>NC_017959.1:0-77500 GCF_000264455.2 Tistrella mobilis KA081020-065 | reverse complement strand
CCTCACCCATTGATCCGGTCGGTTGTCGACGCCGGCCAAGTGTCGACGGTTGAGCCCGGGCGGGTTTCGCGAGACGATGGATGACATTCCCCTCCCCCTCCGGAGCCCGCCCCCATGCTCACCGACCTCGCCACGGCGCTGCGCGCCGAAGAAGCCGTGATCGCCGACGGCGCCACACTCGACCGCGTGCTGGACTACTGGTTCGGCGAACTCGGCCCCAGCGACTGGTTCGGCGCCGGCGAGCGCCTGGACGAGGTGATCGGCGATCGCTTCGGCCGGGTTCTGGCCGCCGCCCGCCGCGGTTGTTGCGCCCCCTGGCGCAGCACGCCCCGCGGCCGGCTGGCGGAAATCCTGGTGCTCGACCAGTTCTCGCGCCACATCCACCGCGGCACGCCGGACGCCTTCGCCGCCGACGGCATGGCGCTGGCCCTGGCCCAGGAAGCGGTTGCCGGCGGCCACGATCTGAAGCTCACCGTCACCGAGCGCAAGTTCCTCTATCTGCCCTTCGAGCATTCCGAGAGCCTGAGCGTGCATGTTCAGGCGATGGCCCTGTTCACGGCACTGGGCGATGCCGATGCGCTCGACTGGGAACGGCGTCATCTGGCGGTGCTGGAACGCTTCGGCCGCTATCCCCATCGCAACGAGGTGCTGGGCCGGGTCTCGACGCCGGAGGAGCAGGTCTATCTGGAAGAGCCCGGGGCGGGCTTCTGATGGCCGCCCGCACCCTGGGGCGGGTCTCAGGGCAGCTTGCCCAGGGTATCGGCGACATAGGCCCCGCGGTGCCCCATAGGCTTGGGCTGGCCTTCGGTCGAGTCGCAGGCGGTCTGGTGTTCCAGTTCGGCATTCAGTTCGGCGCCGACCAGCACGATCATGACCGAGATCCAGATCCAGGTCATGAACACCACCACCGCCCCCAATGGTCCATACATGCGGTCATAGCCGGCAAGGTTGGCCACATACCAGGAGAAGGCCATGGAGGCGATCAGCCAGACCACGGCCGCCAGACAGCCGCCGGGGGTGACCCAACGCCAGTGGGCGGTTCTGCGGCTCGGGGCATAGCGATAGAGCACGCTGGTGCCCAGCACCACGATCAGCACCAGCAGGGGCCAGCGGCCGATATCGAGCAGCTGTTCGGCCGAGGTGCCGAGCGGCAGCACATCCAGCGCCACCGGCAACAGGGCAAGGGCCGCCAGCACCAGCGCCGTCGACAGGATGGCCGCAAGGGTGAACCCCAGCGTGACGGCGGTGAAGACCACGAAAGAGCGCGACTGCCGCTCGCCATAGGCGACGTCGAGCGCATCGAACATCGCCTTCATGCCCTGATTGGCGCTCCAGAGGGCAATGGCGAGGCTGAACAGCGCCCCGAAGCCCAGCTGCCCCTGGGGCTGGCGGGAGACCCGCAGCATCTGCTCGGACATCAGCTGCACGGGGCCGGCGGGCAGCACATCGCCCAGCAGGGTCATATGCTCCACCACCGCCGCCGGATCAGCGAACAGGCCATAGATCGAGATCAGCGCGGTGATGCCCGGGAAGATGGCGAGCAGGGTATAGAAGGCGACGCCCGCCGCCACGGCCTCCACCCGATCCTCGATCACCTGCCGGACGGTGCGCCAGAGGACATCCTTCCAGCCCCGCATCGGCATCTCGTCCGGCCCCCGGGCGTGGCGGCCCCGGGCCTCGTGCTCGGCCGGTGCGCCATCCGGATCGAGCCCGCTTTCGGCCTGGCCGCGCAGCGTGCCGGTCCGGCCGTCCTCTGCCGTCATTCTCTGCCTCCGTTCCTGCACCCGTCTCATAACCGGTAGAGCGGCCGCAGGTTCCGGGGCCGGAAACGGCAGACGGGCGGCATGCCCTTGTGGCATGCCGCCCGTCTGCATCCGGTCCGGAAGGATCAGATCAGTTCTTGGTCTTGTCGACCAGGCGGTTAGCCGCGATCCAGGGCATCATGGCGCGCAGCTTCTCACCGATCTCTTCGATCTGGTGCTCGGCATTGCGGCGACGCATGGCCTTGAAGCTCGACTGACGGGCGGCGTTCTCCAGCACCCAGTCGCGGGTGAAGCGGCCGCCCTGGATGTCTTCCAGGATCTTCTTCATCTCGGCCTTCACGGCCGGGGTGATGACCCGCGGACCCGACACGTAGTCGCCGTATTCGGCGGTGTTCGAGATCGAGTAGCGCATGTTGGCGATGCCGCCCTCATACATGAGGTCGACGATCAGCTTCATCTCGTGCAGGCACTCGAAATAGGCCATCTCGGGGGCATAGCCCGCCTCGACCAGGGTCTCGAAGCCGGCGGTGATCAGGTGGGTCACGCCGCCGCAGAGCACGGCCTGCTCACCGAACAGGTCGGTCTCGCACTCTTCCTTGAAGGTGGTCTCGATGATGCCGGCGCGGCCGGCACCCAGGCCGCAGGCATAGGAGAGCGCGGTCTCGAGCGCATTGCCCGACACGTCCTGCGCCACGGCCACCAGGCTCGGCACGCCGCCGCCCTTCAGGTATTCGCTGCGCACCGTGTGGCCGGGGCCCTTCGGCGCGATCATGAACACGTCGATATCGGCGCGCGGCTGGATCAGACCGAAATGGATCGACAGACCATGGGCGACGACAAGGGCGGCGCCCTCCTTCAGATTGTCGCGCAGATCCTGCTCGTAGAGCTCGGCATGCAGCTCGTCCGGGGTGAGCACCATCACCACGTCGGCCAGCTTCGCGGCCTCGTCGGGGGTGTGGACGGCGAAGCCGGCGCCCTCGGCCTTGGCACGGGTCGCGGAGCCCGCACGCAGGCCCACGATCACGTTGATGCCGCTGTCGCGGAGGTTTGCCGCATGGGCATGGCCCTGGCTGCCATAGCCGATGATCGCAACCGTCTTGGTCTTGATCAGGTTCAGGTCGGCATCGCGATCGTAGTAGACGCGCATGGTTCGGTTGCTTCCTCTGATGATGTCAATGGGCGGCCTGTTCTGCATCCCGCCGCCCTTGACCTTGTCGTCGCACGCCTCGCGATCAATTTCGACCACGCACGACGCCATATGGACCTAAGGTGTCGAATGGTGGACCCGGGGTCTCCCCAAGGCCCGAAAGCCGGTCGGATCAGACGCGCCCGCGCTCGGAGGCGAGCGGGGCCGCCCCGCGCGACAGGGCCGCGATGCCGGTGCGCGCCACATCCGCCAGCCCCAGCGGCCGCATCAGGTTGATGAAGGCCTCGATCTTCTCGGTCGAACCGGTCATCTCGAAGATGAAGCTTTCATGGGTGCTGTCGACCACCCGGGCGCGGAAGATATCGGCGATGCGCAGCGACTCGACCCGGCGATCCCCCGTGCAAGCGACCTTGACCAGCGCCAGCTCGCGGCCGACGAAAGGCCCGCTCTGGGTCAGGTCGGTCACCGCATGCACCGGCACCAGCCGGGTGAGCTGCGCCTTGATCTGCTCGATGATCATCGGCGTGCCCGAGGTGACGATGGTAATGCGCGAGCGGGTGCGCGCCTCGTTCACCTCGGCCACCGTCAGGCTGTCGATGTTGTAGCCGCGGCCCGAGAACAGGCCGATGACGCGGGCGAGCACGCCGCTTTCGTTGTCGACCAGCACCGAGATCGTGTGCTGGGTGATGGGTTCGTTCTTGATGACCATGGGAAGCTGTCTCGCGCCTGGAGCCGGTCTTAACCCGGACGGAAGAAGGCGGCAGGCCTGTTCGAAGCCTGCCGGGAACTGGCGTGGCCGCTGCGGTGCCGCCCGCAGCTCAGACCAGTACCATGCCGTCCTCGCTCTTGCAGGCGTCCAGCTCCTGGCCGGGGCCCAGGATGATCTCGTGATGCGCGGCACCGGCCGGGATCATCGGATAGACGTTCTCGCCCTTGTCGACGCGGACATCGACCACCACCGGCCCGTCATGGGCCAGCATCTCGCGGATCACATCGTCGAGATCGTCGGGCGAATGGGCGCGCAGCCCCTTGGCACCGAAGGCCTCGGCCAGCTTCACGAAATCGGGCAGCGCCGCCGAATAGCTTTCGGAATAGCGGCCGCCATGGAACAGCTCCTGCCACTGGCGGACCATGCCCATCCATTCGTTGTTCAGGATGAACACCTTCACCGGCAACCGATGCTGGATCAGGCTCGACAGCTCCTGGATGTTCATCATCGTCGAGGCTTCGCCGGCGATGTCGATCACCAGCGCATCGGGATGCGCCACCTGCACGCCCATCGCCGCCGGCAGGCCATAGCCCATGGTGCCGAGCCCGCCCGAGGTCATCCAGTGGTTCGGCTGGTCGAAGCCGAAATGCTGGGCCGCCCACATCTGGTGCTGGCCGACCTCGGTGGTGATGTAGGGGTTGCGGTCGCGGGTCATCTCCCACAGCCGGCGGATCGCGTATTGCGGCTTGATGATCTGGGCGCTGTTCTGGAAGCCCAGCGAGTTCTGCGCCCGCCAGCCCGAGATCTTCTCCCACCAGTCGCCGATGCGCGCGGGATCATGCTCGGCCTTGCGGCGCTCCCACACCTCCAGCAGCGCCCGGATGGTGTTGCCGGCATCGCCCACGATCGGCAGGTCGACCGCCACGTTCTTGTTGATCGAAGACGGGTCGATATCGGCATGGATCTTGATGCTGTCGGGCGAGAAGCCGTCGAGCCGGCCGGTCACCCGGTCGTCGAACCGGGCGCCCAGATTGATCATCAGATCGCTGCCATGCATCGCCAGATTGGCTTCCAGCGTGCCGTGCATGCCCAGCATGCCCAGCGACTGCCGGTCGCTGGCCGGATAGGCGCCGAGGCCCATCAGGGTCATGGTGATGGGAAAGCCGGTGGCACGCACCAGGCGGACCAGGTTGTCGCAGGCCTCGGTGCCGGCATTGATCACGCCGCCGCCGACATAGAACACCGGGCGGTCGGCCTTCAGCATCAGATCGACCGCGCGTTCGATCGCCGCCTGTTCGGGCGTGACCTGGGGCCGGTAGGTCGGCGCCGGCAGGGCATCGGGGGCGGTATAGGCGGCCAGCGTGTTCAGCACGTCCTTGGGCAGGTCGATCACGACCGGGCCGGGGCGGCCCGAGCGCGCGACATGGAAGGCCTCGTGGACCTTCGCCGCCAGCACGTTGACGTCGCGGATCAGATAATTGTGCTTGGTGCAGGGCCGGGTGATGCCGACGGTATCCGCCTCCTGGAAGGCATCGTTGCCGATCATATGGGTCGGCACCTGGCCGGTCAGGCAGACGATCGGAATGCTGTCCATCAGCGCATCCGTCAGGCCGGTGACCGCATTGGTCGCCCCCGGGCCCGAGGTCACGAGTACCACGCCGACCTTGCCGGTCGAGCGCGCATACCCCTCCGCCGCATGGACCGCCGCCTGTTCGTGGCGGACCAGGTAATGACGCACGCTGTTCTGCTTGTAGAGCGCGTCATAGATCGGAAGTACCGCGCCACCGGGATAGCCGAAAATGACCTCCACACCCTGGTCGGCCAGGGCTTTGATCAGAATTTCCGCACCGGTGAACTGCATCGTTCGGTCGCTCCGCGTAACATCTGGTTCGGGGGGCATGCGCAGCGCAGGGCCCGCCCTCGCCCGGATCACCGGCGGGACATCCGCCGGCCTTCGCCGAAAAAGAACCGCCGGCGGACATCTCCGTCGGCGGGTTCCGCCCCTCACCTCGATGCGGGGCCCGGTCCCGCCCTGCCCATGGCATACGGGCAGGCGGATCTCGACCGGTCTCTGATCCGAGCCTGTGGAACCTAGCGGCTCAATGACCCAGGGTCAACAGGAAGAGATCAATTTCCAAAAAGATTCTTGATGCCAAACATTCCGAATATTGCTCATGCGCGCCCAGGTTGATGTGCGCCTGATTTCGTATCCAGGTCATCTGACGCTTGGCGTATTGGCGGGTGGCGACGCGGCCCCGCTCCAGCATCTCGTCCCGCGAAATCTCCCCCGCCAGCCAGGCGCCGATCTCGGGCACGCCCACCGCCTTCATCAGCGGCACGGCCTGCGGATCCAGCCCGCGCGCCAGGAAGGCTGCGACTTCATCGGCCGCCCCCATCTCCAGCATCTTCACGAAGCGGCCGGCGATCGCCCGGTCGCGGGTTCCGGCATCCGGCATCAGCGCGATGGTGAAGACCGGGCCCGCATGGCCGCCCGCGGGCGGATGAGCGCGCTGCCAGTCCGCCAGGCTGCGGCCGGTGGCACGCACCACCTCCAGCGCCCGGGCCAGGCGCTGCGGGTCCGCCAGCCGCTGCGCCGCCTCGGGGTCGAGCGGTGCCAGCGCCGCCTTCAGCGCCGGCACGCCGCCGGCCAGGCCCAGCGCGCGGACCTCGTCGCGCAGATCCTGCGGGATCGCGGGCAGATCCGACAGCCCCTCCACAAGCGCACGGATGTAAAGGCCGGTCCCGCCGGTGATCAGCGGCAGACGTCCCGCCTCATGCGCAGCTGCAATCTCGGCCCGCGCGGCCGCCGCCCAGTCGGCGGCCGACCACACCGCCTCGGCCGGCCGCACGCCATAGAGCCGGTGGGGGGCGGCGGCCTCGTCGACCTCGGAGGGCCGCGCGGTCACGATCCGCAGATCGGCATAGACCTGCATCGCATCGGCATTGATCACCACGCCGTCGCGTGCCCGGGCGAGGTCGAGCGCCAGCTGCGACTTGCCCGAGGCGGTGGGGCCCATCACCACGATCAGGGGGCCGGCGCCGGCCGGTGCCGGATTGCTCCGCTGCATGCTTGCTCCCGCGCGGTCCGGCGCTTTTAATGCGCCCGGTGTTTGGATGAAGGGACGATCCCATGGGAACCGTGTTGACGCTGATCGGCGATCCCGTCAAGGCCGGCAGCGGCGAAACCGTGCTCGACCAGGGCACCATCGATCTGGTGCGTCGCGCGGTCGAAGCCGCGGGCCATGCCACGGGCACGGTCACGGCGCTGCATGACGGCGTGGCCGTCGACATTGCGGCCGAGGGAGAGGCCGCCGCCGTGGGCGATGCCGCAGAGGCCGCCCTTGCCGGCGCCGGGCTGCCGGTGGATGCCGCGGCACAGCCGGACGGGCCCACGCGCCGCCGCCGGCTGCTGGTGTCCGACATGGACAGCACCATGATCACCTGCGAATGCATCGACGAGCTGGCCGATTTCGCCGGGGTGAAGGCCGAGGTCTCGGCAGTCACCGAGCGGGCGATGCGCGGCGAGCTGGATTTCGCCGAAGCGCTGACCGCCCGGGTTGCAACCCTCGCCGGGCTCGCCGACGGCGTACTGGCGCGCGCCTTTGGCGAGCGGGTGCGGCTGATGCCCGGCGCCCGCACCCTGGTCGCCACCATGCGCAGCCAGGGCGCCCGCGCGGTGCTGGTCTCGGGCGGGTTCACCTATTTCACCGCCCGGGTGGCAGCGCTTTGCGGCTTCGACGACCATCGCGCCAATGTCCTTGAAATCGAGGACGGGCGGCTGACCGGCCGGGTGATCCCGCCGATCCTGGGCGCCGATGCCAAGGTCGAGGCGCTGGATCACTATGCCGGGCTCTGGGCCGGCGGGCTCGGCGGCGCGCTGGCGGTCGGCGACGGTGCCAACGACCTGCCGATGATCGTGCAGGCGGGCCTCGGCGTCGCCTATCACGCCAAGCCGCGGGTGGCCGCGGCCGCACCGGTGCGGATCAATCACGGCGACCTGACCGCCCTGCTCTACCTGCAGGGCTATGCCCGCGACGAGTTCCTGGTCGCGGACTGAGCACCGCCGGCGTTCTAAAGCAAAGCCCCGCCCGGATCGATCCGGGCGGGGCTTGGTTCGTTTCAGGCCGCAGGGCCCGCCGTCGTCAATCCTTCAGGCGGATCGCGACGAAGCGGCTGTCGTCGCCGGTACGGACCAGCAGCAGCACCGACTTGCGACCGGCATCGCGGGCTTCCTTGATCGCCGCCTCGATGTCGGCAACCTTCTCCACCTTGCGCTGGCCGATATCGACGATCACGTCGCCGACGCGGATCGGCTTGTCGTCGGCCGGCCCGTTGGCGTCGATCTCGGTGATCACCACGCCCTCGACATCGGCCCCCAGGCCGAAGCGGTCGCGCACCGCGCCATCCGCCTGGGCGACGGTCAGGCCAAGCGCCGCCACCTTGGTGCCGGTGCCCTGGGGCGCCTGCTCCTGGCCGGGCTCTTCGGTCGCCTGGGCGAGGTCGCTCTCGTCCAGCTCGCCCACGGTGACCTTCACCTCGATCTTGCGGCCATTGCGCCACACCTCGACCGGCACCGAGCGGTTGATCTCGGTCTCGGCCACGATGCGGGGCAGTTCGCGCATCTCGGTCACGTCCTTGCCGTCGAAGCGCAGCACCACGTCGCCGACCTCGATCCCGGCCTTGGCGGCGGGGCTGTCGGGCATCACGCGGGCGACCAGCGCGCCATGGGCCTTGTCCAGCGACAGGCTTTCGGCGATGTCGGGCGTGACCGGCTGGATCTGCACGCCCAGCCAGCCGCGGCGGGTGCGGCCGTATTCGACCAGCTGCTCGATCACCGGACGGGCCAGTTCCGACGGCACGGCGAAGCCGATGCCGACCGAGCCGCCGGTGGGCGAGAAGATCGCGGTGTTGATGCCGATGACCTCACCGGCCATGTTGAACATCGGGCCACCGGAATTGCCGCGGTTGATGGCGGCATCGGTCTGCAGGAAGTCGTCGAAGGGGCCGACATTGATGTCGCGGGCCCTGGCCGAGATGATGCCGGCGGTGACAGAGCCGCCCAGGCCGAACGGGTTGCCGACCGCGATCACCCAGTCGCCCACCCGCGACTTCGCGCTGTCGCCCCAGGCGACGGCCGGCAGCGGCTTCGGCGACTTCACCCGGAGCACGGCCAGATCGGTCTTGGGGTCGGTACCGACCACTTCCGCCGGCAGCTCGGTATTGTCGGTCAGGATCACCGAAATCTCGTCGGCATCCTTGATGACGTGATTGTTGGTCACGACCAGGCCGCCCGCATCTATCACGAAGCCGGAGCCCAGCGCCGTCACCTTGCGCGTGCCACCACCCGGGCCGCTGCGGTCGCCGAAGAAGTCGCGGAACAGGTCTTCGAAGGGCGATCCCGGGGGAAACTGGGGGATCGGGATCTGCGGGCCCTGCACCTCGACATTCTGGGTGGTCGAGATGTTGACCACCGCCGGGGTCAGCTTCTCTACCAGATCGGCGAAGCTTTCGGGCGCCGGGCGCGCATCCGCCGGACCGGCACCGAGCGCCACGCAGGTGGCGATGGTAAGCGCCGCCAGACCCGAGAAGATCCGGTGCGGAAGGGAAGCTGGCACGTGATTGTCTCCCTGATACGTTGCCGGCAGGCTACGAAGATCCGATGTAGGCGGGGGGCCGGGGTGGATCAAGCGCGGATGCACGCAGGCGCTATCCGCGCAGCCACCATACAAGGCCGACGCCGATGGCCGCGATCACCGCGCCGCCCACCCGGAGGCGATCCTCCGGTTCGGCCAGCACCGCCACGATCATCCGCTTCATTCCGCGCGGAAACAATGCGTAGACGGCACCCTCGAACACCAGCACGAGGCCGATGGCGGTCAGCAGGTCGTTCATGCCGGGCTCCTCGAGACGGTGGTCTGCGGGGCGGAGTGGACCACGGATGCGGCAGCGTCGTCGGCGGAACCGGTCGGCGGAGGCATGGTGGACAGTCCCTATCACCTGTAGCAAGCTTGCGCCCGCCCGGCAACGGGCGCGGTCCATGCCCATCCGTGACGGAGCATTTCATGCGATATCGGCGCCTCGGCCGGAGCGGTCTTCTGGTTTCGGAAATCTCGCTCGGCACCATGACCTTCGGCTCGCAGCTCGACGAGCGGACATCGGTGCGGATCATGGCCGAGGCCTTCGAGGCCGGCGTGACCCTGTTCGACACCGCCGAAATGTATGCCGTGCCCCAGACGCCCGAGACCCAGGGTGCCAGCGAACGCATCCTCGGTGCCTTCCTGAAGACGGTGCCGCGCGACCGGGTGATCGTGGCGACCAAGGTGTCGGGCCCGGGCGACGGGCCGGGCCGCGGCATCGTCGGCCATATCCGCGGCGGGCTCTGTGCGCTCGACCGCTTCCATATCGAACGCGCGGTGGAGGAAAGCCTGAAACGGCTCGGCACCGACGTGATCGATCTCTACCAGACCCATTGGCCCGACCGCGTGACGCCGATGGACGATCAGCTCGAAGCGCTCGACCGGCTGGTGCGGGCCGGCAAGGTCCGCTATCTGGGCGTCAGCAACGAGACGCCCTGGGGCCTCACCCGTCTGGCGGCCCGGGCCGAAGCGCTCGGCACCGCCCGAATCGTGTCGCTGCAGAACGTCTATCACCTGCTGAAGCGGGTCTATGACGACGGCATGTCGGAAGTCTGCGTGAACGAGGGCATCGGCATGCTCGCCTTCTCGCCCATCGCCATGGGCGTGCTGACCGGCAAATACGGCGCCACCGGCGGTGCCGGCCCCGAGGCCCGGCTGAACGCCTTCCCGCCGCGCTTCCAGGCCCGCTACGGCCATGCCCGCGCCATCGCTGCCGCCGATCGTTATGTCGCCCTCGCCCGCGAGCACGGCCTGCATCCGGCGACCATGGCCGTCGCCTGGACCCTCGGCCGGCCGGGCATCGCCTCCGCCCTGCCCGGCGTCTCCCGCCCCGACCAGCTGGCCCCGATCCTCGCCGCCGCCGATATCGACCTCAGCCCCGACCTGCTCCAGGCGATCGAGGCGGTGCATCGCGAGATGCCCAACCCGGTGGTGTGACGGTCCGGCCGGTGATGTCACTGTCCGTCTGATCAGGCTGCGAAACGGCTCTCGTCGGCAAAGGGCAGGCTATACCCCGCCAGTTCGGAAAACCGCGAAGCAACCTGCCGCGCGGCCGTCGGATCGACATGCATCTCGTCGATGAAAGCCTGCTGCAGCCTGGGGCTGACTTCGGAGAAGAAGGCGAAAACCAGCGGATCACAGCGCTCGGCACTGCCGGGATCGGCGATCCGGCCGGCCAGATCATGCGCGGACAGCGCCCCTCCGTAGGGAGCGGTCACGGTCGTCAACACCTTGATGGCAACACGGCTCATCCTGACCTCATCCGCCTTCTGCCCTCATCCGCCTTCTGCCCTCATCCGCCTTCTGTCTTAAGAGATAAAGGTGGCGCGCAGATCGGGCGCGCGCAAGCCCCGCACCAGACCGGCTGACGGCCCCTCGACCTCATGCTCAACGACCAACGGCCGCCCCGGTTACCCGGGGCGGCCGTCGGATCGTCTTCGCGTGCGGTAGGCGCCGGGTCAGTTGCCGGCGGCGGGCGTCTGGCCTGGCAGGCGAAGTTGGCCGTCGGCACCGAAATAGCGGAAGAAGTCGCCGTCCGGCGTCAGCACCATGGTGGTGTCGGAATTGCCGAGCGCCGTGCGATAGGCCTGAAGGCTGCGGTAGAAGTCGAAGAACTGCGCATCCTTGCCGAAGCTTTCGGCGAAGATCCGGCTGGCCTGGGCATCGCCTTCACCGCGGGCGATCTGCGATTCGCGGCGGGCTTCCGCCAGCAGCACCGTGCGCTCGCGATCGGCGCGCGAACGGATGCGCTGGGCAAGCTCGGCGCCCTGGGCGCGGAGTTCCGTCGCCTCGCGCTCGCGTTCCGTCCGCATGCGGTTGAAGATCGCCTGGCTGTTGGCCTCGGGCAGATCCACGCGGCGCATGCGCACGTCCAGAACCTCGATGCCGAAGCTTTTGGCCTCGTTGTTCACGATGCTGGCCGTCTGGCTCATCAGCTGGGCGCGCTGGCTGGTCAGCACGGTGCCGAGCGGCACCGAGCCCAGCACGTTACGCAGGCTGGCGTTCACGATGCTGTCCAGCCGGGCCCGGACCACGGCTTCCGATCCGACCGCCTGATAGAAGCGCAGCGGATCGGTGATGCGGAAGCGGGCGAAGCTGTCCACCACCAGACGCTTCTGGTCGGAGGCGATCACCTCCTGAACGTCGGCGTCGAAATCCAGCACGCGGTTGTCGTAATAGACCACGTTCTGGACGAAGGGCAGCTTGAAGTGCAGCCCCGGCTCCTGAACCACCTTGCGCGGCTCACCGAACTGCAGCACCAGCGCCTGTTCGGTCTGATGGACGACATAGGTCGACGAGATGCCGACGACGGCGGCGGCGGCGACGACGATCGCACCGACGGTGAGAAGACCCTTCCTCATGGTTCAGCCTCCTCCCGGTCAGCGCGGCGTGGTGGTGGCGTTGCCCTGCGCCGCCGAGGCGGCACCGGACGACGACGACATGTCGGCACCGTCACCGGTGCGCGGGGCGGGCTCGCGGATCAGGCGGTCGAGCGGCAGATAGGGCACGACCGACTGGCCGCCGCCCTGCCCCCCGGTAACGCCCGGCTCGATCACGACCTTGCTCATCCCGGCCATCACGTCTTCCATCGTCTCCAGATAGAGACGCCGGGCGGTGATGTCCTTGGCTTCGTTGTAGGCGGTCAGGATCGAGGTGAAACGCTCAGCGGAACCCTGGGCATCGGCCACGACCTGTTCGCGATAGGCCTGGGCTTCCTGGATCAGGCGCTCGGCCTCGCCGCGGGCGCGGGGCAGGATGCTGTTGCGATAGGCCTCGGCCTCGTTCTGCAGACGCTCCTGGTCGGCACGGGCCGCCTGAACGTCGCGGAAAGCATCGATGACCTGCTGCGGCGGGTCGACCTTCTGCAGCTGGACCTGGGTGACCTCCACGCCCGACTTGTAGGTGTCGAGCGTCGCCTGGATCAGCTCGCGGGTCTGCTGCTCGATCCGGGCGCGGCCCTCGGTCAGCACGAACTGCAGCGGCGTCTGGCCGACCACCTCGCGCATCGCGCTTTCGGCCACCGACTTGATGGTAGTGTCGGGGCGCTGGATCTCGAACAGATAGGCGCCGGCGTCCTTGATCCGCCAGAACACCGTCACGTCGATATCGATGATGTTCTCGTCGCCGGTGAGCATCAGGCTCTCGGCATTGACCTCGCGCACGCCCGCGGCGCGGCCGAAATCGGTGCCGGAGCGATAGCCGATCTCCACCCGGTTCACGCGGGTGACGGCAGGCTTGTAGACCTCGCCGATCGGCGCCGGCCAGTTGTAGTGCAGGCCCGGCGTGGTGGTGTTCACCCACCGGCCGAAAACCAGCTCCACGCCCTGCTCGTCCGGCTGCACGCGATAGAAACCGGTGCCGAGCCAGATCGCGACCCCCACGGCCGCAACCAGCGCGATCAGCCGGCCGCCGCCGCTGCCGCCACCACCGCCGGGCAGCACCCGGCGCATTTTCTCCTGGCTTCTGCGCAGCAGCTCATCCAGGTCCGGTGGCTGCGGTCCGTTGGGGCCCCGCCCCCAGGGGCCCTGAGGCCCGCCACCCTGTCCACCGCCCGGCGTGTTCCACGGCATGCTTGACTGATCTCCGCTTCTTGTCGTGGTCGAACCCGTCGCGCGACGGACGGGCCTGCGACCATCGGTCGCGCGCCGCCGCCGGCGTGCCCGGCCATGCGATACCACTGCCGCATGTCCGGAAGTAAATGGGAAGACGGTCGACTTTGCGCCACCCGCACCGTTTCCGGCGCGACCTGCCGGCACCACATATGGCGCCGGACACGGAGTTGCGCTTATATCGCCGGTGCCGCCGGTTTCCCGTCGGCCGCCGCGACCCGGCGGATCTCCGAACCGCCGGCCGTCCAACTGCCCGATCCCCGGGCTATATCGCAATGAACTCGGAGTTTTCAACCATGTCACGGACCGTCAGGGACCAGATTCTGTCGAGGCTCGCCGGGATACGGGATCCGGAGCGCGGCCGCGACGTGGTCGCCTCGGGCCGGATCTCGGGTCTGACCGTCGACGAGGCCGGCATCGCACGCATCATGGTCGAGACCACGCCCGACCGTGCCGCCGCCACCGAACCGCTCCGCCGCGAGATCGAACAGGCCGCGGCAGGCGTCGCCGGCGTCACCCGCGCCGCCGCGGTGCTCACCGCCGAACGCACGCCCGGGCGCGGCCCGGGCCAGGCGCCGCGCGGCGGCGCCGGTCACGGTCACAGCCATGGCCACAGCCACGCGCCCGCCGGGTCCGCCGCCGCCGGATCCCCCACCGGGCCCGCCGCCGGCCAGCGCCCCTCGGCGCCGGTGGTGCCGGGGGTGACCGCGATCATCGCGGTCGCCTCGGGCAAGGGCGGCGTCGGCAAGTCGACGCTGGCCGTCAATCTGGCGCTGGCGCTCCAGGCCCGGGGTCTGAAGACCGGCATTCTGGACGCCGATGTCTATGGCCCCTCGATCCCGCGCATGCTGGGGCTTCAGGGGCGGCCCGACAGCCCCGACGGCAAGCGGATCACGCCCAAGATCGGCTGGGGCCTGAAGGCCATGTCGATCGGGCTGATGGTCGAGGAAGACACGCCGCTGATCTGGCGCGGCCCCATGGTTCAGGGTGCGCTCGACCAGTTCCTGCGTGAGACAGACTGGGCGCCGCTCGACGTGCTGGTGCTCGACATGCCGCCCGGCACCGGCGACGTTCAGCTCTCCATCGCTCAGCGCGTGCCGCTGGCGGGTGCCGTCATCGTCTCCACGCCCCAGGACATCGCCCTGCTGGATGCACGCAAGGGCCTCGCCATGTTCCGCAAGGTCGAGGTGCCGATCCTGGGCCTGGTCGAGAATATGAGCTGGTTCACCTGCCCGCATTGCGGCGGACGGTCCGACATCTTCGGCCATGGCGGCGCGCGCGACGAGGCGCTGAAGCTGGGCCTGCCTTTCCTCGGCGCCGTGCCGCTGGATCTCGACGTCCGGATCATGTCCGACGAAGGCCGGCCGGTGGTCGCCGTCGCCCCCGAGAGCGAGGCCGCCGCCCCCTATCACGCCATCGCCGCCGGCGTGGTCGAAAGCCTGGGCCGGGTGCGGCGAGAGCCGCCGCGGATCATCATCGAAGACTGATGCCGCAAACGGAGCCGGCCCCGGCAGCGCTGCCGGGGCCGGTGTCGCATCGGCGAGGTCGTGGCCTCAGACGGCGGCGTCATCCTCGATCAGCAGTTCGCGCGCCTGCGCCGCCACATCGTCGGGCACCCGGGTCGCGCGGCGGCGCTCCAGATCCAGCATCACCGCGATGACGTCGATTTCGAGCAGCGGGGTCGCCTCTTCGCCCGGGCGGCTCAGCCGGTGACGGAGCACCAGCACCTTGTCGCGCACACCGGCGATCTGGCTGCGCAGGGTCAGCGCGTCGCCGTTGCGGGCCGGGCCCTCATAGCGGATGCGGTATTCCACCGCCGCCGTGCCGATCCGGTCGCGGCGGATCCGCTCGCCGCTCAACCCCACCTTGTCGAGCAGCTGGCCGGCCGCGCACGAAACCCGGTCGATCAGCGACTGCTCGCCCACCAGCCCGTGCTCGTCGCAATGCCAGGGGTCGACCGAGCCGCGATAGGTCTCGAAACTGATGCCCTGGCCTTCGGAAGGCCCGGGGCCGATATCGATGCCGCCCACGATCTCGGCGCCCAGCATCGAGGCGGTCTCGATCGTCGCATCGTCGAAGGGGCGGAGCGAGGCGTCCTCGGCCAGGATCGGCTGGAGCACATAATCGACCGAGGCCGAGAGCGTGCCGGTCTCCAGATTGTGCAGCTCGTGGGTCACCGCGATGGCATCGGGCGCCACCATGGTCGGGCGCGAAGTCACCTGGAAGGCATCGCCCAGGCGCTGTTCGGCCTTGAAGCGGATGACCGAGCGCACCGGCTTCAGCACCACCCCCTCGGCCAGGCCGAGCCCGACACCCAGCAGCCGGCACGCCTGATCGAAGGCGGCGCCGTAGAACTGCACGTTCATATGGCCCATGATGTCGCAATGGCGGTTGCCGACCACGCCGGCGCCGGCCGGCAGCGCATCGGCCGGGCCGGCGCTTTCGATCGCCGCCTCGGCCAGCCGGTCGGCGATGTCGTCGGGGAAGGCGGCATGCACGCCGCTCGCATCCTCGGGCACCACCTCGACGATGCCGCGGGCGAAGACATCGCCCATCAGCGGATCGGACAGCTCGGCCGCGAAGCCGATGCCCTCTTCGACCGGCACCGGGGTCAGCCCGACCCGCCAGGCCTCGCCGATCGCCGGGGCCCGCTCCACCTCGACGGCCGAGGCCAGCACCTTGAGCGACAGCCCCTGCTCCGCCATCGCATGGCGGCCGAAGCCCGCCGCCGACAGCGCCACCACCACGCCGTCGGCGAAGCGGTCGGCGATCGCCGCAGCACTCATCCGGCCGCGGGCATCGGTCTCGGCCGCCATCACCACACCGCGGCCGCCTTCGATCGCTTCGAAGCCGATATCCGCGCCGGCGATCATCTCCTCATCCGCCTGATCGTTCATCTGCATTCCTGGACGTCCTCCGGTCGTGCCTGCCGGTCCTGGACGGCCCGCCGGGGAGCGCGGACCTTCCGCCGGGCGCACGTTATGATCCCTCGGGAGCGGGCCAGAGGGCCCGCCCGCTCGGTTCGCAAAATGGCGCGACATGTGCAAAACCTGCCGGACCCTGCCGCCCCACACCCCGGGCAACGGATCACGCGGCGCACAGGATGGCACGCCACGGCAGGCGGGTTCCAGCCTTTCGCGCAGGGTTGCAGCATCGCCGCTACCCGCCCCCCTCGGCAACCCCGGCGCCCCATGGTAGAATGAGCCCCACGACCCGCGCGTCAGGGCCTCGTCAAGAAGCCGCCCGACGCGCCGCGAGAGGGAGGTTCCGCAGCCCATGCCCCCCACCGATCGGCCGCAGCGCTACGCCGAGTTCTGGCCCTATTACCTGCGAGAGCATGCCGATCCGCGCTGCCGGGCGCTGCATTACGCCGGCAGCACGGCGGCCCTGCTCTGCCTTCTGGCGCTTGTCGTCACCGGATCCTGGTGGTGGCTGGCCGGCGCACTCGTCTCGGGCTACGGCTTTGCCTGGATCGGGCATTTCTTCATCGAGAAGAACCGCCCCGCCACCTTCAGCTATCCACTCTGGTCGCTCGTCAGCGACTGGCGGATGTACGGGCTGTGGCTGGCCGGGCGGCTTCGCCCGGAACTCCGAGGTGCGGGCATCACCGTCTGAGCACGGCTGTCACCGCTTGACCACACCCGATCGCCAAAGCTCCATATGCGAATGCGACGCCTTCGCAATTGAGCTATGACAGCCCGTCCGCGCCCGGCTATGCTGGCCCGGCCGGGCGGTGTCGCCCGTTCTCCACCCCGCCGGGCCGCCATTGCGGCCCCGAGGATGCGCGCACGGGTAAGCCACCGCGGATGACGACCACCCTCACCGAGATCTTCCTGCACAGCCGGCAGACCCTGATCCGGCGGGTGCGGCGCATCGTCTGGGACCCGCAGGTCGCCGAAGACCTCGCCCAGGAGACCTATATCCGCGCCGCCCATGCCGACCGGAGCGGCACGATCGAGCAGATGGAAGCCTATCTGCACCGCACCGCCCGCAATCTGGCGCTGGATCATCTGCGCCGGCGGCAGACCCGGGCCGCGGTGGAACGGCCCGAGACGCCGGACCACGACATCCGCGACATCGCCGCCGATCAGCCCGCGGCCGATGACCGCTTGGCGGCACGGGAAGAGCTGGATCATGTCCGCGCCGCCCTCTCCCGCCTGCCCGAGCGCACACAGAAGGTGGTGGTGCTGGCGCGGATCGAAGGCTGGAGCAATGCCCGCATCGCCCGCCATCTCGACATCTCGGAACGCACCGTCTTCAACGACCTGAAACTCGCCCTCGGCCATTGCCGCGATGCGCTCGCGCGGCTGGAGCGAAAATGAAGCTGACCGATGGCGATCTTTTTTCCAGAATTGGGCCGCTCGAACGTCTCATCAAAAGGGACGGCGAAAGACGGCAGACTGGAACCCCCGCGTGAGACGAGACCCCCCTTCCCCGGACACGACCGGTCCGGAACCCCATGACGACCCGGCGGCCGATCAGGCGCTCGACTGGTTCCTGACCCTGCGCGACGGCACCGCCGATGCCGCGACGCGGGCGGAATTCGCCCGCTGGCAGGCCCGGGATCCGCGCCACGCGGCCGAGTTCCGGCGGGTCACGGCCGCATGGGGCGCCGAGAGTTTTGCAACCGCCGTGCAGGAGCTGCCGGCCGCAGCGACGGCCGCCGCACCACGCCGCCGACCGATACTGCGCCGGATGGCCGGCCTTGCCATGGCCGCCGGCTTCGCCGCCCTCGCCCTCTGGCAGGGGCCGGCGCTGATGATAAGGCTGGAGGCCGATCACCGCACGGCGACGGGGGAGCGCGCCACCATCACCCTGCCCGACGGCTCGACCATGATGCTCGACACCGCCTCTGCCGTGACGGTGGATTTCGACGGCGGCCGGCGCCTGGTCACCCTGCTCAAGGGCGAAGCCTGGTTCGATGTCCGCCACGACCCGGATCATCCGTTCAGGGTGACCGGCCGCTTCACCACCGTCACCGTGCTCGGTACCGCCTTTGCGGTCGAGGCGCGTGACGACCGGGACGAAATCATTCTGGAACGCGGCCGTGTAGAGGTCGCCCGACGCGACGGGCTGGGCACGCCGGTGGTGATGGCGCCGGACCAGCGGGTCGTGGCCTCGGCGGCGGGCATCGATCCCGTCCGCCCGGTCGACACCCGCCGCGCCCTGGCCTGGCGCGAGGGCCGGCTGGTCTTCCACGACCGGCCGCTCAGCGAGGTGGTCGACAGCCTCGCCCGCTATCACCCGGGCTATGTGATCCTGGCCGACCGCGCGGCCGCAAATCTCGCCGTTTCGGGCAGCTACCGGCTCGACGATGTCACCGCCGGCTTTGCCGGTCTTGCCGATGCCGCCGGTCTCTCGCTGCGCGCACTGCCCGGCGGCATCATCATCCTGGAGTGAAATCTTCATTTTTTTTGCCGGATCCCGATCCCTGCCGCGTCCAACCGGTCAGAAGGCCCGCAACACGAAACGCCGGGCCGCTGACCAGAGACGAAGAAAGGGTTGGGCATGGCATTCCGGATGGCGGCATCACGACGGCGCGGGGTCGCCGGTCTCACCCGGCTGCTGCTGACCACCAGCATGCTCGGCTGCGCGGTTCTGGTGCCGGCCGGCGCCGGCGCGCAGCAGACCGCACCGGCCACGGCGGCCGAGACCCGGGCATTCTCCATCCCCGCCCAGCCGCTCGCAGCCGCGATCGACGCCTTCATCGGCGCCTCGGGCTGGCAGATCAGCTATTCCTCGGCCCTGGTGGCGGGCAAGAACTCGACGGCGGTCTCGGGCCGCATGACGGCCGAAGAGGCTCTGCGCCGCCTGGTTTCGGGCAGCGGAATTTCGGTGCGGATCAGCGCCCCCGGCTCCGCAGCCCTCTTCGCCGAAGCCGGCGCCGCTGCCGGCGAAACGGTGCTCGACCCGCTGATGGTGGAGGCGGGGCGGCGGGGTGGTCGCAATGATCCGGCCACCGCCACCACCGGCTATGTCGCCCGCAACGGCTCGGTCGCGACCAAGACCGACACACCGGTGATCGAGGTGCCGCAATCGCTCAGCATCGTGACCCGCCAGGAGATGGACGATCGCGGCGTCACCGACCTGAACGATGCCATCGCCTATGCCCCCGGCATCCGCGCCATCGACTATCCCGGCGGCCAGGGCATGCCGCTCATGTATCTGCGCGGCTTCCGGGCCCAGAGCCAGCGCGACTTCTATCGCGACGGTCTGCGCAACGGCTACAACCCCTATGATTCCTTCGTCGAGCCCTATGGGCTGGAAAGCGTCGCCGTGCTGCGCGGCCCCTCGTCGGTGCTCTATGGCGATGCAGCCCCCGGCGGCCTGGTCTCGATGACCACCAAGCGCCCGACCGAGGATCCGTTCGGCGAAATCCGGCTCGAATACGGCAGCTTCGACCGCAAGCAGGTCGCGATCGATCTGGGCGGACCGCTGGACGAGGATCGCCATATCCTCTACCGGCTGACTGCGCTCAAGCGCGATGCCGACACCCAGATCGATCACTCCAAGGATGATTCGGTCTATATCGCCCCCGCCCTCACCCTCGACAGCCGCGAAGGTACCCGGCTCACTTTGCTCGCCCAATACCAGAACTGGACCCAGGGCGGATCGGAACAGAGCCTGCCGCTCGACAACAGCGTCTATTCGAACGGCATCAAGATCCCGAGCGACTTCTATATGGGCATTCCAGGGCTCACGGACTGGAACGTCGAATCGAGCACGATCGGCTATGTCTTCGAGCAGGAGATCGACGACACCTGGACTTTCCGCAACAACCTTCGCTACACCCATGCGGAGCTTGACTATGTCAGCGCCTTCAATTGGGAGTGGCCGATCGCGGTGGTCGACGGCCACTATGTGAATGTCGGTGTGCAGAATCGGCCGCGGACCTCGGACACTCTGGTTGCCGACGCCAATGTCAACGGCGTCGTCGAAACCGGCCCGCTTGCCCATGATCTGACCTTCGGCGTGAACTACGGCTATTCACGCATCCGCGAGACCCGGACGAATTCGACCAACAACGCCCATATCGACATCCTGAACCCCAACTATGATTTCGACCCCGTCTATGGCTTGCCGTGGTCTGATGATAAATCACTGATCAGCCAGATCGGTGTCTATGCGCAGGATCAGATCCGCTGGGACAAGTGGATCGTCACGCTGAGCGGCCGCCAGGACTGGGCCGACATCTCAGAGTACGATTACTATTCGAATACGCTCTATGCTGCCTACGGGTACGACGACACGGTCACCAAGCGGCGGCAGAACGCGTTCTCCGGCCGCGTCGGGCTTGGCTATCTGTTCGATAACGGCTTCGCCCCCTATCTGTCCTATTCCACGTCGTTCGAACCTGTCTCCGGTTCCTATTCCGACGGCCGGCCCTTCGATCCGACCACGGGTGAACAGTACGAGGCAGGCCTGCGCTACCAGCCGCCCGGCACCGGGCTGATGTTCAGCGCATCGGTGTTCCAGCTGACCCAGCAGAATGTCGTCACGCCTGACGCGCAGCGGCCGACCCTGTCGACCCAGGAAGGCGAAGTCCGCTCCCGCGGCCTTGAACTTGAAGCCAAGGGTGACCTTGGCGATGGCTGGAGCCTGGTCGCCAGCTATGCCTATACCGATTCCGAAGTCACCAAGGACAATCCGAACGCATCGGGCATCAGCAAGGTCGGCACCCGCACCCAGGCGGTGCCCTATCACACCGCTGGTCTCTGGGTGAACCACGACTTCCAGACCGCCACACTCGCCGGGCTGCGCATCGGCGCGGGGCTGCGCTATGTCGGCAGTTCCCTGACTGCGATGGACACGGGGACGGGCACTCAGGCCAACATCGACGGCTACACACTGTTCGATGCCTCGGCGAGCTATGACCTGTCGCAGGTCCATCCCGGCCTTGCCGGTCTGTCGCTGGGCGTGAGCGGCACCAATCTGACCGACGAGGAATACTACACCCCCGGTTTCTATTCGAACTCGGTGCTCGCCGGAAAGCGGCGGACGATCAAGGGCAACCTCACCTACCGGTGGTGAACATGTCGCCCCGCATGCCGAGCCGCCGCACGGTTCTGGGCGGCCTTGTTTCGACTGCGCTTGCAGCCCCGGTTCCGGCTTTTGCCGGGGCCGGGGCGCCGCGCATCGTGGCGCTGGACTGGGTGAGTGCCGCCAGTCTGGCGGCGCTGGGCGTGATGCCGGTCGCCGCCCCGGAACTGCCGCGCTACGCCCAGATCGTGGTCGAACCGGCGCTGGCGCCCGGGGTGCAGGAGCTTGGCCTGCGTGCCGAGCCCAATCTGGAACGCATCGCGCGGCTCAGGCCGGATGCCATCCTGACCGATGGCGAACTGGCACCGCTGGAGGCCCGGCTCAACCGGATCGCGCCGGTCCACCGCTTTCAGCCCCATGCCTTCGACGGCCGCGACCAGATCGCGACCGGCATGGCGGCGCTCGACGGTCTGGGGCGCACGGTCGGGCTGGAGCGGCAGGTGAACGACTATCTGGCCCGGGCGCAAGCCGCCTTCGATGGCGCAGCCCGCCTGCCGGCTATCGATCGGCGGCCGGCCTATGTGATCAGCCTGATCGATGGCCGCCGCTGCCTGGTCTTCACGGCCGACGGCCTGTTCCAGGCGGTGCTGGACCGGCTGGGCATCGCCAATGCCTGGACGGGCACGGGATCGGCCTTCGGCCATCTGACCGTCACGCTCGACCAGCTGGCCGCCCGGCCCGAGGCGCGGCTGATCAATATCGGTCATGTGCCGCTGGTGCGCGCGGCGCTGGCCATGCGCCAGCCGGTGCTGTCGAGCCTGCCCGCCATCCGGGCCGGCCGCGTCACCCTGCTGCCCGAGGTGCTGTTCTATGGCGGCATCCCGGCGGCGCTGCGCTTCCTGCATCTGCTGACCGATGCCCTGCAGGCGGAGCATGCCGCATGACCGCCCCCTTCCGCCGGCCGCCGATCCTGCTTCCACTCGCCATCGCCGGCTTTGCGGTCGCGGCGCTGCTGCTGGTCAGAACCAATCTTGCCGCCCTGGTGCCGCCCGCCCTCTGGCCCGATGCGCTGCTCGCCCCCGCCCCTGCCGACACGATGCAGGTTCTGGCCCATTACGCCTTCCTGCCACGGGTGAGCGTGGCGCTGCTCTCAGGCGGCGGACTGGCGCTGGCGGGGGCGATGCTGCAATACGTGTTGCGCAACCCGCTGGCGGAACCCGCCACCCTCGGCATTTCCGCCGGGGCGCAGCTGGCGCTCACCCTCGCCACGCTTCAGGCGCCCTGGGCCTTTGCGATCGGGCGCGAGGGCGTGGCCCTGCTCGGCGCCGCCCTCGCCTTCTGCCTGGTGCTGGTGCTGTCCGCCGCACGCGGGCTTTCCCCCGTTTCGGTCACGCTGGCCGGGCTGATCGTCAGCCTGTTCTGCGGCATGGCCGCAGCCGTGGTCACGCTGTTCAACCACGATCTGCTGATCGGGCTGTTCCTCTGGGGCGCCGGCTATCTGGATCAGGGCGACTGGCAGACGACACGAAGCCTGGTCGGCCAGGTGCTGCCGCTGGCCCTGCTCACCCTGCTGCTGATCCGGCCGATCACCCTGCTTGGGCTGGATGATCGTGCCGCGCGCGGGTTGGGCTTGAATGTCGCCTGGTTCCGGCTGGCGGCGATGGGGGCTGCCGTCGCGCTGACCGCGGTGATCGTGGCCGCGGTCGGCATCATCAGCTTCATCGGGCTCGCCGCCCCGGCGATCGCCCGGCTGGCCGGGGCGCGGCGCCCGGTCGCCCAGCTGGTGGCGGCCCCGGTGATCGGCGCCCTGCTGCTGCTGATCACAGATCAGCTGGTGCTGCTGCTGCCCACCACCTATCGCGCCTTCCCGACCGGCGCCATGACCGCGATCCTGGGCGCGCCGCTGCTGCTGATCCTGCTGCCCCGGCTGGCGGCGGCCGAGCCGCCGGCGCTGCGCCGCCATGCGCCCGTCCACCGGGCCGCCCGCCCCTGGCGGCTGGTCGCCCTGATCGCCGGCCTGACCCTGATCATCTTTGCCGGCGCGCTGCTGACCACCGGCGATGCCACAGGGCCGGTCGCCGGCCATTGGGACGAAATCCTGGCCTATCGCCTGCCGCGGGCGCTCGCCGCCTTCGCCGGCGGGCTGTCGCTGGCCATTGCCGGCACCATCCTGCAGCGCATGACCGGTAACCCGCTCGCCGCCCCGGAAGTGCTCGGCATCTCCTCGGGCGCCATGCTCGGCATCATCGCGGTGATGTTCCTGGCGGCAAGCCCCACCCGGCCTTTGCAGATCGCCGGCGGTGCCGCGGGCGCCGTCCTGATGCTGGCGCTGATCCTGGCGCTGACCCGCCGTCAGGCTTTCTCGGGCCTGCGCCTGCTGCTGGCCGGCATCGCCATGGGCTCGATCACCGGGCTGGTCGTCGCCGTGCTCAAGACCTTCCAGGATCCGCGTCTCGGCCAGCTGCTCGCCTGGCTGTCGGGCTCGACCTATGCCACCTCGATGCCGGAAGCCCTGCTCGCGCTCGGTCTCGGCCTCGCGGCGCTGGCCCTCACCCCCCTGATGCTGCGCTGGCTGCACCTGCTGCCGCTGGGCGGCCGGTTTGCCCGCACGCTCGGCATGTCCGTCGCCCGGGTGAATGCCGGGCTGCTGCTCCTGGTCGCCCTGCTCTCCGCCAGTGCCACCATCCTGGTCGGCCCGCTCGCCTTCGTCGGCATCATGGGGCCGCATTTCGCCCGTCTGGCCGGGCTGGTCAGGCCGGCGGAACAGCTGGTCGGTGCCGCACTCTTCGGCGGGCTCACCCTGCTTGCCGCCGACTGGGCCGGCCGGGTGGTCATCTTCCCCTACCAGATCCCCGCAGGCCTGCTCGCTGCCCTGATCGGCGGGCCGGTGCTGCTGCTGCTGATCGGACGCCGTGCATGACCGACACCCCCGATGACGGCTACCGCCTGCTCCGGGTGACCGCGATCACCGATCCCGGGCCGCATCTGCGCCGCCTCAGGCTGGAAGGGCCGGATCTTGCCCGTTTCGCGACGGATGACGATCTCCATGTCCGGCTCTGGCTTCCGGCCGAAGCCGGAGCGCCGCCGCCGCGCCCGAAGCTCGGCCCCGACGGCCGGCCGCTGGGGGGCGCCCGCGGCATGGCGGGTGCCATGCGCTACTACACCATCCGCCGGATCGATGCGGCTGCCGGCTGGCTGGAGGTCGATTTCGTGCTGCACGACGCCGCCGGCCCGGGCGCGGATTTCGCCCGCCGGGCGGTGCCCGGTGCCACCTGCGGCATGTCGGGCCCCTGCGGCCGCGGCGTGCCGCCCGCCCGCCGCCTGCTGCTGGCGGGGGACGAGACCGCCCTGCCCGCCATCGCCCGCATCGCCGAGGGGCTCGCGCCCGACGCCACCGGCTTCGCCCTGATCGAGGTGGAAGGCCCCGAGGACATACTGCCCTTCGATCACCCGCCGGGGCTGGCCGTCAGCTGGATCGTCCGCCGCGATGGCGGCCGCCATCCGCTGGCCGCTGCCCTCGGGCCCCTGCTGCCCGGCTTTGACCGCGCGGATGATTTCGTCTGGATCGCGGGTGAGTTCGACCAGCTCCAGACCCTCAAACCCCTGCTCGCCACCCTGCCGCGGGCCCGTCAGCTCTGCGTGCCTTACTGGCGCCGATCCGAGACCCGCTCATGACCTCTGGAAGCCTGTTCGCCAGCCTCGTCACCAGCCACTGGCGCCGCCTCACCCTCGCCATCCTGGCCGGTGGCCTGTCCGCGGCGGGGACCATCCTGCTGCTCCACCGGGTGAACGACGCCATCGCACGGGATTTCGTGCTGCCCGCGGGCTTCGTCACCGGTTTCCTGGCGCTCGCCGCCGTCACCTTCGCGGCCCGCGCCGCATCCGATCTGGCGACCAACGCCGCCGGCCAGGCTGTGGTGGCGGATCTGCGCGCAAGGCTCGCCCGGCGGATCATCGATGCACCGGTGCCGGCGCTGGAAGGCTGGGGCCGGAACCGGATTCTGCCGGTGCTGAACCACGATGTCGACATGATCAGCGATGTGGCCTTCGTCGCCGCCCCGCTCGCGATTTCGGCGATCACCGTGATCGGCGCCTTCGCCTATCTGATCTGGCTGTCGCCGGCACTCTCTGCCGCGGTGATCCTGGTGCTGGCCGCCGGCGGCTGGCTGCAGTACCGCGCCCGCCGGCGGGCGGTGCGCGGTTTCGACGAGGCGCGGGAGGGCGAGGACCGGCTGCATGCCGCCTATGCCACCATCACCGGCGGCGCCAAGGAGCTGAAGATCTACAAGCCCCGGCGCGAGAAGATCCATGGCGACATTCTGACGACCATCGCCGACATCCGCCGCATCAACGGCCGGGCGATCGCGATCTTCGTCATCGCCAATGCGCTGGGCTCGGCGCTGGTCTTCGCGGTGATCGGGGTGCTTTTGGCCTGGGCCGCCTTCAGCCCCGAGGATCCCGCCGTCTATTCCGGCTTCCTCATCCTGCTGCTGTTCCTGCGCGGCCCGGTGGAGCAGATCATGACCTCGATGCCGGCGATCACCCGGATGCAGATCGCGCTCCGCCGGATCGACGAGCTGTCGGGCCGTTTCGCCACGGCCGAGCCCGGCGCCACCGCATCGGCGGCGATGCCGGCGGAACCGGTCGAGATCCGCCTCGACGGTCTCGCTTTCGCCTTCCCCTCCACGGAAGACGGTCCCGGTTTCCGGCTGGGGCCGCTCGATCTCGGCTTCGCGCCCGGCCGGATCACCATGATCGTGGGCGATAACGGCTCGGGCAAGACGACGCTGATCAAGCTGCTGCTCGGCCTCTATCGCCCGGATGCCGGCCGGATCGTCGTCGGTGGCCGGCCCGTGGAGGATGACACGCGCGATGCCTACCGGCAGATGTTCTCGGCCATCCTGACCGATTATCACCTCTTCGACGAGGTGATGCCCGGGGCCCGGGTCAGCGACGAGGAGCTTGGCACACATCTCGACCGCCTGCGTCTCGGCACGAAGGTGGAGGTTGCGAACGGCCGCTTCTCCACGACGGAACTCTCCACCGGCCAGCGCAAGCGGCTGGCGCTGATCCATGCCTGGGTCGACCGCCGGCCGGTGGTGGTGTTCGACGAATGGACCGCCGATCAGGATCCGGGTTTCCGTCACGTCTTTCACACCGAGCTGCTGCCCGCGCTGAAGGCCGAGGGCCGGACCCTGATCGTGATCTCCCATGACGACCGCTATTTCGACACCGCCGACCGGATCATCCGCATGAAGGACGGCCGGGTGACCGAGATGGTCGACCTCACCACGCCCCGGAGGGATGGCTGATGGCAGCCGGAACCAGCGGCTTCACCCTGGACGGCGTCGGCCTCACCGCCGGTGGCCGGCCGATCCTGGCCGATATCACCCTCGATCTGGCATGCGAGGGGCTCACCGCGCTGATCGGCCATAACGGATCCGGCAAATCCACCCTGCTCGACATCCTGTCAGGGCAGACGGCGCCGACCACCGGGCGGGTGCGCTTCGCCGGCCGGCCGCTCGACCGCTGGCCGGCCCGCGATCTCGCCCGACATCTCGCCCTGCTGCCGCAGGCGACCCCGGCCGCGCCGGGCCTGCTGGTGCACGAGCTGGTCGCCCTCGGCCGCTTCCCCTGGCATGGCGCGCTCGGCCGGTTCTCCGCCGCCGATCGCCGGGCGGTGGACGAGGCCATCGCCCTCACCGGTATCGGCGGCTTCGCCGATCGCCAGGTCGACACCCTGTCGGGGGGCGAGCGCCAGCGCGTCTGGGTAGCGATGATGATCGCCCAGGACGCAAGCTGCTGGCTGCTCGACGAGCCAACCTCGGCGCTCGACATCGCCCATCAGGCGGAGGTGCTGGGGCTGATCCGCGATCTGGCCCGCACGCGTGGCTTCGCGGCGGTGCTGGTGCTGCACGACATCAACATGGCCGCCGACCATGCCGACCGGATCGTCGCGCTCCACTCCGGCCGGGTGATCGCCGACGACATACCGGCGCGGATCATGACCCCGGCACAGCTGCGGGCGATCTATGGTATCGAGATGGAGGTCACCCGTTCGGCCGCAGGCAGGATCCGGGCCTTCGCGGCCTGAGCGCACCCGGCTATCCTGTCCCCCCACCCATCCGCGGAGGCAAGATGACCGACGCCGCGATCTGCATCCCCGTCCTGGCCTCGCTCGACATTGCCGAAAGCCAGGTCTTCTATCAGGACCAGTTGGGCTTCGCCGCCGAACGCCATGGCGACTATCTGCTCGTCCGCCGCAACCGGATGGAAATCCATTTCTGGCTGACCGACGATCGTCGCTATCCGGAAAACACCTCCTGCTATATCCGCGGCGGCGAGATCCTGGACCTGCATGCCGAATTCAGCGCCCGCGGCGTGCCGGGCCTGTCGGCGATCGAAGACAAGCCCTGGGGGATGACCGAATTCCACATCCACGATCCCCATGGCAACCTGCTGCGCTTCGGCGGCTCGACCCGCGAGCTGCGCGGCTGATCAGCGCTCCAGCATGTCCCGCACCCGGTATGCCTCGATCATTGCGGTGGCATAAAGCGGGTGCAGGCCGTGCACCGGCATCGGTTTGATGGCCGAGAGCGCCAGCGGCAGCGGGTTGGCACCATCCAGCAGATGAGCGCCGATCGCCCGGCCCATGGCGCTCGCCAGCGCCACACCCCGGCCGTTATAGCCGAGCGCCATGGTGACGCCCGCCGACGGCTGGTGGATATGCGGCAGGTGATCGCGGGTCATCGCGACCCGTCCGGCCCAGCGAAAACCCATCGGCAGGCGTGCGGCCTCGGGATAGAAGCTGGCGAGCGCCGCCTCGATCCGGCGGTAGTCGGCGGCATCCCGCGGCTCGCGGAAGGCGCCGCGCCCGCCCATCATCAGCCGGCCCTCGGGGCCGATGCGGAAATAATTCGCGATCCGCCGGCTGTCGGAGACCACCGGCCGGCCCGGCAGGATGCGGGCACGAAGGTCGTCGGGCAGCGGCGCCGTCGCCACCTGGATGCTGTTGGCGGGGATCACCGTCGCCTTCAGCCCGGGCCAGAGCCGGCCGGTATAGCCATTGGTCGCGATCACCACCTGATCCGCGGTCAGCCGGGCACCGCTTGCGAAACCCAGAACCCAGCCGCCATTGCCCCGCTTGATCGACACGGCCTCCGCATCGCGGAAAATCTCCGCCCCGGCCTGGAGCGCCGCCCGGGCCAGGCCTCGGGCATAGGCGAGCGGATGCACGCTGCCGCCGCGGCGATCGATCCAGCCGCCGACGAAGCCCCGCCCGCCGGTCGCAGCCGCCATGCCCGCGGGATCGAGCATCTCAACCGCGGCCCCGCGCGCCCGCCACTGCGCCATCCGGCTTTCCAGCCGCGGCAGGTGCAGATGTTTCACGCTGGCCTGGATCCAGCCGCCACGCACCGGGTCGCAGTCGATGCCAAGCTCGTCGATCAGCGAAAACACCAGATCGGCGGTGCCGCCGGCAAAGGCGGTGGTCGCCTCGCCAAACACCCGGTCGAGCGTGTCGGGATCGTCCTTGAGCCCGGGGATCACCTGGCCGCCATTGCGGCCGCTGGCCCCGAAGCCCGGCTCGACCGTATCGACCACGATCACCGAGGCCCCGCCCCGGGCAAGGGTCAGCGCCGCGACCAGCCCGGTGAAACCGGCACCCACGATCGCGACATCGGCCCGCCGCTCGCCGGTAATGGCAGGCAGATCAGGCCCCGACGCCGCAGTGGCAGCCCAGACGGAAGCGGCAGGAGAGAAGGATGGCATGGATGCCCCCGATGCTCAGACAACAATCTCGTCCCGCACCCCAGTGCGGGACCAAGCCGCCATTGAGGCGGCGGCCAAGGGTGCGGCAGCACCCGCCCGGCAAGGGCCTAAACGACTCCGGCCATTGAGGCGGCGGCCAAGGGTGCGGCAGCCCCCCGGCGAAGGCCATACAGACTCCCCGGCGCGCAGCGCCAAGCCGCCATTGAGGCGGCGGCCAAGGGTGCGCCAGCACCCGCCCGGCGAGGGCCATACAGACTCTCAAACAGGGTGCGTGACGCGACGGAGGAAGTCCTGCGTGCGCTCATGGCGCGGATTGCGCAGCACCTCTGCCGCCGGGCCCTGCTCGACGATCCGCCCGCCATCCAGGAACAGCACCGCATCGGCAACCTCGCGGGCGAACTGGATCTCGTGGGTCACGACCAGCATGGTCATGTCCTCATCGGCCAGAGAGCGCATCACCTGCAGCACCTCGCCGACCATTTCGGGGTCGAGGGCCGAGGTCGGTTCGTCGAACAGGATCGCATCGGGCCGCATCGCCAGCGACCGGGCGATGGCCACACGCTGCTGCTGCCCGCCCGAGAGTGCGCCCGGATAGGCGTGGAACTTGTCGGCCAGCCCCACCCGCGCCAGCAGCGCCTCGGCCCGGGCGCGCACCTCGGATGCAGGCTCCCTCAGCACATGGATCGGGCCTTCCATCACGTTTTCGAGCGCGGTGCGGTGGGGAAACAGGTTGAAGCGCTGGAAGACCATCGACACCCGGGTGCGCAGCCCGTGAATGGCGGGCCCCTCGGCATCGACCAGGGCGCCGTCGATGGTGATCCGGCCGCGCTGATAGGTTTCGAGCCCGTTCACGCAGCGCAGAAGGGTCGATTTGCCGGAACCCGACGGGCCGATCAGGCAGACCACCTGGCCCTTGGCGACCTCGGCATCGATGCCCTTCAGCACCTCGTGGCTGCCATAGGATTTGTGCACGTCCTCGAAGCGGATCATCGCGCCTTCCCCATCCGAAGTTCGACCCGGCGCATGACCATGTTCAACGGGATGGTCAGGCACAGATAGAGCAGCGCCACCAGGGTGAAGACCGTCATGTTGTCGAAGGTGGACGAGGCCAGCATCTTGCCCTGCATGGTCAGCTCCGCCACCGAGATGACCGAGACCTGCGAGCTGTCCTTGAGCAGCATGACCAGATTGTTAGCATAGGGCGGCACCACGATCCGGAAGGCCTGGGGCAGCACCACCCGGCGCATCATCAGCGGCCGGCGCATGCCGATCGATTTCGCAGCCTCGATCTGGCCCTTGTCCACCGCCTCGATACCGGCGCGGAAGGTCTCGCCGATATAGCAGGAATAGGTGAGCGCCAGACCGATCACCCCGGCCTGAAAGGCGGTGAGATCCAGGCCGATCTCGGGCATCACGAAATAGATGTAGAACAGGATGACCAGGATCGGGATGCCGCGCACGAACTCGACCAGGATCCGGGTCGGCACCGCCAGGACCCGGACGCCCGAGGTCCGCAGCAGCGCCCAGACCAGGCCGAGCAGGGTGGCGAGGCACAGCGCCAGCAGGGTCACCGCCACGGTCCGCCACATGCCTTCGAACAGCAGCGGCATGTAGTCGGCGGATCGGCTGAGGAAGTCGCTCATCGAAGATCCCTGGGTGGTGGGGAGTGGCGTGCCGGAGCGGGAGGAAGGTCAGGCGGAGAGCCGCCCTGCCGCACCGCCCGGCACCCGTCCGGATCGCGTTTGCGAAGATCTTCGCAACGCCTGGCGCTTACAGCCCGTATTTTGCGAAGATCTTCGCAAGCTCGCCGCTCTCCTTGAGCTTCGCGATCGCGGCGTTGACCTTCTCCAGCAGACCCGGGTTCTCCTTCGAGACCGCGAGCGCCACATCGCCGGCCTTCAGCGGCTGATAGCCATCGACCAGGCGCAGGCCGATCCCGGGGTTCTGCGCGATCTGATAGGCCACGATCGGCTTGTCGCCGAAGCCGGCCTTGATCCGGCCCAGTTTCACATCGCGCATGATGTCGGCGATGCTGTCATAGAGCTTCACCTCGCCGAAGGTGCCGCGGGCGTTGAGCGCGTCGGCGAAGGTGGTGCCGACCTGGGCGCCGATGGTGGCGCCCTTCAGATCGTCGAGCGTGTAGTTCGCCGGCTCGTCGGCCGGCACGAACATCGCCTCGCCATAGGTGTAGACCGGGGCCGAGAAATCCACGACCTCGCGCCGCTTGTCGGTGGCGAGCATGCCGGCCGAGATCAGGTCGATCTTGCCCGTGGTCAGCGACGGGATCAGCGCCGAGAAGGCGACCACCTCGAATTCGGTGGCAAGCCCCGCCTCGGCCCCGATCGCCTGGGCCAGATCGACCATCGCGCCGGTCGGCTTCTGGCTCGACGTGTCGACGAAGGTGAAGGGCACGCCGGTGGTGGTCACGCCCACCTTCACCGTCTCTGCTGCGAAAGCCGGCGCCACGGCGCCGATGGCCAGTGCCGTGATTGCGGCAGCAAGCGTCTTCAGCCTCATGAAACTTCCCCTGTTCGTTGTCCTGCCGACCATCGCAGGGCAGCGCGGCGCCGGGCTCCCCCCGGCAACCACGCACACCACCGGCAGTCCCGTGCTGGTGGCGCAGACCCCCGCCCTGCGATGCGGATCGGCTTCGGCGTTGACTGATTTTCATCGTAGTGAAATTATCGAGGGGCGCAATGAAATTGGTCAGCCGATTTCATTTTCGTGAAAAGGCCTGCACGACAGGCGATTCCGTTCGCCTGCCGCGGTGGTCACCGGCGGTCGGGGCGTTGCGGAACGCATGGTCGGGCTGGAAATTCGTGAAAAAATATGGCCCTCCTTTCAACAGAGTGAACCTGAAGGTATCCACCACCGATGACACCCCCTGAGTCGCCCCCGGCGTCGATCCCCGAGATGCCCGTCGTCGAGCCACTGACTGAAGAGGACGATCTCAGCCTCGGCCTCGCCGTGCGCCGGGCGCGTCAGGCGCGGGGGCTGTCGCTGAAACAGGTGGCCGATGCCGCGAATGTGTCGGTGGGCTTTCTCAGCCAGATCGAGCGCGGGATCTCCTCGCCCTCGGTTCGCGCGCTCAGGGCGATCTGCGCCATTCTGGACGTGCCGGTGCTGGAACTGCTGGGCGGCGGCGAAAGCGATCCGAACAACGAGGCCCGGCGCATCGTCCGCGCCGGCCAGCGCCGCCGGGTCGATTTCGGCGACAAGGGCATGGTGAAGGAATTCCTGACCGTCCACGACCAGGGCATGCTGCAGGTGATGGAGCTGACCCTCGATCCCGATGGCGGATCAGGCGAGGATGCCTACAACCACGAAGGCGAGGAATGCGGCGTGGTTCTGGAAGGCCGGCTGGAGCTGTATGTCGACGGTGCGGTCTACCGCCTGGGCGAGGGCGACGCCTTCCATTTCGAAAGCGCCTCGCCGCACAAATTCCGCAACCTCGCCAATGGCCGCACCCGGATTCTCTGGATCACCACCCCGCCGGTCTGGTGACGGGGGCACAAGAGGGCGTGCAGGGGGTTCACGTCACGGACCGCCGGTTTGCGGTGGTCTGCGCCCGCGCCTATGATCGCCCGACCATCCCGTCAGGAGCCGCCATGTCCCCCGCCCGCATCCAGTCGCGCCGCAGCTTCATCTTCACCCCCGGCACCCGGCCGGACATGTTCCCCAAGGCGCTGGCCTCGGGCACCGATATCGTCTGCGTCGATCTTGAGGATGCGGTGGCGCCGAAGGACAAGCCCGAGGCGCGCGACAGGGCTTTCGCCTATGTGCCGGTGACCGAAGGCGACCCGCGGGTGGAGCGGATCATCCGCATCAACTGCCTGCGCACGCCCGAAGGCATGGCCGACGTCAAGGCGCTGATCGAGGCGGAGCGCCCGGCGCCTGCCGTGATGCTGCCCAAGGTGAAAGGGCCGGAAGAGGTCCGCAACCTCGCCGACCTGCTGGACGAGTATCAGCGCCCCACCCGGCTGCATGTGATCATCGAGACCAATGAGGGCCTGGAAGCCGCGGTCGAGATCGCGACCTCCAGCGAGCGGATCGAGGCGCTGTTTTTCGGCGGCGTCGACATGGCCGCCGATCTGCGCTGCCGCAATGTCTGGAACGCCCTGCTCTATGCCCGCTCGCGCGTCGTCCACGCGGCGGCCACCGCCGGTGTCGACGTCATCGACGTGCCCTGGCTCGACCTGGAAGACGAGGCCGGCATGATCCGCGAGGCCGAGGCCGCGGCCGACCTCGGTTTTTCGGGCAAGGGCACCATCCACCCGAAGCAGATCCCGCACATCAACCGGGTCTTCACCCCCGACGACGCCACCGTCGCCCATGCCCGCAAGGTGCTGGACGCCTTCGCCGCCGCCGATAGTGGCCTGCTGGTGGTCGACGGCAAGCTGATCGAAAAGCCGGTGCTGCGCAGCATGACCCGGATCGTCAACACCTGGGAAGCCGCGCAACGGGGTTGATGCACGGCCCGCGCGCCGCCATACTTGGCCGAATACTTCACCCGATCCTGCAACCGTCCAGGGGGCGACCGATCATGACCGCCATGGTGCCGCACATGATGTCCTGCGTCGTCCCCCCGCCGGCCATTGCCCGGGCCGGCACCCCGCCGCCGCCCGCCGGCCGCGCCGCCGCCTGACCGGCGGCCGCCTTTTCACGACCCCGCCCCTCGGATCCTGAACCATACGGTTCGATCGGTCCCGGCTGACGGCTGATGCAGCCGGGCCGGCAGGGTTGTCGTGACATCCGGCAAAGACGGTTTTTCCAGATCCGATGACCGGTTTCCTTCGTGCCGCGGGCCATTTCGGCCCGACGGCGGCGTTCGTCTGCCTGTGGAGCAGCGGCGCCATCTTCATCCGGCTCGGGCTCGATCATGCGAGCCCGCTTGCCTTCCTCAGCCTGCGCTTTGCGCTGGCCCTGCTCGCCATCACGATGATCCTGCGCCTTCAGGGGCAGCGCTGGCCGCGGCTTCAGGCCTGGCCGCGGCTGCTTGCCACCGGCCTGCTGCTGGTCGGCGCCTATGCCGTCTGCTACATGGCGGCGATGGATCAGGGCATGACGCCCGGCGCCGTCGCCACCATCATGGGGCTGCAGCCGGTGCTGACCCTGGTGATGACCGGGGGCGCGCGCAGTCGGCGCCGGGTTGCGGGGCTCGTACTCGCCCTCGCGGGGCTCGTCACCGTGGTCTGGCAGAGCCTGGCCGCCGCCAGCCTCACCCCGGCAGGCGCCGGCCTCGCTCTCGCAGCACTGGCCGCGATGACCGCAGGTGCCCTGCTCCAGAAGCGTTCCACCATCGACCCGCTCACGGCCATGCCGGTGCAGTATCTGGCCGCCCTCGCACTCTGCCTGATCGTCCTGCCGACAGAAGCGGTGCGGTTCGACGCCGTGCCGGCCGTGGTACTGCCGCTGCTCTGGCTCGCTCTGGTGATCTCGGTCGGTGCCCAGCTGCTGTTCTACCGGCTGATCCGGGCAGGCGATCTCGTCAACGTCACCAGCCTGTTCTATCTGGTGCCGGCCGGGACCGTGCTGCTCGATTTCGCGGTCTTCGGCACGGTGCCGGCCCCGCTCGCGCTTTGCGGCATGGCGGCGATCCTGGGCGGGATCGGGCTGGTCTTCGGTCGCGGTCAGCCGGCGGCGGCAAAAGCCTGAACCGCCGCGCGCGCCGCATCGAAACGCGCGCGCAGACCGGACGGCAGCGGCCGGGGGTCGATCCTCCGGCCGCGGCGCGGGGTGGCGACCGCCACCCCCGCCACCTCGGCGGCCAGGGCTGCAGTGCCGACCGCGGTCAGCTCCGGCTCGTCGGAGACGATCACCGGCCGTTCCAGACAATCGGCCAGCATCCGGCAGAAATAGGCATTGGCCGCCATGCCGCCATCGATCGGTACCGGGTCGGTGAGCGGCTGATGGCGGCCGATCACCGCCACCACTTCGGCCATGCGGAGCGCGATGCCTTCAAGCAGCGCCTGCATCATCCGGCCCGGCCCGGTATCGAGCCCCAGCCCCAGCCAGGCGCCGCGCGCCCGCCGGTCCCAATGCGGACAGGCGAGCCCCGCCAGCGCCGGCACGAAGACCGGCCCGTCGAGCGTGGCCGGGGCGCCGTCGAAGGCGCCGATATCGTCATGGCCGGCAAACAGCCCCAGCCCCTGCGCCCAGTTCACCGCCGAGGCGGCACAATAGACCCCGCCTTCCAGCGCATGGACCGGCGCCTCCCCCGCCTTCTGCCAGGCGATGGTGGGCAAGGGGCCGTCTCGCCCCGCTGCCATCCGCCGGTCGGTCACCACCAGGGCGAAGCCGCCGGTACCGAAGGTGATTTTGCCGTCGCCCGCCTGCCGGCAGCCATGGCCGTAAAGCGAGGCCTGCTGGTCGACCAGGCTTGCGGTCAGGCGAAGGCCGGTGCCGGCCAGGGTGCCGAAATCGCCGGTGCTGGGCCCGATCGGCGGCAGCGCCTCGATCGGCACGCCAAACAGCCGGCACAGCTCAGGATCCCAGTCGCAGCTGTCGAGATTCATGAGCGCGGTGCGCGAGGCGGTGGTGACGTCGGTTTCGAACCGTCCGGTCAGCCGGTCGCGGAAGAAGGCATCGGTGGTGCCGAGGCGGAGCCGCCCCAGCCCCGCCAGCCGCCGCGCCGCAGGGATCTCGCGCAGGATCCAGGCAAGCTTGGAGGCCGAGAAATAAGGATCGAGCGGCAGGCCGGCCCGCGACAGCACCATATCCTCGGCCCCGTCGGCGCGCAGCCGGTCAACGACGTCGCGGGTCCGGTCATCCTGCCAGACCAGCACCGGAGAGATGGCCTCGCCGGTCGCCGCATCCCAGGCGAGGCAGCTTTCCCCCTGATTGTCGATGCCGACCGCAAGCGGCGCGCCCGCCGCCCGGGCTGCATCGAGGCAACTGCGGAGGTTCCGGATCAGCTCTTCCGGGTCGTGCTCGACATGGCCGGGGGCCGGGTGGATCTGGCGATGGGGCAGGCTCGCCACGATCCGCGTCCCGCCATCGGGCCCGACCAGCACGGCGCGGGTGGTGGTGGTGCCCTGATCGATGGCAAGAATGGTCATCACCGCGCGTCCCAGCCGAACGTGTAGCGGCCCGACCGCACGACCGGCAGGGCGTCGATCGGCACCAGGATCCGCCGTTCCGGCCGGCTGCGCAGACGCTGCGACCAGATCTCCCGCCCATCATCGGTCAGGACCAGCCGCCCCGCCACCCGGCTGTCGACCCGGAACTGAATATGGTCGTGAACCCGCAGGCCCGGCCTGCCACCGGCGATCAGCTGCGGCAGGGCAAAGCGCAGCGGCGCGCCCGCAACGACCACCGCAAGCCCGCCGGCGGCCGGCAGGCGGCCGGCCAGGTCGAGCGCGATCGCCCGGCCGGTGCGACGGCCTTCCTTCCAGCTCCAGCCCGCGGTTTCCACCGGGCGCAGCAGGTTGCCCGCGGCAAAGACCGCGGGATCCGAGCAGCGGCCGAACTCGTCGATCACCGGGCCGCCGGTCGCGGGATCACGGGCAAGATGGCTGCCGGCGAACAGCGTCGCCTCGGGCCGGAAGCCGCCGGTCACGACGACGCCATCGGTCTCGATCACCCGCTCAGCGCCGTCGGCATCGCGCAGGGTGACGGCGGTGACCCTGTCCCGCCCCTCGATGGTCCGAAGCGCAGTCCCGGTCAGCAGTTTCACCCCCAGCAGCCGGGGCAACAGACCGGCCGGCCAGCGGGCAACGGTGCCCTGGCCGGGCTCGATCATCGCCACCGGCCGGATGCCCGCCTGGACGCAGGTGATCAGGGCCGAGAACGAGACCAGTTCGGTGCCCAGCACCACCGGCCGGCTGAAGGGTTTCAGATGGTCCAGATGCACCAGCCCCTGAAGCGCGCCGGTCGAGAGCACGCCGCCGGGCTTGGTGCCGCCGATCAGCCGCTGGGCGCGGCTGGTCTCGCGCACGCCGGTTGCCACCAGCACGCGCCGGGCCCGGATCACCCCCAGCCCCGCGTCCGGCGTCGAGACGTCGAGTTCAGGGCCGGAAGCCCCGGAGCCCGGACGGATCGCGGCCACGGTCACGCGGGTGCGGATCTCGACCCCGGCGGCCGCGGCGGTGCGCATCAGCCGACGGGCATAGGCGGGGCCGGTCATCAGCCGGCGGAATTCGCGCAGGCCGAAGGGCGAATGGGCACAATGGCGCGGAATGCCGCCAGCCTCGGCCTCGCGGTCCAGCACCAGCACCCGGTCGACGCCCTGGCGGCGCAGCTCGGTCGCGGCGGCGAGCCCGGCCGGGCCCGCACCGATCACCACCACATCCCAATGCTCCGCGGTCATGCCTCGTCTCCCGCAGCTGCAGGTGGGGCGGTCGTGGGATCGGCCGTCATCGGCACCGCCAGCCGGCCGGCGGTGATCGCCGCCAGAGCCTCGGAACAGTAGAAACCCTGGCAACGGCCCATGGTCACGCGGGTGCGCCGCTTCAGCCCCGCCAGGCTGCGGGCGCCGGTCGGGCCATCAAGGGCGGCCTCGATCTCGCGCCGCGTCACCCGCTCACAATGACAGACCACGCCGCCATTGCCGGGGCATTGCCAGTCGCGGGTCTCGTGCTCGGCCAGCATCGGCATGCGCGGCCAAACCGGATCGGCGATCGCCTGGTGGCCCGCAAGCAGGCCGGCCACCAGGCGATGGACATGGGCGGCGGTGCCGAGTGCCGAACTCAACCCCGTGGAGCGGATGCCGCCGACGGTCACATAGCGCCGTGCCGCCTCCACCCGGATCCGGTAGTCCTTGAATTCGGTGGCGGGGCGGAGCCCGGCATAGATCGCAGTCACCTCGTGATCCTTCAGCGCCGGCAGGATCTCGGTGCCGCGGCGGATCAGCGCCTCCAGGGTTTCGGGCACCAGCCCGGCGCGCTCGCGATCCTCCTGCTCCTCGGCGGTGGGGCCGACCAGTAGATTGCCGAAGGCGGTGCGGCAGACGACGATGCCCTTGGTCACCTTGTTCGGCACCGGCAGCAGGATGTGGCCGGCAAGGGCCGCCGCCGGCTTGTCATAGACCACAAACTGGCCCTTGCGCGGCCGGATGGTGAAATCGGTGGTCCCGGTCAGCAGATCGTCCAGCCGGTCGCCCCAGAGGCCTGCGGCATTGATCACCAGCCCGGCCCGCACGGCACCCCGCGGGGTTTCCAGGCGCCAGGTGCTGCCGTCGAACACCCCGGCGGTGACGGGGGCCGCGGTCATCAGCCGGGCGCCGTTCTCCACCGCCTGGCGCAGATAGGCATGGGGGGCGGACCAGGGGTCGATCACATATTCCCGCGGCACCCGGAAGGCGGCGCGCACCCCCGGCCCCAGCGCCGGCTCCAGCCGGCGGGCCTCGGCTTCCGTCAGCGGCTCGACATCGTCGACGCCGTTCGCCCGGGCCTGGGCGATCAGATCGGGCAGGGTTGCCGCCTCTTCATCCGTCCAGGCGACGACCAGGGCGCCGGTCTGCAGCAGCGGCAGGTTCAGCCGCGCGCGGATCTCAAGATATTCCCGATAGCCCGCGGCGATGCAGGCCGCCTCCACCGATCCGGGCGGGGCGTCGAAGCCGGTATGCAGGATGGCGCTGTTGCCCTTGGAGGCCCCGTCGAGCACGTCGGCCGCCTTCTCGATCAGCACCACCCGGGCGCCTTCCAGCGTGAAGCGGCGGGCGAGCGCGCAGCCGATCACCCCGGCGCCGATGATCGCGACGTCGAAGGTGCCATCCGCATGTCCGTTGGGGAATGCGTCGCCGGCCGGGGCCATGCCTGTCCTCCTGCGGTTCAGGGTTTTCTCCTGCGGGTCAGGGCCGTCTTTCCTGCGATCAGCCTGCCCTAAAATGCCCGAACGGTCAACTTTACCACAAAATTATGACCGTTCGGGCATTCATGCCGGCACATGCACCTTGACTCGGGCATTGGCCGATGTCCTACTTTGATGAACGGAGGACGGGAATGCGACGCAGGGAACGGCAGGCGCGGATCGCGGACATGATCTGGCAGCAGGGCGAGATGTCGGTCGACGCGCTCGCCCAGGCTTTCGAGGTTTCGGCGGAAACGATCCGCCGCGATCTGGCCGGGCTTGCCAGTGACGGCGTGCTCCAGAAGGTCCATGGCGGTGCCCGCCGGCCCAAGCTTCATGCCGAGGGCAGCTTCAAGGACCGCATGGCCGAAGAGGCCGAGGCGAAACAGGTGATCGCAGGCCGGCTGGTGCCGCTGATCGAGCCCGGCGACACGCTGTTCATCGACACCGGCTCCACAACCCTCGCCTGCGCCGAGGCGCTGGCGGGCATCGGCGGGCTGACGGTGATTACCAATTCGCTGCGCATCGCCCGGGTCTTCGGCGCGGCGCCGCAACCGGGCCGGGTCTATCTGCTGGGCGGCACCTTCATGGGTGACAACGACCAGACGGTCGGCCCGCTGGTGATCGAGCAGATCCGCGACTTCCAGGCCGATCACGCCATCCTGACGGTGGCGGCGATTGATGCCGAAGTCGGGGCCATGGATTCCAATTTCGACGAAGCCCAGGTCGCGCGCGCCATGATCGGCAATGCGCGCAGCCTGATCCTGGTGGCGGCACGGGCCAAGTTCGGGCGCAAGGCGGCCTTCCGGGTCTGCGGCCTGGACGAGGTGGACACCGTCGTCACCGATGCGCCGCCCGGCGCGATACATGAAGCCGCCCTGAGAGCGGCGGGAGCCGAGCTGATCTAGACAAACCCGGGCGGCCGGCCACTGGGGAGGGGGCGGCCGCCTGACGAGACGGGGGACGGACTGGCCGATGCCGGCTGCAATCAGATGGTATGTGCGGGTCGTCGACCGATTGTCCGATTATGTCGGCATCGTGGCGATGGCTCTGGTCTTCGTGATGATCGGCGTCCTGCTGCTGGACGCGATCACCCGCAACGCGCTCGACATCCCGCTGCACTGGTGTGTCGAGGTCGCCCAGTTCACGCTGCTCGCCTATTTCTTCATGGGCGGCGCGATGACGCTGAAGAATGACGATCACGTCCGCATGGACCTGATCTATCAGCATCTTTCCACGCGCGGCAAGGCGATCCTGGACCTGATCACCTCGGCCTGCCTGATGTTCTACCTGGTGGTCATGACCATCGGCTCGGTGTCGAGCCTGCAATACGCCATCCAGACCAATGAGCGCCGGTTCTCGATGTGGAACCCGTCGATGATCCCGATCAAGGCGCTGCTCGTGGTCTGCCTGGTGATCATGCTGCTCCAGACACTGTCGCTGGTGTTCAAACACATCGCGACGATCCGCCGGGTGGATGCCGTATGAGCTATGAACTGATCGCGATCCTGATGTTCGCGACGATGGCCCTGATGCTGCTCACCGGGCAGCGGGTCTTCGGCGCGATCGGCTTCGTGGCGGCGGGTGCCGCCCTGCTGCTCTACGGCAACGGCGCCGTCGAGATGCCGTTCAATGCCACGTTGAAGCTGTTCAACTGGTTCCCGATGCTCACGCTGCCCCTGTTCATCTACATGGGCTACATCCTGTCGGAAGCGGGCATCGCAGAAGATCTCTACAAGGCCTTCCACGTCTGGTTCGGCAGGCTGCGGGGCGGGCTCGCCATCGGCACGATCGTGCTGATGGTGGTGATTTCGGCCATGAACGGGCTTTCCGTAGCCGGACTGGCTATCGGCGCCACCATCGCCCTGCCTGAAATGCTCCGCCGGGGCTATGACAAGGTGCTGATCACCGGCGTCATCCAGGGCGGATCCTCGCTCGGCATCCTGATCCCGCCGAGCGTGGTGCTGGTGCTCTACGGCATGATCGCCCGGGCGCCGGTGGGCCAGCTCTGGCTGGCGGGCATGGTGCCGGGGCTGATGATGGCGGCGATGTTCACCGCCTATGTCGTGGTGCGCTGCCGGCTGAACCCCGCACTCGCCCCCACCGTCACCGACGACGAACTGAACATGCCGATCGGGCAGAAGCTGAAGCTGCTGCGCGCCGGCCTCATCCCCTTCGTGATCTTCTTCACGATGATGGGGCTGTTCGTGATGGGCTATACCAGCCTGGTCGAAAGCTCGGCGATCGGCGCCACCGGTGCGACCATCGCCGCCGCCCTGAAGGGCCGGCTGAACTGGCGCCTGATCAAGGAGACGTCGAAAAAGACGCTGTCGATCTCGTGCATGTTCATGTGGCTGATCCTGGCCGCCCTCGCCTTCGGGGCGGTGTTCGACGGCATCGGCGCGGCGCGGGCGATCGAATCGCTGTTCATCACCAACTGGGAACTGACCCGCTGGCAGGTGATGGCGATGATGATGGCCTCCTTCATCCTGATGGGCATGTTCCTGGACGACACCGCCATGCTGGTGATCGTGGCGCCGCTTTATGTGCCGCTGGTCAAGGCGCTGGAATTCAACGTGATCTGGTTCGGCGTGCTCTACACCATCACCTGCCAGATCGCCTATATCACCCCGCCCTTCGGCTACAACCTGTTCCTGATGCGGGCGATGGCGCCGAAGGAAATCACCCTGATCGACATCTACAAGTCGATCATCCCCTTCGTGATCATGATGGTGATCACCATCGCCCTGCTGATGGTCTTCCCCGGGATCGCGCTCTGGCTGCCGAACCTCGTCTACGGAAAGTAGTCTTCACCCACACCCCCGACACGGCCATGGCGGGCGCATGGGGAGACATGCGCACCGCTTCCAGGAGACGAACGACATGAGCGACATCGAGAAGAAGACGTCCTCGGCCGATCCGGTCGCGGGAAGCCGGCGACAGTTCCTGAAGACCGCCGGCATCGGCGGCGCGGCGCTGGCGGCCAGCACCACCTTCGCCGCCCCGGCGGTGCATGCCCAGTCCAAGATCCGCTGGCGGCTGCAGACCTATTCGGGCGCACCGCTTGGCGCCCATGTGATCAAGCCGCAGATCGAGGCCTTCAATGCGGCGGCCAATGGCGAGATGGAGATCGAACTCTATTACGCCGACCAGCTGGTGCCGACCGCCGAACTGTTCCGCGCGCTGCAGAACGGCACCATCGATGCGGTGCAGTCGGATGACGCGACCATGGCCTCGCCCGCCGATGTGGCGGTGTTCGGCGGCTATTTCCCCTTCTCCTGCCGCTTCAGCCTGGACCTGCCGGTGCTGTTCCAGCGCTATGGGCTGAACGAGATCTGGAAAGAAGCCTATGACGAGATCGACGGCGTGGAATGGCTGTCGGCCGGCGCCTGGGATCCGCTGCATGTCTTCACCAAGGAGCCGATCCGCTCGCTGGCCGATATGCGCGGCAAGCGCGTCTTCGGCGTGCCGACCGCCGGCAAGTTCCTGTCGCGCTACGGCCTGATCCCGGTGACCGTGCCCTGGGACGATGTCGAGGTCGCGATCCAGACCGGCCAGCTGGACGGCGTCGCCTGGTGCGGCTTCACCGAGGCCTATGAGGTGGGCTGGGCGGATGTCTGCAATTACGCGCTGACCAACAATATCTGCGGCGCCTGGTGCGGGTCCTATTTCGCCAACAGCAAGAGCTGGGAGAAGGTGCCGCCGCATCTGAAGCAGCTGTTCCTGACCACGATCGACCAGTCGCATTACTACCGCCAGGTCTGGTACTGGGGCGGCGAGGCCGATCTGCGCGTCAACGGCAAGAAGATGGAGCTGACCTCGATCCCGCGCGAGGAATGGTCGCAGGTCGAAAAGGACGCCGAACAGTTCTGGGACGAGATCGCCGCGACCAGCCCGCGCGCCGGCAAGGTGGTCAAGATCCTGAAGGATTATTCGGCCCTGATGGAGAAGGCCGGCTTCCCCTATCGCTGATCGTTCCGCACCAGCCACCCGAGGGTGGCTGGTGCAAGCCGCCATTGCGGCGGCGGCCAAGGGCGCGCCAGCGCCCGCTTGGGCAGAGGGACAAACGAATCACCCCCTGCGCCGGAGCCCGCCCAGGGCTTCGGCCAGGCCCATGACCGCACAGCAGACCGCCATCAGCACCACCGAAGCCGCGGCCGCCGCCGGCAGGTCGGCGCCGGTTTCCGAGATCTTCGAGAACAGCAGCAGCGGCAGGATCTGCACCTGGGTGCCGACCAGGGCGAGCGCCGTGCCATAGGCACCGATGGCCACCGCCGCGGTCAGGCAGAAGGCGGCGATCAGCGCCGGGGTCACTTGGGGCAGCAGCACGTCGCGGAAGGCGGCGAAGCGGCCGGCGCCAAGGCTTTCGGCCGCATCCATCTGGCGCGTGTCGAAATTGACCAGCACCGGCAGCATCACCAGCACCACGCGCGGGATCAGGTAATAGCAATAGGCGAAGCCGAGCCCCGCCGGCGTGAAGATCATCGCCCCCACCACCGCCGGATCGGCGCCCAGTTCGGCCAGCAGCAGGGTGAAAAAGCCCGCGCGGCCGAAGACCAGGATGAAGCCATAGGCGACGATGAGCCCTGAGAAGGTGAGCGGCAGGGAGAGCAGAAACAGCAGCCCCTGGCGCCTGCCCTCGGGCAGGCGTGCCAGATGCAGCGCCACGCAGAAGCCGACCACCACCGACAGCGCCGGGGCGACCGTGCCCAGCACCAGCGTACCCTTCAGCCCCTGCCAGAAGACCGGATCGTCGACGAGCCTGAGATAGGCGGCACCGCCCCCCTCGCCCGTCTCCCCCACCAGCACGGCGAGCGGCAGCACGAAAAACACCGCCATCGTGACGAGCGCCGGCAGCGACAGCAGGATCAGGAGCCGGGGCGGCAAGGTCATGGGGCTGGTCCTGAAGAAGAGAGACGGTTGAAAACGCCGGCGGGCACGGCACCGGATCGGCCGGCACCGTGCCGCATCAGGCGTGAGGGCGCGGGCAGGTTGCGCGGGCAGGTTACTGGCCGAGCACGGCCTTCGACCAGCCGGCATCGATGGCGGGCTTGGCGTCACGCGCCTTGGCGACATCCACCGGGCGGATCTGCGGCGCCTCGGGCAGCTTGGCCAGCACCTCGTCGGGCAGCTTCACACCCGGCACCGACGGGCGCACGAAGCCCTCGGCAAAGGTGGTCTGGCCCTTGTCGGTCATGATGTAGTTCAGCCAGAGCTTGCCGGCATTCGGGTTCGGACCGTCCTTGACCAGGCTGATCGCATAGGGGGCCGCGGCCGAGGCCTCGGCGGGGATCACCACCGCGACGTCGTCGCCCATGCCGTCGACATATTTGGCCTTCAGCCCGTCATTCTCGTAGCCGATCCAGATCGGGATCTCGCCCTTCACGAACTGGGCGTAAGGCGTGGTGCCGACGGTGCGCAGCACGTTGCCGGCCTTGTGCAACCGGCCCAGATAGTCGATGCCCGGCTGAACGTCGTCCATGCTGCCGCCATTGCCGAAGGCGGCGGCGATGGTCACCACCTGGCCCTGCCCGGCCGTGCGCGGATCCAGATAGACCACCGAATTGCGATAGGCCTCGCCCAGCAGATCGGCCCAGCTCTGGGGGACCTGTTTGACCAGCTTCGTATTCACCAGGAAGGCCACGTTCAGGCTGTGGATGGTGAACCACTGGCCGGCCGGATGACGGAAGGGTTCGGGCAGACGGTCGAAATTCACCGGCTTGAAATCGGCGACGACGCCCTTCTCGGCGGCATCGAGGGCCGAACCCGCGAAATAATAGGCGGTATCCGCCTGCGGCCGGTTGCGCGACTTGTCGAGCGCCACCACGGTCGCGGCCGAACCAAGATCGTTATAGACGATCTCGACGCCCGGATAGCGGGCCTTGAACGCCTTGAACTGGGCGGCCCAGTTCGCCCAGGTCGGGCCGGTGTCGAAGGAGACCACCAGCCCCTCGTCGCGCGCGGCGTCGTAGAGGGCCTGCTCGCCCTGATAAAGCTCGCCGCCATCCAGCGGCTGGGCGAAGGCCGGGGTCAGGGCAGTGGTGGCGGCGAAGGTGCCGGCCGCCATCATCAGGGCGGCGGCCGTCTTCTTCCAGAAGCTCATGGTCATCGGATCGGTCCCGTTCGACTGGTGCTGTTGGGCGGGTGCTGGGGGATCAGCGTGCAGGGAGACGGTGACGGTCAGAGACCGGCCGGCAACAGCCGGACGGCCTCGGGCGCGATGGCGACCGTATCGATCGCATCGCGACGGCGGGTCTCGACCTTCACCAGCCCACCCGGAACTTCGAGGTCCAGGCGGCGGAGATTGCCGAGGAAACGATCGGCCGCGATCCGGCCGGCGAAGCGGTTGGCGGCATCTGCGGCGGGCTCGGCCGAGACCTCTTCCGGGCGGATCATCACGGTGACGGCATCGCCCGGGGCGAAACCGCCCGTGGCCGTGCGGATCGGCCCGATCGCGGTCTCGACCAGCCCGTCGGCCGCCACCCGGCCGGACCAGAGATTGGCATGGCCGACGAAGCCCGCGACGGTCGCATCCACCGGCCGCTCGTAAAGCCCGCGGGGCGTGTCGACCTGAAGCAGACGGCCATCCTTCAACACGGCAACCCGGTCGGCCATCGACAGCGCCTCTTCCTGATCATGGGTCACGAACAGGGTGGCGATGCCGGCCGCGCGCTGGACGCGCAGGATCTCGTCGCGCATGCCGGCCCGCAGCCCGGCATCCAGCGCCGACAGCGGTTCGTCGAGCAGGAGGGCCCGCGGCCCGAAGACCAGCGCCCGGGCCAGCGCTACCCGCTGCTGCTGCCCGCCCGACAGCGAGGCCGGCTGGCGGTGCGCGAAACCGCCGAGCCCGACCTTCTCCAGAGCCTCACTTGCGCGGGCCATGCGGGTGGCACGGTCCACCCCGCGCAGCTTCAGCGGATAGGCGACGTTCTCGGCCGCGGTCATGTGCGGGAACAGCGCATAGGCCTGGAACACCACGCCCAGCGCCCGGTCCTTGACCGGCACCCGGGCGACGTCGCGGCCGTCGATCAGGATCCGGCCCCGATCGGGCACCACGAAGCCCGAAAGCAGGCGCAGCAGAGTGGTCTTGCCCGAGCCCGACGGCCCGATCACCGCCAGCAGCTCGCCATCGCCGATCTCCAGATCGATGTCGGAGACACCGGCACCACCTGAGGGATAACGAAAGGAGACGGCGTCGAAATGCACGCTCATGGGATCACCCTCCCGCCCGGGCGCGCCGGCCGCCGGCGGCGGCAAGTGCCGAGGCACCGGCCGCCAGCGTCGCCAGCGCCAGCAGCACCACGGTCGCGGCACAGGCAAAGCCGGTGGCGCCGTAGAAGGCCTGGAGCAGCACGATCGGATAGGTCCGGTCCAGGAAGCCGGCGACCAGGTTGGAGAGCTGGAATTCGCCGATCGAGAGGGCGGCGACCATCACCAGCCCCGAGGTCAGGCTGTGACGCAGCGACGGCAGCACGATATCGACGAAGCGATGGCGGAAGCCGGCGCCGAGCGTTGCCGCCGCGGCCTCGATCCGGGCGAGCCCGAGCGTCTGCATGTCGGCGAGAAGCGTGTTCATGAGATAGGGCAGGGTCAGGACCACATGGGCCGCCACCAGCAGCTCGAAGGTGCCGAGCCATGGCAGGGTCGAAGAGGAAAACACCAGGATGAAGCCGAAGCCCAGCACCAGTTCCGGCACGGCCACCGGCATCAGCGAGGCGATGCGCGCCGCGGTGCGCACGCCGCGGCTGGCGGCGGAATGGATGGCGTAGGCTGCGGGCACGGCGATCAGCGCATCGATCACCGCCGTGGCCGCCAGCACCTTCAGGCTGGTGAAGAAGGCGCGGCGGAAGCTGGCATCGGCGAGCAGATCTTCATACCAGCGGGTGGTGAAACCCGAGGGCAGCAGCGTGCCGGTCCAGCTGTCGCCGAACGAGCCCAGCACCAGCAGCGCGATCGGCGCCGCCAGATAGAGCAGGTAGCATGCGGTGACGAGCGCCATGGAAACCGTCCGGTGCCGGGAAACCCCGCCACGCCCGGGTCACCGGACATGAGACCGGCGGGGCGAGACCGGCGCATTATCGTTTTCTTCCATTCCGGCCACCAATGATCGTTTGATTACAGATCAGGTGGCAGAACGACGACGGGGGCGCGACGCGGCGGCAGGGCCGGTCAGAGCGTCGCGTCAAGGGCGAGCATGCGCCGGGCGATGCGGCCGCGGATCTCGGCCACATCGCGGCAGATGATCGCGCCATCCACCACCGGCGCGTCGGCGATGGTCAGCACCAGCTTGTCGAAATGCAGGCCATAGGCGATTTCGGACAGCGTGCCATAGCCGCCGCCGACCGCGATCAGCACCGGGCAGGCGCGCGCGATCAGTGCATTGCGCACCGGACCGATACCGGTGGCGAGCGGCACGGCGACATGGGGGTTGGCCATCCGCCAGTCTTCATCCGGCACGTAACCCAGGACCAGGCCACCGGATTCCGCGGCGCCGCGGCTGGCTGCGGCCATCACCCCGCCCTTGCCGCCGGTGAGCAGAACCAGGCCGAGCGAGGCGATCGCGGCCCCGATGGCGGCAGCCACGGCTTCCTGATCGCCCACCGGTTCGCGCGGGCCGATCACCGCGACCGGCAGGCGGCGGATGCGGTTGGCGGCAGCCAGTTCGGCAAGCGCCGCCTCGGCCGTGATCGCCCGGGCGCCCGCCGGCAGGGCATCGGCCGGCTGCCAGATCAGGGACCAGGGGTCGAACACCCGGCATTGCGCATCATCATTGCGCCACAGCCTGCCTTCTGCCACGAAGAGCGACGGTTCCATGAAGATCTCCGGTCGGAACGGAACCGGGCTCGCGGCCCGGCGGGGGTCGTTGTAAATTATCTTCCAATTCTGTCGCCGTCCAGTGTGGCGACGCCATCGGTGACGAAGGATGCACGGCAGGTGCCGACCGGAGAGAACGTGATCCTGGACAGCGGCGAGGCGGTGAGCCAGCGCCAGTACGACATCCTGCGCATCGTGCGCGAGCAGGGCTTCGCGACCATCGATGCGCTGGCGCGGCAGTTCGACGTCTCGGCCCAGACCATAAGGCGCGAGATCATCCGGCTGGATGCGCTGAAACTGCTGCAACGCTTTCATGGCGGGGCCGGCGTGGTGGAGCCGGCGGTCCGCCCGCCCTATGCCGAAAAGCAGCTGAGTCAGACCGACGCCAAGGATGCGATCGGCCGGCGCGCGGCCGAACTGGTGCCCGACGGTGCCGCGGTCTTCCTGGATGTCGGCACCACGGTGGAAGCCGTGGCGCGCGCGCTGACGGCGCGCGGCGGGCTGACCATCGTGACCAACAGTCTGCCCGCGGCGATGCTGCTGGCGGCGGGCCGGCCGGAAAACGGCCCCCGGTCCGAAATCTTCGTCACCGGCGGCAGCATCCACGGCCCCGACGGATCGCTGATCGGCGACACCACCCAGGCGGGGCTTGCGCGCTTCCGCTGCGATGTCGCGATCATCGGCTTCTCAGGGATAGACGAAACCGGTGCGCTGATGGATTTCGACCTGCATAAGGTGGCCGCAAAACAGGCGATGATCCGCGCCGCCCGCATGGTGGTAGCGGTGGGGGCGGCGTCCAAATTCACCCGCAGCGCCCCGGTCCGGATCGCGGATCTGCCGGAGATTGACCGGCTGGTCACTGACCGCGCCCCACCCCGCCATCTGAGCGAGGCGGCGGAACAGGCCGGGACCCGGATCGTGCTCGCCTGAAGACGGAACCCTGGCTGACCGTATCGTCAGGCCGCCGCCGCCCGCTGGCGGACCACCAGCCCCTGCATGGCGATGCCGATCTCGCCCAGCTCGTCGACCAGGCGCGAGGTGGTGAGCCCCACCCCATGGGGCTGCATGACGGTGGTCGCATCCACCCCCACCCATTCCCCCACCGGCGCGCGGTGGAGATGGACGGTCAGATCGGTGTTCACGAAGGTGAACCGGTCGGGCGGCAGCACCCAGCTGATGCCGTTGCCGAAATCCGCAGCTGCCATCACCCGCATGGCTGGCGAGTTCTCCACCCCCTCGACCAGCGGCACCGCCAGACGAAACCAGACCGCCGCAGGGCCGGGACGAGCCACCGAGCCTGCCGCCACCCGCGATTCCATGGCCGTGTAATGAAATGAACGGGTGTCCGGCATCCCCGGGATCCGCACAGGCTCCGTACAGCTGGCCGGCAGTGGCAGCCCCGGACCGCCAACGGCCGGATCCCCCAGGTCTATGGCTTCCTCGCGCATCAGCACCGCCACGCCCTGTGCAACCTCGGACCCGTCGGCGATCAACGCCATGTCGGCGCGACGCACCGACCGGCCGCGCCGGCCGCGGATCACCAGACGCAGGGGGGCCACCGGCACCGGGCGCAGCAGTTCCAGCGTCATGCGGCTGAGCAGCCACCCCGGCTCCCCGAGGGCCCTTTCCGCAGCATGAACCAGCAGGGCCGCCGGCGCGCCCCCATGCTGAGCCATCTCGCTCCATGGACCACGGGCGAGGATGGTGGGCAGCACCTCGCCTTCCCCACGCCACAGGAAGACACTGTCGCCATCGACTGATTCGAGCATGTCGGCGATGTCCATGACTTTGACGACGGCATGTCAGGCCCGGCCCTGCGGGCTTCGCGGGCCTGACCCGGAGAGCGGGAGACGCTCCCCCCCCCCCGCCGATCGCGTCGGGCGGATGCCCTTGACGATCATCAGATGGGACGGCGAGGCACGTCTCCCGCCCGACACACCATCCGTACATACCGGATTCGACTTGATTGCATACGAACGCGATCGTTTCGTCAACTCGTATGCATTTCTTCTTTTCGTTATAATTTCAGCAACCATAGAGCACGGCCTCAGGCGCTTGCAATAAGAAATGAAAGGTGGTTCAATTTTTAAGAATGGCATACCGGCGCACAAAAATGATGGAGGAGCGGCTTGCCCGCACCCGGGAGGAGATCGTGACCGCAGCCCTCGCGCTGGTCGCGTCGGGCGGCTATGCGGCTGCCAGCATGCCGGCCATTGCCACCAGGGCCGAGGTGTCGACCGGCCTGCTCTACCGGTATTTTCCCTCCAAGGCCGACCTGTTCGAAGAGGTGTTCCGCAGGGCCAGTCAGCGCGAGATCGATGCCTGCGCAAGGCGCGCAGCCCAGCCGGGAACCGCGCGCGAGCGACTGGCCGGCGTGGTTGAAACCTTCGCACGACGGGCCCTGAAGGGACCACGCCTCGCCTGGGCCCTGCTCGCCGAGCCGGTGGATCCGGCGATCGAAGCGGAACGGCTGCGCTATCGCCAGCCCTATCGCGATATATTTGCACAACTTGTGCGTGAAGGGATCGCCAGCGGTGAGATTGCACCACAGGACGCGGACATCGTCGCTGCCGCGATCGTCGGTGCGATTGCCGAGGCCATGGCCGGCCCCCTGACCCAGCCCCCGGAAGCATCGGCCGCAGACCCGGAAAGAGACGCCCGGCTGGGCGCAGCGATTGCGCGCTTCTGCGTTCAGGCATTGGGACCCCATCCACACAGCGGTGCCGGTTGAGCCTGCGCTGTCGCGTCCCTTGAGGACATTGTCCCGATCATCACGGCCCGAACGGCCGCCCCCCGGAGGAAACGCAAGAATGTGGACGCTGGACGATGTGCTGCGGAGCGCCGCCCGCAAATTTGCCGGCCGCGAAGCCCTGGTCGGCGGCGGTCGGCGGCTGAGCTTCGCCGATCTCGACGCCGCGGCCGACGATGCCGCCGCCCGATTGCAGGCGGCGGGCATCACGAAGGGCGATGCGGTTGCGATCCATGGCCGCAACACGGTCGAGTGGGTGGTGGCCTTCTTCGGCGCGGTGCGCGCAGGGGCGGTCACCGTGCCGGTCAACCACAAGCTGGCGGCACCAGAGACCGCTTATATCCTGCAGCATTCGGGCGCGACGCTCTGGCTGGTGGATCGCGATCTGGCCGGCGACGGCTCGGCGGCGGGAGCTGCCCGCATGCTGATGCTCGATGACGGCGACGGCGGGCTCTTCGCCGGCCCTGCCCCGGCCGCGCCACCGGCGCCGGTCGCGCTCGATGCCGGAGAGCCGGTCGAGATCCTGTACACCTCGGGCACGACGGGGCGGCCCAAAGGCTGCCTGCATTCGCATGCGAACGTACTGCTCGCCGGCACGGGCTCCAGCCTGGTTTACGGGCTGGGCCCCACCGACCGGGTGCTGCTGGCCATGCCGGTCTGGCACAGCTTCCCGCTCAACAACATGCTGATCAATTCGGTCTATGTGGGGGCGGCGGTGGTGCTGCTGCCCGAATACCATCCGCTGCATTTCGTCCAGACCATGCAGGAGGAGCGCTGCACCCTGTTCTTCGGGGCGCCCATCGCCTTCCTGATGCCGCCGCGCATGCTGCCGCATTTCGACAGCTTCGATCTCTCCCACGTCCGGGCCTGGATCTATGGCGGCGGGCCGATCGATGCGGTCACCGCCCGGATGCTGGCGGAGCGCTACCGGTCGGACCGATTCTACCAGGTTTTCGGCATGACCGAGACCGGCCCGACCGGCACGGCGCTCTATCCGGAGGAACAGGTCGCCAAGGCGGGCTCGATCGGCCGTTATGCCGTGGCAGGCGCCGACCTCAAGGTCATGCGCGACGAGGTGACCGAGGCCGGCCCCGGCGAAACCGGCGAAATCTGGATGCGCTGCCAGTCGATGATGCTGGGCTATCACAACGACCCCGAGGCCACCGCCGCCGCCTTCCATGACGGCTGGTACCGCTCGGGCGATCTCGCCCGGATCGACGACGACGGCTATCTGTTCATCGTCGACCGGCTGAAGGACATGATCGTGACCGGCGGCGAGAACGTCTATTCCAAGGAAGTCGAGGATGTGCTCGCCGCCCATCCCGCCATTGCCGAGGCGGCGGTGATCGGCACCCCTCACGAGGAATGGGGCGAGACGGTGACCGCCTTCATCGTGCCCAAGGCCGACACCGCCCTCGACGAAGCGGCGGTCACCGCCCACTGCACCGCCGCCCTCGCCCGCTACAAGATCCCGCGGATTATCCGCCTGGTCGACAGCCTGCCACGGACGCCGACGGGGAAGCTGCAGAAGTTTCTGTTGCGGGAGGGGGTGTGAGGGGGATGCGAGCGGCGATCATGGCGTCGTAGTGTGCCAGCAATTCCTCAAGAACCTCCTCAATATCGTACAGGCGGCCGAGGCGCTCGTCCTCCAGCCCCTCTTCTATGGCGGCTGCCAGTCTGGTGCGGCAGTCCTTCACCGCTGCCCTGCGCCATTCCGCTTCCGACATGGGCGATGCCTCCGGACAAAATGAACGTTTTACGTTAGATCGAAAACATACCAAGAACATCAGGAGGATGGAAGGAGAGGAAGGCCCTGCATGCGGACAGCCATCACTCTCGACGCGGCCCATGCCGCCCCGGCACCGCGCTCGATGCCACCGGGCGGGGGGCCGAGCGGCCGTGGATCAGCATCCGGTCGTACATGACCAGCGCGCCGGCCATGGCCGGGTTGAGGGCGAGGCGGCCGGGCAGGCGGATGACGGCCGAGGCGCGGCTGCGCGCGGCCGCCGAAAGCCCGTCCACTTCCGGCGCGATCAGATAGACCGCCTGATCGGGATGGGGGATGTAGGGCATGGTGTCGAGCGCGTCGTCGATCTCGAACCCGATCAGCAGCGCGCCTTCGGGCATCGGCAGAGCGTCGATCGAGGCAAAGCGGAAAAAGGGCAGATGACGGGCCGAGGCCGAGGTGTCGGCCTGGGCGGCCCGCCTTCCCAGGCGGTCGTCCGAGAGGGCGAAGGCATAGGAGGCACCGAAGGCATGGGCGGCGCGGAACAGCGTGCCGGCATTCATCGGCCGCGTCACCGCCTCCAGCCCGATCGCGAAGAAGCCCCGCATCTCCATCTCCGTCACCCTTCCGGTCGTTCCGTCATCCTGCGGCCGGCATCCGGCCATCCAAAGTCAGGGCCTCCCGATAGCGCGCATGGCCATGGGCGCGCAAGCGGCAGGCCGGGCAGCTGCCGCAGCCATGGCCCCAGTCATGCAACTCGCCGCGCGTGCCCAGATAGCAGGTATGGCTCTCGGCGACGATCAGATCGACCAGCGCCGCACCGCCCAGCCGCTGGGCCAAGGCCCAGGTTTCCGCCTTGTCCAGCCACATCAGCGGCGTGTGCAGGACGAATTGTTTCGCCATGCCCAGGTTCAGCGCCACCTGCAGCGCCTTGATCGTATCGTCGCGGCAGTCGGGATAGCCCGAATAATCGGTCTCGCACATGCCGCCGACGACATGGTCGAGCCCGCGCCGGAAGCCGAGGGCGGCCGCGAAGGTGAGGAAGAGCAGATTGCGGCCGGGCACGAAGGTGTCGGGCAGGCCGTCCTCCCGCAGGCCGATCTCCACCTCGCGGGTCAGGCTGGTTTCCGACATCGCGCCCAGCACGCCCAGATCGAGGGTGTGATCGGGGCCGAGCCGTGCCGCCCAACGCGGGTCGAGTGCGGCCATCCGCTCGCGCAGGGTGCCGCGGCAATCGAGTTCGACCCGGTGGCGCTGGCCATAGTCGAAGCCCAGCGTCTCCACCCGGTCGAACCGGTCCAGCGCCCAGGCGAGGCATGTGGCGCTGTCCTGCCCGCCCGAGAACAGGACCAGCGCGCCGGCATTCCGCGGAGACCCGGTCATGCCGCCACCCCGCTGCCGGCATCCGGGCCGAAACAGGTGCAGATGTCGCCGGTGCTGTCGCGGTGGACGGTCACCCGGGCGAGGCCGGGCAGCTGGCCGGCGAGACGGCGCCAGATCCAGGCGGCCAGGTTCTCCATGGTCGCCGGCCCCAGATCCGGCACCTCGTCGAGCAGGCGATGATCCAACCCGTCGCGGGCGCCGGCCAGGGCGCGTTCGAACAGGCCCAGATCCAGCACCATGCCGGTCACAGGGTCGGGGCGGCCGCGGATGACCACCTCGGCGCGGTAGGAATGGCCGTGAATGCGGCGGCTGGGCTCGGCATCGATCACGCGATGCAGGGTGTGCGCCGCCTCGAAGCGGAACTGCTTGGAAAGCTCGAACATCAGGGGATTCCGATGAGCTTGTGGGTCTGGAGGCTGAGGCGCCAGCGCGGATGGGCGAGACACCAGGCGACCGCGGCTTCGGTGTTGACCGCCCGGTCCGGCCCGTCCATGGGCTGCACCCACATCACCCCGAAATCGAGCGCTTCCAGCGCGGCGGGATCGAGCCCCGCCTGCGGGTGGACCAGCTTCAGCTCGTGGCCGCGGCGCTGAACCAGCTCGGTTCCCGCCTTGGGACTGACGCAGATCCAGTCGATGCCCTCGGGGGCCGCGATGGTGCCGTTGGTCTCCACCGCGATCTCGAAACCCCGGGCCTTGACCGCGTGGATCAGCGCCTCGTCCAGCTGCAGCAGCGGCTCGCCGCCGGTGAAGACGACATAGCGGCGCGCCCGGCCGCCGCCCCAGCAGCCCTCGATGGCCGCCGCCAGATCCTGTGCGTCGCGGAAGCGTCCGCCCCCGTCGCCGTCGGTTCCCACGAAATCGGTGTCGCAGAACCGGCAGAGGGCCCCTGCCCTGTCCCGTTCCCGCCCCGACCACAGATTGCACCCCGCGAAGCGGCAGAACACGGCGGTCCGACCCGCCTGTGCGCCTTCGCCCTGCAGGGTCAGGAACAGCTCCTTGACCGTGTAACTCATCTTGTCCTCGTTGCTGCGGGCGTCAGCGATGCGATCCTCTGGATCGCGCGCCGGTGACTCCGGCTGCCCATGGGCGGAGTTGAAGCACATCCGGCCCCCGCGGTCCACCATGCGGCATTCACATGCCGCTCATGCGCATTCTTTCCTTTCAACATCGAAGAACGCTGATTATCCTCCGGCCAATGGCGCCGATTTGAGGCTTCAGCTTGCGGGGCGCCCATACAAATGCCGCTAAAGAGAGGCGGATCGACCCGCCGGCAGCCGCTCCGCCCGCGGGTTTTCCGTATCCTGTCGCGGGCATTGCGGCCGCCTGCCGTCCGATCCGCGCAACGGATGACGGAAGGACATGCGCGCATGACCGCCATGGTCACGCTGGAAGCTGTCGCGAAGACCTATGCCGCCCGCGGCACCGCGACCGCCGTTTCAGCCCTGGACGGGATCGATCTTCGGGTCGAGCCCGGAGAAATCTTCGGCATCATCGGGCGCAGCGGTGCCGGCAAGAGCACGCTGGTGCGCTGCATCAACCTGCTGGAGCGGCCGAGCACGGGCCGGGTGACGGTCGACGGCACCGATATGACCGCGCTCGACGATGCCGGGCTGATCAAGGCCCGGCGGCGGATCGGCATGGTCTTCCAGCATTTCAACCTGCTCTCGTCGCGCACCGTGTTCGACAATGTGGCGCTGCCGCTGGAACTCGCCGGAGTCGGCAGGGCCGAGCGGCGCCGCAAGGTGGAGCCGCTGCTGGAGCTGGTGGGTCTGGCCGACAAGGCCGGGCGCTACCCGTCGGAACTGTCGGGCGGCCAGAAGCAGCGGGTCGGCATCGCCCGCGCCCTGTCGAACGAGCCCCGGCTGCTGCTCTGCGACGAGATCACCTCGGCGCTCGACCCCGAGACCACCCAGCAGATCCTGACCCTGATCGCCGATCTGAAGCGGCGGCTGGGGCTGACGGTGGTGGCGATCACCCATGAAATGGGGGTGATCCGCGAAATCTGCGACCGCGTGGCGGTGATGGAAGCCGGCCGGGTGATCGAACAGGGCCCGGTCTACGACGTGTTCACCGCGCCCGAACACCCGACCACCCGCAGCTTCGTGTCGAGCGAAGTGGACCTTGCCATCCCCTCAGGGCTGAAGCGCCGGTTCGACGAGGGCGCCGCCACGGGTGGCGACCGCAATGCGGTGGTGCGGATCGTGTTCAAGGGGGCTGCCGCCTTCGAGCCGGCGATCGCCCGGCTCGCGACCGAACGCGGGGTGGCGGTCAACATCCTCCATGGCCGCATCGAATACATCCAGGGCAAGCCCTTCGGCCTGATGCTGGTCGAGGTGCCGGGCGGCGAGGCCGCCGGCGCCTCGGTGGTGGATTTCATCAACGGCCTCGGCCTCGATGCACGGATTACGGCTCATGTTCCAGTGGCTTGATCAGCTCTTCCCGCCCCAGCTCATCGACCTGCTGCTGCGCGCGACCGGCGAGACCGCCTATATGGTGGCGGTCGCGACCCTGATCGGCACTGCGATCGGCCTGCCGATCGGCGTGTCGGTGGCGGTCACCGGCCGGGGCGAACTTTACGGCGCACCGGCCTGGAACCGGATCGCGGGCGCGGTGGTCAATGCCACCCGCTCCATCCCGTTCATCATTCTGGCGGTCGCCATCATCCCCTTCACCCGGCTGGTCGCCGGCACCTCGATCGGCACCTCGGCCGCGATCGTGCCGCTGACGGTGGCCGCCATCCCCTTCATCGCCCGACTGGTCGAGGGTGCCATCCGCGAGGTCGATCGCGGCCTGATCGAGGCGGCACAGGCGATGGGGGCGAAGCCGATCCAGATCGTGCTGAAGGTGCTGCTGCCCGAGGCCATGCCCGGCATCGTGCACGGGCTGACGCTGGCGGTGGTGTCGCTGATCGGCTATTCGGCCATGGTCGGCGCGGTCGGCGGCGGTGGGCTCGGTGATCTGGGCATCCGCTATGGCTATCAGCGCTTCATGCCCGAGATGATGATCGCGGTGGTGGTGCTGCTGATCGTGCTGGTCCAGCTGGTGCAGTCGGTGGGTGACCGGATCGCGCGGGCGGTGAACAAGCGGCACCGGTAACGGGCACGCCCCGCCTGGTCAGGTGGCCACTCCTGACCGGGCCGGGCGTTCGCAACCGCCTACCAGCGGCCCGAGAAGGTCACCTCGAACACGACATCGTCCAGATGCGGCCTCAGGGCCTGGACATGCCGGCTCGCAGCCTCATGCCACGCCCTGGTCCGGCCGGCGCCGTTCTTGTGGCGCCTCAGTTCAAGCACCGCCGGCAGCACGAGATGCCAGCGCGATTCGACCCCGGTGTTCTGAAAGCGCTTCAGGCTGCCTTCGGGGTAATCCAGCGTCGCCGTGTCGATGGTGGGCGTGCTGATCACGATGCTCTGCAAGGCATATCTGTCCTTGCGGATCCGGCCCCCGCGCCTCGGGTCGCGCTCCCGGGTGGCATAGCGTGTGTTGGCGATCTGGGTCAGCCGGGCATGCGGGCTGAGGCCGGCGCTCTCAAGCCCCGGAAAGCGCACGCGCAGGCTCTGGATACGGCGGTCATACTGGCCTGGATAGAGCGCGTCGAACATCTCGTCGGTGAGCTCGAAATAGGTCTCGCCCTGTTCGATCAGCGTGGTCAACGCCGATCCATCGCCGCCAGGCGCCGGAAGCTCGCTGATCGCGATGCGCATCGTGGCACTCTGGCTCTGCTGATCCAGGATCGAGCGGAAATAGGCGGCCTCAAGCCGCTCGACATCAAGGGCCAGCCAATAGGGGGCATTCAGGCGCTGATAGTCGCCGCCGAAACTCGTCGTCTTGATGAAGCTGGGGCCGTTGGTCTCTCCGGTCTCATATTCGTAGAGCCTCACCAGCAGCTTGCAGAAATCCTGTGTCGTCGCCCATTCCTCCTCGAAGAGTGATTTAAGGTCGTCGACCAGCCATTTGTAGAAATCGAGATTGGCGAAACTATTCGCCTTCACCGTCCGGATATCCTCGAGGTCGGCAAGGTCGGCATCCAGCGCCTCTCGCTTCTTGCTCTGCTCATCACGAGCATCCTTCGCCTTCTGAAGCTCCAGGGAAGCGGAAGCTACCTTCGTGGTCAGATCGGTGGTATTTTTCACCTGGTCGATGATTTTCTGACTGCTCTCCTTGTATTTATCGATGGCCGATTTTTTCGAGTCGTACAATATCTCGCTCGTCAGCATCCCGAGTATATTCGCGATCGCCCCCTGTTCAGCCCGTCGCCCGCCGGCTGCCGTTCCATAGATATTCGGAAAATTTGAAAACACCACCGCCCTGATCATGTCGTATCGAAGTTTTGCCTTGCCGTAGACGAATTCGACGCTCTTCTTCCCCGCATCGATGGCCGCGAAGGAATTCAGCGCCCCCAATGACACCAGAACCGATCCCAGATGAAAGGCGAGCGCACTGTTGGCGCCGCCCAGATTGGCCTGCTTTATCTGAACCTCCTTCTCTGCCGCCGCCAGCGTCAGATCCTGTATGGCGGCGGATCTGAGGATCTTCTTCTCTTCGACATCCTTCTCGGCCCGGCCGACCGTCGCGCCATCGAGCTTCTCCAGCGCGGCCAGCAGGCGATTGCTGGTGGTTTGCAGATTGCCGATATACAGCTTGGCCGATCTGGCGAGGGTGGTGAAGTCGACGCGAGGGTCCTGCTCCGCCTCCTCCTGGCTGTCGCGCTGGCCCAGGGTCAGCGCGGCTTTCGCCGCCTTCTGAAGCGCCCGGGGGTCGATCGGCGCCGACAGCAGGGGGACGTTCAGCGGATTGCCGTCGATGTCGAGCCACTGTCTGAGATTGGCGAGGCGCGCCTCGATCGCGTCATAGAGGTCGCGAAGCGCCTGATTATACGGCGGCAGGAAACCACCATAGCCATTGACCGAAACCTCGCCCAGGGTCGGATTGGTCCATGGCTTGTTCGTCACGGCATCCAGGATCTCGGGCAGCCTCTCGTTGAAGAGCTGCTTCGCCGCGACATAGATAGCCTTTGCCTGTTGCAGGGTCTCCTGACTTTGCTGCTCATAGGCCGCATCACCGTCGGCAAGCATGGCCTCCAGGTAATGGCGGATCGCCGCCTGCTGATAATAAAACGGATAATCGGTGGCGATCCGATCCGGATCGACGATGACATCACCGGTGTCGAAGGCTGAATGATCAGCTGGCATGGAGGCACCGATCAGTGGTGCCACTCTCCAGGGCTGGCCCGCGCCAGGATCGAAGATCTTTTCCAGCCAGCCGATGGCCTTGTCATATTGTCCGTCGTTCACATAGCCGGCGGCCAGGGCCGACGGAATATGGTAGAAGATTTCCCAGCCATAGCCGCCATAGGCGCCGTCGAAGTCGAACAGGGGCGCGGGCGTGCGGGCCGGATCAAGTGACGTCGCGTCCTTGGGATAGGCCTCTCGCAGGGTCTGGCCGAACGCCTCGACAAAGGATCCGAGGTCTTCCGAAAGCGCCTGATTGCCGGCGGTGAACAGGCTGGCACAGCCGCCGGGCCGGGGCATCGTCTCCGCCAGGGAACGGAGCGCCGGCGATGCGTTCAGAAGAAGCAGTGTCCCGGCGTTCGGCGTGTCTTCCCGATCCATGATATGGACAAAGTTGTGGCCGCCATGGGCGTCACCGAGCGCCCAGCCGGTGTTTGATTTGCCCTCGGCCGGACGAAGGTTGAATTTTCCGGCAGAGACGTCGAGATACGAGAATTCCGATGAGGGTGAACGAACGAGATTGACCGGCTCCCCCTTCACAAGCAGCGAAAACACCAGGTCAGCGGGTATTATTCTGATCGTCACATTCACGGTCAGCACGGCGTTCGTCGCAGTCTCGAACGACCATTCGGAAGGCAGCGCCGCGATGCCCTCAATCGTCTCGTCGCGGACATGCTCGGTTTCCGCCGTCGCCATGTCCTTGAACGGCATGTCGGGGAAATCATCTTTGTAGAGCGCCGTGGGTCCGCCCAGCCAGTCGCTCTCAAACGTCTTTGGCGGCGCCCCCGGAACCTCATATGTCATCGTCATTTTCATGTGGATCTCGGCCGGACGCGTTTCCCGCAGCGCCGTCCAGCTGCTGTCCTGCGCCGTCGAGTTGTAGACCCGCCTCAGATATCTGCGGTGCCCCAGATAAGCACTCACCCTGACCGTGCCGAGCGTCGAGCTGCCCAGCGGGGCTGGTGAAAAATTCGTGGTTACGATGACATCTTTCGATCCACCGTAATTAATGACCACGCCAAGAGCGACAGGCTGTCCGGCAGGTCTGTTATATTCATAATAATTACCAAGAAACTGAGCGCCCTCATAGGTGTTCGTCACAGTATATTGATCGGCGACCACCGGATCTTCGGCAGCGATGCGGGGATAGATACTCTTATATCCGGCGGGTGCCGCATCCTGAAACATCGTATCGATGTCATCGTCCAGAACGAGAATGGCATCCGCCCATTTCTCGGTCAGGCGCATGTGAAGCACGGTCTGCCGGACAGTCTGCGGGGCGTCCGACATCGGGTCATCCGCAAGGCTGACACCGAAGCTGACCAGAATCGCGCCACTCTCGCCATCGACGGCCTCGGCCGCCAGGACGCCATAGGAGAACACGTTGGGCAGGCCCAGCGGCTGATAGGTGCCGTTGAGCCCGGGCTTCTGGCCCTGCCAGTGGAACGCGCCGTCGATGATCAGCAGCTCGGTGCCGCCGGCTGTGTCACCGTCGATGAAAAGACCCGGCGCATGGGTCACGCCGGTCAGGGCATTCGCATCGCACCGCATGTAGCGCGGGTGTATCCGCCAGGAAACCGCATCGCTGTCGCTGGCCTCGCCTTTCCGTTCCTCAATCTCCAGCCAGAATAGGTAATACCTGTTCAGGAAGAAGCAAAGTGTCACATCGGAGAGAAGATCATGGGTCTTCGGAACGGTGACTTCCTGCCAGAATGTCCAGTCGAGTGCCTTGAGATACTGCGACGGCCCCGCCAATGCGGCGATTGCCGTGTAATCCACCGTAAGCTTGCGATAGAAGAAGCGCCCCGATTCCCAATGGGCCGTGGCGAGAAAATGATAGATGGCATGCCCTGATGTGCTTCCGCCCCCGCGCTCGACATAGATGCTGCACAGGCTCAGATCGCAACAGTCGGCAAGCCCCGTCATGTAGGCGGTCACCGCCGCCTCGACACCGTCCTCACTGACATCGCCGCCCGAAATGGCGCGCAACAGATCGTCGAATTCCGGTGAAGTGATCTGACGCAACTCCGGCTCGATATAGTTCTGCGGATAGAGCAGCAGCTTCTGGTTGGCCTCCCATTGCCGGTAATACCTGTTCAGGCGCCATTCTGCGGCCAGGGCCGGACGGTCGACGAAGCCGACCCCACGCTCAAGCCCGTTGAGCGCGCGACTGATATAGAGCTGCAAGGCACTGGTCGCCTCGACGAGCCGGCTGGTCGGGACGGCACTGGTCACCTGCACATCGAGCAACAGATGGCCGTAGAGGGCCTCGCGGTCGGTGACCTCCGCCGCAAGGTCGGGATCGGCGGCGATCGTGGTGCACATATAGGCCGCGACCAGCGCATCGCGCTTGACCTCGGCAAGGGCCCGGCGAAAGCCGGCCATCTGGCTGCCGCCCTTGAAGCGCGCCAGTCCGGCCTGCGCTGCGGTCGCGGCCGCCATCCAGTCGCCGCATGCGCGCGGGCTGCCCACCTCCCTGAACACGACCAGATCGGCGCCGCCGATGCGGAGATCCTCGGCCAGACGGGCGTGTCGCGCCACGGCGTCGACGGTCTCCAGGTCGTCGGCCACGCCGTCCGGGCCGGCGAGGACCGCCAGATAGTCCAGGACATCCACGGCCGGGCAGCCGAGCAGGATCGCGAGCATGTCGTTGCAGGCCGTGCGCCAGATCGCAATATCCTCGGCCGTGGCCTCAGGCCCTGGCCGGCCGTCACGCGCGACCGTCAGATAGCCGAGCCAGGCATCATCCGTCGCGGCACCGACCTGAAGCGTGGCGAAGCGGTGACATGCCACGAGCTGTTCAAGGCAGAGCGCCCGGGGGCGCTGCCGGTCAGCTCCGCTCTCAGCCGCCTTGGGCGCCAGCCAATCCGGCCGCCAGGCGAGGATCTGCAAGTCGACATCGCCCAGCGCCAGGGCATCGACCGCCGCGGCGTGGCGCTGCAATTCCCGCAGCCGGAGCTGCGCGTTGATGTCGTCGGCACCGGCCAGCAGAGCATCAAGGGCATCCAGCGACGTTGTCTGCGCCCAGATCACCAGGGCGCCGGCGCCCGAAGCGGTCAGCGTGGTGCCGAACGTTCTGAGGGCACGCTCAAGGGTCAGGGCCTGCGCGTCACGGGCCTTCTCAAGACGCGTGAGCAGCCGGTCCAGCCGGACGATGTTACCGTCCAGATCGGGATCGACGGCGTGACCGTCTCGCAGAAAATCGCGGCAGATCGCCGACATGGCCGCGCGGTCCATGTCGGGATAAAACACGCCCGCCTCCCGATAGAGGGCGCCCGCCGTCCGCATGTGCTCGTGCCAGGCCTCGCCGGGGATGGTGACCGCGGGCGCATCCCTGCTGTCCCAGGTCTCGAAGCCACGAAAGCTGTCGGCGCGCCCGAGCACCGGCGCGACCGCCGCGGCCAGATCGTCAAGCCACCTGCGGTCGGCCTCGCTCGCCCGCGGGCCGCCGGTGGTGGCCGGCGTCAGCAGCGCCAGCAGCGCATCCGGCGACAGCTCCGCTTCCGTCATCCAGCGGGCCAGTTCGATGATCTGGTCAAGGGCCGTACACAGACGCGCGGTCCCGTCGGCGGTCTCGTTCCTGACCGTCAGGCCGCGCAGGAGCTGGTTGTCCGGGGTCGATTGCCCGCTCACCAGCGTCACCAGCCGCAGACCGGACAGCAGCGGCCATCCGACCATGCGAAAGACCGTCGCAAGCCGATACAGCGCGCCCAGGCCACGGGCGTCGACGACCGTTTTCAGGGCGAAATCGGCGTCGAGCGCATCGGCCAGCGCGTCCAGCTCGACCGCGGAAAGCCTGAGCCCGCGGCACACCATATCGGCAAGGCCGGTGTCGTCGATCGGGGTCGCTGCCTCGGTGATCGTCTGATGCAGGGCGGGCGCGTCCTCCCCGAACAGCGTGCGCAGGAACGAAATTTCGGTCTGCTCCAGCCCGGGGGTCACGCCCTCGGCGCCGGCGACCACCATGTCTGCCCGCCAGAAGGGGCAGATCTCGCCGAAGAGCGCCGCATAAGCCTCCGGCCCCAGATCGAAGGCATCCCGGTAGAGCCGCCAGCCGGCCAGCACCCGCAGGCCGGTCGCGGTGAGATGCCGGCGGGCGGCCCTGTCCCACGCCGCTCCGGGATTGCCCGCCTCGCTCACACCCGGACAGGCCAGCAGCCAGTTGAGGTGATGAAACTCCAGCCCGGTCGCGTGATGCAGGCGCGCGAGATAGTTGAACCCGCGCAGTTCGGGCGGTGCCACATCGATGCTGCTCAGATAGACATAGGTATGGCCGCCCCGGGTGATGAGCTGGAACGGCGCCTTGTTGTCGAAAAATGATGTCGCATAATCCTTCTGGGCAACCGGCCGACCATTTTCCTGGTGAACGACATAAAGCCCCAGCAACTGAACGAGCCGGTCGAAATCCAGATCGAGACGCGCCATCAGCTTGACGGCCGTACTGGTTTCCAACTCGTTCGTCACGCCGTAGAGGCCGCTCAGAGTGGTCGGGTGGCTCTCAGGAGGAATGCCGGTATCCTCGGTGAGCAGGGCGATTTCGCTGCCGCCGCCCGATGCCTCGTCCACAGCACCGGTCAACCCCAGAAGCCCCGCCTGATCGCTGGCGAGGCAGAGATCGGCGCGGAGCGGGAATACGCTTCGGGACGTCCGCGCGGCAATGTCGTTGAGCGTCGTGCCGCCGATCTGGCCGAGCGCCGCCCGCGTCGCCGATGCCGGTTCATCGAAGGGCAGCGCGATCGGATAAAAGGTCATGCGGATATCGATCGCGCCCAGCCCCGCCGCCAACACCTCGTCGACCAGCTCGATGGTGGCGATTTCCTGCTTGAGGCTGGTTTCGCTCAGCACGAGCCGGGCAAGATCCGGCCGCCGCATCTCCAGCCGGCGGGCGCCCCGCTCCGGCGGCGTGATGCCGATCTCCTGATTCAGCCCCATAGCGATGCGATAGAGATAGCGCAGATAGGCAGCGGGTGACTGGCTCGATTGCAGGCTCGACGGCCTGGCATAAACCTGCCCGCCCGCCGACCGCACCACCTGCTCCATCTCCACCGGCAGATCGGAGCCGGTATGGCGCAGCCCCAGGTTCATCGGGTCCTTGACCGCCAGGATATGCCGCATCAGCCGATAGCTGCGGATCGCCTCGCCTCGGGCCCGGTCGAAAAACGCCTGCGTCGCCGCGCCCGGCACCTCTCCCTTGGCCGGCACCTCTCCCTTGCCAGCCCGGCGCGACAGAAGCCTGTTGAGGCCGGGGAGCGAGGTGCAGGCCGCGACCTCGGCCGCGTTCTCCAGGCCGAACCGTGCGAGATCTGCCTTCAGAGCCTCCGGACAGGTGGCCGCGGCGATCCGCTGATAGAGCGGATCCGTGGCCATCTCGGCGAAAGGAATTGCCTGCGAGACCTTCAGACCGCTCTGGCGCAGCGCCCGTTTCTCGGCGACCCTGGCCGCCCGGCTCTGATATCGCCGAGGCGACGACGCAGTCTCGACGGCCGAACGCGCCATATGGCGCTCGGGAGTCCCGATCGGGCTGTTCATGGCAATCCATCCGCTTTCAGGCGATTATGATGGATCAAGCCTAATGCAATGGTTGCAGAATTTCACGGCAGAAGTCATTTTGGACAGAAATTTCAACAAGACTGCTGCGAAGCGGCAATCACTTTCCAAGCCGGATGACGACGACATCAACGAATATTGTCGTCCGGGTGATGGGTCGATCACCTCGGTCTGAGCATAAGGCGCAGACGACCATCATCCGGGTCGGCCGGCGACCGGATCGCGCAAGCGGTGAATAAACAAGCGGCATCGGCAAGGGCCGGGCGTCGGGGGCGGAGAGTGGTCCTTCGGATCACTCTCCGCTGAAGACGCGTGACAGGCCGGCTCCAACGCCTGCCCCTTTTATCGGACACCGTCGTCAGGCCGGTCGAGATCGATCAGGTGAAGCGTCCAGCCCTTGCCGTCCGCCAGGTTCCGAACGTCACCAGGGCCGGAGGGCGCCGGGATGGCGGTACCCGCCTCCACCGCCGCTTCGATCCAGGCTGCCGCCGCCTCTCTCGCCGCCAGAAGAGCTGACCCCAACGTATCCCCGGCGGAAAAACAGCCGGGCAGATCCGGAAACACGACACCGAAGGCCGTGGTCTCCGAACCGTCTTCGATCAGAACCGGATACTGCATGGCGCGCCTTTCCGGGGAATGTGATCAGGCCAGTGGTTTCTCCATGACGATCGTGCGTTCCGCGCCATGCCATTCGTCGCGCAAGGCAATGAAGCCCAGCCTGGCGTAGAAGCCTTCCGCCGTGACCGACGAGGGCACGAGCAATCGGGGAGATGCCACCGCCCGCGCAAGCGCCTCAACGGCGGTCATCAGGGCCATCCCGATACCACGCCGTTGACAATCAGGCGATACGAAGACGCTGCGCACCACATTGCCATCAAGGCTGGCCGTGCCGACGACGTCGGCGGCATATACGGCAACCAGAACCCGGCGCCCGGCCATGAGCCGGGTGATCGCCTCAGGCGAAAACCCGGCGGCCACGGCTGAGATGATCTCGGGCGTATAGTCAGCCGCATTGGTTTCCCACAGGGCCCGGAGGATGACCGCGGATATCGCTTCGGCGTCGCCGGCACCGGCCTGCCGGATTGTCAGCGCATCAGCAGTCATGATCTCCTCCGTGCCGTCGCGATCGGATCAATGCGCCGAATGATCCATCTTCTTATGGTCATGGCCCATATCGGCACCGGCGCCCGGCTTTTCGATCGCCAGTTCGACGTCGATGGTGCCGGCCTTTTCGAAGGTCAGGGTGGCGGGGACCTTCTCGCCCGGCATGATCGCCTGCTTCAGCTTGATCAGCATGATGTGATAGCCGCCGGGGGCGAGCTTGGCCTCGCCGCCGGCCGGGATCTCGATGCCCTCGACCCGGCGCATGCGCATCACGCCCTTGTCCTCGAAGCTCTCGTGGATCTCGGCCACCTCGGCGACGGGGGTCGAGACCGCGACCAGCCGGTCGGAGGTGCTGCCGTTGTTCTCGACGGTCAGGAAGGCGCCGGCGGTGCCGCCGACATTGACCGAGGCGCGGGCCCAGGGATGGCCGATATGCAGCTCGCCCAGCTTGTATTCATGGGCGGAGGCGGTGCCGGCGGCAATGATCAGCGCGGCGGCGGCAAGGCCGGTGCGGAGCGTGCGCGAGATGATCGACATGGAGATTGGTCCTTGTTCGAAAGCATGGAATCCTGTGGGGGAAGCCTGTCGGGATCAGCTTTCGGACAGGGGCGGTGCGCGGGCCGGCACCGGCGAGACCGCGGCCGTCACGGCGGGCAGCCCCGCCGGCGGCAGCATGGAGGGCAGGATGAAGCTGCCGATGCGCAGCGGCACCGGCGGGACATCGGCCGGCGGCATCGCCATCTGCGCCGCCAGGCAATCGTGACAGACCATGCCCGGCAGGGGCCCGCGATCATCCCGCCGGGTGTCGGGGGCGGTGGGCGAGCAGATCTCCTGCACCTGCCCTGGCGCCAGCTCCATGGCGATCGCCATGGGCAGATGCACGATCAGCCCCAGCACCTGGGCCAGCGCCGCACAGAGCAGCACCGTCACCGCCGCCGCTCTGCGGCGCGATCGACGGGGGGCTGTACGGGGCGAATGGCGGAGCAGTCGGGGGCGGTGCCCTGCGGTTGGGATGACCTGGATCAGGACCATCGCCCGTCACGGCGGCGTTGGCAAGCGGCAGTGCCGCCCCGCGCGCATCGGTCGCGCAGAATGAAGGCCCGGCCTCCCTGGGGAGACCGGGCCCTGATCATGCGCCGGCGTGCCGAACGATCCTGGGCTCAGGCGTTCAGCTTGTCGTTCAGCAGCTTGTTGACCACCTGCGGGTTCGCCTTGCCGCCGGTCGCCTTCATCACCTGGCCGACGAAGAAGCCCGCCAGCTTGGTCTTGCCGCCCTTGTACTCGGCCAGCTTGTCCGGGTTGGCGGCGATGACCTGATCGATGGCGGCGGCGATCGCGCCTTCGTCCGAGACCTGCTTCAGCCCCTTGCGCTCGACCACCTGGCCGGCGGTCTCGCCCGTCTCGAGCATCTCGGCGAAGACTTCCTTCGCGATGCGGCCCGAGATGGTGCCGTCCTGGATCAGATCGACCAGACCGCCCAGCGCCTCGGCCGAAACCGGGCTCTCTTCGATGCCCTTCGACAGCCGGTTGAGCGCGCCGAACAGCTCGGTGCTCATCCAGTTGGCGACCAGCTTGGCATCGCGGCCCTTCGCCGCGGTCTCGAAGAAATCGGCCGAGACCTGCTCACCCACCAGCACGCCGGCATCATAGGCCGACAGCCCGTACTGATCCTGGAAGCGGGCCTTCTTGGCATCGGGCAGTTCGGGGAGCGCCGCGCGCTGGGTCTCGACGAAGGCCTCGTCGAATTTCAGCGGCAGCAGATCCGGATCCGGGAAGTAGCGGTAGTCATGCGCCTCTTCCTTGGAGCGCATGGTCCGGGTCTCGCCCTTGTTGACGTCGTAGAGCCGGGTCTCCTGCGAGATGGAGCCGCCATCCTCGATGATGCCGATCTGGCGATGCGCCTCGAACTCGATCGCCCGCATGATGTGGCGGATCGAGTTCAGGTTCTTGATCTCGCAGCGCGTGCCGAGCGGCCCGCCCGGACGGCGCACGGACACATTGGCGTCGCAGCGCAGCGACCCCTCTTCCATGTTGCCGTCGCACGAGCCGATATAACGCAGGATCGTGCGCAGCTTGCGCATATAGGCGCCGGCCTGCTCGGGCGAGCGCATGTCGGGCTTCGACACGATCTCCATCAGCGCCACACCCGACCGGTTCAGGTCGATCAGGGTCTCGCCGGGGCGCTGATCGTGCATCGACTTGCCGGCATCCTGTTCCAGATGCAGGCGTTCGATGCCGACGGTCATGGTCTCGCCGTCGTCGAGATCGATGACCATCCGGCCCTCGCCGACGATCGGCTGCTTGAACTGCGAGATCTGATAGCCCTGCGGCAGGTCCGGATAGAAATAGTTCTTCCGGTCGAAGACCGAGTGCCGGTTGATCTGCGCATTCAGCGCGATGCCGGTGCGCACGGCCTGGGCCACGCACCATTCGTTGATCACCGGCAGCATGCCCGGCATGGCCGCATCGATCAGCGAGACCTGGGTATTGGGCTCGGCGCCATAGGCGGTGGCAGCGCCCGAGAACAGCTTGGCGTTGCTCGACACCTGGGCATGGACCTCGAGACCGATCACGATCTCCCAGTCACCCGTGTTGCCGCGGATCAGGCTCATCCCCGCATCTCCCGCACCATGGCCGGCACGCCGTCGAAGCCCGAGGCTTCCTCGATCGCGCGGCCGACGGCCAGCACCGTCTCTTCGTCGAAGGACCGGCCGATCACCTGAAGGCCGAGCGGCAGCCCGCTCTCGCCGATGCCGCCGGGGACCGAAATCGCCGGCAGACCGGCCAGGCTCGCCGGCACGGTGAACACGTCGGTCAGATACATCTGCACCGGATCGTCCATCTTCTCGCCGAAGCGGAAGGCGGCAGACGGCGCGGTCGGTGCCAGGATCGCATCGACCTGATCGAAGGCCGCCGCGAAATCCGCCGCGATGCGGGTGCGGACCTGCTGGGCCTTCAGGTAGTAGGCATCGTAATAGCCGGCCGAGAGCACATAGGTGCCGATCATGATCCGGCGCTTGACCTCGCGGCCGAAACCCTCGGCGCGGGTCTTCTCGTACATCTCGGCCAGGCTCGACACATTGGCCTTGGTGCGGTGGCCATAGCGCACGCCGTCATAGCGGGCGAGGTTCGACGAGGCCTCGGCCGGCGCCACGATGTAATAGGTGGCGAGCGCGTATTTCGTATGCGGCAGGCTGATATCGACGATCTCGGCACCGGCCGCCTTCAGCATGGCGACGCCGTCGGCCCAGAGCTTCTCGATCTCGGCCGGCATGCCGTCGACCCGGTACTCTTTCGGGATACCGATCTTCAGCCCCTTCACGCCCCGGTTCACCGCAGCGCGGAAATCCGGCACGGCGATATCGGCCGAGGTCGAATCCTTCGGGTCATGACCGGCCATGGTCCCCAGCATGATCGCCGCATCTTCGACCGTGCGGGTGATCGGCCCCGCCTGATCGAGCGAGCTTGCAAAGGCGATCATGCCCCAGCGCGAGCAGCGGCCATAGGTGGGCTTGAGGCCGACCAGGCCGCAATAGGCGGCCGGCTGGCGGATGGAGCCGCCGGTGTCGGAGCCGGTGGCCGCGATCGCGCTGCGGGCGGCGACGGCCGCGGCCGAACCGCCGGACGAGCCGCCCGGCACCAGGAAGGCATCGCCCTCGGGGCCCCAGGGGTTGCGCACCGGCCCGGTCGCCGCGGTGATGTTGGCCGAGCCCATCGCGAACTCGTCCATGCTGGTCTTGCCCAGCATCACCGCACCCGCGGCCTTCAGGTTCGCGCTGACGGTCGATTCATAGGGCGGCACGAAGCCGTCGAGGATCTTCGAGGATGCGGTGGTGGCCACGCCCTCGGTGCAGAACAGATCCTTGATCGCGACCGGCACGCCGTCCATCGGGCCCAGGGCCTCGCCGCGCACGCGACGGGCATCGGCCTCGTCGGCACGGGCGAGCGCAATCTCGGGCGTCTCGACGACGAAGGCGTTGAGCGACCGGGTCGCCGCCATCGCATCCAGATGCGCCCGGGTCAGTTCGCGCGAAGAGATATCGCCCTTCGCCAGTGCCTCGGCGGCACCGGCGATGGTGAAATCCGTCGGTCTGGTGGTCATGTCGATCACTCCACGACCTTGGGGACGACGAAGAAGACGGGGTCGCCGGCCGGATTGTTGGCCATCACCTTGTCGCGGCAATTGCCGTCGGTCACGACGTCGGGGCGCTGCGGCAGCCCCTTGTCGGCGGCACCGGTCATCGGCGCCACCCCTTGCGTGTCGACCTCGCGCAGCTGCTCCACCCAGTCGAGAATGCCGCCCAGCTCGCGGGCATAGCCGTCGAGTTCGTCTTCGGGCACATCCAGACGGGCGAGGGTGGCGATCTTCCTGACGGCGGCTCGATCGAGCGTCATCGTCGCTGCCCCACTCCAATGGTTCCGGCGGCCGGTTTCGCGAGAACCGGCAGTCAATCTGACGACGGCCGCTTCCCGGGCCGGTCGACGGGCACCCCGTGCACCTTCGCGCAGGCACAGGTCCCCGTGCTTGACATTCCTGGCGGAAAAGCGGCCAGATGGCGGCTCTCGACACACCCGTTCAGCGGCAGCGAGGCCGCAAGGTAACACCCGTTATGACGAACCGCAACCCCGCCTCAGAGGCCGATTCCGAGGCAGATTCGGGGGCCGGACCGGAGGCGCCGTCCAAGCCCGCCCCCAAGCCCGATCTCACCCCCTGGCAGCTGGCCCGGATGCTGCCCGCGAAGGGCCGGATCATGGGTCTGGACGTCGGCACCAAGACGGTCGGCATCGCGGTCTCCGACGAACTGCGCCGGGTGGCGACGCCGATCGAGCTGATCCGCCGCACCAAGTTCCGGGTCGATGCCGCGCGCATGGCCGCGATCGTGCGCGAACGCGGCGTGGTGGCGGTGGTGCTGGGCCTGCCGGTCAACATGGACGGCACCGAAGGCCCGCGCTGCCAGTCGATCCGCCAGTTCCGCGAGAATCTGGCCCAGTTCCTGACCGCAGACGGCATCGACCTGCCGATGATGTTCTGGGACGAGCGCTGGTCGACCGCCGCCGTGCAGCGCTACATGATCGATGCCGACATGTCGCGCAAGCGCCGTGCCGAACTGGTCGACAAGGCCGCCGCCGGCTACATCCTGGACGGCGCGCTCGACGCCATGAACCGCCCGCCGCCGATCTGGGCGCGCGAGGAGGACGAGGACGCCGGCGACACCTGAGCCCGCGACTGCGGCAGCATTGCGACACCCGGTGCGCGAAGTGGCGCAAAGGCTGCGGACACCGGCTGTTCTCCGCCATTTCCGATGACGGGAACCCGGGTGTCGTGTAGCGTCTCGGCATGGCGAGCGAGACGTCCAGCGACATCGACCCGCCGGCCGCAGGGCCGGCAGTCCCCCCGATCCGGCGGCTGCGACGGCCGATGACCGGCTGGGTGGCGCTGACCGCCTATGCCCTGGTTCTGGGGGCGGCCGGCGCCGGGCTGATGGTTCAGTATCAGGACCGGCTGAACCATCAGATCGACCTGCGCCAGGCCCGTCTGCGGACCGGTGGCGACGTGATTACGACCACGGCCCGGGTGGCGGCGGCCGAGATCGATGCCCTGGGCACGGCGGCGGCGCAAGCCATGGACCGCCCACCGGTGCTCCGCCTGCCCTTCCTGCGCGAGAACGACCGTTTCGAGGTGCCGCCCGGCCCCGGCATGACCGGTCGCCTGACGGGACGCCTGCCCGACGATCCGTCGACGATGCCCGCCCTGCTCGACGAAATGGCGGCGGTGGCGACGATCGAGCCTTTCGTGCTCGGCGCCCTGCGCCAGCTGCCGGAAAGCGCCTGGATCTACTACATGTCTGCGCGGCGCTTTCTGCTGCTCTATCCCTTCGGTGCCGGAGATGCTGCCCGCTACAGCGACGCGCTGATGTCGGCCGAGCTGATGGTGCGCGCGCGGCCCGACACCAACCCGACCGGTCGGACCTTCTGGACCGCGCCTTATGAAGACTTGGGGGGCAAGGGGCGGATCGTGTCGATCGTGCGGCCGGTGATCGCCGCCGGCGCGACATTACCGGCGGGGTTTCGCGGCGTCATCGGCATCGACCTGACCGAACAGGCGCTCGCCCGGATGCTGGACGACATGGACCTGCCCGACGGCACCCAGATGCTGATTGACGAGGCCGGCCATGTGATCGCCCTGTCGGCCCGCGACGGCGATCTGCCGGCCGTGGACGATACCGGGATGCCCGACCGGATCTGGCAGGCGGCCGGCGGGACCGGCGACCTTGCGGCACGGATGGACGCGCAGGCCCGCGGCGTTCTGAAGCCGGCAGGCGCGGCTGCGCTTTTCCACACCCGCATCGCCGGCACGCCCTGGTCGCTGATCCATATCGACGCGATGTCGGGGCTGAAGACCACCGTGCTGACGGCCATGTGGCCCGAGGCCCTCGCCACCCTGCTGCTGATGATGATCCTGGGCGCTTTCGAATCGCATCGCCGGATGCTCCGTCGGTTGAGCCACCACCGCACGGCACTGGCGCTCCGCGTCGAGGAGCTGGACCGGGCACGGCAGGATCTGGCCGCGGCACGCGACGAGGCCGAGGCCGCCAATCTCGCCAAAACCGCCTTCCTGGCCCATATGAGCCATGAACTGCGCACGCCGCTGAACGCGGTCATCGGCATGGCCGAGACGCTGAAGGCGGAGGTGTTCGGTCCGCTCGGGCCTAAGCAGATGGAATATGCGGGCGATATCGCAGGTGCCGGCAGTCACCTGCTGGAGCTGATCAACGACCTGCTGGATCTGGCCCGGATCGAGGCCGGTGAAGCGACGCTCGACGAAGAGACCGTATCAGTGGACGACATCGTCCGTCCGGTAATCGCGATCGTCTCGGCCCGCGCCCGCAAGGCCGGCCATGTGCTTCACCTGATGACGCCCTCCCGGCCGGTCGCGGTCTCGTGCGACAGCCGCAAGATGCGTCAGGTGCTGATCAATCTGCTGACCAATGCGGTCAAGTTCACGCCCGATGGTGGCCGCATCTCTCTGGTGGTGCGGCTGATGCCCGACCGGTCGCTGACCTTCACGGTCACGGATAACGGCCCGGGAATGCGCCCCGAGGAGATCCCCGAGGCCCTGAAGCCGTTCCGCCGGGTGGAGAGCGACCCGCTGGTCCGGCGGAAGGAGGGCACCGGTCTGGGTCTCGCGATCGTGGCCTCGTTCATCCGCCTGCACGACGGCACGCTCGACATCGCAAGCCGTCCCGGCGACGGCACGCGCGTCACTTGCCATCTGCCTGCCCGGAGAACTGTCCTCGTCGATTCGGTCTCATCCATGAGTGCTGGCGATGGCAATCGTCAATGAGGCGAGCGCCTCTTAAACCCTTCATCGTTGTACAGGATGTCCGGACGCCGCTCAGGCTTTTGATCCGGCATGAGGATCTGCTTCGTTCTCAGCCCCTGCGACACGCCGGAAGTTGACCTGGCCGAGGGGGGGAATCCGGACTCCGAAACGCTCCACCAGAATTTCAAATGCCCTTTGAATGCTGCACGTCTTCATGACGCAACGTCGTGCCCGGGCGTCCCGGCATGCATATAGCGGAACAGCCTCGGCGCCATGCCGAACCGTCGCCCAAAGGCGTCCGACAGGCGCGCAACCGGAGTGAGGCCCACCTTTGCCGCAACCAATTTAAGCGGCAAGCCACGCGACAACAACAGGCGCGCGGTATCGAGCCGCACCGTCTCCACGAAGCGGGCCGGCGTCTCGCCCGTCGCCGCCACGAACTTCCGGTGGAAGCTGCGCTCGCTCAACCCGGCGCGTTCGGCCAGAGAGGGGACGTCCAGCGGTGCGTCGAGATTGGCCTGAATCCAGCCGATCAGTTCGGCAAACGGGCTGTCGCCCCTGACCTGCGCCTGCAATACCGGGCTGAACTGCGACTGATAGCCGGGGCGGCGCGCATAAAGGATCAGCCGCTTCGCGACGTCCCCGGCAATCATCCTGTCCAGATCGCAGGCGATCATGGCCAGCGCCATGTCGATGCCGGTGGTGACACCGGCCGATGTCCAAAGCCGCCCGTCGACCACGTAAAGCGCATCGGGATCGACGGTGACCGCTGGAAAGCTCTCGGCCAGCGGCTTGCAGGCGTCCCAATGGCTGGCAACGCGATGGCCATCGAGAAGCCCCAGCGTGGCGAGCAGAAAGCCGCCGGAGCAAACCGAGCCGAAACGCCCGGCCGTCGCCACACAGGCCGGAAGCGCCGACCGCAAGGCCGGATCGGCCAGGGCGGCCAGCAGCGGCGCCCGTTCCGCCCCCGCAACCAGGATCGTCTGATCGTCCCCCTTTTGCTGATTGTCACCGGGCCGCAGATCGGCGATCGGCATCGTGTCGACGACGATGCCGCTGCTGCTTTCGATGCCGCCTCCTTTGGCCGAGACCAGACCGACCTTGTAGAAGGCAGACCGTCCCTGCCGGCCAAGAGCATGATTGGCGCCGTTGAACACCGATGCCGGCCCCGACACATCGAGCAGTTCGAAGCCGGGATAGGTGATGAAGACCACATGATGCATTGGCAGAAATTACCGCCTTTTTGTCATGTCTGCCAGGCCGGAGCACAGATAGGGTTCATCTGTCGCGCGCCGCAACCGGTCATGTGCATTGGAGGCAGCAGCCATGTCGATATCCGGTGCCATCCGGGGCGGTCTTGCCCTCGCCCTGCTCGGTCTGGCAGGTTTTTCGGGCTGGATCTTCAGTCTTCCTGCCGCCACGCTCACAGCCGAAGCGCCGGCGGTCCCGCCGGAAGAAGCCGCCGCCATGCTGGCCGTTCTGCGCCAGGAAGGCGACGACCGGCCCGTCATCGCCGTGGTCGGGCTCAACGACGCCACAGAAACCAACGACTACATCGCGACGACCGGCATCCTGCGGCGCGCGGATATCGCCGATGTCGTCATGCTGGCGACCGGCCCGGGCGCTGTCCGGCTCTATCCCGCCCTTCGGGTGCAGCCCGATGCGACCATCGCCGCATTCGACGCCGACCATCCACAAGGAGCCGATTACGTCATCGTGCCGGCGATGAGCCGCGACGACGACCCGGTGGTGATGGCATGGTTGCAGGATCAGTTCCGCAAGGGCGCCCGGATCATAGCAGTCTGCGCCGGCGCCAAGGTGGTCGCGGCCGCGGGTCTGCTCGACGGCAGGCGCGCCACGACGCACTGGTACTATCGGGCCGAGATGCTTGAACGCAACCCGGGCATCGACTATGCCGCGAACCGGCGCATGGTCTTCGACGGTAAGGTCGTCACCACCACCGGCATCACCGCAGTCATGCCGATGATGCTGACATTGATCGAGGCCATCGGCGGCCGGTCGAAGGCGGAAGCCGTCGCCCGCGATCTTGGGGTGGACGGCTGGGACGCCCGCCATGCAAGCGCGGCGTTCGCCATGACCCGCCCCTTCGCGATCACCGTGCTCGCCAACCGTCTGGCGATGTGGAACCGCGACAGCTGGGGGATCGACCTGCTGCCGGGCTTGGACGAGGTCTCGCTCGCCCTGGTAGCCGATGCCTGGTCGCGCACCTACCGCTCGCAGGCGGTCACGCTGTCGGGGAACACCGCGGCCGTCGAAAGCTTGAACGGCATCCATATCCTGCCGGACAGCGGGCATGACGGCTGGCCGGCAGAGCGCCGGCTCCCGATCAGCCCGGACGAGCGCCCCGCCGACGCACTCGACCGGGCGCTCGAGACCATCACCGACCGCTACGGGGAGGCGACGGCCAATGTCGTCGCGATGCAGCTGGAATATCCGAGATAACGACGTCCCCGCCTGAACCCCGGCAGGGCCGGAATGAAGGAGACCCGACATGACCAGTCTCGTGACCTGTCTTTGGTACGACCATGGCGAGGCCCGGAAGGCCGCGGCGTTTTACGCCGCGACATTTCCCGACAGCCATATCGACCGGATAAACCTGGCCGCCGCCGATTATCCGGGTGGCAGGGAAGGCACCGAGCTGACGGTGGAGTTCACCGTGCTCGGCCGTAAATTCGTCGGCCTCAACGGCGGCCCGATCTTCACACCCAACGAATCCGTGTCCTTCATGGTCATCACCGAGGATCAGGAGGAAACCGACCGATATTGGAATGCCATCCTCGACAATGGCGGGCAGGAAAGCGCCTGTGGCTGGTGCAAGGATCTCTGGGGGCATTCCTGGCAGATCACGCCCCGGCTGCTGCTGGAGCTCACCACCGGTTCGAACGCCCGGACGGCGAAGCGCGCCTTCGAGGCGATGATGACGATGAAGAAGATCGACATTGCGACACTCGAAGCTGCCGCATCCGCCGGCGGTGCGGATGAACAACCCGGGTGAGCCCCAGCCGATGACCATCGACAAGACCGGCCCGGTGCCGGTGCTCTATCACGGGACGAAGGTCGATCTGAAACCGGGCGACCTGATCAGGCCAGGTTTTGCGTCGAACTTCGGGCAGCGCAGGACAGCGGCCTTTGTCTATATGACCGCCACGCTGGACGCGGCCATCTGGGGTGCGGAGCTGGCGATTGGAGACGGGCCCGGCCGGATCTGTACGGTCGAGCCGACAGGACCGTTCGAGGACGATCCCAACCTCACCGACCAGAAATTTCCGGGCAATCCGACCAGGTCGTACCGCACCCGCGCCCCCTTGCGCGTGACCGGAGAGGTTGCAACCTGGAGCGGTCATCCAGCCGATCGGCTCCAGGCAATGAAAGATCACCTTGAAGACCTCAAGCATCGCGGGATTGAGGCGATCGAGGACTGAAACCTCCGCCGCCCCGCCACCTCCCGATTACTCTCCCCCGATCACTCCACGTCGAGTTCCTCGCGGAAGACCGCCACAAGCTTGCGGCGCAACGCCATCATCTCCTCGTAATCCGCCGGTGCCGCCGTCATCTGCCTGCAGGAGTCAAAGAGATTGCGGGCGCGCACGATTTCGTCGCAGCTGGTAATCCATGTCGCGCCGCGCGCGGCTGCGGTGGCGTAGAACGTCCGGGCCTCGTCGCAGACGGTTTCGGCATCGTCGGTGCAGCCTTGGGCAAGGGCGACATAGGCCAGGAAATCGCTGTCGGGCAATCCCGGCACGGGGGTCTTCTGCACGGCACGGATGGTCTCGGCCAGGAAATGGCAGCCTTCGGGGTCGATGGTGATCATGCCGTTGTGCAGAAAGCACGCTTTCGCCAGCCTGTCCCAGGCGCCATCCAGATCGCGCGCCGTGCCGGTGCCGGTCAGAGACATCCAGCCCAGATATTTGCAGGCATAGGGCCCCTGTCCCGGATCATCCCCCTCGCAGACCCGCGTCAATCGCGCCGTGGCGCGGGCGTAATCGCGCAGCGCCCGGCTGTGAAGATAGATCTTCCCGGCCTCGTAGCAGCCGAGATCGTTGAAGCCGGCATCGCACGACATGTCGTAATGGCCGAGCGCCGCACGCAGATCCCCGCCGCGCGCGGCCGCCACCCCCCTGCTCCAGCAGCTGTCGACATTGGACTGCGCCTCGCAGGGGGGCGACTGGTCGGCAGGGGCCGGATAGTCGATCGGATAGTTCGGAAAGGGTTCGCCATCCGAGGTCTGCTCCCGCCCGATGGCCCGCATGCGGGAGAGCAACAGATCGTGCGTGCGCCTGACGCTGTCGGGGCGACATGTCAGCCGGGCAAGGCTCTTGCCGTTGCGGAAGACGGTCAGCCTGCCGAAAGGAACAAGGGCAGACGGATCCGGCGCCAGCCCGTCCCGGAAGCCGGCGGCGACACGATAGGCGGTGTTGCCGTTGTTGAAGGTCACGACTTCGTCGATCGTGTCGCCGGCCCCGCTATTGCGGCGGTAGTCGAGATCGGCCAGCGGCGTGGTGAGGGTCAGCTCGGCCTGCCCGCCGGGCGGGCCGTAGCGATAGACGGCGCTGTCCCCGGCAATGGCTACCGAAGCCTCGCGATCATGCCCCTCGATCCGGCATGTCAGCACAGTCTCCTCAGCCCGCGCATCCACGGGCTGCACCGCAAAGAGGCATGTCATCGCAACAAGGATTGCGAGAAGCTGGCGTGTCAT
>NC_017958.1:625000-1126962 GCF_000264455.2 Tistrella mobilis KA081020-065 | reverse complement strand
TCCTGAAATCCCCCGAGCAAAAGATGCTCAGGATGTGGGCTTCAGGTGGGTCAGTTTTACCCGCGCATCACCGCCGAAAGTGGGTCAGTTCTGGATGCGCGCCAACAGCCCGGAGAGGCGGGTGAGCTGTGGATCCGCGGGCCGATGGTGGTGAAGGGCTATTGGGCACGGCCGGATGCCAATGCCGAGAATTTCGTCTCGGGTTTCTGGCGCTCGGGCGATATCGGCTCGATGGACGAGGCCGGCTATGTGAAGGTCTTCGATCGCCGCAAGGACATGATCAATCGCGGGAGAGGCGGGTGAGCTGTGGATCCGCGGGCCGATGGTGGTGAAGGGCTATTGGGCACGGCCGGATGCCAATGCCGAGAATTTCGTCTCGGGTTTCTGGCGCTCGGGCGATATCGGCTCGATGGACGAGGCCGGCTATGTGAAGGTCTTCGATCGCCGCAAGGACATGATCAATCGCGGCGGCTATAAGATCTTCTCGGCCGAGGTCGAAAGCGAACTCTCCTTCCATCCCTGGGTGTCGGAAAGCGCCATCGTCTCGCGGCCCTGCCCGGTGCTGGGAGAGCGCACCCATTGCTTCGTGATGCTGAAGGGCGAGGGGCTGGAGAAGACCGAGGACGAGGTGGCCGCCACCCTGAAATCCTTCCTCGCCGCCCGGCTGTCGGACTACAAGGTGCCCGACTATTTCACCTTCGGCGCCGATCCGCTGCCGCGGAACGCCAACGGCAAGCTGCTGAAGCGCGATCTGCGCGACCGGGCGCTCGCCGAAGCGGCCGCCTGATCCCGACCGGTATTGCAGACAGCCACGGAACACCGTCCTCGTGACCCGACCTCTCCCCGATCTGGCCGCGGCGCTTGCCGCCGCGGCCGCCTCCGTCGAACATCCGGGCCCGCTGATCCCGGAGGGCGCGCTCGGCCCCGACTTTCCCGCCGCCCGCCGCGCCGATGTCGAACTGGTACTGAGCCTGCCCTTCCAGCGGCTGATGGGGTTCGAACTGGTGCGCATCACCCGCGACGGTGCCGAATCGCGCCTGCGCCTGGATGCCCGCCATGCCACCCCCGCCGGCACGGTCCATGGCGGCGTGCTCTACGGCCTGCTGGATCCTGCCGCCTATCTGGCCCTGCTGCCGCATCTGCCCGACGGCGCCAACGCCTCTACCCACGACATCTTCGTCAGCGTGATGCGCCCGGCCCCCATCGGCGCCGATCTGCGCTTCCACGCCCGTGTCATCCGCAGCGGCCGCCGCGTCGCCTTCCTCGACGCCGAGGCCCGGCTGGGCGACACGGTCTATGCCGCGGCACGGATCACCAAGACGGTGTTTGGGGCGTAAGGCCGCTCTGGCATCTTGCAGGCGGTGCGTGGCAGACTTAATTCATGTTCGAGCTGCGGCAGACCGAAACCTTCCGGAAGTGGCGAGCGCGGCTCAGGGACGACCGGGCCCGGGCGCTTATCGCGTCGCGTTTGAACCGTCTGGCTGCCGGTCATGCCGGGGATGTATCGCCGGTCGGCGGTGGGGTGAGTGAGCTGCGCATCCATTTCGGGCCCGGCTATCGCGTGTATTTTACCAGGCGGGGCAGCGTGGTGATCGTGCTTCTCTGCGCTGGCGACAAAGGCAGACAGGACCGCGATATCGTGATGGCAAAGCAGCTTGCGGCCAAACTGGATGATGATTATGGCTGATGTGTTGAGCATCTACGATCCGGCGGAGGATCTGGTCTCTGAGGACGGGATTGCGCTGTTTATGGCGGAGGCCCTGGAGACCGGCGACGCGGCATATATCGCCAATGCTCTGGGGGTGGTCGCCCGTGCGAAAGGGATGGCCGATGTGGCGACAAAGACCGGCCTTTCGCGAGAGCAGTTGCACATGTCGTTCGCCAGGAATGGTAATCCCAGCCTGCAGACGGTTCTCGCGATCATGAAGGCCGTGGGGCTGGACCTTACCGCCAAGCCCCACGCCGGCTGACGGCTCAGAAACGGTACGAAATCCCCCCATAGATCGCGGCGCCGTTGCCCGGATAGAACAGGGCGGCGTTGGCATCCGCGGTGGGGGCGACGCTGGTGGTGGCGATGTAGTCCTCGTCGGTCAGGTTGCGGCCGTCCAGGAACAGGGTCACGCCGCTGACCGGTTCCCAGCCGGCCCGGATGCCGAGCAGGGTATAGCCGGGCGCGTCCAGGCTTTCGGCATTGTCGACGGCATAGTCGACCGGCACCCATTCGACATTGGGCGCGATCCAGGCGCCCGGGGCCGGCTGCCAGCGCAGTTCGGCATACACCCGGTGCGGCGGCACGCCGGGCAGGGCGTTGTCGCCATAGGTCGGGTCATCGTCGAAGCGGAAATCCGACCAGGTGTAGGAGGCCTTGAGCGCCAGCGCCTCGGTCAGCGTCAGGTCGAAACCGGCTTCCAGCCCGCGATGGATCGTGCGGTCGGCATTGATGGTGGTGGTGCCGCCGGTGATCGTGCCGAAGGTCTGGAGTTCGTCGCGCAGGTGCGATTCGAACACCGCCACATCGAAGCCCAGCCGGCCGATGCGGCCGCGGCTGCCGATTTCCAGCGTCCAGGCGGTCTGGGCGTCGATATCGGCGAAGCCGGGGGCCGTGCTCGGGTTCACCTCCGACAGGGTCGGCGGTTCGGCGCTGCGCGAGAGGTTGCCATAGAGCTGCCAGTCGGGTGCCGCCTGCCAGATCAGCCCCAGGCGCGGGTTGAGTTCGTCATAGCGCGCCTCGCCCGAATCATCGCCATCCGACAGGAAGGCATCGTCATAGCCGCGGGTCGCATGCATCGCCTGCAGGCCCAGCACCAGGGTGAGGGCGGGGGTCAGGCCGATCGCGTCTTCCGCCCAGGCCTCGTAGGTGCGGCCGCGTTCGGTGCCCTCGGCGGTGAGTGCGCCGCGGCTGCCGCCGATGTTCACATAGCGTCGGGCATCGGTCTCGCCGCCGGCCAGCCGCACCCCGAAGGTGAGGCCGTGCGACATGCCGGCGAATTCCGTGGCGGTGGAAAGCTTCGCCTGCACGCCGCCATCCAGATAGTCGTAGTCGAGCACCTGGAAGATCGGGTGGTAGAGCGATTTGTCGAGCACCCAGCCGCCGAGTTCCAGCTCCGTCGCCTCGCCCAGCGAGATCGACCAGCGATTGGCGAGCCGGATCGAGGTGATGTCGCGGCGCTGGTCGCCGGTGATGTTGCCCGCCGCCGTGCTCCGCGGCCGGTTCAGCGCCTGATCCAGGGTGAGCGCACTCGGCAGTTCCTGCCAGAGATCGTCATAGCCCAGATAGAGCCGGGTTTCGACCGCATCGCTCACCCGCCAGCCGAGATTGCCGGCGAAGGTCTTGTTGTCATGGGCCGAATGCTCGCGAAATCCGTCCTCGCGGCTGAGCGTCGCCGAAAGATGGGCATCCATCCGGCCCTCGGCCACGCCGAAACCCGCATGGGTGCGCACGAAGCCGAAGCTGCCGGTCTCGGCACGGGCGGTGACGCCGGGATCGCTCAACCCCGTCCGGCTTTCCATCCGGATCTCGCCGCCCAGCATCGACACGCCATCGGACATCGCGTTGGCGCCTTTCAGCACCTCCACCTGGCGCAGGGTCAGCGGGTCGATCTGCTGGAAGTCGCCGGCGCCGTCATTGGTGTTGATCGGCAGACCATCGAGGCTGAGCTTCACCCCGCGCATATGGAAATTGCGGCTGAGGCCGGACCCCCGGATCGACAGCTTGGTCTCGGACTGGCCGAAGCGCGACTGGGCATAGACGCCGGGGACGGTCGCGATCATGTCGCCCAGGGTGAAGGCGCGGCTGTTCTCGAACGCGGCGGCCGGCAGCACGACGAAGCTGCCGGGCAGGCGCGCCTCCAGCTCGGCCGCGCGGGTTGCGGCATCGGGCGCCGTGCGCGAGGCCGTGGCCGGTGCCTCGACCTGAAGCCGGGGGAGCGCCGTGGCGGCATCCTCGGCCAGGGCTGCAAGCGGGGTTAGGGCTGCAAGCGGGGTGAGGGCGGTGACGGCCGTGGCCGACAGCAGGCAGCGCACGGCCGGCCGGGGACGGCCGCCGCGGGGCGGAAGACGGGTCATCATCTGGTCTTGTGTCCTGATCCTGGAAACCGGAAGGGGGGTCTGCGGGATCAGGGGGCGGGCGGGGCGCGCGGACGGCGACGGCGACGGCGGGTCGGCCGGTGGCGACAGGCGGGGCGCGCCGGTCGCAGGGCCCGGACATGGGCCTTTCCTGGCCGCGGCACCCATGGCGACGGGGCCGGCCTCGGCCATGGTCATGCCGGCCAGCATGGCGGGCTGGGTCAGCAGCAGGGCAAAAAGCGCCAGCCAGCCCGCTGCGCGGCGCAGAACGCGCCGTGCCGGTTGGTGAGCATGCCTGCCCTGGTCTGCGGTCCGCCGCCCGTGCCCCGTCATCGGCGCAGTGTAGGGATGCGGGGCGCCTCTCAGATCTGCGACATTACGTCGCAGCACCTGCCCTGGCGGCATCGATCCTGCGAATGAACTCCCTCAGCACGATCCGGTACAACTCGTCCTTCAGCACCGCATCCTCGACCCCGGCATCGATGTTCGGGTTGTCGTTCACCTCGATCACGAACACGCCCTCGGCATTCTGCTTCAGATCGACGCCATAGAGCCCGTCGCCGATCGGGGCGGCTGCGCGCAGGGCGGCATCGATCACCTCGGCCGGGGCCTCGTCGACGCCGAAGGTGCGGAAGCGCCCCTCGTCGATGCGGCCGTCGCCGCCATGCTTCACGATCTGCCAGTGGTTGCGCGACATGAAATACTGGCAGGCATAGATCGGCTGCCGGTTCAGGATGCCGACCCGCCAGTCGAAGGCGGTGTAGACGAAGGACTGGGCCAGTGCCAGCTCGCTGCGGGCGAAGACCCGGGCGCCCAGTGCCACCAGCTGCTCGCGGTTCTCGGCCTTGAAGACACCGTCCGAAAAGGCGCCGTCGGGGATCTTCAGCACGATCGGATAGCCCAGCGCTTCGGCCTCCAGCAGCCGGTCGCGATGCAGGATCATGGTGCGCGGCGCCGGCAGGTCGTGGGTGCGCAGCAGCTCGGCCAGATAGATCTTGTTGGTGCAGCGGACGATCGACTGCGGATCGTCGATCACCGGCATGCCTTCCTGCTGCGCCCTGGTCGCGAAGCGGAAGGTGTGGTGGTCGATCCGGGTGGTCTCGCGGATGAACAGCGCATCGTATTCGGCCAGCCGCGGATAGTCGCGCCGGGTGATCAGCTCCACTTCCATGCCGAGGGTCCGGCCGATCCTGCGGAACCGCTCCAGCGCCTTGGGGTTCGACGGCGGCAGCGGGTCGTTGGGGTCGTGCAGGATGGCCAGGCTGTAGCGGCTGCCGGGGCGCGGTTTCGGGTCGCGCCAGCGATCGGAGGTGAAGCGGTCGAGCGCTGTGTCGAACCGGCCGCGTTCGGCCGCATCCAGCCCGCGCAGGCTGCGGCTGCGCATGGAGCGCACCGTCCAGCCCAGACGGCCGCCGGCGGCCGGTTCCGACGCGCCGTAGGTGAGGTGCAGCGCCATCAGCGGCAGGCGGAACAGCTCGAAGGCCCGCCGGCCCAGCGCTGCGGTCTCGGCCTCGCAGGTCTCGCCGAAGATCACCGTGACCGTGCGGGCGACCGCGCCGCCGTCTGCCGGCGCCAGCAGATGCCGCCGGGCGATTGCCGTCAACTCGGGCAGCGCATGGGCGTAGATGCGCTTCGAGGAAATCTCGGTCAGGGCATGGGGGGTGGGGATGACCTTCTCGCCCCGGCCTTCCGCCAGCAGAGAGGCGTAATAGCCGAGCGAGAGATAATGGTGGTCCCGCACCAGGTTCACCACCTTGGCGCCGGGCTTTTCGGGCGGCGGCGCCTCGACGTATTCGCGCGCCGTCAGCACCACGCGGCCCGTGGCGGCAGGTACCGATGCCCGATCCTCGGGGCGGTCGACGATGACGATATGCCGGTGCATTGGCTCAGGAACCCGGGGTGGGAAGGGAGGAGATGAGGAGTGTGGCACGCAGCCCCGCGCGGCCATAGCGCGACATGCGCTCGAAATCGCGGCGGGGGACGGGGATGCGGATGCAGTCGATGGGGGCGCGGCCTTCGTCGCGGTCGACGAAGGGATCATGGATGTGAACGCAGGCGTCGTCCACCGCGACCACCACCACCCAATGCGGTGCCTTCTGCCGGTCGAAGCGCCAGGAACTGACCAGCTGCAGCGGGATCTCGCCCTGGCCGAGGGCCGTGGCGATGTCGTCGAGCGTGGCCGGCCGTTCGTCGAGGGTGATCAGCGGCTCGTCCGCGATCTCGCGCACGAATTCGGCCTGGACCATCTCGATCACCCGCTTCTTCTCCGGGCTGCGCACGCCGTCGACGAAGGGCACGCCCTGGCCGGTGACGTGCAGGCGGACACCGAAGCCGCGGGCGGCGGCCGCCAGCGCCAGACCATGGGGCGAGCAGCCGCCATGGCCGGAAGTCATGAAGATCGTGGTGGATTCGCGCCAGATCCTGAGTTCCTCCTCAGGGCCGGTGGCCCGTTCGGGGTCGAGCGCATGCATCGCCATGATCAGCGCCGCCGGCCCGCAGGTGAAGGGCAGGCTCTGTTCCACATAGGGCACGCGGTCGCGCGACGGATCCAGGCGCCGGGCCAGCGACTTCTCCATGCGGATCGCATCCACCGCATCTTCGTAATAGGCGACATAGCGGCCGAAGCGGCGATAGCCGGCATGTTCATAGATTGCCGCCACATCGGGCGCGTCGGCACGGACTTCCAGGCGGATGGTGGTGGCCTCGGCCGCCCGCGAGCGGGCCTCCACCTCGGCCAGCAGCCGGCCGCCGATCCCCGCCCCGCGCCAGCCGGGGGCGGTGGCGATGGAATAGAGCCGGGCGAGCCGGGTGCCGGTGTTGTAGAGCACCATCGCATAACCGGCGACGACCATCCGTCCGTCGGCACCCGCCGCTTCGGCGATCACCGTATCGGCATGGGCGCGGGTCAGCAGATGGCGGAAGCTGCGGCGGCTGATCCGGTCGTGGACGAAGGAGGCGTTTTCGATCGCCAGCAGCGCGTCGATATCGGCAAGGGTCGCGTCCCGGATGGCGATGGCGGGGCGCCGTGCCGCCGGGGCAATGAGCGCCGCCGCCGCACCCGCCGCATATCTGCCTGCCCCACCGTCATCCATGCCACCCGGGCTCCGTTCCGGCTCTGCCGTCACCGGATGGCAGAGATCTGTCTTGCCCTGACATGTTCACCGTCGGCGGCGCCGGTTCAAGTGGCAAGATCGGGACGGCCGTCCTGCGTTTCCCTCAGAGGTGCAGCAGTTCGCCGCCGTCCAGCAGGGCGAGCACGCCCAGCACGATCAGCAGGGCAGCTGCCGCCTTGCGGACCAGGCCCAGCGGGATGACCCGGGTGATGCGGTCGCCCAGGAACACGACCGGCAGGTTGGCGATCATCATGCCGATGGTGGTGCCGATGACCACCGCGATCAGCGGCGCATAATCGGCGGCAAGCGCCACGGTCGCGACCTGGGTCTTGTCGCCGATCTCGACCACGAAGAAGGTGAGGGTGGTGGCCAGGAAGGCGCCGCGGGCGGTGGTGCGGGGGCCTTCATCCTCGTCCAGCCTGTCCGGCACCAGAACCCAGAGGCCCATGGCGATGAACGAGGCGCCCAGGATCCAGCGCATCCATTGCGGATCGACATGGGCGGCGACGGCGGCCCCCACCGCGCCCGCCACGGCATGGTTGGCGAGCGTTGCAACCAGAATGCCAGCCGCCACCGGCCAGGGGGTGCGGTAGCGCAGCGTGAGCGCGAGTGCGAGCAGCTGTGTCTTGTCGCCGATTTCCGCCAGGGCCACGACGAGCGTGGAGACCGCGAGCGCTTCCATGATGTGATCTGCCTCCGAGGGTGGACGGCCGGACCTGAATTCCTGGCGCGCAAGCAGCGAGCACGATCGGACACGACACGCATCGGCCGGTCCGGCCGTCCCGTCGCGCTGGTGTCGACGGTCGATGCGATCGCGTCCGAAGGTCTCGCCGGCGCCGGGATGGTCCCCGTCGCTCGCACGCCATGCCGGATGCCGGCACACAGGGCCGGCGGGCAAGTCTGTTGACGTGCGATCCGTCCTGCCGGGCTGGTCTGCCCGGTCGCGGTCGGCTACTCCCCCTCGGAAGTGGGGGGAGCATGCCCCGGAGGCGGCTCGGGTGTCAATGTTTGCAGGCGTCATGAGCGGTCCGAGAGGGGGCGGAGGCGGTGCGCAGATTTTTTTTCGAAGGGGCGGATATGGCATTTTCATTACAGGTCAATGGTTTGGTTTCGGGCATGCCCCGGCCCCCTCAGAAATGTTGCGTCCCCATGAAAAAGACCTCTTGCGCTCCTCCCGGAGTATTGGCTATAAGACCGCCACGACGACGACGCCCGATGCGACCGTGGCGGAATTGGTAGACGCGCTAGTTTCAGGTACTAGTGTCTGTACGGACGTGTAGGTTCAAGTCCTACCGGTCGCACCACTCTCCAAAAGGAGGGTGACCATCGGGAAGCGTCATCGTCAACGAAACGCCCGCCTCGGTTCGGCGGGTTTTTTGTTGGCAAAGCCGAAATACCGGATCTTGTGTCGTTTTTCTGACGACGATGCTTGCATCCGGGACGGTTTTGCGTATAACCACGGACCACACGACACCGCTGCGACCATGGCGGAATTGGTAGACGCGCTAGCTTGAGGGGCTAGTGCCCGAAAGGGCGTGCAGGTTCAAGTCCTGCTGGTCGCACCACTCTCCCGAAGCAGGGCGAGCTGAAGATCGGATCAAGCCGGCACCTTTCATGGTGGCCGGCTTTTGTCGTTTTTAATCCCTGTCTTGGCGCGCAGAGTTCCGGCGCAGCCGCTACCCAAAGCGGGCAAAACCGGGTACGGTCGGCGAAACGGCCGTGTGCGCCCCTGCCGCCGGCCCATTTTCCCTGATCTCATGCCGGTCGGAGCCCCATGCAGACCATCTTCGTCCTTATCAAATGCGAACTCGGCAAGGCCTATGACGTCGCCCATCAGGCGGTGGCGACGATCGAGGAGATTTCCGAGGTGCATTCGATCTCGGGTCAGTACGACCTGCTGATGAAGTGCTATCTGGCGCCCGGCCGCGACATCGGGCATTTCGTGAACGAGAAGCTCCACGCCATTGCAGGCGTCAAGGACACCTTCACGATGATCACCTTCAAGGCCTTTACCTGATCCCGGGCCACCGGGACGGGCAGGCGGGTCCGCGGGGAGCGCGGGGCCGCCGGGAAAGGCTTGGCCACACCTCGCAGGGACGGGACGGGAGATGACGACGAACAAGGCGGCCTCGCGGATGATCGCGGCGGCGACGGGTATCGTGATGGGCTTCGGGCTGGCGGCGGCCCAGGCGGCCGATCCGGTGAAGATCGGCCTGCTCACCACCTTGAGCGGTGATGGCGCGGGGCTGGGGGTCGACACCCGCGACGGCTTCATGCTGGCGGTGACGGAAGCCGGCGGCAAGCTGGGCGGCGTGCCGGTCGAGGTGCTGACCGTCGACGACGCCCGCAAGCCCGAAATCGCCGTGCAGGCGGCCGATCGGCTGGTCAAGGAAGACGGTGTCAGCCTGATGACCGGCATCGTCTTCTCGAACCTGGCGCTGGCCGTGGTGCCCAAGGTCACCCGCGACGACGTGATCTATGTCAGCTCCAATGCCGGCCCCTCGCAGCTGGCCGGTGCCGGCTGCAGCCCGAACTATTTCAACGCCGCCTATCAGAACGACAACCTGCACGAGGCAACCGGTGCCGCCGTGGAGCAGGCCGGGCTGAAGCGCATGTTCCTGATCGCCCCCAATTATCCGGCGGGCAAGGATTCGCTGACCGGCTTCAAGCGCTATTACAAGGGGGAAGTGGTCCAGGAGGTCTATACCAAGCTGGGCCAGCTGGATTACGCCGCGGAAATCGCCAGCATCCGCGCGGCCGACCCTGAGGGCGTCTTCATCTTCCTGCCCGGCGGCATGGGGATCAACTTCGTGAAGCAGTTCGATCAGGCCGGTCTCAAGGGCAAGATCAAGCTCTACGGCCCCGCCTTCTCGTTCTCGCAGGACATCCTGCCGGCGGTGGGCGATGCGGCGCTGGGGGTGATCAACGGCGCGCAGTGGTCGACCGATCTCGACAACCCCGCCAACAAGGCCTTCGTTGCGGGCTTCGAGAAGGCCTATGGCCGTCTGCCCTCGGTCTATGCCATGCAGGGCTATGAAGCGGCGCATATCATGGGCGCGGGTCTGGAAGCGGTCGGCGGCGACGTCGCCAATCGCGACGGGCTGCGGGCCGGCATGAAGGCCGCAAAGTTCGACAGCGTCCGCGGCGAATTCCGCTTCGGCAACAACCAGCACCCGATCCAGGATCTCTACGCCCGCGAAGTGGTGAAGGATGATCAGGGCCGGCTGGTGAACCGCATCGTCGCGAAGGTGTTCGACGACCATGTCGACGCCTACGCGGCCGATTGCAAGATGTGATACCGGACCGGCCGGCCGCGGGGGAGGGGAGCTGACTCCACCCGATCCCGCGGCTGCCGGCGGTGATCCTGCATCCGCTCATGTCTTCCCTTGTCCTTGAGCAGGTCCTGAACGGCCTGCAGCTCGGCGTCATGCTGTTCATGATCGCCGCCGGCCTGACGCTGGTTTTCGGCGTGATGGGCGTGCTGAACCTTGCCCATGGCGCGCTCTATATGTGCGGCGCCTTCGCGGCCGCTTTCGTTGCGGCGGAGACGGGCTCGGTCCCGCTCGGCATCCTGGCGGCGCTGCCGGTGGCGGCCCTGCTCGGCTTCGTCATCGAACGGCTGGTCATCGCCCGGCTCTATGCCCGCGATCATCTGGACCAGGTGCTCGCCACCTTCGGCATCGTGCTGTTTGCCAATGAAATGGTGCGGATCCTGTTCGGGCCGCGGCCGCTCTTCCTCGACGTGCCCGCCTTTGCCGCCGGTACGGTGGAGGTGCTGCCCGGCACGCCCTATCCGGCCTGGCGGCTGGCGATCATCCTGGCCGGCCTGGTGGTGGCCGGGGGCCTCGCTTTGCTGATCGAGCGCACCCGCCTCGGCATGCTGATCCGTGCCGGCGCCCAGAACCGGCGCATGGTCGCAGCCTTGGGCGTCGATATCGGCCGGCTCTATGCCGTGCTTTTCGCGCTGGGCGGGCTGCTGGCGGGCCTTGCCGGCGCTATGGCCGGGCCGGTGCTGGCGGTGCAGGTCGGCATGGGGGAGCCGGTGTTGATTCTCGCCTTCGTGGTAATCGTGATCGGCGGCATCGGCTCGGTGAAGGGCGCCTTCATCGGCGCGATCATCGTCGGCCTCGCCGACACGCTCGGCCGGGCCTATCTGCCGCAGCTGGCGCGCGAGCTGCTGCCGCCAGCCGCGGCCGACCAGATCGGGGCCGCACTTGCATCGATGACGATCTATCTTTTGATGGCGGTGGTGCTGGCCATCCGTCCGAAGGGGGTGTTCGGTGGCCGGGACTGAGCGTCAGCCCGAAACTGCATCGACGTCGATGCATCCGGCCGGGGCGGGTGTTGCAGATGCATCGGCATCGATGCATATCACCGTACCCGGCCGCGGCGGCCGCGCGGCGATCGTTCTGCTGGTGCTGCTGGCCGTGGCACCCCTCCTCGCCGAGGCGGCCGGGGCCTCGTACCTGGTCTCGCTCACCACCCGGATCGCGATCTGGGGGCTGGCCGCCGCCAGCCTGCAATTGCTGATCGGCGGCGCCGGGCTGCCCTCGCTCGGCCATGGCGCCTTCGTCGGCATCGGCGCCTATGCGGTGGGTGTGGCCTTTCACCATGCCCAGGGCATGGAGGGCGCGCTGGGCTTCCTGGCCGGCACCGGCTCTGACAGCCTGCTGGTCACCCTGCCGGCCGCGGCGGTGGCGGCGGCGCTGATCGCGCTGCCGATCGGCGCGGTGAGCCTGCGCACGGGCGGTGCCTATTTCATCATGATCACGCTCGCCTTCTCGCAGATGCTCTATTTCGTCACCATCGCCTTCGCCGATTACGGCGGCGAGGACGGGCTGTCGATGTGGAGCCGCAACACCGCGGCGATCGGCGGTCTCGGCCTCGATACCGGCGACGATCTGGTGTTTCACTGGATCTGTGTGGCCCTGCTCGGGCTCTGGCTCGGCATCGCCCACCGGATATCGGGCAGCCGCTACGGGCTGGTGTTGGCAGCGGCGCGCGACGACGAACGCCGGCTCAGGGCGCTGGGCCGAAGCCCCTATGGCCTGAGGCTGGCGGCCTTCGTGACGGCGGCCGCGGTGGCGGGGGTGGCGGGCGCGCTCAACGCCAACCTGATCGGCTTCGTGAGCCCGACGCCGCTTGCCTGGACGACATCGGGCGAGCTGATGGTGATGGTGGTGCTGGGCGGAGCCGCGACGCCCGCCGGGGCCGTGGCCGGTGCCGCGATCATGGTGGTTCTGGAAGAGATGCTCGGCCGCTGGACCGAACATTGGGCGGCGATCCTGGGGCCGATGCTGGTGCTGGCGGCGATTTTCAACCGGGGCGGGGTCACGGGCACCCTTGGCCGGGCCTGGAGCCGGATCCGGCGGCGGGGGCGGGCATGACCGCGGCCCTGCTGGAACTGGCCGGCGTCACCCGCCGCTTCGGGGCGCTGGCCGCCGCCGACGACCTGTCGTTTCAGGTGATGCCCGGAGAGATCCATGCGCTGATCGGCCCCAACGGTGCCGGCAAGACCACGGCCTGCGCGCTGATTTCGGGCGAGATCATGACCGATGCCGGGCGGATCCTCTTCGACGGCCGCGATGTCGGTGCCCTGGGCGTGGTGACCCGCGCCCGGCGCGGGCTGGTGCGCGCCTATCAGATCGTCGCCCTGTTCCCCAGCCTGACGGCGATCGAGACCATCGAGGTCGGGCTGCTGGCGCCGACCCGCGCCGTCTGGCGGCCCTTCGCCGCCCGGGCGCGGGACCGGGATCTGACGGCGCGGGCGGCGGTGGTGCTGGCGCGCTTCGGGCTCGACCCCACCGACCGGCGGCCGGCGGCTGTGCTGTCCCATGGCGAGCGGCGGCGCCTGGAAATCGCGCTCGCCGTGGCGCAGCGCCCGCGGCTGCTGCTGCTGGACGAGCCGTTGGCGGGGCTCGGGCCCGACGAAAGTGCCGCGATGGTCGAGACCATCCGGGCCCTGGCGCGTGAGACCACCATTCTGATGGTCGAGCACGACATGGAGGCGGTGTTCGCGCTGGCCGATCGGGTGACGGTGCTGGTGGCGGGCCATGCGATCGCGTCCGGCAGCCCCGACGCGATCCGCGCCGATCCGAAGGTGATCGCCGCCTATCTGGGCGAGGACGAGGCATGACCGCGGTTCTGGAAATGGTCGGCGTCACCGGCGGCTACGGGCCGGCGCAGGTGCTGTTCGGCATCGATCTTGCCGTGCATGCGGGCGAGGTGGTGGCGCTGATCGGCCGCAACGGCATGGGCAAATCCTCGACCATCGGCGCGGCGCTGGGGCTGGTGACGGTGACCGGCGGCCGGGTCCGGGTGGACGGCACCGATGTCACCGGGGCCGCACCGCACCGCATCGCCCGCGCGGGGCTGGGCCTGGTGCCTGAAGGCCGGCAGGTTTTCCCCGGCCTCAGCGTGCACGAGAACCTGGTCGCCACCGCGCGCCCCGGCCCCTGGACCGAGGCCCGGGTGCACGAGCTGTTCCCGCGCCTGGCCGAGCGCACCGGCCAGCGCGCCCGGCTGCTGTCGGGCGGCGAGCAGCAGATGCTGGCGATCGGCCGCGCCCTGCTCACCAATCCCCGCCTGCTGATCCTGGACGAGGCGACCGAGGGGCTGGCGCCGCTGATCCGCCGCGACATCTGGGCGGCGCTGGCCCGGCTGAAAGCAGAAGGGCTGGCCATCCTGGTGGTCGACAAGGACCTGAAGGCACTGGCCCGTCTGGCCGATCGTGCCGTCGGCCTGGAACGCGGCCGCGTCGCCTGGGCGGGGCCGGGGGCGGCGCTGGCGGATACAGGCGGCGCGGCGCGGCGGCTGGTCGGGGTCTGATCCGGTCAACCGCGGGCGATATCGCCGCGGGCCGGGACTGGCGCGCCGGCCCGGGACCGGCCATGCTACCCGACATCGGAACCAGGAGTAGCCGACATGACCACCGAAAAGCCGACCGAAACCCCCGCCGATCAGCCGTCTGCTGATGGCGCCCTGCCTGACGAAGCCCTGGATCAGGCGGGTGGCGTGACCTACACCATCAATTTCAACAATCAGAGCGGCAATCAGAACGGCTTCTTCATCTTCCAGAAGCCGGCGACGCCGGATCCGGGATATATGCCGATTGCCTGGCAGGTGATCACCGGAGGATCGTAAGCCGGGAGATCGCGAGGGCATTCATCCCACAATCATCACCGCCGCCCCGGCGATGAGCGGCAGGGCGGCCAGGCCGAGCAGGGCCGGGGCGGCCCTGCGGGCGAGGGCCGGGCGGCGGCGCAGCACTGCCTGGCCACCCAGGCCCACCGCCGAAAGGGCGGGAACGGTGCCGAGACCGAAGGCGATCATGGCGAGCGCGCCGGCCAGCGGCCGGCCCGAGGCGAGTGCCGCCGCCAGCGCCGCATAGACCAGACCGCAGGGCAGGAAGCCCAGCACCAGCCCCGTGCCGACGCCGCGGCAGCCGCCGCCGGCGAGCCAGGGCCGCACCCGGGTGAGCATGCGGGCGGCGAAGCCGGCGACACCGCCGGCTGCAGGGCGGCCATGGCCGCCGGTGATCGCGTTCTGTGGCCTGACATGCAACCGGCCGAACAGGCCGAGCCGCGCTGCGGCGGAGGCGAGCAGCACCAGCCCGGCCAGCCCCAGCGGCACCGCCGCCCAGTCGCGCAGCCGGCCTACCATCGCCAGCCCGTCCCCCAGACCCTGACCGACCAGGCCCGCCACGGCGCCCAGCCCGGCATAGGTCGCGATCCGTCCCAGATGATAGCCGGGCAGCAGCCCCGCGCGGAGCCGGTTCGCTTCCGACATGGCTGCGACCGGCACCCGGGCGAGCCGGGCATCGACCTGGGCCAGCACGAAAATCCCGCACATCGGCGCACAGTGCATCAGCCCGCCGGCAAGGCCGGCGAGGGCGAGCGCACCCATGAGCGCCGCAAGCCCGCCCCAGCCCGCGGCATCGCCGCTGAAGGCCGGGCGGCACAGCGCCGCAAGCGTGTCGAGATCGATGGCATCGAACATGGGGGCCAGTCGTCCGGGTGATCGGAAGGCGTGGGTAACGGTTGTGCGACCATCCGCCGCGGTCCTGAACGCCATCCTGACCGATCCTCACCAGCCCTGTCACGACCCGCCTTGACCTGTGTCAAGGCTGTGAGCTTCCGGGCGGAATAGGGTCGCAACCATGGAGACGGGCAGGGGTGACGTGTGCCCCGGGTTCCGTTGAAAGCCGGCGGGGCGAAGCGGGCCCTTGACGCCGCCGCACCCGCAGATGGGCCAAGACTCGAGGATACGGGCATGAGCAACAGCGACAAGGGCGAGAAGAGGCCGATCGGCGCCGATGGCGTCTCGATCGTGATCGGCGCACTGCTGACGGTGGCCGGTGTGGTCGGCCTGTTCATGGCGGGACACGCCATGGACGTGGGCATCCGCATCTTCGGCCTGGGCCTGGGCGTGCTGGCGATCGTCTACATCGTCGGCGAGATCAACCGGCACTACGCAGCGGTCGAGACCGATGGCGAGGGACATCTCCCCGCCGACGGCCCCGATCTGTGACGCGCGCCCTCTGACACCGGAGCGGTGACCAAATGACGATGACCGCAACTTATGGCGACGGCACGACGCGCGCATCCGCGCCCGTGCGCAGCGCCGCCCGCTACGACGAAGAGACGGTGCGTCTGTTCGTCATTGCCGCGATGTTCTGGGGTGTCGCGGCCTTTCTGGCGGGCACCTATATCGCCTTCCAGCTGGCCTTCCCCTCGCTGAACCTCGGCCTGGAATACACCTCGTTCGGGCGTCTGCGCCCGCTGCACACCTCGGCGGCGGTCTTCGCCTTCGGTGGTAACGTGCTGATCGGTACCTCGTTCCATGTGGTGCAGCGGACCTGCCGCGCCCCGCTCTTCGGCGGCCCGGCACTCGCCCGCTTCATCTTCTGGGGCTACAACTTCTTCATCGTCCAGGCCGCCCTCAGCTACCTGCTGGGCTTCAGCCAGGGCAAGGAATACGCCGAGCCGGAATGGTATATCGACCTGTGGCTGACCATCGTCTGGGTCTGCTATTTCGTGGCCTTCATCGGCACGGTCGTGCGCCGGCGTGAGCCCCACATCTATGTGGCGAACTGGTTCTACATCGCCTTCATCGTGACCATCGCGATGCTGCACATCGTGAACAACCTCGCGATCCCGGCAAGCCTGGTCGGCTCGAAGAGCTATGTGGTGTTCTCGGGCGTGCAGGACGCGCTGGTGCAGTGGTGGTACGGCCATAACGCGGTGGGCTTCTTCCTGACCGCTGGCTTCCTGGCCATCATGTACTACTTCATCCCGAAGCGCGCCGAACGGCCGGTCTATTCCTACCGCCTGTCGATCGTCCACTTCTGGTCGCTGATCTTCCTCTACATCTGGGCGGGCCCCCACCATCTGCACTATACGGCGCTGCCGGACTGGGCGCAGACGCTGGGCATGGTCTTCTCCATCATGCTGTGGATGCCCTCCTGGGGCGGCATGATCAACGGCCTGATGACGCTCTCGGGCGCCTGGGACAAGCTGCGCACCGACCCGGTCATCCGCTTCCTGGTCACCTCGGTCGCCTTCTACGGCATGTCGACCTTCGAAGGCCCGGTCATGTCGATCCGCGCGGTCAACGCGCTCAGCCACTACACCGACTGGACCATCGGCCATGTGCATTCCGGTGCGCTGGGCTGGGTCGCCTTCGTCTCCTTCGGCGCGATCTACATGCTGGTGCCGACGCTGTGGAAGAAGAAGGAGCTGTATTCGCTGCCGCTGGTCGCCTGGCACTACTGGATTTCGACCCTCGGCATCCTGCTCTACATCACCTCGATGTGGGTGTCGGGCATCATGCAGGGCCTGATGTGGCGCGCCTATGACGAGCTGGGCTTCCTGCAGTACAGCTTCATCGAGACCGTCATGGCCATGCATCCCTTCTACATCATCCGCGGTCTGGGCGGCGTGCTGTTCCTCGTGGGCGCCCTGATCATGGTCTACAACCTGATCATGACGGTGCGTGCCGGCGAGCCGGTGGCTGCCCGCAAGCCCGCGGCCGCCGCAGCGGTGGAGGCCTGATCCGATGGCGCTCACGCATGACAAGATCGAGAAGCGCACCGGGCTTCTGGTCATCCTCACCCTCGGCACCGTCGCCATCGGCGGCATGGTCGAGATCATCCCCCTCTTCACCATCGAGACCACGGTCGAAGCGGTGGACGGGGTGCGCCCCTACACCCCGCTGGAGCTGGCCGGGCGCGACATCTACGTCCGTGAAGGCTGCTACACCTGCCACAGTCAGCAGGTGCGGCCCTTCCGGGACGAGGCGGAACGCTATGGCCATTACAGCCTGGCGGCCGAAAGCAAATACGACCATCCCTTCCAGTGGGGGTCGAAGCGCACCGGTCCCGATCTGGCGCGCGTCGGCGGCAAGTACTCCAACGAGTGGCATGTGGCGCATCTGATCGACCCGCGTGCCCTGGTGCCGGGCTCGGTGATGCCGACCTACGCCTTCCTCGCCGACCGGCCGCTTGAGACCAACAGTCTGAAGGGCCGGCTGGAGGCCAATGCCACGGTGGGCGTGCCCTATACGGCGGAGATGATCGACAGCCTCAAGGCGGATCTCGCGGCCCAGGCGGACCCGATGAGCGATGCCGAAGGCCTGCTCGCCCGCTATCCCGGCGCACGTGTCGACAACTTCGACGGTGATACCGCGAAGCTGACCGAGATGGACGCCCTCGTCGCCTATCTGCAGGTCCTTGGCACCATGGTGCGGTTCAACGACCTGACGGAAGACGAACTGCAGCAGTGAGGAGGCCACATCCATGCCTGGCTATGAGGAACTGGTCGCTGTCTATCAGTTCGTCCGCTCGTGGTGGATCGTCGCCGTCATGATCCTGCTCGTCGTGATCGGTGTGAGGGCCTTCCTTCCCGGCCAGAAGGCCGCGATGGACAGCGCCTCCCGCATCCCGCTTCGCGACGACGACGCCTGAAGGACTGGCGCCATGCCGACCAAGATCGAAAAGGATACGGCCACGGGCCGTATGACCACCGGCCACGAATGGGACGGGATCAAGGAGCTGAACACGCCGCTGCCAAAATGGTGGCTCTACGTGTTCTACGCCTGCATCGCCTTCTCGGCGGTCTGGGTGGTGCTCTATCCCGGCATCCCGCTTGGGACCACCTACTTCAAGGGCGTGCTCGGGTATTCCACCCGCGTTGAGCATGCCGAAAACCTGGCGGCTGTCGAGGCGGGCCGGGCCGACATTCTGGCCAAGATCCGCACGACCGATGTCGCCGACATCCTGAAGGACCCCGAGACCGCCACCTATGCGGTGGCGGGCGGCCGGGTCGCCTTCGCCGAGAACTGTGCCGCCTGCCATGCCGCCGGCGGTGCCGGTCAGGCGGGCTATCCGGCGCTGGGTGACGACGACTGGCTGTGGGGTGGCGACATCCATGCCATCCGCCAGACCCTGCTCCACGGTATCCGCTCGGCCACCGATGCGGATACCCGGACGTCGCAGATGCCGGCTTTTGGAGAGATTCTTGACAGGAATCAAATCCAGACCGTCGCGACCTATGTATTGTCGCTGTCAGGCGCAGCGGATCCGGCCCCGGCGGTGAAGACCGAAGGTGCCCAGATCTTCGCAGACAACTGCGCCTCCTGCCACGGCGAGACCGGGCATGGTGGCCGCGACTTCGGCGCGCCGAACCTTGCGGACCAGGTCTGGCTCTATGGCGGCAGCCTTGAGCAGATCACGGCCCAGGTCGCGCAGCCCCGCCACGGCGTCATGCCCAACTGGGGCGGCCGCCTGGACGACGCCACCATCAACATGCTCGCAGTCTACGTCCACAGCCTGGGCGGCGGCGAATAACCGCCCCCCCGCCCGGCCGGTCCCATCAGAAGGGCCGGCCGGGCCGACCTCTTCCCCGAGGAGCCAGGACCATGTCCACCGGCATCGACATGGGCGGTCACGACGACACCACCGCCCCGCCCGCACTGTTCGCCAACCGCCTGAAGGTCTATGCCAAGGCGGTTCAGGGTCCGGTCCGCCGGATCAAATGGGCCCTGCTGGTGGTGATGCTCGGCATCTATTACATCCTGCCCTGGATCCGCTGGGATCGCGGGCCGGGACGTCCGGACCAGGCCCTGCTCCTCGACCTCGAAGGCCGGCGCGGCTATTTCTTCAATCTGGAGATCTGGCCCGACGAGATCTACTACCTGGCCGGCCTGCTGATCTTCGGCGCCGTGCTGCTCTTCCTGGTGACCAGCCTCTACGGCCGCCTCTGGTGCGGTTATGCCTGCCCGCAGACGGTCTGGACCGACCTGTTCATGTGGGTGGAGCGCAAGATCGAAGGCGACCGCGCCGAGCGGATCCGCCGCGACAAGGCGGCTCTCAGCTTCGACAAGGTCTGGCGCAAGGTCGCCAAGCATGGCGCCTGGGTGCTGATCGCCGCCGCCACCGGTGGCGCCTGGATCATGTATTACCGCGACGCGCCGACCGTGACCATGGAGATGCTGACCGGCCAGGCCTCGGCTACGGTCTATTCCATGTTCGCGCTGTTCACCATCACCACCTATACGCTGGCGGGCTGGGCGCGCGAACAGGTCTGCACCTATATGTGCCCCTGGCCGCGGTTCCAGGCGGCGATGCTCGACGACCAGACGGTCACCGTCACCTATCAGGCCTGGCGGGGCGAGCCGCGCGGCAAGTACCGCAAGGGCGAGAGCTTCGATCTGCGTGGCGACTGCGTCGACTGCACCCAGTGCGTCCAGGTCTGCCCGACCGGCATCGACATCCGCGACGGCATCCAGCTGGAATGCATCAATTGCGGCCTCTGCGTCGACGCCTGCAACAATGTGATGGACAAGCTGCACCGGCCCAACGCCCTGATCACCTGGGACACCTTCGCCAATCAGGCGGCGCTGGCCAAGGGTGAGCAGCCCCGGCACATGAAGATCATCCGCCCGCGCACCCTGATCTATGCCGGCCTGATCGTGGTGCTGGGTGCCGTGATGCTGACCGCGATGCTGACCCGCACCCGGGTCGATGCCACCGTCATCCGCGACCGGGCACCGCTGTTCGTCACCCTGTCCGACGGCTCCATCCGCAACGGCTATACGCTCAAGATCACCAACCGCCGCCCCGAAGGGTCTGAATTCGCGGTGACCGTCGACGGCCCCGACGGCCTGGTCGCCAGCGTCCACACCCCCGACGGCCGCGAGCTGCCGGCCGACAATGTCGAGGTGCGCGGCGACACCCAGGGCGCGCTCCGGATGTTCATCGCCATGCCGCGCAAGGCGATCCCGGAAGAGCAGACCCCGATCGACGTGCATATCCGCAACCTCACCACGGGTGAGGAGGCGAGTGTGGCCACCGTCTTCGTGGCCCCGCCCTCGGGCGGCGACCGCACCCAGCGCGTGAACAGCGTGGCGCCCGTCCAGATGCCCTGATCATGGCGCCCCCTCCGATACCCCTCCAGGTGCCTCCGGGCACCTGGATCTTCTTTCAGAGCCAGGAGACGAGCCATGGCCCGCAGTCTTCCGATGCAGCCCCGCACCAAAGCTTCAGGCCGCAAGAGTGCCTGGATCCCCTGGGTTTTCGTCGGCGGCTTCCTGGTGGTGGTGGCGGTGAACACCACGCTGATCGTCAAGGCGCTGGACGGCTTCACCGGCGTGGTGGTGGAAAAGCCCTTCGAACGCGGCCTGGATTACGACCGGCTGGTCGCCGCCGTGGAGGCACAGGACCGGCTGGGCTGGACGGTGACCACCGCGGTCGAGCCGGGGGCACCTGCGGGCGAGAGCGATTTTGCCCTCACACTGGCCGGCCCCGACGGCCCGCTGACCGGGGCGAATGTCGAGGCCCGGCTGCAAAGGCCGCTGGACGGCGAGCGGGTGGCGCTGATGGCCATGCCGCGGCCGGGCGGGCCGGCAGGCGCCTGGCGGCTGGTGGGCCCCGGCGTGCGCCCCGGGCAGTGGGATCTGCACGTCATTGTCACGAAGGCCAAGGATCGCCACATTTCGACCCACAGGCTCTGGATCGCGCCCGTTGCGGGCGATGCCGGGGCGAAGTCGGGGCAGCCTGCCGCGGCGAAGGCGGGCGAGACGGAGTGACCTGAACCATGAGCATACCCTTGACCGGTACCGGCCGCGAGGATGCGGCCGCGGTCGCCTGCGCCCATTGCGGACAGCCGGTGATCGGGCGGGGAACCGCGGGTGTTGCCGGGAAACGGTATTGCTGCACCGGCTGCGCTGCCGCTGCCGATCTGGTCCGCGAACTGGGCCTCGACGGGCTTTATGCCCGCCGCACCCTGGACCCGACCGCCCGGCCGCCCAGGCCGGATGAAGAGCTGCCCGAACTCACCGCCCATGTCCGCACCGATGATCGCGGCCGCAACACCATCGACCTGATGGTCGACGGGCTGCAATGTGCGGCCTGCGTCCAGCTGATCGAGCGCGCGATCGCCGCCGACGACCGGGTGGCCGATGCGCGCATGAACATGACCACCCGGCGGCTGCGAGTCGCCTGGGAGGGGGCGCCGGAGCTGGCCGACCGGCTGGTCAATCCGGCCGTGCGCCTGGGTTATCGCCTGCTGCCCTACGACGCCGAGCGCATGGCGGCGGCCGACGATGCCCAGAGCCGCGACCTGATCCGCGCCATGGCGGTGGCGGGGTTCGCCGCCGGCAATGTGATGCTGCTGTCGATCGGCATCTGGGCGGCCGGCGATGCGGGCATGGGCGAGGCGACCCGCAGCCTGCTGCACTGGGCGTCCGCACTGATCGCACTGCCGGCCATCGCCTATGCCGGTCGGCCTTTCTTCAAATCGGCCTGGGCGGCGGTGTCGCGCGGGCGCACCAACATGGATGTGCCGATTTCCATTGGCGTGATCCTGACCGCCGCGGCCTCTCTGGCCCATACCTGGCGCGGCGAGATGCATGCCTATTTCGACAGCGCCACCATGCTGTTGTTCTTCCTGCTGATCGGCCGGGTGCTGGATGCCCGCGCCCGCGGCCAGGCCCGCCGCACCGTGGCGGAGCTGATCGCGCTGGCGCGTCAGCCGGTCTCGATCCTGGACCAGGCGACCGGCGCGCTGCGCCGGCTGGCGGCATCCGATGTGCGGCCGGGCATGATCGCCCGGGTGGCGGCAGGGGAGCGGATCGGCGTCGACGGCGTGGTGCTGCGCGGCGAGGGCGAGATCGACCAGAGCCTTGTGACCGGCGAAAGCCTGCCGCGGATGGTGGTGCCCGGCGACCGGGTGACCGGCGGCGCCGTGGTGCTGGGCGCACCGCTCGACATCCGGGTCGATGCCGCGGGCGAGGACGGCCAGCTGGCCGAAATGGCCCGGCTGATCGAGGCAGCCGAGCAGCGCCGCGCCGGCCGGGTCGCCTTTGCCGACCGGGTGTCGCGCGCCTATGCGCCGACCGTGCATCTGGCGGCTTTGCTCACCTTCTTCGGCTGGTGGGCGCTGGTCGGGATCAATTGGTACGATGCGTTGTCGCATGCGGTGGCGGTGCTGATCATCACCTGCCCCTGCGCGCTGGCGCTGGCGGTGCCGGCCACCCAGGTCGCCGCCGCGTCCGCCCTGGCCCGCCGCGGCGTGCTGCTGCAAAGCCCGCTGGCGCTGGAACGGCTGGGCCAGGTGGATCATGTCGTGCTCGACAAGACCGGGACGCTGACCCTCGGCCGGCCGCGGCCGGTGGGGCTGGAGGCACTGCTCGGCGATGCAGATGCCCGCGCGCGCCTCGGCCGGGCGGCGGCGCTGGCGGCGATGAGCCGCCATCCGCTCTCCCAGGCGCTGGCGCAGGCGGTGCCGGCCGATCTTCTGCCCGTGGCACCGGCGGGGGAGGGCGGGGAAACGGCGGTGGAACAGGCCGGCCACGGCATGGCGCTGGGCGCGGTGCGCCTGGGCAAGGCCGCGTTCTGCGGGCTGAGCGACGAGACGGCGGCAGCGATCCGGGCCGCGACACTGCTTGCCGGCGACGACATTCCCGGCCCGGAACTCTGGTATGTCGAGCCGGGGGCCGCGCCGCTGCTGATCCGCTTCGCCGATCCGCTGAGGCCGGCCGCGGCGGAGACCGTGGCGGCGCTGAAGGCGCGCGGCATGGGGGTGGAACTGGTGTCGGGCGACCGGCCCGAGGCGGTGGCCGCGATCGCGCGCGCGGTTGGCATCGAGCGCTGGACCGCCGAGGCCCTGCCGGCCGACAAGGCCCGGCGCATCCGTGATCTGGCGGGTGAGGGGCGCAGGGTTCTGATGGTCGGCGACGGGCTGAACGATGCCCCGGCGCTGGCCGAGGCTGCCGCCTCCATCGCCCCGGCCGGCGGTGCCGATCTGGCCCAGGGCGCCGCTGATGCTGTGTTCCGGGGCGAGCGGCTGGATGCCGTGGTCACCACACTTGCCATGGCGCGCGCCGCCGAACGCACCGCGCGTCAGAATGTCGCGGCAGCCATCGTGTACAATATGATTGCGGTGCCGGCGGCGGTGGCCGGTTTCGTCACGCCGCTGATCGCCGCCCTCGCCATGAGCGGCTCGTCGCTGATCGTGATCCTGAACGCGGTCCGGCTCGGCCGCGGCGTGCGGTCCTGACGTCCCCCTCCGGAAGGCCATCGTCCCATGGACGTTCTGATCTACCTGATTCCAGCCAGCCTGCTGCTTGCAGGTGGTGCGCTCGCCGCCTTCCTGTGGTCGCTGAAGAGCGGCCAGTACGACGATATCGAAGGCGCCGCCCATCGGATCCTGATGGATGACGATGATCAGCCCGCCGACGAACCGCCGGCGGAGAGACGGCGGCAGGGCTGATCCACCGCCGGTTCCGCTGGCGGGGCCAGTGGTCCGTCATATGGTCCGGAGACGACGGAAACGGCTGATCTTCAAGATTTCATGGGGGCCTGGGTCCATTTGGCGGACCCGGGCCTCTGCGTATGCAGGCCGGGGCTGTTAGGCTGACCCTCCACGGCCATGGTGATCGACGACCGGACAAGAACGGGTCGCGTGCCATGGCGACCGGTGCAGGGAGGAAAGCCCGGATGCTCAGAACCATGATCGGTCGCGGTCTCGCGACCTGTGCGACCGTGCTCGGTATCGCACTTGCAACCACCGGTGTTGCACGCGCCGAGGACATCGTCCTCAAGATGGCGCATGTCTACACCCCCGGCAACATCTGGTACGAGACCGCCGAAGCCTACAAGAAGGCGGTCGAAGATCGCACCCAGGGCAAGGTGAAGATCCAGATCGCCGATTCCGGATCGACCGGCGACTGGCCGCAGTCCATCGAAGGCCTGGCGATCGGCACCAACGACATCGTGCTGCAGTCGATCGGCACGCTCGACCGCTATGGCATCGTGGCTGGCGTCGAGGCCTTTCCCTATCTGATCCGTGATCTCGATCATTTCCGGAAGGTCTATGACGGCCCGATCGGTGCCGAGCTGGCCGATGCGATCGCCGCCCAGACCCGCTTCCGCATCGTCGGCGCCGGCTATCGCGGTGCCCGCCATCTGACCGCCAACCGCGCCGTACCGACGCTGGAGGATCTGAAGGGTCTGAAGCTGCGCGTGCCGCCGCTCAAGATGTATTCGATGACCTGGGCCAAGCTGGGTGCGAGCCCGGTGCCGATGGGTGTCGCGGAACTCTTCACCTCGATGCAGCAGAAGGTGGTCGACGGGCAGGAGAACCCGCTCGAGATCATCGAGAGCATGCGCTATGACGAGGTGCAGAGCCATGTCATGGAGACCGCCCATGTCATCGGCGCCATGACCTTTATCTTCTACGACGCGCGGATGAAGCGCCTGCCGGAAGACGTGCGCACCGTGCTGATCGAAGAGGGCCGCAAGGCCATGGACGATGCCAGCACCCGCATGGCGGCCATGGAGGCCGAGATCAAGAAGCGGCTTCAGGGTAAGGGCATGACCTTCGTTGCCGTCGACCGCGACGCCTTTGCGGCGAAGCTGGCCGACATGCCGGATGCCTTCCCCGATCTGAAGCCCTGGGTCGAGAAGATCCGCGCGGTCAAGTGAGCGCATGACCCCGCAGCGCGACTCCGGCCCGGGCGGCGTCGCCGTCGGGGCCGGACGTCTGGGACGCCTCGTCGAGCGTGTGCTCGACGGGGTGCTCGCCCTCATGATCGCCGCCATGACCGGGGCGATCGTCTGGCAGGTCTTTGCCCGCTATGTACTGGATGCCGCTCCCTACTGGAGCGAGGAACTGGCACGCTTTCTGATGCCCTGGGTCGCGATGGTCGGCTCGGCCGCGGTGCTGCGCGGCGGCGGCCATGTCGCGGTCACCGCCCTGATCGAGCGTCTGGGGTCGGGCCCCGCCGCCGCGATCCGGATCCTGCGCGATCTGGTGATGCTGGGGGTGGCGGCCGTGCTGGTGATCCATGGTCTGGCTTTCGCCGACCTCAATTCCTTCCAGGACAGCCCGGCTTTCGAGGTGCCGATGTCGGTGCCTTATATGGCGATGCCGGTCGGCGGCGTGCTGATCGCGATCATGGTGGTGATTGCGCGGCTGTCGCGGCCGGGTGCCGACTGGGCGCTGCCCGATCCGGATGCCCCGGTGGAAGACGAAGGTGAGGGCTTCGTGCCGGTCGCCATGCGCGCGGCCGAGGCGGCGCGTGACGGGGGCGTGCGTCGATGACCCTGGTCGAAATCCTGCTGATCCTGATCCTGGGCCTGATGGCGATCGCGGTGCCGATCGGCTTCGCGGTGATCGCGGGCGTGGTCGGCGTGCTGCTCTGGGTCGGCGACATCAATCTGATGGTGGTGCCGCAATCGATCTTCGGCGGCATCGACGGCTTCACCCTGCTCGCCATTCCCTTCTTCCTGCTCGCGGGCTCGCTGATGACCGCGGGCGGCATGACCCGGCGGCTGCTGGAACTGGCCGATGCGCTGCTCGGCCACAAGCCGGGCGGGCTCGCCATGAGCGGCGTGGTCGCCTCCACCCTCTTTGCCGGCATTTCGGGATCGGCCGTGGCCGATACCTCGGCGCTCGGCCGGATCATGATCCCGGCGATGATCAAGGTCGGCCACAAACCGGCGTTCGCCGCTTCGCTGATCGCGGCCGCCAATGTGGTGGCGCCGGTCATCCCGCCCTCGATCCCGTTCATCGTGATGGGGGTGCTGACCAACCAGTCGATCACCAACCTGTTTCTGGCCGGGGTGATCCCGGGCCTGCTCTACACCCTCGCCATGCTCTGGATCGCGCGGCGGCTGGCGATCCGCGATGCGCCGGCCGTGCGGACGGGACCACGGCCCCGCGGCACCGTCCGCCGGGCGCTCGCCCGTGCCGCCTTCGCTCTGCTGATGCCGGTCTTCATCCTGGTCGGCATCCGGATGGGCGTGTTCAACATCACCGAATGTTCCGGCGTGGCGGTGGTCTATGCGCTGTTCGTGGGCGGCGTGGTGCATCGGGAACTGAACCTGAAGCGGATCTATGCCGCCCTGGTTTCGGCCGGCCGCTCGACCGCGGTGATCATGATCGTGGTGGGTGCCGCCAAGCTGTTCTCGTGGCTGCTGGCCTATACCGGCGTCCCCCAGGCGGTGTCGGCCTTCGTGCTCGCCAATGTGTCGGATGCGCTGGTCTTCCTGCTGGTCGTGAACGTACTGCTGCTGATCATCGGCATGTTTCTGGAGGCCAATGCCGCCCTGGTGATGCTGGTGCCGGTGCTCTACCCGATCGCGCTCGCGCTGGGTGTCGACCCGGTGCATTTCGGCGTGGTGGTGGTGCTGAACCTGTGCATCGGCCTGATCACGCCGCCCGTCGGGCTCTGTCTGAACATCGCCTGCATGATCGCACGGTCGCCGCTGGAACGCGGCTCGGTCGCGATCCTGCCCTTCCTGGCGGCGGCGCTGGCCGTGCTGCTGCTCGTCACCCTGGTGCCGCAGGCCTCGCTGCTGCTGCCGGGCCTCGCCGCCGGCTGAGGCGTGCCCGAAAAACTGGAGCTTTCCGATGACCAAGCGTCTGGAGAACAAGACCGCCCTCGTCTTCGGTGCCGGATCGAGCGGCCCGGGCTGGGGTAACGGCAAGGCCACCGCCGTGCTTTTCGCCCGCGAGGGCGCGCGGGTGGTCTGCGTCGATCGCGTCGCCGAAGCGGCGGAAGAGACCGCCGGCATCATCCGCGATGAAGGCTTCGAGGCGATCGCGGTTACGGCCGACGTCACCTCTTCGGCCGAGATCGCGGCGGCGGTGGCGAAGACGGTCGAGACCTTCGGCCGGCTCGACGTGCTGCACAACAATGTCGGCATCACCGAGATGGGCGGGCCGGTGGAGCTGGACGAGGCGCGCTGGCGGCGGGCGATCGACGTGAACGCCACTTCCGTCTTCCTGGCCTGCAAGCATGCCATCCCGGAAATGCTGAAGGGCGGCGGCGGCGCCATCGTCAACGTGTCGTCGCTGGCGGCGATCCGCTGGACCAACTATCCCTATCTCGCCTATTACGCGGCCAAGGCGGCGGTCAATCAGATGACCGTCGCCATCGCGCTCGAATATGCGAAGCAGGGCATCCGCTGTAATGCCATCATGCCCGGCATGATGGATACGCCGCTGATCCGCACCCAGATCGTCGGCCAGTATGCCGATGCCGAGGACATGATCGCGAAGCGCCACGCCGCCTGCCCGACCGGGCGGATGGGCGATGGCTGGGACATCGCCAAGGCGGCGGTCTTCCTGGCCTCCGACGATGCCGGCTACATCACCGGCCACTGCCTGCCGGTCGATGGCGGGCTGTCCTGCCGCGCGGCCTGACGGCGATCCCGGACAAGGAGACGATCATGACCGGAGAACGCGATGAGCATGGCTTGCAGGATGGCCGCGTCGCTGTCGTGACCGGGGCGGCAAGCGGGATCGGCCTCGCGGCTGCCCGGTCCCTGGCCGAGGCGGGCGCCATGGTCGTGGCGGCCGACCGCGATGCCGAGGGTGCCGCCCGGGTGGCGGCGGATCTGACAGGGCAGGGGCTGCGTGCAGCCCCCGCCGCTTTCGACGTCGCCGAGCCCGAGGCGGTGGCGGCAGCCATGGCCGCGATCGCCCGCGATCACGGCCTGGTCCGGGTGCTGGTCAACAGTGCCGGGATCGGCGTCGACGTGCCGTTCCTCGACACCGATCCGGCGCTGCTCGACCGGATCATCGGCATCAATCTGCGTGGTACGATGATGCTGGGCCAGATCGTCGCCCGCGGCCTGATCGCGGCCGGCCGGCCCGGGTCGATCGTCAATATCGGCTCGGTCTCGGGGCTGCGTGGCAATCGCGGCCGGGCCGCCTATGGCGCATCGAAGGGTGCCGTCCATCTGCTGACCCAGGTGATGGCGCTGGAACTGGGCCCCCACGGCATCCGGGTCAACTGCGTCGCGCCGGGCCCGATCGACACGCCGCTGACCCGCGCCGTCCACCGCCCCGAGGTCCGCGCCTCGTGGGAAGAGCGCGTGGCGCTCGGCCGCTATGGCACGCCCGAAGAGATGGCCAGCGTGATCCGCTTCCTGGCCGGCGATGCCGCAGGCTATGTCACCGGCCAGATCATCGCCGCCGATGGCGGGTTTCAGGCGGTGGGGATCAGGGATTGAGTACGGGGCGCATTATAATCTGTTGAGTTTCTGCGGCGGGGCATCCAGTATCCGGGAAACAGACATCTCCCGAGAGCCACGATGTCCAACCTGCGGCGGGCGAAGAAAGAACAGCGGACGATCTTTTTCGTTGGGATCATCTTCGGCCTGATCCCTGTCCTGGGACACGCGTTGATTGCTGCCCTGGTGGAATTAAACCTTGTGGTGGCAATCGGGGCCTTGCCGTTCCTTGATCAGAACTGGCTGGGGCATTTTTCGCTCGTTGGCATATCAGTGGCGCTCGCCTCGTTTCTGAACTTCATGCGCCAGAAGAGATGGCCGACGCACGGGGTGATGCTGTCCTTTGCGGTGCTGGTGCTGTTCACGACACTGCTGTGGATCTTTTTCAGCGTTCTGGCCGTCTCCGGTGGACAGGTGAGCTTCGCGGTCTGGCGGCTGGGCATGGTCATGATTGTTTTGGTCGTGCTCACGGCATATATCGTGGACATGAGGATCGCTGTCTCGGAAAGCGGGGAGGACCGTCATGCAGCCTGACCTGATCAGCTTCCTGCTTGTCGTATCGGGGGCGCCGGTCATCTTCTGGATGGCGGAGCAGACCCGCCGCAGCCTGGCCGCCAAAGGGGGAGAAGACGGCGTGATCAATGCGCTCAGCTGGCCCTGGCGGCTGATGCTGCGCGCGACCGGCCGGGCCTGAGCCGGGGCGGGTCGTGGATGGCATCCTGACCGCCGGCACGGTGCTGGCGGCACTCGATCTGATCGGCACCTTCGTCTTCGCCCTGTCGGGGGCGGTGGTCGCGGTGCGCCGGGGGCTGGATCTCTTCGGCGTGCTGGTGCTGCTTTTGCGGCCGCGAGCGCGGGGGGCGATCCTGCGCGATCTGCTGATCGGCGCGGTGCCGCCGGCGGCGATCAGCCAGCCGCGCTATGTGCTCACCGCCTGCCTGGCGGGGCTGTTCGCCTTCTATCGTCATGCGCTGATCGAACGCTTCCGCAACCCGGTGCAGGTGAGCGATGCGGCAGGGCTTGCGCTGTTCGCGGTCTCGGGCGCGCAGAAGGCGCTGGGGGCCGGGCTGGAGCCGGCGATGGCGGCGCTGCTCGGCATGCTGACGGGTATCGGCGGCGGCATTCTGCGCGACGTTCTGGTCGCCCAGGTGCCGGCGGTGCTGAAGGCGGATCTCTACGCGGTCGCGGCGCTCGCCGGTGCCGGGGTGGTGGTCACCGCCCATGCCCTCGACCTGCCGGCCGCCCCCTCGATGCTGGCCGGGGCGGCGCTCTGTTTCGGATTGCGGGTCATGGCGATCCGGCATGGCTGGCAGCTGCCCGTCCCCCGCCTGCCGGATCGGGAGGACCGGAGCTGACGACCGGCCCCGACAGGACGGCACAATGGGGTTGCCATATCGGATTTGCGACACAGATCCGTATGAACGGGCCTGCGCCTCATTCCAGCCCGGTCACCGGAGACCCACCCCGATGACGGAGATGCCTTTCACCGGCCGACTCATCCTCCGGCCCACGCGTCGCGACGTCCTGGGCGGCCTGGCCGCCGGGGCGGCAGCGTTTGCTCTGCGGCCGGTTGCGGCCGCTGCTGCCGGGGCGGCGACGGCAGCCGACGGTCCGCTCCACCGGCCGATTCCCTCGAGTGGCGTTCTGCTGCCCGCGGTGGGGCTCGGCACGTGGATCACCTTCAATGTCGGCCGCGACGCGCAAGCCATCGCCGGCTGCACCGAGGTGATGCGTGCCTTTTTCGAGGCCGGCGGCCGGGTGATCGACAGCTCGCCCATGTACGGGTCGTCGCAGATGGTGGTCGGCCAGGGGCTCGCGGCGCTGGATGCCCGCGACCGCGTGTTCTCTGCCGAGAAGGTCTGGACCTCGTCGGGCGAAGACGGACCGGAGCAGATCGAGGAAACGCGCGAGTTCTGGGGCGTGAAACGGTTCAACCTGATGCAGGTCCACAACCTCCTCGCCTGGCAGGATCATCTGGAGACGCTGTTCGCGATGAAGGCCGAAGGCCGCCTGGGCCATGTCGGCATCACCACCTCGGAAGGCCGGCGCCACGACAGCTTCGAGCAGGTGATGGCGACGCAGCCGCTGGACAGCGTGCAGGTCACCTACAACCCGCTCGATCGCGAGGTCGAGGCGCGAATCCTGCCGCTCGCGGCCGATCACGGCCAGGCGGTGATCGTGAACCGGCCCTTCCGTCAGGGCGCGCTGACCCGGCGGCTGGCGGGGGTGCCGCTGCCCGGCTGGTCGCGGGAGCTGGAGGTGTCGAGCTGGGCGCAGGCGCTGCTCAAATTCATCCTGGCACATCCGGCGGTAACCTGCGTCATTCCGGCCACGACCCGCGTCGACCATGTCCGCGAAAATCTGGCGGCGGCATCGGGCCCGCTGCCGGACCGCGCCTTGCGGGAGCGGATCGCCGCGGATGTCGAGGCGGCAGTCTGATGCCCTGGACCGACTATACCCTGAACGACTTCCTGCTGTTTGCGCCTGAGACCTATCAGCGCCTGTTCATCCGCTATCACGAGGCGATCTGGCCGCTGCAGATCCCGGTGGTGATCGCCATGCTGGTGATCCCCTGGCTGATCCTGCGCCGCGGCGGGGTGGAGCCGCGGATGATGCGCATCGCCTTGCCGATCCTGGCGGTGGTCTGGGTGTGGATCGGCACCGATTTCCTTTATCAGCGCTATGGCGAGATCAACTGGGCGGCGGTCTGGCCGGCTGCCGGCTTCATGCTGCAGGGCGTGCTGCTGCTGGCGACGGCCTTCGCCGAGCCGGAACAGCCCCCGGATGTCCGCGTCCCGCCCGCCGCCCGCGATGCCGGCCTGCTGGTCATGGCCGCGGCCGTGATCCTGCTGCCGCTCGCCGCTCCGCTTTCGGGCCGACCCTGGCTCTCGGCCGAACTGGTGGGGGTGACCCCGGATGCCACCGCGCTCTTCACCCTGGGCCTGCTTGCCCTGAAACCGCTCCGCCTGCGCCTGCTGCTCCTGCCGGTGCCGCTGCTCTGGTGCCTGCTCTCGACCCTCACCCAGATCGCCATGGACTGGCCCGACGCCTGGATCCTGCCGGCCCTCGCCGCGGCGGCGGTGGCGGCGACGCTGTTGCCGCGGGAGAAGGTCGATTAGCCCGCAAATCTGATCGATATATTTTTCTGAAAAATCTACCTGGGGTTATGTAATATTGCATGTCAGATCGATGATGGGGGCATGGCATCGGAGCATGCTCCCAGGAGGCTGATGACGGGGGCTCCGCAGGTGAGCTGGGCATTATTTGTCGATGAATCGGAGCAGGATCGGCGGTACTCCCCTTATGAAGTTCTGGCCGGGGTTGCTGTCGAAGATCGCCGGATATGGCCACTGATCTGCCAGATTGCCGATGCACAACGGCACTTCTTCGGCATGCCTCTCTTTGAGGCCTATGGGACGTCACCCAATACCCGATCGGGTGATGCCAGATTGGTCGGTTTCAAGGCGGATCAGCTCTTCCTTCCCGCATTTCTCGCCCCCGCCGGCAGCAGCTCCACCAGGGCGGCGGCGATGATGCGGGTGGCGCGGCGGAGATCGTCGAGGGTGATGCGTTCATCGGCGCGGTGGCCGTGGGCGTCCTCGGGATCGCGGGGGCCGGCGCCATAGGTGATGGTGGGGATGCCGGCCGCGGCGTAGTGGCGGGCATCGGAATAGAGCGGGGAGGTGGCCTCGCCGATCTCTTCCCCCAGCTCCTGAGCGGCGGCGTGGCGGATCGCCTGCGACAGGCGGGCGACCTCGCCCACGGGGGTGAGGGGGCGGGCGAGCAGCAGGCGCGTGCAGTGGGTCTTGAGCGCACCGGCCCCGGCGCCGGTCCGTTCGACCAGGCGGATCAGCTCGGTCTCCACCGCTTCGGGATCTTCATCGGGGGTGATACGGCGATCGATCACGAAGCGGGCGCGGTCGGCGACCATGTTGGGGTTGGTGCCGGCGGCAAGGCTGCCGATCACCAGTGGCGGACGGCCGTCGGCGGCGAGCCGGTCGCGCAGCTCGTAGACCGCCTGCATGATCCGCAGCGCCGCCTCGATCGCATCTGCGCCGCTCTCGGGCCGGGCGGCATGGGCGGAGCGGCCCTCTACCGTCACCTCCAGATGCAGACAGCCGTTCTGCCGGGTGCCGACGGCGTAGGAGCCGCCCGAGCAGATCGCGAAATCGGGCCGGGTTTTCCGCCGCTCCAGGATCAGCGGCGGCCCGACCTCGCCGCCGCTTTCCTCGTCCCAGGTGACATGCAGCTCGATCGTGCCGCCGAGGCTGAGGCCGGCCTGTCTGATCGCCCGGAGCGCCAGCGCATAGGCGACGATGTCGGATTTGGCGACCGCGGCGCCGCGGCCATACATCCGCCCGTCGCGGACCACGGCGGCATAGGGTTCGATCGACCAGCCATGGCCCGGTGGCGGTACGTCGCCATGGGCGGCGAGTGCGACGGTCGGGCCGGGGCCGAATTCCTCGCGCACGATCAGGTTGGGGGCGGCGGCGACACCGGCTGCCCCGAAGGCTGCCTCGGGCACGTGCAGACGTTCCACCTCGAAGCCCAGCGTCTCCAGCCAGCCGGCGGTGACCTCGGCGATGGCGGTGCAGTCGCCGGGCGGCGCGTCGGAGGGCGTGCGCACCAGTTCGGAGAGGAAGTCGACCGCGGTCTCGTGGTTGCGGTCGACGATCCCGGCGAGGCGGGCGGTATCGGTGCGGGGACTGGCTGGCACGCTCACGGCTGGCGGCTCCTCGAAGATGGGCATCTCCCCCGGGCGGGGCTGCCTCTTCAACGCCGACGGAAGCGCAGCCGTTCCCCGAAAGCGAGATAGAGCCCGGCCGCGACCACGATGGCGGCCCCGGTCAGCGTCCACTGATCGGGCAGATGGCCGAAGATCACGAAGCCGACCGCGGTCGCCCAGATCAGCTGGGTATAGCTGAAGGGCGAGATCAGCGAGGCAGGAGCGAGGCGGAGCGCCGAGATCAGCGCAAGATGCCCGAGCGCGCCGAACAGGCCGAGCAGCGCCATCATCACCCAGGTTCGGGCATCGACCGGCGCCCAGTAGAACGGCACCGCGATCGAGGTGAGCGTGAAGCCGAACAGGGCGGCATAGAACAGCCCGACCAGCGGCCCGTCATAGGGCGAGATCTGGCGGGTGATGATCTGATAGACCGCGAAGCTGAGCGCCATGGCGAAGGCATAGAGAATGCCGGGATCGAGATTGCCCGGATCGGGGCGCACGGCGATGAGCGCGCCGCCGAGGCCGAGCAGCACCGCCGCCCAGCGCTTCGGGCCGATCGCTTCGCCGAGGAGCGGACCCGACATCAGGGTCACCATCAGCGGCGCCGTGAAATTTACTGCATAGAGCTGGGTGAGCGGCAGGCGGTGCACGGCCAAATAGGCGAAGACGGTCGACGAGATCAGCAGGGCCGAGCGGGCGAGCTGACGGCCGGGCACACGGGTGGAGATCATCCGCCGGAGCCCGAAAACCGGGATCAGCGGCAGCATCCACAGCAGATGGAAGCCATAGCGCGCCCAGACCAGCTGCGGCACCGGCTGGGTTTCCGAGAGCAGCTTGGCGATGGTGTCCATGGCCACGAACTGGCCCACCGCCACGATCATCAGGCCGATGCCCTTCAGGCGGTCGAGCGACGGGTTGGGGGCGAGCGACGGGTTGGAGGCCGCGAGCGACTGCGTTCCGACCGGCTCCGGGCCGGCGGGCGGGTTGGGGGTGGTGGTCATGGTTGGAACCGATCTGGCGCAGGGTCCGCAGCGCGGAGAAAGATGGTCCGCCAAGCTTGCCGGGGATCGGCGGCCAGGTACAGCGCTTCGTCCGCAAGGGTCCATGATCCGGCACCGGACCGGCATCCACCGACGTTTACGCAGGATCTTCAATCCACGCGCCGACAAAGCCGGACTGGTGCATACTGCATCCCAACCGGTCGCACGGGATGACGACGGCCGGAAAGGGGATGTGATGGGTGATGTGATGGCACATGTGACGAGACGCGTGCGGGCGGGTGTCGCGGCGATCGCCGTGGCGCTGGCTCTGGTGAGCCTGCCGCCGATGGCAGCCGGGCTGAACGCCGCCGAGGTGCCGGCGGTGAGCTTCGCGATCGAGGGCCGGGTGTTTTCGCTGGATCGCGAGGCCCTGCTGAAGCGGCCCGACCTGACCGTGATCGATGTGCCGGACGATGTCTCGTATCACCGGCCCATGCGCTACAAGGCGGTACCGCTGGCGCCGATCCTGGCCGATCACGGCCTGGCGGCCGACGACCATCTGGAGGTGGCGGCGCTGGATGGGTTCGTCGCCCAGCTGCCGGCGGCCCTGGTGCTGGAAACCCGCCCCGACCGCGCCCGGGCCTGGCTGGCGCTATCTACGGCTGATGGCGCCACCGCTGATGGTGGTTGGCCGACCCTGCCCGACAAGGATGCCGATCCGGGCCCGTTCTACGTGGTGTGGACCAATGCCGCGGCGAGCGGGGTGACTCAGGAGCAATGGCCCTATCAGGTGGCGAGCTTCACCGCCACCGTGCCGCTGCTGGACCGTTTCCCGCCGATGCGGGTGGCGGAGACGCTGCCGGCCGATGCGCCGGAGCGGAAGGGCGAGCAGGTCTTCGCGGTGCAGTGCGCCGCCTGCCACAAGATCAACGGTGCCGGGCCGGCCGAGCTGGGGCCGGATCTGAACCTGCCGATGAACCCCACGGAGTACTTCCAGCCGGCGGCACTGAAGCAGCTGATCCGCAACACGAAATCGGTGCGCAGCTGGCCCGGATCGGTGATGCCGGCCTTCTCTGCCGACGAGCTGAGCGATGCCGATATCGACCATATCGTGGCCTATCTGACCCATATGGCCGGCCGCAAGGCCGGGCCCGCGAAGTGACCATGGCGGCCGAGGGGCGTGGCGCGCCTGCGCCAACAGGCGTAGGCTGACCCGGCGTGCGGGCGACAGGGACGGCGCCGGAATAACAGTCAGGGGCGGTTGAGGGAATGCAGCTTCGGAACGCGATGCGGGCCCGTCGGGTGGTGACCGGAGCCGCCATGGCGGCGGCTCTGGTGACGATGGCCACCCTTGCGGCGGCACAGACCGGGCTGCCGCCCCTGTCGTCAGGTGGGGGAGCCGATGCCACCGCAGCGCCCCGCCAGTTGCCGCCGATCCTGTCGGCCGCGCCCGTGCCGGGGCCGGTGAAGACGGGTCCCGATGCGCCGTCGCCCGAGGCCGCGCGCGGCGTGCTGGAGCCGGCGGCGGAGGCGGTGATTTCGGCCGAGATCGCCGGCCGGATCGTCGATCTGCCGGTGACCGAAGGCGCGGACTTTGCCAAGGGCGCCCTGCTGGTGCGGTTCGACTGCACGCTCTACGAGGCCCAGCTGGCCCAGGCGCGCGCCCAGGCGGCCGGGGCCAAGGCCGCACTCGACAATGCCCGCAGCCTGGCGAAGCTTCAGTCGATCGGCGTGCTGGACGTGCAGCTGGCCGAGGCGAAGCTGGCCGAGGCCTCGGCCGCCATCCGGCTGAGTTCCGCCACGGTGGAGCGCTGCCGGATCGAGGCACCCTATGCCGGCCGGGTGGTGCGCCGCCTGGCACAGCCGGCCGAAGGCGTCGCCGCCGGTGACGATTTGCTGGCGATCGTCTCGGACGGGCTGCCGCGCATCCGGCTGATCGTGCCCTCCACCTGGCTGGCCTGGCTGGTGCCCGGCCAGCCGTTCGATTTCGCGGTCGACGAGACCGGCGGCACGGTCAAGGCGCAGGTCACTGCCATCGGTGCCCGGGTCGATCAGGTGTCGCAGACCGTGCCGGTGCTGGCGGCGATCGAGGGGAAACCGACCGATCTGCTGCCGGGCATGAGCGGCACGGCGCGCTTCGACCCTGCGGCACGGCCTGCCGGCCCCGCCGAAGGCGAGCCCGTGCCGCAGGCCAAACCGCAAGGGGCCAAACCGCAAGGGACGCCGAAATGAACGCCGATCCCCGGCCGCAGCCGCCCAAGATCGATCTGCAGAAGCTGGCCGCCGCGGCGGCGAAGCCGGGTGCACCTGCAGCCGGGGGAGCGGCAGCCGGGGGAGCGGCAGCCGGGGGAGCGGCAGCCGATCCGGCGCGCGGCCGGTCGGCGATCCTGTTCTCGATCATGCTGTCGCTGGAACGTGCCGCCCGGCGCGCGCCGGATGTGCAAAGCCTGCGCTATGTGATCGTCAACGAAACCCGCCGTCTGCTGCCCTATCGCCAGGCGGCGCTGGCCGAGGGCGCGATCCGCCCGAAACCCGTCGCCCTGTCGGACGTGCCGGGGGTGGAGCGCACGGCGCCCTATGTCACCTGGCTGGAACGGGTGCTGGGCCATCTGGCCGCCGCCCATCGCGACCAGATGAAGGCGCTGAAGGCGGCGCCTGCGCCTGTACCGGCGCCACAACCCCTGGCCGGCGCCACGCCGGCGCCGGCGCCCGAGGCCGAGCTGCTGAAGCCGCGGCTGGTGACGCCCGCCGATCTGCCACAGGAACTGGCCGAGGCCTGGCCGGAGCTGGCCGCCCCCCATGCGCTGCTCTGCCCGCTGACCGATCGCGAGGGCCATGTGCGCGGCTGGCTGTGGCTGGCCCGCGATACCGGTTTCGCCCCCGCCGATCAGGTTCTGGCCGCCCAGCTGGCCGATGCCTATGCCCATGCCTGGCTGGCGCTGGCCGGCCGTGGTGCCGGCCGGCGGCGGCTGCCCAGGCCGCGCTGGCTGGTGCTGGGGCTGGTGGCGGCTGCCGTTGCCGCCGGTTTCATTCCGGTGCCGCAGAGCGTGCTGGCGCCGGCCGAGGTGTCGGCCAGCGACCCGGCGACCGTCGCCTCGCCGCTGGACGGGGTGGTGCAGGCGATCGAGGTGCAGCCCAACCAGCGGGTCGACGCCGGCGATCTGCTGCTGCGGCTGGACCCGACCAATCTTCAGGCCGAGGTGGCAGTGGCCCGCCGCACGCTGGAAATCGCCGAGGCCGAACTGCGCCGCGCGCGCCAGGGCGCCTTTGACGACCGCGATGCCGGCGCGCAGATCGCCCTGCTGGAAGCCCGCGCCCGGCTGCGCCAGGCGGAGCTGGAGTATGCCGAACAGCGCCTGGCCCGGGTGGAGGTCCGTGCCGAACGCCCGGGCATCGTGCTCTTCACCCGCGCCGACGACTGGATCGGCCGGCCGGTGCAGACCGGCCAGCGGATCATGACCATCGCCGATCCGGCCCGGGCCGAGATCCGCGTGGAACTGCCGGTGGGCGAGGCGATCCGGCTGGAGCCGGGCGCGCCGGTGCAGCTGTTCCTGGATGCCCGGCCGCTGGAGCCGGTGGCCGGGCGGATGACCAGCATGAGCTATACGGCGGAACAGACCCCGGGGGGCATTCTGGCCTATGAGCTGAAGGCCCGGCTGGACCAGGACGCCGGCGAGGCCCTGCCCCGCGTGGGGCTGCGCGGCACCGCCAAGGTCTATGGCGCGGATGTGCCGCTGGCCTTCTATCTGTTCCGCAGGCCGCTGGCGGCGCTGCGCCAGCATACCGGGTTCTAGGCCATGGTCGCATCCGTGCAGGGCAGCGCGCCGGGGGGGCCGACCATCTCGTTCGGGGGCGGCGCGGGTGGCCAGCAGCAGGCCAAACCGGTGCCGCGGCTGCGCGAGGATCTGAAGCTGCTGCCGGGCCCCACCGATCTGGACGGCAGCCCCAGCTGGACGATTCTGGATCCGGCGCGCGGGCGCTATTACAGCCTGTCGCCCCAGGCGGTGGCGCTGCTGGGCGCCTGGGATCAGGGCATGCCCGACAGGGTTCTGGCCCGGGCCATGGCCGCCTCTCGCCTGCCGCTGGAGCTGAGCGATGTGGACGAGCTGGCCCGTTTCCTGATCGCCAACAATCTGGTCGCGGGCGACGAGCCGGGGATGACCGGCAGCTATGCCCGCCAGCGCAAGGCCGCGAAGCGCAGCGCCTTTTCCTGGATGCTGCACAATTATCTGTTCGTGCGCGTGCCGCTGGTCCGCCCCGATATGTGGCTGGACGGGCTGACGCCGCTCGGCCGGATGATGTTCTCCAAAGGGGCGGGGCTTACCCTGCTCACCCTGGTCGCCATCGCGCTTTATCTGGTCGGGCGGCAATGGGATGTGTTCCTGCACACCTTCACCAGCTTCCTGACCCTTGAAGGGGCGGTCTGGTTCGGTATTGCGCTGATCATCGCCAAGGTGCTGCACGAGATGGGCCATGCCCTGGCCGCCAAGCGCTTCGGCTGCCGGGTGCATTCCATGGGGGTCGCCCTGCTGGTGATGATGCCGGTGCTTTATACCGATGTCAGCGATGCCTGGCGGCTGCCGGAACGCCACCGGCGACTGATCATCGGGGCGGCGGGCATGGCGGTGGAGCTGGGCATCGCCGCCATCGCCACCATTCTGTGGACGCTGATGCCCGACGGGCCCGCGCGATCCGCCGTGTTCTTTCTGGCGGCGGTGTCGTGGTTCATGACCCTGCTGGTCAATCTGAACCCGCTGATGCGCTTCGACGGCTATTACCTGCTGTCGGATCTGATCGGCGTGCGCAACCTGCAGGGCCGCGGCTTCGCGCTGGCCCGCTGGCATCTGCGCGAAACCCTGTTCGGCCTGGGGCGCGAGCCGCCGGAAGTGCTGCCGCCGCGCACCCGCCACGCCGTGCTGCTTTATGCCTATGGCGCCTGGATCTGGCGGTTCTTCCTGTTCCTGGGCATCGCCGTGCTGGTCTATCACGCCTTCTTCAAGGTGCTGGGCATCATGCTGGCGGCGGTGGAGGTGTGCTGGTTCCTGGCGATGCCGGCGCTGCGCGAAATCGGCGAATGGTGGAAGGCGAGGGACGAGATGCGGATGAACCGGGCCATGGCCCGCAGCCTGGCGGTGCTGGCGCTGCTGATCGGGCTCGCCTTCGTGCCCTGGCAGGGCAATATCGGCCTGCCGGCGATGCTGGAGGCATCGGCCAGCCCGCGGCTGCATCCGCCGGCGCCGGCACGGGTGGTGGAGGTGCCTGTGGCGGCGGGTGCGCGCGTTACCGCCGGCCAGCCGGTGGTGGTGCTCGACAACCCCGATCTGGACCGGAAGATCGAGATGATCCGCCTGGAGCTGGACGTGACCCAGAGGCTGATCCAGCGCCAGGCCGCCAGCGCCGCCACCGCCGCCGAGGTGGGCGTGCTGGAAGGGCGGCTGGCCGCCCGGCTGGCGGAGCTGGACGGGCTGGTGGCAGAGCGCGCCCGGCTGGTGGTGCGCGCGCCGCAGGACGGCATCTTCCGCGACCCGCCGGCCGATCTGATGCCGGGATTGTGGGTGTCCCCCGCCCGGGTGCTGGGGCTGGTGGTCGCCGCCGAGGGCGGGCGGATCGAGGCCTATGTGTCGGGCGAGGATCTGCCGCGGCTGCAGGTCGGCGCCCGCGGCCGCTTCGTGACCGACGACCCCGCGCGCGACCCGCTGCCGGTGGTGGTGACCGCCGTGTCCGAGACGGCGGTGGATGCCCTGGATCAGCCGGCCCTGGCCAGCCAGAATGGCGGGCCGATCGCAACCGAGCTGGACCATGAACGCCGCCCCGTGCCGCGCGGCGCGGTCTATCGGGTGTGGCTGGAACCCGATGCCGGCGCCGGGCTGCCCGCAGGCCAGACCCTGGCCCTGCGGGGCATGGTGCGGATCGACGCACCGGCGGAAAGCTTCGCCGCCAGCCTGTGGCGCCGGGTGATCGCCGTCGCCATCCGCGAAAGCGGCTTCTGATCAGCACATCCGAGGGGCGACGAAAAAAGCGCGGCAGGACGCATGTCCGCCGCGCTCAAGTCGGTGTCGCATCTACACCACACAAGTTCGGGTAAACCTGTACGGTGGGGCCGGCGGCATCGCGTCATGCCCTCCGTCCCATACATCCCCCCGCGCCATCGCACGACCAGGCTGCGACCCTGACTATAGGGTGCCTGCCCGGAGATGTCCATCGCGTTTCGATGGTGTGGGTGATGATGTTCGCGCCCAGGGTGGGGCATGGCGATCCGGGCGGGAGAACCCCGGCGAGCCCTGACCGAAAGGGTGGGGCGGGGAGGTGTGGCGGGATGGGCGAATATTGCACCGCATTCACCGGAAGCCGGGCCCGTCCGGCCCTGGCCGGTCGATCGCCCCGGCATTCTGCGCCGGTCTGATCACCGCATGCGGCTGCGGCGTTAACCATGATATGACGCCGTTATTTTCCGGATATGTTCCTGCTTTATACGAATCGACTACAACCTAAAGGAGAGTAATTACAACCAAAATAAGAACATATTAGGAATATAACAGGAAAATCAAGCCTCCCAGGAGCTTGCAGTCTGCGGCTGTCGATCACAGTGCGATGATATGTCACTCAGCATCCGGCCGGTTGCGGTGCGGGCGTTTACCTTTTGGAAATGTTGCAATGCAGCATGGTGCGACGACATGTTTCTTGTTCTTGTGAATTGTGCAGCTTCATGTGAGGTCTGACACACGGGATGCCCGGCGCTTTAAGGAAATTTAAATAAAATGTTCGATACTTGCCCCCGCTCCGATGCCGATTGCCCCGAAAACACGCCGAAAACGTGTATGATTCTGTGCCTGTACGCGCCTTGTTCCGATGGTTTTGCGGCGCAAGACGAAACCGTTATGTTCTCGTCGGGCGGGGCATGGCCTGGCGGGGGGGGGGGGACGTTGGGGTTGCCGGTCAGAGGGTGGCGCGGATGATCGCGGTGGCCGCCAGCCAGGGCGCGCCCAGCGGCACCGGCACCCCGCCACCGGCCGGCAGAACCGCCAGCCCACCCTCGATCGCCGGGGCCAGGAAACGGCCATCGGCACGGCAGAACCCGAAAGGCCGGCATGGGCCGTGCCGGTGATGTCGGCATTGGCCAGGGCGGTGTCGGCCAGGGCGGCATCGGCCCAGAGCGCCGCCGACCGGGTGGGTCGCGGCATCGGCGCCGGTCCAGCGCCGGCCACGCAGATCGGGCAATGCGAAGGTTTCGACACCATCACCGCCATAGGTTGTGCCGATCACCGCGACAGATCGGGATGATCGGTGATGGCCAGAATCTGGCCATGGGCAAAAGCCCAGCCATCCGGCAGGGCAGTGCCGGCATAGGCGAGGATGCTTCCAAGGGGCAGGGGCATTGAACTGGCGCCTCCTTAACGGGTGGGGAGCGGGGAATGGGGGAGCCATGCATCACCCCATATCACCCTTGCCAGTCACTATACGGTTCATAATGGACATAGATCGCGGCCGAAAATATGGCCATATGGCCACGCGACGGACAAAAAAAGAGGCACGTGGATCGTCTCCGCGTGCCCCCTGATGCGTCGTCGACGGTGTGGCGCCCGGTCAGCCCCGCGGCGGATAAATGCCGTAGAGCGGGGTGATGTATTGCAGCACCGCGAAGGGCTGCATGATCTGGACCGGGACGTTCATGCCCGACGAGCCGACGGCGACCTGGCCGTTCATCTGCACCGGCAGGGTCGCTTCCGGGTCCTGCTTGGCGACGAACAGATTGGCGGGCCGGGTGGGGGAGCCGGGCGCATTGGTCTGCACGAAATTCCCGGTTCCCAGGATGACGTTGGGGGCAGGCTCGGCCTCGGTTGCATCGGTGCTGGTGATCGGAATCGCGGCCTGTAGATCTGCCGAAACCGTGTGGGTGTGATGGGCCAGATTATTGCCGGTCAGCGTGACGGTCTCGCTGCCGCCGGTCTGGCCCAGGGCATAGTTCGACAGGCCGGGCCCCTGGCCCGCGCCCAGGGGGGTGCGGCCGATCAGGTTGGGCAGGGCAAAGGTGGTCTGGCCGTCGCCGCCGAAGGTGGTGCCGATCAGGGCGAACAGGGCGTCGTTCTGCGCGATCGACAGCAATTGGCCGTTGCAGAAGGCATAGCCGCGCGGTGCAAAGCTCGGCGCCCAGAGGAACACGGCCCCCAGATAAACTCCGTCCATCGGTTCTCTCCTGTTTTCGGGTCGGGGCCGGTCAGCTGCGCGGCGGGAAGATGCCGTACATGGCGATGATGATGTTCAGGCCCAGATAGGGCTGGGTGATCGGGGTCTGGGCCGTATGGCCGGTCACCCCGAAGGTGACCGTGCCGCCGGACGCCCCCGTCGCCGAGGTGACATCGGCCGGGCCGGCTGCATAGGCGTTGACCGGGACAGATACTTCGGTGCCGTTATCGTCGAAGGTGGTGTGCGCCATGCCGAAGGCGAGCCCGGTGGCCGGCCCGTTGGTATCGGCCTGGGTGGCGGTGGCCGGCAGGGTGCCGGTGACCGGGCTGACCGCATGGGTATGGGCCGGCATATTGGGGGTCAGCAAAGTGGTCTGGTCGGTGCCGGCGATTTCGCCTTCGACATAGGTGGTGCCGGTGGTCGAGCGGCCGGCGGCCAGGCCGGCGCGGCCGCGCAGATCGGGCAGGGCGAAGGTCTGGATGCCGTTACCGCCATAGGTGGTGCCGATCAGCGAAAACAGTGCGGTGTTCTGGCTGATCGCGATCAGCTGATTGGCGCAATAGGCCCAGTTGCGGGGGGCGAAATCCGGCGCCCAATGCATGCAGAGTCCGATATAGGGGGTCATCTTTCCGAAACCTTATGGATGATGGAGACCATGTGGATGGCGACCTGGCCCGTGGATGGCGACCGGGGTGGTGCCGGCCCGGCTGCGCGGCGGAAACCGGTCAGCTGCGCGGCGGAAAGATGCCCTGCATCGCAAAGATGAAGTTGAGCGCCGTATAGGGCTGCATGATCGAAAAGGGTTGGGAGTTGCCGGTGGGGGTGGCGGTCAGATCCTCCGGTATGGTGACCGGCAGCACGGCATTGGCCTGGGCGGTGGTGAAATTCGACACCGGGAAGGTCTGGGCTGTGGGGCCGCTGCCGATGCGGACCGATCCGGTGGCGAGCACGCCGGTGGCCGGATCGGGCGCCGTGGCCGGGGCGGTCGACAGCGGCAGCACCGGGTGCAGCTGGGGCAGGGCGAAATGGGTATGGGCCGGCAGGGTCTGATCGGTCATGGTCTGGGTTTCGGCGCCGGCCGCTTCGCCCAGCCGGACCGGCGACAGGCCGGGCCCGTTGCCCGCGCCGATCGGGATCCGGCTGCGCAGGTCGGGCAGGGCGAAAGTGGTGGTGCCGTTGCCGCCATAGGTGGTGCCGATCAGCGCGAATACCGCCTGGTTCTGGGCGATCGACAGGATCTGCCCCTGGCAGAAAGCCCAGCCCTTGGGGGCGAAATCCGGCATCCAGGTCACGATGCTGGCGATGAAGGGTGCATCCATATCCGGTCTCCGTCCTCGTCCTGTTCCGTCTTGATTGTCGACATGGCTGTCGTCGCGACGTGGCGATCCGGTCGCCCGGCCGGGCCGCAGCCGGTGGCACATGCAGGCTTCAGTTGAAAATCGCTTCGTAGTGATTGCCGGGCGCCGGCCGCCCGGTCGACGGATCGACCGGCGCGATCACCGGGCAGATGAACATCATCTTCAGCAGCCCCAGCCGGGGATGGGCGATGTCGTAGCTGTTGGCCGGCAGATAGATCTGGGGGGGGCCGCGGAAGATCAGGCTGAAGCCCAGGCGGCGCTGGCCGGTCAACATGGCCTGGATACCGGGCTGGGCGGAAACCAGGGTCAGCGGCAGATTGCCCTGGGGCAGGCGCACATGGAATTCGGTGCCGACATGCGGCGCGAAGGTTTCAAAGGTGAAGTTCTCGAACATCCCACATCCCGATGGTTGACCGGCGGCAGACCCCGCGGGATGCAGCCCCGCACCAGCCTGGCCGCACCAGCCTGGATTGCATGCATCTGCGGCGCATTCCCGCCGTTTCGCTTGGCGGTTGCCGTGCGTGATTAATGTCGCACGGTTTGCGACAGGAGTCTTGCCCGTGATGTCAGGGCGAGGTTAATGGCCGTTGATATAGCTCAAATGCTTGGGATCGTTGAAAAACGCGCCGAATCAATCTTCTGGAGCACCGCTTCGCCGGGCGCACGCCCCGAAAGCCGCTTTTCGGGTCAGTAAGGTTCAGCTAGGTTAACGAAAACCCGACGAAGGTACGCTGCGTCCGGCTGGACAGGTGTATCGTTGCGATATGCGGCACTTCGTGACGAAGAACCGCCGGCGCCGCGGGAATGACAGTCAGACCGGGGGTGGAGATCATGTCGCCCGGTCGTCACGGGGTTTCGGGGGACGGGTATCATGCGCCGCTTTCGTCGTCGGGGAGATCATGCCGGCCGTCAGACCATCGGGCCGCGCCGGCCGGGGCGGCGGGGGGCGCTGGCCCAGGCGCTTGAACCACGGATGATGTTCGATGCCGCCGGTGTCGCCACCGCGGCAGAGGCGCTGCAGGACCAGGCGGCCCAGGATGCCGCGCAGGAACTGCACCCAGATACCGCCGCCGACGGCGGGGGCACCGATGCCGGCCATCCGGCCGATGCTCATGACGGCACGGCTCTGGTCGAAACCGCCGCCCAGGGTGGCGATGACGGATCGGATGTGACGGCGGCTCCGGCGGCGGGTGACCGTCGCGAGGTCGCCTTCATCGATACCCGTGTCACCGACTGGCAGACCCTGGCGGCGGGTCTGGCCGACGACGTCGAAATCGTGGTGCTGGATGCCGGCCGCGACGGGCTGGAACAGATCGCCGACTGGATGGCCGAACAGTCGGGGGCGGTCGATGCCGTCCATATCATTTCCGAAGGCAGTGTCGGCGAAATCTGGCTGGGATCTTCGACCCTCTCGGACAGGAATATCGACGACCGGGCCGGCGACCTGGCGGTGATCGGCGCCGGCCTGGCCGAGGATGGCGACATCCTGCTTTATGGCTGCGATGTCGCCGGTGGCAGCGACGGCCTGGCCTTTCTGGGCCGGCTGGCAGAGCTGACCGGCGCCGATGTCGCCGCCTCGGACGATGCCACCGGCAGCGTCGCCGCCAATGGCGGCGGCCGTTTCGGCGACTGGGATCTGGAGGTTTCGATCGGCCGGGTCGAGACCTCGATCGCGGTGACCGAAGACACCCGCGCCGGCTATGACGGGCTGATGGCGACCTTCACCGCCGGCACGGCGGCCCAGCTGGAAACCGCGATCATCAATGCCAATACCGCGGTCGGCACCGACCAGATCGACATCACCGCCAATCTCACGGTCTCTGCGGGCTTCAGCGCCATCACCGACAATGTGCTGATCCGTTCGGACGACACCACCACCCGGGTGCTGGATGCGGCCGGCCTGACCAATGGCAGCGTGTTCACCGTCACGGATGCCACGGTCACCTTTGCGCGGCTGCAGATCGAGAATGCGACCAGGACCTCGGGCGGCGGCGCCGGCATCAATTTCACCGCCTCCGGCTCGGACACGCTGACGCTGACCGACATCACCATGAACAATCTGACGGCCACGGAGGGCGGTGCCGTCTATATGGCCGGCGGCCAGCTGGCGATGACCGGCACCAACAGCTTCGTCGACAACCAGGCGACCAGCGGCGCCGGTGGCGCGATTTATATTTCCGGCGGCAATTTCATCCACACGGTCACCGGCCAGTTCACCACCAACACCGCGACCACCCAGGGCGGTGCGATCTATCAGACCAGTGCGGCCGGCGCCACGCTGAACGTCGCTGACAGCAGTTTCGATCAGAACAGTGCGACGAATGCCGGTGGTGCGATCCGCGTGGAGGGAAATACCTCCGGCAACATAACTTTTTCCGTAGCGGATAGCAGCTTTACCAACAACACGACTGCGGCGGGGGGGGCAATATCTGCCCGGACCGGCGGCGGCTCGACCACGATCGACCGGTCGACCTTCACAAGCAACGATGCGACAAGCGGCAGCACTGGGGGCGGCGCTCTCGACCTCGCGGACACGGCGACGGCGTCCGAAGCCTTCATCACCGACAGCACCTTCACGCAGAACACAGCCAATGCGACGAACGGCAACGGCGGTGCCATTTATAGCGGCGGCTCTGGGCGGATCGACCTCCAGATTGTCCGCTCGACCTTCGATCGGAATACCGCCAGTTCGGGAAGTGGCGGTGCGATCGCGATGCTCGGCACCAACAGCACCACCTCGGTGGTGAACTCTACCTTTTCGGGTAATTCGGCAACTTATGGTGGTGCGATCGAGAATTCCTCGGCGCTTACCGTGGCGCACAGCACCTTCTCGGGCAACAGCGCGACGAATGCCACCTATCAAGGTACCATCGATTCCTATGGCGGCTCGGTCAGCGTCAGCCATACGATTCTGGCCAACAACACCGGCCGGGGCGTGAACGTCACCGGCGGCACTACGACCAATGTCGGCTGGAACATCTATTACGGCAACAGTCTTGCCAATAACGGCTGGACCAGCGCCGGCACCGACAAGACCACCGATCCCAATCTGGGGGCGCTGGCGGATAATGGCGGCTATACCCAGACGATGAAGCCGGGCACCGGCAGCTCGGCGATCGATGCCGGCAATGCCTCGATCACCGGCCAGCCCGCCACCGACCAGACCGGCGCGACCCGCATTTCGGGCAGTGCCATCGATATCGGTGCGGTCGAGCTGGTGAACGACACAACCCCGGTGCTTGGCGGCTCGCAGACGGTGTCCTGGACCGAAGGCAACGCCCCGACCGTCGCGTTGCCCGGTATCACGGTCGCCGACGACGACGGCGACCTGATCACCTCGGCGAAGGTCTGGATCTCCAACCCCAAGGACGGCGACGTGCTCGCGATCACCTCGCCCGGGCCCTATAGTGCCAGCCTGGCAATGGAAGGCGGCTTCCTCGTCCTGACGCTGACCGGCAGCGGCACCGTGGCGCAGATGCAGGCGGCGCTGCGGACGGTCACCTATTCGTCCACCTCCGACGCCCCCACCTGGGGCAATACCGGATCGGCCTATACCCCCGATGCCGCCGGCTCGCGCATCCTCCGCGTCACCGTCACCGATGCCGACGGCGCCACCTCGGACGCGCTGATCGGCAGCGGCGTCGCCGTCACCAGCCTGGACGACGATCCGCCGGCGATTTCGGCCGACACCTTCGTCTATACCCCTGGTGCCTATTCAGGCAATAGCAGCTATGCGCAGTTCGCACCGGACCTGTTCCTCATCGACGACACGGCGATGATTAAATCGGCGACGGTGCAGCTGGTCGATGACCCGGACGATACCGCGGAGCGTCCGCGCATTGCGGGAACCTATGCTGGTATCACCATCTCGTATGATACGTACACCAAAACGCTGACCTTCACCGGCACGGCGTCGCTCAATACCTATCAGGAGGCTCTCCGCAACGTCGAGTACAAGAACACGTCGTCGGGGGCCACTGTCGATACGACCGACCGCACCATCCGCTATACCGTCACCGATGCCAATGATCAGGTCGGCACCTTCGATCTGACGATCGAGATCGACAAGACCCCGACGGTCGCCACCAATACCGGCACCACGGTTGCGGAGGGCGGATCGGGCAGCATCACCACCGCGATGCTGGAAGCCTCCGACGATTACGCCACCGGGGCGGATCTGATCTATACGGTGGCGGCGCTCAGTCATCTGACCGTGTCGCTCAACGGCAGCACGCTGTCGACCAACGGGACCTTTACCCAGCAGGATATCGACGACGGGCTCGTCACCTTCCAGCATGACGGCGGGGAAACTGCCGGCACCCTGACCTTCACGCTGAAGCAGTCGTCCGCAAACTATTCGGACTCGGTGCAGCATACCTTCACCGTCAGCACGACGCCGGTGAATGATGCGCCGGTGGTGAACGATACTTCGGCATCGCCGCTCTTCAGTGCCGGCGGCTCGCCGGTGGCGGTGGCCGAATCCGCTACGATCGTCGACGTCGACTCCGGCAATCTGACCAGCGTGGTCCTGACCCTGACCACCCGCCCGGGCGGGACGTCGGATCGTATCGCCATGTCGACCACGGGGGCGGACGATGCAAGTAACTACGGCATCAACGTCGCCTACAACAACGCCACGGGCACGCTGACCCTTTCGGGCACGGCCTCGGTCGCCCAATATCAGACCGTGCTGCGGGGCGTGGTCTATGCCTATACCGGCGCCGCTGCCTCCATGCCCGGCGGCGACCGTGTGGTCTCGATCGTCGCGACGGATGACAGCGGCGACAGTGCGACCCAGGCCAGCGCCGCCTTCGAACGCACGGTCGAGGTCGATGCCCCGCCGAAGGTCGACACCAACACCGGCACGACGCTGGACGAGGGTGGCTCCACCACCATCACCTCGGCGATGCTGTCGTCGTCGGATACCGAAGACACCGATCCGGCCGATGTCACCTATACCCTGACCACGGCGCCGGCCGCGGGCACGCTGAAGCGCAACGGTACTGCGCTGTCGGTGAATGACACCTTTACCCAGAAGGACATCGACGACGGGCTGCTGACCTACGAGCATGACGGCTCGGAAACCACGTCGGGCAGCTTCGGCTTCTCGGTGACGGATACGACCAACCACACCGTCAGCAGTCAGACCTTCGCGATCACCGTAACGGCCGTGAACGACGCGCCCGAAATCACGGCGCCTGCGTCGATCGACGTGACCGAAGACACCGAGACTGCGCTCACCGGCATTTCGATCAGTGATGCCGATGCCGGCACCGGCGAAGTGACGGTGACCTTCACGGTGGGTGAGGGTGAACTGGCCGCGACCAGCACCGCCGACGTCACGGTGGGTGGCACGGCGACCGCGCTGACGCTGACCGGCACGGTGGCCGACATCAACGCCTTCATCACGGGCAGTGCGCTGACCTTCACGCCGGTCGCCAATGCCAGCGGCGACGTGACCCTGACCGTCGATATCGATGATGGCGGCAATACGGGGTCCGGCGGGGCGAAGACCGACACGGCGACGGTGACGCTGGCGGTGTCGGCGGTGAACGACGCGCCGGAGATTACGGCACCGGCCACGATCGATGTGACCGAAGACGTGGAAACCGCGCTCACCGGCATCTCGATCAGTGATGTCGATGCCGGGACTGGCGATGTGACGGTCACGCTGGACGTCCTCACCGGGACCCTGTCCGCGACCAGCGGGTCGGGTGTTGTGGTCGGCGGCACGGCGACCAGTCTGACGCTGACCGGCACGGTGACCGCGATCAATGCCTTCATCGCCGCCAGCGGCGTCGGCTACACCACGGCGGCGAATGCGACCGCCGATGTGACGCTGACCGTGACCGTCGATGACGGCGGCAATACCGGCCCCGGCGGTGCGAAGACCGACAGTGCCACGATCACGCTCGACGTGACCGCGGTGAACGACGCGCCGGTCGTGACCGACCTGTCGGACTCGCCGGTCTATACAGCGGGCGGTGCGGCTGTGGCGGTTGTCGGCTCCGCGGCGCTGAGCGATGTCGATTCGGCCAATCTGACCAGTGTCGTGGTGACCTTCACCACCCGTCCTGGTGGTGCGTCTGACTATATGGGCCTGTTCGTGCCTGCGGCGAATTACGCCAACGACCATGGCATCAGCTACACCTTCAATGGAGGTGCTGGCACGTACACGCTCTCGGGCACGGCCTCGGTTGCCGACTACCAGACGGTGCTTCAGGGGCTCGCCTTCCTCTACACCGGCGCGTCGTCGACGATGCCGGGCGGCGACCGTGTGGTGTCGATCGTTGCCACCGACGACAGCGGCGACACGGATACGCAGACGAGTGTGGCGTTCGAGCGCACGATCGAGGTCAACGCCGCGCCGAAGGTCGACACCAATACCGGCACGACGGTGGACGAGGGCGGTCGACCACGATCACCTCGGCGATGCTGTCGTCTTCCGACAGCGAGGATACGGATCCGGCGGATGTCACCTACACGCTGACCACGGCGCCGGCGTCGGGCACGCTGAAGCTGGACGGCACCGCGCTTGAAGTGGGCGATACCTTCACCCAGAAGGATATCGACGACGGGCTTGTGACTTATGATCACGACGGTTCGGAAGGGGCGTCGGGCGGCTTCGGCTTCTCGGTCAAGGACACGACCAATCTGACGCTCAGCAGCCAGAGCTTCGCGATCACGATCACGGCGGTGAACGACGCGCCGGAGATCACGGCGCCGGCCTCGATCGACGTCACCGAAGACACCGAAACCGCGCTGACCGGCATTTCGATTTCGGATGCCGATGCCGGCACCGGCGAGGTGACGGTGACCTTCACGGTGGGTGAGGGTGAACTGGCCGCGACCAGCACGGCCGATGTGACGGTTGGCGGGACGGCGACGGCGCTGACGCTGACCGGCTCGGTGGCCGACATCAATGCCTTCATCGCGGCCAGCGCGCTGACCTTCACGCCCGCCGCCGACGCCACCGGCAACGTGACCCTGACCGTCGATGTCGACGACGGCGGCAATACCGGCTCCGGTGGGGCGAAGACCGACACGGCCACGGTGACGCTGGCGGTCTCTGCGGTGAACGACGCGCCGACCATCGACGGTTCGGAGGTCGCGCTGACCACCACCAACGAGAACACTCCTTCGACGACCTATTCGGTCAGCGACTGGCTGACCGATGTGAATTATGCCGATCCCGACAGCGGTGCGGTTTCGGGCATCGCGATCACCGGTATCGTCGGCAACGGCGCCTGGCAGTACACAACCGACGGCACCAACTGGTACGGGCTGGGCACGACGGCATCCGACGCTGCGGCCCTGCTGTTCGCAGCGACCACCCAGTTCCGCTTCATCCCCGACAACAACCGCGGCGGCCCGGCGTCGCTGACCTTCCGGGGCTGGGACCAGACCTCGGGCACGGCCACCAGCGGGGCCACGCTCCGGACGGGGGATGCGTCCAGCACCGGCGGCAGCACCGCCTATTCCGTGGAAGATTCCCGTGCGGGGATGGTCGTCACCCAGATCAACGACGCGCCGACCCTGTCGAACACCGATGTCACGCTGGACCCGATTGACCGCAACGACGTGTCGACGCCGGTGACCGTCAGTGACCTGCTCACCGATGCCGGCTATGGCGACGTCGATGCCAGCCCGTCTTCGGGTATCGCGATCACCGCGCTGACCGGCACCGGCAGCTGGGAATATTCGACCGACGGCACGAACTGGTATGCGGTCGGCACCGTGTCGGTGAATGCCTCGCTTCTGCTGGCGGCGGATGCCCAGCTCCGCTACGACCCGGCCGGTAACACGGCCGAGACCGCGACCATCTCGTTCCGCGCCTGGGACCAGACGATCGGCACCGCCACCAGCGGTTCCATCCGCGGCACCGCCGACACCACCATCACCGGCAGCTCCAGCGCCTATTCCTCGGCGCTCGCCACCGGCAGCATGGAGGTGACGGTCGTGAACGAGGCACCGGTGCTGACCGTGCCGGGCTCGCTGACCGTGAACGAGGACACCGATCTTCAGATCACCGGCATTTCGATCGCCGACACCGACGATCTCGGCCAGGATTACGTGCTGACGATCACCGCCCCGGGCGGTTCGTTCACCGTCACCGGCACCGCCGACGTCACCGTTGCGGCCGGCGGCCAGACCCTGATCCTCACCGGCAGCCGGGCCGATATCAACGCCTTCATTTCCGGCGGCAATGTGACCTACCGGCCGGGGGTGAACGTCACCGGTACGGTCGATCTCTCGGTCAGCGTCAGCGACCAGGACGCGGCCCTGCCGGGCACCGATGCCGAAACGATCACCGTGACCGTTGATCCGGTCAACGACGCGCCGGATGTCTACACCATCGACAACGGCGTCGATGTGGTCGGCATGCCCGAGCCGATCTCCAACCCGATCTGGATGCTGGATGCGCCGGGCGGCGGCCATTATGTGGTCAGCAGCCGCACCACCGGTGGGGATGCGTACCAGAATGTGCTGGTCTATCGCTACAACGCCGATGGCAGCATCGATACCAGCTATGGCACGGATGGTGCGGCCTATTTCACCGGCACGGTTCCGAGTGCCGTGAAGGTGCTGGACTCGGGCGAGCTGATCATTGCCGGCCGCGCGGTCTTCGACAGCTCGCTGGTGGTGACGCGTCTTGCGACCGATGGCAGCGTGGTGTCGGGCTTCCCGATCACCGTCATCCAGGCCTCATCGAGCTTCGGTCCGGTCGATATCGAAATCGACGGCAGCGACCGGATCTATGTCACGGCGACGCTGACGCCCACCTCGGGCGATACCAGCACCGTCGTATTCCGCTTCACCGCCGACGGCACCGCGGACGGCGTGTTCAATGTCGGCGCCAGCATTCCGGGCAGCGAGCAGGCCCTCGATTCGGTCATCCAGCCCGACGGCAAGGTCGTGACGCTGGCGGCCCAGGGCCGCGATCTGATCGTCTACCGCCACAATGCCGATCGCACGCTGGATACCAGCTTCGGAACCGGCGGTTATCTGATCATCGATACCGATCTCCTCGGCGGCGGCACCGGCGCCCAGGCGGTCAGCGTGCAGGCCGATGGCAGCATTCTGGTGGCGTCGGCGACCGAGGATTCCGGCCTCCCCGGCCAGCAGGTGCCGGTGATCTGGCGGCTGACCGCCGATGGTGCGCTGGATACCGGCTTTGGTGTGAACGGTGCCGTGACGGGGGAGGCGGCGCACACCGTCTCCTTCGCCTTCGCCCCGGATGGCGGCATCATCGTCGTCGGCACCATCTCCTTCGCCGCGGATATTTCGACGACGGTTCAGCGCTTTACCGCCGATGGCGTGCTCGATGCCGGTTTCGGCCGGGATGGCGGGTTCACGATCGGCGGCACCGAATTCCCGCTCAATCACACCTCGGTCCGGATCGACGCCGACACCGGCGAAATCCTGCTGGGCGGCGTCCATTACGACTCGGCATTGCAGCCGGCCGATATCTACTTCGCCCGCTATGACGCGACCGGCCAGCCGGTCTTCGATGCCGACCCGGCGGCCTATACCGAAAACGGCGCTGCGGTCGTCATTGCGCCGACGATTGCGGTCGACGATGTCGATCTGGGCGATGCCGACACGCTCGACGGTTTCACCGTCAGCCTCACGCGCGATGGCGGCGCCGACGGCCAGGATCAGTTCTCGGCAGCCGATGGCGGCACGCTCGATGCCCTGACCGAAGGCGATGCCCTTGTCGTCTCCGGCACCACCATCGGCACGGTGGTCACCAATTCGGCCGGCACGCTGGTGCTGTCGCTCAATGCCGCAGCGACCCGTGCGCTGGTGAACGAGGCGCTGCGCCAGATCGCCTATACCAATTCCAGCGACGCGCCAGCGGCCTCGGTCGATCTGGTCTGGACGGTGAATGACGGCAATAGCGGCACGCAGGGGACCGGCGGTGCGGCCGAGGGCACGCTGACGACCACCGTCGCCATCACCACCGTCAACGACGCGCCGGTGATCACCGTGCCGGCTGGTGCCACGATCACGGTCACCGAAGACACGGCCACGGCGATCACCGGCATTTCCTTTGCCGATGCCGATGCCGGCAGTGGCACGGTCGAGGTGACGCTGAGCGTCGACAAGGGCACGATCACCGCCACCAGCGGGGCGGGAGTGACGGTCACCGACGGCACCAAGGCGATCATGCTGTCGGGCACCATCGCCGACATCAATGCCTTCATCGCCGCCCAGGGCGTCACCTTCCAGACCGATACCGACGATACCGGTGATGTCACCCTGACCGTCGATATCGACGATCTGGGCAACAGCGGCGGCGCCTCTGAAACCGCCAGCGAGACGGTGACGATCACAGTCGACGCCGTCAACGATGCGCCCGATGTGACCACCATGCCCGATGGTGTGGTCGTCGTCGACGGGCCCGGGGACATGGACAGCGTCGGCGGGATCGTCGCCCTGCCTGACGGCAGTTACTACCAGTTCGGCGTCGATACCGATGTCGCGCCGAATATGATCGTGGTCGCGCGCTATGACGCCGACGGCAAGCTCGACACCAGCTTCGGCACCAATGGCGTCGTCACCCTGGACGGCGGCGGCACGTTCACGCCCGTGACCGCCCTGCTGCAGAGCAATGGCAAGCTGTTGATCTCTGGCACGGTCAGCCCGTCCGGTGGGACCACCGCCGCCGTGCTGATCAGCCTGAACGACGACGGCTCGATGGATGAGGGCTTCGGCACGAGCGGCGTCGTCCTCTTCAACGACGCCGGGGTGGAATTCTCGCTGTTCAAGGTGACGGTGGACGACACCGGCCGCATCCTGGTGGCGGGCATGAATTTCACCGGCGCCGCCGGCACCACCGATGGCCTGCTGTACCGGCTGCTTGCCGATGGCAGCATCGACGCCGCGTTCAACGGCGGTGCGCCGGTTGCGATCGATCTTGGCGGCAACGAGACGCTGCTGAGCGTCGCGGTCCAGGACGACGGCAAGATCGTCGTTGCCGGCGCCAATGACGATGGTGCCATACTTCAGCGCTACAACGCCGATGGCACGCTGGATACCGGCTTCGGCGGCAGCGGCACCGTCACGATCGACGATCCCGATATCTTCGAGAGCAGTATGATCGTTCTGCCGCAGTCCGCCGGCGGCATGGTCGTCGTGAACATCCATACCGATGCGGATACCGGACTGCCGGTCACCACGCTTGTGCGCCTGACTGATGACGGGTCGGTGGATGGCAGCTTCGGCAGCGGCGGCAGCCTGGTCTTCACCGGCAATCTGACCACCGATGCGACCCTGCTGGCCGATGGCAGCATGGTCTTCGTCGGCACCCATATGACGATCGACGGGGGCATCCCGTCCGCTACGGCCTCGATCATCAAGATCGGCGCCGACGGGCAGCTGGACACCAGCTTCGGGACCAATGGCGAAGTCACCTTCGGCGACGATCTGCGCAGCTTCACGATCTCGTCGCTCACCATCGACGACAATGGTGATCTGCTGCTGGGCGGCAGCTATCTGGGGTGCGGCTGCGGCGGCGATGAGATCTTCGCGGCGCGCTTCACCGCCGATGGTACGCCCGTCATCGGCTTCAACATGGATCCGACCCATGTCGAGGATGGCGGCTTCACCGCCATCGATCCCGAGATCGACATTTACGATCCCGAGCTGTGGCTGGTCGACAATCATGACGGCATGGTCATCACCATCACCCGCGATGGCGGGGCCGATGCCGACGACCTGTTCGGAGCGATCAGCGGCGGCACGCTGGGTGATCTGACCGAGGGTGAGGATCTGACGGTCGGCGGCACCGTGATCGGGACCGTCACGACCAATGCCGGCGGGACACTGGTCCTCACGCTCAATGCCGACGCCACCTATGATCTGGTGAACGAAGCGGCGAAGCAGATCGGCTATGCCACGGCGAACAATACGCCGCCCTCCTCTGTCGATCTGCTCTGGTCGGTCGATGACGGCAATACCGGCGCCCAGGGCTCGGGCGGCGCGCTGACCGGCACGCACGTCACTACCATGAACATCCAGGCCACGAATGATTCCCCCGTCGTGACCGACCTGTCGTCCTCGCCGGTCTATATGGCCGGTGGTGCGGCCGTGGCGGTTGTCGGCTCTGCGGCGCTCAGCGACGTCGACTCGACCATGTTGACCGGCGTTGTGCTGACCCTGACCACCCGCCCGGGCGGCACGTCGGACTATATGGGCCTGTTCGTGCCGGCGGCGAATTACGCCAACGACCATGGCATCAGCTATAACTACAATTCGGCGGCGGGCACGCTGACGCTTTCGGGCACGGCGTCTGTCGCCGACTACCAGACGGTGCTGCAAGGGGCGGCCTTCCTCTACACCGGCGCGTCGTCGACGATGCCGGGCGGCGACCGCGTGGTGTCGATCGTCGCCACCGACGACAGCGGCGACACGGATACGCAGACGAGTGTGGCGTTCGAGCGCACGATCGAGGTCAACGCCGCGCCGAAGGTCGACACCAACACCGGCACGACGGTGGACGAGGGCGGTTCGACCACGATCACTTCGGCGATGCTGTCGTCTTCCGACAGCGAGGACACGGATCCGGCGGACGTCACCTACACGCTGACCACGGCGCCGGCGTCGGGCACGCTGAAGCTGGACGGCACCGCGCTTGAAGTGGGCGATACCTTCACCCAGAAGGATATCGACGACGGGCTCGTGACTTATGATCACGACGGTTCTGAGACGGCGTCGGGCAGCTTCGGCTTCTCGGTGAAGGACACGACCAATCTGTCGGTCACCGGTCGGACCTTCGCGATCACGATTTCGGCGGTGAACGACGCGCCGGAGCTGACGGCGCCGGCTTCGATCGACGTCACCGAAGACACGGAAACCGCGCTGACCGGCATCTCGATCTCTGATGCCGATGCGGGCAGCAGCGATGTGACGGTGACCTTCACGGTGGGTGAGGGCACGCTTGCCGCGACCAGCACGGCCGATGTGACGGTTGGCGGCACGGCGACGGCGCTGACGCTGACCGGTACGGTTGCGGATATCAACGACTTCATCACGGGCAGCGGGCTGACCTTCACGCCGGATGCGGAAGCCAGCGGCGATGTGACGCTGACGATCGATGTGGATGACGGCGGCAACACCGGCTCCGGTGGCGCCAAGACCGACACCGCTACGGTGACGCTGTCGGTGTCGGCGGTGAACGACGCGCCGGAGATCACGGCGCCGGGCTCGATCAGCGTGACCGAGGACGTCGCAACCGCGCTGACTGGTATCTCGATCAGTGATGCCGATGCCGGCAGCAACGATGTGACCGTCACGCTGGAGGTCGCCACCGGGACCCTGTCCGCGACCAGCGGTTCGGGTGTTGTGGTGGGCGGTACGGCGACCAGCCTGACGCTGACCGGCACGGTTACCGCGATCAATGCCTTCATCGCCGCCAGCGGCGTCGGCTACACCACGGCAGCGAATGCGACTGCCGATGTCACCCTGACCGTGACCGTCGACGACGGCGGCAACACCGGCTCGGGCGGGTCGCAGACCGACACCGCGACGGTGACGTTGGAGGTGACGGCCGTGAATGATGCGCCGGAGCTGACGGCGCCGGCCTCGATCGACGTGACCGAAGACACCGAAACCGCGCTGACCGGCATTTCGATTTCGGATGTGGATGCCAGCACCGGCGAGGTGACGGTGACCTTCACGGTGGGTGAGGGTGAACTGGCCGCGACCAGCACGGCCGATGTGACGGTTGGCGGGACGGCGACGGCGCTGACGCTGACCGGCACCGTTACCGACATCAATGCCTTCCTCTCGGGTGGTGCGCTGACCTTCACGCCTGTGGCGAACGCCAATGGCGACGTGACCCTGACCGTCGATATCGATGACGGCGGCAACACGGGCTCTGGCGGAGCGCGGACCGACACGGCCACGGTGACGCTCTCGGTCTCTGCCGTGAACGATCAGCCGACGGCACCCGTTCTCGACAATGACGAGGTGGACGAGAACGACGCCGGCGCGGTCATCGGCCGCGTGACCGCGACCGATGCCGATGGCGATACGCTGACCTATACGGTCGATGATGCGCGCTTCGAGATCGTCAGCGTCGACGGCGTCCAGCTGCTCCGGCTCAAGGAGGGGGTCAGCCTCGACTACGAAACCGAGCCGACCGTCGATCTGGTGCTGACGGTCACCGACCCGGACAACGCCTCCAACGCCACCAATGTGACCATCACCATCCGCGACGACGGCGTGATCACGCCGCTGCCGGTGCTGACCGGCGGCAATGTCACCGAGAACGATACCGGTGCGGTGGTCGGCACCCTGCCGACGCTCGACGGCATCAGCTATACCGTCGACGACACCCGCTTCGAGATCGTCGAAAGCGACGGCCGGACCGTGCTGAAGCTGAAGGACGGCATCTCACTCGACCGCGAGGCCGCCGCCGAGGTGACGGTCACGATCACCGCGACCGATGCGGATAACGAGACCCGCACCGCCGATGTGCTGATCCGGGTCGCGAATGTGAACGAGGCGCCGTCGCAGCCGGTGCTGACCGGCGGCACCGTGGCCGAGAATGCCGCGGGGGTTGCCGTCGGCACCCTCGCCTCCACCGATCCCGATGCCGGCGACACCCTGACCTATACCGTCGACGACAGCCGGTTCGAGGTGGTGGGCAATGTCCTGAAGCTGAAGGACGGCGTGAGCCTGGATCGCGAGGCGGCGGCGACCATCGACCTTGTGGTGACGGTGACCGATGGCGACGGGCTGACCGCAGAGCGGACGGTGACCGTGACGGTCTCCAACGTCAACGAGGCGCCCTCGGTGCCGGTGTTCACCGGCGACGGGACGGTTGCCGAGAATGACGCCGGCGCGGCGATCGGCACGGTCACGACCTCCGATCCGGATGTCGACGACCTGGCCGGCCTGTCGGTCGACGATGCCCGGTTCGAAATCGTCGATGGCCAGCTGAAGCTGAAGGACGGCGTCTCGCTCGATCACGAGTCCGAGCCGACCATCACCCTGGTGCTGACCGCAACCGATGGCGGCGGTCTGACCGCCACCCGGCTGCTGATGCTGACGGTGACCGATGTCAACGAAGCGCCGAATGCCCCGGTGCTCGATGGCAATGTGGTCGTCGAGAACGACATCGGCGCGGTGATCGGCAATGTCAGCGGCGGCGACCCGGATGACGGGGACAGCGTCACCTATACCGTCGACGACGCCCGTTTTGAGATCGTCGGCGGCCAGCTGAAGCTGAAGGATGGCGAGTATCTCGATTACGAGGCCGCGACCTCGGTCGATCTGGTGATCACCGCCACCGATGTGGCGGGGCTCCAGACCCAGAGCACGGTTTCGGTCAAGGTGCTCGACGACACCAACAGTGCGGCCACGCCTGTTCTCAGCAACACCACCGTCACCGAGAACGAGGCCGGGGCCGTGATCGGCACCCTGCCGGTGGCGACGCTCAACGGCTATATCGTCGATGATGCCCGCTTCGAAGTGGTCTTCATCGGCATGACGCCGACCCTGAAGCTCAAGGACGGCATTTCGCTCGACCACGAGGCCGAGCCGACGGTGACGCTGCAGATCACCTCGATCTACGTCAACGACGATGCCAAGACCGGCACCTTCGTGATCACGGTCGCCGATGCCAATGAGCAGGTCGGCGCACCGGTGCTCGACAACGACAGCGTGGCCGAGAATGCCGAAGGTGCGGTGATCGGCCGGGTGAGCGCGACCGATCCGGATGATGCCTCGACCAGCTTCGGCCAGAAGACCTTCACGGTCGACGATGCCCGCTTCGAGATCGTGGACGGCCTTCTGAAACTGAAGGACGGCGTCAGCCTCGATCACGAGACCGAGGCGACGGTGACCCTCAACATCCAGGTCACCGATGGCGGCGGTCTGAGCGACAGCCTGGTTGCCACGATCAATGTCACCGACCTGAACGAAACCCCCTCCACCCCGGTGGTGTCGGGTGCGACGGTGGCGGAGAACGCGGCGGGTGCCGTGATTGGCACCGTCACCTCCACCGACCCGGATGCCGGCGACGACCTCACCTACACCGTGAACGACGATCGCTTCGAGATCGTCGATGTCGCGGGCGACATGGTGCTGAAGCTGAAGGACGGCGTGTCGCTGGATCACGAGGCCGCGGGCTCCGTGGCGCTGGTGATCACCGCCACCGATACCGGCGGCCTTTCGGCCGAGCGCGTGATGCTGGTCACGGTGACCGACGTCAACGAGGCCCCGACCACGCCGGTGCTGTCCTCCGACACCGTCCAGGGCGGTGACGCCGGCGCGATCGTCGGCCGCGTGACCGCGACCGATCCGGATGATGCGACCACGCAGGAAGGCCGTCTGACCTTCAACGTCGACGACAGCCGGTTCGAGATCGTCGGCGACATGCTGAAGCTGAAGGCGGGCGAAAGCCTGTCGGTGGGTGACGAGCCGACCGTCAGCCTGGTCATCACCGCAACCGACGGGCTTGGCCTCGCCTCGACGCAGACGGTCGTGCTGACCGTGCTGCCCGATGCCACGCCGCCGGTGCCGGCCCTGCCCGATGGCATCGTCTCTGAAAACACCCCCGGCGGGGTGATCGGGCCGGTGCGGTTCACCGATCCGGTCGATCCGGGTGTGGATGTGTCTCTGACGGTCGATGATGCCCGCTTCGAGATCGTCGACGTCGATGGTGTGCCGACCCTGAAGCTGAAGGACGGTATCAGCCTCGACCGCGAGGCGGAGGCCTCGGTCACGCTGGTGATCACCGCCACCACCATCGAGGGCAGCCGTTCCAATGTCGTGGTGATCGCCGTCGACAATGTGAACGAGACCCCGACCCAGCCGGTTCTGACCGGCGCGACGGTGGCTGAGAATGCGGCCGGTGCCGAGATCGGGACCGTGACCGGGTCCGACCCCGATGCCGGCGATACGCTGACCTTCACGGTCGACGACGACCGGTTCGAGATCGTCGACGGCAGCCTGAAGCTGAAGGACAGCATCAGCCTCGACTATGAGACGGAAGCCTCGGTCGATCTGGTGATCACCGCGACGGATGCGGATGGCCTGACGGCCACGCGCAGCGTGACGATCACCGTCACCGACGTGAACGAGGCCCCGGCGCAACCGGTGCTCTCGGGCTCGACGGTGGCCGAGAATGCGGCTGGCGCCGTGATCGGCACTGTGACCGGGTCTGATCCGGATGATGGCGACAGCATCACCTTCACGGTCGACGACGATCGGTTCGAGATCGTCGACGGCAGCCTGAAACTGAAGGACGGCATCGCGCTCGACTACGAGACCGAGCCGAGTGTCAATCTGGTGATCACTGCCACCGACGGGGACGGGCTCACCGCCACCCGTGCCGTGACCATCACCGTCGTCGATGACGGCATCGTCGCGCCGACCCCGGTGCTGGATGGCGGCATCGTGGCCGAGAATGCGGCCGGGGCGATCATCGGCTCGCTGCCTGATATCGGCGACGGCAGCTATGCGGTTGACGATGCCCGCTTCGAGATCGTCGAGCGCGACGGCGTCCAGCTTCTGAAGCTCAAGGACGGCATCTCGCTCGATCACGAAGCGGCGGCCGAGGTCGTGGTACGCCTGACCGCCACCGGCGGCGATGGCGGCACGGCCGAGGGTGACGTCACCATCCGTGTCACCGATGTCAACGAGGCCCCGGCCCAGCCGGTGCTCGATGCCGCGACCGTGGCCGAGAATGCGGCGGGTGCCACGATCGGCCGGGTGACCGCGACCGATCCGGACGATCCGACGGTGAGCTTCGGCCAGAAGACCTTCACCGTCGACGACGCCCGGTTCGAGATCGTGGGCGGCGTGCTGAAGCTGAAGGACGGTGTGTCCCTCGACCACGAGGCTGCGGCGAGCATCGACCTGGTGCTGACCGTCACCGATGGCGGCGGGCTCACCGCCAGCCGCACGGTTACCATCACCGTGACCGATGTGAACGAGGCGCCGGCCCAGCCGGTGCTCTCGGGTGCGACGGTGGCCGAGAATGCGGCCGGCGCCGTGATCGGCACGGTGACCGGCAGCGATCCGGATGCGGGTGACATGCTGACCTTCTCGGTCGACGACAGCCGCTTCGAGATCGTCGACGGCACGCTCAAGCTGAAGGACGGCATCGCGCTCGATCACGAGGTCGAGGCGTCGGTGCAACTGACCATCACCGCGACCGATGCGGCCGGGCTTGCCGCCAGCCGCAGCGTGACCATCACGGTCGGCGATGTGAACGAGGCACCGACGGCACCGGCGCTCGACGGTAACTCGGTGGTCGAGAACCTGCCCGGGGCGGTGATCGGCGTGGTGTCGGCCGGCGACCCTGATGCCGGCGACACGCTCACCTACACGGTCGACGATGCCCGCTTCGAGATCGTGGGCGACGTGCTGAAGCTGAAGGCCGGCGTCTCTCTCGACTTCGAGACCGAGCCCTCGGTCGATCTGGTGATCACCGCCACCGATGCGGGCGGCCTCGCCACCAGCACCACGGTGCAGGTGACGGTGGTCGACGACGGCGTGACCGCACCGCTGCCGGTGCTGAGCGGCGGCGTGGTGGCCGAGAATGCCGCCGGCGCCCTGATCGGCACGCTGCCGGGCGGGGCCGGGGTCTCCTACACGGTCGACGATGCCCGCTTCGAGATCATCGATCGCGACGGCGTGCCGACGCTGAAGCTGAAGGATGGGGTCTCGGTCGACCACGAGGCCGAGGCGAGCATCACGCTCCGCATCACCTCAGAGGTCAGCGAGGGCGACACCGCGACCGCGGAGGTGCTGATCCGGGTTACCGACGTCAACGAGGCGCCGGCGGCACCGACCGTCGGCGGCTCCAGCCTGCCCGAGAACACCGCCGGTGCGGTGGTCGGCCGGGTGAGCGCGGTTGATCCCGATGATGCGGCAACCTCTGCCGGGCAGCTGACCTATACGGTCGACGATACGCGCTTCGAGATCGTCTCGGGCGTGCTGAAGCTGAAAGACGGCATCACCCTCGATCACGAGGCCGAGCCCTCGGTCGATCTGGTGCTGACCGTCATCGATGGCGGCGGGCTTACCACCAGCCGCACGGTTACCATCACCGTGACCGATGTGAACGAAGCCCCGGCCCAGCCGGTGGTCTCGGGCACGACCGTCACCGAGAATGTGGCGGGCGCGGTGGTCGGCACCGTCAGCGGCACCGATCCGGATGCCGGCGACACGCTGACCTTCACGGTCGACGACGCCCGGTTCGAAATCGTCTCGGGCGTGCTGAAGCTGAAGGACGGCGTGTCGCTCGACCACGAGACGACCGCCGAGCTGACGCTGGTCGTCACCGCAACCGACGCAGGCGGTCTCACCGCCTCGCGGCTGGTGACGGTGGCGGTGGCCGATGTGAACGAGGCCCCGGCTGCCCCCACCCTCGACGGGTCGGTGGTGCCGGAGGGCGTGGCCGGCGCCGGCATCGGCATGGTGACAGCGACCGATCCCGATGATGACGCGCTGACCTACACGGTCGACGATGCCCGGTTCGAAATCGTCGATGGCGTGCTGAAGCTGAAGGACGGCATCAGCCTGGATGCCGAGACCGAGGCATCGATCGATCTGGTGATCACCGCGACCGATCCGGACGGGCTGTCGGCATCGGCCACGGTGACGATCACCGTGCTCGACGACGGCGTCACCCCGACCGTGCCGGTGCTGACCGGGCGGACGGTGGCCGAGAATCTGGCCGGCGGTGTGATCGGCACCCTGCCGGACCCGAATGGCGGCAGCTTCTCGGTGGATGATGCCCGGTTCGAGATCGTCGACCTGGACGGCACCTGGACGCTGAAGCTGAAGGATGGCGTGTCCCTCGACCACGAGGCCGAGGCCTCGGTTCGCCTGGTCATCACCTCGACCGCGGTCGACGACACCACGTTGTCGAGCACGGTGACGATCACCGTCAGCGATGTGAACGAGGTGCCGGGCGCGCCTGCGCTCGATGGCGGCACGGTCGCCGAGAATGCCGCCGGCGCGGTGGTCGGCCGGGTGACCGCAAGCGATCCCGACAGCGGCAGCACGGCCAATGGCCGGCTGACCTATACGGTCGACGATGCCCGGTTCGAGATCGTGGGCGGCGTGCTGAAGCTGAAGGACGGCGTGTCCCTCGACCACGAGGCCGCGGCGACGGTCGATCTGGTGCTGACCGTCACCGATGGCGGCGGGCTCACCGCCAGCCGCACGGTGACCATCACGGTTTCGGATGTGAACGAGGCCCCGGCGACGCCGTCGGTTTCAGGCACCGAGGTGGCCGAGAACGCGCCCGGTGCCGTGATCGGTGCGGTGACCTGCACCGATCCGGATGGCGATGCGCTGACCTATACGGTCGACGACAGTCGCTTCGAGATCGTCGATATCGACGGTGTCCAGACCCTGAAGCTGAAGGACGGCATCGCGCTCGACCATGAGAGCGACCCGACCGTGACCCTCGTGGTCACTGCCCGCGATCCGGGCGGTCTGGCGACGGCGATGATCGTCACGCTGGCGGTCGGCGATGTGAACGAGGCGCCGACGGTGCCGGTGGTGACCGGCGATGCGGTGCAGGGCGGTTCGGAAGGTGCGATCGTCGGCCGGGTGTCGGCGAGCGATCCGGATGATCCGCTCACCGCCAACGGCCGGCTGACCTATACGGTCGACGATGCGCGGTTCGAGATCGTCGGCGGCGTGCTGAAGCTGAAGGATGGCGTGGTCATCTCCGCGGCCGACGAGGCTTCGGTGAGCCTGGTGATTACGGTCACCGACGGTGGCGGGCTTTCGGCCTCGACCACCGTCGATCTGACCGTGCGCCCCGACACCACCCCGCCGGTGCCGGTGATCGCCGATGGCCGGGTGCCCGAGAATGCGCCGGGTGCCGTGGTCGGCGTGATCGGCTTCCTCGAGGATGTTGATCCGGGTGTGGACGTCACCGTTGCGGTTGACGATGCCCGCTTCGAGGTCGTCACACAGGATGGCAGCTTCGTGCTGAAGCTGAAGGACGGTGTGGCGCTCGATCACGAGGCGGCCGACCGGGTCACCCTGCTGCTGACCACCACCACCATCGAGGGCACCCGCTCGTCGGTCGTGACCATCGCGATCGGCGATGTGAACGAGGCGCCCTCGGCCCCTGTGCTCTCCGGGACCGTGGTGCCCGAGGATGCCCAGGTGATCGGCCGGGTGACCGCGACGGATCCGGATGCGGCCGAGACCCTGACCTTCTCGGTCAACGATCCGCGCTTCGAGATCGTCGACGGTGAGCTGCGACTGGTGGCGGGTGAGACCCTGGACCACGAGGGCGAGCCCTTCGTCGACCTGGTGATCACCGTCACCGACAAGGGCGGGCTCACTGCCTCGACCGCGGTGCGGCTGACGGTCACCGATGTGCCGGAAGCGCCGACCACGCCGGTTCTGGAGGGTGGCGACATCCCCGAGAACGAGCCGGGCGTGGCGATCGGCACGGTCACCGCGGATGATCCGGACGGCAAGGGCCTGACTTTCACCGTCGATGACGACCGCTTCGAGGTCGTGGGCGGCGTGCTGAAGCTGAAGGACGGGGTGTCGCTGGACTACGAGACCGAAGGTTCGGTGAGCGTCGTGATCACGGCGACCGCGGCCAACGGCTTCTCGGCTTCCGAAACCTATGTCCTCCAGGTGCTGGACGGCAACGACGCCCCGACGGCGCCGGTGCTGGACGGCAGTTCGGTGCCCGAGAACCAGGCCGGTGCCGTGATCGGCACGGTCACCGCCACCGATCAGGATGTCGATGACGAGCTGACCTTCACGGTCGACGACGACAGGTTCGAGATCGTCGACGGCCAGCTGAAGCTGAAGGATGGTGTCTCGCTCGACTACGAGACCGAGCCCACGGTGACGCTGGTGCTGACGGTCACCGACCGCGAGGCGGTGTCGGTGTCCACCACCGTCACCATCGGTGTGATCGACGACGGTATCGTTCCGCCGACGCCCGTGCTCGACGGCACCACGGTGCCCGAGAATGCGGAAGGCGCCGTGGTCGGTACCCTGCCGGATGTGGCAGGGGCCAGCTACACGGTCGACGATGCCCGCTTCGAGGTCGTCGAGCTGGACGGCACCTGGACACTGAAGCTGAAGGACGGCATCGCCCTCGACCACGAGGCGGCGGCGGAGATCACGCTTCGTATCACCGCCAGCGGTGCCGATGGCGGCACGGTATCCGCCCTGGTGCTGGTGCGGGTGCTGGATGTCGACGAGGCCCCGGCCGCGCCGGTGCTGGATGGCGACACGGTTGCCGAGAATGCTGCCGGCGGCGTGATCGGTCGGGTGACCGCCACCGATCCGGATGGGGCCGACACCGGCAATGGTCGTCTGACCTATGGTGTCGACGATGCCCGGTTCGAGATCGTCGGCGGCGTGCTGAAGCTGAAGGATGGCGTCGCGCTCGACCATGAGGCGGAGCCCGTCGTCGATCTGGTGATCACCGTCACCGACGGCGGCGGCCTGACCGCCACCCGCAGCGTGACCATCACCGTCACCGACGTGAACGAGGCCCCGGCGGCGCCGGTGGTCTCGGGCAGCTCGGTTGCCGAGAATGCGGCCGGGGCCGTGATCGGCAGCGTGACGGCCGGCGATCCCGACGGCGACGCGCTGACCTTCACGGTCGACGACGCCCGGTTCGAGATCGTCGACGGCCAGCTGAAGCTGAAGGACGGCATCGCGCTCGATCACGAGGCCGAACCCTCGGTCGCGCTGGTGCTGACTGCAACCGATGCCGGGGGCCTCTCGGCCACCCGGGTGGTCGTGGTGACCGTGACGGATGTCAACGAGGCCCCGGCGCAGCCGGTGCTCTCGGCCAGCCTGGTGGGTGAGAACCAGCCGGGGGCGGTGATCGGCACTATCTCGGCCAGCGATCCGGACGGCGATGCGCTGACCTTCAGCGTCGACGATGCCCGGTTCGAGATCGTCGACGGTCAGCTGAAGCTGAAGGATGGCGTCGCCCTCGACTTCGAGACCGAACCCACGGTCGATCTGGTCATCACCGCGCAGGATGCGGGGGGCCTGACCAGCAGTCTGACCGTGACCATCACCGTGGTCGATGACGGCATGCAGCCGGTAGTGCCGGTGCTGACCGGCAGCACGGTCGCCGAGAACGCGGCCGGGGCCGTGATCGGGACGCTGCCCGACCCCGAGGGCGGCAGCTTCACGGTCGATGATGCCCGGTTCGAGATCGTCGAGGCCGATGGCAGCTTCGTGCTGAAGCTGAAGGACGGTATCGCGCTCGACCACGAGGCGGCGGCCACCATCGATCTGGTCATCACCTCGACCGATATCGAAGGCCACAGCCTCGACGCCCCGATCACCATCCGGGTCACCAATGTGAACGAGGCCTCCGGCGGCGCCGGTGCTGGCGGGTGACACGGTCGCCGAGAATGCTGCCGGCGGCGTGATCGGCCGGGTGACGACCACCGATCCGGATGCGGGCGATCGGGCGAGCTATGCCGTGGACGATGCCCGGTTCGAAATCGTGGGCGGCGTGCTGAAGCTGAAGGACGGCGTCACCCTCGATCACGAGGCGGAGCCTGTCGTCGATCTGGTGATCACCGTCACCGATGCGGGCGGGCTGACGGCCACCCGCAGCGTGACGATCACCGTCACCGATGTGAACGAGGCCCCGGCGGCGCCGGTGGTCTCGGGCAGCACGGTGGCCGAGAATGCGGCCGGGGCCGTGATCGGTACGGTTACGGCGACCGACCCCGACGGCGATGCGCTGAGCTATGCGGTCGACGATGCGCGGTTTGAGATCGTCGACGGCCAGCTGAAGCTGAAGGACGGTATCGCGCTCGATCACGAGGCCGAACCCTCGGTGACGCTGGTGCTGACTGCAACCGACGGCGACGGCCTTGCCACCACCAGCCTGATCACCCTCGCCGTGACCAACGTCAACGAGGCGCCGACCGCGCCCGCGGTGGCGGGGGATGCGGTGCAGGGCGGCGAGGCCGGTGCGGTGGTCGGCCGGGTGACGGCCGGCGATCCGGACCGGGGCGACGCGCTGACCTATACGGTGGATGATGCCCGCTTCGAGGTCGTGGACGGCGTGCTGAAGCTGAAGGACGGCGTCACGCTCGACGCCGGCGATACGGCGAGCGTCGATCTGGTGGTGACGGTCACCGACCGCGGCGGGCTTTCGGCCGCCACGGCGATCACCGTCACCGTGCGGGCCGATGCCACCCCGCCGGTGCCGGTTCTGGCCGATGGCCGGGTCGACGAGAACACCCAGGGCGGCATCGTCGGCGCGGTGGGCTTCCTGGAAGACGTCGATCCGGGGGTCGAGGTCACGCTGTCGGTGAACGACGCCCGGTTCGAGATCGTCGAGATCGACGGCCAGGCGGTGCTGAAGCTGAAGGACGGGGTCTCCCTCGACCACGAGGCGGCCGACCGGATCACGCTGGTGATCACGGCGACCACCATCGAGGGCAGCCGCAGCGCCGCGGTGGTGATCGCGGTCGGCGACGTGAACGAGGCGCCGGCGGTGCCGGTGATCGACAACCGCACCGTCGCCGAGAACGCGCCGGGGGCGGTGGTCGGCACCATCACCGTCAGCGACCCGGATGCGGCGGCGAGCGATTTCGGCAGCCTGGAAGTCTCGGTCGACGATGCCCGCTTTGAGGTGGTGGAACGCGACGGCGCGCTGGTTCTGAAGCTGAAGGACGGTGTCTCGCTCGACCACGAGGCCGGGCTTGGGGTGACGCTGACGCTCACCGTCACCGATGGCGGCGGTCTCTCCACCAGCCGGACGGTCGAGATCCTGGTCACCGACGTGGCCGAGGCGCCGACGGCGCCGGTGCTGGACGGCGCGACGGTGGCCGAGAATGCCCCCGGCGCGGTGATCGGCACGGTTTCGGCCAGCGATCCGGATGTGGGCGAGCCGCCGGTCATCACCGTCGACGATGCCCGCTTCGAGATCGTCGACGGCCAGCTGAAGCTGAAGGACGGCCTTGCGCTCGATCACGAGGGCGAGCCGACCGTGACGCTGGTGCTGACCGCGACCGACGCCACCGGCCTTGCCACCAGCACGACCGTGGTGATCACGGTCGGCGACGTGAACGAGGCCCCCTCGGCGCCGGTGCTGCTCGACGATCGGGTCGGTGAGAACGAGCCCGGCGGCGTGGTCGGCGGCGTCTCGGTCGACGATCCCGATCTGGGCGACACCGTCACCGTCACGGTCGACGATGCCCGCTTCGAGGTGGTCGAGGTCGATGGTGCGCTGGTCCTGAAGCTGAAGGACGGCGTGTCGCTCGACTACGAGACCGACGGCACCATCGATCTTGTCCTCACCGCCACCGATGCGGGCGGGCTGACCGCAAGCCGCAGCGTGACCATCACGGTCGGCGATGTGGACGAGAGCCCGAGCGCGCCGGTGCTGGATGGCGGCAGCGTGGCCGAGAACGCGGCCGGCGGCATCATCGGCCAGGTCTCGGTCGACGATACCGGCGTGCCCGGCGAGGTCACCTGGACGGTCGACGACGATCGCTTCGAGATCGTCGAGGTGGATGGCGTCCAGACGCTGAAGCTGAAGGACGGCGTGTCTCTTGACCACGAGGCCGAGGGCTCGGTCCGGCTGGTGATCAGCGTCACCAATGCCGGCGGCATCACCGCCCGCAGCGTGGTCGACATCGCGGTCACCGACGTCAACGAGGCACCGGTTCTGGCCGAACCCGGGACCGTCCGGATCCTTGCCACCGGCCAGGTGGTGATCGACGGGTCGGTGCTGGAGGCGACGGATCCGGATGGCGATGCGCTGGTCTTCCGCTTCGACGGCGAGACCCGCTACGGCACCTTCTATCTGAACGGCGTGGCGCAGAGTGCGGGCTTCACGGTCTCGGCCGCCGACATCGCCGCGGGCCGGCTGGTCTATCGACCGAGTGTCGAGACCGCCGCAGCCGGTGCGCCCGGCCGGCCGGACTTCGTCGAGACGGTGACCGTGACGGCAGGCGACGGCGCGCTGGAAAGCGGGTCGGTCACCCTGACCGTTGCGATCGAGCCGATCCCGGTCGACGTCCTGCCGGAAGAGAACGAGGTGCCGGTGGCGGTGGTCATCCCGATCCCGCCGGACGTCACCCTGGCCGAGTCGACGTTCGGCCGGATCGAACTGGTGTTGCGCGATCGCTTCTATGAGACCGCGATCGTCGAATATGCCCGCGAGGCCCATCGTGCGGCTTCGGGCTTCGAGCGCGAGCGGATCCTGGGCGACTACACGGCGCTGATGGCCCGCAGCCTGATCGCGGATCTGGGTATCGACACCACCTTCGACAGCGAACTGGTCACCACCTTCTTCGGCGATCTGCTGCGCCGGCTGGACGCTATTGCGGCGAGCGGCGTATCGGTCGACAAGGTGATGATCAATGTGGTGCGCGAGGGGCAACCGGTGCCGGCCGAGGCGGGTCCGCCGGTCGTCTTCCCGGCCGAGGCACTGCCGCAGCCGCCGGCACCTGCCGAGGGTGAGACCGAGCAGGGCGAGGTCCCGGAAGGCGAGGGGCAGCAGGGGGCGGATCTTCGCGGCCAGACCGCGGACGATACGCTGGCCTGGATCGAACCCGATCTGGTGCTGCTCGCCCGGCTGATCGATGGTGACGACGCCGCGACCGATGCGGTCCTGGCGGAGGCCGGCTTCTCTGCCAGCCTGCGCCAGGCGGCAACCAGCTTCGACCGCGAGGTCGAGGCCCTGGCCGGGGCACTGGGACAGGGGCCTGCGGTGAGGGTTGCGCGTGGCTGACAGGACGACTGCGACGGCGGGCCGTAACCGGCCCGCCGGCCATTTCGGGACGGTATCGACGATCATGACGCGCGGCAGAACGACCGCGGACAGACGGGGTGAGCATATGCGGGGGCAGGCAGCAATGAACGGGATCGGGCGGCACGGCCGCAAGGCGGTGGCGGGCGTGCTGGCCGCGGCGCTGCTGGCAGGGTGCACCGTGACGCCGGAGCCGATCGCGCCTGAGATGACTCAGGCACGGATTTCGGCCGATCTTGCGCGGATGTTCTCGAACCAGGAGCCGGTGACCGGCCGGTTGAGCCTGCACGAGGCCATGGCGCGGGCCATCCTCTACAATCTGGACGGCCGGCTCCGCACCATGGAACAGGCGCTGAGCCAGCGGCAGCTGGATCTGTCGCGCTGGGACATGCTGCCCTCGCTGGCGGCCTCGGCGGGCTTCGTCGGGCGTGACAACGTCTCGGCGTCCAGCAGCGAGAACATCGCGACCGGTACCGAATCGCTGGTGCCCTCGACCTCGACCGAGCGCAACCGTCGGGTCGCAGACCTCAACATGTCGTGGAACATCCTCGACTTCGGCGTCTCTTACGTCACCGCCCAGCAGAATGCCGACCGGTCGCTGATCGCCGCCGAGCAGCGCCGCCGGGTGGTGCATACCATCATCCAGGACGTCCGCTCTGCCTATTGGCGGGCGGTGGCGGCGGAGCGGGTGCTGTCGCGCATCGACCCGCTGATGACCCGGATCGAGACGGCGCTCGCTTCATCCGCGCAGATCGAGCAGCAGCAGCTGAGGGCGCCGACCGAGGCGCTGACCTATCGCCGTGGCCTGCTGGATGCGCTGCGCCAGCTTCAGGCGCAGAAGCGCGAACTGCGCCTGGCCAAGACCGAGCTGGCGGCGCTGATCAATCTGCGTCCGGGTGAGGATTTCACCCTGGAGGCGCCCGAAACCCAGGCCGCTCTGCCGCCGGTGACGTCCACCGGGGAAGAGCTGGAAGTGCTGGCCCTGGCCAACCGGCCCGAGGTGCGCGAGCTGGACTATCAGACCCGCATCTCGCAGAAGGAAACCCGCAAGGCGCTGCTGCGGCTGCTGCCGGGCATTGAGCTTGATCTCGGGGCCCATTACGACAGCAACAAGTATCTGGTGAACAACGACTGGGCCGATTACGGCGTCAAGGTCACCTGGAATCTGCTCAACATCCTGCGCATCCCCGGCGCCATGGCGGTCGCCGAAGCGAATGAGGAGGTGGTCGACGCCCGGCGCATGGCGATCAGCATGGCGGTGCTGGCCCAGGTGCATGTCGCCCAGACCAATTACGACGAGGCGCGGATCCAGTATCAGACCGCCCGCGAACTGGCCGATCTGGATGCCCGCATCCTGGATCAGGCCAGGGCCGCGGCGGGTACCAGCATGGGCGAGCTGCAGGTCATCCAGACCGAGCTGGCCTCGGTGCAGAGCCAGCTGCGCCGGGACCTGGCCTTCGCCGACGCCAACAACGCCTTCGGCCGCCTGTTCCTGTCGATCGGCGCCGACCCGCTGCCCGAGGCGCTGGATGCCCCCACGGTGGCGACGCTCACCCAGGCGATCGACCGGACCGAGACCAACTGGCGCGAGGGTCGGCCGACTTTCGCGCCCGTGCCGGCGGCGGTGGACAAGCCGAAGCTCGCCTCCGCCAGCTGACCCACGCCATCCGATCAAAAAAGAAACCGCCGGCATCCTGGGGGAAGGATGCCGGCGGTTTTGCGTTCCGGTGCGTCCCCGAACCCGCGCGGAGGGAGGACGCAGGGAGCGGAGTGGTGCCGGAACGCCGCGGACGATGGCCGGATCACCGGTCGGGCAGGGAGGGGCTCGGGGGAGAGCGTCGGGCCTGCCCGGGGGAGGTACCGGGGATCGATATCCGGCCACCGCCTGAGCGGTGCTGCGGAAGGGTGGGGGATCAGGCCGCCATGGCGGTGATCGCCCGGGCGATGTTGTCGGGGCCGACCCGATAGGCGGCTTCAAGCGGTGCCGAATAGCCGACCGGAATGCGCGGCGCACCCAGGCGGACCGGTTTCGCCTCCAGCCGGTCGCCCAGCGCCTCGGTGACGGTGGCGACGATCTCGGCCCCGAAGCCGGCATCGCGCACGGCCTCCTGCGCCACGATCAGCCGGCGGGTGCGGGCGACCGACGTCAGCACGCAATCGGCATCCCAGGGCCAGAGGCTGCGCAGATCGATCACCTCGGCCTCGACGCCCTCCATTGCCGCCAGGCGGGCCGCTTCAAGCGCCTCGTGGACCGCCGCCGACCAGGCGACGATGGTGACGTCACGGCCGGGGCGCCGGATCGCCGCCCGGCCGAGTTCCGCCGGGGCGTCGCTTTCGGGCGCCGCGCCCGACAGCGGCCAGAGTGCCTTGTGTTCCAGATGTACTACCGGGTCGTCGCAGCGGATCGCGGCCTTGAGCAGGGCATAGGCATCGGCCGGGGTGGCGGGTGCCGTCACCACCAGGCCCGGGATATGCACCCACCAGCTTTCCAGCGACTGCGAATGCTGGGCGCCGGAGGATCGCCAGACGCCGATCGGCTGGCGGACAACCAGCGGCACCCGGCCCTGGCCGCCGAACATGAAGCGGTTCTTGGCCGCCTGATTGACCAGCTCGTCGACCGCGCAGAGGGCGAAATCCGAGAAGCGCATCTCGACCACGGGCCGGCTGCCGACCAGGGCGGCCCCGACCGCAGCGCCCATGATCGTCGCTTCCGAGATCGGCGTGTCGACCACCCGGGTCTCGCCGAAGCGGGCCTGCAGGCCATCATACTGCTTGAACACGCCGCCGCGGCCCAGATCTTCGCCCAGCGCCCAGACCCGGGGGTCGCGTTCCAGCTCTTCCGCCAGCGCCCGGCGGGCGCCTTCGATATAGGTGAAGCCGCTCATGCCAGATGCTCCGCCGGAAGGGTGTGGGCAAGGCCGCGTTCGGCCCCGGGGACCGGGCGGCCGACATCCTGGACGTCGTCGAAGGCGGCAGCGGTTTCGGGGAAGGGGGCGGCGAGGGCGGCTGCGACCACATCGGCGATGCGCCGGGTCTCGGCCGCTTCGATGGCCGCGATCTCGTCCTCGTCCAGACCCAGCGCCTTGAGCTCGGCCGCATTGCGGGCGATGGGATCGTCTTCCCACCGTGCCGCCACCTCTTCCGCCGGGCGATAGGGGGCGGGGTCGGTGACGGTATGGCCCTTCAGCCGATAGGTGCGGGCATGCAGCAGCCGCGGCCCGCCGCCGGCGCGGATATCGGCAATCAGCCGGCCGGCGGTTTCGTCCACGGCCTCGACATCATTGCCGTCGATGCTGACGGCCGGCACGCCCAGCGCCTCGGCTCGGGCGGCGATGCCGGGGCCGGCGCTCATGGTCGCGGTGCGGGTCGTGGCCGACCAGTTGTTGTCCTCGCAGACGAACAGGACCGGCAGGCGAAACACGGCCGCCCAGTTGAGCGATTCCAGGAACGGTCCGCGATTGGCCGCCCCGTCGCCGAAATAGCAGACCGCGATCGCATTGCGGCCCAGCAGGCGCAGCCCCTGCGCCGCGCCCACGGCGATCGGCAGGCCGGCCCCGACCACGCCATTGGCCCCCAGCATGCCGACATCGAAATCGGCGATGTGCATGGAGCCGCCCTTGCCGGCGCAGGAACCGCCGGCCCGGCCATAGAGTTCCAGCATCATGCCGTGAAGATCGGCGCCCTTGGCGATGCTGTGGCCATGGCCGCGATGGGTGGAGGCGATCACGTCTGCCTTGATCAGATGGGCGGAAACGCCCGCGGCCACGGCTTCCTGGCCGATGGACATGTGCACGGCACCCGCCACATGGCCGTTGGCGAGCCCCACCTCGGCGGCCCGTTCGAAGGCGCGAATGCGCCACATCATGGCGTGATGGTCAACAAGGCGCCGACGCCTGCCGTTGTCTGCGGCAGGCGGCGCCGATACGGAATCGGTCGTCACCGGTTTTTCCTCCCCGGAAGCGCCCTTGGCCCGCGTCTGGGGCGACGCAGGCCGGGCAGCATGTTCTGCTCGTTATCCAGGCGGCGCGGGGGGACCCTGCGCCCTGAGCGTGTGCCGGTGTTGCTCCCGGCGGGGTCCTTCATGCGGACCTTTCTATCCGGTCCATCATGTGGATTGGCTTTTCGCTCAAGACCAAGCTACAAATCATCTGTTACGTTGTCAAATCGACGTAACAGAGACATCATTCTGCAAGAGGATCGGCAAGACGTCCACATAGTGGACCATCGTGGACGACTTGGCGCACCCTCGCGACCTTCCCCGTGAGCGGCCCGTTCGAAGGCAGCCCGGAGACCACCGGAGGAAACGTGTCACCATGCCCGAGACCCTGACGGGCGCACCCGCCCGTGGTGCCGCCCCCGCCCGCCGTGGACCCGCGGTCCCCGCCGCGGCGCCTGCCGCCCCCACCGGAACCCAGTCGGTGGAACGTGCGATCAGCCTGTTGCGCATTCTGGCCCGGCGCGATGCCGGCGGGGCGCGGCTGGTCGACGTGGTCGCCGACAGCGGCCTGAACAAGCCGACCGTGCGCCGCCTGCTGCTGGTGCTGATGCGCGAAGGCCTGGTCGACCAGGACCCGGGCAGCCGCCGCTATCATCTGGGGGTGGAGACCTTTGCGCTGGGCTCGGTTGCGGCAGAACGCTTCGGCATCCGCAAGATCGCGGCCCCGGCGGTACTGCGCATCGCCGAAGCCTCGGGCGATACCGCCTATCTTTCGGTCCGCTCCGGCTTCGATGCGATCTGCGTGGAGCGGCAGGAAGGCGCCTTCCCGATCCGCACGCTGACGCTCGCGGTGGGCGACCGGCGGCCGCTGGGCGTGGGCGCCGGCAGCCTGGCGCTGCTCGCCTTCCAGCCCGATCTGAACGAGGTTCGCTCGATCATCGACGTGAATGCCGGGCGGGTGAATTCCTACGCGCCGCGCTTCGAGCCCCAGCGCCTGCTGACCCTGGTCGACCAGACCCGCAGCCAGGGCTATGCGTTCAATGACGGGCTGATCGTGGCGGGAATGAGCGCCGTGGCCGTGCCGATCCTGAACCGGCGCGGGGAACCCGAGGCGGCGTTGAGCATCGCCGCGATCGACAGCCGGATGACGCCCGAGCGCCGCGCCCAGCTGGTCGCCCTGCTGCAGCGAGAGCGGGAGCGGATCGAACAGCAGCTGGGCCGCACCCAGTCGCCGGGCGCGCGGGATCTGGCGCTTCGGGCGCGGAACCGCATGCGGGCCTGACTGAGTGGGGCCTGACTGAGTGGGGCCTGATCGGGTGGCCTTGACCGGCGCGCGGGCCAGGGCTGCACCAGGAACGTTAGTGACCTAATGGAATGATTTGCTAGGCTAACGGTCTCGTTCGTTCCATGAGGCCCTGCAGGTCATGCTGCCCGTCATCGATCCGGTCAATTCCGCCGTTCCCGTTCCCACCACCGGTCCGGACGCGCCGCCCAGGGCGCGCCTGGGCTGGACCGTCGCGCGGCTGGCGCGCAGCTGGCGGGCGCTGCTCGACCAGCGCCTTGCACCGCATAATCTGACGCAGTCGCGCTGGCGGGTGATGAATGTGGTGGCGACCGAGCCCCGCGCCCTGACCCAGCGGGAACTGGCCGAGCGTCTGGCGATCGAGGCACCGACCCTGGTGCGGCTGCTGGACCGGCTGGAGGCGGACGGGCTGGTGACGCGCTGCGCCGATCCCGACGACCGCCGGCGCAAGGTGATCCGGCTGGGGCCGAATGCCGCCCCGGCCACCCGGACGATCAGCCAGGCGATCACCGAGGTGCGCGACGATCTGCTGGGCGACGTGCCCGAAGAGCGCATCGTCGAGGCGCTGGCCCTGCTCGACATGATCCAGGCCCGCACCGACCGTCTGCTGGCGGGGGCCGCGGCTGCCGATGACGATCAGGGAGGTGCCCGGTGACGGCCCCCCGCGACGGATCCGACGACGAGACGCGGCTGCCCGAACCCGCCGTGACCGCAGGCCCCGCGATCACGGCGACCGAACGTCGGCTCGCCATCGCGGCGCTGATGTGCGGCACCATCGCCACCGTGCTCTCGGCCACGCTGATCAATGTGGCGCTCGCCACCTTCATGGCCGATATGGGCGTCGGCCATACGGTTGCCCAGGGCCTCTCCACCGGCTTTCTGGCCGCCAACACCATCGCCATGCCCGTGGCGCCCTGGATGATGGGGCGGCTGGGTTTTCGCAAGCTCTACATCCTGGCGATCGCGGTCTTCGTCGGTGCGGCCCTGCTCGGTGGCTTTGCGCCCGGTGCTCATGCCGCCATCGCCGCCCGGGTGATCCAGGGCTCCGCGGCCGGCATGATCCAGCCGTTGGCGATGGTGGTCATCTTCCGCATGTATCCGCCCGACAAGCGCGGCGCCGCCATGGGTCTCTACGGCCTGGGCGTGGTGCTGGCACCGGCGCTGGCGCCCAGCCTGGGCGGCGCGCTGGTCGAATTCGCCGGCTGGCGGTCGGTCTTCTTCGTGGCGATCCCGGTCTGCCTGGTCGGCATGGGGCTGGCCATGAAGGCTCTGCCCGATGCCCGGCCGGCCGGGGCGGGGGGCCGGTTCGACGGGCTGGGCTTCGTGCTGCTTGCAACCGCGCTCGTCTCGCTGATCGGGGTGTTGAGCCTGGGCAAGTCGCAGGGCTGGGTGTCGCTGCCGGTTCTGGGGCTGGTGGTGCTGTGCGTGGCGGCGGCGGCGGCCTTCCTCGCCTGGGAAAGGCGGGTGACCCGGCCGCTGATGGATCTGAAGATCTATCGCGCGCCGGGCTTTGCCGCGGCGGCGCTCTGTTCCATGACGCTCGGCCTCGGCCTGTTCGGCTCCACCTATCTGCTGCCGCTGCTGCTGGAAACCGCCCGGGGCATGAGCCCGGCCGAGGTGGGGCTGGCCATGGCTCCCGGCGGTTTCGCCATGGCGATGATGTTCCCGATCGCCGGACGTCTGGCGGACCGGATGCCGGCCCGGCCGCAGGTCATGATCGGCCTCGGCTGCTTCGCGCTGCATGCGGTGCTGATCACCTGGGCCGAATTCTCGGCCGGTTTCTGGGTGATCGCCGGCATCATGGCCTTCGGGCGGATGTCGCTGGCCCTGGTGATGCCGGCCCTCTCGGCCGGTGGGCTCCGGCTCTTGGGCGAAAGCCAGGTGGCGCAGGGGGCGGCGGCCCTGAATGTCGGGCGCCAGTTCGGCGGCGCGGTCGGTGTCGCCATCCTGGCGGTGGTGCTGGAAACCGCCGAGGCGGCGCTGCCCGGCCAGACCATGGAGGCCTTCGCGATCACCCTGATGGTGATGGCGGGCTTCGGCCTGACCGCCATGTTCGTGGCCCTGCGCTTGCCGGGCCGGGTATAGGCGGGGCGGCTCGTCTGCAGGGTGTGCGGAAGATGGGCGCATCAACCTTGATATGATAGTGTCGGATGGCTGACCCGGGCGCCCCCGCCGGAGGCCATCCGCCATGCTCGTCCGTCATCTCTCCTATTTCGTGACCCTCGCCGGCGAGAAGCATTTCGCCCGGGCGGCGGCGCGCTGCAACATCACCCAGCCCACCCTGTCGGCCGCGATCCGCAAGCTTGAGCAGGATCTGGAGGTCCGGCTGGTGGTGCGCGGCCACCGCTTCACCGGGCTGACCGCCGAGGGCGAGAAGCTGCTGGTCTGGGCCCGCCAGATCCTGCGCGATTACGACAGCCTGCGCGAGGATCTGGGCGGCGGCAGCGGGTTGACCGGCACCCTCCGGCTGGGGGTGATCCCGGCGGCGATGCCCTCGGTCGCGTTTCTGAGCGCACGCTTCATGGCCGCTCATCCCGCCGCGCGCATCGCCATTCAGTCGCTCACCTCCCGCGCCATCCAACGCGGGCTCGACGCCTTCGAGCTGGATGGCGGCCTTACCTATCTGGAGAACGAGCCGCCGGAGCATTGCCGGCTGCTGCCGCTCTATCGTGAACGCTATGTCTTCGTGACCGGCCCCGATCACCCCTTCGCGGGCCGCGACCGGCTGGGCTGGGCCGAGGCCTTCACCCAGACGCTCTGCCTGCTCAGCGAGGACATGCAGAACCGCCGGATCCTGAACAAGGTCGCTTCCGGGCTGGGGGTGACGGTGGATGCGCCCGTTGTGAGCAATTCTTTCCTCGGGGTCTGCGCCCATATCCGCCAGGGCGGCTGGTCGAGCATCGTGCCCCATACGTTTCTGCATGTGCTGGGGGCGACGCCCGATCTGGTCTCGATCGATCTGGTCGATCCGGTCCATACCCAGTCGGTCGGGCTGGTGCTGTCGGATCGCGACCCGCCGTCGCCCATGGCCGCGGCCCTGCTCGCCTGTCTGCGGGGTGCGGATTTCGAGCGGGATTTCGCCCGGGAAAACGCCCGGGTTGATAGAGGACGGTGATTAAACGTTCATTCGTTTCGATTTGATCCGGGGCGCGGGATGACCCAGCGTTGTTCGACCGGAGGTGAAAGAGGCTGGAAAGGCCACCACCACCGGGCGGGGAAGCTTTCAGGCAGATCGGTCGGCATGTCGGGGCCGGATGACGGGTCGTGGGTGCGCGCCATCGCGCATCGCCAGCCCGTTTCCCCGCTGTGCCAGGGCAGCCGGGCCCCCCGCAGATCCGCGTCGCTGGGGAGGAATTCGACGCCATGGTTCAGATCGCCGCCACCGACGGCCCGGGCGCCCGCCCCGGGCTGCTCGATCGCGAACGCATCATCGCCCGTCCGGGCTTCAATCGCTGGCTGGTGCCGCCGGCGGCGCTTGCCATTCATCTCTGCATCGGCATGGCCTATGGGTTCAGCGTCTTCTGGCTGCCGCTGTCGCGTGCGATCGGCGTGACCCAGCCGGTCGCCTGCGCCGATCTCACGCTCTTGTCGGCGCTGACCACCACCAGCTGCGACTGGCGGATCAGCGATCTGGTCTGGATCTATACCCTGTTCTTCGTGGTGCTCGGAACCTCGGCCGCAGCCTTCGGCGGCTGGCTGGAACGGGCGGGGCCGCGCAAGGCCGGCGTCGTGGCCGCGATCTGCTGGTGCGGCGGCATGGCGGTGTCGGCGCTGGGCATCGCCAGCCATCAGCTCTGGCTGATGTGGCTGGGCTCGGGCGTGATCGGCGGTGTCGGTCTGGGCCTCGGCTACATCTCGCCGGTCTCGACCCTGATCAAATGGTTCCCCGACCGGCGCGGCATGGCCACGGGCATGGCGATCATGGGCTTCGGCGGCGGTGCGATGATCGGCAGCCCGCTCGCCAACATGATGATGAACCACTTTCGCACGCCTGATTCGGTGGGGGTATGGGAAACCTTCCTGGCGCTGGGCGCGATCTATCTGGTGTTCATGCTGGCGGGGGCCTTCGGCTACCGCGTGCCGCCGGCCGGCTGGCGGCCCGATGGCTGGACGCCGAAGCCGGCGTCGAAGGCCATGATCACCCATGGCCATGTCCATCTGCGCGACGCCCATAAGACGCCGCAATTCTGGCTGATCTGGGCGGTGCTGTGCCTGAACGTCTCGGCCAGCATCGGCATCATCGGCGTGGCGGCACCCATGCTGCAGGAAATCTTCGGCGGCGCGCTGGTCGGTGCCCCCGATGTCGGCTTCCTGGACTTCGACGAGCAGCAGAAACTCTCGGCCGCGGCGATCGCTGCCGGCTTCGTGGGGCTGATCTCGCTGTTCAACATCGGCGGCCGCTTCTTCTGGGCCTCGCTGTCGGATCATCTGGGCCGCAAGGCCACCTATGCGATCTTCTTCGTGCTGGGGGCCGGCCTCTATCTGGCGGCACCGATGCTGGCGGGCGGCCATGCGCTGGCGCTGTTCGTGCTCGCCTTCTGCGTCATCGCCTCGATGTATGGCGGCGGCTTCGCGACCATCCCTGCCTATCTGGCCGACATCTTCGGCACCCAGTTCGTCGGCGCCATCCACGGTCGCCTGCTCACCGCCTGGTCGACCGCGGGCATTCTGGGGCCGCTGGTGGTCGCCTATATGCGCGACGCCCAGATCGCCGCCGGCGTGCCGCGGCCCCAGATCTACGACACGATCATGATCGTGCTGGCGGCGATGCTGGCGGCGGGCTTCCTCTGCAACCTGGCGATCCGGCCGCTGGCCGAGCGCTGGTTCATCGGCAGGACGGAACTGGCCGAGATCCAGGCGAAGCTCCGCCCGGTGGATGCCGCGCATGAGGGCTCGTTCGGCATCGGCCGCGGCGGCATCGACACCCGCGCCCCCCTCGCCTGGGCCGCCGTCGGCCTGCCGATCCTCTGGGGGGTGTGGATCACCCTCGACAAGGCGCTGGTGCTGTTCCGGTGACGCATGGCCGGGGGAGGCGGCAGTGAGCCTTTCTCCCCCGGCGGCGATCATCCGCTCAGGCGCAATCGCTCCCCGCCACCCAGATCGCAGCCAGGCGTTCCAAGCCGGCCTGGTCCTCGGTGTCGAAGCGGGCGGGGTGGGGGCTGTCCAGGTCGAGCACACCCAGGATCCGGCCGTCGCGGATCAGCGGCACGACGATTTCCGAAGCCGAGGCGGCGTCGCAGGCGATGTGGCCGGGGAAGGCGTGGACGTCTTCGACCAGCTGGGTACGGCCTTCGGCGACCGCGGTGCCGCAGACGCCGCGGCCGCGGGCGATGCGCACGCAGGCCGGCCGGCCCTGGAAGGGACCGAGCACCAGTTCGTCGGGGCTTTTCAGGAAGTAGAAGCCGGCCCAGTTCAGGCCGGGTAGCGACATCCAGATCAGGGCCGACATGTTGGCGGCATTGGCCACCGGGTCGCGCTCGCCCGCGATCAGGGCGTCGAGCTGGCGAGCGAGCAGGCGGTACAGCTCGGGCTTGGGGGTCGCGTCGGTGTCGATGGGGGCGGCGTCGAACATGGGGGCGCGGGCTCCGGCTGTCAGGCGGTGGGCGGGGTGGCTGTGGCCCCGATCATGCCCAGGCTTTCGGCAGCCGTCACGCTCTGCCCGCGGGTGGAGGCGTTGCGGATCCCGCTGGCCCTCAAGCGATCTGCGGCGGCGCTGCTGTTCGTGCCAAGCCCCTCGGCGCCGACGTCGAGCCCCAGCCCGCCGCCCAGCCCGGCCAGGGCCTGCACCAGCCGGGCGGTCTCCGCCTCGTCGATCCGCTGGATGAAACTGCGGTCGATCTTGACCCGGTCCAGCTCCAGATCGCGCAGATGGTAGAGGCTGGAATAGCCGGTGCCGAAATTGGCCAGCGCCACCCGCGCACCCGCGGCCCTCAGATCGCCGACCAGGGCGCGGACGGCATCCGGATCGCCGACGAGCGTGCTTTCGGCGATGTCGAACTCGACCCGCGATGCCGGCAGCCCGGCTTCGGCCAGGATGCCCTGCGCATCGGCGGCGAAGGCCGGATCCTTCACCTGCCCCGGCAGCAGGTCGACCGACAGCAGAACGTCGGCGGGCCAGCCTGCCGCCGTGCGGGCGGCCTCGACCAGCATCCAGCGGCCCAGACCGTGGATGAGGCCGGTATCTTCGGCGATCGGCAGAAAGCGTTCGGGCGGGATGTCGCCATGGACGGGATGCCGCCAGCTGATCACCGCTTCGAAACCCGTCACCCGGCCGGTGTCGAGTTCGATCGAGGGCTGGTAGAGCAGGTCGAGCCCGCCTTTGGCCACAGCCGCCCTGAGGTCGATCTCCAGCGCCTCGCGCTGGCGGACCGCATCGTCCATCTGGCTCTCGAAGAAGCGGAAAGCGGTGCGGCGCTCGGTCTTGGCGCGATAGAGCGCCACATCGGCACGCCGGAGGGCCTCGACCGGATCCCCGGCATCCTGAGGCAGCAGGGCGATACCGATGCCGGTGCCGACATCGTGCCGGCCGCGGCCGCTGGCGATCGGGTCGGCGAAGGCGCGGGTCAGGCGCAGCGCCACGCTGGTCGCGGCTTCCGGCCCCATCAGATGCGGGGCGAGCACGGCGAATTCGTCGCCACCCAGCCGGGCGACCAGGTCGCTGTCGCGCACCGCGCCCATCAGGCGGTTGGCGACCACCATCAGCACCTCGTCGCCGGTGCCGTGGCCATAAACGTCGTTGACCTGTTTGAAGCCGTTCAGGTCCAGCAGGAACAGGCCGTGGGTGGCGCCCGCGGCCGGCGGAGCGGCGATCGCCGCCGCGAGGCGCTCCTCGAAGCGGCGCCGGTTGGCAAGGCCGGTCAGCGGATCCTGATAGGCCAGGCGCCGGGCCTCGGTTTCCGCCGCGCGACGGCGGGCGATCTCGCGGCTCTGCTCCCGGTACTGGCGCAGCGCCACCCCCAGCATGATCAGCGCCAGCAGCACCCCCAGCGCCAGCGCCTCGTCGAGTTCCAGCATTGCGGTCGCCGTGTCGGCGGCATGTTCACTTGCTTCGAACAGGTCGAAGGCGACCGCCAAATAGCCGGCCACGACCATGACCACGGCGATGATGCCGGCATCCCTCAGGCAGATGCGCCGGCGAACCAGGCGGCGCAGAATGCGGCGGGGCCGCGACATCGACATACGGTCGTCCTCCTTTCGATCACCGGGGCAGGCGGTCGTGCATGGCCCGAAATGCGACCGCCGCCCGGATCGTCCGATCCTGGGCGGCGGCGTAAGAGGACGCAAGTGTTTCGACGTGACCTGGCGGATCACATCACATGGCACATGATCACATGGCCTTGTCGTAGACCGCATGGGTCCAGGCGGCCTCGCCCGGATCCTTGGTGATGACCGGGGCGGATTCGGCCCCCAGCAGCACCTTCACCGTGCGCTGGAAATCCTCGGGCGCCAGATAGCCCATGCCCTTCTTCGAACCGTCGAGCAGTTTGGCGACCTCCTGCATCATCCGGGTCTGGTGCTCTTCGGTCTGGGCGCCGGTGGTGTCGTTGTCGAGCACGATTTCCACCGCCTCGTCCTGGTGGGCCGCGGCGTATTCCCAGCCCTTGACGCTGGCCTTCACGAAGCGGCCCAGCTTCTCGACCATTGCCGGATCCTGAAGGCTCTTCTCCAGGGTATAGAGGCCGTCTTCCAGCGTGGCGACGCCCTGATCCTGATACTTGAAGGTGATCAGCTCGTCGGCCGGCATGCCGGCATCCAGGATCTGCCAGTATTCGTTATAGGTCATGGTCGACACGCAGGAGGCCTGCTTCTGCAGGATCGGGTCGACGTTGAAGCCCTGCTTCAGCACGGTGATGTCGGCATCCGGGCCTTCGGTCTTATAGCCCAGCGTCGACATCCAAGACAGGAAGGGATACTCGTTGCCGCCGAACCAGACGCCCAGGGTATGGCCCTTGAAATCGGCCGGGGTCTTGATGCCGCTGTCCTTGCGGCAGGTCAGCATCATGCCCGACTGCTGGAAGATCTGGGCGATGTTGACCAGCGGCACGCCCTTTTCACGCGTGGCCAGCGCCGAAGGCATCCAGTCGACCACGACATCGGCGCCGCCGCCGGCGATCACCTGCGACGGGTTGATGTCGGGACCGCCGGCCTTGATGGTCACGTCGAGCCCGGCTTCGTCGTAGAAGCCCTTTTCCTTCGCCACGTAATAGCCGGCGAACTGCGCCTGGGTGACCCATTTCAGCTGCAGGGTCAGCGCATCGGCGGCAAGGCCGGGGCCCGTCGCGGCCAGTGCCAGGGCAATCCCGGCGACCGAACCGGTCAGGAGGGTCTTGAGCGTCCTCATTCTCGTCTCCCTCGTCATCATCTGTCCCGGACCGGCCGCCGGCGGGGTTTGCCCCCGTTGTGGGGCGGCGGCGGATCGCGGGGTCTCCCCTCAAAATCATCCACGGGCGGGCCGAAGCCTCCGATGGTCCCGCCCGGGACGCCGTCTCCGCATCAGCTGGCCGGGCGCCGTCAGCGCCCGCGCATCGCGGGATGCCAGAAGGTCACGCGCCGCTCGATGAACGACAGCGCGGCATAGGTGCCCGAGCCGGCAATGGCGGCCACCAGGATCGTCGCCCAGACCACGTCGACATTCATCCGCGCGACCTCGGTGCTGATCCGGAAGCCCATGCCGACCACGGGCGTGCCGAAGAATTCCGCCACGATGGCCGCGATCAGGGCCAGCGTCGCGCTGATTTTCAGCCCGTTGAACAGGAAGGGCAATGCGTTCGGCAGCCGGGCGACCAGAAGCGTGGTGGCGTGGGATGCGGCATAGGATCGCATCAGGTCCAGTTCCTGCCGGGAGGTGGCGGAAAGCCCCGCCAGCGTGTTCACCAGCATCGGAAACAGCGTGGTCACCACCACCACCGCCGCCTTGGACGGCCAGTCGAAGCCGAACCACATCACCATGATCGGCGCCACGCCCACGATGGGGGCGGCACTCATCAGATTGGCGACCGGCAGCAGGCCGCGGCGCAGGAAGGCGACGCGATCGGCCGCCACACCCAGCAGGATGCCGGCGGTGCAGCCGATCAGATAGCCGCGCAGCGCCCCCTTCCACACGGTCTGGACGAAATCCTGCCAGAGCACCGGCAGGTTGGCGGCAAAGGCGGCGCCGATCGCCGATGGCGGCGGCAGCAGCACCGCCGGCACGCCGAAGCCCAGGCAGCCGCCCTCCCAGGCATAGAGCAGCGTCAGGCCCAGGGCGGCCGGCGGCAGCAGCCGCACCGGCAGCGAGGTCTGGGGCAGGCGCGCGACCAGGGCGATGCCGCGAAAGGCCGCGGCCATCGCGGCGAGCCCGGCAAGGGTGTAGCCCGCACCGCCTTCGCCGAAGCCGACCGTGCCGCTGCGCAGCGCCACGAGCGTGGCGATGGCGGTGAGGGCCGCCCCCGCCAGCACCAGCGGCCCGCGCATGCCGCTTCGCCGCGGCCGGAGCCCGGCCAGTGCAAAGAGCAGGATGCCGGCGATCATCAGCAGAACGGTCAGATCGGCATTGCCGATCCAGGCGCCGCCCGTGGTGGACAGGGGCAGCAGCAGGGCGACGAGCCCCATCAGGCCCCAGACGGCATCCAGACCGCGCGAGACGGGCTGGAGAGGGGCCGAGGGTGCGGTGGATGTCGTGGTCATCGCGCACCTCCGCTCCGGCGGACCACGATCCGCTCCGCCAGCGCCACCGCCTGGACCAGCAGGGCCGAGAGCAGCGACGCCGCGATCAGCGCCGCCCAGATCTGGGTGGTCTGGCCGTAATAGGATCCGGCGAGCAGCCGGGTGCCGAGCCCGGCCTGGCCGCCGGTCGGCAGTTCGCCCACGATCGCCCCCACGAGTGCGGCGGCGATCGCCACCTTCAGGCTGGCGAAGAGATAGGGCAGGGCGGCCGGAAGGCGCAGCTTCAGGAAGACCTGCAGCGGTGTCGCGTTGTAGGAATGCATCAGATCCATATGCAGCGGATCGGCGGAGCGCAGCCCCTTGGTCATGCCGATCGCGACCGGGAAGAAGCACAGATACATCGAGATCACCGCCTTGGGCAGCAGGCCGGTGAAGCCCAGATTGCCCAGCACCACCACCACCATCGGCGCGATCGCCAGGATCGGCACCGTCTGCGAGGCGACGATCCAGGGCAGCACGCCGCGTTCCAGCGGCCTGAGGGCGGCCATGCCGATCGCAAGGCCCAGGCCCAGAAGGGAGCCCAGCACGAAGCCGGCCAGGGTGGATTGCGCGGTTGCGATCACATGGGTGATCAGGTTGCGGACATTGCCCACCGGCCGCTCGGTCGACGAGGTGACGATCTCCACCACCACCTGATCGGGTGTCGGCAGCACCGGCCGCCGCTGGGTGAAGGCCTCGGTCATCAACTGGGAAAAGCCGGGGTCGGTGATGCCCTTGCGGGCCAGCTGTTCCGCCGCCTGGGGGGTGTTGAGCAGATAGGCCGCGGCATACCAGATCACGATCACCAGAAGGGCGACCGTCGTCACCGGCAGGATGTCGGCGCCCCGTTCGACCAGCGCGCGGCCGAAGCGGCCGGCACGCGGGCCCGGGGCGGTGGCCGCAAGCTCAGTCATAGGAGTGGCCCTTGGCGAGGCCCGCCCTGACCAGGGCCGCGACCCGCTGGAATTCGGCGCTCTCGCGCATCTCCAGTGTGCGCTCTGCCGGCAGGTCGCAGACGATTTCTTCCAGGATCCGGCCCGGGCGCGGGCTCATCACGATGATCCGGTTCGACAGGAACACCGCTTCGGAAATCGAATGGGTCACGAAGACGCAGGTCAGCCCGGTCTGCCGCCAGAGCGCATTCAGCGCCAGGTTCAGATGGTCGCGGGTGATCTCGTCGAGCGCACCGAAGGGTTCGTCCATCAGCAGCAGTTCGGGCGCGAAGGACAGTGCGCGGGCGATGGATGCCCGCTGCTGCATGCCGCCCGACAGCTGCCAGGGGTATTTGCGGGCAAAACCGTCCAGCCCCACCAGGGCCAGCTTTTCGCGCGCGATCGCCTGGCGCTCGGCCTTGGGGCGGCCTGAAAGCTCCAGCGGCAGCATGACGTTGCGTTCCACATTGCGCCAGGGCATCAGCGCCGGCGCCTGGAAGACATAGCCATAGGCATGGGCGCGGCGCGCCTCGTCGGGCGTGCGGCCGGTGACGGTGATGCTGCCGCCGGTCGGCTGCTCCAGATCGGCGATCACCCTGAGCAGCGTGGTCTTGCCGCAGCCCGACGGGCCGATCAGCGAGACGAAATCCCCCGGGCGGATGTCGATATCCACGTCGCTGAGCGCATGAACCGGCTGATCGGCGGTCTGATAGACCAGCGACAATCCGCGTGCGGACACTGCCGCCATCCCCGTCTTCCCCGTCATCCCGGCACTCCGTCCCCCCGGCTTCCCGGTCGGTGCAGTCACTGGCGGTCCACCCCTCGCGGGGGTCGACCGGTGTGCGCGCCTGTCATCGCGCGTCCTGTCGATGGTCATCGGTTCTGCCATGCGTCTCGGCCTCACGAGCTGGCCCGCGGCGATGTCGGCACCGGTCTCCCTCCGCTGCCGCCCGCCACTCTTTGTCTCTGCTGGTGCAATCCCCGGGCCAAGGGCGCACCTTATTTTACGATCGGGGTTCAACCCATTGTCCGCAAGAGGTTTTTACCTGACCGATCGGATAGGTTTCGGCGGGCTTTCCCCAAAAGAACGGTCGCGGCTGTACAGGTACGGTCGCGGCTGGTTTGCGTAAATTTTGGACAATTCGCCGGTCATGCATAATTGTTGTGCACGTATCCTGGCCGGCCGATCGATCCTCCCGTTTCGGATCGTAACCCGGGCGTCGCGGGGAGGCGAGGGGGAAGCCGGATGTCGCGGGTTGAACCCCGCCCCTCCGCAGCGCCCGATCCGCGGCGCACCATCCGGAATGCGCCCTCTGGAATACCTTGCGCGAAACAAAGGGGGCCGCACCGACGATCGTCGGTGCGGCCCCCGGCTTGCCATCAGGGATGGCCGGCAGTGCGGACGGGAGGGATCAATGCATGGCGCCGGTCTGATCGAGATCGAGATCGTCATCGCCGGCTTCGGCGTCCCCGGCTGCGGCGGCGCTGCTCAAGGCGGCGATCAGATCGGTGATTGCCCGGCGCGCAGTCGCATCCGAAATCGAGGCAAGCCGGGTGCTGGCCTCGATCATGCCGCGGCTGATCCGGTTGCGGCGGAGCACCTTGGGCCCGTCGTCCAGCCGGTCGAGCAGCGCCGAGGGCGGGACATCCAGGATTCCGGCCAGACGATAGAGCGCACAGGCGCTGATCCGGTTCTGTCCCTTTTCGTATTTCTGCAGCTGCTGGAAGCTGATGCCCAGCTGGGTGGAGCAGGCTTCCTGGCTGAAGCCGCGCGCCAGCCTGAGCGTCCGGATCCGCCGGCCGATGGCGCGGTTGATCTCGGTTTCTATGTCGCGGCGGTTCGCGCTCTGGGCCGTTTCCGCCGCGGCGTCATCGGGCATGGCCGATGCAGGCGTGACCGGGCCGGGCGGGGCTGTGGTCGGCTGACCGGTGGTGCAATGAGCAGAACGAAGCTCCGGCGCGGCGGCTGCCCCTCCGGGCGACCGGCCGCCCGCAGGCGGGGTGATGTCATGACGCATCTTCGACGACCTCGTCTTGGCGACTGGTTTCGGCGTGATCCTGTGCATCCGCGTGAGTGGTTGCGGCAGCTTTCAGGTTCTTATCCGGGAACTCATCCCACGGATGGCCTCTTCTCGGGCTTCAAACGTCATGATAGTGCAACGGTGGCAAAAATCCCGCATTTTCGTCGGGATTGGCGCGTTATGCGCTTATTGAATGAATGTATTTAACGTTTACGGTGGTGGACGCGTTGCATGTTGCACTACCTGCTCACTTCCTGTTGCAGGCGTCGGAAAGGTCGGCAAGGGTGCAGACGATGGGCGGCATGATCCGGCCCGATGGCGGCAAGGGGGCGTCGGCAACGTGTCCTACATCGTCGAAGCGACACTCGATGGCCTTGACCAGCGGCTGATGCCGGTGCTGGCCGTCTGGCAACGGGCGACCGGGGCGGGGCGGCCCCTTCGGCGGCGGGATCTGGATCCACTCGCCTTTCCTCATCTCCTGGCCACCAGCTATCTGATCGATGTGGTTCGACAGGGGCATGAAGACGCCGGTGGCCACCATGCGATCCGCTATCGCTACCGGCTGATCGGCTCCACGATCGTGGAGCGGCTGGGCCGCGACCGGACCGGCTGGTGGCTGGACGAGGTCTACCCGCCCGAGACTTTCCGGATGGTGGCCCGGAGCTTCGACGAGGTCATCCGGCGCCGTGCGCCGGTCCGGTCGCATGGCGACACGAGCTTTGCCAATTCGCGGGCGCATTATCTGTTCGACGCGCTGGAACTGCCGCTGGTGGGGGACGGTATGGACGATCCCGACCGGATCACCGCCATTTTCGGGGTGCTGTGCCTGACCCTGTGGCCGGGGATTGAACCCTGACGGGGTGCCGGCGGATGAACCGCTCAGGCGCGCCGCCGGTTCGCCAGCGGTGCCGCCGGCAGATGGCCGTCGACATAGCCGCAGAAGGCGTTGCCATCCATCGCGCGCGCATAGAGCCAACCCTGGCCGTAGGTAACGCCGCGGGCGATCAGATAATCCGCCTGCGCCTGATGTTCGACGCCTTCCGCCGCGACATCCAGGCCGAGCGTCGCCGCCAGCGACAGGATATGGCCCATCACGTCGTCGGCGGCAGACCCGCTGCCGATGCCGTCGACGAAGGTCTTGTCGAGCTTCAGCCCGTCCACCGGCAGGGTGGCGAGATAGGCGAGGCTGGAATAGCCGGTGCCGAAATCGTCGATTGTCAGCCGGTAGCCGGCATCTCGAAAGCTGCGCATGGAGCTTTGGGCGCGTCTGGCATCGATCAGGGTGCGCTCGGTCGCTTCCAGCACGATCTGGGCGGCCGCCACGCCATGGGTCTTGCGCAGCCGGTCCAGCCGGCCGCGCACCCGGTCGCTTTCCACATCCGAGGCCGAGAGGTTGATCGCGATCCAGACCGACGGGCGTGCCGCCAGGAATTTGCCGAGATCGGCGAAGACATGCTCGATGATCTCGTCGGTCAGCCGCTCGATCAGCCCTTCGGCCTCGGCAACCGGAATGAAGCGGTCGGGCGAGATCATGCTGCCGTCGCGCTGCTGCCAGCGGACCAGCGCCTCGCCGCCCAGGCAGGCGCCGTCGGCCAGGCGCACGATCGGCTGATAGACCACCCGGAATTCGCCGCGCGCCAGACCACGTCGGATGCGCGCGCCCATTGTGTCGCCGCGCCGGACAAGGGTGACGATCAGCCAGAAGATGAGGCCGCCGCTGGCGAGCCCGGGCAGCCCCATCAGCAGGGCCTGTTCCCGCCAGGTTTCGATCACCACGCTGACCGGTTCCGAGGCGAGCGCCATGGCGGTGCCGTCGCGGGCGGTGGCCGCCACCACCAGCCGGTCGCCCAGGCGGATGGCCTCGGGTTCGGTCTGGTTGCGGAACCGGTCGACCATATCCGACAGGATGGCGCGTTCCGGGCGGGTGCGCACCCCCAGCACCTGGCCGGTGCCGAGGGCGACCATGCTCAACACCACGCGCGGTTCCGCCAGGACCAGATCGTAGATCTGCTCGGTATCCAGAAATACCGCATAGGGGCCGCGGGCAATCACCGTGGTGCGGCTGGCGGCACGGGCGCTGTCGTCCAGCCCCGGGGGCAGACGGTCATACCAGATCCGCATGTCGCCGACCGACATGTCGGGGAGCGGCAGGGGCATCGGACTGTCGAGCCGGCCTGCTCCCGTACAGACCACGCGCCCCTCTTCCACCACCCCCACCTCGCGAACGCCGCGGCTGGCGAAGGCGGCGGTGCGCAGGCGGGCAAGACCCGCGGGCGTGCAGGCATCGCCGACCGGCACCGCCGCCATCGCGGCAAGGGCGCGGGTGGCATCCTCCTGCAGACGTTCCGATCGGGTGAGCATTTCCCGGGTGGCCCGGATCAGCAGATCGGTTTCGACGCGGCGGGCGTTTTCCCAGGCGATCCAAAGGCTGCCTGCCACCGGCAACGCCCCGATGAGCGTCGCCAGCGTCAATGTCACCGCAAGCACCCGTCTGCGCATGCCATCACCCTGGAATGCCGCTCTGCCGGCTGTCACCATCGTCCGGACGAGGGCGCCCGCCATCGGGCCCACCCTCCGCAACCCGGCCGTGCCCGACCGCAACCTGGCCGTGCACTCTGTGAACCCGGGATTGATCGATCACCGGACAATTTTCCGGATGTCTGATTGTAGACGGCTCGAGGTGACGGCGTCCACATGCAGCCGACGCGCGCCCCCCGATTCACGGGATGCAAGACCCCGGCATGTTAAGAGCATGCAAAGGCAGGAGCTATTCTTCCGTCACCCGGGTCGACTGGCGGCCCAGGCCTTCGACTTCCAGCACCATGTGATCGCCCGGCTTCAGGAAGCGCTGGGGCCTGGCGCCCATGCCGACGCCGGCGGGCGTGCCGGTGGTCACCAGATCGCCCGGCTCCAGCGTCATGAAGCGGCTGAGATAGGACAGAACCTCGGCGACGCCGAAGACCTGATCGGCGGTGGTGCCGTCCTGCCGGCGTTCGCCGTTCAGCTCCAGCCACAGCTTCAGGGCCTGCGGGTCCGGAACCTCGTCGGCGGTGACCAGCCAGGGGCCCACGGGACCGAAACCATCGGCCGACTTGCCCTTGGTCCACTGGCCGCCCCGGTCCAGCTGGAAGGCGCGCTCGGAGATGTCATTGACCGTGCAATAACCGGCGACGCCGGCCAGCGCCTCTTCGGGGCTCACCCGCTTCAGCACCCGGCCGACCACGATGCCGAGTTCGACCTCCCAGTCGGTCCTGGCGGCATCCGGCGGCAGGATCAGATCGTCTTCGGGGCCTGTCATGCACGAGGTGGCCTTGTGGAAGATCACCGGTTCGGTCGGCAGGGCCATGCCGGCTTCGGCCGCGTGGTCGCGATAGTTGAGCCCGATGCCGATGAACTTGCCCGGCCGCGCGATGCAGGCACCCAGGCGGACCGGGCCGTCGACCGCCGGCAGGCTGGCCGGGTCGATGGCTTTCAGCCGGTCCAGGGTCGCAAGGTCGAGCGTGGCGGGGCCGAGATCGGCGATCTGGCCTGAAAGGTCGCGCAGGCCGCCATCGGGGCCGAGAAGACCGGGGCGTTCCTGGCCGGGCAGGCCGTAACGGACGAGACGCATCGGGAAGTCCTGTGATCATGGGGTGGGTCCGGGGCCATCCTGCCACGAAATCCTGCGAGCGCGATGCTCCGGGTCCACGGGGCGGGCAGTCTGCCGGCGACTTTGCGCAAGACATGTGCCGCATGATAGAACCATCTCCGACGGCATCACTCCAGGCGATGGAAAAGCCCATGACCGCCCCGATCGAGTTCTGGTTCGACTTCAGCTCCGCCTATGCCTATTTCGCATCGCACGAGATCGAGGCCCTGGCCGCCCGCCATGGCCGGCAGGTGATCTGGCGGCCCTATATGCTGGGCGTGGCCTTCAAGGCCACGGGCATGCGCGGGCTGAGCGGCACGCCGCTGAAGGGGGATTATGCCCGCAACGACTGGCGGCGCATTTCGCGGGAGACCGGCATCCCCTTCACCCTGCCGCCCGGCCACCCGATCGTGGCGCTGCCCGCCTCGCGCGCCTTTTATTGGATCGAGGCGCGCGATCCCGCGGCGGCGGTGGCCTTCGCCCGGGACGCCTTCCATGCCTATTACGTCGAACAGGCGGACATGACCGATCCTGCAGTCGTGGCCGGCGTGGCTGCCCGCCGCGGACTGGATGCGGAAGAGGTTCTGGCCGGCATGGCCGATCCTGCGATCAAGGAGAAGGTGAAGGCCATTTCCGAAGAAGGGGTCGCCAGGGGCGTGTTCGGATCGCCTTTCGTGCTGGTGGACGGCGAGCCGTTCTGGGGCTGGGACCGGCTGGCGATGGTCGATCGCTGGCTGGCGCGCGGCGGCTGGTGATCGTCGCGCCGTTGCCGCACGGTCGGGGCTTGACGGCAGGGCGGGGCGGGATCAGACTGGCGCCCATGATCACGTCGCGCACCTATGCATCGTTTACGTTCTATTGGTGGAGCCCCCCGGGGGTGGCCAATCGAGCGGGTGTGCCGGCCTGAGGGCCTGACGAGATCCCGAAATCGACGGCCGCCTCCGGAAACGGAGGCGGCCGTTTCGCGTTCTGGCCCTGCGAAACCCGCCTCCCGCACCCGGGGGTGGTTCCGGCGATCCCCAGCAATGACGGCAGCCACGCGGCTGCCGGATCCGACGGAACCGCTTCAGATGACCACGATCATGGCTTCCACCGAGGACACCCGGATGACCACCCTTCGCCAGGCCGATGCCCAGGCCGACCAGCTTCAGGCCCCCGGCAGCATCGCTCGCCGCCCCATCGGCCACGGCCGCCCGCCTCTGGCCGATCGGAGCCCGGCGCCCATGGATTTCGATGTGGTGACCGACCCGGTGACGGCCTGATCCTGTCGCGGGCCGTTTCGGTGACGGTCATGTCACGGTATTGCCGCTGGGAAGCCGCGATCCGTGCGGGCAGGATCGGTGTCGCGACGTTCAAAGACGCCGCCACCAGCCAGGCCCCAGGAGGATCCGTCATGCCCGCCAGTTCCGCACCCGCGCATCGCCCCGTATCGGCCGGGTGCCCGTCTCTGCGCTTCGGACCCCGCCGCTTCCGGTCCCTGCGCCTGATGGCGGCGGTGGCTGTGCCGCTGGCGCTGGGGGCCTGTGCCGGCATGCAAGGTGAGGACGGCAGCAGCCGGCCCGACCTGCCGCTGACCGGCACGGTCTGGGCGCCCGATCCGGCGGCACCGGGGGCGGAAGCCGCCCGGTTCAGGTTTCACGAGGATGGCCGCATGTCGGCGCGCGGTCCCTGCAACCGCATGTTCGGCCGCTATCAGACCGGGGTCGACGACCTGCCGGGCAGCCTGCGTTTCGGCGGCATCGGCGCCACGCGCATGGCCTGCGACCGGCAGAAGACCGATGCCGAGATGGACCTGATCGACGGCCTGCTCGCCGCCCGCCAGGCAGAGGTAGAGGGCAACCGCCTGACCATCGTCACCTCTGACGGCCGGAAGATGGGCTTCCGCGCCGTCGACGACGCTACCGCGCCCGATCCCGGCAAGGATATGCAGTGACGGCCGGGTACGGGCGAGGGGCGGGTACGGGCGAGGGGCGGGTACGGGCGAGGGGCGGGTACGGGCGAGGGACGGGTACGGGCGATGGACGGGCTTCAGCCGCGCGGCAGCAGAACCCGGGTGACCATGCCGCCATTGCCGCGCGGGGCGATGACCAGACGGCCGCCATGCAGGCGGATCAGCGCATCGGCCAGCGACAACCCGACACCGCGACCGCGACCGCTGCGGGCGATCTGGCTGTCGGTGTCGCCGAAGGCGGCAAGCGCATTCTCGATCTCGACCGCGCTCATCACCGATCCGGCATCGATGACCTCGATCCCGGCATGGGTGCCGGTGTCGAAGGTGCGGATGGTGACCGCCGATCCGGCCGGCGCGACATTGGCCGACACGTCAAGCAGGTGTAGCACCGCACGCGTCAGGATGTCGGGATCACCCGGAACGACGATCCGCCCCTGGAGCAGGTCGGTGGCAAGCCGCACGCCGGGCCGCAGGTCTTCATCCAGGTCCAGCCCGTTCACCAGCTCGTTCAGATCGGTGGGCCGCAGCCGCACCTGAACCCGGCCGGTTTCCACCTGCGACAGATCCAGGATGTCGTCGATCAGGCCGACCAGGGTGCTTCCGCTTTCGTGGATGCTGCGGGCGTAATCGACATAGGCCGGCACGGCCGCCGGGCCCAGCAATTCGCGGGCGATGATTTCGGAAAAGCCCAGAACGGCATTCAGCGGCGTGCGCAGCTCGTGGCTCAGATGGGCCATGAACTCGCTTTTGGCCCGGCTGGCCTGTTCGGCGACCATCCGGCTGGCATCGGCCAGATCGCGTGCCTCGCTCAGGGCCCGGGTGCGGGCGAGCAGGGCGTCGTGGATCGATCGGGCCTCGCCCGCACAGCTGCGGCAATCCATGGCCTGGCGGGACAGAACCGCCTCGTCGCGCACGATCCAAAGCTGACGCCGGCCGTCAGGATCGACGGGCTGCGAGGTGATCGAAAAGCTGCGCGGCTTGACGCCCCGCATGCGCAGCACCGAGGCATGGGCCGATTGCCGGTCGTTGCCGAGCAGCTCGATATGGCTGCGAAACGAGCGGTCGCTGGCCGCCCGCTGAACCATGCCGTTCACGAGCGCGATCAGCCGCACGAAGCCCAGGCGGCGGCGATCGCTGCCGATCAGGCGACAGGCGGCATTGTTGAGGAAGCCCGAGCGGGTTTCGCCGTCGGTGATCAGCATGGCTTCGGACGCGGCCGCGACGACCGTCTCGGCGGCATCCTGCGGGGCATCGGCTCCGGTCTCCACCTGACCGTCGGTGAGCACGCCGGTCATGGCCTGATGTCCGCGAAAAAGGGGCGGGGGGTGCGGTGTCGGCGGGTTGGCATCGGTCGACAAAACTCGCATCGGGTGGGGCGGACCACGTTCACTATGACGGGAAAGCGCAGTCCTCTGCCACTGTTGTGGCGCCCGGCCCGGGCGAAAAACGCCCGATCGACCGCCGAGCTACATCTATAAGTCAGAAAAATTAAGATTTAGACACGATCTACAGATGAACGGGGCGCGGTTATCCACGCCCCGCTCCGCAACCCTTCCGCGGTCAGCCGGCGCGGCTGGTGTCCTCGGAAATCTTCACGATCAGCTTGCCGAAATTGCGGCCGGTCAGCAGGCCCTGGAAGGCCTCCACCGTCGCGTCCAGCCCGCCTTCTACGATGTCCTCGCGATAGCGCAGCTGGCCGTCGCGGATCCAGCCCGAGACGTCTCGGAAGAAATCGCCCGCCCGATCGGGATGGTCGCTGACGATGAAGCCGTTCACCGACAGGCGCCGCGAGAGCAGGTTGAACATGAAGCGCGGCAGGTTGTCGGGGCCTTCCGGCGCGCCGGTGTCGTTGTAATGGGCGATCAGGCCGCAGAGCGCGACGCGGCCGAAATCGTTCATGCGCGAGAACACCGCATCGGCGACCTTGCCGCCGACATTCTCGAAATAGACGTCGACGCCCTTGGGCACCGCCGCCTTGAAGGCCTCCAGGAAGTCCGGCGCCTTGTAGTCGACGCAGGCATCGAAGCCCAGCTCGTCCACCACATAGGCGCACTTCTCGGGCCCGCCGGCGATGCCGACCGCGCGGCAGCCCTTGATCTTCGCGATCTGGCCGACCACGCCGCCGACCGCACCGCTGGCGGCCGAGACCACCACCGTCTCGCCTTCCTTGGGCTGGCCCTTGTCGAGCAGGCCGACATAGGCGGTCATGCCGGGCATGCCGAGCACGCCGAGCGAGGTGCTGATCGGCGCCTGGGCGGGATCGAGCTTCCGCACGCCGGCGGCATCGCCCAGATAATATTCCTGCCAGCCGAACATGCCGAAGACGTAGTCGCCTTCCTTGAACTTCGGGCTCTTCGAGGCGACCACCCGGCCGGCGGCGCCGCCGACCATCACGTCACCCTCGGCCACATTGGCGGCATAGGACCGGCCGGCATTCATGCGGCCGCGCATATAGGGGTCCAGCGACAGGTAGATGACCTTGACCAGGATCTGGCCCTCGGCCGGCTCGGCCAGGGTCTGGGTCTCGATCGGCAGGTTCGCGGAGGTCGGCATGCCGACAGGGCGCGAGGCCAGGATGATGCGGCGGTTCTGGGTCATCTCTCGTCTCTCGTCAGGGGTGAGCATCGCGCCCCGGTAGAAGCCGCGGGGCGCTGTCGAAGCTGTGGGTCAGCCTACTTCAAACAAACGAGTGTTTGAAGTACGATCGACGGTCCTGGCCGGCGGGGGCGAAAACGCCCGCGATGAATGCGGATTCATCGGGGTTGCCCTGGCGCGCCGGCTGGCGGATGCTCTGCCGCGGAACGGACTCCCGCATGTCCGGGTGATCCGTGGATCATGAACCAGAAACTCAGGGAGAAACCGATGACCGAGATCGTGCTGGCCGGCGGCATGCGCACGCCGTTCGGCGACTACGGCAAGTCGCTGAAAGACGTGCCCATGGTCGACCTCGGCGTGCATGCGGCGGGCGCCTGCCTGGAAAAGGCCGGCATCGGCGCCGACAAGATGGACCATCTGGTCTGGGGCAATGTGCTGCCCGTGGATCATGACGGCTATTTCGCCAGCCGGGCGATCGCGCTCAAGGTCGGCATGGCCGAGCATTCGGCGGCGCTGAACGTCAGCCGCGCCTGCGGCTCGGGCACTCAGGCGATCCTGACCGCGGCCGAGCAGATCATCTCGGGCCATGGCCGCATGGCGCTGGCCGGCGGCGGTGAGAATTTCAGCCGCGGGCCCTATGTCATGACCGGCGCGCGCTGGGGCATGAAGCGCGGTCCCGGCCAGGTGATCGACACCCTGGACTGGGCCTATCGCGACCCGTTCAGTCGCGAGCTGATGGGCGAGACCGCCGAGAACCTGGCCGACGACTATGGCTATACCCGCGAGGCCATGGACGAATGGGCGCTGATGAGCCAGCAGCGGGCCGGCGAGGCGATGAAGAGCGGCTTCCTGGCCGCCCAGATCAAGCCGATCGAGGTGCCCGAGGGCCGCAAGACCCGTCTGATGGAGATGGACGAGTTCCCGCGCCCGGAGGTGACGCTTGAAAAGCTGGCGAAGCTGAACCCGGTCTTCCGCAAGGGCGGCCGCGTCACCCCCGGCAATTCGAGCGGCGTGACCGACGGTGCCGCCTTCGTGGTGGTCGGCGATCGTGCGGCGCTGGAAGCCGAGGGCGTCGCCCCGGTGGTGCGTCTGGTCGACTGGGCGATCGTCGGCGTGCCGCCGCGCATCATGGGCTGCGGCCCGGTGCCGGCCATTCAGGCGCTGCTCGACCGGCGCGGTCTCAAGGTCTCGGACATCGACTATTACGAGATCAACGAGGCCTTCGCGGCGGTGAACCTGCATGCCGAGGCGAAGCTGGGCATCCCGCGCGACGTCACCAACCTCTATGGCAGCGGCATCTCGATCGGCCATCCTCCGGGAGCGACCGGTGCCCGCATGACCATCACGGCGATGAACCACCTGGTGAACACCGGCCAGCGTTATGCCATCGTCTCGATGTGCATGGGTGCCGGGCAGGGCATGGCGGTGCTGTACGAAAACGTCGCCCGCTGACGGCCATTGCGAGTGCTGATACAGTGCTCGCCCTGAAGTAGAAGAAGCCCCCGGTGGCCGGCGGATGTCGTGTCGCCGGGGGACCTTGATCCGGAGAGAGCGCCCCAATGACCGAGACCGCCCGCCCGATCGGTTCGGGAACCGTCACCCTCGCCGTCGCCGACGGTGTTGCGACCATCACGCTCAACCGGCCGGAGGTGCTGCACGCCTTCAACCCGGCGATGGGCGCGGACCTCCTTGAAGCCCTGTTGACGGTCGATGGCGATCCCGCGGTCCGGGCGGTGCTGCTGACCGGATCGGGACGCGCCTTCATGGCCGGCGGCGATCTGGCACATCTGCACGGTGCCACGGGCGAGGAACGGCCGCGGGCCGCCAATGCCCTGGTCGGCGCCTTCCATGAAATCGTGCTGGCCATGGCCCGGCTGTCCAAGCCGGTCGTGGCCGGCATCAACGGCGTTGCGGCCGGCGCGGGCGTTTCCATGGCCATGGCCTGCGATCTGGTGGTGATGGCGGCAGAGGCCAAGCTTGTGATGGCCTATACCGGCATCGGCGCCACGCCCGATGGTGGCTCCACCTTCGCGCTGCCGCGGCTGATCGGGCCCAAGCTCGCGATGGAAATGCTGCTGCTGAACGAGCCGGTCGATGCCGAAACCGCCCGGGCCTGGGGGCTGGTCAACCGCATCGTGCCTGCGGCCGAGGTGCCGGCCGAGGCGATGAAGCTGGCGAAGAAGCTGGCGGCCGGCCCGACGCTCTCTTATGCCCGCACCCGGCGTCTGGTGTCGGAAAGCCTGGACAATCCGCTGGGCCAGCAGCTGGCGCGCGAGCAGGAGGCCTTCGTCGCCAACAGCCGCACCCATGATTTCGACGAGGGTCTGGGCGCCTTCCTGGCCAAGCGCAAGCCGGGTTACGAAGGCCGCTGAAGATGGTGCCGCGGGCAGCGGATCGGGTGACGCGGCGTGGCCGCTTGGGGAGGCGGGGTCTGATGCTGGCATTCCTGATGGCGGCCGCCGCCGCGGCGGGCTGCGCCCCGCTTGCGATCGGCCGAGGCCCCGATCGTCATGCGGTCGCGATCGCGACCGATCCGCGGCCGGCGGTGGGCGATATCGATGCGGCGGGCGACATGCCGCCGGCCTCTCTGAAGGGCCGGCATCCCTCGCCCGAGGCGGCGGCGATCGCCTGGAAGGAAACGCAGCTGGTGCTGGCGGAGCCCTCCAGCCCGGCGGCGATCTCGGCCGGGGCGGAGGTGGCGCCGCAGGCGCTGACGCTGACCATGGCCGACGGCACGGCCCTGCCGCTCTGGCACTGGGCCCCGCCTGCCGCCATCCGGACCCGGGCGGTGATCATCGGCCTGCACGGCTTCAACGATTATCGCCGCGCCTTCGCCCTGCCGGCCCCCTGGTGGGCCGCCCGTGGGATCGAGACCTATGCCTATGACCAGCGCGGCTTCGGCGAGGCGCCGCGCGCCGGCATCTGGCCGGGTACCTCTGCCCTGATCCATGATCTGGAAGACGCCACCCGCGCCATAGCCGCCCGCCATCCGGGGGTACCGGTCTACTGGCTGGGGGAGAGCATGGGCGGGGCCGTGGTGATGTCGGCGGCGGCGCGCATGGCCCGCGAACTGCCGGCCGAACTCAGGCCCGCCGGGCTGATCCTGGTGGCGCCCGCGGTCTGGGGCTGGTCGACGCTTCAGCCCTATCAGCGCTGGATGCTGTGGACCACCGCCCATGCCATGCCCTGGCTGCCGCTCGACGGCGGCGGGCTCGGCATCCGGCCGTCGGACAACGACGCCATGCTCTATGCGCTGGGCCGCGACCCGCTGGTGCTGAAGACCACCCGTGCCGATGCGATCTTCGGCCTGGTCGATCTGATGGAACGGGCGACGGAGGCGGCGGGCTCGCTTAACCTGCCGGTGCTGGCGCTCTATGGCCGCAACGAACAGGTGCTGCCCCGCCGGGCGGTGAAGAACTTCCGCGAAAAGCTGATCGCCCATGGCCGCGACGACCTGCAGATCAACACCTACCCCCAGGGCTGGCACATGCTGCTGCGCGACCTGCACGGCCCGCTGGTCTGGCAGGATGTCGCCCGCTGGGTGACAGCCGGGGGGTGATGTCCGGCCGTCAGCTGCCGGCCCCGCGCAGGAACAGCGTCCAGGCCTGATCGAAGAATCGGTCGCGGGCGGTTGCCGTGGTCCAGCCGGCGCGGCCCATCATGGCGTCGGTGGCGGGGCCAAAGACGATCGCATGCAGAAGATGCGTGGCGACCACCCGGGCGTCGCCGGCGGCCAGCGCTCCGGCGCCCTGGGCTTCCTGCACCAGGGCGACCAGCCGGTCCAGGATCGGATCCGTTTCCCACTGATCATGCCGGCCGTCGCCGAAGACCACCGCCTCGCTGAGCGCGATGCGGTTGAAGGCGATCATCTCCGGATCCAGGTTGACGTCCAGAAACCAGCGGGCGATGCGCTTCAGCCGCGCCAGCGCATCGCCTGCGCCGCCGGCCGAGCGGATTTCCTGCTCCAGCCGTGCCAGCGTCCGGGTCCGCAGGCTGTCGACCACCGCTTCGAACAGCGCCATTTTCGACGGGAAGCGCCGGTAGATCGTGTCCTTGCCGGCGCTGCACGCAGCCGCGACCTGTTCGATCGAGGTTGCGGCGAAACCCTGCGCGGCAAAAAGCTGCGCCGCCGTCTCGATGATCCGGCCCGAGGTTTCGGCCGCATCTTCCTTCGACGGCCGGCCCCGGCGGGGCCGTTCTGCCTGCTGTTGCGGCGCCTGGCTGGTCATCGTCCCGATCTCATCCTGATCTCCCGCCATGTCTGTCCCCGTCTGCGTGCGGGGGCGCGCCGGGCTCGTCCGTGTGACCGGGGCGGCGAAACCACCCTGGGTCGGACGGGACAGTTGTACCTCACGCGGACCGATCCCGGCCAGTTCCGAACGCCTCTCCAATTAACTGGACGGGACCGTCCCGTTTGTTTTATAGCTGCAGTTATCGCGAATGATGCGCATTCGCATTAATTGACAGATCCGCCCGGGGGCAGGTCCGCTCGGGCGGGCGACGGAGACGGGGAAGGACGGAGGCATGACGGGGGTGTTCTCAAGACGGGGTAGCGCCGGAGTGATCGCCGCAGCGGCCGTGCTGGCGCCGATGGGGGCGGTGGCCGACGAGACGGCGACCACGCTGCCCTCGCTTCAGGTCGAGGGCGAGGCATCGGCGGTGACCACGGGCGATACTTATCTGGCGCCGGTCGCAACCAGTGCGACCAAGACCGGGACGCCGGTGCTGGAGACCCCGCAATCGGTCAGCACCGTCACCCGTGGTCAGCTGGACGATCAGAATGCGCGCACGGTCAAGGATGCGCTGACCTATACCGCCGGCGTGCTCTCCACACCCGATGCCACCGGCCGTTACGACAGCCTGTTCCTGCGCGGCTTCGGCGGCTTCGGCACCTCGACGCGGATCGTCGACTTCCTCGACGGGTTGCGCCTGCCCCGCGGTCAGGCCTTCGCGCTGCCCTCGGTCGATCCTTTCCTGCTTGACCGGATCGATGTGCTCAAAGGGCCGTCGGCGGTGCTCTATGGCCAGACCAGCCCGGGCGGGCTGGTCAATCAGCTGAGCCGCAGCCCCTCTGCCACGGCATCGGGCGAGGCCCGGATCGAGGGCGGCAGCCATGGCCGGTTGCAGGGCGGCATCGCCAGCCAGGGCCGGATCGATGCCGAGGGGCAGTGGCAATACGGCATCGCCGCCATGGGCCGGCGGGCCGACACCCGCTATGACGATGTCGAGGAGGAACGGCTGTCGATCGCGCCCCAGCTGCGCTGGCAGCCGGATGCGGACACGCAGCTTACCCTTCAGGGCTTTTATCAGGCCGATCCGAAGGGCGGCTATTTCAACTCCACCTATCCGCAGGAGCTGGCGCCGGATGCCTGGAAGGGGGGGCTCGGCCGCGAGGACAATGTCGGCGATCCGGCTTTCGACAGCTATGACCGCACCCAGCGCGCCATCGGCTACAGCTTCGACCACCGGATCAATGACATGGTGAGCGTCAGCTCGAAGACCCGCTATTCCGAAATCGACCTGGATTTCCAGAGCCTGCAGATGGCGGGCGGGATCACGGCAGACGGGTTTTTGCCGCGCATGGCTCTGCGCTCGACAGAAACGGTTGAAGGTGTCGCCACCGACAACCGGGCGCAGGTCGATTTCGCCACGGGTGCCGTGGGGCATCAGGCGATCATCGGCGTCGACTATCAGCATGCGGCGAGCGACTGGACCTATGAGATGGGGGCGGCCGAGCCGCTGGATCTGGGCAATCCGCGCTATGGCCTGCCGGTGGGGGCACTCGCGGCGGTGATCGATACCCGCCAGACCCTGGAGCAGACGGGCGTTTATCTGCAGGACCAGATGAGCCTGGGCGGTTGGCGGCTGCTGCTGGGCGCGCGTTACGACTGGACGGAGCAGGAGAGCCGGAACCGCCTGGCCGGCACCACCAGCGACCAGTCGAGCCGGTCGCCCAGCTATCGTGCCGGTCTGCTCTATCGTTTCGACAACGGCATCGCGCCCTATGTCAGCTATTCGACCTCGTTCGAGCCGGTGATCGGCGTCGGCGCGTCGGGGCGGCCCTTCGATCCGACCGAGGCCGAGCAGTGGGAGCTGGGCGTCAAATACGAACCGGATTTCATGACGGCGCTGTTCACCGTCTCCGCCTTCCAGATCCGGCAGGAGAACGTTCTCACCCCCGGCAGCACGCCCGGTTTCAATGTCCAGCAGGGTGAAGTCCGCTCGCGGGGTGTCGAGTTCGAGGCCCGCGGCAATGTCACCACCAATCTGGAGGTGATTGCGGCCCTCACCCTGCTCGACACCGAGGTCACGAAATCGACGGTCGCGGCCAATATCGGCAAGCGTCCGCAGGCGGTGCCGGCCTATCACGGGTCGGTCTGGGCCAATTACGCCGTCGATGCCGGCGCGCTCGACGGTCTGACCCTGGGGGCGGGCGTGCGTGTGGTCGGCAGCAGCTATGCCGACGACACCAACAGCTTCAAGGCCGACGGCTTCGCCCTGGTCGATGTGGCGCTGCGCTATGATCTGGCCCGGCTGTCGCCGTCGCTGCAGGGCACCCAGGTGACGCTGAATGCCACCAACCTGTTCGACAAGACCTATTACACGAGCTGCACCAGCGGCTTTTACTGCCAGTACGGCAACGGCACCGAGGTGCTGGCCGGGCTGCGCTACAGCTGGTGAGGAGCCAGTCTCTGATGGATCTCGATCGCCGCAGTTTTCTGACCCTGCTGGGGGCGGCTGCCGCAGCCCCGACGCTCGCCCGTGCCGCCGGCGGCGGGATGGTCGTCACCGACGTGATCGGCCGGACGGTCGAACTGGCGGGGCCGGTGGCGCGCATCGTGCTGCTGGATGCGCGCGACGTGATCAGCATGGCCCTGCTGCATCCCGATCCGTCGCGGCTGGTGGTCGGCTGGGCGGATGTGGCCAGGCTCGACAGCGACCTTCTGCGCCGGCGTTATGAAACGCGGCCCGATGGCAGCCTGATCGCCGAGGTCGGCGGCCAGACCCCCGACACATTATCGGTTGAGCATATCCTGTCGCTCACCCCCGATCTGGTGGTCGCCAGCGCCTATATGGAACCGGAACTGGGGGAGGGACGTCTGGTCCGGCAGCTGGCCGCCGCCGGCATTCCGGTGGTGTTCAGCAATGCCGCCAGCAATGCGGCACCGCCGGCAGGTGCGGCCGGCGACCCGATCGGCGACATGGGCCGGGCGATGCGGATGTGGGGCGAGGTGCTGGGTGTGCCCGCCCGCGCCCGCACCTTCACGGATTTCGTCGCCGACCGCCTGGCGCGGGTGACCGGGCGGCTCGCCGGCGTGGCGCCGACCCGCGCCTATCTGGAGGTTCAGTCGACCTATGACGATTGCTGCTGGGCGGCGGGGCAGCGGATCTGGGGCGATCTCCTCAGGCTTGCCGGTGGCAGCACGCTCTCGGCGATCGAGGCGTCCTGGTACGTCAAACTGCCGATCGAACAGCTGATGACCGAGGCGCCGGCGGTCTATATCGCCTCGGGGGGTTCCTATGGCGCCGGCATCCGGCCGGGCATCGCCCCGGGGCTCGACCCTGCGGCCGCACGCGCCGGCCTTGCCCGGCTGGTCGCGCGCACCGGCTTCGAGACGCTGCCGGCCGTCCGTGACGGGCGGGTGCACGGGGTGTGGACGGGGCTGCTGAGCGTGACCCCGCTCAACATTCTGTTCGTCGAGATTGCCGCCACCTGGCTGCATCCGGCGCTGTTCGCCGATCTCGACCCTGCGGCGACGCTCGACGAGATCGGCCGCCGCTTCCTTGCCGAACCGCTGCCCGGCCCCTGCTGGGTGAGCCTTGCGGGCTGAGACCCGCTCGAAAAAACAAGACAGTCTGAAGGACGAGCCCCATGCCACGCTTCAAGGCCGAGGCCGAGATCGCCTTTGCCAATCTCGACCGCTATCTCGACACCATCATCGCCTCGCTCTCGGCCCATAATATGACGCTCCGTGCCGAGGGGGACGGTCATCTGGTCGAGACCGATTTCGGCCGGGCCCGGCTGATGCCGGGGCAGGGTGTGCTCCGGCTGGCGGTCGAGGCATCCGACCCGGCGGCCTTCAACCGCCTCAAGCACGACCTGACCGGGCTGATCGATTTCGTCGCCCGGCCCGAGCATCTTCAGATCGGCTGGACCGGCGATGCCGTCGGCTCGGCCCTGCCACAGGATCTGCGCGTGCTCACCGTCCACAGCGTTACGCAGCTGACGCCGCGCATGCGCCGGATCACCTTTGCGGGCCAGGATCTGGGCCGCTATGCGGTGCCCGACCAGATCCATTGCCGGCTGCTGTTCCAGGCGAAGGGCGTCACCACCCCGCGCTGGCCCGAACTCGATGATCACGGCCGCATCCTCTGGCCGGGGAACGACGTGCTGCCCTCGCGCATCTTCACCATCCGCCGGATCGATGCCGCGGCCGGCCGGCTCGACATTGATTTCGTGCTCCATGACGGTGCCGGCCCCGGGGCCGCCTGGGCACGGGATGCGGCGCCGGGCGATGTCGTCGGCATTCTGGGGCCGGCCGCCAACGGGCCGAAGCCGGCGGGTTGGTATCTGCTCGCCGGTGACGAGACCGGCCTGCCCGGCATCGCCCGTATCCTGGAAGATCTGCCGGCGGAAGCGGGGGGCGTGGCGCTGATCGAGGTTGCCGACGCTGCCGAGGAACAGGTGATCGCCGCCCCGCCGGGGGTGCAGATCCGCTGGCTGCGTCGCGGTGCCGCGGCGCCGGGGACAACAAGCCTGCTGATCGATGCCCTGCGGCAGGTGGCGGTGCCGGCCGATCACGGCGACATCTTCGCCTGGATCGGTGCCGAATACAGTGCGTTCCGCGCGATGCGCGGCTTCCTGAAGACGGAGGTCGGTATCTCCGCCGACCGCATGATCGCCTTCTCCCACTGGCGGCGGGGCATGAGCGAGGCGGATATCGTCGCGGCGGGCATTGCGTCGGTTTCTGCCTGACCCGGATTTGCTATTGTGGCGGCACATGGGGGATTGCCCCGTCAGTCCTACTCCTGCGGGTGCCGATTCTTGACAGCCGATTGTGATGATCTCTCTCTGTGCGGCTGGCGGGTCCGGACGGACTGGCCCTTGCCCGAACTTCTGCCATGGACGGGAGACGACAGGCCGGTGGATGTCCATATCCGGCGGGGCGAGGTGCCGCAAGAGCTTTCCGGACGGGTACGGCAGACCCCTCTGGTGCAGGTGAATGAACGCGGACAGCTGCGCTATACGGTCAGGAACGTGGCGGATTTCCTGGTGAGTGGCGGCGGCGAGGTGATCATCGACAGCCCCCATGCCGACGACACGCCCGATATTGCCGTCTTTCTGCTGGGCCCGGTGCTGGGGTTCCTGGGGCTTCAACGGGGTCTGTTTCCGCTGCAGGCGAGCACGGTGGTGATCGGCGGTCGAACCGTCGCGCTCATGGGGCCGTCGGCTACGGGAAAGTCGACCGTAGCGGCCCTGCTTCTGGCCGAGGGGGCTGAGCTTCTGTCCGACGACGTCACCATGATCGATATGTGTGCCCCGGGTGGGCCGGCGGTTCTGCCCGGTGTCCCGCGTCAGAAGCTCTGGCGCGACACGCTCGACGCCCTCGGCATCGCTCCCGGAAGACGGTTGCGTCGCCTTGTGGTTCTGGAGAAGTTCGACCGCCCGGTCTTTCGGAGTTTCGATGGGGTGCCGAGACGTCTCGACGCCATCTGCCGCTTGCATCCGCGGATCCGGCAATTGCCGGATGGGCCCAGGCTGGTTCCGCAGAGCGGGCTGCCGGCGGTTCGGGTGCTGCATGACTGTATCTACCGGCGCACGGCCGCCGATCTTCTGGGCCTCTCCGACCGGGTGTTTCAGGCCTGTGCGACCCTTGCCACGACCCTGCCGAACCACGCGCTGACCCTGCCCGACGGGCTCGGCACCATAGCCCGGGTCGGACCGCAGATCGGCCGGCTGCTGACGGAGGCTGCGTGATGATACCGAACCGGGTCCGGGACAATGTGTGGCTGGCCTCCTATCCCAAATCGGGCAATACCTGGATGCGGATCGCCCTGATTACGCTGCAGAATGGCGGCAAGCCCATCGATCTCGGCAGCATGGTCAATAATATCGGCATCCTGCTCGCCGCACGCCATCGCTTCGACATGGCGCTCGATATCGACTCCTCTGATCTGTCGGCAGAAGAAGTGCTGCTGCTGCGGCCCAAGGTCTACGGCTTCATGGACACCCAGGCCCGGGAGACGACGATCTGGAAGATCCATGACTGTTGGCAGCGCACGTCGGATGGCGAGGCGCTGTTTCCGGAAGAGGTGACGGCTGCATCCATCTATCTGGTGCGGGATCCGCGCGATGTGGCGGTCTCGTTCGCCCATCATTTCGGCATGGAGGTTGATGAGGCCATCGCTCTGATGGCAGATCCGGACTACGCCGTGGCGGCTGGCATCCGCTCGGGGCATCATCACCTGCCGCAGACGTATTCGGACTGGAGCGGACATGTCACGAGCTGGATCGATCGCTCGGGGCTCGCCCCTCTGGTGATCCGCTATGAGGACATGCTTGCGGATTTCGCCGCGGTTCTGCGGCAGACGAGCGCCACCCTTGGCTGGACCAGCAGCGAAGCCGCGATCGCGGGGACCGTGGCGGCGACGCGTTTCGACCGCCTGCGGGACGAGGAGAAGGCCGGCAACTTCCCGGAAACGCCCGGTGGCGGCCGGCGTTTCTTCCGCCGGGGAATGGCGGGCGGCTGGCGTGACACACTGAACCCGGCGCAGGTCGAGCAGATCGAGCGCGATCACGGCGAGGTGATGTACCGGCTGGGCTATCTGTAAGCCGGGCGGCCCGCCATGTCGCTCACGCGTTGGATCCCTCGACCCAGCGGATGAAGCGGCTGTAATGGATGCCACGGGCAAAAAGGTCGAGCATCTCGGCGTCGCGGGCCATGGCGGCATCGGCATCTGCCGGCCAGTTTTCGGCCACGGCGCGGATGCGCTGCAGGTTCACCATCCTCCGGACGCTGGCCGATGCCTCCAGCCGGTCGAGTTCGGCCATGAAAGCAGGGCGGAGCTGTGTCAGCCGGTGGAACCAGTCGCCGTTCTGATAGCCGCGCTTCTGATTGTCCACCACCCGGGGCGGCAGACGATCCTTCAGGACCTCGCGGGCGAAGGAACGAGGTTTACCATTCGTCTGCCAGATCGTCACCGGAAGAGCCAGACAGAACTCGACCAGCCGCCGATCGCCCAGGGGGTCGCGCGGATCGCAACCGGTGACGTAGGGATGCCCCGCCAGCCACTGGCAGTTCGCGAAGTATCTGTCGAGATAGGCGATGCGGGACCGGCGATCATAGTCGGCGCGGTCGGTACTGATGAGCACTGAGTCGGTGACCGCGACCGGCTCGACCAGCGCCTCCAGATCGGCGGTCAGCAGTGCACGCTTGCGCCAGGCTTCCCCGGTGCCGCGCAGCCGCTGCATCTGCCTCCGAGCGCGGGCGGGAACCACATATCGCAACAGATTCTGCCGGATCTGAGGCCAGGGACGATGGCCATGGCGGCGCAGACCGTGAAGCTGTCGCGCCAGTTCCACGAACCGTCCCGCGGCGGCGAGATCGGCGAGCAGGGCCTCGCTCTTCCACGACAGGGTGCAATTGCCCGCCGTCCCGGTCAGGATCACCGATGCGCCGAGCGCTTTCGCCCGGGCATAGAGGGGCTGCCAGGCGCCAAAATTGGTGAAGTTCCGCATCGGCACGCCGAACTGCCGGAACAGGGCCGTCGCATCCTCTTCCCCCGGCGTGATTGCCCCGGCGGGAAGATAATGTGGGGTGATGTTCGGATAGAGCGCCGCGGTAGCCGCGGCAAAGGGCCCCTCGTCGTAGAAGCCGCGGGGGCGTTCGGCCGGCATCGGGGCGCTGGGATCCGGCTGCGCGGTGAGCGTGTGCAGCACCCGCGGGCTGCTCAACCGGGCGGCCGTCGCAGCCACCGCGCTGGAATCCAGCCCCCCCGACAGCTGGCAGGCGACGGGGTCGATCGCCCTCAGATTGGCCGCGACGACCTGGTCGAGCAGTTCGCGCGCTGCCTCGACATAGTCGCGTGGATCCCGATATACGATCCTGCGGCCGGGATCGGGGCGCCAGTAGCGGCTGATGCTGTGGTGGCCGTCCTTCCAGACCAGCAGCCCGGCCGGCGGCAGGCGGAACACGCCGCGAAAGGGGGTCGCCCCTGCCGGAATGGGACGTGCGAGCAGGAGATGCGCCATCGCGGTTTCGTCGACCTGGCGGGCCATGCCTGGAAAGGCCAGAACCGCCAGGGGCCGGCTGGCGAAGCGGAGCCGCCGGCCGTCACTGTGTGCAAAGATCGTCCGGCCGCCGCTGGCATCTGCCGCCATCACCAGGCGGCGCAGGCTCTCGTTCCACCAGGCGAAGGCGAAGGCACCGATCAGTCGGGGGCAGGCGTCGATCCCCCAGCGCTCCAGCGCCGCCATCACCAACGCACCATCGCCAAGGCGAACGGCACGGGCCGGATCCAGCGCCAGCGCCCGGATCACGTCCTCACGATTGTCCAGCCGGCCGTCGAAGACCAGCCTGGAGGTGCCCCCGGCAAACGCGGCGGGAAAGCGGTCCAGACGATCCTCGGGCGTGACGGGGCGCGGCACATGCACCATCGCCGCCGAATCGCCACGCCAGACCGATGCCCTGCCGCCCCCGCCATAGGTTGCGGCAATGCCGTCAAGCCCGTCGCTGCCCTCGGCCGGGACGGGTTCCGTGCCGACGAGCCCTGCAAAAAACGACATCGACGGCCGGATCAGCTTCCGGTCGGAGACGGCGAAAAGATGTCATCGCCGGGGGCGACGAGGCCGTTGTTGCTGGTCTGGGCGGTCTGCAGCACCTCAAAATCGGGTGTCTGCCATTTCAGGCGGGGCGCTGTCGGTGCCACGTCCGGGGTAAGATCATGCCTGGTATCAGTCATGTCATCGTCCTGCTTGAAAAGATCGAGATCTGCGAGCAGTGCAGCTTTGCGAGTCTATGTCGTTACATTATCTCGAAATCTGACATTTTCAGTGTAGCAGATGTCATAGATCGTCAGAACAGGAATCCGGCCGTATGCCGGGAGATGCTTGAAAGTGTGTATAAACAAGCCAGGCAATTCAATGATATGGCGTGCATACGTTTCACATTGCAGCGCTTTCAGATGCCTGGCCTTTTGAATATCAGGCTTCGAGCCAGACCCGTCCGGCGCTACACTGAAACCGTGGTGATCAACGAGGTGCGGGCTCCGGGAGCGTGACGACCATGCAGGACGATGTGACTATCGCCGCCGTGACGACGGATCGGCTCTATCGGCAGAAGACCCGCCTGTTGAGCGCATCGGTCGGCGATCAGGTCATCATGATGAGCGTTGAACTCGGCCGGTACTTCAATCTCAATCCGGTGGCCGGCCGCATCTGGCAGCTTCTGGCGACACCCTGCAGCCTCGATCGGATCGTGGCCGAACTCGCGCCGATCTACGATGCACCGGAAGAGACCATCCGGGCCGAGGCGGCGCATTTCCTGACACGGCTGGAGGGGGAAGGCCTGCTGATCGTAACGGCTGCGGGCGAGGGCTGACGGTCGCAACCCGTATCAGTGCGCCCGGCTGTTGTACCAGCAATTGATGGCAAAGCGTGACTGAGCGAAGCTGCCCCCCGGGCAGGAGACCGGGCGCACTTCGTGTGGTGCCCAGGCCGGAAACAGCAGCAGGCTGTCATGCACCGGTTCGATGTCGATGTAACTGCCGCCCTGGTCGAGCGGGCGAAGGGAATGCAGCCGCAATTCTCCCCCCGTAAAAGGTTTGGGCGTGGCATGAAAATAGTAGACGGCGGTCAGCACCCGGTCGGTGCCGGTCATCTCCCCCCGCACGAAAGTGTCGATGTGCCGCCGGTAGAAGTCGCCATCGCCATGGGCGGCAAGCTCCATCGACAGACTGTCGAGAGTGAAGGGCGCCAGATGCAAGGCGGCTGTCGCCCGGGGCAGCAGGGCGCGGAACTTCGTCTCCAGATCGCCTTCGAGCGCACCGAGGGTTCCGATGACCCGTGAACTGCGGATCTGCTTCGCAACCCGGCCCTTCTGATTGCCCACCTGGGTTTCGGAGAACAGCTCCGCCTGCGCCAGGGCAAAGGCGAGCAGGCGGGCGGCCATGTCTGCCCCGAACGCATCGCGGATGACGAGATGTGGCGGGACGGCCGAGAATGCGTCGATGGCGGCGGGTGTCATGAGGCGTCCGTCGGCGTGGGAAGGGCGATGACATGGGAAGGATGGTGAACGGGTCTTTGCACATCGCGCCCCTGCCGACGATCTGCCGAAAACCCGCCGACGAATCCGCCGGATGCTGATACCATCCCTCTCCCCCGGATGTCGAACAGGGTAACCGGATCATGATCGAGCTTTCCAGCGTCGTTTCGGCCAACCCCGATCTGCTTGCCACCGAAACCGATGGCGAACTGATCATGATGGATATGGAACAGGGGCGGTATTTCAGCCTGAACCGCATCAGCGCCGAGATCTGGCGGGAGCTGGAGCGGCCGCGGAAGGTGACCGATCTCTGCCGGTCGCTGGGGGAGCGGTATGACGCATCCGCTGCCGAGATCGAGCGCGACGTTCTGGATCTGCTGGGGCAGATGGAAGATCAGAAGCTGATCCGCATCCACGGCTGACCGATGGAGCCGGTCCTCTCAGCCGTGCCGCAACCCGTGCCGGCCAGGCTTCATCACGAGGCCGGCCGGATCACGGCCGACTGGGCCGATATCGCCGGCACGGACCCGGGCTTGCCCTTCTTCGATGACAGGATTGCAGGGGCAGGGCCGGGCTGGCGGGCTGAACTGCCGTTGACGGGTGATGCGCCGGCCCCCGCGGCGCTGATCCTGCATACCGGCCGCTGCGGCTCCACCCTGGTTTCGCGCAGCCTGTCGCTGCTCACCCGCTGCCATGTGGTCTCGGAGCCCCAGGCGCTCAACGACGTGTTGAGCGTCGATGGCGTCTGGCCGTTCCTGCCGGCTGCGACAAAGGTGGAGGCCCTGCGGCGGGTGGCTGCCGCCCTGGCCCGGATCGCCCGGCCGGATCAGGACCGGTTCATCCTGAAACTGTCCAGCTGGAACGCCCTGCACCTGCCTTTGCTGGATCAGGCCTTTCCCGGCGTGCCGAAGCTGTTCGTCTACCGCCGGCCCGACGAGATCCTGGTCTCTCTGCGGGACCGCCCGGCCGGATGGATGCGGCGGGCCGCGCATCGGATGCAGGCCGGGCTCTTTCTGGGGGGCACGCCGTCGCAGGTTGCAGACACGCCCCTGGCCTTCGCCGCCCAGGTGCTGGGGCGGATCCTGGCGGGGGTGGTGCGCGATGTGGAGCGGCAGGGGGCAGGGGACTGGCTGCTGGTGCCCTATGAAGCGCTGCCCCAGGCCCTGACGACGCAGATCCTGCCCTGGCTGGGGCTGATACCGACCGCGGAGGAAGCCGATCGTCTGGCCCATGCGGCCGGCCGCCATGCCAAGGATCCGACGGGCCGGCAGAGGTTCGAGCCCGACGGCACCCGTAAACGCGCGGCGGTGACCGCGGATCTGGCAGCGCTTGCCCGTGATCTGGCGGACGCGCATCATGACCGCCTGGAGCATCTGCGTCTGCAGGCCGGCCAGGCGTGAGATCAGCCTTCCGTCAGCAGGACGAGAGACCGTCGGGCAAGGCGGGCGACGGTGTCACGCACCGTCTCCATGTCCAGCCCGGCCGGACCGGGCAGGCTGGCGATCTGCCGTGCGCCGCCGGCCAGCAATGCCGCCAGCACGGCACGCTCATCCGGATCCAGCGTCACCTCTTCGCCGTTGAACGGGATGGTGGCACCGCCCTCCGCCGGCAGGCGCAGATCCGGTGCCGGCAGGGGCTGAACCCAGCAGGTCGGCGCGCAATCTGACGACAGGCCCAGATTGAAGGGCGGCCGGGTCTGTCGCTTCTGTATGTGGGCGGCCAGGAAGGCGGTGAGATCGATGCTATCGGCCAGGCGGTGCAGCGTGGCGCGCAGCTCTTCTGCGCAGCGTTCCAGATCGGTGGCCGTCCCGTAGACCGGGATGTCCCGGTCGAGATCGTCGGCCGCCAACCCATTCCCGGCCAACCCGGTCCCGGCCAGCCAGTGCAGCAGGTCCGATCCCCGGGGCCAGAGCAGCGCGTTGGTCAGATGGAGGGATGCCTCCCCCTCGACCGACGCCCGGTGGATCTCGCCGCGCGGGAGATACAGAATGTCGCCAGGCTCCAGCACCTGTTCCCAATGCACGGGGCCGAGGCGGTCGTTGGTGAGCGGCATGCCGGGCGGGTGTGCGCTTTGATGCCCGAACCCGAACCACCGCTTGCGGCCGTGCAGATGCAGGACCAGCACGTCATGGGGGTCGTGATGGGCGCGGAACGCGCTTTCCCTGCCGAAGCTGGCATAGACATTGGTCCCGATGCGGGCCGGCAGCGCCTGTTCCAGCATCTTGACCAGGGCGGCGATGCCGGGAACCGCATGCTGGATCTGGTTGAGGGCGATGCTCAGCCCCTCATGGCAGAACCGCTGCAACAGCTCGGGCACGACCACCCGCTTCATGTCGGGGCCGAGATAGCTCCACATTTCCCGCGGCAGGTCGCGGCCACGCCGCACCATCCGGGTCCGGTCGTCCAGCAGCCGCTCCGACCCCAGCAGGCTGTTGAAGGTCGACCAGGGCAGAAGCGCGCGGAACAGATCATCATGGCCGGTCCGGAACCAGGCCATGCGGCGTTCCCGGATGGCCGCATGGAGCAGCGCCGGGTCGTGCGGAGCCAGAAGGGCATCCAGGGACGGTATCATCGGCACTCCGTGCGCAGGTCGGATGCCAGAGCCCGCGCAGATCCCGATCAGCCGGGATCATCCGATCGGGTGGAGGCGCGGCTCACACCATCGCCTCAGGGCTGTTTTCGTGAGCCGGCCTGAAAGACGTCGGCTTCAGCTGGGGGACAGGTCATTGTCGGGGCCGAAGCCCCCGGCCACCCTGGTCGTGGTGACCAGATCCATCGCATCGAGAGTCGGACGGACCCAGGCGGCCTTTGCCGTCTTGACGTCTCCGCCGGCATTCTGATCGGACGACACGGACTGCGTCATGCGAAGATCCCCCCATTTTGGGAAAACTGAAACCACACGGCATCAATTTGCGTGGGCGGTGGAGGGCAGTCAATCCGGTTTATCTGTTCCGGAGCCTGATGTGTGGCGGACGCCTCCGGTCATGCGTCGGCACGGCAACAGATGCAGAAGCGAGTGAGTGTTCCGGCCGCAAAGGCGCGCCTTGTTCCACGGCGACTGCGCGCGCTCCTGAAGGTTGCCGTATCGTCACCTGACGTCACGGAAGCGCAACATCAGCGTCGCGTTGTGCGGCGGGAAACAGGCCGTGCAGGCGGCCGCACAGGAAAACCCCGCCCCGGGTGGAGCCGGGGCGGGGTGGAGACGGCGGTGGGGAAGAGGGTGTGGACCCGGGAGGTCAGTCCATCACCATCCCGCCGTCGACCAGCAGGGTCTGGCCGGTCATGAAGGCGGCCGCATCGGATGCCAGGAAACAGGCGACGCCGACCAGATCCTCGGCCCTGGAGGGACGGCCGAGCACGGCGCCGGCGGCGAATTGATCGAAGGCCTCGTTCTCGCGGCCGGTGAGGCCTGAGTCGCGGAAGCCCTGATCGATCAGCTTCCACATATCGGTCGCGACCACGCCCGGGCAGATCGCATTCACCCGGATATTCTCCGCCCCGAAGGCCCGCGCCGCCGCCTGGGTCAGGGCGACGACCGCGAATTTGCTGGCGGAATAATGGGCCAGCGGCTCGTAGCCCTGCTTGCCGGCGATGGAGGCGGTGTTGATGATCGCACCGCCCGTGCCCTGCGCGCGCAGGCGGGTGATCGCTTCCTGCATGCCGATCAGCACGCCCAGCCCGTTCACGTCCATCACCGTCCGCCAGTCGTCTTCGGTGATGGCGAGGAAGGGGCGGACCTGGGCGATGCCGGCATTGTTGAACACCACGTCCAGTCCGCCGAATTCAGCGATCGTCCGGTCGAGCATGGCCGCGACCGAGGCCCGCTCGCGCACGTCGACCGCGGTGGAGGCGGCCTTGCCGCCGGCCTTGCGGATCTCGTCAGCCACGCCGGCGGCGGTGTCGGGGTTGAGATCGGCGATCATCACCGCCGCACCCTGGGCGGCAAGCCCGCGGGCGATGGCGGCACCGATGCCGCGGCCGGCGCCGGTCACCACCGTGCGGCGACCGGAAAGGGGGAGAGAGGCGGTCATGGGATCATCCTCCGATATGGCGCCGGATCAATTCGTTGACCCGGGCAGCCGCTTCCATCTGGACCATGTGGCCGGCATCGGGCAGGACCTCGACCGTGGCCCCGGGCACGGCAGTGGCATGGGCGGCCGGGATCACCCGGTCCTCCGTGCCCCAGATCACCAGCACCGGCAGATCGGCAGCGGCGATGGCACCGGCGAGCGGGGTCTTCTGGCGGCCGCCCGCGAACAGCCCGTCGCGGAGCTTCGCCAGTGCCGCATCGACCCCGTCGAGGCGTTTGTATTTCAGCAGATCGTCGACCAGCCGCCGCCCGACCAGGGCCTGGTCGGCGAAGAGTTTCGAGAGCACGGGTTTGAGGTCGCGGCGCGAGGCCGCGGTGACGAAGCCGTCGATATAGCCCTGGTCGATGTCGTCCCCCAGCCCAGCCGAGGCGATCAGCGTCAGGGAGCGGGCGCGCTCCGGCCTTGTCGTGGCGAGGCGCGCCGAGACCGCACCGCCCATGGAATGACCGACCAGATGCGCCGCCTCGATATCCTGGCTGTCCATGAAGGCAAGCACCGCGTCGGTCAGCGCATCCAGATCACCCGCGCCCACATCCTTGGACGACTGGCCATGGCCCGGCAGGTCGAGGGCATGGACCCGGGCAGCGGCGGCCAGATCGTCGATGTTGAACAGCCAGTTGTCGAGATCGCCGCCGAAGCCGTGGATCAGCACGACATGGGGGCCGCCCTCGCCGCGGCTGGCATGGCGCAGCCGGCCGGCCGGGGTGTCGACGAAGGCATGGGCAGGGGTGGCGTCCTCGTCATCGCCGCCCGCCGCCGGCACCTCATAGGCGGCGACGAAGGCATCGATCGCGGCGTCGTCCACCTCGGGCGGCGCCAGCACGCCCAGCAGCGCCTTCACCGGGTAGACCTCGCCCTCCTGCCCGACCCGGCGGCGGAGACGGCCGGCATCGGCCGCCTCCACGACATTGGTGATCTTGTCGGTCTCGACCTCCATGATCTCGTCGCCGACCGAGATGTCGGCCCCTTCCTCGACCAGCCAGGCGGCAAGGCGGCCCTCCTGCATGGACAGGCCCCATTTCGGCATGACCAGCGGCTTGATGCGGTCGTCACTCATCGCGGTTTCGTCTCCTGGTCAGCGGCCGAGGGTCGTGCGGGCGGCCTCGGCGATCGCCTGGCCCGAGGGCAGGAACAGGTCTTCGAGCGTGGGCGAGAACGGCACCGGGGTATGGGGTGCGGTCACCATGCGCGGCGCGGCCTTCAGCGCCTTGAAGGCGTCCTGCGTCACCCGGGCGGCGATGTCGGTTGCGATCGAGCACCGGGGATGCGCCTCGTCGACCACCACCAGCCGGCCGGTCGCCTCCACGCTTTCCAGAACGGTGTCCATGTCGAGCGGCGAGAGCGTGCGCAGGTCGATGATCTCGGCCTCGATCCCGTCTTTCGCCAGCAGGGCGGCGGCTTCCAGGGCCCGGTGCACCATCAGCCCATAGGTCACGATGGTGACGTCGCCGCCCTCGCGCACCACCGCCGCCTCGGCGAAGGGGATGGCGTAGGATTCGGCAGGGACATCGGTTTCGTGGCCGTAGAGCGCCTTATGCTCGCAGAAGATCACCGGGTCGTTGTCGCGGATCGACTGGATCAGCAGGCCCTTGGCGTCATAGGCGTTCGACGGGCAGACGACCTTGAGCCCGGGGATGTGGGTGAACAGCGGGGTCAGCATCTGGCTGTGCTGTGCCGCCGCCCGGAAGCCGCCGCCGACCATGGCGCGGATGGTGACCGGCGTTTCGGCCTTGCCGCCGAACATGTAGCGGAACTTGGCGGCCTGGTTGTAGATCTGGTCGAAGCACACGCCCATGAAGTCGATGAACATCAGCTCCGCGACGGGGCGCAGGCCACAGGTGGCGGCGCCGATTGCGGCACCGACATAGGCACTTTCAGACAGCGGCGTGTCCATCAGCCGGTCGCCATGCTTGGCGTAGAGCCCCTTGGTGACGCCCAGAACGCCGCCCCAGGCATCGGCCTCGCCGCTGGCACCGGTGCCGCCCACGATGTCCTCACCCATCATGATGACGGTGGGGTCGCGGGTCATCTCCTGGTCCAGCGCCTCGTTGATGGCGTCTTTCATGCTGATCTTGCGGGCCATGACGGAAATCCTCCGGAAGAAGAGCCGGACCGGCTCAGTACGAGACGTAGACGTCGGTGAGGAGATCCGCCGGGGACGGCATCGGCGCGTCCTTGGCGGCCTGCACGGCGCGCTCGATCAGCTCTGCCACCTCGGCATCGATCGCGTCGCATTCGGCATCGGTCACCACGCCCGCACCGGTGACGCGGCTGCGGAAGATCCGGATGCAGTCCTGCTCGGCGCGGATGCGCTCCAGCTCGCCCTTGGCGCGGTAGGTCTGGGCATCGCCTTCGAAATGGCCGAAGAAGCGGACCATCTTGCATTCCAGCAGCGACGGCCCGCCGCCCTCGCGCGCCCGGGCGATCACCTCGCCCGCCGCCTCGTAGACCGCGAAGAAATCGGTGCCGTCGACGGTGACGCCGGGCAGGCCGAAGCCGGTCGCACGGTCGACATAGCTGTCGGCCGCGACCGCCCATTCGAAGGCGGTGCTTTCGGCATAGCCGTTGTTCTCGACCACGAAGATCGCCGGCAGGTTCCAGACGGCGGCCAGGTTCAGGCTTTCAAGGAAGGTGCCCTGGTTGGAGGCGCCGTCGCCGACGAAGCTGATGCCGACACCCTTGTGGCCCAGCACCTTGGCGGCCAGCGCCGCGCCGCAGACCAGCGGCGCACCGGCGCCGAGGATGCCGTTGGCGCCCATCATGCCCTTGGACAGGTCGGCGATGTGCATGGAGCCGCCCTTGCCGCGGCAGGAGCCGGTGGTCTTGCCGTAGATCTCGGCCATCATGCCCACCACGTCGACGCCCTTGGCGATGCAATGGCCATGGCCGCGATGGGTGGAGGCGATGCGGTCCTGATCGTTCAGATGCATCATGATGCCGGCGGCCGTCGCCTCTTCGCCGGCATAGAGATGCACGAAGCCGGGGATGTCGCCGCGGCCGAAATCGACATGCAGGCGTTCCTCGAAATCGCGGATGGTGCGCATGATCCGGTAGGCGTGGAGCAGCCGGTCGTGATCGAGCGGCAGCGGCCCGTCGGGACGGGCGGGCTTTGAATCCGGCATCGGTCATCCTCCCTGGATGGTGGCGGTGTGTCCGCCTTCGTGGTTGAGTCGTAGGAGTGGTCAGGTGCGGGGATGTCGTCAGGCGCTGGTGTTTGCAGCCGGTGCCCGCATCCTGTCGAAGAACAGGCCTTCCGCCGCGGCATGGGCCATGCAGGCCTCGACATCGACGGTGCGGAAGGCATCGGTGCGCAGCGTGACGGTGGGGGCGTCCGCTGCGGTGAAGGCGATTTCGCGCTCGCCGTCGAAGGCGAGAGACCCGGCCTCGGCCATCACCCGCACCGGCCGGTCGGGATCCAGCCGGGCGATGGCATCGATGCCGACCGGCAGGATCAGCCCGGGGGCGATCGGGGCATGCAGCACCCGTTCCGCATGGGCAGGGTCGGCGAAGCGCAGATGGCGGCCGAAGGGGGCCTCGCGGTCGACCGGAGCCGACAGCCCGGCGATGGCCGACATGCCGATGGTGCGCGGGTCGCCGAAGGTGACGAAAAGCTCGCGGAAACCCTCGGTGCGCCAGAGCGCGCGGGCGCCGACATAGCGCTCCGCCACCACCGCCACATCGACCAGCGCGGTTTCGGTGCGGCCGGCGACGGTCACCTCCAGACGCTTGTTGGGGCGGAAGGCCACCTCGGCCGGTACCAGCCCGGCGGCGGCCAGCCCCACGGCCAGCCCGGTGACGGTGGCCTCGCGGGTGTCGGGAAAGGCGTTGTTGGTGCCGGTCGACACACCGGCGATCGGTACGCGGCCGCAGGCCGAGGCAACGGCGCGATGGGTGCCGTCGCCACCCAGAACCACGATCACCGCCACACCCATGGCGGCCATGCGCCGGGCGGCCTCGATGCTGTCGTCGGCGGTGGCGGTGACGGCCATGTCCAGCCATTCGACCGCCGGGAAGCGGCCGTCACCGCGATTGGCCGATTGGTGCAGGCCGCGCTTCACATGCGACCGCACCCCGCCAGTATCCGGCATCATCACCACCCGGCCGATGCCGAAATGGCGCAGACAGGCCAGAATCCGGAGCACGATATTGGCCCGGTCGGCGATCTGCAGGCTGGTGGCGTTGGCGATCACCCGGCGGATATCCCGCGCGGAGACCGGATTGGCGATCACGCCCACCAGCGGCGCGCCCGCAGGCGGCGCTGCGTCGTCTCGTCGCGTTTCCATGCCCCTCATCCATCTTGTCGCCGCACATCTGACGGTGCGGTCCGGGCTGAGAGTGGCAAAAGGCGGGCCAGTTCTATGTTTTGAGCAGAATCAAATGCTTGGACGAAAGCCGCTGTGGCGTGTCGCGTGCGCCCTGCCACAGCTGTGGCGCCACGGGCGATGCGGGTGCCGCAGGTCGGCGGGCGCAGATCGGATCTGCCTCCTGCCGATGTCGTGCATCGTGACGCAAAGGTGGATCCCCGCCTTCGCGGGGATGACAGTTTATTGTGTTAGAACAAAAAGATAACCTCATTCCCGCGGAGGCGGGAATCCACCTGTACTGTCGCTGATCGTGGCGTTCAGGAGCCTATGGCCTGCCGCGCCTCACCCCTCTACCCGATGCGGCGGGCGGATGCCCAGGCGGCGCATGCGGCGGTGGACGGTGGTGCGGTCGATGCCGAGCGCGCGGGCGGCGGCCGAGACGTTCCAGCGGTGGGATTTCAGCACCATGCGCAGCATCTCGGCATCCTCCCGCGCCCGCGGATGGGGGCCGATGGCATGGGCCTGGGCGCTGAGTGCCGGGGCCTGCAGGTCTTCGGGCAGGTCGGTGACCCGGATCACGCCGCCGGTGGAGACCGCCCGGGCGCAGACCAGCGCATTGGCCAGTTCCCGCAGATTGCCCGGCCAGTGATGGGCGCGCAGGCGCAGCCGGGCCTGCGGGTCCAGGCGGTGGCCGGCGGGATCGGCCGCGCCGTCGGCCAGCATCCGGCCGACCAGCCAGTCCAGATCGGCGCGTTCCCTGAGCGGCGGCAGGGTCAGCAGGGCGCCGTTCAGGCGGTAGTACAGATCTTCGCGGAAGCGGCCGGCGCGCACCTCGGCCATCAGGTCGCGATGGCTGGCCGAGATCACCCGGATGTCGACCGGCACCGGCCGCGAGCCGCCGACAGGCAGCACCTCGCGTTCGGCCAGCACCCTGAGCAGCCGCCCCTGAAGGGCGAGCGGCATGTCGCCGATTTCGTCCAGGAACAGCGTGCCGCCCGATGCCTCGCGGATCAGCCCGGCATGGCCGCGGGCGCGGGCGCCGGTGAAGGCGCCGGGGACATGGCCGAACAGCTCGCTTTCGATCAGGCTTTCGGGCAGGGCTGCGCAGTTGACCGCCACGAAGGGGCCGGGTTTGCGGCGCGACTGGTGCAGGGCCTTGGCGAGATATTCCTTCCCCGTGCCGGTCTCGCCGCGGATCATGATCGCGACCGGCGCCTCGACCAGCCGGGCGGCGCGGCCCAGCATGGCCAGGATGGCAGGGTCGCCGCCGGTAAGGGCGGCGAGCGGTGCCGGCAGGCCATGGGTGCCGCGGCGGAGCGCATCGGGGCGGCTGCGGGCGGCGGGGGCCGGGCCCGGCGGGGCGGCATGGGCATAGAGCATGCGGCCCGAGCGGACCTCGATGCCGCAGGACTCGGTTGCAGCTCCCCGGCCCAGATCGCCCAGGCGTTCGACGTCGAAATCCACCAGCTCGTTGAAATGCCGGCCGATCACCGCCGACGGGTCGCGAGCGCTGCCATCGGCCTGACCGGCGAGCAGACGGCGGGCCCGATCGGTCATGCCCAGGATGCGGCCGTCGTCGTCCAGCGCGACCGCACAATCCGGGTCGGCCTCTACGAAATCCGGCGACAGGCTGAAGCGGACCAGCCAGCGGTCGCGGAAGCGCCGCTCCAGATTGGCCATTTCGATGGTATGGGCGTAGTCCTGCACCAGCTGCAGGGCCAGATGCTGGCTGTCCTTAGGTGTGGGGGAGCGCAGGGCCGAGATGTCGAGCACGGCGGCGAGACGGCCGTCGACATCGTGGATCGGCGCACAGGTGCAGGTCAGCCCGACATGGGTGGCATCGAAATGGTCGGTCTGATGCACGGTCAGCGCCTCGCCAGAGGCGATGCACAGCCCCACGCCACAGGTGCCGGCATGGGCCTCGTTCCAGTCCGAGCCCAGATAGAGGCCTGCCCGGCGCAGATGATTGTCGAAGGTGGGGTCGCCCATGAAATCGACCGTCACGCCGCGCGCATCCGACAGCAGCAGTACATAGCCCTGGCCGGCGATGCGGCGATGCAGGCTTTCCAGGCCGAAGCGGGCGGTGCGGATCAGGTCTTCCAGCCGTTCGCGATGCTCGCGCACCCGCGCCTCGGGCAGGATGCGGGCCTCCTGCAGGCGGGTGGGGTCCAGGCCGTGGGTCGCGACACAGCGCCGCCAGCTGTCGCGGATCAACCCGTCGCGCAGCGGGGTGTGGCCCTGCTGTGCGTCGCGGAAGGGGGAGGCGCGCAGCTGCTGCGGCCGGGCAAGGCCCCGACGGGCGCGCGCCGCAGTGCCGGGTTCAGGCGTCTCGGTCGAGACGACACGCACGACTTCCTCGATATGGTCCCGCACATGCATGGCCACCATCGTGTAGGTCCTCCCCAGGATCGGAGACGTGGCGCCGGTCATGCCGGCGATCGTCTCTCTCTGGGTGAAATCCTAACGCAGTTTCAGGCGCCGTGCGACAGAAACGGTACAAGAGGCCTGCATGCATGGTCTTGAAATAAATGGAAAAGGCCGATCTGTGGCGACGTCGTGCCTCAGGTTTTTCTTGCAGTGCGACACGAAAGACTGCGCTGCGTCATCGCCCGAGCGCATAATCCACCCGCTGCTTCAGCGCCGGCACCACACGGTCTTCGAACCAGGGCCGGTCGCGCAGCCAGCGTCGGTTGCGGGGGGAGGGATGGGGCAGGGGCATGATGCCCGGGGGCAGGGTTTCCCAGGCTGCGACCACGTCCGAGAGTGGTGCACGTGCGAAAGCAGGGCCGAGCAGCGGCCGGGCATAGGCCCCGATCGCATAGGCACCGGCCAGGATCACCAGGCGCAGTTCGGGCAGATGCGGCAGCAGCCGCGGATGCCAGGCCGGGGCGCATTCCGGCCGGGGCGGCAGGTCGCCGCCGGCGCCGCGGCCCGGATAGCAGAAGCCCATGGGGATGATCGCGATGCGGGCCGGATCGTAAAAGACCTCGCGGTCGAGCCCGGTCCAGTCGCGCAGCCGGTCGCCGCTGGCATCGTTCCAGGGCAGGCCGGTCTCGTGAACCCTGGTTCCCGGCGCCTGCCCGACGATCAGAATGCGGGCGCTCGCCCCGGCGCGAAGCACCGGGCGGGGGCCGCGTGGCAGATGCGGCGCACAGAGCGTGCAGCCGCGCGCCGCCGTCACCGCCGCTTCCAGGGCGGCATGCGCCCCGGCATCGGCGGTGGTGGGGGCGGCGATCACCCGGCCCAGATGTCGGGCCAGGGCGGCGGCGGTGAAGACGTCAGGTCCGGCGCTGTCGGTCAATGATCCTTCCGGGCCGGTGACCGCAAGGGGGCGCCCCGGCTCATTTCTGGCTGGCGAGATAGGCGATGATGTCGGCGCGTTCTTCCGGCTTTGCAAGCCCGGCGAAGGCCATGCGGTTACCCTTGATGAACTTTGCCGGGGCCGTCAGGTAGGTGTCGAGGTTTTCAGGGGTCCAGACCACGCCGGACTCGGCCATGGCATTCGAATACTTGAAGCCCTCGGCCTTGCCTGCCTCGCGGCCGTAGACGCCGTGGAGATTGGGGCCGACGCGGTTGGGGCCGCCGGCCTCGATGGTGTGGCAGGCCTTGCAGCGGGCAAAGATCTTCTCGCCCTTGGCGGCGTCACCCTCGGCGGCGGCGGGGCCTGCGGCGAGCATCAGGCCGGCGAGGCCGGCCACGGATGCGATGCGGAAAGGGGTTGCGATGCGGAAAGGGGTCTTCATTGATCTTGTCTCATCCTCATGTATCTGCGCCTCGGCCGCGCACGCCGTTGCCCCGGCGGATCACGGCTGTCTCTCGGGCGTCAATCTAGAATAAGCGATGGGGGCCGACTGTGCGTCCTATCACCGCAGGGCGGCGGCAGGGGCGGGCGGCACACCCGTTTTCCGGGTATTTTTGCCGGGTATTCTTGACGAAAACATCGTGAAGAACGTGTTAACCCTGTCCTGCGTGGCGCTGTCCCGGCCAATCGCGTAAGCTGTAGGCGTTCACGCCGTGACCGAAGCCCGGGGATCGCCCGCCCGCATGGGGCAGATCGTCCGGCGGCGCGACGGAACGGGGGAGGTCGTCATGGCTAAATTGAGCGAAGAAGACATCCGCAAGCTGCTGTCCGAGCCAACGGCGGCGCGGCGCGAAGACGTTGCCCGCAAAGTCGCCGCCGTCCATGCCGACGGAGAACTCAGCGACAGCGAGCGCCGGCTGGCCGAGGATATTTTCCGGCTGATGCTGCGTGATGCCGAGGTGCGGGTCCGCTCCGCCCTCGCCGAGGCCCTGAAGGACAATCCGGGTGTGCCCAGCGATGTCGCCCGCACGCTGGCGCGTGACGTCGTACCGGTGGCGACGCCGATCCTGGAATTCTCGGAGGTTCTGACCGACGAGGATCTGATCGAGATCGTCCGCGCCCAGACCGGTGCGGCACAGGAAGCGGTGGCCCGCCGCAAGACCATCTCGGCGGAACTGGGCGACACGATCGTCCGCCATGGTGCCGAAGGCGCCGTCGCGACGGTGGTGGGCAATCCCGGGGCCGAGCTGGGCGAAAAGACCCTGCTGACCGCCATCGACCGTTTCCCGGCCAGCGAGAACGTTCAGGCCGGCGTCATCGCCCGGCCGGTGCTGCCGGTGAAGGTGTCGGAGCGGCTGGTTTCGGTCGTATCCGACCGGCTGCGTACCCAGCTGGTCAAGCGGCCCGACGTGCCTGCGGGCCTGGCGCTGGATCTGGCGCTCGCCGGCCGCGAGCGGGCGGTGATCGGCCTGGTCGATCCGTCCCGTGCCGAGGATCCGGACGAACTGATCGACGTGCTTTATGCCGCCCGCCGGCTGACGCCCACCATCCTGTTCCGGGCGCTGTGCATCGGCGATCGCGGCTTTTTCGACCGCGGCATCTCGCGTCTGGCCGGGGTGGCGCTGATGAATGCCCAGCGGCTGATCGACGATCCGGGCCGCAAGGGGCTGGAGCGCCTGCTGCAGACCGCCCGGATTCCGGACGCGCTGGCGCATGCGATGATGACGGCCATCGACGTGGCGCGTGAAATGCAGTATGACGGCCGGCCTGGAGACCGGATCAGATGCCGCTCGACCCTGATCGAGCGTGTGCTGACCCAGGTCGAGGGCATCGACAGCGATAATCTCGACTATCTGATCAGCCGCCTGGCATCCGGCGACCGGGCGGCCTGACGGGAGCGGAATCACCCCCGCGCATTCCGGTTCATGTGGCCTCGCTTCCGTAAGGACAATACACTTGCGGACGAACGGTCAGGTGATCCGGATCCCCGCCGTGCCACGGTGGGTTGGGGTGAGACGGTGTGAACGAGGGCATGGGCGATAAAGCGTCGGTAACGGCTTGCGATGTGGCGCGGACCGACGAGGTCCGCATGGTGGCGACGACGGGCGGCTCCGGCCTTGATGGCGGGGCGGCGCCCGGTTGCGGCTTCGTGCTGGTTGCCCGGCCGGGTGTGGCCGGGGACGTGCCGGTCGGTCATCTTGCCGATCAGCCGCAGCGCCCCCTGCCGCTGGCCGATCTTGCCCGCAGGCTTTGCCCGGCCGTGCTGGCCGGCGACCTTGAAGACATGCTGTACCGCGCCTTTCTGCCCGATGCGCCCCGGCGCTGGATGGGCGGCGGGGTGATCGTGGCGCTTGGCGCGCCGGTGATGTCGGCGACCGGTGTCGCCACGCTGCGCGGCATCGCCATCGACCTGCCCGAAGCCATGGCCTCGACACTCGCCGCCGTCCCGCAGGACTTTCTGGCCGACCCCGAAATGGGGCTGGACGTGGAAGCCGCCGAGGTGGGGCTGGTCGTCACCGATGCCGACGGGCGGGTCCGGGTTTCGGACAAGCGGGCCCGGACGCTGTTGTCCTGGGCTGGCCGGGCCGAATCCTTCGCCGATCTCCTGTCACGCATGGGGGTGGTGGGCGAGCGGCTGGCAGGGCTGCTCGACGAGATGCGCCGCGGCACCCGCGACCGGCTGTCGGTGGAATGTCAGCTCGGCGCCGGCACGGAGGTGCGTTGGCTGCGGATCACCGCGATGGCCGATCGTCTGCAGGACGGCCGGCTGGACCGCATCGCCTGGACCCTGATCGACATTTCCGACCAGCGCCGCGAGACCCAGGCGGCCGAGCGCACCCATCGCGTGCTCGACGAGGCGCTGGACGCCATGTCGGCCGGGCTGGTTCTGTTCGATGCCGAGGACCGGCTGGTGTTCTGCAACAGCCGCTATCGCGAATTCTATGGCGTGCCGGACCACCTGACCCGGCCGGGCACGCCCTTCGTCGACATGCTGCGGGAAGAAATCGATTCCGGCCGGATCGACGTAGGTCTGGCCGATCGTGAGGCCTGGATCGCCCAGCGCGTGCGCAAGCACCGCAACCCGATCGGCATCATCGAGCAGCGCAATGTCGACGGCCGCTGGCTGCAGATCCGCGAACGGCTGATGAGCGGCGGGCTGGTGGTCGGCGTGCATGTCGATGCGACCGACATCAAGGTCAAGGAACGCCAGCTCGAGGAAAACCTGCACGAGTTGCAGGACACGCGTGAGCGGCTGGAGGAGCAGACCGCCCGGCTGGTGGAACTGGCCGAGGGCATGAGCCTGGCCCGCGATGCGGCGCTGGCGGCCGCGCGCAGCAAGGCCGAGTTCCTGGCCAATATGAGCCACGAGCTGCGCACGCCCTTGAATGCGATCCTGGGCTTTTCGGAAATGCTCCAGTCGGGGCTGTTCGGGCCGATGAGCGCCAAGCAGGAAGAATATGTCGCGGATATCCGCCAGTCGGGCCAGCATCTGCTGTCGCTGATCAACGACATTCTGGATCTGTCCAAGGCCGAGGCCGGCAAGCTTGCGGTCGAGGAAAGCGAGGTCCCGATCCGCTTCCTGCTGGAGCGCAGCCGCCGGATGGTGGCCGAGCGCGCCCGGCGTGGTGGCCTGGATCTGGTGGTGGAACTGCCCGACGAACTGCGCCGCGCCGATCTGAAGGCCGATGAGCGCAAGCTGACCCAGGTGCTGCTGAACCTGTTGTCCAATGCGGTGAAGTTCACCGATCCGGGCGGACGGGTCGAGCTGGGCGTGCGCCGCAATCCCGGCCCGGCCGCGCCGGGGGGTGCCGAGGGCGGCACGATCGAACTCTATGTCGCCGACACCGGCATCGGCATTGCCGAGGACGATATCCCGCGGGTCTTCCAGCCCTTCGAACAGGTCGACAGCTCGCTGTCGCGCCGCTACGAGGGCACCGGGCTCGGCATGTCGCTGGTCAAGGCGATGGTCGACCTGCATGACGGCGAGGTGGTGCTGGAAAGCGAGCCCGGGGTCGGAACCACGGTCCGGGTGTTGCTGCCGGCCTGGCGGCTGGTGACCGAAACCGGCGGTGGCCTGCCCCCTGACGGCGACGAGGATGGGGGCGAGGAGGACGAGAGCGACGAGGATGGTGACGATCCCCTGATCGAGAGCTTGCAGAAGATTCGCGGCGCCGACATCTAAATGCTATGGATCAACGGTTGATCCGCCGGTCGCCGGCGGATCCTGCCGCGTCCCCAAGTCTGTCGAATGGTCGCATCACCCATGCTCGCCCGTCCCGGTTCCTCCCCGAGCCGCCTGCCCCTGGTCTTTTCTGCACTTTTGACGATCACCTGTCTTTGGATGGCGCCGGCCACCGCCCAGATCCCACCGGATCGCAACCTTCAGCCGCAGCCGACGACGCCGGCGGTTCCCGGAGATCCGGCTGCGCCCGGCGAGGCCGAGGTGCCGCCGCCGCTGCCGCCCAACACGGTGATCCGCATGCTGTCCGACGGCCGCACCGTCATGATCGGCCCCTCGCAATACGCGACCGAGTTCCGCATGCAGGCGACGGTGATGAACCCCGACGGCACCCGTCGCCGGCTGGAAGACGGGCTGCACAAGCTGGATGACGGCACGCAGTTCCGCGTCCGCCGCGGGTCGATCATCGATGGGCGCTGACTGACGGAGAGCTGATGAATGGCGACCGCGGCACCGGTTTTCGATCCCGACTTCCAGGCGATGCTGGAGACGTTGCTGCGGTGGCGCCGGGATGTGCGCAGGTTCCGCACCGATCCGCTGCCCGAAGAGCTGATCGACCGGCTGCTCGATCTCGCCTGTCTCGCGCCCTCCGTCGGCAACTCCCAGCCCTGGCGCTTCGTGCGGGTCGACACGCCCGCTTTGCGTGCCGCCATCCGCGCCGAGGTGCTGAAGGCGAACGAGGCCGCGGCGACCGCCCAGGCCGATCCGCGCCGCGCCGCCTATCGGGCGCTGAAGCTGGAAGGGCTCGACAAGGCGCCGCTGCAACTCGCGGTCTTCGCGGTCACCGATCCTGAACAGGGCCACGGGCTCGGCCGCCGGACCATGCCCGAAACCGTGGCCTATTCGGCGGTGCTCGCCATCCATACATTATGGCTGGCGGCACGTGCCCATGATGTGGGGCTGGGCTGGGTCTCGATCCTGGATCCCGCACCGGTGGTGCAGCTGCTGGACGTGCCGGCCGGCTGGGGCTTCATCGGCTATCTGTGTCTTGGCCGGGCGGCCGATGAGCAGGAGGTGCCGGAGCTGGAGCGCCAGGGCTGGCAGGACCGCCGGCCCGACTGCCGGCAGGTGCTGCGGCGTTGAGCCGCAGTGCCGCATTTTTTCCTCTCGTCCTCTTCTCGCGAGTGAGCCCCGATGCGCTGGATCGACCGTTTCGACCCTGAGACGAGCCTGGACGACGTGACCCCCGACCTGCCGATCGTGGTGCTGACGGGGGCCGGCATTTCGAAGGAAAGCGGGCTCGACACCTTCCGCGATGCCGACGGGGTGTGGCGGCGCCACAGCCTGGAAGACCTGGCGACGCCCGAAGGTTTTGCCCGCAACCCGGCTCTGGTCCAGGGCTTCTACAACAGCCGGCGCACCCAGCTGGCGACCGTTCAGCCCAATCCCGCGCATCAGGCGCTGGCCCGTCTGGAGGCGGCCTGGCCGGGCGGGGTTCTGGTGGTGACCCAGAATGTCGACGACCTGCACGAGCGCGCAGGCAGCCGCAATCTGATCCATATGCATGGCGAACTGGCCAAGGTGCGCTGTCTGGAGTGTGAGGCGGTCGCCCATCACCTGGCCGATCTCGACGAGGCCTCGGCCTGCGGCGGCTGCGGATCGACCGGGCGGATGCGGCCGCATATCGTCTGGTTCGGCGAAATGCCGTTCGAGATGGAGCGGATATGGGCGGCGCTGGCCGGGTGCGGGCTGTTCGTCTCGGTCGGCACCTCGGGCACGGTCTATCCGGCGGCGGGTTTCGTGGCCGATGTCCGCCATCGCGGCATGGCCCATACGCTGGAACTGAACCTTGAGCCGTCGGAAGGCGCCAGCCTGTTCGCCGAAACCCGCTACGGCCCGGCAAGCCTGATCGTCCCCGCTTTCGTCGACGAGCTGCTCGGCCGGCTCTGAGCCGGATCAGAGCGGTCTCGCCATGGCGATCCGTGGTCCGAGCGGGTCGAGCCGCCGGGCTTCGGCCAAACGGATCTGCCTGAGCGCCGGCCCCTGGGCAGCGGGTTCAAGCTCCGTGAACCCCAGCCGGCGGTACCAGGGGCCGTTCCAGGGCACGTCGCGAAAGGTGGTGAGGGTGAGGCGGTGAGGGCCCGCCGCATGCGCCCGATCGGCCACGGCCTCGATCAGGCGGCGGCCGATGCCCCGGCGCTGGACATCCGGCGCCACGTCGAGTTCCGCGAGATGAGCGTTGCCGTCCACCACGGTGACGATGGCAAAGCCCGTCAGCCGGCCCCCCAGGCTTGCGGCCAGCACGGCCCCCTCGGCCACCCGTGCGGCGATGGCGGCCGGATCCGAGGCGGCAGCACCCAGATCCATCCCGATCCGGGCGAATTGTGCCGCCGCCGCATCCTCGATCGCGGCCAGCGCCGCCGCCTCGTCGGGGTGGGCGGGGCGGATCAGCAGGTCATCCGCCCGGGGCCCGGTCTGCGTCATTCCGCACCCGTCTGCGTCATTCCGCCCACGTCCGGCTGGTCCGGAACACGTCGTGATACAGGAAGATCCGGTCATTGCCGGTATCGGCCACGAACACCACCCCGTCGTCATCCACCGCAACCCCGGCCGGTTCCGACAGCGGACGGCAGAGATCGTCGAAACAGTCATAGGGCGGATCGTCGAGGCTGGAGACCATGCCGGTTTCCGGATCCACCACCCGGATCGCATCATTATAGGCGTCGGCGACCAGAATGTTGCCGTTCATGTCGAAGCAGAGGCCGAGCGGGTGCTGAAAGCGCGCGGTCCGTGCCGGTCCGTCGACCATGCCGAACTCGAACAGACCGTCACCGACCAGGGTCGAGACCGTGCCGCCCGCAAGATCCAGCCGCCGCAGGCTGGAGGTTTCGGCATCGATGAACCAGAGCCGATCTTCCTTCAGCGCCAGCGCCGAGGGCTGGGCCAGCGCCGCCTGATCGGCCGGCCCGTCGACCAGCGCCTCGGCGCCGGTGCCGGCCAGCGGTTCCAGCACGCCGGTCTCAAGATCGATCCGCGCCAGCTGATGGGTGCCGGCATTGGCGACATACAGCACACCCTCGCGATATTCCAGATCCCAGGGGCTGGCGAGAGCCGAGTCGATGGCGGGGGCTGGTGCCTTCAGGATCGGGCCACGCCGGCCGGTGCCGGCGATGGTGGTGACCTCGCCGCTCGCCACATCGATCCGGCGCACGGCGTGGTTCCAGGTATCGGCGACGAAGATCGCGCCATCGGCGGCGATCAGCCCCTGCGGCCGCTGGAAGCGTGCGCTTTCGGCCGGCCCGTCGACCAGCCCGGGCTCGCCCGATCCCACCCGGCGGATCTCGTTGCCGGCATTGTCGAACAGCGCGATCTGGTGATGGCCGGCATCGGCGATCGCCCAGCCGGCAGAGCCGCGGCCATAGCGGAATTCCTTGAGCTTCGCCGGGTGGCGCAGCAGCCGCGCGGGTTCGGGGGCCGGCGCCAGATCGAGCGTGGCGGGCGCAAGGCTGCCGCCCTCGCGCGCCTCTTCAAGCACCCGATCGACCAGTTCCACCAGCTTCTCCAGCGCCGGCTCGCCGGGGGCAGCCCCCAGATAGGCGCCGTCGGGGCCGATGAAACCCAGCGTGGGCCAGGCGCGGATGGCATATTCGCGCCACATCCGCATCTCGGGGTCGTGGATCACCGGATGGGTGATGCCGTAGCGGGCGATCGCGCCGGCGACCTTGGCCGGGTCGCGCTCGGCGGTGAATTTCGGGCTGTGGACGCCGATCACCGCCACGGTGTCGGGATAGCGCCGCTCGATCTCGGCCAGCACCGGCAGTACATGCATGCAGTTGATGCAGCAGAAGGTCCAGAAATCCAGGATCACCAGCCGGCCGCGCAGGTCCTGCAGGGTTGGCGGCGGGCCTGCGAGATTGAACCAGGTGACGCCGTCGGTGGGGAAATGCGGGGCGCGGATCGCCATCAGACGTGTTCTCCCTATTCTGCCGGCCGTTGCTTTTGGCCGTTGCGGTCGACTGTGCGGGCGGCAAGTTTCTGTGTCAATTTGAAACGAATGGTTGTGCCCAGGGACTGCGGCGGGAATGGTGCGCCGCACGCTCCGCGCAAGGCGGGCATCGGCGGATTTCCTTGGGTTCAGAGGCGTGGGCAGGCTCTTCCCAGCGCCGTCCGACGTGCTATTGTCCGCGAATGTCTTCGCTGTCCGCTCGCGTTTTCCGAGAGTGGACGCCCCGTCGCCGGAGGTGGACGGGAGATCGGAGGCCGGTCCGGAAACCCCGCCCGCACCATCAGACGGGGGCCGGATGCCGTGGCCGGTGGGGCACCGGCCGATCGTTCCAGGAGAGGAGCAGAAGATGAGCCTGACGGGCAAGGTTGCGATCGTCACCGGCGGCGGTTCGGGTTTCGGCGAGGGCATCGCCAGGCTGTTCGCCGAGAAGGGCGCCAAAGTCGTGGTCGCCGACATCAACGATGCCGGCGGCGAGCGGGTGACGGCCGAGATCAAGGCGACCGGCGCCGAGGCGGTCTATGTGCATGCCGACGTGGCGACCGATGCCGGCACCGCGGGCATGATCAAGGCGGCGACCGATGCCTTCGGCCGGCTGGACGTGCTGGTGAACAATGCCGGCTATACCCACAACCGCGGGCCCATGACCGATGTCGACGAGGCGACCTTCGACAAGGTCTTCGACGTCAACGTCAAGAGCCTGTTCTGGGCCGCGAAGCATGCCGTGCCGGTGTTCCGCGCCCAGAAGGGCGGCGTGATGATCAACATCGCCTCCACCGCCGCCGTGCGTCCGCGCCCGGGTCTGGTCTGGTACAACGGCAGCAAGGGCGCGGCCGTGGTCATCACCAAGACCATGGCGGTGGAACTGGCGCCCGACAACATCCGGGTCTGCGCCGTCAACCCGGTGATGGGCCCGACCGGCCTGACCAGCGCCTTCCTCGGCCAGCCCGACACGCCCGAGGCGCGCGCCAAGATCATCGAGACCATTCCGCTCGGCCGCCTGTCTTCGGCCCGCGACGTGGCCGAAGCCACCGCCTTCCTCGCTTCGGATGCCGCCTCGTTCCTGACCGGCGTCTGCATGGAAGTCGATGGCGGGCGCTGCATCTGAGAAGGAGTCTGTCTGGTCCCTCGCCGGGCGGGTGAGTCTTTTTAGTCCCTCGCCGGGCGGGCACTCCGTGCCCTTGGCCCCCGCCTCAATGGCGGGTGGGGGTACATCTCGCCATCCGGGGCCATGCGCATCCGTGTGAGTGGTGAGGGCTGGGGACGCTGACGGCTTGCATACGGGGCCGGGGGCGCGCGACCATGGGTCGCCCGCAGCCGGCCCCGGAGCTTTTCCGGGGAGGCGGCATCTGCGGGCGTTCCTGGATCAGGAGAGGTTCCCCCATGCAGACGCGCCAGCTCGGCCAGTCCGGCCTTGAAATCGTGCCCCTGGTTTTCGGCGGCAACGTGTTCGGCTGGACCGCCGACGAGCCGACCTCCTTCACCCTGCTCGATGCCCTGGTCGATGCCGGCATCGATGCGATCGACACCGCCGACGTCTATTCGGTCTGGGTCGATGGGCATGAGGGTGGCGAGTCCGAGACCATCATCGGCAGATGGCTGGCCGCCAACCCGGCGAAGCGGGCGAAGGTCAAGATCCTGACCAAGGTCGGCGCCCCGATGCGGCCCGACGACAAGGGGCTGAAGGCCGTGCGGATCGAGCGCTGCGTCGAGGCCTCGCTCCGCCGCCTGCAGACCGATCATATCGATCTCTATCAGGCCCATTATCCCGATGCCGACACGCCCCAGGACGAGACGCTGGAAGCCTTCGACCGGCTGGTGAAGGCCGGCAAGGTGCGGGCGATCGGCGCCTCGAACTTCACCGCCGATCAGCTGTCGGAAGCGCTCGACATCTCCACCGCCGGCGGGCTTGCCCGCTACGAGACGTTGCAGCCGGAATACAATCTCTATGACCGCAGCGGCTTCGAAGGTCCGCTCAGGGATCTGTGCATGGCCCGCGGGCTGGGCGTCATCCCCTATTTCAGCCTGGCTTCGGGCTTCCTCTCGGGCAAGTACCGGTCGGAGGCCGATCTCTCGCAGAGCCAGCGCGGCAGCCGGGTCGGCAAATATCTGAACCCGCGGGGCTTCGCCATCCTGGCCGCCCTCGACGGGGTTGCGGAGGCCCATGGCGCGACCCCGGCCGAGGTTGCGCTGGCCTGGATGATCGCCAGCCCCGGCGTCACCGCGCCGATCGCCAGCGCCACCAGCCTCGACCAGCTGAACAGCCTGGTGAAGGCGCTGGATCTGTCGCTGACCGCCGAAGAGATGACGGCGCTGGATCAGGCCGGCGCCTGATCCGGCGGAACATCTGCTGCCGGGTACAACTCCACCACCCGGTCGCAGGCGGCGATCGCCACCGGGCGGTGCGCCACCATCAGCACCGCCGGCGGCGGGTGCATCCGGTCGATCAGCGCCAGCACCCGTGTCTCGGCCTCGGCATCCAGCGCCGAGGTCGCCTCGTCGATCAGCAGCCAGCGCGGCCGGCGCAGCAGGGCGCGGACCAGGGCCAGGCGCTGACGCTCTCCGGGTGAAAGCTGCCGGTCCCAGTCGCGGGGCGGGCCGTCCAGATCGGCCACCAGCCGGCCGAGCCCCACGGCCTCCAGCAGCCGTGCGGCTTCCGCCCGGCTCTCCGGCAGGTCGCCGTCTGCCGGGTAGAGCAGGGCGTCGCCGAGGGCGAGACCGGGCAGATAGGGACGCTGGGGCACGACCACCGGCGGCCAGCCTGTCCGGGGCCGGTCGATCCTGCCGGTGACATGCGGCCAGGCGCCGGCGATGGCGGAGAGCAGCAGGCTCTTGCCCGTGCCCGACGCGCCGGTGAGCGCGACTTTCTCGCCCGGCCGCAGCACCAGATCGATCGGCCGGGTCAGCGGTTGTCCGTCGGAGGTCGTGACCGCCACCCCCTCCAGCACCAGCGCATCCGATGCCGCGGCGCGCGCCGCCGGATGCGGGCAGAGGCGGTGGCCGCGATCGGCCAGCGCCTGTTCGAAGGCCTCCAGCCGCCCGAGCACCGCCATCAGCTCGGCGACTTTCGGATAGACGAAGACCAGGGTCGCGAAGCTTGCGACCACGGTCGAGAAGGCGCCGCGCGCCTGCATCATGCCGCCCAGATCCAGCTGGCCGGCCAGATAGGCGGGTGCCGTTACGAACATCGAGATGTTGAGCACGGTGTAGCTGAACGGGGTCTGGAACAGGGCATAGATCCGGTGGCGGCGGGCAAGGTCGAGCGCGTTCCGGCGCACGGCGTCGAACCGGCCGGCGGCAAGCCCGGCCTCGCGCCGGCCGCCGCCGAGCAGGGCGACCTCTATCGCCGCATCGCGCAGCCGCGCAAGGCCGAAGCGGAAATCGGCCTCGCGATGCTGCTGCCGGGCGGCGAGCCCGGCGAGCGGCCGGCCCAGACGATGGGCGACCAGATTGGCGATGCCGGCATAGAGCACCGCTGCGATCACCATATAACCAGGCAGATCCAGGCTGCCGCCCCCCGGCAGCGGCAGGGCGAGCGTGCCCGACAGATACCAGAGCACGCCGATATAGAGACCGAGTTCGACCACGTCGAGCAGCACCCGCAGCGTCAGTTCCACGGTCAGCGACGACAGCAGCCGGGCATCTTCTGCCACCCGCTGGTCCGGATTGTCGATCCGGCCGGCGCTTTCCAGCCGCCAGAGCCCGCCGCGCCCCAGCCAGCGGTCGAGCAGGCGGCGGGTCAGCCAGGTCCGCCATTCGATCTCCACCATGCGTTCCAGATAGGCCCGCTGGACCGAAACGCCGACCAGCAGCGCCAGCAGCCAGATCCAGTCGAGCGTCGCCCGAAACACGGCGTCGGCATCGCGCCGCTCCAGCGCGCCGAAGAAGGTCTGGTTCCAGGCATTGCGTTCGAAGCCGATCCAGACCGCGGCGATGGCGAGGCCGAAGGCGAGGGTGAATTTGAGCGCCGCCGCCCGGCCCGCAGGCCTGAGGAAGAAGGGCAGGGCCAGACGCAGGAAACAACGCAGCCGCCCGCCGCGATGGCGGCGGGCGGTGCCGCGTGCCCGGCCGCCTGGGCGACCGGGATCGGCGGTGACCGTCATCGGGTCAGAAGGTCAGCGTTGCGCCGAGCGAGAACGCGCGGCCCGGCTGGACCTGGGCCTCGATCGGGTTGGTGTTGGCGACCGAGGTGCTGGAGGGCTGGGCGGCATAGGCCGTGGCCGAACTCGGGAAATAGCGCCTGTCGAAGATGTTGTCGATGCCGAGGCGGAGCGTGATCCAGTGCGCGGGCGTCCAGGCGGCGGCGAAATCGAACACGCCATAGCCGCCGGGCTTGTAGGCGTCGCTGCTGGCGGTGCGGGTCACGCCGCGCTGGAAGGTGCCGTAGAGGCTGGCACGCAGCCCCATCGCGCTGTCGTCGTAATGCAGCCCCAGCGTGCCGCCCAGCGGAATGGCGCCGTCGAAGGCGGTGGTATCCTCGCCCGGCGCGGCCTGCTGCTTGCCGTGCTGGGCCGAGAGCGCACCGGTCACGCTCCAGAGATCGTCCAGATAGAGTTCGCCCGAGGCTTCGACGCCCCAGACCTTCACCGTGGTCAGGTTGTCATAGGTGATGTCGCCATTGGGCAGGAAGACGAAGGACTGGATGAAATCGGTATAGTCGGCATAGAAGCCGCCCACCGAGAAACTGCCGTCGCGGAAGCGTCCGCGCAGGCCCGCCTCGTAATTCTTCACCGATTCCGGGCGCAGGTTCGGATTGGGCACCAGGTTGAAGCTCGTGCTGGGCAGCGAGGTATAAAGCTGCTGGGCGGTCGGCATCTTGAAACCTTCGGCATACTGGGCATAGACCGAATAGGTATCGTCCAGATCCAGCACCGCGCCCAGTTTCCAGGTCGGCTCGGTCTCGGTCACCTTGCGCGGTTCGGCGCCGTCCACCGGCTTGTAATCGGCATTCGGATGGGGATCGATCGCGTAATGCGCCAGGCGCAGCGCCGGGGTCACCCGCAGCCTTCCGTTCCAGAGCCCGATCTCGTCCTGGACATAGGCATCGGCGCGGATCGTGGTGGCATTGGCGAAGTTGAACCCGCCTGCGCGGGCCACGGTGGTGGTGCCGGTGGTGTGGTTGACCGTGGTGTCGACGCGCTCGTAGTCGGTTTCGGTATAGTCGCCGTCGACGCCCCAGGTCAGGCGATGGCTGAGCGGGCCGGTCGCAAACCCACCATCGAACTGGGCGTCGAATTCGGTAAAGGCTTCCTCGTATTCAAGATAATCGTAGCGGGTTTCGCTGCTGCCGTTCGCGAGGATGCGATCGCGCGTCCCCTCGCGCCTGCTCTTCTGCGGGGAATGCGAGAGCTGCCAGCGGATGGTCTCGATCGGGCCGATATCGACCGTCCAGTCGTGCTCCAGCGCGATGCGCTGCCGGCTGAGCGTCTGGGTCCGGTCGTAATTCGCGACGAAATTGCCGGCCGTGTCGTAGCCGTGGTCGTAAAGTTGCTCGACCTCGGTCTCGCGCTCGAAATGCTCCAGCGTCAGGCCGATGCGGTGATCGCTGCCGGGTGTCCAGACCAGTTTGGCGAGCACATTGTCCGCGCGGATATCGGCCGGATCGAGCTGGCCGCAGGGCGTGGCGCCGGGATTGCGATAGCAGTCCCAGACCGCCCCGGCCGCTTTGGAACTGCGGGCATTGCGGTTCTCGGGCTCGTGGCCCACACGCCGGCCCAGCGACAGCGAGGCCGCGAAATCGCCATAGCGCAGCGCCGCCGCCCCGACGCCGCCGGTCGCGTCGTCCAGCGTCGAATGGGTGGTGTCGAAGCGGAAGGCGGTGTCGCGGCCGCTGACCGCCAGATAGTCCTCCGGGTCCATGGTCTCGAAGGCGACCACGCCGCCCAGCGCATCGCTGCCCCAGAGTGCCGAGGCCGGGCCGCGCTGGATCTCCACCCGTTTCATATGGGTCAGCTCGACCACGTCGCGGGTGTTGTCGGTGATCCGCTCCAGGGTCCGGCTGCCGTCGACCAGGGTCAGGATGCGGTTGCCCGACACGCCGCGGATGGTGAAGCCGGTGCGATCGCCGAAGGGGTTGGTGCCGCTGGTCTGGCGGTCGACCTGGATGCCCGGCAGGTGCCGGACCAGTTCGCCGATATCCTCGACCATGCGCAGGTCCAGCTCCTGTCTGTCGATCACCGTCACATTGCCGGGGATGTCGTCGACCGATCGGGTGCCGCGGGTGGCGATCACCGACAGCGGCGGCAGTCTTTCGCCTGTGCCCGCAGGCGCGTCTGCGCCTTCCGTCCTGTCGTCGTCTTCACGTTCTGCGGCCACCGGTTGTGCCGCGCTCTGGCCGAAGGCGGTGGCGGGCAGGGTGAGGCAGAGGGCCAGCAGCCCATGGCCGAGGCCGTTCGTCAGCCGTGTGGTGTTCATTCGGACCGATCCCTTTCTCGTTGGAAGGGACTCGTCTCTCAATTGCGAATGATTCTTATTATCAAGATTGCGTGAACATACTCGCGCAGGATGGCGATGCCAAGCCCGTCGATGGGGGAGGGGCCTGGCGAATAATTCGGGCAGGGAGCGGAACGGTCGTGGCCCCCATCCGTTGAAGGGGGCAAGAGGCGGATGGCACCCCGCCACGCCTCAGACCCCCGCAACGCAGTTGCTCCGGCTCAATGGCCCGCAATGCAGTTGCCAAGCACCAACGGAGACTCCCCCGATGCGCAAGACCCTGCCCGTTCTCGTGACCGCCCTCATGCTCGGCGGCGCCTCGCTCGCCACCGCGGCCGGCACCTCCGGCACGCCGTCCGGCGCCGGCGGAACCACCGGCAGTTCGCAGAACGCCAATCCGACCAATCCGGGCACCACGCCGGGCATTGGCACCGGCTCGGGCGCTGCCGCGCCGGGCGGCACGGGTGCCGGCGCCGGCACCATGACCAAGCAGGGCACCGTCGCCAGCGTCAGCGGCGACAGCGTGACCCTGGAAGACGGCACGAAGTTCCAGGTCGACGACCCTCAGATGAGCGACGTGAAGGCCGGCGACAAGGTCACCGTCACCTACAATCAGGACGGCGGCACCAACAAGGCCACCTCGGTGCGCAAGGGTGCGACCGACAGCCTGAGCGGCACCGGCACCGATTCGACCACCACCGGCTCGTCGGCGACCGGTGGCGGCGGCCAGATGGGCGCTCAGCCCCGCGCCAAGGGCAGCTGACCCGTCAGCCGCTTAATGCCTTTCGGCATCCCTGATGCCGATCGAGGACGCCCGTCATCCCGGACTGCCCCCGGGATGGCGGGCGTTCGCGTGTCGGCTGCGGCATTTTGATGGCCGGCGCGCGGGGCTGCGACGAGATCGGGGCAAAACCATGACCCCGGGAACGGGTGCGGGCGCCCGGGGTTTCGAGGGGCATGCGGTGCCCGACGGCACCGTCCCCGGAACAGAGGACCCAAGATCATGCGCAAGTCCCTCCCCCTGTTTGTCGCCGCCTTCACCTTCGCCGGTGCCGGCATCGCCGGCGCCGCCACCGACCAGCGCCATGCAGTGACGCCAGAGCAGGCCGCCGCTGCGCCGCTTGCCGCCGCGGCAGCCGATGTCGACGGGACCCATACCAAGCAGGGCGTGGTCTATCAGGCCGACGGCGCTTTCCTGACCCTGATGGACGGCACCGCCTTCCTGATCGGCGACCCGCGGATGACCGAGGTCGCGCGCGGCGAGGTGGTGACCATCACCTATCACGCCGATGACGGCTTCAACCGCGCCACCTCGATCCTGAAGGGCGTGACCGACAGCGTCGAGGGCACCGGCGGCAACGGCAACACCATCGGCGCCGGCGGCACCGGCGGCGGTGGCTGGCTGGGCATCCAGCCGCGCAGCCGCGGCAGCTGATGCAACGTCCGGGGCCGGCGTCCCCGTGACGACTTCCACCCGGACGCGCTATGATGGCGGCCCCCGCATCTGCCCCGGATCAGAGGGCAGGGCGGGGGCCGCCGTCATATGGGAGGCTGCGGTCGTGTCAGGGAGGGAGACGCATTCCATGGAGACCAGCTTCCGGGACGGGGTCGCCACCGTCCGCTTCGACGACGGCAAGGCCAATGCGCTCGACGCCGGTTGGTTCACCCGGCTGGATGCGGCGCTGGACGAGGTCGAGGCGGCGGACGCCCGCGCCCTGGTGCTGGCGGGGCGCGACGGCATGTTTTCAGCCGGGCTGAACCTCAAGATCCTGCCGGGGCTGTCGGGCCCGGAGTTCATCGCCTTCTTCGAGCAGTTCTCGCGGCTGGTACTGCGGCTGCACGGGCTGGGCCTGCCGACGGTCGCAGCGCTCACCGGCCATGCCATCGCCGGCGGCGCGATCCTGGCCTATGCCTGCGACATGCGCTGCATGACCGCCGGCCCTTATCGGCTGCAATTGAACGAGACTGCGATCGGCATGCCGCTGCCGGCCTGGATGCTGATGGTGGCGCAGAGCGTGGTGCCGCGGCATCTGGAGGCGCGGGCGCTGCTGCATGCGGAAGCCTTCTCGGCCGAGGCGGCGCTGGCCGAGAATCTGATCGACGATATCGAGGTCGACCCCGCCAGCACCGTCGCCCGGGCGGAGCGCATGGCCCGGGATCTGGCCGAGCGTCTGTCGCCCGCCGCCTATGCCGCAACCAAGGCGCGGCTGCGCGGCCCCCTGATCCGCGCGGCACTGGACGGGCTGGCAGCCGATCTGGCGACGCTGCGCTGACCCCCTCCGCCGCGCCGCCGTGCATATTCGCACGCGGTTCCCGACGTGCCGGGTGTTGCTGCGATGCGGTTCGTGTTTCCAGTCTGCTACCGCTTTGCGGTATATGTCTTGCGACCCATGTCCGGACGACGGTGCATTGCCCGGTTCCGGACGCAAGGATAAGGAAACGCCGAACCCGCCTTCGGCAGACCCGTGCAGGCAGCGCCCGCGGGGCCGCGTCCGAAGGCGCCAGAAGATGCCGGATCGGAAAAAACCGTGGTGAAACCTGTGCAGACGAGCAATCCCCTCGAACCCGCCACCCCGCTGGCCGCGGATTTCGATCCGCCGTCGCGGGATGCCTGGATGGCCCTGGTCGAGAAGACGCTGAAGGGCGCACCCTACGAGAAGAAGCTGCGCTGGAAGACCCGGGAGGGGTTGAGCGTCGAGCCGCTCTACACGCCCGAAGACGGCATCGCCGCCCGGATGCTGCCGCGCCCCGCCACGGGTGATGCGGCGCGGCCCTGGGATCTGCGCACGCTGATCCGCCACCCCGATCCCGCCACCGCCAATACCCAGGTGCTCGAGGATCTGGAGAATGGCGCCGCCTCGGTGCTGCTGCGCCTGGATCCGACCGGCCGCGACGGCATCGCCGCGGTCTCGGCCGAGGATCTGGCGACGGTGCTCGATGGCGTGATGATCGACCTGGCGCCGGTCGGGCTCGATGCCGGCGCGCTCGATGTCGAGGCGGCCGGCTGGCTCGCCGGTTTCGCCCGCAGCCAGCCCGGCGCCATCCGCGCGCCGCTCGCCTTCAACATGGACCCGGTTTCGGCCTTCGCGGCCAGCGGCACGGCCCCCGGATCGGTCGCGGCCCGCGTCGCCCGGGCGGCGGCGCTGGCGAAGCGCCTGGCACCGGACCTGCTGGAGGCCCGCTTCCTGCGCGCCTCGGGCCAGGTGGTCCACGAGGCCGGCGGCGGCGAGGCCCAGGAACTGGGCGTGATGGCGGCGGCCGCCGTGCTTTACGTGAAGGCGCTGGTCGAGGCGGGTTTCGGCGTCGACGAGGCCTTCGCCCGCGTGACTCTGGGCCTTGCGGTCGATGGTGAGTATTTCACCTCGCTTGCCAAGCTTCGTGCGGCGCGGGCGATCTGGGGGCGGATCACCGCCGCCTCCGGCGTGGAGGTTCCGGCCCGGATCGAGGCGCGGTCGTCGGCACGCATGCTTTCGAAGGTCGACCCCTGGGTGAACCTGCTGCGGCTGACCGCGGCCGGCTTCGCCGGTGCGGTGGGCGGCGCCGATGTGGTCGTGCTCGCCCCCTTCACCGATGCGATCGGCCATCCGGGCGCGCTTGCCCGCCGCCAGGCCCGCAACACCCAGCTGGTGCTGATGGAGGAAAGCCATCTGGGCCGGGTTGCCGACCCCGCCGCCGGCGCCTGGGCGCTGGAGCAGCTGACCGACGGCTTCGCCCGCGCCGGCTGGGCCGCCTTCCAGGCGATCGAGCAGGCCGGCGGCCTGATCGCGGCGCTGGAAGCCGGCATCGTGCAGGAGCGTGCCGCCGCCACCCGGGCCGCGATCGAGGCCGCGGTGGCGAAGCGCCAGACCGGCCTGATCGGCGTGTCGGAATTCCCCAATCTGGGCGATGTCGCGCCCAGCATGGACGAGGTCGACCCCGCGTCCTTCGCCCGGCCGATGCCAGAGATCGCGGCCGACGGCCCGGCATCCGCCTGCACCCCGCTTGCCCCCATGCGCCTGGCCGAGCCTTACGAGCGGCTGCGCGAGGCCGCCCGCGGCCTCACGGCCGACGGCTCGTACCCGAAGGCGCTGCTGGTGACGCTGGGCACGCCGGCCGACTATACCGCCCGGCTGACCTTCACCCGCAACCTTCTGGCCGCGGGCGGTATCGATGCCGATATTCATGATGGCACCGATGGTCTGCCGGCCGGTGCGCGCCTTGCCGTGCTCTGCTCGTCGGATGCCCGCTATGCCGAAGAAGCGTCCGCCGCGGCCGCTGCGCTGAAGGCGGCCGGTGCCGTCCATGTCTGGCTGGCCGGCCGTCCGGGCGAGCTGGAGGCGGCGCTGACCGGGGCCGGTATCTCGCGCTTCCTGGCCGCCGGCATGGATGCGCTCGCTCTGCTTGCCGAGGCTCATGTGGCCGTGGCGACCCCCTCTGTCGGTACGGAGGCCTGATCCGATGGCACGTACGCTTCCCGATTTCGCCGCCCTCGATTTCGACGCCGTGACCCCCGCCGCCGCCCCCGATGTGGCGGCCGCGGTCGAGCCCTGGGTCACGCCCGAAGGCATCGAGGTGAAGCCGGCCTACGGGCCCGATGCGCTGGCCGGCATCGACTTCACCGGCAGCTATCCGGGTGTGGCGCCCTATGTGCGCGGCCCCTATCCCACCATGTATGCCACCAATCCGTGGACGATCCGCCAGTATGCGGGCTTCTCGACCGCGGAGGACTCCAACGCCTTCTACCGCCGCAATCTCGCGGCCGGTCAGAAGGGCCTGTCGGTCGCCTTCGACCTTGCCACCCATCGCGGCTATGACAGCGATCATCCGCGGGTGAAGGGCGATGTCGGTATGGCCGGTGTTGCGATCGATTCGATCTACGACATGCGCACCCTGTTCAGCGGCATCCCGCTCGATCAGATGAGCGTGTCGATGACCATGAACGGCGCGATCCTGCCGGTGATGGCGCTCTATATCGTGGCGGCCGAAGAACAGGGCGTGCCGCACGACAAGCTGACCGGCACGGTCCAGAACGACATCCTCAAAGAATTCATGGTGCGGAACACCTACATCTATCCGCCCGCGCCGTCGATGAGGATCATCTCGGACATCTTCGCCTATACGGCGAAGGAAATGCCGCGCTTCAACTCGATTTCGATCTCCGGCTACCACATGCAGGAAGCCGGCGCCTCGGCCGATCTGGAACTGGCCTATACGCTGGCCGACGGCATCGAATACATCCGCGCCGGTGTCGCCGCCGGCATGGATGTCGACCGGTTCGCGCCGCGGCTCAGCTTCTTCTGGGCGATCGGGATGAACTACTTCATGGAGACGGCCAAGATGCGGGCGGCGCGCCTGCTCTGGGCGAAGCTCGTGAAGCAGCATTTCAACCCCAAGGATCCGCGCTCGCTGTCGCTGCGCACCCACAGCCAGACCTCGGGCTGGTCGCTGGCGGCGCAGGACGTGTTCAACAACGTCGCGCGCACCTGCGTCGAGGCGATGGCGGCGGCCGCCGGCCAGACCCAGAGCCTGCACACCAATTCGCTGGACGAGGCGATCGCGCTGCCGACCGATTTCTCGGCCCGCATCGCCCGCAACACCCAGCTGTTCCTGCAGACCGAAAGCGGCCTGACGAAGCTGATCGACGCCTGGGGCGGCAGCCATTATGTCGAGCGGCTGACCTATGATCTGGCCCAGCGCGCGCTGGCCCATATCGAAGAGGTCGAGGCGCTGGGCGGCATGACCAAGGCGATCGAGGCTGGCGTGCCCAAGCTGCGGATCGAAGAATCCGCCGCGCGCACCCAGGCCCGGATCGACAGCGGCCGGCAGAGCGTGGTCGGCGTCAACCGCTACCGCCCGGAACAGGACGACGATATTCCGGTGCTGAAGGTCGACAACGAGGGCGTGCGGCGCCAGCAGCTGGAAAAGCTCGCGCGGCTGAAGGCCGAGCGCAGCCAGGCCGATGTCGATGCGGCGCTGGCCGCGCTGGAAGCCGGCGCCCGCAGCAATGGCAACCTGCTGGAACTCTCGGTCGCGGCCGCCCGCGCCAAGGCGACGGTGGGCGAGATTTCCTTCGCGCTGGAGAAGGTCTTCAACCGCCATGCCGCGCAGATCCGCGTCAACAGCGGCATCTATCTGCCGGAAGTGGGCGAGGGCAATGCGGTGGTCGAGCGGGCGCGCGAGATGATCCGCGCCTTCAAGGATCTGGACGGCCGCGCGCCGCGGATTATGCTCGCCAAGATGGGCCAGGACGGTCATGACCGCGGCCAGAAGGTGATCGCCACGGCCTTCTCGGATCTGGGCTTCGACGTCGAGATCGGCCCGCTGTTCCAGACCCCGGAAGAGGCCGCCAAGGCCGCCGCCGAAACCGATGCCCATGTCGTGGGCGCCAGCTCTCTGGCCGCCGGCCATCTGACGCTCGTGCCGGAACTGCGGGCGGAACTGGATGCCCAGGGCAAGGACAATGTGATGATCGTGGTCGGCGGCGTGATCCCGCCCCAGGACTTCCAGGCCCTGCTGGACGGCGGCGCCGCCGCGGTCTACCCGCCCGGCACGGTCATCGCCGAGGCGGCGATCGACCTGCTTGAGAAGCTGAACCTGCGCCTGGGTTATACCCAGCCGCGGCCCGAAGGCTCTGCCTTCGCGGACTGAGACCGGGCTCTGCCTTCGCGGACTGAGACCAACTGCCTCTTGTCGCGGACGCGGATCCGTGGATTGCTCCTCTCCCGAGACCATCGGGAGGGGAGTTTTTCATGTCGCCCGAAACCTGGATCGCCTTCGCCGCCGCCTCGGCGGCGCTGCTCGTCATGCCGGGGCCGACCGTGCTGCTGGTCATCTCCTATGCGCTGTCCCATGGCCGCCGCACCGCCGGCGCGGTGGTGGGCGGGGTGGCGCTGGGGGATCTGACCGCGATGACGGCGTCGATGGCCGGCACGGGGGCGCTGCTCGCCACCTCGGCCACCGTCTTCACCATCGTGAAGATCGCGGGCGCCGCCTATCTGGTCTGGCTGGGGCTGAAGCTCTGGCGGGCGCCGGTCGCCGTCGATGCGGCGGGGCTGGTCGCCGAGGCGCCGCCCGCTGAAACCCGGCTCGGCCGGGTGTTCCTGCATGCCTGGCTGGTGACCGCGCTCAACCCCAAGGGCATCGTGTTCTTCGTGGCCTTCCTGCCGCAGTTCATCGACCCCACGGCGCCGCTGCTGCCGCAGATGGTGATCCTGGAGGCGACCTTCATCGGCCTCGCCATCCTCAATGTGTCGCTCTACGGGCTCGCGGCCGCGCGGGCGCGGCGGGTGATCCGGCGGCCGGTCGTGCAGCGGGCGGTCAACCGCACCGGCGGCACGCTGATGATCGGGGCGGGGCTCGCCACCGCGTTGATGCGCCGGAGTCCCGGTTGACCCCTATGCCAGACGCCGGCGCCGCTCGGCGCGGAAGCCGGCGACGCCGTGCAGGACCAGGGTGGTCAGCACCACCGCACCGCCCGCGAAGGTGGCGGTGGGCGGCACTTCATCGACCGCCAGCCAGACCCAGAACGGGCCGATCACCGCCTCGGCCAGCATGATCAGGCTGACCTCTGCCGCCGGGATGTAGCGGGGCGCGGACGAGATCAGCGCGAAAGAGACCGGCAGCACCACCAGCCCGTAGACCAGCACCAGCGGCACGACATCCGCATCCGGCAGCAGCGGCCGCAGGCCAAGGCCCAGTGCGACCGCAAGGCCGGTGATGCAGCAGGTGAGCCCGCCCACCCCGACCACGGGGGTGGACGGGATGCGGCCGCCGCTGGCGCGCAGGATCACCAGATGGATCGCCATCAGCAGGGCGGCGACCAGGGCGATCAGGTCGCCCAGCCGGCTGCCGGTCTGGCCGGCCGCGTCGTCGCCGAAGATCCGGCCGCCGAAGACCAGAAGGGCGATGCCCGCCAGGGCCGCACCGATGGCGGCCCAGGTGCGCAGCGGCACCGGCTCGCCCAGAAAGGCGCGCGACAGCAGCGCGCCGAACAGCGAGCCGGAGGAAATGATCACCAGCGTGTTGGCGACCGCGGTGTAGTTCAGCGACAGGATGAAGCAGACGGATCCCAGCCCCAGCGCCATGCCCGAGGCCCAGCCGGTGCGGCCGATGCGGGTGAGCGCCCGCCAGGGCGGTTCCCGGGTCACCGCCCACCAGGCAATCAGGATGGTCAGCGCCATCAGCCCGCCGCGCCAGAACAGCAGCAGCCAGGGATCGGCGGCGATCAACCGCACCAGAAGCGTGTCTGGTGTAAGGGTCAGAATGCCTGCGGTGGCAAGCGCGGTGCCGCGCGCCTGTATGGAGAGCGCCATGAACATGCAAGCCTTGCGAAGCCGGTGCCGGCGGGGGAAGACTGTCCGGACAGCATCGGCCCGGGCAAGGGATCTCGTCGGGGTCGCAGCATAGCGCGCCGGGCGTGCACGGGAAGCCCCGTCCCACGCCCCGGGGCGATCGCAGGCGCGGTGAGAGGTGAAAGACATGCTGACGGATCGCCGGGTGATCCTGCGCAACGGGGTGGGGGTGATCGCCCGGGTGCTGCAGCGCCGGGAATTGCTGCTGACCCGGATCGCGGTCGATCAGCCGACCCTGATGGTGGTCCGCCGCGGTCTCAAGCTGCTGCGCGCGGCCGGGACGGAGACGGTGATCCCGGCCGGCGGGGCGGCGGCGATTGCGGGCGGCGAGGTCTTCGACGTGGTCAACCGACCGGACAACGGGGTTTATGCCGCCGATTTCCTGGTCATCGATCAGGCCGTGATCGCGGGCTTCGCGGTGCCCGACGCTGTGCGGCCGATTGCCCGAGCCCTCACCATCCCGGCCATGGCGCCGGATTTCCTCGAGGCCTATGAGCGGGCGCGGGCAGCAGTCGCCGATCCGGCCGCGGTGCCGGAAACCGTGGCCGTGCAGCGGATGCGCGAGGTGCTGGGCTGGATCGCCCATCATGGCGGTGCCTTCCCGCCGCCGGTGCCGCCGGCCATCGCGCAGCGGATCCGCGCCCTGGTCGCAGGCGATCTGGCGGCCCCCTGGCGGGCGGCAGAGGTCGCCTCGCAGCTTGCGATGAGCGAGGCGACGCTGCGCCGCAGGCTGGCGGCCGAAGGCACCTCGCTCACCGATCTGGTCACCGAGACCCGCATGGCCCATGCGCTGATGCTGCTGCAGGTGACCGACCAGCCGGTGGCGACCGTCGCGGCCCTGGTCGGCTATGACAGCCCCTCGCGCTTCGCCGCCCGCTTCCGCCAGCGCTTCGGCCATCCGCCCGGAGCGATTCGCGACCAGACGGAATCCGCAGCGATCCGCGACCAGACCGAGCCGGTACCGGCCCCGACTCCGACCCCGGCCCCGACACGTCTCTCGGCCTGATCGGATCGGCACGCGATCCGATCGGATCGGGCGCGCGTCGGCATGCATAGGCGGGCACCATCGCAGGTGTGACAACCCGCTGCGAGGTGCTCCCCAATGCCTGCCAGGATCTGTTCCACCGTCGCCGCCGCCGCCATGGCGGCCATGATCGCCATGCCTGCATCTGCCGGCGACTTCCGCCTGACCAGCCCCGACATGCCCGATGGCCGGATGCCGGCCGCGCAGGTGCTTTCGGCCGCATACGGCTTCGGCTGCGACGGCGACAACCGGTCTCCCGCGCTGACCTGGGAGGGGGCGCCCGCCGGCACCCGCAGCTTCGTGCTGACGGTGCACGATCCGGATGCCCCCACCGGCATCGGCTGGACCCATTGGGTGGTGGCGAATATTCCGGCCGATGCGCAGGGCCTCGATACCGGCGCCTCGGGCAATGCCGCACGCCTGCCCGCCGGTGCGGTCGAAACCCGCACCGATTTCGGCCTCCCCGGCTATGGCGGCGCCTGCCCGCCCGAGGGGCGCGAGCATCGCTATGTCTTCACCCTGACGGCGCTGGGCATGGAGGCCCTGCCGGTGGCGACGCCCGAGGCCATGCCGGCCCTGATCGGCTTTTTCGCCAACGCCCATGCGCTGGATAAGGCCGTGCTGGAGGTGCGCTACGGTCGCTGACCGCGGAAGGCCCGGGCCGTTGCTTCATCGCCGGGAAAGAAAGTCTCGATCGCAAGTTCGGCAAGCGTGATGTCGAGCGGCGAGCCGAAGACGGTGGTGGTGCTGAACAGGGTGAGCGGGCCGGCCGGGCTCGCCAGCTTCACCGGCACCACCAGTCCGCCATAGGGGTCGTGGGCGAGGGCGGCAGTGGCGATATGGATCGGCGCCGGCCAGGATTTCACCTCGGCCATCAGATCGATCAGCACCGGGTCGGCGCTCATGTCGATCTGCCGGCGCAGCCGGTCGAGCAGATGGGCGCGGACCTCGGCCAGGTTCAGGATCCGCGGCGCCAGCCCTTCGGGGTGCAGCGACAGCCGCATCACATTGATGGCGCCGGCCAGAAGATGCGGCGCCACCCCTTCCAGTATCGGCGCCACCGCATCATTGGTGGCGATGATCGTCCAGTGCCGGTCCAGCGCGATCGCCGGGAAAGGCTCATGGGCCTTCAGCACCAGATCGACCGCCCGTCGCGCCGGGCCGAGCGCCGGATCGTCCAGGCGGCGCTCGACGAATTCCGGCGCATGGCCGGCCGCGACCAGCAGCGCGTTGCGCTCGCGCAGCGGCACCTCCAGCTGTTCGGCCAGCCTGAGGACCATGGTCCTGCTCGGCATGGCGCGGCCGGTCTCGATGAAGCTGAGATGGCGGGTGGAGATCCCGGCCTCGCTGGCCAGCGCCAGCTGGCTCAACCGGCGGCGCTGGCGCCAGTCGCGCAGCAGGTCACCGAAAGAGGCGGCCTTGTGGGCCGTCGTCCGTGCGCGGGCGGTGCTCATGCCGGGGCCTTCCTGGGTGGCGGACCCCGCCATTGTCGGGAAGCCGGCGCCCCGGATCAATCGGCAGCTGTGATCGGTCCGCAGCTTCAGTCGGGGTCGGCATCGGCCGCGAGCAACAGCCGCCGGCCGGTCACGCCCTGGGGCGAGCGGTGCAGCACCCGGCCGGCCCCCAGCGGGTGGCGATGGCCGCGCAGCACCGCCACATGGCCGGTGCCCAGGCACAGGGCCGCCGACCCTGAATCCCGGTCCACGGTCTCGGGGGCCAGCTCGGTACCGGGGCCGCGATAGCTGCACAGCAGCCGCGCCCGGACATGGTCCTGATGAAAGCGCCGGCAGGCCGGGCCCGACACCACCTCCAGCCGGATCGCCAGATGACGGGCCCGCGAGACGGCGGCGAAGCGCGTCAGCACCTGGGTCAGGTCGGCGATCAGCGCCTGCGCCGTCGGGAGTGCCAGACTGCCGGTGCCGACCAGGTCCTCCGCGGCCGCGGCGATCGTTGCGGGATCCGCCCCGACGGTCAGCCGCCCGTCGGGCAGGGCGGCATCTGCCGCCTGATCCAGCAGTGCCACCACCGGCGGCGGATCCCGCCACCAGATGCCGATCGCGGTGTCACGCGCGGCCAGCGCCAGGCCTGGCGCGCGGTCGCAGCTGGTGACCACCACACCCGGCAGATACGGCAGAGCGGGGGCGCTCTCTGCATGCGGACGCAGGAGCGTGACCTTGGGCGACAGAGGATGGGGCAGGGCGGCGGCATCAATCATGCCTGCAATGTAATAACATAACATTATTCCTGTCAATTCCGTCGAGGATGGGATGGGGATGGCGCTTGTCTCACCCCGGGGCATGGGCTAGCCTTTCAACACAAACAAACGTTTAAAATAATCTGCCGGGGAAACGCCCATGTCTGCCAAGGTCCTGATCGCCAATCGGGGCGCGGTGGTGCCGCGCGTCATCGAAAGCTGCCGGCGCCTGGGGCTGGGCGTGGCGGTGGTCCATTCCGACGCCGATGCCGAGGGGGGCTGGCTGGACCTGGCCGATGACGTCTATGCGCTGGGTGGCGAGACACCGGCCGACAGCTATCTGTCGATCCCGAAACTGCTGGAGGCAGCGGCCGCCACCGGGGCGACCGCGGTGCATCCGGGCTATGGCTTCCTGTCGGAAAACCCCGCCTTCGCCACCGCGGTGCGCGCGGCCGGGCTCTGCTTCATCGGCCCCGATGCCCGCTGGCTGGAGGCGATGGGCCACAAGACCGGGGCCCGCCGGCTGATGGCCGGACAGGGCATGCCGATGGGGGCGAGCAGCGGCCTTCTGGGCGCGGATCCGGCCGAGGCCCGTGCCGCCGCCGATGCCATCGGCTATCCGGTGCTGGTCAAGCCCGCCCAGGGCGGCGGCGGGATCGGCATGCTGGCGGCGCGCGATGCGGCGGAACTCGACAAGGCGCTGGAGCGGGCGCGGACCATGGCCGCGCGCAGTTTCGGCTCGGCCGAGATCTATCTGGAGCGGTTGATGGAACGGCCGCGCCATGTGGAATTCCAGATCCTGGCCGATGGCCGGGGCGGGGCGGTCTGCCTGTCCGAACGGGACTGCTCGCTGCAGCGCCGCCACCAGAAGGTGATCGAGGAGGCGCCGGCCCCCGGGCTCGACCGGGGCGAAGTCAGGGCGCTGGGCGATCGCATCGCCGGCATGATGGGGGCGCTCGGCTACGACAATCTCGGCACGGTCGAGATGTTGTGGGAGGAAGGCACGGGCTTCGCCTTCCTCGAGGTCAACACCCGGCTGCAGGTGGAACACGCCGTCACCGAGGAGGTGACCGGCACCGACATCGTCGCCGCCCAGATCCGCCTGGCTCTGGGCGAGCCGCTGGACCAGGTTCTGCCCCGGCGGCCCGAGGCGCGCGGCCATGCCGTGCAGGCCCGCATCTATGCCGAAGATCCCGTGCGCTTCCTGCCCTCGGCCGGCCGGCTGACCCGTTTCGCGCCCCCCGTCGCCGAGGCCGTCCGGGTCTATACCGGCTATCGCGAGGGCGGCCGGGTGACGCCGTTCTACGATCCTCTGGTCGCCAAAGTGATCGCGCGCGGCGCCACCCGCGACGAGGCGCTGGACCGGCTGGATGCCGCATTGGCCGGCTTCGTCATCGAGGGCATCCGGACCAACATCCCCTTCCTGCGCCGTGCCATCGGCCATCCAGCCTTCCGCGCCGGCCGGGTTCATACCGGTCTGACGGCCAAGATCCTGGCGTCCTGACCGGATGCCGTCCGAAGACCATCCCCCAAAAAGACAACAGAGGAGACGTGCCATGGCCGATACCGTGATCCGCAGCGAGATCGCCGGCAAGGTGTGGAAGATCGAGGTGCCGGCCGGTGGCCGGGTTGCGGCCGACGAGCCGATCCTGATCCTGGAATCGATGAAGATGGAGATCCCGGTCAATGCGCCGGTGGACGGCACCGTGACCGAAATCCTGGTCGCCGAGGGCGACACGGTGGCCGAGGATCAGATCCTGGCGCGCCTCGGCTGAACTTTCCCGTCCCTCGGCTCTCGCATCTCTGGTGACGTCTGGTTTATGATCATTCATGGATGATCGCGCCTCAGGATCAGGCTGCCTGATTTATGGCGGAGGTTTCCGGACACGGCATCGACCGAGGGATGAGGGACGGGCAATTGGCACGCAGGGTCGCGATCATCGGGGCGGGGCCCGCAGGTCTTGCCGCGCTCAAATCCGCGCGGGAAGAGGGGCTGGAAGCGGTCGCCTTCGAAGCCAAGGACAGGCCGGGCGGGCTATGGACCGAGCCCGGCCTGGTCTGGAACAGCCTCCGCACCAATCTGTCGCGCTACAGCTGCGTCTTTTCCGACCATCCCCATGATCGGACCACGCCGCTTTTCCCCGAGGGGCGGCGGGTCGCCGCCTATCTTGCCGGCTATGCCGCCCGTTTCGGCCTGGACGAGGCGATCCGCCCCGGCCACCGGGTGATGGCGGTGATCCCGCGCACCCCCGGTTTCCGCCTGATGGTGGAAGCGGACGGACGGATCGAGACCCACGACACCGATGCGGTGATCGTGGCCTCGGGCGTCTTCGCCGAGGCGCTGATGCCCCAGGGGTTGACGATCGGCGGGGCGGTGATGCATGCCGCCGCCTATCGCGACCCGGCCGTCTTTGCCGGAAAGCGGGTGGCGGTGCTGGGCAGCGCCTTTTCCGGGGCCGACATCGCCGCCGAGATTGCCGGGGTGGCCGAGCGCACGGTGATGCTGATGCGTCGGCCGGCCTGGTATGTGCCGCGGGCGGTGCCGGTGCTGCCCGAGGCGGGCTTCATGCCGGCCGATGCCGGCGACGACCGCATCCGCCTGCGTCTGCCGATGGATCTGGTGATCAATTCCCGCGCACGGGCCCAGCGCCTGGCCGCGCTGGACGGGGCGACCGCCGGGCGGGAACGCTGGTCCTGGCTCTACGGCATCGCCGGTGACCAGCGCCGCCTGCACCCGCTGCTCGATGTGCCTGAGGACGACCTGGCGGCGCCGATGGTGATTTCGGATGCCCTGCCGGCAGCGGTACGGTCGGGGCGGCTGGAGCTGGCACGGGCGGTGGATTTCGACCCGGCCAGGCTCACGCTGCAGGAAGGTGGGCGCGAGAGCCGGTTCGACGTGCTGATCTGTGCCACCGGCTATCGCCCCTCTCTCGCCATGCTGGCCCCGGGCATTCTGGAGGCGATCGGTTACGACCCTCATGACCGGCTGCAACCGGTTCTGCTCGGCCATTGCGTCTTCCCTGAGGGTGTGCCCGATCTGGCCTTTGTCGGCATGTATCGCGGCCCCTATTTCGGGGTGATGGAGCTTCAGGCGCGCTGGGCGGCGGCGGTGCTGGCGGGGAAACTGCCCCGGCCAGACCCGCTCGATCTGGAGCGCGCGGTTGCCGCGGAACGGACGATCCGCGATGTCCGGCCGCGGCCGCAATTCCCCCATGCCGACTATCCCGCCATGTGTGATGCGCTGGCGGAAAAGCTGGGGGTGATGCCCGATCTGCTCCATGACGGCACCGGGCTTGGCCGCTTCCTCTGGCATGGACCGGTGCTTCCGGCGCAATATCGGCTGAGCGGCCGGCATGCCCGACCCGACATCGCCCTCGGTACCCTGGCCGAAGTGGCGGTGCTGTTCGGTCAGGATGCCTTTGGCCAAGGAGGCCTTGGCCAGGAGGGCTTCAGCCAGCAGCAGGAGGACTGAGACGGGTGGATGCGGCGGCAGCTTTTGCGGGACTTGCCGGGGCTTGGCGGCTTGCCCGAGAGATCCCTGACCAGGGCCGGATGAGCGGCGGGGCGGTGTTCACCCCCGGCGACGATCGCTGGGCGCTGCATTATCGCGAGACCGGCACGCTGGAACTGCCCGATGGCCGCCGGCTCGATGTTTTTCGAGCCTATACCTGGCGGCTGCTGGGCGATGGCCGGATCGCGATCGATTTCGCCGACGGTGCCACCCCCGGCGCCCGCTTCGTCACGCTGGATTTCGCGGCCGATGACGCGGGCGGCCTGCAGGCGGCCGACAGCCATCTCTGCGGCGCCGATCTCTACGAGGCCAGCATAACGCTGGAGCTGCCGCGGGCGTTCACCACCGACATCCGGGTGCGGGGACCGCGCAAGGACTATCGTGCGATCACCCGGTGCCACCGGCCCTGACCGCCGGGTTCAATTATCGTGGCGGTATTTGGACAGGCCGATCGCATGCGAGGTGAGGGCCACATCCACGAAATCATTCTGGATCACCACCGGCATGTGGCAGGCGACGAGGCTGGCCAGCGCGGCGCTGCTCTGCAGCCAGGGATAGTTGACCGCATCGAACCAGGGCTTGGTGCCCTGCAGGATGTTGCCGAAGTCACTGTTGCCGATCACCTCTGACGCATCGAGGATCAGAGGGGTGTACTGCGTCTGGGTGTAGAATGGCAGCAATGCGCCGCTGGCGGTGTCCTGCAATTGCAGCAGCGTGTATTGGGCCCCGCCGCCGGAACAGGCCTGCAGCGTGGTGGCAACGTCGCCGTTGACCGCTGTGGGGCTGTGGATCGACGCCTGATAGTCGTTATCGTCATAGCTGTCGTTGATGTCAGGGATGCCTGTCGGGTTGGTTGCGGATTTCTCCGCACCATAGACCACGATCACCCGTTTGCCGGCGCCGACGATTGATTTCAACGACTGGCCCGAAAGGGTCGAGAGGTCATCGACCAGGCGATAGCCGATGCCGGCGGCGATATGGCGATCCAGCGCCGCGGTCAGATCCGTGCTGGAGATGAATTGATAGTAGCCGTGATCGATGCCGTTGCTCTGGATCCGCAGCACGACGATTTCACCGGTATGTTCACCCAGGAAGCGCGAGACGTCGTCCAGCATGCCGGCGAGCGGTGCGCCCGGAATGAAGTTGTGGATATGGGTGGTGTTGGTGTCGTTGGCCTTGGCATCGCCGATCGGATAGCCCGGGCGGATGTCGAAATAGCGGGTACCGATGCGCAGCTGGTCGTAGATCACATCTTTCTGGGTCAGCGATGCGTTCTGAAGCGCGGTTGCGCCGTACTCCGCCTCCTGGCACAGGAAGTTGAACTCGGCCGGCACGTTGGTGCCGCACACCCCTTTCAGATTGCTGGTGGCGGCGTTGCTGTCCGAAATCTGGAACATGCCGGCATCATGCGCGGCGGGCAGGACCAGATCACCGAAGGTGATGTCGGCATAGCCGCTGCTGCCGGTCAGTTCCGCCATCCAGTCCGACTGGTCGTTGCCGATATAGAGATAGGCTGTGTCGTTGAACGGCATCGGCAGGTCGGTGATGCCATAATTCAGCACATAGGACGCATTGCCGTAGGTGAAGAACTGCGCCGCCTGCTGCGTGATCTGGGTACCCTCGATCTCGTCATTGTAGAGATTGATCTGATAGGAGACTTCCCGGGCGCTGGTGCTGCCGGCCATGGCGTGGAAATTGAAGGCGCTGTGCGGCTCCAGATAGGTGGAGACGTCGCAGGTGCCCGACTCTGTCGTCCCCATGAACTCGATACCCGAAGCCTTGTAGGGGTAGGAGAGCGTGGTGCTGGACCCGCCGGTCTGCTCGCAATAGAAGCTTGGATGCAGCGTCTGGTTGTCGGTGTAGGCCGTGACGTCGAAATCCAGGCTTTTGGCATCGGCCGTGGCTGCCGACAGGAAGGCAACCGCACCCATGACAGCCGCGGCCGCATGATGTCTGATCGATCCGCGCATGATGATGTCCTTGCAGGCTGTTGGGCTCATCGTCCCATCCGTCGGGGGCCTGCGACGCATCATAGCGTATGTTGGTCGTCACTTCTTCCCGTTGTCTGGCCTAAATTGCAACATAGGCAGCCGGATCCGTGTCCCGTTCCTCAACAAGACGGGCGATGTCGTTGAGGGCGGTGGTCAACGCCTCGGCTGATGGCCCGCCCAGGCAGAGGCGCAGGCCCGCAGGGGCGCCCGGGTGATCATCGACCATCGGTGCCGAGGGTGGAGTGACGCGGATGCCGCGGGTGGCAGCGGCCATGGCCAGGGCTTCGGCACGCGGGCGCGGCATCGGCAGCCAGATGTGAAAGCCGGGTGTTTCCTGGGGCGCGACATGTTTGCCGAGCAGCCGGCGGGCGAGGGTGGTGCGCGCGCGGCTTTCCGCCCGGACGGCCTGCTCCACGGCCTCTGCAGTTCCGTCTTCCAGCCAGCTTTCCATCAGCAGGCAGCCGAGCGGCGGGGCCATGGTCGCGCTGGCGGCAAGCGCATCGGCCGCGGCTTCCAGGAAGGCGGGCGGCACCGCCAGGGCACCGATGCGCAGCCCCGGGCTCAGGCTCTTCGACAGGCCCGAGACATAGAGGCAGCGATCGGGCGCGAGTGCGGTGAGCGGCGGCATGTCGCCCGCGGCAAACACGCCATAGACGTCGTCCTCCACGATCACCGCATCATGGGCTGCGGCAACGCTGAGGATCGCCTCGCGCCGGGTGCGGCTCATGCTGGCTGCGGTGGGGTTGTGGAGGGTGGGGGTGACGTAGATCAGCCGCTGTCCGGGGCGCCCATCCCGCAGTGCCGTGTGAAGGGCGCGGTCCAGCGCGTCGGGGCACATGCCCTGGTCATCAACCATGACCGGTTGCAGCCGGTGGCCGGCATGGCGGGCGATGGTGATGATGCCGGGATAGGTCAGGCTTTCGGTCAGGATCGTGCCCGGCCGGCCGCCGGTGGTGGTGGCGATCGCCACCGCCAGGGCATGCTGGGCGCCCGAGGTGAGCATCAGCCGCGACGGCGGCAGCTCCAGCCGGTCGCGGGCCAGCCAGCGCGCCATCATCGCCCGATGCTGCGGCGTGCCGGCGGAGGGCGTGTAGCTGCCGAAACCCGACATGTCGATCCGTGCCGCCAGCCGGGCCAGAGAGGCACGAAGCGCCTGGGTATCGAGCATGCGCGGCGGCGTGTTGACGCACAGATCCACCGGCCCTGGGGCCTGGGCGGGCGGCACCGCCACGAACATGCCGCGGCCGCGTTCGGGCACCACCAGCCCGCGCCGTTCCAACAGGGCATAGGCGCGGGTGACTGTGCCGAGGCCGATTTCCAGTCGCCAGGCCAGATCGCGATGGGCCGGCAGCCGGTCGCCCGGGGCGATGCGGCCGCGGGCGATGTCGTCGGCAAGGGCTGCGGCCAGCCGCTCGGCCAGCGCGCCGTCACCCGCAGCCAGGCGGGGGGTCCAGTCCGAGGGGCGCCGCATTCGTGTCCTGCCTTTCGGCTGAAAGTGTACCGTGACACTATAGAGATTGAGCGCCAAGTGTCACCATCATACGGTCATCCTCAATGCAGCTGCAACCGGAGTGACGCTCATGACCCCCGATACGGTGCTGAAGATCGCCGCCTTCACCCGGACCACCATCGATGCCGACGGCGGCAACCCGGCCGGGGTGGTCTTTGCCGACAGCTGGCCGACCGAGACCGAGATGCTGGCCGTGTCGAAGGCGGTCGGCTATTCCGAAACCGCCTTTGCGGTTCCCGATCAGGGCGGGGCAGCGGGCGGCTGGCGGGTGCGCTATTTCGCGCCGCGCCAGGAGGTGCCGTTCTGCGGCCATGCCACCATCGCGCTCGGGGCGGCACTCGGTGCGCGGATGGGGGCGGGGGTCTATGATCTTACCCTCAATGCCGGCCGGATCACGGTCGAGGCGATCCCGGAAGGCGATGGCTGGGCCGCGGCGCTGACCTCGCCGCCGACCTGGACCCGGCTGCCGCCGGCGGATTATGTGCGGCGCGTGCTGGAGGAATTCGGGCTGACGGACGCCGACCTGGACCCGCATCTGCCGGTGCGCCTGATCCATGCCGGTGCCAACCATCTGGTGGTGGCGCTGAAGGATCGCCGCCGCCTGTCGCAGCTGGGTTATGCCTTCCGGCGCGGTGCGGCGCTGCAGGCGGAACAGTCGCTTGCCACCTTCATCTTCGTGACCGCGGAAAGCCGCACCCGCTTCCACGCCCGCAACCCCTTCGCCATCGGCGGGGTCTACGAGGACCCGGCAACCGGCGCGGCGGCGGCGGCGCTGGCCGGCTATCTGCGCGACATCCGCTGGCTGGAGGAGGGGGCGATCCAGGTGGTGCAGGGCGAAGACATGGGCCGCCCCAGCCTGATCCACGCCAGCTTCGGCCCCGAACCCGGCAGCCCCATCCGCATCTCCGGCCTGACCGCCCCCATCGGCTGACGCCGACATCTCAGATCGTTGTTCCTGAGGCTCCACTCGTCCCCGCAAGCTCCCCCCGCCATTGCGGCGGCGGCCAAAGGCGCGGAGCGCCCGCCCGGCGAGGGCCAAAAAAAGGACGCCCGGGCCACCAGGGGCCGGGCGTCCGAGACGACATCCGTCACCGCTCACTCATGGGGGAGAGGAGGGGGACCGATGACGGATGAGCAACGGCGGCGGATCTGCCGGGGAGACGCAGCCTGCGCCGCCGAATTGCCAGTCATCAGGGCGTTCAACAGGGACCGGCCGTTTCCGACAGTGTCCGCCGGGTTTCCTGACCGATCCTTTCGTGAGCGCAGGTCTTATGTAGGGGAAAGTTTCTCGTGAGTCAATTGAACGTTTGAAATAATGCATTGCAGAATGTCCAACCCGGCCCGCCCGCCGGCAGCCCGGGCAGGCCTGGACGGAAAAATCCGCCACGACCGTGCATCCGTCCCGACCGGTCGCAGCGTTGTTTCCCTGATGGGTGGAGCGGGGCCTGATCGTCCCGTCGACGCCGCCCCCGAACGAGAGGGAGACGCCGACCATGACACGCTTTCAATACCTGAAGACCGGCGCCGCCCGGGCTGCTGCCACGGCCGCTCTGGCCCTGCCGATGCTGGCGATGATGCCGGGCATGACCACGGCCTCCGCCGGCATGCTGGTGGGGCTTGCGGGCGACAGCAGTCTGGTGCAGATCGACCCGGCCACCGGCAAGGTGACCGGCATGGTTCCGATTTCGGGCGTGCCCGGCCTGGTCGGCATCGATGTCCGGCCAGCGGATGGCCGGCTCTACGGCCTGGCGGGCGATGGCCGGATCGTCACCATCGATCCCGGCACCGGCGAGGCGACGGTGCGGGCGACCCTGTCGGAGAAGCTGTCGGCCCGCCATGGTGTGACGGTCGATTTCAACCCGGCCGCCGACCGGCTGCGGGTGATGACGCCCGACGGCACCAATCTCAGGGTCAATGTCGACGACGGCAAGGCGGTGGTCGATGGCCGGCTCGCCTATGCCGACATGCACAAGGGCGAGACCCCGAACATCGTGGCCGGCGCCTATACCAATTCGCGCACCGGCCGGAAGGCCGAAGCCACCGCGCTTTACGACATCGACGCCACGATCGGCGCCCTGGTGAAGCAGGCACCGCCGAATGACGGCGTGCTGACCGCGATCGGCCGGCTGGGCGTCACCGTCGACAGCCCCATCGCCTTCAACATCGTCTCGACCGAGATGGGCGGCGAGGCCGGCTGGATGGTCAATGGCGGGGTGATCCACAAACTGGATCTGGCCACCGGCAACGCCACGCCGCTTCGCCCGGTGGATGGCGCACCGGCGCCCATCACCGACGTCGCCTGGATGGAGTAGTCTTTGTGGTCCCTCGCCGGGCGGGGTGCTTCCGCACCCCTTGGCCGCCGCCGCAATGGCGGGAGTCTTTAATAGCCCCTCGCCGGGCGGGCGCTTCCGCGCCCTTGGCCGCCGCCTCAATGGCGGGAGTCTTTAATAGCCCCTCGCCGGGCGGGCGCTTCCGCGCCCTTGGCCGCCGCCTCAATGGCGGCTTGCTCCCGCACGGTCCCGTGCGGGAGCGGGGACCTTCAGAGGGGGCGCGGGGCTTTCGGGCGGGCGTCAGTCGGCATAGGCATAGGCGCCGCCGCGCTCCAGGGCGCGGCGGAAGGCCGGGCGGGCGTGGATGCGTTTCACGAAATCCTGCACGCGTGTGGCGTTGCGCGCGCCTTCGATCCGCTGTGCCGACACTTCGGCCGGGAAGCTCATCATGATGTCGGCGGTGGTGAAGTCGGGCCCGGCGAACCAGGGGCCGCGGGCGAGTTCCGCTTCCCAGAAGGCGAGGTTGGTGTTGAGCCGGGGGTCGACGAAGCCGGCATTGATCGCGCCGGTGATCTTGCGCGCCAGCGGCCGGATCAGTGCCGGGGTGCGGTCGGGGGCGCGCATCAGCACCAGCTTCATCACCAGCAGCGGCATCGCCGAGCCTTCGGCATAATGCATCCAATAGCGCCAGCGCAGCCGCTCCGGCGTGCCGGCGGCCGGCACCAGCCGGCCCTCGCCATAGCGCTCCAGGATGTAGTCGACGATGGCGCCGGTCTCGGCCACGGTGACGTCGCCATCGGTGATCACCGGCGACTTGCCCAGCGGATGCACCGCCTTCAGGCTGGCCGGCGCCTCCATGGTTGCCGGGTCGCGCTCATAGCGCCGGATCTCGTAGTCGAGCCCCAGCTCTTCCAACAGCCAGAGCACGCGCTGCGAGCGCGAATTGTTCAGATGATGCACGACGATCATAATGCCTCGACCCCTTGACCCTGTCTCTTGCCGGCGACTGGACTGGCCGCCCCTCGTATGTTTACATTGTAAACATTAGGGCGAAGGAGAGGGACGTCAATGGGGGAGACGGGTGCGGCACGACACTCCGACGGCTATCATCACGGCGATCTGAAGCCGGTGCTGATCGCGGCCGCCCGCCGCCTGGTCGAGGCGGACGGCCATGACCGGCTGTCGCTGCGCGAGGTGGCACGCCAGGCGGGCGTTTCGGCCATGGCGCCCTATCGCCATGTGGAGAACCGCGAGGCGCTGCTCGCCGAGCTGGCCGCGCAGGGCTTTCGCGAGCTGGGGGCGGCGCTGAAAGGCGCGGCCGATCAGGGGGTTGATCCCCGGTCGCGATCATTGGCGCAGGCGCAGGCCTATGTCGGCTTCGCTTGCGTAAATCCGGGCTTGTTTCGGTTGATGGTCGGGCCGCTCGATCCGGCCCAGAAACAGCTGATCGCCGCCGATGCCGAAGCCGCCCATGCGATGGGGGCCACCCCCGACATCGATCCCGATCTGGCCCGGGCGCGCTGGGCGCTGGTCCATGGGCTGTCGATGCTGATCATCGACGGCCGGCTGGCCATCGCGCCCGGCGACACCGTGCCGGCCATCGTGGCCCGAACGGCTGCGGCCCTCTGGCCCGAGAGTGGGGTTTGTGAGGGCGGGGCTGGTCAGTCGGCATAGATCGCATCGCGCAGCGCGTCGGGAAAAGCCCCGGTCATGCCGGCGAGGGCGGTGTTGGTCATCGCCACGACGGTCAGTTTGCGGACCGGATCGACGAACCAGGAATGGCCATAAGCACCACCCCAGGCCCATGTGCCCGGGCTTTGCGGGCTGCCGGCAAGGGCCGGGTCGATCAGCACCGAGGCACCAAGCCCGAAGGCCCAGCCGGGGCCCGTCACATCGAGGGGCAGGTCGCCGGTGGTCGGGCGGACGAAGGCTGCGGCCATCCCGGGGCTCAACACCCCGCCGCCGCCGGTGCGGATGGCTTCCAGCAACGCCAGGACATCGGCGGCGGTGCCCGCCATGCCGGCACCGCCCGAGGGCCAGGCATCGGGATCGAGGATGCGGCCGGGCGCGTAATGCACGGCGCTGCCGCCAAAGGGCACCGCTTCGGCCGCCGCCATCCGCCGCGGTACGCCGCCCTCTGGGCCGTCGACATAGGGCACCGCCAGCCGCGTGGTGTCGGCGACGGTGAAGCCGGTGTCTTCAAGGCCGAGCGGTGCGGTCACCTTCTCGCGGACCACATCGGGCAGGGTGCGGCCGGTTGCAGCCTCGATCAGCCCGCCGGTCACGTCGATTGCCAGCGAGTAATGCCAGGCCGCGCCCGGGCGGTTGCGCAGAGGTGCCATGGCGAGTCGACGCAGGTTTTCAGCCAGGGTCAGGCCGGGACGGTCATCCATCCCGTCCGAGACCCCCGCCCGGGCATAGGGGCCGTCGGCCGGCTGGAAGAAACCGTAATCGAGCCCGGCGGTATGGCTCAACAGCTGGCGCAGGGTGATGACCGGCCGGTCGCCGTCGCCGGTCGCCGGACGGAAATCCGGCAGATGGCGGGTGATCGGCGTGTCGAGGTCCAGAACCCCGTCATCGACCAGGGCCAATGCTGTTGCCGCCACGAAGGGCTTGCTGACCGAGGCGAAGCGGAAGATCGCATCCTCGCGCATCGGCAGGCCCGCCTCGCGGTCCAGATGGCCGGCGGCGCGGCGATGGATCAGCCGACCGTCCTCGGCGACCAGGATCACGGCACCGGCGATCTGCCCCTCGGCGATCGCCGTGTCGACCACCCGGTCGATCCGGGCGCCCAAGGTCTTCTCTCCCGTGGTCTTGTCGGCCTTAGTCTTGTCGTCGGCTGCGGCCGGCGTCAGGGCGAGGGGGAGCGTGACCGCCGCAAGGGATGCGGCGACGGACAGGCTGCGCATGGCGCTTCTCCATTTAAATAGCAGTCGCTATATTAATGAGCAGATGCCTGTCCCCGCGCAACAGAAATATATATCGATCGCTATGAAAAGCCCGTCATCCCCATCCCCGACCCCGCGTCAGGGCCGTGGCCGCCCGCGCAGCTTCGATCGTGATGCGGCCCTGGCCAAAGCCATGCGCCTGTTCTGGGAACGGGGGTATGAGGGCACCTCGGTTGCCGACCTGACCCAGGCGATGGGCATCACCCCGCCCAGCCTCTACGCCGCTTTCGGGTCGAAGGAAGAGCTGTATCGCGAGGTGATGGCTGCCTATCGCGCGGGGCCGGGGCTGTTCACGATCCGCGCGCTGGACGAGGAGCCCGACCCCCGGGCGGCGATCCGGCGGCTGCTGCGCGAAACCGCCATCGCCTTCACCGATCCCGGCCAACCCGCCGGCTGCCTGATCTCCACCGCCCTGATCACCTGCGCGCCCGAGCACGACGCGGTGGCGGCGGAGACCGCACGGCTGCGCCGCGATACCATTGCGGCCATCGCCGCCTGCATCCGCCGCGGCATCGCTGCCGGGCGCTGGCCTGCGGGAACCGATGCCGGGGCGCTCGCCCGGCTTTACGGCGCCGTCATCCAGGGCATGTCGATCCAGGCCCGCGACGGCGCCGGGCGCGACGAGCTGCTGGCCATGGTCGATCAGGTCATGCCCGATCAGGTCATGCCGGATTGAGGCGGTGGCCGATCACCCCTCCGAGCCGGTGCGCCGGGGCGGCGGGGTTGCCTCCGCCATCCGTGCGCGGGTGTCGGCATCGACCAGACAGCGCAGCCGGGCCAGCAGCGGGTGGCCCTCGGCATAGTGGCGACCGTAATCCAGGTTGAATCCATGATCGAAATCGGGGGCGGTGGCACCCTGATTGTGCTGGATGATGGTTTCCATCTTGTCCAGCGCCTTGACCATCCGGGCCTCAGGGGTCGAGCTCGCTTCGTATTCGTCCCAGAGCGCCAGGAATTCGGCGCGGCGTGCGGCATCAAGCGGTTCCAGAAGAGTGATCAGGTCGGCGCGTTCCTGCGCCGCCTTGTCTGGTCCGCCGGTCTGCCGGATCGCCGGCACATCGCCGCCGATCGCCTCGCCCAGGTCGTGGATCAGGCAGAGCTTCAGCACGCGCAGCAGGTCGACCGGCTCGCCATCCCGGCCCAGATCCGGGCCCAGCACCATCGCCATCAGGGCCAGACGCCAGCTGTGCTCCGCAGTGCTCTCGTGGCGGCCGGAGGCGGTGTAGGAATTGCGCAGGACGTCCTTCAGCTTTTCAGTCTGACGGATAAAGTCGAGGCAGCCATGAAGCTCGGCATCGGTCATGTTTTCCTGTCCGTTCCGAAGGTGGCCGCAAGAGCTGCGGCCTCGGGTGGGACGACTATATATGGGGAGCGTTTCCGGTTTCGTCGCGGGTCATGATGCGGCCACATCGATGAAAGCCTCATGACAAAGCCTCATGACAAGGGGGCATAACGTCATCGTGATCATTACCTCCGGCATAATCGCCGGCGGGGGATCGCCGGTGTCTGATGGGGGCAGGACGGCGGGCAAGGGGCCCCGTCCGGCACTGCTCCCTGAAGGAGACCCGTCATGACCGTCAACCCGACCCTGCTGCGCCGCGTGCTCTGGTTCGATGCCCTGAGCGGGCTTGGCATGGCTGCCCTGTTCCTGATCGCCGGCGGCCCGGTCGCCGAACTGACTGGCCTGCCGCGCGGGCTGCTGGCCGCTACCGGTATCGCCCTCGTCGTGATCGCGGGCGGCATTCTGCTGATTGCGACGCGCGATCCGCTGCCTCGCAAGGCGGTGCGCACGCTCGCCATCCTGAACCTGCTCTGGGTCGTCGACAGCATCGCCCTTCTGGTTCTGGGCTGGGTGGAGCCAACGGGCCCCGGCTATGCGTTGGTCATCGGCCAGGCGGTGGTGGTGGCGATGCTGGCCGAGCTTCAGCTCCTGGGCCTTCGCCAGCCGCACCTTGCAACTGCCTGATCACCCTGGATCTTCCCCCGCGGCACCCCATGTCATGAACATGGGGTGCGCGCGCGGCGACAGGGGGGAGGCCCGGAGATGTCCCGTCAGCAAGGCTTGCCGGCCATGGGCCGGGGGTGGATCAAGATCGCGGCATCGCTGCTGATCGGCACGGCGCTGGTGGTGGTTGCGGCCGATCACCCGCGGGCGGATCATCCGGCCCGGACCGCGGCTCCCGTGGCCGTGGCGGCCGATACGGCCGAGCGGTCGGCGGTGATCGCGGCCATCGACCGTCAGCTTGCGGCGTTGGCCCGCGACGATGCCGCCGCCGCCTTCGCCATGGCGGCACCCGCCCTTCAGGCCCGGTTCGGCACGCCCGACCGCTTCCTGCGCATGGTGCACCATGCCTATCCGGCGGTCATCCGGCCCGTGCGGGTGGATTACGGCCCGGCCTGGCGCCTTGCCGACGGCCGCTTCGTCCAGCGGGCCATACTGCAGACCCGTAAAGGCGGGGTGGTGATGGCGGTCTACACGCTGGAAGTGATCGACGGCCGGCACCGCATCACCGGCTGTTTCCTGTTCGACACCCCGGCCGAGGCGGTCTGACCCGACCGCCGCCGCCGCGCGATCCCCCCTGTTGACCTTCATCCATATTCGTATCATCGTAAGTTACGAATTAGGATCCGGAGGACAGCATCTCATGTCGGACACCCCTGCCGATGGCGGCACGGCCGATCTCGTCAGCCATTTCTGCAACCCCGAGGCGGTGGCCGCCTATGCCGACGGCCCGCGGCGCTTCGTGCCGGGGCTGGAGGCGCTGCACCGCATGACCTGGCTGTTGCTGGCCGAACGGGTGCCGGCCGATGCCCGGATCCTGGTGCTGGGCGCCGGGGGCGGGCTGGAGCTGAAGGCCATGGCCGAGGCACAGCCCGGCTGGCGCTTCACCGGCGTGGATCCATCATCCGAAATGCTGGGGCTGGCCCGCCGCACGCTGGGGAAGCTGGCCGCGCGGGTCGATCTGGTCGAGGGCCATATCGACGATGCACCCGAGGGGCCCTTCGATGCCGCAACCTGCCTGCTGACCCTGCATTTTCTGGACGCGGCCGAACGCCGACGGACGGTGGCGGAGATCCACCGCCGCCTGGTGCCCGGTGCGCCGTTCGTCGCCGCCCATTCCAGCTTTCCGCAAGAGGCGGCGGAACGCGATCTCTGGTTGTCGCGCTATGCCGCCTATGCGGTGTCGATGGGCGCGGATGTCGAACAGACCAATGGTGCCTGCGAAGCGGTGCGCCGCAGCCTGATGACCTTTGACCCCGCCACCGACACCGCGATCCTGGAGGAGGGCGGCTTCCGCGACGTCAGCCTGTTTTTCGCCGCCTTCACCTGGCGGGGCTGGGTCGCCACTGCCTGAGGCGCTCAGCCGCGCGCCTTCCGCCCGGTCCAGTGCCGTTCCAGATTGGCAACCAGCGCCGGGCTCAGATGGCAGACCGCCACCTCGCGGGTATAGATTGCAAGATAGGCGCGGAACAGGTCCAGCGGTTCCTGGGCCACCCGGAAGGCGCGGCGGTTGCCGGCGATCGAGACCACGCCGCCATCGACCAGATCGGCCGCCACCTCGTCGATCGCCGTCTCCAGCCCGTCGGGTTCGGCCACGCGGTCGATCAGCAGCCGGGCTTCGGGCTCGTCCACGCGGATGGTGCGGCCGTTCATGATGATCTGGCGGGCCAGCCGGTCGCCCATGATCCGCGGCAGGCGCAGATTGGTGCACCCCGGCACCAGCCCTTCCTTGCGGGCGGGCACGTTGAACCAGCTGCCGGCCTCTGCCACCACCGCGTCGCAGACCAGCAGCGCCTGGGTGGCCGCGCCGATCGCGAAGCCGTCGATCACCCCGATCCAGGCCTTCTCGCGCGTCTCGGCCAGTTCGTCGGGCAGGCGGTCGGGGGCCGCCAGGCCGCGGAAGACCTTGGCGACCCAGCCCATTTCGCGCTCGATATACATCACATAGGGCACGCGGCCCTCGTAGAGATCGGTGAGGTTCAGCCCGGCCCCCGCCAGCCGGCGCCCGGCATAGCGGGGATGGTCGACCACGCCGCCGCGCAGGATGCAGGCGGTGCTCTCCTCGTCCAACAGGGCGGCATCGACCGCATGTTCCAGCGCGTCGATGGTGGGCACGTCCTCGGCATTCAGCCGGCCGGCATTGCGGTTCTCCACCACCAGCAGCCGGCCGTGCCGTTCCACCCGGACCAGCCCCAGATCCAGCACGCCGTCCCGGGCGAGCCGCGCGGCATTGGCGGCGGCCTCGGGGCGGGGCAACTGCATCGCATGGCAAAGATGCAGGCCGCGGGCGCGGTCGGCGAAGATCGCCTGCAGGAACAGCGCCTGGGCCATCTCCACCCCGGTTTTGGCCGAAAGCGGCCGGGCGGCTTCGGCTGCAAGGGTCTGCGCATCCGGCAGCAGCCCGGGGGCCGTTTCCGCCCCTGCGGTCAGCAGCTCCCCCACGCGCAGGAACCGGCTGCCATTGCCGGTCAGGTGGTCGTAGAGCGCGCGGGCTTCCGCCATGCGCGCCTCGTCGAGCGGCCGGATATCGGTCATTGCAGGGACCCCTTCAATGTCGCCAGACCGCGGGCGACGATTTCCTTCATCACCTCGTTGGAGCCGGCATAGATCCGCTGGGCGCGGGCATCGACATACATCTGTGCCAGCGGGTGTTCGGCCATGTAGCCCGCGCCGCCGAAGACCTGCAGGCAGGCATCGACCACACGGCCCTGCATCTCGGTGGTCCAGAGCTTGGCCATGGCCGCGGTTTCGGCGTCCAGCCGGCCCTGGATGATGCGGGCGATGCAGTCGTCGACCAGCACCCGGCCGGTATGGGCTTCGGTGCGGGCATCGGCCAGGGAGAAGCGCAGCGCCTGATGGTCGATCAGCGGCCGGCCGAAGGTCTCGCGGGTCATGGCATGGTCGACGGCGAGCGCCAGCGCGCGCTCGGCAAAGGTCACCGCCTGCACCGCGATGATCAGGCGTTCATAGGCCAGCTGCGACATCAGCTGGCCGAACCCCAGACCATCCGCCGCCCCCAGCCGATTGGCGGCCGGCACGATCATGTCGTCGAAAAAGAGTTCCGAGGTGTCCTGGCCGCACTGGCCCATCTTGGCAAGCCGCCGGCCGCGGCGGAAGCCGGGCAGGTCGTCGGTTTCCAGCACCAGCAGGGTGACGCCTTTCGCGCCCGCCGCCGGGTCCACCGTCGCCACCAGCAGGATCAGATCGGCCGAGGCGCCGTTGGAGATGAAGGTCTTGGAGCCCGAGACCAGATAATGGTCCCCCTGCGGCCGGGCGGTGGTGCGCACCGCCTTCAGATCCGATCCGTTGCCGGGCTCGGTCATGGCGATGGCGCCGATGCGCCGCCCGGCGGCAAGGTCCGGCAGCCAGCGGCGCTGCTGTTCGGGCGTGCCATAGGCGCGGATATAGCCCGCGCAGCATTCATGCACGCCCTTGCAGAAGGATGTGTCGCCGATCCGCGCCAGCTCTTCGTAGACGATCGCCTCGGTCGCGAAACTGCCGCCGCCGCCGCCCAGATCCGGGTCGTGTTCGGTCAGCAGCAGGCCCATCGCACCCGCCGCCGTCCAGGTCTGGCGGTCGACGATACCCTGCGCGCGCCAGGCGTCGAGCCGGGGTACGAATTCCGTGGCCAGAAAGCCGCGCACGGCATGGCGGAAGATGCGCAGCTCCTCTTGCGCCGACCAGGCAGGTTCCATCCGTCACGCCTCCGCGGCTTCGGGCTGGCGAGCGGGTTCGCGCGCGGCGCTGTCCCAGAGCGGATCGAGCAGGCCCGTCAGCAGCCGGGCGCGCATCTCGCGCCGCCGGATCTTGCCCGACGAGGTTCTGAGGATGGTGTTGGGCCTGAGGATCACTAGCCGCTCCAGGCGCAGTTCCAGGGCGGCCGCCACCGCTTCGACCGCATCGGCGAAGATTTCGGGCCCGTCCAGACGGCGCATGCGCTCACGCTCGGCCTCGATCATCGCCACCACCGTCTCGCCGCCTGGTCCGTCTACTGAGACCGCAGCCGCGGCTCCGGCGGCAAGGTCGGGGCAGGCGGCGGTGATCGCGGTCTCGACATCCTGCGGGTAGTGATTGCGGCCGCGGATGATGATCAGTTCCTTGATCCGGCCGGTGACGTAAAGCTCGCCGTCGATCCGGCAGCCCAGATCGCCGGTGCGCAGCCAGCGGCGGTCGTCGCCGGGCAGGCGGGCGCCGAAGACCTCGTCGGTCAGCTCAGGGCGCCGCCAGTAGCCGCGGGCCAGGCTGGTGCCGGTGACCAGGATTTCCCCGATCCGGCCGTCGGGCAGGGGGCGGCCGGTTTCGGGGTCGGCGATCGCGACCGCCAGCCCCTGGCCCGGCTGGCCGCAACCGACCAGCCGGCGGGGCGGGGTGACGGCGCTCGCGACCGGCGGCACCACCCGGCCCAGATCGAGCGCGCCGCCGTCCACGTCGATGATCGGCGGCGCGATGCCCTGGCTGCCGCCCGAGATCATCAGCGTCGTCTCGGCCATGCCATAGCAGGGATAAAAGGCGTCGGCACGGAAGCCGTAGGGTGCGAAGGTGGCGGCGAAGCGCTCCAGTGTCTCGGCCCGGACCGGCTCGGCGCCGTTATAGGCGACGTTCCACGACGACAGGTCCAGCCCTTCGCAGAGATCGGGGCGGAAGCGGCGCACGCACAGGTCGTAGCCGAAATCGGGGCTGCCGGCGGTGGTGGCCTTCCAGTCGGAAATCGCCCTGAGCCAGCGCATCGGCTTCTGCAGAAAGGCGGCGGGCGCCATCAGCACCGACGGGATGCCCAGCCAGAGCGGCTGGAGCAGGTTCCCGACCAGCCCCATGTCGTGATAGAGCGGCAGCCAGCCGGCGAAAACCGTTTCGGGCCCGTGGCCCATGGCGCGGCGGATCAGCCGCTGATTGGCCGCAAGCGCGCCGTGGCTGACCATCACCCCCTTGGGATCACCGGTCGAGCCCGAGGTGTATTGCAGGAAGGCGAGATCGTCGGGCCCGACGGTGGGTGCACGCGGTAGCAGGTCTTCGGGCCGGGTCACCATCTCGTCGGTCGCCAGGATCCGGGCGGCGGCGATGGCGCCGGCCCCCTCGGCGCCGGCCTCGGCAAAGCGGGGTTCCAGCCAGGCGCGCTGGTCAGCGGCGATGAGGATCACCCGGGCGCCACAGCCCGAGACGATCGCCCCCAGCCGGTCGAGCGACTGGTTGCGGCGCGGCGGATAGGCCGGCACCGCCACCAGACCCGCGACCAGACAGCCGAAAAAGGCTTCGATGAACCCCATGCCCGGCTGATGCAGCAGCAGGGCCCGGTCTCCCGGTTCCGCCACTGCCAGCAGGCCGCGGGCGATCGCCCGGGCGCGGGCACCGAGCCCGGCATAGTCGATCCGGGTCTGTTCGCGCTCGCCATCGGCCAGGAAGACATAGGCCAGCGCGTCGCCGCGGTTGCGGGCCAGGTCTTCAAGGCGGTGGACCAGGGTGGTGGCGGTGGTATCGGCGGTCATCGACGCCCCCTTCGCTCAGCCGGCCTTGCGGAAGCCGATCCGGGCCAGATTCATGGCGCCGGTGTGGAAGCCGATCATGAACACGCCGCAATACTTCTCGAACCGATCGACCACGGCGGGACCGACGATGGTCTCGGCCGCCGCGCGATTGGCCCGAAGCCCGTCGAGCCAGCTCTGGAAGGTGCGGACATACATCTGGCGGTCACACCGCAGGCGCTCCACCTCGAACAGGCGGTCGCAGCCTTCCATGATCTCGTGCAGGCGCGGCAGGTCGCTGTCGGGGAAGACCTCGGCGGCGCAGAAGGTGCTGAAATCCGCCTTGGTCGCCCGGCCGTAGACGATGGTCTGGATCGACATCCGCCCGCCGGGCTTCAGCCAGGAATGGGCGCGTTCGAAGAAGGCACGATAGCCGGCCTTTTTTTCCGCCTCGGTCGAGTCCAGCCGGGCGAAATGTTCGAAAGCCTCCAGCGACACGATGGCGTCATAGGGCGCCTCGGGCTCGAACCCCGCCCAGGGGGTCAGGGCGACCTCGAGCCTGGGATCGCCGAAGCCCGTCACATGGGTGCGATGGGCCTCGGTCATGGTCATGCCGGTGACGTGGCCTGCGCCGCGTTCCGCCAGCCGCCGCATCATCGACCCCCAGCCGCAACCGATATCCAGCACCCGCTCTGCGCCGGCGGCATGGGCCTGGTCGATGTGGAAGTCCAGCTTGCGGGTCTGGGCGGCCAGGAAGCCCGCCGGATCATCGGTATCGCCGGCCTCGTAGAGCGCGCAGGAATAGGTCAGCGACGGGTCGAGCCACAGACCGAAGAAGTCGGTCCCGATGTCGTAATGCGAGCGCAGCGCATCCGACGACGTGCCGGGGTGGCCGCCGGCAGGGCTGGTGGGATGGATCTGGTTGGTATCAGGTGACATGGCGCGAACTCCGGTCGGGGCACGGCCTCAGCCGGCAAGGGCGGCTGCAAGATCCTGGACGGTGGGGTGATCATAGGCGAGTGTGGGCTCCACCTTACGGCCGAGCCATTCTTCCAGCTCGCCGGTCATCGAAACGACGGCGAGCGAGTCGACGCCCATGCGCTCGAAGCGTTCGGTCCGTCGGATTTCAGAGCGATCGCGGCCCAGGCGGTCGGCCAGATAGTCGACGAGCCAGGCCTCGATGGCAGCGGCATCGGGGCGGGTGGCCGCCCGGGCACCAGCGGCGGCCTGCTGGGCGCCAGGAAGCGTGGTCTGGGTGTTCATGGAACAGGTCTCCGGCTGCGGGCTGCGCCCGGCGTTGGAAGGGTCTGAGAGGCTGGAAAACACTCAATCTTGGGTTGATATGCACATGATATAGACCTAAGAACAGAGAAAATTTCGCGTTCAGCGCGATAATTTCCGATCGGGCCCCCGGGGTGAAATGCGGCCGCAATCGGGGCGGCCGGGCGGGGCGTTCAGGCCGTCACGCGGTCGTCGTCGTCGACCTGCATGCCCGCGGCGGCTGCGGCGCGCTTGGCGCTTATGCTCTCGGGCAGGGGGCGGCGGACATTCCAGGCAAGCCCCACGGCTTCCAGGCTGCGGATGATCCACCAGCCGATATCCACCTCCCAGACCGCCAGGCCGAAGCGGGCGGAGGTGGGGAAGGCATGGTGGTTGTTGTGCCAGGCCTCACCCAGGGTCGGCAGGGCGATCGGCCAGAGATTGGTGGATGTATTCCGGCCGCCGAAGGGCCGGGTGCCGATCATGTGGGTGAGCGAATTGATCGCATTGGTGAAGTGATAGCTGAGGGTCAGCCGCACCGCGCCGCCCCATAGCAGGCCCAACACCGCGCCCCGGATGCCGCCGATGGCGAGCGCACCGGCGAGCGCCGGCAGGATCAGCCCCAGGGCCACCCACCACAGATAGCGCTGGTTGATCCACATCAGCCGCCGATCGCGGGTCAGGTCGCGGGTCACGGCGAAGACATCGGCCGGGCGATGGCTGAAGGTCCAGCCGGCCTGCGCGTGCCAGAACCCTTCCCAGCGTCCCAGCTGCCGCCCGTTCGCGATCCGCGGACTGTGCGGGTCGCCGTCACGGTCCGACCGGATGTGATGGACCCGATGATTGGCGGCCCAATAGATCGCCGGTCCCTGGGCCGCCATGCAGCCGAGCACGGCGAACACCGCGCGCAGCCAGGGCGTGGTCTCGAAGGCGCGATGGGCGAACAGCCGGTGCAGCCCGACGGTGATGCCGGCATAGGTGGCCATATAGGACACGAGCAGAATCACCAGGGCCGCGGCCGGGACGCCACCGTCATGGACGGCGATGCCGATGGCGATCAGGCTGCCGATGGCGGGCAGCACCAGAATCGCAAAGGCGTGACGGGCCTGTGCCCGTCTGAGACGCGGATCCAGACCGCTCCCCCCTCCGGGGCGGGTCGATCCGCCGGTCGGCGTGTCAGACGACATCATCCCCCCTTCGTCCGCATCCGTCTGCCGGCCGCGGTCACCTAAAACCTTAATATTATTTTGAATACTATATAAACAACCAATGCGAGAGATGGCAAGCGCTGTCGGAGACGTGTCGCGGGATGCAACGTCTTACAGTTGCAAGCTGTGTCAGCCGACCGGGAGGGAGGGGGAGCAGGGCGGGCCTGAGACCGGCAGGATCACCCGGGCGGTGGTACCGCTGCCGGGGCTGCTGTCCAGGCGGATATCTCCACCCATCAGCAGGCAGAGTCGTCGGCAGATCGGCAGGCCGAGCCCTGTGCCGCCATAGGTGCGGGCGATCGCGGCATCGGCCTGGATGAAATCCTCGAAAACCCGGGCAAGCTGTGCCTCGGTCATGCCGATGCCGGTGTCGGTGACCGTGATCTCCACCAGATCGCTCCGGCCGTCGACCGAGCCGAGCCGCCGTGCGGCCAGGGTCACGGCGCCACCGCGGGTGAATTTGCAGGCATTGGACAGAAGGTTCAGCACCACCTGCCGCAGCCGGGTGACGTCGCCTTTCAGCGTGCCGATGTCGTTGGGGATATGGGTCTCGAACCGGTTGTCGTTCCTGCGGGCCAGTGGCCGGCAGGTGTGCATCAACTCGCGCAGCAGGCCATGGAGATCCACGTCGTCGACCAGCAGCTCCAGCCGGCCGGCCTCGATCTTGGCCATGTCGAGGATGTCGTCGATCAGCTTCAGCAGATGGGAGCCGGCGTGGTGAATGTCGGCGGCGTATTCGGCATAGCGCTGTGGCGACCGATCGCCCAGCAGCTGATCGCGGATGATTTCGGAAAAGCCCAGGATCGCGTTCAGCGGCGTGCGCAGCTCGTGGCTGACCCGGGCCAGGAATTCAGACTTGGCGGTGTTGGCCCGCTCGGCTTCCAGGCGGGCGGCGATCGCGATCTCGCGGGCGCGGACCGCCACCTCGCGTGCTTCTGCCAACTGCTGGGTCTGGCGTGCCAGATGGTCGCGCGCCATCTTCAGCTCGATCTCGCGCTGCTTGATGTCGGTGATGTCGCTGCGCAGGCCGAAAAAGCCGACGCCCTGCACCCTGACCTCGCGGACCAGATGCCAGCGTCCGGCAGTCAACTGCTCGAAGGGCTGGGGCTGCGGGTTGTGCAGCCGGTGGCGGCGCTTGGCGATATAGGCATCCGGATCGGTCCGGGCCAGCGGATCGAGCACGACACCCGGTGCCACCATGCTGTGGCGGATGACGTCTTCGAAGCTCTGGCCCATCAGCTCCCCGACCGGGGGCATATAGGGGAAGAAATCGCAATAGGCCTGATTGACGAAGGCGACGCGATCATCGGTGTCGTAGATGATCACCGCTTCCGGAATCCGGTTGACCGCCATGCGCAGCAGCCGGTCGGCATGCTGCACGCGGTCTTCCATCGTGTCGTCGAGGGCTTCTCCGTCAGCCATGAGAGAGGGGTCCGGTGGTTCAGGATGACAGACCGGGGATGTGGCACGACCGCGTCACATTTGATCCGTATGCATTGCATGATGGTGCCGCGATCACCATCAGGTTGCAATGTGAGTCGACATTTGCCCTCGCAAAATGCCGTGCCGCAAAAAAACCGCCGATGTGGTGGCATTATGCGATGACCGGACCCTGAAACAACGACGCCCCGGCAGGAAAACCTGCCGGGGCGTGTCGATCGGACATACCGAAGTTGGTCGGAGTGGCAGGATTCGAACCTGCGGCCCCCGCCTCCCGAAGACGGTGCTCTACCAGGCTGAGCTACACTCCGGTGCGTCCGTGGGGCGCCTTATAGCGGGATCCGGCGGCCCCTGCAAGCAGGTTTTCGATCAGAATCCGCGGGCGATGCAGAACGAGATCAGTTCGTCCAGGGTGCGGCGTTCGATCCCGTCTGCGAAGCCCTGCAGCGAGGCGCGGGCGATCTCGCCATAAGTCTCGGCGCGGCGCAGGGTTTCGCCGAAAGCGTCGTGGCGGCGCATCAGTTCGATGGCCTGTTCCAGATCGCCCTCGCGCTGGTCCAGCTCTTCCATGGTCCGGGACCAGAAGGCCCGTTCCTCGGCCGTGCCGCGCTCGTGGGCCACGATCACCGGCAGGGTGATCTTGCCCTCGCGGAAATCGTCGCCGATGGTCTTCCCCAGCGCCGCCTGTTCTGCCGAGTAGTCCAGCAGGTCGTCGGTCAGCTGGAAGATCACGCCCAGCGCCATGCCGTAGCGCGCCAGCGCTTCGATATCCGCAGCCGGACGGTCGGCGACCACCGGGCCGATCTGGCAGGCGGCCTCGAACAGCTTGGCGGTCTTGCTTTCGATGACGCGCAGATAGGCCGCTTCGTCGGTTTCCAGATCGTTGGAGGTGAGCAGCTGCATCACCTCGCCCTCTGCAATCACCGCCGAGGCATCCGACAGGATGCGCAGCACCTCCAGAGAGCCGTCGCGGGTCATCAGCTGAAAGGCGCGGCTGAACAGGAAGTCGCCGACCAGCACGCTGGCCTTATTGCCGAAGACCGCATTGGCGGTGGCCTTGCCGCGCCGCAGCTCGCTTTCGTCCACGACGTCGTCGTGGAGCAGTGTTGCGGTGTGGATGAACTCCACACAGGCTGCGAGGGGAACATGCCGGTCGCCGGCATAGCCGCAGAGCCGGGCCGACATCAGCAGCAGAAGGGGCCTGAGCCGCTTGCCGCCGGACGAGACGATGTGGCCGGCCAGTTGGGGGATGAGCCCCACCTGGCTCTGCATGTTGTCGATGATGACCTGATTGACACGCTTCAGGTCATCTGCCACCAGAGCCTGAAGGGTCGAGAGGACCTCTTGCGAGGAATGTGCGCGCGCATCCACGAGAGAGCAGCCGATCCGTCTTGTTTCAGGGCAACGTTGGAAAAGAGGGCAACGTTGGACCCGGGGCCGGCAGGGCTTGACGCTCCGCACGGCGCTGGGGAGCATATGAAGTGGCGCGCGGCGCGGTCAAGATGCGCAGCGACGCGAGGGGTGGGTATAGTGTGTCGCCGCACATCCTGCCGCGCTCGTGTGCGTTGCACAAGCCGCTGCGCGTCTGTCTGGTGCCCGTCACCGTCTCTTCACTTCGCCCCCTCCCTTCCGCCCCCTCCCTTCCGCGCCCTCCGTTCAGCGCCCTTCGTTCAGCGCCTGGCCGGGAGGCGGCCATGACCTCACCTTCCCGGGATCGCCGCTGATGGATGTCGTATTGCTGACCACCGATCCGGTGCGCCTGTCCTGGGCACGCGCGGTTCTGGCCGCCGAAGGCATCGACAGCCTGGTCTTCGACGAACAGATGAGCCTGGCCGAAGGTTCCATCGGTGCCTTTCCGCGCCGGCTGATGGTGGATGACGCCCTGGCGCCGCGCGCCCGCCGCCTGCTCGACGAGGCGGCGCAGGGGCTGGGGGAGACCGCGCCGATCTCGGCCCCGCCGCGCCGGCCGGCACCGCAGGCCACGGGCGGTCTGGCCGGGCTGGTGGCGCGCATGCTGGGGCCCAGACGGTGAACATGGCGACGCCGATCGATCTTCAGGACAGGCTCACCCGTCATGGCATCGATCCGTCGGCGGTCAGCCTGGATCATCTTCTGGGCCGACGGGTGCAACTCGTTCAGTTCATCCGCGGCTATCGTGCCGCGGTCGACCCGGTGCTGCTGGCCGCCGCCGTGCCGGCGGAACCGGGGCAGCGGGTGCTGGATCTGGGCCTCGGCACCGGGGCGGCAAGTCTTTGCCTCGCCGCCCGTGTGCCCGGGCTCAGACTGGTCGGCGTGGAACGCGATGCCGGTGCGGCCGCGCTTGCGCGGGTGAATGCCGGGCTGGCCGGTGCGGCGCTGACCGTGGTGGAGACGGATGTCGGTGCCCGGCTGCAGGGGCCGGACGATCCGCGGACAGAGCCCTTCGACCATGTTCTGACCAACCCGCCGTTTCTCGAGGAGGTCCGCGCCGATCCGCCGCCGGATCCGGGCCGCCGTGCCGCCCATGTCGAGGGCGGGACCGGCCTCGGCGCCTGGATCGCGGCCGGGCTCAGGCGGCTGAAGCCCGGCGGCAGCTTCACCATCGTCATGCGCGCCGACCGGCTGGCCGAGATCCTGACCGCGCTGGCCGGGCCCGCCGGTGACATCCGCGTTCTGCCGGTGCACACGGTGGACGACGGCCGGCCGGCCGGCCGGGTGATCGTTCAGGCCCGCAAGGGCCGGCGGACGCCGCTCACCCTGCTGGCGCCGCTGGTGCTGGCGGGGGAGGGGCGGGACTGGACACTGCAGGCTGGGGCCGTGCTTGAGGATGCGGCGCCGCTGCCTCTTGCCGCGCCCTCCCGGCGTTGACAGCCGCTGCCCGCCACTCGATATGATCCCCAACCTCTTTATCCGGGAGACATGCCGCCTTGACCGACAAGCCCAGCCGCTTCCGCCGCCTGCTCCGCCTGCTGCCGGTGAAGCGGTTCCGCAATCCGCCGCCGGTCGTGGCCGTGCTGCGGCTCGAGGGCATGATCATGTCCGGCCGCAGCTTTCAGGCGAACCTGTCGTACGAGGCCGTGAAGCCGCTGATCGAGCGCGCCTTCAAGGTGCCCGAGGCGAAGGCGGTGGCGCTGGTGATCAACTCCCCCGGCGGCTCGCCGGCCCAGTCCTCGCTGATCTGGAAGCATATCCGGGCGCGGGCCGCCGAAAAGAAGCTGCCGGTGATCGCCTTCGTCGAGGATGTCGCAGCGAGCGGCGGCTACTGGCTGGCGATGGCCGGCGACGAGATCTTCGTCGACGAAACCTCGATGGTCGGTTCGATCGGCGTGGTGTCGGCCGGCTTCGGCTTCGACCGGGCCATGGCGCGGCTCGGGCTCGACCGCCGGGTCTATACCATGGGCAATTCCAAGATGCGGCTCGATCCGTTCCAGCCCGAGAAGCCCGAGGACATCGCCTGGCTGGGCGGCATCCAGGAGCAGGTGCACCAGCGCTTCATCGAGGTGGTGCGCGAGCGCCGGGGGGAACGGCTCGGGAAAGCCGGCGACACGCCGCTGTTCGAAGGCGATGTCTGGGTCGGCGCCCGGGCCGTGGAACTGGGGCTGGCCGACGGGCTGGGCGATCTGCGCAGCGTGATGCGCAGCCGCTTCGGTGACGAGGTCCGCTTCGCGCAGATCGAAGAGCGCAGCGGCCTGTTCGGCCGGGTCAGGCTGGGGCTGCAGGCCGAGCGCGCCGGTTCGGCCGCCGTCGCCGGGCTGGTCGAACAGGTCGAATCCCGCGCGCTGTGGTCGCGCTACGGACTCTGAGGACACGAGGCCATGCTCAGCCTGTCGAAGATCCTGCTGCTGGTGCTGGTGGTGCTGGCGGTGTTCACCGGGGCGCGTCTGGCGCGGATTTTCGGCCAGCGGCGCGAGACGATTCGCCGCGAAGACCGGCGGGAACCGCGCCATGTGCCGCGCCGCCGCCGGGCCGCGCGCGAGGTGGCCGATGCCGACCGCTGCGCCCGCTGCGGCAGCTTCGTAGTGCCCGGCGCCGGCCCCTGTGGCCGCGCCGACTGTCCGATCGGATGAGACCGATGCATCTGTGGCGTGCATTGAAGACGTTAACTAACCCTTAATCATAGATGCGCCGCCGCATCTCCCCCGGAAACGGGGGGAAGGCGGGGTGGCCCGGCTGCGCACGCATCTTGCGCGAAGCGCGCGATCCTTGACCCTCAACCGGCCGGCGGCTATGTTCGCGCCGCACCAAACGAACCGGTCGGCGGCAGGATTGCCGACACGCATCAGCGGGCTGAGCATGGCGACAGAGCGCAAAGGCGCGCCGTCTTTCCAGGAGATCATTCTCCGTCTCCAGCACTATTGGTCGGAGCGGGGCTGCGTCATCATGCAGCCCTATGACATGGAAGTCGGCGCAGGAACTTTCCATCCGGCCACCACGCTCAGGGCACTCGGCCCCGAGGCCTGGAATGCGGCCTATGTCCAGCCGTCGCGCCGGCCGTCCGACGGTCGTTACGGCGAGAATCCCAACCGGCTGCAGCATTATTACCAGTTCCAGGTGATCATGAAGCCGTCGCCCGAGAACCTGCAGGAGCTGTATCTGGGCAGCCTGGCGGTTCTGGGGATCGACCCGCTGGTCCATGACATCCGCTTCGTCGAGGATGACTGGGAGAGCCCGACCCTCGGCGCCTGGGGGCTTGGCTGGGAAGTCTGGTGCGACGGCATGGAGGTGTCGCAGTTCACCTATTTCCAGCAGGTCGGCGGCATTGAATGCGAGCCGGTCTCGGGTGAGCTGACCTATGGCCTGGAACGCCTGGCGATGTTCATTCAGGGCGTGGAGAACATCTACGACCTGGCCTATAACGACCGCGGCGTGCGCTATGGCGACATCTTCCTCAGGGCGGAGCGCGACTATTCGGCGCACAATTTCGAGCACGCCGACACAGGCATGCTGTTCCGGCACTTCGCCGACGCCGAGGCCGAATGCGCCCGCCTGCTGGCGGCACGTCTGGCCCAGCCGGCCTATGACCAGTGCATCAAGGCCAGCCATCTCTTCAACCTGCTGGACGCGCGCGGCGTGATCAGCGTGACCGAGCGTGCGGCCTATATCGGCCGGGTGCGGGCGCTGGCCAAGGGCTGCTGCGAGGCCTGGATTGCGGGCAGCCCCTCCGTCTCCGCCGCCGGAAAGGCCTGATCCCATGGCCGAACTGCTTCTCGAACTTCTGTCGGAAGAGATCCCCGCCCGCATGCAGGGTCGGGCCGCCGACGATCTGGCGCGCCTGGTGACCGAGCGGCTGACCGCCCAGCGGATCACCTTCGGCCGGGCCGAGGCCTTTTCGACCCCGCGCCGCCTGACCCTGGTGATCCACGATCTGGCCGACGCCCAGCCCGACCGGGCGGAAGAGCGTCGCGGTCCGCGGGTCGGTGCGCCCGAACAGGCGCTGGCGGGGTTCCTCGCCGCCAACAATGCCGATCGCTCGTCACTGATCGAGCGTGAGACGCCCAAGGGCAGTTTCTGGTTCCTCGACGTGTTCGAGGCGGGCCGCCCGACCATCGAGGTGCTGCCCGAGCTGATCGCGGGCGCACTTGGCGATCTGCCCTGGCCCAAATCCATGCGCTGGGGCGCCCATCAGATCCGCTGGGTGCGGCCGCTGCGCTCGATCCTCTGCCTGTTCGGCGGGGCGGTGGTGCCGGTCCGCTTCGGCCATCTGACCGCGGGCAACACCACCCAGGGCCATCGCTTCCTGGCGCCGGCCACGATCGAGGTGCACGACTTCGCCGGCTATCGCGCGGCGCTGGCCGGCGCCCATGTGGTGCTGGATGCGGCCGAGCGGCGGCGGAAGATCGCATCGGACGCCGCGGCACTCGCCTCGGATCTGGGGTTGATGCTGCGCGCCGATGAAGGCCTGCTGGAAGAGGTGGCCGGCCTGGTCGAATGGCCGACCGTGCTCGCCGGCCGCATCGACGATGCCTTCATGGATGTGCCGTCCGAGGTTCTGGTCTCGGCCATGCGCACCCATCAGCGCTATTTCGTCGCCGAGGACGCCCATGGCCGTCTGGCGCCGGTCTTCGTGCTGGTGAGCAATCTCGCCCCCGACGCCGAGGGCGCGAAGGTCATCGTGCACGGCAACGAGCGGGTGCTGCGCGCGCGCCTCGCCGACGCCAAGTTCTTCTGGGACACCGACCGTCAGACCCGCCTGGATGCGCGTCTCGACCGGTTGTCCGCGATCCTGTTCCAGGCGAAGCTCGGCACCGTCGCCGACAAGGCCGGGCGGATCGCGGCGCTGGCCCGGCAGCTGGCGGCCCATGTGCCGGGTGCCGATCCGGCGCTGGCGGAGCGGGCGGGCCGGCTGGCCAAGGCCGATCTCGTCACCGGCATGGTCGGCGAATTCCCCGAGATCCAGGGCATCATGGGGCGCTACTACGCCACCCATGACGGCGAGCCCGCCGAGGTCGCCCAGGCGATCGGTGATCACTATGCGCCGGCCGGTGCGTCGGACGGCGTGCCGACCGCCCCCTTGTCGGTGGCGGTGGCGCTGGCCGACAAGCTCGACACCCTGGCCGGCTTTTTCGCGATCGACGAGAAGCCGACGGGGTCCAAGGATCCGTTCGCGCTGCGCCGCGCGGCGCTCGGCGTGCTGCGCATCCTGATCGAGACCGGCGTGCGTCTGCCGCTCAAGGCGGCGATTTCGGCGGCGGCCGAAGGCTATCGGCCGATCCTGGGCGAGATCGACATCGACCGCCTGCATGGCGATCTGATGGGCTTTTTCGCCGATCGGCTGAAGGTCTTGATGCGCGACCGCGGCGTGCGCCATGATCTGATCGCGGCGACGCTGGCCGGTGTGGATGACGACGATGTCGTTCGGCTGCTGGCGCGCGTGCGGGCCCTGCAGTCGTTCCTGGACGGCGAGGATGGGGCGAACCTGCTGGCGGCGTACCGGCGGGCGAGCAACATCGTGCGTATCGAAGAGAAGAAGGACGGGACGACCTATGGTGGCGACGCCGATGCGGCGCTGCTGGTCGAACCCGAAGAGGTGGCGCTTCACGGCGCCCTCGTGCAGGCGCGGGCGGATATCGCTGCGGCGCTGGCCGGGGAGGAGTACGAGCGGGCGATGACGGCTCTGGCGGGGATCCGGGTGCCGGTCGACGCGTTCTTCGACCGTGTGACGGTCAATTGCGATATGCCGGAGCGTCGGCGCAACCGGCTCCACCTGCTGTCCGAGATCCGGGCGGCGCTGGAAGCCGTGGCCGATTTTTCGAAGATCGAAGGGTGAGTCGACCGATGACCAAGTGGGTGTACAGTTTCGGCCGCAACGGCTCCGAAGGCACCGCTGACATGCGTAATCTTCTCGGCGGCAAGGGTGCCAACCTGGCCGAGATGAGCAATCTGGGCCTGCCGGTTCCGCCCGGTCTGACGATCACCACCGAGGTCTGCACCTATTATTACGCCAACGGCCAGAGCTATCCGGCCGAGCTTGAGGCGCAGGTGTCGGAAGCGCTGGCCAAGGTCGAGACCGAGATGGGCATGCGCTTCGGCGATGCCGAGAACCCTCTGCTGGTATCGGTCCGCTCCGGTGCCCGCGCCTCGATGCCTGGCATGATGGATACGGTGCTGAACCTGGGCCTCAGCCCGGTCACGGTCGAAGGCCTCGCCCGCCGCAGCGGCGACGAGCGCTTCGCCTATGACAGCTATCGTCGCTTCATCCAGATGTATTCCGACGTCGTGCTCGGCGTCGACCACAGCTTCTTCGAGGACCGGCTGGAGGCGCGCAAGGAAGAGCGCGGCTACCATCTTGACACCGAGATGACCGCCGATGACTGGAAGTCGCTGATCGATGACTACAAGGCGATCGTCGAGCGCGAGCTGGGTCGTCCGTTCCCGGATGACCCGCGCGAGCAGCTCTGGGGTGCGATCAGCGCGGTGTTCGGGTCGTGGATGAACCAGCGCGCCAAGACCTATCGCCGCCTGCACAACATCCCCGCCGAATGGGGCACCGCCGTCAACGTGCAGGCAATGGTGTTCGGCAACATGGGCGATGACTGCGCGACCGGCGTGGCCTTCACCCGCAACCCCTCGACCGGTGTCAAGGAGTTCTACGGCGAATTCCTGGTCAACGCCCAGGGCGAGGACGTGGTGGCGGGCATCCGCACTCCGCAGCACCTGACGGTTGCCGGCAAGCAGGCCAACGGATCCTCCGATCCCTCGATGGAAGAGGAGATGCCCGAGGTCTTCGCCGAGCTGGTCACCGTGAAGGACCGGCTGGAGCAGCACTACCGGGATATGCAGGACATCGAGTTCACGGTCCAGCAGGGCCGGCTCTATATGCTGCAGACCCGCAACGGCAAGCGCACCGCTGCCGCCGCGCTCAAGATCGCGGTCGACATGGCGGAAGAGGGGCTGATCACCCACGAGCAGGCCGTGGCCCGCATCGAAGCCCAGGCGCTGGATCAGCTGCTGCACCCGACGCTGGATCCCAAGGCGCCCAAGCAGGTCATCGCCAAGGGGCTGCCGGCCTCTCCCGGTGCCGCGTCGGGCGTGGTGGTCTTCACCGCCGACGAGGCCGAGAAGCGTGCGCAGGGCGGCGAGGACGTCATCCTGGTCCGCATCGAGACCAGCCCCGAAGACATCCACGGCATGCATGCCGCCCGTGGCATCCTGACCGCCCGCGGCGGCATGACCAGCCATGCGGCGGTGGTCGCCCGCGGCATGGGCCGCGCCTGCGTGTCGGGCGCCGGCACCGTGCGCATCGACTATGCGAAGGGTCAGTTCACCGTCGGCGACGTCACCGTCAAGGCGGGTGAGACCATCACCATCGACGGCGGCAAGGGCGAGGTCATGCTCGGCCGCGTGCCGACCATCAAGCCGGACCTGTCGGGCGATTTCGGCACGCTGATGGCCTGGGCGGACGAGATCCGCACCCTCAAGGTCCGCACCAATGCCGAGACCCCGCTGGATGCCGAGACCGCGCGCACCTTCGGTGCCGAGGGCATCGGCCTCTGCCGGACCGAGCACATGTTCTTCAGCGACGACCGCATCATCGCGGTGCGCCAGATGATCCTGTCGGACGATGCCGACGGCCGTCGCGCGGCGCTGGCCAAGCTGCTGCCGATGCAGCGCGGCGACTTCGTCTCGCTGTTCCGGATCATGGCCGGCCTGCCGGTGACGGTGCGCCTGCTCGACCCGCCGCTTCACGAGTTCCTGCCGCACAGCGAGAAGGAAATCGCCGAGGTGGCCGCCGCCTCGGGCATGGACGCGCAGAAGCTGGCCGCCCGCGCCTCGGCCCTGCACGAGAGCAACCCGATGCTGGGTCATCGCGGCTGCCGTCTGGGCATCTCGTATCCCGAGATCTACGAGATGCAGGCCCGCGCGATCCTGGAAGCCGCGGTCGAGGTCTCGGCCGAACTGGGCCAGACCGTGACCCCTGAGATCATGATCCCGCTGGTCGCGACCCGTCGCGAGCTGGAGATCCTGCGCAAGCTGGTCGACGACACGGCGGCCAAGGTCTTTGCCGAGAAGGGCGCGAAGGTCGAATATCTGGTCGGCACCATGATCGAGCTGCCGCGCGCCGCCCTTCAGGCCGCGAAGATCGCCGAGGTGGGCGAGTTCTTCAGCTTCGGCACCAACGACCTGACCCAGACCACCTTCGGCATCAGCCGCGACGATTCGGGCGCCTTCCTCGACAGCTATCGCGAGGCCGGCATCTTCGATCAGGATCCCTTCGTCAGCCTGGACCAGGATGGCGTCGGCGAGCTGGTGAAGATCGCGGCCGAGCGCGGCCGTTCGACCCGCCCCGACATCAAGCTCGGCATCTGCGGCGAGCATGGCGGCGATCCGGCGTCGATCGACTTCTGCCAGCGCGCCGGCCTCGACTACGTCTCGTGCTCGCCCTACCGCGTGCCGATCGCGCGTCTGGCCGCCGCCCAGGCGGCGCTCCGCGCCCGCGGCTGACGGCCGGGACAGCGGCATGACAGGCGGTTCCGACGGGAACAGGATGGAGGCCGGCAGCAGCGCTGCCGGCCTCCGCCGTCTCGACGCCATCCGGGGCGGCGGCAAGCCGGCGCTGGCCCGTGCGCTCGCCGAGCTGGAAAGCCGGGCCGGGCGGCCCGAGACCGCGGCCCTGCTCGATGCCGCGCACGAGGCGCCGGCCGCCCGGGTTCTGGGCATCACCGGCCCGCCCGGCGTCGGCAAATCCTCGCTGCTTTCGGCCCTGATCCGGTCCTATCGCGACCAGGGCCGCAGCGTGGGCGTGATCGCCGTCGACCCGTCGTCGAAGCGTACCAAGGGCGCGCTGCTTGGCGACCGGACCCGCATCCAGACCGATCCTGAAGACCAGGGCGTGTTCATCCGTTCCATGGCCGCCCGCGACCGGCTGGGCGGGCTTGCCGATCTGACCATCGCCGCCACCGTGCTGATGCGCGCGGTGTTCGATGTGGTGCTGGTCGAAACGGTAGGCGTCGGCCAGTCCGAGACCGATGTGGAAGAGGTCGCCGACACGGTGCTGTTCTGCGTCCAGCCCGCCTCGGGAGACAGCCTGCAGTTCATGAAGGCGGGGATCATGGAGATCCCGGATCTGGCGGTGGTGACCAAGGCCGATATCGGGCCTGCGGCGGAACGCGCCCGCACCGATGTCGCAACCGCGCTCAAGGCCGTGGGCCTCAGGGCTGACGGCTGGAAGGTGCCGGTGCTGAAGGTTGCCTCGGCGACGGGCGAGGGGATCGGGGATCTGATCGCCGCCGCCGACCGCCATCACGACTGGATGGTCGCCGAAGACCGGCTGGCGCCGCGGCGCGCGGCCCAGGCCGAAGGCTGGATCGCGTCGTCGCTCAAGGATCGTTTCGGAACCGAGGGTCTGCGCCGCCTGGGCCGCGCGGATGCCGGTGCCCCGGCAGGGCAGGGGCCGTTCCGGCGTCTGGCCGCCGCGGCGGAAGAGCTGACCGCGCGTCTCGACCGCTGACGCGGGCGTGCCGGTCCGGCAGTATAGTCGGGTGATGCATCGCATCAGGACCGCAAGAGGCCGGATCCACCGGCCCGGGGCCCCGGTCCGATCGTGCCGGCGGGCAGAAGGCCCGCCTGGATGGGAGACGTCTGGACGATGACCGCGATCCTTCGCCGCCGCCTTGCCGCGGCCGCCTTCCGCGCCACCACGGCCAGCCTGGCCGCGACGTTGCCCCTGGCACTGCCTGCGGCTCTGACCGTGGCGCTGCCGTTGGGCCTTGCCGGCCCCGCCCGCGCGGCCGGCCTCGACAGCGGCACGGTTGGCCGCTGGCTCGATGCTTCGCAGGCGCTGGAAGCCTGGAGCGATACCCTGCCCGAAGACCGTCGCGAGGCGCTGGACGGGGCCGGCGACCCCGCGGCCATGATGGGAGATATGGCCGACGGACGCATGCTCTCTGCCGCCGTGTCGCGCATGGCCGGCGCGCCCGAGGCGGCGCAGGCGGCGGGCATCGTCTCGAAACACGGCTTCTCGGGCCTCGACGACTGGGCGACCGTCGGCGACCGCGTGATGCAGGCCTATATGGCGATCGAGATGCAGGGCGAGGACGTCCAGGGCCAGCGGGCCGAGATGGAGGCGGCGCGCAGCCAGATCATGAACTCGCCCGACATGACCGCCGAGCAGAAGAAGATGATGCTGCAGATGCTGGGCAATGCCGGGGCGATGATGGACCAGGCCGGCAAGGCCGATCCGGCCGACATCGCCGCGGTGCAGCCGCATCTGGAGCGCATCCGGAGCATGAACGGCACCGAATGACCGGTCCGTGACGGTTCGGGCGGGCTGCTGCCATGCGGGCGGCGGCCCGCGCGGCCTGCCTTCACCGCCCAGCCTTCACCGCCACAAGGATCCGCCCGTGCAGATCGCCCGCCGCCTGCTGGTTCTGGCGCTTGCCACCGCCCTTCCGATGACCGCGTTCGTGGCCGCCCCCCGCGCCGCGCATGCCGCCGGGGAGGCAGCTGTCGCCCAGGACGGTCCTTTGACCGGCGAGGTGGTGAGCCGCTGGCTCGACAGCTGGCAGGCGTTCACGGCCTGGTCGGGGGCTCTGCCGCCGGATCGGCGCGCGGAGATTGGCCAGGCGATCCGCGATCATCGGGCCGCGACGCCGACGCAGCCGGGCCGAGATCTTGCGGCGATGACCGCCGCGATCGAGGGCATGCCGGAATGGCACGAGGCCTCGGCCATGATGATGAAGCGCGGTTTTGCCGATCTCGCTGCCTGGGCCGCGACCGGCGACCGGATCATGCAGGCTTATCTGACGCTCGATTACGACAGCGCGGCATCGGTTGCCGCGCGGGCCGAGCGCGATGTCCTGAGAACGCGGATCCGCGACAGCGACCAGCTGACCGACGCCCAGAAGCAGCAGCTGCTGCAGAGCTACGGCCCGTCGGAAGAGATGAACCGCCCGGTGATGGCGATCCCCGCGGCCGAGCTGGAGGCGGTGCGGCCCCATATGGAGCGGCTGCGTGCGCTCCAACCCCAGGGATAACGGCAGTCGGATGACCGCCGCCCTGCGCCGCATCCTTGGCCTCGTCACGGCCGCCTATGGCGGCTATGCGGCCTTTCTGCTGGTCGAGGTGCTGGATTTCCTGGCCCTGCTGCGTGCCCCGCCTCAGGGGATGCATGCGACCTACGACATCGTCGACGTCGCCTTTTTCATGGTCGAACTGACCGTCTGCGGCCTGCTCGCGCTGGTCTTCCTCACCCTCAGACTGGCGGGGCGCCCCGGCTGGCTGCTGGCGGCAGCCTGCGCCGCTCTGACGCTGGGCCGGGCCTGCCTCGGCTGGTATCTCTACCTCCATATCGGCTCGGCCGAACAGATCACCCCCTTCATCTACAAGGACGCCAATGCCTTCAGCGGCATGGCGCGGATGATTTTCGTGCCCGGGCAGGTGGTGCTTGGGGTGGTTGCGACAGTGAAGATGCTGCGTGACCTAAGTAATAAGATGGATTGACCATTTATTCTCTACGTATAATTTCTGTTTCCGATTGATATATATGGATGTATATTTCAAAAAGTGGCCCTGAAAGGCTCGAATATATATAGTCCAGCGGCATCTTGATGTGCGATTATGCCGCGTCGAGAGAGTGTAAAGTGTAACTTTACACACGACGGCACAGGCGATCGGGTATATCATGCTCATCAGGAACATTCTTCACAAAGGTCTGCGCCGCTTCGTCCAGTCGGATGATCCATCAGGTCTCGACCCTGCCGTTCTCGGAAAACTCCGACGAATGATCTCGTTCCTGCAGGCCATGTCTCATGAAGATGAGCTTCTTGCCGTCGCCAGCTGGAAACCTCATCGACTGTCCGGTGACCGGAAGGGAAGCTGGGCATTGTCGGTGACTCGCAACTGACGGCTAACATTCTATATCGACGACGATGCAGTCGAAATTGTCGATCTGAACTATGAGGATTACCATTGAGGAGCCGGCATCATGCACCGTCCTGAAGGTCTGAGACTGAAGTCGCCGGCCCACCCCGGGGCCTTCATCCGTGAAGACATCATGGCCGGTTATGAACTGACCGTGACAGATGCTGCGCGCATTCTTGGTGTCACCCGGCCGGCACTGTCGGCGCTGGTCAATGAGCGGGCGCGCCTGTCCCCTGAGATGGCGCTGCGGATCGAAAAGGCGTTCGGTGTGGCGATGGAGACGCTGATGCGGATGCAGATGGCCCATGACATCGCCGAAATGCGCAAGGCCGGGGGTGCGGTGAACGTCGCTCCGTTTGCCGCCCCTGGCGAGAGGCCTTCTGCCTCTGCGGAAAGTGGCAAGGCCTCCATCCCGTCGCCCCGATCCGATTGACAATCCTCCCGATCGTTCCGACCTGTCTTGAGACATGATTACGGGTATTGTAACTCTGGGTTGAGGGCGGACCCATGGTTGCGTCCGGGCATATGCGGCCGGCTAAAGAATCCGGCGCCGGTTCGCGGCGTGACTGTTGATCCGGGGCGCGTGTCCTGGGATAGTCGAACGGCCGGTTGACGTATACGGAAACCGGTTTTGCCGTTGGGGGACGGCTCATCAAGGAAGCGGTACGGGGTCCGGGCCGGGCAGGGGCGGGCACCGGGGTCGCGACAAGGTCTCGGGAGGACCAATGACACAGATGATGGGTGCCGGGATCGATCCCGGCGGAGCCGAGCCGGTCTGGTTGCGCAAATATCCTGCCGACGTGAACTGGCGCAAGACGATTTCGCCCGCGCCGCTGACATCGCTGATGGATCACGCGGTCAAGACCTTCGCGGATCGGCCGGCGGTCGACTTCCTGGGCAAGATCCTGACCTTCGGCGAGATCGGGCGGATGGTCGGCCAAGCCGCGAAAGGGCTGCAGCAGATCGGCGTGAAGCCCGGCGACCGGGTGGGGCTGTTTCTGCCCAACACCCCCTATTCGATCGTTTACTACTATGCGGCGCTGACCATCGGCGCCACGATCGTCAACTTCAACCCGCTCTATGCGCTGCGCGAGATCGAGCATCAGGTTAATGACAGCGGCACCCGGGTGATGGTGACGCTGGACCTGGCGGTGGTCTACGACAAGGTTCACGAGCTGCTGGGCAAGACCTGTCTGGAGCGGATCATCGTCTGCCCCATGGCCGGCGTGCTGCCCTTCCCTAAGAACCTGCTCTTCCCGCTGGTGAAGGGTAAGGAGATCGGCAAGGTCGAAAAGAGCGCCCGGATCGTTCAGCACAAGGCGCTGATGCAGAATGACGGGCGCTATGCCCCGGTTCAGATCGACCCTGAAACCGCAGTGGCGGTGCTGCAGTATACCGGCGGCACCACCGGCCTGCCCAAGGGCGCGATGCTGACCCATGCCAATCTGCACGCCAATGCCCGGCAGCTGGAGGCCTGGTTCCCGGATGCGCGTCCGGGGCAGGAGCGCACCATGGTGGTGCTGCCGCTGTTCCATGTCTTCGCGATGACGGTCTGCATGAATTATTCCGTGCTGGCCGGCGCCTGCATGATCATGCTGCCGCGCTTCGAACTGGACCAGGTGCTGGAAACGCTGGCGAAGAAGAAGCCCAGCCTGTTTCCGGGCGTGCCGACCATGTACACGGCCATCGCCCATCATCCGAAGATCCGCGCGTTCGATCTCTCGTCGATCAATTACTGCCTGTCGGGCGGTGCGCCGCTGCCGCTGGAGGTGAAGCAGACCTTCGAAAAGCTGACCGGCTGCACCCTGGTCGAAGGCTATGGTCTGACCGAGACCTCGCCCGTCACCCATTGCAACCCGTTCAACGGCATCAGCAAGGAAGGCTCGATCGGCCTGCCCATGCCGGGCACCACGATCGAGATCGTCGATCTTGAGGATGGCGAGACCGTGCTGCCCCAGGGCAGCCGCGGCGAAATCTGCATCCGCGGGCCCCAGGTGATGGCCGGCTACTGGAACAAACCGGAAGAGACCGCAAAGACCATGGCCGGCGGCCGGCTGCACACCGGCGATGTCGGCTATCTGGACGAGGACGGCTATGCCTTCATCGTCGACCGGATCAAGGATCTGATCATCGCCGGCGGCTACAACGTCTATCCGCGCATGGTGGAAGAGGCGGTCTATCTGCATGATCTGGTGGAGGAATGCACCGTCATCGGCATTCCCGACGAATATCGCGGCCAGACGGTCAAGGCCTTCGTGAAGCTGAAGGCCGGCGCCCATCTGACCGCGGCCGAACTGACCGCCTTCCTGAAGGAGCGGCTGTCGCCGATCGAGATGCCCAAGCAGATCGAGTTCCGCGACGCCCTGCCCAAGACCCTGATCGGCAAGCTGTCGAAGAAGGAACTGGTGCAGGAGGAGAAGGAGAAATACGAGGCGCGCCGCAAGGCGGCCGGTTGAACGGCGTGATCCGGAGTTAGTTGACGTTTACGTAAACGTCAATTAACATGCCCGGGTCGGGATGGCACACAGGCGAAGAGCCGCACAGGCGAAGAACCGGGCCCGGGGCAGTGGCACCGCCCCCGAGGCCCGCCGGGCCTGTGCACAAGCGGGGGAGCGCATGCCGGACACCTTCACGATCACCCAGCTGGCCGAGGAGTTCTCGATCACGCCCCGGGCGATCCGGTTCTACGAGGATCAGCACCTCATCAAGCCCGCACGGGAGGGCATGAACCGGGTCTATTCCTATCGCGACCGCGCACGGCTGAAGCTGATCCTGCGCGGCAAGCGGCTGGGATTCAGCCTGGCGGAGATCAAGGAGTTCCTGGACCTCTACGAGGCCGACCGCACCCAGGTGGAGCAGCTGCGCCAGCTGCGCAGTGCGGTCACCGAGCGGATGGAGCAGCTCCAGGGCCAGCTGAGCGACCTGATGGTGACCCTCGACGAGCTGCGCGACATCGAGGCCCAGGTGCTGGCGGCGCTTGCCGTCAAGGGCGTCGATGCCGCCGGCTGATTGGCGGATGTCGCCAGAGGCATCGCGGAACCGTCATTGTTCCCGCGCCACCATGTAAGACCACATGTCCAAGAAACCACGCGCGCCGGCGAACCGGCGCACGGGAGAGACAATCCAGGAGCCGAGGGCCCCCATGAAGAGCGTCGTGATCGCGGGCTATGCCCGTTCGCCTTTCCACTTCGCGCGCAAGGGCGCGCTGACCAAGGTCCGTCCGGACGATCTGGCAGCCCAGGTGGTCAAGAGCCTGGTCGAGCGGAGCGGCATCGATCCCGAGACGATCGAAGACCTGATCCTGGGCTGTGCCTTCCCCGAGGGTGAGCAGGGCTTCAATGCCGCCCGTCTGATCGGCCTGCTGGCCGGCCTGCCCCAATCGGTGGCAGGTGCGACGGTCAACCGCTTCTGCGGCTCGTCGATGCAGTCGGTGCACATGGCGGCGGGCGCCATCCAGCTGGGTGCGGGCGAAGCCTTCATCGCGGCCGGCGTCGAATCGATGACCCGCGTGCCAATGATGGGCTTCAACCCGGCGCCGAACCCGGTGCTGGCCGAGATGATGCCCGGCGCCTATATGCCGATGGGCATCACGGCCGAGAACGTCGCCGAGAAGTGGCAGATCAGCCGCGCTGCCCAGGAGGAATTCGCCGTCGCCTCGCATAAGAAGGCGGCCGCAGCGCGCGAGCAGGGCCGGTTTGCCGACGAGATCGTCGCGATCACCCAGAAGAAGGGCCCGGCGGTCGATGCCGACGGCTGCATCCGTCCCGACGCCTCGGTCGAGGGTCTGGCCGGGCTCGACCCCGCCTTCAGGAAGGATGGCGTGGTCACCGCCGGCACCTCGTCGCCCCTGACCGACGGCGCCTCGGCCTGCCTGGTCTGCACTGAAGAATATGCGGCGAAGAACAACCTCACCCCGCTCGCCCGCATCCGCTCGGTGGCCGTTGCCGGCTGCGCACCCGAGATCATGGGCATCGGCCCGGTGGCGGCCAGCCGCAAGGCGCTGGACCGCGCCGGCGTAAAGGCCGGTGATCTGGACGTTGTGGAGCTGAACGAGGCCTTCGCCTCGCAGGCGCTTGCCTGCATCCAGGATCTGGGCCTCGATCCGGCGCGGGTGAACCTGGATGGCGGCGCCATCGCCCTCGGCCATCCGCTGGGCGCTACCGGCGCCCGCATCACCGGCAAGGCGGCGGCGCTGCTGAAGCGGGAAGGCGGGCGCTATGCGCTGGCCACCCAGTGCATCGGCGGCGGCCAGGGCATCGCCACGGTCCTCGAAGCGCTCTGACGCAGGAACCAGACGGCTGTCCCAAGCGACCGGAGATGCTTTGAGATGACTGCAATCAAGAAGGCGGCCGTGATCGGCGCCGGCGTCATGGGCGCCGGCATCGCGGCCCATATCGCCAATGCCGGCGTGCCGGTGGTGCTGCTCGACATCGTGCCCAAAGGCGCCGAGAACCGGAATGCGCTCGCCGAGGGCGCGGTCCAGAAGATGCTGAAGACCAAACCCAAGAGCTTCATGCATCCGAGCCGCGCGAAGCTCGTCACCACCGGCAATCTGGAAGACGATCTGGGCCAGCTGGCCGATGTCGACTGGATCGTCGAGGCGGTGATCGAAAACCTCGACATCAAGCGCCGGCTCTATGCGACGCTCGACGAGGTTCGCAAGCCCGGCTCGATCGTGTCGTCGAACACCTCGACCATTCCGCTCGGCCTGCTGGTCGAGGACCGGTCGGCGGCGTTCAAGGGCGATTTCCTGATCACCCATTTCTTCAACCCGCCGCGCTATATGCGTCTGCTGGAGCTGGTCGCCGGCCCCGAGACCCGGCCGGATGCGGTGGAGACGATCCGCGCCTTCGGCGACCATGCGCTCGGCAAGGGCGTGGTCGACTGCAAGGATACCCCCGGCTTCATCGCCAACCGCATCGGCACCTTCTGGATGCAGGCGGCGGTGACCGAGGCCATGGACCGCAAGCTCGATGTCGAGGCGGTCGACGCGCTGCTCTCGAAGCCGGTCGGCATTCCCAAGACCGGCGTGTTCGGGCTGATCGATCTGGTCGGTCTCGACCTCATGCCCCATGTCGCCGCCAGCATGAAGGCGACCCTGCCGGCCGATGACGCCTATCACGCCATCTACCGCGACAGCGACCTGTTCCGGAAGATGATCGCCGAGGGCTATACCGGCCGGAAGGGCAAGGGCGGCTTCTACCGCCGGCGCAAGGACGGTGGTCAGACCGTTCAGGAGGCGCTCGATCTTTCGACCGGCGAATACCGGGCGAAACGCAAGCCCGATCTCGCCAGCATCCGTGCCGGCGCAAAGGATCTGCGCGCGCTGGTCTCGCACGAGGATGCCGGTGGCGCCTATGCCTGGGCGGTGATCTCGGCGGCGCTCTCTTACACCGCCGATCTGGTCGGCGTGATCGCCGACGAGGTGCCGGCGATCGACGAGGCGATGCGCCTCGGCTATGGCTGGAAATATGGTCCGTTCGAGCTGATCGACCGCATGGGTGCCGGCTGGTTCGCCGACCGGCTGACGGCCGAGGGCCGCAAGGTGCCCGAGATCCTGGCCGCCGTCGCCGGCAACGGGACCGGCCGCTTCTATCGGGTCTCGGACGGCGTGCTCGAATTCGCCACCCGTGCCGGCGGTTATGCCCCGGTGCCGGTGCCGGAAGGCGTGCTGCGTCTCTCCGACGTCAAGCGGCGCTCGAAGCGGGTGGACGGCAACGGGTCGGCCAGCCTGTGGGATCTGGGCGACGGCGTGCTCTGCCTCGAATTCCACACCAAGATGAATGCGATCGATCCGGGCGTGCTCGAGATGGTCGCGAAGTCGACCGAGATCGTGCGCGGCGGCTACAAGGCGCTGGTGGTCTATAACGAGGCCGACAACTTCTCGGTCGGCGCCAATGTCGGCCTTGCGCTCTTCGCCTCGAACATCGCCGCCTGGGACATGATCGACGGCATGATCCGCATGGGCCAGGAAGCCTACAAGGCGCTGAAATACGCGCCCTTCCCGGTGGTCGGCGCGCCGGCCGGCATGGCGCTGGGCGGCGGCTGCGAAATCCTGCTCCATTGCGATGCCGTCCAGGCCCATGCCGAGACCTATATGGGCCTGGTCGAGGTCGGCGTCGGCGTGGTGCCGGGCTGGGGCGGCTGCAAGGAGCTGCTGTTCCGCTGGATGGCCAACAAGCGCCGTCCGGGCGGCCCGATGCCGGCGGTGGGCCAGGTCTTCGAAATGGTCTCGACCGCGAAGGTGTCGGAAAGCGCCGACGAGGCGCGCGACATGCTGCTGCTGCTCGACCGCGACCGGATCACCATGAACCGCGACCGGGTGCTGGCCGATGCCAAAGCCCGCGCGCTGGAACTGGCCGAGGGCTACCAGAAGCCCGAGGCTGCCGAAATCTCGCTGCCCGGCCCATCGGCACGGGTGGCGCTGGAGATGGCGGTCGACGGCTTCTTCCAGCAGGGTAAGGCCACGCCGCATGATGTGGTGGTCTCTGGCGCGCTCGCCCGGGTGCTGTCCGGCGGCGACACCGACATCACCGAGACGCTGCGCGAGGATGACGTGACCCGGCTGGAGCGCGAGGCCTTCATCTCGCTTCTGAAGACGCCTGCGACGCTGGCCCGGATCGAGCACATGCTCGAAACCGGCAAGCCGCTGCGCAACTGAGCCCTGCGGAGAGGAGACCGATCCCATGGCCGCAACCTACAAGGCACCGCTGCGCGACATCCGCTTCGTGCTGCACGACGTGCTCGACGTCTCGCGGATTTCCCGGCTGCCGGGCTACGAGGATGCCACCCCCGACATCTTCGATGCCGTGCTCGAAGAGGCGGCGAAGATGTGCGAGAACGAGCTGTTCCCGCTCAACCGCCCGGGCGACGAGGAAGGCTGCACCTTCGAGAACGGCGTGGTGCGCACGCCCCGTGGCTTCAAGGAAGCCTATGCGACCTTCATCGAAGGTGGCTGGACGGCGCTTGCCACCCATCCCGAATATGGCGGGCAGGGTCTGCCCAAGACGCTGAACTTCGTGGTCGAGGAGATGATCTGCTCGGCCAATCTCGCCTTCGGCATGTATCCGGGCCTGTCGGCCGGCGCCTATAACGCCATCGCCGCCCATGCCTCGGACGAGCTGAAGGCGCGCTACCTGCCCAAGCTCTCCGACGGCACCTGGTCGGGCACCATGTGTCTGACCGAGCCGCATTGCGGCACCGATCTGGGGCTGATCCGCACGAAGGCGGTGCCGGCCGATGACGGCAGCTTCCGCATCACCGGCACCAAGATCTTCATCTCGGCCGGTGAGCACGATCTGACCGAGAACATCATCCATCTGGTGCTGGCCAAACTGCCGGATGCGCCTGAGGGTACGCGCGGCATCAGCCTGTTCCTGGTGCCGAAATTCATCCCCGACGCCAATGGTGCGCCGGCGGAGCGCAACGGCGTCGCCTGCGGTGCCATCGAGCACAAGATGGGCATCAAGGCATCTGCCACCTGCGTGCTGAACTTCGATGATGCGGTCGGCTGGATGGTGGGCAAGCCTCACCGCGGCCTGCAGGCAATGTTCACCATGATGAATGTCGCGCGGCTCGCCGTCGGCATGCAGGGGCTGGGTATCGGCGAGGCGGCCTATCAGGGCGCGGTTGCCTATGCGCTGGACCGCACGTCCGGCCGCGCGCTGACCGGCACCAAATATCCCGACCGATCGGCCGACCCGATCGTGGTTCATCCGGATGTGCGCCGCAATCTGATGACCATGCGCGCGCTGAACGAAGGCGCGCGGGCGCTGTCCTACTGGATCGGCACCGAGATCGACGTCTCGCATCACCACCCCGATCCGGCGGTGCGGCAGGAGGCGGATGATCTGGTCCAGCTGATGACCCCGATCATCAAGGCCTTCCTCACCGATCTGGGTTTCGACAACGCCAATCGCGGCGTGCAGATCTATGGCGGCCACGGCTATATCCGTGAGCATGGCATGGAGCAGTATGTCCGCGATGCCCGCATCACCCAGCTCTACGAGGGCACCAACGGCATCCAGGCCATGGATCTGGTCGGCCGCAAGCTCTCGGCCGGGATGGGCCGGCTGCTGCGCCGCTTCTTCCATCCGGCCGATGCCTATATCGCGGCGAAGAAGTCTGATCCGGCGCTGAAGGAGTTGATCGGCCCCTTCGCCAAGGCTTTCCAGCGCCTGCAGCAGGCGACGGCCGGTCTGGCACAGAAGGCCATGGCCAATCCCGACGAGGCGGGGGCCGCGGCCTCGCCCTATCTGCGCATGTTCGCCCTGGTCGCGCTCGCCTTCATGTGGGCGAAGATGGCCGAGGTCGCGACCGTGAAGATCGCCGCCGGCGAGGATGTCGACTTCCACCAGCGCAAGCTCAAGACCGCCCGCTTCTTCATGGAGCAGGTGCTGCCCGAGCATCTGGCCGCCTTCGCGGTGGCCATGGCCGGCGCGAAGACCGTGATGGCGATGGCCGACGACGAGTTCTGATCGTCACCATCGGCGTCGACAGACGACACCCCCGCCGGGAGACCGGCGGGGGTGTCGTCGTCTGTGGGATCCGCGATTACGGATGCTTGAACGAGGGCAGGCGGCTCAGCCGATCGGTATAGAAGGCTCGGGCATCGAAGGCGCTTTCGGGCTCGGGTGTGTCCGGTTTCAGGCTCAGCGGATTGCCGCCGATGATGAAGCTGAAATCGGTGCCGCCGAGCTGGGCATTACCGTGGCAGCCCATGCAGCCGCCCATCTGATAGGTGGTGAACGACGTATTTCCGGGATTGCGGAGGTAGATGTTCTGGAAATTCTGCTGGTTGCCGCCGTCCGGATAGGTGGTCGGCGCATTGTCGGCATGGATGCGGCCATTGAACTGCTGCAGGGTGTAGTCGGTTTCGACCGTGATATTGGCTTGATAGAAGGCGCTACGCAGCTTCGGGCTTATGAAATTGGTGTTGTTGTAGGGGAGCGCTTCCGAACGGTTGAACGGCACCACCTGGACATTGATCAGCTTGTAGTTCAGCCAGGGCGTTGAAGTGAGGCCCTTATCGGCGATGTAGGACCGGATGCTGTTCTGGAAGCTGGTGTTGATCTGCTGCAGCGTGTAGTTGATCGGCTCATAGCGGGTATTGACGCAGAGATTGCCGCCGACCGGCGTGCCCGGCTGAACCGAAGGGTCGCCCGGCGGCAGTTCCTGGAAATAGAGCCGCTTCTGCGGGCTGTTGCAGAACTGGTTGCCGTCCAGCGACACCACGAAGGGGTGGGTGGGGTTGTCCTGATAGGCGAGATAAGGCGTCGTGGGCGTGGCGCCGACCGGCTGCTGCACGATTTTGCCGCTCGCATCCTCGATCGGCGTGCCGTCGGGCTGCAGGATGTTGTCGGCCTGTTCGAAGGTCGCGAAGATGAAATAGGGCGCGCTCGGGGTCTTTTGGATGATGTGGAGCGCAACCAGACCCCATTCCGCCTCCCACCAGCAGGGGTTGCCGTCGGGTCCCGGCTCGTAATAGCGCACCGTGTTGGTGTGGAAGCGGTTGGACTTCAACTCGTGATCCAGCAGCGGCCGCCAGGCGGATTTGACCTCGATCGTCCCCGGGTTCAGCGTGACGACCTGGTTTTCAGGGGCAGGCTTGCCCGCGGCCACGCCGGCCTTCCAGGCGGCGATGCGCTGTTCCAGCGGCGTGGTGCCGTCGGTGCCGATATACCAGAGCCGGTTGGTGACGATGTAGTCGAATTCCGCCTTGTTGGCCTTGGCCAGATAGCGGATCAGTGAGGGCGCGCTGTTGGGGCTGGCGGGTGGCGTGCCGTCCAGAAGGCCGGCATGCATGGTGGTAAGGCCGATCTGGCTGGTCTCGTCCAGATTGATCCAGGCCGGCTGGGCCACGGCGGGCTGGCCGGGGCAGGCCGGCACCTTGCCACCGGCGCCGAAGATCGCCGGCGAATAGACATAGGATGGCGGCGTGCTGTAGCCCCAGGGATCATTGCTGCCGGGCGGCACGCCATGGGGCGGATCGTTCGGCGAATTGCTGCCCGGGAAGATCTCGATCTTGTGACGATAGGTCTCCCAGACCAGAGGGCCGGCATTGGGGTCGCCGAAGGTTGCTGACGGGTCGGGCGTGTCGCGCACCACCTGGCCGTTCTGCTTCAGGGCCGGCCAGTTCAGGGCGATGAATTCCTGCCAGGCGAAATAGGCGGCATCGACCAGATTGGCCTGGGCCGCCCCGCCATTCACATCGGCAGGCGGCGTGGGCGACAGGCTGTCGGCCTGAAGCGGCGGCAGGGTGACGGCGGTTGATGTGCCGGCCGGTTCATAGGTGATCGTCTGGGCCAGCGCCGCGCTGCTGCAGAGCAGCGGCAGGGCGCAGGCGACGAAGCGGGCTGTCTTCATGGCGGCTCGTCCTGTTTGTGTCGTTGGCGCCGACCAGAATATTCCCTCAGAAGTTTATCATCGATTCAATTGTTCTATTTTGGATGAGGTTTGCATCTCCACCAGGACCGCCGGTAGAGGGGATTTACGTCACAAATATGTATGAAGTGTGATCTATGTACATTTTTTCCTGCAGGGCAGGAAATCGCATATCATGTCGCGATCTGTGATGAAAATCTCAGACAAGGGTCGACATTCTGAGTCATGAGTCCCAAAGAAGAGGCTGCTCTTCCAGGTTATGCATTTGTGACAACTGTCATGTTTCCCCGGAGAGCCGGGAAGGTGGGCATGTGCCGTCGATTCCACCTTCCTGGCCGTCTCTGGTGATTACGGAAGGACCTGTCGATGATGTCCGCTCCCCAGCATCCGCCGCTGACCCGGCCGGCACCTCCGCCCCAGCCGGCCTTCGTCGACGCTTTTCCCCATGCCCTTCCGGACGCTCTTTGCGACCAGTTGATCGCCCGTTTCGAACAGGACGAAAGCCGTTTCGCCAGCCGCACGGCTGCGGGCCAGAGCGCCAACCGCAGCGGCGTGATGGCCTCGATGGAAGGGCCGCATTGGGACGACCTGATGGCGCCGGTGGAAGCGGCGCTCTACAAGGCCCTCGGCGCCTATGCGCAGAAGTACCAGTCCGTGATGCGGATGACCGCGCCGTCGAACCACCGGATGAGCGTGCCGATCATCGAGAAGATCGAACCCGGCCAGGGCTTCGGCTGGCATATCGACGCCGGCCCGCGCGACACCTATGACCGCTTCGTTTCGGCGCTCTGCTATCTGCGCACGGTGGAAGAGGGCGGGCACACCGAATTCCCGTATCAGCAGGTCGCTATCAAGCCGACCAAAGGCCTGCTGGTCCTGTTCCCGCCCTTCTGGACCCATCTCCACCGCGGCGCACCGCCGGTGCGCGGGGTAAAATACAATCTGACCTGCTTCTTTCTGCGCACGCCCGACTGGCAGGCGGTGTGACCTTCCACCCGCAGATCACCCCGGCACGGCCGGAATGTCGATCCTGAGATCCGGTTCGTCGTGGATGAAGGTCAGCTGAAAACTGGCCGAGACCTCGCGGTCCGGGGCATGGCCGGCGGCGATGGTCGCGTCCAGGGCGGCGGCGGCTTCGTCGGTCAGGGCCAGGTTGAGATCGGCCAGCCGGCTGCGGAGCGGCACCAGACCGCCCGCGGGCAGGGTGAAACGCAGCGTGGTCATCTTGTTCGAGAACTGGTTGTGGCCGTCGATCCAGCCCCCGGCGGCGCCCACGGCATCGGCGACCTGATCCGTCGCCAGATGGCGGTCGCGCCGCGTGACGGTTGCAAGACGCAGGAAGAGGTGGCGTTGCGACATCGGCCGGCTCCGCGCATGGTATCATCCGACGGCCAGTCTATATCAGGCGGTCGGGATGTGGAGCTTTGCGAAAGAGGCCGGGCATGGCGATCGACGTCGGGGATATCTGCCGCTGGATCCTGGACACCGGCCTTGCCGGAGACGGTGAACAGGCGCTGCTGAACGGCACGGCCGAGCGGTTGCGGGCGGCGGGTGTGCCGTTGACCCGCGCCAACATGGTCTGCGACACCCTGCACCCGATCCTTGAAGGGCATGCCTTTCGCTGGCGGTCCGGAGAGGATGAGACGGCGGTGATCGCCTATGGCCGCGACCATGATCCGGACAGCTGGGCGAACAGCCCGTTCAATCATCTGGAGCAGAGCGGCGCGCCGATGTTGCTGCGCCTGCTGTCGCCGGCGACCGACAGCGAATTCAGCTATCTGGCCGAGCTGCGCGCCGAGGGCCAGACCGGCTATCTGGCCACCATCGTCCGCTTCGGCGGCACCGGGGGCGACGGGATTGGTGTGGGTGGCATGGAATGCGTCTACGTCTCGTGGATCACCGATCATCCGGATGGGTTCGGCGAGGCGGAGGTGGCGGCGGTGCTGGCGATCATGCCGTCCCTGGGGCTGGCGATGCGCGCGGCCTCGCTCTCCGGCATCGCTCATACCATCGCTCGCACCTATCTGGGCCGCGACGTCGCCCGCCAGGTGATGTCGGGGCGGATCGTGCGCGGGGTCGCTGAAAAGCGCGACGCCGTGCTGTGGTTCAGCGATCTGCGCGACTGGACGCGGATCAGCGGCAGCCTGCCGCCGGATCAGGTGATCCCATTCCTGAACGACCATGTCGAACCGGTGGTCGCCGCCATCCATGCCGAGGGTGGCGAAGTCCTGAAGTTCATGGGCGACGGCATTCTGGCCGTCTTCCCTGCCGACGACCGTCATGCGGCCGCGGAACGGGCGCTGGCCGCCGCCGCTGCGGCCCGGCAGGGCCTCGGCGATCTGGCGCGAATGCGCGAGGGGGCGGACCTGCCCTCCACCGGGCTATATCTCGCCCTGCATGTGGGCTCGGTTTTCTATGGCAATGTCGGTGGCCCCGACCGGCTGGATTTCACCGTCGTCGGCCCGGCGGTAAACGAGGTCGCCCGCATCGCCGCCATGTGCCGCTCGGTCGATCGCAGCCTGCTGTTGTCGCAGGCCTTCGTCGATGCGCTGGACGGGGCGGACCAGCAGGTCGCCTCGGTCGGCCGCTTCGCGCTCCGCGGCGTCGAGGTGGTTCAGCACCTCTACACCCCGGACGCCTGATTAAACAAGGCTTGTGTGTTTTTCTCTGGGATTTCTACCGGAAGGTTTCTGCCTGGCCCGGGCTGAGCCTATCTCTGGTGAGATTGTCCCGGCATCAATGCAGGCATCACCTTTATTCACATCGGATTGCGTTGCAATTCTCGGCATTGGCCGTATATATGATCTCCGTGTGTGGATTAAGCCGCGAAACAACAACGTCGTCGCGGATTGCCCCTTCACCGACGGTCCCCGCAGCCGGCGGTGAGCAGGAGTTCGGGTCATGAGCTTGCATGTGATTTCCGCCAACCGCCTGACCGACGGCGTCGCCGTCTGGCTGAACCAGGCCGGTGACTGGGTGGAACGGGTGGATGGTGCCGCCGTCTTCGACCGCGACACGCTGGAGGCCGGGCGTGCGCTTGCGGCCGAAGGTGAGCGTCGTCAGGAGGTCGTCTCGGTGGCCGAGGCGCCGGCCCAGGTGGACGGCGACCGCCCGGTGCCGACCACCCGGCGGGAGAGCATCCGCAGCCGTGGCCCCAGCGTGCGTGCCGATCTGGGCAAGCAGGCGGGGGAGACCGGCTGGCCGCCGGCGCCGCCGGTGACCGACGCCCCCCGGCCGCAGCATCGCGCGACCGCCGGCATCTACAATTACGACGAGCAGGACCGCGCTTTCCTGAAGGATCGCGCCGAGGTCTTCCGCCGTCAGGTGGAGCGCCGCATCGCCGGCGAGCTGACCGAAGAGGAGTTCCGCTCCTTCCGGCTGATGAACGGCCTCTATCTGCAGCTGCACGGCTATATGCTGCGGGTGGCCGTGCCCTATGGCGTGCTGTCCTCCGACCAGATGCGCCAGCTGGCCTATGTCGCCCGGGTCTATGACCGGGGCTATGGCCATTTCACCACCCGGCAGAACATCCAGTTCAACTGGCCGCGGCTGGTCGACACGCCCGACATTCTCGAGGTGCTGGCCGATGCCGACATCCATGCCATCCAGACCAGCGGCAACTGCATCCGCAACGTGACCACCGATCAGTTCGCGGGGGCGGCCGCGGACGAAGTGGTCGATCCACGCATCTTCGCCGAAATCCTGCGCCAGTGGTCGACCGACCACCCGGAATTCACCTTCCTGCCGCGCAAGTTCAAGATCGCCATCACCGGCAGCCCGAATGACCGGGCAGCCGTGCGGCTGCACGATATCGGCGTGCTGGCGAAGCGCAATGCGGCGGGCGAGATCGGGTTCGAGATCCATGTCGGCGGCGGGCTGGGCCGCACGCCGATCGTGGCAACCAGGGTTGCCGACTGGGTGGCGGTGCCGGATTTCCTGCGCTACATGGAAGCGGTGCTGCGGGTCTATAACGCCCTCGGCCGGCGCGACAATCTCTACAAGGCCCGGATCAAGATCCTGGTCCGTGAGACGAAGCCCGAGCGTTTCCGCGAGATGGTCGAGGAAGAATTCGCGGCGATGGATGCCGAGGGCTACCGGCTTGAGCCGGAGGTGGTCGAGGCGATCGCCGCCCGCTTCGTCGACCCGGATTTCGAGACCCTGCCGGCCGTTTCCGATGCCTTCGAGCGCGCGAAAGCCGCGGATCCGGCCTTTGCGGCCTGGGTGCGGACCAACACCAACCCGCACAAGCAGCCGGGCTACATCTCGGCGGTGATCTCGCTGAAGCCGGTGGGCGGCATTCCGGGCGATGCCACCGATGCGCAGATGGACCTGGTCGCCGATCTCGCCGACCGGCACTCCTTCGGCGAGATCCGCGTGGCGCATGAACAGAACCTGGTTCTGCCCCATGTCCGCCAGGACGCGCTGTACGCGCTGTGGCAGGCCTTGCAGGGCACCGGGCTCGAGACCGCGAATATCGGGCTGGTCAGCGATATCATCGCCTGCCCGGGCATGGATTACTGCGCACTGGCCACCGCCCGCAGCATCCCCGTCGCCCAGCGGATCGCCGAGCGCTTCGCCGATCTGGACCGGCAGCACGATATCGGCCGGCTGACGCTGAACATCTCGGGCTGCATCAATGCCTGCGGCCATCACCATATCGGTAATATCGGCATTCTGGGCCTGGACCGGGGCGGTGTCGAAGCCTATCAGATCACGCTGGGCGGTGCGGCGGACGAGCAGGCGGCCGTGGGGCAGATCCTGGGCCCGTCGGTCTCGTATGAAGACGTGGTCGATGCGATCGAGACCATCGTCAACGTCCATGTCGCCCGCCGCGAGGCCGGCGAGACCTTCATCGACACCTATCGCCGCATCGGCATCACCCCGTTCAAGGAAGCGCTCTATGGCTCTGCTAAATGATCAGGGGCAGCCGATCGCGGATCGCTGGCAGGTGGCGGCCGAGGGCGAGGCGGTAACCTCGCCCGAAACCATCCTGCCGCTGGCCCGTTTCCTGGCCGCCCGGGCCGGCACGCCAGAGATTGCAGGCGACGAGCTGGCGCGCGGCGTGGCGCTGGGGGCGGATGCCCGGCCCGAGCGGCTGCGCGAGGTGCTGGACGCCATCGATCTGGTGGTGATCGATTTCCCGAAATTCCGCGACGGCCGCGGCTTCACCATTGCCCGCACGCTGCGTGAGCACATGGGCTATGAGGGCGAGATCCGCGCCCATGGCCATGTCCTGCCCGACCAGTTCGTCATGCTGCTCGATTGCGGCTTCACCACGGTTGCGGCACCGGATGACCGGCCGATTGCGCGCTGGGCCGAGTTCCTGGTGCTGCAGCCGCATGGTCCCGAGCCGGCGCGGCCGGTTCAGCTCTTCCGCCGCCTGGTCTCGGGGCGCGCCTGAAGGCCGATGAACGCCTAAAGACAGGATGTGTGACCGGCCCGGAATCGGCTATGATCCGGGCCGGTTCGCATTTCCCGGGACGTATTGCCTCATGAGCCTGTCTGACCCTGCCATCTGCCGTGCCGTTCTCCCGAGCCGGAGGACCCGCGCATGACCGCGCTCGCCGCTTTCTGGCAGTTCGACGGCAACACGGATGGTGATGCCGCACTGACCCGGATGCTTGCTGCGCAGGCCATCTACACCCCGCATGCCCGGCCAGGGGCGGGGGATCAGATGTGGGGCGACGACCGGATCACCATCGGGCTGCGGCTCAACCCGTCGCTGCCCGAAGACATTTACGACCGCCAGCCGGTGGAAGGCGCCGGCGGCCGCTTCGTGATGGTGGCCGATCTGCGCCTGGATAACCGCGAGGATCTGGCGCAGGAGCTGGGCATCAGCGCCGACCGGCTGAAAACCATGGCGGATTCGGATCTGGCCATGGCGGCGTTCGAGCGCTGGGAGCTGGACTGCGTCCACCATTTCTACGGTGATTTCGCATTCGTCGTCTGGGATACCCGCGAACGCCGCCTGCTGATGGCCCGCGACCATCTGGGCGCCATGCCGCTGCACTACCACGCCGGAACCCTGCCCGGCGGTGGCCGGTTCTTTGCCGTGGCGAGCATGCCCCGCGGTCTGCTCGCACTGCCCTGGCTGCGCATGGCGCCCGATATGGAGCGGCTCAACGGCTTCCTGGCTCTGCTGCCGGAGCTGGGGACCAATTCCTTCTTCGAAGGCATCGAACGCCTTCTGCCCGGCCACCGTGCGGTGGTGACGGCCGATGGCGGCGTCCGTGCCGAGCGCTGGTGGAACCCCGCGCCGCTGCCGCTTCGCCTGTCCAGCCGTGACGAATATGCCGAGGCCCTGCGCACTGAACTGGACCGGGCGGTGCGTTGCCGGCTGAGAGGCGCGGGCGACAAGGTGGCGACCCATCTGAGTTCCGGGCTCGACAGTTCGTCGGTGACGGCCACGGCCGCGCGTCTGATCGCGCCAGGTCGGGTAACGGCCTATACCTCGACGGTCCGCCCCGGCTATGACGACCGGTTCGTCGATCGTGACCGGATGGCCGATGAATGGCCGCTGGCCTCGGCGACCGCCCGGCTGTATCCGAATGTCGATCATGTGCGCGTGATCAACGACGGCACGTCACCAATGGAGATGCTGGGGACGGGCTTCGAATTCATGGACCGGCCGATCCTCAACCCCTGCAATCATGTCTGGATCCATCAGATCAACGACATGGCCCGGAAGGCCGGGCATCGCGTCGTGCTGTCGGGGCAGATGGGGAATATGAGCCTCAGCTATGACGGCTATACCTTCTATCCCCAGCTCTTTCTGTCCGGGCGGCTCCTGCGCTGGTTCAAAGAGGCGCGCGGCCATGTCCGCGCCGGCGGGCAGTGGCGGTGGCGGGGCATGCTGGCGCAGTCCATCGGCCCGGCCTTGCCGGCAAAGGTATGGACCGGGCTTATGAAGCTGGCCGGTCGGGATACCGACCTTGCCAACATTTCCCTGCTGCACCCGGACAAGCGGGCCCGGGCCTTCGAAGCGGCGAAGAAGGCCGGTTTCGACCTCTCCTATCGCCCAAGCCTCGACAGCATCGAATTGCGTCTCAGGGTGTTGCGACGCATTGACGGCGGAAACTATCACAAGGGCACGCTGGCCGGCTGGGGGCTGGACAGCCGGGATCCGACCTCGGATATCCGTCTGATCGAGTTTGCGATGCGGGTGCCGGACGAGATCTTTGTCGAGAATGGCGGCGGGCGTGCGCTCGCGCGCCGCGCCATGACCGACCGTCTGCCACGCGAGGTGCTGGCGGAGCGTCGCCGTGGTCTGCAGGCACCGGACTGGCATGAAGCCCTGACGGCCAAGCCGGAGCTGTTGGACAGCACGGTCGAGGGCATTCTGCGGTCACCGGCTGCCTGCGAGATGCTCGACACCGAACGGCTGAAGCAGCTGCGCGACAAGATGGCGACCACGGATCTCCGCAAGCGCGGGGCGATGTTCGCCTATCGCCTGGCCATGCTGCGCGGCACTGCCGTCGGCGATTTCATCCGGCGGGCCTCGGGCGCGAATTGACGCGCCTCACCCCGCCAGCGGATCGATCAGGATCACCCGCAGATGGTGACGACCTCGATATCGGTGGCCGGCACCCGGATGACGGAGCTGGGGCTCGATTCGGCGTTTATCGGCACATGAAACCGACCGGAAGTTGATGCAGATCAAGGTATTGATTTTTGTGACAGGGTAAACGAAAGATGAATGCGACCCCTGCTGTCGCACCGCCCCCCTGAGGTGGAGGAAACAGCCATGACCGCCAGCCCCTCGACATCCGCAGCACCCGAGACGGCGCTTCTGCCGCCGGTGTCTTTCGACACCATGATGACCGGCGGCCGCGAGGCCGTGGAGACCTGGTTCCAGATCAACCGCGCGGTCGTAGATGCGGCCGGGCGGATCGCACAGGAATACGGCCGCTTCGTGATGGGGCGGCTGAATGACGACTTCGCCAGCCAGAAGCAACTCGGCGCCTGCCGCACGCCGGTGGACTTCATCGAGATGGCGAACGGCTTCGCGCAAAAGGCCGTGCGCGACTATATGGACGAGGCGACCCGTCTGACCGCGCTGGCGACCGAGGCCTTCTCGGCCGCGGCCGTCACGCCCGCGCCGTCGGCTGCCCGCCGTCAGGCGGCCGACTGATCACAGCCCCGCCTTGCGCCTTCCGGGGCCCGGCCCGTCGCCTGTGCAGGCGGCGGTGCCGGGCCTCGTGACGTTTATCCCCTGCATGCGTCTGCCGCAGATGCTATAACGTCGGGCGAAAGCAGCCTGCCTTGCGGCGGGTGGCGGTCGCATCGAGGGGCCGGCTTGTACCAGAGGGGTCCTTCGGGCGACCCCTGGTGGTGGAATATTGCCAAGCGAGCGTTTGCTTTTCACGCTGGCCGGTCGATCTTTCCAGTCATCTGCATCCCTCTCCCACGGCCCCGAGCCTTCTCCAAGGCCCCGAGACTTCGAGGACATCCATGTTCGGTTACACGGCACCCATCCGCGACATGCGCTTCGTAATGCGCGAGATCGTCGACATCGAAGGCCTGTCGCAGCTTCCGGGCTGCGATGCGGCGACCCCCGACACCGTGGACGCCATCCTCGAAGAAGCCGGCAAGCTGGCCGGCGGCGTGATCGCGCCGCTGAACCGCACCGGCGATCAGACGGGTTCCAAGGTCGAAAACGGCGTGGTCCGCACGCCGGAAGGCTGGCGCGAGGCCTATCGCCAGTTCGTCGACGGCGGCTGGAACTCGATCCCGTTCGAGCCGGAATTCGGCGGCCAGGGTCTGCCGATTACGGTCGCCTCGGCCTGCGCCGAGATGTGGAATTCGGCCAACATGGCCTGGGGCCTCTGCCCGCTGCTCACCATCGGTGCGGTCGAGGCGCTGACCGCCCACGGCTCCGACGCGCAGAAGCAGACCTATCTGGAAAAGCTGGTCTCGGGCGAGTGGACCGGCACCATGTGCCTGACCGAGCCGCAGGCGGGTTCCGATCTGGCGCTGCTGCGCACCAAGGCGGTGAAGCAGGATGACGGCACCTATGCCATCACCGGCACCAAGATCTTCATCACCTATGGCGAGCACGACCTGACCGAGAACATCGTTCATCTGGTGCTGGCGCGCACCCCGGATGCGCCGGCGGGGGTGAAGGGCATCTCGCTGTTCATCGTGCCCAAATTCCTGGTCAATGCCGATGGCACGCTGGGCCAGCGCAACGACCTGCGCTGCGCAAGCCTGGAGCACAAGCTCGGCATCCATGGCAGCCCGACCGCGGTGATGCAGTTCGGCGACGGTGGCGGTGCCACCGGCTATCTGATCGGCGAAGAGAATCGCGGCCTGCAGTACATGTTCACCATGATGAACAATGCCCGGCTGAATGTCGGCATTCAGGGCTATGCGATCGCGGAACGCGCCTATCAGCAGGCGCTCGCCTATGCGCAGGAGCGCCGCCAGGGCCGCGCTGCCGGCGCCGAGGGTGCGGCACCGCTGATCATGCATCCGGATGTGCGCCGCAATCTGATGCTGATGAAGTCGCAGACCGAAGCCGCCCGTGCGCTCGGCCTTTACACCGCCGCGATGATCGACCGCGCCCGCCATACCGAGGATGCGGATGCCCGCCGCCAGGCCCAGCGCCGGGTGGAGGTGATGATCCCGATCGTGAAGGGCTGGTCGACGGATCTCGGCTTCGAGCTGGCCTCGACCGGTGTCCAGATCCATGGCGGCATGGGCTATGTGGAAGAGACCGGCGCCGCCCAGCATCTGCGCGACGCCCGCATCTGCCTGATCTACGAGGGCACCAATGGTATTCAGGCCATGGATCTGGTCGGCCGCAAGCTGTCGATGGACAATGGCCAGTCGATCAAGGCGCTGGTCGCCGAGATGGGCGCTGCCGCTGACGCGCTGAAGGCGGTGGAGGGCGACGATGCCGCGACCATCGCCGCCGCGCTGGCCGAGGCGGTGGCTGCCGCCGACGATGCCACCGACTGGCTGATCGCCCGGGCCGGCAGCGATGCCCAGTCCGTGCTGTCTGGTGCCACCGCCTATGCCCGGCTGATGGGCACGGTGGCCGGCGGCTGGATGATGGCGATCTCGGCCGCGGCCGCGATCCGCGGTCTTTCGGAAGGTGCCGACGATGCGGCCTTCCTGGAAGCGAAGCTGATCACCGCCCGCTTCTATGCCGAGCAGGTCCTGCCGCTCGCGGCCGGGCTTGCCCGCACCGTCAAGGCCGGCTCGGCCTCGATCATGGCGCTCAGCCCCGAGCAGTTCGCGGCCTGATCGCCAGGAACATGCGCATGCACCGGGGCCGTGGCGGGCGACCGCCAGGCCCCGGCTGCGGCGCGGTTTTCCAAGGCGGCCGCCCAGAAGCCGCGGGAAAGCCTGTGCCGCAGACGACGACGGTCCGAACGCCCGCAGAGGCGGGGGCCGGGATCTGAGAAGACGGATCTGTCTGACGAGGGGGAGGTGATGCAAGGAAAGGCCAAGACATGGATCGTGCCGCCGGGGTCGTCTATCCCCTGACCACCCGCCCGGAGCCGGGGCAGAGCCTGGAGGTCGCGCCGGGCGTCTTCTGGGTCCGGATGCCGCTGCCCTTCGCGCTCAACCACATCAATCTCTGGCTGGTCGACGGGCCCGAGGGCTGGACCGTCGTCGATACCGGTATCAACACCCGCATGACCACCGATCTGTGGGAGCAGGTGTTCGAGGCGACGCTCGGCGGCCGGCCGGTGGTCGACGTGGTCGTCACCCACTACCATCCCGACCATATGGGTCTGGCCGGCTGGATGGTGCGCCGCTGGGAGGGCGCGCGTTTCCATGCCTCGCTGGGTGAATGGCTGATGGCGCGGGCGGTGTGGTTCGAGGTCGCCTCGGGCGCCCATGACGCCAGGCTCTCCTATTACCGCAAGGCGGGGCTGACCACCGACGAGATCGAGGGCATCCACGGCCGCACCAGCGGCTATCGCAAGGGCGTATCGGAACTGCCGCAAAGCTTCCTGCGCATGAGCCGCGAGGCGAAGGTCGCCTTCGGCGGCGACGAATGGCAGGTGCTGATCGGCCGCGGCCATGCCGTCGAGCATGTCTCGCTCTATTCCGAAAAGCGCAAGGTGCTGATTTCGGGCGATCAGGTCCTGCCCCGGATCAGCCCCAATGTCGCGGTCTGGCCGACCGAACCCGACGGCGACCCGCTGGCGATGTTCCTGGCCGACATGCCGCAATTCCTTGAACTGCCCGAAGACACGCTGGTGCTGCCGGCCCATGACGCGCCGTTTTATGGCCTGCATCACCGGGTCGAGGCGCTGGCCGCCCATCACCACGACCGGCTGGACGCGATCCTGACCGCCTGCCGCGCCGGGCCCTGCACCGTGCGCGACACGTTCCCGCTGCTGTTCGGCAACCGCAAGCTGGATGCCCAACAGCTGGTCTTCGCCACCGGCGAGGCGCTGGCCCATATCAACAATCTGGTCCACCGCAACGCCATCCGCCGCGAGACCGGCGAGGACGGCATCTGGCGCTTCGTCGCCGTCTGACCGGCGCCGATCCGGCCGGGTTCCACCGGTGCAATCTATCCGTTTGCGGCCAGCCCGCGCCCCTGGACCTCCGGGGACGCGGGCTGTCGCTTTTACGGCGTGGAAATCTTCTTACCCGTGGGTAATGTCGATTGACACCTACCGGACAGTTTCCTAGCCTGAAGGGACGGGAGTGGTTCTAAAATAATAAAGACCGCCCCGCGAGGGAGGGAGACATTACCGGTGAACGGTCACCATCGACGGCACGGATGCGCCCGTGCCGGGGAGACGGGAGAGGTGCATCCGCGCGTCTGCCGTCGGGCGGGCGCGACATGACGGCCATACTCGAAGTTGAGGGTGTCGGTCTGAAGTTTGGCGGCGTGGCTGCCCTGACCGATGTGTCGCTCACCGTCGAGGAGGGTTCGATCACCACCGTGATCGGCCCCAACGGCGCGGGCAAGACCTCGCTGTTCAACGCCATCTCGGGTTTCTACAAGCCGAACACCGGTACCGTGCGCTTTCGCGGCCGCGACGTCAGTCGCCTGAAGCCGCCGGCCCGTGCCGCGCTGGGGCTGGCCCGCACCTTCCAGAACATCGCCCTGTTCCGCGGCATGACCGTGCTCGACAACATCAAGCTCGGCGCGCATGTCCATCTGAAGACCGGGCTGGTCGACGCGCTGATCTATCGCGGCCGGGCGCGGGCGGAAGAAGCGCGGCTGCGGCAGGAGGTGGAAGAGCGGATCATCGATTTCCTGGAAATCGACCATATCCGCGGCCTGCCGGTCGGTGCCTTGCCCTATGGCCTGCAGAAGCGGGTGGAGCTGGCGCGCGCGCTCGCCATGCGGCCGACCGTGCTGATGCTGGACGAGCCGGTGGCGGGCATGAACCGCGAGGAACGCGAGGATATGGCCCGCTTCATCCTGGACGTGAAAGAGGAATGGGGCGTCACCGTGCTCATGGTCGAACACGATATGGGCCTGGTGATGGACATTTCCGATCATGTCGCGGTGCTGAATTTCGGCAGGCGCATCGCCGCCGGCCGGCCGGCCGACGTCCAGAAGGATCCCGAGGTCATCCGCGCCTATCTGGGGGCGGGCGATGTCGGGCAGATGCGTGCACGGCTGGAGGCGGGCCAGGCGGCGGCCTGACCGCCGGTCGTCCCGGTCCTCCGACGGGTCCCGTCCGACCAGACACCCCCTTGCCTGGCATCCTGTATGTGGAAGGAGGCGGCCGTTGGATTGGCTGTTCTTCGGCGAAGTCAGCCTTGCAGGGCTGGCGACCGGCGGGCTCTATGCCCTGATCGCCCTTGGTTTCGTGATCATCTACAAGGCGACGCGGGTCATCAATTTCGCCGTCGGCGAGATGATGATGTTCTCGGCCTATCTGTTCCTCACCTTTGCCGGCATCCTGGACTGGCCCTGGTATGTGTCGCTGCCGCTGGCGGTGATCGGCGGGTCGCTTCTGGGCGGCGTGATCGAACGGGTCGCGATCCGGCCGATGCTGGGCGAGAACCCGATCTCGGTGGTGATGGTGACGGTGGGCATCGCCAGCGTGCTGATCGGCCTCGCCGAAATGCTCTGGACCGCCGATCCGCAGCTGCTGCCCGATTTCCTGCCGCGAGAGCCGATCATGATCGGTGAGATGTTCGTGGCGCCGAAATCGGGCTGGGCCTTCGTGATCGCGGCCTGCGTGATCGTGGTCTATCTGCTCTATTTCCGCTTCTCCCGCGGCGGTGTGGCACTCCGCGCCACGGCCTCCGATCAGGCGGCGGCCTATTCGATGGGCATCGCCGTGCCCAAGGTGTTCTCGGCAGCCTGGATGGCCGGGGCCTTTGCGGCCGCGATCTCGGGCATCCTGGTCGCGGCCAGCGGCGGGCTCAGCCCGCAGATGGGCGTGGTCGGGCTGTCGATCCTGGTGATCGTGATCCTGGGCGGGCTCGACAGCATTATGGGCGCGCTGATCGGCGGGCTGTTCGTGGGCTGGATCGAAACCATCGCCGGCACCTATCTGGGCGGTGAATACCGCCAGCTCGCCACCTTCTCTCTGCTGGCGGCGATCCTGATCGTCCGCCCCTACGGCCTGTTCGGCACCCGCGAGATCGAGCGTCTCTGACCGGGTGTCTGCCCCCGTTCCCTTCGCCACCACCGCACCGGAGACCGGATCGCGATGCGTATCGGTGACGCCAAGACCAGCTATATCGCCGACGAGATGATCTTCGACACGCCCGTGCGCCGGGCGTGGTTCGCGGCCCTGATCGTCGCCATCCTGGTCTTCCCCCTGATCGGCAACGACTACACCATCTATCTGGCCTGTCTGGTCGCGATCAACGTGATCAGCGCCACCGGGCTCAACATCCTGACCGGTTTCACCGGCCAGATCTCGCTCGGCCAGGCGGCCTTCATGGGGATCGGCGGCTATACGGTCGCGGTGCTCGCCAGTCGCTGGGGGGTGCCCTTCATCCTGACCCTGCCGCTGGCGGGGCTTGCCTCCGCCGCCTTCGGCGTGCTGGTCGGCCTGCCCTCGCTCAGGGTCAAAGGGCTCTATCTCGCGATCGCGACGCTCGCCGCCTCGGTCATCGCCCATTTCGTCTTCGCCCATTGGGACCCGGTCACCGGCGGCATCGGCGGGCTGCAGGTGCCGCCGGCCGACCTCTTCGGCCTGGTGCTGGGCGACGACCGGTCGATGTACTGGCTGATCATGGGGGTGGCGGTCATCGCCTGCATGGGCGCGCGCAACCTGTTCCGCACCCGGGTCGGCCGTGCCTTCATCGCCATCCGCGACCGCGACATCTCGGCCGAGGTTCTGGGCATCGACCTGTTGCGCTGGAAGCTCTACGCCTTTGCGCTCAGCTCCTTCTATGCCGGGGTCGCCGGCGGGCTCTTCGCCTATTTCTTCCGGGTGGTGACGCCCGAAAGCTTCCCGCTCACCATGTCGATCTTCTTCCTGGCCGCGATCATCGTCGGCGGGATGGGCTCGATCCTGGGCGGCATCCTGGGGGCGATCTTCATGACCCTGGTGCCCGAGGCGCTGCGCTTCGTCACCACCATGGTCACGCCCTTCTACCCGCAGGCCCCGGTCGTGCTTTCGCCGATGCGCGAAGTGATCTTCGGTCTGCTGATCGTCCTGTTCCTGATCTTCGAACCCCATGGCCTCGCCGAGATGTGGCGCAGGCTCCGGCGGTTCTTCCATCTCTGGCCCTTCCGCACCTGAGGGGTGCCGCGGGCCTGCATGATCGTCAACGACCGCCGGCACGAACCGGCGGCAGGCGTCCTTTCAGGGAGGAGACACCCATGTCCAGCATCATGCGTGGCGTTTCGCGCCGCGATCTCCTGAAATATGGCGGCGGTGCCGCGGCTCTCGGCCTGGCGCTCAAGACCGGGCTCGACCCGCGGATGGCGCTTGCCGCCGACGACATCGTGATCGGCGGCTCGCTGCCGATGACCGGCGTCTTCGCCTTTGCCGGCATCGCCGGCCATCAGGGGCTGAACGATTTCGTCGAATGGAAGAACGCCAATGGCGGCGTCGCCGGGCGCCAGCTGCGCTATGTGATGGAAGACACCGGCTACAAGGTCGACGTGTCGGTGGCGGCCTTCAAGAAGATCACCGCCGCCCACAAGCCGCCCTTCTATTTCGGCGACAGCACCGGCTTCGAAAAGGCGATCGCCTCGGAACTGGTCCAGCTGGGCACGACGGTGATGTCGGGGGCGAGCTTCGCCTCGGAACTGGCCGATCCCGGCCGCTACCCCTATCACTTCATCGCCGGCCCCAGCTATGCCGAGCAGGTCGGCATCCTGCTGCAATACATCAAGAACGAGGCCTCGGGCGGCTCGGCACCGAAGCTGGCGCTGGTCTACAGCGACACCGAATTCGGCCGCGACCCGATCGCCTCGGCCAAGGCGCGCGCCAAGGCGCTGGGCATCGAACTGGTCGACGAGATCGTGACCAAACCCGGCAGCGTCGACGTCTCGGCCGAGGTGCTGAAGCTGCGCCGCTCGCGCCCCGACTATGTGATCTTCCACGGCTATGTGCTGTCGCCAATCAATGAATTCATCGTTCAGATGAAGCAGATGGGCCTGAAGACGAAGTTCATGGGCACCTATTACACCATGGACAAGCTGCTGATCGATCAGGTGGGCGAGCCGTCAGACGGCTTCATGGGGGTGATGCCCTACAACTATTACGACAGTGATGCCAGCGGCGCCAATTTCGAGGCCATGCGGGCCTGGACGAAGCAGCATGCGCCGGACGTGACCTATCGCCCCGTCCCCTATGTCGCCAGCTGGTTCACCGGCATGCTCTTTGCCGAAATCGCCCGGCGGGTACTGGAGGGCGGCCAGGAGATGACCGCCAAAAACATGAAGGCGGCACTGGAGAGCATCGAGAACTGGGACACCGGCGGCATCATCGGCCTGCCGATTTCGATGAAGACCCATTCGGTGCCGGTGGGCCGCATCTATCAGGTGAAGTTCTCGGAAAAGCGCTACGTGCCGGCCTCCGACTGGATCGCGCTCACCTGACCTCATCCGACCCAAGGCCGGCCCGGGCCCCTGTGCCCGGGCCGGCCACAGCCACCGGGGCCCTGCCGATGACGTCAGCCTCTCCCGATCCTCTGCTCGATATCGAGAACATAGAGGTCGTCTACAATCACACGGTGCAGGTGCTGCGCGGGCTGTCGATCCGCGTCGCCCCCGGCGCGATCGTGGCCCTGCTGGGCGCCAATGGCGCCGGCAAGTCGACCACGCTCAAGACCGTGTCCGGCCTGATCCGGCTGGAGAATGGCGGGCTGACCGCCGGCCATGTCCGCTTCCGCGGCCGCGAGGCCTGGGGGCGGGAACCCGACCGGCTGGTCCATGACGGGCTGTTCCACGTGATGGAAGGCCGCCGGGTCTTCGAGGATCTGACGGTCGAAGAGAACCTGATCGCCGCGACCTATGCCCGCAGCGCCGGCAGCGCCGGGTCCACCGACGATGCGCTGGCCATGGTCTACGGCTATTTCCCGCGGCTGAAAGAGCGCCGCAAGGGGCTGGCCGGCTATCTGTCGGGCGGGGAGCAGCAGATGCTGGCCATCGGCCGGGCGCTGGTGGCGGAGCCGCAGCTGATCATGCTCGACGAGCCGTCGCTGGGCCTCGCCCCCATGGTGGTGGAAGAAATCTTCTCGATCGTGCTGCGCATCAACCGCGAGCGCGGGGCCGCGGTGCTGCTGGTGGAACAGAATGCCGCGATCGCGCTCGCGATCGCCGATTATGCCTACATCATGGAAAGCGGCCGGGTGGTGATCGATGGCACGCCGGCCCAGCTTGCCGCCAATCAGGACGTGCAGGAGTTCTATCTGGGCCATGGCGGCGAGGATGGCGGCGGCCGGTCCTTCCGAGACATCAAGCATTACAAGCGGCGTAAGCGGTGGCTGTCATGACCATGGCGATTCCGACCCTGACCATGCCCCAGATGCTGCGCGAGCATGCCCGCAGGCAGGGCGACCGGCTCGCGATCCGCCAGAAGGATTACGGCATCTGGCAGCCGATCACCTGGGCCGGCTATTTCGAGCGCGCCCGCGCCTTCGGCCTGGGGCTGGAGGTGCTGGGGGTGGGCGCCGGCGGCCATGTCGGCGTGCTGTCCGAAAACCGCGCCGAATGGGTGATCGCCCAGCTGGGCACCGGCATCATCGGTGCGGTCACCGTCGGCGTCTATCCGACCAGCCCGGCGGGGGAGGTGGCCTATGTGCTCGCCCATGCCGATGTCGACGTGGTGGTGGTCGAAGATCAGGAACAGGCCGACAAGGTGCTGGAGAGGCGGGCGGAGCTGCCGCGGCTGCGCCGGATCGTGGTCGTCGACATGCGCGGCCTGCGCGGCTATGACGAGCCCGACCTGATCCCCTTCGACGAGGTGGAACGGCTGGGCGCCGAACACCATGCCGCCGATCCCGGCCGCGCCGATGCGCTGCTCGATGCCCAGACGCTCGATGATACCGCGCTCATGATCTACACCTCGGGCTCGACCGGAAAGCCCAAGGGCGCCGTGATCACCTATCGCAACATCACCCATGTCGTGCCCGGGCTGGTCGCGCGGCTGCATCTGGATGGCGAGGCCTCCAGCCTCAGCTATCTGCCGCTCTGCCATGTCGCCGAACAGGCGATGACCAATTTCGCACCGCTCTATCTGGGCAGCCGGATCTCGTTCGGCGAAAGCCTGCGCACGGTGCAGTCGGATCTGCGCGAGGTGGCGCCCAGCTTCTTCATGGGCGTACCGCGGATCTGGGAAAAGCTGCACGCGGCGATCCACATCAAGATGGCCGAGACCGGCGGCTGGCGGAAGGCGCTGTTCGACCGGGCGGTCCGCGACTGCACGCCGCTTGCCTGGAAGCCGCGCCGTGACTGGACGATGGTCGAGCGGCTGCGCTTCGGGCTCTGGTATCTGCTGGTGTTCCGGGCACTGCAGAACTTCATCGGCCTGCGCCGGGCACATGTGGCAATCACCGGCGCCGCGCCCATTTCGCCTGAAATCCTGCGCTTCTTCCGCACCATCGGCGTGCCGCTGGTCGAGGCCTATGGCCAGACCGAGACCTCGGGCGTGGCCGTCGGCCAGGCGCCCGAGGATGCCCGGCCGGGCATGGTCGGCACCGCCGTCGAGGGGGTGGAGGTGAAGCTCGATCCCGCCACCGGCGAAATCCTGGTGCGGGGCGGCTCGGTCTTCGCCGGCTATTACAAGAACGAGGCCGCGACCCGCGACACCATCCGCGACGGCTGGCTGCACACCGGCGATGTCGGGGAAGAGGTCGACGGCCATATCCGCATCGTCGACCGGATCAAGGACATCATGATCACCGCCGGCGGCAAGAATCTGTCGCCGACCGAGATCGAGAACGCCGCCAAATCCAGCCCCTATGTCAAGGAATGCGTGGTGATCGGCGACCGGCGCAAATACGTCGCCGCCCTGATCCAGATCGATTACGACACCGTCGCGCGTTGGGCGGAAGAGCAGGGCATCGCCTATACCACCTTCCGCTCGCTGGCCGAAAACCCCAAGATCCGGGCCCTGATCGAGGCCGAAATCGCCCGCGCCAATGCCGGCCTCGCGCCGGTGTCGCAGATCCGTCGCTTCCATCTGCTGACCAAGGAACTGGACCATGACGACGACGAAGTGACGGCGACCATGAAGATCCGGCGCAGCAATGTGTACAAGAAGTACACGGATGTCATCGAAGGGCTCTATGCCTGACGCGGACCGAATATGGGAACCGCTCAGCGCGGCCCCACCTCCGACACCCGCTCTGCGGTGACGTCGCCGGGCTGTCCGCCCCAGCGGTGGCGCAGATAGTTGACCAGCGCCGCCATCTCGCCGTCGTCGAGCAGGTCGCCGAAGGCCGGCATTTCCTGCATCCGGCCGGTGCCGGCGAGCGGGCGGGCCGGAATGCCGTCGCGGATCACCTTCACCAGATTGCGCGGATCCTGCAGCATGGCGGTGGTGTTGGTGGCCAGCGGCGGCGAGGCGGCGGGGTGGCCTTCGCCATCGGCCCCGTGGCAGCCGGCGCAGAAGCCCAGATAAATGTCGTGGCCGGCGTTCCGCGTGTTGCCGGTCGTGACCGGTTCGGGCCGTGTCGGGGGCGGGGCCCCGTCGGTCAGATAGGCGGCGATCGCCCCCACATCCTCCGCCGTCAGATAGCGGGTGGAATGGTGGAGCACCGGATACATGCGGAAGGTCATCGTGCCCTGGGGCGAGAGGCCGGTGGCAAGGAAGCGGGTCAGGTCCCTGGCCGTCCAGCCGCGGGCCGAGAGGCCGGCCGGGGTGATGTCGGGGGCGAGCGCGCCTTCGATCACCTCGCCCTGAAGATGCCGGTCGTCCTCCATCGCATAGGCAAGGTTGCGGGGGGTATGGCATTCGCCGCAATGGCCCAGCACCTCCACCAGATAGCGGCCGCGGGCGGGATCGCCGGCCGGCGCGGCGGTGCCCGCGGGCGGCGGCAGATCACCCGGCTCGGGCCGGAAGATCAGGTTCCAGAAGGCGACTGCCGGTCGGATGTTGAACGGAAAGGCCAGATCCGGCGGCCGGTTCGGCTTCTCCACCGCCGGCAGGCTGGCGAGATAGGCCGCGAGCGCATCCACATCCGCCCGGGTCATTGCGTGATAGGAAGTATAGGGCATGGCCGGATACAGACGGCCGCCATCGGGCAGGATGCCATAGACCAGCGCCCGATAGAGATCGTCCGCGCTCCAGTCGCCGATGCCGTGATCGCGCGAGGGCGTGATGTTGGTGCCGTAGATCGTGCCGACCGGGGTTTCCATCGGCAGCCCGCCGGCATAGGCGCGGCCATCCTCGGCCACATGGCAGGCGGCGCAGTCGGCGGCACGGGCGATGTAGCGGCCCCTTTCCACCAGCCGGGCGCGCTGGCCCGCATCCAGCCGGGCCGGGTCCACCGTCGCAGGCGGGATCGGCCCGGCGCCGGTCAGCAGCGGCACCGCCACCACCGCGACGACCACGACAACGACCAGGGCAAGCGCCCCCAGAATCAGCCGCCGCCTCATGATCCGTCATCCCGCTTCTGCGCCGGCCGGTCGGTGGTCAGCCCCGGCGTTGACAGGATGACGTCGCGCACCGCGGCCAGATAGCGGACATAACCGGTGCAGCGGCAGATATGCCGGTCCATGCCTTCCAGCACCACGCGCTCCACATCCCGGCGCGGCACCGGTTTGCGGGCCAGGCGTTCGATCAGCACGGTCGCGCCGTTGACGAAGCCCGGGGTGCAATAGCTGCACTGGAAGGAGAAATGGGTCAGATAGGCCTGCTGGATGGCGGACAGCGCCAGGCTGCCATCCTCGTTCCGGCCGGCATGGCCTTCGACCGTGCGGACCCGCGCCCCATCCAGATGGGCGACGCCGGTCACACAGCTCGGCACTGCCCGCGAGCGGCCGTCGGGGCGGTCCAGGATCACGGTACAGGCACGGCAGACCCCCTGGCCGCAGCCATAGCGTGTGCCGGTCAGGTTCAGATATTCCTGCAGGAATTCAAGCAGCATCAGGTCTTCGGGCACCTCGACCGGGCCGGTATCCCGGCCGTTGACGGTCAGCCGCACCGATCTGGTGGCGGGGATCACAGCAGCACCTCCCTGATCTTTTCGGGGCGGATCGGCAGGTCGTGGAAGCGGTGGCCGATCGCATGGGCGACGCCGTTGGCGATCGCCGCCACGATCGGGATCATGGTCACCTCGGCGATGCCCTTGGGCGGGTCGGTGGGTGAAAGCGGCGGCAGCACCTGGCCGGTCTGCGACCAGACCGCGACATCCGATGCGCGCGGCAACCGGTAGCGGTTGAAGTTCCAGGTGCCGTTGCCCGGCCCGTCCTCGTACAGCGGCAATTCCTCGAACAGGGCATGGCCGATGCCCATGGCGATGCCGCCCTGCAGCTGGCCCGAGACCAGCTCGGGCACGATCATGTTGCCGCATTCCATCCACGAGTGGTGCGACAGCAACCGGATCTCGCCCGAGCCGCCGTTTACCGACAGCTCGACCAGGGTTGCGACCGGCGCGTAATAGACCACGGCGGCATTGTTGCGCTGGACGGGCGGGTAGAAGACCCGCCGGCGGGGCTGGAAGTCATAGCCGCCATCGCCCCGGCGCAGCGCCAGCGCATCGATCGGCCAGCGGTGGGTGCCGTCCTCCAGCTCGAACTCCGCCTCGGTCCAGGACCAGCGGTTGAAGGTATGGACCACGACGCCGGTCACCAGCCCCATCTGATGGGCCCGGGCCGCCAGCCGGGCCAGCGGCAGCGGCTCCAGCGAGGCCGCGACCAGCAATCCGTCGCGCCACACCGCCTCCTCGCGCCGGATCGCGAGCGGGGCCGCCTGGCCGCCGCCGATGCCCTCGCGCCAGATCGACAGCGCCGCCGGCCAGAGCCCGCGTTCGAACAGGATCCGCGCCGCCTCCCGCGTTGCATGCGACAGGTAATAGGCCGAGTTGGAGGCGCTGCGCGGCGAGGTGATCCGCGGCACCCAATGGGGATCACGGGCCGCCTGGTCCTGCGCCGCCTGCGACATGGTATAGGGCTCGTCATTCGAGGTCAGCGGCAGTTCCGGCCAGTCGGTTACCGCGAATTCGGCATCATGGGCCGGCCGGCCCAGCCAGTCCGCCACCACCAGCATCTGCGACGAGGTCGACCCGTTGCCGATCTCGTTGCAGACGTGGCGAAGGTGGATATGGCCGTCTGCGTCCAGCGCCACCCGGGCGATCGCCGCCTCGGCGCCGGTGCCGTAATCCTTCTGCACCGCGGCGAAGCCCACCCCGTAGTGATGACCGGGATGGTCCTGGTCGTGCAGCCGCTTGCGCTCGTGCCGTTCGGTCCAGAGCGGGTGGCGGGCGGCCACCTCCAGCAGTTCGCCTGCCCTGAGCAACCCGGCCGGCACGGCGCCCTGGGTGTTCTTCATGCCCGCCGTGAGCAGGTTGCGCCGGCGCAGTTCGATGGCATCGATCCGCAGCTCGTCTGCAATCTCGTCGACCAGCATTTCGGTGGCACTCATCGATTGCAGCGTGCCATAGCCGCGCATCGACCCGGCGGTCGGGGCGCGCGACGCCTCCATCCGCACCGACAGGTCGCTTTGGGGGAAATAGTAGATCGACTGCGCCGCACTTGCCGCGACCTCGCCCACCGAGGGGCTGAAATTCATCCGCCCGCCACCATCGCCCAGCAGATCCATGCGCAGCGTCCGGAACTGCCCCGTCCGGCGGTCGACCGCGATCGCGGCATCGATCCGGAAGGGGTGGCGCTTGATCGCGGTCTGGAAATGCTCCCACCGGTTCAGCGCCAGCCGCACCGGCCGGCCTTCGGCGTAGAGCGCGGCCATGGCCGCGTAATAGGGCAGGGAATGATGTTCCTTCTGGCCGTAGCCGACAGTGTAGCCGGCATTGAAGCGCAGCTCGTCCAGCCGGAACCGGCTGGCCCGGACCATGGCGATCACATGGGTGGCGTTGGTGTAGGGCGACTGGGTGCCGGTCACCAGATGCAGGCGCCCGGCGGCCGGGTCGTACCAGGCATTGCCGTTGTCCGGTTCCAGCGCCGCCGGGTCGACATAGGGCGAATGATATTCCCGCCGGAAGACCGCGAGATCGTCGTCGGCGCTCTCCAGGCTGCGGGCGATCTCTTCTGCGGCATGCATGGCACGCGCCGCCGCATCCCCCTCTGCATCGGCCGCCGGCCAGTCGTTGCTGTCTGCGGGCGGTCGCAGCACGGTGCCGGTCATTGGCGAATAGATATCGGGCGCGACGGGGGTGGCCCCGCCGATGCGCACGAAGCGTGCGCGGCCATAGGGCGGGCGGGCCTGGGCCCCCGTCTCCCGGCCATAGCGGATGGCATCCTCGTTGAATTGCAGCAGCTGCTTCGCCCGGCGGAAGCGCGGATAGTCGTGATAGATCAGCAGTGCCACCGGCTGGCCCAGCAGAGGCGGTATCTCACCGGTCTTGAGCAGCAGGTCGCCATAGAAATCGGGCTCGGGCATGGCCACGCCGTCGGCTGCAAGCTCGGCGTCGGTCACCAGCCGGTCGGGCATCAGCTCTTCCGGCAGCATCGACAGGTCGACGCCCTCGAACACCCGGTCGGCCCGGGTCGCCCTGAGCAGGAAGCCATGAGACTGGGCTTCGGGCCAGCCCGGCATGTCGCGGGCGCGGATGTCGACCGCGAACACCTTGTCGCCGGTCACCTTGCGGATGCCGTCATGGCGGAAGCGGATGCGCCCTGACTCGTCCAGCCAGTCGGGAGGGCGGGTGCTGCCTTCGGGGATCATCGCCCCCAGGGCCTGGCCCAGCGGCATGACCGATGCGGTCACTCCCGCAGCAGCGGCGGCGCGCAGAAAATCCCGGCGCGAGATGTCCGTCGGGCGCGACACGTCCCTCTCCATCTCTGAACTGCACTCAACGGGCCGGCCGCAGGAACGACGCGGATCCCGTGACATGCCAACCTCGGCGTCGGCGATCGGGTTCCATCAGCAGGGATGCGGAAAGCGATGAGAGGAGAGAGAGCGGGACAAAAAAAACGGCCCCGACGGGGGAAGCGTCGGGGCCGTGATGCGGTGACCGGTCCGTCTTGCGGCCCGGCGATGCGGCCCCTTGGGGAGAGGGGCGGACGGTGGGGCCGAGGGAGGGCGGCCGGACCGTCGTTGATGCATCGCGGGGCTGGTCGCAAGTGGGGAACGACCGGTCCCGTCGGCGTCGCGCAGCACTCGGGCCTGAGGGAGGGCAGGCGGAGGCGCAGCAGACGCCGGGCTGGGGTCGGGCCGGTTGCCGAGGGAGGGCGGCAGCGGCCCGGGCAGGCTGAAGCGGGGGAAACGCTTCAGTTATCGCATCGGGATCCGGGGGAGGACGTCTCCCGATGCGAAGCTTGTTTCAGGCGCGATCTCCGGCTATATCCACAGCCGGGCTCGCTGGATCACACGCCGTAGCCGGCAACCTCGTGACCCTGGCGACCATGGGTCGCGACCGAGCGGATCTCGCCGCGCGAGATGCCGATATCGGCCAGCATGCGGTCGTCGAGGGACTTCAGCTCGGCATAGGTCCGACGCTCAAGGCGCCACCGGATCATCCGGGCAACAACGTTCTTCAGCGAGATGACGCCAGGGATGAAGGCGGTCATGACAGGTCTCCTAGGGGCTGCGCCGTCTTCGCTGCCGGGCCTCTCGACCGGTCGCATCCTGAAGGTCTTTCAGGGCTGCGTGCTTGGGGGGCTCGGTCGGGGCGCCTGAGCTGCGGCGGCGCATCGTGTCGTTTCGATGAGCTAGAGATACGCCTGATCGATCGGTTTCGGGAGGGGTCCATTTCGCACTGCAACAATGCAGCTTCTGCATGGCACCAGACCCGTGCGCGATCTGCATGGCTTTCCTATCAGGCGTAAGGCGAGTTTCCCCGCTTCTGGTTCCGCCCCCAGCCGTGCATAATGGCCCCAGCCCGAGCCCGGGGAGGCCGGGGCAGGTGGCCTGCGCGGGAGAGATGGCGCAGGGTCTCTCTGCTCCGGAACGACGGCTCGCGGTGGTCGGATCCGGGCCGGCCGGTTGCCGAAGGTGACCGCCCAAGGCCCCCGCCGGACGCCGCGGCACCCGGGTCGTCGACGCATGATGTTGGATCGCAACCAGAAAAAGATGGGGAAGCGATGAAGCTCAATCCGATCCGGACCGCCACTGCGGCCGTTGTCGCCTCGATGATCGTCGCTGCGGCGCCGGCCTGGGCCGCCGGAGCGAAGATCGGTGCTCTGATGCCGCTGACCGGCGACCTTCAGGCCTATGGCGTGGCCTCGGTGACCGGCTCCGAGCTTGCGATGGAAGAGATCAACGCGCAGGGCGGCGTGCTGGGCGGCAAGCTCGCCCTGGAAGTGGCCGACACCCAGACCAACGCCCAGGCGGGCGTGGACGCGGCGCAGCGTCTGGTCTCGGTGGCGGGTGTCAACGCGATGGTCGGCGCGCTCTCGTCGGGCGTGACCATCCCGGTCGCCACCACGGTCTCGGCGGCGCGCATGGTGCCGCAGATTTCGCCGGCTTCGACCTCGCCGGTGATCACCTCGCTCGACGACAAGGACTTCCTGTTCCGCTCGGTGCCGTCGGATGCGCTGCAGGGCACGGTGATGGGCCAGCTCGCGGCGAACGAGGGCTACAAGACCGTGTCGGTGATGTACATCAACAACGACTACGGCCAGGGTCTGGCGGAAGAATTCGCCAAGACCTTCGAGAAGGGTGGCGGCAAGGTTGCGGCCTCGCTCGCCTTCGAGCCGGGCAGCGCGTCCTATCGCGGCGAACTGACCAACGCCGCCAAGGACGGTGCCGAGGCGCTGGTCCTGATCGCCTACCCCGAGAACGGCAGCACCGTGGTGCGGCAGGCGCTGGAAGAGGGGCTGTTCACCAAGTTCGTCTTCTCCGACGGCCTGAAGGCGCCCGAAATGTCGCAGGCGATCGGCGAGGAATACCTGAAGGACACGGTCGGCATCGCGCCGGAAGCCGTGGCCGACAGCCCGGCGGCGGCGAAGTTCCGCACCGCCTACGAGGCGAAGTTCAAGCAGCTGCCGCCCAAGCCCTATATCGACACCACCTATGACGCCGTCTATGTCCTGGCGCTGGCCATGGAGAAGGCCGGCTCCACCGACGGCACCAAGATCCGCGACGCGCTCCGCGACGTCGCCAACGCCCCCGGCGAGAAGATCCTGCCGGGCGAGTGGGAAAAGGCGGTGAAGCTGATCAAGGAAGGCAAGGACATCGACTATGTCGGTGCTTCGGGCTCGCTCGATTTCGATGCCGCCGGCGATGTCTCCGGCACCTTCGCGATCTACGAGTTCAAGAACGGCACCGTCGAGACCCGCGAGATCGTCGAGCCCAAGCTCTGACCGATCCTTTGGGGTACAGAACTGACGACCAGCGCGGCGGCCGGGCAACCGGCCGCCGCGTCTTATTGTCCGGGGGAGGCGTCCCGGACCGGATGCCCCTGGCATATAGACGCATTCGGGATATATCTTAGAACGCGGCTCCCGAGGGGCCGGCACCGCCGCCACCGGAGCACGCCGATGCGCCTGACCACCTTTTCCGACTATGCCCTGCGCAGCCTGATCTTCGTGGCGGTGGCCCCCGACCGGCTGGTCACCATCAGCCAGATCGCCGAAGCCTACGACATCTCGCGCAACCATCTGATGAAGGTGGTCCACCAGCTGGGCCGGCTCGGCTATCTGGAAACCGTGCGTGGCAAGGGCGGCGGGCTGCGCCTGGGGCAGGCGCCCGAAGACATCCGCATCGGCGCGGTCCTGCGCGAAACCGAGCGCGACAGCGCCCTGCTCGAATGCTTCGACACCCACGGCAATTGCCGCATCCTGCCCGCCTGCGTGCTGCGCGGTGCGCTGGCCGAAGCGGCCGAAGCCTTCTATGCCCATATGGACCGCTACACCCTGGCCGATCTTGTCCGCCCGCGCTGCGAAATCGCCAGCCTGCTCGGCCTCGCCCGCGCGACCGACGCGGCCTGACGGTCACTCCGTCAACACCTGCACGCTCGACCAGTCCAGGCCGAAACGCGCCAGATATTTCCGCAGCCGGTCGGCATCGTTGGGTGCGGCTTTCCGGGCTCGCGAGGCTGCGAACAGGGCCCGCCCGGCGGCGCTCAGGCTGGGTGTGCTGCGGCAGACGCGCACGACCTCGGCCAGCTGGACCCGGTCGAACGGGTCGATCTCCGCCAGCCGTGCCTCGCTCAGCAGACCCGGCAGCGGGTCCTCCCGGGCCGGGGCGGCCCTCCGCTGCCAGGCCCATTCCAGCCGCTCGATCTCTTCCGCCACCACCTCTTCGGTGATCCGCCCGCCGGGGGCGAGGGTTGCCATCCGGGTGACTGCGGCGCCGAGGTCGCGGAAATTCCCCGGCCACAGCCCGCCTGGGCCGGTGGCGAAGGCCAGGAAGCGCTGCCGGGCCTCGCGGCTGAACGAGACCTGGCGGCCTTCCCGGACACCATGACGGCGTAATTCCTCGTCGAGATTGGGGTCGATGTCTTCGGGCCGGCGGGCAAGCCCCGGCAGGTCGAAGCTCCAGAGGTCGATGCGGGCAAGCAGATCCTCGCGGAACCGGCCGTCCGCCACGGCGGTGCCGAGGTCGCGATTGGTGCCGGCGATCAGCTGGAACCGGCTGGCGGCCTCGCGATCGGCGCCCACCGGCAGAAAGCGGCCCTCCTCGATCGCGCGCAGGATCATCGCCTGTTCGTCCAGCCCCAGTTCGCCGATCTCGTCCAGAAACAGCAGCCCGCCATCGGCCGCGCGCAACAGCCCGGCCCGTTCGGCCACCGCCCCCGTGAAGGCGCCGCGGACATGGCCGAACAGGGCCGACATGGCGCCATCGCCGCGCAGGGTGGCGCAGTTGACCTCGACGAAGGCGCCGTCGACCTGGCGGCGCTGTTTCTTCAGCTCGAAGATCCGGCGGGCGAGGGCGGTCTTGCCGGCGCCGGTCGGGCCGGTCAGCAGGATCGGCGCGGTCGAATGCAGGGCCACCCGTTCGATGCGCTCGATCAGCCGGTTGAAGCCGGGATTGCGGGTATCGATCCCGGCTTTCAGGAACGATGTACGCTCGCGCTGTTCCTGCCCGAAGCGGCCGGCGATGCGGTCGTAACGCGCCAGATCGATATCGATGATGGTATGGCTGCCGAAGCCGCCCGGCCGTTCCCTGGCCGGCGGCGGCGACACCTGGATCAGCCGTGCCGGGATGTAGCGTGCCTCCACCAGCAGAAACCAGCAGATCTGCATCACATGGGTCCCGGTGGTCATGTGGATCAGATAATCCTCGGCCTCGGTATCGAAGGGGAAGCTGCGGGCGAAATCATGCAGCAGGCCGTAGACCTCTTCGAAATCCCAGGCATCGCGGATCGTCACTTCTTCGGGGTGCACCTCTACCCGGGGCGCGATCAGGTGGATATCGTCCACAAGCCGCGCCACCAGTTTGCGGGCAGCGGCCCCGTGCAGAAGATGCAGCCGATCGATGCCGATCTCCGGCTGCTGGATCAGGGCGATTGTCGGCCGCCAGGCCTTCCAGCGATGCGGGCCCGCCGCCACATCCAGCGTGGTGCCCACGAACCCGATCGCGACCCGGCGCTTCGACATGCCCTTATCCTGACGTATAACTTCCGAGATGACCGGATCATATCCGGTCGGGATGCCTCTGCCCAGCCGGTGCGACCTCTGGCCATCAGGCCTTTACAAAGCAAGGACTTGGGTGGATTTCCCTCGCGCAGGGCCGGTCTGGCACGCACCTCGCAAAGAGCGCCAGACTTACCTTTTTGCAGTTGGGGACCCCCGATGACTTTCGACCTTCTGGCGCATCGCTACGAACCTGCCCGCGACCGGCCGGCCGCACCGGTCAAGATGTGGACCCGCGGCGTGCCGGTCGACGAGCGTGCGATGGGGCAGCTGCTCAACACCGCCTTGATGCCCTTCATCCACAAATGGCTGGCGGTGATGCCCGACGTCCATCTGGGCAAGGGCGCCACCATCGGCTCGGTGATCCCGACCGTGGGCGCGATCATCCCGGCGGCGGTCGGCGTCGATATCGGCTGCGGCATGATGGCGGTGCGCACCTCGCTCACCGCAGATGATCTGCCCGACAGCCTGGCGGGCATCCGCTCGGCGCTCGAAGCCGCCGTGCCCCATGGCCGCACGGTCGGGCGGAAGAAGCGGGATGTCGGCGCGTGGGGCGACGATCTGCCCCCGGCGGTGACGGAAGCCTGGGCCGGGCTCGATGCCGGCTATCGGGCGCTGATAGCCCGCCATCCGGCCCTGGTCAAGGCCAATGCCATCGTCCATCTGGGGACGCTCGGCACCGGCAATCATTTCCTGGAAGTCTGCCTGGACGAGGCCGGGCGGGTCTGGGTGATGCTCCATTCCGGCTCGCGCGGGATCGGCAATATGATCGGCACCCGGTTCATCGACCTCGCCAAAGAGGATATGCGCCGCTATCACCTGGATCTGCCTGATGCCGATCTGGCCTATCTGCCCGAGGGCACGGCGCATTTCGACGATTATGTGATGGCGTTGGAATGGGCGCAGCATTTCGCCCTGACCAATCGCCGGGTGATGATGGACCATGCGGTCGCCGCCCTCCGGAAGGTGGTCACGCGGCCTTTCGATGCAGCGCTGGAGGCGGTGAACTGCCACCATAATTATGTGGCGCGCGAGTGGCATTACGGCCGCGAGGTCTGGGTCACCCGCAAGGGGGCGGTGCGTGCGACCGAGGGTCTCCTCGGGATCATCCCGGGGTCGATGGGGGCGAAGTCCTTCATCGTGCGCGGCAGGGGCAACCCCGAAAGCTTCTGCTCCTGCTCCCACGGCGCCGGGCGGGTGGTCTCGCGCACCGAAGCCCATCGCCGCTTCACCCTCGACGATCATCTGCGCGACACCGCCGGGGTCGAATGCCGCAAGGATGCGGGCGTGCTCGATGAAACGCCTAAAGCCTACAAGGACATCGACGCCGTGATGGCTGCCCAGGCCGATCTGGTCGAGGTGGTCCACACCCTGCGGCAGGTGGTCTGCGTGAAAGGATGACATGTCCGACGGTGTTTCCCGGGCTGTTGACAGACCCTGTCAGCAGCCCGGGCGCATGATCCCGTCAGGGCGGCTCATCGGGGGCTGCCCGAACGGGAGCGGGAATGATGACCCATCCGAGCTATGCGCTGCTCTATGTCGCCGACCCGGCGGCCAGTGCCACCTTTTATGCCGATCTCTTCGACACCCGCCCGGTGGATGTGTCCCCGGCTTTCGCCCTGTTCGCCCTGGAGGGCGGCATGATGCTCGGCCTCTGGGCACAATCCGTGGTCGTGCCGGCACCGTCGGCGGCGCCGGGTGCCTCGGAACTCGGCATCCGCATGGCCGATGATGCCGCCGTGGATGCGGTCTTCGCCGACTGGCAGGCCCGCGGCGTCACCATCGCCGCGGCGCCGATGAAGCAGGGCTTCGGTTACAGCTTCATGGGGCTCGACCCCGACGGGCACCGGCTCAGGGTCTATGCGCTGGCCGGCGGCTGACGGCGCCGGTCAGATCACCCCGATCACCCGCAGCCACAGCACCTGCAACGGCCAGAGCACCAGAATGGTGACGATCGCGGTCAGCAGGCAGAGCTTCGCCACATCGCGGATCGGCAGCCCGCCGATCAGGATCGCCATCATCAGCGGCGGGGCCTGATAGGGCAGGATGACGGTCGAGAAGCCCATCACCTGCGCCGCCAGGACGGCGGGGGTGGAAAGGCCGGTGGCGGCGGCGAGGTCGCCGGTGAGCGGTGTCAGGATGGCGGGCACGCCGGGCAGGGTGGTGGCCAGTGCCACCACCGTCGCCAGCCCGCCGGTGCGCAGGAAGTTGCCGACGGCATCTCCCGGTTGCAGCCCCACTGCATCGAGCAGCACGGCGGCCAGCCAGTCGCCGAGCCCTGCATGCACGATCAGCGCACCGAGCCCGATGACGCCGCCGGCATAGAAGATCGGCTCCATGTTGAGCGTCTGCAGGGCCCGGGGCGGCAGGAAGGCGAAGCGCGGGATCAGGCAGATCACCGCCACCGTCATGCTGACCCAGGCGGGCGAGATGTGGTGCAGCGCGTCGGTCATCCAGAAGCCCAGCGCCACCAGCAGCACCAGGGCCAGCCGGCGCTGGTCGCGGGTCATCGGTGCCGGGCGGTCGGGGCGCGTCACCGGCTTCTGCCGGCCGCGGCCGTAGAGGGCCAGCAGCACGCCGGCCAGGACCAGCGTCTTCAGCAGCCCCAGCACCGGGAAATTGGTCATCAGATAGGTGGAGAAGCTGGGCACGGGCGCACCTGCCGCTTCCAGGATGCCGACCATGATGTTGTTCGGCACATTGGCGGGCAGGATGGTGAACGACGGCAGGAAGGTGCCGATCACCCCCGCCAGCATCATGCCCGCATGCCGGCGGTCACCCGGCTGATGCCCCAGATGTTCCCCCAGCGCCGCCAGGATCGGCAGGATCAGCACGATCCGCCCCATGGCCGAAGGCATCAGGAAGGCCATGACCAGGCCGAAGGCGAGCGCCCCCAGCAGCGCGCCCCGGTAGCTGGTCCCGACCCGTCGGGCCAGATGGCCGGCGATCCAGGCCCCCAGCCCGCTGTGGCGGACGGCCACCCCGATCACCAGCCCTGAGAAAATCAGCCAGAAGGCCGATGAGGTGAGCCCTGAAAAGATCACCTCCGGCGGCGCCAGCCCGGTGAGCATGGCGATGGTGAAGAAGCCGAGTGCGGTCACCGATTCCGGCAGCAGCCCGGTTGCCCAGAGGCCGAGGGTCATCACCACCAGGGTCGCCGCAGGTGCCGCCGCGGGCGACAGACCGCCCGGTGCCATCCCCGCCTCTGGCAGCAGGCGGATGGCTGCGCTCACGATCAGCAGCAGGCCGGCGATGAGGGCGGTGACGAGCGGCGGGCGGGCAGTGGCGGCGGACATGGGCGGACGGGTCTCCGGAGCGGCGGGGAACGTCTGGAGAATTTGCCCTTCGACACCATCGCGCAAGCCGCTGAAACTTGACCTGCCCTGTGCGTAAATGCACAGATGGAGACTGGACCTTCCGGAGGCGGGCAGGATGGCGGCAGGCATGGACTGGGACGATCTGAGGCTGTTTCTGGCCGTCGCCCGCGCCGGCAGCCTGACGGGGGCCGGCCGGGCCCTGGGTGTGCGCCATTCGACGGTGCTGCGGCGGATGGCGGGGTTCGAGGCGCGGCTCGGGCTCAGGCTGTTCGATCGCGGGCCGGGCGGCTATGCGCTCACCGCCGCCGGCCGCGAGCTGCTTGAGGAGGCGTCGGAGGTCGAAACCCGGCTGGTGGCGCTGGAACGGCGGCTGTCGGGCCGTGATCAGCGGCTGACCGGCACGGTGCGGATCGCGACACTCGGCGCACTGGCGCCCTGGCTGGCCGAGGCGCTGGCGGCGTTCCGGGGGCTGCACCCCGGCATCCGCACCGAGATTGCCATTTCCCATGAAACCGTCAGCCTTGCCAGGCACGAGACCGATATCGCGATCCGGATCAGCCGCAACCCGCCCGACAGTCTGATCGGCCGGCGGATCGCCACCCTGGTCCACGGCATCTATGGGGCCCGCGATCGCCTGCCGCTGCCACCGGAGGCCACGCTTGCCGAGGCCCCCTGGGTGACCTATGCCCAAGGGCGGGCGGATCTGCCCCAGGCACGCTGGGTGGCGGCCAATATTCCCGACAGCCAGGTCGTGCTGCGCACCGACCATACCGGCATGCTGATCCAGGCGGTCAGGGCCGGCATCGGTCTCGGGCTCTTCGCCTGCTATCTCTGCGATGCCGATCCGGGGCTGGTGCGGTTGCGCACGCTCAACGGGCTGGGCTTTGACCTCTGGATCCTGACCCATCCCGATCTGCGCGACACGCCCAGGGTGCGGGTGCTGATGGATCATCTGGCGGCGGCCCTTGCCGCCCGTCAGCCGGCCCTGACCGGGCAGATGCCGGCCATGGATCCGCGACAGCGGGGGGAGGGGGAATGGACGGGCTCGGCAGATTGACCCTGTTCCTGCAGGTCGCGGAAGCGGGCAGCTTCGTTGCCGCCTCGCGCCGGCTCGGCATTTCCGCCTCGGCGGTGGGCAAGGGCATCGCCCGGCTGGAAGAGCGGCTGGGTGTCACCCTGTTCCGCCGCACCACCCGCAGTCTCAGCCTCACCGACGAGGGGCTGCTGTTCCTGGAGCGCTGCCGGCGGATCCTGAGCGAGATCGAGGCGGTGGAACTGGAGCTTGAGCGGCGGGCGACCACCCCGCGTGGCCGGCTGCGCGTCGCGCTGCCACTGGTGCATCACCTGCTGCTGCCGGCGCTGGCCGCGTTCAATGCCGCCCATCCCGGGATCGAGCTGCATCTCGACTTCTCAGACCGGCTGGTCGATCTGGTCGAAGAAGGTTTCGACGTCGCCATCCGAACCGGACCGCTGGCGGATTCCCGGCTGAAGAGCCGGTTGATCGGCCGCTTCCGTCTGATCCTGGTGGCGGCCCCGGATTATCTGGCCCGCAACGGCATGCCCGCAGGGCCGGATGATCTGGCGGATCATCTCTGCCTGCATCACCGCTTCGCCCAGACCGGCCGGCTGGAGCCCTGGCCGGTGCCCGAAACCGTGCCGCTGCCCGAAAGCGTGGTCGCAACCACGGTGGAGGCCCTGCTGCATCTGGTCCTGGCCGGGCGCGGCATCACCTGCCTGCCGGATTTCACCGTCGCCGCCGATCTGGCGGCGGGCCGCCTGGTTCAGGTGCTGCCGGACAAGGCGGTGCATGACGGGGTGATACAGGCGGTCTGGCCGGCCAGCCGTCAGGCCTCGCCCAGGGTTCGGGCCTTCGTCGACCTGCTGCATGATCATCTGAAGACCTGATTGCGGACAGAACTGTCCGGAAAGTCCGGCATATCGGCCGGTTTATTCCGGGGTGGTGCTGATGCCTATTGGAAGCCGGTACCAGACACGGCCGGGCGGCCGCACCTCCTCCGACATCTTTCCGCAGGGTCCGACATGACGACATCATCCCCAGCCGGGCTGCCGCTCGGTGGCCTGCTCGCCCTCGCGCTTGCGAGTTTCATCACCGTGCTGACCGAGGCATTGCCGGCCGGGCTGCTGCCGGGCATTGCCGCCGTTTTCGACATTCCCGAGGCCCTGGCCGGGCAGATGGTCACGGTCTATGCCGCCGGATCGCTGCTGGCCGCGGTGCCCGTCACCCTGGCGACCCGCGGCCTGCGCCGGCGGCCGCTTCTGTTGGTTTCGGTCGCAGGCTTCGTTCTGGCCAACGGCATCACGGCCATCTCCGGCAGCTTCATCCTCACGCTCGTCGCACGCTTTGCCGCCGGGATCGCGGCCGGGGTGCTCTGGGCGCTGCTTGCCGGCTATGCCGCACGCATGGCGCCGGATGCGCTGCGCGGCCGGGCGATCGCCATCGCCATGGCCGGCACACCACTCGCCCTGTCGCTGGGGGTGCCGGCCGGCACTTTCCTGGGGGGCATCATCGGCTGGCGGGCGAGTTTTGCGCTGATGAGCCTGGGGGCCGCGCTGCTGATGGTCTGGATCCGGCTGGGCCTCCCCGATTTCCCCGGCGAGCCGGCCGGCCGGCGGGTGCCGGCGTCCCGGGTTCTGGCCCTGCCGGGGGTGGCGGGCGTGCTGGCCGTGATGATGCTCTATGTCCTCGCCCACAACCTGCTTTACACATACATCGCACCTCTGCTGGCGCTTGTCGGGCTGGGCGCGCGGGTCGATCTGGTGCTGGCGGTCTTCGGCCTGGCTGCCATCCTCGGCATCTGGGCAACCGGGCTGGTGGTCGACCGGCATCTCCGCCGGGCAATGCAGCTCAGTCTCTGGGGGTTCGTGCTCTCGGCCATTCTGCTGGCGGCTGGCAGTGACGCTGCGGTGATCGTGGCAGCCATCGGCCTCTGGGGTCTTGCCTTCGGCGGGGCTGCAACCCTGTTTCAGACCGCACTCGCCCGCGCGGCCGGCCCTGCCGCCGATATCGCCCAATCCATGCTGGTCACCGGCTGGAACCTTGCCATTGCCGGGGGCGGGCTGATCGGTGGCCTGCTGCTCGACCTTCGGGGGCCGGACCTCCTGGGCCCGGTGGCCCTGGTGCTGCTGCTGCCCGCAGCCGCCATTCTGGCCGGTGCGCGCCGCCACGGCTTTCCCGCCGCGATGCGCTGACCTTCAAACGCAACCGGGGGCGATCGCAGGTTGGTTCTGGTCAGCGGACCTCGCGGCGATGGGCCTTGGGGTCGGCCTGGGCGGTGCGCCCTGTGCGGTAGAGCCGTTCTTCCGACAACAGGCCGGCCGGCCGGGTGAGCAGGATCACCTGCAGCAGCACGCCGATCAGCAGCAGGCGCAGTGCACCTGCCTGGGTCGTCAGGCTGGCCGGCAGAACCTGGCTGATGATGAACTCGCTGCCCGACCAGATGACCCAGATCACCAGCGCGCCCAGGATGGCGCCCTTGTTGTTGCCGCTGCCGCCGGCGATCAGCATCACCCAGATCAGGAAGGTGCCGACCTCGGGCATGAAGGCTTCGGAACTGATGAAGCCGATGAAATGGGCGTAGAGCCCGCCGGCAAGCCCCATGATCGCCGCACCGAAGACGAAGGCCTGGATGCGGAAGCCGACCACGTCCTTGCCGGCCGCCGCTGCCGTGTCCTCGTTCTCGCGGATCGCGCGGAGCACGCGGCCCCACGGCGATTTGCGGGCGCGCTCGATCGCCAGATAGACCAGCACCACCAGCACCAGCACCATCGCCAGATAGGCGAGTTCGAAATAGCCGCTGTCGAAGAAGGGCCGCGGAATGCCGGGAATGCCGCGCACGCCGTTGGTCAGCCAGGCCTCGTTCTTCAGGAACAGGCGGACGATTTCGGCGATGCCGATGGTGGCGATCGCCAGATAGTCGGCGCGCAGGTTCAGGCAGATCAGCCCGATCGCCAGGCCCAGCAGGCCGGCGACGATCATGCCGCCGATCAGCCCGATCGGCAGCGGCAGGCCGAAGCCGCCCAGATAGCTGCCGCCGCTGTCGGGTCCGGTCAGGATCGCCGAGGTATAGGCGCCAAGGGCATAGAAGGCGACGATGCCGAAATTGAACTGGCCCGACAGGCCCCACTGCACGTTCAGCGCCAGGCAGACGATGGCATAGATGCCGACCGAGGTGAGAAAGAAGACCGCATAGGTTTCAAGACCACCCATACCCATCATCACACCTTCCTCCCCGCGAACAGGCCGGTCGGGCGGACCAGCAGCATGACCACCATGATCGCGAAGGCGACCGCCGGCTTATAGGCGGGCGAGATCACCATGGTCGACCATTCCTGGACGATGCCGATCACCAGCCCGCCGGCGATGGCGCCATAGGGGCTGCCGATGCCGCCCAGGATGGCGGCCGCGAAGACCGGCAGCAGGATGTTCCAGCCCATGGTCGGGTGCAGGCGGGTGTCCATGCCCAGCAGCACGCCGGCGGTGGCGGCAAGTGCGATGCCGATCGCCCAGGTCCAGATCACGATCCGGTCGACCGAGATGCCGGTCACCTGGGCCAGGTCGCGATTGTCGCTCATCGCGCGCATGGCCTTGCCGACCCGGGTTTTCTGCAGGAACAGGTGCAGCGCCAGCACCAGCCCCGCTGCAACGCCGACGATCATGAAATGCGCCGGCTTGACCCGAAGGTCGCCGAAGCGGACCGGCATCTGGATGCCCGACTGGTAGACCTGGGTTTCCGAGCCGAAGATCATCTGCAGCAGGGCACGCAGGATCAGCGCGGTGCCGACCGACGAGATCAGCAGGATGACCGGCTGGGTCTTGCGCAGGCGGCGATAGATGGTCTGGTCGACGGCAATGGCGAACAGCACCGCACCGGCGGCGCCGAAGGGCAGGGCGATGATCGGCGGCACGCCGAAGGTGGTGACGATGGCGAGCGAGATATAGGCACCCAGCGTCATGAAGTCGCCATGGGCGAAATGCGGGAAGCGCAGGATCGCATAGACCAGCGACAGGCCCACGGCACCCAGCGCGAAGATGCTGCCCAGCACGATGCCGTAAATGGTGAGCTGAAGGAGATCGGTCATTCCGCGTGGCCTCCGCCGCCCAGGAACATCTCGGCCACCTCACGATTGTCGAGCAGTGCCGCGCCGGTATCGGTGAAGCGGTCGCGGCCCTGGACCAGCACATAGCCGCGATGCGACATGGCCAGCGCCTGTTTGGCGTTCTGCTCCACCATCAGGATGCCGACGCCCAGTTCATTGATCTTGATGATGTTCTGGAACATCTGGTCGATGATTGCGGGCGCAAGGCCGGCGGTCGGCTCGTCCAGCAGCAGCAGCTTGGGTTCCAGCATCAGCGCCCGGCCCATCGCCACCATCTGGCGCTGGCCGCCCGAGAGCGAGCCGGCGGGTTGTTTGCGCTTCTCGCGCATCACCGGGAAGAGATCGTAGATGCGCTCCATGGTCGGGCGATAGTCGTCGCGCCGGATGAAGGCCCCCATCTCCAGGTTTTCCTGGACGGTGAGCGTCGGGAAGACGTTGTTTTCCTGCGGCACGTAGCACATGCCGTGATGGACGATGCGGTCGGGCCGCAGATTGGTGATGTCGTGTCCCTGAAAGCGGACATGGCCCTGGCGGATCTTCACCAGGCCGAAAACCGCCTTCATGGCCGTCGACTTGCCGGCGCCGTTGGGGCCGATGATGACGACGATTTCGCCGTCCTCGACGCGCATGTTGACGCCGTTCAGGATGTCCACTTCGCCATAGCCGCCGCGGACGCCCTCGACTTCGAGCAGGCTCATCTGTTCCTCGTTCGCTGCGTCACGCCTTGCGGCGGAAAGCTTCCGGATCGCCGGCGGAGCCCAGATAGGCGTCGAGCACCGTCTGGTTCGCGCGGATCTCGGCCATGGTGCCCCGGGTCAGCACGGTGCCCTGGGCCATGACGATGACCGGGTCGCACAGCTCGGTCACGAGGTCCATGTCGTGCTCGATGATGCAGAAGGTCATGCCGCGCTCGCGGTTCAGCCGGCGGATCACATCGGCCAGCTTGACCAGCAGCGTGCGGTTCACGCCCGCTGCCGGCTCGTCGAGCAGGATCACCCGGCAGTTGTCGACCATCATGGTCCGGCCGAGTTCCAGCAGTTTCTTCTGCCCGCCCGAGAGGTTGCCGGCCAGCTCGCCCGCGACATGGGTGATCTCGAGGATGTCGAGCACCTCCATCGCCTTGCGGCGGATCTGCGCATCCTCGCGCTGAACCCGTCCCCAGGACAGCCAGGCCGAGATCAGGTTCTCACCCGCCTGGCCGGGCGGCACCATCATCAGATTTTCGAGCACGGTCATCCGACCGAGTTCGTGCGGAATCTGGAAGGTGCGCACCAGCCCCTGCCGGAACAGCTGGTGGGGTTTGAGCCCGGTCACGTCGCGCCCTTCCAGCAGCACCTTGCCGCTGGAGGGCGACAGGGCGCCGGCGATGATGTTGAAGAGCGTGCTCTTGCCGGCACCATTGGGCCCGATCAGGCCGGTGATGGAACCTTTCGGCACGTCCAGCGAGCAGTCGTCGACGGCTGTGAGCCCGCCGAAGCGCTTCACGATGTTCTGTACGGAAATCAAGGCCGACATCGCTTCCATATGTCGAAGTTGGCCGCATGCCGCACCGATCGTCCCGCGGGGGCCGGACGGCCGGACGGCGGTTGCCCTGATGGAATGCTGCGCGCTGTGGTTTCGCGCGTCCAGCCGTAACGTGTTCGGAAGCACGTGCGGTGCATCAATTCTCCCCCAGCACCGCAGCCCCTCCGCGGGCCTCCCCTGAAGGCTCCGGACCTAAGTAACCAAACCGTCGCGCGCTGGCAACCGTGAAACCCTACCAGAGCGAACGGTGTCGATTCCGAGGTTTGGGCCGCATGTTTCGCGATCCCCGAACCGGTGCGCGATCCCGATTATTTCCGGAAGAACCCTTCGGATCTGATACCGACCGCCGGATCGCAACGATATTGCGCTGCACAAGAAATATTGTGCATGGCGACATCCTGGATCCGGGCGATTTGATTCCGAACTGGTATACCATTATCTCGGGCGTGATTGCGATCGTATGGGCCGTCACCACTCCCGGTGGTGCGCAAGCTTCTGCCTTGATTTGCACGGGGCTGGAATGATCCTGCCCCACGCGCCCTCTGCCGGCGGGTGGATAGACAGCACATTCCCGCGGCGGCCGCCCAGACTTCGCGACCGGGAGCGGGCGGAGGCCCGATCCCGTCCTCATGCGAAGGGATCCCCGGATGACTGCCGCCGACACACGCATCGCCATCGTCATCGACCCGGCCCTGCCGGCCGGCCTGCTTGCCAACACCATCGCCGGCATCGCCATCGGCCTGGGGTCTGCCCGGCCGGCCCTCGGCGCCGTCGCCCTGACCGATGCGGCCGGTCGCCGCACGGCCACGATCACCAACCTGCCGGTCCCCGTCCTTCAGGCACCGGCGGAGGTGATCCGCGGCCTGCTGCTGAAAGCCCTGCCGGCCCCGGAAGAGGCGGTGGTCGTCCCGTTCCCGGCCTTCGCCCGCAGCCTGCACGTCTTCGCTGACTACGTCGCCGCCTTCCCCGACCGCGACCTCGGCACCGAGTCGATCGACGGCGTCGGCCTCGTCGGCCCCGGCAAATGGGTCCGATCGCTGACCGGCAGTCTCAAGCTGTTGCGTTGAGCGACCTCTGCCGACAGCCGGTTGTCCGGACCCTGGCGTTTCTGCATATAATTCGATGCAGAACACACGTTCCGGGCGAATCGTGTCCGTCGGATCGGCCGACGGGCTGATGGCCGGACGAATAGCGGGACGGTCCGTCCATCATGCTGAAATCGGCGTTGAGCCGTCTGACCGGGAGCCTGCATCGCCCGGTCCATCTGAACCGTGCCTCGTTGCAGGTGTTCACCGAACTCGACGCCACCCGGGTGGCGACCGACCTCCGGCTTGAGGCCGAGGGCCGTGCGCGTGGCGCGCGTGAGGAGCCGCCCGCTGACAGCCTGGTCCCGGACGATGTCGAGGCCCGTATTGCCGAGCAGGTTGCCGCCCAGAACGGCCGTGCTTTCGAGACCTTCGAGGAACAGGTCCATACCTATTCGGAGCGCCTGGCCGGGCTCGCCTTCGAGGAACGGTTCAACGAGATCCGGCTTGCGGCGCCTGAATGTCTGTCCGAATTTCGGGCCGAGGCGGCGAAGGGCATGGACGAGCTGCATGGGCTGCGCCGCCGGGTGCTGGAGGCCGAGGCGGAACGCAACGCCTTCCGTGCCCGTCATGGCATCGACCGTGCAGCCCGGCTGCACACGCCGCTCCGGCGCGGGCTGTCCGTTGCGGTGATCGCGCTGCTGCTGCTGGTCGAGACCATCGCCAATGGCAGCTTTCTGGCGGTCGGCAACCAGGCTGGTCTGCTGGGCGGCGCATCGCAGGCCTTCTTCTTTGCGGCGCTCAATATCGGCGTGGCCTTCTTCCTGGCATTCTGGGGCGTCTCCTGCCTCGCCCACCGCAACGGGGCGGTGAAGGCCGTGGGCGTCGTCTCGCTGCTGATCTATCTGGTGCTGGCCGTGGCGATCAATCTGGCGCTCGCTCATTACCGCGAGGCTGCCGAACTCGTCGCCGAAGGGGCCGGGCAGGAGGTGATGCGCCGGCTTGGCACGGCGCCCTTCGTCATGGCCGACATCCAGTCCTGGATCCTGTTCGGCATCGGTCTGCTGTTCTCGGCCCTTGCCTTCGCCGATGGCTGGCAGTTCCGCGACCCCTATCCGGGCTATGCCGGCGTGCAGGCGCGGCTGAATGCCGCCCATGATGCCTATATGGCCCGCAAGACCGCGCTGATCGACACGCTCGACGACATCCGCCGCGACTATGGCGAAAAGCTGGGGGAGGTGAGCCGCGACCTCTCGGAACGGCGCAAGGACTACGACACGATCATCTCCAACCGCCAGCGTCTCCAGCTGCTGTTCGAACAGGCGCAGGTCAATCTGGAGGCTGCCGGCACCGCGCTGCTTCGGATCTACCACGCCGCCAACCAATCGGCGCGGAGCACGCCGTCGCCGGAACGTTTCGTCCGGGGCTTCACCCTGACGCGCATTCCTGCCGCCATCCCCCGGCGGGACGAGGGAGATCGCGACCTGCTGAACGAGCAGATCCGGATCGCCCAGCAGACGCTGGAAGCCGCGATCGTCGACATCAACCGCGCTTTCGCCGACACGGTCGAACGTTATCGACAGCTCGACACCCTGATTCCGGAGGCGGGGGATGGCAAGGCGGCGTAGGCGGCGCGGCGGCCGCGGCGAGACCGGCACCGTCATCGGCCTCGTTCTTGCGGTGGTGGCGATCCTCGTCATCCTCGGGGCCGGCGGCTGGCTGTGGTTCGGCGCCGAACGTCCGACGAAGCGCGACCCTGAGAGCCTGTGTCCGGCCGACGGACGGCTTGCCGGCATCACCGTGATCCTGATCGACAGTTCCGACCCGCTGCCTGAGATCGGGCGGCGCGAAGTGAAGACCCTGCTCACCGATATCGCGACCCGTGCCGCGGTGAACGAGCGCATCGATCTGAGGGTGATGACACCCGAAAACGGCGGTTCGCGGTCGCTGTTCAGCCGCTGCAATCCGGGCGATGGCAGTGATCTCGACGAATGGACCGCCAATCCGGCACTGGCTCGCAAGCGCTGGATCACGGCCTTTGAACGGCCGCTTGCCGAGGCGCTGGGAACCGGATTGGCGCCGCATACCGCCGATGTCTCGCCGATCATGTCGGCCATCCAGGGCATCGCGGTCGACAGCTTTGCGGGCCAGGCCGTAGCCGATTTGCCTAAGTCCCTGGTGATCGTGTCCGACATGGTTGAGAACACACCGCTCTATTCGCAGTTCCGGGGGGATCTGCGCTACGACACCTTCAGGGCATCCCCTGCATACAGGCAGTACCACACCGATCTCAAGGACGCCTCGGTGACGCTGTTCTATATCGAGCGTGCGACATCGAGGTTCAGATCGGTGGAACATGTCCGCTTCTGGGGTCAGTGGATCGTTGACAACCTGGGCCGGCCTGGCCCGGTCCATAAGCTGCAGGGGGCTGGCTGAATGTCCGGCACGCGTCTCGACACGGCCTTTGGGCCGATCGTGTTCTTTGCATTCGTGATCGCGGGCGCCGGCTTCATCATGGCGGCGAAGCTGATGGGCCTGCCTGCCGGGGTGGTCACGGGCGTGCCGGTGGTCCTGATGCTCTGCTATGCAGCGGCCCTGCTCGGCTTCCGCAGGCTCCGGCTGCGCGCTGACCAGAACGGCGACAATCTTTACTATATGGGCTTTCTCTACACCCTGGTCAGCCTGGGGGCCTCGCTCTACCAGTTCAGCGCCGATGGTGCGGCCGACGAGATCGTGCGCAATTTCGGCATCGCGATTGCCTCGACCATTACCGGGGTGGCGCTCCGGGTGATGTTCAATCAGATGCGGGTCGATCCCATCGAAGTCGAGCATACCGCCCGCATCGAACTTGCCGACGCTGCCCGGAAGCTGCGGCGCGAGCTGGACCGGACGGTGCTCGAACTCTCCCATTTCCGCCGTGCCACTGAACAGGTGATGGGAGAAGGCTTCGAGGAGATTCTGAATACCACCCGCACGGTGTCGGAACGGCTGCTTGCCGAGGTCGAGACCGCCGTGCAGAAGGCGGTGCAGCCGATCGAGGCGGTATCGCAATCGTCGAGTGCCACGCTCGACGGACTTACCACCCGGGTGTCCGCCTCGCTCGGCGACGTCACCCGCCGTCTGGCCGAGGACACCGACGGGCTGGCCGCCAGCGCCGGCCGGGTGACCAGCAGCCTGGGTGAGACGGCCGAGCGGCTGCGCGCGATGCAGACGCCGGAACAGCTGATCCGGATCCAGCTTCAGCCGACCGTCGATGCGCTGGCCGGGGCTGCCGCAGGTTTCGAGCGGGCGTCGCACGGGAACACCGAGGCGCTGATCCGGGCGATCGGGGAGGTGGAACGAGCAGCCCGGGCGCGGGAGGCCGCCGGAGATGAGGTTCTGGGCGAGACCCGGGACGGGCTGCGCCGGCTCGCCGAGGCAATGGAGCGCGCCGAGGCCGGCAACCGCCGGATCGCCGAGGCGCTTGCCGCGCTTGCCGCCCGCGATCACGTGCAGGCGGTGCCTGTGGCATCGGCAGAAACCTTCCAGACGGCGGATGACGCGCGACCCGTGGGGCAGGGCGGATGAGCGACGCACCGGATGGCGGCATGCGGCGTTCTGCCGCCTCCTATCGTCGCGGCATCGTGCTTGGCCTGACCATGGCAGAGCTGATGCTGTTGCTGGTTTTCTGTCTGGCGCTGATCTCCGCCGTGATCTTCACCCGCGACGCCCGCACCATTTCGCGCATTCAGGCGGAGCTTGCCGAGGCGCGGCTCAAGGTCGCAGAACTCGATGCCGAGGGATCGGTGATGGCCCGGATGCTGGAGGCGCGCCCGGATGTGCCCGAGGACTGGCGCGAGCTGTCTATTGGCGCGGCAACCGCCCGCCAGCTGGCGGAGACCGGCATGACCGTGCCGGAGGTGCAGGAAATCGCCCCTTATTGGCGCGACCTCGCCCCTTATGTCCGAGCCGGTATCACGCCTGAAGAGCTGGCCCGCCTGATCGACGAGGCCCGGGCGCTCGACGCTGCCCGCGCGGAACAGGATCTGGTCGGGATGACGCCCGACGAGATTGCGCGGCTTGCAGCCGGAGCCCGCACGGCGGAGACTGCCCCGAAGACCGATGCGGCGCCCGGTATGCTCGACCGTCTGCTCGGGCGCGGGGCACATGACTGGCCGCCGATCATCAGCCTGAGCGAAGCAGACGGCTATTCCTTCGGGATCGGCAGTGCCGAGATTTCGCCGGAGTTCCGGACGCTTCTGTCCACGGCTGTGGTCGAGCAGCTGGTGCAGATTTCGGGCCGTTACGGCACCGATGTGATCGAGGTGATCGGCCATACCGACGAGCAGGGCATGGGCGGCCGCCAGTCAAATCTGGATCGCAGCCTGCTGCCGGTTCTGCGTGGTAGCGAAGGTGCCGGCCGGCTTCGTCCAGGGGACAATGCCGGGCTGGGCATGGCCCGTGCGGCCGCGGTCGCCCGCATCCTGCGGGCGGATCCCCGGCTCTCGGAACTGCGCATCCTGCCCTATTCAGGCGCGCAGACGATCATGCCCGGCGATGTGCTCGCCGATGGCTCGCAATCGGGCGACGTGAAGGAACGCCGCCGGATCGAGATCCGGGTCCGCCGCTCGCCGCAGGCGGGGTGAACGGATCAGCCGCCCGTCAGCCGCCGGATGTCGGCGCCGAGCGCATCGACGGCCCTGTCCAGATCCTCCCCGGTCATGCCCAGGCGGTCGCAGGCGTGGCGGCGGTTGTCCGGAAGGTCGAGCGTCTCGTGAACCCGTGAGAGGGCGGCCAGGACCGAGGGGCCGTAGGCGCCGACGGCCTTTGTGACCGCTGCATCCGGGACAGGGCCCAGATGCTGGATCAGCATGCCGAGATCGATCGCATCCCACCAGGCGACGGCTTTGTCTGCCTCGCGGTCGGCATTGGCGAGCAGTTTTTCGGCGTACTGGTCGGCTGTTGTCAGCACCGGACAGCCGCACAGCCGGGCATCTGGCGGATCCAGGTCGATGCGGGCTTCGCGGACGATTTCGAACTTCACCGGCCGGCCGTCGATCTCGATCAGGGCACGCAGGCCGTACTGATCGGCGCGGTGGCCGCGAGGCAGGGTGACGGGGGCTCTGAACAGGCTTCCGAATCCGCCGTCGAAGATGCGCTGATGGAGGAAGCGATACCCTTCCGTGCTGGCGCAGAGAAAGTCGACATCGGCCGAAACCCGGTATTCCCCAAGCGCCAGCACGATCGCGGTGCCGCCGCCGAAGCGGCAGGCGCCCGCATCCAGAACCGCCGCGTCCAGCCGATCGAGCAAAACGGCGACGGCCTGATGTTCGGGGCGACGATAGCCGGTCATCGGACCAGCATCCGCCCGGCCCCCCAGCGCCGGGTCAGGCGGTCGATCAGCGCCCGTTCGCGGGGCGTCAGGCGGTCCTGGTCGACATGGCGCCAATTGGCTTCGTAGAGCGCAAAAACTTCCGCTTCCGGCAGTGGTCGTGCCGGATCGCGGTTCCAGGCGAGCAGCCGGAGTTCGGGATACTCGGCCGGGACGATGAGGGCGGGTGGGGCGATGTCGTGGGCCATGGCCCTGACTCTAGGCATGGCGGGCCGCCGCTGCCACCAAAACCGAACGCCGCCCCGGTCGGAACCGGGGCGGCGTCGGGTGGTCATCGGGATGCAGGCAGGGGCGGGCGGGCCGCCCGGCCGGTCACGAGCAGCCGCTGGTCGAGCCGCAGGTGACGCATTTCAGGCAGGTGCCGTTGCGGACCAGGGTCATGTTGCCGCATTCGCCGCAGGGGTCGCCCTCGAAGCCCTTCTGGCGGGCGATGCGGATCGCCTCCAGGCGCTCGTCGACCACTTCGGCACGGCCGATGGCGGTCGGCGACAGGTCTTCATGCGCATGGGCATGGTCGTGGGGCTCGGCATAGGCAGTGGCGGTGTTGCCGCCGGCGCCGCCGCGGAGCACGTAGAGATTGCTGCGCACGAAGCCGGCGCTGGCGAGCCCCATGGCCGCGGCAACCGCCGGCGCCGGGACGGGCGTGCCGCCCTGACCATCTTCGCGGGTGCCCTCGCGCACGCCGCGGCCCACGCTGTCGGGCAGCAGGTCGGCGGCCTGGACCGGCTGAACATGGGCGAGATCGGTGCGGCCCAGATACGAGATCGCGAGTTCCCGGAACACGTAGTCGAGCACCGAGGTCGCCATCTTGATCGCGTCATTGCCTTCGACCATGCCCGAGGGCTCGAACCGGCTGAAGACATAGGCGTCGACATACTCGTCCAGCGGCACGCCGTACTGCAGGCCGATCGAGATGGCGATGGCGAAGGCGTTCATCAGGCTGCGGAAGGCGGCGCCTTCCTTGTGCATGTCGATGAAGATTTCGCCCAGCTTGCCGTCTTCGTATTCGCCGGTGCGCAGATAGAGCTTGTGGCCGCCGACCACCGCCTTCTGGGTATAGCCCTTGCGGCGATGGGGCAGGCGCTGGCGCTCGCTGATATACTGGGTGACGATCCGCTCGGCCACCACGCGCGCCTGTTCGGCGGCGGGCCTGGCTGCGAACTCGGCCACCGCCTCTTCCACGTCCTCGACATCGTCGTCCAGGATCATGGCGTTCAGCGGCTGCGAGAGCTTGGAGCCGTCGCGATAGAGCGCATTGGCCTTGAGGCCCAGGCGCCAGGACAGCATGTAGGCCGCCTTGCAGTCTTCAACCGTGGCCGCATTCGGCATGTTGATGGTCTTGCTGATCGCGCCCGAGATGAAGGGCTGCGCCGCCGCCATCATGCGGATATGGGCTTCGGCCGACAGGTAGCGGGTGCCCTTGCGGCCGCAGGGGTTGGCGCAGTCGAAGACCGGCAGGTGCCGGGCTTCCAGCCCCGGCGCGCCTTCCAGCGTCATCGCGCCGCAGACCCAGATGTTCGCGGCCTCGATCTCGTCCTTCGAGAAGCCCAGGCCCTGGAGCATGTCGAAAGCCGGGTCGTCGAGCTGGGCATCGGTGAAGCCCAGCGCGTCGCGGCAGAACTCGGCGCCCAGCGTCCACTTGTTGAAGGCGAATTTCAGTTCGAAGGCCTGGCCCAGCGACTTCTCCAGCCGCTCGATCGCGGCATCGTCGAAGCCGCGGGCCCGCAGCGCGTCATGGCCGATGGCGGGCGAGCCGGCCAGCGTGCCGCGGCCGACCGCATAGTCGATGATCGCGCGGATCCGCGGCTCTTCATAGCCGAGCTTCGCCAGCGCTTCGGGCACGGTGCGGTTGATGATCTTGAAGTAGCCGCCGCCGGCCAGTTTCTTGAACTTCACCAGCGCGAAATCGGGCTCGATGCCGGTGGTGTCGCAATCCATCACCAGACCGATCGTGCCGGTGGGGGCGATCACGGTCGACTGGGCGTTGCGGAAACCATGGGCCTCGCCCAGTTCCAGCGCCTGGTCCCAGGCGCGGCGGGCGGCATCGCCCAGGCGCGGATCGGGCAGGTTGGCATGGTCCAGCGCCACCGGGGCCACCGACAGCTGCTCATAGCCCTCGCTCGCCCCATGGGCGGCGCGGCGATGGTTGCGGATCACCCGCAGCATCGCCTCGGCATTGGGCGCGTATTTCGGAAAGGTGCCGAGTTCCTTCGCCATCTCGGCCGAGGTCGCATAGGCGACACCGGTCATGATCGCGGTCAGCGCACCGGACAGGGCGCGGCCCTCGTGGCTGTCATAGGCAAGGCCCGAGGCCATCAGCAGGCCGCCCAGATTGGCATAGCCGAGGCCGAGGGTGCGGAAATCATAGGACAGCTGAGCGATGGTCGCCGAGGGGTACTGCGCCATCAGCACCGAGATTTCCAGCGTCACGGTCCACAGCCGGACCGCATGCTCGTAGGTCTCGATGTCGAAGGAGCCGTCCTCGCGCCGGAAGGTCATCAGGTTCAGCGACGCCAGGTTGCAGGCCGTGTCGTCGAGGAACATGTATTCCGAGCACGGGTTGGACGCGTTGATCCGGCCGTGGGCGGGGCAGGTGTGCCAGTCGTTGATCGTGGTGTCGAACTGGATGCCGGGATCGGCGCTCGCCCAGGCGGCGTTGCCGATCTGCTCCCACAGATCCTTGGCGCGGATGGTGCGCACCGACTTGCCGTCGGTACGGCGGGTCAGCGTCCACTCGCCATCGGCCAGCACCGCATTCAGGAAGGCATCGGTGACGCGCACCGAATTGTTCGAGTTCTGGCCCGAAACGGTCAGATAGGCTTCCGAATCCCAGTCGGTGTTGAACACCGGGATATGGAGTTCGGTATAACCCTGGCGCGCGAACTGGATGACGCGCTGAACGTAATTCTCGGGGATCAGCGCCGCCCGGGCGGCCTTGACCGCGGCCTTCAGCGCCGGGTTGCGGCGCGGGTCGAAGCGGTCGTCCTCGGCCACCTTCAGATCCGAGGCGGCCTTGATCACCGCGTTCAGATGCTTGTTGGCGAGCTTGGAGCCGGTGACGAGCGCCGCCACCTTCTGCTCTTCGATCACCTTCCAGTTGATATAGGCTTCGATATCGGGATGGTCGACATCGACCACCACCATCTTCGCGGCCCGGCGGGTGGTGCCGCCCGACTTGATAGCGCCGGCGGCGCGGTCGCCGATCTTCAGGAAGCTCATCAGGCCCGACGAGCGGCCGCCGCCCGACAGCGGCTCGCCCTCGCCACGCACCGACGAGAAATTGGTGCCGGTGCCCGAGCCGTATTTGAACAGCCGCGCCTCGCGGACCCAAAGGTCCATGATGCCGCCCTCGTTCACCAGATCGTCCGAGACCGACTGGATGAAGCAGGCATGGGGCTGCGGGTGTTCATAGGCCGTGGCCGAGCGGGTCAGCTCGCCGGTGACGTGGTCGACGTAATAATGGCCCTGGGCCGGGCCGTCGATGCCATAGGCCCAGTGCAGGCCGGTGTTGAACCACTGCGGCGAGTTGGGTGCTGCCATCTGGTCGGCCAGCATCCGGCACATCTCGTCGCGATAGGCGGCGGCATCGGCTTCGCTGTCGAAATAGCCGCCCTTCCAGCCCCAATAGGCCCAGGTCCCGGCCATACGGTCGAAGACCTGGGCGGCGGTGCGCTCGCCGGTATAGCGCTCACCCTCGGGCAGGGCGGCCAGCGCCGCCTCGTCGGGTTCCGAACGCCACAGGAACTCGGGCACGCCCTCTTCGGGCACGCGCCGGGTGACGGCGGGAACGCCGCGCTTGCGGAAGTACTTCTGCGCGATGATGTCGCAGGCGACCTGCGACCACGAGGCGGGCACCTCGATATTCTCGAGCTTGAAGACGACCGAGCCGTCGGGGTTGCGGATTTCGCTGGTGGCGGTCCGCATCTCGATCCCCTGGTAAGGGGAGCGGCCATCGACGGTGAGCTTGCGGGCGATCCGCATCGTATCCTGCCTCCATCATGCTGGCGGGCGGCTTGAGGCCCGCTCGCGTGGGATTCAACGGAAAATGGCGACGCAACGACGCCCCGGGCACGGAAACACCCCGAAGCCCGGCCACCGGCGCATCGACTGCATCGGTTCGTTCCTGGGCGCGCGGGGTGCGGTGTCGGGGGTCGGGTCTGTCGGGTTGGGGTTATGTCCGAAGGTCGCCGGCCGGACCGGCGCCAAATCTGCGGCGGGATCCCCGAGGAAGATGTCTTCGGTCTGCCCGTCTGACCCGGATCGTAAGCCTGTACGGCCCCGCGCCGCAAGTGTTTTCCGAGCACCCTGCCTTACAATATCTAGGGGGTCTTGCGGGGGATTTTATCTATATGGTGTGGTCATGTATGGAAAAGCCCGCCATGTCCGGGACTTCGCACAGCATTCGCGCAAAGCCCCGGAGGGCCTTGATTCCGCGCCGGAACCGGGCGATTCTTCCCCCGCTTTTCCACAAGCGGCCTGTGGACAGGATGGCTGTCATCGATGCGTAATGCAGCGCCGCGGCCACCCCTGCACGGCACATATGCCCGCCCTGCACGGCCGAGGCTTGCGCACCCGGGGGGCAACCCCTATCTTGGCGGCGGCCAGTCATCCGGATAGTGGACCCCATGACCAATCTCATGACACGTCTTTACACCCTGCGCCACGGCGTGTCCGTGGGCGAGGACGAGTTCGGGAACCGTTATTTCCGGCACAAGGACAACCCGTCCAAGCGCTGGGTGACCTATGGCAAGGGTGTCGACCCGACCACGGTGCCGCCGGAATGGCATCGCTGGCTGCACGGCACCACCGACCAGACCCCGGTCGAGGCGCCGCTGGCGCGCAAGACCTGGGAAAAGCCGTTCGAGCCGAACCACACCGGCAGCGCCGAAGCCTATCTGCCCAAGGGCCATATCCTGGCCGGCGGCGAGCGGCCCAAGGCCACCGGTGACTACGAACCCTGGACGCCGTCCTGATCTGATCGGGTATCTGCCGGCCGGCACTGTCGCCGGCCGTCGCAGCTGATCCGGATCCAACGGCCGGAAGGAAGCAGAGCTTGCAGCGCAGTGTCGTCGAAACCCTGCTCGGCGCGGCCGTCATCGCGGTCGCGGTCGGCTTCGCCGTCCATGCCTATACCGGCGCCGGGCGCGGCGGCAGCGGCAGTGGCTATGCCCTGACCGCCGCTTTCGACAGTGTCGACGGCATCGTGCCCGGCTCGGAGGTCCGCATCGGCGGCATCAAGGTCGGCAGCGTCACCGGCCAGCATCTGAACCCCGAGACCTATCGCGCCGAGATCACGCTGTCGATCGACCCCACGATCAAGCTGCCGGCCGACAGCTCGGCCGAGATCGCAAGTTCGGGCCTGCTGGGCGACAAATACGTCTCGGTGGTGCCGGGCGGCGATGATCGCATGCTGCAGCCGGGCCAGGCGATCACCTATACCCAGTCCTCGGTCAGCCTCGAATCGCTGATCGGCCGCTATCTCTTCTCGTCCGGCGGCAGCGGCGAGGAGAAGCCGGCCGGTGCCGAAGCCCCCGCCGCCGGCGGTGCGGCGAAGAAGGATCCGTTCGCGGAATGATCAGGATGCGCAGCCTTGCGACCGTGGCGCTCGGCGCCCTGCTTCTGGCCTCGGGCCCTGCCGCCGCGCAGCAGCAGACGGGTGGAACGGGCGGCATCCCGGGCAAGGTCGCGATCTTCAACGGCCTGAACAAGGTGACGGCGCGGATCAGCCGGATCGTGGCGCCCATCGACCAGCCGGTCGAATTCGGCTCGCTGGTGATCACCGTGCGCTATTGCGAAAGCGCGCCGCCGGAACAGGCCCCTGAGGCCCGGGTCTTCCTGGAAGTGCAGCAGACCACCGCTTCGGCACCGACCGAGCGGATCTTCGACGGCTGGATGTTCGCCTCCTCGCCGGGTCTGAACGCACTCGACAACCCGATCTACGATATCTGGCCGATCTCCTGCGTCGACAAGGCGCCGGAGCCGTCGGACGAGGGCGCCGCGAAGCCCGCGGGCTGATCCCGCTCAGACCTCCACCACCACCGCATCGGCATCGTCCATCGGATCGCGCGGCCGCCGCCGCCGGGGCTGTGCCACCGGGCCGTCGATCGCCGCCAGCACCTGATCGGGCGTGCCCGCGCCGAAACCGAAAGGCTCGGGGATGAAGCTCGCCCTGATGCCCAGCGCATTGCGCAACCGGTCCTGATAGACCCCACGCGGGATCTCGATCGCCCCGAAGCGGGTCAGGTGGTCGGTCACGAACTGGGTGTCGAGCAGCCGATAGCCGCCACGTTTCAGCCGGGCCACCAGATGGACCAGCGCCACCTTGCTGGCATCGGTGCGGCGGCTGAACATGCTTTCGCCGAAAAACGCCGCTCCCAGCGACACGCCGTACAGCCCGCCGACCAGCTCGTCGCCCTCCCGTACCTCGATGCTGTGGGCATGGCCCATCTGGTGCAGCTCGGTATAAAGCGTCAGGATCTCGTCATTGATCCAGGTCCGCTCGCGCCCGGGGGCAGGGGTCGCGCAGCCGCGCATCACGCCCTCGAAATCGGCATCCACGGTCACGGTGAACGGCTGGCGGCGGATAGTCTTGCGCAGCTTGCGCGGCAGGTGAAAGCCATCCAGCGGCAGCACGCCGCGCCGGTCGGGGTCGACCCAGTAGAGTTCGGGTTTGTCGCCCGACTCGGCCATCGGGAAGATGCCGCAGACATAGGCGCGCAGCAGCAGGTCGGGCGTCAGATGCATGCCGGATGTCCCTGGGGAGGAAACTGCTCCAGATGTGGGGTGGCCGGCCGCGTTCCTCAACGTCGCCCCGGTCCCTGACCTGCAGCCGGCACCCAACCTGCACCCCGTGGCGCCGGGTGGCAAGAGCAGCCGTCAGTTGCCCGTCAGCATCCGCATCATGTCGCGGCGCAGATCGGTGGTGCGCGGCCGCTTCACTGCCCGGAAGGGCAGGGGGCGGCAGGCTTCCATGGCGCCGAGCCCGATGCGGGCGGCGACCAGGCCGTTGACCACGCCCTGGCCCAGCCGGGCCGAGACCGCGGCGGCAAGCCCGCCGCCCAGCGCGTCGACGGCGGTATCCTGGCCGGCCTCGCCCATGCCGGCGACGGCGGCCGCACCCAGGCTGCGGCGCACGATCTTCAGGCTGGCGATCCGCCCGGGCCGCACGCCGTAGAGTGCCGCCACCTCGCGCACCAGCCGGGCATTGCGCCACAGCACCACCGCGGCATCCAGCAGGGCCGCCGGGCTGGCGGCGGTCGCCAGGGCCGTGTCGCGGGCGGCCAGCAGCACCAGCCGCCGCGCCTCGGCATCGATCGGGGCCAGCAGCAGGCGTTCGGTCAGGGCCAGGGCCTCGGCGGCGTCATGGGCATCGGTCAATTGGGCGGCGAAATCGGCCCGCGCGGCGGCAAGCCCCGGCCGGGCCTCGTAGAGGGCCGCGACCCGGGCGGCGAGGGCCGCGGCATCGGCGGCCGCGGCGGGGTCGTGCAGGGCATCCGGTGCCACCAGCCGTTCCGCCTCGTCCCGCAGCCCGTCGACCCGGGCAAGCCGCCGGAGGGCGGCAATCTCGGCGCCGCCCAGAATGCCGAGCCCGCCAAGCGTGGCGACGCCGAGCCCGGTGACCATCCAGCCCAGCCAGTCGGCATGGGCGAAGGCGCGGGTGGCGAGATCCCAGGTCTCGAAGCCGATCAGCGCCACCGCAAGGCCGCCGAGCCCGCCCCAGAGCAGCCGGCGGCCGGTGCGGCGCGTCGCGGCCCCGGGCGCCAGATCCGGCATCAGCCCGCGGCCGGGCACTGTGGCGGGCAGTGCCGCCTCCTCTGCCGGCCGTGCGGTCAGGGCGGCCGCTTCGGGCAGCTCCAGCGGGCCCGACGCTGCCGCATGGGCGGCTGCCGGACGGCGGGGCGGCGTTGCGGCCGGTTCGTCGAAAATGCGCGGGCGGTCGGTCATCCGAGCCGGTCTCCGATCAGATGATCCAGCGCCTGATCCAGGCGGATATGGGCCATGCCATGGCCGTCGCGGACCAGACCCTCGGGCGGCAGGAAGGGCGGGAAGTCGAAACCGCCACCGGCGGCCCGGGCCAGCGCCTCGGCCGGATCGGCCGGCAACTCGCCCGGATAGACCACCGACGGCCGCTTGCGGCCGGCGATGCGGCCGCGCACGCAGGCGAGGTTGCGGCCGTCATGCTCGGCGAACACGCTTTCCGCCGCCTTGACCGCGGCGATGGCCAGTGTGCGGGTCTCGGCCCCCTCGAAGCGGATCGCGCGCGCGGCATCGGCCACCAGCGACTGCATCAGCGCGTCCAGCCGGGCATGCTGGGCGGCCGGCACCTGGTCGGCCTTGGTGGCGGCGAACAGCACCCGGTCGATGCGCACGCCCGACAGCAGCCGGCCGATCATGCCGTGGCCGCGGCCATAGCGGAAGGCGCCCAGGCTTTCGGTCAGGGCGAGCTTCAGATCCTCCACGGCATCGGCCCCGGCGCTGAGCGCACCGGGCAGGTCGACCAGCACCACCTGGCGGTCCAGCCGCGCGAAATGTTCTCGGAAGAAGCGGCCGACGATGCGCTTGCGATACTGGTCGAAACGCTCCGCCGCCACGGCATACAAACTGCCCGAGGGCACGCGCCCCTTGGGTTCCGGCAGAGGGGAGAAGGCCAGCACCGGCGCGCCTTCCAGATCGCCCGGCACCAGAAAACGGCCGGGGCCGAGGCGCGAGACGGCAAGTCCCGCCGTACGGCAGGCAATCAGATGCGCGCTCCAGCCCTGGCCGAGTTCGGCGAGCGTCACGTCATCGGCCGGGGCGGCCGGATCCAGGGTTTCCAACCGGGCGAGGAAGGGGCGGGCCAGCTCGGCGCGTGGCCCCTGGCGCAGCGTGGCCAGAGCCTCGGCCGACCAGTCGGCGAAGCTGCGCTCGATCAATGCCAGATCGAGTAGCCATTCGCCCGGATAGTCGATGATATCGAGCGTCAGCTCGCGTACAGGCCTGATCCGCCGGTCGACCATGCCGGCCGGTTTCCAGCGCAGCCCCATGCGTAGTTGCGAGAGCATGCGGGTGGAGGCGGGCCAGCCCGGCATCTCGCCATCGCTGCCGGCCAGTCGCGCCAGATGGGTTTCATAGGCGAAGCGCGGGATCTCGGGATCGCCCGGCCGGCGCAGCTCGGCGCCGATCAGCCGGCCATCGGCGCGGGCCTGAAGGAAGGGCAAGCGGTCGGGAAACAGCAGGGCGCGGGCGACCGCGGTGGTGAACACGGTCTTGCCCGACCGGGCAAGACCGGTCACCCCCAGCCGGAGCGGCCGGTCGAGCAGAGACGCCGCCTCTTCTGCCAGCGCCTCAGGCGTCAGGCGGCGGGCAAGACGGCGGGCTTCCAGGCCCAGGCGATCGAAGGGAGAGGTGGACAAGAGGGTGCGGTTCCGGTCGTGAATGGGCAATCCGGCTGACAAAGGGCAGCCGCGTCACCTTTCCAGATCGGGACCCGGTGGCCTCCCTTCAACAGGAGCCGTGAATCATCGCCGTGTCACTGGTCGCCGGATCACCAGCCGCCGAAACGCGGCCAGATCGCCGGGGCGGCGCCAATATCCGCCGGGATGACGTGATAGGCGTCGAACTGTGCGGCGGTGGCGCAGGCATGGTTGGGCAGGATGCGCAGCAGCGTGCCGACCGGCAGCTCCGGCGGCGTGGCCGCCGCACCGGGACGCAGGGCCAGGATGCCGTGTTCCTGATTGGCGCCGGTGACGATCAGATCCGGGATCACCCGGCCATCCGCAGTCAGCACCAGCCCATAGCCCTGATCGACCGCCTGGCCGGCCGTGCCGCGATCGCGCGACAGCGCCATCCAGCCGGCATCGACCAGGATCCAGCCCCGGTCGGGGCGGTGGCCGATCACGGTGGTGGCGACGGAGAGCGCGATGTCGTCTACCGCGCAGGCGCCGATCCCGGCCATCACCAGATCGAAAAAGACATAGACCCCGGCGCGGACCTCGGTCACGCCCGCAAGATCGCGGGCGGCAAGCGCCGTGGGGGTGGAGCCGACGCTGACCACCGGGCAGGGCAGGCCGGCCGCGCGCAGCCGGTCTGCCGCCGTCACCACCGCCCGGCGCTCGCGTTCGGCGAAGGCGGCATGGGCGTCCGCGCCCGAGACGTCGTAGCTGCCGCCGGCATGGGTCATCACCCCGCGGAGGTCGGCCCCGCCTTCGTGCAGGATATGGCCGATCTCGATGATCTCCGCCGCATCGGGGGCGAGCCCCGCACGCTTGCCGTCGCAGTCGATCTCGATCAGCACCGGGATCGGGCCGGCCCCGGCAGAGGCTGCCGCAACCGCCTGCGCCTGTCCGGCGGAATCCAGGATCACCGCCAGATCGCAGCCCCGGGCCCTCAGCGCCTGCACCCGGCCGAGCTTGGCGGGCGTGATGCCGACCGCATAAAGGATGTCGCGCACGCCCGCCGCCGCGAAGACCTCGGCCTCGCGAAGGGTGGAGACGGTGGCCGGCCCGCCCATGTCGGGCAGCATCCGCCGGGCGATCTCCACCGATTTGGCCGTCTTCAGATGCGGCCTGAAGCCCACGCCGAGCCCGGCGATCCGCCGGGCCATCCGGTCGATATTTGCCGCCATCTTCGCCTCGTCGACCACAAGGCATGGGGTCTGCAGATCGGGGGAGAGGCCGGCCATGGCAGGGCTCCGGGAGAGGGTGGGCTCCGGTAAAACGCAGACGGGCGGGCCGGAAACGCCTCCGGCCCGCCCGCCCCTTGATGCGGGATGGTCCCGGATCAGCCGCGATTGGCGACCAGGGCCTCCAGCCAGCGGATGTCGTAGACGCCGTCGACGAAATCCGGATGGCGGGCGATGCGCTGATGCAGGGGCAGGGTGGTGTCGATACCGCCCACGACATATTCCTCCAGCGCCCGGCGCAGCCGCATGATGCACTCGTTGCGGTTGCGGCCATGGACCACCAGCTTGGCGATCAGGCTGTCGTAATAGGGCGGGATGCGATAGCCCTGATAGAGGCCGCTGTCCACGCGCACCCCCAGCCCGCCCGGGGCGTGATAGGTGTCGACCAGCCCCGGCGAGGGGGCGAAGGTCTCGGAGTTCTCGGCGTTGATCCGGCACTCGATGGCATGGCCCTGGACGCGCACGTCGTCCTGGGTGAAGCCCAGCGGCTGGCCGGCGGCGACCCGGATCTGCTCGCGCACCAGATCGATGCCGGTGATCGCCTCGGTGATCGGATGCTCCACCTGCAGGCGGGTGTTCATCTCGATGAAGTAGAACTCGCCGTTCTCGTAGAGGAACTCCACCGTGCCGACGCCGCGATAGCCCAGCTTGCGCATGGCATTGGCGACGATCTCGCCCATGCGGGCGCGGTCGGCCGCATCGATCGCCGGCGACGGCGCCTCTTCCAGCACCTTCTGATGGCGGCGCTGCAGAGAACAGTCGCGCTCGCCCAGATGCACCACGGTCCCGAAGGTGTCGCAGAGGATCTGGATCTCGATATGGCGCGGATTTGCGAGATACTTCTCAAGATAGACCGCATCCGATCCGAAAGCGGCCTTGGCCTCGGCGCGGGCGGTCTGCAGTGCCTCGCGCAGGCCCTCGGCGCTTTCGGCCACCTTCATGCCGCGGCCGCCACCGCCGGCGGCGGCCTTGACCAGCACCGGAAAGCCGATCTCGCGGGCGATCTTCATCGCCTCGGCTTCGTCCGTCACCGGCCCGTCGGTGCCGGGCACCAGCGGCAGGCCCAGCTCCCTGGCCGCGCGCTTGGCCTCGATCTTGTCGCCCATCAGCCGGATATGGTCCGGGGTGGGGCCGATGAAGGTCAGGCCGTGGGCCTCGACGATCTCGGCGAACTGGGCGTTCTCGGACAGGAAGCCATAGCCCGGATGCACCGCCTCGGCGCCGGTGATTTCGGCGGCGGCGATGATCGCCGGGATGTTCAGATAGGAATTGCGCGCGGGCGCCGGGCCGATGCACACGCTCTCGTCGGCGAGACGGACATGCATGGCATCGGCATCGGCGGTGGAATGGACCGCAACGGTGCGGATGCCCATCTCCTGGCAGGCGCGATGGACGCGCAATGCGATTTCGCCGCGATTGGCGATCAGCACCTTCTCGAACATGATCGCTCCCGCGTCACTCGATGATCGCCAGCGGCTCGCCGAATTCCACCGGCTGGCCGTTCTGCACCAGAAGCCGGCTGACGGTGCCGCTCCGCGGGGCGCGGATATGGTTCATCACCTTCATGGCTTCGATGATCAGCAGGGTCTGGCCCTCGCGCACGCTCTGGCCTTCGGCGACGAAGGCCGGCGCACCCGGTTCCGGGGCCAGATAGACGGTGCCCACCATCGGCGAGGGCACGGCGCCCGGATGGCTGGCGGGGTCGGCTGCAACCGGTGCCGCAGGGGCTGCGGCGGCCGGGGCCGCCGCGGGGGCCGCGGCGGCGGGCGCCTGGAACAGCATCTGCGGGGCGGTCATCTGCGCCGGCGCCTGGCGGGCGATGCGGATGCGACCCTCGCCCGCGCCGACCTCGATCTCGGTCAGGCCGGTCTCGTCGAGCAGCAGCGCCAGTTCGCGGATCAGGCCGGTATCGACGGCACGAGCCTTGGTGTCAGACATGCGATTGGTCCTTCGTGGCCGCGCGGGCCTGTCCCCCAGGGATCAGCCCGGCCATCGCCTCGATCGCCAGCGCGTAACCCGTGGCCCCCAGGCCGCAGATCACGCCGACCGCCGTCCGGGACACATAGGAATGATGCCGGAACGTTTCGCGACGATGGATATTCGACAAATGCACCTCGATCACCGGCAGTGCCGTCGCGGTGAGCGCGTCGAGCAGGGCGACCGAGGTATGGGTGTAGGCGGCTGGATTGATCACGATCCCTGCCGCAGAGGTGCGGGCGTCCTGTACCCAGTCCACGAGAACGCCTTCGTGGTTCGACTGGCGGAAATCGACCGCCAGCCCCAGGGCCGCGGCACGGGCTTCGCACAGACGCCGGATGTCGTCCAGCGTCGTATGCCCGTAGACCTCGGGCTCGCGGGTGCCAAGCAGGTTCAGGTTCGGTCCGTTCAGGACCAGGATGGTCGGCGCCATGCGGGCTGTCGATACCCCGTGAACGGTGATTAGGAGAGGACGCCACGTCAGCCCTGCGTTATAAAGCACCCGTGCCGCGGGGCGCAACGCCGTTCGAAGCGGGCGTTCCGCCACCCCGGGGCCCGAGCATCATATCGAGCGGAGATCCTGGTATGCGACTGATGATCAACGGCGAGGCCCGCGAGGTTGCAGGCGAGCCGACCGTCGCCGGGCTTCTGGGCCAGCTGGGGCTGGATGCGCGGAAGATTGCGGTTGAACGCAATCTGGAGATCGTCCGCCGCGCCGCGTTCGACACCACGCAGCTCGCCGACGGCGACCGGCTGGAGATCGTGCATTTCATCGGCGGCGGCAGCGGCGCCGACGTGGCTGTGGCCCCCGTGGAAGATCCTTTCGTCGTCGCCGGCCGGACCTTCACCTCGCGGCTGCTGGTCGGCACCGGCAAGTACAAGGATTTCGAGGAAACCGCCCGCGCGATCGAAGCTTCGGGCGCCGAGATCGTGACCGTGGCGGTCCGCCGGGTGAACGTCACCGACCCGTCGGCGCCGATGCTGATGGATTACGTCGATCCGAAGCGCTACGTCTACCTGCCCAACACCGCCGGCTGCTTCACCGCCGACGATGCCGTGCGTACGCTGCGGCTTGCGCGCGAAGCCGGCGGCTGGAACCTGGTCAAGCTGGAAGTCCTGGGCGACCATAAGACGCTCTATCCCGACGTGACCGAAACCCTGAAGGCCGCCGAGGCCCTGATCCGCGACGGTTTCGACGTCATGGTCTACACCAGCGACGACCCGATCGTGGCGAAGAAGCTGGAAGATCTGGGCTGCTGCGCGATCATGCCGCTGGCGGCGCCGATCGGCTCGGGGCTCGGCATCCAGAACCCGGTCAACATCCGGATCATCGTCGAGCAGGCAAGCGTGCCGGTGCTGGTCGATGCCGGTGTCGGCACGCCCTCGGAGGCGGCGGTGGCCATGGAACTCGGCTGCGACGGCGTGCTGATGAACACCGCCATCGCCGGCGCCAAGGATCCGGTGATGATGGCACGCGCCATGAAGGCCGCGGTCGAGGCCGGGCGCCTCGGCTATCTGGCCGGGCGCATGCCGCGCAAATTCTATGCGGACCCGTCCTCACCGCTCGCCGGCCTGATCTGAGCCGGGGGCGGGGGGCGGTTCCCGGTTCAGCCAAGGAGCCCGACCCCCATGAGCATGGAACTCTACTATTGGCCCGGCCTGCCGGGGCGGGGCGAATATGTCCGTCTGGTGCTGGTCGCGATCGATGCCCCCTGGCGCGACATGGCCCGCCTGGCCGAGCGCCAGGGCGGCGGCATGGACGGGCTTTTGCGCGTGCTGGGGGATGAGCGCGAGCCCTTCGCCCCCTTTGCCTGCCCGGTGCTGAAGGATGGCGATCTGCTGATCGCCCAGACGCCGCTGATCTGCGCCTATCTGGGCGAGACCTACGGGCTGGCCCCGGCCGACGAGGCGGAGCGGCTCTTCGCGCGGCAGATCGCGCTCACCACCGCCGATCTGGTGAACGAGGCCCATGACGTCCATCACCCGCTCGGCTCCTGGGACTATTACGAGGACCAGAAGCCCGAGGCGGCACGCCGGGCGGCGGGCTTCCGCGATCAGCGGATCCCCAAATTCCTCGGCTGGTACGAACAGGTGCTGACCCGCAACCCGGCCGCATCGGGCTGGCTGGTGGGCGCCGGTCTTTCCTATGCCGATCTGGGCCTGTTCCAGACCGTTCTGGGCCTGCGCTACGCTTTCCCCAACCACATGGCGGGCCTTGCCGGGCGCTGGCCGGGGGTGGAGGCGCTGGTCGATCGCGTGGCGGCCCTGCCGCGGATCGCCGCCTATCTGGATAGCGACCGCCGGCTTGCCTTCAACCAGGACGGCATTTTCCGCCACTACCCGGAACTCGACGCCCCGGCCGTCCCCGGCTGACCGGTCACAAAACCATCGGTTTGGGTGTGATCACAGACCTGGACCAACTCATGATAGAATGATAGGGTGCCCGCCAGAGAGTTTTTTCGTCTGGCGGGCCACTGCATCCGGAGAGGCTGCCCCCCGTCCCGGTCGCTCCAGAACCGCCCCGGAGGACATATGGCGCTGACCGTCGCCCTGCAGATGGACCCGATCGAGACCATCAACTTCGATGGCGATACGACCTTCATGCTCGGGCTGGAGGCCCTGCGCCGCGGCCACGATCTTTATCACTACCAGCCCTCGGATCTGAGCCTCACCCCCGAGGGCGCAGTGGCCTGGATGCGGCCCATGGGGCTGCAGCGGGTGCGCGACGATCACTACCGTCTGGGCCCCAAGGAACGCGTTCCGCTCCGCGAGATGGATGTCGTGCTGCTGCGGCAGGATCCGCCCTTCGACATGGCCTACATCACCAGCACCCACCTGCTGGAGCATGCCGGCCCCCGGACGCTGGTCTCCAATGATCCGGTGCAGGTGCGCAATGCGCCCGAGAAGCTGTTCATCACCCGTTTCCCTGACCTGATGCCGCCCAGCCTGGTGTCGTCCTCGGTCGACGAGATCCGCGCCTTCCGCGAGGAACACGGCGACATCGTGATCAAGCCGCTCTACGGCTTCGGCGGGCTGGGCGTGTTTCGGGTCAGGCCGGATGACGAGAATCTCGGCGCGCTGCTGGAGCTTCACGCGCTCCGCGGGCGCGAGCCGCTGGTGATCCAGAAATATCTGCCGGCGGTGCGCGAGGGCGACAAGCGGATCATCCTGGTCGAGGGGGAACCCCGCGGTGCGGTGCTGCGCGTGCCGCAGCGGGGCGAGGCCCGGGCCAATATGCATGTCGGCGGCCGGCCGGTGAAGACCACGCTGACGGCGCGTGACCGCGAGGTCTGCGAGGCGGTGGGGCCGGAACTCCGTGCCCGCGGTCTCACCCTGGTCGGTATCGACATGATCGGCGACCACCTGACCGAGATCAACGTGACCTGTCCCACCGGCATCCAGGAGATCGACCGCCTCGACGGCGTCACGCTCGAACGGGATGTGTGGGATGCCATCGAAACCCGGCTGACCACCCTCAGGGCAGGCGCCGCCTGAGCTTTGCGGCCATCTGACATCTGATGCCACCTGACCTCTGATGTCCGGCGGCCGCCGTTCTTCAACCACCTCACAACCAACCCGGAACAGGACATGACCGGCGGCGGGACAGACCCGCCAGGGCTGGAACGGGTGTTTTATGCGCTGTCGCGTCGCGCAGAAAACACCCGCAGGGCGGAGCCATGCCCGCACCCGGCTCCGCACGGCCCCCGGGAACAGGTCCGCCCTCTCAGAGGTCGCATCAGGAGCCGGACGTGATGGAAACCGCTTCTCCCGCCTTATCATCCTCTCTCCCATCGCCTTCTCCCTTTCCGTCTCCGCCTCACGGCACCGATCCCGAGGTGCCAGCCGTCGTGCATGACATGGCTGTGTCGGCGCCCGATCAGGCCCTGTGCCGGACCAGGGGGGCCATCCCCCTCGACCGGTTGCCGGCCCTGCTCGCCGTGCTGGTCCATCGCTGGCGCGCCCTGCCGCAGCCACGCATCGCCGTGGCCGATGCCGGCGGGCTGCGCATCCTGGCGCTGGAGGTCACGGCCGATGCGCGCCTCGGTGATCTCGTCCCGGAGGGGCCGACGCCTGATGCGACCGAAGGCCCGGCCGATGCGCTTCTGGTTCCGGAACCTGCCGGCGATCTGCCGGCTGTAGCTCTGGCGCTCAGGGTCGAGGCGGACGGGCGGCTGCGGGTCGTTCTGGACCGGCGCCTCTGCCGTCCGCCCTTCGACGAGGCGCGGGCGAGTGATCTCGCCCATGCACTCGACCGCCTGATCGCCGCCGGCGCCGATGCTGCCCTGGGGGCGGTGGATCTCATTTCCCCGGCACGCCGCTACGAGCTGCTGATCGAACGCAACGGCCCGCGCCGGCCATGCCCCACGGCCCCCGCCATCCCCGATGCGATCCGCGCCATCGCCCGCCGGGACCCGCAACGTGTGGCGCTGGTGCACGAGACGGCGCGGCTGACCTTTGGCGAGCTCGACGCCCGCGCCGACCGTCTGGCCGCAATGCTTGCCGCGCGCGGCGTCGGCCGTGGCGACATGCTGCCACTGTTGATGCCCAACGGGCTGGAGCTGCCGCTCGCCATGCTGGCGGCCATGAAGCTCGGCGCCCCCTTCGTGCCCATGGATGACGGCTGGGCGCCGGAGCGGATTGCCGCCCTGCTCGACGCGCTCGCCCCCCGGCTGGTGATCGCGGCCGACCCGGCGGTGGTGCCGCCGGGGGTGGCGGCGCTGATCCTGGACCATGCCGCAATTCTGCCGGCCGAAACCCCGTTCGACGCCGTGGCGGTGGACGGCCGCGACCCGATCTACGGGTTCTATACTTCGGGCACCACGGGCCTGCCCAAATGCGCGATCAACCTGCATGGCGGGCTTCTCAACCGTTTCGGGGTGATGACCCGGCGCTTTGCCGCCGATGGCCGGCCGCCGGTGGTGCTTCAGAACAGCCGCCATGTCTTCGACAGCTCGATCTGGCAGCTGCTCTGGCCGCTCACCATCGGCGGGCGGGTGATCATCCCGCGCACCCGCGGCGTGCTCGACCTGGAGACCACGCTCCGCACCATCGCGGCACACGAGATCGAGATGACCGATTTCGTGCCATCGATCTTCAACGCCATGGTCGATCTGATGGTGGCGGAACCCGGGCTGGTGCGGCGCCTCGGCTCGCTCCGCCATCTGCTGATCGGCGGCGAGGAGATCGATCCCCGGGCGGTGCGGCGCTTCCGGCGCATGCTGCCGGGCATCGGCATCGTCAACACCTATGGCCCGACCGAGGCCTCGATCGGCATGGTCTTCCACCATGTCGGTGATGCCGACGACCGCAGCATCCCGATCGGCACACCGATCGACAACACGGTGGCGGTGGTGGTGGACGATCACGGTTTCATCGCCCCGCCGGGCATGGTGGGCGAGATCCGCATCGGTGGCGCCTGCCTGGGCGGCGGCTATCTGGGCGCGCCCGAAAAGACCGCGGCCGCCCATGTCGACAACCCGTTCCCGGAACTGCCCGGCGACCGGCTCTACCGCACCGGCGATCTCGGCTACTGGCGCCGCGACGGCCGGCTCGCCTATGTCGGCCGCCGCGACGATCAGGTGAAGATCGGCGGGGTGCGTATCGAACTGGGGGAAATCGAAGGCGCGCTGGCCGATCATCCCGACATCCGCGCCGGCCGCGTGGTGGTGCATGAACAGGGCGGCCGACGCGAACTGGTCGCCTGCCTGATCGGCCATGGCGAGGTCGATACCGCCGATCTGCGCCGCTTCCTCGCCACCCGCCTGCCGCGCCAGGCGCTGCCGGCACGGTTGCTGGTGCTGGATGCCCTGCCGCTCAACGCCAATGGCAAGGTCGACCGCCGGGCCCTGGCCCGGCTCGCCAACGACCGGCTGGAGGCGGCGGCCGCGGCCGATGCCGGCTTCACCGATCCGACCAGCGCCGCGCTGGCGGCCCGCTGGCGGGCGACATTGCAGCTGGCCCCTGCCGGACCCGAGGACGGCTTCTTCGATCTGGGCGGCACCAGCCTGACCGCGCTGGTGCTGGCCATGGACCTGACCCGTCATTTCGGCATGCGGATCAGCGTTGCCGACATCTTCACACATCCCACCCTGGGTGCATTGGCGGCGCTGATCGACCGCCGCCGCCGGGGCGAGGAGACCGGCTCCGCCCCGGTGCCGGCGCCCGAGGTCCGACTGGCGGACGACATCCGCCCGTCGGCGGGGGCCGCCGCCTGGACGCCGCCGTCCGGCCGGGTGCGGGTGCTGCTGACCGGTGCCACCGGCTTCGTCGGCGCCCATCTGCTGCCGGCGCTGCTGGCGCGGCCGGATGTGGATCTGGTCTGCCTGGTGCGGGCAGAAGACGATGCCGCCGCGGCTCTGCGCCTCGGCATCGCAGCCGACCGCGTCACCGTGCTGGCGGGCGATCTGGCCCTGCCGCAGCTGGGCCTCGGCGATGCGGTCTGGCGCCGGCTGGCAGAGGGCATCGACGTCATCGTCAATGCCGGCGCGCTGGTCAACCTGCTCCATGGCTATGCGGCCCATGCCGCCGCCAATGTCGCCGGGGTCGAAACCCTGCTCAGGCTGGCGGTGACCGGCGTCCCCAAGCATGTCCACCAGGTCTCCACCCTCAGCGTCTTCGCGCGCAGCCCCGGTCATGATGCCGTGACCGAGGCCGATGCGGCCGATCCCCGTGCCCTGCCGCAGGACGGCTACAGCCGGTCCAAATGGGCGGCCGAACGGCTGATCGACGAGGCGCGCCGCCGCGGGATCACCGGCAGCCTCCACCGTCTGGGCGAGATGCTGCCCGCCCGGCGGAGCGGTCTCGGCAATCCTCAGGCCCTGGTCGAACGCTTGACCGCGGCCTGCCTCAGGCTGGGGCTGCGTTTCCCGACGGGGCTGCGCTTCGACTACAGCCCCGTCGACATCGTGGCCGCCTTCGTGGCGGCGCGGCTGACCGAACCCGCCGGCACCTTCCACCTCTACGGCCCCGGCACCCGGTTCGAGGATCTGCTCGACGAGGCAGAGGCCGCCGGGATCGCGCTCACCCCCGTCAGCTATGCCGCCTTTCACGAGCGGCTGAGCCGGGCCGCGGCGAGTGACGTCGATGCGGCGGCCCTGCTGGCCCTGCTGCCCGATCCGGCGGGCGACGCCGGCGCGGATGCCTTCGCGACCGCCGATCTTGTGGCGGACAAGGATCTGATGTTCGGCGATGCGGCCAGCCGCGCTGCGATGGCGGCGGCCGGGCTCGCCTGGCCGGCGGTGGATGCCGGCCTGCTCGCCCCCTGGTTCGCGCGCCGGCGCGCCGCCTGCCCACACCCTTCCGGCGACGTCTTTTCCGATGAGTCCGCTTCCGAGGAGACTGCATGATGAACCGACGCAGGCTCGGCCGGCTTGGCTGGCAGATCGGCGAGATCGGCTACGGCACCTGGGGCATCGGCGGCGGCGAGGGCGGCTGGACCGGCAACGAGGATGCGCAGAGCCTGGCCGCCCTGCATCTGGCGGTCGATCAGGGGGTCAATTTCCTCGACACCGCCTGGATCTATGGCCGCGGCCATTCCGAGGTGCTGTGCGGCCGGCTGCTGGCCGAACGGCCGGGGGAGCGGATTTATGTCGCAACCAAGATCCCGCCGGCCGACCGGTGCTGGCCCTCGACCCGCGCATCGCGCCTGGCCGATGTGTTTCCGCCCGATCATATCCGCGACTACACCGAACGCAGCCGCCGCAATCTGAACGTCGACCGCATCGACCTGATGCAGTTCCACGTCTGGGAGGATGCCTGGGCCGATGATCCGGCCTGGCAGGACACCATGGCCGACCTGAAGGCCCGCGGCCTGATCGACGGCATCGGCATCAGCATCAACCGCTGGGAGCCGTGGAACGCCATGGCGGCGCTGCGCACCGGGCTGATCGACACGGTGCAGGTCATCTACAACATCTTCGATCAGGCGCCCGAGGACGAGCTGTTCCCGCTTTGTCGGGCGCTGGATGTTGGGGTGATCGCGCGTGTGCCCTTCGACGAGGGCACGCTGACCGGCACGCTCACCCTCGACAGCCGCTGGCCCGAGGGCGACTGGCGCAATTCCTATTTCGTGCCCGAGAACCTGGCCGCCAGTGTCGCGCGTGCCGACCGGCTGAAGCCGCTGGTCCCGGCGGGGGAGACCATGCCCGGCATGGCGCTGCGCTTCATTCTGGCCAATCCGGATGTCCACACCGTCATCCCCGGCATGCGGTCCCCCGCCCATGTCCGCGCCAACACCGCCGTGGCCGATGGCCGCGGCCTGCCGCCCGATCTGCTCGCCGCCCTCCGCGATCATCGCTGGGATCGCGAGCCCACCGAATGGTCGCAATAAGACCCGCCCCCGTCCGGATCCCGATGACCCGACCGGAGATCACCCAGATGAGCCTGACCGACATATCCATGCCTGTCGCCGATGCCGATATCGTTACCGTGGCCGAGCCCGACCTGACGGCGGAACTGGACGACCTGCTTGCCCGGCAGATCGAGGCCGTGGTGACCGACGACCTGCTCGCCCGCTGGCGGGCACGCTTCCTGGCCGAAGGGCTGGTGGTCGTCTCTGAAATCTGCCCGCCCGAGGTGATGGCGGCCCTGTGCGCCGAGGTGGAGCGGCTGATCGCCGGCTGGGCGGTGCGCCGCGACATCCGCCTGCCGACCACGTCGAACACGCCGCGGAAGATGAACTCGGTCAAGCGCGACTACATCGCCCGCAACAGCGCGCTGGTGCCGCTGCTCTACCGGTCGAAGCCGCTGCTCGACCTGGCCACGCGCATCGCCGGCGAAGAGGTGGTGCTCTGCCCCTATGACGACGAGCAGTTCGTCATCGCCCGGCTGACCGAGCCGGGCGACACCCATGGCTGGCACTGGGACGACTATGCCTATGGCATGGTCTGGGTGCTGGAGGCGCCGCCGGTAGAGGATGGCGGCTTCATCCAGTGCGTCGCCGATACTCGCTGGGACAAGGCCGATCCGCGGCTGCACGAGATCCTGTGCAGCCGGCCGATCCGGTCCTATGCGCTCAAATCCGGCGACATCTATTTCCTGCGCTCCGACACCACGCTGCATGGCGTCTATCCGCTGCAGCGGCCGTCGCAGCGCACCATCCTCAATCTCGCCTGGGCCAGCGTCGCCGATTGGAGCCGCGAGGTGGTGCACGAGACCACCGACGAGGTCTACACCCATCGCGGCGCCACTCATGTCGAGGACGGGCAGTCATGAGCACCGCTCTGGCTTTTGATACCGTACCTGATGATGCCGCCAGCCGGCGGGCGGCGATGGAGGCAGACGCCGCCGCCGCCGAGCGGCGGCTTGCCAGCGCGCGGGCGCAGCTGGTCGCCGATGCCGGCTTCATGCAGATCCGGGACCGCTATTTCCTGTGGCGCATGGCCGACAGGGGGCGATCTGGGGTGCCGGTGCCTGGCTCGCCCTCGGTACCGGCATCCTGCCGTTGCAGATCCTGGGGGCGGTGCTGATCGGCGCGGTCTATGCCCGCAATCTGGAATTTGCCCATGAATGCATGCATTTCATCGCCTTCCGCAGCCGCCGGGTGAACCGGGCGGTCGGCACGGCACTGGCCATGACCCTGCTGACCAATTTCGAGGAATGGCGGGTGTCGCATGCCCGCCATCACGTCGATGTCCGGGACGAGGGCTTCGCCTATCAGCCGGCGGCCATCCGCAACTTGTGGTTGTTATGGCGCAATCTGCTGGCGCTGGACCACTTCCGTGCGGCGCTGGGCAAATGTCTGGCGGCGGTGCGCGGCCGCATGCCGGTCCGCAGCCGGTCCGAGCGGCGGGTGCGCGACGGCTTCCGGCTGATGGCGACCTGTCTGGCGGGCGGGGTGGCCTTCGACCTTCTGACCGGCCAGCCGGTCTTCCTCTGGCTGTGGTTCCTGCCGCTGATCCCGGCGGCGATCTTCAACTTCCACATCCAGCTGCCCGAGCATTTCGGCTGTGTGATGGACAATGGCAGCGCCCTGATCAACAGCCGCACCATCACCACCAGCCGCTTCCTGTCGTGGTTCGTGAACGGCAACAATTTCCACGCGTCGCATCACTGGCTGGCCAATGCGCCGATCCGCCATCTGGCCCGGATCGACGCCGTCATCCATGCCGATCTGGCCCATACCGAGCCCTCCTATACGGCCTTTTTCGGCCGCTACTACCGCGAGGTGTTCCGTAACATCCGCGCGCCGAAGGGTGCCGCATGACTGATGCCGACGCCGATCGCTATGCCCATGCCCGGCCGCTGGTTCTGGCCGGTCTGGCTGCGACCATGGTCTACAACGTCACCAGCGCCGCAAAAGAGGTCTATGCCGGCCATGTGCTGCAGACCGTCGATCCCTTCGTGCTGATCACCGCCTGTTTCGGCCTGGTGATCCTGCTGTTCCAGGTGATCGACCGGGCCGGCGGCGGCCAGCCGTCGGTCTACACGCCCCGGGTGATGCGGGCGCTGGTGATGGTGAACCTGACCACGGCCGGCGCCTGGCTCGGCATCTATCTGGCGCTGCGCTGGCTGGAACCGGCGGTGGCCGGCGGGTTGAGCGGCGGTGTCGGGCCGCTTGCGGTGCTGGCCTGGCGCCGCTTTGCCGGCATCCGAACCACGGGCATCCGAACCACCCTGGCCGAGGCGGCGAGCGGGGCGGGCATTCTGGCCGCCTGCCTGCTGCTGGCCTGGAGTGCGGCCGAGGGGCAGGGCGAGGTGATCGCCGCCACCCCGGTCGAAACCGCGCTCGGCCTGGTGGCGGCCACCGCGGGCGGCATCTCGGCCACGCTGACCAGTGTCTGGGCCAAGAAACTGTCGCTGGCGGGGCTGGGCCCGTCGGCGATCATGGCCCGGCGCTTCTGGCTGTTGGTCGGCTTCTGCGGCGCGGTCGCCTGGGCCACCGGCCGCTTGGCAGGGCCGATGCCGTCGGTCGAAACCGTCGCCGGCATCGGCCTTCTGGGCGTGGCGTTGCCGCTTTATGCGCTGCAGGTCGGCATCCGCTATGGCCGGATCTTCCACGTCAACGTCATCGTCGGCCTGTGCCCGCTGTTCACGCTCGCCTTTCAGGCCTTCAGCGCCTGGAACCACTGGTCGCCGCTGACCGTCGCCGGTGTGGCGCTGCTGGTCGCCGCCGGCTATCTGGGTCTGATGCGGCCGCGCCGCAGCGGCCCGGCGTTCGCTGCGGGGGATGCGCCATGACCGGTCGCCCGTCACGCCCCGATGTCAGGCCGGTTGCGGTAGTGGTCGATGCCTATTCGACCGGCGCGGCACTTGCCCCCGCCTTCGCCGCCGCCGGCTGGCGTACGGTTCATGTCTCCAGCAGCCCGGTCGTCCCCGAGCCCTATCGGGCAAGCTTCCGGCCGGGGGACTTCATCGGGCTGATCGCCCATGACGGCGATCTTCGCCGCACGCTCAATGCCCTGCTGCCCCATACGCCGGTGGTGGTGCTGCCGGGGGCCGAATGCGGCGTGGAGCTGGCCGACCGGCTGGCCGCGGGGCTGGGCCTGCCCGGCAACGGCACGGGGCTGAGCCGGGCCCGGCGCGACAAGTTCCTGATGGGGCAGGTGGTGGCGGCGGCCGGCCTTGCCGCCGCGCCCCAGCATGTGACCGACAATCCGGCCGATGCGGTTGCCTGGGCGGTGGCGCGGGGGGACTGGCCGGTGGTGGTCAAGCCGCTCGACAGCGCCGGTACGGATGGCGTCACCTTCTGCCATGATGCCGCGGCGGTCGACCGTGCCTTCCGGGCGCTGCATGGCCGGCCCAACCGGCTGGGGTCGGTCAACGACCGGCTGCTGGTGCAGGGCTTCCTGCGCGGGCGGCAGTATTTCGTCAACACGGTCAGTCTGAGCGGCCGCCATCTGATCGCCGAGATCTGGGCCGAATCCAAGCGCGAGGTGGCCGATGCCGCCTTCATCAACGATCTGGAGATGCTGATGCCGCGCGCAGGCGCGGTTCAGGACGCGCTCGCCGCCTATACCTCGGCCGTGCTCGATGCGCTGGGCATCGCCTGGGGGCCGGCCCATACCGAATTGATGCTCACCGCCGAGGGGCCGGTGCTGATCGAAACCGCCGCCCGGCTGATGGGCACGGTGGAACAGCAGGCGGTGCGGCGCAGCCTGGGGGTCACCCAGGCTGATCTTGCGGTGCAGGCGGTGACCGATCCGGCGGGCTTCCTTTCCCGGCTCGACCAGCCCTACCGGATGGCGGCGGAGATCTGGTGCGTGGCGCTGATTTCAGAGCATGAGGGCATCATCACCGGCCGTTCGGGCTTCGCGCGGATCGAAGGCCTCGCCTCCTATGCCTCCTCGATCGCCGTGGCGGGGCCTGGGGTGCGGCTCAGGCCCACGATCGACTATTTCTCAAGCCCGGGGGTGGTCTATCTGGTCCACGAGGATGCGGCGGTGCTGGCGGCGGATTACGCCCGGATCCGCGCCTGGGAGCGCGAGGGGTCGATCTTCGATCTGGCGCCCGGCTCCGGCCGCGGCTGAGGGTCAGCCGCCCAGCCGGTGCACCGCCTCGGCCGGCACCGCATGCACCGCCAGCGGTTCCACCCGGCCGCGGACGGTGATTTCGTGGCAGCTGGCATCCAGCGTCGCCGGGGCCCGTCCGGCCGCCTGCAGGATGTCGTCCGATACCACCAGCAGGCAGGCATGGGCCTTGGTCAGCTCTTCCAGCCGCCGGGCGACATGGACGGTATCGCCCACCGCGGTCAGCATCCGGGTTTCGCCATAGCCCAGCCGGCCGACCACCGCCGGCCCGCCATGGATGCCGATGCCGATCCTGAGCGGCTGGCCCAGATCGCGCACCAGGCTGCGGTTCAGCACCTCCAGCCGGCGGGCGATCTCGCCTGCCGCGTGCAGGGCCTGGGTGGCCGCCGCGGCGAAATCTTCAGGGCCATCGCCGCCATCCGCACCGAAGATCGCCATCACCTCGTCGCCGACGAAGGCGTTGGGTGTGCCGCCGGCCGCTTCGACAGCGCCGCCGATGGTCTCGAAATAGCGTTCCAGCAGGAACATGATGTCATAGGGCGGGCGCTGTTCGGCGATGGCGGTGGAGCCGCGGATGTCGGTGAACAGGATGGCGACCCGCTTCTCGCGCCCGCCATGCACCATCGGATCCTCCGACGGCCGCCGGCCGTGGCCCTGGGCCTTGAGCAGCGGGTGCACCGTCACCGGCCCGGTCGGATGCAGCCGGCAGGCCAACCGCACGCCCGCGGGCGCGCGGATGCGCGACAGCAGGGCCGATTCTTCGGCATCGGCCGGCGGCAGGTTTTCCAGCCCGCGCACGATTTCCACCCGGCAGGTGGAACAGCGGCCGCGGCCGCCGCAGACCGCCACATGGGGCACATTGCCCAGCCGACTCGCCTCCAGCACCGAGGCGCCCGGAATCATGCGGACCGTGCGACCGCCGGGATAGGTCACGGTGATCCGGCCGTGGCGCAGCGAGATCAGGTGGCGCAGGCCGCGGGCGGCGAAGGTGGCGACGATCGCCAGGATCCAGGCGGACATCATCGCATGCTCGCCCGCCTGGGCCCGGGCATGGAGGTCGGCGGGCAGGGCAGACAGCGTCGGCGACAGCAGCCCCAGCTTCATCAGCCCGGCCACGCTGCGGCCGGCATCCAGGAAGCCCAGCAGTGCGGCGAGCGGCAGCGCCCAGGCGCCGATCCGCCAGGCGGCGATCCAGCCCGCGCCGGCCCCGCGCCCCTTCAGCCAGAAGCCGAGACCGATCATGCCGTGCAGCCAGACCACCCCCAGCAGCACGAACTGGCGCAGCGCCCCGGTGGGTGTCCAGAGCAGGGCCATGATCCGGGTATAGCTGTCGACCCCCGCATCGGCGCTGAGTGCGGCATCGACCCCGGTGATATGGGCAGCCAGCAGCAGGGGCAGCGCCAGGCCGAGCGTCAGCTGCAGCGCCTCGGTGGGCGGCATGCGCAGGCTGCGGCGCAGATAAAGCGCGCGCAGACCCAGGGCGGCATGGAGCAGAAAGGCCGCCGGCAGCAGCAGGCTGCCCGGCGGCACCGTCCAGGGCGCCATGGTGACGTCCAGCACCTTCTGGGCAACGCCGATGCCGAACAGCCCGCTGGCATGGGCGATCAGATGGCCGGTGACGAAGACCAGCATGATCGCGCCGGTTATCGCGCGCAGCCGGCGTACCAGACGGTTGCGCCGGCTTTGCGGGCGGCCCTGGGGCAAAGGAAGACTGGGGCTGGTCATGGCTCGCGGCTCGGGCTCCGGGCTGGCCGGACCGCGCGGAAGGCGGGTGCTGCGGCCGGCCGCCCCATCCTAGCGGACCGGGCGGCCGAGGGCAGCCCCAGGCTTACTTCATGCGCTGGACGACGACACCCATCCAGCCCAGGCCGTCATATTCCTGATAGCCGATGGTTTCGGAGAAGCCGATCACCGTGTCGCCGGTCATATAGGTGCCCTGTTTGGCGCCGTCGGTCGACAGGTGGAAGGTCTGATAAAGCCCCTGGCCGTCGGAAGCGGCGATCACGCGCCGGGCGCGATCCAGCAGCAGTACCCGCGAGCGGGTCCATTCATCGGCCGACAGCGAGGGTTCATCGACCACGATCGAGCGGCCCTGGCGTTCCCAGTCGAAATAGATGCCGAGCGTGCCGATGATCCGGCCGTCGGTGCGCCCGCCCTCGCGCACTGCGGTTGCATAGACCAGAACCGAGCGATTGTCGTGCATGGCGTCGGTGCGCACGTCGTCGACGATGTATTCATCGCCGCTGCGGGTGGCGAGGGCATCACGCACCCAGGCTTCCCGTGACAGATCGGCGCCGCGCATGCGCTGGAAACTGTCGTCGGCCATGGCGACCACCCGGCCCGACGCATCGGTCAGCACCAGATTTGTATAGACGGTGTAATAGCGGTGGATGACCGAGAGCCGCATGGCGGCATGTTCCAACGCCTCACGCGACGGCTCCTCCAGCGCTTCCCAGAAGGCGGTGTCGGTCGCCCACCACCGCACATCGCAGGTGCGTTCGTACAGATTGCGGACGATCAGCTGCACCAGGGCCTTGGCCAGTTCCTGGCCGCGCTGGCCGACCAGACGCTGGGTCACCGCCTCGCAATCGGCGATCCGGCCGATGATCTCCTGCTGGAAGCGTTTTGCGGCACCGTCCGCCTGTTCGGCGAGGCTTTTGACCTCGCCCGCGACCACCGAAAAGCCGCGACCGGCATTGCCGGCGCGGGCGGCCTCGATCGCCGCGTTCAGGGCCAGCAGCCGGGTGCGTGCGGCGATTTCCTGGTTGCCGCTGGAAAAGCGCCGGACATCGTCGCTCAGCCCCTGCATCAGGCCGCGGACCTTCTGCGCCGAGACGGTTTCGGCAGCGACGGCATCGGCCGCGGCACGCACTGCGAGTGGCATCTGACTGGTCATCACCAAACCCCCTATCTTTTCCGGTCGCAGAAGGCGTCTCCGGTCGCGGTTGGCCGCGTATTGCTTGTATGTGTCACGCGTTGAAGGCGATCCACCCGGGGGCTGCACCGATCCTGCGATGCCGAAGTGTCACGCCTGTATGTCACCCTGCTTTAACTGTAGTGCAGGATGCGGCGGCGCAACAAGAGGATATATCGTGCGGTGCACACATCGTGGACCCGCGGGCGGGAAGGCTGTCACGGCATCGAATTCGGCCGTATTCCGCCAGTTTTTACAGATGTCATCTGCATAAAATATCGATCGAAGACGACGCAAAGCCGATAGATGTGCTGCGCCGCGTCACATTCTGTCGCGCCCATTTGCCGGCGCACGGCGCCGCCGCCTGGCAGCCTTGTCCATTTCATCTACTTATGATTGATGAACCCGGTCAGACCTCGGTGCGGGCGGCCATGTCGGTCAGGCGATCGATCAGCAGGACCAGGGCGTCGCGTTCTTCGGGCGTCAGGTCGGCGATCAGCCGTTCTTCGTAATCCAGCGCCAGCGGCGCGATCCGGCCATAGACATCCAGCCCGTCGGCCGACAGCCGCAGCAGCACCCGGCGGCGATCGGCCGCGTCGGTGGTGCGCTCGATCCGCCGGGCGCGCTCCAGCCGCTGCACGGCGCGGCTGACCGTCACCTTGTCCATCTGCGTCGCCTCGCAGATTGCATTGGCGGTGAGGGGGGCAAACCGGCCCAGCACCGCCATCACCCGCCATTCGGGAATGGTGAGGTCGAACGTCTCGGCATAGGCGCGGGCCAGGGTGGAGGAGATCCGGTTGGCCAGGATCGACAGCCGGTAGGGCAGGAAACGCTCCAGCCTCAGGCTCTTGCCGTCCTCGCCGCGTGCCGGATTCGGCCGGCTGCCGGAACCGGAACCCGGCTCGGCACTGGTGCCGGGGGCGGGATTGGAACCGGGGGCAGGGCTGGCGCTTTCGCTCACCGGATGATGGCCTCCGCTTGACATTGCCCGGGTCCGGGGGCAACTTGGTTACAAATGAAACTATCAGGTGCCGACGGCGACGTCGAGCCCCGGAAGGCCCGGTCTCCCGATCCTTGCAGTCCTGCAGGGCGTCGTCCGCGTGCCGTCCCGGGGGCAGGATGGTAGCCGTGGCACGTCGAGGGGGAAAGCGATGAGCGCGGAAAGCAGGATTGGCGGCGATACGCCGTTCGGTTTCGAGAACCCGATGGGCACCGACGGCTTCGAGTTCGTCGAGTTTGCCAGCCCCGACCCGGTGGAGATGGGGGCGCTGTTCGAGCGGATGGGCTTTACCGCCGTCGCGCGTCACCGCAGCAAGGACGTCACCCTCTACCGCCAGGGCGACATCAATTTCATCGTCAATGCCGAGCCCGAGAGCTTCGCGCAGTCCTTCGCCCGGGTGCACGGCCCCGGCGCCTGCGCCATGGCCTTCCGGGTCAAGGATGCGCGCTTCGCCTATAAGCGCGCGCTGGAGCTGGGCGCCAAGCCGCATCTGGGCCAGGTGGGCCCGATGGAGCTGAACATCCCGGCCATCCAGGGCATCGGCGGCAGCGTGATCTATCTGGTCGACCGCTACGGCGCCCGGGGCACGATCTACGACATCGATTTCGAGCCGATCGAGGGGGCGGAGGCCGCCGCCAATGATCAGGGCCTCACCTATATCGACCATCTGACCCACAACGTGCATCGCGGGCGGATGAATCACTGGGCGGAATTCTACACCAAGCTGTTCAATTTCCGCGAGATCCGCTATTTCGACATTGAAGGCAAGCTGACCGGCCTGCATTCGCGTGCGATGACCAGCCCCTGCGGCAAGATCCGGATCCCGATCAACGAATCGGCCGACGACAAGTCGCAGATCGAGGAATATCTCCAGGCCTATAACGGCGAGGGCATCCAGCATATCGCGCTCGGCACCGAGGCGATCTTCCGCTCGGTCGAGGGCATGCGCGAGCGCGGCGTCGCCTTCCTGGAAACGCCGTCCAGCTATTACGACATGGTCGACACCCGCGTGCCGGACCATGGCGAGGATCTGGAGCGGATGCGCCGCGACCACATCCTGATCGACGGTCTGCCCGACAATCATGTCGGCATGCTGCTGCAGATCTTCACCGAAAACGTCATCGGCCCGATCTTCTTCGAGATCATTCAGCGCAAGGGCAATGAGGGCTTCGGCGAAGGCAATTTCAAGGCGCTGTTCGAGGCGATGGAACTCGACCAGATCAAGCGCGGAGTGTTGAGCGCCGATGCGTAACTGGATCAACATCCCGCGCGTCGAAGGCCGGGCGTCGCGGCAGGCCCATGCGGACCTGCCCGACGGCACCTTCGAGCACGAGATCGGGCGGGAAGGCTTCTTCGGCCCGGCCGCCCATATCCACCATGCCCATGCCCCGACCGGCTGGGTGCGGTTCGAAGGCCCGATCCGGCCGCGCGCCTTCGACACCACGAAATTCGATGCGGTGCCCGCCGGCCCCTGGTCGGCCGAGGCGCTGGTCGGCAACCGCCGCTGCGCGGTGCGCTTCTGGCGGATCGATGCGCCGATGGATCATCTGGCGCGCAATGCCGATGGCGACGAGCTGCTGTTCATCCATGACGGCGCCGGCCATCTGTTCTGCGATTTCGGCCATATGACCTATGCCGAAGGCGACTACATCCTGCTGCCTCGCGGCACGATGTGGCGTCTGGTGCCCGAGGCGCCGACCCGGGTGCTGATGATCGAGGCGACGGATTCCGCCTACAAGCTGCCCGACAAGGGCATCGTGGGGCCGCATGCGATCTTCGATCCGGCGATCCTGGCCGTGCCGGTGATCGACGAGGCCTTCGACGACCAGCGCTCCGAAACCGAGACCCGGGTGGCGGTGAAGCGCTTCGGCGAGGTTTCGACCATGGTCTTCCCGTACAACCCGCTGGATGCGGTGGGCTGGCATGGCGACCTGGCGCCGGTGAAGGTGAACTGGCGCGACATCCGGCCGCTGATGAGCCATCGCTACCATCTGCCGCCCTCGGCCCACACCACTTTCGTGGGCGAGCGCTTCGTGGTCTGCACCTTCGTGCCCCGGCCGATCGAAAGCGATCCGGGGGCGCTCAAGGTGCCGTTCTTCCATTCGAACGTCGACTACGACGAGTTCATCTTCTATCACCGGGGCTCGTTCTTCAGCCGGGACAACATCCATCCCGGCATGATCAGCCTGCACCCGGCGGGCTTTGCCCACGGGCCCCACCCCAAGGCTTTTGCCATCGGCCAGAAGGCCGCACGCAAGGAGACCGACGAGGTGGCGGTGATGATCGACACCCGCGACCCGCTGGAGGTTCAGGCGGGTGCGGCCAGTGTGGAATGGACCGGTTACGTCGACAGCTGGCGCACGCAGCCGGCTGCGACCAACGAAGCGGCGGAGTGACGATGAAGCTGGCGACCCTCAAGGACGGCAGCCGCGACGGGCGGCTGGTGGTGGTCTCGCGGGATCTGAAGCACTGCGTGCCGGCGGAGGGCATCGCCCCCACCCTGCAGGCGGCGCTGGACCGCTGGGCCGAAACCGCTCCCCGGCTTCAGGCCCTGTCCGAGACGCTGAATGCGGGCGAGGTCGATGGCGTGATCGGCTTCGATCCCGTGGCGACGATGGCGCCGCTGCCGCGCGCCTATCAATGGGCCGACGGCTCGGCTTATGTGAACCATGTCGAGCTGGTCCGCAAGGCGCGCGGCGCCGAGATGCCCCAGAACTTCTGGCATGACCCGCTGATGTATCAGGGCGTCTCCGACCGCTTCATCGGCCCGATGGATCCGGTGGAATGCGCCGACGAGGCCTTCGGCATCGATTTCGAGGCCGAGGTCGCGGTCGTCACCGACGACGTGCCGATGGGCACGGCGCCGGAGCAGGCCGGCGGCTATATCCGTCTGGTCATGCTGGTCAACGATGTCAGCCTGCGCAATCTGATCCCGGGTGAGCTGGCCAAGGGTTTCGGCTTCTTCCAGTCGAAGCCGGCCTCCAGCTTCTCCCCCGTCGCGGTCACCCCGGACGAGCTGGGCGACGCCTGGGATGGCGGCAAGGTCAACCTGCCGCTCAAGGTCTGGCTGAACGACGATCTGTTCGGCGCGCCAGAGGCGGGCGAGGACATGACCTTCGACTTCCGCCGCCTGGTCGCCCATGCCGCCCGCACCCGCCATCTGGGCGCCGGCACCATCGTGGGCTCGGGTACCGTCTCCAATCTCGACCGCAGCCGCGGTTCGTGCTGCATCGCCGAGCGGCGCATGCTGGAGACGATCGATGCCGGCAAGCCTTCTACCCCGTTCATGTCCTTCGGTGACCGCGTGCGCATCGAGATGACCGACCGCGAGGAGGTCTCGATCTTCGGCGCGATCGACCAGAAGATTGTGAAGTGGGGTTGAGGGCGTGAAGTGGGGCTGAGGGGCGGCCGATCCGGTTCTGTCTGACGTGAAACGGCCCGCCGGGGGAATCCGGCGGGCCGTGTTTCGCTGTGGCCTACTGCACCATCTTCGTCAGGTTGTCGGTGGTGCCGGTCACGCCGTCGACCGCCTTGTGCATGTTGCTCGCGATGCTGCGGGTCATGGCCAGCTGTTCCTCGATCGCCGAAGAGAGCACGGCGCTGGCCTCGTGCAGTTGCAGGATGCCGCCGGTGATGCCGGACATCGTGCCGTCGACGGTCTGCGAGACCTCCTGCAGTTCGGCGATCTGGCGGGCGATGTTCTCGGTGGCGGTTGCCGTCTGGCCGGACAGGGTCTTGATCTCGGAGGCGACGACGGTGAAGCCGCGGCCGGCTTCGCCCGCGCGCGACGCCTCGATGGTGGCGTTCAGCGACAGCAGGTTGATCTGCGTGGCGATGTCCTGGATCAGCTTGATCACCCCGTTCATCGCGCTGGTCGTCTCTTTCAGCCGCGCGACGGCTTCCTCGCCGCGGGAGACGTTGTCTCGCATGGTTTCGGCGGAGCGGTGGCCGCTGTCGGCGGCACGGGTGATCTCGGCGACCGAGGCCGTCAGCTCTTCCGAGGCGGCGGCCACCGCCTCGACATTGGCGAGCGTCACTTCGGCCGACGACACCGCCGCCAGATGCGAGGTCATCAGCCGGGTGATGTCGGTCGCGTATTTGACCACCTTGCAGACCCGGCCCGAGGCATCGAAAATCGGGTTGTAGGTGGCGCGCAGCCAGACCACCCGGCCGCCCTTGCCGAGCCGCTTATGGATGCCGGTGACGAAATCGCCGGCGCGAAGCTTTTGCCAGAAGGCCTGATAGGCGTCGGTCTTCACCTCGGCCTCGGGCATGAACATGCCGTGGGGCTTGCCCTGGATCTCGTCCAGCCGATAGCCGGTGGCGGCGAGGAAATTGTCGTTGGCCTGCAGCACCCTGCCGTCCAGACCGAACTCGATCACCGCATGGGTCCGGCCGATGGCCGCCATCTGGCCCTGATAGTCGGCCGTTACCAGCTTCTGCGCGGTGATGTCGGTTGCATATTTCACCACCTTCACCAGCTGGCCGGCAGGATCCAGGATGGGCGTGTAGGTCGCCTGAATCCAGACCTCGCGCCCGCCCTTGGCGAGGCGGCGGAATTCTGCCGTCCTGGCCTGACCCAGCCTCAGATCTGCCCAGAACGCGCGATAGTCCTGGCTGGCCGCATGGGCGTCGTCGACGAACAGGGCATGCGGCTTGCCCTGGATCTCGTCCAGGCGATAGCCCATCACGTTCAGAAACAGGTCGTTGGCCCAGAGGACCGTACCATCGGGCGTGAAGTGGATCACCGCCTGGCTCTTCTGGATCGCGGTGATCTGGCCTTCATATTCCGCGGTCTTCAGAACGTCGGCCGTTACGTCGGTCGCGAACTTGATCACCCGCCGCACCCGACCCTTGTGATCCCGGATCGGGGTGTAGGTCGCCTGGATGAAGATCTCGCGACCCTCGCGGGTCACCCGTCTGAACACCGCCTTGCGGAAGTTGCCCGCGGCCAGGTCTTGCCAGAAGGCCCGGTAGTCCGGGGCGTTCCGCTCGGCCTGGGTCACGAACATGCCGTGGTGCTTGCCGGCGACCTCCTCCAGCCGATAGCCCATCAGCTTCAGGAAATTGTCGTTGGCCGCCAGGACCGTGCCCTCGGAGGAGAAATGGACGGTCGCCTGCGACAGGTCGAGCGCCTTCAGGATGTCGTGATCGGTTAAGGACGGCAGCTTGATGAAGGACATGACAACTCACCTTCCACGCCTCGGAGGTGGGGTGCGGAGCAGCGGACAAGCAGACCGCGCAATTCCGATGGCGAGCCCCACCAGTCTTGTCAATCGGAGGTGATGATGGTTTTCATGATCATATCGCCGTCGGCGGAAGATTATTCTGAAAAGAGTTGAGAAGTGGTGAAGGATCAGGGGGAATTCCCAGGACGCTTCATGCATCTCGCGTCATGATTTTTCGGGTCCTGATCATCCGGAACCGGATCATCGGCACCGGCGCCGGCTGGCTGACACCTAGTCAGACGTAGAGGTACTTGCGACGGCGCGACGCAACCACAGATGCGCGGGATCGCTGCTGCGCCGTTCATGCCAGACCTGAACGAAGGGAAAGGGCGGGATCGCAAAGGGCGGGGCGAAGACGGCGAGGACCGGATCATCTTCGCAGAGGGCCAGGGTTTTGCGAGCGACGGTCAGAACCAGGTCCGTCCCCCGGATCAGCCGTGGCGCAGTGCCCCAATGCGGCAGTGTGACGACGATACGGCGCGTGTGGCCGATGGCGTGCAGGGCCGTATCGATCCCGGTATCGGCGTCGTTCTGCATCGCAACCAGCACATGGGGCCGGGCGAGATAGGCGGCCAGATCCAGACGATCACGGCCGTCCAGCCCCTGGCGATCCGCAAGGCAGGCGAAATGCTCGTCGAAAAGTCGTTCGGCCTCGATCCGCGGGGGAAGATCGGGAAACACGCCCAGTGCCAGATCGCATTCCCCGTCCAGCACCTGCCGAAGCATCGCCTCCCGGCTCGCCTGGGTGATCACCAGCTCGACCCCCGGTGCTTCCCGGCGCAGCATGTTCAGCAGGTCGGGAAGGATGACGGCAGAGCCGTAGTCCGACATCGCCAGGCGGAAACGCCGCATTTCCTGCGCCGGGTCGAAGCCTCCCGGTCCCAGAACCTCCTGCAGCTGTCGCAAGGCCTCGGTCAGTGCGGGGGCGATGTCCAGCGCCCGGGCGCTCGGCGTCAACTGCCCGTTGCGGCGGATCAACAGCGGGTCGTCGAACAGATGCCGCAGACGCCCGAGCGCGTGGCTGACGGCCGGCTGGCTCATATTCAGCCGGGCGGCCGCGCGCGACACATGCCGCTCGGCCAGAAGCGCATCGAGCACCACCAGCAGGTTGAGGTCGATACCGCGAAGATTATTCATCTGTTGCATATAGGGGATATTATATCCGAATTTCCATTCGCGAAGCAGATATTGCATCTGATGAACATGGAGGTTCATCATGCACACCAGCTCACTGCTTCTCATCCTCGCCGCGATCGTCTCGGGTGCCGTCGTCCCGTTTCAGGCGGGCGCCAATGCGGTTCTCGGGCGGACGCTCGGACACCCTCTCTGGGGTACCGCCATATCGCTGTGCGTCAGCTTCGCCTGCATCCTGCCGGTCATGCTGCTGGCGCGCGTCGAGATGCCGGCCCTGTCCAATCTCGCCCAGGCGCCGCGCTGGATATGGATCGGCGGGATCGTCGGCGTGGTCTATATTACCGGTGCGCTTGTGCTGGCGCCGAAACTGGGGGCCGCCGGCTTCATCACCGCGGCCATCGCCGGCCAGATGCTGGCCTCGGTCATCATCGACCATTGGGGCCTGGTCGGCCTCCCGCAGAAGCCGGTCTCGCTGCCCCGCCTCGCCGGGCTGGGCCTGATCATTCTGGGGCTGATCGTGATGCAGCTGCAGGCATCGGGCGTGAAGCCGGCCGCCGGATCATGAGCCGGCGGGCATCGATCTTCCAGGTGTAAGTGGCGGGTAGCCGGTGCCTGAATGGGGATGAGGGGTGAACCAGGTCACCTCTTACGCCAGCCAGTTCTCGACATCGAGATCGGAGACTCTCGAAAACTCGCGGATGTTGGCCGTCACGATGATCGCATTCAGGGAACGGGCATGCGCAGCGATCAGCGCATCGTTGTAGCCGATGGGGAGGCCTTTGCTTTCCAACTCCGCGCGAATCATGCCGTAGGCAACATCTCCGGGAACATCAAAGCCAAGAACCGGTATTTCGGCCAGAATGCCTTCGACACGCTCCGACAACCGGTCGGAACCCTTCTTCGCACAGCCATAGCGCAGTTCAGCAGCCACGATGATGCTGGTGCACAAGTCTTGCTGGGGGATGCTTCACAGCCTTAATGCAGGCCCACCACGCGGATTGCGGACGACATCGGAAATGATGTTGGTGTCGAGCATGTAAAGCCGGCTCAAAATATATCCTCCGGCACGGTCGGCTGGTCCTCGATCTCAGGCAGTGCTGCGTCGATCGGCTCCCAACTGTCGAGCAATGCGACCAGGCCGCGTTTGCGCACGGGTTCCAGGATCAGCAGATCTCCCTCGCGCCGCAGAATGGCCTCGTCTCCCGGCAGCTCGAAATCCACGGGAATGCGCACCGCCTGATTGCGGCCGTTGCGGAACAGGCGAACATGGCGGATGCGCGTGTCGTTCATGGGGCAGCACCTCAGGCATATGTCCATAACATATGCCTTTCACGGAGCTGAGGCAAACTTCCGCCCGGATCATGGTGCCGGGTGGACGCGGCGCCTATCCCTGCCATCCCGCCCGCGCTGCCCGTGCCAGGCCTGAGCGCACCACCGCCACATGGAAGGGGCGGATCAGGGCGATGTACAGCCGGCCCAGACCGTTGTGGCAGCGAACCGCGGTTGCGGTCATCACCAGCCGCTCTCCCAGGCGGTCGGGATCGGGGGCCACGCGCACCGTCAGACGGAAATCCAGATGGCGGTCATCCTCGCCCAGGATGATCTCATCCGGCCGGGTTTCGTAGATCCGGAAGATGCCGATCCGACGGTTGCCAGGATCGCCGGCATCTCCGGCAGCCGCCATGCTGTCCGAGGTCTTGAGGCCGAAGGGGCGGACCAGCAGGTCGCGCAGCTTCAGCAGGCGCCGGGCCCAGCCGGCCTGGCCCGCGAACAGGACGCGCGCCAGATGTTCCGGATCGCCGCCTACGCCGGCCGGCAGGCCGATGGCATAGCAGTCGGCCAGATCCGCGCCGACGAACATCGGGCGGAGACGCGAGTCCTGGGGCAGGGGATGGGCGGTCGGGCGATACAGGTCCATGGCGGCGAGTATGCAGTCTGTGGCGGGCGGGGGACAGGGGGCGTCATCGCCTGCGTCAGCCGGCCGCAGGCGCGGGGAACCGGCTGTCGCGGCATCGGGCGGCGGCTGCTATTCTGCAGCGCCTCTCCCCCCAAGCCGGAGTCCTCGGCAGATGACCCGTCCCGCCCTTCTCCTCGACCTCGACGGCACCGTGGTCGATGCCGTGCCGGATTTCGCGGCGGCGATGAACCGGCTGATGACGGCGCTGGGATTGCCCGAGGTATCCGGTCCTGAAATCGCCGGCTATCTGGGCGACGGGCCGCGCAAGCTGGTGGAACGGGTGCTGGCGGCCCGCGACCGGCCGATGGACGAGGCGGCGCATGACCGCTTCCTCGCCGATTACACCGCCCATGCCGCCGGGGCGACCACGGCCTTTCCGGGTGTGCCCGAAACCCTGGATGCCTTCCGTGCTGCCGGCTGGGCGGTGCTGCTGTGCACCAAGAAACCGGCGACCGCCACCCGCACCCTGCTCGATGGGCTGGGCTTGCTGTCGCGTTTCGACGGCATCGGCGCCGGCGACAGCTTCCCGGTCTCCAAACCCGATCCGCGCCACCTGACCCTGACGCTGCAGGCGGTCGGCCTCGACCACGCCCCGGCGGTGATGGTGGGCGACCACCGCAACGACGTCGTCTCGGCCCGGGGCGCCGGCATGCCGGTCATCTTCGCCGGCTGGGGCCACGGCCCCCTCGCCATGGCCGAGGGTGCAGATGCCATCGCCGACCGCTTCCCCGATCTCGCTACCATCGCCCCGCGCCTGCTGGCGGCGCGGGGGATCGCTGTGGCCGTGCCACGGGTGTGAGGTCTCAGCCCTTCGCCGCCTCGACCGCACGGTCCAGGGCGTCGAGTTCCACCGCGCCCGGCAGCAGGGTGTCGCCGATCACGAAGGCCGGGGTGCCGCCGATGCCGAGCTTGCGCGCCAGATCCATGGTATCGCGGATATGGGCCTCGGTCTCGGGCGCGTGCATGCGTGCCTTGACCGCCTCGGCGTCGATGCCGCGATCGGCGACGATGGCGAGCACGCGGTCTTCGGTCAGGCTGCCCTGCTGGGTCATCAGCGCGGTGTGAACTTCAGGATAGGCCTTGGGGGCCACCTGGTTCACGGCCAGGGCCGCGCGGGCGGCGATCAGCGAATCCGGGCCCAGGATCGGGAATTCCTTGTAGACCACGCGGATGTCGTCGCGCTTTTCGATCAGCTGGTCGACCGTGCCCATGGCGCGGCGGCAATAGGGGCAGCGATAGTCGAAGAACTGGACCACCGTCACTGCCGCATCGGCCGGGCCGACGACCGGGTCGCGCTGATCGGCGACGAGGGCGGCCTCGCTGTCGCGGATCGCCGAGCCCTGGGCTTCCAGTTCCGCGGTCTGCTGCTTCGCCTGCCAGGCCCGGATGCTTTCCACCACCAGTTCGGGTTCGCGCGCCAGCAGGGCCCGGACCATGTCCTCGCCGGCCCGGGCTTCCGATGCCGGGTCCACGGCGTGGATACGGTCGATGACCAGGGTCGCGGCGGCACCGCCGGCAGCACCCAGGATCAGGGCCAGGGCCGGGACGAGGAGTTTCGACATGGGGTCTGGTGTCTTTCGGAGCGGAGTGGGGTGGTTCAGGACGACAGGGCAGGCGCCCCGTGGTCTCAACGATTGGCGCGGGCTTCCTCGCGCTGGCGCTTGACGTATTCTGCCAGATCATCGGCGCGCAGCTGGCCGGGAGAACCGACCGGCAGGTTGTCGCGGGCGCGGGTTGCCTGGACCTCGGCCTCGTCCCAGCGGCCGATCTGGGCGTTGTATTCGGCCAAGGCCAGCGAGGCCTGCGGCATGCGGTCGGCGCGGCCATAGGCGATGCCCAGCAGCCGCCAGGCGGTGGCGTTGTCGCGGTCTTTCGCGGTCGCGTTTTCAAGCAGCGCCTGGGCCTCGGTATAGGCGGCATCGGTGCCGGTCTCGATCAGCGCCTGGGCCAGGCCGACCGCGATCAGCGGCGCACGGTCGGATTTTTCCACCGCCAGCCGATAGGGCTTGATCGCCTCGGCCACCCGGCCGTTCTCGAACAGCATCTGGCCTTCCAGCTCGTGGAAATAGGGATCGTCGGGCTGTTCGGCGATCAGCCCGCGGATCAGCGGCAGGGCGTGGTCCAGATCGGCCTGGCGGTAATAGGCGATGGCGCGGGCATAGCGCGCGGGCACCGAGGTGTCATCGGCCTTATAGGCGGCAAAGGTGCGGCCGGGCGGGTCCAGGAAGCCGCGCAGCTTGGCGATCATCCGGTCATAGGCCATCTGCTGCTCGGGCGTCGCTTCGGCGCTGACACCCTTTTCCTGGGCCACCACGTTCTCGACCACCCGCACCCGGTCGGCGGCCATGGGGTGGGTGGAGAGGTACGGGCTCTGGCGGCTGCCGATCAGCGCGTTCTGGGTGTCGAGCTTCTCGAAGAACTGGAGCATGCCCAGTGCGGATTCGCCCGCCCGGTGCAGGAAGCGGATGCCCGCCTGGTCGGCCGAATTCTCCTGGGCGCGGCTGAAGCTCAGCATGCCGCGCTGGGCCATCTGCTGGCCGCCCATCGCGATCGCCATGCCGGCATCGGCGCTGCCGCCGGCGACACCGATCGCAAGCCCCAGCAGGGCCGAGGCGATGGCCTGGGCGGTCGCCATCTCGACCGCACCGCCGATGCGCGACAGATGGCCGCCGGCGATATGGCCGGTTTCATGTGCGATCACGCCCGCGATCTGGTTGGGGTTGTCGCTGGCCATCAGCAGCCCCGTGAAGATGAACAGGTGCATGCCGCCGCCGACGAAGGCGTTGATGGCGTTGTCGCGGATCAGGTGGATGTCGATCGCGTTCGGGTCGAGATCGGCCGCCTTGAACAGTGGAGTCGCTATCTGCCGGATGGTATGTTCCACCTCGGCGTCGCGGATGAAGGACAGGCTTCGCTGCTGCGCCGAAGCGGGGCCCACGGCACCGATCCCCGACACGATCAGGAAGCAGATAAGGACGGCGATGCGGAGGAAGCTTGAGCGCACGGTGCAGACCCCGGATGTCTTCACCGAACGTAGGGTCGCACGACACGCCCGTCAATCTCGGCAACCGTGGCATCTCCGTGAAGCACCGGCAGCTCTCGCGATCGTGAGCCTTGCCGTGCTGGCGGGCTGCGGGCCGCGCGTGGAAGTGGGCCAGGTGGATGCCGTGACCGGCTTCATCGGCCTGATCGCTGCCGACGAGCCACGCTCGGCGCTGGTCGGCCGCGACATCCTGTCGGCCGGTGGCAGCGCGGTCGATGCGGCGGTGGCCATGGCCTTCACCCAGACCGTCACGTTGCCGAGCCGCGTGGGGCTGGGCGGTGGCGGAGCCTGCGTGGTCTACAAGGCCCAGTCGCGCCGCACCAAGCCCAAGGAGGCGGAGCCGCCGCGCGCCTATGCCTTCATGCCCCAGGCCGCCGTGCCCGGCGAGACGGTGGCGGTGCCGGGCTTCGCGCGCGGGCTGTTCACCATGCATGCCGATTACGGCGTGCTGCGCCTGCCGCAGCTGGTCTCTCCGGCCGAGCAGCTGGCCCGGTTCGGCGCGCAGGTCTCGCCGGCCTTCGCGGCCGATCTCGCCGCCTATCGCGAGGTGATCTCGGCCTCGCCCACGCTGGCGCGCAGCTTCGGCAATCTGGCCCAGGGCAATCAGATGACCCGGCCGGATCTCGCCTCCTCGCTGGGCTCGCTGCGCACCGAAGGCCCGGGCACGCTCTATGCGGGGCCGCTGGGCCGACGGATGATCGAGGATTTCGCCCAGGCGGGCGTCACGCTCAGGGCCGAGGAACTGCGCGCCTATCAGCCCGCCAAGGGCGATGCGCTGACCCGCTCGCTCGGCAATTTCGACATGGTCACCATCCCCGGCACCGGCGGGGCGGCGGCGCTGGATGCGCTTTCGACCGTGCGCACCGGCACGGCGCTGCCGGTGGCCGGCCATGATGCCGTGCAGTCCGGCATTCTGGCCATCGACCAGTACGGCCAGGCAGTGGCCTGCACCTTCACCCAGGGTGCCCCCTTCGGCACCGGCCGGATGGGCGACGATACCGGCATCATCGCCGCGCGGCCGCTCGATCCGGCAGCAACCGCCTCGGGCGCCGCGGTGCTGGCGGTCAACACCAACATCTACAAGCCCTATATGGCCGCAACGGCGACCGGCGAGGGCGCCGTGCCGGCGATGAGCCGGCTGATCGGCAGCTTCTACGGCGGCGAACCGCTGGACGACTCGCTCGCCGCCGCCGCCACGGCCGGCGCCGATATCGGTGCCGCCGCCTGTGCCAACGGCATTCCGTCCGACGATCAGCGCTGCAACGCCATCGTCTCGCCCTCGTCGCCGGGGCTGGCCATCCGCTGATCCTCAGCACTTCGCGATTGGCATGACCGGGATTATGAACTTATGGTTTCATAATCCCGGTCGGATCTGTCGCATTCCGTGCAGGCCGTCCTCCCCCTGGGGCGCGGCCCCTGCAGAAGGATACCCCATTCCATGCCCGTTTCCCGTCGCTCGCAGATCCCCCCGTTCCACGCGCTGGAGGTGCTGGCCGAGGCGAATGCGCTCGAGGCTGCCGGCCGTCACATTATCCATATGGAAGTCGGCCAGCCGTCGACCGGTGCGCCGGCGCCGGCGATCCGTGCGGCCCGCGCCGCGCTCGACGGGCCGGCTTTCGGCTATACCGAAGGGGCCGGGCAGCCGGCGCTGCGCCGGCGGATCGCCGCGCATTACCGGTCGTGGTACGGGCTCGAGATCCCGATCGAGCGCATCCTGATCACCCATGGGGCGTCGGGCTGCTTTACCATCGCCTTCCTGGCGGCCTTCGATGCGGGTGCGCGGGTCGCGATGGCGGAGCCGGGCTATACCTCGTATCGCAATGTGCTGAAGGCGCTCGACATCGAGGTCGTGTCGATCGAGACCGGCCCCGAAAGCCGCTTCCAGCCGACCATTGCCCATCTGGAGGCACTGGACAAGCCGATCGACGGGCTGATCGTCGCCAGTCCCTCCAACCCCACCAGCACCACGCTGAAGCCCGAAGAGCTGGAGGCCCTGGTGCGCTATTGCGAGGCGAAGGGCATCACGCTGATCTCGGACGAGATCTATCACGGGCTGACTTATGGCCGGCCCACCCGCAGCGCGCTGAACTTCTCGCAGGCGCCGATCGTGGTGAACAGCTTCTCCAAGTATTTCGCCATGACCGGCTGGCGCATGGGCTGGATGATCCTGCCGGAAGACATGGCCCGCACGGGTGAAAAGCTGGCGCAGAACTTCTTCCTCTCGCCCTCGGCGGTGGCCCAGATCGCTGCCACGGCGGCCTTCGACGGCTATGACGAGGCAGAGATTGCGGTGAAGCGTTATGCCGAGAACCGCCGGGTGCTGCTGGAGGGTCTGCCCAAGGTCGGGCTGGGCCGGATCGCGCCGATCGACGGTGCCTTCTATGTCTGGGCCGACATTTCCGACTACAGCACCGACAGCATCGATTTCTGCCGCCGCATGCTGCACGAGGCCGGCATCGCCGCCACGCCCGGTGTCGATTTCGACCCGTTCAAGGGCCATCACTATCTGCGCATGGCCTTTGCCGGGTCTACCGAAGATATGGTGCAGGTGGTCGACCGGCTGGACGGCTGGATGCGCCGCAGCTTCGGCGTCGGCAAGGTCGCCTGACCCGACGCCAGCCGTTCGGAGACGATAAAGGGGCCGCCGGTCGAACCGGCGGCCCCATTATTTTGATCGTGGGCTTGTTTGGATCGCTGGCCGGAGCCGGCATGAGCCGGCTCCGGGGGCGACCGTCAGCTGCGGCCGCGAGAGGCCCACCAGCCGCGGCGCGGGCGCTCTGGCGCGCCTTCGGCCTCGATCACCGTCACGGCCGGCTCGTCATCGCCGGCCGGCTGCGGCTCGGCCTTCGTGCCGGTCTCCGCTTCGGTGGCCTCCGGTGCCGTCTCGGCGGTCGCTTCCTCGCGGAAGGGCGGCTCCAGCGGGGCGGCCGGGGCTTCGGCGGCTTCGGCCACCGCGGCGGCGGCCGGGCCGTCGATCACCGGCGGCTCGGCACCGGTTTCCACGGCGGTCACGACCAGGGCCGGCTCGGCCGCCTCCACCGCAGGCTCCGCCTTGCGGCGGCGGCGCGGCTTCGGTGCCTCGGCGGCAGCCTCGACGGGCTCAGCCCCCTCGACCGCCTTCGCCTTGCGGGCGCGGGTGGTCTTGGCCGCGGCGGCCTTGGTGGTCGCAGCCTTGGCCGCCGTCGCCTTGGCCGTCGTCGCCTTGGCGCGCGTCGCCCGCTTGCGGGTGGGGGCCGCCTCTGCCACCGCCTCGGCTTCGGCCGGGGCGTCCGCGGCAGTCTCGGCCACCTTGCGGCGGCGGCGCGGCTTCGGCGCGGCCTCGGCGGGCGCCTCGGCTTCGGTCTCTGCCTTCACCTTGCGGCGGCGCTTCGGCTTCTCCGGTGCGGCCACCGGCTCTTCGGCGGCAACCACCGCATCGGCCTCGACCACGGCATCGGCTTCGGGCACCAGATCCGCACCGACCATCTCGGGTTCGGGGGCGGGTTCGGGGACGGGCTCGGGTTCGCTGACCGGCGCCTCGGACTCCGCGGCGGGGGCGTCGGTGGCCACGGTCTCTTCAGCCGGTGCCAGGTCGACCGCTGCGGTGTCGACAGGTGCCGCTTCGGCGGGCGTCTCGTCGCTCGCCGGCCCCGTTTCGCTCACGGAAGCTGGCTCGCTCACGGGCTCCGGCTCGCTCACGGGCGCCTCGTCGCTCACCGGAGCGGGGGCGGCATCGGCTTCGACGGCCGCGACCGCCTCGACCTCACCCGGCCGACGACGACGGCGGCGGCGACGGCCGCGACCCTCTTCGGCTTCGACCACCTCGGCCACGGGCTCGACGACCTCGCTCTCCGCGCCGGGCGCTTCGACTGCCGGGGTTTCCGTTTCGCTCACCGCCTCGGCGGTCTCGGCCTCGGCGTTCTCTGCCTCGTCGCCGGCCTGCTCTTCGTCGGTGGCCTGCTCCCCGTCTGTGGTCTGGGCCTCGATGCGGACCTCGCCATTGCCCGGGCGACGCCGGCGACGCCGACGGCGACGGCGGCCGTTCTCCTCGGCATTCCGCTCCTCGGCATTCCGGTCGTCGGCATTCCGGGCGTCTTCGGTGCTCTCGCCTTCGGCCTCGGTCGTGGCGGTGTCGGCCTCGGTGTCACCCTCGGCCTCGCCGTCTTCGTCCTGGTCCTCGGCCTGATCCTCGCCCTCGGCGGTCGACTGGGTCTCGTCGTCGCGACGCTTCCGCCGGCGCGACCGGCGGCGCCGCTTGCGGCGGTTCCGCTCTTCCTCGCTCTGGCTGTCGGCCTCGGGCCGGGTCTCGGCTTCGGCCTCGCTCCGGGCCTCGGCGGCGGCCTCTGCCTCCGCCATCGCCTCTTCCTCGGCCTCGGCTTCGGCAACCTCAGCCGCGATGCGCGCGGCATCGGCATCGGCGGCGGCTGCCGAGGATTCGGCGGTCACCGGGCGCTCGCTGCCGGCCGGGCGCTCGGGGATCTCGCCTTCCTTGCGCTGGCGGGTGCGCTCCAGCTCGTAAGGCGTGGGCGGCGTCAGGTTGTCGGCGGCTTCCACCAGCACGCGGAAGACATAGCGGGCCTCGATATCCGCCAGCATGTCGCGCTTGTGGTTGAAGATATAGAGCGCAACCTCGGTCGGCACGCGCAGCACCAGCTCCTCGGTGCGCTCGCGGATGCCTTCCTCTTCCACCGCGCGCAGAGCGGCAAGGGCGGTGCTTTCCACCGACCGGACCAGACCGGTGCCGCCGCAATGCGGGCACTGCATGGTGCTGGCCTCGATCAGCGACGGGCGCAGCCGCTGGCGCGACAGTTCCAGCAGGCCGAAACCGCTGATCCGGCCCAGCTGGATGCGGGCGCGATCGGCTTTCATCGCCTCTTTCAGGCGCCGTTCGACCGCACGGTTGTTCTTGCGGTCGTCCATGTCGATGAAGTCGATGACGATCAGCCCGGCCAGGTCGCGCAGGCGCAGCTGGCGGGCGACCTCGTCGGCGGCTTCCAGATTGGTCTTGAGCGCGGTCTCTTCGATGTTCCGCTCGCGGGTGGAGCGGCCCGAATTGACGTCGATCGCGACCAGCGCCTCGGTCTGGTTGATCACCACATAGCCGCCCGAGGGCAGGCGCACGGTGGGGGAGTGCATCGAGGCGAGCTGGGTTTCGACCTGATAGCGGTGGAAGAGGGGGATGCGGTCGCCATACTGCTTCACCAGCCGCGCGCGGCTGGGCATCAGCATCCGCATGAACTCCTTCGCGGCGCGATAGCCGTCGCTGCCCTCGACCAGCAGTTCGTCGATGTCGTTGGAATAGATGTCGCGGATCGACCGCTTGATGATGTCGGCCTCTTCATAGATCAGGGCCGGGGCGCGCGACGACAGGGTCCGCTCGCGGATGTCGTCCCACAGCCGCGAGAGATATTCGTAGTCGCGCTTGATCTCGGTCTTGGTGCGCTCGGCGCCGGCGGTGCGCAGCACCACGCTCATGCCGGCGGGGGTGCCCAGCTCGGTCAGGGTCTCGCGCAGCTTCTTGCGGGTGCGGGCGTCCGAAATCTTGCGCGAGATGCCGCCGCCATTGGGCGTGTTGGGCATCAGCACGCAATAGCGGCCGGCCAGCGAAATATAGCTGGTCAGGGCCGCACCCTTGGTGCCGCGCTCTTCCTTGGCCACCTGGACCAGGATCAGCTGCCGCTTCTTGATGACTTCCTGGATCTTGTACTGGCGGTGCGGCTGCAGCCGCCGCCGGCTGGCGCCGCCGGCCGCGATGTCGTCGACGTCGGAACCGCCGACCTCCTCGATCTCGGGGCCTTCGCCGGCATCGGCGCGGGCTTCGCGCTCGGCATCCTCGCGCGCTGCTTTCTCGACCTCGCGGACCAGGGCTTCACGGTCGGCCACGGGGATCTGGAAGTAGTCGGGATGGATCTCGCTGAAGGCCAGGAAACCGTTCCGGTTTCCGCCGTAATCGACGAACGCGGCCTGGAGCGAGGGCTCCACCCGGGTCACCTTGGCGAGATAGATATTCCCCTTCAGCTGCTTCTTGGTCGAGGTTTCGAAATCGAATTCTTCAAGCCGGTTGCCGTTGGTGACGACCACCCGCATTTCTTCGGGGTGGTTCGCGTCGATCAGCATACGCTTCGTCATCGAGCGTGGAACTCCGGATATGACCGCAACGGGCGCCGGCCTTCGTCAGGCGGCGCAGATCCGTCGGGCAGGATGTGGAGGAACGACGCGCGGGGTTGCGGCCGTCGGCTGCGCGGGCGCCGGTCAGGGCGGCGGCGGCAGGCGGCACGGTCAGGCCCGGTGTCGGATGGCAGGGGAACGATACGAAGACGACGGAACGCATACCGCCGAGCGATCGGCGGCAGTCGAAGCCTCTCAGGCTATGCACCGGACGCTCAGACGGATGTGGCATCGGAAGACGCCTCAGGGCCCGTGCGACCGACGCTCTGCGCGAAATCGCGCGCGTCGTTCATGACCGTTCCTTGTTGGTCGGAGGGGCGCGCCGCGTAATTGCCGCACACCCCGCTCCGCCGCCGCGTCACAAGGATTTCGCTCTCCGCCGGCCGGCCCGGCCCGCTTGTCGCGTGGCCGGCATGCCCTGGGTCGTCGTCGTCCTGCCTCGCGGCGGGTTCAACCGTCGGCCGGGGGATGCTCCCTCCCGGAGCGGCGCGGTCCGATCAACTCGGTCCGATGCCTCCGGCCATACGGAATTCCGGCGCCTCCCATCCGGTGGTCGATCCTGTCCCAGGCGGGGCAGGGCCGGTGACCGAAGCGGAACGCGCGGCCGCACTATAGAACAGGTCGCGGCCCTTCCACAATCGCGCTGTTGCAATCCGGCGACAGGGCAAGCGCGTGTTGCGCAGGCATGCGGCCACATCGGCCGCGTCCTGCGAGAGCCGTTTCGGGTCGACCGTGGCGGACCGGCATGTCACACCGTGGCCACAACCCGTCGTGCAAGTTCACCCCCGGTGCCAACAACATGGATAAACGCATTGAAAGATTGGGCGACTTCCGCCTATAAAACGAAGGAGTCGCTGGTTGCGGTGTCATCGGAGCTACCCGTTCGCGGGCGGTTTTCGGGCGGCGCGGCCGGTCAGAGGATCAGCCGCCGACGCCTCCTGGAGCCGTCACATGTCCGCGCCTGCCATTCGCCAGACCGCCGACCATCTTTGCCGCATCTCCGCCGCTCCGCCGTCCCGGCCGGGGCGGGCTGCCGCATGGCTGGGCCGGATGGCGAAACGCACCATGGGCAGGGCGGTGATCTGCCTGCTGGCGCTGGTCGCGGTGATTGCAGGGCCGCTGCCGGGCGTCGGTCCGGAAGAGGCGGTGGCCGGCGAAACCGCCCGTGCGGTCGGCCTCCGGTTCGGCATGCATCCCGACAAGACCCGGCTGGTGATCGATCTGGACCGTCGGGTGGATTTCCGGGCCTTCACCCTGTCGGGCCCCGACCGGGTGGTGATCGACTTCCGCAATCTGGACTGGCAGATCCTCGACAAGGGCGAGAATTCGGGCGCCGGGCTGATCGCGCGCTATCGCGTCGGCCTGTTCGAACCCGGCGTCTATCGCATGGTGCTCGACCTGTCCCAGCCGTCGCAGATCGATTCGATGTTCGTGCTGCCGGCGCAGGACGGTCTGCCGCCGCGTTTCGTGGTCGATCTGTCGCGCACCTCGGCGCAATCCTTCGCCCGCACCACCCTGAAGGGGGAGCCGGAAGACCGGTTCGACGGCACCAAGGTCGCGGCTGCCCCGCAGCCGCCTGCGGGGCAGGCGGCGGTCGCCGCCGCGCCGATCCTGCCCGACGCGGCCAGGCCGCGGGCCCGGACCGACGGCCGGCGGATCGTCGCCATCGATGCCGGCCATGGCGGCATCGATCCCGGCGCCATCGGCATCACCGGCGTGCAGGAAAAGTCGATCACGCTGGCCATGGCCAAGGCGCTGGCGCAGGAGCTTGAAAAGACCGGCCGCTACAAGGCGGTGCTGACCCGCGATCGCGACATCTTCATCCGGCTGCGCGACCGGGTCGCCATCGCCCGTGCCGCCCAGGCGGAGCTGTTCATCTCGATCCATGCCGATTCGGTGCAGAACCCGCGCACCCGGGGCCTGTCGATTTACACGCTGTCGGAACGCGCCTCGGACGGTGTCGCCGCCCAGCTGGCCGACAGCGAAAACAAGTCCGACCTGATCGCCGGCGTCGATCTTTCGACCGAAAGCGCCGAGGTCACCTCGATCCTGATCGATCTGGCCCGGCGCGAGACCATGAACCTGTCGGCGCGCTTTGCCGGCCATGTCATCGGCCAGGTCCAGCCGCATACCGAATTGCTGACCAAGCCCGTGCGTTCGGCCGGCTTTGCGGTGCTCAAGGCGCCCGACATGCCCTCGGTGCTGATCGAGACCGGCTTCCTGTCCAACCGACAGGATGAAAAAGTGCTGCAGGATTCCGCTCATCGGGCGAAGCTGGCCCGCAGCATCGTCGGTGCCGTCGATCAGTTCTTCGCCGCCGAACAGACCTGGAGCCGTCTCTGACCCCCGGCCCTTCTCTGATCCCACCCCCTCTCTGAATCCCAGGCGGTCGCCGGGCCTGCCAAACCCTTCCGATGCCGTGTCATTTGCGTGGCTTGCAGGGCGGGGATGGTACCCCTGCGATTGACGCCAGGGCCGCGCGCGGCCACACTCCGGCTCCGCGACCAGGGACGGATCCGTCCGCTGGCGCCGCCCGTCAACCACATGGGAGCCGCCGGCCCTGGCCCGCGGCGTTGCACAGCCGATGAGCCTGATCCGCCTGCTCGGTTTTCTCCTGACCGGCATCGTCCTGCTCGCCATCGCTGGCGGCGCGGCGCTGTATTACGGCGTCACCATGTATGACGGCGATCTGCCGGATTTCGAGCAGCTGGCCGATTACAAGCCGCCGACCGTCACCCGGATCTATGCCGGTGACGGCCGGCTGCTGGATGAATATGCCCGCGAGAAGCGCGTCTTCGTGCCGATCGATGCGATCCCGGATGTGGTGAAACACGCCTTCATCGCCGCCGAGGATCAGAACTTCTACACCCATCCCGGCATCGACGTGGTCGCGATCCTGCGCGCCGCGGTGACCAATATCGACAATCTGGCCAGCGACCGCCGGCCCATCGGCGCCTCGACCATCACCCAGCAGGTGGCCAAGAACTTCCTGCTGACCAACGAGGTGTCGATCGAGCGCAAGGTCAAGGAGGCGCTGCTCTCGCTCAGGATCGAGCGCGCCTTCACCAAGGACCACATTCTCGAACTCTATCTGAACGAGATCTATCTGGGCTATGGCGCCTATGGCGTCGCGGCGGCGGCGCTCGCCTATTTCGACAAGTCGCTCGACGAGCTGACCGCGGAAGAGGCGGCCTATCTGGCGGCTCTGCCCAAGGCCCCGAACAACTACAACCCGATCCGCCGCGCCGATGCCGCCAAGGCCCGTCGCGACTGGGTGCTGAGCCGCATGGCCGAGGACGGCTACATCTCGGCCGACGAGGCTCGGGCCGCCGAAGCCCGGCCGCTGGTCACCCGCCCGCGCGGTGGCGAGGACCAGGCCCGCGCCGATTATTTCGTCGAAGAGGTCCGCCGCGACATCGCCCAGCGCTTCGGGTCCGACGAACTCTATGAAGGCGGGCTGACGGTGATGACCACCGTCGATCCCAAGCTTCAGGCCCTGGCCGACACCGCGCTTCGCGACGGGCTGGTTTCTTACGACCGCCGCCACGGCTATCGCGGCCCTGTGCAGAGCGGCGTTGCCACCGACGACATCGAGGCCGCCCGCAAGCGGCTGGAGGATCTGGGCCGCGACAAGCCGCTGGTGCCGGGCTGGCGCTATGCGCTGGTCACCGAGGCGGGCGGCAAGGCCGCGAAGCTGATCTTCGCCGACGGTGCCGCCGGCACGCTCGATCTCGAGGCGGTGAAATGGGCGCGGAAATACGTCTCGGTCGACCGGCGCGGGCCGGCGATCCGGGCGGTGGACGATGTGGTCAGCGCCGGCGACATCGTGGTCGTGGCGCCGGCCGACGACCCGACCGAGGTGGCGGCGGAGGCCGACCGCCGGGCCGAAGACGGCGAGGGCCCGGCGCCCAAGGCCGCCGCCGGCGCGCTGAAACTGGTCCAGGTGCCCGACGTCTCGGGCGGTCTGGTGGCGATGAACCCGCATAACGGCCGGGTGCTGGCGATGACCGGCGGCTTCAACTTCGCCGCCAGCGAGTTCAACCGCGTCACCCAGGCCCAGCGCCAGCCGGGCTCGGCCTTCAAGCCTTTCGTCTATCTCTCGGCCTTCGAACACGGCTGGACGCCGGCCTCGATCGTCCAGGATGCCCCGCTCGCCCTGGATCAGGGCGCCGGTCTCGGCACCTGGCGGCCGAAGAATTACAGCGGCCGGTTCTATGGTCCCTCCACGCTGCGCGTCGGCGTGGAACAGTCGCGCAATCTGATGACCGTGCGCCTTGCCCGCGACCTGGGGGCCGAATCGATTTCGGAAATCGCCCGCCGGCTCGGCATCGGTGACTGGCCGCCCTATCTCTCCACGGCGCTGGGCGCCGGCGAAACCACGCTCATGCGCCTCGCCACCGCCTATGCCATGGTCGTCAACGGTGGCAGGCAGATCCATCCGGCGCTGGTCGAGCGCATCCAGGACCGCGACGGCAAGACCATCTTCCGCCGCGACGAGCGCCCGTGCGAGGCCTGTTCGGTGCCGGAATGGCATCCGGGCCTGCAGCCGCCGGTGCTGCCCGATACCCGCGACCAGGTGTTGAACCCGCTCGACGCCTATCAGCTGGTGCATGTCATGGAAGGCGTAATCCAGCGCGGCACCGGCCGCCGGGCGCTGTCGATCGGCAAGCCGCTGGCCGGCAAGACCGGCACCACCAATGACAGCTTCGACGCCTGGTTCATGGGCTTCAGCCCCGACCTGGTGGTGGGCGTCTATGTCGGCTTTGACACGCCGCGTTCGCTCGGCGATAACGAGCAGGGCGCCTCGGCCGCGCTGCCGATCTGGATCGAGTTCATGAAGGGCGCGCTGGCCGATGCACCGGCGACGCCGTTCCGCACCCCCAGCGGTATCCGCCTGGTGCGCGTCGACGCGAAGACCGGCCTGCTGCCCGGCCCCGATACGGCAACGGTGATCACCGAGGCGTTCAAGCCCGGCACCGAGCCGACGATGGTCTCGGGCATGCAGGACGATTACGGCACCTATGGCGATCCGGGCGCCGGTGCGGGTACCGGCGGCACCCTGCCGGCCCGGCCTTCGAACCCCTATGGCGGCGCCGCGGCGCCGGCACCGGGCGGCCTCTACTGATCGGGGTCACCGCGATATCCATGCCGGCGCCATCCGCGCCGGCATCATCATCAACGGGAGGACGTGCGTATGCGCGCCGAGATCAAGTCGCTCGCCGACGAGATCGAGCAGACCTTCGGTCTGCTGAGGAGGTATCTTTGACTGGGAGAACGCGCTCATCCGGCTCGAAGAGCTGAACGCCCTCTCCGAAGATCCGAAGCTCTGGGATGATCCGGCGCGCGCGCAGAAGGTGATGCGCGAACGCACCCAGCTCGAAGGCGCCATCGAGCGCTATCGCAAGCTGGAACAGGCGTTCCGCGACGATCTGGAACTCGCCGAACTGGGCGAGATGGAAGACGATGAAAGCGTCGTCGACGAGGCCCAGGCTTCGCTCGGCCGGCTGCTCGACGAGCTTCAGAAACTCAAGGTCGAAAGCCTGCTCTCGGGCGAGGTCGACGGCAACGACAGCTATCTTGAAGTCCATGCCGGCGCCGGCGGCACCGAAAGCCAGGACTGGGCGCTGATGCTGCTGCGCATGTATACGCGCTGGGCGGAATCGCACGGCTATAAGACCGAGCTGGTCGAAGAGACCGACGGTGAAGAGGCGGGCATCAAGTCGGCCACCCTGCTGATCAAGGGCCAGAATGCCTTCGGCTGGGCCAAGACCGAGACCGGCGTTCACCGGTTGGTGCGCATCTCGCCCTTCGACAGCCAGGCCCGGCGCCAGACCAGCTTCGCCGCCGTCCATGTCTATCCGGTGATCGACGACTCGATCGACATCGAGATCCTGGACAAGGATCTGCGCATCGATACCTACCGGGCCTCGGGTGCCGGTGGCCAGCACGTCAACCGGACGGACAGCGCCATCCGCATCACCCATGTGCCCACCGGCATCGTGGTGCAGTGCCAGCAGGACCGGTCGCAGCACAAGAACCGCGCCACCGCCATGGGCATGCTGAAGGCACGTCTGTACGAACGCGAACTCAGGATGCGGGAAGAAAAGGCCCAGGCCGAGGCGGATGCCAAGACCGATATCGGCTGGGGCCACCAGATCCGCTCCTACGTGCTGCACCCCTACCAGATGGTCAAGGATCTGCGCACGGGGGTGGAGACCGGCAACACCCAGGCGGTGCTGAACGGCGATCTGGATGCCTTCATGCAGGCGGCGCTGTCGGCCAGGGTCGAGGGCACCTCCGGCGATGTCGGCGATCTCGACTGATGACGGCGCGCTTCCGGACAACCGGACGCCTTGCGACCGCGGCGGCTCTGCTCGCCGCGGTCGTGTCGTTTCAGGCCGGCCTGCTGGCGCCGTCCCCGGCCCGGGCGCAGCTGGCGACGCCGGCTGCGGCCCTGTGTGAGCGTCAGATCGCGATCAAGGCGCCAATGCCGGCACCGGTCGACGCTTCCGGCGATCTGGTCGGCAGTTTCGGCTTTCCCTGTGCCGCCGGTGCCGATGCGGTGCTGCCGGTGGTGCTGATGCTGGCGGGGTCGGGCCCCACCGATCGCGACGGCAACCAGCCGGGGCTGCGCACGGATCTGTTGCGCATGCTGGCGGAAGATCTGGCGGCGCGCGGCATCGCCAGCCTGCGGGTCGACAAGCGCGGCATCGGCGCCAGCCGGGCGGCGATTGCCGACGAGGCGCTGATGACCATCGACCTGCTGGCCTCGGATGCCGCCCAATGGACCCGTGCCGCGCGCAAACTGGCCGACGGGGCGCCGGTGATCGTGCTCGGCCACAGCGAAGGCGGGCTGATCGCCCTGCTGGCGGCACGGCGCGAGGCACCCGATGCCATCGTGCTGGCCGCGACCCCGGGGGAGCCCGCCATCCGCACGCTGGAACGCCAGCTGGCCCAGGCCCCGATGCCGGATGATCTGCGCCGTACCGCCGACCGGATCCTGGCCGATCTCGGTGCCGGCCGGAAGGTCGCCGATGTGCCGCTGGAACTGGCGCCGCTGTTCCGGCCTTCCGTTCAGCCCTATCTGATCTCGTGGTTGGGCATCGACCCCGCGACCGTGATGGAGCGTTTCGGCGGGCCGGTGTTGATCCTGCAGGGTGATCGCGACCTTCAGGTCACCACCGCCGATGCCCGCCGCCTGGCCGCGGGCCGCCCGAAAGATACCCGGATCGAAATCCTGGCCGGGCTCAACCATGTGCTGAAACCGGCCCCGGCCGACCGGGCGGGCAATATCGCCGCCTATACCGCTCCGGGGCTCAGGCCGGATCCGCGGGTGGCCATGCTGATCTCGGCCTTTGCGGGTACCGGCGCAGAACGTTGAGCCCTTCGGGCACGGGGCCGTCCGGGCCTCAGCCGGCGCCGGCCGGATGGCGCCGGGCGAGCAGGTTCATCGCCTTCATGCTCATCGCCACCTCGTCTTCCTGATTGATCACCTCGACCAGTGAGCGGACCATGCCCCGGTCGGGCTTCGACGCCGAGGGCCGGGCCTCCATCACCGTCACGCGGATCTTCAGCCGATCGCCGGGCCGGACCGGCCGGTACCAGCGCACCTCGTCGACACCGGGCGAGGCCAGGCTCGCCACATGCGACAGATAGTTGTCGATGAACAGGCGCATCATCAACCCGGCGCTGTGCCAGCCGCTGGCGATCAGCCCTTTGAACGGGCCCTTTGCGGCGGCTTCCGGATCGGTGTGCATGGTCTGCGGGTCGAATTTGCGGGCGAACTCCACGATCTCCGCGGCATCGACCTCCAGGCTGCCGAATTCGAACACCGAGCCCGGGACATAATCCTCGAAATAGCGGTCGTCGATCGGGGCGGAGAAGCTGGTGGTGGTCACGATCCGGGTCTCCCTGGTTGCGGGGCGGGTTGGGTATCGGTCATGAAACGGCTGGCACCCTCGCCCCCTGAAGCGGCGAGGGGTGGGGAAGCGAGCGGCGGGGGTGGCCGCAGATGGCCCAGTTCGCGGACCCGGGCGAGTGCGGCGCGGTCGATGGCGATGGCGATGGCAAGCGTCGGCTGGCCTGCCACCATCTGGGGCAGACCCAGCGGCCGCACCGCGAAGCCCGCTTCGTGAAATCTGGGCAGCCACCAGCTTTCGATCACCCCGGTCACCTCGCGGATGCCGGCATGGAGGCACAGGCTCTGCAGGGCGGCGAGCAGTTCGAAATAGGTCCGGCCCGAGCGGTGATCGCGCGCGACGAACAGCCGCGTCCATTCCAGAACATGGTCGCCGCGCGGTAGCGGGCCGTTGGTCACCAGATGCGGGAAGACCTCGCTCAGCATATGCGGCGCTGTGGTCGGGCACAGTCGGAAGCCGCCGGTCACCTCAGCGCCGGCCATGGCGAGCACATAGATCGCGTCGGGCCCGTCGAAGGCGTCGATCTCGCGGCCATCGGGCCGGGCCAGTTCGTGCCAGCCGCGCTCGCCGACGAAGATCTCGTGGCGGATGCGATGATGTGCCTCGATCGCCGCCCGGTGACGCCATCGGTTTGCGGCCCCCACCACACGGATCATCGCAGGTCCTCCAGGTTCATCGGAAATACGTCTCACCAGGGGATCTCGTGCCGACGGATCGCCTCGGCGACGGCCTGGGTCTTGTTGGCGGCATTGAGCTTGCGGGCGGCAGAAGCGGCGTGCTTGTTCACGGTATCCTCGGCGATCCCCAGGATGCAGCTCGCTTCCCAGGCCGATTTGCCGGCGGCGGTCCAGGCGATCACCTCGCGCTCGCGCGCGGTCAGGCGGCGCGGTGGCGGGGTGTCGGGGCTGAGCAGCCGTCGGCGCAGGCCGTCGAAGGCATAAAGCGCCATCAGATGCACGGCGGCTCGGGCGCGTGGTGACAGATCGGGATCGGGCCCGCCCAGCGATACGCACCAGTCCAGCCCCTGCAGGCCGTGAACCGGCACGCACAGCCCGTCCTTCATTCCGAAGCTTGCGGCCTCTTCCATGATCCGCCGGGATCGCGGCTGTCGGCCGGGGTCGAAAGGGGCCTCCGACCAGGCGAAGGGGGCAGGGGCCACCCGGCAGTGCCAGCCGACCGGGTCGTCCAGAATGTAGGTCTCGGCTGTGTAGATCCGGAACCAGGCATCCGGCCAGTGCCGTGTCAGCACCCTGGTTTCGAACGGCTCCGTCAGGCCCGGCAGGCCCGTGATGATGAAGGTGGCATAGCCGTACCGGGCCACCGCCCGATGGAACCGGGCGATGATCTCGTCCGGGTCATGCAGGTCCGAGACGGCGTCGATGAAGTCGAAGGCGTCCCGTCCCTGATCATGAATGATCCGGTCCTGGGTCATCTCGCTGCCCTCCGGACGACCGGTCGGCCCACCCATCGGGCGCTGCCTCTCTGACATCGTCACATCAATGGGTGAAGCGTGGCTCATAGTTCAGGACTGGTCAAGAAGGTTGATTAGCTGAGCAGACGACATCTTATGTGAAGGTGAATAAACCTCATTCTCTAAGTAAAATTGAATAGTTTCATAATATGAAATCTAATTTGCAGCACTACAGGAGAAAATGAGTCTCTGACCGGCGCCCGATGTTGCTGCAACTATTAGATGTGTAGTGGCAAACTTTGGGGGGTGGCTGTGCATCCGGCTCTCCCCTAGGCTCGATATCGACATTCCCGCACCTCCGCAATCCCAGTCACCAACCCGGCGCCGGCGTCAGACTGGCCGCCGCCGATCGCGAGGTCGTGCAAGATGCGGATCACGATCGTTCAGCAGGGCGTCTGGCATATGGCCAGGGAATCCATGCCGCTTGCCGCCGGTTATCTCGCCGGCTGCATCCGTGCGGACCCGGTGCTCGCAACAGGTTGCGAGGTGTCGATCGCCAATTTCTCGGGCACGGTCACGCCGCTGGAGATGGCGGTGCGCCTGCTTGAGGACGGGGTTCCCGACCTGGTCGGCTTCTCGGTGCTGGGCTGGAACCTGCGCCAGTTCTCGGCCGTGGCCGAAACCCTGAGACAGGTCGACCCCGGGGTGACGATCGTCTTCGGCGGAACCCATGTCGCCAATCAGGCGGCGCGTATCTTCCGGCTCTGTCCCGAGGTCGACATCGTCGTGAACGGCGAGGGCGAGTTCGCCTTCACCGAGATCGTCCGCGCCCGGTTGGGCATGATGCCCCTCGGCGATGTCGCCGGCATCTCGTTTCGTGACGGTGCGGGGGACGTGGTCACCACGCCCGAGCGGCCGCGGATCCTGAATCTCGATGCCATCCCCTCGCCGATTCTGGAGGGCGTCATCCCGCTGACCGATGACGACGGCGCGTTCCGCTATGACGTCGCACTGATGGAGACCAATCGCGGCTGCCCCTATCACTGTGCCTTCTGCTATTGGGGTGGGGCCGTCGGCCAGAAGGTCCGCAGCTTTTCGCGGGCGCGCCTCAGGGCCGAGCTGGAGGCGGTGGCCCGGGCGGGGGCCCGGACGGTGGTCCTGTGCGATGCCAATTTCGGCATGCTCCACCAGGACATGGATTTCGTGCGCGATCTGATCGAGATCCGCGACCGCTATGGCTTCCCGACGGCACTGGAAACCTCGTGGGCTAAGAACAAGAACGCGACCTTCCGCGACATCGTCCGGCTGATGAAGCGCGAGGGGCTGCAATCTTCTTTCACCCTGGCGCTCCAGACCCTCGACGACGAGACGCTGGGGACGATGAACCGTCGCAACATGCGGATCAACGACTGGAAGGAGCTGGCCGCCTGGCTGTCGGCCGAAGGGCTCGACGTCTATGCCGAGCTGATCTGGGGCGCGCCGGGCGAGACGCCGGCATCCTTCCTGCGCGGTTATGACGAGCTTGCCCGCCACGTCACCCGGATCGCGGCCTATCCCCTGCTTCTGCTGCCCAATACCGATTTCACCGATCGTCGGGCTGAGCACGGCTTCATCACCGTGCGGGGCGAGCGCGACGATTTCGAATACATCCTGGCCAACCGCAGTGCCGGTCTGCACGACCATCTGCGCATGACCCGCTTCCTGTTCTGGGCGCGGCTTCTGGCCGAGAACCTGGTCTTCCGCGGCCTCTGGCCGGTGTTGCGGGCCGTGGCGGGGTTGAGCCAGTCGGCGGCGATCCTGTCGATCGGTGGCCATGTCGAGGCATCGCGCGCCGCGGGTGCGGAGATCCTGCGTCAGGCGGCCCATGCCGCCTTCGCCGATCCCGACACACTGGCGCCGGCGCTGGAATTCTGCTGCACCGATCGCCGCTTCGATGCGCTGATCGAGGACTGGCGCCGCCAGGTGCTCGACCATCGCCTGCCGCCCCGATGGCGGCGGTCCATGGCCGAACTGATCCGCTTCGAGCTGGAGACCCGGCCCCTGGTCGACCCGGCGCACCGCAACTTCCCCGAGGTTTTCGAGGACGAGGCAGGCGACATCCCGCACTGGCAGGTGATCCGGGATTACGACATCGACCCGCCGGCCCTGATCGACCGGGCCCGCACCGCCGACCGGCTGACCGAGCCGCCCGGTGTCGGCCGCCACCGTTTCCGGTTCCGTTTCCGCCAGGGCTTCGGCGCCTCGGTGCGTTCGACCAATCACGAGGTCACCGCTCATTACCTGGCCCGGGTGGAGAGCCTGTCTGAAACGGGGCCGGCCGAAACGGGGCTGGCCGAAACGGGGCTGGCCGAAGCGGACCCTTCCTTCGCTCAACGAGGTGTCATGATGGCAAGCAAGGACCAGATCGTCGCCGTGATCGACGAAACCATCGCCGAGATCAACGAGACCCGGATCGAGAAGCTCCCGCTCGATGCGCTGGACGGGATCGTTCTCTACGGCGAGGGCGGGGTGCTGGATTCCATTCAACTGGTCAATTTCCTGGTCGGGGTCGAGGAGAAACTCGCCGACCGGCTCAATCTGCCGGTGACGCTGACCTCCGACCGGGCGGTATCGCGGCGGATCAGCCCGTTTCGCAGCCCGGGACATCTGGCCGATTTCATCATCGAGGAAGCCGCCCTCCAGGCGGCCGAGTGACGGTGCGGAACGACGGCACCAAGGGAGGAGGTATCGATGAGTTTCGAGAGCGATTTCGCCGCGCATTACGCCCGTCCGGCGCTGGAGGGCAAGATCGTCGCGGCGCTGGAAGCCGCCGGCAAGGATCCGGAGCGGCTGTCTTTCGAAGATCTGGCGCCGGTGGATGAATTCCATGTCGGCGGCCGGCAGGCGACGGTCGATCTGGCCGACCGGCTGGGCCTTGCGCCGGGCATGGCTCTGCTCGATATCGGCTGCGGGCTGGGCGGCGCCTCGCGCTATTTCGCCGAGCGGCGGCAATGCCGGGTGACGGCGATCGATCTGGCCCCCGATTTCGTCCGGACCGCCGAAGCCCTTGCGGAGCGGGTGGGACTGGGCGGACGGATCGACTATCGCGAGGCCAGTGCCACGGCACTGCCCTTTGCTCCGACCAGCTTCGACCGGGTGACCTGCATGCATGTCGGCATGAACATCGCCGACAAGCCCGGGCTGTTCGCCGGTATCCGTCGGGTGCTGAAACCGGGCGGCCGGCTCGGGATCTACGACGTGATGCGCACGGCCGACGGGGCGATCGCCTATCCGGTCCCCTGGGCCAGCATCGAGACCACCAGCTTCGTTTCGTCTCCCGCGGAATATCGGGCGGCAGCAGAAGCGGCCGGTTTCACGCTGATCTCGGAACGCGACCGTCGCGACTTCGGTCTTGCCTATTTCCGTGACCTTCAGGCCCGTACCGCGGCCGAAGGCGTATCGCCGCTGGGGCTGCACATCCCGATGGGCCAGACGGCCGTCCGCCAGATGGTCAACATCTTCACCAACATCCAGCGGGGCGTGGTCTCGCCGGTGGAGATGGTCTTCGGGGTGGTCGGGGCATGACGGCGGCCGCGGACCGGTATTTCGAGGATTTCGCCAAGGGTGAGGTGTTCCCGCTGGCAGGCATCACCGTCACCGAAAGCCAGATCATCGATTTCGCGCTGCGTTTCGACCCGCAGCCCTTTCATCTGGACCGCGAGGCTGCCGCCCGCTCGCCCATGGGCGGGCTGGTCGCGAGCGGTTTCCATACACTGGCCCTCAGCTTCCGGCTGTTCATCGACCGCGGCCTGTTCCGCGCCTGTAGCATCGGCGGGGCCGGCCTTGCCGATGTCCGCTGGATCCGACCGATCCGCCCGGGCGACACGCTCGGTGGCCGGGTAACGGTGATCGATACCCGGCCGATCCCCGATGCCCGGGATCGCGGGATCGGCAGATTTCTGTTCGAAATGTTCAACCAGGATGAAGAACCCGTACTATCCTATGTGGGGTCGGTCGTCCTCAGGCGGCGACCGGCGGCGCAGGAGGTCGCCGGGTGACCGGCACCCATCATCCTCTGGGAGATACAGGTGACGGAAAACCCGATCGCATCCGGTGGATCGCGGGCGGCGGACAGCGTGGAAGCCGCCCCGCCTGCCATGGTGTCGCTCCGGGTGGCTGCGGGGCTTGCCATGATGCCGGCGGTCAGCATGGCGCTCGGCCGGTTCGCCTATGCCCTGCTGCTGCCGTCGATGCGCAGCGATCTGGGCTGGAGTTTCACCGAGGCCGGCGCCATGAATGCGGCAAGCGGGCTCGGCTTCGTGATCGGCGCGCTGATCGCGGCGCCGGTCATCCGCGCCATCGGTGGCGCCAGGGCCTTCATGATCGGCGGTCTGATCACCGCGGCGACCCTGTTCTGCTCGGGGTTGACCGGGTTGCTGGTGCCGCTGCTGGTGCTGCGCACGCTCGGCGGCGCCACCGGTGCCGTCGCCTTCATCGCCGGCAGCGCCATTGCCGCCGCGGCCGGGCAGGGTGGGGGACCCGGCCGGGCACCGCTGGTGCTGGGCATCTATTTCGGCGGCGGCGGCCTGGGCGTGGTGGTCTCGGCCCTGATTGTGCCGCCGCTGGTGGCCGCGGCCGGCTGGCAGGCGGGCTGGTTCGCCCTCGGCCTGCTCTCGTTCGCGGCGATGGCGATCGCCGCGCCGGCGCTTGCCCGCGCGCCGCATCCGGGGCCGGCCCCGGCGGGCAGTTCCGGCCGCGGCTGGTCGATCCGTTTCATGGCACCGCAGATCGTCAGCTACGCTCTCTACGGCCTCGGCTACATCGCCTATGCCACCTATATCGTCGCCTATCTGCGTGACACCCAGCATTTCCTGGCCTGGGAAATCTCGCTCTTCTGGGCGCTGGTCGGCATCGCCGCCATGATCGGGGCCTTCGCCTGGGGGCCCGTGCTGGCGCGGCTTCGCGGCGGCTGGGGCAGTGTCGCCACCATCGGTGTCACCACCCTTGCCGCCGCCATCCCGCTGTTCTTCGAAAGCCGTGGCGCCGCCTGGCTCTCTGCCATTCTGTTCGGCGGCGCCTTCCTGGCCGCGGTGGCGGCGATGACCGCCTGCGTGCGGCGCAATGTCGACCCCCATGGCTGGACCCATGCCATCGGCTTTCTGACCGTGGGCTTTGCCGCAGGCCAGAGCATCGGGCCGCTGATGAGCGGTCTGGTCGCCGATGGCGCCGACGGCATCCGGGCGGGGCTGATGCTTTCGATCCTGGTGATGATGGCCGCGATCCTGGCGGCCGCCTTCCAGCGGGAGCGCAGCGTCAGGCCGCGATCTGCAGCCTGAGGGCGAGGTCGGCGAAATCGGCCGGCGGCAGCAGCGGCCGGGCGACCTCGTCCATCAGCAGCCGGAACACCTCGGCCGGGGCCGTAGCACGCACGCCGCCCAGCAGCCGCACCCGCTCGGCCGGCGACAGTGCCGGGATGATCAGCCGCATGAAGGCCAGGTTCATCTCGGGCGACAGTGTGCTCACGATCTCCATCTCGATCGCGGCCAGTTCGGCATCGCTGAACACGGCCTGAAGCAGGGGCGTGGTCACCGTCTCTTCCTCGTGCATATGGGCGAAATCCCGGGCCAGATGGGCCGCGAAGGCCAGATAGAGCGCACGGCCGGCCTCTTCGCGGGTCCCGGAGAAGTCGTCGGTCAGCGCGGTGATCCTTGCGATCAGCCCGGTGATGGAGCGGTGATGATCGGCATGCTGGCGATCGAGTTCCTGGGTCGCGGGCCCCGTGCGGGCCTCCAGCGCCCGGTGGATGGTGTCGCTTTCATGGGCGATATGGGCGGTGGCGAGCCGCAGATAGTCGCGCAGCTCGGTCAGCAGACCGGTGGTTGCGGCCGGGCTGGCGAAATCCGCCCGGCCCAGCCGGTCGAGCAGGGCCATGCCGGCCCGCCGCAGCCCCTTGTGCACGGGGCCGTAAAGATCGTACCGCCCGTCCAGCGGCAGGATCGGGGTGATGGCGGCGTCGGACCGGCTGCCGTGGATCATGGTCATCAGGTGTCCTCCTCTGGGGCGGCCCCTGCTGTCGGGGCCCATCCTGTGGTTGCGTTTCTACGCCGACAGCTGGAACGGCTCTTCCTAAATGCTTGCTAACGGCCGCAGCCGTTTCCTAAAAATCAGACGGGGGAGACGTGTGGGAGGGGGCGGGAGGCATGATCTGGGAGGGGGCCGGAGGCGTGATCTGGGAGGGGGCCGGAGGCATGATCGACGACGAGGTGGCGGCCGTGCTCGCCGGGCCGCTGATGATCCTGGTCTCGACCCGGGATCCGGCCGGAAGGGCCACGATCGGTCGCGGTTCGGGGATCCTGCGGGACAAGGGCAACGGGCTTGCGGTGCTGATGTCGCGCAGCCTCTGGCCGGGGGCGGCCTCGGGCGCCGTCGACGGCGGGCCGATCGCGGTCACCTGTGCGCGGCCCCACGACTACCGCACCTATCAGATCAAGGGCATGATCACGGCCGTCGCGCCCGCCGGCCCGGCCGATGCGGCCGAGGGCACGGCCTATGTCGCGCGCATGCTGGGGGTGATGGGGGCGCTCGGCGTCAGCCGGCTTCAGCTGTCCCAGACCCTCACCGACCGGGATCTGCTACGCATCGACATTCAGCCGCGCGAAGTCTTCGACCAGACCCCGGGCCCGACTGCCGGCCGGCCGCTCGGCGCCGCAAACACGCCCCGGGACGCGCAGCCATGACCGTCGGCCTGGGCCTTGATGCGCTGCCGGGCCTTGATGCGCTGCGCGATGCGCTGGAAGGCATCATCCCCTCGGTCATCGCCACCCTCGATGCCGACGGCATGCCAAACATCTCCTATCTCTCCCACGTCCACTATGTGGATGCGGGCCATGTCGCGCTGTCGAACCAGTTCTTTTCCAAGACCGCGGCCAATGTCCGCCGCACGGGCCGGGCGACGGTGATGGTGGTCGATGCCCGCACCGGCGACCAGTTCCTGCTCGACCTGGTCTTCGTCGGTGCCCGAACCACGGGCGAGGTGTTCGAGCGCATCGCCGTCCATCTGGAGGTGATGAGCGCCGCCCAGGGCATGGGCGAGGTGATGCGCCTGCGCGCGGTCGATCTCTACCGGGTGGAGGCGGTGACCCGGGTGGTGGCGGCGGAACCGCTGGAGACGCCGCCACCCCGGCCGCAAGCGCCGGATCATCTGGCGGTCGCGGCCCGGTTGGCCGCCCTGATGGCGGCGGAGCCCGATGCCGACCGTCTGCTCGATCTCACTCTCGATCGCCTGGTTGCGGATCTGGGCATGGGCAATCTGGTGGTGGCGGTTCCGGACGAAACCGGCGGCCTGCTCACCACCATCGCCAGCCGTGGTTATCCGCAATTCGGCGTCGGGTCGGAAGTGGCGCTGGGGGAGGGGGTGATCGGCGTGGCCGCCCTGCGCCGCCGGGTGCTGCGCATCGCCGACATGCGCCGCGGCCAGCGCTATGTCGCGGCCGTCAGGGGGGCGATGGACCGGCCGCCTGTGATCGGGATTCCGTTTCCGTCCCTGGCGCAGCCGCAATGCCAGCTGGCGGTACCGATGATCGCCCAGGGCCGGCTTGTGGGGGTGCTTTTCGCCGAATCGGCCGAAAGCTTCGCCTTCGGCCATGCGGAAGAGGCGGTGCTGTCGATCGTGGCCGCAACGCTCGCCCTCGCCCTCGACCGGGCCGAGGCGGAGCGCGGGGAGGCACCAGCGGCCGAGGCACCCGACCCGGCGCCCGCGGGCCGGCGCCCGATCCGGCTGCGCTATTTCCCGCGCGACGGCAGCATCTTCATCGACGGCGACTATCTGATCCGCGGCGTGCCCGGCCGGCTGCTCCACCATTTCGTCACGGCCTATCTGGCGACCGGGCGTCAGGATTTCACCAACCGTGAAATCCGCCGCGATGCGGCCCTGCGCCTGCCGGATTTCAAGGACAATCTGGAAACCCGCCTGATCCTGCTTCGCCGCCGCCTGGACGAAAAACCCGGCCCCATCACCCTGACCCGCCCCGCCCGCGGCGCCATCCGCCTGGACTATGCCGGGCAGCCGGAGATGGAGGTGGTGGTCATGTAGCGCCCCAAAAGGCTCAGACGCCCGCAGACCGGGATGAAAGCCCGATCACATCCACGCTGCAGGCACGCGCGGCGTTACACATCGCCTGGTCCAACGTGGCAATGGGCAACGCTCTTCGCAGCGCAAGCTCGACATAACTGGCATCATATGGTGTCAGACCATGTTTGTCCGACAGCTGAAGGGTCTTCTCCCAAGCCGTCCGGGCCGTTTCGGTATCCGGTTCAATAGGAAGAAGCTTCAGTATGTCCATCAGCTCATCACGCCGTCCGGTTGTCAGCCGCTGTTTACGGAGTGCGGTTCGCAGACCGTTTGCGACCTCCAGATGCCATATCGCAGGGACAACAGCACCGTTGCGGGCAACATGACGCATCAGATCGTCGATCGCCGGCGTGACTTCGTCGTCAAAGCACCAGGCAAGAACGACGGATCCGTCAAGCACCAGGCTCATCGACGACCGTCTTCGATGAGATCCTTTATCGTGGCGACACCGCCCAGCGTAGTACCGGCGCGTGTCGCGATCATCCGTTCCACACCCTCAAGTGCTCTGCTTCCGGCTTCTTTGGAAGGGCATCCGATGAGCCGGGCGATGACCCTGCCGTCGCGCATGATGGCAACTTCTTCGCCCTGAGCGACGGCTTCAAGCAGATCATCCAGGTGATCGCGCGCTTCCGCGGCGGCAATACTGCGGACATGCCCCATGTTGGTTTCCTCCGGCCGGGAGTGATCCTGGCCAATGATATCGTCATTTGGCCCTTGCAGGAAAAGAGACTCCTGCGCTGCACGGGTGTCCGGAGATGCCGATCACATCTCCGGCGGCACCCCCCGTTCCGACAGCCGGCGCTGCATGAACACCAGGTCCAGCCAGCGGCCGAATTTGGCGCCCACCTGCGGCAGGCGGCCGGTTTCGGTGAAGCCCAGCCGGCGGTGCAGGTCGAGAGAGGCGGTGTTGCCGGCATCGATGCCGGCCACCATCACATGCTTGCCGGCCCGGGTCGCCCGGTCGATCAGGGCCTCCATCAGAGCGCGGCCCAGCCCGCGGCCGCGGGCATCGGGGTGGACATAGACCGAATGCTCGACCGTGTGGCGATAGCCGTCGAAGGGTCGCCAGTCGCCGAAGCTCGCATAGCCGGCAACCCCGCCCTCGATCGAGCCGTCTTCGACCACCAGAACCGGATAGCCGGCGTCGTGGCGTGCGGCGAGCCAGCGGCTGCGATCATCGAGCGTCGCCAGGCGCTCGTTCCAGATCGCGGTGGTGTTGACCACGGCGTCGTTATAGATGGCAAGGATGCCGGGCAGGTCGGCGGCAGCCGCGTCGCGGATGAGCATGGTCCGGATCGTCCGATGTCGTGATGTGATGGCCCTCAGGCCAGGGGCGTGGGATGTGCCGTCTGGTCGCGCATCTCCGCCAGCGGCTCGTAATCTTCCGGCACCATGCCGGCGCGGGCGCGGGCATCGGCATTGAAGGGCGGTTTCACCCGGCCCGGGAACAGGCGGCGGACGCGGTCGTGGAACAGGGCCCGTGCGGTGGTGCCGCGGGCGGTCGCGACATGGGTCAGCCAGCGCAGCCCCGCGGCCACATGGCCGACCTCGTCGCGATAGATCACGCGCAGCGCGTCGGCCGAGGCGGTGTCGCCGAACTCGTCCAGCCGGCGGATCATGTCGGGGGTGACGTCCAGGCCGCGGGCCTCCAGCACCATCGGCACAACCGCCAGCCGGCCGGTCATGTCATGGGCGGTCGCCATCGCCGCCTCCCACAGCCCGTCATGGGCGGGCAGGTCGCCATAGGCCGCGCCCAGCGCCTCCAGCCGGTCGGCGACCAGGCCGAAATGGCGCGCCTCGTCGTCGGCGATGCCGACCCAGTCGTCGACGAAACGCCGGCACACCGTCTCGTCCGCATCGATTTCCGCACCGAAGCGTGCCGCCATGTCGACCGCCAGATCGATGGCGTTGAACTCGATATGGGCGAGCGCATGCAGCAGCCGCACCCGGCTGGCGACGTTGCCGCCGCGGCCGCGCTTGGGCATGCGCGACGGCGGCAGCAGAACCGGGCGCTCCGGCCGGGCCGGGCGCAGCGGCAGCGCCGCCGCCCCGGTATCCGTTGCGGTGGCCGTGGTCGGGGCAGCCAGGGTCGGGGCAGCCAGGCGTCCGGCTCGCCAGTCCGCCGCCAGCGCCCGCGCCGAGGCGGCCTTGGCGCGGGGCTCCGCGGTCAGCAGAACCCCGATGGCGGCGGGGATGAAGGCAGCTGTGGTCACGGGATGCGTCACCCGTCAGAGCGCGTCGATGGCCGCCTTCACGGCCTCGGCATGGCCGTCGACCTTCACCTTGCGCCAGATCTTCCGCACGGTGCCGGTGCCGTCGATCAGGAAGGTGCTGCGCTCGATGCCCATCGACTTGCGGCCATACATGTTCTTCTCGACCCAGACGCCATAGGCCTCGCAGACCGCGCCGTCGGTATCGGCCGCCAGCGGGAAGTTCAGGTCGTATTTGGCCTTGAATTTGTCATGGGCGGCGACGCTGTCCTTCGACACGCCGATCACCACCGCATCCAGCTTTTCCAGCGCCGGATGCAGATCGCGGAAGGCGCAGGCCTCCTTGGTGCAGCCGGGCGTGTCGTCGCGCGGGTAGAAATAGAGCACCACCGTCTTGCCGGCGAGGGCGGCCAGCGACACCTCGCCGCCGCCATCGGTGGGCATGGTGAAATCCGGGGCCTTGGCGCCTTCCTCGATCATCGTTTCGTCTCCATCTTGGGGTCCGCCCCGGCATCCGCCGCGCCTTCGGCTTTCACCCGGGCGGCGACATCGGTGACGTAGCGGTCGAAATGGGCGTGCACGCGCGCCTGGCAAGAGCGGAGCACGTCACCGATCGCCTCGGCATCCGCGCCCTCGTCGAGGCGCGCGGCCCGGGCGAGGGCGGCGATCAGCCCCGGGGGCGCCGTCCGGCCGTCGAAGCGGCCGGTGACGGTCAGCCGGAGCAGGCCCAGCATGCGCCGCTGAAGCCTTACCGCATCGGCAAGCATCGCGCCATCCTCGATCAGTCCCAGCTCCTCCGCCCGGGCCAGCACCAGGGCTGTGTCGCCCAGCAGCAGCCCGGGCATGTCCGGCCCGTGGATCAGTTGCAGCTGCTGGGCCAGAAATTCCAGATCGACCAGCCCGCCGCGGACGTGTTTGACCTGCCAGCAATCCTCGGTGCCGTGTTCCTGGGCGATCCGGCGGCGCATATCCGCCACTTCGACCACCACCCGGTCGGCATCGCGGGGGGTGAGCAGTACCTCGCGCACCACCTGGTTCAGATCCTGCCTCAGGCTGTCGTCGCTGGCCGCCACCACCCGGGCGCGGGTCAGCGCCATATGTTCCCAGGTCCAGGCATCCTCGCGGTGATAGCGGCGAAAGGCATCCAGATGGCTCGCCACCGGCCCCGACGAGCCCGAGGGCCTGAGCCGGGTGTCGATTTCGTAAAGCCGGCCTTCCCCGGTCAGCGCCGAGATCGCCGAGATGAAACGCTGGGCAAGGCGGGCATAGTAGTGCGAGGGCCCCAGCGGCCGGCTGCCATCCGATCCGGCCTCGCCCGAGGCGTCGTAGACGATGACCAGATCCAGGTCGCTGTCGATCGACATCTCCCGCGATCCCAGCCGCCCCTGAGCCAGGATCGCGATCCGTCCGCCGGGCATCCGGCCATGGGCCTGGGCGAATTCGTCCAGCACCCGCGGCAGCAGGGCGCCGATCACCGCGTCGGCGATGGCGGTCAGCACCGGGGCTGCGGCATCGGCATCGGTCAGCCCGCGCAGGATGTGCACCCCCACCTGGAACTTGCGCTCCCCCGCCCAGCGGCGGGTGAGGTCCAGCGTGTCTTCATAGTCGATCGCCCGCGACAGCACCCGCTCCAGATCGGCGGCCAGCGCCTCGGGCGTCGCCAGTTCCGAAAAGAAATCGGGGTCGAGCACGGCTTCCAGCAGCGACGGCCGGCGGGCGAGCTGTTCCGATAGTTTGGGCGCCGTGCCCATGGCTTCCGCCACCAGTTCCAGCAGTTCGGGGTTGCTGTGGAACAGGGCGAAGATCTGCACGCCCGAGGGCAGTTCGCCCAGGAAGGCGTCGAAGCGCATGAAGGCCGCATCGGGATCGCCGGTCCCGCCCAGGCGGGAGAGCAGTTCCGGCATGATCTCGGTCAGGATCTGGCGGGCACGGCCGCTGCGGGTGGCGCGGACCCGGCCGCGATGCCATTCGCGCACGCGGGCGACCACGCGCGACGGCTCGCGATAGCCCATCCGCTCCAGGGTCTCGATCGTGTCGGGGTCGTCCTCGGTGCCGGTGAAGACCAGGTTGCCCTCGGCGGTGCCAAGCCCCGGCGCGTCGTCGAACAGTTCCGCATACGCCTTCTCCACTCCCTTCAGCGTGTCGAGCAGCACCCGGCCGAATTCGGCCGGGTCTTCGAAGCCTGAAAACGCCGCCAGGCGGGCGAAGGCGGCCTCGTCTTTGGGCAGGGAATGGGTCTGGGCGTCGTCGACCATCTGCAGCCGGTGCTCGACGGTGCGCAGCAGCCGGTAGGCGGTCTTCAGCCGCGCCGCCACCGGCGCCTCCACCCGCTGTTCGGCGACCAGCGCATCCAGCGCCGCCTCGGTCGCGCGCGCTCTCAGCGCAGGCGAGCGGCCGCCGAAGATCAGCTGCTGGGTCTGGCAGAAGAATTCGATCTCACGGATGCCGCCGCGGCCGAGCTTCAGATTGTGGCCGGGCAGGTCCAGCCCGTCGCCCGAGCGATGGGCATTGATCTGGCGCTTGATCGAATGGATGTCGGCGATGGCATAGAAATCCAGGCTCTTGCGCCAGACGAAGGGCGTCAGCCGTTTCAGGAACAGCTCACCCGCGGTCTGATCTCCCGCCACAACCCGGGCCTTGATCATCGCCGCCCGTTCCCAGTTCTGGCCGACGCTTTCGTAATAGACCTCGGCCGCTTCGGCCGAGAGCGCAAGCGGCGTGGAGGCCGGGTCCGGGCGCAGGCGCAGATCGGTGCGGAAGACGTAGCCTTCGGCGGTGCGCGCCTCCATCAGCTTCACCAGATCGCGGGCGATGCGGGTGAAAACCGGCTGGGGGTGGCGGTCGTCGGCCATCTGCACCCGCTCGGGCTCGTAGAGCACGATCAGGTCGATATCCGAGGAATAGTTCAGCTCGCAGGCGCCGAACTTGCCCATGCCCAGCGCGAAAAGCCCGCTCGTCGGCCCGGGATCCTCGGGGGTGTCCAGCCGGATCTCGCCGCGCCTGGCCGCATCGCGCAGCAGATGGGCGAAGGCCGCCTGAAGCGCCGCTTCGGCGGTGTCGGAAACGGCGCCGGTCACATCGGCCAGCGACCAGATCCCGGCCAGATCGGCCAGCCCGATCACCAGCGCCGCCCGCCGTTTCAGCCGGCGCAGCTCTGCCATCACCTGCGCCTCGGTGCCGCCCTGGCGTTTCAGCGCCTCGAAACCCGCGCGGATCTCGTCGAAGGCCGCCACGGGGCCAAGGCGCACGGTGCGCGCCAGAACCGGTGCCTCGATCACCGCCAGCTGGGTCAGGTAGGCGCTGCCGCAGGCCATGCCGTCGACCAGCCGCCGGCCGGCCGGATCTTCCAGAAACGCGCGAAAGGCGGCCAGGTCGTCCGCCGCATTGCCTTGCGCCTCGCCCAGCCGTTCCAGGATGCGCTCGCGGGCGATCGCGGCGCGGTCGGGGTCGGCCACGACCGGCAGGCGATGGCCCGGGGCGGCGTCGAGCAGGGGCGAAGCGGCGGTCATGCGGGGGCTTCCGGTACGGGGCGCAGCGTGGGGGGCGCGGAGATGGGGCAGGGATGACACGTAATGATCACGCAAGCAGGCCATGCGACCATGCGACGGACACCGTCTTGGCGCTTCGCGCGATCGGCATTACCTGCTAGACACCGGATCATAACCCCTGCCGGGACGCAAGACCCGGCGCATCGCCTCCACTGCCGCCTGCCGCCGGCCCATCAGGACAGTAAGGACGCGCCCGCATGATCGTCAGGATCTCGACCTGGGTCGTCCGTCTTGTGCTCGGGCTGCTGCTGGTCGTCATTCTGGCGCTGGCGGCTGCGGGCTTCCGGCTGGCCGCGGGGCCGGTCGATCTGGGGCCGGCCGGGCCGTGGATCGCCGACCGGCTGGAACTGGCCGAGGGCCGCTTCCGGATCGATGCCGGCGAGGCCCGGCTCTCGCTCGACGCCACCAATGTCGCCCTCACCCTGGCGGTCGAAGACGTCCGGATCATCGACCGGTTCAACCAGCCGGTACTGCGCCTGCCTGGCCTCCGGATCGGGCTGTCGGTCGGCGATCTGATCGCCCAGCGCATCGCGCCCACGGTGCTGGAGGTGACCGGAGTCGAACTGGCCGTCCAGCGCGCGCCTTCGGGCGAGGTTTCGCTGGCGCTGCTCGATGCGGCCCCGCTCGAACGTGCCCGGGCGCCCGAAGACGGGTTGCCGGTCTCGCGGCTGATGCCGCTGTTCGAACCCGGTGCACCACCGCCTGAACCCAAGGCACCGGATCACGAACTCCGCGCGCCCGATCCGGCCGCGCCGCCGATACCGGCCGAACCCGCTTCGGATGTCGACCGGCTGCGTGGCTGGCTCAACCAGATGACCGACCCCGGCGCCTGGGCGCTGGATATGACCCGGGTGCAGCTGGTCCGCGTGGCAGCGGTGGACGTCACCTATCAGGACGGCGTCGCCGGCTTTTCGGGCCAGATCTCCGGCCGCGATCTGCGCCTGATCCGCGAGGGGGAGCGGATCAGGGTCGCCGTCGATCTGGCCGGCAATGTTGCGGGCGAGGCGGTCGGCGCCTCGCTGGGCGGCCTGGTGACCCCCGATCAGGGCGCGGCCGATCTGGACCTGACCATCCATCCCACCCGCGTCGACCGGATCGCGGCCGTGCTCGGCCTGCCGGCCCCCTTCGACGGCCTCGCTTTGCCGCTGCAGGGGGTGGTGGAGATGAAGATGGCCGATCGTCGGATCGATCGGCTGCGGCTCCATGCCACGGCGGGGGCGGGAGAGGTCGACTGGCCCGGCGTCATTGCCCGGCCGCTGCCGGTGGAGCGGGTCGTGCTTGCGGCCGATCTCACCGAAGACGGCAACCGCCTGGAAGTCACCCGCGCCGATCTCCGCCTGGCCGACGGTGCTGCACTCGGCGGCAGCGTCACCGTCACCGGCCTCAACGGCCCGGCCGCGGGGCTCGGCATCTCGGGCGGGGTGATCGGCGGCGATCTCGCCGTCGACGATATCGACCGCTACTGGCCGCTCGGCCAGCAGGAGGCGGCGCGCGACTGGGTGATTTCGCGGGTGCGCGGCGGCCGGGTCGACGGCGTGTCGGTGGTGCTCGACATCCGCCCGGGCATGCTGGGCGCAGACGGGCATCTGGCACCCTCGGCCATTCAGGGCGATTTCGCCTATCGGGGCATCTCGGTCGATTATGAACGGCCGCTGCCGCCGGCGCGCGATCTGGCCGGTACCGGCAGTTTCGATCTCCGCGGCCTGCGCTTCAATCTGAAGGATGGCGGCCGTGCCGGTGATACCGGGCTCCGTCTCGGGGCGGCCCGGGTCGCCATCGAAGGCTTCGGCGTCAAGACCGAGCCGACAAGGGTCGAGTCGATGATCCCGATTTCGGGCCCGGTCGCCGATGCGGTCCGCGTGCTCGCCATGCCGCCGATCGAATTCGTCGACCCGGCCCTGTCCAACCCCGACGGGCTGGAGGGGCGCACGGATATCGATCTCACCCTCAAATTGCCGCTCGGCCAGGACAAGCCCGATGTCCGCTATACCGCCCGCGGCCGGATCGAGGCGCTGGCGCTGCGCAAGGCGGTGCTCGGGCTCGACATGGCCGATGGCAGTTTCGCGGTGGCGGTCGACAATGCCCAGGCGCGGCTGACCGGCCGGGCGGCGATCGGCGGCGCGCCGCTCGACATCGACTGGCGGCAGGCGATTGCCGCCCCCACCGAGTGGGAGCGGCGGGTGGATGTCGCGGGCACGCTGGACGAGGCGGCCCGCAAGCGCGCCGGCTTCGACCTGGACCCCTATCTGACCGGCCCGATCGGCCTGAAGCTTGCGGTCGAGGTGCCGCGCGGCAAGCCCGACGAGCCGGTCATCCAGGTCGATGCCGATCTGGCCCGGTCGCGCCTCGCCATCCCCGATATCGGCTGGACCAAGCCCGCCGGAACCGCTGGGCAGCTGACGGCCACGGTCCACCCCCACGCCGTGCCGGGCGGTGCGGGTCCGGGCGGTGAAGTCATCGATATCCGCGATCTGCGGATCGAGGCGGGCGATCTCTATTCGCTCGGCACGCTCAGGGTGGCGGCGGGCCGGCTGCTGGAGGCGAAGATCACGCGTCTGGATCTTGGCGACAGCCGGCTGCGGATCGATTATCGCGCCGGTCGCGACGGTGCGGCCGACCGGGTGTCGCTGGCCGGGCGGATGCTCGATGTCGAACCGCTGATCGACCGCAAGGGCGGCGAGACGGCCGCCGAGGTTCGCGATCCGGCCGCGCCGCCGAAGCGGATCGATCTGGAACTGGCGCTCGATCGGGTGCGGATCGACGATGAACGGCATCTGGATCGGGCCCGCGGCTCGGTCTCGATCGCGAACGGCCACTGGCGCGAGGCGCGGCTGCAGGCGGTGCTGCCGGTGGCGCCGGAAACCGCGGCGGCTGCCGGCAATCGCGGGCCGGGCATGGTGTCGGTCGCGATCGGTGGCGGTGCCGCCGCCGTCGGTGGTCGGACCATCCGGCTGGAGACCGACCGGATGGATGATCTCATAGCCTTTGCCGGGCTGCGCGGCCGCATCGCCGGCGGATCGATGGTGATCGACGGGGTGATCGACGACAGCGTCGCCCATGATCTGATCCGCGGCCATGTGGTCGGCCGCGACTATCGCCTGCAGAACGCGCCCGCCATCGCCCGCGCCCTGGCGACGGCCTCGCCGGCCGGTGTCTCGGACCAGCTGGGCGGGCGTGATGGCATCGCCTTCAGCGTGCTCGACGGCGATTTCGTCTACGAGGACGGGGTCGTCACGCTCGCCGAGGCCCGGGCCCATGGCAGCGAGGTCGGCGTCACGGCTTCGGGACAGATCGATATCGACGGCGGCACCATCGACATGGCCGGCACGCTGGTGCCGCTCTATACCCTGAACAGCGCCATCGGCCGCATTCCGGTGATCGGCGATCTGCTGGTGGGGGAGGAGGGCAGCGGCATCTTCGCCGCCACCTATCGACTGAAGGGGCCGCTCGACGACCCGGATGTCAGCGTCAACCCGCTCGCCGCCCTGGCGCCGGGCTTTCTGCGCAACCTGTTCGGCGCCATCGCCGACGGGGTGACAGGCAATGCCGGCAGCCCGCCGACCGGTACCGATCCCAAGCCGGACTTCAATCGTTGATGGCCGATCAGCCGCGGCCGGCACCGCCTTCGGTGTCGACCCGCACCACCACCGACAGCCCCGGTGCCAGGCCGTCCAGCGCCGGCTGGTCGTGGTCGATCGCGATCCGGACCGGCAGGCGCTGCGCTACCTTGGTGAAGTTGCCGGTGGCGTTGTCGGGCTTCAGCACCGCGAATTCCGAGCCGGTGGCGGGGGAGAAGCGCTCGATCCGCCCCCGGAAGCTCTGGCCGGGCAGGGCATCGACGGTGAACGAGACCGGCTGACCGGGCCGCATGCCGCTGAGCTGGGTTTCCTTGAAATTGGCGATGATCCAGCGATCGGCCGGCACGATCGCCGCCAGCTGGGTGCCGGCCGTGACATACTGGCCGAGCCGGACGCCGATCTCGCCCATCCGCCCGTCGACCGGCGCCGTGATCCGGGTATTGTCGAGGTCGATCCGCGCCAGCCGCACCGCCGCGCGTGCCGCTTCCACCGCCGCGTCCAGCGTGCCGCGGCCGACGATCACGCTCTGGAGATCCTGTTTCGCCACCTCCACCGCCGCCTCTGCCTGGGCGAGGGCGGCGGCCGCCTGGTCGCGGGCGGCATGGGCGGCATCAGCCGCGGCGCGTGTTGCGGCGCCGCGGGTGATCAACGCATCCACCCGGCCCGCATCGGCGCGGCTGCGGGTGAGGGCCGCCTGCGCGCTGTCGACCGCCGCCTTCGCCGAGGCGATGCGCGCCTCGGCGGCAAGCCGGTCCTGATCGGCATTGGCCAGCGCGGCCTGCCTGCCGGCCAGCTCCGCCTCGGCCTGCTCCAGCCGGCGGGCATAGATCCGGTCGTCGATCCGCACCAGCACCTGACCGGCCCGGACCGTCTCGAAATCCCTGACCGCGATATCCGTCACATAGCCCGAAAGCTGGGGGGCGAGCAGGGTGACCCGGCCGCGGATATAGGCATTCTCGGTGACCTCGACGCCGCTGTCGAAGGGCGGCAGCCGCCAGGCGTAAAGGACGAGCAGCGCACCTGCAAGGCCGGCGGCGAGGATGATCAGGGTCTTGAAATGGAAGATTTTCTTGGCCATGGGGACATCAGGAAGCGATCGCATCCGCCGTCCGGTGGACCCGGGCGACGAGCAGATGGAGGACAAGGCCGGCAAGCGCCAGGGCTGCCAGGGCCGAAATGGCGAGGAAGGCGTCGTTATAGGCGAGCACCGTCGCCTCGCGCGTCGCCTGTTTTGCGAGCAGGGCGATGCCTTCCGCATTGGTCAGGGCAGGATCGGTCAGCACATGACCATAGGCGCCGCCCAGCTGCTTCACGCGCGCCGCGACCAGCGGATCGGTCAGCACCACATCCTCGACCAGCCGGGCCGAATGGAACTTCTCGCGAAGCGTGACGAAGCTGCCGAACAGCGCCGAACCCATCAGCCCGCCCAGGCTTTGAGTGAACAGGAAGACGGCGATGAAGCTGGTGATGAAGGTCGGCCCCTGTTTCAGGGTGTGCATCAGCCCGGTCAGCATGGCCGGCGGCAGGAACAGCATGCCCCCGAAGGCGATCAGCGCCTGGCTCAGATACATCTGGCCCGGGCGGGTCAGGCTGGTCGCATGACCGTCCATGAAGGCGCCGGCCATGATGCAGAGCAGGGCGACCGCGTGAAAGGCGGCGTCGCGCCCCGGCTTCAGCAGCATCCCGCAGGTGATCCCGCCCGCGATCGAGGCCAGCAGGATCACGACCTGCAGGGACCGGCTCTGATCGTTGAGCAGGCCCAGCGTCTGGAACAGGCCGAAGGCGCCCGAGGTCTGTTCCGACAGCACCAGCCGAAAGACCAGCAGGATGGCCGCCACATGCAGGATCTCGGGGCTGGTCAGCCAGCGGATGTTGAGCAGCGGCGTTTCGCGATGGATCTCGATCGCGGCCGCGACAGCGATGCAAAGGGCGGAAAGGGCGAGGCAGATCCCGATCCACCGCGCCTCCAGCCACCATTCATAGCGGCCCATCACCATCACCACCGCCAGCAGGCCGAAGCCGGTCGCGACCAGCGGATAGCTGACGGCATCCAGCGGGTGGAGCATCTTCGTATGCGGGATCGGCGTCAGCGGCAGCCGGTGCACGGCGGCCATGGCGATCAGGGCGACCCCCGCCTCCATCAGATAAAGCCCGTGCCAGAGGCCGAGGTCGAGCAGGGTGGGTGAGATGATCCGGGCGAGCGGCGCGCTGAGCGTGGTGCAGGTGAGCGCGAGGCTGAGCCCCCAGGACAGCTTCTTCGATTGCGGGAAGGCCTCCAGCATATAAAGGAAGCCGAGCGTCGACATGGGCGAGGCGGCGACCCCGGCCAGGAAGCGCACCACCAGGGCGGCATGCAGGTCCTGGACGAAGAGGTGCAGGCACGACACGGCGACGAAGAGTGCGATGCCGATTTCGGTGAAGCGCCTCAGGCCGAACTGGTTGCGCACCTTGGTCAGCAGCATGGTCAGGCTGACATTGGGCGCCATATAGGCCGCCACCAGCCACATCGTCTCGTTGGTGGTGGCGCCGAGCGCGCCCGAGATCTGTGTGGTGTTGGCGGCAATCAGGTTCATGCCCAGGCCCTGCGCCGACCAGAGCAGGGCCGAGGTTGCGATGCAGGCGATCATCCGCCGGATGGGGATGCCGGGCTCCTCGGTCACCTCAATCCGCCTCCCCGTCATCGGCGGCGGGGCCGCTCTCCAGATTGGCGATCATCCGGCGCAGCACGTTCAGGGTGACGGTCAGATCGGCCTCGGGAATGCCGCGCGCCATGGTGCCGCGCATCACCTCGGCCAGATCCTCGATCTCGTCGACCTGGTCTTCGGCCGCTTCGGTCAGATCGATCCGCTTCACCCGCCGGTCGGTCTCGGCGGGCGTCCGCCGGATCAGCCCCTGTTTCTCCAGCCCGTCGAGCAGGCGGACCACGGTCGGGTTCTCGATTTCCAGCAGCCCGGCCAGCTCGGTCTGGCTGATCCCCGGATGGCGGGCCAGCAGCATCAGCGCCCGTGCCCGGGCCAGCGTCAGCCCGCGGGTGCGGACCAGCGCATCGAAGCCGGTGCGCATCTTGCGGCTGGCGGTGGCCAGCTCGTTGGTGACGTCGGAGCGCAGGGTGGCGGGGCGGGATTTCATAGGGACCACATATATAGGCTGCTAATGATTGTCTGGCGACATTTATGCCGGATCGGCCGCCCGTGCAAGTCCCGCGGTTGCGGGGCGGCTTTGCAGGCCGGGCAGGGCTGTGCGGGGTGTCACGCCTTCGCGAACACGCAATGGTCACGACGGATGTGAAAGACTGCGGGACGGATATGCCGTCTACCGGTTTCGAAAGGATGATCGGATGCCGCCGATGATGAAGACCGTTCTCTCCGCCGCGATCCTCGGCGCCGGCCTGGGCCTCGGCGCCGTTGCCGTCCCCGCCATGGCGCAGCAGGTGCCGGGTGCGGCCGATCCGTCACGGGTGGCCGCGGGCCGCTACACGGCCGATCCCTCCCATACCCAGATCACCTTCACGGTCGACCATTTCGGCTTCAACGCCTATCGCGGCATTGCCGGCGGCGCCACCGGCACGCTTCAGATCGATCCGGCCGACCCGTCGAAGGCCAGCGTGGCGATGGAGATCCCGGTCGACGGCCTGGTCACCACCAGCGCGGAGCTGGACGAGCATCTCCGGAGCCCCGATTTCTTCGACATGGCGTCCCACCCCACCATCACCTTCCGCTCCACCGCGGTCGAGGTGGACGGCATGACGGCGAAGATCGCCGGCGACCTCACCATCCGCGGCGTCACGAAGCCGGTGGTGCTCGACGCCCGCTTCACCGGCGCCGGCGTCAACCCCATGAACCAGGCCGCCACCATCGGCTTCGAGGCGGAGACCACCATCCGCCGCAGCGATTTCGGCATGACCTATATCGTGCCGATGGTCTCGGACGAGGTGATGCTGGAGATCGGTGCGGCGTTTGAGGCGGCGTCGTAACACCGGACGTCGCCTATAAGGAAACGGGCGGCCCCGACCGGTGCCGCCCGTATTTCGTCCCGACCGCTTGTCCGGTGCGGCTCAGCCGACCTTCACCAGCGCGTGGCGCTTGCGGCCGGCCGACAGCTTGATCTGGCCGTCAACCAGCCGGGCCGTGGTGATCGGCTGCTGTTCGTCCTCGATCTTCTCGCCATTGAGGCGGGCGCCGCCGCCCTGGATGGTGCGGCGGGCTTCCTTGCGGCTGGGGGCGAGGCCGGCGCGGGCGAAGAGTTCGAAGGCCGGGATGCCGGCATCCAGTTCCGCGGCGGGGATGACGATCACCGGCAGATCCTCGCCGGCGGCGCCTTCCTCAAACGTGCGGCGGGCGGTTTCGGCGGCGGAGAGCGCCGCCTCTTCGCCATGCGCCATCTTCGTCGCCTCATGGGCCAGGATCTTCTTGGCCTCGTTGATCTCGGCGCCGCCCAGCGCTTCCAGCCGGGCGATTTCGTCCAGCGGCAGTTCGGTGAACAGCTTCAGGAAGCGGCCGACATCGGCATCGGCGGTGTTGCGCCAGAACTGCCAGTAGTCATAGGCCGACAGCATCTCGGCGTTCAGCCACACCGCACCGCCCGCGGTTTTGCCCATCTTCTGGCCCGAGGCGAGGGTGATCAGCGGCGAGGTCAGGCCGAACAGGCCGCGCTCGTCCACCCGTCGGCCCAGCTCCACGCCGTTGATGATGTTGCCCCACTGGTCCGAGCCGCCCATCTGCAGCAGGCAGTTCTGCCGGCGCGACAGTTCCAGGAAGTCGTAGGCCTGGAGGATCATGTAGTTGAATTCCAGGAACGACATCGGCTGCTCGCGCTCCAGCCGCAGCTTGACCGACTCGAAGGTCAGCATGCGGTTGACCGAGAAGTGCCGGCCATAGTCGCGCAGGAACGAGATGTAGCCCAGCCCGTCCAGCCAGTCGGCGTTGTTGACCATCACCGCATCGGTGGCGCCGTCGCCGAACTGCACGAACTTGTCGAAGACCTGGCGGATGCCGGCCATGTTCTCGGCGATGGCGGCATCGTCGAGCATCTTGCGGGCCTCGTCGCGGCCGGTCGGATCGCCGATCCGGGTGGTGCCGCCACCCAGCAGCACGATCGGCTTGTGGCCGGTCTTCTGCAGCCAGCGCAGCATCATGATCTGCACCAGGCTGCCGACATGCAGGCTTTTCGCCGTGCAGTCGAAGCCGATATAGCCGGCGACCGTGCCCTGGTTCAAGCGCTCGTCGAGCCCCTCCAGGTCGGTTGCCTGGTGGAGATAGCCGCGCTCGACCATTACGCGCACGAAGTCGGACACGTAGCGGCGATCGGTCATCGGCAGGGTTCCTCTTGCACGAAAGCGGCCGGCCGTGGATCGTTCAGGGGGCCGACCGGGTTTGGATACGCGGGCGGATGTAGCACGAAACCGCCCGCACCGCCAGATGACGGGCCGCCAGATGACCGGCCGCGGGATGACGATCCGTGGTCAGGCAGATCAACGCAGTCTCGGAGGGACGTGACCGATGCGCATCATCGTGACCGGGGCGACTGGCTTCATCGGCCGGGCGCTGGTCGGGCAGCTGAAGGCGGCGGGCACGATCCTGATCGACGGCGCCGCCCGGCCGATCGAGCGGCTGGACGAGGTCGCCCGCGGCGGCGCGCCTGCCGTCGATCTGACCCGCGCCGATGCAGTGCGCGCGCTGATCGGCGCGGGGGCCGATCTGATCTTCCATCTGGCCGCCGGCAACACGCCCTCGGGCGAGGCCGACCCTGAGGCCGCGGCCGCCCTCAATCTCGATGCCGTGCGTCATCTGATCGGGGCGATCGCCGCAAGCGGGCGGCAGACGCGGCTGGTCTTCGCCTCGACCATCTCGGTCCATGGCGGGCGGACGGCGCGGGCGAGCGCAGGCGACGACGATGCGCCGCGCCCGGCCACCACCTATGGCGCGACCAAGGCTGCGGCCGAGCTGCTGCTCGCCGATGCCGGCCGCCGCGGCGTGGTCGATCCGCGCATCGCCCGCATCGCCAGCATCATCGACCGGCCGGCCGCCGCCGGCGGCACCAGCGCGGTCGCCCGCCTGGCCCGGGTGCTGTCGGCGGCACCTGCCGGAGAGGCGGTGGTGCTGCCGCTGCCGGCGGGGGTGAAGCTTGCGGTTTCCGATGTCGCCTCTACCGTGGACGGGCTGATCCGGCTGGCCGGTCTGCCGGCGGCGGCGCTGGGCGGCGACCCGCTGGTGGCCCTGCCCGCACGCACCATACGGGCGGGGGATCTGGTCGGTGCCGTTGCCCGCGTCGCGGGGCCAGAGGCGGCGGGATTGATCACCATCGCGCCCGAGGCGGCGCCCACGGCCGCCGTCACCGGCTGGCCGGCGGCACAGGACTGGTCGCGCGCCCGTGCGCTGGGCTTCCCCGCACCGCCATCGCTGGTCGCCATCGCAGCCCGCATGGCCGGCCGGCCGGTGCCGGCCGATCCCGACCCCACCGTCATTGCCGCCTCTGCCGATGACGGCGCGCCGCGCCGCCGGCCGGTCTGGGCGGTGGGGTTGATGAGCGGCACCTCGCTCGACGGCATCGATGCCGCGCTGGTCGAGACCGACGGGGTTGACATCACCGGCTTCGGGCCGACCCTGTTCCGGCCCTATCCGGCGGATCTGCGCGAGGCGCTGTCCCGGCTGCTGGGCGGCCGGGCGCCGCTCGTCGATGCCGCCCGGGCCGAGGCGGCGTTGACCCGCGCCCAGGCCGACGCCGTGACCGCGCTGCTGGAAACGGTGCCGGAGATCGCGCCCCATGTCCGGCTGATCGGCTTTCATGGCCAGACCGTGCTGCATCTGCCGGACGAGGGCATCACCGTGCAGCTGGCCGACGGCGCAAGGCTCGCCGCCCTGACCGGCATCGACACGGTCTCGGATTTCCGCCGCGCCGACATGGCCCGGGGCGGGGAGGGCGCGCCGCTGGTGCCGGTGGTTCACCGGGCGATGATGGCCTGGGCGGGGGTGATGCCGCCGGTCGCGGTGCTGAACATCGGCGGCGTCGCCAATCTCACCTTCATCGGCGCCGATGGCGGGCTGCTCGCCTTCGATTGCGGGCCGGGCGGCGCGTTGATCGACGATCTGATGCGCCGCCGCACCGGCCAGGCCTTCGATCAGGATGGCGGCACCGCGGCGGGCGGCCATGCCGACGAGGCGATCCTCGACCGGCTGCTTGCCGATCCCTTCTTCGACCGGTCACCGCCCAAATCGCTCGATCGCGACCGCTTCGCCGCGGCACTCGACCTGGTCGCGGATCTGCCGCTGGCCGATGCGGCGGCCACGCTGACGCAGTTCACCGCCCGCGCGGTCGCCCGCGGCCTCAGCCTGGCGGTCGCGGCCGGTGCCGAACCGCCGGAACGGGTGCTGCTGGCGGGTGGCGGCCGCCACAACCGCACCTTGCGCGCCGCCATCGCCGCGCGGTCCAACCTGCCGGTTGCACCGGTGGACGAGGTCGGCCTCGACGGCGATGCGCTTGAAGCCCAGGCCTTCGCGGTGCTGGCGGTTCGGGCGGCCGACGGGCTCGCCCTCTCCTATGCCTCGACCACCGCCACCGACGGTGCGGTCACCGGCGGGGCGCTGCATCGGGCGCAGGTGGTGGGGGCCCAGTTGGCGCGGCAGGTATCAGGCCGCAACCGCTGATTTCAGCGCCGGCCGCCGGGTGATCCGATAGACCGAGGCCGGCGGCAGATTGCGGCGGGTGGAGCCGATCTTGACCGCCTTCAGCCCCAGCCGGTCCAGAATCCGGCGCGAAATCGGGCAGCGCGGCCCGTAGGTGAACTGATAGAAGGCGCCGCCCGGCTTCAGATAGCCGAAGGCGCCGGTCAGGATCGCCATCACCTTGCGGGCGGGCATCGACAGCACCGGCAGGCCGCTGATCACAGCGCCGGCCAGGGCACCGTCATACAGCCGGCACTGCTTCAGCTTCGCCGCATCGGCCTGTACGATGCGGGCCTCGGGGAAACGCCGGGTCAGCATGCCGGCAAATTCGGCGCCGAATTCGATCAGGGTCAGGTCGCGTTCGGCCACGCCGCGCGCCAGCAGGGCCCGGGTGAAAACACCGGTGCCGGGGCCGAGTTCCAGGACCGGACCGGTTGCAGGCGTCACTTCAGACGTGATCAGCCGCGCCAGCCCTTCGCCCGAGGGCATGACCGAGGCGACCCGGAGCGGATCGCCCATCCAGGCGCGAAAGAAGGCGACAAAATCGCTGCCCCGGCCACGTGCGGTCCGGCGATGCTCCGCACAGCCCGCCCGCTTCATCGAAAACGTCACCATGCCCGCCCGTCCCGTCCGCCTTTTGTCCTTCGGCCTCTTCATCCGGCCCGACGCTTTTTGGATAGCACACTCCCACGCCTCTGACGCGGGCTTCCTGATGTCTCACGAAGTTTTCACCGTCGTCGGTGTGTCCGTCAGGTCAGATGCGGCCTCGGGTGCTTCATGGTGGACCACACAATGCCCGTGACTGTGATCGGCCAGCACCTCGATCACCCGGCAATCGGCGATCGTGCCGGTGCGGGCATGATCGCAGAGCATGCGTTCGAGTTCGATCTTCAGCGCCTCCAGCCGGCGGATGCGCGCTTCCACCGCCGCCAGCTGATCGCGGGCGATATGGTCGGCGGTCGCACAGGGGGCGGCCGGATCGTCCGAAAGCGAGAGCAGTTCGCGGATCGCATCCAGCGGGAAGCCCAGTTCGCGGGCATGGCGGATGAAGGCCAGCCGGTCGCGATGGCTCTTGCCATAGACCCGCTGATTGCCGGCGGTGCGCGCCGGTTCCGGCAGCAGGCCGATCTGCTCGTAATAGCGGATGGTCTGGACCTTGGCGCCGGTCTCGCGCGCCAGGGATCCGATGGAAAGGGCCGCTGCCCTGCCGCCGGTCATGCCGGGTCTCCCCTCGGGAATGCTGTTGGATATGTGGGGTGCGACCGGTTCGCAAAAAAGGGCTTGAAGCTACAGTCGCTGTAGGTCTCAGGATCGGGGGCATCCAAGGACGTTCCCCCCGAACTGCGAGGCCCTGCGATGCGACGTGCCAGCCCTCACGACCCCGAAGCCGCCATCGAAGGCGGTGCCGCCCCCGTGCTCCGCCTGGCGGTCGGCGGCATGGACTGCGCCTCCTGCGCGCTCAAGATCGAGCGGGCGGTCGGCAGGGTCGCACCAGCGTCCGAGGTCAGCGTCAACGTGACCGGCGGCACGGTGCGCGTCGACACGCCGGCCGGCGCCACGCCCCCGGAGCGGCCGGCGGTAGAGGCGGCGATCACGGCGCTCGGCTACACCATCGGCGGTGCGCCGACGGCGGGCTGTGGCCATGATCACGGTCACGATCATGGTGACGGTACCGGCCATGATCACGCCCACGGCGCCGCGATCGATGGCCCCTGGTGGCAGACCCCCAAGGCGCGGCTGGTCGGCATCGCCGGGCTGATGCTGGCGGTGGCGATGGTGCTGGAGGTGACCTGGCCGGTGGCCGATCCCTGGCCCTTCGTGATCGCGGCGCTGATCGGGCTGGCGCCGGTTGCGCGCCAGGCGTTTCGCGCGGCGCGCGGCGGATCCGTTCTGACCATCGAGATGCTGATGACCATCGCGGCGCTCGGCGCGCTGGCGATCGGGGCTGCCGGCGAAGCCGCGACGGTGGTCTTCCTGTTCGCGGTGGGCGAACTGCTGGAAGGCGTTGCCGCCGCCCGGGCACGCAAGGGCATCAAGGCGCTGGCCGATCTGGTGCCGCGTACGGCACGGCGGGTTGCTGCCGACGGCAGCGTGCGCGAGGTGCCCGCGGCAGAGCTTGCCGTGGGCGAGCGGGTTCTGGTCCGCCCGGGCGACCGGGTGCCGGCCGACGGCACCGTCGTCGAGGGCGCGGCCCTGATCGATGAAAGCCCGGTCAACGGCGAATCGGTCCCGCGCGAGAAGCTGACCGGCGACGACGTCTTCGCCGGCACCGTCGTTCAGGACCGCGCGATCACCGTCGAGGTCACGGCGGCTGCGGCCGACAACACCATCGCCCGGGTGGTGCGGCTGGTGGAAGAGGCGCAGGAGGCCAAGGCCCCGGTCGCCCGGTTCATCGACCGGTTCGCGCGCATCTACATGCCGATCGCGGTGGGGCTGGCACTTGCGACTGCCGTGCTGCCGCCGCTGCTTGGCGGGGCCGAGTGGTCGGTCTGGATCTATCGCGGCCTCGCTTTGCTGCTGATCGCCTGTCCCTGCGCGCTGGTCATCTCCACCCCGGCGGCGATCGCCTCGGGGCTGGCTGCCGGCGCCCGCCGGGGCCTGCTGATCAAGGGCGGCGCGGTGCTGGAAAAGCTGGCGGCCATCCGCACCGTCGCCTTCGACAAGACCGGCACCCTGACCGAGGGCCGGCCGCGGGTGGTGACGGTCGAAGGCTTCGGCACCCTTGCGGCCGACGAGGTCGTGCGCCTGGCGGCGGCGCTGGAGACCGGCGCCGCCCATCCGATCGCCCGTGCGATCCTGGATGAGGCCGGCACCCGCGACCTGACCCTGCCGCCGGCGCGCGATGTTCGTGCGATCCCGGGGGAGGGGTTGAGCGGGGTGGTCGAGGGACGCAGTCTTCTGCTCGGCAGTGGCCGCCGACAGGATGATGCGGGCCTGGCCGCGGCGATTGCGCGCGCGGGTGAGGCCGGCCACAGCATCGCGGTGTTGACCGAGACCGGCCGGCCGCTGGGCCTGATCGCGATGGAGGATGCCCCGCGCGGCGATGCGCTGGACGGGCTGGCCGCCCTGAAGCGCCGCGGCATCGGCGCGGTGATGCTGACCGGCGACACCCCGGCCACCGCGTCGGCGATGGCCCGGCGTCTCGGTATCGAGGGCCATGGCGGGCTGATGCCTGAAGACAAGGCCCGGATCGTGCAGGATCTGACCCGTTCCGGCCGCGGCCCGGTCGCCAAACTCGGCGATGGCATCAACGACGCCCCGGCGCTGGCGGCGGCCTCGGTCGGCATCGCCATGGGCGGCGGCACCGATGTGGCGCTGGAAACCGCTGATGCGGCTCTGCTCGACGACCGCGTCACCGGCGTGCCGGCGCTGATCGACCTCGCGCGCCGGACCATGGGCGTGATCCGTCAGAATGTCGCGATCGCCATCGGCCTGAAACTGGTTTTCCTGGTCACCACCATCGCCGGGCTGACCGGCATGTGGCCGGCGATCCTGGCCGACACCGGCGCCACCGTGCTGGTCACCGCCAATGCGCTGCGCCTGTTGAGGCGCAGCTGAGCCTTCCCCTCTGCTGTCGGGCGCCGACTCCATCGATTGATCATCGCCGGTTCTGCCCGGGTCTGCATTCGCAGGCCCGGGCAGAACCGCGTCTGAGGGGTGTCGTCCTTCCCCGCCCCTGACCCTTCTGAAGCGGGCGCTTGACAGCTCCGGAATGGCGAGGCTAGGGTGACACGATAAATGAAACGATAGATCGATTATAGGAACAAAGGAGGTGAGATGAACGCGACGATGGGAGCGCATCGTGCGGATCGGGCGACGCAGGTTGCCGGCAGCATGGCGCTGGCCGCAGAGGTGCGGGCCAAATGCTTCGCCCTGGTGGGGGATGCCGTCGATGTGCTGGTGTCCTGTCACGCAGCGCATAAGGGTTATCTCAGCGGCTATTTCAGCATCGTCCACGACCTCAACCCGCGGTACCTGAGTGCGGTCGTCGCCACCAGGGACAGGGTGGCCCTGGTGGTCAGCGCATCGGATGCAGGACCTGCCCTGGAAGAGACCGGCGATCCGGCCGCTCTGTTCCGCTATGGCTTCTTCTGTTTCGAACAGGTCGACGGCACCGGTGCCGACGGCTATGACGCGGCCGGATTTGCGTCGTTCGACGAGGCGCTGCTTGCGGCACTCCGCGAGGTGGCGGGTGATGCCCGGACCATCGGGATCGACCGGTCGGGCGACGATCGGGCCTGGAACGTGATCGCGCAGGGCATGAAGACCCGGTTCCTGACCGACATCACCGATGCCATCACCCGGGCACGGCGCCACAAGCTGCCGGGTGAGGTGGCGCGGGTCCGTCAGGCGACCCGTCTGGTCGAGACCGGCCTGCTCGATGTCGCCCGCCAGTTCGCCCCCGGCATGACCGAACAGGACATGGCGGCGATCATTGCCGCCGGGATGGTCGCCGGCGGCGCCATCCCGCGCTTCGTCAGCGTGACGTCCGGTCCGCGCTCGGCACTGGCGGATGCCTATGCGACGGCTCGCCGCGTGGCACCGGGCGACCTGATCCGGATCGACGCCGGCTGCATCTATCAGGGCTATGCCTCGGACATGGCGCGCACCTTCGTCTTCGGCGAGCCGGATGCGGAGCAGGTCCGCTGCTATGCCGCGATCAGGGCCGGTATCGACTACGAGCTGGAGGTCATCCGCGAGGGCGTGGACGTGGCCGGGCTGTTCGACGAAACGGTCCGGGTCGTCCGCGAGAACGGCATTCCGTCCTATCGCCGCCAGCATGTCGGCCATGGCATCGGCCTCGGCGGTGGCTACGACATGCCGGTTCTGACCCCGCAGACGAAGGACCGGCTGGAGGCCGGCATGTGCCTTTGCGTGGAGACGCCGTATTACCGGATCGGCTGGGGTGGAATGATGATCGAGGACACCATCCTGGTAACCCGGGAGGGCCACGAGCCGATCACGACCATCCCCCGCGACCTGATCCGCCTCGGCTGAGGCCGCCCGGGCGCAGTGCATGAGAAGGACACACGTCTTTGAGCAACGGCAATCAATCCCTGCAGAGAGGTCTGGCGATCCTGTCGGAGCTGGAACGGGCCGCGGAAAGCCTGGGGGTCCGTGAAATCGGCCGCCGGCTGGACCTCAATCCCGCGACCACGCAGCGATTGGTGAACACGCTCCTGGAAGAGGGCTTTCTTGCCCGCGATACGGAGCGCAACCGCTATTCGCTGGGCTATAAGGCATTGTCGCTCGGCACCTCGCTGCTGAACGACAACCGCCTCGTTTCGTCCTCGATGGAGGTTCTGCAGGCGCTGACCCAGGCGATGGAGGTCAACAGCTTCCTGGGGTCTCTCCTCGGTGATCAGGTCGTCTACCTGCTGTCCCTGCAGAGCCAGGGGCCGATCTCGATCAATTCCCGGACGGGGCAGCCGCTCGCCCTGCATTCTACGGCGCTGGGCAAGGCGATCCTCGCCGAACTGCCGGAAGGCCGGGCCCTGTCGCTGATCCGCGCCCGGCCCCTGCCACAGTTCACCGACCGTACCATCACGGCCGAGGATGCTCTGCTCGAACACCTGCACGAGATACGGCGTCAGGGCTATGCGACCGCGATCGGCGAAAACCTGACCGGTATCGATTCGGTCGGCGCCGTGGTCCGAGGCTCGAACGGTCAGATCGCCGGCGCGATCAGTGCCGCCTATGCGCCGACCCTTCAGACCGGGGTCCGGTTCGACGAGCTGACGCTGAAGATCGTCGAGGCTGCTCGGGAGATTTCCCTCCGCCTCGGCTGTCCGGCCAGCGCTTTGCCGGCGGAGCGGCACCTCGCGGCCAGCTGAGCCTCATCATAAGAAGACCGGAATCCTCTCAAGAAGACCAGAAGATAAGAACCGGGAAACCAGAAACCAGGGGCCGGAGGCCAGGGAGCCCGAAGGCCAGGGAGACTGACATGGACCGCAACCAACTTCTCGCGACCTGTCGCATTGCGACACTCGCGGTCACGGCATGTTTTGCGACCACGGTGCCGCTGCACGCCGAAGACAAACCCCGCAATCTCACGATCTTCACCTCCGTCTCCGGCAGCAGCTGGTACGGTATCGGTGCCGGCATGGCCGAGATCTTCGCGAAAAACGGCGTGCCGGCCAATCCGGAGCTGGGGGCCGGGCTCTCCAACGTCGCCAATGTCGGCTATCACAAGGGCGAACTGGGCTTCACGGTCGCACCGGCACTGACGGTCGCAGCCCGCGGCCAGCCGCCGTTTCCTGAACCGATCCGGAACGTGCGCGTCGTCGCCGGCCTGTCCAGTTCGCTGATGCATGTCTTCGTCCGGCAGGATGCCGGTATCGCCGCGCTCGGCGATCTTGCCGGCCGGTCCTTCATGACCCAGCGTCCCGGCACCATCTCGGCGATCGTCTTCGAGGCGGCACTGAAATCCGTCGGCCTCGGCTCGGGCGACCTCAGGCTGTCCTCGGGTGATCTCAACGAGCAGACCGATGCGATGAAGGATGGCCGCGTCGAGGGGATGATCTCGGTCGCTTCCTATCCCTCCAGCTGGGGCAATGAGCTTGCGAACACGGTGCCGCTGAGGCTTCTTCCGGTGGATGACGCAGCCTTTGCAAAGCTGAAGAGCGACATGCCGACGCTCGGCCGTGCCGTGATCGGCGGCGGCGTTTACGCGGGGCAGGATTCCGACGTTGCGACCGTCAGCGCGCAGATGGTGGTCGTGGCGGCCGATGACATGCCGGATGGCGAGGCCTACTGGATCGCAAAAACCCTGACTGAGAATCTGGAGGCACTGAAGAAGGTCCATGGATCTTTCCAGGATCTGACGGTGTCCGATCTGGCCAATGTCGCGGGTGGTCATCTGCATCCGGGGGCGGAGAAATATTACCGCGAGACGGGCGCAATCAACGAGACGGGCGCAATCAAATAGGCGCCCGCCGCTCGAGACAGGTGGAGCGGCGCCGTTCGCTCCACAATGCCGCCTTCAGGTCAGGTCACATGCACCCCAACGACAGCACTCCGGAGGCCATCCAGCCGGCACGCACTGCTCCTCATCCGACCGGGATCTGGTGGCGGATCGCGGTCCTGATGCGCAGGCTTGCCGCCGTTCTGGCACTGGCCCTCTCGGCCTACCATCTGGTGGTGGCGGTGGTCGGCCCGCCGATCACCGAGGCCCACCGTGCCACGCATTTCATGCTCGGCATTGCGGTCCTGTTCTGCCTGGGTACGATCTCTGCCACGGAAACCCGCCGGCCGCGCCAGATCGTCATCGATCTCGTCTTTCTCTGCGCGATCCTGGTTCCTGCGGGCTATGTCGTCATCGACGCCTATGGCATCGCCTCGCGGATGCTCTATGTCACGCCGGTCACCCCATCGCAGGAGATCCTGGGCTGGGTGGTCGTGGTGGCGACGCTGGAGGCGACACGGCGGCTGCTGGGCTGGCCGATGGTCATCCTCAGCCTGATCTTCCTGATCTACACCCAGGCGGGGCCCCATCTGCCTTACCCGTTCTGGCATCGCGGCTACCCGATCGATCAGGTGATCGAGCAGATCTATCTCAGCGTCGACGGGCTGTGGGGCATCCCGATCGGGGCCTCGGCCAGCTACATCTTCCTGTTCGTGCTGTTCGGCGCGCTTCTGGTCTCGTCCGGGGCAGGCACCTTCTTCAGCCGCTTCGCCAATGCGCTGACCGGCAACGTCACCGGCGGTCCGGCCAAGACCGCCGTCCTCTCCAGTGCGATGATGAGCATGCTCTCCGGCAGCTCTACCGCCAATGTCGTCACCACCGGGTCCTTCACCATCCCGGCGATGCGCACATACGGCTATAACCGGGAATTCGCGGCCGGTGTCGAGGCCGTGGCCTCGACCGGCGGGCTGATCACGCCGCCGGTGATGGGGGCGGCCGCCTTCATCATGGCCGACTTCCTGGGCCTCTCCTATTCCGACATCATGATCGCCGCGGCGATCCCGGCCTTCCTCTATTTCGTCGCGATCTTCATCGCCGTCGACGTGGAGGCCCGGCGCAACCGGCTGACCCCGCCGCGGGATGCCGGCGGTGAAAGCCTCCGTCAGATCCTGAAGGAGGGGCTGTTCATGCTCCTGCCGCTCGGGGTGATGATCGCGACCCTGCTTCAGGGGCTGACGCCGTCGTTGGCCGGGCTCTACGGTATCCTGGCCTTCCTGCTCTGTCTGACCGTCCGCTACCGGCGGGAGCCGCGCCGGATCGTCCGGATCTTTCTGGAAGCGGCGATCGAGGCCCCGAAAATGATGGCGCCGGTCATCGCCGCCTGTGCCGTGGGCGGGATCATCGCCGGCATCATCTCGCTCACCGGGCTGGGGGTGCGGTTCACCAGCATCATCACCTATGTCGCGGGTGACAGCGCGATCCTGTTCCTGGCGCTGACCATGATCGTGGCGGTGATCCTGGGCATGGGCATGCCGACCTCGGCGGTCTATATCATCCTGGCCTCGATCCTGGCACCGGGCATGGTGGACCTCGGCTTCCAGCCGCTGGCGGCGCACATGTTCATCTTCTTCGGTGCGGTGATGTCGAACATCACGCCACCGCTCGCCATCGCCTCCTTTGCAGCTGCTGCCGTGGCCGGCGGCGATCCGTGGCGGACCAGCGTGCATGCGGTCAAGATGGGGGTGGGCGTCTTCCTGCTGCCGTTCATCTTCGTCTATGAACCGGCCCTGCTGGGGCAGGGAAGCCTGCTGGAGGTCGGCCATGCCATGCTGACCGCCGTGATCGGCATCTCCGTGCTCTCCATTGCCGCCACCGGCTGGTTTCTGCGGCCGCTGCATCCGGTGATGCGGCTGATCCTGGTCGCCGGCGCGATCGGCATGATCTTTCCCGGCACGCTGAGCGACGTGCTCGGCCTGACCACCATTGCCGCAGTGGCACTTCTGCTGTGGCTGCAGTGGCGGCGCCCGGCGACTTCCTGATATCCCCCGCACAGACCGAACGGGAAACGGCCATGTCCGAACCTCATCCGAACGCCCGGGGAAATCCCCGGGTGGCCGGCTATGCCTGCCTGCGCTGTGGCGCGGCATATCCTGCGGATCATCCGATCGATTCCAGGGGCTGCGGGATCTGCAGACGCGATGCCCCGTCTAATCTGGAGGTGGCCTATACTGCGGAAAGCCTCGCCCGGCGGACGATGCCGCAGATGTCGCCCGCAGACGGGCTCGCCGCCTTCGCTGATTATCTGCCGGTCGATGCGGACGAGATGGTGAGCCTCGGCGAGGGGCACACACCGCTGATCCCGGCGGCCCGGCTGGGCCGGCGTCTCGGGATCGGAAATCTTCTGATCAAGGATGAGAGCCGCAACCCCACCTGGTCGCACAAGGACCGGTTTTCGGCGGTGGCCGTGTCGGCCGCGAAACGGCAGGGCCATCGGTTCGTGGCGACCGCGTCGTCCGGCAATGCCGGGGCGTCGCTGGCTGCCTATGCCGCCAGAGCCGGGCTCACCTGTCTGGTGGTGACCTTCGAGGGCGCGCCGGGACCGATGGTCGATCAGATCGGCCGCTACGGCGCCGTGGTGGTCGAGCTTGCCGACAAGACCAGGCGCTGGCCGATCCTGGCCGAGGGGGTCGCGCGCTTCGGCTGGTTCGTGACCTCGCCCTTCGAGACGCCGGTGGTGGGCAGCCATCCCGACGGCATCGAAGGCTACAAGACCATTGCCTGTGAACTCGTCCTGCAGCAGCAGGGGCGGGTGCCCGACTGGGTCGTGGTCCCGACCGCCTATGGCGACAATCTCCGCGGCATCTGGCGGGGGTTCTGCGATCTTCGCGCGGCGGGGGTCATCGACCGCCTGCCGAAGATGGTCGCGGCCGAGATCCATGGGTCGGTCCGCGACAGCCTTGCCCGGCCGGCCGATACGCTCGTCACGGCCCGGGACCCGTTTCCGACCCGGGCGCTGTCCATCGGCACGGTGCAGGGGACTTTCCAGTCGCTGGTCTCGGTGCGCCGGTCGGGCGGGACGGCAGAGGTTGTGACGGATGCAGCGCTCTGGCAGACCCAGGCCGGTCTTGCCCGTCACGAAGGCATCTTCGGCGAATTGTCGGGGGTTACCTCGATCGCGGCGGCCGGTCAGCTGCGCCGGCGCGGGATCATCGGTCCGGATGACAGCGTGGTCTGTATCATGACCGCAAGCGGGCTCAAGGACATCGACCAGCGGCCGCCGCATCCCGCGACGCGCTACAGGGTCACCGGTGGGCTGGACGAGGTGTTGAAACACCTGACGGCGGAATTCGGTGCCGGCCCGGCCTGACGCACTACGCCGCCCGGGCGCTCGGGATAAGGATCCGCGTCTGCGGATCCTTTCCTGTTATATCCGCCGCTCAGAGCCCTGCGCGGGTCAGATAATCGTCGCTGAGCGCCGCCACCGTCTCCAGCTGCTGGCCGAAGAAATGGTCGGCGCCGGGCACCACCTTGTGCTCGATGGTGATGCCTTTCTGGCTGTTCAGCTTCGCCGACAGCTTGGTCACCGAATCGGGCGAGACGATGTCGTCGCGGTCGCCATGGATGATCAGGCCCGAAGACGGGCAGGGGGCGAGGAAGGTGAAATCATACATATTCGCCGGCGGCGCGACCGAGATGAAGCCGTCGATCTCGGGCCGGCGCATCAGCAGCTGCATGGCGATCCAGGCCCCGAACGAGAAGCCGGCGATCCAGCAGCCGGTGGCGTTCGGGTTGTAGTTCTGCATCCAGTCGAGGGCGGATGCCGCATCCGACAGCTCGCCCTGACCGTTGTCGAAACTGCCCTGGGACCGGCCGACGCCGCGGAAGTTGAAGCGGAGCACCGAGAAGCCGCGGGCCTTGAACGTCTGGAACAAGGTGTAGGCCACCTTGTTGTTCATCGTGCCGCCATGCTGCGGATGCGGATGCAGGATCAGCGCGATCGGCGCGTTTTTCGCCGTCCCGTGGTGATACCGGCCTTCAAGGCGTCCTTCGGGTCCGTTGATGATCACTTCGGGCATTGCTGCTCCCAGTATTGTCGTTGCCGACGTCTAAGCGCCCGGATGGGGGCCGGTGATGACGGACAATCTTGACTGTTTCGGTCGGATATCCGTAGAGTCCGTCGAAACGACGTCGGGTCGCGCGCAGCGGTCGGGGCGCCAAAACGGAGTCCGTCGCCGGACGCAGGGTGGCGGATGATATCACACGGTGCGAGGCCATGTTCAAGAGCCTGAAACGCGAGATCGACGTGGTGTTCGATCGTGACCCTGCGGTGCGCAGCCGGCTGGAGGTGATTCTCTGCTATCCCGGCTTCCACGCGATCATGATTTACCGGGTCGCGAACTGGCTGTGGCGGCGGAATTTCAAGCTGCTCGGGCGCTGGGTGTCGCATCTGGGGCGCTTCCTGACCGCGATCGAAATTCATCCCGGCGCCACCATCGGCCATGGCTTCTTCATCGACCACGGCATGGGCGTGGTGATCGGCGAAACCACCGAGATCGCCGACAACGTCACCCTCTATCAGGGTGTGACGCTGGGCGGCACCAGCTGGGAGAAGGGCAAGCGCCATCCCACCGTGCTGGAAGGCACCATCGTGGGTGCGGGTGCCAAGGTGCTGGGGCCGATCACGGTCGGCGCCGATGCTCGCATCGGCTCCAACGCCGTGGTGGTCAAGGACGTTCCGCCGGGCGCCACCGTGGTCGGCATCCCGGGCCGGATCGTCAAGGCCCGCGGCGGGCTGGACGAAGAGATGCGCCGTTTCGACGCCTATGCGATCGGCACCCCGGACCTGCCGGACCCGATGTCGCGGATCGTCGACGGGCTGTTGAGCGAGGTGCAGCGCCTGTCGGCGCGGGTGAGCGAGCTGGAGGCCGGGCTCGACCCCGACGCCCATGCCCGGGCCGTCACCGATGCCGAAGCCCGCATCCACCGCCTGCCCGGCGCCGCCGACCGGCGCTGACCAGCACCTCTTACGAATTCACAAAGCCCAGGCTGCGCCCCATGCCCGACAGCTTCGACAGTGCCGCCATCGAAACCGCCGAGCCCGACTGTTCCGGGACCGCCGATCTGCCCCGGCGCGCCCGCCCGGCCGCGCGTGAGGCGGCGGGCGGGTCGGGCGTGGTCCGGGTGGGCGCGCGCGCGCATTATGCGGTGGTGGCCATGGTTGAACTGGCCCGGCGGCGCTGCGCCACGCCGACCTGCATTTCCGACATCGCCACCTGTGCCGACATTCCGCCCGCCTATCTGGAGCAGCTGTTCCGCAAGTTGCGCCGGCGCGGCCTGGTGCGCAGCGCCCGGGGGGCTGCCGGCGGCTACTGCCTGACCCGCGCGCCCGAGGCGATCAGCGTTGCCGATGTGGTGGCCGCGGTCGAAGGTGGCGATGGCCGGCTGCGGGGGGTGGAAGGCCGTTTCGGCTGCGGCGTGGTCGCCCTCTGGCAGGCGGTCGATGCCGGGGTCCGCGACAGGCTCGCCCGGGTCAGCATCGCCGATCTGGCCGCGGCGCATCGGGGTGATCACCCATGACCGGTGCCGTGCGTCATTTCCTGGATCACAATGCCGGCGCGCCGTTGCTGCCGGCGGCGCGGGCGCGAATGATCGAGGTGCTGGATCTGGCCGGCAACCCGTCCTCGGTTCATGCCGAGGGCCGCGCCGCGCGGGCGGTGGTAGAACAGGCCCGGGCCGAGATCGCCGCACTCTGCGGCGCCCGGCCCGACCGTGTGCTGTTCACCTCGGGCGGCAGCGAATCCAATGCCTGGATGCTACATCAGGCGGGGATGGGCCCGCTTGCGGTGTCGGCCGTAGAGCATGACAGCGTGCTGGCGGCGGCGCCCCATGCCCCGCGCATTCCGGTCGACGATCAGGGCGTCGTCCACCCGCATGCGGTCGCGGCCATGCTGGATCGGCTGCCGGATGGCGGCGCCGGTGCGCTCGTCGCGGTGATGGCGGTCAACAACGAGACCGGGGTCATCCAGCCGGTGGCGGAGATCGCGGCGCTGGTCCATGCCCGGGGCGGGCGCGTCGCCTGCGACGCGGTGCAGGCCGCCGGACGGCTCGACCTCGGAACCTTGTGCGGTGCCGTCGATTTCCTGTCACTCTCCGCCCATAAGATCGGCGGCCCCAAGGGGGTGGGCGTGCTGGTCGCGGGGCCGGAGATCGAACCTGCGGCGCTGATCCCCGGCGGGCAGGAATACCGCCGCCGCGGCGGTACCGAGAACCTGGCCGGCATTGCCGGTTTCGGGGCGGCGGCCGCGGTGCTCGGCGCCACGGATCGGGCGGCCGAGGCGCTGCGTCTGGCGGCGCTGCGCGACCGGATCCAGGCCGCACTTGCCGATGCGGCGCCGGATGTCCTGTTCCCGGGGCGGGATGCCGCCTTCGGCCGGGTCGCCAACACCCTGTCGGTGGTGCTGCCGGGCATCGCCGCCGAAACCCAGGTGATGCGGATGGATCTGGCCGGCATCGCGGTCTCGGCCGGCTCCGCCTGCTCCTCGGGCAAGGTGGCGGCAAGCCCGGTGCTGGCCGCGATGGGGCTGGGGGATCTGGCCGGCCAGGCGATCAGGGTCAGCCTGGGGGCCGGCAGCACGGCCGATGACGCCGAGGCCTTCATCGCCGCCTGGTGCCGCATGGCAGCCCGGCGGAACCGGGCTGCGGCCGAATGAGATCTGCGGCGCGTGCGTCATCCGGCGGGTGCCGACTGCGACGGAACGACAACCGGGGGCCCCGATCGGGCCGGTGACGGAGACGTGATGCGATGACCGCTATGGAGGCTCCCGGCCGCATGAGCGACGATACCGACTGTCCGGCGGCGCCGATCTATCTGGACAACCAGGCGACCACGCCCATGGACCCGCGGGTGCTTGAGGCGATGATGCCCTATCTCACCACCCAGTTCGGCAACCCGCATTCCGCCACCCATCGCTGGGGCTGGGATGCCGATGCCGCGGTGGTCAAGGCGCGGCGCCAGGTTGCGACCCTGATCGGCGCCGATCAGGGCGAGATCGTCTTCACCTCGGGCGCCACCGAATCGAACAACCTCGCGATCAAGGGCGTGGCGCTGGCGGCGGTGGCGGCCGGCGATCCGCGCCGGCATCTGGTGGTGAGCGCGATCGAGCATCGCTGCGTGCTGGCGGCGGCCGAGCGCATGGCCGCAGCCCATGGCTTCGAGGTGACGGTGGTGCCGCCCGGTCCCGACGGCATCGTGCGGGCCGATGCGGTCGCGGCGGTGCTGCGCGACGACACGCTGCTGGTCTCGGTGATGGCGGTGAACAACGAGATCGGCACCGTCCAGCCGGTCGCCGAAATCGCCGCCCGCGCCCATGATCGGGGCGCCCTGGTCCACACCGATGCCGCCCAGGCGGCAGGGCGCATCCCGCTCGACCTGCGCCGTGTCCCCGTCGACATGCTCAGCCTGTCGGGCCACAAGATCTACGGCCCCAAGGGCGTTGGCGCATTGTTCGTGCGCCGGGGGATCGAGGACCGCATCCAGCCGCTGTTCGATGGCGGCCGCCAGGAACGCGGCCTGCGGGCCGGCACCCTGCCGACCCCACTTGTCGTCGGCCTGGGCGAGGCGGCCCGTCTGGCGCGTCAGGAAGGGCCGGAAGAAACGCAGCGCATCGGCCGGCTGCATCTGCGCCTGCTGGCTGGGTTGAGTGCCGCCGGGCTCACGCCCGAAATCAACGGTGCCGCCTTTACCGGCACCGATGCCCCCGGCCATACCCCCCGGGTGCCGCACAACCTCAATCTCTCGATCCCCGGCACCGAGGCCGACCGGATCATCCGGGCGCTGCCCGACATCGCCATGTCGGCCGGTTCGGCCTGTTCCTCGGCGGCGGTGGAGCCGTCCTACGTGCTCCGGGCGCTGAAACTCGCCGATGCGCGGGTGACGGCGGCCCTGCGCCTCGGCCTCGGCCGATTCACCACCGAGGCCGAGGTCGACCGCGCCGTGGCCATGCTGGCGAAGGCTGCCGGCGCCCGGAGTTGAGGTCGCGGGAGAGCCTGATCTGTTTTAGTATATGTCGCGCAGGTCGATATATACGAAAGCAGATCAGATGTACGAGATTCCCGACATTGCCCAGGAGCTGAAGGCCGCGCGGCGGGGCAAGGGCCTTACGCAACGGGCCCTTGGTTCGCTGACCGGCCTGCCCCAGAGTCACATCTCGAAGATCGAGACCGGCACCGTCGATCTGCAGCTCTCCAGCCTGATCGAACTGGCCCGGGTGCTCGATCTGGAACCCGTGCTCGTGCCGCGCAAGGCATTGCCGGCGGTTCTTGCCGTCATCGCATCCCTGACATCCGGCCAGGCGGAACCTCGCCCCGTCTATCAGCTCGATGAGGACGAGGACGATGTCTGATCTGGCGGTCCTCCAGGCCGTCGCGAAACGAAAAACGAGCGGATGGCCTTACCAGCCTGATCTTCGTCCGCCCGTTTTTCAGGTCTGAGACGTCCCGACCCTGGCCCTCAACCCTCGGCGTCCGGCTGGCGATCGGGGGCGGCGTCTGCGAAGGCGGGCAGGGCGTTGCAGGCCGTTTCCACCGCCAGCAGCCGCGGATAGGCCTCCATCGGGCAGGCGAAGCGGCGGGCATTGTAGAGCTGGGGCACCAGGCAGATTTCGGCCAGGCCCGGCGCATCGCCGAACAGGAAGCTGCCGTGTCCGCCGGCATCCTGCGCCAGGGCTTCCGCGGCACTCAGGCCCTCGGCGATCCAGTGGCGGTACCAGGTGTCGACCGTCGCCTGGTCGTGGCCGAGCGGGGTCTTGAGATAGCCCAGGATCCGCAGATTGTTCACCGGGTGGATGTCGCAGGCGATGGTCTGGGCGAAGGCGCGGGCCTTGGCACGCGTCCAGGCATCCGCCGGCAGCAGCGCCGGATCGGGCATGGTCTCGTCCAGCCATTCGATGATCGCCAGCGACTGGGTGAGCACGCCGCGCGGCGTTTCCAGCGCCGGCACCAGCCCTGCGGGTGAGAGCGCCTTGTAGGCGGCGCTCTTCTGTTCGCCCTTGCGCAGATGCACGAAGCGCTGCGCGGGCGCAAAGCCCTTCAGGTTGAAGGCGATGCGGCAGCGATAGGCGGCGGAGGAGCGGAAATAGCCGTGGAAGACGGTATCGGTTCCGCCGGTATCGGGTTCGATGGTCATGGGGGCAGGGTCCTCAGAAGCCGAGCAGATGGGGCAGGAACAGCACGACCTGGGGCAGGGCGATCAGCGTGACCACCCGCACCACATCGGCGCCGATGAAGGGCAGCACGCCGCGGATCACTACGCCCAGATCCAGCCGGGCATCGATGCCCTTCAGCACGAACAGGTTCATGCCGATCGGCGGCGTGATCAGGCCGAGTTCAACCACCGTCACCAGCAGAATGCCGAACCAGATCGGATCGATGCCGCTGGCCTGGATCAGCGGGAAGACTGCGGGCACCGTCAGCAGCACCATCGACATGCTGTCCATGAAGCAGCCGAGCACCAGATAGAAGGCGACCAGCAGCAGGATGACTTCCAGCTGGCCGAGGCCCGCGGCCGCGATCGCACCCACCAGCGCCTGGGGCAGGCCCGAGGTCTCGACGAAATAGTTGAACAGCGCCGCGCCGATCAGGATCAGGAAGATCATGCCCGAGGTGAGCGCGGTTTCCACCATCGCGCCGCGCAGCTCGCCGCCCTTCAGCCCGCCGCGCACCCAGGCGAGCAGGGCGGCACCGCCGGCACCGATCGCGGCCGCTTCGGTGGGGGAGAACAGGCCGGCATAGATGCCGCCGATCACCAGGCCGAACAGCACCACGATATCGGCGATGGCGAGCAGGCGCAGGCCCCCGCCGCGCTTTTGCGCGGCGTCCTGCGGGCGCTCGCCGCGCCGCGGCAGCCGGCGGGCCGAGATCCGGGCGGCGATCATGTAATAGAGGGTGGCGATCAGCCCGGGGACCAGGGCAGCGGCGAACAGTGCGCCGATCGACTGTTCGGTGATCAGCGCATAAAGCACGATGATCACCGAGGGCGGGATCAGCACGCCCAGCGTGCCGCCGGCTGCAACCGCGCCCGCCGCCAGGTCGTCGGGATAGCCGTGGCGGCGCATTTCGGGCAGCGCCACCTTGCCGATGGTCGCACAGGTGGCGAGGCTGGACCCGCAGATCGCGCCGAAGCCGGCGCTGGCGCCGATCGTGGCCATGGCGAGGCCGCCGCGGAAGCGGCCGACCAGAAGATCCGCCACATCGTAAAGCGCCCGCGACAGCCCGGCGCGGCCGGCGAACACGCCCATCATCACGAAAAGCGGCACGACCGACAGGCCATAGGGCGAGACGGCGTCATAGGGCAGGGTGCCCGACAGATAGAGAATGCCGTCGAGCCCGCCCAGAGCCGCACCGCCGGCCAGGCCAACCACGGCCATCGCCACGGCCACGGGCACGCGCAGGATGCCCAGCACGAGCACGGCCACGAAGCCGAGCACGCCGATCGTCAGATCCATGGGAACTCAGCCCTCGTTGACGGAGACGGAGGCGCCGGCAGGAGCGGGCGCGGGGCGTGACCAGAGACCCAGGGCCTCGGCCATGTTCATCAGGCAGGCGAGCACGCCGAGCGCGCCGCCGGCCACGACCAGGCCGCGATGGATCCAGAGCGGCAGGCCCAGATCCTGCGAAATCGAACCATAGTCGAGCGCCAGCTCCAGCTCGCCCCAGCCGCGCCAGGCGATCACGAACATGACCGCCAGCCCGGCGATGCCGGCCAGCAGATCCAGCGCACGCAGGGCCGCGGGCGGCAGCCGGTCGTCGAGCAGTTCGACCGCGACATGGGCGCCGCGGCGGAAGCCGAAGGGCAGGGAGAGAAAGGCGCAGGTAACGACCGCCAGCTGGGTGAGGTCGACGGTGCCGGTCACCTGAAAGCCGAGAACCTGGCGGCCGAGAACATCGGCCACCGTGGCGACGATCCCGATGCCGAGGCAGGCGACGCCGAACAGCGCCGCCGCCTCGATCAGGCCGTCGATCAGCCGGACGGCACCGCCGCGTGCGGGCCGGGGCGATGCCGAGGGGCTTTTGGTCATTCCGCGGCCTCGTAGCGGGCGGTGAGGTCGCGGGCCTGGTCGTAGAGCGCGCGGGCATCGGCGACGCCGTTGTTCTGCAGCCGCTCGATATAGGCGTTGATCATCGGCGTCAGCTCTTCGCGCCAGCGGTTGCGGGTGGCCTCGTCGATCTCGATGATCTCGTGGCCGCGCGCGACCGCGTCCTCGCGGCCGGCCTTGTCCCACTTCGCCCACCAGTCGCCGAACTTCGCGACCAGCGCATCGCCGGTGGTCTCGTCGATCGCCTGCTTCACGTCGGCGGGCAGGCTCTCATACTTGCGCTTGTTCATCAGTACGTAGAAGGCCGCGGTATAGACCCGGCCGTCGGTGTGGTACTTGACCACCTCGTTCAGCCGGGTGGCGCCGACCAGGTCCCAGGTGGTGACCAGCCCGTCCAGCGTGCCCTTCTGCAGGTTCTCGTAAATCTCGCTCGGCGGCAGGCCCACGGCGCTGGCACCCAGCGACTGCAGCATCACCGACACCGCCTCGCTCGGCGTGCGCAGGCGCAGACCCTTCAGATCCGACAGCTCATGCACGGGGACAGAGGTGGTGTGGAACAGGCCGCCATTGTGCACGAACAGCGCCAGGACCTTGTAATCCTTGTAGTCGTCGGCCAGCGCACCCGATTTATACATCTCCCACATTGCCTTCGTACCGGCACCGGCCTCGCTGACGACGAAGGGCAGTTCGAAGACCGAGCTGCGCTCGAACCGGCCGCGCGGAATGCCGCGCAGCCCCAGCGCGATGTCGATCACCCCGGCGCGGACCTGATCGGCCTGGCGGGCGGCATTGCCGAAGCTGCTGGTGCCGGGATAGATCTCGGCCTTCACCTTGCCGTTGGTGCGCCGCTCCAGCTCTTCCGCCCAGGGGCCCAGGAAATCGGTCTGGAAGCCGTGGCTGGCCGGCAGATAGTGGCTGATCTTCAGCGTCACCGTCTCCTGCGCCGCGGCCGGCGCGATGCCGCCGCCGAGCCCGGCGAAGGTGAGGGCGGCACCGAAGGCCGCCGCGATGAAACCGCGCATGGTCGTCTCCTCCCCAATGTCATGAAGGGGCGGCCGGTCATTCCCCGCCGGCCGCACCCGTCTCTCGTCCGTCAGCTGGCCTTGACCACCGTCAGGTCCAGCGCCGGCAGGCCGTCGATCTCGGCATGCATCACCGCACCCGGCACAACCGCACCGACGCCCGCGGGTGTGCCGGTGAAGATCAGATCGCCGGGCTGAAGGGTCCAGCTCTCCGACAGGATCGACACGATCTCGGGCACGCTCCAGATCAGGTCGGCAAGGTCCGCCTCCTGGCGCACCGCGCCGTCCACCGTCAGCACGATCCGGCCCCGTTCCGGGTGGCCGATGCGGGCGGCCGGCACCAGCGCCGCCATCGGGCAGCTCTGCTCGACATTCTTGCCCTCGTCCCAGGGCCGGCCCAGGTCGCGGGCGGCCAGCTGCAGGTCGCGGCGGGTCATGTCCAGGCCGACCGCATAGCCGAACACATGATCCAGCGCCCGGTCCTGCGGGATGTTGGCGCCGCCTTCGGCAATCGCCACCACCAGTTCGACCTCGTGGTGATAATTGGCGGTGCGCGGCGGATAGGTGATGGCGCCGCTGCCGGGCACCACGCTTTCGGCCCATTTGGTGAAGAAGAAGGGCGGCTCGCGATCCGGGTCGCGGCCCATCTCGCGGGCATGGGCGGCATAGTTGCGGCCGACGCAGAACACCCGGCGCACCGCGAAGCCGCCGCCGCCCTCGACGGGCACGATGACGGTGGGGGCGGTGCCGCCGGCGGTGATCTCCGGGCTGGTGGCAGCGGTGGTCATGCACGTTCCTCGCGATAGAGGCCGAGCGCGCTCTGTGCGGCGCGGTCCGACAGGCTGAACAGAACCAGGTCCTCGCCGGCTTCGGCGGTGATCGACAGATCGGACCAGGAGGGTATCACGGCCACGTCGCGCGGGCCGATGGCAAGCGCCACGCGGCTCCCGTCGGCGCGGCTCATTTCCAGCATGCCGCGGCCTTCGACACCGACGATGATGGCGCTTTCGGTGCGGCGCACGGCCCGGGTGGCGGTGCCGGCCGGCACCAGCTGCGCGAAGGCCGACAGCGTCGGCAGCACCGGGCCGCCGGTGGCCGGATCGGTGAATTCCAGCCGCACGCCGTCATGGGGCTCCACGCCCCCGGCCGCGCGCGCGGCATCCAGCGCCGGGCGCCAGCTGGCGAAGGGATAATGCAGCAGGCCATGGGCGGCGGCGGCAGTGCCGGCCGCCGGCCGCAGTCCCGCGGCATGCATGGCGGGCGACACGTCCGGGCGGCGGGCGGGGGCCTCGTTGTCGCCGATCCGCTCGGCGAAACCGCCCTGGAACAGGCTGATCATCGGGATGTCGAGCCCGTCCAGCCAGACACCCGGCTGTTTGCCGTCGTGGCCATGGGCATGCCAGCGCCAGCGCGGCGTCAGCACCAGATCGAAGGGCGCCATGTCGACCCGCGCACCTTCGACAGTGGTATAGGCGCCGTCGCTTTCGATCACGAAGCGCAGCGCCGACTGGGTATGGCGGTGTTCGGGCGCCCGTTCCCCGGGCAGAATCAGCTGTAGGCCGGCATAGATCGACGCCGTGGCGCGATGCTCGCCGCGATGGCCGGGATTTTCCAGCACCAGCACCCGGCGCTCGGCCTTTTCGGCCGAAATCAGCCGGCCGCTTTCCAGCAGCACCTCGCGCGCGGTCGCATAGGGCCAGAGATGGGGCACGGCCTTCGGGCGCGGATGTTCGGGCACCAGATCGGCCAGCACCGTCCAGAGCGGCGCCATGTCCAGCCGGTCGAGTTCGGCGGCGTAGTTTTCAGGGAGTCCTGAAGAGGTGGGGCCGGAAGCGGTGGGAGCGGTCATCTGAATTCCTCCATGGGCACATGCCGGGAGGACGGCGGCGTTTCCCACGCGACCCGCTGATGACCCGGCCTCTGCTGTGCGACCGTTGGGCCGGGGCGACACTGAAGATCGCCGGCCGTCGGTGCGACATGTTGTCACCCGTCTTCGGGCTCTGTATTCTCTATTAGCAAAACGATTGCTCAGAAGCAAACGCCAATACAGGCGTCGATGCGGTCGATCGCCGCGGCGGCGATCTGCCGCAAGGCGCCGAAAACAATGGGAGGACAGGACCCCGCCATGGCAGCGATCGAGCTGGAAGAGGGGGGCGCGATCGGCGCGGCCGCCGGGTCGCGCGGCATTCAGTCGGTGGAGATCGGCAACCGCGTGCTGATGGTGCTGATGCGGGCCGGCGGGCCGCTGCCGCTGAAGGCGATCGCCCAGGCGGCCGGCATCTCGGCCAGCAATGCCCATCGCTATCTGGCGAGCTATGTCCGCGACGGGCTGGTGGTGCAGGATGGCGATGGCGGCCGCTATGATCTGGGGCCGATCGCCTTGCAGCTGGGGCTGGCCGCCATGGGCCGGCTCGATCCGGTGGCGCGGGCCGCGGCCGAACTGCCGGCGCTGGCCGAGGCCTCGGGGTTCACCGCCCATCTGGCGGTCTGGAGCCTGCACGGTGCCGTCGTCGTCCGGCTGCATCGCAGCCGCGTGCCCTTCGTGGGGGCGCTCAGCCTGGGCTCGGTGATGCCGCTGCTGCGCTCGGCCACCGGCCGCACCTTTCTGGCCTGGCTGCCCGAAAGCGTCACCGCGCCGGTGCTCGCCACCGAAACCCGTGCCGCCGGCCGGGATCTGCCGCCGGTCGATGTCGACGCACTGGTGGCGGAGATCCGCGCCCGCCGGGTCGCCACCGTCGACGGTTCGGTGGTGCCGGGCCTTGCCGCCGCCTCGAGCCCCGTGCTCGACTGGCAGAACGAGGCGCAATGCGTGCTGACCCTGATCGGCACCGACCGTGCCCTTGCCGACCCCGACCATCCGGCCGCCCTGCTGCTGGCCGAACGCTGCCGGATCATCTCGGAAGATCTGGGTGCCACGGCCTGAGACCGGGGCGCAGTCATCCGCGGACGGCCGGTTCCGCCGGGACCGGCCGTCCGGCGAGCAGACCGGCCAGGCTGCCAAGTTCTTCCGCCACCACCCGGTCGATCGGCCGGTCGGGGGCGAAGCCCCACCAGATCAGCGCGCCCTGCCATTGGGTGATCATCAACCGGCCGGCACCCGGCTGGCCGGGAAAGCAGCGGTCGATCGCTGCCGCCAGGCCGTTGCCCCAGCGGGTGCCGCGGGCGCGCAGCTCCGGGTCGCGCAGATCCTCGCGCAGCACCATCAGCCCGTCGGCATAGCTGTCGATGTCGCCATAGCCCTGGGAGAGCCCGGCGAGCAGGGCGACGGCGCCCTCCGGCGTCGGCTGGCAGGCGGCGATCGCCTCGGCCGTGGCGGTCTCCAGCCGCGTCCAGGCAAGATCGAGCGCGGCCCGGATCATCGCCGGCTTGCTGCCGAAGCGCTGGACCAGCGTGGCGCCGGAAAGTCCGGTTTCCGCCGCCACCGCTGCGAAGGTGACCGCCTGCGGCCCCAGCCGGTGCATCAGGGCGAGGGTGATCTCCAGAATCCGGTCATCGGGCAGGCTGCGTCGGCGGGCCATGTCGTCCTCCCCTTGCAGATCTCGGGATTCCATTATAAATGAATATTCGTTTATAAATTATCCAAGGCGCAGATGGAAGCGCCGTATCCAGGGAGGCAGGGTTCATGACGGCTCTTTCGGACAGGATTGCCGTGGTCGCCGGCGCGACGCGCGGCGCCGGGCGCGGAATCGCGGTCGAGCTGGGCGCCGCCGGGGCCACGGTCTATGTCACCGGCCGCTCCACCGCCGGTCGCCGCTCGGACTACAACCGGCCCGAGACGATCGAGGAAACGGCTTCCCTGGTCACGGCGGCCGGCGGCTGCGGCATTCCGGTCGTGCTCGACCATCTGGACCCGGCGGCGGTGGCGGCGCTCGCCGCCCGGATCGACGCGGCCCATGGCCGGCTCGACCTGCTGGTCAACGATGTCTGGGGCGGCGAATTGCTGACCGAATGGAACGTCCCGGTCTGGGGGCACGATCTCGACAGAGGGTTGCGGCTGCTGCACAACGCGGTCGACACCCATCTGATCGCCGCCCATCACCTGCTGCCGCTGATGATCCGCCGGCCCGGCGGGGTTCTGGTCGAGGTGACCGACGGCACCGCCGATTACAATGCCGGCCGCTACCGGCTGTCGCCCTTCTACGATCTGGCCAAGATGTCGGTGATCCGCATGGCCTGGGCCCATGGCCGCGATCTTGAGCCCCATGGCTGCTGTTCGGTCGCAGTGACGCCGGGCTGGATGCGCTCCGAGATGATGCTTGACCATTACGGCGTGACCGAGGCCGGCTGGCGCGAGGCGATTGCGCGGGAACCGCATTTCTGCATCTCGGAAACCCCCCGTTTCCTTGGCCGCGGCATTGCGGCGCTGGCGGCCGATCCGGAGCGGATGCGCTGGAACGGGGCCTCGACTTCCAGCGGTGATCTGGCCCGGATCTACGGCATCGACGACCTCGACGGCTCGCGCCCCGACTGTTTCCGCTATCTGGTGGAGGTTCAGGAGGCGGGCCTCGCCGCCGATCCCACCGGCTATCGCTGAGCCGCCGCCGGCGGAACGCATCGCCTGCCACGGCGTTCGCACCTCAAACGATCCCGCAGTCGTTTGGAGGCAAACCCGATGAAGATCGATCTCACCGACCGCTCGGCCGTCGTCACCGGTTCCACCGCCGGTATCGGCCATGCCATCGCCCGGGGCCTGGCCGGGGCGGGGGCGTCCGTGGTGCTGAACGGCCGGCGTCAACCGGATGTCGACCAGGCGGTGGCAGAGCTGAAGCAGGCGGTTCCCGGGGCGGAGGTGCGCGGCATCGCCGCCGATCTCGGTACCGAAACCGGCTGCGACACCCTGGCCGGGGCGGTCGCGCATCCGGATATTCTGGTCAACAATGTCGGCTTTTTCGGTCCGGCCGATTTCTTCGAGGCCGATGACGATCTCTGGCAGCAGATCCTGGCGGTCAACTTCCTGTCGGGCATGCGCCTGTCGCGGGCGCTGGTGCCGGGCATGGTCGATCGCGGCTGGGGGCGGGTGATCTTCCTGTCGTCGGAATCCGCCCTCAACATCCCGGCCGACATGATCCATTACGGCGTCACCAAAACCGCTTATCTCGCCCTGTCGCGGGGGCTCGCCAAGCGGCTGGCCGGCACCGGCGTCACCGCCAATGCCATCCTGCCCGGTCCGACCCTCTCCCGCGGGCTCCGGCGCATGCTGGAGGCGGATGGCCGGCCGGTGGACGGGGATATGATCGAAGACAGTGCCGCGAATTTCGTGGCCGACAACCGGCCGGGCTCGCTGATCCGGCGCGCCGCCTCGGTGGACGAGGTCGCCAATCTGGCGGTCTATCTGGCCTCGCCGCTGTCGTCCGCCACCACCGGCGCCGCCCTGCGGGTGGATGGCGGCGTGGTCGACAGCATCGCCTGAGACAGCATTGCCCGAGTCCGCCGCGCCACCAGCTCCAGCCCGGCGATCAGCGTCAGCCCCGCAACGCCGATCACCGGGCCCACGGCCGCCATCGGCATCAGATCGGCCAGCCCGCCGGTCGCCAGCGTCACCAGGATGACCAGGGCCGTGCCGCCGGCATTGGCGGCGGCCTGCATGGTCGCCATCTGGCTGGTGGTTGCGGCCTGGATCAGCCCGGCCTGGGCGGCGGTGAAGGCCAGTTCGAAGGCGACCAGGAAGGCCAGATAGGCGGCGATCAGCAGGCCGAGCCCGGGGGCGCGGCTGGCGGCCACCAGCAGCAGGCAGGCAAGAGCACAGGCGCAGGGCGTCAGCCAGCGGCGGCGGGAGAGCCCGCCCAGCAGCGGCACCAGCACCGCCCCCAGGATGATGGCAAGCCCGCTTGCCACCTGCAGATGCATCACCGCCCGGTCGTCCAGTCCCAGCCCGCGCATGGGCAACAGGGTGCGGGCGGCATTGTGGAAGCCCTGGAAGATGCCGGTCGAGAGCACGACATAGCCGGCCTGACGCAGCAGGGCCGGGTTGCCGGCCATCAGCCGCAGGGCGTCGCGAATGGCGCCGCTACTTCTTTTTGTTGTATCTGTGCTGCCGCGTGCATCGGGTAGTGCCCGCCAGCACAACGCCGCCACCACGAAGCTTGCGGCATCGAGGGCGCAGATTTCGGTCAGCGGCAGCCGCCCGACCACCAGCCCGCCCGCCACGCCGCCCAGCGTGGCACCGGTGTAGAAGGCGATGTTGAAGCTGGACGCGGCCGCGGCCAGACGCGGGCCGTCGAACAGCCGGCGCAGCAGGACGACGCGGCCGGTGCGGGTCACCCCCTCGCCGAAGCCGCGCAGCAGGAAGCAGCCGAGGACGAGCGGCAGCAGATCGGCCGTGAGCAGCAGGCCGATGGCGAGCGACAGCGCGCCGCCGGCCAGTTCCGCCAGGACCAGCACCCGCCGCAGCCCCGGCTGATCGGCAATCCGGCGCACGGCCGAGACCGCCAGAACCGGCAGGATCCATTGAAAGGCGAAGACCGACGCCGCCCCCAGCCCCGATCCCGACCGCCGCAACAGCTCGGCCGAAACCGCCAGCAGCAGCATGAAGCTGCCGGTGGCGCTGATCAGCGTCGCCGCCTGGATCAGCAGGAAGTTGCGGTCGTGCAGCAGTCCCTTCACCAGATATGGGCCTTCATCAGATACCGGCCGCCTTGCGGCTGCCGTGGCGGCTGCCGGCCTCGATGCCGAGCAGGATGACGACCCCGATCCCGGCCGTGATCGCAGCGACCACCGGCAGCGGCATCAGATCGGCGAGCGCGCCGCTCAACAGCGTGCAGCCGATCAGCAGGCTGGTGCCCAGCGCCCCCACCGCCGCCTGCATCGTGGCCATGTCGCGGCTGGGCGTGGCCTGGATCAGCTGGGCCTGGGCGGCGGTGAAGGCGGCTTCGAACAGGAAGATATAGGCGAAATAGCCGAGATGTAGCCCCGTCTCGCCGGCGACCAGCGTCACCGCCCAAAGCATCACGCAGGCCCCCAGATGGGTGAGCGGCGCGAAGCTGCGATGGCGGGCCAGCGCCCCCAGCACCGGGATCGCCACCGCCCCCAGGATGATGGCGAGGCCGCTGGTGATCTGCAGATGCATCACCGCGCTTTCATCCAGCCCCAGATGGCGCATGGGCAGCACCACCCGGGCGGTGTTGTGAAACCCCTGCAGCACGCCGGTTGCGGCCACGACATAGCCCGCCGCCAGCCAGAGCCGCCGATCGGCGCGCATCAGCGTCAGCGCTTCGGCAATCGCGCCCCTTCGCCGGCCGGGCGCGCGGGGGGCTGCGTCGTCGGCCGGCCTCAGATCGGGCAGCGCCCGATAGCAGGCGGCCGAGATCAGGAAGGTCATGGCGTCGACCGCGCAGACGCCGATCAGCGGCAGATGTTCTACCGCCACCGCACCCGCCAGCCCGCCCAGCGCCCCGCCGACATAAAAGGACAGGTTGAAGGTGGACGAGGCAAGCGTCAGCGCCGGCCCCTGGAACATCAGCTTGACCAGCACCACCCGCGAGGTCTTGGTCACCGCTTCGGCCAGGCCCCGGATCAGGAAGCAGGCGAGCACCGCCACGGTCAGATCGGCGGTCAGCAGCAGGCCGATCGCCAGAGAGATCACGGCCCCGGCGATTTCGGCCAGGATCACCGTGCGGCGCAGCCGCCGGCTTTCCGCCAGCCGGCGGACCAGCGACACCGCCACCACCGGCAGGATCCACTGAAAGGCGAAGACCGAGGCGGCACCCAGCCCCGAGCCGTGGCGCTTCAGTAATTCGGCCGAAACCGCAAGCAGCAGCATGAAGGTGCCGGTGGCGCTGACCAGCATCGCCGCCCAGAGCAGCAGGAACCGCCGATCGGCGAAGAGCGCAAGCCGCGAGGGCAGGGCTGGGGTGGTGCCGCTCATTCGACCAGCTCCACCAGTTTCACGCCCAGTGTTTCGGCGATCTCGGCCCGCAGCGCCTCGCAGGCGGCGGCCGCCTCGCCGATGGTTGGTGCAACCATTCGAACAACACCTAACACGTCCTGGTTGCCGTCCATGCGCCGGTAGCTGGCCCCGGGGCGGATGTCGCAACCACCCGAGGCCATGCGCGGCCGGAAGGCTTCGAACCAGTCGGGTGCCAGATCGGCGCGCACGGTGCAGTCTTCGGCCATGGTGATGAAGCTGTGGCTGGCGGCACAGGTCTCGGGCAGCCAGTCCGAAACCGGGCTTTCGCCGGCATGGACGCGCACCAGCAGCTCGAACGGGTCGATGCCGGTGGCGGTGCGGATCAGATCGGGGATGGCGCCGCCGGCAATCCGCGGGTTCACCTCCACCAGCCGCGGCCCCCTGTCGGTCATGATCAACTCGATATGGAAGATGCCGATGTCGAGGCCCAGCGCCTCGGCCACGGCCACCGCATAATCCCCCGCCGCCCGGCGGTCTTCGGCGGAAAGCGGGGCGGGGACGGTGGAGCCCATCTCCAGAACCGGATCGTCACGGCCGGTCTTCCGCCGCACCAGGATCAGCGGCACCTTGGCGCCCGAGGCGAGGCCCGCCAGTTCCAGCGAATGCAGCGGGCCACGGGCGATCTCTTCGATGATGAAAGCGGCATCGGCCAGCTCGTCGGCAAGACCGGTCTGCAGCACCTCGCGGCGTTCGGCCAGGGTGGCGAAATGGCGGTGGATGTCGTCGGGCGTCTTCGCCCAGGTGGTCAGTGCCTTGCCCAGACCGTTCACCGGCTTCACGATCACCGGGTAGCCGATGCGCGCCGCGGCGTCGAGGGCATCTTCCAGCGTGCGGACGGTGGCATGGGCGACCGAGGGCAGCCCGGCGCGGTCGAGTGCCGCCCGCGTCAGCGCCTTGTCGCGGGCATTGATCATGCCCCGTGCCGCCGTGGCCCGGATGCCGAGCCGGCCGGCCGCGATCGCCGCCGGGGTGGCCGCCGGCTGCAGGGCGGTCAGCACCGCATCGACCGGCCCGCCGGCCATCAGATCCCGCAGCGCCGCCTCGATCAGCGTATCCGAGCGGGTGTCGGCGATCTCCACCCGGCGGATGCCGAGCGTGCGGATCCGCTCATGCTCGGCGGGCGGTAACAGCCAGTCGAAACGGCCGGAGCGGATCAGCGTCACCTCGTGCCCCATGGCCAGCGCATGATCGATCGCCCGCGTGGCGGGGCGGGTGGTTTCCACGAAGACCATATGCGCCATGGCCGTACCTCATACGGGTTCTGCGAGGGGGAGGGGCTGTCCGGCCGCAGGCGGCCGGGCAAGGGCGGCCAGAATCTGGCCGCCACGCAACGCATACTGCCCCGTCGGGGTCAGCGCGCCGTCGTCATAGGGGTAGGGGTCCATGCCCATCACGAAGATCTGCGCGGGCGACCCCTCGGGCAGCGGGATCCGGCCGTCAGGGCCGGGGCGGACCACGGCCCGTCCGCCTGCGGGATCCCAGGGCCGGCCGTCGATGGTCATGGCCAGTCTGCGGCTTTGATAGCCCAGCGCCTGGACGATCAGATCGGCCCGGTCCAGCAGGTCGGCCGCATCGTCGATCGCCGGGATCTGCCGCTGGGTGAAGCCCTGGCGCGCGCCTTGGGCGATCTCGCGGAACAGGGCGCGGGCCCGGTGGCGCAGCCCCGAATAGCGAAAGACCTGGCCGGTTTCCGGGCAGATGTCGCGGGCGAGGTCGGGCAGGGCCTCCAGCGGGCCATGCGGCTCGGCGACCTGGGCGTCCATGTTCGGGTAGAACAGCCGGGCGGGTCCGCGATGCAGGATGGTGACCTCGGCCGAAAGCCGGCCCGCATCCACGGCATCGGCCAGCACCAGGGCGGCCGAATAGGCGCTGTGCGATCCGCCGGCGATCACGATCCGCACCGGTCTGTCTGCGGGTAGAGGCGGCAGGGCGGCCAGATGGTCGCGTACGATCCGGCCCGACGGGATCGTACGCGCCGCCCAGGGGGCGAGAGCGTCATGGGCGGGCTCGGTGATGCCCAGCGCCAGCACCAGTGCCCGGGTGTCGATGCGGCGGCCCGAGGCGAGGGTCAGCCCGATCGCCTCTTTGTCCACCGCTACATGCACCAGCGGATCTTCCCGGATCAGCCGGTCGGGCGGCAGCAGCGTGGCCAGCCTGTCGCCGAAGCGGTCGAGGGCGCCTGCCAGCAGCGCCAGATCGAAGGCGCCCCGGTGCTCGCGCAGCCGGCGCACGGCCGGATCGTCCAGCACGGGGCCGAAGGGCCCCGCCGGATCCACCCAGCCGAAGAAATCCGAGCCGGTCGAATTGGACTGGATCCGGTATCCCGGAAAAGCCCCAGGCCCCGGCCGCGGCCCCGCATCGATCACCGTCAGGCGGTGGTCGAGCAGGGCCGGAGTCGCAGTGAGCAGCCCCATGCCCCTCAGCCCGCAGCCGGCAAGGACGATCTCAGCGGCAGGGGTTTGGGAGAGAAGGTCTCCAACGGCGAGGGCGGTCATTCAGGCCGCCGCAGGCAGGAGCATCATCATCCGGTCGCAGACCGCGGCGGCATGTTCCAGCCGGCGGGCCATGCCGAGGACGATCTCGCCCATCACCTCGGGGCGCTCGGCCAGCATCGGCAGCACCACCTCGTTCATCCAGCCGGCGGCGTGTTCGATGTCGACCACGGTGTGTTCGATCAGATAGCGCATGGTGTCGTCATCCAGCCCGACCCGCCGCCAGCCCTGGATCTGCCGGTCCAGCCGCCCGGGAACCATCAGTTCGGTGGCCAGCATCATGCCGATCGCCTGGGGCAGCAGGGCGCGGTTGAACACGCTGTGGAAATACATGTTGGCGAGGCGAAGTTCCTCCAGGCAGAAGGCCTCGACCTCGGTGACATGTACATCCTCGCGCACGCCCAGCGCCGTCATCATGTCGAGCCGGAGCTGGCGATGCGCCAGCCGCTGGTCGCCGCGGCCCATCTCGTCCCAGAAATTGCGCGAGAACTCGGCCTTGGCGCCGCCATGCACCCCCGGCAGCATCATGGCCACGATGTCGCCGAAATGGATGTCGAAGGGGGTTTCCTGAACGATGAAGCTGCGCAGCTGGTCGAAGCTGGCCCGGTCGCTCAGGAAATCGAACAGCGGATGGCCGACATTGGACCGGTGGGCCTGGCAGTGATGCGTGGCCCAGCCGGCGAAATCCGTCACTTGCGGCAGGGGGCCGAAGAAGCCGGTCAGCCGGCGGCGTTCGGCCGCCTCCCAACCGGTTTCCAGCGTCCGGCGCAGCAGATCGACCCGGACATCGTCCAGATCGCGCCATTGCGGCGACCAGGGCACCAGGATCCGCCCGGCATAGATGGCATACAGCATCCGGTGCACGGCCAGGTCGCCCACCGGGTCCAGCCCGTCCTCCTGCGCCAGCCCGGCGGCCGCGATTGCCGCAAGGTCGAGCATGTCGCGCCACTGTTCCTCATCGGCGCCGGCGACCCGGTCGCGGAAGATCGGCCAGAGCGCGGTCGCGGCGGCGGTGGCGGTCAGGCCGTCTTCATATGCACGGCGGTCAGATGCGCGCTCAGCCATGACGTCATAGCCTCTTCGGTAAAGAAGGATGCGTTCAGCGTGTCCTGATACTGTTCGATCAGCTCGCCCAGCCTTGCGCGGGCGCCGGCGCTGCGGCGGGCCCATTCGGCGTCCAGATGTTCGAACAGCGCGTCGGCGATCTCGGGCGTCGGCTCCAGGCCGAAGGGGGCGAGCAGCTGGCGTTCGCGCAGAAAGCGCAGCAGCCCGTCGCGACCGCTGCGCACCCCGAACATCGCCACCAGTCGGGCACCGACCTCTTCGGGGGCGATCGCGTCGAAGATCCGCGGGGCCTTGCGCAGCAACTCGGTACGGATGCCGCTCTGCACGCTGTGGGTGACGACGCCGGTGATCGCCTGGGCGGGGTTTTCCATCAGCCCGTAGATCCGCTCTGCCATCCGGCTCAGCCCGTGCAGCCGGCTGGGGTCCACGCCCGGCAGCTCCACGCCGTAGAGTTTGCGCAGCGCCATCACCACCTCGGCCAGCGGCGGATGTCCGGCCCGGTTGGCGAAGCCGCCGACCGAGACGTCGACCCCCTTCAGCCCCAGCGACAGCCCCATCACCGCATTGGCGGTCGACATGCCGAAATCGTCGTGGAAATGGCCGTAGAAGGCGATGTCGGGGAAGCGCGTCACCGGCTCGCCCACGGTCTGGGGCAGCTGATGGGGCAGGCAGGTGCCGGCGGTGTCGACCAGGCGGATCTGGCGGATGCCGGCCGCGGCCACGGTTGCCACCGCATTCATCAGATGGCCGTGATCGGCGCGGAAGGCATCCAGCAACCCGACCATCACCCCGCCGCCGCGCCAGCCGGTCACCACCGGCAGGAAATCGGCCAGCCAGTCCAGATTGCGCGCCCGCCGCGTGGCATCGTCCAGCGCCTCCCAGGCGGCCTGATCCCAGTCGACGGCGCCGTCCTTGCGCAGAATGGTCGGAAACAGATGGGTGATCTGCAGATCCGAAACCGAATGGATCGCGATCACATGCACCGTGTCGAGCGGGATCGCCAGTTCGTCGAGCATGGCCAGCGTCTGGCGCATGGTCACGCCGACATGAGAGATGACCATGAAGCGCAGATCGGCGGGCAGCTGCCCGGCCTGCTGGCGGCGCACCAGCCGTGCCAGCAACTCGGCATTCTGCGGCACGTCGGGGAACATGCCGACCACCAGCGTGCGGATGCCGACATCGGCGATCGCCCGGGCCAGATCGCATTTGGCGTCCAGGTCCGGCGGCACGCTGGCGCGTTCGGCGCCCTCGCGCAGGCTTTCGTCCATCAGGTCGATGCGGTCGGCGAAGGCCCAGCGCGCGCCCGGCATCACGCCGGCCGCCACCGGGGATTCGGCCACGGACGGCCCGGCTGCGACGGCGGTCATTCTGCACCTGCCACGGCCGCCATGGCCTGCGGCGTTGCTGCCGTCGGAGCCGCCAGATGGCCATGCCGGACCATCCAGGCATCATCCAGGAACTTGCTGCGATACATGTTGCCGGAATCGGGCAGCAGCACCACGATCCGGCCGCCGGGGAAGCGGTCCGCCACCTGCAGCGCGCCCCACATCGCAGCCCCGCTCGATCCGCCGCAGAGCAGCCCTTCCTCGCGCACCAGCCGGCGCGCGGTCAGGAACGAAGACCTGTCGTCGACCCGGATGATGTCGTCGATCACCGAGAAATCCACCGCCTCGACCAGATAATCCTCGCCAATGCCCTCCACCTGATAGACATGCGGTGTGCTCAACCGGCCGTGATGGAACTGGTCGTGGAAGACGCTGCCTTCCGGGTCGACGCCGATCACCCGGATCGACGGATCCCGTTCCTTCAGATAGCGGCCCACGCCGCTGATCGTGCCGCCGGTGCCGATGCCGCAGACGAAGGCGTCGATCCGGCCGCCGGTCTGTTCCCAGATCTCGGGCCCGGTGCTGGCGTAATGGGCGGCTGCATTCAGCGGGTTGTTGTACTGGTCCGGATAGATCGCTCCGGGCGTCTCTTCGGCGATACGCCGGGCCTGGCTGTAATAGCTTTCGGGCGCTTCCGCCGGCACGGCGGTGGGGGCCACCACCACCTTCGTGCCGAAGGCGCGCATCCGGGCGATCTTCTCGGGGCTCATCTTGTCGGGGATGGTCACCACGCAGCCGATGCCGCGGACGGCCGCCGCCATCGACAGGGCGGCGCCGGTATTGCCCGAGGAATTCTCGACCAGCACGGTCTCGGGCGTCAGCGCGCCCGCTTCCTCATACCGCTCCAGCAGGTAGCGGACCAGGCGGTCCTTGACGCTGCCACCGGGGTTCATGAATTCGAGCTTGGCGAAGATCTCCGCCGGCAGCTCCCTCGCAACGCGGCGGATCCGGACCATCGGCGTATCGCCGACGGCATCCAGGACCGAGTCGTAGACCTTCATCGAATGCCGCTCCCCAGCTGATGAAGAATGGACTACAGACTGCCACTGTTCAATTCAGGCGCGACTGTAACATGCGAAACAATCGCGTCAAGGAATTTTGCCGGACAAAAATAAACTTAAGGTTCTAAGAATCGGGGAGCCCTTGCCGCAAAACGAAACGGCCCCCGCCGATGGCCGGCGGGGGCGGTTCGGAACAGGTCGGAGGGGCGCGGTCAGCCGAGCAGCCGCGGCAGGGCCAGAACCACCCCGGGAACATAGGTGATCAGCGCCAGCACCAGGATCTTGACCAGCAGCATCGGCCAGAGCGCTTTGGAGACCTCTTCGACCGACAGCCTGCTGATCGCGGCGCCGACGAACAGCGAATAGCCGAAGGGTGGGGTGGCCATGCCGATCGCGAAGTTGATCACCACGATCGCGCCCAGATGGATCGGGTCCAGCCCCAGGCTGGCGCCGATGCTGGTCAGCACGCCGCCCAGGATGATCATCGCCGCCACATTGTCCATGATCGCGCCGATGAACAGCAGCAACACGTTGATCATCATCAGGATGACGATCGGGTTCGACGAGACCGACAGTATGGCTTCGGCGATCACCGTCGGCAGCTGTTCGATGGCGACCAGCCAGCCGAAGGCCGAGGCGACGGCGATGATGCTGCAGACGATGGTGGTGGTGCGCATCGACTGGAGCAGAATGCCCGGCAGGTCGCGGACCTTCAACTCGCGATAGATGAACATGCCGACCACGAAGGCATAGGCGACGCCGATCGCCGAGGCCTCGGTGGGGGTGAAGATGCCGCCATAGATGCCGCCCAGAATGACCAGCGGCGCCGCCAGCGCCCATTTGCCGTCATTCAGCGCCACCAGCAGTTCGCGGGCGGTCGCCCGGCGGGTCGCCTTGGGGATGCCCTGGGCGCGGGCGGCGAACCAGCACACCGTCATCAGCCCGATGGCGATCAGGATGCCGGGCACGATGCCCGCCAGGAACAGTTTGGTGATCGACTGTTCGGCGACCACGCCCCAGATGACCATGGGGATCGAGGGCGGGATCATCTGCCCGATCGGGCCGGCGGCGGTGGAGAGTGCTGCGGCGAAGCGGCGGCTCCAGCCGTGGCGCTCCATCTCGGGCACCATGATGCCGCCGATGGCGGCGGTGGTGGCCGGTGCCGAGCCCGAGATCGCGGCGAAGAAGGTGGCCGAGAGCACAGTGACCATGCCGAGCCCGCCGGTCACATGCTGCACCAGAACCTGGCAGAGCCGGACCAGGCGGCGCGACAGCCCGCCATGCATCATCAGATCGCCGGCCAGCACGAAGCCCGGAATGGCGAGCAGGGTGAAGACCTGGGTGCCCGAAATCGTCCGCTGGGCCAGCACGATCAGGTCGAAATCGGCAGCCCAGAGCCCGGCGATGGCGGCAAGGCCCAGCGAGAAGACGATCGGCACGCCGCTGAACAGGCAGACGGCGAAGGCGATCAGCAGAACGGCTGCGGCGGTGCTCATACCATGCCTCCGGTTTCGGGCGTGCCGTCGATCACCGATTGCGGAGCCAGCAGCCGGGCCAGGGCGTGGATCGCCCCCAGCACGCCGGTCACCGGGGCCGCCATGTGCAGCGCCTCGATCGGGTATTGCACCGCGGCCGAAACCTGGCCCAGCGTGGCCGAGACGTATTCGGCCCCGGTTGCCGCGAACACCAAGCAGAAGATCAGCACCGTCAGCGTCAGACAGCGCATCCAGATGCGCCGTGCCGCCCCGGGCAGCAGGTCGATGAACAGCTGCAGGCGGACATGGCCGTCGTCGCGGATCGCGGTCGTGGCGGCGAGCAGCACCACCCAGGTGAACAGGAACAGGGCGAGTTCCTCGGTCCAGGTGAAGCCCTGGCCGAGCACATAGCGCGAGAACACCTGGAGGATCAGGCTCACCATCATCACGGTGGTGATGGCCACGATCACCCAGCCGGTCACCCGGGCGAGCCCGCGCGAGAGGGTCTGGAGCAAAGCCGACATGGGGGGCACCGTCTGCCGTCAGGATCGGGGGATGCGCAGGTCCGGAATGGCATCCGGCCGGCAGCGCGGGGGGCGCACTGCCGGCCGGACGGTCCGTCACCAGGGTCAGTTGACCTCGGCGAGGGCCTTGTCCATCAACTCGGCGCCGATCCGCGGCTTGAAGCGGTCGTAGACGCCGGTCACCTTGGACCGGAAGGCGGCGGGATCGCTGATCTCGTTGACCGTCATGCCGGCGGCCTTCAGCTCTTCGATGATCTGCCTGGTGTTGTCTGCCACCTGGGCGCGCTGGGCGGCGATCGCCTTGGGGGCCGCGCGCAGCACCGCCTCCTGCTGTTCTTTGGTCATCTTCTCGAAGCTGCGCTTCGAGATCAGCACGCCCAGCGCCGAATAGGTATGGCGGGTGAGCGAAAGATACTTGGTGACCTCGGCGAACTTGTTGGCCTGGATGACCGCGACCGGAATTTCCAGCCCGTCGATCGTGCCCTGCTGCACGGCGGTGAAGGTCTCGCCCCAGGCCATCGGCACCGGGTTGCCGCCCAGCGAGCTGAACATTTCCAGGAAGACCGGGTTCTGCATCACCCGGTACTTCACGCCCGACACGTCGTCGGGCTGGGCCACCGGGCGGGTGTTGTTGATCATGTGGCGGAAGCCGCCCTCGGCGAAGCCCAGGCCGATGATGCCGCGGTTGCGCAGCTTGCCCATCAGCTCCTGGCCGACATCGCCGTCCAGAACCTTGTGGGCCTGGGCCTCGTTCGCGAACAGGAAGGGCAGGTCCAGCAGCTGGAAGGCCGGCTCGACATTGGCGATCACCGCATTGGTGATGATGCCGCCGTCGATGGTGCCGAAGGACATGCCTTCGATCATTTCCTTCTCGTCGCCCAGCTGGCGGTTCGGGAAGTACTTCACCTCGAACACGCCGGGCATCTCTGCCTCAAGCGCCGCGGCGAAGTCGCGCGCCGCAATCGCATAGGGGTCGGTGGCACCGTCAGAGGTGGTCCAGCCCAGCTTCAGGGTCACGTCGGCGGCCATCGCCGGCACGGTGGCGACCAGCGCGCCAAGGCCGAGTGCTGCGCCGAGAAGGGTGCGTCGGGTGAAACCCATGGGTGCGTTCCTCTTGCTTTTCAGGCAGTTCGCGAGACGGGGGCGAGGGCGCGGGAGCGCCCGCTTGGGCCGGGGGACTGACAGACTCCCGCCATTGAGGCGGGGGCCAAGGGCGCGGGAGCGCCCGCCCGGCGAGGGGCTAAAACGACTCCCGCCATTGAGGCGGGGGCCAAGGGCGCGGGAGCGCCCGCCCGGCGAGGGGCTAAAACGACGACTCCTCGAAGCCGTAGAGCCTGGCGGGGTTGGTTGCCAGAATGCGGTCGCGCGTGGCGGCGTCGGGCGACCAGTCGTCGAGCATGTCGAGCAGGTCGCCGTCATTCGGCATCGGGATGTTGACGTAGGGGTGCGGCCAGTCGCTGGCCCAGACCACCCGTTCCGGATTGGCCGCGATGATCGCGCGGGCATAGGGCGCCACGTCGTCATAGGGCGTGCGGCTGGCCGAGGTGATGCGATAGGCGCCCGAGATCTTGGCCCAGGCGCGGCCGTCGGCCAGCAGCGACAGCATCTCCTGAAAGCCCGGATGGTCGGTGCCGATCGAGGTCGGCATATGGCCCAGATGGTCGAAGACCACATCGACCGGCAGGCGGCCCAGGGTCTCGCGGATGTCGGCGAATTCCGACACGTCGATCAGCATCTGCATATGCCAGCCGAAGGGGGCGATCTTCTCGGCCAGACGGCGGACGTCCGAGACCTCGATCCCGCTCTTGAACAGCAGGTTGATGCGCACGCCGCGCACGCCGGCCTCGTGCATCCGTTCCATCTCGGCGGTGTCGATGTTCTCGTCCACCACTACCACGCCGCGGAAATCCGGGCCGCCGGCGCGGATCGCATCCAGCGTCGCGCGGTTGTCGGTGCCGTAGACGCTGGGCTGCACGATCACCGCGCGCTGGATGCCCAGCGTGGCGAGCATGTGCTTATAGGCCGGCAGCAGGGCATCCGGCGGGGTGTAGGTGCGGTGCCGCGTATAGGGGTAGCGGCTTTCCGGCCCGAAAATATGCGCATGGCAGTCGCAGGCGCCCGGCGGCGGGGTGAAGCGCGGCTTGCGGGGCTGCGGATCTGCGGGCGCGCAGACCGGTATGAGGTTCTCTCCGATCAAGGTCATCCTGCTTTCTTCCCAACCCTGCAGGCCGCGGAGGCCCAGGCGGTCGGCGGATCTGAGCAGATGGAACCAGGCCGCGCGGCGGGCCTTGTCCGGATCGCCCAGGCGGACGGCCGTCAGGATCCCCTCGAATTCACGCAGCAGCTTGCGCGCGGCATCGCGGCCGCCGGTCGCGCGTTCGGTTTCCACCGACAGCGCCACGCGGATGCGCGAGGCCAGGAACTGCATGAAGTCGCGGAAATGCGGGTTGTTGCTCGCGATGGCGATCGCGCGGTGAAAGGCGTGCTGTTCGTCGACCGCCGCTTCCCCGCGCTCCAGCCGGGATTTGAGGGCCTGGAACGCCTCTTCGACCTTCTCCAGCTGGGCGCGGCTGCGCCGGCGTGCGGCCATGGCCGCGACGCTGACCTCCAGTTCCATGCGGAGTTCCATCACATGACGGAAATCCTCGATGGTCCTGAGCCCGTCGGTGTCGATCTGGAACGAGGCGGCACCCGGATCCTCGGTCACGAAGGCGCCCACACCCTGGCGGGTGGTGACCAGGCCTTCCTGCCTCAGTTTTGCGATCGCCTCGCGGATGGCGCTGCGGCCCACGGCGAACTCGACGGCGAGTTCGGCCTCGGTCGGCATGCGTTCGCCCGGGGCGAAGACGCCGGTCGCGATCCGCTCGGAAATCTGCCGGGCGATCTCGTCGGACAGTCTCTTCGGGCGATTGAGTGCCTGGAACTGACGTTCCGGCGCCTTTCCGCTGCGGTCGGTCACGTGTTTCATCCCCGTCTGTCGCGCCTTGTCCTTGAATGTGGAGCCCGCAGAACGGGCCCCCTCGGGGTCTTGATGCCAGTGGCGCAGCCTGTTGTCACGACTAGCATGACGTCAGTTGTCTGACAACTGAAATCCGATGTATGAATTTAGCCCTGGGCAGTGCCCTGCAAGCCTGCCATCCTCGCCCCGCCGCCGGCCCGCTCGTCACCTCGGGTATGCGCGCCGCGGCCAATCATTCGGAGGAACCGGACCCATGCCTGCCGCCGCCACCATCGCGCCCGATACCCTGATCGACCGCCTGCGCGGGATCACCGGCCCGCGCGGTCTGATCACCGATGACGGCGACATGGCGCCGTTTCTCGAGGACTGGCGGAAGCTTTACAGGGGCCGGGCGATCGCCGTGGTGCGCCCGCAATCGACCGAAGAGGTCGCGGGCGTGGTGCGGCTTTGTGCCGAGGCCGGGATCGCGATCGTGCCCCAGGGCGGCAATACCGGCCTGGTCGGCGGGGCGGTGCCGGGGCTCGACGGTGCCTCGATCCTGCTGCAGCTGGGCCGGATGAACCGGATCCGCACGCTCGACACGCTCGATTTCTCGATGGTGGTGGAAGCTGGCTGCGTGCTGGAGACGGTGCAGCGTGCCGCCGCCGATGCCGGGCGCAAATTCCCGCTCAGCCTCGGCGCCGAAGGGACCGCCCAGATCGGTGGGCTGATCGCGACCAATGCCGGCGGCATCCATGTCATGCGCTATGGCATGATGCGCGATCTGGTGCTGGGGCTGGAGGTGGTGCTGCCCGACGGCTCGGTGCTGTCGGAGCTGACCACCCTGCGCAAAAACAATGTCGGCTACGACCTGAAGCAGCTGTTCATCGGCGCGGAAGGCACGCTCGGCATCGTGACGGCCGCCTCGCTCAAGCTGTTCCCGCAGCTGCGCGCCAGCCGCACCCTGTTCTTCGCGCTGCCCTCGCTCGCCGACGGGCCGAAGCTGCTGTCGCTCTGCCGCGAGTTCACCGGCGATGCGGTGGAAAGCTTCGAGCTGATCCCGCGCCAAGGCATCGATTTCGCTATCGCCCATGTGGCGGGCGTGGTCGACCCGCTGGAGGGGCGGCCGGAATGGACGGTGCTGACCGAAATCTCCGGCCGCTCCGACGAGCGCCTGCAGGAGGATCTGGACCGGCTGGTCGAAGAGGCTTTCTCGGCCGGGCTCGTCACCGACGGCACGATTGCCCAAAGCGAGGCCCAGGCCAAGGCGCTCTGGCTGCTGCGCGAAGCCATCGTCGAAGGCCAGCGCCTGGCGCCGGGCATCCAGATCAAGCACGACGTCTCGGTTCAGGTCTCCGACGTGCCCGCCTTCGTCCATGCGGCGTCGGAAGCGATCTGGCGGGTGCATCCGGATGCGCTGATCAACCCCTTCGGCCATCTGGGCGACGGCAACATCCACTTCAACGTTCAGCTGGCGGCTGGCGCGTCCAGGGATGCGGTCGACGGCGTGTCCGACATCACCTACCGGGTGGTCGACCAGTTTTCGGGCTCGATCAGCGCCGAGCACGGCATCGGCCGGCTGAAGGCCGCCTCCTATGCCAAACGCTGCCCGAAGCCGCGCGCCGAGCTGATCGCCCGGCTGCGCAAGGCGGTGGATCCCAAGGGGCTCATGAACCCGCTCGTGTTCCGCGCCGGGAAATAGGGGCGGCGCTCTCCCCGCCGGCCGCGCCGCCGCCGGGCTGGCGATAGGCACCCGGCGTGCTGCCGGTCCAGGCTTTGAAGGCGCGATGGAAGACCGCGGCGGAATCGAAGCCCAGCTCGGCTGCGATCGCCGCGATCGGCCGGTCGGTGCGGGTCAGCTCGCGGATCGCGACGTCGCGGCGCAGCGCCTCTTTCACCGCCCGGAAGCTGGTGCCTTCCTCGGCCAGCCGCCGCGACAGGCTGCGGGTGGACTGGCCGAGGGCCGCGGCGACCGTCGCCAGATCCGTGGGGCCGGACAGATGGCGGGCCAGCTCGTCGCGTACCCGATCGGCCATCTGCGGCTCGCGCAGCGTGGTGAACAGCCACTGCCTTGGCGCGGCATGCAGGAAGGGCAGCATCTCCTGCCGGCTGCGCCGAAAGCTCTCCCGCCCGATCGCGGCCGGCATGCACAGCCGGGTGACCGGCGCGTCGAAGCGCACGGGGCAGGGGAAGAGCAAGGCATGATCGGCGGCATGGGCCGGGGCCGGAAAGGCGAAGTCCACCCCGGTCACCGGGGTCTCGCGGCCGGCCAGCCACGAGGTCACGCCGTGATGCAGCTTCATCATCAGCGCATGGCCGAAGGGGCGGGTGACGGCGTCGTCGGCTGCCCTCTCAAGCGTCACCTCGATGGTCTCGCCCAGGCGGTGGCACTCCAGCCGCCAGTCGTCGAGCAGCAGGTTCCAGACCCGGGTGAAGCGATAGAGCGCGGTCAGGATCGAGGGCGCATCCAGCATCGCGGTGCAGAGCAGCTTCAGTGATCCGGTGCGGATCCGCCGCGACCACAGCCCCATCATCTCGTCGCCGGTGCCGATCGCCACCTGCTGATACAGCGCCACCATCTGGTCGCGGGTCACGCGTGCCGCCGGGGCATCCAGCAGGTCGGGGGCGATGCCGGCCGCCGCCACGAAGCCGCGCAGCCGGTCGGGCGTGGTGATGCCGGCTGCCGCCTCCAGCAGCCCGTGCACGAAACCGGTGGAGAGCGTGTCGCCGGCATCGGTGTGCATGTCTCCGCCCTCCTGGCATGGGGGGATGAAGTTTGGCGGATTATGCATATCGGGCGGCGGGTCGTGGGATTTTTTCCGGCGGGATTTCAGCGTATGCCTGCCGATGAGACGCCGGCACCGTGTGCCGCGCGCGGCGCATTCCGCCAGCAGATCCGGAGAGCCAGCATGACCACCATTCCCGCCCCCTCGTCCGACGACGTGCTCAAGATCGAGATCGACGGCAATGTCGCGATCGTCACTATCAACCGCCCCGAGATGCGCAATGCGCTCGACGAGGCGGCCGTGGCGAAGATCGACGCCTTCTTCTCCAATGTGCCGCCCGAGGTGGGCGCGGTCGTGCTCCAGACCGAAGGCCCGCATTTCTGCGCCGGCCTGGATCTGAAGGAACACCACGCCAAGCGCCGCTCGCCGACCGAATTCATGCGGGTCTGCCAGGGCTGGCACCGCGCTTTCGACAAGATGCAGCATGGCGGCATCCCGATCGTAGCGGCCATGCAGGGTGCGGTGGTCGGCGGCGGGCTTGAACTCGCCGCCGCCGCCCATGTCCGCGTCGCCGACCGCACCGCCTATTTCGCCCTGCCCGAGGGCCAGCGCGGCATCTTCACCGGCGGCGGCGCGACCGTCCGCGTCGCCCGTATCATCACCCCCGGCCGGATGATCGAGCTGATGCTGACCGGCCGCGTGATCGATGTGGAAGAGGGGCGGCGCCTGGGCCTTGCCCATTACATCGCCGACGACGCCCGCGCGACGGCACTCGACCTCGCCCGCAAGATCGCCGGCAATGCCCGGCTGTCGAACTACGCCATCGTCACCGCGATCAACAAGATCTCGGACATGTCGGCCACCGACGGTCTTTATACCGAAGGCCTGATCATGTGCATGGTCCAGACCGCCATCGACGACGTCCAGGGCCGGCTGGGCGATTTCGTCGGCAAGCGGACGGAGAAGGTGCAGTTGTAACGGCTGTCGGCTCCTGACTGCCTGTATATCCGGGCGTCACTTCTGCCCGGTCGCGTCCGGGAGTGCCGCGACGACTTCTTCGGTCGCAGCACTCCCGGAAGCTTGCGGCGGCAATGTACATCATTGCAAGCACCGGATACACGAAGACCCGCGCTAAGCGCGGGCCTCGGAAAGTACGCAGGATAAGGGCCCCTGCAGTACGGCTTGAAGATTGGGAGTGCAATCAACTTCCGTGCACCTGCCCCCCACAAAACCGGTCCAGCACGTTGCGCGTCACCCGCTCGGTATAGGGATCGCGGGTGATCAGCCCGTTGACCCATTCGCAGGTGCCGGCGGTGAACACCTCGCCGGCGCCTTTGGTGAAATGCACCACCATGCCGCTGCCGCGGGCATGTTTGCGGAGGCTTTCCTCCGACGCATCGTCGGTCAGCAGCGCGGCGCGGAAGCGGGCGTCGGCATCGCCCAGCATCAGTGACCAGCCGTCCTCGGGCCGTCCGCCTTCGGCCAGGGTCGCCCAGCCCATGGCCAGGATCTGAAGGCCTTCGGGCGCGCCGTCGGTGAAGGTCGGTTCCGGCAGGCCGTCGGTGAAGGTGTAGTCCAGCCCGTCCATTTCGAAGCCGAAGATATTGGCCTCATCGCCGAACATGTCGGCATAGCAGAGCCCCGTGCCGGCGAAGGCCCAGTGTTCCGGCCGGAACACGGTGAAGCCGCGCGGTGCCCGCCGCGCCATGCCGCCGAAGGCCGCATAGATGCCGCGGAGTGCGTTCACGCCGAAGGTTTCCGCCCCCGGCCGGCCGACCAGCGGGTCTTCCCAGGCGCTGGTGAGGCGGGTGGTGTCGCCCGACAGCCGGATCGGATCATGGCCGCGGGCATCGTATTTGTACGAAACCTGGCGGCGGAGATCGTCCTCCAGCCGGATCTGCCAGAGGAAATTGCCGGCGAAGCGCGCCACCCTGCCGCCGCCCGCGACATAGCCGTCCACCGTGTCGCGCATTTCGGCCGACCAGTATTCGTCATGGCCCACGAAGACCGCGCAGTCATAGCCATCCAGCGCTGCCGGATCGGCGTGGATATCTTCCTGGGTCAGCACCTCGACCCGATAGCCGGCCTGTTCCGCCCAGATCAGGAAGGGCCGTTCATAGGAAGCCCAGCCGGCGAGGGCGTAGTATTTGGTGAATCCATGCAGGAAGGCCCATTCCACGCAGTCATAGCGCGCCGGACCAGGGCCGCGTGGACGGACGGCGTTGACCGAGCGCGGCGCCCCTTCGGGCAGCCAGATCTGGCCGCGCGCCCAGGGTCTCTGGGTCGAGAGGATGGGGGATCGGCCGCGCGGACGTTCGGGGTCCATGCCGTAATAGTGATTGGCGCCGCCCCAGTCGTTATAGGCCGACCAGGTGCCGGTGGCCGCGACCAGGGCGATGCCGCCCGCGGGCGCGGGATTGCGGATCACCACCAGATGATGGCCGAGCGGCAGGGCGTCCGGGTCGGCCGCGTCGCGGATTTCGATCAGATAGCCGCCGGGGGCCAGATCGGCAGGGATGGTCCAGTCATGGGCCACCGGCCAGCCGCAGCCGGTCTCCCAGGCCCGTTCAGGCACCGCATGGAACCTGGTTTCCAGCGGCCCCATTTCGGCCGCGAGCCGTGGCGACGCCCCCTCGCGCAGGATGCGCAGGCGCACCGCTTTCAAGGTCGACGACAGGTGCAGCCGCACCGTTTCTCCCGGCCGGTAGCTCCGCCGGTCGGAATAGCACCAGGCGGCTGCCGGTCCGTCCGGCTCGGGGCGTTCCGCCCAGAGTTCGCGAGCGCCGTTGCGTGGCCCCGAAAACGGTTGCGCGCGCAGATCCCCGCCGGGGCGGTCGCCCCGTGCCGATCCGGAACCGGTTGCCGTCTCGCTCATCAGGCGGCCTCCAGCCCGGCGGTGGCCTCCAGCGGCAGCACCGGTGTGGCATAGCGCGGATCGGCATGGGCCGCCCAATAGGCATCGTAGAGCCGCATGGTCACGGGGCCCGGCCGGTCATTGCCCAGGATCCGGCCGCCGACGCGCGAGACCGGCATCACCCCACCGGCGGTGGTGGTGGTGAAGACCTCGTCGGCCTCGTCCAGCATCTCGCGCGTGATCGGCGCCACCCGGCCTTCCAGGCCCAGCCCGTCGCACAGCTCGAGCACCGTCTTGCGGGTGATGCCCTGGAGCGCGCCCCGATCGGGGGTCAGCACCCGGTCGCCCGACACGATGAAGACGTTGAAGCCCGGCCCCTCGGTCAGGAAGCCGTCGCGGTCGAACAGGATCGCGGTGTCATAGCCCTCGTCATGGGCTTCCAGCAGGCCCGAGGTCAGGTCGTTCCACTGATAGTTCTTGACCGTGGGGTCGACCGAGGCGTCGGGCACGCGCGGCGTGCCGGCGATCCAGAGATGCGCGCCGCGGGCCTGCACGTCCTTGGGGATCACGTCGATCCAGGGGATGGCATAGGCGATCAGATGGTTGTCGCAGTCTTCCGGACGGCGCGAGCCCGCGACCCGCGGCCGGCCGCGCGAACAGGCCATGGCGACATAGGCATGGGACAGCCCCGCCAGCGCCACACAGCGATGCAGGATCGCCTCGATCGCCGCCCGGTCCTCGGCCGGCTTCAGCCGGCGGCGGGCCATGGCCCGCTCGAAGCGGTCCAGATGGTCCTGCAGGCGGAAAAAGGCGCCGTCATGGACATGGACCACGTCATAGACCACGTCCGACCGGGTGAAGCCCCAGTCGGTGACGGGCAGGACGGCCTCGTCCATCGGCACGAAACGGCCGCGGACCCAGGCGGCGCCGCCGGCGAAGCGGCCCGTCCCGGTCTCGTTCTGATCAGTCATGGCTCAACCCCCCAGGGGATGGACGCGCTTGGGCGTGTTCTCGGCAATGTAGAGGCGCAGATAGGCGATGCGGGCGCGGAGCGATTCCGCGGCCATCTCGGGCGTCACATCGCCGTCGCGGGCGAAAGACAGCGCCCAGATCGCATCGCCGATGGTCATGGAGACTGGCAGGGCGCGGGCCAGTTCGTCGCTGTCGGGCACCACGAAATGGCGCAGCAGCCGGTCATACTGGATCTCGCCGATCTGCCGGTTGGCGGACAGGTCGGCCGATCGGATCTGCCAGCCGCTTTCAGGTCCGAGCAGCAGCCGCATCGCCACCGGATGGTTGCGATAGAAATCGAGCGCCCGGTCGCAATGGATGCGGAACAGATCGGTCCAGGCTGCGAGCCGGTCGTGATCGACCTCCTCTTCGGCCAGAACCTCGAACTTCTCCATATACCGCCGGGCCAGCTCGAACAGCAGCACCCGCGTGTTGGGAAAGTAGTGGTAGAGAGAGGCCGGCGGCACACCTGCCGCCGCCGCCACTTCGGGCAGGCTGATTTCGGTGGTGCCCCGCTGCTGAAGCACGCTTTCCGCCGCGTCGAGAATGCTCTCGAAACGCAGCCTTCCGCGCCGTTGTCTGGGCGCGTCTGCGACCGTCGACGTCATCCGGCTCCCCCCGAACTGAAGTCGATGCGATTCTGTCTGAAGAAGAGCCTAGCGTGAGATTTGGGGGCGCTCAAGCCGGTAAATTCGAATTAATTCGAGTTTTGTGAGGGAAGGGCAGGGGCCATGAAAAAGGCGGCCCCGAAGAGCCGCCCCTGTCGTCAGGATCCGGGTGCCGTCGTGCCTCCGGCGAATTCGGCCAGAAGGGCCGGGTATGCCTCCATCGGCGGGAAGCCCGGATAACTGTGCACCGCGGGGGTGGTGGCCCAGGGGAGTTTGTCCGCGGTCCAGGTTTCCATGAAGGGGCTGAAACCGGCCGCATCGGCCAGCAGGGTGGCACGGACATTCACCAGCTCGTCCATGCCGTCGGGGCGGGTGAACAGCCAGCTGGCGCAGTCGGGGCAGAAATGATGGGTGGCCATCTGCCCCACCCGCCGCGCCACCGGCGTGCCCGTCGTCACCCGGAAGCGGTCGGAGAGATAAAGACTGCTCAGCGAAAAGGCGCTGCCGGTCATGTGCTGGCATTCATGGCAATGGCAGGCCATGGTGATCAGCGGCCGGCCTTCGACCTCGAAGGTCACCGCGCCGCAGCGGCAGGTCCCGGGAATTTTATCATCCATTTCGCGTTTCCCGTTTCGGGGGTGGGGGGCAGGCTCAGTCGCGCAGCCAGGCGAAAACCGCACCATAGGGCGGCAGGGTGACGCGGTCGCCCTCCACCCAGCCCAGCGCCAGGCGGTGATCCTCGTCCACCTCGTCCACCTCGCCCGCCAGTGCCACCGATCCGCCGCGGCCGGCCAGTTCGATCGCCACCATCAGCCGGCGGCCGTTCAGGCTGCGCACCAGGCAGATCATGTGCTCGGTGGCCTCGACGATGTCGATGTCGCCGGTCACAAGCTCGGGCCGTGCCTTGCGCCAGCGCAGGAAATGGCGGGTGAAGGACAGCACCGATTGGGGATCGGCCGCCTGGGCCGCCACCGCCCTCAGCAGATGGTCGTTGGGGATCGGTAGCCAGCCGTCGACGGTGGAAAAGCCGGCATGGCGGTCGCCATCCTCCCACGGCATCGGCGTGCGGCAGCCGTCGCGGCCGGCGAAATCGGGGAAGAAGTTGAGCCCGTAAGGATCCTTCAGCTGTTCATAGGGCACGTCCGCCTCGGGCAGGCCCAGTTCCTCGCCCTGATAGAGGAAGACCGTGCCGCGCAGCGAACACAGCAGCGCGATCAGGGCCTTGGCGAATTCCGGCGGCGCATCCCGCCCGCCCCAGCGCGAGACCACCCGCTCGACATCATGGTTGCTGAATGCCCAGCTGGGCCAGCCGTCGCGCCCCGGCCGGCCGTCGATGCCGTCGGCATGAAAGGCGTCGACCGCACCGGTCACATGGCGCGGATCGAATTCCGGGCCGAGCAGGGCGAAGGAATAGGCGGTATGAAGCGGCGCCTTCGGGCCGGCATAGTCGCGCATCACCTTCAGGCTGTCGTCGTCGGCGATCTCTGCGATCAGCAGAATATCACCGTATTCATCGGTGAGCGCGCGCAGGCGCCTGAGGAACCCCAGGGTCTCAGGTTGAGATTTATTATAAAGATGCCGCTGGTAGTTGTATGGATTGGACGGCGTCACCGCCTCGGTGGGCGGCATATCGGCGGGGCGCGGCGGGTTGTTCCGCAATTGCAGGTCATGGGTCAGGCAGTTGCAGGCATCCAGCCGGAAGCCGTCGACGCCGCGGTTCAGCCAGAAGCGGCACTCGTCGAGCAGGGCATCCTGCACCGCGGGCAGGTGCAGGTTCAGATCCGGCTGATCGGCCAGGAAGTTGTGCAGATAGTATTGCCGCCGCCGCGGTTCCCAGGTCCAGGCACTGCCACCGAACATCGACAGCCAGTTGTTGGGCGGCGTGCCGTCGGGGCGCGGATCGGCCCAGACATACCAGTCGGCGCGGGCATTTTCGCGGCTGCGCCGGCTTTCCTGAAACCAGCGATGGCGCTGCGAGGTATGGCTCAACACCATGTCGACCACGACCTTGAGCCCCAGCCGGTGCGCCTCTGCCAGCATCACATCAAAATCGTCGAGCGTTCCGAATAGCGGGTCGACTTCCCGGTAGTTTTCGACGTCATAGCCGAAATCGGCCATCGGGGACTTGAAGAAGGGTGAAATCCAGACGGCGTCTACACCCAATGCCGCCAGGTGCCCCAATCGCCTGGTAACACCCGGAAGATCACCGACACCATCCCCGTTCGTGTCCTGGAAGCTGCGCGGATACACCTGATAGATCACCGCACCTCGCCACCATTGCATAGGCTCGTCCCTTCGCTGTCGCACCCGCTGGCGCATCGTGCTATGATCATACGCATTGATCCGTGGGTTTCACGCGTCCTTTGGCGGTTTTCCGTGGGACACCCTTCATTCCGCTGCAGCGCAGCATATATTTAAGACCAACGTGCCCCGCGGTGCGGCCTGCTGCGCCGGGGCGGCGCGACCGACAACAACGAGGGAGCATCATCGCGGTGAGTATCGAAGAGAGCAGCAGCGCTCCGGAGCCCGTGCCCGTCATCACCCCGTTCCGGCGGGTGGCGGTGATCGGCGGCGGCGCCTGGGGCAGCGCGCTCGCAATGGTGGCGGATCGGGCGGGGCGTGAGACCCGTCTGTGGATCCGCGAAGCCGAGGCCGTGGCGGCGATCCGCGCCGGCGGCCGCAATCCCTTTCTTCCAGACCACGACATGCCGGCCGGGATTTCCGTCACCGGCGACATGGGGCAGGCGCTCGACGGCGCCGATCTGGCCCTGCTGGTCATCCCCTCGCAATTCCTGCGGGCGATGGCGGCAGAGGTGGAGCGCCATGCCGCACCGGGCATGCCGGTCGTGATCTGCAGCAAGGGGATCGAACGCGACACCGGCCTGTTGATGACCCAGGTGATCGCCGAGGTCATGCCCGGCCGCCCCCAGGCGGTGCTTTCCGGCCCCAGCTTCGCGGCCGAGGTGGCCGAGGGCCAGCCCACCGCCGTCACCATCGCCTCGGCCGATGTTCAGCCGCTGGAGGATGACGAGGACGGGCCGCTCGACCCTGAAAGCATGGGGGCGGCGCTGGTCGCCTCGCTGGCGGCGCGGGTGGCGGTGACGTTGGGGACCACCAGTTTCCGGCCCTATCTCTCCGACGATCTGACCGGGGTCGAAGTCGGCGGCGCGGTCAAGAACGTGCTCGCCATCGCCTGCGGCATCGCCGCCGGGCGGGGGCTCGGCTCCAATCCGCGCGCCGCGATCATCACCCGCGGGCTGGCGGAGCTGAAGCGGCTGGCCCAGGCGCTGGGCGGCCGGCGCGAGACCGTCACCGGCCTTGCCGGCATCGGCGATCTGACGCTCACCTGCTCCAGCGAGCAGTCGCGCAACTTCACCTTCGGCCTGGCGCTGGGCCGCGGCGCCACGCCCGACGAGGCGCTGGCCGGCAAGTCGGCCGTGGTCGAAGGGGCCGTGAATGCCGAGACCGTCACCGCGCTGGCCCGCAGGCTGGGCGTCGAGATGCCGATCTCGGAAGCGGTACACGCCATCATCCGGGGCCGGCTCGACATCGATGCCGCGATGACCGCCCTGCTCACCCGCCCGATCCGGGCAGAAAGCCGCGCGCTGGAGCCGGTGGTCGCGATCGACCACCCCGCCAGCCGCGCGAGCGATCTCGAGACGACGGACGCCTGATGACCGAACACAAGCTGATACTCGCAACCGACCTCGATGGCACCTTCCTCGGGGGCTCGGACGAAGAACGGCGCGCGCTCTATCAGGCGCTTCAGGCCCGGAACGACGCACTGCTGATCTTCGTGACCGGCCGCGATCTGGGCTTCATCCGCGAACTGGTCGCCGAACCCGGCATGCCGCATCCCGATTTCGTGATCGGCGATGTGGGGACCACCGTGGTCGCCGGCCGCGATTTCCGGGTGGTCGACCAGGTTCAGGCGCCGATTGCCCGGGCCTGGAACGATGCAGGCGAGCGGGTCAAGTCCATGCTGTCGGGGGAGCCCGGCATCCGGCTGCAGCCCACGCCGTTTGAGCGGCGGGTGAGCTATTGGTACGAGCCGGCCGAGCTTGAAACCGCCACCCTCGACAAGATCGCGGCCGCCGGTTTCGACTGGCTGCTCTCGGCCGATACCTTTCTGGACGTGCTGCCCAAGGGGGTGGCCAAGGGGCCGACCCTGCTGCAGCTGGTCGAAACCCTCAACCTGCCGGCCGACCGGGTTCTGGTCGCCGGCGACACGCTGAACGACCTCTCGCTGTTCGAAACCGGACTGAAAGGGGTGGCGGTCGGCAATTCCGAGCCGCGCCTCGTTGAGCAGCTGACCGACAAGCCCTGGGTTTACCGGAGCACCGGCCACGGTGCCGCCGGCATCGCCGAGGCGATCCGCCATTTCGGCCTCGACTGAGCCCGCGGGTGCCTGCCGGTACCGGCAGAACCCGCCCGCCCCCAGCCGGGACCGCAACCGAGATCGAAAGGGACAGGGATGAACCGCAAGTCATCGCTCGTGATCGTCTATCACCGTCAGCCCTATGAGGAAGAGGTGGTCGGCGACCGCGTCGTCTATCGTGAAAACAAAAGCCCGAACGGGATCGTTCCGACGCTGAAGAGCTTTTTCGGCCGCGTGCCCGAAGGCAAGGGCGCCTGGGTGGCCTGGAAACAGGTCAGCCCAAAGCGCAAGGAAAGCTTCGAGCGGGTGATCGATATCGAGGACAGCTATGGCCGGTATTCGGTCTCGCGGCTGCCGCTGACCGCCGACCAGGTCAGGATGTTCTATCACGTCACCTCGAAAGAGGCGCTGTGGCCGATCCTGCATTCCTTCCCCTGGCTGTTCCGCTACGACACCACCGACTGGAACACCTTCCGCGAGGTGAACTGGCTGTTCGCCGAGGCGGCGGCCGCCCAGGCCGAGGATGATGCGCTGGTCTGGGTGCACGACTACAATCTCTGGCTGGTGCCCGGCTATCTGCGCCGGATCAAGCCCAGCCTGAAGATCGCCTTTTTCCACCACACCCCTTTCCCGGGGCCGGACGTATTTAACATCCTGCCCTGGCGCGAGGAGATCGTGGACAGCCTGCTGGCCTGCGATCTGGTCGGCTTCCACATTCCGCGCTACGCCAAGAACTTCGCCGATGTCGCGCGTGCGTTGCGTGATGTGGAGGTAGAGGCGACCACGCGGGTCGAAGACGGCATGTCGCCCTCGGGTCTGGCGCTGTCGGAACCCGAAGTGCCGGTGGCGGTGCGCCACAAGGGCCACAAGGTCGGCATCGACGCCTTCCCGGTGGGCACCAACCCGAATTTCGTCGCCAAGGTGCTCGACACCGAGGCCAACCAGACGCTTCAGTCGGAAATCGAGGAGGAACTTCGTGACCGCCGGCTGATCGTGGCGGTGGGCCGCACCGACTATACCAAGGGCATCCGCGAGACCCTGCAGGGCTTCGAACGCCTGCTGGAACGCCGGCCGGAGCTGCACACCAAGGTCAAGCTGATGGTGGTGTCGGTTCAGGCCGCCACCGGCATGCGGATCTATCGTGACACCCAGCGCGAGGTGGAAACCCTGGTCGGGCGGATCAACGGCCGCTTCTCGACCCTTGGCTGGACGCCGATCCTGCTGTTCTCGAACGCTATCCCCTTCGACAAGCTGATCGCCTATTACCGCCGCGCCGATGTCTGCGTGATCACGCCGCTGCGTGACGGCCTCAACCTGGTCGCCAAGGAATATGTGGCGGCCAAGCGCGGCCAGGAGGGCGCGCTGGTGCTGTCGGAATTCACCGGCTGCGCGGTGGAATTCCCGCAGGCGATCCTGACCAACCCCTATTCGGACCGGGCGATGGATGCCGCCCTCGACCAGGCGCTCGACATGGCGCCCGACGAGGCGCGGGCGCGCATGGCCGCGATGTACGAGACCGTGCGCCGCTACGACGTCGCTCGTTGGGCCGACCACACCTTCGAGCGGTTCGACCAGATCGGCACGCCCGACGAACCGCCGGCGCTGAAGGCGGTGTGACCCGTATCATGCCTGCGCGGGCAGGCGCTGACGGCTGCGGTTCAGGCTGAAGAAATTTCGCCGAACAATCGGTCGCAGGCGCCGGCCTTCCGGATATATCCTGTCCCCCGCCCCGCCAGCCCGGCCCGTTTCGGCCAGGGCAGGCGGGGCGTGTTTTCGCCCGGGTGACCGGCATGGGGTGCATGTGCGAACGACAGGGGACGGCGGCCGATGACCACCAAGCTCAGCGTCAATCTCAACAAGGTGGCGCTGCTCCGCAATCAGCGCGACAACGGCTATCCCGACGTGCTGGCGACGGCGAAGCGGGTGCTGCGCGCCGGCGCTCACGGCATCACCATCCATCCCCGACCGGATGAGCGCCATATCCGGCGCAGCGATGTGATGGACCTGGCCGGGCTGTTCGCGACCGACCTGCCCGAGGTGATCGGCGCCGAGTTCAACATCGAAGGCTACCCGTCGGAAGATTTCGCCGAGCTGGTCAACCAGGTCCGCCCGCATCAGGTGACGCTGGTCCCCGACGCGCCGGGGGCGCGCACTTCGGAAGAGGGCTGGGATTTCGACAGCCGGGCCGAAGAACTCGCCCGCGGCATCGATCTGGTGCGGCCCTCGGGCGCGCGCATCGCCGTGTTCATCAACCCCGACCCCAAGGCCCCGGCCGCGGCGAAGGCGCTGGGGGCCGACCGGGTGGAGATGTATACCGGCATCTACGCCATGGCCTGGGACCGCCCGGATTTCGAACCCGCCGCCGCCTATGTGGCCGCCACCGCCCGCGCCGCCGCCGAGGCGGAAATCGGCCTCAATGCCGGCCATGACCTGAACCTGGTCAACCTCGCCGACTTCCTGTCGCGCGCGCCTGGCTGCCTGGAAGTCTCCATCGGCCACGCCATCACCGCCGAGGCGCTGGATTACGGCTGGGACGAGACGGTGCGGCGGTATCTGGACATTATCAACGGCATCTGCTGAACGCCCTACCATTGCGCGATCTGCCCCCGCGGCTTATACGTCGAAGACGGGGGCAGGATCGGCAGGGGGAGGGGCGCCATGGATTTCCGCATCGCCGACAGTTTTGTCGACGGGCTGCGCAGGCTCCGTGGGCCGGATCTGAAAGCCGCCAAGACCGCGGCTTTCGATCTGCAGCTCGATCCCGCGGCGCCGGGGTTGCGGATGCACCGGCTCGACCGGGCGGCAGATCGGAATTTCTGGTCGGTGCGGGTGAATGCCGACATCCGTATCATTCTGCACCGGCTGGATGATGCGCTGCTGCTGGCCTATGTCGACCATCACGATGCGGCCTATCGCTGGGCCGAACGGCGGCGCATCGAACGCCATCCGGTGACCGGTGCCACGCAGATCGTGGTGCTGCCGGAAGTCGCCGGCCCCGATGAGGGCACCGCGCCTCCATTGCGGCAGGCGGCAGACGTCCCCCAGGAGCCATGGCATCCGCCGCTTTTCCTGGATCTTACCGATGACGACATGCTCGGCATCGGCGTGCCGCCTTCGGAACTTCAGGCCGTGCGGCACGCCTCGTCGCCCGATTTCTTCGATGTGGCCGAACGCCTGCCGCAGGAGGCGGTCGAGGCGCTGCTCGACTATGTCTCCACGGGCCGCCTGCCGGTCCGTCGCGACGCCGGCGGCACCGCGGCCTTCGAACATCCCGATGACGGACGCCGGTTCCGCACCATCCACACCCCGGAAGATCTGCGCCGGGCGCTGGACTACCCCTGGGATCGCTGGATCGTGTTCCTGCATCCGGATCAGCGCCGGCTGGTGGAGCGTGACCATGGTGGCCCGGTGCGGATCGCCGGCTCTGCCGGCACCGGCAAGACCGTGGTCGCCCTGCATCGCGCGGCCTGGATCGCCCGCCGGGATGCCCGGGCACGCGTGCTGCTGACCACCGTTTCGGCACCGCTCGCCGCCGCCCTGGCCCACAAGCTGGAGCGGCTGACCGGCCATGACAGCGACCTTGCGGCCCGCATCACCGTGCGGGCCTTGCCCGATCTGGCGGAAGATGCCGCACGCGCGCGGCTCGGGCCGGTGCGGATCGCCGATGCGGAAACCGTGCGGGCGGCGATCCTGGCCCGGGCGGCAGGGCCGACCGGCCCACGCCATCTCCGCCCCGGCTTCATCACCGCCGAATGGCACGAGGTGATCGAGGCCCGCGCCCTGACCGATGCGGCGGCCTACAGGGCCACGCCGCGTCTTGGTCGCCGCACCCGGCTGGGCGCCCGCCAGCGCGACGAGATCTGGGCGGTGGTCGATGCGGTGCGCGCCGATCTGGCCGATCAGGGCTTCACCACGCTTGCCGCGATCTACACCGCGATCATCCCGGCCACACCGCCGCAAGGGCTGCCCACCGATGACGCGCGCTTCGATGCGGTGATCGTCGACGAGGCGCAGGATGTCGGGCCGGCCGAACTGCGCTTCCTGGCCAGCCTCGCCCGCTCCGGTTCCGGGCGCCCCGATGCATCCCGCCCCGATGCACTCTTCTTCGCCGGTGATCTGGGCCAGAGGATCTTCCGCCAGCCCTTTTCATGGGCCGCACTCGGCATCGACATCCGGGGCCGGTCGCATGTGCTCAAGGTCAATTACCGTACCTCGCATCAGATCCGCACCCGGGCCGACCGCCTGCTGCCGGAGGTGTTGGCCGATGTCGACGGCGTCAGCGAGGGCCGCGACGGCACCGTCTCACTGTTCGACGGCCCGCCGCCAGAGATCCGTCTTGCCGTCGACGAGACGACAGAAATCCGCCTGATCACCGATTGGGTGCTCGACCTGCTGGATGACGGCATGTCGCCCGAGGAAATCGCCCTGATCATCCGCGACGACAGCCTGCGGCCACGCGCCGAGGCGGTGGCGGCCGCACTTGGTCTGGCCCCGGCCCATCTGGGGGCCGAGGTCGCGGTGGCCGACGGCCGGATCGCCATCGCCACCATGCATGTGGCCAAGGGGCTGGAATTCCGCGCGGTCGCGGTGATGGCCTGTGATGATGACGCGCTGCCATCGGCCGCCCGCATCGCCGCCATCGCCGACGAAGCCGATCTCGACCATGTTTACGACACCGAACGCCATCTGCTCTATGTCGCCTGCACCCGCGCCCGCGACCGGCTGCTGGTTTCGGGCGTGGCGCCGGGCTCGGAATTCCTGGCGGATCTTGAAGCCTGACGGGCGGCCTTGTTCTGCCCATCCCGTTCAGGCAGCCATCTGTCCCCGTACCTCTTCCATCAGCCGTGCAAACGCCGCTTCGATTTCATAGACGGCGGTGAATTCGGCGAAGGCCCAGCGGCCGAACTGGCCGAGATTGTTCACCCCCGGCACCCAATGGGTGTGCATGGTCTCGGCCTTGATCCGGGCGTCGCGGCCGCGGAAGCCCTTGATTTCGACGATCAGGTTCAGCAGGTCGGGCCGGCCGTCATCGATGCGCAGGATGAAATCCGGCAGGTAGCGATGGGGGATGTTGGCGTCCAGATAGGGCACCTCCAGCCCCAGACCCTGGTTCTTCACATAGGCCCGGACCTGGGGATGGGCTTCGGCCACCCGGCAGAATTCGGCCTCCCATTCGCTGTCGCAGATCACCAGGTCGACATGGCAGTGATCGGGCGATGTCTGCCAGCGCAGCGGCTTGGAGGTGGTGAAGTTGACGTGACGGCTGGAACCGGAGGGGTTGTACGGGTCCAGGATCGCACGGATCCGCCCCCCGCCGGGGGCCCGCAGGCCATCCTGGCCCAGAATGGCGCGGTTGATCGCGGCGATGATCCGCTCCGCCGCCATGTCGGCGATCTCGGTATAGATCAGCTGGGCCGGGGTGGTGCCGCCCGCACAGCGCAGCCAGCCCTCCATCCAGCGGCGCACCACCCGCTTCATCTGGCCGAAGAGATGCAGTTTCGGCGCCTCGCCAGGGTCGCGGAAGCGGGTATAGAGCATATGCCGGGTCAGGTGATAGATCACCGTCGAGGGGCGCATGCCGTCCAGATGTTCGACGGTCAGGTCGACCTCTTCGCCAACGATGCCGCGGCATTTGACGATCGAGGGGCCGACCAGATCGGGGGTGAGTTCCAGAACCGAATCGGCGCTGAACTCCGCATCGATCCGGTCATCGGGCAGATCGACGCGATAGCCTTCGACCCGCGGGAACACGATCTCCAGCGGGTCGCGTTCCGGCCGCACCGCCCGCACCCGCACCGTTTCCCGCGGGATGGCCGGCGGTGCCACCACCGCCTTGGCGGTGAAGTCGAAGGGAATGCCCAGGATGTCGGCATATTCCACGTCGAACAGCCCGTCGGCATTCAGTTCATAGGATTGCCGGCGCAGGCCCCGCCCGACCACCTGTTCACAGAGCAGCTGGGTGCCGAAGGCCCGCACGCCCAGAATATGGGTCACGGTGTTGGCGTCCCAGCCTTCGGTGAGCATCGACACCGAGACCACGCAGCGCACCTGTTCCCCCAGCCGGCCGCGCTTGCCGACGGTGTTCATCACCTCGCGCAGCAGGGTGGCATCGTCGATGCTCTCGGCGGCGCGCTGGTCGCCGGTGCGCTCCACGATCTCGCGGCGGAACTCGGCGATCTCGTCGGCGGCCGCGGCGCGGAAGGCGTCGCTCAACCCGTCGCCGCTTTCCAGCTGCGCGCTGTCGATCAGGATGGTGTTGCGGCGGGGCAGGGGGTTGCCGTAGTCGTCGAAATTGCGGAACAGCGCCAGCCGGCCCTGTTCGAACGGACCGCTGAGACCGCCATCCTCTCTCCGGGGCGCGGCGTCGCCCTGGTTCGTCTCTTCCTCGCGATAAAACCCCGAGATATAGCGGTAGACCAGATCCGATGTGGTGGTGTTGTTGCACACCACGATGAACACCGGCGGCACGCCGATGCCCTGCTGCTGCCAGAGCGCGAACACCTTCTCGTAATGGCCGTAAAGTGCCGCCAGCGCGGTCTGGAGTTCCGAGGGCAGGCTCAGCGGGTCATAGCCGCCGCCACCCGACCGGCTCTTGCCCTTCTTGGGCATTTTTTTGCCGATATGGTCCCAGAGATTGCGGAACATCGGCATGTCGCCCGAGGCCATGTTGTCGGCGATCGGCACCCGCGGCAGCTTGACGATGCCGCATTCGATCGCGTCCATCAGCGAGAAATCGCTCATCGTCCAGGGGAAGAGCGCACCTTCGCGATAGCCCGATCCGGCCAGGAAGAAGGGCGTGGCCGACAGGTCGCAGATCAGGGCCAGGCCCAGCCGGCGGCGCACCGCCTCGATCCCCGAGAACCAGAGCCGGGCGGTCTCGTTGTCGTCCTGGGCCTGCTTCTTCTCGTCGCCCTTCAGATCCGCCTCGGTGCTGCCCTCGGCATCGCTGAGCTTCGGCCGGTAGCAGTGATGGGCTTCGTCGTTCAGCACCACGATGTCGCGCAGCCCGGCCAGTTCCGGCATCACCCGCTGGATCATCTGGCCTTCGGTTTCCAGGGTGGACAGCTTCGGCCCGGTGCGGCCCTCCAGCAGGGCGCGGTTGCCCTTGGAAAGCTCCAGGGTCTCGCGCAGCTTGAAGGCGTGATAGTTGGTGATGACCACGATCGCCCGGTTCATCGCCGGCAGCAGATCGGGGGGCACGATTTCGCGGGTCTTGTAATAGCTTTCGGGGTCGTTGGGCAGCAGCACCCGCAGCCGGTCGCGGATGGTGATGCCGGGGGCGACGATCAGAAAGCCGCGGCTGAACCGGCGGCTGCCGGGATGGCGCAGCGCATTCACCGTCTGCCAGGCGATCAGCATCGCCATCACCGTGGTCTTGCCGGCGCCGGTGGCCAGCTTCAGCGCCATGCGGAACAGCTCGCCGTTAAACTCGCGATTGGCCTGTTTCAGATGCGCCAGGATGCCCCGGCTGCGCTCGCCCAGATGGGGGGCCACTTCCGTCAGCCAGATGGCGGTTTCCACCGCCTCGATCTGGCAGAAGAACGGCCGCACGCCCTGGAAATTGTGCGACCGCCAGTGCTTCAGCAGCCGGGCGGTTTCCGGCGTCACCTTCCAGTCATTGGGATTGGGCAGCCGGCGCCAGTCTTCCATCAGCGCGCGGACTTCGTTGATGATCGGGGTCGGGTTATAGATCTGATCCTCGCCGCGATCGGCCGCCCGGCCGCCCAGGTCGAGCGCCGCCTGGCTGGCGATGCTGCGCCGCTTCTGCGGCTGCGGCACCGGCGTCACCAGATCGGACCGGCGGCGCCGGGGGATGATCCGGTCGGTGGGCTGGCCGTCGACCAGTTCCCAATGCCGGTCGGGCATCAGATAGGGTGAATTCAGGATCGGCCGGTCAAAGAAGGACTGGGTCATCGGGCTCTGCCTCCGCCGGTCAGTCGACCTGGAACACCTTCATCACCTCGTCGCCGAGATGATTGATCACCTTGACCGCGATCCGGCCGGTGGCGGGTCTGGGGAAGGGGCGCGAGATATCGGAATGCAGGCTGTCCCAGGCATCCTGGTCGATCTCGGCCCGCAGCGTGGTGCGCAGCGCCTTGTAGGGATCGTTCGCCCCCAGGAAATAGGCGTGGCGGACGAAGAAGCTCTCCTCGTTATAGGCGGTGTCGAGCATCCAGAGGGCGATGCCCTCGGGGCCTTCCGAAATCACCTCGCCGCTCTGGGGCTTGAACACGTCCACGCCCTGGATGCGCACCCGGATCATGTCGGCACCGGCCTCGTCCGCGGGCTCGATGCGGATATCGGGCTCCCCGAAAATCACGAACAGATTGCCGCTGCCGGTGGTTTTCAGATCGGCGCTCATATGCAGATCGGGGTTCATGCGCGCGCGCAGCACCTGCACCCGGCCCAGCCTGTCCAGTTCGGCCGCATGGGCATCGTAGTTGAAGGCGCAGGCGATCAGCAGGTCGAAACCGGCATCGCCCGCTTCTCGCGCCGCGGCCACCAGATCGGCGCGCGACACCGTGCCGAATTCCGGGCCGACCAGAATGCCCGCCCGGCGTTCGCGGCCGGTGTCGTCCGCCCCTTCGAAGAACCGGCCTTCGGCACAGATATGGTCGCCCGGCCAGCCGGTCAGGCTGGTGAAGCTGATCCGGTCTTCCTTATGCGCCTGCTGCACGCCGGCGGCGCGCAGATTGTCCAGGATCATGGCGGCGAAATCCGGCACCACCGGCCCGCCGGTCCCGCCCGCGCGCCGGGTTTCCGCGGCCTTCAGCGTGTCGATCAGCTCGTCGTCCCAATCGACCGCCAGCGTGCGGTGCGGCGACAGGGTCTCCACCGTGAACGGGCCGGCGACGCGGACCTTGCCGCGGTCGATATAGGGGCGGTCATACAGGAATTCGCTGTCGGCGCGCGCGGCGATCGCGGCATCGATCTCGCGCTGCCGGGCGATGCGCCCCTCCCACCAGGCGGCATGGGCGCGGCTGGCGGCCTCCGGCCAGTCGCGGCCGGCCTCCCGCGGGATCTGCCACTCCTCCCAGGCCGTGCCGGCCTTGTCCGATTTCCCCAGCGCGGTGTTCAGCGCCGCGCGCAGCGGCTCCAGCCGCGCCTGCCAGTCTTCCCAGATCTCGTCGATCCGGGGGTTGTTGGCGATGGATTTCAGCGTGATGTGCGGCACCCGCTCATACACGAAGCCCTGGCGGATATCACCCCCGACCGGGCCGGAGCGCGGCACGCTCTGCGTCACCTCCGCCTCCTTGCGCCGGCCCTCTTCGGAATCCGCCAGCAGATAATACGGGTAGCGCGCCCCCATGATCCGCGACCGCGCCAGGGCCAGCGACACCCGCGAAGTATCAATCGTGATCCACCGCCGCCCCCATTGCTCGGCCACATAGGCCGTGGTGCCCGACCCGCAGGTGGGGTCGAGGACGAGATCGCCGGGGTCGGTGGCCATCAGGAGGCAGCGTTCGACGATTTTAGGAGAAGTTTGAACAACATAGACCTTGCCAGAGGCTCCCCCCACGTCACTCCAAATTACACCTAGCCTAGTTACCGGAAAATCATCATAAAAATATTTAAGACGAATTTGGCTTTTTTGCCTAATAATTCTACCCGCCTTTCCGACTCTTTCAAGGGACTCATTGGTAACCTTCCAGTGCGCGAGTCTTCCTGGATGGAACACTCCTCCCTCGAAGTAAAAATCAACTGTGGTGGTGTCTCGATAGCCGTCTGAAGTCAACGGATTTGCGTTATAGTCCTTGCGGAAAATACTGACTTCTCTAGAAGATTTTCCTTGTCTTTCTTCAAATAGAGGTCGATATTTTCCCGCTGCAGAATCTTTTGATTTTGAATACCATAGTATATAATCAAAATTATTCTGGATAAATTCTCCATATTGACTTCCCGTCTTCTGAATAAGAATGCTCGTAATGTAGTTCTCTGGGCCCATTACCTCATCCATCACCGCCCGCACCCGATGGACATTCTCATCTCCGATCTGCACGAAGATGCTGCCGCTCTCGCTGAGCAGGTCGCGGGCCACCGTCAGGCGGTCGCGGATATAAGAGAGGTAGGAATGGATGCCGTCGCGCCAGGTGTCGCGGAAGGCGCGGACCTGTTCGGGTTCGCGGGTCACATGGCCGCGATCGCCGTCCTTCACGTCGCGGGTGGTGGTGGACCACTGGAAATTGCTGTTGAACTTGATGCCATAGGGCGGGTCGAAATAGATGCACTGCACCTGGCCGCGCAGCCCCTCGCGTTCGGCCAGGCTTGCCATCACGGAAAGCGAATCGCCCAGGATCATGCGGTTCGACCAGTGCTGGTCGTGGGCGTAGAACTCGGTCACCGCCTCGCCATCGGGCAGGCCGTTGAAGTCGGCGAACAGGTCGGGCGTGTCGCCGGCCTCCGCCGCCCGGGCCTCGGCTGCGCGGGCCTCGGTTTCACGGCGCAGATCCTCGATCAGGACCTGGGGGTGGACCTTCTCCTGAATATAGAGCGGGGGGGCCGCGACGTTCAGCGTTGCCGCCTCTGCCCCTGCGTCGGCCGTTCCCGGCGCCTCCTTGCCGCGCCAGATCAGCTGCGGGTCCAGATCGGGGTTGCGCCGCGCATAGGCGACGGCCAGCGGAGCCTTGTCGCCGTCGGTCATCACCGCTTCCAGCTCCGCGGTCGGAATGTTCCGCCGGGTTGCTGCATCATGCTTCAGCGTGGTGACCTCGATCGGCTTCCTGGCCATGAACCGCCGCCCCTCCCGTCTGCATCGCACAGTTTCACCCCCCTATCCCAAGCGCGGGGGGCGTGATCCCGGCGCCATTATGGTCGCGAGACGCGGGTGTGCCTAGGGGGTGATGTGGTGGAAGGCGCCGGGCGCCGGCAGTCGAGGCTGATGTCTCAATAAATGACCTGGCGGATGGCCGGATCCGGTCGGGCTTCATCTGCGCGCTGAACCCGCGGCTTCAGGGCATGCTCGATTCTCTCTGCGGCAGCGCCGTCATATCCCCGAACCAGACTGGCCAGACATTGAAGCCGTTCGCGGTCGACGCCGAAGCGCTGCCAGTCGTGGATGACACGCTTGGGCAGGCGATCCCAGAAACCGGTCATGTTCAGATCTGCGACGGCCACCAGCAACTCATCCTGCCCGTCGGCCGTCTCCAGCGGCAGGCCGCGCAGGAACGCCCCGAAGCGATCGAACACCTGCCCCCTCAGTTCGGGGGTATCCAGGGCCTCGGCGAGCTTGCGGCGTTCGCTGGGGCGCAGGCGGGCAAAGCTCAGGCGTGCCAGCCTGTTCACGACGTCTTCAGGTGTCAGCATGCTTGCTTCGCCCGGCATCGGCCCATCCTCAAGATTGTCCCGAAGGCCGGAAGTCGATTTGGAACTCCAGCCCGTGGTCGCGGAACAGCTTCTGCACATTCTGCAGATGTGCCACCGTCCGATCAGCCCGGAGACCATAGCGACCAGACTTGTTGTTCAAATACCATATGGGAGGCGTCGCATCCGGATCAAAGATCAGTTCGCCCCCGATACGTGCCTTGCCCCCGCCGACCAGAGACGGATGTCCAAGTTTTGCCAGCGGTTTCGGCAACTTATGCATGCTACCACCCAGCGTTTCACGGTTCAGCACAAAGCGGAACATCTCGTCGTCTTCGTCAAACGCCTCTTCGAACGCCAGCCATATCTTTCCCGCTTCATCGACCAGCCAGAGCAGGTAAACATCTGCCGCGAGGACATCTCCAGATCTGACCCTCTCCGCAATCGATCGGGTATAGATCTTGAGGAATCCGACTGTGTTTTTGTCCAGCTGTCGTAAACTCTTCGGCTTGCATCGGTGTTCTAGGCCGACGACGCCTTGCCGTGCCGCCGTCAGTGCTGCTCCGAACAGATCATCCAGCGACATACATGGTCTCCGGGAGACACTGACGATCAATCGATACAGCTGCAATTTGTCCTAGTAGAGATCCTGCAATCATGGGGTGAATTTCTGATGTTCTGTGGTCGATTTTAGATATTTATACCCCAGGACCACGGGCCATCAACATTTGAATAGCGAACACACCGACCCGTCCGATGACCCATCACCCTCCTGCCGGTTGACCATATCCCGCCCAACCCGCCCGCAGCCCCCGGCGAAAGGGTGGCGCCCGCCGCCGGTCAAGTCCGCCTGTCGCCGCATGCCGGGGCGCGCCCGTGCGGTCTGCGGATATGCGGGGCGGTACCCGCACTCAAATTTCATTCTGCGATAAATAACTTATCCATAAGAGACGCAGACGCCGCCGGAGGGCCTTCGCATCCGCGATGCGCCAATATGTCGCACTGCATTCATACCCCCTGCAGAGTCTTGGGAACCATATAGGTTTCAGGCCGCACAGCAGGCCATGAGACCAGAGGTTGGTCAGGATGGCCGACCTTCGCTTTTGCCTTCGGCAGGGGCGAGTCCTATGATGCGCGCCGCAATGGTCCGTTGTTGCGCCGCACAAAAGTGACACCCTATCCCATGAGTACTGTCTTGAGCCGGATCCGCGTCCTGTCCACCCTGCCTCTCATGGCGTTGTTGGGCGGTTGTAATCTCGTCCTGATCAATCCGTCTGGTGACATTGCGTCGCAGCAGAGGGACCTCATCCTTCTGTCGACCGTGCTGATGTTGCTGGTGATCGTGCCGGTCATGCTTCTGACCGTTTTGTTCGCCTGGCGATACCGGCAGTCCAACAAGAACGCCCGCTACGAGCCGGAGTGGAGCCATTCCACGAAGATCGAGCTGGCGGTCTGGGGCGCGCCGCTGGTGATCATCCTGTGCCTGGGCACGGTGACCTGGATCAGCACCCACGCGCTCGACCCCTACAAGCCGCTCGATCGTATCGGCCCCGACCAGCCGGTCGCCGCCGATGTGACGCCGCTGGAGGTCGAGGTGGTCGCGCTCGACTGGAAGTGGCTGTTCATCTATCCGGAATACGGCATCGCCAGCGTCAACGAGATGGCGGCGCCGGTCGACCGGCCGATCACCTTCAGGATCACGGCCTCGTCGGTGATGAACTCGTTCTTCGTGCCGGCGCTGGCGGGCCAGATCTACGCCATGCCGGGCATGCAGACCAAGCTGCACGCGGTGATCAACAAGCCGGGCACTTTCGACGGCTTCTCGGCCAATTACAGCGGCGCCGGCTTCTCGGGCATGCGCTTCAAGTTCCACGGCCTGTCGCAGGACGAGTTCGCGGGCTGGGTTTCCACCGTGCGCGCCTCGGGCCAGACGCTCGACGGGCCGACCTATCTGACCCTGGAGCGGCCGAGCGAGAACGTGCCGGTCATGCACTTCGCCCATGCCGACCCCAAGCTCTATGACCGCATCCTCAACATGTGCGTCGAGCCGGGCAAGATGTGTATGGGGGAGATGATGGCGATCGACGACCGCGGCGGCCTCGGCATCGCGGGCATCAACAACGTCATCCCGGTGGCCTCGCTCGAATACGACAAGACCGGTCGCCGCGGTGCGGTGTTCGGCCCCGAGCCGGTCTATGTGGCCGCGCTCTGCACCACCGACGACCCGATCGGCGTTCGTGCCGGCGGCGCTGCCGCCCAGACGCCGGTCATCAACGCCAAGAACAACCAGGACGTGAGTCCGGCCCCGAAGGCGGTGTCGTTGCTGACCCCGGCCCCCGAGACCGGCGTGCCCGGCCCCGCCAATTCCTGACCTGAGACTCCGGTAATCATGTCTGAACAAACCGCAGGGACGTCGTTCCTCCTCGGCCGGCTGAGCCTGGACTCGCTGCCGCTCCACGAGCCGATCGTGGTTGGAACGTTCATCGCGGTCGCCCTCGGCGGCCTCGCCCTCTTCGCCGTCCTCACCCGCTACCGGTTGTGGGGCTACCTCTGGAAGGAGTGGTTCACCACGGTGGACCACAAGCGCATCGGCATCATGTACATGGTGCTGGGCATCATCATGCTGCTGCGTGGCTTTGCCGACGCGATCATGATGCGCCTCCAGCAGGCCATCGCCTTCAACGGCAGCGAAGGCTATCTCAACGCCCATCATTACGACCAGGTCTTCACGGCCCACGGCGTGATCATGATCTTCTTCGTGGCGATGCCCATCGTCACGGGTCTCATGAACTACATCGTGCCGCTGCAGATCGGCGCCCGCGACGTGTCGTTCCCGTTCCTGAACAATTTCAGCTTCTGGATGACCACCGGCGGCGCGGTCCTGATCATGATGTCGCTGTTCGTGGGTGAATTCGCCCAGACCGGCTGGCTCGCCTATCCGCCGCTGTCGAACATCGCCTACAGCCCGAATGTCGGCGTCGACTATTACATCTGGGCTTTGCAGATCGCGGGCGTCGGCACATTGCTGTCGGGCGTGAACCTGATCTGCACCATCGTGAAGATGCGCGCGCCCGGCATGACCATGATGAAGATGCCGGTCTTCACCTGGACCTCGCTCTGCACCAACGTCCTGATCGTCGCCGCCTTCCCGATCCTGACCGCCGTTCTGGCTCTGCTGTCGCTCGACCGTTACGTGGGGACCAATTTCTTCACGAACGACTTCGGCGGCAACCCGATGATGTACGTCAACCTCATCTGGATCTGGGGCCACCCCGAGGTCTACATCCTGATCCTGCCGATGTTCGGCGTGTTCTCGGAAGTCACCGCGACCTTCTGCGGCAAGCGCCTGTTCGGCTACAAGTCGATGGTCTATGCGACCGTCGCCATCACCGTCCTCTCCTACATCGTCTGGCTGCATCACTTCTTCACGATGGGCTCGGGCGCCAGCGTGAATGCCTTCTTCGGCATCACCACCATGATCATCTCGATCCCGACGGGCGCGAAGATGTTCAACTGGCTGTTCACCATGTATCACGGCCGCATCCGCTTCGAGCTGCCGATGATGTGGACGGTCGCCTTCATGCTGACCTTCGTGATCGGTGGCATGACCGGCGTGCTGCTGGCGGTGCCGCCGGCGGATTTCTCGCTGCACAACAGCCTGTTCCTGATCGCTCACTTCCATAACGTCATCATCGGCGGCGTGCTGTTCGGCGCCTTCGCCGCGATCGCCTACTGGTTCCCGAAGACCTTCGGCTTCAAGCTCGACGTCTTCTGGGGCAAGGTCTCGTTCTGGCTGTGGGTGGTGGGCTTCTACTTCGCCTTCATGCCGCTCTACGTGCTGGGCCTGATGGGCGTCACCCGCCGCATGCGGGTCTTCGACGACCCGTCGCTGCAGATCTGGTTCGTGATCGCCGCCCTGGGTGCGGTGATGATCGCCGGCGGCATCGCCGCCTTCCTGATCCAGATCGCGGTCAGTGTCCGCAACCGCAACAAGCTGCGCGACACCACCGGCGACCCTTGGGATGCGCGCACGCTGGAATGGGCGACCTCGTCGCCGCCGCCGGACTACAACTTCGCCTTCACCCCGGTCATCTACGATCGTGATGCCTGGTGGGACATGAAGCAGAACGGCTATCAGCGTCCGCAGATGGGCTTCCGCTCGATCCACATGCCCAAGAATACCGGCGCCGGCATCATCCTGGCGGGGCTCAGCGTCGTGCTCGGCGTGGCGCTCATCTGGTACATCTGGTGGCTGGCGGCGGTGTCCTTCGTGGCGCTGATCGGCTCGGCGATCTATCACACCTTCAACTACAACCGCGACTTCCACATCCCGGTCGAAACCGTGGAGAAGACGGAAGCCGAGCGGACCCGCCAGCTCGCGGTTCAGGGGTGACGACATGACTGCAACCGTTCACGGCGCCCCCTCCGCTTCGGGTCGTCCGGCCTCGGGCCGGGCCGCAAAGGCCCGCCCGTTCTACCTGGAAGAAGAGCACGCGCACGCCGAAGGCAGCAGCACGTATCTCGGCTTCTGGATCTACCTGATGAGCGACTGCCTGATCTTCGCGGCGCTCTTCGCGGTCTATGCCGTGCTCGGTGGCAATTATGCCGCCGGGCCGGCGCCCCGCGACCTGTTCGACCTGGAGCTGGTGGCGCTCAACACCACCATGCTGCTGCTCTCGTCCATCACCTACGGCTTCGCCATGATCTCGATGGAGAAGCGCAAGGTGGCCGAGACCCAGATGTGGCTGGGAATCACGGGGCTCTTCGGCCTCGCCTTCCTCTCGATCGAACTTTACGAGTTCGCGCATCTGATCCATATCGGTGCCACGCCGCAGCGCAGCGCCTTCCTGTCGGCCTTCTTCACCCTGGTCGGCACCCATGGCCTGCACGTTACCTTCGGCACCATCTGGCTGGTCACGCTGATGGTCCAGGTCTCGAAGCGCGGCCTGGTTCCGGCCAACCGCCGCCGCCTGATGTGCCTCAGCATGTTCTGGCACTTCCTCGACGTCGTCTGGATCGGCGTCTTCACCTTCGTCTATCTGATGGGGATGCTGCGATGAGCGCGGAGCTGAACAGCCTGCACGGCGCCAACGTCCACGGGCATGGTGCCCAGGCCCACGGCGCCCACGGGCACGCCCACGAAGACGATCACGGCGCGGGCCACGCCTCTTTCAGCGGCTATATGAAGGGGTTCATCCTCTCCGTCATCCTGACGGCGATCCCCTTCTGGCTGGTGATGGGCGGCGTGATCGAAGACGCCCAGACCACGGCCGTGGTGATCATGGCCTTCGCGGCCGTGCAGATCGTGGTCCACATGGTCTACTTCCTGCACATGAACGTCAGTTCCGAGGGCGGCTGGAACATGCTGTCCCTCACCTTCACCGTCATCATCGTGGCGATCACCCTCGCCGGGTCCATGTGGGTCATGTACCATCTGAACACCAACATGATGCCGGTCCACGACATGAGCCAGCTGCCGTGACCAAGCCGAAAGGCGACATCACGCCGGAAGGGGGGCGTCCCGAAAAGGGGGCTCCTCCCGGCGGGCGGCGCGGCCGCAGGACGGGGACGCTCATTCTGGTGGGCGTCCTCTTTCTCATTGGCATTGCCGGCGGGCTGGCGCTCGGCATCTGGCAGGTGGAGCGCCGGGCCTGGAAGCATGATCTGATCGCGCGCGTCGATGCCCGCATCCATCAGGATCCGGTCGCGGCCCCGGGTCCTGATGCCTGGTCCCGGATCACCCGCGACGGTGACGAATATCGCCGCGTGGCGCTTTCCGGCCGCTTCCTGAACGACCGCGAGACCCTGGTCCGCGCCACCACCGATCTCGGCGCCGGCTATTGGGTGGTGACGCCCTTCGCCGACGATCGCGGCTTCACCGTGCTGGTCAATCGCGGCTTCGTCCCGCCCGATCGGAAAGACCCCGCCAGCCGTGCCGCCGGCCAGATCGACACCGACACCAGGGTCACCGGCCTGATGCGGATCACCGAACCCGGCGGCGGCTTCCTGCGCGAGAACGACCCGGCGGCGGAGGCCTGGTATTCCCGCGACGTGGCAGCGATCGCCCGGGCCCGCGGGTTGGCGGAGGTGGCACCCTACTTCGTCGATGCCGCGGAAACCGCCCCCGGCGGCTATCCCGTGGGCGGGCTCACCAAAGTCAGCTTCCCCGACAGCCATCTGGTCTATGCGCTCACCTGGTTCACGCTCGCCCTGATGTCGGCGGCGGGTGCGGTGTCTCTCCTCCGCTCCGAGATCCGGCGGCGGCGCGCCTGAGGGCGGCCTGTCGGGCCGCCCATTTTCGCCCCCATTCCCGCTCGCATCCCGGCCCAAAACATCGGATGATCGGCTGAACCGATGTCAGCGGAGCCTGCCCGCCATGTCCAGCCTCGGCGCCGTCGCCCGGCGCAGTCTCGTCGATGCCGCGATCGAGCGGTTGCGTGCCCAGATCGGCCGGGATGGCTGGGGGGCAGGGGACAGGATTCCGCCGGAACCCGAACTGGCCCAGGCCCTGGGTGTCGGCCGCGGCACGGTGCGCGAGGCCGTGCGGGCGCTCGCCTATCTGGGCCTGCTGGAGGTCCGCCAGGGCGACGGCACCTATGTCCGGGCGGTCGACGAGCCGGCCGACGCCCTGCGCCGGGTCGCCAATGCCGGGCTGCGCGATCATCTGGAGCTGCGCGCGGCTCTGGAGGTAGAGGCTGCACGGCTGGCCGCCTTGCGTGTAACACCCGACAGCCTGGCCCGCATCGACCGCGCCCTGGCCGCCCGCGGTCTGGTCGAGCCGGCGCCAAGTGATCCCGCCGCCTTCGAGACCTATCTGGAACAGGACATCGCCTTCCACCTGTCGGTGGCCGAGGCCGCCGGCAATGCGGCGCTCGCCGAACTCTATGGCTGGTTCACCAATCAGCTGCGCCGCTATCTGCGCATCTCGCTCGCCGATCGGAGCCTGCCCGAGCCGAGCCTCGCTGCCCATGTCGCGGTGCGCGATGCCATCGCGGCGCGTGATCCCGACCGGGCGGCACAGGCGGCACGCGACCTCCTGGCCCCGCTGATGGCGGTGGTCGAAGGCCGGTTGTCCGACCCGTCTTCGCCCCCGAAAGCCTCCCGTACCAAGCCCCTCCGCACACTGAAAGCCCCCGGTCTGTGACCATGTCCACCTCGTCCCCGCGATCCTCTGCCGCCGTCAGCCGCGGCGCCGCGCTGTTGCTGATCGTCGCCATCGTGCTGGTGGCGCTGAACCTGCGCCCGGCGCTCACCAGCATCGGGCCGCTGCTCGGCACCGTCTCCGCCGCGCTCGGCCTCGACAGCGCCACCGCCAGCCTGGTCACCACCCTGCCGGTGATGTGCCTGGGCCTGTTCGGCCCGGCAGCCCCCATGCTCGCCCGCCGCATCGGCGTGCCGGCCGCCGCGGTGGTGGCGCTGGTGATGATCGCGGTGGGCGTGGTGCTGCGTGGCTTCTTCGGGCCCACCGGCCTGTTCGCCGGCTCGCTGCTGGGCGGCGCCGGCATCGGCATTGCCGGGGTCCTGCTGCCGGGGGTCGTGAAACAGGCGTTTCCAGACAAAGCCGGGTTGTTGACCGGTATCTACACCATGGCGCTCTGCGGCGGTGCCGCGATCGCCGCCGGGGTCACCGCGCCGATTGCCGAGGCCAGCGGCAGCTGGGCGGTGGCGCTGGGCGTCTGGGCGATCCCGGCGCTGCTCGCCGCCGCGGTCTGGTGGCCGGCGGCGCGGCATCTGGACACCCGGGCGGGGCACCGGCCCAATACCGGCACGCGGCTTCTGACCTCGCCGCTGGCCTGGTCGATCACGCTGTTCATGGGCCTGCAAAGCTCGCTCGCCTATTCGGTGTTCGGCTGGCTGCCCAGCATTCTGCAGGATCGTGGCGTCAGCGTGGTGATGTCGGGGCTGGTGGTGTCGGTGTCGCTGCTGGTGCAGACGATCTCGGCGCTGTTCGTGCCCGTGCTGGCTGCCCGGCGGCGCAATCAGCAGCTCTGGGTTCTGGCGATCATGGTCTGCACGATTTCAGGCATGCTCGGCATGATGTGGGGGCCGGTTGCGACCATGTGGCCCTGGGCGGTGGTGCTGGGCATCGGCCAGGGCGGCTGTTTCGCGCTGGCGCTGGTGATGATCGTGCTGCGGTCGGGCGATGCGATGACGGCGGCCCGGCTTTCCGGCATGGCCCAGTCGGTGGGCTACACGCTTGCGGCACTCGGGCCGCTCGCCATCGGCCTGATCCACGAGCTCACCGGCGGCTGGTCGCTGGTCGCCTGGCTGCTCAGCGGCATCGGCCTGGTCGCCCTGGTCAACGGCCTGATCGCCGCCCGCGACCGCACGTTGTGAACCTTCGGAAAAGATTGCGCATCGATAGGCACTCCGTGATGCAGATCGCCACAGGTTGGTGATAGAGTGGGCACCCGACACGTGCCGGGTATCGGGAGCCGGCCGGGGTGATCACGAAGGGGTGCCCATGACCGCCAGCGAGAAGACCAGCACCGCACCGGCCAGGCCTGCCGCAACCGCAACCGGCTCTGCCGTCGGCCCCGGCCCGGCCGCCCGCAGCAATGCCTATCTCGACATGGGCCGCCTCGGCCGCAGCAGCGAGCTGATCTACGGCATCGGGCTGATCATCATCTTCCTGGTGGTGCCGCTGGGCGCGGCCCAGGTGATCGGCCCGATCCAGGCCTGGGCAATCAATACCTACGGCCCCCCTGACGCCATGGTCAATCTGTTCGCGACCACGGCCAACATCGTGGGCTTCCTGATCTGGATGGCGATGTTCCCGATCTGGATCCTGGGCGTCTTCCTGGTTGTCCGGCTGCTCAACCAGCGGCCGTTCATGACCCTGATCTCGCCGACGCGCACCTATGATCTGAAGCTGGTCGGCCTCGCCTTCCTGATCTATCTGCCCCTGGTGACGCTGTCCTCGCTCGCCGGCATCTGGCTCGCCGGCCAGCCGGTGACCTTCAACTTCGTGTTCGAACCGGCAGGCTGGATCGCGGGCCTGGCCCTTGGCCTCGTGCTCTACCTGATCCAGGCGACCTCCGACGAACTGGTCTTCCGCGCCTATCCCCTCCAGGGCGTCTACGCCGTGATCGGCCGCCCGGTGGTCGCCGCCATCGGCGCCGCGCTGATCTTCTCCCTCTACCATTACAGCCCCGCCAACACGCCCGAAACCTATGCCAGCCTGTTCATCGCCGGCCTGTTCGCGGCCGCGCTGACGGTCAAGGCCCAGCGCCTGGAACCGGCGATCGGCGTCCACCTCGCCAACAACCTGTCGCTGTTCTCCATCGTCCAGAACCCCGAAGTCACCCCGGCAGAACCGATCTGGCGCCTGGCCGAACCGGTGGGCATGAGCTGGGCGCTGGTGGCGACGGCGATTGTCGCGGCGGTGGTGTTTTGGGTGGTGTTTTTTGGGGTTTGGGGGAGGAGGGGGTGAGATTGCTGGGCGATTATACCGCTACCTGTTTTGTCGCAATGAACCGTTGCCTAACTAAACGGTCTGGACCCCACCAAACAGTCTGCCCCCCTTCTTCCCTCCAACCCGTCACGCCGCTCATTCTCTGTATTGCGTCCTGAATAATTTTGATCTGATAATTGATAAGAGCGACAGGTTTTCCATCGCATGTTGATTGTAGGATTCTCACTATTCGCATTTGACCATCGATGTAAAGCTGGAGGGGTTGAATGACAGGAAAAAGGAATGTGTTTATTAGCCATGTCCACAAGGACGATCATGGACTCCAGAAGCTAAAGGATTTGCTGGCTCCGAAAGGGATGGAGATCAGGGATTCCTCTATCCATACGGGGAAATTTAACAATGCTACCAATGAGAGCTATATAAAGACACAGATCCTTGCCCCTGCCATCAAATGGGCTGGAGTGTTCATTTGCTACGTTTCCCCCCAGACCAAGGACAGTGACTGGGTGAACTGGGAAATCGAATATGCGGCCAAACAGGGCAAGCGCATTGTTGGTGTTTGGGAGCATGGCGAGAAGGAATGCGACCTCCCAGAGGCTCTGAAAGAATATGCTGACGCTTTGGTTGGGTGGAACGGCGATGCGATCATTGATGCGATCAACGGGAAGGACTCGTGGGAGAAGCCTGACGGTGGCGCCTGCGACCCGGTTCCACTCAAGCGGCACCCCTGCTGATGGCTCGCATTCACTCCTATGTGGTGCGATATGACAGTGGTTTCGCACCTAATCCCTTCTACGGCTACTGCACGCTTGCGACCTGCAAACCCAGTATCCGCAGATCCGCTGACATCGGCGATTGGGTGGTCGGCAGTGGGAGCAATGATAGAACTGTCCGACGTGGCGGGCATCTCGTGTATGCGATGCGCGTGACTGAGGCGATGACATTTGACGAGTATGGCGCAGACCCACGGTTCGAGGCTAAAAAGCCGTACCGCAATGGGAGCCGGAAGCAAAGTTGCGGGGATAGTATCTACTTCAGGGCCGCGCCTGGAGCCGCTTGGCAGCAGCGAGACTCATTTCACTCCCGCCCCGACGGCACACTCAATTCAGACCATGTCGCCCGCGACACGGGCGTTAACAGGGTTCTGATTAGCAGTGACTTTCTGTATTTCGGGGGCGAGGGGCCGAAGTTTCCCGAGGAACTGAAAGACAAGCAGAATCGGCCTCTATGCAAAAGAGGAAGAGGTCTGACCACCTTTGATGATGCGCAGCTGATTGCGAATCTTGAGCAATGGATTCGCAGCTTTGACGTGAGTGGTTATCAGGGTGCTCCATTCGAATGGCTGACTCTTCGCGGGTGACCGATGAAAAAAGAAGGCTCCCTCTTGCTCTCGGACTATGCGGCGGAAATTGCCGCAACAGACGTACTTAATCCGCATGACTTCGACCCTGTCCTCCAAGGTCTATACGGAGAAGTCGGCGGAATAATGACCACGGCTAAGAAAAGTGTACGAGAGAGAACTTCTTACCCGGGTTTCAGGAAGGCGGCAGAAGAAGAGTTTGGCGACGCCCTCTGGTATTTGGCCGCAATCTGCAGGCGCGTGCAGATTCCTCTTGAAGAGATCTTCGCGGAAGCTGCGAACCACGGAAACTTCAAGAATGTGGGCGCTGCAAGTGACATCACCGGAGGTGCGTTGGCTTATATCGCTGTGCCTGTCGCCGCGACTGCTTCGTTGGATGCCACGTTGGTACGCTTGGGGCAGTCAGCGGCGGCCCTACTGGGAAGCACACCTGCACGCACTGATCTGGTTGTCTTCGCACGGGCCTATCTGGATGCGATCCATGCGGCCGAACTAGCGTTTTCGGAGGTGGCTCGTGGTAATCTCCGGAAAGCTCGCGGTGCGTTTCTGGAGCCCCAAGCGGATGACTTGGCCGGGCTTGATTTTGACAGTGAGTTTGGAATTGAGGAACAGCTACCCAGGGACTTCAAAATTCGGGTTAATCAGCGGGGCAGTGGCAAGAGTTATCTCCAATGGAAAGGTGTATTCATTGGAGAGCCACTGACTGACAACATTGCCGATCGCGATGGCTACCGGTTCCATGATGTCTTCCATTTTGCCTATGCAGCCATCTTGCATTGGTCGCCGGTGATACGGGCATTAATCAAGCACAAGCGAAAGAGCAATCCGAAATACGATGAAGAGCAGGACAGCGGCCGGGCCATCGTCGTTGAGGAAGGACTTACGGCCTGGATTTTTTCCAGGGCCAAAGAGTTGAATTTCTTTGAGGAACAGGAAAAGGTTTCACTTGGAATTCTCAAGACAATTGGCGAGTTCGTGAGCGGTTACGAAGTAGAGAAATGTCCGTTGAAACTCTGGGAGAAGGCCATCCTGGATGGTTATGCTGTATTTCGCCAGCTCAAATTAAATCAAGGTGGATGGATTATTGGAGACCGCGAACAACGTGCCATCACATACATGCCATTGGAGTCTGAAAAATGAAGACCCATCCATTTGTTGATGCAGTTGCTTCACTGCAGTTCGAAGACTGCTTCAATCCATACTCGGATCGTTGTGAAGTTCATGATCGACGCGACGCACCGCGTCGCCGTGCTGCCGCACTGTCCGCCATGTTGCGTCGTGCAACCGAGGAACCCGTAGACGCCATATGGATCGGACGAGACCTCGGATATCGCGGAGGGCGCCGCACTGGGTTAGCTCTGACCGACGACGTTCACATAAGCCAGCACGCTAGGCGTTGGGATCTCGACCAGGTCGCCGAGCGTCCGACGATAGGCAGTGCCGTGGCCGAACGAACCGCCGCGGTCATATGGGGCATGCTGGAGCACATTGATGCTCGCATCTTCCTTTGGAACGTCTTCCCTCTCCACCCGCATGAATCAGGAGATCCTTTCACCAACCGGCAGCACAACGCGCGTGAGAGGCGAGCTGGCGAAGATCTGCTCCAACAGCTCATTGTCTTGCTGCGCCCCTCTCGCATCGTCGCCATCGGCAACGATGCTGCCGCTGCGGCCCATCGCATCACAGATTCTGTACCCGTGGTTTGCGTGAGGCATCCTAGCTACGGGGGGCAGACGCAGTTCCAGAAGCAAATCTCGGAGCTCTATGGGCGCCCCATGAGCACCGGGTCATTGTTCTGACGAGAGGCTTGGCGGTCTTACCGAGCAGCGATCGCCGCTTCAATCCAACCCGACAAGTTGTCACTGATGTGGTTGTAGGCCGCGCTGCTGGTGGCCCCTGGTGGATCGTAGATGCGGACGACGGTGGATAGCTTTCTACCGTCGTTCAAGGTAAATGAGTCGAACGGATTGCCCCCGGCAACTGATGGTTGCTGGTTGTGGTCCACCAGTTTGTGGACTCGTATCCCCAAGAGCCCCTTTCCAGTATTCCATGACTGCTCAATTTCATACCGAATCCACGGGCGATTCGCCGTTTCGGCGCCGACCAGAACAATCGTGCATGTCCGCCCTTGCAGTTGATTGTCAATCCAGCGCTTGATTGCGGCCTTGCCGCCCCGCTTCACCTCTTCCCACTTGTTATCGCTTGCTGGCGGGTTGCCCTCCACAACACCAATATTCCGTATCTTGGAGGCGCGCCAACCGTCGCGTTGATAGTGAAAGCTATAGAAGACTTTCCGTGCCATGGCGAATCCTTTGTTGGCCCGTGCAAATCGGTAGAGGAGATTCAGCCCGCTGCGCCTTGAATGTTCGATGCGAGGTGCGTGTGAAAAAGTCGCGCAAAGTCCACATCAACAAGATCCTCATCAGTGAAATGGCCTTGATCTTTGGCCAAGTTCAAGGCCGCCCCGCCTGGCGACGGCACGGGCAGGACTTTGGCGGCCGGATGAAATTGCCTGAAGAGTTCATGCTCGGCTTCCACTCCTTCCATGCCGCCGATGAAAACAGCGGCAACGAGATCATCGCGCGATAGCATCTCTTCCCGCATTAGCAGCAGGCTCGCATCTCTGTCACCGGCAACTGCGTTGGTGAAGACCACATTGTGAAAGCGGTCGTTTTCTTCCGGGTAGCGATCCTTGAAGAACGTGCTTTGATACAGAATCACGGCGCCACAATAATCAACCCCCAAATCCTCGCAGATGCTCCAAATCATGGGCGTGATAGCGGGATGGCCTCCCCACACGATCTTGTGCTGACGGATGACGGCTATGACCAGCTCCCTCACAGCGCACTGGATGAGAAATGGATTGGCGGTCTCGTGATACGAGCCGCGGCCGACAAGTGGGACACTGGCTGAAAGGAAGATTGCGCTCACGATTCAGGCCTCCCAGTCTGCAAATTGCCACCCAGCCTCGCTGGCTTTGACCCACCGTGCGGAGTGGATATGCTGGCCCAGCCAGTCCAAATGCCCCAGCCACCGAGGATGCAAGCCAACATGATCGTAAACGACGGCAACCGACTGATCCGGCGAATTGGTGGATGCGTCATGCAACGATGTTGACGTGGGCACGCCAACCGTCGGGTAGACAACGACATTCCGGCCATTCGGTAGCTGGATGTAGACCGCCTTGTTAGGTCCAACTCCGACAAGTTGTCCGCCAATCGTTTGAATTGCGTTACGCAAATTGCTCACTAGATTGACGGAACGGACCGCATGGCTTTGACTGCGAACTTCTTCAAGCTGAAGACAGATTCGCTCCACAGCGCTGTCTGCGAGGCGTCCTGTGGCCGCATCCACTTCTTCGGGCAATAACTCTGCGCGACTGGCTGTGGCTGTTCGCGCAGATGGCGTGCAGTCTGGCCAACCAACCCGTAAGACGCTAATACCTTTCGCCAGCGCGCGTCCGAACTCTGCGCTCGTCCAGCGGCTTTCAAAGTAGCTAGGCGTGTCGAGCATGAGTAGGACATCCGAGTCGCAAAGCCGGTGCCACAGCATTGTCTGGAAATCTTCTGCAGGCGGAATTCCATGTGTATCGAGAAACACATCGAAGAGCCGAGCAGACAGTGCATCGAACAACTGTAAGGCAGCCTCCCTAGCTTCGCCCCGACGATAGCTTACGAATACCCGGCGCTGCCGAGGAAGTAACCCGGCACACTCTAGCAGAGCACTTGCGACACGTTGCGGCCCGCCAGCGCTGTACGCCAAGCAGTTGAGCGGCTGCAGTAAGGTCGGGATTTCTGCACCGATTCGGGTGACATCGGTGGCCACCGGCAGCAAAGGGATGCCTCGTTTCAGAAGCTTTGCTACGTTGGCAAGAGGTGGGTTCTCACCGCCGAAAAATACCGCAGCAGACGAACGTTGCTGATCTGGGTTGAACTCTTCGGGACGAACCTCCCATCCGACATCATGCCCCAATCGTAAATTAAACATGCCCACAGCCTTTCCGATGACCTCTTCAATCTCGGAAACCTGCGCATCAGTTGGTACTCCAAGAAGAGCAAGTTGATAAATATGTGGCATATCCCTCCTCCCTGATTCTGTATATTTTAAATAAGCGGCGATTTTAGAGATATATAGATAATTTACTGCTGTTGTGATTTAATATTGGAGAAATATTGTGAAGATGAAATAAAAATTCCCAAAACCTCACCTCTCCCCCGCCTCCCGCGCCTGCTCCTCCATCTTCTTCCGCAGACTAAGCGGCCGCATATCCGTCCAGACCTCTTTGATATACTCCAGGCATTCGGCCTTCGGGCCCTGTTTGCCGGCCTTGTTCCAGCCGAGCGGCAGGTCGCGGTCGGCGGGCCAGATCGAATACTGTTCCTCGTGGTTCACGACCACTTCATAGATCGTGCGGTCTTCTTCGTCGTCCCAGCTCATCCTGCGTCTCCTGTATCCGGTCCCCCCCGGGGGGTGTCTTCTGGTGGTTGGTCTGGTCTGATCTTACCCTGCCGCCGTCTCGGTGACAGTCTGCGTCAGCAGATGGTCAATCACGGTTGCCAGGCGGTCGACATGGGGGGCGGTCATCATCGTGTCGTGGCGGCCCGGCACGGTTGCGGTGGCAAGCCGGCCGGTGGCGTGGCGGCCCCAGCCGCAGGCCGGGTCGCGGCGGGCCAGATCTTCCAGGGCCGGGGTCAGGGCCTCGGCCGCGCGCAGCATGGCGAGCGGGCCGCCATAGGCGGGCAGGGTCGCCTCGCGCGCCAGGCGGCCCGAGATCTGGGTCAGGGCCAGCAGGCGGCGCACCGTGCCCTCGGCGTCGCGGGCGGGCAGGGCGCCGGCCGCGACCGCGCGGTCCGCCACCAGGCGGAGGCGCGCCGGCGAGGTGAGCGGTGCCAGCTCGTCTTCTGCGACCGCAAGCCCGGCCAGCCCGGCCAGATAGGCGAGATAGGCTTCCTCGCGCCGGTAGCGTTCATCCACCCGCGGCACATGTTCGGGCGGGAAGGTGTCGAGCAGGGCCAGCAGCGCGACCTCTTCACCCGCCGCCTCCAGCATCGCCGCCATCTGATAGGCGACATGCCCGCCGAAGGACCAGCCGATCAGGTGATACGGTCCTTTCGGTTGTATGCGGCGGATCGCCGCCAGATAGGCGGCCGCCATCTCCTCCAGGCTTTCATGCGGGGTCTCGCCCGGCTCGACGCCTGCCGCCTGCAGGCCCCAGACCGGGCGGCCTGGGGCCAGCCGGTCGACCAGCGGGCCGTAGCAGAACACCGTGCCGCCACCCGGCGGCAGGCAGAAGAGCGGGGCGCCGCTGCCGTCGCGGCGGAGCGGCACCAGGCGGCCCGTCCCGGCGCCGTCGTCCGCCAGCTCGCCGTCGTCCGCCAGGTCGCCGGCCTCCTTAAGATGCACGGCCATCGCCCGCACGCTGCCCGCGCGCATCAGCAGGTCCAGCGGCACCGTGCCGCCCAGCCGCGCCTTCACCTCGGCCACCAGCCGCACCCCCAGCAGGGAATGGCCGCCCAGGGCGAAGAAATCATCCTCCACCCCGATCGGCGCGGTGCCGAGCAGCTCTTCCCACAGCGCCAGGAGTGCCGCTTCCAGCCGGTCGGCCGGCAGGGCGCGGGCGGGATCGCGCGCCGGATGGCGGCCGGCCGCCGTCTCGGGCCGCGGCAGCCGCGCCCGGTCGAGCTTGCCCGACGCGCCGAGTGGCAGCCGGTCCAGCACCATCACCGCCTGCGGCACCATCGCCGCCGGCAGCACCTCACGCGCCCGGCGGCGCAGCCGGTCGGCGAGGGCGGACTTGCGGCGGCGCGCCAAGGGATCGTTTGCCAACCGGCCCCGCGACACGGGGCTGCGCATCCAGCCCCGGGCCAGCGGGTCGTCGGCGAGGCCCGGCACATCGAACAGCGCATCCATCGCGCCTGCGATGCCGGAGGCCGCCGGCGCCAGCCGCACCGCCCGGCCCAGCCTTTCGCCCATCTCGTGCAGGCTGTCAGGATGGGCGGGTTCACCCGTAGCAGTTGCAGACACCAGCCCCAGCCGCTGCCCGCGGGCGGTGTCGTCGGCGATCCGCGCATCGGGGATGTCGGTCACTTCCAGCGCGCCGGTCAGGCCGGCGAGTCGCGCGGCCAGCGCTTCGGCACCCGGCCAGGGCAGCGTGGCCTCGGGCCGGATGGCCGCGGGGGCCGGGCCGAACACCGCCATCACGTCATAGCGATAGCGCACCAGCTCGTTGTCGCCCCGGCCACGCTTGATCAGGGTTTCGACATGGGCGAGGCCCGGGATGCGGCCGATCAGGCCGTGGAACCAGGCCGGGTCCAGCATCAGCTCTTCATCCGCCGCCACCGCCCGGGCCACGCTGTCGCGGTCGGGCAGGGCGCCGCCGGACTGAAAGGCCAGAACCGAGGCATGGAAGATCTCCGCCAGCCCGTGATCGCGGATATCGCCCAGGAAGGCGGCACCGCCCCCGGCCAGGGCCGCGCCGATCCGCAGCAGCACCTTTTCCAGATGGGCGGGCGCCGGGAAATACTGCGCCACCGAATTCATCACCACCAGATCGACCGGGCGGTCGATCGGCAGCGGGTCGGCGGCTTCCTGGCGTTCCAGCCGGACATGGCCCCAGCCATGGCCCGCCAGCCGGGTTTCCAGCCCGGCGAGCGTCGCGGCCGAGAAATCGGTGCCGAGGATCGAGGCGGCAGCCGGCGCCAGCGGTTCCAGCAGCAGCCCGGCACCGCAGCCGATCTCGGCGATATGGGCCGGGCGCCCCGCCGGCAGGGCGCGGCGGATCGCCGCCACCGTCCGGTCGCGCCAGTCGCGCATCTCGTCGACCGGGATCGGCCGGCCGGTATAGCTGCTGTTCCAGCCGGCGAAGAGGGCGTCTCCGGGGTCCGTCTCCGGCGTCGGATCTGCTGCCGTCTCTGCCGCGGCCGGCCCTGCGGTCTCGTAGAGTGCCCGCCATTCCTCCACCCGGTCGCGGGCCAGCGCCGCATCGCCCTCGGGGTCGGCCCCGCCGCGCGGCGTGACCCAGGCGACCAGCCGGCGATCGGTGGCGGGAGACGCGGTCGGGGTGGGCAGGTCGGGCACTGCCGTTTCGGGGAAGATCCGGCGATAGAAGGGCGAGGCGCGGAAGCCCGCTTCGGCACCATGATTGGGCGAGAACCAGTCGAAGGGCTCGCTGGTGCCGTCGGGCATCTCGATCGTGCCGGTCAGCCGGAAATCCGGGTTGATGCCGTTGGCATGCAGGGTGCGGGTGATGGTCATGGCGATGCGGCTGCCCGCGGCCACGGGCCGGCCCTCGCCGAAGACCGGCAGGAAGACCGGCAGCCAGCAGCAGATCTCGCCCAGCGTGTCCATCACCCGGCCGCGCGCGGCTTCCAGTTTCAGCCAGACGGTCAGCCCCGACAGATGGCCGGCGCGGCGGGTGGTCAGCACCACATGATGCCGGCTTTCGGTCGCAACCGGCCCGGCATGGTCCAGATCCTCGAACACGGCGGCATCGGTCAGCAGATCATCGGGGCCGATGCCCTTCAGGCAGAGCCTGAGGTCGAAGGGCCCGCCGCGATCCTCGAAGATCCGCCGCACATAGCCGGCGGTCAGGCTGGAAAAGCCCGGCGCCTCGCGGAAACCGGCCGGCAGTTCCAGCCCCGCCACCATCGACACCGTGCGCGCCGGGATCATCTCCGCCCCGGGCTTCAGCAGCCGCCAGACATCGTTCAGGATGACGGCAGAGCCTTCGCAGCCGCCGATCGGGCCGATGATTTCCGACACGCAGATGTCTGCGGGCTCGGGCAGGGTCACCCGCCGGGCATCGCCTTCGACGACGATGATCCGGTCGTCGAGCCCCAGCCGCCGCACGGTCGCGCGCGCGGCGTCGGCCGAGGCTTTCAGCAGCTCCACCGCATAGACCTTCGCGGCGCCCGCCTCGACGCATAGCCGGGCCAGGATGGCATCGGCGCCGGTGCCGATATCCACGACCACCTTGCCCGGCACCGCGGCGCGGATCGCCGCCCGGTAATGGGCGTTGCGGGCCTCGTCATGGGTCATGGCGTGGTAGAGCGTCTCGTCATAGACGAAATGCTCGGCGATCGAGGGCCAGAGTTCCAGCCGCCGGCCATCGGCCAGGGCGTCGGCGGGGCGGAGCGCGATCGCCGGGCCGCTGCCCGCATCCGCGGGCGCGGCCGCAACCGGCCTCTCCATCTCGATCACATCCACCACCGCATCGGCCACATCCGGGTCGGCGCGCAGCACCGCCTCGATCTCGCCGGGTTCGATCCGGTTGCCGCCGAGTTTGATCTGGGTGTCGATCCGGCCCAGATAGTCGAGCGCGCCATCCGGCCGGCGGCGGACCAGATCGCCGCTGCGATAGAGCCGGGCGCCGGGCCGGTCGGGGGCGGGGTGGGGCACGAAGCGTTCGGCGGTGAGGTCCGCCCGCCCGGCATAGCCGCGGCCGACGCCTGCCCCGCCGATGCAGAGTTCGCCCGCAACGCCATCCGGCACCGGCCGGCCGCGCGGGTCCAGGATCAGAAGTTCCGCGCCGTCGATCGCGGAGCCGATCGGCGGCGGGCCCGCCTCTGCGTCCAGCCCGACCGCCATGGTGGCGCAGACCGCGCATTCGGTCGGGCCATAGGCATTCACCATCCGCCGTCCGGGGGCGAAGCGGCGGACCAGTTCGGGCGGGCAGGCCTCGCCGGCGACCAGCAGCACCGCCAGATCGGGCAGATCCCGGCCGATCGCCGCCAGCATGGTCGGGGTCAGCGTCGCCACCGTCACCCGTTCGGCCGCCAGGAAATCGCCCAGCGCCAGCGGGTCGCGCGCCACCGCCGCCGGCACCGGCATCAGTTCCGCCCCGGCGATCAGCGCCATCAGCAGTTCCGAAAGGGCGGCATCGAAGCCGGGCGAGGCGAGTTGCGCCACCCGGTCTTCCGTCCCCAGCCCCAGCATCCGCGCCTGGGCGAAACCGGTGTTGAGCGCGCCGCCATGGGTCACCAGCGTCGCCTTGGGTGTGCCGGTCGAGCCGGAGGTGAAGATCATCCAGGCGAGCTGGTCGCCATGCACCGCCGGCAGCGGCCGCGGCTCGGCATTAAGGTCCGCCGGCCCGCAGCGGGGCAAATCGGGGGCGAGGGTGGAGAGCCGTGCCAGGCCGTCAGGATCGCTGATCGCAAGCCCCGGGGCACCGCCGGCGATCATCGCCGCCAGCCGCGCATCGGGCTGGGCCGGATCGACCGGCATCTGGCAGAGCCCCGCCCGCCAGATGGCGAGGGTGGCGGTGATCTGGTCGATGCCGCGATCCATCAGCAGCAGCACCGGGGTTTCGGGGGCGAGCCCGCGCGCGGCCAGCGCCGCCGCCATCCGCTCCACCCGCGCCTGCAACTGGTGGCCGGTCAGCCGCGGGCCGCCGGCCTCGGCCACAACCACCCGGTCGGTGGCGAGCCGTTCTGCCAGCACCCGGCTGAGGTCGGGGGCGGGGATGGCCTCAGGGGCCGGCCCGCGGCCCGCGGTCATCACCGCCCTTTCCATGGCCGCCGTCATCACCGGCAGGGCCGACAGCCGCGTCTCCGGCCGGTCGAGCCCCGCTTCCAGCAGCACCGCAAAGCCGTCGATCAGCCGTTCGACCGTCGCCCGGCCAAACAGCGCGGTCGCATGGGCGACGACCAGGTCCAGCCCCGCCGCGGCGCCGGTCTCGTCGCGGCGCTCGAAGACATGCCACTCCATCTCCATGCGGGTGCGGGTGATTTCGGCCGTGAAGGGGCGCAGTTCCAGCCCGGCCAGGGTGACGCTGCCCCGGGGCGCGTTTTGCACCGCAAAGGCGATCCGGAACAGCGGCGGCCGCGACGGGTCGCGCTCGGGCGCCAGCTCCGCCACCAGCCGTTCAAAGGGCAGGTCCTGATGGTCATAGGCGGTGGTGGCCGCCGCCCGGCTGCGGGTGATGATCTCGTCCATGGTCGGGTCGCCGTCCAGCGGCACCCGCACCACCAGCGCATTCACGAAAAACCCGATCAGCGCCTCCAGATCGGGATGGGTGCGGTTGGCGACCGGGATGCCGACCGATACATCCACCTCGCCCGACCAGCGGGCGAGCAGGGCGTTGAAGGCGGCGAGCAGAATGATGAAGGGCGTCGCCTTGTGCCGCCGCGCCGCGGCATCGACCTTCGCAGCCAGCGCCGCCGGCAGCCGGCGGCTGACCACCGCGCCCTCGAAGCGCTGCTCGGCCGGCCGCGGCCGGTCGGTCGGGAACTCGCCGGGCACGAAGCCGTCGAGGGTGCGGCGCCAGTGGTCGATCTCGCGCTCAAGCGCCGCCCCGCTCAGCCGCCCCCGCTGCCAGGCGGCGAAATCGGCATACTGGCAGGCCAGCGGCGGCAGGTCGGTTTCGCGGCCCGCGCGTGCCGCCGCGTAATGCGTGCCGATTTCGGCGGTCAGCACCCCCAGCGACCAGCCGTCGGATGCCACATGATGCAGGGTGATCAGCAGCAGATGGTCGTCGGCGGCCAGTTTCAGCAGCCGGCTGCGCAGCTTGAACGGCTGGGCCAGATCGAAGGGCGTCTCTGCCTCGGCGGCGACCCGTGCCGTCACCATCTCCGCCGGGCAGTCGCTCAGATCCTCGACCGCGATCGGCCAGGCAGCCGGCGGCGGGGCGATCAGCTGCACCGGCCGGCCGTCGCGTTCGACCAGCGCGGTGCGCAGCGCCTCGTGCCGGGCGACGATCCGCCCGATGGCGTCTTCCAGCGCCCGGTGGTCCAGCGCGCCCGCCAGCCGCAGCACGGCGGGCAGGTTGTAGGCCGCAGTGCCCGGTGCCAGCCGGTCGATGAACCACAGCCGTTCCTGCGCGAAGGATGCCGCCGGCGCGGGGTCGCGCGGAATGCGCGGGATTGCCGTGCCGGTGGCAGCGGCCCCCGCCTTGGCTGCCGCCAGCCTGCGTTCCAGCGCCGCGCGCTGTTCGGGCGAGAGCGTTTTCAGTTTCGCGCGCAGCGCCTCGGCCGAGGGGCGGGGGGCGTCGGTCATGCGGCGGTCTCCGGATCGTCGTCGCCCGCAAGGGCGCTCAGGTCGTCGTCGCCCAGAAGGGCGCTCAGATCGTCATCACCCAGCAGGGCGGCAAGCTCGTCGTCGTCCAGAAGCGCCAGATCGTCGGCGAGCGCGTCGGTGCGCGCCTCGTCCACCGCCGCGGCCAGGCCCTGAAGGGTCGGCTGTTCGAACACCGTCGCCAGCTGCACCCGGATGCCCAGCTCCCGTTCGATGCGGGCGACCAGCTGGGTCGCGCGCAGCGAATGGCCGCCGAGTGCGAAGAAGTCGTCGCCGCGCGACACGGTCTCCACGCCCAGGATCGCGGTCCAGATCCTGGCCAGCGCCGTCTCGGTTTCCGTCGCCGGTGCCGCACCGACGCTCTGCCCCGGGGGGATGCCGTCCACCGCCGGCAGGGCCTTGCGGTCCAGCTTGCCATTGGCCGATCGGGGCAGGGCCGGGCTGATCACCCAGCGCGCCGGCACCATCGGTGCCGGCAGCCGGGTTTGCAGCCAGGCCGCCAGCCGGCCCGCGAGACCGGCCGGGTCGGCCGGCATCACCCTGGGTTCGACATGGGCGACCAGCGTCGCGGCGCCGGCGATGTGGCGCACCGTCACCAGCACCTGGGCGACATCGTCATGGGCGCCCAGCGCCGCCTCGATCTCGCCCGGCTCCACCCGGAAGCCGCGGATCTTCACCTGGTCGTCGGCCCGGCCCAGATAGGTCAGCCGCCCGTCCCGGCCGCGGACCACCCGGTCGCCGGTGCGATAGACCAGGCTGCCGTCGGGGCCGGTCACGAAGCGCTCGGCCGTGCGCAGCGGATCGCCGGCATAGCCGATCGCCGGGGCCGTGCCGCCGATCAGCAGCTCGCCCGCCACCTCGTCGGGCAGAACCCGGCCGTCCGGGTCGGTCACGAACAGCACCGCGCCATCCACCGGCCGGCCGATCGCCGGCCGGTCGGGCCAGTCGTCGACGGCGTCGGCCGGCAGCAGCTCCGCCGCCACGACGTGGGTTTCGGTCGGCCCGTACTGGTTGTCGATCGCGAACCGGCTCTGCCGGCACCAGTCGCGCACCGGGCCGGTGATCCGCAGCTGCTCCCCCGCCGTCGCGATCAGCGCAACCGAGGTCGGGATCCGCTCGGGATGGGCGGCCAGATGATCGGCCAGCGCATGCAGCATCACCACCGGCAGGAACAGCCGCGCGACCTGATGCGCGCGGATGAAAGCGATCAGCGCCGCCGGATCGCGCCGGACCGTCTCGTCGGTAACCACCAGCGGGCTGCCTTCGGCCCAGGCGAGCGCCGCCTCCTGCATCGACACGTCGAAGCCCAGGGGTGCAAAGCCCAGCGTCGGCGCCGGCACAGGATGCCGCGCGCGATGCCAGCCGGTCAGTTGGTCCAGCGTCCGCCAGGCCACCATCACCCCCTTGGGCGTGCCGGTAGAGCCCGAGGTGAACAGCAGATAGGCGGGATCGTCGGGTCCGACCGTCACCGGCGGGGGGCCGGCCTCGCCCTCGGGCAGCACCGTCACCGGCAGATCGGTCAGCGCGCGCAGCCGCGCCAGCTGCGCCGGATCGGCGATGATCGCCGCCGGCCGGCCGATCTCGATCATGGTCTTCAGCCGCGCATCCGGCAGATCGGGATCCAGCGGCATCGCCGCCGCCCCGGCGAGCCACACCCCCAGCAGCCCCATCCCATGCGCCTGACCGCGCCCGAGCATCAACCCCACGGATCGGCCATGCGCCTTGCAAATCTGCTGCGCCAGCGCCGCCGCCCGCCCGGTCAGGCTGTGGCGGTTGATGCTGCTCCGGCCGTCGATCAGCGCCGGGGCGGCAGGGTCTTCCGCCGCCCGCGCCAGGATCTCGTCCAGCACCCGCGGATGGGTCATCGCGCGCCCGCGTGCCGCCGCATCGATCCGCGCCGCTTCGTCGTCGCCCAGGATCGGCAGCGCCGTCCAGCGCTGGTCCGGCTCTGCCGCCATCGCCGTCAGCACCCGCGCCAGCCGGGTGCCGATGGCCGTGGCATCCGCGCGCGCCAGCCGTGCCGGGGCGTAGGTCAGTGCCAGATGCCAGCCGCCCGGCCCGGCCTGGCCGTGGATCTCCAGATCCAGCCGCGTGCCGATCAGGGGCGAGGGCCGGGGCGTCACCTCCAGCCCCGCCAGATCGGGTGTCGCCAGATCCCCCGGCTGCCAGGCGACCAGCACCCGGAACAGCGGGTTGTCGGTGCCGCTGCGCGTGACATCCAGCGCCTCGACCAGCCGGTCGAAGGGCAGGGCCTGATGGGCCAGCGCCGCGATGGTATCGGCCTTTACCCGCGCCAGCAGCCGGTCCAGGCTGTCCTCGGCTTGCGCCAGCGAACTGCGCAGCACCACCGTGTTGACCAGAAAGCCGATCAGGGCTTCCGAAGCCGGATCCGGCCGGTTGGCGACCGGCGTGCCCAGCGCGAAATCGCGCGTGCCCCACAGCCGCGCGAACAGGATCTGTGCCGCCGTCAGCAGCGTCATGAACGGCGTCACCCCCGCCCGGCGTGCCAGCGCGTCCAGCCCCCGGCTCGCGGCCTCGGGGAGGGGCACCACCACGACCGGATCGGCGGCGTCAGGCAGGTTTTCCGGCCGCCCCGGCACCGCTTGCGGCGGCGGCAGCCCGTCCAGACGATCCCGCCAGAAGGCGAGATCCCGGCCGGTCAGCGCGGCAGCCCGCCGCGCGGTTGCGGGATAATCCACCGAAAGCGGCGCCGGCGCCCGCCCGGCATAAAGATCCTGCAGCTCGCGGATCAGCACCCCCATCGACCAGCCATCGGCCGCGACATGGTGCAGAACCACAATCAAAAAGATGTCTCTCAGCGCCAAACCGCAACAAATGCGTGCGGAGGAACGGCCCCGACGCCAGATCGAAGGGCCGGGCCGCCAGGTCCCGTGCCAGCAGGTTTGCCTCAGCCTCGTCCGCGACCGGCAGCACCGGCAGCGGCCAGGGCATGGGCACCGGCTGCGGCACTGCCCGCGGCTGCTCGTCCACCGCCAGGATGGCGGTGCGGAGCGGCAGATGCCGGGCGACGATCTGCCCGAAGGCCGCCGCCAGCCGGTCCACATCCAGCGGCCCCGTCAGATCCAGCGCCGCCGAGATCACCGCGGCGGCCGGGTCGGCACCCAGCCGGTCCAGGAACCACCACCGCGCCTGGCCGGGGCTGAGCGGCACCTCGCCGTCGACGACCGGCGCGAAGTCCGGCAGATCGATGCTGTCGTCATCCTCCGGCGCGGCCGCCGCCTCCAGCTCCGCCGCCAGCGCCGCCAGTGTGGTGGCGCGGAAGAGCGTTGCCAGCGGCAACGGCCGCCCCGCCGCCTGCAGCCGCGCCGCCACCCGTGCCGCCGCCAGGGAATGGCCGCCCAGGGCGAAGAAATCATCGTCGCGGCCGGGCGGCAGCTTCCGGCCCAGCACCTCGGCCCAGATGCCGGCGATCAGCCGTTCGGCCGCGGTTTCCGCCACCGCCCCGGTCGCCGCCGCCATCTCGGGCGCCGGCAGCGCCCGCCGGTCCAGCTTGCCCGATGTCGTCAGCGGCAGCCGGTCCAGCTGCACCCAGTCCGCCGGCACCATATAGCCCGGCAGCCGGTCGCGCAGCCGGCGGGCCAGCCGCGCCGGTGCGGCCGTCGACACCACGTAGGCGCAGAGCCGGGGCTCGGCGCCGTCCTCGCGCAGGATCACCGCCGCATCCTGCACGCCGTCCAGCGCGCGGATCGCGGCCGCAATCTCTGCGGGCTCGATCCGGTGGCCGCGCAGTTTCACCTGGTCGTCGGCCCGGCCCAGAAAATCCAGCCGGCCATCGGCCCGCAGCACCACCAGATCGCCGGTCGCATACAGCCGTACGCCATCGCCCGTGGCATCGGGCCGGAAGGCCAGCGCCGTGCGCACCGGATCGCCGGCATAGCCCCGGGCCAGCCCGCGCCCGCCGACATGCAGTTCACCCGGCATGTCGATGCCGACCGGCCGGCTGGCCGCATTCAGCACATGCAGCCGCGCCCCGGTGATCGCCCCGCCGATATCGGGCAGCCCGATACTCGCCGCCGGCCCCGGAGACACCGTCCCTGAACTCGCGACCACCGCCGCCTCGGTCGGCCCGTAATTGTTGACCAGCCGGAAGGGCAGGCCCTGGGGCGGCCGGTCCGTCAGCCGCTCGCCCCCCGCCAGCATCAGGCGGAGTGCGGTCTCCGCCGGCCAGGCCCGGCCCAGCAGCCCGCCGACCAGCGGGGTGGGCATGAAGGCCTGGGTGATCCGCCGGTCGACCAGCCAGCCGGCCAGCGCCGCCGGATCGGCCAGCATGGCGGGATCCGCCGCGACCGCGGTGCCGCCCGCGGCCAGTACCGGCCAGATTTCCCAGACCGCGGCGTCGAAACCGGGGCCGGCCACCAGGCTCGCCCGGGTGGCCGGCCCCGTGCCGAAGGCATTCACATGCCAGTCGACCAGCCCCGCCAGCGCGCCATGCGGCACCACCACCCCCTTGGGCTCGCCCGTCGAGCCGGAGGTGAAGATCAGATAGGCGGCATCCTCCGCCGTGTTGATCCGGGCCGCCCGCGCCGCCGCCCCGCCATTGCCGAAACCGCCGTTATCCGGGCCGACGTCGACATCCAGCCGCGGCAGCAGCTCCACCCCTTCGGGCAGGGCCGGCGCCACCACCGCCCGCGCGCCGGCGCGGCGGATCAGCGCCGCCAGCCGTGCCGGCGGGTGGCGCGGGTCCAGCGGCAGATAGGCGGCACCCGCCGCCCAGATGCCCATTGCCGCCGCAGCGGCGGCCCGCCCCGGGGACAGGATCACCGCCACCACATCGCCCCGGCCGATCCCCGAACGCGCCAGTGCCTGCATCAGCCGGGCCGCGGCCGCATCCAGCCCGGCATAGTCGATGCCGCCGCCCGGATCCTCCACGGCCGGCGCCGCCGCCCGCGCCGCCACCATGCGCGCCAGCCGCACCGGCACCAGTTCCGCCGCCGGCGGCACCGCGGGGGCGGCGGCCGCGATCGCCGCCAGATCCTCGTCCAGCAGCGGCACCAGATCGCCGATCCGCTGTCCGGGATCGGCCGCCACCATCTCCAGCAGCCGCACGAAGCGCCGCCCCAGCCGGTCGACCCGCGCCGCATCGAACAGCGCGGTGTCGTACAGGATCATGCCCGCCAGCCCGCCGCCGGGGGCGCGGGTCAGATGGATCTCCAGGTCGAAGCGGGCGATGCCCTGATCGGTCTCCAGCCCGCGCAGGCTCAACCCGCCGGGGGCGGTACCGCTGCCGACCGGCGCGTTCTGGAAGGCCAGCACCACCTGCACCAGCGGGTTGCGGCTGGGGTCGCGGGTGTCTTCCAGCGCCTCGACCAGTTTCTCGAACGGCAGATCCTGATGGGCCAGCACCGCGCGCGCATCGTCGCGCAGCCGTTCCAGCCAGGTGGTGAAGGCGGGGTCGTCGTCGAACCTGGCCCGGAAGGGCAGGGTGTTGACGAAAAACCCGATCAGCGCCTCGTGCTCGCGCCGCCGCCGGTTGGCGACCGGCGCGCCCAGGGCGAAATCGCGCTGGCCGGTCTCGTGATGGATCAGAACCTGCGCCGCCGCCATCAGGGTCTGAAAGGTCGACGCGCCATGGTGCCGGCCCAGCGCCTCCACGGCCGCGGTCAGCGCCGCCGGCACGTCGAAGCGCCGGGCCGCGCCCTCGAAACGCTGGACTGGCGGCCGGGGCGGGCCCGCCGGCCAGTCCAGCACCGGCAGCCCGTCCAGCCGGTGGCGCCACCAGTCCAGCAGCCGGGCCTCGGCCGCCGCATCCAGCGCCGCGCGCTGTTCCGCGGCATAGGCGGCGTAAGAGGTGGTCAGCACCGGCAGATCCGCCGGCAGCCCGTCCAGCCGGGCGCGATAGGCGGCCATCAGCTCGTCGAACAGAATGCCCAGCGACCAGGCATCGGCGGCGATATGGTGCACCGTCACCGCCAGCACATGCCGGGCGGGTGCCGTCCGGATCAGCAGCAGCCGGAAAACCGGCCCCGTGGCCAGATCGAAGGGCCGGCGCGCCTCCGCCGTGGCCAGGGCCGCCGCCGCCGCGGCATCCGGCGCATCGGCCAGCCGCAGCACCGGGCCGGGCGGGGCCGGGTCCACGATCTGCCGGGGGCCATCCGCCCCCTCCTCATACCGCGTCCGCAGCACGCCATGGCGGGCGATCACCTGCTGAAGCGCCGCATCCAGCGCCGCCGGGTCGATCTCTCCGCGGATCTCGACGGCAGAGGCGATGTTGTAGGCCGGGCTCCCCGGCTGCAACCGGTCCAGGAACCACAGCCGTGCCTGCGCGAAGGACAGCGGCGCCGCCTCTGGCGCGGTGTCGGGCGCTGTTTCAGGCGCAGCGGCAGGGTCCGGGCGCTTGCCGCGCATGCGTTCGAACAGCGCACGCTGCGCCGGGCTCAGCCGGTCCAGCCGGGCGGAGATATCCGCGGTCATTCGGCGACCTCCCGCCCATCCGGTTCCTGCCCCTCCAGCCGGGCCATGGCGGCGGCGATCTCGTCATCCGACATGCTCTCGATATCGGCCAGCAGGTCCAGCAGGTCGGCATCGCTCTCCATCGCGGCCGGTTCCGCCGCCGCCGGGGCCGCGGCACGGATCAGCCCGGCCATCTCGCCCGCCGTGGTTGCCGCAAACAGCGCAGAGGCCGGCAACTCCAGCCCGTGGCGTTCGGCCAGCAGCGCCAGCAGGCGCGTGGCGATCAGGCTGTCGCCGCCGGCGGCGTAGAAATCGGCGGCAGCATCCTCGGGCATCACCCCCAGCAGGTCGTGCCACAGCCCCGCCACCAGGGCGAAGGCCGCATCGCCATCCACCGCCGCCGCCGCTGCCGCCCCCGCCGCATCGGCGGCGGCAGGCGGCATCAGCACCGCGGCCCGCGTATGCCGCAGCAGGCCGCGCAGCCGGGCATCGGGCCGGCCGTCGCCGGTCCAGGCCACTGCTTCGGCGCCGGTCGCCCATTCCAGCGCCCGCGCCTCGGCCCCGGCCAGGGCGGCGGCGACCAGATCACCCGCCGCGGCCGGGCGTATCAGCACATGTCGCATGGCGGGGGGCAGGGGCTCTGGCAACTCGCCCTCGTACAGCGCCAGCTCAGCCAGGGTCGTGCGGGTGTTGCGGGCGATGAACAGGCGGGTATCGGCGCCGTCGGTATCGGGCAGCACCGCCTCGGTCGCGAAGCCCGCGCCTTCCAGCACCCGCTGCCAGGCGGCCGGATCGATCAGCGGAGAGGTGGTGCGGTCATCCGCCATCACCCACCAGCCGGTGGCAAGGCCCCAGATCGCGTTCACCCAGCGCCGGGCGATGACCAGTTCGGCCAGCAGCAGCAGCCCGCCCGGCCGCAGCAGCCGCGCGACATTGTCGAGAGAGACGGCCAGATCGGCGGTGGCGTGGATCACGTCCAGCGCCAGCACCAGATCGGCGCCCCCCGTCTCCAGCCCCTGATCCGCCGGGTCGCGCGACACGTCGAACCGTGCCACCCGCACCCCGGTCAGCCCGCGTGCGGCCAGCGTCGCCCGCGCCCGCGCCACGAATTCGCCCGACACATCGGTGAAAAGATAGTCGACCGCCCGGCCGGCCAGCCGGTCCAGCACCGGGCCGGTGAAGGCCCCCGTGCCGCCGCCCACCTCCACGATCCGGGCCGTGCGTCCGGCGGCGGCTGCGGCATCCACCGCCGCCACCACCGCATCGGCCGCGGCATCCAGCACCCGGGCCCGGCTGGAATGGCGCTCGATCGCCGGGCCGGCGCCCGCAAACAGCCGCCCGGCCTCGCGCCCCGCAATCACCGTGGTGGCCGGGCGCCGGCCGGCGAAGACCTCGCCATGGGCCGCCATGCAATGGTTGATCAGCGCCACCAGCCCGGCATGATCGGGGTCGATCGCCCGCACCCGGTCTGCCGCCACATCCGGCGCCGGCAGATCGGCCACCGCCGGCCCCCAGATCAGCCGGTCGCCGGCAATGGTCAGCAGCCCGTCCGCCGCCAGATCGGCCAGGGCCGCGTCCAGCATGCGGCGCCATCCCTGCCCCTGTCCCAACTGTCCCTGTCCCTGCACCAGCCCGATCCGCCGGTCCAGCTCGGCCCGGGTGATGGTGGCGCCGGGCACCGGGGCGATCCCCCTTGTGCGCAGCATGGCAACGCTGTGCGCGGCGCACAGCCGGTCCAATGCCGCCTCCAGCGCCGGCCCGCGCGCCGGTTCCACCGGCAGGGCGGCAAGCCGGGCCGCGGCGGCCGAAGCTGCGGGTTCGGCCAGCTCCGGTCCTGCGGTCTCCGGCCCTGCTGTTTCCGGTGCCGGCCAGCCGTCATCCGTCAGCGGCGCCGCCTCGTCGGCGGCCACCGCTTCGGCCACCGGCACCAGCCGGCGGGCGCCGTCGAAGGCGACCGCCGGGGCATCGCCCGCCGCCTCGGCGCGGATGCGGGCCGCGAGGGCGGCCGCGGCGGCCGGCGGCAGATCCACGGCCGCGGCCGTGTCGATGATCGTCAGCTCCACGCCGGGCCGGTCATGCAAGGCCCTGGCCTGCCGCAGTTCCTCGGGGTCGGCCGGCCGGCGTCCGGCCAGGCCCAGCGCCCCGGGCAGCACCAGCAGCACCCGCCCGGTCACTGCACCGGCCTCGGCCAGCGGCAGGGTGGTTCCAAGGCCGGTCGTCGGCGCGGCACATCCGGTGACGATGGTTGCGGGCATCGCCGTCCCGGCGGCAAGCGGGGCCTCGACGAAACCGGGTGTCAAAGCCACCGGCGCCGCGGCCGCAGCGGTCGCGGGCTCCGCCGGTGCCAGGTCGATCCAGCAGCGGGTCGGGCGATAGGGCATCACCGGCAGCGGCACCCGCCGCGGGCTGGTGCCTGCAAACACCGCCGTCCAGTCGACCCGCACCCCCAGGCACCACAGCCGCGCCAGCGCCTGCATCCGGTCGCGGCCATCCACGATCAGCGGATCTGCCGGATCGCCCCCCGGCGCATTGTCCGGCCCGAAGACCAACCGCGCCGGCGCCACCCCGTCGACCAGCCCGCGGGCATCGGGGCTGTCGGTCAGATCGGGCAGCAGCGCCGCCCAGCCGGCATCGGCGCCGTCGATCACGACCGGCCGGTCGCGCAGCACCGGCAGGGCAGGGGCAGGCATGGTCAGCAGCCGCGCGGCCTCGGCCACATCCCGCGCCACCACCGCCCGCCTTGCCGCCAGGGCCGGTCGGCCGGTGGCCAGCGAAAAGGCGGCATCCAGGGCGGCCGGCGCATCATCGGCCCTGAAGGCCGCGGCCATCCGGGCCGCCAGCGCCTCCAGCATCTCCGCATCTGCGGCCGACAGCACGAAGACCAGCGGGCCCGCGGGCGCTGCCGCGCGCGGGTTCCTGGCCGGGGCCTGTTCCAGAATGGCGTGCAGATTGGTGCCGCCCATGCCATAGCAGTTCACCGCCATCCGCCGGGGATGGTCGGCGACGGGCCAGGCTTCGGGTGCGGTCGGCAGGCGGAACGGGGTTTCGGCCAGCCGCAATTCGGGGTTCGCCCTGGTGGTGTTGGCGGTGGGGTAGATCTCGCCATGGGCCACCGACAGCACCGCCTTGGCGATCGACAGCATGCCGGCCGCCGCATCGGCATGGCCAAGATTGCCCTTCACCGATCCCAGCGCCGCATGGGCCAGGCGCGTGCCGCCGGCGGCCCGGAAGCCGCGGGTCAGCGCCGCCACCTCGATCGGGTCGCCCAGCGCCGTGGCGGTGCCATGGGCTTCCACGCAACCAATCGTATCGGGGTGAATGCCAGACGCACGGAATGCGCGTGCGACCGCCTCGGCCTGGGCCGCTTCCCCCGGCGCGGTGAAGCCGATCTTGGCGCCGCCGTCATTGGTGATCGCCACCGCCCGGATCACCGCATGGACATGGTCGCCATCGCGTTCCGCATCGGCCAGCCGCTTCAGCACCACCACCGCGCCGCCGCTGCCGCCGACCGTGCCGTCGGCCGCAGCGTCGAAGGGCCGGCAGCGGCCGGTCGGGCTTTCGATCGCGCCCGGATGGTGCAGATAGCCGGCCGGGTCCAGCCGGGTCAGGCAGGCGGCGCCGGCCAGTGCGGCCTCGCATTCGCCGGCCGCCAGGGCGGCCACGGCCGCCTGCACCACGCTCATGCCGGTCGAACAGCCGGTCTGCACGGTCATCGCCGGCCCGCGCAGATCCAGCCGATAGGCCACGCGCAGCGACAGGAAATCCGGCTTGGCCGCAAAGCTCAGCGCCGTCGCACCCGCCGCTTCCAGCGCCGCACCGGCACCGGCCAGCCGGGTCATCAGATAGATCGGGCTGCCGCAGCCGCCGAACACGCCTACCCGGCGCCCGGCCGCCGGGGCAAGCCAGGCGGCATCTTCCAGCGCCTCGCGGCAGAGTTCCAGGAACAGCCGGTGCTGGGGGTCCAGCAGCTCCGCCTCGCGCAGCGACAGGCCGAACAGCGCGTGGTCGAAGCTCTCCTGCCCCGGCAGCATCGCTGCGGTGCCGACATAGCGCGGATCCCGCGCCAGGGCGGCGGGCACGCCCAGGGCCGCGGCATCGGCGGCATCATGGCGCGCCAGCACGTCGCGCCCTTCCAGCAGCACCCGGCGCAGGGCATCGGGGCCGTCCACGCCGATTGCGCGGCAGGCAAGGCCGGTCACGGCGATCGGCACGGTGTGGACGGGGAAGCTCTGCGCGGTGTCGGCGGTGTCGACGGTCATTCCCCGGCCTCGATCTCGGCGGTGTCTGCGGCAACCAGGCGGGCCAGGTCGCGGATGGTGGGGTGGCGGAACAGTTCAACGATGCCGATCTCGCGCCCGGCAAGCGGCACCATCCGGGCGCGCAGCCGGGCCAGCAGCAGCGAATGGCCGCCGATCTCGAAAAAGTTCTCGTGCCGGCCGATCGCCGGCCGTTCCAGCAGCTCGCACCACAGCGCCGCGATCCGGGTCTCGACCGGCCCGCGCGGCGGGTCGGCAACCGGGCCCGGCCCGGCCGGGGCGGCGGCCCCGGTGCCGATCGTCACCCGCCGGCCGAAACGGTCGGTGGCGTTGATGACGCTTCCCCGGGTCACCGGCACCAGCAGCGGCCGCGGCGGTGCCGCACGCGGCCGCCGCATCACCGGGTGGCTGCCGGCATCCACACCCGCCACCACCCGCGGCCGGTCCAGCGCCAGCGCCGCCAGCAGCGCCCGCAGGCCCTGGCTGCGGCCGATGATCCGGTAGCCCAGCGCCCGGGTGCGGGCGCGGGCGGGTTCCGGGGCACCCTGGGCCAGGCCCAGCCCGTCCCACATCGACCAGTCGATGGTCGTCACCGGCCCGGTTGCCGCCGTTGCGATGGCCTGGCGGCGGCTGCGTTCGCCGGCCAGCACCGCCGCCATGGCGGCATTGGCGGCCGAATAGGCGCCCAGCGTCGGCGCGCCGAACAGCGCGTTCACCGTGCCGAAGCCGATCAGCGGCAGGTCGCCATGGTCGCGCGCGATCGCGACCAGATTGCGGGTGCCCTCCAGTTTCGGGCCGATGGTCGCCGCCAGCGCCGCATCACTGTCGGCCAGCCCGCCGCGATCGGCCATCTCCGCCCATTGTGCGTCCAGCGCCCCGTCGGTCGCCATCTGCACAATACCGGCCAGCGGCGCGCCCCAATGGCTCCGGGCCGCATGAATGGCCGCGTCCAGCGCTGCGCGGTCGGTTACATCCGCGGTCATCGCCAGATGCTCCACCCCGGCCGCGCTCAGCCGCGCCAGCCGCGCCGCCTTCATCGGGTCCGCCGTGGCATCGCTGCGCGAGACCAGCAGCAGCCGCGCCCCGAAGCGCCGGCCCAGCAGCTCCGCCAGTTCCACCCCCAGCCCGCCGGTCCCGCCGGCCAGCAGCCAGATGCCGCCCGCCGTGATCGGCAGCACCCGGGGTGCAGGCAGGTCCATGTCCAGCGGTTCCAGACGGCGGGCCAGCCGCCGGCTGCCGCGCCGGGCCACCACCGGTTCGGGGTCGGCATGCCCGGCCTCTTCGGCCAGCTCCGCCTCTCTGGCCGCGGCATCGGCGCCCGGGTCCAGATCCACCACCCTCAGTTCCAGCCGCGCGGTTTCCTGCGCCAGGCTCGCCGCCCAGGCGGCCAGCGCCGCCGTGGCCGGTTCGGGCGTCGGGTCGCCGGGGTCGATCGCCTCCAGCCCGCGCACCCCCAGCACCACCCGCAATCGGCCGCTGCCCTCAGTCAGCAGCGGCGCCAGCCGGTCGCGCAGGGCCGCGATCGCCGCCACGGCATCTCCGCCGTCTGACTGGTGGATCACCGCCCGCGTCGCCGGATCGGGCCGGCGCAGGGCCGCCGGCCGCCAGACCGGCCGGGCCAGCGGCAGGTCAACAACGCCCTGGTCGGGCGCGCCGGCGGCGGGGGCCGCCACCAGCCCGCCGAAGCGGCCGGCCTCGTAATCGGCGCGGACACGGGCGCGCTGGATCTTGCCGATCGCCGTCTTGGGCACGTCTTCGCGCCGCACCGCCACCACTGCCGCCGGGGTCACCCCCAGCCGGCGGGCGATGCGGGCGCGGATCGCGCCGGCCACGGTTTCGCGATCGATCACCGGTTCTTCGGGAACCCAGGTCACCACCAGCCGGTCGGTATCGGCCCCGGCCGGGCGGTTGGCGAAGGCGGTCGTCCACGATACCGCCACGCCCGGCACCTCTTCCGCCACCGCCTCGATCTCGTGGGCGTGCAGATTGCGGCCGTTCACGATGATCGCGTCCTTGGCCCGGCCGGTGATCTTCAGCCGGCCTCCGGTCATCGTGCCCAGATCGCCGGTGTCGAACCAGCCGTCCGCGGTAAAGGCTTCGGCATTGGCCTCGGGGTTTTCCAGATAGCCCGGGGTCACCGTCGGCCCCTTCACCTGCAGCCGCCCCACCGGCAGCATGCCGCTCGCCTCCACGATCCGGAAGGCGGTGCCGGGCACGGGGCCGCCCAGATCGGCGGCCATGTCGTCATCCGTGGTGCCCTCCAGGGTGAAGCCGTCGGAACAGATCACGGCAGAGCAGGTTTCCGACATGCCCCATTCGGGCTTCATCACCGCAGGCCCCAGCCCGTGCGGGGCCAGGGCGGTGATGAAGCGCCGGGCGGTGCGCGGCACGATCGCCTCGCCGGCATTGATCAGGATGCGCAGCGCCGACAGGTCGATCCCGTCCAGCGCCCCCGGCCGCGCCGCCTCGGCGACGATCAGGCCGAAGGCGAAATTCGGCGCCCAGCTCACCGTCACCCGGTCGCGGCTCATCCAGCGCAGCCAGTTCAGCGGCTCGGCCAGAACCAGATCGATCGGCGCATGGATCTGCCCGGCCCCTGCGGCCAGATCGCGCAGATGGAACATCACCACCGCGCCCACATGGTCCAGCGGCATCCAGTTGAACGACAGATCCTGCGGGCCATAGTCGCGATGGGCGATGGTCGCGGTGGTCCGGGCGATCAGCGTGCGATGGGTCTGCACCACCGCCTTGGGCGCACCTGTCGAGCCCGAGGTCAGCAGCAGGATTGCCGGCGCATCCGGGTCCGCCGCCACCGCCTCTTCGATGGCGCCGCCTTCGGCCAGCAGCGCCGGGTCCAGCACCGGCCCCGCCGACATGTCGTCCTCGTGGGCCGCCAGGAAATCGGCAATCAGGCCGGCGCGGCCGCGATCGGCCAGCACCGGCGGATGGCCCAGCAGCCGGCGGGTCTGCAGCAGCTTGGCGGCATTGCCGTCCTCTATGGTCCAGCTGCCTGCCACCGACACCGGCACCGGCACGGCACCCAGCCATTGGGCCGCCCAGAAACCGGTCAGATAGTCGGCGATCTCCGCCACTACCAGCAGCAGCCGGTCGCCCCGGCCGATCCCGGCGCGGGCCAGCCCGCCCGCCAGAAGCCGCACCCGGTCGCGGAAGCCGGCATGGTCGATCTGCTCCATCGTACCGCGGCCGTCGCGGATGATCCCGATCCCGCGTGCGGCCGCATGGTCTGCCGCATGGTCCAGAATCTCGGGCAGGGTGCGAAAGCGCGGCCTGGGCAGCGGCGCGCCGGTGGCGACCAGGGTTTCGGGCGGCGGCGCGCGCCGGTCCGGTGCGGGCGGCAGCACCGCCAGCCGCGCCAGGTCCACCGCGTCCGGGTCCTTCATCGCGGGGGCGGGGGCCAGGGCGGCGTCCGCCGCCTCCAGCAGGGCCTCGTCGGGCACCGGCAGCTGGTCCAGCGCCGCCGTATCGATCTCGCCCGCGGCGGTCAGCGGCAGATGGTCGACCAGCTGCACCGCCTCGGGCCGGCACCAGCCGGGCAGGGCGGCCAGGGCGGCCGCCGCCCGCTCGGGCGCACCGGCCGGCACCAGGGCGGCCAGCAGAACCGGGCCGGCTTCCGTGCGGCGCAGGCGCAGATGCGCATCCGCCACCCCCGGCAGGCGGGCGATCCGCCGTTCCACCGCGGCCAGGTCCAGCAGCCGGCCGTCCCGGCGCAGCCGGCCATCCGGCCGGGCCAGGGTTTCCAGCAGCCCGTCGCGCGTGCGCCGTCCGGCATCGCCGGTCGCCACCCAGGGGGCCCCTCCCTCTGCGGTATCCCCCTCCGTGGCAGCGCGGATCTCGATCCGCCCCACCATGCCGGCCGGCGCCATGGCGCCGCTGCCGTCCACGATCCGGATCCGGCCCTTGGCCAGGGGCCGCCCCGCCGGTGCGGTCTCTCCCGTCACCAGCGCCGGGTCGATCTCCCAGCCGGCCAGCGGCGCACCGCTACCATCGGCATAATGGCAGAACAGCCGCCGGCCCTGCAGCTTCGCCACCAGCGCCACCAGCGCCGCCGGCACCGCCGCCCCGCCGAAATCGATCGCCGCAATGCCCGCCAGGCCCGGATGGTCGCTGCCGCCTGCGGCCTCGATCAGCCGGGCCAGCGATCCGGGCCGGATGGCCATGGCCTGGGCCGGCGATGCGGCCAGCCGCGCCAGCATGGCCCGTGGCCGGGTGGTCGCCGCTTCGATCCCGGTCAGGCCCAGCCCGCCTGCGGCCGCAAGCATCAGCGCCGCCACGGCATCCGGGTCGTCGGTCCCGCTTTCCACCGCCACCCGTCGTGCCCCGGCGAAGATCTCCGCCAGCCGGGCGAAGCGCCCCGCCAGATCGACCGGCTGGTACCCATCCGACCCGTCGATCAGCACCCGTCCAACCGGTTCCGCTGCAACCGCCGGGGTGTTCGCCGGCACCTCGGGCCAGGGCAGGTCGGCCGAGGGCAGCGTGATCATGTCGCCCGGCATCCGATCGCCATCTGCCGCCACCAGCACATCGGCGCCGGTGGCCAGCCCCGCGGAAATAGCCATTGCGGCTATTTCGGGCCCGTGCTTAGCCGTTTCGGCTAAAAGCACCCCGACGACCCCGCCTTTTCCGACCCCCAGTTCCCGCAGGGTAAAGACCATCGCCCGGGCGGCGGGGCTGCCTGCCAGCATCCGCGCAACGGCGCCGGCCAGATCCGCGGGCGGCATCGCCCGGCGGGCGGCCAAGCTCCGTTCCAGCAGCGCCCGACGGGCGGGGTCGAGGGCTGCGAGCCGGGCCGTCAGGTCGGCGTCGGTGGTATCGCGGGTCATCTCGTCCTCCCTCCCTCACCAGCCGTCGTCATCGGCTGCGGCCGCCATCCCCGCGGCAGTCAGCGCAATGGACGACATCGGCGCGTCGGCTTCAACCGAAAGTCGCATGACCAGTTCGGCGAAACATGCTCCCATCATCTCGATTCCGGCCGGATCGAACAGGTCGGTGGCGAATTCGAACAACGCCTGTTTGTAATCCTCGGTCTCGGCCCCCTCCGCCACGGGCCCCGGCACCACCGACAGCGTCAGGTCGAACTTCGCGGTGGCGGTATCCGCCTTAAGCGGCGTCAGCTCCAGCCCCGCCACCCGCGGGGTCGCCCGGCCGGCATTCTGCAGCACGAACAGCACCTGGAACACGGGGTTGCGCCCGGGGTCGCGGGCGATGCCCAGCTCTTCCACCAGCCGGTCGAAGGGCAGGTCCTGGCGGGCGAAGGCCTGGCCGGCATCCTCGCGCACGATCGCCACCGCCCGGCGCAGGCTTGCATCTGAAGGTATGCGGCTGCGGATGGCCAGCGTGTTGGCGAAAAAGCCGATCAGCGGCTCCAGTTCGGGCCGGGACCGGGCCGCCACCGGCGTGCCGATCGCGAAATCCTCCTGCCCCGAATAGCGGCCCAGCAGGTGGCGGAAGATCGCCAGCAGCACCATGAATGGGCTCGCCCGCTCCGCCCGCCCCAGCGCCCGCAGCCGGGCCATGGCCGCAGGGTCCAGCGGCACCGCGATCAGCCCGCCGGCATCGCTGCGCACGGGCGGCCGCGGCCGGTCGGTCGGCAGCACCAGATCGGGCAGCCCCGCCAGCCGGTCGCGCCACCAGCCGGTCAGCGCCTCCAGCCGGCCGCCGGCATAGCGCTGCCGCTGCCAGGCAGCCACATCCGGCATCTGCACCGGCAGGGGCGCCGGGGCCGGCACCTGGCCCGCGGCAAAGCCGGCATAGAACCGCGCCAGCTCGTCCAGGAACACCCCCATCGACCAGCCGTCGGATGCGATATGGTGCATGGTGATCAGCAGCAGATGCCGCTCGGGCCCGACCGGCACCAGGGCGGCGCGGAAGGGGATGTCCCGCGTCAGGTCAAAGGCTTTGCGGGCTTCGGCCTCGGCCAGGGCCTGCAGGCTTGAAGGCTCGGCTGCCGCCCGGATCTCCAGAACGCCCCTGCGCTCCGGCACCACGATCTGGCGCGGCTCGCCATCCCGCACGACACACAGCGTCCGCAGCCCTTCGTGCCGGGCCAGGATCAGGTCGATGCTGTGCGCCAGGGCCACCTGGTCCAGCGGCCCCGTCACCTCCAGCGCCATCGGCATGTTATAGCCGGCGCTGCCCGGCTCCATCTGGTCCAGGAACCAGCAGCGCGCCTGGGCGAAAGACAGCGGCAGCCCCTCCGCCGGCCGGCCGGCATGGGGGATCGGCCCGTCATCATCCGCAGTTTCGGCCGGCAGGCTCCCGGCCGCGGCGGTGGTGGCGGCACGGGCCGCCTCGGCCGCGTCGATCAGCCCTGCCAGCGCTTCCACCGTGGGATCGTCCAGGAAGGCATCCAGCGGCACCTCGACCTTCAGCCGCTCGGTGATCCGCGACAGAACCTGCGTGGCGAGCAGGGAATGGCCGCCCAGATCATAGAAATCATCCAGCGCGCCGACCCGGTCGATGCCCAGCAGCCGCTGCCAGATCCGTGCGACCTCGCGCTCGGCCGCCGTGCGCGGCGCCACGTAATCCTGCGCCAGCGCCGGCCTTGCATGGGCGCGATCGGTCTCCGCCAGGAAGGCTTTTGCCCTGAGCGGATCCTGGGCAACCAGCATCCGCAGGTCGTGCTGCGACACCCCGATCAGCGGCGCCGCCTGGCCCGCGGCGCGGCGCATGGCCAGCCGGCCTTCCAGATCGGTCAGACCGTCCGAGATATAGTCGCTCTCGTCGATGCCGGTGCGCTCCGCCCAGCGGGCGAGCGCCGCCACCGACATGCCGCTGTCGCGCCAGTCCGACCAGCGGATCGCGACTGTGGCGCCGGGGCGGGCGGGGTCGGCGGCCCGCGCCCGGGCGAAGGCGTCGATGAACTCGTTCGCCGCCGCATAGCCGACCTGGCCGAACTTCACATGGTAGAGCACGGTGCCGAGCGAGGAGCAGAGCAGGAACAGGGTCAGCGGATCGTTCCGCGTCGCCTGGTCGAGCACCAGCGTGCCCTGAAGCTTGGCGGCCATCACCCGGTCGGTGCGCGCCCGCGCGCGGCCGTGGATCACGCCTTCATAATCGGCGAGGGCCGCGGTGTGCAGCAGGGCGGTGATCGGCCCGAAGCGGCGGCGCGCCTCGGCCAGAACCGCCTCGACCGCGCCGGCATCGGCCACATCGGCGGTCGCCACCATCAGCCGTGTGCCGCGGGCGATGATCGCCTGCAGGCGCCGGATGCTGCGGGCGATGCGGCCGGTCTCGCCATTCTCGACCAGCCAGTCCTCCCAGTCTTCGGGGTCGGGGAAGACCGACCGGCCGATCAGCACCAGCGCCCCGCCGGGGGCAAGCTCCGCCACCTCTTCGGCAAAGGCGAGGCCCATGCCGCCCAGCCCGCCGGTGATCACCGTCACCCCGCCGGGCACGAAACGCGCCCGGCCATCCCCGGTCAGCCGTCGCGGGGCTTCTTCGCCGACGAAGCGCCGGCCGCCGCGCCAGCTGGTCACGCGCGGCGCCTCCGCCCCCTCGGTCAGCTCGGCCAAAAGGATATCGGCCAGCCGCGCCGGTGCGGCGGTGCCGGGATCGACCATCCGGCAGAGGATGCGGTCGTATTCCTGCGAAACGATCTTGGCGGCCCCCAGCAGCGGCGCGTGATCGGGCCGGAGGTCGTTGTCCGTCACCGGCAGCAGCCGGTCGGCCGCCACCAGCAGCCGGCGTTCCGGCCCCGTGCCCGGGCTGCCCAGGGCCTGAAGCAGGTGGAGCAGGGCATGCAGCCCCCGGCTCTGCACCGCGGCGATGGTCTCGACCCCGGCGGCGGGTGGCCTCGGCCCCCTCAGCGCCCAGGCATGGAGGATGGTGCGCGGCTCGGCGTCGAGCGCTGCGATCAGGCTGCGGAACTGGCCCGGATCCGCGGGATCCAGGGTGAAACGGTCCGGCCCCGCCGCGGCGAACGCGCTGCCGGGCGTGACCAGGGTGACGCCGTGGCCGGCCGCCCGCAGCCGATCGGCCAGGATCGCGCTCACCCCCAGCGCGTCCGCCAGGATCAGCACCGGGCCGGTGATGACGGCGCCCGCCGCCTCTGCCTCGACCGAAGGTGGCGGGATTTCGCGGCTGACCGGCAGCCAGAACCAGTCGGTCGGATCGGCCAGCCTGGGCGGCAGGGCCAGCGGATCGGCCGCGGTCGGCATGGCGGCGGGGCGCGGGATCTCGTGATGGCCATGTTCGAATGGATAGCCGGGCAGCGGCAGCCGGCGGCGGCCGGGACCGTAGAGCCGGACGGCATCGATGTCGGCACCCTGCGTCCAGGCGCGGGCGACGGCGCGGAGGAGCGCGGTCTCGTCGCGGCCCTCGACCTCCAGCATCAGCGTGCCATCGGGGCTGAGGTCCAGGCCGAGGGCCGCCAGACCGGCGGCGACGGCGGCATCGGGCCGGGCGAGCGCCACGGTCACCGGCTGGTCGGGGGCCTGACCGTCGATCGTCTCCATCCCGCCATCCGGCAGCTGCAGCAGCACCCGCCGATGCGGCAGACGCGCCCGGCCGGCAAGCAGGGTGAAGCCGGCATCGGCCGTCGCCGGGATCGGGGCCATGCTCATGCGGTCGAGTGCGGTGGCGGTCGCCGCCGCGAAGCACAGCAGCCGGGCCGGGGCGGCCGGGCGCACGGGGTGCGGCGGGGCCTGTTCGATCACCACATGGGCATTGCTGCCGCCCATGCCGAAGGAGCTGACGCCCGCGCGCCGCGGCCCGGGGATCGCCGGCCAGGGGCTGAGGGCCGTCGCCAGCCGGAAAGGCGTGGCGGCGAGGTCGAGGGCCGGGTTGGGCTGGTCCGCATGCAGGGTGGGCGGCACCATGCCGGCCTCGACCGCCATCACCGCCTTGATCAGGCCGACCACGCCGGCGGCCGCGTTCAGATGGCCCAGATTGCTCTTGATCGAGCCCAGCAGGCACTGCCCGCGCGGCACCTCGGGCCCGAAGGCGCGGGTGAGCGCCTGAACCTCGATCGGGTCGCCGATCGGTGTGCCGGTGCCATGAGCCTCGATCATGCCGATCTGCTCGGACGCAATGCCGGCCAGCGTCAGCGCCTCGGCGATCACCTCGGCCTGACCCTCGACACCCGGGGCGGTGAAGCCGATCCGGGCGGCGCCGTCGTTGTTGGTGGCGGAGCCGCGGATCACCGCATGGATGTGGTCGCCGTCTTCCAGCGCATCGACCAGCCGTTTCAGCACCACCATGCCGCCGCCCGAGGCCGGCACCGTGCCGGCGGCATCGGCCGCGAAGGCCCGGCAATGGCCGTCGGGGCTCAGGATCATGCCGGGCGCGTACCAGTAGCCGGCAGGCGCCGGCAGGTCGATCGAGGCGCCGCCGGCCAGTGCCATCCGGCATTCGCCGGCAATCAGCGCCTGCACCGCCAGATGCACCGCCACCAGCGAGGTCGAACAGGCGGTCTGGACGTCCACCGCCGGGCCGCGCAGATCCAGCTCATAGGCGATGCGCGTCACCAGGCTGTCGCCCGAATTGGCGAGCACCGCCTCGAAGGGTGTGGCGAGATCGGCCGCCGCGGGATTGTTGAGCAGATGGGTCAGCAGATAGGTGCTGATGCCGGCGCCGGCATAGACGGCGGTGCGGCCCTGGCCCTCGGTTGCCCGGGGCGGCTGGCCGGCGCGTTCCAGCGCTTCCCAGCCCAGTTCCAGCAGCAGCCGCGCCTGCGGGTCGATCAGCGCCGCCTCTCGCGGGGCATGGCCGAACAGCCCGGCATCGAAGCCGAAGGGATCGGCCAGCAGCCCCTTGCGCCGCACCCAGCGCGGATCGTCGATGCCGTCATCGGCGGGCAGATCGGCGATGCCCTCGCGCCCCTCGGCCAGCAGCCGCGCCAGCGCCTCGGGCCCGTCGGCGCCGGGCACGCGACAGGCCATGCCGATGATCGCGATGTCGGTGGGCGACGGCGCGGTCCCGGCATTGGTCATGCTGTGGTCGTCGGCGGGGATCATCGGCAGGGGCCTTCGGATCGGGGTTCAGGGTCTGCGGCGGCGGGCGGCAAGACGGCTGCGGCCGTCCAGGCGATCGGCGGCGGCGCCCGGCCGGGCAGGTGTCGCCGGCGTCGCGCCCTCGTCGATCCGCCGGGCCAGATCGGCCAGGGTCGGGGCGGCGAAGAAGTCGGTCATGGCCAGCGTCACCCCCAGCTCCTCGGCGATGCGGGCACGCAGATCGACCAGCAGCAGCGAATGACCGCCGACATCGAAGAAGTTGTCGGCCGGCCCGAACGTGCGATGGCCGAGCAGGGCGGCCCAGATCGCCGCCAGCCGGTCGATGGTGCCGCCGCCGGTCGCCGCCACGGTGTCCGCTGCGACCGCCGGCGGTGCCGGCAGACGGGCGGTATCGATCTTGCCATTGGCGGTGACCGGCAGGCTGTCGAGCACCAGCACCGCCGAGGGCACCATCCAGCGCGGCAGGAGGCCGCGGAGGGCGGTTGCAAGTGCCGCCGGGGTGGTGGTGCCGGTTGCGTAGAGCACCAGCCGGGGTGTGTCGTCGTCCCGGCGCAGCATCGCATGGGCCTGGGCCACGCCCGGAACGGTGTGCGCCGCGGCGGCGATTTCTCCGGGCTCGATGCGATGGCCGCGCAGCTTGATCTGGCCGTCGCGGCGGCCCAGATAGCGGAGCCTGCCCCGGGCATCGCGCACCACCCGGTCGCCGGTGCGGTAGAGACGCGCCCCCGGGGTGGTGGCGAACGGGTCGGGCACGAAGGCCAGCGCCGTGCGCACCGGATCGCCCGGATAGCCATGGGCAAGGCCGGCGCCGCCCAGGCAGAGTTCCCCGGGCACGCCATCGGGCAGCGGCCGGAGATGGTGGTCCAGAATCTGCGCTGTGGTGTCGGCGATCGGCCGGCCGATCGGGGCGGCATCGATCGCCGCATCGTCGATGTCGAAGACCGTGGCGAAGGTGGTGGTTTCGGTGGGGCCGTAGATATTGGCGAAGCGGGTGGCGGGACAGGCGGCCGCCGCCGCCCGGATCCAGCGCATCTGCACCGCCTCGCCGCCGACCAGCACCCGATCGAAGTCCGCGAAAGCGCTGGGCGCCTGTTCCGAGATGCGGTTGAAGAGCGAGGTGGTCACGAAGGCGAGGGTGGCACCGGCAGTCGTCAGTTCATCGGCCAGCCGGCCCGGATCGACCAGCACCGGCTGATCGACGAGATGCAGCCGGGCACCGTTGAACAGCGCGCCCCAGATCTCGAAGGTCGCTGCGTCGAAGGACGGATTGGAGATGTGCGGGATCACCGTCTCGGGCCCGATCGCGGCATAGCCGCCGGCGATCGCACGCACCATCACCGCCCGCCAGGGCACCGCGATCGGCTTGGGCCGGCCGGTGGAGCCCGAGGTGAACATCAGATAGGCCACGGCCTCCGGCGATACCGGTCCGTCGGGGGCGGGCGTGCCGGTGATGCGCAGATCGCCGCTGCCATGCCGATCGACCCGGCCATCCTGGTCGATCCGAACGATCCGGCCAACGCCGGCCGCCCAGTCGGGCAGGGGGGCGGTTCGGGGCAGGATCAGCGCCTCCAGCCCGCCATCCCGGGCGAGGATCGCCTGACGCTCGGCCGGATAGGCGGGATCGATCGGCACATAGGCGGCACCCGCCAGCATGATCGCGAGCGTCGCCACGATACCCGCGACCGAACGTTCGGCATAGAGCCCGACATGGGTGCCGGGGCGGAGCCCCCGGGCTGTCAGCCCGCGGGCGAGCCTGTCGGCGCGGTCGAGCAGATCGGCATAGTCGATCCGGGTGCCGTCGGCATGGCTGATGGCGATCGCCTGCGTGCGGGCCGCCACGACGGCGCGGAACGCCGCAGCCGGGCCGGCAGGCCGCGGGGCCGATGCGGGGACGGCCGGGGCCGGGTCGCCGAGCGGCAGCTGTGCGACCAGCCGGTCGGGCGCCGCGATCAGGGCGGCCAGCAGCCGGGCATAGCCGGTGGCCAGGCGGTCGATGGTTGCCGCTTCGAACAGGTCGGTGTCGTATTCGATCAACCCGTCCAGCCCGCCATCCGCACGGTCGGTCAGGATCAGGGTGAGATCGGTGCGGGCGCCGGCCATGGGCGCCGGGAGCAGCTCTGCGGCCAGATCGGGGCCCATGTCGAGCCCGTGGGCGGCCAGACGTTCATGGCCGAACATGGTCTGGAAGACCGGTGTGCGCGCCGGATCGCGCGGCGGCGCCAGCCGGTCGATCAGCCGGTCGAGCGGCAGCGGCCGCGCGCCCAGCGCGGCGCGCATCTCGGCCGCCAGCCGGTCGATCAGCCCGGCCCCGCTGACCTGGCCGAGATCCACCGCCAGAACCAGGGTTTCGACCAGCAGGCCGACGGTCTCGGCGGTCTCGGGCGCCAGGCGCTCTGCGGCCGGCAGGCCGATGGCGAAGCGGTCGGCCTGGGCAAGGCCGCCGAGCAGGGCCGCCTGGGCCGCCGCCAGCACCACGGCCGTCGTCGTGCCCCGGGCGGTGGCAAGGCTGCGGGCCGCCTCTGCCAGGGCGGCGGGCAGGGTGAACCCGTGGCAGGCGCCCAGGCCGCGACGGATGTCGGGTCTGGGCCGGTCGGTCGGCAGGTCCAGCACCGGCAGCCCGGCCAGGGCCACGGCGCGCCGGTCCAGCGCCGCATCCACCGCCGCCATCCGCCGGGGATCGGCCTCGGCGGCACCCAGATCGGCCGATCCGATCACCACCGGCGGCAGGTCGGCGTCGCCCTGATAGAGCGCGCCCAGATCGCGCGCCAGCAGCCCGACCGACCAGCCGTCACCCGCGACATGGTGCAGACAGGCGACCAGGACATGATCCTGCCGCCCACGCCTGAGCAGGGTGCACCGGAAGGCGGGCTCGTTCGCCAGATCGAAGGGCCGGGCGAGTTCGGCCCGGATCCATTCGGCCGCATCCTCGGGCTCGACCACGACCAGCGGCTGCGGTTCCGCAGGCGCCACCAGCTGGACCGGCTGGCCGGCCACGGTCGGGAAGCGCGACCGCAGCGCCTCGTGCCGGGTGATGAGCCCGTCGATCGCCGCCTGCAACCGGGCGAGATCGAGAGGGCCGGTCAGGCCGAGCAGCAGCGGGATGGTGTGCGCCGGGCCGGGGGCGGCCTCGTTCAGGAACAGCATCCGGCGCTGGGCGGCCGACAGCGGCAGCGGCCGGCCGTCGCGCGGCACCGGGCGCAGCGGCGGCAGGCCATCGCTGCCGGCCAGGCCCTCGATCCTGTCGGCCTGGGCTTCGAGGCTGGTGGCGGCGAAGAGGGTCGGCCAGTCCAGGGTGACGCCGAATTCCCGCGCAATCCGGTGGGCGAGGCGGGCGAGCAGCAGCGAATGGCCGCCGAGGGCGAAGAAATCATCACGGCGGCCGGGTGCCGGCACGCCCAGCAGCTCTTCCCAGATCCGGGCCAGCCGGGCTTCGGTCGCCGTGGCGGGCGCCGCACCGCCGCTGCCGGCGACCGGTGACGGGTCGGGCAGGGCGGCAAGGTCGAGCTTGCCGTTGCGGGTGAGCGGCAGCGCCGCCACCGGCATGATCGCGGAGGGGACCATCCAGTCGGGCAGCCGGGCCTTCAGATGGTCGCGCAGATCTTCCGGGACCTCGTCGGCCAGGATCCAGGCCACCAGCCGCAATTCCCCATCCGCGCCGCCGGCCCGGGCCGCCACCGCGGCATCGGCGATGGCCGGATGGGCGATGAGGGCCGCGCGGATTTCGGCCGGTTCGATCCGGAAACCGCGGATCTTCACCTGGGCGTCGATCCGCCCCAGATGATCGAGCCGGCCATCGCTGCGCCAGCGGCCGAGATCGCCGCTGCGATAGAGCCGGGTGCCGTCGGCGGTGGTGATGAAACGCTCGGCCGTCAGGTCGTCGCGACCCAGATAGCCGCGGGCGAGGCCGCGGCCGCCGACATGGATTTCCCCCGCCGCCCCGATCGGCACCGGGCGCCCCTGATGGTCGAGCAGTTGCAGGGTGAGATCGGGGATCGGCACGCCGATCGGCGCCGTGCCGGTTTCAGCGGCGTGGGGCGCGCGGATCCGGGCATGGGTGACATGAACGGTGGTTTCGGTGATGCCGTACATGTTGACCAGCGCCGGGCGGTCGTCGCCATGGCGGGCGAACCAGCCGGCAAGGCTTGCGGCATCCAGGGCCTCGCCGCCGAAGATCACCAGACGCAGCGTATCGAGTGCCGGGCCGGCCGGGACGCCTGCCGCCAGGGCATCGGCCGCGTCGAGGGCTGCGAAGGCGCTCGGCGTCTGGTTCAGCACCGTCACGCCTTCATGCGCCAGCAGGCGATGGAAGCCGGCCGGGTCGCGGGCCTGGTCGTGATCGACGATCACCAGCCGGCCGCCGGTTGCGAGCGGCCCCCAGATCTCCCAGACCGAGAAGTCGAAGGCGGGGGAGTGGAACAGGGTCCAGACGTCCCCGGGTCCGAAATCGAACCAGGGCCGGGTGGCATCGATCAGCCGGGCGAGATTGCCGAGGGTGACGACCACGCCCTTGGGCGTGCCGGTGGATCCCGAGGTGTAGATGACATAGGCGGGCTGATCCCGCCAGTCCGCGGCGGGTTGGGGCAGCGGGTGGAGCAGGGGGCCGGTGCCGGTGACGGCGGCGACATCCAGCCGCAGCGCCGGGGCGCCGGCCAGGTCGTGAAGACGGCCGAGCCCCGCCATATCCGCAAGCACCGCCCGCGGCCGGGCATGGCCCAGAACCGCGGCAATGCGGGCATCGGGATAAACCGGGTCGAGCGGCAGATAGGCGGCGCCGGCCAGATGGATGCCGACCATGGCCGCGACCAGTTCGGGGCAGCGCGGCATCAGCAGGGCGACGAGATCGCCCTTGCCCACACCTGCCGCAACCAGCCGGGCGGCGACCCGGCGGGCGGCGGTGTCGAGCCAAGCGCGATCCAGCCGGCGATCGCCTTGGATCAGCGCCGGCTCCCCGGCCCCATGGTCGGCAAGGCGCAGATGCAATGGCCGGTCGTCATCGGCAACCGGTGCCGGATCCCCGGCGAAGCCGGCCGCGATCGCCGCCGCGCCGCGGCCCTGCGACCAGTCGGCGATCAGCCGGCGCTCGGCCGCATCCAGCACGTCGACTGTGGCCAGCCGGGCCAGGGGATCCCGGGTGAGGCCGGCAAGCGCGGTCAGCATCTGGCCGAGCAGCCGGTCGGCCGCATCGGCATCGACCAGCCCCGGATCATAGGCGATGTCTACCGCGAACCCGTCGCCCGGCAGCACGGTGACGGTCAGCGGATATTCCGTGCGGCCCTCATAGACGGTGTCGGCGACGTCCAGCACCGGCGGGGTGGCGGCATCGCCCTTCAGCGCCTCGGCGACCGGGTAGTTTTCGAAGGCGAGGATGGTTTCGAACAGCGGCCGGCGCTGCTCTCCCGGCAGGGCCCAGCGCTGGACCAGGCCCAGGGGGGCGGCCTCGAAGGCGGTGGCGGCGCGGCGGCTTTCCTGAAGCTCGGCCAGCCAGTCGCCGATGCGGCGGGCGGGATCGATCCGCACGCGCACGGCGACCGTGTTGATGAACAGGCCGACCATGCGTTCGACCTCTGCCACCGCCTCGGGCCGGCCCGAGACCGTGGTGCCGAAGACGACGTCGTCGCGGTCGCCATGGCGGGCCAGCACCATCGCCCAGGCGGCCTGGGCGATGGTGGCCGGCGTCACCTTCAGCAGCCGGGCGGCCTCTATGATCCGTGCCGCCGCCGGGGCAGGCAGGCGGCCGGTGACGTGGTGGCGCTCTGCCGTCGCCGACCCGCCGGGGCGGCCCCCGGGCAGCGGCTGCGGCTCGGGCAGATTGTCGAGGGCTGCCCGCCAATAGGTCTCCTCGGCCAGCGGATCGCGGGCGGCGAGCCAGGCGGCGAAGCGGGCGAGCGGGGCGGCGGGCGCCAGATCCGGCGTACTGCGGCGGGTGAGGGCGGTATAGGCGGCCAGCACCTCTTCCAGCACCCGGAAGGTCGACCAGCCGTCGAGCAGGGCGTGGTGGAAGCTCCAGACCAGCACGATGTCGCCCGCCCCGACATCTTCATCAGAGCCGGCATCCCCGGGCAACCGGTGCAGGGCCAGGCGCCAGGGGCAGGCCCGGGCGGCATCGAAGCGGGTGGCGCGGTCGCGGGCGAGTGCGGCATCGAGCGCCGCTTCGGCCGCGGCCGGTGCAAGCACCCGATGGTCGCTGGTCGCGATCTCAGGCCTGTGGTGTCGCGCGACCACCACCAGCGGCCGCTCCAGCCCCTCGTGCAGGATCAGCGAGCGCAGCGCCTGGTGGCGGGCGGTGACCAGATCCCAGGCGCGGACCAGCGCTCCGGTGTCGACGGGCGGGCGCAGGCGGAAGGCGAATTGTTCGACATAGAGCGCCGCCCCCTCGGCCGGGCCGCGCGCGCCTTGCAGCAGCAGGCCGTGCTGAAGTGCCGTTGCCGGCCAGGCGGTTTCCACCGCCTCCGCCGGGATCGGCAGCCGGGCGAGCAGGCCATCGAGGCCCGGCTGATCCAGCCCGGCGAGCGGCAGATCCGAGGGCGTCAGCCCGGCGGCATCGGCCGCCATGCAGACATCGACCAGGGCGCCGAGTTCGGCCACCACATCATCGGCCAGCCGCTCCATGCGGGCGGCGGCGATGCGGTCGCCGGGCCAGGTGATTTCGACCCTGAGCCGGCCCGCCATCACCGCCGCGCCGATGGTCAACGCATGCAACCGTGTGGCCGCCGGGCTCTGTAGCGGCCCGACCGGTTCCGGTGCCGCCGCCAGCAGGCCGCCGCCATCGAGTGCGGCATCGACCTGGCCCAGATAGTTGAAGGCGATCTCGGGCGCGGGTGGCGGGGTCTCGATCCGCCCGGCGCGGATGAGCGGGCCGAAGCCGGCGCCCCGGCGCGGCACAGCGCGGAGCGTGTCCTTGATCCGGGCGAGGCTGGCCCGGGGCGGCTCGGCCGGATCGACGATCAGCGCCACCGGGTGAATGGCGGTGAACCAGCCGGTGATCCGGGCGGGATCGAGACCCGGCACCAGATCCTCGCGTCCATGGCCTTCGCGGTCGATCAGCAGGGTGACCGGGCCGGGGGCGGTGGCCAGGGAAGTGGCCGTCAGCCGGGCCAGCGCGCGGGCGACGGCCGCGGTGATGATCTCGGCTGCCTCGGTGCGTAGCGCCCGGTTGGCGGCGCGCAGCAGCCGGTCGGTGCGAGCCTCGTCGAGCGCACGATGGGTGGTGCGGGCACGCTCGACCAGATCGGGCGCGGCCGGGTCGTCGACTGGCAGGCCCGCCGCCGAGGTCGCGGCGTGGGCGACCGCCTGCCAGTGCGGGATCTCGTCGTCGAAGGCGCCGCGGGCAGCGCGATCGGCCAGTGCCGCCGCCCAGCGGGTGAAGGAGGGGGCCGGCGCCGGATCGGCGCCGCCGCCGCCCGCCAGCAGCTCGCGCAGTTCGTCGAGCAGCAGCCGCCACGACACCGCGTCGATCACCAGGTGATGGGCGACAATCAGCAGGCGGTCGGCCCCGGCACCCGTCCGGTAGCGCACCACCCTGAGCAGCGGGCCGCGGGCGAGGTCGAGCCCCGCCTGGACCCGGGCGGCATGGGCGCTCCAGTCGTCGAAGCGGGCATCGATGCTGTCGAACCGGGTGGCACCGTCCACCGGGCCCGCCTGCTGCATCATCCGGCCGCTGCCGTCTGGGGAGAAGCGCAGGCGCAGCGCATCATGGCGGCCGGCAAGGGTCTGTACGGCGGCCTGGATCGCCGCATCCTCGGTTCCGGCCGGCAGGGTCAGCAGGATCGCCTGGTTGAAGTGATGCGGATCGACCGGTTCCCGGTCCAGGAACCAGGCCTGGACGGGGGTGAGCGGCACGGGGCCGTCGACCGGCAGACAGGCATCGCGGCCGGCATCGGTTTCGGCGCGGGCGTCCAGCGCCCCGGCCAGTTCCGCCAGGGTCTGATGGGCGAAGAGGTCGCGGACGGCCAGCGGCAGCCCGGCCTTGCGGGCGCGGGATGCGACCTGGATCGACAGGATCGAATCGCCGCCGGCCTCGAAGAAATTCTCGTGACGGCCGATGGCGGCCACGCCCAGCACCTCGCACCAGATCCGGGAGAGGGTCGCCTCGGTGGCGCCGGCGGGGGCGGTCGTGGTCTCGGGGGCGGCGGTCTGTCGGGTGGCGAGCCGTGCCAGCAGCGCGGCCCGATCCAGCTTGCCGTTGGGGGTGAGCGGCAGCCGGTCGAGCAGCCTGATCTCGGCTGGAACCAGGGCCTCGGGCAGGCGGCGGCGCAGATGGTCGCGCAGGCGGCGGATCATGCGCCGGTCGGCACCGGCGGCCAGCGGGTCGTTGATCGGGCTGCGCGCCGGCATCGACCGCCAGGGCGCCCAGAGCGGCGGGCGCGGATCTTCGGCCACGGCGGCGGGTTCGATCAGCACATGCATCAGGGCCGGATCCTCGGCCCAGGTGATGCGCAGGGCGACGCCGGCTTCATCGGCGATCGACCAGAGGGTTTCGGGATCCACGGCATCCCGCGCCGCTTCGGCTGCGGCCGCGGCGATGTCGCCCGCCGTGGCATGGCGGCCGTCCAGCCGGTCGGCCGCCGCCATGTCGGCGGCAGTGCGGGCATTGGGCAGGTCCAGGATCTCGATCCGGCCACCCTCTGCCGCCACCCGCGCACAGAGGGCGGGGAAATCGGGGCCGTCCGCCCAGACCATCCGCCGGTCGGGCACCAGCGGCGCCCGAGCCGCACCCTTGAACAGGGTGACGTCATAGCGGAAGCGGGTCATCTCGTTGCGGTCGCGGCCGCGCTTCAGCCGGATGTCCATCCCTGCCACACCGGGCAGTGCCGCGGCGCGGGTCAGGAACCAGGCCGGGTCGATCAGCAGTTCCTTTTCGGCCGCCAGGGCATCGGCGATGCGGGCTGAGAGCGCCTCCGCCGGGGTGGCCGCGGGGGCCTGATGCAGGGCGATCGAGGTCTGGAAACCGCGCTCGACATGGGCGGCGCGAATGTCGCCGGCAAAGAGCGCGCCTTCGGGCGCGATGGCATCGAGCGCGCCGCGCAGCACCCGCAGCAGATAGTCCTCGCCCGGGAAATACTGGATGACCGAATTGATGACGATCGCATCCCAGGGGCCCGCCGGCCGGTTATCCCAGGGGCCTGCCTGCCGGTCGGCCATGTCGTCGGCGGCACGGCGCTCCAGCGTGACGTGATCGATGCCGCTTCGGGCCAGATCGGCCTTCAGATGCGCGATCGCCTCGGCGGAGAAGTCGGTGGCATGGTAGCGGCGGCGGCGCGGTGCCAGCTTCCAGAGCAGCAGACCGCTGCCGCAACCGATTTCCCAGACCGTCTCTCCGCCCAGCCGCTCGATGGCGGCGACCGTGGCATCGCGCCAGGTGGCCATTTCGGGGGCCGGGATCGGGCTGCGGTCATAGCTGCTGGTCCAGCCGGCGATGCGAAACACCGGGTCGCCGTCCAGCGCGCCATAGGTATCGGCATAAAGCCGGCGCCAGTCCTCGGCGCGCTCGGCCTCGCGGGCGGCACGGTCGGCCTCGTCGGCGGCGGTGTCCGCCACCACGAAGGCGATAAGCCGGGCGGCGGCCTGGGCATCGCCTGCCGGCGCCAGCAGCACGGCGGCCTCGGCGACCGCCGGATCGTCGCGCAGCGCCGCCTCGATTTCACCCGGTTCGATCCGGTGGCCGCGGAGCTTCACCTGGGCGTCAGCGCGGCCACGGAAATCGAGCGATCCGTCGGCACGCCGCACCACCAGATCGCCGGTGCGGTAGAGCCGGGCCCCGGGGGTGGTCGAGAACGGGTCGGGCAGGAAGGCCGTGGCGGTCAGTTCCGCCCGGCCCAGATAGCCGCGGGCCAGACCGGCGCCGCCCAGCCAGAGTTCACCCGCCACGCCGAAGGGCACCGGACGCATCCGGCGGTCCAGGACATGGGCGGTGAAGCCGTCGATCGGCCGGCCGATGGCGGGTGCGCGGCCGGCGGCGATCTCTGCCGGATCGACCGGGCCGGCGGTCGCGACCACCGCGGTCTCGGTGGGGCCGTAATGGTTGATCAGCCGCACGCCGGGCATCTCGGGGGCCGTCGCCAGGCGCTCACCACCGGTCAGCAGCAGGTCGAGCTTCAACCCCTCGGGCCTGGGGCGCGAGAGCAGCGGGGCGGCAAGCGGCGTCGGCACGAAGGCCTGGGTCACGCGATGGGTGACGAAATCGGCCAGCAGCAGGTCGGGATCGCGGCCGGCGCCCGGCTGGGGCAGGACCAGGGCGGCCCCGGCGGCGAGCGCCGGCCAGATCTCCCAGCCGGCGGCGTCGAAGGCGAGGCCGGCCACCTGGGCCATGCGGGTGGTCTGGTCGGGTGCATAGGCCCGCCGGTGCCAGGCGACCAGATTGGCGAGCCCGCCATGGGTGATGGCCACCCCCTTGGGCCGACCGGTGGAGCCTGAGGTATAGACCACATAGGCGAGACGGTCGGCATCGATGCCCGCCGGATCGGGCAGCCGGGCCGCGGCATCGCCGTCACCTGTATCGTCGTCCGGTACCAGCACCGGCACGGCATCCCCGATGCGGGGTGCCTGATCGGCGGCGGCCAGCACCGCGCGCATGCCGGCATCGGCGATCTGCCAGCGGATGCGCTCGTCCGGATAGTCGGTCACCATCGGGACGTAGGCGGCCCCCGCACGCAGCACCGCCAGTGCCGCGATCACGAAAGCGGGCGAGCGGTCGAAGAGCAGGCCGACCCGGTCTTCGGGCCCGATACCGGCCGCGATCAGCCGCCGGGCGAGGCGGGTGGCGGCCTGGTCCAGATCGGTGCGAGAGAGGGGCGCGCCCTGGTGCAGGATCGCCGGGGCCGCGGGGGCCTCGGCCGCCCGGTCGGCAATTTCGGCGGTGACGGGACGGAAGGCCGCGGCCGGCGGGCCGGCACGGAGCGCGGCGAGGGCGGCCGTTTCATCCGCGGTCGCGACCGGCAGGATCGAGACCGGGGCCTCGGGCCGGGCCAGGGCGGCGGCGAGCAGGGTTTCGTAGCGGCCGAGCAGCCGGTCGATGGTGGCCGCGTCGAAAAGGTCGGTGGCGTAATAGGCGACCAGGTCGTAGCCGGTCTCCGACGGCCAGACATGGAGTTCCAGATCGAAGCGGGTGCGGGTCACCTCGCGCTCGACGGCCCTGATGTCGAGCCCGTCAAGCGCGAGCGGCGGCACTTCGGCGTTCTGGACCGCGAAGGCGATCTGGAACAGGGGGTTGCGATCCAGCGCCCGGTCGGGCTCCAGTGCCTCGACCAGCACTTCGAAGGGCAGGTCCTGATGGTCCTGGGCGTCGAGCACCACCTGGCGCACCCGGTCGGTGAAGGCGGCGAAGTCCGGATCGTCGTTGAAGCGGCTGCGCAGCACCAGGGCGTTGACGAAGAAGCCGATCAGCGCCTCGGTATCGGGATGGGTGCGGTTGGCGATGGGCGAGCCGACTGCCACGTCGGTGGTGCCAGAGATGCGGCCGATCAGCAGCTGGAAGGCGGCGAGCAGCACCACGAAGGGCGTAGCCTTGTGGCGGCGCGCCGTCTCGTCGACATGGCGGGCAAGTGCCGCCGGCATCGGCCGGCGGGTCAGCGCGCCCTGATAGCTCTGCACCGCCGGCCGGGGGCGGTCGAAGACCGGTTCGGGGCGGTGAAGCCGTCGAGCACGCTGCGCCAGTGGTCGAGCAGCCGGTCGCGTTCAGCCCCGGACAGGCGGGCGCGCTGCCAGAGCGCCACATCGGCATAGTCGACGGCGAGCGGCGGCATCGGATCGGGCCGGCCGGCGGCGAAAGCGGCATAGAGCGCGCCCAGCTCGCGCACCATCACCCCGATCGACCAGCCGTCGGAGGCGATGTGATGGAGGGTGGCGAGCAGGACATGGCTGCTCTCACCCAGCCTCAGCAGCCGGGTGCGGATCTTGAGCGGCCGGGTGAGGTCGAAGGGCGTCTCGGCATCTTCGACCGCGCGGGCGACCACCTCGGCCTCGGGATCGGCGAGGTCCGAGAGATCCTCCACCGGCAGCGGCCAGGTCTCGGGTGCGGGATGGATGCGCTGCACCGGCCGGCCGTCGCGCTCGATCATCGCGGTGCGCAGCACGGCATGGCGGCGGCAGATTGTGGCGAAGGCGCGCGCCAGGGCATCGTGGTCCAGCCGACCGGTCAGGCGCAGGGCGGCCGGCATGTTGTAGGCGCCGCGCGCCGGGCTCAACTGGTCGATGAACCACAACCGCTCCTGCGCGAAGGAGAGCGGCAGGTCGTCGTCGTCCGTGCGGCGCGGGATCGGCGCCGTCCGGGCGACCGGCGTCAGGGCATCGAGGGCGGCGGCGAGGTCGGCCAGGCGCGGGGTCTCGAAGACCTGGGCGACGCCGGGCTCCAGCCCCAGATCGCGGCCGATGCGGGCGATCAGCTGGGTGGCACGCAGCGAATGGCCGCCGAGGGCGAAGAAATCGTCGCCGCGCGACACCGCATCGACCGGCAGGGCCAGGATTTCGGCCCAGATCGCCGCCAGCCGCCGCTCGCTTTCGGTGGCGGGCGGCGCGGCCGTGGCGGCGGCGAGCGGCATGCCGTCCGTGGCCGGCAGGGCCCGGCGGTCGAGCTTGCCGTTGGCCGAGCGCGGCAGGGCCGGGCTGATCACCCAGCGCGCCGGCACCATCGGCTCGGGCAGGCGGGCACGCAGATGGTCGGCGAGCGCCTGAGCGAAGCCGGTCTCGTCGGCGGGGCGTGCGCGCGGCTCGACATGGGCGACCAGCGTCGCCTGGCCGGCGATCGTCCGCACCACCACCAGCGCCTGGGCGACATCCGGATGGCTGCCCAGCGCCGCCTCGATCTCGCCCGGTTCGACCCGGAAACCGCGGATCTTCACCTGGTCGTCGGCCCGGCCCAGATAGCTGAGCCGGCCGTCGCGATGGCGGAGCACCCGGTCGCCGGTGCGATAGGCGCGGCCGCCATCGGGGCCGGTGACGAAGCGTTCCGCGGTGCGGGCGGCATCGCCGGCATAGCCGAGCGCCGGGGCCGTTCCGCCGATCAGCAGTTCGCCCGCCACCTCGTCGGGCAGGAGATGGCCGGCCGGGTCGGTGACGAAAAGCGTGGCGCCGTCGATCGGGCGGCCGATGGCCGGGCGGTCGGGCCAGCGGTCGACATTGGCGGCCGGCAGCAGTTCGGCGGCGACGACATGGGTCTCGGTCGGGCCGTACTGGTTGTCGATGGCGAAGGGCTGCCGCCGGCACCAGTCGCGGACCGGGGCGGTGATGCGCAGCTGCTCGCCCGCGGTCGCGATCATCTGCACCGAGGTGGGGGTCCGGTCGGGATGGTCGGCCAGATGGTCGGCCAGCGCATGGAGCATCACCACCGGCAGGAACAGCCGGGCGATGTCGTGACGCGAGATGAAGGCGGCAAGCGCCGCCGGGTCGCGGCGGGTGGCCTCGTCGGCGGTGACCAGCGTCCCGCCCTCGGCCCAGGCAAGGGCCGCTTCCTGCATCGAGACGTCGAAGCCGAGCGGCGCGAAGCCGAGGGTGCGGGCGGGCACGGGATGGCGGGCCCGGTGCCAGCCGATCAGCTGGTCGAGCGTGCGCCAGGCGACTCGCACCCCCTTGGGCGTGCCGGTCGAGCCCGAGGTGAAGAGCAGATAGGCGAGGTCGTCGGGCGATGTCGCGACTGGCCGGGTTTCGGCGGTGGCCTCCGGCAGAGGAAGGACGGGCCGGTCGGTCAGCCGGCGCAGCCGGTCGATCTCTGCCGCATCGGCGACGATCGCGGCCGGTTCCGCGATGGCGATCATGGTCGCGAGCCGGGCATCCGGCAGCTCGGGATCGAGCGGCATGGCCCCCGCACCGGCAAGCCAGGCGCCCAGCAGGCCGATGCCATGGGCCTGACCGCGGCCGAGCATCAACCCCACCGGTGCACCCTGCACGGCGCCGAGTTGCCCGGCGAGCGCGGCGGCGCGGCCGATCAGACGGCGGCGATCGAGGCTGCCATGGGCGTCGATCAAAGCCGGTGCCGTGGGAGCCTCGGCCGCGCGGGCCAGGATTTCGTCCAGCACCCGCGGGTGGCGGATGGCGGCGCCGCGGGCCGCCGCATCGATGCGGGCGGCCTCGGCCGCGGTCAGGATCGGCAGGTCGGCCCAGGCTTCATCGGGGCGGGTCGCCATGCCGTCCAGGATCAGACCCAGCCGGTCCAGCAGGTCGGTGGCAGCGGTGCGGCCGATCCGGGTCGGATCGAAAGTGACCGCCAGATCGAAGCCCTCGGGCCCGGCATGGCCGTGAATTTCAAGGTCGAGCCGGGTGCTCGTGGCCGGGGCGGGCAGAATGGCGACGTCGAGACCGCCCAGCCCCGGCGCCGGCAGATCGGCGGCGCCGGCCGCGACCAGCACCCGGAAGAGCGGGTTGTCGGTGCCGGTGCGGGCAATGCCCAGCGCGTCGACCAGCCGGTCGAAGGGAAGCGACTGGTGGGCGAGCGCGTCGCGGGTGTCGCCGCGGATGGCGGTGAGCAGCTCGCGCACCGTGCGCGCCCGGCCGAGGGCGGCGCGCAGCACCAGCGTGTTGGTGACGAAGCCGATCAGCGCCTCGGCATCGGCATCGGGCCGGTTGGCAACCGGGGTGCCGAGGGCGAAGTCGTGGCTGCCCGACAGCCGGCCGATCAGGATCTGGGCGGCCGCGGTCAGGATGATGAAGGGGGTGACGCCCAGCCCGCGGCCGAGGGCGTCGAGCCGGGCCGACGTCTCTGGGGAAAGACGCCGCCGGATCACCGGGTCGTCCCCGGCCGGCTCGGGATGCCCGGGCAGAACGAGATCGGACGCCGGCGGCAGATCGGCCAGCAGCTTGCGCCAGACATCGAGATCGGCGGCGCGGATCCGCGCCTGATCCTGCATCACCTCGGCATAGCTGCGGCGGAGCGGCGGCAGCGTGCCGCCGTCATACAGAACCTGCACCTCGTGGAGCAGCACGCCCAGCGACCAGCCATCGGCGGCGGCATGGTGCAGCACCACCACCAGTCGGTGATGATCGGGCGCCTGGCGGAGGAGCGCGGTGCGGAGGTTGAGCCCGTCCGCCAGATCGATCGGCCGGGCGGCAATCTCGCGCGCCATCGCATCGGCCGTGGCGTCGTCGGCGGCATCGGTCACCGGCAGCGGCCAGGCCGTGGGCACCGGCCGGAGCACGGCGCGCGGCGTGCCCTGATGATCGAGGATCGCGGTCCTGAGCGGCTGATGGCGGCGGGCGATGTCGGCGAAGGCCCGGGCCAGGCGGGCGATGTCGAGCGAGCCCCTGAGATCGAGCGCCGCGGTGATCAGCGCCGCCCTCGGATCGGCGCCCAGCCGGTCGAGGAACCACCAGCGGGCCTGACCGGGGGCGAGCGGGATCTCATCATCCAGTTCAGGCCGGAAGGAGGGCAGCGGGTCGCGGTCATCCGCCGCGGCGACGGCGGCTGCCTCGGCCAGAAGCGCGATCAACTCGGCGCGGCGCGCCCCGATCTCGGCCCGCAGTTCCGGGGTCAGCGCTCCTTTCGGTGCCCGGAAGCGCAGCTCGCCATTCTCGGACCAGAGCTGGATGCCGGCACCGGCGACGCGGGCGAGCAGGTCGGTGGCGGTCACAGGGCGCCCTCCTCGAAATCCTCGTCGGCCCCGGCCGGGCCGGGCGCCGCAACGCCGTCGACATGCGCCGCCAGCGCCCGGATGGTCGGGGCATCGAACAGCGCGGCCGGGGTAAGGTGCAGGCCGAAATGGTCGTTGATCCGGGTGACGATCCGGGCGGCGAGCAGGCTGTGGCCGCCGGCGGCGAAGAAATCGGCATCGATGCCGGCGACCGGTGCCGGCAGCAGTTCCGACCAGATCGCGGCGAGCGCGGTTTCGGTCGCCGTGCGGGGTGCCACGGCCGCGATGGTGTCGCCGCCGGCGGCAAGGACCACAAGGGCGTCGTCGCTTTCCGGCAGATGGTCGACATGGCGGAGCCCGGGGCCGGCAGGGGTGCCGAAGATGTCTTCGGCCCGGCGGAGCGTCGCCGGGGCAGCCGTCTCACCTGCCACCAGCAGCACCGCGCGGGCGCGGGCGGGGGACAGTTCCGGATCGATGCAACGGGCCGCGATCATCGGATGGCGGCGATCGGCGCCGATCACCGCGCGGGTGAGGCCGGCGGCCAGCACGACATCCAGGCTGGCCAGACCGTCGGCGGGCGGGATGGGCAGCAGGCCGCGGCCGCGGGCGAGGCCGGCGGCACCGGTGACGGCCGCCCCCATGCCGGGCCCGTCCCAATTCGTCCAGGCGATGGTGACGAGGTGTGGCCCGCCGGGCCGGCGCAGCGCAGCGGCTTCGGCTTCGAGGGCGGCATTGGCGGCGGCATAGGCCGCGGTGCCGGCCGCCGGCAGATGGGCCACGACGGAGGAGAAGGCGATCAGCAGCCCGTCATCCCGCAGCAGGCGGGCAAGCGCCGGCAGCATGCCGGTCTTGGGCGCCGCCAGCTCGGCCACCGCCCTGCCGTCTTCTTCGGCCGCCGGCCGCTCGCGATAGAGCCCCGCCAGATGGGCGATGCCGTCGAACCGGCCGAGGACTGCAAGCCGCGCGCCGGCATCGGCGGCGGCAAGATCGAGCGACAGGGCATGGACTCGCGGGTCATCCGCCGTCGCCATGTGCCGGCCGATGACGGTGACGGAGGCCACGCCGCGATCGAGCAGGTGGCGGATCAGGGCCCGCCCAAGCCCGCCATGGCCGCCGGTGACCAGCCAGGATTGCCCCGGGGCGATACCTTGGGCAGGGGTGTCGGGGGCGAGCCGCGCCGGGTGCAGCACCGGCCGGGTGCGGCCGCCGGCCGCGAGGTGGACCACCGGCAGGGTGCCACGGGCAATCTCGTCGGTGATGAGCGCTTCGGGCGTGCCGTCGGCCATGACGATCCGACGCAGATGCAGGCCGGGCAGCTCCTCGGCCGCGGCGGCGGTGAAGGCATCGACCGCGGCGGCGGTGACGTCGCCGGCGGGTGTCACGGTGACCAGCTCGACAGTCTGGCCGGCCAGACGGGCCAGTAGCGCGCGCCGGCGGTCGATGGCATCGGCCAGCGCCATGCCGCGCGGCAGGCGGTCTTCGATCAGCCCAAGCCGCGGGGCGCCGGCAAGCGGCGGGGCGGGGGCATCCCCCGGCTCCAGGAACCAGTCGGGCAGGCCCGGCCCCCGATCGCGGCCCGGGGTGAGGCCGAGGGCGGCAAGCCGGGCATCGAAATCGCCCGCTTCCAGCCGGTGGCGCAGGGCGGTGCGCTGGATCTTGCCGCTGGTGGTCTTGGGGAAATCGGCCCGCTCCAGCGGCACCACCACCGAGGGTGCGATGCCGAGCCGGCGGGCGAGACGGGCGGTGATCTCGGCGATTTCGGCGCGGCGCGGGCCGGCATCATCGGCGGAACCGATCTCGGCCAGACAAGCCTCGGGCACGTAGAAAACGGCGATCCCTTCGGTGCCGAGATCGGGGCGGTCGACGGCGGTGGCGGCGACGAAGGTGGCGGCGACCCCCGCCGCGCGGCCGGCCTCGTCTTCGACGTCATGGGCATAGTGATTGGCGCCGCAGACGACGATCATCTCTTTCAGCCGGCCGGTCAGCACCAGGCGGCCATCGGCGATGAAGCCCAGATCGCCGGTGTCGAACCAGCCGGCATCGGCGAAGGCCGCTTCATTGGCGGCGGCGTTGTCGATATAGCCGGGGGTGGTGACGGCACCCCGCGCCTGAAGCCGGCCGATCACGCCTTCCGGGCAGGTGGCGCCGTCGGGATCGGCGATGCGGATCGCGACACCAGGGATCGGCCGGCCGGCATCGACGAAGCTGACCGTGCCGGGGCCGGGCGTCGCGGCGGCGCGCAGCCGGCCGGCCAGCGATCCGGCGGTGACATGGCGGCAGGCGCCGTCTGCGGTGAAGTCGATGCCGCCGGTCATCACCGTGCAGAGTTCGGCCATGCCGAATTCATTGCGAACCGCGCCAGGACGCAGGCCATGCGGCACCATGGCCGCCAGCGCATCGGCGACCACCGGTGCAGTCACCTGTTCGCCCGCATTGATGAACCAGCGGATCGAAGACAGGTCGCGCCGCCGCCCCGTCTCACGCGACAGGGCGTCGGCGACCAGGCGAAAGGCGAAATTGGGCGCCCAGGCCAGCGTCACCCGGTGGCGTTCGATCAGATCGAGCCAGAGCAGCGGCCGGTCCAGCACCGCCGCGGTGGGGGCCTGGATCTGCTGGCGGCCGAGCACCGTGTCCTTCAGATGGCAGGTCAGCATCGGCACGACATGGTCGAAGGGCAGCCAGTTCATCGACACGTCGTCGGGCCCGTGCCCCCAGGCGGCGACTTGGCCGAAGACATGGGCGATCACCCCGCCATGGGTGACCTGGATGCATTTGGGCACACCGGTCGAGCCCGAGGAGAGCTGGATGAAGGCGACATCGTCGGGGGTGGCCGGATGGGGAACCCCGTCAGGCGTATCGGTGTCGGGGGCGGCGACCAGGATCCGGGCGTCGGGCAGGATCCGGCTCAGATGATCGCGGGTGTCGGTATCGGTCAGCACCGGCGGCGCGCCCAGATGCGCATGGGTGCCCGAAAGCTTGGCCGCGACGGCATCGCCGGCGGCATGGGGTACGGCGACCGTCACCGGCCGGATGCCGCCCAGAATGCAGGCCCAGAGCGCCTCGATATGACGGGGAAGGTCGGCGAAGACCAGCACCGCCCGGTCGCCCGGACGCAGGCCTTCTGCCTGAAGCCGGCCGAGCGTGCGGCGGGCGGCCGCCAGAAGCCCGGCATAATCCTGAAGCCGTGGCGATCCGCGGCCGTCGTCATGCAGAATGCCGCGCCCCGGATGGCGGGCGGCGGTTGCGATCAGGGCGGCATCCAGCGTGCGCGGGGCATCGGCGGGCAGAACCAGCGGCCCCCCATCGGCCAGCGCCCGAGGCGGCGGGTCGCCCGGCACCAGCCAGCCCGCGTCATCCGCCGCTCCGGCGGTGCCGGGCAGGCTGTCGAGCGGCAGGCGCGGCAGAGCGGGGGCCGGCGCCTCCACCCAGACCAGGGCCGCCTGATCCGTCCGGTGCGGGGCCGCGGGCACGGCCAGCCGGTCGAGGGCGGCGCGGTCGGGCCGGCCCTCGGCATCGCGCGGGATGGCATGAACCGGCAGGACGGCATCCGGGCGGAGCAGCAGCGGCAGCGCGTCCACGAGCCCGGCCGCGAAACCCGCAGGCTCGATCGACGGAATGCCGGTCGCGACCGCCGCGACCAGACGGGCCTCGTGATCGGTGGCGATGCGGGTCCAGACCGCCGCATCGAGCACGCCGGGCAGGCGGCGCAGCGCCGCTTCCACCGCGGCCGGATGAACCCGCGCAGTGCCGCGGCGCAGTGCGCCGTCGATGCCGGGCAGCAGCCGCAGCCGGCCGTCGGAGAGCCGCCGCGCGCGGTCGGGGCCGGGCAGAAGCCGGCCCGGCAGGCCCACGGGCGCCAGATGCAGCCGGCCATCGGGGCCGGTGACCACCGGCAGATCGTCGCCGGCGGGTTCGGTCGTCAGGGCCAGGCGCGAGACCGGCAGGCTGCCGTCCAGGCTGATGGCGTCGACGACCAGCCCGAAAGCGTCGGCGAGTGCGGCGGCGAGCGCCGGTGGCACGAGATCAGGCCGGAAGCCCAGCGATCCCGCCAGTCCGCCGGCAGGATCTTCGTGCGCCGTCAGATAGAGTGCGAAATCCAGCCGGTCGGCCGGCAGTGGCAGCGGCCGGAAGCGCAGGCCATGGGCGTCGGCCGCAGGCGCCGGCACGTTCAGGAAGCTGAAGGCGGCATCGATCGCCGGCCGGGCCCCGGCGCCATGGCGGCGGTCGATCGCTTCCATGATCTGGGCGAGGGTGATGCCGTCATGGGCCTGGGCGTCGATCACCGCGTCGCGGGTGCGGGTGAGCAGGGCGTCCACGCCCGGATCGTCGGCGGTGGCGAGCCGCAGCACCACCAGATCGGCGAATTCGCCGATCGTGCGGTCGAGCGCCGGATCGGGGCGGTTGGCGACCGCGACCGCGATCGTGGTGTCGCCCTGATCGGTGAACCGGCCGAGCACCGCGCCCCAGGCGGCGAGCAGGGCGGTGAAGACCGTGGCACCGGGCACGCGCCGGCTGAGACCGGCCAGGGCTTCGGCCTGGGCGGGGTTGATCCGGAAGGGCAGATGCCGGGCGGGGCCCGGCTCTCCCGGTCCGCCATCCAGCATCAGCCGTCGCGGTGCACCGGCCAGACGGTCGACCCATTGGTCGAGACGGCGGCGATGCGCTTCCCCGGCTGCCAGATCGGCCAGACGCCGGGCTTCGTCGAAGGCGGAACGCGCGGGCGGCGGTGCCGGCGGCCGGCCGGCCATCCGCCGGGCATAGGCGTCCTGGATCAGGGCGAGGCAAAGCCCGGCCGACCAGCCATCGGCCACGATGTGGTGCAGCACCACCCCCAGCCCATGCAGATCCGGCGCACAGCGAAACAGGCGGAAGCGGGCGAGTGGGCCGACGGCGAGATCGAAGCTTTCGTGGCCGAGGGCGAGGCCCGCCGCAACCAGGGCGGCATCGGCATCCTCCGCCGGTGCGATCTGGACGACCGGCAGTGCTTCGGCCGGTGCGGGGGCGGGCAGCACCTCCTGCACCGGGGCCCGGGCGGTTTTCAGGATCCGGCAGCGCAGCGCCGCCTGGGCGGTGACGATGTCCGAGACCGCCGCCGCCAGCCGGTCGGCATCGAGCGGACCATCGATGCGCAGCATCAGCGACATGGCCTGGGCATCGCCGGCCTCGTCTTCGGCCAGGAACAGAAAGCGCATCTGGGCGGGGGAAAGCGGGGCTTGTGCGCCGACCTCGGGCCATGTCTCCGCAGCGACGGCCGTTGCAGGTGCTGCCGGAGCCCCGTCGCGGGCCGCCAGACGCTGCTTCAGCGCCGCGCGCTGGGCGGGGCTGAGGGCGGCCATGCGGTCAAGCAGGCTGCGGCCGGCAGGCGTATCGGGCGGGAGCGTGCTCATTGGGCGGCGGTATCCGGAAAGGTTTCGGCCTCGGGCCCATCTGTCCCGGGCCCATCTACCTCGGGCCCCTCTGCCCCGGTCAGGGCCTCGATTTCGGCCAGCAGGGCGGCGAGATCGTCATCTCCGGCCAGTGCCGCATCGGTCAGGGCGCCCAGGGCGGCGGCAAGCGTCGCCACGGTCGGGTTCTCGAACACGGTGCGCAGCGGCACCTCCACCGGCAGCGCCTCGTTCAGCCGGGCGAGCATGCGCACGGCCTTGAGCGAGTGGCCGCCAAGGGCGAAGAAGTCGTCACTGCGCGCGATGACCGGCCGGTCCAGCACCTCAGCCCAGATTTCCGCAATCAGGATCTCGACCGGGCTGGCCGGGGCATCGCTGCCGGCCGGGCGGTCGGCGTCGGGCAGCGGCCGGGCGGTCAGCGCCCGGCGGTCGAGCTTGCCCGAGGCGGTGAGCGGCAGGGCATCGGTTGCAACGAAGCGCGCCGGGATCATGTGGATCGGCAGATGCCGGGCGACATGGCGGCGGAGCACCTCGGCGGCAGGCAAAACGCTTCCCGGATGGCAGGTCAGCCAGGCGACCAGGGTCTCGCCGCCCTCGGCGCTCACCACCGTCACCCCGGCGCGGGCGATGGCGGGATGGGCGCTCAACACCGCCTCGATCTCGCCCGGCTCGATCCGCTGGCCGCGGAGTTTCATCTGGGCATCGATCCGGCCCTGATAGCGCAGCCGGCCGCGGGCATCGACCAGCACCCGGTCGCCGGTCAGATAGCAGCGGGCACCGGGGCGGGGGGCCGCCGGGTCAGGACGGAAGGCGAGCGCGGTGCGCACCGGATCGCCGTGATAGCCGCGGCCGACGGTCTCGCCACCGATGGCGAGTTCGCCCGGCATGCCCGGCGGGACGGGACGGCCGGTGCGGTCGAGCACCATGAGATGCACACCGTCGATCGCCGCCCCCAGCGGCGCCGTGCCCGCCGCGGGCAGACCGTCCGCGACCCAGGCGGTGGCATCGATGCAGCATTCGGTGGGGCCGTAGAGGTTGATGATCGCGCAGCCGGACGGCAGCACGGTGCGCGCGGCGCGAATGGTGGGGGTACCCAGCGCTTCGCCGCCGATGAACAGCCGGCGCAGCTGCTGGCCGCGGGCGAGGGCGCCCGTGGCCGCCAGCGCATCGACCAGAGTCGGGGTTGCCTGAAGAATGGTGATGCCATGGGCGTCGACCAGCCTGCCCAGGGTCTCGGGCGCGCGATGGCTGCCGGCAGGGGCCAGCACCAGCCGGGCGCCGGTCATCAGCGGTGCCTGGAACTCCCAGACCGAGGCGTCGAAGCCGGTGGGCGTCTTCTGAAGCACGGCATCTGCGGGGTCGAGCGGGAAGCTGCGGTTCATCCAGGCCATGTGCCGGGCGAGCGCGCGGTGCGGCACGGCCACCGGCTTGGGCGTGCCGGTGGAGCCCGAGGTGAACAGCAGATAGGCCAGCCGGTCGGGATGGCGGACGCCGGCCGGCAGCGGATGATCGCCGGCGGCGGCATCGATCCGGGCGGCGCCGTCGGCATCCAGCACCAGATCGGGGGCGGCGGTCGCCAGGATCAGCGCCCGGCGCGCCTCGGGCTCGTCCTCGTCGAGGGCAAGCCAGGCACCGCCGGCAATCGCCACCGCCAGCATCGACACCACCAGCTCGGCCCCGCGGGGATGGGCGAGGGCGACGATGCGATCGGGGCCGATGCCGGCCGCGACCAGCCCCGCCGCACGGCGGCGGGCGCGGGCTGCCAGTTCTGCGGCGGAAAGGCTGATGCCCGTGGCCGCATCGACCAGCGCGATCTGGCCGGGATCGGCGTCGAGACGGGCGAGGATGAGGTCGACGACATCGGATGCGGGCGCGGGGGGCGTCGGCACTGTCGGAACCGGGACTTCGAAGAGTTCCGGCAGACGCGCTGCCGGATGACGGGCGGCGGCGCGGATCAGGGCGATAAGCCGGTCGGCGATCAGGGCGATCGTCTCGGGCTCGAACAGCTCGGCGCGATAGTCGAAGCGCCAGGACATCGACCGGCCGGTCTCTTCGACCGAAAGCATCAGGTCGAATTTGGCGGCGGTGAAGGCGGGGGCAAGCCGGCTGACGGCAAGCCCCGGCAGTTCCAGCCGGCTGGCGCCGGCCAGCTGCCAGGCCAGCATCACCTGGAAGAGCGGTGTATGGGCCAGGCTGCGTTCGGGCGCGAAGGCATCGACCAGGCGCTCGAAGGGCAGGTCCGGATGGTCGAAGGCGGCGAGGCAGGTGGCGCGGGTGCGGGAGAGCAGGGCGGGAAGATCGGCCCCCCTCAGATCCAGCCTGAGCGGCAGGGTGTTGGTGAAGAAGCCGACCAGATCCTCCAGCCGCCGGTCCGGACGGTTGGTGACCGGCGTGCCGATCACGACCTCGTCCTGGCCGGCCATGCGGCCGAGCAGCAGGCCGAACAGGGCGGTCATGGCCATGAAGGGCGTGCAGCCGGCGCCTGCCGCAAGCCTGCGGAGATCCACCAGAAGATCATCAGGCAGGTCGCGGACAAGGCAGCCGCCGTCCGATGAGACCACCGGCGGCCGCGGCCGGTCGGTCGGCAGGTCCAGCACCGGCGGGTCGGTCAGCACCCCCCGCCAATGGTCGAGCTGGCGGCGGGCTTCGGCCTCGTTCAGGCGGCGGCGCTGCCAGTCGGCGACATCGGCATAGGTGAGCGCGGGCGCCGGCGGCAGATCGGGACCGGCGCCGATCCGGGCGGCATAAAGGGCGGTCAGCTCTTCCAGCACGATCTGCCCCGACCAGCCGTCGCCGGCGATGTGGTGCAGGTTGACCAGCAGGACATGGGCGTCATCGGCGAGCCGCAGCAGGGTCAGCCGCAGCAGCGGCGCCCGGGTCAGGTCGAAGGGCGTGGCTGCGTCGCGGGCGGCGGCCTCGGTCACCGCCGCATCGCGTGCCGCGGGATCGAGATCCCTGAGATCGCGGGTCGCGAGCACCAGCCGTGCCTCAGGGTCGACCCGCTGAAGCGGCACGCCGTCGGGGGCCGCGAAGCAGGTGCGCAGCATCGGATGGCGATCGGGCAGCACGGCCGCGGCCTCGGCAAAGGCTGCGACGTCGAGCGGGCCGTCGATGCGGACCGCCATCGCCATATTGTAGGCGACGGCGCCATCCGGCCACTGGGCCAGAAACCAGATCCGCTCCTGCGCAGACGACAGCGGGCAGAGGCCGCTGGCCGGGACCGGCAGGATGTCGAGCACGGGGCCGGGGTCCGCAGGGGCATCCCGGCGCCGGGCGGCGACGAGTGCCGCCAGATCGTCGAGGCGGGGATGGTCGAACAGCTCTTCCAGGCCGATTTCGACATCGAACACCGCGCGCAGCCGCGTCGCCACCTGCATGGCCTTCAGCGAGTGGCCGCCAAGGGCGAAGAAATCATCGGCGGATCCGGGCATCGGCAGGTCGAGCACTTCGGCCCAGATCGCGGCGATTTCGGCCTGGAGCGGGCCGTCGAGGCGGGTGCGGGCGGCGGTGGCCGGTACCTCGTCGGCCATCGCCTTGCCAAGAGCCCGGCGGTCGAGCTTGCCTGAACGCGACAGCGGCAGCCGGTCGGCGGAGGTCACGATCGCAGGGTGGAGCACGGCGGGCAGGCGGGCCGCCAGATGGCGGCGCAGCTCGTCGGGGGCCGGGGCAGGATGGCCGGGGCGGAGCACGATGCAGGCGCCGAGCCGGGGAGCGGCGCCGTCGGTCGCCGGCAGCAGGGCTGCGCCCGCCTGGGCGATGGCGGGATGGACCATCAGCGCGGCTTCGATCTCGCCCGGTTCGATCCGCCGGCCGGCCAGCTTGATCTGGCCGTCGATCCGGCCCAGCGCCAGCAGGGCATCCCGTTCCGTGCGGCGGACGCGATCGCCGGTCAGATAGCGGCGGGCGCCCGGCGCCTTCGCCTCGGGGTCGGGGCGGAAGGCGAACGCGGTGCGCACCGGATCGCCGTGATAGCCACGGCCGACGGCCAGGCCGCCGATGGCGAGTTCACCGGCGACCCCCGGGCCGACCGGGTCGCCCGCGGCATCGATCACCTGCAGGCTGGCGCCGTCAACCGGATCGCCCAGCGGCGCCGCCCCCTGCAGATCCGCCGGGATGTCGGCGGCCGAGGCGTCGATACAGCATTCCGTAGGGCCGTAGAGATTGATCAGGACGGCATCGGCGGGCAGCGCTGCCCGGGCGGCGGCGATGGTCGCCGGGCCCAGGATCTCGCCGCCCGCGAACAGGCGGCGCAGCCGGCCGGCACGGGCGAGCGCCCCGCCTGCGGCCAGCGCGTCGATCAGGGTCGGCGTGGCCTGCAGGATGGTGGCGCCGTGATCTGCGCAAAGCCGCCCGATCATCTCAGGGTCGCGATGGCTGCCGGCTGGCGCCAGCACCAGCCGCGCACCGGCCATCAGCGGCGCCAGAAACTCCCAGATCGAGGCGTCGAAACCGGCCGGGGTCTTCTGCAGGACGACGTCGTCGGGGCCGAGCGGATAGCGCCGGCCCATCCAGGCCATGTGCATGGCCAGGGCGCGGTGCGGGACGGCGACGGGCTTGGGCGTGCCGGTCGAGCCCGAGGTGAACAGCAGATAGGCGAGCTGTTCGGGATGAACCGGCCATGCTGCCGGCCGGGCATCGGCGGCAACGGTCAGGTCGAGAGCGCGGGCCGACTGGTCGTCCAGCACCAGCAGGGGACGGGCCTGATCGAGCATCGTCGCCCGGCGGGCAGGGGGATCCTCGGGATCGAGCGGCAGCCAGGCGGCGCCTGCCATCGAGACCGCGAGCCGCGAGATCACCGCCTCGATCCCCGAAGGATGGGCAAGGCCGATCACGCTTTCGGGGCCGCCACCGGCGCGTTGAAGGGCGGCCGCGCGGCGGCCGGCGCAGGCGACGAGGGTCTGATAGTCCAGACGATCCCCGGTCGCGGCATCGACCACCGCGAGGGCTGCGGGGGTGGCGGCGGCCTGGGCCGCGATCGTATCGGCGAGCGGTGCGAGATCGCCCGGTCGTGGCGGCCGGCCGCAGCCCAGGCGTCTGAGCCGGACGAGGGTTTCGGTATCCGGCTGGTCGAGCCGGCCGAGGCTGGCCTGAGGCTGGTCGAGGAGCCTGCGGCAGAGCCGGTTGAAGCGGGCGATCAGGGCCGGGATGTCGTCGGCGGCGAAAACGTCGCTGCGCCAGTCCAGATCGACGGTGACGGCGGCACCGTCATGATAGTCGCGCACGAAGATCGAGAGCGGATGCGGCTCTCGCCCGGTGGAGAGGGTATGGGCGGTCGCCGTCACCGGGCCGAAGCGGGCGTCGTAGTCGTGCGGCTCGAAAGACAGGGTGAGATCGAAAGCGGGCGTGCCCCGGCCGCGCACCGCCGCCAGCATCGCCGCCTGTTCGGCAAAGGCGATGCTGCGATGGCGATAGGCGCTGCGCATCCTGCGGGCCAGAGCGGCTGCGACATCGAGCGGGCGGTCGGTGGCATCGATCGCAACGATGACCGGCTGCATGGTGGCGAACAGGCCGACGGCCGCCTTGTGGGCGGCGGTCGGCCTGTTGGCGACCGGCAGGCCGGCGACCAGAGCATCCCGCCCCGCCCGGCGGAGCAGGGCGGCAGAGGCCAGCACCAGAAGCAGCTGCGGCAGGCCGGCGCCGGCCTGTGCGGCAAGCCGGGCGAGGCCATCATAGACCCCGCGCTCCAGCCCGATCCGGGTTCGCCGGCCCGGCATGCCGGGCTCCGGCGGGGTGAGATCCGGCGGGCCGAGATCCGGGGGTGGCAGGGGCGGTACCGGGTTGAGCACCGGCGGGGCCGCTGCCAGAACCGTCGACCAGTGGTGCCGCGCCGACACGCCGTCGCCTGCAAGCGGATCACCGATCGCCAGCGGATCGCTGCCGGCGAGGCCGGGGACGCGGCCGGCAAGCAGCGAGGTGTATGCATGTGCGGCATCCTGCACGATCCGCGAGATCGCGTGGCCGTCGACGATCAGATGGTGATAGGTCTTGGTCCAGAAATGGCGGTCGGCGGTGAGGCGTATCAACCCCCACCTGAACAGGGGGGCGCCGGCCGGAAACATCCGGCGGAAATCCGCCGCCATCCAGGCGTTCGCAGCTGCCGCAGGATTTCCCTCCTGCGACAGATCGACGCTGACAGGTGACGAGAAGGTGTCTTGGTATGCGAGAAGACGAAAACCGTCTCCTTCGGGCACCGGTTGCATATGCAGGCCGGCATGTGCAGCCGCCACCGCCTTCAGTGCCGCGCCGAAGATATCGATATCCAGAGGACCACGGAGTTCAACATATCCACCGATGTGATATGAGCCCGGTCCGGTATTCAGCCGCTCATCCAGCCAGATGTTTTGATGTGCGATGAAATGTGGCGCGGTCATCGGCAGTCTTCATTCCGCTGGTGATCGAGCGATGATAGGCGCTGTCCTGGCGATGCAGCAACCTGCGAGGGGGTGTTCCGGTCGATGGTCGTTTATCGCCGGACGGCGCAGAGGTGAAGGCGGACGCAGATCCTGCTATCGATGACCATGGGATCCGGTGCGGTGCATTCTGCCACAGTTTCGGTGCCCATGAAGTTGCGCCCATTGGTAGGCCGGGAGATATTCCCGTGCAAGTGGATTTTTGGTTGCGGTCCGGTAGACAGGTGATGCCATGTCGTGTCACCCTCCATCCCGGACCAGTGACCGTTCGCGGTCTATTGCGCCGCAGCAGGGGAGTGGGATGAGGGCGAGAGGCTGGATCACGCTGGTGATCGTTGCAGGCCTGGCCGGTGCCGCCGGCTGGGCGTGGCAGGCCGGTCTCGTGCCCGGCGTGCCTGCGCCGGGGGCGACGAAAGGGCCGGCCGTGGCCGGAACCGCCGCCACGCCGCCCCAGCAGCCCCCGGCGGCGCCGGCGATGAAGGTGGGCGTGGCCAAGGCCGGCCGCGGCACGGCCTATGATCGCCTGATCACCTTCGGCACGGTGGAACCGGTGGCACGCATCGTGCTGTCGCCGCAATCCGGCGGCCATGTCGTCGCCGTGCTGTTCCGCGAGGGGGAGGCGGTGAAGCAGGGCCAGCCCCTGGTCCGGCTGGACCAGCGCGTGGCCGAGGCCGAGCTTGCAAGCGCCCGGGCGACCGCGGCGCTGGACGCCCAGAACCTGAAGCGCGACGAAGAACTGGGCCGCCGGGGCACCAAATCCCGCGCCGATATCGACCAGTCGCGGGCGGCGGTCGCGGCCTCGCGGGCGGCGCTGGAGGTGAAGCAGACCCAGCTCGACCTGCTCACCCTGCGCGCACCCATCGACGGCGTCGCCGGCACCCGCAAGATCGAGGTCGGCAGCTTTCTTTCCCCCGGTGAAGAGGCGCTGACGGTCGAGGATCGCTCTCGCCTGCGGGTGACGTTCCGGGTGTCGGAAAAACTTCTGCCCCGGCTGAAGACCGGCCTGCCGGTCACCCTCTCGTCCCAGAGCCTGGGCCCCGACCCCATCCAGGGGCGGGTGACGTTGGTCGATCCCTCGATCGAACCCGACAGCCGCAGCATCCTGCTCCGTGCCGAGCTGACCCAGGCCGAAATCGGCGGCCGGCCGATCCATCCGGGCCTGTTCGTCAATGTCGATCTCTTGCTCGACAGCCGCGAGGGCGCTGTACTGGTGCCGCGGCCGGCGGTGATGTCGTCGCTCTCGGGCGACTACGTCTATGTGGCCGACAACGGCAAGGCGATCCGCCGCCCGGTGACCATCGGTGCCGACGGCGATGGCGGCACGGTCGAGATTGTGACCGGGCTCGATGCGGGTACGCCGGTGATCGTGGAAGGCCAGTTCAAGGTCGAGGACGGCATGCGGATCGATCCGGTGCCGGCGGACGGGGGCGGCTGATGCTGATCTCCGACCTCTGCATCCGCCGGCCGGTCTTCGCGATCGTGATCAACCTGATCCTGGCGCTGCTGGGGCTTTATGCGCTCAACCATCTGTCCATCCGCCAGCTGCCGGCGATGGATTTCCCCTATGTCACCATCACCACCGTCTAGTCCGGGGGCGGCGGCCGAGCAGGTCGAGCGCCAGCTGACCACGCCGATCGAACAGGCGGTTTCGGGCATTTCGGGCGTGCAGCAGATCACCTCGCAGAGCCGCGCCGGCATGTCGCTGGTCCAGATCCAGTTCCGCCTGGGGCTGGACGGGCTGCTGCTCGCCAACGAGGTGCGCAACAAGGTGGCGCCGCTGACCGACACGCTGCCCCAGGCGGCGCGGGCGCCGGTGGTGGCGCAGCAATCGCTCGACGCCCAGCCGATCATGTTCCTGACGGTGGCGAGCGACAGCCATGATGCGCTGGAGATCAGCGATACCGCCAATCGCCTGCTGCTGCCGCGGATCGCGGCGCTGGACGGCGTGGCCCAGGCGACGCTGCTGGGTGAGCGGCGTTATGCCATCCGCATCGTGCTCGACCCGATCCGCCTGGCCTCTTACGGCATCACCATCGGCGATGTCCGGGCGGCGATCGTCGCCCAGAATGCCGACGTGCCCGGCGGCGAAATCCGCACCCGTACCGACCGCACCGATGTGGTGGTGGAAGGGGCGCTGTCGACCGCGGCCGAATTCGACCGGCTGGTGGTGCGCGCCGAGCCGGGCTATCTGGTTCGCATCTCCGATCTGGGCCGGGCGGAGGTGGGGCCGGAAAGCCTGGACAATGCCATCCGCTTCAACGGCCGCGATGTGGTGGCCGTCGGCATCGTGCCGCAGAGCACCGCCAATCCGCTCGACATCGCCAGGCTGGTGAAGGCCGAGCTGCCGGCCCTGCAGGCCGGCCTGCCCGGCGGTTTCCGGCTCGAGATCGCCTTTGACAGCACGATCTATATCGACGCTTCGGTGCACGAGGTGTTCGAGACGATCGCGATCGCCGTCGCCCTGGTGCTGGGCGTGGTGGTTATTTTCCTCGGCTCGCTGCGTTCCAGCGCCATCGCGCTGGTGACCATCCCGCTGTCGCTGCTGGGCACGCTGGGGCTGATGGCGGCGATGGATTTCAGTATCAACACCCTGACCCTGATGGCGGTGGTGCTGGCGATCGGCCTGGTGGTCGACGATGCGATCGTCGAGATCGAAAACGTCCAGCGCCATGTCGATGACGGGCTGGATGCCTTCACCGCATCCTTCCTGGGCAGCCGCGAGATCGGCTTCGCGGTGATCGCGACCACGCTGACGCTGGCGGCGGTCTTCGCGCCCATCGGCCTGGTCGGCGGCCAGATCGGCATGCTGTTCCGGGAATTCGCCTTCACTCTGGCGGGGGCCGTGCTGATCTCGGGCTTCATCGCCCGCACGCTGTCGCCGATGATGTGCGCGCGGCTGATCGGCGCACGGGCCGAACACGGCTATGCCCGCCGGGTGGAACGGGCGACCGAGGCGCTGGCCCGCGCCTATGCCCGGTTGCTGGGCTGGCTGCTGCACCGGCGCTGGCTGGTGCTGCTGGGGGTGATCGCCGCGCTTTATGTCGGCTTCTCGGCGACCAGCCGGCTGAACTTCGCCTTCGCGCCGGTCGAGGATCAGGGCTATATCCTGTTCGATATCGAGGCGCGCGGTACCTCGACTCTCGATCATCTTCAGGATCAGATCGCCCGGGTGGAGGCGGTGCTGAAAACCGTGCCCGAGGCGACCGGCGTCCTCACCCTGCTCGGCAGCCCCAAGCCGTCTGCGGCCAATGCCTATCTGCTGCTGAAGCCCTGGGGGGAGCGCAGCCGCAGCGCCACCGAAATCGGCGATGCGCTGAAGCCGCTGCTGGCGGCGATCCCGGGCCTGCGGATCGATGTTCTGCAGGTCAGCCCGCTGGGTGGCGGCGGCAGTTCGCGGCCGATCCAGCTGATGATCACCACCACCGGCAGCTATGACGATCTGGCCCGGACCATGGACCGGCTGGTGACGAAGGCGCGCGATCTGCCGTCGATCGCGGACCCGGCCTCCAGCCTGGAGCTGGACCGGCCGCAGCTGGAGGTGACGCTGGACCGCGACGGCGCGGGCGAGCAGGGGGTGACGGCAACCGCGCTCGGCGACACGCTGCAGGCGGCGCTTGGTGGCAACCCGGTTTCCACCTTCACCAACCGCGGCGAACTCTACAAGGTGATCATCGACCTGCCGCCCGAATGGCGGGGCCAGGTGGAGACGATCAACACGCTGGAAATCCGCGGCAAGAGCGTCGATCCGCTGCCGCTGCGCGATTTCGTGGAACTGCACCGCACAGTCGGCGCCGACACGCTGGAGCACACAGACGGGCTGCGCTCGGCCACCTTCACGGCGGCGGTCGCCCCCGGTCATCAGCTGGCCGAAGCCTTCCAGGCTCTGATGCCGCTGATGGGCGAGGTGCTGCAGCCTGGCATGAAGCCGGTGCTGGCCGGCGATGCCGCCAAGGCTTCGCAGGAAAGCGGCTCGGCCGGTCTGGTGCTGCTGCTGGCGCTGGTGTTCATCTTCTTCATGCTGAGCGCCCAGTTCGAAAGCTTCCGCGACCCGGTGATCGTGCTGGCCATCGCGCCGCTGGCGGTGGCGGGTGCGATCTTCACCCTGAGCGAGACCGGCGGCGGGCTGAACATCTACAGCTTCATCGGCTTCGTGACCCTGATCGGCCTGATCGCCAAGCACGGCATCCTGATCACCGAATTCGCCAATCAGCTGCGCGATGCCGGCCGCGACCGGACCGAGGCGGTGATCGAGGCGGCCGAAACCCGGCTCCGGCCGATCATCATGACCACGATCGCCACCGTGCTGGGCGCGGTGCCGCTGGCCATCGCCACCGGCGCCGGCGCCGGCGGGCGCCGCGAACTGGGCTGGGTGATCGTCGGCGGCATGACCTTTGGTACGTTCGTGTCGCTGTTCGTCATACCTGCGGTTTATACTCTGATCTCGCGGAAGCGGCGGAAGGTGCTGGTGGAACCGCCATCGCCCGATGCGCTGCTTCAGCAGAGATTGAAGGATCGGCCGGCCTCATGACCGCGCAGGGTGTGACAGCTCTGCCGGTGGAGGCCGGTCCGGAGGCGTACCGCCCGCGGAACCGGATGTCTCCGGGAATTCCGTTGGCGTTTCAGAGGAAGAATGGCAGGCTCTGCATGGATCAGCAGCAGGATACGGGCGACCCTGCCCGTACGGCGCTTTCCCATGACGGGCTGTCCTCCCTTCCCCTTTCGACCCACCGACCGATCCCGGCAAGACTGGTCCGGGCCCCTGGATGAGGATGCGATCGATGTCCACCGCCGAAGTGACGGCTGCTCCCGCCGAAGAGTACACCCCCGAGCTGCGCGCCGACGATGCGCGCGCGCTGGTCAAGCGTTGCGCGCTCTGGGGCGCGGGCGCCGGCCTGCTGCCTTTCCCCCTGCTCGACGTCGCTCTGGTCACGGGCGTGCAGGTGAAGATGATCTACGAGCTGTCGAAGCTCTATGACGTGCCGTTCAGCGAGAACCGCGCCAAGGCGATCATCGGCTCGCTGGCCAACACCGTCGTCCCCGGCACCGCCGCGGCCGGCCTGGTCGGTGGCGTCGCCAGCCTGGTGAAGTCGGTGCCGGTGGTCGGTACCGTCATCGGCCTCGCGGTTTCGCCCACCGTCTCCTATGCCGTGACCTATGCCATCGGCCGGGTGTTCATCCAGCACTTCGAGACCGGCGGCACGCTGCTGAACTTCAACCCGGATCAGCTGCGCGAGCACTTCAAGGCCGAATTCGAGGCCGCCAAGGCCGATGCGCCGTCCACCGTCGAGGCTGCCAAGGCCGCTGCCGACACCAAGACCGAGGCCAAGCCCGCCGCCACCAAGGCGTCGTGATTGCCGTCGACCACGATCGCCGTCTGCCTCCGTCACCGCATCTGCGGGGCGGGGCGGGCGGCGCCTGCCGCATGACGACCCACCAGGTCGTCCGACGACCAGTGCACCGAGAGGACCATCCCGATGCCGCCGACCATGGGCCTGCTGCTCCCCACCATCTATGTCGTGATGTCGGTGATGGTCGGGCTGTGCGGCGCCGGCCGCAAACCGGGGTTCGTCGTCTCGTTCCTGCTGTCGCTGCTGGTCACCCCCTTCGTGATGCTGCTGCTGCTCTATGCGACACGCCCGCGCGAGCCGGCACGCCCCGTGGTGGCGCGCAAGACGAAACGCCATTGAGCCGCAAGGTGCTGCGTCGCGGACCCGGCCGGGCACGCCGCGCTCCTCTTCCCGGGTCTGAGGCCCGGGCACGACTTTCCCGCCCAAGACCGAGTTCCGCCCGGTGACGATGCCCTTGATCGAGCTTATTCGCCGCGACCTGACGGCGAAGCCGGCGACCCTCCTGTTCATCGCCGCGCTCGCCGGTGTCAGCAATGCGCTGGTGATGGCGATCATCAACAATTCCGCCGGGCTCTACGAAGACGCGCTCGACCTGCGGACCGTGGCGCTGTTTGTGATCGTGGTGGCGATCTATGTGCTGAGCCAGCGCCGGATGATGCAGATCACCGCCACCGAGGTGGAGGAGATCATCCATCGTCAGCGCAGCAGCCTGATCGATGCGGTTTCGCGATCCGATCTTCTGCCGCTGGAACAGGTGGGGCGGGGCAACATCCTCGCCAGCGTCATCCGCGATACCCAGACGATATCCCAGGCCGCCAACCTGCTGGTGATCGCCGCACAGTCGGTGATTCTGGTCGGGCTGGCGATGATCTACATCTTCATCACCGACCGCACCGCCTTCTGGCTGAGCACCGGCTTCATCGCGATTGCGGTGTTTCTGGTCATCCGGCGGCTGATCGACCTGCGCAACCGGTATCCGGCTGCGATGATGAAGGAAAACCAGGTTTTCGAAAGCATGCGCGACGTGCTCGACGGCTTCAAGGAGGTGAAGCTGTCGTCGGCACGCCGCGATGCCCTGCTGCGCGACATGGCGCGGGTGTCGATCGAGGCCCGTGATGCCAAGGCCGATATGCAGGTGAAGTCGGGCAATGAATTCGTCTTCGGCCAGACGATGATCTTCCTGCTGCTGGGCCTGGTGGTGTTCGTGGTGCCGAGCTTCGGCAATACCGAGCCCGAGGCGGTGGTGCGCACGGCGACGGCGATCCTGTTCATCGTGGGCCCGCTCAGCATGGTGATTCAGGCCGTGCCTATGATGGCGATGGCCAATGCCGCCGCGGACAATCTGATGCGCATGGACCGGGTGCTGCGCGAGATCGTCGCCGCATCCGAGGTGGCCGCCACCCCGCCCCAGACCCTGACCTCGTTCGAGGAGATCCGGCTGGACGGGGTCGCCTTTGCCTATGCCCCGGTCGGCGGCGTGTCCTTCGGGGTGGGGCCGGTGGACCTGACCATCCGGTCGGGCGAGCTGATCTTCGTGACCGGCGGCAACGGCTCGGGCAAGTCGACCCTGATCCGCCTGCTGCTCGGCCTCTATCATGCCGACAGGGGCATGATCCGGCTGGATGGAAAACCGGTTACCCGCGGCTCTTTCGAAACCTATCGTTCGCTGTTTTCGGCGATCTACGCCGACTACCATCTCTTCCGCAGGCTCTATGGCATCGAACCGCCGGATGTGGCCGAGTTTGACGCGCTGGTGAAGCTGATGGAGATGGGCGGCAAGGTAGCGCTTCAGGGTGACCTGTTCGATACGATCGACCTGTCGAGCGGCCAGCGCAAGCGTCTGGCCCTGATGGTGTCGATGATCGAGGACCGGCCGGTGCTGGTGCTCGACGAATGGGCGGCGGATCAGGACCCGCAGTTCCGGCGCAAGTTCTACCGGGAACTGCTGCCGATGCTGAAAGCGCGCGGCAAGACGGTGATCGCCATCACCCATGACGACCGCTATTTCGACGTTGCCGACCGTCGGGTGGCGATGGAGGAGGGGCGCGTGGTCAGGATCGTCGACAACCGAGATGCCCGTATTGAAGACGACGCTCGTATTGAAGACGAAGATGGGGAGGACCCGGCATGACGGTCGCCGATATGGACATGACCGACGAGCCGGAGCGTCCCGGGCTGTTCGGCCGGATCGGCGGCTGGCTCCGCCGCCATCTCTGGTCGCTGACGCTCTCCGTGCTGATCTTTGGTGCGCTCGTCATCCTGTTCTGGCCGGCGATGTTCATCACCGTGCCGGCCGGTCATGCCGGGGTGGTCTGGCACCGTTTCAGCGGGACCGATGTCGAGAACCCCACGGGGGAAGGGCTGCAGGTGATCTGGCCCTGGGACCGGCTGGAGATCTATGACGTCCGCTTCCAGACCGTGACCCAGACCTATGATGCGATCACCGCAGACGGTCTGACGGTCGCGACCACCATTTCGTTCCGCTACCGGGTGAACCAGGAATATGTCGGCATCCTGCACAAGAATGTCGGCCCGGAATATCTGCACAAGATCATTATCCCGGAAGTCGGATCGGTGGCCCGGGCGCGCATCTCGCAGTACACGGCCGAGGATTTTTATTCGAACCTGCGCACCATCGTGCAGAACGAGATCTATGAAGGCGTGAAGTCGAATTTCCTGCGCGGCAACTATTACAGCCAACCCGGAATCGATCTGATCGAACTGCAGGACGTGCTGATCAAGGCGATCCATCTGCCCGAGCGGGTTGCCCAGGCGATCGAGCGCAAGGTCGAGCAGTATCAGCGTCAGCTGGAATATGATTACCGCCTGGCGACCGAGCAGAAGGAAGCCGAACGCAAGCGGATCGAAGGCGAAGGTATCCGCATGCTGTTCGATCGGGTCGGCGCCTCGGAAATTCCGGATTATCTCACCTGGCTCGGCATCAATGCCTCGGTGCAGCTCGCCCAGTCGACCAATGCCAAGGTGGTGGTGATCGGCAACAAGGATTCGGGTGGCATGCCGCTGATCCTGGGCGGCATCGACAGCAATGGCGCCCGCGCGGCGACGACGTCCGGCGCCACGGGCGCGCCCCAGGCTGCCGATGGCGGTGCCGGCCAGCCGGTCATCGTGGGCGACGTGGATACGGGCACGGCTGAGATCCGGCCGGTCGGTTCGGAACCGCTCAATCAGACAGGTGCGGCTCCCGCGCCGGCTGGCGGCCCGAAATCAGGGCCGCGCATGGATAGCGGCGAGAGCGAGGCGGTCGTCGAAGGCGTGCCCGCCGGCACCGCCTCGGTCGGCCGGGCCATGGTGCCGGAAACCACCACGCCCGAGCATCAGACGGCGCCGGCGACCCCGGTGCAGCCTGCCTCGCCCCAGCCGGCGCCCACCGCCGTGCGCCAGGGCTTCCTGCCGGGTGAGCCGGTGACCCTGGAACAGCTGAGCCGCTGGCTGGGCATCGGTGGCGGCACGGGTGCCGTGACCACGCCCTATGGGCCGGCGGGGTTCGGGCCCTATGGCGTCGTTCCTGAAACCGCCCCGCCCGTGGGCGGCGCCAGGGTCGCGGGCGCGGGGGGCTGAGCCTCAGACCATGCTGCGCGCGGCCAGCACGCGCGCAACCACCCAGGCAGGATCGGCCGCCAGGTAGAAATGCCCGCCCGGAAAGATCTCGCGCATGAAGCCGGCGGTGGTGAAATCCTGCCAGGCGGTCAGCCGTTCGGGGGCGGCATGAATGTCGTCGGCGCCACCCAGCGCCAGGATCGGGCAGGGCAGGCGCGGGCAGGCGGCAGGATCCGGGCGATATTCCGCGACCATCCGGAAATCGGCCCTGAGGGTCGGCAGGAACACGGCCATCAATTCGCGATCGGCGAGCAGGGCGGCGGGGATACCGTCATAGCGGGCGGCAAGTGCATCTGCGAAGCCGGCATCGTCCAGCCCGAGCAGATCGCCCAAGGTGCTGGATGAGCCGGGGGCGGTGCGGCCCGAGACGATCAGCGTGCGCGGTGCATGGGGCGAGGCCTCACCCACCAGCCGGGCGGCCAGTTCATAGCCGATCATCGCACCCATGCTGTGGCCGAAGATCAGGGTCGGTTTGGGCGCAAGACGGCCGAGGGCGGTGGCCAGCCCGTCGACCACCGGTGCCACCCGGTCGAGCGCCGGTTCGGGAAAACGGCTTTCGCGGCCCGGCAGCTGGGCGACCAGAAGCTCGACATCCGGGCCGGTGAACGCCTCCCAGGGGCGGAAGGCGCTGGCGCCGCCGCCGGCATGGGGGATGCAGAGCAGCCGCCAGGGCGCGGCGCTTCGGCCGGCGGGACCGGTGAGCCATCGATCCTGGCCGGGCTGGACCCAGCGCGAGGCGGTGGGCTGCATGAAACCCCTCCTTCGGTGTCGTCGGCATGGGCGGCCGCATCCGGGCCGGATGCGACCGCTATACCTCAGGAGGGATGACCTGTCATCCGGTGGTTGCGGTCGCTGCCTCCTCCGCGGTCAGGGCCGACCGGCTGCGCCGGCGCATCGGTTCGCCCAGGAACAGCAGGATGGGAGCTGCGATGAACACCGAGGACGATGCCGCGACCACGATGCCGAACACCATCGGCACGGCAAAACTCTCCACCGCGCTGCCGCCCCAGATCGCCAGCGGCAGCATGGCGAGAAAGGCGGTCGCCGAGGTGTAAAGGCTGCGGGTCAGCGTCTGATTGATCGAAAGATCGATCATCTCGCGCAGCGACAGCGTGCGGTGCAGGCGCAGGTTCTCGCGCATCCGGTCGTAGACCACGACCTTGTCGTTGACCGAATAGCCGATCAGGGTCAGCAGGGCGGCGATGGCGGTGAGGTTGAAATCGATGCCGGTAAGGGCGAAGAAGCCGATCGTTTTGGTGATGTCGAGCACCAGCGTCGCGATGGCCCCCACCGCAAAGGGCCATTCGAAGCGCCACCAGATGTAGACCATCATGGCGAGGCCGGCGAGCACCACCGCCAGCACGCCGGCGGTGGCAAGCTCGCCGCTGACTTTGGCCCCCACCACATCGACCCGCTCGATGCCGGCGGCGGGGTCGACATCCCGGATCGCCGTTTTGAGCGTTTCGACTGCTGTGGTCTGAGCGGCATCATCGCCGGGCTGACGCGCCACCCGGACCAGGACGCCGTCGCTGCCGGTCTGCTGGAGGGTAATCTCTCCCAACCCCAGCCCGTCCAGCCGCTCGCGCAGGCGGCCCGGATCGGCATGGGTCGCGGCCTCGATCTGGATGCCGCCCTTGAAGTCTACCCCGTAATTGAGCCCGGGCGAGAGGAACAGCCCGATCGAGGCGAGCGACAGCACGGCCGAGACCGCGATGCCAGCAAAGCGGGCGCGCATGAAGCGGATCCGGGTGTCGCCTTTCGGCATCAGCCGGATCAGCGGTTCGATTTCCAGCCTGGCCGTGGATGAGCGGAGCGCGCCGCGCCGGTCCAGGACCCAGGTCATGACGATCCTGACCACGGTGACCGCGGTGAACATCGAGATGAGGATGCCGAGCGCCATGGTGACGGCGAAACCGCGCACCGGGCCGCTGCCGAACTGGAACAGCAGCAGGGTGGCGATCAGGCTGGTGACGTTGGAATCGACGATGGTCGCATAGGCCCGTTTGAACCCGGCATCGAGGGCGGCCCGGGCATTGCGGCCGCGGCGGGTTTCCTCGCGGATGCGCTCGTTGATCAGCACATTGGCGTCGACCGCAAGCCCGAGGCCCAGGATGATGCCGGCAATTCCCGGCAGGGTGAGGGTGGCGCCGAGTGCCGAGAGCGCACCCAGGGTCAGGGCGACGTTGAGCAGCAGGGCCAGGTTCGCGATCATCCCCCAACCACGATAGAGCACCACCATGAAGCCGCAGACCAGCGCGAAGCCGGCCAGGCCGGCAATGATGCCGGCACGGATCGCGTCTCCGCCCAGATCGGGGCCGACGCTGCGTTCCTCGATCACCTTGAGCGGGGCGGGCAGGGCGCCGGCGCGGAGCAGGGCCGAGAGCACGCCCGCCTCGGCCACCGAGAACCGGCCGCTGATCTGGCCCGCGCCGCCGGTGATCGGCTCGCGGATCACCGGGGCGCTCAGGATCCGGCCGTCGAGCACGATGGCGAAGGGGCGGCCGACATTCTGCGTCGTGATCTCGGCGAAGCGCCGGGCGCCGGCCTCGTCGAAGCGGAAATTGACCACCGGCTCGCCACTGCGTGGATCGAAGCCGGCATGGGCATCGGCCAGCCGGTCACCGTCGAGCGCGGGCTGCGCCTGAACCGCCAGCTTTCGCGGTGCGCCGCTGCCGTCGCGTTCGTCCTGCATGGGCAGCAACAGCGCGCCGGGTGCCGGGCGGGTTCCGGCGGCCGGCGGATCGGCCAGCATATGGAAGCCGAGTTTCGCCGTGCTGCCGAGCAGGGTGCGGATCCGGGCCGGATCCTGCACGCCGGGCAGTTGGACCATGATCCGGTCGTCGCCGACCCGTTGGACCGAGGGTTCGGCGACGCCGATCTGGTCGATGCGCGTGCGGACGATTTCGAGGCTCTGGGTCAGGGCGGCATTCAGCCGTTCGGCGCGCTCCGCCTCGGTCAGCCTGGGATCGTTGAGCAGGGCGGAGGCGTCGACCTCCAGCACCAGCTGCGACCCGCCGCGGAGATCGAGGCCGAGGGTGACGGCTTTCGACGGCAGCCAGCCGGGCAGTGCTGCCCTCTGGTCGGGGTTAAGCAGGTTGGGCAGGGCTGCGGACAGCCCCGCCAGAATGATCAGGGCATAGGTCAGGATCAGCCAGCGCGATGTGCGCATTCAACCGGTCTCCATAGGGGCCCGCACGGCCGCACCGGGGCGGCCGCGCGCAGTGGCGCCGGCATCCGCCAGATCCGGAGGGACGGGATGTCTCGATGATGTGGAGATGTCGGTGATATGCGGGCCGCGGCGGCCGGTCAGACGGCAGCGATGCGGCCCCGGCCCGCAGGCGGGGCGCGGACGGCGGGGCGGGTGAAGCGGCGGGGCCGTATCCGATCCTGCGGTTCTGCCACAAGGTGCCGGCGCCGGGGGGCGAGGCGGTGGCCGGGGATGGGGACGGCCGGTGGGGGAAGGGCCGATCCGCCCGCGGCGGGCAAGCCCATGGGCTGGCGGCCGTGATCGGCCAGAAGCACCGGCCCGGCATCGCGCGGCAGGATGAAGGGTGTGCCGGACCCCGTGGCGGTACCGATCGTGCCGGGCTGGCCGGCGGCATCCCGCGGGGCCGGCAGCTGCGGCACCGCACCCGCCACCGCGCCCGCCGTCCACAACAGGGCGAGCAGCGCCAGCAGCATCGGCAGCAGGCGCTGCCGGCCGGCAGCGTGCGGGCCATGCGGGAGGGGCTGGGGCATACGGGGGCGGCCTTCGTGGACGGGGCAGACTCTCCGCAAAAATCGGGTGAGGTTCTTGAACCGTCAAGGGCTGCGCCATATACCGGGATGAGCGGCTTTCATCCGCGGCTCCCCGTCACCCTGATCCCTTCCTTCAACCTTCGTGGCCGATGACGCATGTCTGCGTCTGGTGTTTCACGGCCCGATTTCGCCTGCCCCTCATTCTTCCGCTCAGCTTTTCCGGAGACCCGGCCGCGCATGCATCACGACCTGCCCCTCGTCACCACCATCGTCGCCGGTCTGGGCCTCGCCTTCGTGCTGGGGGCGATCGCCCAGCGGCTGAAGATTTCGCCGCTGGTCGGCTATCTGCTGGCCGGCGTGGCGATCGGGCCGGCGACGCCGGGCTATGTCGCCGATCAGAAGCTGGTGCCGCAACTGGCCGAACTTGGGGTGATCCTGCTGATGTTCGGGGTGGGGCTGCACTTCTCGGTCAAGGATCTGATGTCGGTGCGGCGGATCTCTCTGCCCGGTGCCGTTGCCCAGATGGGGCTGGCGACGCTGCTCGGGCTGGGGATGGCGCTGACGCTCGGCTGGACGATCACGGCCGGTCTGGTCTTCGGCCTCGCATTGTCGGTGGCAAGCACCGTGGTGCTGCTGCGGGCGCTTCAGGAGCGCCGGCTGATCGAGACCGAACGCGGCCGGATCGCCGTGGGCTGGCTGATCGTCGAGGATCTGGCGATGGTGCTGGCCCTGGTGCTGGTGCCGGCCTTCGGTGCCCTGATGACCGCCGAGGGCCGCGGCGCGCCGTCGCTCCCGGAGATCGCGGCCACGGTGGCGATCACGCTGGGTAAGGTGGTGGTCTTCGTGGCCGTGATGCTGCTGATCGGCCGGCGCGTTGTGCCCTGGGTGCTGCACCAGGTGGCGCATATGGGCTCACGCGAGCTGTTCCGGCTGTGCGTCCTGGCCCTGGCCCTGGGGGTCGCCTTCGCCGCCTCGGAGATTTTCGGGGCCTCCTTTGCCCTCGGCGCCTTCTTTGCCGGGCTGGTGCTGAGCGAATCGACCCTGTCCCATCGGGCGGCGGAGGAATCGCTGCCGCTGCGCGATGCCTTCGCGGTGCTGTTCTTCGTCTCGGTCGGCATGCTGTTCGATCCGGCGATCCTGATCGAGGACCCCCTGCCGGTGGCGGCGACGCTGGTCATCATCGTCCTGGGCAAGTCGCTGGCCGCCTATGGCATCGTGCGGGCCTTCGGCCATGGCCGGGGTACGGCGCTGACCATTTCGGCCAGCCTTGCCCAGATCGGCGAGTTCTCGTTCATCCTGGCGGCGCTGGGCGTGTCCCAGGGGCTGATGCCGGCCGAGGGGCAGGATTTCATTCTGGCGGGGGCCATCCTGTCGATCCTGATCAACCCGCTGCTCTTCCGGGCGATCGACATCTGGCGCGCGCGGACCGAACCGATGCTGCCGCCGGCCCGGCCCGAAGATGCGCCCGACCTGCCGCCGGTGCCGACGACGCTGGCCGATCATGCGGTGGTGGTGGGCTATGGCCAGGTCGGCCGGCGGATCTGTGCCGAACTCGAAGCGCGCGATCTGCCGTTTCTGGTGATCGAGGATCTGCCCGGCCGCACCGCCGATCTGGCGAAGCGCGGCATCGAATGCGTCCAGGGCAATGCCGCGGCGCCCGACATTCTGAAGGCCGCCAATCTGGCGGGGGCGCGGATGATGTTCGTGATGATCTCGCGCAGTTTCGAGGCCGGCCAGGTGGTCGGCCAGGCGCTGGCGGCCAATCCCGGGCTGATCGTGGTCGCCCGGGCCGAGGATGACGATCAGGCCGCCTATCTGGCGGCACAGGGCCATTTGGAGGTGGTGACCGATCCCGAAGAGATCGCCCGCAGCATGATCCTGCGCGCTTTCAGCCGGCGGCTTGCAGATGAAGCCGGGGCAGCATCGCCGCTGTCACCCGGTGCAGCCGCCAGCGGGGCCGGGGCTGCCTGACGGGCGCGAGCAGGGCGCCCGCCAGATGCAGGCCCCCGCGCCCGTCTGCAGGCGGCAGTTCCCGATGGCTCAGATGCCAGGTGAGGCCCATGGGCGGGGCGGGATCGCGGGCTTCGATATCGGGCAGCAGCCCCTCGGCCGGCCAGCCGGCGGGAAAGCGGATGCTGAAGCCCGAGAGTTTCTGCGACAGCCCCTGGCCTGTGGTCTTGATCACCGCTTCCTTGAGCGTCCAGAGGGTGAGGAAGCGGCGGGCACGGTCTGCCGCCGTGGGCAGGGCTTCGAGTGCTGCCGCCTCATCTTCCGCGAAGAAGCTACGGGCAATGCGGGCATCGTAATCGCCCAGCCGGTCGGCGGCCTCGACATCGACGCCGAGATCGGTGGCAGCGCAGGCCGGATCGGTGGTGACCGCCACCGCCACCGCCTCGCGGGTGTGCGACAGGTTGAAGCGCAGCGCCGGCCGGCCGTCGGCCAGAACGGGCATCTGCCCGGCCGCCAGTTCGGGCTTGCCGCGGGCACCGGCGGTGAAGCGGAGCCGGGCCGGGGCGATACCGGTCCGCACCGCCAGCACCGAGCGGACCAGGGCATGGGCGGCGATATAGGTCCGGCGGTCGCGGTCGAAATGAAAGCGCGCGGCCCGCGCCCGCTCCTCGTCGTCGAGAAGCGGGGCGAGTCGGGCGGCGACCTCCGGATCGGTGGCATCAAGGGTCATGACCAGAAGGTCGACCCCGGGGCCACCGTCGGGCTGGCCAATGGGGGCCGGATCGTCAGTGGGCAACATGGCCCTGGGCTCCCTCGGCGGCGAGTTCGGCATCGCTCGGCGCCTCGACGATCGGCTTCATGTCGCGGCGGCTGATATAGGTATAGACCGTCGGGATCACGAACAGGGTGAAGAAGGTGCCGACCAGCAGGCCGCCGACGATCACCCAGCCGATATCCTGGCGGCTTTCGGCGCCGGCGCCAGTGGCGAGTGCCAGCGGCACCGTGCCCAGCACCATCGCACCGGTGGTCATCAGGATCGGGCGCAGGCGCTGCACCGCCGCCTCGACCACCGCATCGCTGCGCGACAGGCCCTCGCGCCGGATCTGGTTCGAGAATTCGACGATCAGGATACCGTGCTTGGTGATCAGGCCGATCAGGGTGACCACGCCGACCTGGCTGTAGATGTTGAAGGTGCCGCCCGAGAGGTACAGCGCCAGAAGGCCGCCGGTGATCGAGAGCGGCACGGTCAGCATGATGATGAACGGGTCGCGCCAGCTTTCGAACTGGGCGGCAAGCACCAGGAAGATGAAGCCGAGCGCCAGCACGAAGGTCATCACCAGGCTGGAGGCGCTGTCGCGGAATTCGCGGCTCTGGCCCGACAGGTCGGTGGTCGCCTGACCGCCCAGTTCCTCCCGCGCGACCTGGTCGAGGAAGGTGAGGGCGTCACCCAGCGCATAGCCCGGCGCCAGATTGGCATCGACCGTGACCGAGCGCAGCTGGTTGAAGTGGTTCAGCCCCTGCGGCGCCACGGTCTCGGTCACCTTGACCAGGTTCGAGAGCTGGACCATGTCGCCGGTGGCCGAGCGGACATAGATCGCGCTCAGATCCGACGGCGTCGCCCGGTAGCGATCATCCAGGCGGATGATCACGTCATACTGGTCGCCATGCAGCTTGAAGCGGGTGACCTGACGCCCGCCGAGGGCGGTTTCCAGCGTCCGGCCGATCACGTCGACGCCGATGCCGAGATCGGCGGCCTTGGCCCGGTCGACCGAGACGGTCAGCTGCGGCCGGTTGAGCTTGAGGTCGGTTTCGACATTCTGCAGCCCGGGGTTCTGCATCGCCCGCGCGACGATCTTGTCGACCAGCGCGCCCAGCTGTTCATAGGGCAGCGAGGACTGGACCACGAACTGCACCGGCTTTTCGCCGATTTCCTGGCCGAGCGGGGCGGGCGGGATCGGGAAGGCCATCACACCCGGAAGGCCACCGAACATCGAGGGCATCACCGAGGCTGCAATCTCGGAGGCGCTGCGTTCGCGATCCGCCCAGTTCTTGAGCTTCACGAAGCTGATGCCCTGCGATTTCAGCGGGAAGCCGGCAACCACGAAATAGGTCTCGGCCTCGGGGATGCCGGCATAGATGCCCTCCAGCCCGCGGGCATAGCGCTCGGTATAGTCGAGCGTCGCGCCCTCGGGGCCGATCAGGAAGCCGATCAGGAAACCCTGATCCTCGTAGGGGGCCAGCTCTTCCGGCAGGGCCTTGAGCAGGAAGAAGCTGCCGCTCGCAACGCCCAGACCGATCAGCAGGATCAGCGGCCGGACCTTGAGCGCGCCCTTGAGCGTTGCCCGATAGCCGCGGGTCAGGCCGTTCAGGAAACCCTCGATGATCCGGTAGAACAGGCCGTGGCTGGTCTGGTGCTTCAGCAGCACGCCGCACATCATCGGCGTCAGCGTCAGCGCCACGAAGCCCGAGATCAGCACGGCGCCGGCCAGGGTGAGGGCGAATTCGGTGAACAGCCGGCCGGTGGTGCCGGTCTGGAAGGCGATCGGCATGTAGACAGCGGCAAGCGTGATGGTCATTGCGATGACTGCGAAGGCGATCTCGCGGCTGCCCTTGAAGGCCGCGCGCATCGGCGACATGCCCGCCTCGATATGGCGGAAGATGTTCTCCAGCATCACGATCGCGTCGTCGACCACCAGGCCGATGGCGAGCACCAGCGACAGCAGGGTCAGCGTGTTGATGGTGAAGCCCAGCAGATACATCATGAAGAAGGCGCCGATCAGCGAGACCGGAATGGTCACCAGCGGCACCAGCGTCGCGCGCAGCGAGCGCAGGAACAGGAAGATGATCAGGATGACCAGCACCACCGCCTCGATGATGGTGTCGTAGACATTGTTGATCGATTCCTGAATGAAGACCGAGCTGTCATAGGCGACGTCGACCCGCATGCCCTCGGGCAGGTTCTCGATGATCTCGGGGATGCGCGTGCGTACCGCCGCCGAGACGTCGAGCGGGTTGGCGGTCGCCTGTTTGACCACACCCATCGCCACGGCGGGCTTGCCGTTGAAGCGGGCGGCGCTGTCTTCCGCCTCGGCACCGATGAAGGCCTGGCCGACATCGGAGAGGTGGATCTGATGGCCGTCGCGCTCGGCGAGCACGATGGCGTTGAACTGTTCGGGGCGCTGCAGATCGGTTTCCGAGAGCACGGTGAATTCGCGCTCGGCGCTTTCGATCGTGCCGGCCGGGATTTCGACATTCTGGGCGGCCAGCGCCGCCTCGATCTCCTGGATCGTCAGTCCGTAGCCGGCGACGCGGATCGGGTCGAGCGCGATGCGCATCGAATAGCGCCGCTCACCGAAGATCATCACCTGAGACACGCCGGTCAGGATCTGGAGCTGGTCCTTGACGTAGCGGTCGGCATAGTCCGACAGCTCCAGCGGCGAATGCCGGTCGGACGAGAAGGCGAGATAGATGATCGGCTGGGCGTCGGCCTCGACCTTCTCGATGATCGGCTCGTCGATTTCGTCGGGCAGCTGGCCGCGGACGCGCGCCACGCGGTCGCGGACATCGGCGGCCGCATCGCTCGGATCGCGGTCCAGCTTGAAGCGCAGGGTGATCTGGCTCTGCTGCTGGCGGCTGATCGAGGTGATGTAGTCGATCCCCTCGATGCCCGACAGGCTGTCTTCCAGGATCTGGGTGATCTGGCTTTCCATGATCTGGGCGCTGGCGCCCGGATAGGTGGTCTCGACATTCACGACCGGCGGGTCGATGTTGGGATATTCGCGGACCGACAGCCGGTCATAGGCGACCAGGCCCAGCAGCAGGACCACGAAGCTCAGCACGGTCGCGAAGACCGGTCGCTGGATGCAGATATCGGAGAGTTTCATAAGGCTCTGTCCTCTCCGCGATCAGCCGCCGGACGCCGGGGCAGCGGCAGCCGGGGCGGCGGCATCCGATCCGGAGGCGCCGGCACCGGGGGCGGGCTCGGCGAAAGGATCGGCGCCGGTCGGCAGCGGCATCACCGGCATGCCCGGGCCGATCTTGATCTGACCCGCGGTGATGATCAGGTCGCCATCGGCGAGACCCTTGGTCACCCCCACTTCGCCCACGCGCCGCGCACCGATGGTGACCGGCTGCGGCGTCGCCTTGCCGTCGACGATCTTGTAGACGAAAGGCCCGTCACGGCCGGGCACGATGGCCTGTTCGGGAATGATCAGCGCATCGCCGATTTCGTTCAGCACCGCGGTGATGCGCGCGAACATGCCGGGTTTGAGCCGGCCGTCGGCATTGTCGATCTCGGCGCGCACCGCCAGGCTGCGGCCGCCCGGGTCGAGCCTGGGGTCGATTGCCGCCACCCGGGCGGGGAAGCGCTCGCCGGGGAAGGCCTCCACCTCCACCGTCACCGCCGTCCCGGGATGGACCGAGCCCGCGAAACGTTCGGGCAGGCGGAACACCGCCCGGATCGGGTCGATGTCGTCCAGCGTGGTCAGGGTCTGGCCGGGCGAGACATAGGCGCCCAGATCGACCTGACGGAAACCGGCGATGCCGTCGAAGGGGGCCGTGATCACGGTCTTTTCCAGCTGCACCTTTGCCGATTGCACCTGGGCCTGCGTGATCAGCAGCTCAGCCTCGGCTTCGTCACTGGCACGGGCCGTGCCGGCGCCGCGGCGGGCAAGGTCGCGGGCGCGTTCGGCATTGCGGCGGTTGACCTCGATCGAGGCCTGGGCCTCGGCCAGCACGGTGCGGGCGATGGCGTCGTCCAGGCGGAACAGCACCTGGCCGGCCTTCACCCTGGCACCATCGGCCACCTCGATCGCCGACAGCCGGCCGGTGATTTCCGAGGCGACGTCGATCGCCTGTACCGCCTCCAGCCCGCCGGCGACGGTGATGGTCTCGGCGAACGGTTCCAGCCGGGCCTTGGCTGCTTCGACCGGCATGCCCTGCGGAGCGCCCTGGGCAAAGGCCGCTCCGATGCCCGGCACCGGCAGCATGGTCAGAAGCGCGGCTGCCAGGACGGGAATGGCCGCGGCGGCGGGACGGGCACGAAGTGGCCTGCGGATCGGGTGGCGTCGGTCGGTCATGTGGCTTCGGTCCCGGTCGTGCCGGCCGTTGCGCGGCAGAACTGCCGCGTCGGCCGGTATTGGTGCGGTGATGCTGGCGGGCGGACGGAATGATCCGCAGCTGAATGCAGCCTGGAATGCCGATGAGGCATGGCCCCTCTGCCGGAGATGGGGATCTTGCCCTCTTTCATCCGGCGGGCGAGCGATTATGTTAGAGTTCAAAGGCCGCGTCGCCCGGAATCCGTCGGGGGCGAAGGTCAGACGGTCCGGAACGTATCGGTTTCGTTCGCGGCCGTCGCATGCAGGTCACAGCAAGGAGGTCCAGCCGATGCCCATGCCGGCACTGCGCATTACCGATGCCGCCGCCGACAGGCTGCGCGGTCTGATGGCCGACAAGGAGGGTGTGGTCGGCATCCGGGTGGGCGTGAAGACCGCCGGGTGTTCGGGGCTCGCCTATACCATGGAAATGGCCGATGACGTCGCCAAGCATGACGAGGTGATCGAGGAGAAGGGCGTCCGCATCCTGATCGATCCCAAGGCGATCCTGTTCCTGATCGGCACCGAGATGGATTGGGAAGAGGACAAGCTTCAGGCCGGTTTCGTATTCCGGAACCCGAACGAGAAGGGTCGCTGCGGCTGCGGCGAGAGCTTCCACGTCTGATCGCCTTCCTGCCGGACGGCGCTTAGCACAAGTTGAGTTGAGAACGGATCATTCACTACAGGTTGAATATCCGGAAGATCCGGCATAGTCTGGCGATGGTCGCAGGCGCAAGTGCCCGCGGGCTCGGAGAGTTTCGGGCTTGCCCTCGGCGATGGAATGCGGTTCAACGAAGCCGAGCGAGCTTGCCGCCGCGGGCGTGGAGCCCGTCCGGGTCCGTGCGGCGGACACGAGGGACGAGAGAAGAAACGCGATGCCCAAGATCACCTTCATCGAGCGTGACGGCAACCGCCGCGAAGTCGAGGCGCCCGTCGGCCTGTCGATCCTCGAGATCGCCCACCGCAACAGTATCGACATCGAGGGCGCCTGCGAGGGTTCGCTGGCCTGCTCCACCTGCCATGTGATCGTGGCACCCGAGGATTTCGAGCGTCTGCCCGACGCGGCGGAAGAGGAAGAGGACATGCTCGACCTCGCCTGGGGGCTGACCAAGACCTCGCGCCTCGGCTGCCAGATCATCATCACCGAAGAGCTGGACGGCCTGACCGTCTCGCTGCCGACGGAAGTCCACAACGCGCTGATCGACTGATCGGGACCGCGCGTTCTGGCATTCGATATCTTGAGGACGCCGCCGGTTCTGCCGGCGGCGTTTTCGCATGGCCGGGATGTCCAGTCCGGGGCTGGCCAGCCGTGGCTGGCGCAGCTAGTCTGCGGGCCCTGCCTCCTGCCGCACCGCCCAGAGGAGATCCGGAATGCTCGACGACCTGCCGGCCGGCCATGGCCTGTTCGCCGAAGACGGGCTGATCGCCCGGCTGCGCGATCTGACCCGCACCGACTGGGAGGCCTATATCGGCCATGATTTCGTGCGCGGGCTGAGCCGGGGCGACCTGCCGCGGCCGGCCTTCCGGCATTATCTGATCCAGGACTATCTGTTCCTGATCCAGTTCGCACGGGCCTATGCGCTCGCCGCCTTCAAGGCCGAGACGCTGGACGACATGCGCGCCGCGGCCGAGACCCTGCGCGGGCTGACCGATACCGAGATGAAGCTGCATGTCCGGACCTGCGCCGGCTGGGGGCTGACGGAAGCGCAGATGGCGGCGACGCCCGAGGATCTGCCGACCATCGCCTATACCCGCTTCGTGATCGATGCCGGGCTGAAGGGCGACCTGCTCGACCTGCTGGTGGCGTTGTCGCCCTGCGTGGTCGGTTATGGCGAGATCGGGCTGCGCCTGAAGGCGGCGGCGGTGGCACTGCCCGAAGGCGACGCGTATCGCGACTGGATCGAGGCCTATTCGGGTGACGAGTATCTGGCGATCGCCCGGGCCGCCGCCGACCAGATCGACCGGGTCTGGCGCGAGCGCGGCGCCGAGGCGCGGCTGCCAGCCCTGACCGGACTTTTCGCCGCTGCCGGCCGCCTGGAAGCCGCGTTCTGGCAAATGGGACTGGACGCGGCCGCCCGCGCGACCGACATCTGAAGGCATGCGGCGGCCTCCTGCCGTCCGATACCGGCTCAAGGAAAGACACGTCAGATGAACAGCCTCGGCCTCGACAAGCCCGCCGCCGCCACGCGGGTGGTGGTCGCCATGTCGGGCGGCGTCGACAGCTCGGTGACGGCCGCGATGCTGAAGGCCGAGGGCTATGACGTCGTCGGTGTCACCCTGCAGCTTTATGATCACGGCATGGCGGTGGAAAAGGCGGGCGCCTGCTGTGCCGGCCGCGACATCCGCGATGCCCGGGCAGTGGCGGAAAAGCTCGGCATCCCGCATTACGTGCTGAATTACGAGCAGCGCTTCCGCACTGCGGTGATCGATGATTTCGCAGAGAGCTATCTGGCCGGCGAGACGCCGATCCCCTGCGTGCGCTGCAACGAGCGGGTGAAGTTCCGCGACCTGCTCGACACAGCCCTCGACCTGGATGCCGACCTGCTGGTCACCGGCCATTACGCCCGGCTGACCACGGGCGCCGATGGCGGGCCGGCCCTGCTGCGCGGCCGCGACCCGGCCCGCGACCAGAGCTATTTCCTGTTCGCGATCACCAAGCAACGGCTCGCCCGGCTGCGCTTCCCGCTGGGCGACATGGAAAAGCCGAAGGTGCGGGCGCTTGCCGCCGAATACGGTCTGGTGGTTGCCGCCAAGCCCGACAGCCAGGACATCTGCTTCGTGCCGTCTGGCCGCTATGCCGAAACCGTGCGCAAGCTCGCCCCGGCCGCCGAGGCCCCGGGCGAGATCGTCCATGCGGTGACCGGCGAGGTGCTGGGCGCGCATGAAGGCGTCTATCGCTACACCATCGGCCAGCGCCGCGGGCTGAAGCTCGATCGCGGCGGCCCTGAGCCGCTTTATGTGGTGCGGCTGGATGCGGTGCGCCGGCGGGTGATCGTGGGGCCGGGCCATCTTCTGGGCCACCACGAGGTGGCGGTGCATGACGTGCACTGGCTGGGCGAGGGCGATCTGCCGCCGGCAGAGGGGCTGCGCATCCAGGCGCGGATCCGCTCGACCGTCGAGCCGGCAGCGGCCCGGCTGACGGTGACGGCCGATGCGGCGGGCGGGCTGACGGCCCGGGTGGTATTCGACGACCCGCAGCGTGCGGTGGCCCCGGGCCAGGCCTGTGTGTTCTATCAGGGGGACCGGGTGCTGGGCGGCGGCTGGATCACCGGCGCTGTCGACAGGCAGGTCGCTGCCGCCTGACGGCAGGTTGACAGCGGTTTGCCCCCGGGCGGCCGGGCAGGTGCCGGGCATCGGATGCGGTGCTATAAGCGCGCTGCGGGCCCTGCCGCCCGCGACCGGCCCCGGTCGGGGGACGATGCCCTGGAAGACGCTGCACCGATGATGAATGCCCGGACTTTCTTCACCCCCGCCAGGCTGATCAGGCGCTGCCTGATCCTGCTTGCCCTGCTGGCCGCCCCGCTGGTCGTGTCTGCCTGCGCCAGCATGAGCGAGGATGAGTGCCGCGTGGCCGACTGGCAGCGCACCGGCTATGCCGACGGCGCCGCCGGCGAGGATCAGGACACGATCGCAAGCTATACCAGCGACTGCGCCAAGGCGGGTGTGCGCCCGAATGCCGCCGCCTGGCGGGCCGGCTGGGATCAGGGCATCAAGACCTATTGCACCCCGGCCCGCGGCTGGGAAGAGGGCGTGGACGGCAATTCCTGGAAGAGCGATGTCTGCCGCGGCCAGCCGCAGGGTGCCGCCTTCGAGCGGGCGCTTCGTGATGGTCTGAAGGTGTCGGAAACCCGGCGCGACATCCAGAACAACGACTTCCGGATCAACGAGCTGGAGCGCAAGCTCCAGAAGGCGCAGAAGGATGACGAGCGTCGCAGCCTGCGCGACCAGATCCGCAATCTCGACCGCCAGCAGTCGACCCTGCGTGATCTTCTGTCGCGTCAGGAGAAGCTGAAGCCCTGAGGCGTCAACGGTCGCTGCGGCGTGTGGGCTTCAGGCGCCGCAGCAGCGGCCAGAGAATGAAGCCCACGGTCGCCGCGGCGATGATCATCGACAGCGGGCTCGACACCAGGTGCAGGGGGTCGCCACGTCCGATCAGCAGGGCGCGGCGCACCCCCTGTTCCGCCATCGGGCCCAGGATCATGCCGAGCACGATGGGGGCGAGCGGCACCTCCAGCTTCTCCAGCAGATAGCCGGCAAGGCCTGCGCCGAACATCAGCCAGAGATCCACCACCCGGCCGTTGATGACATAGACGCCCACCGCCATCAGCACCAGGATGGTCGGCACCAGCATCACCCCCGGCAGGCGCTGGACCTGGGCGAAGACCCGCGTGGCTGCGGCGCCGCCCACCAGCAGGATCAGCACCGAGGTGATCAGCATCTGCACCATGAAGCCGCCGACCAGATCCGGCGCCTGGTGGAAGAGCTGCGGGCCCGGCTGCAGGCCGTGGATCAGCAGCGCGCCCAGCACCAGGGCCGCCACCACATTGCCCGGAATGCCCAGGGTGAGCGCCGGGATCATCGAGGCGGCATTGTCGGCATTGTTGCCGCATTCGGCCGCCGCCACGCCCTCGGGCGCGCCCTTGCCGAAACGGTCGGGGTCGCGGGCGCGGTTCTTGGCCGCGTTGTAGGACAGAAAGGCGGCGATGTTGCCGCCGGCGCCGGGCAGAATGCCGACCGCGATGCCGATCAGCGACGAGCGGATCCAGGTCGGCACCAGGGCCAGCACCTCGGCGCGGCCGAGCCGGACGCGGGCGAGGCGGAGCGCGCTGGCCGGCAGGCCCTTGAGATCCGCGGCCTCTGCCAGCTGCAGCACCGGCGGCAGGGCGTAGAGGCCGACCAGGATCACGATCAGGTCCAGCCCGCCCAGCAGCCAGGGCTGATCGAAGGTGAAGCGCGAGCTGCCCGAAAGCTGGTCGAGCCCGACCGTTCCCAGCAGCAGCCCCAGCACCGAGGCGATGAGGCCCTTCAGCGCGTCGCGCCCGACCATCACGCCGACCGAGGCCATGCCGAACATGGCGATCCAGAAATATTCCGCCGGGCCGAAATAGAGCGTGCCGCGGGCAAGCAGCGGGCCGAGCGTCATCAGCGCGATCGCCGAGGCGGTGCCGCCGATGGCAGAGGACCAGCAGGCGATCTTGAGCGCCTTGGCCGCCTCGCCCCGCTCCGCCATCGGGAAGCCGTCGAAGGTGGTGGCGATGGCGGCAGGGGTGCCGGGGATGCGCAGCAGGATCGCCGGGATCGCGCCGCCATACATGGAGCCGTTATAGATGCCGGCGACCATGCCAAGTGCCACCAGCGGGTCCATGGAATAGGTGAGCGGCAGCAGCAGGGCGATGGCCATGACCGGGTTCAGCCCCGGCAGCGCCCCGATGAACACACCGAGCAGCGAGGCGCCGAGCATGGCGAGCAGCGGGCCGGCCGCGAACACGCCCGACAGGATCTGGAGGATGATGTCCATGGGGGTGCGGAAACCTCAGCCGGGGCGGAACCAGATTTCGGGCGGCAGCGGCTTGTTCAGCACCATCGAGAACACCAGCCAGACCGCTGCGGTGAAGATGATGGTGCCAAGCGCGACCAGCACCGGCCGGCGCAGGCCGAGCGCCACGGGCATGGTCGCGACCGCGAGCGCCGAGGCGGTGTAGAAGCCGAGCACCGGCACGAGTGCCAGATAGGCGGCGCCCATGGCGCTGGTGCCGATCAGCCTGGGGGCGTGGATGGCCAGCGGGCGCGGCTTCCGGCTGCCCCGGACCGCCGCACGGACGGCCAGGGCCAGACCAAGCGCTGCAAGCACGATCCCGAGTGCCAGGGGATAGTGGCCCGAGGCGCCGCGATAGCCTGAGGCCTCGAGGCCCGCGAACCCGCCGAGGGCGGCGAGGACGAGGCCGAGGACGACGTCCTGCCGCCGCTCCATCTCAGTTGCCCAGGCCCAGCGCCTTGGCCACACGGGCAAGGGCGTCGTATTCGCCCTGCAGCCGGGCCGCCAGCGCCTCACCCGTTACGACATTGGGGATCTCGCCGCGGGTGGCCAGAAACGCGACATATTCAGGCGTGTTCACCGCCTCCTGGATCGCCTTGGTCAGGGTCTCGACCGTGGCCGGATCCATGTCCTTCGGGCCCATGATCGCCCGCCAGAGCAGGGTCTCTTCACTGCCGAGACCCAGAGAGGCGAGGCCGGCGGCATCGGGCAGGGCCGCGACCGGGGCGGCCGAGGTGACGATCAGGCACTTGGCCTCTCCCGACTGGACGTAAGGGATGACCGGCGAGATCGAGCCGCCATAGATGTCGACATGGCCGCCCAGGAAGTTCTGCAGGGTTTCACCGGCGCCGCCGAAGGGGATGGCCACCGCCTTCACGCCCTTGGCCTGGAAGATCCGCTCGGCGGCGAGCTGCATGGTGCCGCCGATGCCGTCATTGCCATAGGTGTATTTGTCTGGATGGGCGGCCAGTTCCGCCAGGAAGTCGGCGCCGGTCGCGGCCGGGAAATCCGCCTTGACGCAGAGCGTATAGGCGGTTTCCGAGGTCGAGGCGATCGGCGTGAAGCTGGCCGCGTCATAGGCGACCTTCTGCACCTGCGGCACCGTGGTCAGCGGGCTGTTCCAGGTGGCGAGTAGGGCATAGCCGTCGGGCTTGGCGCGCAGGAACTGGGTGGCGCCGACCGCGCCGCCGCCGCCAGCCACGTTCAGGATGGCGATGCTGGTGCCGAGCTTCTCTTCCAGGATGGTGGCGAGCTTGCGGGCGGCGGTGTCGGTGCCGCCGCCGGCGGGCGCCGGCACCGTCATCTCGATCGGCCGTTCGGGATAGGCAGCGACGGCGAGCGAGGTGGTGGCGAGCAGGCCGGCCATGACGGCCGTGGTCACGAGCGTCTTCATTGTCGTCCCTCCCTGGACGTTGGTCTTCTCTGTGGCGGCTTCCGGATATGTCCGGCCGGGCCTGCACCGCGGGCGCATCCGCGGGCAGGCGTCTGCGGCGGGGGAACCGGCGGGTCAGCCGATCCGGCTGCGGTAGCGGAAATTCAGGGCGTCGCCGCGGGCGATCCGCCATTCGACGGCGGTGCCGTCGATGGTGAAGGCAGTGCGCTCGATACAGGCCACGGGCGCGCCTTCGGCAATGCCGAGCAGGGCGGCCGTGGTGGCGTCGGCCTGGCCGAAGCTCACATCATCGATCGCGCGCGCCACGAAGACCCCGAAGCGGTCGTAATAGACGGGGTAGAGCAGGGGGCCGAGTTCGCCCGCGGGCAGGCTTTCCAACCCCTCGAAACGATCGGCGCGGATATAGATCTCCTCGGCCAGGATCGGCCGGCCCGAGAGCGAGCGGACGCGTTCGATGCGGATGGTATCGGCTGTGCTCAGAATCGCCGCGACCGCATCCGGTGCCGTCATCCGCACCCGGGTGATCAGCTGGCTTTTCGGAATGCTGCGGGCATCTTCGCCCGGGCCCTGCATCTGGAAGAAGCGGAACAGCGTCGCGTCGAAGGCGGGCTTGCGCAGATAGGTTCCCGAGCCCTGGCGGCGCTCCAGCAGGCCTTCATCGACCAGCTGCTGCACGGCCTTGCGCACGGTGCCCACCGACAGCCGGTGATCGCGGGCGAGCGCGTTTTCCGACGGCAGCGCACGGTCGGGGCCCCATTCCCCGGCGGCGATGCGGGCCGCCAGCTCGTCACGCAGGCGCAGATAGGCCGGCAGCCGCTCATCGGACGGCATGGACTGTTTCAGCATCGGTCTGGTCTCCCTCTGCCTTCCTGCCTAAACCCTTTGACCCCTCAGGTCAACCAGTTCTATATAGAACTATATGATGGAGGCGAGATGATCGGTTTCGATGCGCATGTTCATGTCTACGACCAGGTGGCGGCCGTCGGCCGCGTGCGCTATCTGCCCGACCGGCCGGCGCCCTTGGTGGACTGGCTCGATCTGCTGGCGGCGCATGGCCTGAAGGGCGGGGTGATCGTTCAGGTCAGCTTCCTCGGGACCGACAACCGCATGATGCTGGACGCGCTGGAACGGCTGGACCGCAGCCGCTTCGCCGGGGTGGCCGTGGTCGAGACGAACACACCCGCGGCTGGTTTGAAAGCTCTGGCGGCAGCCGGCATCCGTGGCCTGCGCTGGAACCTGGTGGCGGGCGCCTCCGTGCCCGACCCGGCCGATCCGGAGGTGCGGCGCTTTCTGGGGGGCATGCGCGATGCCGGGCTGCATCTGGAAATCCAGCTGGAAAGCAGCCGTCTGGCGCCGGTTCTGGCGCCGCTCGCCATGGCGGTGGACGGGCTGGTGATCGACCATCTGGGCCTGCCCGAGGCGGCGGACCCGGCCGTCGAGCCCTGGTTTCAGGCCCTGGCCGCCCTGCCGTCGGATCACGGGGTTCATGTCAAGGCGAGCGCGCCCTATCGCAGCCGGGTGGCGGTGGACGGCCATGTTGCCTGGCTGGCGCAGCGGCTTGGCCCCGACCGCATCCTTTGGGGCAGCGACTGGCCCCATACCCGCCACGAGGCCCGGGCGGCGTATCGCGGCCTGCGCGACCGCCTGCCGCCCATCCTCGACGACGCGGCCGCCGCGGCCCGCCTCTACGGCCTGACCGCCACGACCGCGATCGGGGACCAGCCTGCCAAAAACCGTCACACCGCCCCTTGACAACCCGCCCGCCGATCCGCTATTTCACGCCCACCTGAGCGGCGGCGCCGAAGACGAACCGGCACCAACGCATTGCGGCGGGGTAGCTCAGTGGTAGAGCAGGGGACTCATAAGCCCTTGGTCGGGGGTTCAAATCCCTCCCTCGCTACCAATCGGATCACACTTCCGGTGTGATCGGAAAAAGGTCTGACCGGCTTGTCTGCTGGTCAGGCCTTTTTCTTTTTGATCCGACAGGCCGGCGAGGGTTCGATATTCTCATCTCGGACCCGGAGGCGGCGAGGTGATGTTGCCGTATGCCCGGCGCAGGGTCACTGACTCGGGAGCATCTGCGATCCCGCAAGAACCTTCGGCGAGAGTACAGGTCACGCAGACTGCCGGAGAGCGCGCAGGGCCGCTTCGGGTTCGCGTTGCAGGATGATCATCAGGGCACGCCCGGCCGGATCTGGCGCCGTCCGGGCCTGTTCCCAGTTGCGCAGGGTCCCCAGAGGGATATGCAGGGCGTCCGCGAACTGCTTCTGGGTCATGCCCAACCGGCGGCGGACGTCGCGTGGGTTCAGGAAACGGAGGGTGTCGAGAGGGGCGTCCGGATCCTGTCCGTCTTCGATCATATGCCGGCGGAGGTCGGCTTCGGTGGTGGCATCTATCTTCGCCTGATCCACCTCGGCAGGTCGAGACATGATCTCGTCCAGCGTCATGCGGGTTATGGCCATAGCGACTGCTCCCTTCTGGTGGCGAGGCGGGCGGAGATGATCCGGATCGTGTCACCCCTCATGGTGTAGACAATGCAATAAAGTCGGCCGTCGACCATACCCAGGGCGCAGATGCGGTCCTCACCATAGGTGAAGCGGTCATCGAGCCATTCGACGACGTGGCCGGAGAAGATCCTGGCGGCCTGGTCAAAACCAAAGCCACGATCTCGCAGGTTCTTCTTGTGCTTGGCGTCGTCCCACTCAAACCGCGTGCGCCACATTATACGCTCTGAGCGTAGTTGCCGTTAGTGGGAAGTTGATCAGTGTCAGGGAATGGTTCAAAGGGGGCAGAATGTGCTCTTGTATCACTTTGAATACTCGCAAAAATTGTATATATTAAATTGATAATATGAAAGCGATTACTTTCTATTATCACAAGTTAACGAAGATATAAATTTAGATCACGTCGAAAAAATTGACCAGATGAATCAGCAGAAGTCCGATGCAAAATTTCGGCACTGCTGCTGATTGACGGTGAAGGAGCCCGGACAGCAGAAACCGCCCGGGCCTTCTTCATCTCTGAACGATATTTATCTCACCTGGCGAGATGACGTGATCCTCACGCCGCCATCGCCAGACACCGCTCGGCGCAATGGCGGCAGGCTGCGGCGCAGGCCTCCATGCCGTCCAGGTCGTTGCAGCTGCGGGCGCATTCCTGGCAGATCTCGGCGCATTCGCGGCAGACATGGCGGTGGTGGCGGGTGCCGGTCAGCATGAAATGCGCCGAGGTGCGGCAGATTTCCGCGCAGGCCATCATCAGGCGGAAATGTTCGGGCGCGACATGGCGGCCGCCGCTTTCCAGGCAATGGCCCATGCCCGTGCCCAGGCAGGACTGGTAGCAGGCGAGACAGGCATCGATGCAGCGCTGCATCTCAGGGGTGATCCGGGTCATCGGGGGGCTCCGTTGCAGGTTGCGGTTTGGGGGAGCAACCGGCGCCGTCGCCATCGGTTCCGGAGGATGCGGGCTGCGGGGTCACCGCCAGACCGGCAGCTCCGCCGTCAGCCGGGTCAGCAGATGGTCGAGCTGCGCGCGTTCCTCGGGGCTCAGCACCGCCAGCATTTCGGCCTCGCGGGCCTGAAACAACGGCATCAGCCGGGCGTAGAGGGCGCGGCCGGTCTCCGTCAGGTGCAGGAGCGCGCGTCGGGCATCCTCCGGGTCGGGGCCGCGGGTGATCAGGCCCTTGGCCTCCAGCAGGGCGGCGCCGCGGCTGACATTGTTGCGCGGCTGTTCGGTGAAATCGCAGATGTCGCGCGGGTTCAGCCCGTCCTGGTGGCTGAGACAGATCAGGATCGTCCATTCCGGGCGGGTCAGCCCGTGTTCCTGCTCGATCCGGCGCAGCAGCGGTGCCCGGTAGAAATTGGTCAGGAACGCCAGGCGATAGGCCTGGCGGATCGGCACCGTGTCGAACAGACCGAAGAGTTTCAGATCGCGGACGAGGGGGGCCGTCTCCTCCATGTCGGCGGGGGTCTTCGGCGGACGGGGCAAGGGCGGGCCTCCTGGTGGCAGCCTGGTCTGGCGGGGGTTTACAATTCGTCCCATATGGGAGGATTATGCTCCCCATGGCATCAGCGCTCCGCACGATAGCAGATCGGCGACCCGGCGCGAGATGCCCGACCACACAAGCCGAGCACACAAGAACGGGCCGGGCCTCTGCGCCCTGAAGCCCGCGGCGCCATGGCGCCGGAGCGGGAGGAAACCAGATGCGGAACAAGAGCAAGGCGGCCGGCGGCCGCCTGGCGGTGGTCCTGGCCGTGGTGGCGGGACTGATGGCCGTGGCCGGGCAGGCCGCGGCGGATGAGATGAAGCCGATCCGGATCGGCGTGCTGACCGATCTCGGCGGCGTGACCGCCGATGCGACCGGCAAGGGCTCGGTCGAGGCGGCGCGGCTGGCGGTCGAAGACATGGGCGGCAAGGTTGCCGGCCGCCCGGTCGAGGTGATCTCGGCCGATCATCAGCACAAAACCGATCTCGGCTCGTCGATTGCGCGCGAATGGTTCGATCAGGCCGGGGTCGACGTGATCGTCGACGTGCCCAATTCGGCCGTGGCGCTGGCGGTGCAGGAAATCGCCCGCGAAAAGAAGAAGATGGTGCTGTTCTCGGGCGCCGGCACCCCGGCGCTGACCGGCAAGTCCTGCTCACCCTATGGCGTGCACTGGACCTACGACACCTATGCCCTGTCCCGGGGCACGGCCGGAGCGGTGGTGAAGGCCGGCGGCGACAGCTGGTTCATGATCGCCTCGGATTACGCCTTCGGCCATCAGCTCGCCCGCGATGCAGCCGCCGTTGTCACCGGAGCCGGCGGCCAGGTGGTGGGCGAGGTGTTTCATCCGCTGGCCACGCCCGATTTCTCGTCCTACCTGCTGCAGGCCCAGGCCTCGGGGGCGAAGGTGGTGGGCATCGCCAATGCCGGCGGCGATACGATCAACACCATCAAACAGGCCGGGGAATTCGGTCTGGTCGCGGGCGGCCAGAAGCTGGCGGCCCTGATCCTGATGCTGTCGGACATCCACGGGCTGGGGCTGCAGGCGGCGCAGGGCACCTATCTCACCACGCCGTCCTACTGGGATGTCGACGACCGCGCGCGGGCGCTGTCGAAGCGCTATATGGAGCGGGTGGGCGCCATGCCCGGCATGCTTCAGGCCGGCGTCTATGGCGAGGTGCTGCACTATCTGAAGGCGGTGGATGCCGTGGGTGGCACCGATGCCGATGCGGTTTCGGCGAAGATGCGCGCGCTGCCGATCGACGATCCCTACAGCCGCAATGCCCGGCTGCGCGAAGATGGCCGGGTGGTGCGCGACATGTATCTGGCCCGTGTGAAGGCACCGGCCGAATCCAAAGGCCCCTGGGACTATCTCGACATCGTGGCGACCATCCCCGGCGACCAGCTGGTCTGGCCGCTGTCGGAAAGCGCCTGCCCGCTGGTGGCGAAGTGACCGAGGCCCGAGGCCACGAGATGGATCTCGCCTGCTTCCGCAGCTTTCGCTGCGGCGGCGGGCGGGTCGTCACCCGGGATGCAGCACCCGAGCGGATCAATTTCTCGGCCGATACCCCGGATTTCATCCATGATCCCAATGGCGCGGTCTTCGCCGATCAGGCCTATGTCCAGAGTTTCGTGCCGCGCAACGCCCGGCCGGGCGCGCTGCCGCTGGTGCTGGTTCATGGCGGTGCGCTGACCGGATCGATGTGGGAGACGACACCCGATGGCCGGCCCGGCTGGCTGACCCGTTTCGTTCAGGCCGGGTTCACCACCCATGTCGTTGACGGGGTGGAGCGCGGCCGCGCCGGGTGGTGTGCGGTGGAGGGGCACTGGGCCGGCCGTGCGATCATGCGCACCGATGAACAGGCCTGGACGCTCTATCGGCTGGGCGCTGCTGCGGATATGGCGGCGCGCCGCCCCTTTCCGGGGCAACGCTTCCCGCTGGCAGGTTTCGACGACCTCTGCCGCAACCATGTGCCGCGCTGGCTGTCGACGGCGCCCCAGGCGCTGGCGGCGTTGATCGCGGTGATCGAAACCGTCGGCCCCTGCATCCTGGTCGGGCACAGCCAGGGCGGCTGGTTCACCCATGCCGCCGCGACCGCGCGCCCCGACCTCGTCCGCGGCTGTATCGGCATCGAACCGTCAGGCATGCCGGCCCTGCCCGAGGGCTGGTCGCCCCTGGGCCCCGATGGCCGACCGCAGCGGCGCCTGCTGATGCTGGGCGATTTCGTCGAGGAGACGCCGTTCTGGGCGGATCTGGCCGCCACCACCCGCAGCCATGTGGATCAGCTGAGGGCGGCCGGAGTTGCGGCAACCCTGATGGATCTGCCGGCCATGGGCATCCGCGGCAATTCGCACATGCCGATGATGGACGACAATTCCGACACACTTGCCGGGCTTCTGGTCGACTGGATCGATGCCGGCGCCTGAGCGGGCGTGACACAATCGCCGGGTGAATGCTCAGGCAGGCAGCTTGTGCGCTGCGGTGCGACGATATGTTGCGGCGCACAAAAATTCTTCTTTCATTTCAATGCCCTGTATCAGATCTCACCCCGACCAAGGTCGGGGCTGCGTCCTTCGGCCGCGCGGCGCATCGTTCCATCATCGACCGGCCTGACGGGCGATGGGGAAGATCGAAGCATCCGGGTCCGCGGGAACGGCCCTGCTTCAGGATCGGCGTCAGGCAGCGTCTTCCAACGCAGAAAACGTCTGAGCAACGCCACGTTGCAGGGAGGATACATGGCCAACATATCCATGGCGGATACGGGCAAGGCCGCACCCATGACCAGCAAGGAGAAGAAGGTTATCTTCGCCTCCTCGCTGGGAACCGTGTTTGAGTGGTACGATTTCTATCTCTATGGCTCGCTCGCCGCGATCATCGCCAAACAGTTCTTTTCGGGCGTGAACGAGACGGCGGCCTACATCTTCGCGCTGCTCGCCTTCGCCGCCGGCTTCGCCGTGCGTCCCTTCGGTGCGCTGGTCTTCGGCCGCCTGGGTGACCTGATCGGCCGCAAATACACCTTCCTCGTCACCATCCTGATCATGGGTGCCTCGACCTTCATCGTGGGCATCCTGCCGAACTATGCCACGATCGGCATGGCAGCACCGGTGATCCTGATCATCCTGCGCCTGCTGCAGGGTCTGGCGCTGGGCGGCGAATACGGCGGGGCCGCGACCTATGTCGCGGAACATGCCCCCAACGGCCGCCGCGGTGCCTATACCGCCTGGATCCAGACCACGGCGACGCTGGGCCTGTTCCTGTCGCTGCTGGTCATCCTGGGCTGCCGCCTGTCGATGTCGGCCGAGGCCTTCGAAAGCTGGGGCTGGCGCATTCCCTTCGTGATCTCGATCGTGCTGCTCGGCGTGTCGGTCTGGATCCGGATGATGCTGAACGAAAGCCCGGTCTTCCAGAAGATGAAGGAAGAGGGCAAGCATTCGAAGGCGCCGCTGACCGAGGCTTTCGGCAACTGGAAGAACCTCAAGATCGTCCTGCTGGCGCTGTTCGGCCTGGTCGCCGGTCAGGCGGTGGTCTGGTACACCGGCCAGTTCTATGCCCTGTTCTTCCTGCAGCAGACCCTGAAGATCGATCCCCAGGACGCCAACCTGATGATCGCCGCCGCCCTGCTGCTGGGCACCCCCTTCTTCGTGATCTTCGGCAGCCTGTCGGACCGCATCGGCCGCAAGCCGATCATCATGGTCGGCCTGGCGCTGGCGATTGTGACCTATTTCCCGATCTTCAAGGGCCTGACCCATTACGGCAATCCGGCGCTGGAACAGGCCGTGGCCAGCGCGCCGATCGTGGTCTATGCCGATCCGGAGAGCTGCAGCTTCCAGTTCAACCCGGTCGGCACGTCCAAATTCACCAGCAGCTGCGACATCGCCAAGTCGGCCCTGGTGAAGAAGGGCGCGCCCTATAGCAACGAGGCCGCCCCCGCCGGCACCATCGCCCAGGTCCGCGTCGGCGATGTGGTGATCGACAGCTACGATGCATCGGGCGCCACGGGGAAGACCGAGGTCAACCTGCATGGTGGCGGCAGCCACGCCGCCCCGGTCGACCCGCAGTCCGCCGGCGCCGCCTTCAACAAGGCGCTTGGCGATGCCATGACCGCGGCCGGCTACCCCGCCAAGGCCGATCCGGCCCGGGTCAACCATGTGATGCTGATCGTGCTGCTGACCGTGCTGGTCATCTACGTGACCATGGTCTATGGCCCGATCGCGGCGATGCTGGTCGAGATGTTCCCGACCCGGATCCGCTACACCTCGATGTCGCTGCCTTATCACATCGGCAATGGCTGGTTCGGCGGCTTCCTGCCCACCACCAGCTTCGCCATCGTGGCGGCTACCGGCGACATCTATTCGGGCCTCTGGTACCCGATCGTCATCGCGGCGGCGACCCTGGTGATCGGCGTGCTCTTCGTCCGGGACACGAAGTCTGTGGACATCTACCAGCACGATTGAGCGGCGCAACATACAGCCCAAGGGTGCGTGCTGCACCCGCGAATGGGGTATCATGAAACGGGCAGCTTCGGCTGCCCGTTTCAATTCATATGCAGACCGGCCTTGCGTCGGACAGAAACTTGCGCATGATCCTGCCTCATAAGGGTACGGCCAACGCAGCCGGATGCCCGGGACCCGAGGGGAGGGCGGGACATGTCGTATCGGATCCTGATCGCCGACGATCATCCGCTGATGCGGGCGGCACTCTGCCAGGCGGTGGCCGACAGCCTGCCCGGTAGCGAGACCATGCAAGCCTCGGATTTCTCGACGGTCGAGACGGCGCTGGCCCATGACGACGCGGTGGACTGCGTGCTTCTGGACCTGCACATGCCGGGTATGAACGGGCTGATCGGGCTTATGCTGCTGCGCAACGAACATCCCGCCATCCCGGTGATCGTGGTCTCTGCGATGGAGGATGCGGCCACCATCCGCCGCGCGATGCAGTACGGCGCCTCGGGCTTCGTGCCGAAATCGGCCCCAGTCGACCGGCTGGGTGCCGCGATCCGGGCGGTGATCGAGGGCCAGATCTGGCAGCCGGACACCGACGAAGCCGACACGGCCGAGGATGTCGACGTCGCCGACCGCATCGCCGGCCTGACCCCTCAGCAGCTGCGCGTGCTGGCCGGCATTGCCGAAGGCAAGCTCAACAAGCAGATCGCCTATGAAATGGGCGTGGTCGAAACCACGGTGAAGGCCCATGTCACGGTGATCCTGCGTCGCCTGGGCGTGGTGAGCCGCACCCAGGCCGCCATTCTGGCCGGCCGGCTGGCGCTGCATGCGACCGAGGTCGAGACGGCGGGCAGCTGACATCACCCGTAGCCGAGGTCATTCGGCGGCCCGGCTTCTTCCCTTCGCGACCATATGCGCGATCAGCGCCCTGAGTGCGCCCGGGCGCAGCGGCTTATAGGCGATGCGGCAGTCGGCCGCCTCGGCCGCACGCCGGACGGCATCGCTGCGGTCGGCGGTGATGACGGCGGCGGGCAAGTCTGCGCCAAAGCGGGTGCGCAGGCCGGCGAGCACGTCGAGACCGCTCAGGCCGTGGTCCAGGTGATAATCGGTCAGCACGATGTCGGGGCGCCGATCGCCGAGTGCCGAGAGGGCGGCTTCGGCAGTTGTGCCCCAGATCACCTCGCAGGACCAGCCGCCGAGCAGGGCGGTCATGGCTTCCGCGATCGCGGGCTCGTTTTCGATGCACAGCACCAGCGTACCGTCGAAGCCGCCGCCGCGGGTCTCTGGTGCCACGCGCCGCGCCAGGGCGCGGCTTTCGCTCACCGGCAGCTCGACCGAGAAACAGCTGCCGCGGCCGGGGGTGGAACGCAGCCCGACCCGGTGGCCGAGGATCGCCGCCAGCCGCTCGACGATCGACAGGCCCAGCCCCAGCCCCTTGTCGCGGTCCCCCGGCCCGCCGTCGAGCTGGCGGAATTCCTGGAAGATCTCGGCCTGTTTTTCAGGCGGGATGCCGGGGCCGGTGTCGTGGACCTCGATCCGCAGCCGGTCGCCCAGCTGCCGGCAGCCGACCAGAACCCGGCCGCTGCGGGTATAGCGCAGCGCATTGCCGATCAGGTTCTGCAAAATCCGGCGCAGCAGCACGGCATCGGTCTCGACGGTGACCGAGCAGGGGACGTGAACCAGTTTCAGCCCGTGGCGGGCGGCGACCACGACCATTTCGCCGATCAGCGGCCGCAGCACCTCGTCGACCACCACCGCGCCGCGGCTGGGCTTGACCACGCCGGTATCGAGCCGTGTGATGTCGAGCAGGTCGCCTAACAGCTGCTCGACCGAGCGGAGTGCTGCATCGGCCTGACCGACCAGCGGATCATTGCCGCGGTCGCGGGCGGCGGAGATGAACAGCCGGGCGGCGTGCAGCGGCTGGAGCAGATCATGGCTGACCGCCGCCAGCAGGCGGGTCTTGGCACGGTTGGCGCGGTCGGCCTCGGCCTTGGCGTCGGCGAGATCGGCGGTGCGTTCGGCGATGCCGCGCTCCAGCCCCTCATTGGCTTCGCGCAGCGCTTCGGCGGCACGATGGCGTTCGGTTACATCGTTGAACACGGCGACGAAGCCGCCATCGGGCAGCGGGTTGGAGGTAACCTCCAGCACCGTGCCGTCGGGGCGGATGCGCTGATACATGTCGGGCCGGCCGCGCAGATCGGGATCGTACCGGCGCAGCAGGGTGACGATCTCGCGGTCATGGCTGAATTCGCCACGGGCATGGAGATGGTCGACAATGTCGGACAAGGGCGTGCCGACGGTGATCAGGCTTTCCGGGACGTCGAGCATGTCGAGGAAGCGCCGGTTCCAGACCAGGATCCGGAAGTCGCGGTCGAAGGCGCAGATGCCCTTGCCGACATTTTCGATCGTCGAGCGCAGCAGGGTGTGCTGGTCGAGGATCGCGCGCGAGGCCTCGTCGATGATGCTGCGGGCGTCGGAACGCGACAGACGCCGGTCGGCGAGCAGGCTGGCCACCACCACCCGGGCCGAGGCCGAGCCGATGGCGCCGGCCAGCAGCCATTCGGTCGCCTGCACCGCTTCCTGGTCGATGCGCAGCGGCGGTGCGGCGTCGAAGCCGTCGGTATGAGGGTTGCGGGCCTGGGCGAGGTCGGCGAAGGCGGCATCGGCGCGCGTGCGGCCGACATAGCGTGCGGCCAGTTCGTGCAGATCGGCCAGGGTCGCGCCGCGCGGGTGCACCCGCCGTTCGCCCAGCTCGTGGCGCATGGAGACGAAACGTTCCGCCTGCCGCGCCTCCAGATCCGACTGGCGGGTGAACCGCGACACCGCCAGCAGCACCACGAGATTGAGCGCCAGGCTGGCCAGCGCCCCGCCCGAGAGCACGTCCAGATCATGCACGCTGGTGATGTCGTCGATGCTGATCCAGCCGGGCCGCAACAGAAGATCGTGCAGCAGGCTGCCGGCGACCACACCGGCCTCGGCGAAGGACGGTAGCAGCACGGTGGCGACCCAGGCGGCGAAGCCTGCGACCAGACCGGCGATGGCGCCGGCCTTGGTGACCTGGCGGAAGAACAGGCCGAGCAGCAGGGGCGGCGCGAATTGTGCGACGCCGGCAAAAGACACCAGGCCGAAGGTGACCAGCGGGAAGGTGCTGCCGAGCAGCAGGTAGTTGATATAGGCGAGCGCCAGGATGCCGATCACCGCCAGCCGGCGGGCCAGAAGCAGCATGCGGGTGGGGTTGTCCCTGAGCCGGCGGGAGCCGGGACGCAGTGCCATCAGCGCCGGCACGATCAGATCGTTGCAGACCATGGTACTGAGCGCAACCGCGCCGACCACGATCATGCCGGTGGCGGCCGACAACCCGCCGATGAAGGCGAGCAGGGCGAGGCCGGGCTCTCCCATCGCCAGCGGCACGGTCACCAGGAAGGTGTCGGCATTGACATCGGCACCGGCGAAGAGCAGCAGCCCCGCCATCGCGACCGGCACCACGAACAGGTTGATCGCGATCAGATAGGCCGGGAACAGCCAGGCCGCGGTGCGGATGTCGCCGACATGGGTGTTCTCGACCACCGCGACATGAAACTGGCGCGGCAGGCAGAGGATGGCGAAGCCCGACAGCAGGGTCATCGCCCACCAGCTGAGACCAAGCCGCGGTTCCAGCATATGGGCGAGTGCCGGGTCGGCAAGCGCGGTGCCGACCAGAGAGACCGGCCCGCCCGCCACCACCACGGTGATCGCGGCGCCGACGATCAGGGCGGCGGCCAGCTTGACCAGGGATTCGGCCGAAATCGCACTCATCAACCCCGGATGATGCTCGTTGGCATGGATGGTGCGCACGCCGAAGAGAATGGCGAAGGCGGCCATGATCACGGTGACCAGCAGGGTGGTCCGCCCGGGCAGGTCGGGCATGACCGTGCCGGCGAAGGGGTTTCCGGCCAGGGCCTCGAAACTGATGGTGATCGCCTTGAGCTGCAGGGCGAAATAGGGCAGCACCACGACCACCGCGATCGCGGTGACCAGCGCTGCCAGCACCCGGCTTTTGCCGTAGCGCGCCGAGATGAAATCGGAAATCGACACGACGTTCTCGGCCTTGGCCACCCGCACCATCTTGGCGAGGATCGGCCAGCCGAGACCGATCATCAGGATCGGGCCGACATAGATCGACAGGAAATCGAAGCCGCCGGTGGCCGCGCGGCCGATGGCGCCATAGAAGGTCCACGAGGTGCAGTAGACCGCAAGGCTGAGGGCGTAGAGCAGAGGCGCGCGACGTGCGGCCGTGCCGCCGCGGCGCGCCGCCACGCGATCGCCCTGCCAGGCGATGGCGAACAGGACGGCGAGATAGCCCAGCGACAGGGCGAGCACGAGCCAGCTGTCCATGATCCGCCGCGGGCGGCCTCCTCCCCCTCACATATCCGGTCCGGCATCTGACGTCCGGGTTTATCGGGGCAGTGTCCCGCGACCGTGGTCCGCGATCAAGCCCGCTACCGCCTTGCGGTCACCACCCGGTTGCGGCCGGCGGCCTTGGCGGCATAAAGCGCCCGATCGGCCAGGGCGATCAGCTCCGCGCGAGCGATGTCGTCACGGCCCGAACCGGGCGGGCAGGGGGCGATCCCGATGCTGATGGTGACCGGCCGCAGCCGGGCGATGTCGCAACGCAGCCGCATCGCCTGGACGCCAGGTCGGTCTTCCGCGTCGGGGTTGACCTGTTTCACCACGGTCATCATCCTGCACAGACACCGTAACAAGCGAAGCCTGTCACGGCTGCGGTGAAAGATCCGTTCACGCCGGCCGGTTCCGGACCAACCGCCCCTTCAGGAGATCGCTCATGACCTTCGACGGCCGTATCGCCCTCGTTACGGGTGCCGGATCCGGTATCGGTGCCGCCATTGCGCGCCGGCTTGGTGCAGGCGGTGCCCGGATCGCGCTTGCCGACCTGAAGGCGGATGCGGCCGAAGCCCTGGCGGCGGAGTTGCGCGATGCCGGTGTCGAGGTGGCGGCCTTTGCGGTCGACGTGGCCGATCCCGATGCGGTGGCAGGTCTGGTCGCCGATGTCGTGACCCGCTTCGGCGGCCTGCATCTGGCGGTCAACAATGCCGGCATCGGCGGTGCCGAAGGACCGGTCGGCGCCTACAGCATCGCCGGCTGGCGCCGGGTGATCGACGTCAACCTGAACGGGGTCTTCTATGCCATGCATGCCGAGATCCCGGCGATGCTGGCGGCCGGCGGCGGGGCCATCGTCAACATGGCCTCGATCCTGGGGTTGAACGGTTTTGCCGGCTCCGCCGCCTATGTCGCCGCCAAGCATGGGGTGATCGGGCTGACCAAGACGGCGGCGGTCGAATATTCGGCGCAGGGCGTGCGGGTGAACGCGGTCTGCCCCGGCTTCATCGACACGCCGCTGATCGCCCATGTCGAGCCCGAAGCGCGCCGGCATCTGGTCCGGCAGCATCCGATCGGCCGGCTGGGCACGCCGGAAGAGGTGGCGGCGCTCACCTGCTTCCTGCTGTCGGACGAGGCCGGCTTCGTCACCGGCAGCGCCCATCTGGTCGATGGCGGCTGGTCGGCGGTCTGATCAGGCTTTGGTGGTTCAGCTGCGGTGGATGGGATCGATCCACTTCACCGCTTCCGGCTTTTCCACCGGCTCGATGTCGAGATTAACCACCACCGGCTCCTGGTCCGAGCGGACGAGCACGCATTCCAGCGGCTCGTCGGCCGCGGCGTTGATTTCCTGGTGGGGCACATAGGGCGGCACATAGATGAAGTCGCCGGGCCCCGCCTCGGCGGTGAACTGCAGCCGGTCACCCCAGCGCATGCGGGCGCGGCCGCGGACGACATAGATCACGCTTTCCAGCGCGCCGTGATGATGGGCGCCGGTCTTGGCGTCGGGCTGGATGGTGACGGTGCCGGCCCAGATCTTGTTGGCACCGGTGCGGGCATGGTTGATGGCGGTGGCGCGCGACATGCCCGGCGTCTGGGCGGTGTTCGGGTCCAGCTGGTCGCCGGCGATGACCTGCACGCCGGTATGGCGCCAGTCGTCGCCAGAGCTGTGATTTGGGCCGTGATCATGATCGTGGGGGGCGCTCATTCGTACTGCCTTTCAGGAGACGGGGGGAAGCCGGTGTCGGGGTCACGGGATGGCGGCAAGGGCCGCATCCGCCCGATCCCGATCATGGATGGTGGCAAGGGCTGCCGCCGCATGGGCATGGGCCCTGATCGCGGCGGCGCGGGCGACATCGGCATCGGCCTCGGTCTGCGCATTGCGCACGATCGCCTCCAGCACCTGCAGCAGATGACAGGAAACCTCCACCGCGTCGGCGCCGCAACGGGCGATGCGCATCAGGGCCCGGTCGAGAACCAGATCCAGCGGCAGCGGCGGCAGCACCACATGGGCCGCACCGCGCCCCAGCCCTTCGGTATCGGCGGGGGCATCGGCATCGGCGGGCCGGGCGACCAGCCCGGTCAGCAGGGATTCCAGCCGGTCCAGGCAGATGATGGCCGTCTCCGGATCGTTGATGCCGGGCGACAGCGCCCGGCAGGCGGTTTCGCACAGCAGTTCCAGGCAGAGCAGGGGGTCCTGTTCTTCTGTGCGGTCGCGGCCTATGTCGAAACAGCCGATCAGGATATTGCGAAGGGCCTCGTCGATCGGGCGGCCGTCATGGGGGCGGATCATCGCCATCGGCTTCTGCGGGTGCATGGCCGTGCCGGGCCTGTGGCAGATGATCACCGACAGCCGGTGCGCTTCGGCAGCGCCGGCCAGACGGGCGACGTCGATCAGACGCAGATGTCCGGTCAGGCGCGGATAGAGCGGCACCAGACCCGGTCCGTTCAGCGCCGGCATCGCGGCCGGCTGAAGCCGCAGCCCATAGGCCGGTGTGGCCCGGTAGGTCTCGATCGCCTGGTCGCCGGTCCGGAAGATGCGGTCGATCATGCTCGACAGCTTCAGAAGATCGGCGATGTGGTGGAACCAGAGCACCATGCGGTAGAGGGCGAGGCAGAGCGTGAGCAGCCCGCCCGCGCCGATCAACAGCCGCGCACCGTCGCCATCGCGGCCGAGACCCAGAACCACCACGCCCGTCACCGCATAGACGAAGCCGCCGATGAAGGCGGCCAGCGCCCGATGGGTCATGCGGTCGGACATCAGCCCCGGCAGGGCCCTGGGCGAGGCCTGGCCGGCGGCGGCGTTCAGCACCACCATCAGCACCGACAGCGTGACGGTGGCGATGGTGAGCAGGCTGCCGCCGCCCATCTTCAGCAGTTCGACGATGGTGTCCTTGTCGGGAATCGGCAGATCGTCCATGCCTGACAGCAGCGGCCCGCCGATGATGGCAAGCACCACCCAGAAGCCCGCGAGTGCCGAGGCCAGGGCCGGCTGGAACCACAGCGTCTGGCGCAGCCGTGTCCAGATCCGCTGGCGCAGACCCTCCATCATCTTGCGGTTCCCGCCTCCGGTGCTGTCATGTCGACCGATGATAGCGCATCGCCCGGACATGGGAACAGGCGCACCGGCCGGTCGCGTGCGGCGGGTGCCAGATCGAACAGGCTGCGGCAGCTGCCGGCGATACAGATCTCGTGCGGCCCGGTCATGGTGGAGTTGGCGAGCGTCAGCGCCTCCTGCGGCGGCAGATGCGGGGTGTAGACCCAGTGGCCGTCGATCAGCCGGGCATCATCGGGCGGTTCCATGCCGGCGCCGCTGCCCTCTATCGCGGCCTCGCCGGCATGCAGGCGGCCGTCCTGGCCGATGATCCAATCCTCGCGCCAGCGGATGCGCTCCACCGAATGGGTCCAGGCGAGGGTGAAGCGGTCGAGCGCGGCATCGGGATCGGCCGGCAGACGGGTGAGCGGCGGGCCGCCCGCGGCCAGTGCAATGCACAGGCCGAGGGTGGCCGCGGTGGTCATGATGCAGCACGCCGCGCCATGTGGCGGCGCAGCAGATGCTGGCCGACGACCAGGGCGGCGAGGGCGAGACCCAGTTCATCGGTGACCGGCAGGGCCGCAACCAGCATGAAAGCGGCGACGGCGGCGAGCAGCCGTTCCCACCAGGCAAGCGGTCCGGCCAGGAAGCCGATGCTGGCGGCCCCCCACAGCCCCATCGAGATCACCGCCTTGAGGACGATATAGCCGACCGCCGGCCAGTAGCCGATCGCCTGGGCCATCGGACCGCCATCCTGAAGCATCAGCGCCGGGGTGTAGACCGCCATGAACGGAACCACGAAACCGGCGATGGCGATGCGCAGACAGTTCACGCCGATCTTGAGCCCGCTCGCCTTGGCAATGGGCGAGGCCGCGAAGGCCGCCAGCGCCACCGGTGGCGTCAAATCGGCCATGATGCCGAAATAGAACACGAACATGTGGCTGACGATCAGCGGCACGCCCAGTTCCAGCAGTGCCGGCCCGACCAGCGACGAGGTGATGATGTAGTTGGGGATGGTCGGAATGCCCATGCCCAGCACAAGGCAGGTGAGCATGGTCAGCACCAGCGACAGGAACAGGCTCTGATCGCCGACTTCGATGATCACCCGGGCGAAGTTGGTGGCGAGGCCGGTCAGGGTCATCACGCCGATGATCGTGCCGACCAGCGCGCAGGCGATGCCGACGCCCAGGGCATTGCGGGCGCCGTCGGCCAGGGCCTGGACCATCATGTCGACCGTGGAGCGGAGCCCCTTGATCGCCAGGCAGACCACCACCAGCGCCAGGATCACCACCGCGATGACGTCGATGCCCCAGTGGAAGAAGCCGGCGGTGGCAAGGCCGATCGCCACCCAGAACAGGATGCGGAGCGGCATGGCCGGCAGCAGGCCCGAGATCGGCGCGCCCAGGATCAGCACCGCGGTCAGCGCCAGCCCCACCGTGCCCGCAAACAGCGGAGTGTAGCCGGCGAAGAGCAGGTAGACCAGGATGGCCAGCGGGATGATCAGGTGCCAGCGCGCCTTCACTGCCGCCAGTGGATCCGGCAGTTCCGCGCGCGGCAGGCCGGAAAGGTTCAGGCGGCCGGCTTCCAGATGCACCATCCAGAGCACGGTGGTGAAATAGAGCAGGGCCGGGATCAGCGCCGCTTCGACCACGTCGATATAGGGGACGTTCAGCGTCTCGGCCATGATGAAGGCCACCGCGCCCATCACCGGCGGCATGATCTGGCCGCCCATGCTCGACGTCGCTTCGACCGCACCGGCAAAGGCGGGGCGATAGCCGAACCGCTTCATCAGCGGGATGGTGAACTGGCCGGTGGTCACCACATTGGCGACGCCCGAGCCGTTGATCGTGCCCATCAGCGCGGACGAGACCACCGCCACTTTGGCCGGGCCGCCGCGGGCGCCGCCGACGGTGCCCATGGCGACGTCCGAGAACAGCATGATCATGCCGGCGCGTTCCAGGAAGGCGCCGAACAGGATGAACAGGAAAATATAGGTCGACGAGACTAGGATCGGGATGCCGAAGATGCCTTCGGTGCCGAGGAACATCTGGTCGACCACCTGATCGAAACCGTAGCCGCGATGATTGAGCGGCGAGGGCAGCAGATGCCCGAAGATCGCATAGGACAGGAACAGCGCGCAGATGATCGGCAGCGCGATGCCCATCGCCCGGCGGGCGGCTTCGAAGACCAGCAGGACCATTGCGCAGCCGAGCACGATGTCGGTCATCGACGGATCGCCGGCGCGCAGCAGGATGTCGGTTTCGAAGATCCAGTGATAGAGGCCGAGCGCGAAGCCGACGATGCCGAGGCCGAGATCGATCCAGCGCAGCGCCGACCCTTTCGGCCGGTGCGCGGCGGTGATCATGAAGCCCAGAAGCAGCAGGAAGCCGACATGGATCGAGCGGACCACCAGGCTCGACAGCGGCGTATAGGCGGCGGTGTAGATCTGGAAGGCCGAGAAGATTACGGCGACCAGGAAAATGGCCCGGCCGAGGCCCTGGGTCCGGTCGGGCAGGGGCGCATGCATCGGCCCCGCCTCGAAGCTGTGATCCTGGAGGTGGTCATGGCCCTGATGCCGGGCCTCGTCGGCGGGCCGGACGGTCGATGCGGTCATGTGCGTGGATGTCCCGAGACAGGCGTGTCGACACGGGAAGCCGGCCGGGAACTGCATGCCTTGGCATGCATGAATCGCCGGCCGGCCGCCTCGGGTTCCGTCACTTCAGGACGCCGGCCTCGCGATAATAGGCCTCGGCACCCGGGTGCAGCGGGATGGGCAGACCCTTGGTCGCGCCATCCAGTGAGATCGCCTTGGCGGCGGCATGGGCCGCGACCATGGTGTCGAGATGGGTGAACATCTGCTTCGCCATCTCGTGGGCCAGCGCATCCGGCACCTCGGCATGGGTCACCAGGATGTTGCGGATGGCCACCGCCGGCACCGCCTCGGTCTGGCCGTCATAGGTGCCGGCCGGGATTTCGGTCGCCTGATAGGCGGCATCGCCGATCTTCTCCACCACATCCGCGGGCACGGCCACGATGGTGATCGGCACGCTGGTGGCGAGGTCGCGGATCGAGGCGACGCCCAGGCCGGCCGACTGCAGGGTGGCGTCGATCTGACGGTTCTTCATCAGCTCGACCGATTCGCCGAAGGGCAGGTATTCCACCTTGCCCAGATCGTCATAGCTGAGACCGGCCGCCCCCAGAATGGCGCGGGCATTCAGCTCGGTGCCCGAGCGCGGCGCGCCGACCGAGATGCGCTTGCCCTTCAGATCGGCGAGCGTCTTGATGCCGCTGTCCTGGCTGGCCACGATCTGAACATAGTTGGGATAGATGGCGGCGATGGCGCGCAGCTTGTCGAGCTTGCCCTTGAAACCGGCTTCGGTGTCGCCCGCCCAGGCGAGGCCCACCGAATCACCCAGCGCGAAACCGATCTCGCCGCGGCCGGCCTGAAGCAGGTTCAGGTTCTCGACCGACGCCTTGGTCGACTGCACCGAGGTGCGGGCGTCCGGGATGTTGTCGGCGTAGATCTTGGAGAGTGCCACGCCCAGCGGGTAGTACACGCCGCTGGTACCGCCGGTGAGCACGTTGACGAACTGTTCGGCCTTGGCCGCCACCGGTGCCGCAATGGTGATCGCGGCGGCCATTGCCAGCCCCGCCAGCTTTCGTGCGCCGGCGCGCTTGCCCAGAGAAATCATGGATGTCGTTACCCCCGTATTGCCGCTGTTTCCGGCATTCATCCGGCCCTCCGCCTCCCCAGGCGGAGCGTCCCGACCTCTGCGGGACCGGCCGTTGGTTCTGCCAGTTTAGCCGGGTGGGGGTGACCCGCGGCAAGCAAAAGCTGCATGCGTCACACAGCCTGCGGTACCGCGGGGCGTTTGTTCAGCGGAAGACCACCGTCTTGTGGTGATTGATCAGCACCCGGCGCTCCACGTGCCACTGTACGGCGCGCGCCAGGACAACCGTCTCGATGTCGCGGCCGATGGTCACCAGTTCTTCGGCCGTGTGGGTGTGATCCACCCGTTCCACCGCCTGTTCGATGATCGGGCCCTCGTCCAGATCCGTCGTCACGTAGTGGGCGGTGGCGCCGATCAGCTTCACGCCGCGGGCATGGGCCTGATGATAGGGCCGGGCTCCCTTGAAGCCCGGCAGGAAGCTGTGATGGATATTGATGCAGCGGCCGGACAGCGCCTGGCAGAGCGTCGGACTCAGGATCTGCATGTAGCGGGCCAGCACCACCAGCTCGACATCCAGCGTGCGGATCAGGTCGAGCAGGGCGCGTTCCTGGTCCGCCTTGGTCGCGGCGGTCACCGGCAGGTGGTGGAAGGGCACGTTGTGCCAGTCGGCCAGATGGCGCAGGCTGTCGTGATTGCCCATCACGCCTGCCACCTCGATCGGGAGCAGGCCGCTGTGCCAGCGGTGCAGCAGGTCGTTCAGGCAGTGGCCCGCCTTGGTCACGCAGATCAGCACCCGCGGCCGGCGGCGCAGATCGTGCAGCGTCCAGCGCATGGCGAACCGGCGCGCAACCTCGGCGAAGCGCACCCCCAGCGCACCATCGCCATCGCCCGGGACCGACAGCACCACCCGCATGAAGAAGGTCTGGGTTTCCGGGTCGCCGTACTGGGCGCTCTCGTTGATGAACACGCCTTCCCCGGACAGGAAGCCGGACACGGCCGCCACAAGGCCCACGATGTCGGGGCAGGTGATGGTCAGGACGTGGGTGGGGCTGGGCACGGGCATGGCGTGGTCGGGCTCCGTTCGGGGACGGCGTGGGGCAGGGACGGCGGGGGCAGACACGAAAAAGGCCGGCCGCGTGTGCGGTCGGCCCCTGCTGAGACATTCTGACGCGACGGAATTGGTGGAGCCGAGGGGGATCGAACCCCTGACCCCCTGCTTGCAAAGCAGGTGCTCTCCCAGCTGAGCTACGGCCCCGGGATCCCGTATGCGGTCGACGCGGTTTGTACTGCCTGTGGCGGCGCGTTGCAAGCGCTGATGATGCGGCCACGCTCGGTGCTTGACCCCGCGGCTTCGAGCGGGTGGAGTTGAGGGCGGACGGTCACGAATGACAACAAGCAGGACCGCCGCAGCAGAATGAGGGATCGCCCGTGGAGCAGTGGGACAAGGAATCCGGCGGAGGCCTCACCCGCGGGCTGATCGCGCTCGGGATCGCCGCGGCTGCCGTGGCGCTTGCCGTGGGCAGTGGCATGATCACGCCCGGCCCGGCTGCTGTAGCCGCCATGCTGCTCGGCCTCGGCGCCATGATCGTGGTTCTGGCCATGCTGGTCCGGCGGGAGCGGTCCATCGCCCGGCGCCATCTGGCTCGGGCCGAGGCGGCGGAACGGGTGCGTCGGACAAGCGAGGCGCGCCTGCTCGACGCCCTGAATTCCATGACCGACGCCCTGCTGCTCTGCGGGCCGGATGACCGCTATATCATCAGCAACATCCGCTATCAGGAGATGCTGGGCGCAGGTGCCCCGCAACTCGCGCCAGGCATGGCCTTCGAGGCCCTGATCCGTGACGTTCTGGAGCGCGGCATCATCGATACCATGGGGGAGACGGCCGAGGCCTGGGGCCGGCGCCGGCGCGAGATGCGCGCCCGCGGGCGTGGCCGGTTCGAGATACGCATGGCGGACGGCCGCTGGCTGATGGTGCGCGAAAGCCCGACGCATGACGGCGGGCTGCTGTCGCTCTATTCCGACGTAACCGCGATCAAGGCGCGTGAAGCGGCGCTTGCTGCCGCCCGTGATGCGGCCGAACGGGCTAACAAGGTCAAGACCGATTTCCTGGCCAATGTCAGCCACGAGCTTCGCACGCCGCTGAACGCCGTGATCGGCTTCACCGACATGCTGCTGATGGGCTATGCAGGCCCGGTGTCGGACCGGCAGCGCGAATACATGGGCGATATCCGCGACAGCGCCACCCATCTGCTGAGCGTCATCAACGACATCCTGGATCTGAGCCGCGCCGAGGCGGCGGCCCTGCCGCTCGATCCCCGGCCGCTGGATCTCGCCCGGCTGCTGCGCTCCACCGTGCGCATGCTGCAGCCCAAGGCAGATCAGGGCGGGTTGACGCTGTCGCTCGATGTTGACCCGCCGGCCTTGCCTGCCGTGGTTGACGAGGTCCGCATCCGGCAGGTGATCGTCAACCTGCTCTCCAATGCGATCAAGTTCACCGAGCCGGGCGGCTGGGTGACGATCACCGCGCGGCGGATGGTGGATGTCGGGCAGGAAGGGGCTGGGCCGGAAGGGGCTGGGCACGAGGGGAGCGGTCAAGAGGGAGGCGGCGGGATACGGATCGAGATCGCGGATGATGGCATCGGCATGCCCCCCGGCGAGATCGAGCGGGCTTTCGAGCCCTTCGTTCAGCTCGATGCCGGCTTCTCGCGCCGCTTCGAAGGGACGGGGCTGGGGCTGCCGCTGGCCCGCCGGCTGGTCGAGGCCCATGGCGGGCGGCTGAACCTGTTCAGCGAGCCGGGGCAGGGGACGCAGGCGGTGATCCTGCTGCCGTTGCCCGCAGAGAGCGGGCGGGAAGAGAGCTGAGCGGGGGCGCGCTCAGCGCGCGGCGATCCGCAGCCGCGTTGCCGATGCCGCCTCGGGTTCGGCACTGGCGAGCGGCAGCCAGATCCGGGCTTCCGTGCCGAGGCCGGGGGCGGAGTTCAGGCTCAACTGCCCGTCATGGGCCTCGACGAATCGCCGGGCGAGCGGCAGGCCCAGCCCGGCGCCTTCGTAACGGCGGGCCAGGCTGCTGTCGATCTGCACGAAGGGCTGCTGCACCCGTTCGATCTGTTCGGGAGCGATGCCGATACCTGTATCCGCGATGCTCACCTCGACCCCGGCGATCGGGCTGCCTTCCGGATGGGGCAGGGTGGTGTTGCGCAGGCTGACGGTGATATGGCCGCCTGCCGGCGTGAACTTTATCGCATTCGACAGCAGTGCATCGATCGCACGGCGCAGCAGGCGCCGGTCGCCGCGGATCGCGCCATGTACCGGCAGATCCAGCTCCAGCCGGGCCAGTGTGACATCGGCCTCGCGGGCGGCGCGTTCGGCGTCGGTGACCGCAGCTGCGACCAGCCGGTCCAGGTCCAGCGGTGCCGCCTTCAGCCCGTCGCGATCGGCGCGCACCATTTCCAGGATGTCGTCGATCAGCGACAGCAGACGGTTGCCGCCGTCGCGGACATGGCCCAGATATTCGCGCTGCCGCTCGTTCAGCGGGCCGGCCGCCCCCTGCATGACCATATCGGTGAAGCCGATGACCGCGTTGAGCGGCGTCTTGAATTCATGGCTCATATTGGCCAGAAATTCGGTCTTGGCCCGGCTGGCCGCCTCGGCTGCATGCATGGCGGTTGCAAGGTCGCGCTCGCGCCGCTTCAGCGACGTGATGTCCGACATCACGAAGACC
>NC_017958.1:0-620000 GCF_000264455.2 Tistrella mobilis KA081020-065 | reverse complement strand
CTGGAGGACCGAACCCACGTCTGTTGAAAAAGACGGGGATGACCTGTGGCTAGGGGTGAAAGGCCAATCAAACTCGGATATAGCTGGTTCTCCGCGAAAACTATTTAGGTAGTGCGTCACGTGATTACCCCTGGGGGTAGAGCACTGGATGGGCTAGGGGGCCTCACCGGCTTACCAAACCTAACCAAACTCCGAATACCAGGGAGTACAGCGTGGCAGACAGACTGCGGGTGCTAAGGTCCGTAGTCGAGAGGGAAACAGCCCAGACCACCAGCTAAGGTCCCCAAGTTGCGGCTAAGTGGGAAAGGATGTAGGACGGCCATGACAACCAGGAGGTTGGCTTAGAAGCAGCCATCCTTTAAAGAAAGCGTAACAGCTCACTGGTCTAGATAAGCTGTCCCGCGCCGAAGATGTAACGGGGCTAAAGCCGTACACCGAAGCTGTGGATGCACCGTATGGTGCGTGGTAGCGGAGCGTTCCGTAGGCCTGTGAAGGGTGACCCGTGAGGGCGCCTGGAGGTATCGGAAGTGAGAATGCTGACATGAGTAGCGACAAACAGAGTGAGAAACTCTGTCGCCGAAAGCCCAAGGGTTCCTGCGCAAGGCTAATCCGCGCAGGGTGAGTCGGCCCCTAAGACGAGGGCGAAAGCCGTAGTCGATGGGAAGCAGGTTAATATTCCTGCACCTGTGGGAAGTGACGGATGATGTAAGTTGTCGGGGCTTATTGGATTGTTCCCGGCAGCGAAGTTGTTCCAGGAAATAACTCCCACGTACAGACCGTACCCGAAACCGACACAGGTGGGCTGGTAGAGTATACCAAGGCGCTTGAGAGAACGATACTGAAGGAACTCGGCAAATTACCCCCGTAACTTCGGGAGAAGGGGGCCCCGTTCCTGGGCAACCAGGGGCGGGGGGCACAGACCAGGGGGTGGCGACTGTTTACTAAAAACACAGGGCTCTGCGAAGCCGCAAGGCGACGTATAGGGTCTGACGCCTGCCCGGTGCCGGAAGGTTAAGAGGAGGGGTTCACGCTCTGAATCGAAGCCCCGGTAAACGGCGGCCGTAACTATAACGGTCCTAAGGTAGCGAAATTCCTTGTCGGGTAAGTTCCGACCCGCACGAATGGCGTAACGACTTCCCCACTGTCTCCAGTATCGACTCAGCGAAATTGAATTCTCCGTGAAGATGCGGAGTTCCCGCGGTCAGACGGAAAGACCCCGTGCACCTTTACTACAGCTTTGCAGTGGCACTAGGGACTGAATGTGTAGGATAGGTGGGAGCCTATGAAGCCGCGGCGCCAGCCGAGGTGGAGGCAACCTTGAAATACCACCCTTTTGGTTCTTGGTGTCTAACCGCGCTCCGTGATCCGGAGCCGGGACCCTGCATGGCGGGTAGTTTGACTGGGGCGGTCGCCTCCCAAAGAGTAACGGAGGCGCGCGATGGTGGGCTCAAACCGGTCGGAAATCGGTTGTCGAGTGCAATGGCATAAGCCCGCCTGACTGCGAGACTGACAAGTCGAGCAGAGACGAAAGTCGGCCATAGTGATCCGGTGGTCCCGAGTGGAAGGGCCATCGCTCAACGGATAAAAGGTACGCCGGGGATAACAGGCTGATAACCCCCAAGAGTCCATATCGACGGGGTTGTTTGGCACCTCGATGTCGGCTCATCACATCCTGGGGCTGGAGCAGGTCCCAAGGGTTCGGCTGTTCGCCGATTAAAGTGGTACGTGAGCTGGGTTTAGAACGTCGTGAGACAGTTCGGTCCCTATCTGCCGTGGGTGTAGGAGACTTGAGAGGATCTGTCCTCAGTACGAGAGGACCGGGATGGACGGACCTCTGGTGCACCAGTTGTGACGCCAGTCGCATCGCTGGGTAGCTATGTCCGGAAGGGATAACCGCTGAAAGCATCTAAGCGGGAAACCTCCCTCAAAACCAGGTCTCCCTTGAGAGCCGTGGAAGACCACCACGTCGATAGGCCGGGTGTGTAAGCGCAGCAATGCGCTGAGCTGACCGGTACTAATCGCTCGATCGGCTCGAAAGATCCCCGCCGCGCCCAGAACCGGGCCCGCGGCCCACGAAGCTTGCACACACATCATCAAATCAGACGATCTCGCGCTCAGAGCTTCCGGAAGCACAACTTCCGGACTGTCCCTCCGTGCGGTTTCATGACCTGGTGGCTATGGCGGACGTGAACCACCCGATCCCATCCCGAACTCGGCCGTGAAACCGTCCTGCGCCGATGGTACTTCGTCTTAAGACGCGGGAGAGTAGGTCGCTGCCAGGTCTTGTAACCGCATGGATGGACAGACAACGCTCACCACAACAAAGCGCGATCTCATCTCAATCCACACTGCCAACCGCCTACGCCCTGACGCGGGGTGGAGCAGCCCGGTAGCTCGTCAGGCTCATAACCTGAAGGTCGCAGGTTCAAATCCTGCCCCCGCAACCAAGTTTCAAGCAAACGCCGCCCCGGCCTCTCGCCGCGGGCGGCGTTGCTGCGTTCGGGGCCCCCTCAAAAACAGGGGGGCCAGCGGGGCCGGATGTCATTGGGCAGGGGCCCGGCGATCTTCTTTCCTGTCCCGTTCCGTCCTCGTCCCGAAACGGGAAAGGGGGCACCACCGCGGTTGCGAATGCGTCTCAGCTGTGGAAGACTGTGCCCCAGCCGTGTCGAAGGCCCGGTTCGGGGCTCCGGCAGATCTGGATGATCGAAGAAGGCCGTCCGCATGTTCGAGCCGCTGTGCTCCATGATGACCGGATCCCCGGCCATTACCGTCATGACCGCTGCACCGCTTGTGCCGACCCTTGATGGGCGCTCGGTGCCGAACGGCATGGCCGAAGCGCCGTAAGATTACCGACGGTTCCGCCGGGCCGCTTGCGGCCCTGGCCGGTGCGCTGGCGCCGATTTTCCATCCGATCCCATCCGTTTCCTGCCCGGTCCGATGTCGGCTGCTCCCTTTGCTGAGCGGCCGGCCGACCGCTCCGTGCCCTTGCCCTGCCTGACCGGGCAAGGGCACGGGGCCGGGCAGGGGACGCAGAGAAGGCAATTCCATGCTCGCACCCTTTCTGATCATGCTGCGCGAGGGGCTGGAGGCGGCCCTGATCGTGGGCATCATCGCCGGCTATCTGCGCCAGACCGGCCGGCGCGACCAGTTGCCTGCGGTCTGGGTGGGGATCTTCCTTGCCGCCGCCATGGCGCTGTTCACGGGCGCCGCCCTGCAGATGGTCAGCGCCGGCTTTCCGCAGAAGGCACAGGAGCTGTTCGAGGCCGTGGTCGGCATCGCTGCCGTGGTCGTGCTGGTGGCGATGGTGTTCTGGATGCGCCGGGCGGCGAAATCGATCCGCCGCGAGCTGCATGCCGGCATCGATCAGGCGCTGGCGGCAGAGGGTGGCCGTGCGGCCGGCTGGGCGCTGATCGGCATGGTGTTCTTCGCGGTGGCGCGGGAAGGGCTGGAATCGGTGTTCTTCCTGCTGGCGATCTTTCAGCAGAGCCGGGATGCTGCAGCGCCTCTGGGCGCGCTTGCCGGGATTGCGGTGTCGGCGGGGATCGGCTGGGCGATCTATCGCGGCGGGCTGCGGCTGAACCTGGCACGTTTCTTCCGCTGGACCGGGGTCGTCATCCTGTTCGTGGCGGCGGGGCTGCTGGCCGGCGCGCTGAAGGCCCTGCACGAGGCGGGGCTGTGGAACGGGCTGCAGGGCGTGGTCTACGATCTGGGCCGGGTGCTGCCGGAATCGGGGGCCGTGGGTACGGTGCTGTCGGGGCTGCTCGGCTATCGCGAGGCACCGACTTTGGGGGAGGTGCTGGTCTATGCGGCCTTCCTGGCGGTGACGCTGATCCTGTTCCTGAGGCCGGCCGCCCCCGTGGCTGCGGCACGCCCGGTCGCGCGGGAGGGGTGAGATGAGCGGACCCGAAACCTCTCGTGCCATGCAGCTGGCGGTGGCGGGTGCCGCCGTGCTCGCCCTCGCCGGTGGTGCTGCCTTCTGGTATGCGACCGAGCAGAGCCGGCAGGCGGGTCCTGATCGGGCCGCCGATCAGGTGGTCACCGTCACCGGCGGACGCTGCGATCCCCAGACCATCACCCTGCCCGGTGGCCGGCGCAGTTTCGAGATCGTGAATGCCTCGGACCGGCCGATCGAATGGGAGATCCTGGACGGGGTGATGGTGGTGGCCGAGCGCGAGAACATCGTGCCGGGCTTCCACCAGATGCTGACCGTGCAGCTCACCCCCGGCGATTACGAGATCACCTGCGGGCTGTTGTCCAGCCCGCGCGGGGTGCTGCATGTGACGGCCTCGGACGAGGCGGCGGCTGCGGCGTCGGAGGTGACGCTGCGGCAGTTCCTGGGCCCGCTCGCCGAATACCGGGTCTATCTGGTGATGCAGGGCCGGGCGGCGGTGAAGGCCGCGACGGCACTGCGCGATGCCATCGCGGCCGGTGACCTGGATGCGGCGCGCCGGGCCTGGATGGCCGCGCGGCTGCCCTGGCGCCGGATCGAGCCGCTCGCCTATCGCATTGCCGATTTGCAGGCGGTGATCGATCCGCAGGCGGCCTATCTGGCCGGGCGCGAGGCCGACCCCGGCTTCATCGGCTATCACCGCATCGAATACGGGCTCTTCACCCGGGGCAGTATCGAGGGGCTGCTGCCGGTCGCCGATCGACTGGTCGCGGATCTTGAAACCCTGAACCAGCGGCTGAAGACCACCGAGGTGACGCCGGCCCTGCTGCTGGTCCTGCCGGCCGACATGACCGGCCGGATCGTGGAGACCCGGCCGGGTGCCGCCGAGGGAGCCTTTGCCGACCAGGATCTGGACGAGCGTCATCTGGCTGAGCTTGAAGCCAGCCTCGACGGGATCGCCAAGCTGACCGGCCTGCTGGGGCAGATCGTCTCGGTTGCCGATCCCGCGCTGGAGGCGGAGCTGACCGCCGCACTCGACCGGGTGGCGGGCGATCTCGCCCGCCTGCGCAAGGCCGATGCCACGCCTGCCGCGGCAGACGAGGGACGCGCTGCCCTGACCCGTGATCTGGCCGGGCTGAAGACGACGCTGGGCAAGCTGCCCCCCGTGATCGGGATGAGTTGAGATGACTGCAGAATTGAAGCAGAAGGCCGGACCCAGCCGGCGCAGCCTGTTGATGGGGCTTGGGGTGGGCGCTGCCGCGGGCGCGCTGATCCGTCCGGCACGGCCGGCCGCCGCGGCGGTCTCCGCGCCCCGGGTGGATGACGCCCCCCGCGCCCATCCGGGCAGCATGCAGGGGCGGGTGCCGTTCTACGGCGCCCGTCAGGCGGGGATCACCACCCCGCGCCCGGCCAACGGCATCATCGCCGCCTTCGACGTGGTCGCCATGTCGCTGGACGATCTGGAGCGGATGCTGAAGGCGTTGAGCGCGCGGGCGGCCTTTCTGACCGCGGGCGGGCCGGTTGCAGACCGCGATCCGAAATTGCCGCCGGCGGATTCGGGCATTCTGGGGCCGGTGGTCACGCCGGATGATCTGACCATCACCATCGGGCTTGGTGCCTCGCTGTTCGCGCGGCCCTGGCTGGCGGGCCTGGCGCCCGCGAAGCTGACGCGGATGGTGGAATTCCCCAATGACGCGCTGGACCCGGACCTCTGCCACGGCGATCTGTCCATCCAGTTCTGCGCCAACACCCAGGACACCAATATCCACGCGCTGCGCGACATCGTGAAAAACCTGTCCGCCTTTCTGGTGCTGCGCTGGATGGTCGAAGGCTCGGTGCCGCCGGTCGCCGCCGCCGCCGACGGATCGACGCCCAGCGCCCGCAACTTCCTGGGCTTCCGTGACGGCTCGGCCAATCCGGCCTCGGGGGATGCCGCGCTGATGGACCGGGTGGTCTGGACCAGTGCCGCCGGCGAGCCCGGCTGGGCGCGGGGCGGCAGCTATCAGGCGGTGCGGATCATCCGCAACATGGTCGAGCGCTGGGACCGCACGCCGCTTGCCGAACAGGAGCGGATCTTCGGCCGCAACAAGGTGACGGGCGCGCCGCTGGATGGCGGGCCGGGGGCGACGGAGCATGACGTGCCCGATTATGCCGCCGATCCGGAGGGAGCGAAGACCCGGCTCGATTCGCATATCCGCCTTGCCAATCCGCGCACGCCGGCCAGCGCCGCCAATCTGATCCTGCGGCGGCCGTTCAACTATTCGCGCGGCGTGATGAAGAACGGTCAGCTCGATCAGGGGCTGATCTTCATTTGCTATCAGTCGGATCTTGAACAGGGCTTCATCACCGTCCAGACGCGGCTGAACGGTGAACCGCTGGAGGAATACATCAAGCCGATCGGTGGCGGGTATTTCTTCGTGCCGCCCGGTGCCACGGGTGAGGACGACTATGTCGGATCATCGCTGATCCAGGCCGCCCGGCAGGCCTGATCGCCCTGTCGAGTCACATCCCTTCAGACAGATGCAGGAGGCAGCATGGCTGCAAAGCTCTTCACCACCGGTGCTCTTGTGCTCGGCCTTGCCGCGGTGGGGGCGCCGGCCGCGCTGGCGGCGGACCCGTCGCTCGATCTCGTCGGCCCGCTCTCGGAGTACAAGATCTATGTCGCCGAGAACACCGACCAGCTCGTGACCGACACCGAAGCCCTGGTGGCTGCGATCAAGGCCGGCGATCTCGACAGGGCCAAGGCGCTGTTCGCGCCCACCCGTACCAGCTATGAGAAGATCGAGCCGATCGCCGAGCTGTTCGCCGATCTCGACGGGTCGATCGACGCTCGCGCCGACGACTACGAGAAGGGCGAAAAGGACGAGACCTTCACCGGCTTCCACCGGATCGAATACGGGCTTTGGGAAACCGGCAGCACCCGCGGCCTGGAGGGCTATGCCGACCGGCTGCTGGCGGATGTGAAAGACCTGAACAACCGGATCAACGCGCTGACCTTTCCGCCGGAGGTGGTGGTCGGCGGGGCCGCGGCGTTGATGGAAGAGGTGGCCGCGACCAAGATTTCGGGCGAGGAAGACCGCTACAGCCATACCGATCTCTGGGATTTCGACGCCAATTTCGCCGGCTCGAAAGAGATCTACGACCTGCTGCGGCCGCTGATCGCCGACAAGGATTTCGTAGCGCGCGTCGACGGCAATTTCGCCGATGCCGGCAAGGTGCTGGAGAAGTACCGAATGTCGGGTGGCGGCTTCGTCTCGTATGAGAAGCTGACCGATGCTGACCGGCGGATCCTGGCCGCAAAGGTGAACACGCTGGCCGAAGACCTGTCGACGCTGCGCGGCAAGCTGGGCCTCGCCTGACCTCACGGACGGGCATCTCTGGCGGCCCGGCGCATCCTGGTCTACACTCCGCGCCGGGCCTGCGGGCCCCCATAAAGAACCAGCCGCCGCGCCTGTGGCCGATCCGTTCCGCCCCCAGCCCGTCGCCCGGGGATCCTGGCCCGGACCTTTGTCGCTGCCGGTTTATCCTGTGTGCGGGGGCGTGTCGCCTCCACCGACGCTGCATCGATCCGGCCGCCCGATGGCGGGCCGGGTGTGGATGCACGTCCGCGACACGAAGGCATCGGAGCCCATGGATCTACCGGCCCTGTTCCGCCGGCATGCGACGGATATCGGATCATCCCTGCGCGCCCGCGGCGTTTCGGCGGATGTTGCCGCCGACATCACCCAGGACGTGTTCGTGAAGCTGCTTGCGGGCGGTGGCGGCACGACGGTGCTGCACAATCCGCGCGCCTATCTGAAACGCATCGCGCTCAACCTTCTGGTCGACCGGCACCGGCGTGAGCCGGGGGCGGCCCTGGTCGAGCTGTCGCCCGCTCTGCTGGACGAGATCGCCGACGAGGCACCGGATGCCGAGCGTGCCGCCGCGGCCCGCCAGCGGCTGGCGGTGGTGGAAGCCGCCCTTGCCGAACTGCCGCCGCGCACAAGGCGCGCCTTCGAACAGCACCGGCTGGGCGAGCGCAGCCTGGCCGAAATCGCCGCCGAGCTGGAGGTGTCGACCGCCCGGGTCTGGGCGATGGTGCGCGATGCCTATGGCCATGTGAAACGCCGGCTGGACGAGCACGCAGAATGACGACGGCGCCGCCTGATCGCGAAACGCTCTGGCAGGAGGCTTTCGACCTTCTGATCCGCCGCCAGAACGCCCCCGACAACCCGGTGACCCTGCGGCTGATCGCCGAATGGCGGGGGCGGAGCCCGGTTCATGACGGCATCTGGCGCGAGGCGCTGGAGCTGCATGCGCTGACCGGCCGGGCCGTGGGGGCGGCCGGCCGGATCCCGCAGCCTCCCGCTCGCCGGATCGGGCGGCGCGCCGTTCTGGCCGGCGGTGTGGCAATGGCGGCCGGGGTGGCGGGGCTTGCCCTGGTTCCGCGGTTGACCGCCGGGACACGGACGGATGTGGCCGCGATCCGAAGGATCGACCTGCCCGGCGGCGGCCAGGCCACGATCGGGCCGCTGACCGCCGTCACTCTGACGGCCGCACCGGGGGCCGCTCTGCGCGAAGGTCTGGCCTGTTTTGAGCCGGCGGGGACGGCCCCCTTCACCGTGACCACGGGCGGCCTGACCCTGCGGAGTGTGGCTGGGCCCGCGCGCTTCGATCTGGCCGTCGAGGGCGCGCTCAGCGTGGTGAGCGTGGGCGAGGGGCGGGTGCAGATCGGGGGCGCGGGCACCCCGCTTGCTTGTACCGCCGGCGATCGCCTGATGATCGACGGCGGCACAGGCACGGTGACCCGGGGGCGGCTCGCCCCGGGGCAGTTCGCGGCCTGGCGCACGGGACGACTGGTGGTGGAGGGGGAGCCGGTCGCGGCGGTGCTCGCCCGCATCGCCCGCTGGTATGACGGCCGGATCGTGCTGCTGGATGACGATCTGGGCGCGATGCCGATCAGCGGCGTCTATACCGCGACCGACCCGGAGGCGGCGGCGCGGGCGGTGATCCGCCCCTATGGCGGGCGGCTGCGCCGGATCGGCCCCTGGGCCATGGTGATCGACCGGGCGTGAGGGCGCGCCCATATTGCGATTGAAAATAATTCGCAAAGAAGGGGTTCAAATCCGGCGCCGGACTCCGTCTGGGCAGACAGGAGGGTGCGGTGCAATGGCATGCAAGCCAGGCCTGCGCCCGATCTGCTGCACAGAGGATCGGACGGACGTGATGATGGCTGGTCTTGGAGGACGGGGACGGCGGCTGCGCCGGGCCCTGATGATGTCGGTTGCGGTGGTGGCGGTGGCGGGTGGCCAGCTGCCCGGCCAGCCGGGCATTGCGGTTGCCCGCGCGGCGGAGCGCGGCTATGCCGTGCCTGCCGGCCCGCTTGCTCAGGCATTGCAGGTTTTCGGCCAGCAATCTGGGCTGCAGATCTCGTACATCCCCTCTCTGGCCGCCGGCCGGACCAGCCCGGGTGTCACGGGCGAGATGGATGCGATCCAGGCGCTGGTGGCGCTGCTGGAGGGCACCGGCGTCGATTTCCGCACGGGAGAGGGCGGCCTGGTCACCCTGGTGCCGGCGGCCGATCAGGGCCAGGGACAGGAGAGCCGGGCGCAGAGGCTGGACCCGGTGGTGGTGATCAGCGCGCTGACCGATGTCCGCACCATCGCGACATCGACGGTGGATCGGGAGACGATCGAGCGGCTCCAGGCCAGTTCGGTGCCGGAACTGCTCAATGACCTGCCGGGTGTCGATCTGGTCGGCTCGGCCAGGCCCGACGGGCATTCGCTCAACATCTGGGGGTTTGGCGATCAGGAGGATGTGGCGATCACGCTCGACGGTGCCGACAAGAGCTTCGAGAAATATCGCCAGGGCACGGTGTTCATCGAGCCGGAGCTGGTCAAGGAGATCACCGTCGACAAAGGCTCGTTCTCACCCCGCGGCTATGGCGCTTTCGGCGGCACGGTGGCGCTGACCACAAAATCCGCCTCGGACATGCTGCTGCCGGGGGAGAATACCGGCGGCTTCCTGAAGCTCGGCTATGGCGTCAACGGCAAGGAATGGAGCCGGACCACCGCGCTTTTCGGCCGTGACGACGACAGCGGCGCCGAACTGCTGGTCTCGGCCACCCGGCGCGACAACGACAAGTACCGAACGGCCGACGGGCAGAAGCTCAACCTGTCGGAAGGCGAATTGCTGAGCGGCCATTTCAAGGGCAGCGTCGCGCGCGAGGATCATTTCCTGGAACTGAGCGGCGCCATGTCGACCAGCGACGTGCTCGGCCCCTTCGCCGCCAAGACCGGTCAGATCGTGCCGTCGGATTATCAGATCGATCGCTACGGTTTCGAACAGGCGCTGGCCCGGCTGACCGTGCGGCGCCAGACCGACGACCGCTCGCTGTCGGGCAAATATGTCTACGACCCGGCCGATCCGCTGGTCCGCACCACCGTGCAGCTGTCGTGGTCCGAGACGAAACAGCACGATAAGCGCCAGGTCGAGGACATCTATGTCAACCTGGGCCTTGGCGGCAATGAAAGCTGGCTGTCTTACGAGAACTACGGCGCCGAGATTTATAACGAGAGCCGCTTTACGGTCGGCGGCGTGGATACGACACTCAACATCGGCGTCCAGGTGAAGCACCAGGACCGTGACAGCATGGCCTATTCCTGGACGGACCGGAACGATCCCGACCGCAATTACGGCCATCTTCAGCCCTATAACATTCCGGCCGGCACCCAGACGATCTATGCCGGCTGGATGGAATATGAGGTCGATTTCGGCAACGGGCTGACCGTCACGCCCGGCCTGCGCTACGACCATATCCGCACCGACGGCGTGCCCAATGCCGCGGCCGATTACCGCGACCCCGCCAAGGGGCACGACTATTCGGCGGTGGTGCACAAGGGCTTTTCGCCGACGCTGAACGCGCTCTATCAGGTGAACGACAATCTCGCGCTGTTCGGCGGGCTCGCCTACAAGCTGCGCGCACCGCTGGTCGACGAGATCTACGAGGTCGGCACCAACCGGTCCTCCGCGCGCCAGCTGGAGGCCGAGCGTGCTTTCGAAAAGCGGATAGGCGCGGTGCTGACCTTCGGCGATGTCCTGGAGCCGAAGGACAAGGTGCTGACCCGGGTCCAGATCTATCGCAACGACGTGTCGGACAACATCATGCGGGTGTTCGGCTCGCCCAATGTCGGCCGCTACCCCGATCGGGTGCCGAGCCATCACAATCTGCGCGGCTTTTATACCCAGGGCGTGGAGCTGGAAGCCTTCTACGACAGCCCGCTCTACATCGCCGGCTTGAGCCTCGCCTATGCCGAAGGCGAGCATGAGGGATCGGTGCGCGACATCTATGGCGCCGATCAGCCGGTCTACGACATCGCGCCGTTCAAGCTGGTCGCCCAGTTCGGTCGCAAGATCCCGGAATACGACCTGCTGGTCGGCTGGAAGGGGCTGTTCGTCGCCGGCCAGGACGACATCCCGGATGATGCGCTGATCCCCTATAGCCCCTATCCGGCCAGCGCCGGCTATGGTGTCCACGACGTCTATGTCAGCTGGACGCCGCGCGATGGCCTGTTCGGCGGGGCGACCGCACGGCTGACGGTGCAGAACCTGTTCGACAAGGACTACAAGGCCTATTTCAACGGCTTCTCGGCCAAGGGGCGCAGCGTGAAGGCGGCGGTGGCCTACACCTTCTGATCCGCCAGCCGGGCCGAGACCCGGCGGACGGTCAGCACCAGTACCGGGCAGATCAGGCCGCAATAGCACCCCATGCCGGCGATCAGCCAGGGCAGGGGAATCCCGGCATCGACCAGCAGCCCGGCAAGGCCTGGGCCGGCGGCGGCGGCCAGCACCATGGCCGCCACCACCACCCCCCGCACGGCGCCCAGATGGCGGGTGCCGTAGACCTCGGGCCAGAGGCTGCCGAAAAGGGTGAGCGAGATGCCGTCGGTGATGCCGTAGAGCAGCATGAAGGCGAAGGCAGACCAGGGCGCATCGACGACGGCCAGGACAAGGCAGGCGGCACCGAAGGGCAGCAGATAGACCGGCAGCAGGCGCCGCGCGCCGGCCCGGTCGATCAGATGGCCCGACAGCAGGACATTGCCGATCGCGATCACGGCATAAAGGGTGAAGGCCGAGGCGAAGACCTCGGGCGCCCAGCCGCGGGCGGCGGCAAGGCTGGTCTGGTGGAAGAAGATGGTGTTGCTGATGAAGGCGGGCGGCAGCATGCCGGCCAGCAGCAGATAGAAACAGGGATCGCGCAGCACCTCGGCCCGCGACCAGTGGCGGATCGGGGGCGCCGCCGCGGCCGGATCCGCCGCCGCCGGCTGCCGGTCGCGGGCGGCAAGCCGGGCCAGCACCGGCCAGAGCAGCAGAACAAGGCCGGCCGCGACGATCCAGCCGAGGCGCCAGCCGATGGCGCCCGCCAGCACCACCTGACCCAGCGGCAGCAGCGCCTGACCGGTGTTGAGGCCAAGCGCTGCAATCGAGACCGCGCGGCCGCGCCCGGCCGCGAACCAGCGGCCGATGGTGGTATAGGCCAGATGCACCATCATCCCCTGCCCGCAGAAGCGGAGCAGCAGCAGGCCCGGGATCAGCTGGAGAAGGTGAGTTGCCGTGCCGGTCAGCACGGCACCGGCCGCGAAGGCGGGCAGGGTGAAGGCCAGCACGCGCGTCACCGGCATCCGGTCGACCAGCCCGCCGGTCAGCGCCAGCAGCAGGGCACCGCCCAGGGTGACGGCGGTGTAGATCAGCCCGAAATCGCCCGCCGAGAGGCTGAACGCCGCCCGGATGTCGTTCCCCGACAGCGCCACGAAAAAGGTCTGCCCGAAGGACGAGGCGAACATCGCGAGATAGCCGGTCGCATACCAGCGGGCATCGGCGCGAAGCGGGGCCAGGATCGGCGGAAGGTTCGGGGCGAGGTTCGGCGGAAGGGGCACGCGGCTGGGTCCGGGGCGGCGGCAGGGACGGGAACCCGCAGCCTGCACCATCCCTGCGACAAAGGCGATGGGTGATCCGTCAGCCGTCAGCCGCCGGTTGCGCGGTTCTCCTGCGCCCAGCCGCGTGGCGCGCGGCCGTGGACGCGCTTGAAGGCCGTGCTGAAGGCGCTTTCCGAGGCATAACCCAGCCGTTCGGCCAGGGCACCGATCGTGGTGCCGCCCCGGCGCAGCGCCGCCCGGGCCAGGCGCATCCGCCAGTGGAGAAGATGGTCGATCGGCGTGGTGCCGGTCGCCTCGGCGAAGCGCCGGGCAAAGCCCGATCGCGACATGGCGGCAAGCCGCGCCAGCTCTGCCACCGTCCAGTCGCGGCCGGGAGCGGCATGCATGGCGGCAAGGGCCGCCCCGATCTTCGGATCTGCAAGCGCCGCGAGCAGCCAGCCTCCCTCTTCCGTCGCGCGGCCGGCATGGGCGCGCAGCATGTCGATCAGCAGCACCTCGGCCAGGCGCCGGGCCACAAGATCCACCCCCAGATCCCCGGCCAGAAGTTCGGCTTCCAGCCGTGCCAGGGTCGCCCGCACCCCGGCCGCGCGGGGATCGGCCATGTCGATCTTAAGGAAGGGCGGCAGGATCCCGTGCAGCAGCTCGCCATCCGGGCGATCGATGGTGAAGCTGCCGCCGATCAGCACCACTTCGTCCCCGCCGCAGGTGACGCTGCCGCGCGCGGCGGCGGCGAACAGCGCCGATCCGTCCGCCGGCGGCAGCTCCGGATCGCTCGCGACCGTATAGCCGGGGGGAAGGGCCAGCAGGAAGGCATCGCCCGCCTGCAACTGCACCGGTTCGCCGCCATCGAGGGTCAGCCAGCATCGGCCGCGCAGTACGGCGTTGAACTTGACCAGCGGGCGGGGCCGGAAGGCCAGCGACCAGTCGCCGCCGGCTTCCAGCCGCACGAAAGCGGCCCCGCGCACGTCGAGCAGGCCGAGGATGCCGGAGAGGGGGTCGGTCGACATTGGACGATCTCGCCGAAACTCTGGATCCTGTCTCATAGCAACACCGAAAGCTGCCGGCTAGCGTCTCGGAAGCTGATCGATGACGGAGGCGATGCGATGACGGAGGCGATGCGATGACGGATGGGATCGAGGGCAAGGTGGTGGTGGTGACCGGTGCCGGCAGCGGCATCGGCGCGGCGACGGCCCGCCGGCTGGCGGCAGGCGGCGCGAAGCTGGTGCTGGCCGGGCGGGGGGCCGCGCGGCTGGAACAGGTGGCCGCGTCGATTGCCGCCGATGGCGGCACGGTCGTCTGGATGGCGGCGGATGTCGCGACGCGCGCCGGGCCGGCGGGTCTGGTCGATCTGGCGCAGGAACGTTTCGGGCGGCTGGACGTGCTGGTCTCCAATGCCGGTGTCGCGCCGATCGGTCCCTTCGACGATCTGGCGGTCGACGACTGGGACCGGATGATCGACATCAATCTGCGCGGTGTGCTCTATGGCATCGCGGCGGCACTGCCGGTGTTCCGCCGCCAGACATCCGGCCATTTCGTGACGGTGATCTCCACCGCCGGGCTGCGCATCGTGCCGGGCATGGGGGTCTATGCGGCAACCAAGAACGCGGTCCGCACGGTAATGGAGGGGCTGCGCCAGGAATCGCGCGGTGATTTCCGCGTCACCGGCATTTCGCCCGGCTTCGTGCGCACCGATCTTGCGGCATCGATGTCCGATCCCGGCGTGATGGCGGGCATGCAGGCCCGGATGGCGGAGATCGGCCTGGATGCCGATGCCGTCGCCCGCAGCATCGCCTTCGCGATCGCCGAGCCCGACGGGGTCGATATCGGCGATCTGGTGATCCGGCCGACCGTTCAGGACTGAGCCCATGACCCGTCCGGGTCATGGTGCCGGCCCGCACGCCCTTCCAGACTGAGCCCGGTTGCAATGATCGGACGGAGGGCGCGGAGCCATGCGGGTCATCATCGTGGGCGGGGGCATTGCCGGGTTGGGTGCGGCCTGGCGGTTGAGGGCCGAGGGGCACCAGGTGGTGCTGCTTGAAAAGGCGGCCGAGCCGGGCGGGCGCTGCCGGTCGGTGTTCTGGCAGGGCGCCTGGGTTCCGACCGGGGCCTTCGCCTTTCTGGGCGCCGAGACCAATCTCGCCGATCTGTCGCGTGAACTGGGGCTGCATGCACCGGAAGACCTGCTGGACCTGACGGCCGCCCATCGCTGGAACGTACTGATCCGCCGCCGCGAGGTGGCGGATTTCGGCGCCTTCGACATGATGAGCGCCGCCCGGCATCCGGCGATCCCCTTTGCCGAGAAGGCCCGGCTGTTGGTGGCCCTGCCGCAGCTGGCCCGGCGGATGCTGGCGGCCGATCCGCGCGACCTGACCAGCGTGGTGGCCCTGGACGACGTCAATGCCTGCGAGCATTTCCGGCGTCTCTCACCTGCCTTCGTCGACTATTTCCTCGAACCCTGCATGGGCATGTTCTGCGGCTATGGCGCTGAGGATTTCTCCCTGGCCTGGACGGCCTGGAGTTCGGCCGGGCGGCTGTCCTGGGCCGGCAACCATATGTGGAGCTATCGCGAGCGTGGCGTCGGCCGGTTGACCTGGGCGTTGGGCCGGGCCTTTGCGGCCGATCCCGGCACCGACTATCGCACCGGCTGCACCGTGCACGAGGTGCGCCATGATGCGGACGGCGTGCAGGTTGCGTACAGCCGGGCGGACGAGGCGCCGGAGGTCATCCGCGCCGATGCCGTGATCATGGCGGTGCCCGGCCATCTGGTCTCCGGGCTGATGCCGGATCTGGATGCCGGGCGGCGCGGCTTCTTCGAGGCGATCGACTATGCCGGCCACCACATCGTCTATTACCTGCTGGACCGGCCCAAGGGCGATCTGCTCGACACCTATGTTCTGCCGGCGGCCGACGGCTTCCATCGCACCGGCAATATGCGCTTCACCGATCGCGGCGACGGCACCACCCTGGCGCATGCCCAGTGGAAGGATGCCGGCTGCCGGCAGCATGCCGATGCCACCGATGACGACCTGATCGCGATCACCTGGGGCGATATGGTCGAGGCGGTGCCGGGGCTGGCCGGCACGCGGCTGATCGATGCCTTCGTTTCGCGCCAGCCGGCCGCGATCTGCAAGCGGCCCAAGGGCTTCGTGACCCGGCTCAAGGCCTTCCGGGATCTGGGACCGCTGCCGCGGGTGGCGTTCTGCGGCGACTATCTGACCAACAGCACCGTCGGCCAGGCCCACTGGTCGGGGCTGCAGGCGGCGGCGGAGATCATGGCGCGCGGCTGAGCATCCAGGCGGAGAGGGTGGTGCGGTTGGCGACGCCTGCCTTCCTGAAGATCGCCCGCAGATGGTTTTTCACCGTCTCCGGGCTGAGGCCGAGCTGGCGGGCGATCATCTTGTTGGTGGCGCCATCCGCCACCAGCCGGGCGATTTCGGCCTCTCGTGCGGTGAATGGCTGTGCGGCGGCGGGCATGCGGCGATGGGCCAGCGCATGGCTCATCTCCAGCGCCGGCACCAGGGCTGTGGCGAGGTTGCGGTCTTCGATCGAGAAGTCGGGGGCGTCCTGGTTGCGCACCAGGCTGAGCGCCCCGGCGATCCGTCCGCCGCGGCGGATGGCGAGGGTCAGCACATGGCGCGCGCCCGTGGGCCGGAGCAGGGTTTCGAAATAGGGCGCACGTTCCAGCGCGCGTCCGGGCACCAGATCCGACAGGCGGATGACCGGCGCCGTACCGGGGCGGCAGCCATCCAGCCAGGCGCGGATGGGATCCTGTGCGAGGACCTGCCGGCGATAGGTCTGCGCGCACCAGCCGGGCCAGGCGATGAACCGGCTCTCTCCACCATCGGCGTCCCGCAGGGACAGCACCGCGCGCGGGGCATCGAACAGAGCTGCCAGCGACCGCGTGCCGGCGGTCGCAAAACCCTGGGGATCATCGGCACGCCCCAGGGCGGCGAGTGCCCGGCCCAGCCGGTCGGCATCGATCTCCATGGCGGCCTCCCCATCCATTGGGTCCATCGGCAGGCGCCGGTTGCAGCATCATCCTGCATCCCGTGCACCTTCCGTCCGCGACCCGTCGCGACTAGAGTGACGCAGATCCCGACGCTTACGGAAGGTGGTATGCGGCATGACCCCCGACTTCTGGCACGGCAAGTGGCAGCGCAACGAGATCGGCTTCCATGAAGGCCGCCCCAACCATTTCCTGGTGAGGCATGCCGACCGTCTGGCGGCGGGGGCGGGCAGCCGGGTCTTTCTGCCGCTCTGCGGCAAGACCCGCGACATTGCCTGGCTGATGGGGCGGGGCGCCCGGGTCGCCGGTGCCGAGTTGAACCGCAGCGCGATCGAGCAGCTTTTCGCCGAGCTGGAGCTTGCCCCCGAGGTGACGGCGGCGGGGCCGCTGGAGCGCTTCTCCGCCGCCGGTATCGACATCTTCGTGGGCGACGTCTTCGCGCTCACCCCGGCGCATCTGGGGCCGGTGGATGCGATCTATGACCGTGCGGCGCTGGTCGCCCTGCCGGGAGATGTCCGGTGGCACTATGCCGGCCATCTGCGTGGCCTGACCGGCGGCGCACGGCAGCTGCTGATCAGCTATGAATACGACCAGTCCCTCGCCAAGGGCCCCCCCTTTTCGGTGCAGGCCGACGAGGTTCACGCGCTCTACGGCGCGGACTACCACGTTCAGGAGCTTGAGACCGCGCCGGTCGAGCGCGGTCTCAAGGGCTTGAGCGAGGTGGTCGAACGGATCTGGCAGCTGGTGCCGCGCCAGGGGTGAGGGCGGGTCAGGGATGAGGCCGGGTCACGGCTTCGGGCGGAACACCCCGTTTTCGTCGCGTACCAGCGGTGCCGGCTGGCGCGGCAGCGGCGCGCCCGGCGCCTCGGCGATCGTCACCCCCTCCGGCCAGTCCGCCGGGGCGATGGCGACATAGCGGGCGAAGCCGCCGGAACCGCCTTCGGGCTTTGCGAAACCGATGGTGACCAGGGCGCCCGCCTCGGGCACCTTGTCGAGATTGGCGACGCCTTCGGCCTGCACGAAATCATTGTGCAGCAGCCAGTGTTCGCCCTCCAGCGTCGGCGTGGTGTCGGTGTCGAGCGGCTCGTGACCGTGGAACAGGATCTTCCGTTCCAGGTGCAGGAATTTGAGCGCATCGAGCCCGACCCCGGGGAAGGGCTTCTGGTTGAAGCGCGCTGTGTCGCTCCATTTTTTGTACCAGTCGGAGCGCACGAACACGACCGAGCCTTCGGGAATGCGGCCGTGCTTCGCCTCCCAGGCCTCGATATCGGCGATCTGGAGGTGATAGCCTTCATCGGCCGCCACCTTGCCGCTGATGTCGATCACCACCAGCGGCCGCACGGCATAGGTCGGCGGCAGATCGCTGATCGTGGCACCCAGCGGATTCCAGTGCGAGGGCGGGTCGAGCTGCGTGCCGTACTGGTCGGTGGTCAGGTCATAGGCCGAGGCGACGAAACCGTGCTTATCGTAGGTGAATTCCTCCCCCTTTGCGACATAGCCCGGAATGTCCTGGCCGGCTACCGCCGGCCTGAACTTCGCGTTGGAGAAACCCGGCCAGACCGGCTGCACCGGCGCGAAGGCATGGGTGAGGTCGATGTATTTCGCCGATTTCAGGCTCTCGTCATAGACCTTCCACAGCGAACCCTCCCCGGCGAGCGCGCTGCCGCCCGCGGCGAGGAAGGTTGCGGCGGCCAGCGCCAGCCGTGTCACGAACCGCGTCGTCATCCTGCTCTCCTCTGCGTAAAAGATACCGGGGGATGCAGCTATCCTCGGGCATGTCGCGCGTCGGTGTCGAGAGGCAGGCGCGATCAGGCGGCGCGGGTGGTGCGCGCGTCGTTGAACAGGTGTCGGCCCAGGGCATGGGCGGTGTCGAGATGGGCGGCGGCCGTCTCTCCGGGATCGGTGTCGACCATCAGCTCGGTGGTCGCCACCGGCGCGCCGCAATAGTCGAAGATGCCGTGGTCGATCTGGGTGCGCATGGCGCCGAAATAGCCGTGGCGGGCATAGGTCCGCAGATCGGCACCGCCCAGCGCCACCAGATGCACCGGCAGCCGGCCCAGCAGCTTGCGGATCCCGTCGCCCGGCCGGTCGTCATAGGCCCAGCCATTGCTGAACACCCGGTCGATCCAGCCCTTGAGGAGACCGGGCATCGACCACCAGTAGACGGGATAAACCAGGATCAGGGCATCGGCCTGATCGATCCGCCGCTGTTCGGCGAGGATATCGTCGGGGATCGCCGTCCGGCCGCGATGGGCGGCGAGATCGGCGTCGGAAAAGCGTGGATCGAAGCCTTCGGCCGCCAGATCGGCGCGGGTGGCGGTATGTCCGGCCGCGACCACGCCGTCGGCGATGCGGGCGGCAACGGCATGGGTCAGGGAGCCGGGATCGGGATGCGAGAGGACGATGAGCGCATGCATGGGGCGTGCTCTCCGGTGCAGATGGATGGGGGCCGAGGGGGATGGATTGCAGATCGCGGGCTGCTGTTATATACTTTTAGTAAGTTACTTTTGGTACATAGGCCATGTCAAGCGTCCCGACCGACCGCTCTTCCACACCCCGCCGCCGCCTCAGCCGCGAGGACCGGCTGCGCCAGCTGCTCGACATGTCGTGGAGGGTGATCCGCGACGAGGGCACGGATGCTCTGACCCTTGGCCGGCTGGCCGAGCGGGCGGGTGTCACCAAGCCGGTGGTCTATGATCATTTCGGCACCCGCGAGGGCTTGCTGACCGCGCTCTATCGCGATTTCGACGCCCGCCAGACCGCCACGATGACCGCAGCGCTGGAGGCGGGCGCCCCCACGGCTGCGGATCGGGCGCGGATCATCGCCGCCTGCTATGTCGATTGCGTGGCGGCCCAGGGGCGCGAGATCCCAGGCGTGCTCGCCGCCCTTGCCGGATCACCCGAGCTGGCGGCGCTGAAGCGGGACTATCAGCGCACCTTTCTGGAAACCTGTCGGCAGTTGCTCGGTCCCTTCGCGCCGGACGGAGATCTGTCCGCCGCCGGGCTCTGGGCGATGCTGGGGGCGGCGGACGCCCTGTCGGATGCGGCCGTCGCGGGCGATCTGACCCCGGAGGAGGCGCAGACGGAACTCAGGCGCATCCTGCTCGCGCTCATCGCAAGGGGAACGGGTGGCGATCAGCCCTCATAGCTGTCGCGGGCGGCGCGGATGGCCGCGTGATTGTCGTCCGCCCAGACCACCAGCGCCCGCATCGGCACCATGAACGACCGGCCGAGATCGGTCAGCTCGTACTCCACCCGGGGCGGCACTTCGGCATAGACGGTTCGGCGCACGAAACCGTCCTGTTCCAGGCGCCTCAGCGTGCGCGACAGCATCTGCTTCGAGATGTCGCCGATCTGGCGGCCCAGCTCGTTGAACCGCTTCGTGCCCTCCCACAGGGCGGAGAGCACCAGCATGCTCCACTGGTCGCCGATCCGGTCGAGCACGTCGCGGATCGGGCAGGGCTCGTCTGCGGGGCGGTCCCAGGGGCCCGGCGGGTCGTCGCGCGGGGTCTTTTCGGCGGTCTGCATTGCCATGTCGCCTCTCCCGGAAGGACGCAAAGGTCACGCCGCAGTGACCAGATGACGCGAAGATGACTTCTTGCGCGGGATCAGGGTGTAGCATACCTCGGATCCACGGTCCACTTTCCGGACCGGGTCTTGAATGAAGACCACCCTCCATATCCGAGCGGAAGGATCCCTCAATCATGGCGAAGATCGCCCTCATCGGCGCCTCGGGCAATGCCGGCGCGCGCATCCTGAAGGAGCTGTCGGATCGCGGCCACCTGGTGACCGGCATCGCGCGGCACCCTGAGAAGATCGCCGCCCTGCCGGGCGTGACCGCAGTTGCGGGCGACGTCTTCGACGTCAACGGACTGGCGGACATCCTGAAAGGTCATGACGCGGTGATCAGCTCGGTTCATTTCCTGGCGAGCGACCCGGAGAAGCTGATTGCCGCCGTGCGCGCCTCGGGTGTCGTGCGCTATCTGGTGGTCGGCGGTGCCGGCAGCCTGGAGGTGGCGCCGGGCAAGCGCCTGGTCGATCAGCCCGACTTCCCCGCCGCCTATCATGCCGAGGCCAGCAAGGGCGCCGAATTCCTCGACATTCTGCGTGGCATCGACGACCTGGACTGGACCTTCCTGTCGCCGGCGGCCATGTTCGTGCCCGGCGAGCGCACCGGCACTTTCCGTCTCGGCACCGACCAGCTGCTGGTGGGCGAGGGCGGCAGCAGCATCTCGTTCGAGGATTACGCCGTGGCGCTGGTCGACGAGATCGAGACGCCGAAGCACATCCGCCAGCGCTTCACCGTAGGCTACTGACATGGCCGGCGCGGTGTCCGTCACCTGGCTGTTCGATCCGCTCTGCGGCTGGTGCTACGGTGCCGCGCCCGCCATCCGCCGCCTGGCCGGCCAGGCCGGTATTGCGCTGGACCCGCTCCCCGTGGGGCTGTTCGCTGGCAGCGGCGCCTTTCCCATGAATGACGGCTTCGGAGCCCATGCCTGGGCTGCGGATCAGCGCATCGCCCGGCTCTCGGGCCAGCCCTTCACCGAGAGCTATCGCCGCCAGGTGCTGGGGGCGACGGGTGGCCGGGTCGATTCGGGGCCGGCCACTCTGGCCCTGACCGCCGTGCGTCTTGCGGCACCGGCCGGCGAGAGCCTGACGCAGGAGCTGGCGGCGCTGGAGGCGATCCAGCGAGCCCGCTATGTCGACGGTCTCGACAATGCCGATCGCGGGGTCATTGCCGGTGTCCTGGACGGGCTGGGCATGGCCACGGCGGCCGCGCGGTTCCAGGCACCGGATCCTGCATTGCTGGCGGCAGACCGGGCGCGGATCGCGGCCGGCCGCGAGGCGACGCGCCGAATGGGTGTGCACGGCGTTCCGGCACTGATCCTGGACAAAGGGGCCGGCGCGCGGCTGCTCGATGCCGGTCAGCTGTTCGGCCCCGTCGATGCGCTTGTGGCGGCGATCGCGGCGGCCTGACCGGCCGCCAGATCCCGCAGGGTCTCCACCGCCGCGCGCAGGCCCCGGGTCAGGCGCTTGTCGCGGCGGATCACCACCGCCAGACGACGGTGCAGGCGGGGGGACAGCGGCCGGACGGTGATGCCGGGCAGGGTGCCGCCCGGCACCGCCATGCCCGGCAGAACCGAACAGCCGAGCCCGGCGCCGACCATGGCCTTGATCGCCTCGACGCTGCCGAGCGACATCACCGGCCGGAGCGGCACCGCCGCACCGGCGAACCAGTCGTCGACGATCCGGCGGGTGTTGCCCCCGGGTTCGAACAGCAGCAGCGGCAGGCCCGCCAGGCTGGATGCGGTCACCCGTGCCGGCAGGGCCATCTCGGCCGGGGCGATGGCGACGAAATCATCCTCCAGCACCGGCGTGATCTCGAGCATCCGCCCCGCGGCCGGCAGGGTGACCAGGCCCAGATCGATCAGATTGTCTTCGATCGCCTTGACGATATCGGCGGTGTTGCCGGTGGTGACCGTGATCTCGGTGCCGGGAAAACGGCGGCGCAGTTCTCCCAGCAGCGGCGGCAGCAGGAAGATGCAGGCGGTGGCGCCGGTGCCGAGCCGCACGCGCCCCGCATCGCCGGCGGCGTGATGCGACACGGCCTCGATCGCGGCACCGACCGCGGCGTCGATCTTCGGCGCATGGGCCAGCAATTCGGCCCCCGCCGCCGTCGGCCGGGCCTTGCGGCCCACCCGCTCGATCAGCGTGGTGCCGAGCCGGCGCTCCAGCTGCCGGATCTGCAGGCTGACCGCCGGCTGGCTCAGGCCCAGCCGTTCGGCGGCGGCAGTGAAGCTGCCGCAGTCGATCACGGTCAGGAAGGTGCCCAGATAGTCGAGATCCAGCCGGTTCATTCGATAAGAATTCCTCATGCTCTGCATGATTTCCAGAAGCTTCTTTGATGCACGGGCACAGGCCATGATGGCGGGGCACGGAGCGGGGCGCGCGGATGGCGCCCGGCCCGGAACCCGAAAGACCCAGGTCATGGATATCGGCAGAATGACGACCGAGGGCGCCGCAGCCGCGGCCCCCGCAAGGGTGGTCGTGCGCGATGCGACCCCCGCCGACATGGCCGCGATTGCGGCCATCTACGCCCATCACGTCCGGACCGGCCGGGCGAGTTTCGAGGAAGAGCCGCCCTCGGTCGCCGAGATCACCGAGCGCTGGCAGGGCGTTGTCGCACGCGATCTGCCCTATCTGGTCGCGCTGCTGGGCGACCGGGTGGCGGGCTATGCCTATGCCACCGCCTATCGGCCGCGATCGGCCTATCGGTTCACGGTCGAGGATTCGGTTTATGTGGCGCCCGATCTGGGCGGGCGGGGTATCGGCACCGCCCTGCTGGGGGCGTTGATCGGGCGTTGCGAGGCCGGGCCGTGGCGGCAGATGCTGGCGGTGATCGGCGATTCGGCCAATGCCGGCTCGATCGCGCTTCACCGCCGCATGGGCTTTCGGATCGTCGGCACCTTCGAATCGGTCGGGTTCAAATTCGGCGGCTGGCTGAATTCGGTGCTGATGCAGCGCCCGCTGGGCGAAGGGGATGCGACCCTGCCCGGCGATGCCGGCCGATGATCGCCCGGGGCATCGTCCTGCGTCTGGCTCTGGCCCAGCTCGTCGCCTGGGGGGTGAGCTATTATCTGATCGGCGTGTTCGGCACGGCGATCGCCGCCGATCTGGGTTGGGGCGCGGCCGAGGTGCATGGCGGTTTCGCGCTGGGCCTGGCGGTCACCGGCCTTGCCGCCCCTTTCGCCGGCCGGCTGGTCGACCGGCATGGCGGGCGGTGGGTGATGATCGCAGGCGCGGTCGCCATGGCCGCGGGCTGCCTGCTGCTGGCGGCGGCCCGTGGGCCGGTGCTCTATGTCGCGGCCTGGATCTGCCTGGGCCTCGCCATGTCCTTCACGCTTTATGACGCCGCTTTCGCGACCCTCGCCCGCATCGGCGGCCGGCAGGCGGGGCCGGCCATGTCGGCCGTCACCTTGCTGGGCGGCCTGTCGTCCAGCCTTTTCTGGCCGCTGGGCCAGGGGCTGATGCAGGCGCTGGGCTGGCGGGGTGCGGTGGTCGTCTATGCCGTGCTGGCGCTCGCCACCCTGCCGCTGCATCTGGGGCTGCCGGCCGGGCATGGGCCTCGCCCGGCCATCCTGCGGCCGGTGCCGGCCGCGCGCACACCCCCGACTGCGCGCAGGCCCCTGGCTCCGGCCATGCTTTATGCGCTGATCATGGCGGTGGCGGCCTTTCTGGCGGCCGGCATGGCCGCTCATATGATCGCGATCCTGGCCGGGTTGGGGCTCGGGGCCCAGGCGGCGGTCTGGGTCGCCGCCGCCCGTGGTGTCGGCCAGTCGGCGGCCCGGCTGTGCGAGGTGACGACGGGGGGGCGCAGCGATGCGAAGCGGCTGAACCTGATCGCCTGCCTGCTGCTGCCGCCCGCTTTCGCCGCCTGCCTCGCGGGCGGCGGTTCGGTCGTGGCGGCGCTCGGCTTCTCGCTCGCCTATGGTGCCGGCAACGGGCTGTTGACCATCACCCGCGGGACCCTGCCGCTGGTGCTGTTCGATCCCCGCCGCTACGGGCTGACGGTGGGCCGGCTGATCGCACCGGGCTTCGCCGCCTCGGCCGTGGCCCCCGTCGCCTATGCTGCGGTCATGGCGCGCTGGGGGGCTGAGGGCGCCCTGGTTCTGTCGCTGGGCCTCGGCATCATCGCGGGTCTGGCGGCGCTGCTGCTGTTCAGCGGCGTGCCTCGGCCCGGAAAAGGCCGGCAAGCCAGGCTGTGAAGGCCTGGACGCGCGGCGCGGGCTGGCGTCCCTCGGGATGCATCAGATGGACCGGCGTGGGTGTCGGCGGAAAATTCTCCAACACTTCGACAAGCCGGCCGGCTGCTATGTCGGAAGCGACATGATAGCGCGGCACCTGGATGAGTCCCAACCCCAGCCGCGCGGCCTCGGTGAGGGTCTCGGCGCCGTCCACTGTCAGCCGGGCCGGCAAGGTGATCTCAACCACTTCGCCGTCACGGGTGAACTCCAGCGGCAAAAGGCCGCCAGTCGCACTGGAATAGAAGCCGATCGTCATATGGCCGTCTAGCGCCTGAAGATCCCGCGGCCGTCCATGGCGGGACAGGTAATCCGGACTTGCCACCGTTACCTCGTCGAGCAGTGCCACCCGTCGGGCGATCAGCCGGCCGTCGCGTGGCGTACCAACCCTCAGCACGCAATCAATGCCCTCGCGCACCAGATCAACCAGCCGGTCGCCCTCTGTCACACGGAGCTCGATACCGGGGTGACGTTCCAGGAATGCAGGTAGATGTGGCAGCACGACATGCCGCCAGAGGGTACCGTGAACATCGGCCCGCAGAGGGCCGCGCAACCCTGCATCCGCAACTGACGCCTCCGCATCCTCCAGATCGGCGATCAGCGCCAGGCAACGCTGATGGAAGGCTTCGCCATCCGGTGTCGGGCGCACCTGGCGGGTGGTGCGTTCCAGCAGGCGCACGCCCAGCCGCGCCTCCAGCGCCTTCACTGCATCCGTGACAGTGGAGCGGGGCAAGCCCAGATCCTCGGCTGCCCGGGTGAAGCTGCGCCGCTCCACCACACGGCTGAAGACCCGCATCGTCTCAAACCGATCCATCTGATCATTCGCCTTATCCGGATGATGATACCGAATCATGGCCGATTATCCGGGAGGAGCCCAGGTGCATCTTGTGCGGTACCCAGGGCCACTCAGACCCAGGGCCACTCAGGCAGGAGACGACAGATGAGCGGACAGGATCAGACGGCGCCGCGGGTTGCGATCGTGACCGGTGCTTCGCGCGGCATCGGTGCCGCGATCGCCCGGCGTCTGGCCGGGGACGGGCTGGCGGTGGTGGTGAATTATGCCGGCAATGCCGGGGCCGCCGAAGAGGTGGTGGCCGGCATCATCGATGCCGGCGGGCGGGCGGTGGCCTGCCGTGCCGACATCGCCCGCACCGAGGACGTGACCGGCCTGTTCGATGCGGCGATCACGGCGTTCGGCCGGGTCGACGTGGTGGTCAACAATGCCGGTGTCATGACGCTGGGCCCGATCGCCGGGATGACCGACGAGGTCTTCGACCGGATGATCGCGATCAATCTGCGCGGCAGTTTCAACGTGATGCGCGAGGCGGCAGGGCGCCTGGGCGAGGGCGGGCGGATCGTCAACCTGTCGTCCAGCGTGGTCGGCCTGCTGCAGCCGGGTTATGGCCCTTATGCCGGCACCAAGGCCGCCGTCGAGGCGATGACCATGGTCCTGGCGCGGGAACTGCGCGGCCGCGGCATCACGGTCAACGCGGTCGCCCCCGGACCCACCGCCACCGATCTGTTCCTGGACGGCAAGTCGCCGGAGCTGGTCGACCGTCTGGCGAAGCTGTCGCCGCTGGAACGGCTGGGCACGCCCGGCGACATCGCCGCCGCGGTCGCCTTCCTGGCCGGCCCCGACGGCGCCTGGATCGACGGCCAGACCCTCAGGGCCAATGGCGGGGTGGTCTGAGGGGCTGATCCGGTCGGGCGGCTCAGATCGATTTGAGATGGGTGACCGTACGCCCGCCGCCGGCCGTGCCGGTGTTGACCGTGGTCGCCGGTTCCAGCAGCACCACCTCGCAGGGCTCGTCCAGCGCCACCGGGCAGTGCTCCACACCATGGGGCACGATGATGAACTGGCCGGCCGCCACCTCTTCGTCGCGGTCACGGAATTTCATCAGCAGCCGGCCGCGGGTCACCAGGAACAGCTCGTCCTCGACCTCGTGGCGGTGCCAGACGAAGGCGCCGGACAGCTTGACCAGCTTCAGATGCATGTCGTTGATCCGCCCGCCGATGCGCGGGCTCCAGCAATCGTCGAACCCGGCGAAGGCGCGGGCGAGGTCGACGGTGCCGGCGGCGGAGATCCGCCCCTCGGCTTCGGCCAGCGCCTTCAGCGCGGCGCCGAGCTGGGCTGAAAGCTCGGGGGCCGCCCCGGCGAAACTACCCTCGATCGCGGCGGTGCCGATGGTGAAGCCGGCGGCACCAGCCGCGACCACGGCTGTCACCGCTGCCGGGCTGTCGATCGATCCGGCCACGATCACCGGCTTCGGCGTGATGGCGGCCACCACTTTCGCGATCAGCCCCGCTGCATCGCCCGGCCGGCGCCAGGCCAGCAGATCTACGCCCGAAACGCCATCCATGGCGGACAGCCGGGCGGCATCGGCCACGATCTCGTCATCGCTGCCCGATAGCATGCTGGGATGGCCGGACACCGCGCCGGCAAAGGGCATATAGCGCAGGCCGTGGCCGGCGATCACCGGCAGCACCGCGTCCGAATGCCGGCCGCCGAGCAGCAGGTCGACGCCCAGATCGACCGCCAGCCGTGCCGCCGCCGCCTCGGCGGCGGGATCGAGCGAGACCATCTCCAGCACGCTTTCGGCGCCCGCGGCCTTGATGCGGGCATGAAGTGCCGCCAGACCGTTGCGGTCCAGCCCGACATCCTTGAAGCCGATCCGGCGGATGCCGAGCGCGGCCGCGGTCTCGACCAGGGTTTCGGCCCCGGCAACGGTGGCATCGTTGCGGGTTGCCATGAAGATCAGGCGGTCGGACATGGGGTCAGGCTCCGGTTGGGCTGTCGGCCGGGTCGCGGAAGGCGGGGGGCGAGGACAGGCGGCGGGCGCAGGCGATGGCGGCCAGCAGTGGCGCCGGATCGGCGATGCCGCGGCCGGCGATGTCGAAGGCCGTGCCATGATCGGGGCTGGTGCGGATCAGGTCCAGCCCCAGCGTGACGTTGACCGCGGCATCCAGCCCGTCGAGCTTGGCCGGGATCATCGCCTGATCGTGATACTGGGCGACCACAACGTCGAAGCGGCCGCGGCGGGCCTGAAGGAAGACGGTATCCGCCGGCCAGGGGCCCGAGGCATCGATGCCCTCGGCGCGTGCGGCCGCGATGGCCGGTACCAGGATCCGGGCCTCGGCATCGCCGAACCGTCCGCCATCGCCGGCATGGGGGTTGAGGGCGGCGACCGCCACCCGCGGGGCCGGAATGCCGAAGGCGCGTGCCCCCTGATCGGCGGCCCGGATCGCCGCGAGTTCGGTGTCGTGATCGAGCTTGGCCACCGCCTCGGCCAGCGCCATGTGCAGGGTTGCCGGCACCACCCGCAGATCCGGGCCAGCCAGCATCATCGCCGCAGGCCCCCGGCCGGCATGGGCCGCCAGCAATTCGGTGTGGCCCGGCCAGGACAGCCCGGCCAGGGCGAGCGCCGCCTTGTTGATCGGCGCGGTGACGATCGCGGAACCGCGTCCCGCCTGCACCAGCCGCACCGCTGCCCGCACGGCATTGACCGCTGCCTGCGCCGCCGCGGCATCGATCCGGCCAAAGCCCGGAGGCGGATCGATCCGGCCGCTTTCCACCAGCCTGATCACCCCCGGACCCGCCGTCCCGGCCAGGGGATCGGTGACGATATCGATCCGCATATCTGGGGCCACGAGCCCGACCGCCCGCGCCATCACCCGGGCGTCCCCCACCACCACGACCGGCAGCGGCCGGGCGGCACCCGCCAGCGCCTTCACGATGATTTCGGGGCCGATGCCTGCCGGATCACCCATGGTGACCAGAACCGGTGCCGTCTCTGTCATCTCTCTCGCCCCTTCGCGGCTGCTGCGGTGTCGGCCTCAGTCTAGCGGCGGGGCGGGCTAGGAAAAGCGATGGGTTCCGACCATAACTGGTGACAAAAGCTGACGGGTTTTGCTGTGGAAATGCGCTCGTCGGGCCTAAGCTTGCATCGCAAGCAACGGTGAGAAGCCCAGGCAAAAATGAAACGATCCGAAATCCCCTCGCTCGACGATCTGCGCGCCTTCGAAGCGGTGGTGCGGCTGGGGGGTGTGCGCGCGGCGGCGGAAGAGCTGGTGCTGACCCATGGCGCGGTCAGCCGGCGGATCGGCAAGCTGGCCCGGGATCTGGGCGTGCGGCTGGTGGAGCCCGAGGGGCGCGGCATCCGGCCCACGCCTGAAGGGGCGGTGCTGGCCGCGGCGGCGCATGCAGCACTCGATCAGGTGGGCGATGCGCTGGCGCGGATCCGCGGGGCGGCCGAGGGGCCGGTGGTGCTGTCCTGCGAACGCTCGATCGCCATGCGCTGGCTGATTCCGCGGCTCGGCCGGTTCGAGGCGGATCATCCGGATCTGCGGGTACATTTGTCGGTCGGTGGCGGCCGGCCGGATCTTGGCACCGGTGGCGCGGGGCTGGCCGTCAGGCGGCTGGATTTCCCGGTCGAGCCGGGCTGGCTCGTCGAGCCGGTGGTCGAAGAAGCGATGGGGCCGGTGGCGACGGCGGCTCAACTGGCGGCTTTCAGGAATGGAGATTATGTGGCGCTGGGGTCCACCACCCGGCCGCGGGGCTGGGCCGACTGGCTGGCCCTGCATCCGGCGGTGCCGCAGCCGCGCGAGATCCGGCTGTTCGACCATCATGTGCTGGCGGCCGAAAGCGCCATCGCAGGGCTTGGGGTTGCGCTCTGCCCGCTGCTGGTGGTGGCCGACGACCTTGCAGCCGGGCGTCTGACGGCACCCGAAGGGTTCGCCGCCGACGGCTCCCGCTACGGATTGATCCGGCGCGGGACGCGGGGGGTGCCGTCGGCGGCGGTGGCCCGGCTCGGAGACTGGCTGAAATCCGAGCTGGACCAGACCGTGCGCGAGGCTCAGGCGGCGAGCAGCTCCGCTTCGGCAAAGTCGTAATTCGCCAGATTGTCCAGGAAGTTGGTCACGTAATCCGGGCGCCGGTTGCGGAAGTCCAGATAGTAGCTGTGCTCCCAGACATCGAGGCCGAGCAAAGTGCGGCCGTCTGCGGCCGAGAGCGGGTTGGCGGCATTCGGGCTCTTCGACACGCCGAGCCTGCCGTCGGGCTTCAGCACCAGCCAGGCCCAGCCCGAGCCGAACTGGCTGATCGCGGCAGCGCGGAAGGCCTCCTTGAAGGCATCGAGGCTGCCGAAATCCTCCGTGATCTTCGCACCCAGCCGGTCGGGCATGCGGCCGCCGGCCGGGGCCAGGCTCTGCCAGAAGATGATGTGGTTCCAGTGCTGGCCGGCATTGTTGAACACCGGCGCCATGTCCGCGCGCCCGGCCGAGAGATGGATGATCTCTTCCAGCGACTTGCCCTGCAGGCTTTCATCCTTGGCGACGAAACCGTTGAGGGCCGTGACATAGGCCTGGTGATGCTTGCCGTGATGGAGTTCCAGCGTCTCCTGGCTCATGCCGCGGGCGGCGAGGGCCGTGGTGCTGTAAGGCAGGGAGGGAAGCTCGAAGGCCATGGGATCCGGTCCTTTGGTGTGTCGCAATTAAGATTGCGACTCATTATCAATATCAGGTCGGATTGTCCGTGGCGCTTGGGAATATGTCAAGCGATGGCTTGTGATATCGCCGGCTCAGCCGGCGGGCCCGGCCGCATCCGGCGCGGCACCGGGGCGGGGCTCGATCCGGCTGTGCAGCAGTTCCAGCATTTCGGCCTGGTGGCGGGAAATGGTTTCGAGGTGCTCGATGCGCAGCTGATCGATCTTTTCGTGCAGCCGCATGATCTCGAGTTCTGCCTTGAGGTTGACCTCGTAGTCATGGGCGGCGGCGATGCGGTCCTTCGCCGCCTGGCGGTTCTGGCTCATCATGATGATCGGCGCCTGGACGGCGGCCAGCATCGACAGCATCAGGTTCAGAAAGATGAAGGGGTAGGGGTCGAAGGCCAGATGCCAGAGCTGAAGCAGCCCGGCATTGAGCACCATCCACGCGACCAGCACGCCGGTGAAGCTCAGGATGAAGCCCCAGGATCCGCCGATCGCGGCCACCCGATCAGCCAGCCTTTCCCAGCGGCCGGATTGTTCATCGGCGAGGTCTGAAACATCGCGGGAGAGATGAGTGTGCCGGGCGATGCCGGCCAGCACCCGGCGCTCTTCGGGTTCCAGGGCATCGGGGGTGCTGCCGAAATGGCGGCGGGCCAGTTCGGCAATGTCGATGGATTTCAGCGGATGGGGGGTCTTCATCGGTCGGCGTCTCCGGGGTCACGCACCGGCCGGCCTGTCTGTCGGGTCGGGAACCGGTGCATGATGAGACTGCCGGGTGCCGCGGGCGCCGCCAAGCGGCAAAACAATGCCGCCGACGGCGAGGCCGTGGGTCAGGCGCTGCGGCGCAGCGGTCCTGCGCTGTCCGGGGCCAATCGGGCGGTGAAATGACGCAGCACCCTGGGCTCGTGCACGAAACCGAGTCCGTTGAGGTCGTGGGCGCGGTCTTTCACCCGGATCAGGGCGTCGGCCACATAATCCATATGGTCGTTGGTATAGACCCGGCGCGGGATGGTGAGCCGCAGCAGTTCCAGCTTCGACGGCTTCTGCTGCCCGGTTTCCGGGTCGCGCCCCAGCAGCAGCGATCCGATCTCCACCCCGCGCACGCCGCCTTCGACATAGAGCGCGTTGGCGAGCGCCTGGGCCGGGAAGCGGGCAGCCGGGATATGCGGCAGCATGCGCGCGGCATCGACGAACACCGCATGACCGCCGGTCGGCGCCTGGATCGGCACCCCGCCTTCGATCAGCCGCTGACCCAGATGGGCGACCTGGGCGATGCGATAGTCCAGGAAGGCCTCGTCCACCGCTTCGTCCAGGCCGACCGCGAGCGCGTCCATATCGCGTCCGGACATGCCGCCATAGGTGATGAAGCCTTCCATCGGCACGCAGAGCGCCTGAACGCCGGCGAAGAGGTCCGCGTCGTCGCGGACTGCGCACAGCCCGCCCATATTGACCATCGGATCCTTCTTGGCCGACATGGTCAGCACGTCGCCTTCGGCATAGATCGCCGCCACGATCTCGGTCAGCGCCGCATCGCGCCAGGCCGGGTCGCGGCGCTTGATGAACCAGGCGTTCTCGGCGAAGCGGGCGCTGTCGATCACCACCGGGATGCCATGGGCGCGGGCGAGCGCGGCGGCGGCGCGGATATTGTCCATCGCCACCGGCTGGCCGCCGGCGCTGTTGCAGGTGATGGTGATGATCACGCCGGCGACGTTCTCAGGCCCGGCCGCATCGATTTCGGCCGCCAGGCGGTCGAGATCGAAATTGCCCTTCCAGTCGAAGGGCCGGCCGGTGTCGTAGGCGGCTGGCGTCAGCACATCGACCGCGCGCCCGCCCGCGAGTTCGACATGGGCGGCGGTGGTGTCGAAATGATGGTTGGACAGGAAAACCGGCCGCGCGGCGGGGTTGCCCGACCGCGCGCGGGCCCGGGCGATCAGCACCGGGAACAGAATCTGCTCGGCGCCGCGGCCCTGATGGGTCGGCACCACATGGCGATAGCCGAACAGCCGCTGCACCGCGGCTTCCAGGCGATAGAAACTGCGGCTGCCGGCATAGGCCTCGTCGCCGGTCATCATCGCGGCCCATTGGGCATCGCTCATCGCACCGGTGCCGCTGTCGGTCAGCAGGTCGATGTAGACGTCCTCGGCGCGCAGCAGGAACAGGTTGTGGCCGGCCTCTTCCAGGGCGGCGATGCGGTCTTCGCGGGTGGTCTGGCGGATGCGCTCGACCATCTTGATGCGGAAGGGTTCGGGAATGCGGGTCATCTGATCGCGATGTCCTGACAAGCCGCCCGCCGCGGCATCACGCAGGATGCGACGGGCGGTGGGGCGCCCGCACGGCCACGACATCCGGCTGCGGCTGCATCCGGTTCGGGCGGTGGGGCGTAAAGCTGTCGGAGAAAAGGGCGGCCCGGCCCTGAAACGGGCGGCCGCGGGCGCGATCAGGCCCGCGGGAAATCATAGGCGAGGACGATGTCCTGATTGTACCAGGCCTTGGCGCGGTCCGCCCGGCGGGCCGCGCATGACGGCGCGCCCGTCCGCGAACCGTTGCCGGTTCGACGGGAGCACCGTCTCCACGAAACCATCACCATCGGCATGGCGACCTTCCCAATCCGGGGGCACTGCTATCGCAAAAGGTGGCGGTGGAATGCGATCTCTGTCAAGGGGCAGGACAGCATGTTAAAACCGTGAAGCGCTGCCGTGAGACACAAGGACCATGACATATGGCGACGGCGACCGGTCCGGATCGCGGAATACGTCGCCCTCGTCGGCTGGGCCGGCCGGGGCTCAGAACCCTTCTCACCGTCACGATGGCCGGGCTCGCCCTGACCACGGTGGTTTTGCTCGCCCTTGTGGTGGCAGAGGTGGCCGGACGGCGGCAGGCGGCGGAGATCGGCGACAGTCTGGACGAGCTTGCCTTCCAGATGAGCGACAAGCTCGACCGCGCGATGTTCGAACGCTGGCGGGACATCCGGATCATCGCCGCGCGGCCGGTGCTGCGGGGCGACGACACTGCCGCCAAGCGGGTCGCGCTTGAAATTCTGCAGCAGACCTATCCCGATTACGCCTGGATCGGCTTTACCGATGTGCAGGGCAGGGTTCTTGCCTCGACCGGCCGGCTGCTGGAAGGGGAAGACGTCTCGGCCCGGCCCTGGTTCGTGGGCGCCCTCAAAGGGCCCTTCGCCGGCGACGTTCACAAGGCCCTGCTTCTGGAACGGCTGCTGACCAACCCCGATCCGGGCACGCCGCTGCGTTTCGTCGACGTCTCGATGCCGGTGATGGCCGAGGGCGGGCTGATCGGCGTCGTCGGCGCCCACCTGTCGTGGAGCTGGGCCGACGACATCCGCCGGTCGCTGATCGCGCCGGGGGAGAGCCGCAGCGGCACCGACATTCTGGTCGTCGACAAGGATGGTGCCGTTCTGCTCGGCCCTCGTGCGCTCGAGGGGCAGAAACTCGATCTGCCGGGTCTGACTGCCGGGAGCAGGGATCCGGGGCCCTGGGTGGAAACCTGGCCCGATGGCGACCGCGCCTATCTGACGGCCCTGCATCGCAGCCAGGGGTTTCGCGACTATCCGGGCCTTGGCTGGACGGTGGTGGTGCGCCAGCCGGTCGATCAGGCCCTGGCTCCGGTCCGCGATCTGCGCCGCCTGATTCTGTGGGGTGCGGTCGCGATCGCGGCCACCGCCTGCGGCTTTGCGCTGTGGCTGGCGGCCCGCATCGCCTCGCCGCTCGACCGGTTGAGCCGGGCGGCCCGGCGGGTGGGAGAGACCAGCAGCCCCGACGAGGTGCCGCTCGACGGCGGCTATCGCGAGGTCCGGGACCTGGCCTGGTCGCTGCAACGGATGATCGCCGCGCTGACGCAGAAACAGGAGGAGCTGGTCCGCGCCAATCTCGGGCTGGAGGCGCGGGTGGCCGAGCGCACCGCCGAGCTGACCGCCGAGATCGCCGAGCGCCGGAAGGTGGAGCAGGACCGCGAGGATCTGATCCAGCGCCTGAAGCGGATGGCCGAGACCGATTTCCTGACCGGGGTGATGAACCGGCGGTCCTTCTTCGACATCGCGGGTCGTGAACTCGCCGCCGCCCGACGCTATGTCCGCGCGCTGGCCGTCATCGTGCTCGACATCGATCACTTCAAGCGGATCAACGACCGCTATGGCCACGGCACCGGCGACGAGATCCTGAAGGGCGTGGCGAAACGGCTTGCCGATGAAATGCGTGCCGGCGGCATTCTGGCCCGGTTCGGCGGCGAGGAATTCGTCATCCTGCTGCAGGAAGCCGATCAGGACGCCGCCTTGGCCACGGCGGAGCGGTTGCGCACGGCGCTGGCCGACAGGAGTTTCGGCCTGATCGACGGCAGCTGCCTGACGGTCACCGCCAGCCTGGGCCTCGCGACCGCCGATTCCGAGACCGGCAGCATCGACGATCTGATCACCCGCGCCGATGCGGCACTCTACCGGGCCAAGGACGCCGGCCGGAATCGCGTTGAGGCGGGTTGAACCCGGTGTCGTGTCATCGGCGCATTGCGTCGACTGCGCCGACGGTTCACCATACCGGACAACGACCGGCCGGCCGGCGCATGGGGTGCCGGCGCGTGCCGGCACCGGAGGAACCGCAAGCCATGACCGCCGACGACACCGCCTTCACCTTGACCGCGCCCGACGGCCACGAGATCCGGGTCCGGGCCTGGCTGCCCGAGGGCACGCCCCGGGGCGTGGTGCAGCTTGCCCATGGCATGGGGGAGCATATCGGCCGCTATGACCGGCTTGCCCGCCGGCTGACCGCCGCCGGTCACGCGGTCTATGCCGCCAATCATCGCGGCCACGGGCCGGCGGCGGCCGAGGCCGGCACGCTCGGCGATTTCGGGGCGGCCGGTTTTGCGGCGCTGGTCGACGATCTGGCGGTGATCGCCGCCGATCTGGGGCGGCGCCATCCGGGGCTGAAGCGGGTGCTGGTGGGCCACAGCATGGGCTCGTTTGCCGCCCAGGCCTTCATGACCCGGCATCCGGGGGCGGTGGACGGCGTGGCGCTGTCGGGCACCACCGCGGTCGACATGCTGGGCCAGGCCGCCGCCTCGGGCAGTTTCCGGCTGGAAGACCTGAACCAGACCATCCCCGATGCCCGCACCCCCTTCGACTGGCTGAGCCGCGACCCGGCCGAGGTCGATGCCTATATCGCCGATCCCTTGTGCGGCTTCACCGTGGCCGAGGCCTCGTTCGGCTCCATTTTCGAGGTCTGCGGCCCGATCTGGCAGCCCGAGGCGACCGCGCGGCTGGTGCGGGACATGCCGCTGCTGCTGTTCATCGGCGATCGCGACCCGGTCGGCGGCGACATGGTCTGGTTTGATACGCTGGTCGGCCGCTATCGGGCGGCGGGCCTGGCCGATGTCTCGGTCCATGTCTTCGGCGGCGCCCGTCACGAAACCCTGAACGAGACCAATCGAGACGAGGTGATGACGGTGCTGGGCGCCTGGATCGACCGGGTCACCGCCGCCTGAGCCATCAGTCCCGACGCCATCAGCTCCGACGGGTGCGGCGATAGTCGTTGGGGTCGATGCCGTGGCGCTGGAGCTTGTCGTAGAAGGTCTTGCGCGGCAGGCCCAGCGCCTGGATCACGGCCTTGACCTCGCCGTCATGCAGCGCCAGCGCGGCGCGGATCGCCCCCGCTTCGAACCGGTCCACGCGGCGGGGCAGGGGCAGATCCGGGTCGTCGCCCGGCCCGGCCGCGCCCGCGGGCAGGGGCCCTGAGCCCGGTGCAGTTTCGGCCGAGAGCCCCAGCGCCACCCGTTCGGCGAAATGGGCCAGTTCGCGGACATTGCCCGGCCAGTCATGGGCGGCGAGATGGCGACGGACGGCATCGTCCGGCGCCGGCACCGGCCGGCCGAAGCGGGCGGCCGCGCGCTCCAGGAAATGGGCGAACAGCAGCGGCACATCGCCCCGCCGCTCACGCAGCGGCGGAATGCGGATCGTCACCACGTTCAGCCGGTAATAGAGGTCGTCGCGGAACCGCCCCTCGGCCGCTTCCTGCAACAGGTCGACCTTGGTGGCGCCGATCACCCGAAGATCGACCGGCCGGATGTCGTTGGTGCCCAGCGGCTCGACCGTGCGGGTCTCCAGCACCCGCAGCAGCTTAACCTGCAGGCTCTTCGGCATGCTCTCGATCTCGTCGAGGAACAGCGTGCCGCCATCGGCATGTTCGATCCGCCCGACCCGGCGGCGCTGGGCACCGGTGAAGGCGCCGGGTTCATGGCCGAACAGCTCGCTCTCGATCACCGTCTCGGGCAGGGCACCGCAATTCAGCGCCACCAGCCGGGCGGTCCGCCGCCGGCTGCCGGCATGCAGCGCGCGGGCCACGACCTCCTTGCCCGATCCGGTTTCGCCCAACACCAGCACGTCGACATCGGCGGCGGCGACCGCCTGCACGGTCTCGCGCAGCCGCTCCATCTCGGGCGTGCGGCCGATCAGCCCCAGCGCCGCCTCGGCGTCCAGGGCGGCCTTCAGCCGGCGGTTCTCCATCACCAGCCGGCGCAGCCGCGTGGCCCGGGTCACCGCGTCCACCAGCGCCTCGGCCGGATAGGGTTTGGACAGGAAGTCCTGGGCGCCGCGGCGCATCGCCTCCACCGCCATCGGTATGTCGCCATGGCCGGTCACGAAGATCACCGGCAGGTCCGGATCCTGTGCCCGCAGCCGGTCGAACAAGGTGAGCCCGTCGATACCCGGCATGCGCATGTCGGTGACCACCACCCCCGGAAACTCGCGGTCGACCAGCGCCAGCGCGGCCTCGGCCGAGGCTGCGGTCAGCACGTCGAACCCGGCCAGGTCCAGGGTCTGGGCATTGGCGATCCGGACATCGTCCTCGTCGTCGACGAAGACCACCTGTGGCAGCTCGCGGGTCATCTGGCCTCCGGCAGATCGATGATGAAGGTGGCGCCGCCCGTCGCCGCGGGCGGCTCTGCGGCCAGCGTGCCGCCCATGTCGCGCACCAGATCGGCCGAGATCACCAGCCCCAGCCCCAGCCCGTCGGGTTTGGTGGTGCGGAAGGGCAGGAACAGGGCCTCGCGGATATCGGGCGGCAGCCCCGGCCCGTTGTCCGAGACCAGGATCCTGAGCCGCGCCGTGCCGTCCCCGGCAATGGTGCGCGCGACCGTGATGGCGATCCGCGGTGTCGGTTGCCCCTCGACCGCGTCGATCGCATTGCCGATCAGGTTGACCAGAACCTGTTCCAGCCGCACCCGCTCCGCCACCACCCGCGCCGCGCCGGTCTCTGACGGGATGTCGCAGACCAGGTCGATGCCGGTGACCCGGATCCGGTGGCCCAGCAGCAGCAGGGCGCCGTCGATCGCCTCCGTCACCAGCACGGGTCTGGGGGCGGTGCCGGCCTTGCGGGCGAAGCCGCGCAGCTGGCCGGTGATCGTGCCGATGCGCGTGGTCAGCTCGCCGATGCGGGACAGATTGGCCAGGGCGGCATCGGCCCGGTCGCGGTCCAGGAAGGCGCGGGCATTGTCGGCGAAGGCGCGGATCGCTGCCACCGGCTGGTTGACCTCGTGGGCGACGCTGGCGGCGATCCGGCCCAGCACCGCCAGCCGCCCGGCCTGGATCAGATCGTCCTGCAGGCGCCGTGCGGCGGCCTCGGCCTGGCGGCGTTCCTCCATTTCGGCTTCGAGTGCCGCATAGGCGCGGGCCAGATCGGCGGTGCGGTCGGCAACCGCCGCCTCCAGCCTCTGCCGTTCCAGGGTGGCGCGGGCGGCCCGGCCTTGCAGCTGCTGGCGGCGATACAGCCCGGCGGCCGCCAGGGCCGCAAGCAGGGCGATGCCGGTGCCGGCGAGCGCGCGCGCATCGGCCACCGCCCGCAGCATCGCCTGGTCGGCCGGGGTCATCAGATGCAGGGTCCAGCCGATTTCGGGCATGGTCAGGCTCTGATGCAGCAAAACGGCATCATCGACGCGCAGCAGCGTCTGATCGCCGGCCGCGGGCGCGAAAGGCAGCGGGTCGAGCGGTGCATCGCCGTATTGCAGCCCGGCACGGATCGCGGCCCGCATCTCTTCGGGCAGCGGCGTCAGGCTGCGGAAGCGCCAGCCGGCGACCCCGCTGACCAGAACCACGCCGCGGGCATCGGTGGCGAAGATCCGTTCGGGGGCGCCGGCCCAGATCGCCTCCAGCCGGTCGAATTCGATCTTCACCACCATCACGCCCAGCCCATGGCGCGGAACGGACCCCCGATCGTCGTCGATCCGCCGGGCCAGATACATGCCCGGTCGGTGGCTGACCGTGCCCATGGCGAAATGCTCGGCGGCGCCTTCGGCCATGGCCACGGCGTAATAGGGCCGGAAGCCGTAATCATTGCCCACGAAGCTGACCGGCGTCGCCCAGTTGCTGGCTGCCAGCGTCAGGCCGTCATCGTCGATCAGGTAGATCACCGCGGCACGGGTGGCGCGGGCCAGCGCCTCGAGCTTGCGGTTCAGCCGGTCGCGGGCGTCGGTATCATCCGGTGCCCGCAGCACTGCAAGCGCATCGGGATCGCGCGCCAGCACCACCGGCAGGGCGCGCTGCTTGTCGATCTCGGCGCCCAGCGTCTCGGCGTTCAGCGACAGCGAAACCCGCCCGGCCTGGCCCAGATCGGCCAGAACCTCGTCCCGCGCGATCCGCCCGGCCTGCCAGACCACAAGCCCGCCGATCACCAGCCACAGGCAGACGAATACCGCCCAGACCCGGATCCGTCTCAGGCGGATCAGGCTGGCATCGGCGGGCCCGGCGGTGGTGGTGCCCGGGGGTGTGAGGGCGGCGCGGTCGGTCATGGCATCAGTGTCCGACGAATCGCACCCGGGCGCAAATCCACACATTGTGCGGCAGTTCGCCAAAATCCCCGCCCCTTTGGGCGAATATCCGCACGCTTCGCGCAAAGTCCGATGGCGCATGCGGGGTATTCCATCAGGGAATTCAAGGATTTGATCGTCATGGTGCCAGCTGGCACGCCGATTGCCAACAGCGGCCTCCGGGCCCGCCGGCAGGGGATGGCGGGCCGGATTCCAAGATCGGCCGGCGCCGCACGCCGGCGACAATCCGGAGGAGGACGCCGGCGATGGCACAGGGTCTCGCAGGGCAGGGCGCGCAGGCAGGCGCGGCCCGGCCGAAAAAAATTTATCAGCACCTCTATGTCCAGGTCCTGATCGCGGTGGCGGCGGGCATCGTACTCGGCCATTTCTATCCGCAGCTGGGCGCGGATCTGAAGCCGCTCGGCGACGCCTTCATCAAGCTGGTCAAGATGATCATCGCCCCGGTCATCTTCCTGACCGTGGTCACCGGCATCGCCGGCATGAGCGATCTTGAGAAGGTCGGCCGGGTCGGCGCCAAGGCGATGATCTATTTCCTGGTCTTCTCGACGCTGGCCCTGATCGTGGGGCTGGTGATCGCCAATGTCGTCCAGCCGGGTGCCGGCATGCATATCGACCCGGCAAGCCTGGATGCCGCCGCGGTCAAGGCCTATGCCGACAAGGCCCATGACCAGACGCTCATCGGCTTCCTGATGGGTATCATCCCGGCCACCGCCTTCAGCGCCTTCGCCTCGGGCGATATTCTGCAGGTGTTGTTCTTCTCGGTGCTGTTCGGCGTCGGCCTGTCGATGATCGGCGAGCACGGCGCGCCGGTGCTCACCTTCCTGAAGATCACCACCCAGGTCGTCTTCAACATCGTCCATATCGTGATGAAGGTCGCACCCATCGGTGCCTTCGGCGCCATGGCTTTCACCATCGGCAAATACGGCATCGGCTCCATCGCCAACCTGGCGATGCTGGTCGGCACCTTCTACATCACCGCCCTCTTCTTCGTGCTGGTCGTGCTGGGGGCGGTCGCCCGTGCCAACGGCTTCTCGATCCTGCGCCTGATCCGCTACATCAAGGCGGAGCTGCTGCTGGTGCTGGGCACCAGTTCCTCGGAATCGGCGCTGCCCTCGCTGATGGAAAAGATGGAAAAGGCCGGCTGTTCCAAGCCCGTCGTCGGTCTGGTCGTGCCGACCGGCTATTCCTTCAATCTGGACGGCACCAACATCTACATGACCATGGCGGCGCTGTTCATCGCCCAGGCGACCGACACGCCGCTGGGGCTGGGCGATCAGATCCTGCTGCTGCTGGTGGCGATGTTGAGTTCCAAGGGCGCCGCCGGCGTCACCGGATCGGGCTTCATCACGCTGGCGGCGACGCTGGCGGTGGTACCCAGCGTGCCGGTCGCCGGCATGGCGCTGATCCTGGGCGTCGACCGCTTCATGTCGGAATGCCGCTCGCTGACCAATTTCGTCGGCAACGCCATGGCCGCGATCGTGGTCGCGCGCTGGGAAGGGGAGCTGGACCGCGACCGCCTGGCAGCCACGCTCGATGCCGGCCGGCCGCTGGATGATGCGCCCGAGGTGGTCCCTGCCCATGTGCCGGTCCCTGCCCATGTGCCGGCCTCGGGGCTGGCCCGTCCGCTGGTGGGCGCGCCGATTGCGGGGCCTGCCGAGTAACGGCAGCCTCGCCATACCCTGCCCCGGGGGAAGGGGGCAAGCGGCCCCGCCGGGGCGCCATCCGTCGGGGGACGTGGACGGCGCCGGGCGGGGCCGCAGCTTTTGGTGGGGGTGTCCGGTGTCCTGAAGGCTCAGGGCAGCTTCTGGGCGGTCTTTGCCGCGTCGCGATCGCGGCAGCGCTTCACCCAGTCCGCGACATTGGGCACGCCCGACAGATCCATGCGTGCCGCCGCCAGCCAGTGGACGATGGCCGAGACATTGAGGTCGGCCACGGTGAAGCGGCCGCCGACCAGCCAGCCGTCGCCCCTGGCCAGGGCCTTGTCGAGCACGGCGAGCGGTCGGGCGAGGCTGGCTTCCGCCGCCTCGGCGCGGGCGGCATCGCGGGCTTCGCCGCGCAGCACCAGGCGGTGCAGCAGCACGGTCAGCGACAGCGCCTCGAGATCGGTCACCGCCCAGAAACTCCACTGGGCCATCAGCCCGGCTTCGGCGGCATTGCCGGCGGCAAGCGGCCCGCCGTGTTTCGCGGCCAGATAGAGGTTGATCGCCATGGATTCGGTGATGACAACGCCGTCATCCTCGATCACCGGGATCCGGAGATTGGGGTTGAGGCGGGCAATGTCGGGATCGCTCGCCGCGTCGGCGATCTTGACCGGGATGTGCTCGTAGGCGATGCCGAGTTCCTCGGCCATCCAGAGATTGCGCGAGGTGCGCGACGCGCTCATCCCGTAGATCTTCAACGTCATGACCCGTGTTTCCTCCGTCGGTCGGGTCCCCCGGCCTTGCGCGGGGGTATCGTGGACGGCAGGACGTTAGCACGAGCCGCGGGCCGCGCGCATCGGCGCAGGTGGCCCGCAGGCCGGGGCCGGTCAATAGGGCTGGTATTCCCTGAGCCGTGCCCGGCGCAGCAGCAGCTCGACCAGGGTCGCGCGCAGCCGGCTGGTGAAGGCCTCCAGATGGCCGCGGCAGAGGTGCTCGGCCTCGTCGTTCTCCACCGCGATCGCCAGGCGCCGGCCGATGAGGGCCAGTTGATCCAGGCCGAGCAGGGCGGCCTGGCCCGCGATCGTCCGCGCATCGTCGGCCAGCACCACAGGGTCGGCGTCGTGGGTCATCCGGCGGATACGGTCGGTGGCGGTGGCCATGAAGCCGTCGAGCATCTGGGCCACACGATCCTGCCCCATCTGACGCTGCAGCCTGTCGATCGCCGCCATTTCGTCGCCCACCGCCTCGACCGGTCCATCGGGATGCGGCGCGGCGGCCTGCGGCGGCACCGGTGGCGGGGCCCGGCGGACGCGGGTATGGCGCTGCAGCATCTCGGCCAGTTCGGACAGCTGGACCGGCTTGGCCATATAGTCGTTCATGCCGGCCTCGCGGCATTGTTCCATGGCCGAATCGAAAGCATTGGCGGTCAGCGCCACGATCGGCACCCCGGCCAGCGTCGGGTCGGTCAGGCCGCGGATGGCGCGCGCCGCCTCCAGCCCGTTCATCACCGGCATGCGCATGTCCATCAGCACCAGATCGATGCCGCCGCGGGCGGCGATGGCCAGCGCTTCGGCGCCGTCTTCCGCCTTCTCCACGATGCAGCCCAGGCGCTTGAGCATGGCGGCCAGAACCTCGCGGTTCATCTCCACATCGTCCGCCACCAGCACCCGCGGGCCGCGCCCTCCGGTGGCGGGCGGCGGGGGTGGTGCGGCTTCAGGGCGGTCCAGCGCTGCGGCCGCCCTGCTGGTCTTGAGGGCGGTTTCCGGCAAGGCGACCTCGAAGCGGAACAGGGCGCCGCGGGTGACGCTGTCGTCCAGTTCCAGCCGGCCGCCCATGGCGGCGGCCAGCCGCGCCGAAATCGCAAGGCCCAGCCCGGTGCCCGCCGTGGCACTCGCGGCCTCGTCCAGCTGCGAGAAATCCTTGAACAGCAGATGCCGGCGCTCGGGCGGGATGCCCGGACCGTCATCCTGCACCTCGAAACACAGCCACCCGTCCTCCCCCCGGCGGGCCCGCAGGATGACCCGGCCATGGGGGGTGAATTTGACCGCGTTCGACAGCAGGTTCAGCAGCACCTGCTGCAGACGCATCGCGTCGGCGCGGATGGCGTGCGGCAGATCGGCCGCGGCATCGGTGATCAGAACCAGGCCCTTGGCCGTCGCCTGCGGGGCGACGACATCGCTGACCACGGTCAGCAGGCCGCGCAGATCCACCCCGTCGCGCGGCTGCAATTCCAGTTTGCCGGCCTCGATCTTCGAAAAGTCGAGCACGTCGTTGATCACACCCAGCAGATGCCGGCCGGCGCTCGCGATCATCTGCACCCGCTGGCGCGGCCCCGGGCCCACCCCGGGATCGCCCAGCAGCAGCTGGGCCGCCCCCAGAACCCCGTTCAGCGGCGTGCGCAGTTCATGGCTCATGGTCGCCAGGAAGCGCGATTTCGCGAAACTGGCCCGCTCTGCCGCCTCACGCGCGTTTTCCAGCTCGGCCGCGTGGCGCTCGCCGTCTTCGACCACCATGCTCCACAGCATCGCGAAATTGCTGCCGACATAGAACATGCCGGCCAGTGCCAGAAAGCCGCTCTGGACCCAGGTGCTGGCCAGCACGCTGTCGATGTCCGGGCCCGCCAGCGTCGCCAGACCCCGCGCCAGGGTCAGACCGCCGAAAATCGCGAAGACGATCCCGGCGGCGTGCAGCGACGGCCGCGCCCGGCCCCGGATGTCGTTGCGGATCGCGACCACCGCGCACATCATCAGCAGCAGCCCGGATCCGGTGGAATAGGAGACGATGCGCGCCTTCAGGTCGGGGCTGGCGATGGTGAAGGCGAGCACCAGCCCCATCGTGACCGCGATCACCGCGATGGCGGGCGGCATCAGGCCACGCCGCCCGGTCAGGCGTTCGAAGCTTGTGAGGTAGAGCGCCGAAGAGACGAGCAGCAGGCCGTTTGCGGCCAGTGTGGTCGACAGATCGCCGGTCGCGAGGTTGAAGGCCAGCACCAGCGAGGCGATCGCCCGCGCCGCATTGCCCGCGGTCCACCACAGAACATGGGCCGGACCGCGCCGTGCCGCGCTGACCGCGGCGAAGCCGATGGTCAGGGTCACGGTGATCCAGGCGTTGTAGATCGCCAGTGTGGCGATGTCCATCTTCCGCCCCCTTCGGCGTGTACGTCCTTCAGATCCTACACTGTCCCGAAAAGGGGTAAACAAATCGCGTATATCGCGAGTCGTCAGACAGAAAATCGACCGGATGCCAGCCGGCGCTCATCGGCCCCGAAGGCGTGCAGGCCGGCCGCACGGAGGGTGACCCCGACCCTGTCGCCGGCGGGCGGCGCCGGCTGATGATGGCGGACCACGATTTCGTCGCCGTCATCGACCCGCAAATGCAGGATCCGGCTGTCGCCCAGCTCTTCGATCATCCGAACCCGGCCGGTCGTCACCGCATCGGGGGCGTCGGCGGCGGTGATCGCCAGATCCTCGGGCCGGATGCCGATCCAGGCGGTGCCCTGGGGCAGATCCCCCGCCGCGGCCAGTGCCCGGCCGGCGGCGCTGGCGGGGGAAACGACGTTCATCTGCGGGCTGCCCAGGAAGCGGGCGACGAACAGCGTGTCGGGGCGGGTGTAAAGATCATGCGGCGGGCCCGCCTGCTCGATCCGGCCGCGGTTCAGCACCACCAGCCGGTCGGCCAGCGTCATCGCCTCCACCTGATCATGGGTGACGTGGATGATGGTGGCGCCCAGATCGGCATGCATGGCGGCAAGCTCCACCCGGGTGCCGGCCCGCAATGCGGCGTCCAGATTGGACAGCGGCTCGTCGAACAGGAAGACCTTGGGGTCGCGCACGATGGCGCGGGCGATCGCCACCCGCTGGCGCTGGCCACCCGACAGCTGGGCCGGCCTGCGGTCCATCAGCTCGCCGATCTTCAGCATGTCTGCGGCCCTGGCGATCCGCGCGCGGATGTCGGCGTCCGAGGCCCCGGCGATCTTCAGGCCGAAGCCGATATTGCGGCGGACGGTCATATGCGGGTAGAGCGCATAGGACTGGAAGACCATCGAAACGCCGCGCTTCGCCGGCGGCAGCTGATCGACCCTGCTGCCGTCGATCAGGATCTCGCCCGCGCTCGGTGCGTCCAGCCCGGCGATCAGGCGCAGCAGGGTGGATTTGCCGCAGCCCGAGGGGCCGACCACCACGGTGAAGCTGCCGTGCGGCACGGCGAGGTCCAGCCCGCGCAGCACATGGGCCGCGCCATAGCGGCGGCCGAGGCCGCGCAGTTCCAGCATGGGGGGCAGATCGTCGGTCATGAGCGCGCGTCAGCCTTTCACGGCGCCCGCCGTCAACCCGGCCACCAGACGGCGCTGGAAGACCAGCACCAGCGCCACCAGCGGCAGGGTGACCGTGACCGAGGCGGCCATGATCATCCCCCAGGGCAGTTCGTGCTGGCTGCCGCCGGTCAGCAGCGCGATCGCGACCGGCACCGTGCGCATGTCGTCGGTGAGGGTGAAGGTGAGGGCGAAGAGGAATTCGTTCCAGGCGATGATGAAGGCGATCAGCCCGGTGGTGACGATGGCCGGCCACATCAGCGGCAGGAAGATGCGGATCAGGATGGTGAAGGGGCCGGCCCCGTCCATGATCGCGGCTTCCTCGATCTCGACCGGCAACTCGCGGATGAAGGTGGTCAGCACCCAGACCGTGAAGGGCAGGGTGAACAGCAGATAGGCGAGCGCCAGGCCCCAGAGCGAATTGTAGAGGCCGAGCCCGCGGATCAGCGTGAACATGCCCGAGAGCACGGCCACCTGCGGGAACATCGAAACCGCGAGCACCGCCAGCAGGATCAGCCGCCGGCCGCGAAAGCGGATACGCCCCAGCGCATGGGCGGCGGTGAGGCCGAGTGCGGCCGAGGCGGTCACCACCAGCACCGCCACCAGCACCGAGTTCAGGATGCTGCGGCCGAAGGCGCCGGTGGCGAACAGGGCCCGGTAGTTGCCCAATTCGATCGCCTCCGGCCACCAGCGGATCCGGAAGATGCCACTGCCGCTTTCCATCGAGGTCAGCACGGCATAATAGAGCGGGAACAGCGACCAGAGCAGCAGCAGGACGACCGAGAGGCCGAGACCGATGGCGGCAAGCGGCGTGCGGCGGGTCATACGCCGGCCCCTCCGTGCCGGCCGCCGGCCGCCGATCGGTCGGGGCGGAGCACCGCCAGCCACAGGATCGTGACCAACCCCACCACCAGGAAGAGCAGGGTAGAGGCGGCCGAGCCATAGCCCATGTCCTGGAACTGGACCAGCTGCTGGCGGGCATGGACCGACAGCGTCATCGTCGCCTCGGCATTGCCGGTCATGACATAGACCAGATCGAACACCCGGAGCGCATCGAGCAGGCGGAAGACCACCGCCACCGCCAGCGCCGGGCGGATCAGCGGCAGGGTGATGAAAATGAAGACTTTCCAGGCGGGGATCCCGTCGACCCGGGCCGCCTCGTAACAGTCGCGCGGCACGGTCTGCAGGGCGGCCAGCATCAGCAGGGCGACGAAGGGCGTGGTTTTCCAGACGTCGACCAGGATCACCGCCGGCAGGGCGGTCGAGGCATCGGCAAGCCAGGCCACCGGCCGGTCGATCACGCCCAGCGCCATCAGCCCGGCATTCACGATGCCGAACTGGTCGTGGAGCATCCAGGCCCACATCTTGGCCGAGACCACGGTGGGGATCGCCCAGGGCACCAGAACGGCGGCGCGCACCCAGCCGCGGCCGGGGAAGTCCGCGTTCAGCACCAGGGCCATGGCGATGCCCAGCACCGTTTCCAGCGTCACCGAGGCGGCGGCGAAGATCAGCGTATTGGCAAGCGCCCGCCACCAGGTCGGATCGGCCAGGATGCCGTACCAGGCGCCGTCATAGGCTTCCAGATAGTTGGCGAAGCCGACCAGGCCGTAATCGCCGGGCGCCGTCAGGCTGGCATCGGTGAAGCCGAACCAGATGGTCCGGGCCAGCGGCCAGACCGCGACCAGCGCCAGCACCGCCATCATCGGCGACAGGAAGATCGCCGCGGTGCGGGCGGAACCGCGGCCGGCGTTGCCCGTGGTCGCGCTCACCAGCGTCCGCCGCGCGACAGGCGGCCGAGATCGCGATCGAGGCGGGTGAGGGCGGCTTCAGGCGTCATCCGCCCGGCCAGCGCATCCTGGGTGCGCTGCCAGACGGCGGCCGAGAGCCGGTTATAGGCATCGCCCGTGGCCCGGGACGGGCGGGCGACCGCGGTCTCGAAGGTCTGGTAGAGCTGGCCGAAGAACGGGTTGGCGGCCAGAACCTCGTCATCCTTGTAAAGGGCGGGGATGGTCGGGTTATAGGCGGCTTCGACCGCGCGGCGCTTCTGCTCGGCGGCGCCGGTCAGGAACCGCACCAGATCGGCCGCCTCGGCCGGGTGCTTCGAATAGCGCGAGACCGCCAGATGCCAGCCGCCCAGCGTGCCGGTGGTCTTGCCCTCGGGGGCCCCCGGCGGCAGGGCGGTGACGCCGACCTTGTCCTTCACGGGGCTGTCGGCGCTTTGCGCCAGGGCCCAGGCATAGGGCCAGTTGCGCATGAACACCGCCTTGCCCGACTGGAACACGCCGCGCGCGGCCTCTTCGTCATAAGTGAGCACGCCTTCGGGTGAGATTGTCCCCACCCAGGATGCGGCTTCTGTCAGGGCGGCCAGGGCCTTGGGGTTGTTCACCGTCACCCGGCCGTCGGCATCGACGATGGTGCCGCCGCCATAAGCGTCGATCCATTCCAGCGCATTGCAGGTGAGGCCTTCATAGGCCCGGCCCTGCCAGACATAGCCCCAGAGATCGGCCTGCCCGGCCGCGCGTTCCTTCTGCTGGATGTCGGCGGCGATGCGGGTGAGATCCGACCAGCTCTCGGGCGGCTGGTGACCATATCTGTCCAGCAGATCCTTGCGGTAGTAGAGCACGCCGGCATCGGTCCACCAGGGCATGGCGACCAGCCGGCCGTCGACGGTGTCGTTCTCGATCAGGGCCGGGAAATGCTGCGCGGGGGCATCGCCCATATACTCAGACAGATCGACCAGATGCGGCGCCAGCATGCCGGGCCAGACCACGTCGATCTGCAGCACGTCGATATCGTCGGCGCCGGCGCCCAGGATCTGCTGATAGAGCGCGAAGCGTTCATTCGAGGAATTGGGGGTCGAGACGATGTCGACCGTATTGCCGGTCGTCTTCTCCCAGGCGGCGACCCCGTCGCGGCAGAGCGACAGCTCGACACCGATCGCGCCGCAGGAAATGGTGAGCGAGACACCCTCGGCCCGGGCGTCCCCGCCGGTGCCGGCAAGAGCCGCGACACTCAGCAGCATGCCCGCCGCAACCGTGATGCGGCGCATGTCCCGCCGCGTCGTCATGACCATCGGTCCAGATCCGCTTCTGAATTCGCCGGTGTGCCCGTGCCGGCCTCGTCATCCTCCGAAACATCCATCGCGACCACGTGATGTCGCGCTCAACTCAGCGCACGACCAGCGGGGGCCGGGTCTTCACCCCCGTCTGGCGGACGGGGGTGAAGACCCGGAAATCTCACGCAGGCGATCCCTTTTGTTCTATCCCGATCGGGCGGAAAGTCCACCCATGATCTTCCTCCAGCGCGACTGTCTGGCCGCCCGGGCGCCCCGGAGAGCGGCGGACGATCACGCCATCCATTCCTGCGGGGGCATGTCGATCACGATGGTTTCTTGACAGGGATAATCGGCGGGCGTTCGATGAAACGTCGTCAGGTGATCATGTGGTAAAATCTTTGGCGACACGCCTGTCTGCGCGAAGTCGCGTCGCGCTGCAATTCATCGATCTGCGAATGAGCATCGGAAGGATTCAGCATCTCATCAATGTATTGATGAGGAATTTCCCCCATTGGTTGCCCAATGGGGGATGATCCTTCACAGAGAAACCTTACGGTAAGTCTGTTACCGTGGCTTCCCTACCGATTTGCCAAGCACAGTTGGCCTCGAGGACGCAGGGAAGTCAAGCGAGATCTTGGAGGGGGCATGATCAACGAACGCCTGACGTTCGGAATCGATCTTGGCATCGGATCATGTGGCTGGGCGGTGCTTCGCCATGCGGATGCCGCCGGAGAGCCGGGGGTGATCGAGGGGCTGGGAAGCTGGTGCTTCGATGTGCCCGAGACGAGCAAGGAGCGTATCCCGACCAATCAGGTCCGGCGCAGCAATCGCCTGCTCCGCCGGGTCATCCGGCGGCGGCGCAATCGCATGGCAGAGATCAGGCGTCTGTTTCATGCCCAGGGCCTGCTGCCTTCGGCGGATGAGGACGCCCTGAAGCGTCCGCGTCTCGACCCCTGGGAATTGCGGGCCCGAGGGCTCGATCAATGCCTGAGTGCCGAAGAATTCGCGGTGGCGCTCGGTCATATCGCCAGGCATCGTGGCTTCCGCTCCTCCGCCAAGCGCAAGGCCGCGAATACCAGTGGGGAAGATAGCAAGATGCTGTCGGCCCTTCTGGTGACGAGGGAGCGTACTGCCCGCTATCGCACCGTCGGCGAGATGTTCGCCCGCGATCCGGAATACAGTGCACGGCGCCGGAACCGTGACGGCATTTTCGACCGGACCGTCGCGCGGGACGATCTGATCCACGAGGTCGGCAAGCTGTTCGAAGCGCAGAGGGCGCGCGGCAGCGCTTTCGCCTCGCCCGATCTGGAGGCGGATTTCAACGCGATCGCCTTTCGTCAGGCGGAGATGCAGGACAGTGAACGTCTTGTGGGGAATTGCCCGTTCGAGCGGGATGAAAAGCGCGCCGCCAGATGGGCGCCCTCGTTCGAACGTTTCCGTCTGCTGACCCGGCTGATCAATTTGCGGATCGCGACGGCCGAAGGGGAGCGCAGGTTCACCCCGGAAGATCTGGCCCGCGTCTCGGCCGAACTCGGCGCGACGGCAAAACTCCCGGTCAGCCGCGTGCGCGCCTTGATCGGGCTTCTGCCTGACGAGCGTTTCACCACGATTCGGGTTGAGGACGAGGATCGCGATATCGTTGCCCGAACCGGCGAAGCCGCACCCGGTACCTGGCGGCTGCGCAAGACCCTGGGCGAGGCGCTGTGGGCGGAGATGCAGGCCCGACCCGATCAGCTGGACGCCATTGCGCATGTCCTGAGTTTCTTCGAAGCCACGGCGAAGATCCGGTCGGAACTCGACCGGCTGGGACTGCCCGCGGCCGTGATCGAGGCCCTGGACCGGGGGCTCGAAGACGGGGCGTTCGCGAAGTTCAAGGGGGCCGGACACATCTCCGCCAAGGCCTGCCGCAATCTGCTGCCCCATCTGCAACAGGGCCATCGCTACGATCAGGCCTGTCGGCTTGCAGGCTATGACCATGCTGCATCGACCCTGTCGCACACGGCTCAGGTGGTGAGCAAGGCCGGGTTCAACGCGCTGGTGACGGAGCTGGGCGAGAGCATCGCCAATCCCATCGCCCGCAAGGCGCTGACCGAGGGGCTGAAGCAGATCCGCGCGATGTGTGCCCGCTGGGGCCTGCCCGGCGCCATCCATATAGAACTGGCGCGAGAGGTCGGCAACAGTATCGAAAAGCGCCGAGAACTGGAGAGCCAACGGGAGACGACGACCAAGCGCCGCCAGACCGAGCGGGATGAAATCCGCGGGCTGCTGGCTCTGGAGGACGTCGACGACGACACCCTGCTCCGCTACCGTTTGTGGAAGGAACAGGGCGGCAAATGCCTGTACACCGGCAAGGACATTCATGTCCGGCAGTTGATCGCCACCGACAACAGCGTGCAGGTGGACCACATCCTGCCCTGGTCCCGGTTCGGCGATGACAGCTTCAACAACAAGACCTTGTGCCTTGCGAGCGCGAATCAGCGCAAGCGCGGGCAGACACCCTGGGAATGGTTCAGCCTGACCGGGACGCCCGAGGCCTGGGAGGTCTTCGCGAGCCGGGTTGAAACCTCGAAGGATCTGCGTGGCTTCAAGAAGCGCAACCTGCTTCTGAAGAATGCCGACGAGGTCGCTCAGCGCTTCCGCAGCCGCAATCTGAACGACACCCGCTATGCGGCGCGGCTGCTGGCGGAGGCTGCGAAGCTGTTCTATCCGGCCGGTGACCGGCAGGAGAAAGACGGGCGCCGCCGGGTTCTGACCCGCCCCGGACCGCTGACCGCGGCGCTGCGCCATGCCTGGGGGCTGGAGAGCCTGAAGAAGGCCGACGGCAAGCGGGTGAGCGACGACCGCCACCATGCCCTGGATGCACTTGCCGTGGCGGCGATCAGTGAAAGGGAGGTTCAGCGCCTCACCCGGTCTTTCCAGGAGTGGGAGCAGCAGGGGCTCGCCCGCCCGCTGCGCCATGTGGCGCCACCCTGGCCCGGCTTCCGCGGCGACGTTCTGGCGGCCTATGCGCAGGCATTCGTCGCCCGCCCTGAGCGTCGTCGGGCGCGGGGCAAGGGGCATGATGCGAGTATCCGTCAGGTTGTCGGAGAGGGCCCGGAGGCGCAGGTGTTCGAGCGCCGGGGTCTGGCGGATCTCAAGGAAGCGGATCTCGACCGGGTCAAGGATCCTGAGCGCAATCAGGCGATCATCGAGGCCGTGCGCGCCTGGATCCTCGCCGGCCGGCCGGCCGATGCACCGCCGCGGTCACCGCGCGGCGACGTCATCGTCAAGCTGCGGACGGCGCCGGCCAAAAAGATCAAGCCGGCGGTGCCGGTGCGGGGCGGAACCGCCGACCGCGGCGACATGGTGCGTATCGACGTCTTCACTAGGCCGAACCGCAAGGGCCGGGACGAATGGTATCTGGTGCCGATCTATCCCCATCAGGTGATGAACCGGAAGGCCTGGCCGCATCCGCCGATGCGGTCTGTTGTGGCCTACAAGGACGAGGCCGGCTGGACCGAGATCGGGGCGGAGCACTCGTTCCGCTTCAGTCTGTATCCGCGCAGCTACGTCCAGCTGGTGAAGTCGAATGGTGACGTCATAGAAGGATATCTTGTCTCAATGGATCGGTCGACAGGCGCTTTCCGCGTCTTTGTTCATAATAATCCCGCGGAAATGGCGAAAGGAATCGGAGCGAAAACATTGTTGAATCTCAGGAAATTTAATGTGGATCGCTTTGGGGTGCGTACTGAAGTGAAAAGTGAGGTCAGAACATGGCATGGAGAGGTGTGCACATCTCCCGTCCCGCCCGATTGAGCTTTCGGGACGGGCAACTGATCGTTGCCCAGGAGGATGGCGAGGTTTTTCTGGCGATCGAGGACATTGCCTGGCTGGTGTCTCGACACGCCGCAGACCAGCGTCACCGGCGCGCTGCTCTCCGCCCTGGCGGGGCGGGGGGTGGCGATGATCGTGCCGGATGCGAAGCATCATCCGGCGGGCGTGCTGTTGCCCTTCCACCAGCATCACGCACAGGCCCATGTGGCGCATATGCAGGTGGGCATCGGCCTGCCGCTGAAAAAGCGGCTGTGGCAGGCCCTGGTGGTCGCCAAGATCGGCAATCAGGCCGTGCTGCTGGATCGCCTGGACCGGCCCCGGGCCAAGGCTCTCTCAGCCATGGCGGGTCGGGTCGGGTCGGGCGATCCCGACAACATCGAAGCGCAGGCGGCGCGCGTCTACTGGCCGGAACTGTTCCGCGATTTCACACGGGGCAATGAAGTTGACCGGCGCAACGCCCTGTTGAACTACGGCTATGCGGTGGTCCGGGCGGCACTTGCCCGGGCCTGCACGGCATCCGGGCTGTTGCCGGCCTTCGGCGTCCATCATGCATCCCGAACCAATTCCTTCAATCTGGTCGACGACCTGATAGAGCCGTTCCGGCCCTTCGTCGATCGGGCGGTGCACGATCTGGCGCGGGATGAGGCCAGCGGGGAGCTGACCGTCGACGACCGTAGGGCGATGGCGGGCATTCTCAACCATTCGGTGGCGATCGGGGCGGATCGCATGACGCTGCTGGCAGCGACGGAAGTGGCCGCCACCTCGATGGTACGGGCTATGGAGAACAGCAGTGCAGCCCTGCTTCAGATGCCAGGCTGGCCCGGCGAAGGATGAGGGCGCGCCATGAAAGCCGAGGATGTCCGTTTCATGTGGTTGATGGTATTCTTCGACCTGCCGGTCAGAACCCGCGAGCAGCGCCGCAGGGCCACCCGCTTCAGGAAAGCGCTGAAGGATGACGGCTTCCTGATGCTGCAGTTTTCCGTCTATGCACGGGTCTGCCGCGGGCAGGACGCGGTCGACAAGCATATCAGGCGCGTCCGCGTCAGCCTGCCGCGGGAGGGCAGCGTGCGAACGCTTCAGATCACGGACAAGCAGTATGCGCGTATGGAAGTCATGCTCGGCCTCGCCTCAAAAACCGAGCGCCTCGGCACCAATCAGATGGTCCTGCTGTGATTTCGGCGCGGCATTCCCGGCGGAAATCACAGCAGGATCAATCTGTTGCGAGCGAGGTAACCTACCACTGGCAAATCGGTAGGGAAACCACGGCGAGCGTCGGGTCGCCGATGTACTTGGCTGTAACCTACCACTGGCAAATCGGTAGGGAAACCACGGCCAGGGGGTAGCGGTCGGCGTCGGACAGCGAAACCTACCACTGGCAAATCGGTAGGGAAACCACGGCACGATCACTCAGCTGGTCCACGCAGCGGGGAACCTACCACTGGCAAATCGGTAGGGAAACCACGGCCGGAAGCTTGGGGGCCTTGACGCTCAAATCAACCTACCACTGGCAAATCGGTAGGGAAACCACGGCCACGTCAAGGAACTCTGCGATGGCTCGCTCAACCTACCACTGGCAAATCGGTAGGGAAACCACGGCGTCCTTACTGGTCACATCCGCCCCGGCTCCAACCTACCACTGGCAAATCGGTAGGGAAACCACGGCCCATTGCGGGCAGTCGAAGAGGCGCCGCAGCGGTGGGCGCCTCTTCGGGCTGTGTTCGGATCAGGCGTAATGCCGCCCATAGCGGTTGGCGAGCAGGGCGTCGGCGTCGATGTGGTCGTGGCGGACCAGGCCCCTGCGGGGCAGGCGGCCTTCGGCCAGGAGGTCGATGACGGCGGCGACGCCGGCAGCGGTGGTCAGGCGGATGGCCGACATGTGCATGCCGTCGACCTCGCGGGCGCCGACTTCGCGGCTCCACGAGCGGCGGGTCAGGCGGCCGTCGGCGATGCCGTCGACCGAGACCGAGAGCACCACCACATCCTGGTCCGTGGTCGGCACGGCGGCTTCCAGAACCTGTTCCAGCAGCTCCCGCCGGTCGCGCAGCTTCAGATCTTCGAGCAGAAGCTTCATGATCGCGCGATGACCGGGATAGCGCAGGGTCTTGTAATCGAGCGTGCGGACCTTGCCTTCGAACGCATCGGCCAGCATGCCGAGCCCGCCCGAGGTGTTGAAGGCCTCGTAAGTGGTGCCGTGGAGGATGACGGTTTCTTCGCCTTCCAGCGGCAGGACTTCGCGGCGCTCGCCGTTCCAGATCGCTTCGCAGGGGTTGCAGTATTCATTGACCACGCCGGCGGTCGACCAGGTCATGGCATAGCCCAGCGGGCCGGTGGGATGGGCGGGCAGCGCGCCCACGCGGATGCGTGCGGCGTCGACGGCCTCGAAGCCATGGGCCAGACCGTGGGCCATCACGCAGACCACGCCCGGGGCCAGGCCGCACTGGGGAACCAGCGCGGTTTCGGCCTTGGCCGCCAGGGCCGCGACCGCGCGGGTGGAGCGGACGTCTTCGGTGAGGTCGAAATAGTGCAGGCGGTTACGCACCGCCGCCTCGGCGATCTGCGGGCAGAGATGGTAGGGGCCGGCGGCCAGCACCGCGTCATGGCCCTGCATCACGGCATCCAGGGCGGCCGGATCGGCGGCATCGGCCTCCACCCGCCGGATGCGCGACGACAGCTGGCCGGCCTCCACGCCGAAGCTGCGGTCGGCGAGGGTGATCTCGTGGGCGCCGCCGGCGGCCATCATATGGGCGACGGCGGTGCCGATGCGGCCGGCGCCGAGGATCAGGATGCGCATGGATCTGGTCTCCCTTGGGGGTCTGTTGGCTGGGTCCCTGGGATGATCATTGCGGCTGGGAAGAGGCGGGTGCCACTTGACGAAACGGCTATTTTCGGGCCGTTAATAGCCGAATCGGCTAATACGGGTCAGAAAGGGTCGGATGCGATGGCGGAGCCGGAACTGGATGCGGTGAACCGGGCGCTGATCGCGGCGCTGAAAGTGGACGCGCGTATGCCGATCGCGGCGCTGGCCCGGATTGTCGGTCTGTCGCGCACGGCGCTGCGTCACCGGCTGGCGGTGCTGGAGACCACGGGGGTGATCCGCGGCTATCGGGTGGAGCTGGGCGAGCGGCTGGTGCCGAAGGTCCGGGCCCATGTGATGATCGAGCTGCGCCCCAAGCTGGGGCGGCAGGTCATCCAGCAGCTGAAGGCCTGCCCGGAGGTGAATTCGCTGCACGCGGTCTCGGGCCCCTTCGACCTGCTGGCCGAAGTGGGCTGCGAGGATCTGGACCGGCTGAACGCCCTGATCGACCGGATCGCCGCGTTCCACGGGGTGGAGCGCACGCGATCGGCGATCGTACTGGAAGATTGTTTCGAGAGGTAAGCCGGCGATGCGGCCTCAGGCTCCACCGAAGGCCGGCGGATAGGTGAGGGTGCCCCGGCCGTCGCCCAGAATGTCGGGGGTAAGCTCCAGTGCCATCAGATGGGGACCCGACCAGGGGCATCGGAAGCCTGCGGCGCGCTCGGCGCTGAAGCCGAAGCGGGTGTAGAAGGCGGGGTCGCCCAGAACGAAGACCGCTTCGGCACCACCGGCGCGCAGCCGCGACAGGCCGAAGCGGATCAGCATGGCGGCGATGCCGAGCCTGCGGTGGTCGGGCAGAACCGAGACCGGCGCCAGGAAGCGGCCGCGGATCGGATCATCCCGGTCGTCGCGACCGTCGAGGCGGATGCCAAGCGGGCCGAACAGGATCTGGCCGAGCAGCTGCCCGGCGCCATCCTCGGCGACCAGCGACAGGGAAACGTCGCCTGCGGCAGCAAGTTTGCGAACCAGATCGGCCTCGTCGGTGCGGCCGAAGGCGGTGGTGATCAACTGAGCCAGGGCATCGGCATCGGCCGGTTCCGTGCGGCGCATCCGGAAACCCTCCGGCAGCCCGCCGGCGGTCATGCGGCAAAGGCCTGAAGATCGGGCGGCAGATGGCCGGTCTTGACATAAAGCCGGCAGCCGCCGTCGGTGCGGCGGGTAGCCACCCGCCCCGGCGGCCGGCGCAGCCAGCTGCCGGCCGGCAGAACCCCGTGGGCGCCATCGATCAGCGTGCCGGAAACCACCAGAACCTCCTCTCCCCCCGGCCGCCTGCCGCCGGGCAGTTCGGCACCGGGCGCGAGATCGAGCATGGTGACCCGTTCGGGGCCGAAGCCGTGCAGCAGGCGCTCCGTCACCCCGGCGGCGCCGGCGAGGGCGGTGCCGGCCACCGTGTCGACCGGCAGGGCCAGCTGCAGACGGTCGCCCGGCAGGAACTGGCGGAGCTTCACGAACAGGATGCACCCCTCGGGCGCCCGAGGCGCATGGGACGTGCCGGGCGGGTTGCGCAGATAGGTCCCGGCGGGATAGTCGCCGTGCTCGTCGCCGAACACGCCGCTCAACACCAGGATTTCTTCGCCGCCCCCGTGAACATGGGGCGAAAAGCCGGCGCCCCGGTCATAGCGCACCAGGCTGGTCGCGCGGGCGACCTCGTTGCCGACCCTGTCGAGCATCAGGCGGTGCACGCCGGCCGCGGGCGAGGCGATCCAGTCCTGTGGGTCCGGACGGACCAGGGCAGGGGCCGCAAAGTCGGCGCGGATCAGCATCGTTCGGATTTCCTCCCAATGTCGTTGGTCCGGTAGAAACAGGTCTTGGTGAAATGGGGATGAAGACTTCATGAATCAAACGGCTGCGGCCGAATTCCGATGCGGGATTATCGATTCGTTAATCAACCTGATTGTTCCATGCGCGACGATGCGGCCACGGGGGCTCCCCCGCCATCGGCCGCCCGTATTTCATGACCTCCTCCCCAGGATAAAGCCGCTGTCATGTCCAGACTGACCCAATCGATCGGCGCCAGGCTGATCATCGCCTTCGCAACCCTGACCGCCGTGGTCATCGTGACCGGCATCGTCGGTCTTCTGCAGCTCGGCACACTCAACCAGGCATCGATGGATCTGAGCGACAACCGGGTGCCCAGCCTGCGGATCATCTCCCGCCTGTCGAACAACCTGCTGGAACACCGGCTGGCGGTGGCCGGCGCGGTGCTGGAAGGCAGCCCCGAGAACCGCAAGCCGCTGCTGGAGCGCGCCCGCAAGGCCGGCGAGGCGGTCACCGAGTCCTTCGCCGCCTATGAGAAGCTGATCTCGGACGACGAGGACCGCCGGCTGTTCGGCCGGGCGACGACCGCCTGGGGCCCGTATGAACGGTCGAGCAACCAGCTGCTGGCCCTGCTGGCGGCGAACGACCTGCTGGCGGCCCAGCAGATCTATCGCGGCGAGACCCGCGATGCCCGACTGTCCCTCGGCAATGCATTGACGGCGTTGACCGTGCACAACACCGAGGGGGCAGATGCCTCGGGCACGCGCGCCGATCAGGCCTATGACACCGCCCATACGGTGCTGATCGCCGCGATGATCATCGGTGCGCTGATCGCGGTGGCGGCAACCCTGCTGATGATCCGCAGCGTGTCGACGCCGGTGAAGCGGATGACCGCAGCCATGCGCCGGCTGGCGGACCGCGATACCGGGGTCGAGATCCCGGGAGCCGCACGTCGCGACGAAATCGGCGAGATGGCGAAGGCGGTTGAGACCTTCCGCGACGGCATGATCCGCGCCGACCGGCTGGCAGCCGAGCAGGAAGAGGCCCGCGCGGCGCAGGAAGCGCAGCGGCAGCGGCGTGAGACCCTGACCCAGGGCTTCGTCGACCAGGTGGCCGGCATCGTGACCACGCTGTCGAGCGCCACCGAACAGGTGCGCGGCAGCGCCGACGAGCTGTCGCGCACGGCCGAGGACCAGAGCGGCCGCAGCACCACCGTGGCGGCGGCGGCCGAACAGGCGACGGCCAATGTCCAGACGGTCGCGACCGCGGCCGAGGAACTGGCCGCGTCGATCCGCGAGGTGGGCGCACGCACGGCCGAGACCGCCGACGTCACCCGCCGCGCGGTGACCGAGGCGGAAGAGACCGATGCGACGGTGCAGGAACTGTCGGGCAGCGCCCAGAAGATCGGCGACGTGATCGAACTGATCCAGCAGATCGCGGCCCAGACCAATCTTCTGGCGCTGAACGCGACCATCGAGGCGGCCCGCGCCGGCGAGGCGGGCAAGGGCTTCGCGGTGGTGGCGTCGGAGGTGAAGAACCTGGCGACCCAGACCGCCCGGGCGACCGAAGAGATCCAGGTTCAGATCAACGCCATGACCGGTGCCACCGGCCGCACGGTCGAGGCGATCCGGTCGATTTCGGGGACGATCGGCAAGGTGGGTGCCCTGACCACGGCGGTGGCATCGGCCGTGGAAGAACAGGTGGCGGCAACCGCCGAGATCGCCCGCAACACCCAGCAGGCATCGTCCGGGACGTCGGAAGTGCTGCAGTCCATTACCGGCATCGCCGATGCCGCCGGCCATACCGGCCAGGCGGCGGAGGAGATGAACGCCGCATCCGGCGCGCTGGCGGAGCGCACCCGCGAGCTGAAGCGGGTGGTCGACACCTATGTGGCGGAGATCGCGCGGGTCTGACCGGCGTGGTCGTCATTCGATCAATATTATTGATGTAGATGTAGATGCTTCCATATTCTATCTGAAGTAATGAATGGCGAGATAGTGCTATGATCTTGTGGTCAGCTCTGTCTCGCCATTTATCGATTCATTAAGGTATGCGGGCGCTAAATATTCAGCGGCCCGTTTGCCGTTCCCGCGGGTCTCCCCTCTGGTTTTCGAGATCATCCGCGATGTCCATATCCTCTCTGTCGATCGGCAAGAAGCTGATCATCGCTTTTGCAACCCTGACGGCGGTCATCCTGCTGACCGGCGTGTTCGGCTTCTCGCAGCTGGCGACGCTGGAAGACGCATCCTATGAGTTGCGCGACAACCGTATCCCAAGCCTGAAGATCGTCGCCGAGGCGAGCAATGCGGTGCAGAACCACCGCATCGCCGCCAGCCGGCTGGTGGTGGATGACAATCCGGCCAAACGACCGGCCTATCTGGAGCAGATGAGCGGCTATGCAGAGGGTTTTGCCGCTGCCGGTAAAGTCTATCAGGGCCTGGTCTCGGACGAGGTGGAAGCGGCTGAGGTGAAGCTGGTGGCGGCCGCCTGGGAGGCGTATCTGAAAGCCACCGAAAAGATGGTTGCGGCCGTCCGCAGCGGCGACAGTGTCGCGGCCGACGCGCTGTATCTGGGCGAGAGCCGGGCGGCGCGCGAGGCGGTGGTGGCCGAGCTGGACAAGCTGCGCCAGATGAATGTCGAGAACTCGGTCACGGCCGGCGTCCGGTCGCGGGCCGCCTATGAAAGCGCGATCACCGTGCTGGGGGTCGCGATGGCGGTGGGGCTGGTGATCGCGATCGTGGCGACGCTGGTGATGATCCGCAACGTGTCGACGCCGGTGCGAAAGATGACCGAGGCGATGCGGCGGTTGGCCGATCGTGATACCGGCGTCGACATCCCGGGCGCCGATCGCGGTGACGAGATCGGCGCCATGGCCAAGGCGGTGGAAACCTTCCGCGACGGCATGATCCACGCCGACAGGATGGCGGCGGAGCAGGAGCGTAGCCGCGCCGAGGCAGAGACCCGGCGCCAGAAGCGCGAGACGCTGACCGAGGGCTTCGTGTCGCGGATCGCCACCATCGTGGCCACGCTGTCGGGGGCATCGGAACAGGTGCGCGGCAGTGCCGACGGTCTGGCGCGCACGGCCGATGACCAGTCGGCACGTAGCACCACGGTGGCGGCGGCGGCGGAAGAGGCGAGCGCCAATGTCCAGACCGTGGCGACGGCATCGGAAGAACTGGCGGCATCGATCCGCGAGGTGGGCGCACGCACGGTCGAGACCGCCGACGTCACCCGCGCCGCGGTGCGCCAGGCCGAGGCGACCGACGGTACGGTGCAGGAACTGGCCGCCAGCGCCCGCAAGATCGGCGACGTGATCGAACTGATCCAGCAGATCGCCGAGCAGACCAATCTTCTGGCGCTGAATGCCACGATCGAGGCGGCGCGTGCGGGTGAGGCCGGCAAGGGCTTCGCTGTGGTGGCATCGGAAGTGAAGAACCTGGCGACCCAGACCGCACGGGCGACCGAAGAGATCCAGGCACAGATCAACGCCATGACCGGCGCCACCGGCCGCACGGTGGAGGCGATCCGCGAAATTTCGAGCACCATCACCCGGGTGGGGGCGTTGACCACCGCGGTCGCCTCTGCCGTGGAACAGCAGGTGGCGGCGACCGCCGAGATCGCACGCAACACCCAGCAGGCATCGTCCGGCACGTCGGAAGTGCTGGAATCGATTGCCGGCATCGCATCGGCCGCCGGGCTGACCGGGCGGTCGGCCGAGGAAATGAGCGGGGCATCGCGCGCCCTGGCCGGCAAGACCCGCGAGTTGAAAGACGTGGTCGACCGCTATGTCGACGAGGTGGCCAAGGTCTGAGATTGCTGAATCGACGCAAGTTTGCGTCAGTCGTATCGATGAATATCTTCGATTCCGGATCCGGCGGGCCCTGCGATAAGGCCCGCCAGTTTCTTTTTGGGCCAGATCGGGCCGCCTGACAATATTTCGCCCGAAGATTTCCGCGGATTTAAATGTTGAACCACACTGTTGAATGAGTCTATTTTTAAGAGTGTCTGCCCGCGCACGTACGTCGCAGAGCTTCTCCCCAGATAAGCGAGTATTTATGAAGACATCGAAATGGACGATCGGCGCCAGGCTGATCGTCGCGTTCGTGGCGTTGACGCTTGTCATTGCCGCGACGAGTGTGTCGGGTATTGCTCAGTTGTCGGTTCTGGACCAGGCGGCGGGCGATCTGCGGGACAATCGCGTGCCGAGCCTGAAGCTGATCGCGCGGCTGCAGAATGCGGTCTCGGAACATCGCATCAATATTTCCGGGGCGATCATCGCTACCGAAGACGCGGACGTGAAGGATCGGCTTGCGGATGCGGCCAAAGCCGCCGAGCAGGTCGGCGGGCTTCTGACCGCCTACGAGCCTTTGGTTACCAACGAGGAGGAGCGCGGCCACTTCGAGGGCGTCAAGGTCGCCTGGGCGGATTATCTTGCCCGCAACGAGCCGCTGGTGGCGGATCTTCGTGCCGGTGATCAGGATGGGGCGCGGGGATTGTTCGCGGCGGCCAACCGCACGCTGCTGATCCGTGAACTCGACGATCTGATCGAGTTCAACTCGGCCGCCGCGGCTGGGTCGGGCGAACAGACCAGGCGTGCGGCCGAAAACGGCATGACCGTGCTGATCGCGGCGCTGGGGGGCGGCCTTGTGCTGGCGATCGCGGCGACCCTGCTGATGATGCGCAGCGTGTCCACGCCCATCCGGCGGATGACCGAGGCGATGAACCGGCTTGCGGCGCGTGAGACGGGCATCACCATCCCCGGTGCCGATCGTGGCGACGAGATCGGCGCCATGGCCAAATCGGTCGAGACCTTCCGTGCCGGGCTGATCGAGGCCGACCGGCTGGCGGCCGAACAGGTGCAGGCGCAGGCGACGCAGGAGGCCGAGCGTGCGCGGCGCGAGGCGCTGACCCAGGGCTTCGTGAACCGGGTGGCCGGCATCGTCTCGACGCTGTCGGGGGCGGCCGAACAGGTGCGCGGCAGCGCCGATGCCCTGTCGCGCACGGCAGAGGAGCAGAGCGGCCGCAGCACGGCGGTGGCGGCCGCGGCGGAACAAGCGACCGCCAATGTCCAGACCGTGGCGACGGCGGCGGAAGAGCTGTCGGCATCGGTGCGCGAGGTGGGGGCCCGGACGGCCGAGACCGCGGATGTGAGCCGTGCTGCGGTGGACGAGGCCGGCACCACCGACAATACGGTGCAGGACCTGGCGACGAACGCCCAGAAGATCGGCGACGTGATCGAGCTGATCCAGCAGATCGCCGCCCAGACCAATCTTCTGGCGCTGAACGCCACCATCGAGGCCGCACGTGCGGGCGAAGCCGGCAAGGGCTTCGCCGTGGTGGCGGCCGAGGTGAAGAACCTGGCCAATCAGACCGCGCGCGCAACCGAAGAGATCCAGGTTCAGATCGATGCGGCGACCAGTGCCACCGGGCGAACGGTGGATGCCATCCGGTCGATTTCCGGCACGATCGGCAAGGTGGGGGCGCTGACCACCGCTGTGGCCTCGGCTGTGGAGGAACAGGTATCGGCGACCGCGGAAATCGCCCGCAACACTCAGCAGGCATCGGCCGGCACGTCGGAAGTGCTGCGCGCGATCTCGGGCATCGCCGATGCCGCCGGCCAGACCGGCCATGCAGCGGCGGAGATGAACACCGCCGCTGGCGAGCTGGCCGGCCAGACCCGGGCGCTGAAGCAGGTGGTGGACGAGTATGTCGCGGCGATCGCTCGCGTCTGAGCCGGTCAATCCGGCGCGTTGCCCTGGTCCCAGCGCTGGAAGTTGTAGCCGTCGGTGATCAGGATATGGGCGAAGCGGCGGCAGACCAGGGTGAAATCCTGGTCCAGCGGCTTCTTATCATAGCTGTAGCCGGGCGGGGGCGGCGGCAGATCGTCGATGTCGGCGCCGGGAAAGGAGGCGACCAGGGCGTAGCGATCGCCCTGGTCGCCGACCAGTTCGGTGAGTGTGTTGCCGGCCAGCAGCGTGGTTTCGGTGTGACGCTCGATCAGCCCCGACGACCAGGCGCTGGCCGTGCCGTCGGGGTTCAAAACCGGCTGAATGAACAGGATGCGGGCGATGAGCAGAAAATCGATCGCAGCCCGCCCTGCCATCAGGGTGAAGGCCCAGGGCGTACCCGCCTGGGGCGTGCCGGGATAGGGGTAGAGCACCGCCGTCTGCGGCACGCCATTGGTGCCGGGTTCATCCTTCACCAGGGCTGCGGGCGCATCGGGATCGCCGAAGGCGACCCGATCGGGCAGCAGTGGATAGACCGCGTTCATCCAGGCATCGTAATCGCCGCCGGCATGGCTGTATATGTAGCCGCCGGGGAATTTGGGATGCTGACGGTATTCCTGGTTGTAGCCGCCTTGCGGCACCTTCATCGGATCGAGCATGGGCCTTCCCCCGTCTGGTCGATGGTGACCAGAATGGCACTGTCCCAAAATGCCATCAATGGGTGATGATCAGGCCTTCATCATAATGTTTTGGTTGTGGTGCGGGCTCGCCGCCGCCGCCGGGCGGAGCATCCGCGGGGCCTGACCCAGGCGGGTGATCACCGCATCGGCGAAGCCGCGGGTGCCCGGGCGCAGGCGGGTGGTGCCCGGATTGATCATGTCGGCAGTGTGGATGCCGTCTTCGATGGTGGCGAGCCAGGCATCGTGGACGCATTCTGCAACCCGATGCTGGCCGATATGGTGCAGCATCATCACGCCCGCGAGCAGCATGGCCGACGGGTTGGCCCGGTCGCGCCCGGCCAGCTGTGGCGCCGTGCCGTGCACGGTTGAGAACATGGCGCAATCGGTGCCGAGCGCGGCCGAGGGGGCAAGCCCCACGCCGCCGGCAAGGCGGGCGGCGAGCGTCGCCACCAGATCGCCATGGCGGCCCGGCACGACCACGACACCAAAGCCGTTCGGACGATCGACCAGCCCGGCCAGACCGGTTTCAAGGCGCCGGCGGCCGGCGGCGATGTCGGGATAATGGCCGGCGACGGCATCGAACAGCTCTGCCGTCAGCGCATCCGGATGTTCGACGAAGGCATCGAGCCGGCGAAGCCCCTGCCGGCGCGCCACCGCAAAGGCATGGTGCAGAAGCCGCTCGGCCCGCATCTGCCGGGCATCGCCCCGGGCCGCCCCGGGCAGGTCGTGAACGATGATCAGATCCATCGCCGGGTGGCGGGTGGCGATGGCCGGCGCCATGGCCCGGCAGGGGCGGGTGGTGGCGAAGAGATCGGCATCGCGGCTGAGCACCTGCACCGGGCAGGCCACCCCGGCCGGCGGCGTGGTGACCGGGGCGCGGTAGAGCACGCCGGTGCGGCGCAGGCTCTGCCGGGCGGCCGAGAGCAGCCGGGCATGATCTTCCTCCGCATCCCCGGGGCGGCCGCTCAGATCCACCGGTTCCACCGCGATGCGCGCGCCGGCCGCAAGCAGGATCCTGAGGCTCGCCTGCATCACCTCGGGGCCGATGCCGTCGCCGAAAACGATGCTGATCGGCTGGTTGGTCCAACCATGCCGGGGGCCGGGTCGGGGCCGATGGGGGGTCTGGTCAGTCATGGGCGCGCCTCCGCTCCGCTCAGGCGTCGCCGGCCCGGATGATGCCGGCTTGACCCTATGCTGCCCCGCACCATGTCTTTTGAGAAATTGATAATTCGATGCCTTTCCATTGCGATGGTAAATATTGAGGATGGCAATGGCTGCACCCGTAAACCTGGATGTCGACCTGCTGCGCACGCTGGTGACCGTGGCCGATGCGGGCGGGTTTTCCCGCGCCGCCGACCGGCTGCTGCGCAACCAGTCCACCATTTCGCTGCAGATCAAGCGGCTGGAAGAGAGGGTGGGAGCGGTGCTGCTGGAGCGCGGCCCCCGCCATGTGCGGCTGACCGGCGAAGGCCAGGTGATCGTCGACTATGCCCGCCGGATCCTGGCGCTGAACGACGAACTGATGGACCGGGTGCGCCAGCCCGAGATTGCGGGCCTGGTACGGCTGGGGGCGCCCGAGGATTTCGCGACCAGCCATCTGCCCGGGGTGCTGGCGCGCTTTGCCCAGGAACATCCGGCGGTGGGGCTGGAGGTCACCTGCGATCTGACGCTGAACCTGTTCGACCGCTTCGCGGCCGGCGATCTGGATCTGGCCCTGGTGAAGCGCGAGCCGAGCGCGCCGCTGCTCGGCACCCGGGTCTGGCGCGAGCCGCTGGTCTGGGTGGCGGCCGAACGCGGGGTGGCGATGCGCCAGGGGCCCCTGCCGCTGGCGGTGTCGCCGGCGCCCTGCGTCTATCGCAAGCGCGCGACCGATGCGCTGGATACGGCGGGCCGGCCCTGGCGGATCGCCTATACCTGCGGCGCGCTGACCGGCACCCATGCCGCGGTGCGCGCCGGGCTGGGGGTGACGGTGCTGCCCAAGGACATGGTGCCGGCGGATCTGGTGATGCTGGATGAAGAGGCCGGGCTGCCGGCCTTGGCCGATACTGAGATGGCGCTGCTGGTGGCCGCCGATATCGGCCCCCCGGCCCAGCGGCTGCGCGAATACGTGATCCGCGAGTTGGAGCGGGGCCGGGGGGAGGCGGCGGGGTAGGCCCGGACGGGTCTTCAGCCGGCGAGCACGGTGCGGACCAGCTGCACCCACCAGCTGGCGCCGATCGGGGCGGCATCGTCGTTGAAGTCGTAGGCCGGGTTGTGGAGCAGGCAGCCGCCCTCGGTCGGGCCGTTGCCGAGCCAGACATAGCAGCCGGGCTTTTCGCCCAGCATGAAGGCGAAGTCTTCCGAGGCCATTGAGGGGGTGGGGCTGTGGTCGATGGCGGCCTCGCCGACCACCCTCGCCGCGGCGGTTGCCGCGAGCGCGGTTTCGGTGGCGGTGTTGATGGTGGCGGGATAGCGGCGCTCATAGCGCAGCTCGCCCGTGCACTCGTGCGCGGCGGCCGAATGTTCCACCAGGGTGGCGAGGCGGCGTTCGATCACCGCCTGAACCTCGGGCCGGAAGCTGCGCGCGGTGCCGCGGATCACGATCGTCTCGGGGATCACGTTCCAGGTGTCGCCGCCATGGATCTGGGTGACAGAGACCACCGCGCCGTCGAGCGGGTTGATCGACCGGCCCGGAATGGTCTGCAGCTGGGTGACCAGATGGGCCGCCGCCGTCACCGCATCGCGGCCCAGATCGGGCATGGCGGCATGGCAGCCGCGGCCGCGGATGGTGATTTCGAAAATGTCGAACCCGGCCATCATCGGCCCCGGCGCCATCGCCATCCGGCCGAGCGCCAGGCCCGGCCAGTTGTGCATGCCGAAGACCATGTCGGCCGGGAAGCGGGTGAAGAGCCCGTCTTCGACCATCGCCCGGCCGCCGCCCTCGTTCTCTTCCGCGGGCTGGAAGATCAGATGGACGGTGCCGGCGAAATCGGGATCCGCCGCCAGCACTTTGGCAGCACCCAGCAGCATGGCGGTGTGGCCGTCATGACCGCAGGCATGCATGCGGCCGGGATGACGCGAGCGGTGGGCGAAGTCGTTGACCTCGGTCACGTGCAGCGCATCCATGTCGGCGCGGAGCGCAATCGCGGGGCCGGCACCCTGGCGACCATGAATGGTGCCGACCACACCGGTGCGGCCGATGCCGGTCGTAACCTCGATGCCGAACCCGGCAAGCTTGCCCGCGACGAAAGCCGCGGTCTCGTGCTCTTCGAAGGCGGTTTCGGGATGGGCGTGGAGATGGTGGCGCCAGCCGCGCATCTCGGCGGCGATGGCCGCAACGGCGGGATCGATGGCGACGTCGTTGCGGGGAGCATTGTTGTCCGGCATCTGGATCGGCGTCCTCTGGTTTTTGTGGCCCGCGTTGGGGAGGCATCCGTCCGCTGGTCAGCAGACCGGCACGTTGACGGCCAGGCCGCCCAGGCTGGTTTCCTTGTATTTGCTCTGCATGTCGTGGCCGGTCTCTTTCATGGTCCGGATCACCGTGTCGAGCGAGACCACGTGGCGGCCGTCGCCGGCGAGCGCCAGAAGGGCGGCGTTCACCGCCTTGACGGCCCCCATGGCGTTGCGTTCGATGCAGGGGATCTGGACCAGGCCGGCGACCGGATCGCAGGTCATGCCCAGATGGTGTTCCATGGCGATCTCAGCGGCGTTCTCGACCTGTGCGGGCGTGCCGCCGAGGGCGGCGGCAAGGCCGCCCGCGGCCATGGAACTGGCGACGCCGACCTCTCCCTGGCAGCCGACCTCGGCGCCGGAGATCGAGGCGTTGAGCTTGTAGAGCATGCCGATCGCCGCGGCGGTGAAGAGCAGGGTGTCGGCCGCGGCCTCGCTGCCGGTGCCGGAATGGCGGAGCAGCCAGGCCAGCACCGCCGGCACGATGCCGGCGGCACCATTGGTGGGCGCGGTGACGATGCGGCCGCCGGCGGCATTCTCTTCATTGACCGCGATCGCATAGGCCGACAGCCGCTCGAACCCGTCGAGGGCGGGGAGCGTGTTGGCGCCGGCGCGCTCGGCGAGCCTGCGGGCGAGATCGGCGGCGCGGCGGCGGGTCAGCCGGCCGGGCAGCGCACCGTCGGTGGCAAGGCCGCGGTCGACCGCCCCCAGCATCGCGGCCTTGATCGCCTCAAGCCGGCGGGTGGTCTCGGCCGGCCCCCAGAGGGCGTGCTCGTTCTGCCGGACGATGTCGGCGATGGAGAGGCCGGTCGCTTCGGTGAGCGCGATCAGATCGGCGCCGGTCGTGAAGGGATGGGGCAGGGGGCCACGGTCGCCATGGACGGGCGCATCGCCGGCCCGGGCCTCGGTCTCGGCGCCCGAGACCACGAAACCGCCGCCGATCGAATAGAAGCTTTCGGCCGCAAGCACGGCACCCGCGCCGTCGCGGGCAGTGAAGTGCAGGCCGTTGGTGTGGTGGGGCAGGGTATCGCCCATGCGCCAGACCAGATCGGTCTCGGGATCGAAGGCGATCAGCCTGCGGCCGAGTGCCGCGAGGCGCTTCGACAGGCGCACGCCTTCGACGATGCCGGTGATGGCATCGGGCTCCACACCATCGGGGGTTTCGCCGGCAAGCCCCAGGATGATCGCGGTGTCGGTGGCATGGCCGCGGCCGGTGAGGGCGAGCGAACCGTAGATCTCGACCGTGACCGCGGCCAGCGCATCGAAGCGGCCGGCGGCATCGAGCCCGGAAAGGAAGCGGCGGGCGGCGACCATCGGCCCGACGGTGTGCGAGCTGGAGGGGCCGATACCGATCTTGAACAGGTCGAAAAGGCTGAGCGACATGGGGGCGCTGGTCCATCCGGACGGCGCGGCGCCGGGGAGAGGATGCCCCAGGCACCGCGCACGGGTTTGGCGTGTCGTTCAGGTGGATATGGGAGGCCGGTCAGGTCCAGGCGAGCATCAGCTCGGCAACCAGCACCGAGCCCAGATAGGTGCCGAAGAAGACCAGCACCGCGACCAGGGCCAGCTTCCAGCCGGATTTCTTCGCGGTCAGGATCTCTTCGCGCGCGATGGCGAAGCCGGCATAGGCGAGGGTGGGGGTGGTGAGCGCCAGGAAGTCGATCGCCTTCACTTGGTCCAGAACCCAGGCGGAACCCGGGGTGAAGGGCAGGGTGACGGCCATGCCGACCAGCGAGATCCAGGCGACGCTCGGCAGGTAGAAGGGCATGATCTTGGTCAGCACCAGACCCGCCAGGCAGATCGCATAAAGCACCGCGATGCCGGTGAGGTTGTGCAGGAAGCCGACCTCGTGATTGACCGCGTTGACCACCAGGTCGATGGCGCAGACCACGATCAGGACCAGGGCATGGTCCAGAAGGTTGAGCTTGCGCTCGTCCGGCTCGGCCGGGACGTTGAGGGTGCCGTCGGTGTAGACGGTGTTCGACATGGACCTTACTCCCCGGCAGCGGCGCGGGCCGCGGTTTCGTGCCGGCCGCGGGTCGCGTTGTAGAGCTTTTCGACCAGCGGCAGGGCGATGAACAGGCCGGCATAAAGGCCGGTCGCATAGGTGAGCAGGTTGGAGGCGCCGGCCAAGGCCAGCAGCTCGTCCTTCATCTCGGGCAGCGCGGTTGCAAGCGCGCCCGAGCAGGCGGCCATCATCGAGCCCGAACCGACGCCGCAGGCCATGGCGAGCGAGCGCGGATCAAAAATGTCGGCGGTGGCGAAGATCGAGGCCAGCACCGCGAAGACGAAGGTGCCGAACAGCGTGCCGATGACGTAGACGCCCATCACGCCGGTGCCTTCGGGGGATTTCAGCGTGTAGCGGTCGGCGATGATCGCGATGTTGGGTTCGCGCGCGATCGAGAAGGTGGCGCCGATCGCCTCGCGGCCGAGGCCCAGCACCCAGACCGCGATCGGGAAGGCGATCAGCACGGTGCCGAGATTGCCCAGTTCCTGCAGCAGCAGGGCAGGGCCCGCCGCGATGATCTTGTCGATCGCCGGGCCGATGGTGGTGCCGAACTTGGCGATGAACGGCATGATCGCGATCACGATCAGCGGCGAGGCGGCCTTGACCTCGCGCGAGCGGATCAGCTTGCCCGCCGGCTTCACGATGTTCGGGTTCATGAGCGCCGCCATGACGAAGGCGTAGAGCAGCGGCAGCAGCAGGATCGCGCCGATCCCGATCGGGATGCGCTGGATGCCGATCAGCTCGGCGATGATCGCCAGCACGAGCACGGCAAGATGCAGCCGCCAGAGCTGCATCGTTTCTTTGATGACGGACATGAAGCGTCCCCCCGATTGGCTGGAGGTGAGACGTGAACCTTCCCAAGGTCGACACGTTATTTGACGGAGGGGCGCCACTCCCCGGACGCAGACCCCCGTTCATCCCGCCAGAATCAAAACTGTGGCCGGTGGCGGCAAGCGCTTTAAAGAGACGCTGCCGTTGCCGGGACGGCAACAGGGAACCTCCTGCCGGGACGGCAACAGCGCATGTCACCCGCGATGGGCCTCGATCAGGTGCTGGCGGAAGACCCGGGCGATTTCGGAGAGCGCCGGCACCGGGAAATGGGCGGCGCAGAGTGCCACGCCGAAACTGACCAGATCGGGGCGCAGCGCCCGCATGCGGCCGGTGTCCACCCATTGCGCGGCATAATGGCGGGGCAGGAAGCTGACGAACCGGCCACTCAACACCAGATGCGCCAGACCTTCCATGGAATAGGCGGTGGCGGCCGGCGGGTCGGCGAAGAGCGTGCCATAGCCGGTGGCGATGGCGTAGCCGCGCCGGGCATGAGCCTGGGCGCCCAGCCGGTCGAGGGTGAGCTGCTTCGCCTCTGCCCCGAAAAGCGGATGGCGGGCGCCGCAATAGAGGTTCTGTTCCTCGTGGAAAAGCTGCTGAAGTTGCACCGCAGCATTCATCGGCTGGTTCGGCACGATGGCGATTTCCATCTGCCGGTTGAGCAGCGCGCTTTCGATCTGGTTGGGCGACACCACGGTCAGGGTGACATGGACGTCGGGCACCGCCTGGTTGAAGGCGGCGATGGCGGCATCGAGCGCGCAGCGCGGGTTTTCGACCACCGCATCGACCGTGCCGATGCGGAGTTCGCCCACCAGCCGGCCGCGCATCACCCCCACCTCGCTGCGGAAATTGTCGAGGGCTGCAAAGCATTTGATCGTTTCGGCATAGACCTTCTGGCCGTGGTCGGTGAGCGCGAAACCCGACCGGCCGCGCCGGCAGAGGGTGAGACCGAGCCGGGTTTCCAATGCCGCCATCTGGGCGCTGATCGTGGAGCGGGAGATGCCGAGTTCGGCCTGCGCCGGCGTGAAGCCGCCATTTTCGACCACAGACCGGAAGATGCGCAGCTGGCGCAGATCGACATCGCTGAGCGGCGGAACGTGCAGGGACATGATGCGTCGCAAAATCCGGACGTGAAGTTTTGTACTTCGATCTTATTGGACGTGTCTCCCCATGACAACCTGACCGGAGCAGCCCCTCTCCGGAGCCCCGTTCCATGCCCGATACCAGTCCCGCCGCGCCCCCCGCGCCTGCCCCCGCCTTCCGGCCCGTCTCCGCCTTCGACGTGCCGCGCTATGCCGGCCCCGCCAGCTTCATGCGCCTGCCGCTGGTCGATATCGACGCGGCCGCGGCGGCGGCGGTGGAGATCGGCATTCTGGGCGTGCCTTGGGACGGCGGCACCACCAACCGGCCGGGCGCCCGCCACGGCCCCCGTCAGCTGCGCGACCTGTCGTGCATGCTGCGCCCCCTGCATCCGGCGACAGGCGACGACCCCTATGCCCGGGCGGCGGTGGCCGATCTGGGCGATGTGCCGGTCAACCCGGCCGATCTGATGGACACGCTGCAGCGGATCACCGGCTTCTATGAGCGGGTGAAGCGGCGCGGCATCCTGCCGCTGTCGGCCGGCGGCGACCATCTGATGTCCTATCCGATCCTGAAGGCGCTGGCCGCCGACGGCCCGGTGGGGCTGATCCATTTCGACGCCCATACCGACCTGTTCCACGACTATTTCGGCGGCTTCCGCTACACCCACGGCACGCCCTTCCGCCGGGCCATCGAAGAGGGGCTGGTCGACCCGAAACGGGTGGTGCAGATCGGCATCCGCGGCACGATGTACGACGGATCCGACGTTGCCTGGGGGCTGGCGCAGGGGGTGCGGATCATCCGCATCGAGGAGTGCGAGGCCCGCGGCATGGACGATGTGATGGCCGAAGCCCGGGCGATCGCCGGCACGGCCCCCACTTACCTGACCTTCGACATCGACTGCCTGGACCCCGCCTTCGCGCCCGGCACCGGCACGCCCGAAATCGGCGGCCTGACCACGCGAGAGGCGCAGCGCATGCTGCGCGCGCTCGCCGGGCTCAATCTGATCGGCGCGGATCTGGTGGAGGTCTCGCCGCCCTTCGACCCGGCCGGCGGCACCGCCTGGGTCGGCGCCTCGCTGATGTTCGAACTGCTCTGTCTGCTTGCCGTGTCGCCCGCGCTCCGCGGCCGCGCCGGCTGATCGTCTGCGCCCCTCATCACCCTGATCCGGAGGATCGCCCATGCCCATGCGGATCCGTTCCCGCCTCGGCGCCGCCGCTCTTGGCCTCGCGCTCGTCTTCGGTGCCGGCGCACCGGCCGGCGCGGCTGAAAAGCTCAAACTCGCGCTGTCCACCTGGGTCGGTTACGGCCCGCTGTTCATCGCCCGCGACCAGGGCTTCTTCGCGAAGGAAGGGCTGGAGGTCGATCTGGTGATGATGGAGGACGTGAAGACCCGCATGCCGGCGCTGGCCGCCGGCCGGGTCGATGCCGCGGTCACCACCATCGACACGGTGCTGGGCTTTTCGACGACCGAACGGCCGCTGACCTATCTGTTCGCGATCGACGACAGCCGCGGCGGCGACGGCATCGTCGCCCGGCGCGAGATCACCTCGGTCGCCGGGCTGAAGGGGCGCACGGTCGCCTATACCGAAGGCTCGGTGTCGCAGTTCTTCCTGAGCGTGCTGCTGAAGGATGCCGGGCTGACGCTGGCCGATATCGACAGCCGCAACATGACCGCCGGCGATGCCGGGGCGGCCTTCGTGGCCGGGCGGGTGGATGCGGCGGTGACCTGGGAACCGTGGCTGAGCCGCGGCAAGGCGACACCCCATGGCGCGGTGCTGGCGGACAGCGCCAGCCGGCCGGGGCTGATCACCGATGTGATGGTCACCACGGTGCCGACGCTGGAGGCGCGCCGGCCGGCGCTGCAGGCGCTCTATCGGGCCTGGACTGCCGCGGTCGACTGGCAGAAGACCCACGAGGCCGAGGCCGACCGGATCATGGCCAAAGGTGTGGGCGGCTGGCTGGAAGACCCCGCGGTCTTTGCCGAAACCCGCGCCGGCATCGCCTTCTACGATGCCGACATGAACCGCCGCTTCATGGACCCGGCCAATCCGGACGGCATTCTTGCCACCATCACCATGGCGAAGAGCCTGGGCGAGGCGGCGGGGCTGTTCAGGGCGGCGGCCGAACCGGCCCGGATGATCGCGACCGGCGTGGTTGACTGAGCGTGAGCGAAGGGCCGGTACCCATGTGGACCAGAACGCTGTTTTCGCCCAAGATTTCGCTGCCGCGCAGCACCTCTCTGGGCCTCGGCACCGCATCGGTGCTGGCCATCGCCGGGCTCTGGTGCGGGCTCACCTATGGCGGGTTGACCCCGCCCGACTTTCTGGCCACCCCCGGCCAGGTGCTGGGGGCGGGGCTGGAGCGGATCCTGAACCTGTCGCTGTTCGGCCATATCGCCGCCAGCCTGCAGGTGATTCTGGCGGGCTTCCTTCTGGCCTCGGTGCTGGCGGTGCCGATCGGCATTCTGATGGGCAGTTTCCCGGCGGTGCAGGCGCTGGTAGAGCCGGTGACCGGCTTCATGCGCTACATCCCGATCTCGGCCCTGATCCCGCTGCTGATTCTGTGGATCGGCATCGGGGTGGAGCAGAAGATCATGGTGATCTTCCTCGGCACCTTCTTTCAGCAGCTGATCCTGATCTCGGACGTCTCGGCGCGGGTGAGCCGGGATCTGGTCGACTGCGCCTATACGCTGGGCGCCAGCCGCGGCCAGGTGGTGCGCCAGGTGCTGGTGCCCGCCTGCCTGCCCGGGGTGATGGACAATCTGCGCGTCACCATGGGCTGGGCCTGGACCTATCTGGTGGTGGCCGAGCTGGTCGCGGCCGATAGCGGGCTCGGCTACATGATCCTGAACGCCATGCGCGGCCTGTTCACCGATGTGATCCTGCTGGGCGTGCTGACCATCGGGCTGTTGGGGCTGATCACCGACGCCCTGTTCAAATGGCTGCGCCGGCGCCTGCTGCCCTGGGCCGCCGGCCTCTGACCCGGCCCCCTTCCGCCGACCTGGCCCTTCCTGCGCTTCCGATCGGGTGGTGACCCCTATGAGCCTGCTTGACATCGCGGATGTGTCCGTCCGCTTCCAGACCCGCGGCAAGCCCCCGGTGGTGGCGCTGGACGATGTGTCGCTGACCGTGCGCCCGGATACCTTCTCGGTGATCGTCGGCCCCTCGGGCTGCGGCAAATCCACCCTGCTGAGATTGGTGGCCGGGCTGGAACGCCCGGATGACGGCCGGATCACCCTGGACGGACGCCCGATCGACGGCCCCTCGCGGGAGCGGGGGATGGTGTTCCAGAGCTATACCCTGTTCCCCTGGCTGACGGTGCGCGAGAACGTGATGTTCGGGCCGAAGCTGGACGGCATGTCCCGCGCGGCCCGCGCCGCCATCGCCGACGAGCTGATCGAAGCGGTGCACCTGACCGGCTTCGGCGACGCCTATCCGACGGAACTGTCGGGCGGCATGCGCCAGCGCGTGGCGCTTGCCCGGGCGCTGGCCAACGACCCGCGCATCCTGCTGATGGACGAACCCTTCGGCGCGCTGGACAGCCAGACCCGCCAGGTGATGCAGGAACTGCTGCTGGAGATCTGGCAGCAGCGCCGCAAGACCGTGCTGTTCATCACCCACGACATCGACGAAGCGATCCTGCTGGGCGACGAGGTCCATGTGATGAGCGCGCGCCCCGGGCGCATCCGGTCGTCCATGGTGATCGACCTGCCCCGCCCGCGCGGCATCGACGCCCTGACCACGGGGGACTTCATGGGCTGGAAGAAGCGGATCCTGGGGCTGATGCATGCCGAGGCGGTGCGGGTGGCGGGGGGGTGAGGGTTGGGGGGCAGACCGTTTCGACAGTGAGCCGGCGCGGACGACGAGCTATAGCCGGCTGCTCCGAACATATCCTTTGAAATATGCTCCATTCGTGAGCACGGTATAGGGAGCGTTCGGATAAGGAGAATGGCCATGCTCCGCGCGGCGGACACCGGGGATGACCGGCTGCAGCTGCGCCTCGACGCGGAGTCGAAGAGCCTGCTCCAGCGCGCGGCCAGCTACCGGCACAAGACAGTCAGCCAGTTCGTCCTCGCGACGGCGCTGGAGGAAGCCCGGAAAGTCATCCGAGAGAACGAGATCGTCACCCTGTCCGGCCCGGATTGGACGGTGTTCTACGACGCGCTGACCAACCCGCCGGCGCCTGATGCGGCCTTGCGCGAGGCCTTCGCCAGGTACAAGAAGGCGACCGGATGAGGCACGCCCATGCGCCATGGCAGATTGCGCCGCGCGATAGCAGGGGCCACGATCGGTCGGCCTTCTCGTGTGGTGCTCCTGAACGCGACCGTTACATTCGCGAACATGCTTCGCAGGACGTGAAGCGGGATGTCGCCCGCGTCTTTGTTTGTGGCCATGCCTGCCGGGACGCTGACGGTCTGCGGCTACTACAGCCCGAGCGCCACCAGCTTTCGACGGGATAACCTCCCGGCCGGCCAGGCGAAGCGCCTGCCAGGTTACCCCGTACCGGCTGCCCTGCTCGGCCGACTGGCCGTCGATGACGGCATGAGGGGCAAGGGTCTCGGAGCCTTCCTGCTCATGGATGCCCTGAACCGTATCCTGCTCGCGACGCAGACCCTTGCAGTCCACGCGGTGGTCGTCGATGCGAAAGACGACGCTGCCGCCGCGTTCTATCGTAAGTATGGGTTCATCTCGTTCATGGGCGAGAGCCGGCGGCTGTTCCTGCCGATGGCGACGATACGGAGGTTGATTGAAGCATAAGAGGCTTCAGGAGCCCATCAAGTGCCGCCACACCTCGGCGTCATAGCCCTTGTCCGCAATGAGGTAGCGGGTTTTCGGCATCCCGGGCAGCAGCAGATCCGCTCCGGCCATGTCGGACACGTGTCCAGGTGTGAGCACGAGCGTATGAGGCCATCCAGGAGTATCCGTCGGGAGATTTAGCAGGGGATCTGCGGCAGGCCCCTGGCATCACCCCGCTTCCGCCCCGAAGGCTTCCATGTGGCGGGCCATCAGGTCGGCGACGGCGCGGACGGCGCCGGTGCGGGGGCGGCCGGAGCGGACGACGATGCGCGAGGGGACGTGGGCGAGGGGGGCGTCGGCGAGCGGGATGGCGTGGACCTCGCCGCGGCGGAGCTGGCGGGAGACGGCGAAGGCCGGCAGATAGGTGATGCCGGCGCCGCCGAGCACGAAATGCATGGCGACGTTGATCGAGTCGGTGACGAGTTTGGGCCGGATGCGCAGGCCCGAGGCCGCCTCTGCGCCTGCGATCAGCTTGCGGACGCCGAAGGTTTCGGCGAGCAGTGCCGCCGGCTGATCGAGGGTTTCGGCCAGCTGGCAGCTGTCGCGGCCGGCAAGCGGGTGGCCGGGCGGGACCAGCACGCAGAGCGGCTTGTCGGCCTCGGCCAGCACGTCGAGTTCGGGCAGGCGCGGCGGGTTGAAGACCAGGCCGATATCATAGGCGTCCTTCAGGATGCCCTGCATCATCCGGTCGGTGCCGCCGACATCGATCGAGAGCTGCACCTCGGGATAGGTGCGGGCCAGCGCCGAGACCGCGTGGTGCATGAGGTCGACCACGAAGCCCTCGCCGGTGATGACATGCACCCGGCCGGCGATGCCGCCCTTGGCGGCGGCGAGTTCGGCCGCGAAACCGTCGTCGAGTTCCAGCCGGCGGCGGGCATGGCCGGCGACCAGGCGGCCGGCTTCGGTGAAGCGGATGCCCTGTTTGGTGCGCTCCATCAGCAGCACGCCCAGATCGGCTTCGAGCCCCGCCACCTGACGGCTGATCGCCGAGGGCGCGATGTGCAGACCGTCGGCGGCCGCCCGGATCGAGCCCGCTTCGAACACCGCCAGGAAATAGCGCAGCGGCTTGTCGTCGATCCGCAGCATGATCCCCGTTCTCCTGATCCTGTCGCGACCGGCATGCATGGTTGCCGGCCGGGTGACGAAACCCGTCGCCATCCGTTGCCATAACGGCAACGCGCCGTTCCGGCAATAGCGCTTGAGCGGGGGCGGGCGCGCGCTCATTTTCGGGGGGCGGACAGCCGGAAAACATCCCCCGCCCGGATGTCCGCGCAAGATCATGAGGCCGGCCGGCCAAGTCATGGCCGGCCCGGCCATCGGTTCTTCTCCCCCGCCATCGAGATTTCAGGAGTGACGACATGACCGACCGACGGGTCGCCGTCATCGGCCTCGGCAATATGGGCGCCGCCATGGCGGCCACGCTGGCCAGGGCCGGCTTCGCGGTCACCGGCTATGATCCGGCGCCGGATGCCGGAGACCGCGCCCGCGCGGCCGGCATCGCGCTGGCGGCGAGCCCGGCCGCGGCCTTTGCCGCCGCAGACATCGCCGTGCTGTCGCTGCCGATGGCGGCGCATGTGGAGGCGGTGCTGGCGGGGGAGGGCGGCCTGCTGGCGGCCGCTGATCTGACCGGCCGGCTGGTGATCGACACCACGACGTCCGAGCCCGCCGTGACCCGGCGGCTGGCGGCGGCACTGGCGGCGGCCGGCCATGCCCTGGTCGACGCCCCGGTCTCGGGCGGACCGGCGGGGGCGGCGGCCGGCACGCTGACCATGATGGTCGGCGGTGCGGCGGCCGATATCGACCGCGCCCGGCCGGTGCTGGAAGCGCTGTCGGCGAAGATCTCGCTCTGTGGCGCGGTGGGGGCCGGCCATGTGGTCAAGCTGGTCAACAACCTGCTCTGCGCCGCGCACCTGCTGACCGTGTCGGAAGCGGTGCGGATGGGCGTCGCCGCCGGTGTCGATGCCGAAACCCTGGTCGGTGCGCTGAATGCCGGATCGGGCCGGGCCGGCGTGTCGGAGGTGAACTTCCCGCGCTGGATCCTGTCGGGCAGCTTCGACAGCGGCTTCACCATGGGGCTGATGCGCAAGGATGTGCGCCTGGCCGAAGCGCTGGCGGCGGAGACCGGCCAGGCCATGCCGCTTCTGGAAGTGGCCGGCCGCCTCTGGCGCGAGAGTGCCGCCGACCTGGCCGATGGCGAGGATTTCAACCGCATCGCCGCACTCGACTGACCCGGGAGCCCGAGAGATGACCGAGATGACTGCCCATCGCCCGGCCGACAGCACGGCCGAAATCCGCGCCATCTTTGCCCGGCTGACCGGTTCCGACCGGATCGGCAGCTTCGTCGACGGCCGGGTGGTCGATGGCGAAGGCGAGGCGCTGCCCCTGATCGACCCCGCAACCGGCCGCCTTGTGCTGAGCCTGGCCGATGGCGGTGCGGCACTGGTGGACGAGGCGGCGGCCGCAGCCACGGCCGGTCAGGCCGCCTGGGCCGGCCTGACCCATGCCGCGCGCGGCCGGGTGCTCTGGGCGGCGGCCCAGGCGGTGCGGGCGCGGATCGAGGATTTCGCCCGGCTGGAAAGCCTGACTGCCGGCAAGCCGCTGCGCGACACCCGTGCCGAGGCGACCAAGGTCGCCGAGATGTTCGAATATTATGCCGGCTGGGCCGACAAGCTGCATGGCGCGGTCATCCCCGTGCCGACCAGCCATCTGAACTATACCCGCTACGAGCCCTATGGCGTGGTGGTGCAGATCACGCCCTGGAATGCGCCGATCTTCACCGCCGGCTGGCAGCTGGCCCCGGCGCTGGCGACGGGCAATGCCGTGCTGCTGAAGCCGTCGGAGCTGACGCCGCTGACCTCGGTGGCGCTGGGGGCGGTGATCACCGAAGCCGGCGTGCCGGCGGGGGCCGTGAACGTGCTGATCGGCGCCGGCCACACCGTCGGGGCAGCGGCGATCGCGCACCCGGCCTGTGCGAAGGTGGTGTTCGTGGGCTCGCCCGCAACCGGTGCCCGCATCGCGGCGCAGGCGGCGGCGCGGGTGGTGCCCTGCGTTCTGGAACTGGGCGGGAAGTCAGCCAATATCGTCTTCGCCGATGCCGATCTGGACCGGGCGGTTCTGGGCGCCCAGGCGGCGATCTTCTCGGGCGCCGGCCAGTCCTGCGTGGCGGGCTCGCGCCTGCTGGTCGACCGGCGGGTGCATGACCGGGTGGTGGCGCGGCTGGCCGAGGCGGCCGGCAGGATCCCGATCGGCGATCCGCTGGACCCGGCAACCCAGATCGGCCCGATCGTGAGTGGTGCCCAGCATGCCCGGATCGGTGAACTGGTCGCCCGCGGCCTGGCCGAAGGGGCGCAGGCCGCGGCCGGCGCCGGGCGGCCGGCGGGGCTTGCCGGTGGCGGGCTGGAAGACGGTTTCTTCTATGCCCCGACCGTGCTGGCCGGCGTCGCCAACAGCATGGAGGTGGCGCGCGAAGAGATCTTCGGGCCGGTGGTCTCGGTGATCCCCTTCGACGACGAGGCCGAGGCGGTGGCGATCGCCAATGACAGCCGTTTCGGCCTGGCCGGCGCGGTCTGGACGCAGGATGTCGGCCGGGCGCACCGGGTGGCGGCGGCGGTGAAGGCCGGCACCTTCTGGATCAACGGCTACAAGACCATCGGCGTGATGTCGCCCTTCGGCGGCTTCGGCGAGAGCGGCTATGGCCGCTCCAGCGGCTATGAAGGCCTGCTGGAATATGTGCGGGTGAAGAGCGTCTGGGTCGAGACCGCCGCCAGCGCCGTGCCCGCTTTCGGCTATGCCCCCCCCGTGTAAGGTCCGGCCTTCTCCTCCCTGGACATACAGTCATAGCCGACTCGACCGCCGCAGCCTGCCCCGGCTGCGGCGGTTTTCGTTTCGTCCGCAAGCTGCATGGCTGTGACTTCGTGCGCGCTTCACGAAAGTATCCGATGCATTCCGGGAGGGCCGCTGGCATCATGTGCCGAAGAAGTCTCGCGAGCGGGACCGGCGGAGAGGGAGGCAGAGGATATGGCGGAAATCGGTGGGGGCGCGGTCCCCGGTGAAATCGTGCGCGCGGCGATCCACCCGGCGATCGGGGTGGCGCGAATCGGCGATGCCGCCACGGCGTATTACATCGGCCCTGAAGTGACCACACCGCAGCCTGAAGAGCCCGGTTTTTATCGCGACGAGGCCGGCGCGCTGAAGCGGCAGGCGGCGCGGTTCCGCATTTATGGCCTCGACGCCGAGGGCCGGGTGGTGCGCGAGCTGACCGCGGCGGATGCCGACATCACCTGGACGGTGCATCCGGTGAACCGCAAGGCGGCCTGGTACCAGTTCCAGGCGGCGCTGGACATCCCCGAGGCGGCGACCATGGCGGTGCCGCGCCGCAACCCCGACGTGCCCTTTGCCCAGCGCGGCATCCTGGTGATCGATCCCGGCCCGCGCAGCATTTCCGGCGCGGATGTGTCGGGCGGCGCCGACCATGCCTTCGACACCGGCAAATTCAAGGACACGGTGGTGCCGCTGGGCGAGATCCGGACCGACGATGCCGGGCGGCTGCTGTTCCTGGGCGGGCGCGGGGCCTCGGCCTCGCCCTCGGGGGCGCCGGTCTACCGGCCCGAGGATCCGAACAGCTTCAACAATGCCGACGACTGGTACGACGACACCTCCGACGGGCCGGTGACGGCGGCGGTGGTGCTGGATGGCCGGCCGCTGCCGGTGGAACCGGCCTGGGTGGTGGTGGCGCCGCCGAATTATGCGCCGGACGTGATTTCCTGGCGCACGCTCCACGACCTGTTGACCGACACCTATATCGAAAGCGGCCGGCTGCCGATGCCGGATATCGCCTCCTTCGCCCGCGACATCCAGCCGGTGCTGGAACGGCTGACCGGCCTGCAATGGGTGAACAAGGGCTTTGCCGGGCTGTTCGGCGCCGGCGGGCCGATGGATTTCACCGATCCCGCCCTGATCGACAGGCTGGCGACCCCGCCCGCGGGCGGCGACGACCCGTGGATGGAGCTGCGGCGGAACATCTACAACGCCTTCCGCGCGCCCCACACCATCGCCTGCGAGCCCAGCGTCTGGCCCTGGCTCTATGGCGACGCCTACGGCTCGTTCCAGTCCGATGATCCGAACAACTATCTGCCGATGTCGGTCACCCGGGCGGCGCTGATGGAAATGTGGGTCGAGGGGCGGTTCACCGACGACCGGCCCTCGGGTCCGCCCCCGCAGGTCATCGATCAGGTGCCGCTGGAAGACCAGCCGGCGATGCTCGACAAGGCGGCCCTGCATTTCTGCATCGCCGATGCCTTCCATCCGGGCTGCGAGGTCACCTGGCCGATGCGCCATGGCAGCATGTATCAGGCGCCCTATCGCCTGCGCCATCGCCCGGCCGGCCAGCCCGAGCAGGATTACGGCAAGGAACTGACCCAGGCGGTGGCGCTCAGCCCCGGCGGGCCGGTCTATGCCCAGGCGCCGGGGGATGTGACGCGCTGGATGGCGCTGCCCTGGCAGGGCGACACGGCCTTCTGCCGGTCGGGCTATGATGCCGCCTACGACCCGTATCTGCCGTCCTTCTGGCCGGCGCGGGTGCCGAACCAGGTGCTGACGGCGGAAGACTATCAGACCGTGATGAACGAAGACCTGCCGCATGGCCAGCGGGTGGCGGCCTTCCAGCGCCGGGCCAGCTGGATGCGCGGTTTCACCGGCAGCGTTGCCGATGTGATGGACCAGATGATCGCCCGCTTCGGCGCCCAGGGCATTGTCGAGGCGCGCCCGGGCGTGCAGGATGATCCCGATCTGCCACCGGTGATCTTCGTGGAAAGCCGCGGGGCCGCGCTGATGAAGGCCGCTTTTGCCGCTGCCGCCCCGGCGATGGGGCCCGACAGCGACGCCCGCCGTGCCGGCTGGGAAAGCGAGGCCCAGATGGAGGAGTTCCGGTCGATCCGTGTCCGCCACACCGACAGACGCCGCTGACGGCCATCCCGCACGGCCGGCCGCACCCGCCGGCCGCGTGGTCGATGTGCTGATCGCGGGCGGCGGCCCGGCGGGCGCGGTGGCGGCCCATGCGCTGGCCATGGCCGGGCGCCGGGCGATGATCGCCGATCCGGGCCGCCCGCATGCCGATGCGCATGATACGAAGATCGGCGAGGCCCTGCCCGGGGCGGCGGCCGGCTTCTTTCGCGCCGCCGGCCTGCCGCCGCCCGATCCGGAACGGCACACCCACGTCCGTGGCAGCTGGTCGGCCTGGGCCACGGCGGAGCTGGAGGCGACCGATTTCCTGCGCAGCCCCGACGGCCCCGGCTGGCGGCTGGACCGGCCGGCCTTCGACGCGGCGCTGCGCCAGGCGGCGATCGATGCCGGCGCCGGCCGACGCCGGGCGCGGGTGGTGGCGGTCCGGCGGGAGAGCGGGGATGCGGCGCCGGATACGGCCCCCCTCTGGCGGGTCGATTTCTCCGATCGCGGGCCGCCGGTGCGGGCGCGCTGGCTGATCGACGCCACCGGACGGCGGGCGGCGCTGGCCCGCCAACTGGGCGCCGGCCGGCTGCGCGACGACCGGCTGATCGCGATCTTCGCGCGGCTCTCCGTCACCGAGGGGCCGATGGCCGATCCGGGCTTCGACCGCACGGTGATCGAGGCGGTGCCTGAAGGCTGGTGGTATGCGGCACGGCTGCCGTCGGGCGCGGTGATGGCGGCGCTGCACACCAGCCCGGCCACGGCGGCGCGCATTCTGGCCGACCGGCCGCGCTGGCATGCGGCCCGACTGGCCGCCCCCCATCTGGCCCGCCTGACCGGCCATGCCGATGCCGGTGCGGCTCTCGATCAGGTGGCGGCCTGCGATGCCGGCGGCACGGCGCTGGACCGGCTGGCGGGTCCCGGCTGGATCGCAGCCGGCGATGCCGCCCAGGCCTATGATCCGCTCTCGGCCCAGGGCCTGCTCTCGGCCCTGCATGCCGGGCGCCAGGCGGCGCGCGCGGTGGATGCGGCGCTGGGCGGCGACAGCAGCGCCATTCCTCAGGTGGTGACGGCGCAGGCGCGCCTGCGCGCCGTGTATCGCGGCCGCCTTGCCGCCTATTACGCCCAGGCGGCGGGGCGGTTTCCGGGGGCGGAATTCTGGGCGGGACGGGCGGGCCAGGGCTGACCCCGGCCACGCTCCCTCCCTCAATCGGATACAGGCGGGGCGGCGCGAACCGGCAGGCAGGCCGTCACCACATCGGTGACCACGCTCGCGGTGCCGGTGACGTCGAAACGCTGCACGGGCAGCCGGGCGCCATGCATCTCGAACCGCGTCTCGCCGGCCAGCCGCTCTCGCCTTCGGGGCGCAGCATGTCGGGCGTGGGGCCGGCCCAACAGATGCCGTTCTGGGCGGGCCCATCCCCCACCCGCCACACCACCTCCAGCGCCGCCACCCCCGGCGGCACCCGCCCACCGGCGCGGGCGGCGCCGGCCAGTGCCACCCAATACAGCACCGGCCCGCCGCCGGCGCGGCAGCTGGCGACCAGCACACTCTCCCGCCCCTCGGCCGCCAGATACCAGACCGGCCGCGCCGCACCCCCCGCACCACCGCCCGGCGGCGCCGGGTCGAAAGGGACAAGTTCAGTCGGCAGACGCTGCCAGGCGGCATGGGCGGGGGGTGGGAGGGTGAGGGCGATCCCCGCCGCCGCCATGGCTACCAACCACCTGCCCGATCTGCGTTCGCCCTGCGGATTTCCTGTCGCCATGCCCCCAGCCCCATCCCCAGTTGATCCGTTCGGCCACCACACGCCGGACGCCACCCATATCCTAAAATTACATAGGGTAAAATACCCCGTGAATTACGCAGATGGTCAGCCGATGGCTTTGTCCGCAGGATCGGGCCCATGGACATCGGCATTCACATCGGCACACGCATCAGAGCGTTCCGCGAAGCCCGCGGTCTGACGCAGGCGCAGCTTGCCCAATTGATGCGCAAGAACGTCGAAACCATCTCAAATTTCGAACGCGGCCGGGTGATCACCAGCATCCGCACGCTCGACCAGCTCGCCCGCATCCTGAACGTGCGGATCGCCGACTTCTTCCTCGACACCCTGCCCGCCCCCGGCGAACTGCAGACGCTGTCCGACAGCGCCCTGAAGGTTCTCAACGGGGTGAAGCTGTTGCCGGAAGAAGATGTGGAACTGCTGGCGGGGATTGTGGGGGTGATGGAGCGGCGGCGGCGCTGAAAAGCGTGTTCGAAGACCGGTACCGCCGTGCTGAATTCCGAAAGAGTGCTGGATAGACGACTGAGACAGGTGTCAGATTTTATGCGATAAATCTATCCATGGTTATATTGCGCGCACCATCATGACCGCAACCATGGGGCCGGATGTTCCGAAAACGCAGATACCCGCCTTTCCTTCAGGCAGGAATCACAAAACCCGCCATGTAAGGCGGGTTTTGGATCGTAAGCCATTGACGATGAGGGGGGGCTTTCGCCCGCATTCTCAAAGCCGATGTCCTAAAATTTAGGACATTAGATACCAAAAGTCAATGGACCGGTGGTCAGGCTACGCTCCTCCGGACTGCAAGAACAAGAAGGGGCCTGCCATGGTCTTCACGCCTGCCGAACTGCATGACTTGCCGGGTGTCATATCAGCGCCGCGCTTTGCAACCTATCTGCAGGCCACTGGAAACGATCGGGCACGGGCGCTCGCGCTCTATGAATGGAATCTGGACCTGTCAGCCGCATTCATCGTGCCACTCCAGATTTGTGAGGTCGCCGTGCGTAACGGCGTGGCCGAAGCCATCGAGAAGGTCCACGGTGCCACATGGCCCTGGTCGAACGGCTTCTTACGGAGCCTGCCGCGTCCCAAACGGGCATCTGACTATAATCCGGAATCGGACCTTCGGGCCGTGGCTGCGCGGCAACCGACGGTCGGCAAAGTGGTGGCTGAACTGAAGTTTGCGTTCTGGGAGAAGATTTTCACGGCCGGGCAGGATAGCCGCATCTGGAAAGCACACTTTACGACATCCTTTCCTGGCGCGCCTCCTGCTCTCGGCGTGGCCGGTGCTCGCGCGAAAGCATATGACGATTTGCGGGCGATCCGCGCCCTTCGCAACCGAATCGCGCACCATGAACCGATTTTCACCAGGGATACCGTGGCGGATTATGAGATGGTGCGTGAGCTGATCGCCTGGCGGAGCCCGGTAGCTGCCCGCTGGGTGAACCGCAAGCAGGGGGTTCTTGCCCTGATATCGAACAGACCCTGACATTCTGCGATCACATCGCCCCCACCGACCCGGAACCTTCAGATTCACACCGAACAATGGCAGCAAAGCGGGGACGATGGTCCGGATATTCCGATGCGGCAGCTGAAGACGGTGGGCAGGCTTACGCCGGATGGGGGGCTGCGGTGGAGGTTCCGGGGCGTCGCGAGGGTGTCCGCGCAGTGCATGACCGGATCCGTACCTTCCGTCGCAAGATGCCGCGTCTGACTGTGGAGGAGATCCCGGCTGATCAGTCCCCGCTCTGCGCGATCCGGGCTGTTGCGGGGGCGGGGCCGGCCGCCGGCATTGGCGTGGCGGGGATGTGATCGGCCTCCCGGAACATCACCATCCGGCCGTGGTCCTCGTCCCACAGCGCATAGCGCAGGGCGCTGAGGCCGTCTCTGAGGGAGAGGGTCGGCACGTCGCGCAGCCGGGGGATCGACTCATGGCATTCCTGAAGCCGGTAGTTCGGAATGCGCGGGTTCAGGTGGTGGATGTGGTGGTAGCCGATATTCCCGGTGAACCACTGAAGAACAGCCGGCAGACGCAGATAGGTCGATCCCTGGAGCGATGCCGAGACGGCATCCCAGTCATCCTGGCGTGCCCACCGCGTCGTTGCGGCCCGATGCTGGACGGAGAACAACCATACGCCGATGATGGATGCGAATATCATGATCGGAAGCTGCACGCTCGCGACCTCGCCGAAGCCGAGCAGCAGGCCGAGCCCGCCGAACAGGGCGACCAGGACGATGTCGGTGACATAGACGGCCCTGCGCTCGCGCCGCCAGGCCCGCGGGGTGTCGAAGGGCACCCTGTAGAGCCCCAGGAAGACCAGCGGCGGCAGAAGAATGTTCGCCACGATCGGGTGGCGGGTCGTGCGGTGCCACCAGCGCCGCCGCGGGCTCAATTCGTGATATTCGGCGACGGTGAGACAGGATGAATAGATGTCGGCACCGCTTTCCCGGCGATCGAGATTGTTCCACACCCCGTGATGGCCGGCATGCTGATGGCGCCACGAGGCGTAGGGGGCCAGGGTGAGCAGGCTGCAGGCAAAGCCCAGAAGATCATTGGCACGGCGATGGTGAAAGAACGCCCGATGGCCGCAATCATGCTGAATGATGAAGATGCGCACCAGAAAACCCGCGGCAAGCGGTGCCAGTGCCAGGGAAAGCCAGTAGGACACGCCGGCTGACAGATACATCGCGGCCGCGGTCACCCCGAAGCCGCCGAACGAGGTGATGGCCTGGAAGAGGCTTTTGCGCAAAATGGGCGCCTGGAAGCGTCTTACGTCCAGTCTCAGCTCTGCACCGTCGCCCATGCGTCTCTCCCGTGATCGGATTCAGGGATCGGCAAAGGCTCTGCGTCGCAAGGGCCGCCCTGGGGATGTGAAGGCCGTGTCCGCCGGCATCGCCGGCCGCCGGCGTCATCGCTTTCCACCGGGGGTGGCGGCTTCACGCGTCACTGAAATCACCCGGACTGCCGGCAAGTCATCTGTCCCGTCTTTCGGGGGCCGGTCTTAAATATATGGGGCTCTGGATGGTGGCGGACAATGACCTCATTCTTCTTCGCGATACCAAAAGACATCCACCGGACAACAGCATCCCGGCGCGAATTGCGCAAATATTCCGGAACACTCCGATGGACGGAAGCCCCACCGCCCGGCGGGGCTTCCGTGGCGGATCGGCCCGTGGGCTCAGGGCCGGAAGCCGGCCGCCCTGAAGCCCGGCCTGCGCAGCGGCGCCGCGAGGTTTGCGAATTCGCAGAGCAGCGGGCGGGTGTCGCGGGGGTCGATGATCTCCTCGATCGAAAAAGCCTCGGCGCTGCGGAAGGGGGAGCGGACCTTTTCCAGGCGTTCGGTGATTTCGGCCATGGCCGCCTCGCGGTCAGGCGCCTTGTCCAGTTCGGCGCGATAGGCCACCTCGATGCCGCCTTCCATGGGCAGAGAGCCCCAGTCGCCCGAGGGCCAGGCAAAGCGATAGCGCGCGCGAGTATGGTTCATCATCGCCGCGCCGGCCACGCCGAAGGCGCGGCGGATGACCACCGTGCACCAGGGCACCCGCGCCTGATACACCGCCGACAGCGCCCGGGCGCCGTGGCGGATGGTGGCGGTCTTCTCGGCATCCAGCCCGATCAGGAAGCCCGGGATGTCGACCAGATGCACCACCGGCAGATGGAAGGTGTCGGCAAGGTCCACGAAGCGCACCACCTTCTGCGCCGTGTCGGCCGTCCAGCCGCCGCCGTAGAAATGCGGGTCGCTGGCCAGCACCGCCACCGGCCAGCCGTCGATCCGGGCGAGGCCGGTGATGGCCGAGCGGCCGAACCACTTGCCCATCTCGAAGAAACTGCCCTGGTCGACCACCGATTTCACGACCCGGCGCATGTCGTAGACCCGGCGGCGCTCCTTCGGTACCGCCTTGATCAGCCAGTCGTCGCGGCGCTCGGGATCATCGGTCGGCGCGATCCGGGGCGGCAGTTCGTCCACCGAGGACGGCAGGTAAGAGAGGAAGCGGCGGGCGCGCTCGAACGCCTCGGCCTCGCTGTCGACCACATCGTCGACCGCGCCGGCTTTGGCGTGGATCATCGCCCCGCCCAGCTCTTCCTTGGTCAGGCTTTCGCCGGCGCGCGCCACCACCGCGGGGCCGGCGATGAACATCTGCGAGATATCCTTCACCATCAGCGAATAATGGCTCGCCACCGTCTTGGCGGCGCCCAGCCCCGCCACCGAGCCCAGCGCCAGCGCCACGACCGGGATGGTCTCAAGGTTCTGCACCACCACCTCCCAGCCGGGATTGGCGGGCACATAGGTATGGCCGATGGTCTCGTAGGATTTCACCGACCCGCCGCCGCCGGTGCCGTCGACCAGGCGGATCAGCGGCTGGCGGTATTCCCCGGCGAGCTTTTCGCACTGCACCTGCTTTTCGTGGATCGAGGCGTCGGCGGCGCCGCCGCGGACGGTGAAATCGTCGCCGCCCACCACCACCGGCCGGCCGTCGATCCGGCCGCGGCCGAAGACGAAATTGGCCGGCGACAGATCGACCAGCTGGCCCTCGGCATCATAGCTGCCGCGGCCGGCGACCGAGCCGATCTCGCGGAAACTGCCCTGGTCCAGCAGGGCGTCGATGCGCTCCCGCACCGTCAGCTTGCCATTGGCATGCTGGCGCGCGACCTTCTCTTCACCACCCATCCGCGCGGTCATCGCCTGACGACGGCGCAGTTCCTCGATATCGGCTTCCCAGCTCATATGGAACGTTTCCTCGTTCTTGTTGTCCGCAAAGTATGAGCGATGCATCGGAGGCGATCAAATAAACGTTTGAATTAGCCCGGGGCCGGTGCTTCACTTGGGATCATGCGCGGGGCAGGGATCCGCTGCCGAAGACCGGGGCATGCAGGCCCCAGCGGGAGACGGCGGGCGGCCCGCGCGCGAGAGAGGAGACGCCCGGACCATGACCACCGCCGCCGCTGCGCCCGCCACATCGTCGGGCTTCGCTGACGAAGCCGCCTATCTCGCCCATGTGGCGAAGCTCCGCGAGGATCGCTGGCCGGCGGAGCTGCCGCGCCAGGCGCATTACCCGCTGGGCGAGATCGCGATCACCGACTATCTGAGCCGCCGCGCGGCCGCCAACCCCGACAAGACCGCGATCATCTTCTATGGCCGCGAGATCAGCTTCAGCGATCTGGACCGGCTGTCGGACCGCTTCGCCGCCCATCTGGCCGCGCTCGGCCTGGTGCCGGGCGACCGGGTCGCCGTGTTCCTGCCCAACTGCCCGCAATTCCTGATCGCCTTTTACGGCATCCTCAAGGCCGGCTGCATCCATGTGCCGGTCAACCCGATGTTCAAGGAACTGGAACTCGCCTACGAGCTGAACGACACCGAAGCCAAGGTGATCGTGGTGCTGGACCAGCTTTATCCGCTGGTCGAGGCGGTGCGGGCCAAAACAGCGCTGAAGACGGTCTACACCACCGCCTTCGCCGACATGGCGCCCGAGGGCGAGCCGACCCTGCCGGTGCCGGCCGGGCTGTTCGCGGCTCCGCGCGACTGCGCCGGCGCCGATGGCCGCTTCATGGAGGTGCTGGCGGCGGAGACCGGTCCGCGCCCCGACCACAAAGCCGATCTGGATGCCTGGGCCGCGATCAACTACACCGGCGGCACCACCGGCATGCCCAAGGGCTGCATCCACACCCAGCGCGACATGGTCTATACCTCGGCCGCCTCGGCGAGCTTCGTGTCGCCGGGCGACGAGACCGACGTGCTGCTGAACTTCCTGCCGGTGTTCTGGATCGCGGGCGAGAATCTGGGCGTGCTGCTGCCGGTGTTCAGCGGCTCGACCATGGTGCTGCTGGCGCGCTGGGACGGCGATGCGGTGCTGGCCGCGATCGAGCGCTACAGGGTCAGCCGCGGTTCGATGATCATGGACAACATCGTCGAACTGATGGACCGGCCCGACATCACCGCCCGCGATCTCTCGTCGCTGCGGTCCATGACCACGATCTCGTTCGTGAAGAAGCTGAACCCCGAATTCCGCCGCCGCTGGCACGAATTGACCGGCCTCACGCTCCGCGAAACCTCGTACGGCATGACCGAGACCCACACCTCGGACACCTTCACCACCGGCATGCAGACGGATGATTACGACCTGAAATCCGCCCCGGTCTTCGTGGGCTTCCCGGTCCCCGGCACCGAGGTCAAGATCTGCGATTTCGCGACCGGAGAGCTGAAGCCGCTCGGCGCCGAGGGCGAGGTGCTGATCCGCACGCCGTCTCTGCTCAAGGGCTATCTCAACAAGCCCGAGGCCACCGAACAGGCGCTGGTCGACGGCTGGCTGCGCACCGGCGATATCGGCGTGATCGAAGAGGACGGATCGTTCCGCTATCTGGGCCGGCGCAAGGAGATGCTGAAGGTCAAGGGCATGAGCGTCTTCCCGTCGGAAATCGAGACGCTGCTGGGCCAGCACCCGGCCATCGCCGGCAGCGCCGTGATCGGCCGCCCCGATGCCGACAAGGGCGAGGTGCCGGTCGCCTTCATCCGGCTCGATCCCGACCGCGCAGAGGGCATCACCGCTGATGTGCTCGACGCCTGGTGCCGCAAGGCCATGGCGGTCTACAAGGTGCCCGAGATCCGCATCGTCGACGCCCTGCCGATGACGGCGACCGGCAAGGTGAAGAAGGAAGAGCTGGCGAAGAGCCTGGGGTGAGGGTTTGTTAGCCCCTCGCCGGGTGGGTGCCGCCGTGCCCTTGGAGTCCTTTAGTCCCTCGCCGGGCGGGCACTCCGTGGCCTTGGCCGCCGCCTCAATGGCGGGAGTCTATTTGGCCCTCGCCGGGCGGGCACTCCGTGGCCTTGGCCGCCGCTTCAATGGCGGGAGTCTATTTGGCCCTCGCCGGGCGGGCATTCCATGCCCTTGGCCGCCGCCTCAATGGCGGCTTGCGCCCGCACGAAGGGGGCGGGCGCGGGGTGTTGTGACGGGGGGATGGTCCGTTACCTTGCATCTGATGCATTCCGGGGCGGTCCGCGATTGAGCGGACCGCCCTTCGCCGTCTATGCTGTCGGGGCCGCGCGGGTGCGGCCGGGACGGGGCGAACGACAGGCACGGAGATCACGCGACGCATGGCGCGACAATCAGCGCGGCGGAAGCCCACGCGGCCGGGATTGCGGCAGCGGTTCCTGGCGTGGTGGCGCGGGCGCAATCAGCCGGTGCTCGCCCTGCCGGCACCGACGCCGGCCTTGCCGATCCTGGATCTGATCAACCGGGTGGACCCCGATCCGCCGTCGGACGATCAGGTGATCGGCAAGAAGGGCAAGGGGCCGCTGTGGACGGTGGACCGGATCACGGTCGCCGAACATCTGTGGGGGGAAGGCTTCATCCAGCCCGGCGGCCCGGAGCTGGTCGACGAGCTGATCCGGCCGCTGAGCCTGGACAATTCCATGCAGGTGCTGGATATCGGCGCGGGGCTGGGCGGGGTGGCGCGTGCGATCACCAGGCAAACCGATGCCTGGGTGACCGCCTTCGAGCCCGACCCGCTGCTGGCCGAACGCGGCAACGAGTATTCGACCAAGGCCGGACTTGGCCGCAAGGCGCCGGTGCAGCGCTTCGATGCCGGGGAAAGCAAGCTTAAGCAGAACATCTATGACGCGGTGATCAGCCGGGAAGCGCTGTTCACCATGCCCGACAAGCCACAGCTGATCCGCAACCTGGCCGGTGCGCTGAAGCCGCAGACCGGGCAGATGCTGTTCACCGATTACATGCTGCCGAGCAGCGGCTATGTGATCCCGGATCTCCGGACCTGGGCGGCGGTGGAGCCGGTGATGCCGGATCCCTGGAGCCTGGACGATGCGCTGGCGACCATGGAGGCGCTGCGCCTGGATGTGCGCATCCGCGACGACATCAGCGAACTGGTTCACCGGATGATCCGCCGCGGCTGGGCGGACTTCGCCAAACGGCTGGAGGGCGGCAACATGACCCGCGGCTTCCGCCGGGCGCTGCTGAAAGAGATCGAGATGTGGGCGGCGCGCGCGACGCTGATCGAACGCGGCCATCTGAAGGTGTATCGCGTTTACGCCCGGCGGGTCGGCCGCTAGAGCCATGTCCGGTCGACAGGACCTGCGGAGATGCGCTGAGCGTCCGGTCTGGTACGTATCTCTTCCTGTTCGGATGGGCGGATCTGATCGGGAACGGCCTCGGATGCAGGTGCTGCAAGCGGGCACCGGGCCCACCATCCGGCCTCGCTCCGCGTGTCCTTCACCGGCGCCATCGTGTCATAGCCGATCGCGATCTTGCCCGGATGATCGAGCGGGCTGCAGATCACATAGCGCCAGCCCGAATAGATCCAGCCGTTGAACAGGAAGTAGCGGTGAAGCATGACCAGCTCTGCCGGGTGTCTGTACCAGTCCATGGGCGACAGGCGTGAGAGTGGCACGACCTCGTCCGGATGGTCGGGATGACAGAGCAGATTTTCCGGCGGATACCAGGGCGGCCAATCCTCTCTGGCCTCCCCGCGGCCGGCCGCGATGTCCTCGGAAGCTCTTTCGCGGGCGCCCGCCCGGTACTTTGCCGCGCGATACTTTCCCGCCCCGGAGGCGCGCGAGCCCTTCGACCGGCATTCGTCGTCCAGAAGAATGCCAACGGTGCGCCCGACGACGATCAGTCGCCGCGCCTTGCGGAGCACACGGTGGCGATGGGCAACCGTTCGCAGCTGCGGCCATCTGTTTTCACTGGCAAGCCGGGCGGCCCGCAAACAGAGGCTGACGCTGCGTTCCACCTCGGACCCGGTCAATCGGCAGGGCTCCCACGCTTTGGATGAACATGGCCTCGATCCTGGCCGAAACGGCCCGCCAGGGGCAGGGGCGACGATGCGGCCGCATGCGGCCGCGGGACATGATCAAAACCCCGCGCTTCCGCGTTGACAGCCGCAGGGGGCATCGATATCCTCCGCGCACTTTTCGCCTGAGGAGGAGCCCGGGGCAGTGCCCGAGGGCGCGTGAACCCGCGAGGACCAGACCGATGAAGGTGATCAACTCCCTGAAGAGCGCCAAGAAGCGCGACAAGAACTGCCGCGTCGTGCGCCGCAAGGGCCGCGTTTACATCATCAACAAGTCCAACCCGCGCATGAAGTGCCGCCAGGGCTGATCCATCGGATCGGCCGGCAGCCTTCGGCGCCGGACTTGCGATGATCCCGGGAGATCGTGCCCGGGGGACGCTTTCGAAACGGCCGCCGTCCTTCGGGACGGCGGCCGTTTTGCGTCTGAAGCGTTTCGCGTTTCCGGATCGGTCGGGCGGTATATGATGTCTGCTCTGCGTTCAACCTCGCGCCGCGCGACCCGAGGAGACGACCCGATGCGCATGCCCGCCCCCGAAGCCGCAGCCCTTGCCCAGAGAGACGAGCTGATCGCCGAATTCCGCGCCCTGCTGGGACGCGATGCCGTGATCGCCGACCAGACCGGGCTGGAGGTCTACGAGAATGACGGGCTGACCGCCTATGCCCAGAAGCCGATGGTCGCGGTGCTGCCGGCCACGACCGACGAGGTGGCAGGGGTGCTGAAGATCTGCGCCCGGCGCGGCATAAGGGTGGTGCCGCGCGGGGCCGGGACCTCTTTGTCGGGCGGTGCGCTGCCGCTGGCCGACGGGGTGCTGCTCGGCCTGGGGCGGTTCAACCGTATTCTGGATGTGGACGTCGCCAATCGCTGTGCGGTTGTGCAGCCGGGAGTGCCGAACCTGGCGATCACCACCGCGGTCGCGGCACATGGGCTGTATTACGCGCCCGATCCGTCGAGCCAGATCGCCTGTTCGATCGGCGGCAATGTCGCCGAGAATGCCGGCGGGGTGCATTGCCTGAAATATGGCGTCACCACCAACAACATCCTGGGGCTGGAGATCGTGCTGATCGACGGCACGGTGGTCCGGCTGGGCGGCCGGCATATGGATGCCGGCGGCTATGATCTGATGGGCGTGCTGACCGGATCGGAAGGCCTGCTGGGGGTGGTGACCGAGGTGACGGTGCGGCTGCTGCCGCGGCCCGAAACCGTGCGCGCCCTGCTGATGGGCTTTCCGCAGGTGGCCGATGCCGGCGCCTGCGTCGCCGAAATCATCGGGGCCGGGATCGTGCCCGCGGGCCTCGAGATGATGGACCGCGACGCGATCCATGCGGCGGAGGCCTTTTGCGATGCCGGCTATCCGCTGGATGTGGAGGCGCTGCTGATCGCCGAACTGGACGGGCCGGGGCCCGAGGTGGAGGCGCTGATCGCCCGCGTCGCCGCCATTGCGCGCGCGGCCGGCGCCACCAGTCTGCGCGAAAGCCGCGACGAGGCCGAACGCCAGCGCTTCTGGGCCGGACGCAAGGCGGCCTTCCCTGCCGTGGGGCGGATCTCGCCCGACTATTACTGCATGGACGGCACCATCCCGCGCGGCCGGCTGCCCGAGATGCTGGGGATCATTTCCGGGCTGACGCGCGAATACGGGCTGCGCTGCGCCAATGTCTTCCATGCCGGCGACGGCAATCTGCATCCGCTGATCCTGTACGATGCCAATGCGCCCGGCGAGCTGGAGCGGGCCGAGGCCTTCGGCGCCGAAATCCTGAAGGCCTGCGTGCGGCTGGGCGGCGTGCTGACCGGCGAACACGGCGTCGGTATCGAAAAGCGCGATCTGATGAGCGAGATGTTCACCGAAACCGACCTGGCCCATCAGCAGCGGCTGAAATGCGCCTTCGACCCCGACGGGCTGCTGAACCCGGGCAAGGTGTTCCCGACCCTGCATCGGTGCGCGGAGCTGGGCCGGATGCATGTCCATCACGGGCAGCTGCCCCACGCCCATCTGCCGAGGTTCTGAGCCGATGACCACAGAGAGCTTCAGGCCCGCCGATGCGGCTGAGCTGGTGGAGATCGTGGCCGCATCGGCCGCGGCCGGAGGCAGTCTGGCCGTGGTGGCCGGCGGCAGCAAGGCCGGGCTGGGCCGGCCGGTCGAGGCGGCGGCGCGGCTGGATCTGGGGGCGCTGACCGGCATCGTGGACTATCAGCCGGAAGAGCTGATGCTGACCGCGCGGCCGGCAACGCCGCTGGCCGAGGTGGCGGCCCTGCTGGCCGGGCGCGGCCAGATGCTGGCCTTCGAGCCGCCGGGCCTTGCCGCGCTTTGCGGCACATCCGGTGCCGTGCCGACGCTGGGCGGCACGGTTGCGGCGGGGCTGGCCGGCCCGCGGCGGATCCGCGCCGGCAGCGCCCGCGACCATCTTCTGGGGCTGGAAGCGGTGAGCGGTCGCGGCGAACGCTTCAAGGCCGGGGCGAAGGTCGTCAAGAACGTCACCGGCTATGACCTGCCCAAGCTGATCGCCGGCAGCTTCGGCACGCTGGCAATCATGACCGAGATGACATTGAAGGTGCTGCCCGCGCCCGAAGATGCCGTCACCCTGGTGCTGCCGATGGCGGCGGCCCCGGCGGTGGCCGCCATGGCCCGGCTGCAGGCCGGGCCGCTGGAGCCGACGGCGCTGGCCTGGCTGCCGTCGACGCTGGCGCGGGCCGCCGATCTGCCGGATGCGCGGGACGGTGCGCTGCTGGTGCGCTTCGAAGGTCCCGACGGCGCGCTGGCCGACCGGGTCGGCCGGGCGGAAGAGAGCGGGCTTGGCGGCTGCGCGGCGGTGCTGGATCTGGCCCACAGCCAAAAGTTGTGGAATTGGATTGCCGAGGTTGTGCCGATCCTGGCGCCGGAGTCCCGGGAGGTGGTCTGGCGGCTGTCGGTGCCGCCGGCCGCAGGCGCGGCGCTGCTCTATGATGCGGTGGCGGGTGTCGGCGCGCGCGGCTTCATCGACTGGGGCGGCGGGCTGGTCTGGCTGGCGGTGCCGGCAGAGGCCGGTGACGACGGGGGAGCGACCGCGCTGCGGGCCCTGGTCGCCCGCAATGGCGGCGGCCATGCCACGCTGATGCGCGGCCCCGAGCCCCTGCGCCGGCGGGTGCCGGTGTTCGAGCCCGAAGCGCCCGGGCTCGCGGCCCTGTCGGAACGGGTGCGCCAGGGTTTCGATCCGCTTCGTCTGCTGAATCCCGGCCGCATGCGCGGCGAGGAGACCCGCCCATGAAGACCAGTTTCGCCCCCGACCGCCTGGCCGACCCCGCGATCGCCGAGGCCGAGCAGATCCTGCGGCGCTGCGTGCATTGCGGCTTCTGCACCGCCACCTGCCCGACCTTTCTGGAACTGGGCGACGAGCGCGACAGCCCGCGCGGCCGGATCTACATGATGAAGGGTATGCTGGAGCGCGACGAGCCGGCGACGGCGGATGTCGTGCGCCATATCGACCGCTGCCTGGGCTGCTTCGCCTGCATGACCACCTGCCCGTCGGGCGTGGATTACATGCACCTGTCCGACATGGCGCGGGCGCGGGTGGCGGAGACCTATACCCGGCCACTGCCCGAACGGCTGCTGCGCGGCCTGCTGGCCCGGCTGCTGCCCTATCCGGGCCGGTTCCGGGCGGCGCTGATCGGCGGGCGGATCGCGAAACGGCTGGGTCTCGACCGCTGGCTGGGCGGCCTCAGGCCCGAACTCAAGGCCATGATGGCGCTGATGCCCGACGAGGTGCCGGCACCGGCTGCCACCGACCGGCCGCAGCTCTGGCCGGCCGAAGGTACCCGCCGGGGGCGGGTGGCGCTGCTGGCCGGCTGCGCCCAGCAGGTGCTGGCGCCGGGGATCAATGCCGCGACCATCCGGGTGCTGACCCGCCATGGCTTCGATGTGGTGGTGGCGCGCGAGGCCGGGTGCTGCGGTGCGCTGGTGCAGCATATGGGGCTGATGGAGCAGGCGCGGGACCAGGCCCGGCGCAATGTCGCCGCCTGGGCGGCGCTGGCGGACCAGCCGGGCGGGCTGGACGCCATCGTGGTCACGACATCCGGCTGCGGCACGCCGATCAAGGATTACGGCCATCTTCTGGCGGGCGACGCCTATTATGCCGATCGGGCCCGGCTGGTGGCGGGGCTGGCCCGCGACGTGACCGAGGTGCTGGCGGGGCTGGATCTGACGCCGGTGCGCAGCCTGCCGGCCGGGCTGCCGGTCGCCTATCACGCTGCCTGTTCATTGCAGCACGGCCAGAAGATCCGCGACCTGCCGAAAGAGGTGCTGAAACGGCTGGGCGTCACGCCGCTGGAGCCGGCCGAACCCCATATCTGCTGCGGCTCTGCCGGCACCTATAACATGCTCCAGCCGGAACTGGCCGGGCGGCTGGGGGGCCCGCAAGGCACAGAACCTGCGCCGCACCGGGGCGGCGGTGGTGGCGGCGGGCAATCTGGGCTGCCTGACCCAGATCGCCGCGCATATGCCCGAAGCCCGCTTCATTCATACCGTCGAACTGGCCGACTGGCTGACTGGCGGGCCGGTGCCCGAGGCGCTGGCCGGGGCGGTCGACGGGGTGGTGTGAGCGTGGTCAGGAGACGTTGTCGTCGCTGTCGAGCTTGGTCATGCCACCGATAGCGGTTTCCGACATCAGCAATTCGGCGAGCCGGGCTGTTTGACCCGGATCACCACGCCGGTATCCGGGGCGCCGGCGGCTATGACGCTGGACGGTTGATGGGGGGAAACTGAAAGGGATCAGGATGTGCCGGAGACGTTGTCATAATATGGTCCGGTGGCCAACGCCGTTTCTGATGCGGGGCTCAGGCTCAGCTTGGGCTTACGCCAGGCTTGGCGTGAGGGGAGGGCCTTCCGGTTGTCGACCTTTTTAGCCATGTGGTGGCAGCTTTCATTGCTGGATAGAGGGATCACACTTTCGGCTTAAAGCCAGCAATATGATTACAGTATTCGCACGCGAGATGTCTATCTGCCAAGTCGACGGTCGATCGTCATTTCTGAATGGGGTGCGGATCGGTCGATAGCCGCCGGACAGGGCGATTGTCGCGCCATGGGCGGCCGCGAGTCGGGCGAAGCGGGCCGGGGGCAGCGCGGCGCCCCGGGCTGTGTGGCCCGGATCACCCCGCCGGTGCCCAAGGCGCCGGCGGGGTGATCCGGCGGGTGCGGTTGCCGGCGCGGCGAGAGCCGGATCAGGAGACGGCGGTTTTGCCGTCGGCGCTGGAGCGGAGAGCAAACGCCGTCGTTGACGTCCGGATCTGGCTCAGCTGGGGCTTGTGCCAGGCTTTAGGCGAGGTGGAGATCTTCTGGTTGCAGATCTTCTTCATCATGTTACTTCAGCTTTCATTTTGAGCAGAGAACATATTCTCTCAGCTTGGAGCTTCAAAATGATTGTATTCAAGCCGGGAGGTCTCCGCGATGCCTGATCGACAGCCGGTCTTCATCGTAAAAGGAGTGTGGATCAGTCAGCGATAGCCGAACCGGGCCATCACCGTGCCATGGGCGGCTTCGATCCGGGCCGCCTGGGCGGGGGTGAGCGCGCTCGGCCAGCCGGCGGCGCGGCCCTGGCGGAAGAAGCGTCGGCCGGGGGCGGCGGCGTTGGTGAAGCCGGTTTCGGCTTCGCGGTGTTGCAGGCGGCTGAATGTGGTGCCGGCGACCGCACCGGCGACGGTTGCCGGATCATCGGGCCAGCCGAGGAAACCGGCGATGCGCGCGAAGGCCTGGTGCGGATCGGCGACCATGTCCTCGTAGCGGATGATCAGCCGTGGAAACCCCAAAGCGGCGGCGGTCCAGCTGTCGACATGGGCCGACCAGCTGCCGAGCGGCTGGCGGAGCTGGCCGTAAAGACCGTCGCCGCCGGTGTCGAGGGCGGCGTCGGGCTGCGTCAGGAGATCGATCGCGGCATCGATCGACAGGCCCCAGTGATGGGCATTGGAAACGGCAAGATCGCGCGGATCGCGGATCAGATAAACGGCACCGCGGGTCAGTGCGGCGGGGAAGACCGGTCGACCCTCGGGTGTGGCGGTGAACGCCTCATGCGTGCGATGGAGATGCAGGCCGGGTTCCGCCGTCAGCCGCCGTGCGAAGGCGGCCGGGCGGAGGCTGGAGGCCTCGTCATCGGTGAACCAGGCACTGTCGAGGCCGAGGCTGCGATCGAAAAGCGCCCGGTTGCTGGCCATGGTGAGCCAGCCCTGATCGAGCACGTCGAAATCCGGCGCCGCGCCGCCATGCTTCAGGCTCCACAGCGACAGCCGGAGCCAGGTGCTGCCGGATTTGGGATAGGCCGTCACCCAGACGAAGCCGTCGCCCGGCGTGATGTGGTGCGCGGTCATGGCATGGCCTCGATATGATCGGCGAGCCGGGCCGGGGCCTGCCAGTCGCGGCGATGACGCAGAAGAGTGAGCGGCGCACGGCCGAGCAGGGCCGCGACCTCGGCGAAGATCGGACGAGCCCCGCGCAGGATACGGCCTTCGTGAAGCTGGCGGACGTTGCCCTCCATGGTCTGGAAGCCTTTGAGGCCACGGGCCGGCAACACCTCCAGATCGCGGCCGCCGATGGTCTGCCAGAGGTGGAAGATCGCCAGAACCGGCAGGGAGGTCGTGTGCTGCGCCGTCGGCAGATGACGCAATCGCGGCACGCCCGCCCGCCGGATCCGCGGCGGTGGGGCATTGATGCGGCCGGCATAGCGGGCGCCGGCATCGGCATGCAGGGTGAGCCCGGCCGGGCCCGGCAGGATGAGGGCCGGCCCTGGCAGGCCCGAGAGCACGACGATGCCGTCGGCCAGCAGATGATGACCACGGGCGAGGAGTTCGGCCGCAAGCAGGGATTTGCCGCTGCCGGAAGCACCGGCGAGCAGCACGGCCCGCCCGCCGATCACCACCGCCGTGCCCGAAACCGGCAGCAGGCCGTGGATATGGCAGGCAAGGCCGGGGAGCATGTCTTCCGCAAGCAGCAGCCGGGCGGCCGCGGGATCGGCGGCACCGGTGGTGTCGAGCACCGCGCGGGTGGCGGCGGCATCCAGATGGCAGGCACCGCCGATGGGACCGGTGAGGCGGATGCTGCGGTCGGCCTCGATCCGGATCAGCGGGCCGGCATCCAGCGGCGGCGCGTCAGGCAAAGGCGGCAGCGGCCCTTCGGTGACGGTGATCTCGGGGACGGCGGCGGCTGCGCTTGCCATCAGATGTGGTACATCAGGGTCTGGCGGTCGGCATCCGACAGATTGCGCATTTCGGCGAGCGTGCGGTTGTCGAGGATGCCGGCGATGGCATTGCGGACATCCATCATCATCAGCCGTACGGCGCACTGTTCCTCGTTGGTGCAGTCCTCGCAGCGGCGATAGGAACGGCGGCTGGCGCAGGCGATCGGGGCGAGCGGGCCGTCGAGCACCCGGATCACATGACCGATCCGGATGTCGGATGCCGGGCGGGCGAGGGTATAGCCGCCGCCCTTGCCCTTCTTGCTGTGCACGAAGCCGGCATTGCGCAGCTCGCCCAGGATCGCGTCGAGGAATTTCTTGGGGATCTCGTTCTCGGCGGCGATGTCGGAGACCAGGGACAATTCACCCGGCTCTTTGCCTGCCAGGTGTACCAGGGCCTTGAGCCCGTATTTGCCCTTGTTGGTCAGCATTTTGGTCGGGGGTCTCCGCAGGCCGCGTCGGAAAGTCTTTGTGGCCGGTAGAGATAGTGGAATGACGCCACAGGATCAACGCTGCAAGGCAGAGCACGGCACCGAAACCCGTCAGGGCCGTCGTCTGTCCCCATTGGTCGGCGGCGGCACCGGTCAGGATCACCGGCAGACTGAAGCCTGTATAGGCGAGCAGGAAGAAGCCGGCGGTCGCCCGGGTGGCGGCCTCGCCGGCCCGCATCAGCACGCCGGCGAGGCCGCCCGCATGGATCAGCCCGTAGCAGGCGGTGGCCGCCAGCGCCGTGCCGACGAAGACCGCCGCGATGCTGCCCGACAGGGCGCCCCAGGCGATGAGCGGATAGCTGGCCACCAGCGCCAGCAGGCCACGGCGGATTGCCCGTTCCGGGGCCATGCGCCGGGCCACCGGCACCGTCAGGATGCCGGGCACGATCACCAGGAAGGTGGCGAAACCGGCATGGGCGCCGAGCCCGGCCCGGGCGAGGCTGGCGGGCAGCACCGCGATCACCAGCCCGACCACGGCCCAGGCGATGCAGATCGCGCCGCCGAAGACCAGGGTGCCGGGCGGGAAAGCGGGCCAGCGCAGGCCGGTGCCCCCGGAGGTGAGGCGCAGTGCATCGGGCAGGCCGTGCAGGCCGGTGAGGGCCAGAAGTGCCATGCCGATCCAGATCGGGCCGCTGACGGGTTGCATCCAGGACTGCGGATCGAGCAGCAGGCAGAGCGCGGTGAGCGCCGCACCGAAACCGAAGCCGAAGGTGGTCGCGACCGAAACCCGCGCCGCGATCCGCCGCGGATCGGTGCCGGGCGGGCATTGCGCGGCCATCAGAGCGGGCGCGAGGGTCGAGGTGCCGGCGACGGCGATGCCGAGCAGGGCGCGCGACAGGCCGAGCATGAGAATGCCCGGCCAGAGGATCATGACCAGACTGGCGGTGAGCGCAAGGCCGAGGGCGAGCCTCGCGGTGTTGAGCGCTCCCAGACGATCGGGCAGGCCGCTGCCGGCCAGCAGCACCGGCAGCGCGCCGCCGACATAGGCCGCGAAGGCGAGCCCGGCCATGGCAGTCCCCTGGCCATCGGCTTCCGCCAGCCGGGCGCTGAGCGGGGTGAACAGATTGCCGGCAGTGGTGACGGTGAGCAGGGCGAAGGCCAGTCGCCCCGGTCGGCCGGTGCGGGCGTGGTGTGGTGCGGCGGTGTCGAGATCTGTGGTCATCCGGCAGCTTCCCAGGCGCGGCGGACATGCCGCGCCGGTCAGGCTGCCGCGGGATCCCGCCCCTCGCCAGGGACAGGGCGTCCCGGAGACGACCAGACTGTACCTGGAAGCGACAGGTACGGTTCAGCGGATGCCTGTGGACGAGGCCGCCCCAGACCTCGTCGAACCGGTCGTTGCACAGATTTCCGGCCCCGGCTTCCGGTAACGGCGATCATCATGACCGCTCGACCGTACCCCTTGACTGGCGGTACGGTTGGCGCGCCCTGTTCAATCGGAGGCCCGCAGTTTGATTGCCCCCCTCGACCGCAGCCGCCCCGAACCGCTGGCCGATCAGCTGGTCGCCGCCGTGATCGCCTGGATCGAGGCGCGCGGGGCGGAGACGGCTGCGGGTGCGGCCCTGCCGTCGATCCGCCGGCTGGCGGCAGAGACGGGGGTGAGCCGCAACACGGTGGTCGAGGCCTATGACCGGCTGGTGGCCGAGGGGCGCATCCTGTCGCGGCCGGGGGTGGGGTTCCGGGTGGCGTCGCCTGCAGCACCGCTGCCGCCGGCCGCCCCCGATCCGGGCGGGGTGGCGGCGGTGGCGGACCGGGTGTGGCGGCTTTATGACGACCGGCCGGCGCTGCTCAGGCTGGGCGGCGGCCGACTGCCCGACGACTGGCACGACACCACCGATCTGGCGCGCGCCATCCGCCGGGTCACGCGCGAGGGCGGGCGGGCGCTGATCGATTATGGCACGCCTTTGGGCGAGCCGCGGCTGCGCCGGCTGGTGGCGCAGCGCCTGGCCCGGCTGTCGGTGCCGGTGGCGGAAGACCGGGTGATGCTGACCACCGGCGCCAGCCAGGCGCTGGATGTGGTGATCCGTGCCTTGACCAGGCCGGGCGATGCGGTGCTGGTGGAAGATCCGGGCTATCACAATCTGTTCGGCTTGCTGCGCCTGCAGGGCGTGCGGATGGTGGCGGTGCCGCGCCGGGCGGACGGGCCGGATCTTCAGGCGCTGGACGCGGCGGCGGCCGCAAGCGGTGCCCGGCTGTTCGTGACCAACGGCGTGCTCCACAACCCGACCGGATCGACCACCACGCCCCAGATCGCCCATGGCCTGCTGACGGTTGCGGCGCGCCACGACCTGACCATCGTCGAAGACGACATCTATGCCGACTTCGAAGAGGGCGTGCCGGCCATAAGGCTGGCGGCGCTGGACGGGCTCGACCGGGTGGTGATGGTGGGCAGTTTCTCGAAACCGCTCTCATCCGCACTCAGGGTCGGCTATGTGGCGGCGGCGCCATCGCGGATGCGCGGGCTGGTCGATGTGAAGATGCTGTCCTCGGTCGCCTCGTCGCGCTTCGCCGAACAGGTGATGGCGGTGCTGATCGAGACCGGCGGCCTGCGGCGCACGGCAGAAGCGCTGACCCGGCGCCTGACCCGCCAGCGCGCCGCCCTGCTGCCGGCGCTGCGCCGGGCCGGCTGGCGGCTGTTCACCGAACCCCGCGGTGGCATGTTCGTCTGGGCGGCGCATGAAGACGCAGCCGATGCCCGCCTGCTGGTCGACGCGGCGGCCGCCCGCGGCATCGGCCTGGTCTCCGGCGCGGTGTTCCGGCCAGGGCTGGAGGAGGGGCCGTGGCTTCGGATCAACATCGCCGCCGCGGCAGATCCGCGGGCGCGGGCGTTTCTGAAGGATCCGTCCGGCTGAGCGATCAGAGATCCTGCGGCAGCAGCAGCGGGCCGGTGCCGGGGGCGAAGACGTGTTCGTTGAGGTTGCAGCCGGGGCCCTTGCGGTCGACGACCAGAAGATGGGCCATGTCCAGCACCGTCGGCGGCATAAAATCGGTGCAATTTGGAAGAAACATGGCTTTGAGCAAGCTGTAAGCGGCTTTAATCTGAGTTCGAAATCCGGCCGGTATCATTCCCGTCGCCATTGGGCGCTAGCCCAAGTATCATGAAATACGATGACTCTCACACATTGGCAGGTCTACCTCCCCATGACCTTTCGGCATCAGATCATTCCGGCGGTTTATCTCGTGTTGATGGAAGGAAAGCGCCTGCTGATGCTCCGTCGAGCAGGTACCGGTTATATGGACGGCTATTATAGCTTAGTTGCCGGTCACCTCGACGGTGGTGAACCGCTGAGCCGTGCGATTGCGCGCGAGGCGGAAGAGGAGATAGGTATTTTTATCGCTCAAGAGGCACTACAGTTGATTCACGTTGTACATACACCGCCTGAGCCGGGAGATGCTCCAGGGCAAGAGCGGATTGATTTTTACTTTAAAGCGTCGATTTTTTCCGGCGAAATATCGAACTGTGAACTGCATAAATGTGACGATATTAGATGGTTTGACATAGACCAGTTGCCCAAGAACATGGTGCCGCGCGTCGCCGTGGCGCTCGACGGAATTTTCGCTGGAACCATTCTGTCGGAACCACACTGGGTCGAACTGGCGCGGTCGACGTAAGGGGCGTATTCTTTTTGCTTCAACTGAGGGGCCGTAGGGCATCGTTGGCGGGGGCGCGAAGATGGTTGATCTCGATAGTGCTTTCGGCAGCCGAACTCGCCTCATCATGGAAAACCGCGGCCTACTGATCCCGGGGCAAAGCGTCGCTGGCGCGTTTCGCCGTCTCATAGACAAACTATGCCAAATCGATGCTGAGCTGGGCGGCGCGGACACAGCCGACTTCGGCGCACGGCTTGAAACGTTGATTCACGAGGGCATAGTGGTGTTGGGGACGCCGCTTCTACAGAATGTCGCACAAGAGATATCTTCCGCGGCGGCTTGTACTGTATTGCGCCCGCGTTGTGACAGCCAACTTGAGCCGGACTCGGAATTGCTGCGCACGTCGGCAGCGTTGCTGGCCGAGGCAACCGGCGTTGGCTTCGACTTGTCGGAGCTTGCTTGGCCCGACTTATGCTTGCCGCAGCTCAATGCCCACCTTGTCGCAGTGGACCACGAATTGCGGGCTGCAAATAAGCGCCCCGCGGCGGGCATGGCGACCTTGCGTGACGATCATCCACGTATCAGGGCGTTCCTGCGGGCCAAGCGCAACGTCGATTTTGCTGAATGGCGGCTCAACATCTCAATGTTGGCTTCAGATGCATTTTTTCAGGCGGTCGAGGTCGATAAGGCTTGGGAGTTGCGTGACTGCTCCGGAAATGTGGTCGAGATATTATCGGCGCGCGATTTGCTCCGTGAGATCGCAGTCTCGGCGCATTATTGCGGGGATCCGGGTGTGTTGTTCCGTGATCGCCTCGAACGTGACAATCCGACTCCGCAATGGCCCTATGTCAGTACTGCTCCTTGTGCGGAGCTGGCAATGGCGCAGGGCGATGCATGTCATTTCAGCTACATTAACGTTAGTAATCTCGTACGGGGCGATGCGCTGGATATGGCATTGCTGGGAGAAGTTGCCGCTCTTCTTGTGCGCATGCTTGATGCGGTGACCGAAGTGACCGTGCGTGGCCGCAGCGATGCGCTTCCCCTGGTCGCACAGAAACGGCGCATCGGTATTGGCATCACGGGATTCGCCGATCTTCTGCTGCACCTACATTTACCTTATGACAGCCACGCGACCGCGATTTTGGCCGCCGAGATCGCCGAAGTGCTCGACTTTCATACGAAGCGCGCTTCAGTGGCACTGGCGGCAGAACGCGGTGCTTTTCCAGCCATTGCGGAAAGCCGGTTTCGGGATCGCTCCTGGGTGGCCCGCAAGCTTGAGGGCAAATTACTCCGGATCGACCGCGATCAGTGGAATGCGCTGATTGACGATATCATGCGCTACGGTGTGCGCAACGCGTCGACGACCTCAATGCCTCCCAGCGGTACGAGCAGTGAGATCGCTGGTATTTCGAAGAGTTTGGAGCCGTATATTTCATTGCGTGATCGAGACGGCATGCTGTTTAAGGTATTTCGAGATCTGAAATTGGTGCAAGATAAAGACGATGATGAAAATAGGTATGATGATCGACTGCGGAAATTGCCGTTTGTCTCGCTGGCACAGGACATCAAGCCTCTATTTCATTTGATGGTTCAAGCTAGATTTCAATCTTTTCTCGACGACGGCATTTCGAAAACCATCAACCTCGATCAGAACTGTACCGTGGATGCCGTGTTTGAGCTTTTTCGTGATGCCTATCGCTGTGGTGTGAAGGGCCTAACGGTCTTTCGTGACAACTGCTTGGTCGATCGCGACGATGCGAGGTTATAATAATGCGTAAAGTTGTGGCAGTCGGTCCGAGTCTTGTAGATATCAGCATGACCTTAGCCGATGCTCGGTTTACACGGTTTTGCCAGACTGCGGGCGTAGTTGCAGGTGAGTGGCGCGAGATTGTCTCTGAGGACAATTTTGAGAGATTGCTCGCTGAGCTTGATGTCCTTAATTTTGAAGAGCTGCTCACGGTACCACAGACACATTTCACGGCGGTTGCGGGTGGAAGCACTCTATCGATGCTTGCTGCGCTTGAACCTGCCATCCGCTGTGTCGCGACCTATGTGTCCGTCCTGGCGTTACGAGGCGGTGTGCTGACTCCCGTTGCTAGCTTTTTCGCTCGCGAAATCTGCGCCATGGGAATAATGCATTCCAGCCCTCTGCTCGAAGGTGTTAATCCCACTGGGCTAGTCGTCGCTGGGACGAGGAACCCCGAAAAAATTCTATTATTTTATCCGGGAGTATCGAGATCGAGCGCGGGAATGGATCTTGACGCACTGGCACCTGATTTACTGATTGTTGATGCGTATGAGCTTCAGCAGGGTGATCTCGCCGAGATGCTCCACCGGTGCATCGAAGCGCGTCGCTTCCGGATAGCATTGTCGCTGGGCAATCATGTGATCTTGGTGGGAAGAACCTTGCGCCGGCTTCTCGACCATATCCGCATGGGCCGTATCTTCGCGATTGCGGGTAACTTGGCTGAATATCGTACATTGATGCCTGATGTGTCTGAATCTTATCTTACGCATTTCGGTTTTTCCAGTCACCCGATACGGCATTTTGTTCCCTTTTCATTGCTGACAATGGGTGAGGGGGGGATGGTTGCAAACTGGAGGAATGTAAGCGCTGCGGCGGACGCTGTGCCCGTCCGATCGGAGGACATTGTGAACACATCTGGGGCGGGGGATGCTGCTGCCGGTGTTTTTTTTGTTGGTGCGATCAACAACAAGCCTCTCGGCGAGACGTTGTCGCGTGCGGCGCAGATGGCCAGCCGGGTGCTTAAGGTCCCTGGTAGCTTAGTACTGGGGTGATCAAAATGACCGCAAGGGCTTCTATCTCTATAGAATTTTGCGGAGGTTGGGGGGGGAGCAAAGTTGATTGATGAAAATCCTATTTTTTTCAAGAGTAGGTTTGCCCCGGAATATTTCGAGCATATGACTGAAAGGTTACGGCTAGCCTCTGACGAGGTGGTGGCAGTACAGGGCCGCGACGATTGCAAGGGCCAGATCCGGATCGCCTCCATGGGGGTTTCCTGCTCCACCTTCTTCAAGCCCGTCATAGGTTATGGAGACAAGGCCCACAGAGCCTCTCAGGCCTTTCTCGACGAATTTGACAAGCTCATGAATGCGATTGTTGAATTGAACCGTAGGAAAATCTCATTATCCCTCCGGTTTATACTAGCTTACCCCTTTTCAGATTATGCGATGCGGTTGATGATGCGAGAGAAAGAGCAGCAGAAGCCGGTCTGGGACATCTTCGATCGAGACGATGTCGAATTTGGCGAGCTCGATTTTGGGACCACAAACGGCGAGCATCAGGAAATGTTCGTGCAGTTCCAGAGTAAAACGTTGCAGCAATTTGATTATCTGCGTGAGCGTATTCGTCGGAGTCAAGTAAGCCTCACTTACAATCAGATTGAACTGCGTTTCACGCCTGTCCCGCTCAACTATCGAGGCGTGTTTCTAAATCGGTGTATATATTATGATATATATACATATTCTAAGTTGGAGAACATGTGGCCGGCAGTTGCTAGCCAATTACCTGTGATTTGCGTGCAGAATCTCGAGCAGGAAGCAAAGAGGGAAGGGTATTTCAAAACATTGAGTCAGGATTTTGAGTATATTTGGTATCATGCTGCAACTTTATTGTATGGTGATGCAGTAGATAAGGGAAAAATCCGCCCACCGGAGAATGTCGATCATCGAGACAAGTTCCGCCTGATTGATTCTCGTACGAGTTCTCCCGGATTGCGGGCGTCTGTTAAGCATCTTTCGAAGCATTTCTTCAGAAATTCAGTCCGCATTCATGATGGTCTCAGTCAAGATGCGCAGGTATTTATCGCCTGTAGTTGGGAGGTTAGCTCAATTGGCTGGAAGAAGCCCAATCAGGTGGCACAAGACATCCACGATTTCATTAGCCGTGTATTCTCAAAATCAGCTTCAACTGATGAAGGCTTGAGTGAGGTCTCCTTTACCGTGCAGCCGAAGTATGTCATGGCGGAGGTCGGTGAGAGGATCCCGGATGCAATTTATCAGGCCCTCAATGAAGCTACCTACGCAATCGTTCTATTAACCAAGGATATCGTCACTCGTCGATTTATCGAAAATAAACGAAAAACTATATACTACACAAGATCGAGTGTTGTACATGAGCTTGGCTATTTGAATCATAGAATAAGACGAATTTCCAAAGGTGATCTTCTTACTCTCGTCGAAGAGGGGGTCGAGCCACCCTCCAACGAGTCTGCCTTTGTAATGTACCCGTTTGTGCGAGAAACTGTGGACGGCCGCCTCAGCTTACTTGATACCGTGATGGCTTGGATGGCGCGCAGCCTCTGTGCATTCGACCAGATGGCCTATGTGCGTGCGTGTCAGATACTTTATGAAAAGCAACTTATATCCAGCTGGCCGAACGAACGATTTCCTCTTGAATTGGAAATTTACCTCAAATTGCGAGGATTTATTTAAGAATATTAGATCATATTCTTCAAGTTAATTACAATGAAGGGCCTTTGACTATTGTGGTGCCCCCTGGCGCCGAGCCCGCGGGAGGCGTCAAACCTCCTGCGGCAGCAGCAGCGGGCCGGTGCCGGGGGCGAAGACGTGTTCGTTGAGGTTGCAGCCGGGGCCCTTGCGGTCGACGACCAGAAGATGGGCCATGTCCAGCACCGTGAGCGGCAGGTGCCAGGTGCCGCGGCGATAGCTGACGCCCTGGCGGCCGTCGGTGACGAAGGCCTGCATGTTTGCCGGATCGGGCTGGCGGCTGGCGGCCGGCGCCACCACGATTACGAAGCGGCAGCGGGTGAGCGGCATGAAGGCCTGGCTGCCGAGGGGGTGACGTTCCATCACCTCGATCACCAGCGGCAGCGAGACCGCTTCATGGGCCTGAAACAGGCTGATCGCACCATAGCCCTCGTCATCCGTCTCCACCCGCGCGAGCTGATCATAGCGCAGCGTCGTGCCGCCATTGATCGCGATCGGCGCGCGGCCGGGATCGGCGGCGTCGAGAACCTCGCCGAAGGGGGCGAAGGCCGCGCGGGTCAGGTGCCGCGGCCTTAAGATGGTGCGGGGATAAGCCTGCATCTGGACGCTCACTCCATGGCGCCGGGCACACCGAAGATGCGCAGCCGGTTGACGCCGCCGTCGGGGAAGATGTTGAAGCGGATGTGGGACACCACGCGATCCGCATCGGGCGTAAAGCCGTGCGGCGCATCTGGTCCGAGCTTGCGGGAGGTCAGGATCTCTGCCCAGAACAGGCTTTGCGGCACGGTGGCCGCATCCGCGGCATCGGGCGCCATCACGCCCTGAACCGAGCAGGTGTCGGGATAATTACCCTTGAACTCACGCGTGTCGATTTCGATAAATGCAACCCTGCCCGGCGTCGCCAGACGAATGATGCACCAGTCGTGGCCGGGTTCGCGCCGCCGCCGGGTTTCCCAGCCATCCTCCATGCGTGGCGCAAGGCCGGGCAGCAGCAGGTTGCGCGGGTCGCCGTAATGAGCATCGTTCCAGGCGATCACCCGGGCGCCGCCCAGGGCCGAGGACAGCTCCACCAGCCCGTCGGCGCGCGGCGCCGGCAGGCCGGCCGGGCGGCCCAGAATGCGCAGCCGCGCAACCCCGCCATCAGGGAAGATGTCGAGCTTCAGATGTGTCCAGGGCTGCCCCTCCGCCGTGCGCACCGCCGGATCGGGCAGGAAGGCGTTGGGGGCATCGCCCTGAAGCGGCACGGGGGCCAGGATCGGCTGCCAGCGCGGATCATCGGCAGCGGGGGTCTCGGCCAGGTCGGCTGCGGCCAGCGCCCACAGACCGGCGGCGGCGGGATAGTTGCCGGTGAAATGGCGGGTGTCGATCTCGATCGCGTCGATCCAGCCGGGGGCGGCCAGCGCCAGCACGCACCAGTCATGGCCGTCATCGCGCCGGCGGCGGGTTTCCCAGCCATCCATCCACTTGCCGGCCTCGTCGTATCTGCCGGGGATGAAGACCGGGGCGGCATCGTCGATCAGCCGCTCCAGCGCCCCGAAGAACTGGTCGGAACAGCTGAGCGTGCGCGCACCCAGCGCGCGGGAGGCGAGGTTGACGGCGGCGGTGGGGGCAAAGCTCGGCATGGATCTGATGTCCGTTTCGTTCATGGGGGCTGAAAGCACGATCAGGGCCGCAGCACGCCGACACCGGCGCGGCTGGCGGCGGACAGGATGTGGCGGTGCATGGCATCGCGCGCGCCCTGCGGGCTGCGGGCACGGATCTGCGCCAGGATGCGTTCATGTTCGTCCAGCGGCGCGCGCACGCTTTCGCGGTTGGCGAAGGGAATGCGCCGGGTTTCGGCCAGCATCGGCCCGGCCGGGCGCATCGCCGCCGGGAAGAGCGGGTTGCCGGCCGCGACCAGTAACCGCTGGTGGAAGTCCCCGTCCGCCTGGGCGGCGCGTACCAGATCGCCCTCGGCAAGCGCCGCGCGCATCTCGGCCACCGTCTCGGCCAGCCGGTCGATTTCGGCATCGGCGGCGGTGATCGCGACCAGCCCCGAGACGAAGGGCTCGATCGCCAGCCGCAGCTGATAGACCCGGGCGGCATGGGTGTAGCGGTCGCCACGCGGCCCCGGGGCGGTGTCGTCGGCGGACGGGTCTGAGACGAAGACGCCCTTGCCGGCCCGCACCCGCACCAGGCCCAGGGTTTCGAGCACGGTCAGCGCTTCCCTGAGCGATGTACGGCTGACACCCAGACGTTCGGCAAGCGTGCGCTGGGCCGGCAGCGCCTCGCCGGGGGCAAGCTCACCCGCCAGGATCATGCGCTGCAGGCGCTCGGCAACGTATTCGGGGACGCTGTCTCCGGCCAAATCCGGCTCCTTCGGCTAGACCGGTCAGACCAGTTGGACCGGCTGGATTTCCGGAAGCATGGCCGGATTTCTATGGGTTTGCAAGCGGATGCCAGGGGTGGCATGCTGGGGTAAGGCAAAAAACGGCGTTGACTCATGCTTAAACAATGGGCACGCTTAAAACATGAGCAGCGGCAACAGGGGGCCGCGGGATGTGCCGGATCCGGCCGTCCCGACCGGGGGTCGGGGCCGGGCGATCAGGGCGAGGCGTCAACAAGCGGGGAGTGCGGGGAATGGCGATGATCAGGCGGATCGGAACCGGGTTGCGGCGGCGCAGCGTGCTGGGGGCGATGGCGGCTGCCGTGCTGGTGGCGGCCGCCGGCGGCTTCGGCATCACGGCCGAGGCGGCGGGGCTGGATGCCATTCAGAAGGCGGGGGTGCTGCGCGTGGCGGTCCCGCAGGATTTCCCGCCCTTCGGCTCCGTCGGCCCCGACATGGCGCCGCGCGGCTATGATGTCGACATGGCCCGGCTGATCGGCGATGCGCTGGGGGTGAAGACCGAGCTGGTGCCGGTGACCAGCGCCAACCGCATCCCGTACCTGACCACCGACAAGGTCGATCTGGTGATCTCCAGCCTGGGCAAGAACCCGGAGCGCGAGGCGGTGATCGACTTCACCAATGCCTATGCGCCGTTCTACAACGGCGTTTTCGGCCCGGCCGATCTGAAGATCGCGGGCGCCGCCGATCTGGCCGGCCATACGGTGGGTGTCACCCGCGGTGCGATCGAGGATCTGGAACTCACCAAGATCGCCCCCGCCGAGGCTACCATCCGCCGTTACGAGGACAATAACGGTACCATCCAGGCCTTCCTGTCGGGGCAGGTGGAGCTGGTGGCGACCGGCAATGTGGTTGCGGCCGCCATTCTGGAGCGCAACCCGCGCACCCGGCCGGAGCCCAAGTTCCTGATCAAGAACTCGCCCTGCTATATCGGCGTCGCGAAGGGAGAGGCGGCACTGGTTGCAAAGGTGAACGAGATCATCGCCGCCGCCAAGGCCGACGGCCGGCTGTCGAAGATTTCGGAAACCTGGCTGGGCGCACCGCTGCCGGCGGATCTCTGAGGCGGCCGGCGGGGCAAGGGGCCGCCCCCTTGCCCCGCGCCATGCGGTCTCCCCATCGGCCCACCGTTCCCGGAAGGGGTCGTCCATGGCCTATCAGTTTGATTTTACGCCGATCCTGACCTATTCCGACGTGCTGCTCCGCGGGGTGGTGCTGACGGTGGAGCTGATCCTGGTCGGCGGCATTTTCGGCGTGTTTCTGGGCATTCTGTGTGCCTGGGCGCGATCGGAGCGGATACCGGTGGCGGCGGGGATCGTGGCCGCCTATGTCGAGCTGATCCGCAACACGCCGTTCATCGTGCAGCTGTTCTTCATCTTCTTCGGCCTGCCCGCGGCGGGTGTGCGGCTGGGCGAGGTGGAGGCGGCGATGATCGCCATGGTGGTCAATCTCGGCGCCTATTCGGCCGAGATCATCCGCGCCGGCATTCAGGCCGTACCCAGGGGGCAGTGGGAGGCGGCGGCGAGCCTGGGCATGACCCGGGCGGAATGCTTCCGCCATGTCGTGCTGGTGCCGGCGCTGCGCAAGATCTGGCCGGCGCTGTCCAGCCAGATCGTCATCGTGATGCTGGGCTCGTCGGTCTGCTCGCAGATCGCGGCCGAAGAGTTGAGCTTCGCCGCCAATTTCATCCAGTCGCGCAGCTTCCGCGCTTTCGAGGCCTATCTGGCGGCGACCGCGATCTATCTGGCCCTCGCCATCCTGACCCGGATGATCCTGCGCCGGCTGGGCGACCGGCTGCTCTACAGGGCATCACGCCGTGCGGCCCTGAGCGCCGGCCGGGCTGCGCCCGCCACCGGAGGTGCGGTCCATGGTTGAGTTCGGTACGCTCGACATCCTGCGCAACCTGATCGATGCCGCGCTCTGGACCGTGGTGCTGTCGGTGATCGCCTTTGCCGGCGGTGCCGTGGTCGGGCTGGTGGCGCTGTTCGCCCTGGTCTCGGGCCGGCGCCTGCCGGTGATGCTGGCGCGCGGTTATGTCGAAGCCTTCCAGGGCACGCCGCTGCTGATGCAGCTGTTCCTGATCTTCTTCGGCCTGCCGCTGGCGGGGATCGAGGTCTCGGCCTGGACGGCGGCGATCGTGTCGCTGGTGCTGTTCACCGGCGCCTTCCTGGCCGAGATCTGGCGCGGCTGCGTGGAGGCGGTGCCCAAGGGCCAGTCCGAGGCCGCCCAGGCCCTGGCCATGTCTTATGTGGAGCGCATGCGCTGGGTGATCCTGCCCCAGGCGATGCGGATCGCGGTGCCGCCGACGGTCGGCTTCTCGGTTCAGGTGGTCAAGGGGACGGCGCTGACCTCGATCATCGGTTTCGTGGAACTGGCCAAGGCCGGGACGATGATCGCCAATGCCACCTTCGAACCCTTCACCGTTTATGGTTTCGTGGCGCTGATCTATTTCGCGCTCTGCTACCCGCTGTCATTCGCCGCCCGCCGGCTGGAAAGGAGGCTCCATGTCGCCCGCTGATCAGATGCGGCCGCTGGTCGAACTGGCCGGTATCCGCAAGAGTTTCGGCCTGGTCGAGGTGCTGAAGGGGGTCGATCTCTCGGTCGAAGAGGGCCGGGTGGTGGCGCTGATCGGCCGCAGCGGATCGGGCAAGAGCACCTTGCTGCGGATCATCAACGGCCTGGAACGGCCGACCGACGGCGTGGTGACGGTGGACGGCGAACGCGCCGACGGCCGTGAAAGCGAGCGGGAGCTGAAGGCGCTGCGGCTGAAGGTCGGCATGGTCTTCCAGCAGTTCAACCTGTTCCCGCATCTCTCGGCCGGCGGCAATGTGATGCTGTCGCTGAAGGTGGTGAAGAAGATGGGCACGGCCGAGGCCGAGGCGGTGGCGCGCGAGATGCTGGCCAAGGTGGGCCTCGCCGACCGCTTCGATCACACGCCCGATCAGCTGTCGGGCGGCCAGCAGCAGCGCGTGGCGATCGCCCGGGCGCTGGCGATGCGGCCCAGAGTGCTGCTCTGCGACGAGATCACCTCGGCGCTCGATCCTGAGCTTGTGGCCGAGGTGCTGGCGGTGGTGCGCCGTCTGGCCGAAGAGGGCATGACCCTGGTGATGGTCACCCACGAGATGCGCTTCGCCCGCGAAGTCTGCGACGAGTTGGTGTTCATGCATCAGGGCCGGATTCACGAGCGTGGTGCGCCTGCCGAACTGTTCGCTGCACAGCGTACGCCGGAGCTGGCGGCGTTCATCGGCGGGCACTGAACGCGAAGACTGTTTATCATAAGAAACCAGCGAGAGAAAATCACGTATCCGGACAAGATAGGACAGCTTTCCTGAATATTCTGCAGGCGTTGCGGCGCTTCGTCGCAAGTTCCCACCCTTAACGTATTCTTCATCGCCCGCACATGAAGATGCTGCGCAGGTTCACACCATCAACAGGCGCGCATCATGTTCTGGCGGAAGAATGACGGTATGCAGGGGGCCGACGGAGAAGCGGCCCGTCAGATGGAACTCCTCGGCCGGTATGCAGGCGTCGGCTTGTGGGACGCGGTGCTCTATCAGGGCGACGCGATGCATGCCAAGGCCTCGTGGCACTTCTCGGACGAGTTCCGCCGGCTGGTGGGCTTTGCCCATGGCGACCGGCAGGGTTTCCCCGACAAGGTCCAGTCCTGGTCCGACCGGCTGCATCCGGAGGATTCCGGCTATACCTTCGAGGCATTCGCCGCCTGCCTGAACGACAAGAGCGGCCGCACCGGCTATGACGTCACCTACCGGCTGAAGATGAAGGACGGCAACTGGCGCTGGTTCCGTGCCGTGGGCGGTGTCGCCCGCGACGCCCAGGGCAACCCGCTGCGCGCCTGCGGCTCGCTGATCGACGTGCATGACCAGAAGGTCGATGTCGAGCGCATGGCCCTGCTGGCGCGCCATGCCGGTATCGGTCTTTGGGATGCCCTGCTCTACGAGGGCGACGCCATGCATCCGAAGGCACAGTGGCGTTTTTCGGGCGAATTCCGTCGCCTGGTGGGCTTCGGGTCCGACGATCTGACCGGCTTCCCCGACAAGGTGAACGCCTGGTCCGACCGTATCCATCCCGAGGACACCGCAGCGACTTTCGACGCCTTCGGTGCCTGCCTGAACGATCGCAGCGGCCGCACCGGCTATGACGTCGCCTATCGGTTGAAGATGAAGGACGGCAGTTACCGGTGGTTCAAGGCGATCGGCGGCGTGGCCCGCGACGCCAAGGGCAACCCGCTGCGTGCCTGCGGCTCTCTGATCGACATCCATGCCCAGAAGCTGGCGGAGCTTGAGAACGAGCGCGCCGAGGCCAATCGCCGCAAGGGCATCCACGACATCGCCGACACGCTCTCGGCCCGGGTCGGCAGCTCGGCCGATCGGGCGACCGCCAACACCCAGGTCGTGGCGACGGCGACCGAGGAACTTTCGGCCTCGGTGGGCGAAATCGCCGCCCGTTCCAGCGCGGCCGCCAATGCGTCGGCCACCGCGGCGAACGAGGCGACGCGCACCAACGAGACGGTGCAGGCCCTGGTTGCGGCCGGCGAGCGGATCGGCGTGGTCATCAAGCTGATCAACAACATCGCCAGCCAGACCAATCTTCTGGCGCTGAACGCCACCATCGAGGCCGCCCGCGCCGGCGAGGCCGGCAAGGGCTTCGCGGTGGTGGCCGGCGAGGTGAAGAACCTCGCCCAGCAGACCGCCTCGGCCACCGACGAAATCGTCGAACAGATCGCCTCGGTCCAGCGCGAGGCTGCCCGCACGGTGGACGCGATCCACGCGATCTCGGCCGCCATCGGCGAGGTTCAGACCATCTCGGCCTCGATCGCCTCGGCGGTGGCCCAGCAGGACGCGGCCGCGCGCGAGATTTCCGCCAGCATCACTCAGGTCGCCCGCGATGTGGGCGACGTGTCGGAAAATGTCGGCGCGGTGACCCGGCAGCTTCGGGCCGGGTGAGCGGACGGGGCGGACGGCCAGGAACGGACGGAATGCCGCCGGGGAGGGGACTCTCCGGCGGTTTTTCTTTGGGGTGGGCCGCCTCAGCGTTGTGGGGGCCGCATGGTCGGGGCCGGTGCCCGGAACCGACGCCGTGCCTCGGCTTTGACCTCCGCCATGGTCGCAAGCGTGCTGCGGCCGCTCTCAAGCCCCTCTTGCACGGCTGCACGCAGCTCTTCGACCGTGTAGCCCGGCAGGTCGCGCCGCTCCTTCCATTCCCGCACGGCATCCTGCACGACATCGGCCGCGGTCGCATACTCTCCGGAGGAGACTGCGGCATGAACGGCGTCGGTCAGTTCCGGTGCGAGAGTGATGGAGATTCTGCTGGTGGTGGCCATCTCCTACCTCCTGATCCGGCGATGTCCATGCGTCCCGGAGCGGTCGATCGGCGCTTTGTTACTAATCCACGCACCCGCAAGGGGTGCAACCGTATTACAAATCAAAACGGTGCGGGCATCTGCGGTTTCAATCCACGCACCCGCAAGGGGTGCGACCTCGATGCCGAGCGTGTCGGCACCGAGCACCGCGGTTTCAATCCACGCACCCGCAAGGGGTGCGACCTCCCTGTAAAGCGGTTTGTTTCGATTTTTTCGGTTTCAATCCACGCACCCGCAAGGGGTGCGACGCACACCCCGGCGGGCTGGCGGGGATCGCCGCGGTTTCAATCCACGCACCCGCAAGGGGTGCGACGAGGCACCCGGGGCACTCCACTCGGTCGTCATCGAGTTTCAATCCACGCACCCGCAAGGGGTGCGACCTGTCGATGGCGCGTCATACACCGCGTCGAAGGTGTTTCAATCCACGCACCCGCAAGGGGTGCGACTCACCCCCTTTTAATATCCTGATTCAGCGTCGGAAAAAAGCCGATTTGCGCGAACCTCGGGGCGAGATATGCGGTGGTATGTGTGTGACGTCACTGCAAAATGCAGGTGTTTGAAAGATAAGGGGAATCTGGCGTGCGAACCTCCCGGGGTTTTTACGTGTGCTTGGGGTTCGCGGAGATCGGGGCTGAGGGAGGGATGATCGCCCGGGGGTGGGGTGGCTTGCAAGGGGGATATGCGCGGGGGGCCCGGGCAGGGGGAACCCGCGGGTCCGGGGCGTGGTTCGGGTGGCGGATGGGGGGATGTCTGCCCATATGATAGTGCGCCACAGCAGCAGGAGCCGGATCATGGCCGATCTTCATCCGCCCGAGGTGACCACCGCTTCGGATCGTGTTCCGGCGCCCGGCGAGGTTCGGGCCAATGGACGGCGGCCGCGGGTGGTGATCGCAGGTGCCGGCTTCGGCGGATTGCAGGCGGCGAAGGCGCTGGACGGAGCGCCGGTGGAGGTGATCGTCGTCGACCGGCAGAACCACCACCTGTTTCAGCCGCTGCTGTATCAGGTGGCGACCGCGACCCTGTCGCCCGCCGACATCGCCTGGCCGATCCGCGCCATCCTGCGCCGGCAGGCCAATGCCACGGTGCTGATGGCCGAGGTGGACGGCGTCGACACCGCGCGGCGCGAGCTGCGGGCCGGGGCGGCGCGCATTCCCTATGACCAGCTGATCCTGGCCACGGGCGCCACCCATTCCTATTTCGGCCATGACGACTGGGCGGGGGCGGCACCGGGGCTGAAGCGGATCGAGGATGCGACCACCATCCGGCGGCGGATCCTGCTCGCCTTCGAGCGGGCCGAGATGGCGCGGTCGGATGACGAGCGGCGCCGGCTGCTGACCTTCGTGGTGGTGGGCGGCGGCCCGACCGGCGTGGAGATGGCGGGCGCCATCGTCGAGATCGCCCGCAAGGTGCTGCCGCCGGATTTCCGGCTGGTCGATCCGCGCGCCGCCCGCATCGTGCTGGTCGAGGCCGGGCCGCGCATCCTGCCCGCCTTCCCCGAGGATCTGTCGGATTATGCCCGGCGCTCGCTGGACAGCATGGGCGTCGAGGTGGCGACGGGTGTGCGGGTCACCGCCTGCGACATGGATGGCGTGTCGGTGGCCCTGGCCGAGGGCGTGACGCCGGCCGCGGGCAGCGCGATCGAGGGCGGGCGGATTCCGGCCTCGACCATCATCTGGGGCGCGGGCGTGGTCGCTTCCCCCGCCGGCAGATGGATCGAGGCACCGCGCGATCGCGCCGGACGGATCCAGGTCGGCCCCGATCTGAGCGTGCCGGGGCACCCCGAGATCTTTGCGATCGGCGACACCGCCGCCGTCACCGGCCCCGAGGGCCGGCCGGTGCCGGGTATTGCGCCGGCCGCCAAGCAGATGGGCGATTATGTGGCGCGGGTGATCCGCGCCCGAGTGACCGGGACGGCCGTGCCCGGCCCCTTCGCCTATCGTCATGAGGGCGATCTGGCGACCGTCGGCCGGCGATCGGCGGTGGTGAAACGCGGCGGGCTGAAGCTGACCGGCTTCACCGGCTGGGCGTTCTGGGGCATCGCCCATGTCTATTTCCTGGTCGGGCTGCGCTATCGCATCGCCGTGGCGTTCAAATGGCTGTGGGATTATCTGACCCTGCAGCGCGGTGCCCGGCTGATCACCGGTACGGAGAAGGACGGACCGGTGGGCCAGGCGGTGGTGCCGGTGGCTGAAGAGGCGCGGCGAGGCTGAGCCCCCGTCAGACCGCCCCCTCACACGGGCAGTTCGGTGGTCGACAGGATTTCTTTCAGCACGAAAAAGGTGCGGATCTGGCGCACGCCAGGAAGTTTGATAATTTCGCCAGCGTGCAACTTGTTGAAGCGGGCGAGGTCGCGGGTGCGGAGCAGGAGGAAATAGTCCACCTCGCCCGCCACCAGATGGCATTCCAGGCAGCCGCTGAGGCTGCGGGCTGCGGTTTCGAAATCTTCGAAGCTTTCGGGGGTGGAGCGGTCGAGCACCACGCCGACGAAAACCAGCGTTGTCATGTCGACCGCTTCCGGATCGATCATGGCGACCGTGCGGCGAATGATACCGCGCGCCTTCAGCTTTTCCACCCGGCGCAGGCAGGCGGTGGCACTGAGATGGACCCTCTGGGCCAGCGCGGTGTTCGGCAGATCCGCATCGCGCTGCAACTGGCGCAGGATGTTGCGGTCGATGCGGTCCAGGCTGTGATCCTCTTCCATGTCGGGCCCCTTCGGCTGACGCAGAAAAACTGCGTGATTACCGTAAATGATGCAATCAGGCGCAATAAATTGTCGAGATCGAGACCAATTCTTCGAGAATGTGGCCCGATAACGCATTTGCCTGAAGCTTGGGCCCGCAACAGGATTCCAGGGTGGACGGAGGGAGCCGCCCACAACTTTCGAGGGAGGTTGCGACCATGCATCTGGATCGTTTCGCGCGCCATCGCCTGACCTTCGGCCCGACCCCGATCGAGCGGCTGGACCGGCTGTCGGCGGCGCTGGGCGGGCACGTCACCATCTGGGCCAAGCGCGAGGACTGCAATTCGGGCCTGGCCTTCGGCGGCAACAAGCTGCGCAAGCTGGAATATCTGGTGCCCGAGGCCCTGGCCCAGGGGGCCGACACGCTGGTCACCATCGGCGGCATCCAGTCCAACCACACCCGCCAGGTGGCGGCGGTGGCGGCGAAGTTGGGGCTGCGCTGCCGGCTGGTGCAGGAAAACTGGGTCGATTATCACGATGCGGTCTATGACCGGGTCGGCAATATCCTGATGAGCCGGATCATGGGCGCGGAGGTCGAGCTGGTCGATGCCGGCTTCGGCATCTCGTTCAAGGAAAGCTGGGAACAGGCGCTCGACGATGTCCGCCGCCGCGGCGGCCGGCCCTATGCCATCCCGGCCGGGGCGTCGGATCATCGCCTGGGCGGGCTGGGCTTCGTGGGCTTTGCCGAAGAGGTGCGAGCGCAGGAACGCGAGCTGGGCGTGCACTTCGACCATGTCATCGTCTGTTCGGTGACCGGCAGCACCCAGGCCGGCATGGTGGTGGGTTTCGCCGCCGACGGCCGTGCGCAACAGGTGATCGGCATCGACGCCTCCGCCACCCCCGACGAGACCCATGCCCAGATCCTGCGGATCGCAGAGCGCACCGCCGATCTGGTCGGGCTGGGCCGGCCGATCACGGCCGACGACGTGGTGCTGGAGCGCGGCTATGCCTACCCGTCCTATGGCGTGCCCTCGGCCGGGACCAATGACGCGATCCGGCTGGCGGCCCGCACCGAGGGCATGATCACCGACCCGGTCTATGAGGGCAAATCCATGCAGGGGATGATCGATCTGATCCGCAGCGGCCGGATCCCGAAGGGCGCCAATGTGCTCTATGCCCATCTGGGCGGGGTACCGGCGATCAACGCCTACAGCTTCCAGTATCGCAACGGTTGAGGATCAGCCGGGGGCGGCACCGTCGATCATCTGACGGTCGGCTGCCCCCGCATCTCACGCCGCCCTGAGTTCCGGGATCGGCGGTTCCAGCTCTCCGGCATAGTGGCAGGCGACCTGGTGGTCGTCGGGGAAGCGGCGCAGGGCCGGTTTTTCGGTGCGGCAGCGGTCGGTGGCGAAGGGGCAGCGGCCGGCGAAGCGGCAGCCCGGGGGCGGGTCGATCGGGCTCGGCGGTTCGCCGGTGATGGTGAAGCGGTCCGCAGGCGCCCCGCCGGCATGACGTTCCGGCGACAGCGCCGAGGCCATCAGCGACCAGGTATAGGGATGGCGGGCACTGGCGAAGAGCCGGCCGGTCGGGGCCTGTTCGACGAATTCGCCCAGATACATCACCGCCACCCGGGTGCAGATGTGCTGCACCACCGCCAGATCGTGCGAGATGAAGACGTAAGTGAGGCCGCGATCGCGCTGCAGGCCCTTGAGCAGGTTCAGGATCTGGGCCTGGATGGCGACGTCCAGCGCCGAGACCGGCTCGTCGCAGACCACCAGTTTCGGGCTGGTGACCATGGCCCGCGCGATGCACAGCCGCTGGCGCTGGCCGCCCGAGAACTGGTGCGGGAACAGCCGGCGGGCATCGGGGTGCAGCCCCACCTGCCGGAACATGGCGTCGACCCGGGCGTCGCGGTCGGATTTCGCGCCCAGATTCATCAGGTCCAGCGGCTCGCGCACGGCGGCCCCGGCGCGCAGCCGCGGGTTCAGCGACGAGAACGGGTCCTGAAACACCATCTGGATCATCGGGCGGAGCCGGCGCAGCGCCTCGCCCGCGGCGGTGCCGAGATCATGGCCGTCGAGGCGGATGTGACCCTCGACCGGATCGACCAGACGCATCAGGGCGCGGGCGGTGGTGGATTTGCCCGAGCCGCTTTCGCCGACGATGCCGAAGCATTCCCCCTCTGCGACCTGGAAGCTGACCCCGTCGACCGCATGCACGGTCTTGCCCGAGGGCAGGGGAAAATGGACCTTGAGGTCTTCGACCGAAAACAGGCTCATGGCCGCGCCTCCGCGGAATGGGGGGGGACGTGCCAGCAGAGTGCCGTATGGGCGGGGCCGGTCGGCACCAGCGGCGGCGCCTCGGCATGGCAGCGGGCATCGGCCAGGCCGCAGCGCGGACCGAAGCGGCAGGCACGCGGGAAGCGGCCGAGCGGCGGCACCATGCCCGGGATCTCGCCCAGGCCGCGCGGGTCCGGCTGAAGGGCGGCGGCCCCCAGGCGGAGCCGTGGCGTGCAGGACATCAGGCCGCGGGTATAGGGATGCGAGGGCGCGCCCAGGATGGCATCGACCGGGCCGCGCTCGACGCATTTGCCGGCATAGAGCACCGCGACCTCGTCGGCCATGTCGGCGACCGCCCCCAGATCATGGGTGATCAGCAGGATGGCGGTGCCGGTGTCCATCTGGAGTTCGCGCAGCAGCCTGAAGATCTGCGCCTGGACGGTGACGTCGAGCGCAGTGGTCGGCTCGTCGGCGATGATCACCCGTGGCCGGCAGGCCAGCGCGATGGCGATCATCACCCGCTGGCGCATGCCGCCCGACAGCTCGTGCGGATAGGCGTCGAGCCGCTGTTCGGGGCCGGGGATGTGGACCGCGCGCAGCATTTCCAGCGCGATCTCGCGCGCTTCCGCCCGGCTGCGGCCCTGGTGCAGTTCGACCACTTCGGCGATCTGCCGTCCCACGGTCATCACCGGGTTGAGCGAGGTCATCGGCTCCTGAAAGATCATCGAGATGGCGTTGCCGCGCAGCTGGCGCAGCCGCGGGGCGGCAAGGCGGGTCAGGTCTTCGCCGTCAAACAGGATCTCGCCGCCGGTGACGGCGAAACGTTCGGGCAGCAGACCCATGGTGGCGAGTGCGGTCATCGACTTGCCGCAGCCGCTTTCTCCGACCACGGCCAGCGTGCGCCCGGCATAAAGGTCGAGCGAGACCCCGTCGAGGACCGAGAGCGACCGGCCGCCGATGTCGACCTCGACCTTCAGATCGCGGATGGAGAGGATCGGATCGGCCATCACCGCTTCCTCAGCTTGGGGTTCAGCGCATCATTGATGCCGTCGCCGACCAGGCTGATCGCCAGGACGGTGATGAAGATCGCCACACCCGGCAGGGTGACGGTCCACCAGGCATCAAGCAGGTAGTTGCGGTTCTGGCCGATGATCAGCCCCCAGGACATGGTGTTGGGATCGCCGAGCCCCAGGAAGCTCAACCCCGCTTCGAACAGGATGGCGGTGCCGACGGCAAGGCCCGCCGCCACCACCAGCGGCGGCAGGGCCCCCGGCAGGATCACCCGGAAGATCAGATAGGCGTCGCGGGCGCCCGAGGTGCGGGCGGCGGCGACATAGTCGAGCTTGCGGATGCGCAGGAATTCCGCCCGGGCAAGGCGGGCCACCTGCGGCCAGGCGACCGCGCCGATCGCGACGGTGATGATCGGCAGCGAGGCGCCGAAGATGGTGACCAGTACCATGGCCAGCAGCAGCGGCGGCAGGATCTGGAAGAATTCCGTCACCTTCATCAGCGCCGCATCCATGACGCCGCCGAAATAGCCGGCGAGCGAGCCGATCAGAATGCCGATCCCCACCGAGATGGCGGCGGCGGTGCCGCCGACCGCAAGCGTCGCCCGGCCGCCGGCGATGATGCCGGCCAGGATGTCGCGGCCCAGATAATCGGTGCCGAAGGGCGCGTAGTCGCCCAAAGGCGGGGTGAAGGGCACGTCGACCATCGAATAGGGATCGACCGGGTAGAGAACCGGCCCGAGGAAGGTTGCAAGCAGCACCAGGGCCAGCAGCAGAATGCCGAGGATGGCCGACTGGTTGCGGGCGAAGGCGCGGAAGAACTCGACGGCCGGATGCACCGGGCGCGGTGCGTCCAGGGCCGGGTCGGCGGCGGGCGCGGTGACGCCTGCGGCGGTGGCGGTCTGGTCGGTCATCGCGGGGCTCCGGTGGCTTTGGGCTTGCGCGCGGCAGCGGGCTTGCGGGTGCGGATGCGCGGATCGACGAGGCCATAGGCGATGTCGGTGAGGATGTTGGCCACCACCACCAGGATCGCCGAGAAGAACAGGATCCCGAGCAGGGTTGGGTAGTCGCGGCGCAGGATGCTTTCGAAGGCGAGCCGGCCGAGGCCCGGCCAGTTGAACACCGTCTCGACCAGCACGGCGCCGGCGAAGAGCTGGCCGAATTGCAGCCCGACCATGGTCACCACCGGGATCAGCGCATTGCGCAGCGCATGGCCATAGACCACGCGACGCTCGCTCAACCCTTTGGCGCGGGCGGTGCGGATGTAATCGGCCCCCAGCACGTCGAGCATGGTGGCGCGCGACAGCCGGGAATAGATCGCGATGTAGATCGAGGCGAGCGTCACCGCCGGCAGCACCAGATGGTGGGCGACATCGGCCACGCTGCCGAGGAAGGTTTCGGCGCCGCGGACATCGGCCATGCCTGAGACCGGGAACAGCGGCAGGATCGACGAGAACAGGATGACCAGCATCAGCCCGGTCCAGAACACCGGCGCCGAATACCCGGCGAGAGAGACCAGCGTCACCAGATAGTTGAGCGGGCCGCGCGGCCGGCGGGCGGAGAAGATGCCGAGCAGGGTGCCGACCAGCACCGCGACCGCAAGTGCCGTCACCACCAGCAGGATGGTGGCCGGCAGCCGCTGGAGGATCAGCGACAGCACCGGTTCCTTGAAATAATAGGAGAAGCCGAAATCGCCGTGGAGGATCTTCCAGACATAGACCCCGAGCTGGACGTGCAGCGGCTGGTCGAGCCCGTATTCCGCCCGCATGCGGGCGATCAGCTCTTCCGAGGCGCCGCCCATCTCGCCGACGATGACCGAGACCGGATCACCCGGCGCCATCTGGATCAGCAGGAAGTTCAGCACCACCACCGCCAGCAGCAGGCCGAGGGTCGATGCCAGGCGGCTGAAAAGGGGAAGCAGGCGTTTCATGTCGTGCCCCGGCTCGTGGATCGGGTGGGACGGGCGGGCGCGGGGGAATGGATGGGGGTGGATGCGGCCCGGGCAGGCCGCACCACCCACGCGCCGGCAGAGACGGTTACTTCTTGTCCCAGTAGACCTCGTCCATGGGCGAGGCGGCACCCCAGATGGTGAGCGGCGGGTTCTTCAGGTTGGATTTGTAGACCGTGTTGAACGGCGTGACGTTCAGGAACAGGATCGGCGCGTCGTCGACGACGATCTTCTGGAACTCGGCATAGAGCGCCGCGCGCTTCGCCGGATCCATCTCCTGGCCGGCCTGTTCCAGAATGCGGTCGACTTCCGGGTTGCTGTACTGCTGGGTGTTGGACCAGATCACACCCTTGCGGATGTTCGACGACAGATAGGTGCGGTTCACGCCGATGACCGGGTCGCCCCAGTTGTAGACGTTGTCTTCGGTGACGTCGAAATCATAGTTCGAGATGCGCTGTGCCCAGGTCGGGAAGTCGGGCGAGTTACGGACTTCGACCTCGATGCCGACCTGGCGGAGCTGGGTGCGCAGATATTCAACGATGTTGCGGCCCTGATCGGTGAAGCCGGGGATGTAGTCGGCGGTCATCTTCAGGCGCACGCCATCGGCACCGGGCTTGAGGCCGGCCTTGTCGAGCAGCTCTTTCGCCTTGGCGAGATCGAGGTCGTAGTGCTCGACCTGATCGGTGGCGAGCGGCGAGGAGGGCACGATCGGCCCATAGGCCCGCTGGGCGACGCCGCCGAGCAGGCGCTCCAGGATGAATTTCTTGTCGATGGCATAGCCGATGGCGCGGCGCACATCCGGGTTGTCGAAGGGCGGCTTCTTCGTGTTGAAGGCCAGCCAGTTGAGCGCGCCGAAGCCGTCGGAGCCCTTGTCCGAGACGGTCAGCCCCTCGGTCTTCTGCAGCATCTGGATGTCGCGGACGGCCGAGACATAGGGCACCAGGTCCAGATCACCCCGGCGCATCGACAGCACCATGCTGGTCGGGTCGCCGATGATCTGGACGATCACCTCGTCCAGATAGGGGCGGCCCTTGATGAAGAAGTTCGGATTCTTCTTCAGCTTATAGTATTCGCCCTGCTTGTATTCCTCGAACATGAAGGGGCCCGAGCCGACCGGCTTCAGGTTGGCGGGGTTGGACTGGATGTCGCCCTGGCCATAGACGTGTTCGGGCAGGATCGGCATCAGCGCCGGCGACATCGCCAGCAGCAACGCCGGATGCGGATGGGCGAGTTTGATGACCGCGGTCTGCGGGTCCGGCGTCTCGACGTCGGTGACCGGCGCCAGCATGGTGGTGAAGGGGTGGTTCTTCTTGATCGTCATGATCGAGAATTTCACGTCTTCCGACGTGATCGGCTGGCCGTCATGGAAGGTGGCACCCTCCACCAGATGCAGCGTCACCGACAGGCCGTCGGCCGCCACCTCCCAGCTTTTGGCCAGATAGGGCTGAGGGGTCCAGTTGGCGTCATAGCGCAGCGGGCTGGCGAAGATCTGGGTCGAGGCAAGCGCCGTCGCCTGGCCGGACTGAATGGCGCCGTTGAAATGGCGCGGCACCTGGGTGGTGCCGACCACCAGCGTGCCGCCGTCTTCGGGTGCTGCCTGCGCACCTGTCCCGCCGAGTGCCGTTGCCCCGAGGGCGAGTGCGACCGCGGCCGCGAGCGTGAACTGCTTCAGTCTGTTCAGCATGTGATGCCGTCCCCCGTTCTTGTCAGGTCGATCTGGCCGTTTCGGCCTCTCTGTCAGCTCTGGTCTTGTTTTTGGGTCGTCTGTCTCGTGGTCGTCTGGTGTGTGGTCGGGAGGGCCGCGGTCAGGGCAGACCGTTCAGCCCCCGCAAGGCGGAGATGCCGGCCGTGATCGCAAGCAGGCCGATCGCGGCGCGGCGGTAATTGCCCTCGCTCAACCGGGCGAAGACCCGGCCGCCGGCCCAGGTGCCGACGAGCAGCGCCGGCAGCGCCACCAGGGCTGCGATCACCTGGTCGCGATGCAGCTGGCCGGCCAGGGCGAGGCCCGGCAGAGCCATGAGCGAGGTGAAGAAGAAGAAGACCATCAGCGAGGCGCGCACCCGTTTCGCCGGGGTGGCGGTGCCGAGGAAATACGCGATCGCCGGCGGCCCCGGCATGGCGGCGAGGCCCGAGAACAGGCCGGCCACCAGGCCGGCGCCGACCGCGCTGCCGCGGCCCGGGCGCAGCAGCCCCTGGGGGCGGCCGATCAGCACGGCCAGGCCGAGCATCACCACGCCGGCGATCACGATGCGCATCACATCCGGGCTCAACCGGTCGAGCAGCCAGATGCCGGGCATGGTGCCCAGAACCGCGCCCAGCGACAGGAAGGCGAGGGTGCGATGGTCGGTATCGGCCCTGAGCGCCACCACGTCGCGCAGGCCGACGAAGCTTTGCAGCAGCAGCGCCACCGCGACGGCCTGGGCGGGGGGAACGGCCAGACTCATCAGCGGCACGGCGGCCAGCGCGAAGCCGAAGCCGGTGATCCCGCGAAGGATGGCCGCCGCGAAGACGGCCGGAACGACGATAAGAAGGGTGCCCGACATCCGGCTCCGGCTCAGTCGAAATTGATGACGATGGTCTTCTTGCGGGTGAAGTGCTCCAGCATCGCCTCCAGCGAGGCCTCCTTGCCGAGCCCCGAGCGGCCGAAGCCGCCATAGGAGACGTTGGGCTGGATGGTCAGGTTCTGGTTCACCTGCACATAGCCGGCATCGATGCGCTGTGTGGCATCGAGCGCGGTCGAGAGCGAGGCAGTCCAGACCGTGGCCGCAAGCCCGTAATGAGTGGCATTGGCGCGGGCGATCACCGCGTCGTAATCGGCCCAGGGCTGGATCACCGCCACGGGACCGAAGATCTCTTCCTGCACGCAGGGGTGATCATCGGCGATGTCGGTGAGCAGGGTGGGCTGCATGAACAGCGCAGGATCAAGGGCCGGATCTTCCGGCAGACGGCCGCAGCGGATGACGCGGGCGCCATCGGCCTCGGCCAGATCCAGATAGCGGCGGATGGTCGCCATCTGCCTCGCCGAAATGATCGTGCCGACATCGGTCGCCTCGTCGAGCGGATCGCCGATCACCAGCTGGTCGAGCCGGGCGGTGAGCGCCCCCAGGAAGGCGTCGTAAAGGTCCTGATGGACATAGATCCGGCTGGAGGCGGTGCAGCTCTGGCCCTGGCGGGTGAATCGCATGCCCGAAACCGCGCCCTCGACAGCCTTGGCCAGATCGGCATCGGCGCAGACGATCATCGGGCTCTTGCCGCCCAGCTCCAGGCTGACCGGCACGATGCGGGCGGCGCCGGCCTCGTAGACCGCCTGGCCGACCGCTTCCGATCCGGTGAAGGTGATCTTGGCGACATCGGGGTGGGCGGTGAGCGCCGCGCCGCAGACGGCGCCGGTGCCCGAGACCACGTTGACCACGCCGGCCGGCAGATGGCGGGCAAGGATCGCGGCGGCGGCGAAGGTGGCGTAGGGGGCTTCTTCCGATGCCTTCACCACCACCGTGTTGCCGGCGACGAGGGCCGGCGCGATCTTCAGCATCATCAGCACCAGCGGCACGTTCCAGGGCAGGATCGCGGCGACGACGCCCAGCGGCTCGCGGGTGGTCATGGTCAGCATGCGCGGGTTGAAGGGGACGGTCTCACCCTTCAGTTCCGATCCGAGCCCGCCATAGAATTCCAGGATGTCGGCGGCGGTGCGCAGCTCGCCGCGGCATTCGGTGCGGATCGCCTTGCCGGTTTCCAGCGCCAGCACCCGGGCCAGATCCTCCAGCTCGTCGAGGATGGCACGGCCGGCGGCGGCGACCCGGCGGCCGCGATCCCGTGCCGGCATCGCCGCCCAGCCGGGCCAGGCCGCCCGGGCCGCCGCGACGGCGGCATCGACCTCGGCCGGGCCCGATGCGGCGGTGACGCCGATTTCTGCGCCGGTGGCAGGCGCGATCACCGGCAGGGTCGCTGCGGCGGCAAGCCGCTCGCCGCCGATCAGGTTCAGGCCCTGCCAGGCGGCGATGATGGCGTCGGCGGCCGGAGCTGTGGGGGCAGTTGGAGTTATGGGGGCGGCCTGGGCTGTGGACGTCTGCACGGTCATGATGCGGGGCTCCGGGGGGCGAGAATGAAGAAGGGGGCGGCCATCAGTCTGCGTCGCCGCGCAGCAGGGCGGCGAGATCGAGGCCGGGGGCGCTGGCGATGGCCATCAGCCGGGTGGCGGATGTCTGGTCCGCCGCCTCGGGGCCGAATTCCCACTGCCCCTGCACCCATTGCAGCAGCTGGGGGCGGGGCGCATCGGTGAACTGCACCCAGCCCTTCAGGCGCAGCAGGCTGCGCGGCAGGCGGCCGAGCGCCCGGTTCAGGGCGGCACGGTCGAAGGGCCGCGGGTCGGTCAGCGTCAGCGGATGGAAGATGCGGTCGTGGCCGGCGTGATGATGACCGTGCGGGGCGGCCGCGAAGACGGTGATCTCGTCGCGCACCAGCAGCGCGGCCGGGATCTCGGCGCGCACCGTTTCGATCACCGGCCGGCCGGGGGCCAGGCGGCGCAGCGCCGCCCGGGCGGCATCGCGCGCCTGCGGGCCGGCCATGTCAACGCGGTTGAGCAGGATAAGATCGGCGCCGTCGAACTGGCGGGCGACGGTGTCGCCGACCAGCGGATCTTCCAGCTGGTCGGGCAGGTTGGCGGCATCGGCGAGCGTCACCACCAGATCCAGATGCAGGGCCGGGTCGAGCAGGGCGTATTCGGCCACCCGCCGCGGCTCTCCCACACCGCTGGTCTCGATCAGGATCCGCGCGGGGCCGGCCGCGACCGCCCGTGCGATGGCGGAAGCGAGCCCGTCGGCCATGGAACAGCAGATGCAGCCATTGGCGAGTTCGAAGGTGAGGCCGTCGCCGGAGTTGAGGACGGCGGCATCGACGTTGATTTCGCCGAAATCATTGACCAGAACCGCGGTGCGGGCCGGGCTTTCGGCCAGCAGCCGGTTCATCAGCGTGGTCTTGCCGCTGCCGAGAAAGCCGCCGATCACCGAGACCGGGATGGTGGGCCGTGCATCGGGCGCACCGGGGGACGCCATCACGCGGCCCCGATCGCGCTCTGGTGCGGCATGCCGCCCAGGATGGTGCCCCAGACCCGGACATCTTTCAGTGCCTGGGGCGCGATCCCGGTGGGGTCGTCCTCCAGCACCGCGAAATCGGCATATTTCCCGACCTCGATCGAGCCGACCACATGGTCGAGACGCAGCTGCCAGGCGGCGCCCAGCGTGATGGCGTGGAGCGCGTCGGCGACGCTGATCTTTTCTTCCGGGCCAAGTTCGCGGCCGGTGGCCGTCTGTCGGTTGACCGCACACCAGGCGGTGAAGAGGGGGGCGAGCGGGGTGATCGGCGCGTCGGAATGCATGGCGAAGCGCACGCCTTCGGCCTTCGCGGTGCCGCAGGCATCCATCCGCCGGGCGCGATCGGGGCCCATGGTCAGGGCGGCGTGCTGATCGCCCCAGTAATAGATGTGGTTGGCGAACAGATTGGCGGCGATGCCGAGCGCCGCCATGCGCCGGAACTGCGCGGCATCGGCCATCTGGCAGTGCTGAAGCACGTGGCGATGATCGGGGAAGGGGGCCTCGGTCAGCGCTTCGGCCAGGCAGTCGATGGCGAATTCCGAGGCCTGGTCGCCATTGACATGGATGTGCATCTGGATGCCGGCGGCGTTATAGGCCTTCATCTGCGCCTTCAGCACGGCCGGCGGCTGGTTCCAGATGCCGTTGGGGGCGCCGTTGTGATAGCCGGGCCATTTCAGCCGGGCGGTGAAGCCCTGGATCGAGCCGTCGGTCATCACCTTGACGAGGCCCGGGCGGAATTTGTCGTTGGCGCGCTCTTTCAGAACCGCCATGCGGGCGATGCCAGTCTCGGGCGCCCAGGCGGCGGCGGCCATGGCCGGGGCGATGCGCACCGGGAAATCCTCGGCCGCGGTGGCGGCGACATAGGCATCGAGTGCGGCATCGTCGAGCGGCGCATACAGATCGGTGCAGGTGGTGACGCCGGCATTGGTGGCAGAGCGGCCGAAACGGCGGAGCGAGGCGATGCTGGTTTCGGTGAGGGCGAATTTCGCACCCACGGCCTGGCGGGCATACTGCATCGCCGCCATTTCCTGCAACTCGCCGGTGACGTCGCCCTGGCCGTCGCGCAGGATGCCCTCGACGCCGGTGACCTGGAAGAGGCCGCCCTTGTCCAGCACCACCGTGTTGACGTTCATGATGTGGAAGCTGGCATGCATGACCAGCACCGGCCGGGTGGTCGACACCCGGTCCAGATCATGGCGGGTCATCCGCGCGCCGCCGTAATAGATCGGATCGAAGCCCCAGGCGAGCAGCGGTTGATCGGGATCGGTGAGTGCTGCTTCGGCCCGCTGCAGGCGCTGGACCGCGTCTTCGATGGATCTGATCCCGCCTTCCAGGCTGCCTTCGGGGGAATGGCGCGGGAAGAAGCCGAGGAAGGTATCGGCCCAGACGGCACCTTCCATCGCATGGCAATGTGCCTCGACCAGGCCGGGCATCAGCACCTTGTCGGCAAAGCGATCATCGATCGGCGCCCCCCAGCCGGCCGCATCTTCGGCATCACCGACCGCCAGGATCCGCCCCTCGCGCAGCGCCACATGGGTGGCGACGGGGCGGTTGCGCGCCATGGTCAGGATTTTCCGGGCGCGGAAGACCTTGATCGGTTCGGACATCGGCTTCCCTCATCAGCAGCGGTCTTTCCGACGCTATGAGGGTGGGGCAAAGGGGGACAGGGCCAGGGGGGGAGGTTGGGATGGGCCAGGATTGTCCGGCCGGTATGTCCTGGCCCGGGCGTCTGAGGATGCCGGTCAGCCCCTGGTACAGGTGGCATGGCCACACCAGCGCCTCGCGGGAGCTGGTGTGGCTGCTGCCGTCAGACCGGCGTTTCAGGCGACGGATCCGTCAACGCGGATCAATCGGAACCGCAGGGCCGCCCCGCGCGGCGATGTCGGCTCCGGCATCCAGAAGCAGATCCTCGCGGAAGCGGGCGGCGATGAGCTGGACGCCGACCGGCGACCGGCCTTTCATGCCGGTTGCAACCGAAAGGCCCGGCAGGGCCAGGAAGGGAATGCCGAGCTGGGGAAGCTGGGCATCCCAGACGCGAAGATAGGCCTCTGCGTCCTTCAGGTCTTCATTGAAGGGGAAGGGCAATTCGGCCGAATTCGGCATCAGCAGGATCGGATAATCCTGGAAGAACATCTGCCATTTGCGCGCAAGCGTGGCACGGGTCTTCAGCAGGCCGTGAAGTTCGGGCAAGCCTATGGAGCGGGCCAGTTTCTCCTGACCGCGCAGCATGGCGATCACGCCCGGATCGCCATCGGCCTCGGCCGCGGCGAGCGTGCCGTCGAAATCCTCGGAGAGCCAGAGTTTGACCTGGGCCTCGCCGGCCTCTTTCAGGGGCGGGATGGTGTCGATCTCGTCGACCTGCCAGTCTGCGTCGCGCAGCCGTTCCGCCGCGTCAAGCAGGGCTTCGACGATGGCATCCTGCGTATCCAGCCCGTCCGGTCGCAGTGACAGAGCCACCCGGCGGGGGACATCCGGCCCTTTCAGCGGGACGGGCGCATACCAGGGGTCGCGCGGGTCGGGCTGTGCCATCGCCTCGAAAGCCAGGCGCAGGTCGTCGATGGTGCGCGCCAGCGGGCCGGACACCGACATGAGCTGGCCCGAAATCCCGCGTTCGGGGAGGCTGGGATTGTAGTTCGGCACCCTGCCCAGCGTCGGCCGCAGCCCATGCACACCGCAGGCATAGGCCGGGTAGCGCACCGATCCACCAATATCCGTCCCATGCGCGATGGCACCAATGCCACTCGCCACGGCCGATGCCGCTCCGCCGGAGGAACCGCCGGGGGTGATGCCCTTGTCGAACGGGTTGTAATTGTCGGGATAAAGCCGGGAGGTGGTGAACCATCGGACCCCGAAGGAGGGCATGTTCGAACGTCCGATCGACACGGCACCGGCGCGTTCGAGATTGTCGACAACCGGGCCGTTTTCAGCCGCGATGTTGTTTTTGTAGGCGACCACGCCAAAGGTCGTGGCGAAGCCGGCCTCGTCATTGGTGACTTTGATCGTCACCGGCACACCTGCCAGCGGTCCGGGATCGCGACCCGCCAGGATCATGGCGTCAATCTCGGCAGCGCGTGCCAGCGATCGCTCGGGGTTGTAGTCGACGATGGCATTGATCAGCGGGTTGACCGCTTCCAGCCGCTGAAGTGCCGATTGCGTCGCCTCGACCGCCGTGAACGTCCCGGCGCGGACGGCGGTGGCGATGTCGACTGCGGAAAGTTTCCAGATGTCCGACGTCATGCTTCCTGTTCCTCTGTTATTCAAGGTTTCTTTGTTTCAACGAAGCGAAGCGGGTGCATCCAGGCCATCGTCGGAGACCGTGAAGCCCGGCCCCGGACGTTTGCAGAATGCGTCACATGAATCGCTACTGGAGCAGGAAACGCTTGCATAGGTGCAGATGGCATCTATCCATGGCTACAGCCCGCCCGATCGGTGCCGTCTGCGGCCCGTTGCCCCGGGCCAAAACACTGGTGATCCCCGCAGGGCGACGTTAAATTCAGCCCATCTTTCCGGCCGCTCCCCTGCAGGCAGAGCTGCGGAAGTCTGGGGTGAGCCAAATGATCGAAAACTTCATCCGGCTCGACCGTCATTCGACGGAGAGTCTGCAGATGCAGATTCGCCGCCAGATCGCCATCGCCGTGGTCTCCGGCCGATTTCCGCCGAATTATGCATTGCCGTCGGTCAGAGGGTTCGCGCAGCGGCTCAATGTGAGCAACAACACGGTCTCTCTGGCCTATGACGCGCTGCGGCAGGATGGGTTCATCGCCAGCAAGAACCGGTCCGGCTATTACATTTCACCGGATGCCCACGCGATCCGCGACGCAGCGGTTATGCGGGATGCCGCCCGCGAAGATGCCGATCGATTTGATTTCAAGGCGCATTTTCGTGGCGCGACCTATGACCAGCCGCGTACGACCAAGCCGCATGATGCGCTTGTCCGTTTCCGTTTCCCTTTCATTTGCGGGCATGTGGATCCGAACATATTCCCTGTCGGTGCCTGGCGGGAATGCGTGCGCGATTCGGTGAACTCCCTCCAGATCCGCAATTGGGCGATGGATTTTTCTACCGTGGACGACCCGCTTCTGGTTCAGCAGCTGATCTTGCGTGTTCTTCAGCCGCGCGGGATCTATGCCAATCCGGACGAGGTTCTGATCACCGTGGGCGGCCAGAACGCGCTTTACATCGCACTGAAGCTTTTGCTGAGCAGACGCGGCGTTCTGGGCGTGGAAAATCCCGGATATCCCGAGGCCGCGAATATTGCCCGGATGGACGGGCATCGGGTACGCCACCTTCCCATGGATGAAGAGGGCCTGATACTTTCGCCCGAAGCATTGGAGTGTGGCTGTCTTTACGTGACGACCACCCATCAGCATCCGACGACGATCACCATGTCGGAACCGCGCCGCCATGCGTTCCTGGAAAAAACACGCGAGAAGGGCATCTTCATCATTGAAGATGACTATGAGGCAGAGACGACCTTCGACGAGAAAGCCGTGCCGGCGCTGAAGGCGCTCGATCGCTATGGCAACGTCATCTATGTCGGCAGCCTGACAAAGTCTTTGATGCCGGGCCTGCGGATCGGGTTCCTGGTGGCCGATCGCGATTTCGTGACCGAGGCGCGCTCTTTCCGTCACCATATTCTGCGGCATCCGCCGATCAACAACCAGAATTCCGTGGGGCTTTTTCTGGAGCGCGGGCATTTCGACAGGTTCATCGCACGGCTGCGACAGGAATACATTGCCCGCTCGGACATTATGCGCAAGGCGCTGCACACCTGGCTGCCGGAACTGGACGATCGTGTGCGCTTTGGCGGGAGCAGTTGCTCCCTCAGTTTTGCCGACATGCTGGACACTCTGGCCTTGCAGGAAGCGGCGGCGCGTCGATCCGTGTATTTTGAAGAATTGAGCAAGAATTTTGAAAACCCCGAAGACGGTCGCTCGTGGATGCGCATCGGGTATTCCTGCATCGACAAGGCGCTGATCCCTGAAGGCATCCAACGCCTGTCGGAAGCGGTTGCCGAACTGCGCGGCCAGCAAAGGTGATCTGAGGCCTTTTGCCGGTCGCGGGCACCCGTCGCATCACATCAGGTCATGCGCCCGATCTCCCGCGCCGCCCGCCCCAGCCTTTCCAGCCCCGGATCGATCCGGCGTTCCGAGATGTAGGAGATGCCGAGGCGGATGAAGCGGCCGGCCTGGGCTTCGGGCATGAAGGGGTCGCCGGATTCGATCAGCACGCCGAGGCCGGCGGCGCGCTCGGCCAGCGTGCGGCCGTCGATTTCAGGCGGGCATTCGAGCCAGAGGCAGGAACCGCCAGTGGCGGGGGATCGGCGGAAGCCGGGGAGGTGGCGGTCGCAGCCGTCGGCCATCCGGCGCCAGCGGAGTTCATGGGCGGTGCGCAGCGAGCGGAGCAGGGCGGTGTAATGGCCCTCTGCCAGGAAGATGCCGGCGGTGCGCTGGTTGTTGAGCGGCGTGGAGCGGTGCATCAGCCGGCGCAACCACAGCGCCTCGCGGATCAGCGCCGCATCGGCGACCATAAAGCCGATCCGCACCCCCGGCGCCAGCACCTTGGACATGGTGCCGAGATAGACCACCCGGCCGTCGGTGTCGCGGGATTTGAGCGTGCCCGCCTCTCCCGATCCTGAGAGTTCGCCTTCGAAATCATCCTCGATCAGGATCGTGCCATGGGCGCGGGCGGTGGCGTAGACCCGGTCGCGGCGGCGCTCGCTCATCGAAACCATGGTCGGGCATTGATGGGCGGGGGTGAGAACGGCGAGGTCGAGCGGGCCGGCTGCAGAAAGATCGGCGCCTTCGGCATCGACCGGCAGGTCGACGATCTCGGCCTGTTCGGCCGCGAAGATGTTGCGGCCGTCGGGATAGCCCGGCACCTCGATACCGACCCGCGTGCCGTGGCGGGCGAGAAGGCGGGCAAGCAGATAGATGCCCTGCTGGGTGCCCAGCGTCACCAGGATCTGGTCTTCGCGCACGAAGATGCCGCGCTGGGGCAGGATCTGGGTGCGGATCTGCTCGATCAGCAGCGGGTCGTCTTCGACAGCGCGATCGGCGGTCCACCAGTCGATGGCGGCCCGGCCCAGCGCATCGCGGGAACAGGTGCGCCAGGTGTTGATCGGGAAGAGGTTGGGATCGACCTGACCGTAGATGAAGGGATAGTCGAAATCCTGCCAGTTCGACGGCTTGACGATGTGGCGGAGCGTCGACGGGGCCTGTTTCAGCCGGCCCTGCCAGTCGATCGCCCCACCGCGCAGCGGCGCCTGCGCCTCTTTCCGGATCTGGCCGGCATCCGCCGGCAGGCCGCGGCCGACGAAATAGCCCTGGCGGGGCAGGGCGTCGAGATAGCCGCGGGCGACCAGTTCCTCGTAGACGGCGGTGACCGTGTTGCGGGCGATGCCGAGCTGTTCGGCCAGCCGGCGCGAGGGCAGCAGCTTCTGCCCCGGGGTCATCTGCCCGGCGTGAATGGCCGCGATGATCGAGCGGCGCAACTGCGACTGGATCGATTCGTCGCTCTGCCGTTCGAGGACGGATATCGACATGCGGGGGCCTTCCTGGGAGGTCGTACCCGGTCAGTATTGCACGAAAGCCGGGCAGGAAAGCCAGCAGTCCGGACATTGTGCCGGCGGGAGCGGCAGAGGACGTTGGTCGTGGTTCCATAGAATGACGGGCCGTGGACCTGTCGCGGCCGCGCGAAACGGCGTAGCTCGATGGATGATCACGGACCTGTTGCCACAGGCCCGACCGAACCGGAGCCGTCACGATGTCTGAAAACGACCTGTCCCATATCGTCGAAGCCGATCGCGCCCATGTCTGGCACCATCTCGTGCAACATCGGGTCTTCGATGCCCGCGACCCGCGGATCATCGTCGAGGGCAAGGGCATGTCGGTCTGGGACCAGAACGGCCGCCAGTTCCTGGATGCGCTGTCGGGCGGCGTGTGGACGGTGAATGTCGGCTATGGCCGCGAGAGCATCGCGAATGCGGTGCGCGACCAGCTGATGAAGATCAACTATTTCGCCGGCTCCGCGGGCTCGATCCCCGGCGCGCGCTTCGCCGAACGGTTGATTTCCAAGATGCCGGGCATGAGCCGGGTCTATTACTGCAATTCGGGCAGCGAGGCGAACGAGAAGGCGTTCAAGATGGTGCGCCAGATCGCGGCCCGCCGCTATGGCGGCAAGAAGCACAAGATCCTGTTCCGCGAGCGCGACTATCACGGCACCACCATCACGGCGCTGTCCGCCTGCGGCCAGCCCCAGCGCGCCGAGCAGTACGGGCCGTTCACCCCCGGCTTCGTCGAGGTGCCGCACTGCCTGGAATATCGCAAGCAGTGGGATGTGGAGAATTACGGCGAGCGCGCGGCCGATGCGATTGAAGAGGTGATCCTGCGCGAGGGCCCCGACACCGTCGGCGCCATCTGCCTGGAGCCGATCACCGCCGGCGGCGGCGTGATCACCCCGCCCGAGGGCTATTGGCAGCGGGTGCAGGAGATCTGCCGGAAATACGACGTGCTGCTGCATATCGACGAGGTGGTCTGCGGCGTCGGCCGGACCGGCAAGTGGTTCGGCTATCAGAATTACGGCATCGAGCCCGACATGGTGACCATGGCCAAGGGCGTGGCTTCGGGCTATGCCGCGATCGCCTGCCTGGTGACCACCGAGGCGGTGTTCGACATGTTCCGCGAGGATGCCGCCGACCCGATGTCCTATTTCCGCGACATCTCCACCTTCGGCGGCTGCACTGCGGGGCCCGCGGCGGCGCTGGAGAACATGCGGATCATCGAGGACGAGGGCCTGCTGGAGAACACCCAGGTCATGGGCGCGCGGCTGATGGAGGGCTTGCAGGCGCTGAAGGACAAGCACGCCATGGTGGGCGATGTCCGCGGGGCCGGCCTGTTCGCCGGTGCCGAGCTGGTCGCCGACCGCGAGACCCGCGAGCCGCTGGCGGAAGCCCGCGTCCAGGCGGTGATCGCGGCCTGCGATGCCGAGGGCGTGCTGGTCGGCATGACCAACCGTTCTCTGCCCGGCTTCAACAACACGCTGTGCTTCAGCCCGGCGCTGATCGCGACCGCCGACGATATCGACCACATCCTGGCGACGGTGGACGGCGCGCTGACCAGGGTCGCGGCGGCCTGACCGGCGGCTGGTGACCGACGGCTGGCCGGCAGACTGAAGAGGGGTCGCCCGCGGGCGGCCCCTTTTTTATGCGCGGAAGCCGTGCCTAGCCCGAGACCACCTCTACCCCAGAGCGCCCGGCGCCCCGGGGGGTGACGCGGATCTGGACCGGGATGCGGTCCTTCAGTGCCTCGACATGGCTGATCACCGCGACCCGGCGGCCGGTGGCCTGCAGGCGTTCGAGCATCGAGATCGCCATGGCGAGTGCGTCCGGGTCGAGCGCGCCGAAGCCTTCGTCGATGAACAGGCTTTCGATGGCGAGCCCGCGGCCGGCGGAAATATCGGCGAGGCCCAGGGCCAGCGCCAGGCTGACCAGGAAGCGTTCGCCGCCCGAGAGGTTGTGCACCGCGCGCGCCTCGTCGGCCATGTCGTGGTCGACCACCTCCAGCGCCATCTCAGCGCCCTCCATGCGACGCAGCGCATAGCGCGGGTGCAGCTCGCCCAGATGGCGGTTGGCGCCGGCGACCAGCCGGTCGAGGGTGAGCGACTGGGCGAAGCGGCGGAATTTCGTGCCGTCGGCGGCGCCGATCAGCTCGTTCAGCTGCGCCCAGACGTCCGCCGCGGCCCGGGCATCGGCGAGTGCGGCGGCAAGCCGGCCTGCGGCCAGGCGGCGGCTGTCGTCTTCGGCGAGGCGCTGTTCAGCCTTGCGGCAGGCGGCCTCCGCTGCGGTGCAGGATGTGGCCGCTTCGGCATGTGCGGCCTCCGCGACCTCTCGCAGGGCGGTGTCGGCCCCCGAGGCGATGGTGTCCGGATCGGCGAGATGGCGGGCCAGATCCTCCTGCCGGGCGCGGAGCGTCGCCTCGGCCTCGGCCAGGCTGCGGGCGAGCGCGTCGAGCCGCCGGGCCTCGGCATCAAGCGCCGGTGCACCGGCCGTGATCACCGCGCGCAGGGTGTCCGGATCCATGTCGAGCGCCGCGCGGGCGGTCTCGAGCGCGGCATCGGCAGCGGTGGATGTTTCTGCCGCGGCAGTCACCGCCACCTCTGCCTGATGGCGGGCTTCCATCGCCCGGGCGCGGGCGGTCGCAGCCTCGGTGAGGCGGGTGAGGGCGGCATCGAGGGCCATGCGCGCGGTGTTGCGGGCGGCCTCTGCCCCGGCCTCGACCGCCGCGACCGACCGGCCGTCGAGCAGCATGGTGCGGGCGTCCTGAAGGGCCGCATGGCTGCGGGCGCACTCCTCGGCAAGTGTCGTGGCGTGGCTGGCGGCGTCGGCGGCGGTTTCGGCGCGGACCCGGGCGGCGGCATGGTCAGGGGCGAGGCGAATGCGCTCGGCCCGTGCGGCTTCGGCGGTGCTCTGCGCTTCGGCCAGTTCGGCGGCCCGGCGTCGGATCAGGGCGGCGAAGCCCGCGGCGTCGGCGGCGAGGCTGTTCCGCCAGTCGGGACAGGCGGCATCGAGCAGGGTGGCCAGCCGCTCGTCCAGCCGGGCGATGCGGGCGGCGAGATCGGTGCGGCGCTGCTCGCCGCGGGCGATCGCGGCCCCGGCTTCGGCCCGGCGCGCGGCCAGGCGGGCGAGCGCTTCGGCGGCCGCATCCCGATCGCGGGTGGCGGCAGTGTGGTCGCGGCGGAGGCTGGCGGCCCGGGCGGCGGCGGCGTCGATCGTCGTGATCCGAACCTCGGCCGCCTCGATTGCATCGGTGACGGCCTCGCGCCAGCCGGCGAGGCGGGCAGCCGGCGGCCGATGGTCGGTCGTTTCGTGAGCGGCTTCGGCGGCGGGCAGGGGCGGCAGGGCATCGAGCCCGGCCTCGGCCGCTTCATCTGCCAGCCGGGTGAGCAGTGCCTCGTGGTCGGCCGTCGCAGCGGCGAGGGTTTCCGCCGAGTCCTCACGGGCGGTGGCTGCGTCGGCAGCGCGGCGGGTTTCGGCGCGCGCCCGTTCTTCCGCCCGGGCGAGGGCGGTGGTGAGGGCGCCAAGCTCGGCCTTGAGATCGGCCAGCCGGGCGCGGTCGGTGTCGAGCCGTCGGGCGAGCAGGTCGTCGATCGCACGGGTCGGATGATCGGTCGAACCGCAGACCGGGCAGGGCGCACCCGGGATCAGCAGAGCACGCAGCCGGCCGGCATGTTCCTCGGCCGCGGCCGATGACAGGTCGGCGGCGCGGCCGGCCTCTTCGAGCTTCGCTTCGACCACCGGCAGGGCGGCGCGGTGGCGTTCGGCCTCGGCAGTTGCGGCTGCAGCAGCCTGCATCGCGTCTTCGGCCGTGGCGGCATGGGCGTCGCGGGCGCGCGTGGCCTCAAGCGCTGCAACCATCACCTCGGAGAGGTCGTCGAGGTGATGGCCGATCTCGACCAGCCGGTCGCGGCGGCGGCGCAGTGCCCGTGCCTCCGCCTGGTCGGCCTCGGCCTCGGCGGCGGTGATCGCCTCGGCAAGGCCGGTCATGCGGCGGGCGGCATCGTCGCGGGCGGCGGCGAGGCGGTCGGCCTCTGCGGCATCGGCGCGGTCGCGCGCCTGAAGATCGTCGAGCCCGACGGTCAGCCGACGCAGTTCGTCACCGAGGGGCGCACGCTCCAGGATGGTTTCGGCCGCGGCCTCCGGATCGGCGACCGGCGGGGCGGCTGCCGCCAGCGCTGCCAGTCGGGCCAGGGCGGCGGTCTCACGGGCCTCGGCGGCAGCGATGACGGCGGCCAGCCGGTCGGAGGCGGCCTGATGGCCGGTGGCGATGTCGGCGGCCGCTTCGGCGTCGCGGCGGGCCTGGGCGAGGGCCCGGGCGGCGGCACCAAGCTGTTCGTCCAGCCGTCGCGCCTCGGCCAGATGCGGGGCGCGGGCGGCGTCTTCGTCCCGGCAGCGGCCGACGGCGGCTTCGGCCTCGGTCCGGGCAGTGCGTGCGGCTTCGTGATCGGCCTCGGCCCGGGCAAGGGCGCCGGTGGCCGCGCCAAGCCGCTCGCGGGTCCGGGCCAGCCCGGCGGTGGCGGCATCCGCCGCCGCCAGTTCGGCCCGAGCGGCCAGGGCCTGGCGGTTGCGGGCCAGCCGGTCGCGGTCGGGGGAGGCGGCGTCATTGGCAAGGCGGGCGGCTTCCAGGGCTTCTGCCGCGGCGGTCCGGGCCGCCTCCAGCGACAGGCGGCGATCGATGCGGCGCAGGGTTTCGGCGGCGGCCTCCTGCCGGGCACGGGCGGCGGCGAGGGCATGACGCGCCGCCTCCGCGGCGGCCTGGGCCTCGGCCCGGGCTGCGTCGTCGAGCGGCTGGTGCTCCCCAAGCTGAAGACGGATGCGCTCGATCTCGGCCTGGGCGGCCTTGTTGCGCTCGAAGGCTGCACGCGACAGCCGGCCATAGATGCCGGTGCCGGTGATCTTCTCCAGCAGATCGGCGCGGTCGCGGGCATCGGCGCGCAGAAAGGCGTCGAAATCGCCCTGGGCGAGCAGGACCGACCGGCGGAACTGGTCGAAATCGAGCCCGATCCGGGCCGCGATTTCGATACCGACATCGCGCTTGCCGTCGGCGACCACCTGGCCGGCCTCCAGATCGATCAGCACCCGCTTTGCCGCCTGCAGCGTACCGGTGGCCCTGCCCCGGGCGCGACGCACGCTCCAGCCCGCCCGGTAGCGGCGGCCGTCGCGGCCGATGAAATCGATTTCGGCCTCGGCCTCACCCGCGCCATGGCTGAGGATCCGGCGGCCGTCATTGAGGGCGAGGTCGCGGGTCTCACCGCGGGCACCAGCGCCGGCGGTGCGCGGCAGGGCATCGTAGAGCGCCAGGCAGACGGCATCGAGCAGGGTCGACTTGCCGGCGCCGGTCGGGCCGGTGATCGCGAGGATGCCGGCATGGGCGAGCGGTGGGGCCTCGAAATCGATGATGAAATCGTCCTGAAGGCTGGCGAGGTTGCGGCCGCGGATCCGGAGCAGGCGCATCAGGCGGTCTCCCCGGCATCGGTGTCGGGGCCGGCATGGGCGTCGGCGAGCAGTTCGGCGAAGGCGCGGGCCAGTGCGTCGGGCGGGTCGGTATCGAAACGCTGGCGGTGCAGCCGGGCGAAGACGTCGGCCGGATCGATCTCGTCGAGGGCGGGCGGCAGGCTGGCGCCGTCGGCGAGGCTGCCGCCGCTGCCGCGGCTGAGCGAACGCACCCGGGCAAGGCGCACCGGCGTATCGCCCAGCGCCTCGGCGACCCGGCGGCGGAGATCGGGGACGGGGGCGTCGATCGCGACCACGACCTCCAGATAGGGGCGGAGATCGGGGCTTTCGGGTGGGGCGATGTCGAGGGCTGCGACCGCGGCGAGCGCCGCCTCGGGGTCGAGCGCCCCGGTTTCGGGCACGCGCAGAAAGGCGACCGGGCGCGGCACCGGGATCAGCCGGTGGGTTGCGGGGCCGCACCCGTCGGTTTCGACCAGCACCACCGAATGGCGGTAGCTGCGTTCCGCCATCGACATCGGGAAGGGGGCGCCGGCATAGCGCAGCGGCATGGCGGCTTTCAGCCCCTGGGCGCGGTGCAGATGGCCGAGGGCGACATAGGCATAGCCCTCGGGGAAGAGGTCGGGCGACAGCGCCTCCTCGCCGCCGATCATCACCGGCCGTTCGCTTTCGGCCGAAACGTCGCCGCCGGTGACGTGGAGATGGCCGGTCGCGATCACCGGCAGGCCGGGGAAGCGCTCGCGGGCGGCGGCGAGAGCCTCGGCATAGATCGCGGCCAGCGCCGCGGCACCGCCGCCGTCGACCGGCAGATCCCCCGGGCGGGGATAGGCGATGGCGGCGACCACGGCGGCCACCTGTCCGGCTTCATCGGTGAGCGGCACCAGCGTGCGGGCGGGATCGGGCCGGCCGTCGCTGCGGGGCAGGGCGCCGAAAATCGAGATCCGCGACCGGTCGAGCAGTGGCGCCGGCAGTTCCAGCCGGCTGGGCCCGTCGTGATTGCCGCCGACGATCACGATGTCGAGCCCGGGCCGGCGGGCCAGGGCGGTGTTCAGGAAGCGGTAGAGCCGCTGCTGGGCGGCGACCGGCGGGTTGACCGTGTCGTAGACATCGCCCGCCACCACCAGCGCATCGATCGCGTCTTCGTCCAGCGTGTCGAGCAGCCAGACGAGGAAACGGTCGTGCTCGGCGCCGCGGTCGAAACCGTGCAGCTCCTGACCCAGATGCCAGTCGGCGGTGTGGAGGATGCGCATGCCCGTTCCGGTCTGCGCCGGGGCGGTCTCGCCCGCGGCGGGAAGTGGAAGAGCGGAAGATACACGCGGCCGATGGGGGAGCGGAAGAGGCTGCGGCCCGGAGGCGGATCAGCCGGGCCGCCGCATCAGCCGCCAGACCAGGAAGGCGGTGACTTCCACCGCGAGCACGGCGGCCGCGAACCACATCATCACCTGGGTGGTGTCCATCCGGCTTTCGGCGAGCACGTCGCCCAGCACCACCAGCGGCGTGTTCCAGAGCGCGGTGCCGACGATGGTGGCGGCGAGATAGGGCCGGAAGGGCATGCGCATCACGCCGGCCGGCAGGCCGATGAAAATCCGGACCGTGGGAATGGTCTGGGCGATCAGCGTCACCAGGAAGGGGCGGCGGCCATAGGCGTCGCGCATCCGGGTATAGAGCTTAGGGGTGAGCAGGATATAGCGGCCGCGGCGGGCGACGAAGCGCTCGGCGCGTTCCGACAGCACCCGGCCGACCCAGTACCAGCCGACCGCGCCGATCACCGACCCGATCGTGGCCGCCACGACGGTCGCGACGATGCCGCCTTCCATCTGATCGCCCAGCGCACCGAAAGCGGCGAGCATCACATAGGAGGGGATGATCGGCACGTATTTCTCGGCGAAGGCCAGAAAGGCAACCCCGGCGAGACCGGCGGACATCAGCAGATCGACGATGGATTGCGGCATGGATCGAGGACGCGCGGCCCCTCCGGACGGTGATTCACCGGCTGTTCATATCATGCCCTGCGACCGGAGGGCAGTGACCAGATCGCGGCGGTGCAGACGGTCAAAGCTGCACGGGCAGACTCTTCAGGAACATGGCATCCTTCTTGGGCGCAGTCCCGAACAGCCGCGTGTATTCCCGGCTGAATTGCGAGGGGCTTTCATAGCCGACGCGGAAGGCGGCGCTGGTCACGCTGGCGGCTTCCGCCACCATCAGGCGCCGCGCTTCCAGAAGCCGCAGCTGCTTGTGATATTGCAGCGGTGTCATCGAGGTCAGCGTCTTGAAGTGCTGATGGAAGGACGACACACCCATGCCGGCGGCATGTGCCAGCTCCTCGATGCTGAGTGGCTGCCCGACATTCCCGCGCATCAGATGGATCGCTTCCGCGATGCGCTGGGTGTGGCTGCCGGCACGCGCGATCTTGCAGATCTCGCCGCCATTCGGGCCCGACAGAAGCCGGTAATACAATTCCCTGACGGTTGCGGGGTAGAGAACGGGAACCGCATCGGGGGTTTCGAACAGCTGTACGAGCCGGATAAGGCAATCCTGAACCGGGTCCGACAGCTCCTCGACAAAGACGCCGAGCCGTTCTTCCGCCGGCCGCGGAGGCGAGGGCATCTGATCGAGAACCTCGCGCAGCAGGGCGATGTCGAATTCGATGGTCATGCCGAGGAAGGGCTCCGCCTTCGTCGCCTGCGTCACGCTGCCGAAGCCCGGCAGGCCGATACTGATGATCAGTGCGCTGCCGGCCGAATAGTCGAAGCTCCGATCTTCAAGCTCGATGCGCTTGGCGCCCTGAACGACCACGCAGAGCGACGGCTTGTAAGCCTTGCGGAAGGGCATGCGCTCTTTCGTGCTGCACATGAGGATGACGTCCTGAACCGCTGTCCGCGAGACCGCGTCCGGGCCGCCATGGCTTGCAACATAGCGCGCCACAACTTCCCTCAATTCCTGCCGCATCGTGCTGCTCCCGCCGGTGTCGATACGGAAAAAGCCTAGGCACGAATTCCGCACCGCACCAGCACCTTGGAGAATCGGGCAAGTTTTTTGCGCGTTCCGGCATGAAGGGCCTGGCCTTCGTTTTCATCTTCCAGAGATGCAACAGGCTGGAGGTCGATGATGACGGGCAGAGATGTCGGATGTGCGCCGCAGATCAGGGTCAGCCCGGCCGTGGCGGGAACCGGTCGTGGAGGCGTCGGATGGTCGCGCTGACGGTGAACGGCCGCCGGGTCGAGGTCGCGGCACCGGATCACAAGCCGCTGCTCTGGGTGCTGCGCGAGGATCTGGGGGTGCTCGGCCCCAAATATGGCTGCGGCGTGGGGCAGTGCGGCGCCTGCCGGGTGCTCGTCGATGGCGAGGCGATACGGTCCTGCATGCATCCGATCGGCAGCCTCGGCGGCGCTTCGGTGGTCACGATCGAAGGGCTCGCGGATCCGGACGGCAGGCTGTCGGTCGTCCAGCAGGCATGGATCGACGAGCAGGTTCCCCAATGCGGGTACTGCCAGCCGGGCTTCATCATCGCCGCAACGGAACTTCTGGCCCGGACCCCCGCGCCCACCGATGCCGAGATCGACGAGGCGATCACCAACATCTGTCGCTGTGGCACCTATCCGCGCATCCGCCGCGCGATCCACCGTGCCGCCTCCATGATGACCCGGACGTAAGGTGTTCCCATGCCCCGTCTTCTGTCCCGACGCACTTTCCTGTGGACCGGCGCCGCGCTCGGCGGCACGGCGCTGGTCGCCGCCGTCGGTGGTGCCGGCTATCTTGCGACCATCGATGTGGACGGGCGCGCAAGCTCCGTCGACGACGACGGTGCCGCACTCAACGCCTTCCTGACCATCCATGGCGACGGTCGCGTGGTCATCCGGGTTCCGAAGACCGAGATGGGGCAGGGCATCCATACCGGGCTCGCCATGGTCGTGGCGGAAGAGCTGGACATTCCCTTCGACGATCGCATCCGGGTGGAGTTCCCGGTCGAGCCGCTGCCGGCCTATTCCAACTGGTTCAATATTCTGCGCGTGCGCCCGGAAGAGGCGAGCGGGCCGGTGGTCTGGGTCGGGCGGCGCGTGCTCGGCCTGGCGGGCTTCATCGCCACCGGCGCGTCGGCGTCGACCATGGCGCTGTGGCATCCCATGCGGGTTGCGGGCGCGTCGGCGCGCCACATGCTGCTCGCGGCCGGCGCGGCCCGGCTCGGCGTGCCCGTTGCCCAGCTTTCGACCGGCGACGGCAAGGTCCGGCACGACGCGTCCGGTCGCAGCCTGTCCTATGGCGACCTTGCGCGTGACGCCGCCTTCATGCCGCCGCCCGACGATCCGCCGCTGAAGCCGGCGGCCGAATGGCGGGTGATGGGCAGGTACCAGCCCCGGGTCGACGTGCCGGCCAAGGTCAGAGGCGAGCCCGTCTTCGGCATCGATGTCGTACGCCCCGAGATGCTGCACGCCACGATCCGCCAGGCTCCCGTGTTTGGGGCAGGTGTCGCACGCGTCATCAATGCCGCCGAGGTGCGTCGCGAACCCGGAATCGTAGATGTCGTGGTCATCGACGGCAAGAGTGTCGCGGTGGTTGGTGATCAGTGGTGGCAGGCCGAGAGCGCTGCCCGACGCCTGGAGATCGCGTGGACGCCGACCGACGCGGATCACGTGTCCGACAGCACGCTGTCCGCAGCACTCAGGGCCGGGCTGCGCAGCGAGACGCCCTATGAAAACGTCGAGATGGGAGATGTGGATGCGGTCATCGCGGCCAACCCGGCAACCCTGGTCGAGGCCACCTGTGACGCGCCTTTCGTGGCCCATGCCTGCATGGAGCCGATGAACGCGACGGTGATCATCCGGCCGGACGGGTCGGCCGAAGCCTGGGTGCCGTCGCAATCGCCCATGAGCGTGCGGACCGGGATACGCAGCGGCGCCGGCCGCGCCGGCGTCAGCGTCGCCGACATCACCTGCAACATCACGATGAACGGCGGCGGATTCGGGCGCCGCAGCGACCAGGATGTGGTCGCGCAGGCCGCGTATCTTGCGGCACGCCATCGCGGAAGGCCGGTCAAACTGGTCTGGCCGCGTGAAGAGGATATCGGTCGCGGCCTGTTCCGCAGCCATGCGGCTGCACGGCTGCGCGCGGTGCTGGGCGCGGACGGCCTGCCCGTCGCCTGGGATGCGCTGGTCGCGACGCAGTCGGTCATACATTCGGTCGCCGGCCGGAACCTGCCGTTCACGCCCGGTCCCGACGGCGATCGCCTGGCGATCGAAGGGCTGGAAAAACCCTGTTATGCCATCCCGAACCGGCGGGTGCGCAGCCAGAACGTTCCCAGCCATGTGCCGATCGGTCTGTGGCGATCGAACGGGTTTTCCTTCAACACCTTCTTCACGGAAAGCTTCATCGACGACTGCGCGCTGACCGCGCGGATCGATCCTGTGGACTATCGCCGGGTACTTCTGCGCGACAATCCCCGCCATCTGCGCGTCCTGGAGCGCGTGGCCGGGATGGCCGGCTGGGGCAGTTCCATGGCGCCGGGGCGCGGGCGCGGCATCGCCATCGAGGACTGCTATCAAAGCGTGGTGGCTCAGGTGGCCGAGGTCACGGTTGCCGGGGATGGCGAGATCACCGTGGATCGGGTGTTCTGTGCGATCGATGCGGGGCTGGTGATCAATCCCGATGCGGTGATGGCCCAGATGGAGGGCGGCATTATCTTCGGCGTCACCTCCGCATTGAACAGCATGATCACGCTGGAAAACGGTGCGGTGATGCAGTCGAACTTCCACGACTTTCCCATGCAGCGCCTGCACAACGCCCCCGCCGTGACGGTCGAGATCGTCGGGAGCGACCTGCCCCCGGGCGGCGCGGGGGAACCCGGCATCGTCCCCGTCGCGGCAGCGATTGCAAATGCGGTTCGCGCAGCGACCGGCCTGCGCCTGCGCTCCCTGCCGCTCGCCACCACCGAGACCGTGGGGGACGGGCGCACACGGACGATCCTGCGCACGACCCAAGCCTGACACGATCGCATCAGATCCGATGGTCCCGGGACCCTCGTTCATGAAACGGAATGCATCCATGCTCTCCGACCAAGCCCGTTTTTTTCGCGCCTGGATGGCGAACCCGTTGCGGGTCGCGGCGCTGGCACCTTCGGGCGCCGCACTGGCACGGCTGATCACCAGCGAAATCGGGGCCTCTCACGCCCCGATCCTGGAACTCGGCCCCGGGACCGGCGTCTTCACCCAAGCCCTGATCGATCGCGGGATCGACGAGCGGGATCTGACGCTGGTCGAATTCGACGCGGCGTTCGTCACACTTCTGAAGAGACGGTTCCCACGGGCGAACATCGTCCATGCCAGTGCCGTGCGTCTCTCAGGGTTGAGACTGTTTCCCGGTGCGGAAGCCGGCGCCGTCGTCAGTGGCCTCGGTCTGCTGTCGATGTCCACCCGGATGGTGTTCGCCATTCTTGCGGGTGCGTTCGCCAGCCTGGGTCCGTCAGGGGCGTTCTACCAGTTCACCTATGTCCCGCGATGCCCGGTCGAGCGGCCGATCCTCGATCGGCTCGGTCTTGAGGCGCGACGCCTGGGCGGCACGCTGCGCAACCTTCCGCCGGCCGCGGTCTATCGTGTCGCCCGGCGCGATGCGCTGCCTGCGTAGTGGTCAATTCATGGCCGCGATGCGGGCCGCGAGATCGAAGGATCCGACAGATGACCAGATGGACCATGGACGACATCCTTTTCCAGAACGGACGCACGGCCGTCATCACCGGCACCGGCGGCCTCGGCTACGAAACGGCTCGCGCGCTTGCCCGCGCCGGGGTGCAGGTGATCCTGGCCGGGCGCAATGCGGCAAAGGGGGCAGACGCCGTCGGACGGATCCGGGCGGCCACGCCCGGCGCCAGGATCGCCTTCGAACGTCTCGATCTCGCCAGCCTCGACTCGGTTGCCGATTTCGGCGTGCGGCTGGGCGCGACGTGGGGAAGGCTCGATCTGCTCATCAACAATGCCGGTGTGATGGTCCCGCCCAGACGACAGCAGACGGCGGATGGCTTCGAGCTGCAATGGGGCGTCAATTATCTCGGTCATTTCGCGCTGACGGCGCATCTCCTGCCATTGCTCAGGAATGGCAGTCATCCCCGGGTGGTCAGCCTGTCGAGCATCGCCGCCCGCACCGGCACGATCGATTTCGACGATCTGAACGCGGCGCGCGGCTACAGACCGATGCCGGCCTACAGTCAGTCGAAGCTCGCCTGCCTGATGTTCGCGCTTGAACTGCAGAGACGCAGTGAGGCTGCCGGCTGGGGCATCACGAGCATGGCCGCTCATCCGGGCGTCTCCCGCACCGGGCTGCTGCGCGACGGCCCCGGCCGGCAGAGCCTGTCCGGCATGGCGAGGAGGTATCTGTGGTTCCTGTTTCAGCCCGCAGAACGGGGTGCCCTGCCCACGCTTTACGCGGCGACCTCACCCGAGGCGACGGGTGGCGGCTATTACGGCCCTGACAGGATGAGCGAACTCCGCGGCTTCCCGGCCCCGGCCCTGCTCCCGCCGCAGGCGGAGGATCACAAGACCGCGGCGCGATTGTGGGAGGTTTCGCAGGACCTGACACAGGTCCGCTTCGGCTAGGAGGGCGACCGGCATGCGGCATGCCCGCATGCCTCCCTGGCCGGCGGATCTGATCGAAGCGGTGGACTTTTGCTCCGGATAAGCATTACCTGTGCGGGACAGGACATTCCGGCGCCCGCGGCCAGATCTGCGGGCCCGTTGCGGAGAGAGTTTGCTCATGACCAGGATCCAGCTTTCCCGCGCCGTGCTGGCGGCGCTTGGTATCGTTGCCGGGATGGCGGCGGCGGGGGCGCCCCTGCGGGCTGCCGAGTCGATCCGGGTGGGCGAGGTCAACAGCTATTCGGCGCTGCCGGCCTTCACCGAGCCCTATCGCAAGGGTTGGCAGCTGGCGCTGGACGAGGTGAATGCGGCGGGCGGCGTGCTGGGGCGGCCGCTGGAATTCGTCTCGCGCGATGATGCCGGCAAGCCGGCCGATGCGCTGAATGCGGTGAACGAGCTGGTGACCCGCGAAGAGGTGGCGCTGGTCGCCGGCACCTTCTTCTCCCATGTCGGTCTCGCGGTCGCCGACTATGCCGCGCGGCGCGAGGTGTTCTTCCTGGCCGCCGAGCCGCTGACCGATGCGCTGGTCTGGTCGAAGGGCAATGACGTCACCTTCCGCCTGCGGCCCAGCAATCATATGCAGGCGGCGATGCTGGCCGAAGAGGCGGCGAAGCTGCCGGCGAAGCGCTGGGCGACCATCGCGCCCAACTACGAATACGGCCAGTCGGCCGTGGCCGAGTTCCGCAAGCTGCTGTCGGAAAAGCGTCCCGATATCGAATGGGTGGCGGAGCAGTGGCCGCCGCAGGGCAAGATCGATGCCGGCCCGGTGGTGCAGGCGATCGCGGCAGCGGAGCCCGAGGCGATCCTGAACGTCACCTTCGGCCCGGATCTGGTGAAGCTGGTCCGGGAGGGGACGACCCGCGGCCTGTTCAAGAGCCGGTCGGTGGTCAGCTTCCTGACCGGCGAGCCTGAATATCTGGACCCGCTGGGCGCCGAGGCGCCGGAGGGCTGGATCGTGACCGGCTACCCCTGGTATGCGATCGACACGCCCGAGCACAAGACGTTCCTGGAGGCCTATCAGGCGCGCTGGAACGATCATCCGCGGCTGGGGTCGATCGTGGGCTATGTGACGGTCAAGTCGATCGCGGCGATCATCGCCAAGGCTGGCTCCACCGATACCGCGGCCCTGGTCGAGGCGGCGAAGGGGGTGGCGGTGGACACGCCCTTCGGACCCATCACCTATCGCGCAGCCGATCATCAGTCGACGCTGGGCGCCTTCGTCGGCCGCACGGCGGTGGTCGACGGCAAGGGGCGGATGGTCGACGCGGTCTATCGCAACGGCGCCGACTATCTGCCGGCCGAGGCCGAGGCGGCGAAGCTCCGGCCGGGCGGCTGAGCCGTCCTTCCGCCGTCCTCGCACATGCGCGGGCATCCGGTGTAGACTGATGCACCTGATCGCCCGCACCCCCTGTCTGCTGCCCGGCCCCAGCTTTAGCGGATCCTCTGCTTGGACCTGATCCTCGCCCAGTTCCTCACCGGCCTCGCCAGTGCATCCTCGCTGTTCCTGGCGGCGTCGGGGCTGTCGATCATCTTCGGCGTGACCCGGATCGTGAACTTCGCCCATGGTGCCTTCTACATGCTGGGCGCCTATCTGGCCTGGACCTTCGCCGGGCTCTGGGCGGGTGCGCTGGGCTGGTGGGCGGCGATCCTGGCGGCAGCGGCCGTGACCGCGGCCTTGGGTGCGATCACCGAGATCGTCCTGCTGCGCCGGCTCTATCGCGTGCCGGAACTGTTCCAGCTGCTGGCGACCTTCGGGCTGACGCTGGCGGTGCAGGACATCGTGGTGCTGATCTGGGGGCCCGAGGATCTGGTGGGCCCGCGCGCCCCCGGGCTCGACGGGGCGGTCACGATCATGGGGCAGGCGCTGCCGGTCTATGATGTGGTGCTGATCGCCGCTGGACCGATCGTGTTGGCGGGGCTGTTCCTGATCTTCCGCCGCACCCGTTTCGGCATTCTGGTCCGGGCGGCGACCCAGGACCGCGACATGGTGGCGGCGCTGGGCGTGGACCAGCGGCTGCTGTTCACCGGCGTGTTTGCGCTGGGCGTGTTCCTGGCCGGGCTCGGCGGCGCGCTGCAACTGCCGCGGGCGGCCGTTTCTCACGCCATGGATCTCGGGATCATCGTCGAGATCTTCGTGGTGGTGGTGATCGGCGGGCTGGGCAGCATCACCGGCGCCTTCCTGGCGGCGGTGATCGTGTCGGAGCTGAACGCCTTCGGCATTCTGGTCCTGCCCGAAATCTCTCTGGTCATCGCCTTCCTGGTGATGGCGGTGGTGCTGGTGGTGCGGCCGCAGGGCCTGCTGGGGCGGGCCGAGGCGCCGGCACGCGGGGCCGCGGCCGGCTTCGTGCGCAAGCCCTGGGCCCCCTGGCCGGTGCCCGTGCGGGCGGCCGTGATCGCGGGGCTGGTGGTGCTGCTGGCGGGCCTGCCCGTCGTGACCGGCGGCTATGTGCTGGGGGTGGCGGCCGAGATCGCGATCTTCGCGCTTTTCGCCCAGAGCCTGCAATTCCTGATGAGCACGGCGGGCGTGGTGTCGTTCGGCCATGCCGCCTATTTCGGGCTGGGGGCCTATGGCACGGCGCTGGCCGCGACCGGTTTCGGCCTGGCGATGGGGCCGGCGGCTGCGGCGGGCGTGGCGCTGGCCGGTGCCGGGGCGGTGGTGTTCGGCTGGTTCTGCGTCAGGCTTTCGGGCGTCTATCTGGCCATGCTGACGCTCGCCTTCGCCCAGATCGCCTGGTCGATCGCCTTTCAATGGGTGTCGGTCACCGGCGGCGACAACGGCATTCTGGGGGTCTGGCCGCCTCGGGCCGTTTCCGACCCCGCAGCATTCTTCCGGCTGGCGGCGGTGGTGGCGATCGCGGGCGTGGCGCTGCTGCGCATGATCACCTTCGCGCCCTTCGGCCAGGCGCTGCGCGCCCTGGCCGATGCACCGCGCCGGGCCGAGGCGATCGGGCTGGACCGGCGGCGGATGCAATGGGCGGCCTTCGTGGTCGCGGGCGTGATGGCGGGGCTTGCCGGCGTGCTCCACGCCTATCTGAAGGGCAGCGTGTTTCCGGACGTGCTGGCCATTCCGCTGTCGGTCGATGCGCTTGCGATGGTGCTGCTGGGCGGTGTGGAGACGGTGTCGGGCGCCGTGCTGGGGGCGGGCGTGTTCCGCGGCCTGTCGATCTGGCTGACCGCCAGCACCGATCTTTCCAAGCTGGTTCTGGGCCTGCTGATCGTGGTGGTGGCCGCCCTGGTGCCGCGCGGGCTGGGCGGTCTGCCCGCCCTGCTGCCACGGAGGCACGGCCGGTGACGCCGGTGCTGGAGGCAGACGGGCTGGTCAAGGCCTGGGGCGGGGTACGCGCCGTCGACCAGGTGTCGATCCGGGTCGAGGCCGGGCGGATGCTGGCGCTGATCGGCCCCAACGGCGCCGGCAAATCGACCTGCTTCAACCTGCTGAACGGCGAGCTTGCCCCCGATGCCGGGCGGGTGGTGATGCTGGGCACCGAGGTGACCGGCTGGCCGCCGCGGCGGATCCGGCGGCTGGGGGTGGGGCGCACCTTCCAGATCACCGAGGTTTTCGGCTCCATGACCGTGCGCGAGAACGTGCAGGCGGCGCTGATTGCGGCCCGCAGAGAGAGTTTCCGCTTGTTCGGCCGCGCCGACCGGCGGCATATGGACGATGCAAATGCCTTGCTGGATCGGATCGGCCTGGGGGAGCAGGCCGGGCGGGCGGCGGGCGAGCTGGCCTATGGCGACGTCAAGCGGCTGGAACTGGCGATCGCCATCGCCAACCGGCCGAAACTGCTGCTGATGGACGAGCCCACTGCCGGCATGGCGCCTGCGGAACGGGCCGGGCTGATGCAGCTGGTGTCGGCGCTGGTGCGCGAGACCGGCATGGGCGTGCTGTTCACCGAGCACGACATGGATGCCGTTTTCGGCCATGCCGACCGGCTGATGGTGCTGCATCGCGGCCGGGTGCTGGCCGAGGGGCGGCCCGACGAGGTGAGGACCGACCCGCGGGTGCGCGAGGTCTATCTTGGTGGCGCCACGCCGCCGGACGGGAGGGATAAGACGAGATGACCGACGGGCCCGCCGCTCTTCTGGCAGTGGAGGAGCTGAGCGCCTTCTATGGTTCGGCGCTGATTCTGGACGGGCTGTCGCTTTCGGTCGCACCGGGAGAGGTGGTGGCGCTGCTGGGCCGCAACGGCGCCGGCAAGTCGACCGTGCTGAAGGCGGTGCTGGGGCTGGTGCCTCGCCGGCTGGGCCGGGTGACCTTCGAGGGCGCCGACATCTCGCGGCTGCCGACCCATGAAATCGTCCGCCGCGGCATCGGCTGGGTGCCCGAGGACCGGCGGATCTTTACCGAACTGACGACGCTGGAAAATCTGGAAGTCGGCCGGCGCGACGCCCGCCCCGGCGCCCCGCACTGGACCGTGGAAGCGCTGATCCGGCTGTTCCCCAACCTGGCCGAACTGGCCGACCGGCCGGCGGGGCGGATGAGTGGCGGCGAACAGCAGATGCTGACCATCGCCCGCACGCTGATGGGCAACCCGTCGCTGGTGCTGCTGGACGAGCCCTCCGAGGGGCTGGCGCCGCGGATCGTGGAAGAGATGACCCGGATGCTGGCGACGCTAAAGCGCGAAGGGCTGGCGCTGCTGCTGTCGGAACAGAATCTCGCCGTCGCCCGCGCGCTGGCCGACCGGGTCTATGTGATGGAGAAGGGCCGGGTGCGCTTTACCGGCACGATGGCCGAGCTGGACGCACGGCCGGATGTGAGGGATGCCTATCTGGCGGTCTAGGCCGCGGCTGCCGCCCCTCCCCACGGTTGAGGCCGATACCGCCCTGCGGAATGTTCGCCCGGGCCTGTTGACACAAACGTTCGTATGAAAGAGCCTTGTTTCCGAGAGAAGGTGCCACGGCCGGGAGGGGGCCGGCGGCGCCCGCCTGCGTGCAGATCAGCCCCGCATACCCGCGAACCGGGATGCCCGTCCGAGGAAGCGCTCCTATGACCGAAGCCGTCATCGTCTCCACCGCCCGCACGCCGATCGGCAAAGCCTATCGTGGTGCCTTCAACGACACCAGCGGCCAGCAGCTTGCCGCCCATGCCATCCGCCATGCGGTCGCCCGTGCCGGCATCGACCCGGCCGAGGTCGAGGACGTGGTGCTGGGCTCGGCGCTGCAGCAGGGCTCGACCGGCGGCAATGTGGCGCGTCAGGCGGCGATCCTCGCCGGCCTGCCGGTGACCACCTCGGGCACCACCATCGACCGCCAGTGCAGCTCGGGCCTGCAGTCGATGGCGCTGGCCGCCCGCGCGATCATGTACGACAAGGTGCCGGTCGCGGTGGCCGGTGGCGTCGAGTCGATCAGCCTGGTGCAGAACGACAAGATGAACACCTACCGCGCGGCCGACGAAGAGATCCTGCGCATGAAGCCGGAACTCTATCTGCCGATGATCGACACCGCCGAGGTGGTGGCCGCCCGCTACGGCATCAGCCGCGAGGCGCAGGACGAGTACGGGCTGGAAAGCCAGCGCCGCACCTTCGCCGCCTTCGAGGCCGGCCGCTTCAAGGACGAGATCGTGCCGATGACCACCACGATGCTGGTGGCCGACAAGCAGACCGGCGAGATTTCGAAGCGCGAAGTGACCCTGGACCGTGACGAGGGCATGCGCGGCGAGACCACGCTGGAAGGCCTGTCGTCGCTGAAGCCCGTGCGCGGCGAGGGCAAGACCGTCACCGCCGGCAATGCCAGCCAGCTGTCGGACGGCGCCTCGGCCCATGTGCTGATGAATGCCAAGCTGGCCGAGCAGAAGGGCCTGCAGCCGCTGGGCATCTTCCGCGGCTTCCAGGTCGCCGGCTGCGAGCCCGATGAGATGGGCATCGGTCCGGTCTTCGCGATCCCGCGCCTTCTGGAGCGGAACGGCCTGAAGATCGACGATATCGGCCTCTGGGAGCTGAACGAGGCCTTCGCGGTGCAGGTGCTCTATTGCCGCGACAAGCTGGGCATCGACCCCGCGAAGCTGAATGTCGACGGCGGCGCGATCTCGGTCGGCCACCCCTATGGCATGTCGGGCGCGCGGCTGGCCGGCCATGCGATGATCGAAGGCAAGCGCCGCGGCGTGAAGTATGTGGTGGTGACCATGTGCATCGGCGGCGGCATGGGCGGCGCGGGTCTGTTCGAGATCGTCTGATCCCGAGCGCCGTGTCCGGGCTGATCCGGAACCGCCCGGCGGGGAGACCCGCCGGGCGGTTTTGCATGTCTGGCGGCAGGGGATCCTATGGGGGTTGACGGAAAGGGAGTGCCATCCCAGATGGCCGGGCGCCTGTGGCAGACGCCCGGCGCCGTGGCTGACATCCGATGTCGGAGTGGAATGCGCTGGCGCGTCTCATGCATGAGGAGGTGGTGAGCCATGACGGCATGCTGCATGTCCCGTGCGTCTGCACCGACGGTCAGGATCTGGCGGCCCGCACGGCCGGTGACCCGAAGCGCGCCTCGCAGCCGGGACTGGATCCTGGAATTCGAACCCGAAAGCGCCCCATGGATCGATCCGCTGACCGGCTGGACCGGCAGCGCCGACACCCGGGCACAGATCAGCCTCCGCTTCCCCAATCCCGCTTCGGCAGTCGAATTTGCACGGCGGAATGGCTGGAATGTCGAACTGATCCTGGATCGTGATGTGGCAAGGGAACCGGTGGATACCGGTGCGGCATGGGCGGCGAACATCATGAAGGAGGAGAGGCGCCATGCGGCTTGAGGACGCAGTGCGGGCGCCGAAGACGGCCGGTCCGGATGCCCGGGGGGTGGATGCCAGCGGCGTGGACGACGGCGGCGTGGACGACGGGCCGCGGTGGTCGAAGAGGTGGACGCCGGCCGGGCTGTGGCAGGCGATGGCGGCCGGCGGGGCATTCGCGACCGCGGCGCCGGTTCTCGGCTGCCTGCCGATGGTGGTTCTTGTCGCCCTGACCCCTCGTGACTGGCGCCCGCGGATCATGCCGGAGGTTGCGCGCTTTGATCTGAAGCATTGTGCATGGCCGGGCTTCATGGAACTCTGCACCGACAACCACCGCAACGGAGTTGCCGAGCCCCATGGAAGGCAGTCCACGCATGCTGCTGCCCTGTCCCCTGACCCCGCTGGCGGTCGAGGTGTGGGAGCTGCGTGACGATCTGCCGGACAATCCTTTCGACCAGTACGAAGTGCGCCAGCTGATCGCCCCCGACGAGCAGGAGGCGGAAGAGGTGGCGCTGGGCCTGCTGACCGTCTTCGCCGATATGAGCATCGACGAGGTGGAAAGCCTGCAGCTGGACTGGCTGGCATCGGGCATGTCGGGCATGGTGCCGACCGCCGGCGGTTTTCTGGGGCTGCGCGCGGTGATCTATGCCATGCAGGTGGCAGGGATCGGCCGCGAGGATCTGGCACCGGTGCGCGACTATATCCGCGCCTTCAACGAACTCTGCCTGCGTCGCTGGCGGGCGGACGGGCGCGAGGCCGATGCCACCACCCTGGCGGCCTGGCTGGAGCAGTTCGACCAGCACTGGGCGGTTTTCCTGGAGGCCTGGCAGGCCGCGCATGCGCCGGGCGATCCGGATGTCGTGGATGCCCCGGATCAGGCGGCACTCGATGCGGACGGCATGGGGGAACCGGGAGACGACCCCGCCGGTTGATCCCTCGGGCCGCATACCGCGGCCTTCAGATCAGCCCCCGGAAGCCCGTCCCGTCATGACCGCCACCCTCATCGATTTCGCCGGTTTCGTCGCCCTGCTGCTGTGGGGGACGCATATGGTGCAGACGGGGGTGCAGCGGGCGGCGGGCGCCCGGCTGAAGCTGTGGTTGGGGCATGCCCTCCGCGGCCGGTTGAGCGCCTTCGCCGCCGGGATCGGCGTGACCGCCCTGCTGCAGAGCAGCACCGCCACCGGGCTGATGGTGACCGGTTTCGCGGCGACCGGCCTGCTGGCCCTGGTGCCGGCGCTGGCGGTGATGCTGGGGGCGAATGTCGGCACCACGCTGATCGTGCAGCTTCTGGCCTTCGATGTGCAGCTGGCGGCACCGCTGCTGGTGCTGATCGGTGTGGTGGTGTTCCGGCGGCTGGAACGCGGCCGGCTGCACGATCTGGGGCGGGTGGCGATCGGGCTGGGGCTGATGCTGCTGGCGCTGGACCATCTGAGCGGCAGCCTGGCGCCGCTGGCCGACAGCCAGGCGGTGCGGACCCTGATCGGCCTGCTGCAGGCGGCACCGGTGGCGGCGGTGATGCTGGCCGCCGCACTGACCTGGATGGCGCATTCCAGCGTGGCGGTGGTGCTGCTGGTGATGTCGATGGCGGGCCAGGGCCTGGTGGCGGGGCCGATGGCGATCGCCCTGGTGCTGGGCGCCAATCTGGGCACCGCGATCAATCCGGTGCTGGAGGGGGCGGGCGGCGACGACCCGCAGGCGCGGCGGCTGCCGCTCGGCAATTTGATCAACCGGGTTATCGGCGTGGTGGCGGCACTGATCCTGATCGAGCCGGTGGCGGGCGCGATGGGGCGGCTGGTCGAAGACCCGGTGAGGATGGTCGCGGTCTTCCACACCCTGTTCAATCTGACGGTCGCGGCGGTGTTCCTGCCGGTGCTGCGCCATTATGCCGGGCTGCTCGCCCGGCTGCTGCCGGTGCGGGCGGTGCCGGCCGATCCGGCCCGCACGCTGTATCTGGACGAAGAGGCGCGGGAGACGCCGGAAGTCGCGCTGGGGCTCGCCACGCGCGAGGTGCTGCGCATGGCCGATGTGCTGGACGACATGCTGGCCGGTGCGCGCGCGGCGCTGCGCAGCGGCGAGCCGGGGCCGATCGCGGCGCTGAAAGGGTTGGACGATGTGCTCGACCACGTCAACCGCGCGCTCAAGACCTATCTCGCCGGCATCGAGCCCGCGCGGCTGGGCCCGGCCGACGAGCGCCGGCTGACCGATCTTCTGGCCTTCGCCACAAGGCTGGAACAGGCGGGGGATGCCGTCGATCGCGGGCTGCTGCCGACGCTCGGCAAATGCCACAAGCGCGGGGTGCGGCTGTCGAAAGAGGGACAGGGGGAGCTGCTGCGCCTGCTCGACCGGCTGCGCGACAATCTGGCCCAGGCGGCGGCCCTGCTGATGACCCGCGACCTGCGCGCCGCCCGGCTGCTGGCGGCGGAAAAGGCGGTGTTCCGGCGGCTGGAGACCGAGGCGACGCTGGCCCATTTCCGCCGCCTGCGCAGCGGCCGGCCCGAGACGGCGCTGACCAGTGCGCAGCATCTGGACCTGTTGCGCGACATCAAGCTGATCAATTCCCAGATCGTCGCCGCCGCCGCCTATCCGGTGCTGAACCGTGCGGGCGAGCTGCTGGCGAGCCGGGTTGCCGGCGAAGAGACGGACGAAGACGAGAATGAAGGCGAGACCGTAAGGACAGAACCGTCACCACCGCGGCGGTGACGGCCGCCGTCAGCCGCGCGGTTTCAGCTTTTCCGGATAGACCGCTTTGAGCTTGGCCACCTTGGGCGCCGAGACATGGGCGATATAGGGCTGGTTGGGGTTCCGTGCCGCATAGTCCTGGTGATAGGCCTCGGCCTCGTGGAAGAGGTCGAGGGGGACGAGTTCGGTGGCGACCGGGCGGTCGAAGACCCCGGCCTCGTCGATCGCCTTGATATAGGCCTCTGCCACCGCTTTCTGGCCGTCATCGGCATAGAAGATCGCCGAGCGGTACTGGCGGCCGACATCGTTGCCCTGGCGGTTCACCTGGGTCGGGTCGTGGGCGACCGAGAAGAAGATCTTCAGGATCTGTCCCAGATCGATCACCCGCGGATCATAGCGGATCCGCACCGCCTCGGCATGATCGGTGTCACCGCCGCAGACCGCGGGGTAATTGGCGGTGTCGGCCGTGCCGCCGCTATAGCCCGAGGTGACCTCGACCACCCCGGCCAGCTCGCGATAGACCGCTTCCACACACCAGAAGCAGCCGCCGGCCAGGATGATCTCCTGTTCGGTGGTGCCGGCTTCGAGCGGGGAGGCGGGCGGTGGCTCCGGGAAGGGGCCGGCGGAGGGACCGCGATTGCGGCCGAGGATGCCGTCGAGCAGGCTCATCTCGAACTCTCCTTCGGGGACGGTGTCCTGACCAGATGGGAGCGGCGTGCCCCCGGATCCAGGGGGCACCGTTTTCCGCCGCCGCTCGCGCCCCGTGTCCTTGCCATGCCATAGGAGATCCACGCCTTGAACCGTGTCTTCAGGCGGGCCATGTGCCGAAGACCACACGGCCGGTGCCGGATCTGTTCGCAGGGAGACACGACCATGGATGCCAGAAAGCTGCTCGACCAGGTGATGGGGGCGGCGTCGTCCCGCAGCGCGCAGGGCGGCAGGCTGCCCTCGGGCCGTTCCTCCGGGGGGCTTCCTTCGGGGCTGGGCGACATGCTGGGCAAGGTGACCGGCGGTGCCAGGGGTGGCGGCGGTGCCGGTGCCGGTGGACTCGGGTCGATGATGGGCGGGTTCGGCGGCGGCGCCGTGACCGGCGGGCTGGTGGGGCTCTTGTTCGGCAGCAAGAAGGCCCGCAAGACCATGAAGAAGTTCGGCGGCGGTGCGCTCGGCTATGGCGGCGCCGCGGTGTTGGGTGCGCTGGCCTATCGGGCCTGGGCCGACTGGCGGTCGGGCAAGGCGCCCGAAGCCGCGGTGCCGGCCCGGCCCGATGATGCGGCGGCGGCAGAGCCCGCTTTCCGGCCGCTCGACACGATCACCGACCCGGCCGAGGCCGAAGGCTTCGCGATGGCGGTGCTGAAGGCGATGATCGGCGCGGCCAAGGCCGACGGCCATATCGATGCCGACGAGCGCGGCCGGATCTTCGCAGAGGTGGAGCGCCGCGATTTCGACCCCGAGACCAAGGCGGCGATCTTCCAGGTGCTCGATGCGCCGGTCTCGATCCCCGACATCGCCGCCGCCGGCACCGACGAGGCCCGGTCGGCCGAGATCTGGCTGGCGGCGCGGCTGGCGGTGGATGTCGACCATCCGGCCGAACGGGTCTGGCTGGACGCGCTGGCCCATGGGCTGAAACTGCCGGCGCCGCTGGTGGAGCATCTGGACCGTCAGGCGGTGATCGGCCTCAACGATCCGGGCCAGGAGATGGATCCGGCGCGGAACTGATCGCGGCATCGATCCGGGCTTCGAGCCAGTCGAGGCCCGGATCGGGCGCGGACGCGGCCCGGCGCATGATGCCGAGGTCATAGCCCGCCAGCGGCAGCGGCGGCGGGCAGAGCGCCACGCCGAACCGCGCGGCATGGCGGCGGGCCACGCGCTCGGGCAGGGTGGCGACCAGATCGCTGTCGGCGACGACGGCAAGCGCGCCCATGAAATGCGGCACGGCCGCCACCACCCGGCGCGACAGGCCGCGCTCCGCCAGCTCCTCGTCGATGGTGCCGGCGAGGTCGCCTGCGGCCGAGACCAGGATATGGGCGAGGGCGGTATAGGTGGCGAGGTCGGGCGGGCCGTCGGCGAAGGCCGGATGGCCGTGGCGCGCGGCCAGCACATAGCCTTCGTGGAACAATACCCGGCAGATCAGCCGGCCGGGATCGTGGCTGGCCAGCCCGATCATCAGATCCACCTCGCCCTCCAGCAGGGCGCGGACCGCCCGGGCGCGGCCGAAGCTGAGGAAGGCGAGGCCGAGGCCCGGCGCCTCGGCGGCGAGCCCCGCGACCAGCCGCGGGCCGATCACCGACACCGTGTTGTCGAAGGCGGCCACCCGGAACACCCGCTGCGCGGTCCGGGGGTCGAAGCCGCGTGCCGTGCCGATGGTGGCGGCAAGCGCTTCCAGCGCGGCGCGCACCGGGCCGGCCAGGGCCAGGGCCACGGGGGTGGGCTCGATCCCGCCCGCGCGGCGCAGGAAGAGCGGGTCGCCATAGATGTCGCGCAGCCGCCCCAGCGCATGGCTGATGGCCGAGGGGGTGAGGCCCAGCCGCTCGGCCACAAGGGTCAGCCGGCGGTGCTTCAGCGCTTCGTCGAGCACCAGCAGCAGGGTCGGATCCAGTCTGCGGAGTTGAACAGGATCGAAATCGGTCATGAAGCCATTTCGGTGGGGTTCATCTTTCTCCGGTTCTACACCTTGAAGGACCGGCGGGCCAGCCGCCGGCAAACTGCCGCAACCGGAGACCGCTCCCCATGCATGCCCTCATCGTCCTCTCCCATCCCGAACCGCAGAGCTTCAACGCGGCCATGGCGCGGCAGGCCGCCGCCGCGCTGACCCAGGCCGGCCATACGGTCGATCTGGCCGATCTGCATGCCGAAGGCTTCGATCCGGTCTCGGACCGGCGGAATTTCACCACCACGGCCGACCCCACCTATCTGAAACTTCAGGCGGAAGAGATGCAAGCCACCGGTGCAGGCGGCTTCGCGCCCGATCTGGAGCGCCAGATCGCCCGGCTGGAGGCGGCGGATCTGCTGATCCTGCAGTTTCCGCTCTGGTGGTTCGGCCTGCCGGCGATGCTCAAGGGCTGGGTGGATCGCAGCTTCGCCATGGGCCGGATCTATGGCGACGGGCGAATGTACGAGGCCGGCCGGTTCCGCGGCCGGCGGGCGCTGCTGTCGCTGACCACGGGCGGGGCGCCGGCCGGCTATACGCCCGAGGGGCTGCATGGCGATCTCGACGGCGTGCTCCGGCCGATCCGCCGCGGTATTCTGGAATTCGTCGGCTTCGACGTGCTCGCTTCGGAAGTGGTCTGGCAGCCGGCCCGGCTGACGGAGGCGGAGCGGATGGCGGCGCTGGACGGCTGGGCGGCGCGGCTGGCGAGGATCGGGACGGAGACGCCCGAGGGCGCCGGGCGGTACTGATCCGGCTCCGGTCAGCTCCAGATCCTGGTCAGGCGCAGGCGGCGGCGCGGTCGCGGCTGCGGCCCAGCATCACGAAGACCACAAGGGCGGTTGCGAGCGTGACCGCGGCCAGGATCAGCAGCAGCAGGTCGAAGGCGGCATCGAAATGCGCGAGCAGGGCCGCGTGGCTCTGCCCGGGCAGGGCTGCGAGGGCGGCGGCGGCGTCGCCCGCCACCAGCCGGCGGGCGGCGAGGCGGGTGGCATCCATCGGCCCGGCGCCCGCCAGCTGTGCAAGGGTGAGGCCCGAGAGCAGGGCGCCGACCACGGCGAGCGCGATGCCTTCGCCCGCCACCCGGATGGTCGAGAAGATGCCGGTCGCCATGCCGGCCCGGTCGCTGGCGACCACGCTGACCGCGAGCCCGTCCATCAGCCCCCAGGGCAGGCCGATGCCGATACCGATGGTGAGCAGCGGGCCGATCAGGGCCGCGGGCGGGGCATCGGCCGGCAGGAGGGCGGCCCAGGCGAGGCCGGCAGCGTTGATCACCAGCCCGCCGCCGCAGAGCCGGGCGGGAGAGATCCACCGCGCCGCCCGGCCGGCGAGCAGCGGCACCACCAGCAGCGGCGCCGACAGCGCGATCATCATCCGGCCGGCTTCTGTCGCGGTCATGCCGTCGAGGCCGACGAAGCGCACCGGCAGCAGCACCAGCAGCACCACGAAGCCATAGGCCGGGGCGGCGGCGAGCAGCTGCACGCCGGCAAAGCGCGGGTTGCGGAACAGCGACAGATCGAGCATTGGTCGCGCCTGCCGGGCTTCGATGCGGATGAAGCCCCAGATGCCCGCCAGCGTGCCGGCCAGCAGCAGGATCACCAGCGGATCGCTCCAGCCGGTTTCCGGCGCCCGGAGGGTTGCGAAGGTCAGAAGCGTGAGGGTGAGGGTGAAGACGACCGCCCCCGCCCGATCGAGCCCGGTGGCGGCGGGATCACGGCTTTCGGTAAGCGCCCGGGCGCCGGCGAGACAGGCGGCGAGGCCGAGTGCCGCCACCAGCGCGAAGATCATCCGCCAGCCCGCGGCATCGATAATCGTACCCGAGGCGATGGGGCCGAAGGCGAGACCGACGCCGAAGGCGGTGCCGACCAGGCTGAAGGCCCTGAGCCGCGCGGGCCCCTCGACCGTCTGGGCGAGGGCCGCCATGCCGCCCGAGAAGGCGGCGGCCGCCGCCAGCCCCTGGGCGGCGCGGGCGAGATCGAGGGTGAGGATGTCGGGAGCGAGCCCGGCCGCCAGCGAGGCGAGGGCGAAACCGCCGGTGCCGGCAAGAAATACGCGCCGGCGGCCATGGGCATCGGCGAGCGCACCGGCCGCCATCAGACAGGCGCCGAAGGTGAGCATGAAGGCATTGGTCACCCAGGCGAGGGCGACCGGCGAGCCGCCGAGATCGCGGGCGATCGCCGGCAGCGCCACTGCCGTGCCGGTGAAGGTGAGCGGCATAGCCGCCGCCGCAAGACAGACGGCGAGAAGGGCTGCCCCGGGATGGCGGCCCGGCGGGTTGATCATACGGCTCATTCCTGTCGGATCCCATGCGTGGAAGAAGGTGAGCGAGGGAAGAGGCAGGATGATCCGGATCGGTTGATGCTGGAAGCGGGCCTGGTTTCCGTCCAGACTGGACGAAAATTCCGGAATTGAAGGGTTGATGCCATGGACCGGTTGGGCAGCCTGACGGCTTTCGTGCGCACCGCCGATCTGGGCAGTTTCGCCGCCGCCGGCCGGGTGCTGGGGCTGTCGGCCTCTGCCGTGGGCAAGGCGGTGACGCGGCTGGAGCAGGAGATGGGGGTGCGGCTGCTGGCCCGGTCGACCCGCGCGCTCGCCCTGACCGACGAGGGACGGGTCTTTCACGAGCGCTGCCGGCGGATCCTGGATGATCTGGACGATGCACGGGCGGTTCTGTCGCGGTCGCGGGAGGTGCCGCGCGGCCGGCTGAAGGTCAGCCTGCCGATCGTGACCTATCATCTGCTGATGCCGGTGCTGCCGGATTTCGTGGCCGCCCATCCGGAGATCGAGCTGGAGCTGGATTTCAACGACCGGCTGGTTGACCTGATCGACGAGGGCGTCGACGTGGCGATCCGCAGCGGCGAGCTGCCGGATTCCCGCCTGATGACCCGGGCGCTGCGCCCCTTTCAGTTGCTGCTGTGCGCGGCACCCGCCTATCTGGCGGCGGCAGGGCAGCCCGAATGCCCGCGCGACCTGGACGGCCACCGGGCGGTGCGCTTCCGTTTTCCGAACAGCGGCCGGTTGCAGCCCTGGCCGCTGAGACTGCCCGCGGGGGCGGCGGAGCCGCGGCCGCGGACGGTGATGGTCTGCAACAACATGGAGGCGCTGAAAGGGGCGGTGACCGGCGGCCTGGGCATCGGCTGCATGCCCGATTTCCTGGCCGCCGCCCCGATCGCCGAAGGCCGGCTGGTGCCGGTGCTGACCGGGCATCTGGACCTGCCCGGCCAGTTCCACCTGCTCTGGCCGTCAAGCCGCCATCTGTCGCCCAAGGTCAGGGTGTTCGTGGATTTCGTGGGCACGCGGCTGTTTGCGGCGGGGTGAGGGGGCGGGTGGGGGGCAGACGGGCATCACCCCCGCCCGCAATCCATCCTGAACGGACCGAAGGCGGTCTCGACCAGCCGGCTGTCGATCCGGGTGAATCCGGCCTCGGTCATGGCGGCGGCGATGGTGCCGTCGTCGAAGGAGCGGTCCTGGCCGCGGAGCGCCGGGACGAGGCGGCCGGTGACATGGGTTTCGGGGGCGGTGCGTTCGCCGGTCAGCGCCTCGTGCAGGGTGACGAAGACCCCGCCGGGGGCGAGAGCCCCCCTGATGCGGGCCAGCACGCCCGCCAGATCACGGGCATAGTAGAGCGTCATCGCCGTCCAGATCATGTCGTAGCCGGTGCCGAAATCGGTCTCGTTCATGTCGCCGGCGATGACGGTGACCGGGCGGCCGTTCAGCCGGGCGCGGATGCGGTCTGCCATCGGCGGCAGGTCGAAGACGGTGATGTCGAGCTGCGGGTGCCGGTCGGCCAGGCGGCAGGCCAGCACCTCGGACCCGGCCCCCAGATCGAGCAGGCGGCGCGCCGCCGGCCATTCGGGCAGGAGGCTGAGCAGATGGCGGGCGGTCTCGGCCCCCATCGCCCGGTGGAAGGCCCTGAGGCTGTTGGCCGAGCCGTCCCAGAAGGCGGGTGCCGCCATATCGGGGGCGGGCGCCGGGCCCGGATCCTTAAGCAGACCGGCGACGTCGCCATGGCGGAGCCGCGGCAGGGTGAGCAGCAGGTCGCGCATCGACCGCGTGCCATCGGCCCTGAGCAGCGGCGCGGCCTCTGCCGTCAGGCCGTAGCGGCCGCGGGTTTTGTCGAGCAGGCTCATGGCGGCGAGCGCGTCGAGCACGCGGCCGAGACGGGTGGCATCCAGGCCGAGGGAGCCTGCGAGATCCGCTGCGGTGGCCGGCGGGTCGAGCCGATCGAAGAGGCCGAGATCGAGCCCCGCCGCAAGCAGCTGCCAGCGCAGCGGCGCTTGGATCAGGTCGAACAGCCGGCCGGCGAGGCCGTCGCGGCCGGGGGTCTCGACGACGGGGAGCGTGCGATTGCGCATCACCAGCTGGCCTTTACCTGAAGGCTGACCTCGCGGCCGGTGCCGTCTTCGACCAGCTGGCCGAGCGGCACGCCGACGGCGCGGGCATAGACATTGCGGTCGAAGATGTTGCTGGCCTGAAGCGAGATCTCGATGGTGCCGAAACGGTAGCCGAGGGCGGCATCGGCCAGGGCGAAGGCGTCCTGCGACAGGCTGTTGGCGCCGTCGAAGTAATAGGGGCCGGAGCCGTTGGCGGCGATCAGGCCGAACCAGCCGTCGCCGCCGGCGGGGCCGCCCTGGTCGTAGCGGAGCCCGGCCGACCAGGTGGCCTCTGCCGCCATCGGCAGGCGGTTGCCGGAATAGTCGACCGGGACCAGCGTGCCGCCGCGGTTGACGGTGGTGCGATACGAGGTGGCCTCGGCCTTCTGGAGGCCGCCGGTGGCGAACCAGCCCCAGACCTCGTCGATCCGGCCGTCGAGGGCGAGTTCGGCGCCGTAGATGCGGGCCTCTGCGGCATTGCTGATGGTGGTGACGCCACCCGGTTCCAGATCGAGGATCTGGCGATCGGTCGAGGTGGTGTGGAAGAGGGTGAGATCGGCCAGAACCCGGCCGGCGAAGAGGGCGGTCTTGACCCCCGCCTCGGCCGTCCAGCTGTGTTCGGCGCCATAGGTCAGGCTGTCGGACCCGGTGGCGTTGCCGTAATTGTAGCCGCCCGGCAGATAGCCGCGGGCGTAGGACGCATGCAGCATCGTCTCGGGCGCCACATCCCAGGCGAGCGAGATCTTCGGCAGAAGCGTGGTATCGGTGATGTCGGCGTCGAAGGTGGAGCTGCCGGCGCTGTTGGTCAGCCGCATCCGGCCGCTCTGGTCGATCCGCTCCACCCGCGCGCCCAGGGTGACGCGCAGATCCTGTGTCAGGCCGTATTCCGCCTGACCGAAGCCGGCGATGCCGGTCTGGTCGATCGAGGTCTCGCGTGCCACCCGCGGCGTGCCGATGCGGAAATCGAGATCGGTGCGGCTGACATAGCCGTAAAGCCCGGCGAGCCAGCGCAGCCGCGCGCCGTCGTCGGGCGAGGCGATGCGCAGTTCCTGCGAGACGGTGTCGTCCTTGTGGGAGGAGAGAGTCGGCAGGGTGGGGAGCGGCGTGCCGTCCAGATCCATCCGGAAATCGCGGGTGTAATGCGTCCAGCCGGTGATGGCGGTGACGTCGACCGGCCCGGCGCGATGGTCGATGCGCAGCGACTGGATGGCGGTCACCGTGTCGTCCCACGAGGCGGCGTCGTAATTGGTGACGTGGCGCGGCGTGGCATAGGGGCCGGTCAGGAAGCGCAGCCGCTGCTTGCCGAGATCGGCCCGCTCCACGACGCTTTTGAGCGAGATGTCGGTGTCGTCGTCGGGCAGCAGGGTCAGCCCGCCCGAAACGGTCAGCCGGTCGGTTGAGGCGCCGTCATCGGCGCCGTCGGCGAGGTTGAGGCCGGGGCCGCGGGCCTGTTCTGCCCGAAGCGCGAGCGACGCCGCCGCCTTGTCGGGCGCGATGGCGCCCGAGACCCGGCCGCTGATCGTCCAGGCCGGGCTCCAGCCGTCGGCGCCGTCTTCGAAGCCCAGAATGGCGCGGGCTTCGGCCGCCGGCTGCCAGTCGGGATCGGCGGTGCCGGTGCGGATCAGCCCGGCCTCGGTGTTGCGGCCGTACAGACTGCCCTGGGGGCCTTTCAGGATCTCCATGGTGCCGGGATCGGGCAGGCGCGGCGCCTGCACCGCGCCATGGGGCAGGGCCACGTCGTTGACCGTGAAGCCGAGCGGATCCTGCAGGGCGGTGTTGGCGACGGTCATGCCGCGCATCACCACCCGCGTCTGCACCGAGGACTGTTCGATCAGCACATTGGGCGAGCGGCGGGCGATGCCGGCGAGGCCGTCGGCGAGGGGGCCCGCCTGATCCTCGGGTGTCAGCAGCTCGACGGTGCCGGGGGTGCGGCGGACATCCTCGGTCCACTGGCGTGCCTCGACCATCACGGGGGCGAGGCGGGTGATGGTCTCGTCCTCGTCGGCCCGGGCCGCCCCCGTGACGAGCGTCGTGCCGCCGGCCAGCAGCATGGGGACGGCGGAGGCGAGCAGGCGGGTGCGGACCCTGCGATGCGTGGTCATGGGCGTCTCCGGAAGGCGCTGGATGAGATGGGGCGAGGCTAGCGCCCGAGAGCGCCGCGGGCGCCCTTATGGCGAACGCCCGCCGTCATCCGGCGAAAGCTTCGGTGCGGCGGCGGAAGGCGAGGCCTGCAATGGCCGCGAGCAGGGCCGCGCCCGCCCACCAGGGGGCGGTGGGGGAGAGCTGGTGCAGCGTGGCGCCGAGCATCGGCCCCGCCGCCATGGCGAGGCCCTGGGCCATGCCGTTGATGCCGGCGGCGCGGGCCTGGCCGCCCGCAGGGGTCGCGAGGCTGAGCCCGGCGAGGTTGCCGGGCAGCAGCAGGCCGAAACCGGCGCCGAGCAGCACCATGGCGAGCTGCAGCCAGAGGATGGTGGGGGCGGCGGCGGCAGCCGTCATGGCCAAGAGGCCGAGCAGCGCACCCGTCTGCACCAGACGGCCGGGTGCCCAGGCCAGACGGCCGATCACCAGGCCTTGGGTTGCGACCATGGCGAGGGTGGTGAGGGCGAGGAGCGCGCCGCCGCGCTCGATCGAGGCGGCAGCGCCCAGGCCGAACTGATCCTGGAGGCGAAGCGCCGTCACCTGCTGAAGCTGGGCATAGGCGGCGAGCCCGGCGAAGGTGACGGCAAGAAAGGGCAGAAGCCCCCCGAGCGGCGGGCGCGGCGCGGCGGGTGCGGTTGCAAGGGCAGGTGCCGGACGCGGCGCCGCCCGCAGCAGCAGCGCAACCAGAAGCGTGCCGGCGGCGATGGCAAGGCAGAGGATCAGCAGTGCCGCGACCGGCGAGGCGCCGCCCAGCCGCCAGGCGGTCATGCCGCCCAGGATCGAGCCCAACCCGAAGGCGGCGCCCATCATCCCCATGCCGCCTGCGCGTCGGTCGCGGGCGGTGACATCGGCCAGGAACCCCTGGGCTGCGGGCATGATCCCGGCCGACAGGGCGGCCTGAACCAGCCGGGCCGCGAGCAGCAGGATATAGGCGCGGCCGGCATCGAGCCGGCCGGCATCGAGGGCGTCGAGAACCGCGGCGAGCAGGGCGGGGAAGAGCGCCGCGGCGGCAAGCCCCGCCACCAGCACCGGCCGGCGCCCGATCCGGTCGGCGACATGCCCCCAGACGGGGCCCGCCACCACCATCAGCAGGGCGGAGAGGCCGAGCAGCAGCCCGGTTTCGACATCGCCGAAACCGCGGGCGCGGCCAAGCGGCGGCAGGGTGATCAGCAGAAAGGCATGGCCGGCGCCGTTGGCGGTGAGGGCGGCAAGCAGGGCGGCGATCGCGGGACGGGTGGACATGGGGGCAGCGGGCTCCGGATGGGCGGTCTGTGGATGACCATGCCCGGTCCGGCGGCGGCGTGCCGTCATCTGGCGAAAGGGCGGGGGCCTATCCGCGCCGGAACGCCGCCGGGCTGGTGCCGTGGCGGGCGCGGAAGGCGGCAGCAAAATGGCTGGAGCTGCTGAAGCCGCAGAGAAAGGCGATTTCGGTGACGCTCGCCTCGCCCCGTTCCAGCGCGCGGCGGGCCTGATCCAGCCGGCGGTCGCGCAGCCAGGCGAAGACCGTGGCGCCATAGGCCTTGCGGAAGCAGCGGTTGAGGCGGACATGGCTCATGCCGGCGAGCGCCGCCAACTCGTCGAGCGAGGGCGGTTCGGCCATGTCGGCCAGCAGGCGGTCGGCAACCCGGGCGACCGCGCGGCGGTCTTCGGGCGCGAGCAGGCCATTTGGCGGCTCCGGGGCGTGGCCTGGGCCGAGCCAGTCGGCAAGCAGGCCGAGGGCGGCACTCTCGGCCCGGAGCCGATCGAGGGCAGAGGCCAGCGGATTGCCGGTGAGGGCGGAAAGGGGGCTGCGATCATCCAGCCGCCCCAGGCGCCGCGCCCCGGTGCCCTGGCGCGCGATCCCCGCCTCGGCCAGTGCCGTGGCGATGCGGTCGAGGTCGAACTTGACCGCGAACATCGAGGCCTGGTCCTGGGCCGGGGTGAGACGGGTGATCGGCGCATCGTCCAGCCGGAACAGCCAGACATCACCGGCCTGAACCTTGTGGGTGAGATCGGGGCGGCCGCAGCCGAACAGGCTGGTGCCCGAGAGCCCGAAGGCGAGCACACCGACCGCACCACCATGATCGATGTGCGAGCGGTAGTCTGCCTCCAGCCGGCAGGAACTGGTCGTGAGCGTCAGGCCGGGGCCGGGGCGCGCCGTCCGGAAACGCACCGCGCCGCGGCCGACGCCAAGGGCGTGATCCTGCCAGTCGGGGCGGCCGGCCGACAGCCGGTCGAGCAGGCGCGGCCCCACACGGAATTCCTTGCCGGCACGGAACTCGGTCTCGGCGGGGTGAAGCGAAGCGGGGCGGTCGGTCATCGGCGGCGGATCCGGCAGTGGCGGAGTGCCGTCAGACTAGCAGATCATGTTATGAGATTGATAGTGATTCGCAAATAGGGGCGGAGATTCACGCCTCGGTCGGGGTCAGGCCGCGGGTGATCAGATCGAAGATGTCGTCGAAGGCGCGGTCGACATCGGCTTCGGGCAGCGACCAGTGGCCGACATGGGCGGGGTGATGGAAGACCATGGTGGTGCGCAGCACCGCCCAGGCCATGGCGCGCGGGTCGCTGAACCGCACCTCGCCCGTGACCATGCCGTCGCTCAACATGCGCGAGATCTGGTCGACCAGCTTGCCGACATGCTCCTGAACCACGGCATCGGCCTCGTCTGCCAGCGCGTGATAGACCGCGAACAGCTCGGGATCGTCGAGCACCTTGCCGCGCTTGATCCTGATCAGCTGCTCCAGCCAGCGGCGCAGGCGCGGCAGGGCCGGGCCGGTTTCGGCGGCAATCTCGCCCAGCGGTTCCGAGACCCGGGCGAGCCAGCGGCTGGCCACCGCCTCGCGCAGGGCGGTCTTGCTGGGGAAATGGCGGTAGATGCTGCCATGGCTGACGCCAAGCGCACGGGCCACGTCGACGACAGTGGTTTTCTGAAGCCCGAACCGGCGGAGGACATCCTCCGCCGTGTCCAGAATCTGTTCGGGCGTGAGCGCGCCGTCGGCCAATCCATCTCTCCCCGGGGGGCCGGGGCGTCAGACGGCCCCGGTCTCGCTATCCAGCATCCGCATCTGCTCGGGCGCGTAGCGCGTCCCGGCCGGGGCATCGGCCGGGATGGCATTGCGGATCCGGGCAAGATCGCCGGATGAGAGCCGGATGTCGAGCGCCCCGATCGCTTCGGCCAACTGGTGACGCCGGCGGGCACCGATCAGCGGCACGATATCCGGGCCCTGGGCCAGCACCCAGGCGATGGCGATCTGGGTGGCGGTCATCTCGTATTCGGCCGCGATGTCGTGCAGCACGCCGGTGAGCGCCAGATTGCGTTCCAGATTGTCGCCCGAGAAACGCGGCAGATGGGCGCGATAGTCGCCCACCGCCAGCGCCTTGCGTGCCGCCCAATCGGTCGAAAGCAGGCCCCGGCCGAGCACGCCATAGGCGCTGATCACCGTGCCGAGCCGGCGGGCGGCGGGCAGGATCGAGGCTTCGATGCCCCGGTCGAGCACCGAATATTCGATCTGCAGCCAGCGCACCGGATGCACCGCGGCGGCGCGCTCCAGCGTCTGGGCGCTGACTTCCGAGAGGCCCAGATGGCGGACATAGCCGGCCTGGATCATCTCGGCGACGGCGCCGACCGTGTCCTCGATCGGCACGGCGGGATCCAACCGGGCCGGCTGGTAGAGGTCGACATAATCGGTACCGAGCCGTTTCAGGGTGTAGGCGAGCGCGTTCTTGACCGCGGCCGGGCGGCTGTCGAAGCCCAGGAAACGGCCCTCGGGGTCGCGCAGCGCCCCGAATTTGACCGCAATGAACACATCCTCGCGCCGCCGGCTCCACAGCGCTTCGCGGATCAGCAGTTCATTGTGGCCCTGGCCGTAGAAATCGCCGGTATCGAGCAGGAAGATGCCGGCATCGAGGGCGGCATGAACGGTCGCGATGCTTTCGTCGCGATCGGCCGGGCCATAGGCATCGGACATGCCCATGCAGCCGAGGCCGAGCGCCGGCAGGGTCATCGGGTCGTCGAGCCGGCCGGCGGTGCCGGTGAAGGTCTGGGCGGGAACGGATACGGGCATGACACCATCCTCTCTTCATCGGGGTGTGAAGAGAGGATGCGCTTTGCGATGACAGATTTCAATATCTGTCAGTGAGATTCTTTAAACGGTCATCTCATGACTGTCAGGTGGCGCTTTCCTCCCGCGCCGGTTCGTCGAAAAAGGCGGTGGCTGCCGCGGCGATGAAGGCGGAGCGTTCCATCGGCAGCATATGGGTGATGTCGGCCAGCTGAAGCAGGTCGAAACCGCCGGCGCGGGCGGCTACCGGGGTGATGGCGGCGGTGAAAGGATCGGCGGTGATGCCGGTGGGGCGGCGGCCGGCGATCATCAGGCTGGGGGCGACCAGCCCCGGCGCGCGCTTCGCCCGGGCGAGCAGATCCCAGAGCCCTTCGGGCGTGTTGCCGCTGTAGAAGCCGCTTTCGACGGCGGGGGCGCAGGCGAGGCGGAAGCCGCCCTCTTCGGCCGGCACCAGCACGGCGGCGGCCAGATCGTCGGGGGCGCCCGGCTCCATCCAGGCGAATTCCGGCCGCTCGCGGAAGATGCGGGCGAAATCCTCAAGGCTGGCGAAACGGTCACGGCGGCGCTTCATCCGCTCGGCCATGAAATCGCGCCCGGCGGCGGCCTCTGTCGCCCCCTCCATCTCGCCGGCCGGGATCAGCGGCGGCTCCATGAACACCCGACGGTGATAGAGCCGGCCTTCGGCCTGCTCGGCATGCAGCGACAGCACGCCGGAATAGGAATGGAACACCGCGTCCGGGGGCGTGCCGGTCTCGGCCGCAAGATGGCGGGCGATGGCGGCCTGATCGGCGGCAAGCCGGGCCTGGGGCGGGGTCGCGTCGATGCCGGCGGCGTTGAGGCCGTGGCCGCGCAGGTCCACCGCCACGACTTCGCGATCCCGCGACAGGGTCTGCCAGAGGCCGCGATAGGCGAGGGTGGCAAAGCCGACGCCATGGCCCAGGATCACCGGCCGGCGGCCGCTTTCGGCGTAACGCGGGCCGATCCGGGCGAGGGTGAGGGCGACGCCGTCATCCATCACCAGACGCTCGACCGTGAAGCCGGCATCGGCGAAGGCGTCGGGGATCACGCCGTCACCGCGCGCGTCCGAACCAGTATCTCTGAATGCAGCGTCCGATGAACCGGGCATTTGTCGGCAATCTCCATCAGCTTTGCGCGCTGGTCGTCGTCGAGCGGACCGTCGAGAAGGATCTCCCGGTCGATCACGTCGATCTTGCCCTCGCGGGTTTCGCACTCGGCGCAGTCTCGGGCATGGACCTTGGCATGCGCAAGGGTGACGGTCACACGGGCGAGCGGCCAGCCCTTGCGATCGGCATACATGCGGATGGTCATCGAGGTGCAGGCGCCAAGTCCGGCCAGCAGATAGTCGTAGGGTGCCGGGCCGCCATCCTGGCCGCCGACCGCCACCGGCTCGTCGGCGAGTTGGATATGCCGGCCGACCCGGACCGTGTTGCCGAGTCTGCCCCGGCCGTTCTCCGCCACCACCACCCGGCCTTCGGGCGGCGGCGCGCCGGCCGCGGTGGCGGCATCGACCGCCGCGGCATCGGGCGCGCCGGCCCGGGCGCCGTGGCGATGGCCGTCGTCGTCGCGGGTATAGCGCGCGGCCCAGGCGGCGATGACGCCGGCGGCATATGCGGCATCGGCGGCGCCGTTCAGCAGATGGTCGGCGGTGTCGAGCGACACGAAGCTTTTGGGATGGCGGGCGGCGACGAAGATCCGGGTCGCCTCGTCGATGCCGACGATCTGGTCGAGCGGCGCATGCATCACCAGCAGCGCCTTGTGCAGCCGGCCGAGGCCGTGCAGCACCTCGGCCTCGCGCACGCCCTGGACGAAATCGCGGGTGACGGTGATGGTGCCCGACCCCAGCGGCAGCACGGCGCGGCCGTCTTCGAGCGCGTCATCGGCGGCGCGACCCAGATGGTGCAGGATGTGTTCGGGGGCGGAGGGCGCGCCGATGGTGGCGACGGCGCGCACGGCGGCGAGCCTTGGGGCCGCCGCCAGCACGGCGGTGCCGCCCAGGCTGTGACCGATCAGCAGGACGGGCGCTGCATGGCTCCGCTCCAGCCAGCCGGCGGCCAGGATGATGTCTTCGACATCGGCGGCGAAATCGGGCGCCGGCGGCTCGCAGCCTTCACCGCTGCCGGTGAAATCCACCCGAAGCACGCCGAAGCCTTCCGCCGCCAGCCCCCGCGCGATGCGGGTGGCCGCGGTGCTGGCGGCGGAGCAGGTGAAGCAATGGGCGAAAATCGCCCAGCCGGCCGTGACCGCCCCGCCCTCGGGCAGGTCGACCAGAACCGGCAGCGGCCGGCCGTCACGGCCGGCAATCTCGGGGCGGAGCGGCGGGGAGGCCATGGGCGCGCATCCTTGGGCCAGGTGGACGGGATGCCTGCCATGCTACCGCCCGATATGGGGGACCGCCAGTCATGCGACTTTGGGGCGCGGTTCAATGCCCCTCTCCCGGCAGAGGCAGAGATAGACGGCCAGCGATCTGCGGCCTTCCTCTATCAGGTCGGGGATCGTCGTCGCATAGAAGTCGGCGCCACCGCTCAGGCCGATGAATGCACCGCGCAGCATCCGAATCTCGGGATCGAAGGTGACGATCACCGTCTCGCCGTCAATCTCAAGAAGGTCGTTCATGGGGGCGATGCTGCCTCCCGACATGGTGCTGCCTCCCGACATGGGAGATGACCCGAAAGCGTCAAAATCAGCTGTGCATACCAACCTGTGCGTGATTAAAAGTCAAACAGCTTCAGTCCTCCAAAAGGGCGGGGACCCGCCGCCGAGGGGGCGGCATGGTGGTCCCCGCCGGGGTGGGGCGGGTGGGGTCAGCGGGCCGGGTCCGGCGGCGGGGCCGGTTTGCGGTTGCGGGTCACACCGGAATTGGGGTCCGAATGCGAGGGCGGGTCGCTGGCCGGGAAGGTCTCTTCCAGGGCTTCGTCGACCCGTTCCTCCTCGTGCTCTTCGGCTTCGGTCTCCGCATCTTCGGCGGGATCGTCGTCGATGCGGGCGTTGCCGGGCTCGGTCTGGGACGGCGGGTCGCTGGCGGGGAAGCTCTCCTCAAGCGCCTCGTCCAGGCGCTCGTCGGTATGGGCCCGGGCGGCGGTCTCGTCAACCTCGTCGGCGGGGGATTTCCGGTTGGTCATAGGGTCCTCCTGTTCGGGGGCGCACCTCTCATATGTCGATGCATGCCCGGAGGTACAACCCGCGAGACCCCGATCTGGTGCCCTATTGAAATGCGGTTTCGGTGAAGCTGCGCAGCTTGCGGGAATGCAGACGTTCGCGTGGCATGGCGCGCAGCGCCTCCATGGCGCGGATGCCGATTTCCAGATGCTGGGCGACCTGGCGCTTGTAGAAATCGGTGGCCATGCCCGGCAGCTTCAGCTCGCCATGGAGCGGCTTGTCCGAAACGCAGAGCAGGGTGCCGTAGGGCACGCGGAAGCGGAAGCCGTTGGCGGCGATGGTGGCCGATTCCATGTCGAGCGCGATGGCGCGCGACTGCGAGAAGCGCTGGACCAGGGCACTCTGGTTCCAGAGTTCCCAGTTGCGGTTGTCGATCGAGGCGACGGTGCCGGTGCGCATCACCTGCTTCAGATCATAGCCGTCGAGACCGGTGACATCGGCCACCGCATGTTCCAGCGCCACCTGGACCTCGGCGAGCGGCGGGATCGGCACCCAGACCGGCAGGTCGTGATCCAGAACGTGATCGTCGCGGACATAGCCATGGGCGAGCACGTAATCGCCCAGACGCTGGCTGTTCCTGAGGCCGGCGCAGTGGCCCAGCATCAGCCAGGCATGGGGGCGCAGCACCGCCACATGGTCGGTGATGGTTTTGGCGTTGGAGGGGCCGACGCCGATATTGACCAGGGTGATGCCCGACTGGTCGGCGCGGGTGAGGTGATAGGCCGGCATCTGCGGTAGCTTGCCGTCGGGCAGTGCCAGGCCGCGACCGGTTTCGCCCGCACGGGTGATCAGGTTGCCGGGGGCCACGAAGCTTTCGTAGCCGCTGTCGCCGTCGGCCAGAAGCTCCGAGGCCATGCGGCAGAATTCATCGACATAGAACTGGTAGTTGGTGAAGACGATGAAATTCTGGAAATGCTCGGCAGCGGTGGCGGAATAGTGCTGCAGGCGGTGCAGGGAATAATCGATCCGGGGGGCGGTAAACGGGGCCAGCGGCAGTACGCCGTCGGGCGCTTCATAGGTGCCGTTGGCGATGGCATCGTCCATCAGCTTCAGATCGGGCAGGTCGAAGATGTCGGCCAGCGGCCGGTCGATGCGCAGCGCCGCGGCGCCTTCGACATGGGTGCCGTCCCAGAAGGCGAAATGCAGCGGGATCGGCACCTCGGAATCGCCGATCAGCACCGGCACGTCGTGATTGCGGATCAGCAGTGAGATCTGCTCGGTGAGATAGCGGCGGAACAGGTCGGGGCGGGTGACGGTGGTGGCATGCACCCCCGGCCCCGAAACGAAGCCGTAAGAGAGCCGGCTGTCGACCCTGGTATGGCTGTCGGTAACCAGGCGGATCTGAGGGTAGAAGGCACGCACCCGCACCTCGCCCAGGCTGCCGTCGAGCAGTCGGGCGAAGGCATCGCGCAGCCAGCGGGTGTTGCGCTCGAACAGTTCGACCAGCCGGTCCACCGCCGCCTTGGGGTCGCGGAATGGCTGGAGCGGCGCGGCCGGCGCCAGCTCCAGCGGGCGGCTGCCGGTCGCCCGGCCGGTGGTCTTGGGATAGGGCACGGGGGTCGTCTCCGTTCTCGCCATATGATCAGGCAAGATCGGGTGCGGCGGTGCCGGTATCAAGGGAAGAGCCCGTGACGGTCCGGGGTGTCAGTGCCGATCCTCTCGCGAATAGGGGCGGCCGAGGGCGGCCGGGCCCATGGCGCCGTCGCGGCGCAGGATGGCGGTGGCCACCAGCACCGCCAGGGCGGCGAGATAGGGCGCCATGAACAGGATGAAGGTGGGCACCGCCACGCCGGCCGCCTGCAACCGGGGCACCAGCGCATCGACCGCGCCGAAGAGCAGCGCGCCGCCGATCGCCGCGACCGGGTTCCAGCGCGCCAGGATGACCACGGCGATCGCGATCCAGCCGCGGCCGTTGGTCATGCCCTCGATCCACATCCGGCTGCCGGCCAGTGCCAGATAGCCGCCGGCAAGGCCCGAAAGCGCACCGCCGGCCAGCACCGCGCCCATGCGGGTGGCGGTGACCGGCACACCAGCCGCATCGGCGGCATCCGGCGCCTCGCCCACCGCCCGCAGCTTCAGCCCGCCATCTGTGCGGGCGAGATACCACCAGACCAGGGCCGCCAGCGGCAGGCAGGCATAGAGCAGGGCGTCCTGGGCGAAGAGAACAGGGCCGATGCCGGGCAGATGGGCGAGGGCGTGATCTTCCAGCCGTGGGAAGCCGGGCACGCTCTTCTGGGCGTAATCGCGGCCAAGGAGCCCGGTGATGCCGGCGCCCAGTGCTGCGAGGGTGAGGCCGGTCACCACCTGATCGGCCTTGAAGATCAGGCAGGCGACGCCGAAGACCAGGGCGAGGCCGGCCCCGGCCAGGATCGCGGCCGCGACGCCGGCGACCGGGCTGCCGGTGGCGAGCGACGCGACGGCGCCGGCAAGCGCGCCGCACATCATCATGCCCTCGGTGCCGAGATTGAGCACACCCGCCCGGCCGGCAAGGATTGTGCCGAGGGCCGCCAGCAGCAGCGGCATGGTCATCGGCAGCGCCGCCGCCGCCCAGTTGATCAGGAAGATGGCGTCGGTCATGGCCGGTCCCCCCTTGCGGGATGCGGGCCGACACGGTGCAGGCGGATGCCGTAGCGGGCGAGCATGTCGGCCGAGACCACCGAGACCAGGATCACGCCCTGGATCAGCAGCACCACCGCCCGCGGCAGCTGGTAGAAGACCTGGGCGGTATCTCCCGCGACATAGAGACCGGCAGTCAGGATCGCCACGATCACCACCGGGATGACGCCGAAGCGGGCGAGGAAGGCGATCACGATCGCCGAGAAGCCGGTGCCGGTGGCGAGCGCCTGGGTCAGGCGGTATTCCTGGCCGGCGGCGATCATGAAGCCGCCGAGGCCGGCAAGCGCGCCCGAGAGCAGCACGGCGCCCGCGATCACGCCCGCGACCGGCAGGCCGCAGGCGAAGGCGACCCGGGCATCGGCCCCGACCGCGGCCACCCAGGCACCGATGCGCGAGCGTTCCGCCACCAGCCAGAGCAGGGCGGCAAGCGCTAGCGCCACGATCAGCCCGACATGAACCTTGCCCCAGCCGAGCCCGGCCAGACGCTCGACACCGGGCTCGAAGCTTTCGGAATAGGGGAAGCTGGAGGCGGGATCCTTCCAGACCCCGAAGACCAGATGCTGCACGAACAGGGCGGCCACATAGTTCAGCAGCAGGGTGGTGATGATCTCGTTGACGCCCAGCCGGCGCTTCAGGATCAGCGGCGGCAGGGCCATCAGCGCCCCGCCGGCCATGGCGGCCAGGGCCATCAGCAGCAGGCGCGCGCCCGGGCTGCCGATATCGGCGACGGCGACCCAGGTTGCGCAGATCGCACCCATCCAGGCCTGGCCCTCGATGCCGATGTTCCAGAAGCCGATGCGCAGGGCCGCGGCGGCGGCGAGCCCGACCACGATCAGCGGGGTGGCGGCCACCATGGTCAGCGCCAGGCCTTCGCTGCTGAAGAAGGTGTAGATCACGAATTCATTCAGCACGTCACGCGGCGGCACGCCGGCGGCGGCGAGCATGGCGACGGTCGCCCCAAGCCCCACCCCCAGCCCGACGGCGAGGGCGAGCAGGGTGTGGCGGGGCCGGACATCGCGGCGGGGCGTGGCGATCAGCCGGACGGGCAGGCGCGGCCGGCGGCCGGCGGGAACGGTCAGGTCAGCCATGGGCGTGCCCCTTCTGATCGCCGACCATCAGCGCGCCGATGGCGGTGCGATCGGCCCCGCCCGACAGTTCGCCGACGATCCGGCCACGGTTGATCACCCCGATCCGGTCGGCCAGCGCCAGGATCTCGTCCAGGTCGTCGCTGATCAGCAGCACGGCGGCACCGGCATCGCGGGCGCGGACCAGGCTGGCGCGCACCGCCTGGGCGGCGCGGACGTCGAGCCCGCGGGTGGGCGAATGGGCCAGCACCACCGCGGTTGCCGGATCGCCCAGTTCGCGGGCCAGGACCAGTTTCTGGGCATTGCCGCCCGACAGCAGCCGCGCCGTGGTCCAGGGGGTGGCGCCGGCAATGCCGTGGACCGCGATCAGCTTGCGGGCACGATCGGCCAGCGCCTTGCGGTCGAGCAGGAAACGGCCGCGGCGGAGCCCGGTGAGCGCGAGGTTGAGCGCCACCGGCAGGTCGGCGGCAAGGGCCGCGGCGAAACGGTCGGCCGGCACGATGCGCAGCCCCGCCTGCCGGCGCGCGGCAGGGGGCTGGCGGTCGAAGGCATGGCCGTCGATCACCACCTGGCCGGCATCGGCGCGGCGCAGACCGGCGATCGTTTCGGCCAGTTCGGTCTGGCCATTGCCACCGACGCCGGCAAGGCCGTAGATCTCGCCGCCATGCACAGCCAGCTGCACGCCATGCAGCATGGGCGCGCCGTCGTCGCGCCGGCCGGCGAGGTCGTTGACATAGAGCCGGACCTGGCCCGGCCGGGCCGGAGCGGGTGTGACGGCGGGGCCCGGCTCCCCCACCATCAGCCGGGCAAGCTCGGCCGGGCCCAGCCCGTCGGCGGGCAGGTCGGCGGCGACGGTTTCGCCCGCACGCATCACCGTCACCCGGTCGGCGACCGCGGCGATTTCGTGCAGCTTGTGGCTGATCAGTACGATCGCCCGGCCCTCGTCGGCCAGGCGGCGAAGTGTGGCGAGCAGGGCCGCCGCCTCGACATCGGCCAGAACCGCGGTCGGCTCGTCCAGGATCAGGATCCGGGCGCGGGTGATCAGCGCCTTCACGATCTCCACCCGCTGCATCTCGGCGACCGAGAGGTCGGCGACCCGCGCCTCGGGATCGAGGTCGAGCCCGGCCTCCGCCCCCGCTTCCGCGATCCGGCGGGCGATTTCGGCGCGGGTGAGACCGGTGAACGCTTTCGCGCAGGCGAGGCGCAGGTTTTCGGCCACCGTGAACGGCTTCACCAGCTTGAAATGCTGGTGGACCATGGCGATGCCCAGGCCGGCGGCGATGTCGGGATCGAAGCCCGGCACCGGCACGCCCGCCACCGCCACGCGGCCCCGGTCGGGCGCATAGAGCCCCGTCGCCACGGTCATCAGGGTCGACTTGCCGGCGCCGTTCTCGCCCAGCAGGGCGTGGATCTGGCCGAACCGGGCGGTGAAGCCGGCGGCTTTCAGCGCCGGCTTGCCGTCGAAGGCCTTGTCGATGCCGCTGAGCGACAGCGCCTCTGCCCCCGCCGCAGGTGCGGCGGGGGAGGCGGCGACCATCGGGTGCGCGCGGGGTGATGGCGCGCGGGGTAGGGCGGCGGTCATTTCGGCAGCGTGCCCGAGGTGCCCTCGACCAGGAAATCCATGCCGAAGAGCTGGGCGGTATCGAGGGTGGCGCCGTCTGCGACCACGACCTTGCCGGTCTGGTCCTTGATCGGACCCTTCCAGATGTCGAGCCTGCCCTCGGCGATGGCGGCCTTGGTCTCCAGGATCTTAGCCTTCTGGTCGTCGGTCAGCGCCGTGCCGGTGAAGGCGGAGATGTCGACCAGGCCGGTTTCCAGCCCTTCGAAATAATTGCCGCCCTCGAAGGTGCCGGCGATCGCCTTTTTGATCTGCGGCACCACGAAGGCGCCCCAGTTCCAGGTGGCGGCCATGATATGGGCGTTGGGGGCGGAGGACGACATGTCGGCGTTGTAGCCGATCGACTTCACGCCGGCGCGTTCGGCCGCGATCTGCGGTCCGGGGGTGTCCTGGTGCTGGCCGATGACGTCGGCACCCTGTTCGATCAGCGCCTTGGCGGCGGCCTCTTCCCGCACCGGGTCATACCAGGTGTTGGTGAAGGAGACCGCGACCTCGGCGGCGGGGTTGACCGATCGCGCGCCCAGCGCGAAGGCATTGGCGTTCCACAGCACCAGGCCCAGCGGATAGGCGGCGACGAAGCCCAGCTTGTTCGATTTGGTGGCATAGCCCGCCGCCATGCCGGCCAGATAGAGCGATTCGTAGGATTTGCCGTAATAGGAGGCGAGGTTGGGCGCCGAGGTGTAACCGGCGGCGTTCATGAACACCACCTCGGGATGGCGCGCGGCGGCTTCCTTGAAGGCGTCGGAATAGCCGAAGGCGGTGCCGACGATGATGTTGAAACCGCGCCCGACATAGCGGTCGATCACCTGCGATACCCGCTCGGTGACCTCGGGGATGCTCTCGGTATAGGCGGTCTGGACGCCGAGTTCCTTTTCGACCGCCTTGCGCGACTGATCATGGGCCCAGGTCCAGCCCAGATCGCCGACCGGGGCGATATAGATGAAGGCAACCTTGGGGTCGCCCTTGATGCCCATCGCCGCATCGGCCGGCGCCGGCACCGCCGACATCAGGCCGAGCGCCATCATCGCCGCCGTCAGGGCTGCGCGTATCCGCATGTGTCCGGATCCTCGGAAAGATCGTGGAAGAGGAAAAGATCGTGGGAGCGTCAGGGGGATGAGAGAGGGGGCTGCCGGTCAGTCGAGCATCTTGTTGATCCGGAAGACATTGCCTTCGGGATCGAGCAGCACCGCCTGATACCAGTCGTAATAGGTGCGATAGGGCGCCTTGATCAGCGTGGCACCCTTTTCGACGGCCTTCGGGACCATGGCATCGACCTCGTCGACCGTGTCGACATCGATGTTGAGCAGGAATTTGACGCCTTTGGTTTCGGCAAAATCCTGCAGTTTGAGCAGTTCATAGGCGTCGAGGGCGTTGAAGCCGATCGCGGTGCCGCCGGCATCGATGCCCCGGAAAATCGGCGAGCGTATCGCCTCGATTTCGGGGAAGCCGAAGACCTCGGAATAGAAGCCCGACAACGCAACCACGTCGCGGGCGAAGACGTTCACATAGCTCAGATGCGCCATCGGGCGTCGCTCCAACTCGGGACGAATGCGGGAGGGGCGCCGCCGCTCAGGCGGCGTCGCGGCCCTGGGCGGTCTGCTTGGTGAACTTCATGTAGAGATGATCGCCGGACGAGACCGGCGCGTATTTCGCCGGATTGCCGGGCCCTTCGCAGCTTTCCAGGCACGACACCATGGCGTCGTAATTCGGCTGGTGGAAGAAGACCAGCGAGATGCGCCGGCTGTCGAGCGCCTTGTCGCGCGGCGGATTGATCACCCGGTGCATGGTCGAAATCCAGGTGTCGTTGGTCCACTGCATCATCAGATCGCCGATATTGACCACGAAGGAGCCGGGGATGAAGGGCACGTCGACCCATTCGCCCATTTTGTTGCGCACCTGCAGCCCGCCCGGCCGGTCTTCCTGACGCACGATCGTCAGGCTGCCATAGTCGGAATGGGCACCGGCGCGCATCTGGCCGGGCAGCGGCTCGTCTTTCTGATCGGGATAGTTCAGCACCCGGAACATGCTGATATGACGGTCGATCTTGTCGTCGAAGAAGGCCTCGGGCAGGTCGAGCGCCAGCGCGAACAGCCGCATCAGATCGGCGGCCAGCGTCTCCTGGCTCTTGAAATAGGCCTCCCAGATCGGGCGCAGCGCCGGCAGATCCTGATCGGGCCAGAGATTGGGCGCGAAATGCACCGCCGCCGATCCCTCGGTGAAATAGGGATCATCCCTGGGCACGTCGATCGGGCCGACCGAGAAACTCTCTTTCAGGTCGGGCGGGGTGGGATCGTCCAGGCTGTAGGACAGCCCCTCTTCGCAGAGCCCGCTATAGCCGCGGACCTGATCGGGCGAGGGCTGGGCGACCTTGCGCTTCACCGGTTCGGGCAGGTCGAAGAACTGCCGCGAGATGTCGTAGGTCGAGGCGACCAGATCCGCCGGCACCTGATGGCCGGTGACGACCATGAAGCCGATATCGCGGCAGGCGCGGCCGACCTCGGCGGCGACCTTCGCCTTGCCGTCGGGCGTGCCGTCGTAATAGCCCGCAAGATCGATGATGGGAACGTTCTCGAGTGGCATGACTGCCTCCACAACGCGGGGACCACCGTCCGGCATCGTTCTTCGCGCGCCGGCCCTGTCTTTGCTTGGCGGTTGCGGCGACGTCTCACCGGCCCCGGCTGGGCCCCGGGTCCGGATCGTCATCGCCGTGTGCGCATGCGGGGGCATTGCGTCACCACCCCCGTCTCCCCGGGGGCGCTGGCGGTGCGGAAGGTTAGCAAAAGCCGTGCCATGGCACGGGTGCAGCCCTGCCATGGCATGATGGCGGAAACCCTGACCAACTGGTCAGAAAATGCGGCCGGCATCGGGAATGACTGCATAAAAATTATGCGCTTGCCCGATTCCTCGTCATTTTGCCTGTTTTTCGCTCAGATCCTGGTCATGAGGATCCCGCGGCGGCGCTGCAACATGTTGCAACAGATGATCGCGTGCCGACGATAGAACCCGCGGGGCATTCTCGCTGCGTGATTTCGGATGGATCGGCATCCGGAAAGATGGAGCGAAGACATGGCTGACATGATCGTGGTCGATACGCTGGCGGATCTTCTGGCGATTCCTGCAGGTTGGCGGGGGCCCGCGCAGATTCTGGGGCGCAATGTGGTGAATGACGGGGGCGGTGGTGTGTTTCAGTGGGATGCCGCCAGCACGGCGACGCCCAACCGTGGCACCGTCTTTCAGCCGACGGCGGGCGGGACCGGGCGCTGGATCCGGATCTGGTCGGCGATCGCCGACCTGCCCTGGTTCATCCGTGCGGCGGACGGCAGCGCCAGCCCCGGCCTTGCCGCGGCGCTGGAGGTGGCCGATGTGGTCCGCGTCCCCGTGGGCAGCTGGAGCCTGGCCGACATGCATGTTCTGGAAGGCAAGCGCCTGATCGGCGACGGCATGGGGCTTTCGGTCCTGACGCTTGCGAATACGGCTGCCGGCGTGACGCTGTCGGGCCAGGTCGACGGCACCGGTATCTCGGGGCTGACGATCGACGGCGGCCAGCTGACCGATACCACCGGCGCCTCGGGTCTGGTCTTCCGCAATTCCCGCCACAGCCGGGTCGAGAATGTCGAGACCCGCGCGCTGCCCGCCGGCACCGGCTTCGACTTCGTCAATGTCGACAGCGGTTTCAACGAGAGCAACATCCTGATCGGCATCCGCGCGACCGATTGCGGCTGGGGTCTGCGCTTCCGCCGCGCGGCCGGCTCGACCGCCGACAGCTTCTACTACAACACCATCATCGGCACCGTGAGCGGGATGCCCGAAGGCGGCACCGGTCTTGCGGTGGAAAGCGTCACCGATGGTGGCACCACCCGCTTCAGCGTGCTGTCCGGAGCTTTCGTGCGGCTGAACGTCTACGGCAGTGTCGCCGCCGGCTCGCGGGTCGTGGACATCGGCGGGCGCGTGACCTCTTCGGCGCTGTTCGTGACCGGCGAAGCGCCGAGCGGATCGACCGCACATACCACGCTGCGCCTTGGTCCCGCTGCCCACTTCCGCGAGAACACCGGCCAGATCACCTATGTCAACGGTAAGATCGAGATCGCCCCGGATACCACCATCGTGAACAACAAGGTGCTGTTGCAGGCGGGCACCGACGTGCGGGTTCTGGAGACGGCGATCGGCGGCGAGGAAATGCTGAAATTGAACATTCAGGTACCAGCGGATGGCGCCTGGAAATCCCTGGTCAACATCAGTGATGATGATGACGACGAAAAATGGGTGAAGGTGTTCGACCGGCCCAGTCCGCCCGTTTCGGGCGAGCAGATGGTCGGCGGCAAATTCGTCGCCGTGGTGGCTGGCTGCTACCGGATCTCTGCCAACCTGCTGCTGACCGGGATTACGGCCGGTCAGCGAGTGGAGGTTCATGCGGTCAAGTCGGGCAGCAGCCTGAGTGATGCCGGGATCCGGCTTCTGATCGACGACCGTGTGGCGAATGCCGATGGTGTGCTGGTGGTCAGCGGGGATGTGAGTGACCGTCTTGCCGCTGGTGAAGAGGTCTGGCTCGAAACGCGGGTTACTGGCGGCGGCGCCGTCGAGATTGATGCCAGTACCATGGTGGGTACTGACAAGGTCACGGGGTCGACTTGGTCGATGATCTGCCTCGGCAGCTGATCAGGTCTGCCCGACTGAAGACATCACTCGACCCGCGGCTGCACCGGATGCAGGATCACCTCGCCCGCCTGAAGGCGGGCGAGGTTGGTCATGGTGACGGCGGCCAGGCGCTCGTCGATGGCGCCCGATCCGCCGCCCGCGACATGGGGGGTGATGATCAGGTTGGGCGCGCGCCAGAGGGGGGCATCTGCGGGCAGCGGCTCGGGGTCGGCGACGTCGATGCCGGCACCTGCGATCGAGCCCGAGAGCAGGGCTTCGAGCAGGGCGGTCTGGTCGATCACCGGGCCGCGGGCGACATTGATCACCAGTGCATGGCGGGGCAGGGCGGCCAGCACCTGGCGCCCGATCAGCCCGCGGGTGGCATCGCCCAGCGGCAGGCAGGCATAGAGCACGTCGCTGCGGGGCAGAACCGTCGCCAGATCGTCGATCCGCACGGCCTCGTCGGCCAGATCATGCGGCCGGGCGCTGCGGGTGACCGCGATGATGCGGGCGCCGAAGGGCTTCAGCCGCTTCGCCGTCTCTTCGCCGATGGAGCCGAAACCGAGCATGGTGACGGTGCGGCCTTCGAGCGAACCCATCTCGCGCAGGATGCCCCGATCCCAGTTCTGATGCGCCTGGGCGATGCCGGCCTGGGGCAGGCGGCGGAGCAGGGCGAGCATCATGGCGACGGCATGTTCGGCGACGGTCGGCGAATACGAGCCGCCGGCATTGGCGACCATCAGCCCGGCGGGCACGCCATGGGCATCCAGCGGGTCGAAACCGGCCGTCAGCAGCTGAACCAGTTTCAGCCGCGGCATCGCCGCCGCGGCCAGATCGCGCACCTTGGGCGACCAGAATTGCGAGATCATCGCCACCATGTCGACGCCCTCGGCCAGGATGCGGGCGAAATCCTCGCCATTCAGGGCCACCGCCGGCTCGTGCCCGGCCGCGGCGACGCGGTCGGCGATCAGGTCGCGGGCATTCGGGGTCCAGATGGCGATGCGCATGCGGGCCGTCTCCTCGGCGCGGTGTCGAACGGGTAGAGCGATCGGTCGCAGACTACCGCTGTGCGGGGGTTCCCGATACCCCCTTCGAGGGGGCGTCCGACGGGTGATGCTGCATGGAGATTTCCTCTGGCGACGCGGCGTCCCGGACGGCATATCCTTGACACTCAAAGAATGGCGACCGGCGGGACAACCGCAGGCGGCAGTGGAGGAGGCAGTTGCAATGTACAGCGTGGAGCCCGCAGCGCCGCGGGGTCTGGAACGGCTGGTCGACCGGCTGGCCGGCTATGGCGCCTATCACCGTGATGCCCGCAATCTGATCACCCATCTCATCGGCATTCCGATGATCGTGGTCGCGGTCGCGATTCTATTGTCGCGGCCGACGCTGGATCTGGGCGATGTCCATCTCAATCCGGCCATGGTGGTGGCGGGCCTGGCTGCGGCCTGGTATCTGGGCCTGGATCTGCGCTTCGGCGCGGTGATGACCGTGCTGTTGACGGCGGCCGTGGTCACCGGCGATGCGCTGGCTGATCGCAGCACCGGCGTCTGGCTGGGCTGGGGGCTGGGCCTGTTCGTCGTGGGCTGGATCTTCCAGGCGGTGGGCCATGTTTTCGAAGGCCGCAAGCCCGCCTTTCTGGACGATGTCGCCGGGCTGCTGATCGGCCCGCTCTTCGTGGTCTCGGAAACCGCCTTCATGATCGGTCTGCGCCGCGAGGTCGCGGCCGCGATCGAGGCCCGGGTCGGCCCGCTGCGGGTGCGCGAACGCCGTCGGCCGGTGAGGCCGCACTGACGTTACAGCATCCGACTGACGTCATAGCATCCGGCATGTCTGCCCGACGGGGCGGTGGTCAGTCCACCGCCCCGTCGTCGTCTGTGGGGGCGGGCTGCGGATGTGCCTGCAGGGCACCTGACGAGCCGTGACGGCCGAAGGTGAAATAGCGCAGCGCCGCCTCGTCGGTGATGCCGGGGCCGGGTTCGGGAGAGACGCGGCGCGGATCCAGCGGCTCGCCGCATTCCGAGCACGAGACCACCGGACGGAAGTGGTGGCCGCAGTCCAGATGGCGGTGCAGCACCGGCACGCCCTCGCTGTCGGTGCGCCAGCGATCGCCCCAGCTCAGGATCGACATCAGCACCGGATAGATGTCGAGCCCCTTTTCCGTCAGCCGGTATTCCTCGCGCAGCGGCCGTTCCTGATAGGGCACGCGCACCAGCAACCCCGCCTCGACCAGCTTGCGCAGCCGGTCGGCGAGGACATGGCGGGTGATGCCCAGCCGGTTCTGGAAATACTCGAACCGGCGCACGCGCATGAAGCATTCCCTCAGGATCAGCAGCGTCCAGCGATCGCCGATGATCGAGAGGGTGCGCGCGATCGAGCAATGCTCCTCGTCCAACTCGTTCCACCGCATCGGGCGGGCTCTCCCAGGGGCTTCGGGGGGGCATCGGGGCCGACGATGTCGGCCTTGATGCGCTTGACAGGTTCCGATTTGGAACGCACTCTGTCAATACAGGGTTCCGATATGGAACGGACTAACCGGACCGACGGAAACGACCTGAACCGACAGCATGGGCGCCCGCATCGAACGACGGCCGCCCTTGGGGGAACCGCCTGGGAGACGCTTCGAGATGAGCCTGCCCGACAGCCTCGCACGCCGCCTGCAATTGCCGGTGATCGGCTCGCCGCTGTTCATCGTGTCGAACCCCGATCTGGTGATCGCCCAGTGCAAGGCGGGCATCGTCGGCTCGTTCCCGGCGCTCAACGCCCGGCCCGGCCCGGTGCTGGAAGACTGGCTGAAGCGGGTCCGCGACGAACTCGGCCAGTGGGACGAGGAAAACCCCGACCGTCCCTCGGCCCCCTATGCGGTGAACCAGATCGTTCATCGCTCCAACGACCGTCTCAATCACGACATCGACATGTGCGTGAAATACGAGGTGCCGGTGGTGATCTCGTCGCTGGGCGCGCGGGAAGAGCTGAACCAGGCGATCCATTCCTATGGCGGCGTGGTGCTGCACGACATCATCAACGACACCTTCGCCCGCAAGGCGATCGAGAAGGGCGCCGACGGGCTGATCGCGGTGTCGGCCGGCGCCGGCGGCCATGCCGGTACCTGGTCGCCCTTTGCGCTGATCCAGGAAATCCGCAAATGGTTCGACGGGCCGCTGGCGCTGTCGGGCTCGATTGCGAACGGCGCCTCGATCCTGGCGGCGCAGGCGATGGGTGCCGACCTCGCCTATATCGGCTCGGCCTTCATCGCCACGAAGGAAGCCAATGCGACCGAGGCCTATAAGCAGGCGATCGTCGATCATGGCGCGGGCGATATCGTCTACACCAACCTCTTCACCGGCGTACACGGCAACTATCTGAAGCCCAGCATCGTCAATGCCGGTCTCGACCCCGACAATCTGCCGGTCAGCGACCCGTCCAAGATGAATTTCGGCTCGGGCGGCAACACCAAGTCCAAGGCCTGGCGCGACATCTGGGGCTGCGGCCAGGGCATCGGCGCGATCGATGCCGTGCTGTCGGCGGGCGAGCTGGTCGACCGCTTCAAGCGCGAATACGCCGCCGCCCGCGACAGCCTTGCCGCCCGCTCGGCACCCTATGTCTGATTCCTGAAACCTGCGGGCTGTGGCGCCTCGCCGCGGCCCGGGAACCCGCACCCTCCCGGTGCAGACGCCTGGTTGTGGTGCGGGCCGGCCGCCTTCCATCCCCTCCGGCCGCCCGTTCCGCACACCGCCCCCGGTCGCAAGACCGGGGGCTTTTTTTGTGCGGGGAGGGCACCTTTTAAGGGGGGGCGGCCGCCACCAGCGCCGCCATCTCGCGATCCGCCGGGCGGTCGCTTGCGGCCAGTCCGGCCGCGACGCCTTCACGATCGGCGGCGGGCCGGTTCTGGCTGGCCTTGCACTTGCCCTCGATCCGGCTGATCTGAAGCCGCAGCCCGACGATGCCGCGCAGCTGGGCGCGGATGAAATCTTCCGGCGCATCGGCCACCGACCAGGGCATCGGCCGGCTGGCCTCGTGGCGCTCGGTCAGGCGCCGGACCAGGTTCAGCAGCCGGTCGGGATCGTCGAACAGTTCCAGCGTTCCATAGGCGTGAACGGCGACATAATTCCAGGTGGGCACCACCCGGCCGGTCTCCTGCTTGGTGGCATAGAAGGCGGGTGTGACATAGGCGTCGGGGCCGCTGAACATCGCCAGCGCCTCGCCGCCGATGGCGGGCAGCCGCCCTTGCGGATTTGCGCGCGCCAGATGGCCGTAGAGCGTGCCATGGGGCCCTTCGGTCTCGTCCAGCAGCAGGGGCAGCGGGGTCGCCATCAGCCCCTCAACCGTGGCGGTGACCAGGGTCGCAAGACCGGCGTCACGGATGGTGGCGACAAGCCTCTGCCGGTCGTCGATGCGGAAGGCGGGTGGGGTGTACATGGTGAAACTCCCTTGCGTGCACCCCCAGAATGCCGCGAGTCTGGACCGGCAGGAATGTCCGGTTCCGGAGAAAACAGGTGGGCCAGTTTGACGAGGAGGGCATCGCCCGCCGGATCGTGGCGGCGATCCGGGCGCGGATCGACGAGGGGGTCTGGCAGCCGGGGGAGCGCCTGCCGTCGACCCGCAGTTTTGCGGCCGAATGGGGTGTGTCGCGCACGACCGTGACCGCCGCCTACGGCCAGCTGGTGGCCGAGGGCTACATCACCACCCGGCCGGGGGCACGGGCCGAAGTCGCCGCGGGGCTGGGCCGGGACGTGGTGCCGGCGGCGCCCGAACCGGCCCCACCGCGGCGACTGTCGGCCTTTGCCCGGCGGCTTGCCGAGATGCCGCCCCCGGCACCGGTGCAGGCGTTCCGGATTGCGGATTTCCGCTATGGCGATCTGGCGGGGCGCGATTTTCCGGTGCTGGCCTGGCGGCGGGCGATGACCGCGGTGCTGCTGCGCCGCCCCGACCGGCTGGCCTATGGCGACCCGCAAGGGGCGACGGCGCTCCGCCGGGTGCTGGCCGGGTATCTGTGGCGGGCCCGCGGCATCCGCTGCACGGCCGGGCAGATCATCGTGGTCAACGGTTCGCAACAGGCGCTGGATCTTGCGGCGCGGCTGCTGCTCGATCCCGGCGACCGCGTCTTGATCGAAAACCCGGGCTATCTGCTCGCCCGCCGGGCCTTTGCGGCGGCGGGCGGATCGGCCATACCGGTGCCGGTGGATGCCGAGGGGTTGAACACCGACCATCTGCCGCCCGCCCGTCTCGCCTATGTCACGCCCTCGCATCAGTTCCCTTTGGGAGGCGTGCTGTCGGCGGCACGGCGGCGGGCGCTGCTCGCCTGGGCCCGGGCGCAGACGGCGGTGATCATCGAGGATGATTATGACGGCGAATACCGCCACGAGGTTGCGCCCGTGCCCGCCCTGCAGACGGCCGATCCGGCGCGCGTGATCTATATCGGCACGCTCTCCAAGACGCTCTCGCCCACGCTGCGCCTGGGCTATCTGGTCGTGCCGGCCGATCTTGCTCCGGCCTTTGCCGAGGCCAAGCGCGTGACCGACCGGCACACAGCCCTGATCGAGCAGGAGGCCCTGGCCCTGCTGATGGAAAGCGGCGCCTATGAGCGCCATGTCCGGGCCATCCGCCGCCGCAATGCTGCCCGGCGCGCCGTGCTGCTGGATGCGCTGGCAGGGCTGCCGGTGCGGGTGGTGGGTGCCGCCACCGGCCTGCATCTGGTGGCCTGGCTGGACGGCGTGCCGGCCGGCCACGAAGCCGCCGTGATTGCGGCCGCTGCTGCGGCCGGGGTTGGGCTCTACCCGGTCTCGGCCCTCTATGATCCGGCAGCCCCCCGGCCGGAGGTGGCCGGGCTGATCCTCGGCTATGCCGGGCTCGACCCGGCCGCGATCCGGCGCGGGGTGGCTGTGCTGGACCAGGTGCTGGGGCGCTGAAGGCGGCCCTCAGCCAAGGGCGGCATCCAGATCGGCGATGATCGCCGCCGGATCCTCGAAGCCCAGGCCCAGGCGGATCAGCCCGGCGGGCAGGCCCGTCAGGGTCAGTTGATCCGGCGTCATCATCGCCGACCACATCGCCGCCGGATGAACCGCGACCGTCATCGGCGTGCCGAAACTGGCCGAGCGGCGGATCAGCCGCAGCCGGGACATCATGGCCTCTGCGGCATCGAGCCCGCCGGCCACCTCGAAGGAGAGCAGGCCGCCGGCACCCTCGGGCATCTGCCGGCGGGCCAGATCGCGCTGCGGGTGGCCGTCGAGGCCCGGGTAATGAACGGCCGTGATCCGCGGATGCGCCGCCAGATGGCGGGCGACCGCAAGCGCCGTGGCGTTCTGGCGGGCGACCCGCATAGGCAGGGTGCGCAGGCCGCGCAGCACCAGCCATGAAGCGAAGGGATCGGGCGTCGCCCCCAGCAGATGCGCCTCGTGCCAGACCCGTTCGACCAGGTCGGCGCGGCCGGTGACGATGCCGGCCGAGACGTCGCCATGGCCCGACAGATATTTGGTGGCGCTGTGCATCACCAGATCGATGCCGAAGCCGAGCGGCCGCTGGTTGAGCGGGGTGGCGATGGTGTTGTCGATCATGGTCACGATGCCGCGGTCGCGTGCGAAGGCCGCCACACCGGCCAGATCGGTCAGCCGGAGCAGGGGGTTGGAGGGGCTTTCCAGCAGGATCAGTTTCGTGTTCGGACGGGCCGCCCGCGCGAAGGCGGCGGTGTCGTCCTGATCGACCAGATCGACCGTGATGCCGAGCCGCGGCGCCAGACGGGTGAGCAGGCCGGTGGTGCCGCCATAGAGCAGGCGTTGCGCCACCACGTGATCGCCCGCGCCTGCGAAGGCGAGCAGCACGGCCGTGATCGCCCCCATGCCCGAGGCGGTCGCAACCGCGGCCGTGCTGCCTTCGAGGGCGGCCACCGCCCGTTCCAGGGCGCGGGTGGTGGGGTTGCCGTAGCGGGTGTAGAAGCCCTCATGCATCGGCGTCGTCGCCATCCGGGCGAAACCTTCGGCATCCTCGGCAGAGAAGGCTGCCGTCTGATAGAGTGGCGGGGCGATCGGCACCGAGCCCTCTGGCGGGGTGACGGCGGCATGCGACAGCAGGGTCCAGGGATCGGAACCGGTCGAGGGTTCAGGCCAGGAATCGGGATGCGCGAACATGGGGCGTAACCTCGCCGGAGATGGGGGACGGGCGGATCAGCCTAGCGATCTCCAGGGACCGGTCTTGTCCGATCCTGCGCAGGGCTATGCCGGCATTGCCGACGGGGTGCGGCTGGTCGCGGCCGGCACCACCGGCGTGGAGGCCACATTCACGCGTCTGCGCCGGCACCGCTTTCGCCCCCATACCCATGACACGCTGATGCTGGGGCTGATCGAGGCCGGGGTGAAGGAGTTCCGCCGCGAACGGAGCATCCATGCCGCCGCCCCCGGGCGGATCTCGGTGGTCGATCCGGGGGATCTGCACACCGGCAGCCGGGTGGTGGGCGACGAGCTGCGCTATCGCGCGCTCTATCTGCCCATGGCGCTGCTGACCGAGGCCGCCGCCGCGGCCGGCTTCGGCCCCGGCGGCGGCGTTGCCGGCGGCGATGCGCCCGAAGTGGGGTTTCGGTGTGCGGTGATCGAGGATGCCGGGCTGCATGCCCGCCTGATTGCCACCCATCAGGCGCTGTGCCGGCCCGAAACCCGGCTCGCCCGCGACGTGCTGCTGCGCGAGGCGGCGGTGATGCTGGTCGCCCGCCATGGCAGCGGCCGCAGGATGCGGGTCTCTGCGGCGGCGGCCTCGCCCGAGATCGAGCGGGCCCGGGCCCTGATCCGGGACCGCTTCGCCGAAGATCTGCCGGTGGCGGAGATCGCGGCCGTGGCCGGCCTCAGCCCCTGGCATCTGATGCGCCAGTTCCGCCGTCTGGTGGGGCTGCCGGTCCATGCCTATCAGATCCAGCTCAGGGTCGAGGCGGCGAAGCGGCTGCTGGCGGCGGGCTGCCCCACGGTTCAGGCGGCGCTGGAGACCGGCTTTGCCGACCAGGCCCATTTCAGCCGCCGTTTCAAGGATCTGGTGGGCGTGTCGCCGGCCGCCTGGGCGCGCGACCGGCGGGGGGCCATCGGTGCCTGAGCATTGGCGTTTGGTGCCCGCGCGTTGACACTGCGTCACCGCCGTCGGGACTATCGCGGCCGGGACCTGCGGGCTAGCCTCAAGCTGATAACGGGCTTTGAGCGAGGACGGATCCCATGAGCAGGTTCGAGGACGAGATGGCCGGCGAGGCCGCCCCCGGCGGCTGCCCGGCGGTGGAGATGGTGATCCGCGGGCGGGTGCGCGATATCGGCGGGCTGAACGTCGCCCGGCTGCTGCCTTATGCCAAGCGGCGCGCGATCGGGCCCTTCGTGTTCTTCGACCGGATGGGGCCGGTCGGCTTTGCGCCCGGCACCGGGCTCGACGTGCCGCCGCATCCCCATATCGGCCTCGCGACGCTCACCTATCTGTTTCAGGGCGCCATCGTCCATCGCGACAGCCTGGGCACGGTCGCGACCATCCGGCCCGGGGCGGTGAACCTGATGACCGCCGGACACGGCGTGGCCCATTCGGAACGCACCGCACCCGAAGACCGCCCCGGGGGATCGGTGCTCGACGGGGTGCAGATCTGGCTGGCCCAGCCGAAGCCCGAAGAGCAGGGTGCGCCCGGCTTCGCCCATCATGCCGCAGAAGACCTGCCCGAGCTGCGCATCGGCACCGGCATCACCCTGCGTGTGGTGGCGGGGGAGGCCTATGGCGCGCGCTCGCCGGTCGAGGCGCCGGGTGGCGCGCTCTGCCTGGATCTGGCGCTGGAAGACGGCGCGGCACTTGAGGTACCGGATGCCGCACCGGAACGCGGGCTGGTGGTGATCGACGGCGCGGTTCTGATCGACGGCGAACCCCATGAGGCGGGCATGCTGGCGGTGCTGCGCGCGGGCAGCCGGCCGCGGCTTCAGGCGAGTGGCGGTCTGGCGCGGGTGATGCTGATCGGCGGCCCGCCGCTGGATGGGCCGCGGTCGATGTGGTGGAACTTCGTCGCCAGCGACCCGGCGCTGATCGAGGATGCCAAACGCGACTGGGCCTCGGGCGATCCGCGCTTTCCGGCGGTGGCAGAGGAAAGCGATCGGCTGCCCCTGCCGCAGTACTGACCCGGCAATCGACCGATGGTGACACCGGCTTGTTCCCGGATGCTCGCAGCCGATCCGGGCAACCTTGACCATATCTGAAGCTGAACAGGAGATCCCGACCGGCAAACAAGGTGAGAGGCCGCCATGATCGATGCCCCCGGACTGATTGACGCCCCCGGACTTGTGGCGCTCTATCTGTCGGCCGTCATGCTGGGCGCCATGGTGTTCTTCTCAGGTATCGTGGCGCCGACGGTGTTCACCACGCTGGAGCCGCAGCCGGCGGCGCGGCTGATCCGACGGATCTTTCCGCGCTATTACCTGCTGATCATCCTGACCGGCTTCGTCACCGCCCTTGCCGCGGCCTTCGCCGCACGCTGGCTGCCGGCGCTGCTCTTCACTCTGGTGGCGGCACTTGGGCTGATCGCCCGCCACGGCATTCTGCCCGCAGTGAACCGCGCCCGCGATGCGGAGCTTGCCGGCGACCTTGCCGCCGGCCGCCGCTTCGCGCGGCTGCACCGGGCAAGCGTGATCCTGAACGTCGTCCAGCTGGTCATCGCGGCGGTGGGGTTCGGGCAGCTGGCCTGATGCCGCCCCGGACCCTGGAAATGGGGAGGCTTTATCGGTATGGGGTCTTCTTCGGGAAGTCATACCCGATATCGGCAGGCCTTCCCCATTCTCCATCTGAATCATGGCGCGACCATCCGCCCCATATCCCCGCCTTGCACGTGTGGTGATCGCATCGTAACCTGATGCCGTCCCATTCCCCGCATGCGGTCGTGACATGCCGTTTTATGCCCATTCGCTGAAGGACCGGCCCGAGACCGCCTGGCATCTGCTGGCCGATCATCTGCGGGCGGTGGGGGCTGGGGCGGGGGTGAGCGCGGCGCGGTTCGGGCAGGGGAGTATCGCCGGGGCGGCCGGGCTGCTGCACGACACGGGCAAGTATTCTCCGGCGTTTCAGGCGCGGCTGCGCGGGGACGTGACCAAGGTCGATCATGCGACCTGGGGGGCGCGGGTGATGTCCGAGATGATCCGCGACCGCGCCGGCGGGCTGGCCGGGCGTCTGCCCGGGGCACAGGCGGTGCTCTATGCCGTGGCCGGGCATCATGCCGGGCTGGCGGATTTCGAGGATCAGGGCGATGGCGGCCGCGGCAGCCTGCGGGAGCGAGTGGAGAAGAAGCCGCTCGACGATGCCTCGGCCTGGAAAGACGAGATCACGCCGCCCGAACCGGATGAGAGCTGGCGCCACCTGCCGCCGCCGCGGCCGGGGGAGGCGCCGGACGACCGCGCCGGCTTCCGCTTCGCGGTGATGACCCGGATGGTGTTCTCCTGCCTGGTGGATGCCGATTACGCCGACACCGCCGCCTTCCATGCCGCCGCCGAGGGCCGGGAAGATCCGGAGGCGGGCCTCGCGGCGGCCCCGATTGCGGTGCTGCGGGCGCGGGTGGACGGGTTCATCGACGGTCTCGCCGCCGATGCCGCGGCCAGGGCCGCCGGGCAGGCGGGGGCGGAGCGGGTGGTGGCCGCCCGCGCCGAAGTGCTGGCCGATTGCCGGGCGGCGGCATCGGCGGGGCAGGGCGTGTTCTCGCTGTCGGTGCCGACCGGCGGCGGCAAGACGCTGGCCTCGCTCGCCTTCGCGCTGGCCCATGCCGAGGCGCACGGGCTCGACCGGGTGATCATCGTCATCCCCTATACCTCGATCATCGAGCAGACCGCCGGGGTGATCCGCAAGGCGCTGGGGGCCGATCTGGCCGATCAGGTGCTGGAACATCACAGCGCCTTCGACACCGAAGCCGATCTGGACCGCCGCAACATCCCGCCGGAGGCACGGGAACGCTGGCAGGGCCGCGACAAGCTGCGCCGGGCGATGGAGCGCTGGAACCGGCCGATCATCGTCACCACCGCGGTGCAGTTCCTGGAAAGCCTGTTCTCCGACCGCCCGGCGCGCTGCCGCAAATTGCAGGCGATCCCGCGCTCGGTGGTGATCCTGGACGAGGCCCATATGATGCCCCGCGGCCTGCTGCGCCCGACGGTGGCGATGCTCGACGAACTGGCGGCAAATTACCGGGTGACGGTGGTGCTGGCGACGGCGACGCAGCCGGTGCTGGTGGCGCCCGACGGCACTGCGGAGGTCGTCGACGAATACGCCCAGGTGTTCGGGCTGGAGGGCGGGTTCCAGGCGGTACGCGAGATCGTCTCCGACCCCTCGGCCCTGCATGACCGGCTGGCGCGGGTGCGCGTGCGGGAGGCGGGCATTCTGGACGATGCCGGGGTGATCGCGCGGCTGACGACCGGCCCCCGGGCACTGGCCGTGGTCGATACCCGCCTCCATGCCCGGCGGCTCTACGAGAGGCTGGCGGCCGCGGCGCCCGAGGGGGCGTTCCACCTCTCTGCCCTGATGACTGCCGCCCATCGCAGCCGGCGGCTGGACGAGATCCGCGCCCGGCTGGCGGCGGGCGACACCTGCCGGATCGTCTCCACCACCGTCATCGAATGCGGCGTGGATATCGACCTGCCGATGGTGCTGCGCGCCGCCGCCGGCTTCGATTCGATCGCCCAGGCCGCGGGGCGCTGCAACCGCGAGGGCCGGCTGGGCCGGGAGGGGGTGGTCGAGGTTTTCACCCCCGCCGACCCGGCCGACCAGCCCAGACGACTGGCCCAGGCCCTGGCGGCGGCGGCCGTGGCGCGCGGGCGGATGGTCGAGGACCGGATCGACGACCCGCTCTCGCCCGAGGCCATGCGGCTCTATTTCGATGCGCTGTTCTGGCAGGCGCTCGACATGCTGGATGCCGAAAACATCATGGCGCTGCACGACAGCCCGCACCGCCTCGCCATCCCCTTCGCCACCGTCGCCGAAAGATACCGGATCATCGAGGACGGCATGCTGCCGCTGATCATCCCGACCACGCCCGAGGCCGAAGCCTGCGTGGCGGCGCTGGATGCCGCCGACCCGTCCGCCCTCGACCGCTTCGGCGGCGCTGGCGGGGCCGCACGGCTGCTGCAACGCCATGTCGTGACCCTGCCGCCGCGGATCCGGAAGATGCTGGTGGAGGCAAGTGCGGCGCGTGTGGTGGGTGGGGAACGGTACGGGGAGCAGTTCATGGTTCTGACCAACCCGAGCCTGTACCGCGAGGATGTCGGGTTGGTTTGGGAGGAGCCGGCGTTCGTCGCGGTGGAAAAACTGCTCTTCTGACGTTTTCAAAATCAACAGAAATAGCGCTTGACGCTCATTCCATCAAAAGGGAATGATGTGGTGACAAGGTGATCTGTCGGCCGATATTTTGCATTGGCTGTGGGTTGAAACTGATGTTTTTGGAAGACGGTCATCCGGGGGCCGGCCATGTCGGCCCCCAACGGCCCGTCATGTCTTCTCCCTCTGAAAGGTGAGGATGATGGCTTTCGGCGTTCGGCTCCACGTCACCGGGCCGCGTGCACTCTATACACGCCCGGAGATGAAGGTGGAGCGCGTGTCATATGATGTCATTACACCTTCTGCCGCGCGTGGGATCATCGAGGCGATCCACTGGAAGCCGGCAGTCCGCTGGCAGATCGACCGGATCATCGTGCTCAACCCGATCCGTTTCGAGACGATCCGGCGCAACGAGGTCGGCTCGAAGATCGCGGCCGGGGTGGTCAAGCGGGCGCGCGCCGCCGGGAGCACCGCGGGCGTCTACACCATCGTCGAGGAAGACCGCCAGCAGCGCGCCTCGGTGGTGCTGCGCGATGTGGCCTATATCATCGAGGCCCATTTCGAGCTGACGGCAGCGGCGGGGCCGTCGGACAATGAAGGCAAGCATCTCGACATCTTCAACCGGCGGCTGGCGCGCGGGCAGTGCTATCAGCAGCCCTGCCTGGGCACGCGCGAATTCGCCGCCGATTTCGGGCCGGTGGAGGGTGAGCCGGTGCCGCATGCGGATCTGGCCGGCACGCGCGATCTGGGCTGGATGCTCTATGACATCGACTATGCCCGGGGCATGCAGCCGCGTTTCTTCCGGGCGCGGATGGTCGACGGCGTGATCACGGTGCCGCCGCCGCAGTCGGATGAGGTGGTGTCGTGATCCTGCAGCAGCTGTCCGAGTATTACGACCGCCGGATCGAGGGCGGGGACACCGATCTTCCCGAAGAGGGAATGTCGGAACAGGCGATCGATGCCGCGGTCGATCTGGAGCGGTTCCAGCCGGGCTGCGTGCCGCCGGTGCTGCTGCTGGGCGACCGCAGCGGCAAGAAGCCGAAACCGCTGCGCATGACCGTGCCGGCGGCGATCAAGCGCACCTCGGGCGTGGCGGCCAATTTCCTCTGGGACAAATCCGCCTATGTGTTGGGCGTGAAGCGCGCCGGCAAGACGCCGGATGCCGGTGTGGTGGCGGCCGGGAAGGAGTTCGACGCCTTCCGGCAGCTGCATATCGAGGCACTGGCGGGGACCGAGGATCGGGCTCTGCTCAAGCTGTTGGAATTCCTGGAAGACTGGACGCCGGAACGGGCGGTGGCGGCGGTGGAAGCCGGCGAGATTCCGATCGAGGCGGTGGACGGCAATCTCATTTTCCGCTTCGGCCGCGGTACCGTGCGTGATCTGCACCGCTTCCGTGCGGCCCGGGCTGCCTGGGCAGCCCGGCGCGAGGCGGTTGCGGGGGCGGCCGGGCGCTGCCTGGTCAGCGGCATCGTGGCCCCGATCGCCAAACTGCACCCCTCGATCAAGGGCGTGCGCGGCGCACAGAGTTCCGGTGCCTCGCTGGTGTCGTTCAACCTGGATGCCTTCACCTCCTTCGGCAAGGAACAGGGGGCGAATGCGCCGATTTCGGAACGGGTCGCCTTCGCCTATGGCGCGGTGCTGAACAAGCTGCTGGCGCCGGATGGCGCGCATCGGGTGCAGATCGGCGATGCGACCACGGTGTTCTGGACCGACGCCCCCAACCCCGCCGACGACACCGCAAGCCGCGTGCTCGCCAATGCCGTCTCCCCCGCTTATGGGCTGATGGACCAGGATGCGGGCGCAGAGGCCGACGAGGCGGGTGAGGACGGCACCGCAAAGAAGCCCAAGATCGACCTGAAGATGAGCGACGAGGAGGCGAAGCGGGTCCGCACCGCGCTCTCGGCGCTCGCCCGCGGCCGGACGATGGGCGAGGCGATCTCGGCGGATCTTGACCCCGACACCCGGCTCTGGGTGCTGGGGCTGGCGCCCAATGCCGCACGCCTGGCGCTGCGCTTCTGGTACGAAGACCGGCTGGGCGATGCGGTCGACCATGTCCGCCAGCACTGGCACGACCTCCGCCTCGACCCCGGCATCGATCCGGGGCGGCCGGTGTCGGTCTATGCGCTGCTGAAGGCCCTGGCGCCGCAGGGCAAGCTCGACAACCTGCCGCCGAAGCTTGGCGGCGACATCATGCGGGCGGTGCTGAGCGGCCGCCCGTACCCCGCGAACATGGCGGCGCTGGCGCTGATGCGCATCCGCGCCGACGGAGAGATTTCCGCCCTGAGGGTCGCCATGCTCAAGGCCTGGCTGCTCCGGCGGTCGGGCAAGGAACCTCTGGAGAGGGAGGGCGATCTCGTGAGTCTGGATCCTGCCGAAACCAATACCGGCTACCGGCTGGGGCGGCTGTTTGCCGTGCTGGAGAACCTTCAGCGGGCGGCGCTGCCGGGGCTGAACGCCACCATCCGCGACCGGTTCTATGGCGCGGCCTCGGCGACGCCCGGGTCGATCTTCCCGGTGCTGATGCGGGGCAGTACCCATCATGCGGCGAAGCTGCGCAAGGATCGCGGCGGTCTCGCCCACTGGTACGACACCACCATCGCCGAGGTGATCGACGGCCTGCCCTCGAACCTGCCCCGCCATCTGGGGGTGGAGGATCAGGGCCGGTTCGCGATCGGCTATTTCCACCAGCGTCAGGCGATGATGACCCGTGCCCCGGCCGAGGTGAAGGCCGCAGAGGCCGGCGAGCCGGCCGTGATCGGCGACGACGCCTGATCGCCCCATCGCCCTGTTTCAGGATATGAGCCCCGTCTTCGAAAGCGCCCGTTTCCCATGACCGCGATCAGCAACCGCTATGATTTCGTCTATCTCTTCGACGTCACCAACGGTAACCCCAATGGCGACCCGGATGCCGGCAACCTGCCGCGGCTCGACCCCGAGACCAATCAGGGGCTGGTGACCGATGTCAGCCTGAAGCGCAAGGTGCGTAATTTTGTCGACATGGTCGCCGGCAGCACGCCCGGCCATGAGATTTACATGCGGGAGCGCTCGTATCTGAACGAGCAGCACGAACGGGCCTACAAGGCGCTCGACATCAAATCCGAGCCGAAGAAGCTGCCCAAGAAGGAGGAGGAGGCGCGCGCGGTGACCGCCTGGATGTGCGCCAATTTCTTCGACATCCGCACCTTCGGTGCGGTGATGACCACCGAGACGAACACCGGCCAGGTCCGCGGCCCGGTCCAGCTGACCTTCGCGACCTCGATCGACCCGATCATGCCGCTCGAAATCTCGATCACCCGCATGGCCGCGACCAAGGAAGAGCCGGGCAAGAACGACATCCGCACCATGGGCCGCAAGCATATCGTGCCCTATGGCCTCTATCGCGCCCATGGCTTCATCAGCGCCCATCTGGCGGGGCGGACCGGCTTTTCGGACGACGACCTCGCCTTGTTCTGGGCGGCGCTGCAGAACATGTTCGATCACGACCGCTCGGCCGCACGCGGGGAGATGACCGCGCGCGAACTGGTGGTGTTCCGGCATGACAGCGCCATCGGCAACGCCCCGGCGCACAGGCTGTTCAAGCGCGTGACCGTCACCCGCGCCACCCCCGACGAGACCCGCCCGCCGCGCAGCTTCGACGACTACCGCGTGGAGGTGGATACCGACGGGCTGCCCGAGGGGATTACGGTCGAGCGGATGATCTGATCCGCGGGCCTGTATCCGACCGAAGGGGAGGGCGCAGCGATGACGGTCGAGACGGATGCGCCCTCCCTGCCCATCTCGGGGCTGCAGCACTGGATGGTCTGCCCGCGCCAGTTCGCCCTGATCCATGTCGAGCGGATCTGGGCCGAGAATGCGCTCACCGCCGAGGGCCGGGTGGCGCATGAGGCGGTGGACCGGGGCACGGCCGAGGCGCGCAAGGGCGTGAAGCGGGTGACGTCGCTGGCGCTGGTCTGCCGCAATCCATCGCTGCACGGTGTGGCCGATGTGGTCGAGTTGACCATCGAGCGGCGCAGGGTGGTGGCGGCCCTGCCGGTGGAACACAAGCTCGGCCGGCCCAAGGCCCATCGGGCCGACGAGGTCCAGCTCTGCGCCCAGGCGCTGGCGCTGGAAGAGATGTTCGGGCTGACGGTGCCCGAGGGGGCGCTGTTCTACGGCCGGACCCGCCGGCGGCTGGCGGTGATGTTCGACGACGAGTTGCGCGCGTTGACCCGCCGCATCGCCGCCGAGGCCGCCGCCTGCCTGGCCGCGGGGCAGACACCGCCCGCGCTCTATGACCGCAAGCGCTGCGATGCCTGCTCGCTGATCGACACCTGCCGGCCAAAGGCGCTCGCCCGCGGCCGGGCGGTCGCCGGCTGGATCGACGCCCGGCTCGGCAGCGATGCGGATGGGGAGGGGGAGCCGTGAAGCGTTATCTCAACACGCTCTATGTCACCACCCAGGACGCCTGGGTGGTGAAGGACGGCGCCAATCTCGTGGTCCGGCTCGATCAGGCGGAAATCGGCCGGGTGCCGATGCATCTGCTGGGGGCCGTGGTCGGGATCGGCCTGGTCAGCTTCACCGCACCGCTGCTCGCCGCCTGCGCCGAGGCCGGGATCACGGTCAGCATGCTCGACCGCAACGGCCGGTTTCAGGCGCGGGTGGAAGGGCCGGTGTCGGGCAATGTGCTGCTGCGCCGCGCCCAGTATCGCGCGGCCGACGACCCCGACCGCGGGGCGGATCTGGCCGCCTCTCTGCTCACCGCCAAGCTCGACGGTCAGCGGGCGGTGCTGCAGCGCGGCCTGCGCGACCATGGCGAGACCATGGACGCGGCCGCCCGCGACCGGCTGGCGGCGGGCGAGGCGGCGATCGGCGATGCGCTGCGCCGGGTGCGGGCGCTGGCCGCCTCCACCTCCGATCCCGATGCCGCGCGGGATGATCCCCCTGTCATGATCCGGCTCGACCGGCTGCGCGGCATCGAGGGCGAGGCGGCGGCGCGCTATTTCGAGGCTTTCGGCGCCCTGATCCGCAGCGACGAGCCCGCCATGCAGTTCGCCGGGCGAAACCGCCGGCCGCCGCGCGACCCGGTGAATGCGCTGCTTTCCTTCCTCTATGTCCTGCTGACCCATGATTGCCGCTCGGCGCTGGAAAGCGTGGGGTTGGACCCGGCGGTGGGCTTCCTGCACCGCGACCGGCCCGGACGGCCGGGTCTGGCGCTGGATCTGATGGAGGAATTCCGTCCGCGCCTGGCGGACCGGCTGGCGCTCACCCTGATCAACCGACGGGAACTCGGGGCGAAGGATTTCGTCCACGACGCGGCCGGCGGTGTCACTATCCGCGACGAGGCCCGCAAGCGCGTGCTGGTCGCCTGGACCGAGCGCAAGCGCGAGACCGCCACCCATCCCTATCTGGGCGAAAGCGCCGCCCTGGGGCTGATGCCGCATCTTCAGGCCCTGCTGCTGGCCCGCACCCTGCGCGGCGACCTGGATGCCTATCCGCCCTGGCTGCCGCGCTGACCGTCTCCTCCGCTCCACGCCGCCCGTATCAGGGAGACCCCGCCGATGATGGTCCTGGTCAGCTACGACGTCCGCACCGACACGGCCGCCGGCCGCCGCCGCCTGCGCCGTGTGGCCCGGGCGGTGAAGGATTTCGGCCAGCGCGTCCAGTATTCGGTGTTCGAATGCGATGTCGACCCGGCCCAATGGACCCTGCTCCGCGCCCGTCTGATCGCCGAAATCGACCCCGACCAGGACAGCCTGCGCTTCTATCGCCTGGGCGCCAACTGGCGCCCCAAGGTCGAACATGTCGGCGCCAAACCCGCCACCGATTTCGACGCGCCGCTGATCATCTGAACGGCCCGCGGGCCCCGGGTCTGGGCGAGCCCCGAGCACGCGTAAAAGCCCCGGGAGGTTCGCGGCGTGAATTTCCTTTGAATTTCAGCTACCTGAAGTTCAATGGGGTTTTGCTCCATGCTTCAGCATGTTGCTCCCGGAGGTTTGCACAAGGCAGGCGCCCCGTCAGTTGCCCGCTTCCCCGAACAGCGCCTCGCGGAGCGCCAGCCACGACGCCTCGTCCGGCGCGCAGATCAGGCCGCCGGTGGTGTGGGTCGGCAGATACGGGGTGCCGTCGAAATGGGCGGAATGGCCGCCGGCCTCGCGGTGGAGCAGCCAGCCCGCGGCATGGTCCCAGGGCATCAGGCGGTTGTAGACCAGGAAGTCGCAGCCGCCCGAGGCGGCGAGGCGGTATTCCTGGGCGGCGCAGCGCAGCCAGAAATTCGGGCCGACCCGGTCGAGATTGCGGGCAAGGCGGCCGCGCAGCGGCTGGGGCAGGAAGTTGGTGCCGGCAACGCCATGCATCCGCGCGACCGGCCCGGCTGCGGCGACGCGGAGATCGCGGGGGTGGCCCTCGGCCGTGGCGGCCCAGGCGCCCTCTCCGCGCAGCGCCGTCAGGGTTTCGCCGGTCACCGGATCGTGGATCAGGCCGAAGACGATCTCGCCACGGATCGTGGCGGCGATCATGGTGCCGAAGAGCGGCAGGCCCGAGCTGAAATTCTTGGTGCCGTCGAGCGGATCGATGATGAAGGCGAGGTCGGCCGCGGCGATGAGGTCTGCGGGCGGTGCACCGCCCGTGGCATCCGCCGCCTCTTCGCCGATCAGCACCGCGCCCGGGAACATCCGGAGCAGGGCGGTGCCGAGCGCGCGTTCGGTCGCCTCGTCCGCCGCCGTCACCACGTCGAAGGCGGACGTCTTCTGGCGGAGCCCGTCGATGCCGTCGGCCCCGGCCGTCATGCCGGCCCGGAAGCGGGGCATGATCTCATCGGCGGCGATGCGGGCGACGATCCGGCCGATCTCGTCCGCCCCGGCGCGCCCGATCCGGCCGTTCATGCCGCCGTCCCCTTCGAGGCGTCCGCCTCTGCCGCCTCCCGCCGTTCCAGCGCGCCGATGCCCTTGACGATGATCCGGGTGATCTGCTCGGCCGCGCGATCGAATTCGGCGCGGGGCAGGCGGTCGCGGTCGAGCACCGCCTGGATCTGGCACGAGAAGTCGGCGTAATGCTGGGTGACCGCCCAGATCATGAACAGCAGGTGGTAGGGGTCGACCGGGTCGATGCGGCCCTGAGCGACCCAGCGCTCGATATCGGCGGCACGTGTGGCGGCCCAGTTGCGCAGCGTGGTGCGCAAATAGACCATCAGCTGCGGCGCGCCGTGGATGATCTCGTTCGCGAAGACCTTCGAAGCGGCCGGCCGGGTGCGCGACAGCTCCATCTTGGCGCGGACGTAATGGTCGATCGCTTCCACCGGATCATCGCTGATGCCGAACCGGTCGGCGGCCTCGAACCATTCGGTGATGATGCTTTCCAGCACGCGGGCGTAGAGCTGGTTCTTGGTGCGGAAATAATAGTGCAGATTGGCCTTGGGCACGCCGGCGCGTTCGGCGATCGCCGCCGTACTGGCCCCGCGGAAGCCCATCTCGGCGAAGACCTCTTCCGCCGCGGCCAGAATGGCGACGGTGTTCTCCTCGCGGATCTGGGCCTTGCGCGGCAGGGACTGCCGGGCGGGGGCGGGAGCAGGGCCGGCGGGGTCGGGCATCGGTCGGGGGCGTCCTTGGGAAGATGGAGGTGGGGCAGAGCGCAGAGGCATAGGGGCCGGGCATGGGAGGCAATGGCACACCGGTCGCGCGATGCGGACCGATCTGTCGAAACCCGTTCAGGACATCTTGACCGCTTGGTCAGGATACGTCTAACCTGTTCTTCAGGCGATGAAGATCGAGAACGGTCACGTCGCCCGCCTGGCCGGTGAAGCGCCCCCCGCGCACATCGTTCCAGGATCAGGAAGACAGAGGCCGCGTCAAGCGGCCCGGTGAGGGCGAGCACCGGTGGGAGAGACCCGGCGCCGTCTGACAGTGGAGCAGTATGGCCGAGCCGAGCGGGCGTGTGGACACCCTCCACCCGTTTCGACCGATATGCCGGGAGGCCCTTTGAGAATGACCAGCTTCGACTGACCCATCTTCGGATGCCCCATGCCGGGTGATCCGCCTGCGGGATGATCGTCACCCCTGACCCGTTCGGGCCGGGCCGTGTCGTCGTTTCCGGCGGCTGCCATCCGCCGCATGGCCCCTATGCCCCGACGCCCGATTTCCGTCTGCGGCCTGCCCGCGACGCGACGGGAGAGTCGTGCCCTGGGCCCCGGGAGCGGCCCGTGCCGGCCGGCCCGTCTTACGACAGCCCCCCGCAAACATCCCGCCCGGCAGCGTTCAGCCGCCCGGGCGGCCCGCAGAGGACGAGAGACCACCCCATGTCCCGGACCATCGAGCATCTGATCGGCGGCGCGCGCGTCGCCCCCGAAGGCCCCCGCCGCAGCCCGGTCTTCAACCCCGCGACCGGCGAGCAGACGGCCGAGCTTGGCCTTGCGACCCGGGCCGAGGTGGAACGCGCGATCGGCGTGGCGGCGGAGGCCTTCCCGGCCTGGGCGGCGACCCCGCCGGCCAAGCGTGGCCGGATCATGTTCCGCTTCAAGGAACTGCTCGATGCCCGTGCCGATGAGATCGCCCGCGCGATCAGCGCCGAACACGGCAAGACCCATGCCGATGCGCTGGGCGAGGTGGCCCGCGGGATCGAGGTGGTGGAATTCGCCTGCGGCATCCCGCAGCTGCTGAAGGGCGAATACAGCCGCAATGTCGGCCCGGCGATCGACAGTTTCGATGTCCGCGAGCCGCTGGGCGTGGTGGCCGGCATCACGCCGTTCAACTTCCCGGCCATGGTGCCGCTGTGGATGTTCCCGCTGGCGATCGCCGCCGGCAACACCTTCATCCTGAAGCCGTCGGAGAAAGACCCGAGTGCGGCGCTGCTGGTGGCCGAAATCGCGCATGAGGCCGGCCTGCCGGCGGGGGTGCTGAACGTCGTCCATGGCGACAAGGAAGCCGTCGACGTGCTGCTGACCGATCCGCGGATCGAGGCGGTGAGCTTCGTGGGCTCCACCCCGATCGCCGAATATGTCTATGCGACCGGCACCGCGGCCGGCAAGCGGGTCCAGGCGCTGGGCGGCGCCAAGAACCACATGGTCATCCTGCCCGATGCCGATCTGGACCAGGCGGTGGATGCGCTGATGGGGGCAGGCTACGGCTCGGCGGGTGAGCGCTGCATGGCGATTTCGGTGGCCGTGCCTGTGGGCGAGGAGACCGCCGACCGGCTGGTCGAAAAGCTGATCCCGCGGGTGGAAGCGCTGAAGGTGGGGCCCGCCACCGACAGCGCCGCCGAAATGGGGCCGCTGATTTCCGACATCCACGCCCGCAAGGTGCGCGGCTATATCGACAAGGGCGTGGAAGAGGGCGCGAAGCTGCTGGTCGACGGCCGCAATTTCCGCCTGCAGGGCTATGAGAACGGCTATTTCGTCGGCGGCACCCTGTTCGACCGGGTGACGACCGACATGACCATCTACCGCGAAGAGATCTTCGGCCCGGTGCTGTCGGTGGTGCGCAGCGGGTCTTACGAAGATGCGGTGGGCATGATCAACGCCCATGAATACGGCAACGGCACCGCGCTCTTCACCCGCGACGGCGATGCGGCCCGCGATTTCGTGAGCCGGGTCCGGATCGGCATGGTCGGCGTCAACGTGCCGCTGCCGGTGCCGGTCGCCTATCACAGCTTCGGCGGCTGGAAGCGCTCGCTCTTCGGCGCCCATCACATCTACGGGCCCGAGGGCGTGAAGTTCTACACCCGCCTTAAGACCGTCACCCAGCGCTGGCCGACCGGCATCCGCGCCGGCGCGCAGTTCAACTTTCCGACGATGGGATGAGCGGGCACGGCAGATCCGATGCCGCCGCCCGTGCGGCACGGGTGTAGACTCATCTCATCGCATCGTATTCGAGACACAGGATCAGGGGACGATCACACCATGTCGAACATCCGGATCAACGGCGAGCGGCTCTGGGACAGCCTGATGGAGATGGCCAGGATCGGTGCCACCGAAAAGGGCGGCGTCTGCCGTCTGGCGCTGACCGATCTGGACCGCCAGGGCCGCGATCTGTTCGTGAAATGGGCGAAGGAGGCGGGCTGCACCATCACGGTGGACAGGATGGGCAACATCTTCGCCCGCCGCGAAGGCCGCAACCCGTCTCTGCCGCCGGTGATGACCGGCAGCCATCTGGACAGCCAGCCGACCGGCGGCCGTTTCGACGGCGTCTATGGCGTGCTGGCGGGTCTTGAGGTGCTGCGCACGCTCAACGACCTCAATTACGAGACCGAGGCGCCGGTCGAGGTGGCGGTCTGGACCAATGAGGAAGGCTCGCGCTTCGCCCCGGCCATGGTGGCGTCGGGCGTGTTCGCGGGCGTGTTCGACCTGGATTACGGCCTCAGCCGCGCCGATCTGGACGGCAAGACCATGGGCCAGGAGCTGGAGCGGATCGGCTATGCCGGCGATCAGCCGGTGGGCAAGCCGGTCGGCGCCTATTTCGAGGCCCATATCGAACAGGGCCCGATCCTGGAGGCCGAGGGCAAGACCATCGGCATCGTCACCCACGCCCAGGGCCAGCGCTGGTACGAGGTGGTGCTGACCGGCCAGGAGGCCCATGCCGGGCCGACGCCGATGCCGATCCGCCGCGACGCCCTGCTGGGGGCGGCGAAGATCGTTCAGGCGGTCAATAAGATCGGTCTCGACAATGCGCCGGTCGCCTGCGCGACGGTGGGGCTGATGCAGGTTCATCCCAACAGCCGCAACGTCATCCCGGGCCGGGTGTTCTTCACCATCGACCTGCGCCACCCCGATGACGACGTGCTCTCGAAGATGGACCGCGAGCTGCGCGCCGCCATCGACGAGGTGGTGGCCGACGGCAGGCTGGAGGCGAAGGTCGAGCAGATCTTCTACTACGCGCCGGTGCCGTTCGAAGAGGGCTGCGTCAACGCCGTGCGCGCGGCCACTGCGGCCGCGGGCTTCAGCAACCGCGACATCGTCTCGGGCGCCGGCCATGACGCCTGCTATCTGGCGAAGGTCGCGCCCACGGGCATGATCTTCATTCCCTGCATCGACGGCATCAGCCACAACGAGATCGAGGATGCGAAGCCCGAATGGGTTGCGGCCGGCGCCGAAGTGCTGCTGGGCGCGATGCTGGAACGGGCCAATGCCGGCTCGGGGGCTGCCGCCGACGCGGCCTGATACAGGGTTTTTTCAAGGACGTGACGACCCCCTGCGGCGCCTGAGGGTGCCGCAGGGGCAACGGACCGGCGGACCCGCGAAGGGCGGGGGTGGTTCCACCATCTCCATCCTTGGTTGAGAGAGCCCCGGCCGATAACCAATGACAGACGAAGGACGAGCTTCATCATGGACGAGACGGGTGACATCCGGGCCGGCCGTCTGCCGGCGGAAGACCTCGGCCGGAACTTCCTCGATGCCCATCCGCCGCTGCATGGGCGGGCGGCACTGGTCGAGGCGAGCCGCTGCCATTTCTGCTGGGACGCGCCCTGCGTGAAGGCGTGCCCCACCTCCATCGACATCCCGAGCTTCATCCGCAAGATCGCGACCGACAACATGAAGGGGGCCGCGACCGATATCCTCTCGGCCAACATCATGGGCGGCATGTGCGCCCGGGTCTGCCCGACCGAGATCCTGTGCGAGCAGGCCTGCGTGCGCCACGACCAGGACGACAAGCCGGTCGAGATCGGCCTGCTGCAGCGCCACGCCACCGAATGGGTCTATGGCAGCGACACCACGCCGGCAACCCAGCTGTTCCGGCGGGCCGCCCCCAGCGGCCGGCGGGTGGCTGTCGTGGGCGGCGGCCCGGCGGGGCTGTCCTGCGCCCATCGCCTGGCCATGCTGGGCCATGACGTCACGGTGTTCGAGGCGCGCGAGAAGGCGGGCGGGCTGAACGAATACGGCATCGCCGCCTATAAGACGGTCGATGATTTCGCCGCCCGCGAGGTCGCCTGGATCCTGTCGATCGGCGGCATCGAGGTGAAGACCGGCCAGATGCTGGGCCGCGACATCAGCCTGGATCAGCTGCGTGCCGAGTATGATGCGGTGTTCCTGGGCCTGGGCCTCGGCGCGGTGCGCGCGCTGGGCGCCGAGGGCGAGACGCTGGCGGGGGTGGAACCCGCGGTCGATTTCATCGCCCGGCTGCGCCAGGCCGACGATCTGTCCACCCTGCCGGTCGGCCGTCAGGTGGTGGTGATCGGTGGCGGCAACACCGCGGTCGACGCGGCGGTGCAGTCGAAGAAGCTGGGTGCCGAAGACGTGACCATGGTCTATCGCCGCGGCACCGAACAGATGAGCGCCACACCGGTGGAGCAGGATTTCGCCCGGTCGAACGGCGTGGTGCTGCGCACCTGGATGCGGCCGGTGAAGGTTCATGGGGCCAATGGCCGGGTGACGGGGGTGGAATTCGCCTATACCCGCGCCGGCGATGACGGCCGGGCGGTGGATACCGGCGAGACCCGGCTGATCGCTGCCGATCAGGTGCTGCTGGCGATCGGTCAGGTGCTGCTGCCCGACGGTTTCGGCGGCGCGGCGGTGCTGGAGATGACCGGCGACCGGATCGCCGTCGATGCCGGCTTCGCGACCTCGCTCGCCGGCGTCTGGGCCGGTGGCGACTGCGTCGCCAGCGGCATCGACCTGACCGTTCAGGCGGTGGAGCACGGCAAGCAGGCGGCACTGTCGATCGATGCCGCCTTCGCCGCCGCCCAGGGCCGCGCGGCCTGACCCCGAATTTCGGAAGGATATCCCGTCATGGCCGACCTTTCCTGCGACATCGCCGGCATCCGCTCCCCCAATCCGTTCTGGCTGGCCTCGGCCCCGCCGACCGACAAGGAATACAACGTCGTCCGCGCCTTCGAGGCCGGCTGGGGCGGCGTGGTCTGGAAGACGCTGGGCATCGACCCGCCGGTGGTGAACGTGTCCTCGCGCTATGGCGCGGTGTCGTATAACGGCCAGCGCATCGCCGGCCTGAACAATATCGAACTGATCACCGACCGGCCGCTGGCGGTGAACCTGGAAGAGATTGCGCGGGTGAAGCGCAACTGGCCCGACCGCGCGGTCGTGGTCTCGCTGATGGTGCCCTGCAACGAGGCCGACTGGGCGTATATCCTGCCGATGGTCGAAGAGACCGGCTGCGACGGGCTGGAGCTGAATTTCGGCTGCCCCCACGGCATGTCGGAACGCGGCATGGGTGCGGCGGTCGGCCAGGTGCCGGAATATGTCGAGATGGTCACCCGCTGGGTGAAGAAGCATTCGCGCCTGCCGACCATCGTGAAGCTGACCCCCAACATCACCGATGTCCGCCAGTCGGCGCGGGCGGCGAAGAACGGCGGCGCCGATGCGGTGTCGCTGATCAACACCATCAATTCGATCGTCACCGTCGATCTGGACGTGATGGCGCCGACGCCGACGGTGGACGGCAAGGGCACCCATGGCGGCTATTGTGGCCCGGCGGTGAAGCCGATCGCGCTCAACATGGTCGCCGAAATCGCCCGCGATGCCGCGACCCGCGGCCTGCCGATCTCGGGCATCGGCGGGGTGCAGTCCTGGCGGGATGCGGCGGAGTTCATCGCACTCGGCTGCGGTGGGGTGCAGGTCTGCACCGCCGCGATGCATTACGGCTTCCGCATCGTCCGCGACATGATCGACGGGCTGAACAACTGGATGGACGAGAAGGGTTATGCCCGGATCGACGACTTCCGCGGCATGGCGGTGCCGAACGTCACCGACTGGCAGTTCCTGAACCTGAAATACGACATCAAGGCGCGGATCGACCAGGACAAGTGCATCAAATGCGGCCTCTGCCACATCGCCTGCGAGGATACCTCGCATCAGGCGATCACGGCGGAGAAGGACGGCGCGCGCTATTTCGACGTGGTCGACAGCGAATGCGTCGGCTGCAATCTGTGCATGCTGGCCTGCCCGGTGGACAACTGCATCACCATGGAACGGGTGGATGCCGGCACCGAATACCTGAACTGGACCCAGCACCCCAACAACCCGATGGCGAAGCCCGCCGCCGCCGGCACGCCCGAGACGGTCGACGCTGCCGAATGACGGCCGAAGGTGAGTGAGGGCCGAGGGCGAGTGAAGGCCGAAGAACGGGGCCGGCTTCCCCGAAACCGGTGCAGATTATAAGAACAGGCAGGACGAACACGGGACCACCGGCAGCCATGCCCCCGCATCCCCGTCACACCCCCGCGTCCGCGCGCGACGGAGGATGGCAAGGGGTGGGCTGCCGGCGATCCCATGCCCGGGAGGATAAGAGATCCCATGTCGGATCGCATGGAGTACGGTGCTGCCGCGCGCGGTGCGGCCCCGAAACCGAGCGCGGCGCAGTCTGCCGCATCACGGCGTGCCGTCGCGCACGATCCCGCCCTCTGGAACGAGGATCTGGCGCCGACCACGGCCGATCAGCGCAGCTGGGACTGGCCGTCGATCGCAGCCCTCTGGGTCGGCATGGTGGTCTGCGTGCCGACCTATATGATCGCCGCCGGCCTGGTGTCGGAAGGCATGAGCTGGTGGCAGGCGGTCGCCACCGTGCTGGTCGGCAATCTGATCGTGCTGGCGCCGATGATGGCAGTGGGCCATGCCGGCGCGAAGCACGGCATCCCCTTCCCGGTGCTGCTCAGGGCATCCTTTGGCACCCGCGGCGCCCGGCTGCCGGCGCTGATGCGCGGCCTGGTCGCCTGCGGCTGGTTCGGCATCAACACCTGGGTCGGCGGCCAGGCGATCTATGTGATCCTGAATGCCGTCACCGGTGGCGGCGTCACCGGCGCGCCCCTGCCGGGGCTGGGCATCGATATCGCCCAGCTGATGTGCTTCCTGGCCTTCTGGGGCCTGCATCTCTGGTTCGTGGCCAAGGGCACCGAATCCATCCGCTGGTTGGAAAAGGCCGCGGCCCCGGTGCTGCTGGCCATGGGGCTGGCACTGCTGGGCTGGGCCTATGTGAATGCCGGCGGCTTCGGCGCCATGTTCTCGCAGCCCTCGGCCTTCGGCCCCGGCGGTGCCAAAGAGGGCCAGTTCTGGTCGGTCTTCTGGCCCGGCCTCACCGCCATGGTCGGCTTCTGGGCGACGATGGCGCTGAACATCCCCGATTTCACCCGTTTCGCCCGCAGCCAGCGTGACCAGTTCCTGGGCCAGGCGATCGGCCTGCCGCTGCCGATGGCGCTGTTCGCCTTCATCGGCGTCGCCGTCACCTCGGCCACCGTGGTGATCTATGGCGAGGCGGTCTGGGACCCCGTGGCGCTGGCCGGCCGCATGGGCGGCATGGGCGTGGTGCTGGCGCTGTTCGCCCTGCTGGTGGCGACGCTGACCACCAACATCGCCGCCAATATGGTGGCGCCGGCCAACGGCTTTTCCAATCTGGCGCCGGCGAAGATTTCGTTCAGGATGGGTGGCTACATCACCGCCGCCATCGGCATCGCGATGTTTCCCTGGAAGCTGATGGAGAGCGCGGGCGATTATCTGTTCGTCTGGCTGGTGGGCTATTCGGCGCTGCTGGGCCCCATCGCCGGGCTGCTGATCGCCGACTACTTCTTCCTGCGCCGCACGCGGCTGGACATCGACGGGCTGTTCTCGTCCGACGGCCCCTATACCTACAAGGGCGGCTGGAACCCGGCCGCCATCATCGCGCTGGTGCTGGGCATCCTGCCCAACCTGCCGGGCTTTCTGTCCAAGGCCGGCATCATCGGCGCAGTCGCCCCGTTCTGGACCGATCTTTACGGCTATGCCTGGTTCGTCGGGCTTGCCGTTTCGGCCGCGGTCTATCTGGTGCTGATGCGCGGCCGCACCGCAGACTGACCCGTCCCTTCCGGCCCCCCCGCCTGGAACCCCGTCCGAACCGTCACCAAGGAGCAGATACATGTCGTTGCTGATCAAGGGAGGCACGGTCGTCACCGCCGACGCGACGACGCGGGCCGACGTCTACTGTGCCGATGGCCGCATCGTCGCGGTGGGCGAAAACCTGGACGTGCCCGCGGGCGCCGAGGTGGTCGATGCCGGCGGTGCGCTGGTGATGCCGGGCGGCATCGACCCGCACACCCATATGCAGCTGCCCTTCATGGGCACGGTCGCGAGCGAGGATTTCGAGACCGGCACCGCGGCGGGGCTGGCCGGGGGCACCACCTCGATCATCGATTTCGTGATCCCCGATCCGCAGCAGCCGCTGATGGAGGCCTATCGCACCTGGCGCGGCTGGGCGGAGAAGGCGGTGGCCGATTACGGCTTCCACGTCGCCGTCACCTGGTGGGACGACAGCGTCCATGCCGATATGGGCACGCTGGTCCGCGAGGAAGGCGTCAACAGCTTCAAGCACTTCATGGCCTATAAGGGCGCGATCATGGCGCCGGACGAGGTGTTGGTCCGCAGCTTCCAGCGCTCGCTGGAACTGGGCGCCATGCCGACCGTCCATGCCGAGAACGGCGAGCTGGTCTGGACGCTGCAGCAGAAGATCAAGGAGATGGGCATCACCGGCCCCGAGGGTCACCCGCTGTCGCGGCCGCCCGAGGTGGAAGGCGAGGCCGCCAACCGCGCGATCCGCATCGCCCAGGTGCTGGGCGTGCCGATCTATGTGGTGCATGTCAGCTGCAAGGAGGCGCTGGAGGCCATCACCCGCGCCCGGCTGGAAGGCCAGCGGGTGTTCGGCGAGGTGCTGGCCGGCCATCTGGTGGTCGACGACAGCGTCTATCGCCATCCCGACTGGGATACGGCGGCGGCCTATGTCATGAGCCCGCCCTTCCGGTCGAAGGAGCATCAGGAGGCGCTGTGGCGCGGCCTGCAGTCGGGCAATCTGCAGACCACCGCCACCGATCACTGCTGCTTCTGCGCCGATCAGAAGCGGATGGGCGTGGGCGATTTCACGAAGATCCCGAACGGCACCGCCGGTGTCGAAGACCGCATGGCGGTGCTGTGGCATCACGGCGTCAATGCCGGCCGGATGACGCCCAATGAATTCGTCGCCGCGACCTCGGCCAATGCCGCCAAGATCTTCAACATCTATCCGCGCAAGGGCGCGATCACGCCCGGCGCCGATGCCGATCTGGTGGTCTGGGACCCCAAGGCCACGAAGACCATTTCGGCCAGGACCCATCATCAGCGCATCGACTTCAACATCTTCGAGGGCATGACCGTCGAGGGTGTGGCCGCGGTGACCGTCTCGGCGGGTGAGGTGGTGTATCGCAACGGCGCGCTGGACGTGAAGACCGGCCGCGGCCGCTATGTGAAGCGGCCGAACTTCGCGCCGATGTTCGACGCGCTGGGCAAGATTGCGACCGCAAAGGCACCGGTGCCGGTGGAGCGCAAGCTGCCCGACGCGGCAGAATAATCAGCGCGCCGTAACGAATCCGGCCCGTCTTCGGCCCCGGCAGGGATGCACGCCCTGCCGGGGCCTTTTCATCTGACGGTCCTGCATGACGCGGGTGACCGGCCGGTGTATCGTTGGCACCAGAGGACGAGGGCGAAGCGCGGCCAGCGGCTGCGGGGCGGGAGTCTGGGATGGCGATCGATCCGGTCGCGCTCAACCGAAGACTGTTGCATGCGGCTGCCGATGCCGGAGGGCCGGCGGCGGCCTTGGTGGCGTGGACAGCTGCCCTGGGGGACGCCACCGGGGCGGTGAGGGTGACGCTCTGGCAGGCCGGCCGGAATGCGGCGGCCATTCGGATCCTGGTCGACTGGAAGGCGCCGGGCATCGATGCCGGGGCCGACGGTCCGCGCTGCGAGCAGGTGATCCGCCTGCTGATCCATCCGCGCCAGGTGCTGGCGACCCTGGTCCTGCCGGCCGCCATGATGCCCGGCGGTGCGGGCGAGGTGGTGCCGGCAGATCTGGCCCGGGATCTGGGCGCCCAGCTGAAGATCCTGCTGCAGGGCGTGGCCGCCGAGGAACGCGCCGCCACGCTGGCGGCGGCGCTGGATGCCGGCCGCGACGGTGTGGTGGTGGTGGAGGCGCGGCCGGTGGACGGCCCGCCGGGCCGTCTGGTCCATGTCAGCCGTCATTTCGACCCGGCCGCGGCACCGGCCGTGCTGCCGCCGCCGCTGGACCGGCCCGGCATGGCGCGGCCGCTGCGCGAGGCGGCGGCACGGGCCGCCGCCCAGGGGGAGGCGCAGGCGCTGGAGATGCTGCATCCCGGCGACGGCACGCCCCGGGTTCTGAAGATGAGCATCCGGGCCCTGCCGCCGGCGCGGCTGTTCGAGGGCGGCTGGCTGGGCGTGCTGCGCGATCCGGCGGCACCGCCGGGCGAGGCCGAGGTCATCGCCAGCCAGCGGAAGATGATCCAGGCGCTCTACGACGCCAACCCGCTGCCGATGTGGATTTATGACGAGCAGGATTTCCGCCTGCTGTCGGTCAACGAGGCGATGGTCGGAAAATACGGCTATGACCGCGAGACCCTGCTGGGCATGACCCTGCTTGACCTGCGCCCGGCCGAGGATGTCCCGGCGCTGATGACCCGGCTGACCACCCGGGCCAGCGGCCACGAGGTGAGCGGCCCCTGGCGGCACCGGGCCGCCGATGGCCGGACCTTCTATGTCGAGATCGCCACCCATCGGCTGGATTGGGAAGGGCGGCCGGCGATCCTGACGGCTGCGATCGACATCACCGACCGCGAACTCGCCAACCGCGTGCTGCGCAGCCGCCAGGGGGAGACCGACCGGCTGCTGCGCATGCAGACCGCGATCATCGACACCATCCCCGCCCAGGTCTGGCTGCTGGATGTGGCCGGCAATGTGATGGCGGTGAACCGCGCCTGGAGCCGCTTCGCCGAAGAGATGGGCGAGACGGCACCGGATGTTCAGGTCGGCCGCGACTTCCGCGGCGCGGCCGGCGGCTATGGCGGCGCCGAACCCGCCGGCCCGGCCCGCATGGCGCCGCCGATCCAGGCCGATGCGGTGGCGGCGATCCTGTCGGTGGTGACCGGCCGGCTGCCCGAGATCAGCCATGAATACCGGCTGAAGGTGCGCGACCAGACCCGCTGGTTCCGGATGACGGCGGTGGGCGTTACCGACGGGGCCGGGCTGCCGAACGGTGCGGTGGTGATGTCGGTAGAGATCACCGACATGAAGCGGGCCCAGTTCGAAATCATGGCGGCGCAGAACCGGGCCATCGCCGCCAGCGCTGCCAAATCGCTGTTCCTGGCCCATATGAGCCACGAGCTGCGCACCCCGCTGAATGCAGTGATCGGCTTTGCCGACGTGATCGAGGGCCAGATGCTGGGCCCCGTGGGGGTCGGCACCTATCGCGACTATGCCGGCCATATCGCGGTGGCCGGGCGGCATCTGCTGCAGATCATCGACGGGCTTCTGGACCTGGCCAATATCGAAAGCGGCCAGCTGTCGCCGGAACGGCGGGCGGCCGGGCTGGATGCGCTGGTGCGCGAGGCGGCGACATCCTGCGCCGCCGTGCTGCGCCGCTATGGCGCGACGCTCGATATCGAGGCCCGCGGCAACACCACCGCCGATGTCGATGCCCGTCTGACCCGGCGCATGATCGGCTTCCTGATCGACAATGCCATCCGCTACGGTCATCGCGGTGGCCATGTCCGGATCCGCATCGACGGCAGCGCCGACGATCGCGTGTCGATCGACATCACCGACGACGGGCCGGGGGTTCCGGCCGAGCGCCTGCAGACCGTGACCGAGCCGTTCTCGATGCCGTCGGGGTCGGTGCGGCCCGAACGCGCCGGGGTGGGGCTGGGCCTGCCGCTTGCCCGCCATTATGCCGAGCTGCATGGCGGGCGGCTGGAACTGACCGACCGGCATGCGGCGGGGGAGTCTTCAAGCGGGCTGCGGGTCCGGATCACACTGCCGCGGCATCCCGAGGCCTGACCGCCCGATCATCGCGGCCAGACCGTCGCCAGCGCCTCCAGAACCAGGGTCGTCGTCTCCGCATGCAGGGCCGGGCGGTCGCGGCCGTCGCCATCCCGGCAGAGGATGCCGTCGCCCGGCTGTTCCCGCTCAAGGATCGTCGCGGCCCCGGGCTTGCAGAGGCCGATGAAGCTGAAATGGGCGGCATCGGGGAGTTCGTGGAAGTCGGTCGACCGGTCCGGCAGCAACCCGGCCAGGCGCCGGGCTTCGGTTTCGGCCGGCAGATGGATGCGGTCGACACCGGCGGCGATCACCAGCACCGGGATCGTGATACCCTTGAGGCTGGCTTGCGTGAAGCCGCCGATGCCGCCCGGATCCAGGGCAATGACCGCGCTCACGCGCGGATCCACCAGATCCGCCCCCATGTGCGACCGCCAGTCGGGATCGGACAGCCGGCCGATCCGGGCCAGGATGGTGCAGGCGATGCTGGTGGTCTCGGCGCAGTTTCGGGTGAAGGCGTCGGCATCGAACCGGCCGCCGGCGATTTCGACCGACGTCCAGCCGCCGAGCGAATGGCCGATGACGGCGATGCGGGTCGGATCGACCATGGCGGAAAGATCAGCGGCGCCGGTCAGGTGATCGATCACCCGGCTGAGATCGGCCGGGCGCCGCCACAGCGCGGCCGCCTGATCGGGATCGCGGTCGAAGGTGGAGGTGCCGGGATGATCGGTCGCGGCAACGACATAGCCTGCGTCTGCAAGTTGTACGGCAAGCCAAGCCTGGTTAAAGCGGTTGCCGCCGAAGCCGTGGGAGAGCACGACCAGCGGGTGGCGGCCGGAGAGGGGGGTGGCGGCCTCGCGGACCGCGACGCCCTGGAAGACCGGATTGTCGCCCACCAGCCGGGGCGCGCCGTCATCGGCCGCCGGGTACCAGATCGCGAGGGTGAGGGGGTGGGGCCGCTCCGGCGTCTCGATTGTGGCGGTCCGGAAACCGGGCGTGGCCGACGCACCGGTGATGCCCAGCAGCAACCAGGCGAGGGCGAGCAGGAGGCGGGAGCGCAGACGGGGCATGCAGAAGGCCTTCAGGTGATGGGAAACACCCGGTCGTCATGCCCGATCTGCTGCCGCGTGGCGTCCTCGATCACGATCGAGGACGTCCGGGATCGCGATTCAGGCCAGCCGATCCGCGAAAAAGGCCAGAATCTCGTCCCGCGCGGCAAGGGTCGGCTGGCCGGCTTCGTCGATCAGATGGGCGGTGACCACGCTATGGGGCGTGGGGACATGGCGGGCGAAGAAGGGGGAAAGTCCCTCGCGCCGGGCGGCCGTGTCGGGCAGGGTGCGCGGCTGGAAGCGGTTGCCCAACGCGCGTTCATAGGCGGCGAAGCGCTCGGCCCGGCAGACGGCATCGCCGGCGAAGCGATAGGCCAGCACCGTGAGGTTCTCGCGGTCCAGCCGGGCGCGCACTGCGGCCAGTTCCTCGGGCGGGCTCTCGATCGCTGCGGGCGCATCCAGCGGCAGAGAGGGCTGGCAGAGTACCGGGGCGAGCACGGCCGGCTCCAGCATCATCGACAGCGCATAATTGCCGGTGAAGCACATGCCGATCGCCCCCACGCCCGGCCCGCCGCAGGCCTGGTGCGCAATCCGGGCCAGGCCGCGCAACCAGGCGGTGACGGCACCGGGGCCGCCGGTCGCCACGGCGCGGAAGGTGGCGGCGATGCAGGTGCGGCGGAAGATCGCGGCCCCCTCATCCGCCTCCGGCACCGCCCCATCGCGGCCGAAGAGCGATGGCATCCAGACGGTGAAGCCGGCATCGCGCACCCAGCGGGCGAAGCGGGCGACCTCGGGGCTGATGCCCGGCATTTCGGTCATCACGATCACCCCTGGCCCCTGGCCTGCCACCCGGACCCGGCGGGTGACGTCGTCGATGGTGATCTCGCGCGGCTCGAAATCCGCCAGATCGTCGTCCTGATCCAGTGCGTGCATGGGGGCGTCTCCTGGTGGGCTGGTCTTGCCCCCAGGATGGCGGGCGGGCATGCTGGTCGCCAGTGGCCGGATTGACATGTTTCGAGGATTTTTTGCCAGAATGATCATCGAGCTGGTCGCCCTTGAGGGCATGATGGCCTCGGGGCTTGCCATCACCGCCGATCTGGTCGAAACCGCCAACCGGCTGCGCGGGCAGGCGGGACGGACGCGGCTTTTCAGCTTGCGCCTGGCCGGCGCCGGTGCCGGGGTGGCTGCTGCCTTTCTGAATCTGGCGGTCGCCGAGGCAGATGCGCCGCCGGCCGATCTGCTGGTGGTGCCGGGGCTGGGGTTCGCGACGCCGGACGCGCTGGCGGCGGGGCTGGCCCGTCCGGATGTGCAGGCGGCGGGGGTGCGGCTGGCGGCGGCGGTGGCCGGCGGGGCCGAGGTGGCGGCGGCCTGTTCCTCGGTCTTTCTACTGGCGGCGGCGGGCCTGCTCGACGGGCGGCGGGCGACGACCAGCTGGTGGCTGGCCCCGCTCTTCGCCCGGATGCATCCGCAGGTCCGGCTCGATCCGGATGCGCTGGTGGTGCGCGACGGGCCGGTCACCACCGCCGGCGCGGCGATGGCGCAGATGGATCTGATGCTGCAGGTGGTGGCACGCCATGGCGGGCCGGGCCTGGCGCAGGATTGCGCGCGGCTGCTGCTGCTGGATCAGCGGTCATCCCAGGCGCGTTATATGGCGCCGGGTTTCATGGCCGCGGCCGATGACCGCATCGCCCGTGCCGAGGCCTGGGCGCGGGCACGGCTGGACCAGCCCTTCACGGCCGCGGAGATGGCGGCGGCAGCAGGGCTGTCGCCCCGAACCTTCGCCCGGCGCATGGCCTGCGCCACCGGCCTGTCGCCGGTGGGCTTCATCCAGCGCCTCAGGCTGGAGCGGGCGACGGAGCTGCGCGAGACGACCAGGCTGTCGATGGAAGAGATCGCCGCCCGGGTCGGCTATGCCGATGCCTCGACGCTCCGCCGGCTGATGCGGCGGGTGGGCGCCGCCGGCCGGCGGGGGTGACCACGCCGGATCAGCCCGGCTTCTGCCACGCCATGACCACGAAATAGGGGACACGGGCATATCTCGCCGCCTGATCCGCGGGCCCGCCGGTGGGGGCCGGTTCGTCGAACCAGGTGAGGCGGAGGCCGGCCTTCAGGAACAGCTGCATATAGGTCGACAGCGGCCGGTGCCAGTTCACGATGTCGATGCCGCGCCAGCCGACCCGCATCGGCCGGGTCTCCAGATAACGGTCGAGCGCGAAATGGTCGGGGCAGCCATCGGCATCATACTGCCAGCCACGATCGGCCGAGGCGCTGGTGAAGCCGGTCAGGTTGGCGACCAGCAGGCTGCCGCCCGGCTTCAGCACCCGCGCCATTTCGGGGATTGCAGCTTCGATGTCGGGGATGTCGATCAGGGTCAGATAGCTGACCACCAGATCGAAGCTCGCCTCGGGAAAGTCGAGCGCTTCGGCGCGGCCCGGCCGGTAGTCGCCGTCGGGATCGCGGGTGCGGGCGGCGGCCAGCAGTTCCGGGGTGGGGTCGATGCCGGTCGCCCGGATGCCTTCTCCGGCGAGGATCCGGCAGAAGCGGCCCTCGCCGCAGCCGACATCGAGCGCGGTGCGGAAGCCCTGGCCGCGCAGCCAGGGGATCACGACCGGATCGAGCACATGGGCGCGGCCATAGTCGCCGTCGTCACCCTGTTCGCGGATCCAGGCTTCGGCGGATGCCCGCCAGCCGCTGGTGTCTTCACCGGTCATGATCTCGTCTCCCGGAAGCTGTCAGCGTCCGCCGGCCACCCGGAGAATGGTGCCCGACACGTAAGAGGAGGCGTCGGATAGCAGGAACAGGATCGTCTCGGCAACCTCTTCCGGGCTGCCGGCGCGGGCGAGGGGGATGTTGGGGGCCAGGCGTTCCACCCGGTCGGGCATGCCGGCATCGGCATGGATGCCGGTGTCGATCAGCCCGGGGGAGACCGCGTTCACCCGGATGCCGTCGGCGGCGAGTTCGCGCGACAGCCCGATGGTCAGGCTGTCGATTGCACCCTTGGAGGCGGCATACCAGACGAATTCGCCCGGGCTGCCGAGCGTGGCGGCTGCGGAAGAGACGTTGACCATCACGCCGCCCCGGCCGCCGCGGCTGGTTGCCATCGCCTGCGCCGCCGCCCGGGCGACCATGATCGCCCCGGTGACGTTCAGATCGATCACCCGGGTGATCATGGCCGGATCGGCATCGGCAAGCCGTGCGCCGGTGCCGGTGATGCCGGCATTGTTGACCAGATGGGTCAGGCCGCCGAAGCGCTCGACCACCGCCGCCACCAGCGCATCGGCGGCACCCGGCTCTCCCATATCGCCGCGGAAGGCCGCCGCCCGGGTGCCGGCCGCTTCCAGCTCGGCGACCAGCGCGGTTGCCGCGGCCTCGTCGCGGGCATAGTTGACCGCCACGCAATAGCCGGCCGCCGCCGCCAGCCGGCAGGTCGCCGCACCGATGCCGCGCCCGCCGCCGGTCACCAGCAGGATCTTTTCCGCATCCCGGGTCATCCCCGTCTCTCCCTTGCCCATGAACATTCCCCCCACGACCGCACATCCGCGCATTGACCGCAAGGCCCGGACGTGAAGATAATTGATGATCTTTGATCAAACAATGCGGGTCGAGCGAGCGATGTCCACCGAGAGCATTCCTGCCACCGATCCGGCGGCTGCGCCGGGCATCGATCCATGGCCCGCGGGCGAGCCGCGTTCCCTCACCGTCGCCAACCGGACCATGGTCGATGCCCTGGCCGCGACCGCGGCCCGCCTGCCCGACCGGACGGCGCTGTTCTATTACGGCGCGACGCTCGACTATGCCGGGCTCGCGGCGGCGGTGGAGCGGCTGGCGGCGGTGCTGGTGACCCGCTTCGGGGTCGGTCGGGGCGACCGGGTGCTGATCGCGCTGCAGAACTCGCCGCATTATGTGATCGCCTATCATGCCGTGCTCAGGGCCGATGCGGTCGGCGTGCCGGTGAACCCGATGTATCGGAGTGCGGAACTCTCTCACATCCTCGCCGACAGCGGCGCGCGGGTCGCGATCCTGGGCGACGAGCTGGTGGAGAGTTTTGCGCCGCTATCCGGTGCGGATGGCCCGCTGGAGACGGTGATCGCCGCGCACTACGACGACATGGCGGGCGGGGATCCGCGCTTCCCGAAACCGGCGGTCATGACGGCCGGCCGGGCGGCGCTGCCCGAGGGCTGGCACGACTGGCGGCAGGTGATGGCGCAGGAGGCGGCGCCCCTGCCGCCGGCCGCAGGCGGGCCGGACGATCTCTGCCTGATGCCCTATACCTCGGGCTCGACCGGGCGGCCCAAGGCCTGCATGCACACCCATCTCGCGGTGCTGTTCACGGCGGAGGCGCAGCTGCGCCTCTACCGGATGACCGCAGAGGACGTCGTCACCGCCTTCCTGACCCTGTTCCATGTCGCGGGCATGCAGGCCTCGATGAACGCGGCCCTGGTTGCGGGATGCGAAATCGTGCTCATGACCCGCTGGGACCGCGATCTGGTGCCGGTGCTGCTGGCCGACCGGCGGGTGAGCTTCTGGAACGCGGCGCCGGCGATGGTGGTCGACGTGCTGGGATCGGACAATTTCGACCCGGCCTGTCTGGATCGGGTGCGGGTGCTGACCGGCGGCGGCGCCGCCATGCCCGAGGCGGTGGCGGCCGAGCTGAAACAGCGCTACGGCCTGATTTTCATCGAAGGCTATGGCATGACCGAGACCATGTCGCCCACCCATATGAACCCGATGCACGCGCCCCGGCCGCAATGCCTGGGCATCCCGATCCACGACACCGATGCGCGCATCGTCGACCCCGACACCCTGGCCGAGCTGCCGGTGGGGGAGACGGGCGAGATCGTGGTGGCCGGGCCGCAGATTCTGAAGGGCTACTGGCGACGCCCCGAGGCCGATGCCGAAGCGTTTTTCGAGCGCGACGGCAAGCGCTTCCTGCGCACCGGCGATCTGGGCCGGCGCGATGCGGCAGGGTATTTCTACGCCGTCGACCGGCTGAAGCGGATGATCAATGTCGGCGGCTTCAAGGCCTGGCCGGCGGAGATCGAGACCACATTGTTCCGCCATCCCGCCATCCGCGACGCCTGCATCATCTCGGTGCCCGACGATCGCCGGGGCGAGGCGGTGAAGGCGGTGATCGTGCTGAAGCCCGAGGCGAAGGGCCGGGTAACGGCCGAGGACATCATCACCTGGGCCCGCGGCGAGCTTGCCGCCTACAAGGTGCCCCGCTTCATCAGCTTCGCCGAAGACCTGCCGCGCACCGCCACCAACAAGGTCGACTGGCGCGGCCTGCAGGAGGCGGAGCGGGGGCGGCTGCCCGGCAACGGCTGAAAGCTCAATCCGCGCGAACTTCGTCGAGCAGATGTGGATGGCAATCGCTCTGTCTGCACATCCCTTCAGGATATAGATAACTCCGAGGCGATCTTTTATCTAGTCCTGGAACGCTCGAATTCAAACCCCCGTTCGGTTAGGTCAATTTTTGATGAAAGTCTATTGTCTTTCCAGATGGTATCAAACCAGCGACGAAATATATCTGCAACTTCATTATCTTTGATATATATGTAGCCACGATCACCGGAATTTTTGACAGAGGTACTCACATTCAGAAAGACTGTATCTTTTATGATCAGGAAGTCCATTCTTGCATGATACCGCGATCGCCGTGCAGAGAAGTCCTGATCATAGTGCCATGGTCTTCCATTGGTCTCTGCATGCTTATCCATGTAAGTTTTTCGAATATCGAGTTCCTTGAGGCACTCCTCATCCCATTTCTCGTTGTTGCCTTTCGCCATTAGAACCAGGTAGTTTGGCGATGATTTACGCGTAATGATCTTAGCAAGACCATCGAAGTACTTCTCCCGCATCTCGGTATCAGGAGGTGTGAAGCTTGACGTGGCTCGGATGATGGTCTGTTCATACGCTGCGTTCTCTATGCCTTTTAATGCGCTTTCATAAAAATACTCGAATTTATCATTATCTATGACTGATATTGAGTTGTGAATATTTTCAAGTATTATTGATACACCATTTTCAATATTTGAGTTGTTTTTTCTGATATTATTAATGATTTTAAGAATGTGATGAGAAGTTGGAATGAGAGTGGCCATTGCAAGGACAGTGATTATCCTCAAAATCCCATTTTTCACCTCATCTGTGCATGTGAAATCTATTAAGCACGTGCTATTAAATAATATATCATCGACATCTGAAATTACGATGACCAAAGCACCTATTGCAAGGCAAGAAAGGCTTACAATATTTCCGAGAACTTCGCCTGCTTTCAACATGCTGATCCCCCTTGACCTGTTCGTCTCTCATCTTGTAGAGCGCGGGGGCGCATAAGAACCAATTGGTGCTGAACTTTCCTCATTCCAGTAGGAAAATTGAGCAGGCGGTCGATGCGAAACTCGTGTTGACTGTCTGATCCGCCAACAACGGCCGCCGACCAGATCCACCGGCAACGGCTGAAAGCTCAATCCGCGCGAACTTCGTCGAGCAGATGTGGATGGCGATTGAGCACGCGGAGGAGCTTCACGAGTGCGACGGGGGGCTCTGCCTTGCCGGTTTCGTAACGCGAGAACGCATTCACGCCTCCGCCGAAGATCCTGCCGGCTTCGCGCTGATCCAGGGCCAGCTTCTTGCGGACGGCGGTGATGAAGGACGGGTCGACCGCACGAGCATTCACCTGCTTCATGAAGTCGCGCATCTCGCGCATGACCCGGTCGGTCTCGTCCGGGGCAGTGAGGGATTCACCGCAGGCGGGGCAGTAATCGCCCACCACCCGAGAGATGACCGCAGTCTCGCCTTTATAGGTGAAGGTCTGGTCGCGCGTATCGTGGACAAGCTCGGCTGCGCCACATACAGGGCATTTCACGTCACACCTCATTAAACGAGACGATGAGGAGATCGTCGGTGACGGTGAGTTTCAGGTAGACATGGCCCGCCGGGGTATAAGGGCGGTACACGTCCTGCCAGATGGTGTGATCGGCATATGTCGTCATGCTCTTGTGGAAATCGCCCTGTGCAAGCTGACTTACGATGTCGAGGACGTCCTGCTGATCGAGCAGAAGACGACTCGCTCCAGCGCGTGCCGTGCCGGTCATGCGAAAACGGCCGGTAAGGGCCAGCGCCTGCACGAGGCTCAGCGGATGATGCGGCCGCCACTTCTCCATATCATTATTAACCTGATAGGTTATTTTTCAAGCGGAAAAGCAGAGGGAACGCTGCGTTTGCGCACCATAGGAAGGGAGCACCGGATCATCAATTATAAATTATGATATGACAATGAAATACATCTTTTTATTTATATAAAGCGGCCCGGGACCCGCAGCGGCTGCATCTTTGCTCAGGAGCGACACGCCCCTCACTCCCGCCGCCCGCCCATCAACCGCACGCCGATCACGGCGGCGGCGGCGCCGAAGCAGAGATACCAGGCCGGGGCATGCGGGTCGCCGGTGACGCCGATCGCCCAGGTGGCGATGAAGGGGGCGAAGCCGCCGAACAGGGTGACGGCGAAATTGTAGGCGATGGACATGCCGGTGGCGCGGGTGTCAGGGGGAAACAGGCCGGCCATGGCGCCGCCGGCCGGTCCGGTGAAGGCGGCGATGGGGATGGCCAGTGCCGCCTGGACCAGGATCAGCGTCGGCAGCTGGGGGAAGGTGGTGAGGGTGGCGAGCGCCGGCCAGCTGGCCGCGAGCAGCACCAGCGCCGCCGCGGTCATCACCGGCCGCGGGCCGCGGCGATCGGCCAGGATGGCGAAGCCCGGCACGAAGACGACGGCAACCGCCAGCGCCACGGCATTGGAGATCAGCGCGCCGTCGGCGGCGATGCCCAGTTCGCGGATCGCATAGGTCGGCATATAGACCAGGAAGAAATAGGTGCAGATCGTCCAGAGAATGGTGATGCAGAACCCGGCGAGCGCCGCGCGCGGATGGGCGCGGATGACATGGGCCGGAGAGATCCGGGGGGCGCGGGCATCGCGTGCGGCCTGGCGGGCGGCGAATTCCGGCGGCTCTGCGGTGTGGCGGCGGATGTACCAGCCGATCGGGCCGATGATCAGCCCGACCATGAACGGGATCCGCCAGCCCCAGGCTTCGACCTCGGTGGGGGAGAGCAGGCCGGTGACCAGCGCGCCGGTCAGCGAGCCGGCGAGCAGCGCCGTCAGCTGGGTCATCTGCTGAAAGCTCGCCTGCAGCATGCGGCGGCCGGGGCCGGCATATTCCACCAGCCAGGCAGTGGCGACCCCCATTTCACCCCCCGCCGAAAACCCCTGGATCAGGCGGCCGATCACGATCAGCACCGGTGCCCAGAGGCCGATTTCGGCATGGGTGGGGGCGAAGGCGATGAGCGCGGTGCCGAAAACCATGGTGGTGATGGTCAGGCTGAGCGCCGCCTTACGGCCGTGCCGGTCGGCCAGCGTGCCGAGCACCAGGGCACCCACCGGCCGCATGGCAAAACCCACCCCGAAAGTCGCGACCGCGAGCAGCAGCGAGGTCCAGTCCGAGCCGGTGGGGAAGAACAGTTTCGCGATCACCACGGCGAAATAGCCATAGACCGCGAAATCATACCATTCGAGCAGGCAGCCCACCGTCGCCGCGATGATCGGCCTGAGGCTCTGCCGCCGTGCAGTGGCGGCCGGCAGTGGTATCGTGGACATGGGCGCTCCCTCCCGCCAGTGCCCTTTATCAACTCATGATTATATTTTGTGATCTTAAAAGCAATTCGGATAAAAGGACGCCCCCGTGCAGGGGAATGCACGAGGGCGTGAGGACGTCCGCGGAGATCCGGATGGAAGGGGGAGGCGCGGCCTTCCGCGGACGGATCGGGGGTGACCGGGCGTCAGCGCCCCATCATCGTTGCCGGCAACCAGAGCGCGATATCCGGCCAGGCGAGCAGAATGCCGAGGCCGATCATCAGGATGGCGATATAGGGCAGCGTGCCCATGATGATCTCGCCCAGGGGCGCCCGGGTGATCGACTTGATGGTGAACAGATTGAGCCCGACCGGCGGGGTGATCATCGCGAGTTCAAGGTTGATCACCAGCAGGATGCCGTACCAGACCGGGTTCACCCCCAGCTGGTGCAGCACCGGCGCCACCACCGGCGTGGTGATCAGGATGATCGAGATCGCTTCCAGGAACATGCCGAGCACGAAGATCAGCGCCATCACGCACAGAATGAAGCCGATGGCGCCGAGATCGGCCCCGGCGACCAGCTGCAGGATCTCCTGCGGCAGGCGCATCTTGGTCAGGACCTGGTTCAGCATTGCGGCACCGGCCAGAATCATGAACAGCATGGCCGAAGTCCGGCAGGCGTCCTGGACCGAGGCCCAGATCTCACGCAGGCCGATGCTGCGATAGATCAGGATGCCGATCAGCAGCGCCAGAATGGCACCGGTTCCCGCCGCCTCGGTGGCGGTGAAGATGCCGGCATACATGCCGCCCAGCACGAAGACCGGCAGCGAGAGCGCCCAGAAGGAGCGGCGCACGGCGCCCGCCGCCTCGGCCAGCCCGGCGCGCGGCAGACGGGGCTGTGTGCTGCGCAGGCCCGAAGCGCCCACCGTCCAGGCGACAAACAGGGCCGCGATCAGCAGCCCGGGCAACACGCCGGCCATGAACAGCTGGCCGATCGAAGCGTCCGCCGTCACGCCGTAGAGCAGCAGCGGCCCCGAGGGTGGGATCAGGATGCCGAGCGTGCCGCCGGCCGCCACGAGGCCATAGGCGGCGCGCGGGGTGTAGCCGAATTTCAGCATCTGCGGGATCGCGACTGCACCGATGGTGAGGGCGGTGGCGACGCTCGACCCCGAGATGGCGGCGAAGACCACGCAGGCGGCGACCGTGGCAATGCCGACCCCGCCCGGCAGATGTCGGGTGAGCACGAAGGCGGTATCGTAGAGGTCATCGACGATCCGGCTGCGGATCATCACATGGGCCATGAAGGCGAAGAGCGGGATGGCGACCAGCAGATACTGGGCGAATTCCCCCACGATCAACGCCGGGAAGGTCGACAGCGCCCCGCCATTGACGAGTTCGAGCGCGCCGGCGAACAGCATCAGCACCACGAAGATCGGCAGCCCGGTCAGCAGCAGCAGGATCAGCCCGGCTAGCAGCAGGATCAGGGTCATGCGGCCTCTCCGTCGTGCGGCGCGGGGGCTCCGTCGAGAATCAGCCGGAGGAGCGCATCCAACGCCACCAATGCGATCAGCGCCGCGCCGGCCGAGAGCATCAGCAGGAAGGGCCAGACCGGCCATTCCAGCGTGCCACCCAGCGTGATGCCGATGATCCGGGCAAAACCGGCCGAGGCCCAGCCCTGCCAGATGATCGTGAGGCAGAGCAGGATGGTGGCGAGGGCCGAGACGATGCCGGTGATCCGGCGTCCGGCCGGGCCGGAACGAGATGTCAGCAGGTCGACGGCGATGTGTTCGTCACGCCGGGTCACTTCGGCGGCGCTCAGGGTCACGATCGCGACCAGGGCGAAAGCGACGGCGTCGTCCACCCAGGTCAGCGGCGCGTCGAGGAGATAGCGGGAGACCACCGACCAGCCCACCAGCACCAGGCAGCCCAGCAGTCCGGCCGAGGCGAGGCCGTGGGTGAGGCGGACCGTCCATCGGACGATCCGTGTAAAGAGACGATCGGGCCTTGTGACGGGGCGGTCGGGGCGATGATCGGGGCCGGGTGCGGCGGTCATCCGCTCACTCCGCCCGCGACAGGTCGACGACCCGGCGGGCATCGCGGCCCATCTCGGAAAAGGCGCTCATCACCGGGGGGGCCATGACCTGGGCGAGGGCCGCGCTCTGGGCGTCGTCGAGCACCGTCATCTTCATCCCCGCCGTCTCCAGCCCCTTGATCGCCGGATCGGCGCGCGGGTCCAGATTGGCCTCGACGGACGTCGTCCACATCTCGTCGGTGGCATCGGTGATGATCCGGCGGATGTCGTCGGGCAGGTCCTGCCACCAGCCGGGATTGACCAGGAAGACGTTCTTGGCGAAGGAGATGCCGGGTGCCACCACCCCGTATTCCTGCACCTCGTAGAACTTGCGGCCCAGGGCTCCCGTAGTGCCGGTGACCGTGGCATCGATGATACCGGTCTGCAGCGCCTGATAGATTTCGGCGGCCGGCATCGCGGTCGGCGTGGCACCCAGCGCCGCCAGACCCTTGTCATAGAGCGGGTTCAGGCCGCGGATCTTCACGCCCTTGAAGGCATCGGGCTCCGACAGCGGCCGGCCGTTGGAGGTGATCAGCAGGCTGCGCGACTCGACCGTCCAGCCGATCGGCTCGACCATGCGGGCGCGCAGTTTCTCTTCCAGCAGCTCCGCCACCTTCGATGACGGGAAGGCGCGCACCGAGGCCTCGTCGCGGACCAGGAAGGGTATCAGTGACACCACCATCTCGGGCACCGTGCCGCCCATGGTGAAGTCGGGCATCACCGTCGCCTCGATCAGCCCCTGGGCGACCGCGGCATGCTGCTGGTCGGCCTTGTAAAGCTGCATGGCGGGGAAGATCTGGACATCGAGGCGGCCGCCGCTCTTCTCCTCGACGGTCTTTTCGAAGCCGTCGAGGAGTTTCGCGGTCGGCAGGCCGGGCGACCATTGGTGGCTGATGCGCATGGTCCAGTCTGCGGCCATGGCGGCGGTGCTGAAGGCGGTTCCGGTGAGGGCGGTTCCGCCGAACAGAGCGGCGATCGCCGTGGCGCGGGCCAGGCGGGTGATGGTCATGGGTGTCCTCCCGATGGGGCGTCGTCTTTTTTATGTCCGGGCGCCGCGGATCAGTCCGCGGCGAGTGTGACCGGCCGGGGCCAGTCGTCGCGGGGGATGTAGAGGGTGCCGGCCATCAGCCGGCGGGCGGTGCGGGCGAAGCCAAGCCGCGCATAGCGGGTTTCGGCCGGATCGCCGGCAGTGATCGGCTCCACCTCGACCGACATGGCCCCCAGCGGATGGCCGATCACCACCCGGCCGGGGGTGAGCCGGGTCTCGCGCATGGCATCCGCCACCACCGTGCCCGGCACGGCCGAGGCGGCGGCGAAACACATCGAGCCCGTGCCCGACATGCTGTCATGGCATTTGCCGAGGAAGAACATCCGGCCCCACACATCCATCTCATCCGCGGTGAGATGGCGGCCGTCGGAGGTGTGGAAGCCGGTGGGCGGCATCACCAGCAGGGCCTGGGGCAGGCCCGGACGATCGACGCTCCGCCAGTCGGTCCAGTAGCCGCAGGCGACGCCCATGCGGGCCTGGACCTCGGCGATCCGCCGGGTGAGTACCGGATCCGCCATGATCCGGTCGGGCAGTTCCGAGCCGTCCATGCCGAGGTCTTCGGCGCGGATGAACACGCCCGCATTGCCGACGTCGCAGAGCGTCACCCGTACCTCTGTGCCGTCGGAAAGCGCGATGGTCTGGGCCACGGCGCCAGAGGGGAAGAGCCGGCCCGTGGCAGCGCCGACGGTGTCGGCATAGTCCATCATGATCTCGGCACCGGTACCGGGAACACCCGGAATGGCACAGTCGCCGAGCACTCTGGCCCGGCCGCCCTTCACCTGAACCCGCGAGCGCAGGATCTTGTCGGTATTGGCGTTCCAGATCCGCACCGTCACCTCGGACGCATCGGTCGCAACCAGCCCCTCGTCGACGGCGAAGGGCGCGACCGCCGAGGAGATGTTGCCGCAATTGCCTTCATAGCCGATCACTGCCCGGTCGGTGTCGACCTGGGCGAAGGTGTAGATCACGTCGGCATCCGGCCGGTCCGACGGCCGGATGATCGCGATCTTGGACGTCACCAGCCGCGAGCCGCCGAGCCCGTCGATCTGCATCAGATCGGGTGAGCCCATCGCGCGGAGCAGCATCCGGTCGCGGTCCGGACCGGCCGGCGGCAGATCCTTCTCGTGGAAGAACAGGGCCTTGCTCGTGCCGCCGCGCATCAGCACGGCGGGAATCTCGATCATGTCGGCGTCATCCACCGGTCCGTCTCCTCCCATCGGATCTTCCTGCAGGGGCATGCTGTCCGATTTTAGTAAAAGATATGCATAAGAAATGATGATCAGCCCGCAACGCCACAGTCCCCGGTAATCGCCCAGACCCAGGGGCGGCGGGCGCGGTCACTCTGCTGCCAGGCGGTGATGTCGTCTGCATGACGAAGCGTCAGCCCCATGTCGTCGAGCCCGGCCATCAGCGCCTCGCGGCGGGCCCGGTCGATCGTGAAGCCCCTGACCGCGCCCGAGGGCGAGGCGACGGTGCAGGCCTCAAGGTCGACGGTGACGTCGCCGCCGTCTTCGGCTTCCGCCATCAGCCGCGTGACTTCCGCCTGATCCATGCGGATCGGCAAGAGACCGTTCTGGAAGCAGTTGGCGTGGAAGATGTCGCCGAAATCGGGGGCGATCACGCAGCGGATGCCGGCCTGGAGGATGGCATTCACGGCCGGCTCCCGCGAGGATCCGCAGCCGAAATTGGGGCCGGCGAGCAGGATGCGGGCATCCCGCCAGCGCGGATCGTTGAGCGGGAAGGCGGGATCCTCGGTCCCGTCCGGGCGGTATCGGATGCTCTCGAAGGCCCAGGGCCCGAGCCCCGTCACCTCGCCCGAGGTCAGGCGCTCGATGCGGATGATCACGTCGGTGTCGAGATTGGCCACGGGCAGGGGCGCTGCCGGGCCGGTGATCCGGATCACGGGTTCGAACATCAGGAATGGGTCCTCACGTCGACGATCCGGCCGGCGAGTGCCGCGGCCGCAGCCGTTGCCGGACTCGCCAGGTGGGTGCGGGCGCGCGGTCCCTGCCGGCCGACGAAGTTGCGGTTGGAGGTGGAGACCGACCGGGCGCCCGGCGGTACCTGCTCGCCATTGGCGGCGACGCACATTGCGCACCCCGGCTCGCGCCAGGCGAAACCGGCCTCGCGAAACACCCGGTCCAGCCCCTCTGCCTCGGCCGCGCGCTTGACCCGGACCGAGCCCGGCACCACCCAGGCGGTGACGCCCGGTGCCACCCGACCGGTGCGGGCGATGGCGGCGGCGGCACGCAGATCTTCGATCCGGGCATTGGCGCAGGAGCCGACGAACACCCAGTCGACCGGCGTGCCGATCAGCGGTCGGCCCGCTTCCAGCCCCATATAGTCGAGCGCCGCACGCATGCCTTCGCGTGAGGTCGCCGGCGCCCGGTCGGGATCGGGTACGGCTTCATCGATCGCGATCGACTGATCGGGGCTGGTGCCCCAGCTGATCGTGGGAGCGACCTCTGCGGCATCGAACACGGCTTCGCGGTCGAACACCGCGTCCTCGTCGGAGGCGAGATCCCGCCAGACGGCGACCGCCTGGTCGAAATCCCCGCCTTTGGGGGCATAGTCGCGCCCGGCGAGCCAGCCGAAGACGGTGTCGTCGGGGGCGATCAGCCCGGAGCGCGCGCCCATCTCGACCGAGAGATTGCACAGGGTCAGCCGGGCCTCGACACCGAGTGCACGCACGGCGCTGCCGGCATATTCGACCGTATGGCCGACGCCTGCCGCGCTGCCCAGCCGACGCATCAGATGCAGCGCCAGATCTTTGGCGGTCACATGGGCGCCGAGCCGGCCCTCGACCAGCACCCGCATCCGCCGCGGCTTCTGCATCCGGAGCGTCTGGGTGGCCAGCGCATGGGCGCTTTCCGAGGTACCCACCCCGAAAGCAAGGGCCCCCAGCCCGCCATGCGTGCAGGTGTGGCTGTCGCCGCAGATCACCGTCAGCCCGGGCAGCGATATAGCGAGTTCGGGGGCGGTGACATGGACGATGCCCTGGCCGTCCTCGTCCAGGTCGAAGAGACGGATGCCGGCGTGTGCCGTGAGATCGCGCAGGGCCTCGATCAGCCGGCCGCCGGGCGGGAAGCTCGCTGCCGTGCGGCCGGGGCGCGAGGAGACCGCATGGTCAGGGGTGGCGAAAGTCAGCCCGGGCATGGACACGCGGCGCCCGGCGGCCTGAACCTTGCCGAGGGCCGGCGGCCCCGACAGGTCGTGGAGGATGTGACGGTCGATATGGATCAGCGCCCAGCCGTCGCCCAGATCGCGGATGACATGCTGCGCCCAGATCTTGTCGACCAGGCTCTGGCCCGAGGAAGGCATCACGGCGGCGGTCATGCCGCGGTTCCGGCATAGTCGCGCCGCAGGGCATCCCATTCACCCGAGCCGAAGCGCCGGAAGGCCTCGACCACCCCGGCAGCAGGACGGTCGGTGGGCAGGCCCATGGCCTTCAGATCGGCCAGCGCCCGGTCGCCCGCCGCCAGGACGGTGGTCAGCAGCACGGCCGGGCAGATCGCCATGGCATAGCCCATCGCCTGTGCCGCACCGAGGTCGACCGGCGGGGTCTTGCCGCCCGGCACCACGTTCAGCAGGCAGGGGCCGTGTACCCGCTGCGGCACTGCCGCAAGTTCGGCCATCTCTGGGATCGCCTCGACGAAGATCAGATCGGCGCCGGCTTCGACCGCGGCATTGGCGCGGGCGACGGCCTCGTCCAGATCGGCCACCGCGCGGGCATCGGTGCGGGCGATGATCACCAGATCGGGGTCGCGCCGGGCCTGGACGGCTGCTCGGATCTTGCCGGCGAATTCCTCGGCCGGGATCACCTGCTTGCCGTCCAGATGGCCGCAGCGCTTGGGTGCCACCTGATCCTCGATATGCAGTGCGGCGACGCCCGCGCGTTCGTAGTCGCGCACGGTGCGGGTGACGTTGAGTTCGTTGCCGTAGCCGGTATCGGCATCGGCGATCAGCGGGATAGTGGTGCAATCGGCCATCCGGGCGGCATTGGCCGCCATCTCGGTGCCGGTCACCAGGCCGTAATCGGGAAAGCCATGAGCGGCGGCCGTGCCGGCCCCGGTCATGTAGACGGCCTGAAATCCCGCCTGTTCCACCAGGCGGGCGGTGAGCCCGTCCCAGGCGCCCGGCGCCACCAGAAGCTCGGGTGCTGCGATCAGGTGGCGCAGCGCGGCACGCTTCGTCATTGAGTCCTCCCACATGTTCAGAAAAAATCTTAATAAAATCCTATAGCACGATTCCGAAGGGGTGCAACTGGATTATGGGAGGAAATTATCCTAGGATCTGGCGGACAGGACCTCAGCCCCCGGGACGCGCATGGCACACGAGACGGAAGAATCGGTCGTCGACTTCACCATCAACGCGCTGCGCGAGGGCATCCGCGACCACAGCTTCGCCCCGGGTCAGCGGCTGATCGTGGCCGACATCACCAAAAGACTGGGGGTGAGCGCCGGGCCGGTGCGCGAGGCAATCCGGCGCCTGAACGGCGAGGGGCTGGTCGACGTGCAGCCCAATCGCGGCGCCGTGGTCCGCCGCTTCGAGGCGGCCGACATCGCCGAGATCTTCTCGGTGCGCGAGGCGGTCGAGGCGCGGGCGGCGGAGCTGGCGGCACTGAACATCGACCAGGGTGACAACCGCCGACGTCTGGACGAGATCGCGGCCGAGGCGGCGGAGGCCACGGCCGAAGGTGGCACGCGTTATATCGAGCACAATGCCCGCTTTCACCGCCTGATCTATGACATGGCCGGCAATGCCAAGCTGCGAGAAGTGGCCGAGGGGCTGACCCTGCCGATCTACCGCATGCAGTTCCACCAGTTGATGGTCCGGCGCAGCGCCGCCGATTCGGCGGACGACCACGCCCGGATCATGGTGGCGATCCGCGCAGGTGACGCCGATGCAGCCTTTCAGGCCATGCGCGACCATGTCCGCCGCTCAGGGGCGGCGATGCAGGAGGCGGTGGCGAAGAATTTGAGCCGGTTGCAGGGGTGAGTGCGACGGAACGCCCTGTTGCGCAACGCTCTCCGGCCGGTTACGCGCCGCGCACCGCCGTATCCGTCCAGTCGAGCCGGCGGCCGTCCCGGGCGCGGACGTCGAGCCGCGCGACTGGTGCGCCGGTCTGCGTGTCGACAAGTGCGGAGCAGGGCTCACCCGGCGCATAGAGATGGTCCTCGCCCCATTGGCGGAGCGCGACGATCACCGGGAACAGGGCCCGGCCCTGCGGGGTCAGCACATATTCGCGATAGGCCGAGCCGTCCGAGGCGGGGGCATGGCCGAGAATGCCGGCATCGACCAGGGCGCGCAGCCGCGTGCTCAACATGCCGCGGGCGATGCCCAGATTTTCCTGGAAGGCGCTGAAACGACGGATGCCGTCGAAGGCATCCCGCACGATCAGCAGCGACCACCAGTCGCCGATGACGTCCAGCGCCCGCGCAACCGGGCAGGCGGCGCCGGCCAGGCTCGTCCGCTTCATCTTCCCCCCGCTTTTGCCCTGCCTGATCTGGTTCTAATATAGAACTAGATTCTCCGATGCACAAGAAGTCCTATGAAAGGACCAGATGCAACGGATGCTGCCATGACCCATTCCATCTCTCCCGTTTCCCCGACCGAGACGGCCCTGCCGCGCCGGGCCCTGCCGATCTTCGCCGCCGCCTGCGGTGTTGCGGTCGCCAACATCTACTACGCCCAGCCGCTGCTCGATGCCATTGCCGCCTCGTTCGGGATTGCACCGGCGCGGATCGGGCTGGTCGTGACCCTGACCCAGATCGGCTATGCGATCGGGCTGGTGTTCGTCGTGCCGCTGGGGGATCTGATCGACCGGCGCCGGCTTGTACTTCGCCAGATCACCCTGTCGGCCGCGGCACTGGCGATTGCGGGCACCGCGCCGACGGCCGGGGTGTTTCTGGCCGGCATGCTCGCGGTGGGGCTGCTGGCGGTGGTCGTCCAGGTCCTGGTTGCCTTCACCGCGGCGCTGGCACCGGCGGCCGAACGGGGGCGGGCGGTGGGGCTGGTGACCAGCGGCGTGGTTGCCGGGATCCTCGCCGCCCGCTTCGTCTCGGGCACCATCGCCGATCTCGGCGGCTGGCGGGCGGTCTACCTGACCTCTGCCGTCCTGATGCTGGGGCTGGCGGTCATGCTCCGCCGCCTGTTGCCGCACCATCCGGCACCGGTGGCGCCGATCGGCTACGGGGCGCTGATCCGGTCGATCCCGGTCCTGTTCCTGCAGAGGCCGCTGCTGCGCCGGCGGGCGGTGCTGGCCTTCCTGATCTTCGCAGCCTTCAGCACATTCTGGACGCCGGTGGTTCTGCCGCTGCGCGCGCCGCCGCTTCTGCTCTCGCATACCGAGGTGGGGCTGTTCGGCCTGGCGGGCCTGGCGGGGGCGCTTGCCGCGGGGGTCGCGGGCCGGCTGGCCGACAGGGGCCTTGGCGGATGGACGACCGGCCTTGCACTCGCGATCCTGACCCTGTCCTGGGCGCCGATCGCGCTTCTGGGGCAGTCGCTGGTGCTGCTGGTGATCGGGGTGATCCTGCTCGACCTCGCCGTTCAGGCGGTGCATGTCACCAGTCAGAGTCTGATCTTTGCGGCCTTCCCGAAGGCGCAGAGCCGGCTGGTCGGGGGCTATATGGTCTTCTATGCCGCCGGCAGCGCGCTGGGGGGCGTTGCCTCGACCTCGGCCTATGCCCTGGCCGGCTGGTCGGGGGTCTGCCTGACAGGGGCGGGGATCAGCGCCGCCGGCCTGATCTTCCATCTCGTGACAGGCCGCGGTTCGCCTTAGGCGAAAGATGCGCATCCGCGGGAGACGGGAGGGGAGGAGACGCTGTCTCCCGCGGATGCAGGGCGGTGGAGATCGGATCGGGAGCTACCGGGGAGGAGCCGTCCTCATTCCGCCGCCGCAATCCCGGCGGCGGTGCCGTAGCCGCCACCGCCGGGGGTCTCGAAGATGACCTTGTCGCCGCGCTTCAGCGCGATATTGGCCTTGCCGGGCAGGTCGGTCCGGCTGCCGTCGGTCCGCACCAGCGTCGCCCGGGCCGGGGCGCCGGGCTGGCCGCCTTTCAGGCCATAGGGCGGCACGATCCGGCGTTCGAACATGGTGGTCAGCGACATGCCGTCGGTCAGCACCTCGTAGATGCGGACCTGGCCTTCGCCGCCCCTGTGGGCGCCGGTGCCGCCCGAGCCGCGGCGGAGGGTCTGGCGTTCCAGGCGGAGCAGGTATTCCGCCTCGATCACCTCGACCGGCGTGTTCATGACATTGGTCAGGTGGACGCGGACCACGCTCATGCCGTCGCGGTCGATGCGCGCACCCTCGCCGCCGCCATGGGGTTCGTAAAAGGTCGCCCAGCGGCCATGGGGGCCGGGGCCGCTGAAGATCAGCAGCCCGGCCGAGGTGTTGCCGCCGGCGGTCATCCGCTCGCCCAGCACCGGCTCGAAGGCCATGAACAGGGCGTCGACGGCGCGCTGCGAGGTCTCGTGATTGCCGCCGACCACCGGCTTGTCGGGGCCGGGGTCGAGCACCGAGCCCGGGCGGGTGACGATTTCAAGCGGCCGGTAGCAGCCGCCATTGGGCTGGATGGCCGCACCCGCCAGCGATTTCACCACGTAGAAGACCGCGGCGCCCGCGATCGAGGGCGTGGTGTTGAGCGGGCCTGCGATCGCATCATCGGTGCCCGACCAGTCGAAGCGGGCCCGATCGCCCGAAATCTCGACCCGCACCCGGATCGCCACCGGCCGGTCGCCCGGCCCGCCATCATCCAGATAGTCGACGCCTTCATAGACGCCGTCGGGCAGGGCCTCGATCGCCGCCCGCATCTGCGCTTCCGAGATGTCCTGAAGGGCGGCCATGGCGGCGGCGACCGTGTCGGCGCCGTGGCGTTCGACGATTTCCAGGATCCGGCGCTCGGCGACGCGGGTTGCCGCCACCTGGGCCAGGAGGTCGCCCTCGCGTTCGGCGGCGCCGCGGACATTGGCCAGGATCAGGCCGATCTTCTCGTGGTCCGGCCGGTCGCCGGCGAAGATCCGGGTCGGCGGGATCCGCATGCCTTCCATCCAGGCATCGGTGGCGGCGGCGTAATAGCTGCCGGGCGCCGCCCCGCCGATATCGGCCCAGTGGGCAAGCTGGACCGAGAAGGCCAGCAGCCGGTCGCCGGCGAAGACCGGGCGGATCACCTTCACGTCGGGCAGGTGGTTGCCGCCGACATCGGGCAGGTTGAGGATCCAGACGTCACCCGGGGCCAGACGCTCCGCCGGCACCCTGTCCAGGAAGGCACGGATGGTGAAGGCCATCACGCCCAGATGCACCGGCACGTCATGGCCCTGGGCGATCAGCCCGCCTTCGTGGTCGGTCAGGGCCGAGGACAGGTCCCCCGCCTCGCGCAGCAGCGGCGACCGGGCCGAGCGCATCACCACCAGCGACATCTCCTCGGCGGCCGAGGTGAGGGCGTTGCGGATGATCTCGACGACGAAGGGATCGACGGTGGTGGGGAGATCGGTGCTCATGGGCTCAGCTCCCGGTCGCAAGGCGGATGTGCAGATGGCCGAACCGGTCGGTCCAGGCGGTGGCGCCGGGTTCGACCACCACGGTCGAGACCGCATCCTCGATGATCGCCGGGCCTTGGACCTTCAGATCGACGGGCAGGCGGTCGCGGTCGATGCGCGGCGTGTCGACCGGGCCGGTGCCGTCGAACCAGCAGGTGTTGCGGGAATTGACCGGCAGCGCGGCCCCGGCCTCGGCGGTCGTCACCGGGGCGGCGGCGATGTCGGTTGCAGGCACCGAGGCGCGGATGCGGATCGATTCGACCTCCCAGGGCTCGTCGGTGGCATAGCCGTAGAGCCGGACATGCGCATCGTGGAAGGCGCGGGTGATGTCCTCTGCCGCCCGCATGCCGGCGACCGGCACCTCGACCGCATCGGATTGGCCGACATAGCGCAGCAGGGCGGTTTCGGCGGTGGAGATCAGCCCGGCATCGAAACCGGCCTCGATCAGCGGCTCGGCCGCCTGGGCCCGGAGTTCGGCGAGGGCCGCATCGAAACGGTCTTCTGACCAGTCGCTGCGCTTCAGGCGCACGGTGCGCTGAAGCGTGAAGGAGGGCTCGGCCGAGATGCAGCCATAGGCGGAGAAACCGCCCGAGACACCCGGGACCAGAATATGGTCGATGCCGACCTCGCGGGCGAGACCGCAGGCATGCATCGGGCCGGCGCCACCGAAGGCGATCAGCGTGCAGCCGCGGATGTCGACACCGCGTTCGACCGTCACCCGGCGGAGCGCACGGGCCATGACCGCATTGGCGACCTGGACCACGCCGAGCGCCGTGCCCTGGGTGTCTCGGCCCAGCGCCTCGCCGATCGGCGCCAGCACCTTCGCCGCCGCGTCGAGATCGAGCCGGATGGAGCCGCCCAGAACCCGTTCGGGATCCAGATAGCCCAGGATAGCGTTGGCATCGGTGATCGTGGGCCGGGCACCGCCACGGGCATAGACCGCAGGGCCCGGATCGGCGCCGGCGCTGTCGGGGCCGATGGTCAGCCCGCCATGGGCGGCGCGCACGATCGAGCCGCCACCGGCGCCGATCGATTCGATCGCGACCATGGGCTGACGCACCGGCCGGCCGGCGAGCCGGCGGTTGCTGGCGATTTCGACCACGCCGTCGACGATCAGCGAAACGTCGGTGGTGGTCCCGCCCATGTCGAAGGCGAGGGCGTGGCCGATACCGGCCTCGGCTGCGGCGCCGGCGGCAGCGGCCGCCCCCGCTGCGGGACCCGACATCGCGAGCGAGAGCGGCCGTGCCCGCGCGGCGGCAAGAGAGGTCATGCCGCCCGCAGAGTGGAAGAGATGGACATGGGTGCCCGCCGGCACATGGCCCGCCAGACGCTCGACATAGGTGGAGGCGAGCGGCATGACGCCCGCATTCAGCACCGTGGTCAGCGTGCGTTCATATTCGCGCGCCTCGGGGCTGACCTCGTGCGACAGCGAGACATGGGGCATGGCCTCGCGCAGCTTAGCGCCCAGCCTCGCCTCGTGGGCGGGCTCGGCATAGGCATGGAGCAGGGCCACCGCCACGGCGCCGGCGCCGCTGGCCCGGACTTTGGCGACCAGGCGCTCGATCTCGGCATCGGTGGGCTCGATCACCACCCGGCCCTGGGCATCGACCCGCTCGTGGAAGCCGAAGCAGCAATCCTGGGGCACGTCGGGCGCCAGCCGCGGCGGGGTGGCGAGGTCGTAGAGGGTCTGCCGGCTCTGCCGGGCGATCGCCAGCACGTCCTCGAAGCCGCGGGTGGTGACGAGTGCCACAGGCGCGGTCTTGCCCTCGACCAGGGCGTTGGTGACCATGGTCGTGCCGTGGACCAGTTCCGAGACGTCGGGCCAGCCGAGGCCAACGGCGTCCAGCGCCGCGACCAGGCCGCTCAACGGGGCGGAGGGGACGGTCGGGACCTTGGCCAGGCGGCGCTCGCCGCTGGCGGTGTCGATGGCGACGACATCGGTGAAAGTGCCGCCGATATCGATGCCGACCCGCCAGCGGCGCGGGTTCGCAGAGTTGGTCATGATCGTTCCCGAAGTCATGCGGCGCGGGCCTGGGCGAGGACGGTGTCGAGGGTCCGGGCAAGCTTGTCCACGATCTCGGCCAGTTCCTCGCGGCTGGCGGTGAAGGGCGGCGCCAGCAGCACGTGATCGCCACGGATGCCGTCGGCGGTGCCGGGCGAGGGGTAGCAGATCAGGCCGTTCTCGAAAGCGGTTTCGGCCACCCGGGCGGCAAGGCCCAGTTCGGGGGCGAAGGGGGTTTTGCTCTCGCGATCGGCGACCAGCTCGATGGCGCGGAAGAAACCGCGGCCGCGGATGTCGCCGACGAAGGGGTTCTGGCCGAAGCTCGCCGTCAGCATGTCGTGAAGCGCCAGGCCGTCGACGCGGCACTTCTCGACCAGATCGTCACGGCGGATCACGGTCTGCACGGCGAGCGAGGCGGCGCAGGCGAGCGTGTGGCCGGAATAGGTATGAACGCTGGCGACACGGCCGTCGGCGGCGATGATGTCCTGATAGACCTGTTCGGAATAGATCGCAGCACCGATCGGCATGTAGCCGCCGCCCAGCCCCTTGGCGATGGTCATGATGTCGGGTTCGACCCCGTCCACCGCCAGCGCCCGCCAGGCCTCGCAGCGGCCGACGCCGCACATCACCTCGTCCGAGACCATCAGCACGCCATAGCGGGCGCAGACCTCGCGCATCCGCCGTGCATAGCCGGCAGGTGCGGGCACGGCGCCACCGGCGGCCCCCACCACCGGCTCGAAGAAGAAGGCGGCGACGGTCTCGGGCCCGGCGGCGAGCAGCGCCTGCTCGAATTCGGCGGCCAGCGCCTCGGCCAGCGCTTCCGGGCCGCGCCCCGTGGTGGCGATTGGCCGGTAGTCGTTGGCGGCAGAGACGTGGATCACGTCGAGCAGCGCCTTTTCGTAAGGCGCGCGGCGGGCGGGATGGCCCGACAGCGACAGCGTGCCGATGGTGTAGCCGTGCCAGGACTGGTTGCGGGCCACGAAACGGGTGCGGTTGGCGAAGCCGCGGGCGCGCTGAACCTGCAACGCCAGCTTCATCGCGGTCTCGTTGGCTTCCGACCCGCCGGAGACATAGGAGACGCGGGTCAGGTTGCCGCCCGCCTGTTCCACCAGCAGCTCCGACAGCGCATCGATCGCATCGGTGGTGAAGGTTGTGGTGTAGCCGAATTCCAGCGCCTCCAGCTGGCCGCGCATCGCTGCCAGAACCTCGGGATGCGAATGGCCCAGGCAGAACAGCGCCGGCCCGCCCGAGCCATCGATATAGCGACGGCCGGCGGCATCGTAGAGATACACGCCCTCGCCTTTCAGCGCCTTGGGCAGGATCTGGGTCGGGGCATGCTGGTTGACCCAGCGATGGGGGCGTCCGGACATCAGGCCACCTCGTATCTTCGATCTTTGATCAAACTTTACGCGCATGCCGACGCCTGTCAAGCGGCGCCGGCCGGAGGGGGAGCCGGCACCCCGTCAGGGGCGACCGGGAGCCGGACGGTGCTTCAGCACCCGCCCGGCGAGGGCATACAAACTCCAGCCGCCATTGCGGGGGCGGCCAAGGGTGCGGAGCACCCGCCCGGCGAGGGCGTACAAACTCCAGCCGCCATTGCGGCGGCGGCCAAGGGTGCGGAGCACCCGCCCGGCGAGGGCGGACAAACCAACTACTCCTCGTCGAGGACGTGCAATTCTGCGGTCGGCTCGACATCGGTGAAGGCTGCGGGATTGACCTCCTGGATGACCTCGGCGGCCTCCATCAGGTCCATGCGGATGGCGTTGGCCGCGGCGACCGGATCGTGGGCGCGGAGCGCCGCGATTGCCTCGCCATGATTGACCTCGGTCGCCTTCACGCCGCTCTGGTTGTAGCTCAGCCGGATGAACGGCCCCATCTTCAGCCACAGCATGCGGATGTGCTGCATCAGCACGTCCGAGTTCGAGGCCTTGTAGATGGTGAAGTGAAAATCCTGGTTGAGCGCGAAGTAGGTCTCGGCGTCGTTCTCCGCCAGCGCCGCCGCCATGCCGTCGGACAGCTCCTGCAGCCGGTCGCACTGGGCATCGGTGAAATGGGGTGTGGCCAGCTCGGTCGCATGGCCTTCCAGCAGCAGACGGATGCCCAGGATCTGCCGGAACCGCTCATGGGTCATGACCGGCACCTTGACCATGCGGTTGGGCAGCATTTCCAGCGCGCCTTCGGCCACAAGCTGGCGCAGCGCCTCGCGCACCGGCATCGCGCTGACATTCAGCGCCTCGGCGAGTGCGATGATACCCAGATGCTGGCCTGGCAGGAACCGCCCGGCCATGATCGCCTCGCGCAGCCGCGTGTAGATCTGGTCGCGCAGGGTCGTCTTCATGGGCCGGTCGATGCCCGCCAGATCCAGCAGATTTTGCGTCACGTGCGTCTCCTTGGCCCTGGTCGTCAACGTCTTCTGATCGGTCGGCCCGTCGCGGGCCGCCGGCGACCTCAGGCCGCGTCGGGTTCGAAATGCGGAATCGCCGCGATCAGCTCGGCCGTATACGGGTGGGCCGGGCGGTCGAAGACGGCGGCACTTTCGCCCGCTTCCACCACCTGGCCACGCCGGAGTACGACCACCGTCTCACACAGCATCCGCACCACATTCAGATCGTGGCTGACAAAGAGATAGGTCAGGCCGGTCTCGCGTCGAAGGCGATCCAGCAAACCCAATACCACCGCCTGAACCGACACGTCGAGTGCGGCGGTCGGCTCGTCCAGGATCAGCAGGCGCGGCTCCACCGCGATCGCGCGCGCGATGCCGACCCGCGCCTTCTGGCCGCCCGACAGCTGATGGGGGAAGCGGTCGAGCAGCTCGCGGGGCAGGCCGACCCGGTCGGCCAGATCCTCCGCCCGCGCCCTCAGGCTGCGGGCGCCCTGCGGGCCGCCCAGCCGGCGCAGCGGGTCGACGATGCTGTCGAAGGCGGTGAAGCGCGGGTTCAGGCTCTCGGTCGGGTCCTGAAACACGATCTGGATGTCGCGCCGCAGCCGGTGGCGGTGGAACACCGCGGCCGGCACCTGAGAGATATCCTCGCCATCGAACAGGATCTCGCCCGCGGTGGCATCGACCAACCGGCAGACCATGCGCGAGATGGTGGTCTTGCCCGATCCGCTCTCGCCCACCAGCCCCAGCGCCTGACCGGCATTCAGGCGGAAGGCGACGTCGTCGACGGCGTTCACGTCGCCGAACCGCTTGATCAGGCCGCGCAATTCCAGAAGCGGTGTCGCCGGGCTGGCGGTTGCCGGTGCCCGGTGCGCCGCTTCGGCCGGCCGGGCGGCGAGGGCCGCGGCTTCGGGGGCGGCCGCCACCAGATCGTCGAGTGTGGACTCACGCCGTGGCGTCGCGGCGACCAGACGGCGGGTATAGGGGTGCTGCGGTCGGGCGAAGAGATCGGCAGAGGGTGCCGCCTCGACCAGAAGGCCGCGTTCCATCACCGCGATCCGGTCGCAATAGGCGGCGGCCAGGCCCAGATCATGGGTGATCAGCATCATCGACATGCCGCGCTCGCGGGTCAGCGTCGCCACCAGATCCATCACGGTCTTCTGGGTGGTGACATCGAGCCCGGTGGTCGGCTCGTCGGCGATCAGCAGATCCGGGTGGCAGGCAAGGGCCAGCGCGATCATCACGCGCTGGCACATGCCGCCCGACAACTCGTGCGGATAGGCATCCAGCCGCTTCGCCGGATCGTTGATGCGCACCTGATCGAGCAGTTCCACCGCCTTGGCCCGCGCCCGCCGGCCGGTCAGCCCCTCATGGGCCATCAGCACATCGGCCAGCTGGTCGCCGACCTTGCGGATCGGGTTCAGCGCCGCGCGCGGGTTCTGGAAGATCATCGAGATCGCACCGCCGCGCAGCCGCTTCATGGTCGATCGCGAGGCGCCGACCAGATCGCGGCCGCGATAGAGGATGCGGCCGCCGTCGATCCGGCCCGCCCGGTCGAGCAGGCCGGTGATCGCATAGGCCGTGACCGATTTGCCTGATCCGCTTTCGCCCACCACGCCCAGCGCCTGGCCGGGGGCGATATCGAAGGAGATGCCGCGGATCGCCTCCACCCGGCCGCGGCGGGTGGAGAAGCCGACCTTCAGATCCTGGATCGAGAGCAGGGGTTCTGCGGCATCGGCGCCGGTGTTGCGGGCAAGGCTCCGGGTCATCGTTGCGTGATCCACCATCATGTCCGCATCCTGGGGTCGAGCATGTCGCGCAGGCCATCGCCGAGCAGGTTGAAGCACAGCACGGTCGCGACCAGGGCGAGGCCGGGGAAGGCCACGGTCCACCAATAGCCGGTGGTGATGAAGCGGGCGCCTTCGGCGACCATGATCCCCCATTCGGGAGTCGGCGGCTGCACGCCCAGGCCGATGAAGGAGAGGCCGGCGGCATTCAGGATCGACCAGCCCAGATTGAGCGAGATCTGCACCATCATCGCCGGCATCACATTGGGCAGCAGGAAGCGGAACAGCACCGCCGCCTTGCCGTTGCCCGAGGCGCGCGCGGCCTCCACCCAGCCCAGATCGCGGCGGACATTCACCTCGGCGCGGGCGAAACGGATGTAGAAGGGCAGGTTGATGATCGCGGTCGCATAGACCACGTTCTCGACCCGGTTGCCGAGGGCCGCGACCAGCGCCATGGCCAGCACGAAAAGCGGGAAGGCCATGACCACATCGACTGCCCGGCCGGTGATCTTGTCGAAGCGGCCGCCCAGATAGCCGGCCGCCCCGCCGATGGCGGTGCCGATGGCGAAGGACAGGATCACGGCTGCGACCGCGATGCCCAGATCGAGCCGGGTCGCCACCAGCACCCGGCTGAAGATGTCGCGGCCGAGGCGGTCGGTGCCGAACCAGTGCTCCGCCGAGGGTGGCGTCAGGGCATTGGCGACGTTGGAGGTGAGCGGATCATGCGGCGCGATCGCCGGGCCCAGGATCGCGATCACCACCAGCAGCAGGGTGACCAGCGCGGCGCCGGCGGTGACGGCATTGCCGCGCAGCACCCAGCCCACATGTTTCAGCGTTGCCGTGCTCATTCGATCACCACCCGCGGATCGGCGATCCCGTAGGCGAGATCGACCATCAGATTGACCACCACGAAGATGCCGGCCATCAGCAGGACGAAGCCCTGCACCGGGGCATAATCCGAGGCGAGCAGCGCATCCAGCGTGTAGGAGCCGACACCCGGCCAGGAGAAGACCTTCTCCACCAGCACATTGGCGCCGAGCATGGTGGAGAACATGATGCCGGTGGTGGTCAGCACCGGCAGGATGGCGTTGCGGAGCGCATAGACATTGACCACCTTCCAGCCCGGCAGGCCGAGCGAGCGGGCGGTGCGGACGAAATCCCCGCCCAGCGCCGCCAGCATCGAGGCGCGGGTCATGCGGGCCAAGGGGGCCAGCACGAACAGGGCCATGGTGATCGCCGGCAGCATCAGCTGGCCGAGGGCGGCCCGGAAGACCTCCATATCGCCGGCGAGCAGCGCGTCGATCAGCAGGAAACCGGTCACCGGCGGCGGCGCGATCAGGAAGACGTCGATCCGGCCGGTGGGATCGGGCGCCCAGCCCAGCAGGTAGTAGAAGACGAAGATCAGCAGCAGGCCCGAGACGAATGTCGGCATCGCCACACCGGCGGTGCAGACCACGCGGACCACATGGTCGAGCACCGAGCCGGGCATCAGCGCCGCCAGGATGCCGAGCGGCAAGGCGGTCGCGAGCGCCAGCACAAGGGCGACCACGGTGAGTTCGAGCGAGGCGGGCAGGCGTTCGGCCAGATCGTCCAGCACCGGCCGGCCGGTGGTCATCGAGGTGCCGAGATCGCCGGTCGCGACATCGCCCAGATAGAGGATCAACTGTTCGGGCAGCGAGCGGTCGAGGCCCAGCTTCTCGCGCATCGCCTGGATTTCGGCCTCGCCGGAATTCGGACCAGAGGCGAAGAAGACGGCCGGGTCGCCGGGCAGAAGCCGCATCAGCACGAAGGTGAAGACCAGCACGCCCAGCAGCACCGGCAGGGCGGCGGCCAACCGTCGGGCGGACCGGTATGCGATCGAGCGCATGGGGGTCGTCCTTTCCCTGAGGCGGGTGGCTGCCCCGTGGCCCGGGCTATGGCCCGGGCCACGGGGCGGGGCGGCGTCACTTGGTCCGGGTCAGGCTGCGATAGTCGGTCTGACGGTGGAACCAGTAGGTGAAGCCGTCGATGTTCTTCGCCATCACCGCATCGAGCGCGGGCTGCCAGAGCATCACGACCGGCACCTCGTCGGCGGCGATCTTGACCATGCGCTTCGCGGCCGCTTCATAGGCCGCGGGGTCACGCTCGTAGCGTGCCTTGGCGGTCAGCTCGGCCAGTTCCTCGTTCACGAACGAGCCGTAGTTCCACCGGGTCTCACCCTGGAAGAACACCCGGAAGAAATAGTCGGCCGAGGGCAGCCAGGCGATGGCGCTTTCGGTGAAGAAGGGCAGCTTCTTTTCCGAGATCAGGGTGCCCATCTGCGCATCCGGCACCTTCTCGACCGTGACGTCGATGCCGATCTTGCCGAGAGATTCCTTGATCAGCGCCGCGATCGGCTCGCTGGTCGCGGCCGAGCCGACATTGAACGAGAAGGTGGTCTTGAAGCCGTTCGGGAAGCCGGCTTCGGCCAGCAGCGACTTGGCCTTGTCGAGGTTGGTGGAATAGGGCAGACGCTGCGGGAACTTGCCGTTGTCGGGCAGATCCTTCCAGGTCGCTCCCCAGAGCGGCGCACCGCGGCGGTAGAGGGCGGCGGTGAACATGTCGTCGAAGGGCAGCGCATGGGCAACCGCCTGGCGGACCTTGACGTTGTCGAACGGCGCCATCCGGGTGTTGAAGGCGATCATCTGGAAGGCGTTGACCTGCGGGATCGACACCACCTTGACGGCGCCGCGATCCTTCAGCGCCAGCACGTCGCTTGCCTGCAGATCGATCGAGAGATCGGCGTCACCGCGCTCGATCAGGCTGGCGCGGGTCGATGCCTCGGGCACGGTCTGGACGATGATCCGCTTGAAATAGGGCAGCGGGCCGCTCTTCCAGTCGTCGAACCGCTCCAGCACCACCTGCTGACCGGCCTTGAAGGTCGAGACCTTGTAGGCGCCGCCCGAGGCCTGGTTTTCCTTCAGCCACTCGGTCGCCCAGGGATCCTCGGCGGTGGCGTGTTCCTTGGCGAGCTTCGAATTCAGGATGACCGGGAAGACCACGGCCAGGTTCGGCACCGCCAGCCGGTCCGGCTTGTCCAGCGTCACCTGAATGGTGTGGGCGTCGATGATCTTGAACTGGTCGGGCGATTTCAGCGAGCCGGTCGCCATCTGCGCACCCGGGCCCTTCAGCGACACCGCGCGGTCCAGCGACCACTTCACATCCTCGGCCGTGACCGGCGAACCGTCATGGAAGGTGGCGTCGGGGCGCAGCTTGAAGGTGACGGTCAGGCCGTCATCGCTGATCGTGAAGCTCTCGGCCAGCTCCCCCTTCATATGGTCGAAGTCGTAGATATAGCCGTCGCCGAATTTCTTCCGGTCCCAGCTGACCAGCCGGTCGTAGATGTTCCAGTTCAGGCCGAAGCCGTCGCGGGTGATGCCCTGCATGCCGGCGTCCAGGGTATTCACCTGGCCGCCGGTCACCACGCGCAACGTCTCTTCCCGGCTCTGGGCCTGGGCGGCGCCGGCAATGGCCGTCAGGGTCAACGCCGCCGAGGCGGCGGCGGCAATGAGGCGGGCGCGCAGGCGCCCCCTCGGCCGTGTGTGCAGCATTCCTGCCTCCTGTCGATGGTCCCGTGCGGTTCTTGTCTGTCCGTCTCGGTCTGGGTCGTATCGGGGGCTTCAGACGGGTGGTCTGCCGCTCGCCGTCCGGTGCTCTTGCGCTCCCCGCAAGGGCACCGGACGGGAGGGGGATGGTGCGGAAGGTCGGCGTGTCGGCAATCAGGCCGCGGCGGCCCTCGACGGCACGCCCAGCATGGCACGCGCTTCTTCGGGGCTCGCGATCGGGCGGCCGAGTTCCTCGACGATCCGGCGGATCTTGGCGACCTGCTCGGCATTGCTTTCGGCCATCTTGCCCGGGCCGGCATAGAGGCTGTCCTCAAGCCCGACGCGGACATGGCCGCCCATGGCAGCCGCCATGGTCGCGAAATTGATCTGATGGCGGCCGGCAGCCAGCACCGACCATTCGAAGGCGTCGCCGAACAGCCGGTCGGCGATGGTCTTCATGTGCATCAGATTGTCGGGGTCGGCGCCGATGCCGCCCAGGATGCCGAAGACCATCTGCACGAAGAGCGGCGGGGTCGCGAGCTTGCGGTCCAGGAAATGCGCCAGCGTATAGAGATGGCCGACGTCGTAGCACTCGTATTCGAAGCGCGCCCCCCGGCGTTCGCCCATCTCGCGCAGGATGGTTTCGATATCGCCGAAGGTGTTGCGGAAGATGACGTCCTTCGTCGCCTCGACATAGGGCTTTTCCCAGGGGAAGCGCCAGTTCTGATAGCGCTGCCCCAGATCGGAATAGACGAAGTTCATCGAGCCCATGTTGAGCGAGCAGATCTCGGGCGAGAGGCCGAGCGGGCCTTCCAGCCGCTGTTCCATGGTCATGGCGGTGGAGCCGCCGGTGGTGATGTTGATCACCGCATCGCATTGCTGGCGGATGCGGGGCACGAAGCCCTCGTAATGGGCAAGCTTCGGGCTCGGCCGGCCGTCTTCGGGATCGCGCGCATGCAGATGCAGGATCGCGGCGCCGGCCTTCGCGGCATCCACCGCCTGGGTGGCGATGTCGTTGGGCGTATAGGGCAGATGCGGCGACATGGTCGGCGTGTGCACGGCGCCGGTCACCGCACAGCTGATGATCAGCTTCTTGCCGCGGCTGCGGGGCTTTGCGGCCGCATCGGCCGCGGTCTCGGGCACGTCTGCCATGGGGGAGGGTCCTCGTCCTCGGGGGAATGACATCAGGGGCATGCCCGTCCGGCCGCGGTTGATCACATGCCATCGTATTCAATCGACGGCAATGGAAGGCCGCGCCCGCCAGGCGGGGAAGACGCCCGGTGAGATGCCGCCGGGGAAGGCGACCTGCCGGGCAGGCATGCGGGGGAAAGGAGGTGGTGAGCGATTGATGCTCGATCTTTGATCAAAGATTTGATCATCTGGCCCCCGCTTGTCAAACTCCTTTCTGCCCCGGCCGTCGTCGAAGACGGGTCCTGGGGCATGAGCCCTGGGGCATGACACACCACAGACGAGGGTAACCGATGCTGAGAGGCAGCCTGCCCGAACCGACGCCGTCGACGGCCTGGTTCTGGGACGCGACCCGGAGAGGTGAGCTTTACGTTCAGGAATGCACCGCCTGCGGCGGCCGCCATTTTCCGCCCCGGCCCTTCTGCCCCGCCTGCGGCGGGCGGGAGGTGACGGCGCTGAAATGCAGCGGCCGGGCGACGCTCTGGAGCTATGTGATCAACCACATGGTGCCCAAGGGCGGCGACGGCCCCTATGCAGTGGCGGTGGTGCGGCTGGACGAAGGGCCGCTGATGATGACCAATATCGTGGATTGCCCCCAGACACCCGAGGCGCTGCCGCTCGACATGGCGCTGGAGGTGGTGTTCGAGCCGGTCTCCGAGACGATCACCCTGCCCAAATTCAGGCCGGTGGCCACGAGCAACGGAGCCGGTGCATGAGCCTGACCCACCCCCTGGCCTCGATCGTGGGGGCGGCCGAAACCACCCGGCTCGGCGTGCTGCCCGACATGTCGGAACTGGATCTGCATGCCGATGCGGCGCTGAATGCGCTGGCCGATTGCGGCCTCACCCCTGGCGATATCGACGGCATCGCCACGGCGGGTGAAAACCCCGCGATGCTGGCCCAGTATCTGGGCATCACGCCCACATGGGTGGATGCCACCAATATTGGCGGCTGTTCCTTCATGACCCATGTCGCCCATGCCGCGGCGGCGATCCGGGCCGGGCTCTGCCGCACGGTGCTGATCACCCATGGCGAAAGCGGCCGGTCGCGGGTCGGCCATGTGCCCTGGACGGTGCCCGCGCATTCGCTGATGGGCCAGTTCGAACTGGGCTATACCCCGACCATGGCGGCGACGCTGTTCACCATCCCGGCGCTGCGCTACATGAAGACCTTCGGGGTGACCGAGGAAGATCTCGCCCGGGTGACGGTGGTGCAGCGGCAATGGGCCGGTTTCCACCCGCGCGCCTTCCGCCGCGACCCGGTGACGATCGACGAGGTGCTGGCCTCGCGCATGATCGCCTGGCCGTTCCGCATCCTGATGTGCTGTCTGGTCACCGATGGCGGCGGTGCGCTGGTGCTGACCGCTCCCGACCGCGCGGCCGATTTCCCGACCCGCCCGGTCGACGTGATCGGCACGGGCGAGAGCGTCGAACATCTGATGATCACCGAGATGAAGGACTACACCAGCTCCCGCGCCTTCCGCGTGGCCGGGGACCAGGCCTTCGCCACGGCGGGCATCGACCGCGCCGATGTCGACCATCTGATGATCTACGACGCCTTCGCCCATGTGCCGCTCTATGGGCTGGAGGCGCTGGGTTTCGTGAAACCGGGCGAGGCGGCCGGCTTCATCGCCGACGGCCACACCGCCCCCGGCGGCCGGCTGCCGATGAACACCAATGGCGGCGGCATCAACTATATGCATTCCGGCATGTACGGCATGTACGCGCTTCAGGAAGCCGTCCGCCAGATGCGCGGCACGGCGCCCGAAGGGGCACAGGTCAGGGACGCCCGCATTTCGGTCGTCCAGGGCGTGGGCGGCATGTTCGGCACCGCCGGCACGGTCATCCTGGCCCGCCGCTGACGGGGGCGCAAGCGGGGCGCGGATCTTCGGTTTGAACCCGTTTGGGGTGTGTGGATCGTCAGGACGGCGAGTGCACCGCCCCTACTCATCTTCATCCGACAGCGGGGCGTCGAGATCGATCTCGACCCCGGCAGTCAGCGCCAGGGCATGCTGTATAAGGGCGGGATCGAGCGGGATCAGGCGCTCCGGATGCGCGTCGATGTCGGCGGCAAGCAGGTCGAGGAAGAGGGTGATGGACATCGGTGCCTCTCTTTCGGCAGACATGGTGACGATCACGGCGTGCGCGCCCCCGCCCCCCGCCGATCCCGCCGCCAGGCGCTGGGGGTGGTGCCGGTGACCCGGCGGAATTCGCGGTTGAAGTTGGATTTTGTCTGGAAGCCCGCGTCGAACATGATCCGGGTGACCGGGGCGTCCGTGGTGGAGAGCAGGCGGCAGGCCTCGGCCACGCGGTGGTCGTTGACCAGTTGCGAGACATTGCGGTTCAGGCGGCGGTTGACCGCGGCCGAGAGGCGACGGGCCGGCAGGCCCAGACGGCGGGCGAGGCGGTCGAGGGTGAGGTCGGGGTCGCGATAGGGCGCGCGGTCCTGCATCAGGGCGTCGAGGCGGTCGATGATCGCCTGATCCTCGGCGAGGTCGTCCTCGTCAGCCGGAGGCTCGTCATCCTGTGCCGTCTTCGCTTGTGGCGGTTCCGTTGGCACCGCCGGCTGCTGCGGCGGGGCAAGGCCGGTGGTGGCGATGGCCCAGGCGCCGGCGGGCAGGGCGATCAGATTGGCCGCGGCCACGATCAGCGCAGCATGGCGACCGGCCGAGAGCGCAACATCGACGGCGATGGCGAGGTCGACCAGGGCGAAGCTCGCCAGTACCAGCCCGACCAGACGTATCGACCGGATGGCCTTTGGGGCGTCGTCCAGCCGCGCCGCCGCCAGCGCATCGGGGCCGCGGGCGGCGAGGCGCAGCAGGGCTGCGGCATAACCAAGGAAGACGGCCGCCAGCACCCCATCGATCGGCGCCTTCCACAGCGTCCAGATGCCCGACAGCACCGCCACCAGGGCCACTGGCAGCAGATGTGGCCAGAGGGCACGGCGTCGCGGCCGGGTGAGGCGGGCGAAGCACAGCCAGGCGAGCGGCGGCAGGGTGGCGGCGACCACCGGCTGAAGGGCGCGGATGGCCGCGAGATCGGTGCTCCAGCGCAGCCCGACCACGATAAGATCCAGCGTGCAGGCGGCAACGAACACCAGCGGCGGCGTGATCCGCCGGCCGGGCTCGCTGCCTGCGACCAGCCGCGCGCAGAGAATGGCGAGCAGCAGCGCGCCGACGAAGGGCAGAGGCAGGGACGGCATCAGCGGCGGGCAAGCTCTGCCACCGCGCGGGCAAAGGCCGCGGGTGCTTCCTGGGGAATGTTGTGGCCGATGCCCGGCAGCACCTCGTAAGACCAGGGACCCTGAAACTGCCGGCGGTCGCCATCGCGGCCTTCGGGCGGATCGACCCCGTCGCTGCCGCCCTGGAGCACGATCGCGGGCACTGTGATCGGCGGCTGGGCCGCAAGCCGCTGCTCGATCGCCGCATGGGCCGGGTCGCCCGCCACCAGCGCATAGCGGTGGCGATAGGAATGGAGGACGACCTCGACGAAATCGGGGTTGTCGAAGGCGGCGGCGGTTCGGGCAAAGGTCGCGTCGTCGAAATCCCAGTCCGGCGACCAGAGTTTCCACAGCAGCCGGCAGAGATCGCGGCGGTTCCGGGTGAGACCGGCCCGGCCGCGCTCGCCGTGGAAATAATACTGATACCACCAGCGATGCTCGGCCTCGGGCGTTGCCGGTGCAGATGCGGCGGCGATGTTCTGGATGTTGTAGCCCGATCCGCCGCTCACCAGCCCGCGCACCCGTTCGGGCCGGAGGGCCGCCACGATGCAGGCGGCGCGCCCGCCCCAGTCATAGCCGGCGAGCACGGCGGGCGGCAGGTCGAGCGCCTCCAGGAAGGCCAGCAGATCGGCCCCCAGCGCCGCCTGTTCGCCCGAACGCGGCGTCGCGTCGTCCAGGAAGCGGGTCGGACCATAGCCGCGCAGCCAGGGGATCAGCACCCGATGGCCGGAGGCGGCGAGCATCCGCCCCGCCTCGGTCATGGCGTGGACGTCGTAGGGAAAACCGTGCAGCAGCACCACCGGCGGGCCGCTCGCCGCGCCGGCCTCCAGATACGCGATCTCCAGCTGCCCGGCCCGGATGCGCTTCATGTCCATGCCCGTGATCTTCCTTCCTGTCACCGGCTCGCGGCTCACCGGCCCGCGGCAATGCCTTCACGCCTGGGATCGGAGCCGCCCTGCAGCGTGCCGTCGGGGCGGATCCGGATCAGGTTCAGCCCGCTCGTCATCTCGGCGGTCGCGGTCTGATCGCCCAGAAGGCCGAAGCCGGTGATCAGGGCTTCGGCCCCGGTGCCGGCTTCGATCTCGGTCGGGCCGTTGCGGTTCAGCACATGGGGCAGCTCCGCCGCCGCCTGCGGGTCCATGTCGAAATCGATCATCGCGGTCAGGGCCTGGGCGACATAGCCGATGATCCGGCTGCCGCCGGGAGAGCCGGCGACGATCGCCGGCAGGTCGTCGGGGCCGTAGACGATGGTGGGCGCCATGGAACTGCGTGGCCGCTTGCCCGGCTCCACCCGGTTGATCACCGGCCGGCCGTCGATCTCGGGCCGGAAGGAGAAATCGGTCAGCTGGTTGTTGAGCAGGAAGCCGCGCACGAACACGCCCGAGCCGAAGGCGCCCTCGACGCTGGTGGTCATGGAGACGACATCGCCCGCGGCATCGACGATCGACAGATGCGAGGTGCCGTTCTCGTGCCGGCCGGGATCGGCTGCCAGCGCCAGGGTCTGGGCCCCCGGCGGCAGGCCGGCCGGGGCCGGCACCGGCAGGGCTTTGCCCGGCTCGATGGTGCGCGCCCGGGTGTCGAGATAGACCGGGTTGACGAGCCCGGCCACGGGCACCGGCACATGGTCGGGATCGGCCACCCAGCGGTCGCGATCGGCGAAGGCGAGCTTTGATGCCTCCGCCAGCAGATGGATGTTGGTCAGCGCCAGCGGGCTCTGTTTCGGATCGAGGGGATGGCGGTCCAGAAGCCCCATGATCTGGCCGATCGCGAGCCCGCCCGACGAGGGCGGGCCCATGCCGCAGACGTCATGGGCATGATAGGGCACGCAGACCGGGGGCCGCTCCACCACCCGATAGGCGGCAAGATCGGCCTCGGCGATCCGGCCGGGATTGTCGGCGCGCGCGGCGGCGGCCGCGACCAGATCGGCGCCGATCGGCCCGGCATAGAAGGCGGCGACGCCATCCTTCAGCAGGGCGCGGAGCGTGTCGGCATAATCGGGGTTGGGTAGCAGCGTGCCCGGAGCGGGCGGCTGGCCCCCCGGCATGAAATGCGCCATGGCCCGCGGATCCTTGCGGAGCGAGGCCGAGGCGCGGGGGTCGGCGAGAAGCCCCGCCAGGCGCGGCGAGACCGGCACCCCGGCCTCTGCGAGCGCGATCGCAGGCTGGAACAGCCGCTCCAGCGGCAGCCGGCCCCAGCGCTCATGCAGCGCGAAGATCAATGCCGGCACCCCCGGCACCCCCACCGACCGGCCGCCGGGCACGGCGTCGCGGAAGCCCATCGGGCTGCCGTCGGGGGTGAGGAAAAGGTCGGGGCCCGCCGCGGTGGGGGCGGTCTCGCGCGCATCCAGCGTGGTCAGCCGGCCCGCGGCGGCGGCATGGTAGAGCACGAAGGCACCGCCGCCGAGGCCGCTCGACTGTGGTTCCAGCAGGCCCAGCATCAGCTGCACGGTGATTGCGGCATCGGCGGCGCTGCCGCCGTCTTCCAGCACCGCCCGCCCGGCATCGACCGCGAGCGGATGGGCGGCGACCACCATCATCTGCCGGGTGGCGACCGGGCCACGGCTTGCGGCGCGGCCGGTCGCCGCTTCCGGCGCTGCACGACCATCGGTCATCGACGGGCCGGCCGTGGTCTGGGCCAGCGCGGGACCGGTCAGAACCGAGGCGAGCAGGGCCGCCGCAATCCCGGCGGCGGCGGATCGGCGGAGGCGGGCGAGCATGGCGGGTCCGGCTTTCATGGCCGTCGGCGGCAACCGCCGTCGGCGGAGAGAGTGCAGGCCCGCCATCATGCCAGCTTGGGCCGAAGGCGTCAGCCCTGGTGCGCGTGTGCCGCGATCAACGGCCGGTCCCGATCGACTTCGCCACCAGTTCGGCCGTGGCGCCGGCCTGCTGCCCGGCCTCGCGCCGTTCGGAATAGCGATCGACCAGCTGGCCCGCATGAGGGCGGAGCAGGATGGTGAAGCGGACCAGTTCCTCCATCACGTCGACGATCCGGTCGTAATACGCAGACGGTCGCATGCGGCCGACCTCGTCGAATTCCTGCCAGGCTTTCGCGACGCTCGACTGATTGGGGATGGTGAACATCCGCATCCAGCGGCCGAGCAGACGCAGCGTGTTGACCGCATTGAAGCTCTGCGAGCCGCCCGAGACCTGCATCACCGCGAGCGTCCGCCCCTGGGTGGGGCGCAGGCCCTTCATCTGCAGGGGAAGATGATCGATCTGCGCCTTCATGATGCCGGTGATCTGGCCATGGCGTTCCGGGCTGCACCAGACCTGCCCCTCGGACCAGAGCGACAGGGCGCGGAGGTCATGCACGGCGGGGTGGTCATCCCCCGGCACCTGGTCGGGCAGGGGCAGGTCGTGCGGATCGAAGATCCGGGTCTCGGCCCCGAAGGCCTCCAGCAGCCGGGCCGCCTCTTCGACGGCCAGGCGCGAGAAGGAGCGGTCGCGTAGCGAGCCGTAGAGCAGCAGGATCCTGGGCTTGTGATCGGGCCCGCCCGGCGCCAGCCCGGCGGCGGGGTCGGGGATCACATAGTGCGGATCGAGCGCCGGCAGATGATGCGGGTCCGGGAGCGGCCGCAGGCGGGTGATCGTGGTCATCGGCGGGCGGGTCCTGGGGTTGGGGTGGTCCAGAAGCGCGCGGCGCGGCGGGCGGCCTGGACCAGCAGGATCAGCACCGGCACTTCGACCAGCGGCCCGATCACGGCTGCGAAGGCAGCAGGGGAGGCGAGGCCGAAGGCGGCGATCGCAACCGCGATCGCCAGCTCGAAATTGTTGCCGGCGGCGGTGAAGGCGATGGCGGTGGTGCGCGGATGGTCGGCCCCGATCCGGCGGCCCATGACGAAAGAGACCGCGAACATCACCACGAAATAGATCACCAGCGGCAGGGCGATGCGCAGCGCATCGAGCGGCAGCCGGACCACGTCGCCGCCTTTCAGCGCGAACATGGCGATGATGGTGAAGAGCAGGGCGGCCAGCGTCACGGGCCCGATCCGGGGCAGGAAGCGGCTCTCGTACCAGTCGGGGCCGCGGGTCGCGATCAGGATCCGTCGGGTGAGGAAGCCGGCCAGGAACGGAATGCCCAGATAGATCGTGACGGCTTCGGCGACCGTCGTGAAGCCGACCTCGATCACCACCCCGTCGAGCCCGAGGAGCGGCGGCAGCACGGTCAGGAACAGCCAGGCATAGAGGCCGAAGAACAGCAGCTGGAAGATGGCGTTGAAGGCGACCAGCCCGGCAACATACTGGCCGTCGCCGCCGGCCAGCCGGTTCCAGACCAGGACCATGGCGATGCAGCGGGCAAGGCCGATCAGGATCACCCCGGTCATGTAGCCCGGCTGATCGTGCAGGAAGATCACGGCCAGCGTGAACATCAGCACCGGGCCGATCAGCCAGTTCTGGACCAGCGACAGCAGCAGGACCGGCCGGTCGGCAAAGACCTTGGGCAGGTCTTCGTAACGCACCCGCGCGAGCGGCGGGTACATCATCAGGATCAGCCCGATCGCGATCGGCAGATTGGTGGTGCCGACGGTCAGCCGGTCGAGCGCAGCCGGCAGGCCGGGCAGCAGATGGCCGAGGGCGATGCCTGCGGCCATGGCCGCGAAGATCCAGAGGGTGAGCCAGCGGTCGAGAAAGGAGAGGCGGCCGGTTTCAGGCATGCAGTGCCTCAGGCATATGGGGGCGTCCCAGCCCCCGGGTGCGGCAGGCCGCAGGCGGCCGGGTTGCCGCCGCAGCAGTTTTCGGTCAGGAAGCCGATCAGTCCGGTCATCCGGTCGAAGGCGGCAGAATAGATCAGCGAGCGGCTTTCCCGCCGGCAGGTGACCAGCCCCGCCTGTTTCAGCTGGGCCAGATGAAACGAGGCGGTGGGGGCGGCAAGACCGATCGCCTGGGCGATCTGGCCCGCGGGCAACCCCCCTGGCCCCGCCTGGACCAGCAGGCGGAACGTGTCGAGCCGCGCCTCGTGGGCGAGCGCCGCCAGGGCGGTGATGACCTCTGTTTTTTTCATAATTCTAGAATATTCAAAATATAGAAGACGTCAAGCCATGTGGCGGGGGCGCAACGCCCCCGCCACATGGTGATCAGGCCGGGGTGAGCGGATCACCGAGGCCGAGCACGTGGAACCCGATCAGCAGCAGGGTTCCGGCGAGCAGCACGTAATAGATCGTCGGCAGGATGGTGATGCGGAGCGTCGAGCCCTCGCGGCCGAGCAGGCCGACGGTCGCCGAGGCGGCGACGACATTGTGGATGGCGATCATGTTGCCGGCGGCGGCCCCTACCGACTGGCCGGCCACCATGAGCGCGCCCGAGAGGCCCAGCAGTTCGGCGACGCTGAACTGGAACTGGCTGAGCATCAGATTGGAGACGGTGTTCGATCCCGCCAGGAAGGCGCCGAGCGCGCCGACCGTGGGGGCGAAGAGGGGGTAGACATGACCGACGCCGTCTGCCACGGCGCGGGCCATCATCACCGGCATGCTGGCGAGCCCTTCGGCATTGACGCCGGAATTGATCATCACCCGCACCATCGGCACGGTGAAGATCAGCACGAAACCGGCGCCGACCAGCGTGCCGGCGCTTTCGCCGACCGCCCGGCCGAAGGCGGCCGGCTTCATGCGGTGGAGCAGCAGCGTGACCAGGCAGACGATGACCAGAATGCCGCCCGGCAGATAGAGCAGGGCGAAATCGCCGCCGATGCCGGTCTCACCCAGGATGTTGGTGGCCCGGAAGGTGACGGATCTGAGCGCGTCGCCGACAGCCGGCACCGTGCGGCTGACCACCAGGATCACGGCGAGCAGCACATAGGGCGCCCAGGCCAGCGCCACCGGAATGCGGCGGGCCGTCAGCTGATCGAGCCGGATTTCCACCCGCCCCATCCAGCCGGCCGGCCATTCCGACGGCGGGGCGAAATCCCAGCGGTCGCGGGGGACCAGGAAGCCCGCGCGGGCGGCGGCGGTGACGATGGCGAGCCCGATCAACCCGCCCATCAGCGACGGGAATTCGGCGCCGAGGAACATGCCCGCCGCAACATAGGGGAGGGTGAAGGCGAAGGCTGCGAAGATCGCGAAGGGCAGGATCGACAGCCCCTCGGTCCAGGACCGGTTGCGGCCGAAGAAGCGGGTCATGACCATGATCAGGAACAGCGGCATCAGCGTGCCGCAGATCGCATGGATGATGGCCACTTCCGAGGTGATCAGGCCGAAAAACGCGTCCCAGGACGATCCCTGGGCAGTGAGCGTCGCCGACAGCGCCGCCCGGTCGAGCCCGGTTTGCACGCCCACGATCAGCGGCGTGCCGACGGCGCCGAACGAGACCGGGGTCGACTGGATCATCATGCCGAAGACGACGGCCGCCGCGGCCGGGAAGCCCACCGCCACCATCAGGGGGGCCGCGACCGCGGCCGGCGTGCCGAAGCCCGAGGCGCCTTCGATGAACGAGCCGAACAGCCAGGCGATCAGGATCACCTGCACCCGGCGGTCGGGGCTGATCGCGGTGAAGCCCGATCGGATCGCGGCGATGCCGCCCGAATGCTTCAGCGTGTTGAGCAGCAGGATGGCGCCGAAGATGATCCAGAGCAGGCCGGCGGTCTGGATCAACCCCTGAAGGGTGGAGGCGAGCACGCGGTTGCCGCTCATCCCCCAGACGCCCAGGGCGATGGCGACGGTGAGCAGATAGACGATCGGCATGGCACGCGCCGCCGGCCAGCGCAGGCCGATCAGCAGGATGCCGGCGACGAGGATCGGCAGGAAGGCCAGCAGGGCCATCAGCCCGGAGGTTTCGGTGGGCACGGGGGGCATACCTCCTGGAACGGGCGCCCGGCCCGGTGGCGGCGGGCGGTGGTTGCTTCCGGCGGGGTACTGTGCAAGAAGTATGACTAATCAATAACAGGATTAACAGACGATATTTGCAACCTTTAATTTATGAGACGTTTTACGCGATCGGGCGAAGCGATGACGGCGCTGCCCGCGGGTCGAGCAGCCGGGCCAGGCGGTCCAGCGCCTTCAGGAACACGGCGTCGTCGGGGGCGGCGGCCAGCGACAGGCGGGCGGCGGCGGGGACGGGGACCGGCGGCACGGTGAAGGCCCGGGCCGGAGCGACGCGCACACCGGCGGCTTCGGCGGCTTCGGCGAAGCGGTCCGGATCCCAGACACGATCATGGCCCCGGTCGGGCCCAAGACCGATCCAGGCATGGGCGCAGGCCGGGGCAAGCGTCAGGTCCAGCCCGGGCAGGCGCTGGTCGAGCAGGGTGCGGCGGCGCAGATTGGCCGCGCGCGCCGCGGTGGCGAGGGTTTCGGCCGTGCCGTCGTCGATCCAGCGGGTGACGATTTCGGCGCCGAGCGGCGGCGCCATCCAGGCCGAGGCCCAGAGAGCGGCGGCGATGCGGTCGTCGAGGGCGGCCGGTGCCGCCAGCCAGCCGACCCTGAGCCCCGGCCCCAGCACCTTGGACGGGCTGCCGACCAGCAGCACCTGATCGGGGCAGAGCGCCGCGACCGGCGCCGGCAGGGCGGCTGGGGGGGCAAGGGGGGCGTGAACATCGTCCTCGATCAGGAACAGACCGCGACGCGCGATCACATGGGCGAGATCGGCCCGGCGGGCGGGGCCCATGCTGGCGCCGGTCGGGTTGTGCAGAGAAGGGGAGAGAATGGCGCCGCGCAGCCGGCCGTCCTCGGCGGCCAGCCGGTCCAGTGCGGCGGGGTCGGCGCCCTCGGCGTCGATCGGCAGGGGCTTCAGGCGGATGCCGCGGAAGCGGGCCGCGGCCAGGATCGACGGGTTGGCGAGGCCTTCGACCGCCACCGCCTCTCCCGGTGCGGCGATGGCGGCCAGCGCCACCACCAGCGCATGCTGGGCGCCGGCGGTGACCGTTACCCGCGCCGGATCGGGCGACCAGCCGGCCCGGCCGAGCCAGGCTGCCCCGGCTGCACGGTGGCGAGCGGCGCCGCGTGCCGGCTGATAGGCCAGCAGCTCCGCCGCCTGGGGGGCGGCCGCCAGGGCGGCAAGCGTGCGGGAGAGGGCGGCCGCCGCTGCCGGATCGGCGGGCTGGGCCAGGGAAAGGTCGATCAGCGCGGTCTCGTCCTCGGCCTCGGCGGATGTCTCGCGCCGCCGCCGCGGGCGTGCGGCCTCCCGCGGGGCGATCACCCCGTCATCGGCGCGGCGCCGCCGGCCGACCCGGGTGCCGCGGCCGACCTCTGCCGTCACCAGCCCGCGGGCCGACAGCTCGTCATAGGCACGGGTGACGGTGGCGATGGCGACGCCGAGCCCCCAGGCCAGGCGGCGCTGCGGCGGCAGGGCGGCCCCGGGGGCAAGGCGGCCGGCGGCGATATCGGCGGCGATCGCATCGGCGAGTGCGCGATAGACCGCGCCGCCGCGCGCGGCCTCCACCGCCTGCCGCCAGCCCTCGTGCAGCGCGTCCATGATTGCACGTCCCCTTGCCGTGAAATTTGCCCTCAGGACAATCGCGCCGTTGACCGGCGGCCGGTGAAGGCGTGTCCTGAAGATGACGTCGGAACGATACAACCATCTGAGCTGACGAAGTGAATTCAAAGATTGTCCTTAGGACGATCGTGCAGGGGAGACGCCGGGATGACGATCAATGCCGCATTGGAGGATGCCCGCCGGATCGTGGGGGAGGCGATGGCGCCCACGCCACAGATCGCCTGGCCGCTGCTGTCCCGGCGGCTGGCGGTCGAGACCTGGATGAAGCATGACAACCACACCCCGATCGGTGCCTTCAAGCTGCGCGGCGGCATCGTCCACGTCACCCGCCTGCTGCGGGCGCGGCCCGAGGTCCGGCATCTGATCGCCGCCACCCGCGGCAATCACGGCCAGGCGGTCGCCTTCGCCGCCCGGCGCCACGGCATCGCCGCGACCATCGTGGTGCCGCGCGGCAACAGCACCGGGAAGAATGCCGCCATGCGCGCGCTGGGCGCCGAGGTGGTGGAGGGTGGCGCCGACTATCAGGCGGCGCGCGACCATGCCGCGGCGATGGTCGAGGCCGCGGGCGGACGGGCGGTGATGGTGCCGGCGATCTCTCCCGACATCGCCGACGGCACCGCCACTCAGTCGCTGGAATTCCTGACCGCCGCGCCGGCGCTGGACCGGCTGTATGTGGCGGTGGGCATGGGTTCGGGCATATGCGGCGCGGTGCGCGCCCGCGATGCGCTGGGGCTTGCGACCGAGATCGTGGGCGTGGTGGCGGAAGGGGCGCCGGCCTATGCGCTGTCTTTCGCCGCCGGCCGGCGGATCGAGACCGAACAGGCCACGACCTTTGCCGACGGCATCGCCTGCCGGTCGCCCGACCCCTGGGCGCTGGAGGTGATCGGTCGCGGCGTGTCGCGATTTGTGACCGTCTCCGAAGCCGGACTCGCCGAGGCGGTGCGGGCCTGTCACGCCGACACCCATAACCTGGCGGAAGGGGCGGGGGCGGCCGCCCTCGCCGGCGCCATGGCCGATGCCGCCGCCGGCCGGCTGGCCGGCTGCAGGCGGATCGGCGTGGTGCTGTCGGGCGGCAATATCGATGCCGCCCTCTATGCCGGGCTCATCGCGGCACCGGCAGCGGCCTGAACGCCGCCTGCTGCCGGATCGGGGCGGCCCCGAAGGGCCGCCCGCCGGGTCGGGATCCGCGGATCAGGCGGCATCACGTTCGAGGCGCAGGTCGCTGACCAGCAGGTCGCGGCAATCCGCCGCCGCCCGGATCACCCGGTCCAGATCGGCCTGGGTGAGACCGGAATTGACCGTCAGCCGGACCAGCGACCGGCCCTTGGGCGTGGCCGGCGCGCAGAACACCGCGCCGAAGATGCCGTGATCCTCCAGCCGGTCGCGCAGCCGTGCTGTCTTCGCTTCGGCACCGCCGATCAGCGAGATGATCGGCGCCGGGCTGGAGCCCACGTCGATGCCCACCTCCGCCAGGCCCGCCCGCAGATAGGCGGTGTTGGCGAAGAGCCGCGACCGCCGGTGCTCGTCGGCGCGGATCACGTCGAGCGTGGCGCGGAAGCCGGCGATCTCGTGCGGCAGAACCGTGGAGCTGAAGATCGCCGGCCGCGAGGTGTAGCGGAAATACTCCAGCGTCTTCTTCGTGCCGGCGACGATGCCGCCGCGGCCGACCATGGCTTTGGACAGGCTGAAGGTGCGGAAATGCACCCGATGCTCCAGCCCCATGGCGGTGACGAGGCCCGAGCCCTGGGGACCGAACACGCCGACACCATGGCTTTCATCCACCACCAGCATGCAGCCGGTCTCTTCCGCCAGATCGCAGAGCTGGTCGAGCGGGCAGAGGTCGCCGCTGGTGCTGTAGACCGAATCGACCAGGATCACGCCCGGGCCGTTCTTGGCGATCACGCTGCGCAGATGGGTCATGTTGTTGTGGCGGAAGGGCCGCGGCTTCGCGCCGGCGCTGTGGATGCCCTGCCAGAGCGAGGCATGGCCGTAAAGATCGACATAGACCGGGGTGTCGGCATCGGCGATCGCCTGGATCAGCCCGTCATTGGCGGCCCAGCCCGACTGGCAGAGGGCAACACCTTCCGAGCCCAGGAACCGGGCCATCTCGCGCTCATAGGCGCCCTGCGCGTCGAGGAACTGCACGAACACGCCCGACATGAAGGTCTCGGTCTTCACGTCGTCGAGGGCGGCGCGGAGCGCGCCGATGATCCGGCCGTCATCGGCGAGCGAGAGATAATCGTTATTGGCCAGCATGATGGATCCGGCCTGCGGCGCGCGGCCAACCGTGACATGATGCTCGGGGTACTCGGCCTTCCATTCCGCCATGCGGCGCTGCAGGCCCGGCAGTTCGGGGGCGAGCCCGCCCTGGCTGCGGGGCTGCGCCGCCGCAAAGGGCTGGGGGCCCGACAGGGTGCGGTGCAGGCTGTCGACGGCGGCGGTGCGGACGGTGGCGATGTCGTTGGTGAGCATGTGTCTTCTCCTGAGGGACAGGTCCGGGGATCCGGACAATGGTGGGCGCGTTTCTCGCGCAACCGGGCGGTCATCGGCGCGTTCTGCCCGATGTTCGCAATCCGGAGCTGCGTCCATGGACGCGGGCTCGCTCTAAGCTACATGGGGAGAGGGAGGGATCGAATCATGAACTGAAACTTAACGACGATATTTCATCACGCGTCATTCATCTTCAGGCCGCAGAAGACACACGTATGAAGGGTGCAATCGCCCTGCGCCCTTCTATGGTGTCTTGATTTATTCACACAACTTAAAGGTGTTTTTTCTTGCGGAGAATTCTCCCGGGCTGTCGACCCGGCGGGCGTCACGCGGGGCGCACGAAATCGTGAAGACGAGGATGCGGAGGGTGATTGGCGGCCGGGCCCGTATCCTGACTATGCTCGTCTCAAGGACGGCAGGGATGCGGACGGGTTCCAGGGGGGACCGGCATCGCCGCCCGATCGAGAGGGAGCAGGATCCGATGACCATGCGTATCGACAACGTCACCGCCGCCATCGCCGCCGCCATGTCGCTGGCCGCCGTGACCCTCGCCACCGTTCCGGCCACGGCCGCCGAGACCGAGAAGTGCTATGGCATCTCGAAGGCGGGCCAGAACGACTGCGCCAATGCCGCGGGCACCCATTCCTGTGCCGGCATGTCCAAGGCCGATTACGACGGCGCCGACTGGAAGGCGGTGGCCAAGGGCAGCTGCGTCGGCATGGGTGGCATGCTGGAACCCTTCAAGGGCATGAACCCGAAGAAGAGCTGAGTGTTCCACAAGGCGAAATGATCCATCCGGCAGGAGGTGCGGTGATATGGCAGGCACCAATGCGATCGCAGGGATCGGCCTGCGCCCGCCGCACCTCCCCGGCCTTCTGTCGGGAACCGCCGCCAGGCCCGGCTGGGTGGAGATCCATGCCGAGACCTTCATGCCCGCGCACCCGGGTGCCGGGTCGCATCCGCGGCTGCGGGATCTTGAACGGCTGCGGGCGGATCTGCCGGTCTCGATCCATGGCGTCGGCCTGTCGCCCGGCAGTGCCGGCGGCATCGATGCCGATCATCTGGCGCGGCTGGTCGATCTGGTCCGCCGGCTGGACCCGGTCTTGGTATCGGAACACGCCGCCTGGTGCCGGACACCGGCCGGCTGGATCGACGACCTGCTGCCGCTGCCGATGACGACGGGGGCCTTGCGCAGTCTGGCAGACAATGTCTGCCGCATTCAGGATGCGTTGAAGCGGCCGCTGCTGATCGAGAACCCGTCCACCTATCTGCCGCTGGCCGGTGAGATGGACGAGCCGGCCTTCCTGACCGCCCTGGTCCGGCAGACCGGCTGCGGCCTGCTGCTCGACGTCAACAACATCGCGGTCAGCGCCCATAATCTGGGCGGGGATGCGCGTGCCTGGCTGGCGGCGATGCCGCTTGCGGCGGTGGGCGAGATCCACATCGCCGGCCATGCGGTGGAGCCGGATCCCGACGACCCTGCGGCCCCGACGCTGCTGATCGACGATCACGGCCATGCGGTGGCGGATCCGGTCTGGGATCTGCTCGATCAGGCTTTGGTGGCGACCGGGCCGGTGCCGGTTCTGCTGGAACGCGACACCGATCTGCCGCCCTGGACGGTGCTGATCGCCGAGGCGGCGCGGGCCGATCTCGCCATCGATCGGGTGCGGCCATGAGCCTCGGCGATTTTCAGGACCGGATGGCGGCGATGGCGCTTGGCCGGGCGCCGGTCGACCCGGCGGCCGTTGCCGGCTGGGCCGATCCCCGCTGGTCCGCCGCCGCCCTGCAGCGCCGGCTGGCGGTACATCGCCGCAATGCCGCGGGCGCGGCGATCGAGGCGCTGGCCGCGGCGTTTCCGGTCACCCGGATGATGATCGGCGACGCCGCATTCGCCATCTTCGCCCGCACATATCTGCGTGATCACCCGCCGGCCGTACCGCAGCTGTCGGCCTGGGGCGCCGATTTCCCCGACCAACTGGCGGCAGAGGCCGATCTCTGGCCGGCGGTCTCCTGGGTGGCGCGGCTGGAATGGGCGCGGCTGGCGGTCTGGTTTGCGCCCGAGACCCCGGTCTTTCACCCCGGCGAGGCCTCGCCGACGCGCCTGGCGCTCCGGCCTTCGGCCCGGGTGGTCGATGCGCCCTGGCCGGTCCAGGCGATCTGGGCGGCCCATCAGCCGGATGCCGCCATGGATCTGGCCGAAGCGGTGGAGCGCGGGCCGGACTGCGTGCTGGTGGTGCGTGGTCCGTCCGGCCTGCCGGTTCACCGCCTCATGCCCGCCGGGACCGGCATTCTGGCCGGATTATTCCGTCCGAACGACCGGGGCGAGGTGCCGGCGCTTGCCGCCGTGGTCGCGCTGGCACTGGAGCGCCGCCCCGATCTCGACCTGCCGGCGGCGCTGGGCGGGCTGATATCCGCGGGCGCGCTCGGCCCTGCTGCCTGATCATCGAAGGATCTCCCCATGCGACGTATCCTGCAGGGCTATTACCGCTTGCCCGGGGCCGGCGACGGCTGGATCGCGGCCGGTCTGCTGGCGGCGCTCCGGCTCTGGCTGGCCTGGCCGTTTTTCCACACCGGCATGCTCAGGGTGGAGCGCTGGTCGACCCAGACCTTTCTGTTCGGCGACATCCACCCGCTGCCGGGTGTCGATCCGTGGATCGCAGCGCTGCTGACCACCACGGCCGAACTCACCCTGCCGGTATTGCTGGCGGTAGGGCTCGCCGGCCGGCTCGCGGGGCTGGGCCTCGCGGTGATGTCGGCTACCATCCTGCTGGTGGTGGGTCAGACGCCCCAGGGGCTGGAGAACGGCATTTCACAGCCGGCCGAACAGATCCCATGGATCCTGGCCGGGCTGGTCATCGCCCTGGCGGGGCCGGGGCGGCTGGCGCTGGATCGGGTGATCGCGACCCGTTTGCGACCGGCGCGGGTCAGGTCTTGACCACATAGTCCTTGAGCGTGGTCTCCACCACTTCCCAGGTGCCGGTAAAGCCCTCCTGAAGGATGACGGCATCGCCGGGGCCGACCCGGCGGGCGGTGCCGCCATCCTCGGTGATGATCGAAAGCCCCGAGCGGATGCGGCAGTATTCCCAGCAATCGCTGACGAAGCGCCATTTGCCGGGCGTTGCCTCCCAGAGTCCGGCGGCGAGGCCGTCGGGCCGCTCTTCCACGCTCCAGGTGCGGAAGACCGGCGTGCCCTCCAGCACATTGGCGGGGTTGGGGGTGGAGCGTTCCGGCTCTATGCCGTCGATCTCGAGCATGGTGAGCAGGGCCATGGCGTCGTCTCCCTCTGATCCGGGGACCGTGTCGCCCCCGGGGTGAGAGCATAGCCTGCCGCCTGTGGAACGAAAACGGGCGCCGCCTCGATGAAGAGGCGGCGCCCGTTCGAATTCCGTCGCCGGGGGCTCAGCCGATCGGCATGCCCAGGGCGCGCTTGTAGAGTTCGAGCAGTTCGTCCTGCTCCGCGACATCGTGCGGCTCCATCTTGCGGAGCTTGAGCACCTGGCGCATCACCTTGGTATCGAAGCCGTTGCCCTTGGCTTCGGCGAAGATCTCGCGGATGTTCGCGGCGATGCCGGCCTTCTCTTCCTCCAGCCGCTCGATCCGCTCGATATACGAGCGCAGCACGTCGCCCGCGATGCCGCCGACCTCGGTCATGGATCGTATCCCCGTCTCTCAAGGCAGATGACCATCGGAACCCCCGGCCGCGGGGATCCCGTGCAAGGGCGGCAAGATAGCGGCTGGCGCGGGCCGGCGCAATCGCGGCGATGCGGTGGCAGGCCGGCTCAGCCCTCGCGGAACCGGGCGGGGGTGATGCCGAAGGCGCGCCGGAAGCGGGTGGTGAGATGGGCCTGGCTGGCGAAGCCGGTGGCGGCGGCGATCTCGGCGATCGGCAGCCGGGTGCGGGTCAGAAGGTCGCGGGCCCTTTCGAGCCGCAGCCGCATGACATAGGCGAGCGGGGTCTCTCCGGTCTCGCCGCGGAAGCTGCGGGCGAAATGATAGGGGGTGAGGCCGGCGGCGCTGGCCAGATCCGACAGACGGATCGGCTCGTGCAGCCGGTCCATGATCAGGCCGTGTACCCGGGCAAGCCGCCCACCCGGCAGACCGGCCCGCTCCGGATCCGCGACCGGCGCAGCCCTGTGGCGGCGCAGCAGGTCGAGGGCGATCAGATAGGCGCGCGAATCCATCTCGATCGGGCCGGGCGGATCGGTCGTGTCGAAGGCGCGGGTCAGATAGGTCGTCACCTGGCCCGGCAGCTCGCCATCCGGCCGGCCGAAGAAATCGGCCAGCCGTCCGGCACCCCGCCGGCCGCCATGGCCGTCATCGACCTCGTCCAGCAATGACTGGCGGAAATAGAGATGGGCGTAGTCGACCGGGGCCGCCGCCTCGGCGCGAAACCGTCCGCCGCTGCCGGGAACCTGCAATGACACGGTGCCGTCGCGCCCGGCTTCGTCGGTAACCGGCCGGTCGACCCGGCGGACCACGGGGCCGGCGATCTGGATGGTCAGCACGTAGTGATCGACGCCGGGGAAGTCGGTCGCCTCGCCCAGACGGGCGACCTGGCGGCTGACCGGGGCATTCCAGCGCTCGGCCACCCCCACAGGGCTGGTCGCGACCGTGGCACCCAGCCGGCGATAGAGCGCCAGATGCGCGGGTTCCTCATCGAAGGCGTGGACGCCCATCTCCGCCCTCCCTCGCCGGACAGCAATCTGCGGCTAAGAATTAAAGCAATCCGGTGAAAGACGCATCAGGCCGATGGCGGGAAGCTGGCGCTGATTGCGGTGCGCTTGACGGCACCGCCAAAGACCTTGCGGGCCGGAGGCCGCAGCGCCATGAAGATCTATGTTCTCTCCCTCGGTGCCGGCCTGCTGGTCGGCGTGATCTACGGTCTGCTGAATGTGCGCTCGCCCGCGCCGCCGGTCATCGCTTTGCTCGGACTTCTGGGTATTCTGATCGGCGAGCAGGTGGTGCCGATCGCGAAGCGCGCGCTCGGCGGCGAGGGCATCACCCTGTCGTGGATGCGCCAGGAATGCACCCCGCACATCTTCGGCGATCTGCCCCGGCAGGCGTCGAAGACCGAGGGGCGCGATGATCCTGCATCCGACCCCTCCCGTCCCGCCTGATGCCCGCCCAACCGGAGGATCACAGCCCATGTCTGCATCCAGCGGATCACCGATGCCCGACCTGCTGCTGGTCAATGGCCGGGTCACCACGCTTAACCCCGCCAACCCTGAGGCGGATGCGGTTGCAATCGCCGACGGCCGCATTCTGGCCGTCGGCCGCCGCCAGGATCTGGCGGTGACGACCGGCCCCGAGACCCGGGTGATCGATCTGGGCGGCCGGCGGGTGATCCCGGGGCTCAATGACAGCCACACCCATCTGATCCGCGGCGGGCTGAACTACAACATGGAGCTGCGCTGGGAGGGGATCGAGAGCGTTCACGACGCGCTGGCCCTGCTGAAGGCGCAGGCGCGGGTGACGCCTGCCCCGCAATGGGTGCGGGTGGTGGGCTCGTTCACCATGTACCAGTTCCGCGAGAAGCGGCTGCCGATGCTGGACGAGATCAATGCGGCGGCCCCCGACACGCCGGTCTTCATCCTGCATCTCTACGACCGGGCGCTGCTGAACCGGGCGGCACTCCGCGCGGTGGGCTATACCCGTGACACGCCGGAACCGCCGGGCGGTGAGATCCAGCGTGATGCCCATGGCGAGCCGACCGGTCTGTTGCTGGCGAAGCCCAATGCGGCGATCCTTTATGCGACGCTCGCCCGCGGGCCGAAGCTGGAGCCGGAGGATCAGATCAACTCCACCCGCCAGTTCATGCGTGAGCTGAACCGGCTGGGCGTCACCAGCGTGATCGATGCCGGCGGCGGCTTTCAGAACTATCCGGACGACTACGCCATCATCCGCCGGCTGGCCGAGAACGACCAGCTGACGCTGCGCATCGCCTACAACCTCTTCACCCAGCGTCCGGGCGCCGAGACAGAGGATTTCGTGAACTGGGCCGCCCAGGTGACGCCGGGCGATGGCGGCGATTGGTTCCGCCACAACGGTGCCGGCGAGATGCTGGTGTTTTCGGCCGCCGATTTCGAAGACTTCTTCATGCCGCGCCCCGAGTTGCCGTCCGAGATGGAGGGTCAGCTGGAGCAGGTGGTGCGGGTGCTGGTCGCCAATCGTTGGCCCTTCCGCCTGCACGCCACCTATGATGAAAGCATCGGCCGCGCGCTCGACGTGTTCGAGCGGGTGAACCGCGAGATCCCCTTCGACGGGCTGCACTGGTTCTTCGACCATGCCGAGACGGTCACCCCGCGCAATCTGGAGCGGATCGCGGCGCTGGGCGGCGGCATTGCGGTCCAGCACCGCATGGCCTTTCAGGGCGAGGCCTTCGTCGATCGCTATGGCGCCCGCGCCGCCGAGGCCACGCCGCCGGTGCGCCGGATGCTGGATATGGGCCTGCCGGTCGGCGGCGGCACCGATGCGACCCGGGTGGCCAGCTACAATCCCTGGACGGCGCTCGCCTGGCTGATCGGCGGGCGGACGGTGGGCGGTCTGCAGCTCTACCCGCCCTCGACCCGACCCTCGCGGCTGGAGGCGCTTCGCATGTGGACCGAGGGCTCGGCCTGGTTCTCGACCGAAGCAGGCAAGAAGGGCCGGATCCAGGCCGGGCAGTTCGCCGATCTGGCGGTGCTGTCCGAGGATCTGATGACGGTCGCCGACGAGGCGATCGCCGGGATCGAAAGCCTGCTGACCATCGTCGGCGGCCGGATCGTGCATGGCGCCGGCCCCTTCGACCGGCTGGCGCCGCCGCCGCTGCCGGTCAGCCCCGACTGGGCGCCGACCAGGCGCTATGCGCTGGACCAGATGAAGCAGCGCAAGGCGGCGATGGCGGCCGAGGGCATCGACCGCTCGGTCGCCGCGGCCGGCAGCTGCTGTGCCGGCGCCTGCGGCATCCACGGCCATGCCCATGCCCGTCCGCGCGCCGCTTCCCTGCCGGTGCAGGACGGCGATCTGGCCGGCTTCTGGGGGGCCGTCGGCTGCGGCTGCTGGGCGGTCTGACGCCGGACCGCGGTCGGCGTCAGCCCTTGTGTGCCCCTCAGGCCTTGTGCGCCGCCGCCTGTTTCGCGGCGAAGGCCGCCTGCTGTTCGGGCGTCGCCTCGGTCTGGTGGCGGGCCTTCCATTCGGCATAGGGCATGCCATAGACCAACTCGCGCGCCGCTTCCTTGTCGATCGGCTCGCCCTTTTCGGCCGCGGCATCGGCATACCAGTTCGACAGGCAGTTGCGGCAGAAGCCGGCCAGGTTCATCAGATCGATGTTCTGCACCTCCGGCCGGTCGCGCAGATGCTGGACCAGGCGGCGGAAGACGGCGGCTTCGAGTTCGGTGCGGGTATCGGTCATCTGGCTGGTCCTCATCACACGGGAGACGGGGAATGTGGGGCGCCGAGGCCGATCAGTCCAGCCCGGCGATCGCCGCTGAAAGGGCGGCGGCGATCAGTCCGGCCATGACCGCAGCACCCGCCGGGGTCACGATCAGATCCTGGCGGATCTCCAGCGCCACATAGGGCAGGCCGCGGCGCTCGGCATGGATGTCGGTGGTGTAGCCGCGCATCGTCTTCAGCGAATAGGGCTGGTTGTCACCCACCACCAGCTCGGGCACGCCGCGCAGATGGCGGAGCAGCGGCATCGCCAGCCGGTCGTTGCGGGCATGGAGCACACCCACATGCCAGGGGCGATGCTGCCCGCCCATCCGGTCGGTGCAGGAATGGACCGAGACCACTGCCGGATGCAGCCCGGCGGCGACCAGGGCGGTGATCCGGCGGTCGACCGCGGTGTGATAGGGGTGGAAGATCCGTGCGGCCCGCGCCTGATGCTCAGCCGGATCGGCCCCGCGGTTGCCCGGCACCTCGATTCCGTCGGAGCGGCCGGGCATCGAGGCCGGATCATCCAGGAAGCGGTTCACGTCCAGCACCAGCCGCGAGACCGTGGTCAGCACCGCAGGGGCGTTGAAGGCACCGGCCAGGCGGCGCGTCACCTCTGCCGCCCCGATATCCCAGGCGACATGCAGGCCCAGCACGGCCGGATCCAGGCCCAGCCCCTGATATTCGGGCGGGATGTGGTTGCTGGCGTGATCGCAGAGGAAGATCACCCGGGCGTGGGCCTCGGGGCGGATCAACTCGGGCGTGAAGGGGGCGGGCGTGAAGGGGACGGTCAAATCCGGCCTGCCTCAGCTGTCGTCGCCTGCGACGATGACCGCGGCGCGCACGATCTCGGTCGCGCCGGTCGCCCCCAGGGCGGCGAGCAGGGCACGGCCCTTCTCTGCCGTGGCGGCAGAGGGATCGCCGATCACGCCGCTGCGGGTATAGGCGGCCATGCCCAGCTCGGTCAGCCGCGGCCGCTCGCGCGCGCCATCGGCGGCGGGCAGGGGCAGTGCAACGGCATCGGGGGCGGCGGCGAGCAGGATCGAGGTCTCGATTTCGCCCGCATGCATGTCTTCCGACAGGCTGCGGGCGATGCCGGCCGCCTGCAGGGCCTCTGCCCAATGGTCGCGGCCGGGCAGCAGCAGGGTGCGGGGATGGGCGGTCAGGTTCAGTTCCTGGACCAGATTGGCCAGCACGTAATTGCCGCCATGGGCGTTGACGATGGCGAACACGCCGATGCCCTGATGGCGCAGGCTCGCCGCCAGATCTTCCACGAAACCCGCAAGCGCGCGGGCACCAACCCAGACGGCGCCGGGGAAGCCCGCATGTTCCTGGGAACAGCTGACCGGCAGTGGCGGCAGCACCAGCGTGGCGGCGGCCATGTCCGCCGGCAGGGCGTCGTGGATCGCGGCGGCGACGGCACCGGCGATCAGCGTGTCGGTGGTCATCGGCAGATGGGGGCCGTGCTGTTCGAACGACCCCACCGGCAGGATCGCGGCCAGCGGCGCGGTGGCGGTCAGATGGGGCAGGCGCTGTCGTGACGGGATCATCGGATGCGGATCTCTCGACGAATCGGATCTCTGGACGACGGCCGGCCCTACCCTTGATGGGTGGCCGGCCAGCCACCGGAGGGGGAGGGGTGCGCGTGCGCCACAAGAATGGCCCGTCCTGCAGGACTTGCCAAGCCGTGCGACCTCCGGTCACGATCTTCGCGCCGCCTCTTCCCCTGACCAGACGGATCCGCCGCCCATGACCCTCGCCCCCGAAACCCTGCTCCGGCGCCTGTTCGACATCGGTCTGGCCGCCAGCCGCCCCTCGGCGGCGCTGCTTGCCCCGCATATGCCGGCGTCGCCCAGGGGGCGGCTGATGGTGCTGGGCGCGGGCAAGGCCGGGGCGACCATGGCGGCGGCGGTGGACGAGCTGACCGCCGACTGGCCGATGCGGCCCGAGGGGCTGGTGATCGTGCCCTATGGCCATGGACTTGAGACGCGGCATATCCGCGTGGTCGAAGCCGCCCATCCGGTGCCGGACGAGGCCGGGCGGCGGGCGAGTGCGGCGTTGATCGATCTGGCGCGCGGCCTCGGCCCCGACGATCTGCTGCTGGCCCTGATCTCGGGCGGCGGCTCGGCGCTCGCCGCGGCACCGGTGGCGGGAGTACCGCTCGACGACAAGCGGGCGGTGACCCGGGCGCTGCTGGCTTCGGGCGCGCCGATCGGGGCGATGAACACCGTCCGCCGGCATCTCTCGGCGATCAAGGGCGGCCGGCTGGCGGCCGCGGCGGCGCCGGCACGGGTCGTGACGCTGGCGATTTCCGATGTGGCCGGCGACGATCCGGCGACCATCGCCTCGGGGCCGACCGTGCCCGACCCCACCACGCTTGCCGATGCCGGGCGGGTGCTGGCGGATTGGGGAATCACGCCCCCTGACAGCGTCGCCCGGGCGCTCGCCGACCCCGCCAACGAGACCCCGAAACCCGGCGATCCGGTCTTCGATCAGGCCCGCTATCACATGATCGCAACCCCGATGCTGGCGCTGGAAGCTGCGGCGGCAGAAGCGGCCCGCCTTGGCCTCACCCCCCTGGTGCTGGGCGACCGGATCGAGGGCGAGGCCCGCGAGGTTGCCCGCGTCATGGCCGGCATGGCGCTCTCGGCCCGCGCCCATGGCCAGCCGGTCCGGGCCCCCGCGGTCCTGCTCTCGGGCGGTGAGACCACCGTCACCGTGCGCGGCGACGGACGCGGCGGCCGCAATGTCGAATTCCTGCTGGCGCTTGCCCTGGCGCTGGGCGGCGCGCCCGGCATCCACGCCCTGGCCGCCGATACCGACGGCATCGACGGCGCCGAGCCGGTGGCGGGTGCCATCATCGGCCCCGATACGCTCTCCCGCTGCCGCGCGCTCGGCCTCGACCCGGCGGAGATGCTGGCCCGCAACGACGCCCACACCCTGTTCGCCCGGCTGGACACCCGGATCGTGACCGGGGCGACGCGGACGAATGTGAATGATTTCAGGGCAATTCTGGTCATGTGACCTGTCGGCCCCGCGCCCCGAGAATCTGGCGGTTACAGCCTATCCGCCCCATCTATGGAGGGGTAAACTGAGGCCGGAAGGCGGCCAGTCTGCGAAACAGGGGGATGTCATGAGCCTGAACGTCAAAGATCCGGAAGCCCGGCGTCTGGCGCAGGCTATTGCCGATGCGACCGGCCAAAGCATGAGCCGCGTGGTGACGGAAGCCCTGCGCGAGCGCTACGCACGGCTCCGACAGCCCTCCGCCAAGGCGAGCGTCGAGGAGCTTCTTGCCATTGCAGATCATGCTGCAGCCCACGTAAAGCGCCCATATCTTGAACATGGCGATTTGCTTTACGATGAACGTGGGCTGCCGAAATGATTGTGGATACCTCCGCAATGGTCGCGATTCTTTATCGAGAGGCGGAGGCCGAGGCCTTTGTGAATTTTATACATGATGCCGATATCTGTCGAATGAGCGTCGCCAATTATCTTGAGTTGTCGATGGTGATCGATAAGCAGCTTGGCTCGACGGGAATGCAGCAGGCTGATCTCTTCATTCGCCGGGCAGGCATTGTGATCGAGCCGGTGACTGTGGAGCAGGGGCATCTTGCTCGTCTGGCATTTCTGAATTTCGGAAAAGGACGCCACAAGGCGGGTCTCAATTATGGTGATTGTTTTGCTTATGCCCTGGCGAAGGACATGGCAGAGCCTTTGCTTTTTAAGGGCAATGACTTCGGCGAGACGGATCTTCCAAGAGCAGCGCCGGCATCGTCATCCCGCTGACCGCTGCCGGATTGACCCCCGTCAGACCAGGCCGTCGCGGGCCCAGTCGGCCAGATCCCGTGCCGGTACCGGCAGCCAGTCGGGGACGGGGCGGCGGGCCGGGTCGCCATGGAAGGCGGCGAGCCAGCCCAGCGCGCGGGCGTTCAGCTCCACCATCAGCGCATAAAGATCCAGCGCCCGGCGGGCATCGTCGCGGCCCAGATGCGGGATTTCGGCACCCAGCCGGCGGGGCATGGTGGTGTGGTCGAGGCCGATATTGATCTGCTCATGGGCGCGGACCTCGGCATCCTCTGCGGCGGTGATGCCGGCGGCGGCCAGCCGGCCGTTCATCGGATTGGGCCGGCCGGGCAGGCCTTCGGTCACGATCAGCACCGCCGGGAAGGCGGCGGGTGCACGATCGGCGATCAGGCCCAGCAGGTCGACATAGGCCGTGAAGGGCGGCAGCGGCAGACCGTCGATCACCGCGTCGGCATCGAGCCCCAGCCGGCGACAGGCCTCCAGCTCATGGGCTTCATGGCCGCTTTCCTCGACATGATAACGCCGCATGCGGCCGCGCAGTCCCGGGCGCAGCGCCATGCGCATTGCCGGTAGGAAGATGTCGGTGATCCGTGCCGAAACATGGTACTGCGCCAGATAGACGCCGCGCGCGATCGCGGTTGCGATGCCGGCATCCCGGCCGGCCAGCAGCGCCCCGATCCGGTCGTCGCCGATGGCGGAGAGCAGGCCCGGGGTCATCGCCTCGGCGGTGAGGATCAGGCCGATGCCGGTTTCGGGGATCGGGATCCCCGGGGGAGGCAGCGCCCGGCGTTCGGCCCCGGGCAGGCCCGCCAGGATCAGCGTGGTTGCCGCCACCCCCAGATGGCATTCGGCTTCCGTGATGTCATAAAGACAGCCGGGTGGGGCCGAGAACCGTGCCTCGGTGCCGGTCAGCCGGGCGAGCAGGCGCCCGGTGGCGACCAGGCTTAACGGCGCGGTCACCGCCCAGGCTTCGACCAGCAGCCGCAGGATGGTGGCATGGAAGCCGGCGCCCTGCGGCAGCTCCGGCGGCGGGGCGAAGGGGCCCGCCTGGCCGCCGCCGGCGATCAGATCGCGGATGCGGTCGAGCAGGCTGCGGGCAAGATCCAGCATGGCGGTGTGGTCGAGCCCGCCGATCTCGCGCCGCCCGGCGGCGATCCAGCCTGCTGCGCGGTCGAGGGCTGCATCCAGCCGGGCGTGATCGGCGACCAGAACATCGTGGCCGTCATCGGTTTCGGCGATCAGCCCCAGCCGGTCGAGCCCGTCCAGAAGATCGACCAGCCCGTCGGGATCCGGGTCGGCGCCCGCCGCACGCCGCTGTGCGCGGGCCGCCGAGGCGCTGCGTATCGCAGCCCAGTCCCCCGCCGCCGCATCGCGCAGCCGGTCGAGCCGGGCGGCGAGGTCGGCCGCACCGATGCCGGTGACGTCGAGTTCGGTCACGCCGCCGTCATGGACCAGGGCGAGGGTGTCGGGGCTGCGGGGATCGATTCGCAGCACCGCCAGCCGCGGCCGTCGATAGGCGCCGAGGCTCCAGGGGGAGAAGGGGACGCTCGCGGGGGAGACGGGGACGCTCTCAGAGGAGAAGGGGGCGGCGGGCGCGGTCATCGGGCAGGCTCTCCGCGGGTGGCGGTCATCGAAAGCGGCAGGCGCAGGGCCGGGATCGGGTCGGCACCCGGCCCGTAATGGCCGAGAATACGGCGCTCCAGCCGGTCGAAGGCTTCGAGCAGGGTGACGGCCGCCTTCAGCGTCACCAGAGTCTGCTCCCGGCCGACGAAATCACGCAAGCCCATCAGGCGGGACGAGATGTCGCCATGCGCACCTTCGTCGTTCAGCCCGGCATGCCAGACCAGCGGCGACCAGAAGCCTTCGGGCATGTCGAGCGCCCGGGCGTGATCGACCAGCAGATCGTGGAACCGCTGCGCCGGCCGCTCGAACAGGAAGAGCAGGGCCTCGAACGAGACCGGATCCTGGGCGGCGAGCACCGCCAGCGTCGAGGTGAGCGCAAAAGTCTCGGGCAGCGGCACCAGCCGGTCGAGCAGATCCTCGTCGATGCCGACCGCGGCCAGGGCATCGGCGAGGGTGCGGTCGTGGCCGACCTCTTCGGCGAGGAAGCCTTCCAGCAGCCGGGTTCGGGCCGGCGATCCGGCATGGCCGAGCGCCGGGGCGACCGCCCGCGGGCCCATCCGCACCACCTGATGATATTCGATCGCATAGCCGATCAGCTGCGCGCGTGAGGCGCTGCCTTCGGCGAAGGCCCGGCCCAGGGCACCGGTGCAGATCCGCGCCTCGGCGGCGGCGACGAAGCGGCGCAGCTCGCGCATCGCCTGGGCGCCCGACACGCCATGGGCGATGCCGGGATCGGCGTCTTCCAGCAGGCCCAGCCCGTCCAGCGCCTGCAGGATTTCGCCCACACCCGCGGCGCCGAAACCGGGGGCCACGGCCGCCAGCTGCGCCCGCGGGGCACCCGCGGCGAGGGCGGCCATCAGCCGGCGCGCCTCGTCCAGCCCTTCCGGCAGGATGTCGATCGCACAGCCCTGATCGCCGTAATCCAGGCGGATGGAGGCGGGCTCGATCGCCACGCCGACACCGTCCCTGAGTTTCGGCCGGCGCGGCACCGCCGCCTCGGGCGCCGAGGGATCGGTGGTGACGTTGCCCGCGATCGCCGGCAGCCCGGTATCGGGGGCGAAGCCCTCCACCCGCCGCACCCGGTCGCCCGGCACGGCATAGTGATCGAGGATCGCGCCGTAGAAATCGTCATACAGCTCGACGAACAGGTCGAGCCCGTCGATCACCCGGCCGAGCTCGTCCTCGCCGATGCCGTCGAGCGCATCGAAGATCTCGCGGGTGAGCAGGCCGTGGCCGCCGTTCATGTTGATGCCGGCATGGGCACGGATCGGGCCGATGAAGGCCTCGTCCATGCCGCGGCGCTCGGCCGCGCGCACGAAGCTGTCGACGTCGATGTCCCGGCCTTCCAGCACGCCGAGCGTCGCGAAGAACAGGATCGGGTCGGTCCGGGCCCAGTGCGACAGCGCATTGGCAAGCGCCATCGTCTCGGGCAGCGGCACGGTGCGGGCCAGGATTTCGCGGTCGAGCCCCACGGCCTCCAGCGCCTTCAGGATCAGCTCGTCATGGCCGACCTCTTCGCCGTAGAAGCGGTTCATCGCCACCCGCGCGGGCGTGCTGCCGGTCCAGGCCAGGACCGGGCTGTCGAACCAGCTTTCGCGGAACAGGAAGTGGTAGTTCTCGATCGCCATCCCATGGAAGACGCGCTCGGGCACGGCATGGGGATCGTCGAGCATCGCCCGCCAGAACCGGTTGCGATAGAGCCGGGTGAAGAGCAGGCGGTTGGTCCGGTCCTCGATCGCGAACAGGGCGGCCCGGCCCGACCGGGCGGCCGGCGGGGCCGCTTCGTCGACCAGGTCGAAGGCGGCGAGGTCGCGGATCAGCCGGGGCATGTCGGCGCCCCCGGCCTCGCGCTCCAGCGCCTCGGCATCGCGACCGCCATCGATCAGGCGCAGCACCCGGCCCAGCGCCGGGGCATCCACGCCCCCGGCCTCCAGATGGAAGCGCGTGCCGCCGCGGTCGAGAGCGATGCCGTCCGCCGCCTCGACGATGCGGGCGGCAAGGCGCGGGCGGCGGGGTGCGGCGGGGTGGGGGGGAAAGGTGTCGACGGACATGGGGAACGGCGCCTCTCGTGATCGGGATCCATCCAGGCTCAGGACTTGAAGGCGTCGGGATCGCCGCCGCCGAAGGCTGCGGCGATCGCCTTGCCCGAGACGGCGCCGGCCGGGCGGCGGGCGGCCGGATCGAGCATCACCTCGACCACGGCCGGCACGCCCGCTTCGGCGGCGCGCGCGGCACGGGCCAGGGCGGGGGCGATGCCCGCGGCGCGCTCCACCCGCTCGCCATGGCCGCCCAGCGCTTCGGCCAGGCGGTCATAGCGGGTGGCGCGGCTTAAGAACTGGCCGTCGAGATTGGCGTCGCCGAAAATGTCGTCGTGGAAATTGCGCATCTCGCCCCAGGCGCCGTCATTGCCGATCAGCACCACGAAGCCGGTCTTTGCGCGCACGGCGCTGTCGATTTCCATGGCGTTGAAGCCGAAGGCGCCGTCGCCCTGCACCGCCAGCACCGGGCATGCGGGCCGGGCCAGGCGGGCGGCGATGGCGAAGGGCAGGCCGATGCCCAGGCAGCCGAAGGGGCCCGGATCCATCCAGTGGCCCGGGCGGCCGACCGGAATGGCGCCGGCGGTTTCGGCGATCACGTCGCCGCCATCGCCGATGGTGACGGTGTCGGGGGTGACGAACCGGGCGGCCTCGGCCGCGAAACGGGCATGGTCGATCGGGCCGTCGCCGTCCAGGCGGTCTTGACGTGCGCGGGCCGCCCTGGCATCGCGGGCGGCAAGCTGTTCGGGCCAGGCGGCCGGCACCCGGTGGCCATCGGCCTCGAAAGCCTGGGCCAGGGCGGTCAGGAAATGGCGCGGGCTGGCCGTGACGCCCATGACCGCGCCGCGATTGCGGCCGAGCCTGGCGGGGTCTGCATCGACATGGACGATCACGCAATCGGGGTCGATCAGCGGTGCGCGGCCGTAATTCAGGCGGAAGTCGAAATCGATGCCGACCGCGATGATCAGATCGGCCGCGGGCAGGGCGCGGGCGCGGGCGGCATTGTGCATCTGCGGATGATCCGGCGGCAGGATGCCGCGGGCGGCACCATTGGCGAAGACCGGGCAGCCGGTCTCGCGCACGAAACGGTCGAGCGCCTCTTCCACCCCCGCCCAATAGACGCCCGATCCGGCCAGCAGCAGGGGGGTGCGGGCGGCGCGGAGCAGGGCGGCGGTCTTGGCCACGGCATCCGGATCGGCGGCGGGGGCGTGGCTCTGGCCGCGCCCCTGCGCGAAACTGAGCGCATCGGCCGGCATGCGGCCCATCAGCAGGTCGAAGGGCAGATCCAGCGCCACGGGGGCCGGCCGCGGCACCATGGCGGTGGCGGCGGCCTCTGCCAGCAATTCGGGCAGGCGCCACAGATCGCCCGGTGTCGCGGTCATGCGGGTGACGGGCTTCAGCATGTCGAGCTGGGGGGCTTCCTGCAGCGCACCCATGCCTTCCGTGGCCCCGGGATTGCGGCCGGCCAGCAGCATCAGCGGGCTGCCGGCCGCCCAGGCATTGGCGACCGCGACCGCGGCCCCGACCACGCCCGGACCTGCGGTTGCAGCCGATACCTGGACCTGGCGGGTCAGCCGGGCCATGGCATCCGCGGCATGGGCGGCGGCCTGTTCATGGCGGAAATCGACCAGCCGGATGCCGGTGCGGGCGCAGCCGTCGAACAGCGGCGACAGATGCCCGCCGGTCAGCGTGAAGAGATGCCCGATACCCAGCGCGCGCAGCTGGGCGGCAGCGACGATGCCGCCATGGAGCAGGGGGGCCGGATCGGCATCGATCCGCGATGCAGCCGGATCGGGAGCGGCGTGGCTCATCGGGGGCTTCCTTCGGCGTCGGCGGGGAAGGCGCCGGCCCGGGGAGCCCCGGGTCGGCGCCCGATCGTTCAGATGTCGCCGGCTCAGAGATGCACGGCGATCAGCACCGGCTTCTCCTGGGTGGCCGGACGGATCTGGACCAGAAAGGTCTTGCCGCCGGTCAGCCCGGTGCGAAGGGCGATGTCGGGCTCCTTCGCGTCCAGCCCGAGCTTCGCCACCGTCTCCCTGACGTCCACCACATTGTCGCTCATGGCGTCTCCCTCCATACGGGGGTTGTAGAAACATCAACATTCTACCTGAGGTTAATAAAGAGTCACGACTAATCGGAATTAAATGACAGAAAATCATATACATAAGGTTGTAAAATTTGCGGCGACGACGGTAAAGCGCGGTTGTTCCGTCTGGCGATTTGATGAAGCGCGGCCATTGCATCCTGTTATGCTCATCCGGGCAAATCGTGGTGAACCGGAGGTTGCTTCATGTCCGCCCCCCAGCCGCAGTCGAAGCCGAGTGGACCAGGCCGTCAGATCGCAGCCTGGCTGCATGAAATGGTGGCGCTGCGCCACGATCTGCATCGCCATCCGGAACTGGCGTTCGAAGAACGGCGGACCGCCGCGCTGGTGGCCCGATCGCTGGCCGATTGGGGGTGGGAGGTTCATGAAGGCCTGGGCGGGACCGGTGTCGTCGGCACCCTGACCACCGGGCCGGGGCCGGTGATCGGCATCCGCGCCGACATGGACGCCCTGCCGATCACGGAAACCACCGGCCTGCCCCATGCCAGCCTGCATGACGGCCGGATGCATGCCTGCGGCCATGACGGCCACACCACCATCCTGCTGGCGGCCGCGCGCTGCCTGGCCGAACGACGGCGCTTCCGCGGCACATTGCGGGTGATCTTCCAGCCCGCCGAGGAGCATGGCGGCGGGGCGGCGGTGATGATGCGCGACGGGCTGTTCACCCGCTTCCCGGTCGATCGGATCTATGCCCTGCACAACATGCCGGGGCTGCCTGCCGGCGTGTTCGGCTTCCGCCCGGGTGCGCTGACGGCGGCATCGGACGATTACGTGATCACCGTCCGCGGCCGCGGCGGCCATGGCGCCTATCCCGAACGGGCCGTGGACCCGATCGTGGCCGGATCGGCGATCGTGCTGGCCCTGCAATCGGTCGTCGCGCGCAACGTGCCGCCCACCCGGCAGGCCGTTGTGACGGTGGGCGCGTTCCGGGCCGGCGAGGCGGCGAACGTCATCCCCGAAACGGCGGTGCTGAAGGCGAGCGTGCGCACCACCGACCCCGAGACCCGCAGCCTGATCGAGATGCGCATCCGCGAGCTGGTCGCCGGCCAGGCCGCCGCCTGGGGGGCGACGGCGACCGTCCAGGTGGACCGGGGCTATCCGGCGGTGATCAACGACGCCGAGGCGACCGCCTTTGCGCGTGCGGTGGCGGTGGACGCCTTCGGTGCCGGACGGGTGATCGACATCCCCGAGGCATCGATGGGCAGCGAGGATTTCGCCTATATGCTGGAGGGCGTTCCCGGCTGCTATCTGGTGGTGGGCAATGGTGTTGAGTCGGGGCCGACCAGCTGCATGATCCACAACCCCGGCTATGATTTCAACGATGCGGTCCTGGGCGATGCCGCCGCCTTCTGGGTGGCGCTGGCCGAAGCCTCGGCGCCGGCAGGCGCTTGACCATGCCTCCGGGATCGGTCCGCTGCCGCCTGTGCCTCGCCCTGATCGGGATGCTGTTTCTGGCATCCCTGATGGCGGGGGGCGGCGCGGTGCGGGCCGCGATTGCCGCAGAGGCACCGGCGGTGATGACCGAAGGCATCGGGGCCGGGGTCGACCTGGCGCCCTATACCCGCCTCCTGCCCGACCCAGGCGGCGGCATGGATCTCGAGGCGGCGCGCCGGGCCACCGGCTGGACGGCTACGCCGAACCGGGTTCTGCGCTTCGGCTATGCCCCCGACATGGCCTGGTGGGCCCGGGTGACGCTGACCAACCCCTCGGCCCGCACGGCGCGGGTGGTGCTCGATCTGGGCACGTCGCAGCAGGATTATGTGGACTGGTACGTCACCGACCCCGACGGCCGGGTGCTGCTGGCCAACCAAAGCGGCGACCGGCGGCCCTTCGACAGCCGGCTCATGCCCTATCGCGATCTGGCATTGCCCTATCATCTGCCGCCGGATGCGAGCGTGACGGTCTATCTGCGCTTCGATACCCATGACGGCCTGTTCGCGATGATGCCGTTCAGGCTCTATGACTATACCGGCTTCTTCACCGCCTCAGGGCGCGAAAGCCTGCTGCTGTCGATGTTCCATGGCGGGCTCGCGGCCCTGGCCTCGTTCAATCTTCTGGTCTTTCTGGCCACCCGGCAGGGGCCGGTCGGCCTCTATGTCCTGCATCTGCTGGCGGTGCTGGCCGGCAGCGCCAGCTATCGCGGCTATGGTTTTCAGTATGTCTGGCCGGATCTGCCGGCCTTCGGCAACGCCATGACCGCCGGATCGATCATCCTGGCCTTCGTGACCGGCAGCCTGTTCGTGGTGCGCTATGTCCGGCTGCATCGCCATGTGTCGGTGATCACCCGACGGGCGGTCAGCCTGTTGATGATCGCAGCCCTGTCGGGGCTGGTGCCGCTGGCCTTCGGACAGTATGTGCTGGCGGTGGCGTTCAGCCTGATCGGCCTGCTGCTGGTGGTGGTGGTCTATCTGCTGAACGTCCATCTGCTGTTCAAGGGCGTGCGCGAGGCCCGCTTCACGGTGCCGGCCTTCTTCGCCCTGATCGTCGCCGTGGCCCTGCACTATCTGGAGCTGAGCGAGTTGCTGCCGGCCAGCGGTTTCCGGATCTGGCCGCTGATCGTGGGCTCGTCGATCGAGGTGATGCTGCTGGCCTTCGGTCTGGCCGATTCCATGAACCAGCAACGGGAGCGCCGCTTCGCCGCCGAACGCCGGGAAGAAGCTGCCCGGCTGCACATGGCGGAGATCGAGCGCGAAGCCAGCCACAAGGCGCGCCATGACGAACTGACCGGTCTTCTGAACCGCCGGGCGGCCGAAGACTGGCTGGAAGCGGCGGTGGAGCGCGGCCAGCCGGTGGCGGTGCTGCATCTGGGTCTCAGCGATTTCGGTGCGGTGAACGAGGCGATCGGCCATGCCGGCGGCGATGCCGTGCTGCGCCAGCTGGGCCGGCGGCTGGAGACGACCCTGGCGCCGGGGGAAATCGCAGCACGCCTGCTGGCCGATGAATTCCTGGTGCTGATGCCCGGGACCGACCAGGCGCGCGCCATGATCGCGGCCGATCGCATCCAGCGGCTGTTCGCGGTGCCCCAGCAGGTGGGCGGCACCGATATGTCGATCGCCTGCCGGGTGGGGATCGTGATCCATCCCGACGACGCGCGCACGGCCGAGGATCTGCTGCGGCGGGCGGCGATCGCCATGCAGGATGCAGCGCGCCTGCCGCGGCGGATCCAGCTCTACCAGGCCGGGCGCGACGACGACCATCGCCGCCGGATCGCCCTCATCCGCGACCTGCGCCATGCGGCGGAACATGGCGAGTTCCGGCTGCTCTATCAGCCCAAGATCCATGTCGCCACCGGCCGGCTGGTGGCGGCGGAAGCGCTGATCCGCTGGCAGCATCCCACCTATGGCATGATTTCGCCGGCCGAATTCATCCCGCTCGCCGAGCAGAGCGGTGCCACCCGGGGGGTGACCCGCTGGGTGATCAGAGAGGCGGTGCGCCGGATGCGCAGCTGGCGGCTGGCCGGGCTCGATATCGGGCTGTCGGTCAACATCTCGGCCCTGGATCTGGATGATCCGGATCTCGTGGGCTTCGTCGGCCGCAGCCTGGAGGCCGAGGGGATCGAGGGCGGGCGGCTGACGCTGGAGGTGACGGAGAGTGCGATCATGACCGACCCCGACCGGTCGCGTGCGGTGCTGGAAGGGCTGAGACGGAGCGGCGTGACGATCTCGGTGGATGATTTCGGCACCGGCTATTCCTCGCTCGCCCATCTGAAGCGGCTGCCGGTGCAGGAACTGAAGATCGATCAGTCCTTCATCCGCGATCTCTCGGCGGCGAGCGAGGATGCGGTGATCGTGCGCTCGACCATCGGCATGAGCCACAATCTGGGGCTCTCGGTGGTGGCCGAGGGGGTGGAGAGCGAGGAAATCCTGACGCTGCTGGGCAGCTGGGGCTGCGATGTCGCCCAGGGCTATGCCATCGCCCGGCCGATGGATGCCGCGGATTTTGAACGCTGGGCGGGGCATCGCATGGCAGCTGCGCGCGAACAGGCGGCAGCCGCCGACCTGACACGGGTCAGAACCGTCCCCGGTGATCAGGCGCCCCAGCCCGGCTGACGGGCGCCCTCACGGGCTCACGGCGTCTCAGTTCACCGCTTCCTGCGGCGTGCGACGCCTGGCCGCCATGGCGGCCACGGCACGGCGCAGCCTCAGCGTCCACATGGTGATCATCGGCAGGGTGACGGCCGCCGGCACCATCCAATGGGCGCCATCGGCGATCATGCCGCCACCCAGGCTGGCGAAGGGGCGGTGCAGCACCAGGGCGAGCGTGACGGTGGCGGCCAGCGCGCCAAGCATGCGCACCATATGCCGGCCGACCCGCACCCGGCCCGGTTCTTCCAGAACGTCCTGAACCGCCAGGAAGGCGCCGACCAGGCCCAGAACCGGCAGGGCGACGTTGGCTGCAACCGGCATCACCGCCGCCAGCGCCGGGTCGACCTCGCGGCCGATCATGCCGGTCAGCCCGGCCATCACGGTCAGAAGGCCGGTGCCGATCACCACGCCCGACATCATCCGGTCGGCGGTGGACGGCTCGGCGGTCTGTCGGGTGGTGGCCCGCCAGCCGGCGATCAGGGTATAGATGGCAAGCAGGGTGACGATCAGCAGCAGAACCGAGGGCTGCACGATCGCAAGCCCCAGCCCGGCCAGGATCGAGATGCCCATCAGCACGCCGAAAATCCGGCTCATCGGCCGGATACGTGCATCCTCGTGCGGCAAAAGAGCAAGTCTGAAGGCGGCGAGCACCGCCGCCGCGGCCGCGGCGGCCTCGGTGGCCAATAGTCCGTCGACAACCATGGTTTGCCCCTCCCGATGTCCCGTCTTTGCCCCGCCGTCATGAGGGGTCATATGGGGCCCCCGGAACACTGGGCAAGCGTAAACCATCTGTTAACCATGATTTTTATATCAAGGATTTTGACGGCTTTTTATGTAACCGAGGTAACCATCTGATTCCGCTGCGACTCCGCATAATGTCACGGCGGGGGCCACGATATGGGGCGCCTGCCACGAAAATGACATGAGGTGGCCGGTTCCGCGGCGGCCCCTGCGGAACCGGCCAATGATCAGGCACCGGACGTCAATCGGCCGGACGGTCCAGATCCACCGCCGCCAGTGCTGCCTCCTGACGGCTGGTCAGGGTGTTGACATCGAAATCGTCGATCAGATCGCGGAACATCCGGTGCCAGTTGATTTCGGCCTTCAGATGCAGGAAGACCGATCCCAGCCCGATCGCGGCCCGGTCCATCAGCACGAATTCGCGCGGCGGGGTAACGCCGCCCAACCGCTTCAGTTCGGCATGGACCTTCTCGGCCACCGCGCGGCCGTACTGGCCGCTGCTTTCTTCCTGAATCCGCTGCACCCGGTCTTCCAGCAGCGGCCGGTAGAGGAAACCGGCCCAGGTGTTCAGCACCTCGAGCAGGGTCTTGTCGATCTTCTCGAAACCCCAGGCGCGGTAGGCTTCCACCGCCAGCTCGTCGTCCTTGCGGTCGAGCGCGTGATAGAGGTCGATCACCCCCTTCACGAAGCCTGGCCGGAATACACGGATGCAGCCGAAATCGAGCAGGTTGATCCCGTGATCCTCGGGGCGGACGGCGTAGTTGCCCAGATGCGGGTCGCCATGGATCACGCCGTACTCGTAGAAGGGCACGTACCAGGCCCGGAACATGTTCATGGCGATCCGGTCGCGCACCGTCTGATCTGCGTCGCGGAACGACATCAGCCGGGCGCCGTCGAGCCAGGTCATGGTCAGCAGCCGCTTCGTCGACAGCTCCGGCAGCCAGTCGGGCACATGCACATCGGGTTCGCCCCGCAGCATATGGGCATAGAGCCGCATCTGCCGGCCCTCGCGGCCGTAATCCAGCTCTTCCCTGAGCCGCGCCGACAGTTCGGCATGGATCTGGTCGGGGTTGATCGCCCGGTCATAGCGGCGGTAGATGCCGAAGATCAGCTTCAACTGACGCAGATCCGCCTCCACCGCGGAGGCCATGTCGGGATATTGCAGCTTGCAGGCAAGCGCCCGGCCGTCATGGGTGGTGGCCTTGTGGACCTGCCCCAGAGAGGCGGCGGCCACGGCCTCGCGTTCGAAGCTGCCGAACCGGCTGCGCCAGTCGGGCCCGAGTTCGGTCGCCATGCGCCGCTTGACGAACAGCCAGCCCATCGAGGGCGCATCGGCCTGAAGCTGGGCCAGTTCTTCGGCATATTCGCGTGGCAGCGCGTCGGGAATGGTGGACAGGATCTGGGCCGCCTTCATCAGCGGCCCCTTCAGCCCGCCCAGGGCTGCGCGCAGATCCTCGGCATGGCGACCGCGATCCAGCGGCAGGCCGAACAGGCGCTCGCCCGCCAGCCGGGCGGCCAGGCCGCCGACACCGGTGCCGACCCGGGCATAGCGCCGGATCCGACCGCCCAGGCGATCGTCTTCGTCGGACGTTCCCGCCACCCCACCGGGGGTGGCGGTATCGTCATGAGAGGTGGGCGTGGTCATGGGGGAGGAGGCTCCTTCCGGGCAGGCGGCGCCGGAGGCCCGGCAGCCGGGCCCTCAGAGACCCGCCGCCGCGACTTCCGCTTCCAGACGGTCGATATAGCCCTCGATCAGCTGAAGGCCACGGCTCCAGAACGCCGGATCGCCGGCATCCAGGCCGAAGGGCGCCAGCAGTTCGCGATGATCCTTGGCCCCGCCGGTGGCGAGCAGGGTGCGATACTTGGCGACGAAATCCGGATCGCCCTGTTCGTGCACGGCGTAAAGCGCGTGCACCAGGCATTCGCCGAAGGCATAGGCATAGACATAGAAGGGCGTGTGGAAGAAGTGGGGGATATAGGCCCACCAGTTCCGATAATCTTCCGAGAAATCGAAGGCCGGGCCCAGGCTTTCGGTCTGAACCTCGAACCACATCCGGCCCAGATCTTCGGGTGTCAGCTCGCCCGACCGGCGCGCGTCGTGGACCTTCATCTCGAAACTGGCGAAGGCCACCTGGCGCACCACGGTGTTGATGATGTCCTCGATCTTCGAGGCCAGCATCAGCCGGCGGCGGGTCGGGTCGGTCTCGGCATCCAGCAGGGCGCGGAAGGTCAGCATTTCGCCGAAGACCGAGGCGGTCTCGGCCAGCGTCAGCGGGGTTTCCGACAGGAACAGGCCCTGATGCGCCGCCAGCGTCTGATGCACGCCATGGCCCAGTTCGTGGGCGAGCGTCATCACGTCGCGCGCCTTGCCCTGATAGTTCATCAGCACATAAGGATGGGCGCCCGGCACGGTCGGATGCGAGAAGGCGCCGCCGGCCTTGCCATGGGCGACCGGCGCGTCGATCCAGTTCTCGGTGAAGAACCGGCCGGCAATCTCGGCCATTTCGGGCATGAAGCGACCGAAGGCGTCGAGCACGATCTCGCGCGCCCGGTCCCAGTGGATCGCGGCATCGGCATCCTGGGGATAGGCGGCGTTGCGGTCCCAGTAGTTCAGCTTCTCCATGCCGAGCAGCCGGGCCTTCAGCGCATAATAGCGGTGCGAGATCCGCGGATAGGCCTCTCGCACCGCCTTGATCAGCGCATCCACCACCTCGTCTTCGACCTGGTTGGACAGGTTGCGCGACGAGATCGGCCGGGCGAAGCCGCGCCACCGATCCTCGGTCTCCTTGTCCTTGACCACGGTGTTGTAGATCAGCGTCAGCATCGGGATGCGCTGGCCCAGACCTTCGGAGAAGGCGGCCGCGGCCTTGCGCCGGCGCTCGGGGTCGCGATCGCCCAGGCGCGAGAGCACGGCGTCCGAGGTCAGTTCTTCGCCGTCGATGGTGAAGCGCGCCGAGGCCCAGCTTTCATCGAACAGCCGCACCCAGGCCGCGCGGCCCGAGACCGACTTCTCCAGGAGCAGCTTTTCCAGCCGGTCTTCCAACTGGTGCGGCCGGAAGGCGCGCTGCCGCTCGATCCAGGGGCGGTAGCGGGCAAGCCGCGGCTCGGCCTCGTAGGCGGCGGCAAGTGCTGCATCGTCCAGCCGGTTGAACTCCAGCACGAAGAACAGCAGCCGGCTCGAAATCTCGGTCAGCTGTTCCGACACCGTCTGATAGCGGCGCCCGGCCTCGGCCTGGTCCAGGCGGGTGACGTGCATCAGCCCGATATAGGAGCCGATCCGGCCCATCGCCTCTTCGATGCGTTCATAGGTTTCGATCGCATCGGCCAGGGCCGTGGGGGCAAGCTCGGCAAGACGGCCTTCATGGGCCGTGGCGAAGGCCTCCGCATCCGCACGTGCCGTGGCGACATCGGCATCGATCGCCGGATCGTCCGGGGCCGCATAAAGATCGTCGAGGCGCCAGCGGGGCAGATCGCCGATCTCGGGGCGAAGGGGCTCGTGGCCGTCGGGCATGGGAAGGCTGCTCCTCAAGGAACCGTGTCGTCGTGGTGGACACAATATAGGCCGGCGGGCGGAGCCGACCAACCCGAACGGACATGCGCCAGTGATTTCAATGAACCGTCACAGGTCAACCCCAGCCATCAGCCCATCGCGCCGTTGGCGTTGGCCAACTTGGTAAATGGACGTGATACGCTTATCTGATTAAATATGCAGTCTCTCGCGGCCGGCCGGGTTTCCGGCCGCCCGTCCACGGCATCGGAACGGCGCATCCATCATATGACACCCACCATCCTGATCGTCGATGACGACCCCGCTCAGCGCCGGCTGCTGGAGGCGACGATCGGCCGTTTCGGCTATCGGCCCCGGCCGGTGGGCAGCGGCGAGGAGGCGGTGCGCCTGCTGATGCCGGGGCGCGAGCGGGTGGATGCGGTACTGCTCGACCTCACCATGCCGGGGCTGTCGGGCATCGACGTGCTGAACCAGGTGCGGCCCACCCGGCCGCATCTGCCGATTCTGGTTTTCACCGCCCATGGCGGCATTGATGTGGCGGTACAGGCGATGCGGGCCGGTGCGACGGATTTCATGGTCAAGCCGGTCTCGGCCGACCGGCTGCAGATCGCGATCCGTCAGGCGCTGCGTCCCGGCGTCGCCGACGATCTGGACGGCGTGGCGCCGCGGCGCGGCCGGCCGATGCCGGTGACCGATATTCTGGGCGACAGTCGGGCGATCCGCGCCGTGCTGGGCCTGGTGGCGCGGGCGGCCAATTCGACCATCCCGATCCTGATCGAGGGTGAGAGCGGTGTCGGCAAGGAGCTGATCGCCAGGGCGATCCATGCCCGCAGCGACCGCGCCCACGGGCCGCTGGTGACGGTCAATTGCGGCGCGATCCCCGAAAATCTGGTCGAAACTCTGTTGTTCGGCCACGAGAAGGGGGCGTTTACCGGGGCGAGCGAGCGCCATATCGGCAAGTTCCAGGAGGCCTCGGGCGGCACCCTGTTTCTGGACGAAATCGGCGAGTTGCGCCCGGATCTGCAGGTCAAGCTGCTGCGCGCCCTGCAGGCGGGTGAAATCGACCCCGTCGGCTCCAAGCAGCCGGTGCCGATCGATATCCGGCTGATTTCGGCCACCAACCGCAATCTGTGGGATCTGGTCCAGACCGGCCAGTTCCGCGACGACCTTTATTATCGCCTCAACGTCTTTCCGATCTATGTGCCGCCGCTGCGCGACCGGCGCGACGACATCCTGGTTCTGGCTCGCCATTTCATCCAGCGCTTCGAGGCGGCAGAGGGCAAGCGGATCCGCGGCCTGACCGAGGCGGCGGAGCGGCTGCTGACCACCTATCACTGGCCGGGCAATGTCCGCCAGCTGGAGAATGCGATCTTCCGTGCGGTCGTGCTGTCGGATGTCGACATCCTGGATGTGGAGCATTTCCCCCAGGTTCAGCAGGCGGCCTATCGTGCCAACGGCTTCGGCGATACCGCGCTGCCCGGCGATTACGGCGCCGGTCCGCCGGTCTATGCCGGGCCCGGCGGCCAGCCGTCGCTGGCGCCGACGCCGGGCGGGCTTGCCTATCCGCAGGCGGGGGGCCAGATGGCGCCTGCGCCCATGCCGGGTACTCCGATGCCCGGTACTCAGATGCCGGTGGGACGCCCGATGCTGGTCGCGGCGGGCGGCGGCCAGCCGGCCCCGATGATGCCCCAGGGCTTCGCCCAGGCGCCGATGCCTGCGCCGATGCCGCCGGCCCCCCAGGGCTCGCTGCCGGCAGCCGGTCTGCGCCCGCGCGACGACGAGGCCGAGGCGCCGATCCGCGCCTTCGACGAGGCGGGCCATATCCGGCCGCTGGAAGAGATTGAAGCCGATATCATCCGCATGGCGCTGCGCCAGTATCGCGGCCGGGTGAGCGAGATGGCCCGCCGCCTGGGCATCGGCCGGTCCACCCTCTATCGCAAGCTGCGCGATCTGGGTCTCGACGGCACCGATTGAGCCGGGACGAAAAGACGCGGGCGGGCATAAAGCCCGCCCGCTGCGCCGGCATCCGTCCGTTCGGCCCGTCAGGCGTAGCGCGCCTGACGGGCCGAGTGCTTCCGTGCCCGTTTTGCATCCGCATGCAGCCTGCGCGCGGATCTGACCAGATCGACCGCGTCCGGTCCCCACATCATCCTCAGAAAATAGCGTTCGATCGGGCCGCGCTGGAGCAGCCAGATCAACGGCATCATCGCGAAGCGTGCCGCCAGGATCATCTTTTCCCGGCGCGGCGTCACGCCGCTGTTGCGGCGTGTCTTCGAGGAGACGGCACTCATGGCGATGAGCTTGAACAGGCCTTCCTGGGAGAAGAGCTGGCGTTTGACCTTGCGCTGTGACGGGTGATGGTTCTTCTGAATCGACGATTTCCACAATTCATGGAAGTCGTCGCCCGTTTCCGGAATGATGCTGAGCGTCTTCGTGACACCGAAGAGGTGGTCATATTTTTTGTTAGAGCGCTTGCAGATCTGCCATAGAGGCAGGGAGATCCGCTTCATCGTGCGGGAACAGACGGCAGTAGTCGCTGACCTCGCGAATGTACTGATCCCGTTCCTCGGCCGAGAGGCGCCGCGGGAGCCGGAGGCCCCGGAAGCCGAGGCGTTCATAGACCCAGAGCATGGAATGCATCTCGGTCAGCGCGGCCCACATCGATTCGCGCGGGGAATTGGCCCGGTAGCCGCCGATCTCGGGCGCGCCGACATCGATGACCTCCCCGGCCACCTTCTCGTGGACCCGTATCAGGTGCTGATCGCTGGGGGAGTTGTCCGAATACCTCTGGTTCAACGAAGCGGTGACCGCCTGGGCGCTGGAACCGGCCGAGGCGCTGTTCGCTCAGTTGAACGCGGCCGGTTTTCCGGACGAAGACGCCGTTCGGATGGTGACCATGCTCGCCACCCTCTGTCTCGGCCATGCGCGCGACATCGTCCAGGCGGGCCGGGAGACGGAACGACCCCGTGCCCGTTCACTCCGCACGGCCCTGTCCGAGGTCGGACCGCCCGGATTTCCCAATCTGGAACGGATCGCCGGTCTGGGGGTGGACACCTATGGCGCTGCGCAGCTGGCCTTCGGCGTCGAACTCTTTCTGGAGGGGGCCGAAGCGGTTCTGAGGCGCGCCCGGGCTGCTGCCGACCGGCCTGCCGGCCTGTGATCGTGGGTCAGGTCGCGCCTCGCACCGACGAGGTGTCGCGCGATAATTTTCCGCATGATTTTTGAGGGATGTCGGGGATTTTCTTTCGGGAAACCCTGAAAAATCCGCGCTCTATTCCCCTCGGACAAGGATGTTGCGGCATCACCTGCATCCATCGTATAACCGGAAAAATAGGTCACTAATGCTGACCTAATTTGATCTGCCGGCATCGAGGCCGGTCAGCATCGACAAGACGAGCCCGGCCCGGCGCATCGATGCCCGACGCATCGATTGCGGCGAAGGCGGGGCCATCACCCGGGGATCCGCTTCAGGCGGGGACGATGTCGTGTGGAGACGCCGAAATGACGCTGCCCGAATTGTCGCAGGACGATAAGTACACCGTCGAGCGCGGACGGATCTTTCTGACCGGAACCCAGGCCCTGGTGCGGTTGCCGCTGATGCAGCGCCAGCGCGACCTGGCCGCCGGGCTGAACACTGCCGGCTTCATCTCGGGCTATCGCGGCTCGCCGCTGGGCACGCTCGACCAGCAGCTCTGGAAGGCGCGCAAGCATCTGGAGGCGCATCACGTCGTCTTCCGTCCGGGGGTGAACGAAGATCTGGCGATGACCTCGGTCTGGGGCAGCCAGCAGGCCAATATGGACAATCTGACCCGGCCGGAACATGCGGCGCTGGCGAAATACGACGGCGTGTTCGGCATGTGGTACGGCAAGGGCCCCGGCGTCGACCGGTCGGGCGACGTGATGAAGCACGGCAACATGGCCGGCTCGTCGCGCCATGGCGGCGTGCTGCTGCTGGCCGGCGATGATCACGGCGCCAAATCCTCGACCCTGCCGCATCAGGCCGAATACACCTTCATGGACTGTCTGATCCCGATCCTGAACCCGTCGGGTGTGCAGGAAATCCTGGATTACGGCCTGATCGGCTGGGCGCTGTCGCGTTTCTCGGGTGCCTGGGTGGGGATGAAGACCATCGCCGACACGGTCGACAGCTCGGGCTCGATCGATGTCGATGCCGGCCGGGTGCGGGTTCTGCTGCCGGAGTTCGAGTTTCCAGCCGATGGCGTGCATATCCGCTGGCCCGATGCGCCGATGGATCAGGAATACCGGCACCATCGCTACCGGCTGGCGGCGGTCGCGGCCTTCGCCCGCGCCAACCGGCTGGACCGGGTGGTGATGGACGCGCCGCGCGCCCGCATCGGCATCGTCACCGCCGGCAAGAGCCATCTGGACGTCTGCCAGGCCCTGGACGAGCTGGGCATCGACGAGGCCCTGGCCGCCCGGATCGGTATCCGGCTCTACAAGGTCGCCATGCCCTGGCCGCTGGAGCCGGAAGGCATCCGCCGTTTCGCCGAGGGCCTGGAAGAGGTTCTGGTCGTCGAAGAGAAGCGCGCCGTGGTTGAGCCGCAGCTCAAGGAGCATCTCTACGGCTGGCGCGCCGATGTCCGGCCGCTGGTGGTGGGCAAGTTCGACGAGGCCGGCAACTGGATCCTGCCCTCGGCGGGGGAGCTGCGCCCCAGCCGGATCGCCCAGGTCCTGGCCGACCGTCTGGCCCGCTTCCTGCCCGACGAGCCTGGCCTGGCCGAGCGTATCCGTGCCCGGGTGGCACATCTGCGCCAGCTGGAGGACGCGTCCTCGGGCAAGGCGGCGATCGAGCGCAAGCCCACCTTCTGCTCGGGCTGCCCGCACAACAGCTCGACCGTGGTGCCCGAGGGCAGCCGGGCGCTGGGCGGCATCGGCTGCCACTACATGGCGACCTGGGTGATGCCGCGCACCGAGACCTTCACCCAGATGGGCGCCGAAGGGGCATCCTGGATCGGCCAGGCGCCGTTCACCACCGAGCCCCATGTCTTCCAGAATCTGGGCGACGGCACCTATTTCCACTCGGGATCCCTGGCGATCCGCGCCGCGATCGCGGCCAAGGTCAACATCACCTACAAGATCCTGTTCAACGACGCGGTCGCCATGACCGGCGGCCAGCCGATCGACGGTTCGCTGACCGTGCAGCAGATCGCCCATGAACTGCTTCAGGAAGGTGTGCGCCGCCTGGTGGTGGTGACCGACGACACCGCGGCTTACGAGGGTGGCGCCGGCCTGCCGGCGGGCGTGACGGTCCATGACCGCAGCGAACTCGACGCCGTGCAGCGCATGCTGCGCGAGGTCGAGGGCTGCACGGTGATCATCTATCAGCAGACCTGTGCCACCGAAAAGCGCCGCCGTCGCAAGCGCGGCACCCTGGTCGATCCCGACCGGCGGGTGGTGATCAACGATCTGGTCTGCGAGGGCTGCGGCGACTGCTCGGCCAAGAGCAACTGCGTGTCGGTGCAGCCGCTGGAGACTGAATTCGGCCGCAAGCGCCAGATCGACCAGTCGAACTGCAACAAGGATCTGTCGTGCCTGCAGGGCTTCTGCCCCAGCTTCGTGACCGTCTCTGGTGCGAAGATCCGCAAGCCCGCGCCCAAGACCGCCGATGCCACCCCCTTCGAGGTGTTGCCCGATCCGGAGCTGCCGGCGCTGGGGGCGCGGCCCTATGGCATTCTGGTCGCCGGTGTCGGCGGCACGGGTGTGGTCACCATCGGTGCGCTGATCGGCGTTGCCGCCCATCTGGAAGGCAAGGGTGTCGGCGTGCTCGACATGACCGGCATGGCCCAGAAGGGCGGGGCGGTCTTCACCCATCTGCGCATCGCAGAGCGCCCTGAAGACATCAAGTCGATCCGCATCACCACCGGCGGTGCCGATCTGATGCTGGCCGCCGATCTGGTGGTGGGCGCGCGCCCCGATGCGCTGGGGCTGCTGGATCCCGGGCGCAGCCGGGCGGTGATCAACGACCAGGAGTTGATGACCGCGGCCTTCGTCAAGGATCCGGACCTGGCTTTCCCCGGCCAGGATCTGCGCGCGGCCTATCGCCGGGCGGCCGGCCCTGGGGGGGTGGATTTCATCGACGCCGGGCCGATCGCGACGGCCCTGCTGGGCGACAGCATCGCCAGCAACCTGTTCCTGCTGGGCTATGCCTGGCAGCGCGGGCTGGTGCCGCTGGCCGAGGCCAGCATCCTGAAGGCGATCGAGCTGAACGGTGTTGCGGTGAAGCTCAACCTGGATGCCTTCCTCTGGGGGCGGCGTGCGGCCCACGATATCCGCCGGGTGCGGGATCTGGTGGCGCGCAGCCGGCCGGTGGCCGAAAGCGAGCGGCTGTCGGAAACGATCCACGAGGTGATGGCCCGGCGGACCGGTTTCCTGACCGCCTATCAGGACGCCAGCTATGCCGGCGCCTATGCCGAACTGGTGGAGCGTGTGCGCCAGCACGAGATGCGGGTGATGCCCCGCAGCACCGCGCTGACCGATGCGGTGGCGCGGTCGCTGTTCAAGCTGATGGCCTATAAGGACGAGTACGAGGTGGCGCGGCTTTACACCGACGGCGCCTTCCACGACAAGCTGGCGCGGCAGTTCGAGGGCGATGTCAGGCTGACCTTCCACCTGGCTCCGCCGCTTTTCGCCCGGCGCGACAAGACCACGGGCCGGCCGCGCAAATCGAGCTATGGTCCCTGGGTGATGGGGGCTTTCCGCCTGCTCGCCCGGATGAAGCGGCTGCGCGGCACCGTCTTCGACCCCTTCGGCCATACCGCCGAGCGCAGGATCGAGCGGCGGCTGATCGCCGAATACCGTGCCACGGTGGAACGGCTGGTCGCGGGGTTGACGCCCGAAAATCACGCCCGCGCGGTGGAGATCGCGAAGCTGCCGATGGATATTCGGGGCTTCGGTCACGTGAAGGACGAGAACCTGAAACGGGTTCGCCTGAAGGAACGGCGCCTGTTGGCCGCGTGGGAGAGGCCGGGGCCGGTGGTACAGGCGGCGGAATGACGGTTCGGACAGATGGTCCCCGGTCCCGGCTTTGCGTCGGGGCCGGGGATTTTCGCAGTTTCAAAGAATTTTATGCGTTTTAATTTTATATGCCTGTGAGACATACACGCATCAGGTGCATCCACGGCTCTGCTCACAACGCTCCATCGCCAAGGGCACTGAATCCCGCCATAATGGCCGGACATGTTTCAATGGCCGGGATAGAGGGCATATCGGCACATCATGAACCTGCGGCGGGACGGTGGAGCGGAGGGTCAGGCGGCGACAGTGACGGCGCGCATGCGCGCCGCGCAGCTCGATGCGCTCTACCGCGCCGCCCGGATCGGCATCCTTATGGAACCGCTGGTCTCGATCTGCCTGGCGGTGCTGATCTGGCCCGCTGCCGCCCAGCAGCAGATCGCGCTCTGGCTGGTGGCGGTCAACTGTCTGGTGGGCCTGCGCTTCGCCGCCATCCAGCGTGATCTGCGTGATGGCGGTGCCGACACGGAACCCGAACAACGCGCCCTGCCGATCCTGATGATCATCGCGGTCAGCGGTGTGATCTGGGGGCTGGCGCCGCTGGTGCTGGCGCCTGCCGCTGCCTCGATCGACATGGCCAAGGTATTGTTCGCCACCGCCGCGATCGGTGTGGCCGGCACGGTGATGATGTCCTGTCATCTGACGGCGGCTCTGGTCTGGCTGGGGGTGACATCAACGGCACTTGCCGGCGGGCTGATCATCGCCGGGCGGATGGATCTGCCGCTGCTGCTGGCGATCGCCGCATCGGCAGCCGTATTGGCGGTGGGTGCGCATTATCTGGCACGGTTGCTGGACGACGGGCTGCGCCTGCGGATCGAACTGGCCGATGCGGTGCAGGCTGCCCAGGCGGCCAACATCGCCAAATCCGATTTCCTCGCCAATACCAGCCATGAACTGCGCACGCCGCTGAATGCGATCATCGGTTTCTCGGAGATCCTGATGAACGATCGGCCGCGCAACGACGCCCAGATCGACGAGCAGATGGAATTCGCCCGGCTGATCAACGAAAGCGGCGTCCACCTGCTCGACATCGTCAACGACATTCTGGACCTGTCGAAGATCGAGGCCGGCGCCTACAACCTGGACGAAAGCGTCTTCACGCTGGAGAGCATCGTCCGGACCACGACCAATCTGATGCGCGGCCAGGCCGACAAGGCCGGGCTGAAACTGGTCAACATGCTGGCACCCGACCTGCCGGCGCTGCGCGGCGACCAGCGGGCGATGAAGCAGGTGCTGCTGAACCTGCTGTCGAACGCGGTCAAATTCACCCCGATCGGCGGCAGTGTCACGGTAGAGGCGCGGATTGCCGAGGAGGGCGGGTTGACGATCGCGGTGGTCGATACCGGCATCGGCATCGCGCCTGAAGACATCAACCGGGCGATGGAGGCCTTCGGACAGGTGGACAGTGCGCTCAACCGTCGCTATGCAGGCACCGGGCTGGGCCTGCCGCTGGTTCGGTCGCTGATCGAGATGCATGGCGGTCGCTTCCAGCTGATCAGCCGGGTGAACGAGGGAACCCGTGCCGAGATCGCCTGGCCGGCGGCGCGTGTGGTGGGTAGTGGCCGACGCGGCGGACCGCATTCGGGGATCAGCGACCAGGGCGCCGGCGGCCGGCTGAGCGGCGGTGCCGATCCGCGCGCCGGGGGACGCGGTGACAAGGGGCGTGGTGACAAGGGCCGGGGCGGCATGCCGACGGGCCCCAGCACGGTGATGGGCTGAAGACCATGTCGGGCAGCAGCACCTACCGATCCGACCCGAGGCCGGCTGGCGAGGCCGCGCGCCCCGGCACCGACGTCCCGGCCGGCAGCCTGCGCGGCATCATCCTGAACGGTTTCCGCCATATCGAGCCCAATCTCGTGCCGGTGTCGATCGCCGGTGCGGTGATGATGCCGGCCTATTGGATGGTCTGGACCTTCCTCTTTCCCCAGGCTTACGAGAATCTCGGCCTGCGCCTGGCCGGGTCGGTGCTGTGTCTGCTGCTTGCTTTCCGCCGACGCTGGCCGGCGCGGCTGCAGCCCTGGATCCCGGCTGTCTGGCTGGTGATGCTGGGCTATTGCCTGCCCTTCTTCTTCACCTTCATGACGGTGATGAACGGCGGTTCGGTCATCTGGCAGATGTCGACCCTGACGGCGCTGTTCCTTCTGGTGCTGCTGGTCGACTGGTTCAGCCTGATCATGCTGTTCCTGATCGGCACCGGGCTTGGGGTGGCGATGGCCCTGATCACCGGTCCGCCCGAACACGACGTGGCGATCTATGCCGAATACGCCCCGATCCTGGCCTTCGGCCTGCTGGGCGGCGCGATTTTCAACTACAACGCCGCCAATTCCCGGGCGGTGCGCGAACGGGCGCTCGCCGAAAGCGGCCGGGCCGCCGGGCGCATGGTGCAGACGCCGCTGATGAGCATCCGGACCTCGGCCCGTTCGCTGGAGACCTATCTGCCCGGGCTGGTGCGCAGCCATCGCATCGCCCGCGCTCAGGGCGTGCCGGTCGAGAGCTTCGACGACGCCCATCTGGAGGCACTGCTCCACGTACCCGCCCGGATCGACGACGACTGCGCCGAGGTCGCCCGTCGCCTCCAGGCTTTGGGAGATCCGACCGAACTTCGCCGTCGCAGCTGACGACCGGCGGAGAGGGCATTTTACACGGAACTCACTCAAACCGTGTTCGATCGCACAAGCATCGGCACGGCGGTACCATTATGATGAAGCCGCAGCTGCCCGATGGGCGGCGGTAAAATATCGCAACGGGGCAGGCATGATTTCGACGGCGTTTCTGGTGCTGCATGTGGGGGCGGGCGCCCTGGCGCTGGCGAGCGGCTTGACCCTGATGGTCCTGCCGGGCAAGGGCAATGACCGCCACCGACGGATCGGCCGGGTATTCGGCTGGTCGATGGCCGTATCGCTTGCCGCCTCGGTGGTGCTGGCGCTGGTGAACTTCTCGTCCTTCCTGCTCGCCATTGCCGGGTTTTCGGCCTATCTGCTCGCCGCCGGCTGGCGGGCCGCCCGCCGTCGCAAGGCGGAGCCGGGCATGGCCGACCGGCTGATCGCCGGGTTGATGCTGGGCCTGGCCCTGGTGATGATCGTCGCCGGCCTGACCGGTGCGGTGGGCGGGGCAGCCAATGTCGTCATGCCGGTCTTCGGCCTGATCGGCGGCGCGCTCGCCTGCCAGGACCTGATGGAGGTGAGCCGCGTCGGCCCGCCGCGCATCGCCCGTCACCTTTCGCGCATGATGGGCGCGCTGATCGGCACCATCACCGCCGCGCTGGTCGTCAACGGCCCGACCCTCGGCCTGCCCCCGATCGCCACCTGGCTGGTGCCGACGGTGCTGGTGGTGCCGGCGATCATCTGGTGGAACGTCCGGCTGCGGCGGGTGGCCGCCGGGCGGGGGTGATCCCGCCGGGCGGCCCCGATCGGCCTACGCGTTCCGCGGCGTGAACAGATGCGGCACGAAGCGGCTGCCGACCCCGGTGATCTCACCCGTATCCTCGCGCAGACCCATCGCCACGGCCTTGTCGCCGATGATCCAGACACCCGCCACCGCATGGCCGCCCGGGGCGGGGGCGAGCGGCGTGAAGGCCTGGTAGACCCAGCCCTCGTCGCCGGCGATGCGCGGGCCGGGGCTTGCCTGGCGTACCACGCTGTCGGCCGCCGGCATGCCGTCGGGGCCAAGCGTCACGATCTCGACGCCATCGCCTTCGCGGCCGGCGAGCGGCTTGGCCACCACCCGGTCGCCCGGGGCGAACAGGCCGGGGGCGAACCCCGCCTTCAGCAGCCCGGGATGGTCGGGCTCCAGTTCGTACATGAAGGCCAGGATGCCCTTGGAGAAGAGCTGCTTCCACAGCGGTTCGAACAGCACCAGCCGCCCGGTCTCCACCGCCTCGATCAGGGGCACGCCCCAGTCTTCGCGCAGCATCCATTCGACCGGGTACAGGCTGAACAGCGCCTCGATCGGCGTGCCGTCCGGGTCATAGAAGCGGCGGTCGCTCTCGTCGAAGGCGATGTCGCCGATCGCGACCAGCTTGGTGGCGAGTCCCGCTTCGGTGGCGATCGCCTGCAGATAGCCGGCCGTCGCCATGTCTTCGGCCACATCGCCCGCGGTGAAGTGGATCGGCCGCCCGGCCATGGCGGCCCCGCGCGCGGCCCAGGCCTCGACCAGTGCTTCGTGCAGGCGGTTGAACTGGTCGGCCTCGGGATGGGTCTCTTCCAGCCAGTGCCACTGGACCACCGCCGTCTCGTAAAGGCTGGTGGGGGTGGCGGCATTGTATTCCAGCAGCGCCGGCGCGCCCTCGCCGGTCCAGGCGATGTCGAGCCGGCCATAGACCGGGGCTTCCAGTGGGTCGCCCTCGCGGAAGCGGCGCCAGCTGTCGGCCACCGCCGCCACCGCATAGCCCGGAATGCCCAGCTCCGTCAGACGGTTCTGGGAAACGGCGCGATCGGCGGCGCGGATGGCGAGCGCATGGAAGGCGTCGGCCGCATCCTCGATCCGGTCGATCTCGTCTTCGGTGAACGCCCAATGGGCGGTCTCGTCCCAATAGACCGTGCCGTCGGGGGAGTGGAAGACGAAGCCCAGCTCCTCTTCCATCCGGCGGGCCCAGTCGGGGCGGGGCGGGTGGGTGACGCGGCGCATGGGGGATGTCTCCGTCAGCCGCCGAAGGAATAGCCGCGGGCGCCGGTCGAACCGAAGCCGCCTGAACGCCGGGCGGGCGACACCGTACCCGCAGGCTTCACCGGGTTGCTGACCGTGCTGCGCGCGACATTGGCCGAGCCCGCCCAGTTGGTCGGCCGGCCGTTGCGGAACACGTTCTCGCGCCGGGTCTGCCCGAAGCGGTCGGCACCGCTGTACATGTAGCCGTTGCGGTCGACATAAACCGGGCGGCCGTGAAAGCCCCCGCCGCCGCCCATCATCCGGCCGAGCATGAAGCCCGCGAAGGCCGGCATGAAGAAGCTGCCGCCCGACGAGGCCTGCTGCTGGGGCACCGGCTGGCAGCCATCGGCGCCGAAATCCTCTTCACAGGCGGCCAGGCTGTCGAACCGTGGCGCGGTCGCGATATGCGCCTCGCGGGCCTCGGCCTCGGCGGCGGCGCAGTCGGCGGCGGTCATCTCGGCGCTGCAGGCCTCGCTGGTGCCGTAGATCTTCACCTGTTCGGTGTCTTCGCCACAACCGGCGAGGGTGAGGGCGGTACCGGCGATGAGCAGGGTGGTCACGGCGCGGGAGCGACGCATCGGGGAGCAACCTCGTGCGTTGGGGGAGGATGAGCGAGAGATGGGGATCGTCGGGCCCTGAAACGAGGGCTTCAGGTTCAATAGGTCAGCGCCCCGGCATTCACCAGCCCGGTTGCGACCGATACACCGCCCAGCAGAATGCCATAGCCGAGGCGGTCGTCTTCGATACCGGCCGACAGATCGCCCAGCAGCCGGGCGACGATCAGATAGACCACCAGCTGGCTGATGCAGGCGATGGCGCCCCAAAGCGCCATGTCGAGGATCGAAACCGCCCCCGCCGCCACGGTGTTGAGCGCGATGGCCAGGCCGATGATCGTGCCGGAGAGCGAGATGGCCGCCGCCCGGTTGCCGGCGCGGATCAGCCGGATCTCGCGATAGGGCGTAATCGCCTGATAGATCGCCGTGAAGACGGCGATCAGCACCGCCATGGTGCCGAGGAAGCCCAGATAATCGGGCAGGGCGGCCAGGGTGTAGTCGAAGAACATATCGGTCGGCTGCATCGGCGCGTCCTTTTGCGGCCGGCCGGCGGGATCATGACCGCCGGCCCGTCGGGGGGCACCATAGCGCGGCCGCGGGGGTGGGACAATCGGGAGGGGGCCGCCCGCGCGATAGGTCTGGGATGGTCATGATTGTGGACGTTGATTGATCGTCTGGCTGAGGCGGGCGGTCTGGCGAACGAACCACGCGGTTTCGTCCGAGATCCACTCGATCAGCGTGATGATGTTGTCGTAGTCGGACACAGGGCCACGGTCAAAGATCGGTTTGTGGTGGGCGATCCGGTTTCTCAGAATTCGTAGTCGATCAGCACGTCTATGGACATCTCTCAGCGTGATATTTTGAGGCTTGTTCGGGAAGGAGATGGAAAATAAATGGGCCAAAGACTTCCCCGGTAGTTCGTGGTCAGCGTGTGGAGCCAGAATCCGAATGACAGCGCCGATATAATGTGGTCAGGTGTCGTTCGGTCGCGGTGAAGTTGCCTTTCCGTCTCGCCGGCTCTGTTTAATTCTTCAGACAGACGCATAGGAAGGGTGCAGAGAAAAGCACCGTTATGCGGCCACCCTGCTCCGTAGCGTGTTTCAAGTGCTCTGCATATGGCGTTTCGAAGCGCAACTTCCGCAAACTGGACCGGCATATAGAGCGCCTCGCAGAGGCTGATATTCCAGACGCACAGACGAAGTGCCAGATTCCTGTCGCCTTGTGCGGCAGCCATATAGCGACCGAGGCGGGCGGGAGATATCGCGGCCTCGATGGACGAGAGCGTTGCAGGCATGCAAGAGAACGGCGGTTGCAATCTGCCCTCCCCATCGCTAACTTCTGATCATGTGCTGTGGGGATCGTTCCGGGAAACCGGACCCTCATGGACAAAGATCATGAGGCCGGGCCTTCAGGGGCGCCGGCCTCTTCTTTTTCCGGGCAGGGCCCGGGTTTTTCCGGCAGGTTTCAGGCCCGTCAGACGTGCTGCCCGCCATTGATGTGGATTTCCGCGCCGTTGATATAGGACGCGTCTGGCGAGCACAGGAACATGATCGTGCGGGCGACTTCCTTGGGGTCGCCCAGGCGCTGCATCGGGATCTGGGTGCGGACGATGTCTTCGGTGCCGGGGGAGAGGATCGAGGTGTCGATCTCGCCCGGGGCGATCGCGTTTACCCGCACACCGAAGCGGCCGAAATCGAAGGCCTGTTCGCGGGTCAGCGTGGCCAGAGCCGCCTTGGAGCAGGCATAGGCGACGCCCGCGAAGGGGTGCACGCGTGAGCCGGCGATCGAGGTGACGTTGACGATGGTGCCGCCGGTGGCCTTCAGTTCCGGCAGCAGGTTGCGTGAGAGCAGTGCCGCCGAGAACAGGTTGACGTTGAACACCGCCGCCCAGGTGGCGTAGTCGGTATCGGCCACGCCCATCCGCGCGCCGCCCGCCCGCTTGGGCGAGATGGCGGCGTTGTTGACCAGCGCGTTCAGCCCGCCGCCGCCCAGGCGGCGGCGCACCTCGGCCGCGATCGCCTCGAAGGCCTCGGGGTCGGCCAGGTCGCCCTGGATGTGGTTTTCCCGCCCGCCCGGCCAGGGGCATTCGGGATCGAAGGGCGCGCGCGAGAGGGTGAGCACCCGCCAGCCATGCTGGTAGAACAGTTTCACCGTGGCATGACCGATGCCCCGGCTGGCGCCGGTCAGCAGCATGGTCTTGCGGGTGGCGGGCGATTCCTGGTCCTGCATCTCAAACCTGCCGCTGTTTCGACGTCCGGAACCGGACCCTGGGGGGCTTTCGCCAGATGGGGCGGAAGCCCGGTGATTCAACCCGTGCCGCCGACGCTTTGCAATCGAGAACCATCCGCGCATGATCGGACGGCATTCACCCCGCGACTGGAGGCCCGTGCCCCATGGAGATCGATCTGCGTCCGTTGGAAGAGACGGTGACCGCCCCGGCGCCCGACGATGCCGGACTGGTGTTCATCGGCCGGATCCGCACCCCCTGGACCGGCCGGGGCCAGTGTCCGCGCCAGGGCCGGGCGGGGGAGGGCCCCCTCTGCCGGGTGGAGATCGACCCGCTCTGGGCGCCGGCGCTGGCAGGGCTGGGGGATTTCGCACGGCTGGAACTGCTCTACTGGCTCGACCGGGCAAGGCGGGATCTGGTGGTGCAGAACCCCGGCCATAGCGGCGCGACGCGGGGCACCTTCTCGATCCGCTCCCCCAACCGCCCCAACCCGATCGGCACCGCCGAGGTGACGCTGGAGGGGCAGGAGGGCTGCACGCTGCTGGTCCGCGGCCTGGACTGTCTGGACGGCACGCCGCTGCTGGACGTCAAGCCGGCCCGCCGCCAGCTGGCGGAGATCGACGAGACCGGGACGGCCGGGGGGCCGCGCCATTGTGTGAAGGGCTGATGGCGTGGCTGCGGCTCAACCCATTGCGCGGATCCGCGCGATCCGGTCGTCGATCGAGGGATGGGTGGAGAACAGCCCGGCCCGGCGGCGCCGGCGGCCGCTTTCGCCGGGCCCGTCGAGCGGGTTGACGATCCAGAGCGCTTCGAGCGCCCGGGCGGAGGTGGGCGCATCGCGGCCGGTTGCGGCCGCCGCTTCGTCGAGCCGCATCAGCGCCCCGATCATCGCCTTGGGATTGCGGGTGAGCTTCACCGCCGTGGCATCGGCCAGATATTCGCGCTGGCGTGACAGCGCGAACTGCATCGCCTGCGCCGCGAAGGGCGCCAGGATCGCGACCACCATCAGCAGCAGGGCCACCAGCGCCAGGGCATTGCCGCCATTGCGGTCGCTGCCGCGGCGGGAGCCGCCGCCGAAATAGGCCATGTTCCGCGCCATCGCCGCCACGATCACGATCAGCCCGACCATCACCGACACCACGACCATATAGCGGCTGTCGCCATTGGCGAGATGGCCGGTTTCATGCGCCACCACCGCCTGCAGCTCGTCGCGGCTGAGCCGGTTCAGAAGCCCGCGGGTGACCGCGATCGTGCCCTTTTCGGGCGTGAGCCCGGCGGCGAAGGCATTGGGCATGTCGGTCTCGATCACCATCACCCGCGGCTTGGGCAGGCCGGCGGCGATGGCCATTTCCTCGACAACGTTGTGCAGCCGGCGATCGGCGATCGGGTCGGCCTCGCGGGCGCCGGCGATGCCGAGCGCCATGCGATCACCGGTTGTGAGTGCCAACGTGGACCAGAGCCCGCCCGCCATCGCCATCACCGCCGCCCCCACCGCGCCGCCGCCCGAGAGCAGCACAGCGAGCAGGCCGGCACCTTCGGGCACATAGGGCGGGGCCACCCACCAGCCGACCAGGTAGCCGAGCGCCATGCCGAACAGGGTTAGCCCCAGGCAGATCGCCAGGCTTTTGCGGCGGTTGGCGCGGATGGCGCCGGTGAAATCGGTGCGGTCGATACGGATGCCCTCGACCGGTTCCGGCCGGTCTTCCGCCTCGCGTATCGGATCCGGGACGGGATCGGTGGCCGGATCCGTCTGCGGGGTCGTGTCGGCGCCGGTGTTCCATGGGCCCCGGCGCGCCCAGGGGGAGACCTGCCTCTGCCAGGGCCGCCAGCCTTTGCCGCGGGCCATGGGATCAGCGCAGCGACACGGTCGGCACCGCCGTCTCGGCGGCATCGACCTGGAAGAATTCCTCGGTCCGGAAGCCGAACATGCCGGCGATCAGGTTCGAGGGGAACATCTGCACCCGGTCGTTATAGGACTGGATGCTGTCGTTGTAATGCTGGCGGGCGAAGGCGATGCGGTTTTCGGTGGAGCGCAGCTCTTCGGTCAGCTCCGACACATGGGTGCCCGAGCGGATCTCGGGATAGGCCTCGACCACGGCGAGCAGCCGGCCGAGCCCGGCGCCCAGTTCGCGTTCCGCCGCCAGCGCCTGGGCGCGATCGGCGGCACTGCCACCCTGTTCCGCCCGCTGGGTTGCGGCGACCGCCTTGCCGCGCGCGGCGACCACGGCTTCCAGGGTCTCGCGCTCAAACGCCATGGCATCGCGCACCGCGGCGACCAGGTTCGGCACCAGATCATGCCGGCGCTTCAGCTGCACCGAGATCTGGGCAAAGGCATTGCGCACCCCGTTCCGCCGCCCGACCAGGCCGTTATAGGTGGCGATGGCATAAAGCGCCACCAGCACCACGATGCCGAGGATGATCCAGATTTCCATCCGCCTGCGCCTTCTCTCGTCTGCGCCAGAACCGCCGCCCAGACTATGCCGCCGCGCGGCGGCGGGCAATTGCCGCGGGTGGATGACACATGATGATCATGCCGCAGCCGGCGCGCCGCCTCACTTCTCCGGCCACGGCATGATCGGCACGGTGGAGATGGCGTTCTTGGGCGAGCCGTCGACCAGTTCGTCGGAATAGGTCAGGTAGACCAGGGTGTTGTTGGGCTCGTCGTAGAAGCGGACGACCTGGAGGCGCTTGAACAGCCAGGAGCGGCTTTCGCGGAAGACGTCTTCGCCCTCTTTCAGCTTTTCGCGGATGGTGATCGGGCCGACCTGGCGGCAGGCGATCGAGGCGTCGGAGGTGTCTTCGGCCAGGCCCACGGCGCCCTTCAGCCCGCCGGTCTTGGCGCGGCTGACATGGCAGACCACGCCGTCGACCTTGGGGTCGCGGAAGCTGTCGATGCAGATCTTGTTGTTGGGGCCGATCAGCTTGAAGGTGGTGCTGACGCAGCCGACTTCTTCGGCCTTGGCCGGCGCGGGCGCGAGGGCCAGCGTGGCGCCGATCAGGCAGGCGGCGCCGGCGAGGCCGGCGAGGGGCAGCGAGCGGGACATGGGGATGCGGGCCTTCCGGAGGAGGGGCGGGACGTTCCCGATCCTGCCCCGAACCTCCCCCTCTGGTCCAGGCCCCGCCACCCGGGGCTATTGCGCGGTCCAGCCGCCGTCGATGACGAGCGCCGTGCCGGTGGCATAGGACGACCGGTCCGATGCCAGGAACACCACCGCATCGGCGATCTCGCGCGGCTCCCCCAGCCGCCGCATCGGCGTCACCGCCGTCATCCGCCGGTCAAAGCGGTCGCCGCCCAGCGTGTCGGCGATCTGCCCGGTCATCGGCGTGCGGACATAGCCGGGATGGACCGAATTCACCCGGATCGCATAGCCCAGATGCGCGCATTCCAGCGCCGCGCATTTGGTCAGCATGTGCACCCCGGCCTTGCTGGCATTATAGGCGCCGGTGATCGGCATGCCGATCATGGCGGCGACGGACGAGATGTTGACCATGGCGCCACCCCGGTCCTTCATCGCCCGGATGCCGTGCTTCACCCCCAGGAACACGCCGTCGAGATTGACCGTCATCACCCGCCGCCATTCGGCCAGGCTGGTGTCTTCCAGCCGGCAGAGTTCCGGCAGCACGCCGGCATTGTTGACCAGCACGGTCATCGGGCCGAAACGGTCGGCCACGGCCGCCGTCGCCACTTCCCAGCCGGCTTCGTCGGTCACGTCCTGGGGCAGGGCGGCCACCCGGCCCGGATGGTCTTCGGCCAGCTCTGCCGCCAGACGGTCGAGCCGGGCGGCGTCGAGATCGGTGAGCATCACCTGCGCGCCCTCGTCGAGCATGGCGCGGGCGGTGGCGGCGCCGATGCCCGAGGCGGCACCGGTGAGGAGGGCGATCTTGCCGTCGAGCAGGGTGGTCACCGGCAGGCTTCCTCTCCGACAGGGTCTTCCAGGGCGGTTGCCAGGGTATGGCCACCATGCCCGGCGGGGCGGAGCACATAGCCCTGGCGGGGCAGATGGACCATTACTTCGCCGACGGCGGGATGGATGCGGCGCAGGCTGATCCGGCCGGCATCGGCGCGGATCAGCTCGCCGGTCACCGGCTCGGTCACATAGCCTTCGGGCCGCACCTCGACCAGGCTGCCCGGCGCCGGCGCTGCCCCGTCGGCCGAGGCGAGCAGCGGATCCGGATAGGCGGCGGCGGCGGCATCCAGCGCCTGTTCGGCCGTGAACGGGCTTTCCCGGCCATGGCCGAGGGCTGCCACCCGCCCCATCCAGGCGCGGATGGCGGGGTAGAGGTCGAGCGCGGTGCCGCAGCGGATCGGCAGGGCGTCGAGGAACCAGAGGCCGTGATAGACCGCAAGATCGGCCAGGCCCGGCCGTCTGCCGCCCAGCAGGAAATCGCGGCCGTCGCCCAGCATCTGGTCCACCCGGCGGATCTCGCCCAGCGCCTGGCCCAGGCTGTCGCGCGCCACCTGCTGCAGCCGGGCCAGCGACGGCTCGGGCTTGCCGCGCAACGCCGCCCGATCGGCATTCAGTCCCGGCTCCGTGCGTTCGGCATTGACCCCGCTGATATAGCGGGCGAGCGGCCAGAACAGGTCGCGCTCCGCCCAGGCCTCCACCACCCCGGCCAGGCCCTGTTCGGCCAGGCTGGCGAAGAGCGGCGGCGTCGGAAAGCGGCGCTCCAGCTCGCGGGCGATCAGCCGGGTGTCGCAATAGATGTCGGCACCGATCTGCATCACGGGCGTGAAGCGATAGCCGCCGGTCAGCGGCATCAGCTTGGGCTTGGGATTGATCGCCGGCACGATCACCGACCGCCAGTCCAGCCCCTTCAGCCCGAAGATCAGCCGGATCTTCTCGGAAAAGGGCGAATAGTCGTAATGGTGCAGGATGATCGTGCTCATGCGGCACTCTCCCCGACGACATCGCGGGCGACGGGGGGCGCGGTTTCGGCCTGAAGCTGCGCCTCCAGCGTCTTGCGCTGGACCTTGCCGCTGGTGCTGCGCGGGAAGTCGTCGCGCGAGGCGACGAAACGGATCTCGCGCGGGCATTTATAGGTGGCGAGCCCCGCCCGGCACCAGGCGGTCAGCTCCGCCGCCGTCACCGGGGGGGCCTCGTCCGCCAGGGCCACGAAGGCGACCGGAACCTCGCCCCAGCGCTGGTCGGGGCGGCGCACGACCACCGCCTCGCCCACGGCGGGATGGGTCATCAGCACTCGCTCGATCTCGACCGGATAGATGTTCTCGGCCCCCGATTTGATCATGTATTTGGCGCGGTCGACGAAATCGAGCCGGCCGTCGGGGCGCTCCACGAACATGTCGCCCATATGGAACCAGCCGCCGCGGAAGTCTTTGGCATTCGTCGCGGCCGCATTCCAGTAGCCGCTGAAGACCGAGGGGCCGCGCACGGCGATCTCGCCCGCTGTGCCGGGGGGCACGTCGCGGTCGTCCTCGTCGACCAGCCGCCAGAGATGCAGGCTGTTCGGGGCCTTGGCGAGGTCGGCGGGCGCCTCGCCCGGTGCGAAGCGGGTGCCGGCGGCCGGCAGCATGCCGGTTTCGGTGGAGCCGAAACTGTTCCAGTAGGGCGCTTCCAGCACGCCCGAAATCTCGGCGATCAGTGCCGGGGGCACCAGATCGGCCAGCGCGCCCACCATCTCGATCCGTGCCGGCCGCCAGTCGGGCCGGGCGGCCCGGCGGCTGCGGATCTCGGCCGCCACCCGCTCGATCATGCCCGGGATCAGCACCAGCCACCAATGCGGCCCGGTCTCGACCAGATCGACCAGCCGCGGGATGTCGGCCCCGTCGACCACCACCACCCGGCCGCCGGTCATCAGCACATGCATCGCATGCTCGATCGAGACCATGTGGAACATCGGCGCCCAGGCGACGAACATATGCTCGGGCCTGAGCCCGAGTTCCCGCCGGCTGAGGGTGAACCGGGCCATCTCGGCCCGGGCGCTGATCATGGCGCCCTTGGGCAGGCCGGTGGTGCCGCTGGTGTAAAGGATCAGCAGCCCGTCTTCCTGACGGGCTTCGGCCTCGGCTTCGGCGCCCGGGATCGGGCCTGCCTCTTCGGCGCTGAGCGCCGCTTCCCAGTCCGGGCCGAACACCAGCGGGTCGAGGCCGAGCCGGCGCGCGGTGTCGCGGAACCGGGGCGAGGCGATCACCAGCCGCGGGGCCACCAGATGGACGCAATGGCTGAGCTCACCATCCGATAACCGCCAGTTGAGGGCGGCAAGGATGATGCCGGTGCGCGCGGCGGCGAAGGCCAGCACCACATAATCCAACCGGTTTTCCGCCAGCACCGCCATGCGGTCGCCGCGGCCCAGCCCGCGCGCCGTCAGCAGACGGGCGGTGCGGTTCACCCGCGCATCCAGCCCGGCATAGTCCAGAACCAGGCCCTCGCCCTCGATCGCCGGCCGGTCGGGAAAGCGCGCCGCGATCTCCGCCAGATGCCCGCCGGGTGTGCCAGGCAGCACCTCATGCGTTTTTGCTCCGGCATCCCGGATTGCCTGTGATATATCAAGATCGTCTACAGGTTGGGTATCGGGACGCGGATCGACGGTCATCTGGGCTCTCCGTCCGGCGGGGGCGACCGGGATGGTCGATACGGGTGCGGACGTCATTCACCCGATGATGGCCCCTTTAAGAAATGAGTATGGACTCATTGTTTATCCACTGGCAAGTGCGTGCATGGCGGTGCATGCTCGCAGGAGGATATGTCCGGACCGGAGCCCCCAGCCTTGGCCTATCGACAGACGCCCGAGACCCGCCGCCGCCTTGCCGAGCGGCGGATGATGATCCTGAAGGCGACCCGAGAGCTGATCGCCGAGGTCGGTTTCCGGGGTGTGCGCAGCCGGCTGGTGGCCGAGAAGGCCGGGATATCGGAAGGCACGATCTACCGCTATTTCCCGACCATGACCGCGCTTTATGCCGAGGTCTTCCGGACGGCAGCCTTGCGCGAACTGGCCGCCTCGGTCGAGGCGGCGGACCGGCCGGGCCCGCATGGCGAGCGGCTGGCGGCCGCCGTGCAGGTGCATGTTGAACGCGCGCTGCGCCGGCCGCGTCTGGCCCATGCCCTGCTGGCCGAGCCGGTCTCGCCCGAGATCGAGGCGGTGCGCCTGGACTGCCGCCACCGCTTCCATCTGCTGTTTTCCGAGATCCTGCAGGACGGCATCGCCGCGGGTGAATTCATCCCCTTCGACACCGAGCTTGCCGCCGCCTGCATCACCGGCGCGCTGGACGAGGCGATCATCTGGCCCTTCGCCAAGGTGGCGGATGATGCGCGCGACAAGCCGGTGCTGGTCGATTTCATGGTCGGGTTCTGCATGGCCGGGCTCGACCGGTTCCGGACGGCGGGGCCGGGGGGGTACGCCGCCCCGCCTGACGGGTCAGCCGCCGCTGCGGCGCAGCTGCCGCTGGCAGGCCTCCACGAAGGCGCGAAGCTTGGGGTCGCTGCGGCTGGCCCGGGGATAGCACAGGAACAGGGCGTCGCGGGCGGGCATGAAGGCATCCAGCACCGTTTCCAGCCGTCCGGCGGCAAGATCCTCCGCCAGCATCAGCTCCGACCCGTAGACCAGCCCCAGCCCCTGCAGGGCGAAGGTGCGGACCAGCTTTGTGTCGTTGGTGACGATGTCCCCCGGCGGGTCGACCGACAGTGCCTGGGCGGTGCCGTCGGGGCCGGGGCGTTCGAATTCCCAGCGATAGATCCGCCGGCTGCGGGCCAGGCGGAAGCGGATGCAGTCGTGGCGGGCAATGTCTTCCGGCACCTCGGGCCGGCCACGCCGGGCCAGATAGTCGGGAGAAGCCGCCACCAGCCAGCGGAAGGGGCGCGAGACCCTGACCGCGATCATGTCGCGGTCGATGAATTCGCCGATCGCGATATGGGCGTCGTAGCGCCCGGCGATCTGGTCTTCCAGCCCGTCATCGATGGTGATGTCCACCGTGACCCCGGGGCAGGCGGCGCGGAAGGCCGGGATCAGCGGGTGGATCACCGTTTCCACCGCCATCCGGTGGGCGAGCAGGCGAAGCGTGCCCGAGGGTTCGGCCGTCATCCGGCGCAGGCCGTCGATGGTGCCGGTGATGGCGTCGGCCGCGGGGCCCAGCCGCCCGAGCAGGGTTTCCCCCGCCTCGGTGAGCGAAATCCGCCGGGTGGTGCGATGGAAGAGCGGCAGGCCCAGCCGCCGTTCCAGCCCCTGAAGCGCCTGGCTGACCGCCCCCGGCGTGACGCCAAGCTCGGCAGCTGCCCCGCGGATGCTGCCGCGCCGGGCGATGGCCAGAAATTCATGCAGCCCGTCGAAGGGGTCGCCGTTCGCCATGGATGTTTGGTCCGGATCGCAGGAGCGGGGGTGATGGATCGCACCGCCATTGTTCAGTCATACTATACACGGCGTGACCGATCCGGGCGGTTATCCGATGCAGTCCCCCGTGCCATATCGGGCCTTGTCGACAACGACAGCGATCGAATGGGGAAAGCGATGCGCTACAACACCCTTGGCGGCACGGGCCTGCTCGTGTCGGAACTCTGCCTCGGTACCATGACCTTCGGCGGCCGCGGCGGCTTCTGGACCCAGATCGGCAGGCTCGATCAGGCGGGCGCAGATGCGATCCTCGCCCGGGCGCTGGATCGGGGCGTCAATTTCATTGACACCGCCGATGTCTATTCCGGCGGTCTGTCGGAAGAGATCACCGGCCATGCCATGCGCAATTCCGGCCGGCCGCGCACCGACATGGTGCTGGCGACCAAGGTGCTGGGGCAGGTGGGCGACGGGCCCAATGACCGCGGCGCCTCGCGCGGGCATATCATGGATGCGGTCAAGGCCAGCCTGCGCCGGCTGGGTACCGACTATATCGACCTCTACCAGATCCACGGCGTCGATCCGGTGACGCCGATCGAAGAGACGGTGCGGGCGCTCGACGACCTTGTCCGCCAGGGCCATGTGCGCTATGTCGGCGTGTCCAACTGGTCCGCCTGGCGGATCATGAAGGCGCTGGGCATCGCCGACCGGGGCGGCTACAGCCGTTTTGCCACGCTCCAGGCCTATTACACCATCGCCGGCCGCGATCTCGAACGCGAGCTGGTGCCGCTGATCGAGGCCGAAAAGCTGGGTCTGATGGTGTGGAGCCCGCTGGCGGGCGGCCTCTTGTCGGGCAAGTACGACCGTGACGGCAACGGCCCCGAGGGGTCGCGCCGGGCGACGTTCGACTTCCCGCCGGTGAACCGCGACCGTGCCTTCGACTGCATCGACGTGATGCGCGAGATCGCGGCGGCGCGGGGCGTGTCGGTGGCGCGGATCGCGCTCGCCTGGCTGCTGCATCAGCGGTCGGTGATGTCGGTGATCATCGGTGCCAATACGGTGGAGCAGCTGGACGACAACCTGGCCGCGACCGAGGTCGAGCTGTCGACCGAGGATCTGGCGCGGCTGGATGCGGTGAGTGCGCTTCCGCCCGAATATCCGGGCTGGATGCTGGAACGCCAGGGGACCGGACGCGCGGCCTCCCGGCGGCGGGGAGACGATCGGTGAGCGAGGCTGCGGCCACCTCTGAACCATCCGTGTCGCGAGGGCCCTCCGGGGCCCTCGTGGCGCTTTTTGCCGTGGCGACCGGTGCGCTGGTCGCCAATCTCTATTACGCCCAGCCGATGGTGGCGGCGATCGGCGCGGATCTGGGGCTCGATCCCGATCTTGCCGGCTCGCTGACCGGCATCACCCAGATCGGCTATGGCGTGGGTCTGTTCCTGCTGGTCTCGGCCGCGGATCTGGTCGAAAACCGCCGGCTGGTGCTGGCGACGCTGGTGCTGACCACGCTGGGCCTGGTCGGCATCGCGATGTCGACCGAGGCGATGCCGCTCTTCGCCTTCTGCTTCATGGTGGGCCTCTGTGCCACCGGCGCCCAGGTTCTGGTGCCGTTCATCGCGAGACTCGCGCCCGATGAACGCCGCGGCCAGGTGGTCGGCACGGTGATGGCCGGGCTGTTGACCGGGATCATGCTGGCGCGGCCGGCTGCCCTGTTCATTGCCGGCAGCTTCGGCTGGCGGGCGGTGTTCTGGGCCTCGGCCGCGCTGATGCTTGTGGTGGGCGCCGCCCTCTGGCGGATGATGCCGGCCTGGCAGCCGGGGCGGAGCCGCAGCGGATCGGGGCTTGTCGCCTATCTTCGCATCCTGGGATCCATGCCCGGCCTGCTGCGCCGCCTGCCGGCGGTGCGCCGGCGGGCCGCTTATCAGGCGTTGATGTTCGCGGCCTTCAACCTGTTCTGGACCACGGCGCCGATCATGCTGGCAGAGCGTTTCGGCCTCAGCATCCACCAGATCGGCCTGTTCGCGCTGGCGGGTGCCGGCGGCGCGCTGGTCGCCCCGGTCGCGGGCCGGCTGGCCGATCGCGGCTACAGTCGGGTGCAGACCGGGGTGGCGATGGTGCTGGTGGTGGTCTCGTTCCTCGTCTCGGGCGTGGCGGTTTCGGCCGGCTCGATCATCGCCATGGCGGTGCTGGCGGTGGTGCTGGACGCGGCCATCCAGGCCAATCAGATCACCGGCCAGCGGATCATCTTTTCAACCGCGCCCGAGATCCGCGGCCGGGTCAATGCCATCTATATGACGATCATGTTCTTTGCCGGTGCCTCGGGCGCCGCCCTCGGCACGGTGATCTATCATGCCGGCGGCTGGGTGGGCGTGGTCGTGGCCGGTGCCGGGCTGGGCCTTGCCATGCTCCTGATCTATGCGACCGAATTCCGGCGCGGCCGGGCAGGCTGAGCGCGGGGGCGGGGCCTGACGGCGAGGTGCAGCCCGACGATCCCGAGCCCGGCCATCGCCACCACCGCGGCGGGGCGCGGGAAGACATCGGGCATCAGATTGGCCGCCACCACACGCCCGGGATCCAGGCTGGTGCCGAAGGCGAACCAGGCCGCTTCGATCCCGACGGTCAGAAGCCCCGCGGCCAGGGCGAGGCCGACAAGGCCCGGCCCCCCCCGCACCCAGCCGGGGCGCCGGGCATCGGCCAGCCGCCAGAGCGCGGCCCAGCCCAGAATGCCGGCCAGAATGGTCGCCTCCCCCGGCTCCAGCCGGGTCTGCATGAAAAAGTGCAGGGCGCCGAGCAGGGCGGCGGCATAGACCGCCTTGTGCAGCCGCTTCCAGGCACGCCCCCCCAGCCGTTTCGCCATGCCGTCGGTAGAGGTGGCGAGCAGAGCCGCCAGGATCAGCACGGCCACGAAGCCGATGGTGAGATAGGTTCTGAGCCAGATCTCCGACGCGATCCGCGCGACATCCAGCTTCATCCAGACGAGATAGAGCCCGAAATGGGTGAGCGTGTAGAGCCCGGCCGCGACCCCGATCATCCGCCGGAGCTGGCCGATCTTCGGCCGGCCGAGTGAGAGTTTGAGCGGTGTGACCAGCAGCGACAGGGTCAGCAGCCGCACGGCCCAGAGCCCCGCCAGCAGCAGGGTCTCCTTGACCTGGGGCACGCTGAGCCCGGCTTCGTCGATGCCGCCGGCCGGCCCGCCCGGCCCCAGCAGTCCCCGATCCGGCAGCCCCTGAAGCCCGATGCCGGGGCCTGGCTGCTGCGGCATGTCCGGTGCGGCTGCGACCAGGGTCCAGATCATCCACACGCCCGGCAGCAGCAGCAGGCCGAAGACCAGCGCCTTCATCGGCGAGAAGCGGCCGCGGGGGTCGTTCCAGGGCAGGGCAGGCGTGCGGGCTGAGGACATCTGGCGGGTCTCTGAGGCGGATGGGGCTTCCCCACAGATGTCGGCAGATCGGCCGGCGGGGCAAGCCGGAAGCCGCTCGCGGCGGGTCACGTTCCTGTGAGAGCCGGCCCGGCAGAGACGGGGCCTCGCGCAAATAATGAATTTTTACGACGCATATCGACTCAACGGTTCAATCCATGGTGGAATCTCCTCCTGCCGGCGAAGCACCGGCGCCCCTGCCACGCCAGGAGAGGAGATGTGTGTCATGGACGTTCATGCCATCGGTAAGATCGCCGGCGATCTGCCCCTGTTGACCATCGGCCCCGATACCAGGCCGGAAGACGCCATGGCGGCGATGCGGCCGCTGGCCGCGGCCAATGGCTGCATGGCCTATCTGCTGCGCTATGCCGGCCAGGTGCCGTGGGAGCGCCACCCCCATGACGAGCAGGTCCAGGTGCTGGACGGCGCCATCCAGCTGACCCTGCTGCACGACAGCGGTCCGGAAACCGTGAAGATCGAGGCGGGCGGCTTCGTGGTCATCCCCGCCGGCATCTGGCACCACCCGGCCCCGGCCCCCGAGGCCACCACCTTCGCGGTCACCTCCATGGCCGGCACCGAACACTCCGTCGCCCAGGACCCCCGCGCCACCTGAGCGACGTCGGGTACCGGACCGAGTACTCAGGCCGTTCCCATAGAGCTGCACCAGCCATCTTAGATGGCTGGTGCAAGCCGCCATTGCGGCGGCGGCCAAGGGCGCGGCAGCGCCCGCCCGGCGAGGGGCTAACAGACTCGGCGGCGGCCAAGGCCACGGGAGTGGCCGCCCGGCGAGGGGCTAAAACAACCTCTCCCTCCCTCTACGTATACAGCAACCGCCCCGGCCGCATGCTGTCGGCCAGGGCCCGGGCGACGGTGTCCTCTTCGCCCGGATGGAGGCCGGCGATGCCGACACGCACGCCGGGGCCGCTGCGCAGGCGGAAGATTTCCCCGGCCTGGATGGACCAGCCGCGGGCGAGCATGCCCTGGACGACCTCGGCTTCGCGCTGGACGGGCACCCAGACATGCAGGCCCGATCGGCCGAGGGCGATGACGCCGTGATCGGCCAGCCTTGCGGCCAGGGCCTCGCGCCGGGCCCCATAGGAACGGGCGGCCCGCTCGATCACCTGGTCGGTACCGGGGGCTGTCCACAGCCTGAGCACCAGGCGCTGGATGATATGGCTCACCCAGCGCGGGCCCAGCGCCTGCTGATCCTGCATGCGGGCGATGGTCATCGGGTCGCCGGCGACGATGGCAAGGCGCAGATCCGGGCCCAGGAATTTCGACACCGAGCGGATCACCGTCCAGGGGCGGGCGGCCATGCGGGCGGGGGCGAGGGTCTGGGCCGGCACGCCCGAGACGGCGCTCGCGTGATCATCCTCGATCACCAGCACCTCGGGATGGCGGTCGAGCAGGGCGCGCAGCCTGGCGGCCCGTTCGGCGCCGAGACAGGCGCCGGTCGGGTTCTGGGCGCGGGGGGTGGTTACCACCGCGCGCACCCCGGCGGCGAGGGCGGCATCCAGCGCTTCGGGCAGCACGCCGTCTTCGTCCAGGGCCATCGGCACGGGCCTGAGGCCCAGGGAACGCACCAGCAGCAGGGCCGAGACATAGCCCGGATCCTCGATCGCGATCGGATCTCCCGGCCGCAGATGGGCGCGCAATGCCCGTTCCAGCCCGTCCATGGCGCCCGAGACGATGGCGATGCGGCCGGCCTGCAGACCATCGGCGCGGAACACCCGCTGGGCATGGGCGACCAGTTCGGGATCGTCCTCCACCATCTCGTAGCCACCGGGCGGCAGGTCGAGCCGGGCGAGGAAGGGGGCGAGATCGGGCAGCAGCGACGCGTCGACATTGCCCGAGGCGAGGTCGCGGACATCGGCCGGTATCTCGCTGCGGTAAATCTCGACCGAGGGCGGCGCGGCCACGCGGGAGCCCTGGCGGCCGTTTCCGGTGACGAGACCGGCTTCACGCAGACGGGCGTACGCGGCAGTCACGGTGTTGCGATTGACGCCCAGCCGTTCGGCCACGTCGCGCACCGAGGGCAGCTGCTCGCCGGGGGAGACCTGGCCGCTGCGGATCGCCCGCTCGACGCTGGCGGCGATCTCTGCCGCCGATCTGCCGGTGACGAAATGCATCGGGTGAGGGACTCCGGTGAGTGGGGCATGGGTCCGGATCGGACCGAGTGTCTCGGACATTTATGGCGTCATCCGCTTTCGGGGGCAATCGGCGAGCCGGTCCCGACTGCCGCGACAGGGACGCGGGGAGAGGGCCGGCAGGTGTGGCGTGTCGCGGCAGGCGGAACCAGGCTGCCCGGGTCGTGCATTTCGGGCGAACGTCGTGGTTGCAGTGCGGCGAGGAAGAGGCTAGATATATCGGCACATGCCAAATGAGATATTGGCATGTGTCATTAATCGGAGGCAACGATGCTGAAGACCGCCGTCGCCATTCGCCACCTCGCCTTCGAGGATCTGGGCTGCTTCGGGCCGGTCCTGGAACGCGCCGGCTACAAGGTCCACTACTACGATGCCGGTGTGGACGAGCTCTGGACCCTGGATCCCCTGACCACCGGGCTGATCGTGGTGCTCGGCGGGCCGATCGGTGCCTATGAGGAGGAGAAATATCCCTTCCTCACCGAAGAGCTGCAGCTGATCGAGCGGCGCCTGGCCAGTGGCAAGCCGATCTTCGGCGTCTGCCTTGGCGCGCAGCTGATGGCGCGGGTGCTGGGGGCGAAAGTCTATCCGGGCCCTGCCAAGGAAATCGGCTTTTCGGAGCTGACGCTGACTGACGCCGGCCGCCGGTCCTGCCTGAACGTGTTTGAGGGCGGGCCGGTGCTGCACTGGCACGGGGATCGCTTCGACCTGCCCGAGGGGGCGGAGGCGCTCGCCTCCACGGAAATCTGCCCGGTGCAGGCCTTCTCTTATGGTGCCAATGCCTTCGGTGCCCAGTTCCACCCGGAAGCGGGCGGCGAGGGCTTCGAGCGCTGGCTGATCGGCCACACCATCGAGCTTGGCGCCGCCGGCGTCGACGTGCCGCGGCTGCGCGCCGACAACGAGCACTGGGGCCCGATCCTGAAGCCGCGCGCCGAAGCCTGCCTCGAGACCTGGCTGCGCAATCTCGACGCGTAGGCTGTTAGTCCCTCGCCGGGCGGGCGAGTCTGTCAGTCCCTCGCCGGGCGGCCACTACCGTGGCCTTGGCCGCCGCCTCAATGGCGGCTTGCTCCCGCACGGGGGGCGTGCGGGAGCGGGAGTCTGCCCGGCTCTCGCCGGGCGGCCACTACCGTGGCCTTGGCCGCCGCCTCAATGGCGGCTTGCTCCCGCACGGGGGGCGTGCGGGAGCGGGAGTCTGTTTGGCTCTCGCCGGGCGGCCACTACCGTGGCCTTGGCCGCCGCCTCAATGGCGGAGGTTTGTTAGTCCCTCGCCGGGCGGGGGCTGCCGCCCCCTTGGCCGCCGCCTCAATGGCGGCTTGCACCAGCCACTCCGGGTGGCTGGTGCGGGTCGCGTTCTGCTGTCGTCGTCGCTTCTTTCCCCCCACCGCTGCCTTCGGAAATCGCCACCATGCTGAAGACTGCGCCTGTTTCCGTTCCCGATCGCGATGCGCCGCTTGCCGCCATCGATCCCGATCTCGCCCGCGCCATCCGCGCCGAGGAACGCCGTCAGCAGAGCCAGATCGAGCTGATCGCCTCGGAAAACCTGGTCAGCCGCGCGGTTCGCGAGGCCCAGGGGTCGGTGCTGACCAACAAATATGCCGAGGGCTATCCCGGCCGGCGCTATTACGGCGGCTGCGATCCGGTCGATCAGGCCGAGACGCTGGCGATCGACCGGGTTCGCCGGCTGTTCGGCGCCGCCTATGCCAATGTCCAGCCGCATTCCGGTGCCAATGCCAATCTGGCGGTGCTGTTTGCCCTGCTGGAGCCGGGCGATACGGTGATGGGGCTGGATCTCGCCTGCGGCGGGCATCTGACCCATGGCTCGCCGGTCAGCCTGTCCGGGCGCTGGTTCAAGGCGGTCACCTACAAGGTGCGCGCCGATGACGAGACCATCGACTGGGACCAGATGGCGGCAGAAGCCCGGCGGACCCGGCCGCGGCTGATCTTCGTGGGCGGCTCGGCCTATCCCCGGACGATCGATTTCGCCCGCGCCCGCGCGATCGCCGACGAGGTCGGCGCCTGGCTGATGGCCGATATCGCCCATTATGCCGGGCTGATCGCCTGCGGCCTCTATCCCGATCCGGTGCCGCATGCCCATGTGGTGACCTCCACCACCCACAAGACCCTGCGCGGCCCGCGCGGCGGCATCATCCTGACCAACGATCCGGATATCGCGCGGCGCATCGACAAGGCGGTGTTCCCCGGCGTCCAGGGCGGGCCGCTGATGCATGTCATCGCTGCCAAGGCCGTCGCCTTCCACGAGGCCCTGCAGCCCGACTATCGCGCCTATATCCACGACGTCGTCGGCAATGCCGCAGCGCTTGCCCGCACGCTGGATGCAGGCGGCCTGCGGCTGGTGACCGGCGGCACCGATTGCCATCTGGTGCTGGTCGATCTCAGACCCTTCGCGCTGACCGGCAAAGCCGCGGTCGAGGCGATGGAAGAGGTGGGGCTGACCGCCAACAAGAACGCCGTGCCCTTCGACACCGCCACGCCCATGGTGACCTCGGGCATTCGTCTGGGCAGCCCGGCCTGCACCACCCGCGGCTTCGGGCCGGCCGAGTTCGAAACCGTGGGCCGGCTGATCCTGCAGGTTCTGGGGGCGCTGCGCGACAATGGCGGGCTGGATGCCGCGACCGCAGCCGCGGTCCGCGCCGAAGTCGATGCCCTTTGCGCCCGTTTCCCGCTGCCGGCGGCCTGATACCGCTTTTTTCAGCACCCGTCTGTCGTCCACTCCCACGTTGCGGGGGATCGAGCCTCACCCGCGACGCCACTGGAGCCGCCCGGCGACAACCGGGCGGCTTTTTTCATGACAGTTATGTGAAACCGCAACCATGGCGTGTTGCACTAAGCCAGATCACCTGACCTATGCAGCTGAGTTGAAAAGAAAACGATCCCAATCAGACATGAAAATTTCTCAGGATTCTTTTACCAATGGTTGTGTTTGGGCTGGACAGAATAAAGTCAGATCGCTAGTTTATGGCACAGGCCGTTACTAATAATGACATAGGCCAAAAAATGAGATGCGGGCCGCCATGGACCCGCGCCAGCACCAAGGAGAACGGCCCGCCGCGCGACCCCGCCGGACGAGACGCCGTCGTTCGAAGATCGACCGAGAGAGATGGATGCCGCCACCCGCTTTGAGCCACGGGTGCGCGGACCAGTGACCCTGTCCCTTCGCACATGTTTTCGGAGAGCCCTGTCATGACGACGATGAGCGCCCCCGCCATCGCCCCCGGCGGCACTGACGCCGCGCATCAGCACGAGCAGTCGGAAGTCAAGGCGCTGCTGCAGCGCATCGGCGACGGCTGGATCAAGCGCGCCAAGGTGCGCCGCGATGCGGTCGATCTCGCCTTCGATCCGGCCCGGCCGGACTTCCTCGAAGAGCTGCTGCCCTTCCACGCCCACCCGCTCTACCAGCGGCTGGCGCCCGAGCTGAAGTCGAAGATCCTGTCGGCCGGCTGGATCATCTACAATGAGAAGACCGTCGCCATCGAAAGCGCGATCGTCTCGCCCTCCTGCTATGACGCGCTGGACGGCCGCATCCCCGGCCTGACCGACGAGACCAGCCGCCAGATCGTCTGCGAAACCCTGGTCGACGAAGCCTATCACCTGCTGCTGGTCGCCAATGCCAACCGGCTGACCCGCGCACAGCGGGGCCTGGAAGACCTGAAGATCCCCGGCTTCAACCTGGTCACCATGATGAACCGCGAAAAGGCTGTCCAGTCGGAAGACTGGCAGAAGATTCTGGTGCATCTGGCAACCTCGGTCGTCTCCGAGATCTTCGTCAGCGACTATCTGCATCAGCTCTCGGATTGCACCGAGATCCAGCCGATGAACATGGCGACCGTGGCCGCCCATCGCCATGACGAGCTGGCGCATTCGAAGATCTTCACCCTGATGACCAAGACCTTCTACCCGGCGCTGAGCCCGCGCGAGCAGGCCTTCTTCGCCAGCGTGCTGCCCAAGCCGATCGAATGGTTCGCCGATCTCGAACTCGACATCTGGTCGTCGGTGCTGGAGCAGCTGCGTGTGCCGGGTGCCGCGACCATCGTCGCGGACTGCCGCCCGCTGAATGCCGCCGCCCGCGAGCGGCTGGACTATACCGGCATCGTCGGCCTGTCGCACGAGGTGGGCATTCTCTCGACCGATGCCGGCCGCAACAGCTTCACGGCTATGGGTATTGCGATCTGACGCCGGGCCTTTGCTCACCACATCCGACACAAATCGGGAATCCTCTCCGTGCCCATGACCGCCAAGATCGAGGCCGAGGCCGGCGCCCCCGCCGGCAAGGCCTGGAAGTGCCTGCTCTGCACCTATGTCTACGACGAGGCGACCGGGTCGCCGGCCCATGGCATTCCGCCCGGCACCCGCCTCGAAGACCTGGATGACGACTGGTCCTGCCCCGATTGCGGGGCGGGTCGCGAGGATTTCGAACCGCTCGACGCCTGAGGCGCACCGGTTCGCGATCCCGCTGCCGCCGGCCGGGGTGCTGCGTACCCCCGCACGCAGCCCCCGGCCGGCCTTTCCGTTTCCCCCCGGGAGCAGGACGATGACCTGGACATTCGACATCGCCATCGCAGGCGCCGGCCATGCCGGGGCCCAGCTCGCCATCAGCCTCCGCCAGGGCGGTTTCGACGGCACGATCGGTCTGATCAGCGCTGAGCACGAAGCCCCTTACGACCGGCCGTCGCTGACCAAGGATTATCTGACCGGTGCCGCCCTTGCCGCCGATATCCGGCTGCGGCCCGACGGCTTCTGGGCGGAGCGCAACATCACCCGCGTGCCCGGCACCCGGATCACCGATCTGGACCCGGCCGCACACCGGCTGTTCACGGCCGATGGCCGCCGCATCGGCTATGGCCGGCTCGCCTGGGCGACCGGCGGTACCGCCCGTCGGCTGACCTGCCCGGGATCGGACCTGTCCGGCATTCACACCATCCGCAGCCTGGCCGATGCCGACCGGCTGCGTGCCGATCTCTCGGGCCGCCCGCGAGTGGTGGTGGTCGGCGCCGGCTATGTCGGCCTGGAAGCCGCCGCGGCGCTGGTCGGCCAGGGCCATCGGGTGACGGTGGTCGAAGCCGCCGACCGCGTTCTGGCCCGGGTGTCGGGCCGCAACATCGCCGCCGCCATCGAGGCGCGCCACCGGGATGCCGGTGTCGAGATCCGCACAGGTGTGGGCGTCGAGGCGCTGACCGGTGATGCCGCCGGCCGGGTCGCTGGCGTGGTCCTGTCGGATGGTGACTGTCTGCCGGCGGATCTGGTGATCGTCGGTATCGGCCTGGTGCCCGAGGTTTCGGCGCTCGCCGCCGCCGGCGCCACCACCGGGGCCGAAGCAGCGGGCGGCGTGGCGGTCGACGGCCTCTGCCGGACCGGCCTGCCCGATGTCTGGGCACTGGGTGACTGCGCGGCCCATGTCAACCGCTTCGCCGGCGGCCGCCGGGTGCGGCTCGAATGCGTGCAGAACGCGGTCGATCAGGCGCGCGTGGTGGCCGGCGCCATGCTCGGCGGCGACCAGCCCTACGATGCCGTGCCGCGCTTCTGGTCGTCGCAATACGACATCAAGCTGCAGACCATCGGCATCGCGCCGGGCCATGACACCGAAATCCTGCGCGGCCGGCCCGAGAGCGGCAGTTTCTCGGCCGTTTATCTCCGCGACGGCCGGGTGGTGGCGATCGACTGCGTCAATGCACCACTCGATTTCGCCCAGGGCCGCGGCCTGATCCAGGCCCAGGCGGACGCCCTGGCCCCGATCCTCGATCCGGCCGCGCTCGCCGACCCGGCGCGGCCGCTCAAGACGCTTCAGACCGGGACGGTGGCGGTTCCGGCCTGAAGCATCGGACGGCGCCCCCATTGGCTGCCCCCGTGGGGGCGCCGTTCGAGAGTCGTTTTTTAGCCCCTCGCCGGGCGGGCGCTGACGCGCCCTTGGCCGCCGCCTCAATGGCGGCTGGGGGCGCTCATCGGCACGTACCGATCACGTTTCGAGGGCCGATCACGTTTCGAGAGTCTTGCGGTACTCGGCGACGGGAAGGCCGCCGACGCCCCAATCCTCCATCTCGACCTCGTCGATGACGACGAAGGTTACCGCAGGGTTCTTGTCCAGCACGTCCGCCAGAAGGTTGGTCACGCCCCGGATGAGTTCAGCCTTCTGTGCCGGCGTCGCGCCCTCGCGCGTGATCTTTATGTTTACATACGGCATGTCTGCCACTCCTTATGACGGGCGTTCGATGATCTGGAAGACTTTGGCGATGATCCGCCACTCACCCTCGGTGCGCACCAGGGTCAGGAAATCGACGAAATCGCGCGGACCGATCGAGCAGCGGACCCGGACGACGGCGGTGTTTTCGCCGGCGAGATCGATGGCGTCGATATGGTCGCGCCGCGGCTCATTGCGCGAGGCCGGCGACTGCCGGGCGGCCACCACCGGTATGTATTCGACCATGGTGCGGTAGAGCAGCGGCGTCTCGTCGGCGGTTGCATAGATCGCCTTCGGGTGAAAGACGCGCTGAAGTTTGTCGACGTCGCAGAAATGGAGCGCGTCGAAATAGTCCTGGATGACGTCGCCGATGTCGTTCAGGGCGCGGGTCATTCTGCCGCCTCGCTGGTGATCAGTCCTTCCTGGCGCATGGCCTCGCGAACGGAGGACCGCGCTGCAATGCGTGCCCTGTAGGCTGCGACGGCCGGCCAGCGGGTGAGATCGAGCCCGATGAAACCCGACCAGTTCAGGACGACGAACAGATAGGCATCGGCCACGGTGAAGCGATCGCCGAGTATGTAGGTCCGGCCATCGCCGAGGCCGCGTTCCACGTCGGCGATGCGTCGCGCCAGGCGGTCTTCGACCTGTTCTCTTTCCGCCCCGGTCAGCGGCTGGCCCCTGAAATAGGGGCTGAAGGCCTTGTGCAGCTCGGACGAGGTAAAGTTCAGCCATTCCTGAAGGCGCGCACGCTCCAGACCGCCAGAGGCAGGTACCAGGCCCGCTTCGGGATGGGCGTCGGCAAGAAACTGAAGGATCGCCGGGTTTTCGGTGAGAACGACGCCGCCTTCCAGTTCAAGAGCCGGCACATAGCCCTTGGGATTGATGGCCCGATAGTCGTCCCCGGTTTCGGTATCGACGCGAATGGTCTCAAAGGCCAGGCCGATCTCGGTGAGCACGATCCGCGACGACAGCGAACACGCGCCGGGTTTGTAGTAGAGCCGCATGGAAACCTCCCAGGTTGCAGGCCCGATTGCAGGACCGACCCGACCCTATGGGGACAGGTTACCCTTGCCAAGCAGGTTTCTATTGGTTACTGAATATCCCGGTTTCCCCGCAGTAGCCTGGTCGTGCAGATGAGCCTGAAACTCCGCAAGAACCGAAGTACGCGCCCGCCGGTGACCTGCGCCCTGACTGAATGCATGGCGGTCATTGCCGGGGCCTGGGCACCGAACGTGATCTGGCACCTGCGGGCGGGCCCGCGGCGTTTCAATGAATTGCGCCTCGATATTCCGCCGATTTCGGCGAAAGTGCTGTCGCAGCGGCTTCGGGAACTGGAAGGCCGTGGCGTGATCAGGCGCACCATTCAGCCAACGACACCGCCTTCGGTGGAATACAGCCTGACGCCGCTCGGCACCGAACTGCTGCCGGCCCTGGATGCCATCGTCGAGGTCGGCCACAAGCTGAAGGCCCGGAACCGGATGGATGACCATCCGCAGGGATGAGGCCGGTCAGGCGAAACGCCGTGCGGCGGCGACGCAGCTGATCACCAGGATCATGACGACCAGAAGAGACCAGCCGATCGGCTCGCCGAGGATTGCCGCGGCCAGAGCCAGGCCCAGAAAGGGCTGAAGGAATTGCAGCTGCCCGACGCTGGCGATGCCGCCCTGGGCGAGGCCGCGATACCAGAAGATGAACCCGATCAGCATGCTGAACAGGCCGACATAAAACAGCGCCAGAACCGCCGGAGGGGCGACCGTCGTCGGATCTTCCGGCCAGGCGTAGAGTGCCAGAGGCAGCATCACCGGCAGCGTCATCAGAAGAGCCCAGCTGATGACCTGCCAGCCGCCGAGCCGCCGCGAGAGGCGGCCGCCTTCCGCATAGCCGAGCCCGCAGAGGACGATGGCCGCGAGCATCATGAGATCCCCCGGCAGCGTGCCGGCGACGCGCCCGGTCGATGCGGCGAAGGCCATGACCAGCAGGCTGGCGGCAAGCGAGAACAGCCAGAAGGGCGGACGTGGCCTCTCGCCCGCACGGATCACCGCGAAAAGCGCCGTCATCACCGGCAAGAGGGCGATATAGAGCAGGCCGCGCGCCGCGGTGATGTGCTCGAGCGCCAGGGCGGTCAGCAGCGGAAAGCCGATGACCACGCCGGCCGCGACCAGGACCAGACCGGGGATTTCCTCCCTCTGCGGCCGCGTCTGTTTCAGCAGGACAAGTGCGACGGCGCCCGCCATGGCGGCGATCGTGGCCCGCGCATAGGTCAGGAACAGCGGATCGAACCCCTGAAGCGCCAGGCGCGTGGCGGGCAGGGAGCCGCTGAAGATCACCACGCCGACCAGACCGTTGAGCCAGGCGGTTGGACGTGCCGGCATCATCCGGCGGCCGTGGCGGAACGCTGCGCCTCGTAGGCCTGCATATTCGCAAGGCTGAGGCGGAGCAGCGGCGCCGGCACGCCGGCTGTCCTGGCGCGTGCGAGCATGTCGCCGATCACGTGCTCGTGTTCTGTCCGGCCGTTGCGCGCCATGTCGCGGAACATCGACGCCGTGCCCGCCGAACCGCGCTCGGTCAGGGACGAAATCATCTGCGTCATGGCCTCTTCGCGCGGGCGGTGACCGCCGGCGGCTGCCGTCGCCAGGCACTCGTCCAGCATCTCGCGCATGATCGCCTCGCCGTCCTGCGCGGCCATGATGGCGCCGATCGGCGCACGCATCAGGGTCGTCATGCCGGCATAGGTGGCGAGGAAGGTGAACTTCTCCCACATCTCCTGCGTGATGGCGGGGCTCAGCACCGGCTCGAAGCCGCCGGGCCTTACCGCCGTGAACAGCCGCTCCGCCGCATCCGTCTGGTCTGGCATCCGGGGGCCGAAGACGAAGCGCTGCAGCGTGTTGAGATGCAGGATCTCGCCGGCCGGGTTCACCATCGCACCAATGTGGCATAGCCCGCCCAGCACGTGTTTCCGGCCGAAGCGGGCATCGAGCAGATCAAGTTGGCGGATACCGTTCAGAAGCGGCAGGATCAGGGTCGAGGGGCCGGTGGCCGGTGCCACCGCCTCCATCGCCTCGGTCAGGTCATAGGCCTTGCAGGCCAGCAGCACCGCATCGACCGGCTCCGTCGCCGCCGTCATCGTTTTGACGGGCATCCGGAGGTCGCCCAGAGGGCTTTTGATCACCAGCCCGTTCCGCGCCAGAACCTCCGCGCGCGACGGCCTGACCAGGAACTGAACGTCGACCCCGGACGAGGCCAGCCGGCCGCCGAAATAGCCGCCGATTCCGCCGGCTCCAAGGATGAGGATACGCATGCCGGAGTCTCCTGTGCCACCAACAACGATGCCTGTAGATCCCACCTGAGCGGGGCCTGCTCTAGCCTGAAATACTCTTCAGGTAATCGACGATATCCGCCCTGTCGGCTTCGGATGGTATTCCGGAGAACGGCATCCTGTTTCCCGGGATAAAGCCTTGAGGCGACTGAATGAATTTGCGAATCGTCTCGTCGGTCCAGACAATTCCGCTCTGGCTCATTGCCCGGCTGTACCGGAAATCAGCCAGGCTTCCGGCGGGTCGCCCGATGATGCCCTTCAGGCTCGGGGCCCGCCGGCTGCTGGCGGGGCCCGTCTCATGACAGGCGGCGCATGCGGCGAAGAGCGTCTGCCCCCGTTCCGGATCGGCCCTGGTGGGGGCAGTGGCGGCCAGAACCGACACCAGACCCAGGACGACCCTGCCGATCATCTTCATCCGAGCCGCCTCGGATCAGACAGATATGACAGAAGATCCCCGGCCAGTCTCAGGCCGAGCGCGCCCACGGGTCCGGTCGGGTTGTAGCCCGAATTCTGCGGGAACACGCTCGCCCCCGAGATGAACAGGTTCTCCACATCCCAGCTCTGAAGATGAGGCGAGACGACGGAAGAGGTGGGGTCTGCACCCATGATCGTGCCGCCGGTGTTGTGCGTCGACTGATACTGGCGGGTATCGTAGGGGCTCTTGCGGACGTTCGGCTTGCTGATGATCTTCGCACCGGCTGCGGCGGCAATCTCTTCCATCCTGCCATTGGCGAACCGGCACATCCGCGCATCGTTCTCGTCGAAATCGAAGGTGATCCGCAGAAGCGGCCGGCCCCATTGATCTTTGTAATCCGGGTCCAGATCCATGTAATTCCGGGCATTGGCGTAGTTGGAGCCGTGCAGCGAAATGCTCATGGACCGCAGATACCAGTCGGCATTCGCCTTCTTCCAAGCCGATCCCCAGCGGGGCGTGCCGGGCGGCAGGCGTCTCGTATCGATCGGGCGGCCGTTCGTCTGGGTTGCGGAGATGTATCCGCCGCCATGGAACCCCAGGCCGGTGTGATCGAAATTGTCGTTGTTGAAGTCGTCGATGACGAAACCCAGCGCCCCGGCCCCCATGAAGGGGTTTATGTATCTGTCCGGGAAGAACATGTTCAGGCCGGATGTCACCTGATAACAATAATTCTTCCCGACCGTACCGGTGCGGGTGGCCGGATCATAGGGCGTGCCGATCTTCGACAGAAGAAGCAGGCGGACATTGCTCAGCGTGTAGCTGCACAGAACGAAGAGCGCGCCGGGCTGGATGAATTCCTGTCCCGTCGCCACGTCGACATAGCTCACGCTCTCAAGGCGCATTCCGTCGGCGGTCGTGTTGAGACGAATGACCTCCGCACCGGCGCGCAGCTCAAAATTCGGGCGGGACCGGACGAGCGGGAAGAGCAGAGAGGCCGGCGTGGCCTTCGCGTTCGCTTCGCAGGTGAAGCGTTCGCAATGGCCGCAATACTGGCATTGCCCCAGCTGCATCCCGTCCGGGTTCCGGTATGGGCGGCTGGCATTGGCAGCCGGCAGCGGAAACGCCTCATAGCCCAGCTGCCCGGTCGCGTCCTTGAAGATCTGCGAGGCTTCCGACATCTCCAGCGGGGGAAGCGGATATTCCGTGGCGCGCCAGGGTTCGAAGGGATTGCCGCCCGCCTGCCTGACGCCCTTCAGATTGCCCGCCTTGCCGGCAATGCCGAAAAGCGCTTCGAATTCCTCGTAATAGGGCTGGAGATCGCGGTAGGTGAGCCCCCAATCCTGGATCGTCATCCCATCCGGAATGGATTTTGCGCCATAGCGCTCCGTCAGATGCTGTCTCAGGACATAATCGGACTCGGAAAAGCGCCAGGTCTGGCCGTTCCAGTGCTGCGCGGCCCCGCCCACGCCGAAGCCGGGCAGGAAGGACAGCACCTGCCGCATCGGCAGCGCCTCCTCGTCCGGGCTGTGGCGCAGGGTGTAGGTCTCGACGTTTTCGCGGCGGGTCATGCCGCGATAGGTCGACCAGCGCAACTCGTCCCGCTGATGCGGCAGCTCTCCGACCGCCGACCCCGACCAGTCCGGGCCGCGTTCCAGGACGAGCACCTCTCGACCGGCCGGCACCAGCCTGCGGGCAACCAGACCCGCCGTCAGGCCGCCGCCGATCACCACGATCTCTTTCTCAGGCAGTCGCGTCGCCATTGCTGCCTCGCTGAAACCATTTCGGGGGTGGGCCCGGGCGCCTGAACGGCGCTCCCGGTCTCAGGAGAAATCCTGAATCGACATGGGCGTGTCCGATGCCGGATGCCGGCGGCCGCGCCATGTCACCATGTCGGTGGTGTAGGTGGCCGGCAGGCCAGGATAGCCGATCATCCGCCAGGCCTGCTTGTCGCGGTTTCCGCCATAGATCGGATCGGCGAAGGCGCCCCGAACGAAGAGCGGGTAGAACAGCTCGTTGAACCACGCCTTCAGATCGAAAGCGGCGGGCTCGGGCGGCGTCTCGGATATGTCGTGGAGAAGCGCCTCCAGTTGATCCGGCGTCAGGCGATCCGGGGGCGCGGCGTAGCGCCGGTCGGATATCTCCGCAAGATGACGCAACCCGGCCTTCAGGTAGGCTTCGGGGGTGCAGGCAAGCTGGTAGCCGTGTTCCGGTTTGCCCTGCCTGAACGGGCCGCTCAGATACAGGCGATCACCCTGGCCATAGGCGCCCGCCAGCTGGCGATCGATGAAGACGGCGATGCCCAAGGCAACACCATCCGGCGACAGATCGTCGGCCGGCCACATATGGGCGACCAGCGCTTCCACGATCGCGGCCTCTTCGATGCCGAGACTCTGATATCCGGCGACGGCGTCGGGCTGTGCAGCCTGTCCCGGCGCCGTTGCCGGGGGGCTGCCTTCTTCGGCGCCGGCCTGCCGGACAAGGATGGCGTCCGGCGCTGCTGCAACCACACCCACGCCCACACCAAGCGCGCCGGCGCCGGTCAGCAATGATCTCCGGCTGAGGCCTTGCGGTTCATCTGGCAACATCGCCCACCTCCAATCCCTCAATGGTTGAACCGTATTAGAATAGTAGACATATGTCTACCGATTCGTCAGGTCGGGAGGGCCGGCGGAATTTTGGTAGAGTTGCGACACGGTTCCGGCATGCAGAGGCGCAGGCGGCGCAGCGGAGAGGCGATGGCACAGCAATCGGCTGAAGATATTGGTAAAAACCTCAGGGCAATCCGTCAGTTGCGCGGGCTGTCGATGTCGGCGCTCGCCGCGGCATCCTCGGTCAGCAAGGCGATGATTTCGAAGATCGAGCGTGGTGACGGCGGGGTTTCGGCCACGACGCTCGGCAAGCTTGCCGAAGCCCTCGAAGTCGGAATTTCAGACCTGCTGAGCAAAGACGACGTAAGCAGCATCATATATCTGCCCGCCGATGCGCAGCCTGTCCTTCACGACAGCGCACGTGGCTTCGTCCGCCGTGCTCTTTCGCCCATTTTTCCAGGGCGTGGGGTTGACGTCGTCCATAATGAACTCGGGCCCGGCGGGCGCACGGGCCCCTTTTCGCCGCATAAGAAAGGCATTCACGAATACATCTTCGTTCTGGCGGGCCAATTGAGCGTCCACCTGAACGACCGGAAGATCACTATGAAAACAGGCGATAGTCTTTTCTTCGATGCCGATTGCACCCATGAAATGGTCAACGACACGACGGAAGCGGTTTCCTGGCTTCTCGTGATCGATGGCACGAAATACGTCAAGTCGATCACCTGACCGGCCAAAGATGCCGCGTCGGCACCGGACGCGGGAACAGGTCCCGATCAGCTGAAATCGCCTGACCGGGACCTGAGCCGCTGCGCTGCGTTCAGGCGGCGCGACTGACCTCCGGCCGCTGATACCGGGTTGCGGCAGAGGCGAGCAGTGCTGCGATGATGGTTTCAGGGCTGGTCGACAGATAGGTCAGGCCGGCCGGGGCGAGGAACCGCGCCAGCCACTGGACGGAATGCCAGTCGGTGGTCAACTCGCCCGCAAGCCCCCAGATGAACTGCTGGTCCAGCTCCAGGGCAAGGCGGGTGGAGCGCTGCAGCGCTTCATGCATCGCCCGTCCCACCACCGACACCTGGACATGGGTGAACGGGCTGGATGCAAAAAAGCCCTGTTCGACATAGCCGGGGATCAGGTGGCGCGGCGCATCACTGCGATTCATGTTGAGGCAGGCGGTCGTGAAGTCGTTCGACCCGATCAGGCCGCCGACCATCCCCAGCTCGTGGCCGCGTTGCCTCAGGATGCTTTCCAGGCAGATGAAGGCGCCACCGGTCTCCAGCATGGTCGTCGCACCTTCGATCGGGGCGGCCTTCACGCTTCCGAAGATCGAAGACGCGACCTCTTCGAGCGTCACGATGAAGCGGGATGCCTCGTCGGGAAGCGTGAGCGTGGCGAGGAGGAACCGGACCTTCACCGCTGCGCCGTCGGCATTTGCGCGCGCCAGCGCACCCAGCACGGTCCGCAGCCACAGACGCGCCAGATCCGGGCGGATCGAGAACAGGCGGATGCCGCGGCATCCGTGATAGACCTCCCGCTCTCCGCTCAGCCGGCGAAAGGCGCTTTGCGTCTTGGCAGGATCGAGACCGTGCCGCGCCGCAAAATCCGCAATGTCGAAATTGTCGGGCAGGAACTTGCTGAACGGCATGCAAAGGGTTCTGACGACGCAGATCGCGCCCGGCCGGGCGGAGAAGATCGAGTAGTAGCGGTCCCCGTGCCGGCGCTCGTACTGGCGGACGATGCGATCGTAATGCTCTTTGGTCGTGCAGTCGTCGCCCAGGAACAGAATGCGCAGGATGTCGATATCCGACGGATCGATCCACATCCTTTCGTCACGCAACAGGCCGACCCCCAGTGCTGCCTCGTTGCAATCGATCGACAAGCCCGTCCCGTCGAAGGTCAGCGTCGAGGCGAGCAGCCGGGCCCGGACCACGCAGGCGGTTTTGTGAACGTTCACATAGACCCGCAAAGGCGACTGGGCATGACAGAAGCCGATGAGCGACTGGAAGCCTCTGAACTCATCCGACGCGACGATCTCCCGGATCTCTTCGCGATGGGCGGCAAAGAACGCCGTGTCGGAGAGGCGTTCCCAGGCAGAGGCCGGCCCGAATTCGGTCTCGGCCGCCAGATAGGCGTCGGTCAGCAGGTTGTAGAGGGTATCGATCCGGGACGGTGCGACCACACGTGCGCCCGCGAAGACCAGGCCCCGTGATCCCGACATCGCCACCATGTCGCCTTCATAGACCCGGGCTTCGCGACCGTCGATATCGACCGTCGAGATCCAGCGCTTTCTGGTTCTGACGATGCGGGAACCGCCGCTCTTCGTCTGGAAATGAAGGTCAACGGGCTCATCGCTTTCGTGATAGTCGATATTTGCGGCGATGATCGTCGACTTTCCCTCCGATACGGATTGCACCGGAGAGAATGTGGTCTTGCCCGGATGGTTGGTGAAAAAGCCCGCGGCGCCCTTGATCGCCGCGAAATCGTCGATGTCCCCTTCGGCGACCGAGTAGATGTAGTCGGGCGCGTCGGAACTGTCGCCGGCCCCGTCGGAGATCTGCTGTGCGGTGCTCCGGTGGAGCACCAGATAGCCCGAATGATCGCCATCATGGATGGCCTCGCCCGAGGCGAAGGGCGTGTACTCGTCGTCGGAAAAGCGCGGGAAGATGACGCCTTCAAGATCGGCGGCGCGGATGCCGGACAGGATGTCCTCCGGTCTCCGGGCACGGGTACTTATTCCGGTCAGTAATTCCTTGAAATCAAATTTGCTCAGCGTCGCCATGACGACCTCGATCAGCCTGTTGACAGATTTTGTACAGAGCAAGGTGCATGCCCGAGGTTCGCGCCATGTCTCCACGCACGGTTCTTAAACCCCTGCATAAAGCCCTTTTAGGTAGATAAACACACGCCTTATGATTGTACATAATAGTAGACAATAGTCTACGGAGAGATTTGGCGGGAGGGCAGCCGCACAGCCGATCCCAAGGGCGGCGCCCGGCCGGCCGCCACTGGTGATCGGCTGTGATTGCAAGGATTTGCCGCCTGCCCGGCAGGCACCGCAGGGCGTCGGGCCGCCCCTCTTATATCAGGACGGCCGGTGGCGATGATGGTGGCGGCGGGTGCGGCTTTCGCGGGCGAGGCGACTGGCGGCGCGGGCCTCGATGCGGCGGATCAGGGTTTCCAGATCCTCGCGGCTGATGTCGACCGCGGTGCCCATGTCCTCGACCGCACCGGCTATGTCTTCCGAGGTGAAACGCCGGGCGCCGACCGGCTGGCTGGCCGGCTGCGTGGCGCGAAGCGGCCAGTACTGGCCCGACAGGCGATGGAACAGGAAGCCGGTCGCCACCAGGATCAGCGCATTCAGCCCCAGCGGCACGAAGGCATAGGCAAAACCGGTTTCGGTGATCGTGGGGCCGCCCAGCACGGCCGACAGGGCGACCGCGCCGCCCGGCGGGTGCAGGCAGCGCAGCACCGACATCATGCCGATCGCAGCAGCGACCGCGAGCCCGGCGGCGAGTGTCGCATCTGGCACCAGTCGGGCGGTGGCGATGCCGACCAGGGCCGAGATCACCGTGCCGCCGACGATCGGCCAGGGCTGTGCCATCGGGCTGGACGGCAGCACGAAGAGCAGCACCGCCGAGGCGCCGGTCGGGGCGACCAGCACCGGCAGATGCCAGCCCGGCCCCAGGATCCAATGGGCGACCAGGCTGGTGACGGCAACCGCCGTCAGCGCGCCCATGGCGCCGATCGCCCGCGCGCGGACGGTGGCACCGGGCAGGATGGGGGTGAAGATCCGCGCGGCCAGGCGCCGGCGCGCCTTCAGGCGGCGCTTCAGGCCACGGCTGCGGCGGGATGACGACGACATGCGGGGGGATGTGGTCATCAGGCGACCCCGGCCAGCAGGGCGGCCAGCGTTTCGAAGCCGGCGCTGCGATAGTCGCGCCGCGCGACCAGCACCGTCTCTACCGGCCCCAGGCTCTGGATCCGCACGCCCTCGGGTGCCTTCAGCAGATCGAAGACCGAACGTGGCATCACGCCCGACGCGGTGCCGGCGGCCACGCAGGCCATGACCGCGTGATAGGAATTCAGCTGCTGCACCCGTATCGTCCGGCCCCGGGCGGCCGCCGGCCGGACCAGCAGGCTTTCGGCGATCCGGCGATAGGTGCAGCCGGGCTCCAGCACCGCGAGCGCGGCGGGCGGCCGGTCGTCGTCCGCACCGCCAGGCCCCACCACCAGCAGCTCTTCGGTCACGACCGCGCGTTCGCTCAGCTCCGGATGGGGCAGGGGATCGTCGGTCGCCAGCTGTACCGGCGGCCGGGCGACCAGCGCACAATCCAGCCGGTGGCCCAGCACATCGTCGACCAGCGTGTCGGTGGCGCCGGTTACCAGCTCGATCACGGCATCGGGCCGCACGGCCCGGAAGCGCGCCAGCGGCCCGGGCAGCCGGCTCGCCGCCGTGCTTTCCATGGTGCCGAGCCGCAGCCGTTCCGTCCCCGGCGCCAGCGCCGCGCGGGCCTCTGCCACCAGCGATTGCAGGCGATGGGCATAGTCCAGCAGCACCCGGCCTTCATGGGTGAGCGTCATGCGCCGGCCGTCGCGGCTGAACAACGCCACCCCCAGATCGGCTTCCAGCTGGCGCAGCCGCGTGGTGACGTTGGACTGCACCCGATCCAGCCGCCGGGCGGCGCCGGTGACGCTGCCCTCTTCGGCAACGGTGCGGAAGATGTCGAGGGAGACGAGATCCATAGCGGACGGGATCATCTTGTTTTGAGAACGTACCGGGGCATTACGTCTCAGAACGAGATGGGCCTGTCAAGACGGGTGGGCGCAGGGCTGGTATTAAGGCGGGACCTACAGAGGGGGCCCGTGGATCGATTGCCGTCCCGGTCAGACATAAACCCCATAATCGAGCCGAACGAGCAGGGTCTCTACCAGTGTTCGCCCGCGCCGGGTCCTGAGCAGATCGATCGGCCGGTGCCGGTCAAGTGCCGGGGACGGTGTCTGAAGCCAGCGTTCGGCCCCCTCGCGGCTGCCGAAGACCTCGGCCGCCCGGGCAAGGATCCGGCCCGAGTGCCGGATCCGGACATGCGCGGTTGGTTCCAATCGGGCGCTCCGTTCACTTTTCCGGGCTCACTGCCTTCACCTTGGGGTTGATAAGCCGCCAACGCTGACCGCTTCGTTCCAGGTCCCCGGTGACGACGATGGGCGTCTGGTTCTCATGTGCCCGCACCGCCAGCCGGTAGTTTGCCGGATCGAGAACCACGGTGACTGACCGTAGCGCGTCCTCGATGACTGCCTTTAGTGTCACCACCCCGTCGATATCGTCCTGGTCTCGTTTCAGTTGATGCACAGTGGCATGAAGAGTTACATCAGGCACCGGTGCACGAAGCCTGAAGATCCGGGCAGCCTCGGACAGGACGCCTGCATCTGTCTTTGAGAAGCTGACATCTCGGTGGATTTCAGGCACGGGGCGGGTCCGTGCCCAGGTCAGGCGGATGTCCAACCGTTCCGACTGGTCGATGAGGCCTGCAAGCGCTTCACAGAGATTGGCGCTCACCCCGTCGCCGATCGCCTGCTCAAAGGCTTCGGCATCGCCGCGCGTGCTACGCTCAACTGCGGATCGCGACGCTATGAGGGCTGCCATCAATCGCTGTGTAACCTGACGTTCGACCGGTTCTTCTTCGGGGGTGTCCCAGGTCTCGTCGAGCAGCGGTTGCGGGGGTGTCAGCCGGGGTGGAACCGGTGCGAGCAAGGTAAGGACATAGCTGCCATGCTCGGTCTGCCCCAGCTTGACCCGCTTGATGTAGTCTGCGGCCTCGCGGTTTGCGCCGGCACGATAGAGAGCTTGCGGCGAGCGCGTGGCACAGGCGGCCGCCAGTACCAGATCCCGCGCTTTTTCGATCATCCGGACGCCGCGATCGAGCGGAAGTGTTCCATCCTCGCTCAGCCCCACCGACCGGATACGTATGACATCCCGGTCGGCTTCCGACAGTTCGCGATAGGTGGTGAGATCGTCATAGCCCGTCATCTCCGAGAAGATGCGGATCAGACGGGTCATGTGCCCCGCATAGTCGGCCAGATGCTCGCTGCGGGGGAGGATGATGTCCGGCCTGCCCGGGGCGGTATAGACGTCGCCATGCAAACCATAGGCCGCAGCACGACTCCAGCCTTCGCTACGGACATAGGCCGCGAGGGCCTGGGGGGAGATCGCTCTCAAAGCTTCGGTGTCGAGAATCTGCACCTTCATCCTACGACTCCGGTCCTGGCCATCTCCATCAGACGCTTCAATTCCCCGACGTCTAAACGGTTCGTCCGAGGGATGGTAACCGTCACGGCTGTCGTATTTTCGACGGCCGTCGCATTCTTCAGGCTCACCCAATAGGCGCATCTGCGAAGTATAAGCTGTTCTTCGCTCACGGACAGCCAGTCTCCTTCATCTTCCGGCAGGGCCAGGACAAGGAGGATGCGGGGGACGAGGGTTGGGCAACGCAGCAGGTCGTAATTTCGTTTGCGCAGTGCGTAGCGGAAGTCGCCGTCGGCCCCCTCGCGCAGGTCAATCGTCGCCTTGAGCTGAAGATCCAGGGAGGGGAGCATGGCGCCACCAGCCTTGATCTGAAGGTCGATGCCGTCCCGATCGAAATCCTGGACCGCTACCGTGTATCCGGCACCTGCGGCGATTGCTGAGACATAAGCGCGAGAAAGAGCCTCTTCTCGATCCGTCGATGACAGCAGGGCGTCGCTCATTCACATCGTCCACCACGGCAGAACCTCGACGTGCATCGTGCCAGAACGGACGTGTTTTGTCTTTTTGGTAGATAGTTTCGTGATATTTTTCATTCATATGGTGTAAAAGGACCACCAGCCGATACCACCGGTGGTCCCGCCCGGTCAGAGCGACGTCGCCGCCCGGGCCGCCTGATCGTAGAGGCCCGACAGGGCGCGCAGGCGCTGGGCCAGGTCCCCGATCTCCTGATTGGAGAGGCCGAGGGAGTGGAGCGAGTCGATCAGGCAGCGCTCCCGCACCTCGCGATAGGTCAGGCAGGCCTGCTCGCCCGCGGGGGTGGTGGCATAAAGCGCTTCCTTGCCCTTGCGGGCGGCCGAGACCAGCCCTGCTTTCTGCAGCTTCTTCAGGCTGTAGGCGACGGTGTGGCTGTCTTCGATGTTCAGCACGAAGCAGATATCGGCCAGCTTCTTCAGCCGGGCGCGGTGGTTGACGGTGTGCAGCACCAGCACGTCGAGCTGGCCCAGATCCCGCAGACCGGCCGCCCCCATACACCGGGTCATCCAGCGCTGGAAGCCGTGGGCGGCGATGATCAGGCCGAATTCGAACTCCGAAAGTTCGGGGCTCTTGTCGGAGACCAGATGGGCGGAGTTCACGATCCCGCGCCCGCCCCCCGGCCGCGATGCGGCGGGAAGGGCGGGATCGGGGAGGGTGGCGGCCCGGGGGGCCGCCTTGCTGGTGCCGGATGTCGTCATGGGGAGGGTCTCATCTGTCCTGGGGCGGCTCACCATAGCCGCCGCCGCCGGGCGTTTCGATCACGAACACGTCGCCGGGCGTCATCTCGACCGTGGCACAGGCCCCGAACTCTTCGCGGCTGCCATCGGTGCGTTCCACCCAGTTGCGGCCCGGCGCACCATCGGCGCCACCCGCAAGGCCGAAGGGCGGCACCCGGCGGCGGTTCGACAGCAGCGAGACGGTCATCTCTTCCTCGAAGCGCAACCGGCGGCGGGCGCCGTTGCCGCCATGATGCCGGCCGGCCCCGCCCGAACCCGCGCGGATCTCGAAGGCTTCGAGCACCACCGGGAAGCGCCATTCCAGCACCTCCGGATCGGTCAGGCGCGAATTGGTCATATGGGTGTGGACCGCATCGGTGCCGTCGTAATCCGGGCCGGCGCCGGAACCACCGCAGATGGTTTCGTAATACTGGTGGCGGGCATTGCCGAAGGTGAGGTTGTTCATCGTGCCCTGGGCGGCCGCCTGCACGCCGAGCGCCCCATAGATCGCATCGGTCACGACCTGAGAGGTTTCCACATTGCCGGCCACCACCGCCGCCGGATAGAGCGGGTTCAGCATCGAGCCTTCGGGGATGCGCAGGCGGATCGGCTCCAGGCAGCCGTCATTCATCGGGATCTTGTCGTCGACCAGGGTGCGGAAACTGTAGAGCACCGCGGCCCGGCAGACGGCCGAGGGCGCGTTGAAGTTGTTGTCGCGCTGGGCGGAGGTGCCCTCGAAATCGACCACCGCCTCCCGGGCCTCGCGGTCGATGGTGATGGTCACCTTCACCACCGCGCCGTCATCCATCTCGTAGGCGAAGCTGCCGCCGTCGAGCTTCGCGATCGCGCGCCGCACAGCCTCTTCGGCGTTCTTGCGGACATGGATGGTATAGGCCTTCACGACGTCCAGACCGAACTGGCGGACCATGCGGCGGATCTCGGTCACGCCCTTCTCGCAGGCCGCGATCTGGGCCTTGAGATCGGCCATGTTCTGATCCGGGTTGCGCGAGGGATAGCTGCCCGACGACAGCAGGTCGCGCATCTCTGCTTCCAGCAGCCGGCCCTGATCGACCAGGCGGATGCCGTCGATCAGCACGCCTTCCTCGTCGATATGGCGGCTGTCGGCGGGCATGGAACCCGGGGTCTTGCCGCCGATATCGGCGTGGTGGCCGCGCGAGGCCACGAAGAACAGCGGCTCGTCGCCCGCCGCCGCATCCTCGGCGAAGACCGGGGTGATGACGGTGATGTCGGGCAGATGGGTGCCGCCGTTATAGGGCGCGTTCAGCACGAAGACGTCGCCCGGCTTCATGGCGCTGCCATGCTTGCGGATCACCGCCCGCACGCTTTCGCCCATCGAGCCCAGATGCACCGGCATATGCGGGGCATTGGCGACCAGCGCGCCGTCGCTTTCGAAGATCGCGCAGGAGAAGTCCAGCCGCTCCTTGATGTTCACCGAATGGGCGGTGTTTTCGAGCGTGGCGCCCATCTGTTCGGCGATCGACATGAACAGATTGTTGAAGATCTCCAGCATCACCGGATCGGCATCGGTGCCGATCGCGACCCGCTTGGGCCGGGGGATGACGCGGGTCAGGATCAGATGGCCGCGCTCGTTCAGCTCGGCCGCCCAGCCGTGTTCGACCACGGTGGTGGCGGTCGCCTCGATCACGATCGCGGGGCCCTGCACCCGGTCGCCCGGCTGCATGACCTCGCGGTCATAGACCGGCGCCTCGTGCCACTCGCCGTCGGAATAGAAGCGGGTGGTGGCCATGGTGCCGAGGGCGTGGCCGGCCGGGGCGGCGGGCAGCACCGGATCCTCGGGCTGGTCGGTGGCGCCGATCGCCTCCACCTCGACCGCCTCGACCACCAGCGGCTTGCCCGACATCACGAAGCCGAAGCGCTGGCGATGGGCGTCTTCGAACCGCGCGACGATCTCGTCGGCGCTGCCATGATCGACCGAGATGGTGCTGTCGCTGCCGCGATATTTCACATGCAGCCGGCAGGCGACGGTGATGCGCTCTTCCGGCATCGACTGGCCGGTCAGCTCGGCCGTGGTCTCGGCGGCGAGATCGGCCAGCAGGGCATCGAGCTCGGCGATGGTCGCCTCCGATACCTCCTGTTCCACCGCGCGCTCGCGCATCGCCCGGATGTCGGCCAGGCCCATGCCATAGGCCGAAAGCACGCCGGCCAGCGGATGGACGAAGACCCGGGTCATGCCCAGCGCATCGGCCACCAGGCAGGCATGCTGGCCGCCGGCGCCGCCGAAGCAGGCGAGCACATAGGACGAGACGTCATAGCCGCGCTGGACCGAAATCTGCTTGATCGCATTGGCCATGTTGTCGACCGCGATCTTCAGGAAGCCGTCGGCGATCGCCTCGGGCGGCCGGCGCTCGCCGGTCGCGGCTTCGATCCGGTCGGCCAGCGTCTCGAAAGCCGCGCGCACCGCGTCCGCATCCAGCGGCTGGTCGCCCTCGGGGCCGAAGATCTTCGGGAAGTATTCCGGCCGGACCTTGCCGACCATCACATTGCAGTCGGTCACCGCCAGCGGGCCGCCGCGGCGATAGCAGGCGGGGCCGGGATTGGCGCCGGCGCTGTCGGGGCCGACCCGGAAGCGGGCGCCGTCGAAGCCCAGGATCGAGCCGCCGCCCGCCGCCACCGTGTGGATGCGCATCATCGGCGCGCGCATGCGCACCCCGGCGACCACGGTGTCGAAGGCGCGTTCATACTCGCCCGCGAAATGCATCACGTCGGTCGAGGTGCCGCCCATGTCGAAGCCGATCAGCTTGTCGAAGCCGGCCATGGCGGCGGTGCGCACCGCACCGACCACGCCACCCGCCGGGCCCGACAGGATGCTGTCCTTGCCCTGGAACAGATCGGCATCGGTGAGGCCGCCATTGGAGCGCATGAACATCAGCGGCGCGCCGCCCAGCGCGCCTGCCACCTTGTCGACATAGCGGCGCAGGATCGGGGTCAGATAGGCATCGACCACCGTGGTGTCGCCGCGCCCGACCAGCTTCATCAGCGGGCTCGCCTCGTGGCTGACCGAAATCTGGGTGAAGCCGACCTTCGCCGCCAGCGCCTTCAGCGCCAGTTCGTGATCATGCCAGCGATAGCCGTGCATCAGCACGATCGCGACCGCGCGGATGCCGGTCTCGTAAACCTCGCGCAGGGCGGCTTCGGCCGCGGCCTCGTCCAGCGCCTCCAGCACCCGGCCGTCGGCGGCGACACGTTCGTTCACCTCGACCACGCGCTCGTACAGCAGTTCGGGGCGGGTGATCTCGCGGGCGAAGATGTCGGGGCGGTTCTGATAGCCGATGCGCAGGGCGTCGCGGAAGCCGCGGGTGATGACCAGCGCCGTGCGCTCGCCCTTGCGTTCCAGCAGCGCATTGGTGGCGACGGTGGTGCCCATCTTCACCGCGGCGATCCGCTCGGCCGGGATGGCGGCGCCGGCCTCGACTTCCAGGAAGGCGCGGATCGCTGCGAGCGCTGCGTCGTCATAGCGCTCGGGGTTTTCGGACAGCAGTTTCATCGTGTGCACCGTGCCCCCGGGGGCGCGGGCCACCACGTCGGTGAAGGTGCCGCCGCGATCGATCCAGAACTGCCAGGCGTCGCGGGTGAGGGGAGCGGAAGCGGTCATCGTTGAAACTCGATCCGATGCGCGGGGGTGGGTTGAGGACGGAAGGTCGTGCCGGGGCAGGGGTAAGGGGCGGGCGTCAGCCCGCGCCCCGCACCATGCCGCCGGGCAGAAGGGTGACGATTTCAGGCACCAGCGTGATCAGGATCAGCATCACCACCATCACCGCGAACATGGGTGCGGCGACCCGGGCGACATAGGTGATGCTGCGTCCGGTCATGCCCTGGAGCACGAAGAGGTTGAAGCCGACCGGCGGGGTGATCTGGGCGGTTTCCACCACGATCACGATGAAGACGCCGAACCAGATCAGGTCGATGCCGGCCTGGGTGATCATCGGCATGACCACGGCCATGGTCAGCACCACCGCCGAGATGCCGTCGAGGAAGCAGCCGAGCACGATATAGAACAGCGCCAGCGCCACGATCAGTTGAAGGGGCGAGAGGTTGAAGCTCGCGATCAGATCGGCCAGCGCCCGCGGGATGCCGGTGAAGCCCATGGCGAGCGTCAGGAAGGCGGAGCCGGCCAGGATCAGCGAAATCATGCACGAGGTGCGCACGGCACCCATCAGGCTGGCCGAGAAATTGGCCCAGGTGAGATCCCGGCCGATCGCGGCGACGGCGAAGGAGCCGATCACGCCGAAGGCCGCGGCCTCGGTGGCGGTTGCGATGCCGGTATAGATCGAGCCCAGCACGAAGGCGATCAGCCCCACCACCGGCAGCAGTTCGCCGAGGGCCCGGAACTTCTGGCCCCAGCCCGGCGCCTCGTCATCGGCGGGGATCTGGTCGGGGTGGAGCAGCGACCAGACCACGATATAGCCCATGAACAGGCTGGCGAGCACGATGCCGGGCAGGATACCGGCCATGAACAGCTTGGCGATCGACACTTCGGCCGCGACGCCATAGACGATCAGGATGATCGAGGGCGGGATCAGCAGGCCCAGCGTGCCGCCGCCGGCCAGCGTGCCGATCATCATCTTTTCAGGATAGCCGCGGCGCCTCATCTCGGGCAGCGCCATCCGGCCGACCGTGGCGGTGGTGGCGGCCGACGAGCCGGAAATCGCCGCGAACAGCGCGCAGCCCAGGATGTTGACGTGCAGCAGCCGGCCGGGCAGCGGGCGCATCCAGGGGCTCAGGCCCTTGAACAGGTTCTCGGACAGCTTCGTGCGGAACAGGATCTCGCCCATCCACACGAAAAGCGGCAGGGCGGTCAGGGTCCAGCCGGACGAGGCCGTCCAGACATTGATCGCCATCGCCTCGCCGATCGGCCGCGGGCTGAACAGCGCCATGGCGATATAGGCGACGCCCATGAGCGAGAGCCCCACCCAGATGCCACCGCCGAGCAAGGCGAGCAGGGCCACGAGCAGCACGATCAGCTGATAGGTCTGGTCCATCATCGGTCGAGGTCCCGTCTCAGCGATCCGCGGCCGCGTCCAGCCCGGTCTCGCCTTCGGGAACGAAGGGCCGGCCGGTGACGAGCGTCTCGATCAGTGTGTGCAGCAGGGAAAGGGCGAAGAGCGCGCCGCCCACGACCATGACGATCTGTGGGATCCACATCGCCACCGCGACGTCGCCCTGCGAAATCTCGCCGATTTCCCACGAGATATAGGCGAGGTCGTAAGACCACCAGGCGAACCAGAAGCCGATCACGGTCGCGACCGTCAGCCCCATCACGTCGAGGACGAGGCGGGCGCGATCCGGCAGGGCCTGGAGCAGGATGGTGATGCGGATATGGGCGTGGCGCCGGAAGGCATGGGGCAGCGCCAGAAAAGTGGCGGCGGCCATGGCGTAGCCTGCGAACTGCGCACCGCCGCGCAAGGGGTAGGCGGCGAGGCGGGCACCCACCTGCGCCAGGATGATAAGGACGATCGCGATCATCGCAACGCCGGCGAGCACGCCTGCGGCATCGTAGATCCGGTCGAGCAGTCGCGAGAGGGCCAACCCGGAATGGGCCGGTCGTGAGAGGGCCATTGGGGCCTCCACCGTCGTCGGGCGTCGGGCGTCGGGTCGGGGACGGGCCGGCGGGGGGAGGCGGCCGTCTTCCGCAGCGGGCGGGGCGGAGGCGGGGGCGGGATCACCCCGCACCTCCATCCGGTCACGCAGGCGGCAGGATCACTTCGCGCGGTAGTCGGCGATGATCTTCTTGCCGGCGTCGCCGGCACCCGCTTCCCATTCGCCGGTCATCTTCTCGCCGATGGCGGCCATGTCCGAGGCCAGTGCAGCAGAGGGCTTGGACACGGTCATGCCGTGCTCGGCCAGGGTCTTCAGGTAGCCCTGAGCCAGCTCTTCGCTCATCTTCCAGCCCTTGGCCTCGATCTCGGCGGCGGCCTTGGTGATCGCCTCCTGCACCTTCGGGTCCAGCTTGTCCCAGGCGCGCTTGTTCACGAACACCATGTTCTTGGGCAGCCAGGCCTGCACGTCGTAGAAGTACTTCACCTGCTCCCACACCTGGCTGTCGACGCCGGTGGCGCCCGAGGTGATCATCGCCTCGACCGTGCCGGTGGCCAGCGCCTGCGACAGCTCCGCCGCCTCGATCTGGGTCGGCACCATCTGCAGCAGCTCGGCCAGGCGGGCCATGGTGGCGTTGTAGGTGCGGAACTTCAGGCCCTTCATGTCGGCCGCGCTCTCGATCGCCTTGTTGGCGTAGATGCCCTGCGGCGGCCAGGCGATGGCATAGAGGAAGTGCAGGTTCTCTTTCGCCAGACGCTCGGTCAGCGCCGGCTTGGACACCTGATAGAGCTTCCAGGCCTGATCGTAATCGGTGGCGAGGAAGGGCACGGCGTCGAGCGCAAAGAGCGGGTCCTCATTCGACAGGGCCGAGATCAGCCGCTCGCCGATCGGCGCGGTGCCGCGCTGGACCGCGCGCTTGATTTCGTCGCCCTTGAACAGCGAGCCGCCGCCATGGACGGTGATCACCACCTCGCCATTGGTGTCGGCCTTCACCTTCTCGGCGAATTCGCGGCCAAGCCTGGTGTGGAAGTTGCCGTCGGGATAGGCCATCGGCATGTCCCAGGCTTCCGCCGCCTGTGCCGCGGCACCACCGAAACCGACCATGCCGGCGACCAGCGCCGCACCGATCCACGTCCTGAACATCTCTGCTCGTCTCCCCTCACGCGGCCGGCGGCCGCCGGCGCGTCATGTGTTGCCGTAAAACCCCGATCCGTTCGGCTCTGGGGATGCGCGGGGGCACCCGGCCGGTTCGGATCCGACGGCGCCGCCTCCCCGGCAGCGCCCGTCCCGGAAACGATCGCGTCTCAGCGATAAAATGTCAATAAATCGTCGGCAAAATGTCTCATCTTTTTCGGATGAAACCGTTTGGCGAAACGATCTGCCCCCGGCCTGCCGGATGATCGTCGGGCGGGGCTCAGGGTGTCCTTGCGTGCGCGGGCCGATTGGTGTTTGCTCCACCCCATGGTGCAACGCGGCAGCAGGGCCGCGCTGTGGCCGCAGCAGAGGGCGCGGGGGTCCGGCGCAGATGAGTTTCTGGGGCAAGGTCGTCGGTGGGGCGGCGGGTTTCGCCATGGGCGGCCCGATCGGCGCGCTGGTCGGTGCCGTGATGGGGCACGCGGTGGATCGCTATAACGAGGCCGGCGAAGCCACGGCCCTGCCGCTGGACCGCGCCCATCGCGAACAGGCCTTCGCGATCGCGGTAATCGTGCTGGGCGCCAAGATGGCCAAGGCCGACGGCCGGGTCACCCGCGACGAGATCGCCGCCTTCCGCCGGGTCTTCACGGTGCCGGAGCACGAGGTCGGCCGGGTCGCCCAGATCTTCGACGAGGCGAAAAAGGATGCCGAGGGCTTCGAACCCTATGCCCGCCAGATCGCGGCCCTGTTCCACGACCGCCCGGCGGTGCTGGAAGAACTGCTTGACGCCCTGCTGGAGATCGCCCGTGCCGATGGTTCGGTTGGCGAGGCCGAACGCCGCTTCCTGACCGAGGTCGCCCGGCTGTTCGGCCTGGACCGCGCCGTGCTCGACCGGCTGCTGGCCATACGCGGCATCGAACCCGGCGGCGATGCCGACCCCTATGCCATTCTGGGCATTTCGCGTGACGCCCCGATGGACGAGGTGAAGGCCGCCTATCGCCGCCTCGCCCGCGAACACCACCCCGATCGCCTGGTGGCCGAAGGCCTGCCCGAAGAGATGATCCAGATCGCCACCCGCAAGATCGCGGCGATCAACGAGGCCTATGACCGGATCCTGAGGCTGCGCGGGGCGCGGTAACGCCACGCGAACAATTCAATAGAATGATACTATCTCGCACTCTCACGTGACGTGCCGTAAACTTCCGGAAATCGGTGGCGGAGGCCGCGGGATTCTCTATGTATTTTCCGGAAAAGGACGTGTCATGGCACATGCGATCCACATCACCAACACGCTGGACGAGCCGATATACGTGATCGTGTCGCCCAATAAGGATTACGTCTTCGGCGAAATCCTGAGCGGCGTCGCGATGGGGGTGCTGATCACCGTGGCGACAGCCGGGCTCGGCGCAGGTGCCGGCGCGGCGACGGCCGCCACTGCCGTCAACAATCTGAGCCGGCTGCAAAGGTTGGTCTCGCTGCTGCAGACCATCTGGCGGGTCTCGGCCCCGCTGCGCGAGGTGGCCTCCGCCGGCAGCCAGGCCTATAAATGGGTCAAGGGCACCAATCTGACGATCCAGGAGCGAGAACGTCGCAACAAGGCGGCGGCGGAGATCGCGACGGTGAAGACCTTCTTCGACGAAAACGCCCTCAGGATCGCCCCCAAACAGTCGGTCAGGGTCCTGGACACCGGGCTTTGGAACCCGCTCTCCTATCTGGGGCCGACGGGCTGGGCGAACGTCACCGGCGGATCCACCATCAGCCTGTTCATCACCGATGCCTCGTTCAGCCGCCGGGCCATGTTCCATACCAATACGGACTACTCCTGGATCGTGGGGCGGAATCTGATCACACGCCAGCAATATGGTGCAGATCTGTTCAAGGCCGATCCGGGTGCCGGCTGGTACCGTTTCGGGCGATCCGATCGTCTGGTCGCCGGTCAGGCGCTGCTGCCGGGTGAGAGCCTGTGTTCTCCCGATGGCGATTACGATTTCGTCTTCCAGGAGGATTGCCATGCGGTGGTGTACCGGCGTGACAAACCTATCCGGCAGGACGTCGAATGGGCCTCGGGAAGCTGGTCCAATACCCGCAGGCCGGGCGCACTGGCTGTCCAGGATGACGGCAATCTGGTGATCTATGACGATCAGGCGGTCCCGATCATGGCGCTTCACGACCCTGCCATCGACCTGAACCGACCGGGACGCACGCTGGTCATGCAGGATGACGGCAATCTCTGTCTGTACGAGCCCGAGGGCAGGGCCGTCTGGTCCAGCCGGCATGGTGGTCCCCTCCGGCGGTTCTGAGCCGCCCCTGCATCGCCTCGCAATTCCTTCAGAGACACTTTCGGCCGGCGAACAGGCTTGCAGGCGCGGCATGCGCAGGCGGGCCTTGAACCGGCGGGGCGTCCGTCGCATCCTGCGGCCGCCTCGCCACGCATCTCCAGCGGCCATGCCGCGATCCCCGTCCTTCGTCCGGAAGTCCGTCATCCCATGTCCGCACCGCTCATCTCTCTCACCGGCATCCGCGTCACCCTGGGTGGTGGCGGCGACCTGATCGAGGAGGCGACCATCGCCGTCTCGGCCGGCGACCGGATCGCGCTGGTCGGGCGCAACGGTGCCGGCAAGTCGACCATGCTCCGGATCATGGGCGGGTTGATCGAGCCAGATGGCGGCGAGATCGCCCGGCGGCCGGGCCTGCGCGCCGCCTATATGGCCCAGGATCCGCAGACCCCCGCCGGCACCACCGTGCGGGCCTATATAGAAGAGGGGCTGGTCGAGGCGGGGCAGGGCGACCGGCATTACCGGGTCGACCAGGTGGCGGTGCCGCTGTCGCTGGATCCCGAACGGCAGATGAGCGAGCTGTCGGGCGGCACCCGGCGCCGGGCGGCGCTGGCGCGGGCGCTGGCCATCGAGCCCGAGCTGCTGATGCTGGACGAGCCCACCAACCATATGGACCTGCCGACCATCGAATGGCTGGAAGGCGAGCTGCAGCGCTTCCGCGGCGGGCTGGTGGTGATCAGCCATGACCGCGCCTTTCTGGAGCGGGTGGCCGGATCGGTCGCCTGGCTCTACCGGCGCCGGCTGACCCGCTACGACATGGGCTATCAGGCCTTCGAGACCCAGATCGAGGATCTGCGCGCCGAAGAGGATCAGCGTCTGGCCAAGATGGCGGACAAGCTGGCCCGCGAGACCCTGTGGCTGAACGAAGGGCTGACCGCCCGGCGCAAGCGCAACGAGCGCCGCGCCCGCGCCGTGCACGAACTGCGTGCAACGCTTGCGACCGAACGCCAGGATATCGAGCGCACCCGCGCCCGTGCCGGCATCGCGGTCGCCACCGCCGATACCAGCGGCCGGCTGGTGATCGAGGCCGAGAACCTGGTCAAGCATTTCGATACGCCCTCGGGGCCGATCACGGTGGCCGACGGGTTTTCGACCCGGATCATGCGCGGCGCCCGGGTGGGCATCATCGGCCGCAACGGCGCCGGCAAGACCACGCTGGTCAAGATGCTGATCGGCGAGCTTCAGCCCGATCAGGGCGAGGTGCGGCTCGGCACCAATCTGGAGATCGCCTATTTCGACCAGCACCGCGCCGCACTCGATCCCGAGGCGACGCTCTGGGACACGCTGGCCGATGGCGGCGGCGACCAGGTGGTGGTGCGCGGCCAGCCGCGCCATGTGGTGGCCTATCTGCGCGACTTCCTGTTCGACGAGGGCCAGGCCCGGCAGAAGGTCAAGGCGCTGTCGGGCGGCGAGCGCAACCGCCTGCTGCTGGCCAAGCTGTTCCTGAAGCCCTGCAACCTGCTGGTCATGGACGAGCCGACCAATGATCTCGACCTCGACACGCTGGAGCTGCTTGAAGACGTGCTCGACCAGTATGACGGCACGGTGCTGCTGATCAGCCATGACCGTGCCTTCCTCGACCGGCTGGCGACCTCGGTGATTGCGGTCGATGGCGATGGCGTGATCACCGAATATGCCGGCGGCTGGAGTGATGCCGACACCCAGCGCCGCAAGGCCGCCGAGGCGGCGCGCGAGGCCGGACGGGTGGAGGCGGCGGCCCGCAGGGCCGAGGCGAAACCCCAGGAGAAGCCCCGCGCCCAGGCGCCGCAGAAGCTCACCTTCAAGGAAGCGCGAGAGCTGGACCTGCTGCCGAAGACCATGGAGAAACTGGAAGCCGAGATCGCGAAACTGGCCGAGACGATGGCCGATCCCGGCCTCTATGCCCGCGATCCCGCCGCCGCCCAGGCGGCTGCCGAACGCACCGCCGCCGCGCGGGCCGAGCTGGATGCGGCCGAGGAGCGCTGGCTGGAACTGGAAGAGAAGCGCGAGGCGATCGCCGCCGCGAAGGCCCGGCCGTGAGCCGCGCCGCCTCCGCGCCGGTTCCGGCACCGGCCATCACGCCGATGACGCCCGGCCATGTGCTGCTGGCGCTGCTGGTGGTGGCGATCTGGGGCGGCAATTTCGTCGCGGTCAAAATCGCGACCGCGACCGTGCCGCCGCTGTTTCTGGTGGCGCTGCGCTTCGGCGTGCTGTTCCTGATTCTGGCGCCCTTCCTGCCCTGGCCGCGGCGCAGCCAGCTGCCTTTGCTGGCGGGCATCGGTCTGACGCTCGGCGTCGGGCATTTCGGGCTGATGTTCGTGGCGCTGTCGCTGGGCGTCGATGCCTCGACCATGTCGGTCGCGATCCAGATCGAGGTGCCCTTCGCCGCGGTCTGTGCCTGGGCGGTGTTGGGAGAGAAGCTGACGAAGCGCCACATCGCGGGTCTGGTGCTGGGCATGATCGGGGTGGTGCTGGTGGCGGGCGATCCCAAGGTGCTGACCCAGCTCGACGGGCTGGCGGTGGGGCTGATGGCCGGCGGGCTCTGGGCCTATGCCAATGTCCAGATCAAGCAGCTGGGCCGGCATGGGGCGCTGTCGCCGCAGATGCTGAATGCCTGGCTCGGCCCGTTCTGTGTCGGGCCGCTGCTGATCCTGTCCTTCCTGTTCGAAGACGGGCAGAGGGATGCGCTGGCCAATCTGGACTGGGCGACGGTGGTGGCGCTGGCCTATATCCTGGGCGGCGCCTCGCTGATCGCCTATGGCGCCTGGTATTTCCTGCTCGGCCGCTATTCCGTGGGCCAGGTCACGATCTACATGCTGCTGGTGCCGGTTTGCGGCGTGCTTGCCGGCGTGCTGCTGATGGGCGAGACCATGGGGCTTATGGAGATGGTGGGCGGGGTGTTCATCGTCTCCGGGGTTGCCGTGGTCCAGCTTCGTCGTCTGCCGGGGCCGCTCAGGCGGCTGCGCTGATCCCGATCGGGGGTTCCGTCCCATGTCTGCCCAAATCGCCGACCATTTTCCCGAACTCGCCCGCTTCCCGCTGGCCGACCGGCCCTCGCCCAATCACGATGCGCGGCCCGACGGGGCGCGGCCCGACATGGTGGTGCTGCACTATACCGGCATGCCCACGGCCGAGGTCGCCATCGACTGGCTGGCCGACCCGGCCTCGCGGGTCAGCGCCCATTGGGTGGTGGAAGAGGACGGCCGCATCACCCGCATGGTGCCGGAAGACCGCCGCGCCTGGCATGCCGGCGTGTCGTGGTGGCGCGGGCGCGAGCGGCTGAACGACGTCTCGATCGGCATTGAAATCGTCAATCCCGGCCATGAATGGGGCTATCGCGACTTCCCGGAGCCACAGATGCAGGCGGTGGAGGCGCTGCTGGGCGGCATTCTGGCCCGTCACGACATCGCGCCGGCCCGGGTGGTGGGGCATTCCGACATCGCACCCGCGCGCAAATACGATCCGGGCGAGCGGTTCGACTGGTACCGGCTGGCGGCGAAGGGGCTGGCATTGATGCCGGCCAATCGGCCGGTGCCGGGGGAGATGGGCCTGACGCTCGGCGAAGGCGATACCGGCCAGGCCGTCACCGACATCCAGCGGGCGCTGGCGGCGATCGGCTACCGGATCCAGGTCGACGGCATCTATGATCTGGTCACCCGATCGGTGGTCCATGCCTTCCAGTCGCGCTTCCTGGGGCTGGCCGGCGGCATCTGCGGGCCCGATACCGCCCAGATGATCTTCGCGGTGGAGCAGCTGTTCGCCCGGGATCCGCGCGCAGACTGAGCAGCCTGTTCTTGACCGGCCGGGGGCGCTGCTGCATGGTGGCGCCGGGTTCAGACGGCCGGATGGCCGCCCTGTCGGCGCCTTCGGGCGGATGGCGGGGAGGAAAGTCCGGGCTCCACGGAAACACGGTGCCGGGTAACGCCCGGCGGGGGCGACCCCAGGGAAAGTGCCACAGAGAGCAGACCGCCCGGCCGGCGGACATGAAACCTTCGGGTTGCCTGTGCGTGCCGGGTAAGGGTGAAAGGGTGCGGTAAGAGCGCACCGCGCCCCCGGCAACGGGGGCGGCATGGTAAACCCCACCGGGAGCAAGACCGAATAGGAACCGCGTGCCGGATCGAAACCCTCGGTTGCGGCAGGGCCTGTTTCCGGCCTGGCGGTTCGGGTTGGTCGCGAGAGGCGTCCGGCGACGGGCGTCCCAGAGGAATGGTCATCCAGCGCCCCTTCGGGGTGTGGACAGAACCCGGCTTACAGGCCGTCTGACCCCCTTATCCCATCCTCTCCCATATGTGCGCACGCGGGCGCGCACACTCGGCCATCGGTCCCGGCCTTGGGCAGGGATGGGATGGCTGAATCATTTTTGGGAAAATCTGGGACAGGGTGCTCTCCCGACATATGCTTGGCGATGCTGCCACTGTTGCATCCTGCAAGGATTCATAAGTTCACGTTTTGTTCACGGTCACTCGAACACTGTCCCGTGATTTCAAGGCCCTGGGCCCTGTTCCTGATATATGTGCGCAGCATTTGCCAAGCATCTGTTTCATCGAAGAATTTTCAAGGACTTCCAGCGGAATGTCCGCTTGACCCCCTAAGGGCCATTCGATACCTTCGGCTCAAGGATCCAAAAATTCCCAGGTTTGCCCATCTCCTCCCAATTCGTTCCAGAGCGACGGGCCGTTCCAGAGCGGCGGGCGGAAACGGGCACCAGGGCAGAGGGGTCCGCTTCGGAAAGTCCTGGTCCAGATTTCGGGGCCTGGCCTGAAAGATCGCCCCCGGCGATCGGACCGGCCAGCCATGGAGGGCAACGCCAGCAGGGCTCCGGTCCCTCCGGAGCAGAGTGGTCTCGAGGAGTTCGCCGGGTGGCGCTGTTCCTGTCGACATTCGAAAAGCCGATCGACAAGAAGGCTCGCGTGTCGGTGCCCCCTCAGTTCCGTGCTGCTCTTGGCAACCAGGAGTTCAAGGGTATCGTCGCCTATCCGTCGTTCATCAACCCGGCGGTCGAAGCCTCTGGCTACGATCGTATCCTTCAATTGTCGGAAAGTATCGAGACGTTCGATCCGTTCTCGGAAGAGCGTGACGCCTTCGCGACCGCCATCCTCGCCGAATGCCAGCAGCTGCCCTTCGATACCGAAGGTCGTGTGGTGCTGTCGAAGCGGCTGATGGAGATCGCGGGGCTGGAAGACAAGGTGATCTTCGTGGGCAAGGGCCGTACCTTCGAGCTGTGGCAGCCGGAGCGTTTCGCCGAGCACCAGGCGGCGGCGCGCGAGCTGGCGCTGGCCAATCGTGGCCGGCTGCGGCTCGATCCCACGCGCGCGCCTGCGATCGGCCGGCCGGCCCCGGCCGCCTCCGTCGAACCCTCCGAAGGCGGGGAGGGCGCATGATCATGTCCATGTCCGCGACCACCGCTCCCCATGTTTCCGTGCTGCTGCCCGAGGTGCTGGCCGCCTCCGCCCCCGTCGAGGGCGCGGTGGTGGTCGATGCGACCTTCGGGGCCGGCGGCTATTCCCGCGGCTATCTGGCGGCCGGCGCCGCCCGGGTCTACGGCATTGATCGCGACCCGACCGCGGCCGAGGCGGGCCGGGCGCTGGAAGCCGAGAGCGGCGGCCGCTTCCGCTTTCTGCAGGGCCGGTTCGGCGACATGGAAGCGCTGCTCGATGCCGCAGGCGAGCCGATGGTCGACGTGGTCGCCTTCGACTTCGGCGTGTCGTCCATGCAGCTGGATCAGGCGGAGCGCGGCTTTTCCTTCCGCCATGACGGGCCGCTCGACATGCGCATGGAGCGGGCGGGCATGAGCGCCGCCGATTTCGTGAACACAGCCGAAGAGCGCGAGATCGCCGACGTGATCTGGATCTATGGCGAGGAGCGGGCCTCGCGCCGGGTGGCGCGGGCGATCACCCGCGGCCGGCCGTTCGAGACCACGGCGGCGCTGGCCGAGGCGGTGCGTTCCGCCCTGCCGCCGCGCGGCCGCGACCAGATCGACCCGGCGACCCGCAGCTTCCAGGCGATCCGCATCCATGTGAACGACGAGCTGGGCGAGATCCTGCGCGGGCTGGTGGCGGCCGAGCGCCGGCTGAAGCCCGGCGGCCGTCTGGCGGCGGTCACCTTCCACAGCCTGGAAGACCGGCTGGTGAAGCGGTTCCTGACCGCGCGGGCCGGCCGCGGCGCCAACCCGTCGCGCCATGTCGCGATCGTGGCCGACCGCGACCGCACGGCCCCCAGCTTCGCCATTGCCGGCACGCGGCCGATCATTGCGGGCGAGGCCGAGACCGCCGCCAATCCGCGGGCCCGCTCCGCCAAGCTGCGTGCCGCCCGGCGCACCGATGCCGCCGCCTGGGATGCCCCCGCCGATGCCCAGGGCCTGTTCAGGGAGCCTGCCCGATGATCCGTCCCGGCACCGTCCTGCTTCTGGGCTGCACCGCCGCGATCGCGGCCGGTCTGTTCTGGGTGAAATACCGGGTCGCGAGCCTGGAGGATGCCTATGTCGCGCGCAATGCCGAGTTGCTGCGCGAGCAGGAGGCGATCCACGTGCTCAAGGCCGAATGGGCCTATCTGAACAATCCCGAGCGGCTGGAGCGGCTGGCGGGTGAATATCTGGAGATCAAGCCGCTCGAGGGGCGCCAGCTGGTGAGCCTGGCCTCTCTGCCGCTGCCGCGCGCCGAGACCGAGCCCCGGCCGAAATCCAAGCCCGGTACGCCGCCGGCCTCGTGGCCGCTGGTCGATCATGTGCCGGCGCCGCGCAATACGACCGTCGCTGCCGCACAGCCGGCGCCGCGATCCTCCATCGATGCGGCCGTGGACAGTGTTCTCGATCAGGGCGGCGTGGTGTTGACAGGGGGTGCGCGATGACCCGCGACGACCGCTTCGGTCCCCGCCGCGACGATCGCGGCCGCCCTGAGAACACGGCGCCCGAGGCCCCGCGCAAGCCGCGCGTGCCGCTGCCGCGCGCCCGCCGGGTGCGGCTTGGCGTCGCCCGGGCGGTCAAGCTCGACGGCAATGTGAAGCAGGCGCTGGAAACGGGGCGCAACCGCGTGCTGTTCACCGCGGCCTTCTTCGCGCTCGCCTTCATCGCGCTCTCGATCAAGCTGATCGCGGTGGGCGTGCTGCATGAAGGCGGCGAGCCCCGGGTCGCCCGTGGCGCGCCGCCGCCGCAGCTGGTGCTGGACCGCGCCGACATCACCGACCGCAACGGGGTGCTGCTGGCCTCCAACCTGATCACCGCCTCGCTCTATGCCGATCCCAAGCTGGTGCTGGATCCGGTGGAGTCGGCGGTCAAGCTGCGCACGGTGCTGCCGCATCTGAACCAGACCGATCTGATCGCCCAGCTGTCGGGCGACCGGCGTTTCGTCTGGATCCAGCGCGGTCTGAAGCCTGAACAGCAATACGAGATCAACGCCCTCGGCATCCCCGGGCTCTATTTTCAGCGCGAGCAGCGCCGGATCTATCCCCAGGGGCGGCTGACCTCTCATGTCATCGGCTTCACCAATATCGACAACACCGGCCGCGGCGGGCTGGAGCAGGGGCTGGACCGCACGCTGCGGGAACGCGCCGAAACCGGCCGCGGGCCGCTGGTCACCTCGCTCGACATCCGCGTTCAGCAGGCGCTGCGTGACGTGCTGCGCGATGCGATGCAGGAATTCCAGACGATCGGTGCGACCGGCATCGTGATGGATGCGCGCAATGGCGAGATCCTGGCCATGGTGTCGCTGCCCGATTTCGACCCGAATGCGCCGGTCAATCCCCAAGACCCGGCGATGTTCAACCGGGCGACGCTCGGCGTCTATGAAATGGGCTCGATCTTCAAGGCCTTCACCGCCGCCGAGGCGCTGGATGCGGGCGTGGTCAAGATCGACGGCGGCTATGACGCGACCGACCCGATCAAGATCGGCCGCTTCACCATCCGCGACTTCCATCCCGAGCGGCGCTGGCTGAGCGTGCCCGAGATCATGCTCTATTCGTCCAATATCGGCGCCGCCAAGATGGCGCTGGCGGTGGGCGCCACCCGGCAGCAGGACTATATGCGCCGCTTCGGCTTCCTGACCCCGGCCCGGATCGAGCTGCCGGAAGTGGGCCTGCCTCAGGCACCCCATCCGTGGCGCGAGGTCAACGTGATGACCATCGGCTTCGGCCATGGTGCGGCGGTCAGCCCGCTTCAGGCCGTGGGCGGCATGGCGGTGCTGATGAATGGCGGCTACAAGGTGCCGGCGACGCTGATCAAACATCAGCCGGGCGAGCGTGTGGTGCGCGAGCAGATCATCAACGAGCAGGTCACCGCCCAGGTGCGCAAGATGATGGTCAGCGTGGTCCAGGACGGCACCGCCAAGAAGGCGCAGGTGCCGGGCTATCTGGTTGGCGGCAAGACCGGCACGGCCGAAAAGGCCGGCGCCGGCGGCTATCGGCGCAAGGCGCTGCTGACCTCGTTCCTGGGCGGCTTCCCGATGCAGGATCCGCGCTATGTGGTGCTGGTCACGCTCGACGAGCCCAAGCCCACGCCCAAGACCTATGGCTATTCGACCTCGGGCTGGAACGCCGCCCCGACGGCGGGTGAACTGATCCGCCGGATCGCGCCGATCCTGGGCGTGCGGCCGATGTCGGCCGATGGCAGCCCCAACCCGATGCCGGTGCTGCCGCAGAACCGCGACAACGAGCTGCGCTATGCGCTGGTGGGCGACGAGGACGAAACCTCCGTCACCGCCGATCTTCCCCAGTCGGATACCGAGGTGACGAATGCGGCTTATTGAGCTGATCGACCGCGATGCGACCGCGATCGGCGGTGATACCCGGATCACGGGCATCACCGCCGACAGCCGCGCCGTGCGGCCGGGCATGCTCTTTGCCGCCGTTCCGGGCACGGTGCGTGACGGCCGTGACTTCATTCCCGAAGCCGTGGCGGCGGGGGCCGTCGCGGTGCTCGCGCCCACAGGTACGGTGGTGCCGGCGGGTGTTGCACTGGTCGAAACCCCGGAAGTGCGTGGCGCGCTGGCGCGGATGGCCAGCCGCTTCTATCCGAAGCGGCCGGGCGTGATCGCGGCTGTCACGGGCACCAACGGCAAAAGCTCTGTGGTCTCGTTCACCCGCCAGATCTGGGTGCGGCTGGGATTGGCCGCCGCCAGCCTCGGCACGCTCGGCTATGACGGGCCGGGCGATCTGGCGGCGCCGGGGCTGACCACGGTCGACCCGGTGGCCCTGCATCGCCTGCTGGATCAGGCGGCGCGGGCCGGGGTGGGGCATCTGGCGATGGAAGCCTCCAGCCATGGGCTGGATCAGCACCGGCTGGACGGGATCGCGCCGGTCGCGGTCGCCTTCACCAACCTCACTCATGATCATCTGGACTATCACGGCACGATCGAGGCCTATCGCGACGCCAAGCTGAAGCTGTTCGCCGAGATCGCGGCGCCGGCCGGCTATGCGGTGATCAATGCCGACAGCAGCCATTACGACCATTTTGTCCGCGCGGCGCTGAAGCGGCCGCTGGCGGTGATCGATTACGGCCGCAAGGCCCGGGTGCTGCGCCTGGTCTCGGTGGAGCCGATGACCGGTGGCGGCCTGCATGTGGCGATCGAATATCGCGGCCAGCGCCACGAATTCGGCTTGGGGCTGACCGGCAGCTTCCAGGCGCACAACGTGCTGGCCGCCATGGGGCTCGCCATCGGCTGCGGCGCATCGCCCGAGGCGGTGGTGGCGGCGCTGCCTTATCTGAAGGCGGTGCCCGGCCGGATGGAGCAGGTCGGCACCAGCGCCGCCGGCGCGCCGGTTCTGGTCGACTATGCCCATACCCCCGATGCGCTGGAGACGGTGCTGAAGGCGGTGCGCCCCCATGCCCACGACCGGGTGGTGACGGTGTTCGGCTGCGGCGGCGATCGCGACCGCACCAAGCGGCCGGCGATGGGGAAGATCGCACTGCGCGAGGCCGACCACGCCATCGTCACCGACGACAATCCGCGCAGCGAGGACCCGGCCGCGATCCGCGCCGAGATTCTGGCGGCCGGTCCCGGCCTGGTCGAGATCGGCGACCGGGCGGCGGCGATCGATGCCGCGATTGCCGGCCTTGGGGCCGGCGACGTGCTGGTGATCGCCGGCAAGGGCCACGAGACCGGCCAGAAGATCGGCGACCGGGTGCTGCCCTTCGACGATCGCGAGGTCGCGCGCGCGGCGCTTCATGCTCATGGTGGGACCGTGATCGGGGGAGGGGCGGCATGAACGTCACGCGGCCTCTCTGGACCATCGAAGCGGTGGCGACGGCAACCGGTGGTTCCGTTTCGGGTGTCGATGCCGCCATCTCGGGTGTCGCGATCGACAGCCGGGAGGTGCGGCCCGGCGATCTGTTCGTGGCGCTTCTGGGCGACAGCAATGATGGCCACGACTATCTGGCGGCGGCGCTGGCCAATGGCGCGGCCGCGGCCCTGGTCCACCGGGTGCCCGAAGATCTGCCCGCCGATGCGGCCGCAAGACTGATCCGGGTGGGTGACACCATGGCCGCCCTGCAGGCGCTGGGTGCAGCAGCCCGGGCCCGTTTCGGCGGCCGGGTGGTGGCGGTGACCGGCAGTGTCGGCAAGACCGGCACCCGTGGCGCCATCGCCCGCGCGCTCGGCGCCTATGGGGTGGTCCATCAAAGCCTGCGCAGCTTCAACAATCATTGGGGCGTGCCGCTGTCGCTGGCGCGGATGCCGGCCGATGCCGATTATGCGGTGCTGGAGCTGGGCATGAACCATCCGGGCGAGATCGACGCGCTCTCGCGCCTCGCCCGGCCGCATGTGGCGCTGGTCACCAAGGTGGCGCCGGCGCATCTCGGCAATTTCCGCAACGAGGAAGAGATCGCCGACGCCAAGGCCGAGATCTTCAACGGGCTGGAAGCCGACGGCGTGGCGGTGCTGAACCGCGACAACCGGCATTTCGACCGGCTGGCCGCGGCGGTGCTGCTGGGCCATCCCGCGACCCGCATCGTCGATTTCGCCGCCAGCCGCCACGGCGCCCAGCGCGCCATGATCCGCCTGATCAAGGCGACGCCGGCGGGTGGCGGCACGGCGGTCGCGGCCGAGGTCGCCGGCCGGCCGGTGGATTTCGTGATCGGCGTGCCCGGGGCCCATTGGGTGGAGAACGCGCTGGCGGTGCTGGGCGTGCTGCACGGGCTGGGGCTGGAGCCGGGCCCGGGGGCGGCGGCGCTGGCGGCGCTGGAAGCGCCCGAAGGCCGCGGCACCCAGATCCGCATGCCCACCGCCGGCGGCGGGCTGCTGGTGATCGACGAAACCTACAACGCCAACCCGGAATCGATGCGGGCGGCGATCGCGCTCGGGGCCGATCTGGCCCGGGCCGAAGGCGGCCGGCTGGTGGTGGTTCTGGGCGACATGCTGGAGCTGGGCGATCACGCCGAGCGTCTTCATCGAGAACTCACAGCTCCCCTCGTTGACGCGGGGGTGGCGGTCGTCTACACCGCCGGGCCGGCCATGGTGCATCTCCACGATGGGCTCGATCCCGATCGTCGGGGCGGCCATGCCGACACGGCGGAAGATCTGGCACCTGCCGTCGTCCGGGGCGTCGCTCCGGGGGATGTGGTGCTGGTCAAGGGGTCGCGCGGCATGCGCATGGAACGGGTGATCGCGGCCCTGAAGGCTGCGGGTGCCCGGCCTGCGGACACGGATACGGACAAGGGTTAACGGGCCGCGGCACCGGCAGGGCTGCCGGTGGCCGACACGGTTTTGGAGCACGCATGCTTTTCAATCTGCTCTATCCGCTTTCGAGCGATCTGAGCTTCCTGAACGTCTTCCGGTACCTGACGTTCCGGACGGGCGGCGCTTTGATCACGGCGCTGCTGATCAGCTTCGTGCTCGGCCCCAGTCTGATCCGCTGGCTGCGTCGCAAGCAGCGCGAGGGTCAGCCGATCCGCAGCGACGGCCCCGAGCGGCATCTGATCGAAAAGCGCGGCACCCCCACCATGGGCGGCGTGCTGATCCTGACCGGCGCCGGCCTCTCCACCCTGCTCTGGGCGGACCTGACCAGCGCCTATGTCTGGATCGTGCTGATGGTGACGCTGGGCTTCGGCCTGATCGGCTTCGCCGACGACTACCTGAAGGTCGTCCGGCGCAACCCCAAGGGCCTGCCCGGCAAGGCGAAGCTGCTGCTTCAGACCCTGATCGGCGTCGCCGCCGCGGTCTGGGTGCAGTACATCGCCCTCGACGATCAGGCCTCGGGTCTTGCCATCCCGTTCGTGAAGAACGTGTTGCTGGATCTGGGCCTGCTGTACGTGCCTTTCGCGGTGTTCGTGATGATCGGGTCGAGCAATGCGGTGAACCTCACCGACGGGCTCGACGGCCTGGCCATCGTGCCGGTGATGATTGCGGCGTCGAGCTTCGCCTTCATCGCCTATCTGGTCGGCAATGCGATCTATGCCGAATACCTGCAGGTTCACTACGTCCCCGGCACGGGTGAGCTGACGGTGCTCTGCGGCGCCCTGGTGGGCGCCGGCCTCGGCTTCCTCTGGTTCAACGCGCCGCCGGCCATGGTGTTCATGGGCGATACCGGCTCGCTGTCGCTGGGTGGTGCGCTGGGGGCGATCAGCGTGGTGACCAAGCATGAACTGGTACTGGCCGTGATCGGCGGGCTGTTCGTGCTGGAGACCGTCTCGGTGATGGTCCAGGTCGCCTCGTTCAAGCTGACCGGCAAGCGCGTCTTCCGCATGGCGCCGTTGCACCATCACTTCGAGAAGAAGGGCTGGGCCGAGAGCACCATCGTGATCCGCTTCTGGATCATCGCCTTCGTCCTGGCCCTTGTCGGCCTGTCCACCCTCAAGCTGCGCTGAAGAGGCGAGCCCGTCCCATGAGCCCGAACCCGATCTCAACCCTGATCCCCGATGCCACGCTGCCGACCCCGGTCGTGCCCGGCGTTGCGGGGCGGTGCGTGGTCGTGGCGGGGCTTGCGCGGTCGGGGCTCGCCACCATCCGGGCGCTGAAGGCCGGCGGTGCCCGGGTCATCGCCTGGGACGACAACCAGCCAGCCCGTACGGCCGGTGCCGAGGCCGGGGCCGAGGTGCTGGCGCCGGATGCCATCGACTGGAAGGCGGTCGACCTGCTGGTGGCCGCCCCCGGCCTGCCGCTGCACTTCCCCCGCCCGCACGAGACCGTGCGTCGGGCGCGGGCCGCCCATGTCGCGATCACCGGCGATGTCGACCTGCTGTTTGCCGCCTGCGGGGAGGCGCGCTATGCCGCCATCACCGGCACCAACGGCAAGTCGACCACGACCGCGCTTCTGGGCCATATCATCGGCCGGATCGCCGGCACCACCGCCGAGGGCGCACCGGCGCGTGCGGCGGTCGGCGGCAATCTCGGCATCGCGCCGCTGGCCCTGCCGGCGCTGGGTGCGGCTGACCTTTACGTGCTGGAGCTGTCGTCCTATCAGCTGGACCTGACCAGCCGGTTTGCGGCCGATGTCGGCGTGCTGCTGAACCTCAGCCCCGATCATATCGACCGCCATGGCGATTTCGCCGGCTATGTCGCGGCCAAGCGCCGGCTGTTCGATCAGCAGCCGGCCGGCGCCACCGCGGTGATCGGCTGCGACGACGGCCCGTCGATCGAGGTCTTCGATGCACTCGCCGCCGAAGGCCGGCTGCGGGTGATCCCGATCGCCGCCACCCGCCCGGTGGCCGGCGGTGTCTGGGTCGACGAGGATTTCCGGCTCATCGACGACCTGAACGGCGGCGCCCGGCCGGTGATGAACCTGGCCGGCATCGACACGCTGCGCGGCCGCCATAACGGCCAGAACGCCGCCGCCGCCTATGCCGCCGCCCGGGCGCTCGGCCTTGCCCCCGACGACATCTCCGCCGGCATCCGCAGCTATCCGGGCCTGGCACATCGGCTGGAGACGGTGGGCCATATCGGCCCGGTCGCGATCGTCAACGACAGCAAGGCGACCAATGCCGAGGCCACCCGCCCGGCGCTGGATGCCTTCCGGCGGATCTACTGGATTGCGGGCGGGGTCGCCAAGGCGGGCGGTATCGCATCGCTCCGGCCGTGGTTCGACCGCGTCGCCCATGCCTATCTGATCGGCGAGGCCGCCGAAGGCTTCTCGCGCACGCTGGGAGACGAGGTGCGGTGGACGGCCAGCGGCACGCTGGAGGCGGCGCTGGATCAGGCGCTGGCCGATATCGCCGCAGACGCCCAGGCGGGGGAGGGCACGGCGCTGCTGCTGTCGCCGGCCTGTGCCTCTTTCGACCAGTTCAAGAGTTTCGAGCATCGCGGCGACGTGTTCCGTGCCGCGGTCGCCGCCCGGCTGGAGGGACGGTCATGATCGCCTTCGCCCGCACCGATACCAGCCTCGTCGCCCGCTGGTGGTGGACCGTCGACCGGGTCGCCCTGCTGCTGATCCTGCTGCTGGTGCTCGCCGGCATCGTGTTGACCATGGCGGCCTCGCCCGCCGTCGCCAACCGCATCGGCGCGCCGACCTATCATTTCGTCATCCGTCAGGCGCTGTTCGTGATCCCGGCGGTGCTGGTGATGATCGGCCTGTCGCTGCTCAGCCCCGATCAGGTGAAATCGGTCGGTGGCATCTGCTTCGCCGTCTTTCTGCTGCTGCTGGCCCTGGTGCCGGTGGTCGGCACCGAGATCAAGGGCGCGCGCCAGTGGATCGGCGCCGGCCCGATCGCGATCCAGCCCTCGGAATTCGTGCGGCCCTTCTTCTGCATCACCACCGCCTGGGCGCTGGCCGATGCGCGGGTGCGGCGCAATCTGACCGGCTATCTGGTCACGGTCGCCATGCTGGTGGGGGTGGTCGGTTTCATCGTCGCCCAGCCCGATTTCGGCATGACCATGCTGGTGCTCGGCACCTGGTCGGTACAGGTCTTCGTCGCCGGCCTGCCCTGGATCCTGGTGGCGCTGGTGGTCGGCGGCGGCCTGGCCGGCCTGGTCGGCGGCTATCTGATGCTCGACCATGTGGCCAGCCGCATCGACCGCTTCCTCGACCCGTCGAGCGGCGACAACTACCAGATCATGACCTCGCTTTCGGCGATCCAGAATGGCGGGCTGATCGGCCGCGGCCCGGGCGAGGGCCTGGTCAAGGCGGTGCTGCCCGACGCCCATACCGACTTCATCTTCGCGGTCACCGCCGAGGAATTCGGTGCGCTGGCCTGCCTGCTGATGATCGCGGCCTTCGGCGGCATCATCCTGCGCGGCTATATGCGGATGATGCAGGAACGCGACCTGTTCGTCGTGCTGGCGGTCTCGGGCCTGCTCGGCAGCTTCGGTCTGCAGGCCTTCATCAATATGGGCGTCGCGGTCCATCTGATGCCGACCACCGGCATGACCCTGCCGCTGATCTCTTATGGTGGCTCGTCGCTGGTCGCAACCGCAGCCGGGCTCGGCATGATGCTGGCGCTGACCCGCCGCCGCTATCTGGAGGGCACGCGATGACCGCTCTCCGCACCGTTCAGACCCGCGGCCGCATCGTCGTCACCACCGGCGGCACCGGCGGCCATGTCTTCCCGGCCCGGGCACTCGCGGCCGAGCTGATCCGGCGCGGCTGGACGGTCGATTTCGCGACCGACGCCCGGGGCGTCGCCCATGTCCGCATGCCCGAGGGCGTGGATGTGCATGCGCTGCCCGCGGGCGGCGTGTCCGGCATGGGGATGGGGCGGCGGATCAGGGGCGCTATCGAGCTGCTGCGCGGTGTGGCCAGGGCCCGCGGCCTGATGCGCCGTCTGGCGCCGGCCGCCGTGATCGGCTTCGGATCTTACGCCGCCCTGCCGGCGACGCTGGCGGCGCTGCTCGCCGGGTTGCCGGTGGGTTTGCATGAACAGAATGCGGTGCTGGGCCGTGCCAACCGTCTGCTCGGCCGCAAGGCGCGGCTGCTGGCGCTGTCGGTGGCGGACACCAAGGCGGTGCCCGATGCGGCGCGCCCGCGGGTGCGGGTGACCGGCAATCCGGTGCGGGCCGAGGTGGCGGCGGTGGCCGACATGCCCTATGCCGCCCCGGCGGCGGACGCGGAATTCGTGTTGTTTTCGACCGGCGGCAGCCAGGGCGCACGCTTTCTGGGCACCACCCTGCCCAGGGCAGCCGCCCTGCTGCCGGCGGCGCTGAAGGCCCGCACCCGGCTGGTGATCCAGATCCGGCCCGAGGACATGGCCGGGGCCGAGGCGGCGTTGGCCGGTCAGGGCTTCGCCGCGGTCGAACTGGCGCCCTTCTTCGCCGACATGCCGGCGCGGCTGGCCGCGGCCCATCTGGTGGTGGCGCGGTCCGGTGCCTCCACCGTCGCCGAACTGGCGGCCGCCGGCCGGCCGTCGCTGCTGGTGCCGCTGCCGGGGGCGATCGACGACCACCAGACCGCCAATGCCCGCGCCCTGGTCGATGCCGGCGCCGCGATCGCCATGGCCCAGCCTGCGGCAACGCCCGAGGCGCTTGCCCGGGTGATCGCCGATCTGGCGGAAGACCCCGCCCGGCTGGCGCGCATGGCAGAGGCGGCGCTGGGCGTCGGCCGGGCCGATGCCGCATCCAGGCTTGCCGATCTGGTCGAGGCCCTGGCCGAAGGCCGGGCGCTGCCGGCCGATACCGAGGGTGGCCTTCGGGCCGCCGCGACCAACCAGACCCCGACGGGCGGCGCGCTGCCGTTCGGCGGGCGCGAGGAGACCGCATGAGGCGCATTCCGCTCACCATCGGCACGCTGCATTTCGTCGGCATCGGCGGCATCGGCATGTCGGGCATCGCCGAGATCCTTCAGGGCCTCGGCTACGACGTGCAGGGCAGCGACATCGCAGAGAACGCGAATGTCCGGCGGCTGCGCGCGAAGGGCGTGCGCGTCGCCATCGGCCATGCGGCGGAGAACATCGCCAATGCCGCGGTGGTCGTCGTCTCCTCGGCGATCCGCCAGGACAATCCGGAACTGGTCGAGGCGCGCCGGCGCTTCCTGCCGGTGGTGCGCCGCGCTGAGATGCTGGCAGAGCTGATGCGGCTCAAATCCGCGGTGGCGGTGGGCGGCACCCATGGCAAGACCACCACCACCTCTCTGGTGGCGGCGGTGCTGGATGCGGGCGACATCGACCCCACCGTGATCAATGGCGGCATCATCAACGCCTATGGCACCAATGCCCGCCCGGGCGAGGGCGAGTGGATGGTGGTGGAGGCGGATGAAAGCGACGGCAGCTTCCTGAAGCTGCCGGCGACGATCGCCATCGTCACCAATATCGACCCCGAGCATCTGGACCACTACCGCAGCTTCGCCGCGGTGCGCGAAGCCTTCCGGACCTTTGTCGAGAACATCCCGTTCTACGGTCTGGCGGTGCTGTGCAGCGACCATGCCGAGGTTCAGGCCCTGATCGGCCAGATCCAGGACCGCCGGATCGTGACCTACGGCTTCAACCCGCAGGCCGATATCCGGGCGGTGGACGTGCGCCACGACGTCGACGGCGCCCGCTTCACCGCGGTCATCCGCGACCGGCGGGCGGGGTCGGAACGGCGGGTCGCCGATCTGCATCTGGCCATGCACGGCCCGCACAATGTCCAGAACGCGCTGTCGGCGATCGCCGTCGCCGACGAGCTGGGCATTCCCGACGAGGCGGTGCGCAAGGCGCTGGCCGGCTTTGCGGGTGTGAAGCGCCGCTTCACCGTCACCGGCGAGGCGAACGGCGTGCGGGTGATCGACGATTACGGCCACCACCCGGTGGAGATCGCGGCGGTGCTGCGCGCCGCCCGCGGCGTCGCCCGGGACCACAAGGTGGTGGCGGTGGTCCAGCCGCACCGCTACAGCCGGCTGATGAGCCTGTTCGAGGAATTCTGCACCTGCTTCAACGACGCCGACACCGTGGTGGTGGCCGATGTCTATGCGGCGGGCGAGACCCCGATCGAGGGCATCGACCGTGACGCCCTGATCGAGGGGCTGCGTGCCCGCGGCCATCGCCATGTGGTGGCGCTGGACGGGCCGGAGACGCTGGCCGCCGTGGTGAAGCCGCTGGTGTCGAGTGGCGACATGGTCGTGTGCCTGGGCGCCGGCAACATCACCGCCTGGGCCGAAAAACTGCCGCGCGAACTGGCTGCTGCCGAAGGGGAGGCCGGCGCGTGATGACCGATGCCGCCCTGACGCAGACCATCCGGCACGCCGCCGCCGACGGGGAGGGCGGTGCCGCCGCCCTGCCGCTGGCCGGCCGCCTGCCGGCGGTGCGCGGGCGGATCAGCCATGGCGCGATGCTGGACCGGGTGACCTGGTTCCGGGTCGGCGGCCCGGCCGAGGCGCTGTTCAAGCCGGCCGGCGTGCAGGATCTGGCCGATTTCCTGGCCGCCCTGCCGGCCGATGTGCCGGTGACGGTGATCGGTGTCGGCTCCAACCTGCTGGTGCGCGATGGCGGTGTGGCCGGTGTCGTGGTCAGGCTTGGCCGGGGCTTCGTCGACATGGAGGTCGACGGCACCGAGGTGATCGCCGGTGCCGGGGCGCTGGATGTGAACGTGGCCGAGATCGCCCAGCGGGCGGGGCTCGCCGGGCTTGAATTCCTGTCGGGCATTCCGGGCACCATCGGCGGCGCGCTGCGGATGAATGCCGGGGCCTATGGTGCCGAGATCGCCGATGTCCTGGTCTCGGCCACCGCGGTCGACCGGGCCGGGCGCATCCACGAGGTGCCGGCCGCGGCGCTGGGCCTTGGCTATCGCCACTCGGCGGCACCTGCGGACTGGATCTTCACCGGTGCGCGTCTGCGCGGCCGGCCGGGCGATCCGGCGGCGATCCGCGCGCGGATGGACGAGATCCGGGCGCAGCGCGAGGAAAGCCAGCCGGTCCGGTCCCGTACCGGCGGCAGCACCTTCCGCAACCCGGAAGGGGCCAAGGCCTGGGAGCTGATCGACCGGGCCGGCTGCCGCGGATTGCAGATCGGCGCCGCCCAGGTCTCGGAACGGCACTGCAACTTCCTGATCAACACCGGCGGCGCCACCGCCGCCGAGATCGAGGCCTTGGGCGAGGAGGTGCGCGCGCGGGTGCGGGCCGCTTCGGGCATTGAACTGACCTGGGAAATCCGCCGCATCGGCCGTCCGGCCGGTGCGGTGCCGGGGGCAACCACGGACGAGAGCGGGAGCAAGGCATGACCACGCAGCATGTGGCGGTACTGATGGGCGGCATGTCGGCGGAACGCGAGGTTTCGCTGACCAGCGGCCGCGCCTGTGCCGAGGCGCTGCGCGGCGAGGGCTATCGGGTGACCGAGATCGATGCCGGTGCCGACCTTGGTGCGAAGCTGGCCGAGATCCGCCCCGATGTGGTGTTCAACGCCCTGCATGGCCGCTTCGGCGAGGATGGCTGCGTGCAGGGCGTGATGAACCTGATGCGGCTGCCTTATACCCATTCCGGCCTGCTGGCATCCGCCATCGCCATGGACAAGCCGGTCGCCAAGCGGCTCTACGCCGCCGCCGGCCTGCCGGTGGCCGAGGATCGGGTGATGCATATCGACGAGATCGGCCGCGAGCATCCGATGGCGGTGCCCTATGTGCTGAAGCCCGCCCAGGAGGGGTCGAGCGTCGGCGTGCGGATCGTGCGCGACGAAAGCGAGACCCCGCTCGGCAACCGCAGCTGGACCCACGGTCCCGTGGTGCTGGTGGAGCGTTACATCCCCGGCCGCGAGCTGACGGTCGGCGTGATGGACGGCAGGGCGCTGGGGCTGACCGAGATCCGGCCGGTGCAGAACTTCTACGACTACGAGGCCAAGTACACCGACGGCCGCGCCGTGCATCTGGTGCCCGCACCCGTGCCCGAGGACCTGGCCGTGCGGGCGAAAGAGATTGCCGAGGCGGCCCATCGGGCGCTCGGCTGCCGCGGTGTCAGCCGCGCGGATCTGCGCTGGGACGATACCAAACCCGGCACCGAGGGGCTGATCCTGCTGGAGGTGAACACCCAGCCGGGCATGACGCCGCTGTCGCTGGTACCCGAGCAGGCCGCCGCCGTGGGGATCGCGTTCGGGCCTTTGGTCAGATGGATGGTGGAGCACGCTGCATGCGACGCCTGAGCACCGAAGACATCCGCGTCAAGCGGGTCACCACCCATGGCTTCGAAGGGGCGGAGGAAGCCGCCGCCCTGGCGGAAGCTTTGCGCCGCCGCCGGCGTCGGCCGAAATGGCTCAGGCCCGCGGCCATCTGGGGGCGCAGGCTGGGGGTGCTGGCGCTGGTCGGCGGCGCCGGCTGGTGGCTGTGGTCGTCCGGCACCGCCGGGGCGGCGGCCGACGGCGCCCATGATTTCGCGGTGATTCAGGCCGGCCATCTGGGGCTGGCCGTGAAGGAAATCTATCTGGAAGGGCGGTACGAAACGAAGCCCGGACAGGTACTTGGGGCAATGGCTGTTGACCAGGGCACGCCGATGCTGGCGCTGGACCTGGACCAGATGCGCCTCAGGCTGGAGCAGCTGCCCTGGGTCGAGCGCGCCTCGATAGAACGGCGCTGGCCGGACACGCTTTACGTCCGCATCCGCGAGCGTCAGGCCGCCGCCCTCTGGCAGGTCGGCGACGGCCATATCCTGGTCGACCGCAAGGGCGCGCTGATCGAAGGCGTGGATGTCGGCCGCTTCGCCTATCTGCCGGTGGTGGTGGGCGACGATGCACCGCAGCTGGTGGCGCAGCTGCTGGACCTGGTCGAAACCGCCCCCGATCTGGCCGACCGTTTCGTGGCGGGGGTCCGGGTCGGCGGCCGGCGCTGGGACGTGCATCTGAAGGACGGCGTGGTGGTGCGCCTGCCGGCCCGCGGTGCCGTCGAGGCCTGGAAGCGGCTGGCCGAGGTGGAGCGCGATCACGGCATCCTCGAAAAGGCGATCACCTCGGTCGATCTCAGGATCGCCGGTCAGTTCGCCGTCCGTCTGACCGATGCGGCGGCGCTGACCGAACGGATGAAGCCCGAGGTCAAGCGGCCGCCGGGCGCGGCCGCGACCGGCCCGGGGCTCGATGCCTGACCCCGGGCCGGATGCCCGACGGCGAAGACGACGACGACGGCAACGATAACGACGACTGCGAACGGCCCCTGGGGCCACTCAGTGTGCATCGCACAAGCGGGAAGGTGGGAAAACATGGCGAAGGGGCGCGGCGGCCTGATTGCGGCACTCGACATCGGCACCACCAAAGTGGTGTGCTTCATCGCCGAGGGTGACGGCCATGGCCGCTGGCGCGTCCGCGGCATCGGCCATCAGGCGGCGCGCGGTCTGCGCGCCGGGATGATCGTCGACATGGTCCAGGCCGAGGCCTCGATCCTGGCGGCGGTCCATGCGGCCGAGCAGATGGCGGGTGAAACCATCGAGCGGGTGGTGGTGGCGCTGCCCTCGACCGTGATGTCCAGCCATCTGATCGATCTGGAGGTCGAAATCGCCGGCCATGCGGTGGCCGATGCGGATATCCGCCGGATCTATGCCGAAGGCCGGCGCATGTTCCTGGGCGACGACCGGGCCGTGATGCATGCCCTGCCGGTCGATCATTCGATCGACGATGCTGGCGGCATCCGCGATCCGCGCGGCATGTATGGCGAGCGGCTGGGTGTGAGCATGCATGTCGTGACCGCCCAGTCGAGCCCGTGGCGCAATCTGGAGCTGTGCATCGCCCGCTGCCATCTGGAGATCGAGGCGGTGGTCGCCTCGCCCTTCGCCGCCGGCCTCGCCTGCCTGGTGGAGGACGAGCGCAATATGGGCACCACCGTCGTCGACATGGGGGGCGGTACCACCACCATGGCGGTGTTCTTCAACGGCAGCCTGATCCATGTCGACGGTTTCGGCGTCGGCGGGCTGCACGTCACCCGCGACATCGCCCAGGTGCTGGAGACGCCGCTGGTCCATGCCGAGCGGATGAAGACGCTGTATGGCTCTGCGATCGCGACCCCGTCGGATGCCCGCGAACTGATCGAGCTGCCGCGGGTGGGTGAACCCGACGGCGTGCAGAACGTCCCGCGCTCGCTGCTGGTGAACATCGTCCGCCCCCGGGTGGAGGAGACGCTGGAGCTGATCCGCGAGCGCCTTGAAAAGAGCGGCCTTGCCGAGGTGGGTGCCAAGCGCGTGGTGCTGACCGGCGGGGCGTCGCAGCTTCAGGGGCTGCGCGAACTGGCGGGCCGGGTGCTGGGCCGTCAGGTCCGGCTGGGCCGGCCGATCGCGGCCTCGGGAGAGCTGGAACAGTCCGGCGGCGCCGGCTTCTCGGTCGTCACCGGCCTGATCGCCCATGCCGTGGCGGATTGGGGCGAGGTGGGCGAGCGCGATGCCGGGCCCGATGCCGGCCGCGGCACTTTCGGCCGGCTGGGCCGCTGGCTGAAGTCGAATTTCTGAAGACCCGAAGTTTCCCGTCCCCGTGTCGGCGATCGCGGCGGGGGCGGATCCAAGTCCGAGCGACCAGGAGGCAACACGTCATGTCCCTTAATCTCAGCATCCCCGACAGCATGCAGCTGACCCCGCGGATCACCGTGGTCGGTGTGGGCGGCGCCGGCGGCAACGCCGTCAACAACATGATCAACGCCCAGCTGGAAGGCGTGGAGTTCATCGTCTGCAACACCGATGCGCAGGCGCTGAACCAGAGCCAGGCCGAACGCCGCATCCAGCTTGGCCAGATGATCACCCACGGCCTGGGCGCGGGTGCGCGTCCCGAGGTCGGCCGCGCCGCCGCCCAGGAGACGATGGAGGAAATCTCCGAATATCTGGACGGCAGCCACATGGTGTTCGTCACCGCCGGCATGGGCGGCGGCACCGGCACCGGTGCGGCGCCGGTCATCGCCCAGATCGCGCGTGAGAAGGGCATCCTGACCGTCGGCGTGGTCACCAAGCCCTTCCACTTCGAGGGCACCCGCCGCATGCGGCTGGCCGATTCGGGCATCGACGAGCTGCAGAAGTATGTCGACACCCTGATCGTGATCCCGAACCAGAACCTGTTCCGGGTCGCCAACGAGCGCACGACCTTCGCCGACGCCTTCAAGATGGCCGACGACGTGCTTTATGCCGGCGTGCGCGGCGTGACCGACCTGATGGTCATGCCCGGCCTGATCAACCTGGACTTCGCCGACATCCGGACCGTGATGAGCGAGATGGGCAAGGCGATGATGGGCACCGGCGAGGCCGGTGGCGACAACCGCGCGATCGAGGCCGCCGAGGCCGCGATCTCGAACCCGCTGCTCGACGACGTGTCGATGAAGGGTGCGCGCGGCGTGCTGATCAACATCACCGGCGGCGGCGACATGACCCTGTACGAGGTCGACGAGGCCGCCAACCGCATCCGCGAGGAAGTCGATCCCGAGGCGCATATCATCTTCGGTTCGACCTTCGATCCCAGCCTGGAAGGCACGGTGCGCGTGTCGGTGGTCGCCACCGGCATCGACGCCGAAGAGGTCGCCCGCCAGCGCGCCCGTCGCGAGCAGGAGGCGGAAGCTGCCGCTCGCGGCCAGTCGCAGGCCCGTAACGAGAGCCAGCAGGCGGCCGCCATGCAGCAGGCGCCGCAGATGGCGGCGTCGGGCGGTGCCCGCCGGACCGTGGTCGAGAACCCGGCGCCGGTGGTCACCACCGCCCGCAGCGAGGGGGGCCGCAGCGCCCAGCCGCAGATGCCCCGCGGCGAGGTCGAGGACGGCAGCTTCATCGCGCCCGAGCCGGTGCGTGCGCCCGAGCGTCAGCCCACCCGCATCGAGGCGGCTGAAGAGCCGCTGGCGCTGGAGCCGGCTCCGCGTGCGGTGGAGCAGCAGCCCGCGCGGGCGGTGGTCGATGACCGCCCGGCGACCGAGGCGGCGCCGCGCAAGTTCTCGTTCCTGCAGCGTATGACCGGCGCCCATCGCCGCGAGAGCGAGGCGACTGCCCGTCCGGCGGCGGAAGAGCCGCGGCGTGCGCCGCGGCTCGACCATGTCGATGGCGGTGCCACCGCGCGTCAGCAGCCGGCCGACGAGGAGAACGACCTGCTGGAAATCCCGGCCTTCCTGCGCCGTCAGGCGAACTGACGGCTGCGGCGACGCCGCGGATCGACGACGACACCAAGGGGGACGCCGGGGCTGCGCGCGCTCAATCATGCGTGCAGCCGGTCCCGCCGACATGAACGCACCACCCCTAGCCCCCCGCCCCGGCAGCCTCCGCCGGCGGGGCGGGTGGTTGCGAACGCTCTTGCGCGTCCGGTCGCTCGGCATCGCGCAGGCGGGCGCCGGCTCGTGCCCTTGCGGCACGGGCCGGCGCTTTCATGCAGGGGTGTTGTTACAATCGGTAACAAAGAGTGATTTGAGCCTGGACGCCGGGCTTGCTACCTGTTCACTGACGGATCGCACCCGATCCGGACGTGACCGCAACGGAGCAAAGCCCGTGTACCTGAACGACATCCGCGACAGCGCCGATTTCCTCCGCACCACCGCGCCGCAGGGCGTGGTGCGCCAGCGGACGCTGGCCGTGCCGATGCGGTGCAGCGGCGTCGGCCTTCACAGTGGTGCGCCGGTGGAAATGGTGCTGCGCCCGGCCGCCGCCGATACCGGCATCGTCTTTCGCCGCACCGATATGGGCGGCGTGGTGGTGCCTGCCCGCCACGACACGATCGTGAACACCCGGTTGTGCAGCATGCTGGGCGTGCCCGCCACCGGCGACCGGCCGGCGGCGACGGTATCGACCGTGGAGCATCTGATGGCGGCGCTGGCCGCCATGGGCATCGACAATCTGATCATCGACATCGACGGTCCGGAAGTGCCGGTGATGGACGGCAGCTCGCGCCCCTTCATCCAGGTCATCGAGCGGGCCGGCATGATCGAGCAGCCGGCTGCCCGGCGCTTCATCGAAGTGCTGAAGCCGGTGGAGCTGGTGCAGGGCAATTCGGTGGTGCGTCTGCTGCCGGCCGATCGCTGGACCCTGGACGTCACCATCGATTTCGCCAACCCGGTGATCGGGCGCGAGCGGATCGTGATCGACCTCACCGCCCGGGGCTTCTCGTCGGAGCTGGCGGCGGCCCGCACCTTCGGCTTCGCCCACGAGGTGGAGCAGATGCGCGCAGCCGGTCTCGGCCGCGGCGGCTCGCTCGACAATGCGGTGGTGGTCGAAGGCGATCGGGTGCTGAACCCTGAAGGCCTGCGCTACGCCGACGAATTCGTGCGCCACAAGGCGCTGGACGCCGTGGGCGACCTCTACCTTGCCGGTGCGCCTCTGCTGGCGCGGTTCGAAGGCATGGCCCCGGGCCATGGCGTGAACAATGCCCTGCTGCATGCGCTTTTTGCCGACCCGACCGCCTGGCGCTACACCAGCTGCCATGAGGTCGATACGGCACGGGCGGTCGAGGCCGCCTGAACCGGCCGCCGCGGCGTCAGCCGGAAACGATCAAAGGCCCGCATCGTGAGATACGATGCGGGCCTTTGATGTATCGTCGGATGGCGAACCGGCGCTCAATGCGGCCGGTCGTCATCCATAAGATCGGTCATGTCCAGGTCGTCCGAGCGTTCGCCCCGCTGACCATTGCCTTCGGCCAGGGCCTTGATCAGACGGATGATGGCCGTCCGCAAGGTCTGGTCGGTGATGTCGGTGAAATACCGGACGAGTTCGATGGTCGAGCGGTTCTTGCCGCCATGCTCTTTCGGCGCATCCGGATCGATGCTGTCGGCAATCTCTTCCAGACCGTCGAAAAAGAAGGCGACCGGTACGCCAAGTTTGGTCGAGATTTCGTAAAGGCGGCCCGCACTCACACGATTGAGCCCGGTTTCGTATTTCTGCACCTGCTGGTACGAAATATCGAGAGCTGCCGCCAGGTGTTCCTGGGTCATGCCAAGCAGCGTCCGCCGCAGCCGGATCCGCTCCCCGACGAAATTGTCGACACGTCTAGCCAGTTCCCCCATAGCGCAGGCGTCTCTATGCATGTTTTTGTTGCTCATATTTGCGGTCCCATGGACAACTTTGTCAAACAGAACTTCGAGTAATCATTCTTGGTGGGCTAAGAGACATAGCGGGCACCAAAACAATCGTTTATGGCATTTTCGCTAGAAACTGCCGTAAACTGATAACACCCTCGGTTGCCCATCAAATGACAGGGCTTATGGCATCTGGCTTCTTTTGTGACGATTTGCAAAACGCAATAGTGTAATTATTGGATCGTCGTCGGGTTTATGGGAATATATCGACACGAATTAAGGATTTTGTAGAATGAACTCAGAAATCCTTGGCGTGGTGAAGAAATGGTAAATATCGGATGTTGGGCCATTTCTCGGGATGTGAGCATGGCGTTTCTTGAGTCAGCTGCCGACGGACTTCAAATGCCGCGCCGCGGCCGTATCCGGAGCGCAGGGGACAGGGTTCAAGACTTGAAACCAGGGTGCCGCACCGTACGGGACGGCCTGCGGCAACGGGGTGTACATCGCGCGAAGCCATTGACGTTGTGCATGTTGCACCATCGCTGTACGGCGGTCGTTGGCTGGATCGTTCCCGTCCACGGATCGGGTTGCCGGGTCTTTCCAAAGGGAATGCAAGTGTTCCGGCCTCGAAATGAGGGGATCTCATCACATATCCTGGGTGGCCGCGGGCGCTGGCCTTGCATGGCCGCGGGCGCTTGGCCTTACAGGGCCGCGGGCGCTGGCACGGATATGCGGAGAGGGCGCCACGCCTCTGTTCGTGCGGATCAGGAATGATATAGTAGCGGCCGCCCGGCCAGGGCCGGCAGAGACGTGACATGACACCGAGCAGCATGACGGGGAACGGATGGCGAAGGCAGTCGCAACGGAACGGGCGATCGCGATGCGGACGGCGACAGCCGTGACCCGGGTCCACAGGATCCTGCGGGCCGGCATTCTGGCGGCGTGCGTGGCGGCACTTGCTGCATGCTCGAGCGATGACGACGACCGTCCCGCCTATGTCGAGCGGCCGGTGGAGCAGATCTACGCCCAAGCGGCGAGCGAACTCGATCAGGGCGAGTACCGTAAGGCGGCGCAGAGCTTTGACGAGGTCGAACGCCAGCACCCCTATTCGACCTGGGCCACCGAGGCGCAGCTGATGGCGGCCTATTCCTATTATCAGGCCAATCAGTACGAGGATGCGATCGCCACCGCGCAGCGCTTCATCGACCTGCATCCCGGCAATCCCAATGTCGCCTATGCCTATTATCTGGTCGGGCTCTGCCATTATGAGCGGATCTCGGATGTCGGCCGCGACCAGGAGATGACCCGCAAGTCGCTGGAGGCCTTCCAGGAGGTGGTACGCCGCTTCCCCGACAGCGCCTATGCCCGCGACGCGCGGCTGAAGATCGACCTTGCCCGCGACCATCTGGCCGGCAAGGAGATGGAGATCGGCCGCTACTATCTGACCCGCGGCATGTACATCGCCGCGATCAACCGCTTCCGCACGGTGATCGAGCGCTATCAGACCACCACCCATGTGCCGGAGGCTCTGCACCGCCTGGTGGAGGCCTATCTGTCGCTCGGCATCGAGCGCGAGGCCCAGACCGCTGCCGCGGTGCTGGGCTACAACTATCCGGGCAGCGACTGGTACGAAGACAGCTATGCCCTGCTCACCGGCCGCAATCTTCAGCCGTTGGAAGACAAGGGGTCGTGGATCAGCCGCGCCTTCAACTCGGTCTTCTGATCCCGCGATCGCCCGCAACCCCGCTTCGCCACCCACCCGACCCCCCGTTCCCTTCGCAATCGTCACGGAAGACCGGATGCTCGCCAGTCTCTCGATCCGCGACGTGGTTCTGATCGACCGGCTCGATCTCGACCTCGGCCCCGGCCTTGCCGTCCTCACCGGCGAGACCGGTGCCGGCAAGTCGATCCTGCTCGATGCGCTGGGGCTCGCGCTGGGGGCGCGGGGCGACAGCGGGCTGGTGCGCGCCGGTGCCGCCCAGGCCTCGGTCACCGCCGTGTTCGAGGTGGCGGAGGATCATCCGGCGCTGACCATGCTGGCAGAGCAGGAGATACCGGCGGCGCTGCCGCTGATCCTGCGCCGCACCGTCACCCCCGATGGCCGCAGCCGCGCCTGGGTGAACGACCGGGCGGTCGGCGTGGGTCTGCTGCGCCAGCTGGGCGAGGTTCTGGTCGAAATCCACGGCCAGCACGACCAGCACGGCCTGCTGGACCCGCGCACCCATCGCGAGGTGCTGGACCAGTTCGGCGGCCACGAGGCGCTGAAGGCCGAGGTGGCGCGCCGCTTCCGCGAGATGCAGGCCGCCGACACCGCCCGCGACCGCGCCGAGGCCGAGGCCGAGGCCGTGCGGCGCGAAGAGGATCATCTCCGCACCAGCCTCGCCGATCTCGACAAGCTGAAGCCGCAGCCGGGGGAGGAGGAGGATCTGGTCCACCGCCGCCAGCGGTTGCAGAATGCCGACCGGATGGTGGCGGCGTTGAACGCGGCGCTGGATGCGCTGAACGGCGAGCCGACGCTCGAGGTGCGGCTGCTGGATGCCGATCGCGCCCTGCAGCGCCTGCCCGATGCCGAAACCGACGAGCGGGTCCGCCAGCTGCGGGCCGGGCTGGAACGGGCCTCGATCGAGATCGGCGAAGGGGTGGCCGGGGTCGAGCGGCTGCTTGCCGACCTCGATCTGGGCGAGGACAGCCTGGAAGTGGTGGAGGACCGGCTCTATGCCCTGCGGGCCGCCGCCCGCCGCCATCAGGTGACGACCGAAGACCTGCCCGAGCTTGCCCGCAAGCTGCGCGCCCGGCTGGAGCTGATCGACGGCGGCGGCACGGTCGCGGCGAAACTGACCGCCGCCGCCGCCGAGGCGCGCCGGGTTTATCGCGAGGTGGCAGAAGATCTGAGCCGGGCGCGCAAGGCGGCGGCCGATGACCTGATCAAGGCGATCGCCGTCGAACTCGGGCCGCTGCGCATGGGCCGGGTCGAGATCGCGGTCGCCTTCGATCCGCTGCCGGAAGACGCCTGGGGGCCGGAGGGCATCGAGCGCTGCCAGTTCATGGTCCGCACCAATCCGGGTGCGCCGGCCGGCCCGCTCGCCAGGGTGGCATCCGGCGGCGAGCTGTCGCGGCTGATGCTGGCGCTGAAGGTGGTTCTGGCCCGTACCGCCAGCGCCGGCACCCTGGTCTTCGACGAGGTCGACAGCGGCATCGGCGGTGCCGTCGCCGATGCGGTGGGCGAACGGCTGCAGCGCCTGGGCGGCCATGCCCAGGTCCTGGTCGTCACCCACAACCCCCAGGTCGCAGCACGTGGTGACTTGCATCTGCGGGTCGCAAAGCGGGTTGAGGGTGAGACCACGCTCACCGAGGTGCGGGCCCTGACCGCGGCCGAGCGGCGCGAAGAGGTCGCCCGCATGCTGTCCGGCGCCGAACTCACCGCCGAGGCACGGGCCGCTGCCGACCGGCTGATGAGCCTGGCCGTGCGCAGTTGAGCGGCTCTGCCGCCGGGCTTGCCCCCGGCGCCGGCTCGTCGTACATCTCGCGCCCCATCCTTCGATACCGCGTCTTGAGGGAGCCTTCCGGCCATGACCGACCGCAACGAGACCGTGATGCAGCCCACGCTCGAAGAGGCGCGTCAGAGCCACAGGGCCCTGGTCCAGCGCATTCGCTATCATGACCGGCGCTATTACAAAGAGGACGCGCCCGAGATCAGCGATGCCGATTACGACCGGCTGCGCGCCGATCTGATCCGGCTGGAGACGCTTTACCCGGAACTCCAGACGGCGGACAGCCCCACCCGGACGGTGGGCGCGGCCCCGGCCGAGGGCTTCGCCAAGGTCCGCCACGCCCGTCCGATGCTCTCGCTCGCCAATGCCTTTGAGGACGAGGATGTGGTCGAGTTCCTGGCCCGGGCGCGCAAGGGTCTGAACCTCAAGGAAGACGACGAGCTTGCGGTGGTGGCGGAGCCCAAGATCGACGGGCTTTCGGCCAGTCTGCGCTACGAGAACCGCCGGCTGGTGGTGGCTGCGACCCGCGGTGACGGCACCGAGGGCGAGGACGTCACCCGCAATATGCTGACCATCGACGATGTGCCCGACACCCTGCCGGACGACGCCCCCGATCTGGTCGAAGTGCGCGGCGAGGTCTATATGGGCAAGGCCGATTTCGCGACTCTGAACGAGCGCCGGGCCGAGGCGGGCGAGGCGCTGTTCGCCAATCCGCGCAATGCCGCCGCTGGATCGCTGCGTCAGCTGGACCCCGAGATCACCCGCAAGCGGCCGCTCAAATTCTTCGCCTATGCCTGGGGCGAGGTTTCGGCACCGCTGGCGCCGACCCAGTGGGCGGCGCTCGACCGGCTGGAGAGCTTCGGCTTCACCGTCAATCCGCTGCGCCGGCTGTGCCGGGGGGCGGACGAGCTGCTGGCACGCTATCGCGAGATCGGTGACGGCCGCCACGCGCTCGATTACGACATCGACGGCGTGGTCTACAAGATCGACCGGCTGGACTGGCAGGCGCTGCTGGGCCAGGTGGCGCGGGCGCCGCGCTGGGCGATCGCCCATAAATTTCCGGCGGAACAGGCGAAGACCCGCCTGCTCGGCATCGAGATCCAGGTCGGCCGCACGGGGGCGCTCACCCCGGTCGCGCATCTGGAGCCGGTGACGGTGGGTGGTGTGGTCGTCTCGCGCGCAACCCTGCACAACGAGGACGAGATCGCGCGCAAGGACATCCGGATCGGCGATCTGGTGGTGGTGCAGCGCGCCGGCGACGTCATCCCGCAGGTGGTCGAGGTGGTGGTGGCCGAACGGCCGAACGACACCCGGCCCTTCGAGGCGCCGGCGGTCTGCCCGGCCTGCGGCTCGCATGCGGTGCGCGAGCCGGGAGAGGCGGTGCGGCGCTGCACCGGCGGGCTGATCTGCCCGGCCCAGGCGGTGGAGCGGCTGAAGCACTTCGTCTCCCGCGATGCCACCGATATCGAAGGGCTGGGCCGCAAGGAGGTCGAAGCCTTCTTCGAGGACGGGCTGATCCGCAGCCCGGTCGACATCTACACCCTGCCGCGGCGCCAGGAAACCGGCGAGATCGACCTCACGAAGCGGGCCGGCTGGGGCCGCAAATCGGTCGACAACCTGCTGGCGGCGATCGAGGCACGGCGGCGGCTGCCGCTCGACCGCTTCATCTTCGCCCTGGGCATCCGCCATGTCGGCCAGAACACGGCGAAGCTGCTGGCGCGCAACTACCGCACTTTCGAGGCCTGGCGCGCCGGGCTCGAAGCCGCCGCCGATCCGGAAAGCCCGGCGCGGGCGGATCTGGATGCGATTGCAGGCATCGGCCCGGTGGTTGCCGAGGCGCTGACCGATTTCATGGCCGAGGCGCATAACCGCGAGGTGCTGGAGGCCCTGATCGCCGAGGTGGAGGTGATCGAGGCCGACATCCCGGCGCAGGTCTCGGGCAGCCTGTCGGGCAAGACCCTGGTCTTCACCGGCAAGCTTGAGAAGCTGACCCGCGATTCCGCCAAGCGCCGGGCCGAGCAGCATGGCGCCACCGTGGCAAGCTCGGTCTCGTCAGCCACCGGCATCCTGGTTGCCGGCGCGGCGGCGGGTTCCAAGCTCGCCAAGGCGCGCGAGAAGGGCATCGAGGTCTGGACCGAGGACGAGTTCCTCGAAGCGACCGGCGGCGCGGCGGAGAATGGCGAAGGCTGACGGGGCCGCCGGAAACGGGCATACTCCTGCGGATCAAACGTTCGTTTCAAGGGTCCGCAGGAAGAGACCCGCAGCAAGGTAGCCTGATCCCATGTCCGCAGACACCGCCGCCACCCCGCCCGTGACCGACCTCCATTTCGAGGATTTCGCCGCCGGGCAGGTCTTCCGCACGCCCGCGCGCAGCGTCACCGAAGACGAGATCATCGCCTTCGCCAGCCAGTTCGACAACCAGCCCTTCCATGTCGATCGCGAAGCGGCTGCCGCCAGCATCTATGGCGGGATCATCGCCAGCGGCTTCCATACCCTCGCGCTCGGCTTCAGGCTGGTGCTGGAGGCGCAGATCGTCTCGACCGCGTCGATGGGCTCGCCCGGCCTCGACGAGGTCCGCTGGCTGAAGCCGATGCGTCCCGGCGATACCATCCGTCTGGAGCTGGAGGTGACGGAGGTCATCCCCAGCCGGTCGAAGCCGGACCGCGGTATCGTCAAACTGCTCTACAAGACCTACAACCAGAATGACGAGGTGATCTGCACCATGCGCAGCATGTGGATGCTCCGTCGGCGGGTGGTGGTGGCATGAGTGCGACCGGAGATGCCGAAGCTCACGACATCGCCGGCCTCGACGGGCTGGCGCAGCTGCAGGCCTATATCGATGGCGGCCGCTCGCTGTCGCCGATCGCCGAGACGCTGGGCTTCCGCCTGGCGCGGATCGAACGCGGCGAGGCGGAAATCGTGGCCGAGCCGGGCCCGCATGTGCTGAACGGCATGGGCGTCGCCCATGGCGGCTATATGGCGACCCTGCTGGACGCCGCGGTCGCCTGCGCCATCCACAGCCTGATGCCGGCGGGGGTGGGCTCTACCACCGTAGAGCTGAAGGTCAACATGGTGCGGGCCCTGCCGGTGACCATCAGCCCGGTGCGCGCCATCGGCCGCGCCATCCATACCGGCCGCATGCTGGGAACGGCGGAAGGTCGGCTGATCGGCCCCGACGGCACGCTTTACGCCCATGCGACAACCACCTGCGCCGTGCTGCACCCGCGCAACTGAACCGGCCGGCGCCATTACATACCTGCATCCGGGGGACGGACCCGCCCGCCATCATGCGCGGCCGGAGCCGTCCCCCGGAATTTTTCGACGGCCTGCACACGTCCATCATCCGGATCGGGCCCAAGTCGAAGATTTCGAATCATGGGTAGATTATTGTTCATCTATTTCGTGCATTGCGATAGATCACAACCACAGGTATATTTTGAACCGAGTTTGAGTCCCCAGGGCAGCCAGCCGTCCTTCCCGGATGCGTGCCCGTCCGCAGACCCGACCCGATGCTCTAAAAATCAATAATTCGATGAGGACGCCATGGATCACGCTACCCAGGTGCATCTGATCGATCGCGTGTTCGATATGATCGATCGTCGCACCACGGAAATGGACCCGGCCGAGTATCACAATCCGGTCAGCCGCTATATCGATCCCGAGCGCTACAAGCGCGAGGTCGAGATCATCTTCCGCCGCAACCCGATCATCGTCGCCCATGGCAGCGAGTTGCCCAAGCCGGGCGACTACAAGACCATGGACGTGACCGGGGTGCCGATCCTGCTGGTCCGCACCCAGGACGGTTCGGTCAACGCCTTTGTGAACGCCTGCCGCCACCGCGGGACCAAGCTGGTCTGGGAGGAATGCGGCAGCCACAAGCGCAGCTTCGTCTGCCCCTATCATGCCTGGACCTACGGTACCGACGGCAAGCTGGTCGGCGTGCCCGCGGCGGAAGGCTTCCCGAACATGAAGCGCGAGGAGATGGGCCTGCGCCGGCTGCATTGCGCCGAGCGCTATGGCTTCGTCTTCGTCCAGGTGGACCCGACCGCGCCCAAGGTGGATGTCGATGCCTGGCTGGGGCCGATGGCGCATGAGCTTGAGCATATCGGCACCGCCGATTACGTCGTCTGGCGGCCTGCCCAGCTGGAGAAGAAGACCAACTGGAAGCTGGCGCTGGATACGTTCCTTGAGAACTATCACACCCGCCGCACCCACACGAAGACCATCTGGCCGGTCTTCCTGGACAACACCGCCGCCTTCGACCGGCTGTCGCCGCATGCCCGGGTGGTGCTGCCCAAGCGCTCGATCCCCGAGATCCGCGACCAGGATCGCGAGACCTGGAACCTGCGCGACCATTCCACCGTGCTCTACACCATCTTCCCCAATCTGATGCTGGCGGTGCTGCCCGATCATTGCGCCATCTTCCAGGTCTGGCCCGACGGCATCGACAATTGCAAGCTGCCGGCCTACACGCTGGTGCCGCCGAAATATCTGGAAAGCGCCACCGCCCAGGACATCTGGTCGAAGAGCATGCATGTCGTCTTCGAGGTGACCGAAGAGGACAGCGACCGCTCCGAGGCCATCCAGGCGGCGCTCAATTCCGGTGCCAACGACCATTTCGTCTTCGGCCGTTACGAACAGGCTCTCGCCTGGTTCCACCAGGAGGTGGAGGCGATGCTGAACGGTCAGGCCGATTGGGTCCGCTACGCCGAAGCGGCCGAGTGATCCCGGATCCCGTGATCCCGGACCCTGTGATCCCCGGGTCCTGAGCCGGCGCGGCGACACCGCACTGATATGACGACCAGATCTTCTGAGGGCGCGTGGCCACCACGCGCCTGCCCGGGAAGCTGCGTGCGTCCGCCCGGCTCTCAATCTGCGACCCCCGCCGATCCGCGAAACGACGACGACGAAGGGGCTGCCTCGGATGAAGACCGACGAAAATCGCACTGTGACGCGCGAGCGCATGCAACGCCTGGAGGCGTTGCTCGACGGCGAGGACGAGCTTCGCGACCGCCTGCAGGCGGTGCTGCGCTTCTCCCGCAAGATCCGCGTCAGCGAATATCACCTCACCAATGCCTGCAACATCCGTTGCAAGGGCTGCTGGTTCTTCGAATACGGCCACGACACCGCCACGCGGGAGGCCAAGGATGCCGAGGCGCTGGAAGCCTTTCTGATCAAGGAGACCAAGGAACGGCGGGTGAATGCCGCCCTGGTGATCGGCGGCGAGCCGACGCTCTTTCCCGATCGGCTGCGGCTCTATGTCAAGCACATGCCCTATGTGACGATCTCGTCCAACGGGCTGCGCCGGCTGCCGATGGAGGGGTTCGAGAATGTCGCGATCGGCCTGACCCTGTTCGGCGGCGGGCCGATGGACGATCAGCTGCGCGGCATCAAGCCCAGCGGCCGCACCTTCAGCGGCCTGTTCGAGACTGCGCTCGGCAATTATCGCGACGACCCGCGCGCGGGCTTCATCTATGCGCTGACCGAGACCGGCATCGAGCATATCGAAGACACGGTGGTCCGGATCCGCGACAACGGTAACCGGGTCAACTTCAACTTCTACAGCGCCTATGACGCCGAGGATCCGACGGCGCTTGCCCGGCAGGAAGAGCTGCTGGAAGAGGCACTTCGGGTGCGGGCGAAATATCCCGAGACCGTGGTCAGCACGCCCTACTACATCCGCACCATGATCACCGGCCGCAGCCATTTCGGCCGCTTCGGCTATGACGTCTGCCCGTCGCTGTCGCAGGATCATGCCGGCCATGCCGACCGGCTGGTCAACGGCAACCCGGTGCTGCCCTTCTTCAACACCTGGGCGGCGGACCTGAAGACGGTGAAGTTCTGCTGCACCTCGGGCCATTGCAACGGCTGCCGCGACAGCCAGGCGGTGATCTCGTGGATGGTGGTCAGCATGGACCGCTTCCTCACCGACAAGGTGATGCTCGAGACCTGGGTCGAGATGGCCGAGAGCTACTGGAAGCAGTTCATCTGGGGTCCGTTCCACTGGACCAAGGATGCCGGCCGCCGTCAGGCGGTGATGGACCCGATCGGCGACGGCCATGCCGCGCAGGTCTCGGTCGATCTGGCCCATGGCGAAACCCTGCCCAACCCGCTTCTGGCCGCCGTTGCCGGCCGCGAGGCGGCAGAGGCGGGCGAGATCCGGGTCCGGGCGCCTGAGGTGGTGGCGTGACCGTGCTGCCGGCCGATGCACCGGAAACCGACGCCGCGGCCGGGATCGCCCTGGCTGCGGCCCGGCTTTCGGCCGAGCCGGTGGCGCTGCACAACGCGATCCGGGTCGAGGCCGACGGCCCCGATGCGGCGATCGCGACCATCACCCGCCTTCAGCCCTTTCACAAGGGCGGCGCCGAACGTGCGCTGATCAATGGCGGCATCCTTCAGGCGCTGATGGAACGCGCCATGCGGGCCGCTGCCGCCGCCGTTCTGGGCGATGCCCCCTCGCGCCTGGTCTCGCTGGATCAGCGCTGGCTGGGCCCCGTCCTGCCCCGGGGGGTGATCGCCCGTGCCGAAATCGAGGGCCAGGCCGGCACCGGCACGGTCCTGCTTGCCGCCACCATTTCCGACGCCCGCGGCGGCCCCCGCGTCCGCGCTGCGGGCGTCGTCACCGCCGTCAACCAGCCACCGACATCCCTCAGCCCCCCTCTTTGAACCGACCTCCAGGTCGGTTCAAGCCGCCATTGAGGCGGCGGCCAAGGGCGCGGCAGCGCCCGCCCGGCGAGGGACCACGGAATCACCACCACCACCAATTCCCTTCGGAACCGACCCCCGGGTCGGTCCAAGCCGCCACTGAGGCGGCGGCCAAGGGCGCGGCAGCGCCCGCCCGGCGAGGGACCACCAAAAAGGAACGCTCAAGATGACCGAACAGACCGCTCATGCTGCCGCCGGGGAGCGGCTGCTCGTGCCGGATGCCAAGGCCTTCCGCGAGATGCCGGACGAGTACCAGGAGCTGGTGATCCATCAGCTGCGCGCCCATACCGAGGGCGAGCTGACCGGTGCCGACGACTACATCCAGATCTTCTATCCGATGGCGCCGACCGCCTTCGAGCGCAAGGTGTGCTGCGAGCGTGCCGCCGAGGAGATGGATCACTACATCCGCGGCAAGGCGGTGCTGGACGATATCGGCATCGACACCGCCTATATGCTGCAGCAGCATCTGGATCAGCGCGAATTCTACCGCACCGAGGGTGTGCGCCGGATCGAGAACTGGCTGGGCCGCGGCATGTTCTCGTTCATCGGCGAAGCCGCCGTGCTGGCGCAGATCCACGAGATGTCGAAAAGCTCGTACAAGCCGATCGCCGACATGTGCACCAGCGTCATCATCGACGAGCACAACCACGTCGCCCAGGGCTACCGGATCGTCTGGGAATACTGCCAGACGGAAGAGGGGCTGAAGGATGCCCAGGCGATGCTGGAAAAGGCCTGGCCGATCACGCTCGACCTCTTCGGCAGCTCGGAAAGCAAGCGCTCGCCGCTTTATGTGAAGTGGGGCCTGCGCCAGTACACCAATGAAGAAGCCCGCCGGCGCTTCATCGCCCAGATCACCCCGCGGGTCGAGGTGCTGGGGCTGAAGGTGCCGGAGGCCGAGGCGAATCGGAAGTTCCTCTGATCGTCGGCGGTTTCCGACGGGGCGCGCGGCTGCCGGCCGATGGCCGGATCATGTCGTGCGCTCCTTGATTGACGTATACGTCAATCATTCTATCCTTAAGACAAGAACAAGAGGCGCGATCCGCGCCCGATGCCATCCGGCCGTATCAGCCCAGGTCCGCATCAGTCAGGGGACGAGACATCCATGCCCGAGACCACCAGCGTCAGCCGGAGCGGTGCCTTCCGAGCGGTCGGACCGGCCGGCTTTCTCGATCAGATCCGGGTGCCGCGCTATGCCGAGCGCACCGATCTGTTCGATGAGATCATCGCCGAGACCCATCGCCATTTCTGGGACCCGCTCGACACCGCCTATATCCGCTTCGACGAGCCGTTCGACATGGCGACCGAGACGGTCATGCCGGCCTCGATCGTGCCCGAACTGAACAGCGCTGTCGCCGACCGGCTGACCGCCGAACAGCGGGTCTGGTTCGCCAATGAAAGCGCGCGCTGGTGGCTGTCGAGCGTGTTGCATGGCGAGCAGGGGGCGCTGTCGCTGTCGGCCAGCCTCTGCCATATGCTCGCCGATCCGGGGGTGGTGGAATATGCCGCCAATCAGGCGCGCGAGGAAGCCCGCCATGTCACCGCCTTCAGCCGCTATATCCACACCCGCTGGGGTGCGCCGATGCCGGCCTCCGACGTGCTGGGCGGGCTGCTGAAGGAACTGGTCGACCTGACCGACGTGCCGCGCAAGATCGTCGGCATGCAGCTTCTGGTCGAAGGCCTCGCCATGGGCATTTTCGCCAGCCTGCATTCCAAGAGCCAGGACCCGGTGCTGCGCCGGCTGACCCAGCTGGTGATGACCGACGAGGCCTTCCACCATCGCGCCGGCAAGCTCTGGGGCCGCGATGCCCTGCCGATGATGGACGAAAAGGCGCGCAACGGCGTCGAGGACTGGGCGGCGCAGTGCTTTCAGATTCTGATGTTCAACATGCTCCATCCCAGCCAGAAGCAGGCGCTCTATGCGCCGCTGGGGCTTGATTGGGAATGGGTGCGGGATGCCATGAAGGAGAGCTATACCTCCGACGTCCGTCGCGCCGAGATGTCCGAGAGCACCAATGTCTTCCGGGTGCTGGTCAAGACCCTGCTGCATGCGGGCATCATCACCGACCGGACCCGGCCGCTCTATGCCCAGTGGGTCGATCTGGGCGCGCTGGCGGGGGAGGGCGAGGGCACGGTGGGCGATGCCATCGCCGCCGAGGGCCTGGAATTCCTGGCCGGCGTGAACGCCGCGCGCCGCAGCCGCCACGACACCGCAGCCTGAGCACATCCAGACGAATGAGAGGGGCTGATCCGTCGGGTCAGCCCTTATTCACGACGACAATTATTTAATCATTTGACTAAATCATCTGATCAATCAAACTGAGTTGGACCCCATCTGCACAGGCACCCGGAGCCATGACACAGGCGACACGTGGCGATGCAACGCGGGAGGCATTGATCCGGGCGGCGATCGACGTGTTCGGACGCGACGGTTTCGATGCTACCCGCACGCGTACCATCGCGGAGACGGCGAAGGTCAATCAGGCGCTGATCGGCTATCACTTCCGGAACAAGGAAGGCCTGTATCTGGCGGTGTTTGCGGATATCGTCGAGCAGATCCGTGCCCGGATCGGCCCCGTCCTGGCGGAGATCGAGGCAGCGCTGGATGGCGACCTTCCTCCGGGTCGCGAGGACGGGCTCGCCCTGCTGTTCCGGATGACCGACGCTTTCATCCTCCTCATGGCGGGAACCGAGAGCAATCCCTGGGCGCAGCTTGTGGTACGTGAACAGCAATCGCCGACGGCGGCTTTCGCCCTGCTTCACGACGGGTTGATGCGGCCAGTCTCGCGTGGCCTGATCCGGTTGGTACAACATATCGATCCCATGGCACAGGCAGGGGATCCACGGCTGGTGGTGGCGACCATCATGGGCCAGATGCTGGTCTTCCGGGTCGCACGGGCCGCGGTGCTCCGGATCATTGACCAGCCGGCGATCGGTCCGGACGAGATCGTCGCAATCCAGGGGCAGCTTCGCCGCAACCTTACCGCCATGCTTGTCCCGGCCGGAGATCGCTCATGAAAGCCGCGTTGCGTGTCGCTCTGCTTCTGGGGGGGATGGCTGCTGCGGTCGCCATCGGCCTGTTCTGGCCGCCGGCCAATGGTTGGCTGCGGGACCGGCTTGTGTCCGGGGCGGCCAGCGATGCCCGGCTGGTGCTCTACGGCAATGTCGACATCCGCGAGGTGGCGCTCGCCTTCCGCCAGGGGGGGCGGGTCGCGGAAATGGCGGCCGAGGAAGGTGATGCCGTGCAGGCGGGCGATGTGGTGGCGGTGCTCGACGACCGGCCGCTCCGCGATGCGGCCGCCCGCGCCGAAGCCGAACGCGCCCAGGCGCAGGCATCGCTCGACCGGCTGCGCAATGGCAACCGGCCGCAAGAGATCGCCGAAGCCGCCGCCCTGCTGGCCCAGGCCGAGGCGACCCTGCGCTTCGCCGAGATCGATTATCGGCGCAAGCGCTCTCTGGTCGGCTCCCGGGTGGTGAGCGAAAGCGAGTCAGATGCCGCCCGTGCCGCCCGCGACGAGGCGGCGGCGGTTCTGGAGGCGCGCCGTCAGGCGCTTGCCCTGCTCGAAGCCGGTGCGCGGGCCGAAGACATCGCCGCCGGTGAGGCGGCACTGGCGGCGGCCGGGGCGGCGCGCGATCAGGCGCGGACGGCGCTGGAGGATGCCCGGCTTGCGGCGCCTGCCGCCGGCACCATCCTCGCCCGGATCCTGGAACCGGGCAGCATGGCTGCCGCGGGCACGCCTGTCTATACCCTGTCGTTGAAGGATCCGGTCTATGTCCGCGCCTATGTGGCGGAACCGGATCTTGGACGTGCCGTGCCGGGCGCGGCGGTTCGGGTCACCACCGATAGCGGCGGTCGGGTCTATGACGGGCGGATCGGTTTCGTCTCTCCCCGCGCCGAGTTCACGCCCAAATCGGTCGAGACCACGGCGCTTCGCACGGATCTGGTTTACCGGCTGCGGATCGTGGTCACCGATGCCGATGACGGGCTGCGTCAGGGCATGCCGGTAACGGTGACATTGGACAGGGAGGACTGACGCCATGGCGGCAGCCGCGCCGGCAGGGGATGACGCCGTCGCGGTCGATGTCGCGGGGGTGGTCAAGAGCTTCCCCGGTGTCGAGGCGTTGAAGGGCATCGATGCCCGGATCCTGCGTGGCCGGTTGACCGGGCTGGTCGGGCCGGATGGTGCCGGCAAGACGACGCTGATGCGGCTGATGGCCGGACTTATGGCTCCTGATGCCGGCACCATCCGTTTGGCCGGGGTCGATGTCAGCCACGACCGCGACCGGGTGGCGCCATCGATCGGCTATATGCCGCAGCGCTTCGGGCTCTATGAAGACCTCTCGGTGATCGAGAATCTGCGTCTCTATGCCAGGTTGCGCGGCATCGCGCCGCGGCGGGCGCAACCGGTTTTCGAGCGCCTGCTCGGTTTCACGCGGCTCGGCCCTTTCACCAGCCGACTGGCCGGGCGGCTTTCGGGCGGCATGAAGCAGAAGCTGGGACTTGCCTGCGCGCTGATGGGTACACCCGGGGTGCTGCTGCTCGACGAGCCCGGTGTGGGGGTGGATCCCGTCAGCCGCCAGGACCTCTGGCGGATGGTCGAGGCGTTGACCGGGGAGGGGATGGCGGTGGTCTGGTCCACTGCCTATCTCGACGAGGCCGAGCGCTGCGAGACCGTTTTGCTGCTGAATGAAGGCCGGCTGGAATATGACGGTCCGCCGGCAGGGCTGACCGCGCGGCTCCATGACCGCAGCTTCCGTCTGGCCGGGCCGCGGCGTGATCGCCGGCAGGTCCTGTCCGAGGCGCTGGGCCTGCCGGGCGTGAGCGACGGGGTCATTCAGGGCGACGCCGTCCGCCTGGTGCTGCGCGAGGGCGGTACGCCCGATCTGCTGGCACCGTTCGCAGCCGAAACCGGTGCGCGGGTCGAGGCGGTGACCCCGCGCTTCGAGGACGCCTTCATCGACCTGCTCGGCGGCGGCCCTGGCGGCACCTCACGGCTCGCCGAACGCATGGATCCGGTGCGGTTGGAGACGGAGGTGACGGTATCCTGCCGCCATCTCACCAGGCGCTTCGGCACCTTCACCGCCACCGAGGATGTCAGCTTCGAGGTCAGCCGCGGCGAGATCTTCGGCCTGCTCGGTCCGAACGGTGCGGGCAAGTCGACCACTTTCAAGATGCTTTGCGGCCTGTTGCGGCCAAGCGCCGGTGCGGCCGAGGTCGCCGGGCTGGATCTGCGCCGGGCGACCAGCGAGGCGAAGCGGCAGCTTGGCTATATGGCGCAGAAATTTTCGCTCTATGGCCTGCTCTCGGTCCGTCAGAACCTTGAGTTCTCGGCCGGTGTCTACGGGCTGGAGGGGCGGGTGCGGCGGGCGCGGGTCGAGGAGATGATCGAGACCTTTCAGCTCGGCCGTCATCTGACGGGGGCGCCAGGAGATCTGCCGCTTGGCTACCGCCAGCGGCTGGCGCTGGCCTGCGCCCTGATGCACCGGCCGCCGGTGCTGTTTCTCGACGAACCGACCTCGGGTGTCGATCCGATCACCCGCCGCGAATTCTGGACCCATATCAATGGCCTGGTCCGCAAGGGGGTGACGGTGATGGTGACCACCCATTTTATGGACGAGGCCGAATACTGCGATCGGGTGGCGTTGATGTACCGCTCGAAACTGATCGCCCTCGACACGCCCGATGCACTCAAGGCCCGGGTCGTGACCCGGGATCTGCCGGAGCCGACCATGGAGGACGCCTTTATCGGGCTGATCGAGGCGCATGACGCAGACCGGGAGGCGGGTGCATGACACCGGTGCGGCGCTTCGACCCCGGGCGGCTTGCGGCTCTGATCGTCAAGGAGAGCCTGCAGATTCTGCGGGACCCGTCGGCGATCCTGATCGCCTTCGTGCTGCCGGTGGTGATGCTGTTTCTCTATGCCGACGCGGTCTCACTCGACATCCGCCGGGTGCCGGTGGGTGTGGTGGCGGAAACCGATGATGCCGAGGCCCGCTCGCTGGCGGCGGCCTTTGCCGGCAGCCGCTATTTCACCGTCACCCCCGCCCGCGACCGGCGTGATGTCGAAGCCGGCGTCGTCGCGGGGCGGCTGCGCGGCTATGTGGTCATCCCGCAGGATTTCACCCGCAGGCTTCAGACGGGAGAGACGCCGCTGGTTCAGGTGATCACCGACGGCTCCCAGCCCAACACCGCCAGTTTCGTCGCCAACTACACGCTGGGGCTGGTGGCGGCCTGGCAGGCGGGGCGTGAGGGGGCAGCAGCGCCCGCCCCGTCTCGCTGGTATCACGCTTCTGGTTCAATGCCGAGCTGGAGAGCCGGCGTGCCCTGGTTCCCGGAGCCATCGCGATCATCATGACCATGATCGGCACCCTGTTGACCGCGCTGGTCGTGGCGCGGGAATGGGAGCGTGGCACAATGGAGGCGATCCTTTCCACCCCGGCGTCGGTGACCGAGATTCTGGTGGGCAAGCTGCTCCCCTATTTCGCGCTCGGGCTCATGACGACGACGGGATGTGCACTTCTCGCCATACACGTCTTCGATGTGCCGTTGCGGGGCTCATGGGGGGCGCTGCTGGCCCTGACCGCGGCCTTTCTGGTGCCGGCTCTGGGGCAGGGGTTGTTGATCTCGGCCATCGCCCGCAACCAGTTTGTTGCGGCCCAGGTGGCGCTGCTCACCGGCTTCCTGCCTGCCTTCATGCTGTCGGGCTTCCTGTTCGAGATCGCCTCCATGCCCTGGCCGATCCGGATGCTCACCAATCTGGTACCGGCGCGCTATTTCGTCTCCGCCCTGCAGACGGTGTTCCTGGCCGGGGATGTCTGGCGGGTGTTGCTGCCGGATCTGCTGGTCATGCTGGCGATCGGCTCGGTGTTCTTCATCATCGCGCGGCTCAGGACCGCCAAGAGCCTGGACAGCTGACCCATGCGCCTCGTTCCCCCGCGTCTCCGCGCCCAGATCGTCAAGGAACTGCTCAGCATCCTGCGTGACCCGCGCAGCCGTACGGTATTGATCGTGCCGCCGTTGATGCAGCTGCTGGTCTTCTCCTTCGCGGTGACGCTGGAGGTGCGCAATGTCGATATCGCCGTCTACGATCAGGATCAGGGCCGCTGGTCGACCGAACTCGTGGCCCGGATCGGAGCGGCAGGTTTCGTACATCGGCTTCGCCCGGTCCATGATCAGGCGGCGCTGGCCCGGCTGATCGACGACCGCACGGTGATCGCAGCGCTCGCCATCCCGCCCGATTTCTCCCGCCGGGTGGAGCGTGGAGAGACCGCCGAGGCGCAGCTGCTGCTCGATGGCCGCCGCGCCAATGCGGCCCAGATCACCAACGGCTATCTTTCCACCATCGCCCAACAACTGGGGGCACGCATCCGGGTTGGAGAAGCCGGAGGGGCTGCGGCGGGCGAGGCGGTGGCGCTGCGGCACTGGTTCAACCCCAATCTCATTTACCGCTGGTTCGTGGTGCCGGGACTGTCCGGTATCCTGACCACCACCATTGCGCTGCTGTTGACCGCCCTGTCCATTGCCCGCGAGCGCGAGCTTGGCACTTTCGACCAATTGCTGGTGTCCCCCACCACACCGGGAGAGATCATCCTGGCCAAGACCGTGCCGGCGCTGATCATCGGAAGCCTGCTCGGCACGATCATGATCCTGGCGGGCATTTTCGGTTTCGGTATTCCCTTTACCGGCTCCTTCCCGCTGCTGATTGCAAGCCTGATGCTGTTCATCCTCTCGGTCGTCGGGGTAGGCCTGGTCATTTCCTCGCTCTGCGCCACACAGCAGCAGGCCATTCTCGGCACCTTCGCAGTGGTCGTGCCGATGATCCTGATGTCGGGCTTCGCCACGCCGGTCGACAACATGCCGAGGCTGCTGCGCTGGATGGCAGAGGCCATCCCGCTGAAGCACTTCCTGATCATCGTCGAAGGTTCGTTCGTGAAGGCATTGCCGGCTTCCGAGGTGGCAGCCAATCTCTGGCCACTGGCGGTCATCGCGGCGGTGACGCTCACGGTGGCGGTGGTCTTCGTCCGCGGCCGGCTGCAGTGAGCGAGAGCGTCAACCGGGCTTGACCTCATTACTGAATGAAATTAATTTAATATCGTTCAGTAATTGGAGGCACGTCATGGCGCGCCCGCGCAAGGACCAGGCGATCGACATTCCCGGCCGGGCGGTGGTCGAGACCATCCGCCTGCTGGAGGACCGCGACCCCATGGCGCTGACCATGGCCGAGGTCGCAGCCGCCATCGGCTGCAGCGCGCCCGCGCTCTACAACCATTTCCGCAACCGCGATGCCCTGCTCCGGGCGGTCCATGACGAGGGTTTCCGGCGGCTCTATGAGACCAAGCTCGCCGTCGCCGCCCGCACGGCCGGCAATGCGGTGGCGCGGCTGCGCGAGGGCGGGCTTGCCTATCTCGCCTTCGCCGCGGAATATCCGGCGCTCTACCGCCTGATGTTCGCGCCTCCGCCGCTGCCGGATCTTGCCGGCGATCCCTTCGCGGCCGATCCGGGCATGACCTCGCTCACCCTGCTCAGGGGGGCGGTAGAGGCGGTGCAGGCCGAGGGGCCGCTGCCCGGTCGCGATCCCGGGTTGGTCGCCTTCACCCTCTGGTCGGCGGTGCATGGCGCCGCTTCCCTGATCGCGGCCGGCCGGGCACCTGCAGGGGGTGCAGCCGAAGCGACGCTGCGCACGGGCGTTGTCGACACGATGATGGGGTTGATCCTGGGCGTCGGTCGCCCCGACGGCTGATCAATCCCGTCATCCAACCGTCCCAAAAGCATCAACCACCCGCTGCACCGATGGCGGGGGGAAGGGAGATTTCATGCGCAGAACCTGGCGAACCGCGGCCCTTCTGGCCGGCGGCATGGTGGTGGCCGGCCTGATCGCGGTCCTGATCGGCAGCTGGCGGACCGGGGCGGAGATTGCCGCCCATGTCGAACGGGTGCGGGTGGCGGCACGGGCCGCCATGCCGCCGGATCCCGATAGCGCGGCGCTGGCGGCCCTGCCGGTGCCGGTCCGGGCCTATCTCCGCTTCACCTTCCCCGACGGCCCGCCCGTCGGCGTGCGGCTGGTGGAGATGGAGATGGCGGGCGATTTCCGCCGGCCGCGCACCGAAGGGTTCGCCCCCACCACCGCCAGCCAGACCGTGGCGGTGGGGGTGCCGGCGCTTGCCTTCGCCGCCCGCACGCCGATCCTGCCCGGCATTCATGCCCGCGCCTGGGATGCTTTCGCCGACGGCCGGATGGAGATGAAGGCCCGGATCCTGGGTCTCGTCACCGTGGTCGACGAAACCGGCTCGCCCGAGCTCGACCGGATTTCGCTCAGGCGCTGGCTGCTGGAAAGCCCGCTCTACCCCATGGCCCTGCTGCCCGGCGGGCCAGTGACATGGCAGGCGATCGACGACAGCCATGCCCGGGCGGTGGTCAGCCATGGCGGCCTGACGGCCGCGCTCGTCGCCAGCTTCCGCCCCGATGGCAGCCTCGCCAGCTTCGCGGCCGAAGAGGATGGCGACCTCACCACCCCTTATCACGGCTCGGGCGAGCATGTGACCCGCGAAGACTACCAGCTGGTCGGGGAGGTCATGCTGCCGATGGCTTTCACCATCTCCCGCGCCGCGGGCGGCCGCATCCTGCCCTTCTGGCGCGGCCGGGTGATGCGCATCGCCTTTCGAAACCAGATCGGAGTGCCATCATTCTGATTCATAGCCCGTCGCCGTGAAACAGCCGCAGGCGTCGGCCGGCGTGATGGCGTCGATGGCGCGACGGGCACGGGCTGCTTCGACGGCGATGCGCAAACCCGTGGCCTGGCGGGTGAGGCGGCGGGATCAATCCACCGACGTTTCCATGAGTTCCTTCAGGTTGGCGTCGACTTGCGCCAACAGTTCAGGATCGGCGCCAAACAGACCGAGATGGCCATCAATCGACACCAGCGGACGCAGCGAGCTTCCCGATATCAACGCCTGTTCCGCCGCGCAGTCCGCAACCGGGAAGATCACGTCATGGCTGATGGGCATGACAAAGGTCTTCGCCTTAATGCGCCCGAGCGCCGCCGCGAGGTCCCCGCCGGTGTGGCGGCTGACGTCGGCGTTCTGGGCCTTCCATGACATCGACAGGAGGGCGTTCGGATCCATGGGGGCGAAATAGCCCACCATGAAATTATCCGCGAAGTCCCGCACGGTCTCGAAGCCAAAGGCTCGGTGCCGCCCGGCGCGGAAGAACGCATCGCTCCACCCGCAGAGCGTCCAGCCTTTCGCATGTCGCTTCAGGCCTGCAGCGACATCAGCCGGTGAGGCGTAGCTCCCGTCACGGAATCCCGGATCCGAGGTGATCGCTTCAGCCAGCGTATCCAGCAGAAGGATGTCGTGCTCGGTGAATTTCGCCGTTCCCGCGATCGGAGCAGCCCGCTGAACGAATTCTGGATAGCGCACGGCCCATTCGTAGGTCTGTTGTGCGCCCATCGAGCCGCCGACGACCAGCGCGAGGCGATCCAACCCGTATGTCTCGGTCAACAGTTGATGCTGGGCGCGCACGTCGTCTCCGATGCGAACCTTCGGGAAGCCGGGGCCGGCCAATGCGCCCGTGCTGTTGTGCGGCGACGTCGACAGGCCGTTGCCGATCTGGTTGACGACGATGATGAAGTATTTCGACGGATCCAGCGCTCGGCCGTCGCCGATATAGACCTGCTCCATGATCTTGCTGGTGCCGGAGTACCAGGTCGGCACAAGGATTGCGTTGTCCTTTGCCGCGTTGAGTTTACCATGCGTCGCAACCGCAAGCTGGCAGTCGGGGATCCGCCCGCCTTCCTCGAGATCAAGATCACCAATTCCGATCATCTCGTAGGGGCCGTGGCCTTCGGGTCCATAATAGGGATTATTGCGCATTTGAATGTCTCTCGCTGTTTTCAGGATCAGCGCATCGCGAAGCCGGGATAGCCTTTGGCGGCCTCCTCGTCACACTGGCTGTTATAGGCGCCCACGCCACCCGCATAAGCCACGAGCCGGCGCGGTTTGCCCTCGACATTCGCGCCCATGTACCAGGAGTTGGTTTTTGAAAGAAGGGTCGCGCTCGCCAGCTCGTCGTGATGCCTGACCCACGCGTCCTCGAATTCCTTCGTCGCTTCGATGACCTTCTTTCCGTTGCGGCGCGCATAGTCGACACAACCCACAATCCAGTCGACCTGTTGCTGGGCGCATGTCGGCACGTTGCACAGGGCTGCCGAAGGGGCGAGCGGCGCCGTGGTCATGAACAGGTTCGGATAGCCGTGGACCTGAAAGCCCATGGCGGTGCGGATGTCCTTCTGCCACAACTCCTTCAACGATCGCCCGCCGCGGCCGCGAATGTCGATCCTGGCAAGCCCGCCCGTACCGGCGTCGTAGCCAACCGCGAGTACGATCACATCGACGTCGTGGATCCTGCCGTCGGCGGTCTGGATCCCTTCGGGGACAATGCGCTCGATAGGCGACGCGCGGCAATCGACGGCCTCGACATTGTCCCGCAGATAGACCTCCAGATAGCCGTTTTCGAGTGGCACACGATGCGTCCCGAAGGTGTGACGGGTGGGGATCAGAACGCGGCAGAGATCCGGGTCGTGCCGAAGCCGCTCACGCATCTTTTCGCGCACGAATTCGGAAACAACCTCCCCGATCTTCTCATCGAAGAAGATCTCCGGGAACGTCGCAAGCCACATGGAGAGCGAGCCCTCTGCCCAGAATTTCTCCAGGATCCGGGTGCGCTCGGATGGCGTCAGCTCCGCCCAGGGCTTGTTCGCGAAGTCGAAATCGAAACCTGCGAATGTTGAGCGCACACGCTGCTTCGTTTCGTGGAACCGGCTGGTCCAGTGATCCCAATCGGCCTGACTGTATTTTGGATTCTTCAACGGCACCATGTATTGCGGGGTGCGCACGAAGACCTTCAGCAAAGCAACTTCGGGGGCCATGGACTGAATCACCTGGATGCCCGTAGCGCCCGTGCCGACCACGGCGACACGCTTGCCCTTCACGTCGACACCGGCCTTTGGCCACAGGCCGGTGTGATGAACCTCGCCACGGAAGCTTTCCTGTCCGGGGAAACGATTGATCAGCGGCGCTGACAGCGGTCCGCAGCATGTCAGCAGAAACCGGGTGTCGATATGCTCCCCATCGGCGGTTCGCACGTCCCAGCGGCCCGTGTCCTCCTGGTAGTGGGCAGACACGATGCGTGTATTGAGCTGGATGTCCTTTCTCAGGTCGAGCTGATCCGCGACAAAATTGAGCCACGCCTCGGTCTCGGGCTGCGCAGGAAAGCGTTCGCTCGGCTTCCAGGCCTTGTAGAGTTCTTCGGAAATCCAGTAATTGTAGATTTCCGCCTGCGAATCCACGCGCGCGCCGGGATAGCGGTTCCAGTACCACGTTCCGCCGACGCCCGAGCCCGTTTCATAAGCGCGGACGTTCAGGCCCAGTTCGCGCATCTTGTACAATTGGTACATGCCGGTGATGCCGGCGCCAATGACCACCGCGTCGAGCCTTGTGAAAGGCGTCGCCTCGGTGGTCGGGACGGTGATGTCCAGACCAGTGCTCATTATGTCTTCTCCTGTAGCTTGCCTCCCTGGCCTTGCAATCGCGGTCAATCCGCAGTCGCAAGGTCATCAAGCTATGGGGAACACTAGCAGCGCCCACATGTGGCGATCTTGAAAGAAACTGTGGGATGTTTTGAATAATCGGGTGAGTGGCCTGCGCCTCGCAGGCAGTTACGTTTCCCCGATCAGCTTCGTAAAGCACAGACAAGAAGACCCGCGCCGCGCCAGGACAAAGACGCGGTCTGAAAGCGTGAGAGTGTTCAGATCTCTTGAGCCGAGGCGCCCTTGCGAAGCGCGGCCGGGGTGCATCCCATTCTCGCCCGCATCGCGCGCGTCAGATGTGCCTGATCGGAGAAGCCGCACATGAAAGCCACCGCCTTGACCGGCAAGCGATCCTGGCTCAGCAGCGTCCGGGCTCGCTCAAGCCTGCGCTCGACAATATACCGATGGGGCGACGTCTGGAACGAGGCCCGGAAATGCCTGGAGAAATTCCACACACCCATATTCGCGACATCCGCGAGGTCCTTGAGGGTCAGGTTCTGATCCAGGCGCGCCTCTATATAACCGATGAGGCGCCGACGCAATGCAGGTGCGAACTGGCTGCGCTCAGAGGTGGCGATGGGTTCAACCGATGCATAGTGCCGCAACAGGTGAACAACGAGCTGGACACCCAGCGCATCGATATACAATCCGCCGCCCGTGGCGGGATCGCCGATTTCATTGATGATCGCGGTCACGATACCGGTGACCACGGCATCCTGCGCCTGGAGCAAATCGTTCAGCCGCACTTCGACCATCGGCCGTTCGAACACCTCGGCCGCCAGGCGTGTAACCAGATCACCGGACACGTAAACATGCGTGACATCGACCGGTGCCACCCAACGCCAGTGCGATGGTTGGGAGCGGGTCAACAGAGAGAAGTCGCCCGGGTGGCACTGCGCCTCTTTCCAGCGTCCCTCGAACCGTCGATCGACCCGGGTGCTGCCCTTTCTATAGGACACGAGCATAAAGTCCGTGAGCGCGGGAACCTCCACATCAAGGCATCCGTAGCGGTAGGTACGTGTGTAGATATCTCTCCAATCACGACCGTCACTCGAAAGCAGCACCTCTCCGGGTACCCACAGCGGAAGTTCCTCGGGTCGTATCACATGCGGCATGAGAGAACCTTTCACGCACGGTCGGAGCGGGCCCGCTCAAGACCCGTCGAGCATCACCGCACCGGCACCGCAGGTTAACATCACCCTCTCGACCCTTAGATATCAATACCCTCTGAATGGGGCCGGGCCTGCTTGATTTCAAGTCGAGCGGCGGTTCGAACCGCCGTCTGAAATGCATCCGGTTTTGAGTGCTCGCCCCACGTTTCCGCCACAGGTCGCGACGGATCTGTGCCGAGGAAAACGACGTCGGCCGCGAGGGGGTGTACCTTGGATAAGCAGCATCTTATGACGCATCCGGCGACCGGCCGGAACAGCTTGCACGTCGGCATCGACAAGCTGCACAGGGGAGAGGGCCGCGCCGTCGGCGCGCGCCCGATCGCCGATGTGAACTGGTACAGCCCCGCACCCGGGAGCAACGGGCCGGCTTCACACGATCGGCATCATCTGCGCGACGATGTCATCGACCTTCGACAGGTCGGGCACGGCCAGAAAGTCCTTCTGCCGGAAAGCCGGATTGGGATACTTGTAGTAGCCTTCGCCTGTCCCCGTGCCCAGCAATCCCTTGTCCAGGAAGTGCGCCTTCACGTAGGCAGCATTATCCAGCATCTGCTGATCCCTGTTCGCTTGTCCCCAATAGGACAGGACGTCGAAGAAGGTTTTCATGCCGACCATGTCGATCAGAGCCATAGGTCCCATGCTCGCGCCCGCATTGACCTTCAGGTAGGTGCGATCGACGTCCTCAGGCGTGGAAATGCCATTGGTCACCAGCGTTTGAGCCGCAGTGATCAGCGGCACGAACCAGGTGTTGAGCACATAGCCGTTCTGTTCCTTCCGGACGGGGATCGGCACCATACCGGTCTCGATGGCGAACCTGGTTGCCTCGCGCAGCGTCTCCCTGCTTGTCTGCGGGTGAGCCATGACCTCGATCACGTTCATGATCCAGATCAGGTTGGCGTAGTGCATCGCGCAGTACTTGTCGGGACGGCCGGTCGCGGCAGCGAAATCGCGTGCCAGGAGGGTGGATGAATTCGTGGCAATCAGCGTGTGTGGCTGCAGCAGCGGCGCCATCTTCTGATAGACGTCCGTTTTGATGGCCGGCACTTCGGGGACGGCCTCGATCACCAGGTCGGCCTTTCCCACCGCGTCCGCAAGGTCGGCCGAGTAGCGCAGGCGGCTGCGGGTAGCGGCAATATCGGCTGCGCTGGCGCCAACGTCCTTCCCGTAGATTTCCGCATACTGCTCGTGAGCGCTCCTGCAGCGCTCCAGGGCCTCAGCGAGGATGTCGTAGACGACGACGCTTTTGCCCTTATAAGCGGTATGCCATGCAATCTGTGCGCCGAGCACGCCGGCGCCGAGCACGGTCACCTTCTCAATCTTAGACATGAGCCCTCCCTGCGCCGGTTGGAACTGGCGCTATGTTTTTGTTGAAGAATCGTATCTTGGACAAGAACGATAGGCAGTGGGGGTGGCGTCGGTCTTGAAGGAACCGGTGTGATCTTTGAAAAAAGGCGTGAATGTCTGACCCTGCTCTAGGCCTCGCGCTTCAGGAACCGCCGCATCGCCGCCTGTGCGGCCTCGGTACGGGCCAGTTCCGCCACATGTCGCATCTCGGCCGCATAGCCCTCGACCAGCGGCAGATCCTCCACCTCCGACAGGCAGGCGAGGGCATGGGCGACCGCCACCGGGTCCTTGGCGGCGATTTCGGTGGCGAGGGTCCGGGCTGCCGGCAGCAGAGCATCGGGTGCCAGCACCGGCTCGATCGCGCCGCGCCGCGCCAGCTCTGCCGCCGGCATCGGCCGGCCGGTCAGCAGCAGCCGGGCGACGGTCGAATGGCCCAGCAGGCGCATGGCGTGACGGGCGCCACCCAGCATGCCGACATCGATTTCGGGCAGGCCGATGGTGGCGGTCTCCGACGCCAGGATCACATCCGCGCAGATCGCGATGCCGAGCCCCGCGCCCAGGGCCGGGCCATTGATGGCGGCGATCCAGGGCGTGCGCCGGCCGGTCAGCGCCTGATAGAGCGCCACGCCCCGCGATGACGGGCCGGGGCGCTCGGCCTCGATCGCATCCAGCTCCTGGCCGAGGTCGAGCCCGGCCGAGAAGCAGCGTCCGGCGCCGGTCAGCACCACCGCCCGGATGTCCTGATCGGCATCGACCTCGACCACCAGCGCGATCAGCCGGTCGAGCTCGGCTGCACCCAGCGCATTGACCGGCGGCCGGTCGAGGGTGATGGTGGCGATCGGGCCGTCGCGGGTAAGGCGGATGGTGTCGGTCATCGGGCGTTCCTCCGGGTGCGTCTGTCGCGCAGTTCATGACCGGTCATTGGAGAGCATCTGCGGCGTGCCGGCAATCCCGTCCGGAGTACAGCGTCATGACACCGACCGTTCAGGGGGCGGAATATGCCCAGCTCGTCGCCTTCGTCGCGGTGGCAGAACAGGCGGGCTTCAGCCGTGCCGCCGAGAAGCTGGGCGTCACCCCTTCGGCTCTCAGCCAGACCATCCGGGCGTTGGAAGACCGGCTGGGCGTGCAGCTTCTGAACCGCACCACCCGCAGCGTCGCCACCACGCCTGCCGGGGCAGCCCTGCTGGAACGCCTGCGCCCGGCCATAGCCGAGATCGGCGATGCCGTCTCGGGTGCCGCCCGCGCGGGCGGACGCATCGCCGGAACGGTACGGGTACATGCGGCACAGGTGGCGGCGGAACGGCGGATCCTGCCGATGCTGGCTGCTTTCCACGCCGCGCATCCCGATGTGGTGATCGACCTGACGGTGGATGATGCTGTGGTCGATCCGGTCGCCGGCGGTTTCGACCTCGCCATCCGCCCGGGCGAGGTGGTGGAGAAGGATATGATCGCGGTCAGGCTCGGTGGTGATCATCGCCAGATGCCGGTGGCCACACCGGATTTCGTCGCCCGTCACGGCCGGCCCGAGACCCCGGAGGCACTGATCGGGTTCGACTGCATCCGCTGGCGGTGGAGCGGGCGCAGCCTGCCCTATGACTGGGAATTTCACCGGGCCGATGGCTGGTTCGCGGTCTCGGTCGAAGGGCCGCTGATCCTGGACGACCGGCGGCTGATGCTGGATGCCTGCCTTGCCGGCATCGGCATCGCCTTCCTGACCGACGAGGAGGCGGGGCCGTATCTTGCCGATGGCCGGCTGGTCACGATGCTGGAGCCCTGGTGTGCGCCCTATCCCGGCTTCTTCCTGTGCTATCCGCGGCAGCGCCGGATGCCACCGGCGATGCGCGCCTTCATCGATGCGCTGCGTGCCGCCGGCACAATTATTTAGTCGGGCTTAAAAGTCCTGGTCGTTCCTGCCGGATTATATCCGGCCGCCTGCCATGTCATCTCTCTTTCAGGACCAACGGCCTTCGGGGCCAGCCTCAGGAGATGACGCATATGACGACCGCCCCCATCGACGGCATCGCCGGCAAGGTTGTCCTGGTCACCGGCGCCAGCAGCGGCATCGGCGAGACCACCGCCCGGCTGCTGGCCGAAGCCGGCGCGATCGTGGTCGCCGGCGCCCGCCGGCTCGACCGCTTGCAGCGCCTCGCCCAAGACGTGACGGAAGCGGGCGGTACGATCCGCGTCCGGACGCTGGACGTCACCGACCGCGACGACATCGCCGGCTTCGCCGTCGCCGCCCGCGAGGAATTCGGCCGGATCGACGTGATCGTGAACAATGCCGGCGTGATGCCGCTTTCGCCGCTCGCCTCGCTCAAGCTCGACGAATGGGACCGGATGATCGACGTGAACATCCGCGGCGTGCTCCACGGCATCGCCGCCGTGCTGCCGGTGATGACGGCGCAGGGCTTCGGCCAGGTGATCAACGTCTCGTCGATCGGCGGCCATGCCGTCAGCCCGACCGCCGCGGTCTACTGTGCGACCAAATATGCGGTGCGGGCGATTTCCGACGGCCTCAGGCAGGAAACCGACCGGCTGCGGGTGACGGTGATCTCGCCCGGCGTGGTGACCTCGGAACTGGCGGAGACCATTACCGATACCACCGCCCGCGACGCGATGGCCACCTTCCGGGCGGTGGCGATCCCGCCCGAAGCGATCGCCCGCGCGATCCGCTTCGCCATTGCCCAGCCCGATGACGTCGACACCAGCGAGATCGTCATCCGCCCGACCGCCAGCCCGCATTGATCAGGAGAGGACCGATGCGCCGCCTTATCGCCGCCGGCCTGCTGCTGCTGACCTCCACCGCCCTTGCAGGGGAGACGACATCCGTGACCGCAACCGATCCACACCCTTACATCGGCATGTGGGTGACCGAAGACGGCCGCATCCGCCACGAACTGCGCGCCGACGGCCGCTATGTCGAGGCGCGCGGTAGCCGTGAAGCGGCCTATCAGGGCCGCTACACGATCACCGGCGATCATATCGACTATGTCGACGACACCGGCTTCACCGCCGATGGCGATTTCGTCGACGGCGTGCTCTACCATGCCGGCATGATCCTCTACCGCCGGCCGTGACCGCCGGCGCCTCACCCGGCGCGGCGCACTTCCGCCGTGCCGGCCGTGATGCGGTCTGCCAGATAGCGCGCGTCGCGATCGATGCCTGAGAACCGGCCCGATCCCCAGCTGTGCAGCCAGGGCAGGCCCAGGAAATACACCCCCGGTTCGGCGGTGACGCCACGGTGATGCACCGGGTGGCCGGCGCCGTTGAACACCGGCGCGTCGAGCCAGTGGAAATCCGGCCGGAAGCCGATGCACCAGATGATCGTGCCGATCCCGGCCGCCTCCAGATCCAGGCTTTCGGGCTCGGTCTCCGGCACCCAGACCGGCGCGTAGACCGAGGGCGGCGGCGCATCGATGCTGTGTTCGGCGATGTGGCGATCGATCGAGGCATTGATGCCGTTATAGACCCGGTCGGCCGCATCCAGCGCCTCGCGGAGCGTGGGGGCGAAGCGCAGCCGGGTGCCCTCCAGATCCTGGAGCAGGCCGTAAAGCGCCATGCCTTCCAGCGCGAAGCGCCTGAGATCGATGTCGCGGCCGCCGTCGCGGCCGGTGACATAGTGATTGGTGTTGTCGCGCACGCCCTCTTTCAGCGGATGGCGTTCGACCGGCATGTCGTAATAGCCCATCTCCGCAAGCCAGGTGACGACATCGCGGCCGCGATAGAACCGGGCGCAGCGCGGCGCATCGCCCACCGCCAGATGGACCTTGCGGCCGGCCAGATGCAGATCCTCGGCGATCTGGGCGCCGGACTGGCCGGAGCCGACCACCAGCACCGCGCCTTCGGGCAGACTTTGGGGGCTGCGGTAATCGGCCGAATGGATCTGGCGGATGTCGGCGGGCAGGCGTTCGGCGAAGCGCGGCACGATCGGCACATGATAGCCGCCCGAGGCGGCGACCACCTGGTCGGCGGTGAAGCTGCCGGCCGAGCTTGCGATGGTGAAGCCGCCCCCGGCCCGCCGCGACACCTTCAGCACGGCCGTGTTCTCCAGAAGCGGCGGGTCCAGCTTGTCGCGGAAGCGGCGGAGCCAGTCCAGGATCTCGTCCTTCTTCATGAAGCCGTCGGGGTCGTCGCCGTCGTAAGGATGGCCGGGAAGGTCGCATTGCCAATTGGGCGTGACCAGGCAGAAACTGTCCCAGCGCTGGTCGCGCCAGGCATGCATGGCGGTCTTCTTTTCGAAGACCAGATGGTCGATGCCCCGGGCCTTGAGATGCCAGGACAGGGTCAGCCCGGCCTGGCCGCCGCCGATGATGGCGACCTCCAGATGGCGGGGCGTCGAGAGGTGGGGGTCGGGAGAGAGATGCGTCATCCGGGTCACTCCGCAGGATCGTCGAACCGCTCGACGCGCACCCGCGCGCCGGCGGTGGTGGCAAAGCGCGCGCAGCCGGCCTCGATCCGGTCGAGCTGGCCCATCGCGCGCGAACAGGGAAAGCCATAGCGGGCCTGCACGCGGTCGCTCGCCTCGATCAGGGCGGTGCGGGCGCGGGCGCGGAAATCGGCAAGGGCATAGTCGGCACCGGCGGCGAAATGGTCGCGGATCACCAGCGAGGGCGAATAGCAGCGCTCCACGGCGCCGTCGGGCCAGCGGATGGTGAAGGTCATCTCGGGCATGGCATCCCCCTCGGGGTGGCGGTTTCGTGCAGCAGGCGCCATTGGGCGAGATGGGCCATGGCGGTGCGGCGCCAGTCGTGACGGGCGGCGACCCGATAGCCGCCGGCGATCAGCCGGCTGCGCAGCGGCTCGACCAGCGAGACCAGCATCGCGTCGGCGATGGAGGCGACCGAATGCGGGTCGCACCAGACCGCCTCGTCGGCGGCCAGATGTTCGGTGAAGGGCGGGATGGTCGCGGTCACCACCGGCAGGCCGGCGGCCATGGCCTCGATCACCGCCAGGCCGAAGCCTTCGTTGAGCGAGGGGAAGACCAGCGTGTCGGCGATCCGGTAGAGCGCCGGCATCTCGGCATGATCCAGCCGGCCGGTCACCACCACCGCATTTGCGGGCAGGCGACAGGCATGGCGTGCCGCCTCGAACCGGGCGCGATAGCTGTCGTGATCCAGCACCGAGGCGCCGCCCGCGATCACCAGCCGTGCCCGCGGTTTCAGCCGTCGGACCTGAGCGAAGGCCTGCAGGATGGCGATGCTGTTCTTGCGTGCTTCGATGCCGCCGACCGAGAGGAAAACCGGGCCGGCGCCCAGACCGAAGCGCTGCCGCAGCCCGTCCTCACGCCCGTCGGCATCCGGGGAGAAGCGGGTCATGTCGACGCCGTTGCCGACCACCGTCGCCTGCCGGCCGAAACGCCGGGCCAGCTCGTCCGCCCAGACCCTGGAGACCACGAACAGCTCGTCGGCGCCGCGGATCGAGCGCGCTTCCAGCGCATCGACCCGGTCGTCGCCGAAGCGGTCGACATGATGGACGGTCCGCATCGCCCGGCCGATCAGGCCGCGATCCCTGAGCGTCACCAGCGCATTGCCCGAGATGCCGTCCTGGGCGTGAAAGATGTCGAAATCGCGGGCGGCCGGATCCTCGAAATACGCCAGATAGCCGGCGATCCGGCTTTGGACCAGCGCCGCCAGACCAGGCCCCGCCGGTGCCGTCACCGGAACCGACCGGGTGCCGGCCAGCGTGTCGCGAAAGAAGCCGCGCCCGTCGGGATCGGGCGCATGCACCACCGCCTCGTGCCCCAGCCGGACCAGGGCATCGGCCAGTTCCAGCGCATGGACCACCCCGCCGCGCGGGTTGGTCGAATGGGTGAGCAGCGCGATGCGCAGCGGCCGGTCGGCGGAGATCACGGTACGGCCTCCCCCATAAGGGTGCGGACAGGCCGGGTGACGGCAGGCATGCCGTGTGGCGCGCAGCCGAGCAGGGGGAAGGCGCCGGGGTCGCAGACCGCCGCGGTCGATCGGCCGTCGGTGATCGAGACCACGGAGCCGGCATGGATATGGCCGATCGTGGCGGCGGCGATGTCGCGATCGGTGAATCGGCGGATCACAGCGGCCTCGTGGTCCGGGGCGACCGCCAGCAGATAGCCGAAGCTGGGAAACGCCTTCAGCCAGCGGGCGGGATCGGTGTCGGGCGGTGCGGGGATGGCGGTGACGTCGATCGTGATCCCGACGCCCGAGCATTCGGCCAGCATCGCCGCCGTCCCCACCACACCCGCCTGGCTGATATCCTTGGCGGCGCGGGCGAGCCCGGCTTCGGCGATCGCGGGCAGCAGGGCCAGATCGCCGCGCAGCCGGTCGGCCGGTGCCCCCAGCGCCGCCTGCCAGTTGTCGAAGGGCGGGCGCCAGGCGCCGCGCAGATCCACCGCCATCACAAGCCGGTCCCCCGGCCGGGCATCGGCGCTGGTCAGCAGGCGTTCTGCCCGGCCCAGCACGGCCACGGCCAGTTGCGGTTGTGGCGTCGACAGATTGCTGTGGCCGCCGACCACCGGCACGCCATAGCAGCGCGCCGCCGCCCGGAGCCCGTCGAGAATTTCGGCCGCGGTGCCGTCGCCGGGCGACCAGAGCGCATCGACCACCGCAATCGGCCGCCCGCCCATGGCGGCGATGTCCGACAGGTTGACCATCACCCCGCACCAGCCGGCGAACCAGGGATCGGCGGCCACGAAGCGGTTCATGAAGCCTTCGATCGCGAACAGCAGATGGCCGTCGCCATCGGGAATGGCGGCACAGTCGTCGCCCACGGGCACCGCGGCACCGCCGGCCCCGGTCAGGCCAAGACGGCGGGTCACCGCCGCGATATCGGCCTTGGCCGCCAGCCCCGGCGCCCGCGCCAGCTCTGCCGCCAGGGCGTCGAGCGCGGTCATGCCGCCCTCCGCAGCGTCATGAACCCGGTCTCGGGCGCCCGGGCCGGCGGATAGAAATCGAGATCGGCTTCCATGTGGTGATGGGGGTGGCCGTGAAGGTCGATTTCGGCCAGGCTTCGCCAGTGCAGCCGGTGGAAGAGCGGTGCGTTCGCCGCCTGGACATGGGCCAGAAAACGGCTGCAGCCGCGGGCGCGTGCGGTGGAGACTGCAAGCCGGATCAGGCCCGATCCCAGGGCGCCGATCCGGCGATGGGCGCGGTCGACCGCCAGCCGCGATCCCCACCACAGGCCCGGTTCGGCCTCGTGGATCCGCACCGTGCCGACCACATCGCCCGGGGCGACGCCCAGCAGCGACACCGCGACCAGCGTCAGCGCCACCCGGTCGATCGCATCGCCGTCATCGCCGGCAAACAGGCGCTGTTCGGTGCAGAACACCTGCCGGCGCAGCCGGGCAGCCGCGGCGCGTTCCCAGGGCTCCACCGCCAGCTTGATCTGGAAGCTCGCGGGCAGAAAGGGGGAGGATGGCGGGAAGAGATGAAGCGGTTCCGGCATCATGGCAGCACCTCGGCCGGCAGGGGGGCGGCGCGTTCGATGGCATCCGGGCGGCCTGCCCGGCGGCGCTCATAGGTCGAAAGCGCCGAGCAGGCGCCACAGCGGGCACAGCCCGCCTTGACCGCGTCGGCCGCCAGCCCGGCCCCGGCCAGCATGGCGGCGAGCGGGTCCAGCACCGCATGCATGAAGGCGGCATCGGGCCCCGGATGACCGGCGAGCGGTGTGCCCGAAATCGGCACGAAGGGCACCACGAAGGGGTAGACGCCGATCGCGACCAGCTGCCGGCAGAGCGCCAGAATGTCGTCCACCCCGTCGCCCAGCCCGGCCAGGATGTAGGTGGAAACCTGGCCGCGGCCGAAGACCGGCACCGCCGCCGCGAATGCCTCAAGATAGCGGCTGACCGGCACCTGGGCCTTGCCGGGCATGATCCGCGCCCGCACCGGTTCGGTCACCGCCTCCAGATGCATGCCCAGGCCATCGGCGCCGGCCTCTTTCAGGCGGCGGAACCAGGCATCGTCGTCGGGCGGCTCGCACTGCACCTGCACCGGCAGATCCACCGCCGCCTTCACCGCCGCAACGCTTTCCGCCAGGATGGCAGCGCCGCGATCCTTGCCGGGCGGGGTGCCGGTGGTCATCACCATGTGGCGGACGCCATCCAGTTCCACCGCTGCCCGGGCGACCTCGGCCAGCTGTGCCGGGGTCTTGCGCTCCACGGTGCGGCCGGCGGCCAGCGACTGGCCGATGGCACAGAACTGGCAGGTCTTGGCCCGGCTGACATAGCGCACGCAGGATTGCAGCACGGTGGTCGCCAGCACGTCGCGGCCGTGAAGCGTGGCGATCTTCCAATAGGGCACGCCGTCTTCGGTCATCCTGTCGTAGAAACGCGGCCGGCGCGGGAACGAGACCTCGCCGAGCGCCCGGCCGTCGCGGAACACCCGGGACCGGCCGGCCGTATCGGGCCGTTCCAGCACATAGGGGCTGGCCTTGGCCGCGCCGGTGTGGATCGGCACCATCACCGTCGTCTCGCCGATGGTAAGGGCGGTATGATCCGACGGGCCGGCGCCGCCCTTGCGGTCGACCGCGGGTCCGGCTGCGTCAGCCAGCCTGGCGCCGAAGGATTGCAGCTCGTTGATCAGCGTCTCCGCGGTCGGCGGACGGGTCGGCATCGGCGCCTGCAGGATCTCTGACATCGCGGCGTCTCCCGGGGATGAGGGTGTCGGACGGGGCGGCGGCCCGATGCATCGGCACCGCCGGGCGGTCGTCGAGGCGCAGCGACAGCAGTTCCGGCCGGGCGTAATGGCCCACCGAATCCATCATCCGCTTGCGCTTCAGGATCAGGCCCATGTCGAGATCGGCGACCAGGATGCCTTCGCCCGTGGTCAGCGGCGGCACCAGATGCCGGCCTTCGGGCGAGACGATCGCGGTCATGCAGCCGCCCGACAATGCGCCATGCAGGGCGGGGTCGGGGGTGATGCGGGCCTTCTGTTCCGGCGTCAGCCAGCCGGTGGCATTGACCACGAAACAGCCGCTTTCCAGCGCGTGGTGGCGGATGGTGACCTCGATCTGCTCGGCGAAGATCGGCCCGACCAGCGCGCCGGGGAACTGGGCGGCGTGGATCTCCTCATGCGCCGCCATCAGCGCATAGCGGGCGAGCGGGTTGTAGTGCTCCCAGCAGGCCAGCGCCCCCAGCCGGCCGGCGGCCGTTTCCACCACCTTCAGCCCGGCGCCGTCGCCCTGGCCCCAGATCATCCGCTCGTGGAAGGTGGGGGTGATCTTGCGGCGGCGGAGCAGCAGCGTGCCGTCGGCATCGAAGACCAGCTGGGTATTGTAGAGCGAGCCGTGGTCGCGCTCGTTGACGCCCACCACCATCACCATGGCATGGCGCCGCGCTGCTTCGGCGAGGGCGGCCGTCACCGGGCCGGGCACGGTCACCGCCTGGTCGTAGAGCCGGAGATGTTCGGCACCGGTTGCAACTGGTGGATGCACGAACGAAAAATACGGGTACCAGGGAATGAAGGTTTCGGGGAAGACCACCAGCTGTGCGCCTCTTGCCGCCGCCTCGGCGGCGGCGGCGAGGACGCGCTCCAGCGTGGCGGCCGCCGTGTCCAGATCGGGAGCGATCTGGACCGCAGCGGCGCGGATGGTGGCGGGTGTGGCACGGGATCCGGTCATCGCGTCCTCGCGTCTCTGGCTCGTGAGTGGGGGGCTCTTGAGCGGGGGACGAGTGATCAGAGCGTCCAGGTGTCGAGGATGAAGGCGTTGTCCTTGCGGTGCAGCAGCACCAGGTCGAGCACGTCCAGCGGGTTGATGGGCGTGATCCCCGGGATCAGCGACGGCTCGCCATGGCCGTAAAGCGCCTGAAGCGCGAAACGGCAGGCATAGACCTTGCCGCCTTCCTCCATGAATTTGACGATCTGGTTGTTCATCGCCAGATGGCCGGGGAAAGCCTCGTCGCCGAGCTTGGGGAAGCCGCGCTGCACGCCCAGCGTCACGCCGGGCCCATAGAGCAGCACGGTGGTCTCGAAGCCCTTGCGCAGCAACCGGGTCGCCTGCAGCAGGTTCACAAGGCCGATCGAGCCTTCGAAGGCGACGGTGTGGAAGGTGACCAGCGCCTTCTCTCCCGGCTGGGCCTTCACGTCCTCGAACACCTTCTCTTCGTAATTGACCAGGAAGTCGCCGGTCTGATGGGCGGGCTTGGTGACCACGGGCATCGTTGTCTCTCCGATGGTGCCGGTCCGCGGCGCCTCTGCCGCGGCTCTCGGGGTCTCGGGAAGTGCAACGCCCATGCCATGCGACCGCCTGTTCATGATGTAATCAGATGCAGTCAATTTGCAGTCATATATACAGTCAATCAGCATGGTCGCCGGGTCGGAATCGCCTATGGAATGGTCGTTCTGCCTATGAATTGAGCTTAAATTTCGTGCATGGGCGCGTTTGCCCAAGTTATCCGCATAAAAACTGTCGGATCCGGATGGACGTCGGCCGGGCGGAAATCCAGTCAATCCGGTCACTGCCGGGATCTGCGGCACAAAGCCGCCGCTGCCCGCGATTGCGCCCCGCCTCAGGGCGTGCAACAAGATACCGTCAATTGCCTTCAGACGAGACCCGGTGACCGCATGACGGAGTGGATGCCCGACCTGTCCGCCAGTGACAGACCCCGCTATCTGGCGATCGCCGACGTGATCGAGGCGGATCTTCGGTCCGGCCGGCTGTCGGTGGGCGACCGGCTGCCGCCGCAGCGCCGGCTGGCGGAGCGGCTGGGCATCGATTTCACCACCGTCGCCCGGGGCTATTCCGAAGCCCATCGCCGCGGGCTGGTCGAATCGCGGGTCGGACAGGGCACCTATGTCCGGGCCCTGCCGCGCCCGGATCGCGAAACCGTGGCACGTGGCCAGCCCCGACGCGCCGACGTCGTCGACCTGACGATGAACCTGCCGCCCGAACCCGACGATCCGGCGCTGATCGCCCGCATGCAGGCGGGGCTGGAAGCGGTGGGCCGGGATCTGGTGGCGCTGCTGCGCTATCAGGATTTCGGCGGCGCCCCTGCCGACAAGGATGCCGCTTCCATCTGGCTCGGCCGTCGCGGTCTGGTGCCGGCCCAGGAACGGCTGATGGTCACCCCCGGCGCCCATGCGGCCCTGATGGGGATACTGGGCGTGCTGGCCTCGGCCGGCGATGTGGTGCTGGCCGAAGAGATCACCTATCCGGGCGTGCGGTCGATCGCCGCCCAGCTGGGGCTGAAACTGGCCGGCCTGCCGATGGACGACGACGGCATCGACCCCGATGCCCTGGCAGATGCCTGCCGGCGTCTGGCGCCCAAGGCGCTCTACCTGAACCCGACCCTGCAGAACCCGACCACGCTGACCATCCCGCAGCGCCGGCGCGAGGAGATCGTCACCATCGCCCGGCGGTTCGGCGTGCCGATCGTCGAGGACGATGCCTATGGCTTCATCCCCGCCCAGGGCCCGGCCCCCTTCGCGGCGCTGGCGCCGGATCTGACCTGGCATGTGGCGGGGTTGGCAAAATGCATCGGCGCCGGGCTGCGGGCGGCCTATGTGGTGGCGCCCAGCGCCCGGGCCGGCTGGCCCTTCACGGCTGCGGTGCGCACGGCCACGGTCATGGCCTCGCCGGTGACCGTGGCCCTTGCCACCCGCTGGATTGAGGACGGCACCGCCGACGCCCTGCTGCGCTTCATCCGTGCCGAGACCGCCGCCCGCCAGCAGCTCGCCGCCGAGGTTCTGGCGCCCGACAGCTTCCGAACCGACCCGGCCAGCTTCAATCTCTGGGTGCCGCTGCCCGCGGGCTGGACCCGTTCGGCCTTCATAGGTCAGATGCGCTCCACCGGCATCGGTGTGGTGGCGAGCGACGCCTTCGCGGTCGGCGTCACCCCGCCCGAAGCGGTCCGCCTCTGCCTGGGTGGCCCGACCAGCCGCGCCGATCTGCGTCGCGCGCTGGAATACATGGCCCATGCGCTGAGCGAACAGCCGGCCGTGGCGTCGACCTATCTCTAAAAGATTTTTGACGGAGAGAGCGAGATGTCTGGAGTATCTATTGATGACGAAAAAAGCGTATTAAAAGAAATGAGTTTAATGGCGGTTATCGACGCCTATAGGGGATGGATTACTGCCGATTATGTTATCTTGAGATTGACGGGTGTTCTTTCTAAGAATGGCGATAGAAGTGATAACGACATTGGTTGTATTGACACGGATACATTAAAATATATATTAAAAGAATATTCTATTAGTAGAAATATAAAAATTGAAGGTGATGCTAGATGCAGACTTGTCGATAAATTAAACAGTAATTGTATGCGACGCATTTTGGAGAGAAAATTTACTGAGCGTGCTAAATTTCTATGCGAATTCTCTGATAAGAATAGAATTGAAAACAGAAAGATAAATTCAGCATACTCTAAATTAACATGGTTTTTGCGTCCAGAAGACTGGACGATGTTTGACAAATTTGTGAATTCTGCAGTTTTAAGGAGAAATCAAAGTAATATGAAAGAATGTTACGAGAATATTTCGAAATTCTGGGATGAAAATTCGTCTGCTCTGTCAAAAAAAGCATCAGATCATAAATTTAACCCCTCCTTGGACTGCGTGTGTTTGACAAATTCCTATTCTGCCACGGAATAGGACTCTATGGCCCACATCACTCGAAAGAAGGGGATGCCGGACAAATGTATCCCGAACGGACAAGATGTGAGATTTTTAAGAGTAAAAACGTCAGTAATTTACATCGACGTTTAAATCTTATGATCGATGCGTTTCCGCAGTGTACAGCGAGACGTTTGAGAGATCTGGCCGAGGAAGTTTGCGAAGATCTTGGGAAAATCCCCATGTAAGTGGCGCGATCCGGGTATCAGATCCACCGCAGCCGCCGGTACAGGACGAACTGCACCGCCACCAGCAGGCCCAGCGCCAGGCACAGCAGCAGGAAGGCGGCCGGGTCGTCGGCGCCGGGGATGCCGGCGACGTTGACGCCCAGAAGCCCGGTGATGAAGCCCAAAGGCAGCATCACCGACGACAGGATGGTCAGCAGATAGACCGTGCGGTCGGTGCGCTCGGCGATGCGCGCTTCCCATTCGCTCTGGGCGAGCAGGGTGCGTTCGCGGATGGCGTCCAGATCCTCGACCATCCGGGTCAGCTGGTCGGCGGTCTCGCGCAGTTCCAGCCGGTCGACATGGCCGAAGGGGGACGGGTCGAGCCCGGCCAGCCGCATCAGCGCCTCGCGCTGGGGCGCCATATAGCGGCGGAAGGCGATGGTCTCGCGCCTGAGTTCGGCAAGCGCGGCGCGCGCCTTGCGGATGCCCTCGCGCGGGCGGGCGTCGGCGGCACCGGCCAGCGCCTCGTCTTCCAGATCGTCGATCAGGTCTTCCAGCCGGTCGACCTCGGGCCGGAGCCGGCCGACCAGCCGGTCGGCCAGATCGGCGATCACTCCGCCCGAATCCCGCGGGCCGCCGCTGCCGGCGGTCAGCGCCTCGGCCATTTCGCGGGTTGAGCGCAGCGGGTAGCGGCGGGTGGTGATGGTCATCCCCGCCACCGTCCAGGCGCGGACCGAAATCAGATCCGACGCCTCCATGCCCGGGTTGACGTTCAGCCCGCGCAGATTGACCACCAGCCCGTCGGCGAAGCGATCGGCCCGGGGCCGGGTCTCTTCGGCGAGCAGGGCTTCGGCCGCATGCGGCGGCACGCCCGCGAGATCGAGCCAGTCCTGCACGCCTGGATCCATCCGGTCGACATGCAGCCAGAGATCGGGGGCATCGACCGTCTGGCCGGCGCTGCGGTCGCGCAGCGCCGCCGCGGTCTGGGCGGGGGAGAGCGGCCGGCCGCCGCCCCTGCCATCCAGGGCAAAGGCGTGGACCAGGCCGCGGGTCGGAACGTCGTTATCGGTCGTGCTCATGGCGCCGATCCCAGCATGAAACCCGGCTCAGCGCCAGCGCAGCAGGCGTTTCTCGACCAGGCCGAGCAGGAAGGCGACCACCAGGCCCAGGGCCGACAGCACCACCACGCCCGCGATCAGCAGATCCAGCCGCATCAGATTGCCGGCATTCAGCACCAGCGCGCCCAGCCCGTATTCGGCGCCGATCATCTCGGCCGCCACCAGCAGGATGATGCCGATCGAGGCCGAGACCCTGAAACCGGTCAGGATGGCGGGCAGGGCGCCCGGCAGCACGATGCGGGTGGCGATCCGCCAGGACGACAGGCCGAAGCTCTGGCCCATGGAGATCAGGCTGCGCGGCACGCCGGCCACGCCGCCGGCGGTGTTGATCACGGTCGGGAAGAACACGCCGAAGGCGATGGTCGCAACCTTCGACGGCTCGCCGATGCCGAACCAGATGATGAACAGCGGCAGCAGCGCGATCTTGGGGATGGGGAACAGCGCCGTCACCAGCGGCAGGCCGGTGGCGCGGGCCAGCGAGAACAGCCCGACCATCAGCCCGACCGCCACGCCCAAGGCGGCCCCCAGCGCCCAGCCCAGGCCGAGGCGCATCAGCGAGGCGGAAAGATGGCGCCAGAGATCGCCGGTCTCGATCAGCCGGGCGAGGGCGGCCAGCACATCGCCCGGCGGCGGCAGGGTCAGCGGTCCGATCCAGCCCCGGGCCGATCCCAGTGCCCAGAGGCCGAAGAGCAGGGCGAAGAACAGGCCGGTGACCAGCGGCATCCGGCGCGGCGCGAAACCGCCGCCGCGATAGGGCACCGGGCGCGGCGTGTCGTCCTGGGGCGTGGTCCGAAGAGGCTGGTCAGCCATGCTGCACCTCACGATCGGCGGTGGCGGCCTCGTCGCGGATCGACCGCCAGAGCCGGTCGGCCAGGGCGGCCATGCCGGCGCCGTCCGCGGCACGCTCATCGAGCGGCGTGTCGATCTGCACCACCTCGCGGATCCGTCCCGGCCGGCGGGAGAGCACCACCACCTCGTGGGCGAGGCGCACGGCCTCGATCAGGTTGTGGGTGACATAGAGCGCGCTGAACGGCGCCCGGCCGTGCAGGGCGACAAGATCCTCGATCAACAGCTCGCGGGTCTGGGCATCCAGTGCCGAGAGCGGTTCGTCCATCAGCAGCACGGCGGGTGAGACCGCCAGCGCCCGGGCGATGCCGACCCGCTGGCGCATGCCGCCCGACAGCTGGCGCGGCACGGCGCCGGCGAAGTCGGCAAGCCCCGTGCGCGCCAGGGCATCGGCCACGCGTGCGCGGACCTCTGCCGCGCCGAGCCCACGGCCTTCCAGCGGCAGGGCGACGTTCTTCGCCACCGTCCGCCAGGGCAGCAGGGCGAAATCCTGGAAGACATAGGTCAGCGGGTTCAGGCAGCCTTCGGGCGCCGCCCCCGCCGACAGCACTTCGCCGGATGTCGGCCGGATCAGCCCGCCGGCGATGCCGAGCAGGGTGGACTTGCCGCAGCCCGACGGGCCGACCACGGCGACGATGCGGCCCGCGCCGACCGTAAGATCGACGGGGCCGAGGGCGTGCAGGCCGTCATAGGCATGAGAGACGGCCTTCAGGATCAGGCGCATCGTCGGGTCGTCACTTCGCCTGAACCGAGAAGCCGCCGGGCACGAAGCTGGTGTCGACGAAGCTTGCGGCCTCGACATCGGCATCGACCAGGTCGTGCTGCTTGTACCAGCGCAGCTGATCGGCGATGTCGGCGGCATCGAACCGGCCCTGGGGTTCGATATACATCGCACCCGCCTTCACGCCGGCATCGTTCGGCTTTTCGGGATAGACATATTTGTTGATGATGTCGACCACCGGCTGGGTGTCGGGCCCATAGACCCGTTCGCCCTTGGCGTCGTTCTGGTTGAGGGTGGCGTTGTAGTCGGCCGCCGCCTTCACATAGGCGCGCACGAACCGCTCCACCATGTCGCGATGTTCGCTGACGTTGCGGGTGGAGGTGAACAGCCCGCCCAGCTGATAGGGGGCGATATCGGCCACCCGGCCGATCATCTTCGCGGCACCCGAATCGACCAGCCCCTTGGCGATATGCGGCACGATGATCATCGCGTCGACCTGGCCGGATTTCAGCGCCGCGATCATGTTCGGCACCGCCTGCAGCGGCTTCAGGTCGACCTTCGAGAGGTCGAAGCCGCGGGCCTCGGCGATCCGGCCGATCATGTAGTGGAAGGAGGATCCGGTCTGGGTCATCGCCAGGCTGTGGCCGGGGAAGTCGTCGACCGAGCGGAAGCCCTCGTCCCAGGCCTTGTTGGAGACCAGGATCGCCGATCCGTCCTGGCCGGCGATTTCGGCCGACTGGCCGGCGATGACCTTGAGCGCGCCCTTGCCCGCCAGGTTGTAGAAGCCGGCGGTGAAGGCGGTCACGCCGAAATCGGCATCGCCCGAGGCAATCGCCACCGCCACCGGCTGGGCGGCGCGGAAGATCTGGATGTCGACATCCAGCCCTTCGGCTTCGTAATAGCCGCGGTCCTTGGCGATGAACAGCGGCGAGGAGGACACGAAGGCGAGGGCCGCGACCGTCACCTTGGTCTTTTCCGCCGCGACGGCGCCGCCGGGCAGGCCCGAGGCGAGGGCGGCGAGCGCCGCGCCGCAAAGGCCGATGGTCTTGAGCAGGCTGCGGCGGGAAGGCCGCGCCCCGGAACGGGTGCTGAGCATCTTCGGTCGTCTCCCGACGGTTTCTTCACACGTCATCGTCTTGTCGAAGCTACCGGTCTGGTGCCGGCATGGCGGGCAGTCTAGGCCCGGTATACCACCCGCGTCACCCCGGAAACGCCGATGCCCGCGGCCGGGGCGCGCGGGCATCGTTGCAGAGTGGTTGCCGGGAAACCTTCGGGTGAGCCCTTCCCGGGCTCAGATCCTCCCCGGACTCAGACCTTCAGGGGCGCAGCACCTTGCCCGGGTTCATGATCCCCTGCGGATCCAGCGCCTGCTTCAGCTGGCGCATCACCGAAATCGCCTCGCCATGTTCGGCGATCAGGAAGTCGCGCTTGCCCAGGCCCACGCCATGCTCGCCGGTGCAGGTGCCGCCAAAGGCGAGCGCGCGCTCCACCAGCCGGTCGTTGAGGCGCTGGGCCTCTTTCAGATCGTCGGGGTTCTCGGGGTCGACCAGGAAGACCAGATGGAAATTGCCGTCGCCGACATGGCCGACCATCGGCGCCATCAGGCTGGAGCTTTCCAGATCCTTGCGGGTCTCCAGGATCGCATCGGCCAGCTGCGAGATCGGCACGCAGACATCGGTCGGCCAGCCCTTGGAGCCGGGCTTCAGCCTGAGCGAGGCGTAATAGGCATTGTGCCGGGCCTGCCAGAGGGCGTTGCGGTCTTCGGCGAGCGTCGCGAAACGGAAATCGCCGCCGCCATGCTCGCCAGCGATCGCCTGCACCATCTCGGCCTGTTCGACCACACCCGCCTCGGTGCCGTGGAATTCGAAGAACAGGGTCGGCTGCACCGGGTTGTCGAGCTTGGAATAGGCGTTGACCGCCTTGACCGACAGCTCGTCGAGCAGTTCGACGCGGGCGACCGGAATGCCCATCTGGATGGTCTGGATCACCGTGCGCACGGCACCTTCCAGGGTCTCGAACGGGCAGACCGCCGCCGAGATCGCCTCGGGCACGCCATAGAGCCGAAGCGTGACTTCTGTGATCACGCAAAGCGTGCCTTCCGAGCCCACGAACAGCCGGGTGAGATCATAGCCGGCCGAGGATTTGCGGGCGCGGCGTGCGGTCTTGACGATCCGCCCGTCGGGCATCACCACGGTCAGCGACAGCACGTTCTCGCGCATCGTGCCATAGCGCACCGCATTGGTGCCCGAGGCGCGGGTCGCGGCCATGCCGCCCAGCGACGCATCGGCGCCGGGGTCGATCGGGAAGAACAGCCCCGTGGTCTTCAAATGCTCGTTCAGCTGCTTGCGGGTGACGCCGGCCTGGACGGTGACGTCCAGATCGTCGGTCGATACCCGCAGGATCTGGTTCATCCGGCTGACATCGATGCACACCCCGCCGCGGGTGGCGGCAACGCCGCCTTCCAGCGAGGTGCCGGTGCCGAAGGGGATGATCGGCACGGCATGGGCGGCGCAGAGCTTCACCACTTCCGCCACCTCTTCGGTGGTCTCGGGGAAGACCACCACATCGGGCGCCTCGACGTCGTGATAGCTCTCGTCGCGGCCATGCTGTTCGCGCACCGCCTGAGCGGTGGAGACCCGGTCGCCGAGAAGCTGCACGAGGGCCGCGACGAAAGCGTCGTCGACGGCAGTGGCGACGGGCCGGGCGGGGGCGGACGGGGCGGGGGCGGCGAGGGCCATGGCACGGATCTCCGGAAAGATGTCGATCACCGGTATCGGGGCCTCCGCATCCGGTGTTTGATGCACAGATTGTCCCCGTCAGCCGCGAACGCCAACCCTTTTCGCGCCGGCCCCGGCGGTGTCGCGGCGTCGCAGCCGGCGCTTCGGCCTGTCCGGGGGTGGCGTGGCGCGATATGTTGGTGCGGATGCCGTGTTATGGATCGGCCAGACGAGGCAAATGCTCCCGATGACCCGCCAGACCGACTCTCGCAGCTTTTTGCGCCGCAGCCTGACCGTCTCCCTGCTGGCCCTCGCCGCGGTGATCGCCGCCGATACCGGTCCCGCCCGCGCCGGTTGCAGCGATCCCGGCCGGCCGGGGGTGAACTGGGTCGGCTGCTTCTTCGACGGGCGGCCGATGCAGGGCATGTCGCTGACCGGCGGCCGGCTGCGCGATGCCTCGTTCACCCGCGCCGACGTCACCGGCACCGATTTCTCGGGCGCGGATCTGCGCGGCGCGAAATTCGTCTCGGGCAAGGCCGAAGCGGCGATCTTCGCCGAGGCCGATCTGCAAAGTGCCGATTTCACCCGCTCCAAGGCCGCCCGGGCGGATTTCACCGGCGCAGATCTGCGCCGCGCCCGGTTCTACCGCGCCGATCTGCGCGGCGCCGATTTCACCGGCGCCAATCTGACCGGCGCCGATCTTTATGATGCCGATCTGGAAGGGGCCGTCTGGGTCGACGGCACCACGCGCTGCGCCGAAGGGAGTGTCGGGCAATGCCGCTGACGCTGCGTCGCCACCATCTGGCCGCCGTCGCGGCCGCCATTCTGCTTGCCGCCACCGCCGTGCCGGCAGCGGCCGGAACCGTCACCCTCCGCTTCGTCCAGACCAACGACATCGACCGGATGGACGAGAAGGACGGCCGCGGCGGCTTTGCCCGGGTCAAGGCGGTGCTCGACCGGGTGCGGCAGGAAGGCCCGGCCTTCTTCATCCATGCCGGCGACACCATCTCGCCCTCGCTGCTCTCCGGCCTCGATCAGGGGCGGCATATCATCGACATCCTGAACCACATGCCCCCCGATGTGATGGTGCCGGGCAATCACGAGTTCGATTTCGGCGCCGAGGTCTTCCGCGCCCGCATGGCCGAGGCCCGCTTCGACGTCGTTGCCTCCAACATCCACGAGCCCGACGGCAGCCAGCCGGCCCATACGCTGCCCGCCAAAATCGTCGAGCAGGACGGCATCCGCATCGGCTTCTACGGGCTCACCACCGAATCGACCCGGGTCGTGGCCAGGCGCAGCGCCATCATCTTCGGCGCCAGCCTGGATGCCGGCCGTGCCGCCGCCCGGCAGCTGCGCGAGGCCGGGGCCGATTTCGTGGTCGCGGTGGCCCATACGCCCCTCGACATCGACATGCGTCTGGTGCGCGACGGCGGCACCGATCTGATCCTGTCGGGCCATGACGAACATCTGCTGGTCTTCCATGACGGCCGCGTCGCCCTCGCCGAAAGCGGATCGGAAGGCGATCATGTGGTCGTCACCCGCATCGACATCGAAAAGACCGCCGACCGCCTGAGCTGGCGCCCGCGATTCGAGATCGTCGACACGGGTGAGGTGACGCCCGATCCCGACATCGCCGCCCTGGTCGCCCGATACGGGCAGAGCCTGGGCGCCGCGCTGGACGAGCCGGTGGCGACGCTGGCCACAGCCCTCGACAGCCGCCGGGCCACCGTGCGCGGGCGGGAGGCGGCGATCGGCAATCTGATCACCGATGCGATGCGTGCGGCGGTGGGGGCCGAGGTGGCGATGATCAATGGCGGCGGCATCCGCGCCGACCGGATCTACGAGCCCGGCACCCGCATCGCCCGCCGCGACATCCTCTCGGAACTGCCCTTCGGCAACCGGACGCTCAAGCTGGAAGTGACCGGCGCCGAGTTGCACAAGGCGCTGGAAAACGGCCTCTCAGGGCTGGACGAGCTGGCCGGCCGCTTCCCGCAGGTCTCGGGCATGACCCTGACCGTCGATCCCGCCCAGCCGCCCGGCGCCCGGCTTCAGGAAGTGATGGTGGGCGGTGAGCCGCTCGACCCCGACCGGCTCTACCAGCTCGCCACCACCGATTACGTGGCCGGCGCCGGCGACGGCTATGGCGCCTTCGCCACCGCCCGGACCGTGATCGGCCTGTCGGATTCGCAACTCACCGCCAACCAGGTGATCGACCACCTGGCCCGCAGCGGCGAGGTGGCGCCGGTGGTGGAGGGGCGGATCCGGTTTGTGGCGGAGCAGGTTCCTCGGGCAGATGCAGGGGAGTGACCGACAAGATGGTGACCGGCAAGATGTCGTCGCCTGCGATCTGACCGAAACGTCGGTTGTATGTGTCAGACGCCGGTCTGCCGGCGGTATCGACCGATGGTGTCCGACAGGCGATCCTCGAGCGGCTGCGGGTCGGTGAGAGCCCGAACAAAGGCTTCGCTGTCGCGCACCGAAAGATCAATGCGGCGCTCGCCGTCGGCACTGCTGTCGGGCATGGGTGTCTGAGAGTGCATGGTCAGGCGCTCCTTCTACCCTTGAGTGGGTAAGGCCGGCCTCCTGACCCCGCAAGCCGATCAATACAGATCATTCCTCACCGCCCGCTCATATTCCGCATCCACCCGCCCGGCATCGGCGTCTGAGCCGCCGGTCATGGCGGCTTTCATCCGGCCGACCGAGGGCAGGGTGCCGCGGTCGATGCGGGCGTCCGGCTGCCAGAGGCGGGCGCGGTTGATGGCCTTGCCGCAGTGGAACAGCACCTCGTCGATTGCGACCACGATCGCGGTTTTGGGGGTCTTTGCCCCTTCCGTCAGCTGCGCCAGAAGCGTGGCCTCGCGAGAGATCCGGCCGCGGCCGTTGATGCGCAGGAAGACTTCCAGCCCCGGAAACAGGAACAGCATGGCCAGGCGGTCGTCCTCGACCAGGTTGCGCAGGGTTTCGATCCGGTTGTTGCCGGGCCAGTCGGCGAAGGCGACATGCTGCGGGTCGATCACCTTCACGAAGCCGGGAGGACCACCCCGGGGCGAGGCGTCGAGGCCGTGTTCGCGGCCGCTCGCCAGGCAGAAGAAGGTGGCGCGCGCGATATAGTCTTCGTGGAAGCCGATCAGATGGGGCATGACGCCGCGCTGGATCGCCTCGGACGGCGGATCATAGAGCTGGTCGAGATCGGTCGGGGTGATGTCGGACATGGGGTTTGCCTCCCGCATTCGGATGGATCCGTTCTACGCCGTCTGGCCTGGCGCTGCTAATCTATCGGCGCCAATCGATAGCAGGATGGCGCCATGTCCCATGCACCCGAGACGATCGGCCATGCCCTCGACGGCCCGGAGGTCGCAGCCTTCACGGTTGAGCTGAAGCGCGAATTCGACACCGAGGCCCATCGTCATCCCCGCGGCCAGATGATCGGCTGCAGCCGCGGGGTCGTCACCGTGCTGACCGATCAGGGCGCCTGGCTGGTGCCGGCCGGTTACGGCATCTGGCTGCCGCCCTGGCAGTTGCATGGCGGGCGAAGCTTCGGGCCGGGCGCCGGGTGGACCGCCTATATCCGCCCCGATCGCTGCACGGAGCTTCCGTCCACCCCCCGCACGGTGCGCGTGCCGGCCCTGCTGCGCGAGGCGATCCTGCGCGCCGCGAGCTGGGAAGATGAGCGGACGGATGCGGCGCGCGCCCGGATCACCGGGCTGATCCTGGACGAGATCAGGGGGCTTCCCGCCGAAGATTTCGGCCTGCCCATGCCGGCGGAGCCGCGCCTTCAGCGGATCGCACAGGCGATCCTGGAAGATCCGGCCGACGGACGCAGCCTGGACGGCTGGGCCGCCTGGGCGGGCATCACCCCGCGCACGCTCAGCCGCCGGTTTCCGCGCGAAACCGGCCTCAGCTTCACCGACTGGCGCCACCGCGCCCGGATGATGCGCGCGCTGGAAATGCTCGCCGAGGGCGCCTCGGTCACCGCCATCGCCTTCGACCTCGGCTATGCCAGCGTCAGCGGCTTCATCGCCCGGTTCCGCCAGAGCTTCGGCGTGACGCCGGCGGCGCATCCGATCGTTCCCGGCTTGCAGAGCCCTGTCCGACCGGATAGGTAGGCCGTGAGACAGACGGCCGTCTCTTGGCGACATCCATTCGAGGTGGGAACGGTGCCGTGAATCTCCTGTTCGCGCATGTCGGGCGAGACTATGGCGTCATCGACGACCGGCGGGCGGCGGCGGCGGTGTCCGTATCCGGGCTGACCATCCGCCGGCACCATGACGACGGCATCGCCCTGCTGCTCCAGACCGGGGCGGCCGGACCGTCGTCGCGGCCCCCGCGGCCCCTGCCATGCCGGCCGGGACCGGATGGCAGTGTCAGCCTGTTCGACGGTGCCCTCTACAATGCTGCCGAACTCGCCGCCATGCTCGACCATCCGGCCGGAACGGAGGCAGACACCCTTGCCGCAGCCGCATTGGCCCGTCAGGGAGAGGCTGCCCCCGCCGCCTGGGTGGGCGATTTTGCGGTCATCCGCTGGGATCCGGCGCGCCGGGAGCTGATTGCGGCGATCGACCAGATGGGCGGGCGGCCGCTGTTCTATTGCTGCCGCCCGGACGGTATTCTGCTCGCGTCCCGGATCGATACGCTTCTGGCCCACCCGGCCGTTCCCCAGGGGCTGGATCCGGATATTCTGGGGCTGACGCTGGTCGCCGCCGCCCATCGCCGGCCCAATCGCACCGTTCACACCGATATCGACATGCTGCCGCCGGGGCATGGGCTCACCTGGTCCGACGGCCGTCTGCGGCTCTGGCGGTACTGGCAGCCCGATCACACCCGCCGGATCCGGTTCCGGCGCGATGACGACTATGTCGAGGCGGCCCGCCATCTGCTGGAACAGGCGGTCGCCTGTCGTCTGCCGGCCGGTGACGAACCGCTGCTCTGCCATCTGACGGCCGGGCTCGATTCCACCGCCGTGGCCACGACGGCGGCCCGGCTGCGGGGCCCGGCGCCCCTGCATACCGTGACCGTGCGACCGCAGCCCATGGTGGCTTTGCCCGAGGTGCCCGGGCTGATCCAGGATGAGTGGGATGGTGCCCGGCTGGTGCCGCCGCTCTATCCGAACATGGTGCCCCATCATGTGGTGGCGCCGGAGCCGACGGGGCCGGATGAAGATCCGGGCGGTCGTTTCCATCGCCGTGACTGGCCGATGAGCTGGCTGTTCTCGGACGGGCTCTATCACCCGACACCGGATCTGGCGCGCGATCTGGGGGCGCGTGTGGTGCTGACGGGCGAGGGCGGCAATCTGTCGCTCAGCTGGGACGGGCGTCTTGCGATGGCCGATCAGCTTCGTCGCCTGCACTTCGGGGCTCTGGCATCGAATCTGGCCGGGCGGGCACGCCAGGGCAAATCACCGCTCCGGGAATTTCTGGGATGGGCGCTGCTGCCGGCCCTGCCGCCCGAACTGCGGCTTGCCGTGAAGCGCCTCAGGGGACGGCCGGAGCTTTGGCGTGAACGCAGCGCCCTTGCCCCGGCACTCGGCGAACGGCTCGCAGAGGGACGTCTTACAGGCCATGCGCCACGGTGCACCGCCTCTCGCGACGCCGACATGCGAATCGAGCTGATCGAGAAGAACACCTTCCTGAAGCTCGCGCATTCCGGCCATATGTGGGCCGATCCGGCCGATCGGCGCCATCCGCTCACCGATGTCCGGCTGGTCGATTTCTGCCTGGGGCTGCCCCCGGGGCAGTATCTGGACCGGGGCCGCGACCGCTGGCTTGCAAGGCGGGTCCTGGCCGGTCGTCTGCCGCAGGCGGTGCTCGACGAGCGCCGGACGGGTCTGGAAAATGCCGACTGGTTCCACCGGATGACCATCCGGCGCGACTGGATGATGGCGGAGATCGCGCGCTGCGAGGCATCGCCGCTTGCCCGCGAGGTGCTCGACCTGCCGAAGATCCGGCGGCTGATCGAGGCCTGGCCCGCAGATGCGACAGAGGCGTCCCGGCTGGAAACCATGCTGCCCCTGCTGCATGCCGTCGGGCGCGGGTTGCGCGTCGGGCAGTTCATCTGTCGGGCCGAGGGTGGCAATGGCTGAGGCACATCATCTCCGGGCGGCGACGCTCTTGCCCGTTCACCGCGCCGATCGCAATGTGTATTGTCTGCACAAATCATCATCATTAAGGAGTAGCCGGCGATGACCGATCGAAACGGTGAGCTTTCTGCCAGTGTCAATATGACGTCGGCGGTCTGGTCGACGCCAAGGCTGACGGTCGTGCCCATCCATGATCAGACCGAGGGGGCTGGCAGCCAGGTTACGGAAGGTCTCGCCACCCGCAATATGAGTTGATCGCCGGATGGGAGCTGCCCGAGCGGGCGCTCATCACCCGCGACGGCCGGCGTCTGCGCCTAAGGTCCGCCGCCCGGCCGGCTGATGGCCGCTGGTCGTTCCGTGCGGCACTGCGTCAGGCGCGGGATGCGGATGCGCCCTTTCGGGATCTGCTCTTCCGGGATTTGTCGCTGGATGATCCGTCCCTGACGGCCGGACCGTCTCTGGCTGCCGGACCGTCTCCGGCCACCAGCCTGCCGCTGACGGCCGGGATCTTCCATGCCTCGCGCTGCGGGTCGACCCTGGTCGCCAACATGCTGGGCGGGATCGGCGGCGTGCAGATCGCCGACGAGCCGGAAGCGCTGCTCGATCTGATGGGGCCGTTCTGGACGCCGGTTCCGGCCGGTGTCAGGCAGGATGATCTGCGCCTTGTGCTTGCCCTGCTCGGGCGTCCGATGATGCCCGAGGCCCGGTATTTTATGGTGAAGTTCTCGTGCATCGGGTTGGACCGCCTCGGCGAGCTGGAGACGGTCGCGCCTCGGATGCGCAAGGTCTTCGTGATGCGGGATCCGCTGGAGATTCTGGTCTCGAACCTGCGCCTTCGGCCCGGCTGGTCGCTCTCGTTTCACAACCCGATGCGTCGGGCCTTCAGCCTGGGCATGCGGCCGACCGCTGCCGCCGGCATGGACATCGAGACGTTCATTGCCGCCGTTCTCGGGCGGGCACTGTCTCTGGCGGCGGACAGGATCGCCGGCGCGCCGGCCGGGTGGCTGCTGGTCGACCATGCCGAGCTGCCGGGGGCGGTGATCGACCGCATTCTGCCCTGGCTCGGCATCCGGCCGCAGCCGGAAGAAATCGCCGGGATGGAGCGCGAGGCGCGGCTCTATTCCAAGGGCCGCGGCGACCGTCCGGCCTTCGTTCCCGATGGTGACCGTAAGCGTCGTGAGGCCTCAGCCGCCGAGATCGCGCTCTGTGAGCGCTGGATGCGCGAACCTCACGATCGGCTGCGGAGGTTCTGGCAGGCCCAGACCCGCCCAGGTACCTCCTGACAACCCCAGGCCGACAACCCCCAGGCGCACGCCTTGCAGATGCACCGCCGAGGGTATAGGTAAGGCAGGCGTGCCGATGGCTGTCGTCGCGGCCGCGTTTCGGTTATGTTCCAGCGAACCCGGAACCCCGCGTCCAGACCAAGAGAGCCGGCCCCTCCGATGTCCGATCCGTTCAGCCTGCCGGAAGCCTCGGTGCCGCAGCATCCCGCGCGCGGCGCCGGTGCGTCCCATGCCCATGCCTATCTCGACGGGCTGAATGCCGAGCAGCGGGCGGCGGTGGAGGCGCTGGACGGGCCGGTTCTGGTGCTGGCCGGCGCCGGCACCGGCAAGACCCGGGTGCTGACCACAAGGTTGGCGCATCTGGTGGATACCGGCCGCGCCCGGCCCTGGCAGATCCTGGCGGTCACCTTCACCAACAAGGCCGCGCGCGAAATGCGCGAGCGGGTGGGGCGGCTGATCGGCGCGGAAGAAAGCGGGCTCTGGTTCGGCACCTTCCACTCGCTGTGTGCCCGCATTCTGCGCCGGCACGCCGAGCTGGTCGGGCTCACCTCCACCTTCACCATTCTCGATACCGATGATCAGGTGCGGCTGGCGAAGCAGGTGATCCAGGCGGCCGGCGTCGACGAGAAGCGCTGGCCGCCCAAGGTGCTGGTGGGCGCCATCCAGCGCTGGAAGGACAAGGGCTGGCAGCCGGGCCAGGTGCCGGGGGCCGAGGCGCATGAGGTGGCGCGCGGCCGTGGTGCCGATCTCTACGCCGCCTATCAGAAACGGCTGAAAGAGCTGAACGCGGCCGATTTCGGCGATCTGCTGATGGAATGCATCCGGCTGTTCCGCGAGCATCCCGACGTGCTGGCCGACTGGCAGCGCCGCTTCCGCTACATCCTGGTCGACGAGTATCAGGACACCAACGTCGCCCAGTATCTGTGGCTGCGCCTGCTGGCCCAGGCCCATCACAACATCTGCTGCGTGGGCGACGACGACCAGTCGATCTATTCCTGGCGCGGTGCCGAGGTCGGCAACATCCTGCGCTTCGAAAAGGATTTTCCCGAGGCGACGGTGATCCGGCTGGAGCGCAATTACCGCTCCACCGGCCATATCCTGGCCGCCGCCGGCGCCGTGATCGCCAACAATGAAGAGCGGCTGGGCAAGACGCTCTGGACCGATGACGGCGAGGGCGAGAAGGTCCGGGTCCAGGGCTGCTGGGATGGCGACGAGGAAGCCCGCTTCGTCTCGGACGTGATCGAACATCTGCGCGCCCAGGGCATGTCGCTTTCCGACATGGCGGTGCTGGTCCGCGCCGGCCATCAGACCCGCGCTTTCGAAGACCGCTTCGTGACCATCGGCATGCCCTATCGGGTGGTCGGGGGCCTGCGCTTCTTCGAGCGCGCCGAGGTGCGCGACGCGCTCGCCTATATGCGCCTGATCATCACGCCCGCCGACGATCTGGCCTTCGAGCGGGTGGTGAACGTGCCGAAGCGCGGGCTGGGCGACACCTCGGTTCAGGCCGTGGCGGTGGCGGCACGGGCGGCGGGGCTGCCGATGCTGGTGGCCGCGGCCGATCCGGTGGTGGTGGGCGGGCTGCGGCCCAAGGCGCGCGCGGCACTGGCCGATTTCACCCGCATGATCGCCGGCTGGCGCGAGGCGCTGTCGCACGAGCCTCATGGCGAGGTGGTCCGGCAGATGCTGGATGAAAGCGGGCTGACCGGCATGTGGCAGACCGAGAAGACGCCCGAGGCCCAGGGCCGGCTCGACAACCTGAAGGAGCTGGTGCGCACGGTCGAGGAATTCGACAGCCTGCCGGCTTTCCTCGAACATGTCTCGCTGGTGATGGACACCGATACCCGCGCAGGCGAGGACATGGTCAGCATCATGACCCTGCACGGCGCCAAGGGCCTGGAATTCGACACCGTCTTTCTGCCGGGCTGGGAGGAGGGCGTCTTCCCCCATGAACGCGCGCTGGAGGAAAGCGGCCGCGACGGGCTGGAAGAGGAACGCCGGCTGGCCTATGTGGGCATCACCCGCGCCCGCCGCCGGGCGGTGATCAGCTTCGCGGCCAATCGCCGGGTCTACAACCAGTGGCTGTCGGCCGTTCCCTCGCGCTTCGTGGAAGAACTGCCGGCCGAGCATGTCGAACTCTCGGGCCAGACCGGGGTCTATGGCGGCAACCGCGCCGCCGGCTGGCAGCCGGCCGGGCGGCGTGCCGACCCATACGCCCAGACCAGCCCCTATGCCCAGACCGAAGTCTATGACCGCGCGACCCGGCTGGCCGACGACGTCACCGCCCGGACCATCGACGGCACCGCGGTCAGGGTGGAACGGGGCGGCATGTCGGTGGCGCCCCGGCGCCCCGGTCCCGCCAGCGGCCGCACCCCGGGACAGGCGGCCGCGGCGGCCAGGGCCGCCGATACCTCGTCCTTCAAGATCGGCATGCGGGTGTCGCATGCCAAATATGGCACCGGCTTCATCGAACGCATCGAAGGCGACAAGCTGCAGGTGGTGTTCGACGGGGTCGGCCGGAAGAAAGTGATCGATCGCTTTGTCGAGCCCGTCTGATCCCGCCCGCCTGGTCTGGCGGCTGACCCTGGAGGTTCCGGGTCTGGAGCATGTGTCCGCGGTCGAGACCGCGCTGGAGCCCTTCGTCGAAAGCCTCACCAGTTTCGAGGTGATCGAGGACGGTTTGTGGTGGCGTGTCACCGGCTATGCCCGCGGCCCCCGGCCCGACATGGCCGAAATCGGCACCCGCATCTCGTTGACCGCGGCCGCCGAAGGCATCGCGCTCGAGACGCCCGTGCTCGACCAGATCGAGGATCGCGACTGGGCGAGCGACGTGCTGAAAAGCTTCGTGCCCATCCATGCCGGGCAGTTCGTGGTCCATGGCAGCCATCTGGACGCGGCCGAGGTGGTTCGCCCGGGGGCGATCGGCATCGTGGTCGATGCCGGCCAGGCCTTCGGTTCGGGCGAGCACGGCACCACCCGCGGCTGCCTGACCATGATCGATCACCTGGCCCGGCGCGGCAAGCCGGTCGGCCGGGTTCTGGACATGGGCTGCGGCACGGGCGTGCTCGCCATCGCTGCGGCGCAGCGCTTCAACCCGCGCCGGCTGCGCCGCCGGGTGCTGGCGGTCGACAATGATCCGCGTTCGGTTGCGGTGACGGCCGAGAACATCCACATCAACCATGTTCGCGACCGGGTGATCCCGCTGATCTCGGAAGGCTTCCGCCGGCCCGAGGTCATGGCCCACGGCCCCTACGACCTGATCCTGGCCAATATCCTGGCCCGGCCGCTGGCGCGGATGGCGCCGGTGGTGGTGCGGCATCTGGCGCCGGGTGGCCGGCTGGTGCTGTCGGGGTTGACCCCCCGCCAGGACAGCTGGGTGCTGAACGCCTATCGCCGTCGCGGCCTGGTGCTGGACAAGCGCCTGGTGCTCGACGGCTGGACCACGCTGATGATGCGGCGGGCGCCCCGCCGTCAGGACTGAACCGCCCTTCCTCCTGATGAGGCCTGACCCCATGACCGCTTCCACCCCGGACGGAACCGCTGCCCCGATCTCTCTGTCGCTCGATGGTGACGAGCTTGCCCGGCGGCTTGCCGCCCGGGGCGCACGGGTGGGGGCGGCCGGGCTCGACGCCCTGCTGGCCGGCATCGATGCCGCGGCATCGCCTGCCGGCGACCTGCGCTGGGTGGATCTGGTTCTGGGCCGCGGCCCGCATGATCCGGACCTGGTCGCAGCGCTGGTCGCCCGCCGGGCCGAGGTTGCGGCCCGGCTGGAAGACGGGCTCTGGGACGAGGCGCCGGACACGGCCGGCCGGGTGGCGCGGCTGCGGCTGCGGCTGGCGGCGGCGGGGGTCGACGGCTTCATCGTGCCGCGCGCCGACGAGCATCAGGGTGAATACGTGCCGCGCGCGGCCGAACGGCTGGCCTGGATCACCGGTTTCCACGGCTCGGCCGGGACCGCAGTCATCCTGAAGGACCGGGCCGCCGTCTTCGTCGACGGTCGCTACACCATCCAGGCCGAGCAGGAGGTCGACGGGCAGGTGTTCGAGCGCTGCCATGTGGTGGAGCGCACGCCGATCGCCTGGATCGCCGAGACCGCCGGGCGCGGTGCGCGGATCGGCTATGATCCCAGGCTGCACACCCCGGCCGAGATTTCGCGCTGGCAGCGCGTGCTGGCGCGTGCCGGCGTCGAGCTTGCGGCGCTGGAGGGCAACCCGCTGGATGCCATCTGGAACGGCCGCGCCGCCATGCCGCTTGCCCCCGTGGTGCCCCATGACGAGGCCTTCGCGGGGGAGAGCGTGGCCTCCAAGCGCAAGCGCATCGGCGAGGCGATCGCCGCCGCCGGCGCCGATGCCTATCTGATCACCATGCCCGAGGAACTGGCCTGGCTGCTCAACATCCGCGGCGCCGACGTGCCCTGCACGCCGCTGCCGCTGGGCTTCGGCCTGATCGCCAGCGACGGCGAGGCGCAGATCTTCATCGACCGCCGCAAGCTGACGCCCGAGGTGATCGACCATCTGGCGGGCGAGGCACGGGTCGCGGGCGTCGAGGCGCTGGGGGCGGCACTCGACGACTGCGCCGGTCGCCGGGTGCTGATCGACCCCACCACCGCCAATATCTGGGCCGATCACCGGCTGAAGCAGGCGGGGGCCACGGTGGTGGAGGGCAGCTCGCCGGTCTCGCTGCCCAAGGCGCGCAAGAATGCGGTGGAGCTGGCGGGTACGCGGGCGGCGCATCTGCGCGATGCCGGCGCGCTGGTCACCTTCCTTGCCTGGATCGCGGCCGAGGCGCCCAAGGGCCATCTGACCGAGCTTGACGCCGCGGCCGAACTCGGCCGGTTGCGCGCCGGGCTCGATCACTACCGGGGCATGAGCTTCGAGACCATCTCCGCCTCGGGGCCCCATGCCGCCATGGCCCATTACCGGGTGAATGAGCGCAGCAACCGGCGGCTGGAGCCGGGGCAGATCTATCTGGTCGACAGCGGCGGCCAGTATCTGGACGGCACCACCGACGTCACCCGCACCGTGGCGGTGGGCGATCTGCCGGCAGAGGTGGCAGACGCCTTCACCCGGGTGCTGAAGGGCCATATCGCGGTGGCGGTGGCGCGTTTTCCGGCCGGCACCACCGGTGCCCAGCTCGACGTCCTGGCCCGGCGCGATCTCTGGGCGGCGGGGCTGGATTTCGACCATGGCACCGGCCATGGCGTCGGCAGCTATCTGTCGGTGCATGAAGGCCCGCAGCGGATTTCCAAACTGTCGAGCCAGCCGCTGGAGCCGGGGATGATCCTGTCCGACGAGCCCGGCTATTACGAGCCCGGCCGCTACGGCATCCGGATCGAGAACCTGCTGGTGGTGCGGGACGAGGGCACCGGCTTCGCCGGCCGGCGGTTCCTCGGCTTCGAAACCCTGACGCTCGCCCCCATCGACCGCAGCCTGATCCGGGTGGACATGCTGACCGCCGACGAAATCGCCTGGGTCGATGCCTATCACGCGCGGGTGCTGGCCGAGGTCTCGCCCCTGGTCGACGATGGCGTCAGGGGCTGGCTTGCTGCGGTGACCCGGCCGCTCGTCGCCGGCTGATCCGGCGGCGGTCGGCTGGTCCTGGATCAACGCCCGGCCCCGATCAACGCCCGGCCCCGATCAACGCCCGGCCCCGATCAACGCTTGGGCGTCTTGTCCGGGTCGTCGAAGGACAGCCGCTTGCGGTCCAGCTCGCGCTCGGCACGGCTCTGCTCCGCATCGCGCAGATCGCGCTGAAGGCGGCTCTGCCCGAAACGGGCGCGGTTCTCGGCCGCCCGGGCTTCCTTGGCCGCGCGCTCGCGCTGCTTGCGCACGGCATTGAGGTTGATGACGTCACCCATGGCCGACGTCTCCTCCGGCAGGTCTGCCGCGGACATCGCCGGTCACGGGCAGAGTTGCCCATGGGCGCGGCCCCGGCTAGGGTCAATGACGCCGCAAGGGCGGCGCTGCCGGCAGGGGCCGGCGGGAAGAGAATCTAGGGCGCGGACCGCCATCCTGCGAGGGGCATTCTGAGGGGGATGTCCGGCAGGAATGCGGCCGCAGGCCCGACCGGACCGCCGGAAAGGCGGCCGGAACGCCAGAGGGAACGGAGAGGCGATGTCGTTCGCCCGTATCGCGATCACGACCGGTGTGATCGTCGTGGCCGGATTGGCCGCGGCGGGGGTTGCCGGTGCCGTCTGGCTGCCGGGCCGGGATCTGCGCGAGGTCTCGCCGGCCACGGCCCAGAGCGTCGTCGGCCGGCTGGCCGATGCCATCGGCGCCCGGGTGTCGGTGGCCGGGCCGATCACGCTCCGGCTGTTCCCCATGCCGGAACTGGGCCTCGACGAGGTGCTGATCGGCGACGATCCGCAAACCGCCTTTGCCGCCGATCATCTCTCGATGGGGCTTGGCTTCGGCGATCTTCTGGGCGGTGGGCTCAGCCCCCGGCGGGTGGTGCTCGACGGGCCGCGCCTCGCCCTGGAAGAAGGGCCCGAAGCCGGGGCAAAACCGGCAACGGCGGCGGCGTCCGCCGCCTCCTTTCTGATTGCGGGCGCGCCCGATCTCACCATTCACAACGGCATTCTGGATCTTGGCCTCGGCGGCGGGCGGCGGGTGCTGCTCGATGGGGTGGAGGCGGAAAGCCAGGCGCTCGCCGGGGGCGGGCGGGAACTCGCCGGGCGGATGTCGGCGGGCGGCGTGCCCATCCTCTTGGAGATGCGTCTGGGTGCGGCCGATCGCGAGGGCGTGCGCGCCGTCGCCGGCCGTGCGACGCTCACCGCCGGCGGTGCCGCGGTCACCTATGACGGCCGGATCCTGCCCGGCGGTTTCGATGGCAGCATCGATCTCAGGGCCGGGGATGCCGGCGTGCTGGCCGGGCTGGTTTCCGACGTGTCGGGTGCCACCACCCCGCCGCCGGTGCCCTTCGGCCTGCCGCTGCGTCTGACCGGTGCGCTCAAGGTCGACCACACCGGTGCCCGGCTGACCCGTGCGGAGATGAGCCTCGGCGACAGTCGGGCCGAGGGGGAACTTGCCTGGGCGCCCGACGGCATGGCCGGCGGCGTCACTGCCCGCATCGATCTGGGCCGTTTCGATGCCGGCCCCTGGATCGAAGCCGCCGCGGCCCCGGGCGCTGCTGCGGCCCTGCTCGGCGCGCTGCCGGCAAACCTTGACCTCACCGCGGCCTCTGTCGCAACCGGGATGGCGGCGATGCCGGCGCTCTCCGATCTCGCCGTCACGCTGAAGCGTGACCCGCGCACCGGTGGTGATGTGCTGATGCCGGCCTTCTCGGTCGAAAGCCCGGCCGGCGCCACCCGGCTGGATGCCGAGGGGCGTGTGGGCCAGCGGGCCGGCGGGCTCGGCTTCGACGGCATCATGACGCTCGAAGCCCGCTCGGTCTCGGGCCTGATTGCAGCCTTCAACGGCGGCGAGCAGCCGGGCGTAGCCCCGGGCCGGTTGGGCCGGCTGGCGCTCAGGGCCACGGCGGCACTGGCCCCCGGCGGGCTGGGCCTCACCGATCTTTCGGGCACCTTCGACGGCGCCGAGGTATCGGGCGGGCTGTCGGCGGCCTGGGGCGGGCCTGATCAGGCCTGGCGCCTGGGCGGCCGGGTCGCCTTCGACCGTCTCAACCTCGATGCCTATATGACCGGCCGCGACGCGGTGGCAGAGGCCGACCGTATTGCGCTCCGCGGCCTGCCGGCCCATGGCGGCGGCAAGCTGCGCCTGGAAGCGGGCGAGGCGGTCTGGCGTGGCGATGCCGTGCGTGACGTCCGGGTCGACGTCACCTTCGACGACCGTATGGCCGAAGGCCTGGTCCGCCACGCCGACCGCGCCGCCGCCACCACACCCTTCCTGCCCCGCGGCGCCTCCTGATCCCCGACACACAAAACGGCCGCAGCCGGTTTCCCGACTGCGGCCGTTTTGTGTGTCGTCCGTCTTCATACCCCGGTGCCGCTCAGCGGCACCCAGCCGCCATTGAGGCGGCGGCCAAGGCCGCGGTAGCGGCCGCTTGGGCCGAGGGGCTGAATTAAAGACTCAGATATCGCGCCACGCGACCGGGCGGCCGCCGGCGTCGTTCACCAGCTTGCCACCCTCGTCCTGGGCGGCGATGTAGCGGCCATGGCCGACATTCGAGCCGACATACAGGACCGGCTTCACCTTCTTGCCGTCGAAGGTCTTCTCAACCGCAGCAGCGCCGCGGTTCTTCGGGTTGTTCTTGCTGCCCATGGCACCATTTCCTCAAGGTACGGGCGCCCGCCTTGCGGCGTTCGCCACGCGGGCCGTGCCCGCTCTGACCGTATGCCCGGGACACGGCCACGCCCGCGGCGACCCCTTCCCGGCGGGGAAGAGGGCGGCAGGCGAGAACGGACCGGAACCGGTCGGGATACGGGCTCCCGCCGCCTGCTGACGGCGCGGCCCTGCTGTAACCCGCGATTTGTGCGTCAAACCGGGCCGAAGGTCAAGTGTCGAGCCCGGCATTGTCTGCATGGGTCGCGCCGTTGATCTTCAGCCATGCGATGGCTCCGGCCGGCGCCGGCCGTCTGCGCTGGACAGGGGCATGGCCAGAGTGTCCAATGGTGGCATTGCCGCAACGCGGTGCGAGACGAAAATGTCGCAGTCGCCAGCCAAACCGCCGGCCCCCTTGCCGCGGGCCGCGGATGGTGCGACGAATGGCGGCCCGGGGAGCCGGGGCGCATCCAGAAAAGCCGGAGGGTCGGACCGTGGTCCGGGCCGGCAGGGGCCGATCGACGGGATGGACCTTCGCATGACACGGGCAGGCAGCAGACGGGCGGGAGCGGTGGTTTTCGCGGCCATGGCGACGCTGTTGCTGGCGGCCTGCGCCAGCCCGGGCACCGGGCCGGCCCCGGATGTCCAGGTCGGCCGTACCTTCACCGGCAACTATCTGGCCGGGCGCTATGCCCAGACCCGTGACGATTTCACCGCCGCGGCCGCCTTCTATCGTGCAGCGCTCGATCAGGCGCCGCAGGACCCGGAATTGCTGCGCCGCGCCATGCTGCTGACGGCGGGCGAAGGCAACATCCCCCAGGCGCTGGATTATGCAAAGCGCGTGCGCGCGCTGGAGCCGGCCGCCCCGTTCGCCGATCTGCTGCTGATCCTGGACCGCATCCAGGCGGGAGAGCTGATCGAGGCCGAGCGCATGGCCGACCGCATGGATCGCGGCGGCGTCAACGCGCTGCTCGCCCCCGTGGTCGATGCCTGGGTGCGTTTTGGCCGCGGCCGTTCGGGAGAGGCGGTCACCGCGCTCGACCGGCTGGCCGGCACGCCGGCTTTCGCCACCTACCGCTATTATTATGCAGCGCTGATCCACGATCTGGCCGGACAGGATGCAGGCGCGCGGGCCAATTACGAGGTGGCGCTGTCGAGCGGCGGGCCGACGCCCGTGCGGCTGATCCAGTCCTACGCCTCGTATCTCGTCCGCACCGGCAACCGCGACCAGGCGGCCGATCTCTATCGCCAGCTTCTGCGCGATGCGCCCGAGAGCACGACGCTGCGCCAGGCGCTGGCGCGGATCGAGGCGGGTGAGGAACTTCCGCGGCTGGTGCCCGACTACAAGGCCGGCATCGCCGAGGCGCTTTACGGCGTCGCCGGCCTGCTGCTGCGCGATCAGGTGCTGGGGGCCGCCCTGTTCTACGGCCGGCTCGCTTTGTTCATGCGCCCCGATTTCGCCGATGCCCGCTATCTGGTGGGCGAGGTTTACGAGCGGGCCGGCGATCACCGTTCGGCGCTAGATGCCTTCCGCAAGATCGACGATGGCGGTGCCGTGGCCGAGGCGGCGGCGATCCGCATCGCCGACAATCTCGCAGCCTCGGGCGATATCGACGGGGCTGAGGCGCTGCTGGAAGAGCGGGTGGCCGCCGGCCAGAAGGATGCGGCGATCAGCCTGGCCGAACTCTATCGCCGGCAGGAACGCTGGGACGATGCCGCCCGCGCCTATAGCAGCGCGCTTGCGGCCCTGGTCGATCCCGGTCCCGAACACTGGGATCTGTTTTATGCCCGCGGTGTCGCCTATGAGCGCGCCGGCCGCTGGCCCGAGGCCGAGTCTGATTTCCTGAAGGCGCTGCAGCTGTCGCCCGATCAGCCGCTGGTGCTGAATTATCTGGGCTATTCCTGGGTCGAGAAGGGCATGAACCTGGACCGGGCCCGGGCCATGCTTGAAAAGGCGGTGACGCTGCGCCCGCGCGACGGCTTCATCGTCGACAGCCTGGGCTGGGCGCTGTTCCAGATGGGCGATTACGAGGGCGCCGTCGCCCGGCTGGAACAGGCGGTTCTGCTGCAGCCCAACGACCCCACGATCAATGATCATCTGGGCGACGCCTATTGGCGGGTCGGGCGCGAGCGCGAGGCCCGCTTCCAGTGGAGCCATGCCCTGGTTTTCGACCCCGAGCCGAAACAGGCCGAGATCATCCGCGGCAAGCTGGCCCGGGGCCTGCCGCCGGCGCCCGCGGGCAGCGTGATCCCCGTCGCGGCTCCCGCCCCCAAGTGACCGCCCCTCCCCAACTGATGCTCTCCACCCTGGCGCCTGCCAAGATCAACCTGCACCTGCACGTCACCGGCCGCCGGGATGACGGCTATCACCTGCTCGACAGCCTGGTGGTCTTTGCCGGGGCGGGAGACAGGGTGGTGGTCGATCCGCGTCCGGCGCCTGCGGGAACGCCCACCGGTTTCGATCTTGAAGGCCCTTTCGCCGCGGCGCTGGGCGACACCGCCCCGGCCGACAATCTCGTCATGCGCGCCGCCACGGGGCTCGCCGCCCGGCTCGGCCGGCCGCTGCCGGCGCGGATCCGGCTCGACAAGCATCTGCCGGTCGCAAGCGGCATCGGTGGCGGCTCCAGCGACGCCGCGGCGGTGCTGCGCCTGCTGGGCCATGCCTGGGGCGCCGGGGCGGACGACCTTCAGGCCGTGGCCGAAGGCCTGGGTGCCGACGTGCCGATGTGTGTCACCGCCACACCCTGCCGCGTGACCGGGGTGGGCGAGGTGGTCGCACCGCTCGACGCGCCGGCCGCGGCCGCCTTCGCAGGCCTGCACATCCTGCTGGTCAACCCGCTGGTGCCGCTGTCGACGCCGGTGGTGTTCCGTGCCCGCGCCGCCGCCGGCGCCGGCTTCACGCCCGCGGCCCGGCTGCCGGCCCCCGATACCGCCGATATCGGCGCGTGGCTGGCGGCACTCGGGGCGGCCGGCAACGACCTCTCGGGCGCCGCCCGCAGCCTGGTTCCCGAAATTCCCGAGGCAGAGGCGGCACTTGGCCGGCTGGCGGGGGCATGTTTCACGCGCATGTCCGGATCGGGCGCCACCTGCTTCGCGCTCTTCACCGAAGCCGCTGCCGCGGAAGCCGCCCAGAGCCTGATCTCCACAGCCCACCCCGGCTGGTGGACGGCCACCGGCCCGCTGCTCGCCGGCCCGCCCGAAATCCGTGAAACCCCCGCCCGATCCGGTTGAAAGCCGTCCGGGTCCGTACTATGTTGCAGCCCGCGCGATGGGGCGTGGCCAAGCGGTAAGGCAACGGGTTTTGGTCCCGTGATCCCAGGTTCGAATCCTGGCGCCCCAGCCATATCCGGTATCGGATCCTGGCCGCCTCCCGGCGCCGGTCACCCTGCTCAATCCTCCGCCGCCCAACCCTCGACGCGCAGCCTCGCCACGCGCGAAATCCCGCATGATGTCGGAACAGATATTGGTGTCGAGCATGTAGACCGCAGGCATCAGCGCGTCCCGGTCTTGTCGTCCGGCAGATCACCGTCGAGAGAAAAGCGTCCCTCGTCGATCAGGTCCGGACGCTCACGCAGGAAATCCTGGTCTTCCTCCGGTTCCTCGGCAAATGACAGCCAGTCCGGCCGCACGGTGCGTGGCATGAACGGGTCTCCGGGGGCACGACACAGGATAACTTATGCCTGGTATATGCCGATTTCCAGCGGGACCGCCGACCTGGGCCCCCCCATCCCGGTCATGTCATCCACCCCCGCCCTGATATAGACTGAGCCGATCTCCACCATCTGCGGGGCAGGGCGGCGCATGACCGCGGATGCGGCCGGACCGGCACGGAACACACCCATTCAGGCTCCCCCCATTCAGAGCACCGAGGCGGCCTATCGCCGCCTGGTGGATCTGATTTCCGACGTGCTGGAAGGCCGCGGCGGGATCGATCGGCTGTCGATGATGATGGGCGACGTGCCGGCGATCTTCGAGGCGATGGGCGCGGCCGGCTTCGCCGATGAAGGCGTGATGCTGGTGCTGGATCCCGCCGGCCGGGTGCTCAGCCGCAATGCCGCCGCCGCGCGGCGTCTGGCGCTGGAGGTGGGCGACGAGCTGGGTGCGGTGGTGCTGACGCCCGGCAGCCACACGGCCTTTCTTGAAGCCGTGCGCCGCACGGGCGAGGCCGGGGCGCTGTTCGTGGCTGACATGCGCGAGCGGACCCTGCTGCTGGCCGGCATGGCACCGGAGCGCGGCGGCGACATTCTGCTGGTCGAATGCCGGCGTGGCCAGGACACGGCGCTGGAGGCGCGGCTGACCGCGGTTTTCGGGCTGATCCCGTCCGAGCTACGTGTGCTGTTCGCGCTGATGGACGGCCGCGATATCGAGGCGATCGCCGCCGAGACCGGCCGCAAGCCGGCGACCATCCGCCAGCTGGTCAAGGCGGTGCTGGCCAAGATGGGCGTGCACAGCCAGACCCAGGCTGTGGCGCTCGCCTATTCGCTGATGCTGACGGCCGAACGGTTGAGCGACAGTGGCCCGCGCCTCCACGCCCCCTCGGCCGCGTCCCTGCTGGAGCCGACCGCCGATGGCCCCGTGCCCGTGCACCGTTTCGGCCGGCCGGGCGGGTTTCCGGTGCTGCTGCATTTCTGACGAACGCCGGCCTTGCCCCACAGGGGGATTGCGGGCGCGCCGGTCTTCAAGGCCAGCCCCCGGCGCTTCGGCTCTGCATTCGCTTCCGCATAGCAGAAGTCGCACGCGGAGCCGACGGGCTTCCAGGCGGGCCGCTTTTCGACGAGCTTCGAACACCCCCACCACGCGGACCAAGTGGCCCCCATCCGTTCAGCGTCGCCGGCCCAGGCTATTCCCGTATCGTCTGCCATTCGATTTTTCGTGATCCGGCAAGCAACGGAATTTACCGGCGCCAGCGTGCCAAGAAGCGCGGTCAGGCGTCCACGTCGGCAGGCGTTGGCGCGGGTGCCGCCGCCAAGCCGGCCCGCTGGTGGTTGAGGGCCAGCAGGCGGGCCAGGGCATCGTCTTCGGTGATGTCAGCGGGCCAACCGTAGGCGGCGGCAACGGCGGCGTCCAGGTCGGCATGGGCCTTGGCGAGCCATGTCGGGCGGGCGTTGTAGAGGTTGGTCAGCGTGCGCTTCTTCAACTCGGCGGCGGCCTTGTCGTCCTTGGGGATCAGGCGGTCGGGGAAGCCGGGCACGACTTCGGGCACCACGTCCACGAGGTCGGGCGGGTTGAGCCAGTTGCGCCGCAACTGGTCCAAGCGCGCGGCGGCCTGGGCGATGGCCTGGGCGAGCGGATCCGCAGCATAGTCGGCGGCGGGAATGCTGGGCGTCAGGCCGTCGGGGAAGGGGAAGGTCTCGAATGTCGTGCTGGGCGTGTAGCGGGGCCGGTCCTCCAGGCTCGTGCCCAGACGCAGCGCCCAAGCTTCGTGAAAGCGGCTGTGCAGGATCCCGAAGGTCGTGTCGTCGTCGCGCGTGATGACGATGACTTGGCTGTCGGGCACCGTTGACGCAGGGAGCCACGTAAACAGCCGGTGTTTGGAGACACGAGCGGTGGCAACGTAGCGCGGCAAGCCCGTCAGGGCGCGCCACATCCCTTGGCGCGGTTCGACATGGCGCCACCAGAAGGTGCGGTAGCCTTCACGGCGGTTGGTGTCTCGCTCCGGCTTCACATGAGCAAGCACATGGGAAAAGGGAGCTTCATAGAGGGCAGCATCGGCTTCGCTCATCGACCAGCCGAAGTCGATGATCCACTTGCCGGCGGGCCGCCGGGTGAGGTCCATCCCGTTGACCCAAGGCCGCAGAACGTCGGCGTTCGGGCGCGCGTTGGGGTTCAGGGGCAGGGCCAGCCACTGCCGGGCAAGGTCGCCCGCCACGTCGAACGCGCCGCCCTTGGTGTCGCCCATATACGCAGCGCCCGCGTTCTCCGGCAACCGCTTGGCGGTGGTGAGGTCAGTGGCGCCGGCTGACAGGTCGGCGTTGATCCGCTCCACCGGGGCGCCGTCGAGGCGGACGGGCAGGGTGTGGCCCGGCGCGCCCAAAGCCACCAAAGACACGCGCACCGCGGCTCCATCGACCACCCAAGGCTCATCATTCCAGGCGTCGAAGATGGCTCCCGCAGCCGCAGGGGCCTCCAGAACGCGCCGGTTCGCGCCACCTCGCAAGGAGTTCGTGGACACAAGCCCCAGGCGCGACAGGCGCCCCGCCCGGATCATCTCCCAGCCTTTCGCGAACCAGTAGCATACAAGGTCGGCTTCGGCGGGAACTCGGCCCGCATAGACGGCGAACAGGCGTTCCACCGTATCGTCGCCGAGCATCGTGCGGAGCAACTTGCCGCCCAGGAACGGCGGGTTGCCGATGATGACGTCGGCGGTCGGCCACGCGGTTTCACTGCCATCGGCGTTCAACAGCGCGTCGCGGTTCTCGATGGTGTCCAGGGGGCGCAGAATGGGATTGCGCGGCACGTTGTAGCCGTTGCGGCGCATCCACTGGATTTCGCCGATCCACACCGAGATGCGCGCCAGTTCGGCAGCGTAAGGGTTGATTTCGATGCCTTTGACGGCTTCGGGTCCAATGGCCGGGAACTCGCGTTGGAGGCCCATCGCTTCCGCTTCGACGCCGGCCCGGTGCTCCAAGTCCTTCAACGTCAGCAGGGCCAGATACAGGAAGTTGCCGGAGCCACAGGCAGGGTCGAGAACCCGGAAGGCGCGCAGGCGGTCCAGGAAGGCGCGGTAGAGGGTTTCGGCTTCCTTGCGCGCCTTCGTGCGAGTGCCGGGAGCCTTTGCGGTGCGGGCCTTGTCCAGCGCGGCGGCGATGTCGGCCTTGCGGGCCTCCCACTCGGCCAGCAGTGGACGCAGGATTACCGGCTCGATGATGAGCTGAATCTTGTCGCGGTCGGTGTAGTGGGCGCCCAACTGGCTGCGCTTATCGGGGTCAAGACCGCGCTCGAACAGGGTGCCGAAGATCGACGGGTCTACCTCGGCCCAGTCCAGGCGGGCGGTGGACAGGACTTCGGTCAGGTCGTCGCGGGTCAGCGGCAGGGCGCTGTCGTCATCGAACAGGCCGCCGTTGAACCACTCGACGACCTCGAAGCCAACCATACCGCCGGTGCGCATGGCGCCGAACAGGGTGCTCGCCATCGTCTCGAACTGGTCGGGCTTGGCGCGGCAGGCTTCCAACAGGCGTTGGAACATCGAACTGGGCAGCAGGTCCACGTCTTCGGCGAACATGCAGAAGACCAGACGGTTGACGAAATGGGCCACCTGCTGCGGATCGTGGCCGCGCTCGCGCAGGCGGCGGGCAAGGGCGGCGAAGGTGGCGGCCGCCTGCTCGGTGAGGGCCTGCCGGGTCAGGCCGGGCTTGAGGTTGTTGGGTGCGGACAGCACCCACTTCAGGAGCCGGCGCTTCTCGGCGTCCAGAAGGTCGTCCAGTGTCAGGGTGTGGACCTCGGAGACGGTATTGGTCCAAGCGGTCGTGATGCGGAAGATCTGCATGTCGGACACGACGAGCAACGGCGGATTCCCGAGGGCGCCGGCATACTGCTGCAACTGGGCGAAGGCGGCGTTCAGGTCGCGGCCCTTGCCCTTGTATTCCCAGGCGAAATGCCCCCGCTTCCACACGTCGGCCCATCCGCTGGCGCCGGTGGTCTTGTTGGCGCCCTTCTCGAAGGCATACCATTCGCCGGTCGGATCGGCTTCCGACGGCGTGGGTTCATCCAGCAGCCGGCAGAGGTCAACGAACTGGCTTTGCGCGGCGGCGCGCTCCGTCAGCGTGGACGCCTTCCACTTGGCGACGAACTCGGTCGGTGTCATGGTGGAAGGCCCCCTTTCTCAACCCTGAGCGTTCTCACGTCCCGCCGTACGGTGAATGCCCCAACCACCGCTGTTCGGCGGCGCGGAATTTAAGCACACGGTCTGGTTGGCCGCCACTCCGATCCCTCTGAGCGCTGCTTCCTACCCCCTTGGCGCCCGTCGTTTCGTCGCGTAGAATCGGCGGCATTGGCGGGACTGTGGAGCATTCGTGTGGAGCACTCCAGCCCCGGCATCGGAACGGAAGGCGTCCGTTTCCTTGTGTTTCCGACGGGTTTTGGGCGCGTCCTGGCTTCGAATCCTGGCGCCCCAGCCATTCTTCTGGTCTAAATCGGCATAGCGCCGTCATTATTGTTGACACGACAAGCATCCCACCATGGGATTGGTGGGATGCTTGTGCAGTTATAGATTATTTGCAGCGCACCAGGAACATGAAGCAGTCTCCCTTTTTGGGGTAGACAATCTTCTTTGTACGCCAGTGCCTGAAGCACTTGCAGTATACCCAACGGTATCCTGCGGGTGCTGGACGCTCATGCGGTGACATATGTTTCACCTTTTGCATAAGATATCTCTTGACACCGGCGACCTTAGGGATTGAGTATCCCATCTTGTGAGTCGGCATAGCCGGCCTCCCATTGGATGATTTCCGTGTCCGTGGGAGATTTGGGGCTCGGGGCAGTTGCAGCTGCTCCGGGCCTTTTCTTTAGCTACTACTCTTCAGTTTCTTCGTCATCGGTCAGTAGTAGCTTTATCTGTGCGATCATGCGGTCCTTATCCGCTGTGTATAGCGGCGACGGAACGACGATCCAGGCTCTTCTCCCTCCAGTCAGGCGTATTGGGATCTTATCAATCTCCGCTGTGTCGTCGCTGGAAAGGAGGAGGGGGGGCTTGATCTTTGCCGTACTTGGCCTCTCTGGGAGAGATGAACTGTGCGAGGAGGGTGTGGGAGTGCCGTGCGCTTGTTCTAAACTCTCCGGAAGGTCGTGTTCCTCCTCATCCTGCTCATCTGCCTCCACTCTGCCCGCAGGTGCATCGTAGAAACGTGCGTATTCCACAGAGCTTCTGAAAGCAGAGACGCAGGAGTCTACGGAACTCGCATTGAAGCCTTTTTGGATGAGATCATATCTAATGGTACCATCAGAAGGAAGTCCGCCGACGTATTGATCTAAAAGCTCATTGAATATTGGTGGCTTTCTTATCCACGTTCCGAGGAGTTTCATCCGAATTTCGTCATTCGGTGAAAATTTATATAGTTCCAATTCTTTGCATATAGCTAGTTGTCCCTCTCGGGGTCGTTCGATTAGACCATAGTAACGAAGTGTTGCAAGGGCTGCCATGGCCGCACCATTACTTGCATCTTTGTACCCAAGATGGTTCGCGGCAACATCTACGGGAACCGCATGACGGCCTTCCCTATCATAGATCTTGAACGCACGCTCGATCGCATCTTGAAGCCCAAAAGATGGAGCGCGGGGGCTTTTCTTTCGCTGAATGGCAGCCATGGCGGACCTCCTATCGACCATCAAGTGATAACTCAGCATGCGGGTGGCGTCAAGGTCTTTAAGCGGATCAGGCATCAAAAGAAAATACATATTTATCAAATACTTAGATTAACGTGGTGCTCCACAACGCATAAATTATCGTATATCGGAGGGGGTAATGGATATGCGTACAGATTTTGCGCTTATGTAACGCGCCTACGCGTCGTGTTTACGCGTCGTGTTTACGTATCGTGTTTACGCGTCGTGCCTACGCGCTTCGTACAGGTGTTGGTTATGCATCTTCCAGATTGTCTGCCCCCCAATCCAGGCCATGTCATCCACCCCCGCCCTGATATAGACTGAGCCGATCTCCAACACCTGCAGGGCAGGGCGGCGCATGACCGCGGATGCGGCCGGACCGGCACGGAACACACCCATTCAGGCGCCCCCCATTCAGAGCACCGAGGCGGCCTATCGCCGCCTGGTGGATCTGATTTCCGATGTGCTGGAAGGCCGCGGCGGGATCGATCGGCTGTCGGCGATGATGGCCGACGTGCCGGCGATCTTCGAGGCGATGGGGGCTGCCGGCTTCGCCGATGAAGGCGTGATGCTGGTGTTGGATCCCACGGGCCGGGTGCTCAGTCGCAATGCCGCCGCCGCGCGGCGTCTGGCGCTGGAGGTGGGCGACGAGCTGGGTGCGGTGGTGCTGACGCCCGGCAGCCACACGGCCTTTCTTGAAGCCGTGCGCCGCACGGGCGAGGCCGGGGCGCTGTTCGTGGCTGACATGCGCGAGCGGACCCTGCTGCTGGCCGGCATGGCGCCGGAACGCGGCGGCGACATCCTGCTGGTCGAATGCCGGCGTGGCCAGGACACGGCGCTGGAGGCGCGGCTGACCGCGGTTTTCGGGCTGATCCCGTCCGAGCTACGTGTGCTGTTCGCGCTGATGGACGGCCGCGATATCGAGGCGATCGCCGCCGAGACCGGCCGCAAGCCGGCGACCATCCGCCAGCTGGTCAAGGCGGTGCTGGCCAAGATGGGCGTGCACAGCCAGACCCAGGCGGTGGCGCTTGCCTATTCGCTGATGCTGACGGCCGAACGGTTGAGCGACAGCGGCCCGCGCCTCCACGCCCCCTCGGCCGCGTCCCTGCTGGAGCCGACCGCCGATGGCCCCGTGCCCGTGCACCGTTTCGGCCGGCCGGGCGGGTTTCCGGTGCTGCTGCTGCACGGCGCGCTGTTCGGCATCGCCGCCCAGCCTGACATCCGCCATGCCGCCCGGACCCTGGGGCTGGATGTGATCGCGCCGGTCCGTCCCGGCTATGGCGCAGCCCCGCTGGCCCCGGGCGCCGATCCCCTGAAGCTGGCTGCCACCCGGATCGACGCCATCCTGGATCGCCAGGGCATCACGCGCGCCGTGGTGGTGGCCCACGATATCGGTACCCGTTTCGCGATCGATTTTGCCCTGCGCCGCCCCGACCGGGTGGCGGGGATCGTCGCCGCCCCGGCCACCCCGCCGATGCGCGGCTGGGGCCAGACCTCCGACATGCCGCTGCGCCACCGGGTCAATGCCTGGGCCTCGCAGAAAATGCCGGCGCTGATGGATAAGATCGTCGGGCTCGGCATCACCCAGGTCGCGCGCAAGGGCGTTGATCTGATCCCCGGCCTGGTGTTCAGCGACTGTGATTTCGACCGCGACCTCTGGGCCGATCCGCGCTTCGCACCCTCTCTGCAGGAAAGCTTCGCGCTGGTGTCGGGTCAGAAGGGGCTGGGCTTCCGCCACGACATGCGGCTGACCAACGAGGACTGGAGCGATCTGGCGCCGCGTGTTGCCTGCGAGGTTCTGCTGCTGCATGGCGAGCGCAGCCAGACCGTGTCGCGCCAGGCCGTGACCGAGCTGGCCGGCCTGCTCCCCGCCGGCCGTTTCCAGCCGGTCGGCGATGCCGGCCACACCCTGCCGCTCAGCCATGGCGACATGGTGTTCCGCCAGGCGCTGCTACTCGCCGGCCGCGCGGGCCTCTCTGAACGGTTCTAGCCGTCTGAGCGGGGCTTCTGCCCAAACCGCCACCCCCCAACCATGTGCCACCTCCCTACCATCTGGTAGTGTGCCCGTTCCCCGATCATCGTTAATTTTCCGTCAACGGCCGCAGCAAGCCGGCCGGACCGGCACAACGGGCAGATCGGGAGCAGATGCGCATGAAGCCTGCCGCACGAACACGCGGCATGCATGCGGCCGCACTTGGCCTCATGCATGCGATGGCGATCGGGATGTGTACGATCGCAACAGTCGACCCGGCGGGGGCGGCGGATGCAGCACCCCAGGGCCCGGCCACGATCCTGGTGATGGACGGCTCGGGCTCGATGTGGGGGCAGATCGACGGGCGGCCGAAGCTCGAGATCGCCCGCGAGACGGTGGCCGCGGTGCTGGAAGGCGTCGATCCCGCGCGCAGCCTCGGCCTGATCGCCTATGGCCATCGCCGCAAGGGCGATTGCGCCGACATCGAATTGCTGGTGCCCCCGGCCTCCGGCACGGCCGGCGCCATCCGCCAGGCCGTGGACGGGATGCGTTTCCTGGGCAAGACGCCACTGTCCGCCGCCGTCCGCCAGGCGGCCGAGGCGCTGCGCTATACCGAGGACGCCGCCACCGTGGTGCTGGTCACCGACGGGCTTGAAACCTGCGCAGCCGACCCCTGCGCCCTGGGCGCGGAGCTGGAGGCCGCGGGTGTCGATTTCACCACCCATGTCATCGGCTTCGGCCTGACGAAGGAAGAAGGGGCGGGCGTCGCCTGCCTCGCCGACGCCACCGGCGGCCGCTATATCGAAGCCTCGGATGCCGCGACGCTCGCAACCGCTCTGGCCGAGACCGTTGCCGCTACGCCGGTGCCCGAGACCCCGCCCCGGACCCATTTCCCCGGCGCGCCGATGATGCCGGATATCGCCCTGGAGCCGACCGGCCAGACCTTCGGCCCGGATGCAGAGGCGCCGGCCGACCTGCCGTTCCCGCCCGAGGGCAGCATCGCCCGGTGCGCGGCGAGCTGCGAGGGTGACAGGCTTTGCGCCGCCTGGCGCTACGAGCCCAAGGGCAGCTATTTCGTCGAGCATGCCCGCTGCTTCCGCTTCGCCTACGATGCCGAGATGGACATGCGGGACTACGATCCCTCAGAAGGTTGGGCCTCGGGCATGAAGCCCGATGCCGAGCTGCTGGTCCGGCCCTACAAGCCGGCGGAGGAGGCTGTCTCCAGCCCCGTCCCGGTGGTGATCCGGATCGGTGAGGCCCATGCCGGCCTGCCGGTCGGCTGGTCGGCGGTGCCGCTGGACGGCCAGGCGTCCGAGGCGGTGGCGATGCCCGAGGCGATCACCGGCGACTGGCAGACCACGCTCGAACCCGGCGCCTGGCAGGTAGAGGGGGAGGCCCCGACCGGTGCCCGCTTCACGGGACGCATCGAGGTCGCGGCCGCGGAGGGCGGCGCCGCGCAGGTCTTCGATCTGCCGCAATCCCGGGGGCCGACGCTCGAAACCGACGGGATGGGCGAGAACGCAGCCGCCCCGGCGGGCGGGGGGGCTCCGCGATGATGGGTCTGCTGCAATGGTTCGTGTTCTTCTGGGTGCTGCTGATCTGCATCGCCTCGCAGGCCTGAACCGCACCCGGCCGGGGCCGCCATCAATCCGGCGGACCGGTCAGGAAGCTGCGCCGCCACGACCACCAGCCGCCGGGGTCGGCCACCAGCTCGGCCCGCGGCATCAGGCTCCGGCCGCTGCGGGGGTCGTCCACCTGCACCCGGTCATCGGCGGCGATGCCGGAAATCGCCACCAGATGGGCGCCGCCGAACCCCAGCGCGATCTCGGCCGCGATCACCCGGCCGGCGGTGATCTCGGCCCGGATTTCCTCGGCCGTCAGCGGCCGGTCGATCTGCGCCTTCAGCAGGCCCAGCGCCTGAAGCACGGCCTCGGCCGGGGCCGGTTTCGGATCAAACCGGCCGAAGATCCGGATCACCAGATCCCGCTGCCCCGGCGCATCCTCCAGGCCGTAATGGACGGCAAGGGCGCTGCCCAGCGCCGCCCAGCACAGGCAGGGCGCGATCTGCGGTTCCAGCCGGAAGGCCAGATGGCAGCTCCGGGGCGGGGCCATCAGATCCCGGCCGGCACCGCAACCGCCAGCGCGCCCCGGGCCTCCAGCCGACGCACCGCCGCCAGCAGCACCGACCGGTCCAGCCCGGTCCGCGCCTGCAGATCGGCGAAGACCAGGCCATCGGTCGCGGTCAGGGCCATGGCGGCCGGGTCGTCCGCCGCCACCACCAGCTGCGGCCGCACCCGCCGGAATCGTACCGCCAGCCGGCCATCGGCCGCGCGGTCGATGGCATCGATCCCCGGCCCCGGCCCGATCCGGCAGCGGTCGAGCAGATCCGCCGCCTGCGCCGCCGTCAGCACCAGATCCCGGTCGCGGAAGCGCAGCCGGGTGCAGCCCTGGCGCAGGGCCAGGCCGATCAGCTCGGGCAGCCGCACCGGCACATCGGTGCCGAAGCCGCCATCGACCAGGATGCAGGCATCGCCCGGCGCCATCGGCGCCGGGCTCAGCCGGGCCAGGATCCGCGCGGTAAGCGCCCCCAACCGGCCGCCGTCGCGCCCCGCCTCTGCCTGCCCGGGCTGGTCCTCGCCCATAGGGCGCGGGCGGATCAGCACCCCCCAGCCGGGGCCGCCCCAGGCGGTGCACCCGGAGGTGTTTCCCTCCGCCCGCCGCCATCTCGGGCCGTCCTCCGCCGGGTCGCGGGCCAGATGGTTGAAGGGCGGGCCGATCTTCTCCAGCAGCGCGGTCAACCGGCCCAGCAGATAATCGTCGACCCGGGCGACCAGCTCGGGGCCCGGAACCGCCCCCATGGCGCGGGCGACCCGGGGCGCCAGGGCTTCGGGCACGGCCATCGACAGCCAGTGCAGGGCTGCGCGCAGGGTGGTGATCAAGGCTTCGGCGATCCGCCCCTCGGCCTGTTCCAGCCCGGCCTGGCAGACCGCCAGATAAAGCTGGTCGCTTTCCGAACGCAGGCCCAGCGTGATCGCGAAGGCGCGCTCGTAACAGGCCCGCGCTTCGGGGATCTGGCCGGCCTGACGGTGCAGCCGGGCCAGGTTGATGGCGTTGATATAGCTGAGATGCCAGTCCGGCGGGTCGAAGCTGCGCAGCCGGGCCTCGATCTGGTGCTCGAAGGCGAAGGCATCGTCGATCCGGCCGGTGCGCAGCTTCGCCAGTGCCGAAATGTTCAGCAGATACAGCCACATCGGGTCGCGGTCGGCCGGCGTGGCCAGGGCGCGGGCCTCGCCGAACAACCGGTCGGCCTCGGCCGGCCGGCCGGTCATCACCAGCCCCCAGGCCTTGGCGGTGGCAAGCTCGCGGCGAAGCGGTGCCGACAGGCCCGGCTCCGGATCGGGCCGGTCGGCGGCGCCGGCGAAATCCATCACCGCGATCCGCATGGCCTGGGCCTGCGCTTCGAGCGCGCCCCGGGTTTCGGCATCCGCGGTGGCGGGCAGTGCGGCCTCGATCAGCCGCAGCGACTGGCGCCAGCCGCCCTCGGCAAAGGCTGCCGCGGCGCCGGCCGACAGGATCTCGGGCCGCCGGTCCGCAACCGGCTTCAGGGCCTCGGTGCGGGCGCGCTGCCAGAGCGGCGGGTTCGCCGGCACCTCGGTGCATCCGGCTGCCGCCGCTGCCCGCGCACCAGGCAGGATCAATGCCGCCCCCGCCAGGCCGGCGATCGCGGGCAGCATCTGCCGGCTGTCGCCCGTTCCCGCATCGGCCAGATCCTCCGGCCAGCCTAGACCCGGCCGGTCGGGGTCCGCCGGCTGCGCCACCGTCGGGGCGACCGGGCCGTCGGCTGCGATCGGCGGCTCGGCCGGCGCCAGTTCGTCGGGAGAGAGTGGGGCATCGGCGGGAACCGCCACGGCCACGGTCAGTTCGCTCAACCGGTTCAGCAGCCGCAGCAGCCACAGATCTTCGGCCATCCAGCCGTGATCCCTGGCCGGCCCGGCGATCAGGATCGCCCCCACCCCCTGCCGGCGCGCGGCGTCGGCGATCGCCACCGCGGCATGATGGGCGGCGAGCACGGTGGCGTCGCCCATGGTCTCGCGGTCGATCAGGGCGGCCACCACCCTCTCGGCCGGCGGGCCCCCGGCAGCCTCTCCGGGGACAGGGCCCCGATCGTCCGGAAGATCCAGCCCCAGCTGCCGCCCCAGCTCGCGGGCCAGCCAGTGCCCCCGCCAGCTGCCCAGGCTCAGATCCGCCACCAGCAGCGGCCCGGCGCCGGCCAGCCGGCCGGCCAGACGGCAGAGATCGGCATCGGTTTCGCAGACCACCACGAAGGCCGGGTGCGGCGCGGGGGCGGGCGGTATCGGGCCGGACTGTGCTGAGGCGGGGGTGCGATGGCTGTCCACGTCAGACGGCCTCCCGCCCGATCGCATGCATATAGACCGTGGCGTGGTTGACGCCGTCGATGCCGAGCAGGCGATCGATCCTGCGGTCCTGGAAGCCGCCGATATTCCACACCCCCAGCTCCAGCGCGGTCGCGACCAGATTGAGGTTCTGGGCCACATGCCCCGCCTCGATCAGGGTGAAGCGATAGCCGCGGTCGCGATATTTGAAGGTGCTGCGCCGGAACAGGGCGGTCTGGAAGATGGCGACCGTGGCACCGCGGATGATCTCGGGCTGATACAGGCAGGGGGCGAAGGCCTCGGTCATGTCGCCATCCATGATCCGGCGCAGGCAGTTCGTTTCCGGATCGTAATGGTGCAGCCCGGGCTGCAGGCCGTCGACCAGGCCGCGGTCGTGGACATACAGCTCCAGCGGGAACAGCCCGCCACCCGACGGCACATTGCGGAACGGCCGCGGGAAATGGGTGCCCTCATTCCAGCGGTTGATGCCATAGGCGTGGTGCAGCAGCGAGGCCAGCGTCTCCAGCGGCATCGGGGTCGGCACCAGGCCGCGCGGGGTGTGGCGGCGGGCGATCGCCTCGCCCAGGCCGCGGGTGAAGGGCGGAAACCGCTCCGGCCCGGGCAGGGGCACGGCATCGGCACTGTCATAGACCAGCGCGTTTTTCAGCCGGGTCATCCAGTCCACGACCACCTGGTTGGGCAGGGCGTCGTCATAGCCCGAGGATTTGCTGTTCTCGTGAAAGGTCTCCCACAGCAGGTCGGTTTCCGCCTCGCCCCAGACGAGGTCGTCCCAGCTCGGGCCATCAGCTTTCATGGGGGGTGCTCCGCGATCGGGGGCCGGGTGGCCGTCAGGGGAAGGGATGGGGCATGGGGTTGTCGCCGGTCGACCGGTCGATGCCCGGATGGCCCAGCGCCTGGGGCACGGTCCACAACCGCCGCCCGCCCAGCGCCCGCAGGCGATAGCCCATGTAAAGCGGGTGGTAGCCGGGCACGAGCGCGCGCACCACGTGGAAACCCAGCGCCGCGACATCGGGGGTGGCCAGATCGGCGATCAGCACGTCATGGCCGGTGCCGGCGATGGCCCTGACCACGGCATCCAGGTCGCCTGCCGGATCGCCGGTGGTGCGGTCCGGCAGGTCGGCCAGATCGATCTCCCGCGGCGAGGCGTGGAGGAAATCCGCATGCCGCGCCCGTTCCGGGCTGATCCAGAAATTCACATGGCTGACCTGGCTGTAGACGTTGCGATGCCCGGGCTCGATCTCGATCCGCCCCAGCTCTCCCATCAGCTGGCGGACATAGCGTTCGGTATGGGCCAGTTCTTCCAGCGATTTGGTGGCGGCGACCAGGGGCGACAGGTCGGTCGCGGCGGCGACGGCCAGCGGCGCATTGCCTGCACGCCGGCCGCAGAGCACGGTCATGATCGTGGGGATGCGATTGTCGTGGCTGATATTCATCATATGGACGTCGTAGCCCACCGCCACGAAACGCCGGATGGCGTCGCGATGGGCCGGGGCCAGGCTTTCCGGGCGGATCCTCTCGCGCGAGACCATGGCCTGCCAGGTGATGGAGAAGCAGTCCCGCTCCACCACCTCGCAGATCCCGCCGAGCGCCGCCTGGGCGAAGCTGCCATGGCAGGCAAGGCCGGTCGAGATGGACTGGGCCAGCGGCCATTCGTCGCCATTGCGCGGAAACAGATAGGGCAGGTGTACGAAACAGGCCGGCACATGGCGGATCCGGCCCGAGACCAGGCTTTTCGCCGGCATCCAGCGCACATCCGACTGGCCGTTGAAGGGCTGGTAGGTGAAGTCCGGATCGTCGAACTGGGCCGTATCGAACAGGGCGAAATCCTGGGGCGCGACGCAGTCGAACGGCGCCGCGTCATAGGGCACCATCGGGTAGTCGCGGCGGTCATAGACCGCGGCGGCATAGCGTTCGATGGCCTCGCCGATCGCCTTGGCCAGTGCGATCCCGCGCGAGGTGGAGCCGCCGCCGCCGATCGAGAAATTCTGATGGCCGGAAAAGGCGGTGGTGTCGCCGGCCGTGGTGACGTAGCGGAAATATTCGGGAGAGCCGGCCTCGCGGTCATGCTCGCGGATCTCGCCCAGAATGCCGACCTTGGGGTCGTAGAGCAGGGGCACGATATCGGGCAGGGCACCCAGCGGCCGGCGGGTGCGGATGCCGCGGCGCAGGGGCATGGCCCCCACCCTCGTTTCCACGTGGCCCTGGGGCCCGACGCGGTCCAGGCCTTCAACGCGATCCAGGCCCTCAACGCGATCCAGGCCCTCAACGCGGTCCAGGTTCTCAACGCGGGCCATCGGGACCTCCCATCGCTTCCACTTCGGCCCAGCGCTCCGGGTTCAGCACCACCTTTTCAAGCGCCAGCTTGCCGGCGTGTTTCATCGGGCTGCAGACCGGGCAGCGCGGGGCCTTCAGCACCCGGCTCGCCACCATGCTCGATCCCATCAGGTTGAGTTCGATCAGCTTGCCCACCCGGCGGGGCAGCAGGTCGGCGGCGAAGCGCAGCAGTTCGAAGGCGGCGAGCGGTGCCGCCATGGCGATCAGCGCCGGATGGGTGCCGGACACGTCCTGCCCCCGGGCCAGGATCTCTTCTATCAGGCGGCGGTCCGACGGGCGGCCCTTCAGATGGGAATTCTGCCGGGCGTCCAGGCATTCCAGGCAGGCGGTCTCGTCGGGGATCGACAGGGGGCCGAGGCGCGCGGTCAGATCCTCGACGATCACCGGCAGGAAGGGGCGGTTTTCGGCGGCGGCCAGGGCATTCCAGGGCTTCAGCAGGCCAAGCCCGCCGAATTCGGCGCAGGCGACCATGATGTTGGCGGCGCGCACCGCCTCGTCGGCCTCTGCGGCATCCACGATGGTCAGCCCCGCGGGCAGGCCGCGCTCGTAAAGCGCATGGTTGCGCAGCGGCACGTCGTCGATCAGCACCGCCTGCCAGGTGCCATAGCGGCCGAGATGGTCGATCAGCGCCAGGCTGAGGGCATTTACCCCCACCAGTGCGATCCGGCCGCCGGTCGCGCTGCGGATCTGGTCGCGGGTCATGCCCAGCTGCCAGAAGAACACATCCTCGCTGTCCTCGTGGCGCGGGGCGGCGTCGGTGGGGGCGCCCGGGCCGCGCAGCTCCGCCAGGCGGCGGATCGCCAGTTCGCGCAGCAGCGCATCGACCCGCGGCCGGTCGATCGGCGGGAACAGGGCGAGGAGGTCGTGCCGGCTGCAGAATGCATCCGACGCGACCTCCTGCAGCCGGGCCACGATCTCCGCGATACCGTCGCCGTCGAGCATCAGGCGAAGGGCACCCCTGCGGATAAGCGTGCCGGCTGCGGTCTCGGCAAGTTGGAACGGTAGAAGCCGGATCAGCAGGTTGCCGTCATTCATCGATGTCACCTCGGGGTCGGCGTGCGGGGGCGGGGTCGTGTGTTGGTATGCTGGACCGGGTGGTGTTGCCGGTCGGTCAGGCGGCGTCGGCGACCGTGTCGACCACCGCGCCGGCCGTGCAGCAGCAGGCGGGGGTGCAGGTGCAGCAGCAGCCGGCACCCACGGTTGCCGCGTCATGGCTGCCGTGGAAGGGGTGGGCGCGGAAGGCCTCTTCGATCGACTGCACGTCGCGCACCGCCAGCGCTTCGGTGCGGGTGGTGTGGTTGCCCCAGGCGAGCGCGACCAGATCGCCTTCCAGCAGCTGCGAGGCAGCGCTGGTCAGCTTGCCGTTATCGCCGCCGAGCGAGGTGATGGGCGTGCCGAAATCGGCATAATCCTTGGCGAAGTTCGTCATGAGTGCTCTCCTTTTGTCGCATGCGAGGCCGCATCGGATATTAAACCGTAGATACATTTACTCATCAACATAACCGCGAAGAAAGATTCAAACCGACTCAAAACGCCGCAATTATGCCCGCCATCTCTTGGCCCGGTTGTGCTGGCCGACAGGGCGGCCGCCGCGGACTAACCCGGGACAGGTGCGGTGTGCGGATCATGTCACGAAGCGGTGCACCCTGATGCGGACCGCCCGGACCTGTGGTGATGCCGCTTGCATCGTCTGGCGGGTTGTGGCTCGATGTGAATCCGGATTCACATCGTGAGCGGCCGCACCAGGGCGGTCCGCAGGAGGCAGGCATGGCGAGGTCGACGGCGGCGGCCGGCGTGGTACCGATCACCGGAACGCGGGAAAAGCTGTGCAGCGCCGGCTTCGCGATTCTCCGCCGTGCCGGCTTTTCCGGCCTGTCGGTCAGCGCGGTCGCCGAGGATGCCGAGGTGGCGGTCGGCACGGTCTATCGCCATTTCACCTCCAAGGCCGAACTCTGCGCCGAGCTGTTCCGCCGGGCCTCGACCCACGAGTTGAAGGCGGTGGCGGATGCGATCCGCGGCCAGGGGCCGGCCGACCGGCGGATCGCCAATGCGGTCGCCACCTTCGCCGCCCGTGCTCTGGCCGGCCGGGCGCTCGCCTATGCGCTTCTGGCCGAGCCGGTCGATCCGCTGGTCGATACCGAGCGGCTGGCGGCGCGCCGGCGCTATACCGCGCTTTATGCCGAGGCGGTGGCGACGGGGCTGGCCGAGGGTGACCTTGCCCCTCAGCCGCCGGAACTCGCGGCCGCGGCCATGGTCGGCGTGGTCAGCGAGGCCCTGGTCGGGCCGCTGGCGCGCGCCCGCATCGTCGATCCCGGCCATGGCGTGCTGACCGAGGCCGACGTGATGATCATCGCCGAGATCGTCGGCTTCTGCCGCCGCGGCCTGACCGGCCGGCCCGACGTCACCATCGATACGCTGCGCATCGCCCGCCGCGCAGCCGAGGCCGTGGGTCGCGGCTGACGCCACGCCCTCTGTCATCGTCATCACCTTCCCCGGAGGATCCCCCATGACCGATCAGAGCCTGAAGGCCGCCGGTTCGCCCCAGCCGCTTCCCGGTGCCACCCATGCCGTTTTCAACCAGGCCCCGCCGCTGGAGGCCAATCTCTTCACCGGGGACCATGCGCTGGTCGACGCGGTGGACGGTTTCGGCGGCGGCTGGGCTTTCGAGCATCTGTCCGACTATGGCGCGAAGACCGGCGGGCCGCTGATGGCGCTGGGCTTCGATGCCAACCGGTACACGCCCGAGCTGGTCACCCACGACCGTTACGGCAACCGGATCGACGAGGTCCGCTTCCACCCCTCCTATCATGCGATCATGGCCGAGGGGATCGGGGCGGGGGTGCATGCCTTCGCCTGGAACGAGCGCCGCCCCGGCGCCATGGTGGCGCGTTCGGCGCTGGTCTATCTGCACTGCCAGGCCGAGGCCGGCACCATGTGCCCGATGACCATGACCTTTGCCGTCGCCCCGGCACTCGCAGCCGAACCGGCGGTTGCCCGCAACTGGATGCCGGGGGTGCTGTCGCGCGATTACGACCCGCGGCCCCTGCCGGCGGCAGAGAAGCGCGGTCTGACGCTGGGCATGGCGATGACCGAGAAGCAGGGCGGGTCGGATGTCCGCGCCAATACCAGCCGCGCGGTCCGCGTCGGCCACGAGGACGGCCAGGAGGTCTACGAGATCACCGGCCATAAATGGTTCTGTTCGGCGCCGATGTCCGACGCCTTCCTGACGCTGGCCCAGACCGAGGCCGGGCTGACCTGCTTCCTGCTGCCGCGCCGGCGGCCCGACGGCAGCCGCAATGCGGTTCATCTCCAGCGGCTGAAGGACAAGCTGGGCAACCGCTCCAACGCGTCCTCCGAGATCGAGACCCGGGGTGCCTGGGCGGTCAGGGTCGGGCCTGAGGGGCGCGGCGTGCGCACGATCATCGAGATGGTCCACCACACCCGGCTGGACTGTGCGCTCGGCTCCGCCGGGCTGATGCGTCAGGCGCTGACCCAGGCCATTCACCATGCCCGCCACCGCCAGGCCTTCGGCAAGCGGCTGGTCGATCAGCCGGCGATGGTCAATGTTCTGGCGGATCTGGCGCTGGAGCAGGAAGCCGCGATGCGCATGGTGATGCGTCTGTCCCAGGCCTTCGAAGCCCGGTCGAGCGAGCCGCAGGAGGCGGCCTTCGCGCGCATCGCCACTGCGATCGTCAAATACTGGGTGTGCAAGCGCGCGCCGGGCTTCGTCTACGAGGCGATGGAATGCCTGGGCGGCAACGGCTATGTCGAAGACAGCGGCCTGCCCCGGCTTTATCGCGAGGTGCCGGTCAATGCGATCTGGGAAGGATCGGGCAATGTCATCGCGCTGGACGTGCTGCGTGCCCTCGGGCGGGAGCCGGCGGCGCGCGAGGCGCTGGTGGCGCATCTGACCCGCTCGCGTGGCCAGGACAGCCGTTATGACGCCCATCTGGACGCCACGCTCCGTGCGCTCGGTTCCAATGACGAGATGGAGTTCCGCGCCCGCCGTCTGGTCGGCGATCTGGCGGTGGCGCTGGCCGGCGCCGAGCTGATGGAGCGCACGCCCCAGAGCCTGGCCGAGGCCTGGTTCGCCAGCCGGCTTGCCGGCGATCATGGCGGGCTCTATGGCACGCTGGCGCCGGGCGTCGATGCCGCCGCCATTGTCGAGCGTGCAGCCGTGGCCGCCTGACACACGAAGCCCACTCGACCGGCGGGGCGGCCGGGGTCAGAATGGCGTCATCGACACGTCATACACCCCCGCCGTTCCGACCGGAGAGCGCCATGCCTGCCGACCGACCCGCCGTCCGCGGTGTCCCCGACCCCGATCCCGCCGCCGCCTCTTACGGCCGCGAGGATGTCGAGATCCTGGCGCGCGAGGTGGTCCATCAGGGCTATTTCCGCATGGTGCGGCTGACGCTCCGCCACCGTCTTCTGGCCGGCGGCTGGAGCGAGCCCTTCACCCGCGAGATCTTCGAACGCGGCACGGCCGCAGCGGTCCTGCCCTATGATCCGGTGCGCGACGAGGTGGTTCTGATCGAACAGTTCCGCCCGGGCGGACTCTACGGCCCCACCGATGCCAGCCCCTGGATGGTCGAGATCGTGGCCGGCATCATCGAGCCGGGCGAGACGCCCGAGGCGGTCGCCCGGCGCGAGGCGGTGGAAGAGGCCGGGCTTGAGCTTGGCCGGATCGAAGCCATATCGACTTATCAGCCCTCGCCCGGCGCCTGCGACGAATGGGTGCATCTCTATGTCGGCGAGGTGCGGGCCGAGCACCGCGGTTCGACCGGCGGCCTTGTGGAAGAGCACGAGGACATCCGCATCTTCGCCCTGAAGCGCGAGGCGGCGGTGGCCCTGCTGGATGGCGACCGGCTGGACAATGCGACCACCCTCGTGGCGCTGGGCTGGCTGGCCCGCCACGGCGCGGCGCTGAGAGCGCGGTGGCTGAGCGATCGCAAGACCAGGGAGGAGGAGGCATGACCAGCGCGGACAGAACCGACAAGGATGGGGCCGACCTCGCCGGACGGCTGGGGCTCGGCAATCCCGCCCCGGGGGCCCGGCCGGCGGAACAGCGCCGGGGGCCGTTTTTCTGCGGCGATATCGACATGCGCATCGCCCGCGACGGCACCTGGTTCTACCAGGGCACGCCGATCGGCCGGATGCCGCTGGTGAAGCTGTTCTCGACCGTGCTCCACCGCGACCAGGACGGCGACTACTGGCTGGAGACCCCGGTCGAGAAATGCCGGATCCAGGTCGAGGACGCCGCCTATATCGTGACCGCCATGCGCATCGAGGGCGCGGGCGACGACGCCCGGATCGTCTTCCGCACCAATGTCGATGCCGAGGTGCCGCTGGACGCCGACCACCCGCTGGTGCTGCGCCCGCGCCCCGAAAGCGGCGACCCCGCCCCCTATCTGGCGGTCGGCCGCGGGCTGGAGGCGCTGCTTAGCCGTTCCGTCTATTACGAACTGGTCAACATAGCCGATCTGGCTATTTCGCCCGAAACCGGAGAGGAATTGCTGGCGGTGAAAAGTGCCGGTCTGACCCATTATCTGGGCTCCCCCGATATCGAGATCGCAGAGCCGCGGCATCGTGCCGGAGGCCGCGCATGACCACCGGTGCCGATATCGCCGCCCTGTTCAACGAGCCCAATGCGGCCGGCATCGACCCGGCGATGCCGGCGGTGAACGGCGACTATGTGCTCAACCCCGGCTCCCGCCATGGCGGCGCCAAGCGGCCGGCGGCCGTGCTGGTGCCGCTGGTGGAACGGTCCGGGGGGCTGACCGTGCTGCTGACCCAGCGCACCCAGCATCTGCATGCCCATGCGGGCCAGGTCGCCTTTCCCGGCGGCCGGGTGGACGAGGGCGATGTCGATGCGGTGGACACCGCCCTTCGCGAGACCCGGGAAGAGATCGGCGTCACCCGCGATCACATCCGGATCATCGGCCGGCTTGACACCTACGAAACCATCACCGGCTTCCATGTGGTGCCGATCGTGGGCCTGGTGACGCCGCCCTTCGAGGTGATCCCCGATCCTTTCGAGGTCGCCGACGTCTTCGAGGTGCCGCTCGCCTTCTTCATGGACCCGCGCAACCGCAAGCGTCACTCGCTGGAACGCGGCGGGGTGGTGCGTCACTGGTATGCCTTTCCCTTCGGGCGCTACTACATCTGGGGGGCGACCGCGGGGATGCTGGTCAATCTGACCCGGGTGCTGGATGCCGGGCTGTCGCTGAAGGACACCGATGGCGAGGGCCGCATGGCCGGCCCCAGGGTCGCCGATTTCGCCGCCGCCGGCACCATCGCGGCCGGGGCGGGCTAGGGCAGGGCGATGCGGATCCTGCTGACCTATATCCTGCCCTTCCTTGCCCCCTTCCTTGCCTATGCCGCCTGGATGGCCTGGGCCGGGCGGGTGGAGCGGCAGCGGGGCAGCCGGCCTGACGCACCGCCGGTCTGGGTCACCGGGCTTGCGGTGGTGGTGCTGGCGGCGGCATTGTTCCTGGTGGGGCATGCGGTCGGTCCCCGGCCCGACCCGGGCGTCTATGTTCCACCCAGGGTGGAGGACGGCCGGATCGTCCCGGGCCATTACGGGCAGGACTGACCGCGCCCATCGTCGCCTTACCGTCCCCTGCTCCAGCGTGATCCCGCATCATGGCCGACGCCCCCGAACCCCTTCTGCCTGCGCGCACCGATCCCGTCCGAACCGATGTCGTGCTGCCGCCCGAAATGGCGGCTGCACCCGTGCGCCGGGTCTTCGCGGCGCTCGCGGCCGCGGGCGGCGAGGCGCGCTTCGTGGGCGGCGCCGTCCGCGACCTGATCTCGGGCGACCCCATCGGCGACATCGACGTGGCCACGACCCTGGAGCCGCCGGCGGTGATGGCGGCGGCCGCCGCCGCCGGGATCAAGGCGGTGCCGACCGGCATCGAGCACGGGACCGTTACGCTGATCGCCGACCGTCTGCCGGTCGAGGTGACGACCTTGCGCCGCGACGTTGCCACCGACGGGCGGCGGGCGGTGGTGGCCTTCAGTCGCGACTGGGCCGAGGATGCCCGGCGGCGCGACTTCACCGTCAATGCCATGTCGCTGGACCTTGCCGGCCGGCTCTACGATCCCTTCGACGGGCTGTCGGATCTGGCGGCCGGGCGGGTGCGGTTCATCGGCGATGCCCGGCGGCGGATCCTGGAAGACATCCTGCGGATCCTGCGCTTCTTCCGGTTTCAGGCGCGGCTGGGCCGCGGCGAGCCCGACCGGGCGGCCGTCGATGCCTGCCGGGAATTCGCCGAGCGCATCCAGGCGCTGTCGGGCGAGCGGATCCGCGAGGAATTCCTGCGGATTCTGGGCGGGCCGCGCGTGGCCGGCGGTGACGGCATCCTGCTGCTGATGGCCGATCTGGGCGTGCTCGACCAGGTGCTGGGCGGGATCGTCGACACGGGGCCCCTGGACGCGCTGATCGCGATCGAAGAGGCGCTGGACATGGCCGATGCCGCCCGCCGGCTGGCGGTGCTGACGGCCACCTGCGGGCCGGCCTTCGGGGCCGTCGACCACTGGCGCCGGCGGATCGAGCGGCTGAAACCGTCGAACCAGCTGGTGGCCCGGGTGGGGGCGGTGGCCGAGGCGACCGCCCGCCTGCCGGCCAGACCGCCCAGCCCCTTGACGGTGCGGGTCGCCGCCTATCGCGAGGGCATCACCACCATCCGCGACCGGCTGTTCGCCGGCTGGGCGCGCGCCCGCGCCCGCGGCGTGCTCGATGCGACCGACGAGGCCGGCTTCCGCCGCGCGATCGGGGCGCTGTCGGGCTGGAGCCAGCCGCATCTGCCGCTGGGCGGCGCCGATCTGATCGCGCTTGGCCTGAAGCCCGGCCCCGGGTTGGGGCAGGCGCTGTCCGAGATCGAGGCCTGGTGGCTGGACGAGGGCTTCGCCCCCGATCGCGGCGCCTGCCTTGCCGAGGCGCGGCGCCGCTTCGTGCCCATGGGTAGCAGCACGGGCGGGGGCGGCGGTTGAGCCGGTAAGGCGCCGGTTCAGGCGCCGCCGCCATCATGCACCGGGCAGCCGGCGGGGGTGAGGGCCGAGGGTTCGAAATGCGCTTCGGCCGCCGCATCGCCCCCCTCGAACCAGGCGATCCAGCGCCGGAGGATACGGCCGGTATAGAGCACCGGCATGTCGTGGCGGTACAGCTCCTTGCGCATCTCGGCGAAGGCCGGATCCTGATGGCTGGCATACCAGTGGTGACGATCGGTATCCAGATAGGTGGGGCAGAGGCCGGTGTCGGTGATCGAGACATAGTTCCGCACCGTGCGCTCGGCAAAGCGCTGCCACAGCTCCGAGGCCCGGGCGAACAGGGCCCGGCGGGTGCGGTGATCCGCAATCTCGAACACCTCGCAGTCATGGGCCTGCAGGCAGAGATCGCGGGTGAACATCGAAAAGGCATAGACGTCGGAATTGAGGTTGGCGCAGATCACGGGCGCCGCCATCATCGGGTCGTAGAGCGGATCGCCCGGGTCGGCGGCGGCCGGGCAGAAGGCGACGGCATCGAAATCGTCGAAGAGCAGCCGCCGGTTGGTGACCGGGCAGGTCAGCTCGATCGCGCGGTTCAGCTGGCCGCCATCGACCAGGACTTCGGGCGGGCGGGTGGTCAGCACCGACATCAGATCGGCCATGCGCCGGATGGCGGTGGCGACCGGTTCCGGCGGCAGCATGCCGCCATCGGGGCGGGTGGCCACGAACAGCCCGGCGACCGTGCGGCGCGCCTCCAGGGCTTCCACGAAACCCGTGAAGGCGCGGCGCACGTCGTCGGGGGTCGCGACCGGGGCGATGTAATAGCGGTTGCGGAGGAACTCGCGGCGGCCGGCGACACAGCCAAGGCCACTGACCATCCAGTCGCGCAGCCTCTCGAGCGCATCGTCTCGCGATGCTTCTTCGGCGGGGGATGAGGGGATCATGGGACGAACCATTTCGGTCGTGGATCCGGGATGCGAATTCATCTATCTATAATAGAATGTAGATCGGAATCATAATTATAAGTTGATGATCGCAACGTGATACATCTACCGGCTGCAGGGCGCTTCCCATCCGAGGTCTCCCCCCAATGACCGCCTCATCGACCAATTCCGACCCTTCGGCGGCCGCCTCCCGCCCCGATGACCGCCACCCCTCCCGGGTTCTCGTGGGGCTCGTGGCGGTCAACCTGCTGTCAGGGCTCGCCCAGATCGTCCAGATCGGGGCGACCGCACCGTTGCTGGCGCTGATGCTCGACGGGCGCGGCGTCGATGCCGGCACCATCGGTCTTGTGGCCGCCGCACCCTGGGCAATGATTCTGCTGGTCTCGCGCTTCGTGCCGGCGATCATCGCCCGGCTGGGGCTGGCGGGGACGGTGGCGCTGGCGCTGATCACCGGCATCGCGGCGCTGGGCGGCATGGCGGTGGTGGAAGATCCGATCGCCCTCGCGGGGTTGAACGCGCTTGCCGGCATCGGGCTGATCCTGCGCTGGATCGCCTGCGACACCTGGATCGTGCGCATCGCGCCAGAGGCGATCCGCGGTCGTGCCATCGGCACCCATGAAACCCTGATGGGCCTGGGCATCGCGCTCGGCCCCGGGCTGGTGGCGCTGACGGGGCATGAGGGCAGCCTGCCATTCCTGGCGGCGGCCGCGGTGATGGCGGCGGCGATCCCGCCGCTGGTGGTGTTGAAACGGCTGGGCTTCGACGGCCGGCCGGGCGTCGCGCCCGTCCGCGACGGCGCCGGCCGGCGATCGGGCTGGGGGCTGGTGCGGCTGCTGCCGGTGGCGCTGACCGCAGCCTTCGCCTGCGGCGTGGCCGAGACCGCCTCCATCGCCTTCCTGCCGCTTTACGCCGCGGCGGCCGGCAGTGGGGGCGGTGGCGGCCCCGCTCTTCGCGACGGCTTTCGGCGCCGGCGGCACCATCCTGCAGATCCCGCTCGGCGCCATCGCCGACCGGCTGGGCTTCGACCGGGCCCAGGCACTGGCGGCGACGGCCGTCATCCTGGGGGCGATCCTGCTGCCGCTGGCCGATGACGCAATCCTGCCCTGGGTGATCGCCTTCCTGTGGGGCGGCGCGGTCGGCGGGTTGAACACCCTGGCGGTGATCGAGGCCGGCGCCCGGGTCGACGAGATGCGGATGAGTGCGGCCATGACCGCGATCGCCTTCTGCTACACGCTGGGCGGTTTCGCCGGCCCGGCCGCCGCGGGCCTTGCCACCGAAATGCTGTCGATGCACGGCCTGCCCATGGTGGCGGGTGCCGCAGCACTGGTCGTGCTGGCGGTCTGGGCGGTCAGGCGCGGGGCGGAAAGCTGAGCGCGTCGGGCCGGGGGAGTGCGTCGGGCCGGGGGAGTGCGTCGGGCCAGGTGAGCGCGTTGGGCCTCAGGGCCATTTCGCATGCGGTGGCATGGACATCAGGATCGCCTCGGTGTTGCCGCCGGTCTTCAGGCCGAACTGGGTGCCCCGGTCGTAGAGCAGGTTGAATTCGGCATAGCGGCCGCGGCGGATCAACTGATAGTCGCGCTCGGCCTCGGTCCAGGATCGGTTCATATGGGCCCGGATGATCGCAGGATAGGCATCCAGGAAGGCGAGCCCGACATCGCGGGTGAAGGCGAAGTCGCGCGCCCAGTCGCCGCTGTCCAGATAGTCGTAGAAAATGCCGCCCACGCCGCGGGTCTCGCCGCGATGGGGCAGGAAGAAATAGTCGTCGCACCAGGCCTTGAAGCGCGGATAGTAATCGGCGTCATGGGCGTCGCAGGCGGCCTTGAACGCCCCGTGGAAGCGCGCGGTATCGGGGGCGTGCGGGGTGATCGGGGTCAGGTCGCCGCCGCCGCCGAACCAGCCGAGCGTGGTGCGGATATGGCGGGTGTTCATATGGGCGGCCGGCACATGCGGCGACCACATATGCGCCACCAGCGACACGCCGGCCGCCCAGAACTGCGCGCCGGCGCCATCGGCACCGCCGGGGGCCGGGTCGCGGTCGGCGCCGGGGATCTGCTTTGCGAATTCGGGCGAGAAGCCGCCATGGACGACCGAGATGTTCACGCCGACCTTTTCGAACACCCGGCCGCGCATCACCGACATCTCGCCGCCGCCGCCGCCCGGCCGTTCCCACGCCGTGCGCTCGAACCGGCCGGGGGCGAGATCCGGGTTCATCGGTCCGGCATAATCGTCTTCGATCGCCTCGAACGCCGCGCAGAGCCGGTCGCGCAGCTCGCGGAACCAGCCCGATGCGGCCTGGCGGCGTTCGGCCGCGACCTCCGGATCCTCGGGCGGGCTGGTGCGGGCGCGGGCGTCGAGCACGGCGCGGGCGTCGAAACTCATCGGCTGGTCTCCTCGGGGAGGACTGGCTGGGGCGGGCAGGCGACCGGCTCTGCCGGAAATCCACCGGTCTGGCGCAGTGCCTCTCCCAATATCATGGATGCGGCCACGGCGACATTCAGCGATCGCATGCCGGGCACCATCGCGATCCGCACCCGGGCATCGACTGCATCATGAACGCTTTCGGGTACGCCGGCGCTTTCGCTGCCCATCAGCAGCACGTCGTCCGGTCGGAAGGCGAAGTCGGTATGCGGCACCGCGCCCTGGGTGGTGGCCAGCACCAGACGGCTGCCGGGCACCTCGGCGGCGCGCGTCGCCCGGAACGCCGACCAGTCGGCATGGCGACGGATCGTCGCACGCAGGGCATAGTCCATCCCCGCCCGCTTCATGCGCGCATCCGACAGAATAAAACCGCAGGGCTCGATGATGTCGATACCGATCCCCAGGCACGCGCAGAGCCTTATGCAGGTTCCGGCATTTCCGGGGATGTCCGGTTCGTACAGGGCGAGGCGCATGGCGGGCTCCGGGTGAAGGAGACGTGTCTCTCTTGCCGCGCTCGGCGGAAATATCGGGGCGGGACACCGATGACGGGCGACGGATCGCCCGGGCGTCTGTAACATGCCCAGGGGGGCATCCTTTGCAAAGAGGGCGTTTTTTCGGTATACCCCTTTGCGACACGGCAGTAATCCACCCGTTCGGGCAAGAGGTGGTGCCTCGCTTCGGGCGTTGGACGAGTGGCCGTGATCGACGGGAGGAAAAGGAACGACGTCGGGGCTTCGCAAGGCCACCCTATGGTGGTGCGACAACCTGACGCATCCACCAGTCCGGGTGCCGCGGACAGTATCCGTGTATATCGGCGGATCCCCGGGAACGGGGAAACGGCGGGGACGGAGTGAGCGGTGTTCGGCCGGATCCCGTGCGACCGCAGGCGAGACCGAGGCTTTACGCCCGATAAGGTGTGAGAGCGACGAAAGGTTTGCGAAATGGCGAACACGGTGCCATCCGGCGACGGCCACCACGACCATGGTGACGATGCCACGCGCCGCGACTTCCTGATGCTGCTGGCGGGCGGCGGCGCTGCGGTGGGTGCCGCGGCACTGGCCTGGCCGCTGATCGACAGCATGAATCCGGCGGCGGACGTTCTGGCGTTGTCGTCCACTGAAGTGAACATCTCCCAGATCGAGGCCGGTCAGGCGGTGACCATCACCTGGCGCGGCAAGCCGGTGTTCATCCGTCACCGGACCGAGAAGGAGATCGAGGAGGCCCGGGCGGTCAATGTGGCCGACCTGCCCGATCCGCAGCCCGATGCGGATCGCGTCGAAAAGCCGGAATGGCTGGTGGTCGTCGGCGTCTGCACCCATCTGGGCTGCGTCCCGCTGGGCTACCAGGGCGATTACGACGGCTGGTTCTGCCCGTGCCATGGTTCGCATTACGACACCTCGGGCCGCATCCGCAAGGGTCCGGCACCCGCGAACCTCGCCGTCCCCGAATATGTATTCGTGGACGACAACACCATCCGCATCGGGTAAAACCAAGAACAGGGTTGGGGTTAGGCGATGAGCAGTCCCTCGACCGGCAGCCGTGTGTCGAACTGGATCGACCACCGTTTGCCGATCATCTCCTTCGCGCGGGAACACTTGATCGAGTACCCGGCGCCGCGGAATCTGAATTACTGGTGGAACTTCGGTTCGCTGGCGGGCATCGCGCTGGTCCTGCAGATCGTGACCGGCATCGTGCTGGCCATGGCCTATACCGCGCACACGTCGCTCGCCTTCGACAGCGTCGAGCGCATCATGCGCGACGTGAATTTCGGCTGGCTGCTGCGCTATGCGCATGCCAACGGCGCGTCGATGTTCTTCATCATCGTCTACATCCACATCTTCCGCGGCCTGTATTACGGCTCCTACAAGGCCCCGCGTGAGATTCTGTGGTGGCTGGGCGTGATCATCCTGCTGCTCATGATGGCGACCGCCTTCATGGGCTATGTGCTGCCCTGGGGTCAGATGAGCTTCTGGGGTGCTACCGTGATCACCAACCTGTTCTCGGCCATACCATTGGTGGGTGAGAGCATCGTGACCTGGCTCTGGGGCGGCTTCTCGGTCGACAACCCCACGCTGAACCGCTTCTTCAGCCTGCATTACCTGCTGCCCTTCGTGATCGTCGGCGTGGTGGTTCTGCATCTGGCGGCGCTGCACACGCACGGCTCCAACAACCCGCTGGGCATCGACAAGAAGACCAAGAAGGACGTTATTCCCTTCCACCCGTATTACACGATCAAGGATCTGTTCGGGCTGGGTGTGTTCCTGACCTTCTTCGCCGTCTTCCTGTTCTTTGCACCGAATTTCTTCGGCGAGCCGGACAACTACATCCCGGCCAACCCGCTGGTGACGCCGGCGCATATCGTGCCGGAATGGTACTTCCTGCCGTTCTACGCGATCCTGCGTTCGGTCCCGAGCAAGCTCGGCGGCGTGCTGCTGATGTTCGCCGCGATCTTCGTGCTGTTCCTGCTGCCCTGGCTGGATACCTCGCGGGTCCGCAGTGCGAAGTTCCGTCCGGTGTTCAAGGTGTTCTACCTGCTGCTGATGATCGACATCCTGGCGCTCGGCTGGGCGGGTGGTCAGCCGGCGGAAGGTGTGGCGGTGGTCATCGGCCAGATCGCAACGGCCTGGTACTTCCTGCACTTCCTGGTGCTGCTGCCGCTGCTCGGCTGGTTCGAACGGCCTCGGCCGCTGCCCGAGAGCATCGCCTCTGCCGTGCTCGGTGACCGCGCGATGGAGAAGGCGTGATGCGTAAGCTCCTGATCAGCACCCTCGCCGGCCTCGGCGCCCTGATGGGCGTCCAGGCCACCGCGATCGCTGCCGAAGCGGTCGAACTGCCCGAGGTCTCGTTCAGCCACGAGGGCCCGTTCGGCACCTATGACCGCGCAGCGGCGCAGCGCGGCTTCCAGGTCTTCGAACAGGTCTGCTCGGCCTGCCATTCGGCCAAGTATCTGGCATTCCGCAACCTTGCCGACCTCGGCTACAACGAGGACGAGATCAAGGCGATTGCGGCGAAGAAGCAGGTCCAGGACGGCCCGGACGACAATGGCGACATGTTCATGCGCCCGGCCGTCGCCTCGGATCGCTGGCCCAGCCCCTATGCCAACGAGAAGCAGGCCCGCGCCTCCAATGGCGGCGCCTATCCGCCGGACCTGTCGCTGATGGCGAAGGCCCGTCTGGGTGGCGAGCACTACATCTATGCGCTGCTGACCGGCTATACCGAGCCGCCGGCGGGCATGGAAGTGCGGCCCGGCATGTACTACAACGCCTACTTCGCGGGCCACCAGATCGGTATGCCGCCGCCGCTGGCAGCCGACATGGTGCCCTATGGCGACGGCACGCCCGCGACCGTGGAACAGATGACTCACGACGTGTCGGTCTTCCTGACCTGGCTCGCGGAGCCGAAGATGGAAGAGCGCAAGCAGACCGGCATCAAGGTGATCCTGTTCCTGATTGCGCTGACCATCGTGTTCTATGTTGCCAAGCGGCGGATCTGGGCCCGCATCCATTGATGCAGCCTGGCTGATCCGACCGGATCGAAACGGGGGTCGCCCTTTTGCGGAGGGGCGGCCCCCGTTGCGTTTCGGGCCCCTGTTGCGTTTCGGGCCCCTGTTGCGTTTCGGGCCCCTGTTGCGTTTCGGGTTGTTGCATTCCGGCCACGGGTCGGCCAGGGTGCGCCGTCCCGGCCGGTGTCGCAACCGGCGCCGTCCCGCGGGAAGCCGGTGGCCGGCGCTTAACGCAGGGTAGAAAATTCCTCCCGAACCACGCAGAATGCGAGCAGCCGGGAAGAGCAGGGCCCGCGGATGGATCCGGGGCCGGATGACGAGACGAACCAGACGAGGGGTGACGGGCATGGCATCGACCAGTGCAGCGGGCGCAGGCATCGGATTGGGCAGCGACGGCCGCCCGGTGATCGGCATCATCGGCGGCAGCGGCGTCTACGACATTCCGGGCCTGACCGATATCGGCTGGCGGCGGATCTCCTCGCCCTTCGGGGCCCCTTCGGACGAGTTGATGTTCGGCCGGCTGGGCGATGTGCAGCTGGTCTTCCTGCCGCGCCATGGCCGCGGCCATGTCCATGCGCCGTCCGACCTCAACTACCGTGCCAATGTCGATGCGATGAAACGGGCGGGCGTGACCGAGATCCTGTCGGTCTCGGCGGTCGGCTCGCTGAAAGAGGATCTGCCGCCCGGCACCTTCGTCATCGTCGACGATTTCATCGACCGCACCTTTGCCCGCGAGAAGAGCTTCTTCACCAAAGGCTGCGTCGCCCATGTCTCCATGGCCCATCCGGTCTGTCGGCGTCTGGGCGATGCGGTGGAGGCGGCGGGCCAGCGGCTCGGTCTCGATATCCGCCGCGGCGGCACGTATATCGCCATGGAAGGCCCGCAATTCTCGACGCTTGCCGAATCGAAGCTCTATCGCAGCTGGGGCGCCAGCGTGATCGGCATGACCAACATGCCCGAGGCCAAGCTCGCCCGAGAGGCGGAGCTGTGCTACGCGACCGTCGCCATGGTGACCGATTTCGACTGCTGGCATCCCGAGCACGACAAGGTGACGGTGGAGCAGGTGGTGAAGGTGCTTCTGGGCAATGCCGATCATGCCCGCGCCCTGGTGAAAGAGGTGGCGCCCGCGCTGGCCGACCGTCGCGAGCCCTGCCATGCCGGCTGCCACACGGCACTCGATCATGCCCTGATCACCGCGCCCGAGAAGCGCGATCCCGAGCTGCTCGCCCGGCTCGACGCCGTCGCCGGCCGCGTGCTCGGCGCCTGATCCGCCCACAGAGATCCGGAGCCCCGCCCCATGGACGAGAGCCGTTTCACCCGCCGCACCGTCTGGCTGGAAGCCGACGGGCGGACCGTCGGCATCCTGGACCAGACCCGGCTGCCCTTCGAGACCGTGGACGTCCGGCTGACCAGCCTGAGCGATGCCGAAACCGCCATCCGCGACATGCTGGTCCGCGGCGCGCCGCTGATCGGTGCGGTGGGCGCCTACGGCATGGCGCTGGCGCTGGCGGAAGACCCGTCGGATGCCATGATCGCCACCGCCTATGACCGGCTGTTCGCGACCCGGCCGACGGCGATCAACCTGCGCTGGGCGCTGGATGATCTGCGCGAACGGGTGGCGCCGCTGCCGGAAGCGGCGCGGGCCGATGCGGCCTATGCCCGCGCGCGGGAGATTTCTGACGAAGATGTGGCGATCAACCGGGCGATCGGCGAGAACGCCTTCCGGCTGATCGAGGCGCGTTACGAGGCGATCGGCCGCAGCCGGCCGGTGGAGATCCTGACCCATTGCAATGCCGGCTTCCTGGCGACGGTGGGCTGGGGCACGGCGCTGGCCGGCATCTTCCTGGCCCATGCTCGCGGCATTCCCGTGCATGTCTGGGTGGACGAGACCCGGCCGCGCAGCCAGGGCGCCTATCTGACCGCCTGGGAGATGCGCTGGGCCGGCGTGCCCCATACCGTGATCGCCGACAATGCCGGCGGGCATCTGATGCAGCACGGCCGGGTCGACATGTGCATCGTCGGCACCGACCGGGTCGCCGCCAATGGCGATGTCTGCAATAAGATCGGCACCTATCTGAAGGCGCTGGCCGCCCATGACAACGGCGTGCCGTTCTATGTGGCGCTGCCCTATCCGACCATCGACTGGCGGATCGCCGACGGCGTGCGCGACATCCCGATCGAGGAACGGTCGGCGACCGAAGTGACGGTGGTGCGCGGGCGGCTGCCCGATGGCGGCATCGCCGATGTGACGGTGATCGAGGACAGCCCCGCCGCCAACCCGGCCTTCGACGTGACTCCGGGCCGGCTGGTCACCGGGCTGATCACCGAACGCGGCGTCTGTGCCGCTTCGGCCGAGGGGCTGCGCGGCCTTTATCCCGAGCGTGCCGCGGCCGAGTGACCGCGCACCCGACCCGGCCTGTCTGCGAATTGAAGCTGAGGTGAAGACGATGCAGAACCGCTGGTCCGATGCCGATGCGGCCGCCATGGTCGCCCGCTATGTCGATCAGGGTGTGAACGAGGATCTGGCGCTCAGGGTCTATACCACCCGGCTGCTCGGCTCCGATCCGCGGCTGGTGCTGCATGGCGGAGGCAACACCTCGGTCAAGACCCGGATGACCGACATCCTGGGCGATCCGCTGGACGTGCTGTGCGTGAAGGGCAGCGGCTGGGATATGGGGGTGATCGAACCCGCAGGCCTGCCGGCGGTGCGGCTGGAGCCGCTGCGCCAGCTGGAGCGGCTGGAGGCGCTGACCGACGAAGAGATGGTCAATGTCCAGCGGCTGAACCTGCTGGACTCGACCGCTCCCAACCCCTCGGTCGAGACCCTGCTCCATGCCTTCCTGCCGCAGAAATTCATCGACCACACCCATGCCAATGCGGTGCTGTCGCTGACCGACCAGCCGGATGGCGAGGCGATCGTCCGCGAGCTGTATGGCGACCGGGTCGCCTATATCCCCTACATCATGCCGGGCTTCCTGCTGGCCAGGACCGCGGCCCGCATCGTTCGTGAGACGCCGGGCGTCAAGGGCATGGTGCTGCTGAAGCACGGCATTTTCAGCTTCGACGATGACGGCCGCACCGCCTATGAGCTGATGATCGATTTCGTGTCGATGGCCGAAGAACGGCTGACCCGCGGCCGGCGGACGCTGGTCCAGGCGGCCGTTCCGGCGGGGCTGGCGCCGGTCGCCGCGGTGGCGCCGGTGCTGCGCGGCCTGACGGCGCTGGCCGACCCTGCCGCCGAGGGCGGGCGTCGGCCTTTCGTTCTGGAGCATCGCGCCGGCCCGGCGGTGATGGATTTTGTCAACGCCGCCGATCTGGACCGGATCGCCAATTCGGGCGTCGCGACGCCGGATCATGTGATCCGCACCAAACCGGCGCCGCTGATCCTGCCGGCCCCCAGGGCGGATGACCTCGCGGGCTTCAGGGCGGCGGCAGAGGCGGCGCTCGGTCGCTATGTCGAGGCCTATCACGCCTATTTCGCCCGCAACAACGAACGGCTCGGCGGCATCAAGACCGAACTCGACCCCATGCCGCGGATCGTGGCGGTGAAGGGGCTCGGCATCTTCGCGCTCGGCAAGTCGTCGAAAGAGGCGCGGATTGCGGCCGATGTCTACGAGGCCGCGATCGAGGTGATCACCGGTGCCGAGGGCATCGGCCGCTTCGAGAGCATTTCCGAAGCCGATCTCTTCGATGTGGAATACTGGTCGCTGGAACAGGCGAAGCTGGGCAAGGGCGGCGAGAAGCCGCTGCAGCGCCGGATCGTCGCCGTCACCGGCGGGGCAGGGGGGATCGGTGCGGCCACCGCCCGGGCCTTTGCCACCGCCGGTGCCGAGGTGGCGGTGCTGGATCTGAACCCCGAGGCGGCAGCCGGGGTGGCCAGGCCGCTGGGCGGTATCGGCATCGCCTGCGACGTGACCGACCCGGCCTCGGTGACTGCCGCGATCGAGGCGGTGGTGACACGCTTCGGCGGGCTCGACATCCTGGTCAGCAATGCCGGCGCCGCCTGGCAGGGCCGGATCGGCGAAGTGGACGAGGCGGTGCTGCGCCAGAGCTTCGAGCTGAATTTCTACGGCCATCAGCGCGTCGCCCAGGCGGCGGTGAAGGTGATGAAAGCCCAGGGCTTCGGCGGCCAGCTGCTGTTCAACGCCTCGAAACAGGCGGTCAATCCGGGCCCCGATTTCGGCCCCTATGGCCTGCCCAAGGCGGCGACGCTGTTCCTGTCGCGGCAATATGCGCTCGACCACGGCCGCGACGGCATCCGCGCCAATGCGGTGAATGCCGATCGGGTCCGCTCGGGGCTGCTGACCGACGAGATGGTGGCTGCGCGCTCGAAGGCCCGCGGCCTCAGCGAGGCGGATTACATGGGCGGCAACCTGCTGGGGCGCGAGGTGACCGCGGCCGATGTCGCCCAGGCTTTCGTGGATCTGGCGCTGGCGCAGAAGACCACCGGCTCGGTCACCACGGTCGACGGCGGCAACATCGCGGCGGCGCTGAGATAGGCGGGACCGACAGCAGAAGAGGGGGCGGCTGCCCCCTCTTTCGATGCCGTGTCGGATCGGGCCGTATCAGGCCGGGCTGCCGGAGCGACCCAGGGCCTTGCGCAGCTGCGGCTCCACCAGATCGGCCAGCTTGCGCATCGCCCGGCTTTCGATCTGGCGCACCCGCTCTTTCGAGATGCCGAGTTCCGAGCCCAGCGCATCCAGCGTCGCCGAGGCCTCGGCCAGATGACGGCGGGTGATGATCAACCGTTCGCGGGCATTCAGGGCATCCAGCGCGCCGCGGACGATGCGCTTGCGGAACGAGGCCAGATCACGTTCGACCAGCTGTTCCTCCTGGTCGGGCTTGTCGTCGGCCAGCTGATCCAGCCATTCATCGCCGCTGTCAGCCGACATCGGCGCGTTCAGCGACTGGTCGCCGCCCGAAAGCCGCATCTCCATCATCCGCACATCGCGGTCGCGCACACCCAGCGTGGTGGCGATCTGGCCGACATCGGTCGGATCCAGGCTTTCCGAGGCGCGGGTTTCGTCGCTGCGCCGCAGGCGGGCCTTCAGCTTGCGGAGATTGAAGAACAGCGCCTTCTGGGCGGCGGTGGTGCCGATGCGCACCATCGACCAGGACCGCAGGATATAGTCCTGGATCGCGGCCTTGATCCACCACATGGCATAGGTGGCGAGCCGGACCCCGCGTTCGGGATCGAACCGCTCCACCGCCTGCATCAGCCCGATGGAGCCTTCCTGGACCAGCTCGTTCATCGGCAGGCCGTAATTGCGGTAGCGCGAGGCGACCTTGATCACCAGGCGCAGATGGCTGCGGACCAGAATATCGGCAGCCTCGCGGTCACCGGCCTTCACCCGCATGGCCAGATCGGCCTCTTCCTCGCGGGTCAGCAGGGGCTGGCGCTGGACGGCCGAGAAATAGCGGGTGTCGCCGCGATCCTGGCTGCGACCCGCGGCACGGACATTCCTGGTCAGCCGGTCGATCATGACGTCCCTCCAGACTCTCATGGCCTTCGCAACATCGTGAATGTACAGGATTCCATATCCCGTGTCCGGTGGGAACGCCAATCCGCACCGGAATGGTCCGAATTTCTCACAGGCTTTCGATCTGGTATGGACCGCCGCATCAACTATGTTTGAACAGAGGCAGTTCCGCCCTCGTCCATCAACCCAGGAGGACGCCCCATGCCCAAGGTCAAGGACGCCGAGGCCCGGATCATCGACGCAGCCCTCGCCCGTGCCGCCATCGACGGCTGGGACGGGCTGACGCTGGCCGGCATCGCCGAAGAGGCGGGGATGTCGCTGTCCGAATTGTCGGGGCATGTCGGCTCCGTCTCCGAGATCCTGGACGCCTTCTCGCGCCGAATCGATCGCGCCATGTTGACCGAGGCCGAGGATGAACCCGAAGAGTTCGCCGCCCAGCCGGTGAAGGACCGGCTGATGGCACTGATCATGGCGCGGCTCGATGCGCTGGAGCCGCACCGGGCGGTGATGCAGCGCCTGGCCGACCGGTCCGACCGCGGCATTCCCGCGCTGGATCTGATCTGCGGGCAGGGGATGCGCCTGCAACGCAGCATGGGATGGCTCGCTGCTGCGGCCGGGCTCGAATCCCGCGGCATCGCCGGGCTGGCCCGCCGTCAGGGGTTGGCTGCGATCTATCTCGCCACGCTGCGGGCCTGGCTGAAGGACGACAGCGAGGACCGGGCGAAGACCATGAAGACGCTCGACCGATTGCTCGACCGGGCCGGGCGCTGGTCACGCATGGCCGGCCGGATGGCCGGCGGGCGGCGTGGGTTCCGCTCCGGAGCCGAGCCATCCGCGGGGCCCTCTCCGGCCGCCGACACGCCCGCTGCGGGATGACGACCCCGACGATTTCCACGCAACCGAAAAGCGGGATCGCCTGCATCCGTCATCGCGCCGACATTTTTGTGCAACGCAAAAACCGCCCTTGACCTTCCGGGTCCGATGCCGCATATATGGCTGAGGATTTTGCAGCGCAGCATAAACCCCGACGCTGCGCCGCGAGCGACCTGATGCCAAGCCATGCCATCGGTCGCAAAGGCGAACGGAGGTTTTGAAATGGCCGAGAAGATCAACCCCCTCGACTACACCAAGATGTTCGGCGAGTTCAAGATGCCGGCGGTTCCGGCCGTCGACGTCGAGGCGATGATGAGCACCGCCCGCCGCAACTACGAAGCGGTTGCCCAGGCGAACAAGCTGATCGCCGAGGGCTTCCAGGCCCTGGCCAAGCGCCAGGCCGAAGTTGCCCGCGCCTCGTTCGAGGACGCCTGGAAGGCCACCCAGGAAGTCATGAACGCCGGCACCGTCGAGGCGAAGGCCGAGAAGCAGGCCGAGGTCGTGAAGGCCGCGGTCGAGAAGGCCGTTGCCAACGCCCGCGAGCTGACCGAGCTGGCGACGAAGTCGCAGGGTGAGGCGTTCGACGTCCTCAACAAGCGCTTCATCGAGAGCGTCGACGAGGTGAAGACCCTCGCCGTCGTGAAGTGATCCGGCGCCGGGCGCATCGCCGCCCGGTCTGGTCACCGACAGGTTTCGAAGGGCGCCGCTCCCGCAAGGGGGTGGCGCCCTTCGGCCGTTCCGGGGCAGGATGGCGACATCTTCGATGTCCGCCGAGGTCGCGAACCCATGACCGATGCCAGCCCTGCCTCTCAGATCGGCTTCGACGATTTTCTGAAGGTCGATATCCGTGCCGGAACCGTGTTGCGCGCCGAGCCCTATCCCGAGGCCCGCAAGCCGGCGATCAAGCTGTGGATCGATTTCGGGCCCAAGATCGGCGAGAAGCGGAGTTCGGCCCAGATCACCCATCTCTACACACCCGAAACGCTGGTCGGCCGCAAGGTCGCCGCGGTGGTGAACTTCCCGCCCCGGCAGATCGGCCGCTTCATGTCGGAGGTGCTGGTGCTGGGCTTCGCCGATGCCGAGGGGCGGATCAGCCTGATCGCCCCGGATCATGACGTGCCGGACGGCGCCCGCCTGAGTTGAACCTGTCGCATCGTCACGGTTCTGCGCTTTTCCTGATGACGCGTCCGGTGTATGTCCTGGACGCAGAGGAAGGGGCAGCGCATGCAGATCAAGGCCGGGTCCTGGACCCATAAGCTGAGTTCGATGTCGGTCTTCCGGCAGGTGACGCTGATGATCTGCGTCGCGGTGGCCGGGGCGGATCTGCTGACGGCCTTCTTCTACTGGTATTTTGAATTCGATCGTCTGCCGCTGGACATCGTGCTGACCACGATCATCGTACTGATCGTCGGCTATCCTCTTGGTTTCTTCTTCATCGGCCAGAATGTCAAACTGCGCGAGATGGCGCTGGAACTGGACCGGTTGTCGAAGATCGACGACCTGACCGGTCTGTTCAACCGGCGGACCTTCTTCGCCGAGGCCCGGCGGCTGGTGGCGGAACAGGTCGCCGCCCGCGATCAGGGGGCGATCCTGTTCATCGATGTCGACCATTTCAAGGCGGTGAACGACGATTTCGGCCATGCCACCGGCGACGCCGTGCTGAAGGAGTTGGGGGCGATCATCCGGACGGTGGTGGGCGAGGCCGGCATCGCCGCCCGGCTGGGGGGCGAGGAATTTGCCGTCCTGCTGCACGGCGCCGAAGGGCGGCGGGCCGCCGAGATCGCCGAGCGGGTGCGCCGCGGCGTCGCCAATTGCGGACGTGTGATCCCCGGGCTGGAACGGACTACTGTGACGGTGAGCATCGGCATCGCCTCGATCCGCGCCGGCTATGATTTCGAAGACGCTTTGCTGCGCGCCGATCACAGTCTTTACGCCGCGAAGGAAAGCGGGCGTGATCGTGTCGTGCGCGAAGACGAGAGGGTAGCGCCGGCCTGAGCATCGCCGACCATAAACCGCGGTTTACCGAGCGGCGGCTGGCCTGCGTCAGACGCCCGGGGCCGAACGGATACTGACCTCGGCCGGCCGCAGAGCCGGTCTTGTCAGCACCCGAGGTCTTCCATGCTTCGCAGCCTCGCATTGGGCACGATGATTGCCCTTACCCTCACCGCCCCCGGGCCGTATTCCGCCGCCCGGGCCGAAAGCTCCATCGCCGGCCGCTACACCTATACCGGCACCGACACCGACGGCAGCGCCTATGACGGCGCCGGCGAGGTGGTCGTGACCAAGGCCGCGTCGGGCGCTTATGAGATCGTCTATGACGGCGGCGCCTATACCGGCGTCGGCCAGGTCACCGGCGATACCTTCTCGTTCGCCTCGATGGCCGATGGCAAGAACAGCATCTCGATCGGCACCATCCGGCCCGACGGGTCGATCGTCACCCGCTGGTGGCGCTACAAGGACAAGGGGTCCAAGGGCACCGAGACCTGGGTCCGTAAGTAAGGATCAGACCGGCAGGTCGAGCACGACCCTGAGCCCGCCGAGCGGGCTGTCTTCCAGCCGGATATCGCCGCCATGACCGCGCATCACGTCGCGGGCGATGGCGAGGCCGAGCCCGACACCGGTAATGCCCGAGGCGAGGCCGGTTCCGGCCTCGGCCACGGGCCCGGTATCGTCGAGTCGCCGGAAGGGACGGAAGGCTTCGACGCGCAGATCGGCCGGAATGCCCGGGCCATCATCATCGATCAGCACCTGGATCGACTGGCGCCCGGGCAGAATGGTCACCTCCACCCGGTCGGCATGGCGGATGGCATTGTCGATCACATTGCCCAGGCAGCGGCGGAAGGCCTGGGTCCGGACCAGGACCATGGCGTGATCGGCGCCCTTCAGGTCGATCCGCGCGTCCGACAGGCCGCGGGCACGGAACACCACCTGTTGCACCAGCTGGGCCAGATCGGCCAGAACCGCCGGCTCTTCGGCGCCCTCGCCGCGGGCGAAGGCCAGATAACCCTCGACCATGCGGGTCATCTCTTCGACATCCGCCTCAAGCTCCGCGACATCGGGCGAGGGCGGCATCAGGGCCAGCTGCAGCTTCATGCGGGTGAGCGGGGTGCGCAGGTCGTGACTGACCCCCGCCAGCATCTCGGTGCGCTGGTTTACCTGCCGGTGGATGCGGTCGCGCATGCGGATGAAGGCATGGGCTACCTGCCGCACCTCGGTCGCGCCCGAGGGTTTGAACCCTGCCAGATCGTCGCGGCCCTTGCCCAGATTGTCGGCTGCCGAGGCGAGCCGGCGCAGGGATCGCATCTGGTTGCGCAGGAAGATCATGGCCACGATCATCAGCGTCAGCGAAATGCCGATCAGCCACATGATGAAGATGTAGGTCGTGGCGCTGGTCACGCGCTTGCGGGGGACCTTCACCCCCAGCACCCCGTCCTGCAGCTGCACGTCGATGATCACCCAGTTCTCGTCCGAAACCGCATCCAGTACGAAGGGCCGGTAGACCCGGCTGTCGAGCGCCGAGGTCATCATCCGCTCCAGCAGGGTGTTCACCGTCCGCCGGCCGGCATTGGGCAGGATTTCCCCCGGCCGGAAATCGAAGCGGATATCGGTATAGACCTGGATCAGACGCAGCAGGCGATCGCGTTCCTCGCCCTCGGGATAGTTGCGCAGCACCTCCACCGTCAGCGCGATGTCGCCCGCGACCGCCAGGGTCATGTGCCGGGTGACGTTGTCCCAGTGGCGGTTGTAGAACAGATAGGTCGACAGGCCGAGCAGCACCACCAGCGGCGCCACGATCATCAGAAAGGACCGCCCGTAGAGAGAGCGGGGCAGGATGGTCCTCAGGATGCGGTCGACAGGGGTCACGCAGGATCTCCGGGGGCGGATCAGCCGTCGGTGCGCAGCGCATAGCCGGCGCCGCGCAGGGTGTGGATATGGCGCGGATTGCGCGGGTCGTCTTCGATCTTGCGGCGCAGCCGCACGATCTGCACGTCCACCGCCCGGTCGCCGCCGCGGATCTGGGCCCGGTCTGCCAGTTCGTCGCGGCTGATCGGGCGGTTGGGGGCGGCCGCCAGCACGCCCAGCAGCGTGGCCTCACCCTGGGTCAGATGCACGATCTCCCCATGGCGGCGCAGTTCCTGGCGGCCGAGGTCGAAGCTCCAGGGGCCGAAACGCAGCGTCACCCCCTGAAGGCCGCCGGCGAATGCCGGTGCGGCCGCCGCCGCCCGCGGCACCGATCGGCGGAGGATCGATTTCACCCGGGCCAGCAGCTCTCGCGGCTCGAACGGCTTGGTCAGATAGTCGTCGGCCCCGGTCTCCAGCCCTGCAATGCGATCTTCTGCTCCGTCCATGGCGGTCAGCAGCAGGATCGGCAGATCGCCGTCGCGGCGCAGCGCCTGGGTGAGGTCCAGCCCGCTTTCGCCCGGCATCATTACGTCCAGCACCAGCAGATCGACGGTCAACATGGCAAGCTTGGCGCGGGCTTCGGCGGCGTCATGGGCGGTGGAGACCATGAAGCCGCTTTCCCGCAGCAACCGGGCGAGGAGCCCGCACAGCCGGCGGTCGTCGTCCACCACCAGGATATGGGGCGCGTCGGGGTCGGGCGGCACGGCTGCGCCCTGCGCCGGCTGCATGGCAGCCGATCCGGCGCCGCAGGCCTCAGGCGGCCTGCCCCGGCTGTCCTGATCGCTCATGGCCGGTTGAACCCGTCGCGTTCGGGATCGTCCATCACGCCCAGCATCACTTTGCGAAACCCTTCGACCGCTTCGGCCCCAGCCTCACGATAGGCGCGGGCCATGCGCTTGCGCTGATTTCCCGAGAGTTCGCGTTCCAGAGCCTTGCCGGTCTCGGTCAGATACAGAAGTCTCTGTCGACGATCACGGAGCCCCGATTGCTGATCGATCAGCCCCTGATCGATCAACTGCTTCAGAACCCGGCTCAGGGACTGTTTTGTGATGCGCAGGATGCGCAACAATTCTGTAATAGTCGTCCCGGGATTGCGACCCACGAAATAGATCGCCCGGTGATGCGCGCGGCCCAGGCCGTGCTTTTCCAGGATGCGGTCCGGCTCGGCGGTGAAGTCGCGATAGCCGTAGAACAGCAGTTCGATGCCCTGGTTCAGCTCCTCCTCGCGGAGGAAGAGCGGATTCGGATTTGCGTTCGGATTGGACATTACGGCAGCCATGTTGACATAGTTGGAACGGAATGTTACTCATCCCATCCAGTTTTTGTTCGCAAATTAGCCAAGGCGCGCGACAATGGCACTCATCCCCTTCGACGACCGCGACGGCTGGGTCTGGTTCGACGGCAAGCTCACCCCGTGGCGCGAGGCACGCATCCACGTGCTCAACCACGGCCTTCACTATGCGAGCTGCGTGTTCGAAGGCCAGAGGGCGTATGACGGTGTGGTTTTCAAGCTCAACGAGCATTCTGAGCGGCTTGCCCGTTCGGCACAACTGCTCGGCTTCGAGCTGCCGTATACGCCGGCCGAAGTGAATGCCGCAACTGCGGAACTTCTGGCGGCCAACGGCCTCTCCGACGCCTATGTCCGCCCGGTGGCCTGGCTGGGCAGCGAGCAGATGGGCGTCTATACCCGCGGCTCGAAGGTCCACATGGCCATCGCCTGCTGGGAATGGCCGTCCTACTTCTCGCCCGAAGAGAAGCTGAAGGGCATCCGGCTGGAGATCTCGCGCTGGAAGCGTCCGGCGCCCGATACCGCACCGACCGAGAGCAAGGCCGCCGGCCTTTACATGATCTGCACCATGAGCCGCCGCGAGGCGGATGGTCGCGGCTTCGACGATGCGCTGATGCTGGATTATCGCGGCTATGTCGCCGAGGCGACCGGTGCGAACATCTTCTTCGGCCGCGGCAAGGAACTGCACACCCCGACCCCGGACTGCTTCCTGGACGGCATCACCCGCCGCACGGTGATGGGTCTGGCACGCGAGGCGGGCTATACCATCGTCGAGCGCCATATCCGCCCGGAAGAGATGGCCGGGTTCGACGAGTGCTTCCTGACCGGTTCGGCCGCCGAGGTGACCCCGGTCCGGCAGATCGGCGATTACAGCTTCAAGCCGGCCGAGGCCTGCTCGACCCTGCTGCACGCCTATTCCGACCTGGTGCGCGTCGAGGGCCGTGCCGCCCGGGCTGCCGCCGCCGCGGAGTGACCACCCGCCGGTTATGAAGCCGGTGGTTGTGTGCCTGACGATCGACACCGCCCGTCCCGGAGCCCCGGGGCGGGCGGTGTCGCTTTTGGGGCCCCCGTCAATCGGTGGGCCTGCGATCCTCCGGCAGATTCCGGCCCCAGCTGCCCAATGCATCAGTGACCGCCCGCAGCCCGGCGCCGAGTGGTGTGAGGGAATATTCCACCTTGGGCGGTACCTGGGCATAGACCCGGCGGTCGACGATGCCACTGGCCTCCAGCTCGCGAAGCTGGCTGGTCAGCATCTGCTGAGTGACGCCGGGGATGGCCCGCCGCAATTCGCTGAACCGCTTCGTGCCATCCAGAAGATGGAAGACGATGTGCAATTTCCACTTGCCATCCAGGGCGCGGACGGCCCGGGTGACCGGGCAGTTTTCACCAGGAAGACAAGATTCGTCCGTCTTTGATGTCATGTTCGTCTCCATGGTCATAAAAATATGACTATGTTCTGAAAACAAGTCTACTTGTGATTTACGACGTACTCGACGATTTTCACTATATCAATTCAATGGAGACGGCCCATGAAGAAAATTCTGGTCATCGGGGCAACCGGCCCCCAGGGGCGCCCGGTTGCCCAGAAGCTGGCTGCCGCCGGCTACGAAGTCACGGCGCTGGTGCGCGATCCGGCCCGCGCCGCCGGTCTGGCCGACATCGGCGTGCGCCTGGCCGCGGGCGATCTTGAGGATGCCGCTGCCGTCAAGGCCGCCATGGTGGGCCAGGATGGGGTGTTTCTGCTGATCTCGTTCTTCGCTGGCCGGGCAGCCCAGGCGGAGACGGTGATCGCTGCGGCCATGGATCAGGGCGTCCGCCGGATCGTCTGGAACGCCACCGGGCCGATCCTGCCCTTCGACACCGGCAACCCGTCGATCGACATGCGGCGCGGCATCCTGGCCGCGCTGGAGGCGAGCGGTATCTCTTTCGTCGCCCTGCAGCCGACGGTCTATATGGAGAATTTCCTGATCCCGGCAATCGCACAAGAGGTGGCGACGGCCGATGTGCTGGCCTATCCGATGCCCGAGGCGGTGCGGTGCCAGTGGATCAGCCATCTGGACGCAGCGTCCTATGCCGTCGCGGCCTTCGCCGATCCGGATCCGGAGACGCTGGTGATCGAGATCGCCGGCCCCGAGAAGCTGTCGGGGTCCGAGATCGCCGAACGCTTCGGCCGTGCGCTGGGCCGGCAGATCACCTTCCGGCCGATGCCGCCCGAGGAGTTCGCCCGGGCGATCTCGTTCGACGGCAATGAGGAAGCGATCATCGGCTATTACCGCGGGATCTTCGAGAGCCCGGACATGATGACCACCCATGTCGACCACGAAGCCGCCCTGGCCCGTCTGCCGATCCGCCCGGTGTCGATCCAGGATTTCGCGACCATCCACAGGGATCTGCTCACGGCAGGCTGACGGCGTTCCACCCGAACGCAGGGCTTAAGACCAGCGCCCGCCCCGGGGAACCGGAGCGGGCGTATTGCGTTGTAGGGGGACCGGATGGGGATCAGCGCGGCCCGGCCGCGGCACGGCGCCAGCCTTCGACCACCAGGTCGGAGGTGAGATCCTGCATCTCGCGATCACGGGCGGCGACGCGGGCAAGGGCCTCTTCCAGGGCCTCGGGGCTCGCCATCGGGGTGGCACGGATCACGGCCTTCAACTCGCCGCGCGCATCCTTGAGCGCCATCAGCCGCTGCCGAAGCTCGGGCCTGCGGGCTTCGAAGGCCGTCTTCACCGCATCGCGCTGCGGCTCGGGCATGTCGTGGAGCAGGCGGTGGATGCCGCGGTCGTGTCCGCCGGGCCGCATCAGCACGCCCGACAGGAAGATGCCGGCCACGAACAGGTTCAGCGCCAGGCTGGCGATCAGCCCGCCCACCACCCAGCGGGCCCGGCGTCCGGTCATCGTCATGGCGCTTCCTCCAGGCTGCCCTGTTCGCCATAGAGCACGGCGGCAAGATCGATCTCGGCGCCGTCCAGCGCCAGCGCCGGGGTCGAGACCCAGCCATTGCCGCCGATCAGCAGCCCCATCACCAGGGCGGCCGCGGCGACGGCACCCCCCAGCCGGGCGACGAAGGCGGGGCTGTGCCCGCTGCCCTGGCGCGTGCGCGGTGCAGCCGGGTGCGTCGTCCCGACAGGCGTCGCATTCTTCGCCGACAGCGGCTGGGCGGCGGCCGGCGCACCACGACCGCCTTCGATCACGGTGATCTGGGGCCGGGCGGCCGGAATCGCCTTCAGCCGGTCGAGAAAGGTGGTATCGCGGGCCGCCGCATTCCGTCCGGCACCGCCCCCCGCGCTGCCGGGTGCGGCGGCGCGGATCAGGCTGTCCAGACGGCGGGCCTCGTCCAGCACCGCGCGGGCGGCGGGTTCTGTCGCCAGCAGCACCAGCGCATCGTCGCGGGCGGTTTCGGGCCAGCGCGCCGGATCGCCGCCATGGGCGTCCAGCAACGCCCGGAAGCTGTCGATATCCATCACGCGCCTCCCTTGTCTTCTTCGTCCATCAGTGGCCGGAGCCCGGTGCGCAGACTGCGCCGGGCCCTGACCAGAAGCTGTTCCATCGCACCGGCGCTGACCCCCATCGCCTCGGCGGCCTCGGCGCCGTTCAAACCGGCGTCATAGACCAGCGCGATCGCCATGCGCTGCCGTTCGGGCAGGGTCTGGATCGCATCGGTCACCTGGCGGAGCACCCGGTCCCGTTCCAGGCGCTCCAGCGCGCCGGGAGACGGGTCGGGCGGGTCGATCGCGTCGGTGAGTTCACCCATGCGCGGCCGGCGCAGCTGGTCCAGGCAGCGATTGGCCACCGCCCGCCAGAGCCAGGTGCCGAAGCGCGCGCCGCCCGGCCGCCACCGTGCCGCCGCCCCCGCCCAGAGGCGGGTAAAGACATCCTGAACGGCGTCTTCGGCGTCGGCACGGCTGCCGAGCATGCGGGTCGCCACGGCGAGCGCACGCTCGCCATGGCGGTCCACCAGCCGCCCGAAAGCGGCGGCATCGCCTGCGGCCACGCGGGCCAGCAGGAGGTCGTCCTCGTCATGCGGCCGCCCGGCGGCCCCGGTATCCGACGAGGATGCGACCATGATCACCCGCCGGTCTTCGGCGCATCGGCCGGCTTGTCGGCGGCCGGGCCGTTGTTGCGCATGTACTCGCGCATCCGCTCGCGGGCGCCGTCGCGTTCGGCCCTGGTGATCTGGCCGTCGCCATCGGCGTCCAGCCGCGAGAACATCTTGTCGGCGCCGGCCATGAATTCATCGCGTGAGATGATGCCGTCGCCATTGGTGTCGGCCATGCGTGCCATATGGTCGCCGCGCGGGCCCTTGTGGCTCCAGCCGGGCATGCCGTCGCCGGCCTTGCCGTCGTGCATCATCGCGCGCCCGGCCTTCATCTCGTCGCGGCTGACGCGGCCGTCCTGGTTGGTGTCGAGCTTCTGGAAGCGTTCGGCGGTGCGTGCCTGCATCTGTTCCAGGGTCATGCCCTGGCCATCGGGGCCGTCGCCCGGGGCCGCAATGGCCAGGCCAGGCAGTGCCAGAAGGGTGGCGACGCCGGCGGCGAAGGCAGTCTTGCGGAAGCTGTTGCGGGTCATGGGATCGGATCTCCTGGGGTCACCGTCTTCCGGTGAGGGGGGCGTTGAGAGCGGCGGTTCGAACCGTTGGAAGAACCGGGCGTCGTCCTGCCCCGTTCCTGTAGCTTTCACGCGGCCCCCGCCGGTTCCCTACGCAGCTCCCCGTTTTCCGTCCGAAGGCGTCTCCCATCTGAGGGCGGCGGCGTCGTCGCTCGACTTCGCAGCCACCCATCGTTCCCCGTCGGGTGTTTCTTCCAGTTTCCAGAACGGCGCCCGGGTCTTCAACCAGTCGATCAGGAAGGCGCAGGCATCGAAGGCCGCCGCCCGATGGGCGGAAGCCGCAATCACCAGCACGATCCGATCCCCCGGCATCAGCCGGCCGACGCGGTGGATGATGCGGATGGCCTGAAGCGGCCAGCGTTCCGCGGCCTCCCGCGCGATGCGGTCGATCTCGCGTTCGGTCATCCCGGGATAGTGCTCCAGGGTCATGGCCGCCACCTCGTCGGTGCCGTCCCGGCCGCGCACCTGGCCCACGAACAGCGCGACCCCGCCGGTCGCAGGGCCGGTCGCCGCGGCGGCATATTCGGCGCCGACATCGAAATCCGCCGTCTGGACCCGGATGTCGATCGCGCAGGCGCTGGCCTCCGCCCCCGACCCGCCGGTCACCGGCGGGAAGATCGCGATCTCGTCGCCGTCCCGGACCGCGGCATCGGGGCCGGCATAATCCTGATTCACCGCCACCCGCACCGCCGACCTGTCGGCCAGCGCCTGGGCATGGGCGGGGCTTACCCCCGCCAGGTGGTCGAGCAGGGCGCCCACGGTCGACAGCGCCGGCGTCCAGGCGATCTCGTCCTCACCGCGGCCGATCCGGGCGCGCATCCAGGCGAAATAGAGGATCTGCAGGGGCATGGGGGGCGTCTCCATCAGCGTCGGTCGGCGGCAAGAAGATGGCGCATGCCGCCCTGCATATAGCTCCAGCCGGTCACCACCGTCAGCGCGGCCGCAAGCCAGAGCAGGGTCTCGCCCGCCCACCAGGCCCAGCCACCCAGCGCCGGCAGCAGCAGCAGGATGGCGATGGCGATCATCTGCACCGTGGTCTTCCACTTGGCGAGTTTGGAGACCGGCACCGCGATCCGGTCGCCGGCCAGATGCTCCCGCAGCCCGGAAATCAGGATCTCGCGGCAGAGGATGATCAGCGCGGGCAGGGGATGGGCGCGGCCGTCGGCAACCAGCATCAGCAGGGCGGCGGTGACCAGCAGCTTGTCGGCGATCGGATCCAGGAACCGGCCCACCGCCGAGACCACACCCCAGCGCCGCGCCAGCCAGCCGTCGAACCAGTCGGTGACGGAGGCGGCGGCGAACAGGCCGAAGGTGACCCAGGCGCCCGCCGGCGCATCGAGCGCGAAGCCGGCGATGAAGAACGGGATCACCACGATCCGCGACAGGGTGAGAATGTTGGGCAGGCTCTGGCGCATGGGATCCGTCGCGATTGGGGCCGCGGGTCAGTCTACAGGAAGGCGGGCGTCGCCGTCAGCCTTCGGCGGGCGCGATCAGCCTTCGGGATGGAAGAAGCCGTAGATCTGGCGGGCGACGGCGGTGGAGATGCCCTCGACCCGGGCGATGTCGGTCAGGCTCGCCGCCTCCACCGCCTTGGCCGAGCCGAAGTGGTGCAGCAGCGCCTTCTTGCGCTTCGGCCCGATCCCCGGGATCTCGTCCAGCGCCGAGGTGCCGATGGCGCGGCTGCGCTTCGCGCGATGCTGGCCGCCGGCGAAACGGTGCGCCTCGTCGCGCAGACGCTGCAGAAAATACAGCACCGGGTCGCGTTCGGGCAGGCGGAAGGGCGCGCGGCCGGGCAGGAAAAAGCGTTCGCGCCCGGCATCGCGGTCGGGACCCTTGGCGATGGCCGCGACCATGATCCGGCCGGTCAGCCCCGCCGCCTCCAGCTCTTCGGTGCCGGTCTGCAACTGGCCCTCGCCGCCGTCGAGCAGCACCAGATCGGGCCAGCCGGCGACGCGGTCGGTCTCGCCGCCGGCCTCGTCCAACTCGCGGGCCAGCCGGCCGAAGCGGCGGCGCATCACCTCGCGCATCATCGCATAATCGTCGCCGCCGGCCTTGGCCGGGTCGATGTCGCGGATGGTGAAACTGCGATAAGACCGGCGGTCGAAGCCCTCGGGGCCCGCCACGATCATGCCGCAGACGGCATGTGTGCCCGAGATATGGGCGTTGTCGTAAACCTCGATCCGCTGCGGCGCCCGCTCCAGGCCGAAGACGGTGCGCGTGCCTTCCAGCAGCCGCTTCTGGCTGGAGGTTTCGGCCAGTTTGCGGCCCAGCGCCTCGCGGGCATTGGTGGCGGCATGGGTGACCGCCTGGAGCTTGTCGCCGCGCCGGGGCACGGTCAGCCGCACCTTGTGGCCGGCCCGTACCGACAGGGCCTGGGCGACCAGATCGGCCTCGTCGGGTTCGCGGTCCAGCACCACCTCTCGTGGCGGCAGCTTGTCGGCATAGAACTGGCCGAGGAAGGCCGAGAGTACCTCGGCCGCCGTGCTGCCGGCCTCGTTGGCCGGGAAATAGGCGCGGTTGCCATAGTTCTGGCCGCCGCGGAAGAAGAACACCTGAATGCAGCTCTGGCCGCCCTCTTCGGCGATCGCCACCACGTCGACATCCTCCAGCCCCTGGAAATTGATCCCCTGGGTGGCGGTGACGCGGGCAAGCGCCTTGATCCGGTCGCGATAGACCGCGGCGGTTTCGAAATCCAGATCGTTCGCCGCCTCGGCCATGCGGTCCTGCATCGCCTGGCGGACGCCGGCCGAACGCCCGCGCAGGAAGTCGCGGGCCTCGGCCACCAGCCGGCCATAGCTCTCGCGGTCGACATAGGCGCAGCACGGCGCGCTGCAGCGCTTGATCTGGTATTGCAGGCAGGGCCGGCTGCGGCTTTCGAACACGGAATCCGAGCAGTTGCGCAGCAGGAATGCCTTTTCGAGCACCGCCAGGGTTTCGTTGACCGCGCCGGCGCTGGCGAAGGGGCCGAAATACTCGCCCTTGCGGTTGCGGGCGCCGCGATGCTTCAGGATCTGCGGGAAGTCGTGATCGCCGGTGATCAGAATGTAGGGGAAGCTCTTGTCGTCGCGCAGCAGCACGTTGAAGCGCGGGCGCAGGCGCTTGATCAGATTGGCTTCCAGCAGCAGCGCCTCGGCCTCCGAGGCGGTGGTGACGATCTCCATGGTCCGGGTCTCGGCCACCATCCGCATCAGGCGCGGCTGCAGCTGGTTGATCCGGGTATAGCTCGCCACCCGCCGCTTCAGATGCTTGGCCTTGCCGACATAGAGCACGTCGCCATGGCCGTCGAGCATCCGATAGACCCCGGGGCTGTCGGGCATGGTCTTCAGCGCCGCCAGGATGGCCCCACGGCCGGTCCGCAGCTGCGGGTGGCGGGAGAGGGGGCGGGCGGTCGGCGCCGGCCCGTCGGTGGCCTCAGGGGCCGCGGCCGTCGGTTCCGGGACGTCTGCCTGTGTGGCCGGTGTGTCGTCCGGCTCGTCCTCGGCAGCGTCGTCGCCGTCGGCGCCGTCATCCTCCGCATCGCCCGCCTCCAGACGCACCCAGCCCGGATCACCCTGTTCGTGGCGCGGCCGGCGGCTGCGCTGGGGCCGGCCCGGTGACGCATCCTCCGATGGCGCATCCTCCGAGGGCGCATCCTCCGTCGGGGCATCCCCGGACGCGGTCTCGGCAGCGCCGTCGTCCTCCGCATCTTCGGCGTCGTCGCCATCCTCCGCATCGTCTTCGGCGTCGCCGTCGGCGGCGGGCATTGCCGCATCTTCGGGTGCTGCGGCGCGGCGGGTCAGAAGGCGGGTGAGGGCAGGCGTGTCGAGTGCGGCCGCATCGCCTTCCCAGACGATGTCCTCGGCCCCGCTCTCCGCCGATGGGGTCGCGGCAGGAGCGGATTCGGCCGCCTCTGCGGCAGCGGGGCGGTGGATATCTTCGGGCCGCTCGGTCATGTCCGTCTCACAAGCGTCATCTGATCGTCAACATATCCACGGAAACTGTGGATAACCATGTGTATATCGTGTTGAGGGCCGGTGCGACGGGGCCGTCCGCTTGGTTTTCCATCGCTTTGCCCAAAAAACAGGCAAATGTTAAGTCTTTGATTTTCCGTCTTTTTTGTCAAAATGGGCTGCTGGCCACGTACCATCAAGGGCTTAGCCCGCCGATTCGCTGTCAAGCGCTTTATTGTGGGGCCCCTGTGCAAAAAAAAGCTGGTGTTGCGCCGGCTGCATGGCGTTCCCGCCTCGTTCAGGGGACGCGATGGCATACGATCGCAGTCACGCCGAACGATTCGGCATGAGGAAACATCCGCTTGCGCAAGCTCGTTCCGGCAGCGCTCAGGCGCGCATACGCTCGATTTCCACACCGACGCCGGCGGCATCGTGGAACACGTCGAGCTTCTCGATCCGGATGCGTGCCACCAGCACGCGATCGTCCGAAAAACACAGGGCAGCCACGCGTTCGGCGAGGGTCTCGACCAGATTGACGTGTCCGCTGCCGGCAAGCGCCCGGATGCCGACCACCAGATCCTCATAGGACAGCACGCAGGACAGATCATCCGCCGGCGGCGGGCCGTCATCGCGCAGCGTGAGGTCGATGTTGAACGCCACCCGCTGCGGCTGCCCATGTTCATGCGCATGGACGCCGATATCGCAGGCGATCACCAGATCGCGGATGAACAGGCGGCGTCGCGACGGCCGGTGGTCCGGCTGGGGGACGGCACGCAATTGGATCGGATCGGTCAAGGGGCTCTCCCGGATGGGGGCGGCATCAGATCGCAGGCGGTACCGGAAGACCGGCCCGGGCGGCAGGAGTCCTACACCGCCCGGCGCGTCGCGTCGAGCTTCAGTCCAGTGCCGCATCATGTGCATGGGGCGGCTGGGCCCAGCCCAGATGCTGGCCGCCATCCAGCGCCAGCATCTGCCCGGTCATCGCCTGGGCGCCGATCAGGAAGCGCACCGCCTCGGAAATCTCCTCGGGCGAGGTGCCGCGCCGGAGCGGCATCTTCTCGCACTGCTCGCGGAAGCCGGCATCGTCCTGGTGAATGCTGGCCAGCGTCGGGCCGGGGCCGATCGCATTCACCCGGATCCGCGGGGCCAGCGCCATCGCCAGGGTGCGGGTCAGCGTCCAGAGCCCGGCCTTGCTGACCGTGTAGGTCATGAAATGGGGCGTCAGATTCCAGACCCGCTGGTCGATCAGGTTGACGATCGCGCCACCGGCCGTGGCCGGCAGCTGTTGCACGAAGCCCTGCGACAGCACGAACGGCGCCCGCAGGTTGACCTCCATATGGAAATCCCAGCTTTCGCGGGTGGCCGTGGTGACGGCGTCGTATTCGAAGGTCGAGGCATTGTTGACCAGCACCCCGATCGGCCCCAGTGCGTCGACCGCCCGCGGCATCAGTGTCGCGACCTCGTCTTCGACCGCCAGATCGGCCTTCAGCGCCACCGCCCGGCCGCCGCCGCTCCGGATCTCGGCCGACACCGCCTCGGCCGCCTCGGCCGAGCCGTTGTAGTGCACCGCGACCGCATAGCCGTCGGCGGCGAGGTCGAGCGCGATGCGCCGGCCGATGCGCTTTCCGGCGCCGGTCACGAGGGCAGCGCGCGGCAGGGCGGGCAGGGGACGGGCCCCGTCTGCGGGACGTGATGTCGGGCTGGTGGTCATGTCGGGGTCCGTGTTTGGTGTCGGGGACCGAAACGACGCCCGGCCCCCGATGATGCCGCCCCCGGGGTCATTCCCCGGGGCCGGGCAACGGGCGGCCTGGCCCGGTTTCGCGGGCGGCGGTGCCATCTGCACCGCCATGGCTCTCGGGACCGACATGGGCCGAGGGGTGGTTGCGGTCAAGCTCGGTCAGGCGCTTTGCGATCGAGCCCGCCGGGCGGGTGAAGCCCGCCAGCATCGCATAGAGCACCGGCACCAGGAACAGGGTCATCATGGTGGCGAGCGACATGCCGCCGATCACCACCACCGCCAGCGCACTGCGGCTTTCCACGCCGGCGCCATGGCCCATGGCCAGCGGCACCGCGCCCAGCACGGTCGCGATGGTCGTCATCAGGATCGGGCGCAGGCGCAGCACGGCCGATTTCCGGGCGGCGGCGGCCGGCGACAGGCCCTCTTCGTCGCGGAGCTGGTTGGCGAATTCGACGATCAGGATGCCGTTCTTGGCCATCAGCCCGACCAGCATCACCATGCCGATCTGGCTGTAGATGTTGAAGGTACCGCCCGAGAGCCAGACGCCGGCCAGGCCCCCCGTAAGCCCCACCGGCACCGCCAGCAGGATGATCACCGGGTGGATCCAGCTTTCGAACTGGGCCGCCAGCACCAGGAACACGATCAGGATGGCGAGCGCAAAGACGATCATCACGCCGGCGCCGGCATCGACATATTCGCGCGACTGGCCGTCGAAAGTGACGCGGGCAGCCGTCGGCAGTTCCTCGGCCGCGATCCGGCGGACCTCTTCGATCGCATTGCCGAGACCGTAGCCGTCGGCGAGACCGGCCTCGATGGTGATGGCGGGCAGGCGGTCGACGCGGCGCAGCTCCGGCGGCACCGCCACCTCTTCCATGCGCACCAGATTGGACAGCGGCACCAGCGAGCCGTCGGTGCCGGCGCGCACGAAGACGTTGGAAAGGTCGCGGGCCGCGGCGCGATCGGCATCGGCGGCCTGGAGCACCACGTCGTACTGCTCGCCGCGATCCTCGAAGCGGGTGACGGTCCGGCTGCCGAACATCACCTCCAGCGTGCCGCCGATCTCTTCGGCCGTGATGCCGAGGGCGGCCGCGCGCTCGCGGTCGACCGAGACGTCGAGCTGGGGCTTGGTCTCTTCATAGTCGGTATTGACGTTGGTGAGCTGCGGATTGTCCTGAAGCCGGCGCAGCATGATGTCGGCCCATGCCTTCACGTCCTCGCGGTCGAGCCCGGCGACCACCACTTCCAGCGGGTCCGAGAAGCCGCGCTGGCCCAGCCCCGGCGGGTTGACCGGCACCGCCCGCACGCCCGGCACCGCCGAGAGTTTGGGCAGCACCTCGCGCACCAGATCGGTCTGACGGACATCGCGATCCGACCAGGGCGCCAGGCGCACGATCACGAAGGCGCGGTCCACCGGCGAGGGGCGGTTGGAGCCGGGGGAGACGATGGTGAAGACGATCGAGGCGACACCGCGATCGACCAGCGGCCGCAGGATCTCTTCCACCTTTTCGACATTGCGGCTGGTGTAGTCGTAGCTCGCCCCCTTAGGCGCCTGGACAACCACGATGAAGCTGCCACGGTCTTCGGTGGGCGCGAATTCGCGCGGGATGACGTCGTAGAGGATGCCGGCGACGACCGAGATGCCGATCGCGAGCGCGATCACCACCAGCTTCGCCGCCATCGCCCAGCCCAGGATGCGGTCATAGACCCGGTTCATGCCGTCGAAGAAGCGCTGGCTCAGCCGCTCGGCGGCATTGGCCTTGCCCGGTGCGCTCAGCAGCTTGCTGCACATCATGGGCGTCAGGGTCAGCGCGACCAGCATCGAGAAGGCGACGGAAGACGCCATGGCGATGCCGAACTCGCCGAACAGCCGGCCGGTGCGCCCCTCCATGAACGAGATCGGCACGAAGACCGCAATCAGCACCAGGGTCGTCGCGATCACCGCGAAAGCGATCTGGCGTGAGCCGCGCAGCGAGGCGAGAAGCGGCGGCTCGCCTTCCTCGATGCGGCGATGGATGTTCTCCAGCACCACGATCGCGTCGTCGACCACCAGCCCGATCGCCAGCACCAGCGCCAGCAGGGTCAGCACGTTGATCGAGAAGCCGAGCGCCCCCAGCACGGTGAGCGACGCGATCACCGAAACCGGGATCGCCACCGCGGGCACCAGGGTGGCCGCGATCGAGCGCAGGAAGATGAAGATGATGCCGACCACCAGCAGCAGCGCGATCACCAGCGCATGCATCACCTCGTAGATCGCTTCCGAGATGAACAGGCTCTCGTCATAGGAATAGGCGACCCGGATGTCCGGGGGCAGGCTGGTGCGGATCTGCTCGATCTCGGCACGCACGCCATTGGCGACGTCGAGCGTATTGGCCTTCGACTGGCGGATCACGCCGATGCCGATGCCCGACATGCCGTTGGAGCGGATCTCGTTCTTGTAGTCTTCGGCGCCGACCTCCACCCGGGCGACATCGCCCAGCCGGATCGGGCTGCCGTCGGTGCCGCCGGCCAGGATCAGGCGGCGGAAATCATCCTCGCCGGCGAAGCGGGTGTCGGTGCGGATCGTGACCTCGCGATTGGTGGTCTCGATGCTGCCGGCGGGGAGTTCCAGATTCTCGCGATTGAGTGCGGCGGTGATGTCGGTGACGGTCAGCCCGCGCGCCGCCAGCGCCTGCCGGTCGATCCAGATCCGCATCGCATAGCGCCGCTCGCCGCCGATATAGACCGAGGCGACGCCCGGCACCACCGACAGCCGGTCGACGATATAGCGGTCGGCATAATCGGTGAGCGCCAGCGAATCCCGCGCATCCGAGGTCAGCGTCACCCACAGCATCGCCCGGGCATCGGCATCGGCCTTGGAGATGATCGGCTGATCGGCGGTCTCGGGCAGGTCGTCCATCACCTGGGCGACCTTGTCGCGCACGTCGTTGGTCGCGGCTTCCAGGTCGCGGTCGACATTGAATTCGATCGAGACATAGGACCGGCCGTCGCGGCTGACCGAGCGCATGCTGCGGATGCCCTCGATGCCGCTGACCGCGCCCTCGACGATTTCTGTGATCTGGGTTTCGACCAGAGAGGCCGGTGCGCCGCGATAGGCGGTGGAGATCGACACTTCCGGCGTGTCGACATCCGGGTATTCGCGTACCGCCAGACGGATGGCGGCCGAGAGGCCCAGCACCACCAGCAGCAGCGACAGCACGGTCGCGAAGACCGGGCGCTTGATGGAAACATCCGACAGGATCATGACGGCACCCGGATCGACAGCGGGGAGGGCATCAGCCGGCGGTGGCCGGCGGGGCGCCGGTTCCCGTTGCAACGGTGATCGGTGCGCCGTCGCGCAGGCGCTGATGGCCGGCCACCACCACCGGTTCGCCCGGCTCCAGCCCCTTCAGCACCTCGATCAGCCCGTCCTGACGGCGGCCGGGCTCGATGATCCGCCGCCGGGCGACGCCATCGGTGCCGGCGACATAGACATAGGCGAGCCGGCCTTCGCGGATCATCGCGGCCTCGGGGATGGTCGGCACGTCGGGGCCGGGGTCGAGGGTGAGGGTGACGGCCATGAACATGCCCGGCTTCAGCCGCCCGTCGGGGTTGTCGACCGCGGCTTCCACCGTGACGGCACGGGTCGCCACATCGATCCGGGTGTCGATGAACTGAACCCGGCCGGTGAAGGCTTCGTCGGGATAGGCGGCGCTGCGGGCGGCCACGGTCTGGCCGGCACTGAGCTGGGCGAGAGCGGTTTCGGGCACCGCGAAAGAGAGCTTGATCGGGTCGATGTCGTCCAGCGTGGTGATCGCGGTATCGGGGCCGACCACTGCACCGATGCTGACCTGACGCAGACCCACCCGGCCCGAGAAGGGAGCCACCACCTTGTGATCGGCAAGCTCGGCCCTTGCGGCCGCGAGCTGGGCGCGGGCGCCCGCCAGCGAGGTGGTGCGGGTGTCGAATTCCGCGGCGGAGACGGCGTTGCGCTGGCGCAGCTGACGGGTGCGCTCCAGCTGGGTCTGGGCCTCGTGGACCGCCGCTTCCAGCTGGGCGACATTGGCGCGCGCCGCGGCATCATCGAGCGCGGCCAGCACGCGGCCGGCTTCAACCGTGGTGCCTGGGGTGAAGTTCAGCTCTGCGATCCGGCCGGAAATCTTGGTGGCGACCGTCACCGCATCCATGGCGCGGGCGGTGCCGACCGCTTCCACCACGCGGGCGAGCTGATGGGGCGTCACGGCGGCGAGTTCGACCGTCACCGGCCGCACGGTCGCCGGCGTCACCGTCGCCGAGGCCTTGCCGGCCTCGCCGCCGGCCAGGCGGTCCCAGCCGTACCACGCGCCGGCGCCGGCCGCGGCAAGCCCCGCGATCAGGATGATCTGCCCGATGATCCGCACGTCCTGCTTCCCCCACTCGGCATCCGTGGCCGCCCTTCGGCGTGTCCGTCCGGCGCCGTCATGCCCCGAATACGGTCCCGTCGCGCCGCCCGGACCCGATGCCCGGCGCTGCGCAACGGCGATGATACGACGGGGCTGCCGCTTCTCCTACGCGCGGTTCCAGGGGGCGGATCGATTTTCGGGCCAGGGACTGTGGTAAAACTCACGCCATGGCGATCGGGCCGCGATCAACCGCGCTTGCGCCCGGTGGGCTTGCCGGATTTGAGCGCGCCGCGCCGGCCGCCGGTCTTGGCGCCGCCCGCGACCCGGGCCGCCCGCGAGTCCAGCCGGCCGCCGCGCCCTTTGGGCGGGGCGAGCGCCGGGCCGGCCCCCTCGGCCAGGCCCAGTTCGGCAGCATCCAGGCGCTTCAGCTCGTCGCGCAGCCGGGCCGCCTCCTCGAACTCCAGATCGGCAGCGGCGGCGCGCATCCGCTTCTCCAGGTCCTCCTTGTAGGCGCGGAGGTTGTGGCCGACCAGATGGCCCTGATCGGCCTCTTCGACCTCGACTTCCAGATAGTCCGCCTCGTAGACGCTGCCCAGCGCATCGCCGATGGTCTTGCGCACGCTTTCGGGCGTGATGCCGTGTTCCTGGTTATAGGCCATCTGCTTGGCGCGGCGGCGGTCGGTCTCGGCAATGGCGTAGGACAGGCTTTCGGTCATGTGGTCGGCATAGCAGAGCACCCGGCCGTCGACATTGCGTGCCGCGCGGCCGATGGTCTGGACCAGAGAGGTCTTGGAGCGCAGGAAGCCTTCCTTGTCGGCATCCAGAATGGCGACCAGCGCGCATTCCGGGATGTCCAGCCCCTCGCGCAGCAGGTTGATGCCGATCAGGATGTCGAACACGCCCTTGCGCAGATCGCGGATGATCTCGATCCGCTCCAGCGTCTCGACGTCGGAATGCAGATAGCGGACCTTCAGTCCGGCCTCGTGCATGTATTCGGTCAGATCCTCGGCCATGCGCTTGGTCAGCGTGGTGACCAGCACCCGGTAGCCCTTCGCGATGGTATCGCGCGCCTCGGCCAGAAGATCGTCCACCTGGCGGGTGCAGGGCCGCACGATCACCGGCGGATCGATCAGCCCGGTGGGACGGATGACCTGTTCGACGAAGGTGCCGCCGGTGCGCTCCAGCTCCCAGGGGCCGGGGGTCGCCGACACGAACACCGATTGCGGCCGCATCGCGTCCCATTCCTCGAATTTCAGCGGCCGGTTGTCGGCGCAGGAGGGCAGGCGGAAGCCGTAATCCGACAGCACCGATTTGCGCTGAAAGTCGCCACGGAACATGCCGCCCACCTGCGGCACGGTCACATGGCTCTCGTCGACGAAGAGGATGGCATCCTCCGGCAGGTATTCGAACAGGGTCGGCGGCGGCTCGCCGGGGGCCCGGCCAGACAGATAGCGGGAATAGTTCTCGATGCCGGCGCAGGAACCGGTCGCCTCGATCATCTCCATGTCGAAGGTGGTACGCTGTTCCAGCCGCTGGGCCTCCAGCAGCTTGCCCTCGGCCTCGAACTGGGCGAGCCTCGCCTTCAGCTCTTCCTTGATGTGCTTGACTGCCTGGGCCAGCGTCGGCTTGGGCGTCACATAATGGCTGTTGGGATAGATACGCACCTTGGGGAAACTGCCGGTCTTCTCGCCGGTCAGCGGGTCGAATTCGACGATCGCCTCGACCTCGTCGCCGAACAGGCTCAGCCGCCAGGCGCGGTCTTCCAGATGGGCGGGGAAGATCTCGACCACATCGCCGCGCACCCGGAAGGCACCACGCTGAAAGCCGGCATCGTTGCGGCGATATTGCAGCTCGACCAGCTTCTTCAGCAGGACCGTCCGGTCGATCGTCTCGCCCTTCCTGATATCCAGCGTCATCCGGGCATAGGTTTCGACCGCGCCGATACCGTAGATGCACGACACGGAGGCCACGATCACCACATCGCGCCGCTCCAGCAGGGCGCGGGTGGCCGAATGGCGCATCCGGTCGATCTGCTCGTTGATCGAGGCTTCCTTCTCGATATAGGTATCGGAGCGCGGCACATAGGCTTCGGGCTGATAGTAGTCGTAATACGAGACGAAATATTCCACCGCGTTCTCGGGGAAGAACTGCTTCATCTCGCCATAAAGCTGCGCGGCCAGCGTCTTGTTCGGCGCAAGGATCAGGGCCGGGCGGCCCTCGGCGGCGATCACCTGGGCCATGGTGAAGGTCTTGCCCGAGCCGGTGACGCCCAGCAGCACCTGATCGCGTTCCTGGCCGCGGATGCCGTCGAGCAGTTCCGCGATCGCGGTCGGCTGGTCGCCGGCCGGCTCGAAAGCGCTGACCAGATTGAAATCTGCCCGGCCCGTCGGACGGGTCGGCATCGGATCCGGGACCTCGCGGTCGTCGAAGGTGCGGCCGGGCATCAGGACGGGCATGGGCGATCGGGTCTCCAGACGGTCAGGACGCGGGGTCGTCGCACGGGCAGCGGGACCACTGCCATATATAGGATCTTCGGCAGGATTTTCAGCGATTGAGTGCAGCGGACGGTGCCGCCTCCTGACAGGAGATGTCAGCAGGTCAGCCCCCCTTTTGCATGAGGGCTTTTCCGTTGAAAGCCCCGGGGGGCGGGAGTACGTTGCCGCACGACCTCTGCTGCGCGCCCGAGCGTCGTCTCGCGACCGGTCGGCATGTCGCTCATCCCTCCAGTCCCCAGCCGAAGAGCCGATCCAATGTCCGTGATCGCCGACCGCCTGTCCCGAATCAAGCCGTCGCCGACGCTCGCCGTCACCGCCAAGGCCGCCCAGCTCAAGGAAGCCGGGCGCGACATCATCGGCCTGGGCGCGGGCGAACCCGATTTCGACACGCCCGACAACATCAAGGACGCCGCGATCAAGGCGATCCGCGACGGTCAGACCAAGTACACGCCGGTGCAGGGCACCCGTGCGCTGGTCGAGGCGGTGCGCAACAAGTTCAAGCGCGAGAACGGGCTGGATTACGCGGCGAACCAGATCGTGGTCGGCACCGGCGGCAAGCAGGTGCTGTACAACGCCTTCATGGCGACGCTGAACCCGGGCGACGAGGTGATCATCCCGGCGCCGTACTGGGTTTCGTATCCCGACATGGCGCTGCTGGCCGAGGGCGTGCCGGTCTTCGTCGAGGCCGGCCGCGAAACCGGTTTCAAGATCCAGCCCGCACAGCTGGAAGCGGCGATCACCCCCCGCACCAAGTGGCTGATCCTGAACTCGCCCAGCAACCCGAGCGGCGCCGCCTACAGCGCTGCCGAACTGCGGGCCCTGGCCGATGTGCTGGTCCGTCATCCGCATGTGCTGGTGCTGACCGACGACATGTACGAGCACATCCTGTTCGACGGTTTCGAGTTCGCGACCATCGCCCAGGTGGCCCCTGAGCTGTATGACCGCACGCTGACGGTCAACGGCGTCTCCAAGGCCTATTCGATGACCGGCTGGCGCATCGGCTATGCCGGCGGCCCGGCCAACATTATCAAGGCGATGACGGCGATCCAGTCGCAGTCGACCTCGAACCCGTCCTCCGTCAGCCAGGCCGCCGCCGTCGAGGCGCTGAACGGCCCGCAGGACTTCATCGCCGAGCGCGCGGCCCGCTTCCAGGTCCGCCGCGACCTGGTCGTCCGCCTGCTGAACCAGGCACCGGGCCTGGTCTGCCCGGTGCCGGAAGGCGCCTTCTACGTCTATCCGTCTTGCGAGGGCGTGCTGGGCAAGAAGACCCCGTCGGGCCAGGTGATCGGCTCGTCGGAAGACTTCGCGACCTATCTGCTGGAACATGTCGGCATCGCCGTCGTGCACGGCGCTGCCTTCGGCCTGGACCCCTATTTCCGCATCTCCTACGCCACGGCCGACGAGGTGCTGGAAGAGGCCTGCGGCCGCATCGCGCGCGCCTGCAACGAACTGGTCTGATCCGGCAGCTTCCGCAGGATCCGGTTCTGACGACGCCCCCCGGTCGCACGCTGCGGCCGGGGGGTTCGCTTTTGCCGAGGATGATCACGCCTGCGTGAGCGGGGCCGTGAGGCCTTTGCGCGCGCGGTCGCGGCATCCATTATCCGGGAAGGCGCGTATCTCCCTGAACGTCGCCCGTGTTTTCCGCAGGTCAGGAGCCGGACCCATGCGCATCATCCGCCGCCGCAGCTGGGAGCTGCCCGAGCGTGCCGTCACCCCCGAAGCCGTCTGGCGCGACCGCCGGGCAGTACTCAAAGGGCTGGGGCTGGGCATGGCGGGGGCGGTCGCGGGCGGTCTGGGCGGCGGCCTGCTGATGCCCGGCCGCGCCTTTGCCTATCAGCCGGGGGACCCCACCCCCGACACGCCCTGGGGCGATCTTTACCCCGTGAAGACCAACCCGGCCTATGCCGATCCGGGCCGGCCGGTGACGGTGGAAAAGACCGCCTCGTCCTACAATAACTTCTACGAATTCGGCACCCACAAGCGGATCTGGCCCGATGCCCAGAAGCTGAAGGTCCAACCCTGGGCGGTAACCATCGACGGCATGGTCGATGCGCCGCAGACGCTGGATGCCGATGCCCTGATCCGCCGCATGGCGCTGGAAGAGCGGATCTACCGCTTCCGCTGCGTCGAGGCCTGGTCGATGGTCGTGCCCTGGAGCGGTTTTCCGCTGGCCGATCTGGTGAAGCTGGCACAGCCCAAGGCCGGGGCGAAATATCTGCGCATGGAGACCTTCGAGGATCGCGAGATGGCCCATGGCCAACGCTCGATCTGGCTGCCCTGGCCTTATGTCGAAGGGCTGACCATGGCCGAGGCGACCAATGATCTGGCCTTCATCGCCACCGGCATCTACGGCAAGCCGCTGCCCCGCCAGCACGGCGCGCCGCTCCGGCTGGTGGTGCCGTGGAAATACGGCTTCAAGTCGATCAAGTCGATCGTGCGCTTCACCTTCACCGACGAGCGTCCGGTCAGCTTCTGGGAGCAGCTGCAGGACCAGGAATACGGTTTCTGGGCCAATGTGAACCCCGAGGTGTCGCATCCGCGCTGGAGCCAGGCGCGCGAGCAGGTGATTGACACCGGCGAAGAGATCCCGACGCTGAAGTGGAACGGTTATGGCGATCAGGTCGCCGGGCTCTATACCGATATCCGCGACGGCGACCGCCTGTTCCGTTGAAGCCGGACAGGGCTATCCCGCAGCGCCAAAGTTTCAACGACAGAAGACAGTCCGCCGGGCTTCGTGCCATTCCGCTATGCAGCAAACGCAGAACGGACTTGCGCAGAACGGCGGGCTGCGTCATATTGGCGCACATCGTCGGACCGGACGACAAGACGGTCGCGACAGGCTGAAGGCGGAGCTGGGGAGGTTCGCCGACGGTCTGATGGACGGAACGGCCGATGTTGGCCGCGCAGCGAAGCGACTGCGGATCTGCGATCATCCTGCCAGGCCTGGCAGCGCACACGACACGCCGGGGCGCGCGAGACACGTCCCGGATCCAGGCCCGGCCCCGGAGTGACCCTCCGGGCATGGTGAGCGCCCGCATCGCTGCAGCATCCTTCGGGTGCTGCAGTCCCGAGGGGAGGGGAGGCCCCTTGCGGAACCGTTGCGCAGGCCCGTCGGCCGCTTCCGTCTTTCGCACTTCCGCTGCGGCAGATGCTGCGCCGGTCCGATGTGGTGCAGGAGGAAACGCCCATCTTTTCCGGACGTCCGAAGATGGCGCCGGATGACCAAAGCAGCAGCCGCAAGAGCTGCCGGCCCGGGACGAACCGGGCCTCGCGACGAGACGCGCGATGCATAACAACCGACAAGCTCAGCAAAAACCGACAGTCAGCAAAGACTGACGGATTGAACCGACAGGCCCGGGCGGGGCCGGCCAGACATCCCCGCCCGGGCTTTCGTATTTGCAGGCCCGGCCGCAAAAAAAAAAAGCCGGGCCCGAAGGCCCGGCTGAAGTCTGACAGGGAGGCTTCACGTCTGGGAGACGCAAAAAGGTCAGGGAGACCTGACATCCGGGGGGAGACCCGGACGCGGAAACAAGCGGGGGAGCCGCCGGCTTCCGTGGCATCGGAGGCTAACCTCGACGATGTTGCAGTGCATATAGGACGCCTGAGGTCGAAGTGCCAGAGGCACGACGTCAGTTCAGCCATGCACGTTGTGCATGGCTTCTTTTTGCGCGTAAGCATTGTGACAGACGGATGAAGAGCAGCAGGTCACCACTGCTTTACGCAGCACGAACCAGCGTCTCGTTCCGTGCTGCGGAGACATGATGCAATCCAGCCGTGAAACGGCAGCCGGCACCGCCGCATGCTGTAGGCATTGGCGTGCATTGTTGATAATCTCCACCGTCGTGAACGGGCCACTCTTGCCGTATCCCGTCATGTCACCGATTGCCTTTATGAATGGGATTGCGGGAGGTCAACTGCGTTGCATCGGCTGATGATGATGCTGGCGGCAGCCGCGATCACCGTGGCCGGTGTCCTGGGTCAGGCGGCGATGGCAGCGAGCGCCGACCCGAAGATCGTCAGGGTCGGCGGCTATCAGTTCGCGCCCTATGTCTCGTTCGGCGAGGGCGGGACGGGGCCGCACGGGCTGACGGTGGACCTGATCGCCCTGCTGAACCGGGCGCAGGACAGATGGCGCTTCCAACTGGTGCCGACCACGCCGCTCAGACGCTATGACGATTTCGCTCGCAGCCGCTTCGACGTCATGTTCTTCGAAATGGCCGGCTGGGGCTGGAGCCGGCGGGACATCCCCCTCGACGTCTCCAAAAGGATCGCGACCGATCGCGAGGTGTTCATCGCCCAGCTCTATGCCGGACGCGACAAATCCTGGTTTGCCGGTGTCCGCGCCACCAAGATCGCGGCGATGCTGGGCTACCATTACGCCTTCGCGGATTTCGCCGGTGACCCGGACCAGATGCGCCGCCGTTTCGATCTGGTGCTGGTGAACGACAATGCCGCAGTCATCGAACTGGTGCTGCTGGGACGGGTAGAGGCAGGCGTGGTGACGCAATCCTTCCTCAGCCGCTATCTTGCCGATCGGCCCAATGATCTGGCGCGGCTGCTGGTGTCGGATCAGGCCGATCAGCTTTACGATCTGCGGGTGCTGACCCGGCCGGGGCGGGACCCGGATGCGGCCGCGATCTATGGGCTTCTGGCCCGGCTCGATCGTGATGGCCGACTGGCGCCGCTCTGGCGCGCCTATGGGCTTGACCCGGTGAGGCTCGGGGAAGACTGATGGGGGAACGGCGGGCGATGCGCCGGAGGCGGGCATGACGGAGAAACGCGAAACGCTGTCCCGGGCGGCAATGGGCCGGGCGGCGACGGGGCGGGCGCAGGCCGCGGGCGCGCCGAAGCGCTCGCTGGCCGCCAAGCTGTTCCGTCGTACCCTGCCGGTGGTGATGCTGATCGTGCTGCTGATCCAGGGCAGCATCGCCTGGATCACCTGGACCGATCAGCGCCGGGCGCTGGAACGTCGCGCCGGCGTGCTGACCGATCTGACCGCCGCCGCCATCGCCACCCCGCTCTGGTATCTGGACCGCACGGTGTTCGAGCCACAGGTCGACGCACTGGTCAGCGACCAGGGGTTCCGCTACGCCCGGGTGCTGGACGACAATGACGAGATGCTGTTCGAAACCGGCACCCCGCCAGAGCCCGGCAGCGGCGCGATCACCGTCGCGCGCACGATCATAGAGCCGCAGGGGCATATCAAGGTCGGCACGCTGGAGGTGGTCTTCGCCACCGGGGAGCTGAACCGGATTGCGATCCTTCAGGTCGCGACGGCGGCCTTCGCGGTGCTGCTGCTGACCGGCGCCCTGTCGATCACCGTGCAGTTCGCCATGCGCCGGCTGGTCGTGCAGCCGCTGGGGCGGATGCTGCGGGCGATGCGCCAGGTGGAACACAAGAGCTGGACCACGCTGGACGAGCCGGCCGACGACGAGCTGGGCCAGGCGGCCGCCGCCTTCAACCGGATGGTGGCGGGGCTGCGTGCCGGCGACGATGCCCGCCGCCTGCTGGAAGCGCTGCAGGATGCCCAGGCGGCGCTGGTCGAGAAAAATGTCGAGCTGGAAACCGCAAACCGCCAGGTGATGGAGAGCATCCGCTATGCCCGCCGGATCCAGGAGGGCATCCTGCCCGACCCCGCGGTGCTGTCGCCGGCAATGGCCGATATCGCCCTGCTCTGGGAGCCGCTGGATGTGGTGGGCGGCGATTATTGCTGGATGGAACGCCGCGACGGCAAATGCCTGATCCTGCTGGCGGATTGCACCGGCCACGGCGTGCCGGGCGCCTTCATGACCCTGGTGGTCGCCTCGGAGCTGAAGGCGATCCTGGACGTGGCGGGCATGCCGGCACCCGATCTGATTTTGGGGGAGCTGGACCGGCGGCTGCGGGCGCGGCTGCGCCAGGACCGGCCGGATCCGGGCGGGCATGATGCCTCGGATGATGGGGTCGATGCCGCGGTCTGCATCTATGACGAGGCGGCCGGGACGGTTGCCTTCGCCGGCGCCGGGCTGTCGCTGACCGTGGTCGGCCCCGACGGTGTCTCGTCGATCACCGGGGTGCGCCGCAGCCTGGGCTACCGGACCCTGCCGCCGCCGGGACGCATTCCGGTCCATCTTCATCAGGTCCGGCCGGGGGAGAGCTTCCATCTGTGGACCGATGGCGTGACCGATCATGTCGGCGGGCCGTCGCGGCGGCTGTTCGGCCGGCGCCGGATGGCGACCCTGCTGGCGATGCATGCCGATCTGCCGCTGGCGGACCGGCTGCGGGCGCTGACGGCGGCCCTCGACGACTGGCGCGGGGCCGAGGCCCGGCGCGACGATATGACCCTGGTGGCCTTCCGGCCGCGCCTGTCCGGGCCTCTGGCCGATGGCAGCACGACCGCAGGCCCCCCAACTCCAACCCCGACCCCGACCCCGACCCCAACCCCCGACGAACCGTAACGCGCCGACGTCGCATGCGATGCGGCATATGTCCGAGGAGCCGAGAGGTGCTGGCCCGAGACCTTTACGATTTCCGCACCCAGATACAGGCCAACAAGCTGATGCTGATCTATAGCGGCATCATGTCCGAAGGCATTCTGTTCTCATTGGGGGAAGCGCTGCGCCGCAAGCTGGAGCAGGACGCCACCGACCGCAATCTGACCCGCCGGGTGTTCTCGGTCTTCGTCGAGCAGGTCCAGAACATCATCCGCTATTCCGATGATGCCCATGGCCCCGACGACGATGCCGCACGCTCGGGCATCGTGACGGTGGGCAAGGAAGACGGCCGGTTCTTCGTGATCTGCGCCAATGTGATCGACGCGGCGCGGGCGCCGCGCCTGCGCCAGCGGCTGGCCGAGATCGCGGCCCTGTCGCCGGATGAACTGAAGGCGCTCTACCGCCAGAAGCTGAAGGAAGACCCCGATGTCGACAGCAAGGGCGCGACGCTCGGGCTGATCGAGATCGCCCGTCGTGCCAGTGCCCCCATCGAGTATGATTTCTTCGAAATCGACGCTCAGACCACCTTCTATGGCCTCAAGGTGTTCATATGACCGCTTCCGACTCCCCCCTCGCCATCGAGATCGCCGCCACCGACCGGTCGCCGGCGGTGCGTTTCGATCCGGTCGCCGGCCGGTTCTCGATGGCGGGCGAGTCCTACCCTGAGGACGCCGCCGCCTTCTACGGGCCGATCCTGTATGCGCTGCGCAGCTTCCTGGCCGAAGACGGGCCCAGCGTCACGGTGGACATCTCGCTGATCTACTTCAACTCATCGAGTGCGAAAGCTTTGATGAACATTTTCCAGATGTTGGAAGAATCGGCGGCAGATGGACGCACGGTCACTGTGAACTGGCACTTTGCTCCGGATGATGAGACGATGGAGGAATTCGGGGAGGATTTCGCATCCGACCTGGAGCACATCGACTTCATCATGTGCGCGGACGGAGATGGTGGCGACTGATCGGGATGACGTGAGATGACCAGGCCCAAGGTGACCAGGGTGAAGACCCTGCCCGAGCCGGCGACGACGGGGGATTTCTCGCTCTTCGACCAGGAAGAGGCGATGATCGCCCAGAGCGAGGAGATGCTCCGCAAACTGGAGGAGGTCTCCGACGGCGTGCGCACGTTGATGCGTGCCTATCGCCAGGGCTATCGGGAACAGCGCCGCCTGGTCCGTCTCTCGGATCGCATGCAGGATGAACTGCGCCGGCTGAACCAGCGGCTGGAAGCCGAGGTCCGCACGCGCGAGGCCCTGGCTCACCGGCTGGAGGCGCTGGCCGCGGTCGACGAGTTGACCGGCGCCGCCACCCGCCGCCATTTCATGGACGTGGCGGCCCATCTTGCCGACCAGTGGCGCCATGAGGGGCGTTCCTCGGGCGTGATCATGGCCGATCTGGATCGCTTCAAGACGATCAACGACCGCTTCGGCCATGCGGCCGGCGACGAGGCCCTGCGCCTGTTCGTGGGCCGGATGTCCGAAACGCTGCGCGAGGATGATCTGGTCGGCCGGCTGGGCGGCGAGGAATTCGCCGTGCTGCTGCCGGGGATCGGCGCGGCAGAGCTGGACGAGGTGGCGGAGCGCCTGCGAGCCACGACCGCCGCCATCCGCATGCCCTGGAAGGGCGATGAGATCCGGCTGACCGCAAGCTTCGGCCTGGCCCGCTTCTCGGCCCCCGGCGACGATATCGACCGGGTGCTTTCCAGGGCCGACAAGGCGCTTTATGCCGCCAAGCGCTCGGGCCGCAACCGCGTGGCAATCAATGACGATTCAACGGAAGAGGCGGCAGAGGACATCTGATCCCCTGCCGCCCCGTCCATCTGCCGCCCCGTCCGTCCATCTATGACGGCGTCGCCGTCGCCCGTCAGCGCAGGCTCTGTTCGATCTCGCGGATCAGGAAGTCGCGGAAGACCGCGATGCGCTTCGAATGGCGCAGCTCTTCGTGATAGACGAAGTAGACTTCCGATTGCGGTCCTTCCAGCTCGGGCAGGACCTGCACCACATTGCCGTTCTCGCGCACCATGTAATCGGGGATCGAGGCGACGCCGAGGCCGCTCTCCACCGCGCGCATGATGCCATAGATGTTGTTCACCTTCAGGATCGGCCGCCGGGCCTTGCCGGGGGTGGCGCCCGCATCCAGGATCCAGTTGGCGTTGGAGATGGGGGCGGCCGTGTCCTCGCCGAAGACGATCAGCTTGTGATCGTCCAGCTCTGCCGGGGTCTTGGGCATGCCCTGGCGGTTGACGTAATCCGGCGAGGCATAGATGCCGTGCCGGATGGTCATCAGCTTGCGTTTGACCAGATCCGGCTGGCGGGGCGGCGACATGCGGATGGCGATGTCGGCCTCGCGCATGCCCAGATCCAGCTCGCTGTCGTCCAGCAGCAGGGTGATGGTGACGTCCGGATGCAGGCTGAGGAAGCCGTGAATCCTGGGCGTCAGCCAGACCGAGCCGAAGGCGACCGTGGTCGTCACCTTCAGCGGCCCCTTCGGACGTTCGCGGCTTTCGGTCAGCATGGCTTCGGCCATGGACAGCTTCGCGAAGACGTCGCGGGCGGTGTTGCGCAGCAGCTCACCCTGTTCGGTGAGGATCAGGCCGCGGGCGTGGCGGTGGAACAGGGGAACGCCCAGGCTCTCCTCCAGCGCACTGATCTGTCGGCTGATCGCCGACTGGCTGAGGTTCAGCAACTCGCTTGCATGCGTGAAGCTGCCGGCCTCGGCGACGGTGTGGAAGATCTTGACCCGGTCCCAGTCCATGTCAGGCTCGCGCGGCTCCGCTGATGCTGCCGGGTGGCGACGTCTGGCTCCCTGCCGTCACCCGGTCCGCTGCTGGTGTTTCGACGATCTTACGGCGCGATGCGCCGGTCTTCAAAGGTCCTGAGCGCGGCCGCGCCGTTTTCGGTGCGGCCGCATGTGCTCATTCCGCGACGGCATCGGCCGGCGCATGGGTGGTTCCGGCCAGGAAACGCTCGGCTTCCAGCGCCGCCATGCAGCCCGTTCCGGCGGCGGTGACGGCCTGGCGGAACACCTTGTCCTGCACGTCGCCGGCCGCGAACACGCCCGGAATGCTGGTGCGGGTGCTGTCGGGGCGGGTGATCAGATAGCCTTCCTCGTCCAGCTCCAGCTGGCCCTGGAACAGGGCGGTGGCGGGGGCATGGCCGATCGCGATGAACACGCCGTCGACATTGAGGTCCCGCAGGCTGCCATCGGCGGTATCCTTCAGCCGCACGCCGGTCACCCCGCGCGGCTCGCCGCCGGCCAGATAGCCGTCGACCACGGCATTCCAGATCATCTCGATCTTCGGGTTGGCGAACAGCCGCTCCTGCAGCATCTTCTCGGCCCGGAGCGCATCGCGCCGGTGGATCAGATAGACCTTGTCGGCATGATTGGTGAGGTAGAGCGCCTCTTCGACCGCGGTGTTGCCGCCGCCGACCACGGCGACCGTGCGGTTGCGGTAGAAGAACCCGTCGCAGGTCGCACAGGCCGACAGCCCGAACCCTTTCAGGAGTTCCTCGTCGGGCAGGCCCAGCCATTTCGCCTGGGCGCCGGTGGAGATGATCACCGCATCGGCGACATAGCGGTCACCGCTGTCGCCGGTGGCGACGAAGGGGCGGGTCTTGAGGTCGATATCGGTGATGATGTCGTGATGGAAGCGGGTGCCGACATGTTCGGCCTGCTTCTGCATCTGCTCCATCAGCCAGGGGCCCTGGATCACGTCGGGGAAGCCGGGGAAGTTCTCGACATCGGTGGTGATCGTCATCTGGCCGCCCGGCTGAAGCCCATGGACCAGGATCGGCTCCAGCATGGCGCGCGAGGCATAGATCGCGGCGGTCAGGCCGGCGGGACCGGATCCCAGAATGAGGACCTTGGTGCGATGGGTGGCACTCATGACGTGGCGGCCTTTCCAGAGCAGGACATGTGACGGGCGGCGGACGGCCTGAACCCTGACCCCCGCTACCCGGCGGCAGCAGGGAGGGGCGGGGAAGCTAGCGGGAAACGGCCGGATTTGCCAGCACCAACCGCCGGATCTGCGCCGCCACCGCCTGGGCGTCGTCCAGGGGCGGGTAGCGCCAGGCGATCTCACCCCGGGCGACGAAGTCGGCATCGAGCGGGCGGGCCGCACCCAGGGCGTAGAGCGCCCGGTGCAGCCGTGCCTCTTTCGATGCCTCCCCCGTTATGGGCAGGATCGCGACCGGCCGGCCGGTGCTGGCGGCTTCCGAGGCCATCGACATGCTGTCGCCGGTGACCACGATCAGATCCGCCACACCCAGTATGCCGAAATAGGGATTGTCACCGCCCTTTGCCACATCATGGAGCCAGAAAGCGCCCGGCCGTGTGGCCTGGAGCACGTCGCTCAGCGCCGCTGTCACCTCGGCGCCACTGCGGCGGCTGTTGGTCGCCAGGATCCGGGCATCGTGGCGGGCGGCCAGATCGGCGACCAGCCGGGCCAGATGGCGGCCATCCTCGGGGCCGAAGGGCATGCGCTTGGTGGTGCCGCCGACCAGCAGGCCGATCCGGGGCGCTTTGCCCGCCCCCATGCCGGCGGCGGCGAAGCGGGGCTCCCAGCTGCCGGCCGCCTCGGCGAGGCGGGCAGGGGTGACGCGGTTGGGCGCGCCCAGGGTCACCAGCAGCCGCGGGTCGCGGTCGCTTTCGCGGGCGATGCGGTCATGGGCCGGCACGGCGATCAGGTCCAGCCCGCGGCTGGGTTCGCCCGGCCACATGATCTGGACGGCGATCATCTGCGGAAAGCGCCGCTTCAGCCGGCGGAGCGCCGGCGTCGCCCGGCGCCCGGCCGCGATGGCGATGTCGGGTGCCGCCACGGCATCGAGCGCCGCAGCGGCGGATGTGGAAAGACCGAGCGTCGTGGTGCCGCGGATCAGATTGGGCAGGCGGATAAGCCGGGTATAGGACAGCCGGATCTCGGTGATCGGCCAGCCCAGCGCCTCGGCAACGCCGAGGGCTTGCGCATTGTTACCGGCGCGGTCGTCGGTCAGCACGCAGACGTGTGGTTGCGGCTGCGGCTGTCCCGTGTTGCGCGGATCGGTCATGGCTGCCTGCGGTATGACATTACGGAAGGTCGGTCCTGAAAGATCGTTTCGTGCTTGAGAGCCCTTCCGGTGGACTATAAAGTCCGCGGCGCCGGAACGGAACCGCTTCGCCTCGGGTGCTGAGGGGCAACCCCCGGCCGCGGTTCGCCTGAAACCGGCACCAGATGAAGACCATCGAATGGCCCATGGGTCGCGACAGAACCGCAAACTGCCGCTATGGGTCCGGGTAATATTGCTATAGACTGCCCAGCGATCACGTTCGCCCGCACGCACGGGCCCGTGACGGGGGAAGGGAGTCAGCGACACTATGGCGCGGGTAAAACTCGACACCATCGACCGGAAGATCCTTGCCGATCTCCAGTCCGACGGCCGCATCACCAATGTGGAACTCGCCCGTCGGGCGGGCATCTCGGCACCGCCCTGCCTGCGGCGCGTCCGGGCCCTCGAAGAGGCGGGCTTCGTGCGCGGGTATCGCGCGGAACTCGATCCTGAACATCTCGGCTTCTCGGTCACCGTCTTCGCCCGGGTCGGGCTGGAGAGCCAGGCCGATCTCGACCTCAAGAAGTTCGAGGCGCTGGTCCAGAGCTGGCCCGAGGTCCGCGAGTGCTACATGCTGGCGGGTGAGACCGATTTCCTGCTGAAGATCGTCGCCAAGGACTGGGACGCCTATCAGCGGTTTCTGACAACCCGGCTGACCGCGGCGCCGCCGGTGCGCCATGTCCGCACCTCGCTCACCATCCGGACCTCGAAGTATGAGCCGGGGGTGCCGATCGAGCTGCTGGAGGCCGAAGAGCCCACCGGCGAGGACGACTGAGCCCGAGCCGTGCGGAAACCGCAGACCCCTGGGGGCGGGGGTGGTGGTTGTGCCGCGTGGCAGATCATGGTTCGGTGCAGAACGATCCGAACGGCCGCTTTCGGGTGAAAGCGGCCGTTTTCGTTTGCGGAAGAACCCCGATCCGATGTCGTTGCCGACCCTTCCCCTCTGGCTGCGCTGGCTGCTGCTGCCGATCGTCTCTGTGCCGGTGACGGCGGGGCTGATCTGGATCCAGCTGCCGGCGGCATTGCTGCTGGGGCCGATGGTCTCAGGCATTCTGCTGGCGCTGGGCGGGGTCGGGCTGAAGATGCCGCGGATCACCTTCCTGATGGCCCAGTCGGTGCTGGGCTGCATGATCGCAGGCTCGGTGCGGCCCGAGATCCTGGTGACGGTGGCCGAAGACTGGCCGATCTTCCTCGGGATCGTGCTCTCCACCATCCTGCTCAGCGGCGCGCTCGGCTGGGTGATTGCCCGCAATCACATCCTGCCCGGCACGACCGGTGTCTGGGGCACCTCGGCCGGTGCCGCCTCGGCGATGGTGGTGATGGCGGAAGCCTTCGGCGCCGATGCCCGGCTCGTCGCCTTCATGCAGTATACCCGCGTGCTGTTCGTGGCCTTTGCCGCCGCCCTGCTTGCGCATTTCCTGCTGGGCGGGGGGGGCGGGAGCCGCCGCTCCGATCGTCTGGTTCCCGCCGATCCAGCCGCTCGCCTTCGCCGAGACCCTGGCGCTTGCCGCGGCCGGCGTGGCGGCGGGCCGGCTGATCCCGGTGCCGGCGGCAGGCCTGCTGCTGCCGATGATCGGCGGCGCCGTGCTCAGCGCGACCGGCCTCCTGACCATTCAGCTGCCGCAATGGCTGCTGGCGGCCAGCTACGCGGTGCTGGCCTGGAGCGTGGGCCTGGGCTTCACCCGGGCGGTACTGGGGCATGCGCTGAAGGCGCTGCCCACCATCCTGGTCTCGATCGCGGTGCTGATCGGCTTCTGCGCCGGCCTCGCCTGGGTGCTGACGCAGCTGACCGGCATCGACCTTCTGTCGGCCTATCTGGCCACCAGCCCCGGCGGGCTGGATACGGTCGCGATCATCGCCGCCTCCAGCCGCGGCGTCGATATCGGCTTCGTCATGGCCCTGCAGACCATGCGCTTCTTCCTGGTCGTCCTGCTCGGCCCCCCGCTCGCCCGCTTCGTGGCGCGGCAGGTGCGGGAGTGACGGCCGCCACTTGAATCCCGCCGAGCCCTCGCCGAAGCTAGGGTTCACTGGCGGGATCTGCCGGAGATGGGCCGGAGGAGCGACATGGCGGCAACGAATTTCAACACCGAGAATCGTACCTATCGCCAGTTGCTCGGCAATGGCCTGACCTATCGCGTGCCCCGGTTCCAGCGGGACTATTCCTGGGGGGATGCCGAGTGGGAAGACCTTTGGGCAGACATCCTGGGCTCGATCGCCCCGGACGGCGAGCCGGCACATTACATGGGCTATCTCGTCCTTCAGACCTCGGACAACCGCATCTTCGAGATCATCGACGGGCAGCAGCGGCTGACGACGATCAGTCTCATCATCCTGGCCGCCATGCGCCTGCTGAAGGCGTATATTGCAGGCGGTCGCAATGCCGATGCGAATCAGCAGCGGCTCGACCAGTTTCGCGCGACCTATATCGGATATCTGGATCCGGTGACGCTGGCGACGCATAACAAATTGTCGCTCAACCGCAATAATGACGGCTATTACCGCGATCACCTCGTTCCTCTGGCCGAACATCTTCCGCAGCGCGGCTTCCCGCCCTCGACCCATGCCATGCGCAAAGGGTTTGAGTGGTTCGAGAAGGCTCTGCGCGATCATGTCCGCAGCCAGCAGGACCAGGGGGTCGCGCTGGCGCAATTCATCGAAACCATGAGCGACCGGCTGTTCTTCACGGTGATCACCGTCGCCGACGAACTGAATGCCTATAAGGTGTTCGAAACGCTGAATGCGCGGGGTGTCCGGCTGTCGGCGACCGATCTGCTCAAGAACTATCTGTTCTCGGTGCTGGCGCGCGGTCCTCAGTCACAGCAGGAAATGGATGATCTTGAGCGGCGCTGGGAGGGCATGGTCGGCCGCCTGGGCAGCGAGAGCTTCCCGGACTTCCTGCGCATGCACTGGAACAGCCGGCATGGCTTCGCCCGCCAGTCGGAGCTGTTCAAAATCATCCGATCGAGCGTGCGCGACCGCGGCCAAGTGTTCGGGCTGCTGCGTGAAATGGACGAAGACATGGATGCCTATCTTGCGCTGATCCACCCCGAGGCGGCGCAATGGTCGGCAGACTGTCGTCGCAGCGCTCAAGAGCTGCGGATGTTCTCGGTCCGTCAGCCCTATCCCATGCTCATGGCGGCGAAGCGCCGATTGTCGGATGGTGATTTCGAAGGGCTGATTGCGGCCACGGCAGTGATCGCTTTTCGCTACAACGTTATCGGCAGCCAGGCGCCCAATGAGCAGGAGCGCGTCTATCACGCCGTTGCCCTGCAGCTGCACCGGGGTGAGCTTGCGGCTCTCGGACCGGTGCTTGCGGCGCTTCGCCCGATCTATCGCAGCGACGATGCCTTTCGCGGCGACTTTGCGGCCAAGGCGATCAAGACGACCCAAAGCCGCAATGCGAAGATCGTCCGCTATATCCTGTGCAGGCTGGAGCGACAGAATGGTGGCGTCGAGTTCGATCCGGATGCGTCGACCTATACGATCGAGCACATCCTGCCCCAGTCGCCAAATGGAGGCTGGGATGCCTTTCCCGACCGGGACCTGGAGACCTTCATCTATCGTCTCGGGAACATGGTCATGCTCGAGACGGCCCGAAACAGAGCCCTGGGCAATAAGCCCTATGCGGAGAAGCGGCCGATCCTGGGGCAGAGCGGGCTGAAACTGACGCGGGATCTTGTCGAGGAGAACCAGGACTGGACGCCGGAGCGGCTGGACAAGTGGCAGCAAAAGCTCGCTCGTATGGCCAAGACCGTCTGGCGTGTCGCTCAACTGTCCTGATCGACAGGCATTCTGCAAGACGAAAGGCCGGCCCTTCCGCTCGGGAGGGCCGGCCCTTCATGTCTTCGGCGGCGTGGCCGGCTTCAGTTGAAGCTCACGCCCAGGATCTCGTAGGAGCGGCGGCCCTTGGGCGTCGCGACCTCGACGGTTTCGCCCACCGCCTTGTTGATCAGCGCCCGCGCCATCGGCGAGGTGACGGAGATGCGGCCGATCTTGAGGTCGGCCTCGTCCACGCCGACGATCTTGTAGCTCGTCTCTTCCTCGGTCTCTTCGTCGACGACGGTGACCGTCGCGCCGAACTTGACCCGGTCGCCCGACAGCTTGGTGGGGTCGATCACCTCGGAGCGGGACAGCTTGTCCTCCAGCTCGGCGATGCGGCCCTCAATGAAGCTCTGGCGCTCACGCGCCGCGTGGTACTCGGCGTTCTCCGACAGATCGCCATGCGCCCGGGCTTCGGCGATCGCGTTGATCACCTCGGGACGGGCCACCGTCTTCAGATGCTTGAGTTCGGCGGTCAGTCGGTCGAAGCCTTCCAACGTCATGGGAACTTTTTCCATGGGTATGACGCTTTCCACGTTGGTCGTCGAACGGTCAGGCGATCGTCGGAGGGAATGCCGTTCCGCGGTTGACAGGAATTCATGCCGCAGCAGTTCAGCGCGCGGCGGCCGGACTTTCCGGCAGCCGAACGTCGGTTGTGCACGAGATCGCTGTGCACCTGCAGCACGACAACAGGAACACATGCGGGGCCGATTTTCATCGGCCCCGCATGTCGATCAGCCGTTTTCTGCGGCCTTCTCAGGCAGAATAGGATTGCAGGGACCGGACTTCAAGCGTGCCGGCCCGGATGGCCGCGATCGCCTGAACGGTCGCCCGGCAACCGGCGACGGTGGTGAAATAGGGCACCTTGTTCATCAGGGTTTCGCGGCGCAGCGAGTAGCTGTCCGAAATCGCCTGAGACCCGGCGGTGGTGTTGAACACCATGTCGATCCGGCGGTCCTTGATCTGGTCGATGATGTTCGGCCGGCCCTCATGGGCCTTCTTGACCAGTTCGACCTGGATGCCCGCATCGGCCAGCACCCTGGCGGTGCCGCGGGTGGCGACGATCTCGAAGCCCTGGGCCTTCAGGCCGCGGGCGATCTCTACCATCGCGTCCTTGTCGTCGTCGCGCACCGAGACGAAGACCCGGCCCGAGGTCGGCAGGCGCACGCCCGCCGCCAGCTGCGCCTTGGCGAAGCTGCGGCCGAAATCGGTATCCAGGCCCATGACCTCGCCGGTCGACTTCATCTCGGGCCCGAGCAGGATGTCGACGCCGGGGAAGCGGGCGAAGGGGAAGACCGCTTCCTTGACCGCGATATGGTCGACCTTGCGCTCGGCCAGATCGAAGGCGCCCAGTTTCTCGCCCGCCATGATCCGGGCCGCGATCTTGGCGATCGGCCGGCCGACGGCCTTGGCGACGAAGGGCACGGTGCGGCTGGCGCGCGGGTTGACCTCCAGGATGTAGATCTCCCGGTCCTTGACCGCGAACTGCACGTTCATGAGCCCGACCACGCCCAGCTTGAGCGCCAGCGCCTCGGTCTGCCGGCGGATCTCGGCGATGATCTCGTCGTCGAGAGAATAGGGCGGCAGGGTGCAGGCGCTGTCGCCCGAATGGACGCCGGCCTCTTCGATATGCTCCATGATGCCCGCGACCACCACGGTCTCGCCGTCGCAGAGCGCGTCGACATCCACCTCGATGGCATCGGTCAGGAAGCGGTCGAGCAGCACCGGCTTGTTGCCGAACTCGCGCACCGCCCGGCGCATATACGAAGACAGCCCGCCCAGATCATGGACGATCTCCATCGCCCGGCCGCCCAGCACATAGGACGGGCGCGCGACCAGCGGGAAGCCGATGCGCTGGGCGATGGCCAGCGCCTCTTCCTCGCTGTGGCAGGTGTCGTTGGCCGGCTGCTTCAGATCCAGATCGTTCAGCAGCTTCTGGAAGCGGCGACGATCCTCGGCCAGGTCGATCGCATCCGGCGAGGTGCCGAGGATCGGCACCTGGGCCTTCTCCAGCGGCTCGGCCAGCTTCAGCGGGGTCTGGCCGCCATACTGGACGATCACGCCCTTGAGCGTGCCGCGCGAGGTTTCCACCCGCACCAGCTCCAGCACGTCCTCGACCGTCAGCGGCTCGAAATAAAGCCGGTCCGAGGTGTCGTAGTCGGTGGAGACCGTCTCGGGGTTGCAGTTGACCATGATGGTCTCGTAGCCCGCTTCCGAGAGGGCATAGGCCGCGTGGACACAGCAATAGTCGAACTCGATGCCCTGGCCGATCCGGTTCGGACCGCCGCCGAGCACGATGATCTTGGTGCGATCCGAGGGCTGCGCCTCGCATTCGACGATGCCGTCGAAGCCGGGCAGCTCGTAGGTCGAGTACATGTAGGGGGTGCGCGCCTCGAATTCGGCGGCGCAGGTGTCGACCCGCTTGAACACCGGGTGCACGCCGGCCTTCCAGCGCCGGGCACGGACGATCTCTTCGTCGAGACCGGCGAGCGTCGCCAGCCGTGCATCCGAGAAGCCCAGCGACTTCAGCCGCCGCCAGCCGGCCGCATCCGCCGGCAGCCCGTCCTCGATCACCTGCTTTTCGGTGGCGACCAGACCGGCCAGACGCTCGATGAACCAGGGATCGTAATCCGAGGCCTCGTGGATCTCTTCCGGGGTCAGCCCGGCGCGCAGCGCCTGGGCGATGACCAGCAGACGATCCGGGGTCGGCAGGGCCAGCGCCGAGCGGAGCGCATCGACCTCGCTGGTGCCGGCGCCGCCCGCGACCTCGATCTCGTCGAGGCCGGTCAGGCCCGTCTCCATCGAGCGGAGCGCCTTCTGCAGCGATTCCTCGAAGCAGCGGCCCATGGCCATGACCTCGCCCACCGCCTTCATCGAGGTCGACAGCGTGCGCGCGGTGCCCGGGAATTTCTCGAAGGCGAAGCGCGGGATCTTGGTCACGACATAGTCGATGGTCGGCTCGAACGAGGCCGGCGTGACGCCGGTGATGTCGTTCTGAACCTCGTCGAGCGTGTAGCCGACGGCGAGCTTGGCCGCGACCTTGGCGATCGGGAAGCCGGTCGCCTTCGAGGCGAGCGCCGAGGAGCGCGACACGCGCGGGTTCATCTCGATCACGACCATGCGGCCGGTCTCGGGGTCGATCGCGAACTGCACGTTCGACCCGCCGGTGTCGACGCCGATCTCGCGGAGAACCGCGAGCGAGGCGTCACGCATGATCTGGTATTCCTTGTCGGTGAGCGTGAGTGCCGGTGCGACGGTGATGCTGTCGCCGGTGTGCACGCCCATCGGGTCGATGTTCTCGATCGAGCAGACGATGATGCAGTTGTCCGCACGGTCGCGGACCACCTCCATCTCGTATTCCTTCCAGCCGAGCACCGATTCCTCGACCAGCACCTCGTTCACCGGCGAGGCGTCGAGGCCGCTGGCCACGATCTCTTCGAATTCCTGCCGGTTATAGGCGATGCCGCCGCCGGTGCCGCCCAGCGTATAGGAGGGGCGGATGATCGTCGGCAGGCCGACGAACTCCATCGCCTCGCGGGCGGATTCCATGTCGCGGACCACGCGGCTGCGCGGGCTGGACAGACCGATGCGGTCCATCGCCTCGCGGAACAGCTGGCGGTCTTCGGCCTTTTCGATCGCCGCCTCGTTGGCGCCGATCAGCTCGACGCCGAACTTCTTCAGCGTGCCGTCGCGCGACAGAGCGAGCGCGGTGTTGAGCGCGGTCTGGCCGCCCATGGTCGGCAGCAGGGCGTCGGGGCGCTCGGCCTCGATCACCTTGGCGACCAGTTCGGGCGTGATCGGCTCGACATAGGTCGCATCCGCCAGGCCCGGATCGGTCATGATCGTGGCCGGGTTGGAGTTGACCAGGATGATCCGGTAGCCCTCTTCGCGCAGCGCCTTGCAGGCCTGGGTGCCCGAATAGTCGAATTCGCAGGCCTGACCGATGACGATGGGGCCTGCGCCGATCACCAGGATCGACTTGATATCGGTACGCTTAGGCATCGGTCTTGGTCTTCTCGATGAGGCGCGCGAAACGGTCGAAGAGGTAGTGGCTGTCCTTCGGTCCCGGCGAGGCTTCGGGGTGGTACTGCACCGCAAAGACCGGACGATCGGTCAGGCGGAAGCCCTCCAGCGTGTCGTCGAACAGCGAGACATGGGTCACTTCGGCATTGGCCGGCAGCGACGAGGCGACGACGCGGAAGCCGTGGTTCTGCGAGGTGATTTCGACCTTGCCCGTGGTCAGATCCTTGACCGGCTGGTTGGCGCCGCGATGGCCGCGGTCCATCTTTTCGGTCGAGGCGCCGACCGCCAGCGCCAGCAGCTGATGGCCCAGGCAGATGCCGAAGGTCGGCTTGCCGGTCTCGATCAGCCTGCGGATCTGGGGCACGGCATATTCGCCGGTCGCCGCCGGATCGCCGGGGCCGTTGGACAGGAAGATGCCGTCGGGCTCGTGCGCCAGGATCTCGTCCGCGGTTGCGGTCGCGGGGACCACCACCACCTCGGCACCGGTGCCGGCCAGGCAGCGCAGGATGTTGCGCTTGGCGCCGTAATCGACCGCGACCACCTTGAAGCGCGGGCTTTCCTGCCGGCCGAAGCCCTGGCCCAGCTCCCACGGGGTCTCGTCCCAGGCATAGGTCTGGGCGCAGGTCACCGTGATCGCGAGATCGAGACCTTCCAGGCTGGGGGCGGCCTTCGCCTGCGCCTTCAGCGCGTCCAGATCCGCCGATCCGGCCTCGCCATGCCAGATCACCGCATTCTGCGGACCCTTGTCGCGCAGCAGGCGGGTGACGCGGCGGGTGTCGACGCCGGCAATGCCGATCAGCCCGTGGGCCGCCGTCCAGTCCTGCAGGCGGCGGGTGGAGCGGAAATTCGACGGCTCGGTCGGCAGCGCCTTAAGGACGAAACCGCGCGCCGCCGGCGTCGTGGTTTCCAGGTCCTCGTCATTGGTACCGACATTGCCGATATGCGGGAAGGTGAAGGTGATGATCTGACCGGCATAAGAGGGATCGGTCAGGATCTCCTGATAGCCGGTGATCGAGGTGTTGAAGCACAGCTCGCCCTCGGCGATGCCTCGTGCGCCGACGCCCAGGCCCCAGAAGACCGTGCCGTCGGCCAGAACGAGGGCGGCCGTAGCCGCCAGGGCGGGCGAGTTCGACGCCTCTTGCATGATAGCGAGCCCCCAGGATGATGCGACGCGGCCGCCCGGGAAGCCCCAAGGCGGCCGATGATAGCGAATGCGTGGTCCATCCGGGGACGCTGGCCCGGCTCGCGGACCCGGCCGGCCGGCGTCCCGGCCGCAGGACTGCGGCACAAGGCGGGGCGTCGGAGGGGGTCACGGGCGCAACCTGTATAACGACCTGGCAGGCAGGCAAGGCGGTTGCGGCAGCGAAGAGGGCGCGTGCGTAGACGCCCGGCGGGTGGGCGCCGGATCGACCGGACGGACCATACGCAAACCCCTCCCCCCGGTCAAGCCGCGGGCTCCGCTGATTTCGCAAGGGGGGCGTCCGCGTGCCGGCCATTGAAAGCCCGGGGGCTGACACGCAATATGAAAGCTTGTCACATCGTCCGCGCCCCCGTTAACTGCCCGCACCGCCACGATGCCGCCGTCTTCTGCATGATCTGCGGCATCCGGAGCCGGGCTTTCGGTGGCCGCGACATGACGGGGTCGCCGGTTTCCGTCTTATCGAGGGATCGACTTCCATGCTTCGTGAGCGCCTCAAGGACGCGCTTGCCCAGGCCGAGCAGCAGGGCAACAGCGAAGAGCTGGCTGTGCTCCGGCTGATCCGGACGGCGATCAAGGACCGCGATGCCGCTGCCCATGTGAGGGGGCGGGACGCGATCGACGACACCGAGATCCACGACATGCTCCGTACCATGCTGCGTCAGCGCGACGAGAGCATCGGTGCCTATGAGCAGTCCGGCCGCATCGAACTGGTGGAACAGGAACAGCTGGAGCAGCGGGTGATCCGCCGCTTCCTGCCGCCGCAGATGTCGGAGGACGAGATCGAGGCCGCGGTGCGTGCCACGATCGCGGCCTGCTGCGCCAAGGGGCTGAAGGATCTGGGGCGCACGGTCGACGCCCTGAAATCCGCCTATGGGCCCGAAATGGACCTGGGCTGCGCCAGCTCTGCGGCCAAGCGCCTGCTGCGCAACTGCCAGCCCGGCTGACCCGCACCCCATGGCGCTGCCCCCCGGCTTCATTGAGGAACTGCGTGCCCGCATCCGCCTGTCGGATGTGGTCGGCCGCCGGGTCAAGCTGATCCGCCGCGGCCGCGAGCACACCGGCCTTTGCCCGTTCCACAACGAGAAGACGCCGAGTTTCACGGTCAGCGACGACAAGGGCTTCTATTACTGCTTCGGCTGCGGCGCCAAGGGCGACGCCATCGATTTCGAGATGAAGCTCGGCGGGTTCGACTTCCGCGAGACCGTGGAGCGGCTGGCGGGGGAGGTGGGGCTGACCGTTCCCGCCGAAGATCCGGATGCGAAGCGCAAGGCCGAGCGCCGCGAGGGGCTGGTCGACGTCGTCGAAGAGGCCTGCCGCTGGTTCGAAAGCCGGCTCGGCACCGACGAGGCGGCGCCGGCCCGCGACTATCTGGTCCGCCGCGGCTTCGGGCCCGAGAGCTGGGGCCGGTTCCGCTTCGGCTATGCGCCCGACCGGCGCGACGTGCTGATCCGCACTTTCGAGCAGCGCGGCATCGCACTGGACCGGCTGGTCGAGTCGGGCCTTGCACGGCGGCGCGAGGACCGTTCCGCCTTCGACTATTTCCGCGGCCGGCTGATCATCCCCATCGCCGACCGGCGCGGCCGGATCATCGCCTTCGGCGGCCGGGTTCTGGGCGATGGCGAGCCCAAATACCTGAACAGCCCGGACACGCCGCTGTTCGAGAAGGGCCGTGTGCTCTATGGCTGGCCGGTTGCCCGAGAGGCTGCGCGCAAGGCCGGTACCGTGCTGGTGGTCGAAGGCTATCTGGACGTGGCCGCCCTGGTTCAGGCCGGCCGGCCCCATGCGGTGGCGCCGCTCGGCACCGCGCTGACCGAACATCAGATCGAAGAACTGTGGCGCATGGCGCCCGAGCCGGTGCTGTGCCTGGACGGCGACGCCGCCGGTATCCGTGCCGCGCGCCGTGCGGCCGAGCGTGCCCTGCCGCTGCTGAAGCCCGGCCACAGCCTGCGCTTCGTGCGCCTGCCCGGCGGCCATGATCCCGACAGCCTGATCCGGGCCGAAGGGGTGGGGGCGTTCGATCGGGCCGTGGCCAGCCCGCAGCCGATGATCGACTTGCTCTGGCAGGCGGCGCTGGAAGGCCATGCCACCGACACGCCCGAGCGGCTGGCCGCGCTGGAAGCCGATCTGATGGCCCAGGCCGACACGATCCGCGACCCGCTGATCCGCGACCTCTATCGTCGCGACTTCCGCGACCGGGTCTGGCAGCTGCGCCGGGCAAGACGCGGCGGCGGCGGGCCGGCGGCGCCCGGCCGGCCGGGTTTCCAGCGGCCGCAGGGAGAGCGGCGCGGCGGCAAACCCAGGCCCGGACAGCTGAACGACGACCCGACGCCCATCGCCGCCCCGGCGCTCGGCCAGGGAAACGAGGGCCAGTCGGCACGGCGCGAAGCGGCGCTTCTGGCGGCGGTTCTTCTGCATCCTCAACTGCTTGAGGTGGCGGAGGACGAGGTGGCCGCCTTGCCCGTCGCCACCCCTGAGCTTGACATCTTGCGGGCTGCGATCGTAGATACGCACGCATCGGAGTCCGGTCTTGACAGTGAAACGCTGCAGGACCATTTGAGACTGCGAGGGTTTTCGGACCTGGTGGACCGGTTGACGGCGGCGGAGAATGCCGGCCGTGTACCGTTCGCGGGGCCGGGAGCTGCATTCGACAGGGTTCTGGCCGGATGGCGCAATGTGCTGGCTGTACACCGGCATGCGCAGCTGGTCGACGAATTGAAGGCCGCAGAGCAGGAGCTTGTCGAGAGCATGACGGAAGAAGCTTTGCAGCGGTTCGTCGCGCTCAAGAAGCTCGTTGACGACAACGAGCGCGGACTGGCGGCCTTCGATCAGAGCGACGGTTTCGACCTTTGAGGGTCGGGGCGGGTTCGGCGATGACGCGGGGCGTCGTTGCCGCGGTGATGCTGTCATCATCGCGGGAGCGGCGCCTCACGGCCGTTGAAGGACGGGGCATCGACCTCATGGGCAAGCATCGGAATCAAGGCGCAGCGTGCGTTTCTGAGCGGGGGAACGACGAATAATGGCGAAAAAAGCGACCACGGCTGTCGAAGCCGGCGAAGGGCGTGAAGACACGCCGGATGGACCGCTGGTCGATTCGCTCGAGATCACCGTCAAGAAGATGGTGGCCCGCGCCAAGGAGCGCGGCTACATCTCCTATGACGAACTGAACAAGGCGTTGCCCCAGGATCAGCTCTCGTCGGAGCAGATCGAAGACGTGATGGCCATGCTCTCCGAGATGGGCATCAACGTCGTCGAGAACGACGAGGAAGGCGAGGAACTGGGCGAGAACCAGAGCGGCGACGACGAAGAAGAAGAATTCGGCGGGTCGCACGCGACCTCGGTCGAAGAAGAGGAACTGGGCCGGACCGACGACCCCGTGCGGATGTATCTGCGCGAGATGGGGTCGATCGAGCTTTTGTCCCGCGAGGGCGAGATCCTGCTGGCGAAGCGGATCGAGGCCGGTCGCAACACCATGATCGGTGCCATCTGCGAAAGCCCGCTGACCTTCCGGGCGATCGTGCGCTGGCGTGATGCCCTGGCGGCCGGCGAGGCGATGCTGCGCGACATCATCGACCTCGAGGCCAGCTATGGCGGCGACCAGCCGCCGATGACCGACGAGGACGCCGAGGCTGAAGCCGCGATGCTGGCGGGTGACCGTCCGGCAGTCGAGCCGGCCAAGCCCGTGGTCAACGGCAATGGTGCAGCGGCCGCCCCGGCGGCGGCAGCCGCGGCGCGCCCCGAGGGCGAGGTCCGCAAGGCGTCCGACAACGAGGAAGACGAGGAAGACGAAACCGTCCGCGCGGCCGACTCCGAAGAGGAGGAGGACGAGGAGGGTGACGGCGCCAGCGTGTCGATCTCGGTGATGGAAGCCGAGCTGACGCCGGTGATCCTGGAATCCTTCGACAAGATCGTCGAGGCCTGGGCGAAGCTTGAAAAGCTTCAGGCCAAGCGGCTCGAGGCGGCCCTGAAGGGCGAGGAGCAGACCACTCAGGCCCGCAGCCGGTTCGAGGCGGCGAAGTCCGACGTGATCGAGATGGTCCGCGGCCTGAACTTCGCCCAGGCGCGCATCGACCTGCTGGTCGAGGAACTCTACCTCCTCAACCGCAGCCTGATGTCGCTGGAAGGCCAGCTGATGCGTCTGGCGGTCGGCTGCCGGGTGAAGCGCGAAGACTTCCTGCGGCTCTACAGCGGCCAGGAACTGGCGCCGAACTGGTTCCAGGTGGTGGGCGCGCAGAACGGCAAGGCCTGGAAGACCTTCCTGGAACGCCATGGCGAGGAAGCGGCCGATATCCGCGAGGGCATCTCGCGGCTGGCCCGCGAAGTCGGCCTGCCGATCAACGAGTTCAAGCGCATCGTCAGCAACGTCCAGCGCGGCGAGCGCGAGGCCAGCCAGGCCAAGAAGGAGATGGTCGAGGCCAACCTCCGTCTGGTGATCTCGATCGCGAAGAAGTACACCAACCGCGGCCTGCAGTTCCTGGACCTGATCCAGGAAGGCAATATCGGCTTGATGAAGGCGGTCGATAAATTCGAATACCGCCGCGGCTACAAGTTCTCAACCTATGCCACCTGGTGGATCCGGCAGGCGATCACGCGCTCGATCGCCGACCAGGCCCGGACCATTCGCATCCCGGTGCACATGATCGAGACGATCAACAAGCTGGTCCGCACCTCGCGCCAGATGCTCCACGAAATCGGCCGCGAGCCGACGCCGGAAGAGCTGGCCGAGAAGCTGCAGATGCCGCTGGAGAAGGTCCGCAAGGTCCTGAAGATCGCCAAGGAGCCGATCAGCCTCGAAACCCCGATCGGCGACGAGGAAGACAGCCATCTGGGCGACTTCATCGAGGACAAGAATGCGATCCTGCCGGTCGATGCGGCGATCCATTCGAACCTCAAGGAGACCACCACCCGGGTGCTCGCCAGCCTGACGGCGCGCGAGGAGCGGGTGCTGCGCATGCGCTTCGGCATCGGCATGAACACCGACCACACCCTGGAAGAGGTCGGCCAGCAGTTCTCGGTGACCCGCGAACGCATCCGCCAGATCGAGGCGAAGGCGCTGCGCAAGCTCAAGCATCCGAGCCGGTCGCGCAAGCTGCGCAGCTTCCTCGATCACTAGGATCGAACGCCGGCATCGACGACACGACACGACCGCCGCCGGGCCTTCCGGCGGCGGTCGTGTCATTTCCGCCAGCCTTCTCCCGACGAACGGCCCCCTCGTGACGAACCGGCTTCCTCTTGACGAAAACGGCGGAACTCGACAAGGTGTGCCGCCGGTAACCGGCGGTGGCATTCCGCCCCGTTCCGGCACCATGGAAGATGTGGGGGCCTGTAGTTCAGCGGTTAGAACCCGCCGCTCATAACGGTGTTGTCGCAGGTTCGAATCCTGCCGGGCCCACCACCTTCCTGCAGCCCGACATGCATATGCCCGGCGCGCTTTCCCGCAGGCGATGCAAACGGTTGCCGCACCATCGCCCGCCATTGTCGCCGCCCGGCCCGGTCGCTATCTTGTAACGAGAGGCAGCGATCGCGAGGCGCAGATGACCGTCGTTCCGCCGATGCCATGTCGGGCGAGCAAGGCCGTCATCCAGGAGGCGGCGGAGAAATACGCGGGCAAGATCAATTTTCTGCCCGGGGATGATCTGTTCGATCTGGTCCACCGGATGGGCGGCCGGATCCGGTTCAGGGAGTTTGCGACGCCGCAGCCGCGTGAGAGCATTCATGTGCGGGCGCCAGACGATTTCGACCTTTACCTGCCTTTCGAGACCACGCCGGCCCGCGACCGTTTCACCATCGGGCACGAGCTGGGGCATCTGCTGCTGCATTATCCGGTCGTGAAGAAGGCGCATCAGGGTGCCAGCGTCGAGATGGCTGCCACCCGCTATCTGCCTGACAATCCGCCGCCGGATGTCGAACGCTGCGAATGGGAAGCCAACTGGTTCGCGGCGGCCTTCCTGATGCCCTCGGGCCCCTTTGCGGACCTTTGGCGGGAGACGCATGGCGATCGCGGTGCCGTTGCACAACGCTTCTTCGTATCCCGTCAGGCTGCCGAGAACCGGGCACGCAGCCTGGGTCTGGCGTAAGCAGCGGCCCGGCAACCCGTGAGCGCCGATCAGGGCGACGACCAGATCCTTGCCGCAGCGGCGGCGCGCTATCGCCTGGAAGCCTTTCTCAGCGTCGACATGGTGGGGTCCAGCGCGTTCAAGTTTTCGACCGCCATCGCGGGCGGGACTGAAGAGCGTGACGAGACGGGGTCGGAAGGATGGTCCCAGGCCATCCGCAAATTCTATGTTACTTTCCATCAGACCTTTCTGAAGAAGACCCGTATCCGATTTGGAACCGAGGATCGGGTGCGGTTGTGGAAAGCCTTGGGGGACGAACTCGTCTATCGCTTTACCGTTACAGACCTGGACGATACCGCGGGCATCGTCAACGATTTTATTCTGGCACTTCACCAGACGCGGCAGGTGGTCCGTGAGATCTCGCGCAGTCTCGACCTGAAAGCCTGTGGCTGGGTGGCGGATTTTCCGGCGCGCAATATGATGATCGACCTCGGCGGACTGAGGGAGGCCGACCAGTTCCTTGACGAGATGGCTGAAGGCGTAGGCGGCATTCAGGATTTCATCGGTCCGTCGATGGACACCGGCTTTCGCCTTGGCCGGTTCGCGACCCGGCGCAAGATGGTGCTGTCGGTGGAACTGGCCGCCCTGCTGGCCGAGAGCGATGCACAGCAGCGTCTTCCCTTCTGTTTCGGATATGACGGCCGCGAGGCCCTGAAGGGCATTCTGGGCGGAGAAGCTTATCCTCTGATCTGGATCGATACGGAAGATGATCCGCGGCGCAAGACCGCCGATCGCCGCGAGGCCGCCATGCTTCACATGCGCTCCGAGGTGCAGGCGGCAGCCGTGGCCGAATTCTGCCTGGGCTATATCGATGCATCCGACTGGATGGAGCGACCCTTCCTGCGTGAGCGCATCGGAGCATTCGACATGGTGCCAGCATCTCACATCGACCATGCCCGCCGGGGTCGGGCATTGCAGGCCCATGAAGACCGGCTTTATGCCGAGGCGGCCCCGCTTGCGGCGGCCGCCCAGAGCGATCTCAGTGTCACCAGCCTTGATCTGATCGGAGACATGCCCGCGCCGGCCGGACGCGGTGACGGTCCGCGGAAAGACGGCGCATGACCCCCATTGTCCCCCGCCGTCCGCTCTGTTACCGTCAGCCCATGACGATGCTGCACCCCATCTTCTGCCCGATGCAGACCCGCCGCTGGTGGCCCGCGTAAGCGGGCGGTTTCACCGGCAGTCGTCATGCCCTGTGGAAGGCCGCTCACTCCGGAGAGCGGCCTTTGTCGTTTATGCGCACGACAGGGGCGGGGATCCGGGGCGGCGACCCTCCAGCGATCCCGATCCGGAGGTTTTCGACCGATGACGTCCCCCCAGCCCGCCTCTCATCTGCCCAACAGCCTGCGCAACGGCCCCGACGAGAACGGCCGTTTCGGCATGTTCGGTGGCCGCTTCGTGGCCGAGACCCTGATGCCCAACCTGCTGGCGCTGGAGCGGGCCTATGCAGAGGCCAGGGCCGATCCCGCCTTCGCGGCCGAGATGGACGACATGCGCCGGCACTATATCGGCCGGCCCAGCCCGCTTTATTTCGCCGACCGGCTGACGGCGCATCTGGGCGGGGCGAAGATCTATCTGAAGCGCGAAGATCTGAACCACACCGGCTCGCACAAGGTGAACAACGTGCTGGGCCAGATCCTGCTCGCCCGGCGCATGGGCAAGAAGCGGATCATCGCCGAGACCGGCGCCGGCCAGCACGGTGTCGCCACCGCGACACTCTGCGCCCGCTATGGGCTGGATTGCGTGGTCTATATGGGCGAGGTCGACATTGCCCGGCAGATGCCCAATGTCATCCGCATGCGCATGCTGGGCGCCGAGGTCATCCCGGCGCTCTCGGGCTCCCGCACGCTCAAGGATGCGATGAACGAGGCCCTGCGCGACTGGGTGACCAATGTCGAAGACAGCTTCTACTGCATCGGCACCGTGGCGGGACCGCATCCCTATCCCATGATCGTCCGCGATTTCCAGACGGTCATCGGCGACGAGGCACGGGCCCAGATCCTGGAGGCAGAGGGGCGGCTGCCGGATGTGGTGATGGCCTGTGTCGGCGGCGGGTCCAACGCCATGGGCCTGTTCCATCCCTTCCTCGACGACGCAGAGGTCGCGATCTATGGCATTGAGGCGGCGGGGCACGGGATCGAGAGTGGTAAACATGCGGCCTCGCTGACCGGGGGCCGCCGGGCGTGCTGCACGGCAACCGGACCTTCCTGCTGATGGACGATGACGGCCAGATCACCGAGGCCCATTCGATCTCGGCCGGACTGGACTATCCGGGCATCGGGCCGGAACATGCGTGGCTGCACCAGATCGGCCGGGTGACCTATCTGCCCGCGACCGATGCCGAGGCGCTGGAGGCGTTCCACCTGCTCACCCGTCTGGAAGGCATCATCCCGGCGCTGGAATCGGCCCATGCGCTGGCGCGCGCCATCCGCATGGCGCCCGATCTTACGCCCGATGCGGTGATGGTGGTCTCGCTGTCGGGGCGCGGCGACAAGGATGTGCCGCAGGTGGCGGAGATGACCGGCGGCTGACATGTCTTCGTCGTGACCACGAATGATGTCACGGAACCCTGCCTGAGCCCTGCCTGAAAAGCACGACGGGCGACCGGAAACCGGCCGCCCGTCGTGCTGCGGGGGAGGGAGACGGAAGGAAGAGCGGCGGTCAGCGGCCCCTGCGCATCAGCCCCGCGACCAGCGTGATGACGAAGATGATGATCGCGACCCAGAACAGGATCTTGGCGCCCGCCATTGCCGTGCCTGCAACACCACCAAAGCCCAGAAGGGCCGCGACCAGCGCCACGATCAGGAAAACGATGGCCCAATGAAGAAGGCTGCCCATGGTTCAGATCTCCTTGTCTTTTCGGATGGTGCCTGCGACATCCGGATGGGATACGCCACCCGTGTAAAGTCGTTTCGCAGTCATCTTGTTCCGAATAATCTCCAGCCCGAAATGTCCGGGCGAGGCGGGATACGAAAGCCGGTGCGGGAAGGCGGTCAGGTTTTTTCTGTCGGCCGCTTTCGACTTGCTTCGTGTTGATTGAAATGTAGCACCCGGCGCAGGGCTCCGCCGCGGACAAAGACGTGACCGGATTTGGTCAGACCCCGGCCGGTTTTGGGCCAAAGCCGGCCGATCGGCCGGCCGGCGCCTTCCTGTGGTCACGGTAGCGCCGGTTCCGGTGTATGATCGCCCGACGTTCCTCTGACGGGAGACGCGGTCATGACCGAGGACAGACGGGCTTCGGGGCCAGAGGCCGAGGGGATCGGCTTTCACCTGGGCGAGCGGGCGGTGCAGGATCTGTATGGCCTGGGGGAGCGCATGGCGTCGATCGGCGCCCAGGTGTTCATGACCGCGCTGCCCGACCCGTTCCGGCTGTTTTTCATGGATCTGGAATTCCTGGTGGTCGCCTCGGTCGATGGGCAGGGGCTGCCCTGGGCCTCGTTGCTGGCCGGGCCGCCGGGCTTCATCGCCTCGCCCGATCCCAGGGTGCTCAGCATCCTGGGCGCCGTGCCGGCCGGCGACCCGCTGGCGGCCAGTCTTCAGCCCGGGGCGGCGCTGGGCCTGCTCGGCATCGATCTCGCCACCCGGCGGCGGATCCGGGTCAATGGTCGGGTGCTGGCGCTGGATCGTGACGGCGCGCCGCGCATCGACCTGCTGGTGGACCAGTGCTTCGGCAACTGCCCGCGTTACATCCGGCCCCGCCAGGCGGTGCCCGGCCGCGGCGGGATGGATCCGGCACCGGCGGTGGTGTCTCAGGCGGCGCCGGATCCGCGGGCGCGGGAGATGATCGCCCAGGCCGATACGATCTTCGTCGCCAGCGCCGCCGATACCCGCGTGGAAGGCCGGGCCGCCGGGGCCGATGCCTCGCATCGCGGCGGGCCGGCCGGCTTCGTGGCGGTCGACGAGGCGGGGGTGATCACGGTGCCGGACTACGCCGGCAACCGCTATTTCAACACGCTGGGCAACATGGTGCTGCGCCCGGCCGCCGGGCTGCTGGTGCCGGATTTCGCAACCGGCGACCTGCTGACCATCACCGGCGATGTCGAGATCGTCTGGCAGGGGCCCGAGATCGCCCGCCATCCGGGGGCCGAGCGGCTCTGGCGGCTGAGGCCGCGCCGGGTGGTCCATCTGGCGGGCGCGTGGCGGGCCCGGCTTCGGGAGACCGGTGGCCGGGTTGTGGGGCTGGGACCGGACGGGCGGCCCGGTTGAGGGGCAGATGACAGTGGTTGATCCGGACAGATCCGGAAGTGACCGGGTGGATGATGAAAGGGTATGGTTCAGTTAAGGCTGTGTGAAGCTTGCGCCGATACCGGCCTGTCATCCTTGCGGCACCCTCATCCCCGCACCACCGTCGCCCCCTGGGATATCCGGGGCGATGCTCCCCCTTCAGGAGGTCAGATGCCCGGCCGCCTCACCCTGCATCCGCTTGCCCTGCATTCACGCGCCCTGCGTCCGCTTTGTCTTGCGCTGTTCGCATCCGTCGCCATCCAGGCCCTGCCGGCACAGGCGGCGGAGTATGGCGACTTCGCCTATGACACGCTCAGAACCTTGACCATTGATCATGCCGGCCGCCACAGCGGCACGGAGGCATTCGAGGACGCGGCCGACTGGATGTCGTCGCGCTTCACCCTTGGCGGCACCACGCTGACCCGCCAGCCCTTTACCACCCGCCGGGGCCTCGCCTCCCAGAACGTGATCGGCACGGTGGGCAATACCGATCAGGGCTTCATCCTGGTCGGCGCCCATTTCGACAGCGCGCCGCAACGCCCGGGCTATACCGGCCCCGCCCTGCAGGGCGTGGACGACAACGGCTCCGGTGCTGCCGTGCTGACCGAGATCGCCGCCCATCTGGCGGGGCTGCCGGTTGAAACCGGGCTGGTCTTCAACGCCTTCGGCGCCGAGGAGACCGGGCTCGAAGGCTCTGCCTTCTATCGGCAGGAGCTGGAGGCGGCGGGCGAGATCGACCGGCTGAAGGGCATGATCAATATCGACAGCCTGATCACCGGCGATTTCATGTATGCCCATGCCGGCACCAATTATCTGGCCGATCCGGCGCTGAAATCCTACTGGACGCGGATCCACGCCATTGCCGACGAGCTGGGCATCGACCTGCGCAGCAATCCCGGGCTGAACCCGCATTATCCGGTCGATACCGGCTGCTGCAGCGACGCCGGCAACTACGAGGATCTGAACATCCCGGTGTTGTGGCTGGAGGCGACAAACTGGGAAATCGGCGATCTGGACGGCTATACCCAGACCACCAATCCGGGCATTCCGGGTGGCGCCAGCTGGCATGACCCGGCGATCGACAATTGGGACGTGCTGGAGGCGGCCTTCGGCCCCGATCACATCCCCGGCCGGCTGGAAGACTGGTCGCGGCTGCTGACCCGGCTGCTGGTGGAGCTGACCAACGCCGATCTTGCGGCCTCGGCGCAGTCGGGCGCCGGCTTCAGCCTTGCGATGACCGATCAGCTCGCCCGCGATCATCAGGCCTTCCAGGCGGCCGTCGACCGTGCGGTGCTGGCGCTGTTCACCCGCAAGCCCGGGCTGGGGGAGACCAGCGTCGATGTCTTCGTCGAGGGTCTGGCGCGGCCGGGCGGGTTCGACGGCGCGGCCACGGCCGATCACGAAACGGCCGGCCGCATCGGCTTCCGGGCCGATCACCGGCTGAGTGATCTGGTGACGCTGGGCGCCGATCTGCATCTGTCGCGCGGGCGTGACGATCTGTCGAGCGGGTCGGATCTGGACCGCACCGGCGTCGCTTTCGGCCTGGGCGTGCTGGTGAATGACGGTGCACCCGGCTGGCTCGCGGCCTCGGTGTCGGCCGGCTATGCCCGGGTCGACGGCACCCGTGCCTTCACCATGACCTCGGGACTGGGCGCCACCATCCTGGACCAGCGCTTCGATGCGCAGACCAATGCCCGCAGCTTCGGGGCGCGGATCGAGGGCGGCTGGGATCTGGCGCTGGGTGGCATCGCCACCGGCCCGGTGGTCGGGCTGGACTATACCCGCTATGAACTCGACGGCTTCACCGAGAGCGGACCGGCACGCACCGCGCTCACCTATCCCGATCAAAGCTATAACTCTGCCGAGGGTGAGCTTGGCTGGCGGGTGCGCGGCAGTATCGCCATAGGCGAGACCACGACGCTTGCGCCCTATGCCCGCGCGGGTTGGGTGCATGAATTCGCCGATGGCCGGCCCGATGCCATCCGTCTGACGGCGGGGGACGGGTCGTCGCGCCAGGTGGCGCTGGCCGAGGCCGATGACGATTTCGGCCGGGCGACGCTGGGCGCGCGGATCTTCTTCGGCGAAACGGTCTCTACCTATGCCGAGGTCGAAACCCGCTTCGGCCATGACGACGGCGCGCAGACCGCCGTGACCGCGGGCCTGGGCCTGCGCTTCTGAGGGGCTGGCGGTCATCGCCCTTATCTGAGGGCGATGACCAGCCCCAGGGCCACGATCGTCGTCCACAGCGCCAGGGCGCCGACGCCCACCAGGGTGGCGTGGTGGAAATAGGTGTCCTGGAGCGTGGCGTTGATCAGCGCCCGGGCCTGTTCGGCCGGCAGCTTCAGCTCCGATTTCACCGCCTGCCACACCTCGGTGCGGCGATGGTCCCGATGGGGGGCGCGATAGCCCTTCAGCATCAGGATGGCCCCCATCAGGGTCACGAGGATGGCGCCGGATCTGAGTCATGCACTAGAGCGCTAAGTCTCTGTTTCCCAATCACTTTCTCCACTGTGGTGATCAGCGAAGAACTCAATTATAGCCTTGTTTTTCGCCCTCGGCAACAAAGTTCATCCAACCACTTCCACCAGCGTCCAAGGATGATCCATCCACCCGTCGTTACGCCTGATGCGTCCAGCTGCTGAGCGGGTTCGCTATCGAACTCCAACTTGCGACGATCATGACTTGCGCTCGCTCCGCAGGCAGCGCGGGGTGGTGTCGCGTGGACTACCTGGCACCTGGACGGCTGTAGGACACAACCGCCGGCATCGGAACACCGCAAGTACTCATCTTTACATCGCTGCGGCTAACTTCGCCGGAGCGCAACGCGGCGCCAGTGTAGTGGCAGCCAGCCTCAACGAAGGCGTGCAGCAATCCGGTTCATCTGCTCGATCTCCGCGCGCTGGCCATCGGAAATCGCTTGGCATAGGTTGACGAGTTCCGGATCTGAGAGCTGCGCCTCGCGGCACATGAGGATCGCTCCCGAATGGTGCGGGACCATAGACGCGATGAACTGTCGATCGCCGATTCCGGTTTGAGCACGGGTAGCGGCAAAAGAACCGAGTGTGAGAACGGCAAACAAGCCGTACAGCACGAGATTGAGCCGCCGGTTTGGAAACATGCCGGGCATTGTCGCTAGCATGAAGATGCCCATTGGCGCCCACATAGTGACCGCCATGTAGAGCATGTTGAGATTGTTTCTGAAGTCCCTGGCGCCGTCGATCATGCTGAACATTACGAAGTACATGACGACGAGGCCCAACACCATGTTCACCCAGAACTTGGCGTATGGTCGGCCGTGCTTACCCATCTGACCGGATGTGTGATGTTGATGTTCATGGGAATGTTCAGCCATCTCCGTCTCCTATGTGCTGGGGCAACCTGGCAGGGTCACTGGTACTGCGGCAGATACTTTGTCGATATATCAGCATGTGGAGCGATGCATCACTAACCGCTGATTTCCAGTCCCCAACTGGACGTAGGGGCGTCGAACGCTTCAACTCGCTGGTCTTGAACCGTCTGGATATCAGACCATACCAAATCGGTCTTGATGGGCTTTGCGCCACCTATGACGCTGGTACCGTGAGCGCCAATATCGAGCTTGCGTCCTCATCGCTCGATGGGCCGGCAACTGATCGATTCTTGCATATCAAGCAAGACAAGGCCACCTGCGGCGGACGCCAATGGCCTCCTCCGCCTTCGCTTAGGGCATCGCCTCAAGCGTCCGTCGCAGGCCATAACGACACAACAGCCCTTGGGCAAGAAAGGAGCCGGTGATGTAGCGCACCCGAAAGGAGACGAAGACATGCACAAGGACATTTCAACATCAAAGGTGTTCTATCGTCCCATCGAGGCGGCCATCCGATGGGCTGGGTTGCTGCGGTATCTCCCGATGATCCTGGCCACGATCGCGTCACCGCGTGTCCTGCCTCGGTCGCTGAACTGCCCTCGATGGAATGAGTGCCGGCTGCACTCGGAACGTATCTATGACGGCATCCTCAACGGAGAGCTGCCCTACGGCAAGAACGGGATCACGCTCAATGATCCGAACCTGCTCAATTCTCTGGATCTGACTGTTCGCCATGTCGATCTAAAACGCTGGATGCGCACCCACTATCCCGAGCACCGGCCAGGATTTCTGTTCAGCCGTGGCGAACGCATGGCGCATCCTTTCATCACCATGGAAACAGGACAGGCGATCCTCGTGGAGCGGCTGGCCCTTCAGGCCGCGCTTGAACAAGCCCGACGTGAGATGCGAGAACTGCAGGAGCAGCACGACACGCTACTCAAGCAATCCTCGGTGCTGTTGGCATCCAAGCAATGCGAGATCAGCGAACGGGCGGAAACGACCTATCTCAACATCATTGGAGGGATGTTGACGCTGATGCTGAGCCAGTCGCCTTCAGGCGTGCCCTATTCCAGCTTCAAAACGCAGGAGGCCCTTGTCTCTGCATTGGTCGCCCACTACGGCGGCACCATGGGCATCACTGAGCGCACCTTAAACGGAAAGTTCGCCAACGCTAAGAGGTACGTTCGTAGCGCAAGCGCATGAGGTTATCCAGCTTGTATGTGCAATCGCGGAGATTGCATTTGCAATGTCTTTCCGCAGCCAGGTCTATTGAATAGAGGTCACGCCAACAAACGCCACCGAGCGTTCAGGAGTGACCGCCATGTCGCAGACCCCTGTACTCCCGCCGAACGAGCGCCGCATCCTGCGGCTCGATGAAGTCGAAGCGAAGTCCGGCTTCAAACGCGCCCACATCTACAACCTGATGAAGAAGCGCCAGTTCCCTCAGGCGCTGCGCCTGGGCGTGCGCGCTGTCGGCTGGGATTCGATCGAAATCGACCAGTGGATCGCCGAGCGCCTCAACCACCGGACCTGACCCGCTCTCCCGCGGACTTCCCATTCCCAGCCGGAGAGCGCCATGCAGGTCGTGTCCATCATTTCAACGAAGGGCGGCGTCGGCAAGACCACGACGGCCGCCAACCTGGGCGGGCTCGCCGCGGACGCGGGCCTGCGCGTGCTGCTGCTCGATCTCGACGTGCAGCCCACCTTGTCCTCCTACTACGAACTGACCCAGCGCGCGCCGGGCGGCATCTATGAGCTGTTGGCCTTCAACGAGCGCGACCTTGGCCAGCTCGTGTCCCGCACGATCATCGCGGGCCTGGACCTGGTGCTGTCCGACGACCACCGGGGCGAGCTGAACACGTTGTTGCTGCATGCGCCGGATGGCCGCCTGCGGTTGCGGCATCTGCTGCCAGCACTTGCTCCCCTCTACGACCTGGTGCTGATCGACACCCAGGGCGCGCGTTCCGTGCTGCTGGAGATGGCGGTGCTCGCCTCCGATCTCGCGCTGTCGCCCGTCACGCCGGAGATCCTCGCGGCACGCGAGCTGCGGCGCGGCACCATGCAGTTGCTCGAAGACATTGCGCCGTACCGGCACCTGGGCATCGAACCGCCGCCGCTGCACTTGCTCATCAACCGCGTCCACCCGGTGTCCGCCAACGCACGGCTGATCCAGCAGGCCTTGCGCGACCTGTTCCAGGACAGCGCCGGCATCCGCGTGCTCGCCACCGACGTGCCGGCCATAGAAGCGTATCCACGTGCCGCAACGCGCGGCCTGCCGGTGCATCGGGTCGAGCACCGCCAGCCGCCCGGCAGAGTCGCCCCTGCCGCGCTCGACACGATGCGCGCGCTCGCCAGCGAGTTGTTCCCGCAATGGCAGGACCGACTGGCTCAAGTATCCGGCCGCCCGCAGCGACCTCTTGATCCTGGGAGGCCCCATGGCGAACGCACATGAGCTGGCCCGCGGCCACAAGCGGCTGCGCGCCCTGATCGAGTTCGCGGTCGGTGAGGGCTGGCACGTCAAGCGCACGCCGGGCGGGCACCTCAAGTTCACCAAGGCCGGCTGCGCGGCGATCTACACGAGTTCGACAGCGAGTGACCACCGGGCCGAATTGAACGCCCGTGCGCAGATCCGCCGCGCCGAGCGAGAGGCCCGCATGGCGCCGGCCGGCGGTCGTGGGGACTGCGAGGGGTGCGGCCATGGCTGACATGACCTCGCAGGACATGGCAGGCAAGCTGCTCGCGGCCGGCTTCGAGCGCAGCGGCCCAGCGGCTACGGCCTTGAGCGACCCGATCGCGGACACGCCCATGGTCGTGACGCTGGACCAGTTGCGGCCCTACGACCATGACCCGCGCATGAAGCGCAACCCGGCTTACGAGGAAATCAAGGCATCCATCCGCGAGCGCGGCCTGGACGCGGCGCCGGCCATCACGCGCAGGCCCGGCGAGGACCACTACATCATCCGCAACGGCGGCAACACGCGACTGGCGATCCTGCGCGAACTCTGGTCGGAGACCAAGGAAGAACGCTTCTTCCGCATATCGTGCCTGTTCCGACCATGGCCGGAGCGCGGTGAAATCGTCGCGCTGACCGGGCATCTTGCCGAGAACGAACTGCGCGGCGGCCTCACGTTCATCGAGCGCGCGCTCGGCGTCGAGAAAGCACGGGAGTTCTACGAGCAGGAGAGCGGCGCCGCCCTGAGCCAGTCGGAACTGGCCCGCCGCCTGGCGGCCGATGGCTTCCCCGTCCAGCGGTCGCACATCACCCGCATGGCCGACGCGGTGCGCTACCTGCTGCCCGCCATTCCCACTGTGCTCTATGGCGGCCTGGGGCGCCACCAGGTCGAGCGGCTGTCGGTCATGCGCACGGCCTGCAAACGCACCTGGGAGCACTACGCCAAGGACCGTTCGCTGCCGCTGGACTTCGACAGTTTCTTTCAGGAGGTGCTGGCGCAGTTCGACACGCAGGGCGACGAGTTCGCGCCGCAGCGCGTGCAAGACGAGCTGATCGGCCAGATGTCCGAGCTGCTGGGCATCGGCTACGACGTGCTGGCGCTGGACCTGACCGAATCGGAAAGCCGCCACCGGGCGCTGGTCAGTGACCCGACGCCACCTGCGGCGCAGCCGGCGTTGCCTTCGCCCACCGCCGGCACGCCGACTCCGCCGGGCGCAGCATCGTCCATCGCCACGCCTGCAGCGGCGGCCGGTCCTCCACCCGCCAGCCCTCCGGCGTCCGAGCCCACCTTGCGCCACGACGACACGGCGGTTGGCGAAGCGGCCACGGGAAGCCAGCCGGCCGCACCGGGCGATCTGCTTCGCGAGCACATCGTCTCGCCAGCACCGACGACAGAACGGCTCCAATCGATCCAGCGCATGGTCGCCGACCAGTTGGGCGATGCGCTGCCGCCCGACTTCTCGGCGAGCGTGCTGCAGTCCATCCCGGTGCAACTCGGCGGACTCTATCCGATCTCCGACGTCTGGTACATCGACGCCGGCCTGGACACGCCCGATCGGCTGCGCATCCACATCGCGCAGTTCGCGCGCGAGATCGCCGGGGAGGCAGGCCTGGACGAGTGCATCGAGGATCGCGCCGATGGCATCGGGTTTGCGTGCCGCGCCCGCGGCCAAGCCCCGTCGCCGCTCGGCCGCGCGGTGCTGACGCTGCTCACTTCCCTGACGGGTCAGCCCGTCGCCGAAGCGGGCCTGGACGGCGCGCAGCTCGCCGCCGACCTGCCGACCCTGTTGCACGGCCAGAGCCAAGGCCATGGCAGCGGCGCAAGGCGCTTGAGCGACACGGCGTTGGTCAAGCTCTTTCGGCTGCTGCGCCTCGCCCGGCGTCTGCTGGACCTGGAAGCCGGCACCACGGCGCCCGGGACGTGAGCGAGGGAGGCCGCATGTCCACATCGCATCCGCTCAACCAGGCCGTGATTGCCCAGGCGCTGTATGACCTTCGCAACGGCCAACTGCGCCGCTGCAAGGCCATGGGCTTCGGCGAGGCCGAGCTGGATGCGCTCAAGCACCCCGCGCTGATCAGCGTGCTGGCCAACGCCAGCGTCTCGTGGTGCTCGGTCACGGTCAACCGCGAAGTGCTGCAGCGCCTGCTCAACCAGGCACAGGACGTGGAGAAGGAAATCGCCACGGTCGATCGCATGCTGCGGCTGGGGGCCAGCACGGAGATGGTCAGCCGCTTCTATGGCCTGACCCATCAGGAAGTCGCCCTGCGGCGGGAGATCCTCGGCCTGCCCAAGCGCAAGGGGCGCCACCCCGTCCTGGACGAGACCCAGGACACCGAACTGTGGCGGCAATGGAAAGCCGTGACCAGCAGCAGGAACGTCGATCTGGAGGACGAGACCTCGATTCTCGATGCGGCCATGGACCTGGCCGAGGGCATGTCGCTGCCGCTCTCGGTGGTCTGGGCCGCGATCAGGAACTGGGTCGATCAGGGATTGGGCTAGGCCATGGCCGTGGACGACACCGCCCCACGAGCCCAGCGCCCTGGCCCCATCGCACTCGCCGACCTGTTCGACGCTGCGCTGAAGGACCTCGCGCCCAAGTCCAGCTCTGGCGCTCCCGCGTCCCTGCCTGCTCCAACGCCCACGCCTCCTACGTCCGGCGACGCCTTCCTGTTCAGTGGCAATCGGCACGGGAGCGTGCCGCGGCGGCTGTTCCTCGACCGCCGCCTGACACCGCTGGAGCGCAACGCCTGGCAGGTGTTCCGATTGATGCTCAACGACGATGGCGTCACGGCATTTCCCACCTATGAGCAGTTGCGCCCCTGGCTGGCGTCGATGCCCTGCGCAGGCCAGGCCTCCCATGAGACCGTGGCGCGGGCGCTGACGCTGCTGCGCCTGACGCGCTGGCTGAGCCTCGTGCGACGACGGCGCGACCCCAAGACCGGTCGCATCCTCGGCAACCTCTACGTCCTGCACGACGAACCGCTGACGCCGTTCGAGGCGATGCAACTCGACGCCGACTACCTGGCCCTGGTCAGCCAGTCGCTGGGGCATTCGGCCAAGGCCGTCCAGGTGGTGGGACTCAACACCCTCCAGGAGATCGCGGACGACCCGATGCTGTCCGGACGCACCTTGCCGTCGCGGCTGCAAGTGCTCGCCGAGCGCCTGGCCGACCAGGGCATCACCGCCTCCGAAAGTTATCCACAGGAGGATGCGGTCCACGATTCCGAAGAAGGGCCCGCGAGCCTTCTTCGGAATAGCGATCGCCCATCTTCGGAATCCGAAGCAGGGCCGAAACCCGCGCCAGACGGCGCTCTTCGGAATTCGAAGCAGGACCGTACAGTACGTAGTAGTCATATTGATGAAGTACGTACTACCGCGCAGGCGCGTGCGCTGGGCGACCTGCAATGGCCCAAGCGCTTCGCGGAACTGAAGGCGGAACAGCAGGCCGGAGCCAAGATGGCGTTGCAGCAGGTGGACGCTGCCCTGCGGCAGGCCGTGCTGGACGAATGGGCCGCACGGTGCGGCAAGCATGGCATCCGCAACCCCGCCGGTTATCTGTTCGGCATCATCCAGCGCGCCATGCGCGGCGAGTTCAATGCCTGGGCCAAGCAGACCGGCCCGGCACCGCCAACACCATCGGCGGCGCGAGCGCCACCAACCGAGCCGCCGCGCAACGTCGTGCCGCCCGAGGTGGCCCGGCAGCACATCGAGCGCCTGCGCGATCTGCTGCGCAAATCCTGAGCACAGGGCTTGTCAAAGCCGTGAAGTAGATCTCCATGGCGGTCGGCAGAAACGGTCCCCTGGGGACGGCTGTGCGGTGAAGCGCCGGGCGACGGCGCGACATGCTGCGCAAAACCTGAGTAGAGCGCATGCAAGACCATGAAGCAGACCTCCATGGCGCTCAACGGAACGGTCCCCTGGGGACGGCTGCGCGGCGAAGGATCGTGTCGAACGGCAGCGCGACGTGCGGTGCAGCACGCATACCGTCAACAACCGAGGACGGGAACGCCGATGTGAGTGCCCATCTGCGGAGCGGTCCCCAGGGGACCGTTGCGCGCTGCGCCGCCAGCGCGCACAGAACCGGGGGTCGGCTCATTTCGGTTTGTTGACTGACTGCCTTCCGCTGCATGCGGATGCTGGCGGCTCCCTGTCCACCAGCGAGCGATCACCATGGCAACCAGCAACGAACCATTGCAACTCAACCTCGGCTCCCTGCGCAGCGCGATGTCGCTGACGCTGCACACCCACCACGCCTCGCGCATCTGGCATGGCCGCGCCGCCGCCGAGGGGCGACCGGGCATCGTCGGCCTGAACGGCTACATCGCCGTCATGAACAAGATGAAGCGCGGCTCGGAGCAGGACGACCCATACAGCGACTGGTGGATGCTTCGCATCGAAGACAAGCTCGACCAGACCAGGACCACGCTGCAGACGCTGCGCGACCAGGTGGACCAGGCCCTGGCCGGCGTGCCCGCCGCGTTGACCCTGGGCGAGAACCTCAACGTGCAGCCCGTCAAGCTTCCGCTGTTCGTCAATGCGCAGTTGGGCTTTGCCGCCGTCTATCTCCTGGCCGACTACGACGACATCGCGCGCAAGCTGATCCTCGCCCACCACACCGCGCTGATCGATCGCTCGACGTTGGAGCGCTGGCTCAACGAAGGTGCCCACGCGCTGCGCAGCCTGTTCAGCCTGGCCCAGCAATACCGCTACTCGGGCTGCACCCGCGACGACTTCGCGGCCAAGAACGCCGCAGCTCGGGCAGCATTGGAGAAGTTCGGCGAACTGCCGCAGGACGTGCTCGAAGGCATGCGCCGCTCGAAGTTTGCGCCGCCCGTCGTGCGCCGTGGTCTGCAACAGCGTGGTGATAGCGCTGCCGCAGCCGCATCTCCCACCGACGAAGGCGCTGCCGCCGATTCGGCCGAGGCCAAGTCCACAGCCGCCGGCGAGGACGAACCGGCATGAGCGACCCGAACCGCGAACCGCGCTACTTCCGTCGTCTGGAACAGCCAGCCTTCATGCGGCTGGAACACGCGGCCTCTCTAAAAGGCCTTTTAAAGCCTTTTAAAGGTAAAGGGGACTTCGAGGCCTGGGCCAGCCAGTGCTTCGCCATGCGCGACGAGTTGATTGCCCTGGCGCAGCGACAGGTGCTGCCACAGGCGTGCGGGCATCCCTTCCACCTGCTTCCCGTCGAGCTGGCCCAGCAGACCACTGGCGCAGGCACGACCTTTCTTCGCTGGCGCAAGCACGATCGATCGGCCATGGGCGTGGCGTTGTGGCAGGAGCTGATGGCGAGCCCCAGCACGCCGGTCAACCTGCTGCACGACCTGCACGAGATCGAACTGCAGCGCGTCATGCTGAACATGCAGATCAGCCTGCTGCACACCCTGGGCAGGCAAGCACAGGAATGCGCCAGCAAGGCCGCGCAGGCGGACAACACCTACCTGCGCCGGCTCGCGTCCGTTCCTGCCGCAGTGCGCGATCGGTGATTGCGCCTGCCATCCGAGCACGCGCCCGAGCCCAACGAGGCACGGGTATTTCAACCACCACGGAGATTCCAACATGAGCACACAATTCATCGGCGAGGGCAACATCGGATCGCCTCCCGAGTACCGCGAATTCCCCAATGGCAACGACGATCCTCGCCGGTTGCTCCGGCTGAACGTGTACTTCGACAACCCCGTCCCCACCAAGGGCGGCGAGTTCGAGGACCGCGGCGGCTTCTGGGCGCCGGTGGAACTCTGGCACCACGACGCCGACCGCTGGCAGCAGCTCTACCAGAAGGGCATGCGGGTGCTGGTCGTCGGCCGCATGGAGCGCGACCCCTGGACGGACAACGAAGATCAGCCGCGTGAGACTTGGCAGGTCAACGCGCGCAGTGTCGGCATCCTGCCGTACCGCATCGAGTCTGTGGCCCTCAGCCCGAAGCCACAGGAGGCAGAGCCGAAGCCCCAGGCCACCCAGGAATCGACGGCGCCGAAAGAGACCAAGCGCAGGAAGTGATCGGGCATGGAGGGCGGCTGCCGCAGTGCTTCGCCGCCCTCCATGCGCTGCGAATTATCCCCAGGGGATAGCTCCACCAACGTCCACCGAGTTCCACGCGCGCTCCCGGAAATCGCGGCTCTCGGCCCGCACACTTCCGGCCACGCACCTTCCCCGCACTCGCCATTTCATCGGCGTGAAAGCGGTCGCTGCCGCATGCGGCTTGTTTGCTGCTGCCAGGGGCTGCGCTCGGCATCCTCGATCCCAGCAACTCCATGAACAACAGGAATCGGGATGGACGGATATGCGGCTGTTCTTGTGCGAGAAACCCTCCCAGGGCAAAGACATTGGCCGGATTCTCGGCGCCACGCAGCGCGGTGAAGGCTGCCTCAACGGTTCCGGCGTCACGGTCACCTGGTGCATCGGCCATCTCGTGGAGGCGGCGCCGCCCGAGGCCTACGACGAGCAGCTCAAACGATGGTCCGTTGAGCAGTTGCCCATCATTCCCCAGCACTGGCGGGTCGAGGTCAAACCGAAGACCGCCACGCAATTCAAGGTCGTCAAGGCGCTCTTGGCGAAGGCGACTCACCTGGTTATCGCCACCGATGCCGACCGCGAGGGCGAATTGATCGCCCGCGAGATCGTGGAGCTTTGCGGCTACCGCGGCCCCATCGAACGCCTGTGGCTGTCGGCGCTCAACGATGCGTCCATTCGGGCGGCACTGGGCCAGCTGCGGCCTTCGGCCGAGACGCTTTCGATGTACCACTCGGCGCTGGCGCGCTCCCGTGCGGATTGGCTCGTGGGCATGAACCTGAGCCGGCTGTTCACGGTGCTGGGGCGACAGGCGGGTTACGACGGCGTGCTGTCGGTCGGCCGCGTACAGACCCCGACGCTCAAGCTCGTTGTGGACCGCGACCGCGAGATCGCGCGCTTCGTGTCCGTACCATACTGGGCCATCGCCGTGTCCCTGTTCGCAGGCGGTTCGACTTTCGCCGCGCAATGGGTTCCACCCGATGCGTGCACCGACGACGCAGGCCGCTGCCTGCGGCAGCCGGTCGCACAGCAGACCATGCAGCAGATCCGCGCTGCGGGCAGTGCCCACGTCGTGTCGGTGGAGACTGAGCGTGTCCGCGAAGGCCCGCCGCTGCCGTTCGACCTGGGCACCTTGCAGGAAGTGTGTTCCAAGCAGCTTGGGCTGGACGTGCAGGAAACCTTGGAGATTGCCCAAGCCCTGTACGAGACGCACAAGGCCACGACGTACCCCCGCTCGGACTCCGGCTACCTGCCCGAGAGCATGTTTGCCGAAGTGCCCACCGTTCTCGACAGCCTGCTCAAGACCGATCCCTCGCTGCGCTCGATCATGGGCCAGCTCGACCGCTCGCAGCGCTCGCGCGCCTGGAACGATGGCAAGGTCACGGCGCACCACGGCATCATCCCGACGCTCGAACCGGCGAAGCTCTCCGCCATGAGCGAGAAGGAACTGGCCGTGTACAGGCTCATCCGGTCGCATTACCTGGCGCAGTTCCTCCCTCACCACGAGTTCGACCGCACTGTGGCCAAGTTTTCGTGCGGGGGGCAGAACCTGGCGGCCACGGGCAAGCAGGTTGTCATCCCGGGTTGGCGCCAGGTGCTCGCCGAGCCGCAGGCCGAAGACGGTGATGGCGAGGGCGATACTGCGGTCCGCGCCCAGGTGCTGCCCGCGCTGCCGAAACTGTATGAGGGCCTGGCATGCCAGGTGGCCGACGTCGATCTCAAGGCACTCAAGACGCTGCCGCCCAAACCGTACACGCAAGGCGAGTTGGTCAAGTCCATGAAAGGCGTCGCCAAGCTGGTGTCCGATCCCCGCCTGAAGCAGAAGCTCAAGGATACGGTTGGCATCGGCACCGAAGCGACGCGGGCCAACATCATCGGCGGCCTGATCGCTCGCGGCTACCTCGTGAAGAAGGGGCGCGCCATCCGCGCCTCGGATGCGGCTTTCACTTTGATCGATGCCGTGCCTGCGGCGATTGCCGACCCTGGCACCACCGCCGTCTGGGAACAGGCGCTCGACATGATCGAGGCCGGACAGCTCACCCTGGACGTGTTCATCGGCAAGCAGGCCGCGTGGATTTCGCAGTTGATTGCGCAGTACGGCAGCGCCTCCCTGTCCATCAAGGTTCCCCAAGGGCCGGCATGCCCGCAGTGCGGCGCACCCACGCGCCAGCGCAGCGGCAAGAGCGGCCCGTTCTGGTCGTGCAGCCGCTACCCGGACTGCAAAGGCACGCTGCCAGTCGAATCCGGCAGCTCCAAGCGCGGCGCCTCGCGCCCGCGCCGTAGCGGCCGCAAAGGCTCCTGACCGCCCCCGTTCCCCGTGAGCCGTGCCCGCCTTCGGCGGCGTGGCCCCTGTCCCGCACTCCGCCGCATGCCCTGCGGGACGCCCAGCGCGCAACGCCTTCTTGATCCGTGTGCGCGTCCCGCCCAGCCGTCCCCGGCCGCGGGACCTGAAGGTAGCTTCTCTGCGAGCCGCACCACGCGCGTTCTGTTGATCTGCGTTTCTTCCGCCCTCTGCGAAGGGTCTCCCGGTGGCTTGCCAGGCTGCACGAGCCACCGGGAGACCCTTCGTGGTCAGCGGTAATCGGTGCCGGTGCCCGCCGGTGCAAAAACGGGCTCCCTTTGTGCGCGGATGTGCGCCAGACGATGCCGGCCCCAGCCACGACATGGGCCGGGTGTGATTGCTTGATGAGCAGATGGTTCTAGCGACGACCGGGCCTGCCAATCAGCCCACGGGTGGTTCCTCTTTTCTCCCGAGCCGAAGGCCGTTGGGCCTTCGGCGCCATTCTCCTGCCCATCAACGTCCCGGCCCGGCCATTGGCCTGGGCCACACGAACAGGAGAGACGACATGCACCCTCAACCTTGCGCACCGCTGCTGTACGGCAGACGGAGGTCGAGAACGGCATGCCCGCCTATCGCGCGGCCATCGCCAATGGTACGCTCGGCTGCAGCCGAGGCCGTAGCCCAAAGGCTGGACTACCTCTTTTGCAGAGGTAAACCTCGGGATGAACTGGGCGAAAACATGCCTTATGTGCCCGCCTTACGGCGAGCTGTTTCCGATGCTTCGCGCAGGATTTCCCGCCCCCCATTCGCTGCGATTGCGGCCACGATGACGCCCAGCACCAGATCCGGGATGTTCGACCCGAACCCCATCACCAGCACCCCGGACAGCACAATCGCACCATTGACGATGGAGTCGTTGCTGGTAAAGATCGCTGACGCCTTGAAGTTCACATCTTCCCCGCGATGGCGGCGCAGTAGTCTGAGGCACACTAGGTTCAAAGCCGCGTTCAGCGCGGCCATGGCCATCATGGCTGGGCCGACAGGCTCTTCCCCTCCAGCGAAGCGGCGTAGGACTTCCAACAGCAGCAGCGCGGCCAGGCCGATTAGCAAGAAACCCGACAAGCGGGCCGCGCCCACCTTGACCGTTGCCGCACGACCGACGGCATACAGGCTAACCGCATAGACCGACGCATCGGCGAGGTTGTCCAACCCGGCGCCCATCAGCGCCGTAGAGCCAGCCCAGATGCCAAGGGCAATGCCGGCGGCGGACTGCGTCAGGTTGATCAGCAACACAGTCAGAAGAATCTTTCGGTCCTTCGCATCGCTCGCATCTAGGCGGCCCAACTCGTCGTTTTCGTGATTTCTGTGGTTTTCAGCCATGCATTGTTCCTTCCAAATCGATGGATGCTGAAGCCTGTAGCGGCTGGAGAGTCAAGGCGCAGATGCAACGAACTTGCCACAGGGTCTTCCCGGACGCCCTTGACTCTACCGTAGCTAGAAGGTTTTCCAATCCAGTCAGAGCTTTAGGACAGAACAGATGAGCACCAATGCGCCCCCTTCATTGCGACTGTCATCCGGTATGGCTGCTATCCACTGATCCGTGGCGCCACTGCGGTTGTGCTCTTCGGCGAGCTCGCGACCGGCCGGCCGTCTTTTCCGACGGAGCTACTCACAGTGATCGTCGCGCTCGCTTGTGCCGCCTTGCTAGAGGGCGGGCGGCCTTTCCACTCCCCGTTGAGCCAGTAGCGGCGTTCCAAGCTGTGGTTGGCCGTCGGCGCATGGCTCGGCTTCTTGGTCGTGCATCTGGCCTTCCAGCACTCCAATCTGGGATACCGGGTCGGGCCGTTGGGATTGTTGATCGGGGTGGCTGAAGCCCATCGCTGGCATCACAAGCGTGAGCACGAAGACGCCCAAGTCAACTACGGCGATTTCTGGATGCCCGGGGGCCACTTGTTCAGCGCTTTCCGGTCGCAAAAGCACACGCTGGGCGCCAAAGAGTGACACTCAAGAAAGATGGACTTTCCAATGGACTACGGCCCGCAGCTTGTCTATCCCTTCCGGAGCCGGCCAGCAGCGGCAAACGCTTGCGCTGCTGGCTATACGATCTTGCCCACGTCGCATTCTTGCGCGAGTCGGGCCTTGCGGCTTCTTGCGAAGCGATCGCGAGTTGCGTGGCGTGCCCATGAGTCGGGCCGCGTCGTGGCGCACTGCTACCTTGGCCTGCACCTGCACCTGCGCAGCCACGCCGCGATGCTCGGTCTGGCCTGGAGAACCCGTAAGGTGGCGGAGATTGCGGCGCGCAGGTCGTCCGGCTCGCGCTGGCTCCTGTGGGCCACGCCCTCGGTCGCACGCCGTCTCAAAACGTCAGAACCGCGCGCTTTCGCATGATGGAGCGCGGCACGTGGCTCTCAGAACTGGACCCGATCACTTCCAGCACCGATGACACGCTCGAGCTTCAGGCGGGCTCGGCCAAGCTGTTGAGAATGCCGCACTCGCGCGAGGTTCGGGCGCTATCGCAGGAGCGTCGCAGATCCATTAACTCGCGCTCCAAGGCGCGCAATTCCTTCATCTTGGTCCGCACTTGCGCGATATGAGCGTCGACCAGCGCGTTCACCTCGCCGCAGCCCAACTCTGGCCGATCCCGTAAGTTCAGCAGTTGACGGATCTCATCCAGCGTCATGTCCTTCGCCCGGCAGCGGCGGATGAACAGCAAGCGCTGCAAATGGACTTCGTCATAGAGCCTGAAGTTGCCCTCGCTACGTGCAGGCTCGGGCAGCAAGCCTTCTGACTCGTAAAAGCGCACGGTCTGCACCAAGCAATCTGCCTTCTTGCCCAGTTCACCGATCCGCATCATGGTTGCTTCCTATAAAAAACTTGACTCTATATCTACTAGAGGTTTTCTAATGATGGCATCCGGGGAAAACCTTGTCAATGAAGAGCGATCTATGAACAAAGAACCTTCCAGCCCATGCGCCTGCTCCGGCGGCAATGGCCAACAGACGGCGTGCGCCAGTGAGCAGGCCAGCACTGAAACCACCGTTTTCCACGTGAGCAACATGGATTGCCGCAATGAGGAAGCACTGGTGCGGCGAACGCTGGAGGGCATGCCCGGTGTCGAGCGGCTCCTGTTCGATCTTCCGCAGCGTTTGTTGACCATTTCGCACCGCGAAGTCTCGGCCGATGCCTTGGAGCAAGCGCTGAATTCGGTGGGCATGAAGGCTCAGGCTGTCCGAGACGCCGCCGTGTCGACCACCTACCGCATCGAGAACATGGACTGCCCGAGCGAGGAGAAACTCATCCGCTCGCACCTCGGGGCAGTCGAGGGAATTCAGGACCTCGACTTCGACCTCGCTGAGCGCACCCTGTCGGTGAAACACCTCGCTCAGGCACGCGCGCAGATGGAGCAGGTCCTGGCCTCGATCGGCATGCGCGCCAAGGAGCAGACCTTCGGCCACACGGGGCCGATCGAAGCCGCGGCTGTGATCCCATCCTCGGCCCTGCAGCAGCAACCAACCGCTGCCGTTTCCGCGCCGCCGATCGGCGAGCGGGTGACGTACCGGATCGAGAACATGGATTGCCCGACGGAAGAAGCGCTGATCCGCGACCGGCTGGGCAAGCTGCCGGGTGTGACCGCGCTCGACTTCAATCTGATGCAGCGTGTGCTGGGAGTCCAGCACACGCTGGCGACCTCAGCGCCGATCGAGAAGGCGCTTGCTTCCATTGGAATGCAGGCTGCGCGGCAGGACATGCAGACAGCCACCACGGTACTTCGCATCGCGAAGATGGACTGTCCGACCGAGGAAAGTCTGATCCGCGGCAAGCTGCAAGGCATGCCGGGCGTGCAGGGAATGGATTTCAACCTGATGCAGCGCACGCTCACGGTTCGGCACACACCCGACGCGATCAAGCCGGCAGTCGAAGCCATCGAATCGCTGGGCATGGAAGCCGAGGTCCAGAGGACTGATGAGCCGCGCGATGCCCCGGTGGCCGCGCACAAGACCAATTGGTGGCCGATGGCGGTTTCGGGCGTTGCGGCGGTGGCCGCCGAAGGCGTGTACTGGGTCAACGACGGCAATCATTGGGCCGTGATCGTGCTGGCACTGGTTTCGATCTTCACCGGCGGCCTCAGCACCTACAAGAAGGGCTGGATCGCGCTGAAGAACCTCAACCTGAACATGAACGCCCTGATGGCCATCGCGGTCACCGGCGGCATGGCGATCGGCCACTGGCCGGAGGCCGCCATGGTCATGTTCCTGTTCGCGTTGGCGGAAGTGATCGAGGCGAAGTCGCTGGACCGCGCCCGCAACGCCATTCGGGGGCTGATGGACTTGGCGCCCGAGACCGCGACCGTGCGGCAGGCCGATGGCTCATGGACAGAGCTGCCGGCCAAGGAGGTCGCAAAGGGCGCGGTGGTCCGCGTGCGTCCTGGCGAGCGCATCGCACTGGACGGCCTGATCACCTCGGGTCGATCGGCCATCAACCAGGCGCCCATCACCGGCGAGAGCCTGCCCGTCGAGAAGGCCGAAGGTGACCAGGTCTTCGCCGGAACCATCAATGAGACCGGCTCTTTCGAATACAAGGTGACCGCAGGCGCCAGCGACTCGACGCTCGCGCGCATCATCCATGCCGTGGAGTCCGCGCAGGGCAGCCGTGCGCCCACGCAGCGCTTCGTCGACCAGTTCGCCCGCGTCTACACGCCGGCGGTGTTCGCGGTGTCCGTGCTGGTTGCCGTCGTGCCGCCGCTCGCCTTCGGCGGCGCATGGTTTGACTGGGTCTACAAGGCCCTGGTACTGCTGGTGATCGCCTGCCCCTGCGCTCTGGTCATCTCCACGCCGGTCACCATCGTCAGCGGCTTGGCCGCTGCCGCCCGACGCGGCATCCTGATCAAGGGTGGCGTCTACCTGGAGGGCGGGCGCAAGCTCAAGGCGTTGGCCCTGGACAAGACCGGCACACTCACACATGGCAAGCCCGAGCAGACCGACTTCGTGCCGCTGATCGGCGAGGCGCAGGAAGTTGCCGCCTGGGCCGCAAGCCTCGCGGCACGCTCGGACCATCCTGTGTCTCAGGCCATCGCCCGCAAGGCGAACCGTGACGGCATCGCGCTGCACGAGGTCGACGACTTCGCGGCGCTGCCTGGCCGCGGCGTGCGCGGCCGCGTCGCCGGGCGCATGTTGCACATGGGCAACCACAGGCTCGCCCAGGAGCTGGGCCTGAGCGAAGCGACGCTCCAGGCTCGGCTGGAGACCCTGGAGCGCCAAGGCAAGACAGCGATCCTGCTGATGGACGATGCGACCGTGCTCGGCATTTTTGCAGTGGCCGACACCGTGAAGGAAACCAGCCGTGAGGCGGTGGCCGACCTGCAGGCGCTGGGTGTGCGCACGCTGATGCTGACGGGGGACAACCAGCACACGGCCGCGGCCATCGCTGCCCAGGTCGGAATCTCTGAAGCCCGTGGTGACCAACTGCCCGAAGACAAGCTCAAGACCATCGAAAGCCTGGTCGGCGGCGAGGGCCAGGTGGGCATGGTGGGCGACGGCATCAACGATTCGCCCGCGCTCGCCCGTGCCGACATCGGCTTCGCCATGGGCGCGGCCGGCACCGACACCGCGATCGAAACAGCCGACGTCGCCCTGATGGACGACGACCTGCGCAAGATCCCCGCCTTCATCCGGCTGTCGCGTAGCACTGCGGCGATCCTCACGCAGAACATCGTTCTGGCCCTTGGCATCAAGGCGGTGTTCCTTGCGTTGACGTTCACAGGGCATGCCACCATGTGGATGGCTGTGTTCGCTGACATGGGGGCAAGTCTTTTGGTTGTCGTCAATGGGCTGCGCCTCCTGAAGTTCAAGGCGGCATGAACAATGGATGAACCATCTCTTCGCAAGACGCAGTGGTACTCACTCGCGATCGTTATATTCGCCGGCGATCAGGCAGCTAAGAGCTACATTGACGCGACAACTCCCTTGGGTTGGTCGCACGAGGTGGCGTCATTCTTCAACCTAGTTCACGCTCTCAATCCCGGCGCGGCGTTCAGCTTCCTTGCTGGCGCGGGCGGCTGGCAGCGGTGGTTTTTTCTGGCGATCGCGTTCGCAATATCGGCATGGCTCGCATGGCTGCTCTCCCGGCCGCTGCGCAAAACGGAAGGCCTTTCGTACAGCCTCATTCTGGGCGGCGCATTGGGCAACGCGTTCGACCGCGCCACGCGCGGGCACGTTATCGACTACATCGACTTTCACCTGCACGGCTGGCACTGGCCCGCCTTCAACATCGCTGACATGGCCATCGTGGGCGGGGCGATCGCGCTGGTGGCCCAGTCGTTCATGAGCGTGGAGAACCCGGCCGCCACAAAGGAGTCCCAGTGACATTGGGACGATCCGGAAATTCGCAATGCACACGGTGCAGGACACCAATCTGAAGAGAACGGCCCCCAGCATGAGCGGCCGCGGCTTGGCCCTCATGCTAGCGCCCACCGCCGCTTTTGCTGCAACGCCCTGTTGCGATGGCGGCGATTGCTGCAACGACGTCGCAATGCCTTGCTGTGAATAAACAGCACGCAAGCCAGTTGACCTGGCAATTATGAAAGTCCATCACGGCGATGCTGGCCTTTTTCGTTCCAATGAGCCGTCACGGAGAGGTGATGATGAAGCTATGCCGGGATCCTGCAAGCTTTAGGACGGTCTTCTTTACCGCATAGCGATATGCTGATGTCACCCGTTCGCCTCGCCTGGCAAGTACAAGTAGTTCGTCGCGGTTTTCTGGCCGTGTCCGCCCGCTTCGCTGGCCCTTTTGCCCCAAACAAGCGCAATCATGCCTGCGTTACCACCAAAGTTCGCCCCCGCCAGTTGCTGTTCCTAAAGGGCATCAAGCTCAACGCCATCGCCGACCGGCCAGCGTATTTCGCATCGCTGCGTGCCCGTCGGGGCCAGCCCATCGTCATCCTCGCAGAGCTGGGACCGGACGAGGCATTCGCCCTGTGGAAGCAGCATGTACTGGGCGACAGGCCTCGCTGACCCAGTTTCGCCTCATCCTCCTGACAGCCCCGCACTTATTGCGGGGCTTTCTTTTTTTCCGCGTTCGCCAATCGGGGCTGTTGCAAATGCCGATTTCCGGCTGACGCGGCTCGCCTCGCGCATGAAGCTGCCCGCATGTGTCGCTGATTCGTCAGCACCATGCCAGCAGCCAGAGTTTCCAGGCTGCCGCGGATTCTTTCCGCGCTACCCGCCAGTCCGCCATCGCATCGAGTCTGCGGACGCGCGTCACCCGTGACGCCGATGCTTTTTTCTCAACCGCGTGCGGGAGCTGCCATCCCGTGAGGGACGAGGCCCCGCTTTTTCCAAGGAGCCCGTCCACGTCCCAGCAAGCCTCTTTCGGCCAGTTGGCCTTGATCCATTGCGGCAAGTTCCTGCCGCTCGAAATCCTGCATAGCGCCGCCGGCCACTACATCGGCACGCGCGATACAGAAGGTCCCGTTTCGCGGGAATCCTGCCAGTACTTCCGCAGCTATGCCGCGGCTCAACGTGCCCTCGAAAGAGGCGGCGGGTCCCAGCTCGCCACACCCTGATCCAACTGGAGGAACCACGTCATGAACCAGCTTTTGCCCCAGGAAGTCGTCGATCAGATCATGCGGGAAGAGCAGCATTTCGCCGCCGCGCCCCAAGCCTTCTTCGAGGTCTGGAAGCGCGGCGTCGAGATCGCAGGCCCGCAATGGTTTGGCGACGGCACGCGCGAAGGCCTGAACCAGGCAAAGAGCAAGTGGGATCTGCGTCCCGACATGCTGCGTGCCAACGACGCACTCGGCGTCCTGAGCAGCGGGGAACGCATGTTCCTGTCCGCCATGTTCAGCTTCTACAACGCGCGCGAGGGCGGTGCCATGCTCAAGCGCTGCCACTTCCAAGGACTGTCGGACTTCGATGGTCTCGATCTGCAACGCCGCAAGGTCATCGCCGATCTGTTGGTGAACTACAGCGGTTGGTGAGCCGGTCTGCGGCATACCACCGTCTTTTTGTTCACTGCCCATGAGGGACATGCGTCCACGCGGCCATGTCCCTCGATTTTTCTTCCGTCAGCCTGCGCCGATTGGCCCAAAGCCCTCGATCAGTGCCGCCTGACGCTTTTTCCACTTTCAACCCACCGGGGTTCAATTCCCGGTGGCGGGAATTGGCTCCATTATTCAATCTGGAGAAATTCCATGACCCAGAATCCCAATCCCTTTGTACGCGGCTACTGGAATCTGAGAGTCGTCCGAACGCTGTGCATCTGCTACGGGGACGGAAGCCCGCATGTCTGGCGATCCATCCACACGAGCCAAGCGCATCTTTCCGACAACGACCTGATCTCATCGCCTTGCATCGTCACCAGCGACTTCGCGTTGATCAAAAGCGGCACTGACGCCATCAGCGACGAGCTGATTGCTGAATGTGATGCTGTTGAAGGCATCAACGGCGAAGGCGTGGTGGGCGCCGTGGTCTATGCCATCCATGGCGACGACCTCGACGGCCGCCCGGTCCATGTCGGTGATACCTATTCGGCCGAAGCCGCGCGAGACGTGGTGCAGCGGTTGAGTTTCGAGACCGGCTATTACAGCCGGTGCTGGGAAGTCAGCAGCGCGCACATCTGCCAGGAAACCGGCCAGTACCTCGCCAACCTGGCAGACCTCGCCACGCCGGAGGCTTTTCTGTTCATCGCCTTTCGGGTTCCGTACAGCCCGGCGATTGGCGTCAAGCTGATCTCCACGCCCTGGACAGACAAGAACCTGGAATATGCCGAGGGCATCAGTGCTGAGCAGCTTCGACAGGAGCACCGCGACAAGGGCATGCCTGACGACCTGGCGAACATCCTTGAACTGGCCGGCCAGGCAGATGTGCGCATCCTCATCCTCGATGCCGACGCACCCGCGCTACTGGGCTTGCCACTGGCCGAGACCTAGCAGACACGCGACGCGCAAGCCTTCCCCTTTATCCCCCATATGCCAGCCCGCCTCCCACCAGGAGCCGGGCTGGTTCAATTCCATAGGAGCAATCTCATGTTCCCCGATCTCATCTTGCCCACGCCCGACTTCGAGAATCAGCTTGGAGCCTGCGTCAACGCCATGAGCCAGGACGACGCCATCGGCCAGATCCTGGTGTTCGAGCGCATGAGCGGTACGCTGCACATGCGCCATATCGACAGCGCCGATCTGGTGGACACCGACATTGACGACTACGAAATGGTCGTCTTCGACGGTGGCAACACAAGCGGCGACACGTGGAAACACGTGTTCTTTCCGCGTCAGCGCGAGCACTACTTCGTGTACCAAGCCTGATTCCTCCAGCCCCTTTCGAGGGGCTTTTTCTTGCCCGCAGCACAGGAAAACGGTTGTGGTGCGGTGCCGTTTCCTGCGGGCAGGCAGACCGCCCCAGGGCCATGCTTGCCCCATGTTCGTCGGCGTTGCCGGCACATGCCCAGGCAGTCGAGACCTTCGAGGCTGCAAGCGCGGGAAACCGTGCTGGTCGTTTCTTCCTACGGACCTACCGCGTCCATCCACGCCACCCACAAGGGACCTCTCCCTTGCGGGCGGGGAATCCCTTGTTTTTCCTCAAGGAGTTTCCCCATGGATCGTTCCCTCATCAAATCCATGATGCCTTCGCTGGTCGCAGGCCATGTGCCCCGCAACGTGCGGTCGTTCAAGTACCGCGTGTTCGATGATCAGCCGCTGTCCTCAACGCTGGGCTTCGCCATCGACCCCCAACCCTTCGACGGCAAGGTGGTCGCCGCGACCGACGATGCCATCGTCGTCAAGCTCAAGCCTTCCGAGTTCGCGGTGCTCGATCCCAGCCTGGTGACCACGGTTCCTGCCGAAGGCGCCAAGGTGCATGTCCAACCCTATGCCCGTCGTCGCTTCGACGGACTGCGCGCGGACACGCCGGAGGTCATCACCGAGGAGACTTCGGACGGCACGCCGTACACCATCACGAGGCACATCCTCGGCTCGGCGCCGGCCAAGCTGCCCATTCCCACGCCGCAGTGCATGGAGTTGGGCCAGCTCATCGAGCAGTTGGAGGAGATGCCGGCCCCCGATCGCTTCCGGCGCATCACCCACATGCTGGTGGATGCCGGTGCCCGCGACTTCACCTGGGTCGATCCCACGCCCTCCAAGATCATCGAGACCCCGCCGGCGATCAGCTTCACGGTCTCGACCGCGAAGTTCGAGGGCCGGGTGACGATCCTCTACGACCGCGGCGGAGACACCTACGTGGTGGAACTGCACCGTCAGAACGGTGAATCGGTCGAACTGGTCGATCGGCACGACGAGGTGTATTTCGACATGCTCGGCGAAGTGCTGGAGAGGCTCATCGACGACGGGCGCTGGCGCCAGATCGACGTGAGCATCCTCGACGCGAAAGCGGCCCGCAAGCGCCAGGCCGTCCCGGCATGACGCCCCGCAGCGAAACCGGGCGGTCCTGCGGCTGACCCGAGGCATCCGCCACGGCGTTCCAGCCGTTCCGGCCGCGTGCACTACAGGCCCTTCATCCCATCGGATGGAGGCCTTTCTCATTCTTCCACACAGGAGATTTCATCCATGTCACTGCGATTCAAAGGCGCTGACCTGCGCCCCGTGCTGACCGAAGCCATCGCCAATCAGGGGTCGTCTCAGAAAACGGAAAAAAATCGTACGCTAAGAGCCGAAGTGGGCCCTTTAGCAGCAATGCAAAGCTGCGATCAACGGGCAGGAAACATTGCCATGGTGCGCGTTGCACTCTCTCACTAGCGTCGACAGGGCCTCTTCCATCCGCGTGAGGTCCGCCATGCGTGCGCGCACATCGGCCAGCCGGTGAGCAGCCAGTTCGGCCGCCTCGCTGCAATGGGTGCCGTCCTCCAGTTTCAGGAGCTGGCCGACTTCATCCAGGCTGAATCCCAGGCGCTGGGCTGACTTCACGAACTTCACCCGCGCCACGTCCGCCTGCCCGTAGCGGCGGATGCGACCGTAGGGCCGCTCCGGCTGGGGTAGCAAGCCCTTGAGCTGATAGAAGCGGATCGTCTCCACGTTGACCCGGGCTGCCTTGGCGAAGGCCCCGATGGTCAGATTCTCTTGAGCGTTCTCCATGGCGCTTGACTCCGTAGTTGACTACGGAAGTAACGTTACAGCATCAAGCGAAGTCCCGGAAGGAGAACCTTATGTCGGAACCCAAGAACGGCCGCGGCGCACTGGCGACCGGCGGCGTCGCGGCCGTCCTCGCCTCGGCCTGCTGCCTCGGCCCCCTTGTCCTGGTCGCGCTCGGCTTCTCTAGCGCGTGGATCGGCAACCTGACCGTGCTGGAGCCGTATCGGCCGATCTTCATCGGCGCAGCGCTCATCGCGCTGTTCTTCGCCTGGCGCAGCATCTTCCGACCAGCCCATGCCTGCAAGCCCGGCGACGTTTGCGCCGTGCCCCAAGTGCGGACTGCCTACAAGGTGATCTTCTGGATCGTGGCCGCCCTGGTTCTGGTTGCCCTCGCGTTTCCCTACGTCCTGCCGCTGTTCTACTGAAAGGAGATCACCATGAAGAAACTCACCACCCTCACCACCCTCACCACCCTCACCACCCTCATCGCCCTGGCCGCCGCTCTAAGCGCGCCCGCCTGGGCTGCCACCAAGACCGTCACCCTGTCGGTGCCCGGCATGACCTGCGCCGCGTGCCCGATCACGGTCAAGACGGCTCTGTCCAAGGTCGCCGGCGTCGAGAAGGCCGAAGTCAGCTTCGAGAAGCGGGAGGCCGTCGTCACCTTCGACGAGGCCAAGACCAATGCCGACGCCTTGACCAAGGCCACCGCAAACGCGGGTTACCCGTCCAGCGTCAAGCAGTGAGGGCGTAATCATGGCCGAGGCGATCACCCTCCACATCGAAGGCATGACCTGCACGTCGTGCGCCGAGCACGTCCAGCAGGCTTTGACGAACGTGCCCGGCGTGCGCGCGGCCTCGGTGTCCTATCCGCAGCGGCAGGCCGAAATCGAGGCGGATGCAGGCGTGAGCGTGGCCCCGCTGGTTGCCGCAGTGGCCACGCTCGGCTATCGCGCACGGCTTACCGACACGCCGAACAAGCCTGCCGGCCTGCTAGACAAGGCGCTGGGCTGGCTCGGTGGCGAAACGAAGCATGTTGGCGGTGAACAAGCGCTGCACGTGGCTGTGATAGGCAGCGGCGGCGCGGCGATGGCGGCTGCCTTGAAGGCCGTGGAGCAAGGCGCCCGCGTCACGCTGATCGAGCGCGGCACCATCGGCGGCACCTGCGTCAATGTCGGCTGCGTGCCGTCCAAGATCATGATCCGCGCCGCGCACATCGTCCACCTGCGCCGCGAAAGCCCGTTCGATGCTGGCCTGCCGGCCGCAGCGCCCGCTGTACTGCGCGAGCGGCTGCTGGCCCAGCAACAAGGCCGCGTCGAGGAGCTGCGCCATGCCAAGTACGAAGGCATCCTGGCAAGCACTCCGGCCATCACCGTGCTGCGCGGCGAGGCCCGGTTCAGGGACACGCGCACGCTGACCGTGGCGACCGCTGACGGCGGCACGCACGAGGTGAACTTCGACCGCTGCCTGATTGCCACCGGCGCGAGCCCGGCGCTTCCGCCAATCCCGGGCCTTGCGGACACACCCCACTGGACCTCCACCGAGGCGCTGGAAAGCAGCTCGCTCCCCGAGCGGCTGGCCGTGATTGGTTCCTCCGTGGTGGCGGTCGAGTTGGCGCAAGCCTTCGCCCGGCTGGGCAGCCAGGTCACGATCCTGGCGCGCAGCACGCTGTTCTTCCGAGAAGACCCGGCCATCGGGGAAGCCGTAACAGACGCCTTCCGCGCCGAGGGCATCGAGGTGCTGGACCACACCCAGGCGAGCCACGTTGCCTATGCGGGCGGGGAATTCGTGCTCACCACCGGGCAGGGGGAAGTGCGCGCCGACAAGCTGCTGGTCGCCACCGGTCGCGCGCCGAACACGCGCAGCCTGAACCTTGAAGCGGCAGGCGTCGAAGTCAATGCGCAGGGAGCCATCGTCATCGACCGCGCCATGCGCACGAGCGCACCGCACATCTTTGCTGCCGGCGACTGCACCGACCAGCCGCAGTTCGTCTATGTGGCGGCGGCGGCCGGCACGCGCGCCGCGATCAACATGACCGGCGGCGACGCGGCGCTGGACCTGACGGCGATGCCGGCGGTGGTGTTCACCGATCCGCAGGTGGCGACCGTGGGCTACAGCGAGGCGGAAGCGCACCACGACGGCATCGAGACCGACAGCCGGCTGCTGACGCTCGACAACGTGCCGAGGGCGCTCGCCAACTTCGACACGCGCGGCTTCATCAAGCTGGTGGCGGAAGCTGGCTCAGGGCGGCTGATCGGCGTACAGGCGGTCGCGCCGGAAGCGGGCGAACTGATCCAGACGGCCGCGCTGGCGATCCGCCACCGGATGACCGTGCAGGAGCTGGCCGACCAGTTGTTCCCCTACCTGACCATGGTCGAGGGACTGAAGCTCGCGGCGCAGACCTTCAACAAGGACGTGAAGCAACTGTCCTGTTGCGCCGGATGAGGAAAAGGGAGGTGTTCGATGAACGCCTACAGCCGCGCCAACCGCCGCATCTACGCGGCCTTGTCCGATCCCCTGTCGGCCACCCACCGGCACCGCCTCGACGATCTGCTCAAGCGCCACGACAACGGCAAGACGACCTGGCTGGCCTGGCTGCGCCAGTCGCCCGTCAAGCCGAACTCGCGCCACATACTCGAACACATCGAGCGCCTCAAAGCCTGGCAGGCGCTCGACCTGCCTTCCGGCATCGAGCGGTCGGTGCACCAGAACCGCCTGCTCAAGATCGCCCGCGAAGGCGGCCAGATGACGCCCGCCGATCTGGCCAAGTTCGAGGCACAGCGCCGCTACGCGACCCTGGTGCGCTCGCCATCGAGGGCATGGCCACCGTCACCGACGAAATCATCGACCTGCACGACCGCATCCTGGGCAAGCTGTTCAACGCTGCCAAGCACAAGCATCAGCAGCAGTTCCAGGCGTCCGGCAAGGCGATCAACGCCAAGGTGCGGCTGGCCACCTCGATCAAGCAGGGCACGGTGACGGCCTCGCTGATGCTCAGGAAACTCGGCAGCTACCCGCGCCAGAACGGCCTGGCCGTGGCGCTGCGCGAGCTGGGCCGCATCGAGCGAACGCTGTTCATCCTGGACTGGCTGCAAAGCGTCGAGCTGCGCCGCCGCGTGCATGCCGGACTGAACAAGGGCGAAGCCCGCAACGCGCTAGCCCGCGCCGTGTTCTTCAACCGGCTGGGCGAAATCCGCGACCGCAGTTTCGAGCAGCAGCGCTACCGGGCCAGCGGCCTCAACCTGGTGACGGCGGCCATAGTGTTGTGGAACACGGTCTATCTGGAACGGGCCTCAAACGCCTTACGCGGTCACGGCCAGACTGTCGATGACGCCCTGTTGCAGTACCTGTCGCCGCTGGGCTGGGAGCACATCAACCTGACCGGCGATTACCTCTGGCGCAGCAGCGCCAAGATCGGCGCGGGCAAGTTCAGGCCGCTACGACCGCTGCAACCGGCTTAGCGTACGATTTTTTCCGTTTTCTGAGACGTCCCCAATCAGTGCCGCATTGTCCTGGTCAAGGATCAGGGCGTGTACTTCCTCGCCGAGCGTGGGGAGCGTCGCCCGGATGGGCGCCAGGCACTGCTCGCCTACGCCGTCGGATGCAACCCGGACACCGACCCGTTCGATGACTGGTGGCACCTCGCCGGCCGCGAGCTGGGCGGCGATGACTTCGCGGAGTATTTCGACCCGAAGGACGGCCTGTTCACGCGCCTCCAGCACTCGGCGGACGATCTCGTGCTTTCCGCCACCGCCACGCACCTGTCCTTAGCAGTGGTGCCTCCCGCCTGACGCGGCAACCGCCTCGCAGCCCCCGCATCGGGGGCCTTCTTTTGTTCGCACCGCCGCCATCGCCGCGCGTGCGCGTTTGTCTCCAGCCGCCGAGGCACGCCCCGCCGGCCACAACGCCGGCATGCCACCGGAGACAACCGCATGAACACGCCATCGACCTCGCCGAGGCTGCACCTCCTACCGGTGTCGCTGCGCACGGCCAATGCATTCGTTCTGTCGCACCATCGCCACCACCGCCCGGTCCAGGGCGCGAAGTTCGCCCTGGCCGTCACGCTGAGCGACAGCGACCTGATCCACGGCGTGGCCATTGTCGGCCGCCCGGTCGCGCGGCACCTGGACGCTGGAAGTCACGCGGCTGTGCACCGACGGCACACCCAGCGCCTGCAGCAAGCTCTACGGCGCGGCCTGGCAGGCGGCAAGGGCGCTGGGCTACATACGCCTGCTCACCTACACCATGCCCGACGAAGGTGGCGCCAGCCTGCGCGCCGCCGGCTGGCGGCTGATCGGCGCGCGCGGTGGCGGCGCCTGGAGCCGTCCCGGCCGTCCGCGCGCCGATACCCCCGAGCACCTGCGCGGCGCCAAGTGCCTGTGACAGGCGCCGGGTGGCGCGGACAAAGGGAAGCGCCCGGGTGCCGATTGATTGCTGCCGCGCGCGCGAGGCCCCGCCATGCTGGCCCCATGCCTGCTGACGTCGTCAGCGACATGCCAGGCAACCATCGGTCTTCGAGGTTGCGGCGCAGTTCCCACTGCGTGACCGAGCCAGCTCGCACCGCATCCTTCCGCGAGCGGCCACCAGCCTCTGGTGGCGGATGCTTTCGCCTTATCAACCCACCGCGGGGTCACGCACCTTCCCCGCATGCGTGGGCCGGTGTGTCTCCGCTTCATCCCAATGGAGATTCACCATGAACACCACGTCCAACGAGAAATCGTATTTCGACCTCCACACCTCGGGCATCGGCTACATCCAGCGTGTCCGTGAAGTGCCCGTCCGGGGCGGCCGCCGTGCGCAGCCTTTCCTGGCATGCACCATCGCCGCGCTGGTCGGCCCCGCCCGGGACCCCAGCTACCGCTACTTCGACGTCAAGGTCTCGGGTGCCGAGGCCAAGAAGCTCGTTCAGCGCTACATCGGCGTTGACGATCCCAAGCAGCGCCCGCTGGTGCGCTTTCGCCTCGGTGACCTGTGGGGCGATGTGTACATCCGCGACAAGGGTGAGCAGAAGGGTCAGGCCGCCGCGTCCCTCAAGGCGCGACTGCTCAAGGCCGAACTGATCGACCGGGCCGAACTGGCTTCGATCGAGCAGCACGAGTTGATCACCCGCGGCATCGGCTATCTCAATCGTGTGAAGGACGTCACCCCAAAAGCTGGCGACTCGTTCCTCTCTTGCACCGTCGCGGCACTGGCCGGGCCTGTCGATGAACCGGAGTATCGGTACTTCGACACCATCGTCGCCACCCCGGAAGCCGAGCACCTGGTTCGCCGGTGCGTTCAGGCCATCGAGGGTGACCGCAAGGTGCTGATCGCCTTCCGTCTGAACGACATGAAGATCGATCCGTACATCCGCACCAAGGGTGAGCACGCCGGGGAACCGGCCGCCAGCCTGGAATCGACGCTGGTCCACATCGGTCTCATCAAGATCGACGGCACCCAGGTCTATCCGACGAGCCAGGCGCAAGCCGAGGCGCCGCCGGCCGAAGACGCATCCGCGTCCGAAGCCGACGATGCCATCGACACGGCCACCGAGCCCGCCGAGCGCGAGCCCGAGGCGCAAGTCCAGGAGCAGGAGCCGGCATTGGCTGCTTCGTTCTGATCCGGCACGGCCTCTCACGGGGCCTTGTCGCTTTTCCTCCCCACGTACGCCGCGTCCCCAGGACGCGTGCTTGCGCATTTCATCCCCCGAGTTCCGCGTGGTCTCACGGCCACGCGGTTGTCGAATTTCTCAAAGGAGATCAGCCATGTCTCTGGTATCCCGCTTTGCTCCGCAATCCCCGATCCTGCGCTCTGATCGCCCACTCTCGGACGACCGCATTCGTGCCGTCGTTCCGTCGATCTTCGCCGACGCTCCACATGGGAGCCGGTCCGATCGGTATGCCTACATACCGACCTCGACCGTGCTGACCAAGCTGCGCCAGGAGGGCTTCGAGCCCTTCATGGTGTGTCAGACGCGCGTGCGCAACGAAGACCGGCGCGAGTACACGAAGCACCTCATCCGACTTCGCCATGCAAGCCAGATCAACGGCGACGAGGCGAACGAGATCATCCTGCTCAACAGCCATGACGGCACGAGCAGCTATCAGATGCTCGCCGGCATGTTCCGGTTCGTCTGCCACAACGGCCTGGTTTGCGGTGACACCACCGCCGACATCCGCGTTCCCCACAAGGGCGACGTGGTCAGCCAGGTGATCGAAGGTGCCTACGGAGTCCTCGACGGCTTCGAGCGCGTGCAGAACGCGCGCGATGCGATGCGCACCATCACCCTCGATGAGGGCGAAGCGGAGGTCTTTGCAAACTCCGCGCTCGCACTCAAGTACGACGATCCAGCCAAGTCCACGCCTGTCACGGAGTGCCAACTGCTGGCACCCCGGCGATGGGACGACCGCAAGAACGACCTGTGGGCCGTCTTCAACCGCGTCCAGGAGAACCTCGTCAAAGGGGGCCTGAACGGACGCACGGCCAACGGCCGCAATCAGCGCACCCGTCCGGTGCAAGGCATCGACCAGAACCTGCGCCTGAACCGGGCGTTGTGGCTGCTGGCCGAAGGCATGCGCCAGCTCAAGGCGTGATGCCACGCGGACCTCGCCCACCTCGGGCGAAGCCATTTCCTCTCATCCACCGGGTGCCGTCGGCGGCCCGTCATTCATCATCAGGAGAACCATCATGGCAACCCCATTGGCACCCGAGAAATCGGTTGCGCCCATCGTCGTCCCCGGCCAGCTCACGCTGCGTACCATCCGCGGCAAGAACGGCCCGTTCACGGTTGGCCGCCTCGCCACGCACCTCGGTACGTTCGAGGTCAAAGACCCGGAGCTGGAGCAGTACCCCGAAGGCAAGTACGACGGGGAATTCATCATCAGGTACATCTTCCCGAAGTCCTATCCGGTCGGCGGCGGCATGCGGTTCGAGATCCGTGCCAGCCTCGACGGCATGACGCTCAACGGCATCGACAAACTCAGCCGCGACGAAGCCCGCAGCTTCGCCACCCAGGACGTCGATCCGCTCGATGAAGAGCAAGGGGCGCAGCCTGCGGCAACGCCGGCCAAGCCCACCAAAGCGTCCAGGCCCGCCAAGCCCGCACCCGTGCAGGCGTCCGCGGACCCGATGGTCGATACCACGCCCTTTGGCGTGGATGCGCCGCCACCTGCTGAGGCTGCTGCCCCCGGCAGCACCCAAGACGGTGACCCCGCGCTCTTCGGCCTGCTGTGGCCGCTGGGCGAGTCCGTGAAACTGGATTCGACCATCGACCGCCGCGCTTTGCGTGCACAGATCGTCCGCCTGGGCGAGCTGGGCTACGCGCTGGACTTCAAGACGCAGGAGTGGAGCCGCCAGGCCGAACTGCAACCTGCGTGATCGCAGACGCCGCATGCGCGGTGTTCTTCATCCACCCGCCGGGGTTCCTTCCCCATGCGGGGGAGGCCCTGGCCATCTTCTGGAGGTCTTCATCATGTCCACCATCGCTTGCGATATACCCCGCTCCGCGCTGGATGAACCCGCGTGGCGGGCTCTCTGCGAGACGGCAGCCGCACAAGCCACCAAGGGTTGCGGACTGTCTCACGACTACTACGTCGAACGCTTCAGTTCGGCGATCGACGCGCAACTCGGTCGATTGCCCGAAGAACAGCGCGCACAGGCGCTGAAGATCGCACAGGAATGAGACTACGCAACACCGGCCGAACGGCAGGAAACCCAGGACTGGAATGCGGAGCACGGCTATTGCTCGCATGGGATCGAGTTCGGCAGCTGCCCGGCTGGTTGTGATCGCGACGATGACGACTGGGACTAAGGGCAAGGCATAGGTTTTCCTTCGCTGCACCTGCGGCATTCCATCACCCACTGGGGGTTCTTCCCCACGGGGAGGCCTCCAGCTCAACTTTTCGAGGAGGCCTCTCATGGGCTGGTATTTCTCTCCCCAATCGCGGTCTGAACTGATCGCGGAACTGATCGCACCACAGCAGACCGAGCGCGTCAGCGCGAAGGTTATCGCTCACGCATTGCGCAGCAACGTGCTGTGGTCCGTGGTCGAACTGACCGCCAAGGTCGAAGGTGTGCATCGTGATCTCGCGCCGGGCCAGTCCCTGCGCTACATCCGCTGCGATCTGCTGGAACGAAGCGGCAACCAGTGGGGCTACAAGCCGCTGGAAGAGTCCATGCATCCGTACTATTACTCGTGCCCGCTGTCCTATCTGGACCTCGCACCGGAGCAGTCCGCCGACTGGCGTGCAGGCGTTCGCGCCTACCACGCACGGCGGCGCACACCCACGGCTGTCACGGCACCCGCCGCGGCGCTGTTGGCCTGAGCCAGGAGGAACCGACATGGACCCGATCCTGGCTGCACTCCCGCTCTCGCTGTTGAAGCTCGTTGACGGCAGTTTGTCCAACGACGAAGTTTCCTCCGACGAGGAAATGCTGGGGTACTTCATCGACAACGGCCTCACCGAGGAGCAGGCACGGCAGGCGCTGACCTACCGCGACCAGTACCTCAACAACATCTACCTGGACGGCTTCACGCCGATCACCGCGGTGGACGAGGCGCTTCACTTCAATCCGCACACCCAACAGTTCGAGCCGGACTGAGCGGTTTTCTTCCACCCCCTGGGGCAGTACTTGCCCCAGCGGGCGGTGCTGTTCCCGTTCATCCGAGGACACCACCATGCCCGCAAACACTTCTTCCACGCTGTACCGCATCGACGAATGCCCGGACGTGATGGCCGACGCCTGCGTCGGCGATGACCAGGGCAACCTGATCTTCCTGTCCATCTGGGCGCGGGACACCGCCGTCCAGCAGTTCCTTGCACGCCTGACCCTCGGGCGCGACGAGCAGGGACTGGACCAGTTCCACGTCATCACCGACCAGGGCGGCAGCGTCCCGGTATTCATCGGCAACGTCGATCGCCTGGAAAAGCGCATCACGCGCGCCTACCGGCGAACGCTGTTCGGTTCGCTGTCCAACGTGTGGCTGTTCGACCGGCGCTGCGTCAAGCCCGACAAGGCCAACGCCAGCGCATTGGCACTGCTGCCACGTGACAGCGCCCACCGGCTTGACCGCCTGTGGATGCTGGTGCGGGACACCTGCCCGTTGCCGCTGCTCGACCACTGGCGCGAGACCGTGCTGGAACTGCTGCAAAGCCGCGAGATGCTGGCCCGCCTTCCGTTCGCCCTCGGGCCGCTGGAAGGCCATCGGCTCGCCATCGACGTGCCGGCGCTGAGCTTGGCGCTGGGCTCCCTGATCCGCAGTGACGCGCTCACCGCCTATCCCTATCCGGCCAAGATTTGGACGCCGGAAGCGGTAGCGGCTTGACCCACCCTCGGAGGCACGCCTTGGCGTGCTTCCGTCATTCATCCCCGCCAACCAGGAGACTTCCATGGCTCTCATGTTCCCGCGGCTCGCCCGCAATTTCGCCAAAAATGGGTACTACCCGACCGACGAACCCACGCTCGAAAGAGCCCTCAACGCACTGATGCCCAGCGACGGGCCGATGTGCATCCTCGATCCCTGCGCCGGTGAAGGCGTGGCAATCGCCGAAGCCTCTCATGCCCTCGGGCGCGAACAGACCAAGGCGTTCGCCGTCGAATTCGACGCCGAGCGGGCGCGCCATGCCCGCGGCCTGGTCGATCACTGCCTGCACGCGGACCTGATGGACACGATGATCTCCAAGCAGTCCTTCGGACTACTGTGGCTGAATCCACCGTATGGCGACCTGTCCAAGGACGTCAACGGCAACATCGGCTATCAGGGCCAGGGCCGTGCCCGCCTCGAAAAGCTGTTCTATCAGCGTTCGCTGTCGCTGTTGCAATACGGCGGCGTGCTGGTCTTCATCGTCCCCGGCTACGTGCTCGACGCGGAGCTGGTCGGCTGGTTGACGCGCCACTACACCGATCTGCGTATCTACCGAGCGGTGGAAACGCAGTTCAAGCAGGTGGTGATCTTCGGCCGCCGGGTCCGTCAGCGGGAGCTGGCACCCGATGGCGTCAAGGCCGTGCGCAATCTGCTGCTGCAGGTTGGGCTTGGCGAAGTCGAAGCCGAGGAACTGCCGAGCGAATGGCCGTTCCTGCCGTACATCGTCCCCGCCAGTCCGGCCGAGCCGGAGCATTTCTTCCGCGTGACGATGGAGCCCGAACAGTTCGCCGACGAGGTTGGCCGGCTGCAAGGCCTTTGGCCGTCGCTGGACACGCACTTGGGGACCGCGCAGCAGTCGCTGCGTCCACCGGCGCGGGCCTTGTCCCACTGGCATCTCGCCCTGGCTCTGGCCGCGGGCGCGATCTCCGGCGTCGTGCGCTCCCAGACGGGGCGCGTGCTCGTCGTCAAAGGTGACACCCACAAGGACAAGACGCTCCAGCGGGAATTCACCGAACGCGAAGACGGCTCCATCGCCGAGACACGCATCCTCACCGACAAGTTTGTGCCCGTTATCCGCGCGTGGGACATGACGCCTGGCTCCCCGACAAGGGGCGAGGTGCTGACCATTCGCTGATCCACCGGACGCGCTGCCGTCCTGCTGTACCACATCGAAGGAGAAACACCATGTTCCCCAATCCGTTCAAGCGGCCTGCGCCGCGCAAGCAACCCTTGTTCGCACCGAGTACGTTGAAGTTGAGCGAGAAGGTGCATTGGCTGGCTCGGCGAGGCCTGATCGACCCCTTGGCCTATGTCCAGCGCCATGTGCGCGGGGACTGGGGCGAGATCGATGAGGCCACCCGCCAAGCCAACGACGTCGCAATCCAACAGGACAACCTGATGATCTCCCAGTACCGGATCACGCCGGAACTGGTGTTGCTCGTGAAGACCAGCGAAGACCACCAGACCACGGTGGTCCAGCTTCCCGAAGAGCGCGACCTGATCTGAAGGCGCCGCCTCGTCATCCCATCCACTTGACGGAGCCACTTCACTCCGCCAGGGGTGTCGTGGCTCAATAGCCTTTCAAGGAGGAGCCCATGGCATCGCATCGCATCGAAACCTACTGCCAGAGGCTGGCGTTCCCCATCGGGGCGCTCATCTTCAGCCGAGGCATTGATCGCCTTGTCCGCGCGGGTCGCCTGGACCCGATTCCGTACTTCAGGCGCCACACCCGTGGCGACTGGGGTGACGTCAACGTCTGCCAATGGCACGCCAACGGCGTTGCACTTCAATCGGGCGCGTCGCTGGAATCGCACTATGTGATCCACCCGGGACTCGCCATTCGCATCATCACCGATGCGGGGCGCAGCGTCACTGCCATCGTGCTGCCGTCCGAAGACTGAGCACGGTTCACCCGCAGGCCACTCAGGCCAGCATCTTCAACCACCTTCGGCCGCGCGCCGATTTCCTTCCCACCACGGGGCATGCCATTGCCCCGCTGGGGGTGGTGCATGCCCCATTTTTCATTGGAGCATCACAATGTCCTTCGATCTCGAAACCACTGCCGCTGACGCCGCGCCCGTACAGGGCGAACTGCTCGACGCGGAATCATCCCCTCTGACCCTGAGCCTTCAGGATTTCGTCGGCGAGTTCGGCGACGAACTGCTCGACGCCCTCAACAGCGCCAACCCGCCTGTCTATACCGGCCAACCGCAGGCGCACCGGCAGCTCATCGTCGCCAGCCTCAAACGCAAGCTGTTCCCGGCCCAGGCCGAAGTCGTCCACGCCGCCGCCGAGCTGCTGATCGACCGTGGCGAACGCGCCGCGATCGTCAATGGCGAGATGGGCTGTGGTAAGACGACCGTTGGCATCGCCGCGGCCGCCGTGCTCAACGCCGAAGGCTACCGCCGCACTCTGGTCCTGTCGCCACCGCACTTGGTTTACAAGTGGCGGCGGGAGATCCAGGAGACGGTGGCCGGCGCCAAGGTATGGGTGCTCAATGGGCCGGATACGCTCGTCAAGCTCCTCAAGCTGCGTGAGCAGTTGGGCGTGCAGCCCACGGGCCAGGAGTTCTTCGTCCTGGGGCGCGTCAGGATGCGGATGGGTTTCCACTGGAAGCCCGTCTTCACCCAGCGGCGCACCCGCCACGGCGACGTGGCGGCCTGCCCGGACTGCGGCACGGTCATCACCGACCTCGACGGCGAGCCGGTCAACCCGGTCGCGCTCGAAGCCGAGGAGTACCGCAGGAAGTGCAGCCATTGCGCTGCGCCCCTGTGGACGCTGATCCGCCCGCGCAGCCTGTCCGGCAGCGACCAGTCCTCGGCCGTCCTCAAAGCCCTGAAGCGCATCCCGACCATCGGGGAAGTCACTGCGCAGAAGCTGATGCAGAAGTTCGGTGACGGCTTCCTGGCCTCGATGCTGGGCGACAACATCCACGAGTTCATCAACCTCATGGATGGCAACGGCGAGCTGGTGTTTTCCGACCGTCAAGCCACGCGCATGGAACGTGCGATGGCCAACATGGAGTTCGGCTTTGGCGAGGGCGGTTATCAACCCTCGGAGTTCATCAAGAGGTACTTGCCGCAAGGTACGTTCGACCTGCTCATCGCTGATGAAGCGCATGAGTACAAGAACGGGGGCAGTGCCCAGGGCCAGGCCATGGGCGTGCTGGCGGCGAAGGCTCGCAAGACCTTGCTGCTGACTGGCACGCTGATGGGCGGCTACGGTGATGATCTTTTTCACCTGCTGTTCCGAGCCCTTCCGGGGCGGATGATCGAAGACGGCTACCGCCCGACCACGAGCGGCAGCATGACCTCGGCTGCGATGGCGTTCATGCGCGATCACGGGGTGTTGAAGGACATCTACTCCGAGAGCACCGGCACGGCGCACAAGACGGCCAAGGGCACCAAGGTATCGGTGCGCACGGTCAAGGCCCCGGGCTTCGGCCCCAAGGGCGTCTTGCGCTGCATCCTGCCATTCACGATCTTCCTCAAGCTCAAGGACATCGGCGGCAACGTCCTGCCGCCGTATGACGAGGAGTTCCGTGAAGTCGCGATGGACACGGCGCAAGCCGCGGCCTACCGCGATCTGGCGGGTCGGCTGACCGCCGAGCTGAAACAGGCTCTGGCGCGACGCGATACGACCTTGCTGGGTGTGGTCCTCAACGTGCTGCTGGCCTGGCCGGATTGCTGCTTCCGGTCGGAGACCGTGGTGCATCCGCGCACGCGCAACACCTTGGCGTTTGTCCCGGCTCAGTTCAACGAGTTCGAGATCAGCCCCAAGGAGCGTGAGCTGATCGACATCTGCAAAGAGGAGAAGGCGCAGGGCCGCAAGGTCCTGGCCTACACGGTCTATACCGGCACGCGCGACACCACGTCGCGCCTGAAGGTGTTGCTGGAGCAGGAAGGCTTCAAGGTGGCGGTGCTGCGCGCGAGCGTGGATGCCAGCCGCCGCGAAGACTGGATCGCCGAGCAACTGGACCGTGGCATCGACGTGCTCATCACCAACCCCGAGTTGGTCAAGACGGGGCTGGACCTGTTGGAGTTCCCGACGATCGTGTTCATGCAGTCGGGCTACAACGTGTACTCGCTCCAGCAGGCGGCACGCCGCTCCTGGCGCATCGGGCAGAAGCAGCCCGTGCGTGTGATCTACCTCGGCTACGCCGGTTCCTCGCAGATGACCTGCCTGGAGCTGATGGCCAAGAAGATCATGGTCTCGCAGTCCACCTCGGGCGACGTGCCCGAATCCGGGCTCGATGTCCTGAACCAGGACGGTGATTCCGTCGAGGTCGCACTGGCCCGGCAGCTTGTCGCCGCATGACACGTTCCACTTACGGCCCTTCGGGGCCGTTTTTTTTGCCGCTCCCGGTAAATCGGACGCTGCCTGGTTCGCATTGTTTGCTGCCGCTCGCGGCCTGAGCGGCGATGGTGAGGGCTGGATGTTTCAGGACGCCGAGCTATGTGCCCCTCTCCACCGTGGTTTCACTATCCCGAACGCCGCCTTCTGGCGGGATTTCTCGGCCTGCTGTGGTCGGTGCTGGCCGGTGGCTGCGCGACGACGACTGCGCCGGTCGCGCCCGACACCATCGCGGAAGTCTTGGCCGCGCCTGAACCCGAGGCTTCCGAGTACATCCCGGTCGTGCGCTACGCCCGCTACACACTGGTCGAACTGGCACCCATGGCGGCGCAGCGCGACCTGTTGTTGCAGACCATCGACGTGTCCATGCCCGAGGATGCCCGCGCCACGGTCGGGGATGGGCTTCGGCACGTGCTCAAACGCAGCGGCTATGGCCTGTGCCAGACCGCGCATGCCGTGATCGAGCTGTACGCGCTGCCGTTGCCGGCGGTACACCTGCACCTCGGCCCCATGACCTTGCGCGATGCGCTGCTCACGCTGGCTGGCCCGGCCTGGGAACTGCACGCGGATGACCGCGCACGGCAAATCTGCTTCGAGCGGCCCGGCGATCGCGCGGTCGCCGAGTCCCCATCCGAGCCACCCGCCACCGAGGCGGTGCAGACGTTCCCGCTGGCACCCATGGTTTCGGGAGGCCAGCCATGAACGCCCCGCAACCTGCCCAGCGATCGACCGCCGCCGTGGTGGTGCAGAGCCTGATGTGGCTCTGGTTGATCTTCCTCAGCGTCTTGGCGGCCCTGGGCTACCAGGCCCTCAGCGACCAGGCCGACCAGGAGCGGCTGGATTCCCGCCTGCAACGCCTGGAAGCGCAGGCAACTGGCTTGGCCGAGACGATCGAGGCCATCCAGCAGCGCCCGGCCGTCGCGACGGACGCTGACCTCAAAGACACCCGCCAGATTCTGGAAGCACGCGCGGCCCAGGTCGAGAAATCTCTCAGTGGCTACGCAGCGGCCGACGACCTCCAGGCGCTGCGCGCGGAGGTCGAGCAGATCAAGGCGCGCCAAGCCGCCGCGCGTGCCACCGCACCCGCCCAGCGGCGCGCATCGCGCACGTCCGCCGCCTCCAAGACCGAGCTGCCGCCGCTGCCATTCCGCGTCGTCGGCGCCGAACTGCGCGCCGGCCAGCGCAGCGTGTCCGTCGCGCCGAGCATCGGGGACTTCACGCCCGCCCAACTTCAGGTGCTGCTGCCCGGGGATGCGGTCGGCCCGTGGCGCCTGCAGGCGATCGAGGGCAACACCGCAGTGTTCCAGGCCGGCAACCAGACCCGCCGCGTGGCGATTCCCTGACCGGAGCACCCCATGAAGCCGTCGATCCTCCTTTTCGCGGTCCTGGTGGCGTCGTCGCAATGGCCCGCCTGGGCGCAGCAGCCCGCAACGACCTCGGCGCGCAACGCACAGAGCCAGGAGCGCCCGCTGGCCGCCCGCGTGCTGGACGACCGGGTGGCAACCGAATGGGGCTTGCAGCCACAAGAATGGGCACGCTACCGCGAGCTGATGGATGGGCCGCTGGGTATCTACTCGCCCAACCTGGACCCGCTGTCCGCCCTGGGCATCGAAGCTCGCACGGACGAAGAACGGCGCCGCTATGCGGAACTGCAGGTGCAGGTGGAAGCGCGCCGCGTCGAGAAGCTGCTCGCCTACCAGCGCGCCTACGACGAGGCCTGGCAGCGCCTGAATCCGGGGATGCAGCGCGTGAACCTGCCCGACGACAAGCCGGGCGCCGGCCCATCCAGCAGTCCCTTGCGCGGCAGCGGCCGCATGGCGGTGTTCGTCAAGGACGGCTGCGCAGCCTGCGGACAGCTCGTGCAGCGCCTGCAATCCTCGGGCGCGGAGTTCGACCTGTACATGGTGGGCAGCCGCCAGGATGACGCGCGCATCCGCGACTGGGCCAAGCGCGCGCAGATCGACCCGGCGCGCGTGCGCGCCGGCAGCATCACGCTCAACCACGACGGCGGCCGCTGGCTGTCACTGGGCCTGCCCGGCGATCTGCCCGCCGCCGTGCGCGAAGTGAACGGCCAATGGCAGCGCCAGCCGTAGCCATGCCCCTGCGCGCACTGGTGCTCACTGCCGGCCTGTATGCCGTTGCCGCCCTGGCCCAGGAGGTTCCGCCACCGGCTTACCAGCTTGCCGCCCAGCGCGCAGGCATCCCCTCGACCGTGCTCTACGCCGTGGCCTTGCAGGAGAGCGGCATCCGGCGCAACGGGCGCCTGGTGCCGTGGCCGTGGTCCCTCAACGTCGCCGGCCAGTCGCGCCGCTTCGCCACGCGCGCCGACGCCTGCGCTGGCCTGCAGCAGGCGATGCGCGCCACGCCGCACACGCGCATTGATGCGGGCCTGGGCCAGATCAACCTCGGCTACCACAAGCACCGCTTTACCGGCGCGTGCGACCTGCTGGATCCGTATCGCAACCTGGCCGTTGCCGCCGAGATCCTGAAGGAGCAGCACACCCCCGGCGAGGACTGGCTGCTGGCGATCGGCCGCTACCACCGCCCCGCAGGCGGCGAGCCCGCCGCCCGCTATCGGCGCAGCGTGTCGCGCCACCTTGCCCGCGTGCAGGGCACGCGACCAGCCGCCGCGGTCCTCGCGGCGCGCCAGGAGACCTCCCCATGACGAAACCCCATCCCGCCCATCTCGCGTTCACGGGCCTACTCATGCTGCTGTCAGGCCTGCCGCTGGCCTCGCGTGCCGGCGAGCCACTGATCGTTGTCGAGGACCGTGGCGGCACGTCGGCATTGCCGTACTACGAAGCCCTGAATCTCCAGCCGCGCGCCAACGCACCGGCGCGGCCGTCCATCCCGACGCCCCAGGTTCCTGCCACACGGGCGGACGAAGCCGCGATGCTGCCGGTGCGCAGCGCCAAGCTCACGCCCGGCACCGTCGCGCGACGGGTGATCGAAGCGCCCGGCCTGCGGCCGTTCGTGGTCATCGGCGACGACGAGGCTTCCCGGGCCTGGTTGCAGCGCCGCGCCGCCGCTTTGCGCGAACGTGGCGCGGTCGGCCTGGTCGTCAACGTCGAGACCGCGCAGGGCCTGGCGCGGCTGCGCGCCCTGGTGCCGGGCGTGCCGCTCGCGCCCGTGGCCGGCGACGACCTGGCCGATCGCCTGGGCCTGCGGCACTACCCGGCGCTGATCACGGCCACCGGCATCGAGCAATGAAGCCATGTCGGGCAAACAGCCGGTCGAGGTTCTGCTACGCCCAGCGGTGGAGCTATACACCGTCGCGGCGTGTGCAGGCGCCGCGTTTCTGTGCCTGGTGGCCCCATGGTCGCTCGCGCTGAGCCCGGCCATGGGCATCGGCAGCGCCTTGGCGTTCGGCGCCTACGGCGCGATCCGCTACCGCGATGCCCGCATCATCCTGCGCTACCGGCGCAACATCCGCCGTCTGCCGCGTTACGTGATGACCAGCAAGGACGTGCCGGTCAGCCAGCAGCGCCTATTCGTGGGGCGCGGCTTTCTCTGGGAGCAGAAGCACACGCATCGGCTGATGCAGACGTACCGGCCCGAGTTCCGCCGCTACGTCGAGCCGACGCCGGCCTACCGGCTGACCAGGCGCCTGGAGGAACGGCTGGAATTCGCGCCATTGCCGCTCTCGCGCCTGCCGAAGCTCACCGGCTGGGACGCGCCTTTCAACCCCGTGCGCCCGTTGCCGCCTGTCGGCGGCCTGCCAAGGCTGCACGGCATCGAGCCCGACGAAGTGGACGTCAGCCTGCCGCTGGGCGAGCGCGTCGGGCACTCGCTGGTGCTGGGCACCACGCGGGTGGGCAAGACGCGCCTGGCCGAGTTGTTCGTCACGCAGGACATCCGCCGCAGGAATGCTGCCGGCGAGCATGAGGTCGTCATCGTCATCGACCCCAAGGGGGATGCCGATCTCTTGAAACGGATGTACGTCGAAGCCCAGCGCGCTGGCCGCGAAGGCGAGTTCTACATCTTCCACTTGGGCTGGCCGGAAATCAGCGCCCGCTACAACGCCGTGGGCCGCTTCGGTCGGATCTCGGAAGTGGCGACACGCATCGCGGGGCAGCTCTCCGGCGAAGGCAACAGCGCGGCGTTCCGCGAGTTCGCATGGCGCTTCGTGAACATCATCGCCCGCGCCCTGGTGGAACTGGGGCAGCGCCCGGACTACATGCTGATCCAGCGCCACGTCATCAACATCGACGCGCTGTTCATTGAGTACGCCCAGCACTACTTTGCCAAGACGGAGCCCAAGGCCTGGGAGGTGATCGTCCAGATCGAGGCCAAGCTCAACGAGAAGAACATCCCAAGGAACATGATCGGGCGCGAGAAGCGTGTGGTGGCGCTGGAGCAATACCTCTCCCAGGCGCGCAACTACGACCCTGTGCTCGATGGCCTGCGCTCGGCGGTGCGCTACGACAAGACCTACTTCGACAAGATCGTTGCATCGCTGCTGCCGCTGCTGGAAAAGCTCACGAGCGGCAAGATCGCCCAGCTCCTGGCGCCGAACTACTCCGACCTGGCCGACCCGCGCCCGATCTTCGACTGGATGCAGGTCATCCGAAAGCGGGCCATCGTCTATGTGGGTCTGGATGCGTTGTCTGACGCCGAGGTCGCCGCAGCGGTCGGCAATTCGATGTTCTCTGACCTGGTTTCGGTGGCCGGACACATCTACAAGCACGGAATCGACGATGGCCTGCCCGGCGCAGTGGCTGGCGCTCGCGTGCCGATCAACGTGCACGCGGACGAATTCAATGAACTGATGGGCGATGAATTCATCCCGCTCATCAACAAGGGCGGCGGTGCCGGCCTGCAAGTCACGGCGTACACGCAGACGCTCTCGGACATCGAGGCCCGCATCGGAAATCGCGCGAAGGCCGGCCAAGTGATCGGGAATTTCAACAATTTATTCATGTTGCGCGTGCGCGAGACGGCCACCGCGGAACTGCTGACGAGGCAGTTGCCGAAGGTCGAGGTCTATACAACCACCATCGTCTCGGGCGCGACGGACAGCTCAGACATCCGCGGCGCGACGGATTTCACGTCGAACACCCAGGACCGCATCAGCATGGCCAGCGTGCCGATGATCGAGCCGTCACACGTCGTCGGCCTGCCCAAGGGCCAGTGCTTCGCGCTGCTGCAGGGCGGCCAGCTCTGGAAGGTGCGTATGCCGCTGCCGGCGCCGGACCCGGATGAAGTGATGCCGGCGGACCTGCAGCAACTGGCCGGGTACATGCGCCAGAGCTACAGCGAGGCCACGCAGTGGTGGGAGTTCACCAGCTCGTCGGCCTTGCAGGATGCGGCCTTGCCCGACGACCTGCTGGACGATGCCGCTGCGGCCGAGCCCGGCGCGGTGGCCACCGGCGCCGACGATGGCGCGGGCAACGAGGCCGTGCCATGAAGGATGCCGCCTCGACCGCGCAGCGGGAGCAGAACCATCGCCAAGGCTTGATCGTCGGCACCATCACCTTACCGTTCCGGCTGCTCGGGGTGCTCATTGGCTCGCTGCTGTTCTCGATCGTGGTGGAGTGCGCCGGCATGCACCTGTTCTGGAAGGACCAGGGCTGGCGCCACTCCCAGCAGATGCTGCGGTACGAACTCGGGCACCTGTCCAACCACTTCACGCGCAGCGTGGTGGTACAGGAGCCCGGGCGCACGGCGCACGAGTTGGTGGATACCGGGTACGAGTGGGTGTTCGTGCGCTCGGGGTTGCTGGAGCGCATGAGCCAGACCGCCGAGCGCGTCCGCGCGCCCAGCCACGGGCAGAGCCGCAACTTCCGCTACTACATCAGCCAAGTCTATGTCTGGGCCGAAAGCTACCTGATCGCTGCGGCCTTCACGACGCTCACCTTCCTGGTGCGCCTGCTGGTCCTGGTGCTCACGCTGCCGCTGATCCTCACGGCGGCATTCGTCGGCCTGATTGACGGCCTGGTGCGACGGGATGTGCGCCGGTTCGGCGCGGGCCGCGAATCCGGCTTCATCTACCACCGCGCGAAGGCCAGCCTGATGCCGTTGGCCGTGCTGCCTTGGGCCACCTATCTCGCTCTGCCCATATCGGTGCATCCTCTGGTCATCCTGCTGCCCAGCGCGGCGTTGCTGGGGATGGCAGTCAGCCTGACCGCAGGCAGCTTCAAGAAGTACTTATGAGGTGACACGGGCGGCACGGCTCTGCAAAGCCGTGTGCCGTTCATCGGTTCTGCAGGGTATCAAGAGCAGCATCCAACGCCGTAACCGCCTCGACGACCGTTCTTACCGTCGCCCGATCAAACTCATGATCGCGCTGAGCGTCGTGCACACCGCTATTGAGGTAACCCCATTCAATACTCGTACCGCTGACATTGAGCAGCCGGACCAACGCCCCTACGGCATCCGGCGCACCCGCATGTTGCGCCGCGATACGCTCGACGGCCGACCGCAACTTGGTGCATTTATTGTTCAGCTCCCAAGGCGCGCGGGGCCCGCTCAGCTTGATGTCGATCCGGCCGTCCGCCCGCCGACCCAGCCACGTCCACAGGCGGTCCGTCAGACTCTCCAGCGCCGGCCGGGCCTGACGCAGTGCCTCGCGTTTCTCGTCAGCCGCCAACGCCTGCTGGGCCAGAAGAACATAGTTCTTCGCTGGCGGGTCGCTGTCGACCCGCAGTTCGTGCTCTCCCTGATGCGGGAGAAACTTGTAGCGCTTAATGGCCGCGGCGCGGCGCACGCCCAACTCCTGCTGGATGCGGTGCAGGAACTCCTCTGCGTGCGAGGTGAGGATAACCTGCTTGCCGTGGAGCAAACCGTCCTCGAAGAAGGTACGCCAGATGCCATCGCGATGGTCGTCGTCGATCGCGTTGACGACGTCATCGAATATGACCACGGGGCAGCCCTGCGCGAGGTTCTTGGCAAGCAGAATCGCCAGGCCCAGGCATTTGATGTGCCCTTCGCTGAAGACGATCAACGCGTCGTAGCGCGCGCCCGGCTCGCCGGCGAACTCCACCTCGATCTTGCCGTTCTCGGCCACGGGCAACCACAGCGCGTGCAGCAGATCGCCGGGCGGATCGGCCCGGTTGAATGCGTTGTAGAGATGGCGGGCTTGGTCTCCCAGCCCCTGTAGCAGAACCCCCGGCAGAGCGGTCAGGTATGCCTGAATCTCGGGCAGGAAACCGTCGTAGGCGGCCTTGACCCGCTGATGGTGCACCACCACCGGCATTTCGTCCGTGGCCGCCTGGATCAGGCCGCGGTTCGCGTCGTCGAATTGGGCCACGGTTTGGCGGGCGGCCGCCAGCTCCTGATCCGCAGTCGTGCGCATGGTCCGCAGCCGTTCGATCTCCAGCTGATGCTGTTGCAGGCGGTCCCGCTCCTGGGCCATCGCGCCGCGCTGGGCATTCACGTCGCGCGCCTGCGCGTCGAAGCCTTCGATGATCTGTGCGATCCGTAAGAGGGCTTGCCAGGCGCGCTGGTCCCCATTCACCCCGCCGCCGAGCCAATTGCCCGCCGACGTGGGAGGCAGCAGTGGCAGGCCCGCGGCCTGCGATTCGGCAGGACAAGCGACCCCAGCCGCCGCCACCACGCGGCGCATTTCGTCACACAGCGCTCGGACCGCCTCGCTCAACTGTGTCCGATGCCCGGCCTCCTGCTGCTGCAGGACGGCCAGTTGCGCGAGCTGCTCCAGGCCCATTCGCGCCCTGGCGAACGGGTCCTGCGCCACGGCGGCCAGTTCGGTTCCACATGCCGGACACGCGGTCGCCCCGTCCGCCAACGCTTGCACGGCCTCGTAGAGCTTCGCGTACGACACCTCGCCGGCGCGGGCCGCGAGTTGCGCGGAAGAGGCTTGCCACAGTCCCTGGACGCGGTAGGCCTCTGCCAGCAACGCTTGCAGGCGGGCCTGGGTCACCTCGTGAATGGCAGGCGGGTTGGCGTCCAGCTGAGCCTGGACATACGGTAGCCGTCCTTGCTGCTGCGGCGTACCCAGCAGCCAGTCCACGCAGGTTTGATAGGTCGCGCCAGGTGACATGCGCTGCGCCAAAGCTTGTTCCAGGCCCTCGACCGCTGCGATCTTCTGCGGGTAGGCGGCGATGGTCTGTTCGGAGTTCGCCAACTGCAGGCGACGCTGCGCCAGCTGCGCCGCCTGCACGCCGGCAAGCATCAGGTCCTGATCGAGCGAGGGGTTGAAGCCGCGCACGAACTCGCTGAACTGGTCCACGCCGAACAGGGTGGCGATGAGCTGGCGCTGATCGCTCGGGGTCCGCGCGGCGATTCGGGCGAAATCGTCGAGGCGGTTCTTCTCGATGAAGCAGAAGCGATACTCAGCTTCGTCGGGCTGGACGGCCTGCGCCTCGCCCGCCGCCGTAGACGACAGGACTGGCGCGATGTGGCGGCGCAGGCGAGCGTTGTTGCAGTACGTCCGCTGGTCGACCCGCTTGGCCTGCGCTTCGCTGATCGAACCGAGCATCGCCACTTCCAAGGCTTCGCAGAAGCTGCTCTTGCCGGTGCCGTTGGCACCGTAGACCAAGGTGATGTCATGGCTGAGGTCGAACGTCTCCTGCCGCATGAATCCTCGAAACGGCCCGACTTCGAGCTGGTGCAGTCGCCCGAGCGCCGGCCCGTTTTCGGGGCCGCGCGCGTCCCCGTCGTAGGCGACAGGCATCTGCGCCAGATGCGCGATGGCCAGCGGCGCCAAGCGCGTGGAGCGCCCCCGGCGTGCAGCACCGACCTCGGCCAGTGGCTGCAGGTGATCGAGCACCAGGTGCGCCAGCCGGCGCACGTCGTCGTGCACGTGCCGCTGCGTCAAGTGCGCCAGGAACCGGTGGTACTCCGAACGTATGCTTGCCACAGCGACCCCTCACTTGGTCAACCACTGACCGTAAGCCTCCACATCGATCATGGGGACCGTTCCACTGAACTGAAGCTGCGCGATCAGCTTGAAAAGAAACGCGGTCGCCGGCTTGTTTTCGTTGGTGTAGCTGTACGCGCCGCTGGCTTGGTCATAGAAAAAGTGCCCGTGGGCGGCAACGCATCCGATGTCCAGACGCCCCTCGGTGAGGTTTGCGTTCAGCGCCTTGTCCATGGATGGGCCCAATGCAGGACTCCATTCGCTCTCGAAGGTGAGCAAGCCACCCAGAATCGGAATCAACGGCTTCGCTGGGTAGGTCCCGCCAGCGTGCGGGATCGGCAGGCTCGTGCGGTGCAGCCTGCGCACACTGGCGACCTTCTCCTGGGCATAGGCCACAAGCCCCGCGTCAGCCGTCTGCTTGGCCTCGAACACGGCGTACACGCTTTCGGCTGGAATGATCGTCTCGTTCTCGTAGGTGAAGATAAAAGGCGAATATTGCCGATCAAACACCACCACATCGATCTGCTGGCTGAAGTTCCCCAGGCTGTCCACCACATGCGCCTTCGCCGCCTGGTACCGTTTGGGCAGATAGGTATCCAGCATGTCGATCCAGACGTTCTCGCTCGCATCCCCCTTCGTACCCGGGTGACCGAAGGTCTTGCGTACTACGGACAAGCGCTGCTGGATGTCTTCATGCAGGGACGACAGGAGCTGGGAAAGCGACCACTGGGACATGCTGTACCTCGATGGGACGTGTATGGAAGCCGATGGAATCAGGACAGTGGGAACTTGGGGCCAAACAGTGCGCGCCAGGCGCGAAGCGCTTCGATATTGCGACCACGACGCGCGTGGTCGATGGCGATGCTTGCGTCCTGGCTCGCCTGGAACAGCAGCTGCTGCGCGCGCTGCTTGCGCGCGGCATCCATATCGTTGCTGATCGCCGGGCCAAGTCCGGCGGGATCCGGCCACTCGTCATGAACACGATCGGCAAGCGTGGCAAAGAACGACTGGATCTCGCGATCGAACGATCCTCCCCAGCCGCCGTAAAGACACTCAAGGGCCATTACCTCGATCAGGAACGAGGGCTTCACCGGCTTCTGATCGCCGTGCTTGGGATTGTTGTTCCAGTACTTCACCATGCGCACGAGACCTTTCCACTCATTGCCATAGGCTTGGTGCGCTGCGGTCGCCTTGTCCTTATGGATCTCCGGGTCCGTCTTGATCCACTTTCCGGACGCCGTATCGGGGATCTCATACTGGTCGCCGGTGTCGAATGCGGGCACCGCATCCACGCTGACCACCCGGTAGTCCGTGTTGTCCTCCGCGTCGATGTGAACACCGAAATCCACGTTGATCGAGCGCGCCTGTTTGCGCACGGCCGCCGAACCGTATTTCTCCACCAATGCAGAGTGGAAATCATCCAGCACTACCGATGCGGCCTTGCCGTGGTAATGCTTCTCCGAGTCCTTCAGCACGAAGAAGATGTCGATATCCTTGAGCGGCTTCGTCTTCGTGTATCGAGCATAGGACCCGGTCAGGAAGCTGCGCGCAATGCCGAACTTGGTCTGCAGGTAGTCCCGCACTTCGTTCTGGCGTTGCGAGGCATTCTTCTGTTCGCGTTCGTTGAGTTCCAGACGCGACTTGAACTTGCGAAAAGCTTCATCGATCGACAGCATCAGCGTTGCCTCCAATATCCGGCCTGACCCGCCAGGCCGCTGTGTTCGACAGTCGAGCCTAGGCTCTGCTTGACCATTCCATCCGTCGAGCGATAACTTCCTTTGCTCCACCCCTCCACATCAGGCCGCCCTGGCTTTGTATCGAGCATTAACTTGTACTTGGCCTGCGATGGCAGCAGCCCAGCTTTCTTGATCGCGTACTTCAACTGCTCGGTATCCGTCCAGAAGCTGCCGTCGCCATCGGACCACCCATACACGATGTCGATATCCCATCGGGTCACGAGTTTGTCGGTTGCCGGGTTGTAGATCTCCAGAATCACCTTGCGCAGATCACCGGTCCCGAGCCACGTCTTGATGGCTCGGGTATTGCTCTCCCAGCGATCCGCGAAGTGCTCGGGGTCCAGCCCACTGAGCAGGATGATGTCTTTCAAGCTCTTGAGGATGTTGTCGGTCACATAGGTAACCGAGTGCGTGTACGAGTAGGTGGCGACGGTGCTCATGACTTGAGGAAACCTCCGAGGTCGAGCGACAGCGCTTGTCCAGCATCGGCCTGCGCCTGCGTGGCAATTCCTTGGCTCAAGTCCCGTGCAATGATGCGAGAACTGTGCTTTTTGAGCGCGGTTTGCACCCAGCCGAGCTGCTCCTTCGGACACGGCAGCGAGACTCCCCAGTCTCCCTTCAACGGCTCGAACCCCAAGACTTCTTCGTTGGCATCATCACCATCGATCGCGTCTTCGTCGAAGAGGCAGTAGATCCTGGTCCGTGGTCCATCGCATGTCGCAACGATGGGCGCGCTCTTGGGTGCCTGGTCGGCGATCAAGCTGGCGGCCACGCCCGCCACGGCCCTGAGTTCAGAGCGAGCCGTGCCGTCCTTGCCCTGAGTGAGCAGTTCGACAATGGCATCCCACGTCTGCAACGCATCGCGGTGCGGCGAGCTGCGAAACGTCCGGCTGACAACGGTGGTCATTTTTGCTTCCCTCCTTGAAGGCGCATTTGCGTTGCCTGTCGTATCGCACTGCGCAGGTGCTCTACGGAAAGCTTGTTCGGATCGATAGCCACTTGCGGGTCGGCCGCGAGGGCGTTGGCTACGACCTTGCGAATGGCCCGACCATCCAATCCGACGCACTCGCCAGCGCACGCGTCGAACTGGTGAGCCGAGGAAAGCTTGCCAATCCCCGGAAATGTCTTTGCCAGGCCATTCAGGCAGTCCACCAGGATCTGCTTGCAGGCATCCTTGCCGGGCAGTGGCACCTCCATCACCATGTCGCAACGAGATAGGAAGGCACTGTCGACGGCCTGTGGGAAGTTGCTGGTGGCCACGAACAGCAGATGCGGGTTGCGTTCGGCCAACATGTCCAACTGCACCAACACCGCGTCGGTGGCCCGGTGCACATCAACCGGGTTGGCTTCCAGGCTGAGCTTGGCTCGATCAGCCGCAAGCGTTTCGACCTCGTCCAGAAGGACGATCGTCGGGCCCGCCGCTGCGGATTCTGCGATCGATTGCGAGAACAGGTCTGCCACGGCGCGTTGAGTCTTTCCCATTGCAGAGCTCGTCAGCGTGTGAGGCTCTACTTCCAGCAATCGAAACTTCGCAGAAGAAAAAGATTCGGCCACACGATGCGCCAAGCCCCGTGCCAAGGAGGTCTTCCCAGTCCCCGGCGGGCCGACCAACAAGATCACGCCGTGCAGGGGGAGTACCGTGCGCTCCACCTTGGGGCGCACCGTGAAGTTGACGATCGCCTGTGACAGCAACTGCTTCTTGAGAGCTTCGTCCATGACGATGGAATCCCACAGGGCGCCCAGCGACGTGTCCGGCAGCTTCCAGCTTCGATGGATGCCTTTCGGCAAAGTGGCGTCTGATGAAGGATTCTTGGTCATCCGTGGCTCTCGGCGGGTCAGAGAATGGTGCGATAGGTCGCCAGCACCTTGGTCGTTTGCACAAGGCCCTGGCGCAGCAGGATTTCGAGATAGCGGTCCACCTCGATCGGCGGATGCTTGAGTTGGGCACGCTGGCGCTGCGCAGCCGACACCACGGCGGCCGCGTCCAGATCCAGTAGGTTGTCCACAAACTCATCGGGGTGCTGCGATTCGATGCCGTACGGAGCCAGCAGATCGTTCGGGAAATCCCGTTCGTTGAACGTCACAATCACGCTCGCACCGCAGCGAATCGCCGCAGCCAGGACGTGCCGGTCGTCCGGATCGGGCAATGTCAGGCCTGCCACGAGCGCTTCGTAGCCCTCCACCAAGCCGTCCGGAATTGCCCGGTCCATGAGATCCGACGTCCTGTCGACCTGAACCCGGGTGAGATCGGGGCGGTTGATCAACAGGTTGCGTTTCCACTCCTCATGAATGGCTTGGCTCCACCGCGCCCGGAAGCGGCCAGACAGGCCGAGCCACATCAGGAAATCCCGCAGTGGCGCGGGATATAGAACGCACGCGTCGTAGACGGCGGTGAATGGGGAATGCCTCATTCGTATCCCATTCCCAACTCTTGCGACTGCTGAGCGAGTTCGGCCATCGCCTGCTCACTGGCGCGCTCGCGCGCTTCCTTGTACTGCATCAGATCGGCGAACCTCACCCTGCGGTGCTTGCCGGTGCGATGAAATGCCAACACCCCATCTTCGAGCAGCTTGACGAAATGGGGACGGGACACGTTGAGCAAGTCCGCCGCCTCTTGGGTCGTCAGCTCTGCATGGACGGGCACCACCTTTACTGCATTGCCATCGGCCAACTCGGCCAGGATGTCGACCAGCAGGCGTAAAGCCGAGGTAGGCAGTTCCACCTGATGAGCCTGTTTGTGGTCATCAAAGATCTGGATGTGCTGCGTCTCGAACTGGGTTGCGAGGTAAGCCGCCAAGGCACGTTGACCCTGGACGGCTGCCTTCACCTCTCCCGCGGCGGGAAGGGTCATCTTGGATTGGGCAGTGGCGGTGGTCATGGGTAGCTCCTAAGCGAAAACGGTTGCAGAGCCGATCATATTCGAAATACTCGAAAAACGCAATAATCGAAGCGCGACCCGTGCTTTTGTAGGTTCGCTCGCAGCATGCCCAATCCGGTCGTCCGCCAGTTCCTATTGTTTGCGGCCTGAAACAGCCCTGATCTCCACGATCAACCCATTGCTGATCACACAGGAATGGCGCGATGGTGGCTTCGATCTGGCTGCGCGCCGCGCATCGCGGCGTGCCCACTTGTTTCGTGACGGCCCTCGTGCTGGGCCAGTCCCCGATGGCATTGGCCGAGTCCCCGGCGCAGCGCCAGGAGTTGGTCGCCGCGCTGCGCCAGCTCGACGCGCTGGAACGCACCGTCGCGGACAGCGCCGCGCATGCCCCCATCCAGCCGGGCGAGCGCTACCACTTCGATTACCCACGGCTGCTGGCTGACCTGGCGCGCGTGCGCGCCGGCATCCAGTTCCACCTGACGCCATCACGCGCTCAGCCGCGCGACCCCTCCGAACTGGCCGGCGACTACCGCACCGAGCGGGCCGCTTCGCCATCGCCGAAGACGACTGCGGAGGGCGAGCAATGAACGGCGCCCAGGTCTCGGCATTTCAAGCCAACAGCGGTATCGCGCCTTCCGCGATGGCGACCGTCCTGGTCGGCGTCGTGTTCGCGGTCCTGCTCGTGTGGGGCGTCTGGGCCATCCGAACGGCCTATGTGGGGTGGTCCGAGAGCCGCCTCAACCAGCGCCAGTTCCTCGGCGTCTGCATCCGCTTCGTCGCGATGTACCTCGTCCTGAGTTTCTTCCTCCTGTCCTGACATGAAAGGCCCGACCATGCACAACCGCAACCTCACTTCCCGTTTTGCCCAGCGCGCCGCCGTGGCCCTGGGCGCCGCCGCGCTGCCCGCACTGTCGTTCGCGCAAGGTCTGCCGCAGTTGGAGAACCCGACGCGCGGCACCGGCAACGGCATCATGGAGACCATCCGCAACTACGGCTACGACATCATCATGCTCGTGGCCCTGCTGGTGGTGGCGTCGATGTTCATCGGCGTCTGCTACCACGCCTACGGCACCTACGCGGAGATCCACACCGGCCGCAAGACGTGGGGCCAATTCGGCCTCACGGTCGCCATCGGCGCCGTGCTGCTCGTGATCGGCATCTGGCTGCTCACCGAAGCCACCGGCATCCTGTAAGCGAGGCCGGTATGTCCGAGCAGCAGCACGTCCGTGCGGACGGGACGGTCACGTTCCTTCCGCACCGGCTCAACCGCCATCCCGTGGTCGTGCGCGGCCTCACCGCCGACGAGCTGTGGATCTGCTGCGGCCTGTCCGGCGCGGCCGGCCTGCTGGTCGGCGCGCCGCTTTCGTGGGTGTTCCGCACGATCGCCATCGCACCGACGTTCGTTGTCCTGGGCGTGGCCTTGGGCGTGTTCATCGGCGGCGGCATCCTGCGCCGCCTCAAGCGTGGGCGCCCCGACACCTGGCTGTATCGACAGTTGCAGTGGCGCATCGCAACGCGCCATCCGCTGATGGCCGGCTGGGTGGGCGGCCACGTGCTGATCTCGCGCTCGGGCTTCTGGTCCACCCGCAGGAGCATGCGATGAGCCGCTTCAAGAACGAGATCGCCCACCTGCAGGCGCACATCAAGACCTTGCGCCTGGGCGCGGGCGCGCTGGTCATTGTCGCCCTGGTCATGGGCGGCGGCTGGTGGAGCGCGCCGCGCGACCTGACCATCCACGTCCCGCCCGACCTGCGCTCTGGCAGTACCCGCAAGTGGTGGGAAGTGCCGCCCGAATCGGTCTATGCGTTCACGTTCTACGTGTTCCAGACGCTGAACCGCTGGCCGACCAATGGCGAAGAAGACTACTCGCGCAACCTCCATACGCTCTCGCCGTACCTCACCCCGTCCTGCCAGGCCTTCCTGCGGGCGGACTATGACTACCGCCGCTCCACGGGCGAGCTGCGTCAGCGCGTGCGCGGCATCTACGAGATTCCCGGCCGCGGCTATGGCGACGACCCCACGGCGCGCGTGCGCACCGTATCCGATCGCGACTGGGTGGTGACGCTGGACATCACGGCGGACGAGTACTACGGCGCCGAGCAGGTCAAACGCGCCCTGGTGCGCTATCCGATCAAGGTCACGCGGGTGGACGTCGATCCCGCCCGCAACCCGTTCGGCCTGGCGCTGGACTGCTACGAAGGCGCGCCCCAGCGCATCAGTGCACCGGAGCCGGCGCGCCCGGCGCCGAGTGACCTGAATCCGCAAGCGCCTCAAGGAGGAAACACCCCATGAAGCATCCTGTACTCGCGCTGCTGGGGCTACTGGCCGTGGCCGCGGCACCCGTCGCCCAGGCGGTGGAGATCCTGCGTTGGGAACGCATGCCACTGGCAGTGCCGCTGAAGGTCGGTCAGGAACGCATCGTATTCATCGACCGGAACGTGCGCGTGGGCGTGCCCGCAGGCGTGGGCAAACGCCTGCGCGTGCAGAGTGCGGGCGGCGCGGTGTACCTGCGTGCCAGCGAGCCGATCGAGCCCACGCGGTTGCAACTGCAGGACGCCGACACGGGCGCGCTGATCCTGCTGGACATCGCAGCCGAACCGCCCAAGGACGGGGAAGCCGAGCTGGAGCCGGTGCGCATCGTCGAGGGTGACAGCGCACCGGGACGCTATGGCGAGCAGGCCGACAGTGCCGAGGCCCCGGCACGCGCCCAGGGCCAGGCAGGTGCGCGGACCGCGCGGCGCGAAACTCCGGTCCCTGTCGTGCTGACGCGCTTCGCCGCGCAGAACCTCTACGCACCGCTGCGCACCGTCGAGCCGCTTCCGGGCGTCATGCGGGTCAACCTTCCCCGCGACCTCGACCTGGACACACTGATGCCAACGCTGCCGGTGCGCGCGGCCGTGCTCGCGTCGTGGCGCCTGGAAGACCAATGGGTGACTGCCGTGCGCCTCACCAACACCGGCGCCGACTGGGTCGCGCTCGACCCGCGCGTGCTGCAAGGCGATTTCCTCACCGCCACCTTCCAGCACGAGGCGCTGGGCCCGCGCGGCACGACCGAGGACACGACCGTGCTGTACCTGGTCACGCGCGGCCGCGGCCTCGCGCAGTCGCTGCTGCCGGCGATTCACCGCTTCGACCCTGCCGTGCATCTGCCGCAGCCGGACGGCGACGAGAACGCCAAGGAGGCCCGCCATGCGCAGTAACGGCCTGCTCAAGTGGCTGATGATCCCTGTCGCCATCCTGGTGCTGTTCGCCGGTATCCGGCTGTTCTCGGGTGGAGGCGGCACGGCGCCACCCGCGGCGGACAACGGCGCCCAGCTCACGCCCGAGGAAATGAAGGCGCTGGGCATCGAAGGCGACACCCCGCGCGACACCGTGGCGACGCTCGTTGCCCAAGTGAAGCAGTTGCGCACCGAGCTTCAGACCGCGCTCTCGGACAACAAGTCGCAGCGTGAAGAGAACCAGCGGCTGCGCCAGCGCGAGAACTCCATCGACCAGCGCATCAACTCGGCGCTCGAATCCGAGCGGTCCAACCTGCGCCGCGACCAAGAGCAGGCGGCCAGCGCGCGCCAGCAGACCGAAGGGCTGCTCGCCGACCTGCAGCGGCGCCTGGACAGCATCGGCGGGCGCGGCGGCGGCCATGCGGACCTGCCCGTGGGCCTGGGGCTGCAGGGCGGCGACGAGGCCGGCATGGAGGGCGGCGTGCGGTGGGTCGAGCCGGACGACGCAAAGCCCGCCGAGGGGCGCAACGGGGGGCGTGGCGCGAGCGGCGGCATGAGCTTCCCCACGAGCTTCGGCCCGGCGCAGAGCACGCTCGAAACCACCGCTGAAACCGTGGCCAACGCGGGCGCCCGCGCCGCCGGGGTCAAGAATGCCAAGCCGGTCTATACCGTGCCGACCAACTCGACGCTAATGGGATCGGTGGCGATGACGGCCCTGATCGGCCGCGTGCCGATCGACGGCACGGTCAACGATCCCTATCCGTTCAAAGTTCTGGTCGGGCCGGACAACCTGACCGCCAATGGCATCGACATTCCCGACGTGGCCGGCGCCGTGTTCAGCGGCACCGCCTCGGGCGACTGGACGCTCTCGTGCGTGCGAGGTCAGGTGCGCAGCATCACGTTCGTCTTCAACGACGGCACGATTCGCACGATCCCCGAAGACCGCGAGGGCAACCAGCAGAACAACCAACAGCGCGACGGCTTGGGCTGGATCAGCGATCCCCACGGCATTCCTTGCGTCAGCGGCGAGCGGCGCAGCAACGCCCAGCAATACCTCGGCTCGCAGGCCCTAATCACCGCGGCCGGTGCCGGTGTGGCCTCGCTCATCGAGAGTGGCAGCGGCCGCATGTCCTATGTCGGCTCGGACGGCTCCATCGGCACCGTGGGCATCACCGGCCAAGAAGCGGTCGGCCAGATTCTCGCGGGCGGTGTCCGGGACATGTCGGCCTGGGTCAACAAGCTCTACGGCCAAGCCTTCGCCGCCGTCTATGTCCAACCCGGCGCCAAGGTTGCCGTCCACCTCGAAAAGCCGCTCGCCATCGACTTCGATCCCGAAGGCCGCAAGGTCGATCACCGCGCAGGAGAAAGCCATGCCCTTGAACTTGACTAACCTGGCCCGTGGCCTAGCACTGGCCCTCGCCGTCGCGGTGCTCGCCGGCTGCGCCACCAGCAAGGAAAAGCTGTTGACCCACGGTGACCGCACGATGATGGACATCTGGCAGCAGGAGGCCGGCGACGGCGGTGGCGCAGCCGGACGGAACGCCGGCCGCCAGTTGCTCGATGCGCGCCAGAGCCTGCGTCGGCCCCTGACCGACGCCGACGTGCAGGCCGCACCTGTCGAGCAGATGCGCTACACGCGCACCGCGCGCAATGAGGTTCACCGCCAGTTCCAGCGTCTGCCCAATCCCGATCTCGTGATGTACGTGTACCCGCACCTGGCCGGCACCGACCCCGTTCCCGTGCCGGGCTACACGACGGTTTTCCCCTTGTACCAGCGCGTGCAGTACGCGATGCCTGGCGAGAGGACGGAGGACTACTGATGCGGTGGAAACTTCCATGGCCGAAGCTGGCTGCCGTCAGCGCCGAAGACACCGCCGCCGACGAGCAGCCGGACGGCTGGCAGCGCCACGTCGAGGCCTTGCAGCAAGCCGGCATCCCCGAACCCGGCGCCGCGGTCCAGGGCCGCAAGCCGGCGACCGTGGCCGACGAGCAGGCGCTGTACGACGTCGCACCGTCCTTCGTGGAACTGCTGCCCTGGGTGGAGTTCTTGCCCGAGTCGAAATCGATGCTCCTGGAGGACGGCCAATCGGTGGCCGCCTTCTACGAGCTGGTGCCGCTGGGCACCGAAGGCCGGGAACCCGGCTGGCTCGCGCATGCCCGCGACGCCCTGGAAAACGCGCTTCAGGACAGCTTCGATGAACTGGACGAGAACCCGTGGGTGCTCCAGCTCTATGCCCAGGACGAACCGAGCTTCGACCAGTACATGCAGACCTTGCGCGATTACGTGCAGCCACGTGCGCGCGGCTCGGCGTTCACCGAGTTCTACCTGCGCTTCTTCGGCCACCACCTGCGCGCTGTGGCCAAGCCCGGCGGCCTGTTCGAGGACACGGTGGTCACGCGGCTGCGCTGGCGCGGCCAGACGCGGCGCGTGCGCATGGTGGTGTACCGCCGCGCGAGCGGACAGGGACAGGCAAACCGCCGCGGCCAGACACCCGAGCAGATGCTGGGCATCGTCTGCGACCGCCTGTGCGGCGGCCTGGCGAACGCCGGCATCCAGGCCCGGCGCATGGTCGCGGCCGACGTCCACGACTGGCTGCTGCGGTGGTTCAACCCGCGCCCCACGCTGCTCGGGCCTGGGGTGGAGGACCGGGAGCGCTTCTACGCGTTGGCGCGCTATCCGGACAGTACCGAGGAAAGCGAGGCCGGCGAGATCGAGCTGGCGAGCGGGCGGGATTTCAGCCAGCGGCTGTTCTTTGGGCAGCCGCGCTCGGACGTGGCGCAAGGGGCCTGGTACTTCGACGGCATGCCGCACCGCGTGCTGATCACCGACCGGCTGCGCATGCCGCCCGGCACCGGGCACCTGACCGGCGAGACCCGCAAGGGGGACGCGATCAACACGCTGTTCGACCAGATGCCCGAGGACACCTTGATGTGTCTCACCATGGTGGCCACGCCGCAGGACGTCCTCGAATCGGACCTCAACCATCTGGCGAAGAAAGCTGTGGGCGAGACGCTGGCGTCGGAGCAGACGCTCAAGGACGTGCATGAAGCCCGCTCCCTGATCGGCAGCGCGCACAAGCTCTACCGGGGCACTCTGGCGTTCTACCTACGCGGGCGCGACGAGGCGGAACTGGATCGGCGCGGCCTGGACCTCGCGAACGTGATGCTCAACGCCGGCCTGCAGCCGGTGCGCGAGGACGACGAGGTGGCGCCGCTCAACAGCTACCTGCGCTGGCTGCCGTGCTGCTACAACCCCGGCAAGGACCGGCGCCGGTGGTACACGCAACTGATGTTCGCCCAGCACGCGGCGAACCTGTCGCCAGTATGGGGCCGCGCCCAGGGCACGGGGCATCCCGGCATCACGATGTTCAATCGCGGCGGCGGCCCGATTACGTTCGACCCCTTGAACAGGTTGGATCGGCAGATGAATGCCCATCTGTTTCTATTTGGCCCCACCGGCTCGGGGAAGTCCGCCACGCTCAACAACCTGCTGAACCAGGTGACGGCCATCTACCGGCCGCGGCTTTTCATCGTGGAAGCCGGCAACAGCTTCGGCCTGTTCAGCGACTTCGCCAGGCGCCTGGGCCTGACCGTGAACCGGGTCAAGCTGGCCCCCGGATCGGGCATCAGCCTGGCGCCGTTCGCCGACGCACGCCGGCTGATCGAAACGCCCAGCGACGTACAGACGCTCGATGCCGACGCGCTGGACGAAGACCTGCCCCCCGATGCCTCGGCCATGGAAGCGGACGAGCAGCGCGACGTGCTGGGCGAACTGGAGATCACAGCGCGGCTGATGATCACGGGCGGCGAAGACAAGGAAGAAGCGCGGATGACGCGGGCCGACCGCTCGCTGATCCGCCAGTGCATCCTCGACGCCGCCGAACATTGCGTGGCCGAAAAGCGCACCGTGCTCACGCGCGACGTGCGCAACGCGCTGCGCGCCCGTGGCCAGGACCCGACGCTGCCCGAGATGCGGCGCGTGCGGCTGCTGGAGATGGCGGACGCGATGGACATGTTCTGCCAAGGCACGGACGGCGAGATGTTCGACCGTGACGGCACGCCGTGGCCCGAGGCCGACATCACGCTGGTCGATCTGGCGACCTATGCCCGCGAGGGCTACAACGCGCAGCTCTCCATCGCCTACATCAGCCTGATCAGCACGGTGAACAACATCGCCGAGCGCGACCAGTACCTGGGCCGGCCGATCGTCAACGTGACCGACGAAGGTCACATCATCACCAAGAACCCGCTGCTCGCGCCCTATGTCGTGAAAATTACAAAAATGTGGCGCAAGTTGGGCGCCTGGTTCTGGCTGGCGACGCAAAACATCGACGATCTGCCGCGCGCCGCAGAGCCCATGCTCAACATGATCGAGTGGTGGGTGTGCCTGTCGATGCCGCCGGACGAAGTGGAGAAGATCGCCAGGTTCCGCGAACTCTCGCCGGCGCAGAAGGCGCTGATGCTCTCCGCACGCAAGGAAGCGGGCAAGTTCACCGAGGGCGTCATCCTCTCCAAGAGCATGGAAGTGCTGTTCCGCGCCGTGCCGCCAAGTCTCTACCTCGCGCTCGCGCAAACCGAGCCCGAGGAGAAGGCAGAACGCTACCAGCTCATGCAGCAGCACGGCGTCAGCGAGCTGGATGCCGCCTTCAAGGTGGCTGAGAAGATCGACCGGGCACGTGGCATCGAGTCGCCGACCCTGGACCTGCCCTGAATCTGCCGTACACCGGAGAACGCCATGGAACAGAAACGCCCATCCATTCCGATGCAGGTACAGGCGTTCCGCCGTCGGCGCTGGAGGCTCAGCTGGCCCTGGGTGTTGGCCGCCGTGCTGGTAGCGCTGCTGCTGATCTGGCTCGTGTCCCGCTATTCTGGCAAGTCCACTCCCCAGACTTCAACGCCGGTCAGCGTGACGCAGGTGGCCGGGCCTCCGTGGCAGATGGGAAATCCGGAAGGGCGTTTCACGCTGACGCTCTACGCGGACCTCGAATGCCCGTTCTGCCGATCCTATTTCCCAGTGCTCAAGCGTTGGGTGGCCGGCAACGCGGACGTGGCCTTGCAATGGCACCACCTCCCGTTGGCCGCGCATGAGCCGGCCGCGTCTGCCGAAGCGAGCCTGGCGGAGTGCGCCGGCGAATCTGGCGGCCATGCCGCCTTCTGGCAGGCTGTCGAGTGGGTCTATGCCCACACGCGCAGCGACGGCCAGGGCTTGCCCGAGGACCTGCGGTACCCCGACCTTACGCCAGCCATCGAGCAGTGTCTGGCGAGCGAACGGCCCGAGGCGCCGATCCGCACCCAGACGGCGGAAGCCACGAGCAGCGGCGTGACCGCCACGCCGTCGCTGCGGCTGCACGATCGCGAAACCGGCAAGGCGATCCTACTGCAGGGTCCGATCGAGGGCGATGCCTTGCTGTCGGCCATGGACATGCTCGCGGCCGGCGATCCCGCCGCCACACCTACTACATCGGAAATGCCTGCCGACGTCGTCGGCGACATGCCCAGGTAGCCCCGGTCTTCAAGGCTACGGCGCAGTCCACTGCGCTGACCGAAACCCGTTCGCCTCGCATCCTGGCCGCGAACGATCACCGCTGCCGCGGTGATGGATGCACCTTGTTCGTTCCCCAGGAGGGCTTGCCCTCCCAGGGCGCGCGCCCTCCGATCTCACCGTCTGGAGGTTCGCCATGTCTTTCGTCGTCAATGACTCCTGCCTGGAGTCGCTTTCCGCCATCGCTGCCCAACACGAGGACTGGATCATCCAGCAAGCCATTGCACTGCTGGAGAAGCGGGTTTTCAAAGCGGGTGCGAAACTCCTCGACCCCACGGCCGTGCGCGACTACCTGCGCGTGAAGCTGGTCGCCGAGCCCAATGAGATATTCGCCGCGGTGTTCCTGGACAGCATGCACCAGGTGCTGGCCTACGAGCCGTTGTTCAGGGGCACGATCAACTCGACTTCGGTCTATCCGCGTGTCGTCGTGCAGCGTGTGCTGGAGTTGAAGGCCGCCGCGGTGGTCTTCGCGCACCAGCACCCCTCGGGCATTTCCGAGCCGTCGAGCGCGGATCGCATGCTGACCCAGCAACTGCAGGCCGCGCTGGCGCTCATCGATGTGCGGGTACTGGACCACATCATCGTCGGCCAGGGTGCCCCGTTCTCCTTTGCGGAGTCCGGCCTGCTGTAAGGGTTGCACTGCTTCGTTGATCAGCGCGGAGGCTTCGGCCTCCGCTTTTTTCTTTGCGGCGACGCAAGCAGGTATGCGGGGTGGCCGCGATGCGCATTGTTTGTTGGGGCCGCCTGGGGTTCGGCGTTTGACTATGGCCCTGATCAACTTCCGGGGCACATGACATGCCAGCAGCTTTTACCCGGTTCGCACCAGGCTGGCGAACCCTTGGCCTGGCCGTGGCGCTGCCGACGTCTCTGGCGGTGTTCAGCCCGGCCACCTTCGCCGCCGACGTGGTGGTCGTCACCGACAGCCGCCACCCGGTCAAGACCATGGGCGGCGAGCGACTGATCGAGTTGGGCGAAACGCCCCGGATCGAGGCCGAGCTTTCCGCGAATCTTCCAGCCGACCCTGAGCGGGCAGCAGCCATCGTCCGGCAACGCCTGAAGCAAGGCGGCACCGATCTTCAGCGCCGCATCGGCACCGCCTACCAGGGCGTCACCGACGCATGGAGTTTGGGTGTCACGACCATCCCGGCCGTCGTGGTGGATCAACGCTTTGTGGTCTATGGCGAGCCGGACGTGGCCCGGGCCGTCGCGCGCATCGAGCAACACCGGAGGACGCAGCCGTGACCCATCGCCCATTCGACCTGCTGCGCCGCCTGCGCGTCGCCGTGGCCTCGCTGCTGCTGATCAGCGCCACGGGCAGCTACGCCTTGAACACCGCCACCATCGTGTCCTCCGTCATGTCGCCGGACTGCCTGGAGTACCGGGTGGTGGGCATCTGCTACTGGCTCTACTGCACCTGGACGGGCTGCACGGTGCGCACATCCACCAAGGTCCGGCACTACGTGCCCGATGCGGTCGTCTCCAGCTACAGCAACACCGGAGAGAACCCCTGGGTCGAGGTGCAGGCGATGAGCACGCCCAACCCATCCGCACAGGCAGGTGGGGATGGGACCACGAACGAAGACCACGACAACAACCTCGCCAAATTCAAGAACAGCGATGTCATCGGCCATCCTGGCGGCGAGGTATTCAACCAGTTCGCATCGTCGTCGGGCTATTTCTGCCAAGGCGCGGGCACGGCCTTCATGCCGTATCTACTCAGCACCCTGGACACGCTGGCTTGGCGCTACAACGTGCCTGAAATGGCCTACCCGGAGGCGTTGATTCCGGGCATGCGCGAGGTCGGTGCGCGCACCACGATGAACCTCTGGGGCAATGTCTATCCGCGCGGCGGCTTCCTGCATCAGACCGATGACTACAAATCCGGGGCCGTCGTGGCCCAGCGCGCCGGTGATGTCGTCACGCGCCGCGGGCAGATCCACGTGTACCAGCCGCTGCTTGCCAACGCCCGCGACGGCTACTGGCCGGCCGGCGCGCTGATGGAGGGTGATGCCTCTACGGGCAAGTGGCAGGAGCTGACGCCGCGCCTGTCCAACACCTGCGTGGTGTTCCCGCACAGCGGCACGCTGACCCAGGCCCAACAAGGCGACTACGCCTGGGCGCTGTGGCGTCCCTATGCGTGCTGCGAACGCCGCGGGCAGGTGTTCCTGGGCAGCGTCGATTTCCTCTGAGGTGCCACGATGAAGCGTCCTGAATCGATGAACCTTTCCGCCAAGGCGTGCCGCCTGCTGCGCCCGAAGGCGCTGGCCGGCCCGCTCGCTCTGGTCTGCGGCCTGGCGTGGGCGCAGGTCGGATACCAGAACAGCGGCCCCGTCCTCGGCGATGACGTCATGTACTCGATCGGCGGTGGCAGTGCGGTGTCCATGGGCCGCGCGGCCGGCATGCGCTCCATCGGGGTCGGCGTGGGGTGGAACAGCAACCTGATCTGCGGCGACATGAGCATCCAGACCACGCTGCGCAATCAGCTCAACGGCATCACGAACGGCTTTCAGCAGATCATGAGCAACGTGATCCAGAGCGCGACCAGCGCGGTTGCATCGCTGCCGGCGCTGATCATTCAGCGCGCCGATCCGGGCCTGTACAACCTGCTGACCAACGGCGTGCTGCAGGCGCGGCTGGACTTCGACCGCTCCAAGCTGACGTGCCGCGCCATGGCGGAGAAGATGGCCGAGACTGCGGGTGGCCAGCTTGGCTGGAGCCAGATGGCCGAAGGCATGGCCTTGCGTGACGCGGTTGGCAGCAACGATGCCGTGTCGGCCGTCGAGCAGGCCGAGACGCGCCGCGGCAACGACGGCCTTCCCTGGGTGGGCGGCAGCAATGCCGGTGGCGCAGGCCAGTCCGCCATCCGCGTGGTCGGCGACGTCACCCGCGCGGGCTACAACCTGGTCAACGGGCGCGGCGTGACGGACACATCCTCCATCGCGTCCACCAGTTGCGCGAGCCTGTCCTGCCAGACCTGGACGTCGCCGCAGCAGGCGACCGAATGGGCCACCCGGGTCCTCGGGGAACAGGTGCAGCGCACGTGCGATTCCTGCACCAAGACCGAGACGGTGCCCGGCGTCGGGCTGACGCCGCTGATCCAGGAGGAGTACGAAGCCAAGCTGGAAGTCTTGCAGGAACTGGTTTCCGGCGTGCGCAACACCACCTTCGAGAACTTGCGCGAGGCCGGCAGCACGTCGCTGCCGATCACGCGCGGCGTCATCGAGGCGCTGCGCGACGAGCCGGACCAGGACCTGCTGGCGCGGCGCCTCGCGTCCGAGGTGGCGCTTTCGTCGGTGCTGGAGAAGGCACTGCTGCTCCAGCGCACGCTGCTCACCGGCAAGAAAGAGCCCAACGTGGCAGCCAACGAGTTGGCAGTCGAGGCCGTGAACCACGAGAGCGACACGCTCGACCGGGAGATCCGCAACCTCAAGACCGAACTTGAACTGCGGCGCGAGCTGGCGAACAACTCGCCGATGGCCATCATCCAGCGCCATGGCACGCGCGCGGCAGGCTCGCGCGGCATCTATGAGGGCGATCCGGTGCCCGACCGCCTCGACCAGTTGCAGAAGGGCAATCCGGGAGGCCGGCCATGAGCGCGGAGCGCATGGCCTGGCGCCCCTTGCGCTGGCTCATCAGCCGGCGTGCGGCGAAAGCACTGCTGTGGGCGGCCGTGATCGTCGCCGCTGCGGTGGGCGCCAACATCGCCGGCATCTATCTCGTTGGCAGCGTGGCCGGCTGGGAGCGGTGGCTCGCGGCCGCATCGGGCTACTTCTTCGTGTGGCGGTTGTTCCTGTACGGGGCGACGGCCTGCGGCTGGGTCTGGATGCGGCGGCGGCTGCTGGCGCGCGAGGACAGCACGCTGGCCCGACGCCGGCTGATTCGCGCTGAGGTCGCCGGCATTGTTGCCATCGTGGCGCTGGAAGCCAGCCTGTTGATGCAGGCCGCTTGAGGGGATCGAGGCCATGACGCTTTTCACGACCGACTACCTGGAGTACTACCTAACCCTCGTGTCCTGGATCGTCAACAACGGCATCTGGGCGGTCCTCGTATCCAGCGGGGTATTCGCGCTGCCTTTCGTCGCCATCATCGTGCAGGAGTGGTTGAAGGCCCGTGCGGAAGGCGCCGACGAGGGCAACAAAGGCGTGCTGAGCGCCGCCCGCATCGAGAACCGGGTCTTCGTCGCCATCGTGGTGGTGATGTTCGCCGGCATTCCGTTCATCGACGTGGACCTGAACACCATCCAGTACGACAGCTCGCGCTCGGCCCAGTGCCAGGTCAGCGTGGCGCAGCCCGGGGATACCGGCTGGTCGCAGTCCTTCAGCACCATCAACAACCAGTCGGCGAAGGTGCCGGTGTGGTGGGCGTTCATGCACGCGCTCTCGCGCGCCGTCACGGGCGCTTCGGTGGCAGCGATCCCGTGCGGCACGGACCTGCGGCAGATGCGCATGGAGATCGACGCTACGCGCATCGATGACCCGGTGCTGGCTCAGGAAGTAGCGGATTTCTCGCGGGATTGCTATGGGCCTGCACGGGCCAAATTGTTCATGCAGCGCCCTCAGCTCGATGAGCAGCAGATGCACGACGTGACCTGGATCGGATCGCGGTTCTTCACCGACACGAACGGCTACTACGACACATACCGTTCCAGCACCCCACGCGAGGACTGGCCCTATGACAGCACCCGCGACGCAGGGCTTGCGCAGGTGGCCAGCGGTGGCGGCTACCCGACCTGCCGCCAGTGGTGGAGCGATGGAAGTAACGGCCTGCGGGCACGCCTGCTGGGTCAGGTGGACCCGAGCCTGTTGAGTCGCCTGGCGGGCTGGGCCGGGTTCCTGAGCCGGGCCGAGGTGGACGACTCGGTGATCCGAGCCATCGCGTCACCGCGGCAGCAGAAGTTGAACCAGGGCAGCGTCTATACGGACTACGGAGGCCAGATCGACAAGACCTTGCCGAACATCGTGACACGGGCCACGGGAGACGTTGGGATGGCCGTCGGCGCGATTGCCGCGTTTCCCGCCATGGACGTCGTGAGACAGTCTCTACCCATGGTCCTCGCCTTGCTCAAGATGGCGCTGGTCATCTGCATCCCGCTCGTGCTGGTCGTGGGCACCTATGACCTGAAGACGGTCGTCACGGTCAGCGTCGTGCAATTCGCGCTGTTCTTCGTGGATTTCTGGTTCCAGCTCGCTCGCTGGATCGACAGCACTATCCTCGATGCGCTCTATGGCTGGGGCTTTGGCTGGAACCGGCCACACACGAACTTCGACCCGCTGGTGGGGCTGAACAATGCGTTCGGCGACATGCTCTTGATGTTCGTCGCGGGCACGATGTTCCTGGTGCTGCCAGGATTCTGGCTGGCAAGCCTGACCTGGGTTGGAATTCGGGCGGGACATGCCATTCAGGGGTTGTCGGACGGCAGCAAGAGCGCCGGCCAAGCCGGGGGCAAGGGGGCTGGGGCACTCACGGGAGGCAAGCTGAAGTAGCCCGGAGTCCGTCAGTCGTCGGTGTACAACTCGTGCGACGTATCGTTGTACAGATTGGGATCGTAGCCCGGTGTCTTGCGCAGTTCTGTGAGATCGGTGAAAGGCCACTCGTCCTCGTCAGAGGTATTGGCAGCAGCAGCCCACGCCGCCGCCACGACGCCCAACAACACGAGTGCGAACCAAAAAGCAACGTAGAGCAGCAATCCCACCACAGACAGCTTGACCACCCACACGAGCGCGGTGGCAACGGCCGCCGGCACCCCCTTGGACACCAACCAGTTCGACGCCCGACGTTCGCCGCGCGCGTAGGCGCGCCATCCGCGGCCAAAGGTGCGGCCGAGGCGTTCTGCGGTGCTGATGCGGGTCGTGGTGTTCATGGTCGTCTCCTGCTACAGAGGGATGCCTATTCCAGTTTGGTCCATTTCATTCTGTTTGGGGCTTCAATGTGCTCTCTTGCCGCTTCAGGACGCTTCGTCATCCGGTTCCACCGGCCCGGGATCAGGCTCCACGCCGACGCGATACGTGGCAACGAAGCGCGGCCAGTCCACATGGTCCACCAGGTCGATGTCATCGACAACGCCGACTCTTGCTGCCGCACGCTCGAACAGGGCGATGCTCTTGGCGGGATAGTTGTTGCGCGACGGATAGAGCACCCCGTCGAACAGCGGCTGGCCATCATCGCCGAGCATCGCATGCACCTGGGCGGACACCTGCTGCGTGTGCGTGTAGTCGCGGCTGGCCAACTGTTCCAGGTTCAGGCCGAAGTAACCCGCCATGACACCCTCGGCCGTGAGATCGGCCAAGCGCACGTCGTCCAGGACCCCCACGGCCCGCACGAGCCGGCTCTCGACTTCCTTCAGCGCAATCGAGCGCTTCTCGTCCGCCAGCCACTGGTGCTTGTGAAACACCGACTCCATCAGCGCCGTGGACAGGTCGCGGCCCAGGTAGAGCACGCCGTAGGTCCGCGCCGGGTCGTCGTAGCGATTGGTGCCGCTGCGGCCATAGTACAGCGGGCTGCCCCGATAGACGACGCGGCTCACATGCTGGAGCAGTTCACCCGCATCGATCAAGAACAAGGGCAGTTCGCGGCTCATGGCGGTCTTGCCTCAATGCACCTGGACGCCCAGCACGTTGAACACCGCTTCGGCCACGTCATCGATTGTGCCATGCGTCACCGCATCCACCGGCGAGCGTCCGCCCAAGCCTTCGAGCGGTTCGGATAGTGCGCGGTAGATCGTCCAGTGGTCGATGCCCTCGACCTCTTGAAGCACGGTTTGGGTCAACTGCTGCTTCACCGGGTCGAGCTGCCAGTCGGGCAGCTTCTGGCCGCGCGGCCCCACATTCAGCGCCAGCAGCCGGCGCGCGAGGATGTCCTTGTAGATCTGCTGGCGCGACTTGTCCGCCAGCTTGGCGTACTCGGGGATCGGCAGGTTGTGCGGCTGGTTGAAGGATTCCAGCAACACGGCGCGGCCTCGCTGGACGTCGGTTTCAGTCGGGGTCCAGCGCGTTTCGGTGCGCAGCGCGGCCGCCTTGCGCGCCAGGGCCTGCTCCACCGTTTCGCCTTCGAGGTTGGCTGGCAGTTTTACCGCCTCCACGCGCTCGTGAATGAACGCCTGCAACTCGGCCGCGAAAGCCGGCGCATCCCGGATTTCAACGGTATCCGCGAAACGGCGCACGTCCTCCACGGTGACGCGCGGCAGACGATCGGCAATGAATTCAATGGCGGTGGGCATGGTCATCTCCCAAGCAGGTTTGAGACAGGATTCACTCTAGTCGCCCTTGTCGCATTTGTCAACTTAGTCGCCTGAGCGAGAGCCTACCTGCCGGGGGTAGCGTCCCCGCAGCATAGGCAGGGGCCAGCGCCAGGTCTCCGTCCAATCCATTCGTGCGGGTTCCACATTGACGCTGGAGACGCAACCCAGGCCCGGCTATACCGAAACGGTTAAAGGCCAAAGGGCCGAAACGGCAAGGGAATGGGGTGCAAGGGGAAAGGCCCTACCTCGAAAAGGCGAAAAGGCCTCCCGGCCGGCCCCCCAGAGGACACCCGCATGCTCTCCCTGTTCCAGCGAAAACGGCCCCCGGTCGCTGCCCCGTCGCCAGCGCCCGCCACCGACCTCCCGAAAGGGTTGCTGCGGCCCGAATCGGCCGCATCGCTGCTGGCAACACCGCGCCGGCAGAAGCTGCTGGAACACATCTGGCAGCGCACGTCGCTGTCGCGGCGGCAGTTCGCCACCCTATACCGCACGCCGCTGGAGCACTACGCCGAGTTGGTCCAACAATTCCCCGCATCGGAAAGCCATCACCACGCTTACCCCGGCGGCATGCTGGATCACGGGTTGGAGATCGTCGCCTATGCGCTCAAGCTGCGGCAGTCCCATCTGCTGCCCATTGGCGGCAGTCCCGAAGACCAGGCGGCGCAGTCTGAAGCCTGGACTGCCGCAGTCGCTTATGCCGCGCTGCTGCACGACATCGGCAAGATCGCCGTCGATCTGCACGTCGAACTGTCCGACGGCTCGCTGTGGCACCCCTGGCACGGCCCGCTGCACCAGCCATACCGCTTCCGCTACCGCGACGATCGGGAATATCGGCTCCACAGCGCCGCGACAGGTTTACTCTACCGTCAACTGCTCGACCGTGATGCCCTGGACTGGCTCAGTGGCTATCCCGACCTGTGGGGACCGCTGCTCTACGTCCTGGCCGGCCAGTACGAGCGCGCCGGCGTGCTGGGCGAACTTGTCGTGCAGGCCGACCGGGCTTCGGTGGCCCAGGAACTGGGCGGCGATCCGGCCCGCGCCATGGCTGCACACAAGCATGCGCTGCAGCGCAAGTTGCTCGACGGGCTGCGCTACCTGCTCAAGGAACAGTTGAAGCTGAACCAGCCGGAAGCCTCCGATGGCTGGATCACCGAGGATGCCTTGTGGCTGGTAAGCAAGACGGTCTCGGACAAGCTGCGTGCGCACCTGCTGTCACTAGGCGTCGACGGCATCCCCGCGAGCAACACCGCCGTCTTCAACGTGCTGCAGGATCACGGCATGTTGCAACCGACGCCGGACGGCAAGGCGGTCTGGCGCGCGACCGTGACCAGCACGACTGGCTGGTCCCACTCATTCACCCTGCTGCGTCTCGCTCCCGCGCTGATTTGGGAGTCTGGAGAGCGGCCAGCGCCCTTCGCAGGGGCAGTGGCAATCGACGGGACACCGGCACCCAACAATGCCGATGCCTTGGTGCCCTCGCCGGCAATGACGGCAAAGCCAGCCACCGACGATCAAGAGTCCCTTCCATGGGAGGGCGTCGACGCCGCGACTCCGGTTCACTTGCCTGCCGCACAAGCCGCACCCGATGTCATGGAGGACCTGCTGGCGATGGTAGGAATCGGCGATTTGCTTGTTCCCCAACAGGATGCGGAAGCCGTCTCGGGCGACGCACCCGCCGCTGGCCCTCAAACGCCACCGCCAACCTCGATGGTGCCCGTGCCGTCATCAGCGCCGGTGCCCACGTCCTCGTCGGCGCAGCCATCGGGCGAGCACTTCATGGCGTGGCTGAAACAAGGTATCGCTACCCGCCGGCTGGTCATCAACGACGCGAAGGCGCTCGTGCATACGGTGGGCGACACGGCCTACCTGGTCAGCCCCGGGGTATTCCAACGCTACGCACAAGAACACCCCCAGGTCGGGACTCTCGCCAAGCAGGAGAACCAGCAGGATTGGCAATGGGTACAAAAGCGCTTCGAGCGCCTGCAACTGCATCGCAAAAAGCCCAGGGGCCTGAACATCTGGACGTGCGATGTCACAGGCCCCAGGAAGTCCCGCCGCCTGTATGGCTATCTATTGCACGATGTTCGGCTCCTGTTCGCAGAGCCACCACCGAACAATCCTTACTTGTCACTTCTCGCGTAACCGGCGGCTCAAGAGCCGTCCAAAAATGCGACGCGGCGGACCAATCCGCAACGGCGCGAATCAGAACGTCGATATCGCTTGACCTCAAGTTTTGAGGCTTTGTAATGCCGCCGAGGTCGGTTTGCGCGCGCGTTCTGCGACGAGACGAGAAGCCGACAACCAACGGGATTCGATCTCTGCCGCATCTGTCGCTCATGGTCTTGCGCTGCCAAGAAAGCAGCGTCAGGGGACAGCGTGCAGCGCGATCGCGCTCGCTTCATTCGCTTTACGACCTGACCACGGAACCTGTTCAGATGACGACTTCCAGCTCCGACCCTCGCGGCGTGCGCCTGCTTTGGATACTGATCTCCCTCAGCGCGATGGCGCTCGCAGGTTGTAAAGAGAACGCCGGAGCTGGCGCCGGAGGCCATCCACCGCCGCCGCAAGTCAGCGTCGCGCAGGTCGAGATCAAGCCCATCACGTAATGGGACGAATACAACGGACGCATCGAAGCCATCGAGAGCGTCGAGCTGCGCCCACGGGTGTCTGGCTACGTCGAGCGGGTCGCCTATCGCGAAGGAGACGAGGTCAAGAAGGGCGATGTGCTCTTCATGATCGATGCCCGAAGCTACCGCGCGGAACTGGCCCGGGCCCAGGCGCAATTGACCCGGGCGCGCAGCGAAGCCGGCCGCAGCAGAAGCGAGGCGCAACGTGCCAAGGTGCTGGTCGAGCAGCAGGCTGTCTCCACCGAGGCCTGGGAGCAGCGCCGCGCCGCTGACGAGTCCGCGCAGGCTGAGGTGCAGGCCGCGCAGGCTGCGGTGGAGACGGCGCAGTTGAACCTGGAGAGGACCCAAGTGCGCTCGCCCATCAACGGGCGCGCCAGCCGTGCCCGCTTTACCGCAGGCAACCTGGTGGCCGCCAGCGATGCAGCCAGTGTGCTAACCACCATCGTGTTCCAGGACAGGGTCTATACCTACTTTGAGGCCGATGAGAAGGCGTTCCTGCGCTACTCGCGCATGGCGCGCAAGGGAGAGCGCCCCAGCGAGCGAGGCGGCCAGCTGCCGGTCCAGATCGCCCTGGCGGACAAGGCGGACTTCTCTCACACCGGCACGGTGGACTTCCTCGACAACCAGGTGGACCGGGGCAGCGGCACGATCGCCGTGCGCGCGGTGCTGGACAACAAGGATCGCGTTTTCACGCCGGGCCTCTATACCCGCGTGCGACTGGTCGGCAGCGGCGAATTCTCGGCCGTGTTGATCGACGACAAGGCGGTGCTGACCGACCACGACCGTAACTACGTCTACATCGTAGACAAGGATGGACTGGCGCAGCGACGTGATGTGAAACTGGGTGGCAGTTCCCATTGGCTGCGCATCGTGCGAGGGGGGCTGGCGGCGGGCGACCGCGTGATCGTCAACGGCGCGCAGAAGGTGTTCTTGCCGGGCATGCCTGTGCAGGCCACGGCGGTGCCCATGGTGGCTGCTGCGGCGCCCGCGTCCGCCACCAAATGAAGCACCACGCCGGAGCGCGCCACCGATCGGACGTATCACACAACGAGCGGCGCGGCGCGCTTCCCCCTGGACTCCTTTCAAGGTATTAGCCCATGGACCTCTCCAAGTTCTTCATGGACAGGCCGATCTTCGCGGCTGTGCTGTCGATCGTCATCTTCGTCTCGGGCCTGCTCGCGATCCCGGCGCTGCCGATCAGCGAATATCCCAAGGTCGTGGTGCGCGCCGTGTATCCGGGCGCCAACCCCAAGGTGATTGCCGAGACCGTGGCGACACCCCTGGAGGAGCAGATCAACGGCGTCGAAGGCATGATGTACATCAAGTCTGTCGCCGGCTCCGACGGCGTGCTGGTGACCACGGTCACCTTCCGTTCTGGCATCAACGCCGATGACGCGACGGTGCGGGTACAAAACCGCGTCGCCCAGGCTCAGGCCCGGCTGCCCGCGATGTGGTGCGCCAGGGCATCACCGTCCAAAAGCAGTCCCCCGCCTTCCTGATGGTGGTGCACCTGACATCGCCCGATAAGCAGTACGACACGCTGTACCTTCGCAACTACGCCCGGCTGCACGTCAAGGACAGTTGCACATCGAGCCGCGCAAGACCGACAACGAGTAGTCCTGTCCCAAGCAGTCGGGCGTCCCGGCGTGCCGCCGTCGCGCTGTCGTGCTGCGCATTGAGCCTCGCTGCGCGAGTCTCGCCCCTGTCGGGCTTCCATCGCTGGCGCCTCCGGCCCGGCTCGCTGATCCGTGCCTGCGCGCTCCGCTTGCCGAAAACCGGCGTGCGTGGGTGGCGTGAGGGGGCGGTCTTGCTGTGTCCCTTCGCCGACGACCACGCCGCGCAGGAAGCCACGTTCTATGGTGCGCCGGAATGGCAGCGCAGCCCGTCCAAGCTGCGCGAGCGCCTGACCGAGCGCGAAATCGACGCCGCGCACGCGCTGGTGCGCTTCGTCGGGCTGGACGCCTACCGGCAGGCAGGCGGCGGCATCCGCCGCGACCTGTTCGCGGAAGGCGATGCCGGAACCTACCTCACCGATACCGCAGTGCTGGAAACGCTCGTGCGCGACAAGCTGGCAACGCTGGCCGAGGACGTGCGCGCCGAGGGCTGGGCATGGGTGGAGGCCGTGCCGCATCTGGCCTACGAGGAACGGCAGGCGTTCCAGAACGCCCCGCGCCACCGCCGCGAGCCGACCACCCGCGAGGCCCGCCGCATCGCCTCGCTGGAAACCCGCCTCGAAAAGATCGACGCCGAACTGGAAGAAGCCTGCGACGCCGAGGACGAGGCCAAGGCCGAGAAGCTGGAACAGCGGCGCGATCAGGTGGTCGGAGAACTGCAAGACGCGGAGAATGCCTTGCAAGGCTACGCCCCCGAAGTGCGCGAGGTGGCCGGTGCCATCGTCACCATCGACCGCAACGGCGAGGCTGTTATTCATCGCGGCCTGCTGCGCGAAGCCGAGGCCAAGGCGCTGCGCACGCTGGAAAAGCTGCGGCGCGGCTTCGGCAGCACCGAAGGCGAAGCCGCCAACGAGGAGCACGAGGACGCCGACGACCCGCCCAAGGCCGCGAGCCTGTCCGACCAGCTGGCGCAGCGGTTGAGCGCCCACCGCACGGCGGCGCTGCAAATCGAAGTGGCCCGGCATCCGCACGTCGCGCTGGCCGCGCTGGTGCATGGCATGGTGCAGAAGGTTTTGCAGGACAGCTACCACGGCCACGACCTGCCGCTGGGCGTGAGCCTGAAAGTGCAAGACCGGCTGGAAGGCATGGCCCCGGACTGGCCGGAGTCGCCCGCCGCTGTGGCGCTGCGCGAACTGCAACAGGTAGCCGGGGAAGCCTTGCCGGAGGACAGCGCCGAACTGTTCGCCGCGCTGCTGGCGAAGTCGCAAGACGAACTGGTGCGGCTGCTGGCCGTGTGCGTGGCTTCCACGGTGGACGTGGTGACGCCCCGTGCCACGCCGCACCAGCCCGGCGCAGAACTGGCGCAGGCCGTGGGCCTCGACATGGCCGCATGGTGGAAGCCGACCGCAGAAGGCTACTTCAAGCACGTTTCCAAGGCCGTGATTCTGGATGCCGTGGGCGCGTTTGCACCGGAATTCGTCACCCGGCTGGCGAAGCTCAAGAAGGCCGACATTGCCAGCGAGGCCGAGCGGCTGGCCGATGGCACCGGCTGGATGCCCGCCATCTTCAAGGCCGAAGGCCCGCAGGAGGCCGCGCAGGAAGAAGGCCCGGAGCAGGACGCCCCGGAGGATACCGAGGCAATGGCGGATGAACCCGCCGAGGCACTGGCCGCTTGACCCGCGCCGAAGGCAAGCGCCCCGGCCTCGACCGGGGCGCTTCGCTTTGTGTGGTGGCGCATCGAGACGAAGGAATAACCGCGATCAGCACCGCGCCCAGGCCGTTCCGCCCTGGGCGCGGTGGACGCGAAATCCGGGTGCGACAGTGGCCGCGCCCGGTGTTCAAGGCCAATAGCCGAATTAAAACGCCGCCGCCTTCGCGCTGGCTCAGGCGGCGGCGTTGAAGGCATCGCTGTAGTGCGCGATGCCTTCCGGCACTGTCCCATGCAGGGCCAGCGCCATGAAATAGCCGGGCGGCACGCCCGGCAGTTGCAAGCCCGCATGGGCCTGGAAGCCAAAGCGCGTGTAGTACGTTGGATCTCCCAGCAGCACGCAGCCTGCGGCCTGCATAGCCCGCAGTTCAGACAGCGCCTGTTCCATCAGGCGCGAACCGATGCCTCGCCCCTGCCTTGGCGGCAGGACGGAGATCGGCCCCAACCCATACCAGCCCTCGGTCTTTCGCCTGTGCTCATGGGTGATCGTTACTGGCGACAGCGCGACGTGACCGACGACGCGCCCATGTTCTTCGGCCACGATGGAAAGCGTCAGTTCGTTGGCGGCACGCAAGGCGCGCACGATGAATTGCTCGGTGTGGCTGGTGTGTGGTGCATCAGCGAAGGCGGCGGTCGTGACCGCTTCGATGGCGGCAATGTCGTCGGCGGTTTCGTGTCGGAGCTGGATGGTCAGGGTGTGCCACATGAGATTCAGACGCCCATCGCCATGACCCAGCCCACCAGCCCGGCTAACAGCACCACGAGCGCCGGCGGCACGCGCCCCACCGTCAGCAGTCCGAACGAGAGCAGCGCCAGCCCAAAATCCGCCTTGCTGTGGATGGCACTCGTCCATACCGGGTCATAGAGGGCGGACACCAGAATACCGACCACGCCGGCGTTGATGCCGGCCATGGCCGTCTGGATGCCCGCGCGGTGGCGCAGCCCTTCCCAGAACGGCAGTGCACCGACCAGCATGAAAAAAGCGGGGAGGAAGATCGTGCCCAGGAGTGCCAGCCCGCCGATCCAGCCATGCAGCGGTCCGTGGGCGACCGCGCCGAGGTAGGCCGAGAAAGTGAACAGCGGCCCCGGCACGGCCTGCGCCGCACCGTAGCCGGCCAGGAAGTCGGCATTGCTCACGACGCCGCTGGGCACCACCGAGGCCTGCAGCAGCGGCAGCACAACGTGTCCACCGCCGAAGACCAGTGCACCGGAGCGGTACACCCCTTCCAGCAGGGCTATCGTGGACGAGTCCGTGGCTGCCGCCCACAGGGGCAGCCCGACGAGCGGTGCGGCAAACAGCAGCAGCGCCACGATGCCCAGCTTGCGCGAGACGGGGTAGCTGTGGGCGTGGCCGCCGCCGGGTTGCGCGATCTTCAATGTCCACCAGCCCAGCAGCCCTGCCACCGCGATGGCGGCAAGCTGTCCCGCGGCCGAGGGCAGGACCATGGTCAGCAGCGCCGCCAGAATGGCCAGCGCGGCGCGCGGCCGGTCCGGGCACAACGACTTGGCCATCCCCCAGACCGCTTGCGCCACGATGGCCACGGCGACGACCTTGAGCCCGTGCACCCAGCCGGACTGGGCCAGCCCCTGGTACTCGGCGATGCCAAAGGCGAACAGGATCAGCGCAATCGCCGATGGCAAGGTGAATCCGGCCCAGGCCGCCAGCAGCCCCAGCCAGCCCGCGCGGCCCAACCCCAGCGCCATACCGACCTGGCTGCTGGCCGGCCCCGGCAGGAACTGGCACAGGGCGACCAGATCGGAGTAGCTGCGGTCATCCAGCCAGCGGCGACGCTCGACGAACTCCGAGCGGAAATAGCCCAGATGCGCGATCGGCCCGCCGAAGGAGGTCAGCCCCAGCTTGAGGAAGGCGCCGAAGACTTCGACGGGTGAGCCGCGCGCGGCAGCGGCCTCATGCTGCAAGGTGTTGGTGGAATCTGTCATTTGTGCATCGCCTCCCCGGTGAACTCCCGGATGCGGTCCTTGGCCAGCGCCAAGCCTTCCTTGCCCTTGGGCGTGATCGTGTAGAGCTTGCGCACGGTGCGCCCTTCACGCTCCTGGCGGGAGACGAGGTAGCCGTCGCGCTCCATCTTGTGCAGCATCGGGTACAGCGTTCCGGGGGAGAGGCGGTAGCCGTGGTGGGCCAGCTCGTCGATCATCCATTGCCCGTAGATCTCCTGCTCGGCTGCGTGGTGCAGCACATGCAGGCGGATCAGCCCCGACAGCAGGTCGTGGTGCTCCATGGCACGTGGAGTAGGTTTCTCTTTCATATCGAATATCGATAACGAAATTCGATAATACCAGCCTCACTTCAGATTGCCTGCCGCTTGTGCGGGAGGTCTCAGACCCTGCGACCCTCCGCATCCACCACGGCTTCGCCGTCTTCCTTGCGGAACGCGCCGCGCTGCGGCTGCGGCAGGATGTCCAGCACGGCCTCTGAGGGCCGGCACAGGCGCGTGCCCAGCGGGGTCACCACGATGGGCCGGTTGATGAGGATGGGGTGCTGGAGCATGAAGCCAATCAACTGCTCGTCACCCCACTTCGGGTCATCGAGGCCCAATTCCGCATAGGGCGTACCCTTCTCACGCAGCACGGCGCGCATTGGCGCGCCCATGTCCGTGATCAGGCGTTGCAGCGTTTCGCGGTCAGGCGGTGTCTTCAGGTATTCGATAACGTTCGGCTCTTCGCCGCTGTTGCGGATCAGAGCCAGCACGTTGCGCGACGTGCCGCAGGTGGGGTTGTGGTAAATGGTGATGTTGCTCATGAGTCGTGTCTTGGTTATCCGCGGGCAGGGTTCGGGCCGCACTCATACCAGCCCTTGCTTTGGTTGACGATCCGAACGACCAGTAGCATGACTGGCACCTCGATCAGCACGCCGACCACGGTGGCCAGCGCGGCGCCGGACTGGAAGCCGAACAGGCTGATGGCGGCGGCTACGGCAAGCTCGAAGAAGTTGCTGGCGCCGATCAGCGCCGAAGGACAAGCGATGCTGTGCTGCTCGCCCGCCTTGCGGTTGAGCCAGTAGGCCAGGCCGGAGTTGAAGAACACCTGGATCAGGATCGGAACGGCCAGCATGGCGATGACCAGTGGCTGGCGGATGATGGCCTCGCCCTGGAAGGCGAACAGCAGCACCAGCGTGAGCAGCAGCGCCGCGATGGACAGCGGCCCGATGCGCTCCAGCGCCCGGTCGAAGGCGGCTTGGCCCTTGCTCAGCAGGGCGCGGCGCCAGAACTGGGCCAGGATGACGGGAATCACGATGTACAGGCCGACCGATACCAGCAGCGTGGCCCACGGCACCGTGATGGACGATAGGCCCAGCAGCAGGCCGACGATGGGCGCGAAGGCGAACACCATGATGGTGTCGTTCAGCGCGACCTGCGACAGCGTGAACACAGGATCGCCCCCGGTCAGCCGGCTCCAGACGAACACCATGGCTGTGCAAGGTGCGGCGGCCAGCAAGATCAGGCCCGCGACATAGCTGTCGAGCTGGTCGGCGGGGAGCCACTGCGCGAAGACCTGGCGGATGAAGATCCACGCCAGCAACGCCATCGAGAATGGTTTGACGGCCCAGTTGATGAACAGCGTCACGCCGATGCCGCGCCAGTGCTGCTTGACCTGGCCGAGAGCGCCGAAGTCCACCTTGAGCAGCATGGGAATGATCATCACCCAGATCAGCAGGCCCACGGGCAGGTTGACCTGAGCCACTTCCGTGCGGCCGATGGCCTGGAACACGCCCGGCGCGAACTGGCCGAGCGCGATACCGGCGACGATGCACAGCAGCACCCACACGCTCAGGTAGCGCTCGAAGACGCTCATGGTGGGGGCGGCCGGCACGCGGCCGGCCGTTTGGGTTCCAACACTCATCGCGCCAACCTCACTTCGTACCAATGCTGCGCAGCTCGTGCTGCAGCGACATGGCATCCAGGCGCTGAATCGGCAGCGACAGGAACAATTCGATGCGTCGGCGCAGCGTCAGCGCCGCATCCGTGAACGCCTTGCGCTTCTGCTCGTCGGTGCCTTCAACGGCTGCAGGATCAGGCACACCCCAATGCGCCGACATCGGGCGCCCCGGCCACACGGGGCAGACCTCGCCGGCGGCGTTGTCGCAGACCGTGAAGATGAAATCCAGCTCCGGCGCACCGGGCGCCGCGAACTCGTCCCAGTTCTTGCTGCGGTAGCCGGCGGTCGGCATGTGCAGCCGCTCCAGCGTGGCGAGCGCCAGTGGGTGGACTTCGCCCTTGGGGTGGCTGCCCGCCGAGTAGGCGCGAAAGCGCCCCTGGCCCAATTCATTGAGGATGCCTTCGGCCAGGATGGAGCGGGCCGAGTTACCCGTGCAGATGAACAGGGCGTTGTAGGTCTTGTCGGTGGTCATGGGTATCTCACATCAGCAGCAGGAGGAAGCCGGCTTCACCGCAACGCCCACCGGCTTGCCGCGCACCGGGGTACAGCACGCTGCGGCGGAAGTCGCTGCAGGCGCCGCTTCGTTAAAGACCGGAATGTTGCCCAGCGTGTGGAAGTGCTCCCAGGCCACGCCCTGCGGATCGGTGATCCAGTGCTTCTCGCTGCGCGCGTAGCAGCAGGTCGTGGTGCCCTCGTCCAGCAGCGTCATGTCGGCCGCCTCGGCGCGGGCCTTCAGCACCGCCAATTCCTCGGCATCGTCGGTCTGGATACCCAGGTGGTCGATGCCCGGCTTGTTGCCACGTGTGGAGATGGCGAAGTTGACCGGCGGGTCTTCGAGCATCCATTTGGCGTAGTCGCCTTCGACGCGCGCGGGCTGCGCGGCGAACAGTTGGGAATAGAAGCCGATGCTGCGGTTCAGGTCATCGACGTGCAGGTGGACGTGAAAGCGCTTCATGGGGGTGATCCTTTCAGCAGGAAGTACAGGCAGAGGAGGATTCGGTGACCTCGCACGCGCCGCCCTGGCAGCAGTGCTCGGTCAGATAGCCGAGCAGCCCATTCATCTGGGTGAAGTCGGCGCGGTAGATCAGGTTGCGGCCCTGCTGCTCGATGGTGACCAGGCCGGCATGGGCCAGTTCTTTCAGGTGGAAGGACAGGGAGTTGCGGGCCACGTCGAGCTGGTCGGCGAGGACGCTGGGTGTCAGCCCTTCGGGGCCGGCGACCACCAGGGCGCGGAACACGCGCAGCCGCTGGGTATGGGCCAGGGCGCCGAGGGCGGAAATGGCTTGGGTCTCGTTCATGATTCGATAATACAACATTTATTGAATCATTGGCAAAACGCTTCAATTGAATGGAGCCTGCGCGCTTGCGAGGCTTGACTTTCAAGACAGTTGCTCACGCCTTCGCGCCTGCGGCGCTGCGCGCTTCGCTTGCCTCCAGGGGAAAGCCCTGCGGGCTATCCCCGCCGCGCGATGCTTGGCGCCCCTCGATGCCGCCGAACCGGCTGCGCCGGATCGGCCCGGCCAGCGCCCCGCCGCGATGGACGGGACGCTGGCGAACACGCTGGCGCTTGCTGCGGCAGGTTGTGCAGGTGCGTGCCGTCCTCAACGCGGTTCAGGGACAACCCGCCCGGCATCGCTATGGAGCTTCCACGCCACGCCTCAAGACCGGCGCTGCAAGGCATGGCGGGGCGTTCTCGCCTGTCGTTGTGGGGTTGACCTGGCCCGCGTCAGCGGGCGAGTCGGAGAAGCCTTCGGGCGGGGTGCAGTGGTCAAGTTTTAGTGGACACCTGCATAGGTAGTTTTGGCGGTTGGCTGCGTTCATATGCAGCCGGCGCCTGATAGCAGTACCTTGATCTTGATCAATAAGACTCTCTGTACCCAGCTACGGGTACATATACCCGCGCAACGAACCAGCAGACCAACTTCCAACTCACCTCAGGGGCTCAGCGCACACAGCCAGGTCTGCGCGCGATCGAGGCGCCGAGCAGGCAGACGTTCGGCACTGACCGCTGAGGCTATCGACGATCGGTGACCGGATCACGACCGAGCAAAGGCCCCCGCGCGCGGTGTGGACGTAGCGATGGGATACACAAGCGCATGATGTCGGCGCCTGCCGCTAGGACTGGGCACGTGGCAGTCACGGAGAAAAAATGTCCCGCTCGCGTAGCAACGTGGCCGGCCGGGTAGATCCCAGAATCAGGCAAAGAGATACGCCAGTTGGCTGGACGGACCGCAGCGCCCTCGGACTACTGCCGCAGATGGGGCAATACCAAGTCAAACCTGGTGACAAGCTCACTGGAGGTCACGGCAACGGAGCCACCATGTGCCTCCGCAATCGATTTCACGATGGCAAGGCCAAGACCGGCGCCCGCCGTATTTCGTTGCCGTGCCGGATCAACTCGGTAGAAGCGGTTGAAGAGCTTTGGTAGATCGCGCTCAGGAATTCTCTCACCGGGATTGACCACACTGATCGTTGTCCACTGCTCGTCCTGCGAAAGCAAGACCGTGATGCTCTTGCCGCGAGGCGTGTGTCGAATTGCATTCGAGAGAAGATTGTTCAGCGCCCGGGTGAGCATTTCCCGATCCGCCGCTATGCTGCCGATCGCCCCTTTAACACCAAGCGTAATGCCGCTATCTTCTGCCAGCGCCTCGAAATAGTCGAACAGACTCCGCACCAATTCGGACAGATCAATGGTAGACAGACGCAAGTTGCGGGGATCATTTTCCGTTTGGGCAAGAAACAGCATGTCACCAATCATGCGTCCCATCCGATCAAACTCTTCCAAATTTGAATAGAGGATTTCTCTGTATTCCTCGTTGCTGCGCGGCTGGCCAAGCGCCACGTGAGTCTGCGTGACCAGGTTGGTGACGGGCGTGCGCAACTCGTGCGCGATGTCTGCGGAAAAGTGTGATAGCCGGGTGAAGCCTTCCTCGATTCTCGCCAACATATCGTTGAAGGCGAATACCAGTTCCGCCAGTTCGATCGGCACATCCCGAGGATCCAGCCTCACATCCAGCTTTGAAGAGCGAATCGCCCGAATCTCTTCATTGACCTTGCGAATCGGCAGGTGGCCCCACTGCACCGCCAGCCAAGCCACACCGAGCGCCAGGCACATGACCAAGCCGGTTGCCCACCAGAGCATGCGCTTGAACTCCGCCAGGAAGTCGAGATGAAAGCCGATGTCCATGGCAGCGACGATGCGGTAGCCGGGCGCCGCTGAATCGTCAGCAGGCAGTTGCAGCACCACACCTCGATATGACCTCTGATCCTCCTGCCACACGATCAAATCGTCAGCGGTGATGCGGTTGACCAACTTTTTGCTACTGGCAAGTTTAGACAGGTCAGGACCGGGCGTGGCATAGATGCTATTGCCAGCCCCATCGTAGACGCCGTACGTCATCCCATGATGTCCTGCGACTGCGTTGGCCAAGTGTTGCTTCAGTTCGTCGCTTGCGATGTCACTTGCAAGCTGGTGCAAGGGCTGAGCCAAAGCGGTTGTCACTGCCTCCAGTTCGTGGGCATCCTGTTGAGCAAAGTGGTTCTCCAACGACCGGAGAATGACCCAATTGAACACAAGAAACACCAAGGTCGTGGCGATACCAACGAGGGCCGTGACCCTCAATGCAAGCGACGCTGGACGGCTTTGCCGCGGCTTATGGCGCAGGGGCATCATCGGGCGCATCGAGCGTGTATCCCATTCCACGCACGGTGTGGATGAGCTTCGGATTGAACGCATCGTCTATCTTCGCGCGTAGACGGCGGATGGCTACATCGATGACGTTGCTGTCGCTGTCGAAATTCATGTCCCATACCTGCGACGCGATCAGAGACCGTGGAAGGACCTCCCCCTGGCGACGGGCCAGGAGCTCAAGCAACGCGAACTCCTTGCTGGTGAGATTGATGCGTTGGCCAGCGCGCGTTGCGCGCCGGCGCGCCAAGTCCAGCACCAAATCGGCAACCTGGATGCGATCAGGCTGGCTCGGAGCGCTTCCGCGTCGCAGCAGCGTCCGCACCCGCGCCAGCAACTCAGAGAACGCGAATGGCTTGACGAGGTAGTCGTCCGCTCCCAGTTCCAATCCCTTGACACGGTCGTCTACACCGCCACGCGCCGTCAGAAAGAGCACAGGGACCTGTTTACCGGCATCTCGAAGGGCACGCACGATGCGCCAGCCATCGACATCCGGCAGCATGACATCCAAGACCACCAGATCGTATGTCTCGCCCATGGCCAGGTGGTGTCCGTCCAATCCGTTGCGCGCCAGATCCACGACGAATCCCGCCTCCATGAGACCTTGGCGGACGTAATCCGCCGTCTTGTTCTCGTCTTCAACGACCAGCAGTTTCATCGCATGTCCCATGAAATCGCTGCGGCGCAGAAAAATAGCCGCTCACGATGTACGCATTCATCCACTTCAATCAGCAATTTACTGGTTGCCAGCTTCCACGAACATGACACGAACATTACATGAATGTAATTCAAGGGTCATTCGGTGGAAAGTGCCCAACCCATAGCATGACCTGCATTGCGTCGAACTGTGCCGCTCAGGATGGGGTGGCGTTTAGAACGACTTCCGAGTCATCTATGGAGGATTTCAGGCCATGCCGCCTCGTTCACCCTTTTTTATCGTGCCCCCACAGGGCCTTTCTCGTCGGCGTTTCGTCCAAGGGTTAGCCGCCGGCGGCGTTCTCGCTGGGCTGTCCACGCCGGCGTTCAAGGCATTTGCCCAGCAAGGCTCCGCGACGCGCGGTGCCGCCCCTGTGCTAAAAGGCACCGAGTTCGACTTGGTGATCGCCGAATCGCCCGTGAACTTCACGGGCAAGCCAGGCGTGGCTACGACCATCAACGGCTCGCTGCCGGCACCGACATTGCGTTGGCGCGAGGGTGACACCGTCACAATCCGTGTGACCAACAAGCTGCGTGAAGCCACATCCATCCACTGGCACGGGATCATCCTGCCGTATCAGATGGATGGCGTGCCGGGCATTAGCTTCAAAGGCATCGCTCCCGGCGAGACCTTCACGTACCGCTTCAAGGTTCAGCAAAGCGGCTCCTACTGGTACCACTCGCACTCCGGCTTCCAGGAACTCACGGGCATGTACGGGGCGATCATCATCGACCCCGCTGGCGCCGAGACCATCCGCGCCGACCGTGACCACGTGCTGCTGTTCTCGGATTGGACCGACGAAGACCCGATGCGGGTGTTCACCAAGCTCAAGTCCCAAAGCGACTACTACAACTACAACCAACCTACCGTCTTCGACTTCTTCCGGGACGCCTCGCGCGACGGCATGGCCGCTGCGATCGACAAGCGCAAGATGTGGAACGAGATGCGGATGAATCCGACGGATCTCGCCGATCTGTCCGCCGCCACGCTGACCTATCTGGCCAACGGCGTCACCCCCGCCGGCAATTGGACGGCGTTGTTCCGACCGGGGGAGCGCGTGCGGCTGCGCATGGTCAACGGTGCGGGCAACACCTTCTACGACGTACGCATTCCCGGACTGAAACTCACGGTGGTGCACGTCGATGGTGTTGACGTGGAGCCGGTGACCGTCGATGAGTTCCGATTCGGTCCGGGCGAAACCGTCGATGTGATCGTCCAGCCACGGGATGACGCTTACACGATCTTCGCCCAGGCGATGGACCGGACAGGCTACGCGCGGGCCACGCTGGCCGTGCGTGAAGGTCTTCAAGCTCCCGTGCCTGCCCTCGATCCGGTCGAATGGCTGACCATGAACGACATGATGGGCAGCATGATGGGGGGCATGGACCACGGCGGGTCCGGCCAGGCCATGGAGATGACGGGCATGACGGGCATGACGGGCATGACCGGGATGACCGGGATGGGCTCGGGTTCGATGTCCGGGATGGATCATGGGGCGATGGCTGGCATGAATCACGGCGCCATGAACCACGGTGGCATGGCGATGGATCACAGCCAACACGCCGCGGCGGCGGGGGGACTGGCCGTGCCCAGCACTACTGCTCGCCACGCTCGCACCGAGTATGGTGCCAGCACGGACATGCGCGTTGACATGGCGCGCACCAACCTCGATGACCCCGGCATCGGACTGCGCAACAACGGTCGGCGAGTGTTGACCCTCGCGGATCTGCATACCCCGTCGGGGCCGCTGGACAAGAGAGGCCCTGGCCGGGAGGTCGAACTGCACCTCACGGGCAACATGGAACGCTACGCATGGTCCCTGGACGGGCTGGAGTTCGGAAAGTCCACGCCGGTGCACTTCAAACACGGCGAGCGGCTGCGGGTCATTCTGCACAACGACACCATGATGACCCATCCCATGCACCTGCACGGCATGTGGAGCGAGCTGGAAAGCCCCGACGGTCGCTTCCTTGCGCGCCGCCACACCCTGCCGGTGCAGCCGGCACAACGCATCAGCTTCCTGGTGACAGCCGACGCGCTCGGCCGCTGGGCGTGGCACTGCCACCTGATGTTCCACATGGATGCCGGCATGTTCCGCGAAGTCGTGGTGTCTTGAACCCAGCGCACAAGGAAGACCAAGAATGTCCAAAGCACTCCCCACTCGCGCACTGGCCACGACGCTTCTGGCCCTGGTAAGCGTCGCCGCCCAGGCACAAGCACAGAACGACCATGCAGCGCACGGCCAGGCCGACGCTCAAACGGCCGCGCCATCCACTCAGACCGTGGCTCCTGCCGCCGACCCGCACGCGGGTCACGCGACGTCGGCGAGCGGCTCGACCGCGGCCCCGGCCATGGATCACGGCAACATGCAGATGCAGGGCGGGTCGGCGCCTCCTGACGCCCGCGATCCGCATGGCTACTCCAATGGCCTGACATTGGGATCGGGCGACTACGCCGTACCCGGTGTGCCGCGGCTGATGCTGGCCGACGAACACAGGTTCTTCTCGTTGCGCGGCGAAACCCTGGAACGCCGCTTCACGCGCAAAGGGGACGATTCCACGGCCTACGACCTCCAGGCTTGGTATGGGACGACCTACAACAAGGCCGTCGTGAAGGCCGAAGGCGATATCGCCAAAGGAAAGCTCGAAGAATCGCGTACCGAGCTTCTCTGGGGGCACGCCGTCGCACCGTACTGGGACACCCAGCTCGGCGTTCGGGTGGATAACGGAGAAGGCCCGAGCCGTCAATGGTTGGCTTTCGGCATCCAGGGCCTCGCCCCCTACTGGTTCGAGCTGGAGGCGACGGGCTACGTGGGAAGTGGCGGACGTACGGCGCTGCGTGTCGAAGGCAGCTACGAGCTGCTGCTGACCCAGCGACTGATTCTGGAGCCTCGTGCCGAATTGCAGTTCTATGGCAAGGACGACCCGGAACGCGGTATCGGCAAGGGCTTGGCCGAAGCGTCTGCTGGCTTGCGCCTGCGCTATGAATTCAGTCGCCAGTTCGCCCCCTACATCGGCGTGGAACGGGCGGGCAGCTTCGGACGCACAGCGGACTATGTGCGTGCCGAAGGTGGCCGCGCGCAGCAGACGCGCTGGGTGGCTGGCGTGCGATTCTGGTTCTAGAACCTTGTGGGTTTGATCATCTGATGAGAGGCAATCTATGAACATGCACTACGACAGAAGCCAGGGCAAAGTGCCGAGACGCCAAGCATTGATCGCTGGCTTGTTGGTGATGGCACTCGCAGGACCGAGCCTGGCGCAGAGCCGACCGATCGCCAAGGTGTGGAAGGACCCGAGCTGCGGTTGCTGCAAGGACTGGGTCTCACACCTGCAAGGCGCAGGCTTCGATGTGCAGGTTCTTGACACCGGGAACACGGCAGCGCGCACGCGGCTGGGCATCCCGCAGAAGTACGGTTCGTGCCACACGGCGCAGATCGGCGGCTATGCCATCGAGGGTCATGTGCCTGCCTCGGACATTCAACGCTTGCTGCGCGAAGCCCCGCAGGCCATCGGCCTCGCGGCGCCGGGCATGCCGGTCGGTTCGCCCGGCATGGATGGTCCGGCCTATGGTGGACGCAAGGACGCCTACGACGTGCTGCTGATCGGGAAAAACGGTAGTAGCACGGTCTATCAGTCGCATCTCTGACCATCCATCAACTCTTTTCCGTGGAGATATGCCATGCAGCATCAGCACACACACAGACCCCCAGCGATCGTCCCCGGTTCTGGCGATCGCGCTACGGCGTGGCGTTCCTCATCATCGCCGCTGTCGCCGCGTATTTCCTGCTCAAGGAGCACACGGCACATGTTGCCGGCTATCTCCCCTTCCTGCTGCTGGCGGCTTGTCCGCTGATGCACCTGTTCATGCACCGTGGTCACGGCCACGGCGGACACGATCATGCCGCGCGTCAGGGTGAGGAAGGTGCCGCACCCGCCAAGGAGACAAGCGCGCCTGCGGCCTGCTGCGATCACCAGACACCAACGGTTAACGGCGGAGGGCACTTGTCACTATGAATTCACCCAGCAAGTCTTCAGGACATGAGCACGCAGGCATGGCGGCGGGTGCCACAACGTCCGGCCCGCATAAGCACCACCATCACGCCAGCCATGCCGGCAGTGACGACGCGGGCGGGTCCTCAAGCCACTCGCAGCCCGATGCCGCGACGCGCGATCCGGTGTGTGGCATGGCGGTCACGGCGGCGTCGGAGCACCGCTCCACGCACTTGGGGAACACGTACTTGTTTTGCAGCACCGGATGCAAGGCCAAATTCGACACCGATCCGGCGCGATATGCCAGCGGTGGCGCGGGCATAGGCACAGGCAGCGGCCATGCGCCGCATCACCATGCCAGCACCGCAGTTTCACCGGCCCCGGCGGCATCGCCAACCGCACCCGGAACGATCTACACCTGCCCGATGCACCCGGAGATCCGCCAGGATCATCCGGGAACCTGCCCCAAGTGCGGGATGACGCTGGAGCCCCTGCTGCCCGACCTCGACGACGACAACCCGGAGTTGCGTGACTTCTCGCGTCGCTTCTGGTGGACCTTGCCGTTGACGCTCGTGGTCCTGGCGCTGGCGATGCTGGGCGAGCGGCTGCACCTGATGGACATGGCTACGCAGAGCTGGGTCGAGTTGGTGCTGTCGTTGCCGATCGTGCTGTGGGCCGGCTGGCCCTTCTTCTCCCGCGGCTGGCTGTCCGTGGTCAACCGCAGCCCGAACATGTGGACACTGATCGGCCTGGGAACGGGTGCGGCATTCATCTACAGCGTTGTGGCAACCGTTGCGCCGGAAGTGTTTCCAGCTTCCTTCATGTCCATGGGACGGGTCGGCGTGTATTTCGAGGCCGCCGCCGTCATCATCTCGCTGACACTGCTCGGCCAGGTGCTGGAACTCAAGGCCCGCTCCCAGACTTCGGCAGCCATCAAGTCGCTGCTGGGGCTGGCACCCAAGACGGCGCGGCGCATCAATGCGGACGGCAGCGAGGAAGACGTGCCGCTCAGCCATGTGCACGTCGGCGACCTGCTGCGCATCCGACCCGGCGAGAAGGTGCCGGTGGATGGCATCGTGCACGAGGGCAGCAGCTCGATTGACGAATCCATGCTGACCGGCGAACCGCTGCCCGTCAGCAAGCGCGCGGGCGACAAGGTCATCGGGGCCACACTCAACACCAACGGCGCGCTGGTCATGCGTTCGGAGCGGATCGGCTCGGACACCGTTCTATCGCAGATCGTCCAGATGGTCGCCCAGGCGCAGCGTTCCAAGGCACCGATGCAACGCATGGCCGATGTCGTTGCCGGCTACTTCGTGATGGCCGTCGTCGCCATTGCGGTCACGACGCTCTTTGTATGGGGATTCTTCGGGCCACAGCCCACCTGGGTCTATGGACTGATCAATGCGGTGGCCGTCCTGATCATCGCCTGCCCGTGCGCGCTGGGTCTGGCCACGCCGATGTCGATCATGGTCGCAACGGGCCGTGGCGCCACGCAGGGCGTGTTGTTCCGCGATGCCGCGGCGATCGAGAATCTTCGCAAGGTCGATACCCTCGTCATCGACAAGACAGGAACCCTGACCGAAGGCCGACCTGCTTTCGATCAGGTCGTCGCAGCACGCGGCTTTACGAACGATGAGGTGCTGCGTCTTGCGGCCAGCCTGGACCAGGGCAGTGAACACCCCCTGGCCGACGCCATCGTGCAGGCCGCGCGTGCCCAGGGCCTCCAACTCGTGAAGCCTCAGAGCTTTGAATCGGGAACCGGCATCGGCGTGCGCGGAAAGGTTGAGCACCGGCAACTGGCGTTGGGCAACACAGTGCTGATGGAACAGTCTGGCGTATCGGTGGAACCGCTCGTACCCCAGGCCGAAACTCTGCGCGGCGAAGGGGCCAGCGTCATGTACTTGGCTGTGGACGGGCAACTCGCGGGTTTGCTCGCCGTATCCGACCCGGTCAAGGGCAGCACCCCCGAGGCCCTGGCCGCGTTGAAGGCTGCGGGCCTGCGGGTCATCATGGCCACCGGGGACGGGCAGACCACCGCCAAAGCCGTCGGTGCACGCCTAGGCATCGACGAGGTGCATGGTGAGGTCAAGCCGGCGGACAAGCTCATGTTGATCGAGCGGCTGCAGAAAGAAGGCCGCATCGTCGCCATGGCCGGAGACGGCATCAACGACGCGCCGGCCTTGGCGAAGGCAGACGTGGGCATCGCCATGGGAACGGGAACCGACGTGGCGATGAACAGCGCTCAGGTCACGCTGGTCAAGGGCGACCTGCGTGGCATTGCTGTCGCTCGCACGCTCTCGGTGAGTACCGTGGGCAACATGAAGCAGAACCTCATGTTCGCCTTCCTCTACAACGCGCTGGGCATCCCCATCGCCGCCGGGGTTCTCTATCCCCTCACGGGCTGGTTGCTGTCGCCCCTGATCGCAGCATTGGCGATGAGCCTGAGTTCGGCATCGGTCGTGGGCAACGCCTTGCGGCTGAGAGCGAGCCGACTGTGACCGAAACATCTTTCAGAACCAACAGGAGTCTGCTATCGCCCAGCGAACCGTTTCTTTCGTTCCACGCCGTTGCGAAGGTGCAAGCCTTATCTCGGCATTTCGTTCTTAAACCACCCTCACACATCAAGGTAGGAATCTCTATGACCCGTTCACATTTCATCGCCAAGCTCGTCGCGCCGATCGCTGCTGGCCTGTTCGCCACCGCCGCATTCGCGCATCCTTCGCTGGTGTCTTCAACGCCGGCCGACAAGTCGCAGGTTTCCGCGCCAGCCACCATCGAGCTGAAGTTCTCCGAAACGCTGGTGCCGCAGTTCTCCGCCGCAAGCCTTGTCATGACGGGCATGCCGGGAATGGCGAGCCATGGCCCGATGAAGATCAACGCCAGCGTCGCGGGTGCCGGCGACGGCAAGACCATGGTCATCACGCCGGCACAGGCGCTCCAGCCCGGTGACTATCGCGTCGAATGGCGTGCCGTCTCCTCGGACACGCATCCGATCACGGGTAACGTCACCTTCAAGGTGAAGTAAGCCCATGGCCGGGGATTGGTTGACCATCGTCCTGCGCCTGGCGCTGTATCTGGACCTGGCGGCGGCGTTTGGCGTCGCCATGTTCGGTCTCTATGCTTTGGGCAACGACGAGCGATCCGCGACGATCTCGCGCCGCTATCGCGTCCTCATTGGCGCATCCGCTGCCATCGGCATTGCCCTGTCGATGTGGGGCATGACGGTCATGGCCAAGGCCATGTCCGGTGCCCAGAGCTACGCGGAGCTGTCAACGCACGTCTTCGACATGCTCATTACGGGCACGCACATGGGCATCGCCTGGTGCATTCGCATCCTCGCGCTGTTGGTGTGTGTGCTCGTCGCAATGTTGAAATTGAACGCTACCTTGCGATTTGCAGTGATGGCGCTCTCCACCGGCGTGGCGCTGGCGACCCTTGCGTGGGCAGGCCACGGCGCGATGGACGACGGCGTTCGCGGCTACATCCATCTTGCGTCGGATATCACGCACCTCTGGGCAGCGGGCGCTTGGGTGGGCGCATTGGTGGCGTTCTTGATGCTGGCATCCCACAAGCAGGATGTCGCGCAAGACCCGGTAGCGGTCCTCAGTCGGACGTCGAATGGCTTTGCTCGCATAGGTACAGCGATCGTGGCTGCACTCGTCGTGAGTGGAATTCTCAATTACCTGTTGATCGTCGGACCATCGTTTGATCCGCTCATCTCGACGCTGTATGGCCGGCTGCTGATGGTAAAGCTCTTGCTTTTCGCAGGCATGCTGGCGTTGGCTGCTGCCAATCGGTATCGGTTGAGCCCGAGCCTGGAGGCTGCTTTGAAGGCAGGCAATCGCGCACAGGCAGTCATCAAGCTTAGGCAGAGTCTGTTCACGGAGGCGACCTTGGCCGTTTTGGTTCTGGCGAGCGTTGCATGGCTTGGCATCTTGTCTCCCACTGGACCCTAGTCCTTCATGGGCGGCAGATGACAGCACATGAATTGAATGTAATGCACGGGTAAGCGCTCTGTAGACGGCCTGCTTCTACATTTAACGACGCGGCGCAAGTTGTCGTCGTTTTTACAAAGGAGTCGATCATGAAATCGCAAATTGTCATTGCCGCCCTGTTGAGCGCTCTCTCCGTGCCAGCCTTCGCCGGTCATGCAGCAGCCCAAGCAGCCAAGGAGATGGTTCCCTTGGCTGACGGTGGAACGCTGTACATCTTCAAGGACGGAAAGATGGCACAGGAAAGCCGCTTCGGGCGCGCCGTCTATCTCAATGTCGGAGCTTCGGTGTCGACGAAGGATGGGCGCAACATCGCGATCACCAGCAATGAAGTCGCTCGCCTCGGGTCGCTGCTACAAAAAGAGCACGGCGGATGACGCCGCGGGTGTGCGGTGCTTTTCAAAGCTTCTGCACAGTGTGACAGAGACGCGCGCCCCGATTGGGCGCGCGCGCTTGGGACGCGTCACGAGCAACCACGAGCGCTCAAGGTGCCAGTTTTTGCGATGTCAAGCGCATCAACTTCCCTGAAATGGATCCAGCCTCCCCGTCCACCGTGATTCGTCCACGGGACATCTGGCGCGAATGAGAACTTGCGAGGAGCCCGATTTATGGAGTTGCGTCATCTACGATGCTTTGTCGTCTTGGCAGAGGAGTTGCATTTCACGCGGGCGGCCGAGAGGCTGCATATAGAGCAACCCCCCTTGTCTCGCGCGATCAAGGAATTGGAAGATGAGCTTGGGGTCACGCTGTTTGACCGCGACCGCAGGGGCACACGGCTGACCGTGGCGGGGGCGGCATTCTTGCAGGACACCCGCCGACTCTTCACTGTCCTGGAGCAAGCGCGTGAAAATGCCAGAGCCATTGCCGCGGGCCTGAGGGGCAGCCTGCGCATTGCAATTTCCGATGGTGCGATGGACCCACGACTATCGGCGTTCCTAGCTCGTTGCCGCGCGGAAGAGCCCGAGGTCGAGATACGTCTCTCCGAGGTACCGCTGACCGAGCAGATACGGGGCCTACGGTCTGGCGACTTCACGATCGGATTTGCACACGCGGCGGATGTTGGCGAAGGCATCGTGGCTGAACCGATCTGGCGAGACCCGATTGTGATCGCCGTGCCAGCGCGGCACTCGCTTCTTGCGCACAAGCAAGTTCCGCTGAACGAACTTCAGGGTCACCCACTGGTTCTGTGCGACAAACTGGCCTGCGAAGGCTACTGCCGAGAACTAAATCGGCTGCTACAGGTTCTGGAACACAGACTCAACGTTGTCGAAGAAGTGTCGTCGCTGGACATGATGCTAACGCTCGTCGGCGCAGGCTATGGGATTGGTTTCATGACGGCGACCAAGATTCCCATCAGCCAGAGGCCGGACGTGGTGATTCGCCCTCTGGCGCAGGACACGGCGGTAATCACAACCTATCTGCTTCGGCCAGAAAGCAGCAACTCATCGGTTTCGCTGGATCGCTTCATCGAACGTCTGCGAGGACCTCCGGATGACTAAAGCGTCAATGCCTATCTGAATCGTGCGCCGCGGCACGAAGATTGCGTTCGGCTGCGCTGACGAGTTCCGCAGCACTGAGCTTGAGTCCGGCGGCGATTCTTAAGATCAGAGCGAGAGTGGGCATGTGCTCCCCACGCTCTATTTTGCCCATGTGCGATCGCTCGATCCCTGCTTTCGCAGCCAGTTCTTCCTGAGCAACACCTTGCGTCAGGCGGGCGACACGAACGGCCGCTCCGAATGCCAACGCTGGCTCGGCGTCGAAAGTGGTAGTTCCTGGGGGACGGCCTCGTCGGACAGTTCGCTTCTCCATCCTTGGAAGCGTCGAACAGTCCAAACAATTTAACCACGTTAAGTTTAACTCAAACTAGCTATCATGAAGACTTTCCATCCTTGTCTTATCGCTTCTTGGGGCCTCTCATGCACGACGCCACCAGCCCACGCCCACAGCTCAGGCTCGCCATAGCGCCTGGTGTGGCCTCTTCGTACCTAGCTGCATTGCTTGCCCTGCAGCGCGCGGAGGAGCCCGAAGTTTCTATGGAATTTAATGAGGTTACGGCGAGCGATCTCATTACGGGCCTCTACAAACGGCGCTTCGACGTCGGCCTTTCTCTGAAGCAGGTGAGCGATTCTTCGCTGAAGAGTCTTTCTATTTGGTTCGAGGCGACAGCTCTTGCCACGCCGCTGCGATACCCACTGCTCCGGCAGCAGTCAATCAGAATAGACGAACTTAAGGAGCACTCCGTGTTTCGATGGAAGGCCGAATATTCTCCTTCGCTGGACCAGTACCTGTCCTCCATGTCATCAACGGAAAGGCCGAATGTCCAGCATGTCAGTTCTTTTGAGATGTTATTGCTCTGGGTCGCAGCTGGATATGGCGTAGGGATTTCCTCGCGATCACGCATCGAAACCGCTAGCCAGTGCGGAATCTGCACGCGCCCAATAGCCGATGGCCCCTACGAGGTCATTACGCACCTGCAGCGACTCTCGGGACAGACGAATCTTGTAGCTGATCGATTTGAGCTTAGAGCCTTGCGAGTTGCCGAGGCGCGTAAAGCATGACAACCACGTGCGGTGCCCGCCCTTGCCGGTGGATTTGCAGCGGGTGCCGGTTCGGGCCAAGGCGCCGTCCAGACGCATCAATTCATCCTGGAAACTGACCTTGATCAATTCAACTCCCTACAACTTCCAATAGTATGTCCGCATGATCGGCTTAAGGCGCCTTCTCGCAAGATGGAGCCGCTGGATTACCAGCGGCCTAGTCGTAACCTTGCTTTTCTCGCAGGTTGCGATGGCGATGTACGTCTGTCCCAAGCCAGACCCGAGGGCATCTGTGGAAACCACGCAAATGCGTGCCACGATCTCGATGCAGCAGGCTGACAAGTTGCCAATGTCGGATTGCACCGGCATGCCTGATTCCATGGACAGCGAAGCGCCACAGTTGTGCCACGCTCATTGCAGTGGCGATCGGGAGTCGGCGCTTTCATGGCAGGGGCTGGACATTCAGTTTCTCGCGGCGCACGTGATGTGGCTCGCCAACTCGCTGCCCGGGTTGGTTCTCGACCGGGTAGCCCTCAGAGCGTGTTCAAAGTCTTTTGAGCAAGAGCACCAAGAATGCCAAGTGGACGAACTGCAGGCTGGTGTTGAGCCATCGCTCGCAGTTCTTCCACAGCCTCCTGTTCTTGTCCAGCCAGGCAAAGCTGCGTTCCACGACCCAGCGCTTGGGCATCACTTTGAAAGTGTGAAGCTCGCTTCTCTTGGCGATCTGCACCGTCACATGCCCTCCCAGAATCTGCTGCACGCCTTGCGCGAACGGCCGACCGATGTAGCCTGCATCGCACAGCAGGCTTTGTAGCCGGCTCAACCGGGGCTTGCAGCGCTGTAGCGCCTGCAGTGCGCCTTTGCGGTCCGTCACCTCGGCCGTGGTCACCGCTATCGCATGCGGCAATCCCTGGGTGTCCACCGCGATGTGGCGCTTGATGCCCGAGACCTTCTTGCCTGCGTCATAGCCCTTCAAGCCCGCCGTGTCCGTGTTCTTCACGCTCTGCGCGTCCACGATCAAGAGCGTGCTGCAGGCGTTGCGCCCCAGTTTCTCGCGGGCCGCGCCAACCTGATTTTTTTAATGCCTGCTCCAGCAGGCTGCCACCCTCGCGTGGCTCGCTCCAGATGGCAAAGTACGAGTGCACGGTGCGCCATTTGGGAAAGTCGCTGGGCAGTGCCCGCCACTGACAGCCCGTGCGCAGCAGGTACAGCACGGCGCAGAACACCTCGTACAGCTCCACTTTGCGTGGGGCAGTCTTTCTGCGCGCACTCTCCAGCAATGGCCGGATCACCTCGAACTGCTCGCGCTTGATGTCGCTGGGGTAGCCTTTTCTCACCCAGCGAGCTTCTCACATCAAGAGGGCGAGACTTTGAACACGTTCTCAGGCGGCACGTTACCTACATTCCTCCCAATCCCCGCGCGGGCTTTCCGCCGATCTACCTCACGTTCCAAGTCCTGCGGAATTGATTTATGTGTCCGTGCTCGCCGCGCACCGATGCGGCAGACCACGTGATTTCGTGAATACCAATTCCGAGGACAACCATGTTTACTCCCTTTTTTGGCGCCCCCGAGGGGCGCCCGTCGGCGTACGGCCGAGGCACAACGCCGGCCTCGATGCGAGTGCATCGTCTGAAAGCTATCAGCATCGCGTTGGCGGGCAGTGCGCTTGTCTCGCCTGTAGCCTACGCCCTCGATTTTGCTGAGGCACGCCTTATCGCGGAGCAGCAGAGCCCACGCATAAGCGCGCAGCAGTTGCAGGTTAACGTCGCCGAATCCGTGCAGAAGGCAGCAGGCTCGCTGCCCGACCCCAAGCTCTCGCTCGGCATCGAAAACTACCCCATCAGCGGCATGGATCGCTGGAGCATGACGCGCGAATCCATGACGATGCAGCGCTTGGCGCTCATGCAGGAAGTGCCCAACAGGGCCAAGCGCGACGCCCAGGTCGCCAGCGCGCAGGCGCGTGTGGATCGAGAACGCGCGGCGCTGGTTTTGCAGCGATTGCAGATCCGCCAGGAACTCAGCCTGGCGTGGATCGCCGCGCAGGCGGTGGAGCAACGGGAGATACTGCTGACGGAACTGCTCGCGGAGAACCAGCGCCTGCAAGACAGTCTCCCCGCTCGCGTCGCCGGCGGCACCGCCCAGGCTGGCGATCTGTTGGTCGCGGAACAGGAGGCGCTGACACTCACGGACCGCCGTGACGATCTACAGCGGGACCGGGCCAAGGCCAGGGCCGCGTTGCGGCGCTGGGTGGGCTCCAGGGCCGACGAAGCACTGCAAGGCGATCCAGGCCCGCTCACTCGCCCCGTCGCGCAACTGCGCACAGAACTGGCGAATCACGCGGAGCTTGAACTCTATCCGGCGATGCAAAGCATGGCCCGGGCCGAGTCCCGCGAAGCCCAATCAGAGACCCGCGGCGATTGGGCCTGGGAGATAGCCTATAGCCGGCGTGATCGCCGATGGGGCGACATGGTGTCATTTCAGGTGACATTCGATCTGCCTTGGCAGAAGGATCGACGCCAAGTGCCCATGATCGAGGCAAAACGGCACGAGTTGGAACGTCTGGACGCCGAACGCGAAGACGTGGCGCGGCGGCATTTGCAGGAGCTGGACGACAGCGCCGCCGAACTCCAAGCGTTGAACAGCCAGATCGACCGCCTGCAGACCGCCGGCTTGCAACTGGTACGGAACCGAGCGGCGCTTGCATTGAGCAACTACCGATCCGCCAAGGGGGACCTGAGCGCTGTGCTCAGTGCACGCGCCCAGGTGCTGGAGACGCGCATGCGTCTGATCGACCTTGGAGCGCAGCGCGACAGCCTCGTCGCCCGACTGAACAGCCTGATCGCGGACTGAGTGGAGACCCTCGCCATGAATACCTCTTCGAGAAACATCCTTGCCGGCTTGACGCTGGTTGCTGCCGGTATTGCCGTTGGATGGGGCGTCGCCCAATGGCGCGCCGGCCACCTCAGCGGCTCCCCCGCTGCCAACGTCTGTTGGCGCGCACTTAAAACTGACCCAGGCTGCGCGTTGAACTTTGACCCACCCGGTGTACGGGGCTGAGGGTATCAGTTGGTGGTCTGGGTGGTGGCCTCCTTTGCCCTGATTCTGGCTTTGGTCTTGTTGGCGGCGGTGCTGTTGCGCAGCCGCCAGGAGTCGTTGCCGGTCTCCAGGATGTGGCAGTGGTGGGTGATGCGATCCAGCAGCGCGGTGGTCATCTTGGCGTCGCCGAACACCTGACCCCATTCGGAGAAGGCCAAGTTGGTGGTGATGGCGAGGCTGGTGCGCTCGTAGAGCTTGCTGATCAGGTGGAACAGCAGCGCGCCGCCTGAGGGGGTGAACGGCAGGTAGCCCAGTTCATCGAGGATGACCAGGTCGGCATAGGTCAGGCGCAGGGCGATCTGCCCGGCCTTGCCCTGGGCCTGTTCCTTCTCCAGCGCATTGACCAGTTCGATGGTGGAGAAGAAGCGCACGCGCAGGCGATGCTGGCGCACGGCCTGGATGCCGATGGCGGTGGCCAGGTGGGTCTTGCCGGTGCCCGGTCCACCGACAAGGACGACGTTCTCGGGGGTGTGGATGAAGTCACCCTGGTGGAGTCGTTCGACCAGTGCGCGATCAACGGGACTGGCCGCGAAGTCGAACCCGAGCAGGTCACGATGGACGGGGAAACGTGCGGCCTTCATCTGGTTGGCCTGGGCACGAACCTGCCGTTCGGCGGACTCGGCCTGCAGCAGTTCGGCCATCCAGTGTTCGGGCTCCATGGTGTGCAGGCGCATCTTGGCCAGCAGTTCGGGCCACTGGCTGGCCATGCCGTGCAGCTTGAGCTGCTGCATGCGCAGCGGCAGGTCAGGCGTCGACATGATCTGCCTCCCGCAGGGCGTCGTAGCGGGCCGGATCGGACACCGGCGGATGACGCAGCGTCACTCGCGAGGCGACCGTCTCGATCGTGCGGTCCGGATGCTGCAATCGCCCCAGCACGTTGAGCACGTGGTCGGCGCGCACCAGGCCGGACTCGAGTGCCAGTTCCACCGCCACCAGTACCGCTTCGAGCCCGTGCACGGGTACGGCGGCCAGCACCTGGGCCATGGCGCGGTCGCCGTGAGGCTGGCGCAGCAACACCTGCTGCAGCTTGCGCAGCGGATCGGGCATGGACAGGAACGGCGCGCCGTCACGCAGTGCCCCCGGCTTGCGCTGGACCAGGGCGATGTAGTGCTGCCAGTCGTAGTGGACCCGATCACGCTCGAAGCTGCGCCGGTGGCGGGCGACCTCGGCCTCGCCGACCACCACGGCCAGTTCGAAGGGATACACGCGCAGGCTGGCGACGGCGTGGGCGTGTTCGCACGGCACGCTGTAGCGGTTGCGCTGGAAGCTGACCAGCGCGGTCGAACTGACCCGCACCGGCCGCTCGATGTAGCCGTCGAAGGGCGCGGGCATCGGCATCAGGTGGGGCTGTTCGTCCTCCAGAGCTTCGGCCACGGTGATGTCGGAGGCATCCGGATGCGCCTGCATCGGCCAAGCGGCGCGGCACTCGCTGGCGAGCCAGGCATTGAGGGTGTCCAGATCTGGCCAGTGGCGGGCCCCGGCCTCGATCCAGATCTGTCGGCGCCGGTCCTGCACGTTCTTCTCGACCCGCCCCTTCTCCCAACCCGCGGCGCGGTTGCAGAACTCCGCGGCGAACAGGTAGTGGCTGGTCATGGCGTGGAAGCGGGCGTTGACCCGCCGTTCCCGGTGCTGGCCGATCCCGTCCACCGCCGTCTTCATGTTGTCGTAGATGCCGCGGCGCGGCACGCCACCGAAGGCGGTAAACGCCTGGGTATGAGCATCGAACAGCATCTCGTGGCTCTGGGTGGGATAGGCCACCAACCAGAAGGCGCGGCTGCAGGCCAGCTTCACGTGGGCGAGATCCAGCGGCATCTTGGCGTGGCTGCCGACGAAGGCGTACTCGCGGCTCCAGTCGAACTGGAAGGCTTCACCCGGAGGAAAGTGCAACGGCACGAAGGCCGGGCGGCGGCTGGCGCCGCCGGCCGCCTTCCACTGGCGGATGAAGGCCGTCACCCGGGTGTAGGTGCCCGGATAGCCGATCGCCTGCAACTGCGAGAACAGCACCTTGGCGGTGCGTTGTTCCCGCCGGGGACGATGGCTGTCGGCACGCAGCCACGTCTCCAACTGGGACCGGTAGGGATCGAGCCGGGAGGGCGAGGCTCGCCTGGGATAGACCGGCTCGGACTGGCCGCTGCGCAGCCATCGCCGGATGGTATTGCGGGATAGGCCCGTGCGCTTGGCGATCTCGCGCAGCGGCAGGCCATCGCGGAAATGCATCCGCCGGATCTTGGCCAACATGACCATGGTGATCAC
>NC_017966.1 GCF_000264455.2 Tistrella mobilis KA081020-065 | reverse complement strand
CTCGACCTCGTTTCGCGTTGAACGAGGGGCGCGGCCGACCCGCGCCCCGTTGGACGACAACGATGCGCCGGACCGGCTGTTCCCGGGCCGCCCTTGCCGGGCGATACTGCAGATGCGAAAGCCGTTGACAGCGTCCGCGCCACGGCCTGGAGTGGAGCATGCCCCCGCGAAATCGCCCCCTTCGCACCCGCCATCATCCGGACCCCGATGCCCAACCTGCTCTCACCCCTGCCACCCCGCTCGATCGACGAGGCCTTCACCGAGATCCTGACCCGCCCCGGCATCCGCATCGAGCGGATCGTGTCGTGGGGCCAGGCCACGCCCGAGGGGGAGTGGTACGATCAGGGGTGGGATGAATGGGTGCTGCTGCTGACCGGATCGGCCGGGCTGCTGATCGAGGGCCAGGGCGAAACCGTGCTCGGCCCGGGCGACCATGTGATGCTGCCCGCCCGGCTGCGCCACCGGGTCAGTTGGACCGACGATCACCAGCCGACGGTGTGGCTGGCGGTGCATCTGGGCACCGAGATGGCGGGCAGCGACGGAGCGGGGTAAGGTTCAGCCGACGCTGCGACCAAGGAGGACATCATGCCGACCCCTGCCGCCCCCCACCCGCTTGCCCGCATTCTGCTGGCCACCGATCTCAGTGCCCGCAGCGATCGGGCGCTCGACCGGGCGGTGGCGTTGGCCCGCGAGACCGGGGCGGCGCTGACGGTGCTGCATGTGAGCGAGCCCGATGCTGCCGAAGAGATCGGCACGGAAGACCGGCTGCGGCAGGCCGAAGCCCGGCTGCTGGCCGATCTGCCGGCGGCCGTGCTGGCGGACATCGGCGCCCCGTCCGGCCCCGTCACCATCCGCACCCGGGTGGCGGATGGCGACCCGGCGGCGACGATCCGCCGGATCGCCGAAGATGAAGGCTTCGATCTGATCGTCACCGGCCTTGCCCGCAGCGAGCCCCTGGGCCGGCTGCTGTTGGGCGATACGGTGGACCGGCTGCTGCGCCGATCGGCCGTGCCGGTGCTGGTGGTACGGCGGCGGGCGACCGGCCCCTATCGCCGGATGCTGATCGCCACCGATCTTTCAGCCCCTGCCCGCCGGGCAGCCGAGGCTGCGCTGACCCTGCTGCCCGAGGTGCCGGCCACGGTGATCCACGCCTTCGAGACCCCGTTTCAGAAAATCTCGACCGATCCGGCCGTCCAGATCCGCGCGCATGGCGATACCGCAGCACGCCGGCTGACGGATGAGATCGACGCGCTGGCGGTGCCGACCGCCCGGCTCGACGGGCTGACACGCATCGTGCTGCCCGGGCCGGCAGACGATGCGGTGGCGACTGAACTGGCCCGCGACCATGCCGATCTGGTGGTGCTGGGCACCCGCGGCCAGGGCGTGGTGGCCGAGGCCGTGCTGGGCAGCATGGCCAAACGCATCCTGGCGAGGGTGGAGCCCGACGTTCTGGTCGTGCCGCGCGGCCACTGATCGGCGGCGGCCGTCAAGCGGCGACGCGGAGCATGTAAACCGCCATTTGCAGCGCAGAATTCGCGACATGAAACGCGGTATGTGACCTTCACTTCATATGGTTAAAAATCAGGAAATCCGGGGCGTAAAGCATCATCTGGCGCACAGCTTAACAGCTGTTGTGTGACGATCGGGCTTTACTGTTGCGCCGTGCAAAGCTTTGGTGAAGGATGATGGGGCACGGGCCTCGACGGGCCCGTATTGCCCCCTGTCCGACATATCCTTCCCGGGACGTCCTTACGATGATGCAGCGCGGCTCCACCGCCCGTCTGGTTCTCCTTGCCGCCACGCTTGCGGCGACCCTTGGCCTGGCGGGCACCGCCGGCGCGGTGGCGCAGAGCGCGCCCGCCACAAAGCCGGCCGATGCCCCCGCCCCGGCCGAACCGCAGAAGGTGGACGGCTCGGCCCCGGCCTGGACGGTGACCTGCGTCTCGCGCGGGCGCGCCGCCGCAGCCGACTGCACCATGGAGCAGCGGCTGTTCAACAGCGATAACGGCCAGCTGATGTCGGTGGCGGTGGTCAGCGTGCCGGGCGAAAGCCGCAAGCCCGAGCTGGTGCTGCAACTGCCGACCGGCCTGACCCTGACCGAGCCGGTGACCCTGGCGGTGGATGACGGCACGCCGGTGCCGGTGACCGTGCGGTCCTGCGACGGTCGCGGCTGCTTCGCGGCCCTGCCGCTCAACAACGATCTTCTGAAGGCGATGCGCGCCGGCAAGGTGATGTCGGTCCGCGCCGTCGCCGGCAACGGCGCCGTGCTGACCTTCCCCCATATGCTGATGGATTTCACCGCTGCCTTCGACGCGGTGAAGTGAGTTCAGAAACCCGCCCCGCGCGGCCGGGCGATTGTGGACGACAGACCTGAACGGCGGCGGCGCAGGCCCCGGACCGACGGCATGAGAGGCAAGACCGATGGCGAAGTCGGGTTCCTTCCTTTATCGCGGGAACATGACGGCCATCGGCGCCGTACTGGGTCTTGGCGTCTGCGGCGCACTGATCACGGCCGGGCCGGCACGTGCCGAGAACGCCGAGGTCTCGACCGGGCCGGCCTATTATTATGTCAACCAGCAGCCCTCACCCGGCACCGGATCCAAGGGATCGAACGCCAGCTTCAACGGCTTCAGCTGCGACAAGCCCGACAGTGGCGGCCAGGGCCCGACCGGTACCGCCGTAACCGCGACCGTCACGCCCGACATCTCCACGACCACCGCCTATGGCGGCACGCTGGTGATCGCCGGTAGCACCGGCGGCACCGGCGGCACGGGTGGTTCCGACAAGACCGGCGTCTGTGGCAATGGCCGCGGCGGCGGCACCGGCGGCACCGGCGGTGCCGTGACCGTCACGCTCAACGGCACCAGTTCCGCCACCTATCCGATCGCGAACACCACCGTCGTCGCCTACAGCCAGGGCGGCACCGGCGGGACCGGCGGCAACACCAACGATCCCGGCGCCCATGGCGGCGATGGCGGGTCGGGCGGTGCCGGCGGCGCCGTCACCGTCACCAACAACATGGCGCTCAACATCCAGGGCGGCTCGTCGTCGCTCGGCATCGTGGCGCAGAGCGCCGGCGGCCAGGGCGGCGATGGCGGCAACAATAATGGCGGTCTCTGGGGCGATGGCGGCGACGGCGTGCCCGGCGGTGCCGGCGGCAATGTCACCATCACTAACAATGCCGCGATCACCACCGCGGCCGGCACCCCCCTTGCCGCCCAGTCGATCGGCGGCTTCGGCGGCGATGGCGGCAGCAGCAACGGCACCTTCGGCGGCTATAGCGGCGGTGGCGGCTATGGCGGCAATGCCGGGCTGGTGACGATCAACAATATCGGCGTGCTGACGGTCGGCAGCGCCGCGAACCCCTCGGCCGCCGCCGGTGCGACGGCGATCTATGCCCAATCGGTCGGCGGCGGCGGCGGCAATGCCGGTGTCGCGGCAGGCCTGGTGGCGCTGGGTGCCGATGGCGGCAGGGCCGGATCGGGCAGCCTGGTCACGGTCAACAATTCCAGCACCATCACCGCCTATGGCCCGTCCTCGGTCGGCATCTTCGCTCAGTCGGTGGGCGGTGCCGGCGGCAGCGGCGGCATGGCCTTCTCGGCTTCAGGCAGCACTGCGTCGGTCGCCGTCGGCGGTTCAGGCGGCGATGGCGGTTCGGGCGGATCGGTGGCGGTGAACAATACAGCCGACATCTGCACCGGCAATGGCTGCATCCCCTCGCTCGCCCCCACCCCCGTCACCACCGACTCGGCCGGCGGTGCCGTCGGCGTGCTGGCACAGTCGGTGGGCGGCGGTGGCGGGGTCGGCGGCGATGGGGCGTCTCGGGCTCCGGCTCGGGCCTGGCCTTCGCGGTCGGCGGGTCCGGCGGCGGCGGCGGCAGCGCCGGCTCGGTCGCCGTGCTCAGCACCGGCTCGATCACGACGGTGGAGGTGAATTCGGCCGGCATCCTCGCCCAGTCGGTCGGCGGCGGTGGTGGTGTCGGCGGCGGCGCTGTGGCGCTCTCGGCCAGTTCCGGGCAGAGCGCCTCGCTCTCCCATGGCGGATCGGGTGGTGATGGCGGCTCGGCCGGGTCGGTCGCGATCAACTGCAACAGCTTCAGCGGCGATTCCTCCGCCGCCGGCGCCTGCAGCGGCCAGGGCCGGCTTTCCGGGCTGACCACGGGCAAGACCATCTCGACCGTCGGCGACGGCTCCTCGGCAATCGCCGGCCAGTCGATCGGCGGTGGCGGCGGCTCGGGCGGCTATGCGGTCTCTCTGGCGGCCGGCTTCCAGGGCAGTTTCGCGCTGTCTTACGGCGGCAAGGGCGGCAAGGGTGGCAATGGCGGCCAGGTCTATGTCAGCCCGAACGGCATCACGCTGACCACCACCGGTGTCGGCGCCTCGGCCCTGGTCGGCCAGTCGATCGGCGGCGGTGGCGGTGGCGGCGGCTCGACGGTCGATGCCAGCCTGGCGGTCGCGAACAGCGCCCTCAGCTTCGGCGTCGGCGGATCCGGCGGCGCCGCGGGTGCCGGCAGCACGGTGATCGTCGAGAACACCGGCAGCGTCATCACCACCTCGGGCGACAGCTCGCACGGCATTCTGGCCCAGTCCATCGGCGGCGGCGGCGGCTCCGGCGGCTCGGCGCTGGGGCTTTCGGCCAGCCCGCAGCTGGCGGTGTCGCTGGGTGTCGGCGGGTCGGGCGGCGCCGGTGGTGCCGCGGGCGCGGTCACCGCCCACAATTATGCCGCCAACAGCAGCCAGACCGCCGCGATCACCACCTATGGCTATGGCGCCAGCGCCATTCTGGCGCAGTCGATCGGCGGTGGCGGCGGCAATGGCGGCTACACCACCTCGGGCGCGCTCAGCTATTCCAGCGGCGCCTCGGCCGCGATCGGCGGTGCCGGCGGCAGCGGCAATAATGGCGGTACGGTCCAGGTGGTGAACACCGGGCTGATCAATACCTATGGCGGCGGTGCGGCGGCGATCGCCGCCCAGTCGATCGGCGGCGGCGGCGGCTCGGGCGGCTATGCGGTCGCAGGCTCGATCAGCGGATCGGTTTCGGCCAATATCGGCGCCGGCGGCAGCGGTGCCGCGGGTGGCGCCGGTGGCGCGGTCACGCTGGTCAATCAGGCGGCGGTCAACGTGTCGGCCGCCAGCACCGGCAATGCCCCTGCCCTTCTGGCGCAGTCGATCGGCGGCGGTGGCGGCTCGGGCGGCTTCTCGGGTGCCGCCGGTCTCAGCTCGAACGGCACCGCCAGTATGGCGGTGGGCGGCGGCGGCGGCAATGGCGGCACCGGCGGCACGGTCACCGTCGACAATTATTCGGCCCTCACCGTCACCGGACCGCTCTCGCCCGGCGTGGTCGCCCAGTCGATGGGCGGCAATGGCGGCTCGGGCGGTTTCGCCATCGCCGGCTCCTTCGGCGAAAGCGGCGCAGTCTCGGCCGCGATCGGCGGCGGCGGCGGCAAGGGTGGCCGCGCCAGCCAGGTGACGGTCACCATCCAGGGCGGCGGGCGCGTCTCGACCACCGGCCATCAGTCGGCCGGCGTTCTGGCCCAGTCGATCGGCGGTGCCGGCGGCAATGGCGGCTGGGACATCGCCGGCAGCCTGGGCGGGCTGGGTTCGGCCGGGGTCAGCCTGGGCGGCAGTGGCGGCGGCGGCGGCGCCGCGGGCGGCGTGACCATTGCCACCTACGACACCATCACCACCACCGGCCTTCTGTCGCACGGCATCGTGGCACAGTCGATCGGCGGCAGCGGCGGCCTCGGCGGCTTCAGCGCCGGCGCAGCAGGATCGACCATCGCGGCCCCGGCGGTCGCGGTCGGCGGCTATGGCGGCAGCGGCGGCACCGGCGGTACGGTTACGGTCAACACCTATACCGGCATCTCGACCGCAGGCGATCTTGCCGCGGCGATCATCGCCCAGTCGATCGGCGGCACCGGCGGCAGCGGTGGCGCCGCCTATTCCGGCTCGATCTCGACCGGCAACCCGGCCTCCAAGATTTCGGTCGGTGCGGCCGGCGCCACCGGCGGCAGCGGCGGGTCGGGCCAGAACGGCGGCGCGGTTTCGGTGACGGTCGCCAACAACCTGGTCACCACCGGCTTCGACGCCTACGGCATCATCGCCCAGTCGATCGGCGGCGGCGGCGGCAATGGCGGCAATGCCTCGGCCTTCGCGGCCTCGGCCTCGGGCGGCGGCGAGAACTCCCAGAGCGGTTCGGCATCGGTCGCGATCGGCGGGTCGGGTGCGGCCGGCGGCAATGCCGGCGCGGTCGCCGTCACGCTGACCGGCAGCATCCAGACCGGCATGGCCGGCGTCGTGCCGGGCAATCCGGGCGCCGGCGACCGCTCGGTCGCCATCCTGGCGCAGTCGGTGGGCGGCAGCGGCGGCAATGGCGGCTCGGCCTATGCCAATGCGATTTCGGGCACGGGCGCCATTTCGGTCGCAGTCGGCGGCGGCGGCGGCACCGGCGGGACCGGCGGCAGGGTCACCGTCTGCGGCAATGTCAGCTCGGGCAGCTGCAGCAATCCCTGGGGTGGCGTCACCGCCACCGGCGGCAGCATCCTGACCTATGGCAACCACGCAAGCGCCATCTATGCCCAGTCGGTGGGCGGCGGCGGCGGCCGCGGCGGCTATTCGGAAAGCAGCGCCTCCAGCAACAAATATGCCGCATCTCTGGCGGTGGGCGGCTTTGGCGGCGGCGGCGGCAATGCCGATGCGGTGACGGTGGTCGCCGGCGGCACGCTCGCCACCACCGGTGCCGGGTCGACGGCGATCTTCGCCCAGTCGGTCGGAGGTGGCGGCGGCGATGGCGGCACGGCCACCGCTTCGGCCACCGGCCAGCAGGGCGGCGCGCTGGATGGCGGTGTCGCGGCCTATACCGGCACCGGCTTCGCCCAGCAGACCAATACCGGTGCGGCGGTCGCGACCGCCGCCCAGTTCTCGCAGAGCGGCCCGGCTGCCTCGACCGACGAGGAAGCCGATAACGGCGTCGGCGCCTCGCTCGCCATCGGCGGCGCCGGCGGCAAGGCCGGCAATGGCGGCGCCGTGCTGGTCAGCAGCGTTGCCACCATCACCACCTCGGGCATGCTGTCGAACGGCATCACCGCCCAGTCGGTGGGCGGCGGCGGCGGCAATGGCGGCTCTGCCACCACCAATGCGGCCGGCGGCAATTATGCGGGTTCCATCAGCCTGGGCGGCACCGGTGGTGGCGGCGGCGCCGGATCGACCGCGACGGTCGTGAACACCGGCAGCATCACCACCAGCGGCCTGCAATCGGCGGCGATCTTCGCCCAGTCGGTGGGTGGCGGCGGCGGCAATGGCGGTGCCGCCTCCAGCACCGTCGAAAGCGGCGGCTCGGGCGCCCTCTCTTTCGGGCTCGGCGGCTCGGGCGGCGGTGGCGGGGCTGCCAATCTGGTCACCGTGCTGAATTTCGGCACGCTCAGGACCACGGGCATCAATTCGGCCGGCATTTTCGCCCAGTCGGTGGGCGGCGGCGGCGGCAATGGCGGCGGGGCGACCACGGCGGCGACCGCGGCGCCGGCCTCGGATGAAGACGAAGAAGACGGGTCCACCAGCGCCTCCACCGGCACCGTGCCGACCTCGGGTTCCGGCCAGTCGAACAGCAGCCACAATTCGGCCTCTGCCGGCAAGACCGGCTCCACCTCTCAGGGCAGCCAGGCGGGCGCCGATGGCGGCTATGCCGCCGGCCTCGCGATCGGCGGCTCGGGCGGCGGCGGTGCGGCCGGCGGCAGCATCGTGGTCACCAACTCGGCCAGCATCACCACCGGCACCTCCGACGGCAAGGGCGGCCTCAACTCCCAGGCGATCTTCGCTCAGTCGGTGGGCGGCGGTGGCGGCAATGGCGGCTCGGCCAGTTCCAATGCCGATGCCGGCAAGGCCAGCGTCGCGCTCTCGATGGGGGGTACCGGCGGCGGCGCCGGCGCGGGCGGTGCCGTGAATGTCGGCCTCGGCGGCGGCACGCTCACCACCTATGGCGCCAATGCGGCGGCGGTCTATGCCCAGTCGGTGGGTGGCGGCGGCGGCAATGGCGGCTCGTCCAGCTCCACCACCGGCTCGGGCGGCTCGGCCTCGGTGGCGCTCGGCCTCGGCGGATCGGGCGCCGGGGGCGGCGCCGGCGGCAGCGTGAATGTCTGCGGCAGCATTTCGAACAACATCTGCAACAACGATCAGGCACGCCCCACCTCCATCACCACCTGGGGCGATCTCTCCTACGGCATCTATGTCCAGTCGGTGGGTGGTGGCGGCGGCAATGGCGGCGCGGTCACCACCTCGGCCACCGCCGGCCAGGCGGATGACAGCGAACCCGGCGCCAGCGTCTCCAGCGGCTCCACCGGTACCTCTGCCTCCACCTCCAAGGGTGTGGCGATGTCCGCCGGCCTCGGCGGATCGGGCGGCGGCGGCGGGTCCGGCGGCACGGTTTCGGTGAACAGCGCCACGACCATCCGGACCGCGGGCGCCCATGCGACCGCGATCTACGCCCAGTCGGTGGGCGGCGGCGGCGGCACCGGCGCCTCGGCCACCACCAATGCCAATAGCGGCGCCTATGCCACCAGCTTTGCGCTCGGCGGATCGGGCGGCAATGGCGGGGCCGGCGGCGCCGTCTATGTCGTGAATGACGGCACGCTCGCCACCTACGGCTTCCTCTCGCACGGCATCTTTGCCCAGTCGGTGGGTGGTGGCGGCGGCGATGCCGGCGGCGCGTCGTCGACCTCGGCCCAGGGTGGTGAAGCCTCGCTCGCCATGGCCCTCGGCGGATCGGGCGGCGGCGGCCAGAACGGCCAGGGCGTCACGGTCACCAGCCGCGGCGTGATCACCACCGCAGCCGGCGCCGCGCATGCGATCGTCGCCCAGTCTGTTGGCGGCGGCGGCGGCCTCGGCGGCTCGGCCCAGTCCAGCGCCTCGGGGGGCAAGATTTCGGCGCCGGTCACCCTCGGCGGCGGCGGCGGCATTTCGGGCTCGGGCGGAACCGTCAGCGTTTACATCACCCGCGACATCACCGCCTCGGGCATCGGCAGCAGTGCGGTCATCGCCCAATCGATCGGCGGCGGCGGCGGCATTTCCGACATCATCGACATTACCAGCGCCACCCGCGCCTCGGCCTCGGCCAGCCTCACCCTCGGTTCGTCGTCGAGCAATGCCGGCGACGGCGGCAAGATCCTGGTCAGCACGGGCGGCGGCACCTCGGCGCTGATCCAGACCGGCGGCGACAATGCCAGCGCCCTGGTGGTGCAGTCGATCGGCGGCGGCGGCGGTATCGCAACCTTCAGCGCCGGCAAGATTTCGGGCGCGGTTTCGCCCACCTTCACCCTCGGCGCCAGCCGGGGCGGCGGCAGCGGCGGCACCAGTGCGGCCGATGCGGTGATGCTGACCCTGGGCGATAACGGCGGCACCACCTCGATCGAAACCTGGGGCCGCAATTCGATGGGCGTCGCCGTCCAGTCGATCGGCAGCGGCGGCGGCATCGCCGGCTTCGCGACCACCTCGGCCGGCAGCACCACGGCCACGGCCCAGCTCGGCCAGTCGGGCGGCGGCGGCAACGGCCGCGCGGTTACGCTGTCGGGAACGGCCAGCATCATCACCCATGCCGACAATGCGATCGGCGCGGTGGTGCAGTCGGTGACCGGCGGTGGCGGTGTCGCCCTCGCCGCCGCCGGCTCCGGCGCCATCTTCTCGGGCAGCACGCGGCTCGGCGCCACCGGTGGCGGCACGGGTGACGGCGGCACGGTGAACGTCAACCTCACCGGCGGGCGGATCGTCACCAACGGCTTCAACGCCCATGGTCTGGTCGTCCAGTCGATCGCGGGCGGCGGCGGGATTTCCGGCATCCGCACCACCAGCCTCACGCTCGGCGGCGTGGTGGCCGGCTATGGCAACACGGTCACGGTCGCCAGCTCGTCGGCCATCACCACCTATGGTACCTCCGCCTCGGGCATCATCGCCCAGTCGATCGGTGGCGGCGGCGGCATCGCGACCAGCGACGGCCAGGTCAACTTCGCCAGCGCGCCCAGCGCATCGAATTCGCGCCAGGTCCTTGTCACCACCACCGGGGCCGGCGCGGTGCAGACTCAAGGGGCCACTTCTTTCGGCATCCTGGCGCAGTCGATCGGCGGCGGTGGCGGTGCGGTCTTCGGGCCTAACCGGCTGCTCGGCGCCAATTTCGGCGCCTCGATCGCCTATGCCGACAATGTCGGGATCGATGCGGGCGCGAATGTCATCACGACGGGTATGGCCTCTGTCGCCGTGCTCGGCCAGTCGATCGCCGGCGGCGGCGGCGTGGTCGCCTCCACCGCATCGGATGCCGGTTTCACCTCTTATGCGGTCGGGCTGAACGGCGCCAATGCCAGCGGACTGAATGCCGGCACCATGTCCATCACCACCCGCAATCAGACCATCGCCACCGCCGGCGCCAATGCCGCCGCCGTGGTCGGCCAGTCGATCGGCGCGGGCGGGACCTTCTTCAGCCAGGCCAATACCGCCAGCCAGGGCGCGGTCAGCGTCACGGCCTATCTGGGCACCGCCTACGGCAGCGGCAATGGCGGCGTGGACCAGGCCGATGCGATCAGGATCGCGCTCGGCACAGGCGGTGTCACCACCATCGATACCTCGGGCGCCAATGCCTTCGGCGCGGTCGCCCAGGCGGTGGGTGGCGGCGGCGGCATCATCGCGATCTCCAACCAGGCGACCGGCGGCACCGTCGGCACCGCCATTCTGGGCCAGCGCGGCGGCAGCGGCAGCGGCATGGCCACCACGCTGACGGGGACCGCCAACATCGTGACCCGCGGCACCAATGCGCTGGGTGCGGTTGCCCAGTCGGTCAGCAATGGCGGCGGCATCGTCGTGGTCTCGGGCCAGACGGGGGCGGCCTTCACCGGTAATGTCCGGCTGGGCGCCATCGGCGGCAGCGGCAGCAACGGCCGAACGGTGACCGTTAACCTGACCAATGGCAGCATCGCCACCGGCGGTGCCTATGCCCATGGTCTGGTGGCCCAGTCCATCGCCGGCGGCGGCGGCATTTCCGGCGTGCTGACCAACGACGTGACGCTGGGCGGCGTGGTCGCCGGCAATGGCGGCACCGTCAGCGTTGCCAGCTCGTCGGCGATCACCACCTACGGCACGGCGGCGGCCGGCATCGTCGCCCAGTCGATCGGCGGCGGCGGCGGGCTTGCCATCGGCACCGGCGCCGTCACCTTCGCCAATACCCCCAGCGGGTCGAATGCCAGCCAGGTGACCGTCACCACTTCCGGCGGCGGCGCGGTTCAAACCCAGGGCACCACCTCTTTCGGCATTCTGGCGCAGTCGGTGGGCGGCGGCGGCGGCGCGATCTTCGGGCCGACGTCTCTCCTCAGCACCAATCTCGGCACGGGCATCGGCTATGCCGGCAATATCGGCATCGATGCGGGGGCGAACGTCGTCACCTCGGGCGCGGGTTCGGTCACGATCCTGGGGCAGTCGATCGGCGGCGGCGGCGGCGTGATCGCCTCCACTACCGCGAATGCCGGCTTCGTCAATTACGGGACGGGGCTGAACAGCGCCGGTAACGGCAATCTGAACGCCGGCACCGTCGCCGTCACCACCCACAACCAGACCATCGCGACCTCGGGCGTGAACGCCGCAGCCGTGGTGGGCCAGGCGGTGGGTGCCAGCGGCGTGTTCTTCACCCAGGCGAACAGCGCCAGCCAGGGCGCGGTCAATGTCACCGGCTATCTCGGCACCGTCAGTGCCGGCGGCAATGGCGGCGCGGACGTCGCCGACGCGATCAAGGTCACGCTCGGTGCCGGTGGTCTCACCACCATCGACACCTCGGGCGCCAATGCCTTCGGCGCGATCGCCCAGTCGGTGGGCGGCGGTGGCGGCATCGTCGCGATTGCCACCCAGGCGACCGGCGGCACGGTCAAGGGCGCCATTCTGGGCCAGCGCGGCGGCAGCGGCACGGGCCTTGCCACTACGCTGACCGGCACCGCGAATATCGTGACCCGCGGCACCAATGCGCTGGGCGCGGTCGCCCAGTCGATCAGCACCGGCGGCGGCATCTTCGTGGTGTCGGGCCAGTCGGGGGCGGCCTTCACCGGCAATGTCCGGCTGGGTGCCACCGGCGGCAATGGCAGCGATACCCGTGCGGTGAATGTCAACCTGACCAATGGCAGCATCGCCACCGGCGGTGCCTATGCCCATGGTCTGGTGGCCCAGTCCATCGCCGGCGGCGGCGGCATTTCCGGCGTGCTCACCAATGACGTGACGCTGGGCGGCGTGCTCGCCGGCAATGGCGGCGCCGTCAGCGTTGCCAGCTCGTCGGCGATCACTACCTACGGCACGGCCGCCGCGGGCATCGTCGCGCAGTCGATCGGCGGCGGCGGCGGGCTGGCCATCGGCACCGGCGCCGTCACCTTCGCCAATACGCCCAGCGGATCGAATGCCAGCCAGGTGACCGTCACCACTTCCGGCGGCGGCGCGGTTCAAACCCAGGGCACCACCTCTTTCGGCATTCTGGCGCAGTCGATCGGCGGCGCCGGCGGCGCGATCTTCGGGCCGACTGCCCCTCTCAGCACCAATCTCGGCACCGGCATCGGCTATGCCGGCAATATCGCCGTCGATGCGGGCGCGAACGTCGTCACCTCGGGCGCGGGCTCGGTCGCGATCCTGGGTCAGTCGATCGGCGGCGGCGGCGGCGTGATCGCCTCCACCACCGCGAATGACGGCTTCGTCAATTACGGGACGGGCCTGAACAGCGCCGGCAACGGCAATCTCTATGCCGGCACCGTCGCCGTCACCACCCACAACCAGACCATCGCGACCTCGGGCGTGAACGCCGCAGCCGTGGTCGGCCAGTCGGTAGGCGCCGGCGGCGTGTACTTCACCCAGGCCAATACCGTCAGCCAGGGCACGATCAACGTCACCGGCTATCTGGGCACGGTCAGTGCCGGCGGCAATGGCGGCGCCAACGTCGCCGACGCGATCAAGGTGACGCTGGGTGCAGGTGGTGTGACCACCATCGACACCTCGGGCGCCAACGCCTTCGGCGCGGTCGCACAGTCGGTGGGCGGCGGCGGCGGTATCGTCGCCATCTCCACCCGCGCCAATTATGGCAACGCCAAGGGCGTGCAGCTCGGCCAGCGCGGCGGCAACGGCATGGGCATGGCGACCACGGTGACGGGCGCCGCCAGCATCGTCACCCGCGGCAACAACGCCTTCGGCATCGTCGCGCAGTCGGTCAGCAATGGCGGCGGCATCCTGGCCGTCGCGACCCCCGGGCTGGAGTTCTTCACCGGCACGGCAGTACTCGGCGCCCGGGGCGGCAGCGGCAACAATGCCGGCAATGCCACCGTCAACCTCTCGGGCGGCGGCGGCATCACCACCACCGGCATGTTTGCCCATGGCATCGTCGCCCAGTCGATCGCGGGCGGCGGCGGCATCTCGGCGCTGAACACCGATACGGTGCAGATGGGCGGCGGCACGGCCGGCATCGCCGGGGTCGCCAGCGTCACGGCGCTGGCACCGGTTGCGACGTCCGGCATCGGCGCCAGCGCCATCGTCGCCCAGTCGATCGGCGGCGGCGGTGGCCTGGCGCTCACCAGCTACAATGCCCAGTTCATCAGCACGACCGGCGGCAGCGATGCCAGCACGGTGGGGGTCACCACCAGCGGCAATGGCTGGCTGCAGACCACCGGCAATCTGGGCTTCGGCATCCTGGCCCAGTCGATCGGCGGCGGCGGCGGTGCCTTCATCGCCCCCAATCACGGCGTCATCGCCAGCTTCGGCGCCTCGGCTGCCTATGCGGGCGGGGTCTATGTCGATGCCGGGGCGAATGTGGTGACCACCGGCCAGGGCTCCACGGCCATTCTCGCCCAGTCGGTGGGCGGCGGCGGCGGCGTCATCGCCTCCAGCTTCGCCGATGCCGCCTATACCAGCTATGTCGCCAATCTCTACGGCAGCAGCGGCAGCAGCGATTACGGCAGCAATGTCGCGGTCACCACCCATGGCCAGACGATTGCGACCTCGGGCGCCAATGGCGCAGCGGTGATCGCCCAGTCGGTCGGCGCCAGCGGCGTGTATTACGCCCAGACCAACACCGCCGCCCAGGGCAGCATCCATGCCACCTTCAACCTGGGTGCCGGCCAGGGCAGCGGCAATGGCGGCGTCAGTCAGAGCGATTCGGTGAAGGTGACGCTGGGCAGCGGCGGCGCCACCACCATCGATACCTCGGGCGCCAATGCTTTCGGCGTGGTCGCGCAGTCGGTGGGGGCCGGCGGCGGCATCTATGCCATCGCCACCCAGTCGACCGGCGGGTCGATCGACAGCAGCCGGCTCGGCGCCCGTGGCGGCGGCGGTGTCGGCCTCGCCACCACCGTCAGCGGGGCGGCGAACATCACCACCCGTGGCACCAATGCGCTGGGCGTGGTCGCGCAGTCGATCAGCGGCGGCGGCGGCATCGCCGTGGTCGCCGGCCAGTCGGGCAGCACGGGCTATTCGGGGCCGGTGACGCTCGGCACCTATACTGGCGGCGGCGGCAATGGCGGGGTGGTCAATGTCAACCTCACCGGTGGCAGCATCACCACCGGCGGCGTCTTCGCCCCGGGTCTGGTGGCGCAGTCGATCGCCGGTGGCGGCGGCATTTCGGGCGTTCACAGCAGCGGGGTCTATCTGGGCGGCTATGTTGCCGGCAACGGCAACACGGTTACCGTCAGCAGTGCTGCCGCCATCGGCACGATCGGCAATGCCTCGGCCGGCATCGTCGCCCAGTCGATCGGCGGCGGCGGCGGTCTCGCCCTCGCCAATGGCGGCAATGCCGTCATCCTGAACGCACCCAGCGGCTCCAACGCCTCGCAGGTGAAGGTCACCACCACCGGCAGCGGATCGGTCCAGACTCAAGGGGCCACCGCCTTCGGCATTCTGGCGCAGTCGATCGGCGGTGCCGGCGGCGCGGTGTTCAGCCCCGTCAACCAGGCGACCGCCAGCTTCGGCACCGGCATCGCCTATGGCGGCAGCATCGTCATCGATACGGCGGCGAATGTCGTCACTTCGGGCGCCGGCTCGGCCGGCATCGTCGGCCAGTCGATCGGCGGTGGCGGCGGCGTGATCGCCTCGGCCTTCTCGAACGCCAACATCACCAGCTATGGCGTTACCCTGAACGCCGCCAACGCCAGCGGGCTGAACGGCAACACCGTCGCCGTCACCACCCGCACCCAGACCATTGCGACCGCCGGCGCCAATGGCGCGGGCGTCATCGCCCAGTCGCTGGGCGCCGGCGGCACCTATTTCACCCAGGCCAATGCCGCGTCGCAGGGGGCGGTGCACACCGCGATCAATCTCGGCACCTCGGTCGGCAAGGGCGACGGCGGCCAGAACATCACCTATTCCACCAACGTCACCCTGGGCGCCGGCGGCGTCACCACCATCGATACCTCGGGCGCCACACCTATTTCACCCAGGCCAATGCCGCGTCGCAGGGGGCGGTGCACACCGCGATCAATCTCGGCACCTCGGTCGGCAAGGGCGACGGCGGCCAGAACATCACCTATTCCACCAACGTCACCCTGGGCGCCGGCGGCGTCACCACCATCGATACCTCGGGCGCCAATGCCTACGGCGTGGTGGGCCAGTCGATCGGCGGCGGCGGCGGCATCGTCTCCATCGCCACCCTGTCGAGCGGCGGCTGGATCGATGCCGGCATCATCGGCCAGCGCGGCGGCGCCGGATCGGCCATGCCGACCAGCGTCAGCGGCACCGCGAACATCCTCACCCGCGGCACCAATGCCGCCGGCGTGATCGTTCAGTCGATCTCGGGTGGCGGCGGCATCGCCAGCCTGTCCTCGCAAGCGGGTTCCTGGTTCTCGGGGATGGTGACGCTCGGCGCCACCGGCGGCAGCGGCGCCAATGCCAACACCGCCTATGGCTATCTGGCGGCCGGCAGCGTCACCACCAGCGGCGCCTTCGCCCCCGGCCTGGTGGTGCAGTCGATCGCAGGCGGCGGCGGCATCGCGGGCATTCATACCGATGCCGTCCGCCTGGGCGGGCCGCTCAACGGCAATGGCGGCACGGTCTCGGCGACAAGCTCGGCGCTGATCACCACCTATAGCGGCGCCTCTCCCGGCATCGTCGCCCAGTCAATCGGCGGCGGCGGCGGTCTCGCCCATGGCGCCGGCCAGGTCTATTTCAACTCGGCCGTCAGCGGCTCCAATGCCGGCAATGTCTGGCTGACCACCGGCACCGGCGGCACGGTGCAGACCGTGGGCAGCGTGTCCTATGGCATCCTCGCCCAGTCGATCGGCGGCGCCGGCGGTGCGGTGTTCTCGGAATACCGGCAGCTTTCCGCCAATTTCGGCTCGGCCATCGCCTATGGCAGCGCCGTTACGCTGAACGTGCCGACCAGTGTCATTACAAACGGCGTGGGCTCCACCGCCATCCTGGCCCAGTCGGTGGGCGGCGGCGGCGGCGTGGTCGCCTCGGTCTTCACCGATGCCGGCGTCACCAATTATGGCCTCGGGAATATGGGCGGCGGCGGCAGCAATCTGAACGGCGGCGCCGTCTCGATCACCACCCAGAACCAGACCATCGCCACCACGGCGGCCAATGCAACGGCCGTGGTCGCGCAGTCGGTGGGCGACAACGGCATCTTCTTCACCCAGACCAACACCGCCGCCCAGTCCTCGGCCTCGGTCAACCTGCAGCTCGGCGCCGTGCGCGGCTCGGGCAATGGCGGCCCGTCGCAGAACGATGCGGTGGCGGGCTATCTGGGCAATGCGGTCATCCAGACCTCGGGCGCCAATTCGCTGGGCGTGCTGGTGCAGTCGGTGGGTGGCGGCGGCGGCTTCGCCTCGATCGCCACCCAGGCCTCGGGCGGCAGCATCAATGCCCGGCTCGGCCAGCAGGGCGGCGCGGGGTCCGCCCAGGACATCACCATCACCGGCGCCCCCAAGGTGCTGACCCAGGGCGTCAATGCGGCCGGCGTGGTCGCCCAGGCGATCACCGGCGGCGGCGGCGTGATGGCGGTGTCCGGCACCAGCGGTGCGGTCTTCTCGGGCAGCGTCTATCTGGGCGGCACCGGCGGCGGCACCAGCGGCAATGCCGCGGTCTCCATGACCCTCAGCGGCGGCAGCATCCAGACCGGCGGCAGCTTCGCGCCGGGCCTGGTCGCCCAGGTGATTTCGGGCGGCGGCGGCCTCTCGGCCATCAATGCCACCTCGGTCAATCTGGGCGGGACGGTCGCCAGCAAGTCGAACACGCTGACGGTGACCAATGGCGCGGCCATCACCACCACCGGGTGCCGCCTCTCCCGGTCTCGTCGCCCAGTCGATCGGCGGCGGCGGCGGTCTGGCGCTGGCGGCGACCGGCGCCACCGTCCGGGTCGGCAACAAGGCGAGCGGCGCCGACGGCAACAACGTCACCATCACCAGCAACGGCCAGATCTACACCACCGGCGTGAACTCCTTCGGCATTCTGGCGCAGAGCGTGGGCTCCGGCGGCGGCACGGTGCTCACCACCGGTGGCACGGTCTCGGCGGCCGCCAATGCGTCGAGCAAGGCCAGCGCCGGCAGTGTGACGGTGGGCGTCAACGCGCCCATCACCACCACCGGGGCGGGTGCCCATGGCGTGGTCGCTCAGTCCGCCGCCGGCGGCGGCGGCATCGTCACCAACGGCACCACCACCCTGTTCCTGTCGGGCAATGGCGGCGGCAGCAGCCACGCGGTCTCGGTCTATGTCTATGCCCCGATCACCGTCAGCGGCGCCGGTGCCAGCGCGGTGGTGGCGCATTCTACCACCGACCCGGTGGTGGACATCGCCGAAGGCGTGGTGGTCACCGGCGCGGCCGACGGCCATGCCCTGCTGCTCGACGGCCCGATCAACGAGGTCACCAATGCCGGCACGCTGCAGACCTTCGCAGGCGGCGACGGGCTGGTGATCGACAGCCGGATCGGCGACACCACCGTCACCAACAAGGGCACGCTGACCGGCAGCATCAAGCTGGGCGACGGCGGCGCCAATCTGCTGACCAACGAGGCCGGGGCCACGATCAATTCCGGCGCCAGCATCGATCTGGGCGGCACCGGCAGCTTCGTCAATCACGGCCGGCTGCAGCAGGCGACCACGGGCGTGGTCACGACCACGATCAATGGCGGCTTCACCCAGTCCGAAGACGGCGAAGTGCAGCTGCGCGTCGACCATGCCACCGGCAAGGCCGACGGGCTGCACATCACCGGCGCTGCCAGCATGGACGGCAAGCTGTCGCTCGCCACGATCAACAGCGGTTCGGTGAAGCCGGGCCGGCTGGCGATCGCCGATGTCCTGGTCTCGGATACCGGGCTGGCCGCCGGCAATCTGGAACTTTCCGCCCCGACCAGCGCGATCCTGAGCTACAGCCTGACCAATACCGACGGCCGGCTGGGCATCCAGGCCGATGCCGACTTCACCCCCGAGGGGTTGAGCGGCTTCGGCCGTCGGATCGGCGAGTTGCTCGGCCGGATCCAGAGCGAGGCGGCCTCGGAATATTCAAAGGCGATCACCGCCGGTCTGGTCTCGATCAGCGACACCGCGACGCTCGACCGCGGCTATCGCAGCGTCGGCGACACCGGGGCCGCCAGCGTGCCGCAGAGCATGCTGACCGCCAGCACCCGCGCCATGCAGACGGTGACCGGCCGGCTGGACAGCTGGCGGATGGGGGCAGCAGCGGCGGCCCCCGGCAGCCGGGAGGCGGCCCTCGACCAGACGGCAACGGCGTCCGAGGGTGGCAATATGGCCGGAGGACGGGCCTGGATGACGCCGGAAGGTGCCTACGAAACCGGCGACGGCTTCGACGGGCATTATTTCGGCACCACCATCGGCATCGATGGCGGCGCCGATGACGGCAGCTTCCTGATCGGCGGTGCCTTCACCTATGGGGAGACCAGCTACGATCTCGACGGTCTCGCGGCCAGCGGCACCGGCAAGCAGTATGGGGTGAGCGTCTATGGTCTGCGCCGCTTCGGCGATACCTATGCCTCGGTCATCGGCTATGCCGCCACGGGCGATACCCGCTACACCCGCGATCTGCGCTTCCTGGGGCTGACCCGCGCGGCCGTGACCCGCTTCGACGGCACCACGCTGGGCGCGCGGCTGGAAGTCGGCTATGCCCTGCCGTTGACCGCCGGGCTCAAGATCACCCCCTTCGCGGCGGTGGAGCCGACCCGGCTGCACCTGGACGAGGCCCGCGACAGCTTCGGCAATGGTAGCGGTGTGGTCTACGACGCCTCCGACACCATCTCGATGCCGATGACCCTGGGCTTCCAGATCGGCGGACCGGTGACGTTCGAGGATGGCAGCCGGATCGAACCCTTCTTCCGCGCCGGCTGGAAGCACGAATTCCGGCCCGAGCGCGACATCACCCGCCATCTGGCGGAGCTGCCCGGGGTCAGCTTCCAGGGCAGCGATGTCGAGGTGCCGGAAGATGCCGCTGTGCTCAGGGCCGGCGTGCAGTATCGCCTGGACGAGGATCTCGACCTGCAGCTGAGCGTCGATTCGGAACTCTCGGAAGAACGCCAGTCGGTCGGCGGTACCCTGTCGCTGCGCTATCGCTGGTAGGCGCCGGGCCTATATCGATCGTGACGTCTGCGAGCGGCCCGGGGTCATCCCGGGCCGTTCGCTTTTGATCCCGAACAGCAGACGGGTGAGCGCGGTGGCGGCAAGCGCCCGGGCGAGCCCCCAGGAGACCAGGCCCGACACCAGGACGATGACCAGATATTTCACCAGCGGCTGTCCGGACCAGCCGAGCAGCAGATAGCCCGACACCACGATCACCGTCTGATGGACGATGTAGAAGGGAAAGGCGAAGCGCGTGACGTCGCTGAGGCCGGGGATCGGTGCCGCCAGCCGCCGCCCGGCCCAGCCGAGCAGGCCGAGGATGGTGGCCCATTCGCCGGCCACACGCAGCGACCGGCGCAGGACCGGCACCGGCAGCGCCCCGGTCATCCAGGCCGTCACCGCCAGTGCGGTCGCAACCGCGGCTATGATCAGAAGCAGGCGACAATGGCGTTCGGCTGCTGCCCCCAGCGCCGGCGACAGCGCGAACCAGCCGCCCAGCAGGACCGGCAGGCCGGGGGCAAGCAATGCAGCCGGCCCTGCCGCCGCGACCCGCGCGCCGGCCCGCTCCAGCAGCGCCCGCGGCCCGGGCCGGCGGGCGATCACGAAGACCGGCAGCAGCACCAGGGCATAGACCAGCAGATAGGCCAGGAACCAGAGATGGTGCCAGCTGAAATTGGCCGCCGGATAGCAGCAGTCGAAGAAGCCCGGGTAGAAATCGAGAAAGCCGGTACCGGGGGCAAGGTCGATCGGGCTCGCCCGACCGTCGAGCCCGGCGGCCAGACGCTCGACATAGACCTGCGGCGGCACCACCAGCAGGATGCCCGCGACCAGCGGCAGGCCCAGGCGCTGCAGACGTTCGCGCACGTAACGCCCGGCCTCGCGCGCCGCCAGACTGTGCATGGCGGTGATGCCGGCCAGGAAGAACAGCAGCGGCATCTGCCCGATATTGAACACCCCGATCAACACATCGGCCGCGGCGTAGCGGCCGGCATCCTTTATATGCCATGGCTCGGTGTCGAACAGCCGGGCGGTGTGAAACAGGATCAGGCCAAGGATCACAAGATTGCGCAGGTGATCGATCGCGCGCGAACGTCCGAGGGCGGGTCCGGCCATGGTGTCACCTTGTATGGCTGATCCTTTGCGTGTATCATTTTTAAATGAACGATTCAATTAAAATGGCGTATGCCTCCATGACCCGTCTGGCGACGCGATGCGCCTGAAGAAGCCAGGACGTCTTGAGGACATCGCCGCGGCGGCGCTGACCGTTTTCACCCGTCAGGGCTACCGCCTGACCCAGATGGCCGATGTGGCGCGCGAGGCCGGGTTATCGGCGGGGGCGCTCTACAGCTATGTCTCGGGCAAGGAAGCCCTGTTCGAACTGGCACTGGCCGAGGCGCAGGGCCTGACGCCAGCGGGCACCGACCGGTTCGAGGCGCAGGGCCTGGCTTCGGCCGCCGCCTCCCTGGTCGCGGCGGCGCCGGCACGCGTGCATCGGCCGGCTCTGGACGCCGCCCTTGCCGGCGGCCATGCCGGCCCGGACGAGATCCGCGCGGTGGCGATCGAGATGCTGGAACTGCTTGCCACCCATCGTCGGCTGATCTGGCTGCTGGATCGCTGCGCGGCGGAAATCCCCGAGGTGGCCGCCTTCTACGGTACCGAATTGCGCAGCCGCTATTTCCGCGACTTCACCCGTTTCGCCGCCCTGGCGGCCGGCGAGGCCGAACCGGGCCCCGCCACCCATGCCCGCGCCCGCGCCCTGGTGGAGATGGCGGCCTGGATGGCGATGCACCGCCTGCGTGATCCGCAGCCGCCGGCCGTGGACGATGCCACCGCCCATGCGGCGGTGGTCGAAATCATGCGCGCCAGCCTGGCCCCCTGCCCTGCCGGCGCATCCGCAGCTAAAGAGGCTTAAGCACGGCCATCAGGACGATGACGGCGATGCAGATCACGACGGCCGGGGCGGCATGGCGGGCAAGGCCGGGCGGCAGATGGGCCCGGTCGACCAGCATCCGCCGCAAGGTGCCGGCCAGCAGGCCGTGCAGGCCCGACAGAACCATCACCGCCACCAGCTTGACCAGCAGCCAGCCATCGGGGAACCAGCCCCCCAGGCTGGCGATGGCGATACCCGCCGCCCAGACCACCACCATCGCCGGCACGGTGATGGCCTGGTCCCAGGCGCGCAATCGGGTGATCAGCGGTTCGGCCGGGCGGCCGCAGCACAGCCCCAGGGCCAGAACCAGCATGCCACCGGTCCACAGAATCGCCGCCATCAGATGGATGGCCTTCAGCAGCAGCAGCGGGGTCATGCGGCGATCTCCGCCGCCCGGCGCCGGATCAGCCGGTCGTTGATCAGGGCACCGAAGGGCACGACCGCGCCGCCCAGCAGCTGCGCCAGTTCCAGCGGCCGCCAGCCTGCCACCGGCGCCGAAGCGATCAGCGCCCAGGTCCAGGTAAGAAAGGCCAGGCCGTGAACCGGGCCCATCACCTGTACCGCCAGCGGCCAGCCTGCCAGATGCTTCAGCGGCACCGCAACCAGCACCAGCAGAACCAGCGTCGTCCCCTCCGCCAACGCGGCCCGTCTCAATCCCTGCAAGGCGGTCATGCCTGTCCCTTCCCTCCCAATGATCGACTGCGGCAGGGTGCCGCCATCTGCAGGCTTGCAGCCAGTGGCAGGAATGACAAAGATCGATGAGTTTCCGCCATAGACGACAGGCTGCAACCGGAGCCGCCATGCCGCCCCATCACCTTGCCGTGCTCGCCTTCGACGGCGTGCTGCCTTTCGACCTTGCGACGGCGGTGGAGACCTTCGCCCGCGCGCGGCTGGACGACGGCACGCGGCCCTATCGGATCACGGTCGCAGCCCCCCATGCCGAGGTGGCGGCAGAGGGCTATGGTCTAAGGGTGCCGCAGGCTCTGGCCTCCGTCGGCGACGCGGCCACCGTGATCGTGCCGGGCATGGCCGAGCCGCGCAGCCCAGCCGATCCGGCCATTCTGGCGACGCTGGCCCGGGCTCGGCACCGCGGCGCGCGGATCGCGTCGATCTGCACCGGCGCCTTCGTGCTCGCCGCCGCCGGACTGCTCGACGGCCGGCGCGCGACCACCCATTGGCAGGCGGCGGGGCTGCTGGCCCGGATGTACCCCGAGGTGGCGGTCGATCCGGCCGTGCTCTATGTCGACGAAGGCGATGTGCTGACCTCGGCCGGGGCGGCGGCGGGGCTGGACCTCTGCCTGCACATGATCCGGCGCGACTTCGGCGCCCGGGTCGCCGCCCGCACCGCCAGGGCGGCGGTGGTGCCGCTGGAACGTGCCGGCGGTCAGGCCCAGTTCATCCAGGACGACCCGCCCGCCGCCGCCGGCCTGGCCCCCCTGCTGGACTGGATGCGCGTCAATCTGGACCAGCGGCTGAAGGTGGAGCGCCTTGCGGCCCGCGCGGGGATGAGCCCGCGCACCTTCGCGCGTCGCTTTCGTGCCGAAACCGGCACCACCCCCCTGCAATGGCTGCTGACCGCTCGCATCCGTCGCGCCCAGCTGCTGCTGGAAACCACCGCGTGGTCGATCGAACGGGTCGCCACCGAAGCCGGTTTCGACAGTGCCGTCACCTTCCGCCAACGCTTCCGGCAGGTGACCGGGGTGACTCCCAGCGACTGGCGGCGCAGCTTCGGAACGTCACGCAGCGGCTGACACTCAACAATCGTTGAATTTCCTCAACCTGCAACTTCCCGTCGTGCGATCGCGTGATAAAATCACCCGGTCTACACATGTCCTTTGCAAAATGGTCCGCCGTTTCAGGGCAGAGGACGCCTTGGGGGGAAGACATCCATGGCCTATGATCTCAACCAGACGGTGTTCTCACTCAGTCTGGCATCGAATGCCGTCGCCGATATCAAGGCGACGACCTCGGGCTACAACACCGAGCTGACCGCCTATATGGCGGCCGGGCTGAATGGCGGCACGCTGCAGGATCTGTCGAGCGACGGCGCCTTCGCCAACTATCAGGGCCCGGCCTGGCCGGGCTTTTTCCCGACCATGAACAGCCAGCTGGCGGGCGGTGACTGGCAGGTGGTCTGGGGGCCCTGCGTCTGGGTGGCGCCGCTCAAGCACGGCTCGAAGATCCTGTCGCTCTACGCCACGAATTCGATGTATGTCGGCTGGAGCCCGTCGCTCAACACCTATGTGGTGGCGATCGCGGCGACCAATGCCGCAAACGTCATGGACTGGATCGACGAAGACTTCGACGTCTACGCCCGCACCACCTCGACCTGGCCGCCGGCGATCCCGTTCACCGAAAAGCGACACGAGGTGCTGCCGGCAAGCACGCCGCAGATCTCGGCTGGTACCGCCACCGGCATCAGCGCACTTTTGGGCATGACCGATCCGAAACAGGGCTCGCTGCAAAGCTTCCTGGCATCCAAGGCCGACAGCAGCGCCACGCTCTGGTTCACCGGCCACAGCCTGGCCGGCGCGCTCTCCCCCACCCTCGCCTTCTATCTCTATCCGGATCCCACCAAAAGCGGCTGGGGCACCATCAACCTCCTGCCCTCGGCCGGTGCCACCCCGGGCAACCAGGCCTGGTTGGACCTGTTCGCCGCGGGCTATCCCGACGCCACCGATCTTGTAAACATGCACGACGTGGTGCCGCGCGCCTGGAACATGCTGCCGACGGTGATCCAGCCCAAGGACAAGGCCGGCAATTATCCCAGCATCTTCGGCATGCTGGGCTCGGGCACCGTCAGCGTCGGCTACACGGTCGACCTGCTGGTGCATTACATGGAGCGCCGGATCCGCGACATCACCTATGCCAACATCACGCACAACATGTTCGGTGCAGCGGATTTCTCGTCCAATTGGGGGCATTTCACCTGGGGCAAGGTCACGACCGATGCCCAGGGCTATACGCTGAAATCCGACCCCGCCTGGAGCGACTGGCCCCCCTTCACCGACAACAACCCGGTGACGGCACAGAACCCCGCCCAGACCGGCAAGGCCACGGTGATGGACCAGATCGGCCAGCTGATCACCGCCACCCATATCGACCAGTATGTCCATAATTTCGGCCTGACGCCGTCGCAGCTGCTGCCGGAAGTTCCGGCGGACTGGAAGCCGCAGGCACCGGATCTGGACAGCTTCCAGGCCATGCTCCACGAGGGCTGACCGGCAGCGCGCCATGCAACCAGTTGCGCCACCCTCCGGCTCCGGCTAGAGTTCATGCAACTGGTTGCATAAAAGCCGGAGCGCGCTGAGGATGACCGTCGATCTGTCCAATCCCACCCCACTCTCCCCTACCCCACCCTTCCCTCCCCTCTCATCCGCCTTCCCCGCCCTCACCCGGCCGCTGGATCTGGGCTTCGTGACCCTGCCCAACCGGGTGCTGATGGGCTCGATGCATCTGGGCCTGGAAGAGGCGCCGCATGGCTTTGAGCGCATGGCCGCCTTCTATGCCGAACGGGCGCGCGGCGAAGTGGGGCTGATCGTGACCGGCGGCATCGCACCCAATGAACGGGGCCGGCCGCTGCCCGGCGGGGCGATGCTGACCACCACCGACGAGGCCCGCCGCCACCGGATCGTGACCGACGCGGTGCATGCCGAAGGCGGCCGCATCGCCATGCAGATCCTGCATTTCGGCCGGTATGCCTATCATCCTGATCTGGTGGCGCCGAGTGCGGTTCGCGCGCCGATCAACCCTGCCCGCCCCCATGCGCTGACTGGTGCAGAGGTGGAGGAGACGATCGCGGATTTCGTGCGCTGCGCCGCCCTCGCCCGCGAGGCCGGCTATGACGGCGTCGAGATCATGGGATCGGAAGGCTATCTGATCAACGAGTTCATCGCCGCGCGCACCAACCACCGCGACGACGAGTGGGGCGGGCCTTACGAGAACCGTATCCGCTTCCCGGTCGAGATCGTCAGGCGGGTGCGGGAAAAGCTCGGCCCCGACTTCATCATCATCTACCGTCTGTCGATGCTGGATCTGGTGGAGGGCGGATCGACCTTCGAGGAGGTGGCGATCCTGGCCCGTGCCATCGAGGCGGCCGGCGCCACCATCATCAACACCGGCATCGGCTGGCACGAGGCGCGGGTGCCGACCATCGCGACCCGGGTGCCGCGCGGCGCCTTCGCCTGGGTGACGCAGCGGCTGAAGGGCATGGTCGGCCTGCCCCTGGTGGCGACCAACCGGATCAACACGCCTGAGCTGGCCGAACGACTGCTGGCCGAAGGGGCCTGCGACATGGTGTCGATGGCCCGCCCCTTCCTGGCCGATGCCGATTTCGTGCGCAAGGCCCGCACCGGCCGCGCCGATGAAATCAACACCTGTATCGGCTGCAACCAAGCCTGCCTGGACCATACTTTCGGTGGCAAGATCACCTCCTGCCTGGTCAATCCGCGGGCCTGCAACGAGACCGAGCTGGTGATTGCGCCGACCGCGGCGCCGAAGCGGCTGGCCGTGGTCGGCGCCGGCCCGGCCGGACTCGCCTTCGCCACCACCGCCGCGGAACGCGGCCATCAGGTGACGCTGTTCGAAGCCGACGACCAGATCGGCGGCCAGTTCAACTTGGCCAAAACTATCCCGGGCAAGGAGGAGTTCCACGAGACGCTGCGCTATTTCCGCAAGCGGATCGAGGTGACGGGAGTGGCGCTGCGGTCCGGCCATCGGGTGACGGCGGAGGAGCTGGCCGTCGGCGGTTTCGACGCCGTGATCCTGGCGACCGGCGTGGTGCCGCGCGCGCCCGAGATTGCCGGGCGCGACCATCCGAAGGTGCTGGGCTATCTGGATGTGCTACGCGACCGCAAGCCGGTGGGGGATCGGGTGGCGATCATCGGAGCCGGCGGCATCGGCTTCGACGTCGCCGAGCTGCTGACCCATGGCGAAGGCCACGGACCCGATGGCACAGGACCCGATGGCACAGGGACCGACAGCATCGAAGATTTTGCCCGTGACTGGGGCGTGGACACCAACCCCGCGACGCCGGGCGGGCTGGGCAAGCCGGCCCCCCGCCCCGCCGTACGCCAGGTGCAGCTGCTCCAGCGCAAGGCCGGCCGGCCGGGCGCCGGGCTCGGCAAGACCACCGGCTGGATCCACCGTGCGGCCCTGCAGGCCCGCGGCGTGACCATGACCGGCGGCGTCACCTATGAGCGGATCGACGATGACGGGCTGGTGGTGACATCGGGCGGCGAGACCCGGGTCATCCCTGCCGACAGCGTGGTGATCTGCGCCGGACAGGAGCCGGAGCGCAGCCTGGCCGCGGCGCTGGAGGCGGCCGGCTGCACGGTTCATCTGATCGGCGGTGCCGATCTGGCCCTCGAACTCGACGCCAAGCGCGCCATCGACCAGGGCACACGCCTCGCCGCGACGTTCTGACGTCAGAACTTACCCAACAAGACCGATACGAGGAAACGCGCCGTGACCACTCTGTACATCCCCGAAGCCGCCGCCCCCGCCGTCAAAGCCTCGCTTCAGCTCTGGCATCAGATGATGGAGGCTCATGATCTCGGCCGCCTGCGCGAGATTGCCCATCCGGAGGCGGTTTTCCGCTCCCCCATGGCCCATAACGCCTATGCCTCTGCCGAGGCGCTGGTGCTGGCGCTGAGCAATGTCATCGAGGTCTTCGAGGATTTCACCTATCACCGCAGCTTCGTGTCGGATGATGGGCTGGATGTGGTACTGGAATTTTCGGCCACAGTCGACGGCCGCAGCCTGAAGGGCATCGACATGATCCGTTTCGATGAAGACGGGCTGATCCGGGATTTCGAGGTCATGGTCCGGCCGATGAGCGGCCTGCAGGCGCTGGGTGCCCGCATGGCGGCGCGCGTGGGCGGCAGCCTGCCGGCATTCAAGGCCAAGACCTGACCCACGGCCCTTCTTCGGAGCCCCATGGCCCCTCTGCACCCTGATCCGCGCCCCGGGCCCCGCCGCGCACAGGCGCTGTCGGCGGGTTATTCCGCCGACAGAATCTCCAGCGCATCGACACAGAGGTCAATCCAGTTTCTCTCGTGCCGGATGCCCGCCTTCAGCACCAGATGGCGAAGGCGGGCATCCTGCGTGGCCGGCGGCGGCGTGAAGTCCCGGGCCTCGATCTCGCGATAGCGGGCCAGCATGTCGCGGTGCCGCTGCAACCGGCTCCGGAGGTCCTCCGCAAGGCCGGTGGTGCCCAGAACCGCGGCAGCGCGCAGGCGCACCATCAATTCATCCCTAAGCGGCCTCGGCTCCGACACCTCATCCACCCAGCGTGCAAGCTCGGCGCGTCCGGCGGGCAGCACCCGGTAGGCCCGCGGCCGGCCACGGCTCGCCTCGGGTTCCAGCGCCTCGATCAATCCCCCCGCCTCCAGCCGCGAGAGTTCCCGGTAGATCTGCTGATGGCTTGCCTGCCAGAAATAGCCGATCGAGCGGTCGAACCGGCCGGCCAGTTCCGACCCGGAACAGGGCCGCTCCAGCAGCGAGGTAAGCAGGGCATGGGGCAGGGACATCAAGGGCTCGGCTTTTGATGGGCAGCACGCGCCGTCACTCTCCGGCTCCCGGCCGTCGACGTCAAGACCCGCGACCCATAACCGCGCTCTTCGGCAACGCTGAACTCGTAACGCCAGGCGCTGAGTTTGATACGGCAGACCGTCGCCTTGATCATTATCGGGCCCTGATGTCCTGTTTCAGGGCGCGGAGATGCCCGGGGCGGATCCCAGCAGCTCTGTTTGCAAACACCCTTTCAGACCCTACAGCCTTCTTTCCAACGCTGAACTCGTAACGCAACGCCTTATCGGATGCCATCGGTCATGGCCTGCCCTCGCCGTTCGTTCAGCGTTACCATTCTGACATCAGAACGCAGCGCCGCCGTATCGTCTTCAGCGCCGCCGGTGGCCATGCGGAATGCGTCGCTGAAGCTGATACGCCAAACCCGGTGTTTCATCGGCCCGGCGTTACAAGTTCAGCGTGGCCCGCCCGTACCGCAGATCCCGGGCAGTTTGACGCAGGAAGCCGGTTGACGCAGGAAGCCGGGCCCCGATTGGTTCTATGATGACGTAGCGGCCGGGTGATCGCATCGCCCGCCCCTGCCCGGCTTTCCAGATCAGGACGGCGCTGCCGAGGACGGACATGATGACCATCGACCTGCCGGACGGCACCGGGGCCGGCCCCCGGGTGTCGTGCCACCAGCCACCAGCGCCGGCGTTCCGCCGGGCGACGCTTCACGACGCCGCAGCGATCATCGATATCACGACGGCCGCCTACGCCCCCTGGATCCCGGTGATCGGGCGAGAGCCCGGGCCGATGGGCGACGATGTCCCTGCCCTGCTCGCCGATCCGGATATCGAGGTCTGGCTGGCGGAAGATACCGGTCCGGCGGTCGGAACCGGGCCGGCTCCGGTTGGCTTGGTCATCCTGATCCCAGACACCGACCATCTCCTCCTGCACAGCATCGCAGTGGCGCCCTCGGCCCAGGGCACCGGTCTCGGCCGTCAGCTGCTCGCCTTCACAGAAGCCCGGGCGGCGGAGCTGAAGCTTCGGGAGGTCCGGCTCTACACCCATGTGCTGATGGCACGGAATGTCGAGATCTATACGCGCCACGGCTATGTCGAGACCGGGCGCCGGATCGATAACGGGTTCTCGCGGGTCTTTATGACCAAACGCATCGGCTGATGCAAGGGAGGCATCCACGCGGCCGGTCCAGCCTGGAATGAGATCCGGAAGCGAGACACCGCAACGACAAACGGCAGGGCCCGAAGGCCCTGCCGTTTCAACTTCAGCGTCGCCGCTCTGCGTCAGCTTCCGCTGAGCAGGGCCTCGATATGATGCTGGACGATTTCGAGACGCTCACGCTCGGCAGCGCTCAGGGGCGTGCCGCGATGGGCGGCGGCTTCAAGGGCAAGGGCCAGACGATCGAGCTGCCGCAGCGACAGCTTGCCCGGCGCCGTGCGCGGGGCGGCCGTTTCAACTTCAGCGTCGTGCTCGGGCAGCCTTGGCGGCTTGCCGTCATCCTCGGCCCGGGCGGCGCGGAGGGCGCGGACCGTCAGCTTGCCGTCGAAGGCGAGGGCGACCAGCCGGTCACGGACGGCCGGGGTCTCGATGCGAGCCAGTTCGACCAGTACATTCTTGGGCAGGGTGAGTTCTGACGTCAGAACCGCATCGAGCAGATCATCCGGCAAGGTGAGGATCCGGAGCACGCCACTGATCTCGCTCTTGGCCTTGCCCAGGACGCCAGCCGCCTCGGCCTGGCTCCAGCCGCGGCCTTCGATCAGGCGGGCAAGCCCCCGTGCCTCGTCCACCGGCGACAGGTCGACGCGCTGCAGGTTTTCGATCAGCGCCGCGATTTCAGGATCGGCATCATGCTCGATGGCGAGCAGCGTGGGCCAGCCATTCAGCCGGGCGGCGCGGTAGCGACGCTCACCAGCGACGATGACGTAATGGCGCCGGTCAGCCGGATCGCGCCGCACCAGGATCGGCTGCAGCTGGCCGTGCTCCTCCATGGTGCGGGCCAGCTCGGCGATCGCCTCGTCGTCGATATGCTTGCGCGGCTGATCCGGGTCCGGGCTGATCTTGTCGATCGCCACTTCGAAAGTGTGCTTGAACCGACTGTTCTCGGTCACCAGCGTGTCGGAGGCATCGGCGATCATCTCGCGCACGGCGCCGAGAATGGGGGAGGGGGCCTTGCGTCGCGGAGCCATCAGACCTCGTCCTCATCAATGCCGGCATAGCTGACATCGACATCAGCGCGGGGCAGGGGGGTGTCGCCGATGATGCCGGCGGCCAGTCGCAGATAGACCGAGGGTGCGGCACTGGATGGCGACGCTTCGAGGGCGATGCGGCCGTTGCGGGCGGCATGGCCAAAGACGGCGCTGTTCGGCACGGGCTCCAGCACCGGGGCGATATCGCCCATCGCCTGGACCAGATGGGCCAGCACTTCGCGGTCGACCGATTTCCGCCGCCCGTACTGGGTGGGCAGGATGCCGGCCAGCCGGAGGGCCGGGTTCAGTCGCCGCTGCACCTTGTTGATGGTGCCGAGAATAAGGCCGACGCCCATGGTATCGTAGGGTTCGGTGCGCACCGGGATCATCACGTCGTCGGCGGCCGCCAGCGACATCCAGGTCAGCATGCCCAGATTGGGCGGCGCATCGATGACGATGAAGTCATAGCGGTCGCGCACCTGCTCCAGCGCTTCGCGCAGGGTGATGTCGAAGCCGGGTTCGCGCCGGCCATCGGTCTCGGCCAGATCGATATGGCTGGCGGCAAGATCACAGAGCGGCGCCCGGTCGGGTATGATTTCTTCGCCGGCCTTGATGATGACCTCGGCGATCGGCACATCGCCCAGGATGACCTGCGCCATGGTCCGGCGCTGGCGATAGGCTTCGACAGCGCCGTCGGCCAGAAGGGCGACTGTGGCGGTGGCCTGAGGGTCCATATCGACCAGCAGCACCCGGTGATCGCCCCGGCTGAGAGCATAGGCCAGGTTCAGCGCACTGGTGGTTTTGCCCACCCCACCCTTCTGATTGGCGAAAACAATGGTCCGCGCCTCGCGCCCCTTGCCTTCGACCAGGCGGTTCAGCGCCATCGAGACATCGGCCGGGATCGGATCGCGGCCGTTTTCCCAGCGCGAAATCTTGGGCTTGTCATAGCTGCGACTAAGCATCTGGTTCAGGGCTTCCTTCAGGTCGGCCTGGCTGAAGCGCAGCTGCTGGCGAAGTTCGCGCATGCGTTCGCCGTTCATCGGGACAGCCTCATAAGGGGAGCCTTTCCGGATCGGATGATGGCCAGCCGGCGGCCGGCTGGAGCGTGACGGGATGGAAGCCGGTCTCGAGGGGGCGCGGTCCCCGTTACCGTTCGGCCGACAGCATCGCACGCCGCCATCAACGCATCAATCGCGAAGTTGATGGTTGACCTGATTCCTGATGTGGCCGCGCCCATCGGTCGCAGGCCGGGCGTTACCAATTCAGCGTCCGAGTCCGACAATCTGGTCGATGCCTGAAGATCGGGCGGCGGGCGTTTCAAAATCAGCGAGAGCTGTGCCGCAAGAGCCGGAGTCCCGCAGAATCCCGTGCTTCCCGACGCTGAACTCGTAACGCTTCGGCTGCGGGCCGCAGGGGAGGGGAGGGGACCGGGCGTTACCAATTCAGCGTGAAGACGACCGCGTCACGACGTGGTACGGCGTATCGACTTCAGCGTCGAAATCGGCGATCGGCTGTGGACGAAACCCGGTACCCGACTGCCGGGTGATGGCTTGGGATGCGGGGGGAGGGGTTGATGCAGGTCTCCCGTTTTGGCTGGCATCACAGACCTTTGTCCGAGGTCGTTGAGATGGGGCGGGAGGCGTCAGGACCCTGATGGCATGTACCATGCGGCGTCACCCTATCGGTAAGAAAGATCTATAGGGGACTCTCTATAGGAAGGGGTATCGAGTTCAGCGTGGATAACCGGGGCAGGTGATTCGAGTTCAGCGTAAAGCCGGGCCCGCGCCGTATCGAGATCAGCGCCGATACGTTGCGTTTTCAGCGAAAGCCGGCCGACAGACCCCCCCCGAACGTTACGAGTTCAGCGTGGAAAACCGAGGATATCCGTCATCTGTGGGGCAACGACAGCTCGGGAACGACAGGTGGAGGCGACGATGCGGCAACAACGCTGAACTTGAAACGGTGGTCATCCTCGCGTCATCATCCGACGGCGGGGCGCGGCAGCATCGCTGAACTTGTAACGGATTCGTGGTGCGGCGCCGTTGCGGGGGCCTGACGGACTTCCGTCCGGCGGCCCGTCCTGTGTAAAGTCGGATCGTGACGGATCAGGCATGAACGGGTCGCCCCTTCGGCAGGGGCCGGCCGAAACCATGCGCGGGGCACGACCATGTGAGGAGCATGGCGCCCGGTGCGTGAGCCCGGAGGTCGATATGGCGGACGTGCATCAGCAGCTCATGCTTCACGGCCTTGAACAGGTCATGGCGACGGCGGATTCGGCCGCCGAGCGGCGGCGGGTGCGCTGGGCCCACGAGATGATGTCGCTCGAGAACGAGACGATCAATTATCTCCATTCGGGTTTCGCCCAGGCAGCGCTGCCGCATCGTGAGCCGAAGAATCCGCTGGAGCCCTGGGTCCGCCGCAACGGCGCCTATCAGCTGATCATCCGCCCCGGCATCCTGCCGCTCAAGGACAAGATCGTCGACATCGGCGTGCCCTATGGCACCAAGGCGCGGCTGATCATGATCTATTTCCAGACCGAGGCGGTGCGCAGCCAGAGCCAGGTGGTCGATCTGGGGCCGACCATGGCCAGCTGGCTGCGCAAGATGGGCCTGTCGACCTCGGGCGGTCCGCGCGGTTCCTATGCGCCGGTTCGCGAGCAGGCACTACGCATCGCCCGGTGTGAGTTCACCATGCGCTTCGAACGCGGCAGCGCCGAGGCGCGACTGGCCGATCAGCGGATCGTCGACGGCATGGATCTGTGGCGCGATGACAGCGATGCCGAGGACCTGTTCCGCACCGGCGGTGAATGGGTGCGGCATGTGAAGCTCTCCGAAGCCTTCTTCGAGCATCTGATGGAACACTCGGTGCCGCTGTCGGAAGAGGCGATCGCCCGGCTGAAGCATTCGAGCCTCGCCCTCGATCTCTATGTCTGGCTGACCTATCGGCTGCATGCGCTGAAGCGCGAGATCACCGTGCCCTGGCATGCGCTGTCGGATCATTTCGGCAGCGAGAGCGGCCACCGGGTTCTGGCCTTCCGCCTGAAGGAAGTGCTGAAGGACGTGCTCGCCGTCTATCCAGAAGCCAACGTCGAGGCTTCCGGCCGCGGCCTGGTGCTGAAGCCCTCGAAACCGTCGGTGGCGGTGTCGAGCGTCGCGGTCAAACTGCCGAGCCGCCTGAAGCGCGCCTGACCTCGCGCCGGCGATCCATGCGGCGCGAAAGATCCCGCAGCCTGCGTTACCGCACGCCGCGGCGGTTCTGACATCTGAACATCATCGCCGCCCGGCTGCTCAGGTCTCGAGGCCGGGCAGGGCAATCTGAATCCGGGTGAGCATGTCGCCGGGACTGACGGTCATCCGGCCGCCATGCCGCTCGATCGCTTCCGCCACCAGCGGCAGATTGACCCCCGTGCTGTCGGCCTGGCGGATCGCGGGATCGACGTCATGGGCATCGGCCGTCGCCATGGTGTCGGCGCGGAGCATGACCGTGAGCCGGCCATCGGTTTCCACGTCGATATGCCCTGATCCGTCCTCTCGGGTTTTCGCCCGCAGCCGGATGCCGCCGCCGGCGCGGCAGGCATGCAGGGCGTCGTCGAGCAGGCGCAGCATGGCCTGTTTCAGAATCTCGCCATCGGCGCGCAGGGGCGGCATGCCGGCGGGGATATCCGTCTGTAAAGACAGACCGGCCCGTTCGGCGCGCTGGCGAATGATGTCGAGCGGGCCGTGGAGCAGGGCGGGCAGGTCCTGCAGGGCAGGGGCGATGGGCTGGGCATGGCCTTCGACCCGGGCGAGGTCGAGCAGATCGTCGACCAGCCGGAGCATTTCCCGGCCGCTGACATGAATGTCGTCGACATAGCGAAGATAGCGGTCCATTGCCTGCGGCCCCAGGGCGCGCGTCCGGATCAGTTCCGAGAAGCCGATGATCGCGTTCAATGGCGTGCGTAATTCATGGCTCATCCGTGCCAGGAACAGACGCCTCGCCGCCGCCACCGTCTCTGCCAGGCGGTCGACATCGGCTTCGACCCGCGCCATGGCCACGCGCCTGACCATTTCGGCATCATGGCGGCGATACTGGCCGACCACGTCGTCCAGCGCCGGGGCGATATCCGACCAGGCGGTCAGGGCCCGCGTGCGGGCGGCGGCATCAGGCATGCCCGACCAGCCGAGCACGACGCGCAGATCACCGGAATCAAGCACCAGGACCACGTCGACCATGGCTGCCGGCAGCCCGAGCGTTGCCGGGCGGCTATTGGTTCCGATCGCCACCGGCCGCGCGCCCGCGTTGGGCGCTACCCAGTCCGGCAACTGAAAGATCGGCCCCGGGATGCCCGGGATCGGAACCGCCTTGCCCAACCGTCGGACCGACCCGTCGGCCTGCATCAGCAGAAGGACCGCCTGTTCCGCACCTGACAGTGCGGCAAGGCTTCGCAAGAGACCGTTGACGGCATGAGCCATCGGCCTCCCCATCGGCAGGACCGTGTCCGGGCTTTTGTGATCGGTGGCAGCGTCGTTGGTGGTCGTGGTCATCTGGTTGCTTCATTCATTTATCTAAAATACACCCGAAACACAGTATATATTTAAGGTGTATTTAGTAATTGCCGATTTGCGACAGAAATCGCGCATGTGCGCAAAATATCGCGAAAGTATCCCCTTGTCTTCCACCAAGTGGCCAAGACTGTGATCCCGCAACCGGAACGGGTCCGCGCGCGGCTTGGCGCTGTCCCTGCCTGCCGCTATGATGAAGGCGTCCGTTCCATGTCTGCTTCCGGTACCCCCTCCGCATGACCACCGAGCCTGCCGCTTCCGCCGTCCCTGCCACCCGGCCGCCGCCGCCTCGGGGCGATATCTGGATCCAGCGTCTGCTGGTGATCGAAGCGGCCTTTTGCCTGGCGCTGGCGGTGACATCGGTGAAGCTGATTCCGTTTCGCCGGCTGGCCGCCTGGTCATCGCGCCGGCCCGAGGGCGCCCGGCTGATGCCGCCCGACACCACCGATCTGGAGGTGCTGCGGGCGGATCCGGACTGGCGCCAGTCCTGGCGCATCGGCCGGCTGGTGGCAGTGGCGGCGCGCAAGGTGCCGTTCAAGGCGGTTTGCCTGCCTCAGGCGCTTGCCGGGCAGAGCATGCTCAGACGCCGCGGCGTGCCGGTCGAGATCGTCTATGGCGTGAAGCGTGATACCGAAAGCGGCGGGATCGCCGCCCATGCCTGGCTGGAATATCGCGGCCGGGGGTTTCTCGGCCACGAGGTGGCGCCGGATCACACGGAAATCGCCCGCTTTCCTTCAGACCGCGCCCGACGCCCGGAATGACCACTGCCGCCTTTCGTCAGGGTCGTTGACGGATGACTTGACATGCGGTTGCACCGGCGGCCATGCTGCACAGATGACGACCGCATCCTTCGCAGCCCTGCTGCCGGCCAACCTGCTTCGACTTCGCCGCCCGGCCTCCTGAGAGGTCGGGTGATCCGGCATGTCTGCCGGCCGAAGTGATCCAGCATCTGTCCGTCGTCTGAAGTCATCTCCTCCATGTCTACCGCCATATCCACGCCGCCAGCCTGTGCCGGTGGCGCGTTGCGACCTCGTCTCCACTCCCTGCATGTCAATGCCCGGGATTATCTGGCCCGGTTCGATCTCGCACGTCGACTTAGCGCCGGCGGCCGGTGCAGCTGACGCCGATCGCCCGCATCCGAATGACGGCCATCTCCGGCGGCCAAGGGCCCGCCGCACCCATATGTCGTGCAGAGACGAGAGCTTTCTTCATGTTGACCACCCCGCAGACGAAATACCGCCCCGCCGCAACCATGCCAGACATGGCCGACCGGCAATGGCCCTCGCGCAGCATCACCGCGGCGCCGCGCTGGCTGTCCACCGACCTCCGCGACGGCAATCAGGCGCTGATGAACCCCATGGACGTGCCGGCCAAGCTGAAGCTGTTCCGGCATCTGGTCGCGATCGGCTTCAAGGAGATCGAGGTGGCGTTTCCGGCGGCCTCGGACACCGATTTCCGCTTTGTCCGGACTCTGATCGACGAGCGGCTGATCCCCGACGACGTCACCATTCAGGTGCTGACCCAGTCGCGCCCCGATCTGATCGCCCGCAGCTTCGAAGCGCTGGACGGCGTATCGCGGGCCTGCGTGCATCTCTACAACGCCATCGCGCCGGAATTCCGGCGGATGGTCTTCAATGGCGGCCGGGCCGAGGTGAAGGCCCTGGCGGTGGAGGGCACGCGGCAGATCCTGGCCGAAATGGCGCGCCGGCCGGGCACGCAGTGGACATATCAGTACTCGCCCGAAACCTTCAGCGCCACCGAGCCCGATTTCGCGATCGAGGTCTGTGCCGCGGTGATCGATCTGGTTCGGCCGACGCCCGAAGCAAAGATGATCATCAACCTGCCGGCCACGGTCGAGGTCTCGACACCCAATGTCTATGCCGACCGGATCGAGCATGTCTGTCGCACCATCCCCCGGCGGGACGCGGTGGTGATCAGCGTGCACCCGCACAATGATCGTGGCACCGGCGTTGCCGCGGCCGAACTGGCAGTGATGGCCGGCGCGGAGCGGGTGGAGGGCTGCCTGTTCGGCAATGGCGAGCGCACCGGCAATGTCGATCTGGTGACGCTCGCGCTCAACCTCTACACCCAGGGCGTCGCGCCGGGGCTGGATTTCTCGGACATCGATGCCAGCGTGCGTGCGGCGACCGAGGCGACCGGCCTGCCGGTCCATCCGCGCCACCCCTATGCCGGCGAGCTGGTCTTCACCGCCTTTTCCGGCTCGCATCAGGATGCCATCCGCAAGGGCTTCGCCGACTGGGAACGGCGCAATACCGGCATCTGGGATCTGCCCTATCTGCCGATCGATCCGGCCGATCTGGGCCGGTCCTACGAGGCGGTGATCCGGGTGAACGGCCAGTCGGGCAAGGCTGGCGCCAGCTGGGTGCTGCAGCACACTCAGGGGCTGGACCTGCCGCGCTTCGTGCAGATCGATTTCGCCCGCCGTCTGCAGCAACTGGCCGACAATACCGGCCGCGAACTCGCCGCCGCCGAAATCTGGGCCGCCTTCACGGATGCCTATATGGCGGATACCGGTGGTGCCATGCCCACCCCCAACCGGCCCGGTGCCGCCTGGACGGTGACGCGCGGCGAGGCCCATGCCCGCCGCATCGACGGTACGGCGGCGGGGTTCGCCGCCTATGTCGAAATCGGTGACGAGGCGGGGGCGAGGGCGATTGGTGTCGGCTTCGGCCGCGATCGCAACGAGGCTGAAGCCCGGGCGGAATGTGCCGCGGCGGCGAAGGCCCGCATGGTCTGCTGAGCGGGTCGCCAGAGGTGCCGGACTGTGGCACGCGCACGGGGGGTGGCGGTGCCGGATGATCTGGAGGCCCGCACCGCCGCGGTCCTGGCCGGCAAGTCACCGGCGCTGAAGCCGGTGCTGCTGGTCGATCTGGAGCGCGGCCGCCGGCTGGAAGTGGACTGGATTGCGGGCTCCATCCATCGCGCCGGTCTTGCGACCGGCATCGACACCCCCGTCCAGTCGTGCATCTATGCGGCGCTTAAGCCTTTTTCTGGTGGTGGGCTGCCCGGCGAAAAAGCGTCGCCGGCGACCAGTTGAGGCTGGTGCCCAGGATCGCGAGCATGATGGCGGCCCCGCCCAGTGCCTGATGCAGATCCAGCATCGTGTCGAAGGCCACACAGTCGACGACCAGGGCCGTGACCGGGTAGAGAAACTGCAGAATCGCGATCAGCGCGGTGCGGATGCGGGGCAGGCTGCGCCGAGGGCGAGGCCGATGCCCGAAAGACAGTCGTCCCCGGCCAGACCGTCCTCGATACGGGCCAGCCGGGCGATGACGAGAAAGCCCAGAAAGCCGGTGGTCATCCAGAACAGCCTGGGCCAGGTGATGGGGCGGGGGACGATCGTTTTGGGGTAAAAAAGCCGCCTCAAGGCCGAAATGGCGAGGGGCGCCTGGGGCGCCCCTCTGATCTCCCGGCAGGACTCGAACCTGCGACCTCCGGTTTCCAACACCGGTGCTCTCTCCAGCTGAGCTACGAAAGGCCGGTGCCACGGAGATGGTGACCAGCACTTGAGAGGTCAAGAGACGATAGACATTTTCCTAACGTCCGCTTAGCAGAAGCTGCGCTGCAGCAGCATTGGCCGTGCTCAATGTCCGGAGTGAGCCATTCGTATGCTAATTTACTGCACGTGGCCTACTCCATACGCCCATCCGTCTTGCTGATATATCTCTTTCACGTTGAGACGAAGCTGGGCTTAGCTGACCGGACCTCTTATTCCAGTTTTTAGACTGTGCCGGTTTTATCCGATTTTTCTATCGTAGCTCCGCTCATGGGCATTCCAGAGGATGTGATCGCGGGAGCGGGCTCTCCTTTACAAGGTGAGCCTGCCTGCGCACCCGGCCGGACGGAACGGTTGAGATGTTTTGCCGGCTCAGGCGTTGTATCCGCCGTCCACCGTCATGGCCGAGCCGGTCATGAAGCTGGCGGACGGCCCGGCCAGGAAGGTGACCGCGGCAGCGATGTCTTCCGGCCGGCCATAGCGGCCGAGCGGCGTGTGCGGGATGATCATCTGCGCCATCTCGCTATCGGCGGGGTTCATGTCGGTATCGATCGGGCCCGGCTGGACCAGATTGACGGTGATCCCCTGTGGCCCCAGATCGCGCGCCAGACCGCGGGTGAACGACACCAGCGCCGACTTGGTCAGCGCGTACATCGTCAACCCCGCGGCGGGCACCTGTACGCCGAGCGATGATCCGATGCTGATGATGCGGCCGCCACGGCCCAGATGCGGGATGGCGGCCTGCGCGGCCAGCACCACCGCCCGTACATTCACGTTCAGCAGGGCATCGATCCGTTCGAGGGGAAGGTCGACGAGCGGGCCGAAATCGGCGATGCCGGCATTGTTGACCAGGATGTCGAGGCCGCCGAGCCCCAATGCCGCCTCGTCGACCGATCGCTTCACGGCGGCAGGGTCGGCGCTGTCGGCCTGAATGGCGAGGCCGCGCCGGCCCTTGGCCTCGATCGCGCCCACCACCGCAGCCGCCCGATCGACGGAGCGTTCATAGGTGATCGCCACATCGGCGCCGGCATCCGCCAGCGCCAGTGCGATGCCGGCGCCGATGCCGCGCGATGCGCCGGTGACCAGCGCGCGCCTGCCTGCAAGGGAGTTCATGTCCTGTCCTCTCGGATGAGCAAGGTCGGGTTCAGATTTATGTATCGATCGATGCATAAATCGGTAAACCGATTGCCGGGGGGAGTCAACGGGTTTATAAAGTGATCGATGCAGAAATCAGATCGTCCCGCCTCACCAGCGGCCGCCACCACCGCCGCACCCGCGCCCGCATCCGGACCCCGCAGCCGTGGGCGGCCTCGTGCGTTCGATCGCAAGGCCGCCCTGGCCGAGGCGACCCGGCTGTTCTGGATGAAGGGCTATGACGCCACCTCGATTTCCGACCTGACCGCGGCCATGGGCATCGGCTCGACCAGCCTTTACGCCGCCTTCGGATCGAAAGAGGCGCTCTATGCCGAGGCGGTGGACCATTACCGCGAGACCTATGAACACCTGGTCTGGGGCGGCTTCCTGGCCGCCGCCACGGCCCGCGATGCCGTGCAGGCCCTGCTGACGGATTCAGCCGCCGCCCTGACCGGCTGCCGCGCCGACATCCCCCATGGCTGCATGGTGGCGCTTTCCGCCATCGGCAGCGAAGCGCACACGGCCCTGGTCGAGCTGCTGCAGAACGCCCGCGCCGCCACCCTCCAGCGCCTGGAGGCCCGCTTCGCCACGGCCGTCACCATGGGCGACATCCCACCCGCTACCGACATCCACGCCCTGGCCCGCTTCATCCAGACCGTCCAGACCGGCATGTCGATCCTGGCCCGTGACGGCGCCGGCCGGGCGGAGCTGGAGGCGGTGGCAGACGTGGCGATGGCGGGGTGGGATCAGTGGGTCGGGAGATGACCCGCCACCCCGGCCTCAACCCCCTGATTTACCCGCAGTTTTCATCACATCGATAAACGCCCGAAGCGTTGCCGGCATGTGCCGGTTGCGGGGGTAGTAGAGCGCGAGACCGGGTATCGGCGGGCACCAGGGATCGAGGACGGTCACCAGCTGTCCCGATGCCAGACGGGCCCGGGCGACGGGTTCCGGGACATAGGCTATGCCGTGTCCGGCCGCCGCGGCCTGTACCAGGAGATCATTGTCGTCGAGGGTGAGGGTGCCCGGGACGTCGATGGTGACTTCGGCTCCGTGTCTTGAGAACTCCCACCGGTAGCGCTTTCCGCTCGGCAGGCGCTGGCGGATGCAGGCATGGGCCTGAAGGTCGTCCGGGGTTTGGGGCGGTTCGCAGTTCTGGAGATAGGACGGGGCTGCAACCGCGATGAAGCGGATGTCGCCGCCGAATTTCACCGCGACCATGTCCCGCGGCACGGCCTCCAGAAGGCGCACGCCGGCATCGAACCCGTGCTCGACGATGTCGATCAGCCGACCCTCGGAGACCAGATCAAGCTCGACCTCGGGATGCAGATCGAGGAAACGCGGGACGACCTGGTTCAGAAGGAATTCAGCGCCGCTCTTGTTGGCATTGATCCGCAGCACACCCCGCGGTGCCCCACGCACATCCGAGAGGGCGTCGAGCGCCTGGTCGAGATCCTGAAGAACCGGATCGAGCCGTTCGAGCAGCTGCGCACCGGCCGCGGTCAGCGACACGCTGCGCGTGGTGCGGTTGAGCAGGCGGATGCCCAGCTTCCGCTCCAGCCCGCTGATCGTGTGGCTGAGCGCCGAGCGCGACACCCCCATGGCATCGGCGGCCTTGCGAAAGCTGTGGTGGCCGGCCACAGCGGCGAAGGCGGCGAGGTCGTTCAGGCTGGGGCGCATCATATGTGAAATTTCCTCACCAGGTCATCCCATCCTGGGAATCTTATCTCACCAATCAGCCCGATCTACCTTGGAGATGACCACCAGAAAGGTAATCCTCATGACGAAAACATGGGTCATCACCGGGGCATCCTCAGGGCTCGGCCTCGACATGGCACGGCAGCTTCTTGCAAAGGGCGACAGTGTCGTCGCCTCCACGCGCCGGGCGGATCTGCTGTCGGATTTGCAGCGGCAGTACGGGGACCGTCTCGACGTCGTTCGGCTCGATCTGACCGCGGTGTCGGAAATCTACGGCGCCATCGACGATGCGTTCCGCCGGCACAAGCGGATCGACGTCGTCGTCAGCAATGCGGCCTATGGTCTGTTCGGCGCGGCCGAAGAGCTGACGACCGCGCAGATCGACCTGCAGATCGCCACCAACCTCGCCGGATCGATCCATCTGATCCGCGCTGCCCTGCCGCATCTCCGTCGCCAGGGCGGCGGGCGCATCCTGCAGGTCTCGTCTGAAGGCGGGCAGATCGCCTATCCCTGCTTCAGCCTCTATCACGCCACCAAATGGGGGATCGAAGGGTTCATCGAATCGGTCGCCCAGGAAGTGAAGCCCTTCGGGATCGATTTCATCATCGCCGAACCGGGCCCCACGGCGACGAATTTCGGGGCGAACCTCGTGCGCGCCGATGCATTGGATGTCTATGAGCAGACACCCGCCGGCGATGTGCGGCGCGCGATCGGCGATGGCAGTTTCGTGGTGAAGGGCGATGCGGCCCGAACCGTGGCTGCGATGATCGCTGCGGCCGAAAGTGCCGCCCCGCCGCTGCGGCTGACCCTGGGCAGCACGGCCTATGCCTCGGTCTCGGCGGCGCTTTCGGCGCGCCTGGCCGCTCTTGCTGCCCAGAAGGAGGTGGCGGAGTCGGCCGATCGTCCGGATCTCTGACGGGTGGCGGCGGCGGCCTGATCCCTCGCCGTTACCGGCTGCCCGCCTTCCTCATCTTTTCATAGCGCTTGTGCAGCCGGTCGCGGCGGAGCTTGGACAGGCGGCGGGTCCAGAAGATGCCGTCCAGCTGGTCGATTTCGTGCTGCAGGCAGATGGCGAGCAGGCCGTCGGCCTCGGCCTCGTGTGCAGCACCCGTCAGGTCCTGCCAGGTGAGGCGGATGCGCGCCGGGCGTTCCACCTCTTCGCTGACGCCGGGCATGGAGATGCTGCCTTCTTCGTGGATCACGGTGTCGTCCGACGACCAGGTGATGCGCGGGTTGACATAGATGCGCACGCCTTCCGGGTCGCCGGCTTCCGCGTCCCCGGCTTCCGCGTCCCCGGCTTCCGCGTCCCCGGCTTCCGCGTCCCCGGCTTCCGCGTCATCGGGCAGTTCGATCACCACCAGGCGATGCAGAAGGCCCAGATGCGGCGCGGTGATGCCGATGCCGGGGGCGTCGCGCATCGTGTCCAGCAGGTCGTCGGCCAGCGCGGCGAGGGCGGCGTCGAAGCTGGTGACCTCGGCCGCGGGCGAGGTGAGGCGCGGGTCGGGAAACATCACGATCGGGCGGACGGGCATCGGGGGGCTCCTGAGACCGGAAGGGCGGACGGCGTGGCCAGGATGTGCCACGATGGCGGCCGCATCGCAAGCCGGCATCCCCGCAGCCTGCCCCCGCTTCGGGCCCCGGTGCAACCATATGGGAGGGTCGCCGATGTTGAATGCCGTGCTCTGCCATGATCGAGGTGTATCGGCAGGATCCCGGCCGACGCCCGGCGCGCTGCCATGATCGCGGGCGACCGCCCCCGCATCATCGGCTGGACGGTGGTGGCAATGATCGCCTTCGCGGCCAATTCGGTACTCTGCCGCTGGGCGCTGGACCGGACCGCGATCGATCCCGCCGCCTTCACCGGCCTCCGGCTGGCCGCAGGCGCGGTGATGCTGTGGCTCTGCCTCAGGGCGGGCCGGCGGACGGGCGGGGGCGTCCGACCCGGCCCGTGGCCAGGATCCTGGGCAGGGGCCGCGGCGCTGTCGGCCTATGCGGCGGCCTTCTCTTTCGCCTATGTCGGCCTGCCCGCCGCCTCAGGGGCGCTGCTGCTGTTCGGGGCGGTGCAGGTGACGATGATCGCGGCCGGGCTGATCCGCGGCGAGCGGCTGCGGCCGCTGCAATGGCTGGGGATCGCGCTGGCCGCGGGCGGGCTGGTGGCGCTGCTGGCGCCCAAGACGCAGATACCAGATCAGGGTGCGCAGGCGCCCGATCCGGTTGCGGCGGCGCTGATGCTGGCGAGCGGCGCCGCCTGGGGCGTCTATTCGCTGATCGGCCGGCGGAGCCGCGATCCTCTGGCGACCACCGCCGGCAATTTCATGCGCAGCCTGCCGCTGGCGGTGCTGCTGCTGGTGCCGGCGCTGCTGCGGATGGAGATCGATCCTCAGGGCGTGGCACTCGCGGTCGCCTCGGGCGCCCTGGCCTCGGGCCTCGGCTATGCCGTCTGGTATGCGGTGCTGCCGGCACTGGGCGCCGCGCAGGCGGCTTCGGTCCAGCTGTCGGTGCCGGTGATCGCGGCGCTCGGCGGCACGGTGCTGCTGGGCGAGGCGATCACCTGGCATCTGGTCGTGGTGTCGGTGGCGGTGCTGGGCGGGATCGCGCTCGTGATCAGGCCTGCTGCACGCGGCTGAGGAAATCGCCCACCGCCCGTTGCAGCACCTCCTGTTCGTGGACCACCTCTTCGACCGAGCCGGTGACCTCGGTCGCGGCCCGGCCGGTCTCGCCGCTCGACCGGGCGACCTCGGCGATGATGTCCTGAACCTCGCCGGTGGCGGTCGCCACCTGCTGGACCGAGCCCGAGATTTCGCCGGTGGCCGCACCCTGTTCCTCGACCGCGGCGGCGATGGCGGCACTGTCCTGATCGACCCTGCGGATGGCGGCCTGAACCTGATCCATCGACCCCGCGGCCTCGCCGGTGCGGCGCTGGATGTCGGCGACCAGTGCCGTGATTTCCTCGGTCGCCTTCGACGTCTGGTTGGCGAGGTTCTTGACCTCCGAGGCGACGACCGCGAAGCCCTTGCCGGCCTCTCCGGCACGGGCCGCCTCGATCGTGGCATTGAGCGCCAGAAGATTGGTCTGGGCGGCGATATCGGTGATCAGTCCGACCACGTCGCCGATCCGCCGCGCCGCTTCGACCAGCGCATCGAAGCTGCGACCGGTGGCCGCCACCTGATCCACCGCCTCTCGTGCACCGGTGGCGCTGGCCTGGACGCGGGCGCTGATTTCCGAGATCGAGGCCGCGAGTTCCTCGGTGGCCGCCGCCACGGTCTGCACGCTGGAGGCCGCCTCGGCGGTGGCCCCGGCGCCGGTGGTGGCACGTTCGCTGGCGGCATCGGCCAGCGCACGCATATGGCTGGCGGTGTTCCTGAGCGTGTGGCCGGCATGGCTGATGCCGGCGAGTGCCGCGGTCACCTCTCCCTCGAAACTGCGGCTGAGATCGCGGACGGTTTCGGCGCGGGCGATGTCGCGGGCGCGGGCAGCGGCGGCTTCGGCTTCCAGCCGCTCGGCCTCGCGGGCGCTGACCCGTAGATCTTCGAGCGCGATGGCGAGCCGGCCGATTTCATCGGGATGGCGCGGCGCGGGGACCGGGGTTTCGAAATCGCGCCTGCCCAGCCGGCCAACCGCGGTCATCAGGGTCGACATTGGCCGACGGAAGCGGCGGGCGATCACCACCAGGCCCAGAACCGACAGGGCCAGAGCCAGCGCCAGGCCGGCCAGGGTGAGGCCGAGATTGACGGTGGCGGTCGACTGGCGTTGTTCCGCAAGCGCCACGGCCTCGTTCAGCGCCGCCGTGCTGATCGCGAGGATGGCATCGAAGGGGCCGTTGCACATCGCGGTGTAGGCACGCGCCTCCATGGCCGGCTTGCCGCTGCCGTCGAAGCGGGCCACCAGCGCGTCCATCCGTGCCTGGGTGTCGGTCACCTGGGCGCGGGCGGCGTTGACCCGGGCGATCACCGCCGCCGGCGCGCCCGGACGGACGAGCAGGGAGTCGATGCCGGCCAGTGCCGCCTGCCAGCCACCGGTCCCCGATGCCCATTTCGTCAGGGTTTCGGGCGGGATGGGCGTGCTGGTGGCGACCAGCGGGCGCAGCAGGGAGCATTGGCCACCGAACTGGTCGCGCAGCTGCCAGGCGAAACGGCGGATCTGGACCAGTTCCGCAATCGCCGGATCGGTCATGCGCAGCTCGTCGCCGATCTGATCGGACAGGGCCAGCATGGCGTTCACCACGCCGTAGACGGATTCCCGCCAGGCGGCGCTGTCGGCCAGCTGCCTTTGGTCGCGCGGGCGGGTGGCCAGCGCGTCCATGGCGGTGCGTTTCGCCTGCATGTCGGCGATGGCGCGGGTGACGGCTTCGGTGCCCTTGCGCGCGTCCTCGCCCGTCATCCGGCCGGCGAAGTCCACTGCACCGGCGGCGGCGGCATCGGCCTTGTCGCGGACCCGGGAGATCGTGGTCTGGGGGGCGTCTTCGGTGAGCAGCGCGGTCTGCACGGCTGCGATCTGGGCGCGGGTGTCGATCACGCCGGCGAACAGCGCCCGGTCGGTGCGGGCGGCATCCACGACCCGTTCGGCCGCGGCCCGATCCCGCCAGGCATCGGCCGCCAGGATCGAGGCGGCTGCCAGCAGGCCGGCCAGCATGGCGAGCTGGATGCTGGTCAACAGCCCGGAAATCGATGTCTTGAACATCCCGCACCCCCCGCCCGGCGCCGCCTGGTTGTGTTTCTGCGGCCGTAGCTGAGTTTAGGAAGCAGGTGGTTACGTGGGTGTTAATGGTGTCGTGCCATGAAACCCTGACGGAAAGGCAGCCCGGGCGGCGGCGCGACGCTCTCAACACGCCGCCGTCCGGGCTGAAACACGCAGCCGGACCCGGACCGGCTGCGTGCGACCGGGGCCGGTCAGCGCGGGGGGAGGGGCTCCCGCACCGGGACCCTGGTATCGATGCGGCCGGGTTCGTCCAGGAAGCGGATCGGCGTGCCGACATGCAGATTGCCGTCCGCATCGCGGATCAGCATCTCGCGGGCCTGAACCTGCGGCCGGGCGAAGGCCTCCGCCAGGTCGAGCAGGGGGGCGAAACACACGTCGCGGCCTTCGAACCAGGCCTCCCAATCGGCCCGGCTGCGGGTGCGGAAAACACTGCGCAGGAATGTCGTGGTCTCGGCATGGGCGGGGCCGGGCGGGCTGGAGGCGGCGGGGATCAGATCCTCGCGGCCGAGCGCCTTGAGCAGGGTTTCGACGAATTTATGCTCGCTGCCGCCCAGCACAATGTGGCGGCCGTCGGCAGTCTCGTAGATCTGATAGAACGAGCCGCCGCCCCATTGGCGCTGTTCCTTCACCATCGGCGGCCTGCCGGTGGCGAACAGATCGCCGGTGGCATTGGGCAGCCAGGCCATGGTCGCATCCAGCATCGCCATGTCGATGTAGTCGCCGCGCCCGGTGGTCGTCCGCCGTAGCAGCGCCATCAGCACGCCGGCCAGGCCCAGCAGGGCCGCATTGGCATCGGCGACGGGGATATGCGGATGGGTGGGCTTGCCGTCCTGACCCAGATTGAGGCTGAGCACGCCGGCCAGCGCCTCGACCGCGATGTCATGGGCCGGGCGGTCGCGATCGGGGCCGGTCTGGCCGAAGGCCGAGATCGCGCAATAGACGATGCGCGGGTTGATCGCCCGCACCGTTTCGTAGTCGATGCCGAGACGGGTGGCGACGCCGGGGCGGAAGGCCTCGACCGATCACATCGGCCTCGGCCAGCATTTCGAACAGCCGCGCCTTGTCGTCGGGATGCTTGAGGTCGAGCGTGACGCATCGCTTGCCGCGATGGGTGTTGCGGAACCAGACGCTGGTGCCACCGGCCTTGGCGCCGATGTCGCGGGTCGGCTCCCCCGCAGGCGGCTCAATCTTGATCACCTCGGCGCCGTGATCGGCCATGACCATGGTGAGATAAGGGCCGGGCAGGAACAGCGACAGGTCGACGACCTTGATACCTTCGAGCTTCATGCCACGGCCCCCTCGGCCCTGAGGGCTGCGATGGCGGCCGGATCGTAGCCAAGCTCGCCCAGCAGCGCGTCGGTATCGGCACCGAGGCCCGGCCCTGGCTTTGCCCTGATCACCGCACCATCCAGCCGGATCGGGTTGGAGAGCACTCGCATGCCGGGCTTTGCCGGATGGTCGACGTTCTGGATGCCGCCGCGTTCGGCGAGGAACGGGTTGTCCAGCGCTTGGGCGAGCGAGAGCACCGGTGCCGCCGGCAGCCGGCCGGCGAAGGCGGCCACCCAGTCGGCCATGGTCCGGGTGGCGAAAACCGGATCCAGGATGGCGGCGAGGGCATCGCGGTTGCGGAAACGCGCGGCGACATCGGCGAAGCGCGGATCGGCGGCAAGATCGGGCAGGCCTGTGATCTCGCAGAGTGCGCGCCAGAATTTGGGCAGCATGCACATCACGTAGATCGCGCCATCCGCCACCGGAAACTGTTCGCAGGGCACGACCGCCGGATGGCCGCCGCGCGGCCGGCGCCCGGTGGTGGTGCCTTCGTTCAGATACCAGATCGCCGGATAGGTGAGCTGGTGCACGGCGACGTCGTAGAGGGTGACGTCGACATCGCGGCCACGGCCGGTGCGCATGGCGCCGAACAGGGCCGATGTCAGCGCGAAGGCGGTGGTGAGCCCGGTCAGATAATCGACCACCGACAGGCCCATGCGGGTGCCGCCACCTTCGGGATCGCCGGTGAGCGCGATGAACCCGGCTTCGGCCTGCATCAGATAGTCATAGGCCGGCCAGGCGGCGCGCGGGCCGCTGCGGCCATAGCCCGACAGATGGGCGCAGACGATCGACGGCTTGACCGCCTTCAGCGCCTGATGGGTGATGCCGAGCCTGTCGGGCTGGTCGCCGCGCAGATTGTTCATCACCGCATCGGCGGTTTTGACCAGTCTTTCGAACACCGCGCGGCCGGCGGGAGATTTCAGGTCGAGCGCGATGCTGCGCTTGCCCAGATTGAAGGTCTGGAAGAACTGGCTGTCGTTCTCGCCCAGGAAATGCGGGCCGCTCTGGCGGGCGCTGTCGCCGCCCTTCTGCCCGTCGGCGGGCGTGGGCTCGATCTTGATGACCTCGGCGCCCATGTCGGAAAGATAGAGGCTGGCGAAGGGGCCGGCCCCGTACTGCTCGATCGCCAGCACCCGGATGCCGGCCAGCGGACGGTCGTCGTCCGCGGCCGGGCCGGTCGGGATGGCGGCGGTGGGGATATCGCCGCCGATGGTCATGCCGGGTTCCGCGCGATCAGCTGCTTGGCGATGATCATGCGCTGGATCTCGTTGGTGCCCTCGCCGATGCACATCAGCGGCGCGTCGCGGAAATAGCGCTCCACATCGTATTCCTTGGAATAGCCATAGCCGCCATGGATGCGCATCGCCTCCAGGCTGTTGGCGACGGCGGCTTCCGAGGCGAAATACTTGGCCATGCCGGCTTCCATGTCGCAGCGCTCGCCGCGGTCATAGGCCCGGGCGGCATCATAGGTCAGCAGCCGTGCCGCCTGCAGACGGGTTGCCATCTCGCCCAGCTTCAGCTGGATCGCCTGATGCTCGGCGATCGGCTTGCCGAAGGTCTTGCGGATCTGGGCATAGCGCACCGAGTCGTTCAGCGAGGCGGCGGCCAGGCCGCAGCCGCGCGCGGCGATGTTGATCCGGCCAAGCTCCAGCCCGCCCAGCGCCGCCTGCATGCCCTGGCCTTCCACACCGCCGATCAGCCGGTCGGCCGGGATGCGGTAGTCCTCGAAGACCAGTTCAGCCGAATCGATGCCCTTATAGCCCAGCTTTTCCAGCTTCTTCGACACCGTGAAGCCGGGGCCCTTCTCGGCGATGAACATCGACATGCCCTTGTGGCGCGGGTTCGCCTCGGGGTCGGTCTTGACCAGCAGCGCGAAGCACGAGCCTTCGATGCCGTTGGTGATCCAGGTCTTGGTGCCGTTGACGATATAGTGGTCGCCATCGCGCCTCGCCCGGGTGCGGATGCCCTGAAGATCGGTGCCGGCATCGGGTTCGGTCAGGGCCAGGCCGCCGCGCAGCTCGCCGGTGGCAAACTTCGGGAGGTAGTACGCCTTCTGTTCGGGCGTGCCCTGGCGGGCGACGCAGGCCGACATGATCAGATGGCTGTTGATGATCCCCGACAGCGACATCCAGGTCTCGGCGATGGTCTCGACGATCTTCGCATAGGTCGTCGCGTTCAGGCCCAGCCCGCCATATTCGACCGGAATGGTGGCGCCGAACAGGCCAAGCTCCTTCATCTGGGCGACGATTTCGTGCGGGTACTCATCGGCATGATCGAGCTTCAGCACATGGGGCCGCACATCGCGGGCGAGCCACTTGTCGATCGTGGCGAGGATCTCGCCGTCCTCGGTGTCGGCGGCAGCGGCGGTGGTCTGGTCAACCATGTCTCGGGTCTTTCGAAGGGCGCCTGAAGCGGCAGGGGGGCGGCGCCGGGTGAAGCGCCAAGGGTGCAACTTTAAATGTCCGGACAAATTATGGTCCGAAAAACGGCGCCGTCAATGCCCGACCGCAGCATGCGGTACAAAGCCCTGCCGGCGCCGCGGGAGAGGCGGTGGTCAGCCCGTTCGGGTCAGCCTTCCGAAACCATCAGCTTCGCGATCTGGCCGACATCGGTGACGTCTTCGATCTCGTCGACCATGCGCTCGATCTCGGCGCGGCGGGCATCCGGCACCGGCGGCACCGCCCAGCCGCAGCAGCGGGCGAATTTGGCGCGGTTCTCGGCATCGGTGAGCGGGGCATCGGGATGGCCATAGACTTCCGGCAGGTCGATCACCCTGGTGCTGCCCGATGCCAGGCGGACGATCACCCGCTGCGGGGCCAGCGCGTTCTGATCGGGATTGCCGTCGTCGACCACGCTGATCCGCTTTGCATAGGCATGGATTTCGGGGTCGTTCAGCACGGTGTCACCGGCGAATTCGGGCACGTCGACCCGACCACGCAGCAGCAGGGTGGCGGCCACGAAGGACAGGCAGAGCTTGGCGTAGTTGGCCGGCGGATTGTCCAGATCGGGCCGGCCGACCAGCCGCTTCACCAGCGGCGGCGCCTGGATTTCGACCGAGGCGATATCGGCGGCGGTGATGCCTTCCGCCATCACCTGCCGCAGCCCGTCGAGCGCGCCATGGGTCAGCCGGCCGCTGGGGAAGGGCTTATGCGACAGCCGGGCGATCTGCCAGACCCGACCCAGCTCGTCGGGGATGACCTCGGGCGAATACTGGCCGAGTTCGAACAGGTTGTAATAGCCGTACTGGCCGGTGAGCACGTCATGCGGCCCGTCGAAACCCGCCTCGACCAGATCGGCCGAGGTGATGGCGGCGCGGGCGTTGAAGCCGATCTGCAGCGGCAGCAGGCCCGAGCCTTCGGCATGGGGTTGCAGCGTGCCGGCGCATTGCCCGTACTGGATGCCGTAGGCATCGGCCACCTGGGCGGCGGTAAAGCCCGCGGCACTGCCGATGGCCGAGACCGCGCCGAAGCCGCCGGCGACCGCCGGGCGGAAGAAGCGGATCGGCGCCGTGGTGGCGGATCCCAGCAGCCCCGACATGTCGACGCCGACCGCAAGCGAGGTCAAAAGCTGGCGACCGTTCACCGGCCGGCCGCGGCCGCCGGCCCGTTCGGCCCAGGCGAAGAAGGCCGACAGGATGGTTGCCATCGGGTGGACGACGGCGCGTTCATGCACGCAGTCATATTCCAGGCAATGGATCAGATAGGCATTCACCATGGCGGCCGAGGGGGCGGGCAGTTTCAGCCCGCTGCCCCAGACCGTCGCCTCCTCGCCCCGGCCCCAGGCCTCTGCCGCCCGGGAGATGCGGGCGAAATGGGGGCCCGAGGTGCCGGCCAGCCCGACGCCGATGGTGTCGAGCAGGAAGGTCTTGGCCTTGGCCACGGCAAGCGGCGGCAGATGTTCGTAACGGGTGCGCGCCACATGTGTCGCGAAGGCGTCGACGATACCGGTCGGCAGGGCGGGCGGGGAGGCGACGGTCATGAGGGGGCTCCGCTGGTTACTTGATTTGCATGTCGACGACCTTACCGACGGTGGCGTTCCAGTCCGCCACGCAGTCGGCACCGCAGCGCGCGGCCCATTTGGGCAGCACCGCCTCGATCAGCGCCTTGCGGCGCAGGGCTTCGTCCTCCGCACCCGGATCGACGCGGGTCATGCCGGCCGGCTCCCCCAGCGGGCAGGGGCCGGTGGTGTTGCAGGCGATGCCCATGGCGTCTTCGTCCATGTTCAGCTGCCACATCCGCTCATTGGCCTTGTCGAGTTCGGTGGTGATGAAGATCTGGACGCTTTCGGGCAGCTTCTTCCAGTCGCCGATATTGGCGGCGGTGACGCCGGCGCCGTAATTGATCGGCAAGGTGTAGAGATAGCGCGCGCCCTCGTTCCACTTGGCGCTGTAGCCGCCGAGCGTGCCGGTGATCGCGCAATCGATCGTGCCCTGGGCCAGCGCCTGCTGCACCTCGCCGAAGGCCATGTCGACCGGCGAGCCGCCGAAATAGCTGACGAAATCGCCCTGCGAGGCGCCCGAGGTGCGGATGCGCTTGCCCTTCAGATCCGCCAGGCCCTTGATCTCGCTCCGGCAGTAGAGGATCTGGCTCTGGAAGGACTGCATGGTCAGGATTTCGATGCCGAACTTCTTGTTCAGGGCATCGTTCAGCGCCGGGCGGAAGGCTTCGGAAACCTTGCGGAAGGTCGCCATGTCGGGCGACAGGCCGGCGAGGTCGGTGCCGTCGTTGATCGGCGCATCGCCGGCATGATGGCCGAGCTGGGCGGTGGCGATCAGTGCCTGGCCGCGGCTCAGGATCCGGAAGACTTCAGGGCCCTTCAGGCCCAGCTCGTTCCAGGGCTTGAAGTTGACCGAGATCGCCCCGCCCGAGGCCTCGGGCAGTTCCTTCGTCCAGAACGGCGCCTCGATCTGGCGGCTCTGGGTGGTGATGCCCAGATTGCCGATCACGGTGATGTCGGTCTTGGGCAGATCCTGGGCGACGGCCGTCCCGGCGGCCAGCACGAGGCAGACCCCCGCGCCGGCGGCAATGGCTTTCCCTGTCATGGTGTCGGTTTCCGTTGTTCTTGATGGGCCTGATGCTTGACGAGAGGCGACGGCCGGGCGGATGGTCACCCGCCCTTGAAGGCCGCCGGCAGCCAGAGGGCGAGATCGGGCCAGATGATCAGCAGCACGATCATCGCCATCATGACGAAGAGGAAGGGCAGGGAGCCTGCGACCACGTCGCGGAACGGCCCGCCGCCGCGCACCGCCTGGACGATGAACAGGTTCATGCCGACGGGGGGTGTGATCAGGGCCGCTTCGATCAGGATCACGAAGACGACGCCGAACCACAGCGGATCGAAGCCGGCCTGAACCACGATCGGCACGATGATCGGCGTGGTCGCGATCATCATCGACAGCGTGTCCATGAAGCAGCCGAGGATCATATAGAGCAGCACGATCGCGCCCAGGATCATCAACGGCGACAGGTCGAGATCGGCGATCAGGCCGGTGACGGCCGTGGTCAGCCCGATATTGACCATGACGAAGTTGAGGAAATAGGCCGCGAGCACGATGAACATGACCATGGCCGTGGTGCGCGCGGTGCCTTCGAAGGCGGCGAGCAGGGTGGCGCGGTCCAGCCTGCGACGGGCAGCGGCGATTGCGAAGGCGCCGAGCAGGCCCAGCGCCGCGGCTTCGGTGGGGGTGGCGAGCCCGGCATAGATCGAGCCCACGACCAGCGCGAACAGCACCAGGATCGGCAGCAGCCCCAGCAGCCCCTTGAGCGTGGGGCGGTTGCCGGTCGACCGGCCGGCGAGGGCGGGGTTGATCAGGCAGGAGACGGCGATGATACCTGAGAACAGTGCTGCCATCAGCAGCCCGGGCAGCATGCCCGCGGCGTAAAGATCACCGACCGAGACGTCCGCCAGCACGCCATAGAGGATCATGTTGATCGATGGCGGGATCAGGATTCCCAGCGTGCCGCCGGCTGCGAGCGAGCCCAGGAACAGCGGCGGGTTGTAACCCAGCCGGTTCATGTTCGGCACCGCCAGCGTGCTGATCGTCGCCGCGGTCGCGACCGACGAGCCGGAAGTGGCGGCAAACAGCGCGCAGGAGGCGATGTTGGTGTGCATGATGCCGCCGGGCACCCGGCTGACATAGGGGTCGATGCCGTCATAGGTTTCAGCGGCCACGCCCGAGCGCAGCAGCAGTTCACCCATCAGGATGAACATCGGCACCGAGGTCAGCAGAAAGTCGGTCGAGGCGCCCCACATGATGTCGCCGAGCGCGGGCAGCGGCGACAGGAAGCCGTAGAGATCGCCCAGGATCACCGCCAGGATGCCGAGGGCGACACCGACCGGCAGACCCAGCGCCAGAAGGATCAAAAGCGAACCGCCTGCGACGCCGATCATCTTGCGGCCTCCATCTGAAGATCGCCGCGTGCGGCGTCGAGATCATGGGCGACCTCGGCGCCTTCGCCGCCGAAATCGGGCAGGCCGGCAATGCGGCCGACCTCGGCATCTCGGCCGCGGACGAGGGCGATGAGGGCGAGCACGGCGAGCCCTGCGGCGATCAGCGCGAACCAGGTCATACCGGCCGCCCAGATCGCCTGCGGGATCCATTGCTGAAGACCGAGCGGTGAGTTGGAGATAGCCCCCAGCTCCGCGCTCTGGATGGTCAGGTCCCAGGCATACCAGGCGATGGCGCCGGCCACCGGCACGGTGGCGAGGATGGCGAAGAGGTCCATCAGCGACCGCAGCCGCCCGCGGGTCAGCTTGACCAGCGGGTCGATACGGATATGGGCGCGTTCGACCAGCGCGAAAGAGAGCCCGAAGGCGACCGTGGCACCGAACAGATAGCGCGAGATTTCGAAGCTGTAGAAGGGGCTGGTCGACCAGATGTTGCGGGCGATGACGTCGCCGGCGATCAGCAGGCCGGCCGCCAGGACAAGGATGCCGGCGATCCAGGCGGACCAGCGCGACAGACGGATGATGAGGGTCATGAGGGCCGGCCTCCTTCGGCTTGGCCGCGCATGCGGCCGATGGCTGCGGGGGCGAAGCGGGTGACCGTGGCGGCCGACCTCAGACCGGCGGCGGAACCTCGGCGGCGAAGTGGCGGGCCATGTCGAGCCGGCTGGTCACCCAGACATCGGGGCGGCTCGCCACATGGGCCATGAAGCGGTCGAGCGCCCATATCCGGCCCGGGCGGCCGATGATGCGCAGATGCAGGCCCAGCGACATCATCCGCGGCGCCTCCGCACCTTCCTCGTACAGCTGCTCGAAAGTGGCGATCGCATAGTCCAGCCACTGCTGCGGGGTATAGCCCGGCGCCAGCCAGAACTTCATGTCGTTGGTGTCGAGCGCATAGGGCATGATCACGATCGGCTTCGGACCCCGGGCGGTTTCCACCACATCCCAGCGCGGCACGTCGTCGCTGTAATCGTCCATGTGATAGACGAAGCCTTCCTCGGCCAGCGTCTTGCGCAGGAAGGGGGTGTGCATGTAGCGCGACAGCCAGCCATGGGGGCGGGTGCCGGTGGTGGCCTCGATGCTCGCAACCGCCTTCTTCACGAACTCCCGCTCGCGCTCTTCGCCATAGCTGAACTGGTGGATCCAGCGCCAGCCATGCGAACAGGCCTCGTGGCCGCCCTCTGCGATCGCCTTTGCCAGTTCCGGCGCCTGTTCCAGCGCGGTGGCGGCTGCCGTGAAGGTCACCTTGAAGCCGTAGCGGTCCAGCAGCTTCAGCACCCGCGGCGCACCGGCGCGGATGCCGTAGTCGTAATTGCTTTCGTTGCCGTAATTCCGGATCGGAATCTTCAGCGATACGCCCAGCTCGTCGACCGGCTCCGGGCCCTTGTCGCCGCGCGCGATCGACATCTCCGCACCCTCTTCGACGTTCACGACGATCGACATCGCGAGCCGCGCGCCGTTCGGCCAACGGAAGCTCATCCCAGATCCCCTGCATGTGTTATTTGTCCGGACAACTCTCGGACCGTGGCGACATGATGTCAACCGATTGTTTGCACGCCGCAGCACGCCCCGCCACAATCGGCAGCCGGATACCGCTGCACCTCGCGCGGGGGTGAAGCCAGCCCGCGCAACCACACGCAAGGGGCGGTGACCGGGAACCGCAAAGGCCAGGAGGCGCGCCGATGTACATCCTGTTGTTGACCTATACAGCCCCGCTCGAGGCGGTGGATGCCGAGCTGGAGGCGCACAAGGTCTGGGTGGGCGAACATTTCGCCACCGGCGCCTTCGTGCTGGCCGGCCGGCGGGTGCCGCGCAGCGGCGGCTTCATCCTGGCGACCGGTCTGGCGCGAGAGGCGCTGGACCGGATCATCGCCGCCGATCCCTTCGTGACCGCGGGGGTCGCCGTCTACGACGTCTACGAGGTGGCGCCGACCAAGGCGGCCGATGCGCTGAAGGGTCTGTTGCCGGCCGACTGATCCGATCGTCTTGCCGCGGCGGGGCAATTGTCTATGCTTATTCCGATCCCGCGGCGCCGGCCGCGGGCCACCGGTTTCGGGATGCCCCGCCGTGCCAGACGCGCCCGCCGCCTCGCTCCATCAGCGCATCTATGGCGACATAGAGGGCGGCATTCTGGATGGCCGGCTGAAGCCGGGGGACCGCATCCCGTCCGAACACGAACTGATGGAGGTCTATGGTTGCTCGCGCATGACCGTGAGCAAGGCCCTGACCGCGTTGGCTGCGGCCGGGCTGATCGAGCGGCGGCGCCGCGCGGGATCCTTCGTCACCCGGCCGCGGATCGAGCGCACGGTGATGGAGATCCAGGATTTCGCGGTGGAGGCGGCGCGCGCCGGGCGCAGCTACGCCTATGTACAGCTGTCCCGCGAGGTTCTGCGCCTGCCCGAGGCCCAGGGCAGCGCATTTCCGGTGCCGGCCGGCACCGAGGTGCTGCGGATGGAAGGGCTGCACCGGATCGACGGGGCAGCGGTGGCGCTGGAACGCCGGCTGGTGATGCTGGAGGCCGTGCCGGCGGCGCGGGAGATGGATTTCTCCACCACCGCGCCGGGCCGTTGGTTGCTGCAACAGGTACCGTGGTCGGATGCAGTCCATGTGATCGGCGCCGGCCTTGCCGATGCCCCGATCGCACGCTTGCTTAACCTGGATCGCGGCGATGCGCTGCTGATCCTGGATCGCGAAACCCGGCAGGGGGCGCGGACCATCACCCAGGTCCGCCTGTTCCACCCCGCCGGGCTTTACCGGTTCGTCGGCCGGTTCAGCCCGGGCACCGCCGGCGGCTGATCGGCCGCCATCGCCCTCAGGTCGGTTTTCAGCACCTTGCCGTAATTGTTCTTGGGCAGGGCGTCGACGAAGACATAGCGCTTCGGCCGCTTGAAGGCGGCGATCTGCTGCCGGCACCAGAGGTCGAGCGTGACGGCATCTGCGGCCTCGGTGCCGGCGGTCACCACGAAGGCCACCACCCGCTCGCCCCAGTCGTCGTCATGCTCGCCGATCACCGCCACCTCGAATACCGCGGGGTGCAGCAGCAGGGCCTCTTCCACCTCGCGCGGGTAGATATTGGTGCCGCCCGAGATGATGACGTCCTTGGACCGGTCGGTGAGGTGCAGGAACCCCTCGGCATCCAGATGGCCCAGATCGCCGGTGTGCAGCCAGCCATCCTTCAGGGTTTCGGCCGTCGCCTCGGGGCGGTTCCAGTAGCCGCGCATGACCGTGGGGCCCTCGACGCAGATCTCGCCGGTCTCTCCCGGCGCCAGCTCCCGGCCATCGGCATCGCGGATGCTGACCGCGACCGCGCCATGGGCGAAGCCGACCGAGGCGCGCCTGGCCTGCCAGTTCGGATGGCTGCGGTCGGCGACCAGCGCCCGCGGCAGGACCGAGATGGTCATGGGCGATTCGCCCTGGCCGTAGATCTGCACGAAGCGCGGCCCGAAGGCCGCCACCGCCTCGTCGATATCGGCCGCATACATCGGGCCGCCGCCATAGATGATGGTGCGGATGCCGCTGCCGTCATAGCCGGCGGCGCGCGCGGCGGTGACCAGCCGCTTGACCATGGTGGGGGCGGCGAAGAACACCAGATCGCCATGGCTGCGCGCCAGTGCCATGATCTCCGCCGGATCGAACCCGTGAGAGGCCGGCACCAGATGTGCGCCACCCGCACGGATCTGCGCGAACATATAGAGCCCGGCCCCATGCGACATGGGGGCCGCATAAAGCATGTGGTCGCCGGCCCGCGCCTGATCGACGTCGAGCGCGTAGCACAGCGTCATCTGGCGGAGATTGTCGTGGGTGAGCATCACCCCCTTGGGCCGGCCGGTGGTGCCTGAGGTGTAGAACAGCCAGGCCAGATCGGTCCGGTCGCAGGCGACCGGTGCCGTGCGCTGGCCGCCCGCCGGCACCGGTGCGCCGAGGGCGAGTTCGGTGAGGCCCGGGCAGGCGCCCAGCACGTCACCCGTGTCGGTGAAGGCGAGTTTTGCACCGGAATCCCGCACGATCCAGGCGGCCTCGGCCGGGTGGAGCTTGCCGTTGATCGGCACCGCGACGGCGCCGATCCACCAGCAGGCATGCAGGGTTTCGAGATATTCGGCCGCATTCTTGGCGAAGATCGCCACGCGGTCGCCCTTGACGATGCCGTGCACCCGCGCCAGGTGGCGGGCGCGGTCGGATACCGCGCCCGCCAGGCCGTCATAGCTCAGGTGCAGGCGATCGCCTTCGAACACCGCCGGCCGGTCGGGCCAGCAGAGGGCGGTCTGATGGAGCCAGCTTGCGATGTTCATCGGCTGCGCTCAGGCCCGGTCGGCCTGCAGGATGGTGGCGTAGTTGGCGACCGCCGCGCCGCCCATGTTGAAGGTGAGGCCCCATTCGGCGCCGGCACGCTGCATCTCGCCGGCCTGGCCGGTCAGCTGACGGAAGCCGAGCGCCAGCATCGAGACACCGGTGGCGCCGACCGGATGGCCCTTGGCCTTCAGCCCGCCCGAGAGGTTGACCGGCAGTTTGCCGTCGGCGAAGACGGTGCCGTCTTCCAGCGCCCGCGCACCCTGGCCCTGGGGTACCAGGCCCATGGCTTCGTAGATCAGCAGTTCGGCGATGGTAAAGCAGTCATGGACTTCGGCGAAATCCAGCTGATCCAGGCCGATGCCGGCGGCCTCATAGGCGGCGCGGATCGCGCGGGCCGGGCCCTCGAAGGCGATCAGGTCGCGCCCGGCCAGCGGCAGGGTGTCCGAGACCTGCTCGGCGGCGGCGATGCGCACCCGGCGGCTGGCCGAAGCGGCATGGCCCTGATCGCTGCTGAGCACGATCGCAGCGGCGCCGTCGGTGACCAGCGAGCAGTCGCTGAGCCGGAGCGGCGGGGCGATCAGCTGGTTGCGCTCGCTGACCTCGCGGCAGAATTCGTAAGGCAGCGGCTTGTGCATCTGGGCCAGCGGGTTGGCCATGGCATTGGCATGGTTCTTCGCCGCGATCCGGGCCATGGCGTCCAGCGGGTCGCCATGGCGATCGGCATAGGCGCGGGCGGCGATGCCGAAGACCTGCGGGAAGCTGAGGGCGGCCTCTTCCGGATCATTCTGATAGCCGGCACCGGCGAGCGCGCGGGTGACGTCCTCGGTGGTCCGGTGGGTCATCTTCTCGGCGCCGACCACCAGCACGTTGCGGGCCTTGCCGGCGGCGATGCGCATCATGCCGGCCTGAAAGGCCGCCGCACCCGAGGCACAGGCATTCTCGCAGCGCGAGGCCGGGGTGAAGCGCAGGGCAGGATCGGCACCCTTGACCAGCGACGAGGCGAAGCTGTCGGAAACCAGGCCCGAATTGAAATGGCCCAGATAGATCGCATCGATCTCGGCCGGATCGACACCGGCCTCGTCGATCGCCTCACGTGCGGCCTCGACGATCAACTCTTCCAGGGTCTGGGACAGGCGGCCGAAACGGGTGTGGCCGCTGCCGGTGATGTAGATCTGCGGGTCCATGGGCGCTCTCCGCGTTCATTGTCTGACAGGCGTTATTATATGACATACGTCATCATTGTGCGACAGCCCTCGTCGATCTGCCTTGGCCCAACAGGTAAAGCTTTGCAGCGCGCCCGACAATCAGGGGATATACGTAGAAGGCTACGTAAGCGGGAGGATGGCGATGCAGCCGGAGGATCTGTCGACCGACGGGTTGGAGCTGGCCGGGTTCATGAACGCACCGGTCGGCATCATGGTGTTGTCCCACCGCCGGATCCTGCGGGTGAATGCCGAAATCGAGGCGATCTTCGGCTGGCGTCGGGCCGAGCTGGAGGGGCGCTCGGTGCGCGTGCTCTACCCGTCGAGCGTCGATTACGAGAAGACCGGTGCGCGCTGGCATCGCTGGCTGGAAAACGGCCCCCGCTACGAGGATGAGCGGTTCATGCAGTGCAAGAGTGGCGAAATCATCTGGACCCGCGCCCGCGGCCGCACGCTCACCCCCGACGACCCGTTCCGCCTGATCGTCTGGACCTTCGACCGGCTGGAGGACCGCGCGCCGGGTTCGGCGGCACTCACCCCGCGTGAGCGCGAGGTGACCCGCTATGTGGTCAACGGCCTGACCAGCAAACAGATCGCCCAGGCGCTGGCCATCTCGCCGCGCACGGTGGAGGTGCATCGCAGCGCGATCATGCGCAAGCTGGGCGTCGCGAACACCGCCGAGCTGATCGCCAAGGTCATCGTCGAACGCTGACCGCCGCCAGCCCCGCCAGCTGCCGCCGCCAGAAGCTGCCATGGCGGTGCAGGAAAATGCCGTCGGGGAAATGGTGGCGGGCGGCGTGGCTGATCGGGATCGCATCCCAGCCCAGATGTTCCACCGTCACCCTTGTGCCGTCCTCGACCGGGTCGAAGGCGACAAATACGCGGGTTTCCTGGTCGGCGGCGAAACTCGCCTGGCGCCAGGTCAGGGCCAGACGGCCGGCTGTGCCTGGTGCCGGCGGCGCCTCCCAGGTCAGGATGCGGCCGATCTCGAACCGGGCGCCATCGGGTTTTTCCTCGATCAGCCGCCCCTCCGGCCCCTTGGGATCGAAGCTGAGCCGGCCGGGCGGGCCGGGGGTGAAGGCGAACAGCCCGTCCGCCTGCCACCAGAGGCCGATCTCGTCGGTGAAGGCGCGGAAAACCCGCGGCGTGGGGGCCGCGATGCGCAGCGCGACCAGGATTTTTGAGCCGGTCATTCTTCCGTCGCCTCCGCCTCCAGATGCGCCTTCAGGGCCAGCAACTGGTGCGACCACATCCGTTCGGTCTCGTCGACCCAGGATTTGAGCGCCGAGAAGGGTTCGGGACGCAGCCGGTAGATCCGCACCCGGGCATCGAAATCGGGATGGCTTTCCTCGATCAGCCCCGCCTGGCGCAGCGCCTTCAGGTGGCGGCTGGCCGCGGGCGGGCTGAGGCCGATGGCGTCCGCCAGCTCACCCGCCCGCTGCGGGCGGGCGCGCAGCAGCTCCACCACCCGGCGGCGATGCGGGTCGGCGAGTGCGGCGAGCACGGTATCCAGAGCGGGAGCGGCCGTCATTCGGGCCCGGTCTCGAACCAGCCTTCGATCTTCAGCCCGCTCGCCGCCTCGGCCTCGGTGCGGCCGACCACGGCCACGGTCTGGCCGAAGCTCCAGACATGCCCCTCGGGGTCGCGGGCGCAATAGGTGAGGTCGCCATAGAACTGCCGCTCCAGCGGCCGGGTGATCACCGCACCCGCCTTGACCGCCCGGTCGTGATGCGCCTCGATCCCGTCCTTCAGCTGAACATGCACGGTCTGGGTATTGCGCCCGCCGGTCTGCCGGGGGCTGGCGACGCTGTCGGTCCAGATCGGCCCGACCATGATGTAGCCGTCGCCGAAGTTCATCTCGGAATGGGCGAGATTGCCGTCGGTATCGGTGACGACCAGGCTGCGCTCGAAGCCGAACGCGGCCTCCAGCCAGTCGAGGGCGGCGAAGGGGTTTTCATAGAACACGGCGGACCCGAAGGTCGGCCGGCGGAAGGGGTCGTTCATGGCGGTCACTCCCTGTCGGTTTCTGAAAATATTTAACGATAGGGTGAATTATATCGTCAAGGGGGATTCCGAGGGGCCGTTCTCCTGAGAAAGCGCCTTGCCGCTTTGGGGCCTCGGGGGTGTTGAGATTGAGGATGCACGATCTCCTCCGGGCGGTGGATTCTTGCGGTCTTCATCGCGTTGTGCGCGTAGTTAGTTCTAAAGCTTAGGCAGGGCCAAGCAGGCGAAGCTCTGCATCACGTGTTCCTTTTCACCCCAATCCGCACCCATCAGGTATTTCAAGTATGATTCAATCAATTGATTTCGAGGAATTAAACAAGCGATGTCAAATAAGCATCACAAAGATGAGTGATCGGGGAGCACTCGATCACATCGGTGATATTATAGATGACGGAGCCGACGCTTCTTCTATGCGTGCTGTTAAGCGTGGGCTCTTCCTGCTTGACGAACTTTCAAAGCGCGACCTTGTCCCCGCCGACGGAGCCCTCGTCGAGTATTTCAGAGCCAATGCCTGGGCGGCAATGTCGCATATCTCAAACACCCGACGCTCCTGGGCATGGGAATCTCCAGAAGTGCAGGAAGAAATGCTCGCGCTCTCGCGTGCCTCCAGTCACCCAGGATTCCCGGCGCTTGGTAAAGTCCGCCGATGCCAGATTCTCACCAACCACGCGAACCTTTTGAACTTGATGGGCAGGACAACCGACGCGATCGCTGTGTGGGACTCGGCTCTTGAAATTATTCCCCTCTTTGCGAACGCGCTTGGCAACCGAGGCTGCGGCATCAGAGCCTATGCGGGGCTGATGTTTAATGACCGGGAACGAGAGATCCTGGCTGTGCACGCTTACGACAGCTTTCAATCTGCTCTGGCGGAGGGCGCATTCTACGATTCTGGTGATCCGCAAGCGGCAAGGGCCTTCTTCGACATGCAGGCGAAGGATGTTGCGGGCGCGGTCAACGTCGAAGCAGTCAGGGCTCTCCAGGATCTCGATGCCGGTGGTGAAGGTAAGTCCACCGCTGAGCGCGCCTATCGTCGCTGGTGTCTCAGGCACCGCCTGTTTCTATGTCCGCTAAACGATCTCGGAGCCCGTCCGGCAGCAGCGGTTGATGACCTGATGCTTCCACCGCTCATGGAACGGTTCGATGACCGTCCCGATGGCCACCTTCCGCCACCAATTGTCGGTCTATTCAGTCAGATGAAGCAGGAGTACGTCTCCGCACGTTTCATGCTCTTTGAAGGGATGAGCAGCACCCGTGTACATTATTCTGACCACGCCGTTACCCTCATCGATACACTTGACTATCCCCTTTACTCGTTAGCCAGCGAGCGCGTACGGACGGCTTTTCGTGTTGCATATTCTCTCCTTGATAAGGTCGCATTTCTCGTGAATCGGTATTGGAGTTTGAAGAAAGTACCCGAGCGAATCAGCTTTAAAAATGTCTGGATGGCGGAGGGGAAATCCCGCCTGCTTCCGCGGTTCGCTGAACTCGACAATCTACCGCTTCGCGGCTTGTATTGGCTCTCGAAAGAACTTTTCGACGAACAGTTGAAGCAGACAACGGCTGCAGATGCACGCGAACTACATGTAATCCGCAACGCTCTGGAACACACGTATCTGCGAGTCAGTGAAGGCTGGGCCAAGCCCTTCATGCTCGATTCCGCTGACAGTAATGGCTTCGGTATATCAATTGGGAGTGACGAATTGGAAGCCAAGGCAATTCGCGTCATGCGGATGGCCCGATCCGCGTTGCTCCTTGTTTCTCTTGCGATTGGTGTCGAGGAGTTGAAAAAGAGCGTAGCGAACGCTGAAAAAGTCGGCGGATCCATGCGACTATACAAACTCACAGAAAACAGGAAGCGACGGGACCCAATCTGATTGCGCTTGAGTGAAGACGCGTGCATTGTTACCGAGTGATATCCTATGCTAGGAGCCGTTTTCAGCGACAGTGCTGCATGTATGGATTGTCCTGGGAGATTCACCTACGTAGTCGCTTCAGTTCGCTGGGTTAAAAAATTTATGTAAATTTGCGTACGATACAATAATCTCAGTCCTATTTAAATAATAATATGGATTTATGATTCGGAGGATGAAGAGAGATTTTGTATTTGAGAACACGCATTGAAATGCATGCGCCGCCGAGGTGTCCTTTTTAGGTTGTCACGATGTCTTGAAGAATGAAAGTCGTCCACGGGGACCCAGGAGGGGGAATGAAATCCATGAAATTCCTATCAAATTATGAAATCAGCCTTATAAAGGGGATGCTTAACATCACGCCGCGATTAACGGATCAGAAGATCCTGGCTTATTTTTCGCGCCCGGATCGCGATCTGAGTCAACGGCTGATTGGACAGATACGAAAAGGCCTCTGCTTCAACGCGATTTTCCCGGCACAGGAAGCGATGGTGCGAGATTTTATGCTCATTCGCGAACTGGAGAATGGTCCGGCTGCGACATCATTTGCGTTGAGATATAGCGTTCCGACTTCGTCACAATATAGCAGCCCATGTCTTTTTCTGGACTGGTGGCCTGTGGGCCAAGGTCTATTTTCTTCTGGCGCTATAGTAAAAAACGGCCGTCCTTTTTTTAATTGGGTTTACGATTGTGGAACGTCGTCTAGTTTAGATTTATTGTATGATTCTATAAAAGATTGCAATAGACAAAGAGAATGTCTTAGATTTTCAAGATTTGATCTCGTTATACTCTCACATTTTGACAATGATCATATCAGCGGATTTTCGCATCTTGTGCAGGAATCTCAGATTAGGATGATATTGTTGCCATATCTCACACCTCTGCAGCGTCTTATTTTGGCAATTCAGCAAGGGGTCTCATCCGGGGATGCTGAGTTTGGTTTCTATATAGACCCTGTTAGTTACCTCAGGGGCTTGGACGGCAGCGATATAGGCGAGATCGTCTTTGTGCTGCCCTCCGAGTCAGATGACGAAGCGCCATCTCCGCGTATCGGGCCCGTGCCAGATGGAGGCGTGCGAGATGGAGAGGAATCTGAGGAGGTTTCGATAAAGTTCGAAGTGGCCTCTCCTCCTGATCAGGCACAGGATGAGTTATTCACTAAGCTCGTAAATGCAAATGTGCATTATCTAAAACGAGGTGGTGTCATATCAGCCGCCTCTGATTGGGAGTTCCTCCCTTATAACGATGCCTCGATGTTACCGAAGCTTAATGATCAATTCAAAACTAATGCGATGAATTTGGTTCGGAGTATTTTAAACAAACCAAATACATGCAAACACCAACTTGATAAACTGAAAAAATTATACGATAAAAATTTTGGAAAATCTTCCAGAAACAGAAACATCATATCACTCTTCATATACTCCGGTCCAATTGGTGACTATAGATTTTTTTGTTTTAATGAGAGAATGCCGTGTCCTCCGGATGTGCGTACTAGGTTCGCGCAAATTTATACGGGTGATGGGATACTTAATACAAAAAAGAGATTCCAGAAGTTCAAGAATTACTATCAGCCTGAAGGCCGACTTGCGCGTGCTGGTTTTCTTCAGGTCATGCATCACGGGGCTAAGAGTAGTTGGTATTCTGGTTTAGCGGCAGACCTGTCTCCGGTGGTGAGTATTTTCTCGTCTGATCCGCACAATCGAAAATACCGGCATCCGCATCCGGAGGTGCTCCGCGACTTCTGGGATTTTCATCCGGTGAAGGTTGATAAATATGCAGGATTTCATGTACGTGGAATATTAATGTCAGAAATTTAATTCTGGGAAAAATTCGATAATATAAATGACCATGTAATTTGGTGCGCATGAGTGAAATATATTATAGTACTTCGTAAACAAACAACAATATAAATAGATAAAATTTACATGTGCAATAAAATTTAGGATACTTTAATTGTGGAATATATATTTCGAATGGGCAACATGCTGCATGTATGATTGGCTAATGGCCGAATAGGTGCCTTTCTATCTCAGCGACCTCAAGTGCATTTTAGTCAGTAAAGACAGGGAATGTCTCCAGGTGGCCACGGCAAACATGAGAAATTGACACTTGCTGAAGATCAGCCGTGGGTCTTCAGTGCAAAAGCGTTAGCGACATGTCCTAATGATATATTCATATAGCATTATGCCATCACCCGCGCTAAGCTCCCCTCCATGAGCGACACGGATGATGAGATCCACGACATGGATGAAGGCGGAGCGGTCGGGGAAGGCGGGCGGGCGGCGCTGGGGCGCGAGGGGCCGACGCCGCTCTATCACCGGCTCTATGTCATCTTTCGCGAGAAGATTCTGGGTGGGGAGCTGCGCGACGGCGATGTGCTGCCGGCGGAGCTGGATATCGCGCGGGATTACGGCGTGTCGCGGATCACCGCCAAGCGGGCGCTGGACGATCTGGCGGCGGAAGGGCTGGTGTCGCGCCAGCGCGGCCGCGGCACCATGGTGACGCATCACTACCGGCCGGCGCCGATCCGGGCGCCGCTGGACGGGCTGATTGCGACCATTCAGAACATCGGCGCGCGGTCGGGCGTGCGGCTGGTGTCGCTGGCGCGCGTTGCGGCGCCGGCGGCGATCGCCGAGGAACTGAAAATCGATCCGGGCACCGAACTGGTCGCGGCCGAGCGGGTGCGGTCGGCCGACGGGCGGCCCTTCGCGCTGCTTGCAACCCATACCCTGCCGGCCGCGGCCGCCGCCTTCACCGAGCGGAGCCTGGCGCATCGTCCGCGCCTGGGCCTGTTCGAGGAGGCGGGCTTCGCGGTTGCGGCCGCGCGTCAGAAGCTGTCGGCGCAGTTGGCCGATGACCGGCTGGCGGTGCTTCTTGAGGTCGAGCCCGGGGCGGCGCTGCTCCGGCTGACCCGAACCATGTACGACCAGGCCATGCGGCCTTTCGACCATCTGGTCTCGCTCTACGTGCCCGGCCGGTTCGAATACCGCATGGACCTGACCCGCAGCGACGACGAGGACGGCGGCTGGAAGCCCGCGCGCCTGTCGGTCGGCGAATGACGGATCAGAACGGATAAGAGATCAGAACGCGTCGGCGGCCATCGATACCGCCGGCCGGATGCATGCCTCTGGGAGACCACGTGACGTGAGTGCCATCGATCCCGTGACGCTGGCGGTGCTCGCCGGCCGCATGGAACAGATCGCCGACGAAATGGACGCGACCCTGTTCCGCAGCGCCTTCAACCCGATCATCGCCGAGGCGCATGATGCCTCCCACGGCCTTTACGACCCTTTGAGCGGCGCGACGCTGGTTCAGGGCAAGTCGGGACTGCCGATCTTCGTGGGCGTGATGGCCTTCGCGGTCAAATCGGTGATCGACAAGGCCGCCCGCGACGGTGACCTGGAAGACGGCGACGTCTACATCTTCAACGAGGCCTATGCCGGCGGCACCCATTTCTCGGATATGCGGCTGGTCCGGCCCTATTTCCGCGATGGCCGGGTGTTCTGCTATCTGGCCTCGGTCGGCCACTGGCACGATGTCGGCGGCAATGTGCCGGGCAATTACAACCCGGTCGCGACCGAAGCCTTTCAGGAAGCGATGGTCATCCCGCCGGTCAAGGTGATGCGCGCGGGGAAGCTCAACCGCGACATCGTCGACATCCTGCTGATGAATTCCCGCCAGCCGAATTCGGCCTTCGGCGACCTGAACGGCCAGCTGAACGCGCTGGATCTGGGCGTGAAGCGGCTGGATGCGCTGCTCGACGAATACGGGCCCGATCTGGTCAAGGCGGCGCTGGATGCGCTGGGCGACCGGGCCGAGACGCTGATGCGCGCCGCCATTTCGGGCCTGCCCGACGGCAGCTGGCAAGCCGAGGACTTCCTCGACAATGACGGCATCTCGGACGAGCCACTGCCGATCCGGCTGACGCTGACCATCAGGGGCGACCGGCTGACACTGGACTTCACCGGCTCGGCCGGGCCGGCGCAGGGGCCGATCAACATCAGCCGCTCTACCTCCATCGCCTGCTGCTATGTGGCGATCAAGCACATCTTCCCGGACCTGCCGGCCAATGCCGGCGTGATGCGGCCGATCGACTTCGTGATCCCGGACAGGTCCCTGCTCTCGGCCGAATTCCCCAAGCCGGTCGGCGGCTATACCGAGACGATCTTGCGGATGATCGACGTGATCTTCGCAGCCTTTGCAAACGCGGCGCCGGACCGGGTGAACGGCAATGCCTATGGCACGATCAATGCCCTGTCGCTGGCCGGCCACCGGGCCGACGGCCGGCGCTGGGTGATGTTCTCCTTCTATGGCGGCGGGCTGGGCGGCAGCCCGGCGGGAGACGGGCTGAACCACGGCAATGCGCCGATTTCGACTGCCACCATCCCGCCGGTCGAGATCCTGGAGGCGGCCTATCCCGTGATGTTCACCGAATGGGCGCTGCGCCCCGACAGTGCCGGCCCCGGCCAGGCGCGCGGCGGCGTGGGTGCCGTCTACGAGATCGAGCTGCTGGAACAGGACGCCCAGGTCTTCCTGTTCGGCGAGCGCGGCAAGTTCGCGCCCAAGGGCGTGGTCGGCGGCGGCGAGGCGGCGCTCAACCGCTTCCACTACCAGCAGGATGACGGCTGGCACGAGCCGGAGAAGGTCTCCAAGACCATCGGCGTGAAGCTGGTCCGCGGCCAGCGGGTGCGGCTGGAAACCCCGGGCGGTGGCGGTTATGGCGACCCGGCGAAGCGCGACCCCCAGGCCATCGCCCGCGACATCCGGCTGGGCTACCTCACGCCCGAGGCCGCCGCCCGCGATTACGGCTACACGCCCGAATAACCCACGCCAGACACGGATATTGCGACCCATGAGCAAGGATTTCGTCATCGGCGTGGACGTCGGCGGCACCTTCACCGACGTCTTCTTCCTGAACGAGGCCAAGGGCACCGCCCAGGTCTCGAAGGTGCCGACCTCGCGTCCCGACCAGTCGGCGGGCTTCCTGGACGGCATTTCGACCCGGGTGCCCGACAAGGCGCGGATCGCCACCGTCGTCCACGGCACCACCGCCGGCACCAATGCGCTGCTGGAGCGCAAGGGGGCGCGGATCGGCGTGATCACCACCCGCGGCTTCCGCGACGTGCTGGAAATGCGCCGCCGCGACCGGCCCAAGACCTGGGGGCTGTGGGGCGCGTTCGAGCCGGTGGTGCCGCGCGATCTGCGCCGCGAGGTGCCCGAGCGCGTGCTGGCCGACGGCACGCTGCGCGAGACGGTGGACCTGACCGCGGTGGAGGCCGAGGCCCGCGCGCTGATCGAGGCGGGCTGTGCCGCCATCGCCATCCTGTTCGTCAACGCCTATGCCAACCCAGCCAATGAGCGCGCGGCGGTCGCGGCGGTGCGCGCGCTCTGGCCCAACGACCATGTCACCTGTTCGACCGAGATCCTGCCCGAGATCCGCGAATTCGAGCGGTTTTCGACCACCGCGCTCAACGCCTATCTCCAACCCGAGGTCGGCGGCTATCTGAAGCGGCTGGAAGATGCGCTGATCGCCGACGGTTTCGGCGGCGAATTCCTGATCGTGCAGTCGAATGGCGGGGTGATGTCGGTGGACACCGCCCGCCGGCTGCCGGTGCGGACCGCACTGTCGGGGCCGGCGGCCGGCGTGATCGCGGCCGGCTATATCGCCGACCAGGCCGGCTTCCCCAACGTCATCACCGGCGATATCGGCGGTACCAGCTTCGACGTCTCGCTGATCGCCGACGGCCGCACCGTGCTGTCGCCACAGACCTCGATCGATTACGGCATGGTCGTGCGCACGCCGATGATCGAGATCACCACCATCGGCGCCGGCGGCGGCTCGATCGCCTGGGTCGACAAGGGCGGCATGCTGAATATCGGCCCCGAAAGCGCCGGGTCGACCCCGGGCCCGGTCTGCTATGGCAATGGCGGCGACCGGCCGACGGTGACCGATGCCAATGTCGTGCTGGGCCGGATCAATGCCGACCGGCCGATCGGCGGCAAGCTTGCCCGGCTGGACCGCGAGGCGGCGCTGGCGGCGATCGAGGCGCAGGTGGCGAAGCCGCTGGGGCTGGAGCCGATGGCGGCGGCCGAGGCCATCATCCGGGTTGCGAATTCGCGCATGGCCGGCGCCATCCGCCTGGTGTCGATCGAACGCGGCTACGACCCGAAGCGCTTCGCGCTGATGCCTTTCGGCGGCGGCGGTTCGCTGCATGTCGGCGCGCTGATGAAGGATGTCGGGCTGGGCCGGGCCCTGGTGCCGCGCTATCCGGGGGTCACCTCGGCGCTGGGCTGCGTGATCGCCGACATGCGCCACGACTATGTCCAGACCATCAATGCGGTGCTGGATGCGGTCGACCCGGCCGTGCTGGCGGCGGCGATGCGCGAGCATGCGGCGGGCGGGCTGAAGCTGCTGGCGGCGGCGGGCGTGACGCTGGACGCCAAGACCGTGCGTTTCGAATTCGACATGGCCTATATGGGCCAGACCCACACCGTGCCGGTGCCATTCGAGATCGCGGTCGATGCGGCGGGCAATCCGGCGCCGTTCGGCATCGCCGACATCGCCGCCGCCTTCGAGGACGCCTATCGCGGCGTCTATGGCCGGCTGCTGGAAGGTGGCACCATGCGGGTGCTGAACCTGCGCACCGCCGTGATCGGCACCCGGCCCAAATTCGATCTGGGCGTGCTGGCCCCCACACCACCGGCGGGATCGATCAGGCCCGCACGGGCACCCGTCCGGTCTATGTCGACGGCGCCTGGCATGATGCCGGGATCTATGCCCGGCTGGATCTGCCGGTCGACAGCGTGGTCGAGGGGCCGGCGATCCTGGAGCAGCCCGACACCACGATCTTCGTCGAACCCGACCTTTATGCCACGGTCGACCGGTTCGGCAACCTGGTCATCGCCCGCAAGAGCGACCGCGAGGGAGCCTGACCCATGGCCGATTTCTTCGCCGACTTCCAGCCCGCCCGCACCGCCCTGCTGATCGTCGACCTGCAGAACGATTTCCTGCACCCGGACGGCGCCTATGCTCGTGGCGGGGCCGGCGCGCCTGAAATCGCCGCCCTGCCGGCGCGAGTGAAGCCGGTGGCCGATGCCCTGCGCGCGGCCGGCGGCTTCGTCATCTCCACCCAGTTCACCCTGGTGCCCGGCCGGGGCGGCGAGCCGATGATCGCCGATCATCTGCGCCAGATCCGCCCCTTCCTGCGCAAGGGCGATTTCATGCCCGGCGGCTGGGGCCATGCCCTGGTCGACGAGTTGCAGCCGGCCGATTTCACTGTCGAGAAGGTCGCCTACAGCGCCTTCTATCAGACGCGGCTGGACTTCGTGCTGGCGCGCGCCGGCATCGACCGGCTGATCGCCTGTGGCATCGTCACCAATGGCGGCGTGGCGAGCACGGTGCGTGACGCCCATGTCCGCGGCCTGCCCACGCTGCTACTCTCCGACGGCTGTGCGGCGATGAAGCCGGATCTGCACGACGCCACCGTCACCGTGCTTTCCTCCGTGGGGCCGGTGATGGACTGCGCCGGGGCTGAAACCCGCATCCGCGCCGCAATCTGAGCCAAGCCTTTCCCGACCTGCCTTCCCCGACCCGAGGACAAGACCCCATGGCCCGTGAAACCCGCCCCGCCTTCCAGTGGGAAGATCCGCTGAACCTTGCCGGCGAGCTGTCGGAAGAGGAGCGGATGATCCGCGACACCGCGCATGACTATGCGCAGGAAAAGCTCCAGACCCGGGTGCTGGAAGCCAATCGTCACGAGATCTTCCATCGCGAGATCATGACCGAGATGGGCGCGCTGGGCCTGCTGGGCTGCACCCTGCCTGAAGAGTATGGCTGCGCGGGCCTGTCTTACGTGGCCTATGGCCTGGTGGCGCGCGAGGTGGAGCGGGTCGACAGCGGCTATCGCTCGGCGATGAGCGTGCAGTCCTCGCTGGTGATGTACCCGATCTATGCTTTCGGCACCGAAGAGCAGCGCCGCAAATACCTGCCGCGCCTGGCGACCGGCGAACTGGTCGGCTGCTTCGGCCTGACCGAGCCCGATGCCGGCTCCGACCCCTCGTCGATGCGCACCCGCGCCCGCAAGGTGGAGGGCGGTTACGAGATTTCGGGCACCAAGACCTGGATCACCAATGCGCCGATCGCCGACGTTTTCGTGGTCTGGGCCAAGGATGATCACGGCTCGATCCGCGGCTTCGTGCTGGAAAAGGGCATGACCGGGCTGACCGCGCCTAAGATCGAGGGCAAGTTCTCGCTGCGCGCCTCGATCACCGGTCAGATCGCCATGGATCAGGTCTTCGTGCCCGAAGAGAACGCCTTCCCCGAGGTCCGCGGCCTGACCGGCCCGTTCTCGTGTCTGAACAATGCCCGCTACGGCATTGCCTGGGGGGCGATGGGTGCGGCGGAATTCTGCTGGCATGCCGCCCGCCAGTACACCATGGACCGGATCATGTTCGGTCGGCCGCTGGCGGCCACCCAGCTGATCCAGAAGAAGCTGGCCGATATGCAGACGGAAATCGCGCTCGGCCTGACCGCGGCGCTGCAGCTGGGTCGGCTGAAGGATCGCGGCATCGCGGCACCCGAGGCGATCAGCCTGCTGAAGCGCAACAATTGCGGCAAGGCGCTGGAGATTGCCCGGGTCGCCCGCGACATGCATGGCGGCAACGGCATCGCCGACGAGTATCATGTGATCCGTCACATGTGCAATCTGGAGGCCGTGAATACCTATGAAGGCACGCACGACGTCCATGCGCTGATCCTGGGCCGCGCCCAGACCGGCATCGCCGCCTTCGGCTGATCCGGCCTGCCGGCGACGCCTTCCGCTACCGACCGCCCGACACTGAACCACGGAGCCCGACCCTATGGCGACCCCCCGAGCCGAAGGTGCCCTCTCTCACATTCGCGTGCTCGATCTCAGCCGCGTCCTTGCCGGCCCCTGGGCCAGCCAGATCCTGGGCGATCTGGGCGCGGAGGTGCTGAAGATCGAACGGCCGGGTGCGGGCGACGACACCCGCGGCTGGGGGCCGCCCTATGCCGAGGCGGCGGATGGTTCGGCGCGGGAGGCGGCCTATTTCCTGACCACCAACCGCAACAAATCCTCGGTCGCGATCGATATGGGCACCGAGGAGGGGGCGACGCTGATCCGCCGCCTTGCCGCCGAATCCGATGTGGTGATCGAGAATTTCAAGGTCGGCGGCCTGAAGAAATACGGCCTCGACCAGGAGAGCCTCAGGGCGCTCAATCCGCGGCTGATCTATTGCTCGATCACCGGCTTCGGCCAGACCGGACCTTATGCGCCGCGCGCCGGCTATGACTTCATGATCCAGGCCATGGGCGGGCTGATGTCGGTGACCGGAGAGCCCGACGAGGTGCCGGGTGGCGGGCCGGTCAAGGTGGGTGTGGCCCTGGTCGACGTGATGACCGGGCTTTACGCCACCATCGGCGTGCTGGCGGCGCTGGCCCATCGCGAGCGGACGGGGGCGGGGCAATATATCGATCTGGCCCTGCTCGACGTCTCGGTCGCAACGCTCGCCAATCAGGCGATGAATTATCTGGTTTCGGGCAAGGCGCCGGGGCGGATGGGCAATGCCCATCCCAATATCGTGCCCTATCAGGCCTTCGCGACCCAGGACGGCCATCTGGTGCTGGCGATCGGCAATGACGAACAGTTCCGCCGCTTTGCCGCCGAGGCCGGCCATCCGGACTGGGGTACCGATCCGCGCTTCGCGACCAACGCCCAACGCGTCGCCAACCGTGCCGCCCTGGTGCCGCTGGTGGCGGGGGCGGTCGCCACCCGCACCACCGACGACTGGATTGCGGCGCTGGAAAGCAAGGCCGTGCCCTGCGGCCCGATCAACACGCTCGACCGGGTGTTTGCCGATCCGCAGGTGCAGGCCCGCGGCCTGGCGCGGCAGATCGCCCATCCGGCGCTGGGATCGGTGCCGACGGTGGCCAATCCGCTCAATCTGTCGGCGACGCCGGTCGATTACGCCCGCGCCGCACCCCGCCTCGGTGTCGATACCGACGAGACGCTGGGCCGGCTGCTGGGGCTGGATGTGGCCGCCCTTGCCGATCTTCGCAAAAGAGGTGTCATCGGATGACCCTGCCCGCGACCGTTTCGGGGGCGCCGCGCACGGTGTTCGACCGGATCTGGGATGCGCATGTCGTGCAGGTCCATCCGGCCGGCCAGCGCCTGCTGTGGATCGACCGCCATTTCACCCATGAGGGCAGCTTTCATGCCTATGGCAAGCTGGCGGACATGGGCCGGCGGGTGGCGCGGCCGGATCTGACCTTCGGCGTCGCCGATCATTACGTGCCGACCCGCAACCGCGATGCCGAGCCGGCGGACCCCGATGTCGGCCGGGTGATCCGGCTCTTGCGCGACAACACGGCGGCCAATGCGGTGCGGCTGTTCGATCTGGGCGACGAGGAACAGGGCATCGTCCATGTGGTCGGGCCGGAACAGGGGCTGACCCTGCCGGGGCTGACCATCGTCTGCGGCGACAGCCATACCTCCACCCATGGCGCCTTCGGGGCGCTGGCCTTCGGCATCGGTGCCTCGGAAGTCGCCCATGTGCTGGCGACCCAGACGCTGTGGCAGCGCCGGCCGAAGACCTTCCGGGTGTGGGTGGATGGGCGGCTGGGGGCCGGCGTTTCGGCCAAGGATCTGATCCTGCATCTGATTTCGGTGATCGGGACCGATGGTGCCACCGGCCATGTGATCGAATATGCCGGGCCGGCGATCCGGGCGCTGGGCATGGAAGCGCGGATGACGGTGTGCAACATGTCGATCGAGGCCGGTGCCCGCGCCGGCATGATCGCCCCCGACGAGACCACTTTCGCCTGGCTGAAGGGCCGGCCTGCCGCCCCGGCGGGGGCGCTGTTCGATCGGGCGGTGGCGCATTGGTCGGCCCTGCGCAGCGATGACGAAGCGATGTTCGACCGCGAGATCGTGATCGACGGCAGCGCCGTCGCACCCGTCGTCACCTGGGGCACGGCGCCGGAAGAGGCGGTGGCGATCGACGGCCATGTGCCGCGCGATGCCGATCCGGCGACGCTCGACTATATGGGGCTGGTGCCGGGGCAGAAGCTGGAAGGTCTGCCGGTCGACCGGGTGTTCATCGGATCCTGCACCAATGGCCGGATCGAGGATCTGCGCGCGGCGGCCGCCCTGCTGAAGGGCCGGCGGCTGACGGTGCCGATGCTGGTCTCCCCCGGCTCGACCCGGGTCAAGCGCCAGGCCGAGGCGGAAGGCCTGGCCCGGATCTTCGTCGAGGCCGGGGCCGACTGGGTGGAGAGCGGCTGTTCGATGTGTGTGGGCATGAACGGGGATCTGGCGGCACCCGGCGAGCGGGTGGCATCGACCACCAATCGCAATTTCCGCGGCCGCCAGGGGCCGGGGGCGCGCACCCATCTGATGAGTCCGGCCATGGCGGCGGTGGCGGGCGTGACCGGCCGGCTGGCGGATATCCGCCGGCTGATGGAGGGCTGATCCGATGGCCCAGGCGATGCTCCGCCCGCTCACCCGGCTGACGGCGATCGCGGCACCGCTGCCGCTCGCAAATGTCGATACCGACCAGCTGCTGCCGGCCCGCTTCATGCGCCGGCCGCGCGGCGATGGGTACCACCCCTATCTGCTGCACGATCTGGCCCATGATGCCGAGGGCCGGCCCGATCCGGATTTCGTGCTCAACCGCCCGGATTATGCCGGCGCCGGCATCCTGGTCGCCCGGCGCAATTTCGGCGGCGGCTCGTCGCGCGAAGGCGCCGTCTATGCCCTGGTCGATGCAGGCTTCCGGGTGATAATTGCGCCTGGCTTCGGCGACATCTTCCGCGCCAATGCGCTGAAGAACGGCATGCTGCCGGTGGCGCTGGACGAGGCGGTGGTCGACCGGCTGCTGACCGCCCTGGCCGCAAGCCCCGGTGCCACCGTCTCGGTCGATCTGCCCGAACAGACCGTCACCCTTCCTATGGGGGCGGGCAGGGCCGAGGTCTTCGGCTTCGAGGTCGACCCGTTCCGCAAGGACCTGCTGGTCCGCGGCCTGGACGAGATCGGGCTCACCCTGTCGCTGGCGGATGAGATCGCCGGATATGCAGAGGTGCGGACACGGCATGAACCCTGGGTGGTGCCGGATTCACGCATAACTTGAGACAGATCAAGGCCGTATGGGGCCAGGGGATATATCCTCTGCAATGATCCGGAATGGATCGGGCGCCGTGCACCACGCCCGACGCCGGCATGGAGGGGAGGTTCCGATGTCCCAGACCCTGCACCCGCATACCACTATCCTGGTCGCCGACGGTCGCAAGGCGCTGTTCCTGCGCCCTTCCGACGATCCGGAGACATCCGACCCGGTCGTCTTTCTGGAGATGACGGCCCCGGGCGAAGAGACGGTGTCCGATCGAGCCGTCCGGGCGCCGGGCACTTTGCAGAACCGCATCGGCCCGCGCAGTGCGATCGAGCATCCGAACGCCCATGATGCGCTGGAACATGCCTTCGGCCGCGCGGTGGCCGAGAAGGCCGCCGCCCTTCACGCCGCGGGAGAGATCCGCCGGCTGGTGCTGGTCGCACCCCCGCGCATGCTTGGCGATCTGCGCACCCATCTGCCCGACAGGCTGCGGGGTGACGTGATCGCCGAGATCCCCCGGGAGCTGGTCAACTGGCCGGTGCCCGAGATCGTCAGGGTCGTCGCCACCGAAGCCGACTGATACCCGTACCGCGCTGCGAACCAGCAACGGCCCGACCGGCACTGCGCCGGCTGGGCCGTTTTCATTGCCGGCTGCAACACATCGGCACGTAATAGTGCTTCAATGAAGACGTGTGTTTCCGTTATGGTGCACACGCAGCGGCGGCGTCACGCCGCGGCATGTCCCCCTCCGATCCCCAGCTGATATCCGGGGCCGGCTCTCGATCGATCTTTGCGAGATGCCGCCCCTGGCCTGCCCCCATGTTCAGATTACGGAACAAGAAGCGAACATCGCGCCGCCGCAAATCCTCGCCGCGCCGCCGGGCGCCCGCCAGACGGGCGCCGCGGCGTCGGTTGTCGCTGACCGACTGGATGTTCCGGAAGCTGCGGAAATACCTGAAGATGGGCTGGAGACTGCTGGTGCTCTATTACATGTCGCATATGGGCGATTGATCGTATGACGGACGAATGTTCGCGCATATATGTTCGTATTACGAACACGTGGCCAGTTCGACGCAGCCGGTCCGCAGCAGGGCGATGACATGCGGGGCGAAGGAGCGCCAGATATCCAGCCGGAAGCGCTCGGGACCGTCGCGCCAGAGCAGCACCGTCACCCCGTCCATCACCGTCCGGCAGCCACGGCCGGGGGCGATCCGGTCGATGTCGCGCGGGCAGCCGATGGTCAGCAGCTCCGCGGCCGCTGGCCCTTCGACCATCACCGTGACCTCGCGGTCCGAGATGTCGGTCAGGCTGTGCGGGGCCGCGTCATAGACGGCAGCCGCTGCCGCAGCCAGACGTCCGGCATCGGCCTCGGGCGCCAGGATGTGCCATTCATCGGGGCCGAGGCACAGGGCCTCGACAGCCCCCGCCGCGGCGCGATCGCCGATCTTCTGCGGCAGATCGAGCCCCAGCGCGCCTGAGAGCGCCGCCAGATCACCGGCGCGCGCCCGAAGCGAGAACCGTGCGACCGGGGCGAGGAGGGTGACCGTGACCGCGCTGCTGCGGGCGAGCGGGCCGGGTTCGACGGTCGGATCGGAGGTCATGGTCTCAGCCTCTCCCTGTCAGAGCTTCAGCCGGTCGCCGGCGGGATCGTAGAAGACGGTGCCGGCCACCTCGGCCTCGATCACGCGATCGGGCATGGGGATCCAGACCGTTTCACCCATCCGGTCATGGCCGCCCTCCAGCAGGGCCAGCGCGATCGGCCGGCCCAGCGCGACGCTCTGATAGGACGAGGTGACGTGACCCGCCATCTTCATCGGGATCGGCTGGGCCGGGTCGAGCACGATCTGCGCGCCTTCTTCCAGCCGGGTGTGGCCGTCGCGGGTCAGCAGCCCGACCAGCTGCCGGCGACCGGGGGCCGCGAGGTCCGGGCGCTGCAGGCCGCGCTTGCCGACGAAATCCGGCTTCTTGCTTCCCACCGCCCAGCCGAGCCCGGCATCGAAGGGGGTGACGGTGCCGTCGGTGTCCTGGCCGACGATGATGTAACCCTTCTCGGCCCGCAGAACATGCATGGTCTCGGTGCCATAGGCGCAGATGTCATAGCGCTGGCCGGCCGCCCATAGCATGTCCCACAGCGCCCGGCCGTGGCGGGCGGGGACATTGACCTCGAAGCCGAGTTCGCCCGTGAAGCTCACCCGGAAGAGGCGGGCCGGAAAACCGCCGACGCGGCATTCGGTGATCGACATATGCGGGAAGGCGGCATCCGAGATGTCGAGCCCCTCGACGAAGGGGCTGAGCAGGTTGCGGGCATTGGGGCCGTTGAGGGCGATGGTCGCCCACTGCTCGGTGGTGGAGGTCAGCCAGACCCTGAGGTCGGGCCATTCGGTCTGGAGATAGTCCTCCATCATGTTGAGCACGCGGGCGGCACCGCCGGTGGTGGTGGTGACGTGGAAGCGGTCGGTGGTCAGCCGGCCGATGACGCCGTCGTCGCGGATGAAGCCGTCATCGCCCAGCAGCAGGCCGTAGCGCGTGCGGCCCGGGGCGAGTTTGCTCCAGGGGTTGGTGTACATGCGGTTCATGAATTCGACCGCATCGGGGCCTACCACCTCGATCTTGCCGAGCGTGGAGGCATCGAAGATGCCGAGGCTCGCCCGGGTGGCGCGGCATTCGCGGGCGACTGCCGCATCCATGTCCTCGCCCGGTTTCGGGAAATAGCGCGCCCGGCGCCACAGCCCGACCGGTTCGAAGACGGCGCCATGCTCGACGGCCCAGCCGTCGATCGGCGTCTTGCGGGTGACGTCGAAATGCTCGCCGCGATGATAGCCGGCCAGCGCGCCGAAGGTGGTGGGGGTATAGGGCGGGCGGAAGGTGGTCAGCCCCACCTCCGGCTGGCTGCGGCCCAGCGCATCGGCGGCGATGTTGAGGCCGTTGATGTTCGACAGCTTGCCCTGATCGGTCGCCATGCCGTTGGTGGTGTAGCGCTTGACATGCTCGATCGAGCGCATGCCCTCGCGCACCGCCAGCCGCAGATCCTTGGCGGTGACGTCGTTCTGATAGTCGACGAAGGCGCGCACCCGGGCGGGCTCGCGATCGGTCGGAAGCTCGGTCACGCTCTCGCCCGTCCCCGGCCGGTCGTCGGTGACGGTGTGGCGGCCGGCTGCGGCGGGATCTCCGCCCAGCTCGCGAACGGCGGCAGCCCCCATGGCGGCGCCGTCATCCAGCGCCGCGGCGATGCCCCAGAACCCGCGGGCGGCCCCGGCGATCTGGCAGGCCTCGGTGCGGGTGCCGGGCAGGAAGGTCTGCGCGGCCGCATCCCAGACAAGGCTGCCCTTGGTGTGCGAGAACAGATGCAGCGACGGCGTCCAGCCGCCGGACATCAGAAGGCAGTCGCAGTCGATCCTGACCGCCGCCCCGATCCGGCCGTTCCGGACCGGGTTGACCTCGACCGACCGGATCCGCAGCCGGCCGGCGGTGCCGGTGACGGTGTGGCTGGCCAGAACCGTGATGCCGCGCGCCTCTGCGGCCGCCTTGAGCGCCGCGGGGGCCTGGCTTCTGGTATCGACGATCGCCGCGATCCGGGTGCCGGCGTCGGCCAGATCGAAGGCCGCGTGCCAGGCACTGTCATGGCTGGTGACGACGACCGCGCAGCTGCCCACCCGCACGCCATAGCGGTTCAGATAGGTCTGGGCCGCGCCGGCCAGCATCACCCCCGGCCGGTCGTTGCCGTTGAAGACCAGCGGCTTTTCGATGGCCCCCTGGGCCAGCACCACCTGGCCCGCCCGCACCCGCCACAGCCGTTCGCGCGGCTGGCCTGCGGCCGGGGCGTCGAGGTGATCGGTCAGCCGCTGGCAGAGCCCGACCATGTTCTGATGGTAATAGCCGATCGCGGTGGTGCGGGTCAGGACACGCACGCCCAGACCGGAGAGCTCGACCAGGGTCGCCGCCAGCCAGTCCCAGGCCGGGCGGCCGTCGATCACGGCCTGCGGCTCGCTGAGCAGGCTGCCGCCGGCCTCGGCGGTCTCGTCGACCAGGGTGACCCGCAGCCCGGCCCGGGCCGCCGTCAATGCCGCCGCCAGGCCGGCAGGGCCGGCGCCCACCACCAGCAGGTCGGTGTGCAGATAGCGCGAGGCATAGCCGTCCGGATCGGGTTCGGCGGGCGAGACGCCCAGCCCCGCCGCCGCGCGGATGAAGGGCTCGTAGAACCGGTCCCAGAAGCTCTTCGGCCACATGAAGGTCTTGTAGTAGAAGCCGGCCGGCAGCAGCATGTGCAGGCTGTCGTTGATCGCGCCCAGATCCAGCTTCAGGTTCGGATAGCGGTTCTGGCTGGTGACCTCCAGCCCGGCGCGGAGTTCCTGCACCGTGGCGCGGGTATTGGGCTCGGCGCGGCCGGGACCGCGGCGGGTGCCGACCAGGGCGTTCGGCTCTTCCGATCCGGCGGTCAGCACGCCGCGCGGGCGGTGATATTTGAACGACCGGCCCATCAGATGCACGCCATTGGCCAGCAGGGCCGAGGCGACGGTGTCGCCGGCAAACCCCTGATAGCGCCGGCCGTCGAAGGTGAAGGTGACCGGCTGGCCATAGTCGACACGGCCGCGGCCCGGAACGCGAAAACCGGCGGGGCTCATTCTGCGCGCTCCTTCAGGGCCGCGAGATCGGGGCGGGGATCGCCGACCCGATAGGTCGTCAGGAAGCGGTCGCTCACCGTGTCGCGCACGGCATTGAAGAACCGGCCGCAGCCATGGACGTGGCGCCAGCGTTCGACATGGGCGCCGCGGATGTTGTTGCGGATGAACAGAAAGTCGCGCCAGTCCTCGTCGGTCGCCGTGGCGGGGTCGGGCCGGGCGATATGGGCCTCGCCCGCATAGACGAATTCCAGCTCGGGCAGGGTTTCGCCGCAATAAGGGCAGTGGATCAGAAGCATGGGGCGATCCTCAATGCGCGACGGCGGCGGCCGCGGCTTCGTCGATCAGACGGCCGGTGGTGAACCGCTCCAGCGTGAAGGGGGCGTTGATCGGGTGCGGCTCGTCTTTCGCCACCGTCCAGGCCAGCGTATGGGCGGCGCCGGGCGTCGCCTTGAAGCCGCCGGTGCCCCAGCCGCAATTGACATAAAGCCCCGGCACCGGCGTCTTGCCCAAAATCGCCGAGCGATCGGGCGTCACGTCGACGATGCCGCCCCATTTGCGCAGCATGCGCATGCGGTTGAAGATTGGGAAGATCTCGCAGATCGCCGCGACGGTGTGTTCGATCAGCGGCAGGCCGCCGCGCTGGGAATAGCTGGTATACTGATCGGTGCCCGATCCGATCACCAGTTCGCCCTTGTCCGACTGGCTGATATAGGCATGCACCGTGTTCGACATCACCACGCAGGGGAAGACCGGCTTCACCGGTTCCGACACCAGCGCCTGCAGCGGGTAGCTCTCCAGCGGCAGCCGCACCCCGGCACTCTGCATCACCACGCTGGTATTGCCGGCGGCGGAGACCGCCACCTTCTTCGCGCGGATGAAGCCCTTCGCGGTCTCGACCCCGGTCACCCGGCCATCGGGGCCGCGGCGGATTTCGGTCACCGGGCAGTTCTGGATGATGTCGACGCCGCGCGCGGCCGCGGCACGGGCATAGCCCCAGGCGACCGCATCATGGCGGGCGGTGCCGGCGCGTTCCTGCAGGGCGGCGCCCACCACCGGATAGCGGGCGCGGGGGGAGATGTCGAGCGGCGGGCAATAAGCCTTGGCCTCTTCGGGCGTCAGCCAGCGGTTGTCGACGCCGTTCAGGCGGTTGGCGTGGATGTGGCGCTTGAAACTCTGGATGTCGTGCACGGTATGCGCCAGCATCAGCACGCCGCGCTTGGAATACATGACGTTGTAGTTCAGATCCTGCGACAGCCCGTCCCAGAGATCGACGGCATGATCGTAAAGCCGGGCGCTTTCGTCATAGAGATAGTTCGACCGGATGATCGTGGTGTTGCGCCCGGTATTGCCGCCGCCCAGCCATCCCTTGTCGATGACCGCGACATTGGTGATGCCGTGCTCTTTCGCCAGATAATAGGCGGCCCCCAGCCCATGGCCGCCGGCGCCGACGATCACCACGTCGTATTCCGGTTTGGGGTCGCATTCGGGCCATTGTGCCGTCCAGCCCTTGTGGCCGGTCAGGGCATTCTTCAACAGCGACATGGCGGAAAAACGGGTCATGGCGGCCAGCCCTCAACGCTCCAGCTTTGCGGGTATTCTAGGCGCGGGATCCTGCCTCGGGACTGGAAGCCTGCGACGGAAGCGTTGTAGAATTGCGTCATGACCCCAGCCCGGAAACGCCTGCGTGTCGGCTTCCTGCTCGCGGATCGGTTCACGCTCTCGGCCTTCGCAAATTTCGTGGATGTTCTGCGACTTGCGGCCGACGAGGCGGACCGGTCGCGGCCGATTCTCTGCGACTGGACGGTGCTCTCCGACGATATGAGCCCGATCCGGTCGAGCTGCGGCGTGAAGGTGCAGCCCGATACCCGGCTCGACCGGGCCGGGACCTATGATTATCTCGTGGTGGTGGGCGGGCTGATTCGCGAGGCGAGCGGCCTCTCGCCGGCCAGCATGCAGTTCCTGCAGGCAGCGGCGCGGGGCGGTGTGCCGCTGGTCGGGCTGTGTACGGGGGTGTTCCTGCTGCACGAGGCGGGGCTACTCGACGGCTACCGCTGCTGCGTCAGCTGGTTCCACCATGACGATTTTCTTGAACGTTTCGGTTCAACCCGGCCGGTATCCGACCAGATTTTCGTGGTCGATCGCGACCGGCTGACCTGTTCCGGCGGCCACAGTGCTGCACATCTGGCGGCCTGGCTGGTCGAAACCCATATCGGCCGGGTCGCGGCGATCAAAAGCCTCAGCATCCTGATCATCGACGAGGCGATGACCGGCGACAAACCCCAGCCCGGCGGCGGCAGCCCGCTCACCGCCCGCGACCCGCTGGTGCGCAAGGCGCTGATCCGCATGCGCCAGCGGCTGGAGGACCCGGCGACCGTCGACGAGCTGGCCGCCGATCTGGGCGTGGGCCGCCGCAAGCTGGAACGCAGCTTCCAGGCCGATCTCGGCCTCTCCCCGGCGCGGGCCGGCCAGCGCCTCAGGCTCGACGCCGCCCGCCACCTGCTGGCGACCACACCGCGCACGGTCACCGACATCGCCCATGCGACGGGTTTTTGCGATGCCTCGCATCTGATCAACATGTTCAGGGGGGCGTTCGGACTGTCGCCGGCGGCGTTTCGGCGGGTGGGGGCTACGGGGCGCGACCTCACCCGGCCGTCATCTGATGTCGGAGACAGTTTCGACGAGAAGCTCGCTGAAGCGCTTTACCGGGCTTGACGGGGTCGCGTCAGCAAGATGCAGGCCCAGATTGATCGTCCCGAGTGCCGGCAGACCGCACGAGGTTGCATCAAGGACGCGAAGATGCGACGGCACGACGTCTGCGATCCGCGCCGTGATCCCCAAACCGGCCGTCACGGCAGCCCACAATCCGGCCAGACCGGAACTGGCGAATACATGCTCCCAGGCAATGCCATCTTTCTCCAGCGCGTCGATTGCCCTTGCCCGAAACGAGCAGGGCGGATCGAACGCCACCAGAGGAACAGGCATGTCCGGCTCCCGGTCAAATGCGTCTGGCCCGATCCAGACGACACGAAAGCTGCCGATAATCGAATGGTGAGCACTGCTCAGATTGCCCCAGGTCAGGGCGAGATCCAGGTCGCCGGCTTCGATCAGCCTCACGAGATGGGAGCCGCGCTCTACACGAACAGTCACCCTGATTTTGGGATAGGCGCGTGAGAAGCGACCAAGCAGCACAGGCAGCGATGTATCGGCGAAGTCTTGCGGAATACCAAGACGGATCCGTCCCTCCATATCGGTGAGGCGTTGCATCGCCATCATGGCTTCATCGTTCAACTCAAGCAGTCGCTTTGCATAAGACAGCAGGATTTCGCCCGCCTCTGTCAGCACGAGGCCGCGACCCTGTTTACGAAACAGGGTCTGCCCCACCTGGGCTTCCAGTTTGCGAAGTTGCAGGCTGATCGCGGGCGGCGACCGTCCGATCCGCTCGGCCGCTTTCGCGAAGCTTCCGAGCGTGCTGCCGGTCACGAACGTCCGAAGGACATCCATATCGAGGTTGGGAGGCATAGCCATGATTAAATTTATCAAAACAATTTTGAAAGAAGTACAAAATTATCAAAGTGATTTGGCCGGGCTAGGCTCCGTCACCGAAGGCTCTCAGGCAGGCAGCCTCTACACCCCATCTTCGGGAAGGCGCCTTCTGGGAACCGCGTCCATCCACAGGAGCGCCCGCCATTTCCGCGTTCGAAAGCCAACCCCAGGTCAATGATATCAGCGACGGCCTGCCGGGGGCGCAAAAGCTCCGGGCGGTGGCAACGCTCATCCTGGGAAGCGCCATCGCCACACTGGATACCACAATCGCGACAACGGCGCTGCCAACCATCGCGGCCGACCTGCACGCAAGCCCGGAAATGTCGATCTGGATCATCAATGCGTATCAGCTGGCGATGGTCGCAACGCTGCTGCCCCTCGCGGCCTGTGGCGACATCGTCGGGCACAGACGCGTCTATACGGGCGGCCTGGCGCTCTTCACGCTTGCGTCTCTTGCATGTGGGCTGGCGTCATCATTGCCGATGCTGATTGCAGCCCGGACGCTGCAAGGTATTGGTGCGGCGGGCATCCTGAGCGTCACCAGTGCCCTCATCCGGTTTATCTACCCGCATAGTCAGATTGGCCGCGCACAAGGTCTGAATGCCTTGATCGTCGCCGTGTTCTTCGCGATCGGCCCCCTGGTTGCCTCGGGCGTTCTGGCTGTAACCACCTGGCCGTGGCTGTTTCTGATCAACATCCCGCTCGGGGCTTTTGCCGTGGTGCTGGCGTTCAGAGCTTTGCCCAGCACAACCGGCGAACGGGCATCCCATTCATTTGACGGCACCAGCGGAATATTGGTCGCGGGCATGTTCGGCCTTCTCATCCTGGGGCTCGGAGATGCGGCCCACCAGGCCGGCCTGGTGCGGGTATTGTGCGAATGGGGTGCATCCCTTGTCTGCTTCGGTGCGCTCCTCTACAGACAGCGCGGGCATCCGGCGCCGCTGCTGCCCGTCGATTTATGTCGTCGGCCGCTTTTTGCCCTGTCAGTTCTGACGTCGATTTTTGCCTACGCTGCCCAAGGTCTGGCCTTCGTCTCTCTGCCGTTCCTTTTTGAGACGGTCATGGGGCGATCACAGACCGAAACCGGCCTTCTCTTAACGCCATGGCCGGTCATGGTGGCCGTCGTCGCCCCGATTGCAGGGCGCCTGTCGGAACGCCGGTCGGTTGCGGTTCTGGGGGGTGTCGGCCTGCTGCTGCTCTGCCTCGGCATGGCGCTGCTGGCCTTCCTGCCGGACCAGGCAACGTTTCCGGACATCGCATGGCGGCTGGCAATCTGCGGCGCAGGCTTCGGCCTGTTTCAATCCCCGAACCTGAAGGCCCTGACGGCGAGCGTGCCACGAGAGCGGGCCGGCGCAGCAAGCGGCATCATCCCGACGGCCCGCCTGCTCGGCCAGGCTCTGGGCACAGCCCTGGTGGCCGCCTGCTTCACGGTTGCAGGCGAGGCAGGCTCCATGACCGCTCTCTGGCTCGGCAGCGCGTTCTCGGCGCTCGCATGTGCGACGAGTCTCATGAGGTATAGGAAGGAACAGTGAATGACGGGCAAGTGCACCTAACGGAACGCTCCATGTCTCTGGATGCTTCCGATCACCGCCCCCCGATACACCGCCGGCGTCTTCCCCACATGCCGCTGGAAGACGCGCGTCAGGTGGCTCTGGCTTGAAAAGCCGCAGGCGGCGGCGATGGCGGCGATGGGCTGGTCGGTTCGAAGCAGCATGCGGGCCCGGGCGACGCGTTTCCAGGTGACCCAGGCATGGGGGGCGAGGCCGCGGGACAGGTGGAACATGCGGTGGAAGTGGAAGCCCGACAGGTCGGCCAGGGCGGCAAGGTCGTCCAGCGTGATCGTCTGGTCCAGATGGGCGTCGATCCAGTCGTCGACCCGGCGCAGGATATGGGGCGCAAGGCCCGCGCGTATGGTCACCGGCTTCCTGCGCAGGGCGCCGAACAGCTCGGCGAGGGTGGTTTCGGCATGCAGAACATCCCCCTCGGCGCCGGCGGCGGCAAGCTGGGCGAGGGGGATGGCGAGATCCGGGTTCCGGACGAAGGTCGCTTCCGGCAGGTCCAGGCTGCGGGCGTCGCAGTCATGGGTGCTGACGAAGCCGCTGCGCAGCCTGGCTTCCGACAGATAGAGATGCACGAAGCGGAAAGGGGCGTTGATCTCCCAGTCGGAGCCGCAGCCCTCCGGCATCACGCAGATGGCCCCCGGATAGCCGGCAACCCCGCCGGCATCCAGCCGCCGCGTTCCGGTGCCGCCCTCAAGATAAAGGCTGAAGGTCGTATGGGCCGGCGCCTGATAGCACACCCGATCGCGGGTGTTTTCCCAGACCGTGACCGCACAGCCTTCGCCCAGCTCCATGCCGGCGAGTACCCGGGCGACCGGCGATCTGCGCAGGACGTCGTAGATGGTGTCGGGCGTGGAGGGACGGGAGGTCGCAATGTGAGACGTGGGCTGGTGGGACATGGGGTGCCGGCCGTTGGGTGCGTCGGTCGATGTTAGGTCGGCCGGTGCGCCGGGAAAAGTGTCGGCCTGCGGATTTGCGCAAGAAGATGCAAAACCGCCGGGGCGGCCCGGCCTATGCTGCGCGCATGAACACATCCCTTCTCTTCATCGCCACCGTGCTGATCTGGGGCACGACGTGGATCGCGATCGCCCTGCAGGTCGGCGCCATGCCTGTCATGGTCTCGATCTTCTATCGCTTCGCGCTTGCCGGGCTGGTGATGCTCGCCGGGCTCGCCCTCATGGGCCGTCTGGCGCGCCCGGCACACTGGCGTTTCGTCGCCTTGCAGGCCCTGTGCCTGTTTTCGTTCAACTTCGTCGGGCTGTACAAGGCGGCAGGGCTGATCCCGTCGGGGCTGGTTTCGGTGGTCTTCTCGCTCGCCTCCATCTTCAACGCGGTCAATGCCCGGATCTTCTTCGGGGAGCGCATCACGCTCCGCGTCGTCGGTGCCGGCGCGATCGGGGCGTCCGGGCTGGTCCTGCTGTTCTGGCACGACCTGTTCACCACGCTCGACGGCAACAGCCTGCGCGGCATTGCCTGGGCGGGGTTCGGCACGATGATGTTCTCGCTCGGCAATATGGCCTCGCGCAGGAACAGTGCGCTCGGCACCTCTCCGGTTACGGCCAATGCCTGGGGGATGGGCAGTGGGGGCCGTCGTCCTGCTGATACTGATCCTCGCCACGGGCCAGCCGGTCGTCCTGCCCGAGGGCATGACCTCCTGGGCGGCGCTGATCTATCTGGCCGTGATCGGCTCCGTCGCCGGCTTCACGACCTATCTGCTGCTGGTGCAGAAGATAGGCTCGGCCCGCGCGGGCTATGCGACGGTGGTCTTTCCGATGGTCGCCCTTCTGATCTCGACCCTGTTCGAAGGCTATCAATGGACCTGGACGGCCGCCGCCGGGCTGTGCCTGATCGTGTTCGGCAATATCGTGATGTTCGCACGGCGCCCGAACGGCAGCAGCAGCCACCCGGCCCGTCAGAAGCCGAGATAGCGGACATCGGGACGGTCCATGTGTTCACCGATCACAGGCGGTGTCACGGGGGTGACGCCGTCGATCAGATCGGCTGCGGTCAGGCCATCGCTGTTGGGCAGATTGAGCGCGCAGAGCTCTGCATGTGCCCCTGCCTGAATCAGGCCCTGGAGCATCTGCTGCGGCGTTCTGCCGGAAGGTTTCAGGGCAGGGCCCTGATAATCCTTCCGCGCCAGATCGCCGCCGGGGCCGCAGAGCAGGATGCGCACCGGCGTCTGACGTTGCAGGGCCTGCTGCGACAGAACCATGGCCATGGCCTGGGTCTGGGGGTCACCGCTGGTCACGGTGACGAACAGGCTGTCTCTGGCCGCAACCGGCGCGGCCAGAAGGCAGAGGCCGGCAAGAAGCGCGGCCGTTCGCAGGACGGTCATTTCATCTCTCCTTCCGGGGGCGGACAGGCCATGGCGGGGGCGCGCCCGGATGTCGTCAGAGCGATTTTTGCGAGAAGTACCAGTCCGTCGTCTCGTAACCCTGGCCGGCACGGGCCTCGGCTTCGGCTGCCGTCTTGGGCGGCGACACGATCACCTTGGCGCCGGGGCACCAGGCTTCGGGCGTGGCCACGCCATGGGTGTCGCTCGTCTGCAGGGCGGTCACCAGGCGCAGGATTTCCTCGACGGAGCGGCCATTGCTCATCGGATAATAGATCATCGCGCGCAGGCGGCTTTCCGGGTCGATGACGAAGGTGGCGCGCACGGCCTGGGTGTCGGCGGCACCGGGATGGACCATGCCATAGGCATTGGCGACGTTCATCGAGATGTCCTCGATGATCGGAAAGGGAATCTCGACCCCGAACTTCTCGCTGATGTTGCGGGTCCAGGCGAGATGCGCAAAGACGCTGTCGATCGACAGGCCCAGCAGGTCGCAATTCAGGGTCTGGAACCGGTCATGGGCGCGGGCGAAGGCGATGAATTCGGTCGTGCAGACCGGCGTGAAATCCGCCGGATGGGCGAACAGCACCAGCCAGCGGCCCCTGTAACTGGCGAGGGAGACGGGACCGTGTGTCGTCCGCGCCTCGAAATGCGGGGCGGGCTCGTTCAGACGCGGGAAACCGGGGGTGGTGGTCATGGCGGTCGATCCTTCGGCTTCGGGTTTCGATGGCGATCGCCGTTGCCGGCGTCATCGTGAGCCAAGGATGAGGGCCGCCCCGGCCCCGCGCTTTGACATTTGATAAATTCTAAACTGCGATATGCGCTTTATCCCGCGCGGCCATCCGTCGCGGCGGCTCCTGCATCCACCAGCGCCTGCCCCCGCGCATTGAGCAGCAGCCCCGCCCCCAGCTTCGTCATCGTATAGCCGAACGCCATGCCCCGTTCCGGATCCGCGAAGCCGATCGAGCCACCGGCGCCGACATGGCCGTAGGCGCGGTGGCCGATGATGACGCTGTCGGCCGGCTGCGGGCGGCGGCGGTTGTCCATGCGGAGCATGAAGCCCGGGCCGAAGCGGGTGGGTTGCAGCAGGGTGGCATCGATCTGGGTGGCGGAGCTGGCCTCGGCGAAGCCGGCGACGGTGTCGGCGTCGAAGCCGAGCGCCGCGCCGGGCAGGGTGGCGGCATAGAGCGAGGCGAGCGCGCGGGCATTGGTGATGCCGCCGGCCGCGCCGATTTCGGCCGCATGGCCTTCGCGCGTATTGGCGCCGCGGCTGCTGTAGGTGCCGTTGTTGAACACGAACAGATGCTGGATCGTGCCCGGCTGCTTTGCCGCGGCAAGGAAGGGCGTGAGGTCGGCGCCGCGCTGGGCGCGGCGGACGATCACCGGGGCGACGCGCGGCTCGACGCTCTCGGGCAGGCCGATCCAGAAATCGAGGCCCAAGGGCCCGGCGATCTCTTCGGCGAAGAACCGGCCCAGGCTGCGGCCATCCACCCGGCGCAGCACCTCTGCCGCCATGAACCCCATGGTGATCGGGTGATAGCCGGTGCGGGTGCCGGGCTGCCAGAGCGGGGCCTCTTCCTCGATCCGGGCGATCATATAGGGATAATCGGTGACGCAATCGGCCTTGAGCGGCGCGGTCAGCACCGGCAGGCCGATGCTGTGGTCAAGGATCATCCGCACCGTCGCCGCGCGCTTGGGCCCGGGTTCGGGGGCGCGGCCGGCGAATTCGGGCCAGATTTCGACGATCTGCTGATCCAGATCGAGCAGGCCGCGCGCCGCCGCCAGATGCAACGCGATCGCGGTCGCGCCCTTGGTGGCCGAGAAGATCACCGAAACCGTGTCTTCCGCCCAGGGCCGGGCCGGGCTGTCGCCACCCGCCCGCACCGCCAGCCCGCCCCAGAGATCGACCACCAGCCGCCCGTCCTGGACCAGCGCCACCGAGGCGCCGACCTCGTCGCGTTCGGCGAAGTTGGTGGTGAATGCCCGGGCCACCGCCTCGTAAGCCGGATGGCAGCGCCCTTCGATCCGCAGCGTCCCGTGTTCGGCACTGTCGACGGTGGCGGTCCAGGCGGCGGCATCGGGATGGAGCGGGGCGGTCATGGGTGGCGTGTGTCCCTGGGATAAGGAAGGTGGTGAGCGGGCCATTTATAGCCCATCCGCCCTGCGGATCGCCATTGAAGCCGCCCGCGGCTGGCCTCATGATCGCGTGCGGTCACGCGTCGGCAAAGCGACGCCGTGGGCGAGACCTTGCGGGGCGGGAGGACTGGCGGGATGGCGGGCAACGGGCGGGGCATGATGCTCATGGTCCTGGCGGGTGTGATGTGGCTGATGCTGGCAGGCGGCGGCAGCCCGGCCGTGGCGGCCATGCCCCAGATGATGCTGGCCCAGCAACAGAGCGCCGCGGCCCCCGCACCCGCCGATCCCGAGCGGGTGCGGGAATTGATGGGGCTTCTTGCCGACCCCACGATCCAGGCCTGGATTGCCGCACAGGCCGCGGCCGGGACGGCTGCGCCCGCATCACCGCCCGCCCAGACGACCATTCTGCCCGCCGATGCGGCCGAGCGCCGCATGATGGCCGAGCGCCTGCTCACCGCCCGTATCGACGGCATCCGCGCCTTCCTCGGCACGCTGAAAGCCGGGCTGCCGCAGATTCCGGCCGAACTGGCGGCGGCAGCGGGCACCTTCCGTGCGCGGATCGGTGCCGGGACCGGCGGGGTGATCCTGCCCCTGCTGGGCTTCGCCCTGCTCGGCTGCGGTTTCGAATGGGCCTTCACCCGGGCGACCCGGCCGCTGCGCCGGCGGATCGAGGCGCACCCGACCGACCGGCCGCGCATGCGGCTCAGGGTGGCGGGGCTGCGGACGCTTTATGGCCTGGGCGTGCTCGCCGCTTTCGCGCTGGGCAGCATCGGCGCCTTTGCCGTGATGCCCTGGCCGCCGATGCTGCGCCAGGTGGTCGCATCCTATCTGCTGATCGTGCTGATGCTGCGGCTGGTGACGGGGTTCGGCCGCATTCTGCTCTCGCCCCAGGTGCCGCGCTTCCGGATCGTGCCGATGAGTGATGCCGCCGCCCGGCACTGGATGCTGTGGTCGGCGGTGCTGGTCGGTTGGTACGGGCTGGGCGATGTTACGCTCGACCTGTTGCACGGGCTGGGCATGGCGCCCGGTCCCTGGGCGGCGCTGGGGCTGGGCATGGGGCTGGTCCTGCTTCTGCTGACCCTGATCGCCACCTGGACCCGGCCCGAAATCGACGGCGAGGGCCGCGCCCATCGGCGCCGGGCGTTGGCCACCTGGCTGTTCTCGATCTATCTGGTCGGCGTCTGGCTGCTGCTGTTCACGGGCTCGATTCAGCCCTTCCAGGTGGCGATCGTGCTGCTGCTGCTGTTCGTGGTGCTGCTGCCTGCCACCCGCCGGGCTGTCGCCCATTTCGTCCGGCCGACCGAACATCCGGAGGGCGTGGAGCCGGAGCCGGCCGCGATCGTCCATGCCGGTCATGGCGGCGGCGAGGGCGGCGGCATGATGATATCGGCGGGACCTGCGCCTTCGATGATCGCGATTTCGGTCGGCCGCGGGCTCCGGGCTTTCTGGCTGCTGGGAGCGGCGGTGCTGATCGCCGGCATCATCGATTACGACCTGACCGAGCTTGCCCGCCGCGAGACCCCGCTGCAGCGGGCGATGGGCGGGATCTTTCAGGCGGTGGTGATCGTGCTCGTCGCCGACATCGCCTGGCGGCTGGCGGCGGCCTGGATCGATCACCGGCTGATGCGGGCCGCCCATGACGGCGCGACCGGCGGCGAGGATGCCCTGCGCCGGCAGGCGCGGCTGCGCACCTTGCTGCCGATCCTGCGCAACCTGCTGCTGGCGGTGCTGGGGGTGATCACCCTGCTGATGGTGCTGTCGTCGCTGGGGGTGGAAATCGGCCCGCTGATCGCCGGTGCCGGCGTGGTCGGCGTCGCGATCGGTTTCGGCGCGCAGACGCTGGTCAAGGACATCATCTCGGGCATGTTCTTCCTGTTCGACGATGCCTTCCGGGTGGGCGAATACATCGAAAGCGGCAATATCCGCGGCACGGTGGAAAGCTTCTCGCTGCGCTCGATGAAGCTGCGCCACCACCGGGGCGCGCTGCACACCATCCCCTTCGGCTCTCTGGACAAGATCACCAATTATTCGCGCGACTGGGTGATCGACAAGCTGACGGTGAAGGTGACCTATGCCGCCGATCTCGACAAGGTGAAGAAGATCATCAAACAGGTCGGCCGCGACCTGCAGCAGGATCCGGAATTCGCCCCCAACATCATCGAGACGCTGAAGATGCAGGGCGTGGAGCAGTTCGGCGATTATGCCATCCAGCTGCGCCTGAAGATGATGACCAAGCCCGGCGAACAGTTCGTCATCCGCCGCCGCGCCTATGCGCTGATCAAGAAGGCCTTCGAGGCCAACGACATCGCCTTCGCCTTCCCGACCGTCTCGGTCTCGGGCCAGGGCGGCGATGCGGCCGCGGCGGCCCAGGCGACGCTTGCCGCTTCCGCGGCGGGGGAGGATGGGAAGGCTGGTTGAGATGAGGCGGGCGGCTCAGCGGATGAGATGACGGTCGCGCATCCGCAGCTTGAAGGCCTCGACGTCGAGCGCCTGCGGCTCGCCGCTGTCGGTGCCGTCGGTGACCGCGGTCTGAAGGGCGGCGATCGCTTCCTTGCGGGCACGGTCGCGGCGGATCAGGTCACGCACATAGTCGCTTGCGTCGCCATACCGGCCGCCGTCGACCTGGCCTTCGACCCAGGCCTTCATCGCATCGGGCAGGGATACGTTCATCGTTGCCATTGCAGGTCTCCTCTGATGCAGAGAGTCTCGTGGCGACGGCGGCCTCACCCCGGCAACACCGCCGCCACCTCGGGCGAAAGCGGCGCTTCCAGCGCACCGCAGAGCGATTCGACCAGGCAGTCGAGCGCATAGGGCTTGCCCCAGAGCCCGCCGCCGGTGGGGTCGGCCTCGAAGGCGGTCTCACGTACCGCGAGGCTGGTGTTCATGAACAGCACCATATGCGCCAGACGCTGGCTGATCACCGCCGCGGGCAGGGGGACCATCAGCCGGCGCAGATGGTCGATGCAGCGCATATAGCTCGACCGCCAGCGATCGCCCACCGCGTCCAGGAACATGGCGCGGTGGTTGATCTGCATGGCGACGATGAAGCGCATATGGCCGAAGCCGATCGGCAGGCTGCGATGGGCGTCGGGGTCGCCGGCGCCCGTTGTCTCCACCTCCAGCAGCAGGCGGACGATATCGGCCACCCGCTCCGGGCCGCCCTCGGCCTCCATCACGTCCAGCCGGGCATTGCGGGCGCGATCGCTGCGCTGCGCCGCCTCGACCACCAGTTCGCGGATCAGCCCCTCTTTCGATCCGAAATAATAGTGGAGCGAGGCGCCGTTGCGCATGCCGGCTTCGGTGACGATGTTCCGCACCGATACGCCGTCGATGCCGCGGGTGGAGAACAGGCGCATGGCCGCGAGCTTCAGCTTCTCGCGCGTGGGATCGGTCTGCGTGGTCTCCCCGGCGAGGGGGGTGGGTTCGGCGGACATGCGCTGCTCCTGGGTCTTCCGACGGCTGGCTGCGGGTCGTCTGACCATTGGTTATCCGAAACGGGTCGGAAGATACATGATCAATTCCGGAACCAGCATCAGCAGCGCGAGCACGGCCAGGTCCATGACCAGGAACCACAGAATGCCGCGGAAGATGGCCGAGGTCTTGACCAGATCGCCGACCACGCTTTTGATCACAAAGACATTCATGCCGACCGGCGGGGTGATCATGCCGATTTCCAGCAGCTTGGTCAGGATCACGCCGAACCAGAGCAGGCCGAAGCCGGTGCCGTCGACGATCGGCAGCACGATCGGCAGGGTCAGCAGCATGGCGCCGACCGGTTCAAGGAACAGGCCGAGCAGCAGGTAGACGATCACGACGCCGGCCATGATCAGCACCGGATCGGCCCCCAGCGCCAGCACCTGTTCCGAGAGATAATCGGCCGATCCCGACAGCGCCAGGAAGCGGGTGAGCAGAGTGGCGCCGATGCCGATGATGATCAGCGTGGAGGTGGTGAGCACCGTGTCGACGATCGCGGTCGAGAACCGCGCGCGGGTGAGCGTGCCCTTGGCGAGTGCGATCACCACCGCCATCAGCGCGCCGACCGCGCCCGCCTCGGTTGCGGTGAACACGCCCGAGAACAGGCCGCCGAAGATGCCGATCATCAGCAGGATCACCGGCCAGGTGTCCTTCAGTGCTGCGATCCGTTCGGATGCCGGCGTACGGATGGTGACGTCGGGGGCGAGCGCCGGGTTCAGCTTCACCCGGATCATGATCACCAGCACATAGCCGAGCGCGGTGATCAGCCCGGCGGCGATGCCGCCCAGGAACAGGCCGGTGACCGGCACCTGGGCCACCACGCCATACAGGATCAGGATGATCGAGGGGGGGATCAGCGCGCCGATCGTGCCCGCCACGGCCACCGAGCCGGTGGCGAGTTCGGGGTGATAACGCGCCTTGAGCATTTCGGGGATGGCGATCCGGCCCATGGTCGCCGAACAGGCGATGGACGAGCCGGACACCGCGGCGAAACCGGCCGAGCCCATCACGGCCGCCACCGCCAGCCCGCCCGGCACCCGTTCCAGCCAGACCCGTGCCGCCCGAAACAGGCCCTGGGTCAGCTGGCCGTGATAGCAGACGAAGCCCAGCAGCAGGAACATGGGCACCGAACTCAACACCCAGTTGGCCGCGAACTGGAAGGGCAGCAGGCCGAGCGAGCCCCAGGCGACCTTCCAGCCCATCAGTACCCAGAGCCCGCCGAAGGACACGCCGATCAGCGAGATGCCGATGGGGATGCGCAGCGCGATGAACACCAGCAGCAGGCCCAGCCCGGAGAGGCCGATCTGAACGTCGCTCACAGCCCCGCCTCCCGTCCGGAGGTGGCGGCTGCCAGGTCGTCGGGCCGCCGGCGCAGGAAATTGACGAAGCGGTAGATCACCAGCAGGGTCATCAATCCCGCGCCCAGCGGCAGCGCGTAATAGGCCGGCCAGATCGGGATGCTGGACGAGCCCTGGATCTGGGCCGCCCCGATCGCCTGCTGTTTCAATGCCTCTTCGAAACCTCGCCAGGTGAGCAGGCCGGTGACCAGGCCCGTGGGCACCAGCATCCAGCCTTCCAGCATGTTGCGGCCGCGTCTGGGTAGCAGATCGGTCACGATCTCCATGGAAATATGGGCGCGGCGCAACTCGGCGAAGGCGAGCGGCACGAAGGCGGCGATCACCATGTAGTAATAGGTGACGACGGTGAGGGTGCCGGGCAGGGGCGCGCCCAGCAGATAGCGGAAGGCGACGTCGAGCGAGACGTGCAGCATCATCAGCGCGATCGCGATGCCGGCGATGAGCGTCGCGAGCGAGGTCGTCCGCGCAAGCAGGCGGCCGGGCGTCGACATGGGAACGGGACCTGTCGGGTTCTGGGGATCGTGCGAAGCCCGCCCCGGCCAGCCTGGTCGGGGCGGGATGGCATCACATGCCGTGGGTGTTCACGTCGACCTTGGAATAGATCTCGTCCCAGTAGAGCCGGGCCAGGTCTTCGCGGGTCTTGGCGGTGCGGGCGAGGCCCACCCACTTGATCAGGATCGTGCGGAAATCGGTCAGGATCTCCTCGCCGCGGGTCACGCCATAACGCTGCTGATAGGCGGCGGGCATCGCCTTCAGATAGCCTTCGACGAAGCTGCGGGTCGCCTCGACCACGGCCGGATCGGCCTGATGGACCTGGACGCCCTTGGCCTTCACCTTTTCCAGAATGTCGGCCTGGTTGTTCTCGTAGGCGAGGCTCGCCTCGGCCGAGCCCAGCGCCGCCGCCTTCAGCAGGGCGGTCCGGGCTTCGGGCGACAGATCCTGCCAGGCATCGCGGTTGACCTGGGCCATGGAGGCGACGTAGACGCCGCCGGGTGCGCCCATGGTGATGTGCTTCACCGACTCACCCATGCCGAAATTCTGCACGTCCGGCACCGACAGGATGATGCAGTCCAGCACGCCCTGGCTCAGCGCCTCCAGCATCTCGTTGCCCGACATGGTGACGGGGGCCGCGCCCACCGCTTCCGACCAGCCGGCCCAGTTGGCGCCGCCGATGCGCAGCCGCGCACCCTTGAGGTCGTCCATGGTGACCACGGGCTTCGTGCAGTTCAGCGCATAGCCCGGCGTGCCGGCCGCGGCGGTGTAGACCTGGTTCTGCTTCGCGAACTCGGCATTGCATTCAGGGCATTTCGTCAGGATGTATTCGGCCATGGCCGCCGAATAGGCCTGTGCCTCCACGCCGGTCGGATCTTCCGGCAGGGTGCTCAGCATCATCGAGGCTTCGAGCAGCAGGTTGGTGTGCGGAAACTCGGCCGGGAAATAGGTGCTCATCACCGTGCCGATATCGGCAAGCCCGTCGCGCAGCCCGCCCGAGGTCTCGGCCATGCTCAAAAGCGACATGGGGAAGACCTTGATGGTGACGGCATCGCCGGTCTCCGCCGCCATGGTCTTGGCCATGGTCTCGCCCGCCTTGACCAGGAACGAGGCCGGCGGATGGCCGATCGCGAAGCGCAGCTGATCGGCCGAGGCGGTGGTGGCGGTCATGGTCAGCGCGGCCAGACCCGCGGCGAGACCGATCCCCTGGATCGTCTTCATGGTGGATGTCCTCCCGTGTGGTGCAGATGCGTGCGGCATACCAGACGCTGTGCCGGGTGCCGTCTGTCGTTGTGGCGGTGGTGCGGAAATGTGCTGGCCGCTCAGGCGGCGAGGGCGGCATAGGCCGCATCGACCAGCGACTGGCCGCGCGGGTTGAGCAGCAGACCCGGCCCCATGCGGGTCATGGCATAGCCGAAGGCGATGCCGGCCTCGGGATCGGCGAAACCGACCGAGCCGCCGGCGCCGACATGACCGAAGGCGCGATGGCCGATCACCAGGCTGTCGGCCGGCTGCGGCCGGCGGCGATTGTCCATGCGCAGCATGAAGCCGGGGCCGAAGCGCATCGGCTGCAGCAGGGTCGCGTCCAGATGGGTGGCGGAACTGGCCTCGGCGAAGCCGGCCAGGGTGTCGGCAGAGAAGCCGAGCGGGCCGCCCGGCACCAGCGCCGCATAGAGTCCGGCCAGGCCGCGGGCATTGGTGATGCCGCCGGCGGCGCCGATTTCGGCAGCGTGGCCGGCGCGGGTGTTGACGCCGCGGATGGCGAAATCGCCGCTGTTGAACACGAACAGATTGGCGATGCTGCCCGGCTCGCGCGCCGCCAGCAGGAAGGGCGTGGTCTGGGCGTCGCGCGGTGGCCGGTGGATGATCACCGGTGCCACCCGGGCCTCGTGCTCTTCCGGCAGGCCGATCCAGAAATCGAGGCCGAGGGGGCCGGCGATCTCGTCGGCAAAGAACCGGCCCAGGCTGCGACCGTCGACCCGGCGGACCACTTCCGCCGCCAGGAAGCCCATGGTCAGCGGGTGATAGCCGGTGCGGGTGCCGGGTTCCCAGAACGGGGTTTCGGCGGCCAGATGATCGATCATATAGGCGGCATCGGTGATGCAGTCCGCCTTCAGCTGCGGGCGCAGCACCGGCAGGCCGATGGTGTGATCCAGGATCATCCGCACCGTGGCGCGGTCCTTGCCGTTCCCGGCGAATTCCGGCCAGTAGCCGGCAACCGGCCGGTCCAGATCGAGCCGGCCGCGTTCGGCCAGAAGATGCAGCGAGAGCGCGGTCGCGGCCTTGGTGGCCGAGAACACCACCACCAGATCATCGGCCTGCCAGGGGCGGTCAGCGGTGGCGGCGCCGCCCCAGAGATCGACCACCAGCCGGCCGTCATGGACCAGCGCCACCGAGGCGCCGGCCTCGTCGCGGTCGGTGAAATTCCGGGCGAAGGCCTCGGCCACCGCGGCGAAGCGCGGGTGGCACCATCCTTCGATCGTGACGGTGTCATCAAGCATGCGCGAGAACCGCGCCGCGTCATCGTGGCGTGCAGGCATCCGGACCCTACTCCTCCCGCGCGGGCGCCCTTCTTCATCCTACCCCCCCAAGCGGGGTGGTGCGGGGCGCTCCGCCAGTCACGACCGATAAGCCGGTCGTATAAAGCTATCGACTAAAACGTTCGACTTAATTACGGTACCCGGACACCCGATGCGGGTCAAGATGCCCGATGGAGGGCTGCAGGCCCCGGCACTCAGGGCCCCCGGCACTCAGGGCCCCGGCACTCAGGGCGCCGGACGTATCAGAAGCAATGGGCAGGACGAACCTGCCGCCAAGGGTAAGGAAACCTGACGATGGCCGATCACGCGAACCGGGACGGCGCCCTTGCGGGTGCCGGCGACATTGACCAGGACGCCGCCTTTCGGGTGGCGGTGGCGATCGCCAATATCCCGACGCTGCTGATGGTGCTGGTCCAGCTGACCGGCGACACGCGCTGGCTGGAGCCGCCCTATGCACCCGAACGCGGCCGCGGGCTGGACGACAACGATGATGGCGGTCTGCCGGAGGACGTGCAGGCGGAGATCCGCGCGGCTGCGACCGAGGCGATCCTGGCCTGGCGGGCGGGCCGGCCGGTGGCGATGCCGCGGCCGGACGACGATCTGCTGGTGCGCATGTTGAGCGTGTCGATGGCCGAAGAGGTGCCGGCGGAATATGGCGAGATCATCGCCTCGGGGCTGGGGCTGAAGGCGCACCGGCTGGGTGAGCCGGGGGCTGTGCCGGCCGGCTTCAAGGTGCTGGTGATCGGCGCCGGCGTCTCGGGCATCTGCGCCGCGATCCGCCTGCGCCAGCGCGGCATCGCCTGCGAGGTGATCGAGAAGGGTTCGGATTTCGGCGGCACCTGGCGCGAGAACCGCTATCCCGGCGCCGGGGTCGACACCCCCAACCACATCTATTCCTTCTCGTTCGCGCCGCATGACTGGACGCGCTATTTCGCGCTGCAGGGCGAGCTTTACGGCTATTTCCGCAAGGTCGCGCGCGATCATGGGCTGGAGAGCTGCACCCGTTTCGACACCCGGGTGCTGAGCGCCCTGTGGCAGGCGGAGGCCCGGCGCTGGGCGGTGACCGTCCGCCGGCCCGACGGCGCGGAAGAGGTGCTGACCGCCGATGCGGTGGTGAGTGCGGTGGGCGTGCTGAACACGCCGCTGGTGCCGCATATCCCCGGCCTCGACAGCTTCCCCGGACCCTGTTTCCACACCGCCGAATGGCCCGAAGATCTGGATGTTACGGGCAAGCGGGTGGCCCTGGTCGGCAATGGCGCCTCGGCCATGCAGGTGGCGCCTGCGATTGCGCCGCAGGTGGGGCAGCTCACCATCTTTGCGCGGTCGAAGCAGTGGGCGGCACCCTTCCCGCAATTCGGCAAGGAAATGCCGCAGCCGATCCGCTTCCTGATCGCAAACATGCCGCTCTACCGCCTGTGGTATCGCCAGCGTCTCGCCTGGACCTTCAACGACCGGGTTCATGCCTCGCTGCAGAAGGATCCCGCCTGGCCGCATCCGGACCGGGCGCTGAACGCGGTCAATGACGGCCATCGCCGTGCCTTCGTCAAATACATGCAGCAGGAACTCGGCGACCGGCAGGATCTGCTGGAGAAGGTGCTGCCCGACTACCCACCCTTCGGCAAGCGTATGCTGCTCGACAATGGCTGGTACCGCACCATTGCCCGCGACAATGTCGAGCTGATCACCGACCATATGGCCGAGGTGCGGGGCAGCAGACTGGTCTCGCGCGGGGGTGAGGAACGCGAGGCCGACATTCTGGTGCTGGCCACGGGCTTCAAGGCGACCGAGTTCCTGGGCTCTTACGAGGTGCGGGGCCGCGACGATCAGGCGCTGTCGGAGGTCTGGAACGGCGACGATGCCCGGGCCTATCTGGGCACCGCCGTGCCCGGTTTCCCCAATTTCTTCATGCTGCTGGGGCCCAATGTCGGCCTTGGCCACGGCGGCAGCATCATCTCGGCGGTGGAGCTGCAATGCGACTATCTGTTGAGCGCGCTCGACGAGATGTTCCGCCGGGGCGCCGCCACGATCGAAGTGCGGCCGGAGATCCATGACGACTACAATCGCAGGGTCGACGAGGCCCATGCGAAGATGGTCTGGACCCATGAGGGCATGGAGAACTGGTACCGCAATTCCCGCGGCCGGGTGGTGGCGATCACCCCCTGGCGCAATGACGACTTCTGGCGCATGACCCGCACGGTGGCGCCGGCGGATTACGTCTTCGACGGCGGGCCGGCCGCCGCCGGCGACGCGGCCTGACGAGACGCCAGACGACAGAAGATTAAGAGGCCGGCGCGGGCATCGATCCCGCGACCGGCCCGACCGTGGACACACGCAATGGGAGGGACGTCCCGATGACGATCGTGGTCGAGCAGAGCCCCGAGGGTCCGGTCCATTTCGATGCGCGCATTCCCCCGCGCGACCGGGTGGTGACCCGCGACCTTGTCGACCGGCTGGCCGTGGAGCAGCCGGACAAGGTTTTCGTGAAATTCGACGACACCGGCGAGGAATGGAGCTATGCCCGCTTCCGCGAGCTGATCGTCCAGACCGCGCTGGGCCTGCAGCAGCAGGGCGTGGTGCAGGGCGCGCATGTCCTGGTCTGGATGCCCAATGGCCGCGACCAGATCCGGGTCTATTTCGCGCTGAACTATCTGGGCGCGGTCTATGTGCCGATCAACACCGCCTATCGCGGTTCGCTGCTCGCACATGTGGTCGATCTGTCCGATGCCAGCCTGGCGATCGTTCATGCCGATCTGGTCGAGCGGCTGTTCGACGTGCCGACCGCCCGGCTGGAACGGCTGATCGTCTCGGGCGGGCGCATGCCGGAATGCCCCCTGCCGGCGGTGCGGCTGGAAGAGGCGCTGCTGCCCGAGACCGGCACGCTGACCGCGCCCGCGCGCCGGATCGAGCCCTGGGACCCGATGGCGATCATCTACACCTCGGGCACCACCGGGCCGTCCAAGGCGGTGCTGGTGTCGTATCTGCACATCTACACCAATGCCGGTCCCGATGCCTGGCCCTTCGTCACGGGCGAGGACCGCTATCTGGTCAATGCGCCGATGTTCCATATCGGCGGCATGGGGCCGATGTTCGTGATGCTGGCCCGCGGTGCCTCGTTTGCGCTGGTCGAGCGGTTCGACACCGCCACCTATTGGCAGACCGTGCGGCGCAACGGCGTCACCGTCTCGTTCCTGCTGGGGGTGATGGCGACCTTCCTGGAAAAGCTGCCGCCCTCGGCCGACGACCGCAATCACGGGCTCAGGCTGGTGCTGGTGGTGCCGTTGGGCGATGCGGCGGTCTTTGCCGAACGCTTCGGGGTGGAGGTCCGCACCATCTTCAACATGACCGAGATTTCAAGCCCGATCGTCTCGGAAGCCAACCCGCCGCTCAAGGGCACCTGCGGCCGGATGCGGCCAGGGGTGGAGGTCCGGCTGGTCGACGACAATGACTGCGAGGTGCCGGTGGGGCAGGTGGGCGAGATGATCGTCCGTACCGACCGGCCCTGGGCGATGAACAGCGGCTATTACCGCAACCCCGAAGCAACGGCCGGGGCCTGGCGCAATGGCTGGTTCCACACCGGCGACGCGTTCATCCGCGATGCCGAGGGCAACTACTTCTTCGTCGACCGGCGCAAGGATGCCATCCGCCGCCGCGGCGAGAACATCTCGTCGCTGGAGGTCGAGGCCGAGGTGACGGCCCATCCCGATGTCCGCGAGGCGGCCGTCGTCGCCGTGCCGAGCGAGATGGGCGAGGACGACGTGCTGGTCTGCGTGGCTCCGGTCGAAGGCCGGACCATCGACCCGGCGGCGCTGATCGAGTTCCTGCGCCCGCGCATGGCCTATTTCATGATCCCGCGCTATGTCCGCGTGCTTGACGCCCTGCCCAAGACACCCACCGCCAAGGTGCTGAAACACGAACTCCGCGCCGAGGGCATCACGGCCGATGCCTGGGACCGCGAGGCGGCGGGACTGCGGTTGAAGTCCGAGCGGTTTGCGAGCTGAGCGCCCCCTCGCGGCTTATGCTGCCACACCCTCTCGCACTCCGGTTCCGGACGTGACATGATGCCGGCCGACGACATCCTCACCTCCGGGACCGCCTCATGCCGATCAGCGCCGACGCACTTGCCCAGCAGCTTCACGACAAGCCCCTGCCGCTCGCCCGTCTTGCGGTCGTGCTCTGGTCCAAGGGCAAGAAGGAGGAGGCGCGGGTCGCCGCCCTGCGGGTGCTGGAGGTGGCGGGCGACGGTCATCCCGAGGCGGTGATGGTGGCGCGGGACATTCTGGCCCGCGATGTGCCGAAATGGCATTTTTCGATCATCCGCGATCAGCGCCGCAACGACCTCTACGAGGCGGCGCTGAAGCGGCTGGTCCGCCCTGGCTCTCATGTGCTGGAAATCGGCACCGGCACGGGCATCCTGTCGATGATGGCGGCTCGGGCTGGCGCCGAACGGGTTACGACCTGCGAGATGAACCCGTCGGTCGCCGAGGCAGCGACCCGGATCATCGCGAAGAACGGCTATGCCGATCGCGTGACCGTGGTGCCCAAGAAATCCGACGACGCGCTGGTCGGCGAGGATATCGACGGCCGCGCCGATCTGCTGGTTCAGGAGATCATCTCCAACGATCTCCTGGGCGAGGCCGTGCTGCCGGCGATGGAGGATGCGGTCAAGCGGCTGCTGAAGCCCGGGGCGCGGATGATTCCGGATTCGGTCACCGCCCGGGTGGCGCTGGTCGACGATACCCGCGCCGTAAGGCACCGCATGGGCGAAGTTTCGGGCTTCGACCTTGGCGGTTTCGACCATCTGGCCCAGGTCTGCCAGCGGGTGGGGGCCGATTCCTCCCGGTTTACGCTCCGCAGTGCCGTCCACGACCTGATGCATTTCGACCTGCGTTCCGGCGGCCCCTATCCGGGCGGCCGGGCGATGGCGAAGCTGACCGCCACCGGCGGCCGGGTCGCCGGTGTGGTCCAGTGGCTGAAGATGGACATGGACGGCACGGGCGAGCTGATCTACGAGAACCGCCCGGATCAGGGTCTTTCTTCGTGCTGGGCGGTGCGCTTCTTCCCCTTCGATGCCCCGCGGGATCTGCCGGCCGGGGCGGTGGTGAAGATCGGTGCCACCCATGATCGCAACACGATCATGATCTGGTGCGAGGAGATCGAGGCGTCGGCGGAGAGCGCCGTCGCCTGACGCCAGGATCGGCCGGCATCGCCGGGCGGGCGGGCTGGCTGTCATCGACGCCGATACGCCGGGCGATCAGGATTGCAATCAGGGCGGAGCCTGCGACGACGCCCGCGGCCGCCGGCCATCCCCAGGCCTCGACGGCACTGCCGACCGCGACCGGCCCCGCCAGCTGACCCAGATTGCTGCCCTGCATCAGAAGACCGATGCCGAGCGGCATCAGCGGTGCGGATGGCGTAAGCGTGGGGCCTGCCGAGATCAGCGCGGCCGGGATCAGACCTCCGACGCCTGCAAACAGCAGGCAGAGCAGAACGGTCGGGATGTCGTCGAAGACCGGCAGGAAGATGCCAAGAGACGACAGCCCCATGATCAGGCAGGCGCCGGACAGAAGCGCGGCGCGCCTGATGCCGCGCATGAGCAGCCAGCCGGCGGTGAGATTGCCGATGATGTTCATGATCATGGCCAGGGCGCTCAGCCATCCGGCCGTGCTGTGCGACAGGCCCATGCGCGTCATCAGCAGGACCGGAAGAAAGCTGAACAGCGCAAAGAACATCAGGCTGTAGAGGGCGAAGCAGCTGGCCGCCAGCCTCGTCTTCGTGCTTCCCACAACCTGCAGCGCATCCGACAGCATGGGCCGCCAGGATGGGCGCGCGCGGGTCGGCGCGGGCGGAATGACTGCCCGTGCCGCCAGGATCAGGGCCGCGCCGAGGCCGGCGCCACCCCACCAGAGCAGACGCCAGTCCCCCGGCAGGGGGCCGGTGAACATGGCGAGCGCCAGGCCCGCCGGCATGAAGCAGCTCCACAGGGCGAGCACGATGTCCTGCTGCCCGGGCCGGGCGATCCGGTTCAGAATGGCGGGTCCGGCCACCGTGATCAGAAGAAAGCCCGCCCCTTCGAGGATGCGGGACACGAGCAGGAGGCCATATCCCGATGCGGTCGCACCGATGACGGCCCCGAGGGCGGTCAGGGCGAGGCCGGCGATCAGGCTTCGCCGATCGCCCGCACGACCGACCAGCGAACCGGCGGGGATGCCGCCCAGACACCCGAGGATGGCGAAGATCCCGGCCAGCCAGCCGGCGGCCGCAAGGTCGATGCCCGGATCCCGCTGCAGCATGGGCGTGGCGATGGCGACCTTTCCGGCATGAAACGCCGTGACGATGCCCGCGCCCAGCACGACGCCGACGGCAGGCCAATGACTGCCCTGCGGCGATGCCGCGCATCCGGTCGACGCCATCACGCCGCCCCGCTATTCCGTGCGGCGGCGAGGGCACGGGCGATCCCGGCCACATGGTGGCCCTGAAACCGGGCGCCGTTGAGTTCATTCTCGCTGGGGCGGCGATCCCCGCCGCTGCCGTCATCGGCAAGCGTCGATGCCCCATAGGGGGAGCCGCCGGTGATTTCGTCCATCCGCAGCTGGCCCTTGAAGGAATAGGGCAGCCCGACCACGACCATGCCCAGATGCAGCAGAACGGTGTGAACGGAGAGGATCGTGCTCTCCTGTCCGCCATGCTGGCTGCCGGTGGAGGTGAAGACGCTCCCGACTTTGCCCACCAGCCTGTCTGCGAACCAGAGGCCGCCGCATTGGTCGAGGAAGTTCTTCATCTGGGCCGCCATGTTGCCGAAGCGGGTCGGTGTGCCGAGGATGATCGCGTCATACTCCGGAAGCTCGGCCACCGTCGCTATATCCGCCCGCTGATCGGTCCTGTATCCGGCCGCGTCCGCGACATGCTGTGGAACAAGCTCCGGAACCCGCTTGAGCACGGCCACGGCACCGGCATCGCGCGCGCCATCGGCAACGGCCTCAGCCATCGTCTCGACATGGCCATAGGACGAGTAGTACAGCACAAGAACCCTGGTCATAACCTTTCCTCCGCAGTTCGTGGCCTGAACCGACGGAAGGATAGGCGTATGGTTGATACGCAGAAGTGATATAGAATTGATAGGTTCGATCGATCGGATAGATCATGCTGGATGTGCTGACACTGGATCAGCTGCGGGTTTTCGTGACCGTGGCGGAAAGCGGCAGCTTTCGGGCCGGGGCCGCCCGCCTGTCGCGGGTCCAGTCCGCCGTCAGCCATGCCATTGCCAATCTGGAAGCCGAGCTGGGGCTGACCCTCTTCGATCGGACCGGTCACCGGCCGGTGCTGACGGCTGAAGGGCAGGCTCTGCTCTCGAATGCGCGCGACATTCTTCTCAGGATCGACGCCCTGAAGGCCAGAGCCCGCGGCCTGGGAGAGGGGGTCGAGCTTGAGCTGTCACTGACCGTCGACACCCTGTTCCCGATCGACGCGGTGGGGCGGCCCTGGCGGCGATGCGTGCCGCATATCCGACGGTCTCCATCCGTCTGGCCGTCGAGCCGCTTGGCGGACCGATGACATCGCTGATCGAAAAGCGCAGTGCGCTCGCGATCGTGGTGGGTGAGGATTTCCGCGACCCGCGGATTGCGTTCGAGGCGATCTCGTCCGTCGACCAGGTCGCCGTCGTCTCGGCCGGGCATCCGTTGGCGCTGCGCCAATCGGGCGGGTCCATCGGCCTTGCGGATCTGGCTGATCACCTGCAGATCGTCCTGTCCGACCCCACGCCGGTCACCGGCGACCGCATGTTCGGCGTTCTCTCCCCGCAAACCTGCCGCGTCACCGGCCAGGACGCGAAGCATGCGATGATCCTGGCCGGCCTCGGCTGGGGGCGACTGCCCCATTGGCAGGTGGCGCGGGATCTGGCGGAGGGGCGTCTCGTGCGCCTCGCGACCAGAGCGCTCGGCCGTGACAGCCAGCTTGCCGCGGAGGCCTATCTGGCCCATCGGATCGATGAACCCTTCGGCCCGGCCGCCGCGGCATTCCGCCAGGCCCTGAAACGACAGCTCGGCGTCTGAGGCCGGTCCTTGCCTCAGGCGGCCGCCTTCGCGCCGGTGCTACGGGCGGCAAGGATCATCGATGCCGCCCGTTCGGCGATCATGATGGTGGGGGCGTTGGTATTGCCGCCCGGCAGGCAGGGCATCACGGAAGCGTCCACCACCCTCAGGCCATCCACCCCGCAGAGCCGCAGATCCGGCGTCACCACCGCGCCTTCGTCATTGCCCATCCGGCAGGTGCCGACGGGATGGTAGATGGTGTCGGCGCGGGCACGGATGTGGCTGGTCAGGGTGTCGTCGTCGGGTTCGCCCGAGAGATAGAGTTCGCGCGCCCGATAGGGGGCAAGTGCCGGTGCCGAGAGGATCCGCCGGGTGATGCGCGTGCCCTTCAGCATCACCGCCAGATCGTCCGGATCGGCGAAGAAGGCCGGGTCGATCGCGGGCGCGGCCAGCGGATCGGCCGAGGCCAGGCGCACACTGCCGCGGGATTTCGGCCGCAGCACGCAGACATGGCAGCTGAAGCCATAGCCGGCATGCAGTTTGCGGGCGTGGTCGTCGACGATCGAAATCACGAAATGCAGCTGAATGTCGGGCCGGTCGAGCGCGGGATCGGTTTTGAGAAAGGCACCGCCCTCGGCGAAGGGGGTGGTGAGCATGCCGGTGCGGTTGCGCTGCCACTCCCGCCAGGCCCGAAACAGTCTGCCGGTGCCGGCCATGCCGATGCCGAACATGTCGCTGTCGGTCGACGACCAGCCCAGGATGAAGTCGGGATGGTCCTGAAGATTACGGCCCACGCCGGGACGGTCGGCCACCACCGGGATGCCGAGCGCCGACAGCTCGGCCGCAGGCCCTATCCCTGAGAGCATCAGCAGCTGGGGCGAGTTGAAGGCGCCGCCCGAGAGGATCACCTCGGCACGTGCGCGCACCTCACCTGTCTCCCGGCCGCGGCGCCAGGCGATGCCGGTGGCGCGGCCGTCCTCGATCAGGATGCGCGTGGCATGGGTGCGGGTCATGACGTGCAGGTTCGGGCGCGCCGCCATCACCGGATGCAGATAGGCCGCCGCTGCCGAGCAGCGCTCACCCTTCGCCGGGCCGCTGTGGAACTGAGTGACCTGGTAGAGCCCGACGCCCTCCTGGCGCGGGCCATTGAAATCCTCGTTCACGGGGAACTGGCATTCGGCCGCAGCTTTTATGAAGGCCCGCGAGACCGGGCGCGGCGAGGGCTGGTCCGAGACCTGAAGAGGCCCGTCGGCCCCATGCAGATCATCCGCGCCGCGCTGGTTGGCCTCGGCCTTGCGAAACCAGGGCAGAACCTCATCCCACGACCAGCCCGGACAGCCTGCCGCTGCCCAGCCGTCATAATCCGACGGATGGCCGCGGACATAGAGCATGGCGTTGATCGCGCTCGACCCGCCCAGCGCCTTGCCGCGTGGCTGATAGCCGCGCCGGCCGTCCAGGCCCGGCTGCGGCACCGTCTCATAGGCCCAGTTGTTGATCTTCGGCCGCCCCGGCAGCATCGCCACCACGCCGGCCGGCGTGCGGATCAGCCGGTCGCGGCCCTCGCCGCCCGCCTCGATCAGGCAGACGCTGACCGACGGGTCGTCCGTCAGCCGTCGGGCGAGCACGGACCCTGCCGATCCGCCGCCCACGATCACATAATCGAATACCATCGCCCTTTTCCTCCCCCGGTCGCACCGATGCGTGCCGGTGCGTCTTGGTTGAGGAAATTGAACGCCGGTCCCGCCCTTATGTCCAGATGGTTGATGCGGTCCGGGGGCGGGTCAGATCGATTTCAGCAGCACACGATCGATCGCATGGGTTGCGTCCTTGTGCAGGATGACGTCGGCGCGCATGCGGGTGGGCAGGATGTTCTCGTGCAGGTTCACCCGATTGATGCCGGTCCAGATGCCGCGGGCGACCTCGACCGCCTCATCATGGGGCAGATCGGCATAGTGGTGGAAATACGAGGCCGGGTTGCCAAAGGCGGTCTTCTGCAGCAGCAGGAAGCGGTCGACATACCAGCGCGCGACATCGGCCTCGTCGGCGTCCAGATAGAGCGCGATATCGCAGAAATCCGACACCACCGCCGGGGCATTGCCATCCACCTGCAGCAGGTTCAGCCCCTCCAGAATCAGGATGTCGGGCCGCTGGACCATCTGGAACTCGCCGGGCACGATGTCGTAGGAGAGGTGGGAATAGACCGGGGCCGCAACCTCTTCCGCCCCCGCTTTCACCGCGGCCAGGAAGCGGATCATCGCCGCGGTATCATAGCTTTCGGGGAAGCCCTTGCGCGTCATCAGCCCGCGGGCCTTGAGCACCGCGGTCGGGTGCAGGAAGCCGTCGGTGGTGACCAGGTCGACGCGGGGATGATCGGGCCAACGGGCGAGCAGGGCACGCAGAACCCGGGCGAAGGTGCTCTTGCCGACCGCGACGCTGCCGACCAGCGCCACCACATAGGGGGGCCGCCCGGCGGGGCGGCCAAGGAAGGCGTCGCGCACCCGCGCAAGGCCCCGTGCGGCGCCGACATGCAGGTTCAGCAGCCGGGAGAGCGGCAGATAGACCTCCGACACGTCGGCGAGCCCGATGGGATCCTGCAGCCCGCGGAGGCCCGCCAGCTCGGCTTCCGACAGGGTGAGCGGCGTGTTGGAGCGCAGCGCCGCCCAGGTGCCGCGGTCGAAGCTCTCATAGCCCGGCAGCGCGCCGGCAATATCCTGCATCATGTCTTCTCCATCACCGCGCCTCAGCCCTCGCCCAGGAAGGCCTCACCGGCCCTGAGCACATGGGCGGTGGCGCGCTGGGCAGCCAGATCTTCGTCGCCGGCGATCACGGCTTCCAGGATGGCGGCATGATCGGCCCAGGCCGCCCGGCGGCGGGCGGGGGTGTCGTCGGCGAAGAGCGCGGCGGTACGGTCGCGCAGGCCGATCATCAGGTCCGACAGCACGCTGTTGCGGCCGGCTTCGGCCAGGGCCCTGTGGAAGTCGATGTTGAGGCCGGCAAGCAGATCGTCCCGCCCCTCGGCCATGGCCGCATCACCGCGCGCCAGGATGTCGCGGGCGCGATGAACCATGCCGGGGTCGCGGCGGCGGGCGGCGAGGCGGGCTGTCTGGCCTTCCAGCAGGGCGCGGACCTCGATGGTTTCGCGTGCCTCGTCGGGCGCCATGCGGGCGACGAAGGCACCGCGGCGGGGCAGCACTTCCACCAGCCCTTCGGTGGCGAGCCCGCGGATCGCCTCGCGCACCGGGTTGCGCGACACACCGTAGACCTCCGCCAGGCGGTCTTCCACCAGCCGGTCCCCGGGTTTCAGCTCCCCGGTCAGGATCGCCTTTCGGATCTCGGCACGTACGCGTTCATGCAGCGGCAGATGCTGTTCGCCGAGGCGCGGGATGTCGCTGATCTGGGTCATGAGGCCGGCTGTCATGAGGCTGGGGTCCGGAGCGGCGGAAGGGCGGGGCCGGAGGATTGTACTTGGTATACGAAATCCACGGCAACCGCCGAACCGCCGGTCCGGATCCGGCCTGATCGGGATCAGCCGCCGGTCACCAGCCCGGCAAGGCCCTCCGCCGACAGGATCTCGATCCAGTAGCCGTCGGGGTCGCGGATGAAGGCCAGCCCCTTCATCTTGCCATCATCGGGCCGCTTGACGAAATCGACGCCCAACTCCTCGAAGCGCGCGCAGGCGGCATAGACATCGGGCACGGTGATGCCGATATGGCCGAAGCCGCGCGGATCGCTGTTGCCGTTGTGATATCCGGCAAAGGCCTCGTCGCTTTCCGTCCCCCAGTTGTGGGTCAGCTCCAGCGCGCCCTTGCGGCGGAACACCCAGGCGGCGGCCTCGGCCGGGGTCTCGGGCTGTGGCTCGTCCGAGGCGTCGACATAGCCCATGAAGTAGAGCGAGAACTTCATCTCGGGGAAGTCGAAGCGCCTGAGCAGGCGCATGCCCAGCACGTCGCGATAGAAGGCGACCGACCGTTCCGGATCGCGGATCCGGAGCATGGTCTGGCTGAGGATGAAATCGCGGGTGGCCGGATCGGCGGCGGCGGTTCCGGTCATGACCGTCTCCTTGAGTGGCGGGGGCCGATGGCAGCCGGCCCCAGGGGTGGGCATCGGGGCAGAGCCTAGCGGCAGGCGGCGTGCCTGTCGCCTGTCGAGGTGGCGCGCGGCGACGCTGCGCGCTGAGAGACCCGACGACGTGCACCCGCAGGCGAGCGGCGGCCCGATCCCCCTGCCAGACTGATCAGGCCCGCAAGAGGCGGCCCCGCAGACGGGGCGTTCAACGGAGACCTGGGAGGACGATCATGCTGATGTCGACGAGCCATATCGCCAAGCCGCAGACGCCCGAGGAATATGTCCAGATCGACGACGGGCCCTGGGCACCGTTCCCCGATGCCTTCTCCGACGGCGGCATCACCTGGAAGCTGCTGCATGTTTCCCCCGAAAGCGGCGGCTGGACCGCGATTTTCACCTGCCCGGCCGGATCGTCCTTTGCGGCCCATATCCATACCGGGCCGGGCGAGTATTTCCTGACCCATGGCCGCATGGACGTGCGCGGCGGCCGGGATGCCGGCGGCGACACCGCGGTTGCGCCGGGCTATGGCTTCGAATCCTCGGGTGCCCGCCACGACCGCACCTTCTTCCCGGTCGACAGCGTGTTCTATATGACGTTCCTCGGCCCGCTCGCCTTCATTCAGCCGGACGGCACGGTGATCGCCAATATCGGCTGGGCCGAGGCCCAGGGGGCCTGGACCGCCTTCCTTTCGGCGCAGTCATGAGCACGGCCGCCGTGTTCGACCGCCATCTCGGCGCCTTCGCACAGGGCCTGGATGCGGTTCTGGCCGACTACGATGCGGCGGCAGTGGTGATCACCCCGGATGCAGTGCATCATGGGACCGAGGAGATCCGGCAGTTCTTTGCCGGCTTCCTTGCGGAGGCCACGCCCGAATTCTGGGCGGCCTTCCGGGTCGAGACACGTCAGGTGGCGGGGGAGGTCGCCTATCTGGTCTGGTCGGCGGCGCCCTTCGTCACGCGGGCGACCGACACGCTGCTGGTCCGCGACGATCGGATCCTGGTTCAGACGTTCACCCCCTTCCACGGCTGACATATCCGCCAGCGAGGCGGGGAGGCCAGTCGCCCATGCCCCTGTCCACCACACCCCTGTCCACCGCGCCGGGCGGCGCATCCTGGCGCGCCGCCGACCACCCGCCGGACCTCCGCCCGGAGGTCTGGCGCACCACGCTCGAAGCCGTCTATGACGGCTGGGCGGCCACCGGCCGGCCGATGCCGGGCTTCGACGCGCGGCTGCGTCAGCGGACCGTCGGCCCGGTGACGGTCGTCGACTGTATCTGCGACCCCTGTGCCGGCAGCCGCCGCCGGCCGGGGCCTGCGCGTGATGGCCGCGAGCTTGTCGTCATCCAGCTGGTTCTCGGCGGTCGTGAGCAGTTCTCGATCGGCGAGGCGCGTATCGCCCTCGGCCCCGGCGACGTGCTGGTCTGGACCACCACCCGGCCGATGAGCTTCGAGGTGACGGAACGTCTGCACAAGCGGTCGGTGGTGCTGCCGCTTTCCCGGCTCCGCCACTGGCTGCCGGGCAGCTGGCAGGCGGCGACCGGCCGCATGGCGGCAGGCACGGCGGGGGCGGCGATGGTCTCCGGCGCTGTGGGCGCCATGGCCGGCGGGCTGCTGGAGCAGAACCTGCCCGATGGTGAGGCGCTGGGCGAGGCGATGCTGGGCGTGCTGGTCGCAGGCCTGGGTGCCGAGACCCCGCGCCGCACCGACGGGTTGCGGGCGGCGCAGCTCCGCCGGGTGAAGGCATTGATCGCGGCCCGGCTCGACGATCCCGATCTGGATCCGGCCGGGATCGCGGCCGCGGCCGGCATCTCGCTTCGCCATCTCCATGCCCTGTTCGCCGGCGACGGCACCACCGTCCGTGGCCATCTGATCGCGGCCCGGCTGGACCGCTGCCGCCGCGATCTGGCCAATCCGGTGATGGCGGGACGCACCATCACCGACATCGCCTTCTCGTGGGGTTTCCAGAACGCCGGCCATTTCGGCCGCCGCTTCCGCGACGCCTATGGCCTGTCGCCGCAGGCGTTCCGGCAGGGGCGAGCCAAGTGACAGGTGAAAGGCGGATGAAGAGGCGATATCATCCGCGTCACCTGCACCATGAATTGATGCGGACCGGCCGAGGAGTTTCGCCATGTCCCGGATCAACGGGCGGACCACAGACGTCGATCAACCGCCAAAGACGGGGGAGGAGAAGCGGGCCGGGGATGAGAAGGGGGCTTTCGACCGTCTGAAGGCGGCGCTGACCGAAGCCTTCGCCGCCCCAAACATGGCCTGCCAGCCATTGACGGCCACAGAGGTGATCGCCCGGAACCGGCGCTGACGGAGGCTCACCCCTTCGCCAGTTCCTCTTCCACCTGACCCAGCCGTTCCTTGCCGAAGAACATCTCGTCGCCGACATAGAAGGTCGGGATGCCGAAGGCGCCGCGGGCGACCGCCGCCTCGGTGTTGGCGGCGAGTTCGGCCTTCACCGCCGCGTCCTGGGTTGCGGCGGCGATGGCGGCTCCGTCGAGGCCGGCTTCATTCAGCGTGGCGACGAAGACCTCGGGGTCGTCCATCTTGCGGCCGGTTTCCCACATCGCGACCTCGACGGCATCGAGATAGGCGTCGCCCACCCCCATGCGCTTCGCGGCGATGAAGCCGCGCATGGCGAGCAGGGTGATGACCGGGAAATGCGGGTTGATCCGGAAGGCATCGAAGCCGTGCCTGGCTACAAAACGGCGCAGTTCCAGCGCCTCGTACTCGTTCTTGCCCTTGATGCCGGCGAAGGCCTGCATCGGCGCCTGATTGCCGGTCGCCTTGAAGATGCCGCCCAGCAGGCAGGGAATGACATTGATGGTGGCGCCGGTGCGGGCGGCTATCCGGTTCAGCACCCGGCGCGCCAGATAGGCGTTGGGGCTGCCGAAATCATAGATCATGTCGACGGTGCGGCTGCTCATGCGTCTGGTCTCCCTCACCAGGTTTCCGACCAGGGGCGCAGATCCAGTTCATGCGTCCAGGCCGATTTGGGCTGCTTATGCAGCCAGACATAATTGGCGGCGATGTCCTCGGGCTTCAGGATCAGGTCCTGGTCCAGCAGCGTCTGAACATCCTCGCGGGTGGAGCGGGTGAAGGCGCCGTCGATCGCGCCGTCGACCACGATATGGGCGACATGGATGCCCTGCGGCCCCAGCTCCCGCGCCATGCTCTGAGCCACGGCCCTGAGGCCGTGCTTGGCGGCGGCAAAAGCGGCGAAGCCTTCCCGACCGCGGATGCTGGCGGTGGCACCGGTGAACAGGATGGTGCCCCGGCCGCGCGGCACCATCACGCGCGCGGCCTCCCGCCCGGCCAGAAAGCCGGCGAAACAGGCCATCTCCCAGACCTTGGTGAAGACGCGGGCGGTGGTGTCGCGGATGTCGAAACGGACATTCGCGCCGATGTTGAAGACCACCACCTCCAGCGGCCCGACCTCGGCCTCCACCCGGTCGAAGAGGGCGACCATCTCGTCTTCCGACCGGGCATCGACCCCATAGGCATGGGCGCGGCCGCCCTCGGCGCGGATCTCCTCGGCCAGCGCCTCCACCTGGTCCAGATTGCGCGGCCGGCGGGTCAGGCAGACCGCGTGGCCGCGGGCGGCGAACGCCCGGGCGATCGCCCCGCCGACCCCGATGCCGGCGCCGATGACCAGGCAGGCGCCGGGCGTGCCGCCGGGTTCGGCCTGCGTCGTTGGATGGCTCATGGCGTGTTCCTCCTCCCGACCGGGTCATCATATTGCCCGGGATTATGTAAGTCCAGTTTCTGGACGAAGTTCGTATTGAATCTGGATCGAGTCAATGGAATACTGCAGCCATGAAACGCGATGATCTGAAAGACCAGCCCTGTTCCATGGCGCGCACCGTTGCGGTGATCGGCGACCGATGGACCCTGATGCTGCTCAGGGACTGCTTTCTGGGGGTGCGCCGCTTTGACGCCTTTCAGGAGCGGCTGGGCATTTCGCGCACCATCATCGCCGACCGGCTGAAGCTGCTGGTGGATGAGGGCGTGCTGGCGCGGGTGCGCTATCAGGACCGGCCGCCGCGCGACGAATACCGCCTCACCCCCAAGGGCTTCGATCTCTATCCGGTGGTGATGAGCATCGTGCACTGGGGTAATCAGCACTATGCGGGCGAGGCCGGGCCGCCGATGCTGCATCGTCACCGCAATTGCGGCCACGACATCGAACCGGTGCTGACCTGCAGGGCTTGTGGCGAGGAACTGCGTGCCCGCGAGGTGGAGGTGCGCGCCGGGCCGGGCATCGGCGACGAGGCCGCCGCCGCTGCGGCCCTGCCACCGCGCCGCAGCCGGACCGGTTGATCCGGCCGGTCAGCTCCGGTGACGCAGGGCCTCGACCAGGGCGACGAAGGCGGGAGAGGACTGCCGGCGGCTTGGATAATAGAGGTGGTAGCCGTCCCAGTCGGGCGAGAAGTCCTGCAGCACGCGCACGAGACGTCCCGCCTCGACATGAGGCAGGATGATGTCTTCCGGCGCATAGGCGAGACCGAAGCCGTCGAGTGCCGCATCGACGACGTTATAAATGTTGTTGAAGGCGAGCTGCCCGTCGACCCGGATCTTCAGCTCACGACCGTCTTCCTCAAAATCCCAGACCCAGAACCCGCCCGAGGTCGGCATGCGCTGATTGATGCAGACATGCTCGACAAGGTCCCGCGGATGTTGCGGCACCGGACGGGTCTCGAAATAGCCGGGTGCGCCGACCACGGCAAAGCGGAAATCCGGACCGATCCGGGCCGAGATCATGTCTTTGGCCAGCTGTTCGCCCATCCGGACCCCGGCATCGAAGCGTTCGGTGACGATGTCGGTGAGGCCGTTGTCGAGCACGAGTTCGACCTTGATGTCCGGATGCTCGATCAGGAACCGGCGCAGCTTCGGCCAGAGCAGATGGTTGAGCGCGTGATCCGAGGCGACGATCCGGATGTTGCCGGCAGGCTTGTCGCGGAGCGCGTTCAGCGCATCGAGTTCGGCCTCGATACCGTCGAAATGGGGACCCAGCCCGTCGAGCAGGCGCTGCCCGGCCTCGGTCAGGGACACGGCGCGGGTGGTGCGGGTCAGCAGCCGCACGCCCAGCCGGGCCTCCAGCTGCCGGATGGTATGGCTCAACGCCGATTGCGAGACGCCGGCTTTCGCTGCGGCACGGGTGAAGCTGCGCTCGCGGGCGACCGCCAGGAAAGCCTGCAGGTCATTGAGATTGTCGCGCGGCATCTATGTCCCCCGCTGGTGGTGTCCCGGTCTTCATAGCATTGCCTGCGCAGGTCGGGCTGCAGGCAATTCATGAACTGTCCTCATAACAAGATGCGGATTCTACCGGCTAATGACCATGGGCGGCAGCTGCTAGCCTCAGGACCTTCCATCCGGAGCGATCAGGAGGACAGGGGCATGGGCCTCTCCATCACACGGCGCGGGTTGCTGCTCCAGGCGGCGGCTGCTGCCATGACGCCAGTACCGCTCCGTGCCGCAACTCCAGGCGGGGGCACGACCATGCAGCTGCGTTTCACCTTCGACACTCATGACTTCACGGCGACCCTCGACGATACACCGACGGCGCGGGATCTGATGTCGATGCTGCCGCTCGATCTGACGATCGAGGACTATTCCACCAACGAGAAGATCGCCCGCCTGCCGCGCCGGCTGACAGAGGACGGGAGCGGCACGTTTTCGGGCGAGGCGCCGGGCGACCTCTGCTATTTCGCACCCTGGGGCAATCTCGCTTTCTTCTACAAAGGCTACCGGTATTCGCGGGGCCTGATCCGTCTCGGCCGGCTGGATGGCGGCATCGGGCCGCTGCTGACGCGCGGCAGTTTTCCCCTCTCGGTGCAGGGGGTGCCGTGAAGGTGGACATCCGATCCGCAGCGTCGGGCGGTCGCACTGCCGCGGCATGGGGCGGCGTGTTCGCGATGTCGCTGTGCGTCTTCGTGCTGATCGCCTCGGAATTCATGCCGGTCAGCCTGCTGACCCCGATCGCGGCGGATCTGGCCATCACCGAAGGCCGGGCCGGGCAGGCGATCGCCGTGTCGGGCGTCTTTGCCGTGCTCACCAGCCTGTCGATCAGCCGTCTGGCCGGTGGTGTCGATCGCCGGACCGTGCTGCTCGCCCTGACCGGGCTGATGCTGATCTCGGGCATCATCGTGGCCGCGGCACCCGATGGAGCGGTGCTGATGGCCGGCCGGGCACTGCTCGGAGTGGTGATCGGCGGGTTCTGGTCGATGACCACCGCGGTGGTGATGCGGCTGGTACCGGATCACGCCGTGCCGCGGGCGCTGGCGCTGCTCAATGGCGGCAATGCGCTGGCCACCACGATCGCGGCACCGCTCGGCAGCTTTCTGGGCGGGGTGATCGGCTGGCGCGGTGCCTTCTTCTGCATCGTGCCGCTCGCCGCAATCGCCTTCGTCTGGCAGGCATGCAGCCTGCCGCGCATGCCCGGCGGTCGCCGGGCAGGCAGAAGCCCCTTTCGTCTTTTCCAGCGGCGCCCGGTCGCTTCGGGCATGGCGGCAGTGCTGTTCCTGTTCATGGGTCAGTTCGCCCTGTTCACCTATCTGCGGCCTTTCCTGGAGGCCGTGACGCGGGTGGATGTCGATACGCTCTCGGCGCTTCTGCTGGTGATCGGCATCTCCGGGCTGATCGGCACAAGCCTGATCGGAATGGTGCTGACCCGCAGCCTCGGCGCGGCCCTGATCGGCATGCCGTTGATCCTGGGCGGGATCGCCCTCGGACTTGCGGTCGCGGGTGACCGGCTGTGGATCGTGGCGCCGCTGCTCGGCCTCTGGGGCCTGGTCGGCACCGCCGCCCCGGTCGGCTGGTGGACCTGGCTTGCCCGTACCCTGCCAGAGGATGCCGAGGCCGGCGGCGGGCTGATGGTCGCGATCATCCAGGCGGGCATCACGGTCGGGGCTGCTGCAGGCGGCGTGCTGTTCGATGCGGGCGGCCATGCCGCGACCTTCATCTTCGCGGCCGGCCTGCTCGGCCTGGCGGCCGCGCTGGCCGTGCGGGCGCGCTGATCACCTGCCTGCCATGGCCGGCAGCTGCACATTCCATATGACGTATCCGATACGGCTCATGGCATGATCTTCCCTAAGTTCCGCAAAATGAGAACGTACCAGGGAGGATCCGCCGATGAACCAGATCGCCATGTCGGGACATGCTGCCGCTGCCCGGTTGCTGATCGACCATTGGAATGCCGGCACGCGGCTCGCCTGCCTGCCCGCTGCGCTGCAGCCACAGAGCCGGGCCGAGGGCTATGCCATCCAGGCGCGGCTGGTGGCCGATCCGGCTGCCCATATCGGCTGGAAGATCGCCGCCACCAGCCTGGCCGGTCAGCGCCATATCGGCGTCGACGGTCCGCTGGCCGGCCGATTGTTCGCAGAGCGTCTGCTGCCCGATGGGGTGGTGGTGCCGCTCGCCACCAGTCTGATGCGTGTGGCCGAGGTGGAATTCGCCTTCCGCTTCGGCCGCGATCTGGCGCCGCGGCCCGAGCCTTTCACCGTCGACGAGGTGGTGGCGGCGGTGGCGAGCCTGCATCCGGCGATCGAGCTGCCGGATTCGCGCTACGAGGATTTCTGCGCTGTGGGTGCGGCCCAGCTGATCGCCGATGATGCCTGCGCCAACCTGTTCATCCTGGGCCCGGCCACGACCGCGCCCTGGCGCGAGGTCGACCTCGCCGCCGAGACGCCCTCGGCCGTGGTCACCGGTCCGGATGGCCGGATCCGCAGCCGTCATGACGGGCTGGGCGCCAATGTGCTGGGCGATCCGCGCCTCGCGCTCACCTGGCTTGCCAACGAGGTCTCGGCCCTGGGCCTGCCGTTGAGGGCGGGTCAGGTGGTGATCACCGGCACCTGCGTAGTACCGATCGCGGTCGAGCCGGGCGACCGTGTCGCAGCGGACTGGAGGGCCTTCGGCCAGCTCTCGGTGTCTTTTGTCTGAGACCCGACCAGTCTGACGTCAGATCAGGCTCGCCTGTGCATCGGTCTCGATCAGCCGGACATTGGCATCGGCGCAGATCCGTCGGATCTGGGGCAGGTCGCAGCGGTTGGTGATGAAGGTGTTGACCTGCGACAGGTGGCCGATGCGCACCGGGGCGGTCCGTTCGAACTTGGTCGAATCGGCGACCAGGATCACATGACGGGCATTGGCGATGATCGCCTGAGCCACCTTCACCTCGCGGAAATCGAAATCGAGCAGCGCGCCGTCATTGTCGATTGCCGACACGCCGATCACGGCAAAATCGACCCGGAACTGGCGGATGAAATCGACGGCCGCCTCGCCCACCACGCCGCCATCCGAGCCGCGGACCACGCCGCCCGCGATGATCACCTCGATCGAGGGGTAGATCCGCATCCGGTTGGCGACGTTGATGTTGTTGGTGATGACCATCAGCCCGGCATGATCGGTGAGCGCGCGGCCGACCGCTTCGGTGGTGGTGCCGATATTGATGAACAGCGAGGTGTTGTCGCCGATCAGCTGGGCGGCGGCGCGGCCGATCGCGGTTTTCTCGTCAGACGCGATCAGGCTGCGCGCCTCGTATTCCATGTTCTGCACGCCGGACGGGAACAGCGCGCCGCCATGGATGCGGGTCAGCAGCCGGCGCTCGCAGAGGTCGTTCAGATCCTTGCGGATGGTCTGTGGCGTCACCCCGAAATGCGTCGCCAGTTCGTCGACCAGAATCCGGCCCTTGTCCTTGGCAAGCTGGACGATTTCGGCATGGCGGGGAGACAGGTACATCGGCGGCGCGTCCTCGACTGCGGGTTTCCGGCGGTCCCTTGGGCCCCCGGCTTTCGTTTCAGTCATCATATAGCCAGGAACGAAAGTGCGAAAAGCCGAACTTGGCCGATCGTGCATCAGCGGTTCAGCCGCCGCCAGCGCGCCGGAGGCTGGCCGGTCCACTGGCGGAAGGCGCGCTGGAACGCGCTGGGTTCCGAGAAGTCGAGCCGGTCGGCGATGTCCGCGAGCGAAAGTTCGGTGCGCCTCAACAGGCTGCAGGCCAGATCGCGGCGCAGCTCGTCGCGGATCCCGCGAAAGGACATGCCGGAAGATGCAAGCCGGCGCGCGAGCGTCGCCCGCGACATGCCGAGCGCCCGGGCCGCCACCGTCTCGCTGAGCCCGGCGAAGGGGCGGGTGGCCGCCAGCAGGTGGCGGAGGGCGGCTTCGGTGCCGGCCGGGGCTGTGGGGGCGGTCATCAGCTCCACCAGCCGGCGGGTGAAGGCGCCGGCGCGGTCGGGGCGGGCGGTGACCGGCAGGGCGAAGCTGCCCGGGGCGAATTCGAGCCCGCCGGGCGTCGCGCCATGCTCCACCGGCCGGCCGAACAGAAAGGTGGACTCTGCGGCCAGGGCGGCAAAGCGCTCGGGCAGCATGACCCGCCGCAGCGGCGGGGCCTCCCCCGCCAGCCAGCCGATGACATGGATCAGCCCGAGCAGGATCAGATGCGGCATCAGCAGGGCATCACCCTGGGCGGCGGTGCGCGGCGTCAGCTGCAGTCGCACCGGGCCGGCGGGACCGTCGGCCTGATCGATCCGCCAGGGCAGGGCGCCATCGAAAACCCGGATCATGCGTCCGGCGGCATCGATGGCATGGCCGGTCGAGGGCAGATGCGCCATCAGCCTGAGCAGTTCGGCCGTCATGCCCGGGGGCACCGGTCGGGCCAGATGGCCCAGGAACTCGTCGCCCGCCGCGCCGACCGCCAGGCGTTGCAGCCGGCGATAGGCCAGGGGGGCGATGCGCGGCCCGTCGGCCTCCAGCAGGCGCGGGTCGATGCCGGCCCGCCGGTGGATGCGGCGCAGGATTTCGGGTGCCAGCGGCAGGCGGTCGGTCAGCTCCCGCGCGAAGCGGACCGGGATGGTGGGCGTGATCCAACGGCGAAGGACGGTCGGGTTTTCGGTCATGTCGTGTGAGACGCCGCGTCATTGTTCCCGAGGGCGGGCAGGATCATCCTTAAGGGCCAAGACGGCATGGATGTCGCAACCGGAGGAGGAGACCCGCCCATGGCCCCGCTGATGCTCGACGGCCTCGACGACTATGCCAGCACCGGTTCCCCGCGCAAATACCACTCCACCGCCGGCAGCCAGGAGACGGCGCCGCTCGCGCGGGTGGAGGATGCCTGGGCGGCGCTGGAGCGCGACGGCTATGTCATCCTGGAAAATCTGTTCGCACCCGGCGAGGTGGCCCGGATGCGGGCGGCGGTGCTGCCGCATATGGCGCCGCGCGGCGGCCGCAACCCGTTCGAGGGGCTGAAGACCCGCAGGCTTTATGCCGTGATCGCCAAGACGTTGGCCTGCAACCCGCTGGTCGAACATCCGCTGGTGCTGGCCCTGCTCGACCGGGTGTTCGAGCCCAATTATCTGCTCTCGCAGCTGCAGGTGATCGACATCCTGCCCGGGGAAGAGGCGCAGGCGCTGCATTTCGACGACAGCTTCTACAGCCTGCCCCGGCCGCGGCCGGTGCTGGGGGCGGCGACGATCATGGCGCTGGATGATTTCACGCCGCTGAACGGTGCGACGCGCGTGATCCCCGGCAGCCATCGCTGGGGCAACCGCCTGCCCACGCCTGAAGAGGCGGAAGGGGCGGTCCCCGTGGTGATGCCGGCGGGATCGGTGGTGCTGTTTCTGGGCACGCTCTGGCACAGCGGCGGTGCCAATCGCAGCGACGGCGCGCGCCTGGCGCTCACCGCCCAGTACTGCGCGCCCTGGTGCCGCCAGCAGGAAAATTTCAGCCTGTCGGTGCCGCTTCCGGTGGTGAAGCAGTGCAGCGAACACATCCGGCGGATGCTGGGTTATTCGATCCACGCGCCCTTCATGGGCATGGTGGACGGCATGCACCCGAAACGGCTGCTGGAGGATCGGCCCTCCGCGGAGGTCTGAGGCGGAACACGCCGGGCAGCACCGCGTTGCGTCGGGAAAGGCGCCGGGTTTTCCGGCTGCCCCCGACGGAAGGCTGTTGTCATGGATGGAATGGCCGAAGGGCGCCTGCCGCGGTTTCTGATCGCCCATGCCGCGGCGGGCTATGTGCTGGCGCTGGGCGTTGTTGCCGCACTGTTCGCCGGGGATGTCTCGGGGCTGCGCGGGCTGGTTCTGGAGGTGCGGGGCGGGCTGCTTGCGGGGGCGGTCTTCACCCTGTTGATGGGGCAGACGCTCGCCGTGGTGCAGATCGCCTTCGCGCTCTGGCTGCTGGCCGGGGCACCGGGGGATGGCGGCGGCGGGCACCGCGCGCGCCTGCGACCTTCCGGCATCTTGACCCCCGCCAGGGCGGGGCCATAGTCATGGAAGATGCGTCACCGCGCCGAAGGGGAGCGCCCGTCCGATGCCCATGCTGGTCCGTTTTGTCGTCATGCACGCCCTGGTGGGCTTCGGTCTCGCCTTCGCCGTGGTCGGCGCCCTGCTCTGGTTCGACGTCTCGGGCCTGGGCACGTTGATGAGCGGCAATGCCGACGGCCCGCTGGCGGCGGCGGTGCTCACCTTCTTCATGGGGCTGACGCTGGGGAGCGTTCAGGTCGCCTTCGCGGTCTGGTTCCAGGCCGGCGATGATCATGACGGCTCGGGCGGCCGGCGCATCCGCATTCCGCAGATCTTCCTGCCGCCGCGGCGGGCGGTTGCCCATGTGAAGGTTCCCGTCCGCGGAGCCGGCGGACGGGTCTGATCGACGGACGGGCCTGATCGTCAGGACACCTGCAGGCCGCCGTCCTCGGTGAACGCGGAGAAAGCGTGCGTTGACGACGCGGTGTCGTCGATCATCAGCTGCGGGCGGCGCCAGACCGCGCGGGCCAGACGGCGCGGGCTTTTTGTGGTGTCGGAGACCGGGTGGGTCAGCTGCATGATATGATGTCTTTCGTGTAGCAGGATCGGCGTCGGGAGGCAGGCTTGCCGGTTATGATACGCCGGACATCAGGAGATTTGGTAAACACTGTCGGTGCCATTGGTGGCTATATTGAACATGGTGGACAACGATACGTCGTCGGTCTGCAGCTGCGGGCGCTGCCAGACGGTGCGATGCATTGCGTTGGTGTCGGATGTCTCGGCGCCGGAGACCGGGTGATTCTGCTGCATGGCGTGTGGCCTGTCGTACTTTAAAGTTGAGGGCGAAAACGCCTGGCATAAGTCTACAACAGGCACTGCATTTGGCGCCATATCTCAGTTTCGCGGATCAAGGTCATGCCGCACGATTATTGACGAGGGCCAGATACGCATCAGGCCGTCGGCCAATGCCGCGCCCGCCGCCGCCAGCGCGGTGTCGGGCATGCTGCCCAGGGCCTCCAGGATGAACCAGAGCCGACGCGAATCTGCGGTCAGGCGGGTGCGCAGCCCCTGGCGCCAGTTCCAGCGCCGGCAGGTGACGCCGGCGTCGTCGCACCAGACCACCTCGCCGGGCTCCGGTGTTTCGATCGCGGGCGTGCCGTCTTTCATCACATCGAAGGCTTCGGTGCCGGTGGCGCGGATCAGGCGGGGGGCGCCCTGATAGGCCTCCAGATCCTCGCCGCCCACGGGGATGGCGAAGGCCAGGCTGACGGCGTTATAGAGATCGACCGCCAGCCCGGCCGGTGGCAGGGCGCCGTCACGGATGACGCGCTTGCGCAGGGCTTCCGCCGATGACGGGGTGCGGGCGGGTTTGGCGCCGAAGGCCCGGAAGGCCGCACGCCAGTCGTCGAGATGCGCCACTGCCCAGTCGGGTCCGCCGGCCTGCACCTGGCCGATGGCCCGGGCCAGGGTTTCGGCCACGATCGCATCCGCATCGGCCACCGCCGGGCCTGCGAGGGTGACGGTCAGGCTGACGGCCCGGAAATCCGGACGCAGGGCGTGAATGGCGGGGTCGATGACGGGCGTGATGGGCGCAGAAAGCATGCAGCACATCCATAAACCTGAGATTGGGTTTCGGGGGATATCATAACCCGGCGACGCCCGGCCGTCGTGTCCCCGCACGCAAGAGCTGTGGCATGCGGTGGCCGGTCGTGTCACGCTATGGCAGCGGAGCCCCCTGACGGAGATCCCGGCCCATGGTCGTGACGGCCGAGCCGCTGATCCGGCGTGACCCGGTCGCCGAAGCCGCAATTGCGGACGAGGCGATCACGGGCCGGCTTGCCTGCGACCCGGCGCGACCCTGGCCTCTGCCGCCGGTCGGCATCGGCGTCTGGCAGGCGCGACTGCCGGCCTGCGCCGCCCGGGTGATGCGCACGGCGCTGGCCGCGGGGCTGGGACCGCTGGTTCCCGACCTGCTGAATGTCCGGCTGTGCCGGCCGATCTTCCATGCCCGACTGGAACTGGCGGAATTGCTGGTCCGCCGCCCCGACGGCCGGTTCGCGACCCTGCTTCTGGGGATGCTGCCCGACCGGCTGGGCCATGTCGACGGCACCTCGCGCGTTGTTCATGCGCTGAATGCCGCCGATCCGCCTTTGCTCGACGGGCCCGAACAGGTGATGGACTATCTGCGCTGGTTCTGTGCCGTGGTCTGCGGCGATCATGGCGGTTTCCTGGTGGTGGAGCGCCTGACCGATCTGCCCTTCACCGCCGTGACGCCCGCGCTGGGCGATCGTCTGGCGCAGGTGCTGAAGCCGCTGACGGTCCATGGCCGCACCGCCGGCGGCGACTGGATGATCGCCGGCTGCCTGCTGCATGCCGCCGCCCTCTATCAGGTCGAAATGCGGGTCTGCCCTGACGGGCTGGTCGAGATGCTGGACGATTGCATCGCCCTGGACAATCTGCCCTGCCGGCGGCCCGGAATCCGGCGGGGTTATCGGGTCGCGGATGTCGCCGACTGATCGGCCTGCATGCCATGGCATTGAAGCCACCGCGGTGGTGATACAGATCGCGTTATTGACGCAGCCCTCCATCTCCTCAACAATCAAGCCTAGGTCGAACGTTTGTTCTAACTGACCGCCGGTCATCCCCGGCCGGACGGCAGACCCGGAACAGACGGATCGATACAAGGCCGCGACAGACGGCCGCGACGGGAGGACTGCCACCGTGAACGCCCAGGCGCTGTTCGCGATGATGGTGCAGCAGGGGGATGTGGTCACCGACCGCTTCCGCGATGCCGTGCGCCATCATCCTGACCAAACCTTCATCCGCTATGGCGAGGAGGGCCGCGACCTCAGTTTCGCCGCCTTCGAGGCCGAGGTGGCGACCCTTGCCGCCGCCCTGCAGGAGATGGGGCTGGAACCCGACGACCGCGTGTCGGTCTTCACCCGCAATTCCTGGATCGCCACCCTTGCCATGTTCGCGGTCTGGGAGGCGGGCGCCGTTTATGCGCCGGTCAATTTCAACTATGCCGGCCGGCTGCTGGCCTATCAGCTGAACGACACCGCACCGCGGGTGCTGATCACCGATGCCGATCTGGCCCCGGCGGTCGCGGCGGTGCTGGACGAGGTGAGCCTGGCCAATATCGTGGTGCACCGGCCGCTGCCCTCGGATCACGACCATGATCCGGCGAAAGCCGCGCTGCCGCCGGCGCTTCTGGCCCGGCCCGGCCTGCATGACCTGGCCGAGCTGATGCGTACCCCGCGCCGCCACCGGCCGGTGACCCGCGGGGCCGCCGATATCGCCAACATCATCTACACCTCGGGCACCACCGGCCCGGCCAAGGGCGTGGTGCAGCCCTTCCGCTGGATCAACCAGTACACCTTCAACAGCCGCGCCTTTCTGACGGCGAAGGACACGATCTATTGCGACCTGCCGCTCTATCATGTCGGCGGGGCGATGTTCCTGGTCGCCAAGGCCTGCTGGACCGGCTGTGCCGTGTCGCTCTGGGACAAGTTCAGCCCGACGAGGTTCTGGGACCGGGTGCGCACCCACCGGGCGAGCAACGCCGTGCTGCTGGACGTGATGGTGCCCTGGCTGATGAGCGCCGAGCCGCGGGCGGATGATCGCGACAACACCATGATGCGGGTGCATATGCAGCCGCTGCCGGCGCGCCATCACGAGGTGGCGCAGCGTTTCGGCATCCCGTTCTCGACCGCAGGCTTCGGCCAGACCGAAAGCGGCAACGGCTTCGTCGCCCTGATCGACCAGTTCGGCGAGGCCGAGGCCAAGCGCCCGGACTTCCGGGTCGGGCATGACCGCGCGGCGGTGCTGGAAATCGCCCGCCAGCGGGGGATCATGGTGGTGGACGGCGCCGAACCGCTGGCCAAGGGCTTCATGGGTCGGCCCTCGCCGCTGCTGGAGGCCGCGGTGCTGGACGCAGACGATAACGTGCTGGGTCCGGATGAGGCCGGGCAGCTGGCCTTCCGGCCGCGCTTTCCGCATCTGCTGCTGAGGAGCTATTTCAACAAGCCGGACGCCACCATCAAGACCTTCTCGAACCTCTGGTTCCACACCGGCGATGCGGTGCGGCGGACCGAAGACGACGTTTATTACTTCATCGACCGCATGGGCGGCTTCTTCCGGGTGCGCGGCGAGAACGTCTCGTCCTACCAGGTGGAGGATCTGCTGAACACCCATCCGGACATCCGCGCCACCGCCGCGTTGCCGGTCCCGGCGGAAGAAGGCGAGGAAGAGGACTGCGCCGTCTTCATCCAGCTGGTCGAGGGCTGCAGCATGACCGAGGCGGAGCTGCGCAGCTTCGCGGCCTCGGTCATGCCGCGCTACATGACGCCGCGCCATGTGCGCTTCGTCGAGGCGCTGCCGGTGACGCCAACCAACAAGATCGAAAAGTACAAGCTGAAACAATCCCTTCTGGCCGAACTCGCCGCCGCGCGCGCGGCCGCGGAGACGGGCCGATGACGGCGGCGACGCCGCTGCTGGAGCTGGACCGTGTGGGGATCAACCTGCGCACCGGCGGCGGGATCGTCTCGGCGACCCGTGACGTCTCGTTCAAGGTGGGGGCCGCCGAGCGGATCGGTATCGTGGGCGAAAGCGGCTGCGGCAAGACGCTGACCGGGCTTGCGATCATGCAGCTGCTGCCGCGTGGCCTCGCCCGGATCGATGGTGCGATCCGCTTCGAGGGCCGCGACCTGCTGAAGCTCTCGGGGCGGGAGCTGCGCCGGGTGCGCGGCGCCGGCATCGCCATGATCTTTCAGGAACCGATGAGCGCGCTCGACCCGGTTTTCACCATCGGCGAGCAGATCGTCGAGACCATTCTGGCGCATGAGGCGGTGTCGCGGCGCGAGGCGAAGGAACGCGCGGTCGACCTGCTGGCGCGGGTCGGGATCCCGCTGCCGGCGCGGCGGGCGGGGGAATATCCTCACCAGCTGTCGGGCGGCATGCGCCAGCGGGCGATGATCGCCATCGCGCTGGCCTGCAACCCGAAATTGTTGATCGCCGACGAGCCGACCACGGCGCTGGATGTCACCATCCAGGCCCAGATCATCGATCTGCTGGTCGACCTCAGCGAAACCACCGGCACGGCGCTACTGTTCATCACCCATGATCTGGGGGTGGTCGCCGAGACCTGCACCCGGATGGTGACGATGTATGCGGGCGAAGTGGTCGAGGATGCCACCGTCGACGACGCGCTGGTCCGGCCCCGCCACCCCTATACCGCCGGGCTGTTTTCCGCCCTGCCGCGGCTGGTGGAGCGCGGCGCGCCGCTGCCCTCCATCCCCGGCCGGGTGCCGCCCCTGATGGCAATGCCCGAGGGTTGCCGTTTCCGCCCCCGCTGTCCCCATGCCGAGGAGGCCTGCACCACGGCACAGGCCATGCGTGAGCCCGAGCCGGGGCACCGCGCCCGCTGCCGGCGCACCGGGGAACTCCAGCTGGAGGGCACCGTCGGATGATCACCGTGAAGCCCGCCCCTCGACAGGCAGCCGCCACGACCGAAGACCAGCCGATGCTGTCGGTCGAGGATCTGCGCGTCACCTTCACCACCGCCGACGGCGAAAGCCTGAAGGCGGTGGACGGCATCAGTTTCGAGGTCCGCCCGGGCGAAACCTTCGGCGTGATCGGCGAAAGCGGATCGGGCAAGTCGACGCTCGGCCGCGCCATCGTCCGCCTGCTCGACCCGACCGGCGGCCGGATCCTGTACGAGGGCGACGACATCGCCCGGTTGAAGGGCCGCCGCCTGCGGCACAAGCGCCGCGAGCTGCAGATCATCTTCCAGGACCCGAACGCGGCCCTGAACCCGCGGATGAGTATTCTCGACAGCGTCCGCGAGCCGCTGGACGTGGTGGGGGAGGGGGACCGCGCGTCGCGGACCGGCCGCGCACTCGACCTGCTCGACCGGGTGGGGATCAGCGCGGAACAGGCGCGGCGCTATCCGCACGAGCTGTCGGGCGGCCAGAAACAGCGGGTCAACATCGCCCGCTCGCTGACGCTCAACCCGAAACTGGTGGTCTGCGACGAGGTGGTGGCGGCGCTGGATGTGTCGATCCGCGGCGACGTGCTCAACCTCTTCGCCGAGATCCAGCGCGAACGCGGCCTCGCCTATGTCTTCATCACCCATGATATCGGCGTGGTCTCGCATATCAGCGACCGGGTGGCGGTGATGTATCTGGGCCGGTTCATGGAGCTGGGGCCGGTGGCGGCCGTGGCCGAACGGCCGATGCACCCCTATACCCGGGCGCTGATGTCGGCCGAGCCGGTGCCGCTGCCGTCCCATCTGCGCCAGAAGCGCCGGATCCTGCTGGAGGGTGAGATCCCGTCGCCGCTGAACCCGCCTTCGGGCTGCCGCTTCCGCACCCGCTGCCCCCATGCGCAGGCGACTTGCGCCGAGCGGGTGCCCGACTGGCGCCCCGTCGCCCCCGACCATTTCGTCGCCTGCCACTTCGCCGAGGAGCTGGCGCCCGGCTGACGAAGACCGGACCCAACCAGAATGACCGCATCAGGCGGCACGGTCGACCGCGACAGAAGATCCGGCGGCGGCCACCAGGGAGGAAGACCAGAATGACCAAGGATCCGTTGAACATCTCCGCGGGCGAGCCGGTCACCGTCGGGGGCCGCCCGGCCTTCGCGATGGACCGCCGCCGTTTCCTGTCGCTGCTGGGCGCCGGTGCGGCCGGCGCCGCGGCATCGGGCATGCTGCCCGGCCATGTCCGCCGGGCGCTGGCCGCGGGCGGCGTGCTGAAGGTGGCGGCGCCCGCCAACCCGTCGAGCCTGGACCCGATGACCGGTGGCTCGGGCCAGGACCATCCCTTCCTCTACACCGTCTTCGACACACTGGTGGAATGGGAATATGAAAGCCTGGACCCCAAGCCCGGCCTGGCGCGCGCCTGGAGCTTCCCCGACCCCAAGACCCTGGTGATGGATCTGCAGGAGGGGGTGAAATTCCACGACGGCACCGATTTCAATGCCGAGGCGGTGAAGTTCAACCTGGACCGCAATCGCGGGGATCAGCGCTCCAACATCAAGGCCGACCTGATCAATGTCGAGGCGGTGGAGGTGAGCGGGCCGCATCAGGTCACCATCCGGCTGAAGAACCCCGATGCCGCCCTGCCGATGATCCTGTCGGACCGCGCCGGCATGATGTGCTCGCCCAAGGCGGTGACGGAGAAGGGCGATGCCCATGACCGCAACCCCGTCGGCACCGGCGCCTGGAGCTTCGTTGCCTGGAACGACAACGAAAAGGTGGTGGTGAAGCGCAACGAGGGCTATTGGAAAAAGGGCACGCCCAAGGTCGACGGCATCGAATTCGCGATCATTCCGGAACTCTCCACCGGGCTGCGCTCGGTGATGGCCGGGCAGAACCACTTCGTCTATTTCCTGTCGCCCCAGCAGGGGCTGATCGCGAAGCGGGCGCCGAAGCTGACCACCTTTACCGGCCCGACGCTCTATTGCATCCAGATCTATTTCAACTGGGCGCGCAAGCCACTGGACGATCTCCGCGTCCGGCAGGCGATCAACCACGCCATCGACCGAGACGCTTTCGTCAAGGTGACGATGAACGGCATCGGCGAGAAGGCGATCACCAACCTGCCGTCTGCCCATTGGGCCTTCGACAGGGAGCTGGCCGGCTACTACCCCTATGATCCCGAGAAGGCCAAGGCGCTGCTCGCCGAGGCGGGCTATGCCGACGGGCTGGATCTGCATCTGGGTGGCTATCCCGACCAGAGTTCGGTGCAGCGGCAGGAATTCATCATGGAGCAGCTGCGCCAGGTCGGCATCCGGGTGCGCTATTCGATCGGCACCATTCCCGAGGCCTCGGCCGCCTTCTTCGGCAACGAAAAGAAGACCGACGCCCTGGTCTCGGCCTGGACCGGCCGGCCCGATCCCAGCCTGACCTTCTCGCTGATGTACCTGCCCGACGCCTATTACAATGGCGGCCGCGGCCCGGTGCCCGACGAGCTGGTGCAGGCGATCGCCGCCAGCCGTGCCTCGCCCGACAAGGAGGCGCGTAAGGTGGCCTTCTCGAAGGTCCAGAAGCTGGTGCTCGACAACGCCCTGGTCTGCCCGCTCGCCTTCCTGTCGGCGCTGGACGTGGCGGGTGAGAAGGTGGAGGGCTACAAGCCCAACCTGCTGAACAAGCCCAAGCTTTACGACGTGTCGCTGGCCTGAGGCCTGCCCGTCGCCGGGTGGAGCCAGGCTCCACCCGGTCCGCTTTCCGGCTTCCCTCCCCAGTTCGAGGACTTCCGATCCGATGTCCAGCCGCCGCGCGATCCGCACCGTGCGCCGCCGCCTGATCCAGGTGGTGCCGGTGATCCTGATCGTGACCTTCGTGGTGTTCGGGCTGATCCAGCTGATCCCCGGCGACATCGCGGTGACGCTGGCCGGCGACAATGCCAGCGATCAACGCCTTGCCGAAATCCGGGCACTCTACGGTCTCGATCGTCCCTTCCTGGTTCAGTATTTCGACTGGCTGTGGGGGGCGGTTCATGGCGACCTCGCCCGGTCGCTGATTTCGGGCGAGGAGGTGATGACCTCGCTCTCCCGCACCTTTCCGCTGACCTTGCTGATCGTGGTGCTGGCGATGCTGATCTCGATGGTGATCGGCATTCCGCTCGGCATCCTGGCGGCGCTCCGGCCCAATTCGATCATCGACGGCGCGGTGATGGGGCTGGCCTCGGTCGGCATCGCCATTCCGAATTTCTGGCTGGCGATGATCCTGGTCGCGACCTTCGCCCTCTCGCTCGGCTGGCTGCCGGCGACCGGGGCGGTCGCCTTTTCGGATGATCCGATCCGGGCGCTGGAACATGCGATCCTGCCTGCGACCGCGCTTGCCGCCGGCGGCATCGCCGAGGTGGCGCGCCAGCTGCGCACCTCGCTGGTCGATATTCTGGGCTCGCAATATGTCCGCACGCTCCATGCCAAGGGCCTGCCCGGCGGCGCGGTGCTCTGGAAGCACGGGCTCAAGAACGTTTCGGTCAACCTGCTGACGGTGATCGGCCTGCTGGCCAACCGCCTGCTGGCGGCGACCGTCGTGGTCGAGACGGTGTTCGCCATCCCGGGTGTGGGCAATCTGATCGTCAACGCGGCGCTCGCCCGCGATTTTCCGGTGGTGCAGGGGGTGGTGCTGACCATGATCGTCTTCGTGGTCGGGCTGAACCTGATCATCGACATGCTCTATGTCGTCTTCGACCCGAGGGTACGCTGATGAGCCGGACCGCAACCCCTTCTGCCACCGGGGCGGCGCCCCGCCGACGCAACCCCGTGCTCGCCTGGATGCTGCGCGATCCGCGTGGCGCGCTCAGCCTGCTGGTGGTGGCGATCATCGCGCTCACCGGCATCTTCGCCGACCAGCTGGCACCCTATTCGCCGATCGAGCAGAATTTCGACCTGATCCTGATGCCGCCTTCGGCCGAAAACTGGCTCGGCACCGACGATCTGGGCCGCGACGTGTTCAGCCGGCTGATCCACGGCGCCTCGGCCAGCATGTATGCCAGCGTGCTCTCGGTCTCGATCGCGCTGGTGATCGGCCTGCCGATCGGCCTGCTTGCGGGCTTCGCCGGCGGCTGGGTCGACGAGGTGGTCAGCCGGGTGATCGACGCGCTGCTGTCGTTTCCGGCCATCGTGCTTGCGATCGGCGTCACCGGCGCGCTGGGGGTCGGCCTCACCAACGGCATGATCTCGGTCGGCATCGTGTTCTCGCCGCTGATCGCGCGCCTGGCCCGTGCGCGGGCGCTGGTGGTGAAAGAGGAATTGTTCGTCGATGCTGCCCGCTGTTTCGGGGCAAGCCCGGTGCGCATCCTGGCCCGCCACATTCTGCCCAACGCCATCCAGCCGATCCTGGTGCAGGTGACCCTGCTTCTGGCCGGTGCGCTGCTGGCTGAAGCCTCGCTCTCCTTCCTGGGGCTGGGCGTTCAGGCGCCGGATGCCAGCTGGGGCTCGATGCTCGCCAAAGCCTATCTCTATATGGAGATTGCGCCCGAACAGATGGTCACCCCGGGCCTCGCCATCCTGGTGACGGCGCTCGCCTTCAACGGGCTGGGCGACAGCGTGCGCATGTTGCTGGACCCGACCACGCGCAGCGGCCGCTGATCGCGGCCGCGCCATCCTCCCGGAACGCTCACTGGAAGCGGCCTGCCGCTTCCGGTAGCGTTTTCGCGTGTCCGATCATGGAACTGCGGGAGGAAACATGTCCGAAGGTGCGGCCGAGGGCAGGCGGAAGCTGATCGACCGCTGGTGGCCTCTGGGCCTGGTGACGGCGGCGATCGTGTTCTTCGTCTGGCTGGCCGACGAGGTGATGGAGGGGGAAACCGAGGCGCTGGATCGCGCCGTGCTCAAAAGCCTGCGCAACCCCGCCGACCCGGCCGATCCGCTGGGCCCCCACTGGCTGGAAACCGGCTTCGCCGACCTGACCGCGCTTGGCAGCACCACGGTGCTGGGGCTGATGACCCTGGTCGTGGTCGGCTATCTGCTGATCCGCCGCAGCCGTGCGGCCGCACTGACCGTGGCGCTGTCGGTGATCGGCGGCACGGTGTTGAGCTTCGGCCTGAAACTGGTCTTCGAGCGGCCGCGGCCGGATCTGGTCGCCCATCTGGTGGAGGTGCAGACGGCGAGCTTCCCCTCCGCCCATGCCATGCTGTCGGCCACCACCTACCTCACGCTCGGCGCCCTGCTCGCACGGTTCGAGGACCGGCGGCGGCTGAAGAGCTATGTGCTGGCGGTCGCGATCGGGCTCACCTTTCTGGTCGGGATCAGCCGGATCTATCTGGGCGTCCACTGGCCGACCGACGTCATCGCCGGCTGGTGCGCAGGCGCCGCCTGGGCGGTCGCCTGCGCACGGGCCGTTTCTCTTCAGCAGGGCAATGTCAAAGAATGAAGTCTGCGGCAGTAAGGGTATGGATCCCATTCAGGCGTATGACCATGTCAGACGCCTGATCTCCGTCGACGTCCACACCGATATAGGTATAGCCGTTCGAAACATTCGCCCGCAGTTCACCTGGTGTGCCACTGTAACCGGCACTGCCAATAAAGGTGAAGGTCTGATTGCCGGGCGATCCCACATAGGCGTCTATAGCGGAGACGTCAATCTTGTCGCCATCTGTTTGGCTGAAGTCGGTGATGGTATCCCAAGTACCGCTGGTCTTGCCGCTATCCGACAAGTTCAGGTACAGGAAGTTATCGGCACCGGTCCCGCCAGTGAGTTGATCCGCGCCTGCACCGCCCTGAAGGAGATCGGCACCACCACGTCCGTCGAGAACGTCATTACCGGCCTCACCGCGGAGGTGGTTCACCTCCTTGTTGCCGGAGAGCGTATCTCCATAGGCGCTGCCAATCAGACCTTCGATCTCAGTGAGGATGTCGTCTTTGGCCTCACCAGCGGTCCCCCTCTGACTGGCGAGATCCACCGCAACAGCTGCCGAGGCCTCGCTGTAGGTAGCGAAGTCAAAACCGTCGCCGCCGATAAGCTGGTCGGCCCCCCGACGGCCGTTGAGAATGTCGTCACCGTCACGACCCACAAGCGTGTTGCTGCCTGCGTCGCCATGCAGCGTGTCCGCATAGGAAGTGCCTGTCAGGCCCTCGATGCTGATGTAAACGTCACCTTCGGCTTCACCCGAGATGCCGCCGCTTGCAAGATCAGCCACGACACTCGCAGATGCGTCGCTGTACGTGGCGAAATCAAGACCACTCCCACCGTCGAAGGTGTCGGCACCGCCCCGACCGCGCAGAATGTCATTTCCACCGTTGCCGTAGAAGTAGTTGTCGTTGCCGTCACCCTGCAGCAGGTCGTCATAGCCGCTGCCGGCAAGTCCTTCGATCGAAACAAGCGTATCGCCCAGAGCTTCGCCGGCAAGACCTTTGCCTGAAGCAAGGTCGACCGTCACCGAAGCTGTCGCATCGGAATAGGACGCGAAGTCGAAGCCGTTACCACCGTCAAGCGTATCGGCACCGCCGCGTCCCCGCAGGGCATCGTCTCCATTGCCGCCCCGCAGAACGTTGGCCGCAGAGTCACCGTAAAGCTTGTCGCCATACGCGCTGCCCGTGAGGTTCTCAATGCTGATCAACGTGTCGCCGGCAGCATCGCCCTGCGTCCCGTTGCCCGCCCTCAAATCAGCAGTCACGCTGGATGAAGCACTCTGATAGGAAGCCGTGTCTGAGCCGCCCCTGCCATCCAGCGTGTCGGCACCACCACGGCCGACCAGTGTGTCGTTGCCTTCCAAACCAGTCAGAATGTTGTTTTCAGAGTTTCCAACGAGAACGTCATTATAGTCAGTGCCATACAGGTTCTCGATGGAGATCAGGTAACCCGTCGTGTCCCCCGGCGCTGACAGCGAGGCAGTTATGCCCTGCGTTCTCCCGAAATAGCTGGCGGTATCGTTGCCGTCCCCGCCATTGAGGGTGGCACTGCCAGTGGTCGACGTGTCTCTGAGAACATCATTACCCCCGCCGCCATAGAGTGTGGTGCCTGCGCCGTTGGCAGTGAGGTCATCCCCCCCAGCGGTACCAATCAGCACTTCGACGCCGACATAGCTATGCCCCGTGGCGGGGCCGGAGGTGCCCTTGCCGGTCGCCAGGCTTGCCTTCAGCGGGGTCGCAAAACCATGAAAACCGCTGTAATCGACAGTGTCAGTCCCATCGCCGCCAATATAGGTGTCCTTGCCCTCACTGGCGATCATGATGTCATTGCCGGCCCAGCCCACCAGCACATCGTCGCGGCTGCCGCTGGTCAGCAGATCGTCTGCAGCGCCGCCCTGGACGACCACGGAATTGTTGCCGCTGTAAGTGATGGACGAAGAATTCGATGCCGCCACCATCTGTCCGTCGAGACCCAGATAGATTTCGACGGCGTTGCCCACGACCGACTTCTGGAATTGAAGAGTGGTCGAGGTCAGAAGCTGAGTGATGGTGTGGATCGTATACTGATACCAACCGAGAAGAGAGCCCGGCTCGACATTCCCGCTGTTCAGTTCGGAGAAGATTGCATCGGTTGCATCTTGCAGGGTTTCGTCCTGCAACTCACCAAGCGCGGAACCCGAGGTCTGCACGGTATTACCGGCGACCGCCTGGACAGCCTGAACTGCGGTGACATTGGCAATGCTGTCCAATGCATCACGGATAACGGTGTTGGACTTCAAAGAAGTGAGAAAATCCCCCCAATTCTGCAGAGGATCCTCGATGTTTGAGGGGGTGATGTATGCTTCGACCGCAGTGAGGGCGACCTCATAAAATGCATCGGCGATGCTGTCGAGGAAGGCCGGATCTCCGCCGACAATCTCTCCAGAGCTGAGCGATACGGTCGTTTTCAGGCCGCTTTCTGCGCCCTGGTTGCTATAGACACTCCAGCCACTGGGGGGAGTCAACGTCGCGTAGGGGGTGTCAGCCATTGTTAACTCGTGTCTAATGAAAAATTACCATCGTCTGAGTTTATCGCATACCCAGGTGGATAGCACTCATAATATCAGTACAGCAGAACAAAACCACATGCTGAAGGGATCGCCGCAGGTGGCCGTCCGGCGTCCGGATGACCGGTCGGCCGCGCTGCAGGTCCCGGTAAACTGCTGTCAGGTCGTCGCAAACAGCTGCGCATCGTCGTTGAAGGCCTTGAACTCCAGCGCATTGCCGGAGGGGTCGAGGATGAACAGAGTGGCCTGTTCCCCCGGCTGACCCTCGAACCGGATGCGCGGGCGGATCACCCAGCGCGTGCCCTCATTGGCCTCCAGGCGCGCCGCCAGGGCCCGCCACTGATCCATGGTCAGCACCACGCCGAAATGCGGCACGGGCACGTCGTCGCCATCGACCGGATTGCGGGCGGCGATGGCGCGATCCAGATTCGGATCCAGATGGGCCACCACCTGATGACCATAAAGATCGAAATCGACCCAGTGCACGTCCTCACGGCCGGTGCCGCAGCCGAGCACACCGACATAGAAGCTGCGGGTCTCTTCCAGGTCGAGCACCGGGAAGGCGAGGTGGAAGGGGCGGATGGCGGTCATGGCGCGTGTTCCCATGTCTGTTTGGCGCGGAGTCTCTCTGCGCGGATGTGCAGTCGTCCTCGGCTGCCATCATCTCTCATGGCGCTGGCGGATCAAACGGTGCCGGTTATCATATGCTGATGCTTCTGGTGCATGAAAGGCACCCCCTTGGCCACCGATGCCGCCGCCCGCCTGCTCGCCGCCGAACTCGCCGTGATCGAGGCGGCCTGCCGGCATATGAACCTGACCGCCGCCGGCCGTGAACTCGGCCTGGGCCAGAGCGTGATGAGCCGGCGGATCGCGGCGGTCGAGGCGGCGCTGGGCGTGCCGATTTTCCTGCGCGACGGCCGCCGGCTGCGGCTCAGCCCCCAGGGTGCCGCCCTGCTGCCGGCGATCCGGGCGGCATCGGACCGGCTGGAAGCGGCGGTGGCAATGCTGGGTGCGGCCGGGCCGGACGAGGTGGCGGGCACGCTCAGGCTCGGCACCCTGCCGACCTTTGCCGCGGCATGGCTGGCGCCGCGGCTGGCGGGGTTCGCCGCCCGTCATCCGGCGGTTGCGATCGATCTGTCGACCATCGGGGCCGATTTCGCCGACGGCCGCAAGGATGCCGTCACCTGGGATGGAGAGGCGGTGGATGCGGTGATCAGCTGGGGGCGGGGCGGCTGGCGCGGCTTCGCCGCCCGGCGCCTGTTCGACGAACGGGTCATACCGGTCACCGCCCCCGGCCTTGCCCTGCCCGACGATCCGGCACGGCTGGGCCGCGAGGGGCCGCCGCTCATCCGCCACACCACCCGGGCCGATCTCTGGCCCGACTGGGCCGGGGCTGCGGGCCTGCCGCCGCAGGGCTTCCGGCCCTCGCCGCAGGGGGCCGGGGCCGATGGTGCGGCGGGCCGGCGGGCGGAGCCGCGCTTCGAGCACTTCTTCATGATCCTGGCGGCGGCGGTGGCGGGGCTGGGCATCGCCCTGGTGCCCGAAGCCTTCGCCCGCCCCGATCTGGTGGCCGGCCGGCTGAAGAGGGTGGCGCCGGTCTTGCCGGCCCTGCGTACTGGCGCGGCCTATTGGCTGATCACCACAGATGCCCTCAGCACCCATCCGCGTATTCGCGCCTTCAGGGAATGGATCACCGAAGAGGCCGCAGAGCGTGCAACCGAAACCTCCCAGAGTCTGGCGGAATAAATCCATCTATGGGATAGTCTGTTGCATTACGCGTCATGACCGGAGCCTCCCTGCCGATGACAGCCCGCCCGGATCCAGAGCTGACCTGTGACGTGATCATGAAAGGGGGGATCACCTCCGGCGTCGTTTACCCCAAGGCGATCCTCCAACTGGCGACGATGTACCGTTTTCGCAGTGTCGGCGGGACCTCGGCCGGCGCGATCGCGGCCTCGATCACGGCCGCGGCGGAATACGGCCGTGCATCCGGCGGCTTCGAGACCCTGGGCGCCATCCCTGACACATTGCAGACCCGGCTGCTGGATCTGTTCCAGCCCGATCCACGGGCGCGGGATCTGTTCGAGCTGATCCTGACTGCGGGGCTGCAGCGCCGCCCGATGGCCGCGCTGCCGCTGCTGATCCGTGCGGGTCTGCCCTGGAATCTGATCGCCCTGCTGCCGGGGCTGCTGCTGATCTGGTTCGCCCATGGCTGGGCCGGCTGGCTGGCGGGCGGCTTGCTCGCCCTGTTCCTGACGCTGATCGCCAGCGCCGGGATCGCGATCTGGCGGTTGTACCGCCTGTTGCCGACGCTGGATTACGGCCTCTGCCCCGGCTCGGCGCCGGATGGGGCGAAGCCCGGTTTTCCGCCGCTCTCGGACTGGCTGACCGACACGATCGACGCCGCGGCGCATGTGGAGGGGCAGGGCGGCCGGCCGCTGATCTTCTCGGATCTCTGGGCCGGCGGACCCGGCGGCATCGAGGGTACGCCGGCGCATCCCGCGATCAATCTGCGGACAGTGACCACCAGCCTGGGAGAGCGGCGGCCGCGCACGCTGCCCGATCTGGGCGACCGCAATTTTTACTTCGATCCGGCGGAGATGCGTCGCGCCTTCCCCGCCCGCGTGGTCGACCAGATGGTCGCCGCCGGCACCCGGCTGCTGGACGAGGCGAAGGCCCGCGACGGCGACAGGTTCATCTGGCCGGAATATGACGGCCGGCGGCTGATCGCCTTTCCCGCCCCCGGCGATCTGCCGGTGGTGGTGGCGGCCAGGATGAGCCTGAGCTTCCCCTTCCTGATCTCGGCCATCCCGCTCTACCGGATCGACTGGCCGACGAAACAGGCGGACGGCAAGGCGGTGATGCGCCGGCTGCTGTTCAGCGATGGCGGGATTTCGAGCAATTTCCCGATCCATTTCTTCGATGCCCTGCTGCCCACCCGCCCGACCTTCGGCATCAGCCTGGACCAGTATTCGGAAGACCGACCCAAGCGGCGGGTGCATCTGCCGATGCCGGCGATCCAGGGCCAGTGGATCGCGTTGCAGACCGTGGGCAGCCTGGGCGGTTTCGTGATGTCGCTGTTCAATGCCGCCAGCGAATGGCAGGACGAGCTGCGCACCGTGCTGCCCGGCTATCGCGAGCGGGTGGCCCATATCTATCTGAAGCCCGACGAGGGCGGGCTGAACCTGGCGATGCCGCCCGAAACCATCCGGACCCTGACGGATCTTGGGCAGCGCGCCGGCCTGCTGATGACCGGAACCGCGCCCGCGGACGGGCCCGACGCCGCGAATTTCGATTTCGACGACCATCGCTGGCGTCGGTTCCTCAGCCTCTATGCGGCCTTCGAGGCGGCACTTCAGGGTGCCGCACCGGTCTGGGGCGATGCGGAGGATCCCGATAGCTATGCCGCCTTCATCGCCCGCACCCTCGAGCATCCGGCCAGTTATTTCCAGTCAGATCCGGCCGACCGGCAGGAGGTTTTCCGGCGGATGGATCGGCTGATGCGCCTGGTGCGTGACGACTGGCCGACGCCCTTGCGCGACCATAAGGGGCTGGTTCCCAAGCCGGAGACGAAGCTCCGCATCACGCCGGAGTTCTGACGGGAGGCAGCGATCAGTCTTCCGCCAGCAGCCAGGCGATTTCGGCCCCAAGACGCAGGTCGTCGACATGACCGAAGGTCTTGCGCCGCACCCGGCCGGCACGGTCGAGCAGGATAAGGCTGGGCGTGCCCTGCAGGTTCCAGGCCGCCATCGTCAGCGGCAGCGGGCCGCGGGGCCCCGGCGCATCAATGCCCACCGGCACGGTGACGCGGTTTTCATGCAGGAAGGCGGTGAGCGCCTCGACCGTGTTGGCGGCATGGTGTTCGAACACCGTATGCAGGCCGATCACCGCTACCCGGTCTTCGGGAAAGGTCTGGCGGACACGCATCATCTGCGGCACGGCCTCGCGGGCGCAGCCGGTGCAGAACATCTGGAAGGCCAGAATCATCACGAGCCGGCCTTCCAGATCCGGCAACCGGATCGGCGCAGGCGTATTCAACCACAAAGAGATTTCCGGTTCGGAAGGATGCGCCGGCAGGCGGCCGGCAGGGGTATCGCGCTGCATGTCGGGGGTCCATCTGGAGGGGGAGGGGCGCTTGGGGCAGAGAGGCGCGTCAGGCGGCGAGATGTTCAGGACAGTCGACCCTGAGATGGCGGAGGCCCAGGGGGGCGCCCACCAGGGCACAGACATGGGGGCGGACTGTGTCGGGCCCGGCATTGCGGCGAAAATGCGCGCAGGTGACGCAGAGCCGTTGTGGTGCGATCACGCCCGCCTGTTGAAGCGCATGGATCATGGTGATCAGGTCGCCCAGCAGTTCCGGCGCGCGGTCTGACGGCAGGGTGGCTGCCGCGTCGACCAGGGCGGCGGGCGGACGGGTGATGACGGCGGCAAGCGTGGCACCGGCTGCAGTCAACGAGACTGCGACTGCCCGCCCGTCATCCGCCAGCGGTTGGCGAAGGATCAGGCCGCGTGCTTCCAGCGGGCGGAGCGCATCGCTTACCGTCGGCTGGCGGAGGCCGGCCAGATGGGCAAGTGCGCCGACCCTCGACGGCCCGCGTCGTGCCAGCAATGTCAGCAGCTGCGCCTGAAGCGGCGCCAGCCCCGCAGCGGCATCGCGATCCCGCGCAACCGCACGGCAGGCCGCCGCCAGACGCTCCAGGGCGTCGGCAATCTGCTCGGAAGGGGCGGCGGTCAGGTCATCGAAATCTGTCATGGCAAATTAATAGGATGCCTATGAAATTCCGTCAAGGACTCGCCCCACCGGTGAGGCGCTGAAGTGCCTCTCGCGCGATCAGGCTTCGGTGACGAAGCGTCCGTCCTCCAGGCGCAGCACCTGATCGGCGACTTCCAGGATGGCCGGTCGATGAGTGATCACGACCACCGTCGTCCGCCCTTTCAGTCGCGCCAGAGTGGCGCAGAGACGCTGCTCGGTTTCGGCATCGAGCGCGCTTGACGGTTCGTCGAGCAGCAGCAGCCGCGGCTGGCGGATCAGGGCACGGGCGATGGTCACCCGCTGGCGCTCGCCGCCTGAAAGCCGGCTGCCGCGATCGCCGAGCGGCGTATCCAGCCCGTCCGGCAGCCCGGCGACCACCGGTGCCAGCCCGGCTGCGTCTATCGCCATCATCAGCGCCGCATCGTCGGTCGCATGGCGCTCGGGATCGGCGGACCAGAGCAGATTCTGGCGCAGGCTGGCATCGGTCAGGAAGGTCTCCTGCGGCACCCAGCCGGCACGTGGCCGCCAGGCCGCGGCAAGGGCTTCGTCCAGCGGCCGGCCGTCGAAGGTGACGGTGCCGTCATCCGGTGGCAGAAGGCCGAGCAGCAGGTCGATCAGCGTGGTCTTTCCGGCACCCGACGGACCGATGATCGCGGTGACGCTGCCGGCCCGGAAGCTCGCATCGACGCCGTCGAGCACCGTCTGGCTGCCGCTCGTCTCGGGCGCCGAGGGATCGCCGGGATGGCTGAGCCTCACGCCCTCCAGCCGGATTTCGGGGGGGTGATCGGCGGCGGGCAGGGCGGGACGGACGACCGCCGGTCCCGCCTGGCGCGCCAGGCGGGCGGCGGCGGCGTTCACCGCCACCAGCGCCGGCAGCATATGCGCGACCCTCTGGGCCGATTGCTGGAATTCTTGCGCCATGGGGAGCAGGCGGCCGCAGATCACCGCAAGCAGGATCAGCTCGGGGCCGGGCACCTTCAGGATCAGCGCGCCTACCACCACCAGGCCCGACAGGGCGATGACGCCCACCACCTGCATCATCAGCCGGGCATTGGCGCTGGCCCGGATGAAGGACAGCATGCCGAGCCCGGTCTCGCGCAGGGCGGTCGCTGAGACCGCGGCGTGCCGTGCTTCCACGCCCTGGCCCTTGGCGGGCTTCAGCCCGTCGAGGAAGTCGCGGACCTCGCGGGAGGCGGCTGCGTGCAGGCCGGTCTGCCGCGTGCCTTGCGCGAAGCTCGATCTGGAGCGGCGGCGGACGGCAACCCCGCTCAGGCCGCCGATCGCCAGTGCCGCCAGGGTAAGGGTCGGGCTGATCAGCGCGGCGACGGTGATCTGCGCCACGGCCATCACGCCGAGGGCCGGAAGCCTGAGGAGCATGACCGTGCCGGTCACGATCCGGTCGACCTCGGTGGTCAGCAGGCCAAGCAGATGACCCCGGGGTTCCGAGGCGAGAACCCGCCAGGGTGCACGGGCGGCAGCGCCGAACAGGTCAGCCCGCAATTGGGCTGCCAGATCCACCGTCAGATGAAAGCTGTGAACTTCGCGACCATAGAGCAGCAGGCCGCGGATCACGGTCAGGATGACGAAGATCAGCAGCACGGCGATCAGCCCCGCGGCCGGGTCCAGCGCCCCGATCAGCTGGTCCAGCGGTCCGATGCCGGTGCCGGCACTTTCGCCCAGCTCCGCTGGTGCATCGCCGCCCGGCAACTGGATCATGCGCAGCAGCGGCAGCAGCATGGCGAGACCCAGGCTTTCGGACACCGCCGCACCCAGCTGAAGGCCGGCGAGCTTCGCGACGCGCCGGCGCCCGCCGGCCCGCACCATGCGGCGGATGAGATCGCGGAACGCCGCGCCTGAGGTCATGGTCATGCCCGGGCCTGCCGTCCCAGGCGGTGGGCGATATGGTGGCGGGCCGATCGCCAGCCGCGAACCGCCGGGTAGAGCCAGAGCCAGCGATCGCCGAGGCCGGCGCTTTCGAGGCCGCCGGGGAAGTTGAGATCCATGATGATCTGGGCCGCCAGAAATCCCGGTTCGCGCCGCAGCCGATAGCTGTGCAGAACCATACGGAGCGCGAAGCGCCGGTCCACGGCGAGGCCCACCGCCGAGGCATCGTGATGGTGCAGCGCCTCCAGCGCGAAGCCGTCGAGCGCTTCGCGCCGGGGGGCACGGGCGACACGGTCCGCCTCTTCGGCCGTCAGCGGTATGGCGAAGAGACGATGGGCGAGCGACAGCGCATGGTCGAAGACCGGGCCGACACCCTGTTCCCGGGCAAGCGCTGCCGCGGCCCTGCGGTCTTCGGGCGACGTGGCGCAAAAAACCGCGGCGAAGTCAGCCACCCATTTCAGCCGGAACCAGGCGTGGTAGGCGCCGTGCACCGCCAGATAGACGAGCTGTTGCAGGTTGCCGATCACGGGAACGTCGACGCCGTTCACCGTTTCGACGTGGCGACCCTGCCACAGCCTGTCGAAATCGAAGGGCAGCAGCTTGCGGTTGTCGAAGATCCGCCAATGGCACTCGATCATCGGGCCACCTTCCGTGGCCAGAAAGGCGGCGTCCTTGCGCCATTTGCGGTAATGCGCCACCCAGGCCGGTCGCCAGTCCTGCGGTGGAAGGTGCCGGGCATAGCCGAAGCTCGCGATGACGGCCTCGGCATCATCGATGCGCGCCGGATCGACGAGGATGTCGAGATCGTTGGACAGCCTGAGTTCGGGGCGCGTCATGAAGCGATGCCCGAGCATGGCCCCTTTCAGTGCCATCGCCCGGATGCCGTGATGTTGCAGTGCGGTCAACACGCGCAACATCAGATCCATCTGTTTGCGCTGGGCCTGGACGGCCAGCATGGTCGCGCGGATCAGGCTGGTCTTGAGGTCAACAGGCATCGCACCGCCCGACACCTTCAGCAGGGTGGGCGAGGCCAGCCCCTGGACACGATGGCGTGTAATCAGGCGCGCCGTCTCGGTCCAGTTGCCAAGCGGGCCGTCGGGTCCCAGGTCCATCGGCTGCGCCGCTGCCGCCACCGGGCCGCCGACGCCCTGCGCGACCGCCACGGCCAGGGCCGCCAATCCGGGATCGATCCCGCTTTCCGTCATCCACCTGTCCCCGTCGACCGGCCGCCATGGCCTGTTGCGGCGCAACTTTCGCCGAAGCGGGCGGCAGGGGCAAGGGGGGAGGTGGAGATCCGGGCGGTTACCGTTATGGCAATGGCGGTCACTCGCGCGCCGCCGGTTTCACGCCGCCGCGCCGCCCAAGGCCGAAACCGACGCGGTAGAGGTCGGGCATGTTGACGCGGCCGTCACGCATGCGTTGAAGGAGGCCGAGCTTTTCCAGGTCCTCCCGAACACCTTCGGGGCCCTGGTCCAGATGCTCCGGTGGAAGACGATCATCCGGTGTGCCGAGCTGGTCAAGTACCTTCGCGGTGCTCCAGGCCATTGCGACGTTGTCGAAGCTGCAGGGCACGCTCATCCCACGCAAAGGCTGCATCAGATGCCGGATCCAGGGATAGTCCTCCGCCATTTCATCCACGCGGATTCCGGAGGCGGCGCGCACCCCCTCCTTGATCGCATCATAGTGTAGTGCAGTGGTATGTTCAGGATGATTTTCGCTGGTGTTGACAGCTGCGTGACGCAAAGCGGCAAGGAAGGATCGCGGCGACGCGCGCCCCTGGCTGTCTGACAGATGACTGACAATCCAGGTATAGGGAATGCCGCGTCGCCGGTCGCGGCCCATATACTGGCCGGCGAGGTGCGCGAATGCCGCCTTTTGAGGAGCCTCCTCACGCCTGAGACGTGGCGGGACTTCACGCACGTCCGCATCCGCGTCCACCGGGCACCCCAGCTTCGCCAGCAGATCCACGATCGGCCCGGAGATGTTGGCCGGGGTGTTCAGGAGGTACTGCCAGAGAAGGCCGTTGAGATCCAGGCTACCCCAGGTGAGTTCCACCCGTGTGGCCAGAAGTTTGGACGCGTCGGTGAAGTCCTTGATGGAACGTCCCTCGAACTGGTCCTGTCTGAGAAAAACCTTTGCATGGAGATGCTGATAAGACTGAAGATCAAGGGCAAACCGGAGAAGATCACGCACGATCGTATCAGTTGTCCGCCAGTCGTTGCTCGTGCGATCAAGTGCATCGAATATCAGAAGCCCGTGGCGTGCCTGCTGGCGAAGACGGTTGTTTGCCTGTTCAAGCAGGCGAGCATACATCTCGGGATCGGAGGCGACCTCGCTGACCGACTGGTTCCATGGTTGGGATTGCGATGGAATCTCAAGAAGGTGGCGGATCCAGCGGACACAGATGGTACGCCAGACATCATAGGCCTTGAAGCCGCTCTCCGGCGCAATCAGCCGGGCGAAGGTCTGGCGATCCGGGGCGTCGTCTATGCTGACGCCAATGCCGAAGCCAGTGCCGATGGTGACGTTGTCGATTGATTTGATCGTGCCGGCGAGGCGTGATTTCACCCTGTTGTCACGCAGAGCCTCCCACCAGAAGGTCTTGCCGACACCGCGGGCGCCGATCACCAGGCTGCAATCCAGGGCGAGTGCCCGCGCATGAGCATTCGGTACGTAGACTTGTGCTGCCGCCGGCGCGGTTCCGTCCTGCGCCTGGACCTCCGGCAACCCATCGATCAATGCGCGCCGAAGCATTGCAGGTGTCATGTGATCAGTCCTCTGCGGGCGTCAGTTTGTCCAGACCGTCGAACACCTCCCCGAATACCGCACGGACCCGTTCATCGTCTACCACGACCTCGTTGCCGTGCAGTCGCTCAAGGGCGGCAAAACCCCGGTTCCAATGGATGGCCCATGGCTGATGCGGGGCATCCGGCTCGGCGAGATCGAAGCTGAATTCGGCTGTCGCGCCAGCCTCGACTTCATCGTAAAGGCACTCACCGAACAGATCCCATGACGCCTGCCGAAGCGCATCCACATAGGCGACACTGCCGATCTCGGGCACCAGGCCGGCCACGATCTGCAGGCGGTCCCGGATATCCTTAACCACGCCTGCGCGCTTCCAGTGCTCGAACAGGATCCGGTACCCGGTCCAGGTCTGTGCGCCGTGGATGGCGAACAGGCAGACAAGATGCGCCCCAAGATCCGTGACGACGGCAGAGGCGGTCTCGTCGATGCCGGAGCGGCTGTCGATCAGAACGACATCGGGCGTGTAGTGCGCCTCCAGGGCGTTGATCAGGCGGTTGAGCCGGCGGGGCCAGGGTTCCGTGGCGCGGTCGGCCGTGACCCTGGGCATCCAGACCCGCCCGAGTTTCAGCAGGTAATCTCCCGGTTCGGCACCATGAGCGGGTACCACGCGGATATCGCCCAGCTCCGACAGGTCGCTCACGGCGGCCATGTGTTCGATCATCTCGTCGGCATTGCCGACAAGATCCTCCACCATCCAGTCGGTTACGCCGTAGCGGGGGCACCGATCATCCGGCAGAAGGGAGGAGGACAAACCCGGACTTTCGAGGTCGAGATCGACGACCATCACCTTGCGGCCGCGCTGGGAGAGATGCCGGGCGCAGGCGGCAAGAGCCGTAGAACGGCCGACGCCGCCCTTGATCGAAAAGAACACGATCCGACGCGCGGCACCGCTGGAAGGCTCTTCGACAGTGGCCCAGCGGGTTCCGGTCGCCAACCGGTCGACGATTCGGTATTCGGGCAGATCCTCGGCAAGCGGGCGAGAGAGCCCCGAGGCCGCAACGGCGGCGAGATCCGGCTCATACAGAATGAGCGAGCCTTCATGGGCGACATGTGTGCCCAGTCGTTTCCGCATATCGGCGGCGAGTGCGTCCAGAAGCGCTCGCCGGGTATCATCCGCGAGACAGTCTTCCTGAGCGATGATTCGCACGCGCCCGTTCAGATCTCGGTTGATCAGTAACGAACCAAGGGGCGCCAGGACCTCGCGGTGTGCTCGTAGCAGAGAGATAAGTTGTGGCTCGATGTCGTCGAACGTGATCATCAAAGCAACCCCTCTCGCCTTGCGGTCTTGACGAGGTCGCGAACCTCGCGGGCGCCTGCGGCATGCGCATCCACGCGGTCTTGGGTGAAGGCCGATTCCACAGCATATCGCTGTGATGCTCGCCAGTCGTTGAACGCGTTGTCATTGACCAGTATATAGCTGGCTGCATTAGGGCAAGTACTGCCCGACCGATAGGTTTCGTATCGTTCGGCCAGCTGATCGACATGTTTCCAGTCTCCGCGGTCGGCTGGTTCACCGTCATGCACGGACATGCCGAAACTCTGCATCAATGCCTTCAGGCCGCATTCGGCGCTGAAGCCGTACAAATGATCGGCATTCGCGAGGCGGCCATTTTCCCGCAATGTTTCCGCATCGTTCCAGTGGCGATCATGGGCATTGCCGAAATCAATCGTCATGATGGCGGTGGACTGATTGACCATGAGGGGCGATATCCCGGCGCGTTCTGATCCTGCCCCTTATCTACCATGGCCTGTGGTCCGTCACCAATGCCCTGCGATGCCCGATCAATGGCTGAACATCCACGGCCGCTTCGCCGGAAAGGTCTTCATGGCCGGCTTCTCTGCCACGGCGGAGAAGCCCTTCGAGCCGCCGCCATGGCTGCAGCCGGGGCCGCAGACATGGGAGCTGCGGCGGGGTTCGTGCGAGGCGCGTTCATTGGTCGCGTGGGCGGCGAGTGCCGCTTTCGACAGACCGGCGAGGCGCGGGGCCGAGATGCGGCGCGGCGCGGCGGTGCCGCAGGCGGGGCAGGGGCTGGGGCGTGCGGCATCGGACATCGGCCGGAAGGCGTCGAATTCGGTGGCGCAGGCCGGGCAGGCGTAATCATAGAGCGGCATGGAGGCGTCTCCGGTCGTTCGGGGCGTGGGGCACCGGCCGGCGACAGGCCGGCCGGTGCCGGGTGGGATCAGGCCTTGTCCTTCCAGAAGGCGATCGGCAGTTCGGCGCCCTCCACGCCCTTGAAGGGCCCGGATGCCGTGGGCGAGATGTCGAAATCGAAGATTTCGGTCGGCAGGAACAGGGTGGCGCAGGCATTGGGCACGTCGACCACGCCCGAAATCTTGCCTTCGACCGGGGCGGTGCCCAGGATCGAATAGGCCTGGCCGCGCGAATAGCCGAATTTGGTCAGGTATTCGATCGCGTTCAGGCAGGCCTGGCGATAGGCGATGTGGACGTCGAGATAATGCTGTTTGCCAGCCTCGTCGACCGAGATGCCTTCGAAGATCAGATAATCGTTATAGGTCGGCTTGATCGGGCTCGGCTTGAAGATCGGGTTCCTGATCCCGTATTTCGCACAGCCGCCCTTGATCAGATCGACCTTCAGATGCGCCCAGCCCGGCATCTCGATCGCGCCGCAGAAGGTGATCTCGCCGTCGCCCTGGCTGAAATGCAGATCGCCCATCGACAGGCCGGCGCCGTCGACATAGACCGGGAAATAGATCTTGCAGCCGCGCGACAGATCCTTGATGTCGCAATTGCCGCCATGTTCGCGCGGCGGCACGGTGCGGGCACCGGTCGCGGCCGCGGTTTCAGCCGCCGAGCCCTTCAGCCGGCCCATATGGGCAGTGGGCGCATAGGGCAGGTTGGCGAGACCGGGCACGCGGCCTGGATCGGTGTCGAACAGGGCCTTTTCGCGGGTGTTCCAGGTGTCGAGCAGATCCTGTGAGGGCAGGCAGCCGATCAGACCCGGATGGATCAGCCCGGCGAAGCGCACGCCCGGAATGTGGCGCGACTTCGCGAACAACCCTTCGAAATCCCAGATCGACTTGCGGGCATCGGGGAAGTGCTCGGTGAGAAAGCCACCGCCATTCTCCTTGGCGAAGACGCCGTTGAAGCCCCAGCGTGCGCCGTCGAGCGTGCCGATGTCGAGGATTTCGACCACCAGCAGGTCGCCAGGCTCGGCCCCCTTCACACCCACCGGCCCCGACAGGAAATGGACCTGGCTGAGGTCGACGTCGCGGATATCGGCCGCGTCGTCGTCATTTTTGATCTGGCCGCCGGTCCAGTCATAGCACTCCAGGATGAAGTCCTCGCCGGGCTTCACCCAGGCGATCATCGGAATATCCGGGTGCCAGCGGTTGTGGACGTTCTCGTTCTCATAGGCCGAAGACGAAAGGTCCACCTTGACGAGCGTTTCAGTCATGCGGCGCTCCGTTTCTGATCGGATTGCGGGACGAAAAAAGCGGGAAGACGGGTGGTCGGGGCTTGACGGGGCGGTGGCCGGTTCCGGCCACCGAAGCCGCCATTGAGGCGGCGGCCAAGGGCGCGGATGCGCCCGCCCGGCGAGGGACTAACAGACTCCCGCCATTGAGGCGGCGGCCAAGGGCGCGGATGCGCCCGCTTGGGCAGAGGGGCTAACAGAGTCCCGCCATTGAGGCGGCGGCCAAGGCCACGGCAGTGGCCGCCCGGCGAGGGACACACTCAAACCGAGAGATAGGCTGAAATGCGGGCCTCGTTGACGTCGGCGCGGCGGTCCTCGTGGACCAGGCGGCCGTTTTCGATCACCAGGAAGCGGTCGGCGACGTCGAGCGCGAAGCTCAACACCTGTTCCGAGACCAGGATGGTGAGGTTCATCATGTCGCGGATCTCGCGCAGCGACCGCGCCATGTCCTTGATGATCGAGGGCTGGATGCCTTCGGTCGGCTCGTCGAGCAGCAGCACCCGGGGTTCGGCGACCAGCGCGCGGGCGATGGCGAGCTGCTGCTGCTGGCCGCCCGAGAGATTGCCGCCGCGGCGGCGGCGCATCTCGTGCAGCACCGGGAACAGGCTGTAGATATCATCGGGAATGTGGCGCCGCCCGCGGGCGACCAGGCCGGTGCGGATGTTTTCTTCCACCGTCAGGGTCGGAAAAATCATCCGGCCCTGAGGCACGAAGGCCAGGCCTTCGCGCACCCGCTGATGGGGCTCGGTGCCGACCAGCTCGGCCTCTCCCAGCCGGATCCGGCCGCCGCGTGCCGGCAGGATGCCGATCAGGGATTTCATCAGCGTGGTCTTGCCCATGCCGTTGCGGCCCATCACGGCGACGATCTCGGCCTTTGCGGCGCTAAGACTCAGGCCGTGGAGTACTTCCGACTGGCCATAGGCGACGGTGAGGTCATCGACGGTCAACATGGCGGATCTCCCTCGGGCAATTCATGCACATGTGCGGTTATAGTACGAGCGATCCGGATCGCGTGACGCGCGATCAATGCCCGAGATAGACCTCGATGACCTTCGGGTCGGACTGCACCTTGTCGATGTCGCCCTCCGACAGGATCCGCCCCTGATGGAGCACGGTCACCTTGTGGGCGATGTCCTTGACGAAGTTCATGTCGTGCTCGATGACGATCACCGACCGGCCGCGGGTAATGCGGTTGAGCAGATCGGCGGTCTTGGTGCGTTCGGCGACGCTCATCCCCGCCACCGGCTCGTCCAGCATCAGCAGGGCCGGGTCCTGGATCAGCAGCATGCCGATCTCCAGCCACTGTTTCTGGCCATGGGCCAGCTCGTCGCCGCGGCGGGTGAGCTGATCGGCCAGAAAGATCTCTTCCGCGATCCGGGTCACCCGCTCCACCACCGCCCGGTCGCGCCGGAAGCCCAGCGCCTTGAAGACATGGCGGGTGCCGGGGATGGAGAGTTCCAGGTTCTCGAAGACGGTCAGATCCTCGTAGATCGACGGGGTCTGGAACTTGCGGCCGACGCCGGCCCGGACGATTTCGTGCTCGGACATCTTCGTCAGTTCCCGACCCTCGAACCGGATCGAGCCGGCGGTCGCCCGGGTCTTGCCGCAGATCAGGTCGAGCACCGTGGTCTTGCCGGCACCGTTGGGGCCGATGATCACGCGGATCTCGTCGCGGTCGACATAGAAAGAGAGGTCATCGACCGCCTTGAACCCGTCGAAGGAGACGGTGAGACCTTCGACCGCGAGCAGGAAGTCGTTGTTGGTGGCGGAGACGCCGACGATCGTGGTGGCTGCGGCTGCATTCATCGATCGGGTCTCCTTCACTCGCCCGGCGCCGGTGCGGCGGGGCCCGCGGGGGCGGTGGGGCTGCGGCGGGTGAGCGCGCGGTCGATCAGCGGCTGAACATATTGCTGCCAGAGGCCGGCCAGCCCCGTGGGGAAGGCCACGACCACGCCGATGAACAGGGCGCCCATGGCGAAGAGCCAGAGTTCTGGGAAGCTTTCCGAGAAGCTGGTCTTGGCGTAGTTGACGATCAGCGCGCCATAGGCGGCCCCCAGCAGCGACAGCCGGCCGCCGAGCGCACAGAACACCACCATTTCGATCGACGGCACGATGCCCACGAAACTGGGCGACATGAAGCCGACCTGCAGGGTGAACATGGCCCCGCCGATGCCCGAGAAGGCGGCGGCGATGCAGAAGACGAAGGTCTTGTAGGCGGCGACGTCGTAGCCGGTGAAGCGGACCCGGTCTTCCTTGTCGCGCAGCGCCACCAGGATGCGGCCGATCTTGCCGTTCTTGATGAACTGCGCCGCCAGGATGACCAGGATCAGCAGCCCGCCATTGACGTAATAGAGGATGTACTTCGCGGCATCGGTGCGGATGTCCCAGCCGAGCAGGGTGCGCAGGTCGGTGATGCCGTTGATGCCGCCGGTCAGCCCCTGCTGGCCGATGATCAGGATGGTGAGGATAGAGGCGACCGCCTGGGTGATGATCGCGAAATAGACCCCGCCCACCCGCCGCCGGAACAGCATGGCCCCCAGGAAGAAGGCGAAGATGGTCGGCACGGCCACGACCGCGAGGATGGTGAATGCCAGGTTGTGGAAGGGCTCCCAGAACCAGGGCAGGGTCGTCAGCTGGTTCCAGTCCATGAAATCCGGGATGCCGGGGGTGGACTGGATGGCGGTGGCTTCGGGCGACGAGGCTTCGAGCTTCAGGAACATGGCCATGGCATAGCCGCCGAGGCCGAAGAACACCCCCTGGCCCAGCGACAGCACCCCGCCCAGCCCCCAGCACAGCACCAGGCCCACCGCCACGAAGGCGTAGGTGAGGTATTTGCCGATGTTGTTGAGCCGGAAGAGGTCGAGGCCGAGCGGCAGCACGACCAGGATGAGCACGGCGAAGAGCAGGATCCCGATCATGTCCCGCTTCGTGCCGAGCATGAGCGCCAGGCGCGAGGGGGTGGGGATGGCGGCGGGGGAGGCGGTCCGGGTCACGGCATCGGTCATCGTCTCAGCCCTTCCGCACTTTGAGGACGAACAGCCCCTGCGGCCGGACCAGCAGGATCAGCACCACCACCAGCAGCGTGAACACCTTGGCCATGCTGCCCGAGAGGAAGAATTCCAGCGTCGACTGCGACTGCGAGATGGTGAGCGCCGAGGCGATGGTGCCGAGCAGGCTCTGCGCGCCGCCGAAAACGACGACCAGGAAGGTGTCGACGATGTAGAGCTGGCCCGAGGTCGGGCCGGTGGAGCCGATCATGGTGAAGGCAGAGCCTGCGACGCCGGCGATGCCGCAGCCGAGCGCGAAGGTCATGGCATCGACCCGGCGGCCGTTGATGCCGGCGGCACCCGCCATCACCCGGTTCTGGGTGACCGCGCGCACCTGCAACCCCCATGAGGAGCGGAACATCAGCAGGAAGACGATGCCCGAGATGACCAGCGTCAGCGCCATCACGAACAGGCCGTTGATCGGCACCTCGATCGTGTCGGTGAGCGACATCGCGCCCATCATCCAGTCGGGCAGGGTGACGCCCACCTCGCGGGCGCCGAAGATCGAACGGTAGAGCTGTTGCAGGATCAGCGACACGCCCCAGGTGGCGAGCAGCGTGTCGAGCGGTCGCCGATAGAGATGGCGGATCAGCGCCCATTCCAGCAACAGGCCCAGCGCACCCGCGGCGATGAAGGCCACGATCATGGCCAGGAAGAAATAGCCCCCGAACAGGCCGGGCGCGTAGTCCTGAACCAGATGCGAGGTGAGATAGGTCATGTAGGCGCCGAGGATCATGAATTCGCCATGCGCCATGTTGATGACGCCCATCTGGCCGAAGATGATCGCGAGACCCAGCGCCATCAGCAGGAAGACGGAGAAGAGGATCAGACCGGCGAAGCCCTGCATGGCCAGGATCGAGACCAGCTCTGACGCCGTGTAGCCGTCGAACATGCGACACCTCCCGGACGGACGGCGGCAGCGCCCCGATCGGGGCGGCGCGCGCCGTGGTGGGATGGACAGGAACGGGTGGGGGAGAGCGGGAGGAGGAGAGTGTGAGGGGGGCAGGCGCGGGAGAAAAGGGAGCGGCTTCGGCCGGTTGCGGCGGCAGGCGCGGGCAGGGGGAAGCACTGCCCGCGCCCTGCCGCCGGTCCGCGCTTTACTGATAGCCCTTCGGGAAGGGATCGGGCTCCATCAGCTCTGCGGTCTCGTAGAGCACCTCGAACTGGCCGTCGGGCTTGGCGAGGCCGATGCGGGTTTTGCTCCACAGATGATGGTTCGGGTGGATCTTGACATAGCCTTCGGGCGCGGTGGTCAGCTCGATCCCGGGCGAGGCCTCGCGGACCTTGTCGACGTCGAAGGAACCGGCCTTTTCGACCGCGGCCTTCCACAGCCAGGGGCCCAGATAGGCGGCCTGGGTGACGTCGCCGATCACCATGTCCTGGCCCCACATGTCCTTGAAGGCCTTGACGAACGCCTTGTTGTTCTCGTTGTCGAGCGACTGGAAGTACTTCATCGCCGCATAGGCGCCGGCGATGTTCTCGCCGCCGATGCCGCGGACCTCGTCCTCGGTGACCGAGATGGTCAGCAGGGTCTGCTTGCTGAGGTCGATACCGGCGGCTTTGAGCTGCTTGTAGAAGGCGACGTTGCTGCCGCCGACGATGATGGCGTAGATCACGTCGGGCTTGCGCAGCTTGATCTTGTTGATGACCGAATTGAACTGGGTGTGGCCCAGCGGGAAGTATTCCTCACCCAGAACCTGGGCGCCGTTCATCTCGATATGCTTGCGGGCGATCTTGTTCGAGGTGCGCGGCCAGATATAGTCGGAGCCGAGCAGATAGAACGACTTGGCCCCCTTGTCCTTCATCACCCAGTCGATGCCCGCCAGGATCTGCTGGGTGGCTTCCTGGCCGGTGTAGAACACGTTGGGCGACTGCTCCAGGCCTTCATAGAAGGTCGGGTAGTAGAGCAGGCCGTTTTCCTTTTCGAACACCGGCAGCACCGCCTTGCGGCTGGCCGAGGTCCAGCAGCCGAACACCGCCGCGGTCTTGTCGTTGACCAGCAGCTTGCGGGCCTTCTCGGCGAAGGTCGGCCAGTCGCTGGCGCCGTCTTCCTGAATGATCTTGATCTGCCGGCCCAGGATGCCGCCCGAGGCGTTGATCTGCTCGATGGCGAGCTTTTCCGCCTGAACCGACCCGGTTTCCGAGATCGCCATGGTGCCGGTGACCGAGTGCAGGATGCCGACGGTGACCTCGGTATCGGTGACGGCCAGGCCCGTGGTGTTGACCTCGGCGGTGGCCGGTGCCGCCTGCGCGACGTCGCCGATGCCGGCCATGGCGGCCAGCGAGGTGGTGACGGACACGGCCACCGCGGCCGCCAGCCGCTTCAGGCCGAACCGGGGCGCGTGGCCCGCTGAATGGGTCAGGGTCATGTCCCCTCCTGATCGATGGAGCTTCGGGACACGGCCGCCGGGGGAACGGTCCGCATCGCGCCATCGAATGGTCGGGGATTTGCTGCGCTGCGAAAATACGGCGGGCTGCGTACGTGGGATTACGCAGGTGCGAAAGAAACAGCCGGCAGAGGTCGGTGCCGGCGGATTTGCCTTCCCACCCCGCATCGGCCATAGAATGAGGTGCTGCCCCTTTTCCTGTCGCCCGCCGGATACCCATGCACCGTCTGAAGATCCGCCAGCTGGAGACTTTCCTCGTCTACATGAAGACCGGCTCGGTGACCGAGGCGGCCGACGAGCTGAACACCACCCAGCCCAATGCCAGCAAGACGCTGAAGCAGATCGAGGAAACGGTCGGCGTACCGTTGTTCGTGCGCACCGGCGGCAAGCTGCGGCCCACGCCCGAGGCCGAACTGCTGGCACAGCATGTCGCCCGACTGATGCAGCAGATCGATCTGATCGAAACCTTCGGACGGGCGAATTCGCCGCTGCGCAAGCCGACCCTGCGCATCGCCACCCTCGCGACCTTCGGTATCTCGCTGCTGCCGGGCGCGATCGAGGCCTTCCGGGACGAACATCCGACGCTCCAGATCCAGGTCGACGTGGTCGATGCCGAGAAGATCCATACAATGGTCGCCCAGGGGCTCTATGATTTCGGTTTCGTGCACTATCCGCAGAGGGAAGAGCATCTGACCACACACACCCTGGTCAGTGCCGGGATCGTCTGTCTGGTGCCGCGCAGCCATGCGCTGGCCGGACGGAGACGGATCACGCCGCGCGACCTGGACGGGGTGGCGTTCGTGTCCTATCCGGGAACGCTGGGCCTGGGCGCGGTGATCATGGCCTCGCTGGCGGAGGCGGGCATCTGGATCAATCAGGTGATCGCGACCAACCATAGCCACATCGTGCGCAAATTCGTCGAGATCGGCGACAGGGTCGGCCTGGTCGATCCTTTTTCGGTCTCGTTCCGCGACGGCCGGGAGAGCTTCGAGGTGGTGCCGTTCGAACCGCATGTGCCGATCGCGCTGGGCCTGATCCTGCCCCAGCAGCGGCCGCTCTCGGTGGTTGCAGAGGCTTTCATCGCGCATGTTCAGGCGGTCGCAGCCAGGCAGATCGGCCAGCATCCGGAATCCTGAGGCATCCGGCCCCCTGAAATCTCCAGAACCTTGAGGTCATACAGCTCATTCCAAAATGGATATGACATGGGGGGAAAGATGCATTTGTGGCAGGTCTCTGCCGGGCCTAGGCTCAGGGGGTAGCGCGTCATGCGGCCTGGCCGTGCCGACGCTGGCCTCGCTCAGGGAATGCCGCCCGTGTACAGCCCGAATTCCGATCCACGCGACCTGCCACGTACCGCCTTTACGGCTCGCGCCGGTGCGCCGCTCGACCTTCCGGCCCTGGTCGGTGCGGTGGACGCGGATGTGGCGATCGTGGGCGGTGGGATCACCGGCGCATCCGCGGCGCTGCACGCGGCCGGGGCAGGTGCGTCCGTGGTCGTACTGGAAGCGAATGCCGTCGGCTGGGGAGCCTCGGGCCGCAATGCCGGCCATGTGGCCCCGGCTTCGAAGCTCAGCCTCGACGAGGCGGTGCGGCGCTATGGCCCCCTGCATGGACCACGTTTCAACGAAGCCTGCGAAGCGGGGCCCGATCTGGTGTTCGGCCTGGCGGAGCGGCACGGCTTCGATGCCGGGGTGCGCCGGGGGGGCGTGATCGTCGCCGCCCATTCCCCGGCTGCGGCGGCGGAGCTGTCGGCCCGGGCGGAGGTCATGGCCCGCGAAGGCAAGCCGGTGAGGTTCCTGGATCGCGACGAGGCCGCCCGGCAGATCGGCAGCCGGCTCTATCTGGGCGCTTTCAAGGATGAACGTGGCGGTGCAGTCAACGCCATGGCCTATGTCCGTGGCCTGGTCCGTACCGCCATCGGCTTCGGCGCCAGGGTGTTCGAGGACAGCCGGGCGCTGTCGATCGCGGCCGACGGCCCGCGCTGGATCATCCGTACCGCCCGAGGCCAGGTGACGGCCACCCGGGTGATCCTGTGTACAAATGCCTATGCCGACGACCTCTGGCCGGGACTGCGCCGGACGGTGGTGCCGGCGCGGTCCTACCACTTTGCGACCGAACCACTGTCCGAGGCCGTCGCCCGTAGCGTCCTGCCCGGGGCGGCAGTGATGACCGACCGTCGCCGCCTGCTGATCGGGCTCAGGGTGACCAGCGATCTGCGGATCCATTTCAACGGCTATGGCCCGCCGGTCGGCCATGACACCGGACCCGATCTTGCCCGTAGCGTGGCACGGCTGGAGGAGATCTTTCCCCAGCTGGCGCCGGTCCGGCTGGATCCGGAGATCCGCTGGAGCGGCTGGATGGCGATGAGCCTGGCCGGCACCTGGAAGCTTCACCGTCTGGCGCCGGGCGTGACCGCGGCGCTGGGCTGCAACGGCCGTGGCGTCGCCATGGGCACGACCTTCGGGCGCGACCTTGCCCGCGATGCGCTGGGCGAACCCGAAACCGCGCTGACCATTCCCTTCGAGCCGATGCGGCCGCTGCCCTTCCATGGTCTGAGCCCGTTCGTGGCCGCGCGCTGGGTGGCGGCCAAGGACCGCAAGGACGTCCGCGAGATGGCCGGGCTGCGCCGGAGGGGGCGCTGACCATGGGGGGCGAGAACATGACCGGAAGCTGTGTCGTGATCGGTGCCGGCATCGTCGGGTTGCATGTGGCGCTGGAACTGCAGCGCCGCGGCCGGCAGGTGGTGGTGCTGGATCCCGGGCCGGCAGGCGGGCGGCAATCCGCATCCTATGGTCATGGCGCCTGGATCAATCCGGCATCGGTCATGCCGACCTCGGTCCCGGGATTGTGGAAGAAGGTGCCAGGCTTCCTGATGGATCCGACCGGGCCGTTCTATCTGTCGCCGATGGATCTGCCACGGCTTGCGCCCTGGCTGGTGCGTTTCCTGCTGGCGGGCAGCAGCTGGGAGAAGGTCGAGGCCTGCGCCAGGCGGCGCTACGCCCTCTGCCGCGATGCGATTTCGGACTATGTCCGATGGTCCGAGGCGGCCGGTGTGCCGGAACTGGTCCGGCGCGATGGTCTGGTCACGGTTTTTCGCAGGCGGGAAACCTATCTGGCCGGCAAGGCCGAGGCAGGAATCCGGGCGCGGCTGGGCATCGGGCTGCGCGAGATCGAGGCCGCGGATCTCAGGGCGCGTGAACCCGACCTTGCCGAGGGCTATGGCTTCGCCACCTCGATCGAGGATGGAGCCTGGCTTGCGGACACCGCCGGCTATTGCCAGGCGCTGGCGGCGCTGCTGGTTCGTGGTGGCGGCGAGGTGCTGGCGGCGCGCGCGATCGGCTTTCGGATCGAGGCCGGCCGGCTGGTGGCGGTGGAGGCCGATAACGGACTGATGCCGTGCAGCCATGCGGTGATCGCTGCCGGCATCCGCTCGGATGTCCTTGCCCGCAAACTGGGGGACAGGGTGCCGCTGGCCTCGGAGCGCGGCTATCATGTCCATGTGTCAGGTGCCAGCGTCGGTCCGCGGCATTCGGTCATACTGAGCGACGGCAAGATCGCCGTCTCACCCCAGCCCGGCGGGTTTCGGGCGGCGGGACAGGTGGAGCTGGCGCCCGTCGACAAGGCTCCGGACTGGCGCCGGGCCGATATCGTCCTGCACCATGCCGCGCGTGGCCTGCCGGGGCTCGATACCGGCGCGCCGGAGGTGCGGGTCGATCGCTGGATGGGCCACCGCCCCTCGACCCCCGACGGATTGCCGGTGATCGGCCGCGCCCGACGCTGCGTGCAGGTCCTGTATGCGTTCGGCCATGGTCATGCCGGTCCGTCGATGGCGCCGGCCACGGCACGGCTGGTGGCGGCGCTGGCTGCGGACGAAGTGCCGGCGCTCGATCTCGCACCCTATTCCGCCGGCAGGTTCCGACTCTTCCCCGCGGCCGCCCGGAGGACCCCATGAAGCTTCATCACTCCCCAAGCTCGCCCTTCGCGCGCAAGGTGATGATCGTCGCCCATCTCCTGGGTCTGGCCGATCGTCTGGAACTGATCCGCACGCCGGGCGATCTCACCCGCCGTGACCCCGATTTCCGCCGCATCAATCCGTCGGGCCAGATCCCGGTGCTGATCGCCGACGACGGCACCGTGGTGTTCGACAGCCCGGTGATCTGCGCCTATCTGGACATGGTTGCCGGGGGGGGCGTGATAGGCACCGGCGACGACCTGTGGCGCAATCAGCGCCAGGCCGCACTGGCCGATACCATGGTCGATGCGGCACTTCAGTGCCGTTACGAGACGGCCCTGCGTCCCGAGGCCCTGCGCTGGCCGGCATGGATCGAGGCCTGGCGCAGCAAGATCGTCGACGGCCTCGATTGCCTCGAAACGGAAGCCGAGGGACTTCGCCAGCGGATGGACATCGGCACGATCTCGGTGTTCTGCGCGCTTGCCTATCTGGACTTCCGCCTCGGCGATCTGGCCTGGCGCGACACCCGGCCGGGCCTGGCCGTCTGGTTCGACGCATTTGCAGCACATCCCGCGGTGGCGGCGACCGCCATCGACTGAGCGGCGAGCTTCCCGTTCCTTTCCGATCCGACCCGGCAATGGCCGCGGGCGAGGGCAGCCAGCCCGTGTCCGTTGCCTGGCCCGATCGTCCACCGTTTCGTCTGAGATACCGGAGACCCACATGAGCAGTTCGCAGGGCATGAGCAGTTTGCAGGGCATTCTGGCAGCCTCCATCACGCCGTTCGATTCCGACGGCCGCATCGATTTCGACGCCCTTGCGCGGCATCTGGTCCGGCTGGCCGATGCCGGCTGTGCGGGTGTGGTGATGAACGCGGTCACCGGCGAGGGCGGCAGCCTGCGGCCGGCCGAACGCCGCGACGCGCTGCGCTGTGCCGTCGACACCCTCGCCGGCCGGGCTGCAGTCATCGCCACGGCCGGCAGTGTCGGGGACTTCGAGACCGTCGAGGACATCCGCGCGGCCGAAGCGATCGGTGCTCAGGGGTTGATGATCCTGGCACCGTTCTTCTACCGCCTGACCCAGGCCGAACGTGTGGCCTATTTCCGCCGGATGGGCAGCGTCTCGGATCTCGACTACATCGTCTACAACACGACCTACACCTCGCCGATGCTGAGCCTGGACGAGTTGGAGGCGATCGCCGAGGTGAGCCCGCATTTCGTGGGTGTGAAGGAAGGCGATCAGCTCCAGGCATCGGAAGGCGTGCGGCGGCTGTCACCGCGGGTGGCGGTCTATACCTCACGGGACAGCTATATCGCCGAGCTTGGCTTCGCCGGCGGTGCCGGTGCCGTCACCTACACGTCCAATGTGGCGCCCGAACTGACCGTCGATCTCTGGAAGGCCGTGGCCGCCGGTGACGTCGCCCGGGCCCGGGCTTTGCAGCAGAAGCTGAACCCGCTGGCGCTGGGCCTCGTGACCCGAAGCTTCCCGAGCCCGATCAAGGCCGCGATGAAGCTGCAGGGCACGGATGGCGGCGTGTTGCGCACCCCGGTCACCGGGCTCGATGCCACCGAGATCGATCGGCTGGTGCAGATTCTGCGTGACCTCGAGGCTCCTTTGCAGGTGGCATCGTGACCGCAATCCATGCATTTAAGGCATGAGCCACCCAAAAGAATGAATTTGGGATAAAAGGCAGCCGGGGCGCAGAGTAGGTGACGATGATCCTGGAGATGATGGATTTGAAGTCGACAAAAATGCAGCTCTGATCATTTCAGATCATCTTGAGGGCGAGAGCATCATCCACCGGAACGTCTGTGGGAAGGGCGTCCGGCAACGACAGGGAGAACGGGAGATGTACAAGGGAATCATGGCGGGTGTCGGTCTCGCCTGTCTGGTGATGTCGGGTCATGCGGCATATGCAGAGGGAAGGCCGGCTGCGGGCAAGCTGGCGGAGGTCCAGAAGCGTGGCGCGCTCCGTTGCCCGGCCCATACCGGCAGCCAGCTGGGCTTCGCTCAGGTCGACGGCACCGGCAACTGGACCGGCTTCGACATCGACATGTGCCGGGTGTTCGCGACCGCGATCTTCGGCACCTATGAAGGCCATCTGGATCTGATCCCGATCAGTTGGGCCCAGCGCTGGCCGGCCCTCCAGTCGGGCGAACTCGACGTGGTGATCAAGCAGAGCGGCTGGACCCAGAGCCGCGATACCGAACTCGGCTTCAACGCCTCGCGCCCCTACATCATCGGCACCTTTCAGGTGATGACCCACAAGGAGCTGGGCGCTGCGCACATTACCGATCTGGATGGCGGATCGATCTGTGCGCCGGCCGGTTCGACCAATGAGCGGGTGATCGCCGAATATGCCGCGGCCAAGGGCATCAGTCTGGAGACGGTGTCCTACGAGAAGTGGGAAGAACTGCTGTCGGCCTATTTCGAAGGGCGCTGTGACGGGATCATCGGCACGGCTTCGACGCTCGCCGTGTCGCGCATGAACGCGAAGACCCCCGACGACCAGCTGATCCTGCCCGATGTGGTCTCTCTGGAAGCGCAGGTCTGGTACGTGAAAGAAGGCGACGACCAGTGGGAAGACATTGCCAACTGGGCGCTCAACGCTCTCTGGTTTGCGGAGCAGGAGGGCATCACCTCGAAGAATGTCGACGAGATCCGCGCCAATCCGCCGAGTGCGGCCATCGCCACCATGCTGGGCACCACCCCCGGCGTGGGCAAGCGCCTGGGTCTGCCCGACGACTGGGCCTATAATGTCATCAAGGTGAACGGCAATTATTCCGAGATCTGGGAGCGTGATCTCGGCATGGAGTCGGCCTTCAGGCTCGAACGCGGGATCAATGCGCTGTGGAAGGATGGCGGCGTCCACTATCCGGTCGCGTTCGACTGATGGCGGAGATCGCGCGCGGCGGGCGGGGCCGGCCCCGCATCCCCGGTCCGCTGACCGGGGAAAGGCGCCGTCTGAACGGTCTGGGATCCGCACGCACCCGCAGCCTTGTGATTCAGATGGTGGTGATCGGGGCCCTCGCGGCCCTGGTCGTCTGGCTGGTCGGCAATGCCCGGGCCGCCATTGCGTTCAACGGCATGGCGAGCGGTTTCGGTTTCCTGTGGCGCGCGACCGGCTGGGATCTCGGCTTCTCGGTCATTCCCTTCGGGCCGACCGATCCTTACTGGAAGGCGCTGCTCGCCGGCCTGCTCAACACGCTGCTGCTGGGGGCGGTGTCGCTCTCGATCGCGACCGTGGTCGGCGTCGTGATCGGTACCATCCGCAGTTCCCGCAATGCGGTCGCCAGCCTGGCCGGCACGGTCTATGTGGAAATCTTCCGCAACGTGCCGATGCTGGTGCAGCTGATGCTGTGGTACAAGATCCTCACCGCCCTTCCGCCCCCGCGTCAGGCGGTGTCGATGGGCGATGCGCTGTTCCTCAGCAATCGCGGCGTCTATCTGCCGGTGGCGAACCTGCCGGTGGCCGCCGGCATCGCCATCTGCGTCGTGATGGTCGCAGGGGTGGCCACCGCCCTCTGGCTGCTTCTGGCCAATAGGGGTGGTGCAACGCCGGGCACGAAGTTTCGCCGCGCGGGACTGGCCCTTCTGGCGGCACTGGGCCTGTCGGTGGCCATCTTCCAGGCGACCCACGTGCCGGGCACGCCGCTGCTCGACCTGCCGGCGCTGAAGGGGCTGAACCTGCGGGGCGGCTTCCGCCTGTCGCAGGAGATGCTGGCCTGCGTCATCGCACTCGCGGTCTACGGCTCGGCCTATATCGCCGAGATCATCCGCTCGGGATTCCAGTCGGTGGATCGCGGCCTGATCGAGGCCTCGAAGGCGCTGGGCCTGAGCGATGCCGCGACCTTCTTCCAGATCCGGTTGCCGCTGGCGATCCGGGCGGTGATGCCGACTCTGACCAGCCAGTATGTCTGGCTGCTCAAGGCGACCACGATCGGCCTTGCGGTCGGCTTCGCCGACTTCTTCCTCGTCGTTTCCAACGCGATCAACCAGAGCGGCCAGACTTTCGAGCTGATCGGCATCTTCATGGTCGTGTTCTGGTGCATCAACTATCTGCTGGCCACCCTCTTCAACCGGATCAATGCCGTGATCCGGCTGAAGGGCGACCAACTGCGCATGTCAGGCGGCCGGCTCGCCCCGGTGCGGTTGTTGCCGCGGTCATGGGGCGAGCTTCGGGCCGGCTATTTCCGCAGCTGGCGCAGTGGCTGTGCCAGCCTGATCTTCGGCCTTGCGATCGGCTGGATCGTGATCAGGGTCGGCGACTGGGCGGTGGTCTCGGCGGTCTGGGACCAGGCGGACCGTGCCCTCTGCCGGGCGGCCGATGCCGGCGCCTGCTGGAGCGTGATCGACGCCCGCTGGCGGCTGATCCTGTTCGGCCTCTATCCCGTCGAAGAGCAGTGGCGTTCGGCGCTCGGCTGTGCCCTGCTGATCGGTGCAGGCCTGCTGTCCGCCTGGCCGCGGATGTGGAACCTGCGGCGGATCGCCCTGTTGTGGGTGGGTGGTTTCACCGGCTTCTACCTGTTGATGAGCGGCGGCTTCGCCGGGCTGCGTGAACTGTCGCCGCAGGATTGGGGCGGGCTCGCCCTCACCCTTTTCGTCTTCGCCTCGGTGGTGATCATCGGCATGCCGCTCGCCATTCTTCTCGCCCTGGTCCGACGGTCGAAGCTTCAGCCGCTGGCGACGATCACCGGCGGGATCATCGACACCATCCGTGCCCTGCCGCTGCTGGCGCTGATCTACACTGCGGCGATCGTCCTGCCCTTTGCACTGCCCGGCTGGCTTCAGGGCGACAAGCTCTACCGGGTGATCCTGGTCTTTGCGCTGTTCTTCGCCTGCTATCAGGCCGAGATCCTGCGCAGCGGCTTCCAGGCCCTGCCCAAAGGGCAGGAGGAGGCGGCCATGGCGCTGGGGCTGCCCTATCGCGACCGCATCCTGCGGGTGCTGCTGCCCCAGGTGTTCAAGGCCATCCTGCCGCCGACGGTCAACCAGCTGGTCGTCACCTTCAAGGAAACCTCGCTGATCGTGGTGATCGGCTTCTTCGAGGTTCTGGCCTCGGGTGCCACCGCCTATGGCGATGCCGAGTGGAACTTCGCCTATCTGGAAGTCTATCTCTTCGTTGCCCTGATCTACTTCGCCTTCACCTTCTCGCTCTCCCGCTATGGTGCACATCTGGAGCACCGGCTGAACTCGTCCCGGAGGTAGTGCGTCCATGTCGTTGCAGGAACCGGCCGTGGTCATCCGCGGGATGAACAAGTTCTACAGCGGCTATCAGGCGCTGAAGGAGATCGATCTGGATGTCGCCCTGGGCGAAAAAGTGGTGATCTGCGGTCCTTCCGGGTCCGGCAAATCCACCCTGATCCGCTGCATCAACCGGCTGGAGGAGCATGATGGCGGTTCGATTGCCGTTTTCGGCCGGGAACTCGATGACCGGCTGGACAATGTCGACGCCGTCAGGCGTGAGGCCGGCATGGTCTTCCAGCATTTCAACCTGTTCCCGCATCTGACGGTGATCGACAACTGCATGCTGGCGCCGCTCTGCGTGCGCCGGCTGTCCAGGCGTGCCGCCCGGGAACGGGCGATGGCCTGTCTTGCACGGGTGCACATCGCCGATCAGGCCGACAAGTATCCGGGGCAGCTGTCGGGTGGGCAGCAGCAGCGTGTGGCGATCGCCCGCGCGCTGTGCATGGAGCCTCGGATGATCCTGTTCGACGAGCCGACCTCGGCGCTGGATCCCGAGATGATCTCGGAGGTGCTCGAGGTGATGGTCACGCTGGCACGTGACGGCATGACGATGATCTGTGTGACCCATGAGATGGGGTTTGCCCGCCAGGTGGCCGACCGGGTGGTGTTCATGGCCGATGGCAGGGTCGTCGAACAGGCCGATCCGGCCCGCTTCTTCTCCGATCCGGCGACACCACGCGCCAGGACCTTTCTGTCGCAGCTCCTCAATCACTGAGTGACGAAGGCCTTCCCTGCCACGCCACATGTACGCTTTGGCAACCGGAGCGAAACGGTGATAGAACGCCTGTCCGATGCACCCGCATCGGACAGGGGGAGGGGCAGGCCATGTCGCCGCAGGAACCGATCGCCACCAGGCAGCCGGCCGGGTTGCAGCCGACCCGGCCGATGCCGGCCTGGCTTCGCCACCCCGCCCGGGCCGGGGTCGTGTTCCTGATCATCTTCATCGCTGCGCTGTTCGGGATCTTCACCCGGCCGGTGGGCTTTCTGGCGGCGGTCTGGCCGGCCAATGCGATCCTGCTCGGCATGATGTTGCGCTGGAAGGGGACATCAGGCCCGGCGGGGTGGCTGGGGGCGGCCCTCGGCTATGTGCTGGCGGATTATCTCACCGGTTCGCCGCTGGATGTCAGCCTGTGGATGACGGCGGCCAACATGGCCGGGGTTGCGGTGGGGGTGCTGCTGCTCCGGCGGCTCACGCCTGCGCAGCTGGCGCTCACCCGGTCGTCCGGGGTGTTGGCGCTGGCGGGCACGGCGCTGGCGGTCGCGACCGTCGGTGCCGGGCTGGGGTGCCAGGCCGAGGCCGTGCTGTTCGGCCGCTCGCCGGTCGAGGCCTTCGGCAACTGGTTCGGTGCCGATCTGCTGAACGTGATGGCCATCCTGCCGGTGATCCTGACCATGCCGGAGCGGCTGGGCGCATCGTCGGCGCCCCCGGCGCTGCCGCCCCGCCCCGAACGCCGGCGCCGGCCGCCGATCCCGCGGCTGGAAGAGGTCGCCCCCTGGCGCTGGGCGCCGGCCGTGGCACTGGCCCTGTCGCTGCTGGCCACCGTGCTGGTCGGCGGTGCCGGGGCGCTGACCTTTCCGGTACCGGCGTTGCTCTGGTGCGCGTTGCGCTACCGGCCGTTCGGCACCGCGGTACTGGTTCTGGTCTCGGCGCTCGCCATGGTGCTGATGGTGTCGGCGGGGCATGTGCACCTCGCGCCCGCCGATCCCGCGCGAGGACATGATCTCGATCCGCATCGGCATCACCCTCACCGCGCTGGCGCCGCTCACCGTCGTCGCGGTCACCGCCAGCCGCGAAGAGCTGATGGAGCGCCTGCATCATGCCGCCACCCATGACGGGCTGACCGGCACGCTCGCCCGCACCGCCTTCATGGAAAAGGCGCGGGCGCTGACCGACCGTCTGGCCGGGGAGGGCCGGCCGGCCGCGGTGATCACCGTCGATGCCGATCATTTCAAGCGGGTCAACGACAATTGGGGGCATCCGGCCGGGGATCGGGTGCTGGCCAGGCTGGCGGGTGTGATGCAGGCGAGCCTGCGCTGCGAGGATCTGCTGGGCCGGATCGGCGGCGAGGAATTCGCCGTGCTGCTGACCGATGTCGACGGGGTGGAGGCGCGGAGGATCGCCGTGCGGCTGCTCGACGCCATTCGCGGCGTCGAGGTGCCGCTCGGGCCCGGCGTCGAGGCCTATTGCGGATCGGCCAGCCTGGGGGTGGCGCTGGTGACACCCGACGGCGCCGGGCTGGAGGCAGCTCTTGCCGCAGCCGATCGCGCCATGTACCGCGCCAAGCAGAACGGCCGCAACCGGGTGGAGATGGCCTGACCGCCGCGATCAGCCCTTGGCGCTGTGGCCGGTCAGGACCCGGCGATAGCCGATGATGAAAATCAGGAACCCCGCGATCCAGCCGCCCGCGGCCAGATCGGTGAGCGGCATGGTCAGATCGCCGGCAAGGCTGCTGCCGGCGGCGACCCGCGCCAGCGCCGCGACCGTCAGGCAGGCATAGGCCGTGCGCGCGGCGGGCCCGGCCGTCAGCGGCAGCCCGCCATGGCCGAGTGCCGCGCGGCTCATCACCGCCAGGGTCATCAGCCCGACGGCACCGGCGCTCCAGGCGTGCAGCGCCGCCTGCGGGGTGAGGCTGCCCGGCAGCAGAACCGACAGCGCGACGGCCAGGAACCCGATCGGCACGAAGGCATAGGCGAGGTGCAGCACCAGCACCAGTGCCTCGCCACCGGTCCGCCAGCCGGCCCAGCGGGCAAGGCGGGCGATGTGCAGCAGCCCGGCTGCGAGCGCCGCCCAGGCGGTGACCATTGCCTCGGGCAGGATGGCCCAGAGCGCCAGGGCCATGGCCGCAACCGCCATGCAAACCGCATCGACACGGTTGAAGGGCACCGGCAGCGGGCCGGCTCCGGGCTGCTTCGCCAGCCAGTTGCGGGTGAAGCTGGGCACGATCCGCCCGCCGACCAGCATGATCAGCAGCAGGGTCACCCCCAGCCCGGCGCGCAGCCAGGGCCGGGTATCGGTCTCCAGGATCAGCGCGGCATGAAACCCGGCATCGGCGGCGATCAGCAGGGCGAGCAGGACCAGAACCTTCAGGTTGCGTTGGTTGCGGGCTGCCAGGATCTCGCGGCCGATCGCGAGCGCCAGAACCACCGGAAAGACGAGATCGAACCCGGCCGTGATCCAGGGGCCGGTTGTGCCGGCGAGGCCCGCCGATGCCATGGCGACGCGTCCGGCCAGCCAGAGCAGGCCAAGCACCGCGATCGGCCGGCCGGTCAGCGGCAGGCGCCCGGTCCAGTTGGGCACCGCCGTCAGCAGGAAGCCCGCCACCACGGCGAAGACATAGCCGAAGACCATTTCATGGGCGTGCCAGTCGATCGGGCCGAGGCCGCCCGGCAGGGCGAAGATCCCGCGCAGCAGCGGCACCCAGATCGCCATCGCCAGCACCGCCCAGATCGAGGCGGTGAGGAAGAACAGGCGGAAACCGTGCAGGATCGGCGGTCCCGCCCGCCTGAGGGCGGCGCCGGAGGGGCGGCTGGTCATCGGATCTTTCTCCCTGTGCGTCAGGCCGGGCGGAAGGCACCGGCGGCATCGATCCGCCCGGCCCCGGTCAATTCCAGGCACCAGGGGATGGCGGGGAAGACGGCATCGAGGCAGACGCCGATCGCGGCCGGTTTGCCGGGCAGGGTGACGATCAGCGTCGAGCCGCGCAGCCCGGCGGTCTGGCGCGACAGGATGGCGGTGGGCACGGTCTTCAGGCTGGCGGCGCGCATCGCCTCGCCGAAGCCCGGCATCTCGCGGTCGATCACCCGGGCGAGGGCTTCGGGGGTGAGGTCGCGTGGTGAGGGCCCGGTGCCGCCGGTGGTCAGGATCAGCCCGGCCCCGGCCCGGTCGGCCAGATCGATCAGGGCGGCCGAAACCGGCTCGATCCCGTCAGGCACGATCCGCCGGTCGGGTGTCCAGGGGCTGGTGATCCGGGCGGAAAGGCAGGCCTCGATGGCCGGGCCGCCCTGATCCTGATAGCGGCCGTCGGCCGCGCGGTCCGAGATGGTCAGGATGCCGATGCGCATGGGAGAGGGCTTTCGGTTAAGGCGCGTGTCAGCCGCCGAGTGCCGCCATGTGGCGGCCGATGCCCTGCACGCGGTGGCGGTCGACGACGAAATCATGGCCGCGGGGCTTGAGCAGCAGCGCCCGGCGGATCACGTCTTCGGCCGCCGCGGCACCGCCGCCACGCAGCGCCGGCAGCAGATCGACCGAGCCTTCATGGCCGAGACAGGTATAGAGCCGGCCGGTGGCCGACACCCGCACCCGGTCGCAGCTTTCGCAGAAATTGTGGCTGAGCGGGGTGATGAAGCCGAGCCGGCCGCCGGTCTCTTCGATCCGGACATAGCGCGCCGGGCCGGCCGTGCGGTCGGGCAGATCGGTGAGCGTCCAGCGGTGGCCGAGTTCGGCGCGGAAGTGGCTGAGCGGCAGGTGCTGGTGGCGGCGATCGGTGCCGGTCTCGCCCAGCGGCATGACCTCGATCAGGGTCAGATCCATGCCCCGGCCATGGGCGAAGCGGATCAGCCGGTCGATCTCGTGCTCGATCTCGCCCGCCAGCGCCACGGTGTTGAGCTTCACATGCAGCCCGGCGGCCTGCGCCGCGTCGATGCCGGCCAGCACCTGGTCCAGATCGCCGCCGCGGGTGAGGGCGGCGAAGCGGCCGGGATCGAGGCTGTCGAGCGAGACGTTCACCCGCCGCACCCCGGCGGCCGCAAGGGCGTCGGCATGTCGGGCGAGCTGGGTGCCGTTGGTGGTGAGCGTCAGCTCGTCGAGCATGCCGTGGGCGACCAGCGCGCCCAGCCGCGCCACCAGGGTCATCACGCCGCGCCGGACCAGCGGTTCGCCGCCGGTGAGGCGGATGCGGCGGATCCCGGCTGCGATGAAGACATCGGCGAGCGTGGCCAGTTCGTCGAGCGAGGGGATGGCGGCGCGCGGCAGAAAGCGTGCCTGCGCCGGCAGGCAATAGACGCAGCGCAGATCGCAGCGATCGGTGACCGAGAGCCGCAGATAGCGGACCTGGCGGCCGAAGCTGTCGATCAGCGGGCAGCCCCGGGCCGCGTCTGCCACGCCCGACAGGGGCGGTGGCGGGTGGAGGATGCTCATGATCCGGTCTCCGCGAACCAGGCGAGCACGGCGGCCTCATCCGCCGGCAGTTCGGCCGCCATGCCGCCATGGAAGGCGGTGCAGGCCTCGGCATAGGGGCGGGCGGACGGCGGTCAGCACCGGCACGCCGGCATCGAGTGCGGCGGCCATCACTGCGCGCAGTCCGCCGCCATCGGCCTCGCCCTTGCCGAAGCGGTTGATCACCAGCAGGTCGAGCCCGCGGGCCAGCGCGGTTTCGGCCGCGATCGCCGCCTCGGCCAGGCCGCGCGGGTCCAGCCGGCAGCCGCGGGCGCCGGGGCCCAGATCCTGCGAGATCCGGATCAGCCGGCCGCTCTCCAGCTCTTCCAGATCCATGGCGGCGCAGCAGCCTTCGGGTGCGGGGCCTTCGCGCTGGACCAGGCCGCCGACCCGCAGGCCCCGGGCCCTGAGCCGGGCTGCCACCCGATCGAAGACGGCATCGGCGGGAATGCCGCGATCGACCATGATCACGGCCATGCGCGGCGCGGGGCTGTCGGTGGCGGTCATGACGGGTCTCCGGACAGATCGGTGTCGGCGAAAGGCAGCCAGCCGACGGGGTCACCGGGCGCCACCGTGTCCTGCGCGGCGGGGATGACGGCAAATCCGGTGGCGGCGACGAGCGGCACCAGCCGTGCGGCGCCGCTGCCGCCGGTGGTGACGACGGCGGGCTGCCGACCCGGCTGGCAGCTGAGGCGGGCGGGCAGAAATTCGGTACGCCCGGCCCGGCGGCCATGGGTGAAGCCGGCGGCGGCCATGACCGGCGGGGGCTCGGCCGGGCGCCCCTGCAACCGGCGGATCATCGCCGTGCCGAACAGGCGCAGGCCCAGCAATGCGGCCACGGGATTGCCCGGCAGGCCCAGGAAAACGGCACCCCCGATCCGGCCGAACATCACCGGCTTGCCGGGCTTCATCGCCACCCGCCAGCCCTCGATTGTGCCGCCGGCCGCGAGGAAGGCGGGTTTCAGGTGATCGCGATCACCGACCGAGGCCCCCCCGGTCGAGACGATCAGGTCGAAACGGCCCGCGGCATCGGTGATGGCGGCGGTGATGATCGCCTGATCATCGGGCAGGGCGCCCAGATCGGCCGCCGCGACATCGGGCCGCGCCAGCGCCGCCAGCAGCATCGGCCGGTTGGAATCATGGATCGCCGCCGGGCCGGGTGGGGCGCCCGGCGCCACCAGCTCGTCTCCGAAAGTCATCACGCCGACCCGGGTCCGCCGCACCACCGGCAGCACCGGCCGGCCGGCGATGGCGGCGAGCGCCACGGCGACGGCGTCGATCCGCCGCCCGGCCGGAAACAGGATCTGGCCGGCCCGGGCATCCTCTCCCGCGCGGCGGATATTGGCGCCGGGGCCGGGATCGCGGCGGATCGTCACCATCCCGTCCCCGGCCGTGCAGTCTTCCTGCATCACCACCCGGTCTAAGCCCGCGGGCACCGGGGCGCCGGTCAGGATGCGCAGGGCGTGCGGCCCGCTGTTCGCTGCCGGTGCGGCGCCGCCCGCTGCGGCAAGGCCGGTGACCGGCAACGGCCACGGCCCGCTGCCGCCCAGATCCTCGCCACGGAGGGCATAGCCGTCCATCGCGGCATGGTCGAAGCGGGGCATCGGTTCCGGAGCGACGAGCGGTGCGGCCGAGATCCGGCCCGCCGCCGTGGCCAGAGGCGCGTCGTCGGTGTCAGTGACCGGCCGGCAGAGCGCCACGGCGCGGGCCACCGCCTGGTCGAGGGCGAGCAGCCCGGGGCCGTCGCAGTTGCACTCTCCGGGGGAGGTCATGTCACATACTCCGTCATGGCGATGGGCACGCCGCGCCGCGCGGCCATGCGCTGGCCCAGCACCATCAGATCCTGATGGCCGAGCCGGGCCCGCGCAATCGGCAGGACCACGGCGTTCTCCAGGCAGAGATGCCGGCGCTCATCCGCCGCGAAGCCGGTCAGCATCTCGCGGAAGGCCGGATCGCGGCGGGTGGCGGGGTCGGGCAGGCCGGCGATGATCCGGGCGCGCGCGGTCCGGGCGGCGTCGTGATCGCGGGCGAGCCTCGCCAGCAGCCGGCGGATCCTGTCTTCGGGGCGCGCGCGGGCGCGGAGCAGGGGGAAGAGGTCGTCTTCCTCATCCGTCCAGTGGGGCTCGACCTCGGTCGCGAGGAAGCCGGTCACGGCGGTGATCAGCGCCGGATCGACATCCGGCGTGGTAGCGATCCGGTCCAGGCTGCGGAACAGGGCGCGCTGGCGGAAATGATCGGCGAAGATCCGGTCGAGCGGCGAGAGGAAAAGCGTGGGCGGCAGGCCCTCGGTCAGGGCGCCAAGGGCGATCCGGTCGGTTTCCATGCTCCCGCACCTCCTCCTCTGCCTGTCACCAGGGATCTGCCGCCGGGTCAGCGCACCAGCGGCCCCTCCGCCGTTGCCAGTGCGACGCCCCGGATATCGGCCTCCGCGGCCAGCACCGAGATGAACTGCGCGACGCCCCGGCTCCAGCTTGCGGCTTCGAGCCAGGCGGCGATGCGTGCCTCCACCGCTTCGAAGGGCAGCACCGCGCCGGGCAGGTGGCGGTCCAGCGCCACCACATGGACCCCGAACCGGGTCTCGACCGGTGCGGGCGCAATCTCCCCCGGGTTCATCCGGGCGAGCGCCGCCTCGAATTCGGGCACGGTAGAGCCGCGGACCAGCTGGCCCAGACGGCCGCCCTCCGCCCGGGACGGGCAGGCGGAAAAGGCGGTGGCGAGGTCCGCGAAGCGGTCGGGATCGCTCGCCAGCTCGGCCAGGATCGCCTGCGCCCGCTCGCGCGTCGCTTTGCGGCCGGCCTCGTCGGTCTCTGTGGCGGCGAGCAGGATGTGCCGCGCCTCCCAGACCGGAGAGGTCGTGAAACGCCCGGGATGGCTGTCGTAATGGCGCCGGCAGGCGGCCGTGTCTGCCTGGGGCGTGGTGACCTCGGCATCGAGCAGGGCGCGGATCAGCGCCTCGTCGTCCAGCTCCTGCCGGCCCTGGCCGTCGGTGCCGGGGCGGGCCGTGATGTCGCGGGCCCGGGCGGCGTTCAGCAGCAGCTCGCGGATCACCAGCGCTTGCGCCGCAGCATTGCGGGCGGTGTCCGGGTCGGGGCCCGGATGATTGTGCATCTCGGCCCGGATCTCCTCTTCGGGGATGTCCCGCCCGTCAACCGAAACGGGGACGGGGTCGGCCATGTGCATATGGCTGGCGGCGTGGTGGGCATGCCGGGCGGCGGCGGACCGTGCCGCCGCGACACGCGGGCTCTGACGGATGACGACCATCTCTGCCTCCGTTCAACGGGTGCCGGGCCGGGCGGCCGCGGGGCGGCTGGCGCCGGGGTGGTTGCCGACGGGCCGGCGGCGCGTCCGCACAACCTGATAACCCGGGCGCCAGACATAGCGGATGGGGGCGCTGAGCATGTGGACGAGCCGCGTGAAAGGGAAGAGCAACAGGATCGTCAGCCCCAGGAAGAGGTGCGCCTTGAAGATCGGGTGGACATCGGCGATGTAGCCGGCGGCGGCGGTGTCGAAGGTGAAGATGCCCTGTGCCCAGCTCATGAACTTCACCATCTCATGCCCGTCCAGATGGCCGAGCGAGACCGGGATGGTGGCGAGCCCGAGCGCCAGTTGCAGCCAGAGCAGCACGATGATCAGCAGATCGGTGGTGCTGGAGGTGCGCCGGATGCGCGGGTCGAAGAAGCGGCGATGGATCAGCAGGCTGGCACCGATGATGGCCGCGATGCCGGCGACGCCACCCGCCACGATCGCCAGCAGCTGCTTGGCGCCATGGCTGATGCCCAGCGTGTCGAAGACCTGGATGGGGGTCAGCAGCCCGACCAGATGGCCCGCGAAGATCACCAGCACGCCCAGATGGAACAGCACCGAGCCCCAGATCAGCTGGCGGCGGCGGAGCAGCTGGCTGGATCCCGATCGCCAGGTATAGGGGTCGCGGTCATAGCGCAGCGCGCTGCCCAGGATCAGCACCGCGAGTGCCACATAGGGATAGACGCCGAACACGGCGCCGTGGATGTAGCTGGCCATCACGAAACCTCCTCTGTTGCGGCCGGCGCCGGGTCTGCGGCGGGGCGGGCGGCGGCACGCAGGCGCCGGCGCAGCCGGTCGGGGCCGCAGTCGCCCTCGCCGGCTGCGGCACCGGCAAAGCGCACGGCGTCTTCCTCCCAGACCTGGTCGAGGGCGGCCAGATCGGTCGGGTCGTCATCGGGCAGGTCCATCACCATCGCGACCGCCTCGCGGTCTTCGGCGGTGGCGCCGGCTGCGATCAGCGCGGCGAAGATCGCGGCATAGGGGCTGTTGCGGGCGATCAGCCGTTCCTGCAGGGCTTCGATGATATGGCCGATGCCGCCCGCCAGTTCCGTGGCCTCGGCCGCGCTGCGGGTCGAGAGATATTCAAGGAAGGCCGGCAGGTGATCCGGCAGCTCGCGGGCGCCGAGTACGAAACCCGCCGCCTCGTACATGCCGAGCAGATCGACCATCGCCTGGCCGCGATCGCGGCTTTCGCCATGGACATGCTCGAACAGGTTCAGCGACAGCGACCGGGTGCGGTCGAAGAGCAGGACATAGTCTTCCTGCGCCGCATAGATGTCGCGATCGGCGATGGTGCCGACCAGTTCGTTGAGCGCCGTGCGCAATGCGGACGGAAGGCAGGTCTCCGCAGCGATGGCGGCGCGAAGCTCCGGCGCTGCGGCCTGAAGCTCCGGCGTCGGATAGGTGAGCAGCACCGAGGCGATCTTGAAGATCCGGGACATGGCGTCAGGCCTCCCCGCGGAAGACGTCGGTGGGGGTGTGGACCGTGCGGGTGCGCTTCGCTCCGAACAGGTCGACGCCGCTGGTGCCGCCCGAACAGCCATTGCCGAACGAGAAGCCGCAGGAGCCGCGGACGTCATAGGCGTCCTCGCCGATCTCGCGATGGCTGGTCGGGATCACGAAGCGGTCTTCGTAATTCGCGATCGCCATGATCCGGTACATGTCCTCGATCAGCGCACCGTTCAGTCCGACCGAGCGGGCCAGGGCCTCGTCGCGCACGCCGTCGATGGTCTTGGCGCGCATATAGCCGCGCATGGCCAGCATGCGCTTCAGCGCCGTGATCACCGGCTGTTCGCGGCCGGCGGTCAGCAGGTTGGCGAGATAGCGCACGGGGATGCGCAGCGACGAGACATCGGGCATCTCGCCGTCCATGCCGATCCGGCCGGCATCGGCGGCGGACTGGATCGGCGACAGCGGCGGCACGTACCAGACCATCGGCAGGGTCCGGTATTCGGGGTGGAGCGGGAAGGCGATCTTCCAGTCCATCGCCATCTTCCAGACCGGCGAATGCCGGGCGGCTTCGAGCCAGGCCTCGGGCACGCCGTCGCGCCGGGCCTGGGCGATCACCTCGGGGTCGTTCGGGTCCAGGAAGATCGAGAGCTGGGCCTCGTAGAGATCACCCTCGTCGGGTGTCGCCGCGGCGGCCTCGATACGGTCGGCGTCATAGAGCAGCACACCCAGATAGCGGATACGGCCGACGCAGGTTTCGGAACAGACGGTGGGCTGGCCGGCCTCGATGCGCGGATAGCAGAAGACGCATTTCTCGGATTTGCCCGAAGACCAGTTGTAATAGATCTTCTTGTAGGGGCAGCCCGAGACGCACATCCGCCAGCCGCGGCATTTTTCCTGGTCGATCAGGACGATGCCGTCCTCGTCGCGCTTGTAGATCGCGCCCGAGGGGCAGGCGGCGACGCAGGTCGGGTTCAGGCAGTGTTCGCAGAGCCGGGGCAGATACATCATGAAGGTGTTCTCGAAGGCCCCGTAGATCTCCTTCTCCACATCCGCGAAGTTGTAATCGGCCGACCGTTTGGCGAATTCGCCGCCCAGGATCTCTTCCCAGTTCGGCCCCCAGACGATCTTCTCCATCCGCTCGCCCGTCACCAGGGATCGCGGCCGCGCGGTGGGCGAGGCCTGAACCTCGCCCGCAGTCTGGAGATGGCCATAGTCGAAATCGAACGGCTCGTAATAGTCGTCGATCTCGGGCAGGTCGGGATTGGCGAAGATCTTGGCCAGCACCCGCCATTTGGCGCCCATGCGCGGCCGTATGCGGCCGTCGGAGGTGCGGGTCCAGCCGCCGTTCCAGCGCTTCTGGTTCTCCCAGTCCTTGGGATAGCCGATGCCCGGCTTGGTCTCGACATTGTTGAACCAGGCGTATTCCACGCCCTCGCGGTTCGTCCACACGTTCTTGCAGGTCACCGAACAGGTGTGGCAGCCGATGCATTTGTCCAGATTGAGGACCATGCCGACCTGTGCTCTGACTTTCATTCCGCCGCCTCCTCACGATACGGCCCTTCCAGCCAGTCGATCTTGTCCAACCGCCGGACGACAACGAATTCGTCGCGGTTGGAGCCGACCGTGCCGTAGTAATTGAAGCCGTAAGACTGCTGCACATAGCCGCCGATCATGTGTGTCGGCTTGGTGATGGCGCGGGTCACCGAGTTGTGGATGCCGCCGCGCTGGCCGGTGACCTTCGATCCCGGCGTATTCACGATCTTTTCCTGGGCGTGGTACATATACAGCGTGCCCTGCTTCATGCGCTGGGACACGACCGCCCGCGCGACCAGCGCGCCGTTGGCGTTGTAGACCTCCACCCAGTCGTTGTCGGTGATGCCGGCCCGGGCGGCGTCCACCTCCGACATCCAGACCACCGGCCCGCCGCGATTGAGCGTCAGCATCAGCAGATTGTCGGAATAGGTGGAGTGGATGCCCCATTTCTGGTGCGGGGTGATGAAGTTCAGCACCACCTGCGGCGTGCCGTCGTCCTTCTCGCGGATCACCGGATCGATCGAGCGGGTGTCGATCGGCGGCCGGTAGAGGCAGAAGCCCTCGCCGAAGGCCCGCATCCAGAGATGATCCTGATAGAGCTGCTGACGGCCGGTCAGCGTGCGCCAGGGGATCAGCTCGTGGACATTGGTATAGCCGGCGTTGTAGCAGACGCTTTCCGACTCGATGCCCGACCAGGTGGGCGACGAGATGATCTTGCGCGGCTGGGCGACGATGTCGCGGAAGCGGATCTTCTCGTCTTCCTTGGGCAGGGCCAGATGGGCATGGTCGCGGCCGGTGGCCTTCGACAGCGCCTCCCAGGCCTTCACCGCCACCTCGCCATTGGTCTCGGGCGCCAGCATCAGGATGACTTCGGTCGCGTCGATATCGGTCTCGATCCGCGGCCGTCCGGCCGTGCTGCGGCCCTCGGGCTGGATGCCGTTCAGCCGGCCCAGCGCCTCGACCTCGTGGCTGGTCTTCCAGCCGATGCCCTTGCCGCCATTGCCGAGCGTGTCCATCAGCGGCCCGAGGGCCGTGAAGCGGTCGTAGAGCCCCGGATAGTCGCGCTCCACCACCGCGATCTGCGGCGCGGTGCGGCCGGGCTCCGGCTTAGCACCCGCACGCTTCCAGTCATGCACGTCGAAGGGCTGGGCCATTTCGCCGGCGGTGTCGTGCAGGATCGGCGTCAGCACGACATCGGTCTCCACCCCCAGCACCTCGGGTGCCACTTTCGAGAAGGCGCGCGCCAGCCCCTTGAAGATCTCCCAGTCGCTCCGCGCTTCCCAGGCCGGATCGGCCGCGGCCGACAGCGGGTGGATGAAGGGATGCATGTCCGAAGTGTTGAGGTCGTTCTTCTCGTACCAGGTGGCGGTGGGCAGAACGATGTCGGAATAGACGCAGGTGGTCGACATGCGGAAGTCGAGCGTGACCAGCAGGTCGAGCTTGCCTTCCGGCGCCCGGTCGTGCCACGCGGCCTCGGTGGAGCGCCGCCGGCCCTCTTTGCCCAGATCCTTGCCGAGCACGCCATGCGAGGTGCCGAGCAGGTGCTTCAGGAAGTATTCATGGCCCTTGCCCGACGAGCCGAGCAGGTTGGAGCGCCAGACGAACAGGTTGCGCGGCCAGTTCTCGGGCGCATCCGGATCTTCGGCCGACATCTTCAGCGAGCCGTCGGCCAGGCCGTCGACGATATAGTCTTTGACCTCCCGGCCGGCCTTGCCTGCGGCGGCGGCGAGCGTCAGCGGGTTGGTGGCGAGCTGGGGGGCCGATGGCAGCCAGCCCATGCGCTCGGCACGGATGTTGTAGTCGATCAGGCTGCCCGACCAGTCGCCCTCGGGGGCCGTCGGCGACAGGATCGAGGCGACGTCGAGCGTTTCATAGCGCCACTGATCGGTATGGGCATAGAAGAAGGAGGTGCCGTTCATCTGCCGCGGCGGCCGGTTCCAGTCCAGCCCGAAGGCGAGCGGCAGCCAGCCGGTCTGCGGCCTGAGCTTTTCCTGGCCGACATAATGGCTCCAGCCGCCGCCGGACTGGCCGATGCAGCCGCACATGATCAGGAGATTGATGATCCCCCGATAGTTCATGTCCATGTGGTACCAGTGGTTCAGCCCGGCGCCCAGGATGACCATCGACCGGCCATTGGTCTTTTCGGCATTGCGGGCGAATTCGCGTGCGACCGTGATGATATGGCCGCGCGGCACGCCGGTGATGCGCTCCGCCCAGGCGGGGGTATAGGGCTCGTTCAGATCGTAGTCGCGGGCGACATTGGCGCCGCCCAGGCCGCGATCCAGGCCGTAATTGGCGGCCAGCAGGTCGAAGACGGTGGCGACCAGCGCCTCGCCGTCGGCCAGTTGCACCCGCCGCGCCGGCACCCGGCGGTCCAGCACGTCGGCATGATCGGTGCCTTCGAAATGGTCGTGCTTGCGGTTGCCGAAATAGGGGAAGCCGACCTCGACCACCTCGTCATGCAGCGGGCCTGCGAGCAGGGTCATCACCGGTTCGATCTCGCGGCCCCGGCCGTCGCGCGGCTCCAGGTTCCAGCGGCCGGCATCCCCCCAGCGGAAGCCGGCGGAGCCCTGCGGCACCACGATCTCGCCCGAGCGGTGGTCGAGGGCGACCGTCTTCCACTCGGTATTCGCCGTCTCGCCAAGGCCGCCTTCGAAATCCGAGGCGCGCAGCAGCCGGCCCGGAACCAGCCGGTCGCCGCGACGTTCCAGCCGCACCAGCATCGGCATGTCGGTGTAGCGCCGGCAATAGTCCTCGAAATAGGGCGTGGTGCGGTCCAGATGGAATTCGCGCAGCACCACATGCCCCAGCGCCATGGCCAGCGCCGCATCGGTGCCCTGTTTGGGGTGCAGCCAGAGATCGGCGAATTTGGCCGCTTCGGAGTAGTCGGGTGAGACCACCACCGATTTGGCGCCCTTATAGCGGACCTCGGTATAGAAATGGGCGTCGGGCGTGCGGGTCTGGGGCACGTTCGATCCCCAGAGCATCAGAAAGCCGGCATTGTACCAGTCGGCCGATTCCGGCACGTCGGTCTGCTCGCCCCAGGTCATCGGCGAGGCCGGCGGCAGGTCGCAATACCAGTCGTAGAACGACAGGCACACCCCGCCCAGCAGCGACAGATAGCGCGAGCCCGCAGCGTAGGAGACCATCGACATCGCCGGGATCGGCGAGAAGCCGATCACCCGGTCAGGGCCATGGGCCTTGACGGTGTGGGCATTGGCGGCGGCGATGATCTCGTTCACCTCGTCCCAGTCGGCCCGCACGAAGCCGCCCAGGCCGCGGAGCTTCGTGTAAGAGGCGCGGGCCGCCGGGTCGTTCACGATCGAGGCCCAGGCCGCCACCGGCGGCAGGCTGGCGCGGGCGGCGCGCCAGGCCTTGAGCAGCCGGCCGCGGATCAGCGGATGCTTCACCCGGTTGGCCGAATACATGTACCAGCTGTAGCTGGCGCCGCGCGAACAGCCGCGGGGTTCGTGGTTGGGCAGGTCGGGCCGGGTGCGGGGATAGTCGGTCTGCTGGGTTTCCCAGGTGACGATGCCGCCCTTGACGTAGATCTTCCACGAGCACGAACCCGTGCAGTTCACGCCATGGGTGGAGCGCACGATCTTGTCGTGCTGCCAGCGCTTGCGATAGGCGTCTTCCCAGGCGCGGCTTTCGGTGGTGGTGACGCCGTGGCCGTTCGAGAACCGGCCGACGGTCTTCTCGGACAGGAAGTTGAGGCGGTCGAGGAGATGGCTCATCGGGACGAATTCCTTGCGTGCGGCGGCTCAGCAGCGCACCGGGGCGTTCTTCCGGGTGTAGAAGAACCAGGTGACGGCGACGCAGGTGACGTAGAAGCCGAGGAAGCCCAGCAGTGCGGCTTCGGCACCGCCGGTCATGGCGATCGAGCTGCCATAGGCTTTGGGGATGAAGAAGGCGCCATAGGCGGCGATGGCCGAGGTGAAGCCGATGATCGCGGCCGATTCGCGCTCGGCCTGGCGCAGCCGCTCTGCCGGGGCGAGGTTGGCCGGGGCGGTGCGGTCGATCACCGTGCGCATGATCACGGGGATCATCTGGAAGGTGGAGGCGTTGCCGATGCCGGTCGCGAAGAACAGCACCATGAACATCGCGAAGAAGCCCCAGAACGCGCCCGGCTGATCCTTCATGCCCAGGAACCAGATCACGCCGGCCGTGCCTGCGATCATCAGCACGAAGGTCCAGAGGGTGACCCGGCCGCCGCCGAAGCGGTCCGAGATCCAGCCGGTGCCGGCCCGCGACAATGCGCCGACCAGCGGGCCCAGGAAGACGAACTGCAGCGCGTCGATTTCGGGGAACTGGGTGCGGGTGAGCAGCGGGAAGGCGGCGGCATAGCCGATGAACGAGCCGAAGGTGCCGGTATAGAGCCAGCACATGATCCAGGTGTGCGAGCGGCCGAAGATCGCCGCCTGATCGCGGAACGAGGCCCTGGCCGAGGCGATGTCGTTCATGCCGAACCAGGCGGCCACCGTCGCGACCAGGATGAAGGGCACCCAGACGAAGCCGGCATTCTGCAGCCAGAGCATATCGCCCGCCGCGGTCGGGCGGGCATCGCCGCCCATGGCGCCGAACACGCCCATGGTGATGACCAGCGGCACCAGGAACTGCATCACGCTGACGCCCAGATTGCCGAGCCCGGCATTGAGGGCGAGGGCATTGCCCTTCTCGTTCTTCGGGAAGAAGAAGCTGATATTGGCCATGGAGGAGGCGAAGTTACCGCCGCCGAAACCGCAGAGCAGGGCGAGGACCAGGAAGATCAGATAGGGGGTTTCGGGGTTCTGCACGGCATAGCCGATGCCGAAGGCCGGGATCAGCAGCGATGCGGTGGAGAGTGTGGTCCACAGCCGGCCGCCGAAGACCGGCACCATGAAGGCATAGAAGATCCGGAGCGTGGCGCCCGACAGGCCGGGCAGGGCTGCGAGCCAGAACAGCTGTTCGGTCGAATAGGCGAAGCCGATCGCCGGCAGCTTGGCCACCACCATGCTCCACACCATCCAGACCGCGAAGGCGAGCAGCAGGCAGGGGATGGAGATCCAGAGATTGCGCCGGGCGACGCGCCGGCCGGTGGTCTTCCAAAAATCCGGATCCTCGGGCCGCCAGTCCTCGATCACCCGGCTGGTCGCCGCGCGCTCTGCCGGGCCGTGGATTTCGCGCATTTCCGGCAGCTCGGGCAGGGCGTCGAGTTCGGGGGCCAGCGCCTGGCGTTCCATCTGCCGGACCGAGAGATGCATCCAGATGAAGGCTGCGGCGACGATCGCGAACAGCAGCATGAAGCAGCTGGTCCAGATGCCCGTCAGGTCGAGCATCACGCCGAAGGTGAGCGGCAGGATGAAGCCGCCCAGCCCGCCGATCAGCCCGACCAGCCCGCCGACCGCGCCGACATTGTCGGGGTAGTAGACGGGGATATGCTTGTAGACTGCGGCCTTGCCGAGCGACATGAAGAAGCCCAGCACGAAGATCAGGATCACGAAGGGCACGAGCCCCATGCTGGTCGAAAAGGCGATCGGGCCGGCGAGACCGTGGATGACGTAATCGGTCGGCGGGTAGGACAGCATGAAGGTGGCGATGACCGAGACCCCGAAGGTCCAGTACATGATCGTGCGCGCGCCTTTGCGGTCGGACAGATGGCCGCCATAGGCCCGGAAGACGCTGGCCGGCACCGAATAGAAGGCGGCGAGCATGCCGGCGGTCTTGATGTCGAGCCCGTAGACGCCCACCAGATAATGCGGCAGCCACAGCGCCAGCGACACGAAGGCGCCGAAGACGAAGAAGTAGTAGAGCGCGAACCGCCAGACCTGCAGCCGCTTCAGCGGCGCCAGTTCCAGAAAGGCGCTGCGCGGCTTCTCGCCGCGGGCACGGCGGGCGATGGTTTCAGGATCGTCGGCCGTGGTCAGCCAGAACACCACCGCCATCACCGCCAGCGCCGCCGCCCAGACCAGGGCGACCGTGGTCCAGCCGAAGGCGACCATCACGAAGGGGGCGACGAATTTGGTCACCGCCGCGCCGACATTGCCGGCACCGAAGATGCCGAGCGCCGTGCCCTGCCGGCCGCGCGGATACCATTTGGAGACATAGGCGACGCCGACGGCGAAGGTGCCGCCGGCGAGGCCCACGCCGAGGGCGGCCAGCAGCATGGTCTCGTAGCTGTCGGCCAGTGAGAGCAGGGCGGTTGCCGCCGCCGCCGCCAGCATGGTCAGCGCAAAGACGGTGCGCCCGCCATACTGGTCGGCCCAGACGCCCAGCACGATCCGCACCAGCGATCCGGTCAGGATGGGAGTGCCGGCGAGGAGGCCGAACTGGGTATCGGTCAGCCCCAGCTCCTGCTGGATGCGGATTCCGATGATCGAGAAGATCGTCCAGACGGCAAAGGATGTGGTGAAAGCCAGAGTACTCATGCCGAGTATCCGGCCCGCCTGTTTCGGGACGGGGGTGCCGGGTGCCTGCATCGAAGTCATCCACCTGGATTGGCAGGCCATCCGTGGCCCGCATGTGGGGATGCGCCGACGTTAGGCCCCGTATCCGGATCGAATGTTGATCCAGATCAAGAAGCATGGCTTCATGTTCCGAAATAAATCGCCCTTATGATTATGAAGGACTGGAAATTGATTGTCGTGGTTCTGTGATTTACAGGCGCACAGCCCCGCGGTATATGTCCGTCAAAGTAGGGCTTGATAAAAATCAAGAGGATCGTGATGCGAGCGAATGACCTGCCGGAGGTGCGTGCGCTGCCGCTGTTCCGGAGCATGGAACCGGAGAACTTCTCCGAGCTGATGAACGCGGCCTATCTGCAGCGCTTCCCCCGCCAGGTCGATCTGATCTTCGAGGGCGAGCCGGCGGATTTTCTCTACATCGTGGTCGAAGGCTGCGTGGAGCTGTTCAGCCGCCATGCCGCACGCGAAACCACGCTCGCCATGGTCCGGCCGGTCAGATCCTTCATCCTGGCGGCGGTGATCCGCGACGCGGTCTATCTGATGTCGGCGCGGACCACCGAGGTGTCGCGCCTGCTGATGATCCCGTCCGAGAACATCCGTGCGGCCTTCGAAAAGGATGCCGCCTTCGCCCGCGCCATCGTCACCGAACTGGCGGTGGGCTTCCGGACCATGGTCAAGGAATACAAGGCGCTGAAACTGCGCTCGGGCACCGAGCGGCTGGCGGCGCGGCTGCTGATCCAGAACGACGCCCAGGGCGGCACCGGCCGCGTCGTCCTGCCCTACGACAAGAAGACACTCGCCTCGCTGTTGGGCATGACGCCCGAGAACCTGTCGCGCAGCTTCGCGGCTCTGAAGAAATACGGCGTCGGGGTCGACGGCAACACGATCGACATCACCGACATCGAGGCGGTGAAGCGGTTCTGCCGGCCAAGCGTGCTGATCGACGCCGACGAGGATATTTTCTGAAGACCGCCGAGGATCCGGTCACTTCTGCCCGGCGGCTTCGGCGGCGAGCGCGGCGTGATAGCCCTGCATGGCCTCGGTTGCTGCCGCATTCAGCTCCTGCAGACGCTTCAGCGTTGCCTCGACCGCCGCGGGATCGGCATCGGGCGCTTCCTGCAGGCTGCGCAGCGTCGCCACCGCCGTCTGAAGCTCCTGGTTCAGAGCGTCCAGCCGCTGCCGCCAGGTCTCGATCTCGGCACCCGGTTCGGCTTTGGCTGCGGGTGCCGCCTCTGGCGCCGGGGCCGGCGTCTCGGCCGGGGCTGCGGGCGCCGGCGGCGCGGTGGTCTCGAACCCGCCGAAGCCGCGCAGTGTGCCGGCGGCCGCCTGGCGCCAGGCCTCCATCGCCGGGGCTGCCGCTGCCGCCATGGCCATGGCGGCGGCCCCCATCCGGGCCGGATCGGGCAGGCCGCCGGGGGCCGCGGTCATCGCCTCGAACATCGCCTTGTTGGCGGCCATGCCGCGGGTCCAGGCATCCTGCATGCCGGCCCCGGCGGTACCGGCGGGCATCAGCGCCGGCCAGCCCAGATCGCGGCGCAGGGCCTCGGCCTCGTCGGCCGACAGCCGGCCGGCGTAGAAATCCTGCAGCCGGCGCGCCTTCTCCATCCAGTCGATCATGATGCGGACCTTTCCCTCCCAGGCGATTCTCGGGCATCTTCGTGCCAGACCCGCATCATGCCCGCGGCTGGCCACGGATGCCACTCCGGAAGGTCGGATGCCGCAGGTCAGGTTCCGTGGATCAGCCGGATGGCGGCTTGGGCCAGCGGTGTGCCGGGCGTGCCCAGCCGGCGGGCAATGTCGAAATGGTTGCAGTCTTCCATGGCCACGAACCTGCCCGGATGGCCGTGGCCGGTCCAGGCGGCCAGATAGTCGTCGGTCTGGCGCTTGAATTCGGCCGTCTCCGATCCGCCGTAAGAAACGATCAGCGGGCAGCCATCGGCCGGATCGGTCGGCAGCAGATGCAGCGGGCTCAACCGCCGGGCGCGGGGTGCATCCAGCCCCAGCCAGTCGTTGACCCGGCCGAGCCGTACCGGCTCCAGGTCGTAAAGCCCGCTCAGCGATACGGCCCCCTTGATCACATCACGCGGCAGCCCCGCCTCGGCCCGCCAGCCGTCTGCGGCCAGCAGCATGCCGGTCAGATGTCCGCCGGCCGAAGAGCCGCCGACGAAGATCCGGTTGGCATCCAGGCCCTGCGCGGCGGCGTTGTGATGGATCCAGCCGACGGCCGCCCGGGTCTGGCGGGTGATCTCTTCCAGCGTCGCCGCCGGGGCAAGGGTGTAGTCGATCACCGCGACGCTGACCCCGGCCGCCACCAGCGCGGGAGCAACGAAGGCATTTTCCTGTTTGGAAAGCGCCCGCCAATAGCCGCCATGCACCCAGACGAAGACCGGATGCGGCCCCGGCCCCGCGGCCGGGTAGAGGTCGAGTGCAGCGCCCGAGGCCGGATCGAAGACCAGATCGGCGCGCCGGTCGAGGGTCGTCATCGCGGCCACACTGTCTTCGGCATAGGCGCGGGCCTCTGCCTCGTAATCGGCGACGGTGCCGCGGGCATCGTATTGATGGTCCAGGCCCGCGCGGTCGAAGCCGCGCCAGAGGCGATCGGTGGGGGTAAGAGCGGTCAAGATCCGGTCTCCGGAAGCAGGCGATCGGCCCAGACCGGCCGGTCGAGCCGGAACATGTCGGTGCCGACGCGGTCATACCAGCCGGCGCCGTGCATGCGGGCGACCAGGCCCAGCCGTTCGGTGGCGAAATGGCAGCGGCCGGCATCGAGCACGGCATCGTCGCGGACATGTGCGGTCAGCACCTCGCCGACCACCAGCATCTGCGACGGCCCCGTGGCGATCGCCGCACGGCTGACGCATTCGAAGGCGACCGGGGCATCGACCAGCCGCGGCAGCCCGGTCTTCGTGCCGGGGGTGGTGGCGAGACCCGCGAGCGCAATCTCGTCCACCCCGGGCGGCGCGTCGATGCAGGTCAGGTTCATCGCCGGTGCCAGATCTTCCGAGACCAGGTGGACGATGAAAGCACCCCCTGCGACGATGTTCGCCGCCGTGTCTTTCAGCGTGCCGTCGGGGCGGGCCAGGATGCCCAGCGCCACCACCGGCGGGTTCGAGCCCATCACGTTGAAGAAGCTGTAGGGGGCGGCATTGGCGGTGCCGTCGGGCGCCCGGCTGGTCACCCAGGCGATCGGCCGCGGCACAACGGTGGAGGCCAGCACCTTGTAGCGGTGGGCGGTGTCGAGCGTTGCGAAATCGAACTCCATCCTGCCCGCCCCTCAAAGCCCGCCGTCGCGGCGCAGCACTGCGGGCTTCGCCGCCGTGTCGACCTCCAGCCGGAAGATGTCGGGGCGGGCGTAATGGCCGGTGGCATCGAAATCATATTTGCCGCGCAGGATCTCCGCCGGGTCGATGCGGGCGGTGAGCACGGTCTCGCCGTCGAAATCCGGCCCCGCCAGCACCTGGCCGAGCGGCCCCACGATCGCGCTGCCGCCGCGCATCAGCACGGTGTCGGGGGCATCACCCAGCGCGCAGTCGTAATCGGCGGGATAGGCGCCGCGGCGAATGAACTGGCAGGCGGTGAGCACGAAACAGCGGCCTTCAAGCGCGATATGACGCATGGAAGAGAGCCAGCTGTCGCGATCATCCGCGGTCGGCGCGCAGTAGAGCGTCACGCCCTGCGCGTACATGTGCATGCGCAGCGCCGGCATGTAATTCTCCCAGCAGATCACCGCGCCAACGGTACCGAGGCGGGTTGGCACCGCCTCCATGGTCGAGCCGTCGCCGAAGCCCCAGATCAGCCGCTCGGCCGCGGTCGGCATCAGCTTGCGGTGCCGGCCGGCCAGGCCGCGCGCGCCGTCGAAGGTGAGCGCCGTGCAATAGAGCGTGCCGCCGTCGCGCTCGATCACGCCCAGCACCACCACCATGCCCGTCTCCGCTGCGGCCTCGGCCACCAGCGCCAGTTCGGGGCCGTGAAGGTCGATGGCGGCGTCGTGATAGCGACGGAAGGCCTCGCGGCCCTCGGGCAGGCGCATGCCGACCGGCGTCGAGAAGCTGGCACCCTTGGGGTAGCCGCCGATGCAGGCTTCGGGGAAGACCAGCAGGGCGACGCCGCTACCTGCGGCGCGGCGGATGGTGGCGGCGACCTTCGCGGCCGAGGCCATGGGATCGAAGGGATCGGCGCCGATCTGGGCGACGCCCGCCGTGAAGGGAAGGGGAGAGGACATGCCGGGGCTCCGTCAGAGGCCGAGATGGCGATGGGCGAGATCGGGTTCCCGGGCGAGCGCCTCGGGGGAGCCTGCCCAGACCACGCGGCCTTTCTCGATCAGGTGATGGCGGTCGACCAGGCGGGCCATCTCCTTCAGGTTCTTGTCGATCACCAGAATGGTCTGGCCCTCGGCCTTCAGCCGGCCGAGACAGGCCCAGATTTCCTGGCGGATGATCGGCGCCAGCCCCTCGGTCGCCTCGTCCAGGATCAGCAGGCGGGGGTTGGTGAGCAGCGCCCGACCGATCGCCAGCATCTGCTGTTCGCCGCCCGACAGCGTGCGCGCCGATTGCCGGCGGCGTTCCTGCAGGCGCGGGAACAGGCCGAAGACATCGGCAAGGCCCCAGCGGGCGCCGGCGCCGCGGCGGGCGGTGGCGACCAGGTTTTCTTCCACCGACAGCGAGGCGAAGACCCGCCTTCCTTCCGGCACCAGGCCGATGCCCGCACGGGCGATGCGGTTGGGCGCACGGCCGGCGATGTCGGCGCCGTCGAAGCCGATCCGGCCACGGCGCACCGGCAGCAGGCCCATCAGCGTGTTGACCGTGGTGGTCTTGCCCATGCCGTTGCGGCCGACCAGCGAGACGACCTCGCCCTCTTCGGCCGCCAGCGTCATGCCGAACAGCACCTGCGAGCGGCCATAGCCGGCTTCCAGACCATCGACCTTCAGCATCAGACACCGTCTCCCAGATAGGCGGCCCGCACCTCGGGATGGGCGCGGACCTCGTCGGGCGTGCCGGTGAACAGGGTGCGGCCATAGACCAGCACCGTCACCCGGTCGGCCAGCGCGAAGACCGCATCCATGTCGTGCTCGACCAGCAGGATGGCATAGCGGCCCTTCAGCCCCTGCAGGATCCGGGTCATCTGCCGGCTCTCCTCGGGGCCGAGCCCGGCCATCGGCTCGTCGAGCAGCAGCAGCGAGGCCTCGGCGGCCAGCGCCACCGCCAGTTCCAGCTGCCGGCATTCGCCATGGGCGAGATCCGCCACCACCTCATCGGCGCGGTGACCCAGGCCGACCGCGGTCAGGTGGGCCATCGCCGGCTCGCGCAGGCTCCGGTCCTGCCTGGCCGATCCGAAACAGCGCCAGTTGCCGCCCTGCCGGGCCTGGATCGCCATGGCGACATTGTCGAGGGCGGTGAAATCGGTGAAGAGCTGGGTGATCTGGAACGACCGCGCCAGCCCCTGGCCGGCCCGGGCATAGGCGGCCATGCGGGTGACGTCGCGGCCGTCGATCAGGATCCGGCCCTGATCGGGGAAGATTTCGCCGGCGATCTGGGAAATCAGCGTGGTCTTACCGGCGCCGTTGGGGCCGATCAGGGCATGCAGCTCACGCGGGCGCACCTCCAGATCGACCCCGGCCGTGGCGGCAACGGCGCCGAAACGCTTGTGCAGCCCTTCGATCACCAGCCGGGGCAGTTCGGCTGCGGTGGCGTCAGTCATGGGCTCTCTCCCCGACCAGGAAGCCATAGAGGCCGCGGCGGGCGAACAGCACCACCGCCACCAGCACCGGCCCCATCACCAGCATCCAGTGTTCGGTCCAGATCGCCAGCAGCTGTTCCAGGCCCAGGAACACCGCAGCGCCGATCACCGGCCCGAACAGCGTGCCGACCCCGCCCAGGATCACGATCGACATGAATTCACCCGATTTGGACCAGGCGGCCATGTCGGGGCTGACATAGAGCGCGTAATTGGCCCAGAGCACGCCGGCAAGGCCGGTGCCGGCACCCGAGATCACGAAAGCGGCCAGGCGGTGCGGCAGCGGCGCGAAGCCCAGATTGACCGCCCGGCGCTCATTCTGCTTCAGCCCGCGCAGCACCATGCCGAAACGCGACCCCACCAGCCGCCGGCAGAGCAGTAGCCAGCCGGCGAGCATGGCGAGGCAGAGATAGTAGAAAACCGTCGGGTTGGAGAGGTCGATCCCCGGCAGGGTGTTGCGCTCCATGATCAGCAGCCCGTCATCCCCGCCATAGACCTCCAGCGAGACCAGCATGAAATAGACCATCTGGCCGAAGGCGAGGGTGATCATGATGAACTGCACGCCCTGGGTGCGCAGCGACAGGGCGCCGATGATCAGGGCCAGCAGGGCCGACAGCCCGATCGCCACCGGCCAGACCACAAGCGCCGAATTGCTGGTCGCCAGACCGAAGATCGTGCCGGTCTCGGCGGCGTGATGGGCAATGATGCCGACCACATAGCCGCCCAGCCCGAAGAAGGCGGCATGGCCGAAGCTGATCAGCGCGCCATAGCCCATCACCAGATCGAGCGCCACCGCGGCGATGGCATAGATCAGGAAGCGGGTGAACAGGCTGACGACGAAGGGGTCGCCGATCGCGGCGGCGACAAGCGGCATGGCGGCGAAGACGGCAAGGCCCAGACCATGGACCACCAGCCGCCGCCCGGGGCCCGGGCGGGAGGTGGTGGCTGCCGCCGCGCTGTGGGTAAGGCTGTCGGACATCGGATGTCTTCCTATCCTCGGGCGGGCAGCAGGCCGCGCGGCCGCACAAGCAGGATCGCCGCCATGGCGACATAGATGCTGGCGGAGACCAGCCCGGCCGCGAGCGTGCTCGCGATCTCGGGCGGCAGCAATTCGTAGAGGGTGATCGGGATATAGGCCCGGCCCAGGCTGTCGATCATGCCGACGATCAGCGCACCCACGGCCGCACCGCGCACGGATCCGACCCCGCCGACCACGATGACCACGAAGGTGGTGATCAGGATGCGCTCGCCCATGCCGATCTCGACCGCGAGCAGGGGTGCCGTCATCACGCCGGCAAGACCGCAGAGCACCGCGCCCAGCGCGAAGACCAGGCTGAACAGCCGGCGGATGTCGACGCCCAGCGCATCGACCATCGCGCGGTCATCGGCGCCGGCGCGGATCAGCATGCCGATCCGGGTGCGGGTGATCAGCAGCCAGAGCCCGATGGCGACCAGGGCGCCGACCAGGATGAAGGCGAGGCGCACCACCGGATAGGCGAGGCCGGGCAGCAGCGCGACGGTGCCGGTCAGGAAGGACGGGATGTCCATGAAGGGCGGCGTGCGGCCAAAAACCACGCTCACCAACTCGTTGGTGAACAGGATCATGCCGAAGGTGGCGAGCACCTGGTCCAGATGGTCGCGGGCATAAAGCCGGCGGATGACGACCAGCTCCATCACCAGCCCGTAAAGCCCGGCGCCCGCGAGTGCCGCCAGCACCGCCGCGGCGAAGGATCCGGTGGCGGTGGCGGCATAGGCGGCGCAGAAGGCGCCGACCATGTAGAACGAGCCGTGGGTGAGGTTGATCACCCCCATGATCCCGAAGATCAGGGTGAGACCCGAAGCGAGCAGGAACAGCATCGCGCCGTATTGCAGACCATTCAGGATCTGCTCGATCAGCAGCGTGGACATGGGCCCTTCCGCATGCGAGAGGAAGTGCGGCGGCGGCGCAAGGCACCGCCGCCCGGTCGTCCGGTGCCGGACGTCAGATGTTGGCCGGCGTCACATCTTGCCCGGCGTCACATCTTGCACTCGGCGGCATAGGCGTCCTGCATGGCGGTCGCCACCTTGCGCACCACCGTATCGGCCAGCTGGCCGTCGGCGCCGCGCTCCACCCGCATCAGATACCAGTCCAGGATCGGGTGCTGGTTCTGGGCGAAGGCGAAGCTGCCGCGCACCGAGGTGAAGTCGGCGGCCTTGAGTGCTGCGCGGAACGCGTCCTGCTTCTCGATATCGCCATCGACCTTGTCGAGCCCGGAGGCGATCAGCTTCGCGGTGTCATAGGCCTGGGCGGCATAGATGGTCGGCTTGCGGCCATAGGTCTTCTCGAAGGCGGCGACGAAGTCCTTGTTGGCGGCGTTGTCGAGCCCGGCGCTCCAGTTGCTGGCGATGTAATAGCCTTCGGCCGCATCGCCGGTGGCTGCCATCATCCGGGCATCCATCGAGAACACCGGCAGCACCATCGGGATCTCTTTGGCGAGGCCCGAATTGGCATACTGCTTGGCGAAGTTGATGCCGGCACCGCCCGGGTGGAACTGGTAGATCGCATCCGGTGCCGCCGAGCGGATCCGCGCCAGCTCCACCGAGAAATCGGTCTGGTCCAGCTTGGTGTAGATCTCGGAGACGACCTGGCCCTTGAAGGTGCGCTTGAAGCCTTCCAGCGCGTCGCGGCCGGCCTGGTAGTTCGGTGCCAGGATCACGACCTTCTTGTAGCCGAGTTCATTGGCGGCAAGGCCGCCGGCCTCGTGGAAATTGTCGTTCTGATACGAGGCGACGAAATAGTTCGCATTGCAGCCGCCGCCCGCGAAGACCGAGGGGCCGGGGTTGAGGCTGACATAGAAGGCGCCGGTCTTGAGCACGGTGGGTGCGACCGCCGACAACACGTTCGAGAAGTTGACGCCGGTGAACAGCCGGATGCCGTCCCCGGTCATGCGCTCGGCGATCTGCTTGGCATTGGCGGGCTTCAGCGCATCGTCCTCGACCACCAGCTCCACTGGCACGCCGCCGAGTTTGCCGTCTTCCTGGGTGATGGCGAGTTTGAAGCCGTCGCGCTCATCCTCGCCGATATAGCCGGCGGGGGTGGAGAGCGTGGTGATGAAGCCGATCCGGAGCGGGTCGGCGGCATCGGCCGGCGCGGCGAACAGCACGCCCGAAAGCGCGGTCGCGGCCGTCAGGCCGAGGGTGAAGGCGGTGATCCTGGTCCGCATGATGTCTGGCCTCCTGTCATGGCTTGAGACGGATGGCGCGGGCCGGCTCGTTCGCGCGGCCGGCCCTGCACCGGGTGCGGGGAGGGGAATTAGGTGAGGAAGGCGATGGGCCTGCACCCCCCAGCCGCCATTGAGGCGGCGGCCAAGGGCACGGAGTGCCCGCCCGGCGAGGGACTAAATAAAAGACTCAGCCGGCGACGACCGTGTTTTTGAGCACGCCGATCTTCTCGATGTCGACTTCGACCACGTCACCCGGCTTCAGGAATTGCGGCGGCACATAGGAAATGCCGACGCCGGCCGGTGAGCCGGTGGCGATCACGTCGCCGGGCTCCAGCGTGATGCCCGACGAGAGATGCGCGATCAGCGCCGGCACCCGGAAGATCATCTGGCGGGTGTTGCCGTCCTGCTTGGTGACGCCGTTGACGCGCAGGCCGATGCGCAGGGCATGCGGATCCTCGATCTCGTCGGCGGTCACGATCCAGGGGCCCATGGGCGCGAAGGTGTCCTGGCCCTTGGCGAAGCACCACTGGCCGCCATGGCGCAGGTCGCGCGCCGAGATGTCGTTGACGCAGGTATAGCCGAAGACCTGGTCGAGCGCGTCGCCCGGCGCCACGTCGCGGCAGCGGCGGCCGATCACCACGCCAAGCTCGCTTTCCCAGTCGAGCTGCGAGGTCTGGGCCTGGTTGTGGACGATGCTGTCCTCAGGCCCGATCACGGCGGTCGGCGGCTTGAAGAAGATCACCGGATGCGAGGGCATGTCGCGATCGGTGTCCATCGTCCGGCTGCTCTCCTCGACATGCTCGGAGTAGTTGAGGCCGACGCCGATCACGCCCTTGGGCAGGCGCTGAATGGGGGCGAGCAGGCGGGTATCCGCCAGCCTGGCCGTGGTGCCGGCGGGCCAGGCGCCGTCATGGGCGGCCATCAGCCGCTTCACATTGTCCAGCGCCGCGGGGCCGGCTTCGATCAGGGCGAGCATGGTTGCAGGGCAGGTCTCGCCTGCGGCGGTTGCCAGCGCACAGAGGTCGACGATCAGGTCGCCGGCCACGGCACCGAGCCGCGCCGCGCCGTCCCGGTCAAAGGTGACGAGCTTCATCAGGTCCTCGAAAAGACGTCGATTGGGGGATGTGACGGAAGGGAGGGGCGGGAGAGCGGGCACACGCCCTCCCGCGACCGGCCGCGCGGGGGCGGGCGACCGGTGGGGGAAGAGGATGTCGTGAGGGCTTCAGCCGGCGATGATCGCCTGGCGGCCGTCAGGCGTGCCGGTATAGGCCTCTTCGTGATAGATGCCGAGCGCGCGCATCACCGGCAGGTCGTTGAACGAGAACAGGCAGGCGTCCTCGCTCTCCGATGCATTGGCGTGCTCGTGCAGCGACCAGGAGGGCACCACGAAGATGTCTTTCTCAGACCAGTCATAGCGCTTGCCGTCGATGATCGAGAAGCCGCTGCCCCTGGCCACCTGGTAGACGATCGATCCGGTATGGCGGTGGGCACGGCTATGCTGGCCGGGGCGGAGCAGCTGCAGGCTGGAGCCGATGGTCGGCATCACCGGCCCGCCGGTCAGCGGGTTCACATATTCCATGATCACCCCGTCGAAGGGGGAGCCTTCATGAACCTTCGCGGCGCGGGTCAGCGCCTCGAAGGCCGGCTCGAAGGCGTATTTCAGCACCGGCGACCAGGGTTTCTGCCAGTTCTTGCGCAGCTCGGTCGGCTGGATGATTCCGCCCGACCAGAGCGTTGCGGAGCTGTCGACCGGCTTCGTCTCACCCTGATGCAGATCGGGATGGACCGCGTAGAAATTGGCGTCGAGCGCATTCATCAGCGGGATGTCGAGCCCGTCCTGCCAGATGCTGCGGGTGCCACCCTCGGCCACGCCATGCTCATGCCAGGTGCCGTTGGGGGTGAGCACGAAATCGCGGGCGCCGAGGGTCATCCGCTCGCCCTCGACGATGGTATAGGCGCCGGAGCCTTCCATGATGAAACGCAGCGCACTCGCCATATGGCGGTGGGCGCTGGCGCATTCACCCGGATCCATCACCTGCACGCCGGTATAGAGCAGGCCGACCGCGGCCGAGATGTCACGCCGGCCCGGATTGACCAGCATCACCACCCGTCGGCCGGCATCTTCCGGCCGCACCAGGCCGGGGGCACGGTCGACGAAGGGGCGGACATCCTGCCAGCGCCAGATCACCGGCACCGATTTCGGCTTCGGGAACCAGGGCTCGATATCGTTGGCGACCGTCCACAGCGCGCCCATCTCGCGGGCGGCCAGCTCTTCGTAATAGGCGGCGAGTTCGGGCGTGTCGGCGACATTCGCCCGGCCGGGAATGTCTTCCCGCATCGATCGGTTCTCCCTGCGGACCGGAATTTCCCTGTCTGTCGATTCCGGCGTCTCTCCCGCGCCGGCGTCACGCCGGCCCCGGGCAGGTCTCTTCAAGGAAACCTCATGCCCCGGCCTGCGTCCTGTTCAAACGCTAGGACCCGGTCTGTAGAAAGTCAAACGGATTGTCGAAAATCCAGAAGACTTGCGTCGATCGTGCAGATTGGCGAGGATGGAGGCGTCCTGCGAAAGCGGTCTGGACAAGATCGCGCGCCGGGTTCATATCCCATGGGCCGATGTCCCACCCAGATGGGCCACCCCCAGACCCGCCACCCCCGGAGCCGCCATGGCCGACACCGCCGCCATCCGTGCCGAAGCCGATGCCGAGCCCGCCCAGACGCTGGCCGAACAGGCCTATCGCGCCATCCGCCGCGACATCGTCGCGGGCCGCCTGGCGCCGGGCCAGCCTATGCGGTTCGAGTATCTGAAGGAGACCTACGGGCTCAGCTTCTCGCCGCTGCGCGAGGCGCTGGCGCGGCTGCAGAGCGAGCGGCTGGTGACGGCCTATGCGCTCCGCGGCTTCCGCGTCGCCGAAATGTCGGTCGACGAGATGTGGGACACGATCGAGACCCGCATCATGATCGAGCGCGAGGCGCTCACCGCCGCGATCGCCCGGGGTGGAGACGACTGGGAAATCGGCATCGTCCAGGCGTTCCATGCCCTCAGCCATTGCAGCAAACGCCTGCGCGCCGCCGGCGACTGGCCGAGCGAGCCGGCGATCGAGGAAATCGAGCGCCGCCACCAGGCCTTCCACCGCGCCCTGATCGCCGCCTGTCCCTCGCGCTGGACGCGGGAGCTGTCGGAAATGCTCTATGTCCAGACCGAGCGCTACCGCCGCCCGGCCCTGATGCGCGCGGGCGCCGCCCCGGATGATGAGGGTGCATCGGCCGGCGAGGGCACCGCCGGCCGCGACATCGAGGCCGAGCACAAGGCGATCATGGACGCCGCCATCGCCCGCGACGCCCCGACCGCGGTGGAGCTGCTGACCGCCCATCTGCGCGACACCGGCCGGATGATCGAACGGCTGGGGATCGAGACCGGTCGGAAGTGAGGCCAGGGCGGAAGTGAGGCCGGGGCGGAAGTGAGGTCGGGAGACAATCGTCCGCCCGAACGAAATCAGGCCGGCTGCGACGGATCGCGGCCGGCCTGAGACGTCCGATGACGGGTCGGGCGTGTCAGCCCGCCCGATGCGTGTCGCGCAGGGCCTTGCGGTTGAGCTTGCCGACCGCGGTTTTGGGGATCGCATCCACCACGATCACCCGGCGCGGCTTCTTATAGCCGGCGAGGCGTTCGCCTGCGAAGGCGCGCAATTCCTCGGTGAAGCCTTCGGGGTCGGCAGCCGCGCGGGCGCGGTGGTCGGGGCGGAGCGCCACCACCACGGTCACGGCTTCCACCCATTGCGGATCGGCAAGGCCGATCACTGCGCATTCGGCGACGGCCGGATGGGCCGCCAGCACGTCTTCGACCTCGCGCGGATAGACGTTGTAGCCGCCGGTGACGATCATGTCCGAGGTGCGGTCCAGCAGGTGCAGATAGCCGCGGTCGCAGATCCGGCCGATGTCGCGGGTGCGCATCCAGCCATCGGGCAGCAGGGTTTCGGCATTGAGTGCGGGCGCGTCCAGATAGCCCTTCATCCGCTGGGGCGCACGGACCGCGATCTCGCCCGGCTCGCCCGCCGGCACGTCCTGGCCGGCGGCATCGACGATGCGGAGTTCGACATCCAGCGCCGGCCGGCCGGCGGCACCCAGCAGGTCCGCAACATGGTCTTCCGGGCGGAGCACCGAAATGGTCAGCGGGCATTCGGTCTGGCCGTAATACTGCCAGAAACGATGCTGCCCCCACATCGCCATCGCCCGTTCGATCACCGGCCGCGGCATGGGCGAGGCGCCGTAGATGATCGTTTTCAGCCGGCTGTCCGCCACGGCGGCCGCCCCTGGCCGGTCGAGCAGCATGCCCAGCATGGTCGGCACCATGTTGATCGCGGTGATGCCGTCTTCGACGATCCGGGCCAGGTAGGCATCGGGCTCGAAGCCGCGCATGATCACCGTGCGGCCGCCGCGCAGCCAGAAGGGCAGAACGAACACGCCACTCGCATGGATCAGCGAGGCGGCATGGAGCATGGCGTCGTCGGGGCCGGCCGGCAGCAGGTTCAGCAGCACGTTGCGGCAGATCGCGGCATAGGAGGCCTGGGTGTGCTGCGCGGCCTTGAGCGTGCCGGTCGTGCCCGAGGTGAACAGCGTCAGCACCACGTCGTCGGGTTCAACCCGGATCGCGGGCGGGGTGGTGGGCTGGTCGGCCGCGGCCGCCACGACATCGCTGCCGCCGCCCTCGGTTGTGCCCAGGCCGAGCAGGGTCAGATCGGGCAGTTCGGCCGCAAGCTCTGCCGCCCGGCCTGCGAGTTCCGGCCCGTAGACCAGGGCACTGACCCGGGTTTCGCGCAGCATATGGGCGTGTTCGCGCAGCGACAGCCTGGAATTCAGCGGCACGCGGTCGATGCCGGCGCGCACGCAGGCGAAATCGACCGGCACGCTCATCAGTCCGTTGTCGAGCAGCAGCGCCACGCGGGTGCGGTGGCCGAGGCCGGCGGCATGGAAGGCGTTGGCGAGCCGGGCGGAGAGCTGGTCGACCTCGGTGAAGGTCAGGCTTTGGCCTTCGAATTCGATCGCTGTGCGCGGGCCGTGCCAGCGCGCACCCTGGTCGATCAGGTCGCGGTAGAGAGGTCCACAGGCGGTGGCGGACATCGGACGTCTGGTCTCCCTGTCACGGGGCCGCGGGCTTGGGCGCGGCCGGCATGGTTGCATGGTCACCTGCCCCGGTCTGTGCCGGGGTTCTTCGGTCAGTCTTCGAAACTGCCATGGCGCCCGGCGCCGGCGGCGAAACGGCCGGCGCCGGCGATGGCTTCCTCGAACACGATCGGGTAGCCGCCGGCGCCCTCACGAACCAGGGCCTCGGCCATCGGCAGATCCCACTGGCCGATCGCCGATCGCCGGTCGGCGCGCATGCAGGCCTGCGGGAAGGCGGCGATCTGGCGGGCGAGCGCTTCGGCTGCCGTCCGCGCCTCGCCCTTCGGCACCACCCGGTTGGCAAGGCCCATGGTCAGCGCCTCGATCGCATCGACCGGGCGGCCGGTCAGGATCATGTCCATCGCCCGGCCATGGCCGACGATCCGCGGCAGGCGCACCGTGCCGCCATCGATCAGCGGCACACCCCAGCGGCGGCAGAACACGCCGAAGACCGCATCTTCTTCCACGACCCGCAGGTCGCACATCAGAGCCAGTTCCAGACCGCCGGCCACGGCATGGCCGGCAACCGCGGCGATGACCGGCTTGTCGATCACCATCCGGCTGGGCCCCATCGGCCCGGGACCGGTGCCGGTCGGCTCCACCTCGTTGCGCAGATCCGGGTCGCCCAGGGCGCGCAGATCGGCCCCGGCGCAGAAGGTGCCGCCATTCCCCCAGAGCACGATCACCCGCACCTCGGGATCAGCATCCGCCGCGGCAAAGGCCGCACGCAGCGCCTCGGCCGTCGGCCGGTCCACCGCATTGCGCCGCGCGGGGCGATCCAGGATGATGGTTGCAATGCCGGCTTCGGTCTCGACTCTGACAGCCGGCCGGTCTGCAGTGGTGTCATCTGTGCTCATCGGGTGTCTCCGTCGGGTCAAGCCGTTTGCTTCAGTTTATGGTATTTAATGACGATCGACGAAACATCGCAAGCCGACGCTTCAGTTTCCACTGAAACGGTCACGAATCCAACCCCGCCCAACGCACGGGAGATGGTTCTGGATCTTTTGACGACACATGACGCGCATGAACTGCCGCTGAAGGCGCTGGTTCGGGCCGGCAATCTCTTCGGCTATACCGATCAGACGGTGCGGGTGGCGCTCAGCCGGCTGAAGGCGGACGGGGTGATCGCCTCTCCGGCGCGGGGCGTTCATGCGCTGGCCGCGGCCGGGGCGCTGGTGCGCGAGGTGGATGGCTGGCGGCGGCGGGAAAGGCGTCTGGTGGCCTGGTCCGGCGCCTGGATCGGTGTCGCCGATGCGGCGATCGACCGGACGGACCGGCCGCAGCTGCGCCGCCACGACCGCGCGCTGCGGCTGCGCGGCTTCCGACAGCTGACCCAGGGGGTGTGGATCCGGCCCGACAATCTGGCCGGCGGCACGGCGGCGCTGCGGGATGATCTGACGCAGCTGGGTCTGGCCCCTTTGTCGACCGTGTTTCGCCTGGATGATCTGGCGCCTGAAGACGAGGCGGGTGCGCGCGCGCTCTGGGATGCCGCCGCCATGGACCGGGTGGAGGCCGACCTCGACCGGCTGCTGGCGCGCGGCAATGCGGCGCAGGATGCGGTCGAGGCGGGCGAGGCGGCGCCCGAGCCGGTGGCGGCGGACTCGCTCGCCATCGGCCGCACGGTGATCCGCAATCTGGTGCGCGATCCGCTGCTGCCCGACGAATTGCGCCCGGGCGAGACGCGGCGCCGGCTGACCGAGGGCATGATCGCCTATCAGCTCCGCGCCAAGGCGCTTTGGATCCGGCTGCTCGACCAGTGGGCGGCGGGCGGGTGAACGTGACCGGGGGAGAACGGGAAACGGGGGAGGACGGCCATGCCGTCCTCCCCCGTGCATCGTTCCGATCGCGTCAGATGTCAGCCGCCGCGGACCTCGGCCAGCATGGCTTTCGCGCCGGCCATCAGCACGCCCACATCCACCCCGGCGGCCACGAAGCGATAGCCCCAGTCGACATAGCGCCGGGCATCGGCGGCGTTGGTCGCCAGGATGCCCGGGGCCTTGCCGGTGGCGGCGATGCGGGCGGCGGCGTCTTTCAGCGCCGCCTGCACCTCGGGATGGCCGGGCCTGCCCAGATGACCCATCGAGGCGGCGAGGTCCGAGGGGCCGATGAACACGCCGTCGACCCCGTCGACCGCCGCGATCTCTTCCAGCCGGTCCAGCGCCTCGCCGGTTTCCACCTGGACCAGGACGCAGATCTCCTGGTTGGCGACTGCAAAATAGTCTTCGGTCTGGCCGTAGCGGCTGGCGCGGGTGGCACCGGCGACGCCGCGCACGCCATGGGGCGGGTAGCGCGAGGCCAGCACGGCGGCCGCGGCTTCTTCCGCCGACTGGACGAAGGGCACCAGCAGGGTCTGGGCGCCGATGTCGAGCAGGCGCTTGATCAGCACCTTGTCGTTCCAGGCCGGGCGCACCACCGCCGAGGCGGTGCCGGTGGCGGCCGCCTGCAGCAGCGGCTGCACGCCGGCCACATCCACCGGCGAATGCTCGCCATCGAAGAGCAGCCAGTCGAAGCCGGCCAGCGACAGGGCTTCCGAGGCGACGGGGCTTGCCAGCGACAGCCAGAAGCCGTTCAGAACCTCACCGGCGGTAAGCCGGCGCTTGAAGTCGTTGCGCGGGGCCTTCATCGCCGCACCTCAGACGAACTGCACGGCGACGGCGCCGAGCGGGCCGAAATCGGCATGCAGCGTGTCGCCCTTCTTCGCCCAGACCGGCCGGGTGAAGCTGCCCGAGAGCAGCATGTGGCCGGGTTCCAGCGTCACGTCGAAGGGGGCGAGCTTGTTGGCGAGCCAGGCCACCGCCATCGCCGGATGGCCGAGCACGCCGGCGGCGAGCCCCGTCTCCTCGATCTCGGAATTGCGGTAGAAGATGGCCCCCACCCAGCGCAGGTCGACATCGGTCGGCCGCACCGGCCGGCCGCCCAGCACCAGGCCGGCGGCAGCACCGTTATCGGCAACCGTGTCGAAGATCCGCCGCGGCTCGGTCACCCGGGCATCGATGATCTCGATCGAGGGCACGACCCATTCGGTGGCGCGCAGCACATCGACCAGGCCGACATTCGGGCCCTTCAGCGGCTCCTTCAGGATGAAGGTCAGCTCCGGCTCGACGCGGGGCACGCAAAAATCCTCGAACCGCACCTTGGCGCCGTCGGCGAGCACCAGATCGTCGAACATGTAGCCGTAATCCGGCTCGTCGATCTTCGATGCCGCCTGCATGGCCTTGGAGGTGAGGCCGATCTTGTGGCCGATGATCTTCGCCCCGGCCTTCACCTTGGCGGCGGCCACCGCCGAGGAAATCGCATAGCTGTCGGCGATCTCGATCTCGGGGAACATCTCCGAGGGGCGCTGGCCCTGCACCTTGGTGCGGTGGCTTTCAAGCAGGCTGTCGACGCAGCGTGCGCGCTGTTCTTCGGTCAGCATGGTAAACCCGATCCCTCTCTCAGAGCTTGATGCAGACGTTGCGGAGTTCGGTATAGAACTCCATCGAATGGATGCCGCCCTCGCGGCCGATGCCCGATGCCTTGGAGCCGCCGAAGGGCGTGCGCAGATCGCGCAGGAACCAGCAGTTCACCCAGGCGATGCCGACCTCGATCGCCTTGGCGGTGCGATGGGCGCGGCCGAGATTGGTGGTCCAGATCGAGGTGGCGAGGCCATAGGGGGTGTCGTTGGCCAGCGCCAGCGCCTCTTCCTCGGTGTCGAAGGGCGTCACATGGGTGCAGGGGCCGAAGATTTCGTCGCGGACCACGGCCGCATCCTCGGGCAGGCCGGTCCAGACCGTCGGCTCCACCCAGTAGCCGCCGGCATAGCCCGCGACATCCGGTGTGCCGCCACCGGCGATCAGCGTGGCGCCGGCCGCACGCGCCTTGTCGTAATAGGACAGCACCTTGGCGCGATGCTCGGCGCTGATCACCGGGCCCATTGTGGTGGCGGGGTCGAAGGGGTCGCCGAAGCGGTAGCTGCGCGCCTTGGCCGCCAGCCCTTCGACGAAGCGGTCGAAGATGCCGCGCTGGACATAGAGCCGCTCGGTGCCCAGGCACACCTGACCGGTATTGGCGAAGCAGGCGCGCCCCAGGCCTTCCAGCGTCGCCTCCAGATCTGCGTCGTCGAACACGATGCCGGCATTCTTGCCGCCGAGTTCCAGCGAGACCGGGCGGATGCCGCCGGCCGCCGCGCGCATGATCGCCTCACCCGTGCGGGTCTCGCCGGTGAAGGTGATGCCGTTGACGTCCGGATGGCTGGTCAGGAACTCGCCGGCCGCCCCCGGCCCCATGCCGTGGACGACGTTGTAGACGCCGCGCGGGATGCCGACCGCATTCATCACCTCGCCCAGCAGGGTGGCGGTGGCGGGGGTCTCTTCCGAGGGCTTCACGACCACGGTGTTGCCGCAGGCCAGCGCCGGGGCGACCTTCCAGGTCATCAGCAGCAGCGGCAGGTTCCAGGGGCAGACCACCGCGATCACCCCGCGCGGCAGGCGGAGCGCATAATTGAGCGCGCCGCCCCCGTCGGGCGTTGCCATCTCGAAGGTTTCGGTCGAGGCGGTCAGGATCTGGTCGGCGAAGACGTTGAAATTGGCGGCCCCGCGCGGGATGTCGATATGCGAGGCGATCGAGCGCGGTTTGCCGGTGTCGCGGATCTCGGCCGCCAGGAACTCGTCGAAGCGGGCGTTGATGCCGTCGGCCAGCTTGCGCAGCAGGGCGACCCGTTCGGGGATCGACATCCGGCCCCAGGGGCCCTTCAGCGCCGCTTTCGCGGCGCCGACTGCGGCGTCCACGTCCGCCCGGCCGGCCGCGGAGACCTCGCCGATGACTTCACCCGTGGTCGGAAAATGATTGGCGAAGGCCTCGCCGCTGCCCGCGACGAATTCGCCGTCGATGAAGTTCAGGAAACGGGTCAAGTCGGTCATTCCTTTCGGTCGGCCGGCGGCGTGGCGATGTCGCGCTCGGGATCGCCGTCGGTCAGGTAGTCCCACATGCGTTCGAAGATCAGGCCGGCACGGGTGGCGCGGGCGGCGGCGGCCTCGGGGCCGATCACCGGGGCGGTGTCGCCGAGGCCGGTGGAGAGGGCGGCAAGCTCGATCCGGCAGACGTCTTCCAGATACCAGGCAAGGCCCACCGCCTCTTCCAGGCTGGCGCCGGCCACGACCGCGCCGTTGCCGCGCATCAGCACGCCGGCGCTCTCGCCCATCGCCGCGATCACGCCCGCCGCCTTCTCGTCGTCGCGGACCAGCTGGATGTCGTCCCAGAGCCCGACGCCGGGGGCGAAATAGGTGCTGAAGCCATGGCGCATGCGCGGCACCCGGCCGAGGGCGGCCAGCGCCATCATATTGGGCGACATGAAGCGCACCACGCCCTGCGCCTCGGGGCGCTTCGCATAGATCCGCTGGTGCAGCCGCACCTCGCCCAGCACGCCGGCGGGCAGGGGACCTTCCACCGGCACCACGGTGCAGGCCTCGTCCGGACGTACCAGCCCCATCGGCCGCGAGGGGCAGACCAGGAAAGTGTCGGCATCGATCCGCGCCGAGCAGTGGCCATAGGCATGCACCAGCCCGGCCCGTCCGAGTGCGCGGGCAGCGACCCGGACGGTTGCAGCAAGACGATCGGTCATGATCTCAGTCCTTGAAGGCGGCGATGTTGGGTGCCGAACCCCACTGACAGAAGCCCTTGGGCGCGAAATGGAACTGGCGGTCCCGCCACAGCGGCTCGTCGTGGATCTCGCACACCCCGGTCGAGTATTCGAAGGTCATGCCGTCAGGGCCGGCGAAATACAGGAACTGTGCCGACGAGGTGGGGTGCCGGCCGGGGCCGAAGGTCACCGTCACCTGGTTGCGGCGCAGATGCGCCAGCGAGCGCTGGATGTCGTCGGTGCTCGCCACCTGATGGTTGACGTGCTGGATGCCTGGCTGGTGGAAGGGGAACAGCGCCACCGAGTGATGGATGGTGCCGAAGCGCATCAGCGGCGCATCGCCGATCCGGTCCGACACCCGCGCCTTGCAGACATCGGTCCAGAACAGCTCGTCGCGCGCCGGGTCGGTGGAGCAGAGCCCGACATGGGAAAAGCCGGTGATGCCGGCATCGCGGCTGCCGTGATAGCGCTGTGCCGTAGTCTCGGGCCGCACCACGAATTCGATGTGGTTGCCGCTCGGGTCGTCGAAGCGGATGAATTCGCGGACATGGCGGGCATCGCATTCGGCAGGCGTGCCGTAATGGACGGCATGGCCGAGATTTTCCAGCACCGCACCCGCGTTCTGGAGATCGGCGGAGGTCGCGATCTCGAAGGCCGTCGCCTCCTGCTCGCGGCCGCCTTCGACATAGCAGAGCGTGTGGGCGCGGGCGTCGGACTTGAAGTAGATCGCGCCCTTGCGGCGCTCGGCCACCTCAAGCCCCAGGATGTTGACCGCGAACCATTCGGCACCGGCCAGATCGCGGGTGCCGAGACGGCAATAGACGACGTCCTTGAGACCGATCACCTCTCATCCCTCCCCAGAAATTCGGGGGCCGTGCAGGGTGACCCCCAGGCGCAATGCGACAGGGCGGCGTCGGCGAACTGGCGGGGCCCACGGCCGGTCACCGCCGGGCCCCGCTCCATGCCATGGGCATAGGAATGCAGCAGGCCGCCGGGGCCGCGGGCGGTGACGAACATCGCGCCCGAGGTCGGCTGGCGGCCGGGGCCGTGGACCACCGGCACCTGGCGGGCCTGGAACAGATACCAGCCCTGCATCACCGCATTGATGCCGTCGACCTCCCAGACCGCGCCCAGCAGGCCGTCGCGATCCGAGGGGTAGAGGGCGATGCGGTGATGGGCGTCGTCGATGCGCAGGAACACGGCATCGCCTGCCCAGTCCGAGACCTCGGCGCCGATGCCGCGGGTCCAGAAATCCTCGTTCGCGGCCGGGTCGGTGCAGGCGATCTGGACCGATTGCAGGCCGGTGATGCCGGCATCGCGCGATCCGTGATAGCGCCAGCCCGAGGTGAGCGGCCGCCAGACGATCTCGACGACCACGCCATTGGGGGCGATCACCGACAACCCGGCCTTGATCTGTCGCGCGGCGCAGGCCGCCGCATCCAGGCGCTGCCGGGGCAGGCCGGGACAGGCGGTTTCAAGCCGCGCCTCGGCCTCGTCCAGCTCGCGGGCATGGGCGACGGTGAGCGCCACCGCGGCGGGGCCGGCCTCGGCCGTGTAGCAGATCGCGTAATTGCGCGCATCCGAGCGGAAGCGGCGATTGGCATCGTCGTGATCGCCCGGCTGCAGGCCGAAAATGCCGGTGGCGAAGGCCTCGGCACCGTCCAGATCCTCGACGGGCACACGCAGATAGCGCAGATCCCGGTAGATATCGGTCATCTCGATCGTCCTCCTGGCCGGCCGTCCCCCGAGGGGAGGAACGGCGGCCGTGGCAGTGGGAAAGAAGGCCGGGGCGGATCAGAGACCCGCGGCTTCCTTCTCCAGTTCCTTCAGCAGCGGGGTCTTCTCGCGCCAGGACTGGTACCAGAGGTCGATGGCGCCACCGAAGAAGGCGCGATCGGCGTTCACCACCGGCACGCTGGTGGTCTTCAGCTTGTCGAGATAGGTAGCGTCGATCTCGGCATAGGCGCCGACGATGCCGTCCAGCTCCTCGGCCATGATCTTTTCGATCACCGCCTGATCTTCCTTGGGCACGGTCTGCCATTTGCGGCCCGAGCCGACGGCGATCATCGGGAACATCATGTGGTTGGACGCCACGATCGTGCCGGCATGCTCGTAATACTTCGAGTTCCAGGTGCCCTCGAAATCGATCTGCATGCCGTCGACCTGGCCGTTGGCGAAGGCGTCATAGAGCGCCGGCAGCGGCAGTGGGGGTGGGCGCCGCGCCCAGCCGGGTCCAGAAATCCAGCTCCTGGGCGAAGGGCACGGTGCGCACCTTCTTGCCCGACAGATCCTCGACCGAGGCCACGGGGCCGCGCATCACGATCTGGCGCATGCCGGCCATGCCCCAGCCAAAGCCCTTGAGGGCGAATTTGGACACGCCGCCCAGCAGCTTCTGCGCCACGCCGCCCTTCAGGATCTGCCGCGCGCCCGCGGCGTCCTTGACGATATAGGGGGCGAGGAAGACGCCGTAATCGGCATCGCGGTTGGCGAATTCACCCAGCGTCAGGAAGGCGAAGTCGAGCGCGCCGGTCTGCAGCTGCTGGAGCATCTGCGCCTCGTTGCCGAGCTGGCCCGAGGGGAAGACCAGGATCTCGACCCGACCGTTGGTGGCTTCTTTGATGCGCTCTGCGACCGTCACCGCGCTCTTCGACCACTGATGCGGCGGCGGGGTGATCAGGCCCAGCCGATACTGTTCGGCCTGGGCCTCGGCGCCGATCAGGCCGACCATCAATGCGGCGGCTGCGGTCAGGATGCGTGCTGCTTTCATCCCTGGTTTCCTCTCGGGGTATCGTTATGGGGGGTGGCTTCCTTCTTGGAGAGGAAGACCATGAGTTCGGTCAGGCCGGCATCGCGGCTGGCGGCGATCTCGGCCACCGGCCGCGGATCCGCCTCGGCCATGCCGGAGACGAGGCGGGCGCGGGTGGCGGCATCCAGGCGCGGATCGCCCAGCGTCGCCCACCAGCGTTCGAATTCGGGGCCGAGCGCATCGACGAAACGCCCGATGCCGCCCTCGGCACCCGCCAGATGGAAGACGGTGGAGGGGCCGACGATGCACCAGCGCGGCGCCAGACCCTGGATCACCGCCTGTTCGATATCGGCGAGGCTGGCGATGCCCTCGCTCGCCAGATGCACCGCCTCGCGCCAGAGGGCGGCCTGCAGGCGGTTGACCAGATGGCCGGGCACCGGCCGGGTGAGCGTCAGCACCGTCTTGCCCATCGTCCGGAAGAGGTCGGACGCCCGCGCCACCACCTCGGGCGCGGTCCGGGTGCCGCCCGACAGCTCCACCACCGGCATCAGATAGGGCGGGTTGCAGGGATGGGCGATCAGCAGGCGCTCCGGCCGGGCCAGTCCTTCGGCCATGTCGTCGGGCGACAGGCCCGACGAGGACGAGGCGATGATGGTGTCGTCCGCGAGATGCGGTTCCAGTGCCGCCAGCGCCCGACGCTTCAGATCGAGCCGCTCAGGCAGGTTCTCCTGCACCAGCACCGGCGGCGGGCCGGCCTCGGCCGCGGTCGCGACATGGCGGGGCGTGGTCGCATCGGGGCTGAGGGTGCCGAGGCCCTGCAGCACCGGAAGTGCCTGCGCCCGGACGGTGGCGATGCGGTCTGCGACGGCCGGATCGGGGTCGATCACCGTCACCTCATGGCTGGCGCCGGCGAAGGCGGCGGCCCAGCCGCAGCCGATCAGACCGCCGCCCAGGATCCAGATGCGCGCCATCAGAGCAGATCCTTAAGGCCGGTGGAAAGAACGGGGAAGACGACCAGCAGCAGCAGCACCGACAGCACCGCGAAGAAGAAGGGCATCAGCAGCACCGCCAGACGCTCGGCCTTGACCTTGCCCATCAGCGAGGCGACGAACAGCCCGGTGCCGACCGGTGGTGTCAGCAGACCCAGCGTCAGGTTCAGGCAGAGCACGACGCCGAAATGGAAGGGATCGATGCCGTAGACGCCGGTCGCGACCGGCAGGAAGACCGGGACGATCAGGATGATCGCGGGGATCGGGTCGCTGATCATGCCCAGCACCAGCAGCAGCACGTTCAGCATCAGCAGGAAGACGATCGGCGAGGCGGTCATCGCCTGCATGGTCTCGGCGACGAGGGCGGGCAGGTTCTCGAAGGTGATGACCCAGCTGAACACCTGGGCGGCGGCGATCAGGAACAGCACGGTCGCCGAGCCGCGCGCGGCATTCAGGAAGGCGGGAAGGATGTCGGCCGGCGTCATCTCGCGATAGACGAACAGGCCGATCAGCACCGCGGCGAGGCTGGCGATCGCGGCCGATTCGGTGGGGGTGGCAAGGCCGCCCAGGATCGAGCCGACGATGATCACCGGAATGGCGGCCGCCGGCAGGGCATCGAGCACGGCACGGAAGCGGGCGCGGATCGGCATCGCCTCGGTCTTGGGAAAGCCGTGGCGGCGGCCCAGCCACATGATCACGCCGATGAAGGCGAGGAAGATCAGCAGGCCCGGCACGATGCCCGAGATAAAGAGGTCGCCGATCGGGATCTGCGCGATCACGCCGAAGATGATGAACAGCATCGAGGGCGGGATGATCGGCGCCAGCAGGCCGCCGGCGGCGGTGATCGCCACCGATACGTCACGCGGATAGCCGGCCTTTTCCATCTCGGGCACCGCCAGCCGCGACATGATGGTGATCTGGGCCACCGTCGAGCCCAAAATCGCCGCCATCATCATGTTGGCGACCAGGTTGACATAGGCGAGCCCGCCGCGGATCGAGCCCAGCATGGCCAGCGCCAGCGCCATCAGCCGCCGGCCGATGCCGCCGGCATTCATGAACTCGCCCAGCAGGATGAACAGCGGCAGGGCCAGCAGGCCGTAATTCTCAAGGCCACCGAACATCTGCTGGCCATAGGACTGGAGCAGGATCAGGTTGCCGGTGGCGAAGATGTAGATCAGGCCCAGGGCGGCGAGCGCGAAGGCGATCGGCATGCCGACCGCCAGCATGGCGAGGAAAGAGACGCCCGCGATCATGCCGCCATCTCCTCCCCGCCGGTCAGGCGGCCAGCGAGCGAGGCCAGCACATGGATGGTGGCGGTGACGCAGAAGATCGGCATCACCAGCCAGAACCAGACCTTGTGCATGCCCAGCGTCACCGTCGGCTCCTGATAGATGAAGTTGAAGGTCGATGAGGTGAAATCCTCGATCGACGGGGCCTGAAGTACGCCGACGGGATCGAACCAGCGCCAGATCTGCACCGAGAGCACGGCCAGGAAGACCAGCAGCGCCACATCCACCAGGATCGCGAGCTGGCGCCGCGCGGCGGGCCTGAGCGCATCCGGCAGCAGGGTGATCGCGATGTGCTGACGCCGCGCGAGGCCGAGCGAGGCGCCGATGAAGGCCGCCCAGGCCATCAGGAACACGGCCAGTTCGTCGGTCCAGATCAGCGGATTGCCCAGGCTGCGCGAGACGACGTTGCCGAGCAGCAGACAGAAGATGCCGAACACCGTCAGCCCCGCCGCCCAGGCTTCGACCCCGGCGATGCGGTTGCTGAGTGTTTGCAGGCAGGCGACCGGACCAGGGACGCCGCGGGTGCCGGTGTGCAGCGGGGACTGCGACGCGCCGGCTTCTTCGAGGATTTTTGTCATCGATATTCCTCCCTGCGGGCATAAAATATCGATATTTTGAGCGTGTCAATTTGGAAATTGATATTTTCGGGCAGCCGAACTAGCCTGCCTCTGATTTCAATCTCGCCGGGAAACCCGTACCGCATGGACAAGCGATCGCCCGTCCGCCCGGATAGCCCCGCCCGACCGGATATTGAAGACAAGACCCAGGCCGAACGCGCCTACCGCCTGATGCGCGAGGACATCGTCACCGGGGCGCTGCCGCCCGATCTGAAGCTGAAGATCGAGATGCTGCGCGACCGCTATCAGATCGGGGCGGGGCCGCTGCGCGAGGCGCTGGCCCGGCTGTCGGGGGAATATCTGGTGCAGATGCAGGGCCAGCGCGGCTTCGTGGTGGCGCCGATGTCGGCGACCGATGCCCGCGAGATCGGCCATCTGCGCAAGATCTTCGAGGCCGATGCCCTGGCCCAGTCGATCCCGGCCGGCGATGTCGCCTGGGAAGAGCGGGTCATCACCACCTATCACCGGCTGGAACGGCTGGAGCTGGCCGACCGCCAGGGCGTCGAGCAGATGTCGGAATGGGAACGGCTGAACCACGATTTCCACGAGGCCCTGGTCTCGGCCTGCGCCTCGACCTGGCTTCTGCGCATGCGGGCGATGATGTTCCGCCATCATGAACGCTATCGCCGCCTGTCGCGCGCCAAGACCGTGATGACCCGCGACATCCACCTGGAACATCGCGCCCTGCTGGATGCGGCCCTCGACCGCAATGTCGACCGCGCGGCCGAGGTGATCCGCCGCCATATCGAACACACCACCAATGCGGTGGTGGTGGCGCTGGCCCGGGACCCGGATGCCCGCCTCTGGGAACAGGCGACCGGTACGGACTGAGCACCGACCGCTCCACGAAAAAGAGGCCGGGACGTTACCGTCCCGGCCTCTTCCGCTTCGACGGCGCGGACCGTCAGAAGGTCGTGTTATGGGCGGTGAACTTGGTGATCAGATAGGGCTCCATCGCCTCGATGCCGCCTTCCGAGCCGTAGCCGGAATCCTTGATGCCGCCGAAGGGCACCTCGGGCAGGGCCAGCATGCCCTGGTTGATCGAGATCATGCCGCTTTCGATATCGGCCGAAAGTGCTGCCGCGGTCTTCGACGACGAGGTGTAGGCATAGGCCGCCAGGCCATAGGGCAGGCGGTTGGCTTCGGCGATCAGCGCGTCATAGCCGCTGAAGGTCGAAACCGGCACCACCGGGCCGAAGGGCTCTTCGTTCATGATCCGGGCCGCGAGCGGCACGCCGGTCATCACCGTCGGCTGGAAGAAATAGCCCTTGTTGCCGATGCGCTCGCCGCCGGTGCGGATGGTGGCGCCATTGGCGACGGCATCGGCGACCAGGGCTTCCATCGCATCCACGCGGCGCGAATTGGCCAGCGGCCCCATGCGGGTCTCGGGATCGAGGCCGTCACCGACCTTGATCGAGGCCACCGCCTCGGTGAATTCACCGACGAAGCGGTCGGCGACGCTCTCTTCCACCAGGAAGCGCGTCGGCGAGACGCAGACCTGGCCGGCATTGCGGAACTTCTGCGCCGCCAGCGCCTTGGCCGCCTTCGAGACGTCGACATCGCCGAACACGATCGCCGGCGCATGGCCGCCGAGTTCCATGGTCGCGCGCTTCATGTGCTGGCCGGCCATCGCCGCCAGATGCTTGCCGACCGCCGTCGAGCCGGTGAACGAGATCTTGGCGATCACCGGATGCGGGATCAGATAGGACGAGACCTCGGCCGGAATGCCGTAGACCAGGTTGATCACGCCGGCCGGCACGCCGGCATCGGCATAGGCGCGGATCAGCTCGGCGCAGCTTGCCGGGGTCTCTTCCGGGCCCTTCACGATGATGGTGCAGCCGGTCGCGATCGCGGCCGAGACCTTGCGGACCACCTGGTTGATCGGGAAGTTCCAGGGCGTGAAGGCGGCGACGACGCCCACCGGCTCGCGCGTCACGGTCTGGAGATGACCCACGGCGCGGGACGGGATCACCCGGCCATAGGTGCGGCGGCCTTCCTCGGCGAACCAGTCGATGAGGTCGGCGGCGGCCAGCGTCTCGACCTTGGCTTCGGCCAGCGGCTTGCCCTGTTCCATGGTCATGATGCGGGCGATGGTGTCGGCCCGCTCGCGCAGCAGATCGGCCGCCTTGCGCATCACCTTGGACCGGTCATAGGGCGAGACCTTGCGCCAGGTCTTGAACGCCCGGGCGGCAGCCTCGAGTGCGCGGTCCAGATCGCCGGTCGACGCATGGGCGACGCGGCCGATCTCCTCGGCGGTGGCCGGGTTCAGGACGGCCTCGTCCTTGCCCGTCGAGCCCGGAGCCCAGGTACCGTCGATGAAGAGGCTGGTATTCGGATACATCTCTCGCTCCTCGGGAGGGGACATATGGCCCTGTGGGGCCGGGCGGGGGTGAGGGTTGGAAACGGACAGAAGAGGCTATCGGCCGCCGGCGACCACCACGCGGTTGCGACCCGCGCGCTTGGCCTGATACATGGCGCTGTCGGCGGCTTCGACCAGATGGTTGTAATCGGGATGGCCGTCGAACACCGCGACACCGACCGAAGCGCCGAGCCGGATGCGGGTATCGCCCGAGAGCACGACTTCGGTCTTGCCGATGGCTTCGCGCAGCCGTTCGGCCAGCGCACGCGCGGCCGCTTCGCCGGCCTCGACCGCGACGACCAGGAACTCTTCGCCGCCATAGCGGAAGACCAGATCGCTGCTGCGGCAGGTGCCGAGGATGGTCTCCGCCGCCTGGCGCAGCGCTGCATCCCCTGCACTGTGGCCGTGGCTGTCGTTGATGGTTTTGAAATGATCCAGATCGACCATGATGACCGCAAAGGGATGGTCGCGACGCATCGCCAGCGTGATCTCGCGCTTCAGGATCGCGGGAAGGAAGCGGCGGTTGAGCGTCCGGGTCAGGGCATCGCGACCGGCCTCGGCGCCGATCATGGCCTGGAAGGCGTCGTTCAGGATGAAGCGGATCTCGTTGACCGCCGCCTGGATCAGCCCCAGCGCCGGCCCGAAACCGTCACCGGCGGCGCGCGCCGCATCGGTCTCGGGCAGGATGCCCTCGTCCAGACGCTGCATCAGCTCGTTCACCCGGTCGAGCACCGGCGTGCCTTCGAACATGATGCCGCCGCGATGGTGGAACCAGAGGCCGAAATCCGACCGACCGATGCGGGGCAGGGGCTCGGTCGAACCGCTGCCACCGGCCAGCGCCAGCAGCACGGCCTGGTTCCATTCCAGCAGTGAGGCGCGCTGGCTCTCGCGTTCCAGCGACAGATCCTGGCTCAGGAAGAACAGCCGGTAGGCTTCCTCGTCGCGGCTCTGATGGGTGATGCCGGAAACGAAGACCGCGCCCATCAGCTCGATGGCGATGTCGATCACGGTCTCCACATGCAGCAGCAGGCGGACCAGCTCGTCGCGGCCGACCCGGCTGCCGGCGATCCGTCCGGCGATGCCGGCCTTGATCAGCCGTGCGCCGCGGCTGACCAGGTGCAGTGGCACCCGGACCCGGGCATGAACTTCGCCCACGCGGGTCTGCACGGTCGCCATGCTGTCGAAATCGGGTGCGGGGCCGGCCGGAAACAGGCTGCGGATCCAGCCGGCCAGAGAGCCGCGCAGCCGGGTCTGGACGATCTCGTTCGACAGCAGCGGCGCCGCCTCGGCATCGGCCATCAGCACATCGTAGAAATCGCGCGCCAGCTCGTCGGAAGAGGCACTGACCAGCCCGGCCAGCCAGTCCCGCATCTCGGGCGCCAGCGCGGCCTGAAGCCGGTGCCAGTCACGCCGGGCGGCCATGAGCGACGGATTGGGGTCGGCGGCGATGTCGTGACGGGCGGCCGTCTTGCCGGCAGTGGTGGGCATCTGTGGGCGGGGGCCTGACTTTCCTGCGGTTCGGCCCCCGCCGGCCGGCGGAGACGCCCGCGCATGATGCGACCGGAAACCGGTCGCCGCAAGTGTCGCGCGCGCCCTCAGGGCCGTCGGTCGAGGATCCGGTCGATCAGCCCCCAGTCCAGCGCCTCTTCCGCGGTCATGAACCGGTCGCGGTCGAGCGTGCGTTCCACCTCTTCAGGGGTGCGATGGCAGTGCTCGGCATAAAGCCGGATCATGCGCTGCTTCACCCGAAGCGTTTCCTCGGCATGGATCAGGATGTCCGAGGCCTGGCCCTGGAACCCGCCCGAGGGCTGGTGAACCAGGATGCTGGCATTGGGCAGGGCCGCGCGCTCGCCGGCCGTGCCGGCCATCAGCAGGAAGGAACCCATCGAACGGGCCGTCCCCATGCACAGCGTGTGCACCGGCGAGCGGATGTAGCGCATGGTGTCGTACATCGCGAAGCCGCTGGTGACCACGCCGCCGGGCGAGTTGATGTAAAGATTGATCGGCCTGCCGGGGTCTTCCGCCTCCAGGAACAGCAGCTGGGCGCAGACCACCGCCGCGACGTCATCGTCGACCTGGCCGTTCAGGAAGATGATCCGTTCCTTCAACAGCCGGGAATAGATGTCAAAGGCCCGTTCGCCCCGGGTCGACTGTTCCACGACCATGGGGACGAGCTGCATCGTGCCGCGCATCGGCGACCTCCGCTCTCTTTTGAATGTGGGGAAGGCTGTACCGCGTCTAGGCGGCGCGCATCATCGGACCGCTGCGGTCATTGGCGGCGGCCATGCGGCGATGGACGACCCGAAGCCGGGTGCCACCGGTGGTATTGGGGGCGATGGTGAAGGTCACCAGGCTTTCGGTGAAGGGCGGTGCCTGTTCCCGCATGCGATAGCTGAGTTCGCGCCCGGGCGTGACCGAGGCCGGTTCGGCCGCCGCCAGATCCGCGGCCGGCAGCCAGTGTGCCCGAAGTTCGGGGATGCTGATCGCCCGCCAGACCTTCTGCGGCGGGGCGTCGAGATCGTAATCCTGCACGATGCGATCGGCGCCGGGCGTGGAGGCGGGGGTGGTCATTGGTCCATCTCCTTCAGCAGCGCCTTCAGGGCATCGATCCGCGCCGGCCAGTATGCGCGATACTTCGCCAGCCAGTCCGCCACCACGGCCAGACCGTCGGGATCGACCTCGTAATCGACGAACCGGCCCTGGCGTTCTTCCCGCACCAGCCCGGCGGCACGCAGCACGGCCAGATGCTGCGACATCGCCGGCTGGCTGATCGCCATGCCGTCCCTGAGCGCGCTGGCATTCATCCGCCCCGCGGCCAGCTTCTCGAAGATGGCGCGGCGGGTGGGATCGGCGAGGGCTTTGAACACATCGGTCTCGGTCATGCCGATAGATAAGCAGATACTTATATGACGTGCAAGCCCTCTCTGCGCCCGTCTTCACCTGCCCATGGTCAGCACCAGGCGGCCCGTCACCTCGCCGCGGCGCAGCCGGGCCAGGGCCTCGTCGATCCGGGCGAAGGGCAGGGGGGTCACCTCTGCCCGAACATGGCCGCGGAGCGCGAAATCCACCGCCTCCTGCAGGTCGCGGCGCGTGCCGACATTGGATCCGCGGATGGAGCGTTCCCAGTTGGAGATGCGGGCGATCGACACCCGGATGGCATCGCGTTCGCCCCCCGGCAGGCCGATGAACACCGTGGTGCCGCCGGGGCGGGTCATGGCGATGGCCTGTTCGAAGGCCGCGGGTGCGGTGGCGGTGACGATTGCGGCATGGGCGCCGCCGCCGGTCGCCGCCTGCACGCCGGCCACGGGGTCACCGGCCGCGGCATCGACCACCGCTTCGGCGCCGAGCGTCAGGGCATGGTCCAGCCGGGCGGGCGAAACGTCGACCGCGACCGGACGCAGCCCCATCGCCCGGGCATACTGGATCGCGACATGGCCGAGCCCGCCGGCGCCCACGATCGCCACATGCTCGCCCGCCCGCGCCTCCGATCGCTTAAGGCCGCGCCAGGTGGTGACACCCGCGCAGAGGATCGGCGCGATCGCCACCAGATCGGCATCGGCGGGGAGCCGGGCGACGAAGGCGGCCTCGGCCAGCATATACTCGGCATAGCCGCCATCGCGGCTGAAGCCGGTGGCGCCGCCGGCCTCGCAGATCGTTTCCATCCCGGCCTGGCACCAGGCGCAGCGTCCGCAGGCATGGGCCATCCAGGGCACGCCCACCGCGTCGCCGATGGCGATGCCCGACACACCGGCGCCCAGCGCCGCGACATGGCCTGTGACCTCGTGGCCGGGGATCAGTGGCAGTTTCGGCGGCGTGCCCCAGTCGCCATCGACGATGTGCAGGTCGGAGTGGCAGACACCGCAGGCTGCCACGCGGATCAGCACCTCGCCCGGACCGGGTTCCGGGCGCGCGACCTCCATCATCCGCAACCCCTCATCCGGCCGTTCGACCACTGCCGCCTGCATGCGCGCCATGTCTGCCATCTCCTTGTCGTCGTCCGTCAGTGCCGGCCGGACAGGGTTCCGGCCGCCTGCCAGCAGAGCGCAGGCGCGTGCGGGCTGTAAAACAGGAAACGCGCCGGGTCCGGTATCGGCAAAGCCGATGGCAGATGCATCGATCTGCGGCAGGCCCTGCCAGCGCGTTCGGCTTTTCCGATAGCGCAATCCGGGATTTTGAATTGGTCATGCCGCCCCCGCCGGCCGCAGGCTGATCAGGGGACGGGTCTGGGGAGATCCGTCGGCCTGCGCGGGAGGCATTTGCAGATCCATGATCACCATCACGGCCATCATCACCGTCACGCCCGGCGCCGAAGCGCTTGCCGAGGCCGAGCTGCTCAAGGTTGCGGCGCATGTTCGGGCCAATGAGCCCGAGACGGTGGACTTCTTCATCAGCCGGTCGCGGGACAATCCCTGCCGGTTCACGACCTATGAACGCTTCACCGATGTCGCGGCCATGGATCGCCATAACGGGTCGGAGGCGGTGGCGGTGTTCTTCGCCGCGGTTTCGCCGCATTTCGACGGGCCGGTGATCCTCGAAACCTGCACCGAACTTTCGGCCAAGTGAGGCGGCACCCATGCCCTTTGATCTGAAGACCGCCGGATACTGGACGGCGCTCGCCGGCCGGCTCAAACCCGATACCGGCCTGTTCATCGATGGCGAGTTCGTCGAGGCCGCCAGCGGCGCCCGCTTCGCCACGATCAATCCGGCGAATGATGCGGTTCTGGCCGAGGTCGCTCGCGGTGGTGCCGCCGATATCGACCGGGCGGTCGCTTCGGCCCGGCGGGCCTTCCGCACGGCGCCCTGGGCGCGCATCCCGCCCCGTGCCCGCATGGAGGTGCTCTACCGCTTCGCCGAGCTGATCGAGGCGCATGCCGAGGCATTTGCAGTGCTGGATGCCCAGGATATGGGCAAACCGATTGCCGAGATGCTGACCATCGACGTCCCGGGCAGCCTCGCCTGCTTCCGCTTCATGGCCGAGGCCGCGGACAAGATCACCGGGTCTACCACCGCAACGGGAGAACAGGCCCTCCACTACATCCTCAGGCAGCCGCTTGGGGTGGTGGGCTGCATCGTGCCCTGGAATTATCCGCTGATGATGGCGGCATGGAAGATCGCGCCTGCCCTCGCCGCAGGCAATGCGGTGGTGCTGAAGCCTGCGGAACAGTCACCCCTAAGCGCCCTGCTGCTCGGCCGGCTGTTCGTCGAGGCCGGCGGCCCACCCGGCATCTTGAACGTGGTGCCGGGCTTCGGCGAAGAGGCCGGTCAGGCGCTGGCCCGCCATATGGATGTCGACAAGATCGCCTTTACCGGCTCGGGCGAGGTCGGCGGGTTGATGATGGAATATGCAGGCCAGTCCAACCTCAAGCATGTCTCGACCGAATGCGGTGGCAAGTCGCCCCATGTGATCATGGCCGATGCGCCCGACCTGGAAACCGCGGTGAACACGGCGGTTGCAGGCATCTACGGCAACCAGGGCGAAGTATGCAGCGCCGGCTCCCGCGTCCTGGTCGAGCGGGCAATCCTGCCCGATGTCCTCGACGCCTTCGCTGCCCGTACCCGCGAGACCGTTCATGTCGGCGACCCGCTCGACCCCGCCACCACGCTGGGGCCGCTGGTCACCCGCAGCCATCAGCGCCGGGTGCTGGACTATATCGAGACCGGCCGGACCGAGGGCGCGCGCCTGGCCTTCGGCGGCATGGTGCCGCCGGGGTGCGAAGGCGGGGCCTATGTCGCACCTACCCTGTTCGCCGATGTGGACAATGGCATGCGGATTGCATCTGAAGAGATCTTCGGTCCGGTGGGCGCGGTGATCCCGTTCGACGGGCTGGACGAGGCGTTGCGCATCGCCAACGACACGGTCTATGGCCTCGCAGCTGGGCTGTGGACCCGGGATCTCACCAAGGCCCACCGTTTCGCGGCGGGGGTGGAGTGCGGCATGGTCTGGATCAACGGCTATATGAACGGCGACATGACCCAGCCCTGGGGCGGGTGGAAACAGACCGGCAATGGCCGCGACAAATGTTTCGAGGCCGTTGTCGCCCACACCCAGACCAAGAGCGTCTGGGTGACGCTCGGCTGACCTCTGCCACCCCGGGGAGAACCACCCTGGGAAACCGGGCCGGAAAGGCGACCATCGCGTCATGGACCTGTCCTTCCGTCACATCCGATATTTCGTCGCCGCCGCGGAAGCGGGGTCGGTGACGGGGGCGGCCGCGCTGGTCGGTGTGTCGCAATCGGCGGTGACCGAGGCCATCAAGTCGATCGAACATCAGCTGGGGGTGCCACTGCTGCAGCGGCACCCCCGTGGTGTGTCGCTGACCCATGAAGGGCACCAGTTCCTGCGCCACGCCCATGCGATGATCGAGGCGCTGACCGCGGCCGGCCGCACGCTGTCGGCCGCCGGCCGCAAGCTGACCGGGCGGTTGGGGCTCGGCGTCTCGCCGATGGTGGCGGGCTATTTCCTGGCCGATCTGCTGGCGCGTTTCCGGCGCACCTTTCCGGGGGTCGAGGTGGCGCCCTCGGAGGACCGCCGGCCGTTCATCGAACAGCTGCTGATCAATGGCGAGCTGGACGTCGCGATCCTGATCGTCTCGGAAATCGAAGAGAAGGCTGCGCTGGCGCATGAGGTGCTGGCCCGGTCGCAGAACCGGCTGTGGCTGCCGCCCAATCACCGCTTCCTGAAGCGCGACCGGGTGACGCTGTTCGACGTCTGCGAGGAACCGCTGATCGTGCTGAGTGCGGATGATTACGGCGACGCGCTGGCGCGGATCTTCCGCAGGGCCGGGCTCACCCCCCGGGTGCTGTTCGAAACCGGATCGGTGGAGGCGGTGCGCAGCATGGTCGCCACCGGCGCCGGCATCGCCATTGCCCCGGATCTCGCCTACCGGCCCTGGTCGCTGGAAGGCGATCGGCTGGAGGTGCGGGCGATCGCCGATCCGCTGCCGGCGCTGGATGTGGGCGTGGTCTGGCGGCGCGGGCTGGAGCGGATGCCGGCGGTGGAGCATTTCCTGCAATCCTGCCGCCAGGGCCAGAGGCCGGGCCATCGCGCCGGGGAGATGACGGCATGAGACCGGCGGGGCAGATCGACAACACCGCCTTGTTGATCGCCGGCCGGCTGGTGGCGGGCGAGGGGCCGGAGCGCATGGTGATCGACCCGTCGACCGGTGCGGGGATCGCAACGCTGCGCGATGCCGCCCTGGTCCAGGTCGACGAGGCGGTGGCGGCGGCAGAGCGGGCGGCACCCGGCTGGGCGGCGCTCACCCCCGGCGAGCGGGCGCGCGCCCTGCTGGCGGTGGCCGATGCCATAGATCGCCACACGCCGTCGCTTGCCGGGATCGAGGCGCGCAATTGCGGCAAGCCGCTGTCGGCGTCGCGCGATGGTGAACTGCCGCGGGCGGCGGATGTCTTCCGCTTCTTCGCCGGTGCCGCCCGCACCCGCACCGACATGGCCGCGGATGCCTATCTGCCCGGCCGGACCAGCATTCTGCTGCGCGAGCCGCTGGGCGTGGTGGCGGCGATCATCCCCTGGAACTATCCGCTGATGATCGCGGCCTGGAAGCTGGCGCCGGCGCTGGCGGCGGGCAATACGGTCGTCCTGAAACCGGGGGAGGAGGCGCCGCTCTCGGTGCTGGCGCTGGCGGCGCTGGCGGCCGACCTGCTGCCGCCCGGCGTGCTCAATGTCGTGGCGGGATCGGGCGAAGTGGTGGGCCAGGCCCTGGTCCGCCATCCGGGCGTGGCGCTGGTCACCGTCACCGGCGATCTGGTCACCGGCCGCAAGGTGCTGGACGGGGCGGCCTTCGGCGTGAAGCGCAGCCTGCTGGAACTGGGCGGCAACGCCCCGGTGATCGTGGCAGAAGACGCCGATGTCGACCGGCTGGTGGCCTGCATCCGCCGCGCGGGCTTCTACAATGCCGGCCAGGACTGCACCGCCGCGGCCCGGCTGTTCGTGGCGCCCGGCATCCATGACCGGCTGGTGGCCCGGCTGGCCGAGGCGGTGGCGGCGATCCGCATCGGATCACCCTTCGACCCGGCGACCGAGATGGGGCCGCTGATTTCTGCGCGCCAGCGCGACCGGGTGGCGAGCTATGTAGAACGCGCCCGCGCGGCCGGCACCGCCGAAATCGTCGCCGGCGGCCGGGTGGTGCCGGGCAATGGCTGCTTTTACGAGCCGACCCTGATCGTCAACACCAGCCCCCAGGACGAGATCGTCACCCGCGAGGTGTTCGGACCGGTGGTGACCGTCACGCGCTGCGCCGATGTGGACGAGGCGCTGCGCTTCGCCAACCGTTCGGAACATGGCCTGGCGGCGTCGATCTGGACCCGCGATATCGGCCGCGCCATACGGCTGGGTCGCAGGCTGGCCTATGGTTGTGTGTGGATCAACGACCATATGGTCTTCCCGGCCGAAATGCCCCATGGCGGCCGCCGCCGGTCGGGCTTCGGCTACGACATGTCGATCCATGCGCTCGACCAGTATTCGGTGGCCAAGCATATTCTGCTGAACGAGGATGGGGCGGAATGATGCGGTCAGGCGCGGGTCAGATCGTCGAGCATGCGGCAGAGCCGGTTGAGATCCGCTGTGCCCATCGCCGCTTCGATGCGCTGCTGCTGGCGGGCGATAGCCGGCGCGATGCGCTGCCACAGCTCTTCGCCGCGCGGGGCCATGAAGATCAGCACCCGCCGCCGGTCATCCGGGTCGGGGGCACGGAACACGAGCGACTGCGAGACCAGGCGATCGATCATCTTGGTCATGGTCGGCGGATCGACCAGCACCGCATCGGCCAGTTCCGACATCGGCCGGCCCTGATCGTCGGCGAGCAGGGCCAGCACGCGCGCGGTCGAGACCGGGATCTTTTCGGGCCGCAACGCCTCTTCCAGATCCCGCTCCAGATGGCGGGCGACACGGGCGGCGATGTAGGCCACGTTATGTTCGATGGACGTCGGCACGAAGACTCTGCACCCTCTTTCCGGCGCGTGTCGGGTGGGACCACGGGGGAACGCGCGCGATCATTTATCCGACGTCGACATGTCTGTGCAAGTGACCGCGGCGCTTTGCGCGCCGCGGACGAGAACGACAGGGGATAGGGAAGCGGTCCGGCGACCGAAAAATCCAAGAAAAGTCGCCGCCGTTTCAGGGCCTGACTGGCAATCGAGGGAGTTCCGCCGATGAACATCGGACTGCTGATTCAGCTCCAAGGTCCCGCCGGCATCTGGGGACCGTCCTGCGAAACCAGTGCCCGGCTGGCGGTGCACGAGATCAATGCCGCCGGCGGCATTGGCGGGCACGAAATCGCGCTGGAAGTGCTGGATGCCGGTCTGCCGCCGGACCAGGTGGCCGCCAGGGTGTCGAAGGCGGTGGCCGAACGGCGCATCGATGCGGTGGTGGCGATGCATCCCAGCGATCTGCGGGCGCGGATCGCCGCCTCCATCGCCGGCCGCGTGCCCTATGTCTACACCCCACAATACGAGGGCGGCGAACGCCATCCCGGCGTCTACACCATCGGCGAGACCAGCCGCGAGCTGCTGCCGCCGGCCATGAGCTGGGTAGCGGAGCATGAACGGGTGCAGCGCTGGTTCATCCTGGGCAACGACTATGTCTGGCCCCGGCGCTCGGCGGCGCTGGTCAAGGCGCTCGCGGCACGAACCGGTGCCCGGCTGGTGGGGGAGCGCTACGTCCCCTGGCTCTATTCCGAACGGTCCGACTTTTCGGAGGAACTGGCCGCAATCCGGGCGAGCGGCGCCGATGGCGTGCTGGTGATGCTGCTGGGCGAGGACGCGATCATGTTCCACCGCGCCTTCGGCGAGGCGGGCATGGCCGGACGGGCGGCGCGGCTCTGCCTCGCCTTCGACGAGAACCTGCTCTATGCGGTGGGTGAGGAAAACACCGAGCGGCTCTACAGCGTCTCGGCCTATTTCGCCAATCTCGACACCCGCGCCAACAACCGCTTCCTGGACCGCTATCTGGCGCTCTTCGGGGCGCGCTCGCCGGTGCCCAACATGCTGGGGCAGTCGTGCTACGAGGGCGTGCACTTCCTGAAAAGCCTGGTCGATGCGGTTCCCCGCGGCTACGGCCCGTTCAAGCGGCGCGACCGGTTCCATCTGGCGCATCTGTCGGCGCGCAGCGAGGACAGCCTTGAAATGCCGAGTCATGTCCATATCGCCACCGTGCAGGGTATCGACTTCAAACATGTCGCGTCTTTCTGAGACCGCGTTCCGCAGCGCCGGCCGCTAGCCCCCCGGGGGCTTCCCCGCCGGCCGGCGCCGCCGGTCCTGGTCTGATCATCCATCATTTTTGCAGCGCGTCATATAGTTGACTTTTCAATAAGCTCGTTTTCAAATGCCTGTCAGGGAGTCGTCGAGGGACACGGGGAGCGTGTCCTGAAAGGCGGCCATTGGCAGGGAGCAGCCGACACATGTCCAACGACCGGACCAACTTCACCCGCAGGAGTTTTCTCCGCAGCACCGCACTCGCGACCGGCGGGCTGATCGCGGCGCCGATGATCATGCGCCACGCTGCGCTCGGCTCCGAGGATCCGATCCTGATCGGCAGCCTGCACGACCAGTCGGGCCCGGTCGGTACCTCGGGCGTCCCGATGGTGCGGGCGCTGGAACTGGGCATCGAAGAGGTGAACGCGGCCGGCGGCGTGCTCGGCCGGCCGCTGAAGCTGGTGCATTACGACACCCAGTCGAACATTCAGCTCTACACCCAGTATGCCCAGCAGATCGCGCTCAAGGACAAGGTCGCGGTGATCCATGGCGGCATCACCTCGGCCTCGCGTGAAGCGATCCGGCCGATCTTCGATCGCTACAAGACGCTCTATTTCTACAACACGCTCTACGAAGGCGGCGTCTGCGACCGCAACATCTTCTGCACCGGCACCACCCCGGCCCAGACGGTCGAAAAGCTGGTGCCCTATTCTCTGGAGCGCTGGGGCAAGAAGGTCTACATCCTGGCGGCCGACTATAATTACGGCCAGATCACGGCCAAATGGATGGAGAAGTACACCCGCGACAATGGCGGCGAGGTGCTGGCCATCGACTTCTTCCCGCTCGACGTGACCAATTTCGGCTCGACGATCAGCAAGATTCAGCAGGCCAAGCCGGATGTGGTGTTCTCGGCCCTGGTCGGCGGCAACCATACCGCCTTCTACCGTCAGTGGGCGGCGGCCGGCCTCAAGGGGTCGATCCCGATCTCATCGACCACTTTCGGCCTGGTCAACGAGTTGGCGGCGCTGGAGCCGTCGGAAAGCAACGGCATCGTCTCGGGCTATGGCTATTACGAAGAGCTGAAGACCGATGCCAGCGTGAAATTCGTCTCGGCGCTCAAGGAGAAGTTCCCCGGCATCCCCTATATCTCGGAACTGGCGGCCGGCACCTATGAAGGCTTCCATCTCTGGGTGAAGGCGGCGCAGCAGGCGAAGTCGATCGACCGCATGAAGGTGATCGAGGCGCTGGAGACCGGGCTCAGCTTCGATGGCCCCACCGGCAAGGTCACGCTGGACAAGGCGACCCATCATTCGGTGCGCAACGCCTTCCTCGCCGAGGCGAAGGACAAGCTCTGGGACGTGGTGGCGAGCTATCCCGACCAGAAGCCTTCGGATACCGCCGCGGTCTGCGATCTGGTCAAGAATCCGAACGACAACAAGCAGTATGTGATCTCGCTCTGACCCGGGGGACAGGCTCATGGATCTCGCAGCCGTCCTGACCCTGGATGTGCTGAACGGCGTGGCCTCGCTGATCCTGCTCTGCACCGGCCTCGCCGTCATCTTCGGGATGATGAAGATCATCAACCTCGCCCATGGCGAATTCCTGATGCTGGGCGCCTATGCCACCGTGGTGGCGGTGGAGGCCGGCATCAACATCTGGATCGCCATGCTCGTGGTCTCGCCGGTCTTCGTGGGGCTGGTCGGGCTGCTGGTGGAACGGACCTTCATCCGCCTGCTCTATGGCCGGCTGGTGGATTCGATGCTCGCCACCTGGGGCCTGAGCCTGTTCCTCGTCGGCCTGATCACCACCATCTTCGGCAACACGATCAAGAGCGTGCCGTCGCCTTTGGGCGGCTTCACCATCGGCGCCTATCGCAGCAGCCTCTACACCGTCTTTCTGGTGGCGGTGGCGATCACCCTGCTCGGCGGGCTCTGGCTGCTGATGCGTCGCACCCGCTTCGGCCTGATCGCGCGCGCCACCATGCAGAACCCCGACATGGCGGCGGCCATGGGGGTCAGCCCGCCCCGGGTCTATATGGCGACCTTCGGCCTCGGTGCCGCCATCACCGGCCTTGCCGGCGGGCTGCTCGCTCCGGTGGCGGGCGTGCTGCCGACCATGGGGGCGGCCTATATCGCCAAGGCCTTCATCACCGTGGTTGCGGGCGGCACCTCGATCATCGCCGGCAGCGCCACCGCCTCGGGTCTGTTCGGCTTCATCAACCAGACCGCCTCGTATCTCACCACCCCGGTGATCGGCGAAGTCTTCCTGTTCGTCGCCGCCATCATCCTGATCCGCCTGCTGCCCCAGGGCATCTCCGGGCGCTTCTTCAGGGGGAGCCTCTGATCCATGGGCCTCGACATCCGGACCGTCTCCAAAGCCGGCCAGACCATCGGCGTTCTCATCGCCGCCCTGCTGATCGTGTTCATGCCGGCGATGGTCGAGCTGTTCGATCTGATGCAGTACACGATCTTCGTGGTGATGGGCGTGCTGGCGCTCAGCCTCGGCTTCATCTGGGGCTTCGGTGGCATCCTCTCCTTCGGCCAGACCGCCTTTTTCGGCCTGGGCGCCTATACATTCGCGGTGACCGCGATCAATACCGACGGCAGCTGGGCCGCGGTCGGCCTGGCGGTGCTGGTGCCGGCGGTGTTCGCCGCCGTGCTCGGCTACTTCATGTTCTACGGCCGGATCAGCGACGTCTATCTGGGTGTCATCACGCTGACGGTGACGCTGATCCTGTTCAACGTGGTCAACAGCACCGCCGGTGATGCCTATACCATCGGCAATGCGGCGCTCGGCGGTTTCAATGGCATTCCCGCAGTCCCCGGGTTGTCGATGCCCGGCGATCCCGACTTCTTCTTCGGGCCGGAAGAGAACTGGTATCTCTCGGCCGGCTGCCTGCTGCTGGTCTATCTGGCGCTGAAAGGGCTGCTGCGCACCCATTTCGGCCGGGTGGTGGTGGCCGTGCGCGAGAACGAGACCCGGGCGGCGCTGCTCGGCTACGACCCGCGGATCTACAAGCTGATGGTCTTCGTGGTCGGCGGTGCGGTGGCGGGGCTGGCCGGCGGGCTGTTCACCAATTGGGGCGCCTTCGTCAGCCCCACCGTGTTCAGCCTGTCGACGGCAGCCCAGATCATCATCTGGGTGACCATCGGCGGCCTCGGCACCCTGGTCGGCCCGGTGCTCGGCTGCTTCATCATGCAGTATCTGGTGATGCAGATCGGCACCCAGCAGACCTTCAACGCCGATCTGGTCATGGGGGCCATCCTGCTCGGCTTCGTGATGGCGATCCCGATGGGTCTGGTGCCGCTGATGCGGCTGGGGCTGGTCGGGCTGGTGATGCGGCTGCTGCCCGGCAGGGCCCGGGCATCCGACGCCACCGTCACCGAAACCACGGCTGTCGAGGGGGCGAAGTGACATGACCATCCAGGAAACCACCCCATCCGACGGCATCCTGCTTCAGACCCGCGACCTCACCATGCGCTTCGGTGGCGTGGTCGCGGTGTCGGAGGTGGACTTCACCCTGCGCGAGCTGGAATTGCGCTGCCTGATCGGCCCCAACGGCGCCGGCAAGAGCACCTTCTTCAAGATGCTGACCGGCCAGTTGAAGCCCTCGACGGGGGCGATCGCCTTCCGCGGGGCGCCGATCGCGGGTGACGAGCCCCATGCCATCGCCCGGCGCGGCATCGGCATCAAGACCCAGGTGCCCAATGTCTTCGACGGGCTCTCGGTGCGCGAACATGTCTGGCTCGCCGCCCGCCGCCAGCATCTGGACCGCAAGGCCCGCGACGTCGCCGACGAGGTGCTGGCGCGGATCCGCATGACCGAACTGGCCGATGCCCAGGTGGGCCGGCTCTCCCATGGTCAGCGGCAATGGGTGGAGATCGGCATGGTGATCGCGGGCGATCCCGAGCTGATCCTGCTCGACGAGCCCGCCGCCGGCATGACCCATGACGAGGTGCTGCGCACCGCCGAGATCATCCGCGACATCAACCGGACCAAGGCGCTGATCGTGGTCGAACACGACATGCAGTTCATCCGGATGATCGCCAAGACCGTCACCGTCTTCAATCAGGGCAAGGTGCTGGTCGAGGCGGGGGTCGATCAGGTGCTGGCGGATCAGCGGGTGCGCGACGTCTATCTCGGCAAGAAGGTGCACTGACATGACCGCATTGCTGGAGGTTCAGGGCCTGAAATCCGGCTATGGCCGGATCCCGATCCTGATGGGCGTCGATTTCACCCTGAGCGCCGGGGAATTCCTCGGCATCCTCGGCCATAACGGCATGGGCAAGACCACGCTGATCCGCACGCTGATGGGCTATCTGCCGGCGACCGGTGGGCGGATCGTGCTCGACGGCCGCGACGTCACCGCCGCGAAGCCGGCGGCCAAGGCTGCGGCCGGCATCGGCTATGTGCCGCAGGGCCGCCAGATCTTCCCGGATCTGTCGGTCTACGAAAACCTGCGCATGGGCCAGGCCGGCAAGAGGCGGGAAAGTCGCGAGGTCATCGACCGGGTGCTGACCATGTTCCCGCGGCTGACCCGGCTGCTCGACCGGCGCGGCGGCGCACTTTCGGGCGGCGAACAGCAGCTGCTGGCGCTGGCCCGCTGCCTGTGCACCGAACCGCGCATGATCCTGCTCGACGAACCGACCGAGGGCATCCAGCCCAACATCCTGGACGAGATCGTCGAGACCCTGCACGAACTGCGCCGCCAGACCGGGATCGCCATGATCCTGGTCGAACAGAATCTCGAATTCCTGACCGCCCTCTCGGACCGGCTGCTGATCATCCAGAAAGGGGTGATCACCGACGAGGTCTCGCCGGAGCTGATGGCGGATCCGGAGCGCATCGCCGATTTCGTCGGCATGCACGCCTGACCGACAGGAGACCTCGGACCACCAGTCCCCCCACACCCACGGCCCCCGCCCGATTTTCCCCAAGAGACGACCGGGCCAGAACCCGGGGAGCATGCAGACCGCCGGCGCGAGAACAGGGACTCTGCGCCGGGCCGCTCCCCCTTTGTCTTTCGCTTCACGTTCAAGGACAACGGAGACCAAGATGTCCGTCACCCGCCCGAATACCGACCAGCTGATCGACCTCGCCGCCGATCTCGGCATGACGCTCTCCGCCGACGAGGCGGCCGAGTATCTCACCCTGATGGCCGGCAATTTCGCCGCCTATGACGCGCTCGACGCGATGCCCGACAACATCCCGGTCGTGAAATACCCCCGCACCCCCGGCTACCGTCCGGAAGGCGCTGAGAACAAATACGGTGCCTGGTATGTGAAGTCGGAAGTGAAGGGTGCCGCCACCGGCAAGCTCGCCGGCAAGACCGTGGTGCTGAAGGACAATGTGGCGCTGGCCGGCGTGCCGATGATGAACGGCGCCTCGACGCTGGAAGGCTATATCCCGGCGCTGGATGCGACCATCGTCACCCGCATGCTCGACGAAGGCGCCACCATCGTCGGCAAGGCGACCTGCGAGTATTTCTGCCTGTCGGGCGGCAGCCACACCTCGTCGCCGGCGCCGGTGCACAACCCCTATAAGATGGGTCATATCGCGGGCGGCTCGTCGTCGGGTAGTGCGGCGCTGGTCGCCTGCGGCGAGGTCGACATGGCGATCGGCGGCGACCAGGGCGGTTCGATCCGCATGCCGTCTGCCCTCTGCGGTCTTTACGGCATGAAGCCGACCCATGGTCTGGTGCCTTATACCGGCGTGATGCCGATCGAGGCGACCATCGACCACACCGGCCCGATGACCTCGTCGGTGGCGGACAACGCCCTGATGCTGGAGGTGATCGCCGGTGCGGACGGGCTGGATCCGCGCCAGTACGCCCCTGTGACCGCGCCCTATACCGAGGCGCTGGGCAAGGGCGTCCAGGGCATGAAGATCGCCATCCTGAAGGAGGGGTTCGAGGTCGCGAACGGCGATCCGGCCGTTTACGAGAAGGTGCGCGCCGCGGCGAAGAAGCTGGAAGAGGCGGGCGCGGTGCTCACCGAAATCTCGATCCCCGAGCACCACACCGCCGCGGTGATCTGGGGGCCGATCGCGCTGGAAGGTCTGCAGTGGCAGATGATGGCCGGCAACGGCATGGGCATGAACTGGAAGGGGCTCTACAATGTCGGCCTGCTGGATGCCCATAGCGGCTGGCGCCAGCGTGCCGACGAGCTGTCGCCCTCGCTGAAGATCTCGATGTTCATCGGCGAGTACTTCATCCAGAAGTATAACGGCCGCTTCTACGCCAAGGCCCAGAACATCGCCCGCAAGGTCAAGGCCGCCTATGACGCCGCCTTCGCCGAGTACGACCTGCTGCTGATGCCGACCTGCCCGATCGTGGCGCCGGCCATCCCGGCCGCCGACGCCTCGCTGACCGAGATCATCACCACCGCCTTCTCGGTGCTGGGCAACACCCAGCAGTTCGACGTGACCGGCCATCCGGCCATGACGGTGCCCTGCGGTCTGATCGACGGCCTGCCGGTCGGCATGATGCTGGTCGGCAAGGATTATGACGAGAGCACCATCTATGCCGCCGCGGCTGCCTTCGAGGCGGCGGGCGACTGGAAGACCTTCTGAACAGACAAAGCCTGCGCATCTGCACCAGAACCCGGAACGGGTCGATCTGAACGAGTAGGGCAGGGGCCGGTCCTTCGGGGCCGGCCCCTGCCTTTTCCAAAGATCGCCGGCCGTTCAGGACCCGCCGCGCCGCGCCGCGAGCGGCGGCAGATGGATGGCCTGCGGCACGGTATATTCCAGCAGTCCTTCCATGCCGTTCTCGACGCCGAAACCGCTCTGCTTGTGGCCGGCGAAGGGGGTGTCGGGGCGGATGTTGAGGTTCTGGTTGATCCAGACGGTGCCGGTCTCCAGCCGTTCGGCGATGGCGATCGCCGCCACCTCGTCCGCCGACCAGACCGCGCCGGCCAGGCCATAGGGGCTGTCATTGGCGCGCGCGATCACCTCGTCGACATCCGAGAAGCGCATCATCGGCAGCACCGGGCCGAAGGCCTCTTCCTGGACCACACGCGATGCCTCGGGCGGGTTGTCGACGATGGTCACCGGGATGAAATACCCCGATGCGGGCACGTCTGCGCCCTGAAGCAGGGTCAGCCCGTTCCGCCGGGCGTCGTCCAGCAGCTCCATCACCCGGTCGAACTGGCGCCGGTTCTGGATCGGCCCCAGAACCGTGCCCTGTTCGGTGCCGTCACCCATCTTCACCGATCGGGCGATCGCAACCAGCCGGTCGCGCAGTGCGTCGTAGATGTCTTCGTGGACATAGAGCCGCTTGGTCGCGACGCAGATCTGGGCAGTGTTGAAGAAGGCGCCGAAAAAGATCTTCTGGGCGACCGTGTCGACATCGACATCGGGCATCACGATCGCCGCGTCATTGCCGCCCAGTTCCAGGGTCACGCGCTTCAGATCGGCGGCGGCGCTGGCCAGCACCGCCTTGCCGGTGGCGGTGGATCCCGTGAACGAGATCTTGGCGAAACCCGGATGCGCGGTCATCCAGGGGCCCAGCCGGTCGCTGCCGCTGATCACGTTCAGCACGCCCGCCGGCAGCACGTCGCGCAGCAACTCGCCGATTCTGAGCGTGCAGAGCGGGGTGAAGGGCGACGGCTTCAGCACCACGGTGTTGCCCGCCACCAGCGCGGGACCCAGCTTCCACATCGCCAGGCTGACCGGGAAGTTCCAGGGCGCGATCGCGCAGATCACGCCCAGCGGCACATGGCGGGTATGCATGCGCTGACCATCCGGCATTTCGGTCAGATGCTCGGGCGGGGTCATGCCGGCCACGACATCCAGCCAGTCGGCGGCGCCGGTGATTTCCTGCCGGGCGGCCTTCAGCGGCCGGCCCTGTTCGGCGGTGAACAGGCGTGCCAGCTCGTCGGCATGGCCGCGCAGTACACGGGCGACGCCACGTACGGCGGCCTGGCGCTCGGCCACCGGGGTCCGGCGCCAGCTTTCCCAGGCCTGCTGCGCGGTTTCGACCGCCGCGTCCAGCTGCTCGCGGCTGCAGTCCGGGGCGGTGGCGAAGACCTCGCTGGTGGCCGGGTTGATCACCTCGATCACCTGGGATGAGGTCACGCCATGACCGTTGATGGTCATGGTCGGGCTCGGCTGATGGTCCGACATCTCTGGGCCGTCCTTTCTGTCCGGTCTGTGTGGGGCTTCAGGTTTCCTCCGATCGAGTCATAGTGTACAGTCGTATACTATGCAACCGGCCGCCATTCGATAATCTGTCTGCGGAATTTGACCGGATGAGGACAGAGATGCCGGATTTCAGAATCCGACTTGTCCAAGCGGCCCGGTATGATAGTTTACAAGCATAAACAAAAGAATCGGGAGGATGCATGTACACCAAAGGGCGGCCCTACAGGCGCAAGGACGGCATTCCTCATGGCTTCGACGCCATCGTCATCGGCTCCGGCATGGGCGGGCTGGGGGTGGCCTCCGTCCTGGCGCAGCAGGGGATGCGCATGCTGGTGCTGGAGCAGAACGCCGTGATCGGCGGCCTGACCCAGAGCTATGACCGGGCCGGGTATCGCTGGACGGTAGGCATGCATTATATCGGCGACGTCGCATCGCCACGGACGCTGACCTGGAAGATGTTCGACTACGCGGCCCGGGGTGGGATCCGCTGGGCGCATCTGCCCCCGATCTACAACCGGATGAACATTGCCGGGCGCGAATATCGCATTCCCGCCGGAGTCGAGGCCTATCGGGCCGCGCTCCACGGCTGGTTCCCGCAGGAGCATGCCGCGATCGACCGCTATCTGGAGCTTCTGGCGGCGGCATCGAAGTCCTCGGCCCCCTTCTTCGCTCTGAAGGCTTATCCGGCAGACCGGCCGATGCCGGCGCTGGAAGCGATGACCGGCCCCTTCCATGATTTCGCCCGGCGCACGACCCGCGAAGTGATCGCCGACCTGACCTCGGATCCTGAACTGACCGCGGTACTTTGCGCCAACTGGGGCGATTACGGCATCGAACCCGCGCGCAGTTCCTTCGCCATGCATGCCATGCTGGCCAAGCACTATATGAACGGCGCCAGCTATCCCCATGGCGGCGGCCGGGCCTTTGCGGATGCGATCGTGCCGGTGATCGAGGCGGCGGGCGGGCTGGTCCTGCATGGTGCCGAGGTGGCGCACATCCTGGTCGAGGACGGCCGGGCGACCGGTGTCGTGATGGCATCGGGGGAAGAGGTGCGCGCCGGGGTCGTGATCAGCGGCGCCGGCCTGCGCAACACCTTCGGCCGGCTGATGGCGCCCGAGGCGCGTGCGGCGGCCGGGCTGGACCGGATGCGCGAGAGCGTGACCTATACCAATACCGTGGTCGGGCTGCATATCGGGCTGGAGGGGGATGCGGCGACGCTGGGTCTGGAGCCTGCGAATATCTGGGCGCATCCGGGGACCGATTTCGACGCCAACCTGGCGGCGCACCGTGTCGATTTCGATGCGCCGTTTCCGTTTCACTTCATCACCTTCGCCTCGGCGAAGGACCCGACATGGAACGAGACCTTCCCGAACCGGTCGACGATCGAGATGCACGCGCTGACCGACTACCGCCACTTCGCCCCCTGGCAGGGTACGCGGTGGATGAAGCGCGGCGCCGATTACGAGGCGATGAAGGCGAAGGTGCAGGAGCGCCTGTTGGCCGATCTCTATCGCCTGGTACCTGCGACCCGCGGTGCCGTGCGCTATGTCGAGGTCTCGACCCCGCTGACCTACGAGACCTTCGTCCGTCAGCAATACGGCGATTTTCTGGGGATCGAAAGCTCGCCGCAGCGCTATGAACAGGACTGGCTGCGGGCGCAGACCCCCGTACCGGGCCTGTATCTGACTGGACAGGACGTGACCAGCGACGGCATCATCGGCGCGTTGTTCGGCGGTGTGCTCTGTGCCTCTGCCGTCACTGGCAGGGACATGGTCGATGAGATCAAGAAGGCGCCGGTTTTCGCTCAGGATGCCTCATGACTGAGGGCGGGGCTCCGTCGGACACGCGCAGCCGGATCCTCGCCATTGCCGTCGACGCCTTCCTGGAGATGGGCGCAGGCTCGGTTTCCCTGCGGGAAATCGCCAAACGGGCCGGCCTGTCGCCCATGGCGATCTACCGCCATTTCGCCGACAAGGAAGCCCTGATGCGTGCCCTGATCGAAGAGGGCTTCCGGATCTATGAAGGCTATCTCTCGATCGAACGGCAGGAGGCGGATCCGGTCCGCCATCTGGAGGCGCTGGCGGCCCGCGTCTTCGACTTCGCGATCGAGAAGAGCGCTTATTTCGAACTGATGTTCCTGTCTTCCGGCACGCTGAGCGGGCTGAAGGACCGGCGCCCGATCGAGGGGATCCATCTGCCCACCTACGACGTGGCCCGCGATGCCATTCGGGAATGCGTCGAGGCCGGCCGGCTTCAGACCGGCAATCTGCGGCATATGACGACCGACCTGCTGGCCTACTGCATCGGGTTCGGCGCGTTCTACCTGTCGGGTGCGATCACCTCCGATCCGGTGGTCGCGCGCCGCCAGTTTGCCGATGGGTTCAGGCGGATGGTCACCTTGATGTCGAAACCAGACCACCCCCATGGAGGAGATGCCCCGTGACCGCCTATGTCGTGATGATCCGCGAGAAGATGCGCGACGAAGACGCCTTCAAGGACTATGCCGCCGGCGCCCGTGCCGCGCGCGGCGACCACCCGATCACCCCGCTTGCCTTCTATGGCCCCCATCAGGTGCTGGAAGGTGCGGCGGCGGAAGGCGTGGTGATCCTGTCCTTCCCCGACATGGATGCCGCCCGCGCCTGGTATGACAGCCCGGCCTATGCCGAGGCCCGCGGCCATCGCTATCGGGCGGCCGACTATCGCGTGCTGATGGTGGAAGGGGTCTGATCGGGCGCCGCCTGTATCCGGGCGACCCTATGCCGGCGGCGCGCTTCGCTTGCAGAAATGCTCCAGCAACTCCGCGAAGTTCCGCGGCGTCGGGTCGTCCATCAACACGTCGAAAGTGCGCCGAAGCTCCGCCTCCTGCCGGTCGAGCATCGGGCGCAGCGTCTTCAGAAGGGCGGCGCCTTTCTGGGTCAGCAGCACGCGGACCCGGCGGCGATCGGCCGGATCGGCGGCCCGATAGACCAGGCTGTCCGAGATCATCCGATCGATCACCTTGGTCAGGGTCGAGGCATCGATCAGAATCGTTCGGGCGATTTCCGACATGCTGAGCCCGTCGGCCGCACCGTCGGAGGCCAGCGTCTGAAGGACCCGGAGCTGGTCGACCGGCAGCTTCAGCGGCCGCAGATTCTCTTCCAGCTCGCGTTCGAGCTGGCGGTTCAGATTGGCGACCAGAAAGCCGATGGTCGTTTGGAGAGACTCGCCGGACATCACTGTTTCCTTGTCGTTTCCCGGGCGGGGCCGGAAGACGGTGTATTCATATCAGACTCCTCAGAACCGGGCGACGACATCGAAGGACAACCCGTCTGCCGCCGCGATATAGACCGGCAGGCGTTGCGAGAGCGTGCCGGTGGCGGTGTCGAACCGGGCGGACCGATATTCGACCCCATGCGGCGGCAGGCTCAGCAGGCGGCGAGGGTCGGCGGACCGGCACCGGCCGATGAGGCCGAGCGCGAAGCTGACGCCTTCATAGCAGGATTGCCCATAGGCGTTGGGGATCGGCGCCAGGCTTCCGAAGGACGACCAGTAGCGTTCCATGAACGCGGTATTGGGCGCAGTCCGGGCCGCGGCGAAATAGCAGGCCCCGGCGAACAGCCCTTCCATCGCTGCGGGTGAGAGGCTGGTGAGGATGGTTTCGTCGGTGGCGATGGCGCATCTCGGGATCCTGCCGGCAAGCCCGGCCTCGCCATAGATCCGGTAGAAGGGGATGCCCTGATCCCCGACCAGAAAGCAGAGAACGACGTCGGGATCCGCCTTGCGGATGTCTTCGACCGCGCGCCGGTCCCAGTCTTCCGGCGCATCCAGCGGCCGGGACAGCATGCCGACCACGGTGCCGCCCGCCGCCGCGATCATCCGGCCGGTCATCGGCATGGTCCGCTGCGGCCAGCGATAGTCGCTGCCGATCATCAGGAACCGGCGCGCGCGAAAGCGCTGTTCGATCCAGGCGAGCATGGGCGGGATCAGGCGGTCATCGGTGGCGCTGAGCGCAATGGTCGGTTCGGGCGCGTCCATTTCATAGTTCGGCGTATAGATGAAGGGCACACGCCCGGCGATCGCGAACGAGATCCGCCGTCGGGCATTGGATGCCACCATGGCGACGATCACCGAGACATTGTCGATCTCGACCAGATCCCGGGCGATGCGCGCCGCCACGGCCGGATCCCAGCCGGCGTCTCGCACGACCAGGTTGATTTCCTGGCCATGGACGCCCCCGGCGGCGTTTGTCTCGGCGGCGCTCAGGATGGCGCCGTTCAGACAGGATGGCGCCCAGATACCGGTCGGGCCGCTTTGCGAGATCAGCAATCCGATATTCACTTTGGACATGGTCACCGGCCCCCGCTGATTTGTTTTCAGCATAGAAACCACCTGAATCATCTTCAAGGCTCCCGGTCAGTGATTGGCCTGTCGGCTCGCCTGTGCGGGGCGCTGCGGGCGGGGCGGGACTCATCTGCGGCGCGCCCCACATGTTCAGGGGTGATCCACCGACATACAAATATATTTCCTTTGCAATAATGTCATCTGACAATTATGAATAAGACAGCACCCGACGCGGCAGCCGGGGCCATGATCCCGGGAAGGCGCGCGGGGGAAGAGCGCGTCCTGAGTGGATGACATGCGCGCGGGTGCTCTCCAATAAAAAACAGGAGGCGGACGATGCACATCGAACCGGGCATCGTGGATGGCGCAAAGGCCATCCTGGGATACGCGACGGCGGCCGGGGCCGGGCTGGCGACGCTCAAATTCGGCTATGACGAGATCAGAAACCGCGGCGGCGCGTCACTCGCTGCCCGCAGCGGCATCGCGGCGGCCGTCGTGCTTGGTCTTTTCCAGCTGCTGCCGCATCCGGCGGTCGGCGTGTCGGAGGTTCATCTGATCCTCGGCTCCACGCTGTTTCTGATGTTCGGCCTCGCCCCTGCGGCCATCGGCTTGGCATCGGGGCTGCTGGTACAGGGGCTGCTCTTCGCGCCCTTCGACCTGCCGCAATACGGCATGAACGTCACGACGCTTCTGGTGCCGCTCTTTGCGCTGTCCTGGGCCGCGCGGCGTCTGATCGCGCCGGGCACGCCCTATGTCGACCTCTCCTATCGTCAGGTGCTCGCGCTTTCGGCTACCTACCAGGCCGGCATCGTCTCGTGGGTGGCGTTCTGGGTGTTTTACGGCCAGGGCGTCGAGCTTTCGGTTCTGCAGTCGGTCTCGGCCTTCGGGGCGGCCTATCTGGCGGTCATTCTGGCCGAACCTCTGATCGATCTGGGCGTGCTGGCGCTCGCGAAGTCGCTCCGCAACGGCATGCTGCTGGAGCGTCGCCTCCATGCGCCGGCCTGATGGTCCCGGGACCGGTCCTGCAGCAGGGAGATGAGCTATGAACGGTATTCACGACCTCGGCGGTATCGACGGGATGGGGCCGGTCGGGCCCACCGCCTGGGAGCCGCCCTATCATGCCGAATGGGAAAAGGCGGCCTGGGCGCTGTTCCCCTTCGCGGCCCGGGCCGGGATGTTCGGCCTGGACGAATTCCGCAAGCATCTGGAGGGGATGCACCCGCTCCATTACCTCACCGCCTTCTATTACGAGCATTGGGTGGATGCGGTCGAACGGATCGGCTGCGAAAAGGGTCATTGGACCCGCGAGGAGCTGGACAAGCGGACGGCCTATTATCTTCAGTATCCGGATGCGCCATTGCCGCCGAATGACGACCCGGCCCTCGTCGACTTCGCCAACTGGGCCATCCAGAACGGCTTCCCGGCCGCCCGGCAGATCGAGACGGCGCCGAAATTCCGGATCGGGGACAAAGTCGTCGTCGATGCCTCGGTGCCCCGCCATCACCATCGCCGGCCCCGCTATGCCATGGGGCGTGTCGGCGAGATCGTGATGCATCACGGCGCCCATGTCTTTCCCGACACCACCGCCGCCGGTGGCGGAGAGACCGCCGAACATCTCTACACCGTCCGTTTCGCCCAGTCAGAACTCTACGGGGCGGAACATGCCGATCCCAACGCATGTCAGCATGTCGACATGTGGGAGCCCTACATCACCCTGGCGCGGTCCTGAAGGGAGGACGATGCATGACCCGAGTCAATCTGGTCTACACACCCCGCAGCGAGGAAGAGATCGCGGCCCGCGTGAAGGCGATCGAGGCCATCCTGATCGAAGGCGGGCTGATGTCGGAAGCGGGTGTCGACCGCTTCGCCGCCGTCTATGAAAACGAGGTCGGCCCGCGGCTCGGCGCCTCTGTGGTGGCCAGGGCCTGGACCGATCCCGAGTTCAAGGCCCGGCTTCTGGCGGATGCCAGTGCCGCCTGCCACGAACTGGGGATCGGCGGCCTGCAGGGCGAGCACATGATCGTCGTCGAGAACACCGATACGATCCATAACGTCGTCGTCTGCTCGCTCTGCTCCTGCTATCCCTGGCCCGTGCTCGGCCTGCCGCCGAACTGGTTCAAGTCGATGCCCTATCGCGCCCGGATCATCCGCGAGCCGCGCCTCTGCCTGAAAGAGGATTTCCGGCTCGACATCCCGCAGGAAACCGAGATCCGGGTGTGGGATTCGAATTCCGAAATCCGCTACTGGGTGCTGCCGCAGCGCCCCGCGGGCACCGACGGGATGGGGGCTGACGAGCTTGCGGCCCTGGTTACCCGGGATTCGATGATCGGCACCGGCTTCCCCCGGGCGGCCTGAACGACCGGCAAGGGACATCGCAGATGATGCCTGTATCGACAAGTTGCAGCACCGATCTGGCCGTTCTGCTTGAGCGGCGCGAGGGGCAGGTGCCCTTCGACAAGCCCTGGGAATTGCGGGCCTTCGCCATCGCCATTGCCGCCTGCGAGGCGGGCGAATTCGCCTGGGGCGAATTTCAGGAAGCGCTGACCGATGCCATCCGCAATTGGGAGGCGGCCAATCCTGGGTTCGGACCCGAGCAGTGGAACTATTACGAACACTTCGTCACGGCGCTGGAAGTGGTCCTCGCGCAGCATCGGCGGCTTGCCACCGACGGGCTCGATGACCGGGCGCGGCACATTCTCGCCACGCCGCCGCACAAGCACCATGTCGCCCGCTACGATCCGATCACGATCGATCGGGTCGGCTTTTGACATCAGGTACAAGAGGTGAAATGAAGCGCCGGGGAGCGGATGCCGTTCCGCCCCCGGCGCTTCACCTTGCACCGGCGGCATTCTATTCTCGGAAGAGGGCCTCTCGCAGAGAGGTGCAGCTGCCGCGAGGAGATGCCCCTTTATGACCGCCCCCGTCGAGGCTTTCCGCCATCTCGATCCGGCGCCGATGCGCCCGCTTGCCCCGGCGGATATCCCGTCGCTCGCCCGGCTCTGGCATCAGGGCTGGTGCGACGGGCATCTGGCGTCGGCGTCCGAGGGTCTTGTCCGGGCGCGGCGGCTGGAGAGTTTCGTGGCCCGGCTTGAGGCGGCACCGGCGGGCGAAGTGCAGGTGACCGGGCCAGACGGCGCCCCCGCCGGTTTTTTCTGGCTGAAGGGTGCCTGTCTCGACCAGTTCTATGTCGATCCCGCCCTGCGCGGCCATGGTCTGGCGATGCCGTTGATGTTGGCGGCGGAGGCGCAGCTTGCCGCGTCTGGAGTGGACATCGCCTGGCTTTCCTGTGTGGTGGGGAATGACCGTGCCGCCCGCTTTTACGAGAAGGCCGGCTGGCATCGGGCTGCGACCACGCCTATGCAGCTTCAGACGGCAGACGGCCCGTTCGACATCGTGGTCTGGCGTTACGAGAAGCGGCTGTTGCCTTAAACCGCCGGCGGATCGAGCCGGGCGAAAGCCTCTTGCCGCCGATAGGGGAAGTGCGGATAGGGGGCGTCCCGGACGCTGGCCGCATCCAGCCGGGCGATCTGGTCCTGGGTCAGCTGCCAGCCTGTGGCGCCCAGATTGTCCCGCAGCTGCGCCTCGTTGCGCGCGCCGATGATCACCGAGGTGACCGTCGGGCGGCCGAGCAGCCAGTTGATCGCGATCTGCGGCACCGTGCGTCCGGTCTCGGCGGCAATCTCGTCCAGAACGTCGGTCACGCGGTAGAGCAGGGCCTCGTCGACCGGGGGCGCGAAGGCGGCGGTGTCGTGTAGCCGGCTGCCGGCGGGGATCGGACGGTTGCGGCCGATGCGGCCGGTCAGCCGGCCCCAGCCGAGCGGGCTCCAGACCAGGGCGCCGACCTTCTGATCCTGCCCCAGCTTCATCAGCTCCCATTCATAGTCGCGGCCGATCAGCGAATAATAGACCTGATGGGCGACGAAGCGGCTGCGGCCGGTGCGGTCGGCGGCCGCCAGCGCCTTCATCAAGGCCCAGCCGGGATAGTTCGAGACCCCGGCATGGCGCAGCTTGCCCGCGCGGATCAGGTCATCCAGCGTCGCCACCACCTCGTCCACCGGGGTGGCGGCGTCATGGGCGTGGAGTTGCAGGATGTCGATCCGGTCGGTCCCAAGCCGGCGGAGTGCCGCGTCCACGCCGCGGATCAGCCGGTCGCGACCGACGCCTGCGTCATTGGCACCGGGCCCCATGGGCAGGCCCATCTTGGTCGACAGGATCACCCGGTCGCGCCGGCCGCGAATCGCCTGGCCCAGAACCTGTTCCGAGGCGCCGTCGGAATAGACATCGGCGCTGTCGAACAGGGTGACGCCGGCCTCCAGGCAGATGTCGATCAGCCGCCGGGCCTCTGCCACATCGGTATTGCCCCAGGCGCCGAACAGCGGCCCGCTACCGCCGAAGGTGCCTGTCCCAAGCCCCAGAACCGGCAGTTTGAGGCCCGAAGCGCCCAGCTGACGATGCTCCATCGATCCGTCCTTCCATCAGGGTGACTGTCTCACCCCGCCAGATGGGCCTGGACGCCGGGATCCGGTATCGGCGGTGCGGGCACATCATCTGTGCCCTGAATTCCAGGATCTGCGGCGCGCCTTGACCTCGGGCAGGCCATATGCGATCTTCAATTCAAACGAACGTATGAATGATGTCTGCCCTGGTCCGGTCGAGAGAAAGAACAACAAGATGCAGTTTGACCACCCGCCTCATGTCGAAGCGCTGCGCCAGCGGCTGACGGATTTCATGGACCACTATATCCTGCCGGCCCATGGGGCGGTGACGCGGGCCTTCCTCGACGGCGGCCATCCGACGGAGATCATCGAACGGCTGAAGGCGCGAGCCTGGGAGGCCGGGCTGTGGAACCTGTTCCTGCCGTCGCTGACCGACGATCAGCCGGGGGTCAGGCTGTCGAATGCCGAGTATGCGCCACTGGCCGAGATCATGGGCCGGGTCCCCTGGGCCTCGGAGGTGTTCAACTGCGCGGCGCCGGACAGCGGCAATATGGAGCTGCTGCAGCTGTTCGGCACGCCGGATCAGAAGGCGCGCTGGCTGGATCCGCTGCTGCTGGGGGAGATCCGGTCGGTTTTCTGCATGTCGGAGCCGGATGCGCCGTCATCCGACCCCACTTCGCTCGCCACCACCATCCGCCGGGACGGCGACGATTACGTGGTGGAAGGGCGGAAATGGTTCATCACCGGCACCCGCCATCCGCATCTGTCCTTCGCCATCGTCTTCGGCGTCTCCGACCCGGACGGTCTGGCGGAGCGCCACCGGCGGCATTCCTTCGTGATCGTGCCGATCGACGTCCCCGGCGTGAAGATCGTGCGCGACATCACGCTGATGGGCGCGCATGCGGCAGACGGGCATGGCGAGATCGTGTTCCGCAATGTCCGGGTGCCGGCGGCACATCTGATCGGGGCCGAGGGTGACGCCTTTGCCATCGCCCAGGCCCGGCTGGGGCCCGGGCGGGTGCATCATGCCATGCGTTCGGTGGGTCAGTGCGAACTGGCGCTGGAGCTGATGACCGAGCGGGCGCTGGAACGCCGGATCGGCGGCACACCTCTGGCCGATCGTGCCAATATCCGCGAGTGGATCGCCGAAAGCCGGATCGAGATCGACCAGTGCCGGCTGCTGGTGATGCAGGCGGCCTGGCTGATGGACACGAAAGGCAATGCGGCGGCGCGCACGGCGGTCTCTGCGATCAAGCTTGCAAGTGCGCGGCTGCAGACCCGGGTGCTGGACCGGGCGATGCAGGTCTTCGGCGCGGCGGGCCTGTCGCCCGACACGCCGCTTGCCGGGCTCTGGAGCTGGGGCCGGGCGCTCAGGGTGCTGGACGGGCCCGACGAGGTGCATCTGCAGACGGTGGCGAAGGCGGAGCTGAAGGCGGCGCGGGCGGCGATCGGCCGGAACACCCGGCACTTTACCGGACCCGCAGGACTATAAGCGGGGCTCACATCAGCCAGCCGCGGGCGGGCGGGCCGTCTTCGGCCATCAGTGGCGGACGGCCGGCGGGCGGGCCCTCGCGGTCGATCCGTGCGCGCAGCAGCAGCCGGCGGAGCAGGCGGCGCAGCGCCGGCCGGTCGTCATCGCCGCCAAGCTCCACCCGTTCCGCGCACCAGCAGAGCGCCAGCCGCTTCAGCCGGGCGTCATCCATCCAGGGGTCCCCCGGCCGGGCGGCGACGATGGTTGGGAAGGGCAGCTGGCCGCGGGGCAGGGGGCCATGGTCTTCAAGCCCGGGGCGCTGTTCGACATCGGCGGGGGCGAGCAGCAGCAGTCCGCCCACCGCCCGGGCGACCGGGCGATCGGCCAGATGCAAGGCAAGGGCCGCCCCAAGATTATGGCCGCAGATCACCACACCTGGTGCGGCAGCCACCATCCGGCAGACCCTGGAGAGCATGTCGTCATGGGTCCCGGCAAGGCGGAGCACCCGGGCCTCGCCTGCCTCGACGGCAAGGCGGCGCAGCAGGCGTCCGGAGGTACTGGCATGGGGGCCGGCATCCAGGATCAGCGTCCGGATGCCGCGCAGTCCGGCATCGTCGGTCATTGCGCGGTTCTCCCCCAGGGCCGGCCGGTCCAATCCGGTCTGCCGCATCGCCCGGGATGCGGCCGGCATTATGAAGGAAGCATAGCGCGCCCTGCTGGTCCTGACAAATAATCAGTCGATAAAAATGGTAGACTAATCCAGCAGGCCGCTCAGAAAGGCCGTGAAGTCCCCGCCCACCGGGGTGATCGGCTCACCCGTGGCCGGAATCCGGACGACGGCGAGCGCATCCACGCGGTCGAAGGCATAGCAGGCCCCGCCCGCATCGGTTGCAAAGATGGCATAACGCCCGCCATCCTCCCGGCCATAGACCTCGTCGAAATCGAGCGGGCAGCAGAACATGACCAGCCCGTCCGCCGGCAGCGGCCCGGCTCCGGCCTCGCTCAGGAAGCGCAGATAATCGGCGGGAAGATCGTCGCGACAGAGGGCCAGAAGCTCTTCCGCGCCCAGGCGCAGCAGGCCGTCCAGACGTCCGTCATTGCGCCAGCGGGTGATGCATTCCTCGATGGCCGGCAGCACCGGCTGAAGGGTGCCGAGCGGTACGAAGCCGGCCGTGAGCGTGGTGGTGTCGACTTCCTGCATCCTGGACATCCATGATCTGGGACAGCCTCGCGAGACGGAGAGGGCCGCGAGAGGGAGGGGGCTGCGACAGATGGATGCTAGTCTGCCTGCATGTCATCGACCGATGTTCTTCCGGTGTCATAGATGCGACGAAGGGCGTATCCAATGATACGCCCTTCGCGTGTCCGAATGACGGGTGGTCACCGGCGGGTCGACTTGGGGGAGATGCGAAACCGGTCAGTAACCAGCCTTCTCTTCCACGTCGTAACCTTTTTTCGCGATCAGCATGGTCCGGTCGAATTCGCAGACCACCTTGCCGTGCTGGTTCATGCCCCGCGTGCGCACGGTGACGATGCCGGCATTGGGGCGCGACTTGCTCTCGCGCTTGTCCAGCACCTCCGATTCCGCCTCCAGCGTATCGCCGGCGAAGACCGGATGAGTCAGTTTGATTTCCTTCCAGCCCAGATTGGCGATCGCCTTCTGGCTGACATCGGTGACGCTCATGCCGACCAGCAGGGCGACGGTGAAGGGCGAGCAGACGATGCACTGGCCGAATTCGGAGTGTTTGGCGAACTCCTCGTCGAAATGCATCGGGTGGGTGTTCATGGTCAGCAGGGTGAACCAGATGTTGTCGTTCTGGGTGATGGTCCGCTTCGGGCGGTGCTCGTAGATGTCACCGACGCTGAAATCCTCGAAATAGCGGCCGAAGCTTTCGCGGTAGCGGTTTTCGCCGACGGCGACGTGAGTCTGCACCATGGGGAGGTCTCCGTTCTCGTCTCTGGAGGTAAAGCGTGTCTGTAGAAGGGCGGATCAGGCAGCGAGCAGGCCGGCGGCCCGGGCGCGCGACAGCACCCGGCGCTGGGCCGCGACCACCGGTTTCTCGATCAGCTTGCCGTCGAGCACGGCGACGCCGCCGGCCGAGGCCTCGAAGGCCTCGATCACCCGGCGTGCCCAGGCGATCTCGGCCTCGGCCGGGGTGAAGGCGGCATTGACCAGGGCGACATTGGCGGGATGCAGGGCGGCCTTGCCGGTGAAGCCCAGGTCCCGGGCGCGGGCGGCGTCTTCAGCCACGGCATCCGGGTTGCGGAAATCCAGCGCCGGCACGTCGATCAGATCGATGCCGGCGCCGCGTGCGGCCTGGACCAGCCGGACGCGGGCATAGGCCATCGGCTCGGGCGCCACCCGGGTGCCGAGTTCGGCCGCAAGATCAGCCCCACCGAACATCATCAGGTCGAGCCGCGGCGTTGCCGCGGCGATGGCATGGGCGGCCTCGATCCCGCGCACGCTCTCCACCAGCGCGGCCAGCTTCAGCGCGCTGCCGGCTTCGGTCAGCACCGCATCGGCGAGGCGCAGTTCCTCCGCGCTTTCAACCTTAGGCAGCATCACGATGCCAGTGGGAATCCCGGCACCGGCGAGTGCGGCCAGGTCGTGCAGGCCGGCAATCGTCTTCAGCCCGTTGATGCGCAGGATCCGTTCGGGCCCGCCGGCGCCGTCGCCTGCGGCGGCGCGCAGGAAGTCGAAGCCGGCCGGGCGGGCGGCCGGCTTCAGGTCGGGGGCGACGGCGTCTTCCAGATCGACACAGACCAGGTCGGCGCCGGAGGCCAGGGCCTTGGCGAAGATCTCCGGGCGCGTCGCGGGGGCGAACAACAGGCTGCGGCGTGCGGATTGGGACAAGGACGGTCTCCGGCGGCTGGGGTGATCGGCTGGATGGTCGTCGCAGATCACCTATTTGTCCAGACAAATTTTCCGTGTAGCATAGCCGGGACGAAGCGCCGCGCAAGGGGCGTCATGGGCGGGCCCCGATCGGGCAGCCGCCGGGCAGAGAGGAGCGGAGATGTTCGAGCAGGAAGGGCGCCGCCTGAAATTCGGCGTGATGGTGCCGTCGACCAACACGGTGGTGCAGACCGAATTCGCCCGCATGCGCCCCGGCGGGGTGAGCAATCATGTCTCGCGCATCCACATCCCCGACCGGCCGCTGACCACCGAGGCCGATTTCGCCGCCTTGATGGAACGGGTGCAGGCCGAGCTGATGGCGGCGGTCGACCGGGTGATCACCTGCCGCCCCCATGCCCTGATCATGGGCATGTCGGCCGAAACCTTCTGGGACGGCCCCGAGGCCTCGGCCCGGCTGGCGGCGGGACTGGCGGCCCGGTCGGGCGGGCTCGACGTGACACTCGCGTCGGATGCCTTCGGTCCGGCGATCCGCGCCCATGGCGACATCCGCCGGCTGGCGGTGCTGACCCCCTATCAGAAGGCGGGGGAAGACAAGGTCGTCCGCTTCTTCGAAGGGCTGGGCTTCGAGGTCGTGGCCGTGGGCGGCGTGCAGGCGACGGGGCCGGTCGAAATGGCCGACCTGTCACCCCGGATCATCCGCGACGCGCTGATCCGCCTGAACGATCCGGCCGTGGAGGCGATCGTGCAGCTTGGCACCAACCTGCCCATGGCGCGGCTGGCGGCGGTGGCTGAATTCTGGCTCGACAAGCCGGTGATCGCGGTCAACACCGCGCTCTACTGGCATGCGCTGCGTCGGGCCGGCATCACCGACCGGGTCGAGGGGTTCGGCGCGCTGCTGGCGGCGCATTGAGAAGACGTGGAAGCGGGTGGCCGTGGCCTCCGCTTCCACTGTGATGATCATCCCTGGCGCGGATCGATCGGCGTCAGGCGACCAAGCGCCGCAGCGCGCTCGAAGGCGGCTGCCGCCTTCAGCAGGGCGTGTTCGCCACGCGGGCGGCCGACGATCTGCACACCGACCGGCATGCCTTCGGCGGTGAAGCCGCAGGGCACCGAAATGGCCGGGCAACCGGTCAGGGTGATCGCGAAGGTGATTGCGATCCAGTCGATGTAGCGCTCGAAGACATGGCCCTCATGCTCGCGAACCGTGGTCCAGTCCACGGGGAAGGGCGGTACCACGGTCGAGGGGCAGATCAGCAGGTCATAGGCCTCGAAGAAGGCGGCGACCCGGGCATAGAGGGCCGAGCGCTCGCGCTCGGCTGTGGCGATCGCATCGGCATCGTGCTTGCGGGCGGTTTCGACGCTCCACAGGATCTCGGGCGTCAGCTGATCACGATGGCTTTCGACCAGCTTGCCCATGCCGGCGATATGGCCGGTACCGCGGATGGTGTGGAAGATCTCGATGGCGCCGGTGAAATCCGGGCAGCCTTCGTCGACCGCGGCGCCCATGCCCTCGAAAATCCGGCCGGCATTGCGGATCAGCCCGGCAATCTCGCTGTCGCAATGGGTGATGCCGAGATCGGTGGACACGCCGACCCGCAGCTGTGCCGGATCCTGGTCGAGACCGGTCTGATAGCTGGGCACGGCCGGGGGGAAGGACAGCGGGTCGCCCGGCTGATGGCCGACCATGGCGTCCAGCATCAGGGCCACATCGGCGACGCTGCGCGCCATCGGGCCGTTGACCGGCAGCAGGGTCGAGGAATAGGTGGCGGGGCCCCGCGGCACCAGGCCGGGGCCGGGCCTCAACCCGACAACGCCGCAGAAGGCGGCCGGCGCGCGGATGCTGGCGCCCAGATCGGAGCCGGTGGCGAGCCAGACCTCGCCGGTCGCGAGTGCCGCCGCCGATCCGCCCGAAGAGCCGGCCGTGGACAGCGCCGTGTTCCAGGGGTTTCGGGTATAGCCGAAGAGCTGGCTGTAGGTGGTGGCATTGAAGCCGAATTCGGGCGAGGTCGCCTTGGCCACCGGCAGGGCGCCATTCGCCAGAAGATTGCGGACCTCATAGCTGGAGCCGGTCGCGATCCTGTCCTTGAAGATCGGCGAGCCGCCCATGGTGGTGCGGACGCCCTCCACATCGCTCAGATCCTTGACCGCGATCGGCAGCCCCGCCAGCCAGCCGGCCTTGCGCCGGGCGGTCGCGGGATCGAGCAATGCGGCCGCTTCCCGCGCTTGATCGAAACAGCGGATCGGCAGGGCGTTGATCGCCCCGTCGACAGTTTCGGTTCGTGCCTCGGCGGCGTCGATCAGGTCGAGGGGGGTGATGTCGCCCCGGCGCAGCAGGCCGACTGCTTCGACCGCGGACAGGGCGATGAGATCCTGGGACAAGGGGATATCTCCATCCAGGGATATGTCAGTGAAGGAGGACGGGGCGGGTATTCAGATGCCAGCGGTGCGGCGGTAATCAGGCCAGAACTGCGTGCCCTCACGCGCAAGGCCGCCACCGATGCCGATCGGCGTGCCGTCGGCCCGCCAGCAGGCGGCACCGGTCATCGCGCCGTCGGCTTCGAAGCTGATCGCGCACATGCCGCCAGCCACATGCCCGACCGGGCGGACGTCATGGCCCATGGCGGCCAGGCGGTCGCGCACGGCTTCAGGCACCGCGGTTTCGATCTCGGCATCCTGCCCCTGGGTCCAGACCCGCGGCGCTTCCACCGCCTCCTGCAGCGTCATGCCGTGGTCGATCAGATTGACCACCGCCTGCATGGCCGAGCCGTAGAGCCTGGGGCCGCCGGGCAGGCCGAGCGCGTGCACCGGCCGGCCGTCGCGGCACAGGATCAGCGGCGCCTGGGTGCTGGTGATCCGCTTGCCCGGCTCCAGCGACAGGGCATGGCCCGGATGGGGGTCGAACAGATACATATAGTTGTTGGGGATGATGCCGGTGCCGGGGATGATCAGCCGGGCGCCGAACAGGCTGTTGATGGTCTGGGTGGAGGTGACGATGTTGCCGTCGCCATCGGCAATGGTGACATGGGTGGTGTTGGCGCTCTCGGTCGAAATGACCCGCGGCGGGAACACATTGGCGCGGTCGGGCAGGATTTCCGGCCGGCGCAGATCGGCATAGGCCTTGGAGATCAGCCGGTCGACCGGCACGTCGACATAGGCCGGATCGGCAGTGGAGGCGCGGCGGTCCGAGGCCGCGATCTTCAGCACCTCCAGCAGAAGATGAACGCCTTCCGCCGTGCCGAAGCCGGTGCCGGCAATATCGAACCCTTCCAGCAGGTTCAGCATCTGCACGATATGCACCCCGCCCGAACAGGGCGGCGGGGTGCCGACGATCTCCCAGCCGCGATAATCGCCCCGGACGGGCACGCGATCGACCGTGCGGTAGTCGATCAGATCACGGGTGCGCAGGAACGAACCGGCACGGGTCAGTTCTTCGCCCACATGCGCGCCCAGCCCGCCGCCATGGAGCGCCACGGCGCCTTCCCGCGCGATCAGCCGCAGCGTGTCGGCATAGGCACCCTGGCGGACCAGGTCGCCGGGCTTCAGCGGTGTGCCGCCGGGGGTGAAGATCGCCGAGATTTCGGGATCGCGGATCAGATCCGCCGCCGTGCCGTCGATGCAGTTGCAGAGATAGGGCGTGGCGCGGTAGCCGCGATCGGCGTGGCGGATCGCCGCTTCGGTGACGGTCGCGAGGTCGAGCGTGCCGAAGCGCTCCAGCGTCTCGCACCAGGCCTTGAGATTGCCGGGCACCGCCACCGCGCTCGCCCCCACGGCATTGGCGCGGTCTTCGGTTTCCATATAGTCCGGCCAGCTGTCGGACACCGCCTTGTAACTGTCGGGTGCGGCGCCGGCGGGGGCCGTCGCCAGGCCGTCGATCACCGCCTCGCGGCCATCGGCCAGGCGGATCAGGGCGGTCCCACCGCCGAAGATGCCCACCATCATCGGCTCGACCACCGACAGAGTGAACAGCGCGGCGATGGTCGCATCGACTGCATTGCCGCCGCCGGCCAGGATCTCGACCGCCGCCGCCGATGCCAGCGGGTGGTTGGTCACGACCATGCCCCGGTATCCGAGGGCGGGGGCCTTCTCGCATGAGAACTGTGTTCCGGCGGCCTGTTTCCAGCTGCGCGCGCCTTGACTGGTCCTGTCCATCGCTCTGCCTCCTTGCCGGCGCCCTTTGCTTCTTGCGCAGCAGCAGGCTGCGGTGGGCGTCTGCGGCCGGACATCACGATAGCATGCCGGATTCTGACCGGGTCATTTGGACTTGAACATCATTTCCCCAGAATTCGTTATGAATGACCGGCCAGGATCAGGCGGCTCGACCGGTCCCGACAGATGCGGTCCAACGCGTCCAGCGCGGCAAGGGTGGCGGGGCTCTTCACCCGGCCGGCCCGGGTGATGGTGCCGATGCTGCGCACCGCCGGCGGGTCGATCACCGGGCGGATGATGACGCCGTCGAGATTGAGACTGCCGAGCGCGAGTTCCGGCAGGATGGTGAAGCCGATCCCCGCCTGGACCAGGCTGACGGCCGTGGTCATGTAGGTCACTTCGCTGACCACGTTCAGCGCCAGCCCGCTTTCCCGCGCTGCGCGGTCTACGTGATGATGCAGGCTGGTGTTGTCGACGAAGCAGACATAGGGCCGGGTGATCAGCTGTTGCCAGCCCAGTGCTGCGGCACCCTCCGCCAGCTCGTCCCCGGCCGGAAACAGACCCACAAGGCGGTCCTGAATCATGGGGGTGAAGCGCAGTTCCTCGTCGGCACCCAGGCTGATGCCGAAGCCGAAATCGGCCTCGCCGGTCGACACGCTCTCGATCAGCGGTGCGGCCAGCCGCTCCAGGATCGAGACCGAGAGGCCCGGATGGTCGCGCGCCAGCATCTGCACGACCTTGGGCACGAAGGTGGAGGCGGTGGAAGGCAGGACGGCGATCGTCACCTTGCCGCGTCGCCGAAGACGCAGATCCTCAAGATCGCGGCAGGCATTGTCGAGATCGGCCAGGATCTTGTCGACGCGGAGCGCGAATTCCCGCCCCGCAGGCGTCAGCGCCAGCCGGCGGGTGGTGCGATCGAACAGCTTCATGCCGATCTCCTCCTCCAGCTGGCGGATGATCAGCGAGTAGCCGGGCTGGGTGAGGTTGATCGTCCGTGCCGCTTCGGAGAAGGAACCGGCGCGGGCGCCGGCTGCGAAGGCGCGCAACTGTCTCAGATTCAAATTCATACCGATATCCGTATGAATGATGTCATTTTCCAAATTTAATCCGCAAGAAACGCTATGTTACAAGAATTTATTGCCCCGGACCGGTGGAGGAGGCCGGCCGAAGACGGCAATGACGAGGCGACGAAAATATCGCCCTAGAAAAACATCCCCCGGGTGGCTCATCGATGGAATGCACAGGGAGTCCGTAGCATGAAAATCAACGCCGGATTGACCGGAGTTCTGGCAGGGCTTGGCCTGCTGGGGGCTTTCGGCGCGCCGCTTCAGGTGTCGGCGCAGGAGACGACCACGCTGAAAGTGGTGGGCCATGCGGCCCTGAAAATGCTGGACCCGATCACCACCACCGCCTATATCACGCGGAATCACGGCTATTTCATCTACGACACGCTGTTTGCCGTGGATGCGAATTTCGAACCGCAGCCGCAGATGGTGAAGGACTGGTCGGTCAGTGATGACGGCATGACCTATACCTTCACGCTGCGCGACGGCCTGGCCTTCCACGACGGTGCACCGGTGACCGCAGAGGATGCCGTCGCGTCGGTCCGCCGCTGGGCTGCGCGCGACCTCACCGGTATCCGGATGATGAAGGCGGCGAAGGAATTCGTGACGGTCGACGACAAGACCTTCCGTCTGGTCCTGTCCGAGCCCTTCGGCGCGGTCATCGACGCGCTCGCCAAGCCGAGTTCGCTGGTGCCCTTCATCATGCCGAAGCGCATCGCCGAGACCTCCCCCACCGAGCAGATCCGCGAATATATCGGCTCCGGCCCGTTCCGCTTCGTCGCCGACGAATTCCAGCCCGGCGTCAAGGCGGTCTATGTGCGGAACGAGGCCTATGTCCCGCGTGACGAGGCGCCTTCGGGCCTGGCCGGCGGCAAGGTCGCCAAGGTCGACCGGGTCGAATATCTGAGCTTCCCCGACCAGCAGACCGCGGCCAATGCCCTGACCAAGGGCGAGGTCGACATTCTGGAGAACATCTATGCCGACACGGTCGGGCAGTTGACCGGTGTGGACGGCGTGGAGGTCCAGAAGCTGAAGTCGAGCAATGTGCCGACCATGCGGCTGAACTGGCTGCAGCCGCCCTTCGATAACGTCAAGGTCCGCCAGGCCGTGCTGCACGCGATCTCGCAGACCGATTTCATGGATGCGCAGATCGGCGATCCCGAACTCTATACCATCTGCGGCGCCATGTTCGGCTGCGGCACCCCGCTCGCCACCGAAGAGGGTGCCGTGCAGACCGCCGTCACGCCGGATTTCGAGGGGGCGAAGGCACTGCTGAAGGATGCCGGTTACAAGGGCGAGAAGGTGGTGGTGCTGCACCCGACCGACCTCGCCTCGCTGTCGGCTGTCGCGCCCATGACCGTGCAGGCCCTGCGGCAGATCGGCATGAATGTCGAGATGCAGTCGATGGACTGGGCGACCTTCCTGCAGCGCCGCAACAAGAAGGATCCGGTGGATCAGGGCGGCTGGAGCGTCGCCTATGGCAACTGGAACATGCTCGACCTGACCTCGCCGCTCTCAAACCTGAACCTCGACACCCGCGGGAGCAATGGCTATGTCGGCTGGTCCGAGGACAAGACGCTGGCGACGCTCAAGGATGAGTTTGCGGCCGCATCGGATCCAGCCGAGAAGAAGCGCCTTGCCGCCGCCATCCAGAAGCGGGCCTATGAACTGGTCTTCTACATCCCGCTCGGCACCTATGCCAATGTCTCGGCACACCGCGCCGGCGTCGATCCGCTGATCGATTCGCCCGTCCAGGTGTACTGGGGCATCGCCAAGCACTGAGCGGAGGGCATCCATGCTGCGCCTGATCGCACTCCGCCTCGCCATGTCGGTGCCGGTGGTTCTGGTGGTGGTGACGCTGGTCTTCCTCCTGGTGAGGCTGACCGGCGACCCTGCCACCGTGCTCGCCGGCGACCTGGCGAGCCCCGAGGTCGTCGCCGCGATCACGGCGCAGCTCGGACTCGACAAGCCGCTGCTGCACCAGTACGGGATCTGGATCCTGGACCTGCTGCGCGGCGATTTCGGGGTCTCGATCGCCTCGCATCAGAGTGTGATCGGCGAGATCGCCGGGCGGCTGGAACCGACCCTGGTGCTGGCCGCAGCCTCGATCATCGTGACCGTGGCGCTGGCGGTGCCGATGGGCGTGATTGCCGCCCGTCGGCACAATTCCTGGGCTGACCGGCTGCTGATGCTGTTCTCGGTGCTGGGTTTTTCGATCCCGGGCTTCGTGCTCGCCTATATCTTCATCCTGTGCTTCTCGCTCTGGCTCGACCTGCTGCCGGTGCAGGGCTATGTCAGCCCCTTCGATGATCCCTGGGGCAGCCTGCGCCATCTGGTGCTGCCGACCCTGACGCTGTCGGTGTTCTTCATGTCGCTGATCGCCCGGGTCGCCCGCGCCAGCATTCTTGAAATCCTGAGCGAGGATTTCGTCCGCACCGCCCGCGCCAAGGGCGTGCCCGAACGGGTGATCCTGTGGAAGCATGCCCTGCGCAATGCCGCGATCCCGATCGTCACGGTGATCGGCATCGGTATCGGCATGCTGATCAGCGGCGTGGTGGTGACCGAAAGCGTGTTCAACCTGCCGGGCGTCGGCCGGCTGACCATCGATGCGATCCTGGCCCGCGACTATCCGGTGGTGCAGGGGGTGATCATCTTCTTCTCGCTGGCCTATGTCTCGGTCAACCTGCTGATCGACATCGCCTATATCCTGATCGATCCCCGGATCCGCTACTGACCGGATGGCCGCCATGTCCCTTGCCCTGTCTCCGACTGCACGGCGCGTGCTCGCCAGCCGGCCGGTCCTTCTGGGTCTCGCGATCGTCGCCCTGATGGTCCTGGCCGCGATCCTCGCCCCCTATCTCACCAGTTTTGATCCCACGATCATGAAGCCGCGCTTCCGGCTGAAGGCGCCGGATGCGACCTACTGGTTCGGCACCGATGCGCTTGGCCGCGACCTGTTCTCCCGCGTGCTCCATGGCGGCCAGGTGTCGCTGTTCCTGGGGCTGGTGGTGTGCGTTGTCGCGGTCGGCATCGGCACCGTGCTGGGCCTGCTCGCCGGTGCCACCCGGCTGCTCGATGCGGTGCTGATGCGGATCATGGACGGCATCATGGCCATTCCCTCGATCCTGCTGGCGGTCGCCATGGTCTCGCTGTTCGGCGCCAGCTTCGTGTCGGTGGTGATCGCGATCGCCTTTCCCGACATTCCGCGGGTGGTCCGCCTGGTGCGCAGCGTGGTGCTGAGCGTGCGTGAGGAGCCTTATGTCGAGGCGGCGCTGGGCCTCGGCGTGCCGCGCTGGCTGGTGCTGCTGCGCCATGTGCTGCCCAATTGCGTGGCGCCGCTGACCGTGCAGGCGACCTACATCTTCGCGTCTGCGATCCTGGTCGAGGCGGTGCTGGGCTTCCTGGGCGTCGGCTATCCGCCCGACGTGCCGACCTGGGGCAACATTCTGGCCGAGGGGCGCAACTACTTTCAGCAGGCGCCCTGGACCATCTTCTTCGCCGGCGGCTTCCTGGCGGTGACGGTGCTGTCGGTCAACATCCTGGGCGACGGTCTGCGCGACCAGCTCGACCCCAAGCTCGCCGGCCGGAGGAGCTGATCCCATGACCACTGCACAGGCTGCCGGTACGGCCTCTCCGGTCCTTTCGATCCGCAACCTCGCCGTCGCCCTGCCCAAGGGGGGCGATCGGGCCCATGCGGTCCGTGGGCTCAACCTCGATATCGGGCCGCAGGAAATCGTTTGCATCGTCGGTGAAAGCGGGTCGGGCAAGTCGGTCACCGCCTCGGCGGTGATGGGGCTGCTGCCGCCGGGCACGCTGCGTGTCGAAAGCGGCGCGATCGAGCTGGAGGGCGAGGATCTGATCGCCGCCACACCGGCCCGGATGCGCGAGCTGCGCGGCGACCGGATGGCGATGATCTTCCAGGAGCCGATGACCGCGCTCAACCCGCTGATGACGGTCGGCGCCCAGATCGGCGAGGCGATCCGCGTCCACCGGCCGGGCCTTGCGGCGTCGGCGGTGCGCGAGCGGGTGCTGGAGCTGGTGCGCGATGTGCGCCTGCCCGACCCCGAGCGGATGATCGGCGCCTATCCACACCAGATGTCGGGCGGCCAGCGCCAGCGGGTGATGATCGCCATGGCGCTGGCGCTTGAACCGGCACTGATCATCGCCGACGAGCCGACCACCGCGCTCGACATCACCACCCAGGCCCAGATCCTGCGCCTGCTGCGCGAGCTGCAGGACAGGCATCACAGCGCGGTGCTGTTCATTACCCATGATTTCGGCGTCGTCCACGACATCGCCGACCGGGTGCTGGTCATGCGTCAGGGCGAGGTGGTGGAGCAGGGGGCCGCGGCCGAGGTGCTGGCGGCGCCGCAGCACCCCTACACCCGCATGCTGCTCGATGCCGTGCCCCAGGGGGAGGTGAAGGCGGAGCCGCTGGCCGCGGCCGCGCCCCTGATCGAGATCGAGGCGCTGGAGCTGGTCTATGGCGGCCGCAGCCTGTTCGGCGGCGGCCGGGCGGTTCGGGCGGTGGATGGCGTTTCCCTGACCCTGGGGGAGGGCGAGACGCTGGGTGTGGTGGGCGAAAGTGGTTCCGGCAAGTCGACCGTCGGCCGCTGCCTGACCGGGTTCAATACGCCGACCGGCGGCCGCATCCTCTATCGCGGCCGTGACATCGCCGGCTTTCGCGGGCGCGAGCTTCAGGCCTATCGCCGCGGCGTGCAGATGATCTTTCAGGATCCCTACCGCTCGCTGAACCCGCGCCGGCGGATCCGTGACACGCTGATCGAGGGACCGCTGCAGCATGGCACGCCCAGGGCCGAGGCGTTGAGCAGGGCGGCTGGCCTGGTGGAGATGGTGGGGCTGAAGCCCGATGCGCTCGACCGCTACCCGCATGAATTCTCGGGCGGGCAGCGCCAGCGCATCTGCATCGCCCGGGCGCTGGCGATGGAGCCCGAGGTGATCGTCGCCGACGAGGCGGTTTCGGCGCTCGACGTCTCGGTGCAGGCCCAGGTGCTGGAGCTGATCGACGATCTGCAGAAGCGGCTGGGTTTCGCCATGGTCTTCATCACCCACGACCTGCGCATCGCGGCCGCGATCTCCGACCGGATCGCGGTGATGCAGCGGGGCCGGCTGGTGGAATACGGGGCGGTGGACGAGGTGTTCCTTCGTCCCCGCGGGGATTACACGCGCGACCTGCTCGCCGCCATTCCCGGCGGCGGCTTCGCCCGCGCGGAAGCGGCCGCGGGTTGACCGCAGTCCCGGCCTGCGGCGGCCCGATCCGCCCTGGCGGGACAGCCCTGGCCGGACAGAAGTGACGGAGGACCATCCTTTGAAGCGGGTGAGACTGGGCGCCGGTGCCGGATATGCCGGCGACCGCATAGAACCTGCCGTCGAAATCGCCGCGCATGGCGACGTGCAGTATCTGATGTTCGAATGCCTGGCCGAGCGGACCATCGCGCTTGCCCAGCAGGCCCGTCGGGGCGATCCGGCAAAGGGGTATGATCCGCTGCTCGACGCACGGATGCGGGCCGTTCTGCCGGTGGCCCGGGCCAATGGCGTGCGCATCCTCTCCAATATGGGGGCGGCCAACCCGGTCGCCGCGGCGGAAGAGGTGGTGCGGATTGCCCGTGCGCTGGGGCTCTGCGGCCTGAAAGTGGTCGCGGTGGAAGGTGACGACGTCCTGCATCTGCTCGACCCCACCGGCACCCGGCTGGAAGAAACCGGCGCCTCGCTTCAGGAGCTGGGTACACGGGTGATTTCGGCCAATGCCTATCTGGGGGCCGGGCCGATGATCGAGGCCCTGGCCGCCGGCGCCGATGTGGTCATCACCGGCCGGGTCGCCGACCCGTCGCTGTTCGTGGCGCCGCTCGTCCACGAATTCGGCTGGTCACTCGACGACTGGACGCATCTCGGCCGGGCGACGGCGGTGGGGCATCTGCTGGAATGCGCCGGCCAGATCACCGGCGGCTATTTCGCCGATCCCGGCCGCCGCGACGTGCCGGGGCTGGAGCGTCTGGGCTTCCCGATCGCCGAGGTCGCGGAAGACGGTACTGCCGTGATCACCAAGGTGGCGGGCTCCGGCGGACGCATCGACCGGGCCACCTGTACCGAGCAGCTGCTCTACGAGGTGTTCGATCCGGCGGGCTATGTCACGCCCGACGTGGTCGCCGATTTCTCGGACATCACCTTCACCCAGGACGGCCCCGACCGGGTACTGGTAGCGGGGGCCAACGGCCGGCCGCGCCCCGCGGCGTTGAAGGTGTCGGTCGGCTATGCCGACGGGTATTTCGGCGAGGGCCAGATCTCCTATGCCGGCCCGGGCGCCGTTGCCCGCGGGCGGCTGGCACTCGATATCGTCGCGGGCCGGTTGCGCCTCACCGGCCTGGTGGCCGAAGAGCTGCGCTTCGACCTGATCGGCGTCGACGCGCTGCACGGGGCCGCCGCGGCCGAGGGACGGGCCGACCCTGCCGAGGTCCGCGTCCGGGTGATCGGCCGCACGGCCACGGCGGCCGCGGCGAAGCGGATCGGCGACGAGGTCGAAACCCTCTACACCAACGGCCCGGCTGGCGGCGGCGGGGTGATGAAGTCCTGCCGCGAGATCATCGGCGTCGGCTCCACCTATCTGCCGCGCAGCCGGGTCCGCGCGACGCTGCGTCATTTCGAAGCCTGAGGAGCGCGGCCATGAAACTCCACGACATCGCCCATTCCCGCACGGGCGACAAGGGCGACACCTCGACCATCTCGGTGATCGTCTACGACGCGGCCGATTTCCCGCGCCTCGACGCCTGGCTGACCGCCGACCGCGTCGCAATCCGGTTCGCCGGCATCATTGATGGCCCGGTCGACCGCTACCGCCTGCCCACGCTCGGCGCCCTCAACTTCGTTCTCCACCGCGCGCTCGGCGGCGGGGTGACCCGCTCGCTTCGCCTGGACCAGCACGGCAAGAGCCTGAGTTCCTGGCTGCTTGACATGGACCTGCCGGAGAGCGATGACGCCTGAATCCGCCCACCCCCACGCGAACCCCGGGGCACAGGTGAAAAAATGCGCCCTTTATGGGTGCGTGGAAGGAAGGCCGGCTGCTTCCGTAGTTCCGATTCCGACCGTGTCTCGCCACTCGGGCGTGGACGAATTGACATGGTGAAGGATGGCGCCAACTGCGTTCCCTTCCAGATGACCGCCTCATGATCGGAATGCAGATCGCGTCGAAACACGGCGCGCTGTCATGGCTGACGGCACGCCGTGTTTTGGTCCCGGCCGTCAGCCTTCCGCCATCTCCGCCCGCCGGGCCTGTTCGTCCCAGAAGCTGCCGGCGATGTCGGTGAGGTCGGTGACCGGGCCGGCGTCCAGGAAGTCGTGGGTATGGACCGTCGTCTGGTCGGGGGTAAGCAGCACCACGGCATAGGCCGGGGGTTCGTGGCTGACCCGGATCTCCGGGGACGTCAGATCCATCCAGACCTGGTGGTTGGTGGCGCGCAGCGTCGAGAAGGGGACGCCGCGCCACGAGCCCGAGACCGGGCGGTGGACATGGCCGAAGAAGATGTGGCGGATCCGGGCCCGGTGGGGGGCGATGCAGGCCTCGAAATCATCCGGGCGGATCAGGCCGATCCGGTCCATGGAGGCGATACCGAGCGCAAAGGGCGGGTGGTGCATGAACAGATAGACCGGCCCTTCGGGCGCCTCGGCGAGGCGGGCGGACAGCCAGTCCAGGCGGGGCCGGTCGTACCAGCCGGCATGGGTGCCGGCCATGTTGGTGTCGAGGAAGATCAGCCGGCCGGCCTCGGTATCCTCCACGCCCTGAACCCGGCCGTCGGCGTCCACCGGCGTCTCGGGGAAGACCTCGCGGAAGGTTTCCACCGTGTCGTGATTGCCGAGCAGCAGCCGTACCGGCACGGCCAGCGCCGCCAGCGCGTCGCGCAGCCCCAGGAAAGCCGCGCGGTCGCCGTAATGGGTGAGGTCGCCGGTGATCACCGCCAGGCGTGCGTCGGCATGGTTGCGGTTGATGTCGGCGATGCAGGCATCCAGCCGGGCCCTGGGGTCGAGGCCGTAAAGCCTCTCCCCCGGGCGGACGAAATGGGTGTCGGTGAGATGGATGAGCTTCATCGGCATCACTTCTTCGGCAGCAGGCGCTGCACGTCGCGGGTCATGTCGGCCAGCACCGCATCGGGCTCGCCCGCGCGGGCACCGGTGACCACCGAGTTCAGATGGTCCTTGATCACATCGGTGATCTTGAGGCCGTTCTCACCCGGGAAGGCGTACCATTTGGTCAGGATCGGCAGCTGGCTGACGGCGGTATAGTGGTTGGGGTTCTGGACGTAGAAGTCCTTCAGATAGACCTCGTTGGCCTTCTTGTTGGGGGGCATGTAGCCGGTGGTGCGGGCCATGATCGCGGCACCTTCGGGGCCGGTGACGAATTTCACGTACTGCCAGGCCGCGTCCAGCTTCGCGTCGTCCTTGGAGACGATCATCACCACATTGCCGCCGGCGGGCAGGCGGCCGATGCCGGGCGTCACGTCGGGGAAGACATGGGTCTTCAGCTCGAACTTGCCGGCGATCATGTTGGTGGTTTTGGTCAGGTCCGAGGTCGAGGTGACGTAGATGCCCGTCTTGCCGGCCGCGAAGGTCGCGCGGGCATCGGCCTGGGCCAGGTTCGGCATATGCGCCTCGGTGACCATCCGGGCGATGGTCTGCATGGCGAATTTGCCTTCCGCGCCGTCGAAGGCGACCTTGGTTTCGTCCGCGGTCAGCATGGTGCCGCCATGGGCGAAGACCGGGGCCTGCCACAGCCAGTTGCCGGTGATGTCCCAGACATAGCTGATGCCGTTCACGTCGGGGCCGAGCGCGTCGATCCTCTTCGCCATGTCGATCACGCCGTCCCAGCTGGTCGGCAGGTTGGCGGGGTCGCCACCGGCCTTGCGCACCAGATCCAGGTTCCAGTAGGTGATCGGCAGTGAGATGGCGAAGGGCAGGGCGTAGACATGGCCGTTCTGAGTGCCGATGTCGTACATGGCCTGATGGAAACCTTCGGCCTCGAAGTCCTTTTCGGCGGCGATATAGCCGTCGAGCGGCCGGGCAATGCCGCGATCGACCATGATCCGCACCCGGTTCAGGCCCTGATAGGTGACGTCGGGCAGCTGGTTGGTCACCGCCTCGCGCAGGATCTTCTGGGTGCCTTCCTCATATTCCGCATAAGGGGTGCGGTAGGTGAGGGTGATCTCGGGATGGATCTTCGCGAAGGCCTCGCGGATCTGGGCGTGGGTCTCGTTGAACAGCTCGCCATAGGGGTACTGGATGACCAGTTCCACCGGCTGGGCGGCGGCGGCGGGCAGTGCGGCAGCGGTCGCGACGGCGATTGCCGACGCGGTGAGCAGCGTCCGGAACATGGGGTGCGTCCTCTCTGGACAGGTGGAAGGCCGTGAGGGGGGGAAGGGTGGCTACTTCATGCCGGTCAGGGTGATGCCCTCGATGAACCGGCGCTGGGCGAAGAGGAAGGCGATCACCAGCGGCGCGATGATCAGCGTGGCGGCGGCCATCAGCGGGCCGAAATCGCTGCCCGCCTCCTGGTTGCGGAAGGCGACCACGCCGAGCGGCGGGGTCAGCAGGTGCTGATCATTGACCACGATCAGCGGCCAGAAATAGTCGTTCCAGTGGGCGACGACCGAGAAGATGCCGAAGGCGGTGATCGCCGGGACGGCGGTGGGCAGCATCACCCGCCAGACGATGGCGAACTCGCCATAGCCGTCCATGCGGGCGGCATCGATCAGATCGTCGGGGACGGTCAGGAAGAACTGGCGCATCAGGAAGATGCCGAAGACCGAGATGGTGAAGGGCACCACCATGGCCGCATAGCTGTTCAGGATGCCCAGCTGGTGGAAGAGCAGGAAGACCGGCACGGCGATCGCATGCGGGGGGATGAGCAGGCAGAACAGGATGGCGCCGAAGATCAGCCCGCGGCCGCGAAAGCGCAGCTTGGCCAGCGCATAGGCGGCGGGCAGGGCGACCGCGACCTGGATCACGAAGATCGTGACGGTCACGATCAGCCCGTTCAGCATGAAGCGCAGCAGCGGCACCTTGGTGACGGCGGTGGTGTAGTTTTCTGCCGCCGCCAGCTGGTGCGGCCAGAGCCGGATATGGTCCAGAAAGATCTCGGCCGCGGGCTTGAGCGAGGTGGAGACCATCCAGACGAAGGGGGCGAGCATGATCACCGCCCCAAGGCCCAGAACCAGATGGCGCAGTACGGGAAGAAGCAGATGGGGACGGGAGGCGGGGCGGGTCATGAATAGTGCACCTTCCGGTCCAGGACGCCGATCTTGACCAGCGTCAGTGCCAGCACGAAGCCCAGGAAAACCACGGTGACCGCGGCGGCATAGCCCGAGCGGAAGAATTCGAACCCTTCGGCATACATGGTGTAGAGCAGCACCTCGGTCGCCTTGTTGGGCCCGCCCTTGGTCAGCACATGCACCGTGTCGAACACCTGGAAGGAGCGGATCGAGGTGATGACCACCACGAAGAGGGTGACCGGCCCCAGCATCGGCCAGGTGACCAGGCGGAAGCGCGCCCAGGCGCCCGGCACGCCGTCCATCTCGGCCGCGTCGTAGAGGAAGCGCGGGATCGAGACCAGCCCCGCCATGAACAGCACCATGTTGAAGCCGACCGCCTGCCAGATGCCGATGGCGGCCAGCACCCAGAGCGCCAGATCGCCATCGGTCAGCCAGTTCTGCGCCGGGATGCCGATCCGGCCGAGGGCCAGGTTGATCAGCCCGAATTGGGGGTGGAGCATGAATTCCCAGACGATCGCCATGGCGATCAGCGTCGCCATCACCGGCAGGAAATAGATCGCGCGATAGAGCGCGCGGCCGCTCGTGCCGGATTCGATCAGCAGCGCGATGCCGAGCCCCAGGAAGACCGAGCCCGGCACCACCACCGCGACATAGAGCAGCGTGTTGATCAGCGCGGTGTGAAAGACCCGGTCGCCGAACATCTCGGCATAGTTGTCGAGGCCGATATACGAGAGTGTGCTGGCGCCGAGCTGATAGTCGGTGAGCGACAGCGCCATCACCCCGATCACCGGGCCGATCAGCAGCAGGGCCATCAGGATCACGGCGGGGGCCGAGAGCGCCCAGGCGGTCATGGCGCGCAGACGTTCGGCCCGTGCCGCCGCGCGGCTTCGAGGCGCCAGGGCGCCGCGGGCAAGATGCAGGGCCTGATCAGACATGGGCCATCTCCGCCGCCGGGGCGGCTGCAAGCGGCAGCCGGGCGCCATCGGCGCCGAAGGCGAGCGGCTTCGGCCCCATGGCAATGCCGCAGATCTCCCCCTCGGCCGGGCGGCCGCGGGCGGGATCGAGCCGCACCACCGCCGTGCCGCCACCGGCCGCGTCGTCCAGCTCCAGATGCACCAGCAGGTCCGAGCCCAGGTTTTCGAGCAGGGAAACCCGGCCTGAGAGCGCCGCACGGTCGGCGGGGACGAGGTCGGCATGTTCGGGCCGGAAGCCCAGCCGGATTTCGGTGCCGGGGGTGAGGCCGGGGACGGCGGGGCGGAGCGCCAGCAGCCTGTCGCCCAGCAGCAGCCGGCCGCTGGGGGCCAGCCGGGTGGTGACGAGGTTGATCCGCGGGCTGCCGATGAATTCCGCCACCCGGATATCGGCCGGGTCGTCATAGACCGCGTCGGGGGTGTCGAGCTGCAGGATGCGGCCCTCCATCATCACCGCCAGCCGGTCGGACATGGTCATCGCCTCGGCCTGATCATGGGTGACGTAGATGAAGGTGGTGCCCAGCCGGCGGTGCAGCCGGGCGATTTCCGCCCGCATATGCACCCGCATCTTGGCATCCAGATTGGAGAGCGGTTCATCCATCAGAAAGGCGCGGGGATGGCGGACCATCGCCCGGCCCAGCGCCACCCGCTGGCGCTGCCCGCCCGAAAGCTGGCCGGGCCGGCGGGCAAGCAGATGGCCGATGCCGAGCATGGCGGCGGTCGCCATCACCTCGGCCCTGATCCCGGCCGTGATCCGCCGGGTGCCCGGCAGCAGCGGCCCCAGCAGTGGCAGGCGCCGGGCGGCATTCAGCCGGCGCATGCTGAGCGGCACGGCGATGTTTTCCGCCACCGTCAGATGCGGATAGAGCGCATAGGACTGAAACACCATGGCGAGGTCGCGATCGCGGGCCCGCAGATGGTCGACGGCCGCGCCGGCGATGCGGATCTCGCCGCCGGTCTGGCTTTCCAGCCCGGCGATGATGCGCAGCAGGGTGGATTTGCCGCAGCCCGACGGCCCGACCAGGGTCAGGAACTCGCCGTCCCGTATGTCCAGATCGACCCGTTTCAGAACCTCGGTGCGCCCGAAGCTCTTGGTGATGCCGCAGATGTCGATCGCCGCCATGTGGTCCGCATCCTCTGGTGCCGGTGGATGACGGCCGCGACCTTAGACCCGGAATGTGTCGGTTCTGTTGTCGCAGGCTTGACCATACGGCAACGCCACGTACCGCATGCCTGCATGCATGAGCCTGCATCCATCGCCCGCGGGCGGCGGCTGGCTGCGGATCCGGCCGACAGCCGAACCGTCATCGACGCCCGGTACACTGGTACCGTACCGTTCATGATCGGAGGCCTGAGGCCATGTCCGTCGCACGGGCGATGATCGTCGATGACCATGCGCTGATCCGGTCGGGTCTGCGCGAAATGCTGGAACTCTGCGCCCCCGGCACCGCCGTGGTCGAGGTCGCGACCCTGACCGAGGCCGCGGATGCGCTGGGCCGCGACCCGGAGATCGGGCTGGTTCTGCTGGATCTCAACATCCCCGGCGCCAAGGGGCTGGAGGCGCTGGAGGTGCTGCGCCGCCACTTCCCCTCGGTCGCGGTGGCGGTGGTTTCGGCCGACGAACAGCCGGCGATCATGCGCAAGGCGCTGGCGGCGGGTGCGGCGGGCTATCTGCCCAAATCGCTGAGGGCCGAGGTGCTGGAAAGTGCGCTCCGCCTGGTGCTGGCCGGCGGCATCTACGTGCCCCCGGCGGCGCTGGATGCCGAGGAGCCGGCCGCCGACGCCCCGGTGGGGCTGGATGCCGGCGCGCTGGGCCTGACCCGCCGCCAGGGCGAGATCCTGAAACTTCTGGCCCACGACCTGCCCAACCGGGCGATCGCCGACCGGCTGGGCCTGGCGGAACAGACGGTCAAGAACCAGGTGTCGCAGATGCTGCGGCGGCTGGATCTGGGCTCGCGTGCCGAGGCGGCGGCGCTGGCGCGGCGCTACAGGGGCTGAGATGTGCCGGTCTGAGATGGGAGAAGCGCCCTGAGCGTCGCCCCCAGCCGCATGGGGTTCAGCGGCTTGTGCAGCACCGGAAAGCCCAGCCCCTGCACTTCGCGCAGGCGCTCCGGCGCCGTGTCGCCGGTGACCATCACCATCGGCAGGGCATCGCCGAACCGGGCGCGCAGGCAGGGGGCGAGGCGGGCACCCGTCCAGCCGTCACCCAGAACGTAATCGATGATCACCGCCTCGGGCGGGCCGTCCATGGCATCCAGAACCCCGGCCAGATCATGGGCGCCGGCGGCAAAGGCGGCAATGCAGCCCCAGGCGTCGAAAAGCTGGGCGGCGGCGCGGCGGATGTCGGGGTCGTCGTCGATCAGCAGCAGGCGCCGGCCGGCCAGACCCGCCGGCATGGCGGGGGCCGGGGCGACCGGCTCCGGTACCGGCAGATGGGCCGCCCGCGGCAGGATCAGCGAAAAGCGCGTGCCGTGGCCCGGTCGGCTTATGACCTCGATCCGGTGGCCGAGCAGCCGGGCCAGGCGGTCGGCGATGGCGAGGCCGAGCCCGATCCCCTGTTCGGCCATGGCGCCGTCCAGCCGGTGGAATTCGCGGAACACCGCCTGGGCCTCTGCCGCATCGAAGCCGGGGCCAGTGTCGATGACGTCGATCCTGAGATCCGCCCCCCGCGGACGGACGCCGACCACCACCCGGCCGCGGCTGGTGTATTTGACCGCGTTGGAGACGAAATTGCGCAGGATCCGCCCCAGCATGGCGGCGTCGCTCTGCACCGCGGCCGCCATCCCTGCCACCGCCCCTGGCCGAACGGTCAGCTCCAGCCCCTTGGCCCGGGCGGCGGGCTCGAATTCGCGGGCGAGCGCGCGGAGCAGGGGGCCGAGCGGCAGGTCGACCGGCTGCGGCGCCACCACCCCCGCATCCAGGCGGGAGATGTCGAGCAGGGCATCGAACAGCCCGGTCACGGTCTGAAGGCAGTCGTTGATCTGGCCGGCGATGGCGTGCTGGCGATCGGTGGTGAGCCGGGCCGAAAGCGCCGACATCAGGATGCCGACGGCATGCAGCGGCTGGCGCAGATCATGAGAGGCGGCGGCCAGAAAGCGTGACTTGGCCAGATTGGCATCCTCCGCCGCCTGTTTGGCGGCAGAGAGCGCGAGTTCGGTGCGCATCCGCTCGGTGATGTCGGAATAGACCCCGATGATGCCGCCCGAACGGGTCCGCCGCTCTCGCGATTGCAGCCAGCGGCCGTCGCGCAGCTGGATGAACGTGTCGCTGGCGGTGCGGTGCGCGGCGATGCGGCGCTCGCGATAGCGGTCGGGATCCCAGCCCTGGGGCAGGAAGCTGATTTCGGAAATGCTGGTATAGACGATGTTCATCTCGACCAGCTCGTCGAACCGCACCCCCGGCCGCACCCTGTCGGGCTCGCCGAAGAAGCGGCGGTAGTGGTCGTTGCAGAACACCAGACGATCGTCTGCATCCCACAGCACGAAGGCCTCGGCCGCGCTGTCGATGGCGTCGATCAGGTCGTCGAGCTGGGGGATGGCGGTCAGCCCGGGGCCGGCGTCCATGGATCCTCCATGGTCTGCGTGCCGATCAATGCCGGTCCTTGGGCCGGGTCGGGTCGGGGATGACCGGGACGGCGGGGGTCTGTTCCACCCGTTCCATCACGAACATGTCGCCGCGATAGAGCGCGTTGTTGGCCATCAGGATATCGCCGTCGATGCTGAAGATGTTGGAGACGATCTTCACCATCACCCCGCCAGAGAGTAATCGAGGGCGCGGGCGACGTCCTGATCGGCGTGGGAGATGGTGATCAGCTGGCGCGACGAGCCCATCTTGTCGGGGCCGTGGTTGGTCAGCATGCGGAGCATCTTGGAGCCATGCTCCGAATTCGGCGGGAAGTGGCGGTAAGAAGCTTCGTCGACATAAACGTCCATCAGGGCGAAGGGCGTTTCATTGTAGAGATGGATCTTGGTGATCTTGACATAGCTGGATCTGGGATGGCCGCCTTCCATCTGCAGTTCCGGGGGCAGTGCGATGCCGGTCTCGCGCTTCAGCACCCGGATGCCCTGGCCGGGGGTCAGGTCCAGCCGGTCGTTGATCGCCCGGCGGAGTTCCGGATCGTCGACCGCGGAATGCTGGCCTTCGGTCACGAAGGTGCCCTTGCCGCGGATCGCGATCAGCAGGCCCTTGTCGGCGAGCATGCGCAGGGCCTGGCGCACGGTGATCGGCGCCACGGCGAAATCCCGGCAGAGATCCGGCACCGGCGGCAGCTTTTCGCCCGGGGACCATTCGCCCGAGCGGATGCGGTCGCGGAAGATCCGGGCCAGGCGGACATAGAGCGCCACGCGGTCATTGTCGTCCAGATCATCGGCCGGGCGGATGGCGCCAAGTCTTTGCATGCGGAACCCCGTGTCGTCGACCAGCCGCGGAACGCCTGTCTGCGGTGGATCTGATGATGGCGGACACCCGGGCATTTCGCAGATGCGATGAAAACCCCGATGTTCTGGCTGCGTTGCAACATAACACCGCGGCTGCACCTGCGCGAGCCCCCGTATCATGGCCGCGAGGTCGCGCGGAGACTTTACAAGCCCGGCGTTCAATGCCTATTGTTAGATATAAGGGTATATAAGGCAAGCGACCCTTCCCGACATCCCTTCCTCACACTCCCCTTCCCAACACATCCGCGCGGTCTCCCCCCGCGCCATGACGCCCGCAAGGAGCCAGAGGCAGATGCTTTACACGGAGCAGCATCACGAACTGATGCGTTCGGTGACGAAGTTCGTTGAAGCCGAGATCAACCCGCATGTCCAGGAATGGGACGATGCCGGCATCTTCCCGGCCCATGAGCTGTTCAAGAAGATGGGCGATCAGGGCTTTCTTGGCATCAACAAACCCGAGGCCTATGGCGGGCTGGGCCTGGACTACACCTATCAGCTGGCCTTCTGCGAGGCGATCAGCGCCGCGCGCTCACCCTCGGTGGTGATGGCGATCGGCGTGCAGACCGACATGGCCACCCCGGCGCTGGCCAAGCACGGATCGGACGAACTGCGCCAGGAATTCCTGGCACCGGCGATCACCGGCGACCGCGTCGCCTGCATCGGCGTGTCGGAACCCGGCGCCGGATCGGATGTCGCCAGCATCAAGACCCGGGCCCGCAAGGATGGCGACGACTATGTCATCGACGGCGGCAAGATGTGGATCACCAACGGTACCCAGGCCGACTGGATCTGCCTGCTGGCCAATACCGGCGAGGGCCCGGTCCATCGCAACAAGTCGCTGATCTGCGTGCCGATGAAGACCAAGGGCGTCACCATCGCCCGCAAGCTCGACAAGATGGGCATGCGCGCGTCGGACACGGCCCAGATCCATTTCGACGGCGTGCGCGTGCCGCAGCGCTATCGCATCGGCGACGAGGGCATGGGCTTCGTCTACCAGATGCAGCAGTTCCAGGAAGAGCGCATCTGGGGCTCGGCCTGTTCCCTGCGCCTGCTGGAAAGCACGATCACCGACACGATTGAATACACCCGCAACCGGATGATCTTCGGCAAACCGGTTCTGGACAACCAGGTGGTGCATTTCAAGCTGGCCGAGTTGCAGACCAAGGTAGAGCTGCTGCGCTCGATCATCTATCGCGCGGTCGAAGGCTATGTCGACGGCCAGGACATGACCCATCTGGCCTCTATGGCCAAGCTCTGCGCCGGCCGCTTCACGCGCGAAATCGCCGATGGCTGCCTGCAGTACTGGGGCGGCATGGGCTTCATGAACGAGACCGAGGTCACCCGGCTTTATCGCGACGGCCGCCTGACCTCGATCGGCGGCGGTGCCGACGAGGTGATGCTGTCGATCATCGCCAAGGGCATGGGCATCCTGCCCGGCCGCAAGACCGATTGAGGGCCCCCCGGCCATGCCCACGACCAGATCCACGCCCGCTGCCAAGCTTCCGATCTGCCCCGATCTGCTGCTGGACCGCGACGGCCCGGTGCTGCGCCTGACGCTGAACCGGCCCGACGTACGCAATGCCATGACCGGCGAGATGGTCCGCCAGCTGACCGAGGTGGTCGCCTGGGCCGAAGACCATCCCGAGGTCGGCACGCTGGTGATCAGCGGTGCCGGCGGCACCTTCTGCGCCGGCGGCGACATCAAGGGCTTCATGGCGTCGTTCCGGGCGGCCCGGCCCGAGGCGGGCCAGCCCGACCCGATCCAGGCCGACAACCGCCGCTTCGGCCATTTCCTGACCCGGATCGAGGCCCTGCCCCAGACAGTTGTAGTGGCTGTTGAAGGTGCAGCTTTTGGTGGTGGTCTCGGCCTCGCCTGCATCGGCGATGTGGTCATCGCCACCCGGGATGCCCGCTTCGCCCTGTCGGAAACCGGGCTGGGCATTCCGCCGGCACAGATCGCGCCCTTCGTGGCGGCACGCATCGGCGTGTCGCAGGCCCGCCGCCTGGCCCTGACCGGCATGCGCTTCGACGGGGCCGAGGCCGGCCGGATCGGCCTGGTGCACGAGGTGGTGGAGGATGGTGCTGCGCTGGAGGCCAGGGTGGCGAAGCTGGTGGCGGATATCCGCCGCTGCGCTCCCGGCGCCAACGCCACCACCAAGCGCCTGCTGATGGCCCAGCGGACCACGGCCCTGCCCGACCTGCTCGACCTCTCTTCGGCCGAATTCGCCCGCTGCCTGCGCGGCGCCGAAGGCCAGGAAGGGGTTGCCGCCTTCCTTGAAAAACGCCAGCCCGCCTGGGCCGCCGGCAGCTGACGACGCGCCCCAACCGCACGACCAGAGCTTCCCCGCACAGAATGGAAGCCGCCAGGGAGGATTGACTGCCATGACCACCAGCTCGGAGCGCATGATCGAGGGCGTGCCGGGGCCGGGACAGATCGGCCGCGTCGCCATCGGCGACGTGTTGCGCCGTACGGCCCGCCGGCATCCCGACCGGGTCGCCATCGTCGAAGGCGATCGCCGCGCCACCTATCGCATGCTGGACGACGATGCCAACCGCTTCGCCAACTATCTGCTGGCCCAGGGGCTGAAGCCGGGTGACAAGGTCGGCTGCATCTGCGCCAACTCCACCGATTTCATCCCGGTGATTTTCGGCATCCACAAGGCCGGGCTGGTCTGGGTGCCGGCCAATGCGATGCTGGGCGTGGACGACATCGACTACATCATGCGCCATGCCGAGGTGGGCCATGTGGTGGCCGACGACGTGCTGGCCGCCCAGCCCGCCATGGCGGAAATGCTGGCGAAACTGGGCCGGCCGGTGACGGTGATCGAGGTGCCGGGCAGCCCGGTGCCGAAGGGGTCGCTGCCCTATATCAGCTTCGGTGCCGCGATTGAGGGCCGGTCTACGGTCGAGCCCGAGGTGGCGATCGACGAGCGCGATCTTGCCCTGATCATGTACACCAGCGGCACCACCTCGCGCCCCAAGGGCGTGATGCACTGCCATCTGGCGGTGGTGATGGCGGCGATGAGCAATTCGATCGAATGGCAGATCGGCCGCGAGGATGGCGTGACGGGCGTGCTGCCGCTGTTCCACTGCGCCCAACACACCGTGCTGCTGACCACCATGATGGGCGGCGCCAAGATGCATCTGATGCGCGGCTTCGACCCGGCGGTGATGCTGGAGGGGCTGGCCGCCGAGGGGCTGACCATCATGGTCGGCCTGCCGCTGATGTACCGGGCGCTGCTGGAGCACCCGCTGCGCAAGGAACGGAGCCTTCATCTGCGCATGTGCGTCTATGCCATGGCGCCGATGCCCGAGCCGCTGATGCGGCGGCTGCTGGACGAATTCTGCCCCGATTTCCGCCTCTCCAGCGGCCAGACCGAGATGTATCCCGGTACCGTGATGTCGCGGCCTGAACGCGCCCGCCTGCGCTTCGGCAATTACTGGGGCGAATCCTGCATCGTCAACGACACCGCGATCATGGATGACGACGGCAATCTGCTGCCCCCGGGCAAGCCGGGTGAGATCGTGCATCGCGGCCCCAACGCCATGCTCGGCTATTACAAGCAGCCCGAGGCGACGGCGGCGGCGCGGCTGCATGGCTGGCACCATACCGGCGATATCGGCGTGATCGACGAGCATGGCGAGCTGCTGTTCCTGGACCGCAAGAAGGACATGATCAAGTCCGGCGGCGAGAACGTGCCCTCGATCAAGATCGAAGAGGTGCTGCTGGGCCATCCGGACGTGCAGAACGCGGTGGTGGTGGGCATTCCCCATGCCCGCTGGGGCGAGGCGGTGACCGCCTTCCTGGTGGCCAAGCCCGGCACCGAACCCACTGAAGAGAGCATCGTGGAGCATTGCCGCAGGCAGCTGGGCGGCTTCGAGGTGCCCAAGCTGGTGGTGTTCCTGGAAGAAATGCCGATGACCGCCACCGGCAAGGTGCGGAAGACCGAACTCCGCAGCCGCTATGCGGGGCATTTCGAGCCGGCGTGAGCTGCGCCTGACGGCGCAAAAAGGGGCGACAAGCCTCTGTAAAATAAAAGACATGACGAAAACAAAAGAAATGACCCGACGGGAGGATTGCATCATGACGCCCACCAGGACCCCGCTTGCCCGCAGACTGGCCTCCTATGCCGTGGCGGCCGGTGTTGCTGCAGCCGGCATTTTTGCGGGCCAGGCCGCAAAGGCCGAAGAGCTGCGCTATGCCATCGGCTTTCCGGCCAACACCGCATCGACCATTGCGGCCGATGTGTATGTGAAGAAGGTGCAGGAGCTGAGCAAGGGGACGCTGTCGGTGAAGGTGTTCCCGCTGTCGCTGCTGAACCTGGCGGAAACGCCCGGCGGCGTGCGCGACGGCATCACCGACATCGGCTATGTGCTGACCGCCTACAACCCGGCCGAATTCGCCAATATGAACCTGGCCGGCGACCTGACCATGCTGCTGAACCTGATGGATACCGGCGGTCGCGACGGGCTGATCTTCCAGAGCGCCATGCTGGAATACGTCTTCCTGCACTGCCCAACCTGCCAGAACGATATGAAGGCCCAGAACCAGGTCTTCACCGCCTCGGCCGCCTCTACCCGCTATATGCTGTTGTGCAACAAGAAGGTGACCAACGCCGAGGAAATCAAGGGCAAGCGTCTGCGGGTCAGCAGCCAGAACTGGCGCCGCTGGTCGGAAAGCGTGGGGGCGACCGCCGTTTCCATGCCCGGTAACGAGATCTTCGAGGCCCTGACCCAGGGGGCGGTGGACTGCGCGATCATTTCAGCCCCCGAGCTTTCCGGCCTGGCGCTGATCGATGCGGTCAGCGACATCACGCCGGAAGTGCCGGGCGGCGTGTTCGGCGCCTCGGCGATCGCCAACATCAATGTCGACACCTGGCAGGGGCTGAACGAAGACCAGCGCGCGGCGCTGCTCCGCGCCGGTACCTATATGTCGGCCCATGCCGGCTGGCAGTATGTGAACTTCGAAGGCCGCGATCTGAAGCGCGCCGAGGCCAAGGGCATCCGGATCCATCATGCCGATCAGGCGCTGATCGACCAGACCCAGAGCTTCGTGCAGAGCGACATGAAGACCATCGCCGAATTCTATGCTTCCAAGTTCGGCGTGGCCGAGCCGCAGGCGGCGATCGACACCTTCAAGCCGCTGCTTGAGAAATGGGCGAAGATCGTGAAAGAGGTGAAGACGCCGGACGAGCTGGCCGAAGTCTACTGGACGGAAGTGGTCTCCAAGGTCGATGTGAAAACCTACGGCATGTGAGCCTGAGGGGCGGCGGCAGGTGTCGCCGCCCTTTGTTCATCTTTCCGCAGGCCCCTCCGACCCATGGGAGAGCGCGTGATGCAGGCGCTTGGACGCGGATTGTCGCGTCTGATCCATTTCACGTCGGTGATCGGCGTGCTGGCGGTGACCCTGATGATGCTGCACATCACGGCTGACGTGGTGGTGCGCAATCTGTTCGGGATCGCCCTGCCCGGCACAATCGCCGCCGTGTCGAATTTCTACATGCTGGTGGTCGCTTTCCTGCCGCTCGCCTATGCGGAAGAGGGCGACAAGCATATCTCGGTGGAGGTGGTGACCGACCTTTTGCCGGCGCGCGCCCAGGCGGTGCTGCGCGGCTTCGCCTATGTGCTGTCGGCGGCGGTGTTCATCGCCATGACCCGCCAGTCCTGGCTGGAGGCGATGAAGAAACAGGCGGTCGGCGCCTTCGTGATCCAGGAAGGCTGGCGGATCCCGATCTGGCCCTCCTACTACATCCTGCCGGTCGGCACGGCGCTGATGGCACTGGTTGTGCTCTACCGGCTGGCGACCCATGTGACGGGCGCGGCCTCGGGGCTCAGGGACGACACGCCGGATGATGTGGTCGTCGGCGGGAAGGATCACGGATGAGCGACGTCGGTATCGGTCTGGCCGGCATCGGCCTGCTCTTCCTTCTGCTGGCCATGCGGGTGCCGATCGGCATGGCGCTGGTCAGCGTGTCCTTCGGCGGCATCTGGTATCTGCTCGGCTGGAAGGTCGCGTGGAGTTCGCTCGGCCTGATCCCCTATCAGTTCGCGGCCAACTGGGTGCTGAGTTCCGTGCCCGTCTTCCTGCTGATGGGCTTCGTCTGCTATCACGCCCAGCTGACCCAGGGGTTGTTCCGGGCGGCCAGGGTGTGGATGTCGGGCATTCCGGGCGGGCTCGCCATCGCGGCGGTGTTCGGCTCCGCCGGCTTCGCGGCGGTTACCGGCTCGTCGATCGCCTGTTCGGCAGCGATGGGGCGGATTGCGGTGCCGGAAATGATGCGCCACCGCTATGACGCCCAGCTCGCCACCGGCACGGTGGCGGCGGCGGGCACGATCGGCGCGCTGATCCCGCCGTCGATCCTGATGATCCTTTATGGCGTGATCGCCCAGGTGGCGGTGACCAAGCTGTTCCTGGGCGGGCTGGTCGCCGGGCTGTTGACGGCGCTGGGCTATATTCTGGTGATCCTGATCCGGGTGAAGCTGAACCCGGCGCTGGCGCCGCAGGTGCGTGAAGACGTTCCGCTTTCCGAAAAACTGGATGCGCTCCGCGATACCTGGCCGGTGCTGGCGATCATGCTGGGCGTGTTCGGCGGCCTGTTCGGCGGGCTGTTTACCCCAACGGAAGCGGGCGCGGTGGGGGCTTTCCTGTCCTGCGTGGTGGCCATCGCCAAGGGCACCTTCACCTGGAAGATGTTCCGGACTGCGGCACAGGAGACGCTGGTCACCACCAGCGCGCTGTTGATCATCGGCATCGGCGCCAGCCTGCTCAGCCGTTTTCTGGCGCTGTCGGGGGCCGGTGACTGGATCTCGACCGTCGTGATCGATATCGGCGCCAACCCCTATATGCTGCTGCTGGCGGTGACGGTCATGTACCTGATTCTGGGCATGTTCCTGGAACCGCTGGGCATGATGCTGCTGACCATGCCGATCGTGCTGCCGATCATCGATGCCGCCGGCTTCAGCCTGATCTGGTTCGGCGTGCTGCTGACCAAGTTCCTGGAAATCGGCATGATCACCCCGCCGATCGGCATGAATGTCTTCGTGATCAAGGGTGTGGTCGGAAACCTGGTGACGACCAGCCAGATCTTCCGCGGCATCATGTGGTTCCTGGTCGCCGACCTGATTCTGGTGCTGGTGATGGTGCTCTTCCCCGGGATCATCATGTATCTGCCCAATATGAGCTGACCGGAAAAAGCCCGGCCGTCCCTCAAGGGGCGGCCGGGCTTTGGCGGGTATTCTGGTCGGTAGATCGGGCTCGTTACGCCTCACTGCCGGCGGCGATCGCCGCCTCGATCCGATCCGCCAGCCGCTCTGCCGCGCCGTCGTCGATATGGCGGCGGGCGATCAGATGGCGGGGGATGCCCGCCGCCAGGCGGGCGGTGTTCTGGAGGAGGGGGGTGGCGCGGTCCAGTGCATAGGCCATGCCGGCGCGGTAGAGATTGTCGCGCAGCTGCCCCGCCGCCTTCAGCCCCTTGAGCGGGATCAACGCCTCGTCCGCAGGGCTCTCGCAGCGATCCAGATGGACAAGGGCGGCGAGCGGCAGGGGGGTGGTGTCGAAGGCGGGATCGACGGGCACGACGAACTTCTCGATGTCGAAGACGCAGCGGTCGAGCGCGCTGGTGTCGATGGCGCTGCGGCTGGCGGCATCCTGCCAGAGCCGCATGCGTGGATAGGCGGGCCAGGCCAGGGTGCGTGCGTCGCTGCCGGGCCCCCGCCGCAAGACGGTGACGTCATCCGCCAGCATGCGATGGCCTCGGGCCAGCAGGCTGGCGGCGAGGGTGGATTTGCCGGCGCCCGACTGGCCGCAGAACGCCACCGCCGCATCGCCGAAACGCAGTACGGCGGCATGCAGGATCACCTCGCCGCGCTGATGGCAGAGCGCGCCGAGCACCGGGCCCAGAAGATAGGTGTGGCAGTCGGCATCATCGGGCGTGCCGGTATCGATCACGACCTCGCGGCCGTCGCGGACCAGGAAGACATGATGGCCCTTGACGTCGATCCGCATCTCGCCGTCCGCAGAGAGGGTGAACAGCGGGCGTTCCACGCGGATCTCGGCAAAGCGGGCGGGCACGGGTCCGCGGCGGATGGTGATGTCGGCCGGCCGCTCCTCGTATGGCTGCACCTCGCCGGGCCGGCTGGCAGCCGGCCACAGGGGAAGTTCAGGCAACGGAATGTCAGAGGCGATCCGCCACCCGAACAACAATCGATCCATGCGGCAAGGTTCCTCCGGCAGACCCCATCAATATCCGGCGAATATGACGGGAAACTGCCGCAGTGCAAACAGGAAAGGCGAGGGCGAACCGCGGATCAGCTCCGCGCGGCCCGCTGACGGCGCAGTTCCAGCCGGCCGATCTGGTTGCGATGCACTTCGTCGGGCCCGTCGGCGATGCGCAGCAGGCGGGCGGTGGCATAGGCGGCGCCGAGGGCGAAATCATTGGTGACGCCGGCGCCGCCGAACAGCTGGATCGCCATGTCGATCACCCGGCAGGCCATGTTCGGCACCGCGACCTTGATCATCGCGATCTCGGCTTTGGCCTGTTTGTTGCCGACGGTGTCCATCATCCAGGCCGCCTTGAGGGTCAGCAGGCGGGCCTGTTCGATGGCGATCCTTGCCTCGGCGATCCGCTCCAGCGTGACGGTCTGCTCGGCGACCGGGCGGCCGAAGGCGACCCGCTCTTCGGCGCGCGCGCAGACCTTTTCCAGCACCCGCTCGGCCAGGCCGATCAGGCGCATGCAGTGATGGATCCGGCCCGGCCCCAGGCGGCCCTGGGCGATCTCGAAACCGCGGCCTTCCCCCAGCAGCATATTCGCCGCCGGCACGCGCACGTCTTCAAAACTCACCTCCGACGCCCGGTCGGGCATGCCGTAGAAGCCGAAGACCGGCAGCGGCCGGTGCACGGTGATGCCGGGGGTATCCATGGGCACCAGGATCATGGATTGCTGACGGTGCCGGTCGGCATTGTCCGGATCGGTTTTACCCATGAAAATCAGGATCTTGCAGCGCGGATCCGTGGCGCCGGTGGTAAACCATTTGCGGCCGTTGATGACGTAGTCATCGCCATCGCGGGTGATGCGGCTTTCGATATTGGTGGCATCCGACGAGGCGACGGCGGGTTCGGTCATGGCAAAGCCCGAGCGGATGCGCCCTTCAAGCAGCGGCGTCAGCCAGCGCGCCTGCTGCTCCGGTGTGCCATAGCGTGCCAGTACCTCCATGTTGCCGGTGTCGGGGGCCGAGCAGTTGAAGACCTCGGGCGCCAGATGCGAGCGGCCCATCACCTCGCAGAGCGGCGCGTAATCGAGGTTGGAGAGCCCGGCGCCATGGTCGCTTTCGGGCAGGAACAGGTTCCAGAGCCCCGCCACCCGGGCCAGGGGCTTCAGCTCCTCCACAACCGGTTGGACCTTCCAGGGGCCCAATTCCTCACTTTCGCGATAGTAGCGGGCCTCGGCCGGGTAGATGTGTTCGGCCATGAAGGCTTCGAGCCGGGCCTTGAGATCGGCGGCGCGGGGCGAGGGAGAGAGCTGCATGGGCTGGCCTTCTTTTCGGGGGGGCAGGGCAGGCGGGGACCATCCTGCCGCTTGCGAGCATCAATACCTAATGATAGGTATATAGAAAATGCGGCCCGGCCGCGACAATAATCCCTCCCCCCGACATTGGAGAAGACGCGCCATGAGCGACAGGATCGTGCGGATCGGCGGAGCCTCGGGCTTCTGGGGCGACAGCGCCGTGGGTGCGCCGCAGCTGGTCCGCCGGGCCGATATCGACTATCTGGTTTTCGACTATCTGGCCGAGCTGACCATGTCGATTCTGGCCTCGATGCGGGCGAAATCGCCGGACCAGGGTTATGCCACCGACTTCGTCGAGGTGGCGATGCGGGCGGTGATCAAGGATGTCGCGGCCAGGAAAATCAAGGTGTTGAGCAATGCCGGCGGGGTCAATCCGCGGGCCTGCGCTGCCGCATTGACCAGGCTTGCCGACGAGGCCGGGGTCAGTCTGAAGATCGCGATCGTGGAAGGCGATGACCTGCTGGGCAAGCTGGACGAGTTGCGCGCTTCCGGCGTGACCGAGATGTTCACCGGGGCCGCCCTGCCCGAAAAACTGATGAGCGCCAATGCCTATCTGGGCGCCCTGCCGGTGAAGGCGGCGCTGGATGCCGGCGCCGATGTGGTGATCACCGGCCGCTCGGCCGACAGCGCGCTGGCGCTGGGCGCGCTGATGCATGAATTCGACTGGGCGGCCGACGACTACGATCGTCTGGCGGCGGGCAGTCTGGTCGGGCATATCCTGGAATGCGGCTGCCAGGCCACCGGCGGCCTGCATACCGATTGGGATCTGGTGCCCGACTGGGCGGATATCGGCTATCCGATCGCCGAATGCGCGGCCGATGGCAGCTTCGTGGTGACCAAGCCCCAGGGTACCGGCGGGCTGGTGGTGCCGGCGGTGGTGGCCGAACAGATGCTCTACGAAGTGGGCGACCCGGCGGCCTATATGCTGCCGGATGTGATCTGCGACTTCACCGCGGTGACGATGGCGGCGGAGGGGCCTGATCGCGTGCGCGTGCAGGGCACACGCGGTCGCGCGCCGACCGACAGCTACAAGGCCTCGGCCACCTATATGGATGGCTGGCGCGCGGTGGCGCAGCTGACCATCATCGGCATCGATGCCGCCGCCAAGGCGCAGCGCACCGCCGATGCGATCCTGGCCCGGACCCGGGCGATGTTCCGCCAGGCCAATCTGGCCGACTACCGGGCGACCTGCACCGAGATCCTGGGCGCCGAATCGATGTATGGACCGCATGCCCGGGCAGGTGGTGCACGCGAGGTGGTCATGCGGTTGTCGGCAAGCCATGACGACCGCAAGGCGTTGGGCATCTTCGCCCGCGAGATCGCCCCTGCCGGCACTTCGTGGTCGCCCGGCACCACCGGCGCCGGGGGCCGGCCCAAGGCCTCGCCGGTGGTGCGGCTGTTCTCGTTCCTTATGCCGAAACGCGATGTGGCGGTCACCGTCACGCTCGGCGACGAGGTCATGCATGTCCGGATCCCTGTACCCGACATGCCGTCGCAGGATACAGCCGGCGCAGTGGCTGCCGAGCCGGCTGCGGCCACGCCCGGCGAAACGCCCGAACCGACGACGCGGATGCCGCTCTATTCGATCGCCTGGGCCCGATCGGGCGACAAGGGCGACAGTTCGAATATCGGCATCATCGCCCGTGACCCGGATTTCCTGCCCTGGCTGCGCCGGCAGGTCACGCCCGAGAAGGTCCAGGCCTGGTTTGCGCATCTGATGGCTCCGGAGGGCGGGGTCACCCGCTTCGACGTGCCCGGCGTGCATGCCGTGAACTTCCTGCTGACCCGCGCGCTGGGCGGCGGCGGCATGGCATCGATGCGCAACGACCCGCTGGGCAAGGGCTTCGGCCAGATGCTGCTGGACATGGAAATCGACGTTCCAGCCGCCTGGGCGACCCATCCGGCCGTGCGCCGGCGGCCGGCCTGACGGGCCCCTGCCATTCTGGGGCGCCCTGCCGTTCAAGGCGCTGCCGCATGTGGCAACATTATCGGGCTTTGACAGGGAAGGTCCCGATACGGAGCGGCTGGGGGGCATCACGCACCGGCAGGACCGGGGAGAGGCCGGAAACGGCAAAGAGCCAGCCGCGCCGTGGGGGTAAGACCACGACCGGCGGCCCCCCTGCCTGCCGCGGCCGAGGCGGCGTTGTCGCACCACCGTCACTGGCAACTTCCCCGGCGCTCTGCGACACTCGGCGGCGGCCGGCCCGGTGGGGGCGGCGTCGTGCGCCCGGAGATGTGCCGCAGGATGAGATCCACCCATGACCTCGCCGTTCTGGACCAGAGCCAGGGCGGCGGTGCCCTGCCGCATGCGCCGCGGCTGCTGGTGATCGCCAATCCGCTGGCCGGCACCGGGGCAGGGCGGCGGCTGTTGCAGCGGACGCTGGATGTGCTGCGCGCCGAAGGCTGCCGGCTGCTGATCGCCGAGGCCCGCACGCCCGAAGAGATCGCCGCGCTGGCCGGCGGCACCGGGCCTGAAGATGCCGATGCGGTGGTTGCGGCCGGTGGCGACGGCACGATCAATGCCGCCGCCAATGGACTGATGCAGCGGGATTTTCCGCTGCCGCTCGGCGTGCTGGCGGTGGGTACGGCCAATGTCATGGCGCTGGAAATGGGGCTGAAGCGCGCGCCCCGGGCGCTGGCCGCCCCCTTCCTCACCGGCCGGCTGCGGCCGGTGACGCCGATCGAAACGCCGACAGGGCACGCCCTGCTGATGGTCGGCGCCGGCTTCGACGGGGCGGTGGTGGCGACACTGGCGGCGCGGCCGGCGCTCAAATGGCGCTGGGGCAAGCTCGCCTATCTGCCGCCGGTGCTGGACCGGATCCGCCACTATGACTGGCCCGAGATTTCGGTGCGCATCGACGGCGTGCCCCATCGCGCCCATGGCGTGGTGGCGGTGAACGGCCGGCTCTATGGCGGCGCCTTCCGCGCGGTGCCGGAGGGCGACATCACCCGGCCCGGCATGCATGTGGTGCTGCTGGGCGGGCGGGGGGTGGCGGCCCTGTTGCGCCAGGGGGCGGCGCTGGCGGCGGGCCGGCTGGACCGGCTTTCGGATGTGCGCATCCTGCCGGCCCGCGAACTGGTGATCGAGGGGCCCGCCGGCCTCGCCATCCAGGCCGATGGCGACCCGTTGCCGTCAGCGCCGGCGGTGCTGCGCGTGGCCGATCGCAGCCTCAACCTGATCTGGCCGTAACCGACGGTCCACCCGGTCCGCCGCAGGTTGATCGCTTCTGCCGTTGCCCTCTGCAAAAGATGCGAGTAAGTTGCAATTGCATAGGCTGCGACGAAACAGCGCGGCCGGCGTCCGGAACCGACGATGAGCGAGCGGCCGCATGGTAACCCCGCCGACCACCACTGCCGATCGGAAGCTCGAGGTCTACCTGGCCCATCGTGCGGCCCTGGTGGATTATGCCGCCCCCCTGCTCGGCAACCGCGCCTGGGCGGAAGATGCCGTTCAGGAAGCCTGGCTGCGCTTCGTGGGCGCGGGAGAGGCCGAGGGCCGGGGACGCAATCCGATCCTGCATCCCGTCGCCTATCTTTACCGCATCGTGCGCAATATCGCCATGGACTGGGACCGCCACCGCGCGCTCGCCCGCATCACTGATGTCGACGACGACGCGCTCCAGGCCCTGCCGGCCGCCACCCCCACGCCCGAGCAGGAAGCGATCGACCGCGACGAGCTGCGCGTTGTGGCCGAGGCGTTGGACGAGCTGCCCGAACGCACCCGCATCGCCTTTGAAATGCACCGCATGGCCGGCCAGTCCCTGCAGGAGGTCGCAGATCATCTGGGCGTCTCGGTCACCCTGGTGCATCAGATGGTCAGGAAGGCGCTGGTCCATTGTGCACAACGCCTCGATGCGTGCGATTGAACTTGCGTCCGCGCAGTATATGGCTGAAAAAACACGCGGCCGGCCCGTCTGAACGGAGGGAGGGGAGATCACCCGGTCGCCCCAGCAGGCTGAACGCTCCGGACGCCGCAGGACCATGACGGGCCACGCCGAGGAAGATCAAGACGCACCGGTCGATCCGATCCTGGAGACGGCCGTCGACTGGCTGTTGAAGACCAGGGCGTGCCCGCATGACGAGCGGCTGCGCTCGGCTGCCATCGTCTGGCGGGCCGCGCACCCTGCCCATGAACAGGCCTGGCGCCGGGCCGAGCGGGTCTGGAAGCTGACCGGCGCGCTGCCCGGCCGCCCGGCCGCTGCCGCGGCGGATACGCCTGCCCGCGTGGTGCCGCTGCGCCGTCGCCGCAGTCTGGGGCGGATGGTCGCGGTCACCGCCGCCGTGGCGCTCGCGGCCTCGGTCGTCGTCGCCTTGCTGCCGACCATAGAGCTGCATCTTCGGGCCGATTACGTCACCGCCCGCGGTGAACAGCGCCGGATCACGCTCGAAGACGGCACCCTGGTAATCCTCGCGGCCGACAGCGCCATCCGCGTCGCCTATGGCCCGTCCGAGCGCCGGGTGGAACTGATCGGGGGCGACGCCTTCTTCACCGTCGCCGAAGACCGCAGCCGGCCCTTCGCGGTGACCGGCGATGATCTGCGGGTGGTCGATATCGGCACCGCTTTTGCGGTGGGCATCGATCCCGAGGCGCTGGATATCGGCGTCGAAAGCGGCGCGGTCCATGTCGCCTATGCAGGCGCGGTGCCCGAAGGGTCCCCCCGCGATGCCCGCCTGGACCCGGGCGGACGGTTGCATATCGACCGCGCCACCGGCCGGTTCAATCAGGATCGGGTTCAGCCCGCCCAGATCGCTCTCTGGCGCGACGGGCTGCTGGTGGTGGAAAACCAGAGCCTGGGCCATGTGGTGGCAGAGATCCGCCGCCGCTATCCGGGCATGATCGTCGTGCGCGACGAGGCGCTGATGACCCGGCGGGTCACCGGCGTCTACGACCTGCGGAACCCGGAAGCGGCGCTGCGCACGGCCCTGCTGCCGCATGGCGGGCGGGTCTCCACGCTGACCCCCTATGTGCTGATCGTCAGCGGCGCCTGACGGGGACCACGTCCCGGTCGCAAGGGGCCGTCAGCCGCGGATCGCGGTTCGATATGCCGCCGCAAGTGCCGCCACCGCGCGGCCGGCCGGGCCGTCGCGGTCGCGGCTGTACAGCACCACCGGCAACCGTGGCAGCCGGGGCAGGCCCAGTTGCGGGCCGACATCCACCGTGCCCAGCGGCACCATGCGCGGCGACAGCGCCGCGATGCCGACCCCCGCTGCGACCGCGGCTGCAACCGCAGTAACGCCCCCGCCGGTGAAGACCTCCGTCCAGGCGATGCCCGCCTGATCGAGCAGCGCGCCCGCCAGTACCCGCACGCCACAGGGCTCGGGCATGGTCGCCAGCGGCAGGGGTTCCCCCGCGCGATGCCGCCAGCTTCCGGCGGCGAACCAGCCGAACTGTTCTTCGGCAATGGTTTCGCCATCGTCCCGGCCCTCCTGGAAGCGCACGATCGCCGTGTCGATCTCGCGCCGGTCGAAGGCGCGCAGCAGGTCGCCCGAAGATCCGATGCGGATACCGATCGACAGCTGCGGATCCCCGGCCGTCATCCGTGCGATCAGCAGCGGCAGTTCCGGCCCGGCGACATGGTCGCTGATGCCGATGGAAAGATGCCGGCGGCGCGGCGCCACCACCGCACAGGCCCGGTCGTGAGCCGCCAGCAGGGCCCGGGCCTGCTCCAGAAAGGCCAGGCCGCGGGCCGAGAGCTCGACATGCCTTGGCGTGCGTTCAACCAGTCGGCAGCCAAGCCGCTCCTCCAGCCGTTTCAGCTTCAGGCTGATCGCCGATTGGGTCGTGCGCCCCGCTTCGGCGGCACGGGTGAAGCTGCCGTAGTCGGCGATGCGCACGAAGGCCTGGACGGCATCGAGGTCGAGGGGGCGGTCAACCATGCGCTCCTGCCATTTCAGATCCTGATTTCTGATATCAGAATTCATAGGATATCGAAATGATTGGGGTGCGGCTAGCCTCAGGGCCATCACCCCACATGATCAGGAGGCCATCATGCCGCTGGTTCACATCTCGCTGCGTGCCGGCAAGCCCGATGCCTGGCGCCAGGCCATTTTCGACGGCGTCTATCAGGCTTTGCGCGACAGCTTCGACGTGCCCGAGGACGACCAGTTCATGACCATCCACGAGCATACGGCGGCGAATTTCCGCTATGGCGCCCATTGCTTCGGCATCGAGCGCAGCGATGATCTGGTTTTTATCCAGCTGACGGTGAACAACACCCGCACGACGGACCAGAAGCGGGCGCTCTATCGCCGCATGGTCACCCTTCTGGCCGACAATCCCGGGCTGCGGCCCGAGGACGTGTTCATCAATCTGGTCGAGGTCTCGAAGGAGAACTGGTCGACGGGCAAGGGGCTTGCGACCTTCCTGGAACCGCTCTCGTAGCGGGCGGGTAGGGGGCGTCCGTCTGCGGCAGGTGACGGCCTGGCCCCCGGGTTTTGCCCACCCCCCGAGTTTTGCCCAACCCCCCGAGGTCTAGCCGGCCTGCCGGGCCCAATAATCGAAGGTCGCGTTGACGATGACGGGTTTCAGCAGATAGTCGTGCGCCTCGGCGCCAAGCGTCGGGTCGACCGGCGTCAGCGGACCGAAGGCCGCCTGGGCGCGCAGCTGCATCCGGGCGGCCCGTTCCAGATAGACCGCCAGATAGGTCGCTTCCTCGCAGCTGCCGCCTGCGGTCAGATAGCCGTGATGGGCCAGGATGATCGCCCGTTTCGTCCCCAGCGCTTCCGAAATGATCACGCCTTCCTGATCGGCGATCGGCACGCCCGGCCAGTCGGCCAGGAAGGCGCAGTCGTCGTGCAGCGGGGTCATGTCCATCTGCGCGATCACCAGCGGCTGGCGGGCCGCGGCAAGGGCTGCGGCCCAGGGCGAGTGGGTGTGGATGATCGCATTCACATCCGGACGGGCATCATAGACCCAGAGATGAAAGCGGGTGGCGGGGTTGGCCATGCCCTCGCCCGAAAGCGTGTTCAGGTCGCGGTCGACCTCGATGAAATCGGCGGGCGTCGCCTCGTCGAAGCCCAGGCCGAAGCGCAGCGTCCAATAGGCGCCGGGTCGGTCGGATCGCACACTGATCTGCCCGGCCAGCCCGGCCTCCTGGCCGGTCATCGCCAGAATCCGGCAGGAAGTGGCCATGGTCTCGTGCAGGCTGCGGCCGGCAGGGGCCAGATGTCGGGCCATCTCGTCGGTGGCGCGGCGGTCGAAATACGCCTTGTCGCGCAGCGTCTGGTGTGGGGCGGACGGGTTGGTCATGGCGGTTTCCTCCTGCGGTCTGCCGTCGGTCGTGACTGCCGGCGGTCATCGGCCTGCCCAGTCTGCCGGCCACGTGCGGCCCTGCCTATGATCTGCGGCTCATATCAGCCATGCGGTCCGGTCACTGCCTGCGAAGACCACCCCGGAGCGCGACGTCAGCCGCGGCAGAGCCGGACGACCCAGCGGCAGAAGGCGGCGCTCAGCTGCGGGTCCATGCCGCGATCCGACGCATAGGCCTTGTAGACCATGCCGGTCGAAAAGCGGGTCTCGGGCACCGCCGCCAGCAGGCCCTTCTGCAGATAATCCGCCACCACCGTCTCGGGCGCCAGCACCAGCCCCTGGCCGGCCATGGCGGCCGGCAGGGCCATGTAGTGATGGTCGTAGCGCGATCCCATGCGGATATCGCCCTCGCCCAGCCCCCGGGCCGCCAGCCAGGCGGGCAGGATGTCGGGGCGGGAATTGACGATGAACAGCGGCACCGCCGCCAGGGTCGCCAGGGTGATCCGCCGGGCGATCTCGGGGGCCGCGACGCAGACCACCTTTTCCTCGGCGATGGTCCATTCCTGCACAGGGCCGGGCAGGACCAGATCGCGGGTGATCAGCACGTCGAAATCGCCATGCAGTTCCTGAGAGGTGACCGAGGTCAGCACGTCGATCGGCACGTCGCCGTGTTCGCGGCTGAAATCGGCGATCCGCGGGATCAACGTGGTGAAGGCGAAGGTGGGCAGAGAGGTGCGCACCACCAGAGTGCGCCGGCCGCTGCGCCGGCGCCGCATCAGCCGCACCGAAAAGGCGATCTCTTCCAGTGGTGCTGTCACCGCTTCGGCCAGCTGGCGGCCCAGTTCGGTCAGCACCACATTGCGGCCCTGCCGTTCCAGCAGCGCTGCGCCCATATGGGCTTCGAGCAGGGCCAGATGCCGGCTGACCGCGCTTTGCGATACCCCGAGCCGGCCAGCCGCCCGCGACACATGAACATCCCGCGCCACCTCGCAGAAGGCGCGCAGGGCGTTCAGCGGGATGTCGTCGTGGTCGATCCCCATGGGTCCTTCCCCCCTGCGTCATCCGCATGCTGCCGCATCCATGCGACGCTTCATAGACCAATCTCATTTCCTGATGAATGTCACGAGATCTTCATCCGTCGCCGCTATTGGGGAGGGCAGGGCACACCCGCAGACGAAAGCTGAGACATGGCCAGAATCGATATCGACGACGTCGTCGTCACCTATGGCGGGCGACCGGTCATCGATGGCCAAAGCATGACAATTCCGGATGGATGCTTCTTTACCATCCTGGGCCCCAGCGGCTGCGGCAAGACCACCTTTCTGCGCCTGATCGCCGGCTTTCTGGCGCCGGCCCGCGGCCGGGTGGCCTTTGCCGGGCGCGACGTCACCCGGCTGCCGGCCCATCGGCGCGATTGCGGCATGGTGTTTCAGGATTACGCCCTGTTCCCCGACCGCAGCGTGTTCGAAAACGTCGCCTACGGGCTCAGGGCCCGCCATGTGCCGGAAAGCGACATCCGCCGCCGGGTCGGCGCCTGTCTGGAGCGGGTGGAACTGGCCGGTTTCGCCGATCGCCTGCCGGCGGCGTTGAGCGGCGGTCAGCGCCAGCGGGTGGCGCTGGCGCGGGCGCTGGTGATCGAGCCCCTGGTTCTGCTGCTCGACGAGCCGCTTTCGGCGCTGGATGCCCGGCTTGCCGCCGGCATGCAGAGCTTCGTGCGCGACATCCAGCGCGATTATGGCGTCACCACCGTCTTCGTGACCCATGATCAGCGTATGGCGCTGACCATGTCGGATCGGGTGGCGCTGCTGCGCGCGGGCGGGGTGGAGCAGATCGCCAGCCCGCGGGAGATCTATCATCGGCCGCGATCGACCTATGCCGCCGATTTCCTGGGGGCCGCCAATCTTCTGGCGGTCGATCCGGACGGGATCCGGGGCGAGGTCGCGCAGTGCCGGCTGAGTGGCGCGCGCCTTGCCGCCCATGCCAATGGCTGCCGCCCGGGCGATGCCGTGCGGCTGTGCATTCGCGAGGAAGAGGCCCGCATCCTGGCCCCCGGCGCGGGCGATCAGGGTGGCGACAACCGCCTGGCCGCGACGGTCACCCGGCTGACTTTCCTGGGCGAGGCCACGCGGGTGGAGCTTCGGCTTCAAGGCGGTGCCGCGCTGCGGCTGATCCAGCCCAACGGGTTCGGCGCCACGGCGCCCGAGCCGGGCAGCGCGGTGACGGTGGAAATCTCGCCCGGCTGCTGTCTGGTGCGGGAGGTCTGATCGATGCGCGGGCTTCCGGTCTGGACCGTCGCCAAACTCGCCTGTCTGGCGGTGCTGGCGGCCTTCGTCGCCGTGCCGCTGTTCCGGCTTTTCGCCCTCAGCCTGCAGGGGCCCGAGGGCTGGAGCCTGGAGGGTTACCGGCGCTTCTTCGCCACCCCGGCCCTGGTCGATGCGCTGGTCAATACCGTGGCGCTCGGGCTTGCGACCGCGCTGGGTGCCCTGCTGCTGGGCCTGCCGCTCGCCTTCGCCGTCGCCCGGCTGCGTCTGCCCTGCCGCGGGCTGCTGGCCCTGGCGCCGCTCGCCACCTTCGTTCTGCCCGACATCATCGTCACCCAGTCCTGGCTGATGGTCTTCGGCAATAACGGGCTGGTGACCAATCTGCTGAACGACCGCTTCGGCATCGCTCTGCCGGGGTTCTACGGCTGGACCGGGCTGGTCTTCGTGATGGTCCTGCAGCATTACGGCTATGTCTATCTGCTGGTGCTGGCGGCCTTTCGCGGCGTCGACCGGTCTCTGGAAGAGGCGGCGACGGTGCTGGGCTCGGGCCCCGGCCGGGTCTGGCGCACGGTGACCGCGCGGCTGCTGCTGCCGCCCGTCGCCACCGCGGCGCTGATCGTGTTCACGCTTGCGGTCGACAATTTCGGCGTGCCGGTGATCGTGGCCCCGCGGGTGCCGGTGCTGTCGGTGGCCGCCTACAACGCCTTCGTCAGCGAATTCGGCGGCGGCGGCACCATGCAGGCGACCATGTCGGTGGTGCTGGTGGCCCTGGTGGCGCTGGCCCTGATCCTGCAGAAGGGGCTGGCCCGGGGGCGCGGTTATCAGATGGAGGCGGGGCGCGCGCCCGTGCGGATCGACCTGCCGGCGCCGCTTGCCCGGCTGGTCGGCGGCGGGCTTGCCGCCATGGTGCTGCTGTCGCTGCTGCCGGTGGCGGTGGTGGCGATCGGCGCCTTCACCCACAGCATCGGCCCGGTGCTGCATTGGGGGCGGTTCTCGCTCGGCAATTTCGCCAGCCTGGCCTCTTTCGGCGCCGAGGCGATGCGCAATTCCTTCGGTCTCGCGACCCTCGCCTCGATCGCGGGCGTGCTGTTCGGCACGGTGCTGGCCTGGCTGTCGATCAAGAAGCGCTCGGGCCTCACCCATCTGCTCGACTATCTGGGCCTGCTGCCGCTCGCCGTCTCGGGCACGGTGCTGGGCATCGCGCTGATCAATACCTGGAATGGCGGCTGGGTCGCGCTCACCGGCGGCTGGGTCATCATGGCGATCGCCTGTTTCATCCGGCGCATGCCCTATGCCGTCAACACCACCGCCTCGGCGGTCTATCAGATCCGCGATTCGATCGAGGAAGCCTCCATCAGCCTGGGCGTGCCGCCGGGGCGGAGCTTCCTGAAGGTCGTGCTGCCGCTGCTCCGGCCGGCCATGGCCGGCGGGGCGGTCTTCATCTGGGTCACCACGCTTTCCGAGTTGAGCGCGACCATCGTGCTCTACTCGCCCGGGCTCACCACCATGCCGATCCAGATCTATCAGCAGATCGACAGCGGCTATATGGGCCCGGCCTCGGCCTACAGCCTGATCCTGCTTCTCTCCATCTTCCTGCCGCTCTGGCTCGCGACCCGCATCTTCGGGATCCGTGTCTTCGCCACGGACTGACGGTCCGTGCGCGCTGCGGCATGCCCCATCCGCCACCCCATCGACGGAAGCCCGACATGTCACGCCCCACCCTGCTCAAGACGCTTATCCTGGCCGGCACCGCCCTGATCGGCAGCCTGGCCGTCACCAGCCTCCCGGCCGCGGCCGAGACCGCGGTGCTCTATGCCTCCAACAATTCGGCGGCGGTCGATGCCCTGCTGAAGGTGGTGGGCGACGCCGCCCCCGATCTGGAGGTGGAGGTGGTGCGCGGCGCCACCGGCGCCCTGCTGAAGCGCATCGAAGCCGAGGCCGCCGCGCCTGAGGCCGATCTGTTCTGGAGTGCCGGTTTCCCCACGCTCGCCGCCTATGGTGCCGTGCTGGCGCCCTATCACACCAGGGTCGAGCTGCCCGCCGACATGGTCGGCCCCGACGGGCTCTGGACCGGCGCCAATGTCCACGTGATGGTGCTGATGGTCAATGACCGCCGGCTCGACGGCCGGTCGATGCCCGCCGGCTGGGCCGATCTGTTCGATCCGGCCTGGAAGGGCCAGGTGGTGATCGGCGACCCCGCCAATTCCTCGTCGGCCTATGCCCAGATCTACGGCCTGTATCAGCTCTTCGGCCGCGAGGGGCTGGAGAAGCTCGCCCGCAATGTCGTGGTCACGGGCAGCTCGTCCAATGTCTACAAAAGCGTGGCGGCCGGTGAGTTCGCGGCCGGCATCACCATGGAATATTCCGCCGAGGCCTATGTCGCCGGCGGCCAGAGCGAGATCCGCCTGGTCTACCCGGCCGAGGGCACCTTCCTGTCGCCCGAGGGCATGGCGGTGGTGAAGGGCGCGCCGCATCCGCAGGCGGCGCAGCGTCTGCTCGACATCATGGCCTCCGATGCCGCCCAGGCGGCGATCTTTGCAGCCACCTGGCGCCGGCCGGCCAATGACCGGGTCGACGTCACCGCCATCGCCGGCCTGCCGCGGCTGGCGGATCTGACGGTGATCGCGGTCGACCAGGATGCGGCCGCCCGCGACCGTGACCAGGTTCTGGCGATCTGGCAGGAGGTCACGGCGGCCGCCCGCTGACCCGACACCGCTGCCCCGCCGCGGCGTTCTCCGCCGCGGCGACCACTCCCATCCATTCCCCCTCTGCTCCACGCCGGGATGTTTCCGACACAATGATCACGCTTTCCGCCCGCATGAGACAGGTGGCGCCGTCCGCCACCAAGGCGATGACCCAGATGGCCGCGGATCTGCGCGCCCGCGGCCGCGACGTCGTGGCGCTCAGCCAGGGCGAGCCCGATTTTCCCACCCCCGCGGCGGTGTGCGAGGCGGCGGTCCGTGCGATCGCCGAGGGCCGGACCACCTATACCGCGGTCGCCGGCATCCTGCCGCTGCGCGAGGCGATCGTGGCCAAATTCGCCCGCGAGAACGGCCTTGATTTCACCCCCGACCAGGTGACGGTGGGGTGCGGCGCGAAGCAGGTGCTGTTCAATGCGCTGATGGCGACGCTCGATCCGGGGGACGAGGTGGTCTTCGCCACCCCCTGCTGGGTGTCGTACCCTGAAATGATCAAACTGGCCGGCGGCGTGCCGGTGCCGGTTGCGACCACCGCCGCCGACGGCTACCGGCTGCGGCCCGAGGCGCTGCGCGCGGCGTTGACCCCGCGCACCCGCTGGCTGATGCTCAATTCGCCCGCCAACCCGACCGGGGCGGTGGCGGGGGTGGCGGATCTGGCGGCGCTGGCGGCGGTGCTGCGCGATTTCCCGCAGGTCATGGTGCTCGCCGACGACATCTACGAGCATCTGGTCTATGGCGAGACCGCCTTCGCGACCATGGCCGCCGTCGCCCCGGATCTGGCGGACCGCACCCTCACCGTCAACGGCGTCTCGAAATCCCATGCCATGACCGGCTGGCGGGTCGGCTATGGCGCCGGCCCGGTTGAGCTGATCCGCGCGATGAACACCATCCAGGGCCAGTCGACTTCGCACACCTGTTCGATCGCGCAATATGCCGCCATCGCCGCGCTGAACGGCGATCCGGCGGTGGTCGAGGGGTTCCGCAGCGCCTTCCGCCGCCGCCGGGATCTGCTCTGCCGCGAGATCGCCGCGATCCCGGGTCTGTCTTTCCACCTGCCGCAGGGCGCCTTTTATCTGTTCGTCGACTGCACCGCCCTGATCGGCCGGACGACGCCGGCCGGGCAGGCGATCGCCACCGACACCGATCTGGCCCTGTATCTGCTGGACGAGGCTGGCGTGGCGCTGGTGCCCGGCAGCGGTTTCCTGGCACCCGGCCATCTGCGCATCAGCTATGCCGCGGCCGACGACACGCTGATCCGTGCTGTGCGGGTGATGGCGGCCGCGATCGCGCGGCTGTGCTGATCCGCCGCAATCCTTTTCTTTTCAAGGAAGAAGATCGATGACATCGACCCGACGGGCCTTCCGCGACCGCGTTTCCGGCGCCCACAATGCCATGCCCGCCCACACCACGCCCGCCCACACCACGCCCGCCCGCATCATGGCCGCCCACAACCCGCTTTCGGCGCGGCTGGTGGAAGAGGCGGGCTTCGACGGCGCCTGGGCCAGCGGTTTTGAAATCTCGGCGGCGCTCGGCCTGCCCGATATCAGCCTGGTCTCGATGGCCGAGCATCTGGAGGTCGTACGCGCGATGGCGGCCCGCACCCGCCTGCCGGTGGTGGCCGATATCGACACCGGTTTCGGCAATGCCCTCAACGTCCTGCATGCCGTGCGCAGCTACGAGGCGGCGGGTGCCGCCGCGGTGGTGATCGAGGACAAGGTCTTTCCCAAGGTCACCTCGCTGGTCGAGGGCGGGCGTCAGGACCTGCTCCGGATCGCCGAGTTTCAGGGCAAGATCGAGGCCGCCCGCCACGCCCGGAACGACCCGGATTTCCTGATCATCGCCCGTACCGAGGCGCTGATCGCCGGCGCCGGGCCGGGTGCGGCGCTGGAGCGCGGCCGCGCCTATGCCGCCGCCGGGGCGGATCTGCTGCTGGTCCATTCGAAGTCGACCACCCCCGACGAGATCGAGGGCTTCATCGCCGCCTGGGATGGCGGCATCCCGATCGTCATCGTCCCCACCGCCTATCCGCAGATGACCATGGCGCGCGCCGCGGCAAGCGGCCGGGTCGGCCTGGTGATCTATGGCAACCATGCGATCCGGGCCGCGGTCGCCGCCATGCAGCAGAGCTTCGCCCGGATCATGGCCGATGGCGACACGCTGGGCGTCGAGGGCGGCATCGCCCCGGTCGGCGAAATCTTCCGCCTGCAGGGCATGGATCAGGTGGCGCGCGACGAGGCGGCATTTCTGCGCTGACCGGCCGCGCCGCTTAAATGTCGCGGCCCTTGCCAGTCCAACGGCATGGCGGCCAAGCGAAACCATCCGGGTCATCAGCCGCCCGACGGCCGTTTCCGTTTCGGAAGCGACCGTTTTTTCATGACCGCCACCGCATCTTTACAAGAGCAGCAGTCACCATGACCAAACAAGAATGAGTATGTCTGAAGATTGCCCAAAATGGGCAATCGTCAATATCAAGTCGATATGTGTCAGTTTGATGAATTATGGCCGGTCGACTTGGAATCGGGATGCAGAGGTGGAAGACGCGGGCCTATAGTGCCCTCGCCGCGGCCCTTCCGATCCATATCCCGTTGGAGATGTTGGCATATGTCCGTCCTTCGTCGCCTTCCGGCTGTTGCCGGAGGACTGTTGATGCTCGGCCTGAGCATCGGCACCGCCCAGGCCGCCGACGAGATCACCGGTGCCGGTGCGACCTTCCCGTACCCGGTCTATGCGAAATGGGCCGAGGCCTATAAGGCCGAAACCGGCGTTTCGCTGAACTACCAGTCCATCGGCTCCGGTGGCGGCATCAAGCAGATCAAGGCGCATACCGTCGATTTCGGCGCCTCGGACATGCCGCTGGAAGCCGCCGATCTGAAGGCCGCGGGCCTGGTGCAGTGGCCGATGGTCATGGGCGGCGTGGTGCCGGTGGTCAACATCCCGGGCATCGCCGCCGGTGCGCTGGAGATCGACGGGCCGACGCTGGCCGCGATCTATATGGGCAAGATCACCAAATGGAACGATCCGGCGCTGGTCGCCCTGAACCCGGGCGTCAAACTGCCCGATCAGGCGATCGCCGTGGTCCATCGCGCCGACGGATCGGGCACCACCTTCCTGTTCACCACCTATCTCTCCTCGGTCAGTGCCGACTGGAAGAAAGACATCGGCGCCAGCACCGCGGTCGAATGGCCGACCGGGCTCGGCGGCAAGGGCAATGAGGGTGTGGCCAACTTCACCGGCCAGACCCCGGGTTCGATCGGCTATGTCGAATACGCCTATGCGCTTCAGAACAAGCTGGCCTGGCTGAAGATGAAGAACCATGACGGCGCCGTGGTCGCCCCGGAAAGCAAGACCTTCCAGAGCGCCGCTGCCAATGCCGACTGGGCCCATGCCGAAGGCTATCACCTGGTTCTGACCGATCAGCCGGGCCGGGACAGCTGGCCGATCACCGGTGCCAGCTTCATCCTGATGCACAGCCAGGCCGACCAGCCGGCCCGCGCGGCCGCCGCGCTCAAATTCTTCGCCTGGAGCTACGCCAATGGCGGTGCCGCGGCGGAAAAGCTCGACTATGTGCCGATGCCGCAGGCGGTGGTGCAGATGGTCGAAAAGACCTGGGCCGACAGCATCAAGGGCAAGGACGGCAAACCCGTCTACTGATCCCGGCGTTGTCTGTGCATTGCGTCTGTCGTCCGGCCGCCGCCTGTGGGGGCATCCCCTGCCGGCGGCGGCCCTGCGAGGTTTCATGAGCGTCGAAGAGGCCGGCCTTGCGCCGGAGCCGGACATCGTTTCTGCCCATCCGGTGGCCCGGCCGCTGCACCTCAGCGCCCTGCCGGCGGGGCTTGGCTGGGACGGGCCGTTCCGGCGGCTGACCGGCATCGCCGCGCTGATGGTGGTGGCCGCACTTGCCGCCATGCTGGTGGTGCTGGTGATCGGCAGCCTGCCGGTGGCGGATCAGATGGGGGTGGGGTTTCTGGTCACCCAGGCCTGGAACCCGGTGACCGATGTCTATGGCGCGGTGGCACCGGTTGCGGGCACGCTGATCACGGCGGCGATCGCCATGATCCTGGCGGTGCCGGCGGCGCTCGGCATCGCCATCTTCCTGAATGAACTCTGCCCCCACCGGCTGCGCGCGCCGCTGGCGGTGGCGGTGGAGCTGCTGGCCGCCATTCCCAGCATCATCTATGGCATGTGGGGGCTGTTCGTGCTGGCGCCGGTGCTGGCCTCCACGGTCTATCCGGCGCTGATCGACACGCTCGGGCCGCTGCCGGTCGTGGGCGCGCTGTTCCAGGGGCCGCCTTTCGGCATCGGCGTGCTCACCGCCGGGCTGATCCTGGGGGTGATGGTGCTGCCCTTCATCACCTCGGTCGCCCGCCAGGTGCTGGCGGAGGTGCCGCCGGTGCTGCGCGAGGCCGCCTATGGCGTCGGCGCCACCACCTGGGAGGTATCGCGCCGCGTGCTGATCCCCCATGCCCGGCGCGGGCTGATCGGCGGCGTGATGCTCGGCCTTGGCCGCGCGCTGGGCGAGACGATGGCCGTCACCTTCGTGATCGGCAATGCCCATCGCATTCATGCCTCGCTGCTTCAGCCCGGCACCACCATCTCGGCGACGCTCGCGAATGAATTCACCGAGGCCTCGGGCGATGTCTATGTCTCGGCGTTGACGGCGCTGGGGCTGATCCTGTTCGTGGTCACCTTCGTGGTGCTGCTCGGCGCCCGCGCGCTGCTGAACCGGACGGGGAGGGCGGGTCGATGAGGGAGGAGGGGGCGATGAGAGGGGGCACCATCCCGGTTTCGCCCGCACGGCTGCGCCGACGTCGGCTGGTCAATCTGGTGATGACGGGGCTGTGCACCGGCGCGGCGCTGGCCGCCCTTCTGGTGCTGGCGTTGATCCTGTGGGAGCTGGTGATCCGTGGTGCGGGCGCCCTCTCGCTCGACGTCTTCACCCGCGCGACCCCGCCGCCGGGCAGCAGGGGCGGGCTGCTCAACGCCATTCTGGGCAGCCTGTCGATGACCGCGGCGGCGATTGCGGTCGCAACCCCGGTGGGTGTGCTGACGGGTACATGGCTGGCCGAATACGGCCGCGACAGCCGGGCCGCCGGCCTGGTGCGCCTGTTCGCCGACACGCTGTTGAGCGCGCCCTCGATCATCGTCGGGCTCACGGTCTATGTCCTGATCGTGGTGCCGCTCGGCCATTTCTCGGGCTGGGCGGGGGCGGCGGCGCTGGCGCTGATCGCGGTGCCGGTGATCGTGCGCACCACCGAAGACATGCTGGCGCTGGTCCCCGACCAGCTGCGCGAGGCGGCCGTTGCCCTCGGCATGCCGCGCTGGCGGATGATCGCCGGCGTCACCTGGCGCGCGGCGGCCAGCGGCATCCTGACCGGCGTTCTGCTCGCCATCGCCCGCATTGCGGGCGAGACCGCGCCGCTGCTGTTCACCGCGCTCAACAACCAGTTCTATGCCTACGACCTCACCGGTCCCACCCCCAGCCTGCCGGTGGTGATCTTCCAGTTCGCGATGAGCCCCTATCGCGACTGGCAGGATCTCGCCTGGGCGGGCGCGCTGCTCATTGCAGCCGGCGTGCTGCTGCTCTCCATCACCGCCCGCCTGATCTCTGCCCGAGGCCGCAAATGACCGCATCCACCCCCGTCGACGCCGCCGGGCTCGTCCCGAAAATCGTCACCCGCAAGCTCAACTTCCATTACGGCGACAATCATGCGCTGAAGGATGTCGACATCACCTTCGGCGACCGGCTGATCACCGCGCTGATCGGCCCCTCGGGCTGCGGCAAATCCACCCTGCTGCGCACGCTGAACCGGATCTGCGATCTTTATCCCGGCCACCGGATCGACGGCGAAATCCTGCTCGACGGCGAAAACATCCTCACCCGCCGCGGCCTCGCCCATCACGGCGACATCGCCGGGCTGCGCGCCCGGGTGGGCATGGTGTTCCAGAAACCGACGCCGTTTCCGATGTCGATCTATGAAAACATCGCCTTCCCCTTGCGCATGTACACTCGCCTCGGCCGCGCCGAGATGGACGACGCCGTCGAATCCGCCCTCCGCGACGCCGCCCTCTGGATCGAGGTGAAAGACAAGCTCCACGCCTCGGGCCTCAGCCTCTCGGGCGGCCAGCAGCAGCGCCTGTGCATCGCCCGCGCCATCGCCATCCGCCCCGACGTCCTCCTCCTCGACGAACCGGCCTCGGCCCTCGACCCCATCTCCACCGCGCTCATCGACGAACTGCTCTGGGAGCTGCGCAAACGCTATTGCGTGGTGATCGTCACCCACAACATGCAACAGGCCGCCCGCGTCAGCGACAAGGTCGGCTTCATGTATCTGGGCGAACTGGTCGAATTCGGGGATACGGAAGCGGTGTTTTCAACACCGCGGGAGCGGCGGACGCAGGATTATATTACGGGGAGGTTTGGGTGAGGGGGATATGTCTTGCCGGGGTCTCGAAACTGGAGCGGCGCCTATCCGATCTTCAAAGCCTCTACGGTCGAATTATCGGCTTCTTTCAGGCATGAACCAGCCGCACGAGGGGCCTGGCATGAAGGGACGCACGCCCTTCCAGGCCGGGATCCCCAAACCACAGAACAAGGGGCCCGAAGGCCCCTCACATGATCAGGGTCGAAGACGATATACGGATGCTCCGCAGGACTTTTTGATCAGACCATAAACCGCTGCGCTGTGGGTGCACGCTTTTGCTCCGCTGCGCAGACATAGTGACGGCAGATTGCCTTATCAGTAAGCTCGAGCATGATGGGGCCGGTCATGCATCGCGGGCAAGGAGGTAAAGAGGTCGCTGCACGTGCCGGTTACACTATTAACATTATATATACTTATAGTAGTTTGTTTGAACAATAATGCGCTCTAGCGGATAAAAATGGATGGATCTGCTGCCCCGGTATGCGTAGTCTCTTATTTGCCGACAGGCGATCACACGAAAATCCGCCCAAAATTGAATGACATTTCGATCGGTGTGTGAATTCGCCGCTAATCCTAAGAGGTCTGCATGCTCAACGGTGATGATTTGCTTGCAGCGGGAACAGTCCGTTTGGGTGTGAAGTTGCCGGCGCTGGTGGCAGGTTGCAGCCTTTGGGCCCATCCGAGAGTATTCCAGGAGCGCAGGAAGCTTAATCCGAGCGGTGCCTGGTTTCCGAATACGCGCCGTGCCAGAAATGATGAGAAACGAGGGGAGGTCGTAAACGGCATTACTCTTGATGATAATTCGAAGGCCAATCAAGCCATTAAGAAAGCCGTGTTCGGATCCGGTGTGATGCCCAAGCGCTATAGCGCCTGCCATATCTGGCCGAAATCCTGTTACGACCCTCGCTATCACACATGTATCGCCAACCTGGTTCTTCTTCCGGTGGCTCTTGCAAGCCTCACGGACCATGATTCAGAGGTTATCGCCTGTTTGAAGTACCGCTCTTTTGAACTCTATGGCTGGCATCCGGATGATAGGCCGCCACCCGAGAGGCCTCCCGGGTATCCGGATGGGTGGCTCGACCCGTCTTTCGTTTCATCAAAAATGTGGAAAGATGTTCCAATCGCCAAACGGCCGTTGGTTGGCATGTCGTGCGACCATGGAGAACAAAGTATCGATGATCATTTTATTGCCGACGTCCTGAGATCAATCATAAAGAATTTTGATGGTCATTATGAGAAGATTGATCGGCGAAAATTTCGCGAAATTAACGGAGGGCGCAGAATAGTCGCTCTCAGCGCAAGAAAAAATATCTCTGGTTCTTATATTTTTGATGTTTATGAAAATCAAATAGGATTTTGTAGAAATTCGCCAAGTTTGCTTATATTTTGTTTTCATGAAAGTGAATATTTTCGGATTTTGCCAAACCCGTCCGATTGCATGCTATTGAAAAATTTTACATCCTATCGGAATTCCAGAAATGGTAATATGTATCGGCGTTTCACTTTTAGAGAAACATCGAGTGGATCCTTTAGCACAGGAAATGCTTCTCTGGATGCTATATTCTATCGGGGAACGCAGGGCATACCTTATTCCTTTTGAAAGTGGTACGATAATTATTCGGCACTCATTGTTCGTCCATTTTCAGCAGGTCACCGGGGACTGAGCGACCGGAAAGAAGGGTAGTGCTTCAGACCGGAGACATAGGTAATAGCTCGTCCCGGTTCCGGCATTGGCTTGGTGCGGGATTGCGATTCCGCACCAAACTTTCCAGAGCCGGCCTTCCCCCTGATCGCGCTCAGCGCCACAACACCTACCCCTCACCCCACCGGCAAAACCCGCGAATACTTCACCTGCCCCAACGCAAAACTCGATTCGATCGAGCCCACCCCGTCCAGCTGGGTCAGCCGGTCCCTGAGAAACGCCTCATAGGCCGCGAGGTCGGCACAGACCACCCGCAGCAGGAAGTCGCGGGCGCCGGTCATCAGGTAGCATTCCATCACTTCGGGCCAGGCGGTGATGGCGCGGGCGAAGGCGTCGAGTTCGGGGGCGCGCTGGCGTTCCAGTTTGATCGAGACGAACACCGAGACCGGCAGGCCGACCGCGTTCTGGTTGACCAGGGCGGCATAGCCGGTGATCACGCCGGCCTCTTCCATCATCCGGATCCGGCGCAGGCAGGGGGAGGGGGAAAGGCCCACCTTCTCGGCCAGCGCCTGGACGGTGATGCGGCCGTCTTCCTGCAGTGCCCTCAGGATCCGCCGGTCGACGGCGTCCAGATCGGGTTCAGCAGATGCTGCCATGCGGGGGCCCCTTTTTAGCAGAACACTGCGTGCAGTCTGTCTTTGGGGCCGAAAATAGGCAAGAACCACTGCTCAACCCGGCGCAGAATAGGGCGTTCGGTGGCAGAGGCCATCGGTGCGACGGGAGGAGTGAAACGCCCATGACCGGCATGGTGACGCGCGAGACGGAAGAGAAGATGGCAGGGCAGCATATGACCGTGCTGGAGGCGCTGAACCGCAAGGCGCTGTGGCTGTCGAACTGGATGATCCACCACGCCAACCACATCCGGCCCAATGCCTCGGGTGTCAAGGTGGGCGGCCATCAGTCGTCCTCGGCGTCGATGACCGCGATCATGACGGCGCTCTATTTCGACGTGCTCAGGCCCGAAGACCGGGTTGCCGTCAAGCCCCATGCCTCCCCGGTCTTCCACGCCATCCAGTATCTGTTCGGCCGCCAGAGCCTGGACAAGCTGAAGGCCTTCCGCGGCTTCGGCGGTGCGCAGTCCTATCCCTCGCGCACCAAGGATACCGACGATGTCGACATCTCGACCGGCTCGGTCGGGCTGGGCGTCGCCTTCACCGCCTTCGCCTCCATGGTGCAGGATTATGTCCGCGCCAAATCCTGGGCGCGCACCGACCGGCCCGAAGGCCGGATGATCGCGCTCGTCGGCGATGCCGAGCTGGACGAGGGCAATGTCTATGAATGCCTGCTGGAAGGCTGGAAACACGGGCTGCGCAACACCTGGTGGGTGATCGACTACAACCGCCAGAGCCTCGACGGCGTGGTCCGCGAGGGGCTGTACGAGCGGATCGAGGCGATCTTCAAGGCCTTCGACTGGCGGGTGGTGACGGTGAAATACGGCGCCCTGCAGCGCGCCGCCTTTGCCGAGCCGGGCGGCGAAAAGCTGCGCGCCTGGATCGATGCCTGCCCGAACGGGCTCTATTCCGCGCTGATGTTCCGCGGCGGCGCCGCCTGGCGGGAGCGGCTGGAAGACGATCTGGGCGACCAGGGCGAGGTGAGCGCGCTGCTGGCCCGGCGCAGCGATGCCGAGCTGGCCGATCTGATGGCCAATCTGGGCGGCCACTGTCTGGAAAGCCTGCTCGATGCCTTTCACGGCATCCGGGACGACCGGCCGACGGTCTTCATCGCCTATACGGTCAAGGGCTGGGGCACGCCGCTCGCCGGCCACAAGGACAATCATTCCGGCCAGATGACCGAGGCGCAGATCCATGCGCTGCGCGACGCCATGGGCATCCGCGCCGGCCATGAATGGGAACCCTTCGAAGGGCTGGACCTCGACCCGGCGGTGCTGCGCGACTTCCTGGACCGCGTGCCGTTCAACACCACCGAAAGCCGCCGGCTGACGGCGCCGGTCGCGGCCCCGATCGGGCCGCAATTCGCCTCCGCCGGCACCACCTCCACCCAGGCGGCTTTCGGCCGGATCATGGATGCGATCGCCAAAACCGACAGCGATCTGGCCCGGCGCATCGTCACCACCTCGCCCGACGTCACGGTGTCGACCAATCTGGGCGGCTGGGTGAACCGCCGCGCGCTGTTCGCCGCCGACGAGATCGCCGACATCTTCCAGCGCCAGCGCATTCCCAGCACCCAGAAATGGCATTTCTCGCCCCAGGGCCAGCATATCGAACTCGGCATCGCCGAGATGAACCTCTTCCTGATGCTGGGCGCCGCCGGCCTTGCCCATGAACTCTTCGGCGAGCGGCTGCTGCCGGTCGGCACGCTCTATGATCCGTTCATCTCGCGCGGGCTCGATGCGCTGAACTATGCCTGCTATCAGGACGCCCGGTTCATGGTGGTGGCCACACCCTCGGGCGTGTCGCTGGCGGGCGAGGGCGGGGCGCATCAGTCGATCGCCCAGCCGCTGATCGGCATGAGCCAGGACGGGCTCGCCTCGTTCGAGCCGGGTTTCGCCGACGAGCTGGCGGTGATCATGGACTGGGGCTTCGCGCATATGCAGCGCGCCGGCAAAAAGACCCCCGACCCCGACACCTTCCTGCCCGACGATGCCGGCGGCTCGGTCTATCTGCGCCTGTCGACCCGGCCGGTGGAGCAGATGCGGCGCGAGATCGACGATACCCTCGCGGCCGATATCCTGGCCGGCGGCTACTGGCTGAAGGCGCCGGAGCCCGGCTGCGAGGTGGTGATCGTCTATCAGGGCGTCACCGTCACCGAGGCGATCGCGGCGGCAGGCATGATCGGCGGCAGCCGCCGCAATGTCGCGGTGCTGGCCGTCACCTCGGCCGACCGGCTGCATGCCGGCTGGACCGCGGCGGAAAAGGCCCGCGCCGAGGGCGAGCCCGCGGCGGTGTCGCATGTCGAACGCCTGCTCGACCAGGTGCCGGATCATGCCGGCCTCGTCACCGTGATCGACGGCCACCCGGCGACGCTCGCCTGGCTGGGCGGTGTCAACGGCCACCGTGTGGCGGCGCTGGGCGTCGACCATTTCGGCCAGACCGGCACGGTCGAGGATCTTTATGCCCATTACGGCATCGATGCCGAGGGCATCGTCGCAGCCGCCCGGCGCTTCATCGGCGGTCGCCGGCGGCGGTAAGAATCAAGACGGACGGCGGGCGAGGGCGGCTGATCGGGCGCCCTCACCCGCCCGCGTCTGCGACGGGGCGATTCTCGTCGAACTGCTCGGCCCCGTCGACCGGCCGGAGCCAGGGCTCTCGACGCTTGACCCAGAGTTCATAGCCGGGAACCAGGCCGGTCGGCGCGGGCGACAGGATGCCGAGTTTTATTTCCACCTCGGTGCCGTTTTTCGAAAACAGCCGGGCACCGCACTGCGGACAGAAGCACTGTCCGCGATATTCTACGCTTTCACCCGTAATATTAGTCCGGGCCGGATGCCAGACACCATAATAGGTGAAGGCTGAGCCGCTTTCCTTCCGACAGTCCGTACAATGACAGATGCCGACGCGCATCGGCTCGCCTTCGATGGCAAATGTGACCTGACCACAGAGGCATTGGCCGGTTCGGATGGTCATGGCGGCAAATCCCTATGGCTGTTGTGTGGGATGATGTCCGCGCGGCCGGAAGCCCGACGCGTGTTGGCAAGGATGCCATGTGTAAAAGTTGATGTGGTTAGGTTCCGGCCGGTCTGCTGATATGCTTCGGTTTAGCGGCCTATATGATTCGCTTCTAAAGTCCGATAATCATCTATTATCGACTTTCATGGCACCGCCAGAGGCGGGGGGATGTCGAACCGGCGACAACTCGGGCCAGATGGGGGCGCGCGGCTGAACCTGCCCATTCCATGAATGATCGTTGATCTGGCGCCTATGTCGATCTCGACGAGGTTGCAGCATATTGCAACAATCCGCGGCCGAAACGTCGGTATCGTGGCGGTCTTGCCCCTTACCGTCTGGATCAGCCCGGTCTCCGGACGAGATTGACGACCATCCGGCTTTTGAGACGACATCGACAGGACGACCATCGCATGATCAGCCGCCAGGAGGCCGTGCGCCGGATTTCCGACCGCGCCGCCCGCGATCCCGTGTTTCGCCACAGCCTGAAAATCGCCCCCCATGCCACGCTGGAAGCCATGTTCGGGGTGGATCTGCCGCCCGATCTGGAGATCGAAATCCTGCAGGACAAGCCGCAGCAGCTGCATATCGTGCTGCCCGAAAACGATATGACCGACGAGGCGCTGGAGGCCATGGCCGCCCGGATCAGCGGCTGGAATGAGCGGGGCCGAAATGGCGACGCCGGCTGACAGGGCGGACTGATGGCTGGGGGTTGCATCAATCGCGGTTAATATTCGCCTCGCTCCCCGTTCGACAGCCGCGTTGCGCCTTGCCAGAGTGTTGCAGGAGACAAAGGAGCCAGGCGAGGCGTGACGCATGAGTTGCAGGAGACAAAGGAGCCAGGCGAGGCGTGACGCATGAGTTGCAGGAGACAAAGGAGCCAGGCGAGGCGTGACGCATGATCGGCCATGACGAGGCCCACCGGAAGATCGTGGCAAAAGCCATGGAGGACGCGGCATTTCGTGCCCGGCTCATCGCCGATCCACGCGCAACGGTTGCATCGTTTCTGGGTATAGAGATCCCTTCGGCTGTGGCGGTGACTGTGGTCGAAGACAGCCCCACACATCTGCACATCGTGTTGCCAGCGGCTGGTGATCAACTTTCAGACGCAGATCTGGAGGCCGTCGCCGGCGGTGCCGGGGTGAACTGGGGCATCGCCCGCGACTTCTTCAACACCGGGCCGACCTCCGCCTCGGGCGGACGGCCGATGGGCTGGGACGAGGCCTGAGCCGTCCTGCGGCAGCATTAATCGCCAGCCTGCGGCAACACCAATCGAAAGAGCGTCCCCATGATCGATCATGACGAGGCCCTGCGGCAGATCATCACCCGCGCGCAGGAAGACGCCGGTTTCCGGGGCCAGTTGAAGGCCGAGCCGCGCGCGGCATTGAAGGCGTTGCTGGGAGTCGAGATCCCGTCGACGATGACCGTGTCGGTGCGGGAAGACACGCCCACCCATCTGCATATCGTGCTGCCCGCCGACCACACGTTGAGCGACGAGGCACTGGAGCAGGTGGCCGGCGGCGGCGGGCCATGGAATGGCGGTTCTAACCAGACGACGGGCTCGGGCATCATCTCGCGCGGCTTCGGGCACGGCGATTGACACCGATCCGCCTGACAACCCCGCGCGCTTTACCGACAAGGAGACCACGCGTGATCGATCGTGACGACGCCCTGCGGCAGATTATCGCCCGGGCTCAGGAGGATGCCGGGTTCCGCGCACGGCTGAAGACAGACCCGCATGCCGCATTGACGGCGCTGTTCGGAATGGAGATCCCGGCCGGGCTGACGATTTCGGTAGTGGAAGACACGCCCGCCCATATCCACATCGTGCTGCCGGCCGAGGACGAGTTGAGCGACGAGGCGCTGGAGCAGGTGGCGGGCGGCGGTCGGGCCTGGAATACCGATAACGGCATTCAGGACGCCCAGCCGCCGGGCACACATCAGCCGGTCATCCTGCCGGGGCAGTGACGGCACCGGTCTTCCGGGTTCAGACATCAGGGCAGGGTGTTCGCGAAACCCCCTGCCCTGCTTCTTTTTTTAAGGCTGGATATCAGCCGGCCCGGGCCGGGCGCGGCTCTGCCTGCGGTGCATCCTGGTCCGGCCCGTCGGCCGCGATCACCCGCCCGCCCTGCATGCGGATATGGCGGTCGGCGATGTGGAAATAGCGGTCGTCATGAGAGATGGCGATGATCGTGCGGCCCTGGGCCTTCAGCGCCGGCAGCAGCTCGGTATAGAAGATGCGGCGGAATTCGGGGTCCTGATCGGCCGCCCATTCGTCGAAGACCAGCACCGGCCGGCCCTCCAGCCAGGCATGGACCAGGGCCAGGCGCTTACGCTGGCCGGTGGAAAGATCGGTGGTGGTGAAACGGCCGTCCTTCACCGAGACCTTGTGGGCGATTTCCAGCTCTTCGAGATAACGCCGCGCCTCATCGGGCAGCACGCCGTCGGGCAGGTTCAGATCGTCGAAGAGGTAGTAGTCGGTGAAGATGGTCGAGAACATCTGGCGGTAATCGTCGCGCAGCTCGGGCGTCAGCGGCCGGCCGTTATAACGCACCTCCCCCGCCACCGGTTCGTAAAGGCCCAGCAACAGCTTGATCAGCGTGGTCTTGCCGCCGCCATTTTCCCCGGTGATGAACACGATTTCGCCGCGGCGGATGGTGAGATCGATGGGGCCGAGTTCAAAGGCGGTGCCGCCCTCGGGCTCCGGGAAGGCGAAGCGGGCGCCGGAAAGGTCCAGCCGCTCCAGCGGCTCCAGAGCGGTGGCGCGGTCGGTGAGCGGCAGATGCGGCTCCGCTTCCGAAAAGCGGGCGCGCAGATCGGCGATGCGACGCAGTGAGACCTGGGCGCGGCCCAGCAGCGGCAGCATGGCGACGATGCCCTCGATCGGGCCCTTGACGTAAAGCAGGACCAGGACGAAACCGCTGATCACCTTCTGATCGGCCGAGGGCGACATCGACTGAATGGCCAGCATCAGCCCGATGACCACGAAGAACAGCGCCGAGCCGAAGGCATTGGCGGTGCAGAAGATCCGGACCGCCCGCATGCGCAGATCGCGGATCGACGAGATGGTGCGGTCGAGCTGCACATTGTACATCTCCGCCCGGCGGCGGCGGTTGATGCGCAGCTCCTTGGCGCCCTCGGTGATGGCGCGGTACTGCTTTTGCAACTCGTCTTCGGCCTCACGCGCCGCGGCGAAACCCAGAAAGCCGTTGCGGCGGGCATAGGTGTGGCCGGCGGTGCCGAGGATGATCGCCACCAGCGCGATCAGGAACATCAAGGGCGAGAGCACCGCCAGATAGGCGAAGCAGCCGAGCGCGATGGCGATCGAGATCGCAAAGCCCGAGAAGTTGAAGGTGAACTGGGTGATGGTGTCGACGTCCTGGTTGAGCACGGCGGTCAGGCGATGCAGGCGATAGCGTTCGAGTTCCGCCACCGGTGCGGTCAGGATGCGGGCACAGAGATCATGGCGCAGCCGGGCAACCACCCGCTGGCCGACCAGGCTGTTGCCGATATCCGACACCGTCTCGCCCACGAGGGTGAGCACGGCGAGGCCGGCGAAGATCAGCAGGAGCGCGGTGGTGGCGCCGCCATCGGTATGCAGCGCATCATTGATGGTGGCGAGCAGCGCGGTGGTGGCGAAGCCGCTGGCCGTGCCCATCAGGGTGGAAACCAGCGCGAGCGGCCAGAACGGCTTCAGGATCCGCAGCAGTTCGGCAAACATCCGGGACAGGTCCTTTCGGGGTTTGGCCCGCGGTCTGAGGGGCTGTGGCGCCGGTCAGGCGCGGCGCCACAGCAGCCACATGAAATACGGACCGCCGACCAGGGCGGCGAGCAGGCCGGCCGGCATCTGGCGCGGGAACAACAGGGTCCGGCCCAGCCAGTCGGCCCCGACCAGAATGGCGGCGCCGATGATCACGGCGGCGGCAAGCTGGGGCAGAACCCGGCGAAAACCGGCGAGACGGGCGATATGCGGGGCGATCAGCCCCACGAAACTCAACGGGCCGATCACCAGCGTGGCGGCGGCCGAGAGGGCGGCGGCGATCAGCAGCACCACCAGCCGGGCGGCCCCGAGCGGTACGCCCAGCGCCCGGGCGGTGGCGGTGCCGAGCGGCAGGATGTCGAGCCAGCGCGCGGCGAGCGGCGCCAGCGCGAGCAGGGCCGCGACGACGAAGACGGTGGCGACGGCATCGGCCGGGCCGACGACATAGGTGGAGCCGACCATCCAGGCGAGCAGCTGGGTGGCACGGGGATCGCCGGTCGCCAGCATGGCGACGACCACCGCATCGAACAGCGCCCCCATGGCGACACCGGCGAGCAGCACCCGTTCGGGGCCGAAGCCCGAGCGGCGGGCGAGGCGGATGATGAACAGCAGCGTGAGCACGGCACCGGCCGCACTGGCCAGGATCTGCGCCGGCCGGTCGACCACCGGCAGCAGAAAGCCGGCGAGCACGGTGGCAATGGCGGCCCCACCCGAAATGCCGAGCACTTCGGGACTGGCCATGGCATTGCCGGTGAAGCGCTGCATCAGGCAGCCGGCCGCGGCCATGGCCGCCCCGGCGGTGACGGCGGCAAGCACCCGCGGCCAGCGCCAGCGCAGCATCTCGGCGGTGAACGGGTCGCTCCACAGCCACACAGTCTGGCCGGTGACGGTGCCCGAGGGCGCCCGGCCGAGTGCGAGTGCCACCACGACCAGCAGGACCAGAATGCCGAGGCCGATGATCGCGGCCGGCAGAAAGCCCGGGGCACGGCCGGGTTCTGCCGCCATCGGCGGGGTTTCGGGGCGGCCGCCGAGTGCGAGCCGCGGCAGCATCCAGAGCAGCAGCGGCGCACCCAGCAGGGCGGTGACGGCCCCCGTCGGCAGCTGCTCGCCCAGAAACCAGACCAGCTGATCGGTGAGACAGAGCAGCGCCGCCCCGATCAGCGGCGCCCACAGCAGCCGGTCGCGCACGCGGCGGGCGCCGGCCAGCCGGGCCAGCGCCGGGGAGGCGAGGCCGACGAAACCGATGACACCCACGGCGGCAACCACGAAGCCGGCAAGGGCGACCGCCAGCAGCAGGGCCAGGAACCGCACCCGGCCGAGCGACAGGCCAAGCGCAGCCGCCCCCTCGTCATCCAGCTCGAACAGGGTGAGCGGGCGGATCATGGCGGCGATGAGCACCGCGCAGACCGCAAGACGCGGCAGCAGCCAGAGGGTTGTCTGCCAGTCCTGCTGAACCAGCGAGCCGCCGCCCCAGATGAACAGCGCCGTCAGATAGGGTTCATACAGCAGGGTGAGCGCCGCCCCCAGCGCGCCGCAATACAGGCTGACGATCATGCCGGCCAGGATCAGCGATACCGGCGACAGGCCGCGGCGGGCGGCGAGCCCGAAGACCGCGAGCGTGGCGAGGCCGCCGCCGGCTACCGCGACCAGTTCGCGGCCCCCCCAGCCGGAGACGCCCCCTCCGTCAACCGCAACCAGCGCCGGCGCCCAGAGCGTGGCGAGGGTGAGCGCCAGCCGCGCACCGGCGGCCACGCCCAGCGTCATCGGCGAGGCGATCGGGTTGCGCAGCACCTGCTGGAACACGGCACCGGCGAGGCCCAGCGCCGCGCCTGCAAGCAGCGACACCGCCACACGCGGAAGCATCGAATAATGGACCAGAAGTTGTGCCATATCGACGGCGCTGCCGGTCTCGGTATCGGGGCCGAGGAGTGCCGGCCACCAGGCGCCGGAGCCCAGGGTGAGGTCGAGCCGCAGCAGCGCCAGCGCCAGCGCCGGCAGGGCGAGCAGCAGCACCAGAAGGCCCGGGTGGAAACGGCGGCGGGGCAGGTCGAGGGCGAGGCTCATGCGCCTGCCTCCGCGGCCAGCGCCCGACTGAGACATTCCGCGAAGCGAACGGTACAAGGCACCGCGCCAAAGGGGAAAACAGCCGGCAGACCCACCACCCTGCCCGCCCGGATCATGTCGAAATGGCGCCAGAGCGGGCTGGTTCTGAGGCGGGTTTCGAAACCGGCCGGGCCGGGGGCGACATGCACCAGCCGGGCCTCGGGGTTGGTGGTCAGGCGTTCCAGGCCGACGGTGGCCATGCCCCAGGGGCCGCTGTCGCCGGTCCAGGCATTGGCGAGGCCCAGCCGGTCCAGGGCGGCCTGCCAGAGCCCCGTCTGCCCCAGCACCCGGACATGGCGGTCGTCGAGCACGTTGACGACATAGAGCGGCCGGCCGTCATAGCGGGTGAGCTGCGCGCGAGCCCGGTCCATGCGCGCCTCGGCCGCGGCCAGGGCAGCCTCGGTGGCATCTTCCAGCCCCAGCAGCTGCCCCAGACGGCGGGTTTCGGCGATGGCGGCCGGAAAGGCCGGGCGGCCGGGGGTGAAGACCTGCAGGCGCAGCGTGGGGGCGATGCTCTCCAGCCGCGCGCGCACGGCTTCAAGGCCCGGCGCGATCAGGATCAGATCGGGGGCGAGCGCCTGGACGACCTCCAGATTGGGCTCCAGCCGCATGCCGACATCAGCCACGCCGTCGGGCAGGGGCGGCTCCACCACCCAGGCCCGATAATCGGGGATGCGCACGATGCCCACCGGCGGCCGGCCGAGCATGATCAGCGTCTCGGCCGAGGACCAGTCGAGCGCCACGATCCGGCGCGGCAGATCGGCCGGCTGATGCGTCGACGCGGCGGCGCGGGCTACCGCAGGTAGAAGCGGTGCCGAAACCAGTCCGGCGATGAGGTGGCGGCGGGTAATGGTCATGGCTGTCCCCTGCCCTCGCGCTCAGTACACGAAGCCGACCGGCCAGCCGCCGGCGGGGTGGGGCAGGATGCCCATGCGGACGCCGTAGATGCGGGCGAGGGCGTCTTCGGTCATCAGGTCGGCGGGGCCGCCGCGGAGCAGGACGCGGCCGGATTTGAGCGCCAGGATGTCGTCGCAGAAGCGCGCGGCCATGTTGACGTCGTGGAGGATGACGACGACACCCGGCCCCTGCCCTATCCCATCGGCGCCGCCGCGGGCGAGGCGGTGGACGAGGTCCAGCACCTCGATCTGATGGGCGACGTCGAGGGCGGAGATCGGCTCGTCCAGCAGCATGAAATCGGCGTCCTGGGCGACCAGCATCGCGATCCAGACCCGCTGACGCTCTCCGCCCGACAGGCTGTCGACCATGCGGTCGGCATAGCGGGTGGTGTCGGTGGCCTCCATCGCCGCATCGACCCGCTCGGCATCGCGGCGGCTGAAGCGGCCGAGCGCGCCGTGCCAGGGATAGCGGCCCAGCCGGACCAGTTCGCGCACCGTCATGCCGGCGGCGGCCGGCGGGGTCTGCGGCAGATAGGCGACCTTGCGGCCGAAGGCGCGGTCGCCCCAGGCCGCGAGCGGCCGGCCGTCGAGGCTGACCTCTCCGGTCGTGGGCGCGATCTGGCGGGCGAGCAGCTTCATGAGCGTGCTCTTGCCCGAGCCGTTATGGCCGATCAGCCCCAGCACCCGCCCCTTCTCAACCCCCAGATCGACATCGGCGAGCAGCGGCCGGCCGGCCACCGCAAAGCCGAGCCCGCGGGCCTGAAAGGCACCCTCCATCACCGCCCCCTTCCAGACGACCGCCGGCGGCGGCAGGTCAACCCCACCACCGCCGGTTGCCGCATTCTGCGGATGCTGATTACCACTGGTAGCTGAGCGTGGCATAGACCTTCCGGCGCGCGCCGTAGTAGCAGTTGGTGAGGTTCTGGCAGTCGGCGACGTAGATCTTGTCGGTGAGGTTGGTGGCGTTGATCTGGAACTTCGCCCCGGCAAAATCCGGGTTCAGGTAGCTGAGGTCATAGCTGACCGCCGCGTCATAGACGGCGTAGCCCGGCACCTCGACGGTGTTGAGGGCGTCGGCCCAGGTCTTGCCGTTCACCCGGATGCCGGCGCCGAGGCCCAGGCCCGCCACGTAACCGTCGATGAAGCGGTAATCGGCCCAGAGCGACCCCGAATGCTCGGGCACATAAACCGGGGTCTTGCCCTCGGTGCCGGTGATGTCGCCGGCCTTGGTGACCTCGGCATCGACGTAGGCGTAAGACGCGATGACGTTGAAGTTGTCGAACGGACTGGCGCGGATCTCGAAGTCGAGACCCTGGGATGACACCTCACCGCTCTGATCGGTGAAGTTCACGATGCCGCCATTGATCTCGCGCGCCGTGCTGGTGGCGACGTTCTGCTGGGTGATGTCGTAGAGCGACAGGGTGAAGAGCGTGTTCCAGCCCTTGGGCTGATACTTCACGCCCACCTCGTACTGCTGCGAGGTCAGCGGTTCGAATGCCTTGCCGTCGGTGGTGGTGCCGGCGATCGGCTCGAAGGCCTCGGAATAGCTGGCATAGGGCGCCAGCCCGATATCGGTGAAGTGGTAGAGCAGGCCGACCTTACCGGTGAACTTATTCTCGGTCAGGTTGCTTTCAGCGTTCAGGAGACGGTCGGTGGTGTCGATGTCCAGCCAGTCGTGACGGCCGCCGAGCGAGAGATGCCAGTTGCCATAGGACATCTGGTCCTGGACATAGACACCGGTCTGCTCGAAGCGCTGCGACGAACTCTGCTGGAAGAAGGGATTGTCGAAATCGATCCCCGGATTGCCATAGCTCGGGTTGGCGTAATCGATCGGATTCGCCAGCAGGTAGTCGACAACGCTGTCGTTGCGGTTGTTCTGATAGTCCAGGCCGAGCAGCGCGGTATGGGTGACGTCGCCGGTCGCGAACTTCGCCTGCATCTGGTTGTCGACGGTGATGCCGTCATTGGTCTCGTCGGCGATCACGCCGCTGCGCCGGATCAGGCTGCTGGTCGGCGACATGATGTTGCCGGTGTAGAGATAGCCGAAATCGGAATCCGTCCGCATGAAGCGGGCATTCTGGCGGAAGGTGAAGGTGTCGTCGAAGCGGTGCTCGAACAGCGAACTCAGCGAGTACTGCTTGCGCTCCTGCTTGTCGAAAGTGGGGTCGCCCACGAAGAGATCGGTCGGGATTTCGCCAGCGGGGTTGTAAAGCACCGTGCCATAGGCCGGCAGGCGCTGATAACCGCCAAGCGCCGGATCGGTCTGATAGCTGCCGAGCAGGGTGAGGGTGGTGTCTTCACTGGGGCGGAAGGTGATCGCCGGATTGATCCAGTAGCGCTCTTCCTTGGTCTGCTCCATCTGGGTGTCGGCACCGCGGCCGAGGCCGGTGATGCGGAACAGAACGTCTTTGTCCTCGGTGAGCGGGCCGGTCAGGTCGAAGGCCGCCTGCATCCGGTTGTATTCACCATACTGAAGACGGACTTCCCCCGCCGGGTCTTCGAGCGGCTGCTTGCTGATGCCGTTGGCGATGCCGCCGGGCGATGCCTGGCCGTAGAGCACCGAGGACGGCCCCTTCAGCACCTCAATCCGCTCCAGCGCATAGGCGTCGATCTGGGCGGTGGCCCAGGTGCCGCCCAGATAGCGGGTGCCGTTCAGATAGCTGTCGACCTTGAAGCCGCGGGCATAGAGAAAGTCGGCGCGCTCGTCCAGGCCGTTGCGGTCGGTCATCATGCCCGAGGTGTAGCGCAGCGACTGCGGCACGGTCTGGGCGGCCTGGGCGTCGATCTGGTCGCGCACCACGATCGAAATCGTCTGAGGCGTTTCGATCAGCGGCACGTCGGACTTGCTGCCGGTGACGTTGCGGGTGGCGACATAGCCGGCGATCGGCCGGAAGGGGCTTTCGACCTGGCGGTCCGCATCCACTTCCAGCGGATCGAGAACCGCGGCGCCCTGCCCCGCCACCTGGGTGAGGGTCACCGTCCGCGCATCGACAAAGCGATAGGTGACGCCCGTGCCCTGCAGCAGGCGGCGCAGCGCCTCTTCCGGGGTGTAGCTGCCGCGCACGCCCGGCGAGCGCAGATCGCCCGCGACGGCGGCATCCAGCGTGACCTGAAGGCCCGACTGGCGGCCGAAGCTGGTGATCGCCCCGGTCAGCGACTGGGCGGGGATGTCATAGCCCTGCCCGGCCTGCGCCAGCTGCACGCCGTCGGCCCCGGCCGCGCGCGCGGCGGGGGCCTGAGCCAGCACCATGCCGGCCATGCCGACCGCAAGGGCGACATCCGCCACGATCTCGGCCCGTCGCCGGCGCGCGGCCTGCGCGCGTGCCTCTGTCCTGTTCCGACCGCCCATGGTCCAACCGGCTCCCGTCTTCTGCATTTTTTGCGTCAATCTTCCCGTGTCCCGTTGCGGGTGCCCAGTTGTGTTGCGACTGGTTGGCACTCGCATTCCCGGATAGGACGGTCGGCCGCGTGACTTTTTCAGGGCAGATGACGTTTTTTTTGACGGCCGGTCAGTCGGGCAGATCCAGCACCCGACGGGTCAGACCCGGATCTGCGGCGATCTGCTCTGCCGTGAACGGCAGATCGAACAGCCGGCCCGCCGCATAAAGCCGGGTCTGGTCGGTATGGAGGGGGGAGGACGGGTCGGCCGACTGGCCATAGGTCAGCAGGCCGCGGGCGACCGGCGCGGTGGTGCCGTCGGCCAGACGGCGCCAGCGGACCAGTTGCACCCAGCTGGTGCCATAGGGTGCCGTGGTGTCGAACCCGCCGGGGCCGAGCGGGCCCAGCCCCAGATTGTCGAGCATGCCCTCGGCATCGTCGCCGCCACGCAGCGCGATGCCGCCCCGCTGCTGAAAGGCACTGAGCGGCGCATCGAGGGCGAGACCGGCCGCCCGGAGATCGGCCACGGCCTGGCGAAGCGCGCCGCGCAGCAGATCCGCTGTCCCCTTGTCGTGCGCATCCGGCGCGCGCGGGGTATCGAAAGGGTGTGCCGGATCGAAGGGCACCGACCAGAAGCCGCCAGCGCGGCCCGGATCCGCCCCCAGACGCCGCCAGATCTGACGGAACAGCCCGGCCCCGCGGGAGGCGGGCGCACTCAGCCGGTCCCAGCGGGCGAGCACGGCGCAGGCCTCGGCCAGGTCGGGCTGGCCGGCGCAGCTGGTGAGCACGGCATCGAGCGCCAGATCGGCCGCCAGATTGCGTTCCGAGAACAGCATGGCCTCAAGATCCGAGGGCGCGATGGCGGGCCCGGGCCGGCCGGTGAGTTCGCCGAGCTGGCGGGCGCTCATCCGGGTGCGCAGGCGCTGCGGCACGTCGGTCGGGCCCAGAATCGCGGGCAGGCCGGTGAGCGGTGTCGCGGGGTCCGACAACCAATAGGAGTCATTCGCGTTCATGAACAACCGGCGGCTGTTGCGCACCGGCATCTGATCGGCCGGCATCAGCCCCGGCACCGCGCAGGCGGCACGGTCGCCGGCCAGGATGGTGATGCGGGCCGCGGCGGCGATCGTCCCTGCCCTGGCCGAAGGCGCGCAGGCCCGGGCCAGGGCATCGGTCACCGGCGGCACGCTGGTGAGGTCAGCATGGCCCGCCCGGCCGTCGGCATCGGCCATCAGCGTGTTGATCCAGGGCGTGCCGCGGGTGGCGATCAGCGCGGCTTCGGCCTCGGCGACGCTGCCGGCCCGGCCGAGGCCCAGCCATTGCGTCGCAAGGCTGGTGTCGGCGCGCTCCGGGTCGGTGATCGCCCAGGCGGTCTCGGCCGTCCAGGCGAGGCCGCGTGCCGGCATGGCGAGCACGGCGCCGAACCGGCTCTCCCACAGCCGGCGGGTGACCGTGGCCTCGGTCCCGTCCGCCTGGCGGACGGGGATGGTGATGTCGCGCGCGGTCATCCGCTCGGCCACGCCGTCGACCAGATAGGCGGTGGGATCGCCCGGCACCAGGCGGAGTTCGTGGAGCACGAAACGCTGGCTGGTCGAGACGGTATGCGTCCAGGCCAGCCGGGCATTGAAGCCGATGGCCGGCAGCGGCAGCGGCGCCAGCGTGGCCCCCATCACGTCGATCACGCCCGGGACGGTGACGTGGAGCGCGAAGAAGCGCAGACCGCCCTCCCAGGGGAAATGCGGATTGCCGAGCAGCAGCCCGCCGCCATCGGCGGTGAGATCGCCGCCCAGCGCATAGCCGTTGCTGGCCAGCGCCGGCGGCGGGGTCAGCGGGTCGGTGGCGGCCTGCTGCTCCGGTCCGTCACCTGGTGGAGTGGCGGTGGGGGGTGCCGCGGTGGCAATGGCCTCGGCGAAGCGGCCGCCGCTCGCCTGGATGGCAAGGCGGGCGAGCAGGCGGCGGAGATCGGCGGGGGTCGCCGGGGTGACCCAGGCGGCGCCGCGACAGGCCGCCGGCAGCGCATCGGGGCCGGCCTCTGCGAGGAAGCGGTTGTAGCCCTCGGCATAGCCGCGGATCAGGGCATCGGCCTCGGGATCGGCGATGGCGAGGCGGGCATCGTCCAGATAGGCGCGGAAGAAGCTGTCCGAGACGAGGTTGGAAACCCGGCCCCGATCAGCTCGACCGGGGCATCGGGGCCGAAAACCCGGGAGCGGTCACCCCGCACGGTGACCAGCGCATCGGCCAGCAGGCAGGCATTGCCGGCGGCGGCATAGGCATAGCCGGCGCCATAGCCCGCCGCTTCCAGATCGGGCGCCAGGATATGGGGAATGCCGTGGGTGGTGGTGGTAATGACCACCTCGCGGGCATGGATGGTTGCGGGCAGAAGGCTGAGGCAGAGCGCGGCGGCGAGGGGCCGCCGCGAAGAGAGGCAGAGGGGGGAGAAAAGCATTCAGGGGGAGGTCCGGAAAATCGGGGTGGTGCCCTGCCCTACCCCCGCGCGGCGCGGGCGGCTTCGGCGCGGCGGCGTTTGGGGCAGCTGCCGCAGAAATCCTCGCCCGGCATGGCATAGCGCAGGCAGCAGACCTTGCGGGTGCGCAGGCCGTTCATCAGGCGGACGGGCTCGTGCAGCAGGTTGGGGCTGCCGTCGGGGCGGTCGGGCGTGGCGAGCAGGGACTGAAGCCCGGCAGAAGCCGCCTCGCGCCCCGGCCAGGCCGAGGCGAGCGGCACGAGCATGCGGGCCGCCCGGTCCAGATAATCGGCGGCATTGGACCAGATCATCCGCTGCGGCACCCCGCCCGCCGTGGCGAAAACCGGGATGATGGCGGCCAGATGGTCGTCGATCAGCCCGGAAAAGCGGGTGAAGCCGCAGGCGGTCCCCAGCCGGTCGGGGCCGAGCGGCCGGGCGTCGCCGGGCAGACGGAAGCCGGCGGGCCGGCCGTTTTCGCCCAGAACCATGGTGATGCCGCCCTCGGGCGACAGCGGCAGATCGCAGTCGAGCAGCAGGGTTGCTGCAACCGAGGGAACAGTCAGTACGGCGAAATACGACTTGGTCCATTGGGAGACCGCCGCCACCCGCCGGGCGGGGCCGAGCGGCGCCGTGAAGGCGGTGAGCGCCGCACCGACCGCGGCGGCATCGGCAAGCGGCACCCCCGCCTCCCCGGCGCCTGCCTCGCCCACGCCCGCCATGGCGAAACTGTCGCGATGGGCGGCATAGTCGCCGGTGAGGAAGGGGTCGAGCGGGAGCAGTGCCGGGATCATCGGTCAGCCAGCCGCCCCCGCCAGGGCCGGCCGCCGGGCCGGAGCGGCGGCGGCATCCATCCGGTCCAGATGCGCCGCCAGCGCGGTCGCGATCTCCTGCGCCCGGATCACCACAACTGAAAGAAGAGTATCACTCAACCCATGACTGTCTTCACAGGCGCCCTGCAGGTGCAGGACCGGGCCCGACGGGTCGGCCATGGGCACGCGGTAGAGCCGGTCCGGCTCCCAGCCTGTGACATGGGGGTCGAGCGCGCCGACCAGATCGCGCGGCAGGTCGCGGTCATAGCCGGTGGCGAGAATGACGGCCTGGTAGGTCTCGGCGGCCGGCACACCCGACATCGTGTCGCGGGTGACCACCGCGATTCCGCCCTCCCCGGCCGAGACGCCGGTGATACGCTGGCCGGCACGGATGCGCAACCGGTCTTCCCCGGTCACCTTCTGCTGATAGAGGTCTTCATAGATCGACTGGATCAGATCGAGGTCGACGACCGAATAATTGGTGCCGCGGAATTCGTCGATCACCGCCCGGCGCTGTGCGGGGGCCTGCGAGAAGATCAGATCGGTGAAGCCGGGGTTGAAGATCTCGTTCACGAACGGGCTGTCATCGGCGGGTTTGAGCGCCGCGGCGCGGAGGATCAGATCGACTTTTACGCGCGGAAACCGGCTGCGTATATCCGAAAAGATCTCGGCCGCACTCTGCCCGCCGCCGATCACCGCCACCCGGCCGCCGGCCTCGTCGGCGAGGCGGATCCGGTCCAGATGGCGCAGATAGCCCGAGGAATGGAACAGGCGCGGCTCCCTCTTCAGCGGACGGAAGGGCTCGGGGATGCGCGGCCGGCCGCCCATGGCGACGACGGCGGACCGCGCCCGCACCACCCGCTCGCGCCCCGCGGCATCGGCGATGCGGATCGCAAAGGCGGTCAGACGACCATTGGTTGTAACCGGCTCGACCGCGACAACTTCCGTTCCGTAGCTGGCCCGGTCGTCGAACTGCGCCGCCGCCCAGCGGAGATAGTCGTTGAACTCGATCCGGCTGGGGAAAAAGGTCTTCTGATTGATGAAGTCGACCAGCCGGCCGCGGGCATGGAGATAGTTCACGAAGGTGAAGCGGCTGGTGGGGTCGTGCAGCGTGACCAGATCCTTCAGGAACGAGACCTGCATCCGGCTGCCGGGCAGCAGCATGCCGCCATGCCAGCGGAATTCCGGCTGTTTTTCGAAGAAGCAGGACCGGCGGCCGGGGGCGCGGGCATCGAGCGCGATGGCCAGCGCCAGATTGGACGGGCCGAAGCCGATGCCGGCCACATCGAGCATGGAGACCGTGTCGTCGATGATCATCGGGCGATCGTCCTCGGTTCGGGGGTGGTGGCGGCGGCGGCCCAGCTGTCGGGGCTTGCGGTCGCGAAATCGGGCAGCCAGAGCCGGTCGCCGAAAAACCGCTCGCGCAGCAGCATCACCAGGGTGGCGCGCTTGTGGGGGAAATCGAAATCCTTGATCCGAGCAAAGCCGCCGCGATCGAGGTTACGCAACTGTTGGCTGTGATCAGACCGCGGTTCACCCACAATGCGCGTGGTGCGCGGGTCGTCGAGAAACAGGTAATGCATCAGCGAGGGCAGCCAGGCGGCGACATACTGCCGGCCGCGGAACCTGTCGTCGCCGACCAGCACATGCCAGCCGCGATCATGATCCTGCGCATCGTAGAAGGGCGCGATGCGGTTCTCTTTCGCCCAGTAAATCTCGAAATAGCCGAAGGGCTCGTCGCCGAAACAGCCGATCATCGGGATCATGTGCGGGTCGGCGATCAGCCCTGAGAGATAAGCCCGGTGATGGTCGATCGGCCCCGCCTCTTCCCAGATCGCGGCGACGCGCGGATCGTTCATCCAGCGGTGTACCAGATCGAGATCGGCCTCAAGGCTGGCGGCGCGGAACGAGATGTCGAGGCCGAGCCAGGGCACGAAGCGGCGGTAGAGTTCGCCATGGGGCTTGGGCGGGCGCTGCGGGTGGCGGAAGGCGCCCGAGAGCACCGGGCGGTAGGGATAGGGCACCGGCGGCACCTGAGGCGCCCAGGCCGCCGGCTGTTGCCAGAGCAGATCGACCGGCAGCACCAGCCGGCCGGCAGGGTCGCGGAGTGCCAGGCCGCGGGCGCGCAAGCCCGCCGCCACCGCCGCCCACCCCGCCCCGGCCAGAACCAGGGTGGTGGCGGCGGGATGACGGGCGGAGAGCCGGCCGAGCAGGGCCGCCGCCCCGTCGAGCAGGGCGGCAGGGTCGGTGACGGCATCGAGACGCAGCGTCGCCTCGTCCGCGGCCGGGCCGGGGGTGACCATGACCTCCGGCACGAAGCGGGTGGGCAGGGTTGTCACGGTCATGCGGGGGCTCCCGGGGTGGCTTGGGTGACGGTGTGCAGCACCAGGGCCGCTGTGTCGGGATGGGCGAGGATGCCCTCGTGGTCGGCGTCGAGGTCGTGGAGGGTGAGGCCCGCCGGGGCGGCGGCGTGCCAGCCGGCGGGGTCGAGTGCGCGGCCGGCGGCGGTGGCGCGGAGCAGGCTGACCGGCACCGCCAGGCGCGGCAGCACCCAGCCGGTGAGCAGCCGGGCATGCAGGCCGACCAGGTCGACGGCGGCGGCGACCAGGGTGTCGCGGTCATCCGCCCCCGTGCCCGCAGCGGCTTCGGCGGCCAGGTCGTCGATCTGCCCGGCCGCGAGATAGCCGCGGATGCGGGCCTCGGTGCCGGCCGGATCGAACACAACTGAAGGCACGGTTGATGGCGTATCGATGATGGTAAGGGTTGTGGCGCCCTGCCCGCCTTCCCGGTCGGCTTCGGCCGCGATCGCCGCGGCGAGCCAGCCGCCGAGCGACCAGCCGGCGAGGTGCAGGCCGCCTTCGGGCTGCACAAGGCGCAGCCGGGCCAGATAGTCGCGGGCGAGTGCCGCCATGTCGGCCGGTGCCCAGGCAGGATCGGAGAGGCGCGGTGCCTGAAGGCCCCAGACCTCGACCCGGCCGTCCAGGGCCGCGGCGAGGTGGCGGTATTCGCGCACCAGCCCGTACCCCGGATGGATGCAGAACAGACGCTGCGGCGCCGGGCCGTTGAGGCAGCGGAGGCCAGCGGGCGGTGTGGCCTCGGGCGGCGTGGTCTCGTCCGCCTCTCGGGCCAGGCGGCGGGCCAGGCCGGCGACGGTCGGCGTCTCGAACAGCGCTTCAAGAGAGAGGCCGTCCAGACCCTCGGCACGGGCGGCGGCAGCCAGACGCAGCGCCTTCAGCGAATCGCCGCCAACGGCGAAGAAGTCGTCGGTGACGCCCGGCCCGTCCGAGGCGAGCACCTTCTGCCAGAGGCCGAGCAGGCGGGCTTCCAGCGCATTGCGCGGCGCCACCGCCTCGGACGCGGTTTCGGGTTCGGGCAGCGCTGCAAGGTCGATCTTGCCCGAGGGCTGAAGCGGCAGGGCGTCGAGGCGGATGACCCGCTGCGGCACCATCCAGCCGGGCAGTTGGCCCGCCAGATCAGCCCGCAACTCCATCGGGTCAATTTCCGCGTCAGCCGCAACCCATGCGAGCAGGCGATCGCCCCGCACCGCCACGACGGCATCACTGACGCCGGGGCGCGCCCTGAGCAGCGCCTCGATCTCGCCCGGCTCGATCCGGAAGCCGCGCAGCTTGACCTGGGCGTCGACGCGGCCGAGGAAGACCACCACCCCATCCTCGCGCAGCCGGCAGAGATCGCCGCTGCGGTAGAGCCGCGCGCCCGGCGCCCCGAAGGGATCCGGCACGAAACGCTCCGCCGTCTGGCCGGGGCGGTTCAGATAGCCGCGGGCCAGCGCAGCGCCGCCAATGCAGAGTTCACCGATGCCGCCGGTCGGCACGGGATTGCCGTCGGTGCCGAGGATGACGGCGCTGCGGCCGGGATAGGTGCGGCCGATCGGCACCGGCGGCCGGGCGCCGTCTTCGGCGCGGGTTTCGTGATAGAGCGCCGAAATGGCGGCTTCGGTCGGGCCATAGCGGTTGTCGAGCCGGACATGCGCCAGGGGGCCGGCCTTCCAGCGCGCCAGCGCATCGGGCGGCAGCGCCTCGCCACCCACCGTCACCCGGCGCAGATGCGGCAGGTGAAGCGACGGGTCGCGCGCCCAGTGCTGCCAGAACCCGGTCGGGATGTCGGCGATGGTCAGGCGTTCCGTCGCCAGCACGCGGGTCAGCTCCTCCGCCGACCACATCTCGGGCCCGCGCAGCACCACCCGGCCGCCGAGGGTGAGCAGCGGCAGCATCTGTTCGATCGCGGCATCGAAATTGACCGTCGAGAACTGCAGCCCGGCATCCTCTGGCCCATAGGCGAAAGCGGGGATGAAATCGTCGAAATGACGGCTGAGCGCGGCATGGGAGATGCCGACCCCCTTGGGCAGCCCCGTGGAGCCCGAGGTGTAGATGACATAGGCGAGCTGGTCGGGCAGGACCGGCACCGTCACCGGGCCGTCATCAAGGGAGTCGGGGGCGTCGAGGTCATCCAGGGTCGTGACGTCGATCAGCCTGCAACTATCAGGAATCGTATCCACAACCTGTGCGAGCATTCGTGCCGCCTCGGGGCCGACCAGCAGGACGGTGAGGCCGGCATCGGCGATCATGTGGCGCAGCCGGTCGGCCGGATAGTCGGGATCGAGCGGCACGTAAGCCCCGCCCGAGCGCAGCGCGCCCAGAATGGCGGCGACCAGCCCGACCGAGCGTTCGACCGCAAGGCCGATCCGGGTTTCAGGCTGCACCCCCGCCGCCAGCAACGCGCGGGCGATGCGGCTGGACCAGCGGTCGAGCTGGCCGTAGTCGAGGCGCCGGTCGCCACAGGCCACCGCCTCGCGGTCGGGCATGCGGGCGGCGATGGCGGCGAAGCGTTCATGGACGGGGTGGACGTCGTGGACGACCGCCGGGGCCGGCACGGGGGCCGTGACGGACACCGCACCCAGCGGCAGCCGCCCGGCGTCCGGGGCGGTGAAGGCGCCGAGCAGGTCGAGGAAATCATCGGCCAGACGCGCCACCGCATCGCCGTCGAGCCGCGCGCCATCCCAGCCCCAGCGCAGATCGAGCGCGGCTCCGGGCCGATCCAGCCGGGCACCGGGCAGGGCCGCCAGCACCAGCGGGTAATGGGTGCGTTCCACCATCGACATGGCGCGGGTGCGGGCGCCGAGACGGGTGGCACCGGCGGCGGTTTCGACCGGATAGCTCTCGATCACCAGCAGGCTGTCGAACAGCCCGTCACCCGAGCGGCCGGTCAGGCGCTGGATGTCGGCGAGGCTGCTGTGTTCAACCGCGCGCATTTCCACGTTCAACTTTTGGATGTCGCGCAGCCAGTCGCCCAGACGGGCGGCGGGGGGCAGGTCGATCCAGAGCGGCAGGCTGTTGATGAACGGCCCGGCCATGCGCTCCACCCCCGGCAGATCGGCCGGGCGGCCCGAGACGGTCAGGCCGAACCCCGCCTGGCCCCGCCCGGCCATGCGGCCGAGCAGCAGCGCCCAGGCGCCCTGAAGCACGGTCGCGAGCGTCACCCGCTCCCGCCGCGCCAGCGCCTCCACGGCACGGGTCAGGGCTTCGGGGGCCGGGCGGTCCAGGCGATGGGAACCGGCGACCGGCGCCGCAGGCGCGGCCAGAACCTGGGTGATGCCGGCCGGATCGGCGATGCGCGCCGCCTGCGCCCGCCACCAGGGGGCCGGATCGGGCTGACGGAGCAGCCAGGCGATATAGTCACGATAGGGGGTGGGGGCCTGAATGCCGGCCTCGGCGGGCTCGGGCTCGGTCAGGGCCTCGTAATCTCGGGCGATCTCGTGGAGCAGGCGCGCGGTGCTCCACCCGTCGGTCAAAGCGTGGTGCAGGGTCCAGACCAGATCATGCGCACCGTCGGGGCGGCGGAACAGGGCGAGCCGCATCAGCGGCGCCGCGGACGGGTCGAACCCCCAGGCGCGGTCTGCCGCAAGCCAGTCGGCCAGGTCCGGCTCGTAAGCCACGCGGCCCGACCAGTCATGCACATCGATCGGCAGGGTGACGCGGCGATGGACCAGTTGCAGCGCAGTGCCGCCATGACGCCAGTCGAAACTGGTCCGCAACACCGGATGGCGGGTCATCGCCGCGGCGAAGGCCCGGCCCAGCGCGTCGATATCGGGCGTGCCGTCCAGGGTGACGCGCAGCTGGTTGACATAGACCCCCTGCCCCGGATGGCGCAGGCTGTGGAAGAGCAGGCCCTGCTGCACGGGGGTGGCGGGGTAGATGTCCTCCGTCTGGCCCGGCGCCAGCTGAAGGCGGTTGAACCCGTCCTCATCGAGGGCTGCCAGCGGGAAATCGGCGGCGACCGGGATCGGGTCCGCCGTCAGGCAATGGCTGACGAGGTCGGTCAAGGCCGCCTCGAAACCCTCGACGATCCGGGTCATGACCGCTTCGGCGACGACGGCCGGATCATGGCGCCAGCCGATGCGCAACCGGCCGTCGGTGACCGCGGCATTGATCTCGATCGCATGGCGCATCGGGCCGCGGCGGCCGATATTGCGGCCGGCGGTTTCGGTGCCGAGCGCGAACCGCCCGCCCTCCTCCAGGCTGCCGTCGAACCGGCCGAGCCAGTTGAACCCGATATCGGCCGCCGGCAGCGCCCGGGCGGCTTCGACGATCGCGGGGTCCGCCGCCAGCGCCAGCAGGCCACGATCGGCACCGCGCGCCGGCAGGCTGCGCAGGCGGCTGCGCAGATCGGCCAGCAGGCGGGCATCGTCGGCCCCGCCCTCATCGCTCCCGGCCGGCAGGGCAAGGTCGTAATGGGTGGTGAACCAGCCGATGGTGCGCGAGAGGTCGTGCGCCTCCCCGCCCTCTCCGGGCTCGCCGCGGCCATGGCCTTCCATCGCCACCAGCACGGTGTGGCGGCCGGTGGCCTGGCCGAGCGTGCGGGCAAGGCTGGCCAGCAGCACCTCTTCGACCGTGATCCGGTAGCGGCGCGGCACATCGGTGAGCAGGCGGCGGGTGACGGCTTCGGCCACCACCCGTTCCTGTTCCAGCCGGTCGCCGGACCGGGCCGGCCCCCAGACCGGCGCGGCGCCGGCCAGATGGCCCTGCCACCAGCGGAGTTCGGCACCGAGTGCGGCGGTATCCTCCAGGCGGGCGGCCTGGCGCAGGACATGGCGGCTCCAGGGCACGGGCGGCGCCGGCAGATCGATCGGCCGGCCGGCCAGTGCGGCATCATAGGCGGCCTGAAGATCATCGAGCAGGATGCGCCACGACACGCCGTCGACCGCCAGATGGTGGATGGCGATCAGCAGGCGATCACTCCCGGGTTCGGTACCGCGGGGCGGCAGGCTGAAACAGCCGGCGCGGAGCAGCGGACCGGTCCGGATGTCGAGGCTGGCCTGCACCGCATCGCCCGCCGCATCGAGGGCGTCGGGGCCGTCGAGACGGGCGACGCGGAGCAGATCGGCAGTCTCGATCTCGGCCACACGCTGCCGCCAGCGCCCGGCGACATCGGTTTCGAACCGCAGGCGCAGGGCATCATGACGGGCGACGATCGCCTTCAGCGCCCGGTCGAGGGCGGCGATGTCGATCGCCTCCCGCGACCGCAGCAGCACCGACTGGTTCCAATGGCCGGGACCATCGGGGTGGCGGTCGAAGAACCAGGCCTGGATGGGGGTGAGCGGCAGGGGCGTGTCGGCGATTTCGGCCTCGGCGGCTTCGGCTTCGGCGCTGCGGGCCGCCGCGGCCAGGCGGTCGATGCGCGGATGATCGAAGATCTGGCGGGCAGTGATGCGGATGCCGGCGCGGGCGGCGCGGGCGACCACCTGCAGGCTCATGATCGAATCGCCGCCGAGGTCGAAGAAATCGTCGGTGACGCCGATGTCGCGGCGGTTCAGCACCCCCTGCCAGATGTCGAGCAGGGCGGCTTCGAGCGGGTCGCCGGCGGCGATACCCTGCCCTGCCGGCCGGTCGGGATCGGGCAGCGCCCGGCGGTCGAGCTTGCCGTTGGCCGTCAGCGGCAGATCGTCCAGCAGCATGACCTGCGCCGGCACCATGTAATGCGGCAGCCGCGCCGAGAGATGGGCGAGCAGCGCCGCCGGATCGGCGGCTTCGCCCGCCGTCGCGACGGCATAGGCGAGCAGACGCAGGCCACCCGCCGGGCCCGGGCGCGCGATCACAGCGGCGCGGGCGACGGCCGGATGGGCGGCCAGCACCGCCTGGATCTCACCCGGTTCGATGCGGTGGCCGCGGATCTTCACCTGATCGTCCAGCCGGCCCAGATAGTCGAGGCTGCCATCGGCGCGCCAGCGGGCGAGATCGCCGGTGCGGTAGAGGCGTTCACCCGGGTGGAAGGGGTCGGGCAGGAAGCGCTCCGCCGTCAGCCCCGGGCGGCCCGCATAGCCGCGGGCAAGCCCCGCCCCGCCGATATAGAGCCCCCCTGCCGCGCCGTCGGGCAGCGGGCGCAGGTCATCATCCAGCACCAGCAGGCGGGTATTGGCGATCGGCCGGCCGATCGGCATGGTCTCGCCGGCAAGATCGGCCGCGGTCACCCGATGCACGGCGCAGCCGACCACGGTTTCGGTGGGGCCGTATTCATTGATCAGCCGGGTGGCGGGCGCCTCGGCCAGCCAGGGGGCCACCGCGGCGGCGGTCAGCGCCTCGCCGCCGATGATCAGGGCGCGGGCCTGGCCGGCATAGGCGCCGGCCGGGTTCAGATGGTTCAGCGCCTCGACATGGGCGGGGGTCAGCTTGACCAGGCTGAAGTCATGAGAGCCTGAGAGAAGGGCGGCCAGGGCCTCGATCTCATCCGTCTCGGGCAGAAGATGGACCGCGCGGCCGGTGACCAGCGGCAGGAACAGGCTGGTGATGGTGGCATCGAAGCCGAGCGCGGTATTGACCGGCGCGCCTGCACCCGCCGCCCGGCCGGGTTCCGCCGTGTCCGCATCCATATAGGCCGCAGCGCCATAGCGCAGATAGTTCACCGCCCCGCGATGCGGGATCATCACCCCCTTGGGCCGGCCGGTGGAGCCGGAGGTGAAGATGACATAGGCGAGCGTGTCGGGGGTGGCCGGGCAGACCGGCGGCGTCGACGGATGGTCGCCGCCATCGGGCGGGAGGACCGCAAGGGCGGGGAAGCGGGCCGCGGCCGCGGCCGGGGCGATCACCAGCCGGGCACCCGCGGTCTTGACCATATAGGCCAGGCGGTCGTCGGGCAGGGCCGGATCGAGCGGCAGCCAGGCGCCGCCCGCCTTCATCACCGCCAGCATGGCGATCACCGCCTCGGGCCCGCGCGGCAGGCAGAGGCCGACCACGTCGTCGGCTCCGGTGCCGGCGGCCTGAAGGCGATGGGCCAGCCGGTTGGCGGCGGCATCCAGCCCGGCATGGTCCAGCACCCGACCATCGGCGGCGATCACCGCGGGGGCATCGGGGCTGCGGACGATCCAGGGCGCGATGAGGTCGTGGATGCGGCAATCCAGGTCCCAGGCTTCGGCGGTGCGGTTGCGGGCCAGGACCAGTTCGGCGCAATCGTCGGCGTCGAGCATATCGATGCGGCCCAACACGCCCTCCCCCTCCGCCAAAAGGTCGAGCAGGCGCAGGAAATGGCGGTGCAGCTGTGCCACCTGCGCGTCGCCGAGGCGGGCCGCATCATGGTTCCAGCGCAGGTCCAGCCGGTCACCCGGCACCACCATCAGCTCCAGCGGGTAATGGCTGCGGGTCCAGGCATCGGCGCCGGTGACGCCCAGCCGGGTTTCCAGATCGGCCAGCGCCGCCTCGACCGGGAAGTTCTGGAAGACCAGCAGGGCATCGAACAGCCCCTCGCCCGCCAGGCCCGACCAGCGCTGGACATCGGCCAGGCTGGAAAATTCAACTGAACGGAGTTCTGCGTTCAACTTTTGAATGTCGCGCAGCCAGGGGCCGATGGCGGCATCGGCGGGCAGGTCGATCCAGACCGGCAAAGTGTTGAGGAACGCCCCGGCCATGGCCTCGACGCCCGGCAGCTCTGCCGGACGGCCGGCGAGGGTGACGCCGAACACGGCCTGATCGCGGCCGCCATAGCGACCGAGCAGCAGTGCCCAGGCGCCCTGAACCAGGGTGTTGAGGGTGACCTGTTCGCGCCGCGCCGCCGCGGTGAGGCGCCCGGTGATGTCGGGGTCGAGCAGGACACGCAGCTGGTGGTGGCGGGGGGTGGCCTCCGCAGGGGCCGCCAGCGCTTCGGTGATCAGGGCTTCGGTGATTCGGGCCGGCTGGTCGATGCGGGCGATCTGGCGGCGCCACCAGGGTTCGGGGTCGGGCTGGGCGGCGAGCCAGGCGGCATAGGCGCGCGTGTGGGGTGGTGCCGGCAGCCCGGCGCTGCCGCCCTCCAGCCGTGCGGCATAGTCGCGGGCAAGCTCGGCCAGAACCAGGCTGGTGCTCCAGCCGTCGGTGATGGCGTGGTGGTTGGTCCAGACCAGCTCGTCGCCGCCATCGGGGCGGCGGATCACGGCAAGGCGCATCGCCGGGGCGCGGGTCAGATCGATGCCGCGGGCGATATCACCGGCCAGCCAGTCCTCCAGCCGGGCCGCGGCCGCCGGCAAAGACGACCAGTCGAGCACGGCGATCGGCGCCGCGGCCGCTTCATGCACGATCTGGAGCAGATCACCGCCATGGCGCCATTCAAACCGGGTGCGCAGGGCCGGATGGCGCGCGATCGCCGCCGCCCAGGCGGCCTCCAGCGCTTCGAGGTCGACGCGGCCTCGGAAGGTGAGGCGCAGCTGGTTGACATAGACGCCCGCCCCGTCCGCCCGGCCCGCCGCCTCCAGCGTGTGGAAGATCATGCCCCGCTGCACGGGGGTGGCGGGCAGGATGTCGGTCACGCCGTCCAGGCTTTGGCCCACCCCACTCTGGCGCAGGGCTTCGAGGGCCGCGACCTGCGCCGCCGGCAGGCGCGGAGCCTGGGGCCTGGCCGTCGGAGCCGGGGTGGCGGCCGGCGTCGCGCCGTCGATCAGCGCCGCCAGACGGGCAATCTCGGGCTGGTCGAAGACCTGTTTGGGGGTGAGCTTCAGCCCGGCCTTGCGGGCCCGGGCGACCAGCTGAAGGCTGAGGATCGAATCGCCGCCGCTTGCGAAAAAATTGTCGGTGACGCCGATATCGTCGCGCTTCAGCACCTGGCACCAGATGGCAAGAAGGGCGGCTTCGGTGGCGGTACGGGGGGCCGGTTTCGCCGGGGCGGCCGCCGCCTCGGCGCCCGGCTCGTCGGGCAGCGCCTTGCGGTCGATCTTGCCGTTGGGGGTGAGCGGCAGGCGGTCCAGCACCATCACCGCCGCCGGCACCAGCGCATCGGGCAGGCGTTCGGCCAGGGCCTGGCGCAGCCGGGCGCCGTCGAGGCCGGACCCGGCCGCATAGCCCAGAAGCCGCAGCCGGCCATTGGCATCGGGGCGGGCGATCACAGTTGCGGCCGCGACGCCGGGCAGGCCGCGGAGCACGGTTGCAACCTCTTCCGGTTCAACGCGATAGCCGCGGATCTTGACCTGATCGTCCAGCCGGCCCAGGAAGTCGATCCGGCCGTCTTCGCGCGCGCGGCCGCGATCGCCGGTCAGATAGACCCGCGCGCCGGGCAGGCCGGCGGCATCGGGGATGAAGCGCTCCGCCGTCTGGCCGGGACGGCCGACATAACCATGGGCGAGCGTTGCGCCGCCGATGACGATTTCGCCGGCCATGCCCGGGGCGACCGGGTTGCCGGCGCGGTCGAGGATGCGGACCGCGGCATGGCCGAGCGGGCGGCCCAGGGCGTGGCGGCCGGCATTGGCCGTGCCGCCCTCGTCGGTGAGCACGCCCACGGTGGTTTCGCTGGGGCCGTAATGATTGATCAACCGGCAGGCGGGGGCAAGCTCGGCGATGCGGGCGGCGAGCCCGGCGGTCAGCGCCTCTCCGCCCAGCACCAGCGCCCGGCGGGGCAGCACGCGGGCGGGCTCTGCCGCGTCCAGCAGCGCCGCCAGATGGCCGGGCACGATCTTGATCAGATCGATGGCGTGATCGGCCATCCAGGCGCCGAACCGGTCGGGATCGAAGATCCGCGCCTCGTCGGCGATATGGAGTTCGGCGCCCAGGCGCAGCGCGCCGAACAGCGCGGTATGGCCCAGATCCGCGGCCGGCGTCGACACCCAGCCGATGCGGAGCGGGTCGCGGCCCATCGACAGCCGCGCCACCAGCCCGTCCAGATAGGCGGCGAGCGCGCCATGCGAGACGGCGATGCCCTTGGGCCGGCCGGTAGAGCCGGAGGTGAAGATGACATAGGCCTCGCAGGCCGGGTCGAGCGCCACGGCCGGGGCCTCGTCCTCGCCCCACCCCGCCGGATCAGCCGGCAGGTCGCCATCCCGGCCGATCACCAGGCGGGCGCCGCAATCGGCGATCTGATCGGCGAGCCGGGCCGCCGGTGCTGCGGGGTCGAGCGGCACATAGGCGGCACCCGCCCGCCAGATGCCTGGAACCGCCGCAACGAAGCCGGCCGAGCGCGGCGCGATCAGCGCCACCCGGTCGCCGGGCCTGACCCCGAGCGCGCCGAGCCGGAAGGCAAGCCGCGCGGCATCGCGGGCGAGGTCGCCATAGGTGATGGCGCGGGCGCCGTCGACGATGGCGACGGCCGCCGGGTCATGGGCCCGCAGATGGTCGGGCAGCAGCTGCGGCAGCGCCGGCAGAGGCTGGCGGGGCATGTCGTCGAAGGGGGCGAAGCAGCCGAGCGGCCGGTCGGCGGCGACGGGCAGCGCTTCCAGCACCCGCACCAGCTGCGCCATCAGCCGGGCGATATCGTCATGGCCATAACGGCTGAGATTATAGGCCAGAACCAGTTTCAGCCGCGGACCGGTTTCGGCGATCAGGCTGAGCGGGTAGTGATTGCGGCCATCGGTGGCGATGACGCCGTCTTCGGGTGCGGCCGGTCCGGGCACGCGGATGGTGACATCATCATCCGCCGCACCGAGGGCAGCATCGACCGGGAAGTTTTCGACCACCAGGATGGTGTCGAAAAGCGGGCCGTCGACCAGCGGCGCCAGGCCGCGGATGCGGGCAAGCGGCACATGGTCGTGGGGGCGGAGCGCGTTCATCCGACGCTGGGCTGCCGCCAGCCAGTCGGTGACATTGAGACTGCGATCAAGGGTGACGCGCAGCGGCAGGGTGTTGATGAAGAGGCCGGCGATCTGCTCCACCCCGTCGAGGTCCGCCGGCCGGCCCGAGAGGGTGACGCCGAACAGCGCCTCGTCGGTGCCGGCATGGGTGGCGAGCAGCCAGCCCCAGGCGGCCTGAAGCAGGGTCGAGAGCGTCGCCCCGGCGCGCCGGGCCAGCCGGTCGAGGGCGGCGGTGGTGTCGGCATCCAGATGGCGGATGCGCTCGGCATGGCCCTGGCTGAACGGCCCCTCTGCCGGGGGCAGCGGGGTTGCGGCCTCGACGGTCGCCAGCTCCGCCTGCCACCAGGCGTCGGCGGCGGCGAGGTCGCGCCCCTCCAGCCATTTGATGTGGCTGCGGAACGAGGGCGCGGGGGCGGCGGGCGCCTCCCCCCGATAGGCGGCGAGCAGGTCGGCCAGGATGCGGGCGACGCTCCAGCCATCCAGCTGGACATGGTGGAAGCGCCAGGTGAACCACCAGCGGTCATCGGCGATGCGGATCAGCTGCACGGCTGGATCGGCGGCGCGGGCGAAATCGAACCCGGCCGCGCGGGCGGTGGCCAGATCGGCCTCCAGCCGCGCCCGCTGCGCCGCCGGGTCGAGGCCGCGCCAGTCGGCCATGGCGAGCGAACCGGCGGTGCGGCGATAGACGATATGTACCGGCTTCGGGATCTCGCGCCAGCGGATATCGGCGCGGAGCAGGGCATGACGGGCGACCACCGCCCCCCAGGCCCGGGCGAAGCGCTCGGGATCGAAATTCCCGGCGATTTCGAAGACATGGCGGATGTGGTAGGCGTCGTCGCCGCCCTTCAGCGCATGGGCGAGCATGCCCTGCTGCAACTCGGACAGATAGAAGATCTCGGCCACGTTACTCTTGTCGCGGAAAGATGCGACCGGGGCGGCCGGGGTCGCTTCCGGCGCGTCGTCGTGGCGGTGATGGCTGTCCATGGTCATCCGTCGATCTCCGCGAGCAGGTCGTCGAGCGCGTCCTGGTCGATATCGATGTCGAAATCCTGCGGGGTGGCCCGCATCTCGTTGGCAAGGGCGTGGTCGATGAGGGCGGCGAGACGCTCTGCGAAGCCTTCGGTCAGCACCGCCAGCCGGTCGGGGGCGAGCGCGCCGGTATCGTGACGCCACGAGACCGAGAGCCGGCCGCCGACCACCATCGCATTCACGTCGAGCGCCAGGCCCGCCGGCGTCTCCACGCCCACCGAGCGGCCGGCCGCCTCTCGCGAGAAGCCGAAACCACCCTCACCGGCCTGCCCTTCACCGAACCGGCCCAGATAGTTGAAGCCGATATCGGGCGCGGGCAGCGCGCGGGCGGCGGCGGCCAGCGCCGGATCGGCGCCATGGCGCAGCCAGCCCCAGTTCAGCCCCTTGACCGGCACCGACCGCAGGGCGGATCTGACCCCGGCGAGCAGGTCACCCGGATCCTCCCTCACCGGCACGACCACCGGGAACCGGGTGGTGAACCAGCCGATGGTGCGGCTGAGATCCGCGCCTTCCACAACCTCTTCGCGACCATGGCCTTCAAGAGACACCAACAGTTGCGAACCTTCCGCGGCGAGGCTGGCGGCCAGTGCGGCGAGCAGCACCTCGTCGACGCCGATCCGCCAGCGGCGCGGCAGCTGGGTGATCAGGCGGGTGGTGAGGGCGGCATCGAAGATCTGGTCATGCTGGCGGCGATCGCCGCTGCGGGCGGCGGGGAAGGCCGGTGCGGCCTGGGCCAAAGCCGCCTGCCACCAGGGGAGTTCGGCCGCGACCGCCGGCCCCGCGGCATAGGCGGTCTGGGCCTCCACCCAGCGGCTCCAGGGCAGAACCGGGCGGGTGGCGGTGCTGCGGGCCAGATCTTCAAGCAGGATCCGCCACGACACCCCGTCGACCGCCAGATGGTGGATGGCGATCAACAGCCGGTCGCCCGACGGGCGGCGGAACAGCCCGGCGCGGATCAGCGGGCCGCTGCGGATGTCGAGCGAGGCCTGGATCGCCTCGCCCGCCCGGTCCAGATCGGCCGGGTCGTCGCCGATCGTCATCACCCGGAGCAGCTCCGCCGTCTCGTCTGGCGCAACGGCCTGGGTCCAGCGGCCCTCGCCATCGGTGCGGAAGCGCAGGCGCAGGGCATCCTGGGCGGCGACCAGGGCATCGAGCGCGTCGCGGAGACGTTCGGGCTCGATGGATCCGTCGACGGTCAGCAGCACCGACTGGTTCCAGTGCGACGGGCCCTGGGGATAGGTCTCGAAGAAATCGGCCTGGATGGGGGTGAGCGGCAGGGCCCGGCCGATGATTTCGCCCTGGCCCGGCAGGCTGGTGGCACCCGCCCCGCCGATGCGGGCGGCTGCGGCCGCGAGGTCGCGAATGCGGGGATGCTCAAAGACCTGAGCCGGGGTCAGCACCAGCCCGACACGGCGGGCGCGCGAGACCAGCTGCAGGCTGAGGATCGAATCGGCGCCGAGGTCGAAGACGTCGTCGTCGATGCCGAAATCAGCACGCCCCAGCAGGCCGCGCCAGAGATCGAGCAGTGCGGCCTCCATCTCGTCCCGCGGCAGCGTGACCGGCAGCGCCTGGGGCGCATCCGCGGCCGGCAGGGCCTTGCGGTCGAGCTTGCCGGCCGGCGTCAGCGGCAGCGCATCCAGCACCATGATCACCTGCGGCACCATATGCCCGGGCAGACGATGGGCCAGCGCCTGTTTCAGCCGGTCGGGATCGGCCGTGCCGGTGACATAGGCGATGAGGCGCGCGGTCGCATCCTGCCCCGCCAGGACGACCACGGCGTCCCGGATGCCGGCCTCGTTGCGGAGCGCGGCTTCGATCTCGCCCGGCTCGATGCGGAAGCCGCGGAGCTTGATCTGCCCGTCCATGCGGCCCAGGAAGCGGATCGCGCCGTCGGGGCCCAGCCGGGCCAGATCGCCGGTGCGATAGAGCCGCCCGCCGCCCGGGGCCGGCACGAAGCGCTCGGCGGTGAGCCCCGGCCGGCCGGGATAGCCGCGGGCCAGCGCCGGGCCGCCGATGCAGAGTTCACCGGTTCCGCCTTCCGGAACCGGGTCGCCCTCGGTATCGAGCACCACCAGGCTGCGCCCGCCCCAGGCCTCGCCGATCGGCACCACCGGCAGCAGGGCATCGGCGGCCCGGCTGCGGTGGGCCGACACCGTGATGGTCGCCTCGGTCGGGCCATAGCTGTTCAGGAAGGGCACATGGCCCAGGGGGCTCGCCAGCCAGTCGGCCAGCGCCGCCCCGGCCAGCGCCTCGCCGCCGGTGGTGACCAGGCGGAGTGCCGGGAGATGCACCCGACCCAGCCCCGCCTGCCACATCCGCCAATAGCCGGTGGGCAGATAGACGACGGTCACCGCCTCGTCGGCCAGTTCGGCGGTGATCTCCTCCGCCGACCAGAGGGCGGGGCCGCGCATCACCACCCTTGCCCCGACTGGTGAGCGCGGGCAGCAGCTGCTCGATCGCGGCATCGAAGCCGAAGGTCGAGACCTGAAGCACGCGATCATCTGCGGTCAGCCCATATTCGACGATGTAGTCGTCGACATGGACCGCAAGCGCGCCATGCGAAACCGCAACCGGCTTGGGCCGACCGGTGGAGCCCGAGGTGTAGATCAGGTAGGCGATCTGGCCGGGGTGGAGATGGGGCGCCGCCAGCGGCGCGCCCGCGCCCGCGACATCGATCAGGGTCAGATCGCGGGCGAAGCCGGCCAGGCGCGCGCGGCCCATGGCATCGACCACCACCCGGGTCACGCCGGCATCTTCCAGCATGAGACGCAGCCGGGCATCCGGCAGATCCGGATCAAGCGCCAGCACCGCTCCGCCCGCCGCCAGAATGCCCAGGAAGCCGGCCGCGAGATCCGGCCCGCGGGCAACGCAGAGACCGATGGAGGTGTCGGGCGGCAGCACGGCCGCCTCTCCGGTCAGGCGCCGGGCGATCCCGCCGGCCTGGAGGCCGAGCGCGGCATAGTCGCGGCCCTCCCCGCCCGCGCGGAGCGCGATGGCGGTGGGGGTGGCGGCGATGCGGGCGGCGATGCGTGTGACGACATCCGGGGTTGCGGGGGCGTTGACCACGGGCATGCCCTGATCGGTGAGGCGGAGCGCGCCGAGCGCCAGATCGTCGGGCGCTTCCGCCATGCGGGCGAGCAGGTCGCGATAGAGGCCGGCGATACGTGCCACCAGATCGGCGGGCAGCCGTGCCGGATCGAAGCCGAAACCCAGCGTGATGGCGGCATCGGGCGCGATGGCGAGTGTCAGCGGGTAATGGGTGCGCTCGGTGGTCTCGACCCCGGCGATGCGGCCGCCGAAGGCGGTGTCGCCCAGCGCGCGGTCGGCGGGGTAGTTTTCGAACACCAGCAGGCTGTCGAACAGCGCGTCGCCGCTCCGCCCCATCCAGCGCTGAACCCGGGCAAGCGGGGTGTGTTCAACCTCGCGCAGCGCGCCGCCGAGCGCGTGGAGATCGCGCAGCCAGGCGCCGAGCGTCCGGCCCGGGGCGATGTCGACCAGCAGCGGCAGGCTGTTGATGAACGGCCCCTGCATGGCCTCGACCCCGTCGAGTTCGGGCGGCCGGCCGGCGGTGGTGATGCCGAACAGCGCCTGACGGCCGCCGCCCGCGCGGGCCAGCAGCAGGGCCCAGGCGCCTTGCATCACGCTGGCCAGCGTCACGCCATTCCGCCGGGCGAGACGGCGCAGAGCGTCCGACAGATTGTCTCCAAGGCTGATCGAGATATCATCGGTTGTATCCGGCTCGGCCGGGGTGACGTCGCCGAAGGCGGTCGCCAGCGTCACCGGATCGGCCAGCCGCGCCGCCTGCGCCTGCCACCACGCCGCCGCATCGGGGCGGGCGGCCGCCCAGGCGACATAGTCGCGCCAGGGCCGCGGCGCCGGAATATCGGCCGCACCGCCGGCCTGGCGGGCGGCATAGTCGGTGGCGATTTCGGCCAGCAGACGCGCGGTGCTCCAGCCATCGGTGATGACGTGATGGGCGGTCCAGATCAAATCGTTGCCGCCATCGGGGCGGGCCAGGATGGCGAGCCGGGCCAGCGGCGCACGGGTGAGATCGAAGCCGCGGGCCAGATCTTCCGCCCGCCAGGCCCTGAGCCGGGCATCATGCGCGGCGATGTGAGTGAGGCCGTGATCCTCTTCGGTCACCAGGGCGGTGGCGCTGCGCTGGACGACCTGCAAAGCCTCGCCGCCATGCCGCCATTCGAAACGCGTGCGCAGGATCGGATGGCGGGCGACGGCCGCCTGCCAGGCATCGGCCAGCGCGGTACGGTCGACCGGGCCGTCGATGGTGATGCGCAGCTGGTTGACGTAAAGCCCGTCGCGGGCGCCGGTGCGGGCGTGGAACAGCAGGCCCTGTTGCAGCGGGGTGGCGGGATAGACGTCTTCGACCGCGTCGAAAGGCTCGCCCAGCTCGGCGAAGACCTGGCGGACGGCCGCGAAGGGGTCGGTAGCCGGGGCCGCCGGGAGATCATTGGCTTCGCTGATCGGAACGGCCAGCCGGGCCAGATCGGCGATGCGTGGATGTTCCAGGATCTGGCGGGTGGTGAGCTTCAGCCCCGCCGCGCGGGCGCGGGCGACCAGTTGCAGGCTTTGGATCGAATCGCCGCCGAGGGCGAACCAGTCGTCGGTGACGCCGGGATTTTCAATGCCGAGCACGGCCGACCAGAGCCCGGCCATCATGCGTTCGGCCGGGCTTTCGGGCGCCCGATGCGTCGGAAGATCGGCCGCCGGGGCCGGCAGGGCGCGCCGGTCGAGCTTGCCCGCAGGCGTCAGCGGCAGGGCATCGAGCGGCAGGATCGCCTGCGGCACCATCCAGCCCGGCAGGTCGCGGGCAAGAGCGGCGCGCACGGTTTCGGGGCCGGCCTCGCCCACGATATGGGCAACGAGGCGCGCGGCCTCCCCCTGCCCGATCACGCCGACCGCGGCATCGCGGATGCCGGGCACGGCGCGGATCCGGGCCTCGATCTCGGCCGGTTCGATCCGATAGCCGCGGAGCTTCACCTGATCGTCGATGCGTCCCAGATAGCGGAACACATCGCCGGCTTCGCGCCGGCAGAGATCGCCGGTGCGATAGAGCCGCGCGCCCGGGCCGCCGGTCGCATCGGGCACGAAGCGCTCCGCGGTCTGGCCGGGCCGGGCCATATAGCCGCGGGCGAGTGCCGGGCCGCCGATGCACAACTCACCGATGCCACCTTCAGGCACGGGGTTGCCATGGGTGTCGAGGATCAGCACCCGCCGCGACGGCCAGGCCCGGCCGATCGGCACCTGGGCGGCGGCGATGTCGGCGGCCCCGGTCAGATGGCAGGTCGCGGTGATGGTGGCCTCGGTCGGCCCATAGGTGTTGAGCAGCGGCAGATGGCCGAGCGGCCCGCCCCGCCAGCGCCCGAGCGCCGCTCCCCCCAGGGCTTCGGCGCCGACCGCCAGCATGCGCAGAGATGCGGGCGCCACCTCGGGCAGGGCGGCGAGCCAGCCCCGCCAATAGCCGGTCGGCAGATAGGCCACGGTGACGCGGTCGGCGGCAAGCCGATGATTCAGCGTGGCATAGTCCCAAAGATCGGGGCCGCGCATCACCACCGTGCCGCCCAGCGACAGGATCGGCAGCAGCTGTTCAAAGGCGGCATCGAAGGCGAGGGTCGAGAACTGCAGCACGCGATCATCGGCGGTGAGGCCGAAGCGTGCCGCGTGGTCATCCAGATGCGCGGCCAGGGCACCATGGGGAATGGCGACACCTTTGGGCGTGCCGGTCGATCCGGAGGTGTAGAGCAGATAGGCGAGCGCCTGGGGGTGGCGGACGGCATCGACCGCCGGTGCCGCGTCGCCGCCCTCGTCGGCGGAAATGATGGTCAGGCCGAAGCCGGCGAGACGATCGCGGCCGGCGGCATCGGCGACGACCAGCGACAGGCCGGCCCCGGCGATGATCTGCGCCAGACGCGCATCGGGCAGATCGCCATCCAGCGGCACCGCCACGGCACCGGCCTTCACAATGCCGACCAGCCCGGCCACCAGGGCCGGCCCGCGGCTGACGCAGAGGCCGATGGGGGTGTCGGTGAGGTCGGGGGTGCCGCCGGCATCTGCCACCCGCCCCGCCACCTGGTTCGCATGGCGATCCAGCGCGGCATGGGTGATCGACACGCCCTCGCAGGTGACGGCGATGGCATTGGGGTGTGCGGCCGCCGCGGCGGCGAGGCGGGCGGTGACGGCGCGGAAGGGCTGCGCCGCCGCCTGCGGCACCGGATCGGCCGGCCAGGCGAGGCTGCCGAGCGGCCGGTCGAGATGGTCGGGCAGCGCGGTCAGAAGGTCGAGGAAGCGCGCGGCCAGGCGATCCGCATCGGATGGCGAAACGCGGGCACCGTCGAAGCCCCAGCGCAGATCGAGCGTGCTGCCCGGCACGGCGGCGAGCGTGGCCGCGTAATGGGTGCGTTCGACCATCGCCACATGACGCACCAGCCGCCCCAGCCGGCTGTCGGCCAGGGCGCCGTCGACGGGGTAGTTTTCGAACACCAGCAGGCTGTCGAACAGGGCATCGCCGGCCAGCCCGGTGAGACGCTGGACGGTGGCGAGCGGTGTTGCCTCGGCGGCGCGGAGGCTGGCGGCGGCGGTCTGGATGTTCTGCAGCCATTGGTTGACCGGCATCGCGCCGGGCAAATCCACCACGAGCGGCAGACTGTTGATGAACAGGCCGATCATCCGGTCGATGCCGGCCAGATCCCCGCCGCGGCCCGACATGGTGACACCGAACACCGCCTGGTTCCGGTGGCCGAGACGGCCGAGGGTCAGCGCCCAGGCGGCCTCGACCAGTGTGGCGAGGGTGACGCCGGCCTGCGCCGCCGCGGCGGCGAGGCGCGCGGTGGCGGCCTCACCCAGCGGGGTGTGGCGGGTGAAGGCCCCGGCGGCGGCCTCCCCGGCCGGTACGGTGGGCGCGGTCAACAGCGGCAGCAGCCGGGCCGGATCGTCCCGGCGCGCGGCTTCCGCCTGCCACCAGGAGGCGAAGCGGCGGCCGGCATCCAGGGTGGCGGCGACATGGTCGCGCCAGGGGCGGACCGGCGGCAGACCCGCCTCTGTGCCATCGATGCGGGCGGCATAATCGGCGGCGATCTCGCCCATCAGCAGGGCCAGGCTCCAGCCGTCGCTCAAGGCATGATGGCTGGTCCAGAACAGGTCGTGGCCGCCATCGGGGCGTGCGATCAGGGTCAACCGGGCGAGCGGCGCCACGGCGGGATCGATGCCGCGGCGACGGTCTTCGGCGGCCCAGGCGGCCAGGCGGCGGTCGTGACCGGCGGCATCCAGGTTCCGCCAATCGAGACGCGCGACCGGCAGCACGGCATCGCGCATCACGATCTGCAGCGCCGCGCCGCCATGATCCCAGGCGAAGCGGGTGCGCAGGATCGCATGCCGGCGCATGGCGGCCCGCCAGGCCTGAACCAGCGCCTCGATATCCGTTTCAGGGTCAAGAACCAGGTACAACTGGTTGATATACAGGCCGTCATTGGCCTCACCGGCATGAAGCAGAAGCCCTTCCTGCAAGCCGGTTGCGGGGTAGACATCCTCGGTCGTGCCAAGGCTGAGCCCAAGCCGCGCCAGGGCCGCCGCGCCCAGCCCGGCCAGCGGCACATCGGCCGGCACCAGAACCGGGGGCGTGGTGCGGCAGGTTTCAACCAGCCCGGCCAGCAGCGTGCCGAAATGCTCGGCCAGGCTGTGGAGCGCTGCGCCGTCGGCAAGCGCACCGTCGGACCGCCAGTCGATCACCAGCCGGCCGTCGCGGATCAGCGCATCGGCGGCAAGCGCATGACCGCTGCCCTCGGTACCCGGCGCCACGCGCCGGCCGGTGCCTTCCGGGGCGAGCGCGACGCGACCGTTCCCGGCAAGGCCCAGATCGACCCGGCCCAGATAGTTGAGGCTGACATCGGCCCGCGGCAGATCATCCAGGGCGGTGATCCAGCCCCGGTCGCGCCCGCCATGGGGCACCGATTTCAGCGTCTGGCGGGTGGCGGCGAGGATGTCGGCGGTATCGCCCGCCCCCGGCAGCGCCAGGGTATAGCGGGCGGTGAACCAGCCGATGGTGCGGGAGAGGTCGGCAGCAGGCCCGGCATCGGCGGCGTCCGTGTCGCGGCCATGGCCTTCCAGATCGATCCCGATGTGGGTGCGGCCGGTGGTGGTGGCGAGCAGGCGCGCGAGGGTTGTGGTCAGCAGATCTTCGACGCCCAGCCCATAGCGGCGGGGCAGGTCGTGGATCAGGGCCGCCGTGAGCGCCGGGTCGGCCTGCCAGCTCTGCGTCAGGCCGCGGGGACCCGTGCGGTCGGGGAAGCAGGGTTCGGCGCCCTCTGCCGCCTGGCGCCACCAGGCCGCCTGGTCTGCGAGTGCCGGGGTTGCGGCCAGGGCGGCGCGGTCGGAGACCCAGCGGCTCCAGGGCATGGGCACGGGGGCGAGCGGTGCACCCGAAAGTGCCGTCTCCAGATCAGCCCCCAGAATCCGCCAAGAGACGCCGTCGACCGCCAGATGATGGATGGCGATCAGCAGGCGCCGCGCGCCGCCGGGCAGCTCGAAAAGGCCGGCGCGGAGCATGGGACCAGTCCGGATGTCGAGACTGGCTTGCACATCGGTGCAGGCGTCTTCCAGGCCATCCCGGGTGGTGGTGCGGCAGATCAGCAGCTCCACTGTTTCAGCGGGCGCAACATGTTGGGTCCAGGCCCCGTCCCCATCGACCGCGAAACGCAGGCGCAGCGCGTCATGGCGTGCGACCAGGGCGGCGAGTGCCGCGGCCAGCGCCTCGGCCGTGACCGACGGGTCGGGGATCAGCAGCACCGCCTGGTTCCAGTGCGACGGACCATCGGGATGGCGGTCGAAAAAGCCCCGCTGGATAGGGGTGAGCGGCAGGGGCGTGCCGGTGATTTCGGCCGCAATATCCTGGGCGGCGGCCGGGGTGGCCACCGCGGCCAGGCGGTCGATGCGCGGATGGGTGAAGATCTGGGTCGGCGTGATCACCCAGCCGGCGGCACGGGCGCGGGCGACGACCTGAAGGCTGAGAATGCTGTCGCCGCCGAGTTCGAAGAAGCCGTCGGTGACGCCGAAATCCTCACGCCCCAGCACGCCGCGCCACACATCGAGCAGGGCGGCCTCGGCATCGGTGCCCGGCGCCACGATCTCGCCCGCGGCGGCAAGTTCGGGCACCGGCAGGGCCTTGCGGTCGACCTTGCCATTGGGCATCAGCGGCAGGGCGGCAAGCGGGGTGATGGTGGTCGGCACCATATGGGCCGGCAGGCGCTGGCCAAGGGCGGCCGCCACCACGGCCGGTTCGGCCGTGCCGGTGACGTAACCGGCAAGCCGCGCCCCCTCGCCCGATCCGATCAGGGCGACAACGGCATCTTCCACGCCCGGGCAGGCCCGCATCGCGGCCTCGATCTCGCCCGGCTCGATGCGGAAGCCGCGCAGCTTGACCTGGGCGTCGAGCCGGCCGAGGAAGTCGACCGTGCCATCCCGGCGCATGCGGCATAGATCGCCGGTGCGGTAGAGACGCGCGCCCGGGGCACCCTGCCTGCAGGCCTGCTCGTCGGGCACGAAGCGTTCGGCGGTCTGGCCGGGACGGCCGAGATAACCGCGGGCCAGGCTGTCACCCTGGATGCAGAGTTCGCCATAACCCCCGACAGGTACGTGGTTTCCGTCCGCATCAATGATCGCGACCGTCCGGCCGGGATAGGCGGTGCCGATCGGCACGATCAGGGCACCCGCATCCTCTGGGGTCGTGATGCGGTGCATGCAGGCGACGGTGGTTTCGGTGGGGCCGTACAGGTTGTCGAGCCGGATATGGCCGAGGGGGCCTTCCTGCCAGCGGCGCAACGCATCGCCGGGCAGGCCCTCGCCGCCGACGGTGACCTGGCGCAGATGCGGCAGGTCGCGCGGCGGATCGCGCAGCCATTGCTGCCAATAGGCGGTGGGAATGCGCGAGAAGGTGACCCGTTCTTCCGCCAGCACCCGGCTGAGCGCGGCCAGATCCCACATGGCGGGACCACGCATGACGATGCGGCCGCCCATGATCAGCGCCGGCAGCATTTCGTGAAGCGCAACGTCGAAATTGAGCGTCGACTGCTGCAGCACCACATCACCGTCGCCAATGCCGTAGGTGGCGAGGAAATCGTCCAGATGCAGGCTGAAGGCATCCTGCGAAATGGCGACACCTTTGGGCCGGCCGGTGGAGCCGGAGGTGTAGATCACATAGGCCAGCTGATCGGGGTGGACCCGGACGAGGACGGGCGCCATCTGCCCCCCGGTCGGGAGCGCGTCGAGCCGGATGACCTGCCGGCCGGCCAGCAGGCCCGGCAGCGTCGCTTCGGTTGCAGCATCGGCCAGCACCAGGCGGATGCCGGCATCGGCGGCCATGTCGGCCAGACGGTCTTCGGGATAGGCGGGGTCGAGCGGCACGAAGGCGCCGCCCGCGCGCAGCACGCCGACCAGTGCCGCCGGCAGATCGGCCGTGCGGGTCAGCAGCAGGCCGACCCGCTCTTCCGGCCGCAGCCCGGCCGCGAGCAGCGCCGCCGCGATGCGGTTCGACAGCCGGTCCAGATCACCATAAGTAACCCTTATGCCCTCGCAGGCCACGGCCTCGCGGGCCGGAACCCGGGCGGCCCGGCGGAGAATCCGGTCCGCGACCGGGTCGAAGCGCTGCCGGATCGGGGCCGATGGCAGGGCGGCGGGGCGCGGTGCCGGCAGGGCCAGGGCGGCGATCAGCGGATCGGCACCGCTGGTGACCTGCTCCAGCAGGTAGAGATATTGATCGGCCAGACCCGTAATGGTGGCAGCGTCGAAGATGTCGGCGGCATAGTCGAAGGCGAGCCGCAGCCCGTCGGGCCGCTCCACCACATCCAGCACCAGATCGAAACGGGCGGTGGCCACCGGGTTTTCGACCACCTCCACCTCTATCCCCTCGCCCGGCGCCGCGGCGGCGGGGTCCTGCTGCTGCAGGTTGAACATGACCTGGAACAGCGGCGTGCGTTCCAGACTGCGCTCCGCACCCAGCCGATCGACCAGCACGGCAAAAGGCACATCCTGGCGTGACCAGGCCTCAAGACTGCGACGGCGGAGCTGATCGACCAGATCGCCGAAGCGCATGCCGCCGGTGATCTCGGCCTTCAACACCAGGGTGTTGACGAAGAAGCCGACCATGTCCTCGGTGCCCGGGCCGGTGCGGCCGGCGACGGGCACGCCGATGCGGATGTCGGTATCGCCGCCCTGGCGGTGCAGCAGGATATCGAAGGCGGCGAGCAGGGTGACGAAGAGCGTGGCCCCGCGGCCGGCGGCACGGATGCGGCCCATGGCCCCGGCATCGAGCCGGCGTTCGACCCGGCCGCCGGCATCGCTGCGGGCGCCCTTACGGGGGCGGTCGACCGGCAGCCGCAGAACCGGATGGTCCCGGCCGAGTTCAGCCTGCCACCAGGCGATCTGATCGGCCAGACGGCCCTGATCGAGCGCCGCGCGCGCGGATGCCGACCAGTCGCCCCAGCCCGAGACCGGCACCGGCAGCGGGCGGCCCTGACAGAGGGCCGCAATCTCGCGCGCCAGAACCGTCATCGACCAGCCATCGGCCACGATGTGATGGGTGGCGAGCGCCAGCACGCAATGGTCGGGCGCAAGCCTGACCAGCCGGGCACGAAGCAGCGGGCCGGCGGTGAGATCGAAGGGCTCGGCGGCGAAACCGGCGAGCAGATCGGGCAGGGTTTCGGGCGCGGCCGTGAGGTCGATCTCCTGCCAGACGAAACGCGGCGCGGGGTCGATCAGCTGCACGGGGCCGGTCGGAGTCTCGGCGAAGCGCACCCGCAGCGCCTCGTGGCGCGCGACCACATCGGCAACTGCCCGGCGCAGGGTGGTGGCGTCGACGGTCCCCGCGCCCGCCCCCCGCAGCGACAGCGCGCCGGCGACGGTATAGGCGGTGCTGGCCGGGTCGAGCTGCCAGAGGAACCACAGCCCGTCCTGACCGGGGGCGAGCGGTGCCCGGCTGGTGTCGGCACGGGCAGGCAACACCTCAAGGTCGTGTTCTTTGGCGGCATCAACAATTTTCGCGAGTTCCGCCACCGTCGGGTGGTCGAACAGCGCCTTGAGGCCGGGATCGGCCCCCAACTCGCTGCGGATGCGGGCCAGCGTGCGCATGGCGAGCAGGGAATCGGCGCCGTTCAGGAACGGATCCTCGGTGCGCCCCAGCCGCGCCAGGCCCAGCACACCGGCCCAGATCCGCGCCAGTGCCGCCTCGGTGGCCGTGGCCGGCTTTTCGTATCCCGGACCGTCGTCCGACCCCGCTTCGGGGGCGATGGTCATCGGCAGGCGCGCGCGATCGAGCTTGCCGTTGACGGTGAGCGGCATGCGGTCGAGGGCGATGAAGCCGGCCGGGATCATGTGCGGGGCCAGGCGCGCGGCCAGATGGCTGCGCAGCGCCGCCGCATCGAGGGTGACGCCCGGCTGCATGACCAGCCAGGCGAGGACCCGCTTCGCCCCCGCGCCGTCATCCACCGCCAGCGCCGCCGCCTCGCGAATGCCGGGCGCCGTGAGCAGGGCGGCGTTGATCTCGCCCAATTCAATGCGGAAGCCGCGGATCTTGACCTGGAGATCGTTGCGGCCGACATAGTCGAGCATGCCGTCGGCCATCAGATGAACCAGATCGCCCGAGCGGTAGAGCCGGCCCCCCGGCGCGCCGAAGGGGTCGGGGATGAAGCGCTCGGCCGTCAGCGCCGGGCGGCCCAGATAGCCGCGGGCAAGGCCCGGCCCGCCGACCAGCAATTCGCCGGTGCCAAAGACCGGGGTCGGGTTCAGATCGGCATCGACCACATGCAGGCTGAGATCGGGGATCGGCACGCCGATCAGGCTGCGCGGCGGCTGGCGGGTGGCATCGGCGGCGGTGGTTTCGCGATACGTAACATGCACCGTGGTCTCGGTGATGCCGTACATGTTGACCAGCACCGGCGCGCTGTCGCCACGCCAGGCCAGCCAGTCGGCCAGCCCCGCCGGTTCCAGCTTTTCGCCCGCAAAGACGATCACCCTGAGATCGGTCAACCTGTCGCTGGCCGCCATGTCGGCCTGCATCAGCGGCAGGAAGGCCGAGGGCGTCTGGTTGAGCACGGTGACCCGCTCGGCCCTGAGCAGGCCGTGGAAGGCGGTGGCGTCGCGGGCGGTCCACCAGGGCACCACCACCAGCCGGCCGCCGGTGCTGAGCGCGCCGAAGATTTCCCAGACCGACACGTCGAAGGCGAAGGAATGGAAGAGCGGCCAGACGTCGGCCGGCCCGAAGCCGTACCAATGGCTGGTCCGGGTCAGCAACCGGGCAAGGTTTCGATGGGTGACACCCACCCCCTTGGGCCGGCCGGTGGAGCCGGAGGTGTAGATGACATAGGCGAGCTGATCAGGGTGGATGGGGGTGTTGAGCGGGCTGTCGTCGGCTTCGTCCGCGGCATCGACCAGGACCAGGGTCCGGCCGGCGAAGAGATCGGCCAGGGCATCGGCGGTGGCCTGGTCGGTGACGACCACCTGAAGGCCGGCATCGTCGAGAATGCCGGCCAGCCGCTCGGCCGGATAGGCCGGATCGAGCGGCACATAGGCACCGCCGGCCTTCAGAATGCCGAGCGCGCCGGCCACCAGCGCCGGCGAGCGGTCGAGGCAGAGGCCGACCAGCCGGTCGGTGGCGACGCCCGCGCGGGCGAGATGGCGGGCGATGCGGTTTGACAGCCGGTCCAGCGCGCCGCGGGTCAGCCGGTCGTCGCCCATGGTGACCGCCGGCCGGTCGGGATCGGCCGCGGCATGCGCGGAGATGGGGGTGAGGACGGGGGTGAAGGGGGTGGCGGCATCGCCTGCCCCGTCCCGTTGCCCACCGGCATCGCCACCCGGCAGGGCCAGCGCGATATTGCCCAGATCCTGGTTAATATCCGCCGCCAGCTGCCCCAGCAGATCGGCCAGCCCCTCGGCCAGAGCGGCGATGGTGAGGTGGTCGAGACGGGTGGCGTCGTGATCGAAGCGGAGGGCCAGGCACTCGCCCTCCCCCGACCTTCCAGCCTCGGGGATGACGGCGAGGGCGAGGGGGAAGTGGGTGCGCTCGACCATGCGGGCGTCGGTGACCGGGGCGCCGAAGCCCCGGGCCATCAGGCGCGGGTCGAGGGGGTAGTTCTCGACCACCAGCAGGCTGTCGAACAGCCCCTCGGCGCCCAGGCCGGTGATGCGGCCGATCTCCGCCAGGCCGGTATGGGCATGCCCGGCCAGGTCGACGGTTTCGGATTGCAGAACCCGCAGCCAGGGCGCGAGCGGCGCCGATCCGGGCAGGTCGACCCAGACCGGCAGGCTGGCGAGGAACGGGCCCTGGATCGCCTCCACCCCCGGCAGATCGGCCGGGCGGCCCGAGACGGTGACGCCGAAGGCGACCTGGTTGCGGCCGCCCAGCCGGGCGAGGGTCAGCGCCCAGGCCCCCTGAACCAGGGTGGCGAGCGTGACGCCGGCCGCGGCGGCGGCAGATTTGAGTGCGGCGGTCCGGGCGGCATCGAGCCGGGTGGTCCGGCAGGCGCGACCGGGCACCGGGGCCTCGGGCCGGCCCAGCGCCGGCAGCAGCAGCACCGGATCGGTCACCGCCGCCGCCCGCGCCCGCCACCAGCCGGCATCCACCGGCCGGCCGGCCGCCCAGACGACATAGTCGCGATAGCTGCCGCCCTGCCCCGCGCCCGCGATCTCGGCGAGACCGGCGATTTCGGCGAGCAGGCGGGCGGAACTCCAGCCGTCGGTGATGGCGTGATGGCAGGTCCAGACCAGCGTGTCGGCCCGGACGCCGCGGAGCAGAGTCAGACGCATCAGCGGCGCGGTGGCGGTGTCGATACCGCGGGCGGCGTCGGCCCGGAGGAATGCATCGACGTCGATGTATCTGTCACCGGATGCATCGACGTCGATATAATATCCATCTGCATCGACGTCGATGCAGTTCAGGCGAAGGCGCGCCTCCGGTTCCACGATTTGGATCAGGCTGCCGTCCCCGGTCTCGGCGAAGCGGCTGCGCAGGATGGGGTGGCGGGCGAGGGCCGCGTTCCACGACGCCTCAAGCGCGGCCGGATCGATCCGGCCGGCGAGGTCGAGGCAGAGCTGGTTGACATAGAGCCCGTCTGCAGGGGCCAGCCTGCCATGGAAGATCATGCCCTGCTGCATGGGCGTGGCGGGCCAGGCGTCTTCGGGCAGGCCCGCGCGGCCGAGCGCATCGAGGGCGGCGGCAAAGCGTTCCGCAAATCGATCCAGGTCGAGCGCCGCCTCATCGGCATCGAAACGCAGATGCAGCCGGTCACCGATGGTCAGGGCATCGAGCACCAGGGCATGTTCGGGGGCGTGGCCGCCGCTGGGGTCGCCGATCATGTCGGTGACCAGGCGCAGCGGCCCCGCGCCTTCGGCGAAGCGGCCGAGATTGTTGACGGCGATATCGGGGCGCGGCAGGTCGTCCAGCCCGTCGACCAGGGCATGGGCCGCGCCGCCTGGCGGCAGACCGATGCGGGCAGCGCGCAGACCTGCAACCAGAACCCGGTCGTCATCCTGGGGAGTGACAACCATCGGATGTGTGGCGGTGAACCAGCCGACCGTGCGGTCGAGCGGCGTGTCGGGGCCCGCCAGATCACGGCCATGGGTTTCGATCTCGACCAGCGCCGGGCGACCGAGGGCGCGCGAGAGGGCCGCCAGCAGCACCTCGTCGCGGGCCTGGGCGGCATCGACGATCAATTCCGCGCGCCGACGGCGGCCGGCACGGTGCGGGCTGAAGGTCGGGATAGCCCCGGCGAGACGGCGGCGCCAGATATCGGCCTGGTCCTGCACCGCGGCGGCGCGGGCCGGCAGGGCCTCCACCCAGCGGCTCCAGGGCGTCGTGGCCGGGGCCGGCTCGCCCCCGCCGAGCAGGGTGGCGAGGTCGTCGAGCAGGATGCGCCACGAAACGCCGTCGACCGCCAGATGATGGATGGTGATCATCAGCCGCCGGGGGCTGCCCGCGATCAGCGCGGCGCGCAGCACCGGCCCATCAACCGGATCGACCATCGCATGAAGATCGGCCGGGTCGGCGGGGGCGACGAGCAGCTCCGCCCCCTCTTCCGCCGCAATCCACTGGCGCCAGACCCCGTCCGCGTCACGCCGCAGCCGCAGGCGCAGCGCATCATGCAGGGCGACCAGCCGGCCGAGGGCGGTGGCGATGGCCGGCGCCCCGATGTCGTCGCCCCCCATGTCGTCCGCCAACTCCAGCAGCACTGCCTGGTTCCAGGGGCTGACCGGTTCGGCATGGCGGGCGACGAAACGGCTTTGAATCGGAGTGAGCGGCAGATCGGTGCCGGTCAGCGGCGGCAGAAGCGCCGGGGCGGCCCCGGTCTCGGCCATGGCGGCCAGGCGGTCGATGCGCGGCCAGTCGAACACCGCGCGGGGCGTGAGGACGAGGCCGGCGGCCCGGGCGCGGGCGACCAGCTGCAGCACCAGGATCGAATCCGCCCCGGCCGCGAACAGATCATCGGTGACGCCCAGATCGCTGCGGCCGAGCAGCGCGCGGGCGATGGTCAGCAGGAGCGTCTCGTTAGTGGTTCTTGCTTCCTCACCCGCAACTTCTGCGAGTGTGGGTGACGGCAGCGCCCGGCGGTCGATCTTGCCGGCCGGGGTCAGCGGCAGGGCATCGAGCACCAGGATCGCCTGGGGCACCATCCAGCCGGGCAGATCGGCGCCGAGGGCGGTGGTGAGCGCTGCCGGATCGGCCGTGCCCGCCACATGGGCGACCAGACGGCCAGCCATCAGCCCGACCACGGCATCGCGCACGCCGGGCTGACGGCGGAGGGCGGCCTCCACCTCGCCCGGCTCGATCCGATAGCCGCGGAGCTTGATCTGGCTGTCGGCGCGGCCGAGGAAATCGAGCGTGCCATCGGCGCGCGGCCGCACCAGATCGCCGGTGCGATAGAGCCGCCCGCCGCCCGCGGCCGGCACGAACCGTTCGGCGGTGAGGCCCGGGCGGTTCAGATAGCCGCGGGCGAGCGCCACACCGCCCAGGCAGAGTTCGCCGACACCGCCGACCGGAACCGGATTGCCATGAGCATCCAGCACCACGGCCAGACGCGAAGGCCAGGGACGGCCGATGGCGACCTGGGGCGACGGGATGTCGGTCGGGCCGGTTTCGTGATCGGTGGCGGTGATGGTGGCCTCGGTCGGGCCATAGCTGTTGCGCAGGGCCACATGGCCGAGCGGGCCGGCGCGCCAGAGGCCGACGGCATCGCCGCCCAGCGCCTCCGCACCCACGACCATGAGCCGCAGGCAGGGGAGCGACGCCGGCAGATCGTCGAGCCAGCGGCGCCAATAGCCGGTCGGCAGATAGGCGAGCGTCACACGATCGGCCGCAAGCCGGGCGTTCAGCGTGGCATGGTCCCAGATCTCGGGGCCGCGCAGCACGGCGGTGCCGCCCGCGGCGAGCACGGGCAGCAGCTGCTCGAAGGCGGCATCGAAGCCGAGGGTCGAGAATTGCAGCACGCGATCGGCATCGGTCAGGCCATAGCGGGCGGTGTAGTCGTCGAGATGGGCCGAGAGGGCATCCTGCGGGATGGCGACGCCCTTGGGCATGCCCGTGGAGCCGGAGGTGTGGATCACATAGGCGATCTGGCCCGGATCGACGGGTTCCAGAACCGGCGCCACATCCGCACCCTCGGGCTCGGCCGCGTCGGTCAGGACACGGCGCACGCCGGCATCGGCCAGGATCAGCGCCCGGCGCGCGGCCGGCAGGGCGGGATCGAGCGGCACCACCGCGCCGCCGGCCTTCAGGATGCCGAGAAACCCGGTGACCATCGCCGCACCGCGCGGCAGATCGAGCCCGACCCGCTCTTCGGGGGCGAGGCCGGCATCGAGCAGGTCGCGGGCGATGCGGTCGGACCAGCGGGCGAGACGGCCGCGGCTCCAGCTTTGGCCTTCGACGATCAGCGCCCGGGCGGCGGGGTCGGCGGCGGCCTGCGCCGCGATGCGGGCGGCGGCGGATCGGAAGGCAGGCGCCACCGCCGGCTGCGGTGCCGGCAGGCTGACCGGCAGGGCGCCGAGCTTCTGCGCGGGGTCGGTCGCCAGGGCCTCCAGGATCGCCAGATAGTCGTCGGCCAGGCGCTCGACGTCTTCGGCGGCGAAGGCGGCGGCGGCATGGTCGAAGGCGATGGCGAGACCGTCGGCGGTTTCGCTGACGCCCAGCGACAGTTCGATCTCGGCCGTGCCCGGGTCCAGCTCGATGCCGGCCAGCGCGGCGGGGCCGTCGGCAAGGCGGCGATCCAGCCGGCCGGGCTGATGGTTGAACATCACCCTGACCAGGGGGTTGCGGCCGGTCCGCCGGTCGGGCCGCAGCGCCGCCACCAGCCGCGGGAAGGGCAGATCGCCATGGGCTTCCGCCTCGCGCAGCCCGTCGCGCACCCGCTCGATCAGCCCGGCGGCATCGAGGCCCGCGGGAATATCCGTGTGCAGAACCAGGGTGTTGACGAAGAAACCCACCACATGACGCGAAGCGGCGGCGCCCCGCCCTGCCCGCGCGATGCCGATGCGGGTGGCCGCGGTGCCGCCATGGCGGTGGAGCAGTGCGGCGAAGCCCGCCAGCAGCATCATTGCCCGGGTGGCACCCCGGGCCCGGCCGGCCTCGGCCAGACGGGCGGCGAGCGTCGCGGACACCATGCGCGACACGCGCCGCCCCGGACCACCCGGCGTTGCACCCGCACGCCGGGGGAGGTGAAGCTCAGGGGTCTCTCCGGCCAGCCGGTCCCGCCACCAGGCGATCTCATGGGCAAGGTGATCGGGATCGAGCGCCACCGACCGGATCGCCGCAGCATAATCCGGCGCCGGACGCAGCCGCCGGCCGGCCAGTGCCAGCATCAGATCGCGGAGCATGATGCCGGCCGACCAGCCGTCGGTGACGGCATGGTGGACGACGACCTGAAGCACCTGCCGGCCGGGACCGTCGGGTACCAGATCGGCACGAAGCAGCGGCCCGCGGGCCAGATCGAAGGGCCGGCGGGCGGCCTCGTCCGGATCGGCATCGGCACCGGCCCGCCACTCGAACACCGGCTCGGGCGCGATCAGCTGGCGAAGCCGGCCGCCCTCCTCCGCGAAACGCACGCGCAGCGCATCATGACGGGCGACCATGGCCGCCATCGCGGCCCGCACGGCTTCGGGCGCCACATCGCCGGCCAGCTGCAGACGGGCGGAGACGTTCCAGCGGGCATCGGCCGGGTCGAGCTGCCAGTCGATCCAGAACCCCTCCTGGCCGACGGTGGCGGGAAGGCTGGCCTCGGCGGCGAGACCCGGAGCTTCCCCCGAATCGCAGACCACCAGATCGCCGTCGATCAGGGCGCCGAGGCTGCCGGTTCGCAACCACGGCGTGTTTTCGCGGTCGTCACTACCGGCAATGCGAGCATCGAACGTCGCGGCGGTGGCGTCAGGGCGGTTCCAGTAGCCGCGGGCGACGGCCGGGCCGCGGGCCCAGATCTCGCCGATGCTGCCGGCCGGCAGAGGGTGGCGGGTGGCAGGGTCGATGATGGCGATCTCGTGGCCGGGCGCTGCCGGGCCGCAGGCGATCAGGCGCGGGGCGGCGGCCGTGGCGGTGCCGATGCGGGCATGGCTGCGGGGGGCATCGACGATGCGGGCGCCGGCGCCGGGTGTCGCGCCCGCGATCAGCAGCCCGGCCTCGGCCAGGCCGTGGCAGGGGTGGAAGGCGGTGGGGGCCAGGCCGGCCGGGGCGAGGCGGTCGCGGAGGGCCGTCAGCACCTCGACCGGCAGGGTGCCGGTGGCGCACCAGGCGACCCGCCAGCGCGAGAGGTCCAGCCCGGCCAGATCGGCGGCCTGCACCCGGTCGAGGCAGCGCCGCCAGAGGGCATCGGTACCGCCGGAGATTGTACCGCCAGAAATTTCACCACTCTGGGAGGCGATCGCCCGCAGCCAGAGGACGGGGTCGGCCTGCACCCGGTCCGGGTCCGCCATCACCAGCTTCGCCCCGGCGAAGATCGCCGCCAGCACCCCGCCGATCAGCCCCGCCGCCTGGTCGGGCGGCAGCACATTGACCACCACATCGCCGCGGGCAAGCCCCAGCAGCCGGCGGGCGACCAGCAGTGCCGCCATGACGCTGCCATGGCTGTGCATCACGCCCCGGCGGGCGCCCGGCCCGGATCCGGCCGGGCCGGGTTCATAGAGCAAAAAGGCCGGGCTTTCCGGCGATGCAACCACAGGTTCGAAGCTTCGCGGGGCCGCGTCGGAGGCTGTATCAGTATAGATGACTGTTTCATCACCTTTTATGGCCATATTGGCCATAATCGATTCAGAGCCCTTGTTCGTCAACAGGATACGGGGGGCGGCATCGGCGCGGATCGCCTGCAGCCGTGCCGGATCGGCCCCCTGCCCTGCCCCCGCGGGCACGGCAATCAGGCCGGCATAGAGGCAGGCGAAAAGGCCGGCGACATAATCGGGCCCCGCCGGCAGAACCAGCATCACCCGGTCGCCCGGGCGGGCATGGTCGGCGAGCCGGGCCGCGAGGTCGCGGGCGCGGGCGTCCAGCGCGCCATAGGTCAGATGGCGTCCGGTCGCGGCATGGTCCCCTGCCCCGTCGGCCGGGGCGGCGATGGCCGGCAGGTCGGCCTGATGGCGGCCGCGGCCGACCAGCAGGGCGGTGAGCGTGTCGGCGAAGCTGCGGTCGCGGCGGACCAGGAAGGGGCAGCGCCCGGCTTCCGGGTCGTTGCCGTCGGCCAGGAAATACTGCTTCCACTCCCGGTTGTCGGTGTCGCCATAGACGCCGAGATCGGGATGGACGGGCTGGCCATCCCAGGCCAGCAGGCGCTTGCGCACCACCGCCCGCGCCTCGGCCCCGATCTCGCGCTTGGTGATGGTGTCGATGAACACGCTGCGCGGCTGGAACAGGATCACCATGCCCGGCCCCAGATTGCGGCTGTCGCGCGCCTTGTAGGACGGCGCGCAGCCGACCGCGAACATCTGCTCGCCGCCGAAGCCGAATTCCCAGGCGGCATCCTCGGGCTCGGTTTCCAGCGTTTCGAAGGTGGGCGCCGGGTCATGGTCATGCAGATGCTGAAGCACCCGCCAGAACCGGTCGCGATAGGCGGAATGGGAGAGTGGTTCAGGCTCCGGTGGGAAGAACAGCGCAAAGTTGTTCTTCTCCTCCGGCCGCTCGGCGGCAAGCCTGAGGAAGGTCGCCATCGCCGCCGGCACGCCCGAAAGATCGTCCGCCCGGTCGACCCAGGCGTAGAACATCTCTCCCTTGCGCTCGGCCAGCGTGCCGAAGAAGCAGGGATAGGCGGGGTCCGTGACCTTGGCATGGAACAGGTCGTAGAACGGCGGCAGCCAGGCCGGCGGCGGCGTCGCGACAAGCCCGTCATCCCGGATCAGCCGGGCGGTCCAGGGGGTGGGCTTGCGGCGGCGGTCTTCGGGAAGCATGCGCCCGCTGTTCATGGGGGTCCGTACTCCAGAGTCCTGTCGGCGGCGGGGGAGAAGCGAGACGGCAGAGGCGAGATGGCAGACGTGAAACGGCTCAGGCGCGGGCGCCGAGCTTCAGATCTGCAACCAGCGGATGTATCCATTCCTCGGGGATGATCGGCTGGTGGTAGACGCATTCCTCGGAGAGGATCGAGGAGCCGTGCAGCCGGCCCATGGGCACCAGCACCATCTCGCTGGGTGCAAGCTTCAGCTCCATGCCGAGATTGCCCCAGAACACCATGTCGCCGGTCTCGATCGCGACCAGCCGGTAGTCGTCATGGACATGGGTGGTGGAGCACATCTCGCGCGGCTCGACGAAGGTCTCGCGGTCGATATCGGGGCATTCGGCCTGGATGCGGGCATCGATCTTCCCCGCGATCTCGCGATAGGCCGGGATGGCCGAGAGCCATTCCAGCTGCTCGCCCAGATCGCGCTCGGCGGCATCGCGCAGGCGGGACGCCGCCGCCAGCCCCTGGCCGATCCGCGCCAGACCTTCCTCGCCCCAGCGGGCCTCGGCGAGTTCGAGCGCGCGGCCGAAGCGGCGGCCCAGATCTTCCAGCGCCTCGGCCGGGTGGCGGTTGTGGCCGGCAGGCGTCGCCCCCTCGATGCCCAGCGCCTCGCCCGCCTGGGCCAGCAGGCAGCCGAAGGCGATCCATTCGGCCTCGGCCGCGAAACCGGCGCCCCAGAGCGCCAGCGCCCGATCGGGACGGCGGGCGAGCGCGTGCAGCAGATTGGCGCGCGCCATGCTGGTCGACAGATAGAACTGCCAGTAGGAATGGGGTTTGAGGTCGACGCCGCAGCGTCGCGCCAGCCGCGCGATCGCCCGGTCGTCGACGGCATCGAGCACAAGGCGCGGCGCACCGTCGCCCAACGGCCCGAACCAGCCGCCGGCCCGGGCACGCGACATGGCAAGCCGCCGGCTTTCGGCCAGGCACCAGTGCTGGATCAGGGCGAAGCGCATGCCCTCTTCCAGATAATCGGCGCGCTTCAGATGGGCAAAGAGCGTGCCGAGAAAGCCGGCCTCGCGGTTCAGCACGTCGCGAAGCAGCCGGGTCTGATCGGCCGGCGCCACCGGGGCCTCGCCCGCGGCCAGATGGTCGAAGACGAAATCCTCCAGGAAGGGCCGGATGCGGCCGCCCAGCAGGCGGCTTTCCTCGCCGTAGAAATGGTCGAATGCGGCAAAGGCCTCGGGCGCACCGTCCCGCGGCAGCCGGGCGACATCCAGCTCGTTGATCGACAGCAGCAGGCGGTGCGAGGCGAGAGAGGGCAGCAGGGTGACGGTATCCGGCGTGACCGGCTCGTCGAAGCGGATGAAGGACAGGTCTTCGGGGCGCAGCGGCCGGCGGTAGAAATCCTCATCCAGAACAAGCTCTTCCACCATTGCGCTGCGATAGGGGTGAAGGTCGGCGAAGCTGCGGATCAGATCGAGCTGGTCATCGGCCTCGGCGGCGCGCGGGGCGAAGCTGAAGAGGGGTGTCGCGGGCATGGCAGGGGTCTCCCGTTCGGAAATGCCGTGAGGGTCGGATGGGAGGGGAGGATCAGGCGGGATCAGGCGGGGCCGGTGGCGCCCCAGGGCTCGGCCATGGCGACCAGGATCCGCCGCGGCCCCGTAAACGGGGCCCGGCCATGGGTCATCAGCATGTTGTCGAGCATCAGGACATCGCCACGCTTCCAGGGGAAACGCAGCATCTCGGCCGCATAGGCGGCGCGGATCTCGTCCAGCACCGCATCCTCGATCGGGCTGCCGTCGCCATAGCAGGCGTTGCGGGGCAGGTCCTCCTCGTCGACCACGGCGAGCAGGGTCTCGCGCAGATCGGGCTCCAGCGCCGAGACGTGGAAGAGATGGGCCTGGTTGAACCAGACCGTCTCGCCGGTGCGCGGATGCACGGCTTCCGACGCACAGACCTGGCGGGTGCGCAGGCGGCCGTCCTCCTGCCACTCCCAGGCGATGCCGCGGGCGCGGCAGGTCCGCTCCACAAGGGCCGGGTCGTCGGTGCCGAAGACCTGTTCCCAGGGAAGGTCCAGCCCGCCGCCGTAATTGCGGACATACATCACGCCATGGCGCGCGAAACGGCGCCGGATCGCGGGATCGATCCGGGCCAGCACCGCACGGGCATCGGCGAGCGGGGTCTCGCCCCGATCCTCGGGCGCCACATCGCAGAAGAACCAGATCCGCATCGCCCAGCGGTCGGTATAGGACTGCTCGTTATGCTGGGGGATCCACTGATGCGCCGGATATTCGGTGGAGGAATAGACCCCCGCCCCACCCGGCTGCGCGGGGTGGAGCCGAATTCATAGGCCAGCAGATCATGGCCGAAACCGCGGGCGAGCGCGTGGAAGGCGGCGGCATCCGAAACATCGAGCCCGCGGATCAGCAACCCGCCGGCGGTCTCGACATGGCGATCGGCCAGATGGCGCAGCGCATCCAGCCTCTCCGCCGCCGGCCCGGCGCCGGCCGCCTCGACCGTCACGATCCGGGTGGCGCCGGCCTGAAGACTGCCGATCACAAGATCGGCAGCGAGAGGGGGAGTGGTGGCATTCACGATGACCTGACCCTTCACAGGCGGGGAGCGCGTCAGGAAGGGGTTCGGATCACGACGCCGCGGGCGCGGCGCCGGCAGCCTGCTCCGCCTCGCGCGCCGCCATGGCGCGGCGCAGGCTCAGCGGCCGCATATCGGTCCAGACCTCGTCGATATAGGCGAGGCAGTCGGCCTTCGGACCCTGCTTGCCGACCGCGCGCCAGCCCTCCGGAATGGGCTTGTAGCTCGGCCAGATCGAGTACTGCTCCTCGTGGTTGATCACCACGTCGAACACGGTGGTCTCGTCGCCCCAGCTCATGCCGTTTCACCTCTGCTGGTTGTAATAATGCAAACGATTCTCATTTGCAGTACCAGAGGAGACGGATGGCCGGCGGGAATTTTCAGGGGGTGGCGCGATTTTTTTACAACCGCAGGCATATTTTTGCCGGCGCAGGTTGCGTGGGATGATGGCGGTGCCGCCACCCGGCCGGCGCCCCTTCAATGACGGAGTGAGAGCGCCACGGGACCGTCAAGGCTGCCGGCCCGGGCCTGAACGCGCTGATGATCGATCATCCGGCCGGCATCGACATCGGCAAGGCCGGCATCGACATCGGCAAAGGCTTCCATGATCAGACGATCGTCTTCCTGTTGCCGACATCCTGATGCATCAGCCGATCACCTGCAGGTCCGCCGCCAGCGCCAGCGGCGCACCGGTGAGCGCGCGGATGGTGTCGACGGAGACCTCCGGCGCATGCTCGCGGAGCAGGAAGCCCTCGGGCGTGACGTCGATGACCGCCAGATTGGTGAAGATGCGGTGGACGACGCCGGCTCCGGTCAGCGGATAGGTGCAGGCATCGAGCAGCTTGGGCGCGCCGTCGCGGGTGACATGCTCGGTGATGACGAAGACCCGGCGCACGCCGGCCACCAGATCCATCGCCCCGCCCACCGCCGGCACCGCATCGGCGGCCCCGGTCGACCAGTTCGCGAGGTCGCCATTGGCCGCCACCTGCATCGCACCCAGGATGCAGATGTCGATATGCCCGCCGCGGATCATCGCGAAACTGTCGGCATGGTGAAAGAAGGCGGCACCCGGCAGCAGGGTGACCGGTTTCTTGCCGGCATTGATCAGCTCGGGGTCTTCGGCCCCGGGTTCGGGCGGCGGGCCGAAGCCCAGAATGCCGTTCTCGGTGTGATAGATCACATCGCGCCCGGCCGGCACATGGCCCGCGACCAGTTCCGGAATGCCGATGCCCAGATTGACCACGGCGCCGTCGGGGATGTCCAGCGCCGCGCGGCGGGCCATGGCATCGCGGGAGATGCCGCGGGGGAAGGTGCTGGTGGCGGTGGTCATGGATACTGCTCCCCGCGGGCAACCAATACGGATTCCTGCGCCGGATCGGCGATGGCGACCACCCGGTCGACGAAGATGCCGGGGGTGATGACGTGTTCCGGATCGATGGCGCCGACGGCGACGATCTCGCGGACCTGGACGATCGCGACCCGGGCCGCCTGGCACATGATCGGGCCGAAATTGCGCGCCGCCTTGTTGTAGACCAGATTGCCCAGCCGGTCGGCGCGCTCGGCCCGCACCAGGGCGTAATCGGCGGTGATCGCCTCTTCCAGCACATAGCGGCGGCCGCGGATCTCGCGGACCTCCTTGCCCTCGGCCAGCACGGTGCCGACGCCGGTTGCGGTGAAGAAGGCGGGAATGCCGGCACCGCCCGCGCGGATCCGCTCGGCCAGCGTGCCCTGGGGGACGAGTTCCAGCTCGATCTTTCCCGCCCGGTACAGATCGGGGAAGGTTTCGGAATTCGACGAGCGCGGGTAGGAACAGATCATCTTCCGCACCCGGCCTGCGCCGATCAGCGCCGCCAGACCGACGCGGCCATTGCCGGTGTTGTTGTTGACCACCACAAGATCGCGGGCGCCCTGGTCGATCAGCGCATGGATCAGCTCGATCGGGCTGCCGGCCTCGCCGAAGCCGCCGATCAGGACGGTGGCACCGTCGGGGATGTCGGCCACCGCGGTGGCGGGGTCGGGGACCTGTTTGTCGATCATCGGGCGGGGTTCCGTATGGGCCAGGGATGCGCCCATCTCACGGTCGAACCCCCGCATGGTCAAGATGATGTGCACGACCTGCGGTCGATGTTCGCAGACCGCACGAATCCGGACCGCAGCCGCCCCGCTCAGGCGACGATCGGGCCTTTCAGCCGGTCGATTTCCTCCCGCAGCAGCCCGGCCACGGCATCGGTGCCCATGTCGAGCAGCTCGTCGTCGATATCGAGCCCGACCCGGCTTTCGCGGGCGGCGGTGAACAGGCTGCCGCGATTGTCGACCACGATGTCGACATGCACGCCATGGTCCCGGGGGCGGAAGGCGAGGTCGATGCATTCCACCCGCAGATCGCGCAGCGACATCGGCCGGAAGACGAAGGTCTGGAAGAAGGGGCAGGCATCGCCCGGCACATGCTCCACCTCGGCCTCGGCCAGGCGGAAATCCAGATGCTCCATGGCATCGAGCACCGCACCGGTCCAGCGATCGGGCAGAATGCGGATGGCGTCGCCATCGGCGCCGTCCTGGGCGCCATCCACCTCCACCCGCGTGCGCAGCCCGGCGGTGGACACGCCCAGCGACAGCGGCGCATGGGCCGGGATCTCGATCGCGAACGGCAGGGCCAGCAGCTGCCGGGGTCGAGCGTCAGATCGGTGGCGATGGTCTCGGCCGCGATCATGATCAGACCGTGATGGGGCTCGGGCGCGTGCTCCCCCTCACCCGCCTCCCCCTCACCTTTCGGCTGCCGGCGCGGATCGGGATGGATCAGGGCCCTGACCACCAGATCCAGCGTCACCCGCGCGATATGCAGGGCCGCAACCCCGCCTTCGATCTCCACCACCCCATCCAGCACCTCCCCCACCCGCACCTCTCTCAGGGCCGGTACGGTCTCTACCGCCAGCGCAGGCGTGCCGGCCGCTCCCAACATGGTCTTGATCATGGCGCTCGATGCTCCGTTGTTCGTCGAGGGCGGATGTGTCCCCGCCTTGTTCAACATGAGTGTGGGGCCGGAAGATCCCGCACGCGAGGGCCGTCCACGATTTGTTACGACCCGCCCTCGGAATGCCCCGCTGCCCCCACAATCCACCGCCGGAACGCCTCCACCGCCGGCTGGCCGGCCTTGGCGTCGGGGATGACGATCCAATAGGCCTCGTCGGGCACGATCGCGCGGTCGAACAGGACTTCGAGGCGGCCGGTGGCGAGGTCGTCTTCGATCAGCAGGCGGGGCAGCAGGGCGGCGCCGAGACCCGAGGCAGCCGCCTGGGCGATCATCGCGAACTGTTCGAAGACCATGCCGCGCACGGTTTCCGGGGCCTCCAGCCCCTGAGCCGCGAACCAGGCCGGCCAGGCGGCCGGGCGGGTGGATTGCTGCAGCAGCGGCAGGCGGGCCAGGTCTTCCAGGCGGTCGGGGGCATGGGCGGCGCGCCAGACCGGGCTTGCGACCGGCACGATCACCTCGCGCATCAGATGGTGCGCGGTGGCGCCGGCCCAGTCGGCACGGCCGTAATGGATCGCGGCATCGAAGGGATCGGCCGTGAAATCGAAGGGCGACAGCCGGGTCGAGAAATTGATCGAGATATCAGGATGGCGGGCGAAAAAATCCGGCAGCCGCGGCACCAGCCAGCGGGTGGCGAAGGTGGGCAGCGTGGCGAGGTTCAGGATCCGGCCGCGGCCGGCCAGCGCCATCACCCGGTGGGTCGCCTCGCCCAGATCGACCAGGGCGCGGCGGACATCGCCCAGATAGAGCCGGCCGGCATCGGTGAGCGTGACCCGTTGGCGCACGCGCACGAACAGCGCCAGACCAAGCTGATCCTCGATCTGGCGGATCTGGCGGCTGACGGCGCCCTGGGTGAGGTTCAGCTCGGTGGCGGCGCGGGTGAAGCTCTCATGCCGGGCGGCGGCCTCGAAAGCCAGCAGCGCGCCGAGCGACGGGATCAGCCCGCGCTTCGACGGCAGATCATTCCCGAAACTCATGACCTCCCCATTATTCATCGTTTCCCAAACCAGCCGTCAGTATCGCACGATCCCTGGCGTCGGGCACCCCCCGCGGCCCGACATCCGAGACATCGCCCGTCAGGGCTTTCCGGCCCATCAGGAATGAGTGTGCAGATGACCGCCCGTGACACGACCGTGCTCCACCGCCTCGTCGCCTCCGTCGCCGGCCCCGCGCGGACCGACGGCCTGATGACCACCATGGTCGTGCATCCGGCGCTGGCCGGCGCCACCGGCGACCGCGCCTCGCGCGCCGTGATCGCCCAGGCGCTGAACATGCTGCTCTTCGCCGATCTGATCGACCGGGTGCCGGCCGCGGCGGCCTATGTGGCGGAACGGGTGGCGGCCGGCGGCACGCTCTGCCACGATCACGGCGCCGTGCGCACGGTGGCGATGGCCGGCCAGGGCGCCCTGCCGGCCGGCGAAGCCGCGATCACCCGCATCCTGGAGCCGCTGGGCTATGCCCAGGTCGGGCATTATCCGCTCGACCGGCTGAAGATGACCGGCCGGTCCTATGCCCAGAAAGATCTGCCCGAGGACATCGCCCAGTTCTTCGTGAGCGAGCTGCACCCCGAACGCTTCGGCCCCGATTTCGAGGCGGCGGTGCTGCGGGTGACCGGCAGTTCGCGCGATCCGCTGACGGCTGAGGCCGCCGCCGCGCTGGACCGGCTGGCGGCGGAAGGCACGCTGGACATCGAGACCGCAACCGCCCTGCTGCCGGTGCTGGTCGCCTGTTTCGACCGCCAGCACGGGGTGCCGGCGCTGGCCGATTACGAGGCGTTGAAGGCGCAGTCGGCCGAAATGGCCTGGATCGCGACCGAGGGCAACGCCTTCAACCACGCCACCGACCGCGTGGCCGATGTCGACGCCCTGGCCGAGGCCGAGCGCGCCGCCGGCCGGCCGATCAAGGACAAGGTCGAAGTCTCGGCCTCGGGCCGGGTGCGCCAGACTGCCTATCGCGCCGCCGAGGTGGCACGGCCGTTCCGGGATGCGGCGGGCGCCACCGTCACCCGCATCGTGCCGGGCAGCTTCTACGAGTTCATCACCCGCGACCCCCTGCCCGACACACTGGCGACCGAAACCGGCCGGCGGCTGGATCTGGGCTTCGACAGCAGCAATGCCCAGGGCATCTTCAAGATGACCGCGGCGGCGTAGGAGTCTGTTTGGCCCTCGCCGGGCGGGCGCTACCGTGGCCTTGGCCGCCGGAGTCTGTTAGTCCCTCGCCGGGCGGCCACTACCGTGGCCTTGGCCGCCGCCTCAATGGCGGCTGGGCCGATGGGTGGCCATCGGCCCGATGCGGCGGGTTCTGACGTCGGAACGCGAGTTCTCGCCCGTAATTTATTGTTTTAACGGTATCATTTCCCCAGGGAATGATCGGGTGCGCCCCTCGGCAGGCACGAATGCCACGTGCCTGCCGCCCCGCCCCGCCCTATGATGCCGCCAGCCCATTGCGCCGGTCGGCCCGTCCTGAAGAGGCGGCCCGGCGCGTCCGGACAAGATCACGACCCAGGAGTTCAGAGCGCCATGACCCGCGAGACCGAGACCCGGCTCAGCCCTGCCGACGATGCCCGTGCCGTCCTCGCCCGATTGGGGGTGGATCCGGCGCGGCTGTCGGGCGGTGACCGCATCGCCCGCTCGCCGCTGGACGGTGCCGAGATCGCCCGGCTGACCGACACCACCCCGGCCGAGGCCGAGGCGGCGATCGCCGGCGCGGCAGAGGCCTTCAAGGCCTGGCGCCTGGTGCCGGCGCCCGAGCGCGGCCGGCTGGTCGCCCTGCTGGGCGAAGAGCTGCGCGCCGCCAAGGAAGATCTGGGCCGGCTGGTGACCCTGGAAGCCGGCAAGGTGCCGGCCGAGGGGCTGGGCGAGGTTCAGGAGATGATCGACATCTGCGACTTCGCGGTCGGCCTGTCGCGTCAGCTCCACGGCCTGACCATCGCCACCGAGCGCCCGGACCACCGGATGATGGAAACCTGGCACCCGATCGGCCCGGTGGGCGTGATCACCGCCTTCAACTTCCCGGTCGCGGTCTGGTCGTGGAATGCCGCACTCGCCTTCGTCTGCGGCGACCCGGTGATCTGGAAGCCGTCGGAAAAGACCCTGCTGACCGCGCTGGCCGTCACCGCCCTGTTCGAAAAGGCGGCCAGGCGCCATGGCAAGGTGCCCGCAGGGCTGGCCTCGCTGCTGATCGGCGGGCGCGAGATCGGCGAAAAGCTGGTCGACGACCGCCGGGTGCCGGTGATTTCCGCCACCGGCTCCACCGCCATGGGCCGCAAGGTCGGCCCCCGGGTCGCGGAACGTTTCGGTCGGGCCATCCTGGAACTCGGCGGCAACAATGCCGCGATCCTGCAGCCTTCGGCCGATCTGGAACTGGCGCTGCGCGGCATCGCTTTCGCCGCCATGGGCACCGCCGGCCAGCGCTGCACCACGCTGCGCCGCCTGTTCCTGCATGGCTCGATCTATGACGGCTTCGTCACCCGGCTGAAGGCCGCCTATGCCTCGGTGAAGGTCGGCGACCCGCGCGAGGCCGGGGTGCTGGTCGGGCCGCTGATCGATGCCGATGCCGCCCGCGCCATGGATGCCGCGCTGGAGGCGGCCCGCGCCGCCGGCGGCACCGTCCATGGCGGCGAGGTGGTCGAGGTGATGGGCCAGGGCCAGTATCGCCGCCCGGCCCTGGTCGAGATGCCGGCCCAGGCCGATATCGTCCGTCACGAGACCTTCGCGCCGATCCTCTACGTGCTGCGCCATGACGATCTGGCCGAGGCGATCGCCGCCCAGAACGACGTGCCCCAGGGCCTGGCCTCGTCGATCTTCACCAATGATCTGCGCGACGCCGAACGCTTCCTGTCGGCCGCCGGATCCGATTGCGGCATCGCCAATGTCAATATCGGCCCCTCGGGCGCCGAAATCGGCGGCGCCTTCGGCGGCGAAAAGGAAACCGGCGGCGGCCGCGAGGCGGGCTCCGACGCCTGGAAGGCCTATATGCGCCGGGCGACCAACACCATCAATTACGGCAGCACGCTGCCGCTCGCCCAGGGCGTCACCTTCGATATCTGAGGAGGGGGGGATCTGCCCCCCATGACGCACAGGCAAGGCGGGTCGCCACACCACACGGCACCCGCCTTTTTCTTACCCCCACCCCCCGCTCTTCTCCTCCGGAGACCCGACATGTCCATGACCGACACCACCGGCGCCACCAGGGCGGCCGGACAGGCTTCTTACGGCTTTCGCGCGGCCCGGCGGCTGGGCGGGATCGGCGTGTCCGAGATTCTGGCGATCGGCGCCCGGGCGCAGGCGATGGGTGGCGACGTGATCGTGCTGGCCGCCGGTGAGCCGGACCTGCCGACCCCCGCCCATATCAGAGAGGCCGCCGCGGCCGCGGTGGAGGCCGGCGCCACGCGCTATGCGCCGCTCACTGGTACCGCCGCGCTGAAGGCCGCGATCATCGCCAAACATGCCCGCGACAACCGGCTGGATCTGACGCCCGCCAACATCATCGTCGGCTCGGGCGCCAAGCAGGTGATCCACAATGCGCTGATGGCGACGCTGGACGAAGGGGACGAGGTCATCGTGCCGGCGCCGTTCTGGACATCCTATCTGGACCAGGTGGCGCTGGCCGGCGGGCGGGTGGTCTCGCCCCGCATGCGGGCCGAGGACGGCTTCCGGCTGACCCCTGAGGCACTCGCAGCCGCGATCACGCCGAAGACCCGCTGGCTGATCCTGAACGCGCCGTCCAACCCCTGCGGTGCGGTTTATTCAGCGAGCGATCTCAAGGCCCTGGCGGCGGTTCTTTGCGATCATCCGCAAGTCTGGGTGCTGTCGGACGACATCTACGAACACATCATCTATGACGGCCGCCGCTTTGCGACCATGGCCGAAGCGGCGCCCGATCTGGCGGATCGGGTGCTGACCGTCAACGGTGTCTCCAAGGCCTATGCCATGACCGGCTGGCGGATCGGCTGGGGGGCGGGCCCCGCCCCGCTGATCCAGGCCATGGCGGCCGTGCAGAGCCAGAGCACATCCGGCGCCGCCACGCCGTCGCAGGCGGCGGCGGCCGCGGCACTCGACGGGCCGCAGGAGGTGCTGGCCGATCATCTGGCGGTGTTCGACCGCCGCCGCCGGCTGGTCACCGCCGGGCTGGACGCGATCGACGGCATAAGCTGCCCGGCCCCCGACGGCGCCTTCTATGCTTTTGCCGATATCGGCGGGCTGATCGGCCGGACCACGCGCAGCGGCACCCGGCTCGGCGACGACCGGGCCGTGGCGCGGTGGCTGCTGGACGAGGCCCGCATCGCCCTGGTGCCCGGGGCCGCTTTCGGCAGCCCCGGCCATCTGCGCCTGTCTTTCGCTGCCGCCGACGAGGTGCTGCGCCAGGCGATCGAGCGGATCGGCGCCGCGGTGGCAGATCTGCCCGCCTGACCTCACCCCAGGCCGTCGTGGGCAGGATCCCACCGGTCACAGAACCCTTCGATGTCATCCGACCGGAAATCCTCCAGCCGCTCCAGAATGACCTCGAAGGGCCAGTTCCACCACGCGATCCGGGCGAGCCGCGCCGCGACCTCGCGCGAAAACCGCTCGCGGAGCGGTTTCGCCGGCACGCCGCCAACGATGGTATAGGGGGCCACGTCCTTCGTGACCACGGCGCCCGCCGCCAGCACCGCACCGTCGCCCACCGTCACGCCCGGCAGCACGGTCACGCCATGGCCGATCCAGACGTCATGGCCGATGCGGACCCGGTCGGCATGACGGTCGGTAAAGAAGCCAGCGTCGCGGCTGGCCCGGGCATCGTAATATTCCGGGCAATAGGTAAAGCGGTGCAGGCTCGGCCGGTCCATCGGATGGTTGGGCGCGCCGATCCGGACTCGCGCCGCAATGGCGCAGAACCGGCCGATTTCGGCATCCGCCACCATGCAATCGGGCCCCAGATAGCTGTAATCGCCGAGCGTGCAGTATTCGAGCGCCGATCGCGCCAGCACCTCGCAACTGCGTCCCAGCGCCACCTCGCGCAGGCTGGCGGTCTCGTCGATCACGGTTTCGGCAAGTTTCGGGCGTTCGGCAGGCAGGGGGCGTTCGGGTGGCATAGGGCGGGGGGCCATGGGCGGAGCATCCGATGAAGGGGCCGATGAAGGGGTGGAACCGCCGCCCTCATACGCCTGCACGGGGCCTGATCCAAGGGGCCGTGGCGGCCTCGTCCCGGATGTCATCGAAACTTCATACGAGACCGGTACCGGTCAGCCGATCAGCACGATGCCGCCGGGCAGGTCGCGGGTCGGCAGGGCCAGCATGCGTTCCAGATGGGCAACCACCTCGTCGGTGCGGTCAAGGTGGAACACGCCGCTCAACCGACGGGCGGCGGCGGTGTCGTCCAGCAGGATAACCCGGCCGGGACGATAGCGGTTCAGCTCGAAGACGATCTCATCCACCCGCCGGTCGCGGAACACCATCAGCCCCTGCCGCCACGCGGTTTCGAGTGCGGCATCGGCGCCCACCACCGGGCCGCAGCCGGTGTCGTCGTAATCGACCGCCTGACCGGGCAGAAGCTCGCGGGTTTCACCCGCGGTGACCGACACGCTGCCTGCGATGCACACCACCCGCCGGCGCATGCCGCCCGGATCGTCGGCCGGCACCGGGATCTGGCGGATGGTGAAGCTGCCTGCGTCCGCGCGCGCCACGCCCGGGCCGGCCCGGACTTCCAGCGCCGGGCTCAGCCCGCCTGCAACATCCACCACCGCCGCGCCGTGGATCAGGGTCAGCCGGCGCCGGCCCGGGGCCATGTCGACATCGAGTGCAGTACGGGCATCGAGCGCGGCGCGGCTGCCGTCGGGCAGGGTGATCTCGCGCCGCTCTCCCGTGCCGGTCGCATGATCGGCCAGAAGATCCGCCGGTGCCGGCAGCAGCCCCAGCCGCACCGCACCAAGCCCGGTGATCGCCGCCGAGGCGGCGACGGCACCGCCGCCGAGCACCATGCGGCGGCTCATCGCCCGGCGCGGCGCGACATCGCGGCGCCGGACGGCCGCCGCGGCCGCGCCGCTCGCCTCCCACAGCCGCACCGTTTCGGCCCAGGCGGCCTCGTGGGCCGGATCGGCCGCACGCCAGGCCCGGAAGGCCGCGGCATCATCGGTGGTGGCCTCGCCGGATTTCAGGCGGGCCATCCAGGCGCGGGCAAGCTTCAGGGCCTCGGCATCCGGATCGGGGCGGCGACGGAACATCGGGGCCTTCATATGCTGGGGCCGGGGCAGGGCCGGCGCCGGACGGGGCACTGGTACCGTGGGGGGCGTCCGCCCCCCTTACGTGACAGACGTGCGGGGCGTATGGCAGACGAATCGCACGCGCCAGACTTTTTTCCAAGCCCTGTCATGCCTCCACCGCTCACCGGCCCGGCCTCCGGCGCCCCAGCCGGTCGGCGCAATGGTCCAGCGCCTTGCGGATCTCGACATCGACGGTGCGGGTGGTGACGCCCCAGCGGGCGGCGATCTCGCGATATGGGCGTTCCTCTATCCGCGCCTCCAGAAAAATCGCCCGGCGGCGCGCCGGCAGGTCGGCCAGCGCTGCTTTCAGAGCCTCCAGCTCCTGTCGGGCGGCCGCTGCCCGCTCGGGCCCCGGTGCCTCGCTCTCTACCGTGGTCAGGGTGTCGATTTCGTCGGGGCTCAACCGGCGGGCCTGCTCGGCGCGGTCCTGGTCGATGGCGAGATTGTTGGCCGCCCGGTTCAGATAGGCCACCGGATTGTCGACCCCGTCCAGCCGCCCGGCCCCCGCGGCACCCGAGACGCGCATCCACAAATCCTGTAGAATGTCCTCGGCCGATGCGGCAGACCCCGTGCGACGGGTCAGCCGGCGCAGCATGGCCGGGCGTTCCGCCAGGAAGGCCGCCAGCAGCCGGTCGCGCATCCCCTGGATGGTCATGCGGTGCGGCAGGGCGGCAGCGGGCAGGTTTCTCCGCAATCGGCCACCCCCGGCATCATGTAGCGCAGGCAGCAGACCTTGCGGGTATAGCTGGAGCCGGAGTCCGGTTTGGGCGAGAGCAACATGTCGAACATCGGGTTGGCGGCACCGCAACTGAGGTCGGGGGTCGCGATCACCGCCTGCCGGGCTGCCGCCGCGATCCCGGCCAATTCGGTGTCCTCGGGCTCGGCCTCGGCCGCGGCCTCCATCGCCCAGACCAGGCGGACGGCGGCATTGCACCAGAGCAGCCGGGGCGCCAGCCGGCCGGCCCGGCTCATCGCGGTCACCGCCGGCAGGTAATGATCGATGATCAGTGCCTCCATCGCCGCGCGCGGGTCGCGATCGGGCTGGGGAGCCCCCGCGGCGGGCAGTTTCAACGCCGCCGGCAGGCCGTTCTCGCCGATGACCACCGCCATCTCGTCCAACCCGACCGGCAGACGGCGGCGGCCGCGCATCGCCGCCAGCACCACCGGCACGCCGACGAGCGCAAAATAGAACTGGGTCCAGAGCGAGGCGGCGCCGCGCCGGGATTGCGGGGTCGAGGCCTCGGGCGCCAGCCGGCGCAGCATCTTTTCGACCAGCGCCTCGGGATCGGCGGTCAGAGCCCGGATGCTGAGCGCCGGCCGCGGATCACCGGGGCCGACCACCGATCTGCTGAACCGGTCGAACGGGCCGCTGAAGGCCGGGGCGAGATCTGCGAACATCGGACGGATTCCCTGCGGCGAGGCGCTACGGTTAAGTGATATTGATAATCACTCTCAGATGCAAGCCGCCGTTTGCGCTGCGGCCGCATCAACACCGCACTGCCGCAGGACAGCCAGACATGATAAAGAAACCCCGACCCCAAAAACATGACGGCCCGCATCGACGCGCCGCTGACCGGAGACACGCCTCATGACCACCAGCCGCCCCGATGCCTTCCGTGGATCCCTCGCGATCGAACCGGTAGAGGAAAGGGCGGACGGCGTCCGCGTCTGGTCGGGCCGCACCGACCCGGTCTGGCGGAACATGATCGGCCCCTTCGGCGGCTGGATCGCCGCGGTGCTGACCCGCGCCGCCGAGCGTGCCGCCGCCGGCTGGCTGGCCGAGGCGGGCCCCGGTGCCGGGATCGTCGCCACCCAGACCCAGTTCATGGGCGCGATCGCCGAGGGACCGTTCACCATCGTCACCTCGCCGGCGCGCGTCGGCCGGTCGGTGTCGTTCTGGCAGGTGGATCTGATCCAGGACGGCGCCATCGCGGCGCGCGGCAATTTCACCGCCGCCGCCCGCCGCGACACCGGCGATTTCACCGAGCCCCGCTTCGCGATGCCTGCGGCCGTGGCGCCGGAAGACGCGCCCCGCCATGCACACCGCAGCCTGCCGCCCTGGTTCTCGGCCTATGAGATGCGGATCGTTCAGGGCCCGCCCTTCACCGGCGCCGATACCAGCCGCAGCCTGGTCTGGCTGCGCCATGCCCTGGTCGAGGGGGAGCCCGCAGGTGCGGTGGATGCCGCGGTGGTCGCCGGCCTCGCCGATGCGATCTATCCCCGGGTCTTCGTGCTCGACCGCGGCCCGCGGCCGATTTCGACCGTCACGCTGTCCACTTATATCCATGCCCGTCCCGAGGTGCTGGACGGGCTGGCGGGGCAGTTCCTGCTGCTGGAAGCCATCGCCCGCCGGGTCCATGACGGATTCTTCGATCAGCAGGTGACGCTCTGGGCGCCGGGCGGCACGCTGGTCGCCACCTCGGAACAGCTGGCCTGGTACAAGTGAGCCGGAGACTGCCATGACCGCCCCCACCCGCCCCCGCAGCCCCCGCGCCCGTGCCGAGCTGGAGGCCATGGCGCGGAAGCTGGAAGCCTCGGGCGATTATCGCATCCTGCGGCGGATCGAGCCGCGGGAATGGTTTTCCACCGCCGGCGAGAAGGGCGAGTTCCAGCGCCGCGGCGAGGTGCGCAACGGCCTGATCCTGGATGTCGAGACCACCGGCCTGGACCATGCGAAGGACCGGATCATCGAACTCGGCATGATCGCCTTCGAATTCGAACCCGGCGGCACGGTCTTCCGGGTGACCGGCGCCTATTCGGGGTTTCAGGATCCGGGCATGCCCATCCCGCCCGAGATCACGAAACTGACCGGCATCACCGACGAGATGGTGGCGGGCCAGGCGATCGACCCGGTGGAGGTGGCGGGTTTTGCCGATGCCGCGTCGGTGGTCATCGCCCATAACGCCGCCTTCGACCGCAAATTCGTCGAACATGTCTGGGAGATCTTTCGGGTGAAGGCCTGGGCCTGTTCTCAGACCGGCATCGACTGGGCGGCCGAGGGTGTGGAGGGCACCAAGCTCGGCTATCTTCTGGGCAAGGCCGGGCTGTTCCACGACGGCCACCGGGCGGCGGAAGACTGCCGTGCCCTGCTGGAAGTTCTGGCCCGGCCGCTGGCGGTGGCGGGGGTGACCGCGCTCGGTGCGCTGCTGGCGGGCGCCCGCCAGGCGACCATGCGCATCCGCGCCGAAGGCAGCCCCTTCGACATGAAGGATGCCCTGAAGGCCCGCGGCTATCGCTGGAACGACGGCTCCGACGGCCAGCCCAAGGCCTGGTGGCGCGACGTGCCCGAGGCGGAGCTGGAGGCCGAGATGACCTTCCTGCGCACCGAGATCTATCGCCGCGCCGAGCTGGACCTGCCGGTGCGCCGGGTCACCGCCTTCGACCGCTATTCCGACCGCGTCTGACGACGGCTGCACGCCCACGCCCGCAATGCCGTCAATAGTTCATTGGCAATCACCGCGTATCCTTCGGCTCTGGAGCGCCCGGACACGGGCTGCAAGGCGGGTCCGGAGGCGTTCATGGCAGACGCGGGTATCGGGATGGCGGGGACCGGCCGCTGGCGGCCATTCAGCTGATGGCCGAGGCGATGGGCGGCCGGATCACCGTGGGGGACGGCGCCACGGACGGCACCTGTTTCGATGTCGATCTGCCGCTCGTGCCCGCGGCCGATCCGGTCTTCGCGGCGCTGGTTGCAAGCCTCGGCCCCGATGCAGCCCTTGCGGCGCGAGACCGCCTGCAGACCTTCCTGCTGGATCTGGCGCCCGCCTGGCCGGCGGGTCAGCCGAAGAGCTGCGCCGCAGCCTTCATACCATCCGCGGCCTGCCCGATGTCGTGGATCTGACGGCGCTGCGTGCCGCCGCCCGCAGGCTGGAGGCGGCGGCCCGTGTCGCCCTGTTCGCCGCGCTGGACGGCAGCCTCGCGACGTTGCGCAGGATCCGTCGGCGGGCTTGAAAGATACGGCGCATTTAAGACTTCCTTCAATCAACCGTGGCAGGATGCATCTGTCAAAACGGGTCGATGCATCGAGGATGCGGATCGTGACGAAGGCTGACACGGGTAAATCGGAGACCATCGGGAAGACCTTCATGCCGGCCGGGCGCGATCCGGTGCGCGAACGCAGACGCATGGCACATCTCGACCGGCTGGGCGTGCTCGACACCCCGCCCGAACCCGGCTTCGACCGGATCGTCGATATCGTCTCCGACATTTGCCGGGCGCCGATCGCCCTGGTTTCGCTGATCGACACCGACCGGCAGTGGTTCAAGGCCCGGCACGGGCTGGATGCCACCGAAACCCCGCGCGACTGGGCCTTCTGCGATCATGCGCTTGCCGCCCCCACGGTACTGGAAGTGCCCGATGCCGCGCAGGATCCGCGCTTCGCGGGCAATCCGCTGGTGGTGGGGCCGCCCTTCATCCGCTTCTATGCCGGGGCGCCCATCCGGCTGGGCGACGGCATCGCCCTGGGCACCCTTTGCGTCATCGACCCGGAACCCCGCCCCGACGGGCTCGACGACCGTCAGACGCGCATGCTGGAAGCCCACGCCGCCCTGGTTGCGGAACGCCTGCAACTGCTGGCCGCCAATGATCATCTGCGCGAACAGATGGATCTGGCGGTGCGGGTCCAGACCCGGCTGGTCGACATGGCCGCAACACCCGGCCAGGCAGTGCAGGAACTGGCGCACGAGTTGCGTACCCCCCTCTGTTCCACCATGGGCTATGCCGCCCTGATTGCGGCCGACCAGCGCCTGCCGGAGGAGCCCCGCGCCTGGGCCGGATCGATCGACGAGGCCGGACGCTGGATGCTGGGCCTGGTCAACCGGCTGCTGGCGCGGCCGCGCCACACCGACGGCCCGCTGCCCCAGGTCATCGATCTGCGCCAGCCGCTCGCGGCAGCATTGCGCCTGGTCCATGGATTGTCTCTGGAAGCCGCCATACAGCTTGAAGAAGTGTCCGCACCCGGGCCGGTGATGGTCCGCGCCGATGCCGCCACGGTGCAGCAGATCGCCGTCAATCTGCTGGCCAATGCGATCAAATACACCCCACCGGGCGGTACCGTACGGATCGACGTCCAGAACGACGCGGGCCGACCGGGCTTCACGGTGCTCGACACCGGCCCCGGTGTCGCACCGGACCGGCTGGGTGATGCCGGTGACGCCATTCTGGGCCAGGGGGCCGAACCGGGCGTCGGCGGTGGCAGTTCGGGCATGGGGCTGGACATCACCCGTCGTCTGGTCGAGGACCAGGGCGGCCGCATCGAGATCGGTAACCGCAGGGGACAGACGGGGCTTGCGGTCGCCGTGTGGCTTTGCCCTGCGGCTTCCTGAACCTGGCCTTCAATAGGCTGTATCTCTGCACAGCAGATCGTAGTATTTTCGTCTGCCGTCACGGGGCGCCCAAAAGGGCATTCCGTCCGAAGACGCCCCGGTCCTTTCCGAGCCTTTCCTTGATGCATGTCGTCGGACTGAATTTGGCTTTTCTCACGCCGGGAGTTCCTGGCGGCATGGCGACCTATTCGTGGTCATTGCTCCGTGAACTGGTCGCCCTGAAACGATACGAACTGATGGTGTTCGTGCAGGCGGGCACCGCCCTGCCCTCCGATCTGGCGTCCAAAGTGCGCGTCGTTGAAGTGCCACAGTTCAGTGGCCGGTTTCAGCGGGTGATCTGGGAACAGACCATTCTGCCCCGCATTGCCCGGCGTCACCGTGTTCACCTGATGTTCAGCCCCGGTAACACCGGGCCGCTGCTCGGCGACTTCCGTAAGGTGGTCACCATTCACGATCTTATGTACGCCATGGTGCCCGGATCGGTGGAACGCTACCAGGCCCGGTTCCGGCAGGTGATGGATCGCCTGACCGCCAGAACCGCCGATGCGGTGATCGCGGTCTCGGAAACCACCGCCAGTGACATCCGCGCCAAGGGGCTGAGGGTCGGCACGCGGTTGCATGTGGTACATGAAGCGGCGGGCCCGGGATTCGGGCCCGATGATCCCGAGGATGCCATCGGGGCTTGCGCGCATGGTCCCTTCATCATGATGGTGGCGAGCGTCCTGCCCCATAAATCGCCGCAGACCGTGGTGCAGGCTGCCGCCCGGCTGTGGCAGCATGCGGGCATCCGCACCGTCATCCTGGGGACCGATCCCTATGGGACACTGGCGGCCGCCCTCGCCCGCTCGGGCGATGTCGGCATCACGCGGCTGCACGGCGTCTCCACGCCGGTTCTGGCCGCGCATTACCGCCGGGCGGTGTGCCTGGTGATGCCGTCGGAATATGAGGGATTCGGATTGCCGATCCTGGAAGCCCAGCTCTGCGGATGCCCGGTGGTGACCACGCGCCGCGGCGCCCTGCCGGAAGTCGCCGGCGATGCCGCGCTCTATATCGAACCGGCGGATGCGGATGCGCTGGTTGCGGCCGTGTCCCGCCTGGTCGAAGACGAGGCGTTGCGTCAACACCTGATCCTGCGCGGCCAGGCGAATGTCGGCCGCTTTTCGTGGAACAAGGCCGCCGCACAGACGGCCGCCATCTTCGATGCCTGTCTCGCCAGGCCGCACAAGTCTCGCTGAGATGCCAGTCTCGCTGAGATGACGGGCCGGTCCTGAGGCGACAGGCGATGCGGAGGCGCGGATGCCCCCGCATCGCCGGCGTCGTCAGAGCGCCGCCGCCTTGTGCTTCAGTTCGCGGTTCAGGATCCGGTCGTTCTCGGAATAGTCGACCGGACAGTCGATGACATGCACCCCCGGCGCCTCCAGGCAGTGGCGGAGCAAGGCCGGCAATTCGCCGGTGTCGCTCACCCGGTGGCCATGGGCGCCATAGGCACGGGCATAGGCCACGAAATCCGGGTTGCCATAGCTCAGCCCGAAATCCTTAAAGCCCATATCGGCCTGTTTCCAGCGGATCATGCCATAGGCGTTGTCGTTCAGGATCAGCACCACCAGCTGCATGCCCAGCCGCACCGCGGTCTCCAGCTCCTGGCTGTTCATCATGAACCCGCCATCGCCGCAGATCGCCATGATCTTGCGTTCGGGATAGACCAGCCGCGAGGCCATGGCCGAGGGCAGCCCCGCCCCCATCGAGGCGAGCGCATTGTCGAGCAGCACCGTATTCGGCTCATGCGCGCGATAGTTGCGGGCAAACCACAACTTATAGACGCCGTTGTCGAGGGCGATGATGCCGTCGGACGGCATCACTTCGCGCACGATGCCCACCAGATGTTGCGGATAGACCGGGTAGCGCATGTCGACCGCGTCATGGGCGACGTTCTCCGCCCCGGCATCGCGGGCCCTGTGCATCATCCCGAAATCCCAGGCGGTGCTGGGGGTGATCTCTTCGGTGATCTGCCAGAGGGCATTCGCGATATCACCCACAACTTCCAGCTGTGGGAAATAGACCGGGTCGACCTCCGCCGAGCGGAAATTGACATGGATGACCTCGGCGCCGCCGGGCTTCATGAAGAAGGGCGGCTTCTCGATCACGTCATGGCCGATATTGACGATGACGTCGGCGGCATCCAGCGCCCGATGGACGAAATCCCCAGCCGACAGCGCCGCGCAGCCCACGAAATGCGGGCTGCGCTCGTCGATCACGCCCTTGCCCAGCTGGGTGGTGACGAAGGGGATGCCGGTCTTCTGAACGAAACGCGACAGCATGCGGCTGGTCTGGGTGCGGTTGGCGCCGCCGCCGATCACCAGGATCGGCGACCGCGCCTGCTCCAGCCGGCGCACCGCCGCGCTGATCGCCTTGGCCTCGGCGATCGGCCGGCGCTTCAGGCTGGCCGGCACCGGCCGGCTGTCCGTGGTCTCGCGCGCCACGTCTTCCGGCAGTTCCAGATGCACCGCGCCGGGCTTTTCTTCCTCGGCCAGGCGGAAGGCTTCGCGCATCCGCCAGGGGATGTTGTCGGCCGAGGCGAACTGATGGGTGAACTTGGTGATCGGCCCCATCATGTCGACCACGTCCAGGATCTGGAACCGGCCCTGCTTGGACTTCTTGATCGGCTTCTGGCCGGTCAGCATCACCATCGGCATGCCGCCCAGCTGGGCATAGGCGGCGGCCGTGACCAGATTGGTCGCACCCGGCCCCAGCGTCGACAGGCAGACCCCGGCCTTGCCGGTGTGGCGGCCATAGGTTGCGGCCATGAAGCCGGCGGCCTGCTCGTGCCGGGTCAGGATCAGGCGGATGGTTTCCGACCGCGACAGGCTGTCGAGGAAATCGAGATTCTCTTCGCCCGGAACGCCGAAGACGTATTCCACGCCTTCATTCTCCAGACATTGGACGACGAGATCCGAGGCTTTGGTCATCGGCTGGGCTCTCCCGCTGCGGCCAGATCACCGGAAGTTAAACATGCCCGTGCGTCGCGGAACACCGTCTGTGGCCGACGGGCTGCCATGCGGGGGGCGGGTGCGTGCCGGTTGCTCTGCGGGGGCCGCCGGAACGTGCTATATAGTGCACGTCTTGCGCCTCATCTGCCTGGTGCGCCTGGTAGAAGTCTCTGAAAATATTCCCGAAGATGAAAATTTCCTGTAATTGCCGCAAATAGCATTTTTTGTCGGGCATGTCTGCTATATCATGTTTATATATGACAACATGATCGGCCAAAAGGCCGAAGGGGCGCGCCATGCTCTGCCTTGTGAAATGGGTCGACCTGAACGGCGATCTTGTGTCCAGCCGCAAGGTCGATATCGACCTCAAACTGGGGGATACGGTCGCCGTCGTTCGACGGCGACTGGTCGCGGCCGGGATTCCGGAGAGCTGCCGGTTCCGCGCAGCCAGCGGCGAGCCCCTGCCGGAGGCGGCAGAAGACCGTCCCTACCAGGAGGTCTTCACGGTCAACTATCCCGATGACGGCCAGCCAAGCCTGACGGTCACCTGCTTCTCCGACATTCCCGCCGCCGAGCCGCGGCTTCGGAAACTGGCAGAAGACAAGGCCGAGATCGAGATGCTGGCCAGCGACACCGCGGTGCTCACCGCCCGCAAGGCGAAACTGGATGCCGATCGCGCGGTGGAAGAGCATGCCGAGGCGGCGGTGCGTCGGCGCGACGAGCGTGGCCGCGAGGCGCTGGACGACCGGCAGAAGCTGCTGGACCGGCTGCGGGTGACGGTGCCCGATCCGACCGCACAGATCGCAACCGCCATGGCCGAGACGCCGCTCGCCAGGCGCGACTTCACCGCCGAGGCCGCAACCCGTGTCTTTACAGCCGGCGGCGGCACGCTTGCCTCCGACCATTCGGATTTCTTCACGCTCAACCTTGCCCAGCGGGATGATCTGCTCGACCGGATCGGCTTTTATCGGGGCATCGTGATCGATCACAGCCGCAGCGAAGTGGCGGCCCGCAGCTTCCGCGACGTGCTCTACCGGCTGGACCTGCGGGGCGATGCCGCCACGCGCCGCCGGTTGACCGGGCTGTCGGATGCGAAACCGGCCGATCCGGATAAGACCAGGGGGGCGACCGAAGCCGCGCTGATGGCGGCAGCCGCGGCGGCGCTGATCACGTCCACCGGCCAGCAGGCCAAACCTGCCAAGCAGGCCAGCCCCACCCAGCCGGCCGCCCAGCCTCAACCTGTCGCCCAGCCTGAGCCAATCGCCCAGCCTCAGCCGGTGGCCAAACCTGCGGCGGGTGCACCGCCTGTGGCCTCCCGACCGGCCACCCCCACCGGGCCGACCCGGCTGTTCTATCTGAAGCCGCAGCTGTCGGGCTATTACGAAACCAGTTATACCTATTCCGAACAGGTTCATCAGGCGCAGCGCAACGGCGTGTTCGGCCTGTCGATGTCGATGACCGCCGCGGTCGGCAAGCCCTCTTTCCAGGGCGGCATCGGGGTGGGTGTCGGCATCGGCCGGCTGTCAGAGACCACCACGGCCGAGGCCGGCAAGACGGTTTTCGTCGTCACCAGCTATTTCCTGCCCAGGGTGGACCTGTCCTTCGACGACCGGACCCCCGCGGCGGCGCCGGATTTCCTGGCGGCGGTGACGGCGGCGCTCGATCCCGCCGACCCGGCCGACATCGATCCCTGGCCGGAGCTGATCGACCCGGCCGAGCGGCTGATGGCGGTGCTGGCGATCTATGGCCATTTCGTCGCCCGCCGCACCCTGGTCGGCGGCCGGCTGTTCGGCACCCGGGTGCAGACCCTGTCGGCGACCGAGGGCACGGCCGATGTGACCCGCAGCCTGTCGGTGGGCGTGAAGGCAGAGGTGTCGCATCTGGGGGTCGGCACGGCGCAGGCGGCGGCCGAGATGAAGGATGCCACCCGCGAGCAGTCGCGGGCGCTTGCCGCCGCCGAGCGTCAGGGCCTGACCCTGAGTGCTGTGGGCGGCGAGGGGCAGTTTCTGTCCGATGCCGGCGAATGGGCGAAATCTCTCGGCAATTACCGGCGCTGGTCGGCGGTGATGCAGGATGATCCGATGCCCAGCATCGATCTGCTGCCGCGCGATCTGGCGCGCCGCTGCCGGGCGGTGCTGCGCGACTATGCCAGCCGCCATACGGTGCAGGAGCTGCAGGCGAAGGGCGCCCATTTCCTGTTCTACAACGACTATCGCCGGATTGCGGGCGAAAGCGCACGCCCGGTCTACTTCCGCATCCGCAACCGCATGGAGCCCGACAAGGTGCTGTCGCTGCTGATGGATCAGCCGGGCAATGGCGTCGAGGTCGGGCTGCGCGATGCCGACGTGAAGGCCGATCCGGCATCGCAGCTCTGGTACGAAAACGGCCTGGGGCAGATCATCGCCTATTCCTGCTCCGCCACGGCCGAATTCGCCCTGACCGCACTGACCGACGATGTCGTAACCGGCCCGGCCGGCCGGCCGCAGGCGGACCGGTTCAAACTGGCGATCACCACCCTCGACACGGCACCCTATCAGAGCTGGACACTCACCGCCGCCGGCCATCTGATCAATACCGGCCTGGAAGCCGGGCTGACCGCCGTGGGGCGTTTCGATCCGGCCGTCACCGGGTCCTTCCGTCTGTCGGATCTCTGGATGGTCGATCCGCTGTCGCCCGAAGAACTGACGGCCCTGCTGAAGACGTCGGACGGGGCCGATGCGACGCGCGATCCCTATCTGGCCCGCGATCGCCGCAAGGCAGAGGATGCCCGTCCCGGGACGGGGTTGACCATCAAAACCCCGTTCTGCATCATCGCCCGAAGGGCCGCCGACCCGGCGGCGGCGCTGGCCGTGAATGCCGATATGGCGCTGTCGATCGAAGGTACCGGCGATGGCCATCTCGACGGGCACCGGGCGGTGCTCGCCCGCCTCGTCATCGGGCGGCACCAGGTCTGGACGACCGATGGTGCCGGCCGCCTGTTCCCGGCGCAGTCGGAAGATGCCCCCGGGCGGGTGTGCCTGACCCATCGAAACGGCACGCTGGTTCTTGCCTCGCAAGACGAGGCCCGCAACAATGATCAGCTCTGGCGATATGATGCCCGCGGCGAACGGCTGGTGCTTGCCGCCACCGGGCGCATTGCCGGCCTGTTCACCCCCGGCTGCGACACCGATCCGCACGCAACCCAGCCGCTTCGGGTGCAGAGCCCGGCCGAGAGCAGTTTCGCCCGCTTCCAGCTGATCGATCCCGGCCAGCCCGACCACTGGCCGCAGCTGCTGCCAGACTGGGCCAGCGCCAATGACCGCACCTGGCTTTACAGCCTGGCTTTCGGCGGCCGCTATGCCTGCCGGGTGATCATCTACAACGAAAGCGCGGTGACGATCCGGCTTACCGATCGCAAGGGCCTGCGCGGCGGCTTTGCTGCCTGGCCCGTCGACCAGATCCCCGCCCACCAGACGGCGCCCGCGGGCTGGGTTTTCGCCGATTATGTCTGGAACCCGGTGTCCGATGGTGACGCCGTCGGCTGGCTGCGGTTCCAGATCGGCGACGATGATGCCCGTCCGGTCGATGTGGCCTTCGGCGTCCCGGGCGCGGGAAGCCTCACCAACGCCCGCGCACAGATCTGGATCAATGAGGGAGGAACCGATACGGGCGCCCTGTTCGCGGCCTGGGACGGCTGCAGCTCCACCAGCCACCTGGTCAGGTCGGTCTATGGCATGACGGTGGATTGCGTGGTCAGCGCCTATCGCGACGATGTCGTGACCTTCACCATCGGCTTCCGCGGCCAGCCTGCCTGACGCATCTGCCAGCCCGACATCGTGGCATGCGGCTGGGGGCAAGCGGCCGGAACCGGAAACAGAAAGACCATCCGGCCGTGATGATCTCTACCGGGCGGCAGTCGGCGGATCGCCGGCTGCTGCCGCTTCTTGCCGTCACCGTCTTCTTCGTCGGCGCCACCGAATTCATGCTGTCGTCGATGCTGGCGCCGCTCGCCGATGCTTTCGACACCACGCCGGCCGGGGCGGCCTGGCTGATTTCGGGTTATGCGGTCGCTTATGCGATCGCGGCCCCCGTGTTCGGCTGGCTGTCGGACCGGGTCGATCGGGGGCGGCTGCTGCTGGCCGGGCTGCTGCTGTTCGCGCTCGACGGGCTGGCCATCGTCCTTGCGCCCACGCTGGGGGTGGCGGTGGCGCTCCGCATCTTCGGCGGCATCGCCTCGGCAATCCTGATCCCCACTTCCTTTGCGCTGATCGCCGAGGTGATCCCCCGCGACCGCCAGGCCGGCGCGATGGGGCTGGTGATGCTGGGCATGACCGCCGGCATCGCCTTCGGGCCGGCCATGGCCGGGATCGCCACCGATCTGATCGGCTGGGTCGCCCCCTTCGTCATCACCGCCGCGGGCTGTGCCATGGTCTTCGTCATCGGACGGAGACGGCTGCCTGGCCATGCACCTGCGGCAGCCCGCCGAGCCGAAGGCACCGGCTGGAGCTGGCTCCGTTCACCCTCGATCCTACGCCCGCTCATCGCTAAGGGCGCGTGGAACGGGACCGGGGTCGCGGCCTTCCTGCTCTCGGGAGAGGTGCTGCGGCTGCGCTATGGGTTCGGGCCGGCGGCGGTGGGCGTCTCGGTCGCCGCCTTCGGGCTGGGGCTGGGGCTCGGCAACCTCTCGGCCGGCCGGCTGCGGCGGCTGTTCGGCCGCGAGGAGCTGGTGCTGGTTCTGGTGACCCTGGTCCTTGCCCTGGCGATTACCCTGTTCATGGCCTGGTCGCTGCCGCTCTGGGCGGCGCTTCTGTGCCTGGCGGCCTGGGGGGCGGCGCTCGGCACCGGCGCGCCGGCGGCGACGGTGGTGCTGGCCACGCGTGCCGGGCCCGACAAGGCCATGGTGCTGGCGGTGGCCGAAACCCTGAACAATGTCGCCATCCTGGCCGCCGTACCGCTCGCCACCACCCGGCTGGCAGAGACGGGGCCGGCCGGGGCAATGATCGTGCTGGCCGCGGGGCTGAGCGTCGGGATGGTGCTCACCCTGGCCGATTTTCGCTGGCGACGGAGCGCATCGGCAGGGTGAGCACCTCAAGACGGCAGCCTGACGTATTCGTTGCCAGGGAGCAGTTGCTCGTCACCTGCGCACGGGAGGGGGCGTCACCGCCGGCCAGTCCAGCATCGTGAGGTCGCGCGAACCGTCGAGCACGCGCACGATCTGCACGTCGGCGCCGTCAATCCGATAGAATGCGATCCAGCGCTCGATCACGAGGCCACGCGCATCCTCTGCGATCTCTCTTCGGGCAGGTCCGAGTTCCGGCCAGGTTCCAAGTCGCCTGCATGCCGTCTCGATACGCCGCGAGAGGCGGTCGGCGGCGTCCATGCCGGCATGGACGGCCAGATGCAACCAGATATCGAGAAGATCGGCTTCAGCCTGGCTGGTAAAGCGGACGCGCCCAATCACGCGTCGGCGTCTCCACCGCTGACATCTCCACCGTCCGGACCCCGGGCGGCCAGGAACCGGGCTCGGGCCTTCTGCCGCAGAGCATCGAAATCGATCTCGCCGGCATCGCCGCTGTCGATCCCCTCCTGCCAGGCCAAGCGCAGCGATGCCAACTTTTCGGCCTCCTGCCGCTCAACCTTCTCCATCAGGCGGAGGGCATCGCGGATCACCTCGCTCGACGAGCCGTAACGCCCGTCGGCGACCTTTGCCTCAACGAAATGCGCAAGATCCTCGCTGAGGGATACGTTCATCTTCATGGGCGAGCCTCCCACTTCGGGATCCGCGGATTATGCCAATCTCCGGCACGTCACGCCAGCCCGTACCGGCGGCGGCCATATGGGGCAGGCAGAGACCATATGGGGCGGGAGAATGGGCGGCGCCAGGGACGCCGCCCACCCATCCTCTGCCACTCACCGACCCTCACTGACCCTTGGCCCTCACCGCCCCTTAAATTCCGGCGCGCGCTTGTCGAGGAAGGCGCTGACCGCCTCGTGCTGGTCCTCGGTGCTCTGGACCAGGGCCTGCATGCAGGAGGCCATTTCGAGTGCGGTGGGCAGCGGCACGCCCTGGCTGTCGCGGAGCAGGCGCTTGTTCAGGCGCAGGCTGTGCGGCGGGTTGGACGCAATCCGGCGGGCGAGCTTGCGGGCCTCGTCCATCAGCTGGTCGTCGGGCACGATGCGGGAGACCAGGCCGATGCGCTCGGCCTCGTCCGCCTTCACGAAATCGCCGGTGAAGGTCATCTCGGCGGCGCGGGAATAGCCGACCACCCGCGGCAGGAACCAGGCCCCGCCATCGCCCGAAACCAGGCCCACGCGCATGAAGCTTTCGGCGAAGACCGCCTTCGTGTTGGCAAGGCGGATGTCGCACATCAGGCTGAGATCGCAGCCGGCACCGACCGCGGCGCCGTTGACGGCGGCGATGGCCGGAACTTCCAGCGAATACATCGCCATCGGGATGCGCTGGATGCCGTACCAGTAGCCGCGGCGGATCTGCACCGGCTCGTTGCCGAACATGCCCTCGCGGTCGCGCATCTGCTTGACGTTGCCGCCCGAGGAGAAGCCGTCGCCGGCGCCGGTCACGATCACGCAGCGCACCGACATGTCGGTGTTGATCCGCTCGATGTGGCCGACCAGCGCATCGACGATCGCCGGCGAGATGGCGTTGCGGGTCTCGGGCTCGTTGAGGGTGAGGGTGACGACGCCGTCGGATTCTTCGTAGAGCACCGCTTCGGACATGCGGGCGTTTCCTTCCGGGTTGTTGAGGCGACCGGCCAGTCTTCGGGCTCAGCCGATATGAAGCGCGATCCCTTCGCGCAGCAGGGCGACGAAACGGTCGAGATTGGTTTCGAGAACGCTGGTCAGCCCGGCAAGGCCGATGACCAGCGGCTTGTCGCCGGGCAATGTGGGCAAAAGCATGGCGATCAGCCCGCCATTGGCGGTGACCTGGTTGGCCGAGAAGGCATACCCTTTGGCCCGGACATCGGCAATCACCTCCATCAGCTCGGCGATGTCGACACGCTTGCCCGGCAGCGACAGGGCGCCGGTTTCGGGCGAGGCCACCGGGGCCACATCGGCATTGTGACGCTGGGCGAGCTTGCGGATCGTATCGTCGTCGAGCGTGGACAGCAGCATCCAGCCCGATCCCGACCAGCAGAGCGGCCGGACCGTGCCGAGACGTACCGACATGCGCATGGTGTTGGTGGCCTGGATGACCTGGATGTAATGGACGCCGAGGCCGTTCCTTGCCGCCAGCACCACGGTCTCGCCGGTCTTTTCGCTCAACCACTCCATCAGATGCATCAGCTGGCCGTCCTTGAACAGGTTGGCCTGAATCCAGTTGCCGAGCAGGGCGACGCGGGTGGTGGGCATGTAAGTGCGGGTGCCGGCCTCGTAATCGAGATAACCGAGGGTGACCAGCGACCGCATCAGCACCGAGGTGCTGGAGACCGGCCAGTCGTGATGCTCGGCGATTTCCGAGACCGACACCGCCCGGCGGACGTCGTCGAAATACTCCAGCACGTGAATGACACGTGCCGCCGATTTGACCACGTCGCGGCTCATTGGGGGCTCTCCCGAGGGGATGGTTCTCTCGCACCCTACCGGCGACATGGCATCTTGTCAAAACTCATATATGAAATCGCACTGCACAAACGAATTTTTACCTACACAGATACCGGCGTTTCAGGCTGTCATGACCGGGCAGAACAAGCACGAGAGCCCATTGGCCAGACCCTTGATGCCGCGCGTTTTCCCCCGGTCGGCATGAAGGCGGAGGTATGCCCGCCAGCCGGCGGGACCTCCTGGCCGCGCGCTTTCGCCGTGCGCATCCCCCGGAGAGAGCCGAGATGCAGGAATTCACCTTCGCGCCGACGGCCATGCCGCCGGCCGCCGAAGCCATCAGGACCGAGGTCCGCGCCTTCCTGACGGAGGCACGCGACACCGGCCTCTACACGCCCAGACGCCATTCCTGGTCGAGCTTCGACCCCGCCTTCAGCGCCGAATGCGGCCGCCGCGGCTTCATCGGCATGACCTGGCCCGAGAGCTATGGCGGGCGCGGGCGGTCGGCCCTGGAACGCTATGTGATGACGGAAGAAATGCTGGCCGGCGGCGCGCCGGTGGGCGCCCATTGGGTGGCCGACCGCCAGAGCGGCCATCAGATCCTCCACCACGGCAGCGAACGCGCGAAACGCGAGATCCTGCCGAAAATCTGCGCCGGCACCTGCTTCTTCGGCATCGGCATGTCCGAACCGGATTCAGGCTCCGACCTTGCCGCCGCCCGCACCCGCGCGGTGCAGGTGGATGGCGGCTGGCGGATCACCGGCCGTAAGATCTGGACCAGCAACGCCCACCGCGCCCATTACCTGATCGTGCTGGCCCGCACCGCGGCGCGCAGCGACAGCAACCGACACGCGGGTCTCAGCCAGTTCATTGTACCTTTGGATGCAGAGGGCATCGAGGTGCGGCCGATCTACAATCTTTATGGCGGGCACGATTTCAACGAGGTGGTGTTCGACGGCGTCTTCGCCCCCGACGACATGATGATCGGCGAGGAAGGCAGCGGCTGGACCATGGTCACCGGTGAGCTGGCCTTCGAACGCTCGGGCCCCGACCGGTTTCTCAGCACCGTGCAGCTGCTGCTGGAGATCATCGACGGATCGGGCCCGCAGCCCGACCGCATGGCCGCGGTGGAGATCGGCCGCAAGGTGGCGGAACTGGCGACGCTGCGCCGGATGTCGACCTCCATCGCCGGCATGCTGGACCGCGACCTGCGCCCGGCGACCGAGGCGGCGCTGGTCAAGGATCTGGGCACCGCTTTCGAGCAGTCGATCCCCGAGACCGCGCGGCGGCTGCTGGCGCTGGAACCCCGGATCGACCGCGAGGATGCCGACCTGGCCGCCCTGCTGGGCCACACCGTCGTGGCGGCACCGGCCTTCACCATCCGCGGCGGCACCCGCGAGATCCTGAGAGGCATGATCGCAAGGGGGCTGGGCCTCAGATGAGCGACGATATCCTGGACATGATGCTGCGCACCGTCGACCGGCTGGTCGCGGTGGAGGCGACCCGCGATATGCGCGAGGGCGCCGACGGTGGCAGGTTCCCCGAACGGTTGTGGCAGGCGATGGAGACCGCCGGCATCACCGATGCCGACACCATCGACGACGACATGACCGGCCCAGCCGAGATGCAGGCCCTGGTGCGCCATGTCGCCCGCCACGCCCTGCCGGTACCGCTGGCCGAGGTGATGGCCGCACGCCGGCTGCTGAAGACGGCAGGGCTGGGCGAGGCCGCAGAAGGGCTGACGGGGATCGGCACGGCTGATGCCGGAGCGATGGCGCTGGAAGGCGGGCAGCTGACCGGTACGCTCCGCCGGGTACCCTTTGGCCGCCATCTGTCGCAGGTGGTGTTTGCCGCCCGCGACGGGCGCGGCGCGGAACACATCGTCGTGGCGGCGCGGCCGGCGGCGGTCTCTGCCGACATCAACCTGGCGGGCGAGGCGCGCGACGACCTGGTCTTCGCAGGCGAGGCACCTGTCGCCTCGGCGGCGGTCGAGGATGCGGCCGACCAGGTGCTGGCGATGGGGGCGGCCTTCCGCGCCGTCCAGATCGCCGGCGCCCTGTCGGGCGCGCTCGCCCAGGTGCTGACCTATGCGGGCGAGCGTGAGCAGTTCGGCCGCCCGATCGGCAAGTTCCAGGCGGTGCAGCACATGCTGGCGGTGCTGGCGGCCGAAACCGCGGCGGCGAGTGCGGCGGCCGAGATCGGCTTTGCCGAAGACGGCAGCAGTTCCTCCTTGCGTGCGGCGCTCGCCAAGTCGCGCACCGGCCAGGCGGCGACCGAGGGGGCGGCGCTCGCTCACCAGATCATGGGCGCCATGGGCTTCACCCGCGAACACCCGCTGCACTATCAGACCCGCCGGCTGTGGAGCTGGCGCGACGAGTTCGGCAACGAGGCACAGTGGCAGGAACGGCTGGGCCGCAAGATCGCAGGCCAGGGCGGGGATGCGCTGTGGCCGATGTTGACGGGGCTGTAAGTCCCTCGGCCCAAGCGGGCGCTTCCGCGCCCTTGGCCGCCGCCGAGTCTGTTAGTCCCTCGGCCCAAGCGGGCACTCCGTGCCCTTGGCCGCCGCCGCAATGGCGGCTTGCAGCCGCGCAAGGTGCGCGGCTGCCGCTAGCCGGTGCGGCCGGTGCCTCCCTCCCCCCAGACGCTCCTCCCCAAGATGGTGATCCGTCCGACATGACCACCACAACTTCCCAAAGCGCCGATATCGCCCGCCTGCTCTCCCCGCGGCGGATTGCGGTGGTCGGCGCCTCCGACGATATCGTGCGCATTCGTGGCCGGGTGCTGCATCTGCTGCTGAAGCGGGGCTATACCGGCGAGGTGTTTCCCGTGACCCCCAGCCGGGCCGAGGTTCAGGGCCTGAAGGCTTATCCGCGGGTGGGTGACGTGCCGGGCGGGGTGGATCTGGCACTGGTCGCCGTGCCGGCCAATCTGGTTCTGGGCGTGCTGGAAGACTGCGCCGCGGCGAAGGTGGGCGCGGCGGTGATCTTCTCGTCGGGCTTCGCCGAAGAGGGCGGCGAGATGGCCGAGGTTCAGGCGCAGATGGTGGCGCTGTCGCGCCGCACGGGCCTGCGCATCATCGGCCCCAACGCCATGGGCTTCTACAACATCCTGGACCGCACCGCCGCCACCTTCAGCCCGGCGGCCGAGATCGCGCCGGTCGATGCGCCGGTGCCCGCGCAGGGCGTCGCCGTGGTCGCCCAGAGCGGCGGGCTGGGCTTCGCGCTCTATAATCGCGGCGTGCGCCGCAGCCTGCCCTTCACCCATGTCGTCGCCACCGGCAACGAGGCCGATCTGGAGGCGCTGGATTTCGCCGATGCCCTGCTCGACGACCCCCGGGTCGCGCAGCTGATGATGTTCATTGAAGGGGTGAAGAACGGCGACAAACTCATTCCGGTAGCACGGAAAGCGGCGCGTCTTGGCAAGCCGGTGATCATGGCCAAGGTCGGCCGCTCGCCGGCGGCCCAGCGCGCCGCCGCCTCTCATACCGCCAGCCTCACCGGATCGGATGCCGCCTATGACGCGATCTTCGATCGCTATGGGGTGATCCGCGCCGACGACCAGGACGAGATGATCGACATCGCCGCCGCCTTTTCGGTGGGCAGCCTGCCGCGCGGTCGGCGGGTGGCGATCGTCACCTCATCGGGCGGGTCGGGATCGTGGATGGCAGATGCGATCGAACAGGCCGGGCTGACTGTCCCGCTGCTGTCTGAAGACCTGCAGGCCCGCATCCGGCCGCTGATCCCGAGCTATGGTGCCACCCAGAACCCGGTCGACATCACCGCCCAGGGGCTTTCCGCCTTCGACACGGTGATCGAGGCCCTGGCGGACAGCACCGAGGCCGATGCGGTGGTGATCGTGGCGCCGCTCGGCAGCGTTGGGGCGGTGGAGGCCTTCTCGCCCGAAGCGCTGAAGGCGGCGATCGCCCGGGCCGGCAAGCCGGTGGTGTTCTATTCCTACACCCCGCCCGCCCCCGAGGTGGCGGCCCTGATGGCCGGGCTCGGCACCACCATCTTCACCACCTTGACCGGCTGTGCCGCAGCCCTGGCCCATCTGGTGCGCTATCGCGAGGCGGTGGAGCGGCTGGGCCGGGCCGGGCCCGAGACCGCCGCTGCTCCCGACGCCCGCGCGGCGCTGGCCGGGCTGCCGGCGGACGCCTGCCTGCTGACCGAGGTTCAGGCCAAGCGCCTGCTCGCCACCGCGGGCATTCCGGTGACCGAGGAAGAACTGGTGACCGGCGCCGATGCGGCCGTCGCCGCGGCCGCCCGGCTTGGCGGCCGGGTGGCGCTGAAGCTGATGTCGCCGCAGCTGCCGCACAAGACCGATGCCGGCGCCGTGCTGCTGAATATCGAGGGCGAGGCAGCGATAAGGGATGGTTATGCCCGGCTGACCGGCCCGGTCGCGGCCGCCCTGCCCGGCATCGACATCCACGGCGTGCTGGTCCAGCGCATGGCCGCACCGGGGGTCGAGATGATCGCCGGCGTCACCGTCGACCCGGATTTCGGGCCGCTGGTGATGGTGGGCGCGGGCGGCATCTTCGTCGAGATCCTGAAGGATGTCGCGGTCTCCCCCGCCCCGGTCGACCGGGCGGAGGCGCTGCGCATGATCGGCCGGCTGAAATCCGTGGCCCTGCTGGAGGGCGCCCGCGGCCGGCCGCGGGCCGATATCGAGGCCCTGGCCGATCTGGTGGTGCGGCTGTCCGATCTGGCGCTCGCCACCGCCGACCGGGTGCAGGAAATCGACGTGAACCCGATCTTCGTGCGCCCGGACGGGGTGGTGGCGGTGGATGCCCTCGCCCGCCTCGCCCCCGCCGCCGCAGAAACACCCCGACCACTTGCCGCCGCCGGGGAGTGATCCCGGCGCGGAACCAACGACCACACCAACGACAACGCCGGGCAGACCCTCCGCAAAGAAGAGGGTCGCCGGCACTGGGAGGAAGAAAACCCATGTCATCCTGGACCCGCCGGCTTGCCGGCGCCGCCACCTTCGTCGCCGCGGCAGTCGCCCTGACCACCGGCCCTGCGGCCGCCGAAGACCCGATCACGCTGCGCGTCGCCCATTCCTACCCGACCCGCCACACCGGCGCCATCGCGATGGAATACTGGGGCAAACTGGTCGACGAACAGTCGAACGGCCGTCTGAAGTTCGAGATCTATCCCGCTGAACAGCTTGCGAAATCCTCCGATCTGCTCGATGCCGCGATCAACGGCATCTCGGATATTTCCTATGCGGCACCGCTCTATGTCTCGGACCGCCTGCCGCTGTCGACGGTCTCGGCCATCCCGCTGGTCGGCAACAAATCCGACCCGCGCGAACAGGGTGCGGCCTATTCGGAACTCGCCCTCGGCACGCTCAACGAGGTGGAATACGTGCCCCAGGGCGTGCGGGTGATCCAGGCCTCGGTCACCCATGCCTATCAGCTGATGACCACCAAGACCAAGATCCTGACGCCCGACCAGCTGAAGGGCGTAAAGCTGCGCTCGTCGGGCGGCATTCAGGAACGCAGCGTCGAGGCGCTGGGCGCCATCGCGGTCGCCATCCCGGCGCCGGATCTCTACCCCGCGCTGCAGCGCGGAACGGTCGACGGCTCGCTGTTCAACATCCCGACCGCGGGCGGCTACAAGCTGGAAGAACAGCTGCGCTATTCGACCAGCAACCTGAATTTCGGCCTGTTCCCGACGCTCTATGTGATCAACGAAAACGTCTGGCAGAAGCTGCCCAAGGATCTTCAGGACCTGCTGATCAAGACCGGCAAAGAGATGGATGAATACGTCCAGAAGCTCTATGTCGAGCGCGCCGAAACCTTTGCGGCCGACCTCGCGAAGCGCGGCGGCGAGGTCTATGCCATCCCGGCCTCGGGCGTGCCGGTCTGGGCCGGCAAGCTGAAGCCGGTTCAGGCCGCCTGGGTGAAGGATTATGACGGCCGCGGCCTGCCCGGAACCCGCGTCTTCCATGAATGGGAAGAGCTGATGACCAGCCGCTGAGGGCCGGCACCGGCACCTCTGCCGCACCGGCAGGCCCCCTTCGGGACCTGCCGGCGCTGCCGCATTTCCCCTTCGCAACCCTGCCCGCCCGGGAAGGAGACGCGCCCCATGAGACTGATCGACCGCGCGGTCAGCCATCTGGAAACCCTGCTCGACGGTGCCGCGATGGCGGCGCTTATCCTGATGATGGTGCTGACGGTGGCAGATGCCGGCGGCCGCTATCTGTTCGCCTCGCCAGTGACGGCGGCTTACGAGATCACCGAATTCTATCTGATGATGGCCGTGGTCTTCTTTGGCCTCGCCGGCACCGAACGGGTCGACGGCCATGTCCGGGTCGACCTGCTGCTGAACCTGATGCCAGTGCGGCTGCGGCTCGGCCTGGACGTGGTCTACATGATCGCGGCCGCCCTGCTGTTCGCCGCCATTGCCTGGAAGTCCGGCGATACCGCCTGGATGAACTTCAAGGCCAATCGCTGGACGGGCGGCGCCATGCCGCTGCCGACGGCCCCGAGCTGGGCGCTGGTGGCGATCGGATCGGCCGTGCTGGCGCTGCGCCTGGTGCTGCGCGGCGTGGCCCTGGTGCCGCATGTGGTGGACGGCCGCATGCCGGCCCTGCCCCATGACGCGCCGGCGGACGAGGCCATGCCCCAGGCACCGGCGGATGCCGGGCCAGCGGTACCGATCCGCGACCACCTGCCCCGGACGAATTGAGGAGACGCCCCGATGGAAGTCGCCCTCCCCATGATGGCGCTGGTGGTGCTGATCTGTATCGGCATGCCCATCGCCTATGCGCTGGGTGTGACCGGCGCGGTCGGCGCCGCGATGGCGATCGGCTGGATCCCGACCCTCGGCGTGCTCCAGACCACGCCCTATCGCACCGCCGCCAATTTCCTGCTCTCGACCATCCCGCTGTTCATCCTGATGGCGGAACTTCTGGCCCGGTCGTCGATCGTGGCCAATCTCTACCGGATGTGCTTCCTGTGGATCGGCCATGTCCGGGGCGGGCTGGCGCTCGCCGCCGTGGTCGCCTCCACCGGTTTCGCGGCGCTCGCCGGCTCCAGCACGGCGGCCGCGGCTGCGATGGCGCGGATCTCGGTGCCTGAGATGCGCAAATACGGCTATGACGACCGGCTGGCGGTCGGCACGGTCGCGGTGGCGGGCACGCTGTCGATCATGATCCCGCCCTCGATGGGGCTGATCATGTATGGCGTGCTGACCGAAACCTCGATCGGCAGCCTGTTCATGGCCGGGGTCATCCCCGGCGTGCTCACCGCGATCGCCTATGCCACCGTCATCCTGGTCTGGGTGAAACGCCGGCCCGAGATTGCACCGGCGGCACCCAAGGCCAGCCGGCAGGCGCGCATGGCCTCGATCCTGCCGGTCTGGCCGGCGGCGATCCTGGTCTGCCTGGTGCTGGGCGGGATCTATTCGGGCGCCATCACCGCAACCGAAGCCGCCGCCGTAGGCGCGGCCGGCGCGCTGGTCATCGGCCTCGGCTGGGGCGGTCTGGGGCGGAAGGAATTCGGCGTGGCGCTGCGCCACACACTGCGCTCCACCGCCATGATCTTCGCGATCATCATCGGCGCGATGATCTTCGGCTATTTCCTGGCCGCCACCCGCGCCCCCCAGAACCTGATCGACTGGGTCGGCACCCTGCCGCTGCCGCCCTGGGGCATTCTGCTGGTGATCATCGCCATCTATCTGCTGCTCGGCTTCTTCATCGACCAGCTGGCGATCATCATCCTGACCCTGCCGCTGACCTTCCCGCTGGTGATGTCGCTGGGCTACGACCCGATCTGGTTCGGCATCATCGTGACCAAGACCGCCGAAATCGGGCTGGTGACGCCACCGCTGGGCATGAACGTCTTCGTGGCCTCGGGCGCCGCCAATACCAAGGTCGAGGTGGGCTTCAAGGGGGTGATGCCCTTCCTGGTGGGCGAGGTGATCGTGCTGGCGCTGCTGATCGCGCTGCCGGAACTGAGCCTGTATCTGCCGGGGCTGGTGGCGTATTGAGCCGTTATAAGAACTCAAGGAGCTGATCCATGTTCGCATCCGGGCTTCTTCAGGGCCGTCGGGCGCTGATCACCGGTGGCGGGTCCGGGCTGGGGCTCGCCATTGCGCGGCGCTATGCCGAACTCGGCGCCGATCTGGTGCTGGTGGGGCGGCGGGCCGCCGTGCTGGAGGCGGCGGCAGAGGGTATCCGCGCCGACCACGGCGTGGCGGTCGACTGTTTTCCGTGCGATGTCCGCAACGCCGATGCCGTCGAAGCGATGATGGACCAGGCCTTCCAGAGCCGGCCGCTCGACATTCTGGTCAATTCGGCCGCCGGCAACTTCCTGGCACGGTCTGAAACCCTGTCGCCGCGGGCGATCGATGCCGTGGTCGATATCGTGCTGAAGGGCGGGGCCAATGTGACGCTGGCCGCCGGCCGGCGCTGGATCGCCGCCGGCATGCCGGCCGCGGTGCTGTGCATCCTGACCCAGTCGGCCCTGACCGGCGCGCCCTACAAACTGCCCTCGGCCATGGCCAAGGCGGGGGTGCTGGCGATGATCCGCTCGCTGGCGGTGGAATGGGGGCCGGCGGGGATAAGACTGAACGGCATCGCGCCCGGCCCCTTCCCGACCGAGGGCGCCTTCGGCAGATTGCGGCCCGAAGGCACCGACCTGCCGCCGGCCGAGGCGGGCGTCGCGCTGGGCCGCACCGGCCGGCCGCAGGAACTGGCGGATCTCGCCACCTTCCTGGTCTCGGACGGCGCCGGCTATATTACCGGCGAGGTGCTGGCGATCGATGGTGGTCGGCGCCTGGAAGGCGCCGCCGGCCCGGAACTTCCCGCCCTGCGCAGCTGGACGCCCGAAACCTGGGCGGCGCTGCGCAATCTTGGACGACAGCCTGCCGCAGCGACCGGCGGAAAGGAGACGGCATGATGTCCCGCGAGCTTCCGACAGTCCCGCTGGGCCGGGGAGGGCCGGCCGTGCCGGTGCTGGGCCTGGGCTGCATGGCGATGACCGGCAGCTATGGCGCCCGCGACGCCGAGGAGGCCCTGCGCACCATCCACCATGCCGTCGACCGGGGCGTGACCCTGATCGACACGGCCGACATGTATGGCTGGGGCGCCAATGAGGAGCTGGTCGGCCGGGCGCTCGCCGCCCGCCCCGACCTGCGGCAGCGGGTGCAGATCGCCACCAAATTCGGCTTCGTGCGGCCGGATGGCGGCGGCGATCTCCGCGGCATCGACGGCCGGCCGGAACGGGTGCCGCTGGCGCTGGAGGCGAGCCTCCGCCGGCTGGGCACCGATGTCGTCGACCTCTGGTATCTGCACCGGCTGGATCCGGATGTGCCGGTGGAAGAGACCGTCGGCGCCATGGCCGACGAGGTGCGGAAGGGGCGGGTGAAACAGATCGGCTTGAGCGAAGTTTCACCGGCAACCCTTAGAAAAGCCGCAGAAATTTACCCGATCGCCGCGGTGCAGAGCGAGTTTTCCTTGGTCTCTCGCGACCCGGAAAATGGCCTGCTCGCCGCCTGTGCCGAGACCGGCACCAGCTTCGTTGCCTATGGCGCGCTGGGCCGCGGCCTGCTCGCCGGATCGGTCGGCGGCGGCGGGCTTGCGGCGGATGACGGGCGGAAGATCTACCCCCGCTTCGCGCCCGAAAACCTTGCCCGCAACGCCGACCTCGCCGGCCGGCTGGCGGCACTGGCCGCGGAACGCAACACCACACCGGCCGCCCTGGCGCTGGCCTGGGTGCTGGCGGCGGGAACGGAGGCCGCCCCGGTGATCGCCCTCTTCGGCGCCTCGCGGCCGTCGCGGGTGGACGACAATCTGGCGGCGGCTGGACTCCGGCTGACGGAAGAGGACCGGGCGGCGATCAGTGCCGCTGTGCCGCCCGGCCTCGTTGCCGGGGAACGGTATGCCCCCGACCGCATGGCAGCGATTGATCGCTGACCCTCAGGCCCGGACCATCAGGCCCTTACCGCGGTCACCATCGACAGGCCGGACTTGCCGACCGGGCCGGTGGTGACCTCGGTGAAGCCTGAGCGTCCGGCGAGTGCCGCCATCTCTTCCAGCGTCCGGCTGTGGCCGCCACTCCACAGCGCGAGCGCTGAAAGGTTGTGCAGGGTGGCGAAGAGCGGCCCCGTCCGGTCGGGCTGGACGAAATGCCCCTGCACCACCACCCGCCCGCCGGGCCGGAGCGCATCGCGGGCGCGGCCGAGCATCGACAGGCAGACCGTGTCGCTTTCCTGGTGCAGCACGTTCGACATCAGCACCAGGTCCAGATCCTCGCCGAAACGATCCAGGCGGTAGTCGATCACCCCGGTATCGATCCGGCCGGTAAGGCCGTGGGCATCGACCATCGCCCGGGTGATGTCGAGCACCGGGGTCAGGTCGAGAACGGTCAGCTTCAGCTCCGGCGCCGCATTGGCGAGCGCGATGGCATAGGTTCCGGCGCCACCGCCGACATCGACCCCGCGCCGCAGCCCTTCAAGCGGAATGGCGGACGGCAGTTCCGCCGCCCCGCGGCGGGCATATTCATGCATGCCCAGGATGAAGTCGCGCATATAGGCGGGGTCGTCCCCCAGCCGCAGGCCCTGATCCTCGACCGTGGTGCCGCTGCGCACGGCATCGGCCAGCCGGCTCCACGGCCGGGACCAGCGGCCCATCACCCGCACCCAGTGGATGAGGGTATCGGGCGAACCCGAGGTCAGCAGCTTCGTCGCCATCTCGGTGTTGCGATAGCGACCGTCGGTCTCGGGATCGCGGGTCAGCAGCCGGAGCGCCACCCCGGCATCGAGCAGCCGGACCATGCCATCGGTCGAGGCGGCAAGCCGGTCGGCGAGCGTCGCCGCCCGTGCCGGCCCTTCGGCCAGGGCGTCGAAGACGCCAAGCTCGGCCATGGCATAAAGCGGCTGTCCCTCCCAATAGCCGAAGGCGAGCCGGCTGAGGGTCATGAAGGCGATGTCCATCAGATATCTCCCGGAGGATCTTTTCAGCCGGCCCGCGCCGTAACGGGCGTGACGGGTGCAGCCGTGACGGTCGGGTCCGTCGCCGACGCGTTGCGGCCGGCCGCGAAACCGGTCGCCAGACGGGCGACGATGGCAGCGGCGGGCTCGATCCGGGTGACGGCATCGCACCCCGTGCCGCAATAGAGCGCCATTTCCTCGATCCGGCCCGAGCTATGGATGGTCGGCACGGCGGCAGAGCCGCGCGGTACCGGATAGGGCCGGCCGAACAGGACCGTGCGGCCGATGAAGGCGGGCTCGGGTGGCACTGCCGCCTCGGTCACCGCATTGCGCAGCACCCGATGCGGCCGGCCGGGCCATCCGATCTCGAAACGGTCGCTGACCACGGTATCGGCCGAACAGGCCGCCATCACCTTCGCACGGTAGACATCATGCGCCGCACTTTCCGATGCGCAGATGAAAGCCGTGCCGGCCAGCACCGCATCGGCACCGGCCGCCGCGGCCGCCGCAGCAGCTTCACCCGACGAGATGCCGCCCGCCGCAATCACCGGAACCGCCGGCAGACGTTCCACCAGCGCCGCGACCAGATCGGCCATCGGCCGGCGCGACAGATGGTGACCGCCCGCCTCGTGGCCCTGGATGATCAACTGGGTGGCGCCACGATTGACCGCCTCCACCGCATCGAACACGCTGCCGATCTGCACGATCACCTCACGCCCGACATCGCGTGCGGGGGTGATCGCTGCCCGTGGCGGCAGGCCATAGAAGCTGATGAAGGGCGGCGTCTCTGCCGGTGCCGCCAGCACTGCCCGTACCTGATCGACCAGCACTGCTTCCGAGACGACCTCGGGCACCAGATTGATGCCGAAAGCGCGCCCGGTCAGGCCGGCCGTCTCGGCGATCAGGGCTGCGATCTCCTGCGGCGGATGCTTGTAAAGCCCGACGATGCCGGCGCCGCCGGCCTCGGCCACGGCTGCGACCAGCCGTGGCCCGGCGATGCCGCCCATCCCCGCCTGGAAGACCGGCAGGGCTGCCCCGACCCTGCCGGCTGCCCGCCCGGCCGCCCCCTCACCGGGGGCGGACCGGGGGGCCGGAGCGTCGGCGTTCACGCCTCCGCTCCGGCGGGGGTGCGCTTGCGCGGCGCCTGGGCGACATCGGCCGAGGGCGGTGACACCATCGAGCCGGCATCGAGGCCGAGTGCCGCATCCTCGGCGGCCTCGTCGGCGATCGCGACCTCGAGCGCCGCCCGCGCGCGGCGGGCATCGCCGCCATGCTGATCCAGCAGGGCATGCATCCAGCGCTCCAGACCGAAGGCGACACAGCCGCTGAAGGCATGTTCACCATCGGCCGTGCGGATGTCGCACCGCTCGCCGAAGAAGTTGCGATGGAAGTTGACCGAGGCGATGGCGAGCGAGCCGCCATAGACGAACTCTTCCTTCACCGGGAACAGCTTCTGCATGGCGGTGCGCGCCGCATCCGCCGAGAAGAACGGATCGGTCGCCGCCTCAATTTCGAGTGGCAGATCGAGCCGGTCGGCGAAAGCGCGGATCTTCGCCCGGAAGGTCTTCAGATGCGCCTTGACCGCATCCTGCGGGCCGACGCAGACGATCTCACGCATGCTGAAACCCATCAGCCGGCGCAGACCGTCGTAATGGGTCTCGCGGCGGAAGCAACGACCGATGGTGGTGGTGAAACGGGGGCCGTCGAGCCGGCTGCCGCGCAGGTCCAGATAGATGTTGTAGCAGGCGGCGGTGGGCAGCAGATGCGTGGCATCGGTCAGCCGGTCGCCCGCAATCACGCCGACCGGGCCGGCCTTGGCCTCTTCCGCCACCGCCGCCTGATGCGGTTCGGCGATACCGGCGGTCATCACGCCCAGATGCGGGAAGTTGTGGAAGAAGTCGAGCGTGTCGAGATCGGCCGCACGCATCAGCGGCGGGTAGATCATCGGCCGGGCCGGAACCCTCCGGGCCCAGGACCGGATGTGATCATCCAGCGCGGTCATCAATTCGGTGACATCGGGGCCGAGCGTCACCAGCCCGTCTTCGGCCGCACGATAAAGGGGGGTATCCGCCGCAGCCTGGCCGTGGCCGCAATCATGTTCGGTGCACATCGGGGGAACTCCTCAGGATCGTCCTCAAGAGGGTGCTGCAGATCAGCCGGCAAGGAACGTGCTGCGGATAGCCGCCAGACTGCGGAAGGCATCGACCGAGACGCCGTCGAGCAGGTTCGACCGACCGGTGACCTCTTCCAGCAGAAAGACGAATTCCATGAAGTCCAGGCTGTCGATCACCCGGCTCTCGATCAGGTCCATGTCGTCGGGGATGGCCTGGAGTTCGGGATTGCGGGCCAGAAGCCACTCGAGGATACGGGCCTCGGCGTCGGCGGCGGGGGTGAGGTCGGTCATCATGCGGCCTCCCGTACGGGGCGGAGGATACCGGTGGCGGTCATGAAGTCGGTGGTCCGGCGCAGCACCTTCGCATCGAAGGCGGCGCGGGCCGGATCGGCCATCAGGCGCCGGCGCAGAACCAGCGGTTCGGCGATGCCGGCATCGCGATAGACGTCGGGCGAATAGAAGCCGCGCACGCTGGCGGTCATGTAGCGGCGCAGATACTCCGACACCTTGTCGAGCAAGGCCTCGTCACCCTTGGCGCGCAGTTCGTCGTGCAACAGCACCATCAGCTTGCGGCCGAAAGCGATGTGGCGGCTTTCATCGACATGGTGGACGTGGTTGATCTTGCGAATGGCCGGGTCGAGCCGCTCGTCGGAGCCCATCGCCGTGTTGTAGAAGTCGACGATCTCTTCGAAGATCGTGATTCGGGCGAAGGTGAGGAAATTCTCGATCGCCGGGTCGGTCGCCGTCTCGATCCGCACCTGGCGGTCGGGATAGAGCTTGCCGGCATAGCGCATGCAGAACTCGGCGAAGAACCACATGTGGTCGTTCTCTTCGCCGACGAAATGGTGGAAGAACTTCGATGCCACTTCATAGCCGGGCTCGTGCAGACGGGCGATGACCGCCTGCAGCAGCTCGCGGATGCCATGCACGTTCAGGCTGTAGAAGTTGATGCTCTCCCACTTGGCGAGCCTGCGGAGGGTGTCCTCGTCAAGCTCTGCTCCCATCTCGGTCCCCGAGACCGAGAGCAGTTCAGGCGACATCCACCAGCTGTCGGCGTCGATGGCGTCCGGCCAATCGAAGCTGCGATAAGGGTTGTAATAGCCGTCGACGGACAGCTGCGACAGGCGGTCGATCGCCCGGGCGAAGGCGGGTTGGGCGAGCACGCCCGGCGATGCTGGCACGGTGCTGGTCTGAAGCATGATGATCCCCTTGGCCGGCAGCGCGGCCCAGGCCCGCCACCGGTTCGATCGATTCCAGATGTTCAGGGTGAAATGTCGATCTGCCTGCCGGGCCGGCGGCGGCACCTCCCGATTGCGCGCGGAAGGCACGAGCCTGGCCGGACCGTGGCAGCCGGCTCAGCGTCTCGTGAAGGCGGGCAGGAACATGATCATATCTTGCGTCTCCCCGTTCAGCCCGGAAATCGATCCGTTTTTTTATTGTCAGGGACAGCTGTCGACTATGGGTCGCCAACAGCCGCTCGAACGATCGTTCCAGGCGTTATCCATTCCATAAATACAACCACAGGACGGGCGATTCAATCCGTCATCTCAAAATAATTGACGTAAGGTCCATATAATGGACGATGTAAAGGCATGTCACATCGACCTCCAACGGCTCCCATCTCCGTGGATCCGCACACCATATGACAGGATAATCCGGCTGTTTTCGCAAAAAAGGCCAGCAATTCTGTCCAATTTTGCGGAATGGCCATCGATCAACGGATGGAATCGTTGTGCCTGTTTGCAGGCGTGCCGGCACCGGCATCCTTTCATCCTCCGAACTCTCCGGCTGATCTGTTTTTTTAATCCATATTATGGACTTTTTAGTGTGCGGCGCAATGTGCCCACGGGTGATGCCACGGCGTCCATATACGGGCAGCCCCTCGGATGTCTCGGGCATGCAGGCGACCCAAATTTTGGTGGGCACGCCACAGCATGAATGCCCCACTTATTTGCAATGCAACAAATATACATTCTGGAATGACGCCTTCCATAAATCATGCTTTTGACATGTCAGATTCTCGCCCCTAATCTCCGAGTCGAGGCCGGAATGAATATTCTCCCAGACCGGGCTGGAAGATCTCAGTGCCTGCCCCTCCCTCCTGTCCATCTGCCCTCTCCCCCGCCCAACAGGGATCACCGCGCGATGTCCTCCCCTCCTGCCATCCCCGAGACGGCCCGACGGACCGCGGACGTACCGCGCGCCGTAACGGTGATGCTCGGCCTGCTTGTGGCCGGCTTCGCCCTCAGCCATCTCTACCGCACCCTGCCGGCGGTGATGGCGGGCCCGCTTCAGGCGGGATTCGGCATCGGCGCAGAAGGGTTAGGCGTCTTTGCGGCGGCCTTCCATCTGGCCTTCGCGCTTGTGCAGCTTCCGGTCGGTCTGGCGGTGGACCGGCTGGGCGTGCGGCGCACGGCGACGCTGCTGCTGCTGATCACCGCCGCCGGTGCCGCGGCGTCGGCAGTGGCACCAGCTTTCGGCTGGCTGGTCGCCGCGCAGGCGGTGATCGGCATCGGCTGTTCCGGCCTGCTGATGGCGCCGCTGGTATTCGCGAGCCATGCCTGGCCGGCCGAGCGCTTCGCGGCGGTCTCGGGTGCCGTGGTTTCCATCGGTGGGGCGGGGATGCTGCTTTCCGGCACGCCGCTCTCGCTTGCGATCGAACTGGGCGGCTGGCGGGGTGCTTTCGCCGCCTGCTCGGTCCTGACACTGATCGTCGCCGCGGCCATTCACCTGGGCCTCGCCCGGGCGCCGGTGCCGGCACGGCCGCCGGTTGCGGCAGGGGCCGCCGGCACCCGGCTGGTGGAAGACATCCGCGGCACGCTGGCGATCCTGATTTCGCCGGCGATGCGCGGTACGGCAGCGCTCGCCCTCATCTCATATCCGGCGCTGATCACGCTGCGCGGCCTCTGGCTCGGCCCTTTTCTCGATGCCGCCTATGGCCTCGATGCGGTGACGATCGGCAATATCGTGCTGGTGGTGTCGGCAGTGATGGTGGTGGCCCCGCTGGGCTTCGGCCGTGCCGACCGCCCCGGCCACCGCCGGCGGCTGCTGATGACCGGCGGTGGCCTGCTCGCCGCCGCAGCGCTGGCGGCACTGGGCCTGATCGGCGGCCGCATGCTGGCTCTCGATCTGGCGCTGACAGGCATCGCAGTCGCGGCCGGATCGTTCTATGTGCTTCAGTTCGCCGTCGTCAGGGCAAGCTTCCCGCCTGAAACCATGGGCCGGGCGCTGGCAGGGCTGATCTTCTGTTTCTTTGCCGGCGTCGCTGTCTGGCAGGTCGCAACCGGCGTGATTGCCGGCGCTTCCGGCGCCGGCGCCGGGGCTGCCGATCTGGAGGGCATCCGCCGGGTCTTCCTGGTGCTGGGTCTGGCACTTGGCATCGTTTCGGTTGCAACCGGCCGGGGCCGCCCCGCGGCTGCCGCCCTCTGATCCGGAGGATCCAGACATGAGCGAGATCGGCGACCTGATCGCCACACTGCCCGGGCTGACGCCCGGGCTCGAGGGCCGTATGACCCATCTGGTGCGGTCACAGGATCTGGCGGATGCCTGGCAGGGAGAGGTCTCCGCCCTGGCCTCGGCACCGGTGATCTGGCTGGCCGAACTGGCCTGCATGCGCGCCGTGGCCGCCGCCCTGCCGCCCGGCCACACAACCGTCGGGGTCGGCTTCGACCTGCGTCATCTGGCCCCCACCCCGGCGGGCGTCACCATAGAGATCACCGCCCGGCTGAATCGGGCAATCGGCCGCTCCCTGCTGTTCGAGGTCCGCGGGACCGATGGTGCGGGCATCATCCTCGATGGCCGCATGACCCGCCATATCGCCGAACCGGCCGTGGTGCTGCAGCAGATGACGCGACGGCATGGTACAACCCGTCCGTCGGTATGACGGCCCCCCGCCCCCTGCATACAGGGGAATCGGGTGAAAGTTTTTAAACTGCGATGAGGCTTGCGAGGAAGTCGTCGTCCCAGGCGGCGACCTTGCGTCGGAGGCGTAGGGAGTCCTTTCCCGGTGCTTGTCGCAGCAGGTTATGTGCCATGTGCTTCAGGGTTGTGAAGTTGGCTGGGGCGTTTTGGGTACGCACCCGGCATTCGTCATCACGGAAGACCATATCCATGACCCAGTGGAGACTATTCTCGATGGCCCAATGACTTCTGATGATCGGCCCGACGAGAGCGGCGATGAGCGCCAATGATGTGATGTAGAGCCGGGTTTCGCTGTCGATTTTGTCGCCGATCCGTCGCGTGCTTTCCACGACGACGATGCTTTTGAGGCCGGGCCAGTCATGTCGCGCCCGGAGCCAGGCGACATCATGGATGACGGTGGTCTTGCGGGTTTCGATCCGGCCATGATCGCCGTCGACGGTCTCGTGCTGGCTGATGGTCGTATCCTGGAAGCCCTTGGCCTGCTGTTCGGCGACGAACAGGGCGACGTCCTCGCGCAGCGATCCTTGATTGCCTTTGAGGGCCAACACGTAATCGGCCTTCTTGTCGGTGATCCTGGCCGCAATGTCGCGCTGGCATCCCATGGCGTCGATGGTCACGATGGCCCCTTCGATCGCCAGCAGGTCCAATAGCTTGGGAATGGCCACGATCTCGTTCGACTTCTCGTCCACCTTGACCTGACCCAGCACCAGACGCTGCCGGGCGGCGAAGGCCGAGACCATGTGGATGGGCGCCTTCGCGTCCTTCTTCCCGCCCGAACGCCGCACGGTCTTGCCATCAATGGCGATCACGCCCTCAGGCGTCCCGGTAACCGACGCCACCCACGACACGAAGCACCGCTGAAAGCTCTCCGCGTCCAGCGACGCGAAGATGTCACCCAGCGTGTCGTGCGGCGGCGTGCCATCCGCGAATGGCCGGAAGCGCCGCAGCAGATCGAGCTTCTTTTGGCCAAAGCGCGCGATGTCCGTGAAGGTCTCCGCTCCCGCCAGCACCGCCAGAAGGCTCAGGAGCAGCACCTCATCAAGCGGATACACAATCTTGCCAGCTTGCCGCCCGTCCGGAAGCTCCTCAAAATGCTCAAGAAACCCAATCGCTTCGCCCAAGGCCCCACACGGTTCCATCCATCCCTCCCAAGCCAGCAACGTCGACAACGAGAGATTCAGACTTTTTCCGTCCTGTCACGCACTGTTTCACCCGATTGCCCTGCCCCTGCATACCCCACAGGGTGACATTCGCCCCCGCGATCGCTACATATTGCCGGTTCCGCAACCGGCGAGATGAAGGAGACGCGATCGCATGACCGCCATCGACCGCCTGCCTGCCACCGACCCCCGCGCTGCGCTGAAGCTGTTGTCGGCGGCGTTGATCAAGGTTCACAAGGCGATGCTCGATACCGAGCTGGAGCGGTTCGGCGCGGCCGCGGATCCGTATCAGCGTTTGTCGCTGGTGACAGGACATCCGGATTTCGCCTGGTTGAAGGCGATTTCGGATCTGATCGTCTCGATCGACGAGACCCGCAGCCCGCGGCGCCTGCCGCCGCCGGGGCCCGAGGATGTGGCGCGGCATGCGGGCAAGGTTGCCGCCCTGGTGCGGCCGGGGCCCGACAGCCTTGCGACCGCAGAGGCCGGCGAGACCGCGGGCGCGCAGGCGCGCTATCATGCCCTGGTCGGCGAGGTTACCGAGGTGGCCGTGGCCCATGGCGTGCTGCGCAAGGTGCTGGACCAGCTGCACCCGCCGGCACAGGCGCATTGATCGGGGCCGACGACCGGAACGACCGGACAATGAAGACCGCCGGGGGCGATATGGCTCCCGGCGGTTTTTCATGGGGGGGGCGGGCAAGGCTCAGACGAAGGGCGGGTTGCAGTCTTCCTTACGGGTCTGCTCCGGGCTGTCGGCGCGGCGGTCGGGCTCCAGGTTCCATTCGGCCTTGTGGCGGGCGATTTCGATATGGCAGCTCAGCTGCGCCGCCATGCCGGCCGGGTTGTGCCACTGGGGCGTGGCGCCGAACTTGGCCTGAACCTCGGCGAAGACCGCGCTTGCCGCCGAGGCCGCCACATTGCGGGCGCAATCGGTCGGCACCAGGCTGAGGCTCAGATGCGGCGAGCCCGGATGGGTGGTCCAGCTGCCGCGTTCGATGTATTGCGGGCAGGCCGCAGCCGCCGCCGGCTTGATCGCCTGGTCGGCATCGACATAGTGGAAGGTGGCGTTCTTGTTCGCCGTCGGCAGCGTCATGCGGATCACCGGCACGAAGCGGCCGGTGGTGCGGTAGTAATCGGCCTGGTCACCGCGCGCATCCAGCAGGGCCTGATCGCCGGCATTGGCCAGGTAGAAGAAGGATTCGATCGGCAGCTTGTCGCCGATGCCCTGCGCCCAGGTGGCGGCGCGCATCTCGTTCTGCTGGCCCAGAGAGACCGGGCCCAGCTGGTTCATCGCCCGGATCACCTGCTGGAAGGCGTAGGCCGTGCCCTGGGGCGGGTTGGTGTGGTCGGCGACGGTGAAGCCGCAGGCCCGGAAACCGGTGCTGGAATTATGCGGCTGATAGGTGCTCAGCCACTGCTCGGCGGTCAGAACGCCGATCGACTGGCAGGGGGCGCTGCGATTGGTGTTGTCGTCGGTCCGCCTGCCGCACCCCTGATCGGTCCGTGCATCGGTGGCGCCGTCCAGCGGGAAGGCACAGACGAAATTGAAATCCATCGCCCAGGACGGCGCACCGAAGATCGGATAGACGGTGTAGCCGTTATGATAGTTGAAGGCGAGGTTTTCGAACCGCGCATCGGCGCGCAGATACGAGAAGGACACACCGCCCGTCCGCACCGATGTCGGGCTCGGATCCCAGGAATGATAGGCGGTGGAATAGCGGGTCCCGCGGAAGATGACGCCCGAGCACAGAAAGGCCGGGCGCGAGGGCCCGCCGCAATCGGCGGCGGTGTTGTAATAGCGGTCGGTCAGATCGGATGCGGTATGGGTGCTTTGCGCACCCGCCGGCAGGGCAGCGGCGACGGCCAGCACAAGCGCCAGCCCCAACCCCTGACCCAGACGGCCGATATGTTGCCAGAAACGACTCACGGAAAACCTCCCGGTCGGCGGCACAGCTTCGCACCGCCGCCCGCGGGCGACCGGCGCCGGGCATGCAGGGAGCCGGGCGCAGCTGCTGGCAAAAAGCAGATGCGGCGGGCGGGCGACGGAGGTCTGCGCGTGGTTACGTGACCAGAGGATTGTCCCGATTCGGCGGGGCGTTCTCAATCATTAATTGTTAAATGTCCGCAAAATAAATAGTTAGGGTTCTAATGCTGAACCCGGTTCCACTCGATCGCCCGGCGGCGCCAGTGCTCGCCGATCGCCTGGGTGAAATCGGCGCGGACCAGCTTGGCGCGGGCGATGAGGTGGGTGTCGTCCTCGCGCCGGATCACGATGCCTTCGGGCGGGCCGTCGCGATAGCGGCTGCGGGCGCCGGTCAGGATGCGCAGAAGCCCGTCGACGCCGTCGGTCACCCGGCCGGTGAACAGGGCCGGCACGGTTTCGATGCCGATCTGCTGCGCCAGGCCGTTGCGGGCCCTGGTGCTGCGGAAGCGCCCGGTCTCGCGCTCGTAGACATCGAAGGCCAGGAACAGGTCGGGCAGCGCGTCATAGCCCAGGGAATGCCGGGCGGCCAGCCATTCGCCGAACAGGATCAGCCGGTCGATGGCCAGCGCATCGAACAGCCGGTCTTCATGCAGGGCCAGCCAGTCGCCCAGCCGCTCGAACTGGCCGGTGAAGGGGGCATGGAGATACTGGCCGCGATTCTGCGCGCGCACCAGCCCGGTGTCGGGATCGACCGACAGGCCCAGATTGGCGCCGTCGACCTTTTCTTCGATCACCACCGGGCCATCCAGCAGGTGATCGATCTCGTCGGGCGAGAGCAGCTTGTCGTCGCGCGGCGCGCCCGCACCCAGCCAGGCGACATGGGCGGTCTGGGGAAAGCGGAAGAAACCGGTCATCGGCCGAACTTGTTCTGGTGGAAACGCTGCGCCTCACCCTTGCAGATGAAGCGGACCTCCACCCCGTGATGCGCCAGATCCGGCGCCCAGTCGAGCCATTTCGAATCCGCCGCCTGCAGGATCGGCGGATGGGCGGGGTGGGCGGCGGCCACCGCGACGAATTTCCGGTCGGGCGGATCGAAATTGCCCAGCGCCGGATCGTCGGGGAATTCGGCCCAGCCGCGGGCCTCGTCGGGGGTGATGGTGACCTGTTCGCAGCGCGCCGGATTGCCGGCCTGACGCAGCAGCCATTTCAGAAACACATCCCCCGGCCCCTTGCCGCGATTGGGGCGCAGCTTGTGGCCGTATTCTTCCAGGATCGCCCAGCCGTCATCGATCACCACCCGGCCGGATTGCAATATCTCCTGCAGGGTGAGCGCACAGGCCGCCACACAATCGGGGCCCACGTCGTCATGGGCGCCATTGGCGATGAGAAGGACATTGGTGTCGATGATCCGCCGCGGGCGCTCGGCCGATCCGGTCATGCCCCGCCCTCCCCCTCACCCGCCCGGCGGGCTTTGCGGCGGGCGGCCGCCGCCACCGCCCGGGCGGTGACATCGGCCATCTCGTCGCCGAACACGTCGTCGGGCCAGTTCAGGATCTCGCCGGTCTCGTCCATCTCCAGCCGCTCGATCGTGGCCGGCACCGTGCCCGGGCACCAGTGCACGGCCACGCGGTCTGCATCGAGCCGCGCCTCGGCGATGCGGCGCTGGATGCGGTTCAGCAGCGGCTCGGAATGGGTTTCGACCAGGATCTGGAGATGGCGGGCGCGGCCGGCCTCGCGGGCCTCCAGCGCGTCGATCAGCAGATCGCCCAGCGCCGCCTGGGCGGCCGCATGCAGATGCAGCTCGGGCTGTTCCAGCCACAGCGTCGATCCGGCCGGCACCAGAAAGGCCGCCACCGCCGCCGGCAGCACCTGCGACAGGCCGAACCCGGCCTCGGCAAAGGGGGCCTGGCCGCCACGCCGGCCGCGGGCGATCAGCGCCACGCCGCCCGGGGCATCGACCAGCTCCACCCCCGCGACCAGGCCGAGGGTCGCCAGACGGTCGGAAATCATGTCGGCAAAGCCGCGCGCGGCGCCATCGCCGATCGAAAGCCGGCGGCCGGCGCGGTCGGCCGCGGCCATGGCCGGCACGGCCCCCTGCCCGCGCGGCCCCACATCGGCTGGCACCCGCGCCGGCACGGCATAGCTGCGCCGCGGCCGGGCGCGCAGGGGGCCCAGCATCACGAAACCACCGACCGCGGCCGCGGTGGCCGCGGCCAGCACATCGATGGCAGCTGCATCCTTGTCCACGGGGCGGCCGTCATGAACCGCCACCACCCGCAGCGGGCGGTCGGCCATATCGGTCACGGTCCAGTGAAGCCCGTGCAGCCGCGGCTGGCCGGCCGGATCGAGGCCCAGTTCGACCGACACCGCCAGCCGGCGCGCGCCCTGCACCAGGGCAGCCTGCATCGACGCATCGGGCTGCCATGCCAGATCGATGCCGATCAGCCGCGTGGGATCGCGGTCGCGGATCATGTCACGCACGGCCGCCGCCGGCAGAGCCGCGACCAGGGCGGCCGGATCGGTAAACCCGCGCCCGGCAATGCGTGCGAGCGCATCGAGCGCCTGGGCGATGCTGCTTTTGCCGGCGCCATTGGCACCGTAGAACAGGGTGAGCGGGGCCAGCGCGATATCGCCGCTATCGGCCCAGGCCCTGACATTGCGCAGACGGATGGTGGTGTACATGGGGGCAGACCTCCGGCCGGGTCCGCGTGATGCGGAACGGGCCGACCCTATCAAGGCCGCCCGCCCATGACCAGAGGACCCGGGGTCGCAGCCTGAAGGCGGCCGCTCAGGCGCCGGCCGACAGCTTCTCCAGCGCACCACCCGGGAACCACGAGGTGTCGATGCGATAATAGCGGTCCTGGAAATCCGCCATGTCGCGCAGCCCCTGCTCGTCGGCGATGCGGATCGAGCGGTCGATGCGCTCGATCAGCCCGGCGCGCTCCATCAGCGACAGGGTGCGGCTGACATAGACATTGGTCAGCCCCAGCGTGTCGCCGATCAGCTCCTGGCTGAGCGGCAGCTCGAAACTGTCGCCGACATCGGGGTTGGTGATCCGCAGACGACTCAGGATTTCGAGCAGGAAATGCGCCACACGCTCGTCGGCATTCATCCGGCCGATGGTGCGGATCCGGTCGAGCAGAACCACGTGGTCGATCATGCCGAGCGTCATGATCAGCGCCGTCAACCGCGGGCTGTCGGTGAAAATCGTGTCCAGCCGGCTCTTGGGGAAGGGGCAGAGACAGATGTCGGTCGCGGCCTGCAGGCCGGTGACCGCATGTTCATAGGCGATGTCGGGAATGCCGATCACATCGCCCGGATGATGGATCTGAAGCACCTGCCGGCGGCCATCGGCCATGATGGTGTAGGAAAAACACCAGCCGGTCTTGACGACATAGAACATTTCCGTGGGCGCGCCCATCTCGCGCACCACATCCCGGACCCGCCATGTCTGTTCCTGCCGCTGCAAATCGGCGAGATGGTCTATGTCTTGTCGGGATAATTCGAGATAATACCCCATTTTATCGATGAGGCAGTCACCGGATCGCGGCGATTTTCTGGTATAGATGTCTCTCATGCGAGGATTCGCCCGTGCCACAGTTCGTAGAGACCTTTCTTATGAAAGTAGCATGCCCCCGCGCGGGTTCCGATGTTTCCGGAGCAGGCAAAAGTTGACATGATTCAATAGTCCAAGCCAGCTGAAAATTATTGGCTGAGTTTAAACCAGTTTAAAGCCGGGAACAAAAGAACCGGTCAAGCGTTGAGCCGTCCGTACCCGCCGGCCGGCGGGCATGGACAGCAAGAGGAAGGACGCTCAGATGGCCACCCCTGCCACGACCGAAACCTCGAACCTCATTTCCGCAGACCGGGTCGAAGGCACCTCGGTCTACGGCGCCGACGGCGAGAAGATCGGCTCGGTCTATGGTGTGATGCTCAACAAGCTGAACGGTCGCGTGGCCTATGCCGTGCTCTCGTTCGGCGGCTTCCTGGGCATCGGCGAGAAATACCATCCGGTTCCCTGGGACGTGCTGAAATACGATACCTCGAAAGAGGGCTATGTGGTCAATCTGACCCGTGACCAGCTGGAAAACGCACCGACCTACGACCGCGGCGACGAGCGGCGGCTGTATGACCGGACTTACGAGGAATCGGTCCACCGCCATTACGGCGTGCCGCCCTACTGGATCTGATCTCCGCACCCGACATCGGCACGACCAAAGCGCAGCCCCGCCCTCGCCGTGCCGATCGGTGGAGGAAGGCCCGGACACCCTTGGGGGTGCCGGGCCTTTTTTCGGGTGGGGGCTCCTCGCAGAGGCTGCGACCGTGTTAGCCTCTGCCGGCGACGCTCATTCCAGGGAACAGGCCCGATGGCAGGCGATCCGCCGATTGATGATGTCCACGGCACCGCGGACGACCGCAGCACCCGGGCGATCCGGGAGATCGTGCGCCTGTGGGACGAAGGCCTTGCGAGCGGCCCCGCCATTGACGGGGAAGCGGCGTTCGAAGAGATCCGGATCATGCTGGACGAGCGGATGGGCTGCGGTTCCAGGTCTCGCGTTTCAGGCCCGTAACATATCCCCTCACCCCACCGCCCGCCCACCCTCCGCCGTGGTGCGGAGGTAGTCGCGCGGGCTGGCGCCCAGGATGCGGCGGAACATGGCGGTGAAGGCGCTGGGGCTGTCATAGCCGAGGTCGAGCGCGACATTGGTCACCGTTTCGCCCGAGGCGAGGCGCGGCAGGGCTTCGAGCAGGCGGATCTGCTGGCGCCATTCGGCGAAGGTGAGGCCGGTTTCGCGGCGGAACTGACGGGTCAGGGTGCGCCGGGCCATGCCGCCCACCGCCGCCCAGTGGTCCAGATCGTGTTCGGCGGCCGGGTCTTTCAGCACCGCGCGGCAGATGCGCGCCAGGCGCCGGTCCTGTGGCATCGGCGCGTGCAGGTCGACATCGGGCATGCGGGCCAGTTCACCGATCAGCAGCTCGGCGATGCGCGCCTCGCGGCCGTCCAGATCATATTCATGCGGGGCGGCGACCATTTCCACGATCAGCGCGTGCAGAAGCTCCGACACCCGGAACACCCGGCATTCGGCGGGCAGCGCGCCGCAGACCTCCATGTCGAGATACAGCGTGCGCAGGGTGAGCGGCCCCCAATTGCGCACCTGGTGCATGGTATGGGCCGGTATCCAAAGCGCGGTGCGCGGCGGCACCACCCAGGTGCCGTGATCGGTGATCGCGGTCATCACCCCGGTCAGCGCGTATTCGATCTGGCCGCGGGGGTGATCGTGATGGCTGCCGACATTGCCGGCGGCGAACTCCGCCGCCATGCCGACCACCGGCCGGTCGATCGCCTGCAGGCGTTCGGCCGCCGACCGCGCGGCCAGATGGCCGACGATCCCGGTGACATAGGGTTCGGGAGACGGCAGCTCCGCCGCCGTGTCGAAAGCCGAAGATCCGGCATGTCCGAGCATATGGCCCATCCTCGACGATAAATGGCCCGGGTCCCGGCGGAGGTCGGATGCCCCGACAGTATCCTTCGGGACAGCGCCGGATGCAACCGGCGCCCGGAAGGACGACACATGCGGGAGCATCCATGCCGAAACTGATCCTGATCGGCGGTATTCTCGACCTCGGCTTCATGAAGGCGCCGCTGCTGGCGGCGGAGCCCCGGCTCGACATCACCGTCTGGCCCGAGGATGACGGCGCCGAGGCCGAAATCGCGGTCTGCTGGCGGCCGCCCGCCGGCCTGCTCGGCACCATGCCGAAGCTGAAACTGGTCCAGTCGATCGCCGCCGGCGTCGACGGCGTGCTGAACGATGCCGGGCTGGACCCCGCCCTGCCGGTGGCGCGGATCGTGGACGACAGCCTGCCGGCGGCGATGAGCGAATTCGTGCTCTGGTCGGTGCTCTGGTTCCATCGCGGGCTGGACCAGGTGGTCCTGCGCGACCGCCCGGCGATCATCTGGCGGCGCCCGCCGCAGCAGGCCGCCGCCGACCGCCGCATCGGCGTGCTGGGGCTGGGCGAGATCGGCGGCCGGGTGGCGCGGGCGCTGTCCGCACAGGGGTTCGCCGTCGCCGGCTGGTCGCGCACGCCGCGCAGCCTGCCGGGCATCACCGGCCATCACGGGCCCGAGGGGCTGGACGCCCTGCTGGCCGAGAGCGAGATCCTGGTCAACCTGCTGCCGCTGACGCCCCGGACCCGCGGCATTCTGGGGGCTGCCACCTTCGCGAAACTGCCCCGGGGCGCCGCCGTGATCAATGTCGGCCGCGGCGAACATCTGGTGCCGGAAGATCTGATCGCGGCGCTGGACAGCGGCCATCTGCGCGGCGCCGTGCTCGACGTCTTCGCCGCCGAACCGCTGGACCCGGCCCACCCGCTCTGGACCCATCCGCGGGTGCTGGTGACGCCGCATATGGCGGCGATCGCCAGCGACGGGGCGGTCATCGGCCAGATCGTCGAGAATGCGTGGCGGACCGCATGCGGGCGTCCGCCGCTGAACCCTGTGGAGCGGGGCCGCGGCTACTGACCGGCGGCATCCGACCGGATTTGGCCCGGACGCGACGAAAGATGGCCCATGCCGCGACGCGGGCCAGGGCAGCCGGGCCCTACACTTGACGACGACAAGGCCCCCACCACGGGGGACCAACACGGCCGGGGAGGCCATGGCGACGCCGGAGAACCGGCGCGCCGATGCATGCGGGATACAAATCAAGGGAGTCAGGGCTCGCCATGAACCGTCGCGACTTCAACAAACTGATGCTGATGGCCGGGATCGTGGGATCGACCGGCATTCCGCTGGGCATCCGCCGTGCCGCCGGCCAGAGCCGGGGCGGCACGCTGGACGTGATCATCCAGCCCGAACCGCCGGTTCTGGTGGCGGCGATCAACCAGCAGGCGCCGACGCTGACCGTCGCCGGCAAGATCTATCAGAGCCTGCTGAAGTTCGATTTCGACCAGTCGCCGCGCCCGGCCCTGGCGAAGAGCTGGGAGATGTCGGACGACGGCCTGACCTATACCTTCCATCTGGAAGAGGCCGTCAAGTGGCATGACGGCACGCCCTTCACCGCCGAGGACGTCGTGTTCTCGACCACCAAGATCCTGCCCGAGACCCATGCCCGGGCGCGCGGCAACTTCGCCCGCTGCGAGAGCATCACCGCCGCCGACGCCCACACCGTGGTCTTCAAACTGAAGGAGCCCTTCGGCCCCTTCCTGCAATGCTTCGAGATGTCGTCCTGCCCGATCATGCCGAAGCATCTCTACGAGGGCACCGACTATCGCAACAACCCGCACAACGCGAAGCCGATCGGCACCGGCCCGTGGAAGTTCGCGGAGTGGGAGCGCGGCTCGCATATCCGGCTGGTGCGCAATGACGAGTACTACAAGCCCGGCCAGCCCTATCTGGACGAAATCATCTACCGGATCGTGCCCGATGCCGCCTCGCGCGCGCTGGCGCTGGAAAACGGCACCGTCGATCTCACCCAATGGGGCGATGTCGAGATGTTCGACGTGCCGCGGCTGAAGCAGCTGCCGCATGTGGAATTCACCACCAAGGGCTATGAATTCTACGCGCCCCTGCTCTGGCTGGAGTTCAACAACCGCATCAAGCCGATGGACGACAAGCGTTTCCGCCAGGCGGTGATGCACGCCATCGACAAGGATTTCCTGGTCCGCAAGGTGCTGTTCGGCCTGGCCCGGCCGGCGACGGGGCCGATGTCGAAGGCGACGAAATTCTACGACCCCAAGGTCAAGATCTACGACTTCAACCCGGCCAAGGCGATCGCCCTGCTCGACGAAATGGGGCTGAAGCCCGGCGCCGACGGCAAGCGCGCGAAGATCACCTATCTGGTCCCGCCCTATGGCGAGGTCTGGATGCGCTTCGCCGAATACATCCGCCAGGCCCTGTCGAAGGTGGGCATCGAGGTGGTGCTGGAGGCGATCGACGTCGCCGGCTGGGCGACCCGGGTCGGCAACTGGGATTTCGAAGTCTCCGCCCCCTGGCTCTACCAGTTCGGCGACCCGGCGCTCGGCGTGTCGCGGACCTATGTCTCGTCGAACATCCGCAAGGGCGTGCTGTTCTCCAACACCTCGGGCTACAGCAATCCCAAGGTCGACGAACTGTTCGCCGAAGCGGCGGTCGCGGTCGACCCGGCGAAGCGCCAGGCACTCTATTCCGAAGTCCAGCGCCTGCTGGTCGAAGAGGTGCCGGTCGGCTGGCTGGTCGAACTCGACTTCCCGACCATGTACGACAAGCGCTTCCATGATCTGGTGGTCTCGGCCATCGGCGTGAATGACGACTTCGATCAGGCCTGGTTCGAGGGCTGAGCATGTACCAGGCCATCGCGGCGGCGGCGGCCCGGCTGGTGAAGATCGCGGTGATGATCCTGATCATCGCGACCTTCAACTTCCTGCTGGTCCATGCCGCCCCCGGCGACCCGGCGGCCGTGATCGCCGGCCAGTCGGGCGCATCCGACGAAAAGCTGATCGCCCAGATCCGGGCCGAATACGGGCTGGACCAGCCGCTTCATGTCCAGCTGACCGACTATCTGGCCAAGGTCGCGAGTTTCGACCTCGGCTATTCCTACCGCCAGCGTCAGCCGGTTTCGGTGCTGATCGGCGAGCGCCTGCCCGCCACCCTGCTGCTGACGGTGACCGCCTTCCTGCTGGCGCTGGCCATCGGCAGCCTGCTCGGCACGCTGGCCGGCATGCGTGCCGGCCGCTGGACCGACACGGTGATCTCGGTCCTGGCGCTGCTGTTCTATGCCATGCCGGTCTTCTGGCTGGGGCTGATGCTGGTGCTGATCTTCTCGGTTCAGCTGGGCTGGCTGCCGGCCTTCGGCTTCGCGACCATCGGCCCCAGCCTCACCGGCATCGATCTGGTGCTGGACGTCGCCACCCACATGATCCTGCCGGTGACCACGCTCGCCGCCATCTATCTTGCGATCTACGCCCGGCTGATGCGGGCCTCGATCATCGAGGTGGAGCACCAGGATTACGTGAAGACCGCCCGGGCCAAGGGGGCGTCGCGCGGCCGGATCATCCGCCACCACATGCTGCGCAACGCCCTGCTGCCGGTGATCACCTTCGCCGGTGTCCAGGCCGGCGCGCTGATCGGCGGCTCGGTGGTGGTGGAAACCGTCTTCGCCTGGCCCGGCCTCGGCCGGCTCACCTTCGATGCGGTGATGCAGCGCGACTATCCGGTGCTGCTCGGGATCTTCCTGGTGATGTCGGTGCTGGTGATCGCGATCAACCTGCTGACCGATCTGATCACCCGGATCATCGATCCGCGCCTGGCCCGGGCCGGGTGACGGCGCCGCCGGAGCGCCCTCCTGCCAGAGAGAGGATTTGCAGACCCATGCGGGCCTTCTTCTCCGCCTTCTTCCGTCACCCGAGCGGGATCACCGGCGCGGTGCTGCTGGCGCTGGTGACGGGGCTCGCCCTCGGCGCGCCGCTGCTGTTTCCGGTCGATCCCTGGGAGATGGTCGGTGCGCCCTTCGAGCCGCCCCTGTCCGAGGGGCTGATCTTCGGCTCGGACACGCTGGGCCGCGACGTTGCCGCCGGCATCGCCTGGGGGGCCCGGGTGTCGCTGATCATCGGCATCGCCTCCGCCGTCTCGGCCGCCGGCATCGGGGTGATCGTGGGTGCGGCCGCCGGCTATTTCGGCGGGCTGGTCGACGACGTGCTGATGCGGATCACCGAACTGTTCCAGACCATCCCGGGCTTCGTGCTCGCCATCCTGCTGGTCGCGATCCTCTCGCCCGGCATGGAGACGGTGATCTTCTCGATCGCGGTCGTCAGCTGGCCGCCGCTCGCCCGGCTGACCCGTGCCGAGTTCATGAGCATCGCCACCCGCGATTTCGTCCATGCCGCCCGCTGCCAGGGGGAAAGCGCACTGGCCATCATCATCCGCCACATCCTGCCCAATGCCGCCTCGCCGATCGTGGTTGCGACCTCGCTGACGGTGGCGACGGCGATCCTGATCGAAAGCGCGCTGTCCTTCCTGGGGCTGGGCGATCCCAACGACATGTCCTGGGGGTTCATGGTCGGTTCCGCCCGCACCGTGATCCGCCAGGCCTGGTGGACCAGCGTCTTTCCCGGCCTCGCCATCCTGCTGACGGTGGTGGCGGTCAACCTGGTGGGCGAGGCGCTGAACGACGCGCTGAACCCGCGCATCTCCCGCGCCCGCGGAACCGCAGGAGGACATTGACGGTGACAGGGACCTCCCTTCTCGACATCCGCGATCTTTCCATCGCCCTGCCCCGGGGCGGCGACCGGGCCCGGGCCGTCGACGGGGTCTGGCTGTCGGTCGCGGCCGACGAAATCGTCTGCCTGGTGGGCGAAAGCGGTTCGGGCAAGTCGATGACCGCCCATGCGGTGCTGGGCCTGCTGCCGCCGCGGGTGCGGCTGGCCGGCGGCGAGATCCGCTTCCGCGACACCGATATCGCCAGCCTGGACGAGGCGGCGCTGCGCCGGATCCGCGGTGCCGATATCGGGATGATCTTCCAGGAGCCGTTGAGCGCGCTCAACCCGTTGACCCGGGTCGGCGATCAGGTAGCGGAGGCCATGGCGATCCATGGCCGTCTCGACCGCGAGGGCCGCCGCAGCCGGGTGGTGGAGCTGTTCGCCGGGGTCGGCCTGCCCGACCCCGAGACCATCGGCCGGCGCTTCCCCTTTCAGCTGTCGGGCGGCCAGCGCCAGCGGGTGATGATCGCCATGGCGCTGGCCAATGATCCGGCGCTGCTGGTCGCGGACGAGCCGACCACCGCACTCGACGTCACCACCCAGCGCCAGATCCTGGATCTGATCCGCGCCCAGCAGAAGGCGCGGGGCATGGGGGTGCTGTTCATCACCCATGATTTCGGCGTCGTCGCCGACATCGCCGACCGGGTGGTGGTGATGCGCCATGGCAAGGTTGTGGAGGCAGGCCCCGGCCGCACGGTGCTGGCCCGGCCCTCCCATGCCTATACCCAAAGCCTGATCGAGGCGGTACCCGGCCGCGCCGGGCCGAAGCCCGCAGCCGATGCCACAACCAAAACCCCTGTTATTCTGGAACTCCACAATCTTCGGAAGCAGTACACCAGCCGCACCGGCTTCCGCAGCCGGCGGGTGGTGCATGCCACCGACGATGTCACGGTGGCGCTGCGGGCCGGCGAAAGCCTGGCGGTGGTGGGCGAAAGCGGGTCGGGCAAATCGACGCTGGCCCGGATGGTGATGGCGCTGACCCGCCCCGATGGCGGCGAGATCCTGTTCGAGGGGCAGAATGTCGCCGGGCTCGGCGGGGCGGCGCTCAAGAGCTATCGCCGCCGGGTGCAGATGGTGTTCCAGGACCCCTTCGCCTCGCTCAATCCGCGCCACAGGGTGGGCGATGCCATCGCCCGCGGCCCGATCGCCTTCGGCACGCCCAGGGCCGAGGCGCTGGCGATCGCCGCCCGGCTGCTGGAACGGGTCGGGCTCGATGCCTCGGCGGCGGCGCGCTACCCGCATGAATTCTCGGGCGGCCAGCGCCAGCGGATCTGCATCGCCCGGGCGCTGGCGCCGGGCCCCGCCATCCTGGTCGCCGACGAGGCGGTCTCGGCGCTCGATGTCTCGGTGCAGGCGCAGATCCTGGCCCTGCTCGCCGATCTGAAGCGCGAGCTTGGCCTCGCCATGATCTTCATCACCCACGACCTCCGCGTCGCCGCCGAGGTGTCGGACCACACCATCGTGATGCGCCATGGCCGCATCGTCGAACAGGGCCCGACCGCAGCACTCTTCGCAAACCCCGCCCACGACTATACCCGCGATCTTCTGGCCGCCATTCCTGGCCGCGCCATCTTCGCCGCCCGTCACGGGGCGGCATCGGACGCGCCCGCCCCCGCTTGACAGGTACGCTCATGACCGCCTCTCCATACGATGTGCTCGACCCCGAGATCGCGATCTTCGTCCGCCGGATGATCGCCGACGCCTCGGCCCACCCGCCCCGCGAACAGCTGACCCCGCCCGAGGCGCGGCGGGTGGCGGAAATCGTCCGCCAGCCCTGGACCGAGGGCGGGCCGGTGATGGCCTCCCGCGAGGACCATATGATCCCGACCCGCCACGGCCCGGTCCGGATCCGTTTCCATCGCCCCGAAGGGCTGGCGGCGCCGGCACCGGCGCTGATCTATATCCATGGCGGCGGTTTCGTGCTGTTCAGCCTGGACACCCATGACCGGCTGATGCGCGAATATGCCGCCCGCGCCCGGATGGTGGTGATCGGCATCGACTATTCCCTGGCGCCGGAAGCCCGCTTCCCGCAGGCGCCGCAGGAGGTGGTGGATGTCGTGCGCGCCATCCATGCCCGCGCCGCCGAATTCGGCCTCGATCCGGCCCGGATCGCGCTTGGCGGCGATTCGGCCGGCGGCAACCTCACCGTCTCGGCCTGCCTGACCTTCCGCGATGCCGGCGAGGCGCCCATCGCCGCCATGGTGCTGAATTACGGCGGCTTCTCGATGGATCTGGTCAGCCCGTCGGTGCTGCGCTGGGGCGGCGGCAACTATCTGCTGACCACCCATATGATGCTCTGGTTCCTGATGAATTACGTCGCCGACCCCGAGCAGCGCTTCGACCCGCGGCTGCGCGTGCTGGATGCCGACCTGACCGGCCTGCCGCCGGCCTGGATGGTGATCACCGAATGCGACCCGCTTTACGACGAGAACCTGGAGATGCGCGACCGTCTGGCCGCGGCCGGGGTTCCGGTCGGGGCGAAAGTCTATCCCGGCACGGTGCACAGCTTCCTTGAGGCGGTATCGGTGGCGAAAGTCGCCGGCGAGGCGCTGGACGACACGGCGCTCTGGCTGAAACATACCCTTCGCCTGAACTGAGGGAGGCAGCGCCGATGTACACCCCCGCCGCCTATCTGGAAGAGCGGCCCCGGATCATCCACCAGGCGATGCGGGCCTGGAGCTTCGCGACCCTGGTCTCGACCGGTGCCGACGGGCCGGTCGCCACCCATCTGCCGATGCTGGTCGACGAACGCCCGGATGCGCCGCCGCGGCTCGTGACCCATATGGCGCGCAACAACGAGCAATGGCGCCATTTCATTGGCGGGGAAACCCCGGCCCTTGCGATCTTCCAGGGGCCGCACGCCTTCATCTCACCGTCCTGGTACGAAGACCGGATGACCTTCCCGACCTGGAATTACGCCGCCATCCACGGCATCGGCCGGCCACGCCTGGTGGAGGAGCCGGAAGAGATCCTGGCCGTGCTCCGCCGCACCGTCGCCCTCTGGGACACGCCTCTCGGCGGCCCCTGGTCCTTCGCGGCCATGCCCGACGAGCTGATCCTGCCCAGGCTGGAACGGATCGTGGCGATCGACATGCCGCTCGACCGCGTCGAGGCCAAGTTCAAGCTGAACCAGGACAAGACCGCCGCCGACCGCGCCGGGGTGATCGGGGCGCTCGATGCCAGCGACGACCCCGGGGCCCATGCCATGGCCGCCATGCTCCGCGCCTTCGAAAGCGAGGGGACGAGCGCCCCCGGCGGCATGACGCTGTCGGGACGGTGAGCCCCCACCCACGCATCTTCCCACGCATCTCTCCCCCAACCGCCGGAGGGTCTTTCATGACGACCGAGACAGCACTGCCGACCACCCCGCTCTGGCAGTGGGATGCGACCGAGATCGCGACCGGCATCCGCAGCCGGGCGATTTCGGCACGCGAGGCGCTGACCGCCTGTTTCGAGCGGATGGACGCCGTGAACGGCCGGATCAACGCCGTGGTGATTCGGCTGGACGAAAGCGCCTTCGCCGCCGCCGACCGCGCCGATGCGGCACTGGCTGCCGGGGAAGAGCCCGGGCCGCTGCACGGCGTGCCGGTGACGATCAAGATCAATATCGACCTGGCGGGATCCGCCACCACCAACGGCCTGCCGGCGCTGGCCGGCAATATCGCCGCCGAGGATGCACCGGTTTCCCGCAACTGGAAACTGGCCGGCGCCGTGCCCTTCGGCCGGACCAATGCGCCCAGCCTGTCGATGCGCTGGTTCACCGACAACCCGCTGCACGGGGCGACGCTGAACCCCCACGCCCCCGGCCGCAGCGCCGGCGGGTCCAGCGGCGGGGCGGCGGCGGCGCTGGCGGCCGGCATCGGGCCGCTCGCCCATGGCAATGATCTGGGGGGATCGGTGCGGCTGCCGGCCTTCTGCTGCGGGGTCACCGGCATCCGGCCGACGCTGGGCCGGGTGGCGGCGTTCAATCCGTCGCTTGGGGTGGAGCGGATGATCGTCTCCAATCTGGCCGCGGTGCAGGGGCCGCTGGCGCGCAGCATCCGGGATCTGCGGCTGGGCCTGGGCGCCATGGCGGCACGCGACCCGCGCGACCCCTGGTGGGTGCCGGTTCCGGAACGGCCGCGGCGGCATGCGGCGCCGATCCGGGTCGCCCTGTTCGTGCCCGAGGGCACCACGCCGCCGGTGGCGGACGCGCTGCGCCTGGCCGCCACCTGGCTGAGTGAGGCCGGCTATGAGGTCATGGAGGCGAGCCCGCCCAATTTCGCCGAAGCCCACCAGCTCTGGCTCGACCTTTTGTCCACCGAGAACCTGTTCGGCACCCGCGAAACCGCCCGGACCTATGGCGATGCGGTGCTGAACAACATGGTCGACGCCATGGCGCTGGCCGGGCGGGAACTGGACCTGACCGGCTTCATCGCCGGCCTTGCCCGCCGCAACGCCATCCTGCGCAACTGGCTGGCCTTTTTCGAGCACACGCCCCTGATCCTGATGCCGGTGGCACTGGAACCAGCCATGGACCGCGAGGCCGACCGCAAACCCGCGGCGGAACTTCGACCGCTGATCGACGCCTTCGCGCCGCTGAACGCCACCGCCATCCTGGGCCTGCCGGGGCTGTCGGTGCCGGTGGGCTTCATGCCGTCGCCCGACGGCACCGGCCGGGTGCCGCTGGGCGTGCAGATCGTCGGCGGCCGCTATGAAGAAGCGACCATGCTGGATGCCGGCGCCGCGATCGAGGCGCGGGTCGGCCCGACCCTGCCGGTCGATCCCCTCTGACGGCCGGCCTGCTACGCCGCCGCCGGCTGCCGGTCGATGCCGAGCAGCCGGCGCAGACCCCGCCGGCCGGTGATCTCGATCCGGTGATGGGCCGGGTGGGCAAGGGCCAGGCTCACCGCGGTCATGATCGCGAAGGTGACCAGCGACCACCCCGGCGACAGCGCCTCTCGCCCCGCCCCGGTCAGATCGGTGATGATCCGGGTGGCGGCGTATTGCACGAAGCCGTGGATCAGATAGAGCGCATAGGACACCCGGCCCAGCCAGTCGAGCGGCCGGATGTTGAGCGCGCGCGCGACCAGCCCCCGATTGGCGACCAGCGCCAGGATCAGCCCGGCGAACAGGGTGACGGTCACGAGATCCGGCGCCCCCAGATGCAGGCAGACGAGCGTCAGGCCGAGCAGGAAAAGGCCGGCGGCGTCGCCTCCCAGCAGCCGACCGGCGCCACCATGGCGAAAGGCGGCATAAAGCAGGCTGCCGAGCAGGAATTCCGGCAGGCAGCGCAGCAGGGTCTGCGGCCCGTTCCACTGATTGAAGTCGTCGCCGGTATCCCAGGCGAACCAGGCCAGCGCCGCATAGAGCAGGCCGGCCAGCGCGAGCTTCGCCCCGCGCGGCGCCGCCCAGATCCGCGGCAACAGCATCGGGAAGATCAGATAGGCGATGAATTCCAGGCTGATCGACCAGGCAGGATAGTTCCAGCTGAGTTCCGACGCCTTCAGCCCCTGAAGCATGAACAGGTTGGCGACCAGCGCGCTGATCGACCGCGCGCCGTCGACCGGGATCATCTCGAAATGCCCGGTGAGGGCATAATCCATCGCCCGGGCGCCGAGCGTGGTTGCGACGAACAACCCCAGCACTGCCAGATGCAGCGGGTACAGCCGGGCGATCCGCGCCTTGACGAAATCCCGGTACCGGCCGGGCGGATCGGCGGTGAAGCTGCGGTGATAGACATGGGTGATGACGAAGCCGCTGAGCATGAAGAAGAGATCGACGGCCAGATACCCCTTGCCGATCGCCTCGGTCAGCGCCTCGGGGCGGATATTGGGGAGATACTGGAAGCTGAAATGATAGACCACCACCCAGAGCGCCGCGATGCCCCGAAGCGGGGTCAGCGACTGGATGTGGTCGTTCGGGCCCAGGGTATTGGTCTGATCGACGGAATTGGTCTGATCGGAGGGACTGGTCTGATCGAGGGCGCCGGTCTGGGGCACGGCACGGGCTCCTGCACGACAGGTGCATTCCCCGCCCGTCCCCGGGGGAATGACCTCTGGTGTGGTCCCGACACGCCCTTCCCCAGATAGACCATCCGCCGCGCAGGTTCAATGCGATACCTGGCTTTTTCCATGTGGCCACAAGACGACACGGATGCGTGGATGGACGGATGGGCTTCGTTCGCCTAGCATGGGGGACGTTCACCCCACGAACGGCACCCATGCTGTCGCGGAGCGGCCGATGATCGACCCGGATTCGCCTGATTTCGTCGCATCCTTCGCCCGCGGCCTGAGTGTCGTGCGCGCCTTCGGCGCCGAGGCGCCACGCCAGACGTTGAGCGAGGTGGCGGAGCGCACGGGGCTGACCCGTGCGGCCGCCCGCCGCTTCCTGCTGACGCTGGAGGCGCTGGGCTATGCCCGCAGCGACGGCAAGTATTTCGAGCTGACGCCCATGGTGCTGGAGCTGGGCTTTTCCTACCTGTCGTCGCTGGACATGACCGAGGCGATCCAGCCCTGGCTGCGCCGGGTGAGCGACACGCTGGGCGAAAGCTGCTCTGCCGCCGTGCTGGACGGGATCGACATCATCTATGTGGCCCGCGCCGCCGCCCGGCACCGGATCCTGGCGATCAGCCTGAATGTGGGGGCAAGGCTGCCGGCCTGGTGCACCTCGATGGGCCAGGTGCTGCTGGCCAACCTGCCGCCGGCCCGGCGCAATATGTTGCTGCGCGACATTTCTTTCGAGCCCCGCACCCCCCACAGCCTGGGCGACATGAAAAGCCTGGGCGACCGGCTGGCCCTGGTCCGCGACCAGGGCTATGCCATCGCCGATCAGGAACTGGAGCTGGGGCTGCGGTCGATCGCGGTGCCGCTGCATGACCGCACCGGCGTGGTGGTGGCGGCGATGAATGTCAGCGCCCAGGCGGCGCGGGTGAGCGTGGAGATGCTGGAGGGCGAATATCTGCCGGTGCTGCTGGATGCCGCCCGCCAGTTCGAGGCGACCGAGCGGGTGCGGGGATGAGCGCTGCCGCCGACACGACTTCGGCGCCCGACCGCTTCCGCCTCTGCCGCAGCTGGCTGTTCGTGGAAGGCGCCTCGGAGGCCGCGATCGCGGACGCGGCGGCCTGCCCCGCCGATCTGCTGATCCACGAGCTGGAGGATTTCACGCCCCCTGCCCGCCGCCCCGAGGCTCGGGCGCTGGCGCCTGCGGCCTATGAGCGCTGGCGGGCGGCGGGCAAGCGGGTGGCGGTCAGGGTCAATCCGCTCGATGGCGACGGCATGGCCGACCTCAAGGCCGTGATGCGCGGCCGGCCTGAGATCGTGGCCCTGCCCAAGGTGAGCGGCCCTGAGGACGTGATCCGGCTTGCCGATGCGGTGGCGGCGCTGGAAGCGGCATATGACATTCCGCCGGGTTCCACCGCTTTGCTACCCAATATCGAAAGTGCCCGCGCGCTGCGCCTGACCTTCGAGATCGCGACCGCCAGCCCGCGCGTCGCCGGCTGCCTGATGGCATCGGAAGACCTCGCCGCCGATCTGGGGGCCATACGCGGGCCCGATGCGGCCGAGCTGGACCATGCCCGCGGCCGGTTTCTGGTCGATTGCGTGGCGGCGGGCGTGATCGCCGTCGACTGCCCCTATACCTGGCGCGATGACGCAGGCGCCGGGGCGGATGCATTGCGCGCAAGGCGGCTGGGCTATGTCGCCAAAAGCCTGGTCGACCCCGCCCATGCGGCGGTGATCAATGCCGCGCTGACCCCGGCCGTGCACGAGGTGGCTGAGGCCGAGCGGCTGGTTGCGGCCTTCGAGGCGGCACGGGCTGAGGGTGCCGCCCGCGTGATGCTGGACGGGATCGAGGTGGAGCTGCCCCGCTATGGCAATGCGAAACGGCTGCTGGCCCGCGCCGCGGCGCTGGCATCCGAGGCCGGATCAGGGCAGACTGCCGCCCCATGACCCCACCCGTGATCCATATCGATGCCGATGCCTGCCCGGTGAAGGCCGAAACCTACAAGGTGGCGCAGCGCCTGTCGCTGAAGGTGCGCGTGGTGGCCAATGCCTGGCTGAACGTGCCGCAGGACCCGAGGGTTGAGCTGGTGACCGTCGGCGACGGCTTCGATGCCGCGGATGACCGGATCGTCGCCGATGTCACGCCCGGCGATGTGGTGATCACCGCCGACATCCAGCTCGCCGCCCGCTGCCTGGAAGCCGGGGCGGCCGTGATCGCCCCCGATGGCCGAGAATTCAGCCGGGCCAATATCGGCCAGGCGCTGGCGATGCGGGCGCTGATGGCCGATCTGCGCGCCGGCGCCGATCAGGGCGGGCTGAAGGGCCCGAAGCCGATGACCCAGCGCGACCGGTCCAATTTTCTGCAGACCCTCGACCGGGTGATCATGCGACTGATTCGCGGCTGAACAGGCTGTACTGGCCATGTATCATCCATGATGATTGGTATAAGGAGCGGGGTGCCGCAAATATTTCGCACGGCGCTTTTTACATTTGTTTAAAGGGAAACAGGGATACTGCCGTCAGCTTCCCACAAAAAGACGGCGGCGCCTGCCATGCTGAACAGATTTGTCTCCAACCTGAAGATGACCCACAAGGTGGCATCGATCGTTATCCTGATGTCGGCGGTGACCGCGGCGATATCGGTGGTGTCTTATCGCGGCCTGGTGGTGTGCATCGATGCCACCACCCGGGTTGAAGAGGCCGGGATGGAGGTGCTGGACGGCACGCTGGCGACCAAGGCGATCAGCGATATCCGCCACGCCGAATACCGGCTGGCGGCCGATCCGCGCGAATTGCCCGCAGCAACCGCCGAGATCGAGGAGAGCGTGCTGCGCTTCCGCGAGTTGCTGGAGGATATGACCCATCATGCCGAAGCAGGCGACCTGCCGCGCATTGCGCTGATCGAACAGCATTTCGAGACTTATGTCGGCGAGGTCCATCACGCCCTGGAGGTGGCGCGCCGCCACGAGGGCCGCGAGATCGACGCCGCCCAGCGGGCCGTGGTGGAGGAGGTGGAGCGGGGTCGTGCCACCACCCACGCCCTGTCTGACGAGGTGGCGCATCTGGTCGAGGATATCGAGGCCCGGGCGCATGCGGTTGCCGAAGATGCCCGCATGCTGGGCCACGAGACCGAAATGGAAATCGTGGTCACCGCGATCGTCGGTACCCTGGCCGGCCTGATCGCCGGCTTGCTGATCGCCATCGCCACCATCGCGCGCCCCTTGCAGCGCACCGTGCGGCGGCTGAACGGGCTGGCGGCCGACGATCTGGATGCCGAGGTTCAGGGCACCGATCGCCGCGACGAAATCGGCGACGTGGCCCGCGCCATGCTGGTCTTCCGCAACAATGCGCAGGAACGCCGCCGGCTGCTGGAAGCGGAAGCCGCTCAGGTGACGGCCCGCGAGCGCCGCGCCGCCGAGGTGGCACAGCTGATCCGCGATTTCGACCATGAAGTGGCCGAGATGCTGGCGGTGATGAGCAGTTCGGCCGTGGAGCTGGAAGCGACCGCCCAGCTGCTGTCGTCAAGCTCGGAAGAGACCTCGCGCCAGGCCTCGACCGTGGGCAGTTCGGCCGGGCAGGCCTCGGCCAATGTTCAGGCAGTGGCGGCGGCGACCGAAGAGCTGACCGCGACCGTTTCGGAAGTGGCCCGGCAGATGGAGACCGCCCGTGGCGTTGCAAGCGATGCCAGCGACGAGGTCGAGCGCGTGAAGGTGCTGGGTGGCGAGCTGGACCGCGCCGGCAACGATATCGCCGCGGTGATTGCGCTGATCGAAGAGATCGCCAACCACACCAATCTGCTGGCGCTGAACGCAACCATCGAGGCGGCGCGCGCCGGAGAGGCTGGCAAGGGCTTTGCCGTGGTGGCATCGGAAGTGAAGGGCCTGGCGACCCAGACCGCACGGGCCACCGGCGACATCCGCGGACGGGTGGAGCATATGCATGGCAGCATCGGCGCGGCGCTGGATGCCGTGGGCCGGATGGCCGAAGTGGTGCACCGGGTGCAGGGCATGTCGAGTGCCGTGTCCGCCGCGGTGCAGCAGCAGTCGGCCGCGACCGCCGAAATCGGCCGAAATGCCGACCAGGCCGCCCGCGGCACCCAGGACGTGACCGACACGATCGGCGGGGTGACCATCGCGGCGGAAGCCACCGCGTCGGGCTCGGCGCAGGTGTTGAGCACGGCGCGCACGCTTGCGGAACGCTCCACCCGGCTGCGCGGCACGGTGGACGGCTTCCTGAGGGCGGTGGCGGCGGCCTGAGGCCGCCGGCCGCGAAGGATGACGGAGGCTCGCTCAGGCCTCCGCCATCACCGGCACCGCCGCCTGACGGAAGATGGTGTTGATCGGCAGACCCGGCTTCAGACGAAGCGTGACCGGCGTGCGTTCGGCCAGATCGGCGAGTTCGTCGCGGGCGGCATCGGAAAGCGGCCCGTGCAGCGTGATCACCCGCTCCACCGTCACTGCATCTTCTGCGGCTTCATCGCGGATGAAGCTCAACTCCACGTCGAGCGCCAGCAGCGGCCAGTGCTTGTGATGCGCATACATTTTGAGCGTGATCAGCGTGCAGGATGCAAGGCTCGACAACAGAAGATCGTGTGGTGTGGGGCCATGATCGCCCCCGCCCATGACCACGGGCTCGTCGGACGCCAGGCGATGGTTTCCGGTCGAAATCGAGACGGCGTAGGGAAGATTTCCGATACTTGCGGTGACATGCGACATGATGCATCCCCCGTCGGCTGTGTTGACCGATGACACTCCGGCGGCTGCGGTGTCTGTTCCGTGCGCCGCGTCGTTGAAATGATATGGGTTGATGGGGGCGAAGGTCCAGGTGGCGTTTTGTGGTCACCCTGGCCACGGATCGGAGGCCGGCAGCCGGGGCCCGCCAAGGCCCCGGCGCTGACACCCGGTGGACATCTTCCGGCAATGTTTTTCACCCGCGGGAGGGATATCACCCCCCGGGACCTGCTGTTGCACGCGAAAGACAGGCAAGAAGAACCCGCAAGACCCTGACGCGCGCCCCGAAAAGGACACAGACCCGTTGCACGTCGCGGAGCGCCGATCTGCGACACATCATGCAGATTTCTGTCGGGGCCCGCGAAAATCCTGCGGGAGTTCACGCCTCGTTAAGCAGTGCAGCGGTAATGTGATCTGGACATCGGGACGGACCGGGTCATCGGACCTTCGGCTCGTCATGGTCGTCTCCTTGCCCGCACTTTCCCTGTGCGATCCTTCACCGCGCCTGCCGGGTTCTTGTCTCCCGCGGCGCGGTTTTTTTTGGCACAGGCGGCAGCACTCAGCCGCGCGACCACGACAGCAGGGCCTGACAATGGGCCGCCACCGCATCGATCAGCGGCACGGCCGGCCGCAGCCGGTCGCGGATCAGCGGCAATTCGGTGCAGCCGAGCACGACGGCATCGGCCCCACCCGCAACCAGATCGTCGAGGGCGGCCTGAACCGCGGCGATATCCGCCGGGGTCGGACGCCCGGAGGAAATGCCGGTCTTGATCGCCCGGTCGAGCCCCGCCGCCAGCCCGGCACCGGGTGTCACCACCCTGTGGCCGGCCGCGGCGAGGGGGCCCGTAAATACACCCGCTTCAAGGGTCTGTGCCGTGCCGAGCACGCCGACCGCGGCCCCTTTGGACAAGAGACCGTTGGGCAAGAGACCGGCCGGGTGCCGGAAGGGCTCTGCGATGTGCAGGCAGGGCACGGGCACGGCAGCGGCGACCGCATCGAAGGCCAGATGCGCGGTGGCGGCACAAAGGCCGATCACACCGGCCCCGGCCGCGGCAAGCCCCTGCCCCGCCGCCACGAAGGCGGCGGTGACCAGATCGAAGCGGCCGCGTTCGGCATCGGCCAGGACGGGCGCGAAGGACAGGCTGGCGATCAGCACCGGCACGGTGCCCGGCTCTGCCAGACGGTTCAGACGCTCGTAATAAAGCGCGGTGGAGGGCCAGCCGGTGCCGCCGATCAGGCCGATGGCGCCAGCCATGGGGAGGGTTTCGTGGGTTTGGGGGGCGCGCATGGCTCAGGCGGCCTCGGCCAGCACCAGCACGATGCCGCCGGCTTCGGCCGCGGGCACGACCAGCCGGCTGCCCTCGTCCCGGAAGCGCACGCCATTGCGGGCAAGCACCGCGCGGGCGGTATCGGCCGAGGCGATGCGCACCTCTACTGCCAGTTCGGCGGCGCTGCCATCGGCGCGACGCGCGGCATCGCCCCAGGCGGCGGCGAAGCCTGCGGCATCGATCGCCGTCAGGGTCTGATCGCCCAGGGTCACCGAGACCGGCCCCTGCCCGGCCGGATCGATGCCGTAAATCGCTGCCAGATGATTGCGCATCGCCGCCGGATCATCGGTCACCACCGTCGCCGCCGCCCAGTATTCGGCGCTGTTCGGATGGGTGATCCAGGCCGGGCGCAGATAATGGCTGCGGTCCATCACCTCGCAGGCATTGAAGGCGAGCGGGCCGCGCGGCGCATCGGGCACCAGCACCCGGAAATGGATCCGGTCGACCGTGCCGTCCTCGGGGTCGCGATAGTCGGTGTCGAGTTCGTAATACATGCAGGGCGGAAAGCCTGCCGCCTGCCAGCCCGCATCCAGGGCGCGGAGATCGGTCGCGGCGTGGACGATCATCGCCAGCGCCGGCCTGCGGCCCAGCAGGTCGCGCATATAGGGCACGGCATGGGCCGGGTCGGCATAGGCGAATTCCAGGAAATTGGTCATGCGGTCATCGGTGGGGCGGAACAGCACCAGATGGTTGCCGCCGCGGCCGCCGGTTCTGCCGCCGCCCATCGGCTCGTTGGTCCGCCAGGGCGTCACCGAGAAACCCAGCCGCTGATAGCAGGCGCGGATCGCCGGCAGATCCGGGGTTGAAATCATCAGATGATCGAGACCGATCAATTCCTTACGCATATGCGGGCGTCCTTGACAGATGGCGGAGCGTGTTCCACGATCCAGAATATATTCCGCGATACAGGACAGCAAGGCCGGTCGCGGAGCGGGAGACGACAGACCGGGGGACAGGACCCATGACCAGATTGACGACACTGCGCCGCGGGCTTGCCGCGGCGGCGATCTGCCTGGCGGCGACCGCCGGCACGGCGGCGGAGGCGGCGACGCTGACCTATGGGTCGCCGGTGCCGGAACAGGCGCTGTTCAATCGCGAGGGCGTGGTGCCCTTCCTGAAGGGCATCGAGACCGTGACCGAAGGCCGGGTCACATTCCGCGGCCTGTTCGGCGGCACGGTGGTGAAGATGCCGACGGTGCTGTCCTCGATCCGCGACGGCGTGGTGAATGCGGGCTTCGTGGTACTGGCCTTCTACCCGTCCGACCTGCCCCATGCCTCGGTGATGTCGGAACTGACCGGTTTCGGCGTCGACCCGGTGGCGGCGATGGGCGCGATCAACGAAGCCTTTTTTCAGGGCTGCCCCGACTGCCTGGACGAGATGCGCCGCGAGGGCCAGATCCCGCTGTTCCTGAATGCGACCGCACCGATGGCGATGCAGTGCACCAGCCCGGTTGCGGGCAAGGCCGATCTTCAGGGCCGCCGGGTCAGCGTGATCGGCAGCCCCGAGGCGCGCTGGGCCGAGGCGCTGGGCATGATCCCGGTCACCACCTCGATCACCGATCTGCTGATCTCGCTGCAGACGGCCAAGACCGATTGCGCGCTGGTGCCGCTCAGCTGGGCGCAGAGTTATGGCCTGACCGATGTCGTCAGGGGCGTGATCGACATGCCCCAGGGCATCGTCGGTGGCGCGGTGCCGGTCTCGGTCAGCCTGGACGCCTGGTGCCGGATCGGCGAGGCCGACCGCAAGGCGATCCTGGCCCATGCCGCCGCATCCGCCCTGCCCTATGTGCAGAAGGCCTATATCGACGCCGATGCCATGGTGCGCCCGAAGCTTGAAGCGGTTGCGACCTTCTCGGGCGGCGACGCGGCGATGCAGGCGGCCTGGCCCGCCTATCAGGCGGGCGAGATCAAGGCGCTGGCGGCCCGTGCGGCCGCGCGCGGCATCGCGGAACCCGACGCCTTCGCAGAGCGGATCGCCGGGATCTACCGCAAATGGCACGAGGACTACCTGCCGAAGATCAAGGCCGACCCGGCCGAGATGACCCGGCTGCTGACCGAGACCGTCTTCCCGGAAAGCCTGGCAGCGTGCCCCGGCTGATGCGCATCCTCGACCGGGTGGCGGCGCTTGCGGCCGCGGCCACCGGTGCGCTGGGCGAACTGGCGGTGCTCGCCATGTTCGCCCATATGGCGCTGGATCTGATCATCCGCCTGATCGGCGGCGGCACACCCGAAGGCATGCCCGAGGCGGTGGCCCGGATCTATATGGTGATGGCGGTCTTCCTGCCGCTCGCGGGGCTTCAGGCCACCGGCCGGCAGATCGAGGTGGCGGTGCTGGCCGAACGGCTGGGCGGCCGGGCGCTTTACCTGCAGCGGCTGGCCGCCGCCCTGGTGACGGTGGCGGTGGCGGGGCTGTTCACCTGGCTGTCCTTCGATGTCGCCTGGGTGGCGACGCTGCGCGGCGAGCGGGTGGTCCTGACCGGCTTTTCCCTGCCGGTCTGGCCGGGGCGCTGGGCGGTGGTGGCGGGTTTCGGCGCGCTCGCGCTGGTGGCCCTGGTTCAGCTGATCCGCACCGCAGCCGGCCGCCCGCCGGTGGAGGCCCCCCATGGCGCCTGAGACCCTGTCCCCCGAATACCAGGCCTGCCTGGCCCTGCTGCTGTTCCTGGGGCTGGCGGCCCTGCGGGTGCCGATCGCCTTCGCCCTGTTCACGGCGGGGCTGGCGGGGACGGTGGCGATGATCGGCATCGGGCCGGGCTTTGCCCTGCTGTCGCGCGCGCCGCTCGAATTCGCCGCCAGCTGGGAGCTGTCGGCCGTGCCGATGTTCCTGCTGATGGGCAATATCGTCGCCCGCGCCGGGCTGGCCGATGTGCTGTTCGCGCTGTTCCAGCACCTGACGCGGCGGGTGCCGGGCGGGCTGGCGGTTGCCACCAACATCACCTGCGCGGCTTTCGGCACGGCATCGGGGTCGAGCCTCGCGGCCACAGTGGGGGTCGGCCGCATCGCCGTGCCACAGATGCTGAAACGCGGCTACGATCCGGGGCTGATCGCCGGGGTCTGCGGCTGTGCCGGCACCATCGCCGCGGTGATCCCGCCGTCGATCCCCTTCATCATCTTCGCGATCCTGACCGAACAATCGGTGCTGACCATGTTCGCCGCCGGCCTGGTGCCGGGGCTGCTGACCGCCCTTGCCTATTCGGTGATGATCATCCTGCGCGCGCGGCTGAACCCCGCCATCGCCGGCAGCGCCGGCGGCGCGGATGACGGCCCCCGGCCCGGCTGGCGCGAGGTTCTGGGCGTCTGGCCGGTGGCAGCGATCGCTGCCATGGTGATCGCCGGGCTTTATGGCGGCTTCGCGACGCCGACCGAAGCGGGCGGGCTGGGGGCGTTGGCGGCGCTGATCGTGGCGCTGATCCGCCGCTCGCTCGACCGCGCGGGTTTTCGGGCCGCCATTGCCGACACCGCCCGGACCACGGCCGCGATCCTGATCGTGGCGGTGGGGGCGAGCACGTTGTCCACCTATCTGGCGCTGACCGGCTTCCCGGAATTCGTCGCCGGCCATCTGGCGGCCTTCGCCGACACCGATATCGCCTTCCTGCTGGTGCTGTCGGTGGTGCTGCTGGCACTGGGCACGGTGCTGGACCCGATGGGGGTGATGCTGCTGGCGCTGCCGATCTTCCTGCCGGCGGTGGAGGCACGCGGGCTCGACATGGTCTGGTTCGGGGTGATCGCGGTGAAGTATATCGAGATCGGCTTGATCACGCCGCCGCTCGGATTGAACTTGTTTGCGGCCCATGGTCTGATGCCGGCCGGCATCTCCTTCGGCCGCGTGGTGCGCGGCGCCGCGTGGTTTCTTCTCGCCGAAATGGTCGTCATGGTTCTGTTGCTCGCTTTCCCCGGTATTTCCCTCTGGCTGCCCTCGGTGCTTCGATGAGCGGGGTGGAGATGGAGGACGACAAGGGTGTGGAGCGGCGATCCGGTACCATCCAGTCGGTCTCGATCGCGGCGCGCTTTCTCACCATCCTGGCCGATGCCGAGGGGCCGATGGCGCTGAGTGATCTGGCCCGGCGCGCCGGCACCGGCACCTCCACCGCCCATCGCTATATGCAAAGCCTGATCAAGGAAGGGCTGGCGGTGCAGGAAGCCGCCAGCGGCCGCTATGATCTGGGGCCCACGGCGCTGGATATCGGCATCGGCGCGCTGCGCCGGATCGATGCGGTGGAGGTGGCGGCGCGGCATATGAAGGCGCTGGCCATGCGCATCGCCGCCAGCGGCGGGGTGGCGATCTGGACCGATCGCGGCCCCACCGTGGTGCGCTGGTATCGCAGCGCCTATTTCTCGATCAGCGCCATTGGCCTGGGCGATGTGCTGCCGCTGGACAACACCGCCTGCGGCCTGGTCTTTCAGGCTTTCCTGCCGCCGGAGCGGATCGAGGTCGCGCGCAAACTCCAGCCGGCACCGTTTCGCGGCAAGCCGCCGGCTGCCCGCGATCTGGCGCGGATCCGCGAAAGCTTCGGCCATGAACTCAGCGGCCATCTGCTCTCAGGGATCACCGGCCAGGCGGCGCCGGTTTTCGATGCCCAGCACGAGGTGGCCTGCGTGGTGACCACGACCAGCGGCAGCGAACTGCCCGAGGCCGACCGCGCCCTGATCTTCGCCGCAGCGCGGGAGGCCTCGGCCGAGGCCGGCGGGTCCGGCGCCTATGGCCGGCCATAAGATCTTTCAAACACCGTATATTTTGCGCTGCGGCGCGCAGCCGCTATGATCGCGCCGGCCCGCGGCAGACGCGCTGCGGGCGGCGGGTCCGCCGATCATGCCCCCATATGCCCGGAGGGCTGTTTGCCCGGGAACATATGCCAAGAGCGTGGCCGGACCTGCGGAGCGGAAGATGACCGACAGGGAAGGTGGAGTTCATGAGCATGAGGTTCGACGGCCGCGTTGCGATCGTTACCGGGGCCGGCGGCGGCCTGGGCCGCTGTCATGCGCTGGCGCTGGCCGCGCGCGGTGCGAAGGTGGTGGTGAACGATCTGGGCGCCGACGGGCGGTCTTCGGATGCGGCCGCCCAGGTCGTGGCCGAGATCGAGGCCGCCGGCGGCGAGGCCATGGCGAGCGGCGCCTCGGTGACCGATGCGGCGGCGGTTGAGGCGATGGTCGCCGAGACCATGGCGCGCTGGGGCCGGGTCGACATTCTGGTCAACAATGCCGGCATTCTGCGCGACAAGAGCTTCGCGAAGATGAGCCTGGACGATTTCCGCCTGGTGGTCGACGTGCACCTGATGGGTGCGGTGATCTGCACCAAGGCGGTGTGGGAGATCATGCGCGCGCAGAATTACGGCCGCGTGGTGATGACCACCTCGTCGTCGGGCCTGTACGGCAATTTCGGCCAGTCCAATTACGGCGCCGCCAAGATGGCGCTGGTCGGGCTGATGCAGACCCTGTCGCTGGAAGGCGTGAAGAACGACATCCGCGTCAACTGCCTGGCCCCCACCGCCGCGACCCGCATGACCGAAGGCCTGATGACCGCCGAGGTTCTGGCGGCGCTGCGCCCGGAAACGGTCTCCCCCGGCCTGCTCTACCTGGTGTCGGAAGACGCGCCGACCCGCATGATCCTGAACGCCGGCGCCGGCAGCTTTGAACGCGCTTATGTGACGCTGACCGAAGGCGTCTATATCGGCGACGGCCCCGACGCCGCCGAACAGATCGCCGCCCGCATCGACGAGATCGGCGACCGCGCCCGCGAAATCGTGCCGGAAAGCGGCACCGCCCAGGGCACCTTCGAAATCGGCAACGCCTCGGCGGCGCTGAAGAAGAGCTGACCTGCGGCCTGCCCGGACAAGGGCGGGGCGACGGGGTGAGAACGGCCGCATCCTTGGGGGTGCGGCTGTTTTTTTTGGGGGGTCAGAAATCAAAGTGCGAGAGATCGGAGGGCGGGAGATCGGGCTGTTCGCGGCCGTCGATCATGAAGTCGTCGCTCACGCCGCGGGCGATGGCGGCGCGTAAACAGACCCTGGGATCGATGACTGCCGACACATCCGGCGTGGCGGTGGCCGGGATTGATTCCTCGGGGCAGTCGGATGGCCCGGGCGGTGCCGGATCCGGAGAATCTGACGGTCGGGGCATTGAGGTCTCCCGCATGGACGCGTCAGCCAGATGGTGCATCGGGCCGGCGAAGCTGTCCATCCCGGCCTGCCACGGGACATTGCACGCCATCAGCGCCGACACTATCATTCAACGATAGAGGTGAGGAGAATGGCGATGCCCGGCAGCTACACCCTCGGCAAGCACTTCGAGACCTTCATTCAGGCCCAGCTCGCCAGCGGCCGGTACAACAACGCCAGCGAGGTGATACGCGACGCCCTCCGCCTGATGGAGGAACGCGAACGGCGCCTGGCCGCCCTCGACGCCGCCGTCATGCGCGGCCTGGCCGACGGCGCGGCTGGCCGCACCCACCCTGCCGAAGACGTCTTCGACGAACTCGAAGCCCGCTATATGGCGATGGCCGACGCGCGCGCGGAGTCGTGAGGGTCGAGTTTTCCAGCGAGGCAAAGGCTGACCTGCGGGCGGTGGGTGATCACATCGCCCGGGACAATCCGCGGCGCGCGGCAAGCTTTATCCGCGAACTTCGCGACGTGGCCCGCCGCCTCGGCGACACACCCCACGCTTACCCCACCCTGCCCCGCTATCAACACCTCGGCCTGCGACGCCGCCCCTGGCGCGACTATCTTATTCTGTATCGGGTGGAAGAGGACCGAGTGTTGATCGTTCATGTGATCCATGGGGCGCGGGATTATGAGGATGGTTTGGGCGACGTGTGAGGTTGGTGATGGCAGAAACGAGCATGCGTCATTAATCTCATCGATTGCATCATCATGACGACATCTTCATTTAGACCGCCAAATAAGAGCAGCGGCTTGATCATCCGCAGAATGAACTCCACTATCATCTTATGAACGAACATACATTTCGCCCAACGAAGGAAGATGTGGATCTCGCCATTTTAACTCTACGATTACATGCTGAGCATGGACGGGCGTGATTGTCCTTGGACAAAATAATAATCTTATAGTAAGTTTTCTTTATTTCCTATGCCGCAGATAGTGGAAAAAATTGTCTGTAGCTCCGATATTTTCATTATATCTATTCTATTTTCAGAAATGGCCTTAAGCACCTCAATCGGCTTTTTGTCATCACGACCGGACTGCGGCTTCTCTGTGCCGATGAATGCCTCCAAATCCTTCTCAAATTGATGTATGTCGATCGTATATGTTCCTCGAAGCGAGTGAATGAGCTGATTAATTGCCTCATGTTCATTTCTATTAACGTCACCATCTAGGAGGACACCATGTGGTATTCCAAAAATTTCAAACAGCAAAAGATAGCGCGGGAAATTATATTTACCCAGTGCATCAAGAATAAAGATACTGTTACTTCTGAATTGTTCCCAGTCATTCTCTAGCAGATAGTTAAGAAGCGCCTTTTCTGTAGCTCCCTCACAAATTATAACTTTATCAGAAAAGAAGGCAGATGCCCGTTCCCCGTCAAGCCAAAGTTGGAACCGGAAACTATCTTCCTGTATCGCCACTTCTCTGTCTGGAAAACTAGCGATCAGCCTCCTCGCTTTTGCCTTTCTTGAATCATCTATACTTAAATCATTTACAAATTTCTCAAGAGCTTCTTTGAGTCTATTCGCTCCCGACAGAAGTTCCTCAAGATTCTGCTCAGAAGGCTGAAAGACTCTGCTGACGCCTTCTTGACGGTGCAGCCTGATAATCTGCTTGAGATCCTTAGCCGCCTTTCCGACAAAAACAGGAGAATGTGTTGTAATGAGAACCTGTTGATTTGCCTCTCCGCCCAGCTTCCGTAGGCTTAACGCCAGATTTTCTTGCTGGTTGGGATGGAGAAACGCTTCTGGCTCCTCAAATAGCAGGAGTGTAAAGTCCGGATCGAAAATTTTCTTGTCTCGTTTTTTCGAATCCTCAAATATTGGAGCCAGACGAATTAGCTCGTATATCACAGAGCGCTGAAATCCATGCCCAAATCTATCAATAGATAGATCGCCATCAAAGTTTTCATCTTGAAAAGCATGCGCTATTTGATTTTTAACGATCTCCTCCGGGGTGACTGGCTTTACTTCCAGTTTCATACTCACACCCCACCTGCTCAATGCAGTATTCATCGGATTAATTAGCTGCGAAAGAAATCCAGCTTCGCCCTTTGCTTCGGAATTGAGGGTATCAAACGCCGTACCCAAAGCGGCATAACCTTTGCTATTTTCAACGACCTTCTTCAGCAAAAAAGAAATAACATTACGAAATGGCGAAGCTCCGGTTGTTTTGAAATTCTCTGAGGGAGTGCTTAGTGCAGGTATATATATAACCCTACCGAGCTTTGCTTGACTTATACTCTTTGCCCCAAAAAATAGATTTTCTTCAAGAGAGCCATCCGGGAGCATGGCATATATATTACTTTGTCCAGATTTTACCCGCCCCGGACTTTCTTCGGATGCTAGGAATTTTTTTACCTTTAGATTATGATAATGCCCCTGATATTTTTCAGGTAGACTCCTGAATTCATCATCATTTAATTCAAATTCTAACTCAATCCAAGATTCTCGATCTGGTCCAACTATTTTGGGCAGATCATCTTTTGACCATTTGATGCTATCTTCATAAAATATTCTTAAAGCGTTGATAATGGTAGATTTTCCGGAGTTATTAGCCCCTACAAGCATTGTGTAGTCGTAGAGATCAAAGTCCGCATGGTGAACCGACCGAAAATTATGAATGGTTACATGCTTTATCTTCATATCCTTCTTCTCCCGCCAAGGGGGTGCCTCGAGACTGAAAAGGTAGATATTTGAGTTGGGCCCTGTCCCCAACCTTGCAGAAACCTGCTTTGAGAACCTCTTGTGGACACCAGCTACCCACCGCTAGCATAGCCCCGACGACCTGAATTATGGAAGAGGCATGAGCGCAACGGAGCGATCAATCGCCGCGAGGTTTATGCGACCAAAAGTCGAGATAGCCGTCCGCATCAGTAGCCGAGGCCAAACGATCTTTTGTGAACAGGTGCGTGCCACATCATTAAATTCATCTCCCGGCGCAGAAGAACACATGAGATCGGGGGGATGTATAAGCCCACCCCTGTGCGACTATCGTCATGGTGAGGAAATTTCCGCCGCTAAACCGCCCAACCTGGGCACCAAACCTATCCATGGATGAACTTCACCAACATCGTAGCGATGCTCTTCTCCACATCCCCACCAGCTGGCAATCATGAAGGTCCAACAGCCCCATGGTAAACCTGGGCGCAATCAGCCCGGAAGCGATGAAGATCGCAGGAGAATGCCTGCGCGCCGCCGTCGAAGGGCCCTTCTTTCCGGATTGGGAGTTCCAGACACTGATCGGCGTTGAAAGAAACGTCGCAAAGATCCTTCTTGATGCATGGCCGAAGCAAAGTCTGAACGATATCGAATTCTACTGTGCCGTAATAGCATCCATGAGCAACCTCTTGGGCTATCCTCATGGCTGTGATGAGATCTAGTCGGACTACATATCCTGTCCGCCGCATCGTGTTCGGGACGTGATCGAAGAGTTCAAAGCCGTAGACCTGTAAGGCTGCCCACGCGATCAACCGCCGAACCCCGCAGACGCAAGTAGGCACCCCTCGTCCCCTGCCCCGCCCCGCCACCTTTCCCACCGCACCGCACAACCCCTCCTAAAATTTCTTCTGTACTGCACAACGCGATTTGATCTTGCGCCCCGCCCCGGTTTCAGCGACAAGAATAATGACTTATGAATCATTAATCAGTTCGGAGCGAGGCATGCACGCCGAGTTCACGGCCGAAGAGCGGGCGTTCCGCGATCAGGTGCGGCGGTTCTGCGAGGAGCGGCTGCCCGAGGATATCCGGGCGAAGGTGCTGGAGGGGCGGCATCTTTCCCGTGCGGATCACATCCGCTGGCAGAAGATCCTGTATGAACAGGGCTGGATTGCGGGGTTCTGGCCGAAGAAATGGGGCGGGTGCGACTGGACGCCGGTGGAAGGCTATATCTTCCAGGAAGAGACCGCGCGCGCCGGTGCCCCCTGGCTGCTGCCCTTCGGGGTGAATTATGTGGGCCCCGTGATCTTCACCTATGGCAATGCCGACCAGCAGGAACGGCATCTGCCGGGCATTCTGTCGTCGGATGTGTTCTGGTGCCAGGGCTATAGCGAGCCGGGTGCCGGGTCGGATCTGGCCGGGCTGAAGACCCGGGCGGTGCGCGATGGCGACCATTATATCGTCAACGGATCCAAGATCTGGACCACCATGGCCCATTGGGCCGACATGATGTTCTGCCTGGCGCGCACCGATGCGGATGCCGCACGGCCCCAGGAGGGGATCTCGTTCCTGCTGCTGGACATGAAGCAGCCGGGGGTGACGGTGCGGCCGATCATCTCGATCGATGGCGCCCATCACCTGAACGAGGTGTTCTTCGACGATGTCCGCGTGCCGGTGAGCGAGCGGGTCGGCGAGGAGAACCGGGGCTGGACCTACGCCAAATTCCTGCTGGGGCATGAGCGCATGCTCTCGGCCGAAACCGGCAAGGCAAGGCGGCTGATCGGCAAGATCCGGCGCATGGCCGCCCGCCTGCCCCATGCCAACGGCCGGGGCGTGCTGGCCGATGATGCCCGCTTCCGCGACCGCATCGCCCGGCTGGAGATCCGCGTGCTGGCGCTGGAATGGACCACGCTGCGCATGCTGGACGCCGCCATGGAGGGGGCCGGTCCCGGGGCCGAGGCCTCCCTGCTCAAGATCCGCGGCAGCGAACTGGTGCAGGCGATCACCGAACTCGCCACCGACGTGCTCGGCCTCTACGGCATCCCCTTCGATGTGCGGCTGCTGGAGGCAGAGGCGCAGGGCATCGAAATCGGCCTCGACGGCGCCGCCGGCATCCTGGCCGAATTCCTCTACCACCGCGCCCCCACCATCTGGGGCGGCTCCAACGAAGTCCAGCGCAACATCCTGGCCAAACACGCCCTGGGCCTCTGACCGCAACGCCCGGAAGCCTGGGCACTGCCTGCGTTCACAACAGGCTCCCAGCCGCCATTGAGGCGGCGGCCAAGGGCGCGGCAGCGCCCGCCCGGCGAGGGGGCTAAAAAAACCCGGCGGCGGCCAAGGGCACGGAGTGCCCGCCCGGCGAGGGCCAAACAAAGAGCATCACATGAACTTCCGCTTCACCGAAGAACAGTCGATGCTGCGCGACATGGCCAGGCGCTGGGTCGCGGAGCGCTATGATCTGAAGCGCCGCAAGGCCGCGGCGGCCGGCGGTTTCGACCGGGCCGCCTGGGCCGATATGGCGGAAATGGGCTGGCAGGGCGTGGCGCTGCCCGAAGCCGCGGGCGGCAGTGCCGGCGGTGCGGTCGAGACCATGATCGTGATGGAAGAGATCGGCCGCGGGCTGATGGTGGAACCATATCTGGCCACCGCCGTCATCGCCCCCGCGGCGCTGATGCTGACCGGGTCGGCCGACGACGACGCGCGGCTGGCGGCCATCGCCGGCGGCCGGCTGGTGGTCGCCTTCGCCCATGACGAGCCCGGCCTGCGCGACCCGGCCGCCCCACGCAGCACCCGGGCGGTGCCGGTGGGCGATGGCTGGCGGCTGGACGGCACCAAGAGCGTGGTCCGTGCCGGGGCCGAGGCGGATTGCCTGCTGGTTTCGGCAAGCATGCCGGGCGGCACCACCGGGCTGTTCCTGGTGGAGGCCACGGCGCCGGGGATCACCCGCACCGGCTATCCGACACTCGACGGCATGACCGCGGCCGAGATCGCGTTCGAGGGCACGGAGGTGCCGGCGGCGGCCCTGCTGGCCGGCGCGGCGGATGCCATCCTGGCCGCGCTGATCGATCGCGCCATCACCGCGGAACTGGCGGAAGCGGTGGGCGTGATGGAGCGGCTGAAGGCGGCGACGCTGGACCATCTGCGCACCCGCCGCCAGTTCGGCCAGGAAATCGGCCGCTTCCAGGCACTGCAGCACCGCATGGCCGATATCCATATCGCCTGCGAAGAGGCGCGGTCGATGGTGATCATGGCGACGGTCGCGCTGGCCGAGGACGACGTGCTCGCCCGCGCCCGCGCAGTGTCGGCCGCCCGGCTGCATGTGGCCGAACTCGCGATGCATGTGGGCCGCGAGGCGATCCAGCTGCATGGCGGCATCGGCATGACCGACGAGATGATCGTCGGCCACGGCTTCAAGCGCCTGAAGGTGATCGCCGCCGGCATGGGCGGTAACGACCTGCATCTGGACCGCTTCATCGCCACCGCCGAGCAGAGCAACGCCGCCTGATCGCCAGAGACTTTGAAGACATCACCCAAGGGCGGCAGACGAACCGCCCCGCCTGAGAGGAAACCAGCCCCGTGACCACCGAACCCGGCGCCTTCGAATTCCGCGACTATCAGTGCTTCACCTTCGAACGCCGCAACCGCGTGCTGACCGCAACCATCAATCGCCCCGAGGCGATGAATGCGGTCAATGCCCGGCTGCACGAGGAATTCTCGCGGCTGTTCACCGACCTCGCCATGGACCCGGACAGCGATGTGGTGGTGCTGACCGGCGCCGGCCGCGCCTTCTGCGCCGGCGGCGACATCAACTGGATGCAGGAACATATCGATGTGCCCGGCGAATTCGAGCGCACCGGGCTTGAGGCCAAGCGCATCGTGTTCAGCCAGCTGGATCTTGAAAAGCCGCTGATCTGCCGGCTGAACGGCCATGCCACCGGGCTGGGTGCGACCATCGCACTGATGTGCGACATCATCATCGCCTCGGACAAGGCCAAGATCGGCGACCCGCATGTCTCGGTGGGGCTGGTGGCGGGCGATGGCGGCGCGGTGATCTGGCCGCAGCTGATCGGCTTTGCCCGCGCCAAGGAATTCCTGCTGACCGGCGACCTGCTGACCGCCCCCGAGGCGGCGCAGATCGGGCTGATCAATCGCGCGGTCGCGCCGGAGCGGCTGGACGACGAGGTCTATGCCCTGGCCGACCGCCTGGCCGGGGGCGCCACCAAGGCGATCCGCTGGACCAAGACCGCGACCAATATCGCCCTGAAGCAGCTGGCCCATTCGATGATGGATGCCTGCATCGGGTACGAGAGCATGTCGAACCTGACCGAAGACCATCGCGAGGCGGTCGCCGCCTTCCGCGAGAAGCGCAAGCCGGCCTTCACCGGTCGATAAGCTCACGGGTCGATAAGCTGGCCGGTCGATAAGCTCACCAGAGGGAACCGCCATGGCTGCCCCCACGCCCCAGGGACCGCTTGAAGCCGATCTCGCCCGCAGGATTGCGGAGACGGGCACGCTCGGCCGTCTTCTGCGGGCGCGGGCGGCGGAACATGGCGCGGCGCCCATGCTGATCGCCCCCTCGCTGCTGCGGCCGGCCGAGCCGGACGGGCTGGCCGTCACCAGCTTCGCCGCCATGGCGGCGGAGGCGGAGCGGCTGGCCCGGGCGCTGGTGGCGGCGGGTGTCGGGCCGGGTGACGGCATCGGCGTGCTGGCCGGCAACACCGCCGTCACCGAGGCCCATCTGGTGCAGTATGCCGCGGCGCTGGCCGGCGGTGTGCTGGTGCCGCTGAACCCCCGCCATGGCGACGAGGATCTGGACCACACCATCGCGCTTGGCCGGCTGCGGCTCGCCTTTGCCGAACCGGGGCTGATGCCGCGGCTTGCCGCCGCGATCACGCGGGCGGGCGGTGCTGCCCGCTGCATCGACCTGGGCGACGGGCTCGCCGGGCTGACGGCGGATGCCGATGCCGGTCTCGCCCTGCCCGAGGTGGCGCCCGAGGCCGTCGCCGATCTGATCTTCACCTCGGGCACCACCGGCCGGCCCAAGGCGGTGGAGCACAGCCACCGCTCTGCCGTGGCCACGGGGGCGATCTTCGGCACGGCGCTGGGGCTGACGCCGGATGACCGGCATCATCACGCGGTGCCGTTCTTCACCAGTTCGGGCGTGCATTTCAACCCGCTGGCCGCGCTCTGGGCCGGGGCGGCGATGATCGTGGAGCCCGCCTTCGATGCGGCGCGCATCCTTGCGCGGATCGCGACCCGGCGCAGCACGGTGCTGCTGTCGGTGCCCTCGGGCTTTCTTTATCTGCTGGATGCGCTGGCGCGGGCGGGCGGAGACGCCCCCGATCTGTCGAGCATCCGGCTCTGGAATTACGGCGGGGCCGCCATGCCCCAGGAGGCGGTGCTGGCACTGGCCCGACGGTTCCCGGAAGTCGATCAGCGCCAGAACTACGGCATGACCGAGACGGGCCCCACCGGCACCATGCTTCTCCCCGACGAGGTGACGGCAAAGCCCGGCTCGGTCGGCCGGCCCATGCCGCTCTGCCGGGTGCGGATCACCGATGCGGACGGCCGCGAACTGCCGGCGGGGGAAGCCGGCGAGATCGAAATCCTGAGTCCGGCCAATATGATCGGCTATCGCGACGCGCCCGAGGCGACGGCGGAGACGATCAGGGATGGCTGGGTCCGCACCGGCGACTGGGGGCGGATAGATGCCGACGGCCATCTCCACCACCTGGACCGGTTGAAGGATGTGATCGTCCGCGGCGGGCTGAAGATCGCCGCCCGGCGGGTGGAAGACGTGCTGCACCGCATCCCCGGCGTGTTCGAGGCGGCGGTGATCGCCCTGCCCCATCCGCGGCTGGGCGAGGATGTCGCGGCGGTGGTGGTGCGCACGGCGCCGGACACAACCGAAGACATCGAAACCGATGAAGACTTCATCGCTCGGCTGCAAGCGGCCGCTACGGCGGTGCTGGCCGATTACGAGATCCCGAGACGGGTCTTCCTCACCGATGCGCTGCCCCGCAACCCGCTGGGCAAGGTGTTGAAGACCGAACTGCGCCGGCAGCTTGCCGGGGCACCCGAACACGACCGACACGATCTGCACCCATCGCATGGATGAGGCATGAAGGCGCGGCCCGTGCCCCACGGGACACCAACCAGAACCGCGCCATGCCCAGGGAGGAGACAGAGATGACCCAGAGCTTCAAGGGCCCGAAATTCAGCCGGCGCACCCTGCTGAAGACCACCGCCGCCGCGGCCGCGATCGCGCCGATGAGCCGGCTGTGGATCCCCGGCGCCCGTGCCGCCGACAACCCGCTCACGCTGGGCCTGGTGACGCCGCTGTCGGGCGCACAGGAAATGATCGGCAGCTTCGTGCGCCATGGCGCCGAAATCGCGGTCGAGAAGATCAATGCCGATGGCGGCGTGAACGGCCGGCCGCTGGCGCTGGAGATCCGCGACAGCAAGGCCAACCCGGCCGCCGCGACGGTGGCGGCACGCGAGCTGCTGGGCCAGGGCGTCAACCTGCAGCTGGGTACCATCTCCTCGGCGGTGGCGCTGGCCATGGGTCCGCTGATGCAGGCGGCCGGCGGCACGGTGCTGACCTGCGGCGCCGGCACCGAAAAGCTGAACCACGAGAATTACAGCCCCAATGTCTTCCGGGTAGGCGACAGCCCCTATTCGCGCCAGTACGGCCTGATCCGGCTGATCGCCGAGCGCTACCCGAACGTCACCAGCTGGGGCGGCATCATCCCCGATCATGAATATGGCCGCACCACCTGGGCGATCTTCGTGGATGCGATGCTGAACGTCTTCCCCCAGGTCACCGGCAAACAGCCCGAGATCCAGCGGCCGATCCTGGTGCCCTATGGCGCGGGCGACTACAAGAACTTCATCGCCGCCGCGGTGCGCCAGCCCTTCGAGGGGCTGTATACCTCGGCCTATGGCGGCGATGCGGTGACCCTGTTCCAGCAGGCGAAGCCCTTCGGCCTGTTCGAAAAGACCAAGGTGCTGGTCGATTCGGCCAACGAGTTCCTGGTGCCGCTGGCGATGAAGGACCAGACCCCGGACACCTGGACCGGCACCCACTGGTATTTCAACGGCAACACCGACAACCCGATGTCGAAGCATCTCTACGATGCCTATGTCGCGCGCACCGGGAACAAGTATCCGATGGGCTGGGCGGCGGAAGCCCATGCGGCGGTCTATGCCTACAAGGCGGCACTTGAGAAGACCGGCGGCGAGACCAGGGCCGATGCGATCATCGCCGCGCTGAAGGGCCTGACCTTCGACAGCGCCACCGGCAAGCGCACGCTGCGCGCCGAGGACAACCAGGCGATCAAGAGCGTCGAGATCATCCGCATCAGCCCCAAGGCCAACAACCCCGACGGCTTCGCGGTCACCGACTTCGTCTCGGTGCCGGGTGACAGCGTGGTGGAACCGGCACGGCCGGGACAGAAGCTTGAACTGAAGTCTCTCTGACCGTCTCTCGACTTGCAGCCACCGGGGCGCGGCCAAGACGATCGCGCCTCCCCGGTGACCGGCCGCACCCCCTCCCCGGTGGCTGCATTTTTTCGCGAGACAGAGTGCATCGCATGGCCAACGGTGCGCACCCCGACCTTCCGCACCCCAATGCGGCCTTACGGAGGCGATGATGACGTTCGCCGATCTGGCGCTGATCCTGTTCAACGGCATGGCCTGGGCGGCCGCGACCTTTCTGGTGGCGGCGGGGCTGACGCTGATCTTCGGCATCCTGCACATCCTGAACTTCGCCCATGGCGGGTTCTTCATGATCGGCGCCTATATCGCCTTCACCCTGCTGCAGCTGGCAGGCGGCGGCGGCGTGCCGCTCTGGCTGTATCTGGTGGTGGCGCTGGCATCGGGCATGGCGGTGGCCGTGCTGGGGGTGCTGGCCGATCTCGCCATTTTCCGGCGGCTGCGCGGGGTTGAAGACGCCTATGTGCTGATCGCCACCTACGCCCTGCTGCTGGTCTGCGACGGCGCGGTCAAGCTGATCTGGGGGCTGAATTTCATGTCGGTGCCGACGCCCGACGAGCTGGGCGGCGCGGTGTTCCTGGGCGATGCGATCATGCCCGAATTCGCGCTGTTCGTGGTGGCCTGCGGCCTGCTCGCCTTCATCGGACTGGACCTGCTGATGGAGCGGACGACCTTCGGCAAGCTGATCTGGGCGGTCGCCATGGACAGCTGGATGGCGAAGCTGCTGGGCATTCGCGTCGGCCGGGTGCTGATGATCACGGTGGTGATCGCCTTCGGCCTGGCGGGCCTTGCCGGCGGGCTGCTCGCCGCCAATCAGAGCCTGTCGCCCAGCCTGGCCGGCGTGTTCCTGCTCCAGGCCTTCGGGGTGATCATCGTCGGCGGCATGGGCAGCATCCGTGGCGCTGCGATCGCCGCCGTGATGCTGGGGCTGATCGAAAGCTTCGGCACCGTCTTCCTGCCGGACTATCCCGGCATCCTCTTCTTCGTCGCCCTGGCCGCCGTGCTGCTGATCCGGCCGCAGGGGCTGATGGGACGCGCACAGGTGGCATGATGATGCTTGCGACCCGGACGACACCGCTTCTGGCACTCTGGCCGCTGGCGGTGGGCCTGATCCTCTTCGCCCTGGCGCCCGCGCTGCTCAATCAGGGGCTGGTGTTCCTGGCGGGGCTGACGCTGGTCAACATCGTGTTTGCCCAGGCCTGGAACCTGCTGTTCAGCACCATCGGCCTGCTGTCCTTCGGCCAGGCGATGTTCTTCGCCATCGGCGCCTATGCCATGGCGGCCGGCCCCCAGCAGGCCGGCGGCGGGCCGTTCCTGATGTGGCTCGGCCTCTCGACCGGGCTGGGGGCGCTGGCGGCGATCGTCTTCGGCATCGTGGCGCTGCGCCGCTCGGGCGGGATCTATTTCGCCGTGCTGACGCTCGCCTTCGCCGAACTGGTCCATGTGCTGATCACCAAGACCGATTGGCTGGGCCGCAATGACGGGCTGACCGGCATCTATCGCCCGACGATCGAGCTTGGCGTCGCCACCATCGATCTGACGCAGGGCGATGCCTATTACTGGTTCATGCTGGTCGCCTGCGGCCTGGCCTCGGCCCTGCTCTGGTGGGCGGGGCATGGCGTGCTGGGCCGCAGCTTCCGGGCGATCCGGCAGGATCCCGTGCGCGCGGCCTTTCTGGGCCTTAATGTCGACCGCCACCGCCTGGCCGCCTTCGCCATTTCGGGCGCCGCCAGCGCCTTCGCCGGCGCGGTCAGCGCGCCCTGGATGCAGATCGTCACCCCCGAACTCGCCCATTGGAGCATGTCGACAAAGCCGGTGCTCTATGCCCTGTTGGGCGGCGCCGCCAGCTTCTGGGGCCCTGCGATCGGTGCCATCCTGTTCGGCGCGGTGGAATACGCCACCCGCACCATGCACGGCATCGCCGACATCACCACCGGGCTGATGCTGCTGGCCGTGGTGCTGGCCATCCCCGGCGGCGTGATGGGGCTGGTGATGAAACTGCGCGCGCGGCCCGCCGCAGCCGCGCCCGCCAGACCCGTCGCATCGACCACCCGCCCGCAGGAGCAGACGCCATGAGCCTGTCCGCCCCCAGCTCCGCCGCGCCGCTGCTGGCGGCCCGCGGCCTGGTGAAGTTCTACGGCAAGACCCAGGTGCTGCACGATGTCTCGATCGATGTGGCACCGGGCGAGGCCCATGTGGTGATCGGCCCGAACGGCGCCGGCAAGACCACGCTGTTCAAGGCGGTCTCAGGCGAGTTTCCGGTCGATGGCGGCGAGATCCGCTTCGACGACGGCAATGTCACGAAGCTTGCCGGCTGGCAGCGGGTGCGGCGCGGCGTCGGCCGGTCCTTCCAGGTGGCGCGGATCTTCGGCGAGATGACCACGGCCGAAAACCTGATCGTGGCGGTGGAGGCGCGCGAGCGCCGGACCCGGGGCGGCTTCGGCCTCACTTTCCGGATCAGCCCGCGGCATGGCACGCTGGCCGAGGTCCGCCGGCTGCTCGACGGGCTGGGGTTGGGACCGCGCGCCGACGACCCGGCGAAGCTGCTCTCCCACGGCGACAAGAAGCGGCTGGAACTGGCGATGAGCCTGGCGCTGCGGCCCAAGCTGATCATGCTCGACGAGCCGACCGCCGGCATGTCGCCGGGCGACCGCACAGCGGCGGCCGAGCTGATCGACGAAACCCGGCGTGCCCACGGCCTCGCCTTCCTGCTCACCGAACATGACATGGGCGTGGTCTTCGGCCTTGCCCAAAGGCTGACCGTGCTGCATCACGGCCGGGTCATCGCCAGCGGCGAACCGGCCGCGGTGCGCGACGACCCGACCGTCAAGGAGGTCTATCTGGGCCATGGCTGACCCGCTTCTGCGCATCGAGGCGCTTCATTCCGGCTATGGCGATGCCGCGGTGCTGCACGGCATCGACCTCGCCATCGAGGAAGGCTCGGCCGTCGCCCTGCTCGGCCGCAACGGCGCCGGCAAATCCACCTTGCTCAAAACCATCCTGAATGCCGGGCCACGGGTCACCGGCGGCCGCATCACCCTGGACGGCCGGGATATGGGGCCGCTCGCGCCCGATGCCCGCGCCCGGGCCGGGCTGATGCTGGTGCCCGAAGACCGCCGGATCTTCCCGCATATCACGGTGGCCGAGAATATCGCGCTGGGCGCGCATGCCGCCCGCCCGGGCGTGAAGCCGATGACCATGGACGAGATCTGGGCGCTGTTCCCGGCGCTGGTGCCCTTCGCGGCCCGGGCCGGCTATGCGCTCTCGGGCGGGCAGCAGCAGATGGTGGCGGTGGCGCGCGGCGTGATCGCCCGGCCGCGCCTGCTGCTGCTGGACGAACCGGTGGAGGGGCTGGCCCCGGTGATCGTGGACCAGATGGCGGGCGAAATCCGCCGGCTGCACCGCGATCACGGGCTGACGGTGCTGGTCACCGAACAGAACCTCTCCTTCGCCCGCGCGGTGACCGACCAGGTGCATCTGATCGACAGCGGCCAGCTGGTGTATTCGGGCAGCTGGCATGAGTTCGACGCCGATCCGACGCTCAAAGCCCGCTATCTGGCCGTGTGAGTCTTTCAGCCCCTCGCCGGGCGGCCACTGCCGTGGCCTTGGCCGCCGCCTCAATGGCGGGAGTCTGTTCGACCCTCGCCGGGCGGCCACTACCGTGGCCTTGGCCGCCGCCTCAATGGCGGCTTGTGACCATCATCGCCGTTGTTCCGCGCCCTGTGCTCCCGAGGACCCCGCACCCCATGTCCAGCATCCTTGTCGACGACCCGAGCGGCTTTCGCCTGCGCTACACCCCGGACGAGACCCGGCTGCGCCGGGCAGCCGGCGAATGGTCGGGGCGCACGCTGGTTGATTATGCCCGCGACCGGGCGCGCCAGACCCCCGACCAGATTGCGGTGCGCACCGAAACCGGCAGCCTGACCTATGGCCAGGCCCTGAGCCGGGCGGTGAAGCTGGCACGGCAGATGCGGCAGGCGGGGCTGAAGCCCGGCGATGTGGTCAGCTTTCAGCTGCCCAATTGGGAAGAGGCGGTGGTGCTGAACCTGGCCTGCACGCTGGGGGCCTGGGTGATCAACCCGATCGTGCCGATCTATCGCGATCGCGAAGTGGGCTTCATTCTGGGGGATGCGCGCTCAAAACTTCTGGTCCTGCCGGCGGAGTGGCGGCGGTTCGACTATGCCGCCATGGCGCGGGGGCTGAAGCCGGGCCTGCACCATCTTCAGGCCATCATCACCGTGCGCGGCCGCGCGGAAGGCTGCGATAGCTGGGAGGATTGGGGCGGGGCCGAAGACGACGGTGCGGTTGATTTCGGCGACGACTTCACCCCGGCCGATGCCTCACAACTCAAGATGGTAATGTATACCTCGGGCACCACCGGCCGGCCCAAGGGCGTGCTCTATGCCCACGAGACCTCGCAGCGGGCGCTGCTGAATTCCATGGCGGCCTGGGACGTCCGGGCGGGCCAGGTGATCCTGATGCCCTCTCCCGTCACCCATGTCACCGGCTTCTCTTATGGCATGGAGCTGCCCTTCTATCACGGCACCACCACCGTGTTCATGGAGCGCTGGGACGGCAGTAGGGCGCTGGACCTGATCGAAGACCATGGCGTGTCGGTGATGATCGGCGCGACCCCCTTCCTGCAGGAGCTGACCCAGGCCGCGGAAAGCGCCCGCGCCGCCGGGCGGCCGCCGGTGGCCGCCAGCCTGAAGATCTTCGCCTGCGGCGGTGCGGCGGTGCCGCCCGAAGTGGTGCGCCGCGCCCGCGCCGCCCTGCCCGGCCTTGCCGCCTTCCGGGTCTATGGGTCGAGTGAATGCCCGATGATCACCCAGGGCTATCCCGGTACCGACCCGGCCTCGGCCGAAGCCGCCGCGGTGACCGACGGCGCGGTGACGGGCTGGGAGGTGAAGGTGGTCGACGATGCCGGCCGCACCCTGCCGCCGGGGGCGGAGGGCGAGATCCTGGCCCGCGGCCCGGCGCTGTTCCGCGGCTATACCGACCCGGACGCCACGGCCGAGGCCTTCGATGCCGAAGGCTATTTCAAAACCGGCGACCTCGGCACGGTCTCGGCCGCGGGCCAGGTGGTGATCACTGGCCGCAAGAAGGATCTGATCATCCGCGGCGGCGAGAACCTGTCGGCCAAGGAAATCGAGGACGCGCTGCACGAACACCCGCTGGTGCGCGAAGCCGCTGTGGTCGCCATGCCCCATGCCCGGCTGGGCGAAGGGGTCTGCGCCTGGCTGATCCCGACCGATGCGGCCCGCGATGCGGAACATGACGGCACCGCCCTGCCGGATCGCGAGGCGATCGCCGATTTTGTTGCATCGCGGGGGCTGGCGCGGCAAAAACTTCCCGAACGGATCGAATGGGTCGAGGATTTCCCGCGCACCGCGTCGGGCAAGATCCAGAAACATCTGATCCGCAGGATGGTGGCGGACGCAGTCCAGGACAAGACCTGACCGGCCGTCCACGACCGCACAGTCAACCGAAGGACGGAATTCATGGCGGGGCGCAGACGCAACGAGCGCGCGGAACAGGTGCGCGAGGCGATCATCCAGGCGGCCGCCCGGACCATCGGCGAGAAAGGTTACGACAAGACCTCGATCGCCCGGGTGGCCGAAGAGGCCGGCATCGCCCATGGCTCGGTCTATCTGCATTTCGAAAACCGCCAGGCTCTGTTCGACAGCCTGCTGCCGACGCTGGGCCGGCGGATGCTGGACTTCATCCGCCGGCGCACCCGCCACACCCGCACGGTGCTGGAACGCGAACGGGTGGGGCTGGAGGCCAATTTCGCCTATCTCTCCACCCACCCGCATCTGCACCGCCTGACCAACGAGGCCGAATTCTTCGCCCCCGAAGCCCACCGCGAATTCTATGACCACCTGGCCGAAGGCTATGTCCGCGCCCTGCGCCGGGCCCATGCCGCGGGCGAACTGCCCGGCTATACCGACGCCGATCTGGAACCCATGGCCTATATGCTGATGGGCGCCCGCGAATTCCTGCTCTCCCGCTACTGCGTCACCGGCACGGAAGTCCGCCCGCTGCCGCAGGAGGTGGAACGCATCTACATGACCGTCGTCGCCCGCGCCCTTTCCGCCACCACCCCTCTGCCCGACGAGGCGGCACCGTCGCCGGAGCATGCGGCGGATGCGCTGCGGGAGGCGGCAGAGACGGATTTTGGGAGGGGGGTGGGGGGCTAAACTCTTCCCGAAAATGCGATGCAGCCTCATTCGCCCACATGCGGAGGATGCTCCCGACCATTCCGCTGCAAAACGCATGTGCGTTCGGCCAATGGTTGAGGGTCGAGAGAGCGTACGATAACTTGTACACTCTTGAGAGCGGATGCGGAGCGCGCCCATGCACACGGCCAATTTCACTATTTCCGACATACTTCGACGGGCCCGAGAGAAGGCTCTGACGATTCCGCAATTTCAGCGCCCTTTCGTCTGGAAGAACGCACAGATAAAGCTGTTGATTGACTCGATTTCACGCTCCTATCCTGTTGGATCCATCCTTCTGCTTCCCAAGACGGCTGACATAACACTGAATTCTCGCAGCATCCAAGCCGAGATATTCGAGGATCGCAATGATGATGCCGGTGAATCGGCTGGCGAAGCCCCGCCAGAAGAGATGCCGTCTGAGCAATACTATATACTTGACGGGCAACAGAGAGTCACATCCATCGTCCGTGTATTCATGGATGCCGATCCAACACATAGCTACTATTTTAACGTAAGAAAGATGCTGAGTCATTATCTGCGGGGAGAAGATGGCACGGATTGGATTACGCGCAAGCGCAAGGATAAGAATGGACATTCACGGAAAGAAGATCAGGACCTCATTCGCGCCGACGTTGTGATGAGTCAGATCGACTGTGAAATCTACTTGTCGCAGTTCAGTGACAACAATCTGTACACGATCGAGGAATTCAATGGGGACCGCCGCAAAGCCGCTGCGGAGATGGCCAAGGTACGCGGGGTTTTCGAGAGATTCCGAAGCTACCTGCTGCCGGTCGTGACGATCGAACGCGACGCCAAGATCGAAAGCGTCTGCCGGATATTCGAGACAATTAATTCCACCGGAACACGGCTCACAACCTTCGATCTTTCTGTCGCTAAATATTATCCGGATCCAGATCTTCAATCTATGTGGAAGAGTGCAAAAGAAATTCATCCAATATTAAACGATTTTGCTGTCGATGGAGAACGTGCCCTACAGGTCATTGCGCTGGTTTCAGCATTTCGTAGCGGAAAATCTCCGGAAGTCTCCCGGGGTACTCTTCTCACGATGGGAAGAGACGTCATACTGTCTGAATGGAACGCGGCGATCACGGGTCTCGCCAAGGCTTACCGCTGGGCCGAACGCAATGGCGCGCGCGCGCCAAACCCGCCCAGCCACAACATTCTCACTGCGATCGCAGCCCTGTTCGTCATCAGCAATGATAGCGCGTCGATCTATGACAATGAGGATGACACCCTGCGGAAGTGGTATTTTTGTAAGATACTCCAGCAGGGTGCGCGACAGGCCGGTAATTACAAGATGGGTCTGTATTTTTCAGAGCTAAGTCTATATTCATCCGGAAAAATAAATCCGACTTTTGATAAAGTATACATGAATGTCGATTCCATCATGCATCTTTATCAGGCAGCGGATGTTAGATATAAAGGCCTACAGTCCCTGATATTTGCGACTATTAAGAATGATCTGTTCACCAATCAACTGATATCGGAGGATATGGTCGAAGAACACCATATTTTTCCGCGTGCCCTCCTCAAGAAGAGCAAGGTACGTCAACGAGATATCGACTCCATTACCAACAAGATTCCGGTCATCAGAGATACGAACCGAAAAATCGGCGACGATTCTCCCTACGACTATTTCAGGACCAGGCTGCTGAGCGCCAAAGAAGCCGGCACGGTCGGGGCCCTCCGCGAAAGAATGCAGGCCTGCCTCATTCCTGGAAATCCCGGAGATCCGGATTGGCTGGAACAGTTCAAGGTTGAAAACTACGAAGTCTTCATGCGCCGCCGGGCGCAGATCATGGCGGATCGTATCCGGACGATCATCGGTGACGCCTATGTCGACGGTGCCACAGAAGACGATGATGACGATTCGGATTGAAGCCACGATCCAGGTCGAGATGTCAAAATCGCGGCCGATATGACATGACCTTCGTAACGCTCCGGCCCCGGACAGATGGCGGCCGGAGCGTTATGTATTCGCCTCATCCCGATCAAACACAAACCCCGCCGGCAACATCCCCCGAAACGCCCGCAACCGCTCAATCGCCCTTTCCCGATCCGACCGACGGCTGATGTCGAAAGCCCAAGGCCCGGTCACGCGGACGTCGAGGGTGGCGCCCGCCTCAGAGCCGAGTTCGGAGACCAGCTCGTCGGGCAGGGCGATGGTCAGACCCTCGGGTTGTTTTCTGATCTGCATACCGGCCTCCCCATGGCTCGCGCCCTGGTTTCAGTGTAGCCCGCCCCCCGATCCGGGCAAAGCCACCGGAAAAAAACGCCACCCCCTCGAATTATACGGGAACCCGCAGCGCCTTCGCCGATTGACTGCCTGAGAACAGTCAGATCCATCGGAGAACGACCATGCCATCCGCCCCGCCCGTGACCGCACGTCCCGCCCCGCCTGCCGCCGGTCTTGAGCCGGGGCGGTTAATGGCCCCCAGAGCACAGGTGAGCGCCGTACAGGTGAGCGCCGGCCGGCGCGGCCGGGAGGTCGGCGGGGAGCGGCGGATCGATCGGCCGTCGCTGAAGGTTCTGGTGCTGGAGGATGATTTTTATCTGGCCGAGACGCTGTCGGACGATATCCGCAGCTGCGGCGATACGGTGGTCGGGCCGTTTTCGGATATGGACGAGGCGATCCGGCATGTCGAAGCCGCGCAGGTCGCGATTCTGGATGTGAGGATCCGGGATCTGGCCTCGTTCCCGGTGGCGGATTCGCTGGTCCTGGGGCGCGTGCCCTTCGTGTTTCTGACCGGCTATGACCTCGACATTTTCCCCGACCGCTTCGCCGGCCGGCCGGTCTATCAGAAACCACATCACGCGCGCACGCTGCTGGACGATCTGCACCGGCAGTATGAGGACGGGCGGGACCTGCCGGCGCCCGACCGCGACGGCAGCACCGATGCGGTTTCGGGCGGCCGCATGGATGATGCGCAGAGCCTGGAAGCGGTGGTCTCGGGCCTGCTGCAACGGGCCCGCACCCTGCTGCCCGACCCGGGCGCGGCCGAACGGCTGGTGGAGGCGACGCTGCGCCGGGCGATCACCGAAGCCCGGAGCGGCCGGGCCGGAAGCCCGGAGCCGGCCGCCTGGCTGCACGCGGCGCTGGACGACGAATTCCGCCGGCGCGGACGGCTTTATCTGCACTGAAGCGAGGCCCCCGGAGGGATCCGGGTACGGGGTGGCGGGTATCAGGATGGCCACCGCCAGGTGGTCCAGGAGGGTTTATGGTCGATCAGAAAAATGGCGGTCCGGCACGGGGCGACGAAGAACGCGCGCGATGGGTGCGCGAGCGATGGGCGCGCGAGCGATGGGCGCGCAATGGCGGGATGGACGGCGAAGCCGGCCCCCTGCGAAGCTCGCGCATACCGGGCCGGACCGAGGTGATTCCGCCGCGGCTGCGGCAGCTGGCGCATGAACTGGCGGATGCGCTGGAAGAGGCACGGCGGCGGCGCGGCCCCGCCGATCAGCCGCAGGGCGCGAAGACGCCCGATGGCGATGAAAGCGAGGAGCGGTGACCCATGCGATGCATATGCCGCTGAGGCATCAGACGCCGACGAATGACGGCAGCATGCGGGCGCAGATCGATGCCGGCGACTGGTCGGCAACCGCGATCGGCCCCCAGGCCGGATGGCCGCAGGGCCTGATTTCTGCGATCGGGATCATGCTCGCCGCCCCCCAGCCGATGCTGATCTGGTGGGGGAAGGAGCTGATCCGCTTCCACAACGACGCCTGCATCCCGCTGCTGGGCCGGCACCACCCTGCCCTGTCCGGCCTCCCTGTGGACGAGAACGGGGGGGACGAGGACGGGTCGGATGAGCGGCCCACGACCGACAGCGCCGCCTGGCCCGATCTCGGCGCCACCCTGGCGGCGGTGATGGCGGGCGGGGCCGCGATCCGGCGCGAGCGGCTGGACATGGTCGTCACCCGCGACGGGGTGGCGGAAGAGGTCTGCATGGCCCTGTCGTGCAGCCCGATCCCCGACGGCCAGGGCGGCACCGCCGGGGTGTTCGGCATCTGCACCGACGAGACCGGCCGGATGCTGAGCGACCGTCGGCTGGCGGCACTCACCGCCCTGGGCGACGGCACCCGGGCCGCCCGCAGCGCGCCCCAGACCGCCGCCGCGATCATCGCCGTGCTGAACGACCAGCCGCGCGACCTGGCCTTTGCCCTGCTCTACAGCCTGGACGGCGACACGCGCACCGCCAGGCTGACCGGCTGCGCGGGGCTTGCGGCCGGAACCGCCGTCACCCCCTGGGAGATGGATGCCGACGGCCCGGCGCAGCCCTGGCCGCTTGCCGCCCCCCTGGCAGGGCATCGGGGTGGGGTGATCGACCTGGCCGGGCCGGGGCTTGCCGCCGGCCCCTGGCCGGCCGCCTCCACCGCGGCCGGGGCGCCGCAATCCGCCGTCATTCTGCCGCTGACGGCGGCCACGGACGACCATGGCCACAAGGTCTCGGGCTTTCTGGTGGTCGGGCTGAACCCCCGGCTTTCCTATGACGACGGCTATCGCCGCTTCCTGGACCTGCTGGCCCGCCAGGTGGGGCTGACGCTGGCGACGGCGCGGCTGGCCGAATTGCAGGGCGAGGCCCACAAATACCGCACCCTGTTCAATTCCATCGATGAGGGCTTCTGCACCATCGAAATGCTGTTCGATGCGGACGGAAAGCCGGTCGATTATGTGTTTCTGGAAACCAATGCCGCCTTCGCCCGCCAGACCGGCCTGTCGGATGCGGTGGGCCGGCGAATGCGCGATCTGGCGTCGGATCACGAACAGCACTGGTTCGACATCTATGGCCGCATCGCCCTGACCGGAACGCCCGAGCGTTTCGAGCATCGGGCCGATGCGCTGGGCTTCTGGTACAATGTCTATGCCTTCCGGATCGGCGAAAACCAGGTCGCGGTGCTGTTCCACGACATCTCGGAGCGCAAGCGCCACGAGGCCGAGATCGACCAGAGCCGCCGGCGCTTTCAGGCCCTGGTGATGGCGACCGCACAGTCGGTCTATCGGATCAGCCCGGACTGGCAGCAGATGTCGGTGATGGAGACCGGCCTGCCACCGCATGTCGCCGACCCCGCCGGCACCGCGCTGAACCATACCTGGCTTGAGCGCTTCGTCCTGCCCGAGGACCGGCAGATGGTGCAGAGCGCCGTTCAGGCGGCCATCGACGGCAGCACGGTGTTCGAGCTGGAACACCGCATCCGCCTGCCCGATGGCGGCATCGGCCATGTGGTGTCGCGTGCCGCGCCGCTGCTCGCCCCCGACGGCACCGTCAGCGAATGGTTCGGGTCGGGCACCGACGTCACCGCCCCGCGCCAGGCGGCGGAGAAGCTGCGCGCGACCGAAGAGCGGCTGCGGCGCTTCGGCGAGGCCTCGCGGGATGTTCTGTGGATCCGCGATGCCGACAGCCTGCAATGGGTCTATCTGTCCCCGGCCTTCGAGACGATCTACGGCCTTGGCCGCGAACAGGCGCTGACGGGGGATAATTACCGGCGCTGGCTGGATCTGGTGGTGGCGGAAGACCGGCCGCGGACCGAGGCGATGATCGCCCGGGTGCGCGGCGGCGACCATGTCACCTTCGACCACCGGGTGATCCGCCCCGGCGATGGCGGCATCCGCTGGCTGCGCAACACGGATTTCCCCATCCCCGACGCCACCGGCCGGATCGCCTTCATCGGCGGGATCAGCCACGACACCACCGAGGCGCGGCGGGTTCAGGACGCGCTGCAAAGCAGCAGCGACCGGCTGGGCATCGCCGTCAAGGTGGCGCGGCTGGGGCTGTGGGACTGGGATCTTGAGACCGGGCATATCCACTGGTCGGACGAGCACTACCTGATGGAAGGCTATGCGGTGGGCGAGGTGACGCCCAGCTACGAGGCATGGCTGCGCCGCATCCACCCCGAGGATCGCGGCGAAACCGAGGCCGCACTGCACGAGGCGATGGCCGACGGGAGCGATTTCGTCAGCGAATTCCGCACCCTGCACCCCGATGGCTCGGTGCACTGGATCGCCGGGCGCGGGCGGTTCTTCTATGACGCCGAAGGCCGGCCGGTGCGCATGGTCGGCGCCATGATGGACGTGACCGGCCAGCGGGAATGGCAGGAGCGCCAGAAGGTGCTGCTGGCCGAGCTGCAGCACCGCACCCGCAATCTGATGGGCGTCATCCGCTCGATCGCCGACAAGACCGCCCGGGCGAGCGCCGATCTGGGCGATTTCCAGCACCGGTTCCGCGACCGGCTGGACGCGCTGGCCCGGGTGCAGGGCCTGTTGTCGCGACTGACCGATCATGACCGCGTCGCCTTCGACGAACTGGTCCGCGCCGAAATCTCGGTGATGGGCGACCCCGCCAGCCAGGTGACCCTGACCGGGCCGTCGGAGGTGCGGCTCAGATCCTCCACCGTACAGGTGCTGGCCATGGCGCTGCACGAACTGGCGACCAATGCGGTCAAATACGGCGCCCTGGCCCAGCCCGCAGGGCGGTTGCAGATCTCGTGGCACCTGGCGCCCGCGGAGGACGACCATGAGGGGCCCTGGCTGCATATCGACTGGCGGGAGCGGGGCATCACCATGCCCGCCGCCGCCCCCACCCCGCCCGGTAGCCGCCAGGGGGATGGGGGCCAGGGGGGATGGGGGGCCAGGGGGGATGGGGGCCAGGGCCGCGCCCTGATCGAACGCGGCCTGCCCTATCAGCTGAAGGCGAAGACCAGCTTCACGTTGGGACCCGACGGGGTTCACTGCACCATTGCGGTGCCGGTGCCGGTGCCGGTGTCGGTGTCGGTGCCGGTGTCGGTGTCGGTGCCCGTATCGGGGCCGGTGTCGGCGGGGCCGGCCATCTGATAAAACAGGCCGATCCCGCTGGTCGTCCTGCCCCGACGAGCGCAGCCTGCAAAGCCCGGAGGAACGATCATGACGACGCACAAGACGGCCGGCAAGTTCAGGCTCGGCGACCGCATGGTCGACCGCATGGGTTATGGCGCCATGCAGCTGGCAGGGCCTGGCGTCTTCGGCCCGCCCAAAGATCCTGCGGCAGCGATCGCGGTGCTGCGGGCGGCCGTGGAGGCCGGCGTCAACCACATCGACACCAGCGATTTCTACGGCCCCCATATCACCAACCAACTGATCCGTGAGGCGCTGCACCCCTATCCGGACGATCTGGTGATCGTGACCAAGGTGGGCGCGATCCGGGGCAGTGACGGCGCCTGGCTGCCGGCGCAGGCGCCGGCCGATCTTGAGCGCGCGGTGCACGACAATCTGCGCAACCTGAAGCTCGACGTGCTCGATGTGGTCAATCTCAGAATCGTCGAGGGCCACAGTCCCGGGCCGGAAGAAGGCTCGATCGAAGAGCGGTTCACGGCACTGGCCCGGCTGCGCGACCAGGGACTGATCCGCCATCTGGGGCTCAGCAACGTCACCGCCGCCCAGGTCGCCGAGGCGCAGCGGATCGCGCCGGTGGTCTGCGTGCAGAACCACTACAACCTCGTCCACCGCGCCGATGATGCGCTGGTCGACCGTCTGGCGGATCAGGGCATCGCCTGGGTACCCTTTTTCCCGCTCGGAGGCTTCACCCCCCTGCAATCGGCAGCGCTGGCCGAAGAGGCGGCGGCGCAGGGCGTGTCGCCGATGCAGCTGGCCCTCGCCTGGCTGCTGGCCCGCGCGCCCAACATCCTGCTGATCCCGGGCACGTCGAGCCTTGATCATCTGAAGGAAAACCTGGCGGTGCCGTCGCTCGACCTGCCGCGGGACAGGCTGATGGCGCTGGGTGACCGGGTCGCCGGCGAGGCCGGCTGACCCGGTCCGTCAGCCGGCCGCCCTTACGCACCGCGTTCATCATCCGACGAAATAGCCCGCCGTCCGGATGTCGTCGAGCAGCCCCGGCCCGGTCGGCACCCAGCCGAGGCTCTCGCGGGTGAGCGTGGCCGAGGCCGGCACGTCCATGGCGGCGAAATGGGTGAACCAGGTGAAATGGGCCGGCGCCTCTTCGGGCGTGACCGAGCGCAGGGGCAGGCCCAGCCCCTGCCCGATGACGGTTGCGACCTCGCGAAAGGCGATGCCCTGTTCGGCGACGGCGTGATAGCGGGCACCGGCCTGCCCCGCTTCCAACGCCAGGCGATAGAGCCGGGCGGCGTCGCCGCGATGGACCGCCGGCCAGAGATTGGCGCCCTCGCCGATCCAGGCCGAGACGCCCGTGCGGCGGGCGATGTCGATCAGAATCGGCACGAAACCGTGATCGCCGGCCCCGTGAACCGAGGGCGGCAGGCGCAGCACCATGACCCTGGCGCCGCCGGCCAGCGCCTCGGCGGCGGCCTCTTCCGAGGCGACGCGGGGCAGGCCGCCCGATCCGGCGCGCGGGGCGTCGTCTTCGGTCGAGAGCCGCCCCTGGGGCAGCACGCCGATGCCGGAGGTGACGATCAGCGGCCGGTCGCTGCCGGCAAGCGCCGCCCCCAGCGCCCGCACCGCGGCGCGGTCGATTTCGCAATTGGCGACATAATCGGTGAAGTCGTGGATGAAACCGGCATGGATCACCCCATCCGCCGCCGCTGCCGCCGCGGCAAGCCCGGCGGTGTCGCGGAGATCCCCACGGATGGGGGTGACGCCGGCCCGGGCCAGGGATGCGGCCGCCTCATCGGACCGGGCCAGGCCCGAAACCCGATGCCCGGCCCCAAGAAGGTCGCGGACGACCGCCGTGCCGACGAAACCCGTGGCACCGGTGACGAAGACATGCATGGCAACCTCGCAAAGCTGCAGGATCGGTAAAACACCGAGGCCGCAGGATAGGCCCGACCCCATGGACGATCCATGCTGCAGCCTCCATAATATCTTCGCGATCGTCCCGTGGCGGCGCTGCTCTCCCCCGAAGAGGCCCCGCGATGGACCCGCTCTCCGACATTCTTTCCCTGCTCCGCCCGAAGAGCTATGTCTCGGCCGGCTTCGATGCCGGCGGCGACTGGGCTGTGCGCTTCGACGACCAGCAGGGCTATATCAAATGCTATGCCATCACCCGGGGCGGCTGCTGGCTGACCGTCGACGGCCTGGCCGATCCGCTGCGGCTGCAGGCGGGGGAAAGCTTCGTAATGCCGAGCGGCCGGTCGTTCACCCTGGCGAGCGAGTTGGGCCTGGTGCCGGTTTCATCCCGCGAGATCTTCCCCGTGCAGCGGGACCAGGGCGTGGCGCGGCTGGGCGGCGGTGGCGGCATGTTCCTGGTCGGCAGCCGGTTTGCGGTCGATGCCGGCCGCGCCGGGCTGCTGCTGGCCAGCCTGCCGCCCGTGCTGCATGTTCATGCCCCCGCGGATCGCGAGGCGCTGCGCTGGGCGGTGGAGCGGATGATCGACGAGCTGCACGATCCCCGCCCCGGCGGCCAGCTGATCGCCCGCCATCTGGCCCATATGATGCTGGTCCAGGCGCTGCGCCTGTGCATGACCGAAGCGGGGCCCACCCGCACTGGCCCTCCGCGCATCGGATGGTTTTTCGCGCTGGCCGATCCGCGCATGGCCGCGGCGATCGGCGCCATGCATGCCGATCCCGCCCGGCGCTGGACGGTGCAGGACCTGGCCGCCGCGGCCGGCATGTCGCGATCGGCCTTCGCCGCCCGCTTCCGCGAAACCGCGGGCGAGACGCCGATGGAGTATCTGACCCGCTGGCGCATGCTGCTGGCGGCCGACCGGCTGGAAACCACCGGCGACCCGATCTCGGTGATCGCGCCCGATCTGGGCTACTGGTCGGACAGCGCCTTCAGCACCGCCTTCAAGCGGGTGATGGGCCGCCCGCCCCGGGAGTGGGGCGAAAGGGTACGGGGGGTCGCGTGACGCGTCACCCCACCGGTATCGTCATGCGCACACGCAACCCCTGTGGCGCATTGTCCAGAAGCTCAAGCTGGCCGCGATGGGCCTGGACGATTTCGGCGACGATGGCGAGGCCCAGGCCGAAGCCGGTGCCGCCGTCCTGGCGGGCGGTGTCGAGCTTGAAGAAGGGTTCCAGCACGCGGGCGCGCTTGTCCGGCGGAATGCCCGGGCCATTATCGGCCACCTCGATCACGAAGACACCGTCGCCGGCTGTGAGCGTGACATCGGTCCGGCTGGCGAAACGGATGGCATTTTCGCAGAGATTGGCCACCGCCCGGCCCAGCGCCAGCGGCCGGCAGCGGGCGACGAGGCGGTTCGGGCCGTGGAAGCGGATGTCGTGGCCGATATCGGCGAAATCACTGCAGATGGTCTGCAGGGTGCTGGCGACATCGGTGCGCTCCACCGCCTCGCGGGCATGGTCGTCGCGCAGATAGGCCAGGCTTTCATTGAGCAGCGCCTCCAGCCGGCCGACATCGGCGAGCAGGGCCGCGCGCAGCTCCGCATCGGCGATGCGGTCGGCGCGGAGCCGGATGCGGGTCAGGGGCGTGCGCAGGTCGTGGCTGATGCCGCGCAGCATGCGGGTGCGGCTCTCGACCATGGTCACGATCCGCCGGCGCATGCGGTTGAGTGCACGGGCCAGCATCACGATTTCGATGCTGCCGCGTTCCTCGAAGATCTCGGTCCCGCCCGACAGGTCCGCCCCGGCGGCGGCGGTTGCGATGCGCCGCAGCGGCCGGGTGATGACGTGGGCCGAAAAGGCCGCAAAGAGCAGGCCGAGGGTGACGATGGCAAGCAGGTAATACGGCACCTGGGCCGAGACGTCGCGCAGGATCATCCGCTCAGGATCGAGGGTGGCGACCAGCAGGGTCTGCCCCTGGTCGATCTTCAGCACCATCACCCGGGTCTCGTCGAGGAAGGTGCGCCATCCACCGACCGGCGGATCGATGTCCTCGGGCATGAACAACCAGCTGGTCAGCCTGTCGAAAACACCATCCTCGGGCAGTCCCGTCACCAACCGGTCAGCCGTCTCGGGGGCTGCGAGGGACAGAACCCAGCCCGACCGCCGCGCTGCAGCAAGCACGGCGTCGCGTTCCGCCGGTGGGCTGTCCTCCACCAGATCGGCCACGACCCCGACCTGCCTGGCCACCTGCTTCAGGTCCGGCAGGGTCGACAGACTCTTGATCTGGCGTTCCAGGATCGGACCGAACGTGTCGACGACCGCCAGGCCAATCAGGATGATGACCATGATCTGTATCTGCAATGTCGGTCGCGGTATCGTGACGCGCTTCATGCCCGCTCCGGCGTATGGGGTGAACGAGGTGGCGGCCGCCATCTTCGCATGTCGCGGGCCGCCGCGGTTGCGCCGCAACAAAACGTAACAAATCCACACCCCCACGGCCCCGCGCAATATGGGAAGCAGAAGGCATCGGTCCTCATCGTCGCACGGAGCCGTCATGCGTCGTCTCGCTTGCCATACCACCTCCCTTCTTCCGGCCGCAGCTGCGGTCGCCCTTCTCATCATCCGGCCGGCCGGTGCCGAGGCCCGCGACTGGAGCCTGGTGCTCGGCGCCGGTGCCGAACTCGCCCCCGAATACGAAGGCGGCGAGGATATGGAGGTCTCGCCCGTGCCGCTGGTACTCTTCACCTGGCAGGACTGGCTGACGGTCTCCCCCGGCGGCGCCGAGGCGCGTGTCGCACGCTGGGGCCAGTTGTCGGTCTCGGGCCGGCTGGGCTATGAAGAAGGCCGCGACCAGGACGATGCCGACCGGCTGAAAGGGCTGGGCGATGTCGATGGCGCCGCCACCGCCGGGCTGAAACTCGCCTGGAACCCGGAGCCCTTCGAAGTGTATCTGACCGTCGACCGGGCGCTGGGCGGCAACGACGGGCTGACGGGCACGCTGGGGCTCGACTATACGATGGAAGTGTCGGAGCGCCTGACCCTGACGGCGGGTGTGGCCGCGGTGATGGCCGATGATAAGCATATGCAGAGCTATTTCGGCATCGATGCCCGCCAGTCCACCGCATCGGGCCTGGCGCGCTATGATGCCGAGGCCGGGCTGAAGCGGGTGGAATTCGAGACCACGGCCACCTGGATGATGGGCGACAACTGGCTGCTGCGCGGTGCGGCGGGTGTGGGCGTGCTGACCGGCGATGCCGCCGACAGCCCGGTGGTGGAAGAGAAGGTCCAGCCGAAACTTTCACTGGCGCTGGGCTACCGGTTCTGAAGATCGGGACGAGGTGACGAAGATGCAGCCAGCCGCCGGCCCCCGTATCCTGCCCCGGATCCTGATCGTCGAGGATGATGCCGGGATCGGCGGGCTGCTGGCCCTGACCATGCAGGAAAGCGGCATGCAGGCGACGGTGGTTGGCGACGGCCGCGGCATGACCGCGGCCCTGAGCCGGCAGGGTTTCGACCTGATCGTGCTGGACATCATGCTGCCCGACGAGGACGGCGTCAGCCTGTGTCGCAGGATACGGGCGGAGATGACCATCCCGATCATCATGCTGACGGCGCTGGGCGAAGAAATCGACCGGATCGTCGGGCTTGAAGTGGGGGCCGACGACTATGTCACCAAGCCGTTCAGCCCCAGGGAGCTGGTGGCCAGGATCCGCAGCCTGCTGCGCCGCGCCTCTTACGGTGCAGCCCTGCCCGATGCCCGCCGCCGGCTGCGCTTCGACGGCTGGGAGATCGACCCGCTGCGCCGCCAGCTCCACGACCCCTCCCGTGCCCGCATCGCGCTGACCACTACGGAATTCGACCTGCTGCTCGCCTTCTGCCGCAATCCCGGCCGGGTGATCACGCGCGAAGAACTGCTGTCGCTGACCCATGCCGGTCTCGCCGGGCCGATCGAGCGCAGCATCGACGTGCACATCAGCCGGCTGCGCCAGAAGATCGAAGCCGACCCGAAAGAACCCGCCCTGCTGCGCACGGTGCGCCTGGGCGGCTATGTCTTCACCGCCGTGGTCGAAGAGATCTGAGCCGACTTCAGGGACAAGGTTTTCGTAAAATTTACACCCCGCCGATTCGTCGCCGCCGCCGCCCGCCCGTCATGCACATGAGACACATTCGCATGACAGGCCCGCCGACCCGGGTCTGAAGGAGGGAGCGGGAATGGCGACGATGCGGGGCAGTGCGGCCGGTGGCCGGCGGGTGGTTCTGGGGGCGACGGCACTGGTGCTGAGCGCCGTGGCGCTGGCCGGGCAGATGCCAGAGGCGGCGGCACAGGAAACCGGACAGGGCCTGCCGACCCTGCATTTCAGCATTCCGGCCCAGCCGCTGGATGCGGCGCTGGCGGCCTTCGGCGCCGCCTCGGGCGTGCAGCTGGCCTATGATGCGGGGCTGACCGCCGGGCGCCGCTCCCAGCCGGTGGACGGCACCATGCGCGCCGATCAGGCCCTGGCCCGGCTGCTGGCCGGCACCGGGCTCGACTACCGGTTTTCGGGGGCCGGAGCGGCCACCATCCTGGCCGCATCGGACGGCGCGGTCAGCCTGGGGCCGCTGGTGGTGATGGACGCAAAACTGGCCGGCGCCGTCGGCCCGGTCGACGGCTATGTCGCTAGCAACACCATCACCGGCACCAAAACCGCCACACCGCTGATCGAGACGCCGCAATCGGTGTCGGTGGTCACCGCCGACCAGATCGCCGATCAGAAGGTCCAGACGGTGGAGGATGCGCTGGCCTATACCGCCGGCGTTCAGATCGCCGGCTGGGGCATGGATCCGCGCTTCGACCAGATTCAGATCCGGGGCTTCAGCATCACCGAAAGCGGCGACTATCTGGACGGGTTGAAGCAGCCCAATACCGGCTGGCTGGCCTATTACCGCACCGACACCTACAACCTGGAACGGCTGGATGTGCTGAAGGGGCCGGCCTCGGTGCTCTATGGCCAGAGCGATGTCGGCGGGCTGGTCAACCGGGTCAGCAAGCGGCCGACCGGCGAGAAGATCCGCGAGGTCGAGTTTCTGACCGGCGACCCCTATCGTCTGCAGACCCAGTTCGACCTGGGCGACAGGCTGGTGCCCGATGGCAGCCTGTCCTATCGCCTGGTGACGGTGGCGCGCGACAGCGAGCGGACCATCAGCCAGATCGACGACGACCGGGTGATGCTCTCTCCCTCGCTGCGCTGGCAGGGCGACGCCACGGAGCTGACCGTCTACGGCCAGTATCAGCACGACCGCACCGGCGCCAGCCCGCGCCCGTACGACGATCCGGTGCAGGGACTGACCCGGATCTGGGGCGGCGACGAGAACTTCGACAAACTGGAGCAGACCCAGGTGATGGTCGGCTATTCACTGGCCCATGACCTGACCGACGACATCACGCTGCGCCAGAATCTGCGCTATGGCGAGGTCGACACCGACAACCAGTATCTGAGCCCCGCCGGGCTGCAGGCCGACGGCTACACCCTGAACCGGACATCGATCGGCGTCTATGAAACCATCCAGACGCTGGGTGTGGACAATCAGGCCGAGTTCCGCTTCGACACCGGACCGGTCAGCCACACCCTGCTCACCGGCCTGGACTATCAGTGGAATGACGGCACGATCGACTATCTGAGCGGCGACGCCCCCTCGCTGAACCTCAGGCACCCGGATTACAGCCAGTACGTGCCCCATCCCGACACCGTGCTGACGCTGAGCGCGGTGCGGACCAACCAGACCGGCGTCTACATCCAGGATCAGCTGGCGCTGGACCGGTGGCGGATGACGCTGGCCCTGCGCCACGACAACGCCACCAACCGCACCCGCGACCGCCAGACCGGCATCGTGACCCGATCGGAAGACGATGCCACCACCGGCCGCGTCGGCCTGCTCTACATGTTCGAGTCCGGCCTCGCCCCCTATGTCTCGTATGCGACCTCGTTCAATCCCGAATCCGGCACCGACGTCAACGGCAACCAGCTGCGCCCGACCGAGGGGGAGCAGATCGAGATCGGGGTGAAGTACCAGGCCCCGGGCACCAACTCGATCTACACCGCCTCGCTCTACGATCTGACCAAGACCAATGTGGTGACCCACGAAAACGGCAACTATCTGCTGCCGCGCCAGATCGGCGAGGTCCGCAGCCGGGGTCTGGAACTGGAAGCGGTGGCCGAACTGATGGACGGGCTGAAGCTCCGGGCCGCCTATGCCTATCAGGATATGGAGATCACCCGCAGCCTGGAGGGTGACCAGGGCAACCGGCCGACGGGCGTGCCCGAACATCTGGCCTCGGCCTGGCTGGACTACACCCACCAGACCGGCAGCTTCGCCGGGCTGGGCGGCGGCTTCGGCCTGCGCTATGTGGGCGAGACCTATACCGACACCACCAACAGCACCACGAATGGCGGCTATACCCTGGCCGATGCCGTGATCCACTACGATCTGGGCGGCGCCCGGCTGCAGCTGAATGCACGCAATCTGGGCGATCGCGAGGTGCTGGTCTGCCAGGACGGCTATTGCTATCGCGGCGAGGGCCGGACGGTGATCGCCAGCCTGCGCTATCGCTGGTGAGAGCGGCGGTGTCGCTCTCCCGCCGGCAGATGCTGCGCGGGGTGGCGGCCTTCGGCGGCATGGCCCTCGGCGGCCCTGCCGCCGGGGCCGCTGCCCCGCGCCTCGCCACGCCCGCCCCCCGGCGCATCGCGGTGCTGGATTGGGCGATGGCCGAGACGGCGGTGGCACTCGGACGGCCGCCGGTCGCGATGGTCGAGCCGGGCCGGTATCGCGACCGGGCGCAGGATCCGGATCTGCCCGGGGATGTGATCGATCTGGGCCTGATGACCCAGCCCGATCTGGAACGGTTGCTGCTGCTCCGCCCCGATCTGATCGTCACCGGCCACGGTCAGGCAGAGACGATCGGGCCGGCGCTGGCCCGCATCGCGCCGGTCTGGGAGGGGTCGATCTATACCGGCGACGGCGCACCGCTGGATGCAGCCTGCCAGGTGACCCGCGATCTGGGTGAGAGGCTCGGCCGGGCCGAAGCCGCCGAGCCGGCAATCGCGCGGGCCCTCGCCCGGATCGATGCCGCCGCCGCCCGGGTCGGCGAGGGCTTGCGCCGGCTGCCGGTCGCCGTGTTCATCTTTCAGGACCCGCGCCATGGCTGGATCGCCGACCGCAACGGCTTCATTGCGGCGGTGATGGCCCGGATGGGGCTGACACCGGCCTGGACCGGCCCGGGCAGCTTCTGGGGCTATACCGCCATCGGCATCGACCGGCTGGCGGCGCTGCCGGATTGCCGGCTGATCTATGCCGATCTGCCGGTGACCGAAACCGGCTGGACCACCGGGGCCTCGACCATCTGGCAGGCCTTGCCGCCGGTCGCCGCCGGCCGTGCCCGGCGGATCGGTCCGTTCTGGTATTTCGGCGCCCTGCCGACCATGGCCCGCTTCGCCGACCAGCTGGCGGATGCCCTGACCGGTGCCAGTGACGCCAGTGACGCCGGTCGAAGGGAGGCCGGATGACCGCTCCACTTCTGCAAATCAGCCGCGCCACCGTTCTGGCCGATGGCCGAAGCATCCTGACCGATGCCGATCTGGAGATCGGGGCCGGCGAGGTCGTGGCCCTGATCGGCCGCAACGGATCGGGCAAGAGCACGCTGATCCGGCTTGCCGCCGGCATCCGCCGGCCCGACCGGGGTCAGGCGCTTTGTTGCGGGGCACCGATCCACCGCATTCCACCCCGGCGGTTCGCGCGGCTGGTCGCCCATCTGCCCCAGACCCTGCCGCCGGCACCCAGCATGACCGTGCGTGAACTGGCCGCCTTCGGCCGCTACCCCCATCACGGCGCGCTGGGCCGGCGCAGCGCCGAAGATGCGGCCGCGATCGGCCGCGCCCTGGGCGGCACCGGGCTCGACGCCCTGGCCGATCGCGAGGTCGACGCGCTGTCGGGCGGCGAGCGTCAGCGGGCCTGGCTTGCCATGGCGCTCGCCCAGGAGGCATCGGTGCTGCTGCTCGACGAGCCGACCGCGGCCCTGGATGTGGCCCATCAGGTGGAGGTGCTGACCCTGGTCCGCAGCCTTGCCCGGGATCGCGGCCTGGCGGTGGTGATGGTGCTGCACGATGTCGACATGGCCGCCCGCTTCGCCGACCGCATCGTGGCGCTGGATGCAGGCCGGATCGTCGCCAGCGGCGGGGCCTGCGACATCCTGCAACCGGAGATGCTGCGCCGGATCTACGGGCTGGAACTGGGGGTGATGCCACATCCGGTTTCCGGCCGGCCGATGAGCTATCTGCCATGATGCCGCTGCCCTCGCGCCCGCTGCTCTGCCTCACCCTTCTGCCGCTGCTGGCCGCGGCCGGCCTCGCCTGGGCGGGGCTCGTGCCCCTGCTGCCGGCTTCGGGGTTTCTGCCCGCCGCGGGGATCGACCGGGTGATGATCCTGGCCGGCACCCTGCCGCGGATCGCGGTGGCGCTGCTGGCGGGCGCCCTGCTCGGCCTGGCCGGCACCGTGTTCCAGCAGGTGCTGCGCAATCCCGTCGCCGACCCCTCGACGCTCGGCGTTTCGGCCGGCGCCCATCTGGCGCTGGCCCTGGCGACCCTGACGGCGCCGTCCCTGCTGGGCGCGGGGCGGGAGATGGTGGCCCTGGCCGGATCGGCGGCGGCGATCGGGCTTACGCTCGCGATCGGCGGCCGCGGCGGGGCGGCACCGGTCCGGGTGGTGCTGGCCGGGCTGATCGTGACGCTGATCTGCGGCGCCGCCACCGGCTTCCTGACCGTGTTCAATCACGATTATCTGACCGCAGTGCTGATCTGGGGCAGCGGCTCGCTGGTCCAGGACGGCTGGTCTGCGGCAGAAACCCTGGCGGTGCGGCTGGTCCTCGCGGCGCTCGCGGCCGGGCTGCTGCTGCGGCCGCTCGCCCTGCTCGACCTGGGCGAGACCGGCGCGCAGGGGCTGGGGGTGCGGACCGCCCGCCTGCGGCTGCTGGCGCTGGGCCTTGCGGTCGCGGTCTCCGCCTCTGTCTCGGCCGCGGTGGGGGTGATCGGCTTCGTGGGCCTTGCCGCCCCGGCCCTGGTCAGGCTGGCGGGCGTCACCCGCCTCGGCCCCCGGCTGTTGGCGGCCCCCGCCACCGGTGCCGCGCTGCTCTGGCTTGCCGACGAGATCACCCTCGCCCTCGGCCGCATGCTCGACGGGCCGATGCTGCCGACCGGAGCCTTAACCGCGGTGCTGGGCGCGCCGCTGCTGATGGTGCTGCTCGGCCGCCGCGGCTGGTTGCCGCAGGCGCCGTCACCAGTGGCGCCACCACCGGAGACCCCGGCCCCCGACAGTCGCACCTGGCGCCCTGGTCGGATCTTCCTGGCCATCGGCCTGGCCGCCCTGGGCCTGGCGCTGACCGGTCTGCTGGTCGGCCGCGGCGCCGACGGCCTGCATCTGGCGACCGGGGCCGATCTGGAGGTGCTGCTGCCCTGGCGCTGGCCGCGTGTGGTGGCGGCGCTGGCGGCAGGCGGTCTGCTGGGCATGACCGGGGCGGTGCTGCAGCGGCTGACCGGCAACCCGCTGGCCTCGCCCGAAGTGCTGGGCCTGACCTCGGGCGTGATCCTGGCAACGGTGCTTTCCACCCTGTTCCTGGCCGGTGGCGGCAGCGGCCCCGCGCGGCTGGCCGCCGGTGCCGCGGGAGCGGCAGCCGCCCTCGCTCTGGTCATGGCCAGCGCCGCCCGCAGCCGCTTTGCCCCCGAACGGCTGCTGCTGGCCGGCGTCGCGATCGGCACCGCCGGCACCGCGCTGGTGGCGGTGGCGGCAGCAAGCGGCGACCCGCGCATGGCCGGGCTGATGGCCTGGATGGCCGGCTCCACCTGGGGTGTCGCACCCGACCAGGCGATGGCCGCGGCGGCGGGTGCCGTGCTGCTGCCGGCTCTTGCTCTCGCCATGGCCCGGCCGCTCGACCTGCTGGCGCTCGGCCCCGATGTCGCCCGGGGGGTGGGGCTCGCCGTGACACCCGTCCGGGCGCTGGCCCTGCTGCTGGTCTGCCTCGCCACCGCCGCCGCCACCGCTCTGGTCGGACCGTTGAGCTTCGTGGGCGTCATCGCTCCGCATCTGGCCCGGCTCTCCGGGTTCGGCCGCGCACGCGGCCAGATTTTGGCCGCGGTAATTGCCGGCGCCGCGATCATGATCGCGGCCGATCAGGCGGGACGGATGATCCTGGCGCCCTATCAGGTGCCGGCGGGGCTGATGGCGGCCCTGATCGGCGGACCCTGGCTGATCCTGTTGCTGGGCCGCAGCCCGCGGGAGGGAAGATGACCATGATCGCGGCGCTGCAGGGCTGCTTCACCGGCAGCTTCACCTATCTGTCGGGCGTGCTGGCCGCGGATGATCCGGCGGTGCCGACACCGACGGCGGCCGAACTGCTGGCCCGCCCGGATCTGACGGAAATCCTCACCCGCCGCTGCGGTCCGGCCGCCGTCCCGGCCACAAGGCGGGCCGCGGCATCGATGTGGAGCCAGTATTACTGCGGCGTGGTCGGCGTACCGGTGGTGGCGGCGGCGATGCTCGCCGGGAGGCGGCTGCCGATCACCCCCGACACCTGCCGGATCGCCTGCGATCCGACCGGCCAGCCCTGCGGCTTCCGGATCGCGGCCGATCACCAACTCGTCCCGGCAGGCGATCCGCTGGAGGTGATCGACAGCCTGATCAGCGATCACCTGCTGCCGGTCTTCGACCGCCTTGCCGAAGCGGGGCGGATATCGCCGCGTCTGCTGTGGTGCAATGCCGCTTCGATCCTGGCCTGGGCCGCCGGGGTTGGCGCGGAGATCCGCGGCGATGCCACCCTTGCCGCCCGCGCCCGGACCCGTCTGCTGGACCACGACCGGATCGCGGACGGGCTGGTCAACCCGCTGAAGGGCATGCTGACCAGGCGTCCGCCGGACGAGGTGCAGCCCGGGGAGGGCGCGTTCCGCCGCAAAATCTGCTGCCTGCGCTATCAGCTGGAGGGTTTTGCCGATTGCGGCACGCTCTGCCCCCTGCCCGGCCGCGGCGACTGCGGCTGACGGTTGCGTCCAGGCCGCCGGACGGTCAGGATCGGGGATATGGATCACCCACCGACCGACCGGAGGATGCGCCCTTGCCCGCAGACGCACCCCGCTGCCCGCTGGATGCGACCGGCGACGAGCTGGTCACGATTTTCCACCGCACCTTTCAGCTGCCGCGCCCGGACGGGTCGCTGCCACGAACCTTTCACGAGCTGGAACATGCCTGCCTGGACGCCGTGTTCACCGTCACGCCGCCCGCAGATCCGGCCCTGGCCGCGGGGCTGTTCGCCCGGCCAGGGCAGTATAAGGCCCTGGTGCGGTTCTCGGGCGGGCTCCTGCCGGATGAACGGCTGCCGGATGCGCGCGGGATGGCGATCGCCGTGTCGGGCATCGCGGGGGAGGTCTGCGAGGGCGCGCCTGAGGGCCGGCAGGATTTCGTGATGGTCGACCAGCCGACCCCGGCGATGCGCGATGCCGCCGATGCGCTGGTGCTGTTCCGGGCGATCGACGGCCATCTGAAGCCGACGCTTGGCCGCATGCTGCTGCCCGGCGCCGTGATGCCGCGCGGGCGGCTGCGCCTGCACTATCTGCAGATGATGGCCGACACGCTGCGCAACCACCTGAAGGGGCGCGATCTGGCCGGGCGGATCTATCATTCGGTGGCGCCCTTCGCGCTGGGCGCGGGGGCGATGAAGTTTCAGTGCCGGCCGGATGCCGCCTGGCGGAATGTGCGCGGCGGCAGCTTCGCCGAACGGCTGCGCAAGGCCTTCGCCCGCGGGCCGATCGGCTTCGATTTCCTGATCCAGCCCCGCCAGGGCGAGCACGAATCGCTGGATGACGGCATCGCCCGCTGGACCGGGCCGTTCACGACCGTGGCCCGGCTGGAGCTACCACCCCAGCCGGTGGAACCCGGGCGCGGCCGCGACACCGCCTTCACCCCCTGGAACGCCCTTGCCGCCCACCGGCCGCTGGGAGAGCTGAACCGGCTGCGGCGGGTGACCTATGCCGCATCGGCGGCAAGGCGCGGGGCGTCTCAGACCTGAATGCCGCCGGCGATGTCGATCACATCGCCGGTCATGTAGCCGCCATGGGGCCCGGCCAGGAAGCAGACCAGGCCCGCGACCTCGTCCAGCGTCGCGATCCGGCGGATGGGGTGCAGGTCCATCAGGGCGTCGGGCACGCTGTCGCCCACCTCTGCCGCCATGTCGGTGGGCATGATGCCCGGCTGGACGACATTGACCGTGATGTTGCGCGGCCCCAGATCACGCGCCGCCCCGCGGGCATAGCCGGCGATCGCCGCCTTGCTGCCGGCATAGTCGGCGACGCCTGGGAAGGGCACACGGCTGCCGAGCGCCGAGCCGATGAAGATGATCCGGCCGCCATCCGACAGCACCGGCGCCGCGGCGCGCGTGGTTGCGACCGCGCCGGCCAGATTGATCTGCCACAGCCGGTCGAGCCGCGCCGTGTCGGCGGCCGGATCGTCCACCATCTGGCCCAGCACCGAGATCGCGGCATTGTTGATCAGAATGTCGAGCCGGCCGAATTCGGCCATCACCCGGCCGATCAACGGTGCCGCCGCGGCGGTATCGGCCTGATCACTGCGGAAGGCCGCCGCGCGCACGCCCTGCGCCGTCAGATCGGCCACCACCGCCGCAGCCTTGTCGGCCGAGGCGACATAGCTGATCGCCACATCCGCCCCCTGATCAGCCAGCGCCCGCGCCACCGCGGCGCCCAGGCCGCGGGACCCGCCGGTGACCAGCGCCACCCTGCCCGCCAACATCTTCGAAGCTGACATCTTCGACATGAGACCTCCGTTTCCGGCGCTCCAGAGAGCGCTTCATTTCATACTAATCATTATGATAACGATTGGTATGAAATATGGACAGGAGCTGTCAAGCGCCTTAGGATGCAGCCGATGATCATTTCCGGACCGGGCTGATGGGGCGCCGTCGCGAATTCGATATGGACGAGGCGCTGGACGCCGTGATGTGCGTGTTCTGGCAGAAGGGCTATGAAGGCGCGTCCTATACCGACCTGACCCGGGCGGCCGGGGTGGAGCGGCCGGCGCTGTATTCGGCCTTCGGCAACAAGGAAGAGATGTTCCGCAAGGCACTGGCCCGCTATTACGAACGTCATCTGGACTACATTCCGGCCGCCCTGAACCTGCCGACCGCCCGGGAAGTGGCACGGCATATCCTGTTCAGCGCCATCGACCTCAACACCCGTCATCCCGAGCATACCGGCTGCCTGGGGATCAACGGGGTGCTGGCCGGGTCGGACGATGCGGAGCCGGTGCGGCAGATGCTGATCGAGGCCCGCGCCGCCGGCGAGGCGCAGCTTTGCGCCCGCTTCGAGCGGGCGAAGGCCGCGGGCGACCTGCCATCCGGCGCCCGACCCGACGTGCTCGCCGCCTTCCTGCTGACCACGCTTCATGGCATGGCGGTGCAGGCCAAGGCGGGGTTCAGTCGGGAGAAGCTGGAGGCGATCGCCGAACAGGCCCTCGCCGCCTGGCCCGCAGGCGGCGCCACACCCGAGGGCGGGTGATCCGGGGTCGCAATGCGCACTGCCTGCTTTACCCCGGGCGACTTCCGGTTTATCCCCTGACCCACAGGACAGGGGGCGGGCGAAGGGCCGGCGGGACGCATGACCACGGACAACGGATCCGGACAACGGAACACGGGCGAGGGCGATGTCCCGGCCGGCACGATTTCGGCCCATCTGGTGGCGGAAGCCCTGGAAGGCGCCCATCGGCTGCGGCTGGATACCGGGCCGGTGCTGCGATCGGCCGGCATCGACCCGGTCGCCCTGACCCGGCCGGGGGCGCGGGTGGATGCCGAAACCTATGCCCGGCTGTGGCGCGGGCTGACCCGGCTGCTGGACGATGAATTCTTCGCGATGAACCGGCGGCGGATGAAGCGCGGCAGCTTCGGCTTCATGTGCGCCACCGCGCGCGAGGCGCCGGATCTGGGCGCGGCACTGCGGATCATGACCCGGTTCATGATGCTGGTCTTCGACGATATCGACCTGCGCCTGCTGCGCCATGGCGCCCATGCCCAGCTGGTGATGCGCGGCCGCCGCCCCACCGGCGGGGCGCCCCTGCCCCCGCCGCGCGCCTTCGCCGATTTCACCATCTGGCTGATGCTGCATGGCGCCGCCTGCTGGCTGGTCGGCCGGCGGATCCCGATCCGCTGGATCGATGTCCGCGCACGGGTGCCGGCTTATACCGACGATTACCGACGGTTGTTCTGCAACGATCTGCGCTTCGGCCAACCCGACAGCCGCCTGGTCTTCGATGCCGAGCTGCTGGACCTGCCGATCGACCGCTCGCGCCGGTCCCTGACCCGCTTTCTGAAACAGGCGCCGGGCAATATTCTGGTGCGCTATCGCAATGCCGATGCCTGGCTGGTGCGGGTGCGCCACCATCTGCGCGGCCTGCACCCCGACGACTGGCCGGATATCGACAGCCTGGCCGCCGCCTTCGGCATCTCCACCGCCACGCTGCACCGCCGCCTGGCGGCCGAGGGCCAGAGCTACCGGGCGATCAAGGACGCGCTGCGCCTGGACATCGCCATCGACGTCCTCCGCGACCCCGCCGCCTCGGTCGCCGACGCCGCCGCCGCGGCCGGCTTCGCCGACCCCAGCTCCTTCCACCGCGCCTTCCGCAAATGGACCGGCCAGAGCCCGGGGCGGTATCGGGTGGAGGCGGGATAGGAACAAAGCAGGGGCAGGATCGCCGCAAGCGATTGATCGCACGCCTGAAACCCCCATATCATCGCAAGTGGTAACGACAGCCGGGGGGGGCGATATGGCAGAGCCTGACGACACGCTCGCTGCGGCCGCACGCCGGATCGATCTGGCCCGGCTGCGGGAACTGGCACAAGGGCCCGCCGGCGAAGGACTGGTCCGGATCGCACGGATCCTTCTCGACCTCTACAACACGCGGCAGGACCGGCGGTTGACGCTGGCCGAATTCGAACGCGATCCCGGCCGGGTTCTGGCGGATCTGGACAAGACCGGGCCTCTCGGCCTGACCGAAACCAGAGGCGACGACCCGGAAGCCGTGCTGATCGGCCGCGACCGCCTGGCCCTGCTGATCGACGCCCTTGTGACCACGCTCCAGCCCAAGCTGGCGACGGCGGGTGATCTTTACGAGCACCTGGCACATGACGGGCCGCCGCATGCGCTGGCGGCAAATCCGCCGTCCCTGTCTTATGAGATGCCGTCTCTCGCCGATGTGCTCGGCCGCCCCGTCATCTTACCGAAGCCGGAGCGGGGTTTATGATCCTGCCGGGGCCGAAGGAGACGATGCAGATCGTCGATGGCAGCAGGCAGCATCCCGCGCTGAGATTTCTTGCCGCCAACACATCCGAGCGCATCGCCCTTGCGGCCCCTGCCCTGGCCTTCGTGGCGGATCTGGCCGCAACCGCCGCGCCGGAAGACCGCCTCCGGTTCGAGAGCCGCCTGCAGGAACTGCTCGACCATACCGTCGGCAACCCGGCCTCCGGTCTCGCCATTCCGCCACCGCGCTATCTGCTGTTCACGGTCGGCCGGAACGAATTGCTGCTCCTGTCCAGGCTCCGCGCCATCCTCCCTGAGGTCTATCCGCATCTCCTTCAGACCATCGCCATCTGCCGTGTCCAGGATGCGGAGCTGCTGCTTCAGGACGGACCAAATGATCGGAAGATGATGGAGAAACTGTCGAGGTCCGGCCTTCATGTCACCGCCCGCTGGACCGATTGACGCCGGGGATCCGGCGACCGCAAGTGTTCTCGCCTTCCAGGGCGGCGGCTTCCTTGCCTATTTCTCGGCGCTCATGGCGTGCCGGATCGAGGAGATGATACCCGGCCGCCAGCCCGGGGCCTCCGTGGCCGGACATTTCGACCTGCTTGCCGGAACGTCGGCAGGTTCAATCATCGCCGCCGGCCTTGCCGCCGGACTGACGGCATCGGCGATTGCGAGGATCATGCAGCAGAACGGGGAGAAAATCTTCCCGAGGCGGAAGATTCTGGCGACCGCGCCGGGTATCCTCGGCGCCCGCTTCTCGCCGAAGCCGCTCCGCGACATTCTGACCGCCATTCTGGGCGACAGGCGGCTCGGCGATCTGGACCATGCCCTGTTGATCCCGACAATCAACGAGAGCCTGGGAAAGCCCGAGATCTTCCGCAGTTACGATCCGGATCAGGCACATATCTCTGTTGTCGATGTGGTGCTGGCCTCGGCCGCCGCACCGACCTATCTGCCACGCCACAAGATCGGGGATCACCACTACGCAGATGGTGCCCTCGTCGCCAACGGCCCTGCCCTGCTGGCCGCTCATGATCTGTCGCAGAGATTCCGCATCCCCTTCAATGCCCAGCGCATCGTCACCATCGGGACCACCACGACACCCCCGCAGCGAAGCTGGCGTCAGCGATTCACCTCCTGGGGTGTGGGCGGCTGGTTCGCACCACCGCCCCGCCTTCTGGAGCTGATGCTCGGCGGCCAGGTCGAGCTTCAGGCAAAGCTGCTCGCCGGACTCGCCCCCATGGAGCTGGTCACGCTCGACGATCATCTGACACCCGAAGAGGCCCGCCATGTGCACATGGTGCTGGCCGATGCCCGGGCGCGGAAAGTTCTGGAGGATGTCGCGGGGCGCTGCGCCGACGGTGTCACCCCTGAAACCCGCGACAAACTGCACCGGATCCTGTCACGCAGGCGCCGCCATCCGGCATTCGAGGACGTCCCCGGAACAGGCGAGAAGCGGCCGGTTCTGATCCGCCGTCCCGAGATACTCCCTCACCCCCCCGCATAAGCCTCTTCAACCAGCTGGCGCAGGCGGGCGGGGTCGAGCAGGACCAGGGCGCCGCGGCGGCGGTCGAGGAGGCCGGCGCGGGTGAGGGCTGCGAGTTCGCGGGAGACGGCTTCGCGGTGCGAGCTGATCCGGGCGGCCAGGTCGGCCTGGATCGGCGGTGGCGAGATGATCGCATGGGCGGGCTCGCGCGGGTCCGGGCGGGACTGGCGGAGCAATTCGGCATAGAGCCGGTGGCGGACGTTGAGGGTGGAGAATTCGGTGACGCGGGTCGCCAGCATCCGCACCTGCCCCGCCAACAGGCCCAGAACCTGGTCTGCGACCGGGGGATGGTCGTGGATCGCGCGGCGGAAGGTGGCCGCAGGCATCCGGGCGACTGTGGCGGCGGTGACCGCCTGGATGCCGGCAGAGCGCGGCTGGCCGTCGATCGCCGCCAGTTCGCCGAAAAACTCGCCGTCGCCGATGTCGCGCAGAATGACGCTCTGCCCGCCGGGCTGGCGGATCATCACCCGGACATGGCCGTGGACGACGAAGAAAACATCGGTTCCGTCGTCCTGATGATCTATGATCGCCGCGCCGGCATCCACCCGCCGCCAGCTGCAGGCGGCATCGAGTGCCGCGATCTGGTCGGGCGACAGCGCCGCGAACAGAGGGATACGTGCCAGGCTATCCCTGGCGGAACGGGGGTCGGTGCGTCTGACCATGCTGGGTCGCATATCTTTCCCGTGGTCTGCTGGCCGATGGGCGTTGGGCCGATGGTGGGCTGGCCGATGGGCGCGCAGGGATGCCGGGGCCGGCGATGGTGGCGCCATGCGGCCGCCCGCGCCGGTTCTGGCCCGGCTGCGCATCATATCGGGCATCATCCTCTTCCTCTATGCAAGCTGTCACTTTCTGACCCACGCTTCGGGCATCCTGACGGCGCCGGCCATGGAGGCGACCAGCCGGGTGCTGCTGGTGCCCTGGAAGGGCTGGATCGGCCATACCGCGCTTTATGGCGCCTTCACCGTGCATGCGGCGCTGGGGCTGCACGCCCTGTGGCGGCGGCGGCATCTGCGCATGTCGGCGGTGGAAGCCTGGCAGCTGGGGCTGGGGCTGCTGATCCCGCTGATCGTGATCCGCCATGCCGTCAGCGTGCGGCTGGGCGAGATGCTCTATGGGCTGGACGACAGCTATTGGCGGCTGCTCGCCGGCTATTGGCTGCCCGAGGCCGGCATCAACCTGTTTCTGCAACTGCTTCTGCTGGTCGTGGTCTGGGTGCATGGCTGCATCGGGCTCTACCGCTGGCTGCGGTTCAAGACCTGGTTCATGGCAAGGTCGCATCTGCTGCTGGTCGCCGCCTGCCTGGTGCCGGTGCTGGCGGTGATCGGCATCGCCATCGCCGGGGCGGATATCCAGGCCCGCGCCGCCGCAGGCGACCCCGAACTTGCCCGGATGACCGCGGTCGCACCCGAGGTGGCGGCGGCGGCCCGCGCAGGCCTTGGCCCCTGGGTCGAATGCCTGACCGGCGCCTGGGTGCTGCTGGTCGGCGGGGTTCTGGCCGGGCGGCTGCTGCGCGACGGCCATGCCCGGCATTTCCGCGCGGTGCGCATCCGCTATGCCGGCCCGGCCGCCGCCGATGGCGGCGAGACCGTGGTGACGGTGCCGCGGGGCTGGAGCGTGCTGGAAGCCAGCCTCAGCGCCCGCATCCCCCATGCCGCGATCTGCGGCGGCCAGGGGCGCTGTTCCACCTGCCGGGTGCGGGTGCTGGACGGCCGCGACCAGCTGCCGCCGCCCCGGGCGGTTGAGGCGGAGATGCTGCGCCGGATCCGGGCGCCCGGGGATGTGCGCCTGGCCTGCCAGCTCAGGCCGCCGAGCGATCTGACCGTGCAGCCGCTGATCCCCCCCGGTGCCCGCTTCACCGGAGCCATGGTCGAGGATCGCACCGGCGCCGCCGGGCTGGTCGGCCATGCCCGCGAGGCCATGGTGGTGGCGCTGTTCACCGATCTGCGCGCCTCCACCCGGCTTGCCGCCGAACGCACCGCCTATGACGCGCTCTATCTGATCGAGCGCTATGTCGATGTGGTGACCGAGGCGGTCACCGCCGCCGGCGGCCGGGTGACCGGCATCGCCGGCGACGGGGTAATGAGCGTGTTCGGCGGCACCGGGCCGGTGGACGACGTGCCGGCCACCTGCCGGGCGGCGCTGGCCGCGGCGGCGGCGATCTGGGATGGGGTGGAAGCGCTGTCGGCCGAACTGCGGCATGAGCTGGATGCGCCACTTCGTATCGGAATTGGCGTACATCTTGGCCCTTCGGTTGTGGGCACCACCGGCGTGACCGCCCCGCGGCCGATCCAGTTTCTGGGCGATACCGGCAATGTCGCGGCCCGGCTGGAAGAGGCGACCAAGGCCGAGCGCTGCACGCTGATCCTGTCGGAGGCGACGGTGGCGGGGGTGGTGGCCGGCGGCCGGGGCCCGGGACCGGCCGAGTTGGGGCGGATCGGTCATCGGGTGCTGGACATCCGCGGCCGCGGCGGTGCGATCGCGGTCAGGATCGTGGCGACGCGGGCCGAGCTGGATGTGATCCGCGGCCACCGGCCCGGCTGAGCGGAGACGGCGATGCCCTTCTACCGTTTCGATCATGCGCCCGACCCCGTCGAGAAGGCCGGATTCTCGCCCGAAGAGGTGCCGCGGGCGATCACCGCCATCGGCGCCGACCTGGTGGCCGGGATGGGGCTTAAGGAAATGGGCGTCCATTTTCATCGCAAGGCCCAGCTGATCTTCACCCTGCGGGGCATCGTGCGCTGCGAGGCCGATGACGGGGTGTGGATCGTGCCGCCGCGCTGTGCCGTCTGGATTCCCGGCGGCATGCCCCACAGCGCAGCGCTCAGCGGTGCGGTGGAGATCTATTGCCTGTTCGTCGACCCCGATGCCGCGCCGGCCCTGCCCGCCGGCTGCTGCACGGTGGCGGTCTCACCACTGCTGGAACAGCTGCTGCGGCACGCGGCCCACATGCCGGTGATGTATGACGAAGACGGGCCCGACGGCCGGATCGCGACCGTGCTGCTGGACCAGCTGGCCCGGGCACCGGTGGAGCAGCTGAATTTTCCCATGCCGCAGGATCCGCGGCTGCGCCGTATCGCGGCCGCGCTGATGGCCGATCCGGCCGACCGTGCGACGATCGAGGCCTGGGGCAAGCGCATGGCCGCCGCCCCGCGCACGCTGACCCGGGCGCTGACGCGCGAAACCGGGCTGAGCTTCGGCCGCTGGCGCCAGCAGCTGCATATCCTGATCGCGCTGCAACGGCTGGATCAGGGCGCCGCCGTGCAAAGCGTGGCGCAGGAGCTTGGCTATGAAAGCGCCGGCGCCTTCGTGACCATGTTCCGCAAGGCGCTGGGCAAGCCGCCGGCACGCTATCTGGCCGAGCGGCGGCGGCAGGATGGGAACGGTGCGGATTGACCGGATATCGCAAGATTTTGTCTGTTTGAACGAATGTGGTCAGCGCCGGGGCTGCCTATCTTGCCTCTGACGCCAAGATCGGCGCCCGACGCCAAGATCGACGCCCGACCACAGGAGCCCTGCCATGACCTCGACCTTCGAACCGCGCACCGATGCCGTACCGCAGCCCGGCCGGATCGCCCGCACCCTGCAGAGCTGGTTCATGCGCCCGGCACGGGTCGCCGCGGTGGAGACGCTGTCGCCGCACTTCCGGCTGATCACGCTGGAGGGGACGGCGCTGAAGGATGTCGCCTGGACCATCGGCCAGAAGCTGCAGGTGGCGATGGGAACCGGCATGACCGCCCGGACCTATACCCCGATTTTCTGGGATGCCGCCGCCGGGCGGACACAGCTGCTGGCCTATCTTCACGACCAGGATGCGGCGTCGGGCGCGGCACCGGGCAGCCGCTGGGCGGCCGCTTTGACGGCCGGCGCCGGGTGCCACGTCTTCGGCCCGCGCCGCTCGCTGGATCTGACGGGCGCCGGGGGGCCGGTGGTGGTGTTCGGCGACGAGACATCGTTCGCGCTCGCAGCCTCGCTCGGCGCCGAAGGCGATGCCGAAGGACATCTGTTCGAAGTGACGGACGTGGCCGCATCCCGGCTGGTGCTGGCGCGCATGGGGCTCAACGGCGCGCGGGTGATCGGCCGGCAGGCCGGGGACACCCATCTGGCGGTGGCGGAGGCCGAACTGACCCGCCTCGCCGCCCGGCGGGTCCGCTTCGCGCTGACCGGCAAGGCCTCGTCGATCCAGCGGATGAGCCGGGCCTTGAAGACGATCGGCGTGCCCGCGGCACGGATCCGCGCCAAGGCCTATTGGGCACCGGGCAAGACCGGGCTGGATTGAGCCGCGCGCACCCGGCGGGTCAGTCGACGGTGAGCACGATCTTGCCCTGAATGTGGCCGCGCTCCGCACGCTCATGCGCCTTGTGGACATCTGCCAGGGGATATGTGCTGTCGATGACCGCGCGGATACGGCCGTCGCTCAGCAGCGGCGCCAGCTGCCGCAGCTGGGCACCGCTGGAGCGGACCTGGGTGGCGGAGACGGTGATGCCCTGCCGCGCGGCCTCTGCCGCCCCGTCGAAGCCCAAAGGGAAGATCGGGAACAGGGCGCCGCCGGGCTTCAGGGTCTTGAGAAACCGACCGGTGGCCGGCCCGCCCACGGCATCGACCACCAGATCGAGATCCCGGACGACATCTTCCGGCGGGGTCGCGCGGTAGTCGATGACCTGATCGGCACCCAGATCGCGAAGCAGCGCCTTGTGCCGGGCGGAGGCGACCGCAATCGCCTGCGCCCCCTTCAGCTTCGCGATCTGAAGGGCGAAATGCCCGACGCCCCCGGCGGCACCGTTGATCAGCACCCGGCGGCCGTCGAGCGACACCGGCTCATGGCGGGCGGGCTGAAGCGGGTTCGGCTCGTCATGGCCTTGATCGACCAGAAACTGCCAGGCGGTGAGCAGCGACATCGGCGCGGCCGCGGCCTGGACATGGTCGATGCCCGCCGGCCCGGGGGCGAGCTGGGCGGCCGGCACGCTGACATACTGCGCATAACCGTTGCTGCCGCCGAAGACACCCTCGGGGAAGCGGACCAGCGCATAGACCACATCGCCGGCGGCGAAGCCGGTGACGCCCTCGCCGAGACCTGCGACCACACCCGAAATATCCGTGCCGGGGATGATCGGGACGCCGCCCGCGGGACGCCATTCTGGCGGCAGGGCGCGATAGCCGTCGCGCAGATACCAGTCGGGCGGGTTGAGCCCCACCGCATGCACCCGCACCAGCGCCTCACCCGGGCCCGGGCGGGGGCGCGGGACGTCTTCGTAAACCAGAACCTCGGGACCGCCGAAACGGTGGATCCTGACCGCTTTCATCATCTCGCCCGGCATCGCTTTCTCCATGATGGCATCTGTGCTATTAAATACGGAGCAGTGCACCGGTTATATCCGGATCGGTGCTCCGTTTTTCAAGAGGCCGAATGAGAGCCGACGCACGGAAAAACTACGATCAGCTCCTGGCCGTGGCGCGCCAGGTGATCGCCGAAGAAGGCGCCGAGGCGTCGCTGCGCGACATCGCCCGCCGGGCCGGCGTCGGCCTCGGCACGCTTTACCGCCACTTCCCGACCCGCGAGGCGCTGCTCGACGCGCTGCTGCGGAACGGCTTCGACGCGCTGGCCAGGCGGGCGGCAGAGCTTGAAGCCCGGGAGGATCAGGGCGCGGCCCTCGCCACCTGGCTGCGCGAAGCGGTGGCGATGACCCATGACTACCGGGGCGCCATCGCGCTGATGGTGGCGGCGATCGGCGATGAGAACTCGGCGCTGCACGGGTCCTGCACGGGGCTGCGCGCAGCCGGCACACGGCTGCTGCACCGCGCGCAGGCGGCGGGTGCCGCCCGGGCCGATATGGACGGCAACGACCTCTTCGCCCTGATCAGCGCGCTGGCCTGGCTGGCCGACCAGCCGCCGCTGGTGCCGCGTGCCGATCATCTGTTCGACATCATCACCGGGGCCATTCTGACGCGCCAATAGACACGGAATGCGGGGCTGTGGCGAAGGCCACTGCGGCAGGCGCATGTCCGGCGCAGGATGCGGGCGACGCGGCACATCGCCGCAGCACGCGACCGCGCACCCCTCCCTCCCCGGAGACATCGGATGGAAAAACTGCTCAAGCCCTTCCAGCCCCAGGCCTATGCGCTGCTGCGCATCGTGACCGGCTTCCTGTTCCTGTGGCACGGCACCCAGAAGCTGTTCGGCCTGCCGCCGGCGGGCTACGCCCTGCCCGACTGGATCGTCTATATCGCCGGGCCGATCGAGCTGGTCGGCGGCGCGCTGGTGATGATCGGCCTGTTCACCACCCCGGCCGCCTTTCTGTGCAGCGGCATGGCGGCGGCGGCCTATTGGGTGGGGCATGCCAATGGCGGGCTGCTGCCGATCGTGAACAAGGGCGAGCTGGCGGCGCTTTACGCCTTCGTCTTCCTGTTCATCGCGACGGCAGGCTCAGGGATCTGGAGCATCGATCGGCTGCGCGCCAAGGCCGGCTGACGCCGGACGGCCAAGGGTCTATGGTGAAGGCGGGCGCCACCCCTGGCACCCGCCTTCACCTGTTCAAGACTGCCGGAAGGACCGTTTCCCGTGCGCTACCTGCACAGCATGATCCGCGTCCGCGACCTCGACGCCGCCCTCACCTTCTTCTGCGACCAGCTGGGGCTGAAGGAAGTGCGGCGGCGGGACTCCGAGGCGGGGCGCTTCACCCTGATCTTCCTTGCCGCCCCGGACGACGTCACCGGTCCCGATCAGACCGCGCCGCTGATCGAGCTGACATATAACTGGGATCCGGAAGACTATGGCACCGCGCGCAATTTCGGCCACCTGGCCTTCGCGGTCGACGACATCTATGCCACCTGCCAGAGGCTGATGGAGGCGGGCGTGACCATCAACCGCCCGCCCCGCGACGGCTACATGGCCTTCGTGCGCTCCCCCGATCTGATCTCGGTGGAACTGCTGCAGAAGGGCGAACCGCTGCCCAAGGCCGAGCCCTGGGCGTCGATGCCGAATACTGGCGTATGGTGAGCGGGGCGGTTCAGATCACCTGCTTCACCAGCAGCAGCCCGGCGGCCGCGGCCGACAGCGCCAGCACCAGCCAGCGCATGGCATTACGCGGCAGCCGGGCCGCCAGCGGCCCAGAGACCCAGAACCCTGCCGCCAGCGGCAGGGCCAGCCAGGCGCCCAGCGCCAGATCATGCAGGCCGAAGCGGCCGACGGCCGCAAGCGCGCCGATCGAGATCAGCGTGCCGGCGACCAGATAGGCGCCGATCGTGGCGCGCAGCGCGGCCGCATCGGCATTCTGATAGACCAGCGCGATCGGCGGCGTGCCGACCGAGGTGATCGTGCCCATGAAGCCCGAGACCAGGCCGGCGGCAAACAGCTTGCCCGGCGAGGGCACGATGCGCCGGCCGCGGAGCGAGACGGTGACGCTGATCGCGACACCGCCCAGGATCACCAGCGCAAAGACGATCGAGAGGTCGCGGACCGGCAGGATGCCGATCAGCGTGGCGGCGGCGATCGAGGTGGGCAGACGGCCCGCCAGCGCGAAGCCCAGCCCCTTCGGATCCAGCGCCGCCCGCTCGCGCGTCACCGCCAGCACGGCGACCATCAGCCCCAGCAGCAGCATCGGCCCCGGCAGCAGTTCGGGCATCAGGATCGCCATCACCGGTGCCGCGACCATGCCGAAACCGATCCCGCCGGTACCCTGCAGGCAGGCCGCCACGGCGATCACCGCGCCCGCGATCAGCCAGTCCTGCGTGAAGAACGGCATGAACGCCTCCTTCTGTTTTTGAATTTTGAATACTGTATACGATTTTGACCAAAAGACGAGGGGCTTGTCCGGCAGGCCGGACGCAAGCCCCTCAATGCCCGGCACCGCCCCGCATCAGCCGGGCCTCGGCCAGCTGGATGGCCAGATAGATCAGCAGCGACAGCACGGCCAGGATCACGATCGCGGCCATGACCATGTCCATGCGGAAGATCTGGCTGCCATAGACGATCAGATAGCCGAGGCCGGCATTGGCGGACTGGAACTCGCCCACGATCACGCCCACCAGGGCGAGGCCCGCATTGGCCTTCAGCGTGGCGATGAAGGTGGCGAGATTGGCCGGCAGCACCACCTTGCGCAGGATCTGCGACCGGCTGGCGCCCAGCGTGCGGACCAGCTTGATCTTGTTGGGATCGGTCTGCACGAAGCCGGTATACATCATCAGGATGGTGATGAAGACGGCGACCGCGACGGCCACCGCATAGATCGACTGGGTGGGGCCCAGCCAGATGTAGAAGATCGGCACCAGCGCGATCTTGGGCAGGGCGTTGGCGACCACCAGAAAGGGATCCAGCACCTTCTGCACCATCGGCCAGGACCAGAGTGCCAGCGCCGCGGCGGTGCCGATGATCATGGAAAGCGCGAAGGCGGCGATGGTCTCGATCACCGTGACGCCGACATGCAGCCCCAGATCCCCTTCCTCGATCAGCACCAGGAAACCCTGCCAGACCGCGCTCGGATGGCTGGTCAGCATCGGGTTGACCAGGCCAAGGCGGGGGGCCGCTTCCCAGAGCGCCAGCACCGCCACCACCAGCAGCACCCGCCAGCCGAGCACGGCGATCCGCTCCCGCCGCCGCGCCGCCGCCCAAGCCCGGTATTCGGCGCTGGCTGCCGCTGCGGCGGCCGGGCTGCCCTTCACGGCGTCACTCTGCATGGCCTCACTCCGCATGAACCTCAAGCTCCTCCCAGACCAGGTTGAAAAGATGGGGAAATTCCGGGGTCTCGCGCACCGCCATCGCCCGCGGGCGCGTGCCGCCGGCGCTGGGGAAGGCGATGTCGTGAATGGCCCGGATCCGCCCGGGCCGGCGGCTCAGCACCACCACCCGGTCGGCCATGGAGATGGCTTCCGGGATGTCGTGGGTGACCAGGATCGCGGTCTTGCCCTCACGCCGGATGATGTCGGCGATCTCGTCGGCCAGCATCAGCCGGGTCTGGAAATCGAGCGCCGAGAACGGCTCGTCGAGCAGCAGGATGTCGGGCTCCAGACACATGGTCCGGGCCAGCGCCGCGCGCTGGCGCATGCCGCCCGACAGCTGGCCGGGCTTGTGGTGCATGAACTCGCCCAGGCCATAGCGGGTGAGCAGCGCCTCGGCCCGGCGCCGGGCGGCCGCCATGTCGCCGCCCTGAAGTTCAGGCCCGAGCAGGGTGTTTTCCAGGATCGTGCGCCACTCGAACAGCGTGTCCTGCTGGAGCATGAACCCCACCCGCCGGCCGGGGCCGGTGACCGGCACGCCGTCGATCGCCACCGTACCGCTGCCCGGCGGCACGAGCCCTGCAAGGAGCGAGAGCAGCGTGCTCTTGCCACAGCCCGACTGGCCGACGATGGCGACGAATTCCCCCGGGCGGATGTCGAGATCGATCCCCCGCAGCGCCTCGGTCTCGCCGCGCGGGCTGAAATAGCGCAGGCCGACATTGCGGAACGAGATCCGTGGCGGCACCTCCGCCGCCACGGTGGCCAGATCCGGAGAGGCCCGATCCAGGACGGAGCCGATGGTCATAGTCTGTCTCCCCAAGATGAATGATGCATCGCCCGGATCACTTCGCGGCGACCGCCTTGGGCGCGGCCTCGGCGAAGCGGGTCGCCACCACGTCCTCATAGGCGACGCGCGCCTCGGGCTTCAGAATGCCGGCCTCGGTCAGCAGGGTCTGGAGGCCGTCGATCGCCGCCGGCTCGACCAGCGGCGACGTCTTCCAGATGCCCGCGGTACGGTGACGAACCACGCTCTCGGCCAGCAGCCCCTGGTCGACGCCCGGGAAATAGGGCGCGAGCACGCCCGCCACCTCGGCCGGATCGGCGCTCGCCGTCCAGGCGAGGCCGCGGGCGATGGCATCGGTCCAGCCCTGGATGATGTCGGGATGCTGCGCGATGAAGGGGTCGGTCGCGACAAAGACCGTGTAGTCGATCCGGCCGACGGCGCCGCCGACATTGGCGAGCGCCTTGGCCTTGCCCTCGGCCTCGATCCGCGAGACGTCGGGCTCAAAGAAGGTGCCGTAATCGGCGATGCCGGCCATGAAGGCGCCGACCCTGGCCGGAATGGCGGTGTTGGTGACCAGCGTGACGTCCGTTTCGGGGTCGAGCCCGGCCTTGCGCAGCGCCGCCTCCATGAACAGCGCCGGCGCACTGCCTTTGCGCCAGGACATGATCGTGGCGCCTTTGAGCGCCGACCAGTCGAAGCTGCCATCGGCCGCCGCCCCTGCCGTGCCTTCGCGCCCCATCAGGAACGAGCCGTCGGTGGCCGTCAGGCCCGAGAAGATCTTCGTCTTCACCGGCGAACGGCCGCCCGCGATATAGACTGCGGTTTCAGGCCCCACCAGCACGACATCGGCCGAGCCCGAGAGCAGCGCCGCCGTCGCCTTGTCGCTGCCCTGCGAGACCGCGAAATCGACCTTGATGCCCTCTTCCGCGAAGAAGCCCTTGCCGTCGGCGGCATAGAGCGGCGCGTAGAACAGCGAGTGGATCGGCTCCATGAAGCTGACCCGGGTCAGCTCTTCGGCCGCTGCCGGCTGCGCCGCCACCATCGTGGCCAGCATCGCGCCCAGCACCGCCGCCACAGCGCCCCTCTGCCGATCTCCGATCCGGTTGATCATCCGTCCCCCATTCCCCTGACCCGGCCTCCGCCTGCGGAGGCATGTGATGTGCCTGGGAAGCGGTGAATGCAAACCGCGGGCCAGAACGCCGTTGCTCGCCTACTGTCTACTGTATACGATTTTACCTGCCCCCGAAGACCGGGTCCGGCCCAGAGTTGCGGACCAAAACTGCACAAGGTTTAATCAGATGCACGAATATGTGATGCCGGATTGGGCGATGGCGCGGATCATGGCCCGCCAGGGGGCACCGCTGGTCCATCATCGCCTGCCCGCGCGCGAAACCGCGCTGGTGGTGGTGGACCTTCAGATCTGGTTCATGGAGCCGGGCATGCCGGCGGAGGTGCCGGCGGCCCGCGCGATCGTGCCCAATGTCAACCGGCTGGCGGCGGCGCTGCGCGCGGCCGGGGGAACGGTGGTGTGGATCCGCACCCTTTACACCGATCAGGCCCTGGCCGAGATCCCGCATTTTCACCGGGTGCTGATGCGGCCGGAGCGCATGCAGGCGCGATCGGCCGCCCTGGCCGAAACCGCACGCCCCTCCTTCCTCTGGCCCGAGCTGGATGTGCAGCCGGAAGATCTGGTGGTGGGCAAAACCCGCTACAGCGCCTTCATCCAGGGCGCATCGGATCTGGATGCGGCATTGAAGGCCCGCGGTATCACCGCGGTCGCGGTGGCCGGCACCATGACCAATGTCTGCTGCGACAGCACGGCGCGCGATGCGATGATGCTGAACTACCGCACCACCATGGTGGCGGATGCCAATGCCAGCCTGACGGCCGAAGAACATTGCGGCGCGCTGACCAATTTCGCCCTGCAGTTCGGCGACGTGACCACGACGGACGAGATGGTGGCCCGCTGGCAGGCGGAGGCGGCGGCGGCCTGAGGGGGGAGACGGCGGCGACCGACCGGGCGGCAGGGCCGCCGCCTTCTGGCCCGGCCGCCGTCAGCCCTGATCGATGGCGAGGGCCCGGCGATAGAACCTGGTGATCAGAGCGATCAGCTGCGCCCGGCTCAGCGGTGTCTTCGCGGCGAGACTGTCATCAACCGCGCCGTGCAGGGCGTCGAACAGCATCACCGCGACCATGCGCGGGTGATCGATCGTCCAGGCCCCCGCCTGCGCCCCCTGCTCCAGGAGCGTCGCCAGGCGGAGGATCACGAGATTGTCGGCCTTCATGGCCCGATCGGCCGGCGCGTGCTGATGAAACACCAGATCATGCCGCGCCACGCTGTCGAGCCAGGCGTTCACGCAGGTCCTGACCCAGATATCGATGCGACCGGACCAGTCCCGATCCCCGGCGGCCAGGGCCAGGTCCAGCTTTTCACAGAACCCCTCGATAAATCTGGTGCGGAGGGCGTCCAGGACATCGTCCTTGGTCTTGAAGTACAGATAGAAGGTGCCTTTGGCGACATCGGCTTCCGCAACGATCTCCCCCACGCTCGTCGCGGCAAACCCCTTCCTCAGAAACAGGGACTCCGCCGCATCCATCAACTCGTCGCGACGGATTTCCGCCGGCTTGGTTCTTGGCCGCTTGTCGGCTGCCCCGGTCATTTACCGCCCCCTTCAGGTCGTTTTCGCAGTGATAGCCCATCCGCCGGCGGGTTTCATCTGCCGTCCGCGCCGATGACATGATCGCGACCGCCGCGCAGCCCCGCAAACCCGTTGAAGACGAGCAGGCCGAGCAGGACACCGATCGGCCAGGCCCAGCCGCCGCTCCAGCCATGCAGCGCCGCGGCCATGACCGGCCCCGTGGCGGCGATCAGATAGCCGAAGCTCTGCACCATGCCCGAGAGCTGCATCATGCCGAGATGGTCGGCGGTCCGCCTGGCATAGAGGACGCCGGGGATGCCCTGGCCCGCCCCCATGCCGAGCCCGAGGATGACCGACCAGACGACCCCGGTTTCCGCTGGCGCCAGAAGAACGCCGGCGAGACCGGTGATGCAGAGCGCGATACAGACGAGGATATGACCGCGGTGATCATCCCGGCGCGCGGCGAGCGTCGGCCCGAAGAAGCCGCCAGCGGCCACCGCCAGGATGCAGAGGGCGAGATAGAGGCCGGCCGTGGCGGGGGACACCCCCTTGTCGACATAGATCGCCGGCAGCCAGGCCAGGACCACATAGAAGACGAGGCACTGGATGCCGAAGAAGCAGACCAGACTCCAGGCGGTGGGGTGTCTCAGCAGCCAGTGCCAGCGCTGCCCCGCCCCACTGGAACCGGCGGGCGAACGGGGCGTGCCAAGCAGGGGAATCAGCATCGCCAGCGCGATGGCGGCGGGCACTGCGGCGCCTGCCAGCGCGATCGGCCAGCTGTCGCCCGCGGCATGATAGATCGGGACCGCCAGCGCGGCCATGATGCCGCCACCCCCGCCCATCATCATGGCATAGACCCCCATCATCACCCCGATCCGGGGGCCGCCGAAATTGCGGCGCACGAAGACCGGCGTCAGCACGTTCAGCGCCGCGACGCCCAGGCTGGCGATGACGGTGCCCGCCAGCAGGCCGGTCATCCCGCAGGACCGGATCAGGATCCCGGCGGTCAGGATCGCCATGGCCGCGAACAGGGCACGCGCCTCGCCCAGCCGCCGCCCTGCCACGGCGCCGAGGGGCGCGAACAGGCCCATGCATAGCGGCGGAAAGGCGGTGAGCGCGCCGGCAGTCAACGGGTCGAGCGACATATAGGGCAGGAGCGGCCCGACCCCGCCGAAAACGATGCGGAGGTTCAGGCAGACCAGGACGAAAGCGATCGTGATCGCCACCCGCCCCGGGGCTCCGGGGCCTGTGGCAGGTTCGGCTATGTGCATCATACGGCATCCATCCCTGATGACCCTCTCGCCCGGCGAGCTGCCGCCGGTTTGCCTCCCCTGTCTATATTATGACTGACGGTCAGTCAATTGTGATGGAAAGAAGCGGCGGCGGCTTCGGCAGCCGCCGCCGATCAGGGATCAGATGGGCCGGGCCGGCCTCACGCGCGCTTCAGCGCCGCCGGATCGATCGGCAGGCGGCGGAGGCGTTTGCCGGTGGCGGCGAAGATGGCGTTGGTGACGGCGGGGGAGACCGCGGCGGTGGCGGTTTCGCCGATGCCGCCCGGGGCCTCGCTGCTGTCGATCAGATGGGTTTCGACCACCGGCACCTCGTCGATGCGCATCGGCAGGTAGGTGTCGAAATTGCCCTGCGCCACCCGGCCATCGGTGATGGTGATCTCGCCATGAAGTGCCGCCGTCAGGCCAAAGATCGCGCCGCCTTCCATCTGGGCGCGGATCTGATCGGGGTTGACCGCGCGGCCGCAATCCACCGCCGCAACCAGGCGATGGACCCGCACCCCGCCATCGGCCGCGACCTTCACCTCTGCGACCATCGCCAGATAACTGCCGAAGGCGTATTGAAGCGCGACGCCGCGGCCATGGCCGGCCGGTAGCGCCCCGCCCCAGCCGGCAGCCTCGGCGGCACGGTCGAGCACAGCGCGGGCACGCGGATTGGCGTCGAGCAGGCTGCGGCGATAAGCGACCGGATCGGCGCCGGCAGCTGCCGCCAGCTCGTCGATGAAGCTTTCGACCACGAAGATGTTGTGGGTGGGGCCGACACCCCGCCACCAGCTGGTCGGCACATGGCGCGGTTCGACCCGCTGGAACTCCACCCGGATCGCCGGGAAGGCATAGGGCGGTTCGGCCGCACCCTCGACACCATCGGGGTCGACGCCGTTGACGACGGCGGCGGGGGCGAAGCGGGCCATGATCGACGAGCCCGAGACCCGATGCGTCCAGGCCACCGGACGGCCGTCGGCACCGAGACCGGCCTGCAACCGATCGTAGTAATAGGGCCGGTACATATCGTGGCGGATGTCTTCCTCCCGGCTCCACACCACCTTGACCGGGCCCGAAACCTGGCGGGCGATCTTCACCGCATGGGCGATGCCGTCCGCTTCCAGCCGCCGGCCGAAACCGCCGCCGATCAGATGGTTGTGGATCGTGACCTTCTCGGCCGGGATGCCCAGAATGCCCGCCGCCACCGCCTGGGCGATGCCGGGGATCTGGGTGCCGACCCAGATGTCGCAGGCGCCGTCATGGACATGCACGGTGCAGTTCATCGGCTCCAGCGCCGCATGGGCGAGGAAAGGCAGTTCATAAACCGCCTCCAGCCGCTGCGCCGCCCCTGCCAGCGCCTGATCCACCCCGCCCTCGTCGCGGGCCACGGCGCCGGGGCGGCGCGAGGCGGCGTCCAGATCGGCGCGCAGATCGGCCATGCTGACGCCGCCATGCTCGCCGTCCTGCCAGCGGATCGCGGCCGCCTCCAGCCCCTTATGGGCCGCCCACCAATGGTCGGCGATCACGGCCACGGCCTCGTCGGTCGTCACCACCTGATGCACGCCGCGCACGGCCTTCGCCGCCGCCTCGTCCAGCCCGGCGGGGCGGCCGCCGAAGACCGGGGCGATGGCGATGGCGGCGATCTTCATGCCCGGCAGCCGGGCATCGATGCCGAAAGCGGCCCGACCGTTCACCTTGTCGGGTGTGTCCAGCCGGTGGAGCGGCTGGCCGATCAGGCGGAAATCGGCGGGATCCTTCAGCCGCACGGTCGCCGCATCGGGCACCGGCAGCCGGGCGGCATCATCGACCAGCTCGCCATAGCCGAAGCTGCGCCCACCTGCGGCATCATGCACCCGGCCATCGCGCGCGGTGCAGCCGGCGGGATCCACGCCCCAGCGCGCGGCGGCGGCCTGAACCAGCAGGGTGCGGGCCACGGCACCCGCCTGGCGCAGCGGCTGCCACATCGCCCGGATCGTGGTCGACCCGCCGGTGACCTGGCCGCCGAGCAGCGGGTTGGTATAGGCCGGACCGGCCGGCGCATGTTCCAGCCGGACCTGATCCAGGCCGATCTCCAGCTCTTCGGCGATCAGCATGGCCTGGCCCTGATAGACGCCCTGGCCCATTTCGACCATCGGCATCACCAGGGTGGCGATGCCCTGATGATCGATGCGGATGAAGGCATTGGGGGCAAAGCGCGCCGTATCGGCAGAAGCGGCGGCGGCATCGGCCGGGCGGATGCCCAAAGGCAGGGTCAGCGACACGACCAGTCCGCCGGTCACGGCGGCACCGGCCGTCAGGAAGCTGCGCCGGGTCATACCGGTCGTCGTGATATTGATCATCGGATCGCGCTCCCCGCTCAGACCGCGCCGGCGGCGCGATGGATGGCCGCACGGATGCGGGGATAGGTGCCGCAGCGGCAGACATTGCCCGACATGGCGCCGTCGATCTCGGCATCGGACGGCTTGGGTGTTTCCGTCAACAGGGCCGCGGCTGACATCAACTGCCCCGACTGGCAATAGCCGCATTGCGGCACGTCCAGCGCCACCCAGGCCGCCTGCAGCGCCGGGCCGACCGGCAGGGTCTCCAGCGCCTCGATGGTGGTGATCGGCGCCTCGCCCACCGCCTCCACGGGCGTGATGCAGGACCGGATCGGCTGGCCGTCCATATGCACCGTGCAGGCCCCGCAGAGTGCTGCACCGCAGCCGAATTTGGTGCCGGTCATCCCCAGCACGTCGCGCAGCACCCAAAGCAACGGCGTGTCGCCGTCGACGTCCACCTGATGGCGGGCGCCGTTGATCGTGATGTCGAAGGCCATGGCTCTTGTCCCCGTTCCGCCTGTTTGTCGTCTCACCTCCGTCCCGCGCCCATGTCCTTGAGGTTATTGCGCCGCCAGGCGGCGGATGCGGGTCCGGTAGATGAAGAAGATGGCGCGCCGGCACCAGAGGATTAGGGGCGATTTTCCGATCGGCTTTATGACCGTGGTTCATTAATCCCGGTGAGATGCCTCACAAGAGGGGCCCATCACAGACCGGAACGACGACGGCCACGCCCCCAAGGGGAGCGTGGCCGCGATGTGGTCGCCGGCGTGGCCCGGCCGAATATACAGGGCGTGGCCCGGTCAGATATGCCCGGTCAGATATGCAGGGCGTGGCCCAGGCCCTTGAGCGCCGCCTCCTGGAAGGCCTCGCCCTGGGTGGGGTGGGCGTGGATGGTGCCGGCGATGTCTTCCAGACGCGCGCCCATTTCGATGGCGAGCGCAAAGGCGGCGGAGAGTTCCGAGACGCCCTGGCCGGTGGCCTGGATGCCCAGCACCAGATTGTTGTCGGCGCGGAAGACCACCCGCACGAAGCCCTGCTCGCCCAGTTTCGTCATCGCGCGGCCATTAGCCGTGAACGGGAACTGGGCGGTCTTGACCTCGGTGCCCAACCGCTTCGCCTCGTCGGGCGAGAGGCCGGCGGTCACGATTTCGGGGTCGGTGAAGCAGACCGCCGGGATGCAGCGCTTGTCCCAGACCCGGTTATGGCCGGCGATGATCTCGGCGACCATCTCGCCCTGGGCCATGGCGCGATGAGCCAGCATCGGCTCTCCGGTGACGTCGCCGATGGCATAGATGCCGCGCATCGAGGTCTGGCAGCGCTCGCCCACCGAGATGAAGGGCCCCTGCATGTCGAGCACCAGTTCCTCCATCCCCCAGCCGCGCGTGGCCGGGCGGCGGCCGACGGTGACCAGGATCTTGTCGGCCGGCAGGGTGATCTCGTCCCCGTTTTGGGTTTCGACCACCAGCCCGTCGCCGCCGCGCGACAGGCCGCGCGCCTTCGCACCGGTCAGCACCTCTACGCCCAGCTCTTCCAGCCGCTTCGCGGCAGGCCGGGTCAGCTCGGCATCATAGAGCGGCAGGATGCGCGACTGGCTTTCGACCACCGTCACCTTCGCGCCCAGCTTCGCATAGGCGGTGCCGAGTTCGAGGCCGATATAGCCGGCGCCGACCACCACGAAGCGCTCCGGCACCGAGGTGAGCGCCAGCGCCTCGGTCGACGAGATCACCCGGTCGCCGAAGGGCAGGAAGGGCAGCTCGACCGGCTCGGAGCCCGTGGCGATGACCACCGCTTCGGCCCTGATCACCTGAAGCCCGGTTTCGGTTTCGACCTCGACCGTCTTGCCGTCGCGGAAACGGGCATGGCCCTGAACCACCTTGACCCGCGCCTTCTTGAGCAGGCCCGACACGCCGCCGGTCAGCCGGCCGACGATCTGGTCCTTCCAGGCGACGGTGCGGGCCAGATCGATCTTCGGCGCCGTGGCGGTGATGCCGAGCGGCGATTGGCCCTCGGCCATATGCACCAGCTTCTCGAACTCCTCGGCCGCGTGGATCAGCGCCTTGGAGGGGATGCAGCCGACATTCAGGCAGGTGCCGCCCGGCTTTTTCGCCTCGACGATCACGGTGTCGACGCCCAGCTGGCCGGCACGGATCGCGCAGACATAACCGCCCGGGCCGGCGCCGATCACCAGCAGCTTGCAGGAAATATCCTTCATCGTCTCAGCCCTCGATGAAGATGGTCGCCGGGGTTTCCAGCAGCGACTTGATGCGCTGGACGAAAACGGCGGCATCCCAGCCGTCGATCACGCGATGATCGAAACTGGACGACAGGTTCATCATCTTCCGCGGCACGAAGGCCGACCCGTCCCAGACCGGGCGGACCATCATCTTGTTGACGCCCACGATCGCGACTTCCGGATGGTTGATCACCGGGGTGGTGACCACGCCGCCCAGCGCGCCGAGCGAGGTGATGGTGATGGTGGAGCCGGTCAGCTCTTCGCGCGTCGCGGTGCCGTTCTTGGCCGCCTCGGCCAGGCGCGAGAGTTCCGCGGCGCAGGCCCAGAGATCGCGGGCCTCGGTATGCTTCACCACCGGCACGACCAGGCCCGTGGGGGTCTGGGCCGCGACGCCGATATGCACGCCGCCATGCTGGTGGATGACACCCGCCTGGTCGTCATAGCGCGAATTCAGCCGCGGCTGTTCGGCGATCGCCTTCACCATCGCCCGCATCAGGAAGGGCAGGATGGTGAGCTTGGGCCGGTCGGTCCGCTTTTCGGCGTTCAGCTTGCCGCGCAGCTCTTCGAGTGCCGTGACGTCCACCTCCTCCACATAGGTGATGTGGGGGATGCGCGACTTCGACAGCGCCATCTGCTCGGCGATGCGCCGGCGCAGGCCGACCACCTTGATTTCGCTGACGCTGGTATCGGCCACCAGCCCGCCGGCGGCGGGGCGCTGGTCCTTGCCGGCGAAGAAGCGATCGAGGTCTTCATGGGTGATGCGGCCGGCCGGACCGGTGCCGCGCACCTGGCGCAGATCCACCCCGGCCTCGCGCGCCCGGTGGCGCACGGCGGGAGAGGCGATCGGCTTTTCATGCTCCCCCCGGGGGGCGCCCGGGGCCATGGCGACCGTGCCGGCACCCGCGCCGGAACTGGTAATCGGGGGCTTCGCAGCCGGCTGCGGCTTGGGCACGGTCTTCAGTTCCGGCGCCGGCTCCGCCGCCTGGGCCGGGGCGGCCGGCGGGGCGCCGTCATCCTCGTCCGCAGGCTGGGCCGCGGCGGGCTTCGACGCAGCAGCGGCGGGCGCTGCCGCACCGGCGGCGACATTGCCCTCGCCTTCCACCTCCAGCCGGATCAGGGGCGCGCCGACGCTGACCACGTCGCCGATTTCGGCGCCCAGCCACAGCACCTTGCCATCGGCCGGCGAGGGGATTTCGACGGTCGCCTTGTCGGTCATCACCGCGGCCAGGACCGCGTCCTCACGGACGATCTGGCCGACCTCGATATGCCATTCGACCAGCTCGGCCTCGGCGATGCCTTCGCCGACATCGGGCATCTTGATGATATGCTCGCCCATGGGTCAGCTCTCCAGGATCTCTTGAAGGGCACGGCCGACACGCGCGGGGCCGGGGAAATAGTCCCATTCCTGGGCATGCGGATAGGGCGTGTCCCAGCCGGCGATGCGGGTGACCGGCGCCTCCAGATGATGGAAGCAGTTCTCCTGCACCAGGGCGGTGAGTTCCGCGCCATAGCCCGAGGTCAGCGTGGCCTCGTGCACCACCAGGCAGCGCCCGTTCTTGCGCACCGAGGCGGTGATGGTGTCGAGGTCGAGCGGCACCAGCGTGCGCAGATCGATGATTTCGGCATCGATGCCGGCATCGGCCGCGGCCGCCTGCGCGACATAGACCATGGTGCCGTAGGCGAGCACGGTGACGGCGGAGCCGGGGCGGACGATATTGGCCTTGCCGAGCGGCACGGAGTAATGGCCGGCCGGCACCTCGCCCGCCTCGTGCTTCGACCAGGGGGTCACCGGCCGGTCGTGATGGCCGTCGAAGGGGCCGTTATAGAGCCGCTTCGGCTCAAGGAAGATCACCGGATCGGGATCTTCCAGGGCCGAGATCAGCAGGCCCTTGGCGTCGTGCGGGCTGCACGGCACCACCACCTTCAACCCGCAGACATGGGTGAAGAGGGCTTCCACGCTCTGGCTGTGGGTCTGGCCGCCGAAAATGCCGCCGCCGGTGGGCATGCGGATCACCAGCGGGCAGGTGAAATCACCATTGGAGCGATAGCGGATGCGCGCCGCTTCCTGGGTGATCTGGTCATAGGCCGGGTACATGTAGTCGGCGAACTGGATCTCGACACAGGGGCGCAGGCCATAGGCGGCCATGCCGATCGCCGTGCCGACGATGCCGCTTTCGCTGATCGGCGCGTCGAAGCAGCGGGTCCGGCCGTATTTCTGCTGCAGGCCCTGGGTGCAGCGGAAGACGCCGCCGAAATAGCCGACATCCTCGCCATAGACCACCACCCGGTCGTCGCGGCCCATCATCACGTCGAGCGCGTCGCGGATGGCCTCGATCATCGTCATGCGTGGCATGGGTTCAGACTCCCGCCTGCTGGCGCTGCCGGCGCAGATGGGCCGGCATCTCGGCGAAGACGCCGTCGAACATGTCGCGGGCCGAAGGCTTGGCGCCCGCGTGCAGCGTGCCGTGGCTTTCGGCTTCCTTCTGGGCGGCGATCACCGTGTCCAGGATTTCGGCCTCGGTCTGCTTGTGGCGGTCTTCCGACCAGACGCCGCGGGTGATCAGATGGTTCTTGAGCCGGATCACCGGATCGCCCAGCGGCCAGGCGGTGCTTTCAGCCTTGGGACGATAGGCCGAAGGGTCGTCGGACGTGGAATGCGCGCCGACACGATAGGTGACGTATTCGATCAGCGTCGGGCCCAGATTGCGCCGCGCCCGCTCCGCCGCCCATTTGGCGACGGCGTGGACCGCCAGATAGTCGTTGCCGTCGACACGCAGCGACGGGATGCCGAAGCCCAGACCGCGCGCGGCGAAAGTGCCCGATCCGCCGCGGGCGATGCCCTGGAAGGTAGAAATGGCCCACTGATTGTTGACCACGTTCAGCACCACCGGCGCCTTGTAGGTGGAGGCGAAGACCAGGGCGGCGTGGAAATCGCTCTCGGCGGTGGAGCCGTCGCCGATCCAGGCCGCGGCGATCTTGGTGTCGTTGCGGATGGCCGAGGCCATCGCCCAGCCCACCGCCTGCACGAACTGGGTGGCGAGGTTGCCCGAGATGGTGAAGAAACCGTGCTCGCGCGAGGAATACATCACCGGCAGCTGCCGGCCCTTCAGCGGGTCGCGGGCATTCGAATAGATCTGACACATCATGTCGACCATCGAATAGCCGCCGGCGATCAGCAGCCCCGCTTGACGATAGGTAGGGAAGTTCATGTCGCCGTCGACCAGCGCCTTGCGGAAGGCGCAGCTGACCGCCTCCTCGCCCAGATGCTGCATATAGAACGAGGTCTTGCCCTGGCGCTGGGCGATGAGCATGCGCGCATCGAAGGCGCGCAGCGTCATCATGTGGCGCAGCCCGTCGAGCAGCTCGTCATCGGTAAGCGCGCCGGCCCAGGGGCCGACGGCTTCGCCATTGCGGTTCAGCACGCGGATGATCGAGAAGGCGAGGTCGCGCATCTGCTCCGGATCGGCATCGACCTCGGGTCTGGGCACGGCCCCGGCTTTGGGAATCTTGACGGTCGAGAAGTCGGGGGTGTCGCCCGGCCGGACCGCCGGCTCGGGTACATGCAGACTAAGGTGTTCGGATGTGGACATCAGCGTCGATCTTCCCAGACGAGGATGGCATCCCAGACGAAGATGGGGCGCTCCGAGTGGCCAAACTATGACAGCGAAACATCCGGGCTGTCATCCCCACTCTTTACACCGTGAGTGGCGGCGGCCTGCCGGCGCCTGCAACCCTGAAGACATTCACTCCACCGGTTCCGGTACCCGCGGCGCGAGTTGCACTGCACCTAAAACGGTTCCGTGCGCCGCAGGGTCATAAAATTACCGAATGACATCTTGGCCGCAAAAATTTCGTCATGAATTGAACGGGGTCGGAATCCCGGCCCCGGAAGGCGACATGCGGCCGCGCGCGTAAAAAAATTTCGCGGACTGGCCGGAGGCGTCACGCGGGGCCCCTCTCGGTGACGAGATCGGCCAGGGTCGACGCGACGGATGCTCAGCCGTGCAGCCGCGGGCTGCCGGCCGCCACCACCCGGTTGCGGCCGGCGCGCTTGGCCTCGTAGAGCATTTCGTCGGCAAGGCGCAGGGCGGCGCCGATATCGGTCGCGTCTTCGGGCAACACGGCCACACCGGCCGAGACCGTCACATGGCCCGCCGGATCGATCCGTTCCCGCGCCACCGCCTTGCGCAGACGCTCGGCCACGGCGACCGCCGCCGCGGATGACAGGCCCGGCAGCAGCAGCAGGAATTCCTCGCCGCCGGTGCGACAGACGAGATCGGTGTCGCGCGCGGTCTGCCGCAGGATCAGGCCCACCCGGCGCAGCACCGCATCGCCGACCTCGTGCCCCCAGCTGTCGTTGACCTGCTTGAAATGGTCGATATCGACCGCGATCGCAGCAAAGGGCCGGGCCTCGGCCCGCCACAGCTCCAGGACATCATCCATGCCGCGGCGGTTGATCAGCCCGGTCAAGGGGTCGGTGCGGGCATCGCGGTCCAGCCGGCCGATGCGCGCCTGAAGCAGGCCGATGCCGATCAGCATCGCCCGCTTGATCTGCCGCGCCTCCACATACCACGACCGCACCCGCTGGATCCGGTCGGCGGTGCCGGGGGCGTCCATCTGGCGGGCGCCTTCGGCCAGCTGGCCCAGAGGCCGGGAAATCGCCCGGGCGAACCACCAGATCGCGACCAGGGTGACGACCGCTGCCGGCGCGCTGTTGGCCGCCACCCGCCACATCAGCCCTTCGAGCGGCGCCAGCGTTACCGCAAGCGGCCGCTGCGCCACCACCCCCCAGCCGGTGGCCGGCACCGGGGCATAGCCCGCCAGCATGGCGACACCGCGGCTGTTGACCACTTCGCCGCTGCCGCTGACGCCGGTGATCGCGGCTTCGATCACCGGGTTGCCGGACACCACTTCACCGATCCGCGCCGGATCCGGGTGATAAAGCAGCGCGCGCCCCTGGTCGGCGACATACAGATACGAACCGTCGTCATAGTGATGCGTGCCCAGAAGCACGTTCAGGATGTTGCGTTCGCGCAGATAGATCGTGCCGCCGATATAGCCCAGATAGCGGCCGTCTGCCGTGAAGACCGGCTGCGAAATCACCACCAGCATATTGCCGGTGATCGCCATATAAGGCTGGCTGACCAGTGGCCGGCGCTGGTCCAGCGCCTCGCGCGCCGCCAGCGAGCGCAGATAGCGCCCCTTGATCTGCAGCGCCTCGGGCGAGGTGGCGCGCACGATCGCCCCGGCATCGACGATGGCGACCGAGTTGAAGCTGTGGGTCTGCAGCCGCAGACGTTCGGCCTCGTCGAGCAGCAGGTTTTCATTGTCGAAATCGCGGGCGACGATCCCCGCGCTGTAGGCCAGCTGCTGCTGGGCCTCTTCGATGAAATTCTGCGCGGCTTCGGCCAGCTTGGCGGCGTAGGCGTGGTTGGCCTTCAGCGTGGTGTCGATCAACACCTGGCGCTGGACCAGATAACTGGAATAGAAGCCGTTGGCCAGCAGCACCCCTGCCGCCGCCACCGCCAGGGCGACGATCATCCGCTGCAGATCGACGCGGAACAGCAGCCGGGCCAGGCTGCGCCGTCGGGGAAGCGGATGGATCTGGGGCATGGCGGCCGGACCTCGTTGTCGTCACGCATCGTCAGGCGTGATCCAAGGGGGGAGGAACCGCCGTGGGGCACTCTAACCCAGACATGTCAGCGACGGTTTCGCAAATTTCGCATGGCCCCGGTTGCGCCACGGGAAGCGGTTGATTCTGAAAACGATTTCAGCGCGCAATGCGGGATCATCCCCCTGACCGACGGCCGCGGGCACCAAAGCGGCACGGCTGTCGATTCAGTTATTGAATAGATCTATTGATTTATGCACCATCATCCCGACGGCACCGTTCAAGAGCTGCCGCATGGGAGGAAACATGCCGGACCACACGCGCCTTCAGGGCCGCGCAGACTGCGTGCTGCCCGATCTGTTGGATCGCCGCGCCGCGGACACGCCCGATGCCGCCTTCGTCGCCTTTCCCGATCGCCGGGGCGGGGCCGACAGCCAGGTCTGGAGCTACGCGGAAATGCGCGACCGGGTGCGCGCCATGGCCGCAGCCCTTCAGGCGCTCGGCGTGAAGCCCCACGACCGGGTGGTGGTCTGGCTGCCCAATGGCGGCTTGTGTCTCACCGCCTGGTTCGCGATCAACTATGCTGGCGCGATCTATGTGCCGATCAACACCGCCTATAAGGGCGGCATTCTGGAGCATGTGATCCAGGTGTCGGAGGCGCGGCTGGTGATCACCATCGCGGCACTGGCGGATCGTCTGGTCGGGATCGACACCAGCGCCGTCGACCGGGTGGTCGTGGCCGATACGGCAGACGCAGCCACGGCCGCGGCGCGGCTGCCCGCCGCAGACGGGATCACCTGGCTGGGTGGCGATGCGCTGGAAAGCACCACCGCCCCCGCCCCGCTCGCCGAGCCGGTGGAACCCTGGGACACCCAGTCGATCATCTACACTTCGGGTACCACCGGCCCGTCCAAGGGTGTGCTGTCGAGCTACGCCCATCTGCACGCCATGGGCACGGCGCTGGCGTCGGATCCGCGGCGGGTGCCGTTCCTGGGCGCCGGCGACCGGTTCATGGTCAATCTGCCGCTGTTCCATGTCGGCGGCACGGCGCCGGTCTATGCCATGCTGGCACTCGGCGGCTCCATCGCCCTGGTCGAGGGCTTCGACACCAGGAGCTTCTGGCCGGCGGTCCGGCAGAGCGGCACCACCTGCGTCATCCTGTTGGGGGTGATGGCGGCCTTCCTGCTGAAGGACCGGGACGAGGGCGCGGCAGAAGACAGCCCCCTCGCGCATGTCATCGCCATCCCGCTGACCGAAGAGGCCATCGCCTTCCGCAGGCGCTTCGGCGTGACGCTGCATACCCTGTTCAATATGAGCGAGGTCTCCTGCCCGCTGATCGCCGAGGAAAACCCCGAGGTGGTGGCCAGCTGCGGCCGGCCCCGCGACGGGGTGGAGGTGCGGCTGGTCGATGCCCATGACCGGGCGGTCGAGCCGGGCGAAGTGGGTGAGCTGGTGATCCGCACCGACCTGCCCTGGCAGATGAACCACGGCTATTCGGGCAATCCGGAGGCGACCGCCGCCGCCTGGCGCAATGGCTGGTTCCACACCGGCGATGCCTTCCGGGTGGATGATCAGGGCAACTGGTTCTTCGTCGACCGCTTCAAGGATTCGATCCGCCGCCGCGGCGAGAACGTCTCATCCTTCGAGGTCGAGGCCGAAATCTGCGGCCATCCGGCCGTGCGCGAAGCGGCCGTGGTCGCCGTGCCCGCCGCCGACAGCGAGGACGAGATCCTGGTTGCGGTGTCGCTGGCCGAGGGCGCCAGCCTGGATCCGGCGGCGCTGATCGAGCATCTGCGCCCGCGCATGGCGCACTTCATGATCCCCCGTTATGTCCGTATGCTTGCGGACCTGCCCAAGACGCCCACGAACAAGGTCGAAAAGTACCTGATCCGCAAGGCGGGCGTCACGGCAGACACATGGGACCGCGAGGCCGCCGGCATCGTGGTGAAACGCGACAAGATCGGGCACAGCTGACAGATGACGTCCCCCTCCTCCCCCTCTTCTCCTTCGTCTCCCCTCTTCCGCCGTATCCTGATCGCCAATCGCGGCGAGATCGCGATCCGGATCGCGCGCGCCGCCGCCGAACTGGGCATTCCGACCGTCGCGGTCGCGCCCAGGGACGATGCCCGCTCGCTGCACACGCGACGCGCCGACCAGGCGGTGGAGCTGCCGGGCGTTGGCGCCGCCGCCTATCTGGACGGCGCCGCGGTGATCCGCGCAGCGCTGGAAACCGGCGCCGACGCCATCCATCCGGGCTATGGCTTCCTGGCCGAGAATGCCGGCTTCGCGCGCGCCTGCGCCGAAGCGGGGCTGACCTTCATCGGCCCGAAGCCCGAAGCGCTCGACCTGTTCGGCGACAAGGGTGCGGCACGGCGGCTGGCGGCGGAGACCGGCGCGCCGCTGGCCCGCGGCACGGCCCATGCCACCTCGCTGGATGAAGCCCGGAGTTTCTTCGACAGCCTGGGTGCCGGCGGCGCGATCATGATCAAGGCCGTGGCCGGCGGCGGCGGGCGCGGCATGCGGGTGGTGCGCGCGGCATCGGAACTGGCCGAAGCCTGGACCCGGGCGGGTGCCGAGGCGCTGGGCGCCTTCGGCTCGGATGCGCTTTATGTGGAAGAGCTGATCCAGCCGGCGCGGCATCTGGAAATCCAGGTGCTGGGCGATCGGGACGGGCGGGTGATCCATCTGCATGAACGCGAATGCAGCCTGCAGCGCCGGCATCAGAAACTGGTGGAGATCGCGCCGCTGCCCGGGCTCGACCCGGCGCTGAAGGCGCGGATCGCCGAGACCGCGGTGGCGCTGGCCAGGGCCGGAGGCATCCACACGCTGTGCACTTTCGAATTCCTGATCGACGGCCGCGACCCGGCCGGGCAGCGCTTCGTGTTCATGGAGGCCAATCCGCGGCTGCAGGTGGAACACACCGTCACCGAAGAGGTGACCGGCGTCGATCTGGTCCAGACCCAGATCGGGCTGGCCGCCGGGTTGAGCCTGGCCGAGCTGGGCCTGCGCGACGGCCGCCTGCCCGAGCCCGAGGGTGTGGCGGTGCAGCTGCGGATCAATATGGAGAAGATCGGCGCCGATGCCGTGGCCGTGCCCGCGGGCGGGGTGATTTCGGCCTTCGAGGTGCCGGGTGGCCGCGGTGTGCGGGTCGAGACCTTCGGCTATGCGGGCTATGCGACCTCGCCCCATTACGACTCGCTGCTGGCCAAGCTGATCGTGCATGTGCCGGGCAACCGGCTGGATCTGGCGCTGGACCGTGCCCGCCGGGCGCTGGCCGAATTCCGCATCGAAGGCGTGGCGACCAATATCGGTTTCCTGCAAAGCCTGATCGCCGACGAGGCGGTGCGCGCCGGGCGCTTCGATACCGGCTATATCGGCGCCCATGCCGCCCGGCTGGCGGAGGCCGCCGACAGCCATCCGAAGCTCTGGGTGGAAAGCAGCGGCGGCGGGGCCATGAAAGCGGCGAGCGGGCCGGTCGCACCCGACGGCACCGAGGCGGTGGCCGCCCCGATGACCGGCCGGGTGGTCGCGATCGAGGTGACGCCCGGCGATGTCGTCCGCCCCGGCACGGTGGTGGCGGTCATCGAGGCGATGAAGATGGAGCACACCATCACCGCGGGCCGGGCCGGCATCGTGCGGGCGCTGGCCGTGGCGGTGGACGAGACCGTCTATGGCGACCAGCCGGTGCTGTTCATCGAGCCGGGTGACTTCGAGGGCGCTGCGGAAGAGGAGACGGTCGAGGTCGATCTGGACCATATCCGCCCCGATCTGGCCGCGATCCTGGAACTGCATGACGAGTTGACCGATGCCCGCCGGCCCGATGCGGTGGCGCGGCGGCGTAAGACCGGCCAGCGCACCGCGCGCGAGAATATCGAGGATCTGGCCGATCCCGGCAGCTTCATGGAATACGGCGCGCTGGCGCTCGCCGCCCAGCGCAGCCGCCATGATTACGAGACGCTGAAGAAGATGAGCCCCGCCGACGGGCTGGTGGCGGGTGTGGGCTCGGTGAATGCCGGTCTGTTCGGGGCCGAGCGGGCGCGCTGCATGCTGCTCTCTTACGACTACACCGTGCTGGCCGGCACCCAGGGCTTCATGAACCACAAGAAGATGGACCGCATGTTCCATCTGGCCAATGACTGGGCGATGCCGCTGGTGGTGTTTGCCGAGGGCGGCGGCGGCCGGCCGGGCGATACCGACCATGTCGGCGTGGCAGGGCTGGACGTGCCGACCTTCAAGCTGCTGGCGCAGATGAGCGGCAAAGCCCCGACGGTGGCCGTGGTCTCGGGCCGCTGCTTTGCCGGCAATGCGGCGATCGCAGGCGTCTGCGACGTGATCATCGCCACCCGCAACGCCAATCTCGGCATGGGCGGCCCGGCCATGATCGAAGGCGGCGGACTTGGCGTCTACAAGCCCGAAGAGGTCGGGCCGATGGATGTTCAGGTGCCGAACGGCGTGGTCGACATCCTGGTCGAGGACGAGGCCGAGGCGGTCGCCGCCGCGAAGAAGTACCTGTCCTATTTCCAGGGGCCGGTGGCCGACTGGGCGGCGGCCGATCAGCGGTTGCTGCGCAATGCCATCCCCGAAAACCGGCTGCGCGCCTATGACGTGCGCAAGGTGATCGAGCTGGTCGCGGACACGGATTCGGTGCTCGAACTCCGGCCCGATTACGGCATCGGCATCATCACCGCCCTGATCCGGATCGAGGGCCGGCCGATGGGCCTGTTCGCCAACAATCCCCGCCATCTGGGCGGCGCGATCGACGGCGAGGCGGCCGAGAAGGCCGCGCGCTTCCTGGATCTCTGCGAGGCGCACGGCCTGCCGGTGCTGTCGCTCTGCGACACGCCGGGCTTCATGGTCGGCCCGGATGCCGAGAAGACCGCGCTGGTCAGGCGGGTGTCGCGGATGTTCGTGGGCGGCGCCAACATGACCGTGCCGATGTTCACCATCGTGCTGCGCAAGGGCTATGGCCTGGGCGCCCAGGCGATGGCCGGCGGCAACATGCACGCCCCCGCCTTCACCGTCTCGTGGCCGACCGGCGAGTTCGGCGGCATGGGCCTGGAAGGGGCCGTACGCCTGGGCTATCGCCGCGATCTTGAAGCCATCGCCGACCCGGCCGGGCGCGATGCGCTCTACCGCAAGCTGGTCGATGCGCTTTATGCCAAGGGCAAGGCGTCGAACATGGCGGCCTTCCTTGAAATCGACGGCGTGATCGACCCCGCCGCCAGCCGCGACTGGGTGCGGCGCGGCCTCGACGGCTTCCCGGTGCCGCCGGCACCGGCGGCAGGCGGCAAGCGGCGGCCCTTCATCGCCACGCGCTGAGCCGCAAGACTCCCGGCCGGCGATGCCCGCAAAGACGGGCACGCCGGCCCTCCCCACACACACGACCACGCCCCGGCGCCAAGACCGGGATCGGGAGGAAAGATCACATGCGCAGGATAATGAAACCCGCCGCGGGGCTCGCGGCGGCACTGGCGGTGTTGTGCCAGATGGCCGAGCTGCAGGCGGCGGATGCCGTCAAGATCGGCGTGCTGACCGACATGTCCTCGGTCTATTCGGATTTCGGCGGCCAGGGATCGGTGGTCGCGGCCGAACTCGCGATCGAGGATGCCGGCGGCAAGGTGCTGGGCCAGCCGGTCGGGCTGGTGTCGGCCGATCATCAGAACAAGGCCGATATCGGCGTCACCGCGGCGCTGAAATGGTTCGACGACGAGGGCGTGCAGGCGCTGTTCGACGTGTCGAATTCCGGCATCTCGCTGGCGCTTCAGGACGTGATCATGAAGCGCGATAAGATCGCGGTGTTCTCGGGCGCCAACAACAAGAGCCTGACCGGCGACCGCTGCACCACCAACGGCCTGATCTGGGGCTATGACGGCTATGCCCTGGCCAAGGGCAATGTCGAGGGCATCTTCAAGAGCAACCCCGGCAGTTCCTGGTTCTTCCTCACCGTCGACTACGCGTCCGGCCATGGGCTTGAGGGCGACACGATCAGCGTGATCGAGAAGATGGGCGGCAGCGTGAAGGGCACCGTGCGCTTCCCGCTCGGCACCACCGATTTCAGCTCTTTCCTGCTGCAGGCGCAGGCTTCGGGCGCCGATGTGGTGGCGCTGGTGGCGGGCGGCGCGGATGTCCGCAACATGATCAAGCAGGCGGATGAATTCGGCATCGCCCAGGCCGGCCAGCGGATCGCGCCTTTGTTCTTCACCGTCAACGACATCCAGGGTCTGGGGCTGGAGGCAACCAAGGGCATGCCGGTGGTGGCGGATTTCTATTGGGACCAGACCGACGGCACCCGCGCCTTCGCCGAACGCTTCAAGGCCCGCCACGGCAAGGTGCCGACGGATGTGCAGGCGACCGTCTACAGCTCGGTCCTGCATTATCTGAAGGCGGTGGAGGCCGCAGGCACCACCGGGACCCAGGCAGTGCTGGCGAAGATGAAAGCCATGCCGGTCAACGACTTCATGACCGACGGCGCCACCATCCGCGCCGACGGGCGGCTGATGCGCGACATGTATTACTTCGAGGTCAAGAGCCCGGCGGAGTCGACATATCCGCTCGACTATCTGGCCCAGAAGACCACCATCCCCGGTGCCGAGGCCTACCGCCCGGCGGCGGAAAGCGACTGCCCGCTGCTGAAGCCGTGACCGGACCGGCGTCCCGGTCCGGCCCGGTGATTTCGGGCTGGGCCGGCGCGCCGGACGGGGCTATGGTCCAGGCGCTGAACGCCGGTTGAAACATGGTATGAGGGTGATGGCGCGCCAGGAGAACGACAACCCAAAATCGGTATCAAAGCCCGTGCGCACCCGAAAGACGAGTACCGCCACGCCGCGCCGCCGCCGTCAGGGGCGGCCGCCGCTGGGCGATGCCGGGCCGGATGCCACCCGCAACGCCCTGCTCGATGCCGCCACGAAGCTGTTTGCGCGCCTCGGCTACGAGCCGGTGACCACCGGCGCGATCGCGGCCGAGGCGGGGGTGACGCAGTCGATCGTGCATTATCATTTCGGCTCGAAACAGAAGATCTGGGAGGCGGCGATCGACCGGCTGATGGCCGAACGCATCGCCTTCTATGACACCCTCGCCGAAAAACCCGGCGGCATGGACCCGCTGACCCGACTGAAACTGCTGACCAAGGGCCTGGTCTATGCCAACGCCCACAACCCCGATTTCGCCCGGGTGACGGTGCATGAAGGCTCGGTATCGGGCGACCGCATGCACTGGCTGGTGGAAAGCTATATGAAAACCGCCTTCGACAAGTTCGAAGGCGCGATCCGCGAGGCCATGGCGGCCGGCGCCATCCGCCAGATGCCGTTGCGCGACGTGACCCTGATCATCGTCTTCGGCGCCTCGCTGATCTTCACCTTTTCCGGCATGATCGAACGGATGTACGGCACGCCGCTGACCGATCCCGAGGCCGCCACCTCCTATGCCGACAGTTTCATCGACATCGTGTTCAACGGGCTGAAACCGGATGGCGCACCGGGCGCGGCACCGCTGCCGTTTCGGGTGCCCGCCGCAACAGACTGACAGACTCATCTACCCCCGATTGACAAGCCGCGCCGGTCATCAGACGATCTGGAACGCGCAGCCATTGGAGGTGGCGATGAGGGCGTTTCTGGTGGCCATACTGACCGGCATCATCATTCTCGCCATCGACGTTATACCGAGACCCATTGTTTTGAGCTGATCCAGCCGTTCTGCAAGGCCGACACGGCCCTGCGCGACGCGCCCTCAGGAGAGAGCGCGGCGCCGCAGCCGGCAGCGGCAGCCGCCCCACCGCCGGCCACAACGACATCCGCCGACGGCACCGCCTGGATGTTCCTGGACAGCTATGCCGATGGCCGATGGGAAGCGCCCGGCCTTTACGGTGCCGGGTCATTCGCGCCCGACCGGCTGGCCGGCCGCGACTGGCGCGTGACCTCGCCAGTCAACATCCGGCAGGGCCATTACGATTACGGCAGCAACCTGGCTGGCAGCTGCGTATCGACCAACCGCCCGCCGGTCCTCGGATGGTACGACACCGGCGCCAGAGTCATGGTCCGATCGATCTGGCGGGCCGAGGGCTGCAACAAGATCTGGGCCGAAATCGTGCCCCTGGATCCGATGAACCCGCCCGGATGACGGGGCACCAGGGTGACCGGGCGCTGCGGCGTCGGGATCGCTCGCCTGCCGACGGATGAACCGGCAGCGGCCAGTTAGTCGCTGGCTGGCGAGATTCTCAGGTGCGGGTGCACATAAGTATACCCGCTCAAACGTGCGGGCCGAGCGTATCAGCCACGCGTCCGGAAGGACGCAACTTGCGCGGACCTGTTTTCTCAGTGAACTAAAGGCCCATCCGGCAGATTCGCCCAAGAACAGGCCCCGACGCCATGATTAACTGCCGCGCATCAGGCGACGACACTGCGGCGTATCGCGCGGTTACTTCTGCCAAATCTCGCGTAAGCGTCCGAAAATGCACGGCGATATCCTCACCATCCTCCATAGTGATTATATCACCGAAGTATCCTGAAGCCTGACTAGCTGCCTTAAGTGTGGTGCTCAGGCTGCCGCCGGCGTCCGCGTTCTTTGCCATCTCGCCAATTGGCACAAGTATTGATTTACATTCTGATTCCGTTGGTACTCTTTGATGTTCTTCAATTGAAATAACAATTTTTCTTGCTTCAATTATTCTATCTGATGCTTCAGAATTAATATTCATAGAATATTTTAGAAGTGCTTCATTTATCTGCTCAGAGAGCACCAACAATAGATCTCCCGCCTTCTTGGTATTCGACTTTTCTTTCATCGCTTCAGAAATTCCTCCGGCAGCTGCAGCTGATACGCCGGCGGCAGAAGACATCGCATTACCCTGGGCTACAATACTGGCTAAGCTATCAATCGCAGATATAATTATTGCTGCATCTTCCCGTTCCATAGGCATTCTATCCGCCGCCGGCGCAACAATCGGCGCAACAATCAAGGTTCCCAAAGTCAGCACGGCGTATTTCCGCATTTATCTATTCCGATTTGTTAATTAATCCGCCACGTCAGAACAGAATAAGTCCCTGAGCCAGATACTTCCGAGTGGTCTGTCACGTTACCACTGAGATTCGGCGACCCCAAGTGTCCTTATTTTTTTGGGCATCCAAATCCGTACGCCCCCGCTTACACCTTGACTCAGACCTCGTCGGTCATCACCACCCGCCGGCGCGGCCGCTCCTCCCCACTCCGCGGCCCCCGGCAGAGCACACAGGAACAGGGCCGGCAATGCGTCGCCGCATTGCGTCCCACTGCACGCGCGGAAAACCCTTGCGGCTCCTGATCGGGAAACCACAAGGCCATGATCCGCCGGGCTTTCGCCTTGCGGCGTTCGGCATCATGCCGGCGTCGGGCGCGCATGGTGGTGCCTCCCTGGTGGTTGGGGTGGCGCTGGTCGGGCCTCTGAGGAGAGCCCCCGTCACCCGGCATTCATGTCGGATCCCGTACTGACCGGCATCCGTCAAGCATTTATACGTCATTCCGGCGAAAGGCAATTGTCAGCCCTCACGCCGGGATGACGGGATTTTCTTTCAGAGACAATCGGTTGGGTCTGATGGTGCGACCCACCCCCCTTTAATACCCCGAATCACGGCCGGAAAAAATGCGGTTTGCGCGAATCTCCGGGGAGATCCTGGTCAGGTATGAGTGATGCGCCATTGAGAATTGGTAATGCCCTGATGATGAAGGAAAAACTTCACCGCGAACCTCCCGGGGTTTTTACGTGTACCTGCGGTTCGCGCAGGGGCCGGTCGGCGGGGGTTATTCTGTCATCATATGACAGAGTGATCGTCATCCATGGCGGATTATCGATGTTGAGGGACAGGGGCATAGTGCCGGGCGAGACTGGTTCCGCGGTTTGGAGTGTCCGCCATGCCTCCCGCCTTGTTTGCCCTGACCATCGCAGCTTATGCGATCGGAACCACTGAATTCGTCATCGTCGGGTTGTTGCCGACGGTGGCACAGGATCTGGGGATCGACCTGCCTGCGGCGGGGTTGATCGTCAGTGTCTATGCCCTGGGCGTCACCTTCGGCGCGCCGGTTTTGACCGCGCTCACCGGCCGCGCGGCGCGCAAGCCTTTGATGTTAGGGCTGATGGCGCTGTTCATCGCCGGCAACGGGCTGGCGGCGCTGGCGCCGGGCTACGAGGTGCTTCTGGTCGCCCGCGTGCTGTCGGCCTTCGCCCACGGGGTGTTCTTTTCAGTCGGCGCCACCATTGCCGCCGATCTGGTGCCGGAAAACCGGCGAGCCTCGGCGATTGCGATGATGTTTGCCGGGCTGACGGTGGCGATCGTCACCGGCGTGCCGCTCGGCACCTGGATCGGGCAGCATTTCGGCTGGCGCGCCACCTTCCAGGCCGTGGCGCTGATCGGTGCGGTCGCGCTGGCCGGCATCGCCGCCCTGCTGCCGCGCGATCTGCCCCGCGCCGCCCCGGCCCGGCTGGTCGATCAGGCGCGCGTGCTGGGCTCGGGCCGGCTGCTACTGGTCTTCGGGATGACGGCGGCCGGCTATGGCGGCACCTTCGTCACCTTCACCTTCCTGGCGCCCATCCTGGAACAGGTGACCGGCCTGCCGAATGCCGCAGTCAGCCTGGTGCTGGTGCTCTATGGCGTCGCGATCGCCATCGGCAACATCGCCGGCGGCCGGCTGGCCGACCGCAACCCGGTCAGGGCGCTCGCCTGGCTCTTCGCCGCCCAGGCCGCGGTTCTGTTCGCCTTCAGCGTCACGCTGCTGTCTGCGGTGCCGGCGCTGGTCACGCTGGCGGCGCTGGGCTTTCTGCAATTCGCCAATGTGCCAGGCCTGCAACTCTACGTGGTGAAGCTTGCCAGGCTTCACCGACCTGAAGGAGTAGATGTCGCCTCGGCCCTGAACATCGCCGCATTCAACCTGGGCATCGCCGCGGGTGCCTGGATCGGCGGCCGGGTGGTGGCCTCGGGCCTGGGGCTCAGCGCCACGCCCTGGGTCGGGGCGCTGATCACCCTGGCGGCCCTCGCCCTCACCCTCTGGAGCGGCGCGCTGGACCGGCGCGCCGCGGCGGCACCGGCCGCGGATCCCGCCTGCGCCTGAGGATCCCCCGCCAACTGAGGATCTCCCGCCACCCTACCCCGCAAGCTCGGTCAGCAGCGCCGCCAGAACCCGGGTGCCGGCATGGAGGTGTTCGGGTTCAGCCCGCTCGGTCGGGTGGTGGCTGATGCCCTGGTGGCAGGGAATGAAGATCATCGCCGTGGGTGCGATGGCGTGCAGGTGCCTTGCATCGTGCCCGGCCGCCGAGGCCAGGTCCATGACCGGATGGCCCAGCACCGCGGCGATGTCGCGGATCCGGTCGCGCAGCGCTTCGGGAAACACCAGCGAGGGCGCGTCGACCAGAGGTTCGACCACAACCCCGCAACCGCCGGCCAGCTCGGCGCAGAGATCGGGGATCGCCGCGCCGAAGCCCTGCATCAGCCCGGTGTCGAAATGGCGCAGGTCGATCGAGAACACCACCTTCGCCGGCACCACCGAGGGTGCGTTGGGCGAAACGGTGAAGCGGCCGAAGGTCAGCATCAGATCTTCGGCCGTGCTGCGCGCGATGGCATGAAGGCGCTGCACCATGGCACTGGCGGCGATCAGCGCATCGCGCCGCTCGGCCATCGGCTTTGTGCCGGCATGGGCCTCTTCGCCGGTCACCGTCACGCGATAGGTCTGCTTGCCCTGAATGCCGGTCACGGCGCCGACCACCCGGCCCTCGGCCTCCAGCACCGGGCCCTGTTCGATATGGGCCTCGACATAGGCCTCGATCGGCTGGCCCAGCTCGCGCAGCGGCACATCGGGGAAGGCTGAGTTCACGGCGGCCAGCGCCGTGGCGACGCTCACCCCGTCGGCATCGCGGACGCCCAGAATCTCGTCCAGCGGCCGCACGCCCGCGAAGGCTTCCGATCCCATCATGCCCGGGGCGAAGCGCGAGCCTTCCTCGTTCATCCAGGCCACCGCCTCGATGCTGCGGCGGGGCGTGTGTCCCGCATCGCGGATCGCTTCCAGCACCTCGAAGGCGGCCAGCACGCCATAGATCCCATCGAAACGGCCACCGGTCGGCTGGCTGTCCATATGCGATCCCGACAGCACCGGCGGCAGATGCGGCTCCCGCCCCTGCAACCGAAAGAACAGGTTTCCAGCCGGATCGGTTGCAACGCCGAAACCGCGGGCGCGGGCGATGCCGATCAGATGGGCGCGGGCCTCGATCTCTTCGGCCGACAGCGCCTGGCGGTCGACCCCGCCATCGCTGCGGGCGCCGAAGCGGGCCAGTTCCATATGCCGCTGCCACAACCGGTCGCCATTTACATGCCCCAGAATGCGTTCGGCCTCCGGCGTGATCTCGCGACCGCTCGGCATATACCCCTCCCCCGTTTCCTTGCGCCAGTCGGTGCGGCGGCGCCAGCTCTCCGCCGGCGCCGCGCCGCCTGTCCCGCCACCATCGCCGGACATAAGGATCACGACGTCTTCATGATCTGCGCCGGCTCGGCGCGCGGGTCGCGGGCCGTCCAGCGTCCGGCCTCGACCATGGCGATGAACTCGGCCAGCAGCTGGTTGAACAGCGCCGGCTCTTCCAGGTTCAGCGTATGGCCGGTTTTGGGCAGCACCGCCAGCCCGGCGGCCGGCAGGGTCTTCTTCATGAAGATGCCCGGCTGCAGGCAATGATCGTCCTCGTCGCCGACCACGATCAGCGCCGGCACGGTGCAGGCGCGGATCCGCTCTTCCAGATCGTAGATCGACGGCCGCCGCGCCTGAACGCCGCTCATCGTATTGGCGGCGCCGATATCGGAATGCTCGGCCAGGCGGTCGGCGAAATCCTGCCAGCCGCGCGGATCCTTGTTCTGGAACTGCACCCGGCTGGCGCCCAGCGCATAGGTCTTGGCGAATTCTTTGGCCCCCAGCGTCCGGAACCGCTCGGCCACTTCCAGGGAAACCCCGCGGAAATAGTCCTCGAACTGCTTTTCCGCGCCATAGCCGGCCCCGGCGATGGTCAGCGACAGGGCGCGTTCGGGGGCCATCAGGCCGAAATGCAGGGTCGCGAACCCGCCCATCGACAGGCCGACGATATGCGCGCGGTCAATGCCCAGATGGTCGAGCACGGCCAGCGCATCGGTGACGGCAATCTCCTGCGAATAGGCCGCCACATCCGCCGGAATATCCGAAGGCGCATAGCCGCGGGCGGAATAGGTGATGCAGCGATGCCGGCGCGCGAAGAACTGCATCTGCGGTTCCCAGGCCCGATAATCGCCGCCGAATTCATGGATGAACAGGATCGGCGTGCCGGTCCCCGCCTCTTCATAATAGAGGCGGGTGCCGTCGGTTGCGGTGGCAAAAGACATCGGACTTGCCCTTCCGGTCAGAACAGCGGCGGGATGTCGGTGCGGGTCTTCGCCCGTTCCGCCATCTCGGGCAGCAGGGCGCAGAAGGCTTCGACCCAGGCGGTCGGCACGGTGGTCGACACCTTGATGAAGCGGTCGCCGAAGCGGGGCGTATGATAGGTGCCCTGGCGGATCATGATCCCCGCGGTCTGAAACTCGGCCACCAGCGCTTCCGGCCGCACCCCGGCCTCGATGCATTCCACCACCACGAAATTGCCGTGGGAGGGGTAGACCGGCATGGCGAAGCCCGGCAGGGCATCGACCGCCTGTTTGATCAGCGCCTGGTTGTGGCGCTGGATCTGCTGCACCCCGGCCATCCATTCGTCCTTGACCCCAAGCCCGGCCAGCGCCGCCGCCTGGGCGATCACGCTGGCGCCCAAGGGCGCGGTCGAAAACGGTGCAATCCTGTCCATCAGCTCGGGGTATGCGACCAGCGCACCCACGCGCATGCCCGCCAGTCCCAGCCATTTGGAGAAGCTGACCACCGTCACCGCGCCTTCGGGATAGATCATGCTGGCCGGCGTATGGCCTTCGGCGAAGTCGCGATAGGTGCTGTCATGGATCAGGATCGCGCCTGCCTCGCGCGCGATCGCCGCGAAGGCGCCGATTTCCTCGGCGGTATAGGTGATGCCCAGCGGGTTGTTCGGGTCGACCAGATAGATGATCGCGGTCCGCTCATCCACCACCTCGGCCAGCCGTTCGGGGCTGAGGCGGAAATTCCATTCGGGGCCGTAGATCGGGATTTCGATCACCTCGGCGCCGTTCTGGGCGGCGAATTGCAGCGGCCATTTCCAGCCCGGATCGGTGGTGACGAAGGTCGTGCCGGGCTTCGCAAACGCCCGGCAGATCAGCGCCAGCGCCGCCACGGCGCCGTCGGTCACCAGCGCCTGGGCGCCGGGCAGCCGCAGATCGGCGACGATCGCCGCCCGCAGCGCCTCCATGCCGGCGGGCGGGGCATAGGCATGGAAATTCTCGGCATCCACCGCTGCATGCATGGCGGCGGCAACCGCCGGATGCTGGGGCACGTGATTGGTGTTCTGGCCCAGCCATTTCAGCTCGGGGTCGGAAAACAGCCGGTCGAAATAGGCGTTCTTGGTGTCGAGCAGGCTCACGCATCGATCTCCTGAATGGCGGGCTCCTGAAGCGCGGGCGCCGCGACCGACCGCCGGCCGCCATCCTTGATGATCGACCCGCGCGAGGCGATGCCGCCATCGATGGTCACGATCGTGCCGCTGACATAGCCGGCGCGCGGCGAGGACAGGAACACCATCAGATCGGCCACCTCTTCGGCCGTGGCCGGGCGGCCGCCGGGATAGCGGTCGAACAGCTCGCGCCAGCGGGTTTCGTCGCCGAACATGTCGACCGCGCGTCGCTTCATCAGCCGCACCATGCGGTCGGTTTCCACCGGCCCCGGGTTCACGCCCAGCACCCGCACGCCGTAATCCATGCTCACCCCGCCGAGTGCCCGGGTGAAGGCCATCAGCGCCGCATTGCCGGTCGATCCGGCGATGTAATTGGCATCCCAGTTCTCGCCGGAATTGCCGATATCGTTGACGATCACGCCGGTGCCGCGCGCCTGCATGCGGGCATACACCGCGCGGGTCAGCGAGATATAGCCGAAGACCTTCAGGTCGAAACCGCGGCGCCAGGAGACATCATCCACCGCATCGATCGGGCCCGAGGGGATGTTGCCGGCATTGTTGACCAGAATGTCGACATCACCCGCGGCATCGGCCAGCGCCACCATCTGCGCATCGCTCGACAGATCCATGGGGTAGATCGTCACCGCCACGCCGCATTCCGCCTCGATCGCCGCCTTCGCCTCGACCAGGGCCTCTTCCGAGCGGGCGGCCAGGTGCAGATCGGCACCCTCGCGGGCAAAGCTCCAGGCAGCGGCCAGGCCGATACCCTTCGATGCGCCGGTGATCAGAACCTTCTTGCCTTCAAGACCCAGCTTCACCGCTCAAAACCCTCGCTTGGTACGCATAACATGCGTTTGTGAATGCAATAACGTCACTATTGTATACGCACGCCGTCGAGTCAAGCACCGCCCGCGCAGGATCTCCTCCGCGGGCGGTTGTGGAGGCTCAGAGCATCTTGTCCGCAGCCGGCACCTTGTCCCAGAAGCTCTCGTCGAAGGCGGCCTTCAGGTCGACCGGCTCCTTCAGCGCGCCGAAGCCGACCAGATCGCTCTGCACCTTCTCGATCGACGCCATGTCGAGCGCGCCGAGGCCTTCATCGGCGGCGCGGCCGGCAACCATCAGCCGTTCGATCTCGTCCAGCATCGCCTCCTGGTGCTTGCGCTCCAGCCCCTCCGCCGCGGCCATGACGATGTCGATCGCCTCTGCCTTGTGCTCAAACGCGTATTTCCAACCTTTCAGGGTAGCGTTCAGGAAGCCCTGGACCAGCTCCGGCTTCTCGGTCGCGATCTTCTCGGACGTGATGAAGCTGTCCTGCTGGGTGGTCACGCCATAGTCATCGGGAGTGAAGACCGTCAGATCGGTGATCCCCTGCTCTTTCAGCGTGTTCAGCTCGTTGTAGAAGGTGACGGTGGCGACGTCGAACTCACCCGCGACGAAGGGCGCCATCGAGACCGGCTGCGGGATGATGGTCAGCTCCGACTGTTTGATCTTGGCCGCGGCCAGCACCGAATAGAGCGTGTATTGCGGGCCGGTAAACCAGGTTGCGACCTTCTTGCCCTTGAAATCTTCGATCGTCTTGATGCCGCTTGTCTCGCGCGCAACGAAGGCGAAGGGGGTCTTCTGCTGCGACATGCCGATGCAGATCAGCGGCAGACCCTTGGCGCGGGCATGCAGCACCGCCTCTGTCCCGCTGCCGAGGCCGAAGGTATCGGCGCCCGAGGCCACCAGCGCCTCGGCATTCAGGTTCGGGCCGCCCGGGTTGATGGTCATATCCAGGCCCTCGGCTTCATAGAAACCCTTGGCCTTGGCGACGTAAAACCCGGCGAACTGGGCCTGGGGCAGCCATTTCAGCCGCACCGACACCGCCTCTGCCGCATCGGCGGTCGCCGCCCCACCCATGGGGCCAAAGACGGCTGCCGCGGCCAGACCAAGGGCGACCGCCCCCCGTTTCGCAATGCGCATATACATGGATCGAAGCCTTCCGGAGCATTTTTTTGTGGGCAAGGCGGGGGTTCTGCGCACGGCCCGGTCATCCGGTGTGCAGGCGCGCCCACGCAATATGCATGCCACCGCCTTCCATCTCGCCATCCCGCGATTCTCCGGCATCTGCCCTGGGACGAACCGCCTGTTTTATGAGCATCGACGATTTTTGAACACGAAACAGGCATTCTTGTATAATACTGACATGCCCGCGCCCGCAGCCCGATGAGAGGAGCCGTCCGGAATGTCGTCGACCCTGCACAGATTGAGCCTGGTCCGCCTGGCAGACGAGATCCGCCGTGGGGCGGTGTCGCCGGTGGACGCGGTCCGCTGCATGATGGACCGGATCGCCGCCCATGACGGCGCGCTTCATGCCTTCGCCCATCTGAACGATGCGGCGCTGGATCAGGCGCGCCGGGCCGAGGCGGAAATCGCCGCCGGTCTGGTGCGCGGCCCCCTGCACGGCGTGCCGCTGGCGGCCAAGGACTTGTTCGACACGGCCGACATGCCGACGGAATTCGGCAGCCCGGTGCTGCGCGGCCGGCGGCCCGCGCAGGATGCCACCGTCATCGCGCGGCTGCGGGCCGCCGGTGCGATCATTCTGGGCAAGACCACCCTCACCGAGGGCGCCTATGCCGATCACCACCCGGATGTCGTGCCGCCGGTCAACCCCTGGGGGGCCGGGCATTGGACCGGCACCTCGTCCAGCGGGTCGGGTGTGGCGGTGGCCGCCGGGCTGATCTGGGGCGCGCTCGGCACCGATACCGGTGGCTCGATCCGCCTGCCCTCCTCATGCTGCGGCGTGACGGGCATCAAGCCGACATGGGGGCGGGTCAGCCGGGCGGGCGCGCTCGCCCTCGCCCCCTCGCTCGATCATATGGGGCCGATGACGCGCAGTGTCGCCGATGCCGTCACCCTGCTCGGCGTGATGGCCGGCCCCGACCCGCGCGACCCCACCGCATCACAACTTCCCGTACCTGACTATATGGCAGAACTCACCAAACCGGTGCGGGGCCTGACCATCGGCATCGACCGTGGGCTGTTGAAGGCGCGGGCAGATGATCAGGTTCTGGCCTCGATGGAGCATGTGATCGAGGTGATGACCGGGCTCGGCGCGCGCATCGTCGACGTCACCCTGCCGCCGATCGAGCCAGCGCTGACCGGCTGGGCGGTGCAATGTGCGGTCGAGGCCGCCATCGTTCATCGCGAACACTGGTCGACCCGCGCGGCCGAATACGGCCCGCGCCTCGCCGCGCTGATCGAACGCGGCCACCGCCACACGGCGTTCGAACTGGCCGAAGCGCAGGAGCACCGCCGCGATTTCGCCGGGGCGATGGAGGCGATTTATGCCGCCTGCGACGTGCTGCTGATCCCCGGCCTGCCGGTCGCGGGCCCCACGCTCGATTACATGTCCGGCCTGGGCGAAGACCCGGCGGCGATCCTGGCGATCGGCCCGTTCACGGCCCCCTTCGACGTCTCGGGCCAGCCGACCATCACCATCCCCTGCGGCCTCAGCGAGACGGGTATCGGCGGTGGAGGCATCCCCATCGGCTGCCAGTTCGCCGGCCCCCGCTTCGCCGAAGCCCTGATCGCCCGCACCGCCCACGCCTTCCAGACTGCGACCGACTGGCATACACGGCGGCCGGCGGGGTATGCATAACTTGCCCGCCCGAATCCCCACTGTGTCGCCGGCGACACGGCGTCTTGTACGGTTCACGCGGCAGCAAGAGTGCGACCTTTTCGGGATGCGCTTCGGGATCGACATGACTGCCGTTTCAATCCACGCACCCGCAAGGGTGCGACCCTGGAGCCTTCGCCAGGGCTCGCCGATCATTGACCTGCCGTTTCAATCCACGCACCCGCAAGGGTGCGACCCTACCCCCTCTTAATACCTTGAAGCGCGGGCGGAAAAAACGCGGTTTGCGCGAACCTCCCGGGGTTTTTGCGGGTGCCTGGGGTTCGCGGGCGGGGTGTCGCGGTGATGGCGGTTTCGTCTGATCGCCCCGGCGCTGGTGTGCCGCACGCTTTACGGTGTCACGATCCGTGCACGGTATCGGAGCCGCCGAGTGCCGCCGTGTAAGCGGCGGCCATGCGCAGGATGGCGGCCTCGCCGAAGCGGGGGCCGATGAACTGGAGGCCGATCGGGGGCTTCGCAGGATTCGCAGAGTTTGCGACGTTTGCGAATGTCTGGTCATCGATTGACGTCGGGGGTGCCATGGGCTCAACCGGCACGGAGACCGCCGGCAGCTTCGCAAAATTCGCAAGCGCGGTGAAATCGGCCTGCCCGGCCGGGACCTTTGCATCATGGGCGAAGGCGGCCTGGGGGGCCGTGGGCAGGATGAAGGCGTCGAGGCCGGCCAGGGCCGCACGGGCGGCGACACCGATTTCGGCGATGCGGCGGTATGCGCCCGCCAGCCGGGCGGCGCTGGCATCGCGGCCATAGCGCAGGGCGGCGGCGAAGCTCTCGCTCACGCCCTCGGGCGTGGTGGTGCCGTCGGGACCCATCAGTTCGGGATGCAGCTCCGCTGCCTCTGCCTCGGAAATCAACAGCCCGTCGCGGCGCGCGGGGCCCGGCGACCAGCCGGGGATGGCGACCGGCTGGATAGTGGCGCCCAGGCCGCGGAGACGGTCCAGCGCATGGGCGAAAGCCTCGCGCACCGCCGGCTCGGTCGCTACGGCGTCGATCTCGCGCGGCAGGCCAAGGCGCATGCCGGACAGGCCGCAGCCGCTGGGTATCGCCGTCCAGCCGGCGGGCGCGGGTTCGGCCACCGGGTCGGCGGGGTCGAAGCCGGCCAGGGTCCGGGTGACCAGGGCCAGATCGTCCACCGACCGCGCCACCGGCCCGATATGATCGAGCGACCAGGCGAGCGGCACCACGCCGGTATTCGAGACAAGGCCCGTGGTCGGCTTCAGCCCCATCACCCCGCAATAAGCGGCCGGAATGCGCACGGAGCCCATGGTGTCGGTGCCGAGCGCCACCGGCACGAAACCGGCCGCCACCGCCGCACCCGAGCCGCCGGACGACCCGCCCGGGGTGCAGCCCGGCACGGCAGGGTTGTAGCAACGACCAAAATGCGGGTTATCAGTTGTGGCGCCGAGCGCACCCTCATGCATGTTGAGCGTGCCCAGGATCACCGCGCCGGCCGCCCGCAGCCGCGCCACGGCCGGCGCGTCTTCCGCCGCGATCCGGTTGCGCCAGAAGCCCACCCCCGCCGACCAGGCGAGGCCGCGCACGGCGATATTGGCCTTCACCGCCACCGGCACACCATCGAGCGGGCCGCACGGGCAGCCATCCCGGAACCGCGCGGCAGAGGCCGCCGCCGCCGCCCGCGCGCCCTCGACATCCAGCTCGATGAATGCCCGGATCCCGCCATCCCGCGCCCGGATCGCCGCGATGCAGGCATCGAACACCGCCAGCGGATCGGCGGCGCCATTGCTGTAAGCGGCGACAAGCTCCGTTGCGGTGAGGCGGGTGAGGTCCGCGGACACGGGCGTCACGTTCATGTGCGTGGGCTCTTTCGGCGAAGATGACGGGGGAGAGCGGCGGGGGAGAGCGGCGGTCAGCGGCGCTTACTTGCGCTCGTCGATCAGCCGGATCGGCTTCTGGCGCACCTCGATGCCGGTCAGCGGCGCCAGCTCGCCCGGCGCCGCAAAGGCGACGCCGATCTCGACACCCAGGCGGGTGCGCAGGATCTTCTCGTACGCCGCCTTCATCGCAGCGTCACCCGCCCCGGTTCTGACCTCGACATGGACGGTCATCTCGTCCCGGCCCTCGATCCGGGCGACGCGGCAGATATATTCGCCGGTCATCTCCTCGCGCTCTTCCGACAGCAGCGCGCCGATACCGGTCGGGAAGATGTTGATGCCGCGCAGCTTGACCATATTGTCCGACCGGCCCATGAAACCGCGGATCCGGCGGAAATTGACTCCGGTCGACGAGGCACCGGTCATCACTTCGGTCACATCGTGGGTGTTGAAACGGATGATCGGAAAGACGTCGTCCTTGAACAGGCAGGTGCAGACCATGTCGCCCAGCTCGCCGTCTTCGACCGGCAGGCCGGTATCGGGATCGAGCAGCTCCAGATACTGCGCGTCCTCCATCACATACATGCCGTCCTGATCGGGACCGTGCCCCGCAATGATGCCGGTGTCGCCGACACCATACCAGTCATAGACCTCGGCACCGCCCCAGGCCTCGCTCATGCTCTCGCGGCTTTCGGCACCGATATGGCCGGTGATCATGCGGATACGGATGTCTCGGCCGGGCTCCATGCCCTCGGCGCGGGCGACATCGGCCAGGCGCTTGACATAGTCGCCGAAGCCGACCAGCACGGTGGCGCCGAATTCGCGCATCATCATGACCTGATTGACCGACCGGGTCTCGATGCCGGTGCCGGCGCTCATGAACTGCGCGCCGACCCAGTGGCTCACCGCCTCGCGGACGTAATGGCCGCCATTGATCAGCCCGTGGCCATAGACCGAATGCACCACATCCTCGCGCCGCATGCCCTGCCAGAGATAGGCGCGCGCCAGAAGACGGTTCTGCACCTCGCGGCTCTTCGCGCCATAGATCAGCGGCTGGGGCTTGCCGGTGGTGCCGCTGGTGGTCTGGAAGACGACGGGCGGGCGCTGGCCGGCGGGATAGGTGTCGAGGCCGTGGAAATCGCCCATGGGCGGATGGGCGGCCACCGAGGCCATCAGCTCGGTCTTGGAATAGGTCGGCAGTTTACCGATATCGGCAAGTCCCCGGATATCGCCGGGCTCGATGCCCTTCTCGCCCCAGAGCCGCTGATAGAACGGCACCTTCCAGGCGAAGGCCAGACATTTACGGAACTGGGCGTCCTGGCGGGCGAACAGCTCGTCGCGGCTGAGGCGCTGCCCCAGGGCGACGAAATCATCCCCCACCGGATAGGCCTGGACGATCGTGGGGTAGTCCATGGCCTGGAAATAGTCGGGCGCCTGGAAATAGTCGGGACCGGTCATGCTTTCGTCTCTTCGCAAATGTGGGGGGTGAAGGTGTGACGGTGAGGGCCAAAGATCAGGGCAGGATGGCGGTGAAGGCAGCGATCCGGGCCGGATCGGGGCCTTCAAGGGCCTCGATCGCCCGGATCAGCGCCCCGATGTGCTGCTCGTCCAGCCCGGCCGCCCTGGCCAGCGTGCGGGCCTTGGTCACCACCGCCGCATGATCGACCGGATTTTCGGGGTCGCCCAGGGCGTCCGGCACCTCGGCACGGCTGGTGGTGCCGTCATCCCAGGTGATGGTGAGGCCGGTGCCGAAACGGCGCGGATAGGCGCCGGCATAGGGTTCGGCCACCACCAGCCGCACCCGCGCGCGCAGCCCCGCCACCACCGGATCGGCGATGACCTCGGGCTCGAAGGCGCCGAGCGGCGGCGGGCCGCCGAGCAGGGTGACGGCCACGGCGTGCTGCAGGCTGAATTTGGCCTGGATGGTGCTGGCGGGATCGGGCCGGTCGCAGAAGGTGAGCGCATCGGCGAAGCTGCGCACCTCGATCGCGGCCGGCATGCGGCCCTGCGCTTCGGCGCGGAGGATCAGCGCGGCATCGATCGCGGCATGGGCATGGCGGCAGGCCGGCCAGGGCTTGATGCTGGTGCCGAGGATCAGCCAGGCGCCATCATGGGGCGCCGTGATCTCGTCGGGCCGGGCGTCGGGCGCCATGGCGGCGAACAGCCCCTGCGGCCCTTCCAGAATGAAGCGCGGCCCGCCGAGGCCTGCGGCGGCCAGCTGTGCCGACTCGATGCCGCCGGCGGCGGCGCGGGCGGTGTGGAACTGCTTGGTGGTCACCGGCTCGTGCCGGCACTGCCAGAGCCCGGCGGCACGGGTGCCGGCGGTGCCGAGCGCGCCGGTCAGACGTGCCTGGTCCAGCCCCATCAGCGAGGCCGCGGCCGCGGCGGCCCCGAAGGCGCCGCAGGTCGCGGTCGGGTGGAAGTGGCGGTAATGGGCGGGGCCCATGGCGCGGCCCAGACGCACCATCGCCTCGTAACCGCGCACCACCGCATCGAGCAGGGCATCGGGGCTGCTGCCCAGCGCCTCGGCCATGGCCAGTGCCGCCGGGATGACCACGGGGCCCGGATGGAGCACGGCCTGGCGGTCGACATCGTCCATTTCGTAGATATTGCCATAGGCGCCATTGGCGAAGGCGGCGTCGCGGGCGGGGGCGCGCCCCGCACCCAGCACCCGCGATGGCCCAACCACCCCATCCGCGGCAAGCCGCGCAAAGGCCCGGCCGGTCTCGGTCGCCGCCCCGATCACGGCACAGCCGGCCCAGTCCAGCACCGCAAGGCGGGCGCGCTCCCGCGCAGCCGCATCGACCGGACGGGCGAGACAAAGACCGAGCCGTTCGGTCAGACTGGGCAGACTGGCGGCGCTGTCAGACATCGGAATTCTCGGGCATGAGGGCTATCTTCCAAATTTGTCCGGACATATACTAGCAGCCGAAACCCGGAGCGCAACCCGTTCAGTGACGGATGATGACCAGCAGCATGCCCCCCCTGCCCCTGATCGATCTCGACGGCCTGGCCCGGGCCCTGGCACCCGCCCGGCGGATCTATACCGCCGGCTGCGCGGGCGAACCTGCCCAGGTGCTGACGGCGCTGGGCGCCTGCGGGGCGCTCAGGGACAAGACACTCACCGGCGTGTTCATCCCCGGCGTCAACCGGCTGGATCTGGCGGCGCTGGACCCGACACTGACGGTCGAGTCGACCTTCGTGACCCCGGCCCTGCGCCAGGGCTTCGAGGCCGGCCGGGTACGGCATCTGCCGCTCGCCTATGTCGACACATACCACCATCTGCAGGCGAGCCCGATCGACGCGGCGCTGTTCACCGTGGCACCGCCGCGCGACGGCATGGTGTCGCTGGCCATGGCCCATGACTTCACCCCGGCGGTGGCGGCCGGCCGCGCGCGGCTTTATGGCGTGATCCTGCCCGACCTGCCGGAACCGCTCGACGGGATCCGGATCCCGATCGACCGGTTCTCGGGGCTGATCGAAAGCGACGGTCTGCCCGCGGGGCTGCCACCCGATCGTGACGATCCGGTCCAGAGCCGGATCGGCGCGCGCATCGCCGGGCTGATCGGGGACGGTTCCACCATCCAGACCGGCATCGGCGCCGCGCCGGCGGCCCTGCTCCGCGCGCTGAAGGATCACCGGGATCTGGGGCTGCATGCGGGCATGGTCACTGCGGCCGGGCTGGAGCTGCTGGAGGCGGGGGTGGCGAGCCGCGGCATCACCACCGGCGTGGCCCTGGGCACGCCCGATTTCCACCAGCGCATCGCCCGGGCGGAGGGCGTGCGTTTCCGGCCGGTGGCCGAGACCCACGACATCGCCCGGCTGGGCGCCCTGCCCCGGCTGGTGGCGGTGAACGGCGCGATTGAAATCGACCTGTTCGGCCAGGCCTCGGCCGAGATGATCGGTGGCCGCCAGATCAGCGGCCAGGGCGGGCTGGTCGATTTCCTGCGCGGCGCGCGCCGCTCGGCGGGCGGGAAAGCGGTGGTTGCCCTTGCCTCGACCGCTGCGGGGGGGGCACGATCCAGGATCGTCCCTGTTCTGGAGAGTGGAACTGTTGTATCCATCCAGCGCGCGGATATCGACATCGTCGTCACCGAATACGGCTGTGCGGATCTGCGCGGGTGCAACCTCGACATGCGGGCGGAACGTCTGATCGCCGTGGCCGCGCCCGAATTTCAAGGGGAGCTGGAACGCGCATGGAGCAGGATCAGGCGGCAGATCTGACCCGGGACCCGGCAGCCGCCGCGGCGGACGGCCCGGAAATCCCCCGCTATCTTCAGGTTTTCCAGGAGATCCGCGACCGGATTTCCGACGGTCTCTATCCGGTCGGCAGCCTGGTGCCGACCGAGGCGGAGCTGTGCGCGGAATTCGCCGTCAGCCGCTATACCGTGCGCGAGGCGCTGCGCCGCCTGGTCGAACAGGGCTATGTGGAGCGCCGGCAGGGATCGGGCACCCATGTGCTCTCGGCCGAGCCGGGCTCGATCTTCAGCCAGTCGATGCGGTCGCTGTCGGAACTCTTCCAGTATGCGCTGGACACCGATTTCCGCATCCACGCCATGGCGATGGAACGGCTGGACGAGCCCACCGCCCGACTGATCGGCACCGAACCGGCCGAGCCCTGGCTGCACATCCACGGCGTCCGCTCCGCCCAGGGCGACGGCGCGCCGATCAGCTATACCGAAGTCTTCGTACCCGAACGCTTCGCCTGGCTGCAGGACGAATTCCCCAACTGCCACGGCCCCTTCTACGCCCTGATCGAACAGCGCGCCCGGGTTACGGTGACGGAAACCCTGCAGACCATCACCGCCCTGCCCATGCCCCCCGAAAGCCGCACCCTTTTCGACGACCACCGCCCCGAAGCCCATGTCCTGCGCGTGGTCCGCCGCTATCTGGACCGCAAGGGCCGGCCGCTGATCGCCTCGGTGAATGATCATCCGGCGGATCGGTATAGTTATACGATGCGGATTAAGAGGGATGGGGGGTGAGGGGTGCCTGGGGTCCAAATCGACTGGACGGGTAACGGTTCAGACCTGACAAGTCCGGTCGGTGGCTTTGGTCGCTGACCGCTGATCAATTAAATAATTAGACTTGATTTCTCCTGACGTTGAGCCGGATTATGTTACTGTGTGCGTTCATCTTCCAAATCAGCTGGGCAAATAATCTGCACACCAATTTATCTCGCTCGCAACTGGAGATTCGCAATGAGTACCCAAGAAGATGATTTCCCCATGAACAGAACATCAGAAACAAAAATACCCGAATCTCATGGAGTTAACCGGCACACATATAGTAAATCACTTCGAATTCCCACAGAATATTCTTCACATGAAGATGAATATAAAGATGAATATAAACGTAATCTTATAAGGGCGTATGAAGATGGAAAGAAATCGTATATGGAAGATTTTGAGGAGATAAATAAATTAAAGGAGCAGCTCCATCAGGAAAGACGTGAATTACGCATCGAGAAAGCAAAATTCTCAAAAGAGAAGTCAGATTCAGAAAAATCTCTGGAAAATGCACGGCGTCAGACGGAAAGCGAGCGACAAAAATATAATGAAGAAATATCAAATAAACTTCGAGAACGTTCATCAGATTATGTTAAAGACACCGTTGATGAACTCAGAGATCGCGAGAAAATGCTTGTTGCATGGTCAAAGATTTGGAATTTTATCGGAGTTTTGTCGCTATTCGTAGGAATATTCTGCATATATTTTGTTGGAGAACAAATGATACGCCTTATTAATTCGGTGCAAGACATCACCGCAAATTTTATGGTGCTTTCGGCCTTAAAATCACTACTAGTTATCGGCATTTCCGGAACATCATCTGGATATGCATTTTCTTTAGGAGGTAAACACATGCATGAGGCACTCAAGATAGCCGATAGAATTCATGCGATACGGTTCGGTGGCATGTATATCCAAATATATGGATCAATCAGCAAGTGGGAGGAGACAAAAGATGCATTTTCAGACTGGAATGTAAGCGCGCCAACCGCATTTTACAACATGCAGACAGAAGACGGGATTCTGCAAAAACTTCACATCCAATCACCCTCCCAAACCACTGCAAACAGCAAGGGCGCCACGGATCGGAAATAGAGGCGAATTTTTCCTCACGAGTTCTAACGCCCTCAACATGGCGAAATCGGATGCTTCTGGCGGCTCGGACATACCGGATCTATTGTTTCTCGCCTTGGTTGACAGAGAGCGAGGCAGTCGCCACAAAAAATGAAAAAGGAAGGCGTTACAGTCGGGTGTTCTGGTGGAGGTGCATTGTGAGCAAAATTGTTGAATCGCTGCGCGAGGACCTGGCTGCGCTCTACGACGCAGGCGCCATCAATAAGGTGACGCTGCGCGCGTTCGGCACGATCTGCCCGGCCCCGGTTCGGGAGTTCAGCCCCATGGACATAAAGCGTCTGCGCGAAAACCTGAAGTTCAGCCAGCCGATGTTCGCACATCACCTGCACACCACCGCGTCGACCGTGCGCAAGTGGGAGCAGGGCGCAACCCGCCCCACCGGCCCCGCGCTCAAGCTGCTGAACGTCATTGCGGACAAGGGGTTGCAGGCGATTATCTGATGTTCCGCGCTTGGCATGATTGGCAGCAGGTGTCGGCGCCCCCAAGAGCGTGCGACAGGCTTTGGGCGTGGACTACGGCGGACGCATCGCCTTCTTTGTGGACGATCAGCATCGGGTTTATGTCGAGAAAGTAATGGAAGAGGCAAGCGATCCGGTCGTGGACCGCTTCCTCGCATTTCTGGCGCAGGACATGCGCAAACACCCGGGCACATCCATCGCCGCACTGCCCGCCAGCCTGCGCGATCGCATTGCGGCACTTGTCGGGGACATGGACGTCGACCTCAATGCCGAGATTGACGGGGATGTCGCGCTCCAGCCGTGATCACGATCAGGTAATGATATCTGCGGCCTAAACCGCCATCACCCCCCCATCCACGAACAGCTCATCCCCCGCCACAAAACCGCTGTCCTCCGACGCCAGGAACAGCACCGCTTTTGCGACCTCCTCGGCGGTGCCGAGGCGGGCGAAGGGGGTCATCTGTTTCAGGGCGTCTTCGGTGCCGGGGTTGGCGGTGAGGTATCTGTCCATGGCCGGGGTCAGGATCATGCCGGGGGAGACCACGTTGACGCGGATGCCGCGGGTTTTGAGGTCGGTGGTCCAGGTGCGGGCGAAGGAGCGAATGGCGGCCTTGGTGGCGCTGTAGATCGAGAGCCCCGGCAGGCCCTTGCTGCCCGCGGCCGAGCCGGCGAGGATGATGGCGCCGCCCGCCGTCATCAGCGGCAGGGCCTTTTGCACGGTGAAGACCGTGCCCTTGAGGTTGACGTCGAACAGGCGGTCGATATGGGCCGCGTCGATGGCGTCGAGGCCGGCGGATTCGGAAATGCCGGCATTGGCGAAGACGATGTCGATGCGGCCATGGTCGCGGCGGATGCGGTCGTAGAGCCGGTCCAGATCCGCCGGGTCGGCGACATCCCCCGACACACCGACGGCGCCGTTGCCGATCGCCGCGACCGCCGCATCCAGAGCCGACGGCCGACGGCCGGTCACGTAGACATGCGCGCCTTCGGCGGCGAACTGCGTCGCGGTCGCCAGGCCGATGCCGTCACTGCCGCCGGTCACCACCACCACCCGGTTCGCAAACCGGCTCTCAGATCCCCGTGCCATATCCATACCTCAGGTCATAAGTGGAGGATTGCTCCATTTAAAATATGGAGGCATCCTCCATTTAGCAAGCACCTTCGGAGAAGACCGTGAGCGAGGAGACCATGCAGCAGGAGGGCATGCAGCAGGAGGGCACCCTGCGTGCCGACGCCCGCCGCAACCGCGAGCGCATCCTGGCCGCGGCCGAGGCGGTGTTTCTGGAACAGGGCGCCGGTGCCGCGCTGGAGGATGTGGCGAAGCGTGCCGGCGTGGGCATCGGCACGCTCTATCGCCGGTTCCCGACGCGCGAGGAGCTGCTGGCCGCCACCTATAATGCCCGTTTCCTGTCGCTTGCCGAGACGAGCCGGACGCGGGATGACGGGCGCGATCCCGCCGGCGCGCTCAGGGCCTATCTCGAAGACCTGGCGGCCGACACGACGCTCTATCGCGGCCTCGCCACCTCGATCGGTACGGTTTTGCAAAGCGGAACGCCCGGCTGCCATGCGACGACGGCGGAAGGCCGGCGGCTGCTGCATCAGGCGCAGGCCGCCGGCGCCGTCCGCCAGGATGTGAGCTTCGAGGATCTGGTCTGCGTGGTGACCGCCATTTCCCTCGCCACCGGGGAGGACGAGGCGTCACAGACGCGCATCCCCCATCTGCTGGGCCTGTTCCTGGAGGGGATCTTCCTGGAGGGGATGGGCCGGCGGTGAGCGTCAGGGTGCCCTGACCACCTCGACGACCGCGGCCCCGATCTCGGCCAGGGCCTTGTTGCGCGTTGCGAAATCCGTCTCGGCATCCCCCAGATAGATCGTCGCGATCCACGGCGCCCGGCCCGGCGGGGTGATCAGGGCCACCAGATTGCGGGTGGTGTCGCCGGCACCGGATTTGTCGGCAATCTGCCAGTCGGCCGGGGCGGATCTGCGCAGCAGGGCGCCGGTGACGCCACCATGGCGCATCCATTCGGTCAGCTGCGCCCGGGACGCCGGGGTCAGGCCGGTGCCGAGCAGCAGGGTTTCCATGGTGGCCGCCATGGCCGCCGGGGTGGTGGTGTCGCGGGGGTCGCCGGCCGGCGCACTGTTCAGACCGGGTTCGAGCCGGTCCAGCCGGCTGACCGGATCACCGATGCTGCGGAAGAATTGCGTGACCGCGGCCGGGCCGCCGAGGCGGGTGATCAGAAGATTGGCCGCGGGGTTGTCGCTCTGGTCCAGGGTGGCGAAGCAGAGGCCGGCGATCGACATCGCCGTGCCCACACGCGGTTTGGTGACCGGCGCATGGGAGACGAGATCGGCCCGGCGGATGGGCAGGGTTTCGTCCAATGAGACCGTTCCGGCATCAACCCCGGCGAGAATCGCGCCGCAGATCGGCATCTTGACCGTGCTGTTCATCAGGAAGCGTTCATCGGCGCGGTGCCCCCATCGCCAGCCGCGGCCGGTATCGTGCAGCACGAGGCCGATGCGGGCATCGAGCTGATCCTCGATGCGGCTGACGGTGTCGGCAAGCCGGGTCTCGGGCGTCGGGGTCTTCGGCGTGTCGGCACAGGCGGGCATCGCCAGAAACAGCCCCAGGGCCAGGCCCGCCACAAGACGCGGCAGACGCGGAAGAGCGATCGGCATCATGAGATCTCCTCAAGATTTTCTTATGCCGTTCTCTTAATCCGGCTTGCATCGGCGGCCCAGCCGACAAATCCTGCTGACCGCCATAAGCTGAGGTTATGCAATGGATCGCCCGGACATCCCCCTGAACGCGCTGCGCGTCTTCGAAGTGGCCATGCGCCAGGGCAGCTTCACCAAGGCGGCGATCGAACTGCGCGTGACCCAGGCGGCGGTCAGCCATCAGATCGCCCGGCTGGAGGATCTGCTTGGCGCCACCCTGTTCCAGCGCACCTCTCAAGGCCTGGTGCCGACGGATGAGGGGCGGCTTCTGGCGCCGGTGTTGGAACACAGTTTCGACGCCATCGGCCGGGTGCTGGACAGGCTGCACGGCCGGCGCGATGTCGAGGTGCTGAATGTCGGCGTGAACACCACCTTCGCCCTGGGCTGGCTGACCGCCCGGCTGGACGGGTTCTGTGCCGCCCATCCCGAGATCGAGCTGCGCATCGCCACCAACAACAACCGCGTGGAAATTCTGCGCGAAGGGCTGGACATGGCGATCCGCTTCGGCACCGGCGGCTGGACCGGGCATGAAACCGTGCCGCTGATCGAGGCGCCGCTGTCGCCGCTCTGCGCCCCCGGGCTGGCGGCGCGGTTGCAGGATCCGGCCGATCTGGGCCGGGCGGTGCTGCTGCGCAGTTATCGCAATGCGGAATGGCCGCAATGGTTCGCCGCCGCCGGCATCCCCGCCCCGCCGGTCACCGGCCCGGTCTTCGACAGCTCGGTGGCGCTTGCGGAACTGGCGGCCGACGGCTTCGGCGTCGCCCTGCTGCCGATCGCCATGTTCAGCCGCCAGATCCGCCAGGGCCGGCTGACGCAGCCCTTCGCCACCACCGTGCCGGCCGGCCACTATTTCCTGGCCTGGCCGTCGGAACGGCCGCAGAGCCGGGCCATGGCGGCCTTCACCGCCTGGATCTCAGGCGCCTGCCGCGACGCCGCCGCCGAGGCGGGTCAGGCGGGCCAGGCGGGCATGGGCGACGGGATCAGCTGCGCGCGGATGTCGTCCGGCGCCGCTTCCGCCCAGAGCAGGAGCGCATCGAGTGCAGGACAAAGGGACTGACCCCAGTCGGTGAGGCAGTAGTCGACCCGGGGCGGCACCTCGGCATGGACGATGCGCCGGACCACGCCGTCGGTCTCCAGCTGGCGCAGCTGCTGGACCAGCATCTTCTGCGACACCCCAGGGATCGAGCGTTCGAGTTCCGAGAAACGCAGGGTCTTGCCGCCGAACAACTGGAACAGGATCACCAGTTTCCAGCGCCCTTCAAGAATCCGCAAGGCGTTCTGAATGCCCTGCGCGCCGCTATGGGGCGTGTAGTCGGGCCGCTTACTCATAAGTAAGTCCCTCACTTTTTTGTGCGGTCTTCCTTTTTCTTCAGCTTAGCGACATATCGGAACCGGTCAATCACCTCCGAGGCCCAAAGGAGACCGCCTGATGATGTCGATCGATCCCTCCGAATTCCGTGACAGGCGCGTGGTCATCACCGCCGGAACCAAAGGCGCCGGCGCGGCGACGTTTCAGAGACTGGCCGCCGGCGGTGCCGCGCTGATCACAGCCGCCCGGTCGGAGCGGCCCGATTTCGTACCGCCCGAGGCCTTCATCGCCGCAGATCTGACGACGCCCGAAGGGGTCGCAACCCTTGCCGAGGCGGCCATCGACCGCCTCGGCGGGGTCGATATCATCGTGCATGTGCTGGGCGGGTCCGGGTCGCCGGGCGGCGGGTTTATGGCGCTCGACGATGCCTGCTGGCTGGCCGAACTCAACCTCAACCTGCTGAGCGCGGTCAGGCTCGACCGTGCGCTGCTGCCCGGCATGATCGCGCGCGGCCGGGGCGCCGTCATCCACACCGCATCGATCCAGCACCGTCTGCCACTGCATGACGCGACCATCGCCTATGCCGCGGCGAAGGCCGCCCTGGTCACCTACAGCAAGGCGCTTTCGAAGGAAGTCGGCCCCCGCGGGCTGAGGGTGAATGTGGTATCGCCCGGCTGGATCTATACCGATGCCGCCGATGCCATGGTCAAACGGATCGCCGCCGGGGCCGGCACGACCGAGGAAGCGGCACGCCAGAGCATTCTCGACGCCCTGGGTGGCATTCCGATCGGCCGCCCCGCCCGCCCCGACGAGGTCGCCGAGGTGATCGCCTTCCTGGCAGTCGGACCGCGCCTCGGCCATCCACGGCACTGAGATCACCGTCGACGGCGGTACGGTGCCGACAGTCTGACGGGTGGCATCACACCCGCAGCAGGGTCTTGATCGCCCGCCGCTCGTCCATCGCCCGATAGCCTTCGGCGACGTCGGTGAGCGGTAGCTCCAGGTCGAAGACCAGGCCCGGATCGATGCGGCGGCTGAGCACCAGATCCATCAGATGGGGCAGGAAGCGGCGGACCGGCGCCGGGCCGCCCAGCATGCCGACCTGCGAGAAGAACAGCTGCTGGCCGTCGAATTCAACGCCATGGGGCACGCCGACATAGCCGATCATGGCGCCGGGCCGGGCGACGCGCAGGGCCTGGGTCATCGAGTCCTGCGTGCCCACGCATTCAAGCACCGCATCGGCGCCGATGCGGGCGGTCAGCTCACGAACCCGGGCGATGCCGGCCTCGCCGCGCTCGGCGACGATGTCGGTGGCGCCATAATGCAGGGCGAGATCCTGGCGGGTCTTGTGGCGGCTCATGGCGATGATGCGGGCGGCGCCCATCTGCTTTGCGGCCAGCACGCCCATCAGCCCGACCGCACCGTCCCCCACCACGACCACGCTGGATCCGGGCTGGACCCGCGCGGCATCAGCCGCATACCAGCCGGTGCCGAGCACATCGGAGGCGGCGAGCAGGCCGGGGATCAGATCGTCGGCCGGCATGTCCCGGGTCGCAACCAGGGTGCCGTCGGCCAGCGGCACCCGGGCGAACACCGCCTGGGCGCCGCTCATGAATTCGCGCTGGTCGCAGGACGACTGAAAGCCGTGGCGGCAATGCGGGCAGGTGTTGTCCGACAGGCAGAACGAGCCGACCACGAACTGGCCGGGCCGCACGGTCGTGACCGCGGCACCCACCTCGACCACCACGCCGCAATATTCATGGCCCATATGCATGGGGGCGGTGATGTCGTTCAGCCCGCGATAGGGCCAGAGATCGGAGCCGCAGATGCAGCTGGCGGCCAGGCGGATGATCGCATCGGTCGGCTGCAGGATTTCCGGCTCGGGGACGTGTTCGCAACGGACGTCGCCGGGGGCGTGGAGTACGGTGCCCAGCATGGGATCAGGTCCTTTCCCGAGGGTGGCCATGACGGGCATGGCCGGGTACCTGACGACATAGCACCTGCCGCGCCGTGCGATTAGATCATCAGATCGGTATGCACCTATGTCGCTCGCTCATATATTCTGGCCGGGCAGGTACGAGGGGAGACCGGAATGAAGCGTGAGGAACTGGGCGATCTGATGGCCTTCGTAGCCGTGGCCGAAGAGCGCAGCTTCACCCGGGCGGCGGCGCGGATGGGCACGTCGCAATCGGCACTGAGCCACACCATCCGGCGGCTGGAAGAACGCATGGGCGTGCGGCTGCTGACCCGGACCACCCGCAATGTCGCACCCACCCATGCGGGCGAGCAGCTGCTGGCGACCCTGCGCCCGGCCTTCGACGACATCGAGGCGCAGATCCGGGCGGTGAGCGTGCTGGGCGAACGGCCGACGGGCACGATCCGGATCACCGCCAGCCGCCAGGCGGCCATGGACCTGCTGATGCCGGTGACCAACCGGCTGATCGCCGAACATCCGGGGATCGAGATCGAAATCTCGATCGATCAGCGCCTGACCGACATCGTCAGCGAACGCTACGACGCCGGGGTGCGGCTGGGTGAAGAGGTCGATCGCGACATGATCGCGGTCAGGATCGGCCCCGATCTGCGCATGGCGGTGGCGGGGTCGCCGGCCTATTTCGAACGCCACCCGGCGCCGCGCACTCCCCACGACCTGACCGGCCATGACTGCCTGAACCTCCGGCTCCCGACCCTGGGCGGGCTTTATGTCTGGGAGTTCGAGAAGGAGGGCCGGCCGCTCAATGTGCGCGTCACCGGCCGGTTCACCACCGACCACACGCCGCTGATCGTAGGGGCGGCACTCGACGGGCTGGGCCTCGCCTGCCTGCCCGAGGACCAGTTCGGCAGCCTGATCGCCGAGGGCCGGCTGGTGCGGGTGCTGGACGACTGGTGCCCGCCCTTCCCCGGCTACCACCTGTATTATCCAAGCCGGCGCCAGGTGTCGGTCGCCTTCCGGCTGCTGGTCGATGCGCTGCGGGCACAGGCCGCCCGCCCTTCATGACCCGGCCATTCATGAATCAGCAATATCAGCCTGTGCGGATCTGATCGCCTAATCGCTGGATCCCCATGCCCCCAGCTTATCGGCAATCGTGTGGCGTATGGCCTTGCCGCCCGCCACCGCCCGACCGATGCCGGAGGATCACGAGGATCATGAAGAAGATCGCCGCCACAATCGCCCTGTCCACGCTGGCCGCCACCGGTGCAGAGGCGCAGGAGGAGAGGCGCAGGATTGCCCCCGCCCCCGTCTACGAGGTCGCACCGGCGCTCGGCCGTTTCACCGACGACCTGCTGTTCGGCGAAGTCTGGGCCCGGCCGGTGCTGAGCCCGCGCGACCGCAGCCTGATCACCCTGGCAGCCCTGGTGTCTACCGGGCGGACGGCGCAGATCGGCGCCCATGTCGCGCGCGCGCTCGACAATGGCGTCCGACCGGAGGAGATTGGCGAGCTGATCACCCAGCTCGCCTTCTATGCCGGCTGGCCGGCCGCCATTTCGGCAGTGTTCGAGACACGCACCGTGTTCGAGCAGCGCAGCATCGGCCCGGTGGCCGAGAGCGGAGCTGCGCGCATCGAGCTGGAAGCGGCTGCCGAAGCGGCACGCAAGGCCGCCGTCGACGGCGCGGTCGGCCCGACCGCCCCGGCCCTCGCCGACCTGACCAACCGGGTGCTGTTCGGCGATCTGTGGCAGCGGCCCGATCTGGCGCCGCGCGACCGCAGCCTGATCACCATGGCGGCGCTGATCGCCATCGGTCAGCCGGAACAGCTGCCCTTCCACGCCGGCCGCGCCATGGATAACGGCCTCAGCCGCGACGAGGCTGCGGAAGTGCCGGCCCATCTGGCCTTCTATGCCGGCTGGCCGCGGGCGATGTCTGCGGTGCCGGTGCTGGAAAAGGTGTTCGCCGGACGTGCAGCCGCTGCGGCTGCCGGCACCGATCTGCGGGTGATCCCGGCCGCGCCCGAGACCGCGACACCCGGCCCCGACGCGTATTTCACCGGCGAGGTGAAGGTCTACGGCCATTATCAGGGCGACGCCCCCGCCCGGATCGGCGGGGCCACCGTCGCATTCGCCCCCGGCGCCCGCACCGCCTGGCACACTCACCCACTGGGCCAGACGCTGTTCATTTCCGAAGGCCGCGGCCTGGTACAGAAAGACGGCGGGCCGGTCCTGAAGGTGGGCCCCGGCGATGTGGTCTGGATCCCGCCCATGACCCGGCACTGGCACGGTGCCGCCCCCGATGCCGCCATGACCCATTTCGCCATCGCCGAGGCGCTGGACGGATCGGTCGTCACCTGGATGGAAAAGGTGTCGGACGCCGACTATCCGTCGGGCGGCTGACGTCGCGCCGGATCGGCGGCGGTGCAGATCGCCCTGTTGGGCAAGGGCCTGGCGCTCACCGCCGCCGACTTCCTGGTGACCTGACCGGCGCTTCAGCCCATCTGGCCGGCCGGGATCGGCAAGGGCTGGCCGGGCACGCGGCCGCTCTGGGGGACTGTGCGCTTGGCGGCGCTCTGTTCGGCCAGCAATGCGGCAAGCTGTGCCTGACGCTCGGCCCATTGCGGCTGGCCGGCCAGATTGTTCAGCTCCAGCGGGTCGGCGCTGAGTTCATACATCTCGTATTCCTCGGCCAGCGGCTGGTGCTTGACCGTGTAGTTGTAGGGCCACTGGGTAGTGCCGTCGGTGTCGGGTGGCGTACCGACCGGGCTGGTCACGATGTCCTCAACATTGACATTGGGATTGCCCGGCCGGCCCGGCGTGCTCCAGAACTGCGGGTTGTCGAAATAACGGGCGTATTTCCAGAGCGTCCCGTCCTCTCCCGCCACGATGACCGCCTCGATATGATTGGGCTGGATGACCGAGTTATAGGCGATGCCGGTGAAGTTGACCTGGTTGGGGCCGCGGCTGGGATCATCGTCGGTCATGAAATAGATCGGGTCGGTCAGCGGCGTGCGGTTGACCAGCGCGGACGTCAGATCGCGGCCGATCAGCGGCATGGCATCGGTATAGCGCGGCCCGATCGATGTGAGCAGCTGGTCTGCATCCAGCCCGGCCAGACCCAGCATGGTCGGCAGCAGATCGACATGGCTGGTCAGCCCGTCGACCTCGGCCCCGCCGGGGAAAAGCCTGGGGTTGGAGATGATGAAGGGCACGTGCAGCGCCTCTTCATACATCGTGTACCACTTCTGGTGCATATGGCCATGGGCATCGAGCAGGTCGCCATGGTCCGAGGTGAAGATGACGATGGTGTCCTCGGCAAAGCGGGTCTGCATCAGCGTCTCGTAGACGGCCATCAGATCGGTATCGACCGTCTGCTGCAGCTGATAATAAAGGCGCTCGTAGAATTCCTTGTCCACGATCGGCTGCATCCACTGCCGGTAGCTCTCGGCATAGCTCGCCTGGGCGGAGGGCTTGGTGGAGAGATCCTCGAAACGCGAGGCCTTGAAGCTGTCGTCGAACAGATCCTTCGGCACGTCCTCACCCACCGGGAAAGAGAAGCCGCCGCCGAGACGGGCGGCCAGGCCATAGAGGGTGATGTCGTGCGGGTTCACGAACGAGGCGACCATCAGCCAGGGCGTGTCGTCCTCTGCCGCATCCAGCGCCTTCAGCGTCGCCACCACCTCGTCGCGATAGGCGACATCGCGGCCGCGGGCATCCTTGGCCGACGAGCCGCTGTTGAGCGGGTTCGACCCGTGGGGCTCGGGCCCGATCCAGCCGTCGAAACCATAGGGATCCAGCCGGTTCGCGGCACGATAAAGCGCCACCTTCTGCGGATCGGGCGCCCCGTCGGCGGTATAGGACGGCAGGCCGTTATGGGTGCCGGGCGTGGCGAGATCGGCATCGGATACATGCCATTTGCCATGCCAGAAGGTGCGATAGCCGCCGGCCCGGAACCAGGCGCCCATGGTCGGCACGCCATTGGGATCGAGCCAGAAGGTCTGCGGGTCCGAGGCCGACTTGGCCGCACCCGTGGTCTGGGTGACACCGTGCAGCGAGGGATACTGGCCGGTGAACATCGAGGTCCGGCTGGGCGCGCAGGCGACCGAGGCGGCGTAGTGACGGGTGAAGTTCACGCCGTTCTGCCGCAGCACCGGCTGAATATGCAGATGGGCGGCGCGGAAGGCCCGGGTCGCCTCACTTTCGTAAACCGGCGGGTGGCGCATCTCGTCCACCATCAGGAACAGGAAATTCGGCCGCCGGCCGGTCGGGTTCGTCGTGCTCATGTGTCGGTTGCCTCTCCACACCGCAGATCCCGGCCGTTCCGCGGCCGGCAGATTTCGTGTCTGAGGCATTTGACCAATTTTGCAACGATTTGTCCCCCGCTTCCGTCACCAGTGATTGAAATACACGCTGAAATTCTAATTAGAGCGATCATTTCTCGCCGAACGAGTGCCCATTCCAAAAATATTTTATCATGTTTGATTTGTTCACGGGCGTCGACAGGCAACATTCGTCCGCATGCGGCAACACAATCCTGCATGCAATATATGTGAACCATAGGTTAACCTGCTCGCATGCATTCCCCCGCTGACGACAGGAGGCAAGACCATGACCAGGCCTTTACGACGCACGCCCATACTCGTCGAGGCCCAGCCTCTGGGATGCGGTCGTCCCCCGGTGGCGGACCTGGCAGAGATCGGGGATCTGCAGATCGAGATGTTTCCACCGACCCCGCTGGAGACGGGCGAGACGCGAGGGGTGGTGCTTCATTTCCGCCTGCCCGTCGAGACGTCGGCGCAGCTCGGCGGCGCGCGGCTGCCTCTCTGCCTGCTCCGCCTCTGCGACCTGCCGCGCCAGGCGCGACCCGGGGCCCGGCTCTGTCGGCCCCGGCTCTATCTCGCCGTGAACGGGCGGCGCTGCTGCGTTCAGGTCGGCCGGAGCCGGATGCGCCTGGTCTGCCGCACCGGCACCGGCCGGGCCCTGATCTTCAGGCTGGAAGGCCGGTTGCGGCAGATCTCCGCCGCCGCCATGCCGGCGGTCTCGGTCACCACACCGGACGTGGTGGTCCGGCATCAGCCCGGGCTGGCGCGCAACCGTCTCCGGCTCTGCGTGCCTGCAGCTGCCCGACTACTCGATCACCGCACAGGCCAGCCGGTCGCCCGCATTGCCCGAAGGCTGGCTGCGGTGGTCGTCGCGGCCGGCATGGATCATCAGCGTCCGGCCGCGGATGCCGTTCGGGCCGTCATCGAGCCGGACCATCGGGTTGAAGGCCTCGGCATGAAGCGTGCCGTCGGCGCCGACCATCTGGTTGGGCATGTCGCCGGCATGCGGCCCACCTTCGGCCAGGAAACCATGGGCCGTGTTGCCCGGGTTGAAATGGCCGCCGGCCGATTTGTGGTGATCGGCCGCATCGCAGGTACCGCCTTCGTGAATGTGGAAGGCGACCCACTGACCGGCCGGCAGGTCCCGCACCTCGGCCTGGATCAGCACGCCGCGCGCGGTGCCGGTGAGGGTGGCGGTGCCGGTTTCCTCACCCGAGAGGCCGATGAACCGCGCGTCCGCTCGGGTGGTCTCTGCCTCGGCGGCGATAGCGGGGGCGGCCGCGATCATCAGCGTCGCGGCGAGGGCTGCGGCAAAACCGTGGATGTGAGACGGCATAGGGGTCGTCCTTTCCGATGACATGACGGGGTGGTCAGCGGCACGGCCTGAGATCGGCCAGCACCAGCCCGTCCGCCGGGCAGGCCGGCAGGCGGGCGGGATCGACGGTCAGATCCTGGGGCGGCAGCCGCCAGTCCAGATCGCGGCAGAGCAGACGGACCGCCTCTTTGATCAGCTCCAGCGTGATCCGCTCCCCCGGGCAGCGATGGGTCGCCCCGACCAGCCCGGCCCCCTGGGGCACCAGGCGCCAGGGATCGCCATCCCAGCCGCGGAAACGTTCGGGGCGGAAGGCGGCCGGATCGGCCCAGAGGGCCGGATGGGTATCGGTGCCGTGGATGTCGAACAGCACCCAGGCATCGGCCGCGAAATCGATGCCCCGCCAGGTGAAGGGGGTCAGCACCCGGCCGGCAACCGCCGGGAAGAAGGGGGTGGTGCGGCGGATCTCCTGCGCGAAGGGCTCAAGATCCTCGTCCGCGCCCGTGGCGAAGCGTGTCCGCCATTCAGGATGATGATGGAGCGCCAGAGCAGCAAACAGGATGAAGTGACCCACCGCCACCACCGGCCGCAGCAGGTTGATCAACTCCACCGCCGCCACGGCCTCGGGCAGCAGCCGGCCGGCCTCATCACGATGGGCGGCGATGGCGGCGGCCGGCAGGGCCGGCGACAGCTCCGCCGCCGCACCGGCACGCAGATCGCGGATCACCCGGCGCGCCCAGGCTTCGGTCTGGTGACGGCGCAGCCGCGCCCGCCAGTTGGCGGGGCCGAGCCGGCCGGCATTGACGATCATCGCCTCCATCTCGTCCGCCCGACGGGTCGCTTCGGCATCGTCGACCGGCACGCCCGCCCAGACCGCGGCGGCGCGGAACAGCAGCTGCGGCAGGGCGCGGACCAGCACCACCCTGCCCGCCGTCTGCCAGCCCGGCACGGCGCTGCGCCATTCGGCAGCGAAATGGCCGGCGAGACGGCGGATCGAGTCCTCCAGCATCAGGCCGGTGAACATCGCCTTGCGGTGGCGATGCGCGGCCCCGTCCAGCCCCTGGACGCTGCCGTCATCCTGCAGCAGATGGCGGATGGAGGCGGGCATGGCACCGCGACGGGTAAAACGGTCACCGCCATAAAAGATCTCCGCCGCCTCGGCGCCGCGCATGCAGATGACCGGGCGGAGCGCCAGCCTGGTGCGGAAGACGTCGGTCCCCAGGTGATCGGCGCGGGCAGAAATGTAGCCGGCGCCTTCTCGCAGCAGGGCGAGGGTCGCATCGAATTCAGGCGCGCGGGGCAGAGCCGCGCGGGCAATCTCTGCCCGCTGGGTGTCGGGCATGGGGCCTCCTCGGGACGGCGGGCTCGGGACGGCGGGCTCGGGACGGCGGGCTCGGGACGACGGGCACGACAGGCAAACGCCGGAGTCGCCGGAAGGTTTCAATGGAACATGCGGTACGCCCGCGCGTTCGCCTTCCGACATCCCCGCAGATCGGAGATCGCCCGATGACCGCCCCCTCACCTGCCCTCACCGCCGCCGACATTCTGGTCGAGACCCTGATCGCCTGGGAGGTGGACACCGTCTTCGGCCTGCCGGGCGACGGCATCAACGGCGTCATGGAGGCGCTGCGCACCCGTCAGGACAGGATCCGCTTCATCCAGACCCGGCATGAAGAAAGCGCCGCCTTCATGGCGTCCGCCCATGCCAAATTCACCGGAAAGCTCGGCGTCTGCCTGGCGACCTCCGGTCCCGGCGGCACTCATCTGATCACCGGGCTGTGCGATGCGGCGCTCGATCAGGCGCCGGTGCTGGCGATCACCGGCCTGCAGGCCCATGACCTGATCGACAGCTTCACCCAACAGGACATCGACCTCTCGCGGATGATCGGCAACATCGCGGTCTTCGACACCAAGGTCGCCAGCGCCGCACATATGGAGACGGTGGCGGGCCTCGCCTGCCGGGCGGCACTCACCCGGCGCGGCGTGGCCCATCTGTCGATCCCGGCCGACATGCAGGTGCAGAGGCTGGAAGACAGCCCGCGTTCGTCGCGCAACCGGCCGGGCCATGTGCCGAACCGGCGCTTTTACGGCCGCAGCCTGCCAGATCCCGATCAGGTGGAGCTGGCGGCCTCGATCCTGAACCGGGCGGAACGGGTGATGATCCTGGCCGGCCAGGGGGCCGCCGGTGCGGTTTCAGAGCTTGAAAAGACCGCCGACCTGCTGGCGGCCCCGGTCGCCAAGGCGCTGCTGGGCAAGGCGATCCTGCCCGAGGACCATCCGCATTCGACCGGTGGCATCGGCATGCTCGGCACCCTGCCGTCCGAGGAAGCGATGGAGGGCTGCGACGCCCTGCTGATCGTGGGATCGACCTTCCCCTATATCGAATATTATCCCGACCCCGGCCAGGCGCGCGCCGTGCAGATCGATCGCGACGGCGAGCGCATCGGCCTGCGCTATCCGGTCGAGGCCGGGCTGGTGGGGGATGCGGCAGAAAGCCTGCATCTGCTGAACGAAAAGCTGGAGCGCAAGCAGGATCGCAGCTTCCTGGAACGCGCACAGAGCGGCATGGCGCGTTGGCGCGAGATGATGCGCGCGGCCGAACGCCAGGACGACGTGCCGATGAAGCCGCAGGTGGTGGTGGGGGCGCTGGGCCGGCGGCTGCCGCCCGAGGCGATCCTGACCAGCGACAGCGGCCAGAACACCGAGCTTGCCGCCCGCCACGTGCCGCTGGGGCCAGGGCAGGATTACGCCGTCTCGGGCACGCTCGCCTCAATGGCCTGCGGCCTGCCCTATGCGATCGCGGCCGGGCTGGCCCATCCCGACCGCCCGGTCTTCGCGATCGTCGGCGATGGTGGCTTCGCCATGCAGCTGGGCGAGTTCTCCACCGCCGTCCGCCACGGGCTGAACCTGAAGCTGCTGGTGATCCGCAACGGCATGCTCAACCAGATCGCCTGGGAGCAGATGATGTTCCTGGGCAACCCGCAATTCGCCTGCGAGCTGCAGCCGATCGATTTCGCCAAAGCCGCCGAGGCCATGGGCGGGCGCGGCTTCACGGTGTCCGAACCCGGCCAGGTGGATGCGGTGCTGGACCAGGCGCTCGCCACCCCGGGCCCGGTGGTCATCGATGCGATCGTCGACCCCTACGAGCCGATGATGCCGCCGCGCCTGCCCGAGACCCATGCCCGCAATCTGCGCGAGGCCCTGCCCGAAACCCCGGGCCGGGAAAAGATCGAAGCCGCCCTTGCGGCCGAGCCGCTGCGGACGATGATCGAGGCGGGACGGAAGTGACGGCGGCAATTACCCGACGGGCGGTCACTCCAGCTCGTCGGGCCAGAGCTGGGCGCCGTGCAGCAGGCGCAGGAGCCGGACGGTCTCTTCACCCGGCCGATAGGCCAGGATGTAAGGCGTGCCGTGGATGACCAGTTCGCGGGTCCCGGGGATCCTGCCCGGCCGGCCCCGCTGCGGGAACCGGGCCAGATCCGACGACTGCTGCTGAATTCGTTCATCGATACCGATCGCCGCGCCAAGATCATGCGCGGCGATGCGGTCGAAAATCCGCTCGCGGTCCAGGGCCGCGAAGCGGGACCAGATGATCCTCACGCGCCGCCGGCCCGCCGGAGCGCTGCCTCCCGGCGGGCGGCGAGACGGGCGTTCACCTCGTCATGAGAGAGATCGCCGGCCGTGTCGTCGAGCGCCTCCTGCACCCGGGCGCGGAACCAGGCATCATGGGTGGCCGGATCGGTGACGAGGCCGGGGGGCAGTGCCCCTTCCCGCGCCACCCGGGTCAGGACGATACGCACGACATCCGAGAGGGTGAGCCCGACACCGTCGAGCACCGCACTCGCCTTCTCCTTCACCTCGGCGTCGATGCGCGCCTGAACCAGAGCCGTGACCGCCATTCTATCCTCCTGCCGCGAGAGGCCGGGTGTCATTCACTTGAATGACAATAAGCGCGCCCGCACCCCACGACAAGTCCCCCCTGTAACAGGGGCTGCAATCAATGATCCCCCGCCGCCCGGATCGCCTCCGCCCGGATCTCCTCGGTCAGCTTCGCGCGGAGTTCGCTGAATTCGGGGCTGGATTTGACGGTGTAGTGGCGCGGATGGGCAAGCGGCACGGGGGTGATCGCCTTGATCCGGCCCGGGCGGGCCGACATGGTGATGACGCGCGAGCCCACGAAGATCGCCTCTTCGATGTCGTGGGTGACGAAGATCACCGTCTTGCGGGCGCTTTCCCAGATGCCGAGAAGCAGTTCCTGCATCAGGCCGCGGGTCTGGTTGTCGAGCGCGCCGAAGGGTTCGTCGAGCAGCAGGATCTTGGGATCGTTGGCCAGCGCACGGGCGATGGCGGTGCGCTGCTGCATGCCGCCCGAGAGCTGTTTGGGCCAGTGGTTTTCGAAACCGCGCAACCCGACCTGATCGATGAAACGGCCGACGATCTCGCGCCGCTCGACCTCGGCCATGCCCTTTTCGCGCAGGCCGAAGCCGATATTCTGTGCGACGGTCAGCCACGGGAACAGGGTGTAGGACTGAAAGACCATGCCCCGATCGGCGCCGGGGCCGGTGATCTCGCGCCCGTCCAGCGTCACCCGGCCGGTCGACGGCCGGTCGAGCCCGGCGATGATCCGCAGGAGGGTCGACTTACCGCAGCCCGACGGGCCCAGCACCGAGACGAAGTCGTTGTCCGGCACCACCAGATCGGTGGGCTGGAGCGCCAGCGTCGGCTTGCCGCCGCGCACACCCGGGAAGGTGCGGCTGACGTTCTCGACGATCAGCCCGCCGCTCATGCCAGCCGCCATGCGAAGAGGCGGCGGTTCGCCAGCTTGAACAGCACGTCGGAAATCAGCCCGATCACGCCGATGACGATGATGCCGAAAATGATCTGGCCGGTGGCCATCAGCGCCTGGGAATTGATGATCATGTAGCCGATGCCCGACGAGGCGCCGATCAGCTCGGCCACGATGACATAAGTCCAGGCCCAGCCCAGAACCAGGCGCAGGGTCTCGGCGATGTCGGGGGCATTGGCCGGCAGCAGCACCCGGCGGAGAATGCCGCGATCGCGCGCGCCCAGAGTATAGGCCGCTTCGACCAGGTCGCGGCGGGTGGCACCGACCTGCACCGCCACCATCAGGGTGATCTGGAAGACCGAGCCGATGAAGATCACCAGCAGCTTCTGCATCTCGCCGATGCCGGCCCAGAGGATCAGCAGCGGCACGAAGGCCGAGGCCGGCAGATAGCGGGCAAAGGAGACGAAGGGCTCGAACAGCGCCTCGATCGGTTTGTAGGCCCCCATGGCGATGCCGAGCGGCACGGCGATGACACTGGCCATGGCAAACCCGCCGACCACCCGCCAGACGGTCATGCCGATATCGGACAGGAAACCCTGGTCGGCCAGCAGCGACCAGCCGTCGGCGAGCATGGTGAGCGGGTCGGCGAGGAAGGTCGGCGAGACGAAGCCGCCGAAGGTCGCCACCGCCCAGCCGGCCGTGAACAGCACGAAAAAGCCGATGCCGAGCAGGATCCGCGTGCGCGGGCTGACCGGCTCGAAAGGTCGGAGCATGGGGTTCAACCAGGTCTTTGGGTCGGAAAGAAAAAGCGACGGAGGCAGCAGATGGGCGGGGCGGAGAGCCATGCCCCTGCCCCGCCGCGGATCACCTGCCGTTCGTCACTTGATGTAGCTGGTGTCGACGATCGCGTCGATATCCGGCTTCTGCTTGATCACGCCGATTTCGAGCAGCAGGTCGGCCGCCTCGGCCGAGAAGGTCTTGAACTCGCCCTCGAAGAAGGCCTGGTTCGCCGCCTTGTCCTGCCAGCGCAGATACTGCGCCGAATTGCCGAAGGCCTCGGCGGTCTGCTTCACATCGGCGCCCATGATGCCATAGGCCTTGTCCTTGTCGGCCGCGATCATCTCAAGCGCCGCGAAATAGCTGTCGGCGAGCGCCTTGCCGGCGGCGGGGTTTTCCGACAGGAAGGCCGGGGTGCAACCGACGGTATCCATCACCGCCGGATAATCTAGCGTGGTCGCCAGGATCTTGCCCTTGTCGGGGGCGTTGCGGACGGTGGAGAGATAGGGCTCGTAAGTCATCGCCGCATCGTTCTGGTCGGCGACGAAGGCCTGGGCCGCCGGCCCCGGCTCCATGTTCACCACCTTAACATCCGACATCTTCATGCCGTTCTTGTGCAGCATCCAGGCGAGCAGGAAATAGGGCGAGGTGCCGGGCGCCGAGGCCGCAACGGTCTTGCCCTTCAGATCGGCGAAGCCGTTGACATCGCTGCGCACCGCGATGCCGTCGGCACCATAGGACTTGTCCATCTGGAAGATCTGCTTCGCCGGCACGCCGTTGGCGTTCCACACGATCCAGGTTTCGACCGTGGTCGCCGCGCACTGAATGTCGCCGGAGGCGAGCGCCAGATGGCGGCTGGCCTGCGGGATCTTCTTCAGGGTGACGTCCAGCCCGTGCTTTTCGAAGATGCCGGCCTCTTTCGCCAGCGTCAGCGGCGCGAAGCCGGTCCAGCCCGACAGGCCGATGGTCACCTTAGTGGTCTCGGCGGAGGCAGGCGCGGCGATCGCCACGGCCGCAAGACCGGCCATGGCGGCGGCCATGCCGATGTTCCGACGAAGCTTCATGAACTGGTCCCCCGTATGTGAACGGACGCTGATGGTCCTGACCCGGTCACCCCTGTGCCCGCGGATCGGGCCGCGGGTCTTTGCTTTGCATAAACTCATAGCAGCACAGCGGATCACCCGACGTCAATTGCCTATACATATCGCAGGATGATCCACCGGCCGGACAAACGAAACCCCGCCATCGGCAGCGATGGCGGGGCTCGCAGTGGTCGGGTTCAGGCTGATCGATCAGTCCGCGGCCGGGATCCGGCGCACGGCCCCCTGGGCGGCACTGGTGGTCAGCATGGCATAGGCCTGCAGCGCCTTCGACACCTTGCGGCTGCGCGGTTCGGCCGGCTTCCAGCCCGCGGCCTCCTGCGCGACACGCCGGGCCGCCAGGGTCTCGTCGTCCACCGCCAGATGGATGCGGCGGCCGGGGATGTCGATCTCGATGATGTCGCCTTCCTCGACCAGGCCGATGGCGCCGCCTTCGGCCGCTTCCGGCGAGACATGGCCGATCGACAGCCCCGAGGACCCGCCCGAGAAGCGGCCGTCGGTCACCAGCGCGCAGGTCTTGCCCAGCCCCTTGGACTTGAGGTAGCTGGTGGGATAGAGCATTTCCTGCATGCCCGGGCCGCCGCGCGGGCCTTCATAGCGGATCAGCACCACGTCGCCGGCGGAAACCTTGCCGCCCAGAATGCCGGACACCGCCGCATCCTGGCTTTCGAAGATCCGCGCCGGGCCCTTGAAGGTGAGAATAGACTCATCGACGCCCGCGGTCTTCACGATGCAGCCGTCGAGCGCGATATTGCCGAACAGCACCGCGAGGCCGCCATCCTTGGAATAGGCATGGTCGATATCGCGGATGACGCCGGTCTCGCGATCCAGATCGACCGCGTCGAAGCGGCGATCCTGGCTGAAGGCGGTCTGGGTGGGCACGCCGCCGGGGGCGGCACGGTAGAAATCATGCACCGAGGCGGCAGTGGTCCGCTTCACGTCCCAGCGGTCGAGCGCATGGCCCAGCGTCTCGGCATGGACCGTCGGCACCGAGGTGTCCAACAGGCCGGCGCGGTCCAGCTCGCCCAGGATCGCCATGATGCCGCCGGCGTGATGGACGTCTTCCATATGCACATGGCTGACCGCGGGGGCCACCTTGCACAGCACCGGCACCCGGCGCGACAGCCGGTCGATATCGGCCATGGTGAAATCGACCTCACCCTCCTGCGCCGCCGCCAGCAGGTGCAGCACGGTGTTGGTCGACCCACCCATGGCGATGTCCAGCGTCATGGCGTTCGCAAAGGCCGCCCGGGTGGCGATGCCGCGCGGCAGGGCGGTGGCGTCGTCCTGTTCGTAATAGCGCCGGGCCAGATCGACGATCAGATGGCCGGCTTCCAGGAACAGGCGCTTGCGGTCGGCATGGGTCGCCAGCGTCGAGCCGTTGCCCGGCAGCGACAGGCCCAGCGCCTCGGTCAGGCAGTTCATCGAATTGGCGGTGAACATGCCCGAGCACGATCCGCAGGTCGGGCAGGCCGAGCGCTCGATGACCTTGACATCCTCTTCCGAAATCCGGTCGTCGGCGGCGGCGACCATGGCGTCGACCAGGTCCAGCGCCTTCTTCTCGCCGCCCAGCACCACCTTGCCGGCCTCCATCGGCCCGCCCGAGACGAAGACCACCGGGATGTTGAGGCGCAGTGCCGCCATCAGCATGCCGGGGGTGATCTTGTCGCAGTTGGAGATGCAGACCATCGCATCGGCGCAATGGGCATTGACCATGTATTCGACGCTGTCGGCGATCAGCTCTCGCGAGGGCAGCGAATACAGCATGCCGTCATGGCCCATGGCGATGCCGTCATCGACCGCGATGGTGTTGAATTCCTTGGCGACGCCGCCGGCGCTTTCGATCTCGCGCGCCACCATCTGCCCCAGATCCTTGAGGTGGACATGGCCCGGCACGAACTGGGTGAAGGAGTTGACCACGGCAATGATCGGCTTGCCGAAATCCTCGTCCTTCATGCCGGTTGCGCGCCACAGACCGCGGGCGCCGGCCATGTTGCGGCCATGGGTGGTGGTGCGGGAACGATAGGCGGGCATGGGGGATCCTCAAGGACGCGGCGCGCGCGGAGACGGGCGCGCATATGGGCTTCTTGTGTACCGCCCCTGAGACTGGCCCCAGGGGACGGCGGGCACGGTATACCACACTATGTAAGCCGGGTCGCCGCGCTTCAATTCCATTCATGACCCGTCGCGGCCGATTTTCGAAGCCCCCGGTCCGGATCGTGGCCCGCAATACGCAAGAAGACGCCCGCCCCGGATTGCGCAATCCGAAGCGGGCGCCCTGATATGCCTCGGCGTCACGCCGCCATGTCGAAGACCAGCACCTCGGCGCCGTCGAGACCGGCGAGGTCGATGCGGCCGCCGGCGATGGCGGCGCCGTCGCCTTCCTTCAGCACCTCGTCGCCCAGCTTCACCGTGCCGCGGGCGACCTGGATCCAGGCGATGCGGCCCGCCGCCAGATCATGGCTGGTGGTCGTGCCCTCGGGCAGCAGGCCGGCATAGAGATCGACATCGCGATGGATGGTGATGGAGCCCTCGCGGCCGGTGCGGGAGCCGACCAGGCGCAGCCGGCCGGTCTTCTCGGCCTCGGCAAAGGTCTTCTGCTCGTAGCCGGGGGCCAGCCCCTCGGCCTCGGGGATGATCCAGATCTGCAGGAAGTGCACCGGATCGGTACGCGAGGCGTTGAACTCGCTGTGCCGGATGCCGGTGCCGGCGGTCATCCGCTGCACGTCGCCCGGGCGGATGACGGAGCCGGTGCCCAGGCTGTCGCGATGCTCAAGCCCGCCCTCCAGCACATAGGAGATGATCTCCATGTCGCGATGCGGATGGGTGGGGAAACCGCCGGCCGGGGCGACCCGGTCGTCGTTGATCACCCGCAGCGGGCCGAAGCCCATGTGGTTCGGGTCGAAATAATGCCCGAAGGAGAAGCTGTGATGGCTGTTCAGCCAGCCGAAATCGACATGGCCCCGGTCTTCTGCACGACGAATGATGGTGGTCATGATCCTGTTTCCCCTGCTTGCGGGAGGTCCACCGCGGGACCGTTGAGAGGAAGATAGATCCGACCACCCCATCCCACAATTCAGCCAGTTTCGGCCGGACTGTGTCTGAAATGGATACAATCACGGGAGACATTCCCCGCAGCCGGGGCGGTGTGGTGTGGCTGCTTGACGGCCTGCCTACCAGAAGGTAGGTTTACGTCATGAGCACGCCCCGAAACACCGCCGACGACATTCTCCGCTGCGCCCGCACACTGGTGGTCGCGGGGGGATATAACGGCTTCAGCTATGCCGATATCGCTGCAGTGGTCGGCATCCGAAAGGCGAGTATTCACCATCATTTTCCCGGAAAAGTCGATCTGGTCAGGGCGCTCGTCGTGCAGTATCGCGACGAGGCCGAAGCGGGGCTGGCGGCGCTGGCCCGGCATCATCCGGAACCGCTCGATCAGCTGCGCGCCTATATCGGCTTCTGGGAAGGCTGCATCGGCGACGGGAGCCTGAGCTTCTGCGTTTGCGCGCTGCTCGCCTGCGAAATTCCGGTCCTGCCACCAGAAGTCGCGCAGGAAGTCACGGCCTATTTCCGCCGGCTTTCGGCATGGCTGGCCGCGGTCATGGACCAGGGCGCCGCCGGGGGCACGATGGTTCTCGCGGCCCCGCCCCGGGTGGCGGCGGAAAGCTTCATGGCGACAGTACACGGCGCCATGCTCTCCGCACGCGCCTGTGGAGACCCGGCGATCTTCGGCATGATCACCCGCCCCCTGATCGACAGGCTCGCGGCCGTCTGACCCGGTATCTACCGGCCGCAGGGTCTGCCGACCGGCCGACCGGCCGATCTGTCGCCCCGCAAACTATCTATTAGTAGGTAGATTATAAAAGACCACGCATTGCAGGCACGCACCTTCCCTTCCGTCACCCGACAGAAAGATCACGACATGACGACCGGATCCGCCGGCCTGCCACCCGCCGCTCAGGAAAGATGGCTCAGGCTCTACTATTTCGCACGGGCGGGGTTCTCCGCCATCTGGGTGCTGCTCGCCCTCACCGCCGGGCAGCAGTCGCCCGGCCTCGCCATGGCCCTGCTCATCCTCTATCCCGCCTGGGATGCAGCCGCCAACCTCGTCGACGGCGCGCGCAATGGCGGGCTGCGCCGGAACCCGACACAGACGATCAATGCCGGCGTCAGCGCCGTCACCACCCTCGCGGTCGTCATCGCACTACAGAACGGCATGAACCAGGTGCTCGCCGTGTTCGGCGCCTGGGCGATCCTGTCGGGCCTGCTGCAACTCGGCACCGCCATCCGCCGCTGGAAGGGGTTCGGCGCGCAATGGGCGATGGTGCTGAGTGGGGCGCAGTCGGCGGTGGCCGGCGTGCTGTTCATCTCGCGCGCCGGCCTGCCCGCCATTCCCTCCATCACCAGCGTTACCGGCTATGCGACGCTGGGGGCGGTCTATTTCCTGATCTCGGCCACCTGGCTGACGGTCGCCGATCTGCGGCGCAGGGCCGCAGCATCATCGCGACCACCAGCATCGCGACCACCGGCCTGAACCGCCGGCAGCCGGTTGTACGCCTGCGTCCGGCCGGCTCACTCCGCGGTCATACGGATGCCGTGGTCCAGGAAGTCGTTGGTATAGGCGCCGGTCACGTCGAAGGGTTTTTCGATGCCGAAATAGGTTTCGACCAGCTGATAGTCGGCCGCGACCCGCTCGGGGTCGAAGGCGCCGAGGGCCGTGCCGGTGGTGGTCGGGTCGCGCATCAGCTCTTTCACCCGGTTCCACTGGTCGCGCTGGTTGGCTTCGGTCAGCCCCGAGGCGGCCGCGAGCAGTGCCTGAAGGCAGGGGGTGACGTCCCGGACGCAGGCGGCGAAGGCGCGCTGGCTGACCCGGGTGAAGGCTTCCACCACCTCGGGCTTGTCCTTCAGGAAATCGCCATTGACGATGATCGCATTGCCATAAGGGTTGATGCCGATATCGCGCCAGGCCACGAAGCCCAGATCGTCGCCGAACTCGCGCACCTTCAGATCGTGTTCGTTATAGAAATCGGTGGTGACATCGATCGCGCCGCTCTTGAGCGAGGCCATCTTGGCCTGCGGGCTGACATTCACGAAGCTGACCGACGCGGGATCGATGCCCACCTTCTGCGCGAAGGCCGGCCACATCACCCGCGAGGCATCGCTCGGCGGGTTGCCGATCTTGTGGCCGGGAAAGTCGGCGGGCCCGGTGATGCCGTGGCTCTTCAACCAGTAGAAACCTTGCGGTGAGTTGGCATAGACCACCATCACCGCGGTCAGATCGGCGCCCTTGCTCTTCGCCAGCAGGGCGGTCGCCATGTCGGCGATGCCGATCTTTGACGCCCCGGCGCCGACACGCTGGGCCGAAACTCCCGAGCCCTTGCCGGTCTGGATGTCGAGGTCGATGCCCGCCTCTTCATACCAGCCCTGCGCCTTGGCGTAGTAATAGGGCGAATGGTCGGCGGTCGGCACCCAGTTCAGCACCAGATCGACCGATTCGGCTGCGGCAGCTGGCTGCATCCAGACCGCGGCGACCATCGCCGCCACCACAGTCGCACGGGTCCCCGTGATCTTCATGCCCTTCAACTCCCTGACTTTTCCCGGTGAGGCCAGACTTTTCCCTGATCGGCACCGCCGCTTCCATTGTGGTAAGGAAGGCGTTACGGCCCTGTCGCGGAAAAGCTTAGCGCTTCACCCCGGGACCCGGCAATGTTAAATCAACTGGTTGGTTGATAATTTGGAAGTGGCCCCGATGAACGACTCCCCGCGGATGAACGACAAGCGCCCGGCTCGCCAGAAGCGCGATCCCGAGGCGACACGGCGCGCTCTGCTCAGCGCCGCGATCGCCGAATTCGCCGACAAGGGCCTGGCCGGATCGCGGGTCGACGAGATCGCGCAGCGGGCCGGCGTCAACAAGCAGTTGGTTTATCACCATTTCGGCAATAAGGAAGACCTGTTCCGCGCCGCGCTGGAACAGGTTTATGGTGAGATCCGCGCACGGGAACAGGCCCTGCATCTGGCCGATCTGCCGGCGGTGGCGGCGATGGAGCGGCTGGTCGGCTTCTCCTTCGACCATCTGGCCGAACATCCCGAGCTGGTCGCCCTGCTCAACGACGAGAACCGTCACGAGGCCCGGCATATCAAGGACTCTCCGCAAATACAGGCAATGCATTCACCCTTGATCGTGATGATTGAAGAAACCCTGACCCGCGGTGCCCGTGACGGCGTGTTCCGCGACGACATGGATGCGATCAACGTCTATATCTCGATCGCAGGTCTTGCCTATTTCTTCTTTGCCAACAATCACACCCTTTCCGCCATTTTCGATACCAACCTGGATTCGGCACGCGAGGTCTCTCGTCGCCGGCGCCATGTCATCGATTTTGTGCTCTCGGCCCTGCGACCGGTGGCAGGCGCGACCGCGTGAAATTAAGTCAACTGTTTAGTTGACTCAAAAATCCAGCCGCCCTAGCCTTGTTTTGTGGCCGGAGGGCGAGGCCGAGGGAACCGGACGCCAGCCGTCCGCGGGCCGACACCCGTTCACCAGGGCCGTTCGAAGAGGGACCCCATGTCATGACCAGCCTCGTGGAGGAGGACGCCCGCAGCGCGGGCGCGGCGGCCGAGGTGAAGGCCGAACGCGCGGCGGCACGCCGGCGCCAGGCGGCGGTCGTCGCCGTCCATCTGGGCGCGATCGCGCTCTGGGAGCTGACGGTTCGCCTGGCAGACCTGCCCGCCTTCATCCTGCCGTCCCCGGCGGCCGTCCTCGCCACACTCGGCGGCGAAGGCTATGACTGGCTCGGCAATACCGCCGTCACCGCGGCCGAGATCTTCGGCGGCTATGCGCTGTCGGTGGTGGTGGGGGTGGCGCTCGCGCTTGCCTTCTCGTGGTCGAAGCCGTTGACACTGCTGGTGTTTCCGCTGCTGGTCACGCTGAACATGATCCCCAAGGTGGCGCTGGGGCCGCTGGTGATCGTCTGGTTCAGCTATGGCATCGGCACCAACATCCTCATCACCTTCCTGCTCTGCTTCTTCCCGATCCTGCTGACCACCGCGCGCGGTCTGAAGGAAGTGGAGCCCGACCTGCTCGACCTGGTGCGCTCGCTCAAGGGCTCGCGCTGGCAGGCCTTCCGCTACATCCAGCTGCCCGGCGCCCTGCCCTATCTGTTCTCGGGCATGAAGGTGGCCGCGATCCTGGCCGTGGCCGGCGCGGTGGTGGGCGAATTCATCGCCTCGGAACGCGGCCTCGGCTACCTGATGATCCAGGTTCAGGCCTCGCTCGACACGCCCGCCATGTTCATGGCGGTGGTGATGCTGACCCTGCTCGGCCTCGCCCTCTATCTCGCGGTGCTCGCCGCCGAACACCTGTTCCTCCCCAAGGATGCGAGGATGAAATGACCGTCTGGCTCGACGACGCCGCCTTCCCCGACCGTTTCGACGGCACCGAAGCCCTGGACGATTTCCTGACCCGCCCGTCGCGGGCGCTGGCGGCCGACCTCGCCGCGATCGACGGCGACATCATGGTACTGGGCGTCGGCGGCAAGATGGGCCCGACGCTTGCCCGCCTCGCCCGCAATGCAGCACCCGACAAGCGCGTGATCGGCGTCGCCCGGTTCAGCGAGCCGGGCCTGCGCGACAGCCTGGAGGCCCATGGGGTCGAGACCATCGCCTGCGATCTGATGGATCCCGACGCCATCGCCGCCCTGCCTCGGGTCCGCAATGTGGTGTTCATGGCCGGGCGCAAATTCGGCGCCACCGGCTCGGCCAACCTCACCTGGGCGATGAACGTCCATGTCCCGTCGATGGTGGCCGAACATTTCCGCGACAGCCGGATCGTCGCCTTCTCCACCGGCTGCGTCTATCCCTTCGTCGACGTGTCGAGCCAGGGTTCGACGGAAGACAGCATCCTGAACCCGCCCGGCGAATACGCCTTCTCGTGCATCGGGCGCGAGCGGATCTTCGGCCATTTCTCGGAACGCTACGGCACCCCCGGCCGGCTGTTCCGGCTGAACTATGCCGTGGATCTGCGCTATGGCGTGCTGTTCGACGTGGCCCGCAAGGTCCGCGACGGCGAGCCGGTCGACGTGACCATGGGTCATGTCAACGTCATCTGGCAGGGCGATGCCAATGCCCAGGCGCTGCGCTGCCTGGCCCATTGCACCGATCCGACCAGCCCGATCAACGTCTCGGGCCCCGAGACGATCGCGGTGCGCTGGCTGGCCCGCACCTTCGCCGAAAGGCTGGGCCGCGAAGCGGTGATCACCGGTACCGAGGCGCCGACCGCCTGGCTGACCAACACGGCACAGGCGGCCGGGCTGTTCGGCTACCCGCTGGTGCCGCTCAACCGGATGATCGACTGGGTGGCGGACTGGGTGGCGGCGGAACGGCCGGCCTTCGGCAAGCCGACCCGGTTCGAGGTGCGGGATGGCACCTACTGAGCCGGCGCCGCTTACGCCCGACGCCCTTGATGACTGCCGGGCGCTCTCGGCCGCGGCCGGCTGGAACCAGACCGCGGCCGATTGGATGACCTTCTTCCGGTCGGGCACCGTCTTCGGCATCACCGAGGGCGGAAGACCGGTCGCAACCGGTGCGGTGATCGCCCATGGGCCACGGGTCGCCTGGATCGGCATGGTGCTGGTCCGGGGCGACCGGCGGGGCGGCGGGCTCGGCACGCAGATCCTGAAGGTCTGCCTCGACCATTGCCGCACGCAGGGCCTGCTGCCGGTGCTGGATGCGACACCGGCAGGGGAACAGGTCTATCGCCCGCTCGGCTTCCTGCCCTGGTTCGGCCTGACCCGCTGGGAAGGCACCGGCGGCGGCAGTATCCCCGAAGGGGTGCGTCGCATCGTGCCGGGCGACCTGCCCCGGATCACCAGGGCCGATGCCGCAGCCCTTGGCGCCCCCCGCCCGGAGCTGCTGGCCGGGCTTGCCGCCAGCGGCGCCCCGGCGCTGATCGCGGACACCGGCAGCGGCTTCGCCCTGGGCCGCCCGGGCCGGGTCGCCACCCAGATCGGGCCGGTGGTCGCGGAGGACGAGAGCACGGCGGCGCGGCTGATCGAGGCGGCCATCGCGGCCGCCTCAGGCCCGTTGATCATCGATCTTGCCGACCATCATGCCGGCCTCGCCGACCTGCTGCGTACCCGCGGTTTCGTGCCACGCCGCCCGTTCCTGCGTATGGCGCTTCATCATCCGGCCCCTGTTGGCAACCCTCTCCATCTTTATGCCGCCGCCGGCCCCGAATTCGGGTAGCGAGTCCTGTCAGCCCCTCGCCGGGCGGGCGCTGCCGCGCCCTTGGCCGCCGCCTCAATGGCGGCTTATGACCACCATCGTGGACGATGGTGGTCATGGGAAACTTCGTCGGAAGGAAAACACCCGATGACCCTGCACCGCTCGACCCTGCCGCCGGAGATCCTGGAGCGTATCCGGACCGGCACCGCCATCCCCGCCCATCCGCTGGCGCTGGACCGGGACCGGCGCTTCGACCGGCGCCGCCAGCGGGCGCTGACCCGCTACTACGTCGATGCCGGTGCCGGCGGTCTGGCGGTCGGCGTGCACACCACCCAGTTCGCGATCCGCGAGGTGGGGCTGTACGAACCGGTGCTGAGCGCGGCCATGGCCGATGCAAAGGCCTGGACCGACCGGCCGCTGGTGATGGTGGCGGGGCTGGCCGGCCGCACCGATCAGGCGGTGGCCGAGGCGCAGACGGCAGTGGGCCTCGGCTATCACGCCGGGCTGCTGAGCCTGGCGGCGATGGCGGGTCAGGATACCGACGCACTGATCGCCCATTGCGCCCGGGTGGCCGAAGAAATCCCGCTGATCGGCTTCTACCTGCAACCTGCGGTCGGCGGCATGTCGCTGGATGCCGATTTCTGGTCGCGGTTCGCGGCGATCGACAATGTCATCGCGATCAAGGTCGCCCCCTTCAACCGCTATCGCACGCTCGACGTGATCCGCGGCGTGGTCGCGGCGCGGGCGGAAGATCGGGTGACGCTCTATACCGGCAATGACGACCATATCGTGCTGGACCTGCTGACCCCGTTCACGGTGATGCGGGACGGCATGCCGGTGACGCTGCGCTTCCGCGGCGGGCTGCTCGGCCACTGGTCGGTCTGGACCCGGCAGGCGGTCCTGATGCTGGAGCGGCTGAAGGCGGCAGCCGGTGGCGGCGACGTGCCGGCCGATCTGCTGGCACTCGATTCGCGCGTCACCGACTGCAACGCCGCCTTCTTCGACGTCGCCAATGATTTCCACGGCTGCATCGCCGGCTGTCACGAGATCCTGCGCCGCCAGGGCCTGCTGGAAGGCATCTGGTGCCTGGACCCCGCAGAGGGGCTGAGCCCGGGCCAGGCGGCGGAACTCGACCGGGTGTGCCGGATGCATGCCGATCTGTCCGACGATGCCTTCGTGGCCGAAAACCTGGAGCGCTGGCTGTCATGACCATGAATGCCGCCCGCATCGACACCACGCCCGAGCCGCTGATCCGGCTGAAGGGCGTGCGCAAGGTCTATCGCACCGGCACCCGCGAATTCGTTGCGGTGTCGGATGTGACCATGGATGTGAACGAGGGCGAGATGGTCTCGCTGGTCGGCCCCTCGGGCTGCGGCAAGAGCACCCTGCTCAAGATCCTGGCAGGGCTGCACGACGCCGAAGAGGGTGAGGTGCGGATCGGCAATGCCACCTCTGCCTTCACCCCCGGCCGCGATGTCGGCATGGTGTTCCAGCAGGCCCTGCTGCTGAAATGGCGCACCATCCTGCAGAACGTGATCCTGCCGGCGCAGATCCTGGGCCTGGCCCGGCGCGAGGCCGAGGCGCGGGCGCGCGAGCTGCTGGCCATGGTCGGCCTGTCGGGCTTCGAGACCAAATACCCTTACGAGCTGTCGGGCGGCATGCAGCAGCGCGCGGCCATCGCCCGGGCGCTGGTCCACGACCCCAAGCTGATCCTGATGGACGAACCCTTCGGTGCGCTGGACGCACTGACCCGCGAGAAGATGAATCTGGAGATGCTGCGGATCTGGGGCGAGAGCCGCAAGACCATCATCTTCGTGACCCATTCGATCCAGGAAGCGGTGTTCCTGGGCTCGCAATGCGCGGTGCTGACGGCGGGCCCCGCGCGGATGGCCGATCATTTCCCGATCGACCTGCCCCATCCGCGGACCCTGGACATGAAGGCGACGCCGGAATTCGGCGCTTATACCAAACGCATCTATCATCTGCTCGGCATGGGCTGATCCGCTCGCCGGGGCGGCCCCCGAAATGCTATGCCATGGGGAGGGATCAGGCGGACGAGGGCCTTCATGGACAAGCTGGATGCGATGCAGGCCTTCACCAAGGTGGTGACGACCGGCAGTTTCGCCGAGGCCGGGCGCACGCTCGGCCTGACCCGATCCGCGATCAGCAAGGCGGTGGCGGAGCTTGAACACCTGCTGGGTGCCCGACTTCTGGACCGCACCACCCGCAGGGTGAGCCCCACCCATGCGGGACGGGCCTATTACGAACGCTGCCTGGACATCCTGGCCGCGATCGACGAGACCGAGCTGCAGGTGGCGCAGCTGCACGACCAGCCGCGCGGCACGCTGAAGCTGAACGCGCCCATGTCCTTCGGCACCCTGCATCTGGGCGATGCGATCGCCGACTTCGCCCGGCTCTGGCCCGATCTCAAGGTCGAGATGGTGCTGTCCGACCGGTTCGTGAACCCGCTGGAGGAAGGGGTCGACGTCACCATCCGCATCGGCCAGCTGGAGGATTCGAGCCTGATCGCCCGCAGGCTGGCCCCCTGCCGCCGGCTGCTGGTCGCCGCCCCCGACTATCTGGCGGCCCATGGCGCGCCCGAGACCCCGGACGATCTGGTCCGGCATCGCTGCCTGGTCTATGGCCACAGCACAAATCTTCAGAAGTGGACATTGACCAGCCCCGGCGGCGGCACGATCCGCGCCGACCTCAACGCTGCCATGTGCTGCAACAATGGCGAGGTTCTGCGGGCCGCAGCCGTGGCGGGCAATGGAATCACCGCGCTGCCGAGCTTCATCACCGGCCCCGACATCGCCGCCGGCCGGCTGGCCGTGGTGCTGCCCGACCACCCGCCCACGGCGCTCGACATCTTCGCCCTCTATGCCCCCAACCGCTATCTGGCGGCCAAATCGCGGCTGCTGATCGACTTCCTGGTCGCCCGCTTCGCCGGGGTGCCGGTCTGGGACCGGTTCGATGGCGGGGAATATTCCCCATAACGTTTCTATCTTTGAATCCATATTGATCAAAAGCTGAAGACAATACAGCATCCGGAGATTGATCCATCTCCGGACCGCGGCCCCCCACGCCGTCCGTCACCGCAATGGTGTCGCGATGCTGGCCTTCGATCAGTCCGTCATAACCGAACCGCTCTATCTTGAGGATCTTCCCGCCCCGGCCGCGCTGCAGATGCTGCGGTCCCGCTTCCCGGTCTTCGACCGGCTGCTCGACCCCGGCCGCACGGCGCCGGCGGCCCTGCGCGATGCGGTTGCCGCCATGAACGCCGCCTCGTGGGAGTTCGAGGACGCTGACACCGGCGGCCGCGGTACCGCCTATAACCTGGCGCAAAGGGCCACCGACAACCGCGCGCCGGGCATGGCGGCCCTGCTCCGCCTGTTTTCGCCCGGTTTCGATCGCATCCCCGGGCCCGAAACCCTGCTGCTCGACGTGCTGGGTGGTGACGGCACGCTCGCGCGGTTCGTGAACGGGCTGGATACACCCGGGCCGATGATCGTCTCGGCCGATCTGTCGCGGCTGATGGTGGAAGCCTGCCTGGCCCGGGACCTGCCGGCGCTGCGCCAGGCCGCCACCCATAGCCTGATCCGGGGCGGCGCGCTCGACGGGGTGCTGATCGCATATGGCAGCCATCATCTGAATGACGACGACCGCCCCGCGGCCGTGGCCGAGGCCTTCCGGACGCTCCGCCCGGGCGGCCGGCTGGTGCTGCATGATTTCGAAACCGGCGGCAGCACCGCCCGCTGGTTCGACCGGGTGGTTCATCCCTGGTCGCGAACCGGCCATCCCCACCGCCATTTTACCCGAAGCGAAATGTTCAGCCTGCTGACCGCAGCCGGCTTCCGCGACGTGCGGGTGATGGATATCGACGACCCCTTCACCCTGCACGGTGCCGACGCCGCAGCGGCGCGCGATGCCCTGCTCGACCATCTGGACCGGATGTACGATCTGGTGGGTGCGGGCGACACCCCGGCCAGCCGCCGCGCCCGGATTGCCGCCGCCCTGCCCGACATGCTGGGCGCGATCCGGGTTGCACCTTCCACCCATGGCTGGACGGCGCGGCTGGCGCGCACGGCGCTGGTCGCCATCGGCACCCGCAGCACGCCCACCGGCGCAGGAGACTGCGCCCATGTGCGGTATTGCAGCCATCCTGCCGCTGGCGGCCACCCCCGACCTGCCGCCGCCGGTCGATCCGGCAGCGGCGCTGATGCGCATGCTGGGCGCGCTGCGCCATCGGGGCGACAGCTGGAACTTCGCCGAACATCTGCTGCTGCCAGTCCGGCGCGCGCAGGGCCGGCGCGCGCAGGGCCGGGGGATGCCGGGTGCGGGCGGCGGCATGGGTACCAACCGGCTGGCGATCGTCGACCGGGCCCATGGCCGTCAGCCGGTGGTCGATCCGGCAAGCGGCCGCTTGATCGTGATGAATGGCGAAATTTACAACCATGAAGAGCTGCGCGCGGAACTCGATGCCGGCGGCCATCACTTCCGCACCGCATCGGACACCGAGACCGTGCTGGCGGCCTTCGGCGCCTGGGGGCCGGCCTGTGTGGACCGGCTGGACGGCATCTTCGCCTTCGTGATCCATGATCCCGCCACCGGCAGCAGTTTTGCCGCCCGCGACCATCTGGGCGTCAAGCCGCTCTATATGGCCACGGCCGGCGGCTGGGTGGCCTTCGCATCGGAACGCAAGGCCTTCATCGGCCTGATCGCCGGGGTGACTGAGCTTGCCCCCGGCCATGTCTGGGCCGATGGTGTGATCAGCCGCTATGCCGGCTTTCAGGCGGCGCACGACCCGGCCGTCATCGGGCCCGACCCGGTCGGCCGCTGCCGGGCCCTGCTGGATGCCGCCGTCCGCCGGCAGGTGCAGACCGACCTGCCTCTGGCGGTGATCTTCTCGGGCGGGCTGGACAGTACCATCCTGCTGCACCTGGCGACCCGCCACCACCCCGACGTCACCGCCTTTTCGGTGGGCACGGAAGACAGCGAGGATCTGGCCTTCGCCCGCGCCTTCTGCGCCGAACGGGGCATCCGCCATATCGTCACCGGTTTCGCACCCGAGATGATCCCGCGGCGGATCCGGGGCGCCATCTTCGACGGCGAGTTCTTCGAGCCGGTCGACATCTCGGACATGATCTCGATGTCCGCCGTGCATGCCGCCGTCAGGGCCAACGGCTTCAAGGTCGCGATCGCCGGCGACGGCGCCGACGAACTCTTCGCCGGCTACGACATGTTCCGCACCGCCGCCGACCCCTATGCCCTGACCACCTATCGGGTCGGCAATCTGCACCGCACCGATCTGCAACGCACCGACCGGGCCAGCATGACCCATTCCGTGGAATGCCGGGTGCCGTTTCTGGGCCGGGCGCTGGTCGATTTCGCGATGGCCCTGCCATTCGATCTGAAGCTGCGCGGCGGTGTGGAGAAATGGATCCTGCGCGAAGCCTTTCGCGGCGAGATTGCCGATGTCATGATCAACCGACCCAAGATCCGCATGCCCGAAGGCATCGGCATCCGCGACCGGATCTTCCGCCACCTGGCCCATGACCGGCCGGGGCGGGAGCTGACGCTGCCGCCGGTGACGATCGACACGCCCCAGGTGCGCAACGCCCTGCTGCACTATCTCGATTTCGGCTTCGATGCCCCCGCAAGCCGCTATAAATCCGTCGGGACGGATTACGCCCCCGGCGGCTATTTCCGCTTCGATGCGACATCCGAAGCCACCGCCACGGCCATCTGACGGAGGGGCGCCATGGATCTGCAGACCATCCTGACCTTCACCATCGCCTTTTTCGTGTTCGCCGCCAGCCCCGGCCCCGACAACGTCACCATTCTGTCGAAGACCGTGGCCGACGGCCCGGCCCATGGCCTCGCCTATGGCGCGGGCGTGGTGACCAGCATTTTCGGCTTCGTGATCCTGGCCGCGATCGGCTTCAACGCGCTCGCCCAGACGATGAACGAACAGCTGGCCTTTGTGCAGTATCTGGGGGCCGCCTGGCTGGTCTGGATGGGCATCTCCATGTGGCGGGCGGCACCCGTGATCAAGCCGCGGGCGGCCTCGGGCGGGGTGTTCCGGCTCTACATCACCGGTTTCCTGCTCAATGTCAGCAACCCAAAGATGTCGATTTTTTATCTGGCACTTCTTCCGGGTGCGCTTGGCGTGCGGCCGCTGGGGGTGGCCGATACCGCCCTGCTGCTGGCGATCATCGCCGCGGTCGAGGTGGTGGTGGTGGGCGGCCATGTGCTGATCGGCATGAAAGCCCGCAGCCTGCTGGACCGCCCGGCCCGCATCCGCGCGCTGAACCGGGGCGCCGGCAGCCTGATGATCGCCGCGGCTGCGGTGGTGGCGGCGCGCTGAGGCTGCTATGTTGGGACCGTGCGCCTTCGCCGAACCGATCTTGCGAATTTGGGAAGTCACGCACATAATTGCGCCTACAATGTACCCGGCTAATTAACTTTCTCACGGCGACTTTGCGCATTTCGGCAGAATGTGGAAAGATAATGCAGAATATTTATCGCATACTTAGAATAGTTTTTACATCAACACTATCCGTGTGTCTGATGTCTTGTAGCAGCTACGTATCAATTCGATCAGATGGAGATGATTTCAATAATATTTCAACATATTTCTATACGTATGATGGGATAGGGTATGGAAAATCTAAGGATGAAGAAGTCATTCGAATTCGTCGCACTTGGACGAAAATTGCAATTTTGAATAATTTTTCGACAAAATATGCCCGCGTTATAATAAAATCTGATCCAGAATATATACTTGCGCTGGAAGAATACAATAGACGCCTAGGGACGAATATAAAATTAGAGGATATTCCATTTACATTTTCGGTGATGGAGAACGGAACATTATTAGTGGATCCACAGTTTTCAAGAACACTAGATGAGCAGGAACTTGCGTGGATGATTGCGCATGAAATGGTTCATATCGCTTATAATGACGATTTATTTGCAGAAAACGTTTCATACGAGAGACTTAACAAAGACGCGCAACTGATACCATTATCGCTATCGGTGTATCTAACATGTCCACCCTGTTTGGTATTTCTCGAAATTGCTAAGAATGAAGTAATTTCGGATATATCGAAGCATAGCGGGTTATATTTTTCAATGGATCAAGAATATTTGGCTGACGCCGTCGGGTTGCGGCTAATTTCTAAAGCTGGCTATGATGTCTATGCAGCAATTTCAGCCCTCAATCGGTTCTATATATATTACAATGTACCAAAATCTCCTGTGGGTCACTATGGATCTTTTGATGAACGTATCATGCGTATCCGCAATGAAATAAGGAGATTAAAAAATGAGGGGTAGATTCTTTTCAATTTTTGTTCTGAGTATCTTTTTTTATACTACCGTCGCATCTGCTGAGGAAATTCGCCCTGCTCCATTAGGAGAACTCTCTCGAAACCCCCTTCAGTATTATTATGCACCTCAGCATTATTTTACAAAAAATTATGATTATGCTCGATTGGACAATATCAACTTTTGGTTGCGAACTAGACAATATAGAAAAATACTCGCCAATTATTATGAACACGGCTCTTATTATGATGTAAGTTTTTTATTTGTAGCGAAAGCCATGTATGCGTTAAATATGCGCATGCCGGCTTGGTATTTGGCAACATACACTTTGCGCTATCCGGATAGTTTTGGTTTGATTCCTCCTATTCCGAATATGCACGTAGATAAGTGTTCAAAAATAAAATCTGAAAAAGATATGTGTTTTGGAATGAATCCGATTACAGAATTAAAAGAACTGAGGAGAGAAATTGAAGATAACTTAGGATCCTTAATTTTCAGCGAAGAAGCATACAAAATTAATCTAATATATCAAAAGTACGTGAACAATTATTTCGATTATATCTTAGAATACTATGGATTCGAAAAAGGCCAAGATGGCCTTCAAGCTTTTTGCGAATATTTCCAAAAATCAGATATAGACTGCCATCTTCTTATAATATCCTTAATTGACGAAACAAATATTCTAATTCGTTAAGAGCCCGTCCGGAATGTTATTGAATCCGGTGAATCCGTTGTGATTCTATGCCGCGCCAGAGAAAAAGGGAGCGGACAGAATGTGGACGACGGAAACCCGCCGGATTTATGAACGGCCGGGCCTGAGATATCCGAGCGACCTGACGGATGAAGAATGGGCGCTGGTCGAACCGCTGATCCCGCCCGCGAAGCGCGGCGGTCGACAGCGCACGGTCGATGTCCGCGAAGTTCTCAACGGTGTGTTCTATGTGCTGATGACCGGCTGCCAATGGCGGGCCCTGCCCAAGGATCTGCCGCCGCGGAGCACGGTGCATGAATATCTGGGTCTGTGGGAATGGGATGGCACGCTGGCGCGGATCCACCATGCCCTGTTCGTGGATGTCCGCGAACTGGCCGGGAAAGAGGCCGGCCCGACTGCGGCAATCATCGACAGCCAGAGCGTCAAAAGCGCGGAAAAAGGGGGGCGCGGATCGATCCGTCGGGCTACGACGCGGGTAAAAAGGTCAAAGGCAAGAAGCGGCACATCGTCGTCGACACGCTCGGCATGATGCTGGAAGCGCAGATCCAGCCTGCCGACATCCAGGATCGGGACGGCGCGTTGCCGGTGCTGAAAGAGGTCCGCCGCCTGTTTCCGTTCATCGAGCGCATCTTCGCCGATGGTGGCTATCAGGGGACCGCCACGGCTGCCGCCGTGCGTGAACTCGGCGTCTGGTAACTGGAAATCGTCAAGCGTTCCGATACCACCAAGAGCTTCCAGATCCTGCCCAAACGCTGGATCGTGGAACGGACCTTCGGAATGCTCGGCCGCTGTCCCAGGCTGGCCAAGGACTTCGAGAACCTGTCACGGATGGCTCTGGCATTTCTCCGCCTCGCCATGATCCGGATCATGATGCGGAGAATCGCAAGGAGGTGGAAATCATAGATAAGTTCTCGAACGGACTCTGAATTTATTTTATTTCATTATACTTTAGACACTTTGTCTTCTGATGCCGGCGTTAACATTCTACCGAGCTCCACCGCACCGATAATGCCCAAGAGATCCAAGACAGACCTCATCTGCAAGAACTCGAATAATAGAATCGACATGATGAAAATCATCCCAAAAACAACGATAGTCGGTACGATGTTTAATATTGGCAGTACAATGAGCCTTTTTATGAATTTTTCATTATTATAAATATAACATTCATAATATTTTCGGGTATATTTTCTATATATACATATTGAGACATAGTGAATTATTGCTATAATTACTTCAATAATATGCCGAGAGATTTTATTTATAGAGAATTCTGTTTCTAGTGCAGCTAGATTATCAATCGCCATGGCATGGTATAGAAGGCTGGGCATCGAGTCATCAATTGACGTTTCAACAGAATCATTTAATCCATGCAAATTTTGTCCAATGACTACGATCTGACTCGTTAGCTTTTCCCTATCCGTGCCCGAGAATTCTCCGAGGTATATTGACTCAAAGGTTTCCATTTTTATATATACAATTGGCTTATTATCATCATACGATTTTAAATCTCCAGAGATGTTCCGAATGATATGTTGCAGAACATCTTTAGCGGCGTCATATAGGCTCTCTTCCTCCGATCCTCGCCACCATATGTTCGCGATTTCCAGCTTGGCAACATCAGATCGGCACCAGTTTTCGCCGTAGAAAGCCGCACATATGGCAAAAGCAGGCGTCAGAACCGCTATATTCCTCTTCTTTGGGTAATTTAATCCGGATCTATTATTTCCAAGCGAAATGTCAACGGCATGAATTGACGGGCTTTCATTTATTAATTTCATAATATCGTCGAAATTTTCACTTTTGTATCCATTAATTGGAAAAAAAATATGAGTTCTATTACTAGCTGCATATTTAATTGCCTGAAGAAGATGTGATAATTCTGTTTTTCTTCTTCCGGAGAAAGTCATGTCGATGAATATAGCTTTAGCTCCAAATTGAGATAGCATATATATCATATCCGATAATATATTTTCGGGCAATGGATAGGATGATCCAAGTCTTTCTAACGTTCTTTCCGTTATGATGACTGGCAAGACATAGCTATTATGCGAAGGATACATGTGAGAAAGCGCGATATTGATCATTCGAGCCGACTGCTTTTCTGTCTGACCTTTTATTCCAAATAAATCAATTTGATGGAAAAATACTACTAATGAGAATGGAATAATCACATATAATGGGAATTTTTTCAATTTAAAAATTGACACCTTCCAAAAATTCTTCATCTGCACGCGTATCCTACAGACCTTGAGCCAGAAATATTATCTTCCAACCTAATGCAATCTTCATTAGTCTCTCTTGAAAACTCCAAAAGAAATCTTCTCGTTATATATTTTTCATCATCGTAACTGAAAATTACATATACATTGTCGATTTCTAAAATAATTACTTTTGAAATATCTTCGATATGTAGATATCCTATCGGTCCTCTAGAAACAAAGCGGTCATATATAGGCAACGGATCCTCGTGAAAACCAATCAACGCGCCTACATTTTCAGACGCATGTGATATCTCTGGTTTATGGACGACAGAAAGGCACGATATTAACAATATACATACCTTATATATCATCTTATGCCAAAATTCATCTATGATGATCTTCTGAACCTCAACCACAACTCCGTCCTTTTTCATAGAACCGAAGCGGCCAGCGCCAAATCACCGCCATTATTCCTGCCTACATCACTATCATCCCCCACTACCTCCATGCCCCCAGCATGATCAAGACTTGCCAAACATGTTCCAGGAGGCCGTAGCAATCCACGGATAGGTAAGATAGGCGACACCGCACCGAAGATAGAGATATATACATATCCAGGGTAGATTCTACCCATATATCGCCGGAGAATGCTCCTCCAATATGTCCCTTCCGCTCGGTCAATGCACTAGGGTGCCCTCTCATATGTTCGCCATCGACAGCATCGACATGACCGACGCCCGGGCGCCGGCCCGGTTCCTGGCCTCGCTGCGCGATACCGGATTTGCGGTGCTCCGTGCGCATCCGATCGATGCCGGGCTGATCGCCCGCCTGCATGCCGGGTGGGCACGGTTCTTCGCCGATCCGGCAAAGCGGGGCTGGATCCGTGCACCCGGCAGCCAGAGCGGCTATTTCCCCTTCCGGTCGGAAAATGCGAAGGGGGTGGCGGTGAAGGATCTGAAGGAGTTCTTCCACGTCTATCCCGACACGGCCCTGCCGCCAGAGATTGCAGATGATACCCGCGAAATCTATCGGCAGCTGTCGGATCTGGGCACCACCCTGCTCGGCTGGATCCAGGAGGAATTGCCGGCCGGGATCCGCGACCGGCTGTCGGAGCCGCTGCCCGCCATGGTCGCCGGCTCCGACCGCTCGCTGTTCCGGGTGCTGAACTACCCGCCGGTCGGCGAGGATGCCGAGCCCGGCGCCGTCCGGGCCGCCGCGCATGAGGACATCAACCTGATCACCCTGCTGGTCGCGGGCTCGGAACCGGGGCTGGAAGCGCGCGATACCGCCGGCCGCTGGCATGCCGTGCCCTGCGATGCCGGCATGATCGCGGTCAATGGCGGCGACATGCTGGCACTCGCCACCGCCGGCTATCTGCCCGCCACCCCCCATCGGGTGGTCAACCCGGCACAGGGCGACCACACCGCCCGCCAGTCCATGCCGATCTTCATCCATCCGCGACCCGAGGTGCGGCTTGCGGCAGACAAAACAGCCGCGGACTATCTGGCGGAGCGGCTGCGCGAGATCGGGCTGGCGGACTGAGCCGGTCAGGCCGCCGATCGCGGCGAGCCGAAGCGGGTGCGGACGGCCTCGATGGCGGCCGGGCCGACATCAAGGATTTCGCCGGCCACTTCGACCGCCTGGTCCAGGTCGCCGGCGCGGGCCGCGACCTGCAGGCGGCGGCCGGCGTCCGACAGCTGCATCAACCCGCAATTGCCGGCCGTGGAGATGATGTCGTGGCCGCTGCGGCGCAGGCGGTCGATATCGCGGGCGGCGCGGGCGGCGCGGACTTCATCCAGCTGGGCCACACCGGCGGTGACGAAGCTCTGGACCAGATCCTCGAACTTCTCCACCGGCAGCACGGCTGCCACCTGGTCGAGCGCGGTTTCGTCCAGAACCGGCACGGCCGGCGGCCGCGCAGGCCGGGCGGATGCGGCCGGCGTCGCCCGGCCGCCGCACCACTTTGCGACCACCGCCAGCAGGTCGTCGACCTGGAAGGGCTTGGCCAGATAGTCATTCATGCCAGCCGCCAGATACTCTTCGCGCATGCCCGCCATGGCGTTGGCGGTGAGCGCCACGATCGGCACCGGCGGCAGGCAGGCCGCCGCCTCGGCGGCGCGGATGCGGCGGGTGGCCTCGATACCGTCGACCACGGGCATCTGGATGTCCATCAGCACGGCATCGAAACTGCCCTCGGCAAGCCGCAGCTCCACCCCTTCGCCGGTCTCGGCGGTCTCGACCGTATAGCCCTGGCGTTCCAGCATCACCGTCGCCACGGTGCGGTTGGTGGCATTGTCTTCAACCAGCAGCAGGCGCCGGCCATGGCCCGGCCCCTCGGCCGGGGCCGGGCTGACGCCGCGGGCGGCCGCGGCCTCGGGGTCGAGCAGGCGGTGCATCAGATCCGCCAGTTCGCGCCGGCGGACCGGCTTGGAGATCACGCCGTCATAGAGTTCTTCGTCCGGCACCGGTACGCCGCAGGTGGCCGCGATCACCTTCACCCCCGCCAGATCCGGATCCAGCCGTACCCAGCGCGCCAGACGTGCCGCACTGAGACCGGTCAGGTTCAGGCCGCTGATCACCAGATCGATCGGACGTTCGCCGGCGACGCTCATCTCCAGGATGATCAGCGCCTCACCGGCAGAGGCGACCTCCACGCAGTCCATGCCCAGCGCCTCGATCTGGCGGGCGACCATGCGGCGGGTGACCTCTACCGCGTCGACCACCAGCGCGCGCCGACCGGCCAGCACCGGCATGGAGGGGGTCGTGCGCGCCGCATCGGCCACACGCTCCAGCCCGATCTCGACCGTGAACACCGAGCCTTCGCCCTCGCGGCTGACGACATCGATCGTGCCGCCCATCAGCGCGGTCAGGTCGCGGCAGATCGCAAGCCCCAGCCCCGTGCCGCCGAAGCGGCGGGTGACGGAGGCATCGGCCTGAGAGAAGGGCCGGAACAGCTGGTCCAGATGATCGGCCGCGATTCCGACGCCGGTATCTTCCACCCGGAAGCGCAGCCGCCCGCGGTCGTCATCGGCGGCGATCGCCGAAACCTCGATCGACACATGGCCGGCGGTGGTGAACTTGACCGCATTGCCGGCCAGATTGACCAGGATCTGCCGGATACGGGTGGGATCGCCGATCCAGCTACCGACCGCCGAGGAGTCGACCACCCCGGCCAGATCGATCCGCCGGTCCCGCGCGCGGGGGGCGAGGATCGCGATCACGCCGTCGACCAGCTCCTCCAGATCGAAAGGCAGGCGCTCCAGCTCCATCCGCCCCGCTTCGAGCTTGGAGACGTCGAGAATGTCGTCGATCAGCCCCAGCAGGCTGTCGGCGCTGTCGCGCGCGACCTCGGCATAGCGCCGCTGATCGGCATCGAGCGGGGTGGCGAGCAGGATCTGCAGCATGCCGGTGACACCGTTCATCGGCGTGCGGATCTCGTGGCTCATATTGGCGAGGAAGGCCGATTTGGCCGCGTTGGCGGCATCCGCCTCCTCGCGCGCCCGGCGCAGCTCGGCCATGGAGCGGTCGCGTTCGGTCATGTCGGCGATCGCGGCCACATACATCGGGCCATCGCCGGTATCGAAGGCACCGATCGAGACCTCGACCGGCACGGAGGTGCCGTCGGCCCTGAGGGCGATCGCCTGGTGGATCGCGCCGCAGCCATCGGCGATCGAGCCGCCGCATTCGTCATCGCCTGCAGCCTCCAGCCCCTCGGGCCGCGGCACCAGATGGCAGAAATTGTCGCCCACCACCTCGGCCGCACGGCGATCGAACAGGCGCTCGCCGGCGGCGTTCATCATCATTACCTGGCCGTCGCCGTCCAGCACGACGATGCCGACGCCCACCGTGCCGATCAGCGCCTGCAACCGCGCCTCGCTTTCGCGCAACCGCGCCTCGCGGATCCGCGCCTCGGTGACGTCGGCGGCGGTGATCACGCAGCCATCGCCCAGCCGGACGGTCTGGATCATGACCCAGATGTCGCGGCCCGCACGGTTGACCAGCTGATAGAAGCGCTCGGGGCGGCCGGTTTCGACCACGCTGCGGGCACGGCGGAAGATCTCTTCCTCGCCGGGCAGCAGGCTGCCCCGCAGGGAGTTGCCGATCACGTCATCGGCGCGCACGCCCGACAGCGCCTCACCGGCCGCGTTGATCATGCTGAGGCGCAGATCGGTCAGCCGCCCCGCCGCGTCGCGCTCGGCCACATAGACGAAGACGGCGTTCAGCGAGGCGTCCAGAACGCCGGCGACGGTAGCATAGGCCTGCTCGATCTCGCGGCGCGCCGCCACATCGTCGGTGACGTCGCGTCCCGAGCCGCGATAGCCCTGGAAGCGGCCATCCGCCCCGAAGATCGGGTCGCCGCTGATCTCGATGGTGCGCATCTCGCCCTCGCCGCCGGCAACACGATAGGCGACGCGGCGGAAGGGCTGGCGGCGGGCGGCCACGGCATCATAGATCGCAAGTCCCGGATCATCCGGATCGGCCGCCAGCTCCCGCCGGCTCCGGCCGACGACATGGTCGGCCTCGAAGCCCAAACGCTCGATCCCGCCCGAGATTTCGATGAACCGGCCATCGGCATCGGTCTGCCAGTACCAGTCGGCGGACAGTTCGGTGATGGCGCGGAAGCGGGCTTCGCGCTCGCGGAGTTCCGCGGTGCGGATGGCGACCAGCCGCTCCAGCTCGTCGGCGGCGGCCAGCCGGCGCGCATCGTCGCGCAGCCGGCGGTCCACCCGGTTCAGGATCAGATAGGCGAGCAGCGCCGCGATGACGGCCAGCCCCAGATGGCTTGCCGCCACCCACCAGGGCGACAACAGGTTCAGGCGCGCGATGAAGGCCGGGCCGGGGGTGACGTCGACGCGCCAGTACCGGCCGTAGAAGGTCACGGGCCGGTAGACGCGCTGCCCCTTGAGGTCGGCCGAGCCGGTCAGCTGCAGGATCGCGCCGCCGGGATGGTCGGTGACGTCCGAGATGGTGACCATCAGCGTGTCGTCGCGCGACAATCCCAGGCCGAGCACGCGATCCACCGCCAGCGACATGATCACCAGGGCATCGGCGGGTCCGTGCATGGCGCTGCGCACCGGCAGGGCCATGACCATGCCGGTCATCTCGCTGGCCGGGCCCGAGGGGCGCAGGATCAACGGCGCACTGAGGACGGCGGTGTCGATGGTGAGGGCCAGTGCCGCCGCCTCGCGGATGGCGGGGTTGGTCACCAGATCCAGCCCGGTGGCCAGACCTTCGGCGCCGGCCGGATGGGCATATTCGACGATCAGATGCTCGCCCGCACGGCCGGGCGCAATCGGCTGAACGCGAAAATCCTCGCGCCCCTCGCGCCGTTCCCGGGCCTGATAGGCAGCGAGGTCGGCGGTCTCCACCCGCCGGACGAAGCCGAGCGCCAGGGCGCCCGGCAGGTCGCGGCGAAAATCGATTGCCTCGGCGAACCGCCGGAAGCGTTCCTCGTCGAAGCTGCGCGAGCCCACCGCCACCATGGCGCCGCGGGCGCCATGCAGGGTGTGCTCGATGATCTGCAGCCGGTCGCCGATGGTCTGGGCAGCCTCTGCAGCGGCCCGGTTCAGCTCCCGCGTGGTCTGGTACCGGTTCTCGTCGCGCTGAAGGTACCAGGCGTTGCCCGCGGCCAGAAGCCCGGCCAACAGCACAAGCACCGGCACGATGCGGACATAGGCGGGCCTGAGCATCCGCAGGCGGTGCCCCCCAGCTCCATCTCCGAACCAAGACCGACGCGCCATGCCGATGCCCCGCTCCTCTGCACCGCCTCCGCACCGCCGCCACAGGCAGGCCGGCGTGTGTCTCCGGTTTGTAACCGATGAGCGGTTAAGAAATTCTCATAATGTGGAGGGTTTTCCGCAGGGCGGCTCTTCAGCCGGCGCAGGGCTCATGATAGAGCAAGGCTGAAGCTTTGAGGTGACGTCGGGCATGAAGACGCGATATCGGGATGTGGTGATCATCGGCGCCGGTGCCGCCGGCATGATGTGTGCGGCCGAAGCCGGCCGGCGCGGCCGGCGCGTCCTGGTGGTCGACCACGCGCAGACGCCGGGCGAGAAGATCCGTATCTCGGGCGGTGGGCGCTGCAACTTTACCAATCTGAACACGGCGCCGCGCAACTTCCTGTCGCAAAATCCGCGCTTCTGCATCTCGGCGCTGTCGCGCTATACATCCCAGGATTTCATCGCCCTGGTCCGCCGCCACGGCATCGCCTTCCACGAGAAAATCCTCGGCCAGCTGTTCTGCGACCAGAGCGCACAGCAGATCATCACCATGCTGACCGACGAGATGGCGGCCGGCGGGGTGGAACTCGCGCTCTCGACCGGGGTGGAGACGGTGGAGGCGGCAGCCGATGGCGGTTTCCGGCTGCGGACCGGCAATGAGATGATCCACTGCGCCTCGCTCGTGATCGCTTCGGGCGGGTTGTCGATCCCCAAGATCGGCGCCACCGGCTTCGGCTACGACATCGCCCGGCAGTTCGGGCTGAAGGTGACCGAAACCCGTCCCGCACTGGTGCCGCTGACATTCGGGCCCGAGGATCTGGCCCGGGTCAAGCCGCTTGCCGGGGTGGCGGTGGATGCGCGGGTGTCGTGCGACGGCACCGGCTTCGACGAGGCGCTGCTCTTCACCCATCGCGGCCTCAGCGGCCCGGTCATTCTGCAGATCTCGTCCTTCTGGCGCGACGGGCGCGACATCGTGGTCGACATGGCACCGGGCGTCGACGTCTTCGAGCTACTGCGCCAGGCACGCAGCGACAGCGGCCGTCAGGCGCCGGTGACCGTGCTCTCTCGCCTGCTGCCGCGCCGGCTGGCGCAGCGCATCGCCGAGGATCACGGGGTGGAGACCGCCCGGCTGGCGGATCTGGGCGACAGGCGCCTGAGAACGCTTGCAGATGCGGTCGGCGCCTGGCGGATCCGCCCGGCCGGCACCGAAGGCTATCGCACCGCCGAGGTGACGCTGGGCGGTGTCGATACCCGCGAACTGGACCAGAAAACCATGATGGCCCGCAAACTGCCCGGCCTGCACTTCATCGGCGAGGTGGTCGACGTCACCGGCTGGCTGGGCGGCTACAATTTCCAATGGGCCTGGTCGTCGGGCTGGGCGGCGGGGCAGGCGGTGTAACACCCGCCGGTCAGACCGCCGCCAGTTCCTCCACCCGATTACGCCCGCCACGCTTCGCAGCGTAAAGCGCGCGGTCGGCGCGTTCCAGGGCGGGGGTGAGGTCGGTTTCGGCCGCCGAGGGAAAGGCGAGGCCGATGCTGACGGTGATCGCGAGCCGTTCGCCCGCCACCAGGAAACCGCCGGTTTCGACCTCGTGGCGGAGCCGGTCGGCGAAGTGCCGGGCGGCATCGGGGTCAGCATGGCGCAGCAGGATCACGAATTCCTCGCCACCGATCCGGGCCAGCAGGCTGTCTTCGGCCGGACAGACATCGCGGATCAGATGGGCGAAGGTGGTCAGCACCAGATCCCCGCCGGCATGGCCATGGGCATCGTTGATCCGCTTGAACCGGTCGATATCGGCGATGATCACCGCCAGCGGCCGGCTGCGGGCCAGCCAGCGGCGGGCGCCGTCATGCAGGCCGCGGCGGTTCAACAGCCCGGTCAGCGGGTCGATCCGCGCCTCGCGCGCCAGATCGGCCCGGGCACGTTCCCAGAGCATGCCGGCCATGGCGATGCAGGAAATCACCCCCAGCAGATTGTCGACCACCGAGACGATCACGATCGAGGCAGCCTCCGCCTCCACCCCGGACCCTCCGCCATGCCAGGTGACGAGCGCCGAGGCAATGAAACTGAGGCAATAGAGGCCGAGGCAGACGGACACCACCATGCGCGCCACCGGCCAGCGCCCGGGCAGCGACGGATCGCGGCCGATGCCGCGGGCAAGCACATGGGTGTTGAAGGCGTAGAGCACCGCCAGCAGCAGCGCGGTGGTGGCGGCGACGGAGGCCGGTGGCCGGCCGAGTTCGATGCCGACGAGGTATTGCAGACCGGGCATGCTGCCCGCGACCAGCGCCGGCCCCCACCAGACCGGCCGGATCCTGTCGAAACAGCGGGTGCCCAGCCAGAAGCAGGCGGGCGAGAGGCCGCAGAGCAGGAAGGCCGCCCCGCCCGCCCAGGCGGACGGATAGTCCGTCGTGGACAGCAGCATCATGCCCAGCAGGCCCAGCGTTATAAGGACATACCCCGCTGCCCAGAGCGCCAGTTCCGGCGAGCGGCGGTCCGCCAGCCAGAACAGGCTGAACACGATGGCACCCGAGGCGTTGATGAACATGCTGCTCGCCAACAGGGTGTCGGGATCGAGGGGCATGACGGCCTCGTCGGCGTCGGTTGGCGGGGGAAGTTCACTCTTCCGGCTTATAGCCCGCCGGGAAGGGCGAGGCCAGCGGCTTCCCCTCGTCGCTCGCGATCAGAAAATCTCGCGCGCAAGGGTCACCACGGCGGCGCCGACCAGCACCACCAGCGCCGCGGGGCGGTAGTGGCGGGCATCGGCCCGGCGGAAACCGGCCGCCCCGATCGCGCTGCCGCCGACCACCAGCGGCAGGGCCGCCGCCGACATCACCAGCTCCGGCCAGCCGATCAGCCCGGCGAACCAAGCGCTGGCACAGCCGGTGATTGCGGTGAAGAAGAAGAACACCATCAGCGTCGCACGGATGATCCGCGGGTCGCGCTCTGCCGCCAGCATATAGGCGACCACCGGCGGGCCCGGCATGGCGGCAAGCCCGGTGAACAGCCCGGCGACCAGGCCCACGCCCAGCCGGGTGATGCGGGCGTGCAGCAGCCCGCCCTCGCCCGCGCTTTCGGCCCGGGGCGGGCGCCAGGCGGCCGCCGCCCCCAGCAGAACGATGCAGGCGATCACGATCCGGGTGATGTCCCCCGGCAGCGCCACCAGCGCCCAGGTGCCGAGCGGGGTGGCGATGGCAAGGCCCAGGGTCAGCCAGCCGACCAGCCGCCAGTCCACCGCCCGCCGCTCGCGCACCGCATCGGCACTGCCGATCACCAGCTGGGTGAGCATCACCACCGGCACGATCATCGCCGGCGGCAACACCAGCCCGGCGAGCGGCACGGCGGCAAGCGCGAAGCCGAAACCGGTGAAGCCGCGCAGCAACCCGGCCACGAAGATGGCAAGGCCGGCGCCGGCGAGGTCGGCGGGGGAGAGGCTGAACAGCAGGTCGTCAGCCATGGGGTCGCGAGGCAGGGCGCAGCGAGGCGGAGGAAGCAAGCACGGCGGATCGTCCCGGAAAGTGAGACGGCATCATCCGCCGTGTTGCCCCGCCCGGCAAGCCCTGCCCGCCCTCCAGATCTTCCGGCACCTCAGGCCGCCCGGAACACCGCATCCTTCAGCGGCACCGCCGCATCGGCGGCGCGGGGGCGGTCGATGACCAGGCCGGTGCCGATCAGGCGGCGGGCCATGGCGATGTCGCGGGGGGCGTTGAGGGCGATGACGGCGCAGAGCCGTTCGGCCGGATCCAGCCAGAGCAGGCTGCCACGGCCGGTCTCGGGGCTGCCGCGGCGGATGGGTTGGGCCGCCATGTCGGGCAGGCCCAGGATCTGGAGGTTGAGGTCGTACTGATCCGACCAGAACCAGGGGGTTTCGGCGGGCGGCACGGCCAGGTTCAGGATCGCGCGCGCCGCCGCCTCCGCCTGGAGATTGGCCATCTGCCAGCTTTCCAGCCGGGTGGGGCTGCCGAGGGCGGGGTGCGGGGTGCGGGCGACATCGCCGATGGCGAAGATCGCCGGATCTTCGGTGCGGCCGGCCGGATCGGTCAGGATGCCGTCGGCGGTGGCGAGGCCGGCGGCGCGGGCCAGATCGTCCTCGACCGTCAGGCCCACCGCGACCACGGCCATGTCGGCGGCCAGAACCGCACCCGAGGCGAGCCGCGCGGTGACGCCGCCGGTCCCGGTGGAGGCGAGCGCCACCGGGGCATCGCCGAGGCGCAGATCGACGCCGCGGCGGGTGTGGAGATCGGCCAGGATGGCCGAGACCGCGGGCGGCAGCACCCGGCCGCAGAGCCGGGGGCCCGCCTCGACCAGGGTGACGTCGAGCCCCGATTTGCGGGCACTGGCCGCGAGCTCCAGCCCCAGCCAGCCGCCGCCGATCACGAGCAGGGAGCGGGACCGGGCCATGCGCGCACGGATCCCCTCGGCATCGGCGGCGGTGCGGATCGCGAAGATGTCGCGACCGTCGGGGGCAAGCCCCGGCAGCGCGCGGGCGCGGCCGCCGGTGGCCAGGATCAGGGTTCCGTATGGCAGAACGTCGCCGGCATCGGTGGTGACCGTCTGCGCGGCCCGGTCGATGGCGGTGACGGTGGTGCCGAGGCGCAGCGTGATCGCCTGTTCGGCCGCCACGGTTTCAGGCAGCACGAGCAGCTTCTCGAACGCCGTCTCGCCCAGCAGCAGGCCCTTGGAGAGGGCCGGGCGTTCATAGGGCGGCAGGGGTTCGCGGCCGATCAGGGTGATGGGACCGGTCGCGCCATGGCGCCTGAGGGCCAATGCCGCGGCCCCACCGGCCTGGCCGCCGCCGATGATAACGATCGGGCTCATCTTCATCTGCCTTTCAATTGGGCGTGGGGTGCGCGCGGGCGCCCGCTTTTGTCTCATGGCCCGCTTTTGTCTCATGGACTCAGCAAGACCCTGGGGTATTGTGGCGGCTTGTTGCAGTGCAAGGGGGGCTGCCCCCGTTGCGGAACCACCGGATATCCCGAGACATGGCCGAGACCAGCGAGACCGCCCCACCTGAAAAGCGCCGCCGCGCCCCCACGAAGCGTGTCAAGGACCGGCCTTTGACCGAGGCCGACTGGGTGGAAGCCGCGATCGACATCCTGGTCGACGAGAATGTCCGCGGCATCCAGCTGCACAAACTCTGCGACCGGCTGGGCGTCACCAAGGGCAGCTTCTACTGGCACTTCAAGAAGCGCAGCGACCTGCTGGCCGCCATGCTGAACACCTGGCGCAGCCGGATGACGCTGAACGTCATCCGCAGCGTCACCAGGGCCGGGCCGGGCGGTATGGAACGGCTCCGCCACCTGCTCGCCCTGCCCCGCCGCCCGAAATCCCAGGCCTTCGCCGCGATCGAAACCAGCATCCGCGACTGGGCGCGGCGGGTGGAAATGCCGCGCAAGGCGATCTGGGAGGTGGACCAGATCCGCATGAGCTTTTTCGAGCAGATCTTTCGCGATCACGGCTTCGACGAGGCCGAGGCGCGCAAGCGGTCCTATATCGCCTATTGCGCCATGATGGGCGACAGCGTGCTGCACAAGACGCTGGGCGACCAGGTGGCGGAGCAGGATTATATCGACAAGGTCATGGAGCTGCTGACGGCCCCCGCGGTGACGACACCGGACGGCGCCACCAGTAGTCCACCTCAGCCCTGAGGCGCCTCGCGCGCCAGATCCAGCGCCACGTCGACGATCATGTCTTCCTGGCCGCCGACCATGCGGCGCCGGCCAAGCTCGGTCAGGATGCGGCGGACATCCACGCCATAGGTGGCGGAGGCCGTCTCGGCGTGGCGCAGGAAGCTGGAATAGACCCCGGCATAGCCGAGGCTCAGCGTCTCGCGGTCCACCCGGACCGGCCGGTCCTGAAGCGGTCGGACCAGATCGTCGGCGGCATCCATCAGCGCATAAAGATCGCAGCCATGCGCCCAGCCATAGCGGTCGGCGGTGGCGATGAACACCTCCAGCGGCGCATTGCCGGCCCCCGCCCCCTGCCCCGCCAGCGAGGCGTCGACCCGGATCGCCCCGCATTCGACCGCAACCACCGAATTGGCGACGCCGAGCGACAGGTTGTGATGGGCGTGGATGCCGATCTGGGTTTCGGGTGCCAGCACGTCGCGGAAGGCGCGCACCCGGTCGGCGACGCCGGCCATGGTGAGGGCGCCGCCCGAATCGACCACATAGACGCAATGGGCGCCGTAGTCTTCCATCAGCTTCGCCTGGGCCGCCAGCTTCTCGGGCGGGTTCATATGGCTCATCATCAGGAAGCCCGAGACGTCCATGCCCAGCTTGCGGGCATGGGCGATGTGCTGCTTCGCGATATCGGCCTCGGTGCAATGGGTCGCGACCCGGACCGAGCGCACGCCGGCGGCAAAGGCCCGCTCCAGATCATGAATGGTGCCGATGCCGGGCAGCAGCAGGGTGGTGAGCTTCGCGCGGGTGATCACCGAAGCCGCAGCCTCGATCCAGTCCAGATCGGTGGTGCGGCCGAAGCCGTAATTGAAGGACGAGCCGGCGAGCCCGTCGCCATGGGCGATCTCGATCGCATCGACGCCGGCCCGGTCGAGGGCGGCGGCGATGGCCGTCACCTGATCCAGCGTGTACTGATGGCGGATGGCATGCATGCCGTCGCGGAGCGTGACGTCCTGGACGTAGAGGCGCAGGGCCGGGGTGGTCGCGTTGGTGTCGGACGTAGTGGTATCGGTCATGGGTCAGGCTGCCTTCTCGCGCCGCAGGTCGACCAGGCGTTCGGCGGTCTTCAGCGCCGCCGAGGTCATGATGTCGAGATTGCCGGCATAGGCCGGCAGGTAATGGCCGGCGCCCTCGACCTCCAGGAAGACGCTGACCTTGAGGCCGGTGGCCGCTTCGGCAACGCCGGGGATGCGGAGCGGGGCGTTGTCGCCGATCACCTCGAACTGCACCGCCTGCTTCAGCCGGTAGCCGGGGACATAGGCCTGAACCTCGGCCACCATCTTCTCGATGGCGATGCGGACCGCCTCGCGGTCCTGGGTCTGCGCCAGGCAATAGACCGTGTCGCGCATGATCAGCGGCGGCTCAGCCGGGTTCAGCACGATGATCGCCTTGCCGGCACCGGCGCCGCCGACCTCGCGGATGGCACGCGAGGTGGTCTCGGTGAATTCGTCGATATTGGCGCGGGTGCCGGGGCCGGCCGAGCGCGAGGAAATCGAGGCCACGATCTCGGCATAGGTCACCGGTGCAACGCTCGCCACCGCCGCCACGATCGGGATGGTGGCCTGGCCGCCGCAGGTGACCATGTTGACATTGGGGGCGTCGCGCATGGCATCCAGATTGACCGGCGGCACCACATAGGGGCCGATGGCGGCTGGGGTGAGGTCGATCACCTGCTTGCCGTCGGCCTGAAGCAACCGGTCGTGCCGGGCATGGGCGCCGGCCGAGGTGGCGTCGAACACGATGCCGATCTCAGGATAGACCGGCAGGGCCTGCAGCCCCTCGACGCCGTCATGGGTGGTGGCGACGCCCAGCCGTGCGGCCCGCTTCAGCCCGTCGCTCTCGGGATCGATGCCGACCATGGCCGCCATCTCCAGCGTCTTCGACATGCGCATGATCTTGATCATCAGATCGGTGCCGATATTGCCCGAGCCGATGATGGCGCATTTGACCTTGGTCATGGGTGTCAGTCTCCGAACACGAAGGAAAGCGGCGCGAAGCCCTGGATCTCGACGGTGCAAACGTCGCCCGAGGCCACCGGCACCATGGGGCCCAGGGCGCCCGAGAGCACGATGTCGCCCGCCTCCAGCGGCCGGCCGAGTTCCGCCATGCGCCGGGCCAGCCAGAGCGTGGCGTTCAGCGGATGGCCGAGACAGGCGGCGCCGACACCGATCGAGGCCGGGCGGCCGTTCAGGGTCAGCACCATGCCGCCCAGGCGCAGATCGACATCGCCGATCCGGCGGGGTTCGGTGCCGAGCGCGAAGCCCCCGCCCGAGGCATTGTCGGCGACGGTGTCGGCGAGGCGGATGTTCCAGGCGGCAATGGCGCTGTCGACGATTTCGACCGCGGCATAGGCGCAATCGATCGCCCCGGTCAGCCGGGTGAGCGAGATCTGCGGATCATCGATCCGCCGGCCGATCACGAAGGCGATTTCGGCCTCGACCTTGGGCTGCATGAAACGGCGGAGCGGCACGACATCGCCTTCGCCGAAGGCGTAATCGGCCCAGAGCGTGCCGAAATCGGGCTCGCCCACGCCCAGCTGCTCCTGCACGGCCTTCGACGTCAGGCCGATCTTGGCGCCGACCGGGCGGCGGCCGGCCTCGATCCAGCGGGCGGTGTTCAGCGCCTGGACGGCATAGGCGCTCTCGACATCGGTGATGCCGTGGGTCTCGCGCACCGGCGGGATCTGGGTCAGGCTCTCGCGGGCGGCGAAAATCGCCGCGGCCGCCGCCTGGATGTCGGGGGTGATCTCGGTCATTCTGCGGCTTCCGCTGCGGCCTGCCAGCCATTGCGGCGGGCGAAGGCGGTATGGGTGGTGCGTTCGGCCCGGAAGGCCGCCAGATATTCGGCGACCAGCCGCTCGGCCAGTTCGCGCACGGGGGTGACCCGGTCGGTGGCGCCGACGCCCTGGCCGGCGCTCCAGACATATTTCCAGGCCTTCACGCCCGAATGCATGTCGCCCGAGAAATCGATCTTCGCCTCGGCCTTCATGGCGTCGAGCGGGATGCCGGCCTTTTCGATCGAGACCCGCATCCAGTTGCCGAGCGCGCCGGTGATGGCGCGCGACGCCACCAGATCCTCCATCCGGCTGTCGACCACCATGGCGCGGTAGTCGTCGGAGACCAGGCTTTCGGGGGTGGCGATGAAGCGGGTGCCCATATAGGCGAAATCGGCGCCGAGCAGTTCCACGGCGCGAACGCTGCGGCCATGGCTGATCGCGCCGCCGACCACGATCGGCCCGTCGAAGAAGCTGCGGACCTCGTCGATGAAGGCGAGCATGGCATATTCGCCGGTATGGCCGCCGGCACCGGAACAGACCAGCACCAGCCCGTCGGCGCCCTTGTCGACCGCCTTGCGGGCGAAGCCTGCGGAATTCACGTCGGCGAAGACCAGCCCGCCATAGCCGTGCACGGCATCGGTCACCCGATGCGGGCCGCCGAGCGCGGTGATCACGATGCCGGGGCGGAACTCCTGCACCAGCGCGATCTCGTCGTCGAAACGGCCATAGCTCTGATGGGTGATCATGTTGAAGGCCCAGGGCGCCGGCCGCTCGCCGGCGGCACGCGCGGCATCCAGCCGGGTGGCGATGTCGGTGAACCAGGCCCGCAGATCTTCGATCGTCCGGCCATTGGGCCCGGGCAGCGAGCCCATCAGCCCGGCCCGGCAGGCCTCCACCACCAGATCGGGGCCCGAGACCAGGAACATCGGCGCCACGATCACCGGCAGGCGCAGCTGGTCTTTCAGCGATGCAACCTGGCTTGCCACGTCATTGGTCATTGTTTATCTCCGGTTGCAGATGGCGCGGGTCAGCCGCGCTTGCGCCGGCCGCCGCCGCGCACCTCCAGCCCGCCATCGGAGGGCAGGATCACCGCGGTCATGAAGCGCGAGGCGCTGCGGCTGGCGAGCAGGACATAGGCATCGGCATGGTCTTCGGGCTCGGACAGGAAGCCCAGCGGCACGGTTTTGGCCACCATGCGGTCGAAGCCCTCGATCGCATCCAGACGGGTGGCCTCCGCCCCGGCCGAGGCGAGACCGCCAAGTCCGGTACGGGTGCCGCCGGGGGCGACGGCATTGACCCGGATCTCGGGCGCCAGCTCGAAGGCGAGCTGGCGCACCGTGCCGACCAGGGCATGTTTCGAGGTGACGTAGAGCACCCCGCCGCCGCCGGCATAGAAGGACGAGGAGGACAGCGTGAAGACGATCGACCCGCGCATGGCCCGAAGCGGTTCCAGCGCCGCCCGCGCGGCGAGCAGATAGCCTTTGACGTTGACGGCGATCAGCTCGTCGAAACGCGCGGCGATCTCGGGGCCGGTCTGGTCTTCGAACGGCACCGAGAAGTCGTAGACGCCGGCATTGGGCACCAGCACGTCCAGCCTGCCGAAGCGCTCGACGACGGTGGTCACCGCGCGGAGATTGTCGTCCCAGGACCGGACATCGCCGATCACCGGGGCCACCCGGTCGCCATGCGCCGCCACCAGATCATCGGCATCGGCCGCAGAACGCACGAGTACGCCGACTTGCGCACCCTCGGCCACGAAACGGTCGACGACCGCCCGGCCGATGCCCTTGCCGCCGCCGGTGACCAGCGCCGCCTCGCCTTCCAGGGCCCTGCCCGTCATCACGCCGTCCTCCCAAAGGTTGGATGAGTTTTGTCAGAAGAAGGTGTTGAGGTTCTTGGACAACAGGATGTTCTGCACGATCAGGATCCGCCGTTCGGCGATGGTGATCCGCCCGTCCCCGACCTTCAGCAGGTCTTCGCGGCGGCCATGGATGATGTCCTGGTCCTTTTCGTTGCGATTGCGCACGTTCTCGAAGCACGAGAACGCCCGCACCAGACCGGGGGTGCCGGTCTCGATCGCCTCGATGTTGGTGACGATGTGCAGATGCCGCGTCGCCGGGTTGTCGGCCCAGGCCGAGGGCTGTTCATAGCGGGCGACGCGGACCCTGAGCATGGCGAAATCATCGTCGAAATAGGACATCTCGCCATCGGTCCAGGGCCCGCGCTGATCGCCGCGTTTGCGGGTCTCCATGGCCGGCATCCAGTAGCGGATGCCGGGGTCGAGCAGGGTCAGCCAGTCGGCATAGGCCTCGCGGTCGAGCAGCCGCGCCTCGCGGTAATAGAAGCGCTCGATGCGGCGGAGCAGCTCGTCGGCGACGGGGATTTCGTCGAGCATGGGAACGGTTTGCACGGTCATCCTCGCCTCCCTCACTCGGCTGCCCGGGTCATCGGTTTGGCCGGCGGCGCGGTCTCGGCGCGCTGCAGATCGCCCCAGCTGTCGAAGCGCATGAACTCGGCCCAGCGCCTGTAGAACTGGCGCTGATTGGCGTCGTTGAGCGAGCCGCGATGGATATGGCCGGGCAGGCTTGACTCGGCCCAGCCGCTGTCCTGGCCCAGGCCGTAATGCAGCTTCTGATGCCGGGTCACCCAGCCCTGATTGGCCTTGGTGCAGTATTCCCAGTTCTCGCCATCGTCCATTTCGAACACGCCACCCGGCGAGAAGGTGATCATGGTGCCCTTGCGGTAAAGCTCTTTGATCCGCTCGGGCATATTCCTGTTCACCAGCGTCCAGGTGTAGAGGTCGATCCGGTCCGGCCCCTTGGGATGCCAGACGCGGAAAGTCGCCTGGCCGGGGAGGAAGGAGAAATTGGGGAAAACGGTACAGGACGACACCGCGCCGACCATCCGCGCCCTGACCTCGCCCAGCCGCGCCTTTACCGCCTCGTAGCGGCCCAGCACGTAATCGTTCAGCTCGGGGAAACCCAGCGTGCGGGTGTTGCCGACCTTGTCGAGATTGGTTTCGATGCCATGGCCGTAGACGCTGGCCTGGAAGGCGCGTTCGTCATAGCGCGAGCCCAGATCGACGGCCCCGCCCAGAATCGCCTCGGCACCCGACTGATGGGTCCAGAAGGCATGCAGGATATCGCCGACGAAGTTCTCGGCCGGGAACTTCCAATTGCACTCGACGGTGGACTTCACGCAGCCGCCGATGAATTCGGTGCCACCCTCGTCATTGTCGAGCATGACGTCGAGATACCAGGTGAACGGCCCGAAATATTCTTCGAGCGACGGCGCCTCGGGATCGAAGGTGCCGAAGACCAGCCCCTGGTAGCTCGCGACCTGAGCGACCGGGGTCAGGCCGATCTCGGATTTCTGAAAGCCAGGATCCTTGTCATAGACCTTGCCGTCGGTACCGTTCAACCGGCCGTCGATGCCGAAGGACCAGCCGTGATAATTGCAGATGAAGCCGCGGGCCTTCTTGCCGCTGTCCACCATGCACACCCGGTTGCCGCGATGCGGGCAGGAATTCAGATAGGCGCCGATGCGGCCATTGCGCTGGCGGACGACGATGACGTCGTCCTCGCCCATATAGGTGCGCACGAAATCGCCGGGATTGGGGATCTGGCTTTCATGGGCCAGGAACAGCCAGGCCCGGCCGAAGATCTGCCGCAGCTCGGCTTCATAGATCGCGCGGTCGATGAAGACCCGGCGATCGACCTGGGCGCGGCTGTCGTCGACCAGATCGGCGAAATCGGGATAGCTGCCGGCCTTGGGGTAGACCGGCTGCATGTCGGGGCGCGCCTTGGCGTCGCACATGACTTGTTCCTCCGAAGGGCGGACCGAATGGGAGAGCTTGTGTTTTTTGTGGCGCAGGCGCGCGTATCGGGACCGGTCAGCCGAGGCTGGCGAAAACCGCGCCGTCGCGCAGTTCGGCCGCATAGGCGCGGAGCTTTCCGCAGCCCGCCGGAGCGTTGTGGACGCTGCCATCGGCCAGGTCGAATTCGGCGAAATGGACAGGGCAGACCACCCGGCCATCCTCTACCCAGCCCTTGGACAGCGATTCCTCGGCATGCGGGCAGGTGTCGTCGAAGACATGGACCACGCCGTCGACCAGGGTGGCGGCCAGCGGTTTGCGGCCGTCGATCTCGATCTTCAGCACCTCGCCTTCGGCAAGATCGGCCGCATCGCAAAGACGGATCAGGGTGGTATCGGTCATGGGGTGCGTCTCCTCAGGCGGCGGCGAGTTCGGCGAAGCCGAGGCCGGTGATCCAGCCGGGGACTGGCAGATAATCGATCACCCGGGCCTGGCTGGCGCCCACCGCGCCCATGGCGCAGATGAAGGTGCGGATTTCCATGGCGCCATTGCCGCCCTGTTCCAGGATCGTGGCGTCATCCAGCGCAATCAGCGCCTCGGCATCGCCGCGGGCGACGCAATCCAGCACCATCCGGTCGAAATCGGGGTTGATGCGGCCCATCTCGGCGGTACCGACCCAGTGCGAGATGCCACCCGAGCCGATCACCACCACCCGCTCGTCGCCGTCATGGCTTTCGATCGCCCGGCCGATCTGGCGGCCCAGATCGAAGGCGCGGCGCTTGTGGATATAGGGGTCGACGCCGCAGGCCAGCATCACCGGCACGGTCTTCACGCCCTCATTGGGCGCCACCAGCAGCTGGTGCGGGATGGCGATCGAATGGTCGACCTGCATCGACCGCCCCACCGTCCAGTCGAAGCCCTCGGCGAAGCCCTGTTCCGCGATGTGGCGGGCGAGGCCGCTATGGTTCTCGATCGGGCCGCGCTTCAGCCCGGGCAGCTGGTCGATTGGGCCGTCGACCTCGCCGGTCGCGATGACGTATTGCGGCAGGCAATCCGTGCCGAACAGGATGTAGTGGTCGCAGCCGATGACGATGGCGGTGGTGGCCTGAAGCTCGCCGATCCGGCGGGCGATCGCGGCATAGGCGCCATAGACCGCGGCCGCCTCGGCCTCGCTCGCAGCCTTGGGGGCGGCATACATCACGGGGTCGTGGGGGACGACGAAACCGCCGACGATCCGGCTCATGACGGGGCTCCTTCGGTCGGGGTGGCGCTGTTCCGGTTCTGCACGGCGCGGCCCTGCATGGCGCGCCCCTGCATCGCGCGAATGTAGTCGGGGTTGCGCCGGCCGGCCTGGAGCCAGAAGCCCCAGGTCAGCATGGTGTTGACGCCCAGATCGGCCAGCGCGCGAACGTCGTAGTCGCGCACCAGCGCCTTTTCCCCGGCGCTCAACCGATAGCGGGCGAGGTATTTGTCGGCATCGGCGGCAAAGGCCTCGCGGTTCTGCCGGCTGGTCGACAGGTCGTAGAGCAGCTTTTCGAGCACGTCGCGGCTCATGGGCATGGCCCTCCTTCACGCCGGATCAGTCGCGGGCCATGAATTCGGTGACGAGATCCAGGAAACGGGCCTCGCGCTCGATCTGCACCCAGTGGCCGCACTGGCCGAAGGAATGCAGCTCCGAATTCGGCACCGAGCGGTGCATGTCGAGCGCGCGTTCGAACGGCACCACCCGGTCTTCGCGGCCATGCAGAATCAGGGCACGGTGCGGCAGGGTCGCCAGCGCCTTGAGTGGAATGCCGCGCACGGTGGGCCGCTCGTCACCGGCCGGCGCCGGCATCAGCTTGCGGAAGGCTTCGAGCGCACCCGGCTGGGTGGCGGCCTCGAACCGGCGCTGGATCAGCTCGTCGGTGATGATGCTGTCGTCATGGGGGAAGAAGCTGACCGCGTGGCGCATGCCCTCGATCGTGCCGTCGAACTCCAGCTGGGCGCGCAGGCCGTCGGTCATCGGGAATTCACCGCAGGGGGTGCCGAGCAGCACCAGCCGGTCGATGCGGGTCGGATGCGACAGCGCGGTGGCAAGGCCCAGCGCGCCGCCGAAGGAATTGCCGACCACGCCGACCTTCTCCAGGCCCAGCGCGTCCAGGATGCCGATGAAATGCGCGACCCAGAGCTTGATGTCATAGCGCGCATCGGGCTTGAGTTCGGTCATCCCGAAGCCGGCGATATCGGGGGCGACGACATGGAAATTGCGGGCCAGTTCCGGGATCACCTTCGACCAGTTGGCCGCGGCCGAAACCCCGGCGCCCGAGCCGTGGAGCAGCACCACCGGGCGGCCCTGGCCAGCCTCGTGCAGATTGGTGCGATGATCATGGGCCTGGATGGTGCGGGTGACGACCTGAATGGCGGCGGGAGCCTGGGCGTTCATGTCAGGGATTCCTTTCAGTACCTGAAGGTATGGATAAGGCAGAGTCCCGTGCCTGTGGGCATGGGAGAAGACGGGTCGGCTAGCGCATCAGCTGCGGCAGGGCCAGCGACAGCCAGGGCACGAACAGGATGAGGGCGAGACGGACGACATCGGCGGTGATGAAGGGCATGACCCCGCGGAACACCGAGGCCAGCCGGACATCGGGCAATACCGCGCGCAGCACGAAGACGTTGAGGCCGATCGGCGGGGTGATCAGGCTGATTTCGGTCACGACGACCACCACGATGCCGAACCAGATCAGGTCGTAGCCGAGGCTCGCGACCAGGGGATAGAACACCGGCACGGTCAACAGCATCATCGACATGCTTTCCAGCACGCAGCCCAGCACCAGATAGACGCCGATGATCGCCAGGATCACCACCAGCGGCGGCACATCCATGGCCCCGATCCAGGCGACCAGCGCCTGGGGAACGCTTGCGACATTGATCAGATTGGCGAAGAGGAAGGCGCCGATCAGGATCGCGATCAGGGCAACGGTGGTGTGGGCGGCATCGGTCAGCGCATCGCGGACCATCGCCAGGCTGGCCCGGCCGCGGGCGGCGGTGATCAGCAGGGCGCCGACCGCGCCGATGCCGGCGCTTTCGGTGGGCGAGAAGAACCCGCCATAGATGCCGCCCATCACGATGACGAACAGCAGCCCCGTGGCCCAGACATCGCGCAGCGCCTTCAGCCGATCGCGCAGCGGCATCCGCTCCGCCGCAGGCCCGGCCTTGCGGTCGAGGGTGGTGACGGCGACGACCGCCGCCGCATAGAGCAGGATGCCGACCACACCCGGCAGAAGCCCGGCGATGAACAGCTGGCCGATATCGGTCTCGGTGAGGATGCCGTAGAAGACCAGCGCGATCGAGGGCGGGATCAGGATGCCGAGCGTGCCGCCGGCCGCGATCGAGCCCGAGGCCAGCGCATCGCTGTAGCCGTATTTCTTCATCGGCGGATAGGCGACCCGCGACATGGTGGCCGCGGTGGCGAGGCTGGAACCGCAGACCGCCCCGAAGCCGCCGCAGGCGACGACGGTGGCGACCGCGAGCCCGCCGCGGCGATGGCCGACCAGGGCATGGCAGGCCCGGTAGAGTTCCTCGGCGATGCCCGAGCGGCTGATGAAGGCGCCCATCAGGATGAACAGCGGGATGACCGCGAATTCATAGGTGAGCACCGTTTCGGTCGCGATGATGCCGATCTGCGACAGCGCCGGGCCGATGCCCTGATAGACCGCGAGCCCGCCGATGCCGACCAGGCCGGTGGCGGCCGCAATCGGCGTGCGCAGCAGCAGCAGCGCGAACAGGATCAGGAAGGCGATGGTGACGATCATCCGACCTGCTCCGCTTTGCCGGCCCCGGGTGCGAGGCTACGGCCGGTGACGGTCAGCCAGCCGCGGGCGAGATGGCCGGCAAAGGCCAGCCAGGCCAGCACCGCCAGCGCATAGAGCGGCACATGCTTCGCAACCGGCAGGAAGAGGAAGGTTTCGCCATAGGCCATGGAGGTGCCGGCCTGGCGGGTGATCCAGGCGGCGACCAGCCCCCAGAACAGCGCCTCCACCAGCCAGACCAGAGCGCCCCGAACCGCATCGAACCGCGGCCAGCGCCGATAGCGATCCTCCAGCAGGTCGATCGCGATATGGCCGCGATGCAGCTGGGTGGCGTAGAGCCCGGCATAGGTGGCAAGGCCCAGCAGCACGCCGATCATCTCGTAGGCGAAGCCCAGCGGCTCGTTGAACAGCACCCGGCCGGCGACGTCGACGAAGGTGACCAGGGCCATGAGCATCAGCGTGGCCATGGCGATCCGGTCGGTCAGGCCGCGCACCATGCGGATCAGGGCGGTCATGGCCTCAATTGCCCCCGCTGCGGGCCAGTTCGGCGCGGTAGAAGTTGAGCGCGCCGCCGCCGTCGATGCCGAGCTTCGCGGCCTGTTCCAGCCACGCCACCTCGGCCGGCTGGAAGGCGGCCTTCAACTCGGCGAGGAAGGCCGGGCTGGCATCGCGATAGGCATCGCCCAGCTCGGCCTTGATGGCCTCACGCGCGATCAGATCATGCTTATGCCAGAGGGCGCCCATCTTTTCCGACAGCGTCTCACCCGACAGCTTCAGGATGGCGGCACGGTCGGCTTCCGAGATCTTCTCCCACTTCGCCTTGTTGACGATCACGAAGGCGGCGTTGGAATAAAGCCCGCCGGGGATGCGGGTGACATGCTTCACATACTGTTCGACCTTGAAACCGGTCACCAGCTCGTCGGAAATCGCCGTGCCGTCGATGATGCCGCGGGAAAGCATCTCGCGCAGTTCACCCAGCGAGCCCGAAACCGGCACCGCGCCCACATCCTTCAGCACCCGGCCGACGGTGGGGGTGGGCACGCGAATCTTCTGCGCCTTGAGGTCGGCCAGGCTTTCGACCCCGGTCTCCCGCATATGGATGTTGCCCCCCGAGGTGACGTGCATCGCCAGCGTCACGACATCGCCCTGCATGCCGGTCGGGGCGAAGAAATTCTCCCAGAGCCGCCAGAAAGCGACCGAGCTTTTGCCGGCATCCTCGGTGATGAAGGGCAGTTCCACCATTTCGGTCAGCGGGAACACGCCGGGTGTGTAGCCGTGGGGGCCCCAGGCAAGATCGGCGACCCCGTCGACCACCGCCTGATAATTGCGGTTCGGCGGCGCGATCGGCTTGGCCGAGGGCTCCACCTTCACCCGGCCTTCGGTGGCCGCCTCGATTTCGGCGAACCAGGGATACAGACCCTCGGTCTGCGACCAATGGCCGGTCGGGAACCACTGGTTGTAGCGCAGCACCACCGGCTCGGCCATGGCCGCCGCGGTCATCGCGATCACGGCGCCGGCGGTAGCGAGACCAAGTCTGAGGCCGGCGCGTTTGAGACCTTGCATCTTCATGGACAGTCCCCCCTGTTGCTGATGCCCACAGTACTCTTTGGTATGTTGAGGGCAGAAAGCGGCGCACCACATGGGGTGCGCCATGGCCGATCGTCGGCGGTCAGGCCGCAGCTTCGGCCGCTTCCGCCGCCTGGCGGCGGAGCGCGATGCGGTCCAGCTTGCGGGCCGGGGTCAGCGGCAGATCTTCGATCAGGCGGATCTCGGCCGGGACCTTGTAGGCGACCAGCCGTGCCTTGCAATGGGCCATGAGGTCGGCCACACCGGTCTCGGTATAGGGATCGACCACCACGAAGGCGATGATCCGTTCACCCGACCGCGCATCGGGCAGGCTGACCACGCCGACGCCCCGCACATCCGGATGCTGGTGGATGACCTCTTCCACCTCGCGCGGGAAGACGTTGAAGCCCTTGACCAGGATCACGTCTTTCTTGCGGTCGGTGATGGTCAGGAAGCCCTCGGCATCGACGAAACCGATATCGCCGGTCAGAACCCAGCCGTCGCGGATGGTGGCCGCGGTCTCATCGGGGCGATTGCGGTACTCGGTCAGCGCGTGCGGCCCGCGCACGCAAACCTCGCCCGCCTCACCCATCGGTAGTTCCCGCGACCAGTCGTTCAGATCGGCGATGCGGATGTCGACATCCGGCACCGGCTTGCCGACCGAGCCCGCCTTGCGGCCGAAACTGTCGGTATTGACCGCGATCGGCGCGATCTCGGTCATGCCATAGCCTTCGGCGATATCGACCCCGGTCCGGTCTTTCCAGCGCTTCAGCACCTCCACCGGGAAGGGCGCGCCGCCGCCGCCGCAGACCACAAGCGAGGAGAGGTCGGCGGTCTCGAAATCCTGCGCCGCCATCAGCCCCTGGTAGATCGCCGGCGGCCCGCCGCCGAAGACCGTCACGCGGTGACGCGCGATCAGATCGACGACATGATCGGGCTGGAAGCGATCGGGGATGATCAGGGTCGCCGCGGCATGGACGGGATTGCCAACCCCGAACAGCCAGCCATAGATGTGGAACATCGGCGCGACCGGCAGCCAGACCTCGCCCCGGGCGCGGGTCGGCCAGCCCCAGTCGATGCGCAGGATCGCATCCATCATCGCCCGATGGCTGTGGACGATCGCCTTGGAAATGCCGGTGGTGCCGCCGGTGAACATCAGCGCGGCCGGCGCCTCGGGCGAGGCCTGGCGAGGCACCCAGACCGCCGGCCCGCGGGCGACCAGGGCCTCGGGGGTGAAATCGCCCTCGCCCAGCACCAGCACCTGATGGCCGAACCGCGGCATCAGCGCGCGGGCGGCCTCGGCCGTCTCGGGCACCGTCAGCACCAGCGCCGGCTCGGCATCGGCGAACAGCGGCTCCAGCGCCGGCGCGGGGTAGAGCGGGTTCAGCAGCACCGGCGTGGCGTCGGCATACAAGACCGCAAAGTATGCGATGTGATACTCGATCCCGTTGGGGATCAGCAGCACCACGCTACGGCCACCAAAACCCGCTTCCTCGATCCAGCCTGCGAGTTCCGCCACCGCGCGGCCCTCGGCCGCATAATCCAGGCTGCGCCCGCGGTGGATGAGTGCCGTTATTTCAGCATGTTGGGTGACGGCGTGGTCGAAGGCCGCCAGCACGGACCCGAAGGCCGGCCGGGGCTCGCCACGGCCGTGAACGACCGGAGCCTGCGACGTCATTTCGTCCTCCCTGCGTCGCTGTTCGTTGCACAAGGAAGTACCGTGGCGCCGGCTACGAGTCAATACCTCTTGGTATGGAACCGCCAGCCTCTCACGAAACCCGTGCCCGCGCTTTGATCCAGATCAAAAATATCGCGGCCTGACGTCGCAAATGCGCGTTTGGTAAAGGCCATGTCTGCCGACCCTGCGGCATGATGGCGGGAAGGTTGCGATGGCATCGCCGGAAGAATTCACCGCATGCTCTCAAGCAGTTGCCCATGAGCGCGACCGGATGACGCATCGCGCGGCCGGCCGGTTTTCTCCACCCCGGGTAGCGGATGCCTGCGACAGGGCTGCGACATTGCTGCGGTTGAGGCATGGGCGCCGGCGGGTCTTGGATGGCGCTGCCGCGACAGGCTGCCTCACCCGACCTTGCCGACGCCCTGTCGCGGGCAACCTTATGGTCCAGGCGTCGTTCCGACGATGTCTCACCGCCCGTTCGAGCCCGGGACCATCTTCCGAGGAGGAGTGTCATGGCATCGACCGATCTGCCGCGCCGCCGCCCCGCCGATCGCGGCCAGGCATCATCCGACGGAGGCGGCTATGTTTGATCAGGCCGACGCCGTTCTCCTGGCGCGCATCCAGTTCGCCTTCACCGTGTCGTTCCACTTCATCTTCCCCGCCTTCTCCATCGGCCTCGCCAGCTATCTGGCGGTGCTGGAGGCGCTGTGGCTGAAGACCGGGCGCACGGTCTATCTCACCCTGTTCAAATACTGGCTGAAGATCTTCGCCCTCGCCTTCGGCATGGGCGTGGTGTCGGGCATCGTGATGTCCTACCAGTTCGGCACCAACTGGTCGGTGTTCTCCGACAAGGCCGGACCGGTGATCGGGCCGCTGATGGCCTATGAGGTGATGACCGCCTTCTTCCTGGAGGCAGGCTTCCTGGGCGTGATGCTGTTCGGCATGAACCGCGTCGGTCGCGGCCTGCATTTCGCGGCGACATTGATGGTCGCGATCGGCACCTTCATCTCGGCTTTCTGGATTCTCTCGGCCAACAGCTGGATGCAGACTCCGGCCGGTTTCTCGATCAACGAGGTCGGGCAGTTCGTGCCGGAAAGCTGGCTGGAGATCATCTTCAACCCCTCCTTCCCCTACCGGCTGGCCCACACCGTGCTTGCCGCCTATCTGACCACCGCGCTGGTGGTCGGCGCCGTCGGCGCCTGGCATCTGCTGCGCGACCGCCGCAACGAGGCGGCGCGGGTGATGTTCTCGATGGCGACCGGGCTGGTGATGGTGGCGGCGCCCATCCAGATCTTCGCCGGCGACATGCACGGGCTGAACACGCTGGAACACCAGCCCGCCAAGGTGATGGCCATGGAGGGCCATTTCGAAAGCCATCCCGATGGCGCGCCGCTGATCCTGTTCGGCATTCCCGATCAGGAGGCGGGCGAGGTGCGCCACCAGATCGCCATCCCCAAGGCGTCGTCGCTGATCCTGAAGCATGATCCGGATGCGCCCCTCGACGGGCTGGAGACGCTGCCGCGCGAGGACTGGCCCTATGTGCCGATCGTGTTCTGGTCGTTCCGCATCATGGTCGGGCTGGGCTTCCTGATGCTGGCGCTGGGCGGCTTCGCCCTGGTCCAGCGGCTGCGCGGTCGGTTGCACAGCTCGCGCGCGCTGCACCGTTTTGCCCTGGCCATGGGCCCGTCGGGTTTCGTGGCGGTGATCGCCGGCTGGGTGACCACCGAGGTCGGCCGCCAGCCCTTCACCGTCTATGGCCTGCTGCGCACGGCGCAGTCCGCCTCGCCGCTGGAAGCACCTGCGGTGGCAACCTCGCTGCTGATCTTCATCCTGGTCTACTTCATCGTCTTCGGCAGCGGCACGCTCTACATCCTGAAGCTGATGCACAAGGCGCCGCAGACGGCCACCCCCGATCAGACCCGCGACGACGAGACGGAGGAACACCAGCCGGTGCGCGCCGCCGGGATCACGCCGGCACCCGCCGTCCATGCCGGCCGCGCGATCGGTAGCCGTCACGGCCCCGGCACCCATGCCTCACCCACCCGCGAGGAGAGGTGATCCGATGATGACCGGTTTCTTCGACCTGCCCACCATCTGGGCCTTCGTCATCGCCTTCGCCGTTTTCGCCTATGTGGTCATGGACGGTTTCGATCTGGGGCTCGGCATCCTGTTTCCGGCCTTCGCGCCGGGGCCCCAGCGCGACCGGGTGATGAATTCGGTCGCCCCCGTCTGGGACGGCAACGAAACCTGGCTGGTGCTGGGCGGCGGCGGGCTGATGGCGGCCTTCCCGCTCGCCTATGCGATCATCCTGCCGGCGCTTTATGCCCCGATCATCGCCATGCTGCTGGCGCTGATCTTCCGCGGCGTCGCCTTCGAATTCCGCTGGCGCGACGCCCGCCATCGCCGGGCCTGGGATTTCGCCTTCACCGCCGGATCGATCGTGGCGACGCTGGCCCAGGGCATCACCCTCGGCGCGCTGCTCCAGGGCATCGCGGTCGAGGGGCGCAGCTATGCCGGCGGCTGGTGGGACTGGCTCACCCCCTTCAGCCTGCTGGTCGGCGTCAGCCTGGTGATCGGCTATGCGCTGCTGGGCGCCACCTGGCTGGTGATGAAGACCGACGGCGTGCTGCAGCTGCAATGCCGCAGCCTGGCGCTCCGGCTGGGCATCGCAACGCTCGTCTGCATGGCGGCGGTGAGTGCGGCGACGCCCTTCCTGTCGGGCGCCTATTACGAGGCCTGGTTCGCCTGGCCGCGGGTGCTGTTCACGGCGCAGGTGCCGCTGCTGGTGCTGATCTGCTCGGCCGCCTTTTTCTACAGCCTGAAGCGCGACCACGACTACACGCCCTTCCTGATGGCGCTGGCCCTGTTCGCCCTCGGCCTCGCAGGCCTCGGCGTCAGCATCTTCCCGCATGTGGTCCCGCAGGCGGTGACGATCTGGGAGGCGGCCGCCCCCGCGGCGAGCCTGGGCTTCATGCTGGTCGGCGCCGCGGTGCTGATCCCGATCATCCTGGGCTACACCGCCTATGCCTATTGGGTGTTCCGCGGCAAGACCGGCCATGAAGGGTATCATTGAGATGGCAGAGCAAGACAACCCCCGCCGCCATCACCACCTCCCCCGCCCGCGCCAGTGGCTGTGGTTCCTGGGCCTCTGGGCCGCGGGGGTGGCGGTTACCGGGGTGGTGGGGTTGGTGATCAAGTTTTGGTTGTCTGCACATTAGCCGAAGCACAAAAATCTACCCATGATATATTTTCGGGCGGCATACATACCTGCGACAGAGAGACGACAATGCGCCACCCGAAACAGATCCCGCGTCGCCGTGGCCTGACGCAAGGTGAAATTGGAGCAGCCCGCTATGAAGGCAGCCCGGAACATAAGAATAAGCGATGGTGGAATGGACTCCCCCGCCACAGGAAAGCCCCGCCTGCAACAATCTGTCCGATGCGGACGCCGGACGAGCGGGACCAGGCCACATGCTGGGTACAAGAAGCTCTTATCAAGGGATGGTACGAGTTTAAGGAAGGAGACGACATCTACCCCCACTTTATCTGGCGCATCGTTGGCGATAAAAAGGCTTGGCAGGGGCGCTGCATAAACACGACCCTGGGCACCTATAAAGGTTGGCCTCTGCAGGATGACGAGCACGATGAAGTTTGACATCGCGTGGATTGATGATGCGGAAAACGCGGTTCCCGAGGAACGCGCGACCGTGGCCGCGCTCGCCCTTCACGTCGGCGGCCGTAATGCGACCCTGGCGAGCCTGCCGAAGGGCAAGGTGGTCAAGAACATAACTGTCGTTGCGTACGCTCTTGCGGAAGGGCTGGTGCATGACTGGTGGCGGGTCTTCACGCCCCACGACCTGCCCGTGTCACTGAGGCGTTGGCGCAGCGGATATATCGTGCCCGACATCCGTTTCGATTTCGATGGACAGACCTTCACCGTTCACGTTCAGCCGTCAGAGCAGGAAGGTATCACCTTCCTCACAGAAGCCAGCGAGATCCTGACTCCACAAAATATAGAGGACCACTTCCGGAATTTCCTCGATACCGTCGATCAGAGGCTTCGATCAAAAAGGATCTCCGGCTCGGCAATGCAACTTCGCTGGGCTCGCGTCCGCCAATCTTTGGAAGACCCCGCAGAGACTGCCTTTTGCAAAGCCGCAGGCGCGTTCGGGTTAGACCCATATCAGATCGACGACGCTTCGGCTTCGTTCATCGAGAACGCGGAAGGATTCTTCAGCGGCGAGGCCCTGTTGGAGTTCCTCGCTGGCGCGGCCACCGCCCGGAAACACACCGAGCTACTGTCATGGATCTCTGCAGCTGAAAGCCGGCCGGATAATACCTGCCGGCTCGACGATCTGGCGGCTCACGCGCACTCAATTGCAGTATCAGCGCCCCCTCGCAGCAATGAACGCCCATGGTCATTGGGCTATCGCCGCGCGCAAATCCTGCGGTCGAAGCTGGATCTCAGCGGAGAGGTCGGGCCCCTGCCCAGCCTCGCGGCACGTCTTGGCGCCAGCGCCGCATTCTCCGATGCAGGTTCTGTCGCAGGCCTCAGAGCCGTGCGGTCAGTCGACGGCCAGACAGCACGCATCCATCTGCGTCGTCACGGCCACTCTGCCGCTGAATTGTTCAGTTTTGCCCGCGCCGTCGGTGATGTGATCTGCTTTCCCGGCAACGGGCGGGCGTCCCTCAACGATCTTCGCAATGTGTATCGACAGGCGGCGAGCCGGGCCTTTGCCGCTGAATTTCTCGCGCCGATCAACGAAATCACAGAGCTTCGCCTCAAGGGCAATGATGCACTCGCCATGGCGGAGAAGTTCGGCGTTTCCGAAGAGGTTATCAATCACCAGATCACGAACGAAGGGCAGATCCGAGCTGCGGCATAGGCGCCTGTCTCCCCACAACCTTCCACAGATCCGGCCCATCCGCAGATCCGGCCCATCCGCAGATCCGGCCCATCCGCAGATCCGGCCCATCCGCAGATCCGGGAGTTGTCCGTGATCGTCGGCCCTCTCTGCTCCGTGCGGAGGGGGCTTCTTGCGTTCTAGCCCCTGGGCGGTCCATGCGCCCTGCACACGCGGCCGGCGCGCCGCGAGTTTCGTTTGACATTCGTATTACCTTCACATTACGCTTCACAGACTTTCGAGCGGCACAGAGAATGCTGCGTTGCGAAAGCCTGGGGAGGGAAGACGGGTGACGGGCGATCCGGTCCATGACATTTTCGTCATCGGCGGCGGCATAAACGGCTGCGGCATCGCGCGTGATGCTGCCGGGCGCGGCTATTCGGTCGCGCTGGCCGAGATGAATGATCTCGCCTCGGGCACCTCTTCCGGCTCCACCAAGCTGATCCATGGCGGGCTGCGCTATCTGGAACATTATGAATTCCGGCTGGTGCGTGAGGCGCTGATGGAGCGCGAGGTGCTGTGGCGCAATGCCCCGCACATCATCTGGCCGATGCGCTTCGTGCTGCCCCATCACAAGGGGCTCAGGCCGCGCTGGCTGCTGCGGCTGGGCCTGTTCCTCTACGACCATATCGGCGGCCGCAAGCAGCTGCCCGCGACCCGGACGCTGGATCTTCGCAGCGATCCCGCCGCGAAACCGCTGAAGCCGCTGTTCCGAACCGCTTTCGAATATTCCGACTGCTGGGTGAACGATGCCCGGCTGGTGGTGCTGAACGCCATGGATGCCGCCGCCCGCGGCGTGGAGCTGATGGTCCGCAGCCGCGTGACCTCGGCGCGGCGCGAGGGCGAGCTTTGGATCGTGACCGTCCAGAGCGTCGACCATCCGGAGGTGACCCGCAGCTTTCGTGCGCGCATGCTGATCAATGCCGCCGGCCCCTGGGTTGATCAGGTGCTGCAGGGCACGCTGGCCCGCAACGACGTCCACAATGTCCGCCTGGTTCAGGGCAGCCACATCGTGGTGCGTGCGAAGTTCAACGATCCGCGCGCCTTCTTCTTCCAGAATTCCGACGGCCGGATCATCTTCGCCATCCCCTATGAAGACGACTTCACCCTGATCGGCACCACCGACCAGGATTTCAAGGGCGACCCGAAGGACATCCGGATCACCGAAGGCGAGATCGACTATCTTTGTGCCGCGGCCAGCGAGTATTTCGCCGAGCCAGTGCGGCGCGAGGACATCGTCTGGACCTATTCCGGCGTGCGGCCGCTTTATGACGACGGCGCGTCGAAGGCGCAGGAAGCCACGCGCGACTATGTGCTGAAGGTGGAGCACGGGCCGGACGCGCCCGGCAACGGCGCGCCGATGCTGAACGTCTTCGGCGGCAAGATCACCACCTATCGGCGCCTGGCCGAGGCGGCGCTGGAGAAGATCGAGGCGGAGCTGGGCGCCCGCGGCCCGGCATGGACCGCCACCGCCACCCTGCCCGGCGGCGACTTCCCCGCCACCGGTTTCGAGGCCGAGCTTGCCCGGCTGCGTGCCGAATACGGCTTCCTGGACGACGGTTTTGGCCGCAGACTGGTGAGGCTGTATGGCACACGGGCGCGGATGATCCTTGGATCCGCGCGAAGCAAGGCGGATCTGGGGCGCGATTTCGGTGCGGATCTGACCGAAAGCGAAATCCGCTATCTGGTGACCCACGAATGGGCGCGGACGGCCGACGATGTTCTGTGGCGGCGCACCAAGCGCGGCCTGCATCTGTCGGAAGACCAGCGGGCAGCCGTGGACGACTTCATGCACAGCCTGCCCGTCACCGGCATTGCCGCCGCAGAATGACGACCCGAGCCCGGACCCACATCGTCCCGAAAGCGAGCCGACCGCGAGACATGGAACACCGCGATGCTTGAACTCAAAGGCGTTTCCAAACAGGTGGGCGACGAGACCCACATCGGCGAGGCCACGCTTACACTGGAGCGCGGTACGCTGAACGTGCTTCTCGGCCCCACCCTCTCGGGCAAGACCACGCTGATGCGGCTGATGGCCGGGCTGGACCGCCCGACCCGCGGCTCGCTCTGGTTCGACGGCCGCGACGTGACCGGCGTGCCCGTGCAGAAGCGCAACATCGCGATGGTCTACCAGCAGTTCATCAACTATCCGATGATGACTGTCTATGACAACATCGCCTCGCCGATGCGTCTGGCCGGTGCCGACCGCGCGACCATCGACCGCGAGGTCCGCCAGGCCGCCGAGCTGCTGAAGCTGACCCCCTATCTGGACCGCCAGCCGCTGAACCTGTCGGGCGGCCAGCAGCAGCGCACGGCGCTGGCCCGCGCGATCGTGAAGAAGGCGGGGCTGGTGCTGCTCGACGAGCCGCTGGCCAATCTGGACTACAAGCTGCGCGAGGAACTGCGCACCGAACTGCCCAAGATCTTCCAGGAATCGGGCGCGATCTTCGTTTATGCGACCACCGAACCTTCGGAAGCGCTGCTGCTGGGCGGCAATACGGCCACCCTGCACGAGGGCCGCATCACCCAGTTCGGCCCGACGATCGAGGTGTTCCGCAACCCCGCCGACCTGATCACCGCCACCACCTTCTCGGACCCGCCGCTGAACACGCTGGCGCTGACCAAGGCGGGGCCGGTCTTCCGCCTGGCCGACGGCCAGACGCTGGCGGTGCCGGGCGGCATGACCCGGCTGCCCGATGGCCGCTATACCGCCGGCTTCCGGCCGCATCATCTGACGGTGGCGCCGGGCGGCAGCGACGCGATCGCCTTTGCAGCGCGCGCCTTCGTGACCGAGTTCAACGGCTCGGAGAGTTTCGTGCATGTCGATTTCGCCGGCGAGCGCTGGGTGATGATCGCGCCCGGCATCCATGACCACGAGATCGGCGAGATGCTGAACCTGTATCTGGAGCCGCGCCACCTGATGTTCTTCGACGCCACGGGCCGCGCGGTGCAGCTTGCCGCCGGTCTTCGGGCGCAAGCGGTCTGAGCCGGGGAGGACGGAACACATGGCCCTGATCGACCTCGACCATATCCGCCATTCCTATGGCCCGGCGCCGAAATCGGACGATGACTACGCGCTGAAGGAAGTGCATCACCGCTGGGATGACGGCGGCGCCTATGCGCTGCTCGGTCCCTCCGGCTGCGGCAAGACCACACTGCTCAACATCATCTCGGGGCTCCTGCGCCCGTCGGAAGGCCGGATCCTGTTCGACGGCCGCGACGTCACCGGGCTGTCGACCGAGGAACGCAACATCGCCCAGGTGTTCCAGTTCCCCGTGGTCTACGACACCATGACGGTCTACGACAACCTCGCCTTCCCGCTGCGCAATCGCGGCGTGCCCGAACGGGAGGTCGATGCCCGGGTCCGCGAGATCCTGGAGATGATCGACCTGGCCGATCGGGCGAAAAAGAAGGCGCGCGGCCTGACCGCCGACCTGAAGCAGAAAATCTCGCTGGGCCGCGGCCTGGTGCGCAACGATGTCAGCGCCATCCTGTTCGACGAACCGCTGACCGTGATCGACCCGCATATGAAGTGGATGCTGCGCACCCAGCTGAAGCAGCTGCACAAGCGCTTCGGCCACACCATGATCTACGTCACCCACGACCAGACCGAGGCGCTGACCTTCGCCGACAAGGTGGTGGTGATGTATCAGGGCCAGATCGTGCAGATCGGCACCCCGGACGAGCTGTTCGAGCGCCCGGCCCATACCTTCGTCGGCTATTTCATCGGATCGCCCGGCATGAACGTGCTGCCCGTGACGCTGGACGGGTCAACGGCGCGGCTGGGAACCCATGCGATCGGCATCGGTGCCGCACCGGCGACGACGCCGGGGGCGAAGCTGGAACTGGGCGTGCGGCCGGAATTCGTCCGCCTGGGTCGCACGGGCCTGCCCGCGACCATCACCAAGGTCGAGGATATCGGCCGCCACCGCATCGTGCATGCCGATCTGGCCGGGCACGAGATCGCGGCGGTGGTGCCGGAAGACGGCGACATCCCGGCCGAGGCGCGGATCACCTTCGACCCGCGCGGCATCAACCTCTATGCCGACGCCTGGCGCGTCGACACGGGAGCCTGAGCCCATGGAAAAGACCTGGAACAACAAGGCCTGGTTCATGGTGCTGCCGGTGCTGGTGCTGGTGGCCTTCTCGGCGGTGATCCCGCTGATGACCGTGGTCAATTATTCGGTGCAGGACACGTTCGGCAACAACCAGTTCTTCTGGGCCGGCACCGAATGGTTCAAGGACATCCTGCAGTCGCCACGCTTCTGGGATTCGATGTTCCGGAACCTCGGCTTTTCGCTGCTGATCCTGGCGATCGAGGTGCCGCTCGGCATCCTGATCGCGCTCAACATGCCCAAAAAGGGCTGGGGCGTGCCGTTCTGCCTGGTCACCATGGCCCTGCCGCTGCTGGTGCCGTGGAACGTGGTCGGCACCATCTGGCAGGTCTTCGGCCGCGGCGATATCGGCCTTCTGGGCCACACGCTGGAATCGCTCGGCATCCCCTACAACTATGTGCAGGATCCGCTGTCGGCCTGGATCACCGTCGTGGTGATGGATGTCTGGCACTGGACCAGCCTGGTGGTGCTGCTCTGCTATGCCGGCCTGGTCTCGATCCCCGACGCCTATTACCAGGCGGCAAAGATCGACGGGGCCTCGCGCTGGGCGGTGTTCAAATACATCCAGCTGCCCAAGATGCATCGCGTGCTGCTGATCGCCGTGCTGCTGCGCTTCATGGACAGCTTCATGATCTACACCGAACCCTTCGTCGTGACCGGCGGCGGCCCGGGCAATTCGACGACCTTCATGTCGATCGACCTGGTGAAGATGGCGATCGGGCAGTTCGACCTGGGCCCCGCGGCGGCGATGTCGCTGGTCTACTTCCTGATCATCCTGCTGCTGTCGTGGGTGTTCTACACCGTCATGACCAATTACGACGCGAGGACGTGACATGACGACGACCGCCATGCCCGCCACCCGCACCGACGCCTATGACGAGCAGCTGGCCCGCCGCATGCGCAAGCGGGGTACGAAATCCCGCTGGTCCTGGCTGGTGCCGGCGCTCTACATCCTCTTCCTGATGCTGCCGCTCTACTGGCTCGTCAATATGAGCTTCAAGACCAACGAGGAAATCGTCTCGGGTCTGACGCTCTGGCCGGCCGAGCCGACGCTTCGGAACTATGAGATCATCTTCACCGATCCGTCCTGGTATTCGGGTTACATCAACTCGATCACCTATGTCGTCATCAACATGGTGGTCTCGGTGGCGGTGGCCCTGCCGGCTGCCTATGCTTTCTCGCGCTACCGGTTCCTGGGCGACAAGCATCTGTTCTTCTGGCTGCTGACCAACCGCATGGCGCCGCCGGCCGTGTTCGCCCTGCCCTTCTTCCAGCTCTATTCGGCCTTCGGGCTGATCGACACCCATATCGCGGTCGCGCTGGCACACTGCCTGTTCAACGTGCCGCTGGCGGTGTGGATCCTGGAAGGCTTCATGTCGGGCGTGCCCAAAGAGATCGACGAGACCGCCTATATCGACGGCTATTCCTTCCCGCGCTTCTTCGGGAAGATCTTCCTGCCGCTCATCTCCAGCGGCATCGGCGTGGCGGCCTTCTTCTGCTTCATGTTCTCGTGGGTGGAACTGCTGCTGGCCCGGACGCTGACCACCGTCGATGCCAAGCCGATCGCGGCAACCATGACCCGGACCGTCTCGGCCTCGGGCATGGACTGGGGCCTGCTCGCCGCCGCAGGCGTGCTGACGCTGATCCCCGGCGCGCTCGTGATCTGGTTCGTCCGCAACTACATCGCCAAGGGCTTTGCCCTGGGCCGCGTCTGAGGGAGGCCGCACCGATGTCGTTCGACTTCTCGTGGATGGCCTGGACCTGGCCCACGGTCATCTTCTTCGTCGTCATCGCCTGTCTGCTGCTGGGCATGGGGGTCTGGGAATACGCCCGTCCCGGTGGGGCGCCGAAGGTCGGCCTGCTGCGCTTCGAAACCACGCGCGGCGACCGCCTGTTCATCTCGCTGCTGGGCAGCGCCTTCATCCATCTGGGCTGGCTGGGGCTTGTGGATGCCAGCCTGTGGTGGGCGACGGGGCTGTCGGTGATCTACGCAATCCTGGTGTTCCGCTTCGTCTGACCCCACTGCCCGGGGCCCTGCGCGGCGGGTGACTGAAGACCAATCGAGGCTTGCTTCGAACGACGGATGCCCCGTGCCGGCATCCGCAGCTGATCAAGAGGGAGGTACTTATGCGGAAGCATCTGATGGCATCCACGGCGGCGCTGGCGCTGCTGCTGGCTGCCGGCCAGGCCTGGGCCGGGATGGAGGAGGCGAAGAGCTTCCTCGACAAGGAGATCGGCGACCAGTCGGTCCTGTCGCGCGCCGACCAGGAAAAGGAGATGCAGTGGTTCATCGATGCCGCGAAGCCGTTCGCCGGCATGGAGATCAAGGTCGTCTCGGAGACGATCACCACCCATGAATACGAAAGCAAGGTGCTGGCGCCGGCCTTCTCGGCCATCACCGGCATCAAGCTGACCCACGACCTGATCCAGGAAGGTGACGTCGTCGAGAAGATCCAGACCCAGATGCAGACGGGTCAGAACCTCTACGACGCCTGGGTCAACGACTCGGATCTGATCGGCACCCACTGGCGCTACAAGCAGGTCCGCAACCTGACCGACTGGATGGCGGGCGAAGGCAAGGACGTCACCAACCCGAACCTCGACATCGACGACTTCATGGGCAAGTCGTTCACCACCGCCCCGGACGGCAAGCTCTATCAGCTGCCCGACCAGCAGTTCGCGAACCTTTACTGGTTCCGCTACGACTGGTTCAGCGACCCCGCGATCAAGGCCGAGTTCAAGCAGAAGTACGGCTACGATCTGGGCGTGCCGGTCAACTGGTCGGCCTATGAGGACATTGCCGAGTTCTTCACCGGCCGCGAGATCGACGGCCGCAAGGTCTATGGCCACATGGACTACGGCAAGAAGGACCCGTCGCTCGGCTGGCGCTTCACCGACGCCTGGCTGTCGATGGCCGGCAATGGCGACAAGGGCCTGCCCAACGGCATTCCGGTCGACGAATGGGGCATCCGCGTCAACGAGAACAGCCAGCCCGTCGGCTCCTGCGTGGCCCGCGGCGGCGACACCAACGGCCCGGCGGCCGTCTACTCCATCCAGAAGTATCTGGACTGGATGAAGGCCTATGCACCGCCGGAGGCCCAGGGCATGACCTTCTCGGAATCGGGCCCGGTTCCGGCGCAGGGCCATATCGCCCAGCAGATCTTCTGGTACACCGCCTTCACCGCCGACATGGTGAAGAAGGGTCTGCCGGTGGTGAACGAGGACGGCACGCCCAAATGGCGCATGGCCCCCTCGCCGCACGGCGTGTACTGGAAGGAAGGCATGAAGCTCGGCTATCAGGACACCGGCTCCTGGACGCTGATGACCTCTACCCCCACCGACCGCGCCAAGGCCGCCTGGCTCTATGCGCAGTTCGTGACGTCGAAGACCGTCGACGTGAAGAAGAGCCATGTCGGCCTGACCTTCATCCGCGATTCGTCGGTCCGCCACGAGAGCTTCACCAAGCGCGCCCCGGAACTGGGCGGCCTGGTCGAGTTCTACCGCTCGCCGGCCCGGGTGCAGTGGACGCCGACCGGCACCAACGTGCCCGACTATCCGAAGCTGGCCCAGCTGTGGTGGCAGGCGATCGGCGATGCGTCCTCGGGCGCCAAGACCGCCCAGGCTGCCATGGATTCGCTCTGCGCCGAGCAGGAGAAGGTCATGAGCCGCCTGGAGCGCGCCGGCGTGCAGGGTGAGTTCGGCCCCAAGCTGAACCCCGAACATGACCTCGCCTACTGGAACGAGCAGGCGAAGAAGAACGGCACCATCGCGCCGCAGCTGAAGATCGAGAACGAGAAGGAAAAGCCCCAGACGGTCGATTACGACCAGCTGGTGAAGAGCTGGGCGGACGCCAACGCGAAGCAGTGATGCGCGCGTGACCGCCGGACCGATGCATCGCCTTCGGGGGAAGGGGGTGTGACGGAGAGGGGGCCATCCGGAAGGGTGGCCCCCTTTATTTTGTGGCTGACGCCCTGGGCCGATGGCTGGGGCCGGCGCGTCAGAGCGTGGCGCCGAGCGCGCGCAGATCGGCCAGAACCGGGGCCTTCGGCAGCCAGATCTGATCGTACTCGGCAATGACCTTGCCGGCATCCGCGACCTGGACGTCCTTCACCGTGATGACCTTCCGGAACTCTTCGAGCAGCCGCGCCTCGTTGGCGACGGTGGCATCGATCTGGGCGTCGAGCGCCTCGCGCGTCAGCCGGGTGACAAGCTCACGGTCGGAAGCCGGGACATCCTTCCAGACCCGGCCGGAGGCGAGCGCGACACAGGGCATGAAGATGGCGTTCATCTTCAGCATGGTCTTCGACACTTTGTCGAAGCGCTGGTTCCACGAGAAATCGAGATCGGCCTCAAGCCCGTCCACCTGGCCGTTGGACATGGCATCAAACACCTGCGGCGTCGGGATCGGTGTCGGCGCGGCGCCGAGCAGCTGATAGAAATCGCGATAGGCAGGGGTGGTGTTGATCCGCAGCTTCATGCCCTTCAGATCGTCGAGCCCGCCGATTTCCCTGGCCGAGAACACGACACGCATGGTGGTGATGCCCCAGGCCAGCCCCAGCGTGCCGGTTTCCCTCGGCAGGACGTCCAGCATCTTCATCACCAGGGGATCGCGTACCAGCTTCGCCACCTTGGCGGTGGAATCGACGATATAGGGCGCGTTGATCGCGGCGATCGACGGGATGCGGGAGCCGAGTTCCGCCGTCATGATCCAGCCGAAATCGAGCGAGCCGGCCTGCATCTGCTGCAACATCACCGCTTCCGTGCCCAGCTGATTTGCGGGGAAGACGGCAAGATCCAGGCGGCCCTTCGTTTCGGCCTTCAGCATCTCCCCGACCTTCAGGGCCGCATTGTTCCACGGATGGCCGGGCGGCGTCGTGATGCCGAGACGGAAGGTCTTCGCCTCCTGCGCCCGCAGGATGTTGGGCGCAAACAGCGTGCCGACCGAGGCCGCACCGGCAGCCGCAAGCGTCGTGTTACGGAGGAATGTCCTGCGCGAGATCGTCATGGGTCTGTCCTCTGGAGGCATGATGGGGCGGCGGTTACTTGACGAAGGCGGTGGAGATTGCGGGGAAGATCGACAGCAGGATCAGCAGGCTGCAAGCCGCGAAGAAGAAGGGCAGTGTCACGACGAACATCCGGCCGGGCTTCGCCCCCGTGACTGCCGAGGCGACGAAGAAGCTGAGACCGACGGGCGGGGACAGGAAACCCAGCACGAGATTGATGACGACGACCACGCCGAAATGGACCGGATCGATGCCATAGATCCCGGTCGCGATCGGCAGAAGGATCGGCACCGTCATGATCAGTCCCGGCGCGCCGTCGATGACCGTGCCGATGACCAGCAGGATGACGTTGACGAGCAGCATGAAGGTGATCGGGTCGGTGGCGATCGTCTGCACCCATGCCGCCACGCGCTGCGGCACCATGCCGTAGACGAGCACCCACGAGAAAACCGCAGCCGCAGCGACCAGCATCAGCACGACCGCCGAATAGATGCCGGCACGCAGCAGCATCCGCGGCAGCTGAGCGACGGAGAGTTCGCCGATCCAGAACCGCCCGACCAGCACCGCCGCGACCGCGCCGACGGCCGCCGCTTCGGTCGGGTTGGCGATGCCGGACAGGATCGACCCCACGATGACGATGGGGATCGAGAGCGTCGGCAGGGCGCCGAGGATAATCCGCAGCCGCGCGCGGACCGTGAGACGCTCGCCTCTCGGATAGTCGTAGACGAACCAGCCCATGCCGGCGATGACGGTGCAGAAGATGATGGTGAGCAGAATGCCCGGCACCATACCGGCCGCCAGCATGTCGCCCACCGGCACCTGCGCCAGAACCGAATAGACGACGAACATGATCGACGGCGGAATGATCGGCCCGAGCATGCCGGCATAGGCGGTCAGCCCCGCGGCGAAGGTCTTGTCATAGCCGGTCTTTTCCATCTCCGGCACCATCATCTGCGCCATGATGGCGACCTGGGCCGTGGCCGAGCCCAGGATCGAGGAGACGAACATGTTGGCGATCAGGTTCACATAGGCGAGGCCGCCCTTCATCGCCCCGATCAGCGCCATCGTCATGTTGATGATGCGTCGCGTGATCCCGCCGCCATTCATCACCTCGCCGATGAAGACGAACAGCGGGATCGAAATCAGACCGTAATTGTCGACGCCGCCGAAGAGCTGTGCCGGAAAAGTCTGAAACAGCAGCGTGTCGCCGCTGGCCCAGATATAGACGGCGGCGGCAATGCACAGGCACAGCCCGATGGGGACGCCGACGAGCATGACGAGAAGAAAGGCCGCGGATGTGATCATCTCAATTGACCCCTTCCGCCGAACCGAAGCCGGGGTGCAGTCTCTTCGGCGACAGCCCGATTTCCTCCACGATATTGGCCAGCGTATGGAGGGTCATGGTCACGGAGAAGATCGGAATAACCAGGCTGATCATCCATACCGGCCATTCGAGCGTCTGGGTGTATTCGGTGTAGAGGAAATTGAAGCTGTCGCCGGCATAGCTCCGCGCATCGAAACCGGCCGCCGCAATACCTGGCGGATCCATCCAGTTCCAGCACATGACCGCGAGGCCGAGCGAAAACAGACAGGCGATGACATGGGCGAACGCCTTCAGCCGTGTCGCATTCGCCGCCGACAGCCTGTCGCTGACCAGGGTCATGGCGAAATCGAGCCGCAGCCGGGTCAGGGCCGACCCGCCGATGAAGGTCAGCCAGACCATTGCATAGACCGCAGCCTCGTCGACCCAGTAGAGCGACGATCCCGCATAGCGGGTGCCGACGTTCAGAAGGATCAGGCCAAGAAGCAATGCCATCAGCATCGCCACCAGCACCTTCTCAGCCACGAGCACGCCTTCCGAGGCAGCCACGATCGCCCTGACTACAGCGGAGCGCACAGGCGGGCGCGCCCCGGCCCTGGATGCGGGTTTCACCATCAGTCAGCTTCCTTGTCTTCAGGCCGAGAGGTTCATCCTCAATCGCAGACGCACTCCTGCCCCCATCCCCGTCACCTGACGACGAAGCCATGCGCAAAGGGATCGCGGTCATCGATGAAGATCGTGTTGATGCCGGTCATGCGCGCCCAGCCGGCGATCGAGGGGATGATGGCATCACGTCCGGCAACCGTGGCCGCCGCTTCCACCCGGCCGTTGAACAGCGAGCCGATGATCGATTCATGGACGAAATCGTCGCCGACCTTCAGCTTTCCCTTGGCCGCAAGCTGCGCCATCCGCGCCGAGGTGCCGGTGCCGCAGGGCGAGCGGTCGATGGCCTTTTCGCCGTAGAAGACGGCGTTGCGCGCATGGGCCCCCGGCTGCGTCGACGCCCCGGTCCACAGGATGTGGCTGAGGCCGCGGATCTCGGGATGCTCCGGATGGACGACCTCGTACTTCTCGTTGAGCGCGGCCCTGAGCTTCGGGCTCCAACCGATCAGCTCTCCGGCGGTGTGATCGGCGATGTCGCGGAAGGCCGTCTGCGGCTCGACGATGGCGTAGAAATTGCCGCCATAAGCAATGTCGACCACCACCTCGCCCAGCCCCTCGACCTCGACGGTCAGGCCTTCGGCATAGAGGAAGGCCGGGACATTGGTCAGCCGCACCTCTTCGACGAAACGCCCTTCCTGCCGGTAGGTGATGTCGACCTTACCGGCCGGGGCATCGATCGACAGCCTGCCCGGCGCCCGCGGCGTGATCAGGCCGTTCTCTACGCCCATGGTGATGGTGCCGATCGTCCCATGGCCACACATGGGCAAGCAGCCCGAGGTTTCGATGAACAGCACCGCGACATCGCAATCCGGCCGGGTCGGCGGGTAGAGGATCGCACCCGACATCATGTCGTGGCCGCGCGGCTCGTACATCAGCCCGGTGCGGATCCAGTCGTACTCCCTGACGAAATGCGCCCGCTTTTCAAGCATGGTCGCGCCCTCAAGACGCGGGCCGCCGCCCGAGACCAGGCGGACCGGGTTGCCGCAGGTATGCCCGTCGATGCACGAGAATGTGAAGCAGGCCATGGCGTTCACTCTGTCAGAAGCGGTGAGGCGAAAAGGGCGAGAGATCGATGGGCGATGGTTCGTCGGTCAGCAGGTCGGCGACCAGCCGGGCGGTCCCGGCCGATTGGGTGAGGCCGAGATGGCCGTGGCCGAAGGCATAGATCACGCGCGGTTGGCTGCCGGCCCGGCCGATCGCCAGCAGGCTGTCGGGCAAGGACGGCCGGAAGCCCATCCATTCGACGCCCCCTTTTGCGACGAGCCCGGGGAGAAATGCCTGCGCCTTGCCGAGCATGGCCCGCGACCGCCGGTAATCCGGCGGCAGATCCAGCCCGCCGAGTTCGACCGCACCGCCGACGCGGATGCCGGTGGACAGGCGGCTGATCACGAACCCATGCCCGCCGAAGGTGATCTGGGTTCTGAGATCGAAGGCACCGGGCGGCAGGGTGGTGTTGTAGCCGCGCTCGGTTTCAAGCGGGATGGCGTCGCCGAGGGTGCGGGCGATGCGGTGCGAGAAGGCGCCGGCGGCAAGCACCACCCGGGCCGCGCGCCGCGACGTCCCGTCGGCCGTGACGATCCCGACACCCGCTGCCTCGGGCCGGAGTGCGGTGACCTCGGCCCGCTCGATCCTGCCGCCCCGCTGCCGGAGATGATCGGCAAGCGCCAGGGTGTAGAGCCGGGGGTCGGCGATGGAGTACCAGCCGGGGGTGAAGGTTCCATGGGTGAAGCGCGACGAGAGCCCCGGCTGGATCGCGGCCATCTCTGAGGGATCGACATGGCGGAAATCGATGCCGTGCCGTTCGCGTGCCGCCCAGCCGGGCCGCGCGGCCTCGAATTCCGCGCGGCTTTCATAGACCTGGAGATTGCCGTCCTTGCGCAACATGCCGCGCGTGCCGGTCTGTTGCAGGAAGGGTTCCAGCTCGGCGCGGGAGAGATCCATCAGGGCCGCCTGGGCATCGGTGGCGGCGGCAACGCGCTCGGGCGCGCAGGCCCGCCAGAAACGGTACATCCAGGGCGCGATCTTGAGCGCGTAGGCCGGCGGCACCGACAGCGGCCCGAGCGGGTCGAGCAGCCATCCGGGCGCCTTGCGCAGGATGCCGGGCGAGGCGAGCGGCAGAATGTCGGTGAAGGCGAAGGCGCCGGCATTGCCGGCCGAGGCACCGGCCGCCGGCCCCTCGCGGTCGAGCACCGTGACCGGAAAGCCTCGCGACTGAACGGCAATCGCCGCCGACAGGCCGATCACCCCCGCCCCGATGACGACGACCTCCGGCCCGGTCATCAGCGCACACTCCCCAGAAAGGCCTGGGTTTCGGGCTGCCGGGGCGCGCCGAAGATCTGATCGGGCGGGCCGATCTCCGCCATCGCCCCCTGATGGAAGAAGGCGACCCGATCCGAGACGTCGCGCGCAAACCCCATCTCGTGGGTCACGCAGATCATCGTCATCCCCTCTTCGGCCAGCATCTTGAGCGTGTCGAGCACCTCGCCGACCAGCATGGGATCGAGCGCCGAGGTCACCTCGTCGAACAGCATGTATTCGGGCGACATGGCCAGCGCGCGGGCAATGGCCATGCGCTGCTGCTGCCCGCCGGACATGCGGTTCGGATAGACCGACAGCTTTTCCCCGAGCCCGACATGGGTGAGCTGCCGGACCGCGATCTCTTCGGCCTGCTGCCGGGACAGGCCCAGAACCTTGCGCGGCGCCAGCATCACATTCTCCAGCACCGTCAGATGCGGGAAGGCGTTCCATTGCTGGAAGACGATGCCGACCTTGCGGCGCAGCCGGTTCAGATCCGTCGTCCGGTCATGAACCCGGGTGCCGTCGATGCGGATCACGCCCGCATTGATCGGCTCCAGACCATTGATGCAGGCGAGAAGGGTGGATTTGCCCGAGCCCGACCCGCCGATGATCGTCACCACCTCGCCCTTCTCGACGGTGAGGTCGATGCCCTTCAGCACCTCCAGACTGCCGAAGGACTTCCGGACGTTTTCGATCTCAATCATAGGGGGACCACCGTCTTTCGAGATAGCCGCCGAGCCGGGCAATCGGGAAGCTTATGATGAAGTAGATGACGCCGCAGATCAGCAGGATGAACAGCGGCTCCTGCAGGCGGGTCACCAGGATCTGCGAGGCGCGCAGCAGTTCGATCAGCCCAAGCCACAGCACCAGCGCCGAATCCTTCATGACGCCGAGCGTGAGCCCGATCCAGGCCGGGATCGACACCCGCACCGCCAGCGGCGCCACGATGTGGCGCATATCCTGCCACCAGGTCATCCCCAGCGACCGGCTGGCGCGGCGGGTGGTGACGGGCACGGCCGCGATGCCACCGCGGACGATCTCGGTACAATAGGCGGCGGTATAGAGCGACAGCACCACGCAGGAGGTGGTGAACGGCGGCCAGCCCAGCTTTGCGATCGACTGCAGGGCATTGCCCAGCACCAGCTGGATCAGCAGCGGCACCGACCGGAAGATGTCGAGGAAGAACATCAGCGGCAGGGACCAGACCGGTCCGGCCTGAAAGCGGATCACGCCGAAGACGATCCCCATCGCCGTGCCCGCGGCCACGGAGACGGCGGTCACGGCCAGGGTCATCAGGGCCCCCTGGCCGAGGAAGGCCAGATCGTTCCAGGTCAGGGCGGTATCGAACATCTCCGGCCCTCCTAGTAGCGGAACAGACGCCAGGCGAGCGCCCGCGCGGCCAGGGTCACGAGTTTGGCGATCAGGTAGTAGATCACCGCGGCGATGGCGAAGAATTCGAAGGTCCGGAAGGATCGCGCGTTCAGATCCTGGGTCACGCCGGCCAGATCGGTGTTCATCCCGACCGTGACGCCCAGCGAGGTCATCAGGATCGCCCAGATCATCTGATTGGTCGCAGGCAGATAGCCGATGCGCAGCATCTGCGGCAGCACGATGAAGCGGAAGGTCTGCAGCCGGGTCATGCCCAGGGAACGGCCGGTGCGGGTCTGGGTATCGGGGATCGCCTTCAGCGCACCGCGGAAATTCTCGGCCAGATAGCCCGCATTGTTGAAGGCGATGCCGGCCAGAAGTGCCGCATAGGGGCTGAGATGGATGCCGAAATTGCCCAGGCCGAAATGCGCCATATAGATCTGAAACAGCGCCGGCGTGTTGCGGGCAATCTCGACCCAGACCGCCGCCACCGCCGACAGCGACCGGTTGCCCGACAGGCGAAAGGCCGTCAGCGCGATGGCACAGACCAGACCGATCGCCATCGACAGCACGGCGATCTGAAGGGTGACCAGCGCGCCGTCGAGCATCTGCGGCAGCGCTTTAAGCGCTTGATTCCAGTGGAAAGTATAGGTGAACATCCCCGTCTCCCGGACCCGAGGCAGGTCACATTCCTGACGGAAGCCGTGGCGCCGGCATCTGCCGGCCGCCACGGCCGGGCCGGGTCAATCAGCGATAGACGCTGCCGACGGTGAGATCCGGCGCCGTGCCGCCCACCCATTTTTCGTAGAGGTCGGCATAGCGGCCGGTGCGGACCTGTTGATTGATGAACAGGTTCAGGTAGTTGATCAGGCCGTATTCCTCGCGGTTGGTGAACAGCGCGACGTAATCGGTGTCGAAGGGCGCGCTGCCGACCACCGACAGCCCGGCGAACTTGCCCGATTTCACATTCGCCTGTGCCACCGTCGAGGTGGAAACCGTGGCGTCGATCTGGCCCTGGGCCAGCGCCAGGAAAACATCGGCCTGGGTCTGATAGGGCCGGAAGGACCCCTCGCCCCAGGCCTTCACCTGGTTCTCCAGCGCGATCGCCTCGTAGGTGCCGGCGGTGGCGCCCACCACCTTGCCCTTCATGCCGTCATAGGACGTCACGCCGGATTTGCCGTTCGCGGTGACCACCATCTCGAAGGCGAAATAGGGGATGGTCATGCCCACGGTCTTCGCCCGTTCCAGCGTATCCGAGGTCGAGGCGACGCCGACATCGACACGGCCCGACATCAGCGCCGGAATCCGCTCAGGGAACGGCGTCTCGACGATCTCGGCGGTCACGCCCAGCGCCTTCGCCAGATCGTTGCAATAGTCGACGTCGAAGCCGATCGGCGTGTTGTTCGCATCGCGCGACCCCATCGGCGGGAAGTCCAGCACCACCGCACAGCGCAGCGTGCCCGAGCCGATGATGTCGTCCAGCTTGTCCGCATGCGCCGTGCCCCCCAGGACGGTAGCGGCCATCAGTCCGACAGCGAAAATTGAAGCCTTGTTCACTGTTGTCTCCCATCAGCAGTGATCCTCGCCGGCGAAGGCCCCTCCCACGCCGAACGGCGAAAACCCCCTATTCAGGATACAAGAAAAATACAAAAAATATATAAGCTTCGAGAAAAAATCTGACTGGCAGAACAGGCACTTGTGCCGCATCACCGGATGGGCTGCACAGGCGCGCGGACCGTGTGCCGGTGGCGACAGGTCCATAAAAAAGGCCCTCCGGAGGGAGGGCCGTTTGCAGGCCGGACGGCTCTGCCTTACGCCTTGTATGTCTGCACGGCCCCCGGAAGCCGGCTCCATTCCGCATACCAGGTGTCGAACAGTTTCAGCTGGGTGGTGACGTAGCCGCGCTGGCTTTCGGTGAGTTCGTCGGTTTCGTTGAAGTGCAGCGCGTATTCGCCGTCGCCCTTCAGGACCATCATGTACTTGAAATACAGAACGAGGTCCGGCCCCGCATCGAAGGAGGAGAGCACGCCCAGCGCCGATTCCAGTTCCAGCGCGCGCTGTCGGGCATCGGCATCCCCCTTCGCCGCCGCCTGGGCGAGGTTGCTGAGGTGCAGCACTTCCTTCGGCAGTACACAGCCGATGCCAGTGATGGCACCGGTGGCACCGCAATTCACGAAGCCGTGGAACACGCAGGTATCGACGCCGATCATCAACGAGACGTCGTCGTCGCAGCTGGTGATGTTCTCGGCCGCATAACGCATGTCGTCGGGGCCGCCGAATTCCTTGAAGCCGACGAGATTGGGATGTTCGGCGCGCAGGGCAAAGAACAGATCGGCACGCGTGGCGAAGCCGTAATAGGGGCTGTTATAGATCACCGCCGGCAGATCCGGTGCCGCGGACAGAATGGCCTTGAAATGGTTCCGCTGCGCCGCGACGACCGTGCCGCGCGACAGCACGCGGGGAATGACCATCAGCCCCTGCGCGCCCACCTTCTGCGCATGGGCGGCGTGTGCAACCGCAGAGGCCGTGTTGACGGCGCCGGTGCCGGCGATCACCGGAATCCCGGCCTCCACCAGACGTTCGACGCCTTGCATGCGCTGTGCATCGGTCAGCAGCGGCCAGTCGCCCATGGAGCCGCAATAGACCACCGCCGACATGCCGGCATCGATCAACTCCCAAGCTTTGCGGACCAGCGCAGCGAAATCCGGAGTCCGGTCGGGCTTGCAGGGGGTCATCAGGGCGGGGATCACACCGGAGAAAATCGTCGCCTTCACCTTCGTTTCCTTCCAGCCGTTCGATCGGCAGTCCGCCGGCAGGACGCAGCTGTCCTCCCCCTCTGCCATGGTCATGATGGCAGTTTGCATTTTTATTGTCGACAAAGAAAATGCAAACTCAGAGCGGGATGTCGAGCCCGCCATTGCGGGTGAACAGCTTCTGCACCTGGGCCACGATCTGCTCGGCATGAGCCTTGCCCAGCTGGTCGGCCCGCTCCACGTCGCGCGCTTCGATCGTGGCGATCATCTCGGCGTGTTCGTCCACGAAGCGCTGGGGAAACTGCTCCTCATAGGACCGGTAATAAAGCCGGAGAATGCGCCGCCCCTCGCTCAGCAACCTTATGAAAAGGCTGGTGAAATAGGGGTTGCGGCCGGCCTCGGCGATGGCGGCGTGGAAGGCGGCGTTGGTCGCGATCATCGCCAGCGCGTCGCGCGCCTCGACGGCGGCCGCGTAATCCTGGTGATGACGGCGGATGACCGGCAGATCTTCCGGCCGATGGTTCTGCGCGGCCAGCCGCGTGGTGACCCGGTACATCAGCACCAGGGCATCGAAGAAGGTGCTGAGGTTGAGAAAATCGATGTTCGACACCATGGTCGAGCGGTTCGGCAGCGTCTCGATCAACCCCTCACCGGCAAGGCGGACCAGCGCCTCGCGGATCGGCGTGCGCGACATCTTGAACCGCTCGGCCAGCTGCGCCTCGTCGACCGTGCTGCCCGGTGCCAGTTTCAGATCGAGAATTTCATCGCGCAGAAGGTCATAGACCATCTTGACACCAGAGCCGCGCCGGCGCTCGGGCAGTGCAGTGGGCTTCGGATCGGCCATCGGTCTTCCTCGTACTGGCACATAAGATACTGGCACATAAGAGACGGCCGCGAGGGCCTGTTTTCGGGCTTGGATGCTACGGTACGGCCTCGCGCCTGGAAAGGCCGGGTGGCGGAAAAGATGCGGCGGCCGCACATGGCTCCTTTATTGCGATTGACTTGCATTCTCATAAAAGGACGCCCATCCTTCGGCTGCGCGACCGCCAGCCCGGAGAGACCGCCATGACCACGCCCGCCCCCTCTGTCGACACGCCGACCGACGGCGCCCCCGTCATCACCCCGCGCGGCCGGGAGCTGCGCCTGGATGCCGCCCTGCCCTTCGATGCCGAAGATCACGGCCGGCGGCTGTTGCGCACCGCGCGGTTCGGCACCCTGTCGACGCTCGACCCGGAAAGCGGCTATCCCTATGGCGCCGCCACCAATCTGGCGACCGATCACGACGGTAGCCCGGTCTTCATCATGGCCGGGCTGGCGCTGCATGCCCGCAATCTGGCGGCCGATCCGCGCGCGTCGCTGACCCTGGTCGAGCCGGGGCTTACCGATGTGCTGGCGGGGGTGCGGATGACCATCGTCGGACGGGTGGTGCAGGTAACCGATCCGGCAAGGCTGGAAGCGGTCCGCCGGCGCTATCTGGCCCGGCATCCGAAGACGAAGCTCTATATGACCCTGCCGGATATCGGCCTCTACCGGCTGGAGATGGCGGATCTGCGCGTCGCCGGCGGACCGCGGCGCAATGCGGGCGAGCCGCAGGTGGCGCATTTCCTGACCGATCTTGCCGGCGCCGAGGCCCTGCTCGCCGCCGAGGCCGACGAGGTGGAGCGGCTGAACGGCCCCTGGGGCGAGGACCTGCCCGGGCGCCTGGCCCGGCTGCATGGCGGCGGCGATGCCGGACGCTGGCGCGCGGCGGGCATCGATCCCGAGGGTATCGACCTCACCTCCCCCGACGGGGATCTGCGCATCCGCTTCCCGCGCCGGGTGACCGACCCCCAGGCGATGCGATCGGCGCTGGCGGCACTGGTCCGGCCGGCGATCGTCGGCGGCACATGAAGCGCCGGGAGATCAGCCCACCGACAACGCCAGAATGCGGCTGATCCGGGTGAGATCGAAGCCGGTTTCCGCCTGCCAGCGGTCCAGGGCACCCTGGACCGCGGCGAAGTCCTTCGCCGATGACGGCGCTTTCGAAACCACATCCGCCGTGATCAGCGCCTTGACCACGTCATCGGAGCAGATGAGCGAGGGCACGCCCATCCGGCGCAGCAGCAGCTGGCCGGTCTTGCCGCCCAGACGGTCGCCGCGCGTTTTCAGCTCGCGCACCAGCTCCATATAGCGCCCGGCCGGGAAGGTCAGGATCCAGGCCGCGACCGAGCCATGGCTGCGGGCGACATCGGAGAAGAAGGCGGCATTGCCGCCGACCGAGCGCAGCTTGGCGGCGTTGCGCACGATGCCGGGCGCCGCCATCAGCCGGTCGAGATCGTCATCCGACATCAGCGACCAGCGGGCAGGGTCAAAGCCTTCGAATGCCGCCTCGAACTCCGGCCAGCGACGATCGATCGCCGCCCAGTCGAAACCGGCCTGAAAGATCACCCGGGTGGCCTCAGCCAGGAAGCGATCGTCGGGCACCGCGCGCAGTTCGTCGGCCGTGCGAGCCGCCCAGGGCGTGGCGGCAAGGCGGGCCTCCAGCCCGCCGGACCCGCCATGATGGCGGGTGGCCCGGTCCAGGACTGCGGCGAAGGATGTCGTCATGTCTCCCCCCGGTGACGGTCATCGTCATGCCGCCCGATCATGCACCACGTCGAGGCCCAGCGTCTCGATGATCCGGTCGCGCAGCCAGGCCGCCGCCGGGTCGCGATCCAGCCGCACCGGCCAGACCATGCGCACCGGCGGGAACACCAGATCCAGCGGCACCGGAGAGACGGCCAGGCCCAGCGGCGGGGCGAAGCGCCGGGCAACGCGGGTCGAGATGGTGGCGATCACCGGCGCCTCGACCGCGGCCGACAGCACGGTCAGGAAATCCGGCGCCGCCATCACCACGTCGAGATCGGTGCGGATCCGCTCCAGCGCCTCGTGCACGCAGCCATGCAGGCTCTCGCTTTGCGAGATGACGGCATGACGGCCGGCCAGATAGTCATCCAGCCCGACCGGCACATCCAGCGCCAGGCGCTGCGGGTTGAAGCAGCACGACACCCCGGCCGGGAAGAGGTCCAGCCCGCGATGCCGGCTGGCCGGCTCCAGCGAGCAGCCGACCGCAAGATCGATCACGCCGGTGTCGATCATCGTCTCGACCTGGGTGGACGGCGCCATGCGGGCATGCAGGCGGATGCCAGGCGCCTCCGTCGCCAGACGCGAGGTGAGCGCGGGCAGAAGCAGCAGTTCCAGCTCGCTCGACATGCCCAGGCGGAAGATGCGGCGTTCGGTTTCGGGGCGGAAGCTTTCCCGCGCCCCCAGCGCCGCCTGGGCCTGCATCAGCGCCGTGCGTACCGGGCCGGCCACGGCGACGGCACGTGCGGTGGGCTGCATCGCCTGCCCCACCCGCACGAACAGTTCGTCATCCAGCAGCATGCGCAGGGTCGACAGCGCATGGCTCATCGCCGGCTGGCCGATCTTCAGCCGCCGGGCCGCCCGGGTGACGCTGCCCTCTTCCATCAGTGCGTCGAAGGCGACCAGCAGGTTGAGGTCGAAGGCGCGCAGATTGAAATGATCGATAGTCTCCATGATCCGCATCGATTTGATTGCTGACCTGACCATAGATACCTGAAGCGGCGTCCGGGGCAAGCCCGTCCCGATGATCACGGAGACCTCTTCCCATGTCGAAGACCCCCCTCGCCGCCTCGCTCGCTTTCGCCAGCCTGCTCGGCCTTTCGGTCCTCGCCGGCCCCGCCGCTGCGGATGACCCGCTCTCCGCCCCCTATCACATCGACATCGGCCGGATCGGCGTCACCGCCCTGTCCGACGGTCAGATCCCGGTGCCGCTGGCCGATATCATGCGCGGCGAACCCAAGCCCCAGATCGAAGCGGCACTGGCCCGCGCCGGCAAGCAGTCGCCGGTGACGCTGGCGGTGAACACCTATCTGGTCGCCATGCCCGATGGCCGGCTGGTGCTGATCGATACCGGCACCGGCGACCTGCTGGGGCCGAAGCTCGGCCATCTGCCTGAAAGCCTGAAGGCGGCGGGCCATACGCCGGACGAGATCGACGACATCGTGCTGACCCATATCCATGCCGACCATTCGGGCGGGCTGACCCGCAACGGCAAGGCCGTGTTCCCGAAGGCGCGGCTGCATGTGGCCGAACGCGATGCCGCCTACTGGCTGAGCGAGAAGGCCCGCGCCGCCGCCCCCGAGGCCGCCCGGCGCGGCTTCGACGAGGCGGTCGCCATGACGGCCCCCTATCGCGAGACCGGCCGTTTTGCGACCTTCGCCGATGGCGCCGACCCGGTGCCGGGGCTGCAGTCGATCCTGCGCGCCGGCCACACCCCGGGCCATTCCTCGATCGTGGTCAGCGATCAGGGTGAGACGCTGGTGGTCTGGGGCGACATCACCCATGGCGAATTCGTGCAGTTCGCCGACCCCGAGGTCACCATCGACTTCGACGTCGACCAGGACGCCGCCCGCCGGAGCCGGCTGGAGGCCATGAAGGATGCCGCCGCGAAGGGCTATCTGGTGGCCGGGGCCCATATCACCTTCCCCGGCATCGGCCGGGTGACGCCGGGCAGCGATGGTGCAGCCTATGGCTGGGAGCCGGTCGGCCGCTGAGCCGGTCAGGGCTGGTCGCGCCCGAACAGAGCGACCAGCCCGTCGGAGAGCACCCCCTGCCAGGCGACATAGTCATGGCCGGTGGCATATTCGCGGTGGCGCACCCAGACGCCCTTCGCCATCAGCACATCGCGCAGATGGCGGTTGGTGTCGAGGATCGACGCCGTCACCCCATCGCCCGAGGTCTCGTAGATCCCGGCGGCGAGGAAGACCCGGAGCGGCGGCGGCATGGCCGCCGCCGCAACCCGGCCGGCCACCCATTCCCGCCCGGTTTCGGGCGTGCCGGACGGGCTCCACCAGAACGAGCCCGACATCGAGAGCACATTGCCGAAAATGTCCGGATGGCGGAGCGCCGCGGTCATCGCGGCCAGACCGCCGAAGCTCGACCCCGAAAGCACGGTGCGGGCCGGATCGGGGGCGAAGCCGGCCGCGGCGCGTACCATCGGCAGCAGCTCTTCCGCCAGCATGTCGGCGAAATCCGGATGGCCCGGCAGTTCGCGGCCGCGGGTGTCCTGGTCCAGGCTGTCGACCAGCACCGCCACCACCGGCGGAATGGCACCGGCCGCGATCATCGCGTCCAGAATCCGCGGCACCGGCACCTTCCGCTGATACTCCCGGCCGTCGAACAGAATCAGCAGCACGGTGTCCGGCCGCGCCGGATCGAAACCGGCCGGGCGGTAAAGGGTGATGTCGCGGGTATTGCCGAGACGGCGGCTGGTCAGCCGCAGGTGATCGAGCCGGCCGCGCGGCACGGAGGCCCCGGCATCCGCCCAGGGCTGATCCGGCGCATCATCCAGCACCAGCAGGGAATCGCGTGCCCAGACGTCGGGCGCATCGGCCGGCCAGGGATGGTGATTGAGCGGATCTGCCGCGGCGGTGGCCAGCACCGCCACCCGGCGTTCGCGCGCCGTGCCGGCGAAATCGGGCACGTCCGGGGCCAGCTGATAGGCGAGCCGCGTGTCCGAGGACAGAACATAGCTGCGATACCAGACATCGGCGTTGCCCAGACGCTGCAACTCGTCATGGCCGGTGCCGGGCCCGCCGAACAGCCGGACGTTGTGCCGGGCACCGCGGGCGAGGAAGGTTACGATCCGCCGGTCGGGGCGGTCGGCGGGCTCGACCAGCGGCGTGCCGCGCGCGGCCATGTCCGCCCAGAAGCCGGCGGTATCGCCGCCGCGGGCGAGATCGCGCGCAAGGGCTGCGATGGTCGGGCTCAACGGTTCCGGGTCAGGCGCCTTTTGGGCGGCAGCCGGGACCGGCGGGTCCAGCTCGATCCGCCAGCCGCCCGGCTCAACCGCACGGATCTGCAACCGCTCGCCCGTGTCACCCATGACATGGTGGAAGCTGCGGACGGTCGGGATGTCGCTGCCGAAATGGCGGAGCGGCACACCTGCGCCATCGACCAGATCGAGATCGAAGCGGCCGCCGTCGACGGTGAGGCGACCGCGGAGATAATCGCCCGGCGCCGCCGCAGGATCGATCAGAGCCGTCTCACCGGCGGCAAGCCTACCGCCGACCGCCTGCCCCCCGGCCGCATCGGCGGCCGGGGAGGCGAGCAGGATCAGGAGGGGAAGCACGACGGCGCGCGTCGGACGGATCATCGGTCGGCTCACCAGCGCTTCTTCAGGGTCGCGACCACCGTCCGCCCTTCGCCATAGAAGCAGGCATAGGCACTGGCGCAGGAGGCGACATAGGTCTCGTCGGTCAGGTTCTTGGCGTTGACCTGCACCGACACGCCCTGCCAGCTGCCGCCCAGGGCCGAAAAATCATAGCTGGCCGAGGCATCGAACAGGGTCACGGCCGGCACCTCGAAGTCATTGGTGTTGTTGCCCTGGCTGGTGCCGATATAGCGCACGCCCGCGCCAAGACCCAGCCCCTGCACGGCACCGTCGGTGAATCGGTAATCGGCCCAGAGCGACGCGGTATGGGCAGGCACCCGCGCCGGCGTCCGGCCGATCTCGGCGGCGGTCACCGAGTCCTCTATGGTCGAGTCGATATAGGAATAGCTCGCCACCATCGAGAGGTGCTCGTCCAGTTCAGCCTTCGCCGACAGCTCCAGCCCCTGATTATGGACCTCGCCGACCTGGGAATAGACCGACCGGCCGAGGTCGGGATCCCAGGCGCTCATCACCACATCCTTCTGGCGCAGATCATAGACCGCGGCGGTCAGCAGCAGGCCGGTCCCCTCGGGCGCGTATTTGACGCCGAGTTCGACCTGCCGGGCGGTGGTGGGGTCGAAGGCCGGCTGCCCCGCTTCGGGGGCGTAAAGCGACGGTTCGAACGAGGTCGAATACGAGACGTAGGGCGCGATGCCGTTATCGAAGGTGTAGAGCGCCCCCACCCGCCAGGTCAGCGCATTGTCGTCGTAGGAATAGGACAGGTCGTTGAAGTTGTCGTCGATATCGGTCGAGGCGCGATCATACCGCAGACCGGCCAGCAGGCTGAAACCGTCGATCTCGATCTGGTCCTGCAGATAGAGCCCGAACTGTTCCGCCGTCAGATCCTGATCATCGGTTGTGGTGAGGTCCAGAGAGGAGAAGTCGAAATTGCCATAGACCGGATTGGCGACATCGATCGACGGCACATTGCGGTTGCGGCCCCAGATGTAGTCGCGGGTGCGGTGGCGATAGTCCAGGCCGGCCAGCAGGGTATGGGCCGCCGCACCGGTGCCGAAGCGGTATTCGGCCTGGTTGTCGATCGCGAACTGCCGCCAGTCGTCGGCCCCGCCGGTCAGGCTGCGACTGTAGATGGTGGCGGCCCCGGTGGTCGGGCTGGCACTGGCGCTGCCATAGATCAGGGTATGATGCGTGGTCTCGACCTGATGATAGCGGGCATTCTGGCGCAGGGTCAGCGCATCCGAGACCGCATGCTCCAGCTGATAGCCGATCCAGAGCTGTTCGCGCTCGAACTTCTCGAAACCGGTATCGGAGACGAAGAAGTCGCGGGGGACATAGCCATAGCCCGGGATCGGCACGATGGTGCCGGCCGCATCCAGGAAGTTGCGATAGCCGGCATCGGGCTCGTTCTGATAGCCGCCGAGGATGGTGAGGCTGGTGGTCTCGTGATCGGTCCAGCGCAGCGAGGGCGCCACCGCGAAGGCGCGGCGTTCGGCGCCGTCTTCCTGAAGATCGCGATTGAGCCCGGTGACGGCCAGCCGGCCGGCCCAGCGGCCATCGGTCGTCAGCCGGTCCGACAGGTCGAAGGCGGCGCCGTAGTGATTGCCGGTGCCGATCGAGACCTCGGTTTCGTAGAGGGGCATATCGGTCGGCGTCTTGCTGACCATGTTGACCAGCCCGCCCGGATTGGCCTGGCCGTAGAGCACCGAGGACGGGCCGGCAAGCATTTCCACCCGTTCCAGCAGATAGGGCTCGATCTTGGCGTAAGAGAGGTCGCCGCCCAGGAACAGCCCGTCGAGATATTTCGGCACGTAATAGAAGCCGCGAACGAAGATCTCATCGCGCAGATTGGACGCGCCACGATATTCGGCAAAGACACCCGGGGTGTAGCGCAGCGCCTCAGCGACGCTTTCGACCTGCTGGGCCTGCATCTGTTCCCGGCTGACGACCGACACGCTCTGCGGCGTTTTTGCGATCGGCGTATCGCTCTTGGTACCGGTCCGGCTCTGCCGGGCGACATAGCCGCCGACCGGGCCGGTGCCGTTCTCGGTCGCCCGTTCTTCAACCTTCAGGACGTCCAGCCGGACCGCGTCTTCCGCCACGGCCGGCCCTGCGGCCAGAAGTGCTGCCCAGGACACGGAAAACGCCCATTTTCCCGCGCCTGCCCGATACGCCATGCGTGCCATATGTTTTTCTCCGACATACGCGAACACCCCTCCGCCCCCTGCCAGGGCGGTGGAAGTCCATTGACTTTCCGATGTTTAGGGCTAGGGTGTCGGCGCTGTCGTGCGACATGACCTCTTCAAAAGCGGCAAAGACCTGCGCAGGCACGATGGCAGCGTCGTGAGGACACCTGACCCGACCCAAGCGTGATCAAGGTGTTCACATGCAGGAAACTGCGCCCGCCCTGGGCATTCCACATGACCTGTTCGTCGGCACGATGACCGGCCTTGCGACCTGCACGCCCGACGAGGAGCTGCATCAGGTCTGGCCGAAATTCATGGTCATCGTGCTGTTGCAGGGCGCGCAGCATTTCGTGATGGATGGCGAGCATTTCCGCCTGGATGCCGGCGATTCCGACATCTCGGTGCCGCAGGTCTTCCTGCTCAACGTCGCCCGGCCCTGCCTGGTCCGCTTCGTGAACGACAGCGATGTGGCGATGCGCAAGGTGATGGTCTCAGCGCCCCTGCCCTGGATGCAGGATCTGATGCGCAGCTGCCCCGAAAACGGCATGCCGGCGCTGCGCCGCTTCTTCGCCGGCCATCTGAACCGGTTCAGCTTCGAGCCCGGCCGGCGCTGATCCAGCTTGCCGAACGCATTCTGGAACCGCCGGTGCCGATGCAGGGCGAATTGCGCACGCTTTATCGCAAGTCGCACGCCCTGCAATTGATGTGCGAAGCCTGCCTGCAGATGCTGGACGCCACCGGCGACGATACGCCGAAACCGGTGGAGATGAGCCGCCGGCAGATCGCCCGCATCCACGACCATATTCTTGAGAATCTGGGCCGGCCGCTGACCGTCGAGGGCATCGCCCGCGAAATGGGCCTCAGCACCTCGTCGATCCAGCGCCATTTCAAGGAACATCTGGGAATGACGGTCTATGAATTCATCCGCCTGAAGCGGCTGGAGGCCGCCCGGGCGGCCCTTGAACGCGACGGCGTGCCGATCGCCCAGGCGGCCTGGATCGCCGGCTATACCAGCCCGACCAGCTTCACCGCCGCGTTCAAGAAGACCTACGGCCTGCCCCCGAAGCATCATCGGGCGTAGGGGGCATCATCGGGCGTAGGGGTAGCAGAGAGCGCGGCGGCTCACCTGAACCGCGGTGCCCGCTTCTCGACGAAGGCGGTCAGCCCTTCGAGCAGATCCGGGCCGCGGGCATAATCCAGCAGGGCGCGGACCTCGGTCGCGAGCGCGTCGTCCAGGCTGCGGTCACGGGCGCGGGCATGCAGGGCCTTGATCCGGGCGATACCGTCGGAACTGTGGCGGGCGATGGTTTCGGCCACCTGCTGGACATGGGTCTCCAGCGCGTCGTCGGCCAGCACGGCATTGACCAGGCCATGGGCGGCAAGCTCGCGGGGGTCGGCGAGACGGCCGGTCAGCAGCAGCTCGCTCGCCACATTGAAGGGCAGCCGCCGCGACAGCCGGGCAGTGGAGCCGCCGCCGGGCATCACGCCGAACTTCACATGGCCGTCGCCGATCCGGGCGCTTTCCGCCGCATAGACCAGATCGGCGGTCAGCATCAGCTCCAGCCCGCCCGCGACGGTGACGCCGTTGACCGCGGCGATCACCGGGCGGCGGAACTGTTCGATCCGGGTGAACATCGCCCGGCCGCGCTCAAGATATGTGTCGAAGGTATCGAGCGTGCCGCTGCCGACCAGCCGCTGAAACAGGGCGAGGTCGCCGCCGGCTGAGAAGGCAGGCCCCGAGCCGGTGATGACCATCACCCGGAAGGCCGGGTCGGCCTCCACCGCATCGACGGCGCGGGCAAGGCCCTGCACCAGCGCTTCCGACATGGCGTTGCGCTTCTCGGCCATGTTCATCCGCACCCAGGCAACCGGGCCGCGGCGCTCCAGCAGCACGGCGCCTTCGGCGAAGCCGTGGACATAACCATTGGTTGAGACGTCAGCTGCGGATCCGGATGCGGTGGTCATGGGGCGGGATCTCCCTTGAGCTGGCCCCGACTGTCGAGCAGGGTTTCGACGTCGTGACGCTTGATCTTGCCGGTGGTCGAGCGGGGAAAGGCGTCGTAATCCAGGAACACCACCGCCTTGGGCAGCTTGTACCGCGCGAGCCGGCCATGCAAGCGGCCGAGCACGTCTTCGCGCGTTACGTGGGGTGCGGCTGCGACCACCGCCACCGGCACTTCGCCCCAGCGCGCATCGGGCGCACGCACCACCACCGCCTCGCGGATGTCGGCGCCCGCCAGGATCAGCCGTTCGATCTCGGCGGGATAGACGTTCTCACCACCCGATTTGATCAGGTATTTGCGCCGGTCGACGAAATCCAGGCTGCCATCCGGATTGCGGACGAACATGTCGCCCATATGGAACCAACCGCCGCGAAAGTCTTCGGCAGTGGCCTCCGGATTGTTCCAATAGCCCGAGAACAGCGAGGGCGAGCGGATCGTCGCCTCGCCCGGCATGCCGTCGGGCACTTCCGTATCGTCCCAGTCGACCAGGCGCACCGCACAGCCGGAACTCTGGCGCTTGGACAGGCCGGCGGGCAGCTCCCCCACGCCGATCACCGCGGCAGAGGCGGGGGCGGCGCCGGTCTCGGTCGACCCGAAGCTGTTGAGATAGGGCGCGTTCAAGGCCCGGGTCACCGCCTGGATCTGGGCCAGCGGCACCAGATCGGCCATGCAGCCCATCACCATCACATCGGGCTCGATCGGCCCGGCTTCCGCCAGATGGGCCAGGAAATCCTCGATCATGCCCGGCATCAGCACCAGCCAGCCGATCTTTTCGCGCGCTACGACCCGGATGATGGCCTCGGGGTCGTAGCCGTCGACCACCGTCACCTTGCCACCACGGATCAGCGTGCCCAGCACCTGATCGGCCGAAACCATGTGGAAGAGCGGCGCCCAGGCGACGAAACCGCGCCCGGGCGGAATGGCATGGTCGATCGCCATCACCTGCGTCCGGGCGATCTCGGCCCGGTGGCTGATCAGCGCGCCCTTGGGCAGGCCGGTGGTGCCGCTGGTGTAGAGAATGACCAGCCCGCTTTCGGGCCCGGTCACCGCGGGCAGATCCGGCACCGGGCCGGTGGTGGCGATCGCCTCGAAATCCGGGCCGAAGAGCAGATGCGGCACATCGCCGACAGCTGCCGCATCCAGCAGCCCGGCATGGCGGGGGCTCGCCACGATCAGCCCGGGTTCGACCAGGCGCAGGCAATGGGCGACCTCGGGCGGTGCCAGCCGCCAGTTGATCGCGGCCAGGATGGTGCCGCTCATCGCGGCCGCGAGCAGAAGTTCGACATATTCGGTGCGGTTTTCGGCCAGTACCGCGAAACGGTCGCCCGGCCTCAGCCCGGCCGGGCCGGTCAGCCAGGCGGCGAGCCGCGACACCCGGGCGAAGAGCGCGCCATAGGTGAAGGCGACCTCGCCCCCGGCATCGGCCAGGGCCGGTGCCTGGGGGGTGGCGCGGGCCTGGCGCGCGAACAGCAGGTCGATGGTGAGGCCGCCCGCGGCGGTCACCTCCGGAAGGATGGGAGAGGACGGCGTGTCGGTGGTCATCGGGCAGCCTCCGGAGGCGATGTCAGCCGGCGCAGGATTTCAGCTTCGCGACATCAGGCAGTTTGGAGAGATTGCGCCCCATGGCGAAATCCCCGGCCATGCCGCGCCATTCGGCATAGTCTGCCATGTATTCGACCTGCGAGGCGGCGATCTTCGCAAAGAGCGGGTTGGCGCAGGCCTCGTCGACCAGAGCCTGGTTGGAGATCTCCTGCAGCTTCGCCACGTCCTCGGCCGGCAGCTGCACGACTTCGGTCCCGGCCTCCTTGAACTTGCGCACCGCCTCGACCGCGTCATGCTCGTAATAGGCGATCGACCAGGACAGGGTGGCGTCGGCGGCGATCTTCAGCTTGGTCTGAACCTCTTCGGGCAGCCCGTCCCAGAATTTCTTGTTGATCATCACCCCGCTCATCGAGCCCGGCTGATGCCAGCCCGGGGGCATCCAGTATTTGGAGACCTCCTGCAGCCCCATGCCCCAGTCGACGCCGGGGCCGGAGAATTCGGCGGCATCGACCACGCCGCGCTCCAGCGCCTGATAGACCTCGCCGCCGGCGATCTGGGTCTGGGCGGCGCCCAGCCGCTTCAGGATCTCGCCCTGGGCGCGGCCGGACATGCGGATGCGCTTGCCTTCCATATCGGCGATCGTCGGGATCGGGTTGCGGCCGCGCAGACCCGATTCCATCGAGACCACGGCATAGGGCAGATAGACCATGCCGAACTGGCCATAGGCTTCCTGGAAGGCCTCGAACCCGCCCCACTGCTTGGTCCAGAGGATATAGTCGGCGGCGGTGAACAGCATGGGGTAGCTGCCGAGCAGACCGAAGGCCGAATTCTTGCCCGCCCAATAGCCCGGCCAGTCGGCCGAGGCCTGGACGGTATTGCTCTGCACCGCATCGAAGACCTGGGTCGGCGGGACCAGCGTGCCGCCTTCGAAGAACTCGATCTTGAGCGCATCGCCGGTGATCGCATTGGCGATCTCGACGAATTTCTTGTCGCCCTCCATCAGGTTGATGCCGCTGGTCCAGGTGGTTGTCATGCGCATGGTGGCGTCGGCCGCAAGGGCGGTACCGGTTGCGAGTGCCAGACCGGCTGAGAGTGCCAGACCGGCTGAGAGGCCGGCGACCCTGGCCATCCCGGATATGGTGATACTGGGCATGATGTTTCCTCCGCGCCGTCCGTTCATGCGGACGTGTCTGGTCGTTGGGATGTTTCTTCGGCCTGGCCGGTATCAGCCCACACGGGTGGGCAGCCAGGTGACGATGCCGGGGAACAGCGCGCACAGCCCGATCACGCCCAGGATGATGAGCACGAAGGGCACGACGCCGCGATAGATGTGCATAGTGGTGACCCCCTTCGGCGCCACGCCCTTCAGGTAGAACAGGGCATAGCCGACCGGGGGTGTCAGGAACGAGGTCTGCAGGCAGACCGCGATCATCATCACGAACCACAGCTTGTCGAAACCGAGGGCGGCGGCGATCGGCAGGAAGATCGGGAAGCAGATCATGATCACGCCGAGCCAGTCGAGGAACATGCCGGCGATGAACACCGCGAACATCAGCAGGGCGAAGGTGCCCCAGCGGCCGATCTCCAGCCCGGTGAAGAAGGACTGCACCACCCCCATGCCGCCGCCGGCGACGAAGATCCCGGTGAAGGCGGTGGCGCCGATCGCCACGAACATGACCATGGCGGTGGTGATGCCGGTTTCGATCACCGCGGTGCGCAGCATCGCCCATGAAAACCGGCGATAGGCCAGGATGATCAGGAAGGCGATGGCCGCACCGATCGAGGCCGCCTCGGTGACGGTCGCGATGCCGGTGAAGATGGAGCCGAGCACGCCCAGGATCAGCGCCAGGGTGGGCGCCACCTCTTTCAGCAGCATCAGCAGCAGCGCGCCGGTAGAGGTCTGCGCGCGTTCCTCGGCCGTGACCGGGGGCCCGTATTGCGGCTTCATCCAGCACAGGATGCCGGTATAGAGCGCATAGCACACCGCCAGCAGCAGGCCCGGCACCAGCGCCGCCGCGAACAGCTTGCCGACCGACAGCTGGGCATAGCCGCCCATCACCACCAGCATGATGCTGGGCGGGATCAGAATGCCCAGGCTGCCGCCGGCGGCGATGGCGCCGGTGCTGGTTTCCTTGCGATAGCCGTAAGAGATCATCGCCGGCAGGGCCAGCACGCCCATCACGGCCAGCGACGCGCCGACCATGCCGGTGGCGGCGGCCAGCAGCACCGAGATGATGATCACCGCGAAGTTCAGCCCGCCCGGCACCGGCCCGAACAGCAGACGCAACGTGTGGAACAGCCGGTCGGTGATGCCGCTGTCGCTGAGCAGCCGGGCCATGAACACGAAGATCGGGATCGCGACCATGACGTAATTGTCGGCCAGGCCCCAGACCCGGTTGATCACGATGCCGAAGGCGGGAATACCGGGGCCGAGCATGGCGAAGATCACCGACAGCCCGCCCAGCACGAAGGCGAGCGGATGGCCGAGCAGCAGCCCGACCAGCAGGCCGGCGAACATCAGGATGGTGAAGAGTTCGGGGGAGAGATGCATGGCGTCACGCCCCCTTCAGCCGGCTGAAACCGCCGGCGAGCACCCGCAGAAATTCCGCCACGCCCTGGATCAGCAGCAGCAGATTGCCGGCGAAGAACAGGGTCTTGATCGGATAGACCGGCAGCGCCGCAACCCCGGGCGAGGTTTCATGGATCGCCCACGAGGCGATCATGAAATCCCAGCTCCACAGCACCATCACGATGGCGAAGGGGAAGAAGAAGGCGATCCAGGACGCCACATCCATCACCAGCCCGGTGCGCGGCCCCGCCTGCTCGCGCAGGATATCGACCCCGACATGGCCGCCGCGCAGCAGGGTGAAACCGCCGAGCAGCAGGAAATGGGCGGCGTAGAACTGCACCGTGGCATCGAAGGCCCAGAGCGTGGCCCGCCCGGCGAACAGGCGCAGCGCCACATCCATGATGGTCACCACCACCATCACCGGCACCAGCCAGACCACGATCCGGGCGACGACCGTGTTCAGCAGATCGGCCAGGCGGAGCAGGCCCCCGGCCGGTGCCCGCACCTCGCCCGTCATGCCGGCACCGCCCTGATGGCGGGGCCCGCGACATCCATCGACATGGGCTTCCTCCCGTTCGGTTCCGCCCGGTCTGATTCCGCCGCCGGGCTTGCCCCGGCTTTCCCTCCGACCCGGCCCCGGACGTCACGCCACCCGGCATAGGGGGTGACGCATACGGAAACCGGATTGGCCGAAAGAAAAACTCATGGGTTTTCCATCCGTAATAGCTGGTTACCGACGAGTCAAGCGGCTGCTCCACAGGCTGGCCCCTGGCGCTGCGGTTTTGTCATTCTGTGGTCATGGATCTCTGCTGATCTGCGGCCACGAAACCGCATGGCCCGCACGCCGCCCCGCAACGAAAGGACCACGCCGATGGACAGCACCGATGCCACCGATCCCGACGACCGGCCCGACCGGCCCCGCCTGACGGTGGGCCCCGTCCACGATGCCGAACTGCCGGCGCTGGTGGCGCTGTGGCAGGCCTGCAATCTGGTGATGCCCTATAACGACCCGCTGGACGACATCGCCTTCGCCCGCGGCCGTTCGCATTCCGAGGTGCTGGTCGGGCGGCTGGACGGCCGGCCGGTCGCCTCGGTCATGGCCGGCCATGACGGCCACCGCGGCTGGCTCTATTACGTCGCCGTCGACCCGACCTGCCGCCAGCAGGGCCTCGGCACCGACATCGTCACCGCCGGCGAAGACTGGCTGCGCCGCCACGGCGTGCGCAAGGTACTGCTGATGATCCGCGAGACGAATACGGCGGTGAAGGCGTTTTATGAAAAGGTGGGGTATAACGCGGTGCCGCGGGTGGTGATGGAGAGGTGGTTGTGAGGGGGGGCCAGACCGGTCGGTCCAGACCGCTTAGATAGGTAACAGTTCAGCCCGCTGACATGGGTGACAGGTGTGCAAGATGGTCGCGGAGGTGCGACCATGGCGTGGCAAGAGACCTGTGTGATGGATGAGAGGTTGTGTTTCGTGTCGGCGTGCCTTGAAGGCGGTGACAACATCTCGGAGTTGCGCCATCGAAGACATGCTTCTCGATGCAGGAGTGAGTCGGGCATGATTATATTTAGAATGTGCACGACAGTTTGCGGAATATAGAATAGAACATGATGGAAGAAATTACGCATGAATTTCTAGCTCACGAGCAATTTTGAACGGATTGATTCACAATATAATATCTATAAAGATATTCAGAATACTACCAATAAGCTGATTTTGTATTAATAAATACATACCCATATTTCATCTAAAATCATGAAATATCATATAGATTGATTTATCGATATTTTTTTAGACCGAAATATTCATCAGAAGTGTTTATGTTGTTTTCAGAAATTATAGCCATGATATGACCTTCATTTGTATCACTCAACCATTTCTCTTCGAATTGTGTGCGCGTCAATTTTACATTCCCCCAGGCGGGATCAGCTAAAAATATGTAATTTTCAGTGACAGCTCTTATTACAGAAAAGTGATTACCGTCAAGCAATCGTAGATGTGCGATCACTGGAATCTTGAGCTCCAGAAGTGCCTCATAATTAGTCGCGACGTATACGGGCGTTAGATTGTGAAATTCAACCCCATATCTTAGATCTTCAAATGAATACTCGGATCTATCCCCATGTATATTCATGTTTGCTAGAATTACCAGTTCATTTGTCGGTATCCTGTAGTATTCGCTGATTATGTTTGCAACCGAAGCTGCCCCGCAGGAGCTATCAAATACTTGTGTCGTTATTTTGTTATACTTCTGAATATTGAATGGCTTGATCACCTCTCCCGGAAAAAATGGAAATGTGGCTTCCTGTGCCAAAACATCTGTGGGCACAGAAAATACCAGAACCGATAAAGCGTAATATCTGATCATCTCGTCCGCAATCACTGGTGGCATGTGGAGCACACAGAACCGATGTTCATATGATTATTCATTCCATAATAAGATATCATTCCTGCTGCTCCGCCTACTACGGCGGAGCCGACTTGTCCGATATACGGAGTCAGGGCTCCGCCGGTAAGTGCTCCGACGAAGGCCCCCGTAGCGTTGGTGGCTACTTCCCACCAGTCGACCTGACCATTGGCGGCATACTGATAGACGATGCTTGCCCCTCCGGCGCCCGCGGCCCACCCGACCGCTATAATGACTGGGTGGATCGCTCCTGTTATGTTTTTACGCTCTTCTTCTGTTAATTCGCGAGTGTAGAGTTCTCGGTGTTTCGGTCCAAATATTTTTGCTGACTGATCTTGTTCCAACGCAAATGCCGGGTGGATCATGATCGACAACAGGACCACTATTCCAGAGATTGCCCGTAGCTTCCTCATGCTATTCTCCTTTCAGAACCTATAAATCCACGTGCCATGCATGCCGACACTCTCGTTATCCGCCAAGCCAAAACGGGTGTTGAGATTCAACGCCGTCTGGCGGCTCATGCGGTAGGAGAGCCCGAAGGCCATGGCGCTGCTAAACGATGATCCTCCTGCGCCGTGTGGCATGTCGTCGAGCATGTACCCAAGGCTCACACCGGACGTCAGATTGATCTTTTCGTTGACAGAGAAGGCTATTGCTGGAAATGCCATCATGTACCGCCCAGAGAAATTCAGAGAAGATTCTGGATCTCGGACATCCACCGAGGAGAAGGCGAGTCCCAGAGAAATGAGAATAGGATCTTCCAGCCATCCGATGCCTGCGCCAAAGGCATAAGAGTGACCGATAGATACATCATCTTCCATTTCCAGAAATCGATATTCTCCAAATATATAATAATAAGGACTCTCTGTGATGGGTGTAATTTTGTAATTTCCAGTTAGGGAAATGTCAGATATTTCATATTTATCGTCTCTTTTTGTGTAGTGGCCGCCTGTCTGGATCTCAGTAAACTCGGCCGTTCCTCGTATGCGTGCCCCGAGTGATAATCTTTCGGTGATTCCATAGGTCACTGCTGCTGCGGCGGAAAACGAATAAGTCTGGCGATTTGACGGAACTGAGAAGGGGACGAGTGTTATCACGTTACCTTGTGGCGCAAGCCCGAATGCGAACGTGTTCGAGTCCTGGTTCAAATAAGAAAAATCTGCCCCTATTGAGACTGTGACATCTCCCGTACCCGGCAAAAAATCTTCTATTTCAACAATATTCCTATTCTCTTTTGCCGAGTTCTTCGAAATTTGCGAGGCTTCAGATGAATTGGAAATTGATATGAATATCGCCGCCAATAATAATGCCATACAAATATGAAGTCGATGCAGCCCATAATCTCTGGTGATCATACGATTAGTCCTTGATCATAAATTTCTTCACAATCACCAATAGGAATCCCACGACTCCACCGATTACAGCCCCTGCAGTGATGGAGACGAGCGCCTGCTGCCATTCGGGCCTGCCAAGATCAGCCAGATGGTCAAGGATGATGCTGCCGCCGAAAACGGCGCAGGTGGCGGGGAGCCCGATCATGCAGACGCGCAGTGCCGCCTCGGCTGTGCCGGGTTTCATCCGCTTTGCTCCAGATGGTTATCAGACATTCTCCGCTCCATTTTGATAATGAGAATCATTAGCAGTTAGAAGACACCTCGTCAACCTTCGGAGGCTTTTGTTTCGACTTCAGATCCTGAGGGGTGATGTCTCGCCCGCCCAGAAGGGAAGATAGCGTGTTGGCTTGGCGCGCAGATAACCGGTCATCTGGCGCCGGTTTTGCCCCGATACGCACGGATCTCAAATCATGCTGCGGCCCTGAGCAACCGGAAAGACGGGTAACACTTCAGACCGGCGACATAGGTAACAGCTCACCCCGGTTCCGGCCTTGGTTTGGTGCGGGATCACGATCCCGCACCAAACTTTTCAAAGCCCGCTTTCCCCCTGATCGAGCCCAGCGCAACAGGCCCGTATTTCACCAGCCAGGTCTCGGGGCCGATCAGGAACAGCCCGACCGGCTCGCCTGAGAGCACCTCGGTCAGAAACAGGTTTCGGTTTCGCCATTTGATCTCTCCGGTCCTGCGCACTCTCCGGATCTCGGCGTCATGCGGATAGTCCGGCGATCGCAGCCGGCCGTCAAAACGCCGTGGCGAGGGCTGGTAGCGCGCGGCGGGTACCTCATAATCCAGCGCTTCATGCGGGCGCTCGTGGTTGAAGCTCTGGCGGAAGTCCCGGAACCGCTGCATCTGCTCCTTCAGGCTCCGGGCCGGCGGCGAGGCCGTTTCTTCCTGAAGCGTCAGATGCATCCGCTCATGTCGCCCGTTCTGTTGCGGCTTACCGGGCTCGATCCGCTCCACCCGGATGCCAGCCTTGATCAGTCGTACCGCTGGACGACATCGCCTTCGCGCGCGGCCGCTCCCATTCCGAGGTGCTGGCGGGCCGGCTCGACGGCCGGCTGGTCGCCTCGGTCATGGCCGGCCATGACGGCCACCGCGGCTGGCTCTATTACGTCGCCGTCGACCCGACCTGCCGCCAGCAGGGCCTCGGCACCGACATCGTCACCGCCGGCGAAGACTGGCTGCGCCGCCACGGCGTGCGCAAGGTGCTGCTGATGATCCGCGAGACGAATACGGCGGTGAAGGCGTTTTATGAAAAGGTGGGGTATCAGGCGGTGCCGCGGGTGGTGATGGAGAAGTGGGTGTCAGGGGAAACCGGCCACACCAACGAGCCTGCCTGACGCAGGCTCTAGCCCCCGGCCGACTGAAAAACCCGCCGGAAAATCCAGGTCAGGCGGTCACCCAGAGTCGACATGATCAGGTGCAGCGACGGGATCACGATCAGGGACAGAAGGGTGGACACCAGAAGCCCACCGATGACGGCGATGGCCATCGGGGCCCGGAACTCGCCGCCGTCGCCAATGCCGATCGCCGACGGGATCATGCCGCCGACCATGGCCAGCGTGGTCATGACGATCGGGCGGATGCGGCTGGAGCACGCCTCGACGATGGCCTCCATCCGGCCAAGCCCCTGCGCCTCGCGTTCGATGGCGAAATCAACCAGCATGATCGCGTTCTTCGTCACGATGCCCATCAGCATCAGAATGCCGATGACGACCGGCAGGGACACGGCATGCCCGCCCAGCACAAGCCCGAGGGTGACCCCGGCAATCGAGAGAGGCAGCGACGCAAGGATCGTCCACGGCGCAAGCACGCTGCCGAACAGCAGAATCAGGACGATCAGGACCAGCAGGATCCCCGCGCCCATGGCGGGCACGAAGCTTTCAAAGACATCGCCCTCGCTGTCGGAATCGCCCGTTGTCCGTATGTGTATGCCATCGGGGAGGTTGCGGACGCTGTCGAGCGTCATCAGCTTTTCGAGACCCTGCCCCGAGGTCATGCCTGCGGCCATGTCCGTTCCCATCTCGATCTGACGCAGACGGTCCATGCGATTGATCACGGCAGCCGTTTCGTCGAAACGGATCCCGGCCACCGCCGACAACGGGACCTGACCGCCGCCGGCTGCCGGAAGGGTCAACAACTGCAAGGCCGGCAGATTCCCCCGGAAAACCGGATCGATGATGACCCGGATCGGGATCTTTCTGGACCCGTCGAGAAAATCCGCCAGCCTGCTGTCGACCTCGCCGATGGTGGACACGCGGATGGTCTCGGCGATCATCGCCGGCGACACGCCGAGCATCGCGGCCCTGTCGGTGTCGACGATCACCCGCAATTCCGGGCGCATGGCGATGTTGTCGCTGGACGGGTCGACGAAGTCGCCATCGGCCGACATCTCACGCAGGACGGCATTCGCCGCCGCCTGAACGGCATCGCCGTCGCTGCCCAGCAGCGCAAAGGAAACGTCACGACTGCCCCGATTGTTGAGGAAGCGCAGACGCAGATCCGGAAACGCTGCCAGCATTCTTTCCAGATCGGCCTCGATCGCCGACAATGACCTCTCGCGCTGCGATTTGTGAACGAGATTGATCAGCACGATCGCGTGACGCACATCCTCCTGCCCGGTCATGCTCGCCCCGGCGCGGACGAAAACGCCCCGAACCTCTTCGAAACCGCGAAGGCGGTCCGCAATGTCATCGGTTGCCGCCCGGGTGTCGTCGAGGGTGGCGCCCGGCGGCAGTTCGACCGTAAGCGTCAGTCGCCCCATGTCTTCTTCGGGCAGAAAGGCGGTGGGCAGCGACGCCAACGACACGATCGCGATCGCGAACAGCCCCAGAGCCGTGCCGACGGTCAGCAGGGGGTGCCTGAGGCTCATCTTCAGCAGGTATTCGTAAGACCGCATCAGCCGCCCGTTTTCCTCATCCTTCGGGGGCCCCGCGGTCATGAAATACGCCGCCAGTACGGGCACGATCAGCCGTGAGACGAGCAGCGAGAAGAAGACGGCAATGGCGACGGTCAGCCCGAATTCACGGAAATAGAGCCCGACCTCGCCGCTCATGAGCCCGACCGGCGCAAATACCGCGATGATCGTCGCCGATATCGCGATGACGGCGAGCCCTATCTCGTCGGAGGCATCCAGCGCGGCACGGCGGGCCGACTTGCCCATGTTGCGATGGCGCACGACATTCTCGATCTCGACGATGGCGTCATCGACCAGGATGCCGGTCACCAGCGTGATCGCAAGCATGCTGAGAATGTTCAGCGAGAACCCGAGCTGCCCGATCACAAAGAACGTCGGGATGATCGAAAGTGGCAGGGCCACGGCCGCGACGATGGTTGCCCGCCAGTCACGCAGGAACAGAAACACCACGATGACCGACAGGGCCGCCCCCTCGAACAGGCTGCTCATGGCCGCATGGTAGTTGCCGACGGTATAGGACACATTGTCGTCGACCAGGCGGAACTGCAGGTCCGGATAAGCGGTCCTGATCTCCTCAAGCGCGCCCGCGACAGCGGTAGCGACGGCCACTTCGCCCGCTCCGCCCGAGCGATAGACGGAAAAGCCTGCGATCTCGGAACCGTCGAGCATGGCGAAGGCCCGGGGCTCGGCATTCGCATCGCGGACCCGTGCAATGTCTGAAAGCCGGACCGAGCTTTCACCATCGAGCGCCAGACGCCGCCCGGCCAGTTCGGTGATCGTTTCGGCCGCGGCAGCCGTGGTCACGACCTCCTCGTTGCCGTTCACCTCACTACGGCCGCCCGAACGTTCAAGCTGCGTCTGCAGCAGCATGTCGTTGACCGTTCCGGCGGTGAGCGACAGGGCCTGCAACCGCTCCACATCCAGTTCAACATGTATTTCGCGATCGGCACCGCCGACACGCTCGATACGCCCGACACCCGGAAGACCCTGAAGAGCGCGGGTCACGGTGTCATCGATGAACCAGGACAGTTCCGTCACCGTCATATCGGGGTTCAGGACTGCATAGGTGACGAGGGATGTGGAATCCTCTTCCAGCCTTTCGATCAAGGGCTCATCTGCCATGGCCGGCAGGTCGCTCCTGATCCTGGAGACCGCGTCCCGCACATCGTCCACGGCACGGTCCGGCGTCACCAGACCCAGTTCGAATTCCACGGTCGTCACGGAACGCCCCTGATCGATCATGGAATCCAGCCGTCGGATCGCTGGCAGCGAGGCTATGGCGTTTTCCACAAGCCGCGTCACCTGGATTTCAAGTTCTGCGGGAGATGCACCTGCCTGTTCAATGGTGACGCGGACCGACGGCGTGATGACCGTTGGAAAATACGTGATCGGCAGGCGTACAAAGCTGTAGAGCCCGATGATGGTCAGAACCACGAACAGCAGAATGGACGGCAGCGGCGTGCGTATGGCCCATGCGGAGATATTTGTATTCATTCGCGCATGCGCCCCCGTGCATCGTCCGTCGGGGGTGATACGGCCAGCTCGTCTTTCGGCGCAGCATCCGTGCCGGCAATCACGGGGTGAACCTTCTCCCGATCCTTCAGGAAGCCGCCGGCCTTCAGAGCCACCATTTCGCCCGCGGACAGGCCGCCGGTGATTTCCACCAACCCGTCCCGCCGGAGCCCGACCATCACCGGGCGGACATCCACGACCCCGTTCGCCACCACATAGACCATATCCTCACCGCTGCGGCTTCTGACCGCCGTGCCCGGCAGCAGAATGCCGCGTCTTTCGGCGATTTTTATGTGGCCGCGCGCAAAGATGCCCGGCGTGACGCGATCATTCTCATCCAGTCGGATCCGCACCTCGCCACTGCGGGTCACCGGATCCATCTGCGCAGCTTTCATCCTGAGCGTGCCCGTCGCCGGATCGCTCCGTCCCGGCAGATTGATCTCGGCATGCATTCCGTCGCGAAGCCGGACAAAATCCGTTTCCACGACCTGTGCGACGACCTCCACCAGACCGTTCTCCGCAATCGAGAAAAGAGCATCACCTGCATCCGACGCCAGGGCGCCGAGTCGGGCCCTGCGGTCGAGGATCACCCCCGCCGTCGGGGCTATGAGCGTGCCACGCTGGATCCTGAGTTCTATTTCCCGGCGCTCATGGATCACGAGGTCCGCCTCGGCTTCGGCAAGTGCGAGCGACTGACGCTCCAGAGCAAGCTCCGCGACCGCCCGAGCATGAGCATTCTGATGTTCATCCAGAAGCTGCAGGGACACGGCACCCTTGGGTTGCAGGGCACGACTACGCTCCAGCCTTCGTCTGCTTTCTGCTTCGGCAACCAGCGCCACATCCACCCGGCTGCGCGCGACGGCGACAGCGGCTTCTGCCCGCAGGGTGCCGACGGCGTTCTTGTCGAGCAGCATCTGCGCATCGGTGGTATCGAGCATGGCCAGCGCCTGCCCTTCTTCAACGTACTGCCCTGTCTCCGCAAGAATTCGCGTGATCGGCTGGCCCGAGACGAGAGGATGAACTTCCACCTCCTCTCGCGGCACCAGCGTTCCGACGATGGAGATCTGGTCCGTGAGCAGGCCTTCTCTCGCAACGACGACAGAGACCGACATCATCTCCTGCGCCCCTGCGGCCGCAATGACTATGCAGGGAGACGGTATGACCGACACCAGAAGAGCCATCAGGCGCAGAGAGACCTTTCCTGAGCGGGATTTCCTGGCCATGACCCAACCTGTTGCTTCAATCGGTCATAAAATAGCAGCCGCCTGACTTTCCCCATGTTTTGTCGTGTTACGAAACGTTGCAGCGCAACATGCAGATGACTGACCGGCTGTTGCGCACGAGGTCCGGCGGCGGCAGATACGGAAGGGCGGATCAGAGCCGGCCACGCGTTCCCTGTCCCCCCATCCCACCACCCCCGCTCTGCCCATAGCCCCCCACCCCGCCCCCTGCTAGAGTGCCAGCCCCATCCCGCACGCCTGCCCCGGAGCGCCCCCGATGTCTGCCCCCTCCCCCCGTTCTCCGGCGCCGGCCGGCCGTGGCAAGCCGCGGGTGTCGCCCTTCTCGCCCAAGGCGCCGGTACAGCCGTTGTGGAAGCCCTATCTGGCGTTTCTGGTGCCGATGATCGGCAGCAATCTGCTGCAGGCGGCGTCGGGCAGCCTCAACAACATCTATGTCGGGCAGATGCTGGGGGTGTCGGCGCTGGCGGCGGTGACGTCGTATTTTCCGCTGATGTTCTTCATGATCTCGCTGATCATCGGGCTGGGCGCAGGCGCGGCGGTGTTGATCGGGCAGGCCTTCGGTGCCGGCGAGACCGGGCAGATCAAGGCGATCGCGGCCACGACGCTGAGCGTGGTGGTGGCGGCCGGGCTGCTGGTGGCCATCTTCGGAGGCACGGCCACCACCGCGATCCTCAGCCTGCTGGGCACGCCGCCCGATGTGTTGCCGCAGGCGGTGGCCTATGCGCGGATCATGCTGATCGCAACCCCCGGCATCTTCCTCTATCTGCTCGCGACATCCATGCTGCGGGGCGTGGGCGACACGATCACGCCGCTCTTCACCCTTGGCCTCGCCACGCTGATCGGCATGGTGCTGACCCCGGCGCTGATCCGCGGCTGGGCCGGGCTGCCGCAGATGGGGGTCACCTCGCCGGCCTGGGCCTCGATCGTCTCCATGACCATCGCCACCACCTGGATGGTGATCCATCTGCGCCGCCGCAACCATCCGCTGGCGCCGGATGGCGCGTTCCTGCGCGCGCTCGGCTTCAACCGCGTGCTGCTCGCCAAGGTGCTGCGCATCGGCCTGCCCACCGGCATCATGCTGGTGCTGATCTCGCTTTCCGAAATCCTGATCCTGTCGCTGGTCAACCGCTTCGGCTCGGATGCGACCGCATCCTATGGCGCGATCACCCAGATCGTGAACTATGTCCAGTTCCCGGCGATCTCGATCGGCATCACCGCCTCGATCTTCGGCGCCCAGGCGATCGGTGCCGGGCGCACCGACCGGCTGTCCGAAATCCTGCGCACCGCGCTCACCTTCAACCTCGTGCTGACCGGCAGTCTGGTGGCGCTGGTCTATGCGTTTTCAGGCCCCCTGCTCGGCCTGTTCCTGGCCGACCCGGCCGTGGTCGCGGAAGCCCGCACCCTGTTGCACATCGTGGTCTGGGCGCTGGTGATCTATGGCATGGGCATGGCCACCTCCAGCCTGATGCGGGCCAGCGGCATGGTGCTGCTGCCGACCCTGGTCTCGGGCACCGCCATTCTCGCCATCGGCCTGCCGGTCGGCTGGGCGCTGTCGGCGCGGATCGGCATCGAAGGGGTGTGGATGTCGTACCCGGTCGCCTTCTGCCTGCTGGCGGCGGGGCAGTCGGCGCTCTATCACCTGATCTGGAAGAAGCGCCCGATCCGGCGGCTGGTCTGACGGGCGGGAAAGCCTTGCCCCGGCATGGCCGCTGACCTAACATCCCGCCCCATGAGCATCATGGCCGCCAGACCCAGCGCGAACCTGTTTCCAGCCTGAACATATCGTTCAAGGCTGTCCTATCGTCATGCCCGGCGCATGGCGGAAATACAGGACGACGCGCAGCGGAATGCTCAATCAATGACCACACCCTTTCTGACCAATGCCTTCGAGAGCCCGTTCAAGGGCCGCGAGATCCGCGACCAGATCACCAACCCCAACATCACGGCCGGCCGGTTCAGCTATTATTCCGGCTGGTATCATGGCCATGGCTTCGACCATTGCGCCCGCTATCTGGTGCCCGATCGCGATGATGTCGACCGGCTGATCATCGGCTCGTTCTGCTCCATCGGCACGGGTGCCGCCTTCATCATGGCCGGCAATCAGGGCCACCGCGCCGACTGGGTCTCCACCTTCCCCTTCTTCTGGTGGACGGGGGAACCCGCCTTCGCCGGGGCGGAGAACGGCTACCGGCCGGCGGGCGATACGGTGGTCGGCAGCGATGTCTGGATCGGTGCCGAAGCGGTGATCATGCCGGGCATCACCATCGGCCATGGCGCGGTGATCGCAACCCGCGCGGTGGTGACCCGCGACGTCGCCCCCTACACCATCGTCGCCGGCAATCCGGCCCGGCCGGTGCGGCAGCGCTTCGACGAGCATGCCGTCGCCATGCTGCTGGAGATGGCGTGGTGGGACTGGCCACTGGACGAGATCCGGCAGGCCATGCCGCTGCTCTGCTCGGGCGATGTGGCGGGGCTCTACGGCTTGTGGCGAAACACACGCCAGGCGTGACCACAGGATGCCCGGCCGTTGATCCGGCCGGGCATCGCCCCAACTCCAGTTCCATGACCGGATATCTGCCCTCCCGCCGCCGGCTGATCACCGGCGGCCTCGCGCTCGCCGCCGTCACCGCCATCGCCCCGCGGGCCGGGCGGGCGGCGGCGCCCGCGCTCGACCGGCTGCTCGACGATGCCCGGCACCTGACCGGCCTGCACACGCTGATCGTGGCGCAGGCGGGCGAGGTTCTGGCCGAACGGGTCTATCGCGGCCCGCCGGCCACGCGACCGGTGAACGTCAAATCGCTGTCGAAAAGCATCATCGCCCTGCTCACCGGCATCGCGATCGATCGGGGCGTGCTGACCGGCACGGATCAGAAAGTGGCGGACCTGCTGCCCGCCGACCTGCCGGATGATCCCGATCCGCGGCTGGACCGGCTGACCATCGGCCATCTTCTGTCGATGCAGGCCGGGCTGGAGCGGACCTCCGGCCCCTATTACGGCGCCTGGGTCGAAAGCCGGAACTGGGTGCGCACGGCGCTCTCCCGGCCCTTCGTGGCGGAGCCCGGCGGGCGGATGCTCTATTCCACCGGCAATTCGCATCTGCTGTCGGCGATCCTGACCCGCACCAGCGGCGAGAGCACGCTGGCGCTGGCCCGCGACTGGCTGGGGGATCCGCTCGACATCACCATCCCGCCCTGGACCCGCGATCCGCAGGGCGTCTATATGGGCGGCAACCAGATGGTGCTGTCGCCCCGCGCCCTGCTTGCCATCGGCGAGATGCTCCGCCGGGGCGGGGTTGCGGCAGACGGAACCCGGCTGGTGTCGGAGGGGTGGATCCGCGAGATGTGGACGCCCCGCACCACCTCGCCCTTCACCGGCGATGCCTATGGCTATGGCTGGTTCCTGCGTGAGACGGGCGTCCGGCCGGCGGTCTATGGCTGGGGCTATGGCGGCCAGCTGCTCTATCTGCTGCCCGGCATCGACATGGTCGTCGTGATCACCTCGGACCCCGACACGCCATCCGGGCGCACCGGCTATGTCGACGAGCTGCACGGGCTGGTGGCCAGGATCGTGCGGACTGCAACGTGAAACATCGAAGACCGGTCTTGACGTGATCACCCACGCAGGCGCAGGCTTACCGGCTGGGGGGAAACAGCCAATCACCTGAGCGCCGCCGGCCCGATCATCGCTGCATCATGCGGGGCGGATCGCGGTTTTTGTCCGGCTCCTGACGGAATGTCGTCAGGAGGTGACCGGCATCATGTCCGTCCACGTCCATCAGATGTGACCATGCCACGAAACCGATCGCTGCCCGGACCGACCGTCATGCCCGATGCACCGCTGATGTCCCGCCTGTCCAACCTGGCGACGCCCCTTGTCCTCGACTGGATCGAGGCCGTGAACGAGGATGATTTCGACAGTTTCCGCCAGCTGTTCACCGAAGGCGCCGAGGTGGTCCGGGGCGACCGGCTGATCCATGGCCGGCCGTCGATCGGCGCCTGGGCGGCGCACGAGATCTTCGCCATCCGCCTGCGCTTCACCCCGATCGACTGGCAGGAAGCCGGGGCGGAGGTTGCGGTCAGGGTGGCGGTGGCGGGCGATTTCGACCCGACCGGCCTGCCCGACCCGGTGGTCATTCTGCTGCGCTTCACGCTGGCGGCCGACGGCATCGGCCGGCTGGTGGTGGCACCGGTCGGTGCACCGATACCCGGCCCGGCCGGGTTCTGACCGCCGGAGACGAGCTTGCGCCGCTTCCTGCCCAGCCTGTCTGCCCTCCACGCCTTCGATGCGGCGGTGCGCTATCTGAGCTTTACCAAGGCGGCCGAGGATCTGTGCGTCACCCAGAGCGGCATCAGCCGCCAGATCCGCAATCTGGAAGAGTTTCTGGGCGTCACCCTGTTCGAACGCGCCGGCCCGCGCATCATCCTGACCGCAGCCGGCCGGGCCTATTACGAAGAAATCTCGCATCTGCTCGACCGGATGGAGGAAGTCTCCATCGATGCGGTGCGCGGCCGGACCACCGAAGACTTCCTGCGCATCGGCATGTCACCCACATTGGCACGGCGCTGGGCCCTGCCGGTGCTGAAACATTTCGCACATGCCGAGCCCGAGATCCTGTTCGAGGTGGTGGCCTGCCCCAATACCCAGGATCCGGCGGATTTCGACGCCAATCTGTTCTTCCTGCGCGGTGTGGGCAACTGGGCCGCCTGCCGCAGCCATCTGCTGTTTGAAGAAGACCTCGTGGTGGTCGGCGCCCCGGCCCTGCTGCCGGCCCAAGGCTTCCTCGCCGAAGACGATCTGCGGCGGATCACCCTGATCCAGAACGTCTCGCGGCCGAGCCTGTGGATGCACTGGCTGCGCGCGGCCGACATCCCGTTCACCGGGCCGATCCTGGGGCCGCGCTTCTCGGTCACCGACATGATCATCGAGGCGGCGATCGCCGGTATGGGGCTGGCGGTGGTGCCGGAAAGCTATGTCCTGGCCGAACTGGCCGACGGCCGGCTGAAGCCCGCCTTCCCCCAGCGCTGCTCTTCAGGCGAAGGCTTCTACATGTGCTGCCCGGAAGCCTTCATGAGCCAGAACGGCGTCGCCGCCTTCCGCCGCTGGTTCCTGGCCGAGGCGCGGCGGCGGAACCTGCTGCCCGCGCCGCGCCCCACCGCCCGAGATGATCCGGCTGCCTGAGATGATCCGACCTCAGCGGTATCCGTGATCGGCGCTGTCCAGCGCCATTGGATCCTCACCGCGCCGGCGCAGCCAGGAATAGACCGGCGGCACCCGCTCCGCCAGGGATTCGATCCTGAGGTCGATGAAGCACGGCCCGGTCTTCCAGGCGAAGGCCAGGGCCAGCGCCTCGTCGAGTTCGGCACCCGTGCGTGCCGTCCAGGCCTTGAGCCCGAAAGCTTCAGCGATGGCCTGGCCTTCCGGCGGCAGGAAGTCGACGCCGAAACACTGATTGTGGCCCTTCAGCCGGTGCAGCCCCTTGATCCAGCCATAGGTGCCGTTGTTGAACAGGATCAGGATCGCCGGCACCTGAAGGCGGACAAGCGTCTCAAGCTCGCCCACGCTCATGCCGAACGAGCCGTCGCCGAACAGGCCGATCGGCCGCTTGGCGGGATCCGCCGCCCAGGCGCCCACCGTCGCCGGCAAGGCCGAACCCAGCCCGCCGAAGGCGCGCGGGATGGCGAAGCGGGTCTCGCGGTCGTTGATCTTCAGGAAACGGGTCATATAGGGCGTGGGCGTGCCGGCATCGGAATAGATCAGCGCCGGCCGGCCCGAGGCTTCGAGCGCGCGATTGAAGGCATGCACGGCGCGTTCGGGCCGCAGCGGCACCCGCTCGTCGGTCAGCAGCGGTGCCGCGCTCTCCCAGAAACGCGCGCGGTCGGCGTTCAGCTCATCCACCCAGCCGCTGCGCCGGGCGGGGTTGGTGTCGGTTTCCATCTGCAACAAGCGCTGGAAGACCAGCTTCGCATCACCCTGCACCGAGAGCAGGTTTTCGTAATTGTTGGCCATCACCTCGGGCGAGATGTCGATCTGGACCAGCCGGCGGTTCAGCGTCACCTGCGGGAAGGTCCAGCCGATGGTGACCACCGATCCGATGCGCGAGCCCACGAAGATCGCGAGGTCGGATTTCTCCAGCGCCAGATTGGCATGGGGGTGATAGCCGTTGTCGCCGATCACCCCGATCGCCAGGCGATGATCGTCGGGGATCGAGCCCTGGCCGGTCATGGTGGTGCAGATCGGGATATCGTGGCGCTCGGCGAAGCTGGTGATCACGTCGCCGGCATCGGCGCGGTTGACGCCGCCGCCGGCGATGATCAGCGGCCGCTCGGCGCGGGCGATCAGTTCCAGCAGACGGGTCAACTTGGTCTCGGGCGGCAGGGTCGGATAGGCCGGGAAGGTCCGGCATTCCTCCTCGACATGGAGCGAAATCCGGGCCGGATCGACCTCGGCCAGCAGCATGTCCTCGGGGATCTGGAGATGCACCGCGCCGGGCTTGCCCGAACAGGCGGCACGGAAGGCGCGGCGGATGATCTCGGGCAGTTTTTCCGGCGACTTCACCTGCACCGACAGCTTGGTGACCGGCTCGAACAGCTTTGCGCAGTCAAGCTCGGTCAGCACGCCCCGGCCCTCGCCCGGCAGCGGGATGTCGATGGTCAGCAGGATCACCGGCACCGAAGATCCGTTGCTTTCCGCCACCGGCGGCAGCGAATACATCGCCCCGGCGCCCGAGGGGCATTCGAACACGCCCGGCCGGTTGGTGAAGCGGCCATAGGCATCGGCCATGAAACCGGCGGAGCGTTCGTCGCGCGCCATCACATGGCGGATCTCGTCGGCGCGCAGCTGCAGCGCCTCGTAGAACGGCACATTGGTGTCGCCGGGCACGCCGAAGATGGTGTCGACGCCGTAACCGATCAGCATCTCGACCAGAATGTCTGCACCACGCATCGTCGATCCTTTTGAGGCAAGGGTCATCGCGGGACCGGTCACCACCGGAAGCGCGTCGCAGCGAACGGCGCGGGCGACAGGGGTGGCGTGGATCCGGTGACCAGGGCGGCGACCAGCGCCGCGCTTTTGGGGCCGGCGGCCAGGCCGACATGGCCATGGCCGAAGGCGTAGAAGACATCGGGGCTGCGGCGGGCGGCCGAAATCACCGGCAGCCCGTCGGGGGTGGAAGGGCGGTTGCCCATCCAGCGGCGCACCGGCAGATCGCGGGAAAGCCCCGGCCAGGTGGCGTAGAGATGGCGCAGCAGGATCTCCGCCCGGCGCCAGTCCGGCGGCGCACCGGGCCCCGCCAGTTCCACCTGCCCCGCCGCGCGCAGCCCCTCGCGCGTGACGATATTCGCCATCTTGCCGTCGCTCGGCATCACCGGCAGATGCGGCCCGCCCGGGGCACCGCCGGTCAGCTGGACGTGATAGCCGCGCTCGGCCTCCAGCGGAACACGGTCCCCCGCCGCGGCGGCAAGCCGTGCCGAGGCCATGCCCGCCGCCACCACCACCCGGTTGCAGGCGATCGGCCCCTGATCGGTCTCGACCGCCCGCAGTTTCATACCCTCGAAGGTGAAGCCGGTGGCCTGTGCGGTGACCCGGCGGACGCCGAGACGTTCACCATGAGCCGCCAGGGCCGCGACATAGGCCCCCGGATCGGCGCAATTCGCCGCTGCCGGCACGTGGATACCGAAGCGGTAGGCGGGGGACAAGGCGGGTTCGAAGGCCTGCAGATCCGCCGCGTCCAGCTCCCGCCAGACCACACCGGCCGTACGCCGCAGCCGCCAGGACAGGGCTTCGGCCGCAAAGGCGGCACGGTCGGGGTAGACGTAGAGCACGCCGCGCCGCTCGATCAGCCCCGGCACGTCTGCCGCCGCGGCCAGGGCGGCATGGCGGTCGGGTGCGTCGTGCAGCAGGCCGGACAGGATGGCGGCGGTGCGCTCCACCCGCGCCGTGGTCATGCCGGCGGCCAGAAAACGCAGCAGCCAGGGGGTGAGCCGCGGCAGATGCCGCCAGCGGATGGTGAGCGGGCCGTCGCGATCGAGCAGATAGCCCGGCACCTTGCGCCAGAGACCCGGCACCGACATGGGGATGATCGAGGCGGGGGTGATGAAAGCACCGTTGCCATAGCTCGCCGCGTGCTCGCCGCCGGGCTCGTCCGGGTCGACCAGGGTAACGGCCAGGCCGGCCTGGCGAAGGGCCAGCGCCGCGCACACGCCGACGATGCCGGCGCCGATGACGACGGCCTGCGTCTCGTTCGTCTGGGACATCTCTGCTTCCTGGGGGCGCCGCCGCGGCGCCGGTATCAGGCCCGCAGCGGCGGCATGTCAGGCTTCGGCGAGGATGCGGGCATTGCCGCGCACCGACTGTTCCGTCACCTCGATGCCGAGGCCGGGGCCGGTGGGGACGATCACCCTGCCATTGCGGTTGGGAACCCGCTCCAGCAGCACATCCTCGGTCAGCACGTGATGGGGCATGTAGAATTCGCAGCCGAGCGACATGCCCGGCGTCGCGGCGATGAACTGGGTACCGGCCGCAAGCGCGATGCCGCCTTCCCAGAGCGTGCCGCCATAGCCCGGCAGATGCAGCGCATCGGCAACGGCCATCAGCGCCTGCGCCTTCAGGATGCCGCCGGCTTTCATCAGCTTGACCGAGACGGCATCGGCGGCACCCAGCCGGGCGATCTCCAGCAGGTCGCGGGCGTCGAAACAGCTTTCATCGGCCAGGATCGGCGTATCGAGGGCGGCCGCGAAGGACGCCATCGCCGCCAGGCAGTCGCGCGGCACCGGCTGTTCGATGAAGGTGGGCCGGAACCGGTCGACATCGCGCAGGATGGCGATGGCCCCGAAGGGATCGAGCGCCTGGTTGTAGTCGAGCCGAAGGTCGACCGTCTCGCCGAAGGCGTCGCGGATCGCCTCCAGATGCGCCATGTCTTCGGCATGGGGCTTGACCCCGGTCTTGACCTTGAAGATCCGGTTGCCGGCCGGAACCATGGCCTGCATGCGGGCGAAATCGGCGTCGAAATCGGGATCTGCGATCGAGAAGGAGAGCGGGATCTCATCCCGCACCCGGCCGCCCAGCAGCTCGGCGACCGACAGCCCCGACCGCTTGCCCAGAATGTCGAACAGCGCGGTCTCGATCGCGAGCTTGGCCTCGCCATGGCCGACCAGGGCCTTGTCCATCGCCCGGGTCAGAGCGCGGATGCGATTGACCGGCGCACCGGTCACCAGCGGCCGCAGATAGACGTCGATCGCGGCGAAGGCCGCTTCGGCGGTGCCGGTGAACACCTCCCAGGGGGCCGCCTCGCCCCAGCCGACAAGGCCGGAGGTGGAGGTCGCCTCGACCAGGACGCGCTTGACCGTGCCCTTGACGTTGCCGACGCCCTGCAGCCGGGCCATCGCGATCGGGCTTTCGATCAGGAAGACGCGCAGTCGTTCAATGCGCTCCATGGCTTGGTCCTAGATGGCTTTGTGGAAATGGCTGAGGAACTGGCGGGTGGCGTCCTGGCGGGGATCGCCGATCACCTGGGCGGCGGGGCCGTCTTCGACCACCACGCCGTCGCGCATGAACACCACCCGGTCGGACACCTCGCGCGCGAAGGCGATCTCGTGGGTCACGATCACCATGGTCATGCCGTCGGCGGCGAGTTTCAGGATCGTCGCCAGCACCTCGCCCACCAGTTCGGGATCGAGTGCCGAGGTCGCCTCGTCGAACAGCATCACCTCGGGCTCCATGGCCAGCGCCCGGGCGATCGCCACCCGCTGCTTCTGGCCGCCCGACAGCGTATCGGGCATCTGCCCGGCCCGGTCGACCAGGCCCACTTTTTCAAGCTGGGCCAGCGCCATCTCCCGTGCCTCGGCCTTGGGCCGGCGCCGCACCTGAACCGGAGCCTCCATCACGTTCTGAAGCACGGTCATATGCGGGAAGAGGTTGAAGTTCTGGAACACCATGCCGGTGCGCGCCCGAAAGCCCGCCAGCTCGCGATGCGAGGGCAACGGCGCACCGCTGCCGAAGACGAAGCGGGCATCGCCGACGCGGATGCTGCCGCGATCGGGCGTCACCAGCAGGTTCATGCAGCGGAGCAAGGTGGACTTGCCCGAGCCCGACGGTCCGATCAGCGAGACCACGCCGCCCGCGGGCACGGTGAAGCCGATATCGCGCAGCACGGCCAGGGGCCCGAAGGATTTCTGCAGGCCGGCGATCTCGATCTTGGTCTCTTGCGGCCTGGTTTCAGCGGCGGTCATGACCGGCTCCCCAGCCTGCGCTCCCGATGGCGGACGAACAGCGTCAGCGGGAACAGGATGACGAAATAGGCGACCGCAATCGCGGTATAGGTCTCGAGCGGCCGGAAGCTGTCATGGGCGGCCATCTGGCCCTGATAGACCAGATCGGGCACCGCCAGCACCGAGACCAGCGAGGTGTTCTTGAACTGCAGGATCGACTGGTTCATCAGCGCCGGGATCATGCGCCGGAGCGCCTGGGGCAGGATGATCCGCCGCATGGTCAGCGCCGGCGTCATGCCCAGCGCCGCCCCCGCCTCGCTTTGGCCGGGATCGATCGAGACGATGCCGCCGCGGATGATCTCGGCATAGAAGGCACCGCCATAGCAGGACAGCGCGATCAGCGCCGCACTGGTGGCGCTGAGTTCGATACCCGCCAGGATCGGCAGGGCGTAATAGCACCAGATCAGCTGCACCAGGATCGGCGTGCAGCGGAAGACCTCGATGAAGGCGAGGCTGGCCAGGCGCAGCGGCGCGAAGCGGCAGAGCAGCCCCAGCGCACCGACCAGCCCGACCGCAAGGCCCCCGGCCACGATGGCGACGGTGAACGACACCGTCACCCACAGCCCGTCGAGGAAGAGCCAGCGATAGCCCCACAACAGGCCGAAATCCCACTCGTACATCCGGATCTCCCGGTCCAGGGTGGCAGCGGATCCGCGGCGGCGGCAGCCGGCCCCGCCGCGGATCCGGGGAGATCAGACGTCGAAACCGGGCGGGAAGTCGGACTGTTTCACACCCACCAGCTGCATGTTGCGGATGATCGCATCCTTGATGAAGCCGCTCGCACGGTTGGCCTTGATCCAGCCGTCGACGAACTGCCGCCAGGACTGGTCGTCCTCGCGCCGGAAACCGGCATTCGAGGTGGTGTAGTCGGCCGGCGTCGGGATGATCAGCTTGCCGATCTTCGGGTTCTTGGCCCGAAGCGACAGGCCCAGCACCAGCACCAGGCATTGCGCATCCGCCCGCCCCGACTGCAGGGCGGCGGTGGCGTCGCTCTGGTTCTTCAGGCGCACGACGGTTGCGTTGGGCGCATGGCGCGTCACGGCGGCATCATGCGACGAGCCGGCATCGACCGCGATCCGGATCTCGGGCTTGTTCACGTCTTCCCAGCTGGTCGCCTCCAACCCCTCCTTCGCCACCAGCGAGAAGGCGTTGTTGAACACCGGCACCGAGAAGTCGATCACCTTCTGCCGCTCGGGCGTCGGGTTCAGGCCGAAGAAGACATCGACCTTGTCGGCCTGAAGATCCAGCACCGAATTGCCCCAGGTGGTTTCCAGCACCGAGAGTTCGAGGCGCAGATCATCCGCAAGCTTCTTGCAGATATCGATATAAAAGCCCTGCCAGCTGCCGTCGGTCAGACTCTTCTTGTAATAGGGGGCGCCATCCGGCACGCCGCCGATGCGCAAAACCCCCGAATTCTTCACCCGCTGGAAGGAACCATCGGCCGCGAAGGCCTGCCCCATCCCGATTTTCAGCCCTGCCGCAGCCGAGACCATGCCCGCGCCGAGGAAGGTGTTGAACCGCCTGCGATTCATCATATCCCGCATGTCTCCTGACCTTCATTTTTATTTGTAGGTCAAGTATGGGATCATCCAGCTGGCATCACAACGCATGAATATTGGGCATTGCATGATGAAAAATCATGCTACTGGCCGCGGAGCAAACCGGATTGCCCTCCAGGGGATCAGAGGTTGCGCCCGGACCGGGCAAACATGAATATCTGGAAAATGCTCGACGCGAAGGTCATGACGCCGATCAGTGCGATGAGCACCGAACTGGAGACGATTCTGTCGATCCAGTCAGGGCGCAGAATGACCGGAGTGCCCACCCCGAAATAGGCCACCTGCAGTTCGACCTCACCCCGTTCGGAGAGGGCGACCAGCCGTATGCCCGCTTCCGCCGACCGGGTGATACTGCCGAAGAGCGTGGCAGGCATGCCGGCATTCAGAACCTGAACGGAGCTGCCCAACGTAAAGTCGCCACGCTTCACCACCTCGGTGACATCCCGAAACAGAGAATTGGCGATGCCTGTCTGCCGCACGTCCCACCTGCCGGCGCGCAGATAGTCGCGGGCCCCCGTTGCCATATCACCGCCGATGCGCGCAGAGCCGACGAAGGTCAGGGCCCCCTGCCGGGTCCAAATGTCGGCGGGTATGACCAGAAAGGCGTGCTCGGGTACATCCGTCTCCCGACGCCGCCTGATCTCGATCTCCAGCCGCCCCTCGCCGTCGACCGAAACTGCGACCTCGTCACCATGGTGCCAGTGGATCGAAAGGTCCGTCCGCTCCGCCAGTTCGAAGAATGCCTCGGTACAGGCGGTATCCCGATCCACCGCTTCCGTCGTCAGCTGCCGCAGATCAGGTATCGCCCGCGGCAGGCACAGGATGGCAGCCGAGAAGTTCCAGATGTTCTGGTCGCCTTCGAAAGTGATCGCGGCGCCCAGAGTCTCGGCCTCGATCTGGAACGAGCGATCATTCGCGGTCGTCGCCAGAAAGACGACCGTCACCACAACCAGAACGCTGAAGCCCGAGACGAAGCGCCTCAGAAAGGCCATGTATCGCACCGCCTACTCCTGCGGCAGCCAGAGAACGAAATCGGTGGGCGGCGCAACCTTGCGTTCCACCATGCGCAGGATCTCGATCCGGGTCGGACCGGCAAGACCGTCGACGGACAGATCGCAGGCAACATCGAATGCGCTGCGGGCCGGCAGATCGATCATACGGCAGCGGACCGGCGTCTCGCGCCCGGCAACATACAGATAGACCGCATCGGCCCGGAACGAGTTGAGCAGGACGGTCAGCCTGTTTCCCCCACCGCCATTCCAGAGCGCAAAGGACATGTCACGCCCCAGCTCCGCGCCACAGGCATTCCGGCTGACACGGATCGACAGGCCATCGGATCCGGCATTGGAAAGAATGTCCGCATGCACGGTCGGGAAAGGAAGCAGTGCAATTCCACCCGGCCATTCAGCCGGAATTCTGTAGGTCGCCGTTGCCTCATAGAGCCCGTTGATCGTAAGAACAGATGCACAGACGCTTTCACCGGCCCAGCTCCGGGGGACGAAGCCACGCATGGAGATATCGTCCTGTGCCGCAGCATAGACCTGCACGCCGGTGACGATCGCGCCGGAAATCAATGCACTTGGCCGGACGATCTCCCTGAAGCCATCCTGGCCGAGTTCGAGTGCCGGTTCGTCCTGTGCCATCGCCCCAGGGGTCGGAATCAAGAGAGCCGCGAGAAAGACAGACATGATTCTTTTCCGCAACGTCATGACCGTGATCCTTTCGGCACTCGTCCTACTGGCAATTTACGGAACATCCGCATTTGCACAAACCGTTTCCGTGAAGAACGGCGAGGGAGAGAATGGCTTCGGCTGGATGTTCGGTCAGGCAGGCACCTGCTATGCGGTGATGCCCCGCCACGTGGCGGGCATCTTTCCGCGCGTGACCGTTTCCACAGCGGCACCGGTGCAGACCGGGACGGGCACCGTGATCACACCGTTCTGGGATGGCATCGATCTGGCACTTGCCGTGATACGGGGCATCGGCACGGATCGCTGCAGCGAGCAGCTGGACGCACTCGACGTCGACGCGGCTGGCAGGCGGGCGGCCGAAGCCAGCCTTCTGCGCCTCACACCCACGGGCGAGGAAGAGCGTGTGCCGCTGCGGATCACCCAGCGCGGCTACCTGACTCTTGAGGGCGAGATCCTGGCCGGTCGCGAGATCAGCCAGGGAACGTCCGGTGCCTTCGCCTTCGTCGGCGAAACACCGATCGGCATGGCCTATGCTTCTGCGGACCCTCGTCGGGCGACCTTCATGCGTTCGGAAGAGATTCTGATAAACCTGCACCGCTTTCTGAATGAACAGGGGGCGGCCTATGGCGCCCCGCCGGCCGGTGCGATACCGCCAGCCGCCGGGATGCCGGCGGCGGCGGGGCTACCGCTGGTGGTCGTCCGCAGCTCTATACCGCCCGTCAACCCACGCTATGGCCCGGAAAATCTGACGGGCAACGGCGTTTTCGTCTATGAGGGCGTACCGGGCGCCCGGATCGTGTTTGGTATTGCCACCGGCAACGTCGCCGCAGTGCATCGTGTCCGGATGACCGCACCGACGGATGCAGACTATGCGCTGCCCAGAACGATCATCGTCCAGTATTCCCTTGACGACGAAGGGCAGCAGTTCCGGGAATGGACCCGCGGCCAGATGGCCCCCGACGGCCTGTTCGATACCGGCCGGATGGCACCACGCAACATCCGGTGGATTGCGTTCACGATCCTTGATGCCTGGGGTCCCGGTCCGGTCGTGATCGACGACGTGATTGTCGAGTAACCTCACTCGACAGTTTGCCTCATTCGAGCAGTTTGATCGCGAACGGTACCGGTTCGTCTACCGCCCCCAAGGTGGCTGAACCCGCAATGGCGCCGTCATCGCCGATGATCCCCCGCGCATTCAGGTAGCTCGCAGTCAGAAAGATGCCATCCGCATTGACGGTCACGAAACACTCGTTACCCGCATTCGCATTCACGTAGCAGCGCTTGTCCGGAGAGTAGTCACCGACGCCGATCCGCCAGTACGCGATCTTTTCAGGCGTAACGTTGCCGTTCCACCGATCCCGAATCACGCCGGTAAAGTCGTTGTCCTTCACTGCCCTGCCGTCCAGACGAATCGAGAAGATCGGGCGGGTTTTGAGAAAACTCTCGAAGGCGGCGCGTTTCACCGAAGGGTTGGGTGACAGCAGCCCGAACTCCAATGCAAGACGGGTCAGTTCGGCATCGTCGCTCTCCAGCATGATCTGCATGGCAGCCAGGCTTCGTGCCGGATCCGGATCGTTGAGGAGTTCCTGATACGGATTGAGCGCGGTGACGCGCTTGTCCACCAGGGCCCGCAACTGCTCGGGCGTGAGGCTTTGCGCGCCCGCGGTGTGGGCGCATATCGACGCAGCCGCCGCGACCGCTGCCAGAAGGATATTGCGAAGTCGCCGCTGCATCGGATACTCCTTCGAGACCTGCTCACATTTTATAGCAGATCGCAATCCGCTGGAACCATATGATCGCCCGCTATCGCCATATGGTGGGCGGTCGATGTTCGCTTAGTCTCCTTGAGCAACCGGAAAGACGGGCAACACTTCAGACCGGCGACACAGGTAACAGCTCACCCCGGTTCCGGCCTTGGTTTGGTGCGGGATCGCGATCCCGCCAGGTCTCGGGGCCGATCAGGAACCGCTCGTGGATTGCCATGCGGCGCCCGCGACCGATCCTCCAGCCCGCGAACCCGTCACGGCGATAGCGACCCAGCCATGTATGCCCCGTCTTCCGGCTTATGCCGAACACACGGCACAACTCCGAGATGCTGTCGCCGCCCTCGAGGCACGCCGACACAAAACACAACCGCTCATCCATCACACGGGTCTCTTGCCACGCCATGGCCGCACCTCCGCGACCATCTTGCACAGCTGTCACCCATGTCGGCCGGCTGCACTTTTACCTATCTGAACGGTCTGGGCCTGGCCGGCCTTACCCCCGCCGCCGCTGGGCGAAATACTGTGCCGGCGTGCTGCCCAGCGCCTTTTTGAACATGGCGATGAAGGCATTGACCGACTCATAGCCCAGTTCCACCGCGACGTTCTGAACCGCGGTGCCGGCGGCCAGTGTGCGCAGGGCGACGATCAGGTGCAGCTGCTGTCGCCAGCGGCCGAAGGTCAGGCCGGTTTCCCGGATCATCAGGCGGGCGAGCGAACGTTCGCTCATCGCCACGCGCTTTGCCCAGTCACCGAGCGTGCTGCGGTCGGCCGGGTCGAGGGTCAGAGCGTCGGCGATGGCGCGGATCTTGGGATGGCTCGAGATCGGCAGGTTGAAACGCTCCCGCGGCATCCCCGCCAGCTCGTCCAGGGTGACGCGCGCCAGCCGGGCGGCATGGCTGTCGGCCGGATAATCCGCCGGCTCCTGAGCCAACCGGTCGACCATTTCCCGCACCAGCGGCGAGAGCGACAGGGTGCAGCAGCTGTCGGGCAGCAGGGCGGCGCCCGGTTCCACGAACAGATAACTGAGGCGGGCGTTCGCGGTCGCCCGGGCGCTGTGCGGCATGCCGCCCGGGATCCAGACGGCGCAATTGGGCGGCACGATCCAGATGTCGTTATCCGCCGTGCAGGTCACCGCGCCGCGCCGCGCCAGGATCAACTGCCCCTTGCGATGCCGGTGGACCGGCACCTCTTCCGCATGGTCTGCGAAATCGAGCTGGCTGGCGACCGCCGGCCGGTCGGTGAGGTCCGGATCGAAGACCGAGACGGCGGAGACGGCAGATCTTGGGGAGGGGCACATCGCTTTGGCAGTTTTTAGTGATTTTATGACCGGATATCGAATTTAACCGATTTGGCACCGCGGCGATACTCTGCGGCATGAGCACCGATCATCGCCCCGAGCGTCCCATTGCCGCAGCCGGCCGTCACCTCCGGCGCCTCTGCCGTTCGCCCCTGCTGCGGGCGGATGCAGACGCGCTGCTGTTCTCGGCAAAAAGCTTCATCGCCGCGATGCTGGCCTGTTATCTCGCGCTGCGGATCGGACTGCCGCGGCCCTATTGGGCGGTTCTGACCGTCTATATCGTCTCGCAAGGCTCGGCGGGCGCCTCGCTCGGCCGCGGCGTCTATCGCTTTGCCGGCACCCTGGTCGGTGCGGCGGCGACGGTGGTGATCATTCCGGCCTTCGTGAACGACCCCATCCTGTGCAGCATCGTGCTCGCCTGCTGGATCGGCCTGTGCCTCGGCCTGTCCCTGCTCGATCGCACACCCCGCGCCTATGCCTTCGTTCTGGCCGGCTACACCGCCAGCCTGATCGGCTTTCCGGGCGTGCTCGATCCGGGCCAGATCTTCACCACCGCCCTGGTGCGGGTTCAGGAAATCTCGGTCGGCATCCTCTGCGCGGTTCTGGTTCATCGCATCGTTCTGCCCAAACATGCGACCGACCAGTTCACCGGCCGGCTGGCGGCCACGCTCCGCGATGCCCGGCGCCTGGCGGATGATGCCCTGGGCGGGGCCGCGGCGCGGCAGACGCGCGATGATCGCCGCCAGCTTGCCGCCGATCTTCTCGGCCTGCAGGGGCTCGGCACGCAGTTGCCCTATGATCCGGCACCGCTGGTGCCGCATATCGGGCTGCGCCGGATGATCCACGACCGGCTGTCCCACCTGCTGCCGCTGACGATGGAGGTGGAAGAAAAGATCGCCGCCCTGGGCCTTGAGACAGGCGATCCGGCAGACGAAACCGCGCGGCTGGTGGCGGATCTCCGCCGCTGGATCGCCATGGACGATGCCGCCGCGCGGGCAGCCGCGGCGAGCGGCCTGATCGACCGGGCGGAAGCCCTCGGGGCCCGGCTTGCCGCGGGGGCGGCGACGCCGCGCGACCGGCTGGCCGCCAATCTCGCCGGCCGTCTGGCCCTGATGGCCGGCCTGCTTCGTGACACTGATCGGCTCTGGCAACAGGCCCTGAGGGCCGGCCCCGGCCGATCGACCCCCCGTCCGGCCAGGGGCTATGTCTATCACCGCGACCCGTGGATGGCGGTCAGGGCGGGGGCCGGTGCCGCCATCGGCATCACCATGGGCTGCCTGTTCTGGATCTGGTCGGGCTGGCCGGATGGCGGGATGGCGGTCTCGATCCTGGGTGTGTGCTGTGCCCTGTTCGGAACCGTCGATGCGCCGGCGCCGCATCTGCGGACCTACATGCTGGGCTCGGTCTACGGGGTGGCGATCAGCCTGGTCTACGGCTTCGCGATCCTGCCACGGGTGCCGGATTTCGCCGGTCTCGTCGTAGTCCTGGCCCCCGTCTTCCTGTTCGCCGGATCCCTGCAGGCGCGCCCGCCCACGACCTTCATGGCGCTCGGCATCACGCTGACGGTGCCGATCCTGGGCGGGCTGGACAGCGTCTATCACGGCGATTTCGCCGCCGCCCTCAACAACGTGGTCGCGCTGTTCGCGGCCGTCGGCTTTGCGATGGTGAGCATGACGATTTTTCAGACCGTCCCGCCCCATGCGGCGATCGGACGCCTGCTGCGGCTGAGCCGCAGGGATGTCCGGCGGCGCATTCTCGGCACCGCCCCCGACGAGGCCTGGTGGACGAACCTCATGGTCGACCGCACGGCGCTGCTGCTGCCCAGGCTGCGGCTCTCGGGCCGCCTGCAGGGCCATCTGCTCGACGATACCATGCATCATCTGCGCATCGGCCATGCCGCCGGGCAGCTCCGCCACGAGATCGGCCGGGTGGAGGGCCATATCGGCCGCGATGCCCGCGGGCTGCTGGCGGCGATCGCGGCCGGCTTCGCGGCCCGGCAGCCGGACCCCGGCCAGATCGCCGGGCTGGAGCCGCGCATCCGGGCGCTGGCCGGGCTGATCGCCGGCAGTTCGCTTCACAACCGTGCCCGCCTGCTCGACCTGATCATCGATCTGCGCTTCGCGCTGGGGCTGGGCAGTGGCGGCACGCCCGACGGGGAGCCACACCCATGATCACCGATCTCGCCCTCGGCGGCGTTTTCATCCCCGGCCTGCTGGTGCTGGCGGTCCTGGCGCTCGTTGCCACCCTGCTGGTGATCCGGGTTCTGGTCGTCACGGGGCTCAGCCGCCTCTTCGCCGGCCGGCCGCTCGTCGAGCTTGCCGTCTTCGCCATCATTTACGGGCTGCTGCTCCAGCACCTGCCATCCACCGGGCTTTTCCAATGACCAGGATCCTCTCCCGCCTCGGCCGCTATGTCCTCACCCTCTGCATCGTCGTGCCCGCCGCCGTGATCGCCCTGCAGTACTGGGATCGGTATCAGCAGGTGCCCTGGACCCGCGACGGCCGGGTCAGCGCCGATGTCGTCCGGCTGGCGCCCGAGGTGTCGGGCACCGTCGCCACGGTCGAGGTCGGCGACAACGGCCATGTTCAGCGGGGCGATGTGCTGTATGTCATCGACCCCGAGCGCTACCGCCTTGCCGTCCGGTCCGCCGAGGCCGATGTCGAAGCCAGGCGTCAGGAGATGATCGTCCGCCGGGCGGCGGCAGAGCGGCGCAAGCGGCTCCGCGAGGCGATCTCGCGCGAAGATCTTCAGCAGGTGGAGGCCGCGGCGGCGGTGGCCGATGCCGACTGGCGGGCGGCACAGGCGCGGCTGGATCTCGCCCGGCTCGATCTGGCGCGCACGACCGTGCGTTCTCCGGTCGACGGCTATGTCAGCACCCTGCGCCTCCGGCCCGGGGACTATGCGATCGCGGGCGAAAGCCGTATCTCGATCGTCGATGCCGGCAGCTTCCGGATCACCGGCTATTTCGAAGAGACCAAAATCCGCCATGTCCACCCGGGGCGCCCGGCGCAGATCCGGCTGATGGGGTTCGACCGGCCGTTGTCGGGCCATGTCGACAGCATCGGCCGCGGTATCGAGAACGACAACGACACGCCCGGCGCGCAGGGCCTGCCCGATGTGCCTGAGACATTCGCCTGGGTGCGCCTGGCCCGGCGCATCCCCGTCCGCATCCGGATCGATGCGGTGCCGCCCGGGGTCGAACTGGTCGCCGGCATGACCGCGGCGGTCGAGATCACCCCCGACGGAGAGGCGCCGATGCGGCTTCGCATTTTTTAAACTGTCTTATTTACGTTCAGAACGCAGTTTGTTACGGTCCTCCTCATCAGCCACATGCACCCCGCTCCAACAGAGGGCAGATTGATGAGCTTCGTCGAGACCTATGCGACGGATGATGCCGTCGCGCTGGCCGCGCGTATCCGTGCGAAGGAAGTGAGCCCGCGCGAGGCCGTCGCGGCCGCCTTTGCCGCGATCGACCGGGTCGATCCTGCCCTGAATGCCGTGATCATGCGCATGGAGGCCCAGGCCGAAGAGCAGCTGGCGGCGCTCGACCGGCTCGATCCCGCGGCCACCCCGCTCTATGGCGTGCCGGTGCTGCTGAAGGACGATTGCCAGTCCTATGCCGGTGTGCCCAGCGCCAATGCCAGCCGCCTGGCCGCCGGTTTCACCCGCGATTACGACACCGAGATCATGGCGCGCTACCGCAAGGCCGGCGTGATCGTGGTCGGCAAGACCAATCTGCCGGAATACGGCTCCAACGCCACAACCGAACCGGTTGCGAATGGGCCGACGCACAATCCCTGGAAGCATGGTTTCAGCGTCGGCGGCTCCAGTGGCGGCTCTTCGGCGGCGGTGGCCGCCGGCATGGTGCCGATCGCCTATGCCAATGACGGCGCGGGTTCGATCCGCTGCCCGGCCTCGTCGACCGGCACCTTCGGGCTGAAGCCCTCGCGCGCCCGCACCCCGGCCGGGCCGGTGTCGTGGGATCTGTGGGGTGGGCTGGTTTCGGAACACGTCGTCACCCGCAGCGTCCGCGACAGCGCGCTGATGCTGGACCTGACCGACGGCCCGGATGTCGGCGCCCCCTATTTTGCGCCGCCCAAGACCCGGCCGTGGTTCGAAGAGGTCGCCGCCGCCCCCGGCCGGCTGAAGATCGCCCTCAGCCTGACCCCGCCGGTGCCGGTGGAGGTGACCGAAGATGTCCGCGCTGCCACGCTGCGCATGGCGAAGCTGCTGGAAGAGATGGGCCACGAGGTGGTCGAGGCCGTGCCGGTCTATGACGGCGAGGCGGTTGCCGAGGCGCTGAAGCTGATGGTCTGCGCCTATGATGCGGCGCAGGTCGACGACCTGTCGAAGATCATGGGCCGGCCGGTCGATCGCAGCACGGTCGAAGGCGGCATTCTGGCTGCGGCGGAACGCGGCCGGGCCACGCCGGCGCCGGCGCTGCTGGATGCCCGCGGCCGGATGGGGGCGGAGGCCCGGCGTTTTTGCCGCTTCTTCGGCGATTACGACCTGCTGATGACCCCGACCCTGCCGCAGGCGCCGATGGCCCATGGCTATCTGGACAGTGACGGGCTGGACCTCGACGTCTATCTCGCGCGGGTGCTGGGCCATCTGGGCTTCACCCATATCGCCAATGTCACCGGCCAGCCGGCGATGTCGGTGCCGGGCGGCTTCAGCGACGGCGGCCTGCCGGTCGGCGTGCAGTTCATCGCCCGTCCCGGCGACGAGGCGACGCTGTTCCGCCTGGCGGCGCGGATCGAAGAGGCGGCGCCCTGGGCGCAGCATCTGCCGCCGGTCCACGCCTCGCGCGGCTGAGGACACCCGTCGCCATGTATGCACCCGCACGCTATCGCATTGAGGAGGCCGCGCGCCGCGCGGCCTTCGTCGACGCCCACGGCTTCGCCATGCTGGTGGATGTGCCGCCCCAGGGCGGTGCGCCGCTGGCCAGCCATCTGCCGCTGCTCAGGCTGGATGACGGCCTGGCGCCCGGCGACCGGCTGCTCGGCCATATCGCCTGCGTCAACCCGCAGGCGGCGCGGCTTCGTGACGGCGTGCCGGTGCTGGCGGTCTTCACGGGGCCCGACGGCTATGTCTCCCCCGCCTGGTACGTCACCGGGGCCGATGCGCCGACCTGGAACTATTCGGCGCTGCACGTGACCGGCCACATATCCGCCTGCTGACCGGGCCTGAGGCCAACCGCGCGGCGCTTGCCCGCACGGTTGCGCATTTCGAGGCGCAGCAACCGCAGCCCTGGCCGCTGGATCAACTGAACGAGGCCGACATCCAGGCGATGCTGCCGCGGATCCAGGCCTTCGAGATCGTCATCCAGACGGTGGAGGCCCTGGCCAAGTTCAGCCAGGAGAGACCCGAGGCCGACCGCGCCGCGGTGATCCGCGCGCTGGCGGAAAGCCCCCGCGACGAAGACCGTGCCCTCGCCGCCGAAATGGCCGCGCACTATCGCCAGTGAGCCTCTTCCCCGCCGCAGGACCACAGGGCTCCCAGCCGCCATTGAGGCGGCGGCCAAGGCCACGGAAGTGGCCGCCCGGCGAGGGTCAAACAGACTCCCGCCATTGAGGCGGCGGCCAAGGGCACGGCAGTGCCCGCCCGGCGAGGGGCTAAAAAAAGACTCCCTCCCTCGTCCTCGGGGAACTCCGCCGCCTGGGCCAGATGATGGCGGAGCAGGGCCGCCGCCAGCCGGCGGTTGCCGGCCTCGATCGCCTGGAGGATCGCCAGATGTTCGCAACAGGACTGCACCACCCGATCAGGCGTCAGCCGGCGGAACTCGTCGCGTTCCTGGATGCGGCGGAGATTGTTCTGCTGGGCGATGGCCTGGTCGAAGAAGCGGTTGCCGGCGCCGGCCACGATCGCCTCGTGGAAGGCGGCGTTGACCCGGAACCATTCGCGCTCGTCCAGCGTCTCGCGATCGGCGGCCAGCACCTTCAGATGGGCGGCGCGCAGCTCGGCGAAGCGGGCGGTGTCGACCCGGTAGCGGGGCTGAGCCAGGGCCTGGCATTCGATGGCGATGCGGAAGGCATAGCTTTCGGTCACCGCGTCGTCGTCGTCCAGGCTGTCGACGAAGCGCCAGCCATGGCCGGGCTGGCGGGTGACCAGCCCCTCGGTCGACAGGCGGATCAGCACCCGGCGGAGCGTGCCGTGAGAGACGCCATAGCGGGGCAGCAGCTCGGCCTCGGAAACATCCTGGGCGATGCGCCCCTGGGCCTTGTCGGCGATGATCATCTGATAGACCCGCTCGGTATCCGAGGCGGGCAGCCGGGCCTCGACGCGGGCAGCGGCGGCCTCGATGGCGGCGGGATCCTCGATCAGCCGGAAGCTGCGGCCGGGCGACTGGGCGATCAGCCCTTCGCTTTCCAGCAGTTCCAGCGCCCGGCGCACCGGCGTGCGCGACACGTCCAGCGCCTTGGCCAGCGCCAGCTCCGGCGCGCGTTCGCCCGGCGCCCAGCGGCCGTCGCGGATGCGTTCCAGGATGCGGCGGGCAACCTCGATCTGCAGGGCCGACAGCCCGGCCTGCGGTGCGGCGTCGTCCTCGGCCTCGGGCATCGTCACCATCGAAAAGACAGCCTGCTCTGTGGGGAAGGCGCGCCCGGTCGCCGGCCGGCCGCGCGCATGCATCCCCTGTTAACCACGGCTTCGGCCGCCGATCAAGCACGGGTTGCACGGCGCTGCGCCCGGCGCGGTCCGGCCCGGAAAAATTGTCTTCTGCACGCCTTCAGTGCAACATGGGTCAGCCCTCTTCCAAGGAACCTCCCCCGATGATCCCACCCGTGGCCCCGACATCTGCCGCCGATGTCGTCGATTTCCCCATGGTCGAGCTGCGCGGCACCCCCGTCGAGCGGGGGCGGACCTATGGCGCGGCGCTGAAATCCCAGGTTCTGGGCAGTGTTGCGCTCTACACCGCCCAGCTCCGGGCGATGAACCACGACTGGTCGGCGATCGCCGCCATCGCGCGGGAATTCCTGCCGCTGGTGGAGAATTTCGACCCCGCCTATGTGGAAGAGATGCGCGGCATCGCCGAGGGGGCGGGCTGCGACCTTGAACACATCCTGCTGATCAATGCCCGCACCGAAATCCTGCAGATCGGCCGCCAGCGCGCCGGCATTCCGGACGAGGAGCCGGACGGATGCACCGGTGCGGTGATCCTGGGCAGCCATACGGCCCATGGCCGGCTGATCCACGGCCAGAACTGGGACTGGCGGCCGGAATGCGCCCACACCACCGTGGTGCTGAAGATCCGCCGCGACGACGGCCCCGACCTGCTGACCATGACCGAAGCCGGCGGCCTGGCGCGCTGCGGCCTGAATTCGGCCGGCATCGCCATCACCGCCAATTATCTGGAAAGCGACCGCGACTACGCCCAGGTCGGCGTGCCGCTGGCGCTGATCCGGCGCAAGGCGCTGGAACAGCAGCATATGGCGCTGGCGATGAAGGCGGTGTCCTGCACGCCCAAATCGGCCTCGAACAACATGATGCTGAGCTGGTCGGAAGGCTTCGCGATCGATTTCGAATGCGCCCCCGACGAGGCCTTCCCGATCTGGCCGGACGAGAACGGCATGATCGTGCATGCCAATCACTGGATCGGCGACATCGCCCGCACCAAGATCCGCGACACCGGCATCCCCTTCGTGCCGGAAAGCTTCTATCGCGACTGGCGGGTGCGCCGGGCGCTGGCGGCCAAGGCCGGGCAGATCGACCGCGACGTGCTGAAGGCCGCCTTCTTCGACGATTTCGGCGTCCCCTATTCGGTCTGCCGCCCGCCCCGGCCGGGGGCCGGGGGCTCCATCTCCTCCACCGTCGCCATGGTGGTGATGGAACCGGCGCTGGGCCTGATGGAGGTCTGCCCCATGCCGGCCCTGTCGACCCGCTTCACCACCTACACGCTGGACATGGACGGCGCGATCACCGCCCCCCGCGCCTGACGACGAGCCGGGGCCAGTCGTTGCCCCTTGCAACGGCTGGCCCAAGCCGCCATTGAGGCGGCGGCCAAGGCCACGGTAGTGGCCGCCCGGCGAGGGACTAACAGACTCCCGCCATTGAGGCGGCGGCCAAGGCCACGGAAGTGACCGCCCGGCGAGGGTCGAACAGACTCCCGCCATTGAGGCGGCGGCCAAGGCCACGGCAGTGGCCGCCCGGCGAGGGCCATACAGACTTCCGCCATTGAGGCGGCGGCCAAGGGCGCGGCAGCGCCCGCCCGGCGAGGGACCAACAAAAAAGGAGCCCGCCATGTTGCGCTTCATCCTCTACCGCCTGGCGTCGGCGATCCCGACACTCGTGGTGGTGGCGCTTGCGGTCTTCGTGCTGATCCGCGCGATTCCAGGCGATCCGGTCACCACCATGCTCGGCGATCAGGCCGATCCGGCCACGGTTCAGGCGCTGCGTCAGGCCTATGGGCTGGACGGCCCCTGGCCCTGGCAGTTCGTGCTCTGGGTCGAGCGGCTGGCCTCGGGCGATCTCGGCCAGTCCATCACCAACGGCCTGCCGGTGGCAGAGCTGGTGGCCGATCGCTTCTCGGTCACGGCCGGCGTGGTCTTCCCGGCTGTCCTGATCGCGACCCTGGTCGCGGTGCCGCTGGGCATGATCGCGGCCTGGCGGCGCGGGGCCGGCACGGATCTCGCCATCACCGCCTGTGCCACCCTGCTGATGTCCATCCCGACCTTCTGGCTGGGGCTGCTGATCCTGATGTGGCTGGGGCTCAATCTGGGCTGGCTGCCGATCGTGGGCTATGTCGGCTTCGCCGAGGATGCCGGCCGGGCGCTCGCCTATCTGGTCATGCCGGTGCTGACGCTGACCATCGTCGAAATCGGCATCCTGACCCGCATGGCGCGCGCCAATACGGTGGAGGTGCTGCGGCTGGAATACGTCACCCATGCCCGCGCCAAGGGGCTGCCGGAACACACCGTGATGGCGCGCCATGTGTTTCCCAACGCCTTCGCACCGACCCTGACCCTGGTCGGGCTGATCCTGGGCAATCTTCTGGGCGGCATTGCGGTCACCGAAACCATCTTCTCGCTGCCCGGTCTCGGCCGGCTACTGGTCGATGCGATCTATGCCCGCGACTATCCGGTCGTCCAGGGCGGGCTTCTCTTCATCGCCGGGCTTTACGTGGTGATCAACCTTATCGTCGACCTGCTCCACCCGCTGTTCGATCCGAGGGTTGCGGCATGACCTCTGCACCTGCTTCCACCGCCGATACCCGCGGCCTGAAACCGCTGCGTCGCCGGCTTCAGCCGGGGCTGTGGCTGGGGGTGATCCTGGTCGGCATCGTGCTGATGCTTGCCGTCACCGGCGCCGTCTGGACGCCCTACAACCCGATGGCGCTGAGCATCCCCCATCGCCTGCAGCCGCCCTCGGAACTGCACTGGCTGGGCACCGATGAATTCGGCCGCGACGTGCTCTCAAGGCTGATGAGCGGCGCCACCACCAGCGTGTCGATCGGGCTTGCCACGGTCGCGGTGGCGACGCTGCTGGGCGCGCCGATCGGCGTGCTGGCCGGCTTTCTGGGCGGCGCGGTCGACCGGATGCTGGCCGTGGTCATCGATGCGCTGCTCGCCTTCCCCGGCATTCTGATGGCGCTGGGGCTGATGGCGGTGATGGGGCCGGGCGAGACCAGCATCGTGATCGCGCTGGGCATCGCCTATACCCCCTCGATGGCACGGGTGGTGCGCAGCATCGTGATGTCGCTGCGGGCGCGGGAATTCGTCGAGGCCTCGGCCGTCACCGGCAATTCCACGCTCTACACCATGGCGGTGCATGTGCTGCCCAATGCCGCCTCGCCGATCATCGTGCTCGCCACCTCCATGTTCGGCTGGGCCCTGCTGTCGGAAAGCGCACTCAGCTTCCTGGGGCTCGGCGTGCCGCCGCCGGCGGCGACCTGGGGCTCGATGCTCTCCGCCGGCCGGCCCTATCTGGCCCAGGCCGACTGGCTCACCATCTTCCCCGGCGCCTGCATCACCATGGCCCTGCTCGGCATCTGCCTGCTGGGCGATGCGCTGCGCGACCGGCTCGATCCCAGGATGCGCAACGCATGACCAGCGACCTGCTTCTAGACATCCAAAAGCTGTCTGTTGGCCTAGAACACGGACCAACAGTTGTGGAAGATGCCAGCCTGTCGATCGCGCGCGGCCGCATTCTGGCGGTGGTGGGCGAAAGCGGCTCGGGCAAGACCGTGGTCTCGCGGGCGGTGCTCGACCTGCTGCCGGCACCGCTGATCCGCCAGTCCGGCCGGATCCTGTTCGACGGCCGCGACATCACCACGCTCGAAGGGGCCGCGCGCCGCAAGGTGCGCGGCGGCCAGATCGGCATGGTGTTCCAGGAACCGATGGTCTCGCTCAACCCGGCCCTGTCGGTGGGCGCGCAGCTGGTCGAAGGGCTGATGCTGCACGAGAGGATCGGCCGCGCCGAGGCCCGGGCGCGGGCGCTCGCCATGCTCGCCCGCATCCGGATCGACGATCCGGCGCGCTGTTTCGGCGCCTGGCCGCATGAATTCTCGGGCGGCATGCGCCAGCGGATCATGCTCGCCTCGGTGATGCTGCTGAAGCCCCGGCTGCTGATCGCCGACGAGCCGACCACCGCGCTCGATACCCTGGTCCAGCGCGAGGTGCTGGAGCTGATGGTAGAGCTGGCGCGCGAGAACGACACCGCCATCCTGCTGGTCAGCCATGATCTGGGGCTGGTGGCGCGCTATGCCGACGACGTGGTGGTGATGCGCGGCGGCCGGGTGATCGAGCGCGGCCCCACAGCACGGATCCTGCTCGACCCGCAGCATGACTACACCCGCAACCTGCTGGAGGCGATGCCGCGGCCGCGCCGTCTGGCGCCGCCCGCCCGGGCCGATGTGCCGGTGGTGGAGGCCCGCGATCTGGTGGTGATCCACAAGGGCCGGCGGCGGATGCTGAAGCGCCAGCCCGACAAGCGCGCCGTCGACGGGGTCAGCTTTCAGGTGGCGCCGGGCGAGACCCTGGCGCTGGTCGGCGAAAGCGGCTCGGGCAAGACCACCATCGGCCGCTGCCTGGTCGGCCTCACCCGGCCGAGCGGCGGGCAGCTGATGTTCCGCGGTGCCGATCTCGCCCGCACCACCGGCGCCGAGGCCCGCGCGCGGCGGCTGGACTGCCAGATGGTGTTCCAGGATCCGTTCTCGTCGCTGGACCCACGCCATGGCGTGGGGCGGATCGTGGCGGAACCGCTGCGCCATGTGCCCGGGCTTTCGGCTGAAGACGCGCGTCGCCGGGTGGACGAGGTGCTGGAAGAGGTCGGGCTGGGCGCGGCCTATGCGAAGCGCCTGCCGCATGAACTCTCGGGCGGCCAGCGCCAGCGGGTCGCCATCGCCCGCGCCATCGTCCGCCGCCCGGCCTTCGTGGTCGCCGACGAGGCGGTCTCGGCGCTGGACATGACGGTTCAGGCCCAGGTGCTGGACCTGTTCGGCGATCTGCAGCAGCGCCACGGCTTTTCCTGCCTGTTCATCACCCATGCGCTGTCGGTGGTGCGCCGCATCGCCCACCGGGTGGCGGTGATGAAGGATGGCCGGATCGTCGAGACGGCGGCGACCGAAGACCTCTTCGCCCGGCCGCGCCATGCCTATACCCGCGCACTGCTCGCCGCCGCACCTGTGCTGGAGCCGGCACCCGGCGGCGGTTGGCGGCTGGCCGGTGCCGCCAATGATCGTTCTGCACTATAACCGTCATAAAAGCAGTTTTTGCCCTTGGCCTTCGCGGCGGGCGGTCCTATGCTCGAAGACGAGCCAGGGCCGTCCCCCGCCTGCCTTGCCCTCCCGACCCTGCCGGAGCCCGCGCCCATGATCCCCGACGGCATCACCCTCGCGCAGCCGCATCTGAACTTCTACGATTTCGGGCCGACGCCCTTCTTCGCCCTGCCGAACGAACAGCGCGTCTCCTATTGCCTCTATGTGCCCAAGAGCTTTGCCACGGCCGATGCCGAGGCGCGCCGGCGCTGGCGGCTGATCGTCGCCATGCATGGCACCGGCCGCACCGCGGCGGCCTATCGCGACCATTTCGCCGCCTTTGCCGACGCCCATGACTGCATCGTGCTGGCGCCGCTCTTTCCCGTCGGGCTGATCGAGCCGGGAGAGATGTCGAACTATAAGCGCATCAAATTCCACGACATGCGCTTCGACCGGCTGGTGCTCGACATGGTCGATCTGGTGGGCAAGCGCTACGACATCGACGTCTCGCGCGTGGCCCTGTTCGGCTTTTCGGGCGGCGGCCATTTCACCCACCGCTTCCTCTATCTGCATGCCGACCGGCTGTTCGCGGTCTCGATCGGCGCGCCCGGCGGCGTGACCCTGCTGGACGAGGATCGCGACTGGTGGGTCGGCATCCGCAATCTGCGCGAGGTGTTCGGCACCGATCCCGATGTCGACGCCATGCGCCGTGTGGCGGTGCAGATGGTGGTGGGCGATGCCGATCTCGACACCTGGGAAATCACGCTGAAGCCGGGCATGCCCGGCTGGATGCCCGATGCCAACATCGCCGGCGCCACCCGGGTCGACAAGATCCGGAGCCTGAAGGCCTCGTTCGAGGCGAAGGGCATTCCCGTGCGGCTCGACCTGTTGCCGGGCGTGCGCCATGAAGGGCTGAAGGTGGTCGGCGCCGTCCAGGACTTCCTGGCCGGGGCCGTGGCCGCCACCAGGGCCTGACGCAGACACCAGATCGGGCGGCGCGCATGGGGAGCATGCGCCCCGCCCCCGCAATACTCCCGGACCGGACGATCCGAAAACAATGTCCGGCCGGCTCGTGACGGGGACCGGTGGTGTGCCGCCGGTGTCGCTTCACCATCACCCAGCGAAGGGAAGGGGAAGACCCATGACCTGCGTGACCACGCGGCAGCTTGGCGCCGCGGCCGTCGTCACCGCGGCGCTGATCCTGCCGCAGACTGCCTTTTCCGCCGATGAAGCGCAGCGGACGGAACGGATCACCATCGCGATCCCGACCGATCTGCGCAGCACCAATCCCGGCGTGCAGCGCGACGGCACCGCGGATCTGATCATGAACCACGTGGTCGAGGGGCTGGTCGGCCACCGTCAGGATCTGTCGGTCGGCCCGGTCCTGGCGGAAAGCTTCGAGCCCTCGGCCGACGGCCTGTCCTGGCGCTTTCAGCTGCGCAAGGGCGTCCACTTCCAGAACGGCGCCGAGATGACCTCGGCCGATGTCGCCTGGAGCTGGAACCGCTATCTGAAGGCGGAGACCGCCTGGCAGTGCAAGCGCTTCTTCGACGGCAAACAGGGTGCTGCGATCACCGCGATCGAGACGCCCGAGCCCTATGCGGTGGTGTTCCGGCTGGAAAAGCCGAACCCGATGCTGCCGCTGTTCATGTCGAACCTGCAGTGCAACGCCGCCATCCTGCACCCGTCCTCGGTCAATGAAGACGGCAGCTGGAAGGCGCCGGTCGGCACCGGCCCCTATGTGATCGGCGACTGGAAGCCCGGCCGCTATGTCGAGCTGGACCGCTTCGACGGCTATACCGGCCGCGAGGGCCCGTCGGACGGCATGACCGGCGCCAAGCCGGCGCTGGCCGATCATCTGCGCTTCCTGATCGCGCCCGACGGCACGGTGATGAAGAACGCGCTTTATGCCGGCGAGCTGGATTTCGTGCCCGAACTCGGCGCCGCCGAGATCCCGGAGGCCGAAAGCCGCGGGGTGTCGATCTACAAACAGCCGATCCTGTCCTGGCACCTGCTGCTGATCCAGATCCAGGATCCGGTGCTGAAGGACCCCCGCATCCGCAAGGCGATTGCGCACGCAATCGACGTGCCTTCGGTTGTAGCGGTCGCCAGCGAAGGCGTCGCCACCGCCAATCCGTCCGGCGTCGCCACCGCCAGCCCCTATCACAACGCCACCCATGATCAGTGGCCGGCCTATGATCCGGCGCTTGCGCAGAAGCTGCTGAAAGAGGCCGGCTATAAGGGCGAGCCGATCCGCATCCAGACCAATATGCGCCCCGGCGGCTATCACGAAACCGCGGTCACCGCCCAGGCGATGATGCAGGCGGCGGGCATCAACGCCCAGATCGAGGTGCTGGACTGGGCGACGCAGCTGCAGAACTATCTGCAGGGCAAGTATCAGATGCAGTCCTTCGTCTATTCCTCGCGGCTGGATCCGGCGCTCGCCTATTCCTCGATCATCGGCGACAAGACCGAACAGCCCAGCGCCAGCTGGGACGATCCGGACGCGATCAAGCTGCTGGAAGCCGCCAAGCAGACCATGGATCCGGCGGTCCGCGGCAAGATCTTCGACCGCATCCACAGCCGCATGGCCGAGGCGGTGCCGGTGATCGGCCTTTACAACGACGTCCGCGTCATCGCCACGGCGCCCGACCTCAAGGGTTACACCCCCTGGTCGGCCGGTTTCGACCGCTTCTGGGGCGTGACGAAGACGAAGTGAGCCATACCGGAAACACGGGTCCCTCCGGTATGGCCGGGCGGGGGCGGGTGCACGGCATCCGCCCCCGCTTCTCGTTCGGCACCATCAGTCGCAGGACCCATCCCCACCGTCACCGCTCCCGTCCCACCCGGACTCCGGCACATAAACTCCGCCATCGCGATAGGACGGCGCCGGAAGCCCTGACGGCAGATCCGGGGTGACCTGTCGTTTCAGCAGCTGGCGTGCCCCCTGCGCCACCAGCCCGATGGTCATCAGGGCGACGCAGGCCAACGCGAGCCGGTCGGCGCCGCTCCCGTCGGCCAGGATGGCGGGGATGGCGGCGAAACCCGGGCCTGAGGCGATCCGCCAGCCGGCCCAGCCGAGGACTGCCAGGATCGGAAGGGTGGAGAGGATGGCAGGCCCCCGCCCCACCCGCTCCGTCCGATGGCTCGCCAGCACCAGAAAGGCGGTGTAGAGCAGCAGCACGGCCACGGTCAGCATGGCGCCGCCGGTGCCGGTCATCATCATCTGCCGGTGGGTGATCATCAGATCGGCCAGCACCCCGGCACCGCCCGCGAACAGCGTGGTCGCGAGCAAGGCCGAGACCGCAGCGACGGCGGCCCGCCTGCGGCCGCCGCGGGCAAGGCCGTGGATGACCAGCTGATGGGCCGCCACCTGCACCCCGATGGCGAGCAGGCCGGTCATCAGCACCAGACCGGGCCGGACGGTCCCTGCCCGCATCCCGGCCAGGACATGGAAGATCCCGATCGCCGCCGCCACCAGCAGGGCCAGGGCGGCGAGGCGGCGCAACAGGGCCATATGGCTTTGATCTCCCATGATTTGCAGAAACAGGGGGCGTCAGGCCCCCTGCAGCACCTCTGCCGGCTCGTCATCGGCCTGGATGAAGCCGCCCGACTGGCGATGCCACAGCCGGGCATAGAGGCCGCCGGCCGCGATCAGCTGATCATGGGTGCCCTGTTCGACGATGCGGCCCTGATCCATCACCACCAGCCGGTCCATGGCGGCAATGGTCGACAGGCGATGGGCGATGGCGATCACGGTCTTGCCCTCCATCAGCCGGTCGAGATTGGCCTGGATCGCCGCCTCGACTTCGGAATCGAGCGCGGCCGTCGCCTCGTCGAGGATCAGGATCGGCGCGTCCTTGAGCATCGCCCGGGCGATGGCGACGCGCTGGCGCTGACCGCCCGAGAGCTTCACCCCGCGCTCACCCACATGGGCGTCATAGCCGCGGCGGCCATGGCTGTCGACCAGGGTGGCGATGAAATCATCGGCCTCGGCCCGGCGGGCGGCACGGATCATCTCGTCATCGCCGGCATCGGGCCGGCCATAGACGATGTTGTCGCGCACCGAGCGATGCAGCAGGGAGGTATCCTGCGTCACCACGCCGATCGCCGCCCGCAGAGAATCCTGGGTGACGGTCGCGATGTCGGTGCCGTCGATGGTGATCCGGCCCTGTTCGACGTCGTAGAAGCGCAGCAGAAGGTTCACCACCGTCGACTTGCCGGCACCGGACCGGCCGATCAGCCCGATCTTCTCGCCCGGTTTCACCACCAGGTCGAAATCGCGCACCACCGGCCGGCGGCCGCCGTAATTGAAGCCGACGTGATCGAAACGGATGGCCCCCGTCACCGGGCCAAGCGCGCGCGCATCCGGCCGGTCGGCCACCTCGTAGGGCAGCGAGATCGAGTTCATGCCGTCCTGGACCGTGCCGATATTCTCGAACAGCCCGGCCATTTCCCACATGATCCACTGCGACATGCCCATCAGACGCAGCGTGAACGATACCGCCACCGCAATCTCGCCCACGCTGACCGCCTGCACCGTCCAGAGCCAGATGCCCAGCGCCGCCACCGAGGCGATCAGCAGATAGTTCAGACACAGATTGCCGACCTGGACCACGGTCGACATCCGCATCTGCAGATGCACCGTCTTGAGGAAACTCTCCATGGCGTCGCGGGCATAGCCGTCCTCGCGGCGGGCATGGGAGAACAGTTTGACGGTCGCGATATTGGTGTAGCTGTCGACGATCCGCCCGGTCATCTCGGACCGCGCATCGGCCTGGGCCTGAGAGACCGCGCGCATGCGCGGAATGAACCAGCGCAGCAGCGCGGCATAAAGCAGGATCCAGGCAAGGAAGGGCAGCATCAGCCGCCAGTCCGCCGAGGCCGCGACGATCAGGGCGCCGGTCATGTAGACCAGCACGTAATTGCCCATGTCGAGCAGCTTGATCACGGTCTCGCGCACCGCGAGCGAGGTCTGCATCAGCTTGGTCGCGACCCGGCCGGCGAACTCGTCCTGGAAATAGCTCATCGACTGGCGCACCAGATAGCGGTGCAGGCTCCAGCGGATGCGCATCGGGAAATTGCCGAGCAGGGTCTGGTGGATGATCAGCGAATTGCCGAGCGCGATCGCCGGCATCACCACCAGCACCAGTACCGCCATGCCGATGAGCTTCCAGCCTTCGGCCGCGAACAGCCCCTCGGGCGTGTTCGCCTGAAGCAGATCGACCAGCGAGCCCATGAACGAGAACAGCGCCACCTCGGCCAGCGCGATGGCGGTGGAGAGCAGCGCCATGGCGATCAGCCAGGGTTCCGCCCCCCGGGTGTAATGGCGGCAGAAGGCGACCAGCCCGCGCGGCGGCTGGGTCGGCGCCGCCGGCGGATAGGGGTCGAGCCGGGACTCGAACCACCGCATGATCCGGCTGGCCGGGGACCGGCCGTTCAGGCGGCCGGTATCGATCGGAGACATCAGAGGCGGGTCCTGTTCACGCGGGGGACGACGGCAAGCCCCCACATATATGACCGCAGGGGCGCCGCGACCAGAGCCCCCGAGCCTAATCCGCCCCGGTCGGATCTGCGGTGAGGGCGGTCACGATCGCCCTGAGCCGGGTTTCGAACAGGCCGGGATCGTCGAGCGCGCGGGCCAGAACCAGGGCCCCCTGGATGTCGGCGACCGCCGTGACCGCCCGGTCGCGCGCCGTGCCGGGGGCAAGCCCCATTGTGTCCAGCGCCGCAGCAAGGGCATCGATCCAGGCCCGGAAATAGCTGGCGACCGCCGCCGCGAAACGGTCGCGCACACCATCGAGCGCGAAGGCGCCGACCAGGCAGATCCGCCGCCCGCCGCGGAAATACCGCCCGACCGCGGCCGCCGTTTCCTCGATCGCCGCCCGGGCGCGATGGGGATCGCCCGAGGCGGCGGCGGTCTCAAGGGCCCGGAAGATCTCGTCCCGGAACCAGCGGTCGATATCGGCCAGCACGGCCGCCGCCATCTCTTCCTTCCCCCCGGGGAAGAAATTGTACAGGCTGCCGCGGCCGAGCCCGGTGGCGGCGCCGATCACCTGCAAGCTGGCCCCCTCATAGCCATGGGCGCGGAACACCTCGCCCAGAAGCGGGATGATGTCGCTGCGTTCCCTGACCAGCCGTGCCATGGCGTCGCGCCGCCTCCCCTCTCTTACAGACCCAGATCGCTCAGGCCCGGATGATCATCCGGCCGCCGCCCCAGGGGCCAGAAGAATTTGCGGTCGGCCGCCGCGATCGGCAGATCGTTGATGCTGGCGATCCGGCGCTTCATCAGCCCGTCCGTGTCGAACTCCCAGTTCTCGTTGCCGTAGGAGCGGAACCAGTTGCCGCTGTCGTCATGCCATTCATAGGCGAAGCGCACCGCGATCCGATCCCCTGCCGTGGCCCAGAGTTCCTTGATCAGCCGGTAGTCGAGTTCGCGGGTCCATTTCGCGGTCAGGAAGGTCACGATCTCCGCGCGGCCGCGCACGAAACTCGCCCGGTTGCGCCACAGGCAGTCGGGCGTATAGGCGCCGGCGACCCGTTCAGGGTCGCGGCTGTTCCAGCCGTCTTCGGCGGCGCGCACCTTCAGGGCGGCGGCTTCGGCGGTGAAGGGTGGGATGGGCGGACGCATGGGCGATCTCCGATGATCTGTACCGTTTGATAATTTCTGTATCGAACAGTACAAACATGACACTGCGAGTCAAGCCTGACGCAGCCCCGGGCAGCGGCTATGATGCGCAGCCGAGCCATGCAGCATATGCAAGTCCTGATGCTGTAAACGCCGATACTGATGTTCTGGACATCATTTTTGAAGGTACTAACATGAGGATTGCCAGTCCGGACCGGAGGACCCCTTGATCACGGCGGCCCAGATGCGCGCAGCCCGCGCCCTGCTCGGCATCGACCAGCGTCAGCTGGCCGAGCTTGCCGGTGTGTCGCTCCCCACCATCCAGCGGATGGAGGCGAGCGAAGGGACGGTGCGCGGGGTCGTCGACACCCTGACCAAGGTGATCGAGGCCTTCGATCGGGCGGGCGTGGAATTGATCGGCGACGGGGCCCAGAGCCTCGGCCAGGGTCGCGGCGTGCGCCTGAAAGAGGCACCGCCCGGCCGCTGACCGCCTGTCCCCGCCACCGGCCCAGATCATGCCCGCCCCCGACGGGGGAGGGGCCGATCATGCCAAGGGATCCGGAACGGATGGCCGCCTCAGCCCAGAGCCCGCGCCTGGCGGAGCTTTTCACCCCCAAACTCCTCACCGTGCTACGTGAAGGCTACGGCCTGGGCGCACTGCGCGCCGATGCGATCGCCGGCCTGACCGTCGCCATCGTCGCCCTGCCGCTGTCGATGGCGATCGCGATCGCCTCGGGCGTTGGGCCCGAACGCGGCCTCTACACCGCCATCATCGGCGGTTTTCTGGTCTCCGCCCTCGGCGGCAGCCGCTTCCAGATCGGCGGCCCGGCCGGCGCCTTCATCGTGCTGGTGGCATCCACCGTCGCGACCCACGGCGTCGACGGGCTGATCCTGGCAACGATGCTCTCCGGCCTGATCCTGCTTGCGATCGGGGCACTCCGGCTCGGCACCTTCATCAAATACATCCCCTATCCGGTGACGGTGGGCTTCACCGCCGGTATCGCGGTGATCATCTTCTCAAGCCAGATCAAGGATCTGGCGGGGCTGCATCTGGCGGGCCCCGAACCCGCCGCCATCCTGCCCAAGCTGCACGCGCTGGCCGATGCCGCGGGCACCGCCAGCCCGGCGGCAATCGCGCTGGCCCTGGCCGCCATCCTGATCATCCAGGGCACCAAACGCTTCGCCCCCCGCCTGCCGGGCATGCTGATCGCCGTGGTCGGCACCGCCCTGGTCGCCGCCCTCGCCGGCCTGCCGGTTGAGACCATCGGCAGCCGGTTCGGCGGCATCCCCTCCATGCTGCCCGCCCCCGCCCTGCCGGCGATCTCGGTCGAGAAGGTCATGGCCGTGCTGCCGGCCGCCCTTTCCTTCGCGCTGCTGGGCTCGATCGAAAGCCTGCTCTCGGCGGTGGTGGCCGATGCCATGACCGGCCGGCGCCACCGGTCGAACTGCGAACTGGTCGCCCAGGGTGTGGCCAACATCGCCTCCGCCCTGTTCGGCGGCATCTGCGTGACCGGCACCATCGCCCGCACGGCCACCAATGTCCGCTCGGGCGCACGCGGCCCGGTCTCGGGCATGCTGCATGCCCTGTTCCTGCTGGGCTTCATGGTGATCGCGGCGCCGCTCGCAGCCTATATCCCGCTCGCAGCGCTGGCCGGCGTGCTGGCGGTGGTGTCGTGGAACATGATCGAGCGCCACGCGATCGGCATCCTGCTCCGCGCCTCCCGCGGGGACGCCGCCGTGCTGGCGGTCACCTTCCTGCTGACGGTGTTCGAGGATCTGACCGCCGGCATCGTCGCCGGCTTCTCGCTGGGCGCGCTGATCTTCCTGCACCGCATGGCCGGCACGGTGGCGGTGGAGACCGGCGTGCCGCTGATCGAACCCGACCGCGCCGACAGCGACCGCCCCGAAACCGGCGGCCGCACCGCTTGGCAGCCGGCCGAAGGCGACGAGCGCGCGGTGGCCGTGCTGCGCATCTCCGGCGCCTTCTTCTTCGGCGCCGCAGCGACCGTCGGCGCCACGCTCGACAATGTCGGCGCCGCGGCCCCCAAGGCTTACGTGCTGGATATGAGCGCGGTGCCCCTGCTCGATTCCACCGGCGCCGCCACCATCGACGGTTTCCGCCGCAAGGCCGACCGCCAGGGCGCCACCTTGTGGATCGCCGCTGCCCGCCCCGCCGTGCGTCACATGCTCCACCGCCATGGGCTGACCCCGCCCGCGGTCCATTTCCGCGGCGATACAGGCACGGCGGTTGCCGCGGCGCGGCAGGCGCTGACCGCCGGATAGCGGCGCGACACGCCGTCAGCGGGCGCCGAGATGCGCCTCCAGCGCCGCCACGAACAGACGGACCTTGGGCGGCACGAAGCGGGTGGTGGGGTGGATCGCCCAGATGGTCAGCGGCTCGGGCGCGCCGTCTTCAAGCGTCACGACCCGAAGACGGCCGGTCGCGAGGTCGTCGCGGACATTCCAGTCGGCGATGATGGTAAGGCCCAGCCCGTCGATACAGGCCTCCTGCAGGGCATCGATCGAAGTGGCGGTAAAGCGTCCGCGCACCCGCTGGCGAAGCGGGCCCGCGGGCCCCGAAAAGGACCAGTGGCCGGTGCCGGGTGTAGTGAGGCAGTCATGATCCGCAAGCTCCGCCACCCGGCACGGCGTGCCGCGGGCGGCCAAATAGGCGGGCGAGGCAACCAGCTGCCGCGGATTGGGCGCCACCCGCCGCGCGATCAGGGTGCTGTCGCGCAGGGGCGCGATGCGGATCGCGAGATCCAGCCCCTGGGCCACGATGTCGACGACCGCATCGCTCGCCACCAGCTCCACCTCCAGCGCCGGATTGTCGCGCAGGAAGCCGCCCATCATCGGCGCCACCACCTTGCGCGCAAAAGGTACCGAACAGGTGACCCGCAGCCGGCCCGCCGCCCCCGACGCGGCCGGGCGCACGGCAGCGCGGCCATCGGTCGCGTTCTCCAGCAGGGTCTGGGCATAGGGCCAGAAGGCCTCGCCCTCGGGCGTGAGCGACAGGGCGCGGGTGGTGCGGTGGACCAGCCGCACGCCGAGTTCGTCCTCCAGCGCCGCCAGCCGGCGCGAGGCGACCATCGGGCCGATGCCCAACCGGCGGGCCGCCCCCGCCAGGCTGCCGGCCGCCACCGCCTCCACCAGCACCGCGACGTCGTTCAGGTCAATCATATCGTTTTCCGATAGGCAGGCTGATCAATCGCGGCCGGTACCGCGGATCTTGAGGGTAGGCCAGATTAGCGGGGCCAACAAGATGCGAGGCGATCATGACCGCAGGAACCGCAGCCGGCACGGCCGGCCAGGCCGCCCCGGCCACCGGAATCGGCCGGGGCCTGAGCTTCACCATGGCAGCCGCAACCGGTATTGCTGCCGCCAATATCTATTACAACCAGCCATTGCTGGGGTTGATCGGACAGGACCTCAGCGGCACCGCGACCGCGCTGGTGCCCACCGCCACCCAGCTGGGCTATGCCGCGGGGCTGTTCCTGCTGGTGCCGCTGGGCGATCTGGTAGAGCGGCGGCGGCTGATCACCCTGCAGTTCCTGGCCCTCGCCCTGGCTCTGGTCGGGGCGGCGCTGGCGCCCGATGCGCTGCTGCTGGTGGCGGCGTCGTTCGCGATCGGCCTTGCCGCCACCGTCGCCCAGCAGATCGTGCCCTTCGCCGCCCATCTGGCGGCGCCCGCACGCCGGGGGGCGGTGGTCGGCACGGTGATGTCGGGGCTGCTTGCCGGCATCCTGCTCAGCCGCACGCTGGCCGGTTTCGTCGGCAGCCATGCCGGCTGGCGCGAGATGTTCTGGCTGGGCGTGCCGCTGGCGCTCGGCACCGCGGCCCTGCTCGCCTGGCGCCTGCCCCATGCCCCGGCCCGGCCGGCCGGGGGCCTGACCTGGGCTGCGTCGCTCCGCTCTCTCGCCGGGCTCTGGCGGGCGCATGGCGCGCTGCGCCGGGCGGCGGCGACCCAGGCGCTGCTCTTCGCCGCCTTCTCGGTGTTCTGGACGGTGCTCGCCTTCCGGTTGCAGGATCCGCGCTTCGGCCTGGGGGCGGATGCCGCCGGCGCCTTCGGCCTGGTCGGCATGGCCGGCGTGCTGGCCGCGCCCCTCGCCGGCCGCATCGCCGACCGCCGCGGCCCCGACCGGGTGATCCTGGCCGGCGCCCTCGGCACCCTCGCCGCCTGGGCGATCTTCGGCGCCTGGACCAGCCTCGCCGGCATGATCGCGGGCGTCGTCCTGCTCGACTTCGCCGTCCAGGCGGCCCTGGTCTCCAACCAGCACGTCATCTTCGCCCTCGCCCCGGAAGCCCGCGCCCGGATCAACACCCTGTTCATGGGCGCCATGTTCCTGGGCGGCGCCACCGGTTCCGCCACAGCCACAGCGGCCTGGCAGGCGGGCGGGTGGATGGCCGTCACCATTCTTGGCGCGGGGTTTGCGGCGGTGGCGAGTGTGATGCAGCTCCGCCGCCGGCGCTGACGCCCGATATGGGCGTCACGCCTCTTCCGGATCGGCAAACTCCGCCGCGATGTCGCGGAAGCGGTCGGCGAGGGTCAGGAAGGCGTCGACGATGTCGGGGTCGAAATGGGTGCCGCGGCCCTGGGTGATGATGTCGACGGCGGTCTCGTGGGAATAGGCGGGCTTGTAGATCCGCTTGCAGATCAGCGCGTCATAGACGTCCGCCACCGCCATCAGCCTGCCTGAGAGCGGGATGGCATCGCCGGCAAGGCCGCGGGGATAGCCGCTGCCGTCCCATTTTTCGTGATGGGTGTGGGCGATCTCGCGAGCGTAGCGGAGGAAGGAATTGCCATTGCCCGAGCCGATCCGGGCCTCGGCGGCGGCGATGGCGGCGCGGCCGAATTCGGCGTGCTGCTTCATCACCTCGAATTCCTCGGGCGTCAGCCGGCCGGGCTTGAGCAGGATGGCGTCGGGCACGCCGACCTTGCCGATATCGTGCAGCGGGGCGGATTTGTAGAGCAGGTCGATGGTGGCATCGTCGAGTTCGGCCCGGAAACGGGGATGGTCCCTGAGGGCCAGTGCCAGTTCGCGGACATAGGTCTGGGTGCGGCGGATATGGTTGCCGGTCTCGTTGTCGCGGGTTTCGGCCAGCGAGGCCAGCGAGAAGATGGTCAGGTCGCGGACCAGGGCCAGTTCGCGGGTGCGCTCGTCCACCCGCCGCTCCAGCTCGGCATTCTGGCGCGCAAGCCGGGCATTGGCTTCCCTGAGCGCCAGATGGGTGCGCACCCGGGCGCGCACGATCTCGGGCGAGAACGGCTTGGTGATGAAGTCGACCCCACCCGCCGCGAAGCCCGCGCGCTCGTCGCGCTCATCGTGGAGTGCGGTCAGGAAGATAACCGGAATGTCGGCGGTGGCCGGATCGGCCTTCAGCCGCCGGCAGACCTCGTAGCCATCCATGCCCGGCATCATCACGTCCATCAGCACCAGATCGGGCCGGCCCTCGGGCCCGGCGGCGATCTCCAGCGCCTTGGCGCCGCCGGTCGCGATGCGGGTGCGGTAGTCGTCCTTCAGCACCGCGTTGATAATGGTGAGATTGGACGGCGTATCGTCCACCAGCAGAATGGTCTTGCGGTCGGTCATTCGTCCGCCTCCATGGCCCCGGCGATCAGGGTGCCGGCGATCAGGGTACTGGCTCCGTCAAAATCGAAGGCATCGATCCGCCCGCCCAGTGTCGCCAGCATGGCGGGGGGCAGGATCGCGACAAGCGTGCCGCGCTCGGCCTCGAACAGGTCGACGGCGGCGCCGTCGCTGTCGCGCAGCAGAGCCGCCAGCCGTGCAAGCGCATCATGTGCCCGGGCGACGGCGGCGGCATCGGCCGGCGGCGGTGGATCCGGTTCGGAGTCTTCCAGCCCCGCCAGGGGCCGGATCACCTCGGCCGCGGCATCGAAGGCCGCTTCAAGGGCCGCGACCGCCGCCTCGGGGTCGCCATCCGGATGCTTCAACGCCGCCTCGACCCCACCCGCGGCGGCGGCGAGGGCCGTGATGCCCAGATTGCCGGCCACACCGGCCAGGGCATGGGCGATCATCCGCGCCTCTGCCGCATCGCCGGACCCGAGGGCGGTGCGGATCCGGCCCGCGGCATCGGCATGATCGGCCAGCAGGCGCAACAGCAGGTCACGATAGAGCCGGGCATTGCCGGCCAGGCGACGCAGGGCCGCCTCCACCTCAATGCCGGCAAGCGGCGGCAGGGCCGCCAGATCGCACGGCGCCGGCAGGACCGGCAGCAGGCCCGCCAGATCGCCGCCGGGACGGACGAACCCCGCCACCACCGCCATCAGCCGCTCCGGATCGACCGGCTTGGTGACGCAGTCGTTCATGCCCGCCTCCAGGCAGCGCTGGCGTTCCTCGGCCAGGGCATGGGCGGTCATCGCCACGATCGGCAGATTCGCCAGGCCGGGCGTCGCCCGGATCGCCCGCGTCGCCTCGTAGCCATCCATCACCGGCATCTGCAGATCCATCAGCACCAGATCGTGCACCGGCGGTCGCGGCCCTGCCACCAGCCGGTCGAGCGCCGCCCGACCGTCGGTTTCGACATCGACCACCAGCCCCGCGGCCTCCAGCAGCTCCAGCGCCACCTGCTGGTTAAGGGCATTGTCCTCTACCAGCAGCACCCGCCCGCCCCGCAGATCGGGCAGGGCCTGGGTGGCTGCCGCCCGGACATCATCACCGCCGCCGTCGTCGAAGACATGCATGATGGTGTCGAACAGGGTGGAGGCGTTGAAGGGCTTGCCCAGCACCGCCCGGATGCCCGCCGCCTCGGCCGACTGGCGCAGATCGTCGCGCCCGAAGGCGGTGATCATCACGATCGGCGGCACCGGCGCGCCCGCTTCGGCCGCCGCCTGGGCGATCAACCCGGCGGTGGCGAGCCCGTCGAGCCCGGCCCCCAGCCGCCAGTCGAGCAGGACCAGGCTATAGGGATCCTCCACCTCGCGGCCGCGGGCGAGCGCTTCCAGCCCCGCCTCCCCCGAGGGCACCGCCACCACCCGGAAGGCCATGCCCTCCAGCATGCCGGTCAAGACCTGGCGGGCGAGCGGGTTGTCGTCGATCACCAGCACATGCAGGCCGCGCAGATCCGGCCGTGCCGTGATCCGCGACCAGCGGGCACGGCTGCGGCCGAAGGCGGCATCGAAGGTGAAGACACTGCCGGCACCGGGCGTGCTCTCAACCGTCACCTCGCCATCCATCATCCGGACCAGGCGGCGGCTGATGCTGAGGCCGAGCCCGGTGCCGCCATAGCGCCGGGTGATGGAGCCGTCGGCCTGGGTGAAGGGCTCGAACAGATGCGACATCTGGTCGGGCGTCATGCCGATGCCGGTGTCGCGCACCGCGAAGCGCAGCCGGTGGCCATCGGCATCGGAGATCACCAGCCGGACCGAGACCACCACCTCGCCGGTCTCGGTGAACTTGACCGCATTGCCGGCCAGGTTGATCAGCACCTGGCCCAGACGGAGCGGATCACCCAGAAGCGTGCCGGGCACGTCGGGGGCAACGTCGAAGATGAATTCCAGCCGCTTCTCTTCCGCGCGATGGCCGATCACGGTCGCAAGATTGCCGAGCACGTCGTCGAGGCGGAAATCCACCGCCTCCAGCTCCAGCCGGCCGTTCTCGATCTTCGAGAAGTCGAGGATGTCGTTGATGATGCCGAGCAGCCCGTCGGCCGCCCCCTGGATCTTCTGCAGATAGTCGCGCTGGCGGGGGGTGAGTTCGGTCTTGAGCGCCAGATGGGTCATGCCGATCACGGCATTCATCGGGGTGCGGATTTCATGGCTCATATTGGCGAGGAAATCGCTCTTCAACCGGCTGGCCTGCTCGGCCAGATCGCGGGCGCGGGCCAGCTCGTCGGCCGCATGCCGGCGCGGGGTGATGTCGCGCACGAAGACCACGCCATGCCAGGCACCGTGCAGCCTGAAGGTCGAGAGGCTGAATTCCACCGGGAATTCGGTGCCGTCGGCGCGCCGCGCCTCGATCTCGCGGGTGCGCGTCCAGGGGGTGTCGCCGGCATCGGCCATGGCACGGGCAGCCCCCGCCCTCAGCACCGCCCGGTGGCGGTCGGGCGTGATCAGGTCGTGGACATTGCGCCCCACCGTATCGGCCGCAGCATAGCCGAAGAGCTGTTCGGCCGCCGGGTTCCACAACAGAACATGTTCGCGGGCATCGATCATCACGATGGCATCGAAGGCCGAGGCGATGATGCCGCGGAGCGTCGCCTCGCTCGCCTCCAGCGCCCGTTCCGCGCGCACCCGGTCGGTGACGTCGGTTGCGACACACAGCACCCCGTCGGCGGTGGAGGGTGAGCGCACCACATTGACCGAACGCCCGTCGGGCAGGGTGAGGAAAGTGGCAAGCGTGCCGGTGCTGGGGGCGCCCAGAAAGGCATCCCAGCGCCGGCGCGCGACGGCCTCAGGATCGTCGGTCGGCCCGTAGACGCCTTCGGTCGCGAAGCGGCGGACGACGTCCATCATCGCCATGCCGGGCTGAGCGATGTCTGCCGGCACACCGAACAGGCTGGCGAAACCGGGGTTGACGAAGCGCAGCCGGCCGTCGGGCCCGATGAGATAGACGGCGCCGGGCAGCAGATCCAGGATCATCCGAAGCCGGGCCGTCGCTTCGGCACTGTCTTCTTCCGCGCGCGCCCGCTCGGCGACCTCTGCCTTCAGGCGCCGGTTCCAGATGCCGAAGATCGCAAGCGCCGCCAGGATCGCCGCGGCCGGCGGCAGGATCCAGGGCAGCACGACAGACAGGTCGAGCCGCTGTTCGAACCGCCCCTCCTGCCAGCGGGCGGTGATAGCGTTGAGCGTGCCGGTGTCGAGATCGGCACCCGCCACCCGCAGGATGCCGGCCAGCATGTGGCTGTCGGCCAGGACCGCCAGGCCGAAGACGACATCATTGCCGCCTGGCAGACCGGTCAGCTTCAGATTGCCCAGGCCAAGCCGGCGGATTTCCCAGCTGGCCACCGCAAGCTCTGCCGCGGCCACATCGGCGGCACCGCCGGCGACGGCCTTGAGCGCCGCCTCGGCCGTCGGCCAGCGGGTGACCACCAGCCCCGGTGCGATACCCTTCACCGCCGCCGCGACCGCACTGCCGTCGACCACCGCGACCCGCCGCCCGAACAGGTCACCCGCCGCCTGGATCGGCTTGGTGTCGATCCGGTCGACCAGCACCCAGGGGGTGCGGGCATGGGCGACCGGAAAGACGATGCCGTCTTCCACCTCGCGCAGATGACCGAGGCTCGCCACCGCATCGACCCGGCCTTCATACAGCAGACGGCGCGCCTCGGCCGGGCTGTCAGCCGGCACCAGATTAATGGTGAAACCGGTGGCGGTGGCGATGTGGTCGAGCACATCGGCGGCGATGCCGGCATGGTGGCCATTGCGGTCGATGAAACCGAGCGGTGCGGTACTGCGGGTGGCCGCGACCGTCAGCACCCGGTGGCGCGCGATCCAGTCGGCCTGACGATCATCAAGGCGCGGCCGTGCTACATCCAGCATGCCGACGGCCACCGAAGACAGCCACCGGCCGCGGATCTCGCGGTGCTGTTCGGGCGTCAATGCGCGGATGCCGGCGGACAGAATCCCGGTCAGCGGCGGCAGATTGCGGGTGACGGCGATGGACAGCGCGCCGGTGTTGAGATCGGTCACGGCGCCGATCTGCAGCCCGTCCAGCCGGCGGTGGCGGATGATCCAGCTCGCGGCCGCCATTTCGCCGACATAGGCGGCGGCCTGGCCCGAGGCGACCATGTCAAGCGCCGCGGCGGTATCGGCGACCAGGGCGAGCCGGATGGCGGGATAGCCGGCGGCGAGATGCTCGGTGGTGGCATAGCCGCGTTCCATGGCGACGGTCTCGCCCGCCAGGTCGTCCAGGGATGTCGGCGGCAGGCGGTCGCGCGGAGAGACGATCACCGCCCGGCTGGTGACATAGGCGGTGGTGAAGCTCATCGCCGCTTCACGCGCAGGCGTGCGGTTCATGCTGGCCAGGGCGTCGATCTGCCCGGCGCTCAGGGCAGCGATCGCAGCGTTCCAGTCGGGAAAGCGGACCTCGCGGATCCGGGCGCCCACAGCCCGGGCGATGGCGGCCACGTAATCGGCGCTCATCCCCTCCCAGCTGCCGTCGGCGGTGACGCTGTCATAGGGCGGCCAGCCGGCCTCCACCACCCCAAAGGTGACCGGACCGTAAGCGGCAAGCCAGGCCTGCTGCGCCGGATCCAGAACCGGCCGCCCGGCGGCCGGTTCTGCCTCAACAGCAAACCCATGCCGCCCGACCACGCAGAGCAGCACGACCAGAAGGCTCAAGATGACGCCCCGGACGGACACGCCGATGCTCCGCAGGTCACTACACATTGGCCATCATGTGACCGGGGCGGGGCGATGAAAAGGGGAATTCGCACGCCCCTATACCGGCCTGCGGATGGATCAGGGCAGATCGGCGCACATGACCTGAAAATTGCATCTATGATGCGAAGATCGTCACCCTCGATCGAAAGCCCGACGGATGTCACTCATGACACGCACCACCCTGGCCCTGCTTCTCGGATTGGCCGCCATGCCGGCGCAGGCGGCGGAAGAGACCGCTGGCCGCTATCACTCGGTCTTCATGATCAATGACCGGCCGCAGGCGGTGATGCTGCTGGTGCCGGGTGAGGCGGGGAGGCGAAGAACCGCCTGCGCCTGGCCTTCGGAGCGCCGCGGAACTGCACGATCGATTTCGACTATGTCGGCAGCCAGGCTGGCACCCGCAGCTATCAGGCCCGCCAGGCGTCGCCGGGCAGCTGGTGCGAGCGGCAGTCGGGCGATCGTGCCGAACTGCGTATCCTGTCGGCCGAAGGCGACGAGATCACCTACGAATTCCGGACCGCTCGTGTCCCGGCCGAACGGCATGTCGGCGTGAAATAATCGCCGGAACGCCTGGCCAGGGGCTCAGGCGGTTTTGAGCACGCTCGGCGGGATGGCGGCGATGAAGTCGGTCAGATTGTCGCCCAGCAGGGTGACATGATCGCGCATCGCCGCCTGGGCGCCGGCGGAATCGGCGGCGAGGATCGCGTTCAGCACCCGCTCGTGCTCGTCCAGCGTTGCGGTCATCCGGCCAGGCAGGAAGGTGACATAGCGGCGATAGGGCGACACGCGGTTGCGCAGCGCCAGCGTCTGTTCGGCGATGAATTCGGAATTCGAGGCATCGTAGATCGCCTCGTGGAATTCCCGGTTGACCTCGTAGAAGGCCTCGGGCTCGTCGTCCTGGATCACCCGGACCAGGCGTTCATGGATGGCCTGAAGGTTGCGGCGCTGGGCGGCATTGGCGCGGCGGGCGGCAAAGCTGGCGCAGAGGCCTTCCAGCTCGGCCATGATCTGGAACATCTCCAGCAGCATCGAGATCGACACGGTGGACACCGTCGCCCCCTGGCGGGAGCGCATCTCGATCAGCCCGGCCGCGGCCAGCGCATGCAGGGCCTCGCGCACCGGGGTCCGCGACACGTTGAAGCGCTCGGCCAGTTCCACCTCGTCCAGCCGGTCGCCGGGGCGCAGCTCGCCACGGACGATCTGCTGTTCCAGGCTGCGGCGCAGGCTTTCGGCACGGGTTTCGGTCACCACGGGCACCGTCTTGATCTTCATGACACCATCTTCATGGGGGCGCGGATCCGCTCAACGGAGACGGCGGAGCGATACCGCCCCGCGGACAATAGCGGTTTTATCGTCACCATGCACGCAGAACCGCCGGATGAGCATACGCACAGGCCCTCTGCATTAGTCGGGGACGAAATTCCGCGGCCGAGACATCACCTCCCGCACCAGTGGCTCGAAATCCGCCAGGCTCAATGACCGGTAGTCCCGATCGAAGGCCGCCTGATCATAGAGTTCGCAGAACTCGGCGGTGAAGCCGAACAGGCGATGATCCCGGTATTTCTCCCGCGCGTCGCGGTCGCGGCCCAGGAAGTGCCAGTAGTAATAACCCTGGAAGCTGCCGTGATGGCGGACCATCCAGTAAAGATCGTCGGAGACATAGGGGCGCAGCATCGCCGCCCCGGCCTCGGGATGATTGGCGGGTGCAACGGCATCGCCGACATCATGGAACAGCGCCGCGAAGACATAAAGTTCGTCCCGGCCGTCGCGCAGGGCCCGGCTTGCCGTTTGCAGGGAATGTTCCAGCCGGTCGATCGGGAAGCCGAGATGCGGGGTCGCCAACCCCGCCAGCAGCCGCAGATACAGATCCGGCGTGCCCTGGCGATGACGCGCCATGTGGCGCTCCTGGATTTCGTAATCCCGGGCCTGGCTTTCGCGGATGCTGCGATAATCCGCCCGTTCGTCGGGCGTGAAGGGCAGCCCCGGGCTGCCGGCGGCGGGCGGTACGTCGACCATGTCGCCATCTCCTGCATGCAGATCTGCATTTTTTGTATCGAGAACCGCGCAATCTGTCCAGATCGCACCAGGGCATCCATGCCTTTTTCATGAGCATTCGGGCTTCCGTGCGGAAAATTTGGGCACACATATCCGAAATTGGCCAAATTTTATGCGGCCTTTGGCTTTCTTGCATACAAGAATGCTGTGCCGCGCATTCGTGCACGCGGCCGGTGCACGGCGGTCTGCGGCCGATTGCGGGCAGAACCGTCATCTCTCCGTCACACGCTGCCGCGTCTGGCACGGCCGTTGCAACGCTCCGGCAGGGTGCCGCAAAGGCAGCACCCGCATGACATGGCATGCAGCCAGGTTCCGCAACCCGGACCGCAGGCCCATGGTCGACATCACCGCCGCCACGCCTTCAACGGCCCCCGACGATCGAGGAGACCAGACGACATGGCTTTCGCACCCCTCTTCGCGAAAGGCGCCCGCCGGGCCGCCGTCGCCCTTGCGCTTGCGGCACCGCTGCTGGCGGCCGCGACCCTGGGCGGCGCCCAGGATGCCCGGGCGGCAGAGAAAGCCTCGCTCCGGCTGAAATGGCTGCCCCAGGCGCAGTTCGCCGGCTTCTACGTCGCGAAGGCCAAGGGCTTCTACGAAGCCGAGGGCATCGACCTGACCATCAATCCAGGCGGCCCGAACCTGAACGCCGAAGCGCTGGTCGCTTCGGGCGCCGATACTTTCGGCCTGACCGGCGGCGTGGAAAGCCATCTGGCGGCGGTGGACAAGGGCATGCCCCTGGTCGCGATCGGCGTTTCGCATCAGAAGACGCCCTATGCCTTCGTCACCAAGCCCGACAGCGGCATCAAGACGCTCGCCGACTTCAAGGGCAAGAAGGTCTCCACCTGGTACACCGGCGCGCAGTACACGCTGAAGGCGATGTTGGCGACCGGCGGCGTCGGCGAGGGCGATTTCACCCTGATGCCGCAGTCGGTGTCGCTGAACCCGTTCATCGACGGCGAGGTCGATGTCGCGACCGCAACGCTCTACAACGAGCTGAACACGCTGAAGTCGCGCGGCCTGACCGATCTGGTGCTGTTCCAGCCCGATGATTTCGGCATCACCGTGCAGCGCGACACGCTGGTCACCACCACCGACACCGTCAAGGACAAGCCGGAGCTGGTACAGGGCTTTCTCACCGCCACGCTCAAGGGCTGGAAATATGCGCTCGAGCACAAGGCCGAGGCGATCGACATCATGATGAAGGCCGATCCCGGCATGGATCGCAAGCATCAGGAAGCCATGATCGAGGCCATCCAGGACGTGATGGTCTATGGCAAGGGCGCCAGCGACGGCCTGCTCGCGATCGATTTCGACAGCCTGCAGAAGCAGCACGACATCCTGCTCGCCAATGGCGTGATGAAGGCTCCGGTCGATCTGAAGGCCGCGTTCGATCCCTCCTTCTGGGACAAGGTCCCGGCCGAAGACAAGAAGCTCTGAGAGCGGAAAGGCGGATGATGCCCCCCTCCTCCACCAGCACCGCGATGGCGCCCTCGTCGTCTTCCGTCTCCTCTGCCGCCACGGCCCCGGCCGTGGCGGGGGAGAAGCCGCCCCTGCTCGAACTGGTCAATCTGTGGAAGCGGTTCGGCGACGGCCCGGCGCAGGTGACCGCAGTCTCGAACGTCAACCTGAAGATCCGCGAGGGCGAGTTCGTCTGTCTGGTCGGCCCCTCGGGCTGCGGCAAATCCACCCTGTTCAACATGGTGGGCGGGCTGCTGCCGGCCGACGATGACGGCTCGATCCTGATGCATGGCCGGCCGATGGCCGATGGCGCCCTGCTCGGCAAGGTGTCGTTCATGCCGCAGCGCGATCTTCTGTTCGCCTGGCGCAATGTGGTCGACAACGCCATCCTGGGGCTGGAGGTGGAGGGCACGCCCAAGGCCGCCGCCCGCGCCAGGGCGCTGGAGATGCTGCCGGATTTCGGCCTGAAGGGCTTTGAGAAGCACTATCCGCACCAGCTGTCGGGCGGCATGCGCCAGCGGGTGGCGCTGATGCGCACCTTCCTGTTCGAGCGCGACATGATCCTGCTCGACGAACCCTTCGGCGCGCTGGATGCGCTGACCCGGGCGATGATGCAGCGCTGGCTGCTCGACATCTGGGCGCGCTATCGCCGTACGGTGCTGTTCATCACCCACGACATCGACGAGGCGATCTTCCTGGGCGACCGGGTGGTGGTGATGACGTCGCGTCCCGGCACGATCAAATGCGACGAGGTGATCGAGCTGCCACGTCCGCGCGATGCCGGTATCGTGACCTCGCCCGAATTCATCGAGATCAAGCGCCGCCTGCTGGGCGCGATCGAGGAGGAAGCCCGCAAGAGCTTCGTCTCCACGACCGGGGGTGCGGGATGAGTGCCGCCCGGGCATCCGGCGGGCCGGCGGCACGGGTCTGGCAGGCGGTGCGACTGCCGCTGCTGACCATCATCACCCTCGCCATCCTCTGGGAAGGCATCACCCGGATCTTCGAGGTGCCGGCCTCGTTCTTCCCGCCGCTGTCGGTGGTGCTGGCCGATGCCGCCTCGGTCTGGTCCTATCTGCTGCGCAGCACCGGCCGCACCTTCCTTGAAACCGTGCTGGGCTTCCTGACCGGATCGGCCTTCGGCATCTTCTGCGGCGTGGTCTTCGCCTATTCCCGCAATCTGGAACGGGCGCTTTTTCCGCTGTTCGTGGTGTCGCAGACCATCCCGGTCATCGCCTTCGGCGCGCTGGTGATCATCTGGTTCGGCAATACCATCCTGTCGAAGGTGATCATCGCCTTCTACGTAACCTTCTTCCCCGTCACCGTGAACACGCATCGCGGCCTGCTGGGCTGCGACCCGCAGAAGGTGGCGCTGATGAAGAGCTTCGGTGCCGGCGAGTGGACCATCTTCCGCAAGCTGCGCTTCCCCACCGCCCTGCCGGTGATCGCGGTGGCGCTCCGGCTCGGCATCTCGCTCAGCCTGATCGGCGCGATCGTGGGCGAATGGTTCGGCGACACGGTGGGGCTGGGCGTGATGCTGATCCAGGCGATGTACACCGAAGCCGTGCCGCGGCTCTGGGCGATCATCCTTGCCTGCGGCCTGCTGGGCTCCGCCCTCTATACCGTGGTCTCCCTGTTCGAAAGGAAGTTCATATGGTGGCGGCAGGATTGAACATCGGCGCGGTTCTGCGCGAGCGGGTCCTGCCGGTGGTCCTGGGCCTGGCGGTCATCGGCGGCATCTGGGAGGCCGCCATATGGGCCTTCGACGTGAAGCCCTATGTGCTGCCCTCGCTCACCGCCATCTTCGGCGCCACCATCGACGACCTGCCGATGATGCTGACCGCCCTGCAGGCGACGCTTTATGAAGCGGGCCTCGGCTACGCGCTCGGCACTGCCATCGGTGTGGCGCTGGCCATGCTGATGGTCTTCCTGCCGGCGGTCGAACGCGGATTGATGCCGGTTGTGGTCGCGATCAATTCGGTACCGGTGGTGGCCTATACCCCGCTCGCGCTGATCTGGCTGGGGATCGGCCCGGCTTCCAAGATCGCCATGGTCACGCTCGCCGTGGGTTTCGTGATCCTGGTCAACACGCTGCACGGGCTGAAGCGGCCCGAAGAGGCGGCGATCAACCTGATGCGCAGCTTCGGCGCCGGCCCGATCACCATCATGGCCAAGCTGCGGGTGCCGGCGGCCCTGCCCTCGGTGGTGAACGGGCTCCGGGTCGCGGTGGTCCGTGCGGTGCTGATCGCGATCGTGTCTGAAATGCTCGGCGCCTATGCCGGTATCGGCTGGGTGATCTTCCAGGCCACCCAGCAGGTCGATTTCCTGCTGGTCTGGGCCGGCGTGCTCACCGCATCGGTCGCCAGCATGATCCTGTACCTGCTGCTGGTCTGGGTCGACCGCAAGCTGGTCTGGTGGCAGTGATTTCCTGAAAACGAGGACATGATGTCCGTCTCCGACCATCCCGCGACCGAAGACGAGCTGCGCCGTCAGCTGGCCGCCTGCTATCGCCTCGTCGCCCATTTCGGCATGGACGACCTGATCTACAACCACATCTCCGCCCGGGTGCCGGGGAGCGATCACCACTTCCTGATCAACCCCTATGGCATGTTCTTCCGCGAGATCACGGCAAGCTCGCTGCTCAAGATCGATCTTGAGGGCAACAAGCTGTGCAATGGCGCAGGCGAGGTCAACCGGGCCGGGTTCGTGATCCATGCCGCCATCCACCGTGCCCGCGCCGATGCGATCTGTGTGCTGCATCTGCATTCGGACGCGGCAACCGCGGTTTCGGCCCTGCCCGAGGGGCTGCTGCCGGTCAGCCAGTTCGCGATGCATTTCCACAACCGGATCGGCATCCACCCCTACGAAGGCGTGGCGCTGGATCTGGAGGAACAGGACCGGCTGGTGGCCGATATCGGCCAGCACCGGGTGCTGCTGCTGCGCAATCACGGTTTCCTGACCGTCGGCCAGACGATCCCCGAGGCCTTCATGCTGGCCTATTACTTCGAGCGCGCGGCCCGGATCCAGCTGAAGGCCCAGGCGGCCGCGGCGGCATCCGGCGGCAGTCTGGCCCTGCCGCCGCCCGAGGTCTCGGAAAAGGCCGCCCGCCAGTTCACCGAATTCGCCGGCGACATCAAACGCCCTGGCTTTCGCGAATGGCCGGGTTTCCTGCGCCTGCTCAGAGACGTCGCCCCCGGCTACGCCGACTGACGTCGTGGCCCCTGGCTACGCGGATCAGAGACCACCGACAATTCCCCCACGTCTGCACGGAAGGATCAGTCTCATGGAGATCAAGGAACTCTCGCCCGTGATCGGCGTCGAGATCCTGGGCGTCGACGCCTCGGCGCCGATTTCCGATGCCATGGTCGCGGAGATGCGCGACCTGCTGAACACGCATTCGGTGCTGCTGCTGCGCGGCCAGAACCTGACCGAGGCCCAGCACATCGCCTTCTCGCGCCATTTCGGCGATCTGCAGATCCACGTGCTGACCCAGTACCTGACGACGGCGCATCCCGAAATCTATGTGTTGTCGAACGTCAAGGAAGCCGGCCGCTCGATCGGCAACCACAAGGAGGGCTGGAACTGGCACTCCGACTGGTCCTATCTGGAGATCCCCTGCTTCGGATCCGTGCTCTACGCCCGCGAATGCCCGCCGGAAGGTGCTGACACCCTGTTCTCGTCGATGCATGCCGCCTGGGAGGCGCTCGACCCCGAGATGCAGGCGAAGATCCGCCATCTGAAGGCGGTGCATTCCTATGCCGGCTATTACGACAAGGCCTTCGGCGATCGCGAGCCGCTGACCGATGCCCAGCGCGCCGCCACCCCGGATGTCGTGCACCCGGTGGTGCGCACCCATCCCGAGACCGGCCGGCTGTCGCTCTATGTGGGCGAGGATATCGTGAAGGAGATCCTGGACCTGCCGGCGGACGAGGCGGCCGCGCTGCTCGCCACGCTCAACGCTCATGCGATCTCGGACGAATTCGTCTACCGCCACAAATGGCAGGAGGGCGATCTGCTGATTTGGGACAACCGCTGCACCATGCACAAGGCCACCCCCTATGACGATGTGAAGTACCGGCGGATCATGCACCGGACCACGATCAAGGGGACCGACCGGCCGGTCTGACCGCCCGGGTCCACCCGTCGCAAAAGCAGCGCTGCATGCCGCCCCGTCCGCCCGGACGGGGCGGCATCTGCGTCTCTGCCCATATGTGACAATTGCCTGCATTTTAGGCGTCTGATCATTCAATGAGCGTGCACCATGCTGCACCGCCGTGGCCGACCAGGGTTTTTCGGGTGAGTTTTCCGTGACTTCGGAAATTGGCGCGAAGTTTGCCTTATGGGGCGGTGGCCGCGTCCGGGCCTCACCGGCCCGCCGATGAAGACCGACTTTCGACCGCTTCGCAGTCATGCAGTTCCTCGAGGACCAGGGGATAGTAATGAAGCACCTGAAAACCCTACTCGCTGCGGCGCCCGCCCTCGCCTTGTCGGCGCTGCCGGCCTGGGCGCAGGATGCGGCACCCGCAGCCGCAGAGGCGGCCACCGAGGCCGCCGTGACGATGGACAAGGGCGATACCGCCTGGATGATGGTCTCCACCATCCTGGTCCTCTTCATGATCCTGCCGGGTCTGGCACTGTTCTATGGCGGCCTGGTGCGCGCCAAGAACATGCTCTCGGTGCTGATGCAGTGCACCATGATCACCGGCGTGGTGATCATCGTCTGGACGCTCTGGGGCTATTCGATGGCCTTCGGCGATGCCCCCAGCATGTTCTGGGGCGGGCTCGACAAGGCCTTCCTCGCCGGCGTCACCATGGACAGCGTCGCCGCCACCTTCACCGACGGCGTGGTGATCCCGGAATACGTGTTCATCTGCTTCCAGATGACCTTCGCCTGCATCACCCCGGCACTGATCGTCGGCGCCTTCGCCGAGCGCATGCGCTTCACGGCGGTGGTGCTGTTCGTCATCCTGTGGGTCACCTTCGTCTACTTCCCGATCGCCCACATGGTGTGGGATTCGGACGGCATGCTCTTCGCCTGGGGCGCGCTGGATTTCGCCGGCGGCACGGTCGTGCACATCAATGCCGGCATCGCGGGCCTGGTAGGCTGCATCATGGTCGGCAAGCGCACCGGTCTCGGCCGTGACATGATGGCCCCGCATTCGATGACGCTGACCATGGTCGGTGCTTCGATCCTGTGGGTGGGCTGGTTCGGCTTCAACGCCGGTTCCAACCTGGAAGCCACCGGCGGTGCCGCCCTTGCCATGATCAACACCTTCACCGCCACTGCCGGCGCGCTGGTCGCCTGGGTGGTGATCGAAAGCCTCGCCCGCGGCAAGGCCTCGATGCTGGGCGCCGCCTCGGGCATCGTCGCCGGCCTGGTCGCCGTCACCCCGGCCGCCGGCCTGATCGGCCCGGTGGGCGCGATCGTGCTCGGCATCATCGCCTCGGCGATCTGCTACTTCTTCGTGACCGTGGTGAAGAACAAGCTGGGCTATGACGACAGCCTGGACGTGTTCGGCGTGCACGGCATCGGCGGCATCATCGGCGCAGTCGGCACCGGCGTGTTCACCAGCGCGTCGCTCGGCGGCATCGGCTATGCCGACGGCGTGACCATGGCCGACCAGGTCTGGACCCAGATCCTGGCCGTGCTGGTCACCATCGCCTGGTCGGGCATCGGCAGCCTGATCCTCTACAAGATCGTCGACCTGATCGTCGGTCTGCGCGTCAGCAAGGAAGCCGAGAGCGAGGGCCTGGACCTGTCCAGCCACGGCGAGGCCGCCTACCACAGCTGATCCCGCCGCCCCGACAGGGGACCGTCGGACGATCTCAGACCCCCGCCATCCAATCGGATGGCGGGGTTTTCGTTTGCGGCCGCAAACCGGCCGGCAGTTGCAGCACCGGGTATGTAGAGACGCCGCTCCGGCCTCTGCTATGCCGCATCCCGTGAACCTGACGACAAAACCGGAGCACGGACATGATCACGGAACCCGAGACCACCCAGCCAGGCGCAGCCCGCATCGCAGCGCTTATCGGTGCCGAGGCCACAGATCTGCTGATCGGCAGCTATGGCGGCACCCGCCGCTACATTCCGTCCGCCGGGCGCCTGGACCGGGGGCCACTGGCTGTCGGCCCTGATCGGGCCCGAGGCCGCGACCCGGTTCTGCGACGCCTTCGGTCCCGGCCATCTGACCCTGCCGCGCCACCCGACAAACCGGGCCGATCGCCGCCGCCTGATCGGCGACGCCGCAGGCCCGGCGCATGCGGTGGCGCGCCGCTTCGGCGTGACCGAACGCTGGGTCTATGCCTGCCGGGCGGCCGTTCGGGCCGCACGGCGCGCCGGGGCCTGATCACCGGCAGCGCCATGCGGTCGCATTTCACCTGAACCGGTACAGCGCATGCCCGGCGCCGGTTCCGGGCCATCATCCCCCTCGTCACCCCGGCAGGCCGGCCGCGTATCCGGCCGGTCCGCCGGGCAAAGCGGGGCACCGGAAGACCGGTGTCCCGGCTCCTTCGACGAGGAACGGCCCCACATGTCCACCCGACGTCTTCAGATGCTGCGCGACCGGATGACCGGGCTGATCGCCGCCTGGCTCCCCGAGGCTGCCGTCTGCCGGTCCCATCCCGGTGCCGTGGATGCCGCGGTCGCAGCCGCGCTGATCGGCGCGGAGCCGGCCGGCACCGAGGCACTGGTGACGGTGATCGTCACCGGCCTCGGCCGCGGCCGGATGATGGATGACGGCCGTCATCTCCATGCTGCGGCTCTGGCCGCCTGGATCGCCACCCGGCATGACGACGCCGGCGATCGCGATCGGGCTGCGCTGGATCTGGTCGAAGCGGTCACGGGCCGCCTGCCGCTCGCCGCCCCGCTGGCCGATCCGGCCGGTGTTGCGGAAGACGACGAGCCGGCACCCGGTGCCCCGCATGACGTTGCCGCCGGTCTGTACACGCCCCCGGCTGCGGATCCAGCCATCTGCCTCTGGCGGGTCGAATGGCTGCAGGAGGTGGTGCTGGGCGAGGCACCGGCCGAGCCGGTCGACCCATTGCCGACGGAGATTCTGGCGGGCTTCGCTCCGCGGATCGGCCCCGATCACGTCGCGGACTACGTGCCGGTGACCGGCCTGGACGATCCGGATGCAGGCGGAGGCCAGCCATGAGCCCGGATCTCGCTTTCCGAGTGAGCGAGCTGGAACGCCGGCTCGTCAACCTGCTCCGCCGCGGGGTGATCGCCGAGACCGACCCCGCCAATGCCCGCGCCCGCGTCCGGTCGGGTGAGCTTTTGACCGCCTGGCTGCCCTGGATCACCACCCGCGCCGGCGGTGATCGCAGCTGGTGGGCACCGGAACCCGGCGAGGCCGTGGTGCTGCTCTGTCCTGAAGGCGAGCCGGGGCTGGGGGTGATCCTGCCCGCGCTTTATTCGACCGGCGCACCGGCACCGGCAGCCTCGGCCGATATCCACCGCACCGTCCATGGCGACGGGTCGAGTGTCACGGTCGACCGGGCGGCGAAACGGGTGGTGATCGACCTTCCCGGGGATCTGGTGATCCGGGCCGGCGGCACCATTCATGTCGACGCCCAGGCGATCCGGCTTCTGGAAGGAGGCTGACCCCATGCCGCCCGTGACGCTGAAAGGCGATGCCTGCACCGGCCATGGCTGCTGGCCGGGCCGCCCGTCGATCGAAGGCGAGACGCGGCTGACCGTGGGCGGCCGGCCGGTCGTCCTGGTCGGCCATGCCTTCGCCGCCCATACCTGCCCCGCCATTCCCGAAACCCATGGCGGCGTGCTTGCAGCCGGTGCGCCGCGTCTGACGGTCGGCGGCCGCGCGATCGGCCGGATCGACGATCCGGTCTCGTGCGGCAGCCGGGTTGCCGAGGGCGAGGCCCGGATCCTGATCGGAGACTGACCGCCATGACCCTGACCACATTCGCGACCGCCGTCGCCGACGGCGGCATCGGTGGCAGTTCGCGCGCCACCGGCCGGCCACTCGGCGGGCTGGACCATGTCCGCCAGTCGATCCGCGACATCCTGACCACACCCAAGGGCAGCCGCGTGCTGGTGCGGGATTACGGATCCGACCTGCCGGCGCTGATCGACCGGCCGCTGGGTGCGGCGCTCGCCGCTGATGTGGCGGCAGAAACCGCCGATGCGCTGGCGCGCTGGGAGCCGCGGATCCGGATCGACCGGGTCCGGCTGGTCGCGGCCGACGCTGCCACCGGCCGGCTGGAGATCGCCATCGACGCCGTCTACCGCCCCGACGGCCGCCCCCTGGTTCTTGAAGGACTGATCCTGTGACCGACGCGCCGCTCAACCTGTCGCGCCTGCCCCGGCCGGATGTGGTGGAAACCCTGACCGCCGAGGCCATCCGCGACGAGATCATCGCCGACCTCGTGGAAAAAAGCCCCTCGCTGGAGGGCGCCTTGCAGCTGGAAAGCGAGCCTCTGCGCAAGCTGGTGGAGGTGGTGGCCTATCGCGAGCTTCTGCTGCGCCAGCGGGTGAACGATGCAGCACAGAGCGTGATGCTGGCCTATGCGACCGGCACCGATCTGGATCATCTGGCGGCGCTTTACGGCGTGTCGCGGATTGCCGATGAAACCGACGACCGCCTGCGCAGCCGCGTGCTGACCACGCCCGACGGCTGGTCGGTGGCCGGCCCCGCCGCGGCCTATCGTGCCCGGGCACTGGATGTGTCGGTCGATATCCGCGATGCGATCGCGACCTCTCCGGCACCCGGAGATGTGGTGGTGACCGTGCTGCCGGAATGGCGACCGTCGGGCACGCCTGAAGATCAGGCACGGCTGACCGCCCTGCTCGATGCCGTGCTCGACGCCGCCAACGACCGGACCGTCCGGCCGCTGACCGACCGGGTGAGCGTCGCCGCCGCAAGCATTCTGCCCTACCGGGTGGTGGCAAAGCTGACCATCACCAGCCTGCCCGATGCCGAGGTGATCATGGCCGACGGCACCGCATCGGTCGCCCGCTATGTCGAGGCCCGCCGGATGCTGGGTACGCCGGTCGCGATTTCGGGCCTGATGCAGGCCCTGCATCAGGGCGGGGTGGAACGGGTCCGCCTGCTGGAACCGGCAGGCGATCTGCTGCCCGAGGCCCACGAGGCCGCCTGGTGCGAGGCGATCGAGGTGACGCTGGACACCGATCCGGCCGATGGCGGGACGGTGGGCGATGAGTGACGGCTTCAAGGGCCTGATGCCGCCCAACGCCACCCGCCTGGAGCGGCGGCTGGACGAGGGTTTCGCCCGCATCGGCGATGTGCCGGTGCCGATCGAGCCGCTTTGGGATGTGGATGCCTGCCCCGAGGACCGGCTGCCGTGGCTCGCCTGGGCGGTGGGGGTCGATTACTGGCGCCCGGGCTGGCCGGCCGAGGTCAAGCGCAACGTCATCCGCAGCATGCTGAAGACCCGCGCCACCCGCGGCACCCCGGCCGCCGTCCACACCGCGCTCAGCGCCCTCAAGACCCGGATCTCGCTCAGAGAATGGTTCGATCCGGGAGTAGAGGGGGCGCCCTACACGGTGCTGGTCGATGCCTATGCCAACGACTACGCCGATCGCGGCCCCGACTGGACGATAGACGATCTGGCGCGCGATCTGACCGAAATCCTGCAACGCACGGCACCGGCCCGGGTGCATTTCGACCTGCGCATCGGCGCCGATTTCGGCGCCGGACCGCAAATCGGCGGCGCCATGCGCCGCTCGACGCTGGTGTCGCACGACCTGTCCGCCACCCCGGAGCCCCGGGGATCGGTGCGGGTCGGCCAGGCGGTCGCCGCCCGGCTCACACGGCCGGCAAGCCTCACCCACGGAACGGCCGCCGTGCCCTTCCGCCATCTCTCTGCCGCGGCGGGGCCGGTGCATCGGATCGGTGCCGCCCTCACCCGCCCGGCAGCCCTGGCCCACACCCGATCGGAGGTCCCCTTGGCCGACATCGAAGCACAGGTCGACCTGCACCTGTATCCCGCCGCGATCCTCCGGCGCCCGGTGGTGCTTGCCACCGCCATGGCGGCCGCATCCTGACGAGAGGACGTTCATGACCACCAATCTCCAGGTCGTTACCACGACCGCCGGCCAGCAGGCGATTCTCGACGCCGACACGGCCGGTCTGAAACTGAAGATCACCCATGTCGCGGTGGGCGATGCCGGCTACACGCCGCTTGCATCCGCCACCGCCCTCACCTCTGAAAAAGCGCGGGTCGAGATCGCCCATGCCGAGGTCGACCCGCAGAATCACCAGCTGGCGCTGTCTGCGGCGATCGTCGACGACGGCGAATACTGGATCCGCGAGGTCGGCTTCTTCGCCGAAGACGGCACGCTGGTCTGGCTCTGGTCGATGAGTTCCGGCGCGCTCGGCTACAAGACCGCGCCGGTGCGCTTCCTGCTCGGCCTGACGCTGACGGTCACCGACGTGCCACTGGGCGCGATCGAGATCGTCGATCAGGGCCAGCCGCTGGACCTTGCCATCGAGCCGGCGATCGCCGAAAGCGCCACCGCCGCCACGGCACTCAGCGCCGCCTTCACCGACGAGGGCCGGCGGGGGCTGGAGCGGGATGCCGAGATCCGCGACATCAAGGAGCAGCTGCGCCTTATCGGCCAGGAAACCGAACAGTACCGTCTGCTGCTGGAGCGGCAGGTCGGCGAGCGGGTCGCATCGACCGAACGACTGGCGGCGAGCCTGGCGCTCTCGGCCGCATCGGCCGCCGAATCGCAGGCCGAAGTGCTGCGCGCCAACGGCCAGTCCGGCATCATCGTCACCCGCCAGTACAACATCCGCAGCCGCGGCGAAGAGCCCTGGTACCGGCCGACCACGATCGGCTATGCGGCGCTGAACGCCCATGATCACGCCAATCTGGCGGGCGTGATGGGCCTCGCGGAACTCGGCATGGTGGTCAACGGCTGGTACCTGCGCACCCGCCATAACGACTATGTCGACAACACGCCGGCTGCGAAAGGCAGCGGCTATCTGGCGGTGCGTCGCCAGGATCCGGTGACGGTGCCGGCGTCGGTGACGGGTACGCCTGCCGAACAGATCACCAAGATGCGCAACCTGCTGCACAAGGTGACCGATGGCAGCATCGCCGATGCCGACGCCCAGCATTTCCGCTGGGACCTGGCCTATGCCGAGGTCTGGTGGGAGGTGCTGCCCGAGAGTGGCGGCGTGGCGGACTCGTTCTATTCCCCGCGTCACCAGGCCGACGATACCTCGGCGGCGGGGCTGCTGAACACCATCCAGATGATCGACACCACCGGTGCCAAGCTGCGGGCCGAGAACAACCCGTTCGTGCCGGTGGCCGTGCGGTCGATCCGCGGCCGGCCTCAGATCGCTGTGCTGCGCTACCGCATCCTGACCCGCACCGTCTCGACGCTGAAGGATCACAAGATTTCGGACATGGTCGCCTTCGTCGACGATGTGCCGACCCGGATGCGCAGCGAAGTGCCGGCGGATGTGGAGGGAAGCCGCTATGCCCGTTTCGCGCTGAAGACCCCCGACACCTGGATGGAGAAGATTCCGGGGCTCGATGGTGCCGGCGCCAGCCTGCTGGAAGAGTATTTCGAAGACAGTGAGTGGAAGCAGATCACCGGCTGGAGCGCCGGCACCACGCTGAACGCCGCCTATTACAGCCGGCGTGCCAGCCTGAGCGTGCCGGATGCGTCAGGGCGCACCGGTTTCCACCGCGGCTTCAACGATCCCACCCTCTGGGCCGCCCTGACCACGCAGGAACGCGTCTCGGGCTTCGAGCGCGACGGCCGCACCTATCGGGCGAGCTGGGCGATCCCGCTGGAGTTGATCCTGCGCACGCCGCTGGAGAGCTGGAACCCCTACGGCATCCCCGAACAGACCACCATCACCGGTGCCGGCACCGAGGCTTCCCCCTACAACGGCTATCGTGCCGCCAGCGTCAACTGGTTCACGCCCGATAGCCTGTTCCAGGGCGAAACCGCGGGCGACGACGCCGACACCAGCGCCGGCGCACGCTTCGCCCTGGATGCCGACGGTACCACCCGCGCGGTCCGTGCCAGCGGTGTCCGGGTCTTCCTGCCACCTGTGTCGAAGGACGGTGGCGGCACCACCCTGATCCGCACCCGCTACCCCGTCCACCCCGTCTACCACGAAGGGTCGCCTGCCTATATCGAGGCAATGGCCCGCTTTGCCGAAGGAGCCTGATCGATGGCCTTCACCGCCCTCGAAACCGAGATCGCCGCCCTGACGGGCAAAGTCGACTCGCTCTACGAGACCTATCGCACCAAGGCGCAGACGATCGACCAGTCGGTCGCCAATGCGCTGAACGCGATCCCGAACAATTCGAAGACCTACTATCTGAATGCCGCAACCGGTGCCGACACCAATTCCGGGACCAGCAGCAGCCAGCCCTTCCGCACTCTTAAAGCCGCCTGTGATGCCGTGCCGGTGGGTGGTCACGGGATCATCTATCTGGCGGCTGCGCCGCATGTTTACGATATCGATGCGGACATCTATCTGCGCAGGAAGACGATCCAGTTCCGTTCTCAGGCCAACCTGACGACCGGCAACAGGCCGATCATCCGTCAGCGGCTCAGCGCAGATGAGAACGAAGTCTATGGCTTCTATGTTCAGGATGCATCGGTCTCCTTCGTCTACTGCGCGTTGGAAACGGCGACCCCCGCCGATCTGGAGACGGTGCCGTCCGATGGCCTGGTCCGCCGCATCGATATGATGGGGGCCCTGGTCGGGGTGCTGTTCTGCGACATCACGCTCGGCACGACGTCGTTCGTTAACCGCAGCTCCGGCACCGCCAGCATGTGGCTGCAGATCTACGGCAGCACCATCACCCGCAGCACTGCCGGGCGGGGCGTGCTGCTCAATGCCGCACAGCAGCCGGCGATCTTCGGCGCATCGAACAACGTCCTGCCCGAAGGCCTGACCTATAGCGACCTCATGGCCGGTCTGAAGACCGATGCAACCGGCCGCGTCTACAACGTCCTCTCCTCCACCGAACTCTGAGGCTTCCCCTATGGATATCATCTATGACGGGCGCCGCTATGCCGGCGTGACCGATGCCGATGCTGCGGCCATGCTGGGCCTGCCAGCCGGGGTTTATGCCGCAGCCGCGCTTCAGGATGCCCGCGAACAGGGCCGGCGCGCGATCGACGCGGCTGCGGTTGCCGCCCGTGGCCGCCATGCCAGCCCGCTCGCCGGCCAGGACGGCATTTACCAGATGAAGGCGGAAGCCGCCGCGGCCTTCGTCGCGGCCGGCCGGCCGGCCGACGCCTCGGCCTGGCCGATGCTGACGGCCGAGGCCCAGGCCCGCGCCATGACCGTGGCCGCGCTGGCCGACGAGATCCTGGCCGCCCGCACCGCCTGGATCGCTGCCGCCGCCAATATCGAGGCCATCCGCGTCTCGGCCAAGCAGGGTCTGGACCTGCTGGACGATGCCACCGCGATCGAGGCCGCCGTGACCGCGGCGCGCACCGCACTCAGGGGATACTGATCCATGGCCACCGATTTCCTCCATGGCATCGAGGTGCTTGAGGTCGACGACGGCATCCGGCCGATCCAGACCGTCCGCTCCTCGGTGATCGGCCTGATCGGCACCGCACCCGACGCGGTCGCCGCCGACTGGCCGCTCGACACGCCCGTGCTGGTGACCAATCGCCGCCAGCTCGCCGGCCTGGGCGACAGCGGCAGCCTGCCCAAGGCACTGGCCGGCATCTATGACCAGGCCGGCGCCGTGGTCGCGGTGATCCGCGTCACCGAAGGCACCGACGAGGCCGACACGCTGGGCAATGTCGCCGGCAGCAGCCTCGACGGCACCGGCGTGCACGCGCTGAAGGCGGCACAGGCCGTACTCGGCGCCTCGCCGCGCATCCTGATCGCCACCGGCTTCACCCATCAGGGCACCGATGGCGGCACACCCGCCAACCCGGTGGTCGCGGCCCTGCTGTCGGTCGCGCCGTCGATGCGGGCGGTGGTGATCGCCGACGGCCCGGCCACCACCACGGCCGCCGCCCTGACCTATGGCCAGTCGCTCGGCTCCGACCGCCTGTTCGTCGTCGACCCCAAGGTCATGGTCTGGTCGCAGGAAACCGATGCTGCCGTGGCAGAGCCCGCCTCTGCCCGCGTTGCCGGGCTGATCGCCCGGATCGACAACGAGCGTGGCTTCTGGTGGTCGCCCAGCAATCACGAGATCGCCGGCATCGTCGGCATCTCGCGCCCGGTCGATTTCGCGCTGTCGGATTCGAATTCGGAATCCAACCTGCTGAACGAAGCGAAGATCGCCACGATCATCCGCAACAACGGCTTCCGCCTGTGGGGCAACCGCACCACGGCGCAGGATCCGCTCTGGCAGTTCCTGCCGGTGCGCCGTACCGCGGACCTGATCTATGACAGCATCGAACGCGCCCTGCTCTGGGCGATGGACCGGCCGCTGTCGCGCCAGCTCTTCGCCGATATCGAAGGCAGCGTGAACGCCTATCTGCGCGAGCTGATCGCGCTGGGCGCCATCGTCGGCGGCAAGGCCTGGCTGGACCCGGACCTGAACACGCCGGCCACCCTTCAGGCGGGCAAGCTCTATGTCGATTTCGACATCGAGCCGCCGGCACCGCTGGAGCGCCTGACCTTCCGCGCCCATCGCAACGCCGAGTACTGGACCGAAGCGCTCGCCGTCTGAGTGGAAAGCCTGCCCCGCCGTGCGGCGGCTCCCGCGCGGCGGGCGGCCATTCCACCTTCCCGATCCGCCCTGAACAGAGAGGCGATTTTCCGTGGCAACGCTGCCCAAGATCCTGCGCGCCTGCGCGCTTTATGTCGACGGCCGGGGGTATCTCGGCCGCGCGACCAAGCTCACCCTGCCCAAGCTGACGGTCAAGACCGAAGATTTCCGTGCCGGCGGCATGGATCTGCCGGTCGAGATCGACATGGGGCTCGAAAAGCTGGAAGCCAGTTTCGAACTGGCCGAGCTGTCCGCGACCATGATCGAGCATTTCGGCCTGTTCGGCGCCGAGATCGGCATCACCGCCCGTGGTGCGGCCTCGGACGGTACCGAGGCCGAAACCATCGTGGTCGACATGCGCGGCCGCTGGAAGGCCGTCGATCCCGGCGACTGGACGCCGGGTGAAAGCGCCGCCACCACCTACACCGCGGCCCTCAGCTATTACCGGCTGACCATCGGCGGACGGGAGCTGGTGGAAATCGACGCGCTCAACATGGTCCGCCGCATTGGCGGTATCGACCAGATGTCCGATCTGCGCACGGCGCTCGGCGTCTGATCCGGACCGGAAGGCGGGGCCGCAGATCGCCGGCCCCGCCTTCCCTCCCCCCCCCCTTTCTCCACGTCAGGATCTTCCGCCATGACCGACACCGTGACCATCCGCCTCGACACGCCCGTCACCGTCGACGGCGTGCCCACCGACCAGATCGTGCTGACCCGGCCGCGGATCGGCCAGCTGCGCGGCGTGAAGCTGCTCGACGTCTACCAGATGGAGGTGGGCGCCGTGGCCGAGCTGATCTCGCGCACCTCGACGCCGGTGCTGGACCCCGCCGTGGTCGATGGGCTCGATCCCGCCGACTTCACCCGGCTCTGCGTGGGTCTGCTGGGTTTTTTCGGCAGCGGCTCCGGGTCGACCCCGACGACCTCGCAGCCGACCTCGCGCTGATCTTCGGCTGGCAGCCATCCGAGCTGTCCGCCCTGACGCTGGACGAGGCGATTGCCTGGCACCGCCGGGCGATCGCCCGTGCCCATCTGATTCTGACGCCGCAGATGCGCGGCACCACGCCATCCCGCAGATGACCGGAGACATCCCATGGCAGAGAACAGCGCGCCCGCAGCTGCCGACCGCGCCGAGGTGATCGCCGCGGCGGTGCGGCGCTATGGCGAGGGCATTCGCCAGACCTATGACGATCTGGGGCGGGTGACCGGCTTTGCCTCGGGCATTCTGAACGCAATGGGCCCCGCGATCGAGGTCTCGACCCGGCTGCAGAGGCTGGCCACGATCACCGGCACCGCACCCGACACCCTGACGAGCTATATAGCGCCGCTGAACGAGACGGCGACACAGACCGGCGGAGATGCAGCCCGTCTCACCGCCGCCTTCGAGGTGCTGGTGCGTAACCGCACCGACCCGGCCGGGGCGCTGGAAACCGTGCAGGTGATCGCCCGGACCGATCAGGCCACCGGCGCCGGGGTGGAGGCGCTGACCGGCGGCGCCATCGGCCTCGCCCGCGAGATGGCACTGGATCCGGCAGAGATCGGCATCGCCTTCGAGATGCTGAACCGTGCCGGCGTGGCGGGCCGGGTCACCGACTTCCGCAGCGCCGTCCCTGCCCTGCCCGCCCTTGCCGGCACGGCAGCCGGGATCGGTCTGACCGGTACCGGCGGCGTCGCCAGCCTGGCCGCCGCCCTTCAGATCGCAGGCGCTGACGGTGCCGAAGCGACCGCTGGCATGGCCGCCCTGCTGCAGGCGCTGAAAAGCCGGGCGGTGTCGACACGTGCCGATGCGCTGGGCGTCGATATCCGGGCCGCGGTCCAGGCTGCACAGGCAACGGGCGCCGATCCGCTGCGCCGGGTGCTCGACGACATCCGCCGCGCGACCGGCGGCAATCTGCCGGATCTGGATGCGCTGTTCGGCGATGAACTGGCGGCCAGCACAGCCGCTCGCCTGATGACCGGCGGCGAAGATTACGATCGGCTGCGCACCAGCGTGCTGAGCGCAGGTGCCGGCCTGCCCGGGCGCGGCGGCGTGGCACAGGGCGCACCGCCGGGATCGCTGGAAGCGGCGGCGGCGCGTGTGGGCGAAAGCGCTGGCGGTTCCGTCCAGCGCATGACCGCCGCCTGGGAAGGCAGCGTATCCACCCTGTTGACTGCGATGGAACCGGATCTTGCCCGCATCGCCGACGTGGTGACCGACCTGCTGAACGGCATCAACCGGCTGATCGAGGCCATGCCCGGGCTGACCTCGGCACTGGTCCTGGCCGCGGGTACTGCGACGGTGGCGGGAACGGTCGGCGGCGTGGCGGGCCGGGTCGGCGGGGTGGCAAAGACGGCTGGCGGTCTGATCGCCCGACTGGGTAGCGGCGCCGGGATCATGCGCTGGTTGATGCCTCTTATCGGCCCCGTGGTCATGTCAACCGTCGCCAAACCCCAGGTTCTGGCAGCCCTGGCCGCAACCGGCCTCATCGTCTACTTCTGGGACGATATCGTCGCAACCGGCAACGAGCTTTTGAGCGGGGCCAGCACCGATCGGGCGGGTTCGCACGGCAACGTCGTCTCTCTGCCCATGCCCTCCTTCGACGGTGGGATCATCCGTCAGGACGGGACCGAAGAGCAGGTGGCGCCCCTGCCACAACTGATGCCGCCTCAACCGGTCATGACTGCCACCGGCCATACACCACCCGCCATCAGCCACACCTGGAACGTGACGATCAACGTCACCGGCCCCGCCGATGGCCAGCGCATCGCGTCGGAATTCCGGCAGGGCGTCCTGAACAATGACTGGGGAGTGCTTTATGACCACGATCTCTGATCCGGGCATCCGGCGCCGCATCGCCGCCCTGGTGGGCGTTGCCCCCCATCTGCTGGAACCCGGCGGCGGCGCCACTGCGGCCCAGCGTCGCGCCTTCGACGACACCGTTTCCGCCATCCTCCGCATCCAGGCGGAAAGCGGTCAGGACCCCGATGCCCTGACCGGGGCGCTGACCTGGCTTGTCGGCCGCGGCACGGCGCTGTCCGGCGCCCTGCTGGCCCTCAGGCCCTCGGCGCTTGCGGCCCTCGCGGCCGGGGTGGCGCTCGACGAGACGATTGCGGTGTCGGCGAGCCTGATGCAGCAGGCGAAGATCCCGGGCAGCGATATGGCCGCCGCCTGGGACCGGCTGCTGCAATCCACCCTCACCGCCGACGACGGGACCGGCGATCGGCCAGTCGCGATGCGGGCACTCGCGGCCGATCTGCCGCGGCTTCTGGCGGCAGCGCCGCGGCTGGGGCTGAAAGGCATGGCGCTGGTCGACGCGGTCGGGGCCGCCGCCCAGGTGATGCTGCGCGGCCAGGGTCGGGCCGATGCCACAGCCGGGGTGATGCTCGGCTGGATGAACGGTCTTGCCCCCGGAGCTGCCGACCCGATGCTGGCCGCGCTGGAAAGCGTGGCACGCGACGGGCTGCCGGACGGCATGGCGGCGGGATCGGATCTGGGGGCGATGCTGGGCCGGGCCGCCGGCCGGCTGGATCTTCACGGCCGGGTCCGGAGCGCGATGGCGGCGGCAGATGGCGTCGTCGCGCAGGTGGCGGCGACCATCTATGTCCCGCCCGGGGTGGCGGCGGCGCTCGGCGGCATCGCCGAGGCGGCCGGCATCGTACCGGCCCAGCTTGCCCGGCTCGGCCGGTTCGGCTTCGGCCTGTCCACGGTGGCCTATACTGAACTCCGCCGCGCAACCGCCTGGCGGTGGCCGGCACAGGACCGGATCGGCCGCGCCCCTGCCCTGCAATATGTGGGCCCCGGCACCGACGAGATCACCCTGCCGGCCACCCTTCATCCCTGGTGGCGCGGCGGGACCGGCCAGATCGAGCAGCTGCGTGCGATGGCAGCCGAAGGGCAGCCGCTGCTCTTCACCCTGTCCGACGGCCGCGTGCTGGGCTTCTGGGTCATCACCCGCATCGATGAGACCGGCCGGGTCTTCGGGCCGGGCGGCCTTGCCCGGGCGATCGATCTGCAGATTTCGCTCGCCTATTATGGCGAGGACGACCCCACCTCGGAGGCCGCATGACCACGCTCTACCGCACCATCGACGGCGATGTGCTCGACCGCATCTGCTGGCGGCATTACGGCCGCCATGACGTGGTGGCCGAGGTGCTGGCCGCCAATCCGGGCCTGGCCGCGAAGGGCCCGGTCTATCCTGCCAACCTTGCCGTGCTGCTGCCCGATCTGCCGCGAGCGACGGCCGGACGCACCATTCCGGTGGCGCGCGAACGGGTGAGGCTCTGGGACTGATGCGCCCGATTTTCCGTCTGACGGCGGGGGATGCCGATCTCACCCCGCTGCTCGCCGACCGGCTGATCTCGCTGACGGTCAGCGATGCCGCCGGCATGCATGCCGACACGCTGCGGATCGTGCTCGACGACCGCGACAGCCGCATCGCCTGGCCGCGAACCGGCGTCGACCTCAGCCTCTGGCTGGGGCTGGGCCGGCCCGAGCTGATGGGCCGGTTTCAGGTCGACGGGCTGGAACATGCCGGCCCGCCGGCCCGCATGACGATCATCGCCAGCGCCGCCGCCTTTGCCGCCAGCCTGAAGGAGCCGCGCACCCTGGGGCGCGACCGGATCACGATCGGCGACCTGGTCGCCGGGATCGCCGGCCGTCACGGGCTGACACCGCGCGTGTCCGAAGATCTGGCCGGCCGGGTTCTGACCCGGGTAGACCAGACGGGTGAGAGCGACCTGAACCTGCTGACCCGGCTGGCGAAGGATCATGACGCGGTGGCGAAGCCGGTGGCCGGCCGGCTGCTGTTTGTCTCTGCCGCGCGCGGCCGCAGCGCCGGCGGCGAGCTGCTCGACCCGATCGCCCTGCCGGCCGAAAGGCTGACCGACTGGGCGCTGTCCCAGACCGAACGCCCGGCCCATGGCGCGGTGATCGCCGCCTATACCGATACCGCAACCGGGGAACGGCGATCGGAACGGGTGGAGGTGCCCGGTGCCGATCCATCGGCCCCGGCACGCACGCTCCGGCGCAGCTTCGCCTCGGCAGAGGACGCCCGGGCCGCCGCCCAGGCCGCCGGCGAAGCCGCAGAACGCGCCCGTCGTCGGCTGCGCCTCACCCTTCCCGGCGATGCGGCGCTGCGGGCCGAAACACCGGTCGAGGTCTCAGGCATCCGCACGCCGGTGGATGGCCGCTGGTCGGTGGTCACCGCCACCCATACGCTGGACAACCAGGGATATCGGGTGGTGCTGGAGTGCGAACCGCCGACGGCAGAGGAAGAGAACGGGGCCGGGTAGAGGGGAAGCGTGTCGGTCAGAACCGGGGCGGGCTCAGGGCCGCAGCATCACCTTCACGCAGCCATCGGCCTTGTCGCGGAAGGTGGCATAGAGATCGGGCCCGGCATCCAGCCCGGCCTGATGGGTGACCACGAAAGAGGGATCGAAGCGGCCCGAGGTGATCAGTTCCACCAGCCGCGGCAGATAGCGCTGCACCGGCGTCTGGGCCATGCGGAAGGTCAGGCCGCGATTGATCGCCGAACCCATCGGGATCTTGTCGAGCAGCCCGCCATAGACGCCCACGATCGAGACCGTGCCGAAATTGCGGCAGCATTGGATCGCCTGACGCAGCACATGCGGCCGGTCGGTGCCCATGAAGGCTGCAACCTTCACCCGGTCGATCACGGCATCGAGGCCGCTTCTGGTCTCGGGCTCGGTGCCGACAGCGTCGATGCAGGCATCGGCGCCGCGGCCGCGGGTCAGTTCCTGGATCCGGTCGTAGATGTCCTCGGCCATGAAGTCGAGCGTCAGCGCCCCGGCGGCCTGTGCCATGGCCAGACGCTCGGGCACGGTGTCGATGGCGATCACCCGGCCGGCCCCCAGCAGAAAGGCGCTGCGGATCGCCATCTGCCCGACCGGCCCGCAGCCCCAGACCGCAATGGTGTCGTCGGGCTGGATGTCGCAGAACCCGGCCGCCATATAGCCGGTGGGGAAGATATCCGACAGGAACAGCGCCTGTTCATCGGGCATGCCATCCGGCACCCGGATCGGCCCGACATCGGCATAGGGCACGCGCAGATATTCCGCCTGCCCCCCGGCATAGCCGCCCAGCAGGTGGGAATAGCCGAACAGCCCCGCCGGGGACTGCCCCCAGAGCTTCTTCGCATCGGCCGCATTGGGGTTGGAGCGCTCGCAGCCCGAGAAGAAACCGCGCCGGCAGAAGAAGCATTCGCCGCAGGAGATGGTGAAGGGCACCACCACCCGATCGCCGACCGACAGCGCCTGATTGTCGCGCCCGACCTCTACCACCTCGCCCATCGCTTCATGCCCCAGCACGTCGCCATGATGCATCGACGGCATCACCCCGTCAAAGAGGTGCAGATCCGATCCGCAGATCGCGCAGGAGCTGACGCGGATGATCGCGTCCCGGCCGTGTTCGATGGCGGGATCGGGAACGGTTTCGCAGCGGATATCGCCCTTGCCGTGCCAGGTGAGCGCCTTCAT
>NC_017957.2 GCF_000264455.2 Tistrella mobilis KA081020-065 | reverse complement strand
GGGGGCTCCGGAAGCGGTAGGGAGGCGGGTCAGATCTCGTCGGGTCAGATCTCGTCGGGACTGGCGGCCACCGCAGTCGCGATGCGCAGAAGATAGCCTGTCCAGGCCTCGATCGTCGCGGCATCGAACAGGTCGGTGTCGTATTCGGCCGAAAACCTGGCGCGGTCGCCGCCATCCTCGAAGAACAGGATCAGATCATGCTTGGCGGTCGAGGCATCGACCAGCCCGGCCACGGCCGATCCCAGACGCCCGCCATCGGCCGGCGGCGGCGGCAGCTGCGCCTCGGTGGTGGCCGCCTTCACGTCGTCGAAGCGCTGGTATTCGAAGATCACATTGGCGAGCGGCTGGCGGCCGCCGGCACGGCCCGGGGCCAGCGCCCGGACCAGCCGGTCGAAGGGCAGCTCGCGCCGGTCCAGCGCCTCGGCCAGGCGGTCGCGGGTGAGATCGATCAACTGGCCGAGCCCGGTCTCGTCGTCCAATTGCAGCCGGATCGGCAGAACGTTGACGAAGAAGCCGATCAGCCCCTCGGTTTCGGCCCGGTCGCGGCCGGCGACGCCCATGCCGATCACCATGTCATCCTGACGGCTCAACCGATAGAGCACGGCCGCGAAGAGCGCGAGCCCGACCGCGGCCAGACCGGTATTGTGCCGGCGGGCAACCCGGGAGAGCCCGGCCAGAACCTCGGCCGGCAGCTCGCGCCGGACGGTGGCGCCGCGGCCCGAGGCATCGGGGCGGGGCGGCCGGTCGGTGGGCAGCGCGATCGCATCGGGTGCCCCGGCCAGACGGTCGCGCCAGCCGTCGAGCGCCGCCTGCCAGTCCCGGCCCTGCTGCCAGCGGGCATAATCGGCATAGCTGGCCGGCAGAGGCGGCAGTGGGTCGCCACGTCCTTCGGTTGCAGCATGATAAAGCGTTGCAAGTTCTGCGAGCAGGATCCGGCTCGACCAGCCATCGCCGACGATGTGGTGCAGCACCAGCAGCAGCAGGCTTTCATGGTCGCCGACCCGGATCAGCCGGGCACGGAACAGGGGTGCCGCCGCCAGGTCGAAGGGGGTGGCAGCCTCGTGCCGGGCCAGGCGCAGGGCCTCGTCCATGCCGTCGGTCCGGTGGCGGAGATCGTCCACCACCAGCGGCGGCGGCGCTTCTGCCGCAACCAGCTGGACGATGCCGTCATCGGTGGTGGCAAAGCCGGTGCGGAGCGTGGCATGGCGGGCCGAAAGCCGGTCGAGCGCCAGGCGCAGCGCCCGGGCATCGACGGCGCCGGCCGGCAGGACGAAGAGCATCAGCCAGGCGGGGCTTTCGGGCTGCATCTGCTGCAACAGATAGAGCCGCTGCTGGCCATGGCTGGCCGGGTGGGCGCCGGGGCCGGCGCCGGGCGGGATGACATCTTCCGCCGCCGCACGTGTCGCCTCACTGGCCGCCTCGCCCAGGCTGCGGGCGATGCCGGCCATGGACGCATCGGCGAAGAAGGCGCGCATGGGGATGCGGATGCCGGTCGCCGCCTCCAGCCGGTTCACCACCCGCATGGCCAGCAGGCTGTGGCCGCCGAGCGCATGGAAATCGGCCGACGGGTCGGTCGCCGGCCGGCCCAGCACGTCCGAGACGACGGCGAGGACCGTGGCGAGCCGTTCGGTTGCGGCCTCCGCCGCCTCTTCGAGCGACGGGGTGGCGGCGACACCTGCGGCGAGCGCCGCATCGTCTTCAGGCAGGGCATCGAGCAGATGCCAGGCGCCGGGCACCAGCACCGGCGGCAGGATCGCCCCGGCCGCCCGGCGCAGATGGGCCGGATCGGGCCGGGGGCCGGCAGCGGTGATGGCGGCCACCAGCCTGCCCGGGCGGGGCAGAATGCGGAGGGCTGCAACTCCCGGCAGGCCTGAGAGCTGCGCCTCGATCAGCGCCGGGTCGAGCAGATGGCCCTGCCAGAGCGTCAGCCGGTCGAGCCGGCCGCCGGTCTCGATCGCGGTCAGGTCCAGCCGCCAGCGGGCCCTGTCTCCGGTCGGCTGCCAGCCATCGTCGCCCAGCCGGTGCAGCCGGCCCCAGACGCCGGGCGGCACCGGCTGGCCCCGATCGTCGAGCACCGACACACCTTCTGCCGCCTCGCGCGCCGCCAGCAGGCCCCGGGTTTCATCGTCGAGGAGCGGCAGCCGGCCCACGGGCTGGTCGGGATCGGCGGTCAGCCCGGCCAGGATCCGCTGCAGCATCGGGCCGAGGGCCTCGATCCGGGCGGCATCGAACAGGCCGGTATCGTATTCCAGCACCAGGCCGAAGCCCTCGCCCTTGTCGGCGATGAACACCGACAGGTCGTTCTTGCCGTCGGCCCGGGTCAGGCCGCGCAACCGGAAGCCGCCCGCATCCAGCGTGCCGGCCGCGGTTGCGGCATGGTTCATGTAGGAAATCGAAACTTCGGACAGGGGGCTGCGCTCCGGCATCGCCGGGGCCTGGAATTCGGCCAGCATCCGGCCGAGCGACAGGGCGTGATGGCTGAGCGCGCCGGCCTGACGGTCGCGGATATGGGCCAGAAGTGCGGCGCCGCTGCCATCCGCCGGTACCTGCATCCGCACCGGCACCAGGGCCGCATGCATGCCGACCACGCCGTCGAAACCGGCGGCGGCACGGGTGTTGACCGGCAGTGCCACGGTGATGTCGTCGCGCCCCGTCAGCCGGGAGAGCAGAATTGCCCAGCCGGTCAGCAGCACGGTGAAGGGGGTCGTGCGCCGGCGGGCAGCCAGCGCGCGGATGTCGCGCGAGAGTGCCGGCGGCAGGTCGAAGCCGGTTGCCGCGGCATCATGGCCATGCACCGGCGGCCGCGGCCGATCGGCCGGCAGGTCGAGCCGGGGCAGATCGCGTCCCGGCAGATCGCGTCCCTGGGCAGTGGCAGGGAAGATCCCGTCCCACCAGGCGCGCGCGGCCTGGATCGCCGCATCGCCGCGCACGGCCGACCACCAGCCGTAATCGCGCAGATCCACCTGAACCGGCGACAGATCCCGGCCCTGATAGAGGGCCGCCAGCTCGGTGAGCAGGATTTCGACGCCCTGGGCATCGGACATGCTGTGATGAATGTCGAAGGCCAGCACCAGCCGGCCGGCCGGGTCGCGGTGCAGCGACCAGCGCGCCATCGCGCCGCCATCGGTGCTGAACGGCCGGATGGGGGCCGCGGGCGCGGTGCCGACCGGATGGGCGATCGGCTCAATGGCGAGGGAAGGGGTTACGATGGCGGCGTCAATCGCCACCATCCGCCAGTCGTCGCCCCCGTACCAGTCGTCGCCCCCGTACCAGTCGTCGTCCCCGGGCCAGCCCTCGCCTCCCTGAGCGTGGTCTGCGCCGATGATCCCCGTGCGCAGGGCGGCATGCCGCCGGATCAGCGCCGCCACCGCGGCCCGCAACCGGTCGATGTCGACGTCGCCGGGCAGGTCGATTTCATGCGGCAGGTTGAAGGCGGTGCCCATGCCGGCCAGCGCCTCGGTTTCCACCACTGCGCGCTGTTCCCAGGCGAGCGGCCAGGCATCGAGGCCGGCCGGCGCTCGGCGGGGATCGGCGGGGGCGGGATCCGGTGTCGTTTCGGTGGGGTCGAGGGTGGCGGCGAGTGCCGCCGGGGGGCTGAGGGTGGCGGCGAGTGCCGCCGGGGTGGTGTGGTCAAAGAGCAGGGCGAGCGTGGCGGTCTGGCCCAGCCGGGCGGTGATCAGATCGGCGATTTCCATGCCCGAAAGCGAATCGCCGCCCAGATCGAAGAAATCATCGGTGATGCCCACGGTGTCGTGGCCCAGAACCTCGGCCCAGATCGCGGCGATCTGGTGGGCCAGGGTGGGAGACGTCTGGGTGGGAGCTGGGATGGTGGTGGAAACAGGTTCGGCGGCCTCGGGCGCCAGAAGTGCGGCCAGGGCGCGCGGAGTGGTGTGGTCGAACAGCAGTTGCAGGGTGACCGGCTGGCCGGTTTCCGCCGTCAGCCGCTCGGCGATGTCGAGGCCCGCGAGCGAATCGCCGCCGAGGTCGAAGAAATCGTCATCGGCGCCGACGGTGTCGTGGCCCAGCACCTCGGCCCAGATGCGGGCGATGCGGGTGGTGAGGTCGGCGGGTTCGGCGGGCATGGCCGTGGCCGCGGGTTCCGGACGGGCAGGGGCCGGCGGCGCATTCAACGTTGCGGCAAGCCCCGCCGGCAGCACCACCACCTGGACGGCGCCGGTGGAGAGCGCGCCGGTCATGGCGCCGACCGCCTGGGCCGGGAAGATCACCGGCGCGCCGGGGGCGCGATCGGCCCCGGCGCGTGCGGCCATGCCCTGGTCGGCCAGCGCGCACCAGTCGATGGCCAGCGCCGGCAGGCCGGCGGCCCGGCGGCGGCGGGCGAAACCGTCGAGCCAGGCATTGGCCGCCGCATAGGCGGTGTGACCGGCAGCACCCACCAGCCCGGTCAGGCTGGCGAAGACCACGAAGGCGGTGACCGGGTCGTTGCGGGTGAGCGCGTCGAGATTGCGCGCACCCTGGATTTTGGGCGCCATGACCGCGTCGAAGCCGGCCATGTCGCGCACCGCCAGCATGGCGCCGTCGGCGATGCCGGCCATGTGCACCACGGCGGTGACCGGCCCCAGATCGGCGCGCACCTGGGCGAGCGTCGCGGCAAGGGCCGGCTGATCGGTGATGTCGGTGGCATAGAGCTGCACGCGGCCGCCGCGGGCCTCGATCCGGGCGATGGCGGTGGCGAGCGTGTCATCCGCGGTGGCACGGCGGGCAAGCAGGGCAAGGGCCACCCGACCGCCATGGCTGAGCGCCTCGGCGAGGGCGGCCGCGAAGCCGCCGGTGCCGCCGGTCACCACCGCCACGCCGTGATCGGGCCAGACGGGTGCCGTTTCCGGGGCAATCGGATCCAGCCGGCGGACATGGCGCAGACCGTCGCGCCAGAGGCTGAAGCGCTCTGGCACCGCCGCCGCCCATTCGGCGGCGACCGCAGCCGGCGCCGCATCGTCGTCGACGTCCAGATAGCGCAGATTCTGGTGCCGGGTTTCATGGGCGGCGGCGATCACCAGCCCGGCGACCGCGGCGCGGTCAGGGTCAGTCTCGGTGCCGGCACCGGTGACGGCGATCCGCCTGGTACCCGGGCGGGCGAGCGCGATCTTCAGCAGATCGGCGGTCCGGCGGACGAGATCGGGGCCGGTCGGCAGCTGCAGGATCAGCGCGGCATCGGCCGGAGCCGCCGCCAGATCGTCGGCGTTGCGGACAAGGCAGCCCCCGGCCGGCAGGGGGGCGGGGTGCAGGGGTGCGGGAACCCAGACCGGCGCCAGAAGCTCGGGCGCCGCCCGGCCGTCTGCCGCCACGAAGCGCAGGCCGTCGATCAGCAGACACGGCCGGCCGGCCGCGTCGGCCAGGCGGATGTCGACCAGCCCGTCGGGGCGGCGGTCGGCGCGGGCCATGACGGTGTCGGGCAGGGGCGCCAGGATGCGGATGGCCGCCACCTCACGCGGGACCTCTCCCACCCCCGCGAGCAGGCTGGCGGCGATGTCGAGCAGGGCCGGATGCCAGGGCCAGAGCCGGCGATCGGCGGCGGCCGCGGCGGGCAGGGCCAGCCTGGCGACGGCGCGGCGCCGATCGGGTGCCAGCCAGATCGCCTGCCGGCAATCCCAGCGCGGGCCCACCTGCATCACCCCCTCCGCCCCGTCGAAGGGGGCGAGGTCGAGCGCGATCAGGCCGTCGGTCGACAGGTCCACGGCTGAGGGATGCGGTGCGGATGACGTCTCAACCCGGGCCTCGGCTGCAACCGCCCAGCCGCCCTCCGCCGTGGCATGGCCGGCGGTGACGCTGCCGTCGCGGGCGATCACCAGGCTCGCCTCGCGCGATCCGGCATGGAGCGGGCGGCGCCAGACCAGATCGTGCAGCACCGTTCCGGGGCCGCGATCGGCGGCGACCAGCGCCGGGATGGCCATGCCGACAAGGGTCGGCCGGCCGGCCAGGCGGTGCTCCGCCACCGGCCAGAACGCGGGATCGGCCAGCGGCAGGGCCAGCGCCCGGCCGCCGGGGAAGGCGGTCCACCCCATGCTGAAAGTTGTATCGATATCAGAATTTGCAGCCTTTGCGGGTAGATCGATCCGGCAGGGGATGCGGCTGAACGGTGCCGGCGGCAGGTGGTGGCGGCGGGCGGGCAGGAAGTCGGGCCAGACCGGCACGGCACCATCCAGAACCGCGCGGGCTGCGGCTGCGGCTGCGGCTGCGGTCGGATCGGCATGCCAGGCGGCGACGGTCTGATGGCGGACCTGACGACCGGTCGCGACCTCGGCGGTGTCCTGGTCATCGCCCCGGGCCAGCCGGTCGAGCGCCGCCAGCAACGCCGCCCGGTCGGGCACGGCGACCGCGAACCGCCAGGCCAGATGGCTGCGGCCCTGCGTCAGGGTGCAGGCGATGCCGGCAAGATCGAGGCCGGCATCGGCGGTGATCCGGTCGTGCAGGGCGCGGGCATAGCGGCCGAGCGCCGCGCGGTCGCCGGCCGAGAGCACGATCACCGCATGGCCGTCCGGATCCATCGCCGCCGCCGGCCGGGGCGGGGCGGCTTCGATCACCGCATGGGCATTGATGCCGCTGAGGCCGAAAGAGCTGACCCCGGCGCGGCGCGGGGTGCCGCGATCGGGCAGGCGGGTGGCGCGGGCGGCGACCCTGACCGGCGCGCGGGCGAAATCAATCGCCGGGTTGGGCCGGTCGAAAAAGGGCTGCGGCGGGGCGGTGTCGTGGGCCAGCGCCGCCACCGCGCGCACCAGGCCGAGCGCGCCGGCGACATTGTCCAGATGGCCGTAATTGCCTTTGCCTGAGCCGATCATCGCCGGCTCGGCGAAGGCGACCGTCCCTGCCGCGCGGGTCAGCCCCTCGATCTCGATCGGATCGCCGAGGCGGGTGCCGGTGCCATGGGCTTCGATGTAGGAAACGCTGGCGAAGGGCACGCCCGCCCGGTCCCAGGCGGTGCGGATCACATCGGCCTGGGCGATCGGGTTCGGAGCGGCGGCACCGCTGGAGGCGCCGTCCTGGTTGACGGCGGTGGCCAGGATCACCCCATGCACCGGGTCGCCATCGGCCAGCGCCCGGGCCAGCGGCTTCAGCACCAGGGCGACCGCGCCCTCTCCGGCGCCGGTGCCATCGGCGCCGTCGGCAAAGGCATGGGTGCGGCCGGTGCTGCTTTCGATGGTCATGCGCTGATCATCGCCCTGCGGCACCAGGATCAACCGGGCGGCGCCGGCGATCGCGACATCGGCCGTGCCGCGGACGAGATCGCGGCAGGCGGCATCCACCGCCACCAGCCCCGAGGAACAGGCGGTGTCGACCAGGCTGGCGGGGCCGTGCCAGTCGTTCAGGAAGCCCAGACGGGTCGCGATGTTCGACGGCACGTTGAGCGCGAAGGCCTGTTCCAGTCGCGCGCCCGACAGGTGGCGCAGCGCCTGGCGGTGCAGCGGGTTGGCATTGCCGCCGACATGCACGGCGACCCGGGCGCCCTTCAGCGCCGCACCGCCCAGGCCCGCATCTTCCAACGCGCATTGCGCGGTTTCCAGGAACAGCCGCTGTTCGGGATCGAGCAGGGCGGCATCGGCGGGGGAGAAGCGGAAGCGGCGGGCATCGAAACCGTCGATACCGTCCAGCCAGGCGGCGTCGCGCGGCGTGGCCGGCATGGCGATGCCGGCGGCGGCGGCGATATGGCGGGCGCTGCCGAGCCGTGCGGCGGCAGGGGGCCCGACCCGGTCGGCACCGGCGGCGACATCCTGCCAGAAGCCGGCCAGATCCTCGGCGCCGGCGACACGCAGGCCGATACCGATGATGGCGATCGCGCCATCGGTTGCGGCGGTTGCGGTGGCGCCGGTTGCGGTATCGCCGTCATCCAGCAGGGCGGCCTGGGCGGCCACGGTCGATGCCGCGAACAGGCCGGCCAGGCTGAACCGGCCGGGCCAGCGTGCCTCCAGCCGGTCATGCAGCCGCAGCAGCATCAGCGAACTGCCGCCCGCCTCGAAAAACCCGTCCTCGGGGCCGAACACGGCTTCCGGCGGCAGCACCTCGCGCCAGATCCGGGCGATCTCGGCCTCGGCCGGATGGCCCGCGGGGGCGGCGGCCACGGCCGGGCGGCCGGCCAGCGGCACGCCCGAGAGCGCCTTGCGGTCGACCTTGCCGTTGGGCGACAGCGGCACCTGATCGATCCGGAACCAGCGGGTCGGGATCATCGCCGCCGGCAGCCGGTCGGCAAGGGCCGCGCGCAGCCCCGCAGGCGTCAGATCGGCTGCGCCCATCACCCAGGCTTCCAGTTCGGCCAGCCCGTCGCGCCGGCCGACCCGCACCAGGCCGCGCACCACGCCCGGGCAGGCATCGAGCGCGGCTTCGACCTCGGCCGGTTCCAGCCGCACGCCGCCGATCTTCACCTGATCGTCGATCCGGCCCAGATACTCGACCACGCCGTCGGCCGTCCACCGGCCCAGGTCGCCGGTGTGATAGACCCTGGCGCCCGCGATCTCGGGGTCGGGGCGGAAGCGGTCTGCGGTCAGATCCGGCCGGCCGCGATAGCCGCGGGCGACCTGGGGGCCGGCGAGCACGATTTCGCCCGCGACGCCGGGCGGCAGCGCGCGGCCGGCCCGGTCCAGGATCAGCACGCGGGTATTGGCGACCGGTCGGCCGATCGGCACCGTTTTCGCCGCCGGATCCCATGGCGTGCAGGGCTGCCAGGTGACGTCGACGGTGGCCTCGGTCGGCCCGTAGAGATTGTGCAGCGCGGTGCCGAAGCGGGCATGAAGCAGGCGGTCGAAGCGGGCGGCGGTCGCGGCATCCAGCGCCTCGCCGCTGGCGAAGACCAGGCGCAGCGTGGCAAGGTGGGCCCCCTCGATCCGGCCGTCGTCCAGCGCATCCAGGAAGGCGCGCAGCATCGCCGGCACGAAATGGATCACGGTGACGCGATGATCGCGGATCGCCGCCGCCAATGCCTGGGGGTCGCGTTCGATGCCCGGCGGCGGCACGGCCACCGCGGCCCCGCTCCAGGCCCACCAGACCAGTTCCCAGACCGAGACGTCGAAACCGGCCGGGGTCTTCTGCAGGATCACGTCCCCAGCATCGATGGAAGCCGGGCCGATGGGGAAGGTCTGCTGCATCCACAGGATGCGGTTGGCGAGCGCGCCCCGGGTGATCTCCACCCCCTTGGGCCGGCCGGTCGAGCCCGAGGTGAAGAGGACATAGGCAAGCGCGTCCGGCCCCGCCGGCACCACCGGCGCATCGGCGAGGTCGTCTCCGATCAGGATCAGCCGGTCGGCCGGCAGATCCGTGCCATGCGCCGCATCGCTCAGAAACCAGGGGTCGCCCAGATCCTCGATCATATGCGCCCGGCGCTGCGGCGGCAGGTCGGGGCCGAGCGGGCACCAGGCGGCACCGGCGGCGAGCACGGCATGCACCGCGATCAGCAGATCGGGGCTGCGCGGCAGGACCAGCGCCACCACATCGCCCCGCCGGACACCGGCGGCCAGCAGCCGGCGGGCCAGGCCGCCGACCCGCCGGTCGAAGCCCTGATTGTCGAGGGTGAGACCCGGCGCGATCAGCGCCGGGGCCGAGGGATCGCCCGCATGACGCAGCGTCGGCAGCGGCCGGGTGGTGTCGAGCGCCCGGGCGGTGTCGTTCCAGCGCGCCAGCGCCGCCCGATCGATATCGGTCATCAGCGGCAGCGCGCCGATCGCGCTGCCCTCCAGCCCCGGCGCCGCGGCCAGCACCGCCAGCCGGTCGGCCAGCCGGCGCACCGTCGCGGTCTCGAACAGCTCGGTCGCATATTCCAGATGCAGGCGGATCCGGCCGCCATCGCGCTGGAAATGGAAAGAGAGGTCGAATTTGGCGAAGGGCAGCACGCAGTCCAGCGGCCTGACCGTCAGCCCGGCCATCGCCGGCATGGCCGGCATGTCGTCCTGCCAGGTGACCAGCACGTCGAAGAGCGGGTTGCGCGCCGGGTCGCGGTCCAGCGCCAGGGTCTGAAGCACGGCTTCGAAGGGGGCGTCCTGATCGGCGCTTGCCTCGGCCAGCCGATCGGTGGTGATCGCCAGATGATCGGCGAAGCGGGCACCCGGATCGACCGACTGGCGCAGCACGACGGTGTTGACCAGAAAGCCCACCAGATCGTCCGGCACCGGCGCGCCGCGGCCGGCGACCAGCAGGCCGAGGGCGATGTCGCGGGCACCGGTCAGCCGGTGCAGCAGGGCCTGCAACAGGGCGGTCAGCACGGTGAACGGCGTCACCCCGGCGGCTGCGGCCATGCGGTCGACCGCGGCGGTGGCGGCCATGGGCAGGGTCAGGCTCAGAATGTCTCCGGCGAAGCTGCGCACCGCCGGCCGCGGGTGATCGGCCGGCAGGCGGAGCGGCTGGGGCGGCGGCGTCAGCCGGCTCTGCCAGCGGTCGATCAGGGCGCGGCCTTCGGCGCCGGCGGCGCGGGCCCGCTGCCAGACCGCGATATCGGCGAGCTGGCGGGCGGGCGGCGGTAGATCGTCCGGCCGGCCGTCCACCGCGCCGGCATAAAGCCGGCCCAGATCGCGCAGCAGCACCGGCAGCGACCAGCCGTCGGCGATGGCATGGTGCAGGACCAGCAGCAGGCGGTGGTGGTGCGCGTCGATGCGGATCAGCACGGCGCGGGCCAGCGGCTCCGCGCCGAGGTCGAAGGGCCGCGCGATCTCGCGGGCGATCGCCTGGTCGGCCCCGGTCGCATCCAGGCAGAGCCGCCGGGCGGTCAGGGCACCCGGTGCGGCCACGATCTGGCGGACGCCGTCGCCATCATTCGGGCGGGCGACGAAACGGGTGCGCAGGGCGTGATGGCGGGTTTCCAGCCCGACCAGCGCCCGATCCAGCGCATCGGCATCGAGAGGGCCGTCCAGCGCCAGCAGCATCGGCACCGAATAGGTCGCAAGCCCGGGATGCAGCCGGTGCAGCACCCAGAGCCGCAGCTGCCCGGGGGAGAGCGGGTGCTCATTGCCGGTGGCGCGCGGGATGGCCGGTTGCGCCGCCACCGCGGGCAGGCGGTCGAGCAGGGCAGCAATCCCGCGCACGCTGCGCGCGGCCATGATCTGCGCCAGCCCGGGCCGTCGGCCGGTCGATGCCTGAAGCAGGGCGGACAGCCGCATGGCGGCCAGGCTGTGGCCGCCCAGGTCGAAGAAATCGGTCTCGATACCGATCCGGACCCCGGGGAACAGGCTTTCGAAGGCAGTGATCACCGCCCGCTCGAAACCCGTGCCCGTGCCGGCAGGTCGGGCGACGGGGGCGGCTTCGGCGAGCATTGCGGCCGCCTGCCGGCGATCGGCCTTGCCATTGGCATTGACCGGCAGCCGATCGACCAGCCGGAAGCGTTCGGGAACCATATAGGCCGGCAGCCGTGCAGCGATGGCGGCCCGCCAGCCGGCCTCGTCGGCCTCGTCGGCGGCGACCAGCGCCGCCAGGATCTGATCGGCGCCGTGGCCGATGCCCGCCACCACCGCATCCCGCACGCCCGGGGCTGCGGCAAGGATCGCCTCCACCGCCGCGGTCTCGATCCGCTGGCCGCGGATCTTCAGCTGGCCGTCGCGCCGGCCGCCGAAATCGATCCTGCCGTCGGCGCGCCAGCGCGCCCGGTCGCCGGTACGATAGACCAGCGGCTCGTCCAGCCCGTCGAGAGTGACGAAGGCGGCGGCGGTCAGCTCCGGCCGGCCGGCATAGCCGGTGGCCAGCCCGTCGCCGGCGGTGACCAGCTCACCCCAGACGCCGATCGGAAGCGGCTGGCCGCGGCCGTCGACGATATGCACCCGCGTGCCGGGGACCGGCCGGCCGATCGTCACCGGACCACCTTCCAGATCGGCGGCGGTGATCCGGTGGATGGTGGTCAAGGTGCCGTTCTCGGTGGGACCGTAGCCGTTGTAGAGCACAACGCCCGGGCAGGCGGCCATCACCCGGCGGACATGATCGGGGCTGATCACCTCGCCGCCGGTCATCAGCCGTTTAAGGCCGGCGAAGGTGCCGGGCCGTTCGTCGACGATCTGATTGAACAGGCTGGCGGTGACCCACATCGTATCGATGCCGTCGTCGCGGATCCTGCGCTCCAGCAGCGGCGGGTCGAACATGGTGGTTGCCGGCAGTATCCGCACCCGGCCGTGATTGAGTAGCGGCGCCCAGAGTTCCAGGCTGATCGCATCGAAGGCCATGGGGGCCGCCTGGGCCATGCAGCCGCCGGGCGTGCAGAAGTCGCCATAGGCCAGGCGCAGGATCGCCCGATGCGGCACCACCACGCCCTTGGGCATGCCGGTCGAGCCCGAGGTATAGAGCAGGCAGGCGGGATCTTCGGGCCCGCGCGGGGCGGGGGGCAGGTCGGCCCGGCCGGTCGGCAGCGGGATCAGCGTGATCCCGGGGGCGAGTGCGGCCCAGCGTTCCAGGCCGGCATCATCCGCCACCAGCACCGTGCAGCCGGCGGTGGCCAGCAGCTCCCGCGCGGTCGCCACCGGGAAGGTGGCGGCGAGCGGCAGGAAGGCGTTGCCGGCCCAGATGATGCCCATCAGCGCGGTCAGGCCGTCGGGATCCCGCTCCACCGCCAGCGCCACCGGCGTGCCGGGCTCAACGCCCACGGCGGCGAGGGCCGCGGCAACCCCGCCCAGTCGGGCGCGCAGATCGCGGGCGGTGAGCGCGCGGGCATCGTCGGCAAGGACGATGCGGTCCGGATCGGCGCGGAGCACCTGGTCGAGCTGCCGGCCGAGGCCGCCGTCGCGCGGCCAGGTGAATTCCGTGGCATTGGCGGCGGCGATGACCGCGCGATCCCCGGCATCCAGCAGGTCCAGCCGGTCGATCGGGGTTGCCGGATCGGCGGCGGCGGCGGCGATCAGCCGGGTGATGACCGTCTGCAGCCGCCCGATCCAGGCGCTGCCGAAACGGGACGGGTCGTATTCGATGTTGAGCGCCGCCGCATCGCCCTGCCACATCAGCCCGATCAGCAGCGGGAACTTGCCGGTGGCGAAGGAGATGTCGGCCGCTTCCAGCGCCGAGAGGTCGTTTTCCAGCGTGCAGACCAGATCGACCGGCGTGGGCCCGCGGGCGGGCACGGCCTGCGCCCAGTCCGCCGCCAGCCGGGAGAGCGGGTAGTCCTGGACGGTCAGCACCTGAGAGATGTCCCGGCCGATCCGCCGGGCCAGCTGGGGCAGGGCCTCGCCTGCGGTCGGCTCGACAACCACAGGAAGCAGATTCACAAAACATCCGATGGCATCGGTGGTGTCGCGGCGGCTGCGCCCGGCAAAGGCGATGCCGGCCGACAACCTTTGCGTGTCTTCAAGAATTCGCCACAGGGCGGTGGTTGCAATGGCGGTCCAGACCGCGGTCGGCGTGGCGCCCCGGCCGGTCAGGCCGTGCAGCGCCCGGGTGGTTTCCGGTGCGAGCCGGATCATCGCCCGGCGCCCCTCTCCCGACGGCACCGGATCCGGTTCGGCGGCAAGGGCGCGTTCGGGCAGCCGGGCGAGGCGCGGGGCCCAGAAGGCGCGCGCGGCCGCCTCGGCGGCCTCGTCCAGGCCGCCGGCATCCACCGGCGGCGCCGGGGGCAGGGGCTGCCCGGTCAGCAGGGCGGTCAGTTCCCGCTGGAACACCGTGCGGCTTTCGCCGTCGAAGACCAGATGATCGACCACCACCCGCAACCGCTCGGGTTGGTCCGCCTCCCAGCCGAAGCGGATCAGCGGCCCGGTCGCCGGGTCGAAGGGCGCCAGCATTTCCGCCGCATCGTCATAGCCGGCCAGCCGGATCGGCGGCACCGGACCGATCCGCTGCATCACCTCTCCGTCCACGCCCTCGGCGAAGGTCGAGCGCAGGGCCGGATGCCGGTCGAGCAGCCGGTGCAGCGCCTCTTCGAGCGCCGCTGCCCTGGTCCCGGCCGGCAGGTCGCAGACCAGCCCGATGGAATAGCTGGTGCCGGGGCCGGCATCGCGCCGGGCAAGCCATTGCCCCTCCAGCCGGGCCGGCAATCTGAATGAGGTTATTTCTGCGGGTGAATCAACCTCTGCATGTCGACTCTCGTCCGCCGCGGCCATCGTCTCAAGCCGCCCGAAGAGATGGCCGACCAGGGCCGCGGCCGAGGGGTGGCCCAGGATGTCGGCCACGGTCACCTCGCGGCCGATCAGCCGGGTGAGCGGCGCCACCGCGCGGATGGCGCGCAGGGATTGCAGGCCGTGGGCGGTGAGATCGTCATCGGCGGTCAGCTGCGGGGCATCCAGCAGACCCGCGAACAGCCGGGTGACCTCGGCCTCCAGCGCCGTACGCGTGGTGGTATCGATCAGCGGCACGGCCGGCTGCGGCGGGACCGGCCCGGCGGTGTCGGCGGGTGACGGCAGATCGCCTGCCGGCAGGTGATCCACCGGCTGCGTCGGATCGGCGAGGGCGGCATCGAGCATGGCCTCGAACGCGGCGGCCAGGCTTTCCACCCGGGCCCGGTCGATGCGGGCGGGCGGGAAGCTCCACTGCATGTCCGAGGCATCGGCGGCGCCATAGGTCCGCAGACAGGCCATCACGTCGTGCAACTCGCCGAAGATCGAGTCCGCCACCCTCACCTGCAGGCCGTCGAAACCATAGGTCGCCGGCAGATCCATGGCATTGAACAGCGCGCCGCGGCTGGCCGGCCTGTCGGGGATGAAGCCGGCCTCGGGCCAGCGCATGGGTGCGAGGCGCATGTGCCGGAGGTCGCGGCGGGTCATGGCATCGAGCCGCCGGGCGAGCCCGGCGAGGCTTTCGGTTCCGTCGATCCGGGTGCCGGTCGGGACGGTATAGGCGAATTCGCCCGGGGTGCGCCGTTCCGCACGCCCCATGCGATTGCCGAGCGGCGTGTTGCAGACGGGGGTATCGGTGCCGGCCACCCGGCCCAGCAGCACCAGGAACAGCGCGAGCGCCAGGCTGCTGCGCGAGGCGAGGCCATGCGCCCGCGCCACCCGGTCCATTGCCGCCAGCCGTGCTGCGCCGAGCGGGCGGGTCACCGACGCGATCCGCCCGTCGAAGCGGGCGGCGGCGGTGGCGGCCGGCCGGAAGCGGGCCGCGGCCGGCAGCCCGGCCAGACGACTGCGCCACCAGGCGGCATCGGCCCCGGCACCGGTGCCGGCGGCATGGGCGGCTTCACGCGCCAGATGGTCGGTGAAGGCCGGCAGATCCGGATCGGGCACCGGCTCGCCACGGATGAGCGCGGTGTAGATCCGCCCGACCGCGCCGGCCAGGATCATGCCACCCTGACCATCCAGGATCAGATGATGATAGCAGCGGATCCAGCGATGGCGATCGGGCGCCAGCCGCAGCAGCTGATGGCGGCAGAGCGGCCCCTGGGCGGTGTCGAAGGGGCGGGCCTGCAGCGCCTCGAAGGCCTCTTGGGCAAGCAGGTCGGGGTCGTCGGCGTCCGACAGGTCGACCACGGCAAAATCGAACCGGCCGGGCGCTTCGGCGAGCCACTGCCAGGGGGTGCCGGTCTCGTCGGTGGTGAAGCGCAGCCGTACCGCCTCCGTCGCCTGATCGGTCAGCCGGATGGCGGTGCAGAGGGCTGCGGGGGCAAGTGGCCCGTCGAGATCGATCCGGTCGGCGATGTTGTAGCCGGCAGGCCCCACCCCGCCCGACGTCAGATCGGCCCAGATGCCCGCCTGCGCGCCCGACAGCGGCAGCAGTGATACAGGTGCGGCCTCTGCGATGGTCTCTGCCGCCGCATCCTGCCGCCCGCCCGGACCTGCCCGACCGATCACGCTCACGATAGCCTCCCGCTGCCCGATTACCCCAGGCCTGCCGGTTCGACCGCCGGCATGACCCTGATTTTCGAGCAGAGTAGAGTGCAGGTTGTGTCACCTGCAAGTCATCCCGGCGGGTTTATGGATGTTCATTGACCCCGGAGCCGTCCACCTTCAAAGCTCGTTGCACACTGCGCATCAGAGATCCGGCATATGGGCCGGAAACGGGGCCTCATTTCTGGCGGGCGGCCAGAACCAGATCGGTGATCATCGCCTCTAAAATCCGTCGGCGGGCGTCGTCGTCGCGCTGGCGGAGGATGTAGGACGGGTGGGTGGTGACCAGCAGCCGGGCCGCCGGTGCGACCCCGGTCGCGTCCAGGGTCAGCACCCGGCCGCGGACCCGCGAGATGGTGACCGCATGGCCGGTGAGTGCCCGGGCGGCGCTCGCCCCCAGCGCCACGATCACCTGCGGGCGCACGAAGCGGCGTTCCAGCTCCAGCCACCAGCGGCAGCGGTCGATTTCGCCGGCATCCGGGCGCCTGTGCAGCCGGCGCTTGCCCCTGGGCTCGTTCTTGAAGTGCTTGACCGCGTTGGTGAGATAGACCCGCGCCCGATCGATGCCCGCCTCGGCCAGCGCCCGGTTCAGCACCGCGCCGGCCGGGCCGACGAAGGGATGGCCGGCCCGGTCCTCGCGGTCGCCGGGTTGTTCGCCGACCAGCATCAGCCGGGGCCCCCCCGCCGTCCATTCCGCCGCCGTCCATTCCGCCGTCGCCCCTTCCGCCGTCGCCCCTTCCACCGATGGCGGGCCCTCGCCGAACACGGTCCGGGTGGCATTGGCCCAGAGATCGCAGCGCCGGCAGCCTTCCGCCTGCCGGCGGGCCTCGTCGAGCGAGCGGATGGAAGTCTGGCCGTCGGGGTGGCCGTCGAGAGAGGGGGCGGGCATGGCGGGCTCCTTGGGGATGCGGCCCCTTAATCGCCTCTTCGGGCGATCCGTTCCGGAACCATCGCTGCCGGTGCGCGTTGAGCGCCCGAACGCCCGATGCGGCCCGACAACCGGGGCACCCGAATCCGAGACACCCGAACCCAGGCCCGGCCGCCCGTCTTTCCGGCCGGGCACCGTGACGGAGGATCGAGATATGCAGGTCCAGGAACTCATGAACCGCAACATCCAGCTCGCCACGCCGAATGAAAGCCTGCGGGCGGTCGCCGAGCGGATGGCGGACTGCGACATCGGCTACATGCCGGTGGGCGAGAACGACCGTCTGATCGGCGCGGTCACCGATCGCGACATCGCGATCCGCGGCGTCGGTGCCGGCCGCGACGGTTCCGCCAAGGTCGCCGAGGTCATGACCCGCGACGTGAAATACTGCTACGAGGACGAGGATGTGGAACATGTCGTCCAGAACATGGGCGACATCCAGGTCCGCCGCATCCCGGTGATGAACCGGCAGGACCGGCTGGTCGGTGTGCTGTCGCTGGCCGACAGCGCCCTCGGCTATTCGCCCCCATCCACCGGTACCGCGATGACCGGCGTGGTCGTGCCCGGTGGTGCGCACAACCAGGCCCGCGCCGGTCAGAGCAGCGCCGGGCACGGCTCGGCCGGAAATGGCGGCGGCGGGCGCTGAGCCCTGCCCCCGTCGGCGGGCGGCCCGGCCGCTCCGCCCCGCCTCCCCGGCCGGGCCGCCCGCTCTCCCTCTCTCCCTCTCTCCCTCTCTCCCTCTCTCCCTCTCTCCCTTCACTCAGCCAGCCCCGGATCGCCTGATCCCGCCAGCGGAGCCCCGACCAGATGGCCAATACCACCGATCCCGATGCCCGCACGCCCGTGAAGATCCACGACCAGGAGGCGCTTCGCGGCCCTGGCGGGGAATTGCATCAGACCGCCGGCGGTGATACGCCGGTGCTCACCACCTCGCACGGCATGCCGGTCGCCGATGATCAGTCCTCGCTGAAGATCGGCCCGCGCGGGCCCACGCTGATGGAGGACGTGCATTTCCGCGACAAGATCTTCCATTTCGATCACGAGCGGATCCCGGAACGGGTGGTGCATGCCCGCGGCATGGGCGCGCACGGCTTTTTCGAGGCGTATGAATCGCTGGCCGACATCACCACCGCCGATCCGTTTCAGGAAGCGGGACGGCGCACCGAAGCCTTTGTGCGCTTCTCGACGGTTGCCGGCAACAAGGGTTCGTTCGATCTGGCCCGCGATGTGCGCGGCTTTGCGGTCAAGCTTTACACCGGGGCCGGCAACTGGGACATCGTCGGCAACAACATCCCGGTCTTCTTCATTCAGGATGCGATCAAGTTCCCCGACCTGATTCATGCCGCCAAGCAGGAACCCGATCGCGGCTTCCCCCAGGCGCAGACGGCGCATGACAATTTCTGGGACTTCATCTCGCTGACGCCCGAGAGCATGCACATGGTCATGTGGATCATGTCGGACCGGGCGATCCCGCGCTCCTTCCGCTTCATGGAAGGGTTCGGCGTGCACAGTTTCCGTCTGGTCAATGCCGACGGCAAATCGACCTTCGTGAAGTTCCACTGGAAGCCCAAACTCGGCATGCAGTCGGTGGTGTGGAACGAGGCGGTGAAGATCAACGGCGCCGATCCGGATTTCCACCGCCGCGATCTCTGGGATGCGATCACCAAGGGCGACGCGCCGGAATGGGAGCTGGGGCTTCAGCTGTTCGACGAAAGCTTCGCTCAGGCCTTCGATTTCGACATTCTGGATTCGACCAAGATCATCCCCGAAGAAATCGTGCCGGTGCGCCGGGTGGGCCGGCTGGTGCTCGACCGCGTCGTCGACAATTTCTTCGCCGAGACCGAACAGGTCGCTTTCTGCACCCAGAACATCATTCCGGGGGTCGATTTCAGCAACGATCCGCTGCTTCAGGGACGGAATTTCTCGTATCTCGACACGCAGCTGAAGCGGCTGGGCAGCCCCAATTTCAACGAGATCCCGGTCAACCGGCCGCGCTGCCCCATGCATCACTTCCAGCAGGACGGGCATATGCGCATGGATGTCCGCAAGGGCCGCGCCAATTACGAGCCCAATTCCTGGAAGGAAGGGCCGCGCGAAGACCCGAAGACCGGCTTCTCCAGCCTGCGGGTCACCGAGCACGAGCCCGACAAGCTGCGCATGCGGCCGGAAAGCTTCGCCGATCATTACAGCCAGGCGCGGCAGTTCTACATCAGCCAGACGCCCGAGGAACGCACCCATATGGCGAATGCGCTGGTGTTCGAGCTGAGCAAGGTGGAACGCCCCGATATCCGCCTGCGCATGCTGTCGCATCTTCAGAACGTGCACGAGGATCTGGCCGATGCCGTGGCGGCGGGGCTGGGCGTGCGCGACATGCCCGACCCGGCCCCGGCGGCGAAACCCACCCGCACCGATCTGCCGCCCTCGCCGGCCTTGTCGATCGTGCTCAACGGCCCGAACAGCTTCCGCGGCCGCAAGCTCGGCGTGCTGCTGACCGACGGCGCCGATGCCGATCTTTATGCCGCGCTCGAAAAGGCGGTCTCGGCCGAAGGCGCGATGATCGAGGTGATCGCCCCCGAAATCGCCGGCGTCACCCTCAGCGACGGCATGCTGGTGCCGGCGGCCCAGAAGATCGACGGCGGCCCCTCGGTGCTCTACGACGCCGTCGCCATCCTGACCTCGGCCGAAGGCGCCGACCGGCTGAAAACCCACCCGGCCGCGCTCGACTTCATCGGCGACGCCTATGCCCACCGCAAATTCATCGCCTGGGCCCCCGACGCCGACGCGCTGATGACCGAAGCGGGCGTGGCCCCGCCCAAACGCGATGCCGGCTTCGTGAAACTCGGAGCGCCGTCGGACGCCCCGGCCTTCCTGAAAACCTGCCGCGACCTGCGCTTCTGGGCGCGGGAGAAGGTGATCGCGGCGGTGTGAGCGGCGGCCTTTTGTGAGGGAGAATTGCCCCGGCGGGTTTGGGCCTGTCGGGGCTTCTTTTTGCCGAGACCGAGGCTACTTTTTATGTCTCTTTAAGACGATCCGCCGTCATGATGCTCGCGAAGCGTTTTCCCGAGCGGGAAATTCTGATGGATAATCTTCGGGGTTCGATCATAATTTCCCGATCGGGAAAGATCATGGCCAGACGCACGCTCACCCCTGCCGAGATCGGCGACATTGTCCGCGCCACCCGCAAGGCCGCAGGCCTGCGGCAGGACGAGCTTGCGGGCGCAGCCGGGGTCGGCTTGCGCTTCATCGTCGATCTCGAAGCGGGCAAGCCGACCGCCCAGATCGGCAAGACGCTTCAGGTCCTGGCGGCCCTTGGATGTTCGTTCGACATCATGCCGCCGCCGGATATCAACGGAGGGCGGAAGGCATGACGCGCGCCCTCGATGTCTGGTGGGACGGGCGCCTGGTGGGCCAGCTGACACAGAACCCGCACGGTGAACTCGGCTTCGCCTATGCGCCGGAGTGGCTGGGCGATGCAGAGATGCCGCCCTTGTCCGCCTCGCTGCCGAAGCGGGCGGAGCCGTTCAGTCGTCGCGAATGTCGGCCGTTTTTCGGTGGCCTCTTGCCGGAAGAAGGCCAGCGCGACGCTGTGGCCCAGGCGCTCGGCGTTTCACGGGCCAATGATTTTGCCCTTCTCGATCGTCTCGGTGGCGATGTCGCGGGCGCGCTCCAGCTTCTGCCGCCCGGCGAACCACAGATGGGTCTTGCCGACGAGCGGCAGGCGAGCCCGCTCGATGATGCGGCCCTGATCCGGGTACTGGAGGCGCTGCCCCTTCGCCCGCTGCTGGCGGGCGAGCGCGGACTGCGGCTCTCGCTGGCCGGTGCGCAGTCGAAGGTGCCGGTCGTTCTGGTGGATGGCGCGGTGGCGTTGCCTGTGCCGGGCCAGCCGACGACGCATATTCTCAAACCGCCGATCTCGCGCTTCGCGGCCACGACCGAGAACGAGGCCTTTGTGATGTGCCTTGCCGCGGCAATCGGTCTCGATGTCGCGCCGGTAGAGGCGCGTATCGTGCAGGGTCGCCCATTTCTGCTGGTCCAGCGCTACGACCGCGACATCGGCGGTGATGGGGCTGTGCACCGGATCCATCAGGAAGATTTCTGCCAGGCGCTCGGTGTACCACCGGAGATCAAATATGCCAGCGAAGGTGGCCCGACCTTCAAGGATTGCTTCGCGCTGCTCCGCCGTGTCGCTGCCAGGCCCGCCGTCGATGTGCTGAAGCTTCTCGACGCGGTGATCTTCAATGTGATCGCCGGGAATGCCGATGCGCACGGCAAGAACTTCTCGATCCTCTATGACACCGGAGGCCCGCGCCTCGCCCCGCTCTACGACCTGCTGGCGACTGTCGCCTATCCCGACCTCTCGCCGAATTTCGCCATGAAGATCGGGAAACGGGCGACGCTCGCCGAGCTGGATGCCAAGGGCTGGGCAACCTTCGCAGCTGAGACGGGTCTCGGCCTGCCGCTGATCCGGCGACGGGTTGCGGAGATCAGCAAGGGCGTGCTTGAGAAGGCAACCGCCGTTGCAGAGGAGCTTTCGCCGTCCGGCTTGGACCGACGGGCCAGTGAGCAGTTTGCCGACATGATCCGTGACCGTGCCGAGCGTTGTGCCCTGACGGTCGGGGGGAGGGCCCGGTGAGAGCCAGGGGTGACCCAACCCCGTGGTGTCGCGGGCGAAGTGGCTGTTCTACATGATCTTCCGGATCATACCTCCGGCGGACAACACCCCCCACCCACCGCCACCAGCGGCGAGGTGCGCAGGATCCTCACCTGGCCCAGATCTCCCGCCAGCGGCGCGTCGAAGGCGCCGTTGGGTTCGGGCAGGAGTTCGATGGCGAGCGCGGTGAGCGGGGTGGCGTCGTCGAAGCCGAAGGCGGCGAGGCGGGCTTCGATGTCGGCGGTGGTCCAGGCGGCGTGGCCGGTGGGCGGCAGATGGCGGGTGCCAAGGTACCCGGCGACGGGGCGGCCGTGGGTCGGGCGGCGGATGGCCGGTTGGGCGCGGCGGAGGTCGAGCTGGATGTTGCGCCAGCTCTGGCCGTCGGCCTGCATCACCCGGCCGTAGAGCACGAACCAGATTTCGGTGTTGGGCGGCTGGATGCGCATCACCCGGCCATCCTGCACCGCCACCGCATAGCCGGCGCTGGCGGTGATGCCGGCGCGGGTGCGGCGGATGGCGCAGGCGAGGTCCGGCGTCGGGTGCTGCACCCCCTCGATCACCAGCGCCGGGCCGAAACGGCCTTGGGCGGTGGACCAGAAGGGCGCCGCCTCGGTGCCCTGGGGGTGGCCGACCCGGAATTCATAGGTGAAGAAGCCGAAGAGTTCCGGCGACTGGCTGGAGAGATTGGCCGGCAGCGGCAGGGCGTAGTGCACGTCGCTGTCCACCGCCTTGATCAGCGGCTGCATGGCGTTCAGCCCGGCATGGTCGTCGCCCTGGCCGGGGCGGATCACCCGCACCGCCTCGGGGTCGAGATCGAGCCCGGCATAGGGGGCGGGGTCGGCCGCCGGTTCCCAGCCCGGCATCAGCATCGGGTCCGGGGTCTGGTGCAGCACCCGGGCATAGATGATGTCGCGCGGGTCGCGCGCGGGGTCGGGTTCGAATTCCAGCCAGAGCATGCGCCGCCGCCGGCCGGTCGCCTCGTAATCGCCGAAGATGGTGTAGTCGGAAAAGGCATGGCCGGCCGAGACCAGTTTCGGCGCCACCTTGGGCGCGGTTGCGACCGGCAGCCGGGTTTCTACCTCCACCGATTGCGTGCCGCCATCGTCGAAACGCGCGGTCAGCGTATAGGTCAGACGGACCTCGTAAGGGTGGCCGTCGGGGCCGGTGGGCGGTTCCAGCGCGTCGAGGAAGACCAGATCCAGGCTCTCGCGGTCGGGGGCGGCCCTGAGCGCCTGGCCGTTGATCGCATGATCGACCTGCAGGCTGCCGAGGGCGCGGGTCGAGATCTGGCCGATCGGCAGCAGCTCCACCCGCCGCGACACGGTGACCGAGGGGCTGGAAAGCCCCGTCCAGCTCCAGTCGCGATCCAGCCTGAGCCGCACCAGGTTCAGCCAGACCCGGTCCAGCTCCACCGGGCTGGTCAGGGTCAGCGCGCCGCCATCGGGCGCCAGGTGATGTTTCAGCCCGGCACAGCCGAAAACCGTGCGCCGGCCGGGGGCCCCGTAGAGCGTGCCGTCCTCTGCCACCAGCCCGGTGGCGGCGGCAAGCCGCGTGACCATCAGCGTCGTGGCCCCCGCCTGGGCGGCCGCCACCGCGGTTTCGGCCGCGCGCGGCACTTCCGGTTGCAGGAAGACCGAGGCCAGACGCTCCTGATCGCTGGTGGGCGCAAACAGCGGCGGTTCGGGCGCGAGCGGCACCGTCACCGTGCCCGGCCACAGCTCTCCCGGGCTGCCCAGACGTGCGGCCTCGGACCCGAAATAGCCCGGATCCGCGCGCCCCAGCGCCCGCACCAGCACCCGGACATTGCGGCCGCGCGGCACCACCACCGGCCCGGTGCCGGGCAGGCCGCCATCCATCGGCCAGGCGATGTCGGAAAGGCGCGCGCAATCCACCCAGTCGAGGGTGAGGTCCAGCACCGCGGGTGCGGCCGGATCGACCAGCGCCGGGAAGGCGCGGGTGGTGCGGTACAGCTGGGTGAAGCCGGCATCGCCGCCGGCCGGGTCGAAGCGCGGCGCCTGGACCAGGACGCGGATCTCCAGCAGATCGGCATCGGGGTCGGGCATGTCCGGCACCACCCAGGCGGCCGCCGGCCGGCCCTGATTGGCGCGGCCGATCGCGGCCAGATGGTCGAAAGCGCCGGGGAAGCCGGTGAACACCGCCTGGGGATAGCCGATCCGCGGCCGGTGGATCTGGAACTGCCGGGGCGTGTGGGCGCCGGTGCCGTCCAGGTCGCGGCTACGCACCGCGCCGGGCGGGATCATCCGGCGGAAGGCCTGGCGCGCCACCGGTGCCGCGGCCGGGTTCACCGGATCGGTATCCGCCGCCGGGCCACCGCCGGTGGTATCGGCCAGCCGCACCCGGAATTCATAGTCGTGGCCATAGCGCAGCGGCACCGCTCCGGCGCCGGTGCCGGCATAGGGCAGGGCGCGGGCGCGCGCCGGCCCGCGCAGCAGCACCTCGTCATCGGAGGGGGCGACCAGCGAGCCGCCGGCCCAGCGGGCGAAGAACACCGGCAGCCAGAACTGGCCGGCGACGGTCATGGGGTGGACCTCGACGATGCCTTCGGCATCGAAGCCGGGGATCGTGGCCGCGCCGACCGCGAAACCGGGCGAGGTGACCGCCTGCAGCGAGGTCCAGCCGGCATCGCCGGCCGCGCGCACATCGACCCGGTAGCCGAAGACCGCACTCGGCGCTTCGGGCGGCAGCGAGCCGTCCATCTCGGTGCCGATCGCGCGGTTGGTGGCGACCAGCGTGTCCTCGTCGTCCCAGGCCAGCTGAATGCCGGGGTCGAGCCGGAGCGGCGGGCCGCCGGCGGCATCCTCGGCGCTGCCGTCGGCATGGATCGGCTGGCGGGCATGGACGATCTTGGCGAAACCGTCGTCGAAAACGGTGGCTTCCGGAAACACCTGGTCGAGCGGGCCGAGACCGGCCGCCGCCGCGGCATCCGCCGCCACCGGGAACAGGGTGGCGGTGAAGACCGGCCGCGGTTCCGCCCGGTCCAGCCGGGGCAGGCGGGTGGCGTAGAGATTCGCCCAGCCCGGATCGGCGGCGGCCTCGGCCGCGAAGGGATGGCCGGCCGCCAGCGAGAAGAACAGCCAGCCGCCCGGATGGGCCTGGCCCGGCGCCGGTTCCGGCAGATCGATAGTGACGGTGTGGATCAGCCCGGCGGCGCGGGCGACCGGCGGCTGGCGCAGCAGCACGGCGAAGCCTTCGCCCCAGCTCATCTCGTCGGTTGCGGGTGGGGTAGGGCGTGCCGATGGCGGCGGGCATTTCAGCAGGCAGTGATAGGTGTCGTCGATCGAGGCGAGCGGTGTTTTCGGCGCCACGAAACTATGGGCGCGGCGATAGCTGAGCGGCAGGTATTTGCGCAGCCGGAAGTCGTCGCTGCGGACATGCACCGTCTCGGGCCGGGTGAGCTTGAATTCGGCGCGCAGCCAGTCGAGCAGCGCCGCCTGATCGGGCGGCGGCGCCAGATCGACAAGCTGCGGCCCGGCCGGCACATCGGCCAGGGTCGCCACCCGCCCCGGATCATCCGAGATATGGGCGGCAAGGCGCAGCGCCGTGCCCTGGAAGGCCGGGGCGGTGGGGGGCCCGAGCGGCTGGGCCGGGTCGCCCACCGGCACCAGCAGCAGGTTCACGGTCAGGCGGCCCTGGGCGGCATCCCAGGACTGAAGGAAGGGCAGAATGGACAGGCGGGGTGCGGCCATGGCCGGGGCCTCCTCAGATCTTGTCTTCCTTGGAAAATCCGATACTGGCCTTGATCGAGAAGAACATGATCTTCACGTAGATGCCGACCTCGCCCTCATAGGCGGCATAGTCGCCATCGACCTTCTTCACGATCATCAGCGAGAATTCGCCATAGACGCCGACGGTGACGATCTTGACGTCGACCTTGGCATCGAAGAAGACGAAGCCGCCGAAGCCCCAGTCGCCTTCATAGACGATCACCGGGCCGATGCCGACGGAGGCCTCGGCCTTGAATGGCCCCAGATGGCCGCCGACGCCGATGCCGATATAGGCCTTCAGCTCGAACGATGCCTTGGAGAAACTGCCCACCACCGCACCGCCGCCCGAAGGGTCGGTGGTCAGCTGCGGCATATAGGTTTTGCCGCCGAGCCCGAATTCGGCGCCATAGACCACTTTCCACGGGCTGGTCGGGGTCTCGCCCTCCAGCGCGACCGAGATGCCGCCGCCGACGAATTCGACCTCGGCCTCGGTCCGCGGGCTGCCGGGCGGCAGCAGATCGGGGGGCACGTCGACCTCGTCGGTGCCGGCCTCGAACACCGCGCCGACCTTCAGATGCAGGGGGCCGAGTTCGACCTCCTTTTCGGCCACCGTCTTCAGCTTCACTTTGTATTTCAGATTGGTCGCCGCCAGATCGATCGGGGCGATTTCCGGCCGTGACGAAAAGCCGGGCAGGAAGGTCATGATGTCTTCCAGCACCGGATGCATCAGCGAGTTGATGGCGGTGAGCTTCGGCCTGAGCGTGCTGCCGCCGATGATGTCGGTCTGCATGCCGGTGACGTCGGTCAGGCCAAGAATGTCGGTCCAGACCTTCACCCGGGGCATGGTCAGCGACCAGCCGTCTTCCTCGATCGCAAGCGTGATCGAGCTTGCGGCATAGTCGATCCGGCTGCCGGCATCGACGTCGTCGGAGAGCACGATCTGCACCGGCCCCGGCGCCATGGCGACCGGCGGCATCAGCCGGAAACGGCCATTGGCCGGGTTCACCCGCAGGCGGTGACTGCCGGCCCCGCCGAGCGGGATGGCCGCATCGGGATGCGGGAAGACACCGGCGCCGGTGGTGCGGGCGAAGACGTCGGCGAACAGCGCCGGCAGGCCGGCGGTGATGTCGGAACTGCCGATCTGGATCCTGGGCCGGCGGAAGGCGAAGGCATGGGTGGGGGTGGTCTGGACGAAGGCGTAATCGGCCCGCGGGCTGGCGCCCGCGAACAGATCCTGCGGGTCCTGGAAGGTGAGGAGGGGCGATGGTGCCGGCACGCGGATGCGGTCGGCCAGCGGCGTGCCGGCCTCACCCGCGCGCAGCACCGCCACACCGTCGGGGGCGGCCACCGCCTCTCCCGGCTGGTCGGGATGGGCGGGGCCGGGGAAGGCCGCCACCGACCAGGCGCCGTTGCCGGCGCCGAATTGCGGTGCGCCGCGCAGCGCGCCGACGATGGCGGGTGGGGGCCGTTCCAGGCGGGTGCGGCCTCGATCCGTTTCAGCCGCATCCGGAAGCCCGAGGCATCCAGCGGCAGCGATACCTCTATCGGCCCGCCTGCCGGGCCATAGACCCGCAGCAGCTGGTCCAGATCGGCGGGGGTGATCGGGTCGCCCACCGGCAGCAGATGCAGCCAGCCCAGCATGCCGCGGACGGGGGTGCGGGCATGGGCGGCATCGGTGCCGACCTCGGCCAGCGCATCGAAATACATCGGCAGCACCCGCCCGCCCGAGGGCAGATCGATCGCCGGCCTGTCGGATGGGCGGATGCGGGTGACGTCGTAAATCCCGCGGATCAGCCCCGGATGGACCTCGTAATCGGGCGAGACCGGCGCGCCGCCGCCTTCCGGCACATGGCGGAAATCGAACAGCCCGGCCGAGGCCGCCTGCCAGCCGCTGTCGCGGCGCAGGACACCACCGCCGCCGCGGCGTTCGATGGTGACGGTGCGCGTCGCCCTGATCCCCCAGGGGTAGATGACGCTGACGAATTTCACCACCTCCAGCGCCGTGCGGCCGACCATCACCTGGAACTGGACCTTGGCGGCCTCGGCGAAGGCGGCGAACGGGTTGCCCCAGTCGCTGAAGGTGCTGCTGCCATAGCCCGAGAGATCGAGCCGGGTGACCGGCACCCGGGGGCGGAACAGGGTGAATTCATTGTTGAACATCGCCTCGACCGCGCCCTCGGGGCCGGCGGTGGCGCCCAGCACCGAGATGTCGAGCGGTGCGCCCGAGGCCAGGTCGACGCCATTGGGCGTCTGAGTGGCGAGGCCGCGGAAGCCGGCGCTCTGACGCGGCGATGCGGCCGTGGGCGTGCCGGCGCGCAGGCTCAGCTGATGGCCGCCTTCAAGCGGCCCGCCCCGGTCGAAGCGCGGCCGCAGCATGGTCGCGGTATCGGCTGCCGCATCGGCATCGGCGGCGCCCTTCATCTCGATCTTGGCCATCATGCCGAAGGGCAGGGTGGTCAGTACCTCCAGCGGGTCGCCGCTGTTGAAGCCCGCAACCATCTCTTCAAGGGCGAGATCGGGGATGGCCGGCCGCAGTTTCGCGGCGCCGCGGATCATCGCCGGCCCGCCATCGCCGGCCGAGGCGAGCGGGGTGGGGAACCAGCCGAGCGTCACCAGATCCTGGTCGGCATCCAACGTGCGCACCGGTTCCCACTGGATCTGGGGCAGGGCGAAGACGCGCAGGCCGGTCTTGAAGCGCAGCCCCTCGATCCGTGCGGCGGTATCGGGCATGGGCACGGCATGCGTCAGGGGCTGGTCGACCCTGGTGTCGAAGGCGACGCCGATCTGATGGCGCCGGGTCGAGACGTCGAGCAGCGACACCCCCGGCCGGCGGCCCAGCGTGCCCACCCGGTCGGCGAAGGTCGCCCGCGCCTTGGGCCAGGACTCGTTGCCCTGGAAGCCCTCTGCGGCGCGGCGGGCGCGCTCCCACGCGGCCAGTTCGGCCTTGCCGCGCAGGCCTGTGCCCTGGGCGGTCTGGCCGGTCAACTCGCGATCGGGCAGGCGTGCCGGCCGCCGATCGGGCTTGGAGGGATTGTCGCAGCCGAGCAGGGGTGGCGGCAGGTCGCCGGCGAAGGCGAGGGCCGGCGGGCCGTCGCCCGACCAGCTGACCGCGGCGCGCAGCACGCCTCCCGATGCGGCGGCGCCGGCCTGGGGCAGCGGCAGCCCGCCCGCACAGGACGAGACATAAGGGTCGGGCAGGGTCGGCAGCCAGTTCAGCAGGCCGAAGACCAGATCCAGCGTGCCGGCGCGGATCACGCCGTCGGCATCCACCGTGCCCGACACGCGATAGAGGGCCGGCAGCCCGGTCGCGAGCACGGCGTTTTCGACCACCAGCCGCAGGCTGCCGGGGGGATCGCCGGCAAAGCCGGTGGCGATCAGATCGGCCTGAAGCCGCCCGGCCTCTTCGGCGATCATCACCATGGCGGTCACCGGCCGGGTCGTTACCGGCCGGCCGGCATGGTCGCGCGGGCAGGCGAGGCGTTCGGCCACGCGGGCCTCAGCCATGGCGAAATGCCGCCCGGCGCCGGCGCAGCCGATCACCACCGCACCGGCGGCGGCGAGTGTGGCGGTGACGCTCTGGCGCCCGGCGATCCCGGCCCCCAGCGCCCAGAGATCGAAGCGGGTCACGGCCCCCGGATCGGCGGCGGCGTTGCGGTCGACCAGCATGAAAATGCCCTGGCCGATCAACAGGGTGGGGTCGGTGATCCGCACCCGGCCATCCAGCCCCACCCAGCCGACCCGCGGATCGCCCTTCAGCGCAAAGCACCAATGGCCGCTGGTGCTGGCCTGGGGGAGGGTCTGCGGGGTGGTGCTCACCACCACCGGGATCAGCCAGCCGCCGCGGGCGATGCGAAACCCGGCATCGAAGCTGGCCACCCGCCAGTCGATCCCGGCGGCATCGATCGCCAGAGGATCGATATCGGCCGGAAACCAGAGCCCGTTTTCGGCCGCGTTCCACACCACCTTCTCCGTCGGGGCGACGGTATGGGTGGTGCCGCCGAACCGCGCCTCGCCGCCATCGAGCGCCACCGCGGCCTTACTGCCGTCGATGGTGATGGTGAGTTTGGCGGGCGCCGTGATCGCGGCATCCGGGCAGGTATTGGCCGGGTCGGGCGCATAGCCCAGTTCCAGCACGATTTCGCCTTTGGGCGGGGCGGCGATGGTCGTGCCGGTTGCAGCGGCGGCGGCGAAGCGCGCCGTGCCGCGCCGGACCGGCAGCCCCGCCCAGCCATCGGCCGGCGCCTTGTTCGAAAACAGCCCGGCCGCGATCCAGACCGTGCCGGCATCGATGCCGATCGACACCTGATCGCGCGTGCGCCGCGCCGAGCCGCCCGAGACCAGCATCAGCGGCGCCGCCTGGCCCTTGGGTGTGATCGGCGTCAGCTTGCCCGCCTCGAACACGTCGACGAACAGCCGCCGCCCGTCCAGATCGATGAACGGCCCGGCCACCCTGGACGGCGCCAGCCCGCGCAGATCCGCCGCCGGCCCGATCCCGGCCATGGCCAGCACCGAAAACGCATCCTGCGGCCGCGCCGTCAGGACGCCCGCTTCCCCGGCTTCGGGCTTTCGGCCCTCGATCTTTGCGGCCTCGATCTTTCCGGCCAGCACATCAAGATCTGCCGCCGCGGTCCGCCGATCGGCCTTCAGGCCCGGCAAAAGGCGGGCGAGCCCCGCCATCGGGTCATCCTGGGGCATCCGTCCCTCCCGGATCGATACACTATCAATAGTTGTATGATGTTGTCAGGAAGACTGTGGAAAGCGGGCGGATGTGATGCCCGTCACAGAGACGGTAGCGCAATTTATGTGCGAAGAGGGAGTCGAATCATTTCATTTTATGGCGAAAAATTGGCCTGGAATATGCACTTGACAAGAAGGCGGCGCCATCGGGTTGCCGCAGGGGCACCAGAAGGCGGGTCATCAAACGGATACAACCGAGGATTATTCAACGCTGACGCACTTCGGGGCGAGATCGGTTGGTAACCCCGTGGCCTGGCCGTCGCCGCCTTCCTGATGGCGCGCGATTGACCGGCGACGGCATCCGTCCGACATGGTTTTCGGCTCTTGAGCGCATCTCAATTGAGATGCATTCTTGGGCGACAGGAGGAGACACGCTCATGCCCGCCCGAACCACCATGCTCCATATCCGTGTTGACGAGCAGCTGAAGGCCGAGGCGACCGAAACGCTTGCGGATCTGGGCCTGACCGTCTCTGATGCCGTTCGGATTCTGCTGACCCGTGTGGTCCGCGACAAGGCGCTCCCCGCCAGCCTGACCGCGAACCCGGAGGCCTATGATGCCTGGTTCCGAGCGAAGGTTCTGGAGGCATTGGACGACGATCGGCCGGCGGTGTCGCACGACCGGGTGATGGACGAGGCTCAGGCACTGATCGACAGGAAGCGCCGTGCCCGGTCTTGAATGGCGGGAGACCGCGCGGGCGGACCTTCTGGCGATCGTCGATTACATCTCGGATCACAATCCGGATGCTGCGCAGCGTCTGAAGGATGATATCGAGGCCAGGGTTGCCCAGCTCCCGATGCATCCGCGTCTTTACAGGGTCGGGCCTGTTCCAGGCACCCGGGAAATGCTCGTGCGATCGAATTATCTGGTGATTTATCAGGAAACACCCCGTGCGGTGATTGTTCTACGCGTGCTTCATGGTGCCCAACAGTGGCCACCGGTATCCGGAAGCTGAGATGACCGACGCCCGCGCCTGGGAAATGCGTGTCTTTCTGCGTGTCGCGGCGCGCGGGGCCTTCAGTGCGGCCGGGCGGGAGCTGGGGATGACGCCGTCGGCGACCGCCAGGCTGATCACGCGGATCGAGGCGCGGCTGGGGGTGCGGCTGGTGGAGCGGTCGACCCGGCGGTTGCGGTTGACGCCCGAGGGCGAGGTCTACCGCGAGCGGGCCGAGGCGCTGCTGGCCGAGCTGGAGGCGATGGAGGCCGAAGTCGCCGGTCAGGCGGTGGTGCCCTCGGGGCTGGTCAGGATCAACAGTTCCATCCCCTTCGGCCGGCACTGCCTGCTGCCACTGCTGCCCGAGTTCACCACGCGATACCCGCAGATCCGGCTGGACCTCACCTTCACCGACGAGGTGGTCGATCTATATCTGGCGCGGGTCGACATCGCCTTCCGGGTGGGGAAGCTGGGCGATTCGGGCCTGCGCGCGGTGCATCTGGGCGAGGTGCGGCGGCGGATCGTGGCCTCGCCCGATTATCTGGCCCGGCGCGGCGTGCCGCAGCGGCCCGATGATCTGGTCGATCACGACTGTCTGGGCTTCAATTTCCGCCGTGCCGCCGCGGTCTGGCCGATGACGGTGGATGGCCGCAGGGTCGCGCGCGAGGTGGAGGGCCGGATCCAGGTCAGCGACGGCGAGACCATGCGCTACATGGCCCGCGCCGGGCTGGGGCTGGCGAGACTTGCCGAATACCATGTCCGCGACGACATCGCCGCCGGCCGGCTGGTCACCGTGCTGGACGACTGCCTGGCCGACAGCGAGGTGGTGCATGCAGTGTATCTGGGACGCGAGCGCGCGCCGCGGCGGATCGAGGCCTTCCTGGATCATGCCACGCCGCGCCTGCGCGAGCGGCTGCGGCAGGGGTGATGGCGCGCCGGCTTCCGGCGGCGGACGGATCAGGCCGGCCCGTCGATGCGGATCGGCAGTTCCGGCGGGGTATAGCCGGCAAGGGCGAGGCTCCAGACCGTCGCCTCCTCGGGAAGCGCCGGGATGCCGGAACCGTCGGAAGGGGAGGGGGCGGCGTGGGGCCAGACCTCCGGCGGGCAGGGCGTGAAGCCCAGCCGGGCATAATGGCCGGCGACCAGGGCATTGCGGCCCGAGGGCAGATAGAGGCCGATCAGCTGCCCGATGCCCCGCGTCCGGGCCCGGTCGGCCAGGGCCTTGAGCACGGCCTGCTCCACCCGCCGGTTCAGCACCCGGCAGCTCATCAGCCAGAGATCGATCGCCCAGATATGTCCCGCCGCCCCGGCCGGGCTGCCGTCGGGCGCCGTCACCTCGCGGGTGATCACCACCGAGATGATGCCGGCATCGCCGAAGACATCGGCCAGGCGGATGGCGAAACAGTGCCGGGCCGGGTCGGCCTCGATTGCGGCGAGGCCGGCGGCGTCGATCCGGCGGGTGGTAAGGTTGAACTGGTTCGACCGCCCGATCAGCTGTGCGGCACGGGGTCTTGACCGTGCATCGATCGGCGCCAGGGTGAGGCGCATCTCCAGCCCGCGCAGATAGGCCTCGAAATCCTCGCGGCGGGCCGGCGCCTGCCGGGTGTCGGGATTGTCCGGGGCGCCGGTATCGTCCGCAGCCGCGCGCGCCTGCCGGGTATAATGGTCGGCGCGTAGCCGGTCTTCGGTCGAGACGGCGACGGTTTCGAACCAGCCGCCGGCCATCAGCGCCAGCGGCATGCCGGCCGGATCGGCCGGCAGTTCGGGCACCGCCACCTGGGGCAGGGCGTCCCGCACCTGGCGGCGCTCGGCCGGGTTGTCGTCCAGCAGGACCAGGGCATCCAGGCCCCAGCCCAGCCGCCGGGCGATTTCTTCAAGCTGGCTGGCCTTGTCGCGCCAGTCGGCGATGAAGACCGCGATGTCGTCGTCACCCAGCAGCATGTCGGGATGGTCGCGGAAGGGCAGGCGGGCGGTGGCCGCGTCGTTCTTGCTCGCCACCGCCAGCACGATGCCGCGGCGGCGGAGGTCCAGCGCCTGGCGCTGGACGGCCAGGAAGGCCTCCCCCTCGGCATCGCCCTGGCCGAGGATGATGCCGTCCGGCCCGTCATCGCCGATCACCCCGCCCCAGAGCGTGTTGTCCAGATCCAGCACCAGGCAGCGGCGGGCCAGCCCGGCCCAGGCCGCGATCAGCCGGGCCAGATGGTCGGCATAAAGCGGCAGCATGGCCGGAGCGACGGCCGATTTCGACCAGTGCCAGTGGCGCGGATCGTGCCAGCGGGTCGTGCCGACCTGGCCGGCCAGGGCATCGACATCCAGAACCAGCGCATCCATCGCCGTCGCCTGATCCAGGATCAGCCGATTGACATGGTCGATCTGTCCCCGCAGTGACGTTGCCATCCGCCGCTCCAGATGGCCGAACAGGGCGATCGGCTCCTGCGGCAGGGTCTGGAAGATCAGCGTGGCGCCGGTCGCCCCGGCAATCCGTCGGGCGATCCCGGCGATGTACTCGCCGACCCTCGCCATGGCCCGGCCGTCATCGTCCTCGCCCGTGGCCGGCCAGTGGGGCAGGCGGCGTCGGTCCAACGCCAGCAGCACCAGATCGACGGGCGGCGAGGTCAGGGGGCCCCCCGGATCCTCCAGCACGCTCATGATCTGGTCGTCGGGGGTGGTGGTGATCTGAAGATCCAGCCCGTGGCGCAGCCCCGCCACCCGCAGAACCGGCGGCAGCAGCGCCGTGGTCGTGTCCGACAGGATGCAGAGCCGCACCGTCCTGAACAGCGGTGCGCCCCCGGCTTTCCCGATCACCCGATCGGCCAGCTTCGCCACCGGCCCGGCCTGGGCAAGATCCAGCCGGTGCCCGGCCAGATGCCTGAGCCCCTGCAGCCCGGCCATGCGGTCGTCTGCGGCCAGTTCCGCCACCGCCCGGACCCGGTCGCGGAGCCTGTCGGTCAGCACCGGCAGCCAGGGCAGCTGGTCGATCGGGATATCGGTCATGCGGCTGCCGCCTTTCGTTCAGGCCGGGGCCCGATTAAGATCCGGACCCGCCCCGCCTGCTGTACCATCCCCGCCTGCTGTACCATTCGTCGGAAGCTGCCGCCATGATCCTGCCAGACCTGCCTGCCGCCGCCCCCGTGCTTGCCCGCATCGTGGCGGCGGTGCTGGACCGCTGGCCGGAGCACCGCGGCTATCTGGACCGGCGCTTCCGCGACGAAACCCCCGAGGGCCTGGCATCGGCCGAGACCCTGGCCGGGCTGGTCGCAGCCATCGCGGGCGACGACCTCGGCCGGGTGATCGACGGCTATCGCCATATGTGCGGCATGATCAATGACGAAGAGATCCATTTCCGCCGCACCGGCCGCTATCGGCTGTCGAGCTTCGCCGAGGTCGAGGCGGCGATCTATGCCGATCCGGCCTGCATGGCGCCCTATCTGGACGGCATCCTGCTGTCGCAGCTGCTGTGGCGCAACCACGCCGATGCGATCGGCCTCTATCGGCGGCGCTTTCTGGGCGGCAACCGGCCCGGCTATCGCCATCTGGAAATCGGCCCCGGCCACGGGCTGCTGCTGGCCCTGGCGCTGGCCGACCCGGCCTGTGCCGCGGCGGCAGGCTGGGATGTGAGCGCGACCAGCCTCGGCCGCACGGCCGATGCCCTGGCGCGCCTCGGCATCGGCCGGGTCGCGGATCTGCGTGCGGTGGATGTGGCCGATCGGGATGCCTTCTCGGGCGCAAGCTTCGACAGCCTGGTGGCGAGCGAGGTGCTGGAACATCTGGAACGGCCCGATCTGGCGCTGGAAACCTTCTGCCGGCTGGCGGCACCGGGGGCGCGGCTGTTCCTGAACGTGCCGGTCAACAGCCCGGCCCCCGATCACATCTTCCTGTTCGAGACCCCGGAAGCCGTGGTGGACATGACCCGGGCCGCCGGCTTTGCCATCGAACATACGGCCTTCCTGCCTTCGACCGGCCTGACGCTCGACCGGGCACGAAAGATCGCGGCCACCATCTCGGCGGTGATCATCGCCCGTGCGCCCGACTGACACTGCTGATGTCAGTCGCCCGCCCTTGCGTCCAATATGGCCAGCAGGTCGCCGATATGGCGCATGCCGGCAATCTCGCGGGTGGTGAACTTCACGCCGTATTCGGCCTCGACCGCGACGATGAAGCGGATGTGGTTCAGGCTGTCCCAGTCCTCGACATCGGCGGCCGACAGCTCCGGGGTCACCACCAGGTCGGGGAGGTCGAGGATCTCCTGCAGGATCTCCGCAATGCGGGCAAGGCGCGACATGGTGCTGGGCATCTCCCGTATGGACCGGTCAGGGGTGGCATGATAGTGGTCACCCCATGACCCGGCAAGGATCCGCCCGTCGTCCGGCGACGACCAGCGCCATGCGTGGGTAACCGCGGGCAAGGCGATGGCATGATCTTTCTGGAACCGTCCTTCCTGGCGCTTGCCGTCGCCTTCATCGCGGTGACCGCACGGCCGATGCCCGAAGCCTGGTTCCGGCTGGTGCTGGGCGGCTTCAGCCTGGCCTTTCTGGCGCTGTGCCTCGGCCCGGCGCAGATCGGCCTGCTCGGCGGTTTCGTGGCCACGGGCTTCGTCGCCACATATCTGGCCCGCCGGCATGGCTGGCGGGCGGCGGGGCCGGGGCTCGTCGTCATCCTGGCCGAATTCGCCCTGGTGAAGACCGCGGGGCTCTTGCCGCTGCCGGTGGATCTGGCCGGGGTGGCGGGCGTTCTGGGGCTTGCCTATGTGCTGGCGCGGATGGTGCATCTGCTGGTCGATACCGCCTCGGATCCCGGCGGCACGCCGCCGGTGACAGCGGGGCGCTATCTGCTCTTCACGCTGAATTTCCTCACCTTTCTGTCGGGCCCCCTGCAGCGCTGGCCGGATCATCTGGCGGCCATGGCAGACCGGCAGCCGGCAGGGGAGGCGGCGCGGCTGGCGGCGCTGGGCCGGATCCTCGCCGGCTATGCCAAGATCCTGATCGCCCTGCCGCTCTGCGACGATCTGCATGACTGGCTGGTGCTGCAGGCGACGGCGCCGGTGGTTGCGGGCGTCGACCTGGGGGCGCTCGCGGCCCGGCTGCTCGGCCCCGAGGGGCCGGGCGTGGTGGTGGTGAGCTTCCACCTCATGGCGGCGACGATCTTCCCCATCCGGCTTTATCTGAACTTCTCGGCCTATATGGATATCGTGATCGGCATCGGCCGGCTGGCCGGTCTGCGGGTGCCTGAGAATTTCGACCACCCGTTCCGGGCCGATTGCCTGCTGGATTTCTGGACCCGCTGGCATATCACCATGTCGCGCTGGTACCAGGATTACGTGTTCACGCCGCTGGTCACCGCCCTGCATCGGCGCTGGCCCTCGCCCCGGGCGATGGAGCTGCAGGCGATGGCTGGCACCTTCGTCACCTTCCTGGCGGTGGGGCTCTGGCACGACGTCAGCCTGCGCTTTCTGGCCATCGGCCTGCTCATCGGCCTGGGCATGATCTGGAACCGGGGCTGGCGGTGGGGCCTGCGCGCGGCGCTCGGTACCGGCGGCTGGCGCCGGCTGAAGGCGCGGGGCTGGTATCGTGCCGTCTCGGCGGTGTCGGCCTATCTGTTCCTGTCGGGCTTCGTCGCCGCCTTCACCTGGCTGTATGGCGGGGCGCCGATGCCGGATATCGCCCCCGGGCCGCTGGCGGTGCTGGCACTTTTGCCGGCAGCGCTCTGGGTGCTGGCGGGCGGGCTGGTCTGGCGGGCGGGCTCGGCCTGGATGGACGGCCGGTTCGTGCCGCGCCGGGTTTCGCCACGTGCCTGTTTCGGGCTTGCCGTCGCCATCTGCGCCCTGGCGATGGTGGCGGCGCTGAAGTCCGAGCCGATCCCGGAGTTCATCTATGCGGGCTTCTGACCGGATGACATGGCTGCGGCGCCATCCGCTGACGGCGGTCGCCGCACTGGCGGCGGCGATTTGGGCGCTGCTGATCGCCGCCTCGTTTCTGGTCCCGGTGCTGCCGGCTGACAGCGCCCTGTACCGTACCCTGGACAACCGCGCCTACACGGCCCGCGCGCTCTACTGGATCTGTACCGATACCAGCCTCGGGGATCAGCTTATCGTGATCGGCCCGTCCAGCGCCCGGGCCTTCGTCCCCGCCGATCGGGCGGCGCTGGATCCGGGGCCGCGGCATCATCTGATGCACATGGCGGGGGCGCCGATCGACGAGATGGCGACCATTGCCGACACCCTGGTGAACTGCCTGCCGCCCGACCGTGCGGCGAGAACCCGGCTGGTCATCGCCACCCATTATCTGTCGTATCTGCCGCCGATCCCGCTGCTTGCCAGCATCCCCACCCTTGGCCGCTATCTGGAAAACACCGGCGCGTTCGAGATCGGGCCCGACGGTCCGCATGTGGCGGCACGGCTGACGGCGCCGGTGACCGGGCCGGTGCTGCGCCTGATCGAACGGCCGGTTTTTGCCGCGGGTACGGTGGGCGTGGCCGCCTGGCGCCGGATCCATGCCCGGCGCTATCCGACGGCGGACCCGTCGCCCGAGGTCAGGGAGAATGCACGCCGTGGCATGATCGACAGTGTCGCACGGAATGCCGGCGGCCGTGCCGCCGATGCCCCCGACGGCCTGGCCCGGCTGGACGCACTGATCCGGGCCGTGCATCGCCTGCAGGCGGCCGGTATCCGGGTGACGGTGTACCAGTCGGTCGAAAGCCGGGCGCTGCGCAAGGCGGTGCCGCAGCTGGCGGCATTCAGGCGGCTGGAGGCGCGGGCGCTCGACGAGGCCGGGATCCCGCATATCGATTTCGGGGACGAGATCGCCGATGACGAATTCGTCGACGGCATCCATGCCCTTCAGACGGCGCAGCCGCATTGGTCGCGGCTGCTGCTGCAAAGGCTGGGCGATCTCTGATGGCTTCCCGCCATGGCCCGGCCGGGCTATGCTGGCGCAATCCATCAACGACAAGGCCAGCTGACGACATGTGGATGATGTGTGGCACCCGTCGAATTAGCTGCCCGGCCTGACCTTTCAGGCCGGGACAATCGCGCGCGCCATTCTGTCAGCCATCCGCCGTCGGTATGCTCTGCGGGATATGTCTCGCGAGGCCGGGGCGTTGTCCGGAAGTTTTCTGATCCATGTCCTCCACACCCGTCCTTCATCTGCTCTCGGGCAAGATCGCGGCCGGCAAGTCCACCCTTGCCGCCCGCCTTGCCGCCGCCCCCGCCACGGTGCTGATCGCCGAAGACGCCTGGCTCGCCCGGCTCTATGGCCCTGAAATGACCAGCGTCGCCGATTATGTGCGGTATTCGGCCCGGCTGCGCGCCGCCATGGGGCCGCATGTCGCCGGGCTGCTCCGCGCCGGCCTGTCGGTGGTGCTGGATTTCCCCGCCAACACCCTTGCCAACCGCGCCTGGATGCGCGGGATCTTCGAGGCCGCCGGTGCCGACCATCGCCTGCATCTGATCGACCTGCCCGACGAGGTCTGCCGGGCCCGGCTGCGGCAGCGCAATGCCGCAGGCGGCCATGATTTCGCCGCCACCGATGCCCAGTTCGACCAGATCACCGCGCATTTCGTCCCCCCGGCACCCGAGGAGGGTTTCCGGGTGGTGGTGCATCGGCTGCCGCAATGACCCCGGCCCTGCGCCGGCGCCTGAGCGATGCCCTGATGCGCCGGTCCGCCCCGGGTGGTGGCGTCGCTCTGACGCGCCCGCGCCAAATGCCGCCCGGCGGGTCAGCACAGGCGACAGCCGGACCGCTTGCGGGTACCATCCGCCGCCTGACCCGCCGGGCGGGCGGGGGGCGGAGTTTAAGAGAGGGGCGGATGCGCGACGACGTCCGGGAATTCAAGCGGGCGCTGATCCTGAAGGCGGCGGCGGAGCTGTTCTTCACCCAGGGCTATGCCCGCACCAGGCTGGACGATCTGGCGGTGCGGCTGCAGATGTCCAAGGCCTCGATCTACGACCATTTCTCGGGCAAGGCCGAGATCCTGTCGACGATCTGCGCAGCCTCGGTCGATGCCTCGCTGGATGTGGTGCGGCGGGTGGCGGGTGCCGGGCTCGACCCGGTGGCGCAGATCGGTGCGGTGGCCCATGGTTTCACCGGGGTGGTGATCGACAACCACCAGCAGATCGCCATCCATGCCCGCGAATTCGCCCATCTGCCCGAAGCGGGGCAGGAGCGGATCATCGCCACCCAGCGCGCCTTCGATGCGCTGCTGGTCGAGATGCTGGAGGCCGGCCGAGCGGCGGGGCGGCTGACGGTCGCCGATCCGCGGGTCACCGCGCTTGCCCTCGCCGGCATGATCATCTGGGTGCACAACTGGTACCGCCCCGACGGCCGGCTGACCCGGGCGCGCATCGCCGAAGGCATGGTGCGCAATGCGCTCGCCATGGTCGGCGCCGAGGCCGAGGCCGGGGCGGTGCTGGAACGGCTCCGCTTTTCCGGCCTGGTCTGACGTGCGCCTCGCCTGCGTGCGGTTCAGCGGCCGGTGAAGGCCGGGGCGCGCTTTTCCACGAAATGGCTCACGCCCTCGCGGAAATCCTCGCTTTCGAAGCTCTCCACCATCAGCCGGTTGGCCTCGTCCCAGGCGGTCGACAGGTTCTGGAACATCGCCCGGTAGACCTGGCCCTTCATCACGCCGATCGAGCGCGGCGACGAGGTGGTGACCAGTTCGCGGGCGTATGTCTTGACGGCATCGAGGAAGCCCTCGGCCGGCAGGCTGCGCACCAGGCCCAGGCGCTCGGCTTCGGCGGTGCCGACCAGCCGGCCCGAGAACAGCAGTTCCAGCGCGTTCATGTTGCCGATCAGCCGCGGCAGCATCCAGGAACTGCCGTGTTCGGCGATCAGCCCGCGGCGGGCGAAGGCGGTGGTGAGCTTCGCCCCCTCGGCCATGAAGCGCAGATCGGTGAACAGCACCATGCACAACCCGATGCCGGCGACCGGGCCGTTGATCGCCGCGATCACCGGGGTCTTCAGCTTCAGCATATAGCTGAATTTCTGGTCGAAATTGTCGTCCGACACCGCTTCGGCCGCGCGCGGCTCACGCGTGCCCTGGCTTTCGGCGGCGCCCGAAAGCAGACCCATATCGGCACCGGCGCAGAAGCCGCGCCCGGCACCGGTCACGATGATCGCGCGCACCGCCTCGTCGGCCTCGGCCTGGAGCATGGCGGCGTGCATCTCGTCTTCCATCACCTGGGTCCAGGCATTGAGACGATCCGGGCGGTTGAGGGTGATGACGGCAAGCGGGCCGTCGACCTCGTAGAGGATGTCGGTGTAGGCCGGGGTGGTCTGGGCAGTCATCTGGGGGGAAACCTTCTTGTGGCGGGTTCCGTGGCCGTCGGCCTCCAGATCAAACAGTGTTCACCCTCTCGTTCGATCAGGTGAGCCAAATAGATCGGGAGGCGGATACAGCGTTTGGAACGGGGTTTGATCTGGCGGCGCCGGCTTTTTGTCTTGGCGAGAGGGCTCGCATCGATTTCTGAAGTCTACGGCAGTGACTGCGCCGGTCAAGCCCGCGCCTGCGGGCGCAGGCGGATGGTGGTGACGGTGGCGGCATCGACCGCGGCCCGGCTATAGGGCATGGGCAGGGTGGCGGCGCGGGCCCAGTCTTCGGCATGGTCGGCCAGATGGGGGCTGGTGGGGTCCCCTGACTGGCCGGGGCCGTTGACGAAGCGTGCGGCATCCCAGTTGCCGACATCGATCACCATGCGGAACGAGGCGCCGATCACCAGCCGCCCGTCCGTGGGGCGATAGGTGGTGTTCATCACCGTCATGCCCGACCCGCCCACCGGCAGCGGGCCAAGCTGCGGGAAGCCCCCGATACCCGCCTCGGCCAGCGGATGGACGAAGAGCGCGTGGTGGAACCGCCCCCAATCCCAGCCGGCCGGGTCGGCGCCGAAGCGACGGCGGCAATCGGCGACCGCCTGGCCGAGCGTCGGCAGCAGGCAGGCACGGGCCGCGGGGTCGGTGTCGAGCCGGTCGAGCAGGGTTTCGACATCGCCCGGCTCCAGCATCCGGCGCAGCGCCGGATCATCGGTCATGCGGTCGAGCAGCGCCGGGCGCAGATGATGGGTCCACCAGATCTCGAACAGCGCCGCCGCCGGCGTTTTCAGCCGCAGATGATGATCCCAGCCGGCGAGCAGGGCCAGGCCGTCCTGGAGGTCGCCGGCGGGTGTGGTTTCGGGCGCCGGCAGATGGCCGCAGACCCGCGCGGCCGGGATCGAGAACACATCGCCCTGCAGGGCTTCGGCCGCGGCCGGGTCGTGCGGCGGGCCGTCGGCCAGGACCGCCTTGATCCGGTCGGCACGGAAGGGCTCCAGCCATTCGAAGCCGAAACCGCGCGCGCGGAGCGGCCCCTCGGGCAGGTTCATTTCGTTGGCGGTGGCGATGAAGCCGCGCGGCGGGTCGATCTCGCGCGGCAGGCCGGCGGGGTCCTGGAAACCCGACCAGTCATAGCGGCCGTCGCCGGGCACCGGCAGCAGCCCGTCCGAGGCCGGGCGCAGCGGCAGTTTCGCGCCCACGATCCAGGCGATCCGCCCGTCCATATCGGCATAGACATGGTTGGTGGAGGGCACCGACCAGTGGCCGAGGGCGGCGGCATAGGCTTCGGGGGTGCGTGCCCGCATACAGCCGAGCCCCGCCAGATAGGGAGCCGCCCCGGGCTCCGACCAGACGGTGCGCACCGCGAAGGCGCGGCGGCGGTCCGTATCGCGGAAAATCACCGGCCCGTGGACGGTGAAGTGCAGCGTGACCGTCTGATCCGGGCAGCCCTTCACCGGGATGGTCTCTTCCACCACCGTCATCGGCACATAACCGTCGCCATGGCGGTAGAGCAGCGGGTCCTCCGCCGCGGTTTCGCAGACGAACAGATCTTCCTGATCGGCGGGGAAGATGGTGAGCGCGAAGGCGGCATGGCCGTTATGGCCGAGCGAAATGCCGGGAATGGCGGGCTCGCCCGCGCCGATCACGTCGAGCCCGGGTGCCGTGAGATGGACCGCATAGCGCAACGACGGCAGGGCGTAATGGCGATGCGGATCGCTGGCGAGCAGGGGCCGGCCGGTGGCCGTGCGCCCGGGCGCCACCACCCAGTTGTTGGAGCCTTCGGCCGCCGCCATCACCGCCATCACCCGCCCCTCGGCATCGACCCGGGACCAGCGTGGCGCCTCGTCGAGGTTCGCGGCAAGCCGGGCGGGCTCGAAGCTGACCGGGGCGGTGGCGAGCAGGAAATCATCCAGCACCCGGGCGCCGATATCCTCGGGGTCGAGCCCGTCCGGCACCCGGATTTCATGCGCCGGCGCGATCGAGCGGCGGACGAGATCCAGCGCCAGCGCCGCGGCGTCGTCGGCCGCCCGGCCCTGTTCGCGGGCGAGCGCCCGGGCACGCCCCAGAAGGCGTGCACGCATCACTTCCGATGTCAGGTTACGCACCAGGGCATGGCTGCGGATGCGGACCACATCCTCGGGCGCCCAGCGCGCCGGCCGGGTACCCAGCGCGTGGAATTCGGGCGCCAGCAGCCCGGGATCGGCCTCGGTCAGCGCGATCCAGGCATTGATGCCGCGGGTGAAGGCGGCAACGATCCCCTCCAGCCCCGGCACCCCATAGGCGGCCCATTCCGCGGCCATGTCGCCGCGATAGAGAAACAGCCGCGCGGCGCGGTCCTGCGCCAGATAGCCCGGCCCGAAATCGGCCGAGAGCAGCCCCAGCCCGCGCTTGCGCCAGAGATCGATCTGCCACAGCCGGTCGCGGGCGGCGTTGAACCCCTGCAGCATAAACAGATCCGCCTCCGACCCCGCCCGCAGATGGGCCAGCCCGTGGCCATCGATCCGGATCTCGGCAGGGCCGTCGAGACCGGCCAGGATGATATCGTCGGGCATGCGATCGGCGGCCATGGGGCGAAGGATCCTCGCAGTCGAATGTGGCGGGAAGGCGGGTGACGGGAAAGGCGGGTGACGGGAAAGGGGCGCATGAAGCGGGGGGTGGCGTCAACCGGGATGGAAGGGCGACCTGCCGTGGTGTATCTTCCGGCCTCCTTCCCCCGCAACGCGGAGCCCGCACGCTTGTCCTGCATCCTGGGTATCGCAAGCCGTGACGGACGTCCTGTTGACCCGGACTGGCAGCCGCGGGGCCTTCGCGCGATGCTGCCCATGGGCGGCACCGATGGGGGCGGCACCGACGGGGTGGTGCGCGGGGACCGTGCGGCGCTGGCCTGGCGGCAGTTCGTCGATCTGCCCGAGGATCGCGTCGATCGTCAGCCGATGCGCGGCGGCGGCGGCCGGCTGGTGATGGTGTTCGACGGGCGGCTGGACAATCGGGCGGAGCTGCTGGCCCGGCTGGGGCGGACGGGGCCCGAGGCGGCGTCCATGCCCGACGGGCGGATCGCGCTCAGATGTTTCGAGGCGGCGGGGCGCGATGCGCTCGGCTGGTTCTGCGGGGCCTTCGCACTGGCCCTGTTCGACGAGGGCGAGGACCGGCTGCTGCTGGCGCGCGATGCCCTGGGCATGCGGCCGCTGGTCTATCATCTGGCGCGCGATTTTCTGCGCTTCGCCACCGTGCCCCGGGGCCTGTTCGCCGATCCGGCGGTGCCGCGGGCGCTGGATCCCGTTGCCCTTGCCCGCCATTCGATCCGCTGGCGGGTGGCGGCCGACCGGACGATCTATCAGGACATTCAGGCCCTGCCGCCCGGCTGCTTCCTTGAAATGCAGGCCGGCCGGGTGGTGGTGGATCATCACTGGCGGCCGGATCACGTGGCCCCGCTGCGCTTCGCCCGCACGGATGATTATGCCGAGGGGCTGCGTGCGGTGCTGGAGACGGCGGTGGCCGCACAGACCCGCAGCGCCCGGGGCGTCGCCAGCCAGTTGAGCGGCGGGCTGGACAGTAGCGCCGTCACCGCCCTGGCGGCGGGCGTGCTGGCCGCCCGCAATGACGTGCTGGACGCCTATACCGCCGCCCCGCCCGAGGGCACGCCCCCGGTCCATCCGCTGCTGCGCCATGACGAAAGCGGTGTTGCCGCCGAAACCGCGGCCCGCTTCCCAAATATCCGCCATCATGTGATCCGCGAAACCCCGGCGCTGGAGCTGGAGCTGTTCGACCGGATCGCCGCCGGGGCCGATCTGCCGCCGGTCAACGCCATGAACATGCCCTGGTTCGACGACATCGCCCGGGCGGCCGGCCGTCGGGGGGCCGGCGTGCTGCTTCACGCCGGGTACGGCAATCTCACCATCAGTGCCGAGGGGTTCGAGGGGCTGGCGGACATGGTCCTGCGCGGCCGGTTCCTGGCGCTCGCCCGCCATGGCTGGCGGCTGCGCGATCTGAATCGGATCGAGCGCCGGCTGCTGGTCGCGGAGACGGCGATGGCGGTCCGCCGCCGGCTGCCGGTGCCGGCCGGTTTGCGGCGCCGGATCGGCCGGCGGGTGCTGGAAAACGCTTCGGCGGCATTGCGGCCCGAGGCCCTGCCGGATGGCGGGCTCGATGGTCTGGCGAAAGCGGCCGTGTGGCGCTGGCCCGGTGCCGATCGGCTGGCCGATGGCGGACGGCGGGTCGCGGCCTTCGCCAATAACGACCTCGCCTTTCTCACGTTTTATTACGAGGCGAGCTGCGGGCTGTCGCTGCGCGATCCCACCGCCGACCGGCGGGTGGCGGAATACTGCTGGGGCTTGCCGCCCGAAGCCTTTCTGGCCGGCGGCACGCCGCGCGGGCTGATCCGCAGGGCCATGGCCGGCCTGTTGCCGCCGGCGGTGGTGGAGAACCGGCGGCAGGGCGCCCAGGCAGTGACCTGGCGCCGTCAGATGTCGGCGGCGCGGGACGAGATCCTGCGCGAGATCGATGCGCTCGCCGCCTGCCCCGACACCGCCGGCCTGTTCGATATCGAGCGGCTGAAGGTGCTGGCCGCAGAGATCGACGGTCCGGACGAGAGCCGCGAGATGATGATCGCCCTGCAGGTGACCCTGACCCAGGCGTTGAATGTCGGCCGCTTCGCCCGACGGTTTTCGGGCAGCAACCAGACCGGCCGCGAGGATGCGGCAAAGGCGGGTGATTGATGATGGCGGGGAATGATCTGCCCTATCGCTACCGGATGCTGGGCCTGGTGCTGGCGAGCGCCGTGCCGCTCGGCGGGCTGGAGCCGGCCGGACCCGAGGCGGGCGATCCGGTGGCGACCATCCGCCTCGGGCCCGTGCCCGAAGATCTGCCGGCGCCGCTGTTCACGGGCCCGCATTCCCGGATCGATGCCACGCATTACATCCAGATCCTGCCCGGGCTCGGCCGGTTGATGATCGTGGCGGGCCGCGAGGTCGTGCTTGCCCCCGACGCGCCGGAGCATGTCGATCACATGATGCGGGTGGCGGTGTATACGCATCTCTCCTTCTGCAACGGCCTGTTGCCGCTGCATGCCAGCGGGCTGGTGCTGGGCGACGGGGTGGCTGCCTTCTGTGGCGATTCCGGCGCCGGCAAGTCGACGCTGGCCGCCGCCTTCACCGATGCCGGCACGGAACTGGTGGCCGATGACGTCTGCCATCTGCAGGAGGTGGCGGGGGAGACCCGCGTGCGATCCCTGCAACGCGAACTCAGGCTCTGGGACAGCTCGGTAGCAGGGCTGGCCTGGGCGGGGCGGGGGGAGCGCCCCGTCGCCGCCGGTGTCGACAAGTTCCGGTTCGACGATCTGGTGCCGACCGCGGCGGCCGACCGCCTGCTGCCGCTCCGCGGCATCTTCGGGCTGGCGGCGACCGCAGAGACGCCCGGCATCCGGATCGAGCGGCTGTCCGGCCTTGCCGCGCTGAAGCTGGTGCTTGGCAATCTCTATGGCGGCTGGGTGATGGGGCCGCTCGGCCGGGAACCGGCGATCCAGGCCGCGGTTCTGCGGCTGGTGCAGCGCGTGCCGGTCCATCGCCTGCACTATCCCCGTCGCTTCGACGCCCTGCCGGCGGTGGTGGCGACTATCCGCCAGCATCTCGCCGCCGCCGTCCCTGCCGTTTCCGAGGATGTTCCGACCTCATGACCAGCCAGACCCCTTTGACCAGTCCGGCCACCATCGATCCCGACCGCGTGTACACCCGCGCCCCCGGCGTGATGGCAACGCCGCTCAATGGCGATGTCGTGCTGATGAACCCCGAGACCGGCGATATTCTGGGCCTCAACCGCAGTGCGGCGGCCGTCTGGGACGGGCTCGAAACCCCGAAGAGCGGCCGCGATCTGGCGGCAAGACTTCGTGCCCGCTTCGCGGTCGACGAGGCGACCAGCCTTGCGGCCGTGGAGAAGGTGCTGGGCGATCTGGTCGCGGCCGGGCTGGTCGTGACATGATGGCCGTCAGAGATCTGCATCGCGCAGATATTGACGATACACGCGACGAACTCTGTCAGAGGAAAGGACGGATCATATGATCGATCACGACATCGCCGGCGACCGGCCGGATGGCCGGGAAAGCTGGATCGAGCCTGAGGTCATCCGGCTCAATCTCAATGAGGCGCAAGGGGCAGCCGGCCCGTTCCTTGACGGGGCGACCGTGTCCCTGCCGCCGCCCTGATCCCGGCCGGTACCCGCTGCCGGAAAAGGGCGCCTCGGACAACCGGGCGCCCTCTTCTTCGTGACAATATGAGAATGAGACGCATTGTCATAATCTGCGCCGCCCGTTAGACTGCCGTCAGCCAGCCGCCAGCATCATCCACCGCAGATCACCGATCAGGGAGGCGGGGAGGGGTGGCGACGCGCGCACTCTCCATATCCAGGCTGTATGGCCATGAACGCGATCGTCTGCGGGCGATCGCGCGGCGGATTCTGGGCGATCCGGTCACGGCCGAGGATCTCGTGCAGCAGGCCTTCGTCAACCTGCTGGGCCGCAGCAGCCATGCCGAGCCGCCGCCGGTGAGCCAGGCCTATATCACCGCGGCGGTGCGCAATCTGACCCTCAACCATCTGCGCAATGCGAAACGCCATGGCGAGGTGGCGCTGGACGATGCGGCGATGGCCGCGATTCCGGCGCCGGTCGCGAGCCCGGAAGACACCGTGATCCACCGGGCGGAGCTGCGGCGGCTGCTGAAGGCGATCGAGGCCCTGCCCCGGCGGCGGCGGCAGGTCTTCGTGCTCAGCCGGCTGGCGGGGTTGAGCTACGCCCAGATCGCCGGGCGCATGGGCATCTCGCGCAACACGGTGATCTCGCAGATCGCCTCGGCCATGGCCGATCTGGATCGGGCGCTCGGCTGATGGCGGCCATGATCGACGAGGATGACCGCGCCGCGGCGATGCGCTGGTTCCTGCTGCTGAACGAGGAACCGGTGGCGGCAGAGGATCGTGCCGCCTTCGCCCGCTGGCTGGCCGGCGGCGAGGGGCGCGTTGCCGCCTATGCCCGGGCGGAAGAGCTGTGGGACCGGTTCGGTGCGGTGAAACCCGCCTGGCAGCGGATGCAGACACGGCGGCGGGTCGGCCGGCGGGCGGTGCTGACCGGTGGCGTGGCGCTGATGGCGGGTGCGGCCGCATCGCAGCTGGTGGCCCCCGGCCGGCTGCTGGCCGACGAGACGACCGGCACCGGCGAACGCCGCCAGCTGGTGCTTGCCGATGGCAGCCGGGTGGAGCTGGGCGGGCGCTCGGCCCTGTCCACCCGGCTCGACGGCAGCCGGCGGCTGGTCACGCTGGAGGCGGGCGAGGCCTGGTTTCGCCCGGCGGCCGATCCGCGCCCCTTCGTGCTGCGCACCGGCCAGGGGCTGATGACCGCCACCGCGGGCGCCGCGTTCGACGTGAAGCGCCGCGGCGGCGTGACCATCGCGGCGGCGCTGGAGGGCGGGCTTCGCCTGCATCCCGCCGCCGGGGCGCCGGTCGATCTGGCGGCGGGCCACCGATCGGCCTTCGACGATCGTGCCGCCGGAGCGCCCCGCCCCTGCCGCGCGCAGGAGGTGCTGGCCTGGCGCCGCGACCGGATCGTTTTCGAGGACGAGACGCTGGCGGCGGTGGTCGAGGACCTGGACCGCTACCGCCCGGGCCGGATCCTGCTCGGCGGCGACCGGGTCGCAGGTCTGAAGGTGACCGCCGTCTTCGACCTGACCCGGCCCGATCAGGCGCTCGACATCCTGGCCGAGACGCTGGATCTCAGGATCCGCCGCCTGGCGGGCCTCGCCCTGGTCACACGGGCGGGCTGAAAAAAAGCCGCTGTCCCGCAAAAAAAAGCACAGGCCGGATCATAACCCCTCGCCCCTGGGGTGTCTGGATCATGAGGGCCGCGCGCAGGCGGCCGATCGTGGGACATGACCGACAGGGAAGGACGGCCGGGAATGCCGGATCACATGACGAGACGAGGGCACGGCACAGGACGGGCTCACGGGGCGGGATGGGGCGCCGCGACGCTGGTGTTTCTCATGACCGGGGCGATGCTGCCGGTGGCGCCGGCACCGGTGGCGGCCGAGGTGGCCGCGGTGCGGGCCTATGAGATCGCGGCCCAGCCGCTGGCCGGGGCGCTGGTGCGGTTTTCCGAGGTGACCGGCCGGCAGGTGGTGGCCGATGGCGAACTGCTGCGCGGCCGGTCCACCGCCGGGCTCGCCGGCCGCTATACCGACGATATGGCGCTGGCCCGGCTGCTGGCGGGCACGGGGCTCACCTGGCGGTTCAGCGGCGAGGCGGTGATCATCCAGCCGGCACCGGAGACCGGAGATGCCCGACAGTTGCAGCCGCTGGTGGTGACAAGCGCCATACCTGCAACCGACAAACCCTATGAGACGGCGGCGCCGGTGGCGCATATTTCGGGCGAAACCATCCAGCGCTTCCGCGGCAGCAGCCCCGCCGACATCTTCCGCGGCGTGCCCGGCGTGATGTCGGGCGAGGCGCGCAACGGCGCCGGATCGGTCGACGTCAACATCCGGGGCATGCAGGGCATGGGCCGGGTGGCGACCACGATCGACGGGGCCGAGAATCTGGTGACCGTCTATCAGGGCTATCAGGGCGCGTCGAACCGCACCTTCGTCGATCCCGACCTGCTGGCCGAGGTGGACATCACCAAGGGCTCCGACGTGTCGTCCTTCGGCACGGCGGGCACGGTGGCGATGCGCACGCTCTCGGCCCGGGACATCGTGCAGGAGGGTGAGGATTTCGGCGTCCGGCTGAAGGGCGGATTCGGCACCAACACCTCGTCGCCCAAGGCGGGTGATACATCGGGCTATGCCTGGCCGTCGAATTCGCCGGCGGCACCGACCGCCAGCCCCACCGGCCTCGACCGGCCCGGCTGGGCGGAGCCGACCAGCGGGTCGGGCAGCGCGGTCGCCGCCTATCGCGATGCCGATATCGATCTGCTCGCCGCCTATGCCTATCGCAAACAAGGCAATTACCATGCCGGCAGCCATGGCCCGGCGGCCACCGTCACCAATCTGGGGCCGGGCGAATACTGCACCAGCTGGGGCAGCTGCGCCCAAGTCGATGCCCGCTACCAGAATGACGGCATCGCCAATTACCGCGCGGGCGAAGAGGTGCTGAACACCGAGCTTGAAACCAGCTCGTGGCTGGGCAAGGCCGGGCTGCGCTTCGGCGACGGCCATGCGGTGCAGCTGGGCTATACCAAATTCCGCAGCGAGGCCGGCGACCGCATCGCCTCGCGGCTGACCGGCGAGAACTCGCAGGCGGTCCAGCTGGGCCAGACCGCCGGCACCTGGCTGGATACCGGCACCTTCAACTATCGCTGGAAGCCCGAGGGCGAACCGCTGATCGACCTGAAGGCCAATCTCTACTGGTCGCATCTGGAACTGCGCAACCCGCTCCGCACCGGCTGGCAGCTGCCGAAGCCGGGCGATTTCCGCGCCGGTTCCGACACCGATATGTGGGGGGCGGAGATCACCAATATCAGCCGGGTGGCGACCGGCTTCGGCGATACGACCTTCACCTATGGCCTGTCCTATCGCGGCGAGGACACGCGGCCGAGCGACGGCACCCGCGAGGCCGAAACCTGGCTGGACTATCGCGACGCGAAGCGCGAGGAGGCGGCCGGGTTCGTCAAGGCCGCGTGGGAGGCGACCGACTGGCTGACGGTGAATGGCGGCCTGCGCTACATGCACTTCCGGACCCAGGATCGCAACGATCCCTATCTTGAACGCGGCTATGACTACGACACGCGCTTCAGCGATGGCGGCTTCAGCCCGTCGCTGGGCGTGACGGTGGAGCCCTTCGACGGCACCCAGCTCTATGTCAATTATTCCAACGTGATGCGGGCGCCCAGCCTGATCGAGACCGCATCGGCCTTCACCATGGGCGTCAACCCCGACGTCACGCCGGAACGGTCGCGGAATTGGGAGCTGGGCGTCAACCAGCGCCTGCGCGGCGTGATCGACCCTGCCGACGATGCCATGGTCAAGCTCAGCTACTTCAATTGGGATGTGACCGATTACATCGCCCGCGAATGGTATCACAACACGGAGCAAAATTACTGGAGCATGCACATCTACAATCTGGACCGCGCGAAGTTCGAGGGTCTCGAAATCTCGGGCCGCTATCGCCAGGGCGGCTTCACCGCCGAGTTTGCCGCCAACTATTATCTCAACGTCGAATTCTGCCGCACCTCGGGCAGCTGCATCGACAAATCGCTCTATGGCGACTATGCCACCAATCATGTGCCGCCGGAATATTCGGCCGACCTGACGCTCTCGCAGCTGCTGTTCGACGACATGCTGACGCTGGGCGGCCGGGTCTCGCACATCGGACCCCGGGCGATCGGCCATGGCGACGTCACCGCCCAGGGCGCATCGCAGTTCATCTCTCAGGTGAACTGGAAGCCCTATACCCTGGTGGATCTGTTTGCGGATATCGAGATCAACGAGAACCTGACCACCAGCCTGTCGGTGATGAACCTGACCGACCGCTATTACATCGACCCGCTGGGGCTGGTGAACCAGCCGGGGCCGGGCCGGACGCTTTATGCCTCGGCGACGCTCCGCTTCTGATCCGGGGGCGATCCGGTGCATAATGCCGGAACCGGCCGCAAGGCCGGTTCCGTGCCCCTGCACCCTGCGGGTCCCGTCTGCCGATGTCCACCGACGCCGAAACCTTTCGCCGCCTGCTGCGCCGCCCGGTCGACGATCCGGCGGTGCAGGCACTGATACGCGTCGCCCCCGACGGGCTGGAGCGGGTGGACTGGACCGGCTTCATCCGCCTGCAGCGCCACGGGGTGGCGGTCATGTTCAAGACCGCCCCCTGGGTGACCGGCGAAGAGGGCGAGACGCTGCATGTCGAGGCCGTCCATTTCTACAGCCCCGGCTATGAGAATTCGGCCGGTTTCGCGGGCAGCCTGCCGGCTGGTCTCACCTTCGGCGCCGAAGAGGCACCGATCCGCGCCGCGCTCGGCGACATCCGCAACCAGGGCGGCGGCACGTTCAGCCGCACGCTCCGCCGCACCGTGCCGCGCTGGATCTCGTATGATCTGGGCGCGGACATCCTGCATCTGCAATTCGGCGCCACGGGCGGGCTGGAACTGGTGACGATCTACGTGCCCCTGCCGGGGGTCTGAGGTGTTCAGGGGGCTGGGGTGTTCAGGGGTCTGAGGTGATCAGGCCTCGGGCGTCATCAGCTTCGGCCGCGGGTCGACGGTCGAGAAGGTGCCGCGGCCGATGACGCAGATCTCGCCCGCATCATCGGTGATGGTGACGTCGGCGACGCCGATCGCCTTGCCGATCCGGCGGACCTCGCCCCGGGCGGTGAGGCCGGTTCTGCGCGGCGCCTGCATATAGTCGACCCGGAGGTTGATGGTGGGCGTGGGATAGCCGGTCATCACCGAACAGGCCATGGCACCGGCCACGTCGATCAGTGCCGCGGTGACGCCGCCATGATAGTTGCCGGCCTTTGCGAAGATCGTATAGGCCGGGTCGAAGGCGAGTTTCAGCACCACCACGCCTTTCTCCGGATCGGCCTCCACCGGCTCCACCTTCAGGAATTTGTGGTATTCGGCCGAGGCGACCAGGGATTTCAGATCGTCGAAGGTCATCGGGGATCGCTTCCTTCAGAGCAGCTGCGCGGGCAGCCAGAGGGTGAGGTCGGGGAAGCCCAGCAGCAGCACCATCACCACCGCCTCGGCGAGCAGGAACCAGAGCGCGCCGCGGAAGATGGTCGGCAGGCCGATGCCGGGGGCGATCGATTTGACCGCAAAGACGTTGAGCCCGACCGGCGGGGTCATCAGGCCGATTTCGATGTATTTGACCACGATGATGCCGACCCAGATCAGGTCGTAGCCCATGCGTTCGAATAGCGGCAGCAGCACAGAGATCGAGATCAGCATCACCCCGAACGGGTCGAGGAACATGCCGAGCACCAGGAAGACCACCGCCATCGCCGCCATCATCAGCACCGGCGGCAGGTCGAGGGCGGCAACCCCCGTCGCCACCGCCGCCGGCAGGCCGGTCAGGGTCATGTAGCGGGTGAGCATGAAGGCGCCGATGGCGATGAACAGGATCGCGGCGGTGGTGCGGGCGGCATCGAGACAGACCTGCCAGAGCCGGCGCGGCCCCATCCGGCCCTGCAGGGCGGCGAAGGCGATGCTGGCCAGCGCACCGATGCCGCCGGCCTCGATGGGCGAGAACCAGCCGCCATAGATGCCGCCCAGCACCACCAGCGCCAGCAGCGGCAGCGGCCACGAGGTGGTGAGCAGGTGCCGCCATTCGCCGGGGGCCGCCTTCACCTCGACCCGGGGGGCGAGCGCCGGGTTGAAGCGGCAGCGCAGCACGATCATCACCGTATAGGCGAGGGCGGTGAGCAGGCCCGGCACGATGCCGGCGAAGAACAGTTTCGCGACCGACTGTTCGGCCAGAATGCCGTAGACGATCAGCGGGATGGAAGGCGGGATCAGGGCGGCGAGCGTGCCGGCACAGGCGCAGACCGCCGTTGCCAGAGACGGGTGATAGCCGGCCCTCAGCATCTCGGGGATCGCGATCCGGCCCATGGAGACGGTGGTGGCGAGGCTGGAGCCCGAGGCGGCGCCGAAGCCCGCTGCGGCGAAATTGGTTGCAACCGCAAGCCCGCCCGGCAGCCGCGCGAGACCAAGCTCGGCCATGCGGAACAGGCCGTCGGTCATGCCCGCACGCCAGGCGACATTGCCCATCAGCAGGAAGAGCGGCACGGCCGAGAATTCCCAGCTGGCCGAGAATTCATACGGCACCCGCGCCATGACGCTGATCGCGGCCGGCAGCGGCAGCAGGGCGGCGGTGCCGATGAAGGCGGCGACACCCAGCGCCAGGCCGACCGGCAGGCGCAGGCCGATCAGCAGCAGGATCGCGGCCAGGGTGAGGCATCCCTGAAGCACCGGGCTCATGCGGCGTCTCCCCGGGGCGGGCGGCGACCGGTCAGGCGGTGCAGGCCGCGCCCCAGATCGAGCAGGGCGACGAGACCGGTCAGCGCGAAGCCCGCCGGCACCAGCCAGCGGCCCGGCCAGACCGGCAGCGCCCAGGTGGCGAACTCCACCCTTTCGCCCCTCAGGGTGGCGTCGAGCGCATCATCGATGCCCCAGACGGTCATCGCCGCCGCCGCTGCCAGAAAGACCAGGCTGGTGAAGAGGGTGAGCAGGCCGTCGAGCCGTGGGCCGGCGATCATGTCGATCAGATCGACCCGGATATGGTCGCCGCGGGCATGGACGCTGCCCAGCGCACAGAACACCACCGCGACCATGTACCAGCCGGCGACGAATTCGGTGGTGCCCGACAGCGGCAGCCCGGCCAGGTTCCGGGCCGCCACGTCCAGCACCACATGCAGCGCCATCAGGGCGACGGCAAGCCCGCCCGCGATGCCGGCGCCGTCGACCAGGCGGCGCAGACCATGGAGCGGCGCCGCGGCCGGTGCGGGCGGGTCGTTCAGGCGATCGGGTGTCGCGGTCATGCCATCCCCTCGAAGATCATCAGGCAGCCATTGGCCTGGTGCGGCAGGACATGGAAGCGGCCGGGCGCCGTGCGCACCGGCCGGGCGTCGGTGGCATCGATCCGGGCGAAGGCGGCGTCGATGTCGTCGGTGGCGAAAACCAGGCCGGCCAGCCGCTGATCATCCGCCCCCGCCATCATGCCGGGACAGGCGCGGATCAGCTGGTCGGGCGTGTGGATGCGCAGCGCGACCCGGCCGGGGCCGGCCGTCACCCGGACGGGGGCCTCGCCCTCGATCCGCGCCGCCCAGGGCTGCCGATAGGCCGCGGCCACGGCCGCGGGATCGGGGGCCACGGCAACGACCCCGATCATCTGCCGGGCATGATTGGCATGGCGGGTGAATTCCGGCCGGGTGTAGTGCTGTGGCGTGTGATGCTGGCAGGCATTCCAGTAGAACGGCGCCTGGCCGGTCAGCGGGATGGCGACCCGGAAGGCGGGGGAGATCACCTCGCCGGTGCCGAGCGGCCAGTCGCGGCGGATCGAGACCGGCGGCGGCACCCGGATGCCGGCGGCGTTGAGCCGGGCGGCGGTCGCATCGGCATCGCTGGTGGCGGTGACGGTGGAGACCGGGCCGTCGGGGGCATCCAGCACCCGGGGCATCGGCGGCGGCGCCGACGCCGGATCGGTCAGCTGCATGATTTCGATGTAGTTGCAGGCGCCCGGGATCATTGCGTCGAAGCAGATCAGCCGGTTGGCGAGGCCGGGCATCTCCGATCGGGCGGTGACCGTGAAGCCGAGTTCGGCGAACCGGTCGCCGGCAGCGCTGAGGTCGCCGGTCTTGATCATCAGATGGTCGATGTCGAGGATGCTCAAGGACGGGGTTCCTCAGGCGCGGGAGCGGGGGAGGGCCGGGCGTCGAGGCCGAGCCCGGCAAGTGTGGCGGCTGCCTGGTCGAAGGCGGCGCTGCCGGCGGCGAAGGGCAGGATCACGGCAATGCGCCCGCCGGGCAGGTCTTCCGCACCGATCCGGTCGGGATCGAGCCCCAGACAGGCGGCCGCGGCACGGCGGCAGGCTTCGCGGCGCAGGCCGGGCTTGTGGACCTTGCCCACCGCGGTCATCGGCAGGGCGGGCAGCACCTCGATCCAGCGCGGGATCGCGGCGCGTTCGGCGATGGTCGGGGCCAGCTCGGCCAGGATGTCGGCCCCGCTCCGGCTGCTGCCACGCTTCAGGGTGACGAAGGCGACCGGCACCTCGCCCAGCCGGGCATCGGGCAGGCCGACCGCGGCACCCAGCGCCACATCGGGATGGGCGTTGAGCGGTTCCTCGATCAGGGCCGGATCGATGTTGTGGCCGCCCCGGATGATCACATCCTTGGCCCGGCCGGTGATGGTCAGGAAGCCGTCGGCATCCATCACCCCCATATCGCCGGTGTCGAGCCAGCCGTCTTCGAGTAGAACGCCGCGATTGGCGGCGGGGTCGAGATAGCCCGGAAACACCGAGGGCGAGCGGGCGATGATCGCACCGGCAGTCCCGGCGGGCAGCAGCTCCACCACCCGGCCGTCCGCCACCCGCGCGACCCGAACTTCGCACCAGGGCAGGCGCAGCCCCACCGAGCCCGGGCGGCTTTCGCCGTCGGGCGGCATATAGGTCAGCACCAGCGTCGCCTCGGTCAGGCCCCAGGCTTCCTTGATCGGCACGCCGGTGCGGTCGGTGAAGCGCCGGTGCACCTCGGCCGGAAGCGAGGAGGCAGACGAGATCCAGGCCCGCAGACCCGTGTCGCCGGGGGGGGCGGCGAAGCTCTGGGTGGCGGCGGCGACCACCGTCGGCGGGCCGATGGCGATGTCGGGCCGCACCCGGCCGAAGATGTCCCAGAGCCCGGCCATGACCGAGGGATCGCGATAGCCGCGCCTTCCCAGCTGGACCACCCGGCAGCCATGGGCGAAGGGGGCCAGCGCCCCCATCACCAGCGCGCCGACATGGAACAGCGGCATGCCGTTGGTCAGCGTGTCGCCGGCCCGGAGCCCGGCCCCGTAACCGGCGATCAGGCTCATGCAGGCGAGGTTGTAATGGGTGAGCGGGGCGATCTTGGGCAGGCCGGTGGTGCCGCCGGTGTGGAAACAGGCGGCGATGTCGCCCGGCGCCGGCTCGGGGCCGGCTTCGGCCGGGTCGGCGGCGGCGCGCAAGGTCTCGTAATGCAGAACACCATCCGGGGCGGCCGGCTCGCCCACCACCAGCACATGGCGGATGGCCGGTGCGGCGGCCAGGATTGCCGGCAGCTTCTCCCAGGTGCCGTCGCGGCCCGACGGGCCTTCGATGCACAGGATGGCGGCGCCTGCCCGGCCCAGCATCGCACCGATGATCGCCGGTTCCAGGAAAGGGTTCACCGGCATGATCCGGCCGGCATGGGCGGCGCCCCAGCCGATTTCCACCGTCTGGGGCAGGGCCGGCAGCAGGCAGCCCACCGCTTCGGTCCGTGTCAGGCCCAGGCTGCGGAACAGGACGGCCGCCTGCATCGCGCGCCTGAAAAAGGCGGCAAAGCCGATCTCCTCGGCCATCCCCTCCGGATCGGCGGGATCGGCCAGATAGCAGGCGGCGATGCGGTCGCCATGGGTCCGGGCGGCATGGGCCAGCACCCCGGTCATGGTGCGCCCGGTCAGATGGCTGTCGATCGGGTCGCGTTCCAGCGCCTCGACATCGGCGAGGCTCCGGAAGGGCGGCAGATGGCGCGGCCGTCCGCCATGGGCATCGGCGGTCATGCGTCCAGCCCCGGCTTGACGATCACCTTGCCGAAGACCTCGCGGTCTTCCAGCAGGCGCACGCCCTCGCGGCCCTCGGACAGCGGCAGCACCTTGTCGATCACCGGATCGAGACGGCCTTCCGCGACCAGATCCAGGCAGGCGGCGATGTCGTCTTTGGTGAAACCGGTCGATCCCAGGATCGACATCTCGGCCATGAAGATGAAGCGGATGTCGGTCCTGGGGTCGAAGCCGGCCGTGGCGCCGCAGGTCAGCAGCCGGCCGCCGCGCTTCACGGCCCTGAGCGACGGCACCCAGCTGTCGCCGCCGGTGAAATTGACCACGACATCCCAGCCGCCGCCCCGGAACAGAGAACCGGTGCGCTTGCGGGTATAGGCGTCGATCGCCTCGGCCGAATAGTCGATGGTCTCGTCGGCGCCAAGCTCGGTCAGCCGCCGGCATTTGTCGGGCGAACCGGCGGCCGCGACGACATGGGCGCCGGCCATCTTCGCCAGCAGCAGGCAGGCGGTGCCGACACCGCCCGAGGCACCCAGGATCAGGATGGTCTCGCCCGCCTTCAGCCCGCCGCGGGTGAACAGCATGCGATAGGCGGTGCCATAGGCGACCGGCAGGGCGGCGGCGGCCTCGTCGGAGACATGGGTCGGCACGGGGATCAGCTGATCGGCGCGGCAGATGCAGTATTCGGCCATCGCCCCGCGCCGGGTTTCGCCCATCATCTCGAAATGGCCGCTCCGGTCGTCGACGAAGGCCGGGTTGATCAGCACCCGGTCGCCCGGCGCCCAGCCGGTGACGCCCTCACCCGTCTCCGCCACCGTGCCGGCGCAGTCGCCGCCGGTGATGCCCGGCAGTTCCACCTTGATCCCCGGCATGCCGCGCCGGGAGAAGACATCCAGATAATTGAGCGCGCAGGCACCGACCTTCACTTTCACCCAGCCTGCGGGCGGGACGGGATCGGCAATCTCGCCATAGGTGAGGGCATCGAGGGATCCGTGGGTGTCGAAATATACGGCTTTCATTGCGGGCGACTCCGGGCAGAGGGTGTGCGTCAGACGGAAAAGACGTCCGGATCCCGCACGATCGGACGCAGCCGGCCGTGCGCCGCCGGCAGGGGGATGCCGGAGACCTGGCCAGTAGGTCCTGTCGCACGGGGGGAGGAGGATCCGGCAGCGCCGCCAGGGTGCAGGATCCGGACGCCGGCAGGCGCGGCCCGACCGTCAGGAGGGGAGACGGTACGGAGCCGATGCGCCGCCAGGGGGGGGCGGGGTCAGAAGGTCAGAAAGGATATTTGGAGAAGACGCGCTCCGTCAGGATCTGCTCGAACGCCGCGCGGTCGCCCTGGAATTTGGGCAGCAGCCGCTCGTGCCAGATGCGGAAGGTCGCGACCATCCGGTCGACCACGGCATCGCCGTCGGCGAGGCCGCGATCGCGGGCCAGTGCCTTCAGGGCGGCAACCTCGCCATCCTGAAAGCCGGTCCAGCGGGTCTTCATCGCCTCGTCGCCGGGGCTGAAGGTCACCTTGTCGGCAAGTGCCGCCTTCACCCGGGCATCCTGGGCGACGTAGGCTTCGGTGACATAGTTCCAGACCGCCGCCGGCATCAGCTTCACGATCGCCGCCCGGTCTTCTTTCGAGATCTTCTCCCAGGATTTGCGGTTGAAGGCGATCGGCACCGCACCGGCGATGATGCCCTGGGGCATCTCGATCACTGATTTCACCGTATCCTGAAGGCCGTAACTGCGGATCCAGGCGAGGCCGAGCAGGGTGCAGTCGCTCTGGCCCAGCTGCAGGGCGGGCAGGATGTCGGTGATGTTGCTACGTACCGGCGTCATGCCGAGTGCTGCGGCCCAGCGCGCCTCGGGCGAGCCGACCACGCTGACCCGGCGGCCGGCGAGATCGGCGGCGGCCTGGGCCGGCTTCGTGCACATCATGGCGAGCGGCGAGGCCGACTGCATCAGGATCGGCACGATCCCGGCCATCTTCACCTCGTCGCGGCAGTTCTGGCAGCCGACGAAGAAAATCTCGTTGATGGCGCCCATTGTGGCATAGGGGTCGCCGCCAAGCCCGGTCATCTCGGCGATCAGCGAGGAATAGGGCAGCTGGCTGCCGGTCAGCTGGCCGATGAAGAAGCCGGCATCGACCACCCCGTCGCGGATGCCGTCGAAGCCGTTGGCGATCGAGACCAGCTGTCCGCCCAGGATCGGCGTGAACGCCACCCGCCCATCGGTCGCCCGGGTGATGTCGGCCAGGATCGGCAGGACACCCTGCTGATTGGCGCTGGACCGTTCCGGCACGCCCGATCCGTAGGTAAAGGTGGCGGCCGTGGCGGGGCCCGCGGCGGGCAGGCCCAGGGACAGCACGGCCAGGGCCGCGCCCGAAATCAGGGCGCGCGTCGCCCTGCGCGGTGCAAATGCATATCGGCGCATGATGGATCTTCCCTGTCGAGGAGAGCGGCCGGTTCTCTCCGGCTCGTGAGATCCAGTCTGCGGGCGGTCGGAAAGGAAGTCAACAATATTGACTATCTCGTGACGGAGCGCCCCGTCGTGGGAACATCCGGCTCAGCTCCGACGGCGCCGGTATGCCGATGCCGGCGCCTCGTCGTCGGGAGAGCCCGCCTCGCGCGCGGCTGCCAGCAGTTCGATCAGCTGGTCCAGACGGTCGCCACCGATCACCCGGGCGATATCGGCCTCGGCGCGTTTCAGGGCCTGGATGCCCAGCGACAGCAGCCGGCGGCCGTCTTCGGTGACCGTGACGATGCGGCTGCGGGCATCGGCCGGATCGGGGGCGAGCGCCACGAAACCCTGTTCTTCGAAAGCGGCGACCAGCTTGCTCATCGCCTGTTTCGAGATGCCGGCACGCGCCGCCATGTCGGTGATCGTCGAGCCCTCGAAGCGCATGGTGCGCAGGACATGGGTGTGGGCGGCATTCAGCATCGGATAGCCGCTCTCGCGCAGATAGTGCAGCGCGCGGCGGTCGAAGCCCATATGCACCTCGTCGAGCAGCCGGCCCAGATTCACCTGCCGGAACCTCTCCAACTCGTCGCCGCGCAGCACCACGCGCTCTTCACGATCGCCATCCCGTCCGCTTGCCATCTTTCCCATCTTGTCCCTTGCCGGAAGATAGTAAACTATATTGACCATATCCCATGCCCGCAACGGAGGACGCCCCTGGCCATGCAGATCATCCGCGACCTGGCCGATCTGAACGAGACGCATACCGCATGGCGGCGCGATCTGCACGCACATCCCGAAATCGGCTTTCAGGAACACCGCACGGCGGCCTTCGTGGCCGACCGTCTGGCCGAAGCCGGGTTCGAGGTGACCACAGGCATCGCCGGCACCGGCGTGGTCGGCCGGATCAGCACCGGTGCGGGCGGGTCGATCGGGCTGCGCGCCGATATGGACGCCCTGCCCATGGACGAGGGTCCGGGCGTGGACGAGCGGCCCTGGGCGTCGCGTCATCCCGGCCTGTTCCATGGCTGTGGCCATGATGGCCACACCACCTGCCTGCTGGCGGCAGCCCGTCATCTGGCGTCGAGCCGCAGCTTTCAGGGCACGCTGACCGTGATCTTCCAGCCGGCCGAAGAGGGGCTGGGCGGGGGCGCGCGGATGGTCGAGGAGGGGCTGTTCGACCGCTTCCCCACAGACGCGGTGTTCGGATTCCACAACATGCCTCTGCTGCCGCTCGGCACCGCCAGCGTCAGGCCGGGGCCGGCCATGGCGTCGTTCGATGAATTCAAGGTGGCGATGACCGGGCAAGGCGGCCATGCCGGCATGCCGCACACCACCCGCGATCCGGCGCTGGCGCTGGCCGAGGCGACCTGCAGCCTGCAGGGCCTGGTGTCGCGCGAGGTGAACGCGAACAGTGCCGCCGTGCTGTCGGTCACCCAGATCCATGTCGGCACCACCCACAACGTGGTCGCCGATCAGGGCTGGCTGGGCGGCACGGTGCGGGCCTTGGACGAGGAGGCGCGCGCGATCGTCGAGGCCGGGCTTGCCCGCACCGTGGCCGGCGTGGCGGCGGCGCGCGGGGTGACTGCGGCGGTCGACTATCGCCGCGGCTATCCGGTGCTGGTCAACGACCCGGCCGAAACGGCGCGCGCGGCCGCAGTGCTGGCGGATCTCTATGGCGGGAATTTCCGCCCCGATTTCCCGCCGCTGATGGCGGCCGAGGATTTCGCCTTCATGCTGCAAAAGCGGCCCGGCGCCTATCTGCTCTTCGGCCAGGGCGGGGAGGGGGGCTGCATGGTCCACAACCCAAACTATGATTTCGATGATCGACTAATTCCAATGGTTGCAACGGCTCTGGTGCGCCTGGTCGAAAACCGGCTGCCCGCCGCAGGCTGACCTGCCCGAACGAAGACGGCGGCGGCTGCCGGATTTCCGCAGCCGCCGCCTGTCGCCTCTGCCGCCGATCCGGCCTCCCCCGGCCGTGGGGCCGGCGGCGGGCGACGTCACGACCGCTGACGCCGGTCGTCCTGGGCCGCCCGCAGCCTTTGGGCTGCAGCACGGGCGGTTTCAGGAGACGGGAAACGCGAGCCGTCGAGCAGGCGATAGCGGCCCGAGGCGGCGTGGAAACGGAAGCCGCGCGGCTCCGGCGTGACGAAACCGGTCGCCTCGCCGGCAACCTCGATCGGCAGGATGGCAGACATGGCGGATGGCCCTCCATTCAGGTCTGAAACGATCTGTGCTGTCCGGGAAAAGGTCGGGCCGCATCACCCGAAGGCGCGCGGCCCGCAGGGACAGTGGCCGGTGCGGGGTTGCAACCGGCAGGAGATCGACAGGAGACACCGGAGCGCGGTGTGCGATCGCTGGATCATGGGGGGCTCTCTCCGACGGGATACGAGGATGCGAGGCCACGACCGGCGATCGTGGCGCTTTAGCGGTTGGTGACGCGGCGCAAGCTGCTCTTCAAACTCCGCGATGGCCGCCCTGTCCGGCGGCCATGGATCAAGTATGTTTAGTCCATAAAATGAGTCAATAATAGTATTATATACCGTATAAAAACTGTGAAATTATGGTCCTGCCGCACAGCCGGCCGGCGTTGCGGCCGGCAATGTGGTCTCGGGCAAAGGATCGGGCTTTATGGCTGCCAACAGGGCATTGCGGAGCAGCGGTGGAAGCTTTCCCCCGCCTGCCGCGCAGAGGCCTGGTGAGGCCAGTACCACCATCGGTGCGGTGACGGTCATGACCGTCATATCGCCCTCGGGCAGATCGGAGAGTGTGATCACCCGCCGCTCCACCCCGACCGCACGCGTCAGTGGTGGTGCGCCCGGCGGATCGTCGGCGGGGACCGGGATCAGTTGCAGCCGGCAGCTGTCCCGCGGCGCATTGAGCAGGAGGGCGGCGCGTGCCGGAGCGAGCATCCGGAAGATGATGTCGACATCCTGGCGGCAGAGGGCGGGGAGCTGGAGATCGGCCGGCAGTGCCACCTCGCGACCGGCCGGCAGGTCGATCCCGAGATAGGCCAGCAACGCCTCGGCCAGATTGCGGGTGCCGGAGCCGGCGGGGCCGAGGCTGACCAGCGTGCCTGGCATCTGAAGCAGGCCGGCGAGATCGGCCGGAGAGGCCCGGTCCCCCGCCTCGGCCCGCCGGAGGATGAAGAGCGCTTCTTCGGTGCCGGTCAGGACGCGGTCGTCCCCGGGCGCGTCGCCGTCGGCATGGGTGGTGCACCGGCCGCGTTCCGACACCAGGATGGCGTCCGGCTGGTCGCGCACCACACCATCCAGCTGGGCGAAGGCGAGATCGACATGGCCGGCCGCGATGTGCAGCAGATTGTCGCCGGTCCCGTTGGTCGGCTCCACCACGCAGCGCAATCCGCGACCGGCGCAGCGGCGATTGATCATGCGGCAGGTGTCGAGCCCCAGGCGGTGATAGGCGCCGTCGGGCGCCGCGGTTGCGATGGTGATGTAGGCGGGGTCTTCCGCCCGGGCGGTGGCCGTGAAGCCTGCGGCCAGGAGCAGTGCGGCGATGGCCAACCGCCGCGCCCCCGATGCGCGGATCCGTCCGGGCGTCATTCAGCCACCGAAGCCCAGCAGGCTGCGCAGGCTCGGGCTCTTTGGTTCGGCAGGGGTGGCGTTGACGTCGGGAAGGGGGATGACCGGCTGTTCCGCCTCGGCGACCTGGACGGCGACGGCCGTGGTGCTGCACTGCTTCCGGGTGATCTCCGACAGATTCTGACAGGCGTCATAGGCGGCGCGCGCCTGGGCCTTGTCGCCCATCCGGGCGAGGACGGCGATTCTGGTCGGCTGGACCGCTTCGAGACCATAGATCGCCTGGGCGGTTTCCAGCGTGACGAGTGGATTGCCGGCAGGCTGCGGTTTCGACTTCGCCTTGCCCTTGGACGGGGCCGCGGTGATCGCCTGCCACCTGTTCATGCCGGCGGGTTTCGAAGCTTCGAGCGTCGCCTTCATGGTATAGCCTTCGATCGGCATCGGCAGGTCGGGGTCGATCTGCTGCAGTGCCTGAAGAGCGGCAGCATCCCGGCCCAGGCCCTGATGGATCAGCGCCTCGACCATCCGCGGCAGGGGATGATCGCCGATCCGGTCAATGCCATAGCCCGCCTTCAACCGGGCCTCAGCGTCGTCGTATCTGTTTTCGGGCAGCGCGAACAGGGCCTCGATGACCCCGGCATAGGCGTTGTTCATGTCTTTGATACCGAGCGACGTCTTGATCTCTTCATATCCTTCATGCGGCGCCCCCGGCGCGTCGGCATAAAATTTGTCATTATAGTCCCAGCTGCGTTGCAGGCGTTCCTCACCGGAGGCATAGCGGCCGGAAACGGCATCGACGATTTCCCGCCCGACATCCGTGCCGGCATCCAGCATGGCACCGACCACCGGTGTGACGGTCATATTGCCGGACGACCAGGCGGCCTGCATCTCTGCCTCGACCCGCTTCGTGCGTTCGTCCGAGAGTTTCTGCAGGCGCTCGGTCATGGTGCCGCGCGCCTTCTCGCCCGCGACGATCTTCTCCAGCCCGTATTGTGCGACGAGCGGAGCATAGCCGGCGCGGGAGATGAGATCGATGCCGAGCAGGTCGGCCTCGTTTTCCTGCTGGCGGTTCCAGGCGGCACCGACGACATCCTTGCCGATGAAATCGAGTGCGAATTTGGTCGCCATCACCGTGTTGGCGTCCTGTTGCAGCCCCGCCTTCTGGTTGCCGGCCAGGTTGCCACCTCCGGCGTCCATCTGGCTTTTCAGCACGGTGCCGAGAACGAAGGCGCCGGCCGCCATGGTGGTGGCGTCACGCTGTTCCTTGAACAGCTTGTCCTTGTCGTGATGCCGGAGCAGCAGATGGCCCAGTTCGTGGCCGAGCATCATGGCCACTTCGTCCTCCGACCCAGCCTGGGCGAGGACGTTGATGCTGACATAGATGTCGCCGTCGGGCCGCGCCATGGCCTGATAGCCTGAACTGGCCAGGAGGTGGACCTGCACATCCGGGGCCCCGGGCGGGGCGACGGCCAGAAGCCGCAGCAGAATGCCGCGGAGATATGCCTGGATCTTCGCATCCGGGATGACGCGCGATGCTTCGGGGATCGGCACCTTGTCCCGTTCCTGGCGCCAGTAATTGGTGCCGACGTCGTCGGCCGCCCCTGAAAAATAGAGGGTGCGAGGGGGGCGCGGATCGCCGGCGCTGCTGGGCAGGGTGGCATCGAACTGCGCGCTTGCGATCAACGGCGCTTTCATCCCGGCGATGCTGTCGTCGGACAGGCCCGGGACCGGGATGCCGCCGGTCACGCAGCCGGTGAGAAGCAGGGCGCTGCCGCTCAGGGCCAGAAGAGGACGTCGGATGCGTGTCATCGGTCCTGCCCTTTCCGGGGTTCAGCAGCCGTTGCCGAGGTTGGAACCCGTCCGTGGTGCGCCGTTCTGCGCCAGCGTGGCACCGCAGACCTTCGAGACGACGTCCGTCTGCACCCGTTCGACCCGAACGAAGCGGCGGGAGTAGTTGACCCCGTCGATACAGACCTCTTTCAGCGACACTTCCTTGCCCGACCTGCCGACAAGGGCCGGATCGATGTTGCCCGACACACTCACCACCCGGATGTCTGTGCCGTTGCCCGGGCAGGCCTGGGCGGCAGCAGGGGTGGGGATGATCAGCAAGGCGGCCGCGGCCAGTGCGGCGGTGACGGTCAGTGCGGCGGTGACGCGCGGGCCGATGACGACATGACGGGCGGGTGCATATGCGATGAGCGACATGGGCATTCTCCCTGTCAGCGTGATGAAGAGGGGTTTGTGGAGCCGTCGCCGGCCGCGATCCAGGCGGTGGCGGCGAAGGCGGCGACGGCGATCCAGTCCAGCGGCTGGATCGGCAGCAGGGTGAGCAGGATCAGGGCGACGAGCAGGCTGGGGATGCTGGTGGCGAAGCCGGCGACCACGACATCGACCAGCACCGCGGGCAGGGTGGGGGCGATCCAGCCGGGCAGGTTGCGATGCACCAGGGCCTCGATCTGCCAGGGGCGGACGATGTTGTGCAGACCAAGAGCGATCAGGCCGGCCAGCAGGGTCTGAAGCATCAGGCGGGCAGCTTCATAGCCTGTCCCGGCGCTGAAACCGATGCCGTCGAGGGCGCCCGGACGGTAGTCGCGCCCCATGGCGAGCAGGTTGTCGAGGGCCATGGCATGGGCCCAGGCGCCGGGGGCATAGACCCCGCGCATCGGATGGAGATCTTCGGCTCCACTGACCGTCGCCCCCAGGATCACCACCCGGTTCGACAGGGCCGAGGCGACATAGGCCCGGGTCCGGTCATGGGTGGAAGAAAGCCAGGGCACGCGGACGGTCCGGTGATAGGCGCAAAGATCCTGATGTGTGTTTTCCCCCTGATACAGGGTAAAGGCGAGAAGTCGGCTCGACTCCGACAGGCGGGACAGGATGTCCCGCGACAGCCGGAAGGGGGCGCAGACATCCTCGACCGGATGATGATCCACCTCGGCCCAGGCATAGGGTGCTGCGGCCTGACCGCTCTGGCGGAAGGCCAGCCGGTCTGCCGGCGTCGCATCACGGGGCGGGCCGCCGTCATCTGTGCCGGCCCCCCAGAGCACGGTCATCGTCGGTCCGATCCGCTGGTCGGCCATGGCATCCGACAGGCCGTGACAGTCGGCCGATGCCTGGCGCAGGCGGGCCAGGGTGACGTTTGCAACGGGTGGTTGTGGCACTATGTCTCCGCCTGCCGGGCGGGGGACCAGCCCGTCGAGACATGTCAGGGCCTCGAAGCTGCCGGCAAAGCGGCCGTCACGGCGGGCCGCGGCATAGGCCGGCAGCAGGGCCATGGTGGTGCGGGCAATCGCCGTCGATGCCGGTGGATCGGGGATCCAGCCGGCATTCGCCGCATGGTCATAGGCAATATCGCGGCAATGAATTGTCAGCCTGTCGACGATGTCGGGATCTGCCGTCGGAGGCGGCCTGCGGCGATGGCTGTTGTCTCCAGTAAGGCTCGCGGTCCGCAGTTCCGCATCGATACGATCGGCACAGGCGCCGGTCACATCGGCGATGGCGGCCGCCCGTGCAGCCTCCCGTATCTCGGACAGGCTCACCACCGGTTCGTCGAGCGAGCAGCCCGGCAGGCCCGCCTCGACGGCGCAGCTCCAGATCGTCAGCAGCAGGGCCGGCGAGGGAAGGCCGTCCGGCGCCAGCGCATAGCGCAGCGGCGGCGTGAGGAACATTCCCGGCGCAGCGGGCACCGCCAGCTGATTGACGATGCCGAAGGTATTGCGCCGTTCGGGGTTGCGCGCCTCTTGCGGACGGGTGGCCTGGCGCAGGGCGACAGGCTGGTCGGCAACCAGCATACCGGCCCGCCGCACAAGCAGCGGCGGTAAAAGTGCGCCCATCGCATCGGCGACATCGGTATCGATCTGCCCGTCACGGCGGTTGAGCGCCAGTTCTTCGGCCAGATAATCCATGTCTGCGCCGAGCGTCTGCAGATCCACGGCCTGGACCGGCATGGAGGGTCGCCGGCCGCCACTCAGTGTGTGGCGGTTGGTTGCGTAGAGGAAGTCCATGAACACGGCGACCGGCGGGGTGTCCGGCGCGCCGGAGGGGCGGATGATCTCGCTGATCATCCGGGCCTGGCGGTCATAGGGGATCGGGAACCTGTCGCCGATAAAGGGAAGTCCGTCGTCATCGATCATGACGATGCCGATGCGCTCTGCCGCCTGTCGGGCAGCGGGGAAACGCATGTCGTACCAGGGCGCCCATATTCCGACCGCGATCGCCGTGGACGTGCTCCAGGTTTCCTCGGCGAAGTTGAAATTGAAGATCCGGCCGCTTTCGAAGGCCAGCGTGGCCAGGGTCACGATCAGGAACACGCGCTTTGCCGGCCGGTCACCCGTCAGGAGCGACTGCCAGCGGCGCGCGCGTGTTGCGAGTGATCTTGCCCTCATATCGCGATCCGGATGATGTCCGCTCCTACCATTAATGGTAAGGCGTGAGTCATAAGAAACGCAAACGATATGAGTCACGTTTCCAGTACCTACATAACCGCCGCGGAGCGTTCCCTATAAAATAATATTTATCAGTAGGTTATGCGAAAAATCGGCGGTCCGGTCATAAAAACAAGTGGTAACTCCAGTGTCCGTACGGGTGCCCGATGCAGGGGATCCCGCCGCGAAACGAAGAACGGCCCCCGGTCGGGAGCCGGGGGCCGTTCCGGTCCGGGCGGACCGCAAGGGGGGAGGTGCGGGGGGGTGCGGTCGCTGCCCGGGGTCGGATGTGCCGTGCCGCGGTTACTTCATGGTCGGCATGGCGAATTCGGCGCCGGCGCGGATGCCGGTCGGCCAGCGGGTGGTGATGGTCTTGAGGCGGGTGTAGAAGCGCACGCCTTCGGGGCCGTGCATGTGGTGGTCGCCGAACAGCGACGCCTTCCAGCCGCCGAAGGAATGGAACGCCATCGGCACCGGGATCGGCACGTTCACGCCGACCATGCCGACCTTGATCCGGTGGGCGAATTCACGCGCCGCATCGCCGTCGCGGGTGAAGATCGCGGTGCCGTTGCCGTATTCATGGGCGTTGATCCAGCCCGCCGCCTGCTCGTAGCTTTCGGCACGGACCACCGACAGCACCGGGCCAAAAATTTCTTCCTTGTAGATCGTCATGTCGGTGGTGACGCGGTCGAACAGGGTGGCGCCGGTGAAATAGCCGTCCTCATAGCCCTGCAGGCGCAGATTGCGGCCGTCGACCACCAGCTCGGCGCCTTCGGCGACGCCCTGATCGATGTAGTTTTCCACCTTGTCGCGATGGGCGCGGGTGACCAGCGGGCCCATCTCGGCCTCGGGATCGGTGCCGGGGCCGACCTTCAGCGCCTGGATGCGCGGCACCAGCTTTTCGACCAGCGCATCGGCCGTGGCCTCGCCCACCGGCACGGCCACCGAAATCGCCATGCAGCGCTCGCCGGCCGAGCCATAGGCGGCCCCCATCAGCGCATCGACCGCCTGGTCCATATCGGCATCGGGCATGACGATCATGTGGTTCTTGGCGCCGCCCAGCGCCTGGCAGCGCTTACCGGCGGCGGTGGCGGTCTGGTAGATGTAGCGGGCGATGGGGGTGGAGCCCACGAAGCTCACCGCCTCGATATCCGGATCGGTCAGGATGGCGTCGACGGCTTCCTTGTCGCCCTGGACGACGTTGAACACGCCGGCCGGCAGCCCCGCCTCGGTCAGCCATTCGGCCAGCAGCAGCGCCGCCGAGGGGTCGCGCTCCGACGGCTTCAGGATGAAGGTGTTGCCGCAGGCCAGCGCCACCGGGAACATCCACATCGGCACCATGGCCGGGAAGTTGAACGGCGTGATGCCGGCCACGACGCCCAGCGGCTGGCGCAGCGCATGGCTGTCGACCTTCGTGCCGACATTCTCGGTCATCTCGCTCTTCAGCAGCTGGGGGGCTGCGGTCGCGAATTCGACCACCTCCATGCCGCGCTGGATCTCGCCCTTGGCATCCGAGAGCACCTTGCCGTGCTCGGCGGTGATCACGGCGGCCAGCTCGTCGATGCGCTCTTCCAGGATGTGCAGGAAGCGGTTCAGGATCCGCGCCCGGCGCAGCGGCGTGGTCTCGGCCCAGTCGGGGGCGGCCGCCTTCGCGGCCTCGACCGCGGCGCGCACTTCGGCTGCGGAGGCCAGCGCCACCTCGCCGCTCTGCTCACCGGTCGCCGGGTTGAACGATGCCACGGTCCGCGCCGCCGCACCCGGCACCTGCCGGCCGCCGATGTAATGCCCGATCTTCCTGACCATCTCCGCTCACCTTCGCATGGATGACGCCGTCCGGGGGGCCGGCCCCCTCTGATGGGGTGATGATGGTGGATGATCCGGTGCACAGAAACCGGAGATATCGAGAAGCTGTTGTGCGATATTTGAAGCCTGATCCTGACGGAGTTTCCGCATCCAATGAACTGGGACCATCTCCGCGTCTTCCTCGCCATCGCCCGGCGCGGCCAGATTCTGGCCGCGGCGCGGGGGCTGGGGCTGAACCATGCGACCGTCGCCCGCAGGCTCGATGCGCTCGAAGCCTCGCTCGGCCAGCCATTGTTCGAGCGCCGGCCCTCGGGCGCGACGCTCACCGAGGCCGGAGAGCGGCTTCTGGCGGCGGCGGAGCGGGTCGAGACCGAGATTTTCGGCATCGCCGAAGAGACTCGCGCCCAGGGTGCCGCGCCGTCGGGCGTGGTGCGGGTGGGGGCGCCCGACGGGCTCGGCACCTGGTTCCTGGCCGCCGAACTCGGCCGGCTGGGGGCCATGCATCCGGATCTGGTGATTGAGCTGGTACCGCTGCCCCGCACCTTCTCGCTGTCGAAACGCGAGGCGGATCTGGCCGTCTGCCTTGACCCGCCGGCCGAGGGGCGGCTGCTGGTGACCGCCCTCGGCGACTATACGCTGGGCGTCTATGCCGCCCGGTCCTATCTGGAACGTGCCGGCGTGCCGGAGACGCCCGAGGATCTGGCCGGCCATGTGGTGGTGACGGGGGTGGAGGATTACGCCTATGCCTCGTCGCTGGATTACGGCCGGGCCCTGACACGGTATGGATCACGCGAGTATGGATCGCGGGAGTTGGGGCCACGCGAGTTCCGCTGCGCCGGCGTGGTCGGGCAGATGGAGGCGATCCGCGCCGGGGTGGGCATCGGCATCCTGCATGATTTCGCGGTGCGCGACGCCCCCGATCTGGTGCCGATCCTGCCCGGGCTGACCTTCCGCCGTCGCTATCACCTGCTGACCCATCCGGACACGCATCATCTGGCGCGGATCGCGGTCTGCCGCGATTTCCTGGTCCGGCGCTTCCGCGAAACCCGCGACCGCTTCGTGCGCGGCGGCTGATCCGGCTTTTCATCCAGATTGCGCAATCTTGAAAGATCTGGCTGAAAATCACCGGCAACCGTCAAGCCCGGCCGATGCGGCAGCTTGCGGCAACATTATCGTCCTTAGACAAAGAAAGACTCGCAGCGTTGCTGCGGCGAGGTGCATGACATGTCATCTACGGCCGGTAAGCCAGCCAGGGCAGGGGGGTGGCAAGCCCTGTGCCACCCCGCTCGTGCGACCGCTCGCCCTCAACCCGGGCGATCAGGCGATGGTCAGCGAAATGCCGCCCAGGCCTTCGATCGAGCCTTCGATGGTCTGGCCGGCCACCACCGGGCCGACGCCTTCGGGCGTGCCGGTATAGATCAGATCGCCGGGCTCCAGATGGTAGAAGCGCGACAGATGGGCGATCAGCTCGGCCACCGACCAGACCAGCAGCGACAGATCGGTTGACTGGCGGGTCTCGCCGTCGACGCGCAGTTCCAGCAGGCCCCCGGTCGGATGGCCGCTTTCGGCCACCGGCACGATCGGCGACAGCACGGCCGACTGCTCGAAATCCTTGCCCAGATCCCAGGGCCGCTGTTTCGCGCGCGCCGCCAGCTGCAGGTCGCGCCGGGTCATGTCCAGGCCGCAGGCATAGCCGAAGACATGGGAAAGGGCGTCATCGGGCGCGATCTCGAAGCCGGCTTTGCCGATCGCCACCACCAGCTCCATTTCGTAATGATAATTCTCCGTGCCGGGCGGGTAGGGGATGGTGGATCCCGACGGCACGTAAGCGAGCGCGGATTTGGTGAAATAGAACGGCGCCTCGCGATCGACCACCACGCCCATCTCGCGGGCATGGGCTTCATAATTGCGGCCGACGCAGAAGATCCGGCGGACGGGATAGCGCGCCTCGGTGCCTTTGACGTCGGCGAGCGGGGTGGGGGCGGGGTCGAAGAGGCAGGTGGTCATCGGGGTGTCCTTGACGTGGGGTGGTCTGTTCGGGCCGTCACGCCTCATTCCGCATCCGGCTGCCGCCCCGGCGCCGCAGCGGCGAAGGCGGGGAGGGTGCCGGCGGCGTCTGCGATGCGGGTCAGCGTCGGGTAAGCGTCGAGCGGGCAGCCCATGCGGGCGGCATTGGCCAGTTGCGGCACCAGGCAGATATCGGCGAGCGACGGCGCATCGCCATGGCAGAAGCGGCCGGTTGCGGGATCGCGGGCGAGGCGCGCTTCCAGCGCCGTCAGCCCCTCGGCGACCCAATGGCCATACCAGGCGTCGCGCGCGGCCTGGTCCAACCCCAGCCGGTCGCGGAGATAGGTCAGCACGCGCAGATTGTCGATCGGGTGGATGTCGCAGGCGATGGCGAGCGCGATCGCGCGCACCCTGGCGCGACCGTCGGCATCTTCGGGCAGCAGCCGGGGCAGGGGGAAACGCTCGTCCAGCCATTCGATGATCGCGAGTGACTGGGTCAGCACCTGGCCGTCATCGGTGACGAGGGCCGGCACCAGACCTTCGGGATTGAGCGCCAGATAATCGGGGGCGCGCTGCTCGCCCCGGCGCAGATGCACGAAGGCCTGATCCGGCGCCAGCCCCTTCAGGTTGAGGGCGATGCGCAGCCGGTACGAGGCGGAGGAGCGGAAATAGCCGTAGACCTTCAAGATGCAACTCCGGATGTCGCTGGGCCCCGTTGCCCGGCCGGGGCGCGGGGGCTATGGTGCGCTGCATCAGGCGGCAGCCGTCAGCAGGAGAACGGGCGGGCGATGGAGGCGAAGCAGGCGGGAGCCAGGTCCGGCGGCAGACGAGGTGCCGGCGGCGACACCAAGCGCAAGGGCATCCAGTCGGTCGAAATCGGCATGGGCGTGCTCGATGCCCTGGTCCGGCTGGGGCGGCCCAGCTCTTTGACTGATATCTCCCGGGCCAGCGGCCAGTCGGTCAGTCAGGCTCATCGCTATCTGGCGAGTTTCGTGAACACCGGCTTCCTGCGCCAGGACCCGGCGACGGCGCTGTATGATCTGCACACCGGCGCGCTGCGCCTCGGGCTGGCCGCCATGGGCCGGCTCGACATGTTCGAAGAGGCGAGCCGGGCGGCGCAGGAGCTGGTGGCCGCCAGCGGCCGCACCGTGCTGATTGCGGTCTGGGCCGAAACCGGCCCGACCATCATCCGCTGGTACCCCGGCAATCCGCCGGTCTACACCATGCTCACCATCGGCTCGCATCTCTCGCTCACCCAATCTGCCACCGGCCGGATCTTCCTCGCCTTCCTGAACGAGGGGTTCGTGTCCGACCTGCTGCAGCGCGAACTGGCGCGCGACCGCTCCGAAGGGCCGGTCGACATCGATGCGATGCGGGCGCAGACAAGGCGTGAGCTGTCGGCCGCGGTGGACGGCACCACCGCGCCGGGGCTGCGGGCCTTCGCGGCGCCGGTGTTCAATCTTCAGGGCCAGCTGGTGCTGGCCCTGTCGATCATCGCCTCGCCGAATTTCGGCCGCGACGGCGATACCGCCGCCCGCGACATGCTGATTGCGGCCGCGCGCGAGGTTACGCATAGGCTGGGCGGGCGCTGGCCGCAGCCGGGCTGAGCAGGCCGCGCGCCGCCTTTGCATCGAAGCTGTCGGACGCGGTCATCCCGGGCGGCAGGTGAATGCCGGCGGTGATCAGCCGCCGGCAGGCGGCCATGTCGCGGCCGGCATTGATGCCCGCCGCCCCGATCAGCCGGTCGCCGTCCAGCACCAGGAACAGCCGGCCGGCGCCGGCCCGCTGTTCGACGATCCGCGCAGTGTCGGCCTCGGGCCCGGTGACGCCGGCGAGCTGGACGTTCAGATCGTATTGATCGGTCCAGAACCAGGGCGTTTCGGGGGCGGGCAAAGGGCTGCCCAGAATCGCCGCCACCGCGCGTTCGGCGGTGATGTTGGCATTCTGCCAGGTTTCGCAGCGCAGGGACCGGCCATCCGGCCCCGGCTGTGCCGCCACATCGCCGATCGCGAACACCGCGGGATCGGCCGTGCGCATGTCCTGATCGACCACGATGCCGTCATCGACCACCAGTCCGGCCGCCTGGGCGAGGCCGGTTTCGGGGACGACGCCGATGCCGGCGACGGCGAAATCGGCGGTGATCACCTGCCCGTCGGACAGCACGGCGCGGATGCCCGCGGCCGTGTCGGCCAGATCCCGGATCCGGCGGCCGGTCAGCAGGGTGACGCCTTCGGCCGCATGGCGCCGGGCCAGGGCCGCCGCCACCGGTGCCGGAAAGTTGCGGCCGAGAAGGCGCGAGCCGATCTCGACCACCGTCACCTCCAGCCCCTTCTGCACCAGGGTCGCCGCGACCTCCAGCCCGATCACCCCGCCGCCGATCACGAGAACGGATCGGGCGCCGACGGCGCGGGCCGCGAGCGATTCGACGTCACCCAGCGTGCGCAGATCGGCCAGGCGCGAGACCCGGAAGGGCAGACGGCGCGGCCGGCTGCCGGTTGCGAAGATCAGCCGGTCATAGTCGAGCAGGCTGCCGTCATCCAGCCGCACCTGCCGCGCGGCACGATCGACCGCCATCGCCGCCCGGCCGGTCATCAGCCGGATATCCTGCGCCGCCCAGGCCTCCGCCGGCACCAGCCAGGTGGGGCGGGTCTCCGGGTCGATCAGCATGTCTTTCGACAGGGGCGGGCGCTCGTAAGGCGGGACCGGTTCATCGCCGATCAGCGTCACCGGCCCGGCATAGCCCTTCTCCCTGAGCGTCAGTGCCGCCCGGCCGCCGGCCTGGCCGGCGCCGATGATGACCACGCCTGCGCTCATTCCATTCAACTCCCTGAAGGACGGTGCCGGTTCATGACGATCCGGCATGGCCGGCATTCCATTTTCGACGAACCGTCTTGACGTCGCGTTGTTGCATATCATACTAAGTCTCACACGATATGCAATACAACAGGCGGCAACCCGGGACGAGGGGGCGCCGCCCAAGGGAGGCGGGAATGGCGGAGACCAACGCTTGCGCCCGGAACGGCCGCGTGTGGGACACCGGCGATGCCGGCAAGGTGCCGTACTGGGTCTATACCGATCAGGACGTCTATCAGCGGGAGCTTCAGCGCATCTGGTACGGGCCGCACTGGCTCTATTGCGCGCTGGAATGCGAGATCCCCGATGTCGGCGATTTCAAGACCACCACGCTGGGCGAACGCCCGGTGATCGTGGTGCGCTCTGCCGAAGACGAGATCAGCGTGGTGGAGAACCGTTGTGCGCATCGCGGCGTAAAGTTCTGCCAGGCGCGCCAGGGCCATACCAAGGATCTGCTCTGCCCCTATCACCAATGGGCCTATGACCTGAGGGGCAATCTGATCGGCGTGCCCTTCCGCCGCGGCGTGAAGCGCCAGGGCGGCATGCCGCGGGATTTCGACCCCGGCAATCACGGCCTGAACCGGCTGCGCGTCGAAGTGGTGAACGGCGTGGTCTGGGCGACCTTTTCCGACGACACCCCGCCCTTCCGGGAGTATCTGGGCGAGAAGTTCTGGGCCCATTACACCCGGGTCTATGACGGCCGGAAGCTGGAGGTGCTGGGCTATAACCGCCAGCACATTCCGGCGAACTGGAAGCTGATGATGGAAAACATCAAGGACCCGTACCATGCGGGTCTGCTGCATGTATTCTTCGTCACCTTCGGCCTGTTCCGCGCCGATCAGAAATCCGCGGTCGATATCGACGAGACCGGCCGTCACGGCATCCTGATCAGCCGCAAGGGCGAGCAGGAGGTGAACGACGTCACCGCGGATCTGCGCAATTTCCAGGGCGATCTGAAACTGGCCGATCCGCGCATCCTGGATGTCGTGAAGGAATTCCCGGGCGAGGACACGGTCGGCATGATCACCGTCTTCCCGAGCGTGATCCTGCAGCAGCAGGTCAATTCGCTGACCTCGCGCCAGATCGTGCCCAAGGGGCCGGCCGGGTTCGATTTCCACTGGACCCATTGGTGCTATGCCGACGATACGCCGGAAATGAAGCTGCGCCGCACGCGCCAGGCCAATCTGTTCGGCCCGGCCGGCTTCGTCTCGGCCGATGACGGCGAGATCATCGAGATGAGCCAGCAGGGCTTCACGCCCTCGGACATGGAAGAGGCGCTGGTGATGATGGGCGGCCGCGAGATTGCGCCGACCGATTACATGGTCACCGAAACCGCGATCCGGTCGATGTATCGCTACTGGCGGGAGGTGATGGGGCTGTGACCGCGATGATCAGGACTGCTGAGACCGATATCGCCCTGCGCGGCCGGGTCCGCGACCTCTACGACGCCTATTACGACACGCTGGACGATGTGCGGCTGACGGACTGGCCCGACTTCTTCATGGCCGATTGCCTCTACCGGGTGATCCCGCGGGAGAATTTCGAGCGGGGCTACACGCTGTCGACCATGCAGGCGGAAAGCCGCGGTATGCTGCAGGACCGGGTGACAGGGCTGACCACCACCCAGATGTATGCGCCGCGCTATTACCGCCGCTTCCCCGGGCCGCTCCGGATCAGCGCCGGGCCCGAGGGCATCCGCACCCGCCACAATCTGCTGATCGTGCAGACGCTGATCGACAGACAGTCGGAAATCGTCCTTTCGGCGGTCTGCCACGACCGGATCGTCGAGGAGGACGGCCGGCTGTACTTCGCCGAGCGGATCGTGGTGATCGACAGCGAGATGATCCCGAACAGCCTGATTTATCCGGCGTAAGCAAGGACGAGCCAGAATGAGCTGGATCAAGACCATCGAGACCGCGCGTCTCGCCGATGAGGGCGTGGCCTGCGCCGAAGCGGCCGGGCGCCGCATCGCCTTCTACGAGGTCGAGGGTGAATTCTTCGCCACCGACGATCTCTGCACCCATGGCCGCGCCTTCCTGTCCGACGGCTATCTGGACGGGCACATGATCGAATGTCCGCTGCATCAGGGATTGTTCGATGTGCGCACGGGCGCGCCGTGTGGCGCCCCCTGCACCGAAGCCATCCGCACCTATCCGGTGCGGGTGGAAGACGGCGTGCTGCATGTGATGGTCGAGGAGGGCTGATCCGATGACCGCTCCCCTGCCCAATGACGCCCGCGCCCAGCTGGACCGGCTTTACGAGGAGATGCGGCCCAAGAGCCTGTATCCCTTGTGGGAAGTGCTGTCGGCGCTGGTGACGCCCACGCCGCGCTCACCCGCGCAGGCGTGGAAGTGGGATTATGCCTCGGCCCGCGATCATCTGTTGCGGGCGGGGGATCTGATCAGCGCCGAACAGGCCGAACGCCGGGTGCTGATCCTGGAGAATCCGGGCCTGCCGGGATCGTCCGGCATCACCCCCAGCCTGTATGCCGGGTTGCAGCTGATCCTGCCGGGGGAGGTGGCGCCCTGTCATCGCCACAGCCAGTCGGCGCTGCGTTTCGTGATGGAAGGCGATGGCGCCTATACCGCGGTCGATGGCGAAAAGGCGGTGATGCGGCCCTTCGATCTGGTGCTGACGCCGAACTGGCAGTGGCATGACCACGGCAATCATTCCGGCCAGCCGATGATCTGGCTGGACGGGCTCGACATCCCGACCGTGCGCCATTTCGACGCCAGTTTCGCGGAGCGGCTGGAGGCTGCGGAACATCCCGAGACCGTGGCGCCGGGCGACAGCACGCGCCGCTATGGCCGCAATCTTCGGCCGCTGCGCGGCAGCACCGCCGATCGCCGGCCGGCGGCACAGCCGCTGTTTCACTACCCTTATGCCGAGTGGTCGGCGGCGCTCGCCGATCTGGCGGCGGCCGAGGCGCCGGATCCGGTGCTGGGCCATGCGCTCGAATTCCTGAACCCCGCCACCGGCGGGCCGGTGATGCCGACCATCGCCGCCCATGTCCGGCTGCTGCCGGCGGGGTTCGAGACCAGGCCGCGGCGGTCGTCCGACGGCACGATCTATGTGGTGGTCGAAGGAAGGGGCGAGGCGAAGGTAGGCGACGAGGTCTTCACGCTGGCGGAACGCGACCTGCTGGTCGTGCCGTCCTGGCGCGAGGTGACGATCAGGGCGGACAGCCGGCTGGTGCTGTTCGGCTACTCCGACCGGGCCGCGCAGGAAAAGCTCGGCCTTTACCGCGAGGCGGTCACAAACGCCTGACATCAAAGGCGAAGATGAGATTGACGGCGAAGATCCGGGCGCGGCGCCGGCCAGGGCGCCGCGGAATCGGGCGATATGACAGAAGACGTGGGTAGACATGGGAGGAGGGGGCTATGTCCCGGCCAGAGACCATAGACGTGACCGCAGTGATCGAACGCGCGCGGTTCGGCAGGTTCCAGTTCGCAATCACGGCACTTTGTGCGCTAATCGCACTACTCGACGGTTTCGACACCCAGGCGATCGCCTATGTCGCACCGGTCATCGCCGAAGACTGGCAGATGAGCATGGCCAGTTTCGGGCCGATCTTCGGCGCCGGCCTCGCCGGTCTGACCGTCGGCGCCTTCGTACTCAGCCCTGCGGCCGACCGCTTCGGGCGCAAGAGCGTGATCCTGGTCTCGATGGCGATTTTCGGCGTGTTCTCGCTGATCACTGCCTGGGCCGGCACGATGAACGAGCTGCTGCTCTATCGCTTCCTGACCGGTCTGGGCCTGGGCGGGGCGATGCCCAACATCATCGCGCTGACCTCGGAATATGCCCCGGCGCGGCTGCGCGCCACGCTGGTGACGGTGATGTTCTGCGGCTTTCCGCTGGGCTCCACCATCGGCGGCGTGCTCTCGGCGCCGATGATCGCCGCCTTCGGCTGGCATTCGGTGTTCATCCTGGGCGGCATCGCGCCGCTGGTGGTGCTGGTGCTGCTGATCGTGATGCTGCCGGAATCGGTGCGCTATCTGGTTGCGCGCGGGGCGCCGGCCGAAAAGATCGACCGGATCATGCGCCGGCTCGACCCCGCGATCGCGGCCGGCGGCCCCCGGAGCTATGTGCTGAACGAGCCGAAGGCCATGGGCTTTCCGGTCCGCAAGCTGTTCGAAGACGGTCGCGCCCGGGTGACCCTGCTGCTCTGGGTCGCCTTCTTCATGAACCTGCTGGTGATGTATTTCCTGGTGAACTGGCTGCCTTCGCTGCTGCGCGGCGCCGGGCTGCCGCTCCAGATCGCCATTCTGTCGACCGCGATCCTGAATTTCGGCGGCGTGGTCGGCGCCATCACCCTTGGTCGGATGATCGACCGGCTGAACCCGCATCTGGTGCTGGGTTCGGCCTATGCCGCCTCGGCCGGCTTCATCGCGCTGGTGGCACTCGGTGCCTCGGATCTCTGGATCCTGATGCCGGCCACCTTCCTGGCGGGCTATGGCGTGGTCGGCGCGCAGATCGGCATGAATGCGCTGACGGCCGGCGTCTACCCGACTGCGATCCGCTCCACCGGTGTCGGCTGGGCGCTGGGGGTCGGCCGGATCGGCTCGATCATCGGCCCGGTGGCCGGCGGCCTGCTGATCGGCGCGGGCTGGAGCACCGAATGGGTGGTGATGGCCGCCGTGGTGCCGGCCCTGCTCGCCTCGGCTGCCGTCTTCGCACTGCGCCGGCATGGCCATGCAGGCGCTCCGGCAGCGGCACCGACGCTGGCGCATTGATCACCCGCCGGATCATCGGCTAAGAATGGGTCGGCCCGGATGACGGGCCGGCCCTGCCGTGTTCCGAAGGATGGCCGATGCGCCGCATCTATGACTGCTTCCTGTTCGACGGCGAATTCGTCATGCTGGCGCATCGCATCGCGGAACTCGATGGCGTGGTCGACCAGCATATTCTGGTCGAAGGGGCTCAGACCATGCAGGGGGCATCCAAACCGCTCGCCTGGGCGGAAGCGCGGGCCACGCGGCCGGATCTGGCCGCCCGCATCCGCCATGTCGGCTTGCCCCGGCTGGGGCCGGCCGACAGTTCGGGTTGGGATCGCGAGGCCTTTCAGCGCAATGCGGCGGTTTTTGCGCTGCAGGATGCGCGTCCCGACGATCTGGTGCTGATCCTGGATGTGGACGAGATCCCCGATCCGGCGGTGCTGCGCCGGCTGAAACGCGACGGGCTGGAGCGGCCGATGCGGCTGGGCATGACCCGCCATTACGAGCATCCGCTGCGCCTGGGGCCGCGTTCGCCCTGCTGTGCCGATCCGACGCTGCCCTTTGCGACGGCGCTGCCGCGGCTGAAGCCCGGGCGTTGGGAGGCGCTGGACCCGATGTGGTTCTGTGCACCGGGCGTGGTCGTGCGGGTGATGGATATTCTGGGCGATCCGGCCCGCGGCCTGCCGCCGCGATCGATGCAGGCCCTGCGCAGGGGGCTGCATGCCGCGCCGGTCATTCCGGGCGCCGGCCGGCATTTCTCGTATGTCGATCCGTCGGCGCGTCCGGCCTGGAAATTCCGCCGGTTCGCCCATGCCGATCTGGCCACAAACCGTACCACCGATCCGCACCATCTGGAGCGCTGCCGCACCCATGGCATGCATCACAAGGGCTGGTGGTATGCCGAGGTGCCGAAGGGGCCGGTGCCGGCGGATATCGGCCGGCTGATGACCCGCCTGGCCGAGGCGGGGGCGCCGGTGGAACCGGCGGTTGGCCGCGGCCGGCTGGCGCGGGGCATCCTGCGCAACCACGCTGCCCGGCGATCGACCAGCCGGCAGCCCGATGCACGGATTGCCCGGATCGATCGCCATTTCGGGCGCGTGCTACCGCTTCTGTTGCCGGCTCTGGCGCTGGAAGCGGTGGCGCGGCGGGTCCGGCGGCTGATCATGCACCGCCGCGATGCGGCGGGGGCAGCGCCGATCGGGCAGTCACATCACGTCTGAGGGCCAGGCCTGAACAGCAGGCCCGGTCGCGGCAGTTACGACACGCAGCCGATACCGTCACCGCCTGAGTTCGAGTAGTTGTTCAGCGTATCCGAGGCGATCGCCAGCGGTCGCAGAACCGGCCGTGACCAGCTGGGCTGCGCCCCGTCCTCATGCCCATGACCACCAACCGACTGATGATGCGAGGTGGATGAGATGTAGCTTTTCATGTCGAGAGTCCGATCAATGAGCGAGAGGTAATTAGCATATCACGGATATCGCTGCACTGCACAAACATCTGGCTGCGGAAGCCGACAGCAGTGATCGTTTCAATCAGAAATATCGTTGCTTCTCATGTTGCATGAGGTCTGAGGAGGGATTCTCCGGGGCATCCGCTAGTGCCTGTATGTGCAAGGAATAAGCGAAACTCTAATGCAGTTCAGGGCTACGGCGCCCTACGGAAGCCAGACGCCGACGAGGTCGGACCATTGCGCCAGGAACCCGACTATCCCGATCGATGCCCATCCCGGGCGCATATTACCGGCTTTGGTGCTGGAGAGGTGGGACGAGTCGGGGGCACATCCTCGGCCGCACCTGCCTGCGCACAGGCACTCCCATGATGCCTGAAGACAGGTCCGGCGGGTGATGGCGTCAGTTTTTCAATCAAGACCCACAATTGCCATCACTGCCATAAGCAACGCCAGTCAGCGTCTCGGAGGCGATCATCAGGGGCCGCAATACCGGGCGCGCCCAGACCGATTGGCCCTGTGAGGTGTTGTCCGCGGCATTCGTGTGCGCGGGCGGAGAAATCCGATCGGTCATTTGGTTGCCCTCCTGTGCAAGTTATAGAGTAATCTCCTCCAGGATAGATAAACGATCTTGGCTTGTCCATCATGGAGTGGGCGTCATCATATTATTGTAGGCATCATGCCATGCCGGGCCGTCGGGCAGGTGTTGTCGAAGCAGGGCTTGAGCTGCATCAGGCATCGGATGGACGGGCCCGGCATTGCGTTTGAGTTCGTTTGTGGGAAGTGACAGCCCATCAAGACCGAGAAAGGCGCCAACCGTGGCGAGGGTGGGCCCTGGAGCTTTGAACAGATCTTCCGATCGAAGGATCAGCAGAGATCCAGACGGAAAATGACGGCGCCATCGATCCAGCTGGGGGGCGTAGCGGCCTCTTTCGATATAGGACCAGCATTGATGCGGCATATCCGGCCTGTCTCGCTCAAGCCCACGAACGATCCGGTCGAAGCGTTCAGCCTCGCCTGAAAGCCGCTCCGCCTCCGTCTGCAACGCCTCCGTAAACCCCAGAAATTCGCGGCCGGCAGCCAATTCATGGCAGTAATGTGACCAGGCGCGGACGACCGGATCACGCAGGAGCACGATCATCTTCGGCGGCTTGGGGAAAATCTGTGCCGCTCGGACCGGGGCAAGCGGATGGGCGAGCATGTAGGGGCTGGCATCGATCCGCAACCGCCGGTCGTGGTGGCCGCGGCGTGGCGGCAGCAGGCGGGACCAGACATCATATGCCTCTGGCCAGAACAAGGTAAGAGCCTGTGACTCTTTGACCTGGCCGACGGCAACCTCAGGATGCGAGGCAAGTATATTATACAGCCAAGTTGTGCCGGATCGCTGGGCACCAAGAATCAGCAGGTCAGGAAGCGTCCGGGAGCGCATAAAATCGCGGACTATAAACATGGCAACTTCGGTTTTGGCGGCGGCTGTACCACCGGGCAGGTGTCATTGTATAACGGCAAAATCGCAGTCAGTCAGCTCAGGATCGTTATGCCCGCTTCGTCGACGCCGCCGATCACATCCTGCCCCGACCTTCCGGATGTGGACATCCGCCGGGTCGAGGCTCTTCCCGACCATCTGGCCGGGGCGGTGCCGGTGAACGGGTTCGTCGAGGCGACGGCCGACCGGTTGCTGGTCCGCATGCCCGGCATTGGCCGATTCCTGGCCGAGGAGGGGCGGCGGCTTCTGATCGCCGGCGAGGCCGGGGCGTCCGACGCAGATCTGGACTATTTCGCCGTCCGCACGCCGCTTGCCGGGTTGATCCATCAGCGGGGGGAGTTGCCATTGCATGCTGCCTGCCTGTTGCCCCCCGGGGGCAAGGCGGCGGTCGCCATCAGCGGCGCATCGGGGGCCGGCAAGTCGACGCTGGCGGCAATGCTGCTGGGGCGCGGCTGGCGGTTCGTGGCCGACGAGGTGGTTCGGGTCACGCTGGACGGCCGGGGGCGGCCGCTTGCCTGGCCGGGCACGCCGATCGTGGCGCTTTGGCCGGATGCGGCCCGGATGCTTGGCATCACCCCCACGGAACTGCCCATGGCGCGGCCGCAACACGGCCGGGTGTTGCACCAGGCGATGCCGATGTCGGGGCCGGTGGCGCTGGGTCATGTGGTGCTGCTTGATCTGCACCGGGCCGGGGATACGGATGTATTGAGCGGGGTCGACCGGCTCGAAACCCTGGCGGCCGAGGTGTTCCGCCCCCGGCAGGTGCGGGCGATGGGCCGGCAGGCGGCGCATATGGCGATGATGACGCGGCTTGCGGCACAACTTCAGGTATGGCGCGTCGGTGTTGCGCACAGGCCATCGCCAGACGAACTTTGTGACCGGCTGGCCGCTCGGGTCGCGGAGGCCGGTCGGTGACGGCGGCGCTGGTGCTGATTGCGAGTTATCCGAAATCGGGTAACACCTGGACGAGGCTGGTGCTGGATCACCTGATCCGCCGCGCTCGGGCGCCGATCTCGATCAACGACATCGAAACCGGCCTTTATGTGCAGCGCCGGATGATTTTCGACCGGTTCGGGCCGGTCGAAGCGTCGGATCTGACCGTCACAGAAATCGACCGCTACTGGCCCGAGGTGTTTCGGAGTCTGGTGAAGGGGCAGCCGGCGGATGCGCCGCTGGTTCTGAAGACCCATGAGGCGGCCCGGCGCACGGATGCCGGCGCCTGGCTCTATCCGCCCGAGATCGTGCGCGGTGTCATCCATCTGGTGCGGCATCCCTTCGATGTGGCGGCATCCTATGCCCATCATCGGGGCTGGACGATCGACGACACCATTCGCGCGCTGCTGGACCCGGCACACCGCATCGGCGGAGACAAGGACCGGCTGCAGCTGCCGATGCCTGAAACCGTCGGCAGTTGGGCCGGTCATACGGCGTCGTGGACCGCCGATGATCTGCCCTGGCCGGTGATCAGCCTGCGCTATGAAGATCTGCGCGCGGATGCAATCGCCGGCTTCGCCCGGGCCGCAGCGATGGCCGGGCTGACGGAAGATGTCGGGGTGATCGCACAGGCGGTCGAGTTCTGCCGCTTCGATCGCCTCCAGGCAGAGGAACGGCGTGTGGGTTTTCGCGAACGCCCTGGCAGGTCGCCGGCGTTCTTTCGTGCGGGACGGAGCGGTATCGGTTGGCAGGCGGCGGATCCGGCCCTGCTACGGGAGTTGGCGGACCGGTCGGCGGATATGATGCAGCGCTTCGGCTATCGGGCCGATGGTGGATGGGATGGCTGAACCTCTATCTTGGCTGGCGAAGGATGCGGGGTCGGCTCTGGGATGATTGTAATCAGGCGGAGCTGCAAGCTCTTCAGTCATGAAGCCTTTATAGTCTTTTATATCAAAGTCCGATAATTATATCTTATCGACTTTATTGAGGAGATTTCAGGCTGTTGAAAGGCCGGTGATCATGCGATGATCGCTGCACGGGGCAGGGCGGCCCGGCCGCCTGCAACCTCGTATGCGGTAGCCTCCAATACATTGATTCTGAAAGAAAAATTGAGACGGGCGGAGAAGAGGGCGGCATGGACACGCTGGAACAGCGCCTGATCACCATTGTAACCGCATCCCCCGCCCATTTGTCGATCCTGGGCGAGGTTGCCGCATGTGGCCTCCCCGATTGCTGGGTTGCGGCCGGCTTCGTGCGTGATCTGGTGTGGGATCATCTGCACGGCCGACATCCGGAACTGCCCCGCAATGATATCGATGTGATCTGGTTCGATGCGCTGCGGCCGCATCGCGAACAGGACAAGATGTTGGAGGCGCAGTTGTCCGCAATACGTCCAAATGTGCGATGGTCGGTCGACAATCAGGCGCGCATGCATCTGCGCAATGACGATCCGCCCTATGCCTCGGCGGTGGATGCGATGCGCCATTGGCCCGAGACGGCGACCGCCGTTGCGGTGCAGTTGACAGCAGGCGGGCAGCTGCGTGTGGCGGCCCCGCATGGGCTGGAGGATCTGTTCGCGATCATCGCACGCCCGACCCCGGCCTTCATGACACCCGCACGCCATGCGGTTCACCTTCAGCGGGTCAAGGACAAGGGCTGGCGCGACCGCTGGCCGCTGTTGCGGCTGGCAGGCGACCAGCCGGAGGCTTGCGTGCCGCTGAATTGATTGCATTTTCAAACATCACTTGCAGCGAAACGCCAACGGGTGTGTCATACCCGACGCAGGCAGGCCTCTGGGGATGAGGGCTGCTGCTGGAAGAACAGATATGACCGCGGCCTGAAGCCGGCACGCGGCGCCGGAGGGAATGACCGATGACCGCCCAGACTGCCCCCGCCCCTGCTTCTGAACCGGCCGGCGCCGGGCTCCACCCGCTGCTGCCGGCCCTTCTGGCCGATGACTGGGAAAAGGTGGATGCCGAGCTGCCCGCCCTGCTCGACCTTCTGTTCTCGCGCAGTGCCGGCGAGGCCTGGCACAAGGCCGGCACCTTCAAGAACCACCTGCTGGACGTCTACCGCACCCTGGCCCTTTGGGACCAGCCGCGCGATGTGCGGGTGCTGGGCCTGTTCCACAGCGTCTATTCCAATGAATTCGTGGCCCTGAAGCTGTTCGACGCCTCGGCCAAACGGGCCGAGCTGGCGGCCGCGGTGGGCGAGGAGGCCGAGCGGCTGATCCACACCTTCTGCGTGATGCCCCGCACCCGCTTCGTGCAGAAGCTGACCGAGATCGACGCCATCCCGGCCGGGGGCTCGATCTTGAAAAATCAGACGGCAGCATGCTGCATCTGTCGCAGAAGGACGCGGCGATCTTCGCGATCGTCTCGATCGCCGATCTGACCGAACAATGGCACAGCTGGGTGGACGACGTGTTCCAGGGCTTCCCCTGGCAGACCCGCCAGCCGGTGAAAGAGAACTGGGCCGCCTCGCTCTGGCCCGGCCAGCTGATGCCGAGCAACGAGGCCTGGAGCCTGGCCTCGCGCATGGCGCGACCGCTCCGCGACCTGCCGGCCGATCTCGGCCTGCCCGTGCCGCCGGTTTTCGACCGTTGCACCCGCATCCTGACCCAGGCCGACGAGATGGCGGCGGTGGCGCTCTACTGGCAGGTCGTCACCCGCGCCCATGCGATTTCGACCCCGGTCGCGGCGGTTTCGCTGCTGAAAACCGCGATCGCGCACAATCCCGACATCGCAGAACCGCATCTGGTTCTGGCGCAAATCGCGCTGACCCAGGGCGATTACGACACCGCCGCCGCCCATGCCCGCATCGGGCTCGACATCCTGTCGGCCTGGGGCACGGCCTGGGACAAGCGCATCGCCTGGTCGGGCTGGGTGGCCTGGGCGCGGGTGCTGCTGCAGGCCGGCCGCACGCGCAGCTGGCCCGAAAACCTGGGCGGCATGATCGCCCTCGGCATGGTGAGCTGAGCGCCGCCCGCCGCCCTTCGTCATCACGTCATTCCGCTTTCCGAAATCGAGACGGCATACTCCCATGTCCGAGCTGACCATGAGCTATGTCTGCGGCACCAGCGATGTGCCGCTGCGCTACGAGACCATCGGCACCGCCCTTGCCCGCACGGCCGAAACCTGGCCCGAGGGGGATGCGCTGGTGGTGGTGCACCAGAATGTCCGCTGGAGCTGGGCGGAGTTCGACCGCCGGGTCACCGAGCTTGCCGCCGGGCTGATCGGGCTGGGGCTGGAGCCGGGCGACCGGATCGGCATCTGGTCGCCGAACCGGGTGGAATGGGTACTGATCCAGTTCGCAACCGCACGCGCCGGGCTGATCCTGGTCAACATCAACCCCGCCTACCGCACCTTCGAACTGGAACACGCGCTGAAGCTGTCGGGCTGCCGGGCGCTGGTGCTGGCCGAGACCTTCAAGACCTCGCGCTATGTCGACATGCTGCTGGAGGTCGCGCCGGAATTTGCCGAAGCGGGCGGGCGCTCTGCACGCCTGCCCGACCTGGAATTCGTCATCCCGCTGGGTAAGAGCCGCGGCGCGATGATCGGCTTCGAGACGCTGACCGGCTTTGCCGATGCGGCGGCGCGGACGACGCTGGACGCGATCATCCCGACGCTGCGTCCGGACGACCCGATCAACATCCAGTTCACCAGCGGCACCACCGGATCGCCCAAGGGCGCCACGCTCACCCACAACAACATCCTGAACAACGGCCTCTTCGTCGGCCGGATCATGGGCTTCACCGAGGCCGACCGGCTGTGCATTCCGGTGCCGCTCTATCACTGCTTCGGCATGGTGCTGTCGGTTCTGGCCTGCATCACCCATGGCGCGACCATGGTCTTCCCCTCGGAAGCCTTCGAGCCTCGGGCAACGCTGGAAGCCGTGCAGGCCGAGCGTTGCACCGCCCTGCACGGCGTACCGACCATGTTCATCACCGAACTGGCCCTGCCCGATTTCAAGAGCTTCGACCTTTCGACGCTGCGCACCGGCATCATGGCCGGCGCCCCCTGCCCGATCGAGACCATGCGCGAAGTCATCGCGAAGATGAACATGCGCGAGGTCACCATCTGCTATGGCATGACCGAAACCAGCCCGGTCAGCTTCCAGACCCGCGCCGATGCCGATCTTGAAACCCGCACCGAGACGGTGGGCACCATCCATCCCTTCGTCGAAGTCCGTATCGTCGACGGCGACGACCGGGTGGTGCCGGTCGGCACGGTGGGCGAGCTGCACACCCGCGGCTACAGCGTGATGGCCGGCTATTGGAACGACGAGGCCCGCACCCGCGATGCCATCGCCCCGGGCGGCTGGATGCGCACCGGCGATCTGGGCGTGATCGACGAACGCGGCCGCTGCCGCATCGTCGGCCGGTCGAAGGACATGATCCTGCGCGGCGGCGAGAACATCTATCCGGTCGAGATCGAAAACTTCCTGATCACCCATCCGGGCATTCTGGACGTCGCCGTGTTCGGCATCGCCGACGCCAAATACGGCGAACAGGTCTGCGCCTGGATCCGCCGCGCCGACAATCCCGACGGCAGCAGCCTGACCGAGGCCGCGGTGCTGGGCTTCTGCGAAGGCCGCATCGCCCATTTCAAGATCCCGCGCCGCATCCGCTTCGTGGAAGACATGCCGATGACCGTCACCGGCAAGATCCAGAAATTCCTGATGCGCCAGGCCGAGGAAGAGGGGGCGGCGATCTGAGCCGCCCTCCCCTCCCCCGCCATGACCGCCGGGTCAGCGAAAGCTGCCGAGATACAGCCAGCCGCCGCCGCTGGCCTGGTCGGTCGGGAAGTAATAGGCACCGCCTTCCTGCTGAACGAAATAGTCCAGCGTGTTGCGGTAGGTATTTTCGTAGTGGAACAGGCGTCCGACCGTGCCCTCGCCACGCTCGCCCCATTCGAGGAAACGGTCGACCCTGTACCACGCGGCCTGGTGGCGGTCTGCCTCGCTGCGGGCCATCGGGCGCATGAACAGGGCCGTCAGATCATCCGCCTCCCCAACATACCAGAAGGCGGCGTTGTCGGTGGCCGTCCCGGGCAGGTCCCCGCATCCGGCACTCGCCACCCGCTGGAGGAAATAGCGGCGGCTGGCCGCCGCGTACCACAGCGCCCCAACGACGCCGGCCCGCACCGGGGGTGACGGCGCCTCTGCCCGACTCCTCGGGCAGGTCACCAGCTGGGTCGTGCCGTAATAGGTTTTCAGGGCCGCATCGAGCGTGGCGCTGGCAGCCTGAGCGCGGGCCCGCAGCGGGTTTGGACGGTGGTCGACGAAGGCATTGGCGTCGCCCAGATACCGCCACCACTGGTTGTCGGTACTCTCGGTCGGAAAATACCAATAGGTGTCGGCCTTGAGCAGGAAATACTGCCGTCGGCCATTGTAGGGATTGTCGTAGCCATAGAGTTCGCCGGGCCGGCGGCCGCTGCGGGCATCGCTCCGCCAGGCGTGCACCGGCCCATAGGTGTCGGCCAGCTGGCGCTCCAGTTCCTGCTCGCTGTCCAGCACTGGCGGTTCTGGCGCCCAGCGGGTGAAATCGGGCAGGCGCGGCACCACCGCCGTCTCCCAGCCGTCATCGCCGCCGATCACCACCGGGTCGGGCAGGGCCGCGGGCGGCACAGGCACCGTGAAGGACTGCCGGCGCCCGGTGCGGTCGACGAAGGTCGCCGTGACCGGCAGGTCGCTCTGACGCAGATTGATGTGGAACTTATTCATCTGCCCGGCCGCGTGACGCGCATTGCCGAGCGCGATCCGCCGCGTGCCGGCAGGACCGGAGATTTCCAGCCACGCCGTGCCGCTGGTCGATGCCGGCGGCGGCAGGTCGAAGACCTGGCCGTAATTGCCGTAAAGCGGGCAGAGGAAGGTATCGAAGCGGGCATCGGGATCGAAGAAGCCGACCAGGGTGACCACCGGCACGCCGGAATGGACCGGTTTCGGCCCGCCCGGTGCGAAGGGCTCCATGCTGTGGCTGGCGGGGTTCCATTTGCGATAGCCGGTCGCACTCGACGGATCGGGCACGGGTGTGGCGGCAAAAGCCTGCTGAACGCGCCGGATGCTGTAGCCGGTGTGCAGCGTCAGCCGGGTGATCGCACCGCTCGGCCGGCCGCCCGCCATGGGGTCGGCGTTGAAGGTATAGCTGCCGGCGAAGGGCGGCGTGGTCACCCCTTCGATGACGGTGTCCTGGGGGGCCGCCTCCCACCACAGATTGCCGATGAAGCGGCTGCGCCAGTCGTCATAACCCCAGCCGCTGGCAGGATTCTGCGCCGACCACTGCCCGCCGCCGGGATAGTGGCCCAGGCCGTGATTATGGCCCAGCTCGTGCGAGAATTCGTTGCCGTCGGTCGAAATCAACGTCGCCATGCCGTTGCCGCCGCTCAGGCCATGGACCTGGACGCCGTTGGCATAGACGCCGACATTGGTGTGGACGACCACCTGCCGGTAATATTGCGGCTGGACCTGCTCGGCACCGGCGGTGTCGACGATGCCGAAATTGGCGTTGTTGATGCCGATCGAGATCATCGCCTTGCCGATGTTCTCGCGCATGTCGCCATCATAGACACCACCCTGATCGGTGCTGGCGGTGGTGTAAAGCCGGCCATCCGGCATCCGGATCGGCTGGAGGCGTACCGGCAGATAGGCCGCGACGATCAGCCGGCGCACGGGGATCTTCTGAAAATAGTCCAGCCCGGCCATGGCCGGGTCCTGCTCGAACCAGTGATGATCGCCATAATCGGTCAGCATGCCGATGCGGATGTTCTGCAGCACCAACTCTGCCGGCGCATCGAAATCGATCCCCGATGCCGGCAGGTTGCCGGTCCGTCCGTCATCGCTGCGGAAGGTGAGGTCGAGCCCGCTGGCCATCCAGGCGGCAGGCAGGCGGGCGCTCCAGGCGCGCGTGGTGTAGTCGAGCGGCGCGCGGCTGTCGGTCGCCGGCTGATCCGAGGTCACCAGCCCGCCGGGCGGGACGAGCACGATCGCCTGATCGGGGCGGCCGGTCCTGAAGACGCTGATCGCACCGGCCGCCTGTTCGGGCATGAACAGCACCAGCCCGGCACGGCCGGTGACCAGGGTCGGCAGTTCCAGGCCCGCATTGCCCCGTGCCGCAACCGTGTGATGCTGCACGAAGGACGCCTCCCCACGCAGGGCGCCGGTCACGTTGATGGTCAGCGCCCGGCCGTCGGTGAACCCGATCGTGCCCGGGGCGATCCGCGCCTCGGGTGCCGCAGAGGCCGGCGCTGCGGCCAGCGCCCGGGCAATCGCCGCCTCGGATTCCGGGCCGGCGAGCGCCCGCAGGATGGCGTGATCGGGCGCCAGGCCCTTGCGCTGCAGATCAGCCAGCGCCGCACCGACGATGCGGTCATGCTCGTCGGCAGCAGGGGGTTCGTCCAGGGGCATGGGATGTCTCCGGGATGACGCAGGCTGCGACGGCGACATGCATGGGAGACGACGGTAGGCCCCTTTAGCAGAATTATCGAGTCCAGGTTGTTTTGTTTCTATATAAATGACCTTTAGATGTTGTGCCTCCGTCATCGCCACCGGAAGACCGGCGCCCGCTTCTCCATGAACGCCCGGTAGCCTTCGGCGAAATCGGTGCCGGTGAAGGAAGCGGCCCAGGCCTCGGCAAGCTCGGGCGTGGGCTCGTCGGCGCCGAGCGTGATGGCGTCGACCATGCGCATCATGGTGCGGATGGTGTATTGCGAGACCGAGGCCAGGCGTTCGGCATAGGCGGCGACCGTCTGGTCCAGCGCCCCGGCCGGGACGACGCGGTCAACCAGGCCGATGCGCAGCGCCTCGTCGGCCGCGATCAGGCGGCCCGAGAACAGCATGTCCTTGGCGCGCGACGGGCCGACCTTGCCGACCAGGCGGCGGGTGGCGTTGAAGCTGTAGGCAAGCCCCAGCGTCGCCGGCGGGATCGCGAAGCGGGCATCTTCCGTGGCGAAGCGGAAATCCGAGGCCAGCGCCAGGCCGCAGCCGCCGCCGACGCAGGCGCCGCTGATCGCGGCGATGGTCGGACGGTCCAGCGCCACGATCGCCTCCTGTGCCGCCTCCACCGCCTCGTTATAGGCGCGGGTGCTTTCGGGCGTTTCATAGACCTCGGGGAATTCGGCGATGTCGGCGCCGGCGCTGAACGCCTTGCCGCCGGCGCCGGTCAGCACCACGACCAGGGCTTCGGGATCCTCTGCAATCTCGGCACAAAGCGCCGGGATCGCCCGCCACATGGCCGCGGTCATGGCATTGCGTTTCGCCGGCCGGTTCAGCACGATGCGCGCGATCGGCCCCTGCCGTTCCAGATAGATCTCCTGCTCCATTCGGCCTCTCCCGATTGCCTGCCTGCGGTCGCCGCAGCTTAGCGCGATCGCTGTGATATTTGTCCAGACATTTTAAAATTTGTCCGTACATATTTCTTGTCAGGATCGGCTGCCCGTGCTTTGCTCAAGGGCATAACAACCTGCGACGGCGTGTCGGGAGCCGCCGTGCCGGACCTGGCGGTCCGGCCGGCGGGGCGCGCCCTATCGGGGATGGCCCTAGCGGGCACGGACGGCAGAGACCCAGGCTTCAGGGAGCCCGACCATCATGCATCATCCGACGCTGCGCCGCGGTTTCGCGGCGATCGCCGCGGCTGCGGCCTTCACCCTTTTCCAGCCCGTGGCGTCACGGGCGGCCGATGTCCAATGGGACGTGTCGCTGCCCTGGGGCCCGACCGAGTTCCATTCCACCAATGCGCAGAAATTCGCCGAAGAGGTGAAGGCGGTCACCGGCGGCGCGGTGGAGATGACCATCCACACCGGCGGCGCGCTGGGCATCAAGGCGAACGAGTCGCTGCGCGCGGTGGAAGACGGCGCGGTGCCGATGGCGGAATACGCCGCCTTCCAGAATGTCGGCGAAATCCCGCTGCTCGGCGTGGAGAGCATCCCCTTCCTGATTTCGGACTATAACGACCTGGCGGCGCTGATGAAGATCGTGCGCCCGGTCTGGGAAGCGGAACTGCAGAAGCGCGGCCAGAAGGTGCTGTATGTCGTGCCCTGGCCCAGCCAGAACTTCTTCACCAAGACGCCGGTCGCGACGCTGGACGACCTGAAAGGCGTGCGCATGCGCACCTATGACCGGGTGACCGCCGACATGGTCACGCGGCTGGGCATGGTGGCGCTGCAGATGAACAATCCCGACATCGTGCCGGCGCTCGCCTCGGGCAAGCTGGATGCGGTGATGACCTCGGGCACCACCGCGGTCGCCCAGAAATATTGGGAGTTCCTGAAGCACGCCTACAACACCAACCATATGTGGGCGTCCAACCTGATGGTGGTGAACCTGGACGAGTGGAACCGGCTCGATCCCAAGCAGCAGAAGATGATCGAGGCCACCGCCCATAAGCTGGAGCCCCAGTTCTGGGAGATCAGCAAGGCCGAACACGCCAAGCGCATGGACGAGCTGCGCGCCAACGGCATGACCGTCGAGCCCGCCTCCGACGCGCTCAAAACCGCAATGCGCGAGGCCACCGCCTCGATGGAAGGCGAGTTCGTGACGGCGAACCCCGCCGCCGCCCCCCTGCTCGACGCCTATCACAAGGCCGTCGGCCACTGATCCGGACCGCCGGCGCCCGGGCACCCTGTCTCCCCCTTGGACCTGGGTCGTCTCTGCCTCCCCCTCGGCGGCCCCGGCCTTCAGGCCGGGCGCCGGCGGACGGACCTCCACACCTCCCGCCCCCACCCCTTCACGGTCACCACCCAAACTGGATTGGGGCGTCATGACGGCCCTGCGCCTGCTTACCCGCTTCATCGACCGCCTGAACTATGTCGGCGCGGTCGTGGCGGCCCTTGCCGCCGCCCTGCTCGCCCTGCTGCTGATCGTCGAGGTGATCACCACCTCGGCCTTCGCCTGGTCGCAGCCCTGGGCGATCGAGTTCAGCACCTATCTTCTGGCCTTCGTGCTGTTCTGCGGCACCGGCTGGACGCTGCGTACCGGCGGCCATATCCGGGTCGCGGCGGTGACCCAGGCCCTGCCGCCGGCCGCACGCCGGCTGATGGACCTGGCCGGCAGCGTCTTCGGCCTGGGCGTCACCGGCTTCATCGCCGTCGCCATGGTCTCGCAGGCGATCCGCACCGCCGAGATCGGTTCGCGGTCGTTCTATCCGCTGGCGACGCCGCTGATCATCCCGCAGGGTCTGCTTGCCGCCGGTTTCGTGCTGCTCGCCCTCGCCTTCCTCGCCCGTGTGCTGCGCGCGCTGGTTAATGATCCGGTGGAAGATGCCGGCCGACATGCCGGAGGGATCGAATGAGCCTGCCCCTGCTTCTGGTTTTCGGCATGCTGGTGGGGCTGCTCTCCGCCGGCGTCTGGGTGGGCATCACCCTTACCTCCATCGGCCTGGTCAGCCTGGAAGTCTTCCGCAACATGCGGGTCGACCGCTTCCTCGCAGGCGATCTCTGGTCGACGGCCACCTCGGCCGAGCTGGTGACCCTGCCGCTGTTCATCCTGATGGGTGAGCTGCTGTTCCACACCCGGCTCTCCGAGAACCTGTTCTCAGGGCTTTCCCCCTGGACGCGGCGCCTGCCCGGCCGGCTGCTGCATGTGAACGTGCTGGGCTGCACCCTGTTCGCCGCGGTTTCGGGATCCTCCGCCGCCACCACCGCGACCGTCGGGCGGATCACGCTCAAGGAACTCCTGGCCCGCGGCTATGACCGCAACCTCGCCATGGGCTCGCTGGCCGGTGCCGGCACGCTCGGCTTCCTGATCCCGCCCTCGATCCCGATGATCGTCTATGGCGTGCTCGCCAATGTCTCGATCCTGGAACTGTTCATGGCCGGCATCGTGCCGGGGTTGATCCTGGCGCTGCTCTATATGGGCTATCTGGGGTTGCGGACCACGATCGACCCGTCGCTGCTGCCCGAGGCAGAACCGCGGCTGTCCTGGGGGCAGAAATTCGGCGCCCTGCTGTCGCTGGCACCGGTGCTGTTCCTGATCCTCTTCGTCATCGGCTCCATGTATCTGGGCTTCGCCAGCGTCACCGAGGCGGCGGCGATGGGCGTGCTCGGCGCCCTGCTGGTGGCGCTGGGCCAGCGCACGCTCACCTGGCGCAAGCTGTTCGATGCCCTGCTCGGCACGGTCCGCACCTGTTCGATGATCGGGCTGATCATCTCGGGCGCCCTGTTCCTGTCCAAGGCCATGGCACGGCTGGGCCTGCCGGTCGAAATCGCCGGCCAGATCGAGGCGCTGGGTCTGCACCCCTATATGCTGATCGCGGTGCTGCTGGTCTTCTACCTGATGCTGGGCTGCATCCTCGACGGGCTGTCGGCGATCGTGATGACCCTGCCGGTCACCCTGCCGCTGGTCACCGCCGCCGGCTTCGACCCGATCTGGTTCGGCGTCTTCCTGATCGTGACCGTCGAAATGGCCCAGATCACCCCGCCGGTCGGCTTCAACCTGTTCGTCATCCAGGGCCTGACCGGCACGCCCATCCTGAAACTGGCCCGCGCCGCCCTGCCCTTCTGCCTGATCATGGTCGCCTTCGTGATGCTGATGGTGCTGGTGCCCGAGGTGGTGACGGCGCTGCCGAAATCGCTGTCATAGGGCGATCACCACCGATGCCCCTCCCCGCACCCGGCGCCCTGACCGCCCTGATCCGCCGCCATGGCGCCTGGCTGATGGCGGCGGGCGCCGGGCTCGGCATTCTGCTGCCGGATCTGGCGGCCGCGGCCAATCCGGCACTGCTGCCGCTGTCGTGCCTGACCATGTTCCTGGCCCTGCTTCGGGTGGAGCCGGCGGCCTTCGTCGCCGTGCTGCGCCGGCCGGGGCTCGGCATCGTGGTGATTTTCTGGATCCTGCTCGCCTGCCCGGTGCTGGTCTGGTGCCTGGGGCGGCTGGTGCTGCCGGCCGACGACGTCTTCCTGCGCGCCATGACCCTGATCGCGGCGACACCGGGCATGATGTCGGCGGCGGCCTATGGCGTGCTGCTGGGGACCGATGTCGCCCTGCTCACCCTGGTCGGGCTGCCGACCAATATCCTGGCGCCGGTGATCCTGCCGGCGGTGGCGCTGCTGCTGGGCGGCGGGGCGGCGATCGATCCGGTGGTGACGGCGCTGCGTCTGGCGGTGATGATCGGGGCAAGCTTCGGCGGCGCCTTTCTGGTCACAGCCCTGATCGGCCGACCGCGCATCAGGCGGGCGGCCCCCGCCATCGACACCGGCATCACCCTGCTGGTGGCGGCGGTGGGCCTTGCGGTGATGCACGGGGTGGGGCCGGCGCTGGTCGCGGCCCCCGGCTTCATGACGCTCGCCATCCTGTCGACGCTGGCGCTGAACCTGGCACTGCAGGCCACGGGCTTCGCGGTCTTCGGCTTCGCGATCCTTGGGCCGGTCCCGGTGCAGGCGCGGCTGTCGGCGGCGCTGGTCTCGGGCAATCGCAACATGATCCTGCTGCTGGCGGCGATTTCCGGCCAGGGCGACCGGCCGCTTGAGCTGATCATGGCGGCGGGGCAGCTGCCGCTTTACCTCTCGCCGCTGATCGTGGCGCCGCTCTACCGGCGGGTGCGGCTGCGCGCCGGGCGCTGACTGCGTTGAGGGGGGCGGTCAGACCAGCCCCCGCTTCGCAGCCTCCAGCGCGGCTTCCGCCCGCGAGCAGATGCTGAGCTTGGCGTAGATCGCCTTCACATAGCCGGCAATGGTGTGCTCGCTGAGCGACAGCAGCCGCGCGACTTCGGCATTGCGCAGGCCGCGGCCAAGCAGCGACAGCACCTCTATTTCCCGGGGCGTCAGGGTGACGTCGGGATCGGCGGGGGAAAGCGTGGCGCCGGGGGCGGTCGGTACGGGCGCGGCCGGGCTGCGCAGCCGGGCCAGGATCCGCCGCGCGATCGAGGGCGAGAGCGGCGGGTCGCCTCGCTCGATCCGGCGCAGATACTGCGCCAGCAGCCCGGCATCCTGATCCTTCAGCAGATAGCCCTGGGCGCCGGCGGTGATGGCGTCGAACAGATGGCCGTCATCGTCATAGATGGTGGTGACGATTGGCATCACATCGGGCCGGGCGCAGGCCAGTTCGCGGATCAGCTCGATCCCCGACCCGTCGGGCAGGCCCAGATCGACCAGGGCCAGATGCGGCACGCTGCGGGCGGCATCCACCGGGCCGAAACACCCGGCCATGGCCGTGCGGGCCGAGGCCAGGCTGTCGGCCGTCACCACCCGGATGCCCGGGAAGGTCAGGGTCAGCATCTCGACCAGCCAGGCACGGGTGGGGGCCAGGTCTTCGATCACGAGACCGATACGCTGTTCGGTGCTGCTGCCGCTCATTCCGTGTCCTCAAGCTTGGATGCCGATGTCAGCCGGCTGTCGCCGGACGTGTGCCCTCCAGCGGCAGTTCAAGATCCACCCGCGTGCCCCTCGGCTGTTCGGGGAAGGCGATCCGGCCACCCAGATCGCCCACCCGCCGCGCCAGATTGCCGAGGCCGAGGCCGCCGGATGGCCGTTCCCCATCGGCGTCTGCACGGCCGTCGGCATCCGCAGCGGCGGCCGCCACCAGGCCGATCCCGTCATCCGCCACCGAGAGGTACAGCGAACCATCCTCGACCCGGATCTCGATCCGGACGGTGGTGGCCGCTGCATGACGAATGACATTGCTGATGATCTCGCGCAATGCCCCGAACAGGTTGCGGTAGACCGCATAATCGAGCGGCAGCTCGTCATGGGCACCGTCGTCCAGCGGCCAGTCCAGCGCCAGGCCCGCCGCCTCCAGCCGGCCCGAGGTTTCGTGGCGCAGATCCGCGATCACCCGGCCGAGCGGCATGGAACCGCGGGCAAGGCCGGCGGCGATGGTGCGGATATCGGCGAGCGCGCTACGGATCAGGCTGCGGGTCTCGCCCAGATCGGCCTTGTGCAGCCCGGTCAGCAGGCGGGCGCCGACATCGTCGTGCAGGTCGCGGGCGATCCGGCGGCGTTCCTCGGTGGCGCCGCGTTCATAGGCGGCGCGGCCCTCGTCGGCATGGCGCATCAGCTGGGTCATCTCGCGCGCCAATTGCAGATGCGCGGGGCCGAACAGGCCGCGGCCACGCCAGGGATAGCGCACCTCCAGCGCCGGCGCGTCGGCGGTGGGCGGCAGCAGCAGCATCACACCATCGGCATCGGCCCGGGCCACCGACACCTCGCCCCGGGCCGGCTCCAGCGACAGCGGGTCGAAAACGGTGCGGATCAGCTGGCGCCAGCGTTCGGCGCGCTCGGCCGGGCGCGCGGTGAAGGCGACCTCGATCACCTGGCGGAACAGCTCGTGATCGGCGATCGGCCGGCGCAGCACCATGCGCCGCCACAAGATCTCGCGCAGCGGCAGATAGCCGAAACCGACCACGATCAGCGACAGCCCCAGCGACGGCGCCTGGTCCAGCCCGATCAGCCAGATCAACACCCCATCCATGGCCAGCAGCAGCATGGCGCCAAGGGTGTAGAACATGACCTTGAAGGCCCATTCGTCCAGCTCGAACAGCCGATAGCGGCGCACGCCGAGTGCCAGGCCGATATAGATCAGCAGGAAGAAGCCGAAGGCCATGCCCTGAGAGAGCAGCGGTTCGGTGCCCAGCGTCAGCGGTACCATCATCGCCATGGTGAAGGCGCCGGCCCCCAGCACGATCGACAGGCCCAGCCAGCGCAGCGCCGCCCGCGCGGTGGGATCGTGGCGGTTCTTCCGCCACTGCACCCCGATCAGGGTGACGATCAGGATCATCTCGATCAGCGTGGCGTAATAGCCGCCATAGCCGGGGCCGGGCGTCAGCCGCAGGGTGTCGAGCACCCAGAGCACCGCCACGGCTATGCCGACCGCAACCGGCACCAGGTTCGACACCAGCCGTTTGGGATAGACCAGGAACAGCGAAATCATGGCGGCGCCGAAGCCGATCGCCCCCAGGTGATTGAGCGCCGACAGCTCGCGGAACAGCATGCCGTCGATCGCCAGTTCCCGGGTGCCGTAGACCGCGGCGGAAAAGGCCGAAACGGCAAGGGTCGGCGCGCTCAGGAAGAACATCAGCGGGCCCGAGCCGTCGCGGCGCAGCCCCAGAACCCAGCCGCCGATCAGCATCGCGCCGACGCCGGTCATGATCTGCACCCAGAACAGCAGCGGCAGATCCAGGATCGGCCGGGCATCGGCGGGCGCGATCCACAGCCGGATCGGCTCTCCCTCGGGGTCGACCAGATGCAGCTCAACCCAGTCGGCGGCCAGAATGGCGGCCAGCCGGGTCTGGCGGTCCTGGAAGGCGATGATCGCTGGGAAGCCCGGCAGCATGTCGCTTTCCTCGATCAGATCGCCGGGCAGAACCTCCTCGCGCCGGCCGCCGGCCTCGATCGCGACCAGGCGCATGCCCTGGGCCACCCCCGCCGCTGCGGCGGGGCCGTTGCGGGCGACGGCCGCGATGCGCACGCCCGGCTCTCGCGCCGGGCCGGCGTCGCCGTCATCCACCAGCCGCAGCCCCGTCCAGGGCTGGTCGACGGCAAGGAAGGTCGCCGCCCCGGCCAGGACCAGCCCGACGAAGAAGGCGCAGAGGATAACGAGGCTGGGGGACCATCTGGACACGGGGGGTGCGCCGATCCGTTCTGTTCCGGTCGATGACTGGAAACTAACATGATCTTTACAATGCCCCATCGCAATTTTTGCGAAGCGCCCCAATTCGTGACACTCCATGCATACCGGCCGGCCTCTCCCGCCCCCGCCGATTTGACCGGACGCCGCGGAACGCCTAGCCTGAAGCCGGAACGGATCCGCAGCGGTGCGGATGGCTGAAGATGGAGGCATAAGGCATGGCGGCAGGGTCCGGGCGCAGTGGGACCGGTGGGGCCAGGGGTGGTGCAGGCAACGGCGCCGCACCACGGCGGGGCCGCCGCAAGGTCGTGCTGACCGACGAGCCGATCCGGCCGGCCGCGCGCCTGGTTGCGACCCAGGATCATGTCGAAGCCGGGCTGCCGGGGGCCGTTGAAACCGGTGGGCTGGGCGACCTGGACGAGGCCGAGCGCGAGACCCTGCATGTGCTGCTGGGCGCGGGCATCGCCGCCAACAGCCGCCTGGCGCTGATCAAGGACGCCCGCTATCTGGCCGGCTGGTGGGCGGCGGCCAATGGTGGCCAGCATCTGCCCTGGCCGGCCCCCCCTTCGGCGGTAGTCCGCTTCATGGTCCATCACCTTTACGATGCGGAAGAACGCGCCCGCAATCCGGACCATGGCATGCCGCGGGCGGTGGAAGAGAAGCTGCTGGCCGCCGGGCTGAAACGCGAGGCGGGGCCGGCTGCCCCGGCCACCGTCGCCCGCCGCCTGGCCAGCTGGGCCTCGCTGCACCGCATGCGCGGGCTCAAACCCCCGACCGAAGACCCCGGCGTGCGCGAGGTGCGGCGCAAGCTGATGCGTGCCTCCACCTACATGCCCGGCCGCAAGGCCCAGGCGCCGGTTCTGGCCGACACGCTGGAAGCCCTGCTTCAGGCCTGCGAGATCGATATCGACCGCGAGCCGCTGCGCGCGGCGCGCGATGCCGCCCTTCTGGCGGTGATGTGGGCGTCCGGCGGGCGGCGGCGCAGCGAGGCCGGCATGATCCGGATGGAACATCTGCGCCGGGAACGGCCGCAGCCGGCCGAGATCGCCCCCGACGGCGCGCTGACGCCCGAGGGCACGGCGGCGGGTTGGCTGCCCGCGATGACCATCGCCCTGCCCCGCACCAAAACCACCCGCGCCGTGGACGGCGCCCGGGTCTGGCTGATCGGCCGGCCGGTGGAGCTGCTGGATGCCTGGCTCCAGGCCTCGGGCATCCGCTCAGGCGCGGTTTTCGTGCCGATCGACCGCCACGGCAATCCGCGCATCACCCCCGACGGCCGCGGCTTCGGCCGGCGCGGCCTGGATGGGTTGAGCGGCCAGGCCGTGGCGCGGATCGTGAAGACCCGCGCGGCACAGGCCGGGCTGGACCCGCGCCAGATCAGCGCCCATGGCCTGAGGTCCGGCTTCATGACCGAGGCGGCCAACCGCGACGTGCCGATCCAGCAGGCCATGGCCCAGTCGCTGCACCGGTCGATCGCGGTCGCCGCCCGCTATTACGACGAAAGTGCCGCCGCCCGTGGCCGCGGCGCCCGCCTGCTGGCCGATCCGCCGGCGCCCGCACCGCGGCGGCCCAAGGCATCGGATCTCTGATCGGCCGACGCCCCGATCAGTCTGCCTCGCGGGCGATCCGGGCGATTTCCGCCTCCATCTCGGCATGGAAGCTCTCGCGCGACCACAACCGGTCGTCGCCTTCGGCATAGGCCTCAGCATTTCGGCGGTAGAGGAAGGCGTTCAGCCGGTTGGCGGCGGCATTGTCGCGGGTGCGCACCACCTTGCCCGGCGTGCCGACCACGATCGAATTGGGTGGGATCACCGTGCCTTCCTTCAGGCAGCTCTGCGGCGCGATGATCGAATTCTCGCCGATGACGCAATCATCCATGATGGTGGCGCCGATGCCGACCAGCACGTTGTCGCCGATCGTGCAACCATGGATGGTGACATGATGGGTGATGGAACAGTTGCGGCCGACATGGGTGCCGGTCCGGTTGCCGACATGGACCATCACGAAGTCCTGAATATTGGTGTTCTCGCCGATCACCACATCGAACATCTCAGCCCGGAAAACGGCATTCATCCAGACCGACACGCCGGCCTTCAACGTTACCTTGCCGAAGATCGCCGCCGAGCGATCGATCCTGGCCGCAGGATCCACGACCACCTCCGGCCCGATCCTGAGCCCGCCCGCCCTGCCGGCGGCGATATCCGCACCACTGATCATTCCCTTGTCCCTTGTTGTCGCGGCTGAATGCCCGTCTCCATCCCCGCCGGCCACTCTGCCGCTGCCGACGATGATCTGCAAGCCGGGAGGGGTGGGGATCAGCGTCAGGTCATCTTCCGGCACACCGCCATCAGTGCCTGCCGGAACCATCGGTGTGCCGGGTCCGCGTCGAGACGGGGGTGCCACATCAGGCTGATCGCCAGTTCGGGTGTGGTGAAGGGCAGGTCGAACCCCTGCAGGCCCTGCGCCGCCCCCTGCCCGTGCGCCATCTGCCCGTGCAAGAGGCAGGATTGCGGTACCAGAGCGACCAGGTCGGACCGGCGGGCAACCGTCAGCGCATCGAGAAAGCCCGGTACCACCGCGACAATCCGGCGTTTCAGGCCGATCTCGTGAAGCGCCTCGTCCACCGGGCCGGTCATGGCCCCCCTGCGCGACGCCACGACATGGCTACAGGCGGCATAGCGCTCGGGCGTCATCACCCCGTCGAACACCGGGTGGCCGTGGCGGGCCGCGGCGATGAAGCGATCGCGAAAGATCATCTGGCTGCGCATCTCGGGCGCCGAGGCGCCGGTCGTGCCGACCTCGACGTCGATCAGCCCCTCCCGCAGCGGGCGCACATCCTTGTCGGGCTTCGGTGCGAAACGGAGCCGGACCAGTGGCGCTTCCTGCGTGATCGCAGCGACGATCCCGGCCGCAAAGAGCGATACAAAGCCTTCATTGGCGCGGATCGTGAAGGTTCGCGCCAATGACGCCGGATCGAGATCCCCCGCCGCCGGCGTCAGCACGGCATGCGCCTCGCGGACAAGGACATGAAGACGTCCGGCAAGGTGCTCGGCATGGGGGGTCGGCACCAGCACGCGCCCGGCCTGCACCAGCAGCGGGTCGCCCGTCGCCGCCCGCAGCCTCGCCAATGTGCGGCTCATGGCCGAGGGACTGAGACCAAGGCGCCCGGCAGCCCGGGTTACGCTGCGCTCCGCCAGCAGGACGTCGAGGGCGGTCAGCAGGTTCAGATCGATCGCGGTCATGGCAGGCTCATCCCCGGCGCGGCAGGACGCAAGGCGTCTGCTGCAATGATCGTTTGTATCTGATGCATGTGGTGCATGTCATGGCCGCCGGCATAATCGGACGGCACGGATGAAAGGAGCCACATATGAGCAACCTGCCCACCGAAACGCCGAAGACGATCCTGATCGCCGGCGCCTCTCGCGGTCTCGGTCAGGCCATGGCAGCCGCGTTCGTCTCGAAGGGATGGCATGTCATCGGCACGGTCCGCGACGGCGGCCGGACAGACCTGCACGCATTGGCCGATGCCTGGCCCGATCAGATCACCATCGAGCCACTCGACATCACCGAACCCGCACAGATCAGGGCGCTGCGCGAGCGGATGCCGTCAGGCGCTTTGGACATCCTGTTCGTCAATGCCGGAACCGCCAATCGGGACGCTGCCGCGCCGGCCGCCCGGGTCGCAACCGAAGACTTCATGCAGGTGATGCTGACCAATGCCCTGGGCGTGATGCGGGCGGTCGAAGGGCTTGAGGACCTGGTCAAGTCCGATGGTCTCTGATCGGTGTCATGTCGTCGGGCCAGGGCAGCATCGCCAACAACACCAGCGGCGGCTTCGAGGTCTATCGCGCCAGCAAGGCGGCGCTCAATCAGCTCATGCGCAGCTATGCCGCCCGCCAGGCCGGCGACCCGCGTGCGATGGTGCTGATGGCGCCGGGCTGGATCCGCACCGGGCTGGGCGGGCCCGGCGCACCGTTCAGCATGGAGGAGACCATTCCGACCCTGGTCGACACCCTGATCGCGCAGCAGGGCAGGCCCGGGCTGCGCTTCATCGACCGGTTTGGCGACACGGTGTCCTGGTAGTGGATCGTGGGCCCTGGTAGTGGATCGCGGGCCGTGGGAAGCGATCGCGGACTAGTCCGTCGCCTGGCAATGGGCGGCGGCGCGACGGCCCGCGGTCCAGGTCGCGTCGCGGCCCTTGCCGCGGAGTTCGTGGCGCGGGGTGGCATACCAGATGCCCGAGGCGGCGATCTTCTGGGGCAGGACCAGGGGCGCCCCCTCGCCGGTCGACACGACCGCGCGGCTGTCTTCCAGCGTCGGGCCGTTGATGAAGCGCACGTCGAGACGGGTGCCGTCGTCACACACATAGGTTGCAGTATAGACGCTGTTTACATCTTCTGAAGGCGACGCCGCCACCGGATCCGGTGCCGGCGGCGGGGGCGGCGGCAGGTCGCGTTCGGCGGCACAGCCGGCAATCATGCAGGCCAGAATGACGGACGGGGCCAGGCGGCCCCGGATCAGGGATAACATGACCGGAAACCTCCCTCGTGGTCTCCGGCCAGCAGATCCCGTCCCGGGCACAAGCGCAAGCGCGGCCCGCAAATGCTCACGGCGGCAGGTGGCGATCAGGCCGCCGTGCAGTCGGTCACCCGCCCCGCGACCATCCAGGCCGCCCCTGTGCCCCTGAGCAGCAGGGCGTTGCGATTGGTCTCGTACCGGCCGGGCTCCACCGCCGGCAGGATCAGCCCTTCGCCATCGCTGGTGCGGATGACGGCATGATCGGGTTCGTAGCGAACCTTCAGCGCCGAGCCATCGGCACAGCTGAACTGCGCCGACCAGGGCCCGGACAGCTGGGCAAAAGAGGACGTCTCGGAAGGGCCCCCTCCGCAGGCGGCAAGAATCATGCAGGACGTGACGGCGAAGACGGCGGTCCTGGGCACGGACGACCTCCGGTAACAAACGGAACGCAGGGGGCTCTTTCACGAAACCCCCTTTTTGCCACCACCGCCAGCGTCCTTTCCGAGAAAATGTCGTGAAAAACCAATCAAGACGAGATCAATAGAGTGTGCCCAAGGCTTCACGCGTGAACGCTTGCAGCTCTGAGCTGCGACCGTCGCGGATCTTGGCGACCCAGTCCGGATCCTTCAGCAGCGCCCGGCCGACGGCGACCAGGTCGAACTCGTCACGCTCGAAACGCTCGATCAATCCGTCGAGGGACGCCGGTTCCGAGCCCTCGCCGCGGAAGGCGGCGACGAACTCGCCCGAGAGCCCGACCGAGCCCACGGTGATGGTGGGCTTGCCGGTCAGCTTGCGCGCCCAGCCGGCGAAGTTCAGCTCCGAGCCCTCGAATTCCGGCTCCCAGAAGCGGCGCTGAGAGCAGTGGAAAACATCGGCGCCGGCATCGGCCATCGGCTCCAGCCAGGCGGCCATCTCGTCGGGGGTGTTGGCGAGGCGGGCGGTGAAATCCTGCTGCTTCCACTGCGACAGGCGGATGATCACCGGATAGTCCGGCCCCACCGCCGCACGCACCGCCTTCAGGATCTCGACCGCGAACCGGCTGCGTTCCGGCAGGGTGGCGCCACCCCAGCCGTCGCTGCGCTCGTTGGTGCCCGACCAGAAGAACTGGTCGATCAGATAGCCATGGGCGCCGTGCAGCTCGACGGCATCGAAACCCAGGCGCTGCGCATCGGCGGCGGCCTGGGCGAAGGCCGCGATGGTGTCGGCGATCGCCGCCTCGGTCATCGGCTCGGTGAAGCGCTTGCCGGGAGACGACAGGCCCGAGGGGCTGTCGATCGGCCCGGGGGCCTTCCAGTCGGTCATCGGGTTGCGGGCCGAGCCCACATGCCAGAGCTGCGGCGCCATCAGCCCGCCCGCGGCATGAACCTCGTCGATCACCCGCTTCCAGCCGGCAAGCTCCGCCTCGCCCCAGAAGCGCGGCACTGCGGGATCGTTGAGCGAGGCCGGCCGCGCCACGCCGGTGCCTTCCGAGATGATCAACCCCACCCCGCCTTCGGCGCGGCGGCGGTAATAGGCCGCGACATCCTCGTTCACGATGCCGCCCGGCGAGAAGGACCGGGTCATCGGCGCCATGACGATGCGGTTGGGCAGGTGCAGGGGCCCCAGGTCGAAGGGGCGGAACAGGATCTCGGTATCGGCCATCGGGCAGGCGTCGCTCTTGTTCGGGGTGAGGTGTCGGGTCGTGGGGCCTGATCAGTGGAAGTCGGGATCAGCGAAAGCGCGGATCACCGAAAACGGGGATCTGGCCACCACGGATAGAAATCGGGCATGTCGGTCGACACCTTCGCCGGGAAGGCGGCGGGCCGCTTTTCCAGGAAGGCGGTCACGCCCTCGGTCACGTCTTCCGTCTTGCCGCGCGAGACGATGGCACGGCTGTCGACGCGGTGCGCTTCCATCGGATGATCGGCGGTGTGCAGGCGCCACATCATCTGGCGGGCCAGCGCCACCGAGACCGGCGCAGTGTTGTCGGCGATCTCGCGCGCCAGCGCGCGGGCGGCGGGCATCAGATCGTCGGGTTCGTGCAGGGAACGCACCAGCCCGCGGCTCAGCGCCTCGTCGGCGCCGAAGACCCGGCCGGTATAAACCCATTCCAGCGCGGTCTGCATGCCCACCAGCCGCGGCAGGAACCAGGACGAGCAGGCCTCGGGCGTGATGCCGCGGCGGGCGAAGACGAAACCGAAGCGGGCGGCGGTCGAGGCCAGCCGGATGTCCATCGCCAGCTGCATGGTGGCGCCCACGCCCACCGCCGCGCCGTTGACCGCCGAGATGACCGGCTTCAGGCTGTCATAGATGCGCAGCGTCACCTGGCCGCCGCCGTCGCGATGCACGCCCGCGATCTGGTTCTTGCGCCCGGCATGACGGTCGAAATCGAACGTGTCGCCGCCGCTGTCCAGATCGGCACCGGCACAGAAGGCCCGGCCCGACCCGGTGACGATCACCGCCCGCACATCGTCATCGGCATCGGTGACGTCGAAGAGGTGCAGCAGGTCGTACATCATGGCCGAGGTGAAGGTGTTCATCTTCTCGGGCCGATTGAAGGTCGCGATCGCGACCCCGTCCTCGACCGCATAATCGAGGGTCCGGAACTCGGGCAGCTTCGGCGAAGCGGACATCGGGCGCAATCCTCCGGTCTGTTTCTTGTCGTGGCACATATCCTCGCCCGCGACGCCGTCCGCGGCAACATAATTCGAACGGTCGTTTCATGGCCACGGAGCAGAGCAGGCCCCGCAGCCCGCGCCCCCCGACCAAGGTCCACATGACGCAACATATCGCATGACGTGACCCGAACGGCCATTGCCGACCGCGGGCCCGGTGCATACCTTCGCCCGGAACGTCACGCTGCGGAACAAGCGGCGGACCGTCACTCGTGAACCGGGGGAGACATAACCGATGACCCAGTCCTGGGCCGATGCGGCTGCGGGCTTCGATTTCGAAGCGATGCTGCGCCAGTCGCTGGCCGGCGATCTTGCCGCGATGAATGCCTGCGTGGAGTGCTGCGACGCCCATGCCGCCGCCGATCCCGACCGGATCGCACTGCGCTATGAAAGCCGCGACGGCCATGGCGGCACAATGACCTTCGGCGCGTTGAAAGAAGCGGCCGGCCGCTTCGCCAATCTGCTGGCCGCCCGCGGCATCGGTCCCGGCGACCGGGTCGGCGGGCTGCTGCCGCGGGTGCCGGAACTGCTGGTCACCATCCTGGGCACCTGGCGGGCGGGCGCGGTCTATCAGCCGCTGTTCACCGCCTTCGGCCCCAAGGCGATCGAGCATCGCACGGCCACCGCCGGCACGAAGCTGATCGTGACCGACGCCCAGAACCGCGACAAGCTGAACGAGCTGAGCGTGCCGGCGACCATCGCCGTCATCCGCGGCGGTGCCGGTGCCGGCGATCTGGATTTCGAGGCCGAACTCGCCGCGCAGAGCCCGGATTTCGCGCCGATCATGCGCCGCGGCGAAGATCCGTTCCTGATCATGTTCACCTCGGGCACCACCGGCCCGGCCAAGCCGGTGATGGTGCCGCTGCGCGCAATCGCCGCCTTCAAGGGCTATATGCAGCTGGCGGTGGGGCTGCGCGCCGACGACGTGTTCTGGAACATCGCCGATCCGGGCTGGGCCTATGGCCTGTATTACGCGGTCACCGGCCCGCTGTCGCTCGGCGTCGCCACCACTTTCTATGACGGGCCGTTCACGGCCGAGAGCACCTATGGTCTGATCGGGAAGCTGGGCGTCACCAATCTGGCGGGTGCCCCAACCGCCTATCGCCTGCTTCTGGCCGCCGGCCCCGAACTGGCGGAAGGCGTGAAGGGCCGGCTGCGCGCGGTCTCCAGCGCCGGCGAGCCGCTGAACCCCGAGGTGATCCGCTGGTTCGCCGAACATCTGGGGACGGTGATCCACGATCATTACGGCCAGACCGAACTCGGCATGGTGCTGTGCAACCATCATGACCTGGACCATCCGGTTCAGGCCGGCGCCGCGGGCTTCGCCGTGCCCGGCCACCGCATCGTGGTGGTGGATGAAGACACGCTGGAAGAACTGCCCGTGGGTCAGCCCGGCATCCTGGCGGTGGATCGCGAGGCCTCGCCGCAATTCTGGTTCCAGGGCTACTGGAACATGCCGACGAAGTCGCTGCGCGGCCGCTATTACCTGTCGGGCGACACGGTGGAGCTGAACGAGGACGGCAGCATCTCCTTCGTCGGCCGGTCGGACGACGTCATCACCTCGTCGGGCTATCGCATCGGGCCCTTCGATGTGGAAAGCGCGCTGATCGAGCACAAGGCGGTGGTGGAGACCGCCGTGGTCGGCAAGCCCGACCCCGAGCGTACCGAGATCGTGAAGGCCTTCGTGGTGCTGAAGCCGGCTTATGAGCCCACGCCCGAGCTGGCGGAGGAATTGCGCCGCCATGTCCGCGCCCGGCTGTCGGCCCATGCCTATCCGCGTGAGATCGAATTCGTCGACGAACTGCCCAAGACGCCGAGCGGCAAGCTGCAGCGCTTCATCCTGCGCAACCAGGAAAAGGCGAAAGCAGAAGCCGGCGCCTGACGGCATCGGCGCATCCCTGATACGGCCCGGCTCCTTTTTCAGGGGCCGGGCCGCTTTCCATTCAGACCGCTTCCGTTCAGAGCGCGCCCTGATATTCGCCACGTGCGGGGTAGTCGGCCTTGATCACGAAATCGAGCGCCGCCAGCAGTTCTTTCGCCGGCGGCCGGGCGAAGGGCATGGTCTGGATCGCCATGTAGTAGAGCGTGCCGTCGGCACGGACCAGGAACAGGCCGGGTTCCGAGAACAGCGCCGGTTCCTCGATGCCGATCGAGGTGGTGCCGCGCCCGGCCGAGATGTACAGCCCCCAGGCCCGGGCGGTGGCGAGGTCCAGCCCATAGCCCAGACGCAGGGCCGAAACACCCGCGCGTTCGGCCATCTGCCGGGCGCGGTCTTCATCATCGGAGGAGATCGCGATCAGCTCCACCCCACGGGCGGCGAAGTCGGGCACCAGCCGCTCCAGCTCTTTCAGCTGGGTGATGCAGATCGGGCAGTGCAGGCCGCGATAGAAAGCGATCAGGGTCATGCGTTCCGGTCGGGCGGCGGCGATGTCGAAACGGCCATGGGCGAGCGTGTCGACGGCCAGCGCCGGCACCGGCGCGCGGGGGGTAAGCGGCATGGGTCGGCCTCCTTGGATAGGCAGGATGTCTTGACGAGGTGAAATCATCCTTCCAGAATTCTGGACATGAATGGTCCAGAAGGTCTGATCCAAAGTCCGGAAGACATCACAGCCCCGGGCGCCCTGCGCATCGACCGGCTGTCGGCTTTTCTGCGCCGCTTTCCGCTGCGGGTCACGGCGCTGCGCGAGGCGGCCGCGCTGGACGGGCCCCCGGCGCAGTTCGCGCTGGCGGGCGATGCCGCGGCACCCTTGGCGCTGTTCGATGCGGTGGATGTCCGCCCCGCCCTCGCCGACCGCCCCCCACTGCTGCTGGCCGGGATCGCCTTCGGCGGCGCCGGCAATCCGCTGCTGGCGGCGCTGGACCGGACGATCCTGCTGCCCGCCGGCCATGATCCGCGGCTGGCGGCGATCCTGGGGGCGCTGGTCGCCGAATGGCAGGATCCCCATTGCGGGGCCGCGGGCATGATCGAACGGCTGGTCGAGGCCGCGGTCATCCGCCTGCTGCGCAGCGCCGTCGCCGGGGGCGCCGACGGCCCGGGCCTGCTGGCCGGCCTGTCCCACCCCCGGCTGCACCGCACGCTGGCGGCCCTGCACGAGGCGCCGGAACGGCCCTGGCGGGTGGAAGACATGGCAGACATCGCCGGCATGTCGCGCAGCGCCTTCATGGCCGCCTTCCGCACCGCCCTCGGCACCAGCCCTGCCGCCTGGCTGACGGCCTGGCGCCTGGCCGAGGCCCGCCGCCATCTGGATGCCGGGCACACGGTCAAAGAGGCCGCCCGTCTGGTCGGCTTCGGCAGTGCCGAAGCCCTGGCCCATGCCCATCGCCGCCGGATGGGCCAGGCCGCGCCGCCGCTCAGCCGCCGGCCAGGCTGAAGAGATGCGTCTCGAAGGCGCGGATGGTGGCGGGAATGGCGGCCCGCCACCATCCGGTCGCCGGCACCCGTCAGGCTCAGCCGGGCCGCGGGCAGGATCCGGGTCGCACGGCCCGTGGCGATGCCGGTTTATCTCATGCCCCCAGAAAGCCTGCTTTTCTTTTCTCCATGAACGCGCGCCGGAATTCAGAATGATCTTTCGACATCATGGTCAGTCCTTCACAGGCAAGAGAGGTTTCAAACAAAAGGCGGCCATAGCCGTCCATATGCGCATTGATGGCTCTTTTGGTCCATTTGAGGGCAAGAGGCGCGTTGGCAAGGAGCATCGAGACGATGCGCGATGTTTCGCGGTCGAGGTCGTCCGGGGGAACAGCACGGGTGATAAGCCCCAGACGTTCAGCTTCGGGAGCCGCCACCATGTCGCCGGTCAGAAGATAGTATTTCGCCTTCATGATCCCGCAGATCAGGGGCCAGATCAGCGCACCGCCGTCGCCGGCAACCAGACCCGCCCGCACATGCGGGTCAGCCAGCCGGGCAGTGTCCGCGGCAATGACCACGTCGGACAGCAGAGCGACCGTGGCACCCAGGCCGATGGCATCGCCATTCATCCGGCAGACGATCGGCCGGCCACAATCCAGCATGCCGGACACGATCCTGCGGGCGTCTTCAGCCTCTTCCGCAAACGCCGCGATGTCCGGCGGCGGCTGCGACATGTCCCCGCCGGCGCTGAACGCGCGTCCGGCTCCGGTAAGGACGATCACCCGGATACCAGGCGCCGTGGCGGCATAGGCGATCGCCTCGCCCAATTCGTGATGCATGACCCGGTCGAAGGCATTCAGGCGGTCCGGCCGGTTCAGCGTCAGCGTGAGGATGCTGTCGGCTATCTCTGCCTGAATGGTGGTCCAGTCGGGGGTGGTCATGATCGGTCTCCCGCAGGGCGGACGAATGCCGCTCAATAGGATTTCGGAAGGTCCAGCACTTTTTCAGCGATGAACGACAGGATGAGCTGTTCCGTCACCGGGGCGATGCGCGGCAGGATGGATTCACGGAACAGGCGTTCCACCTGATATTCCCGCGCATACCCCATCCCGCCATGGGTCAGCACCGCACGGGTCGAGGCATCGAATGCGGCGCGCCCGCCCAGGAACTTGGCCGCATTCGCTTCGGCGCCGCAGGGCTTTCCGGCGTCGTAAAGCGATGCGGCGCGCAGACACATCCACCAAGCGGATTCCAGCTGAATCCAGCATTCGGCCAACGGGTGCTGGATCCCCTGGTTCTGCCCGATCTGCCGGCCGAAGACGATCCGCTCGCGGGCGTAGCGGGCGGCGCGGGCCAGCGCATCCCGGCCCAGGCCGATCGATTCCGCCGAAACCAGGATCCGCTCGGGATTCAGGCTGTCGAGCAGGTAGTGGAAGCCGCGCCCTTCCTCACCGATCCGGTCTTCCTCGGAGACGAACAGATCGTCAATGAAGACCGCGTTAGAATCGACCGCGTTCCGACCCAGCTTGTGGATCCGGCGCACCTCGATCTTCGACCGGTCGAGGTTCGTGAAGAACAGGGACATCCCGTCCGTGGGCCTGCGGCACGCGTCTTTCGGCGTGGTGCGTGCCAGAATCAGGATCTTCGATGCCACCTGTGCCGTCGACGTCCAGATCTTGCGGCCGGTGATGCGATAACCGCCGGGGACCCGCGTCGCAAAGGTCTTGATGCTGGTGGTATCGAGACCGGCATCCGGCTCAGTGACGCCGAAACACGCCTTCTCCTCTCCCCGGATCAGCGGCGTCAGGAAGCGCTGCTTCTGCTCGGCTGTCCCGTGGACGACAATGGCGTGCGGGCCGAACAGGTTGATGTGGATGGCTGACGCCGCCGAATATCCGCCGCCACTCGATGAAGCGGCATGCATCATGATCGCGGCTTCTGTCACGCCCAGCCCGGAGCCTCCCAGTTCCTCGGGCATCGTGATGCCGAGGAATCCCGCGTTTGCCATGGCCTGATAGTATTCTTCAGGAAAGCGCAGATCTTCTTCGCATTCCGTCCAGTACTCGTCACTGAAGTTACTGCATATTTTGCGCACTGCCGCATCAATTGCAGTCTGTTCTTCCGTCAGAGCGATGTCCATTGATGTCCTCCCGGGGGAATTATGAAAAGGATCAGGCGCCGGCGGCGGTTGACCAGCGGGTCAGAAGGTCGTCCGGATCGACCGGTTCCCCCATCGCCGGGCGCGCCGCGGGGGTTGCCGAGAAGCGCGGCGCCGGTGCGGGATGCAGGACGCCGTCAGTCTGATGAAACGCTTCACGCGCCTGATGATGCGGATGGTCCGGCACTTCATCGAGTTCGAGTACCGGCGCAAAACAGGCATCGCTGCCTTCCAGCAGGGCGCACCAGGCATCCCGGTCACGGGTGGCAAAGAGGCGCGCGAACATTGTTTTCAGCTCCGGCCACGACGTCCTGTCGTCGCGCTGGAAGGCGCGCGGATCACAGACATCGAGCCGTCGCAACAGCTCGGCATAGAACTGAGGTTCGAGCGGGCCGATCGCGACATACTTCCCGTCGGCACAGCGATAGGTGTCGTAGAAGGGCGCGCCACCGTCCAGGAGGTTGGTCCCCGGCCGCCCCGGCCAGCGCCCCTGGGCCCGAAGCATATGAAAGACGCCCGCGAAGAGATTGACCCCGTCGACGATCGCCGCATCCACGACCTGGCCACGGCCGCTGCGCATGGCATCGAACAGCGCGGCCAGAATGCCCGCGACGAGAAACATCGCCCCGCCGCCCAGGTCGCCGATCAGGTTGAGCGGTATCGCGGGTTTGCGCCCCTCGGCGCCCAGGGCATCGAGCATCCCGGTGACGGCGACGTAGTTGATGTCATGTCCGGCAGTCGAGGCCAGCGGCCCGGCCTGTCCCCAGCCGGTCATCCGACCGTAGACCAGCCGCGGCGCCTTCGCGAGCAGATCGTCCGGGCCCAACCCCAGGCGCTCCATCACACCCGGGCGATTGCCTTCGATCAGCACCTCTGCCGTCAGGGCAAGTGCCCGCGCCGTCTCCCGGTCCGCCGGATCCTTGAGATCAAGCGTCATGAGGCCCTTGCCACGCGACATGAAGTCATGAGGCCGCGCCGGCTCTCCCGGACGGCCGATCCTGACCACCTCTGCCCCCAGATCCGCCAGCACCATCGCTGCAAACGGCGCCGGTCCGATCCCGGCGAATTCCACCACGCGCACACCGCGGAGAGGTCCGCCAGCAGTCGCCTCCGGATACGGCATCACCTCGTATGTCCTTCTGTCATGGATCCGCATTCACCGCGAGCGGGCTGCCGCCCGTCGCCGGTCCGTTCATGTTTTATGGTGGCAGCCCGCGTTGGAAAATGCTAGCTAATAGTTAGCTTGTGTACTTCATGTGGCCCGGCCGGAATGCGGCGGCCTCAGGGCCACCGGCCCAGTCCATCATCCCGGGAGGAAAAATGACCTTCGGCATCACCGCGTTCGGGGCCTGTGTCCCGCGCCTCAGGCTGTCGCGGCAGGCGATCGGCACGGCTCACCGATGGATGACCGGCGCTTCCCCGAAAGGGAAAGGCTACCGGGCCTTCTGCAGTTGGGATGAAGACAGCGTGACGATGGCGGTGGAGGCCGCCAGGGATGCCCTCGGCCATGGCGAAAGCCGCGCCGCAGTGACGTCCCTGACCCTCGCCTCCACAACCCTGCCTTACGCCGACTTCTCAAATGCGGGGCTCGTCGCCGCGGCGCTCGATCTGGATCCTTCCGTCCGCAGCGACGATCGCACGGGCTCGCAGCGTGCAGCCACCACCGCACTGATCGATGCATTTGCGCGGAAACAGGACGGCATGCTGCTCATCGCCGCCGACCGCCCCCGGACGCAGCCCGCCAGCGCGCTGGAACAGATCTGCGGTGCAGGAGCCGCCGCGGTCGCCTTCGGCAGCGGGGACGTGATCGCCCGTCTTCTGGGATCCGCCGGCATCAGCACGTCCTTTGCCGATCACTTCCGCCCCTCGGACCAGCCCCATGACTATGTCTGGGAGGAACGCTGGATCCGCGACGAGGGCTTCGGAAAGATCGTGCCAAAGGCCGTCAATGCCGCCCTCGCTTCGGCAGGGCTGACCATCGGGGATATCCACCACTTCGTCATGCCGGCGACGATCCGCGGTGCGGCAGCATCGGTCGCGCGGACGCTGGGCTTCAAAGGCGACGTCGCCGATCCGCTCGACGACGATTGTGGCTACACCGGCACCGCCCACGCCCTGCTGATGCTGGGTGCCGTGCTCGAAACCGCCGCCCCCGGTGACCGGATCCTGCTCGTGGGCTTCGGCCAGGGTGCAGATGCCCTCATCCTGGAGGCGAGCGGCCGCACACCCGCGATGGCCGGTGCGCGTGGGGTCAGCGGCGCTCTGTCCGACCGTCTGCCGACCGACGACTATCTGCGCATGCTGTCCTTTTACGGCGAAATCCGTCCGGACTGGGGCATGCGTGGCGAGAAGAACGACAAGCCGGCCCTGACGGAAGCCTATCGCACCGCCGATCAGCTCGCGGCCTTTACCGCCGGCCGCTGTCCGGCCTGCGGCGCGGTGCAGTTCCCGCAGCTCGCCTATTGCGTGACACCCGGCTGCGGTACGCCTGCCCGGGATTTCAGCCGGGTATCCCTGGCCGACGAACCCGCTGAACTGATGACCTGCACCGCCGACTGGCTGTCCTACCATCCGGCACCACCGCTCCATGTCGGCTTCGTCCAGTTCCGCAACGGCGCGCGTCTGCTGATGGAGATCGTGGACGTTCCCACCGGCGTGCTCGACACGGGAATGCCGCTGCGCATGGTCTGTCGGATCAAGCAGACCGACACGGTCCGCGGGTTCCGGCGCTATTTCTGGAAGGCGACCCCCGTCGCCCTTCCTGGTTGAGGTCGGGCGGCACGCCCGGGGAGGAAAACATGGCAACCGGCATCAAAGACAAGGTCGCAATCATCGGAATGGGGTGCTCAAGGTTCGGTGAGCGTTGGGACGTCGGGACCGACGGCCTTCTCGCCGAAGCCTTCGACGAAGCTCTCACCGATGCGGGCATCGAGAAGGATCGCATCGAGGCGGCATGGTTCGGCGCCTGCATCGATCAGGTCAACGTCGGCAACTCCGCAATACCCGCCTCCATGGCGCTGCGCCTGGACGGCATCCCGGTCTCGCGGGTGGAGAACATGTGTGCGACTGGCACCGAGGCACTGCGCGGCGCCGCCTATGCGGTCGCCTCGGGTGCCGTCGACATCGCTCTCGCGGTCGGCGCCGAGAAGCTGAAGGATACCGGCTACGGCGGACTGCCGCCGCCATACAAGGGCACTTTCAACGATCTCTGGCTGCCCATGGGGTCGGCGCCGGCCGGCTTCGCCCAGCTCGCCGCCGGCTATCGTGCGCGCCACGGCATTTCGAAGGAGGATCTGAAACGCGGCATCGCGCATGTCTCCTGGAAAAGCCATCAGAACGGCGTGCTCAGCCCCAAGGCGCATCTGCGCAAGCCGGTGCCGATGGATACCATTCTCCAGGCCCCGATGATTGCCGAACCGCTCGGCCTGTTCGATTGCTGCGGCGTCAGCGACGGTGCCGCGGCCGCAATCGTCACCACGCCGGAAATCGCCCGGTCGCTCGGCCGCCGGGACATGGTGACCATCAAGGCAATCCAGCTCTCGATCAGCTCGGGGATCGAGACCGCCACCAGCGGCTGGGATGGCAGCCATGTCCGCAACACCCGCGTTGCCGCCCGTCGAGCCTATGAAGAAGCCGGGATCACCGATCCTCGCCGGCAGATCGGGCTGATGGAGGTCCATGACTGCTTCTCGATCACGGAACTGGTGACGATGGAGGACCTGTTTATCTCCGAGGAAGGCCGTGCGGTCCATGACGTGCTCGACGGCTTCTATGACCGCGAGGGTGGTGGCGTGCCCTGCCAGGTCGATGGTGGCCTCAAATGCTTCGGTCATCCGATCGGCGCGTCGGGCCTCCGGATGGCATACGAGAACTACAACCAGCTGCTCGGCCGTGCGGGGCCCCGGCAGCTTCCCGCCCCCGCCTTCGGCCTTTCCCACAATCTGGGGGGGGTGCCGTATCAGGGGATCGCGGCGATCTCGATCCTGGGGCTGCACGCATGACCATGACACGGACCCTCTTCTCTTCCGGGCACGACCAGTTCCGGGCCTCCGTCCGGCGCTTCGTTGAAACGGAACTCGTTCCCCATCATGCCGCGTGGGAAGCCGCAAAGATCGTTCCGCGCGACATCTGGCGGCGGGCCGGCGAGATGGGCATGCTGTGCTGCAATCTCCCCGAAGCCTATGGCGGGGCCGGCGCAGACTGGCTCTACAACGTCGTGGTGATCGAGGAGCTGGCGCGTGCCGGCATGTCCGGTCCGGGCTTCATGGTCCACTCGGAAATGGTGGCCCCCTACATCCTGGCCTGGGGCACCGAAGAGACGAAGCGCCACTGGCTGCCGCGCATGGCGCGCGGAGAGGCCATCGGCGCCATTGCGATAACCGAGCCGGGCGCCGGCAGCGATGCCAAGAACATTCGCCTCAGGGCACGGCGTGACGGCGATCACTACGTGCTGGACGGCCAGAAGGTGTACATCTCCAACGGCCAGAACGCGGATCTGGTGGTCACGGCCAGCAGAACCGATCCCGAGGCCGGGGCCAGAGGCATCAGCCTGATCGTGGTTCCGACCGATACGCCCGGTTTCAGGCGAGGCCGGAATCTCGACAAGATCGGCCTCAAAGCCCAGGACACCTCGGAACTGTTCTATGCCGATGTCCGGGTGCCGGTTGCCAACCGGCTGGGTGACGAGAACCGCGGCTTCGCGATGATGATGACCAAGCTCGCCCAGGAACGTCTGACCCAGGCGATCCGCAGCGTTACGGTGGCCGAACGCGCCATCCGCTGGACGGTCGACTATACCCGGGAACGCAAGGCCTTCGACCACACCCTCGCCGATTTCCAGAACACGCAGTTCGTGCTGGCAGCGCTCGATGCCGAGGTGACCGGGGTGCGGGTGTTCGTCGACTGGTGCATCGCCCGCTTCATGGCTGGTGATCTGGATCCGGTCGACGCGGCAAAGGTCAAACTGCTGGCGACGGACCTGCACTGCAAAACGGTGGACCAGTGCCTGCAGTTCTTCGGCGGCTATGGCTATATGGAGGAATATCCCATCGCCCGCGCCTATGTCGACGCGCGCATCACCCGCATTGCCGGCGGTGCTGCCGAAGTCATGAAGCAGATCATCGGCCGCGACCTGTTCACGCGCGAAGATCGCTGGTGACCGACGGGGCGTCCCGCTCCGTCCCGGGGCGGTCTTCGCCCCGGAGCCCGCCCTCCGTCAACTGCCGGGGCCCTGAGGCCGCAAGGCGGACAGACCCGCGGCGGGATGCCGATCCGGCTCTCCTCAGACGTCACTTTTCCGCCATGACCACCCGTTGCCTCCCTCGGGATGGCCCGCGGAAGAACGCCCCGCAGTCGGTTCTGCGGGGCGTCTTTTTTTGACCGGTGATGATGATCAGATCGCCCCGCCCAGCCAGAGCGACAGGACCGGAAAAGCGAGCAGCAGCCCCAGGACCACGATGTCCATGAGGAAGAAGGGCATCACGCCGGCGAACACCTTTTCGATTGCGACCTTCGGCTCCGTGACGCTGGCGAGCACGAAGACGTTCAGACCCACCGGCGGCGTGATCAGTCCCATCTCCAGGAGCTTGACCAGGATCACGCCGAACCAGATCAGATCGAAGCCGTTCTGTTCGATGAGAGGCAGGACGAAAGGCAGGGTCAGCAGCAGGATGCCCAGCGGGTCGAGAAACATACCGAGCACCAGATAGACCACGGCCACCCCCACCAGCAGGAGAACCGGCCCCGGATCGGCGAGTTGCACCAGATCGACCATCACATGGGCAATGCCGGTCAGGGACACGAACGAAACGAAGATCTTCGCAGCCCCTGCAATCAGGAAGATCGCGGCCGTCTGACTGGCGGTTTCGCCCAGCGCGGCGATGAACCCGCCCATGGTGATACGGCGGGTGGCGAAGGCGATCACGGTACCGGTCGCGAAGCTGACGGCAGCCGCCTCGGTGGCGGTGAAGATGCCGCCGTAGATGCCACCGACGATGATGGCGAAGATCATGGCCGCCGGCCAGGCACGCAGCATTGCCGTGACACGTTCCGAGATGGTGAACTGTCTTTCGGCTGCCGGGGCATGGCCCGGACGCAGGCTGGTCCAGATCCCGATCACCACCCAATAGCCCACCAGCGAGATCAGGCCCGGCATGACGCCGGCCATGAACAGCTTCGCGACGGATTGTTCTGCGAAGAGACCATAGAGGATGAACAGGATACCGGGGGGTATCAGGGAGCCCAACGTGCCGGCCGCCGCGACGGAGCCTGCGGCCAGCCGCTGGTCATAGCCGAAGCGGAGCATCTCCGGCACCGCCACCCGACCCATGGTTGCCGCGCAGGCGAGGCTCGACCCTGAGATCGCGGCAAAGCCGCCGCAGCCCAGGACCGATGCCATCGCCAGCCCTCCCGGAATCCGGGCGAGCCAGACACGGGCCGCGAAGTAGATGTCGCTGGTGATACCCGCCCGGAAGCAGACATGCCCAAGCGCCACGAACATCGGGATCGCCGTCAGTTCGTAGCTGTGGAAAAGCTCGAACACCGTTCCCGATGCCAGCGTCATCGCCGGCACGACCGCCATCGCGAAGCGCGGCTCACCGCCGCCCGACAAGGCAAAGAACAGGAAGATGCAGACGACCGCGACGACGCCCAGGGCAAAGGCGATCGGTACCCGGAGGGCGATAAGCACCAACGACATGCCGAGTCCGACAAGTCCGAGGAGGTAAGGGTCCATGGTCGCTCACCCCTTGTGCCCGGCATCGGACGGCACGGGATCGTCCGATCCCGCCAGCAGGGAGGCGAGCTGCAGGCACAGCCTGGCCGTAAGCGACAGCAACCCGAACAGGAAAGCTGTCCGGACCGGCCATTCCGGCAGTTTCAGTTCGCCGAAATAGAAGCTCTGCGACGCGTAGAGTGCGCCGACATCCCCCGCGATCCAGACCACGAGCGGCACCGCCATGACCAACCCGCAAACGAGCGCGAGGCCGCGGCAGGCACGCTGTTGCCGCGGCGTCATATGCTGAAAGAGCAGATCGATGGCGATATGGCCGTCGCGCCCGGTAACCCAGCCGAGGCTGCAGGCGATGGACACAACCATGAGCTGCCGGACGATGATGACATTGTCCGGAATTCTCAGGACCGGCAGCCAGCGGCTGACGATCTCTATCAGGATCAGCGCCGCGATCAGGATCAGCGCGATCGAGGCGACGACAAGCAGACCGCGTTCGATGCCGCCGAGCACACGGTGCCCGGCGGAGATGACGTTATGAAGCATGAGACAGGGGCCTTTCCGGGCCACGATCGGAGGGGGATCGTCGATCAGGGCTTCAGGGCCTCGAGATGGGCTGCGATCTGCGCACGATAAGAAGCGATCAGAGCGGCGCCATCGATCCCGCGTGCGGCCGCATCCTTAGAGAAGGCGTCGAGGAACGGCGCACTGGCCTCATCGATCCTGGTCAGGTCCGCTTCGTCGAAGTGATGGACCTTGAGGACATGACCGTCGATGCCGGTTTCCAGCCGGGCGATGACATCCTGATTGCGTGCGCGGGTCGCGGCAGCGATCTTCTCGGTCATCTCTCGCCCGAGCCGGCGGATCATCTCCTGATCGCGGGGATCAAGGGCCTGGAATTCGCGCTTGTTGAAGAACAGGCCGTTGGCCTGGATGGTCCCGCCATCGATCACCGTGAAGCTGGTGCCGACCTCGTACAGCTTGTAGGATTCGGTCGTGTATCCATAGGCCTGCGAACAGTCGACCATCCCCGACCCGAGAGCCTGATAGGCTTCCGACAACGGCACCAGCGCCGGGATCGCACCGAGCGTGGCAAAGATCTGACTCCAGTCACCGACAGCGCGCACTTTCTTGCCGGCGAAATCGTCGACCGAGGTGAGATCGGTCCTGTTGCACACCATCTGGATGGGGCCGACGCTGTAGTTCGCGATGTAGACCACCCCCAGACGGTCGAATTCCGCCTGCAAGACCGGGTTGGTGGTGGCGAGATCATAGAGGGCGAGTGCTCCCGCCACCTCGTGCGGGTTGCGCACGGGCAGGTCACCGACACGATATGCGAAGAGCTCGTTGGGCGTATAGTCGGCGGTGACGGTGCCGATGGAGGCCACGCCATTGCGTACGCCTTCCAGGATCTTGGTACCCGCAAGCAGGGACTGGGCCCAGTAGCGCTCGATCTTGATGCGGCCATCGGATGCGGTTTCGATCTGCGTCAGAAAATCCTCGACCATCTCGGCACGGATGCCGCGGTTGGGACTGTAATCTGCGAATCGCAGAGTGGTCTGTGCAGCGGCGGCCGTGATGCCGGTGACCATCGCGACGGCAAGCGCCACGATACCGGTGGGCAGGATCGCCCTGATCTCAAAGGAACCGGTCATGTGGATATTCCTCCCTGACTTTCTGTGTGTCGTGGTTTTTTTGGTATGCGGTCCGGTCGATCGGCCCGGCCGATCGGCGCGAGGGGGTCTGTCGAACCGTTCTTCGACAGTACCGGCCCGTCATGGGCAGCCCGCGTCGATCGCATGGCGGCACGTGCCGGGAGGCGGACCGAGCTTCCGGCAGGGCCATATTGTACACTAGCGTATCATAATGAAGACTATCATGTGCCGGCCCCGGCGCAAGCCGTTTGTCCCACTATGTTGTCCCACCATCGCCATCTAGTAAACATGCGTACTATATGTTATGAACAGATCAGCGGCATACAGACCGTAACGGGATGGAAACGCACGAAGAGGGCAGCAGAGATGCAGTACGGACTGAGGGACTGGGCGCGCCGCCAGCCGGAGCGCCCGGCGCTCGAATTTGACGACGGGAGCGTTTCCTACGCGGAGCTCGAAGGGCTTGCCAACCGATATGCTCAACTCTTCCGCCATCACGGCCTGAGCCGGGGCGACCACATCGCCGCCATCCTCGGCAATACGGCAGATCCGCTCGCCCTTGCCTGGGCAGCATACAGATGCGGGCTCTATTACACACCGGTCGCCAACACGTTCTCGGCACCCGAAATCGCGTATATCGTCGACAACTGCGACGCTCGCCTGGTACTGGCCGACGCGCGTTACGCCGGCACCGTGGCACCGCTGGCGGCGGTACCCTCGCCGGGCCGGCAGCACTATGCCATCGGAGACATACCGGGCTTCACGCCTCTGGAGCCCGTGCTTGCCGGAATGCCCGCAACACCGGTTGCGGACGAGACGCCGGGCGCCCTCATGATGTATTCGTCGGGCACGACCGGCGCACCCAAGGGCATCTGGCGGCCGCTATGGTCGCGTGAGGATGCAGGCGATGGCCCGCCGGTCTTCGCCCGGGACCTGATCCAGATCTTTGGCCTGTCATCGGATCTGCGCTACCTGTCGCCGGCGCCGCTCTATCATGCCGCCCCGCTTCGCTGGTCACTGGCCGTAACCGCCGCCGGCGGCACCGCCGTCATCATGCGCAAATTCGATGCGGAACACGCGCTCCACCTGATCGAAACCCGCAGCATCACCATGTCGCAATGGGTGCCGACCATGTTCCGGCGCCTGCTCGATCTGCCAGCCGGACGCCGGGAGGCGTTTCACGCGCCCTGGCATCGCACCGCCATCCATGCTGCCGCCCCCTGCTCGCCCGAACTGAAGCGGGCCATGATCAACTGGTGGGGGCCGATCCTGGTCGAATACTACTCCGGCTCCGAAAGCGTCGGCCTCACCTGCCTCGACACGGCAGAGTGGCTGCGCAAGCCCGGATCGGTGGGACGCGCCGTGAAGGGTGTGCTCCACATCCTCGACGAGGATGATCAGGAACTGCCTCCCGGCCGGACCGGCCGGGTCTTCTTCAGTGGAATCAGCGCGTTTCAATACTACAAGGACCCGGCGAAGACCGCAGGTCAGACCAGCCGTCAGGGGTTCCAGACCTTGGGTGAGATCGGCCGGGTCGACGAGGACGGCTACCTGTTCCTCGCGGACCGCCAGGGAGATCTGATCATTTCGGGCGGGGTAAACATCTACCCTCAAGAGCTGGAATACGCCATTGAGGAACTGCCTTTGGTTGCAGAGTGCGCGGTGGCCGCAAAGCCGCATGCCGACTACGGCGAAACGCCGGTCGCCTTCGTGGTCCCGTCCCGGGACGTCACCGACGAGACCGCCCTTGTCGAAACGATTATCGATTTCTGCCGTACCCGGCTCGGGCGAACCAAACAGCCGCGCGAGATCCGCGTGGTCGACCGCCTGCCACGCTCGGACGTCGGAAAACTGCTGCGCCGGGTGCTGCGTGACCAGCTCCGTGCCGAAGCGGAAGGCGGGTCCTGACCCTCTCCCTCCTCATGATCTGACGGGTGCCCGGATGTTCATAGCGAACCAGACGGAAGATCACCGCCTGATGGCCGCCGCGCTGGAACGCGTGATGGCCAGGACGAACGACTTCGAGGTCAGACGGGCGCGGATGGCTGCGGACCATCCCGATCGTCTCGGCGCCTGGCCGGCATTGCTGGAAGCGGGAGCGCCGACCATGGCCTTCAGCGATGTCCATGGCGGTTGCGGTGGCAGCCCCGCGGATCTCGCCGCCATGCAGATGGCACTGGCGCCTTTCCTGCCGGTTGAGCCGCTGCTCATGGCCGCCGTCACCTGCGGTCGCATCCTGTCCGCCGCCGGTGCCGCCGGCGCGATCACGGCGGTGCTCGACGGCGAGATGATCCCGGTCCTTGCGCATGCGGAAGGGTTCGATCCCTGGCAGCCGCCGCGGCTCGACGTCTCGCCCGCGCCTGAAGGCCTGCGACTGAACGGCCGCAAGCCCGCCACCCGCCATGCCGATGTCGCGACCCATTTTCTCGTCACCGCCCGGGACGCGGCAGCCGGTACGATGATTCTGCTGTGTCCGGCGACGGCGCCGGGGATCGGGCAAACGGCGCTGCGCCTGATCGACGGGGCCGGCGCGGCCGATCTCGTCTTCACGGATACGCCCCTGCCGGCCCCGGCGGTCCTGCTTCAGGGGGCTGCGGCCGATGCCGCCATCCATGATGCGCTCGACTGGACGCTCGCAGGCCTGGCCGTCGAGGCGGCAGCGCTCGCCCGGGCCGCCACCGATGCCACGCTGGCCTATCTGACGATCCGTGAGCAGTTCGGACGACCGCTCGCCACCTTCCAGGCCCTCCAGCACCGGGTGGCGGACATGGAGATCGCGGCCACGGAAGCCGCGGCCATGGCCGGCGAGGCCATCGCCGCTCTGGACCGGCCGTCGGGCCCGGATCGCGCGCAGATCATCCTGGCCGCCAGCCTGGTCACTGATACCGCCGCCCGGCATTGCACCCACGATGCGGTCCAACTGCATGGCGGCATGGGGGTGAGCGACGAGCTGGTCGTCAGCCACTATCTCCGCCGTGTCGCAGCCATTCGCGGCCAGGCAGGCACTCATGATGCCCGTGCGGCAAGGCTGCTCGAACTGGAGGCCCGGACATGACGACCGACGATCTGCACAGCTTCCGCGCCGATGTCCGCACCTTCGTCCGGGAGACGCTGCCGGCCGACATCGCCGAAAAGGTCGCCCGAGGCCGGGAACTCGGCAAGTCCGACTATGTCCGCTGGCAGAAGATCCTCAACGAGCGAGGCTGGCTGACCGGCGCCTGGCCTGAAGCCTGGGGCGGCGGCGGCTGGTCTGCCGCCCGCCAGCTCGCCTTCCTGCAGGAGAGCGCGCTGGCCGGGGCCCCGATGATCATCCCCTATGGCGTCAACATGGTGGGGCCCGTGATCCAGGTTTTCGGCTCTCCCGCCCAGAAGGCGCGGCACATTCCGGGCATCGTCACGTCGGATGTCTGGTGGTGCCAGGGATATTCCGAGCCCGGCGCCGGCTCGGACCTCGCCGCGCTCAGGACGCGGGCCACGCGTGAAGGAGACGTCTACCGCGTCAATGGCACCAAGATGTGGACCACGGAAGCCCATTGGGCGGACTGGATGCACTGCCTGGTGCGCACCTCCGATGCCGGCAGGCAGCAGGACGGGATCAGTTTCCTGCTGATCGACATGACCACCCCGGGCATCACCATCCGTCCCATCGTCACCATCGACGGTCAACACCATACCAATCAGATCTTCTTCGATGACGTGATCGTCCCGGCCGGAAACCTGGTCGGAGAGGAAGACCGGGGCTGGTCCATCGCGAAATTCCTTCTGGGCCACGAGCGCATGTCGATCGCGGACACCGGCCCCAAACTGCGCCTGATGCAACGCATCCGTGCCATGAATGCCGCCGTTCAGGCGGATCCGGCCGTTCCGGCGGGTCTGCGTGCCCGGCTCGCGGACCGGGTCCTCGACCTTTCGGTCCGCCTGCGGACCCTGGTCGCGCTCGAGGCATGGCTGGTCGCGGCCTGGGCCGCCGGTCGGCCGGCCGGTGCCGATGGCTCAATGCTGAAGATCCGGGGGACGGAAGTTCTTCAGGCCATGAGCGAGGTCGCTCTCGATCTGGCGGGCCCCTACAGCACGGTTCACGATCCGGCAGCCCTGCATGACGGCCTGGACCTGCCGCAGACCGCTGCGCGGGACGCCTCCGCCATGGCGCATCACTATCTCTACGGCCGGTGCTGGTCCATCTTCGGGGGCACAAACGAAATCCAGCGGAACATCATCGCCAAAGCCCTCCTCTGACGGCTTTGGCCCGCCCGGAACCGCCTGGCGGGCAGGCCCCCTCGGCCCGCCGGCGGCACCAGCCACCCCGTCTCCATCCAACTGGTGGAGACGGGGTGGATCGTCTGGGCTCAGGCGTTCGTCCGCATGGTTTCCAACATGCTGCGGACCACCCCGCGCTGGATCTTGCCCGATGCCGTGCGAGGCAGCGTATCGACGACGACCAGCGCCCGCGGGCATTTATAGCCGGCCAGCCGACCCCGGGCGAAGTCACGCAGCTGGTCGAGTTCCGGCGCGGTCCCGTCAGCGGCAGGCTCCACCACCGCCGTCACCCGTTCCCCCCAGACGGGATCCGGTATCCCCACGACGGCAACCGCGGCAACCTGCGGATGGTCGATGATCACGTCCTCCACTTCGATCGGGTAGACGTTCTCACCACCCGTGATGATCATGTCCTTCAGACGGTCGGTCAGGTACAGATACCCTTCCTCGTCGACATAGCCGCCGTCACCGGTCCGGAACCAGCCATCGATGATCGCCTCGGCGGTATCCCGGGGCCGGTTGGCATATCCGGCCATGAGCATGTCGCTGCGGATCCAGATCTCGCCATGTTCACCCGGCGGACAGACGCCGCCGTCCGCCCGCCGGATCTCGCAGGCGACGCCGGCAAGCGGACGCCCGACCGAGCGCATCAGCTGCGGCCGTGCGGGATCATGCTCCGCCGGGCCCAGAACATGGGTCGAGCAGGCTTCGGTCATGCCGTAGAACTGGGTGAAGCCGCAGCCGAAGGTGGCCATACCCTCCTTCAGAAGAGCCGAGCCCACGGGTGACGCGCCGTAATAGAGCCCGGTCAGCTTCGGCGCCTGCGCACCGGTGCGCCGGATGTCGTCCAGCACCATGCGGATCACCGTCGGCACCATGAATATCCGCGTCACGGCGTGGCGGTTGCACAGGGCGATCAGATTGGCCGGCGACGGATCTGCGGTGTGAACCATCGTGGCGCCGACCGCGAGCCCCATCATCATGAAGCCGATGCCGGCCATATGGAAATTGGGCATGGCCGACAGGCCGACGTCATCGCGCCGCCAGTCGTCCCACTGCGGCGAGGCGTCATAGGCGGACTGGAAGGCACTGACCGCGCCATGCTTGAACAGGACCCCCTTGGGTCGCCCGGTCGTGCCGCTCGTATAGATCAGCAGCAGCGGATCCTCGTAGCGTCGCGGTGCCTCGACCAGGGGCCCCGACGGGCCGTGCAGCGCCGTCGCCAGGCTTGGCCCCCCGGCGGCCACGGTGGGCAACAGGATCGGTCGTGACGGCCGCCCGTCCAGCGCCTGCGCCACCAGGCCGGCAAAATCCGGATCATGGATCAGCAGTGCCGGTCGCGCGTCTTCCAGGACATAGGCGAGTTCCGCCGCCGCATAGCGCCAGTTGAAACTGGCCAGCACATAGCCACCGCGGGCACAGGCGAACAGCGTCTGATAGAACAGCTCGCTGTTGCGGCCGAAATAGCCGATCGTGGCACCCGCCTCCAGCCCGGCAGCCTGCCATCCGGCGGCCAGACGCCGGCTTCCCTCTTCGAGGGCCTGAAAGCAGGTCGCACGGCTATCGAAAATGATGGCCGGCTTGTCCGGCGTTTCGGCGGCGAAACGTGCCGGCAGATCGGCGATCCACTCAACCCGTTCCCGATCGATCGGCGGGCCACTCACACGCATGGCGATCCTCCCCCTGTGTCGCTGATCTCGTGCATCTGCACATTGTCTTCTTGCATCAGGTATGTAAATTTACCGTATGCTAGTTTACTATACAACAACAGGAGGACGATCGGATGCACATGCTGGAGCGGCGCGTACTGATTACCGGGGCCGCTTCGGGGATGGGCCATGCCGGTGCGCTGGCCTTTGCCCGTGAAGGCGCCCGGCTCGCCCTGGTGGATGTCGACGGCCCGGGCGTCGAGGCTCTCGCCGCGGGGATCCGGGACCGCGGCGGCCATGCGATCGCCATCCGACGGGATCTGTCCGACCCTGCCGGGGTACATGGCCTCGTCACCGGGATCGCCGGATCGCTCGGGGGGCTGGATGTCCTGTGGAACCACGCCGGCATTAACGGCCCGGACTTCGAGCTGCTGGACCTCGCCGCCTATGACAGGATGATGGCGCTCAACCTCACCGCCACGGTCCTGGCCTGCAGCGAGGCGGTGCCCCTGATGCGTGCTGCCGGTCGCGGCGCCATCCTGCTCACCTCCTCGGTCGCCGGTCTTGTGGGGTCAATCCAGAACCCGCTCTATTCAGCGGCGAAATCGGCCATGGTGGGGCTGACCAGATCCCTTGCGATCCGCTACGCGCCGGACGGCATCCGGGTGAACGCCATCTGTCCGGGACCGGTCGATTCGCCGATGCTGCGGGCACTGACCGGCGGTGAACACGGCAGGGACATCGGAGACCGGCTGCTCGCCTCCATTCCCATGGGCCGCCTTGGACGCCCCGAGGAAATCGCCGAGGCGGCCCTGTGGCTCGCGTCGGATCGGGCTTCCTTCGTAACCGGCGTAGCACTGCCCGTCGATGGCGGCCTCACCGCCCGCTGACGCCCTGCCAGCAGAGGACATCCATGACCAGTGGTATCGTAACGACCGACATATCCGATGGCGTCGTGACTGCCACCATCCGCCGTCCGGCAAAGCACAACGCCATCGACCTCGCGGTCGCCGATGGTCTGTGTCAGGCCGTCCGGACCTTTGGCGCCGATCCGGCGATGCGGGTCATGGCCATCAGGTCAGAGGGCCCCTACTTCTCTGCCGGCGCCGATCTGCACAGCCCGCTCTTTCCGGATCCCGGCCTCCCTGGTGCTGCCGCGTTCCGGCGCTGGTACCGGGAGGGCCGCGGCAGTCTGCATCCTCTCTTCGATGCGATCGAGGCGGTGGAAAAGCCGGTCGTGGTGGTCCATCAGGGGCCCTGCCTGGGTGGCGGGCTGGAGCTTTCGCTCGCCTGCGACTTCCGGATCGCCGGCCGCAGCGCCCTTTATGGCCTGCCCGAAATCGCCCTGGGCGGCCTGCCGGGATCGGGCGGCATAAGCCGGCTGACCCGCATCGTGGGTCCCCACTGGGCGCGCTGGCTCGTCATTGCCAACATGCAGATGACTGCGGAACAGGCGCTCGCCGCCGGTCTCGTCCACGAGGTTCACGACGACGATCTCCTGGACGGAGCGGCGACACGTTTCTGCCGGCATCTGGCAGCTCTGCCACCCGAGGCTGTGGCCGCCGGCAAGCTGACGATCGAACTTGCGACGGATCTGGACCGCGCGCAGGGGCGCAACGTCGAAAGACTGGCAGTCGGCAGCCTGGTCATGGGACCGGAATACCGTGAACACGTCGCCTCGATCCGGGCCCGGCTGTCATCCCGCAACGCAGAAGATGGTCTCAACCGAATGACGAGGTCCCCCGGACATGACGCCAGCTGATCGAAAATCCGTGCTCGTTGCCGGCGGCACGGGCGGCATAGGCCGTGCCATCTGCACCACCCTTGCAGGCGCAGGGCTGAACGTGGCCTTCACCTATGGTCGCAACCATGACGGGGCGGCAACGCTTGCCGACGAACTGGCCGCAGCCGGCGTCGGCAGCTTCTTTCGTGCGGTCGCGCTCGAAGATGCAGCCGCCGTGTCAGCCTTTGCCGATGATGCGGCCGCGGCGCTGGGCGGTGTGGACGCCGTGGTCTATGCCGCGGGACCGAACCTCTCTCTTGCGCCGATTTCGGCGCTGGACCCCGCGGAATGGTCACGTGTGATCGACGTGGACGTGAAAGGCGCCTTTCATCTGGTCGCGGCGACCCTCCCGCATCTGCGCCGCCGGCCGTCCTCCGCCATGGTCGCGGTGATCACCGCCGCCGTGGAACGTGTGCCCCGGATGGACATTCTGTCCGCCGCACCGAAATGTGCGATCGAGGCCCTGTTCCGTGGTATCGCCAAGGAAGAAGGCCGTCACGGCATCAGGGCCAACTGCGTTGGCCCCGGCTGGATCGACGGAGGCATGGGCCGCCGGGTGGTGGCGGAGCAGTTCACGCCCGCAAAGCTCGAACGTCTTCTGGCCGTCACGCCGCTCGGCCGCATGGGCACGCCCGGAGACGTTGCCGCCGCGGTCGCCTTTCTCCTGTCCGATGCCGCCGGCTACATCACGGGGCAGAGCCTCGCGGTGGATGGCGGCCTCCAGCTCTGACCCGCGGCCGGCCCTCACCTCTGAGCCGGCCCTCACCTTTTAAAGGATCGGAAATGCCCGTGACGGGATTGCCGGAACCACCCCCCGCGGGCCGGACGATGCTGCCCGGCTGCTATGACGGACGTTGCGTCTTCATCACCGGCGGCGGTACCGGGCTCGGCCTGGCAATGGCTCTGGAATTCGCACGCGCAGGCGCCTCGATCGCCATCGCCAGCCGGAAAGCCGAACATCGCGCCGCCGGTCTGGCGGCACTCGAAGCGGCCGGATGCCGCGCAGCGACCGCCGTGGCGCTCGATGTCCGCGATGCCGATGCGGTCCGCCGCGCCTTCGACGCGGTAGAGGCTGCTCTGGGGCCGGTCGACGTTCTCGTGAACAACGCCGCCGGCAACTTTCCGGTCCGTGCGGAGGCCGTCAGTCCGCGCGGCTGGCAGGCGGTGATCGACATCGTGCTCACCGGCAGCTTCCTCTGCGCCCGGGAATTCGCCCGAAGGCGGATCGCCGCCGGAGCCGAAGGCGCCGTACTCAACATCCTGGCCACCTATATCGACCGGGGTGCACCGGGCCACGCCCATAGTGCCGCAGCCAAAGCCGGGGTCGCCAACCTGACCCGCACGCTTGCGGTGGAATGGGCGCCCGACGGCATCCGCGTGAACGCCATTGCTCCCGGTCTCTTCCCGCATGCGGATCACGCGCCGGCGATGCGGGAACGGCGTCCCGAAGGCTATGACGCTGAATGGAACAGGATACCGGCACTTCGGGTCGGCCGGGTCCGTGAACTCGGCTGGGCCGCAACCTATCTCTGTTCGCCCTATGCCGCCTATGTCACCGGTCACGTCTTCACGATCGACGGCGGTGACCGGTTGAACCGGTCGATCCGCCGCCCGGTCTTCGTGCCGGTCCGCGAGCAGCTGCCCGACCCCGATCAACCGGCCCGCCCGCAGGATGCGGCGATCCCCGGTGATGTGATACGCTCGTGATTAATATGCCAGACTTCGGAGTAACGAATGAAGCGTAAGCAGGCAAAGCCGCAATCCACCCCCGAACCCGTCGCTCCGCCGCCACCCGGTCTGACCGGACCGTCGGACTTCCGGATCGGCTTCTATGTACATGACGTTTCGCGGATGCGGCGGACCGTGTTTGATGCGGAAATGAAGCCTCTGGGGCTTACCCGATCGCAATGGTGGGTGCTCGCCCAGCTTTCCCGCAGCCTCTCTCACGGCCAGGACGGCATGCTCCAGACGGATCTCGCACGGATCCTGGACGTGGGCAAGGTAACGGTCGGAGGTCTGGTGGACCGGCTGGAAATCAGCGGATTCGTAAAGCGTCTGCCCGACGGCAGGGATCGCCGGGCGAAGCGCGTGATCATCACGGAGCGCGGCTACGGGATCCTCGAAACCATGACCTCGGTCGGCCGGCAGCTGAATACCAGGATCCTGAAGGATATTTCGCCCGAAGACATTGCCGTCGCCGAGGCGGTGCTGGCGCAGATGAAGGAAAATCTGCGTGAGCTGATCGACTCCGAAGGCGGCGGGCCCGCCGACGGTCCCGACTGAGGCCAAGGTCCTCGATTCAGGTCCGCCGGCTTCAGCACCGGGCTTGCGGTCATCGCGCCGAGGGGAAGCGGGGCTGACGCTTGTCGAGGAATGCCGAGACGCCTTCCTCGAAATCTGCCGTGGCGACGCTCTCCACGATCGCATCGCGCTCCCGCCCGAGCTGGGCATCCGGAGCAGCGGTCATGGCAGCATCCAGAAGTCGTTTGGTGCGGGCGACGGCGTCGCGCGGTGCCCCGGCCAGGGCCCTGGCCGCCGCCGTCACTTCTCCATCGAAATCACCGCCCGCGACGATCCGGTCGACGAGACCGAGCCTCAACGCTTCGGATGCCCCGACCGTCGCCGCGGTCAGTGTCAGACGTTTTGCGACCCGCCACCCCACCACACGCGGCAACAGCCAGGTCACGCCGCCATCGGGCGTCAGCCCGATGGCGCGATGGGCGAAGATCAGCTTCGCCGTCTCGTCGGCAATGACCAGATCGGCCGCAAGTACGAAGCCCAGCCCGGCCCCCGCCACCGGGCCCCGCAGCGCCGCCACGACCGGCCGGTCGATCCGGAGCAGCGCTTCGACCATATCCGCCGCAGCATCCAGCCGGGCGCGAAACTCCGCCTGCCGCCCGGCCACCGGCTCGGCGAGCGCGCGGCGGAAGCCCGCCACGTCGCCGCCGGCAGAGAAGACCCCGCCTGCACCTCCGAAGACGATGCAGCGCACCCGCTCGTCCGCCTGAGCATCCGTCAGGATTCGGGTAAGGGGTACCGTCATCTCGCGGGTGATGGAATTGCGGGCCTCCGGACGATCGAAGGTGATACGCAGGACGCCATCATCAAGTGACGAGGACAGCCCCTCAACAACGGTGGTCGGGCTCATGGACGGGTCCTTCCGTCAGATCGGATCCCAGCGGAACACGTCGGGAGAGGCGTCGACGGACACCAGGCTGCCTCGCATGGCCGGCAGCGCCGTTTCGATTGCCGTCTCGGGTGTCCAACCCTCCGCAGTATGCACGGTACGGATCGGGCGAGGCTGGCTGAACAGCATCAGCTCGTTGTTGCGCGCCCCGAAGATCTGGCCATTGATGTCCGCGGCCGCATCCGACATCAGGGCAACGGCCAGCGGTGCGATCTTGTCGGGCGTCATGCGGCGCACCACCTCCAGCCGCTTGCGATTGCGTTCGTCGTTCGGCGGGATGGTACCGACCATGCGGGTGAAGGCGAAGGGGGCGATGCAGTTCGAGCGCACGTTGAAGCGGCGCATGTCGAGGGCGATGATCTTCGACAGTCCGGCAACGCCCAGCTTGGCGGCGCCGTAATTCGCCTGGCCGATATTGCCGACCAGACCACTCGTCGACGTCATATGGACATAGCAGCCGCTCTGCTGATCCTTGAAGAAGGGTGCCGCGGCCCGCGAGACGTAGAAATAGCCGTCCAGGTCGACCCGGGCGACAATGTCCCAGTCTTCCTGGCTCATCTTGTGGAAGATGCGGTCACGCAGAATGCCGGCATTGTTCACCACGACATCGATCCGGCCGAACGTGTCAACCGCCCGCTGCACCATGGCCTGAGCGTCATCCCAGTCGGCGATGTTGCCGGTGTCGGCGATGGCCTCGCCGCCCGCCGCATTGATCTCGCCCGCCACGATACGCGCCGGCCCGGTGTCATTGCCATCGCCATGGGGGGAGCCGCCCAGATCGTTAACGACCACCCTGGCACCACGGCTGGCCGCCAGCTTGGCGATATACGATCCGATGCCACCGCCGGCACCGGTCACGAGCACGACCTTGCCCGCGAGAAGCGTATTGTCGGTCATTCCGATATATCCTTGATGGGAGGAAGGCCATCGCGGCGGCCTTCAGGGACGTATGTCAGCCCGTGATCACGGCATGGCCGCGATCCAGGACGACGACGTCGCGTTCCTTCGACCGGCAGCGGAAGCGCACCACGCCGCTCTCCTGGTCGAAGATTTCGGTGACGATGGTCTCGCCGGGGAAAACCGGCCGGCTGAACCGGACAAACATCGACGTCAGACGGGCGGGATCATTGCCGGCCCGTGCCCGGAGCAGCGCCCGCGTGGCGATACCCATGGTGCACAATCCGTGCAGGATCGGCCGGTCAAAGCCGGCGGCATACGCCGCTGCAGGATCGGCATGAATGGGGTTGTAGTCGCCGCTCAGCCGATAGATCAGCGCCTGTTGTGGCAGGGTCGGCAGGTCGACCACCGCATCGGGCAGGCCGTCGGGAAGAACGCCCGGGGTGGCCGGCGGCGTTCCGAAACCGCCCGATCCGCCATCCCCGCGCAGGAACAGCACACTGCGCACGGTGGCGACCAGATCGCCGGTGTCGTCGCGCAGGCGCTTGGCCTGATGAAGGATCGCGCCCTTGCCGGCCCCCTTATCCTCAAGCGCCTCGATCTCATATTCGCCATGAACGACCCCCGCCGCGGGAAGCGGCTTGTGGATCTCGAAACTCTGCTCGCCATGCAGGATGCGCAGCCAGTCGATCCCGAATTCCGGACGTTTCGCCCAGAAACCCGGATGGGCCAGGACGACGCAGAGGGAAGGGACCGCCTTCAGCCCGTCTTCATAGACAAAGGGCAGCTCCGCAGGATCGACGGGGTCCGATCCGAAGCCCAGGCCCAGGGCGTAGAGGATCGTATCCCTGAAATCGAAGCGGTGTTCGACCGGTGCGAAGCAGTGATCCTTCACCTTCGCCAGATGCATGCGACGACTCCCGTGAAACGGACCGCAGGGATCGCGGTACATGTGCATATTATACTAAAGCACACTATATGGACGAAACGCCGGTCAGACGACCAGCAACGCGCCTTCGGGCCAATAGTGCCGCCGCAGTTCGGCGCGAAGGATCTTACCGGCCTCGCTGCGCGGCAGCTCGGTCACGAAATCGATCGTCCTCGGGCACTTGACCGGGTTGAGCCGGGTGCGGCAGAACGAGATGACATCATGCGCCAGCCGGTCGTCGGCGACGGCCGCGGGGCGGCACACGACCACCGCCTTGACAGCCTCGCCGAAATCCGGATCGGGCACGCCCAGCACTGCAACATCGCCCACCGCCGGATGGTCGGCGAGCACCATTTCCACCTCGCGCGGATAGATGTTGACCCCGCCCGAAATGATCAGGTTCGACTGCCGGTCCGTGAGGTAGAGGTAGCCCTCTTCGTCGACATATCCCACATCTCCCAGGGTGTACCACCCCTTCGGATGAGTGCTGGCCGCGGTTTTTGCGGCCTCGCCGTGATATTCGAAACGGCGGCCGCTCGACATGTAGATCAGGCCCGGCACGCCGGCCGGGCATTCCTCGCCCTGCTCGTCGACGATGTGCAGTTCCGTACCGGGCGATGGCCGGCCCACGGACCCCGGATGCGCCAGCCATTCGGCTGAGGTGATGACGGTGGTCCCGACAGATTCGGTCCCGCCATACATCTCGTGGATGATCGGCCCGAACCAGTCGATCATCCGCCGCTTGGTCGGGATGGAAATCGGCGCCGCGATGTGGAGGACCATCCGCAGGCTGGAAAGCTCCGCCGCTGCCTTGACCTCGTCGGGCAGGGCCAGCAGGCGAACGAACATGGTCGGGACGAACAGGCCATGTGTGACCCCGTAGCGGCCGATCGCCCGAAGCACCGCCGCGGCATCGAACTTGCGGAACACGATGACGGTGCCGCCGGCGCGATGGGCATGCATCATGAACCGCAGCGGACCCGTGTGGTAGAGCGGCCCCGGATTGAGAAACACGATGTCGTCGCCAAAGCCGTAGGTGTCGATCATCAACCGGTGGCGTGGCGGCGCGACATGCGGCGAAACATCCTGAAGCGGATGCCGTATGCCTTTCGGCCGCCCCGTGGTGCCCGAGGAATAGAGCATCGACGCACCACGCGGCCGGTCCTCGACCGGCCGGTCGCTTTGCCCTGCGACCGCGGCTTCGTAAGAGGCGAAGCCCGGCGCCGTCCCGTCGATCATGAACGATCGCAATTCGGGGAAGTGTCGGATGGCCGCCACCGCCGTGTCGGCGACCGCCGCCGACGCGATGAAAACCCGGGCCCCGCAGTTTTCCAGAACATAGCGCAGGTCATCGACCGCCGACTGCCGGGCGATGCAGACATAATAAAGGCCCGCACTCTTGGCCGCCCAGACCAGTTCAGCGTAGCGGATGTGGTTCTCCAGGTAGAAGGCCACACAGTCACCGGGCTGCAATCCCAGATCGACGAACAGATTGGCGAGTCGGTTCGCTCTGTCGGTCAGTTCAGCAAAGCTCACCACCTCGCCGGTATCGGCCACGATCACCGCCGGCTGGTCCGGCCGCTGCCGGGCATGATGCCACGGGCTCGCAACGATGCCCCCGGGCACCGCCGCGCCGGATGTGGTCGGTTGCTCCATCTCTGCCTCCCCGGTGGATCGCGATTTCGCCGCGTCTGCGTCTTTTGTCCATATTTAATAATATTGCGTACCATACGCAAGCACATAATTATTGCGCGGCGGGTTGCTCTGCATCGACGCATATCGTACTGTTTATGATAATATGCTTGCATATCACATGCGGCAAAGACCGCGGATCAGGCGACCATCGGGGGGAAATGACGGATGAAGCGACTTCTGGCACCACTGGCGGCCATGGCCGTCCTGTCGGGCATAGGGCTGGCGGGTATGGGGCTGGCGGGTATCGGCCGGGCTCAGGCGGCGACCTACGATCCGGGCGCGAGCGACGACGAAATCCGGATCGGAATGACGGTCCCCCTCAGCGGGCCCGCCTCGGCTTACGGGATCGCCTGCGCCGCGACCCGGGCCTTTTTCGCCAGGACCAACCAGGACGGCGGCATCAACGGCCGCAAACTGACCCTGCTCTGCGAGGATGACGGTTTTTCGCCGCCGCGCGCGATCGAGCAGACCCGCAAGCTGGTCGAATCGGACAAAGTCCTGTTCCTGTACAATGCACTCGGCACCTCAGCCAATACCGCCGTGCGACCCTACCTTGCCGCGCGCAAAGTCCCCCAGGTTCTGATCAATTCCGGCGCATCTAAATGGCTGGCGCCTGCCGAGAACCCCTGGGTCACCACCGGATTGCCGCAGAACCGCACCGAAGCGGTGATCTTTGCCCGGCACATCCTGGAAACCATGCCGGATGCCAGGGTCGGTCTTCTGCAGCAGGCCGACGACTACGGCAAGGACTATGTCGAGGGGCTGCGCGAGGGCTTCGGACCGGAGGCAGAGAAGCGAATCGTCGCCATCGAAACCTTCGACCTCGCCTATCCGACGGTCGACACGCAGATCCTGAACCTGAAGGCACGCAACGTCGACGTCGTCATCGTCGCCGCACTGGCCAAACATGCTGCGCAGGCGATCCGCAAGATCGGCGACCTTCAGTGGCATCCGACGGTGTATCTCGGCTGGGCATCGACGAGCATCGACTACGTGCTCAAACCCGCGGGTCTCGATCATGCCAAAGGGGTCATCAGCACCGCGGTCGCCAAGCATCCCGATGATCCGCGCTGGAAAGACGATGCAGGCGTGGCGCGCTACCTGGATTTCATGAAAACCTGGTTCCCATCGGGAGAGGTTACGAGCCTGTCGAATGTGCTCGCCTATGCGACCACGGAAGTCCTGGTCGAGATCCTGCGCCGTGCCGGTGATGACCTGACACGGGCGAACATCCGGGACATTGCCCGCAACATCGATGTTCAGCCCGAGATGTATATCGACGGTGTCCGCTATACGGTGACGCCGCAGGATCTCGACCCGATCAAGACCTTTCAGATGATCCGTTTCGATGGCCTGCAGTGGCAGAGCTTCGGCGCGCCGATCTCGGCGTCGAGGTGACCCTGTCCGTCCGGCGCCAACGGCATATGTCGCAGGGAGGATCTGCCATGCCGAACGCTTCCGACACATCCATGACCATTCTCGACGTTCGAGAGCTTGTCGTTCGGTTTGGCGGCATCCTGGCCGTGGATTCGATCAGTTTCACTGCCGGAGCCGGCCGGATCCTGGGGCTGATCGGGCCGAACGGCGCCGGAAAGACCACGCTCTTCAACTGCCTGAGCCGGCTCTGCCAGCCCAGTTCAGGCGACATCCTGTTCCGCGGCAGATCCCTCTCGACCGTGCCACGCCACCGCATCGCCCGGGAGGGGATCGGCCGCACCTTCCAGAACGTCTCGCTCTTCGATCATCTCGACGTGCAGGACAATGTTCTGGTCGGCGGACATGTGGCGGGCCAGGCCGGCTTCCTTGCACATACATTGCGCATCCGACGGGTCGCCCGGGAGGAAGCGGAGCTGCGCGACCGGGCACGTGAGCTGATCGCGTTCATGGGACTTTCGGGAACGGAAGGCCGTCGGGTGACGGATCTTCCCTTTCCCCTGCGCAAACGTGTGGAACTCGCCCGCGCGCTCATGTCCCGGCCGCATCTCCTGCTCCTCGACGAGCCGGCCGCGGGCCTCAACCACGAGGAGGTCGACGTGCTGAAGGACCAGATCCGCGCCATCCGCGACCGGCTGGGCACGGCCATCCTGCTGGTCGAGCATCATATGAACCTGGTCATGTCGGTGTCCGACAAGGTGGTGGCCATGAATTTCGGCCGCAAGATCGCCGAGGGCCTGCCATCAGAGATTGCACGTGATCCTGAAGTGGTTCGCACCTATCTGGGGGCCGGCAGCTCATGACCATGCTCCTCGACGTCAGGGGTCTCAGAGCCTTTTATGGCAGTACCCAGGCCCTGTTCGGCATCGACCTGACCGTCGCCGCCGGGGGCATCACCACGATCATCGGTGCCAATGGCGCGGGCAAGACCACGACGCTGCGGGCGATCTGCGGAACGATCCGGACCATGGGCGAGGTTTTCCTGTCCGGGGTGCAGATCGATCGGCGCGCCACGGAAGACCGGATCCGCCAGGGGATCGGCCATGTTCCGGATGGCCGTGGCACCTTCACGGACCTCACGGTCGAGGAGAATCTCCGCCTCGGCGCGTGGATACGCCGGGATGCCGCCGGGATTGCGCGCGATCTCGACCGCGTCTTCGGCTATTTCCCGCGCCTGCGCGAACGTCGCGGACAGATGGCGGGCACGCTCAGCGGCGGTGAGCAACAGATGCTGGCCATCTCCCGCGCCCTGATGAGCGGCCCCCGGCTTCTGCTGCTCGACGAACCTTCTTTCGGGCTGGCGCCGCTGGTGGTCGCCGAGATCTTCGAGATCATGCGCCGGATCAACGAGGTGGAGGGCATCGCGCTTCTGCTGGTCGAGCAGAACGCCGCCCTGGCGCTCGAACTGGCAGACACTGCGGTATTGATCGAGAGCGGGCGAGTGGTCCTGTCGGGATCGGCCGCCCTGCTGCGGAACGACGACAGCGTCCGCCGCGCCTATCTGGGCAACTGAAGGACGACCGCCGATGGACCTCTTCCTCCAGCAGACCCTCGCCGGCATTTCCAATGGTGCCATCTACGCCGCGCTGGCCCTCGCCCTGGTCATGATCTTCAACACCACCGGTCATATCAATTTCGCCCAGGGCGAAATGGCGCTGCTCGGCACCTACATCGCCTGGACGCTGCTCGCAGCCGGGCTCCCCTACTGGCTCGCCTTCGTGATCACCGTGGTGGCCGCTTTCATCTTTGGCGTTTCGGTCGATCGACTGGTCATCCGACGCTTCCGCAATGCGCCACATCTGGCACTGGTCGTGGTGTTCGTCGGTCTGCTCCTGGCCTTCAACGCCACCGCAGGCTGGATCTGGGGGTTCACGATCAAGGACTTCCCCAGCCCGGTGAGTGGCCTCTCCACGGGCACCATCCTGATCGGTGCCCACAGCCTGTTCGCCATCCTCGTATCACTGGGTCTTCTGAGCCTGCTGTTCCTGTTCTTCCGCTTCACCCTCCTCGGCCTCGCGATGAGGGCCGCTGCCCGCAATCCCGCATCGGCCCGCCTGCTCGGCATACGGGTGGAGCGGATGCTTGCCCTCGGCTGGGGGCTCGCCAGCATCCTCGGGACGGTTGCAGGACTGCTGATCGCGCCTGTCACCTATCTGGAGCCCGGCATGATGATGAGTGTCCTGCTGTATGCATTCGCCTCCGCCATGCTCGGCGGCATGAACAGCCCCGGCGGCGCGGTCCTGGGCGGGCTGCTTTTCGGCGTTCTCGAAAACCTGGCCGGTACCTATCTGATCGGCAACGACCTGAAACTGAGTTTCGCACTGGCGGTGGTCGTCACGGTGCTGGTGATCCGTCCGAACGGGCTGTTCGGACGGCCTGACGTCAAACGGGTCTGACCGCCGGCCTGCATCTGCCGGTCTCCCGCCCCTGGATCACCCCTTCCGGAAAGCCATCCCCAATGCTCCGTCGCCCAGCCCCGTCTCCCAGGGCCCCATCTCCCAGGGCCGCGTCTCCCAGGGCCGCGTCCCGCCTGTACGCTGCCGCCGTTCTTGCAGCCATCGTGCTGCCCTGGTGCCTGGCCGGGTTTCAGATCTTTCAGGCGACCCAGATCCTGATCTATGCGATCGCGATACTGGGGCTCAACCTGTTGATCGGTTACAGCGGCCAGATCTCGCTCGGGCACGGCGCCTTCTATGCCATCGGCGCCTATGGCACGGCCATTCTCATGATGCAGGGCGCGTGGCCCTGGTGGGCAGCCATACCTGCCGCCGCGGCCATGGCGTTCGTCGCCGGCATGGTCCTTGGCCTGCCGGCTCTGCGCCTGGAGGGCCACTACCTGGCCCTCGCGACCTTTGCGCTCGCCATCGCCGTTCCTCAGTTGCTGAAGCATGAGACGCTGGAAAGCTGGACGGGGGGCGTGGCCGGCCTCTACGTCACCCGCCCCGAGCCGCCGGCATGGATCGATCCCGACCGCTGGATCTACTATCTGGCCCTCCTCGCCGCCGTGCTCGCGTTTCTGGCCACGCGCAACCTGCTTGCCGGCCGGATCGGCCGGGCCCTGACGGCCATTCGCGACAACCCCCTCGCCGCCGAAGCGATGGGAATAAACATCCACCTCTATAAATGTGCCGCCTTCGGCATCAGCGCCCTGTTGACCGGGCTGGCGGGCGGCGTCAGCGCGCTTGCCATCGAGTTCGTGGCCCCTGAGAGTTTCTCGGTATATCTGTCGGTCTTCCTTCTGGTCGGTCTTGTGGTGGGGGGCGTGGGCGCCATCCCGGGGGGCGTGCTGGGCGCCGCCTTCATCGTCCTCGCCCCCAATCTGGCAACACAGATCTCGACCGCCGCGACCGGTGTGATCTTCGGCGTATTTGTCGTGGTCTTCATGTATGCCCTGCCCGAAGGTTGCTGGGGGCTGATCACCCGAGGCTGGCGCCGCCTGGCCGGCCGCCACGGCGCCAGTCATCCCATCCCTTTGCCAGTGCCACCCGGAAAGCCGGCGCCGCTGCCGCGATCAGCGCCTCCGCGCGACGGTCGTGGGTGAGGCCGCGCAGATCCGCCAGGCCGTGATCCGTCACGACCACGTCGATATCGAACCGCCCGAGTGACACCGGCCCCTGGCCGGCACCGGGCGGCACAATCCGGCTGACGCGGCCGCCGGATGCCGCAGCCGGCAGCACGACCACCCGCAATCCGCCCGCCCACCTTGCCCCCCGGGCAAAGTCCGTCGCCCCGCCCGGCCCCGATACGAATCCCCCGCCGCGCATCTCGGCATATCCCTGGCCGAAAAGGTCGATCTCGTTGACCGCATTGACGGTCACCAGACCCTCGATCCCGGCAAGCACGCGGGGTGCGTGGGTATATGAAACCGGCCGGAAGCTGAAGACGGGATCCCCTGCCATATCGTAGAGCCGGCGTGTACCGATCGCCACGCCGGTGGTCACCGACCTGCCCGGCCGCAGGGCGCCGGCTTCCAGCAGGTCGATCACGGCGTCACCGACCAGACCTGAATGAATGGCCAGCCCGCGATGTCCGTGAAGCCCTGCGAGGGCGCCTTCCGGCGTTCGCCCAAGCCCGATCTGCAGGGTGGCGCCGTCCGGAACCAGGCCGGCCAGTCGGGCGGCGATGGCGCGGGTGGACTCGTCGCTGCCGGACCGAACCGCCGGCAGATCCCGGTCGTCTTCGATCAGGCAGGAGAAATCCGACAGCGGAATGCCGGCCGTCCCCAGGGTCCGTGGCAGACATGGGTTGATGACCCCGATCCGGACCGGAATCCGCTGCCAGAGATCGGGCAGGAAGTCGCAGACCGGCCCGAAGCTGCAGATGCCCCGGCTGTCGGGCGGCGCGACCATGAAACAGGCGGCATCGATCGTCAGCCCCTGCAGATGATCCGACAGGTCGGCGTAGCACAGGGGCAGCATGTCGGCCGCAGGCCCGGCCGCCTCCATCTCGGGCGTGGCAAAGAAGCCATGCAGTCGCCGCCCCCGCCAAGCAGGCGGGAGGCGGGATTCAGGCCGGGCACGAAGATACCGGTGAAGGTGGTGCCGGAAAGCCGGTCGGCCGCCATGGCAATCTCCGTCTCGACCACCGACGACCAAGCCGAACATCCCTGCACCCACACCAGCCCGCCCTGCGGCAGATGATCCGGTAGCTCACCGGGTTTCAGCATGCGGGGCATGGGTGCCTTCCTGTGTCAGAAGGCGACATTGCCGGCACCCTTGGTCTGCAGCATCTCCCGGGCCTCGTCGGGTGTCGCCACGTCCAGCGACAACTCGTCCAGGATGCGACGGATCTTCGCCACCTGCTCGGCATTGGAGGTGGCGAGCCGGCCCCTGGAAATGTACAGGCTGTCCTCCAGCCCGACCCGGACATTGGCCCCGAGGATCGCCCCCATGGTGACGAAGGGCATCTGATGGCGGCCGGCGGCCAGCACCGACAGGCGGTAATCCCTGCCGAACAGGCGATCCGCCGTCGCCTTCATATGCATCAGATTGGCATGATCGGCTCCGATACCACCCAGGATGCCGAAGATCGCCTGGACGAAGAATGGCGGCTGCACCAGGCCGCGGTCGACGAAATGAGCCAGATTGTAAAGATGGCCGACATCATAGCATTCATATTCGAAGCGGGTGCCGAGGGCGCCGAGTTCGGTCAGGCCGCGCTCGATCTGGGCGAAGGTGTTGGACAGGATGAAGTCGCGGGTCATCTCCAGATAGGGCCGTTCCCAGTCGTGGCGGAACTGCGGCACCCGCGCAGCCGCGCCCGAAATGTTGAAGTTGAGCGAACCCATATTGAGCGAGGCGATCTCCGGTGCGGCCCATTTCGCCGGCGCCAGCCTCTCATCCAGGCTCATCCCCAGCCCGCCGCCGGTGGTGATGTTGATGATCGCATCGCTCCGGTCGCGGATCGCCGGCAGGAAAGCCGCGAACAATGCCGGATCCTGGGACGGACGGCCATCGGCAGGGTTACGGGCATGCAGGTGGAGCACCGCGGCGCCCGCCTCCGCCGCGGCCACGGCCTGATCGGCGATGTCTTCCGCCGTCACCGGAAGATGCGGCGACATGCTGGGCGTGTGGATCGATCCGGTCACCGCGCAGCTGATGATAATCTTGTCCATAGCGGGCTCCGTCACTCGGAAATGTCATCGGATGAGAGGCCGCGATGGACCGCGGCGGCATGCCGTGCCAGCACCCGTTCGGCCTGGCGAAGATGCGGTATGTCGAGCATGCGGCCATCAAGTCCGATCGTCCCCGCATCGGGAGACGCAGCAAAGGCTTCGACGACACGGCGGGCATGGTGCACCGCGTCGTCCGATGGCGCGAAGCCGGCATTGATCACATCCACCTGGGCAGGATGGATGGCGATCCGGCCGTCGAAGCCTTCCGCCGCGGCGGCGCGGCAACTGGCAAGCAGGCCGTCCGCATCGCGGAAATCGGCATAGAGGGTGTCGATCGCCATGACACCAGCCGCCCTCGCCGCCAGAAGCGTGGCACTGCGGGCCATGCGGTAGGTGAAGGCCCAGCCGCCCGCGGGATCCAGATTGGTCGAGGCACCGACGGCCGTGCTCAGATCCTCTGCCCCCCAGGTCAGGCCGGCAAGGCGGGGGAGAGGCTGTCGGGCATAGTCGCCCAGCGCAAAGGGGGCTGCCGGCGTCTCGGTCGCGACCGGCAGGATCGATGTCGAACCCGCCTTCAATCCTGCGGCTGCTTCGAAAGCGTCCAGCCAGTGCGAGAGCCGGACGACGTCGCGGGGATGGTCCACCTTGGGCACCACGATCCCGTCGGGCGCACCCGGCATGACGGCGGCCAGATCATCGAGAGCCGCATCATCGAGCGGGTTGATCCGGACCCAGAGCCGGCTGCGCCGTGTCTCGCGCGGCCGCGCGGTCAGGACGTCTCGCAACAGCCCGCGAGCGATGGTCTTGCGGCCGGGGGCCACGGCATCTTCCAGATCCAGTATCAGCACATCTGCCGCGCTGTCGGCGGATCGGGCAATTTTGCGGTCGCTGTCGGCGGGGACGAATAACCAGGAACGGAGCCCGATCATGCTGTCTTCTCCGGCCGTTTGCGCTGAAGACCCGAGCGCTTGCAGCTGGCCACCAGATCTCCGCGCTGGTTATAGGCGCGATGCAGGAAGGTCACGATACCGGCGTCTGGCCGCGAGCGGCTGTCACGCAGATCGATGACCTCCGTCTCCACCCGAAGGGTATCACCGTGGAAGACGGGCTTCGGGAAACGTACCTCGTCCCAACCAAGATTGGCGATGGCCGTCCCTAGCGTCGTGTCTCCCACTGAAATACCAACCATCAGCCCGAGAGTGAAAGCAGAATTAACCAGCCTTGATCCAAATTCCGTTTCCTGGGCGCAGTATTCTTCGTCCAAATGAAGCCGCGCGGGATTATGGGTCAATGCCGAAAAGAACACATTGTCTGCTTCGGTCACGGTCCTCCGGATGTCATGTTGAAATGTCTGTCCAACCTGCATGTCGTCAAAATACAATCCTGACATTGCCTTCTCCGCTGATGTATGACACCGGATATATGGTACACTAGATTATCATATATGAGCATTCTAATTTTTTGAAACCCGCCGCCACCCGCACATGGCTGGCTGCGGGACGGGACAACCGCAGTATGACACCTGAAAAAGCGAAACGGCGCCGTGCCGCCCGTCCCGCCTCACCGCCCGTAAACTCGCCCCCCTCCACCGCCGGATAGAGCGGCAGCGATTTCACGTCCGCGAAGGCCAGGATCAGATAGGACCGGGTCGGGACTTTGACCGCGAAGACGAAGCCGGGCACACGGTCAAAGAGGCAGCCAGACTGAAGAGATGCGTCTCGAAGGCGCGGATGGTCGCAGGGATGGCCGCCGCCACCCGGGGGCCGTGGGTTGCGCGGATCTCCGCACGCAGGGTGCTGCGGGCCGCGGCGTCGTCGATCAGGGCCAGCACCCGCCCGCCCCGGGCATCGACACCGTCGACGGCCAGCCCCTGCGGCCCAAGGCAGGCAAGGATGGAGGCCGTGGTCCGCGAACAGGCCTGACGGCCGCCCATGGTGACCACCGGCACGCCCTGCGACAGCAGATCCAGCGTCACCACCCCGCCCGAATAGGGCCAGCTGTCCACGGCGAGGTCGAGCGAACGCAGGCTGTGGATATAGGCATCGCCGGAACTGCGCCCCTGGATCTCGATGCGATCGGGCGCGAGGCGGTGGCGGCTCCGCCAGCGATCGAGCCGGCACCTGACGGCCGGATCGGCAAAAAGCTCGTCTTTCAGCACCAGCACCGCGGATGGCCGCGCGGTCAGTATCCCGGCCAGATGATCCAGAAACATGTCGGGCAGCTTTTCCCCGCGGGCGAAACAACCGATCCGCACGGGTCCGCCTGCCTCTCGCGGATCCCCCGCAGGCGGCGATGCAAGCGGCCATCCAAGCGTCGGACAGGGCACGTCGAGGGTGGCGGCCCCGATCGCCGGTCGCTCGGCCGCCGGCAGCAGCACCGGGTCGGTCACCAGCCCGTCCATCACCGGCAGGCCGGTGCCCGGCAGATAGCCCCAGGCCTGGATCTGCAGCGCGGCAGGCCTGCGGGCGAAGATCCCGATCCGGTTGCCGCCGACATGGCCGTCCAGATCGACCAGGATGTCGATGCCGTCGGCGCGGATGCGGTCGGCCGCCGCCGCATCGTCCAGCCCGGCCAGCCCGCACCAGCCGTCGACCGCAAGCCGCAGCCGCAGCAGGCCCGGATCGACCGGCGCCGGCCGGGTGGGATAGCAGGTGATGCGGAAGCGGCTGCGATCATGGCCCATGATCATCGGCAGCACCACGCGCGCCGCGGCATGGCTGGCGAAACAGCCGCCGACATAGCCGATATGCAGCCGGCCGTCGGCGGCCCGCGGCCGCGGCGCCGGCCGGGGCGGAAAATCCCGCCCGGCGAAGACGGCCGCCTGCCGCCGGGCCAGCCCGGCCGTGGTCATGGCCGGGTCGCAACTGGCGGCGTAGAGGATGTTGCCGGCCAGCCGCCAGTCGGTCGGATCGAGCCGCAGGCCCTGGTCCCAGGCCGCCACCGCGCCGTCGATATCGGTCAGCAGCAGGCGGGCATTGCCGGCGATGCGCCAGAGATCGGGCGTCATCGCCGATGCCGCCGCCATATGGGCCGCGGCCTCGGTGGGGCGGCGGCGGCGGATGGCCTCATCGCCGGCCAGCGCCCGCAACCCCGGATGAGCCGGGTGGTCCACAAGCCCGGCTGTGACCAGCTCTGCCGCCTCGTCGAAGCGTCGGAGCCAGAGCAGGACGCGCACCAGCGCCTCCCGCACGAGGGGCGCCGGGTCGAGCGCCAGGGCACGGCGCAGCAGTTCGGCCCCCTCTTCCAGCCCGCCGGCCAGCGCGCGGCGGCGGCCTTCGGCCATCAGCGCGGCGGCCCCGGTCAACATGCGGCCGGCGCCTGGTCGATCAGCGCCGGCAGTGTCCGGCTCACCTCGTCCAGCCGGCCCAACCCCTCGGGCAGAGAGAGGGTCAGCACGGGCATATGGCGCGCCAGATCCAGCAACGCGGTCGAAAACGCCGCCGTCCGATCATAGAGGGGCAGTGTCGCGGCCCCGCCGGTGATCTGCCCACGGATCGCCGGCACCGCCGCCAGGGCGGCAAGCCGGCCCGACCGGGCCGGGCCATCGCCTCTGTCGCCCAGCAGAAGCAGCGCCGCCACCGGAACCGGATCGGGCAACGGGTCGGCAGCGGGCGTCACCAGGATCTTGCCATCCGGCGCGACCGGCCCCGTCAGGCCGAAATGCCCGGCGGCATCGGCCATCAGGCGCAGCCGCGGCAGAACCGGTGCCGCCACCACCCGGCCACCGGTGACCATGGGCGAAACCATGTCGTCGGCGATCACCTGCCCGCCGGCCCCGACGAGTGCTGCGGCAAGGGTCGATTTCCCGCGGCCGCTGGCGCCCGCGATCAGGATCGCCTGCCCCGCCATCACCACGGCGGCGGCGTGCAGCGGCAGCCGGCCGCGGAGCAGCAGGGCGGCGGCAAGGCCCGAGGTGGCGGCGGTCATCCAGGCCTGGTCCCGCAACACCGGATCGGGCGCATAGACGTTCAGCCGGTCCGGGCGCGTCATCCACACCGCCCGGCCGTCGGGCTCGTGGATCATCCAGAGCCCGCGCGCCCCGTTCCAGCGGCGGATGCACCAGTTCGGCCCGGACGCATCTCCGTCGCTCCCGATCTCGGGTGGATCGGCCGCATCGGCGATGACGAGGTCGGCGGTGGCCGGATCAGCGATAACCGCTTCGGGCCGGGCCGGGCCGGCCGGCAATGGGCGGTCGGATGCGATCACCAGCCCGGCGGCGGTGTGGAACCAGGCCATGCGGGGCCGGCTCAGCCGGCGACGTCCACCAACCCGTCGCCGATCAGCCCTTCGAGGAAGGGGGTGACGTCGGCCAGGCAGGTTTCGGAATCGACGGCATAGATCCCGGTCAGCTGCCGGCAGAGATCGCCCAGCGACACCGGCTCGGCGATCAGCGCCGCAATCCGGCTGCCGGTGCTGCCCAGCGCCGAATAGGCCCCGCTTTCGGCATCGAGCAGCACCGTCTCGCCATCCATCTCGGCAGTCAGGATGCCGGGGCGGATGCGAACCAGGGTTTCGGGCGAAAGAACCGAAGAGGCGGGCGCGGGCTGGGTCATAACGGCCTCGTTCAACACATAGGCTCAGGATGGCGAGCAGCCCATATCGGCACCGCTGCTGGTGAACGAGGTCTCCGCCTCCAGCATGCTGTGCCGGCTGGCGACCGGCGCCACCCAGTCGAGCCTGTCCATGGCACCCGCCTCTGCCGGTGCCGCCGCAAGGGATTCAGCAACCATCTGCATCATGCACGTCAGCCTGCTCATCCGCACACCACAGGTCGGCGGGGGGGGGGGGGGCCAACACTCGAATGCGTGGCCCGCCACACGGGGAACGGGCACCACGGGGCAAATATAGCGCTGCCCCGCGTCTTATCGCCAGAGTAATCAAGGGCAACCCCAAGGCCGACGGCTCCGTTCAACTCTTGCGCCAGGCGACGCAGGTCCAGTCGACCCGGTCGAGCGGCGTGGTGATGCCGCGGACATGCCGGAACATGTCGGTGGCGATCCGGCAGCCCTGCACCGCGCCGTAATCGTCGATGATGATCCAGCCGCCCGGCGCCACGCGGTCGTATAGTGCTTCCAGGGCGGCGCAGGTGGAGGTGAAGAGATCGCCATCCAGGCGCAGCAGAGCGAGCGGCCCGGTATCCAGCCCGGGCAGCGTCTCTTCGAACAGCCCCTCGACGAAGCGGACCCGATCGTCGAGCAGATCGAAGCGGCGGAAGGCGTCTTCGACCAGCGGCCGCGAGATCGCGAGCAGGTCGTTCTGTTGGAACAGGGTGTCGCCGGCATCGATGGCATGCGACGGCGCCGGCACGCCGGCAAAGCTGTCGGCCAGCCAGACCCGGCGATCGGCCATGGCATGCACCGCCAGATAGCCGCGCATGAAGATGCCGCACCCGCCCCGCCAGACCCCGGTTTCGATCAGATCCCCCGGCACGCCCTCGGTGCGGATGTCATCCAGGCAGGCTTCCAGATGATCCAGCCGCTGCCGGCCGGTCATGGTATAGGCAAGCCCCAGGCCCGGGCGATCGGCCGCCGTCCAGCGCCCGTCATCCCGCCGCGCGGCCGCCGCCGCGAAAGTCTCCGCCTCGGTGAAGCGGATGTCGCGCAGATGATACGGGTCGGGGTCGGTCCCGGCCACATGGCAGGCCGCGACATGGGCAAGGCGCAGCTCCGCCTCAAGCCCGGTCTGGTTGAGCAGCACCTGCTTCAGCAGATCCAGATACAGCCGGGTCGGGCTCATCAGGCCGGGTCGTCGCGACGGCGGAGATAGCCGCCAGGGTTGAGCGTCATCATGAAGCGCTCGCAGGCCGGGTCCACTTCGAATTCCGGATGCCGGGGCAGGAAGAAGGCGATCGCCTCGCTCGGCCCCGGCCCGTAATCGGGCCAGTTGGGCCGGCCGTTGACATGGCCGTCCTCGACGATCAGATAGCCGCCCGGCCGGACCAGCCCGGCATAGGCTTCCAGCTCCGCCAGCACATGCAGCAGCCGGTGGTCGCTGTCCAGGATCACCATCACCTCGGCATCGGGGCCGAGGGACGCGGCGCGGTCATGGACCGCCTGCACCATCTCGGGCGCCGTCGAACTGCCGGCGAGGAAGGTGATGCGCGGGTGAACCGGCAGCACCGCCCGCCGCTCGTCATTGCGGACATCGATGCTGATCACCTCCCCCACGCCGATCAGATCGCAGACCGACGCCAGGAACAGCGCACTGCCGCCCTTGAAACTGCCGGTCTCCACGATCAGCGCCGGCCGGCGGCGGCAGATCAGCTCCTGATACATGATCAGGTCGGTGGGATATTTGATCGTCTCATGGCCCAGCCAGGACAGGTTGTAGGTGCCCCGGCCGGCCATGAAGCCGTCGAAACTGGCGCGCATGAACTGCACGGTCGCGTCATTGCGATCGGTCATGACCGTGGTGTTCCCGAGTTCCTCGCAGGGACGCCAGACTTTAAGACGGCAGGCCGCTCTTTAATCAGGAACCCCCGGAAAAATCTGCGCTCCCGGTGGGAGCGGACTCCGCGACGGTCAGATTCCGCGTCCGTGCCACCGGCTTCACCCAGATCTCGCGGTCCTCGGCGGACACATCCTCAACGTCGGAAACGATCGTGCGGTCAGACATCTTCGCAGTCTCCCTGCCAAGGGGGGGGAAGCCGGCACAGACAGACCGGCGGGCAGCCCGGTTCAGGCTGCCCGCTTCTTCATACCAAAAGACGGCATGAAGCACACGATTGTATATGTTTGATTCTGCCCGACCGCCACGCGCCGACCGGCGGTGCCGTCGTCAGGAAGGCGAGCCGTCACCGCCCGTAAACCGCCCCCTCCACCGCCAGATAAAGCGGCAGCGATTTCACATCCGCAAAAGGCAGGATCTGGGTCGCATAGACCCCCGCGAGGCCGGTCTTCGGGTCGATCCAGTAATAGCTGTTGGCGAGCCCCGCCCAGGCGAGGGAGCCGGCAGGGCGGCCGGTGGGGGCGTCGTCCTCGTTGATCATGAAGCTGAGCCCCCAGCTCTTGGGCAGGCCGGGGAAGAACTCGGCATCATTGGTCAGGTCGTGGAGCACGGCCTTGAGCGGGCGGACGCGGAGATCGCCCATGGCGTTGCGGCTCATCTGCGCGACGGTTTCGGGCTTCAGAACCTGACCCCCGCCATCGGCGCGGCCCTGGTTCAGGAACAGGCGGCAGAAGCGCAGATAGTCGCGCACCGTGCCGTAAAGCCCGCCGCCGCCCATTTCGAATTCCGGCTCCTGCGGGATTTCGAGGTCGGTGGCGGTCAGCCCGCCATCGGCGCCGCGGGCATGGATCGGCGCCAGCCGGGCGCGCATGTCGTCGCGGATGCGGAAGGCGGTATCGGTCATGCCCAGCGGCCCCAGCACCTCTTCGGCCAGATATGCGCCCAGCCGGCGGCCGGTCACCGCCTCGACCATGCGACCGGCGAAATCGATGCCGACGCCATAATCCCAATGCGTGCCCGGATCTGCCATCAGCGGCACGTCGAGCGCCGCCAGCTGGCAGCTGACCACCGGCGGCAGACCCATCACCTCCTGGCAGCGCACCACATCGGCGTTCCAGAAGTCGTAGGAAAAGCCGGAGGTGTGGGTCAGCAGATGGCGGAGCGTGATCGGGCGCTGCGGGGCGCGAAGCCGGGGATTGCCGGCTTCGTCGAACCCGTCCAGCACCTGGACCCGGCCGAGTTCGGGCAGGACATCGGCGGCGGGGCCGTCGAGCGACAGCGCCCCGCGTTCCACCTGCTGCATGGCGGCGGTGCCGGTGACCGCCTTGGTCATCGAGGCGATCCAGACCACGGTGTCGGGCGTCATCGCCTGGTCACCGCCCGCGGTGCGGCTGCCGGCCGCCGCCTCGAAAATCTGGCCGTCGGCATCGCCGATCGCCACCGCCACACCCGGCACATCGCCGGCCGCGGCCGCCTGGTCCAGCAGGGCCTGCACCCTGGGGCCGAATTCCTGCGCGTTCACGCTCATCAGACGTTCCTCCGGTGATCCCGGCCGTGTTGCCCGGCCGTTGTCAGGGCAAAGTCTAGCACGCTGCATAACGCAACATGGAGCGCTGGTTTTGCGTCAGAGCCGCCGGGCGGCCAGCCAGCTGAACAGGGCCATGAGACCCGCGGTCGCAAGGCAGAGGCCAAGCCCGCCCAGCTGATAGCTCACCCCCGACAACAGGGTGCCAATCAGCCGGCCGGCGGCATTGGCCATGTAATAGAAGCCGACATCGCGGGTGATCCGCCGGGCATCGCCGAAGGCCAGGATCAGATAGGAATGGACCGAGGAATTGATCGCGAAGACGAAGCCGAAGACCAGCAGGCCGGCAACCAGCAGCAGGGTGAGCCAGGGCGCCGGATCCCCCGCCAGCCAGACCATGGCGGCGAGGACGAGCGGGACCGGCACCAGCAGCCCCGCCCAGACGACCGCCTTGCGCACGATTTCCCGCTCCAGCCGGCCGGCGGCCTTCAGGATGCGCGGCGCCAGCGCCTGAACCAGGCCATAGGCGATGATCCAGACCGCCATGAAGCCGCCGACGATGAAGAATGCCTCGCGCCGCCCCTCGGCCGTGCCGTCCGACAGCACGGCCTGGAAATAGACGGGGATGCCGACCACGAACCAGACATCGCGGGCGCCGAACAGGAACATCCGCGCCAGCGACAGCCGGTTGATCCGCGCATCCTTCGACCGCCAGCCGGACCAGCTTTCGGATGCCTTGATCCGCCCCGGCAGCCCTGCGGGCAGGAACAGGATCACGGCCGCCAGGATCACCGCCAGAACCGCCGCCATGGCCCAGAGGGCGGCCTCGAAACCCGCCAGCGCCAGCAGGGCGGCACCCAGGAAGAAGCCCAGCCCCTTGACCGCGTTCTTCGAGCCCGTCAGCAGCGCCACCCAGCGGAACAGCCCGCCATCGGCGGCCGGCGCCAGCAGCTTGACCGCCGATTTGGACGACATCTTGGCGAGATCCTTGGCGACACCCGATGCGCCCTGCACCGCCATGACGAACGCGACCGAGGCCGCCAGGCTCCAGCCCGGATCGAGCCGGGTGAGGGCAAGAAGCGCCGCGATCTGCAGGCCCAGCCCGCCATAGAGCGTCGCCGCCAGCCCGAACCGCGCCGCCAGCCAGCCGGCGGCCAGATTGGTGGCGATACCCGCCAGTTCATAGAGCAGGAACAGCCAGGCGAGCTGGACCGGCGTGAAGCCCAGCGCGTTGAAATGCAGCAGCACCAGCATGCGCAGCGCGCCATCGGACAGCATGAAGGCCCAATAGGCGGCGGTGACGGCGGCATAGGCGCGCAAGGGGTTGGCGGGGGCGGCCTGTCTCAGCATGCCGATGCCACCATGCGCACGATGTCTGCCAGACGACAGGCATAGGCCCATTCATTGTCGTACCAGGCATAGATCTTCACCTGCGTGCCGCCGACAACCAGGGTCGAGGGGGCATCGACGATCGCCGAGCGCGGATCGTTGACGAAATCCGCCGAGACCAGCGGCCGGGTCTCGTAGCCCAGGATGCCGGTCAGCGGTCCGGCAGCGGCCGCCTCGAACAGCGCGTTCACCTCGGCCACGCTCGTCTGCCGCGCCACCTCGAACACGCAGTCGGTGATCGAGGCGTTGAGCAGCGGCACCCGCACCGCATGACCGTCGAGCCGCCCGGCAAGTTCGGGGTAGATCAGCCCGATGGCGGTGGCGCTGCCGGTCGTGGTCGGGATCAGGTTCATGAGCGCCGATCGCGCCCGGCGCATATCCTTTGCCGGACGGTCGACCATGGTCTGGGTGTTGGTGACGTCGTGAATGGTGGTGATGGAGCCATGGCGGATGCCGATGCCCTCGTGGATCACCTTCACCACCGGCGCCAGACAGTTGGTGGTGCAGGACGCGGCCGTCACCAGGCGGTGCACGGCCGGGTCATAAAGCCCGTGATTGACCCCGTAGACCAGGTTGAGCGCGCCGCCATCCTTCACCGGCGCGCTGACCACCACCGTCTTCACGCCTGCGGCATGATAGGGTGCCAGTGCCGCGGCAGTCTTGAACACGCCGGTGCAGTCGATCACCAGATCGATCCCGTCGAGCGGCAGGGCCGCGATGGTCTTCTCGTGGGTGAGGCGGACCCGGTGGCCGCCCAGGATCAGGGCGCCGTCCGCCGCCTGCACCGGCGTCGGCCAGCGGCCGTGGACGCTGTCGAATTCCATCAGCAGCGCATGCTGTGCGGCATCGCCCGCGGCATCGTTCAGAAGCATGATGTCGCCGCCGGCGCCGGTATCGATCAGCCGGCGCAGGACCAGCTTGCCGATCCGGCCGAGGCCGTTGAGCGCGATGCGGGGGCGGGTGCCAGGGGAGGACATGGGGTCAGACCTCGTCACTGATCGCGGCCTCGGTGGCGATGCGATCCACCCGGCCCTGCAGGGCCAGGCGGTCGAGCGCCGCGAAGGGCAAAGCGGTGAAGATCGCGATCCGGCGGCGCAGCGCGCCATAGGTGCGGGCGAAAGCGAGCGCCTTTTCGCTCTCGGTGCCCTGAACCTTTACCGGGTCGGGCAGGCCCCAATGACCGGTGATCGGCCGGCCAGGCCAGGACGGACAGTCCTCGGCGGCTGCCGTGTCGCAGACGGTGAAGACGAAATCCATCACCGGGGCGTCCGGCGCCTGAAACTCGGAAATATGTTTGGAGCGCAGCCCCGCGATGTCGTGGCCATTGCGGGCCAGAACCTCCAGCGCCACCGGGTTCAGACCCCCGCCACCGCCCGTGCCGGCCGAAAAGGCGGTGAACCGGCCACCGCCCAGATCACGCAGCAGCGCCTCCGCGAAGATCGACCGGGCGGAATTGGCCGAACAGATGAACAGCACGTTGAAACCGGTGTCGCGCATGGCGGGGGTGTCCTTTTGAGGCCCCAGAATGGAGCCGAGCAGATCCGGGCGGGCGCGCCCCAGATCGAGCGCCAGATAGCCGATCAGCCGTTCGGTCGCCTCAAGATCGACCGCATAGAGCAGCGACCGGCCCCGGCGTTCGGCCGTGATCAGCCCCACACCCGCCAGATCGGCCAGGTGGTGGGAAAGCGTGTTCTGTTTCAGGCCCAGCGCCGCCGCGATCTCGGTCGGCCGCACCCCCTGCGGTGCGAAGCGCATCAGCAGGCGGAAGACCGCAAGCCGTCCGGGATGGCCGAGCGTGGCGAAGGCATAGGCGGCGAGTTCGTTTTCCATGATTCCGGAATATAGGAAATATGAGCGCCACGCTCGTGAAACCTTTATGACGATGGCCGCAGGACACCCTTGCAGGAAAACGCCTGGCCCAAATCGATAATTTGTCCGTACAATTCAGGATCACCAGACCGAACGGATCCGTCCATGGCCCGAGCCGACGCCCCCCACCCTTCCACACCTGCCGATATCCCGGGGCCGCCGCGGCTTCTGACTGCCCTGCTGGTGACGATGGCGGTGCAGATGGTCTCGACCGGGGGCGCGCTGGCGCTGTCGACCATCGCACCCATCGCCGGGGCTGCCCTTGGCGTCGCGCCGTCTCTGGTCGGTTTCCAGGTCAGCCTGGTCTATCTGGCGGCCGCCATCACCTCGGTGATGGCCGGCGGCATCGTGCGCCGCTTCGGTCCGGCCCGGGCCTCGCAGATCAGCATGGCCACCTTCGTGATCGCCCTGCCCGCCTTCGGGTCGGGCAGCCTGCCGCTGATGGCCGCCGCCGCCCTGATCGCCGGTTTCGGCTATGGGCTCAACAACCCGGCCGCCTCTCAGATCCTGATCCGGGTAACGCCCGAACGGCGGCGCAACACGGTGTTTTCCCTCAAACAGGCGGGCGTGCCGCTGGGCGGCGTGACGGCGGGGCTCGCCTTCCCGGCGATGGCCGTGGCGATGGGCTGGCAGGCGGGGCTGTGGATCGCCGCCCTCGCGCCGCTCGTGCTCATCCTGGTGCTGCAGCGCCTGCGTCCGGCCTGGGATGCCGATCGCGAGCCGGGGGCCCGGATCGGACAGGACTGGATGCAGGGCCCGCGCCTGACCCTGCGCGAGGCGCCGCTCAGGGCGCTGGGGCTGCTGGGCCTGCTCTATTCCATGCTCCAGCTGTCGCTGTCGACCTTCACCGTGGTGATGCTGGTGACCGAACATGGCTGGTCGCCGGTGGCCGCCGGCAGCGCGCTGGCGCTGATCCAGGCCTCGGGCGCACTCGGCCGGGTGATCTGGGGTTTCCTGGCCGACCGGCTGGGGGCAGGCTTCCTGGTGCTGGCGATCGTGGGCGCGGTCTCTGGCGCCGGCGCGCTCGCCATCGGCCCGGCCGCATCCGCCGGGCCGGGGGTGCAATTGGCCCTGCTTTGCCTGATCGGCAACACAACCAATGGCTGGAACGGCGTGATGCTGGCCGAAACCGCTCGCCGGGCGCCGGCGGGGCTGGTCGGCGCCGTCACCGGCGGCGTGCTGATCCTCACCTTCGGCGGCGTGGTGATCGGCCCGGCCGGCTTCAGCGCCATTCAGGGCCTGGCCGGCAGCTATGCCACCACCTTTGCCCTGTTCGGCCTGATTTCGATCGCCGGTGCGGCGTTCGCCTTTCGCGAGCATCTCCACAACCGCCGCTGAGACCCGTCACGACCGCGCGGCAATTGTACACTGCAATATGCAATAGATTAACGACCGTTGGTTTTCATAGAAGGGTGATTGACACCCTTTCGGCTCAAATCTAACCTTTCACGCAACAATCCTATAAGTGGGAACGAGCAAACCGACAGACGCGCCCTTCCAATGGGCGTGAACGGGCATGCTCGTCTTCCCGCAGAAGGATAACAGGGGAAGGGGATCGGATCATGAGCAGGCGGATGCGCGAAATCGGGGTCGATCGGTTCGGCCGGATGGCAAGCCCGATGAGCAAGGAAGAGGCCGAGGTTTTCCAGACGGTGACTGCCGAGGCCGCGGCCACCCCCAATGGCGTGATGTCGCTGGACATGCGCAATGAAACGCATCGGCGCTTCATCCTGGATCGCTTCGGCGGCGACGACTATCTGGAGCGCTACTTTCCCAGCACCCGCCGGCTGATCAAGCTGACGGAAGCCCATCACCAGGCGACCGGCGGGCCCCGCAAGGCCACGCTGCTGGAGATGGACGATCCCCAGTCCGGCAGCTGGGTGCCTGCGGTGACCCTGACCTATCTGGGGGTGGAGCCGAACAGCAATCAGGTCTCGGCCCAGGGCATCGTGACGCTGACCGGCATCTCCACGGTCACGGCGCTCAACCTGATCCTGGTCGACAACCACACCGGTCAGCAGATCGGCAGCAGCTCGATCCCGCAGCAGTACAACAGCACCACCCAGGTGGTGGAGCTGACCTCGGCCGCATCGGTGGTCGACGGCAAGCTGGACGTCACCGCCACGCTGTCGGCCGCCTATATGCCCGCAGGCGCCACGGCCCTGGAAACGGTGGTCGCCACCGCCGATCTGCGCGGCGTGGACGCGATCGACACCCTGACCGTGGTCGACCCGAACCACAATTCGCACCCCACCCGCGATTACATCAAGGTCGGCCTGAACCGGACCGACAATCAGGTCGGGGATTGCGACTATTATTATCAATACGGCAATGACGGCTCGAAGCCGATCGTGGGCCTGGCGGTCAACGGCTCGGCGACCCTGCTGCAGGGCTATACGGTTGCCGCCAATCCCAATTTCAACGGCAACTGCATCCTGTTCCGCCGCTCGGGCCAGGGCGACGGCGCCACCCTGGCCTTTCCGTCGGCCGACATTCCGCCGCTGTGCACCGGTGCCGGCGGCGCGATCAGCTGGGCGATCGGCCCCGACTGGCTGCAGGGCGCGCCCTGGGATCAGGGCCAGACCATTGACCTCGACTTCCTGCTGAATTTCAGCCTGTCGACCGGCGAGACCGCCTTCATCCGCGTCACCAGCGTGCCGCTGGGTGTGACCACGCCGCCCGCCAATATCGGCATGGTCGCGCCGATCCAGTTCGTCTGGGGCTGTGTCGCCGAGGGCAGCCTGGTGGAATTGGCCGACGGCACCCGCCGGGCGATCGAGACCCTGACCGCGGGCGAACGGGTGGCCGACGGCATGGGCGGCAGCCTGCGTATCGCCGAAGTCTGGCGCGGCACCGAAGACAAGCCCATGGTCCGCGTCGTCACCGACACCGGCGCCGAGGTGCTGCTGACCCACAACCACCCGGTGCCGACGGCGGCGGGCGTGGTGGTGGCCGAGGCGCTGGAGACCGGCGCCCTGGTCACCACCGATCACGGCCCCGCCCGGGTGACGCTGGTCGAGCGGGTGTCCCATGACGGCCAGGTCTTCAACCTGGATCTGCTGCCCGACGGTGCCGAAAGCCTGGCCGATATCGACGACGACGCCATCACCGGCTTCATCGCCGGCGGCATCCTGGTCGGTGACAACCGCATGCAGGCGGTGCATGCCGCCCGCGCGGCGCTGCCGGCCGATCTGCCCGATCCGGTCGAGATCCTGGGCCAGACCCTGGGCGACGACTGGCGGCTGGATGTGACCAATGCCCGCCGGATCGCCGCCGGCCTGGCGCCGATCGCCCGCATCGACGGCTGATCCCAACCCACAGATCACGACGGACGACGACGCATCCCGCCCGGCCCCGTTCAAGGGTCGGCGGGGTGCGCGGGCTTCTGCATCGGGGGAAGAGCGCATGTCCACCGCCACCACGCCGGCCGCGCCGGTCATCTCGTCGGTTTCCTGCACCACCGGCGGCACCCGCCCGGTCTTCTCCCTGGCCTGGCTTATCCAGCAGGGATATACCGGCCCGTTCACGATCATCGTGACGACCGCCGGCGGGGCCGCCATCACCGGCACCGCATCGGGCATGACGCCCAATGGCGGTATCTGGACGGCGGGCGAGGACATGAACGCCCAGACCACGATGTATTACGTCCAGGTCGCCGTTCAGAGTGATCCGACCATCATCTCCGACCGGGTACCGTTGCTCTTCGCACCGGTCACCAACATCACCACCGCCTATGACGGCATCACCCTGTCCGTGGGCTGGACGGCGGCCGCCTCGGCCATGCCGGCCGGCCAGACCCAGATCCGGCTGACCACCGGCGGCGGATCGCAGGTCGCCTCGGTCACCTCGGGCACGGTCGCGCAATTCGTCGTCGCCCCCAATCTGCGCGCGGCCGGCGGCAGCTGGACCGTGAAGGTCACGCCGGTCTTCGACATCTCCAGCGGCCCGGTCAGCGATCCTGCCCCGGTGTATTACGCCCGGCCGGATGTCACCGCGGTTGCGGTGATCATCCCGCTTGAGACGGTCAACACCACCATCACCGTCTCTGGCGCCGGCCTGCCCGACAGCGGCGATGTCTGGTTCATCGCCAATCTGATGCAGGACGGGCGGGCAATCGCCACCACCGCCCCGATTGCCGGCACGCGGACCGGCACGCGCACCTGGCAGTTCGCCGCGGGTTTCGGCATCGCCGCCGACCTCGCCCACGACTATGCCGTCACCGCGGCGCTGTCGTCGGCCACCGCCGGCACGGCGACCGGCCCCGAGGGCAGCGCCATGGGGCTGGTGCTGCTGCCCCCGATGATCGATGTCGTGACCACCGCCTCGGGCACCGACCGCACGGTCACGGTCACCGTGCTGCCGCCAGCCGGCGACTGGCGGATCAGCGGTTCGGCGATCAGCGTGCTCGCCCCCGACGGCCAGCCCGTCACCGGCGGCCAGGCGTCCGGAACGGGCCTCACCCGCAGCGTCACCCTGGCGGGCCTGACCATCGGCGACGCCTATACGGTGATCGCCGCCGCCTGCCGGGGCTCGTCCACCGGACCCTATACCACCACCCGGCTGCCGGTGCTGACATCCGCCCCGGCGCTCACCGCCGCCACGCTCGACGGCGGCGTGGTCACCGCCGGCTGGAACACCGTCACCGATGCAGGGGTCACCGGCTATCGGCTGGATCTCGTCGCGGGCACGGGGGTTGCCGCCTCGGGCAGCTTCAGCGGCGGCTCGGGCAGCCTGCCGGTGCCGCAGCTGCCGGCGGGCGGCCAGGGGGCGGCGCCGTCTCTGGTCGTCACCCCCATCGGTTCCGGCACCACCGGCAGCACCACCGGGCCGGTCTCGGTCGCACTGGCGCTGATCAGCGAGGCGGTGGCCGTGACCGGCATCGCCTTCCCCGCCGCCGGCGGCGACGTCACCGTCACCCTCAGCGCCGCCGGCCAGGGGGAAGACGGCTATGCGCTGGAGCTGTGGAAGAACGGCACGCTCAGCCAGAGCCTGACCAGCGGAACCACCGCCGTCACCGTGCCGGCCTCGGCGCTGACCGATCCGGCGAGCTATGCCGTCCGCGGCCGGGCCACCCGCTCCGGCGCCAGCGTCAAAGGGCCGTGGAGCGCCTTCACACCGCTTGGCAGTATTGCACCCGCAGGGCTTGCCATCGCCTATGACGGTGCGACCGCCAGCCTCTCCTGGCGGGCGGTCGACGGGGCCTCGGCCTATCTGGTGACCGGCATTCCGGGCTCCAGCGGCGTGCTGACCACCGCACCCGAACTCTCGGTCGCGATCGCCTATGCAAGCGACCAGAACCCGACCCTCAGCGTCCAGGCGATCACCGGCGTCACCACCGGCCCGGCCACCTCGGCCCCGGTCTTCGCCGCCGGTCTCTATCCGACCTTCGCCCAGGACACCGCGGCCGCGATCATTCCCGCGACCGCGCCGGCCATGACCGCCTATCAGATCACCATCGGCCTGCCGCAGCTGTTCACCACCCCGCCGGCCACGGCCGATCTGCCGGCCGTCGCCCCCTTCGCGATTGTCGAGGGCACGGCCCCCTACACCTATGCCCTGACCATCGCGGGCGATGCGAATGCCCTGCCCTGGACCTTCACCGCCGAGGCGGTGCGCCCGGATCTGGTGACCGCCTGGAACGGTTTCCTGACGGCGCTGGAAACGGCCACCGCCACGCCACTCGCCATCCAGACGGTGCAGGCGGCGATCGCCCGCGCCATGCCGCAGACCTTCGCCGAAACCCTGCTCTTCGGCTACAGCTTCGATCCGACCAAAGGCCATGTCGATCTGCTGCCGGGCATGGTGCTGCGCGCGGAATTCGAAGCCTATACCACCATGGCCGCCGGATCCCCCGATCAGGCCTATCTGAATGGTTTCGTGACCTCGGGGGTCGCGCGCTGGCAGGTGGGGCGGATCGTGAAGAACGGCGTCACCTGCACGGTGCTGGACGAATTCGTGGGCCTGGTCACCAGCCAGGGCGGCACGACGGTACCGCGGCCGTTGCCGTCGAACCGCAAGGTCGCCGGTGCCGGCGGATTGATCGATACCGGCTGGTCGACCATGCAGCAGCCGCTGCTCCGCCTGGTCTATCCCCAGGCCTTCCCGTCCTGCGCCCAGCCGGGTACGCCCTATCCGGAACTGAATGCGGTGCTGCTCGCCGCGTCGAAACTCTCGGATCTGGAGGCCGCGACCGAAGCCGCGCATAACGGCACCGATGCCAGCGCCCGGGCGGCGGTGCTTTACTTCCGCGGCCGCACCACGCTGGTGGCCGAGATCCGCATCCTGGTGAACGGGGTGGAGCAGCTGGTGCCGCTGGGCACGACGCTGAGCGATGTGCTGGCCACCCGCGCGCAGGAGCCGGCGACGGTGGGCCTGCCGCTGACCGGCATCCGCCTGACCCGCGGCACCGGCCCGTCGCCCGCCGGCACGCCCGCCGGCTATGATGCCGGCGGCGGCCAGCCGCTCAGGGTCGACTGGGCGCCCTCGGCCAATGCCGCGATGACCGCCCTGCCGCTGATGGCCGGCGACAGGATCGACATCGGCACCCGGCCCGCAGGTGCCGCATGAGCGGCGGGGCAGAGCCCGCCTTCAACCGGGCGGCCGCGGGCTCGCCGCTCTACTGGCTGACGGATGGCGGCAACCGGGCCGGGTTCCTCGCCTCGGATGCCGCGGGTTTCGGCGACACCGTCACGCTCTCCACCAGCTGGACCGATGCCCGGGGGCTGTGGTTCTGGCTGGACCAGGCGCCCGCCGACCCGGCCGGGTTCGTCGGCCCGCTTCAGGCCTTTCTCACCCTGCTGCCGCCGGCCCGGGGCCCGCGTTTCCTGTGGATCGCGGGCGTGGCGCTGGGCATCAACGGCTGGACCGGCTCTGCGGTCAACATGGCCCGCAGCGGCGACGTCACCGCCGTCACCGGTGGCCAGACCTTCGATGCCGGCGGCATCGTCGTGGTGGCACCCGCCGGTGGCCAGGTGATGGTGGAGCAGGCGTCCAGCGATCAGAGCTGGCTGTTCCGCGTCCATGACGGTGCCGCCCTCACCCTGCTCGCGGGCGATGCCAGCCTTGCCGCCAGCCAGAACCTCTGGGGTGTCAGCTACAACCCGCTCCGGCCGGGCGCGCTGGTCTGGACGCTGGATCTGGCGGCGCCGGCTGTGGACGAGGTGCCGGTGCTCACGTCCATGGGCGCCAGCCTGCGCTTCTTCGCGCCCGATATCGATCCGTTCATGACCCTGGACGCCCCACCGGTCCCGACCGGCGGCATCCGCAGCCTGCGTGTGGTGCCGCTGCGCCAGCGCGCGACGGTGACGCTCTATTGCGCCTTCGACCCGCTGGCACCGCTCGATCCCACCCGCACCCGCTTTGGCCTCGCCCCCTTCGGCGCCACGGCCTCGGGTGACGAGCCGGTCTTCGACAGCGGCTATGTCACCGCCCTTGGCTATGGCGTGCAGTTGAAACCGGTGCAGATCGCCAGCCAGACCCAGCCCGGTTTCGTGCTGGCGGTGCAGCCGCTGACCACCGGCGCCACCGGCGGCGCCCCGGGCGATGTGCCGGTTGCGTATTACCTGACGCCGGACGGCGATTTCACCCTGCTGGGGCTGGACCAGGGCGGACAGCTGGCAACCGCGCAGCTGTCGGAAGACATCGCCGCCACCGCCCCGGCGGTGCGCGTGCTCTGCGGGACCACCGGGCTCGACTATGTCGGGCTCAACACGGCCGACGGCAATGTGTTGAGCTTCCGCGCCGGCCGCGCCGCCTATGCCCCGCCCGCCCGCGCCGAGGACGAGGCGCCGGTGCTCACCCAGGACGACGCGCCGGCACCGCCGGCCCTCACCGATCTCGGCACCACCGCCTGGAGCTGGATTTCGGCCGGCAGCGCGCCGCGCTATTACGCCCAGCCCGAGGATGCGCCCTTCTATGCCGGCGGCTATTCGGGCTTTCTGTCCTATCTGGAAATGGCCGCCACCGATCTGGTGACGGAAGATCCCGCCCCGGCCTTCCCCATGGTCGGCTATGCCGGGCTTGCCGCGGAAGATGCGGTCTTCGCGCGCGACATCGAGGCCCGCGGCATCGCACCCGAACGCCGGCGGCGGATCGGGCTCGCCACCGGCACGCAATGGGACGTCACCAGGGCTGCGGATGCATCGGCCCCCCCGGTCGGCACGGTGACCCCGGCGGTTTCACCGCCCGGCATCGCCATCGGCTATGCCGGTGACAATCAGCCCTGGGCCTGGCTCGGCATCGGCAATATGGGCAGCAGCGACGGCCTGCCGGATCTGCGCTTCACCGCCATCGACGGTGCCTTCCGCCAGGCGCTGCTGTCCAACCGGCTGTTCATGGTGCTGGGCTCGGCCGCGACCGTGATGGCGTCGGGCTCGGTCGCCTATCAGCTGACCCAGGCGTCGATGAACCTGATCAAGGCCCTGCCGCCGGGCAAGGGCGTGTCGGAAACCGTGTGGAACCAGGTCTCGGCCACGGTCTCGCGCGCCGGCTATCCGGTCTACGACACCGAAACCGCCTTCGACCAGATGCTGACCGAGGCGACATCGGGCACGATCACCGCCGAAGAGACCCTGGTCTTCCAGCGCTTCGCCGGGCTGCTGACCCCGGTGATCGGCGACTGGCTGTTCCGGATGAGCCCGCGCAACTGGGCCGCCCCCGATCGCCAGGGACCGAAAAACGCCCGGCTGATCTTCAAATTCGTCAGCGGCCGCTCGCTGGCCGATCTGGTTTCCGACACCGCCGCCTGGAACTGGCCCGAGGCGTCTTCAGACGACGGCAAGGCCGAAACCGCGCGCAGCGACATTCAGGCCATCATCCGCACGGCGCGCGAAAGTGTCGCCACCGCCCGGCTGAAGAACACCGCCTCGCCCTATGACCGCTTCGTCGAGGTGATCGACGATCCCGACTGGGCGGGCGTGCTGGCGCTGTCGGTCGAGGTGCCGCTCGACACCCTGCCAGAGCCGCTGCAACCGCTGGCCGCCGGCATCGACCCGGCCGGTTTCTACGCCCATCACCTGGGGCTGACCGCTACCTCCTTCACCTCGGACAACGGCACGCTCACCTTCGACACCACCTCCACCTTCGGCCTGATCGACTATCAGGACCCGATCGACCAGTATTTCTCCAGCGACATCGCCTTCGCCTTCAAGGTCCAGCAGTTGACCGTCGGCTTCGAAAACGGCCGGCTGGCGAGCTTCACCAGCTCGGCGCAGTTGATGGTGAACCGGGTGTTCGGCGCCCAGACCCGGCTCTTCCCCACCGACCACGGCAACAATCTGATCCTGGACGGCGTCTATCAGTCGGAAGCGGCCGATGGCGGCGACCGGCGCGACACCTATGTCTTCGCGATGCGCGAGGCAGGGGCGTTTCAGTTGCAGCTCAGCCAGCTGACCGAGATGGCGGTCGACCAGATGCGCATGGCGACGGCGCGGGCAGCCGCCCCCCAGACCGGCAATACCACGGTCACCGCAGCCTTCCAGATGGCGGGAAGGCTGCGTTTCGCGGAGCCGGAAAAATTCGACCCCTATTGCTGGGGCCCCTCTCTGTCGGACGCTGCCGACGGCACCGATGCGAAGTCAGCGGCGGGGCTCGCCTATTCCAACTATGCGATCACGATGAGCTTCTCGCTGTCGGATCCCACAGCCGTGACCTTCACCGTCCAGGACGGCGGCCTCACCCTCAACGCCGCCAACAGCCAGGCCCGCGCCAATTCCCTCTTCGCCCGCTTCCCGCTCAGGCTCGCCGGTCTGATGACGACGCCCGACCCGGCCGTGACCGGGGCAGACCCCTCGACCCGCACGCCGGAATCCGCCGGCTTCGTCTCGATCTCGGCGCCGATCCAGCAGGGAAAACTCCGCCAGCCCTGGTACGGGTTGGTCTATGAGGTCGATCTCGGCACGCTGGGCGCACTGGCGGGATCGGTCGGCATCACCATCCGCCTGCTGGCCGGCTGGAGCCCGGCCAACGATCCGGACGGGAAGACCTCGCTCTATTTCGGCGTCGCGCTGCCGGGTGTGGAACAGATGCTGGGCGTCAGCCTGCCCCTGCAGGGCATTCTGGATATCGGCTTCCGCACGGTGCAGTTCACCACCTATGACGATGCCGACAGCGGCCGGCAATACCTGATGCGGCTGAGGGATTTCGGCCTGCATGTGCTGGGTCTGTCCTTCCCGCCCGGCAAGAACGACATCACCGTCTTCGGCAATCCCGACCAGACATCCAACACCAAACTCGGCTGGTATGCCGCCTATGACGACGGCAAGGCGGTGAGCGAAACGGCGACGCCGGCAGTGAAAGCGCGTGCTGCCGCCGCCCGCCGGCCGATCCGGCTGACCAGATCCGCCCGCAATCATGATACGCAGAAGGAGACCCGGTGATGGTCCAGCGCGTCATTCTGGACGGGCTCTGGTGCGGCCAGGGTATGGCGAACATGGTCAGGGTCTACAAGGATTCGACCGTCGATCCCGCCACGACACCCGCCGACTGGCTGTGCCTGTTCGACTTCGGCAGCGGCGGGCTCAGCAAGACCAGGGAAGCCCTGGGTGTCACGCCACCGGTCGCCTTCATCATGGAACAGCTGAAGTTGCAGGTGGCGGCAGGACAGGATGCTCGTATCGACGTTCTGGCGATCAGCCATCAGGACAGGGACCACTGGGCGCTTCTGAACGAGTTGGACAAGCAGATCGTCGCCTGGGGACAGCCTGTCGCCGTCAAGTACATGATGCTGAGCGGAGAGAACTGGCGTCAGAGTTCCAAGGAAGCGGTCGCCAAATTTGAAGACCGGACCGCCGATGCCGACAAGGACGTTTTCGTATTCGGCGATGAATGGAGCGATTACGTCGACCCGACTGATATGCCGGATCCGCTGAAGGTGGGCGATATGAGCGTATGGACGCTCATCACCAATGTCGCGACCAATGAGACGTCCGAGGATATCGAACGGAACTGCTCTTCGGGAGTCTTCCTGCTCCAGCTTGGCCAGCTCGCTTTCTTTCTGCCCGGTGATGCGACCTGGGAGACGTTTGCCCGCCTGGAACAGATCATGTCGGTCTGGCAAAAGAACCCGATCCCCGCCGTCTACGCCGCATCCGTCCCGCATCATGGCGCCCTGCGGACGATGAACCGGAGCACGTCGACCGACACGCCCGATCTCAGGGATCTGATCTGGCTGACCAACTACATGCGCCCCTATTCGATCTTTGCGAGTGCGGGGCACAAGAACACGCACAGCCACCCGCATCTGATCATTCTGAGGACGATGGGCGCCCATGTCGGCAAGCTGCAGTTCCAGGCACGCCCCATCGTCTATTACGACACACCGACCGACAGGTTCGGCATCATTCCGAGCGAGGATGCCAATGTCTACACGACCGTGCTGAGCCTGACCGAACCGGTCGTGACGGCCAACTGGATCTTCAGCATCACGCCCACCACACACGATACCGGCGTTCAGGTGTTCAACGCGGGTGTTCCCGGGATCCTGTCCGCACCGCAGGTAAACGAGATGGAGCTGGCCGCGCAGCGGGCCACGGAGCAACAGGCTCTGGACGGGAGCCTGTTCGACGGCGAGTTCGGCAGCACGTTCGGCGAACTGGCAACGGCACGGCCGGATCCGGCTTATGCCAGAAGCCCCGTGATCTGGGCGGGGGAACGCAGCTTCACAGGCCGTTTTCCGGAACAGGAAGTCGAGTCCGGCGGGATGGTCTCCAACCCCGCCAGACCTGCCGCGTCTCATGCGCCGCAACCGACGGCGAATGCCGCACCAGAGCCCCGGCGATCCGGACCGGTGCGCCGGGTGAAGGTCACCCTTCGCTGACCATTTCGCACGCTGCCCCATTCCCGTCATCTGCCCGTCGGAGAGCAACCCATGTCCGTGAACAGCCTGTATGACGCTTTCGTCCGGGCCGCGGGTGCCGGTCATATCGGTGCCGACATCCTGCCGTTGATGGGCAAGCTGACGGCGGCACTGGGTGTGGAGACGCTGCCGCTGACGCAGGGCCGGGCGACGCGCTTCCCCGCCTCGGCCCAGCTGACCGGCGACATCGTCTGGGCAGACGACACTTCCTGGTCGGCGGTCCTGACCGGAACGGTCGACGAAGCCGGGCGGGACGTCATCGCCATGATGCTGACCGCACGCACCGAACGCGGCTTCGTCAGCTTCGCCACCCTGGTTCCCGACCTCCCCAAATCCCGCCGGCCATCCACCGTGGCCGCCGGCGCTCAGTCTCTGGGGACGTCGGTCCTGGCCGATCTGGGGCCGGAGCAGGCAACCCTTGCCGTGACCGCCGTAGACGCGGCGGACCTGCCGGCCGATCCGCCCGCCATCGGCGGTTGGCTGGTCCTGCCCGACTCAAGCCTTGCGCCTTATATCCCGCTGGTCGGCGCCGAAAGACTGTCCATATCAGGGCAGATTGATCCGCGCCCTGATGCGTCGGCGGCACAGAAAGTGACGCTTTCGGCCACGGCTCCCGATCCGGGCGGTGTCTGGGAAAAGATCCCCACCGAAGCCGTATCCCTTGTCCTGACCACAGCCACGATCGACACTTACAGTCTTCAGACACCGCAGCCGAACTCATCCAGCGTCCTGCTGTCGCTGACGCTGTCGGTCGATACCGGCCGGCCGCACGACGTGACCGTCACGATGCCGCTTCTCGTTCCCGGATCACTCTGGGATCTGGCCGGGCAAATCGATCCGCCATTGACGCTGAGCGACGGCATCATCGCTCTGATGCGCCTCTTCCCGGGCGCCGAAGCCTCGACCTTCAGCCTGCCACCGGGTACGGCGGCCCTCGATGCCTTCGGTCTGGCGGCCCTGCGTTACGGTCTGCAGACAACCGGCTCACCGCCGCTTCCCTCGGGCACCAGCTATACCGGTGCGACCATCGTCTCCACGACGGCATGGGATCCGCCAATCCCGTTCATCCTGATCGAGCAGGTCGGGGTGAACTGGCTGATGAACTGGACCGGCGGCACGGCCAGCTGGACCGCAATCCTGTTCGGCACCATGAGGTTCGGTGCCAAAACGGCCGAAGGAACCGGCCCGGCCATCCTGGCCAATGCGCCGACCGATCAGTCGGGTAATCCGGTCTATCTTGATGTCACCGTCACCCTGCCCGGCATGCGCATCGAGGCGGAAACACGCGGGGCCTTTGCCATCGACCTCGCCGCGGCAATGTCGGTGTTCTTCCCCGGCACCCAGCCGCAGACCGGCCCCGGCCTGGTGGTCGACCGCATGACCATGAGCGCCGATATCTCTGCCAAGACCTATGGCGCCACCCTGTCTGCGCACGGAACCTGGGCAATTCCGATCGGCAACGTCACCTTCACGCTCGATGCGATCGATTTCGAGGTGACGGTCGGTCCCTCGCAGATCTGGGGCGGCCTGTCGGGCATCGTCGGCGTCTCGGTCGATGGCGAGACAGCAACCCAGCTTGCCGCCGGTGCCTATTATCCCGGTGACGGCAGCTGGGCCTTCCAGGGTGGTCTTGCCACCGGACAGCTGAACCTCACTGAATTCGTTTACGCCTTTCTTGGCGAAACTCCGCCCGACTGGCTCCCGGATCTTGAACTGACCCGGCTCTGGGCACGCTATGCCACCTCCACCGGCAACCCCTACAAGGTGGACGCCGCAGTGGCCGTCCGCTGGGACCCCGAGGTTCTGGGCCTGAAACTCGCATTGCTGGCCGAGGCCAGCATCGAGCGCCGCCCCAAAGCCGGCACCGGCATGCTCGCCATCAGCGATCGCATCCGCCTTGAAGGGCTGTCGCGCGCCCGCCCGCAGCTGCATGCGGTGGTCCTGCGCGACGCCGCCGCGGGCGATGCGCCCGAAATGATCTATGAAGGCAATGTCAAAGGCGCCTTCGAGATCAACAATCTGATCGTCACGCTCGGATTCTCGTTCCTCGCCCAGGAACTCACCTGGCTGTTCCGCCTGGATCTCGACCGCTTCTCGCTGGAGGCCCGCACCTCGTGGACCGGCGAAGGGGCCAAGCGCCATCAGGTGCTGACGGTGGAGATGAAGGGCGTCACGCTCGGCGCCATGGTCGAAAGCTTCGCGGCGCTGGCCAACCCCAATGCCAATTACCGGCTCTCCGCGCCCTGGACCTTCCTCAACGACATCAATCTCGGCAGCTTCACGCTGATCATCGACCCCACCGAACAGTCGGTGACGCTCAATTACGCCATCAACCTGACGCTCGGCTTCATCACCATCAAGACGGTCGGCATCCGCTATGACCGCAAGACCGGCGAGCCGCAGGTCAATATCGAGATCACCGGCAATTTCCTCGGCAAGGATTACGGCCGCGAGCCGGGCATGTCGCCGCTGGGCTGGGATGCCCTGAACGACAGCCCGCCCGCCGTGCCGGGCAAGGGCAATTCGCTGGTCGATCTGCGCTATATGGGCTTCGGCCAGCATGTCACGCTGGAAGGGCTGACCCGGCCGGATTCGCTGGCCGACGTCATCCGGCTGATGCGCGCCCAGCTCAGGCCGGTGGATGATCCGAACCGCAACCCGCTGGACCAGCCGAGCGGCAACCAGCTGCATTTCCAGGAATCCAGCCAGTGGCTGATCGGTCTGGACGTGACCCTGATGGGCACGGCGACCGTCAAGCTGGTGATGAACGATCCCATTCTCTATGGCGTGCTGATCGCGCTGCAGGGGCCCGAGGCCGGCACGCTGTCGGGCTTCAGTTTCGAACTGCTCTACAAGAAGGTCACCGACGATATCGGCGTGTTCCATGCCCGCCTTCAGGTGCCGGACATGTTCCGCCAGCTGGATTTCGGCGCGGTCGCGATCACGCTCGGCATCATCACCGTCGACGTCTTCACCAACGGCAATTTCAAGGTCGATCTGGGCTTCCCGCACAAGCGGGATTTCTCGGTTTCTTTCGGTCTGCAATACGGGCCGTTCCTGGGCAAGGGCGGCATCTATTTCGGCCTGCTCAACGGCGCCACCTCCACCCGGGTGCCGGCCATCACCAACGGCACCTTCTCCCCCGTGCTGGAACTGGGCCTCGGGCTTGCGGTCGGCATCGGCCGCGAATTCAACAAGGGGCCGCTGAAGGCCGGGCTTTATCTGCAGGTCGAGGTGGTGTTCGAAGGCGTGCTCGCCTGGTTCCACCCCGACGATGCCGCCGCCTCCAAGGCGATGTATTACTGGGCGCAGGGCACCGCCGCCCTGGTCGGCAAGGTCTATGGCAAGGTCGATTTCAAGGTCATCGCGGTCGATGTCAGCTTCGAAGCCTATGCCTCGGCGACCCTGACCTTGGCCGCTTACCGGCCGACCGTGATCGCGATGAGCGTGGGCGTGCGGGTCCATGCCTCGATCAAGATCGTGTTCGTCAAATTCTCCTTCTCCTTCTCCACCAGCCTCGACGTCTCGTTCACCGTGGGCTCGGCCTCGACCACACCCTGGATCCTGTCGGCCGACCAGTCCGGGCGGAGCCTCGATCAACGGAATTCTGCGGCTCTGGGCAGCGCTGCCCTCGGCCGCTATGCCGCCATCGGGGTGGTGCCGCTCGCCAATGCCTCGCGCGGGCAGGGCCAGCGGTTCCGCCGGCGGCCCGGCGACATGGCGCGCATGACCCGGATGCTGACCCGCGCCCGGTTGCGCAGCGATGCGGCCCATGGCCTGACCCATCCGATCGCCCGCCAGATGGCGGTGCTGGCAGAGACCGCCGCCGCCGTCCTCGATCCCTGCGCCGAAGGCGTCTACCGGCTGAACTTCTCGCCCGATGCGAAGGTCTTCGCCGAGACGCAGACCCTGGATCTGCGCATGGTCCCGGGCTTCACCATCGCCGATATGACGGTGGCCTGGCCCGGCGGCAGCACCCCGCCGGCCGCCGATCCGGCCCGGCGGATGGTGATGATGCTGGCGATCGACGGCCCGGTCGCGGTGGATGCCGAAACGCTGGAAGCCCGCCGCACGGCCGCCTTCACCGCCACCGCGCGGGCGGAAGACCAGGCGGAGACGCCCTTCGCCCTGCTGGCCGAGGCGATGTTCCGCTGGGCGGTCTCGGCGCTGGGGCTGGATCCGGTCACCGCCACGCTCACCGCCGGCGATCTGGCCGAACTGGCCGCACAGATGGATTGCCCGCAGACCTTTGCCGAAGGTTTCGGCTTCGACAATCTGAGCGGCTTCCTGGGCGGCAATGTCGATTTCCACCTCTCGGGCCCACCCTCGGGGGACGATCCCGATGCCCTGCCCGGCGTCGCCTTCCCGATCCCGCCGGTGCTGGGCTGGACCAGCCCCGACCTGCCGCCGCCGGAAAACGACCGCAATTTCGCGCTGTATCAGCCGGTCGACGACGCCTATGCCGACCGGATCGCGGCCTATTTCCGCCAGCTGTCGCCGCAGCCCATGGGCGATGGCGGCTCCGTCTCGACCGGTATCCAGGCGAACGAGCCGCTCGCCTCGGTGGTGTTCCGCGAATACATGCTGCTGGTCGCCAAATACATGGTCCAGGCGGCCCAGGGCCTGTTCACGCGCTTCCCCGTGGAGATCGACGCCGACACCACCCTCGCCGCCCTGGCCGGCAGCTTCCCGACCGTTCAGATGCCCTATGTGGTGCATCTGGGCGATACCGTCGCCCAGCTTGCCGCCACCTACGGCTACGACACCGACGAGATCGTGGCGCTCAATCCCGGCATCGTCGAAACCCTGGACGATGCCGCACCGGGCACGGTGTTGAGCGTGACGCTGGGCGTGACCCCGGCGGCGATCGCCGCCGCCAACCCCGAGCGGCTGCTGACCCCGGGCAAGACCGCCCGGGTCGCGGCCCTGGAAACCCAGATCCGGACCGGCGACACCCCGGACCGGCTCTGCGCCCGGCTGGGTGCCTCGGTCGATGCCTGGCTGCAGACGGCGGCTGCCCTCGACGTGCCGGCGATCACCCGCGAGGGCGCGCCGGTCGCCCTGCCCCAGGGCGCCGGTGTGGCGCTTCAGGGCCTGACCATCACCCAGGCGGCGGCGCTCTATTACGTCCGGCTGAATGCCGGCACCCCCGCCGTCACCCTGCTGCCCGAAACCGGCTGGTATGCGGAAGCGATCACCAGCCTGAACGGCGACAGCATCGGCGCCGATGGCAGCCTGCCGGCGGTGGTGAAGCTGCCCTCGGCCTTCGACGTGCTGACCGACCCGGTCGACTGGACGCGGCTGGCCGGCGACACCCTGCCGATGCTCGCCGCCGTCACCATGCTGTGGCAGAACCCCGAGGTCGATCCGGCCTTCGCCACCTGGGCGGCCGCGGTTGGCGAACTGAACCCCGGCTATGCTGGCGGGCCGGTCATCCTGCCCGCCGCGACCACCGCCCTCCTGCCCGATGAAAGCCTGCGCGCGCTGGCGGCCCGGCTGCTGATGGTGGCGGATGCAACCACAATTCCGGCGACACCGTCGGCGAACTTCCGAACGGTTGTGGCGACCACCGATCTTCTGGCGCCGCTGGCCCCGGTGGTGGTCACCGATTGCCGGCTGACCACCATCGACAATCAGACGCTGCGCGCCTTCGCCACCTCTTACGATCTGGCGATCGAAACCACCGGCATGGTGGTGGCCGATGTGCCGGGGGTCTTCGCGGTGGATGCCGCGCTGCCGCTGATCGTGCCCGATCTTGCCGCCATCGGGCTGGACCGGCTGATGCCGGCTTTGACCGGCGATGCGCCGGTGCGCGATGTCGCGGGCCAGGTCTCGCGCTTCATGCTCCATGGCCAGCGTCTGCCGGTACCCGCCGGCGACAACAGCCAGTTGAGCGGTCTCTACGACCTGATCGGCCAGCAGGTCACCGGCCCCGCCCCCGACACCACCCAGCCGCCCGAAACCGTGCGCCTGACCCTGACCGTCACCGAAACGGTGGAGGTGCCCTGGCTGACCCTGGTTGCGACCGAAACCGCGCCGCCCGCCGAAGGGCTCGCCGCCTTCACCGCCCGCAACACCGGTCTGGCCGCCCGCAACCCGGCCGCCGCCGCGGGCCGCATCCGCCCGGGCATGATCCTGGAGGTGGACGACACCACCCAGCTGGTCATCCAGGTCACCGAGAAGATGCTGGAAGACGGCTATCCGGCCGATACGCTGACCCCCGTGTTGAGCGCGCCGCCGGCGCCGCTGCAGCTTTGGGAAGACGTGCCGGTGCGCCACGGCCTGTCGCAGATGGTGATCTGGCAGACGCCGAACCAGATCAATCTGCCGGCGCTGGGCGAGGGTGCCGGGACCGCGAGCATCGGCATGCCGTCCTTCTGGCCCTTCGGCAGCGATCTGGCCGCGATTGCCGCCGCGGCCGATGGCGGCCCCTGGCAGCTGTATCGCACCGATCCGGAAAAGGGGCCCGACAGCCCCGCTTTGCCGGTCCACCGCTCCATCTGGGCCAGCCTGATCGATATCGGCATCAGCCGCATTCCCGGCCGGCCGAACACCGCCAGCGTCACCGGCGCCGATACGGCGGGCCGCCAGCTGCTGCTGGAACTCTGGCGCTATCTGGAAACCCATCCCGACGACAATGCGGTGCTGTATTTCGGCTTCCGCCTGTCGCCGGCCGCCGGCCTGCCCGGCGGGCTCACCACCACCGGCATCGATCGCGGCGCCAGCTATATCGTGCGCACCAATCTGTCGACCGAAACCCGTTCGGGCAATCTCTCGGCCAACCGGCTGGCGCTGGCGGACGGCGACCTGCCGCCCTCCAGCCCCTATTTCGCCCCGGTCGGCGATGCCGAGATGTTCCTGAAACTGGTGTGGGAGGCGAGCGTGGTGGGCGGCGGCGGCTATTGGCTGGAGCTGACCGATGGCGACGGCAACGGCTATGGCGACGAGATCTGGAGCCAGGAAGGCACCGCCACCGTCACGATCATCACCCTGCTGGCCAGCCAGTCGGCGGCCGATCCCGACCGGCAGCTGCATTCCTTCAACACCGCCGCCCTGGTCGCCGACCCGATCGATCCCGCCGCGACCGCGCTGTTCGTGGCGGCCCCCGATGATCGCGACCAGACCCGCCAGGCAACCGTCGCCCAGGGCAATGTCGGCTTCACCATGGGGCTGGTGAACCCGCCGGATGCGGGCGACGACCCGGATCTGCGCGCCCGCCGGTTGTACAACCTGGCCGGCTATCAGCTGCCCGAGACCGAGGCCTTCGCCGCCAGCAATGCCGGCAGCCCGGTCGGGCCCCGGGTCGACGGCAGCGCCGCGGCGGTGGACCGGATGCGCATGACGCCACGGCTGACGGCCGATGCGGCGGATGAAAACGACCAGACCCTGTCGCAGGTGATCCCCATCCACCGCTATGCGAAGACGCCGACGGTGCCGGCGATTCCGGGCCTGCCGCCCCAGGCGGGCGACCCTTACGCCGGCATCTCGGCAAGCGGGCGCACCGCACCGCCGGTCGCGACCGTGGAGCTGGGCTTCCACGACGTCTACGGCAACGCCACCGCCGAAGGAGACGCATGATGAGCGCCGCAGTTTCGTTCGACGCCGCCTCCGGCACCGTGGACATGGTGGTCGGCTATACCGACCCGATGATCGGCGTCACCTCCTGGCCGGTGACCAGCGTCGCCTGGGGGGTCACCTCGGCGGCGGAGGGCCAGGTCGGCGCCCGGCTGCAGCTGCGCATCGCCATGCAGCCGGGGGGGCTGACCGCCGGCGGCACGGTCGCGGGCGACGCCGCGGCGGCGACCGCGGCCGATATCGGCGCGCGCTTCGGCGCGATCTGGTACCAGATCATGCAGCCCGACGTCACCGCGGCACTCTCCACCTCGCTGGACCAGCCGGCCGCCGCCAGCCCCACGGCGCTGCCGGTGCCGATGGACGGGCTGCGCGCCCATGTCTCGGCCTGCTATGCCTTTTCAACCGCCGCCGCATTGATGGGGGCCAGCCTGGCCGATCCCACCGTCACCCCCACCCTCGCCGATGTTGTGACGCGCTACGGGCTCGACTGGCAGGCGCTGGGCCTGGCGGCCGGCGAACGGCCGGTGGGGCAGCTGGTCACCCTGCCCGAGGCGGGGCTTGCGGTGCCGGACTACGTGGTCTTCACCGCCGGCAGCACGGTGACGGACCTGGTGCCCACGGGGCTCGATCCCGCCACGGTGCTGGGCGATGACGACAACATCGTGCTGCCGCTGCTGCCCGGCACCGAGCTGGTGATCCCGGCGGCGGAACATGCCCAGCCGGCAGATGGTCTCTCGGCCGGTGAGCTGGCCGAGGCCTTCGGCGTAACGCTTGCCAGCCTGACCACCGCCAATATGGACCGCCCCGCCCTGCTCGCCCCGGGCTTCGTGTTCAGCGCCCAGGGCATCGAGGTGGAGGTGCCGGCAACGGGGGAACCCGGCGCCGATGCCACCCTCGACGACATCGCCGCCACCTTCCGCGACAATGGCGTGCCCTATGATGCGGTGATGACGGTGGGTGCCAATGCCGCGGCCGGGGGCATGTTCCGCACGGGCGTGACGCTGACGGTCGACCGCAAGCTGATCCGCGACGGCTGGACGCTCGACGACAACGACACCGGCCAGACCGCGGCAACGCTGGCCGGGCTCAACATCGACACCATCGATCTCTTCCCCGCCGGCGCGCCGCTGTTCCTGAAAACGACCAGCGTCACGGGCCTGGCGGATGCACCGCTCGGCGCCACCGCCCGCGCCTATGGCGTGGAGCCGGGCGACCTGCTGCGCCACAATGCCGGGCTGGCCCCACAGCCCCCTTCAAACGGCAGCGGTCTGCCCATCCCCGGCCTCTCTGCCTGGCCCCAGGATCCGACCACGATCCGTATCCCCTGGCGGATCCTGGGCGGTGCCACCATGACGGCGATCGCCGCACGCTTCGTGCCCCTCGGCAGCGATGCAGAGGTGGCGCTGACCCAGGCCAACCGCGCCATGCCCGGCACGGTGGCGGGCGGACGCACCATCACCGTCGACGGCCAGGCGCTGGCGACCGAAGCGGGCGACAGTTTCGATGCGGTGATCGCCCGCGCCGATCCGCCGGTGACGATCGATGCCTTCGCCGCCGCCATCGCCGACGATCCGGATGCGCTGGCGACCGGCGGGCTGCTGCTCTGCGGCCCGGCGCTGACGGGAGATGCCGCCCTCACCCCGCCCGATCTGGGCGCGCGCTACGGGCTGGACCCGACCCTGATCCTGTCGGCCAATGCCGCAACACCCGGGGTGATCGTAGCGGGGCTGACGCTCCGCCCCTCACCCGTTGCCGCCACACCCACCATCACCACGGCGACGGAAGACAGCCTGAACGCCATCATCCGCCGCTTCGCCGCGGCGGGCATCGCGGTCACCATCGGCGACGTGGTCACCGGCAATGCCGATCAGGCCTGGATCGCGGCGGCCGCGAAACTGCTGCTGCCGCCGGCCGATACCCGGCTGGAGGCCGGTTTCGGCGCCGGCGGCTGGCAGTTCCCCGACGTCATCTTCCCGCTCAGGACCTGGATCACGCTGGCGCGCGACCCGCGTCTGGTGGACCCCGCCTTTCTCCACGAGGGAACCGATCCGGGTCCCGTGGCACAGGTGGCGAGCCCGATCGCCGTCACCCGCAGTGCGGCGCCAGAGCGGGAGGAAGAGGGCGCCGTTACCCTCGACGTCTTCGCCGCGGCCATCGAAGCCGCGATCGACGGGCTGAAGATCGCGACCGGCAAGGTGCTCTCGGCCGAACGCGACCCGGCGCCCACCGATGTCTGGGCGGTGTCTTTCGTCGATCCGGGCGGCATCACCAAGGTCGATCTGGCGCCGCCGCTGACGGTCGACTGGAACCCCTCCCCCCAGCCCTGGAGCTTCGGTCTCCGCCCGCTGTCCAACACGCTGGAGGCGGAAAGCGGGGTCACGATCAGCACCCTGGATCCTGCAACCGGAACTTGGGGAAAATCCCAAACCTACGACTTTCAGGGGATTGATCTGGAGGTCTGGGCGCGGTCCTGGCTGGCCGGGCTGGATCTGATCTGCACAGCACCCTATGCCGCGCCGGCCTATCGGGTGAACCCCACGGCGCTGGAGTCGATCCTGGGCGCCAAGAAACTCACCGCCTGTGCGGTGGCCGACGGGCTGTCGGCGATCCTGGCCGAGCAGGATACGGGCCCCGGCGCCATCAACGGAGCCGGCTGGAAGGCGGCGCGCGAGGTGCTGTATCAGCGCCTGCTGCGCACGCTGGGCGCCGGCTACGACACCACCGCCGTGCTGCAATTCGCAGCCGAGGTCACGGCCCCCGCCGCGGCCGCGACCGCGCGCCTCTCCGGCGCCGGCAAGCTTTCGGAGGTGCCGGTCGATGGCGGGGGCAGCGGACAACCCGGCGACGGCGATCCCAATGCCTGGAAGGTCTCCCAGCTCGGCAACGCCAAGCTGCCGCTGAAGACGGCCCCCGCCGATGCCAAAGCACCGGTCTCGTTCACGCTCGACGTCTCGCAGCCGGCGCTGCACCGCTCGGTGCGGCTGAAGCCGGTCTATGCGGTCAACGAGATCGAATTCGGCATCACGCCCGTCGACAGCGGCTATGACGCCTCCAACTGGCTGACCTTCGTTCTGCCCTTCGAAACCGATGCGCCGCCCGCCTTCTCGGCCGATCTGGAGACGCCCCAGGTGCCGGTGCCGCTGCGCGCCTATCCCGACCTGCCGGCGCTGATTTCGCAGACCGCGACCACGCCCGACGATCCGCAGAGCGTGGCAGAGGCGGTGCACTGGGCCTATGTCTTCACCTACACCCATCAGAGCGCCGATCAGGACCAGATCCGGATCGAGCTGGAATTCAACCGCCAGCCGGACCCGGCGCTGCGAGCCATGGCGGACGAGGATGAAACCCTCTTCGCCCTGCTCGCCCAGTATGCCTCCGCCGCCGACACCTTCTGGCAGATCCTGGCCGGGCTCCAGGCGCCGACCGCCGGGCCGGGAGACACGGTGCTGGCCGCCACGCTCGACACCTATGCCACACTGGCCGGCAAGGTGGCGGCGCGCTGGTCGGCCTGGTGGGGGGTGGGCAGCTGCGACGATCTGGTGGCGGCACGAAGCCTGGTCCGCCCCGCCCATGAAGGGCTGGTCCCCGCCCACCGCACCACCAGGGGCCGGGCCGCCCTGCTCGGCCGGGCACTCGACGGCTCCGACGGGCCGGTACACAGCTTCTTCCACTATCTGGCGACGCTGAACACCACCATGGTCGGCATCACCGAACCGGTGCAGGTCTATGCCACCCTCACCCTCCAGCAGCTGGGCGACGAGGCGGTGCCCTTCGACTGGCCGGAGATCCTGGTGATCCGCGACGACGGCGCCACCGCCGCCCTTACCGGGCGCGAGCCCACCGGCGCCATGCGGATCTATGATTTTCCGCTGGGCGACGGCGCCACGCTGATGCCGGCCTTCTCGCGGCTCTCCTTCCGCTACACCATCGGCGGGCTGCACATCGCGGCCTTCCAGAACGCCACCGCCGGCGTTTCGGTGATCCGCAATGCCCGGCTGCTGGGCGCCGAGGGGCCCGAGACCAGCTCGGCCTTCGTCTACCGCACGCCGCAGCTGGGCTTCCCCGAACCGCTGGTGCCGCTGATCACGGTGCAGGAGCGGATCGACATCGGCGCCTGGACCACCGACCCCGCCACCAACCCGCTGACCGCGGTGTTCAACGAAATGTTCGACGGCCAGCCGGCCGGCCAGCAGATCGCGGTGTCGATCCGCTATGGCTACACGCTGGTCCAGGCGGGGGCCGATTCGATCGAAACCCTGCTGCCGGTGCTGCTGCACCCGCGCTACGACTATACCAACGGCACCGTGTCGGGGATCATCCAGGCCGTCGGCCAGTGGCAGCAGGCAACCCAGCCCGTCACCACCGGCGCGGTCTGGGGCTTCTCGATCAGCCTCTATTCCACCACCGACCCGGACCTGGACCGGCCGCTGCTGGAGTTGCAGAAGCTGGTTTCGGCGATCGGATGACGAGGGGCGGGAGGCCGGTCTTCAGCGGCCGGCTTCCCATTCCCTGCGCAACAGGGCGTACTGAAACGTGTTCTCGTAAATCGGCGCGCCCGTGGCATCAGTTCTGAACGAGACGAAGTCCAGGAACAGCCCCTCGCGGCGCATGCCCAGCCGTTCGCACAGGCGCTGCGACGCCAGGTTGTGGTCTTCCACATAGGCATAGAGGCGGCGAGCCCTTCCGGTGGAGAACAGCCATGCGACCAGCGTGCGGGCCGCTTCCAGGGCGTAGCCTCTGCCGCCCCAGGCGGGATTGAAGTTCCAGCCGACCGACCAGGTATCGTCTTCCTGCATGGCGAACACATCGCCGATCAGGCTGTCGGTCTGCTTCAGACAGACCGCCAGATACTCGTCACTGCCCGCGCGCTGTTCCGCCTCGGCCTCTGCGGCCGCCAGGCTCTCCAGCCGCAGCGACAGAAAACAGCCTGCCACCGGCGCCTGCAGATAGGCGAACAGGCCGGCGGCATCGCTCTTGCGGAAGTTTCTAAGGATCAAGCGGTCGGTTTCGACAGGCTCCATGCATCCTCTCCGGCAGCCTGGGCCCCGCCATGCGGGCCAGCCGGTTCTGCATAGCCCGGATGGCGGTTCATCGCCAGAGCCCAGACGCGCACCCCCCGGCGCACACCGCCGCCGCAACCCTTGAATGTGGGGCGGCGGCGGCGCGTCGTCTTATAGATGCAGGTCGGGGCTGTGCCCTACCAGGCACGTGCCCCGCCGCTCTGGGCCTGGGAAACCGTGCCTGCGATGTCGCCGGCGCGGAGATAGTCTTCCAGCCGGTCCAGCCGGGCGGTCCAGTCGCGTTCTGCGGCCTGCATCAGATGCAGGCGGGCCTTGTCTTCGAAGCCCGACCAGCCGACATGGTCCAGCTGAAGGCGGGTGTCGCCGTCGGGGGTGGGCATCAGGCGGATATTGACCCGCGTCTCGGCAGGCCAGGCGGCATCTGCCCAGGCCAGCTCGAGTGCGGAAGGCGGCGACCAGCGGAGCACGCGGCCGCGCACCTGGCGCGACTGCTCCCGCCCGTCGCCCCGGACGAACAACCTGCCCCCGGCGCGAGGTATGAGGGAGACATGCCTCCCCCACCACGCCTGAACATGCTGCGCGCCGGTCAGGGCCTCCCACACCGTCTGCCGGTCCGCGGCGAGATCGACCTTCAGGCGAATGATCCTGTCGGTAACGTTCATGATGCGTCTCCGGTAACGGGGTGGGACGGGTCGGCGGTGCGGCGGCTCACTTCCTGAGCGCGTCGCGGACCTCGTCCTTGGCCTTGCCGTATTCCTTCTGCACCTTGCCGGCGGTCTTTTCGGTGCGGCCCTCGGCCTCGGTGGCGGGGTCGTCGGTGGCACGGCCGGCGACTTCCTTGATCTTGCCGGTGACCTGGCGGGCGGCGCCTTCAACGCGATCCTTGTCCATTCTCGGTCTCCATTGCTGTCGATGCGGCGGAGGCTCGTATCCGCCGTCCTGGTTCAGACATCGGCATGGAGAGGAACAGGCACAAGCCGGTGACGGCAGAAGCCACGAAGCGACCATCATGAGGTCACAGCCCGGCGCAAATAACGCCGGAAGGTCCGGTTTCGGCCACGGACCGGTGCCGCCTGCGCCGGTTTTCGCCCTGCGGGCGGTCACCGCCCGGCGAGGACTTTCAGTGCCGCCGCCGCCGCCGCGGTGCGGTTCTCGACCCCAAGCTTGGCGAAGATGCGCTCGACATGCTTGTCGACGGTGCGCGGGCCCAGTTCCAGAATCTCGGCGATCATCCGGTTGGCCTTGCCGTTGGCGACCCAGAGCAGCACCTCGGCCTCGCGCGCCGTCAGGCCAAAGGCCTCGCGCAGGAGATCCTCGTCGCGGACCTCGCGGCCTTCGGTCAGGCGCAGCAGGATCTCGTCGGGCCCCAGCCGGCCGATCAGCGCCAGGCAGAGCGGCAGGCCGACCTCCACGGCCAGGGTCAGCGGGGCCGCCTCCGCAGCCCCCGGGACGGCAAGCCAGGCCGTCGCCTCGGCCCCCAGCCGGAAGCCTGCCGGCAGGCTCCCACCAGGCTGGCCCCTACCCGGCAGTCCCGCCCCGGCCCCGCCGCAGCGCGCGGGGAAGGCCGCCGCCAGCCGGGCCTCGGCCTGGGGCGTGGACCAGAGCAGGCGTGCAGCACCATCCACCGCCAGCAGATGACGGCCGGTGGCATCCAGCGCCGCACGGGCACTCTGCGCCAGCCGGGCATTGGCCAGATGGGTGCGGATGCGGGCGATCAACTCGTCGGGCACGATCGGCTTCGGCACGTAATCCACCCCGCCGGCCGCAAAGCCGCGCACCACATGCTCGGTTTCGGCGAGGCCGGTCATGAAGATCACCGGCACATGGGCGAGATGGGGCCGGGTCTTCAGCCGCTGGCAGGTCTCGAACCCGTCCATGCCGGGCATCACCGCATCCATCAGCACGATATCGGGCGTCACCCGCTCCACCAGGTCCAGCGCGCGGGCGCCCTCTGCCGCGACCAGCACGGTCAACCCCGCCGCCTCGATCGCATCGGTCAGCAGGGCCAGCGTCTCCGCCCGGTCGTCCACCACCAGCACGATATCGCGCGGCCTGGTCATCATCATCCCCCGCTCTCCCGTTGGCTTTCCGCACGGCCGGTCTCGGCATCCCAGCCGTCGAGCACCGCATCGAACCCCGCCAGTTCGAACCGCTGCAGCATGGCGACCAGCCGCCCGGCGGTCGCTGCATGTTCAGGCATGTCCGCCGCCGCACTCTCCAGCCGCTGGATCAGGCCGCGGACATAGCCGATGGCGGCCAGCCGCCGCAGATCCTGAACCAGCGCCGCCGGCAGCGGCGCCAGAACCGCGCCCGGCCCCTGCCGGGGCAGAGACGGCCCCTGCCGCGGCAGAGGCGGCGTCGTGTCTGCCGCCGCCTCGGGCTCGGCTTCGGGGTCGGCATGCAGCCAGCGCAGCGCCAGCAGCCGGCCCACCGTCTCCACCAGCCGGTCCAGATCCACCGGTTTCGGCACGAAGGCGTCATGGGGCGGCGGAGGACCGCCGTTTGCGGCATGATCGATCAGGTCGCGGTCGATCTGGGCATCGGCCGAGACCATGACGATGGCGGTGTGATCCAACCCCGCCCGCCGCATCTCCCTGGCCGCCGTCCAGCCGTCCATATCGGGCATCGAGATGTCGAGCAGCACGAGATCGGGGCGGAAGCGTTCGGCCAGCGCCAGGGCAGTTTCGCCATCGGCCGCGAACAGCAGGGTGAAATCCAGCGGCGCCAGCACATCGGCGATCAGCGACCGGTGCGAGGGGTCGTCATCGGCGACCAACACCATCCGCCGCCGGCCGGCATAGCCGGTCACGTCGCGGGCGGGCCGGGGCGGGGCCGCCGGCTCGCCCGTATCGTGCACGCCCGCATCCGACAGGAACAGGCGGATACGGAAGCGGCTGCCCTGGCCGGGGGTGCTGGTGACGGAAATCTCGCCGCCCAGAATCTCGGTCAGCAGCTTGGCGATGGTCAGGCCCAGCCCGGTGCCGGGCAATTCCCGCGCCCGGGCCGATCCGCCACGCTCGAAGGGTTCGAAGATCTTCGCAAGATCGGCCGGCGCGATGCCGATGCCGGTGTCGATCACCTCGAACTCCGCCACCTGGCTGCGGCGGCGGACCCGGAAGGTCACCTGGCCGCGATCGGTGAATTTCACCGCATTGGACAGAAGATTGATCAGGATCTGGCGCAGCCGCTTCTCGTCTGTCCAGACCTCGACCGGGGCACCGCTGGCCTGGACGGTTGCGATGTCGGGGGCGGCATCGTAGACGAAGCCGATGCCCTTCTCGGCGGCGGCGAGCGAGAACATGCCGACCAGCTGGTCCAGGAAATCGCCCAGCCGGATGCGCTCCCGCGCCAGCGTCACATGCCCCGCCTCGATCCGCGAGATGTCGAGCAGCCCGTCGATCAGCCCGGCCAGGTGTTCGGCGCTGCGCCGCACCACCCGCACGGCATCGCGCCTGGCCGGCGGCATGCCGGCATCGCGTTCCAGGATCTGGGCATAGCCGAAGATGGCGTTCAAAGGCGCGCGCAATTCATGGCTGATCCCCACCACATAGCGGGTCTTGGCGAGGTTGGCGGCCTCCGCCGCCTCCTTGGCGCGCTGCAGCTCGGCATCGGTCGCCTTGTGGGCCTCGATCTCTTCCAGCAACAGCCGGGTCTGCCGGTTGCTTTCCAGCTGGGCGACCTGGCGGCTTTCGCGCGCCAGTACGAACAGCCAGGCCGCCACCGCGGCGATGATCGCCATGGCCGCAAAGGCCTTCCACAGCGTCGCCGCCGCACCCGGCCCGGGCGGCCCGCCGTCGAGATGCGCCTGCACCCCCACAAGCGCCAGTGCTGCGCCGATCACGCCCAGCGAGACCGTCAGGATGGTGAGATAAAGCCCCAGCGGATGCAGGGTGCGGCTGCGCGCCGCCGCCGGCATCACCCGGCGCAGCAGCTGGGCGAACTGGTCGGTCAGCCGGGCATCGGTTTTGCAGACGTCGTGACAGCGGGCATCGAGCGAACAGCACAGCGAGCAGATCCGCCCGCCATAGGCGGGGCATTGCGCCATGTCCTCGGGCTCGAAACTGTATTCGCAGATCACGCAGGGCTCGGGCGCTGCCCCACCCCCATCTGTATCTTCGGCCATGGCCGCAGGCGGGCGGGCCAGATAGAAGCGGTGGCCGCCGGCCGCCGCGATGGCCGGGGCGGCGATCATCGGCACGCCCAGCGCGATGAAGGCCGCGAAGGGCTGGATGGCCGCGCCGAAGGCGCCGAAATGGCAGAGCATCGCGCCCGCCGCCGCCAGCCCCATGGCGCCGAGCCCCACCGGGTTGACGTCGTAGAGATGGGCGCGGCGGAACTCGATCCGCTTCGGCGCCAGACCCAGCGGCCGGTTGATCACCAGATCGGCGGTGATCGCCCCCACCCAGGCGATGGCGACGATCGAATACAGCCCCAGGATGTGCTCCAGCCCTTCATAGATACCGAAAGACATCAGCAGCACGGCGATGGCGACGTTGAAGATCAGCCAGACCACCCGGCCCGGATGGCTGTGGGTCAGGCGGGAGAAAAAATTCGACCAGGCGATGGAGCCGGCATAGGCGTTGGTGACGTTGATCTTCACCTGGGCCAGCAGCACGAACACCCCGGTCAACCCCAGCGCCAGCGCCGCCTGATCGGTGCCGACCATCTGGCCGAAGGCGACCAGATACATCCGGGTCGGCTCGTCGGCATGGGCGACGGGAACGCCCGCCTCCAGCGCCAGAACCGCCAGCAGCGACCCGCCCAGCAGCTTCAGCGCGCCGGGGATGATCCAGCCCGGCCCGGCCGCGGTCATCGCCGCCCACCAACGCAGATCGCGCCGGCCGCGGCGGCGGGGCAGGAAGCGCAGGAAATCCACCTGCTCGCCGATCTGCCCGACCAGCGCGAACAGCACGCCCGAAGCCGCGCCGAAAGCCATCAGATCGAAGCCGCCCGCAGATATCCCGGCGCCGCCGCCGGTCTCGGTGCCGGCAAACCCCTGCCAGCGGGTAAAAATGCCCGGATCGGCCAGGGCCAGCGCGATGAAGGGCAGCAGCTGCAGCACGATCCAGACCGGCTGGGTCAGGTTCTGTACCCGGCTGATCAGGGTGATGCCGTGGGTCACGATCGGGATGATCGCCAGCGACGAGGCGATGGTGCCGATCCAGAACGGCACCCCGAACAGGTCCTGAAGCGCCATGGCCAGGATCGCGGCTTCGATCGCGAAGAAGATGAAGGTGAAGCTGGCATAGATCAGCGAGGTGATCGTCGACCCGATATAGCCGAAGCCGGCGCCGCGGGTCAGCAGATCGATATCCACCCCCCATTTGGCGGCCGAGGCGGCGATCGGCAGGCCGGTCAGGAAGATCAGCACCGAAACGGTCAGGATCGCCGCCACCGCATTGTCGAAGCCATAGGCCAGCGTGATCGCGCCGCCGATCGCCTCCAGCGCCAGGAACGAGATGGAGCCGAGCGCGGTATTCGCCACCCGCCAGGGCGACCAGCGCCGGGCGCTCTTGGCGGTGAAGCGCAGCGCATAGTCTTCCAGCGTCTGGTTCGCGACCCACTGATTGTACTGCCGGCGGACGCGAACGATGCGCTGCGGCGCGGCCGTGCCCGGCCTGACGCCGGACACGCCGCCGCCGGACACGCCGCCGCCCCCTGCCTGCCCGCTGCTGACCCTCCCGGCATCCGCCATACGCCCGCCTGCCGCCTCCCCGCGGTTCAACGCCCGTGAACCATCAGCCTAGCGGCGCCGGGGGCCGGCTCCCATACGTTATTTTGCGTATGCGGCAGGCGGATTGCTGCCCCGCAACATAACCCCTGTCCGGAACCTTGTGCCCGGCCCGGCAGTTCCGAGGTCAAGCGGACGCCCAACCGGGCGCCCGAAGCGACATGACGCGGAGGCCCGCAATGAACGAGCCCACCCCCGCCCAGGAACGCGCCCGCCAGCAGGGCCAGGGCATCACCCCCGGCCCCCATCCGGGCGCCGACGCCCCCGGCACCCCCGGCCCCGACGCCCCGGTCAACCCGGCCGGCCACCCCCCGGTCGAAGACCGCACCGCCGCCCGCCAGGCCCGCACCACCGGCCGCATGCGCCATGTGCTGTGGATCAGCCTGTCGCTGGCGGTGCTGGCGATGATCATCGTGTATCTGCTGATGTTCTGAGCGGCGGCCTGCCCAGCACCCCGGACCTGTCGCCGCACCCCCCGATCCCCACCCCACCCCGCCCGCGCCTTGCGTTATGATGGCGCTGCCCGATGGTCCGGCGAGGGGATGGACATCCGATGCACACCGAAGACCAGAGCGCTGCGATCGCCTGCGTGAAAGAGCATCTGGCGGCAGGCGACGGCGTGCCGCCGCGGCTGGTGGAGACCCATATCTCGCTGGTCTTCATCGGCCGCACGCGCGTTCTGAAGCTGAAGAAGGCGGTGCGGTTTCCCTATCTGGATTTCGGCACCGCGGCGCTGCGTGCGGCCGCCTGCGGGCGCGAGGTGGCGTTGAACCGGCGCACCGCGCCCGGGATCTATCTGGGGGTCCGGCGGCTGACCGCCGGCCCCGACGGCCGGGTGGAGATGGAGGGGGCGGGTCCGCTGGTCGATGCCGTGGTCGAGATGGTCCGCTTCGACGAGGACGGGCTGCTGGACCGGCTGGCGGAACGGGACGGGTTGGCCGGGCAGGATGGGCTGAACCGCGGCCTGATCGAGGCGCTGGGCCAGGCGGTGTATGATTTCCATGCCGCCGCCCGGGTGATCGGGCCCGATGGCGGTGCCGACCGGGTGCGGCGGGTGCTGGAGATCAACCGCCAGGGGCTGGAGGCGGGCATCGCCGCCGGGCTGCTGGATGGCGGGGTCGCGCGCGCGGTGATCGGGGCGAGCGAGGCCGCCTTCGCCGCCAATGCCGCCCTGCTGGAGGCGCGCGGGCGGATCGGCCGGGTGCGCCATGGCCATGGCGATCTGCATCTGCGCAACATCGTGCTGATCGACGGCCGCCCCACCGCCTTCGACTGCATCGAATTCGACGACGATCTGGCGATCACCGATGTGCTCTATGATCTGGCCTTTCTGATCATGGACCTGCTGCATCGGGGCCGCCCGGCCGCCGCCGCCGCGGTGTTCAACCGCTATCTGGATGCCGCCCCGGAAGACAATGCCGGTGCCGCCCATGACCGGGGCCCGGGGCTGGCGCTGATGCCGCTGTTCCTGGCCATGCGTGCGGTGGTGCGCGCCCATGTGGGGGCCGCCGCCGCGATGGATGCGAGCGGCGCGGATCGCGACCGGATCGCGGCCGAGGCCGGCGCCTATCTGGATCTGGCCCGCCGGCTGCTGGCCCCCGCCCCGCCCCGGCTGGTGGCCGTGGGCGGGTTCAGCGGCAGCGGCAAATCGACCATCGCCGCAGCCCTTGCGGCCGATCTGGGCGCCGCACCGGGGGCACGGATCATCGCCAGCGACCGGCTGCGCAAGCGTGCCTTCGGCCAGGCCGCCACCACCCGCCTGCCCGCCGAGGCCTACACGCCCCAGGTGTCCGAACGGATCTATGCAGAGATGGCGGCAGAGGCGGCGGCGGCGCTGGCCGCCGGCCATTCGGTGATCGCCGATGCGGTCTTCGACCGCGCCGACACCCGCGCGCGCATCCGTGCCGTGGCGGAAGCCGCCGACCTGCCCTTCGACGGGCTGTGGCTGGAAGCGCCCGAGGCGGTGCTGGTGGAACGTGTGACCGCAAGGCGGGGCGACCCGTCGGATGCCGATGCCGATGTCGTCCGCGCCCAGCTGGCCCGCGCCGCCGGCAGCGCCGGCCCGACGGACTGGCATCATCTGGCGGCGGATGGCGCGCCGGACGACCGGGCCGCGCGGGCACGGGGGACGCTGGGGCTCGCCGCCGATCCCCTATCTTCCCCCGCCTCTACCTCTGCCCCCATCCCTACCGCTGCCACTGCGCCAGAATGACCAGCGCGCCGGCGAAGACCAGCCCCGCCCCGGCCCAGTCGGACAGGCTCAACCGCACGCCGTCGACCACCCGCAGCCAGACCAGCGCCGTGGCGACATAGATGCCGCCATAGGCCGCGAAGACCCGGCCGCTCGCCGCCGGATGCAGGGTCAGCAGCCAGACGAACAGGGCGAGCGCCGCCACCCCCGGCAGCAGCACCCAGGCCCCGGCCGCGCCACGCAACCATAGCGCGGGCAGGACGCATCCGATAATCTCGGCAAGCGCGGTTATCACGAACAATCCGACGGTCTTGATCATTCAGCGCGGCTTTGCACCACAAACAGGGGAACAGAGGCGATTTGTTTACACTTTCTTCGTGATGATCATGCAACAAGGGGATGGGTGTCCATGCCGGAGGTGGCAGGGGAGCGGCGCCTGCCTGTGGACGGATGATCCTCATGTCGGATGATCGGGTGGCAGAGGACGAGGATCTGAAGACGTCGGAACGACGCTGGACGTTCCGCAGTACGGTTGCCGTGGCCGCCATCCTGGCGCTGGCGATCTGCAGCGCCTTCGCCATTGCCGGCACCCGCATGGCGGATGCCTTCGATCGCGTGCGTGAGACCCGGGCGGTGATTGCCGCCGCCGACGGGCTGCTGACCGCGTTGACCGATGCCGAAACCGGCCAGCGCGGCTTTCTGCTCACCGGCGACGAAGCCTATCTCGCCCCCTATTACAGCGCCCGCCCCCTGGTCGACCGCCATCTGGACGAGCTGGACCGGCTGTTCAGCGGCATCAACCGCCAGCGCGCCCTGCTGGACCGGCTGCCCGGGCTCGTCTTCCGCAAGATGACCGAGCTTGAGGAAACCATCATCCTGCGCCGGGTGGGCGGGCTCGCCGCCGCGGTCGATCAGGTCCGCGAGGGCCAGGGCGCCGCCTCCATGGACGAGATCCGCAGCCTGTTGATCGATCTGCGCAACGGCGAACAGCAGGAACTGGACACCCACACCGCCGATGTCCTCACCAGCTTTCGCGCCGGTGGGCTGCTGGCCGGCATTTCGGTGCTGGGCCTGATCATCCTGACCTTCGTCTATCTCAGGGCGCAGGAACAGGCCCAGCGCCGGCAGTTGGCGCTGACCGACGGGCTCAAGGCCGCCAAGGCCGATCTGGAACGGCGCGTGGAGGAACGCACGGCGGAACTGGCCCGCGCCAACACCATCCTGTCGCGCTTCCTCGCCAATGTCAGCCACGAGCTGCGCACGCCGCTGAATGCGATCATCGGCTATGCCGACGCGATCGCAAGCCGGATCCTCGGCCCGGTGGGCCATGAGCGCTATGTCGATTTCGCCCGCAACATCACCTTCAGCGGCCGCCACCTGCTCGACATGATCAACCACATCCTCGACTTCTCGAAGGTCGAGGCCGGCGGGTTGGAGCTGGAACTTGAGGCACTGGATCCGGTGTCGGTGGCCGAGGGCTGTATCGACATGATCCGCCCGATGGCCGACGAGGCCCGGGTGGAGCTGGTGCTGGATGCCGGCGATGCCCCGCAGCGGATCATCGCCGACCCGCTGCGGCTGCGCCAGATTCTGCTCAACCTTTTGTCGAATGCGGTGAAGTTCACGCCCGAGGGCGGCCAGGTGCGGCTGGAACTCGCCGCCGTGCCGGTCGATGCAGGCACCCCCTGGCTGATCAGGATCCGGGTCCGCGACGACGGCATCGGCATGACGCCCGATCAGGTGCAGATCGCGCTCACCCCTTTCGGCCAGGTCGACAACGCCATGGGCCGCCGCCATGCCGGCACCGGGCTCGGCCTGCCGCTGACCCGCCATCTGGTGGAACTGCATGGCGGCCGGTTCCAGATCGACAGCGCCCCCGGCGCCGGCACCACGGTCGATATCGCCCTCTGATCCGCAGAACGGCCGCCCCACGCTCCGCAGAGCGAACCGGATGCCGCCGCCCCTTGTCCAGCCGCCCCGCACACGCCTATGCTCCCGCGGAACCACAAGAACCGTATCCAAGGGAGGCTGCGGCCCATGCAGAACCTGTTCGACATTTCCGGCAAGGTGGCGCTGGTCACCGGCGGATCGCGCGGCATCGGCGAGATGATCGCCACCGGCTACGTCGAGAACGGCGCCAAGGTCTATGTGTCGTCGCGCAAGGCGACGGTGTGCCAGCAGATCGCCGACAAGCTGTCGGAACGCGGCACCTGCATCGCACTGCCGGCCGATGTGTCGACCCTGACCGGCATCGAAAGCCTGGTCGCCGAGATCACCGCGCGTGAACAGAAGCTCGACATCCTGGTCAACAATGCCGGTGCCACCTGGGGCGCCGCCATCGACGACTATCCGGAAAGCGGCTGGGACAAGGTGGTCGACCTCAACATGAAGTCGGTCTTCTTCATGACCCAGCAACTGCTGCCGCTGCTCAGGGCCTCGGCCTCGGCCGCCTCGCCGGCCCGGGTGATCAACATCGCCTCGATCAACGGCATCAACCCCACTTTCCTTGAAACCTATGCCTATACCTCGTCCAAGGCCGGCTGCATCATGCTGACCCGCCATCTGGCGAAACGGCTGGCGGCCGAGAACATCCTGGTCAACGCCATCGCCCCCGGCCCCTTCCCCAGCCAGATGATGGCGGCGACCTTGGCCGAACGCGGCGACGAGGTGGTCGGCGAGGTGCCGCTCGGCCGCATCGGCCAGCCCGAGGACATCGCCGGCGTCGCGATCTTCCTGGCCTCGCGCGCCGGCGCCTATACCACCGGCGCCACCATCCCCTGCGACGGCGGCGCGGCGGAGGTCTGATTCTCCCGGCTCAGCCGGCCTCCACCACCGGCAGCGGCAGTTCTCCCAGCGCGGCGCGGATGCGCGCCGCGCTGGCGGCAGGCCAGTCGGGCGGCAGGTCCAGCCGCAGATGCAGGCCGTTGGTGCCGTCGGTGGCGGCGCTCACGGCCGTGGCCGCGGCCGGATCGATCGCCGCCAGCAGCGCGCGGGCAGCGGCCTCGGCCGCCAGCTCGCGCAGCCGCGGCTTGAAAATCTTGCCGACCGGCGTCACCGGCATCTCGGCGAGCGGTTCGATACGCTTGGGCCGCGCCGGCGGCTCGGTGATCCGGCTCTCCATGAAGCCCGCCAGATCGGCCAGATCGGCACCTTCGGCCGGCACCACGAACAGCATCGGCACCTCGCCCGCATATGTATCGGGCAGGCCCACCGCCGCGGCCATGGCGACGCCCGGATGGGCCATGGCGGCATCCTCCAGGATCAGCGGGTCGATATTGTGGCCGCCGCGGATGATCAGATCCTTGATCCGGCCGGTGATGTGCAGCTGGCCGCTCTCCCCGATCCGGCAGATGTCACCGGTGCGCAGCCAGCCGTCGTAGAACGCCGCCTCGGTCTGGCGCGGGTCGATATAGCCGGCGAAGACCTGCGGGCCGCGCGCCAGCAATTCGCCCGCAGGCGTCGGCGCCGTGCGGTGCAGCACGCCGTCGGCCAGAACCGCCACCTCCACCTGGGCCAGCGGCAGGCCGACCGCGGCGCCGTCGGGCATCACGTCGTGATGAACCTGGGCGATGGCGCCGGAAAACTCGGTCATGCCATAGACCTGCCGCACGGCATCGCCGCCCCAGGCGGCCAGGAAGCGTTTCACCACTTCCGGCGGGCAGGTCGAGGCGCCGGTCAGCACCACCCGCAGCGACGACAGATCGGCGCCGTCGGTCGGCGTGCCGGCAACCGCCCCCAGGCTGGTCGGCACCAGCGCGCCCACCGTGATCCGGTGGCGGGCGACCATCTGCCAGAAGGCCGCGACCACGGCCGGGTTGCGGAAGCCGGCGATGGTCGGGAACCACATGCCGGCCCCGGCGGCGGCGGCGGCCAGCGCGCCCACGAAGGCACCGCCGACATGGAACAGCGGCAGGCCGGCCAGCAGCCGGTCGTCCCTGCGATAGTCGATCGACAGCATGGAACCCAGGGCCGAGGCGACCATGCTGCGCTCGGTCAATCGGGCAAGCTTGGGCGCGCCGGTGGTGCCGCCGGTGGGATAGAGCGCCGCCACCCGGTCGGGATCGGCCGCGACGCGCCTCTCGTCGAGCCGGGTGCGCCAGTCGGGATCGGGCTTGAGCGCCTCGCCGTCCAGGGCGACGCTGCCATCGATCGGCGCGGTCAGGATCCGCAACCCGGGGATCTCCGCCTCCAGCCCCGCGACCTTTTCATAAAGCCCCGCCGGCGCCCCTTCCGGCGGCACGATCAGCAGTTTCGCTTTCGCCGCCCTCAGCTGGGCGGCGATGGCATCGCGGGTGAACAGCAGGTTCAGCGGCTGTGCCACCCCCGCCCACATCGCCGCCCAGAGCGACACCATCAGCGCCGGGCAGCTTGGCAGCAGGATCGCGACCGCATCGGTCGGGCCGACACCCAGGGCACGGAAGCGCGCAGCGGCAGCCGCCACCAGCCCCATCATCCGGTCATGGCTGACGGGGTCCGTGCCCGGATGGTCGGGGGTCGGCAGATGAACCAGCGCCACGCCGTCCGGGTTCAGGCGGGCGCCACGCGCCACCAGATCGATCACCCGCGGATGGGCGGCGGTGAGGTCGGCGGCCAGCTGGTCGGTGGCCAGCCGGTCGGTGAAAATTGGGGTGGAAGCGTCGGTCCGGGTCATGGGGTCACGTCACCTCTGGTCGAGGGACCGCCCATCCCGACCGGTCGGGATCAGCTTCGGGAAAGCCCTGCGACGGCGGGCGGCTGCATGGCCGGCGGCAGCACACCGTCGGTCAGGCGGATGTCGAGCCGGCGGGAGCCGGCGACGATGTCGCGGGGGCGCAGGCCGAAGATGTTGCGGATCGACCGGCTGAAATGGGTCTGGTCGGGATAGCCGAAATCCAGCGCCAGATGCGCCAGATTGGGATTGCGGTTGACATGGGCGAGCGAGATCCGCGCCCGTTTCCAGGCGCGCCAGTTGCGGAAGCTCACCCCCGTCTGGTCACGGAACAGGTGCAGGAAGCGCGACACCGACAGCTCGCACAGCGCCGCACAGGCCTCGGCCGAGGGGAAGGCCTGGATGTCCGCCGGGGCCTGGCGCACCACCGCGCGGATGCGGCGGTCCATCGGGCGGGGGGCGATCGCGGCGCCGAAAAAGGCGCGATCGAAATCGGGGCTGTCGGGGCAGGCGCCGCCCGGGCGGGCGGCGAGATCGGCATGGGCTGTGCGGATGCGGGCGACCGCTTCCGGCGCTTCAACGATGCCGGCGGCCTCGGGCGTGGCCAGCGCCCGGCGGATGAAGCCGGGCAGCCCGTCGGGATCGACGGTCTCGGGCTCGATCTTGACCGCCAGGATGTCGCGGCCTTCGGCGCGGATGGTGTGGGGGGTGTAGGCGGGCACCACCGCGCAGCTGCCGACGCGGTCGGGGCCGTCCGCCACCTGCACCGCGATCCGGCCTTCGGGCGCCACATAGATGCCGATCCCGCCCAGATTGCGGGTGGTGGGACGGCCCAGCAGACCGGCATAGAACAGCCGCTCCGGGCCGATCAGCATCACCCGCGGATTGCCGCCGTCACACATCGCCATGGCGCCCCACCCTCCCCCTCAGGCGAGGCCCGAGAAATCGGGTTTGCGCTTCTCGAAGAAGGCACCCACGGCTTCGCGCACGGCGGGGCCTTCCATCAGCGTGGCCAGCGCGCGCATCTCGGCCTGGATGGCGCCTTCAAGCGCCGCCAGATGGACGTCCTGCAGCAGTTTCTTGGTGGCCCGCACCGCCTCGCCGGCGTAGCCGGCGATCTGGTCGGCGACCGCATCGGCGCGGGCCTCCAGCATGTCATGGGGCACGATTTCGGTCACGAGCCCCGCGGCCAGCGCCTCTTCGGCGCCGATCTTGCGGCTGGTCAGCATCCAGTCCCGCGCCCGCCGCTCCCCCACCGCCAGCGGCAGCAGATAGCTGGAGCCGATTTCCGGGCAGATGCCGAGGCTTGAGAACGGGAACACGAAGCCGGCGCGGTCCGAGGCAATGACGATGTCGCAATTCAGGATCAGCGTCGACCCGCCCCCGATCGCCGGCCCCTGCACCGAGGCCACGATCGGCTTCTGGAACCGCGCCAGCTCCAGCGTGCATTCATACAGCGCCGACTGCTCCCAGCCGCCTTTCAGCGGGTTCTGGACGAATTCATGCAGATCGCCGCCGCGGGTGAAGGCATCGCCGGTCGACCCCAGCCGCACCACCCGCACCGCCGGATCGGCTGCCGCGGCGCGCAGGGCATCCCGCAGCGCCGCGAACAGCGCCGCATTCATCAGATTGCCGGTCTCGGGCCGGTTGAACACGATCTGCGCGACACGTCCGCGACGCTCGACGGCGATGGGCATCAGGCATTTCCTCCCTGGCCACCGCCTGCATGGGCGGGGCGCGTTCTTGTGGGTCGGGGTATAATGCCTGTGTTTAGGTATTTAGGCAATGAGGGCTGACATCTGTCAGCCGCATGCATGCATGGCCCATTTATACGCGATTCATTCTCATTTGCATATTGACCGGAGAGGCACCTGGTTCCTATCGTGCCGGGTATCCGCTTTAGGGTTGATTCCCATCCCCGAGGAGACCTGAGAGGAGATGCAACGGATGCCCGTTCCGGCCCTTCCCGACCCTCGCAGGCCGGCACGGCTTGCCGGCCAGATCCTGCTGGCGATCCTGTTCGCGGCCGGTGCCACTGCGCTGATCGTCCTGCCGCTCAGCCAGGGGCCGTTCCTGGCGATGCAGACGGATTACCCGAGGGACACGCTGATTGCGGGCGCCGTGGTCACCTTCCTGTGGTTCCTGGCCCTCTGGCTGATGACCGCCCGTCTGGTCCGCATCACCCGCCGAAGCCCGGCCCGCCGCGCCGCAGGGCTGGGCTTCAGCCTGGGCCTGCTGCTGATCCTGGGCGTCGCCCTGGCCCGCATGCTGACAGGATCCGGCCTGATGGGCGTGGTGATCGGCGGGCCGGCGGCACTGGTCCTGGTGCTGATTGGGGAGCAGTTGTTTCGTGACTACAAAACATACTGAAACGAGCCGGCCTGCTTCCAGGATCGGCCGCATCTGGCGGGGCTATGTCGACCTCCTCTGCCGGCATACCCCGATCTACCGGCGATCCGTGCCGCGTCTGACGATCGGCTTCGCGCTCGTGCTGATCGGCATCGGCCTCTGGGCGCTGTTCGGCGACATCTGGATCGTGGGTGTGTTCGCCGTTGCAGGCGTCTCACTGATGGGGGAGTTCCAGGGTGATATCCGCCATGCCTGGGATAAGAGAAACAGGAAAAGAGATCATGAGCGAAAATAATTCACAGATCAGTTACGAGGAATTCAATTACTGGGTCGGGCATCTTTCAACGGTATTTGACAGCCTGGCAGATGCCTCAGCCAGCCTGCCCACCTGGAGCGTCGAAGAAGTTGCCGCAATCAGAAGTGCGTTTAGTCTCGCAAGTAGAATGACACTGACGCCGGCGCAATATTATGCAACGTATCAAGAAGATGGAATCCGTGGCGTATTAGCCGCTTATGCCACCAATACAGCAACATCATATGCCATGGAGGCCGCAACCAGTTGGGCTGTCGCAAGTGCGAGCGCCATGGGACTTTCAGCAGGCGCATCATTGATGGTCGGCCTTGGAACGGGCGTGATCGTCGGAGTTGGAATCTCCTACGGCATCGATTGGGCAACAGGCGGCAACTTGACCGGTAGCATAGCTGACATGGTCGATTACCTGAACGACTACACGCGATCTCAGGATGGCCCGATCAGGCTATCCGATGGAACTATCCTTCTACCCGAGATAATTGTGACACCCAACGAGGATTTTGCTGCACTTGAAGAGGCTCGTGATCTGCTGAACGGGCTGAACGCAGATATTGGCACGTTTAACTCTCTGTTCGAACGCTATGGTGTTGAATTTGACGCGCATGAGCTCATTCAGATGGAAGGCAACGATTTTGATTTTACGACAGCCATGGAGATGATGGAGCGAACCCTGGTGGATCTCTCAAAGAGCCCACAAGATTACAGGGACACGCTCAACGCCGCGAACAATATATTCGAAAGCATGAAAAAGCTGGCAGATCTTTACGAAAGCAAGAAGGACATCTTCGACGCAATCAAACCGGAATTCGGGGAGCAACTCAAAAAAGCTCTGGATAACGTCGGTGACTTCATGCGCGAGTCGGCGGAACACATGACCCCACTTGTCCTGGACCTGAACGGCGACGGCCTCCATACCATCTCCATGCTCGACTCGGATGCCGATTTCGATTTCGGTGACGGCAACACCAACGCCCATGGCTGGCTATCCGCCGAAGATGGATTCCTTGCCGTCGATCGCAATGGCAATGGCCGGATCGATGATCTGTCCGAATTGTTCGGCAGTCGTGATCGTGACGGCTTCTCCATTCTGGCGGATCATGACGACAATATGGACGGCGTCATCGACGCTGCCGATGCAATCTTCGCCGACCTCAAGGTCTGGATGGACATCGACGGTGACGGGACATCACAAGCAGGTGAGATAACCGGCCTGTCTACGCACGGCATCACCGCAATCCGGCTGGATGCCCGTCTGCAGGACATCGACGATCAGGGCAACTGGCTGCCATTGTCGGGCAGCTTTCTCCGTGATGATGGCAGCTTCGGAGAAATCGCCGATGTTTATTTCGCCCGGCTCCGGAGCAACCCGGACCAGCCCATGGACGTCGTCACCTCGTCCCGGGTCGTCCTGGGCGGCCGGCACGACGACCGGCTGGAAGGCAGCAACACCGATCAGATCTTCCTGGGCGGCCGCGGCCGTGACCTGTTCGTCTGGGAAGCCGGCCAGGGCCATGACGTCATTGCAGACTTCACCGCCCATGGCCCTGAGGCGGACATCATCGACCTCACGCGCACCAACCTGCGCAAGCTGGAAGATGTCCGCAGGAAGCTGATCGATACCGACAGCGATGCAACCCTCGCGCTCGACGATACCGGGTCACTATCTCTGCTGAACATCCGCATCTCAGATCTCTCGGCCGCCAACTTCATGTTCGCCTGAGAACGCAACTTGCAGTGTTCTGGCACGAGACGGGGCGATGCCATCCGGATGTCGTCTGGCATGCCTGGGACACTTAACCAGCGCCCAGGCATGCATCTGACCGCCGAGACAGCTGATGCCCGGCCCGCCCGGGTGGAAGCGGGGGAAGACGCGGAGCCGCCAGTGTGCAATAATTGAATGCCTTGCACCTCACGGCTACAGAGCGCACCTGATGCCGACCGATCGACATCCCCCGCGGGCGGAGCATATCCTTTTCGGCCACACCCTTGCCGAGTTGCGCGCGCTGGTGCAGGACGGCATCGACAGCGGCCCCGCAACCCCCTTCGATCCGGAGAACATCAGCCACGAGGGGCGACGGCTGCTGAAGGCCCGGCTGCTCAGGGCCCGACACGATTGACCATGCGGTCACCGTACCACAGGCGCACAGGCCTTCTGAACCTTTGGCTTTATGTCGGCAACGAGGCTACGGGAGCGGCAGATGCCCTTGTCAACGGCATCCATCGGCGCCTGGATCGGCTGACGCGCTCTCTTCTTCAGGCAGGCGGGGCATTGCGCAGCCCGTTGGCTGACGGGTCGCCGTTTGCCTTACTATAGACACGCCACGACATCCATATTCAGAGTCATGACATGCGGGCATGCGACAGATCTGTGCTTGAGATCTGTGACTGGAGGGAGGCGATGATGACGCACACTGCCGTCAGGATGGACAAGGACCTGAAGGACCGTCTGGACCGCCTCGCCTCGGCCCGTCGGCAGCCGGCCGAAGACATCGTGCGTGAGGCCGTGGCCGACTATGTCGATCGGGCCGAGAAGCGAGATGCCTTCCATCAGGATGCCCGGCACGCCTGGGACCGTTATCAGCGCACAGGCCTGCATCTGACCGCAGAGGAAGCCGATGCCTGGCTCGCCCGCCTTCAAGTCGGTGAAGATCCGGAGCCGCCGGCGTGCCACGATTGATTACGACGCTGTCTCGCCACATGATCGCCGATAGCGGCAGCCCCAGCTGTTCAGGCGATCCGAACCGGCGCGAAGATCCTCGCCCGGCATCCGGGATGCTGACCGGCCCGTTGAGCCTGATACCAGCGCTATTGCCGACCTGCCCAGGCCATTCCTCGCATTCTGCCTTGGAATGGCCCATATCCCTTAAATATTTCGACCATCGCTTTATCACATCCAGATCACAGCCTTGCATATATTAAGGGAATTCTCGACGCAAGAATCCGAACATAAGAAGACAGAATGATGCGGATATTGAGATATATCGGGGGTCTGATTGCTCTTTTGCTGATCGGACTCATTGGGTATGGCGCCAGGGGATACTGGGATGCGCGATCGGATGCCGGGGGTTTGCGTGCTCGTGCCGACGCGCTGATTGCTCAAGGCCGCGGGGGCAACGCCTTGGGGACAGCCCATCTGGCTATCCTGCTCGCCGTCGAAGACCCGAATTTCACGACACATTCCGGCGTCGATTTCTCGACTCCGGGCGCCGGCCTGACCACCATCACCCAATCCGCAGCCAAGCGGCTCGCCTTTGAAGAATTTCGACCCGGCATCGGCAAGATCCGCCAGACCGGTTATGCGCTTGGGCTGGAGAGCCGTCTGTCCAAGGAGCAGATCCTCGCCCTGTGGCTGGCGACGCTGGAAATGGGCAACGGCCCCGATGGCTGGATGGTCGGCTTCCATTCGGCAAGCTCGACGATCTATGGGCGGCCTCCAGCCGAACTGACCGACGCCGAATTTATCCGGCTGGTCGCTGTACTGATAGCGCCGGCATCCTATGATCTCACCCAAAACGACGTCAGGCTGGACGAACGCGCCGCCCGCATTCGGCGTCTGGCAGCCGGAGCCTGTGCGCCTCTGGGCTTTTCCGATGTCTGGCTCGACGGGTGCCGGCAGGGGTCGAAAGCGCCGAAGACGGGCAGCGAGGCCTTCGGTTCGACGTCGCGGATCCTCGCCCGCCTCGACGACCCGCGCCCCTGCGGAACGGCCGCAATCGGCAATCAGGGGTAAACCTGAACATTCGTGCGAAGGACCGGCGCCCCCGTATTCGCCGGCCCTCCGCCCCGATGCGGTCAGCTGAAGATGCCTCCGTCAGTGGTGCCATCGGAGCCGGCAAGGGTCTCTGCCGCATCCAGCATGTCCAGCTTCGGGCTGCGCCAGGCCGGCCGCGCGGCGGCGGCCGCCATCGTTTCAATCCCCTTGTCTTCGACAATCGTATTCATCACTTGATGAGCTTTCCAGTTCGGGGCAACGCCCTGCGATTTTCACATCTGTATTCTACGGAATTCAACAGTCGGACGCCATGGTCTTCCGGGTCGGAGGGCGCCGGCACATCTGCCGGCGCGGCGCCATGTCGCACTCACGCCCGCCTCTGATCGGCCCGCCCCTGATCGGCCCGCCTCTGATTCGCCCCTTCCCCGCAGCCACTGAACGCAAGACGCGCCGCCCCCGGGCCCGATAGGCTGTGGTCCGGGCGGTTGCCGGCTGCATCCCCCAATGCTCTCCTCCCGAGGCCGGCGACCGCCCCCGCAGGACCAGACCAGACACGACCATTCCATCCGCACGGCAGAGGTGCCCGGCCCATGACGCAGATAACGTCCTCCATCTCGACCGGAGCCGAGAGCTTCCAGGCGAACCGCCGGGACATGACGGCGCTGATCGACCGCGTCCGGGCGCTGGAGGCACGGACGCGGGCGGCCTCTGCCCGGTCGAAGCCGCGGTTCGAGAAGCGCCATCAGCTGCTGCCGCGCGAACGGGTCGCCCTGCTGCTGGATCCGGGCACGCCCTTCGTCGAGCTGTCGACCTTGGCCGGCTATCTGATGGACAGCACCGACCCCGAGAAGAGCATTCCGGGCGGCGGCGTCATCGCCGGCATCGGTTTCGTCTCGGGCGTGCGGGTGATGGTGTCGGCCTCCGACAGCGGCATCGATGCCGGCGCGCTGCAGCCCATGGGCCTGGCCAAGCAGCTGCGCGCCCAGGAACTGGCGCTGGAAAACAAGCTGCCCTATGTCCAGCTGGTCGAAAGCGCCGGCGCCAATCTGATGAACTACCGCGTGGAGGATTTCGTCCATGGCGGCAGCATGTTCCGCAACCTGGCCCGGTTGTCGGCCGCGGGTCTGCCGGTGGTGACCGTCACCCATGGCTCGTCGACGGCCGGCGGCGCCTATCAGACCGGGCTGTCGGACTATATCGTCATGGTCCGCGACCGCACCCGCGCCTTTCTGGCCGGCCCGCCGCTGCTGAAGGCCGCGACCGGCGAGATCGCGACCGAAGAGGAGCTGGGCGGTGCGGTGATGCACACCAGCATTTCGGGCCTCGGCGACTATCTGGCCGAGGACGACCGCCATGCCATCGCCATCGCCCGCGACATCGTGGCGGGGCTGGACTGGGATGCGGGCCTGGTGCGCGCCGCACCGGAACAGGCCCCGCTGCCGCCGCGCCTCGATCCGGAAGAGCTGGTCGGGCTGATGCCGGTCGACCACAAGCGGCCGGTGGACATGAAGCAGGTCATCGCCCGGATCGTCGACGACAGCGACTTCCTGGAATTCGGCGAGCGCTATGGCCCTGCCACCGTCTGCGGCCATGCCCGGATCGAGGGTTTCGCGGTCGGCATCATCACCAATAACGGCCCGATCGACCCGGCCGGCGCCAACAAGGCGACCCATTTCATCCAGGCCTGCTGCCAGTCGGAAACCCCGATCATCTACCTCAACAACACCACCGGCTATATGGTCGGCCGCGCCTATGAAGAGGCCGGCATGATCAAGCACGGCTCCAAGATGATCCAGGCGGTGACCAGCGCCACCGTGCCGCAGATCACCATCTATTGCGGCGCATCCTTCGGTGCCGGCAATTACGGTATGTGCGGCCGCGGCTTCCACCCGCGTTTCTGCTTCTCGTGGCCCAATGCCCGCACCGCGGTGATGGGCGGCGAGCAGGCGGCCCAAACCATGGCGATCGTCACGGCCGCGGCCGCGAAGCGCAAGGGCGTGGAGCCGGATCAGGCCCAGCTGGATGCCCTTCAGAAGCGGATCATCGACATCTTCGACGGCCAGATGAGCGTCTTCGCCACCAGCTCCCGCCTGCTGGACGACGGCGTGATCGACCCGCGCGACACCCGCGCGGTGCTGGCCGAGGTGCTGGCGATCTGCCGCGAGGCCGAGGCCCGCCAGCCCCGCCGGATGCAGTTCTCGGTCGCCAGGCCGTGACCGGTGGGCCGCGGCGCGCCTGCATGATGCGCCTGCGGCCTGCCCCACCCCTTCCCGTCTTCCGTCAGAGTGTCAGGGTCATGGCCGAACCTACCCCCTTCTCCACCATCCTCATCGCCAATCGCGGCGAGATCGCCCGCCGGGTGATCCGCACCGCCCGCCGCCTGGGCTATCGCACGGTCGCGGTCTATTCAGATGCCGATGCCGGCGCCGCCCATGTCCGCGAGGCCGACCGGGCGGTGCGCATCGGCGAAGCCGCACCCGCCGCCTCGTATCTCAAGATCGACGCGATCATCGCCGCCGCCAAAGCCAGCGGCGCCGATGCCATCCATCCGGGCTATGGCTTCCTGGCCGAGAATGCCGCTTTCGCCAGCGCCTGCGCCGAGGCCGGGATCGTGTTCATCGGCCCCTCGCCCGCCGCCATCATCGCCATGGGCGACAAGGCCGGCGCCAAGCGGGTGATGGAAGCGGCCGGCGTGCCCTGCGTGCCCGGCTATCAGGGCGAAGACCAGGACGAGGCCCGGCTCGCCGCCGAGGCCGGCCGGATCGGCTTTCCGGTGATGATCAAGGCCACCGCCGGTGGCGGCGGCCGCGGCATGCGGCTGGTCGAGAACGCCGCCGATTTTCCCGCCGCGCTGAAAAGTGCGCGATCGGAAGCGCAGAGCGCCTTCGGCAACCCGGATGTGATCATCGAAAAGGCGATCCTGTCGCCGCGCCATGTCGAGATCCAGGTCATCGCCGACCGTCATGGCAATGTGCTGCATCTGGGTGAGCGCGACTGCTCGGTTCAGCGCCGCCATCAGAAGGTGATCGAAGAGGCGCCCTCGCCCGCGGTCGACGAAGATCTGCGCGCACGGATGGGCGAGACCGCCGTCCAGGCCGCCCGGGCCATCGGCTATGAGGGCGCCGGCACGCTCGAATTCCTGCTCGACGCCCGGGGCCGCTATTACTTCATGGAGATGAACACCCGGCTGCAGGTGGAGCATCCCGTCACCGAGGCCGTTACCGGGCTCGACCTGGTCGAACTGCAGCTGATCGCCGCCTCAGGCGCAGCGCTGCCGATCACCCAGGCCCAGGTGCAGGTGCGGGGCCATGCGATCGAGGTCCGGCTCTGTGCCGAGGATCCGGCGAAGGGCTTCATGCCCCAGAGCGGCCGCTTCCGGGCCTGGGAGCCGACGGCGGCGCTGCGGGTCGACCATGCGCTGGGCGGCGACCCGGAAATCTCGCCCTATTACGACTCGATGATCGCCAAGGTCATCGCCCATGGCGCCAGCCGCGCCGATGCCTGCCGCAAGCTGATCCACGGGCTGGAAGACACGGTGGCGCTGGGCATCGCCACCAATCAGGGCTTCCTGGCCGCCTGTCTGGCCCATCCGGTCTTCGCAGCCGGCCAGGCGACCACCGCCTTCATCGGCACCCATGGCGACGAGCTGCTGGCCCGCGACGCCTTGGCCGATCGCCGCGCCGCCGCGGTTGCGGCCCTGCTGCTCCACGGCATTGCCGGCGACGGGCGGAAGGTCGCCGGCCGCAGCCTGGCCCATACCCTGCCCGTGCCGGTGCTGCTTGCCATCGACGGCACTGCCGCGGCCGTCTCCATCGCCCGGTCCGGCCCCGGCCAGTTCACCGCCGAGGTCGATGGCGAGACGGTGGCGCTGGCGCCGGTCGAGCTTGTGCCCGAAGCCGATGGCGTGGCCGGCGCGCTGGTCGCCGCCATCGACGGCACCACCACCCGGCTGCGCTTCGCCCGCGACGGCCATGTGCTGCATCTGCATCTGGACGGCCGGCCGGTCCGGATCGACGACCGCTCGTTCGAACCGGCCCATCGCGCCGGGGAGGCCGCCGGTGACGGCCGGATCCGGGCGGCGATGAACGGCCGCGTGGTCGCGGTTCTGGCCGCCATCGGCGACGAGGTCGAACCCGGCCGGCCGCTGGTGACGCTGGAGGCGATGAAGATGGAGCATGTGCACAAGGCCGACCTCGCCGGCCGGATCACCGCCGTCACCGTCGGCGAAGGCGACCAGGTCGGCGCCGGCCAGATCCTGGTCGAGATCGAGGCCCCGGCTGCGGCAGGCTGAACCGGCCCGGCTGCCGCAGGCTGAACCAGACGGAGACGCCCCCCATGAACCTCCTGCGCTCCCCCTATCTCTCCCCCGATCATCTGGAGTGGCAGGACACGCTCCGCCGCTGGGTGGCGCGGGAGATCACCCCCTTCGTCAACGACTGGGACGAGGCGGGCGAATTCCCCCGCGACCTCTACCTGAAGGCGGCGGAGATCGGGCTGCTCGGCCTCGGCTATCCGGAAGCGTATGGCGGCATCCCGGCCGACCGGTTCATGGCCATGATCGCCGGCCGGGAACTGGCGCGCTGCGGGGCGGGCGGCGTGCCCGCCAGCCTGCTCAGTCACACCATCGGCGCGCCGCCGATCCTGAAGGCGGGCTCGGACGCGCTGAAGGCCCGGGTGCTGCCGGGCATTCTGGCGGGCGAGAAAATCTCGGCGCTGGCGATCACCGAACCGAATGGCGGCTCCGACGTCGCCAGCATCCGCACGAAGGCGCGGCGCGAGGGCGACCATTACGTGGTCAGCGGCGAGAAGACCTTCATCACATCGGGCATGCGCGCCGATTATTACACGGTCGCGGTGCGCACCGGCGGCCCCGGCCGCGACGGTATCAGCCTGATGGTGATCGAGGCGGGAAGCCCCGGCTTCGCCCGCACGCCGCTGAAGAAGATGGGCTGGTGGGCATCGGATACCGCGACGCTGCATTTCGACGAGGTGCGGGTGCCGGTCGCCAATCTGATCGGCGAGGAAGGCTCAGCCTTCCGGACCATCATGCTGAATTTCAACGACGAGCGGATTTCGCTCGCCACCACCGCCTGCGCCTTCGCCCGGGTCTGCGTCGACGAGGCGGCCGCCTATGCCCGCGAGCGCACCACCTTCGGCAAGCCTTTGTCCGGCCATCAGGTCATCCGCCACAAGCTGGTCGACATGGCCCAGCGTGTGGAAGTGACCGAAGCCTTCATCGAAAGACTGGTCTGGGCGCTGGAAGCCGGCGACAATCCGGTTGCCCAGATCTGCATGGCCAAGAACCAGGCCACGCAGACCATGGCGTATTGTGCCTCGGAAGCCGTGCAGATCTTCGGCGGCGCCGGCTATATGCGCGGGGCGGCGGTGGAGCGGATCTACCGCGAAGTGAAGGTGAATGCCATCGGCGGCGGCGCCGAGGAAATCATGAAGGATCTGGCGAGCCGGCAGATGGGGCTGTAAGCCCCGCAGTCGTCTACGCCGGACGGACAGCACCCGGGAGGATCAGACGCCTTGCTGACGCTTTATCACTGCCACGACGCCCGTTCCTTCCGCCCGCTCTGGACGCTGGAGGAGCTGGCGGTGGAGACCGGCGGCCCGGCCTATGAGCTGAAGATGTTGCCCTTCCCGCCCCGGGTGTTCCAGAAGAGCTATCTGGAGATCAACCCGCTCGGCACCATCCCGGCCCTGTTCGACGAGGGTAAGCGGATGACCGAATCGGCGGCGATCTGCCAGTATCTCGTCACCCGCTATGGCCCGACCAGCCTGGCGGTGTCGCCGGACGAGGCCGATTACGGCCCCTTCCTCAACTTCCTGCATTTCGGCGAGGCGACACTGACCTTTCCGCAGACCCTGGTGCTGCGCTATCGCTTCTTCGAACCCGACGAGCGCAAGCTGCCCCAGGCCGCGGACGACTATGCCAAATGGTTCCTGGCCCGGCTGCGGCTGATCGAGCAGATGACCGGCGAACAGGAATATCTCTGCGCCGACCGCTTCACCGCCGCCGACATCTCGGTCGGCTATGCCATCCTGCTTGCCCATTCGGTGGGGCTCGCCGGGGAACTCGGCCCCAATGTCCGGGCCTATTGGGAGCGGCTGTCGGGGCGCGAGGGCTTTAAGCGCGCCAAGGCGGTGCAGCTGAAAGCGGCCGAAGAGCAGGGTGTGCCGGTGCCGAAGATCGGGGTGGCGAAGTAGCCCCGGAACGAACGAGACGCCGAAACGAATGAGACGGGCGGCCGGGTTTTAGAGACGCAGTGAAAAGTCCGGCCCGGCCATCCCCGCTATGCTGCAGACATGACTGCACGCCAGCGGAAGACTGTCCCGATGTCCGACACACCTGCCGCCACCGACACCGATGCCCTGCACCGCCTGGCCCGGCTGCTGAACCATGCCGCCCACGATCCGGAGCTGCATGGGCGCCTGCTGGCCGATCCGCGCGCCGCACTGGCCGAAGCCGGCCTGCCGGTCGACGATTCCGTCGAGGTGACGGCAGAGATCACCCCGCCCGCCCGGGCCGCGGCGGTGGCGGGCCGCACCACCCCCGACCGTCTGGTCCTGCCGGTGCCGCCGCTGGTCGACGGCCGCGAGCTGAGCGATGCCGATCTGGACGGCGTCTCCGGTGGCGGCGCGCTCGCCAATTTCTTCGGCAGCCTGTTCGGGGCCGCACGGGCAGCCTTCAACCAGATTTTTTTACCGGAAGGTCGACATAGCCGGGGCGGTCGCCCAGCACAATGCCGATGCGCAGGCCGCCCAGGGCGGGGGCTGACGCGCGCCCGAAGCGCCGGCCGCTTCGCGCCGGATTGAGACGCCCGGCACGTTAGTCGAGACGCAGCGTCAGGTCGGGCCGCGCGCCCCATTGCTATTCTTGTCGCCTGGACATGCATGCAGGCCGGGAGATCCCTCATGGCAGACACCCTTCACCCCACCGTGCCGGACGCCCGTCAGGCCGAGATCCTGGGACAGCTGGCCGGGCTGCTTGAAGCCGCCGGCCGCGATCCGGATCTGCATGGTCGGCTGCGCACCGCCCCGCGGGCGGTCCTGGCCGAGGCCGGCCTGCCGATCGCCGAGGGGGTAGAGGTTACGACCGAGGTGACCTTCCCCGCCGGTTTTGCCGCCGTGCTCGCCCGCACCACGCCGTCATGCCTGGTGCTGCCCCTGCCGCCGCTGTCGGACGGCGAGTTGAGCGATGCGGATCTGGAGGCCGTGGCCGGCAGCGGTGCGGCCGGCCGGTTCATGGCCCATCTGATGGCCATGGGCGCCGGCGTGCTGTTCGCCGTCGGGCTGTTCACAGGCCATTCCGTCAAGGGGGCGGCGGCCAAGACGATCAACGACATCTCCGCCGTCTACAACTCGTAGCGGCGCCCCCCTCCCCGGGCTCCTCCGTCCCGACCCCCCTTCTTTCCGATACGACGCCCGGAGCCCCCCAATGGCCGCCCCGCATCACGCCCCCGTACCGGCCGCGCCGCAGGCCGCGACGCTTGAAGATCTGGCCCGGCTGCTGGCGGCGGCCAGCCGCGATGCAGCACATCATCACCGCCTCCTGGCCGACCCGAAGGCCGAGCTGACCCGCGCCGGTTTCATCCTGGCCGAGGGCGTGCAGGTCACCGCCGAAATCACCGCCCCCGCAGAGGCCGCCGCCGTCGCGGCGCGCAGCACCGTCGACCATCTGGTCCTGCCGGTGCCGCCGCTTGCCGGCACGGATAGTTTGAGCGATGCCGATCTGGAGGGGGTGGCCGGCGGGGTCGGCCTCTTCGGGTCCCTGCTCTCCACCCTGATGCCGGTGATGGGGTCGGTTGTCGGCAAGTTGTTCGGAAGCCGCTGACAGGGCGCGCAGCCTTGCGCGCACGCCCTTGCACTGACGGGGGGTATGACGGACAATCGGGCAAATTGAAACGAACGTCTGATTGACGAGGAAACGCCCCGATGTCCGCCTCCCGCCCCGCCGCCGTCACGCCGCCGGACTTCACCACCCTGACCGTCACGCTGGAGAATGCCGTCGCCCGCGTGACGCTGAACCGGCCGGACAAGGCCAACGCCATGAACGCGCCGATGTGGGTGGAGCTGAAGGCGGCGATGGAATGGCTGGACGAGACTCCGCAAGCGCGCGTGGGCATCATCACCGGCGCCGGGCGCTTCTTCACCGCCGGCATCGATCTGGCCATGCTGGGCGCGATGAAGGACGAGGTGGCCGACGGCTGCGACGGAAGGCGGGGTGAAAAGCTCCGCCGCCAGATCCTGGACATTCAGGACACCGTCACCTCGGTCGAACGCTGCCGCAAGCCGGTGATCGCGGCCGTCAACGGCCCCTGCGTCGGCGGCGGCATCGACCTGATCACCGCCTGCGACATGCGCTATGCCGCCGAAGACGCCTGGTTCTCGGTCAAAGAGGTCGATATGGGCCTGGCGGCGGATGTCGGCACCCTGCAGCGCCTGCCCAAGATCGTGGGCGAAGGCATGGCGCGCGAGCTGGCCTATACCGCCCGCAAGGTGACCGCGGCGGAAGCCGAGGCCATGCAGCTGATCAACCGCCGCTTCCCCACCGTCGACGCACTGAACGAGGGCGTGCAGGCGATCGCGGCCGGGATCGCCGCCAAATCGCCGCTCGCCATCCGCGGCACCAAGGAGATGATCACCTATGTCCGCGACCATTCCGTCGCCGACGGGCTGAACTACATCGCCACCTGGAACGCCGCCATGCTGCTGTCGGACGACCTGACCGAAGCGATGACCGCCTTCTTCGAAAAGCGGCCGGCCAGCTTCCGCGACTGAACGTGCCAAAGGTTACGCCGTGGCCCGCCGCAGAATGACCAGCGCGGCCAGGACCGCGATCCCGGCCACGGTTGCAAAGGCGGCGGCGAAGCCCGCCGCCTCCAGCACCAGGGCGAAGAGACCGGGGCCGGCCACCGCGCCGGCATAAGCGACCGCCGTGGAGGCGCCGGAGATTTCCGCCGCCCGCTCCCGGGGCGCCGCCTGGGCGAGTGCCGCCAGCACCACCCCGTTCCAGCCGAGTGCGGAGGCGCCGTAGAGCAACACCACCGCGGTGACGATGATCCCCGGCCAGCCGGGGGACATCGCCGCGGTGAGCCCGGCCGCCAGCGCGATCACCAGACCGATCAACCCGACCATGACCAGCCGCGAGGGCAGAAGATCCGACATCATGCCCAGCACCAGCCGGGCACCGATGCCGACCGCCTGGGCTGCCGCCAGCAGGGCGCCCGCCTCCACTGCTGCCATCCCCATCGGCCCCATCAGGAAGGCGACCAGAAAGGCGGCAAGGCAGCTCTGCGCCCCCAGATAGACGACCGAGGCGAGCGAGAGCGGCGCCACCGCCCGATCGGTCAGGACATGGGCCAGATTGGCCACGAGACCTGAGACAAGAGACCGCCCCATCCGCCCTCCGGAGGGGGGCGGACGGCGGATGGGACGGTCGAGGAACCGCCCCGCCCCAAGGGCGAGGGCGGCTGCCAGGGCGGCACCGGCAATGCCGGCCAGCGACAGATGCCAGCCGAAAGCCTGGCCGGTCCGGGGGAGGATGAGGCCGGCCAGCGCAATGCCGCCCGGCACACCGGTGCGGTTGATGGAAAAGGCGAGCCCGAAACGGCGCACGGGCACGGTGAAACTCAGCAGCAACGATCCGGCGGGCGTCACCGGGCCATAGCCGATGCCGATCAGCACCGCCCCGCCGATCAGCGCCGGCAGGCTGCCGATCTGGCAGAGCAGCACGCCGGCCGCACAGGCGAAGAGCGCGATCTGGATGGCGGTCACCGGCCCGATGCGCTGGATCAGATGGCCGGTGGACAAAGAGGTGAGGGCCGCGCTCGCATAGAGAACCGCGGTGAACGAGCCGATTACCGCCGCGGCATCGGCGCCGGCGATCATCGGCATCAGCACCGGCACCGATGCCGCCGACAGCGACAGCACGGTATGGGCGATCAGCGTCACCAGCAGCGGCGGCAGCATCGCGGACAAGGCTCAGCCCCCCAGATACTGCGACAGCAGCCGGCGCATCTCCGCCAGGATCATCTCCTGCCCCCGCTCCAGCCGGTCGGTGGGGCCGCCGATGCCGATCGCCATCGGCTTGTAGCCGGGCGGAACCGGCATCGGCAGCGCGATGACGCTCGCCCCGGACGAGATCAGATTATGGGCGAAGGAATAGCCGTCGCGCCGGATCGCATGCACCGCGTCAAGCGTTGTCGCGACATCGAAACGCCGGTCACCCGCTGCCGCCTCGGCATTGATCCGGCGGACGATCCGCTCAATCTCGTCATCGGGCTTGGCCGCCAGCAGCACCCGGCCCAGATTGGTCGCGGGCAAGGGCCGCTTCGTGCCCGGCCGCAATGCATAACGCAGATCCTGCTCGGACTGCACCACATGGATGTATTCCGACCAGACACCGTTCTCCACCGCCAGAATGACCGCATCGGCCGTGGCGCGGGCCATCTCGACCATCATCTCGTCGACGCTGCCTTCGGTCGCGAATTCCTCGTTCAGCCAGGCCCCGAGCAGGGCCACGCGCAGGGTCGGCCGGAAGGCCTTGGCCTCGGCATCGAAGCTGACATAGCCCATGGCGGTGAGCGTCTTCAGCAGCATCGAGGTACTGGATTGCGGAATGCCCATGGCCTGGGCGATCTCGGACACCCGCATCGGCCGGCGATGTTCGGCGAAGACCTGAAGCAGGCCAAGCACCCGGCCCGCGGATTTGACGACACCATCGCCTTCGGCCATGGATGAGGCTCCCCCTTCAGGATGATGCGGTGGCGCAGGCAGGGGCATGCCGACCGGCATGCCCCGCCCGCATCACATCCCGATCATCTCCGCCTTGTCGATCACGTTCTGCAGGATGCGGATCGAGGCGACATCGACCATCACCCCGTCCACCTGCACCGCACCCTCGCCACGGGCCTGGGCCTCGGCATAGGCGGCGGCGAGTTTGCGCGCTCGGGTGACAGCCTCGGCGGAGGGAGAGAAGACCTCCAGCGCCGGCTCGATCTGGGCCGGATGGATCGCCCATTTGCCGACGCAGCCCAGGGTCATCGCCCGGCGGCATTCCTCGCGATAGGCCTCCGGGTTGCGGAAATCGGCAAAGGGGCCGTCGACCGCATCCAGCCCATGGGCGCGGGCGGCGATCGCCAGCCGGTAGCGCGGATAATGCCAGATGTCGCCCGGATAGCCCGAGGGGCCGAAGGCACTGCCGATATCGATGCCCTGCGAGGCCGAATAGTCGCCCATGCCGAAGATCAGGCATTCCAGGCGCGGCGAGGCGGCGGCGATGGCATCGATGTTCATCATGCCCTCCACCTCCTCGATCAGCACCTCGACCCCGATCCGGCGGGTGAGGCCGAGCTTGCGCTCGATCTGGCCGAGCAGGATGTCGATCCACATCACGTCATGCGCGGTCTTCACCTTCGGCACCATGATGGTGTCGAGATGCGCGCCCGCGCCCTCGACCACGGTGATCACGTCCTCATAGGCATATTCGGTGCCGAGGTCGTTGATCCGCACGCAGCGCGTCTTGTTTCCCCAGTCGAGGTCGCGCAGCGCGGTCACGATCTTCGACCGTGCCGCCACCTTGGCATTGGGTGCCACCGCGTCTTCCAGATCCAGAAAGACATGGTCGGCGGCCGAGCCTGCCGCCTTGGCCATCATCTTTTCGCTGCTGCCGGGCACGCTCAGCTGGCTGCGGCGCAGGCGGCGGGGGCGGGTCTTCAGGCTGTCGGTCATGATGTCTGGTCCTGGTTCGAGGTCTTCTGAAGGGAGGGCGCGGCGCGTGTGAATTCGGCGCGGATATCGTCGGCATGCTCGTCGAGCAGCGGCGCCCGGGCGCGCACCCGGCCCTGGGTCAGGGTCATGCGCAGCGGCACGCCGGCAATCATGCCCCGGCGGGCGGAGCCCGGATGGTCGACCGGCTGGAGCATTTCGCGCACCGCGACATGGGGGTCGGCAAAGATGTCGGCGGCATCGTTGACCGGGCCGAACGGCACCAGCCCGCCAAGCGCTGCGCCGAGTTCCGCCTTGCTGCGGGTCGTGGTCCAGGCGGTCACCGCCTCGATCACCTCGGCGCGATGCACCACCCGGTCGTTGTTGAGCGCATAGCGCGGATCGGTGCCAAGCTCGGGCCGGCCCATGGCGGTGCAGAGGTCGCGCCAGAACCGGTCCTGCGGACAGGCGATCGACACCCAGCCGTCGGCCGCGCGGAACAGGCCGAAGGGACAGAGCAGCGGGTGGCCGTTGCCTTCCGGATGCGGCACCACGCCGGCATAGGAATGCTGGAAGGCGATGCGTTCGCACAGCGCCAGAATGGCGTCGTACATGGCGATGTCGACGAACTGGCCCTTTCCGGTGCGGTCGGCATGGCGCACCGCCGCCAGGATGCCGAAGGCGAGCATGGTGGCCGGCACCGTGTCGCCGATGCCCGGCCCCACCTTCAGCGGCTGGTCGGGGGCGGGGCCGGTGATGCCCATCACCCCGCCCATCGCCTGGGCGACCACGTCATAGGCCGGCCAGTCGACATAGGGGCTGGCACCGGTGCGCGGATCGCCGAAGCCGCGCAGGCAGGCATAAACCAGCCGGGGATTGACCGCGGCCAGGGTCTCGTAGCCCAGGCCCAGCCGGTCCATCACCCCGGTGCGGAAGTTCTCCACCACCACATCGGCGCCTGCGACCAGCTTCAGGAAATCGGCCCGGCCGGCCGCGCTCTTCAGGTCGAGCGCAATGCTGCGCTTGTTGCGGTTGACGCTCTGGAAATAGCCGCCGAAGGCGCGCAGTCCGTCATCGGGCATGAACGGGCCGACGGTGCGGGTATGGTCGCCCTCGGGCGGTTCCACCTTGATCACGTCGGCGCCCTGATCGGCCAGCAGCATGGTGCAGAACGGCCCCGCCAGCATCACCGTCAGATCGATGACCTTCAGCCCGGCGAGCGCACCCGGAAGGCTGCCGCCCGGGGGGGTGCTCATTTCTCCCCCCAATGGCTGCGGCGCTTGATCAGCACCCGCCGCTCACCCTGGAAGACCAGCCTGTCGTCCTGATTGACGCCCCAATGGCGGAAGGTCACCACGCCGGCATCGTCGCGGTCGGCGGCGGCCTCCGCCGACAGCACCTCGCTATAGGCATAGAGCGTGTCGCCATGGACGACCGGATGGCGCAACCGGATCTTATCCATGCCGAGTTCGGCAACGGCATTGGCGGCGGTGTCCTGGGCGGCGAGGCCGATCACCATCGAGATGTTGATGCCGCCGAACACCACGCGCTGGCCGAAGATCTCGTTGCCCTTCATCAGATGCTCGTTGAAATGGCCCTCGGCGGTGTTCATCACCATGTTGGTGATCATCACGTTGTCCATCTCGGTGACGGTCTTGCCGCGGGCATGGCGGTAGACCTCGCCGGGGGTGAAATCCTCGAAATATTTCGAAGATGCGGTGAGCGTGCTCAACATGTCCGCCTCCTCAGCGTCCGAGCAGATGGTCGGAAATGATGCGCTGCTGGATCTCGGAGGTACCCTCGAAGATCTTGGTCAGCCGGGCGTCGCGCCAGTGGCGCTCCATGGCGTGCAGCTTGGTGTAGCCGGCGCCGCCCAGGATCTGCAGGCCCTGGCTGGTGACCCGCTCGGCCATTTCCGAGGCGAAATACTTCACCATCGCCGCCTCCTTGTCGCAGCGCCGGCCGCTGTCGATCTCGGTGCAGACGAAATACATCAGCTGGCGGGCGGCCTCGATCTCGGTCGCCATGGTCGCAAGCTTGAAGCGGATCGCCTGGAAATCGCCGATCGGCCGGCCGAACTGGATGCGCTCCTGCGCATAGGCGGTGGCATCTTCCAGCGCCGCGCGGGCAAGCCCGATGGCACGGGCGGCGGTATGGGCGCGGGCCTTCTCAAGCCCATGGGTCACGGCATAGAAGGCCTTGCCCTCTTCGCCCACCATGGCCGAAGCCGGTACCCGGCAGTCGTCGAAGGCCAGTTCCCAGGTCTTCCAGCCGAAATAGCCGATCTTGGGGATCGGGTTACCCTGGCAGCCGGGCGGCAGCTGGCCGCGCGGCTTGTCGACCAGGAAGATCGACAGCCCCTTGTGGCGACGCTTCGGGTCGACATCAGGGTCGGTGCGGGCAATGACGATGATGTAGTCGGCACCGTCGGCGAAGGTGCACCAGTATTTGTTGCCGGTGATCAGCCAGTCGTCGCCGTCGCGCCGCGCCCGGCAGCTGATATTGGCGACGTCCGATCCTGCATTCGGTTCCGACATCGAGAAGGCGCCGAGATACTGGCCCGAGGCGACCCGGGGCATGATCTCCGCCCGCTGCGCCTCGCTCATCGCATCGAAGCCGATCATGCCGTTACCGCGGGCGATGATGCTGGCCACACTCATCCAGGCCCGCGCCAGTTCCTCGGCCACCAGGCAGTATTCGAAACAGCCGAGGCCCAGACCGCCGTATTTCTCGTCGATGGTGATGCCGAAATAGCCCATCTCGGCCATCTTGTCGCGCAGCGCCATCGGGATGTCGCCCTGTTCGGGGTCCAGCCGGTTGGCGACCGGCAGCACCTCGCGCATCGCGAAATCGCGGGCAGATTGCTGGATCATCCGGCGGTCCTCGGTCATATAGCCGCCGGTTTCGGGACGCGTGCTCACTGCCGGTACCTCACGAGGTTGGAGCGCTGGAAGGTGACGACGGTCAGGCCCTCGGGCGTGAAGCCCTCGGTCGCCCAGCTCACGATGCCGTAGCCCTTGAACTTGTCCGACGGACGGCGGTCCAGCACCCGGCTGCGGGCGAGCAGCGTCTCGCCGACCCGGACCGGGCGCAGGAAGTTGAGGTCGTCGACGCCGAGGAACGGTCCACCGCCCTCGCTCAGATCCTCGACCGACAGGCCGAAGACGATGTTGAAGACCAGCAGCGGGTTGGCCACCAGCCCGTCATGGCCGTTGGCCCGGGCGAAAGCCTCGTTGAAATAGAGCGGGTTGTAATGAAGCGTCAGCGTGGTGAAGGCGATGTTGTCGCCCTCGGTCAGCGTGCGCCCCAGATGATGCTCGAACACCCGCCCCGGCTCGAAATCCTCGTAGCGGTTGCCGCGGGCGAGCAGGATCGCCCTCTCCCGGAAATCCCCGCTCTTGTCGGTGCTGTCACTCATATCGTTCGGTACTCCTTGGGGATAAGTCAGGCGGCGGCCAGAAGCCCGGCCAGGGTGCCGAGATCGGTGCGGGCATCCAGTTCACGCACCCGGCTCAGCACCTCGCGGCTGCGGGCCTCGCCCAGCACCGGCCGGGCAAGGCCGAGGAATTTGGCCGACAGCCGCTGCCATTGCCGGTCGAGATCGGCCGCCGGCACGCCGACATCGAAAGCGGCGCGGCGGGTGGCGCCGTCGGCAAGCTCGACCTCGATTTCAGACAGTGTGCTGCTCGGCGCCGCGCGCGGCTCGACCGTCACCGCATCGCGCAGCCGGACGAGATCGGGCCGGGCGGCGGTCGCATCGGCAAACAGCGCCTCGCGCGCGGTGTCTTCGCCGGCAAGGGCGAGCGCCGCAGTCATGCGCAGCGAGAACTTCATCTCCAGCCCCGTCGCCGGGGCCGGAATGTTGCAGACCCTGAGATGGCCGGGATCGACCCGGACCGTCACCCGCCGCACCGCCTCGGGGTCGATCCGGCCCAGGCTGTGCACCGCCTCGATCGCGGAATGGGTCAGGTAGCAGGCGGCATGATACTTGAAGAGGGTGTCGCGGATCATGAAGCCCGGCGCCGGGGCAAGCGCCGCCGCGGGATCCAGCCCGTCGGACTGGGTGTCGCCGAAGCCCTGGGCCGCGCCCAGGATGTCGGTATGGCTGGTGAAGCCGCGGGCGGCGAGCCGGGCCGCCGTCAGCCCGTTGGCCGCGGCGCGCCCGGCATGGAGCGGCTTGCTCATCGTGCCGAACACCGCCTTCAGCCCGGCGGCCTGGGTGCCGGCGATGCCGAAACCATGGGCCATGCGGTCCTCGTCAAGCCCCAGCAGCAGGGCCGAGGCCGCCATCGCACCGAAGGTGCCGACCGTGCCGGTGGCATGCCAGCCGCGGGCATAATGCGACGGTCCCATCAGCAGGCCTGTCCGGCAGGCGATCTCGAACCCGCCCACGATCGACCGGATCAGGGCGGCGCCGTCCCGGCCCTCTGCCAGGGCCAGGGCCCAGGCTGCCGGGATCACCGCCACGCTCGGATGGCCCTGCATCGCCAGATGGACGTCGTCATAATCCAGCGCATGGGACATGGCGCCGATGACGGTCACCGCCTGGGTCAGCGGCAGGGTCTCGGGCCGGCCGGGCAGCGGCAGATGGCCGTCGCCGCCCTCCTCACGTGCCGTCTCGACCAGAATGTCGACCAGCGGCTCATGCCGGCCGGCCAGCGACACACCGATCCAGTCGAGCAGGCATTGCCGGGCAACGGTCGCCGCCTCCTCGTCGATCGCTGCAGTGCCGAGCCCGGCCAGCAGGCGGGTGAACGCTCCGGTGATGCCGCCGGAACCATCGATCGAGGTCATCATCTCGTCTCCTCGACAGGGAATGGGATGAAGCTCAGCCGCCATAGACCAGGGTCGGCAGCCAGAGCGACAGGGCGGGCACATAGGTGATCAGCGCCAGATAGACCGCAAACAGGGCGATGAACGGCCAGATGCCGCGGATCACCTCGCCGATCGGCACCTTGGAAATGCTGGAGAGGACGTAGAGATTGAGCCCGACCGGCGGGGTCAGCAGCGCGATCTCCATGTTCACCACGATCACGATCGCGAAATGGACCGGGTCGATGCCGAGTGCCGTGACCACCGGCATCAGGATCGGTACCGCAATCAGGATGATCGAGGCCACCTCCAGGAACATGCCCAGCACCAGCAGCAGCAGGTTGATCGCCAGCAGGAACTGCCAGGCCGAGAGGTCGTTGCGGGTGACGAAATCGACGACCGCCGCCGGCACGCCGCTTTCCGTCACCCAATGGCCGAAGGCGAGCGCCATGGCGATGATCACCATGATGCTGGCGGCGGACCTGACCGCATGGCCCATCACTGCCGGCGCCTGGGCAAGGGTGAAGCCGCGATAGACGGTCATGCCCACCAGCATCGCCACCAGCGCCGCCAGCACCGCCGCCTCGGTCACGGTGACGAAGCCGCCATAGATGCCGACCGCCACGATCACCGGCACCGCGAAGGCCGGCAGGGCCTTCAGGTTGACCCGGACGAAGTCCGCCCGGCTCATCCGCGGCTCGGGCGGATAGCCCTTGCGGCGGGCGGTCCAGATCACGAACAGGATCAGCATCAGCGCCTGGAGCACGCCCGGCACCACGCCGGCCAGGAACAGCCGCGGCACCGATTCCTCGGCGATGATCGCGAACAGGATCAGGGGCAGGCTGGGCGGGATCAGGATGCCGAGCGTGCCCCCGGTGCCGATCAGCGCGGTGGAGAACGAGGCCGGATAGCCGCGCTGGATCATCGCCGGCACCAGGATCGTGCCCATGGCCAGCGCCGTGGCCACGCTCGACCCGGCGATGGCGGCAAAGATCGTGCAGCCGGCCACCGCCACAACGCCCAGGCCGCCGGGCAGGCGGCCCATCCAGGCGGCGGAAACGTCGATCAGGGCGCGGGCGATGCCGCCGCGCTGCATGAACACCGCCGCCATGCCGAAGAAGGGCAAGGCCATCAGCAGCTCGGAATTCAGCTCGTCCAGTACCTTCTGGGCAAGCAGCAGCAGAGAGGATCCGTCGGCCGCCAGCAGTACCGCGGCGGTCAGCCCCAGCACCACGAAGATCGGCATGCCGGCGCCGAGGAAGACGAAGAACAGTCCGAACAGCGCCTGGCTCACAGATGGCCTCCCCCATCCAGCACGTCCTGCCCGGCAACGGATCCGGTGATCAGGCCGGCCAGGCGGGCGAGATAGCGCAGCGCCATCAGCGCCGCCCCCACCGGCAGGGCCAGGTAGTAGATCCACATCGGAAACTGCAATTCGCTGAGGCTGGTCTCGCCGATATCCCAGGCGTCGAACACGATCCGGCCGCCGAACCAGACCAGCAGGCCGCAGAGGGTGAGTGCCGCGAGCGTGTTGAAGCCTTCCACCACGCGCTGCATGCGCGGCGGCAGCAGGCGCAGCACCAGATCGGCACGGACATGGGCATTGCCCGCCACCAGCCCGCTGAAGCTCAGGCACGAGGCCCAGATGATCAGGTAGATGACCACCTCGTCGATCCAGTGGGTCGATGCGGGCGGGTAGAGATAGCGGCTGAGCAGCTGCCAGGTCGCAAGCAGCATCGCGATGGTCGCGACGAGCCCGACCAGCTCGTGTTCCACGAGCTTCAGAACGCGGTTCAAGGGCGCCTCCGGGCTGACGATCGTCTCTCGGTGCGGATGCGGGGGCGAGAGGGGGAGACCGTCAGTCGGGCGGCAGGGTATCCTGAACCAGCGTCACGAAATCGGCCGGGATGCCGATCGATTTCGCGATCTCGTCCTGCGCCTGCATCATCTGCCGGCGGATGTCGGCGCGTTCTTCAGGGGTCGGGGTGATGAAGATCACGCCCTGGCGCTTCGCCTCGTCCCCCGCCTCTTCCTGGGCAGTGAGGGCGGCAGCGCGTTCCTCGGTCGTGACCTCGTCCCAGATCCGTGTCATCATCTGCTGCTGGTCGGGCGTCAGCTTCTTCCAGAAGCCGCCCGCCACCATCGGGATGTACTGGCCGAAGGTCTGGTAGTCCTCGAAGACGTATTTAAGCCCGGATTCCCAAAGCTTGGCGCTTTTCACGCTCTCATTGGTGGTGATCAGCCCGTCGAAATTGCCGCGCGACATGGCCAGCGGCACATCGGGCCAGGGCACCAGGACCGGCGTCGCCCCCAGATATTCCAGCCGCGCCGACAGTCCGGCACCGCCGGGGAAGCGCACCTTGGCGCCCTTCATATCGGCATAGGTCTCGACCTTGCGGCTGGCGAAATAGGTATGGCTGGCGCCGAGGTCGAACCACTTGCCCAGCACCTTGACGTCCAGCTTCTCCTCAAGCCCTTCGGCGATCAGCCGGCCGGGCTCGCCGTCGGAAATGGCGTGATAGTCGTCGGGCCCGCGGCCATAGAGCATCGGCAGGGTCGCGGTGTCGAAGCGGCGCTCGAACCCGCCCAGCACCCAGGTACCGGGCACGGCCATCTCGACACTGCCCTGACGCAGGGCCTTGGCGACATTCACATCCTTGAACAGCTGGCCGCTGTGATAGACCGTGGCGTTGAGCGTACCACCGGACTGGTCTTTCAGCCGCTCGGCGAATTCCTGCACCCAGGTCGTGCGGACATGGGTGGGCGAGGTGTCGAGCGAGATCCGGAAGTCGACGGTATCCGCCGCAGACGCGGCCCCCATGGCAACCGTCCAGGCGAGCACGGCGCCGGCACCGGCCGCTCCCCAGCGTGAAAACGTCATCATTTCCTCCTGGCATGACCGCGCCGTGAACCGGCGTCTGGTGCTGATGCTCGCCCGCCGCCACGAGACGGCGGACACATGCATTGGCATGACTTCTCCCTGCCCGGCCGTTGGCGCGGCCGGGATGATATGATCCATATTTTCAGGGACATGCCTGCCGGCGGCGCATCGCTGCGGCCCCCGCATCGTTCAGAAAGAACTGTAGGCGCCACCATGCCGGGGCGTCCAGATATTCATCGTGGATGTGAAGACGGTATCAGATATGTGATGAAATGGCGGGCGAACGAAACGCAACGACCCGCCGCGGCATGCGCCGGGGCGGGTCGTAAGGACAGTCGGTCGGTCTCGGGTCAGAGGCGGCGGATCACACCCCCGCCCGTATCCACTCCGCCGCCTTTTCCGCCATCATCAGCGTCGGCGAGTTGGTGTTGCCGCTGGTGATGGTCGGCATGGCGCCGGCATCGACCACGCGCAGGCCACGCATGCCGCGGAGCTGGAAATGCGGGTCCAGCACGGCGTCCGGATCGTCGGCGCGGCCCATGCGGGTGGTGCCGACCGGGTGGAAGATGGTCGAGGCGATGTCGCCGGCCAGCTTCGCCAGCTGCTCGTCGGTCTGGTACTGCACGCCCGGCTTCCATTCTTCCGGCTGGAAGCGCGCCAGCGCCGTCTGGCCGCAGATCCGCCGCGTGACGCGCAGGGAATCCGCCGCCACCTTGCGGTCCTCTTCGGTCGACAGATAATTGGGCGCGATCAGCGGCGCATCCTCGAACCGGCCGCTGCGGATGGTGACGCTGCCCCGGCTGGTGGGGTTCAGGTTGCAGACGCTGGCGGTGAAGGCATCGAAGCCGTGCAGCGGCTCGCCGAAGGCATCCAGGCTGAGCGGCTGAACATGGAACTGGATGTTGGCGGCGTTCTTCTCAGGGGACGAGCGGGTGAAGGCGCCGAGCTGCGAGGGGGCCATGCTCATCGGTCCGGTACGCTTCAGCGCATATTCAAGACCGATCGTCGCCTTGCCGATCAGATTACCGGCAATGGTGTTGAGCGTGCGGGTGCCCTTCACCTTGAACACCGAGCGGATCTGCAGATGGTCCTGCAGATTGGCGCCGACGCCGGGCAGATCATGCACCACCTCGATCCCGTGGCGGGCCAGCAGGGCCGCCGGGCCGATGCCCGACAGCTGCAGGATCTGGGGTGAGCCGATGGCGCCCGAAGACAGCACCACCTCGGATTTCGCCGTCACGGTCTTGCGCTGGCCATCCTGAACCAGCTCGACGCCCGTGCAGCGCAGATGGCCGTCGGCATCGCGGCCGGTCAGCAGCCGGGCGACCTGGGCCTTGGTCCAGACCGTCAGATTGGGGCGGTTCAGCGCCGGGCGCAGGAAGGCTTTGGCGGCGTTCCAGCGCCAGCCATTGCGCTGGTTGACCTCGAAATAGCCGACGCCTTCATTGTCGCCGCGATTGAAATCGCCGGTCGCCGGCAGCCCGGCCTGCACCGCCGCTTCCGCCCAGGCGTCCAGAATGTCCCAGCGCAGGCGCTGGCGTTCCACCCGCCATTCGCCGCCATGGCCGTGCAGATCGTCGCCGCCCTTGTGATGGTCTTCATGGCGCTTGAAATAGGGCAGCACCTGGTCCCAGTCCCAGGCCTCCTCGCCGGTGATTTCCGACCACTGGCGATAGTCGCGGGCCTGGCCGCGCATATAGATCATGCCGTTGATGCTGGAACAGCCGCCCAGCACCTTGCCGCGCGGATAGCGCAGCACCCGGCCGTTCAGCCCGGCATCCGGCTCGGTCTGGAAGCACCAGTCGGTGCGCTTGTTGCCGATGCAGTACAGATAGCCGACCGGCACATGGATCCAGATATAGTCGTCCTTGCCGCCGGCCTCGATCAGCAGCACCCGGCGGCCGGGATCGGCGCTCAACCGGTTGGCGAGCAGGCAGCCGGCCGTTCCGGCACCGACGATGATCGTGTCGAAGGCGGGGGTGGTGGTCATGCGTCTCTTTCCGGCCTGGCGTTCTTAGGGGGCGTCTCACTCCTGACCCAGGAATAGTCCCCCCGGGCATGGTTTTCCAGATGAGTATTGCAACATCCGGACCCTGCAAACCCGCACAGCGATCGCGAAACATGCGCATGGGGCCGCTTCTGCGCACGAAAACGCCCGGATGCGGGCGGACATCCGGGCGTTTGAAAACCGTCGGAAAGACAGAAGGTCAGGACAGGCCCAGACTGCCGTCCCCAACGGCGCCGGACGAGCTGGCGGTGTCTTCGGCCGGCATCATCTCCAGAACCGGCCGCTGCCAGACGGGCTGCTGCATGATTTCGTCGGCGCGCTCACTCATGATCGTTTCCCCTCCCATTGCTCAAGCCTGATGTCATCTTTTATCAGAAGACGGCATCGGGGTCAGCAAATGGAACGCCTCATCCAGCAGATGCGGCGTATGCTGGCCGGCCGCCCGCGCCCGCGCCCGGGCGAAATAGTCGTCCAGCGCCGGGCGGAAGCTCGGATGGGCGCAATTGTCGATGATCACCCGCGCCCGCTGTTTGGGCGACAGGCCGCGCAGATCCGCCAGCCCCTGTTCGGTGACGATCACCTGCACATCGTGTTCGGTATGGTCGACATGGGTCGCCATCGGCACGATCGCCGACAGCGTGCCGCCCTTGGCGGTCGACGGGGTCATGAAGATCGACAGATAGCCGTTGCGGGCGAAATCGCCCGAGCCGCCGATGCCGTTCATGATCCGGGTGCCGCGGATATGGGTGGAGTTGACGTTGCCGTAGATGTCAGCCTCGATCATGCCGTTCATGGCGATCACGCCCAGCCGGCGGATGACCTCGGGGTGGTTGGAGATTTCCTGCGGGCGCAGCACGACATGCTTCTTCAGCGCCTCGGCCTCGTCGTTGAAGATCCGGGTCGCCTCGGGGCTGAGCGACAGGCCGGTGGCCGAGGCCAGCGTCATCCTGCCCGACCGGATCAGCTCCAGCATGCCGTCCTGCAGCACCTCGGTATAGGCGGTCAGCCCCTCGAAGCTGCCCTGCCCCAGCCCGGCCATCACCGCATTGGCGACATTGCCCACCCCCGATTGCAGCGGCAGCAGGCCGCGCGGCAGGCGGCCGCGGGCGATCTCGTGCTCGAAGAATTCCAGGATATGGCCGGCGATCGCCTGCGAGGTGGCATCGGGCGGAGAGAAGGCGGTGTTGCGGTCGGGGCCGTGGGTTTCCACCACCGCCACCACCTTGGCCGGATCCACCGAGAACACCGGCTGGCCGATCCGGTCTCCGGCGGCCAGGATCGGGATCGGCGTGCGGTGCGGCGGCAGGCGGGTGCCGTAATAGATGTCGTGCATGCCCCGCAGGGCGGGGTTCTGCCAGGAATTGACCTCGATGATCACCTTGTCGGCCAGGTCGATCCAGGTCTTGTTGTTACCGATGGAGGTCGACGGCACCAGCGTGCCGTCCTCCAGAATTTCCGTCACCTCGATGACGGCCACGTCCAGCTTGCCCAGAAAGCCGAACCAGACGAACTGGGCAACATGGCTCAGGTGGATGTCGATATACTCCATCCGCCCGCTATTGATCTCTTCCCGGCAGACCGGATCGGACTGATAGGGCAGGCGCAGTTCGATCCCCTTCGCCTTTGCCAGCGCGCCGTCCAGCTCGGGCGCGGTCGAGGCACCGGTCCAGACCCCGATTTTGAACGGCCGGCCGGCGGCATGCTCGGCCTCGATCCGCCGCGCCAGCGCCTGCGGCACCGCCTTCGGATAGCCGGAGCCGGTGAAGCCGCTCATGCCGACATTGGCGCCGGGCGGCACCAGCGCCGCGGCATCATCGGCCGACATGATCTTGGATCGAAACGCGGCGGCGCGGATGGTCTGCTCAGTGCTCACGGGTACTGTCCGTCTGCGGTTAGGGCGAATTCCGCAGAACGGTATATCACCGATGGGAGCCCGGCAACCACTGCGTCCGGGATGCATGGTCGTTATGCCGCAGGCGCTCCCTCCAGCTGGGCCTCCATCAGCTCCAGCACCACGCTCAACGCCCCCAGCCGCACCGCACCGCGGCTGCCGTCCTGGAAGCGGGCGACCCGGTGCAGGGTCGGGCGGCGGTGCATGGCCACGGCCACGTGCACCAGCCCCGGTTCATCGCCCGGCCCGCCCGGGCCGGCGAAGCCGGTGACGGCGATCGCCATCTCGGTGATCGACCGCGCCAGCGCGCCCTCGGCCATGGCCCGGGCCACCGGTTCCGACACCGGGCCGGGGCCGTCGAGCAGCAGCTGCGAGACCCCCAGGATCTCGCGCTTGGCCTCGGGGCTGTAGACCACGAAGCCGCGCTCGAAGACATGGGCACAGCCAGGAACGTCGGTCAGCACCGATGCGATCAACCCTCCGGTGCAGCTCTCGGCGGTGGCGAGGCGGTATCCACGCGCGCAGATCCGGCCCATCACCTCGTGAATCCTCCGGTCCAGATCGGCCGGCAAGGCGGGGGAGAGCGTGTCGGTCATGGCGCCGTCACCTGTGGTCCCCATCTCTCTGGCCCCCGCCCCGGCCCTCCCCGACATCCCGCGTCCGGCGGTCAGCTTCGTGGTCCTGGTATTGGTCGGTCCGGGTGGCCTTGCCGTCGAAGCCGCGGGTCTTCGCACCCTGGGCCTTGTCGCGGTTCGACAGCACCTCGTTGTCGCCCATCTCCACATCCCCGGGCAGGTCGGTCATGGCGCCTGCACCACTGCCCTTGCCCTGGGATCCGATGCCGATATGTTTTTTGCTCGCATTGGCCATGGTGGTGTCGTCCTTCCCCTCAGTCGGATTTGGAGGCGTGCTCTGGCTTGCCCTTGCGTCGGGTGGCGGCCATGTCGTGCAGCTCCTTCTCGCTCATCGACTTAACCATCGATTTCGACGCGCCCTGAAGATCGCTCATCTTCGTTTCGCCGCGCTTGGCGGAGAGCGCCGCTCCGGCGGCTTTCTGCTGGGCCTTGGATTTGGCAGGCATGAGCCGGCTCCTTTATCGAAGACTGTGCCCCCTTAACCATCGACGGCAGGATTTGCTCCCTGTATTCATGGCGGCCGGCCCTCATCCCCTCCCGGATCGATCCCCCCATGAAAAAGCTCGCCTCCCTGATCTTCGGGCTGTTTCTGCTCATAGCCCTGGTCGACGGCGTGCTCGATATCGGGCTGGGGCTGGCCTATGGGCTGCGAAACCGGATGGCCGAGGCCGCGCGCAATGCCGACCCCTATGCAGAGATGAGGGAAGAGGCACTGGCCCGTCTGGATGCCCTGCCGCAGCGCTATGTGCCGGGAACCGGCAGCATCTACCAGCCGGGCGCCGTGCCGGGACTGACCATCGGTGAGGATGGGGAGAGGCTGCATACCCATGTCACGGCACCGGACGAGGCCACCCGCCATGTTCTGCTGCTCGGCGCCTCTCAGGCCTTCGGATCGTTGAATCAGGACGATGCCAGCCTGGCGGCGGCGCTGGAACGCGCGATGCCCGGCACGGTGGTCCGCAATTTCGCAAGCCCCGGCCAGCGGCTGCCCGGCAACACCATGGTTCTGGAGCAGCGCATCGCCGCGGGTGACCGGATCGATCAGGTGCTGATCGTCAACGGCACGCTGGACCTGATCATGTACTGCCTGCCGCAGGCCTATCCGGCGCCCCGCCCCCGGCCGGTCCTGGCCGAAATCGCCGCCCGGCTGACCGGTGGAGCGTCAGACCGTCCGGCTGCCGCATCCCACGACGGCTGCACCACGCCCGAAGGCCGGGCCGCCGTGCTGAACCGGCTGATGGCCGATATGAACGAGGTGCTGTCGGCGGCACGGCGCCACAACCTGCCGGCCATACTGGCGATCGTGCCCATGCCCTATGTCGCCGATGCCGGTGACGGCACATTCGCAGATCTGGCGCAGTTTCAGCGCTATCGCCGGGTCATCGATCCGCTGAACACCGCTCTGCGGGCGCGGATCGCGGATATGGACGGGATCGTCGATCTGACGCAGGGCTTCGGCACCGGCCGGCCCGGCATGTTCATCGACCTCCACGGCCACTTCACCGATGCCGGCAATCAGGCCCTGGCCCCGCTGCTCACCGGGGCGCTGAACCGGCAGAAGCCGCCCGCGCCCCGTCCCGACTGATCGGGTCTCTCAGGGCCGTGCTCTGACCAACGCCACCGCAAGCAGCCTGACGCACGGCCCGCCGCTGCTGGTCAGGACAGGCCGGCGCCGCCATCCAGAGTGGTAGCGATGCCGATTGCGGTCTCAGCCGCCGGCATCACCTCCAGCACAGGCCGCGACCAGATACCGCCCGGCCGCCGGCCGACGGCGACGTCTTCATTCATCTGCGTGTCCATTTCAATACGTCTCCGCTTGACGCTCGAAGGCGATCCGACGACAGACCGTGAAACCACCTCCACACATGCATCACACCATAGCCGTTGTCATGATGGTCGCCAATCGAGAATCCGGGCACGTCATCGATGTGCTGCCCCCCTTCCGGCACATCACCCGTTCCGGCGCAACTCCGGTAAGACGTCGGCGTTCACGGCAGAGGCCCGCAGATCTGGTCGGCCCGCAGATCTGGTCGAGGCTTTTCCAGACGGCCGCGCGCTTCAACTGGATCTGATGCAGCCCTGCGGGCAGACTGGCCCGACACCGGGCATGAGGCACCGGACAGGAAGGGATGACCGCCGGGCCCCGGCCACACACGACATATCCGATCAGGATCCCGCGCCGTTCCCCGCGCTTTCGCCCCCGACTGATCTCCTCCGATACCGGACCGACCGACCTGATGAAAAAGATCGTCTCCCTGCTCTTCGGCCTGTTCCTGGTCGTCTGTCTGATCGACGGCGTGCTCGATATCGGGTCTGGTATCGCCGGCAGGCTGAAAGGGGTGATCGCAGGCGGCACCGACGGCAATGCGACAGCCACCCGCCTGGCCCGGATCGGGGGGCTCCCCAAACGATACGTCCCTGGCCTGGGTGACGTCATTCTGCCGGCCGCAGTGCCGGGCGTGACCATCGGCCCCGAGGGCGAGCGCCTGCATCGGCATCTGGTCGCGCCCGAAGACGCCCGACGCCGGGTCCTGCTGCTCGGGGCCTCGCAGTCCTTCGGCTTCTCCAATGACGATGACGAGACGCTCGCGGCTGCGCTGGAACGCCAGCTGCCCGGCACGCTGGTGCGCAATTTCAGCATGCCCGGGCACACGATCCCTGCGAATGTCATGATGCTCGACGCCCGGCTCGCCGCCGGAGAAGCGTATGATCGGGTGATCGTGGTCAACGGATCGGTCGATCTTGTCCGCGTCTGCGTGCTGGCCGCCAGGCTGCCGCCGCCCGCCGCCACGCGGCCGGTGATTGCAGAGATCGCCCGGCAGCTGACGTCCTCGGGCAGCCGGCATCGGAAAGACGGCCTGCGCCAGGATCCCTGTGCCACGGCAGATGGTCGCGAAACCGCCGCGACCCGCGTGCTTGAAGACCTGCGGGGCCTGCTCGATTACGCGCAGCGCCGGAATGTGCGGGTCACATTCGTGCTCCCCCCGGTGCCGTTCGGCACCCCCGCAGAGGCCGAGGTGGTCCGCGATCCCGCGGCGGTGGGCGCCTATGCGACGGCGCTCGGGCCCGCCCTCACGGCCTTCCGACAGAAGCTGGCGGCGGCAGGGCTGCCCGATGTTCTGGATCTCTCAGAGGCTTTCCCCTCCGACGGCCGGGGGCTGTTCTCCGACTTCTACGGCCATCTCAGCGATGCGGGCAATCAGCTCCTGGCCCGGCGGATCGCAGAGGATCTGAACCGGCAGCTGCCGCCCGCGCCCCTCCCGGACTGATCAGAAGTCGAAATAGAAAAACGCCTGCGGCCGGCCGGCCGCGATCATCGCGCAGCCGGCGACGAGGACCAGGATCACCGGCAGGGCCAGCGCCGCCGGCACCCGGGCGGTCGCGCTGCGGATGCGGTTGATCGTATCCAGCGGGTGCAGGGCCAGAGTCACCAGGATCAGCCCGGCCAGCAGCGGGGCATCCGCCGGCAGCAGGCCCGGCCCATGCGCGCCGAAGCCGCCGGCGATCACCGATGCGGCGACCTCCAGCGTCGGCGCGCGGAAGAAGGTGGTGACCACCGCCCAGGTCAGGAAGGTCGCCAGAATGAAGCCCGCCCGGGCCAGGCCGCGGGACTGGCGCGCCCTGACGGCATGGCCGGTCAGGGCCTCCGCCATCATGATCGTGCCGTGGATCAGCCCCCAGACCACGAAGGTCCAGGCGGCGCCATGCCACAGCCCCGACACCGCCATGGTGCCGAGGATGGCGAGCACCCGCCCCAGCGGCTCGCGCAGGTATTTATAAACATAATCCCGCAACCAGAAGCTGAGGGTCATATGCCAGCGCTGCCAGACCTCGGTCATGGAGGTCGCGGCATAGGGTTTGTGGAAATTCTCGGGGAAGGCCACGCCGAACATGCCGGCCAGCCCGATCGCCATATCGGAATAGGCGCTGAAATCGCAATAGATCTGGACCGCGAAGCCCAGCATCACGAACCAGGCCTCGATGAGGCCCAGCTGTCCGGGTTCCGTGATCACCCCGTCGATCCACAGCCCGATCGGGTCGGCGATCAGCACCTTCTTCATCATACCGATGGCGAACAGCCCGGCATTCGCCGTGAACGCCTCCCGATCGATCCGGATATCCGACAGCCGCGGCACCATCTTGTGCAGGCGCAGGATCGGCCCGGCGATCAGATGCGGGAAGAAGGTGACATAGACCGCAACGATGCCGAAACGCGGGAAGGGGCGTTTCGGGTGATGCGCGGTATCGACCAGCAGGCTGATCACCGAAAAGGTGACGAAAGACACGCCCAGCGGCAGGCCCCAACCGAGATGCGGCAGCCCGGCGCCGGTCAGCTCTTCCAGCGTCGTCATCACGAAATCGGTGTATTTGAACAGCAGCAGCGGCAGCAGCACCGTCACCACCACCACCGGCAGCAGCCGCGGATGCGCCCGGACCAGCCGCCCGCCGATCCAGGCGGCCGCCACATAGCCCAGGATCAGCGCGGTATAGGGGGGATACCACCAGGCATAGAAGACCAGGCTGGCCGTGAAGACATAGGCCAGCACCAGCCGCCGGGGGCAGAGCGCCAGCCCGGCCGCGAAGACCGCCAGAAAGACGAAGAAGCTGGGCAGCTGGAACAGCATGGGGCCTGGCCGGGGGTCACGAGGCCGGCGCGGCGAGCAGCGGCGCCAGCCGGTCGGCGATCCGGGCATAGGCCGCGGCATTGGGGTGGATGTCGCCGGGCATCGTCCAGAAGTCCGCCGCCGTCTCGCCGGCGAACAGCGGGTAAAGATCGACGAAGTCCCAGCCATGCGCGGCGGCTTCGCGCCCCGTGGTCCCGGTCACGAAGCCGAAGGCATAGTCGCGGAAATCATTGGTGTCGGGCATCTGGGCCACGATCACCCGGATGCCGTCGGCCCGGGTTTCGGCGGCCAGCCGGTCGAAGGCCTGCGCAATGCGCGCCTGCCCCTCGGGGCCGGTCCAGGCGGTGCGATAGGCGGCGACCATCTCGTCGCGGCCGGCGGCGCCGCTGGTCGCCTGGGCCCAGAAGGTCGCGATCAGCGCCGCCAGCTCGCTGTGGCGCACCAGCCAGCCGGCATCACCCGCGGGCTGCGGCAGCCCGGCGCGCGACGAGGGCAGCAGCACCAGTGTCCGCACCGGAAAGGCGTCGCCGATCCGCCGGCGGATCTCCAGCCAGTGGGCCACGATCTGCGGCACGGTCATGTTGCCGACGCCGGCATTCACCACCTGAACATCGTCGCCCAGCCGGCGGGCAAGCTGACCGGCCAGCGTGCCGCTTTCCGCCACACCCCAGCCCAGCGTCATGCTGTCGCCCGCCAGTACCACGGCCGGACGACCGGGCACCGGTTCCGGCCCGCGCAGCCCCAGGGAATTGATCGAGACCTCGACGCCCTGCAGGCGCGCGGATGCGCCCGGCACATGTTCATGGCCGATGGCGGGGTCGTCGCTCGGGCGCTTCAGCAGCTTTGCATAGCGCCACATCTCGATGACGTAGTTCTTCTGATTGGCGGTGCCGAGCCGCACCAGCCCTTCCCCAGCCAGGCAGCCGAAGATGATGCCGACCAGCACCAGCACCAGGGCACGCATCACGCGACGCATCGACGCACCCCGGTCAGACGGCGGTGTTCAGGTCGGCACGGGCGGGCTCAGGAAAGTCCCGAGCCGTCATCCGAACCGGCAACGGCGAAGGCCGTATCGTTCGCAGCCGACACCGCGAGCACGGGCCGGCCCCACAGCTTGCGGTCCTCGTCAGTCGCCATCGGCGCGGTCTTCTGCATGTCCATGTCCTGCATATGCCCAACTCCGGGTCCGATTGGTTTTCGACAGGGTTGCCGGCCTAGAACACGGCATACAGGAAAGGCGACCAGGCGGTCCCCTGGGTGGCCACGAGGACCACCGCAAACAGCAGCAGCACCAGCACGAAGGGGATCAGCACCAGCCGTGCGCGCGGCGAGAACAGAAGTCGTAACACTTCCATCAGGCTGCCCATGCAGGCGGTCCCCCCGATCAGCCCGGCATCTTTCCCGATGGATCGGGGACGGAGATCAGGACTGGCCGGAACCGTCATTCACGACGCCAGCACCGATCGCGGTCTCGTCGATCGACAGCACCTCAAGCTCGGGCCGGCTCCAGACACCACGAACTGAAGCGGCGGTCGTCACCGGCTTGGCGTTCATCTGCATCATCTCGCTCCAGTACAACGGCGACCGATCGGCGACACATGCCGACCGATCTTTTTCGGTCATACCGCATCAGGCACTGATCAGCAACCACAGGCTCACGTTCATTTACCTGCAGCTGTGCTCCCTCAGGTGGAGAGGCCAGGACCAGATCAGGACAGGCTGTAGTAGTCCGATATCGTGGCCCCGCTGATCGCCGTGTCGTTCAGCGACAGGATGTCGAACACGGGCCGGCTCCAGCGCTTGTGCCGGCGACTGATCCTGTCGGTCGTGGCCGCCACCCCGGGGGCGGGCTTTTGCCTGTCGATATCCTGCATCTGCCGGCCGTGTTATCCACCCGGGCGGCCGGAAGGCCCCCCTGAAAGACCACAACCATAACAGGCAAAACACGTCGGACACCAGATTTATGCGCGAGGATGCCGCATCTGCACGCCCGCCGGTGGAGATCTCAGGATCGTCCCGAGCCGTCACCCCCTGCGCCAGGATTCTCCGCGGTTTCTTCGTAGAGAACCACGGTCAGCACGGGCCGCGCCCAGCCGGTACCGGCAGCCGGCCGGAAGCGACGACGATGGCGTTCGATTTTATCCCGCATGGCTATGCCTCCTATGGTTGTTTCGGGAGTGATCATCTCGTCCCGGAAACGATCAGGACTGGCCGCTCCCATCATATACGGGGCCGAAAGCGCCCGCCGTCTCACCCGCCGACAGCACCTCCAGCACCGGCCGCGTCCAGGCGCCCCGATCAGGGACCGCAGCCGTTTCCACGGCCGGAGTCAAGTTATCCATCTGCATCATCAGGCTCCATCATGCCAAGGTCGTCGACTGCACCTTACCCGCCGACATCATTTTAATTCTACCAAAGTATACGGGAGCAAAAAACCACGCGATCACGCTATCAGCCTGCAGTCGCTTTCGCCCAGGCGGCGCCTGAAGCCGTCAGAGCCGCTTGACAGGGCGTCTTTTCCCGGCACCTAATTATCATAATAAATAGGATCGATGCGGAGACGGGGCATATGGCTGAGGGGCGATCGGCAGGCGGCAGGCGTGGCGCCCCCACACGGCGGCGCCCCAAGCTGTCGGAGCTGATCGTCGAGGATGTGAAGCGCCGGATCGTCACCGAGCAGCTGAAACCGGGCGACCGGCTGCCCGGCGAGGCGGAGCTGATCCGGCTGCATGGCTGTTCCAAGGGCACGGTGCGCGAGGCCCTGAAGGGGCTGGAGGTGGAGGGGCTGGTGGTCAGCCGCACGGGGCCCGGCGGCGGTGCCTGGCTGGCCCGGCCGACCCATGACCATGCCTCGCGGGCGCTGCGCAATTTCCTGCAGTTCCGACATCCCGACGGCCACCAGATCTACGCCCTGCGCAAGCTCATCGAGCCCGAGGTGGCGGTGCTGGCGGTGGGCCGGCTCGGCCCCGCCGATTTCGAGGTGCTGGAAGCCAATATCGCCCTCTGCGCCCATGAACCGGTGACCGAAGAGGAACAGCGGATCCAGCGCATCGCCGAGATCGATTTCCACAACGTGCTCGCCGATGTCTGCCCCAACCCGATCTTCGGCTTTCTGGGCCGGTTCCTGAACGAGCTGCTGCGCGACGTCGTCGTGCTGAAAAAGGTCTATCTGCCCGAACGCCGGCAGTTCGGCCTGAACAATGTCGACTATCACCGCCGGCTGATCGACGCCCTCCGCCGCGAGGATGCGGCAGAGGTCCGCCGGCTGATGCTGGACCATATGTGCGACGCCGAAGATCACCTCGACGCGCTCGAGGCCGAAGTCGCGCGCCGCTTCCTGCTGGAACCCGGATCGGGCTGACCCCCGGCGGGCTCCGAGACGACGACCACCTGCCGCACCGGCGGCCCGCGCAGGGAGAGCGCGCGGCGGCATGTCAGAACCAGAACCGGGCGGCACCGGAGGATGACCCGAGGAATCGCTGTATTCCGATCAAAAAAGGGTCCGAGGGGCGGAACACACGCCCCGGACGTGACATGGAGGCTCGATGACGATGATCACCACCACCCGCCGCACGCTGCTCAAGGGCGGCCTTGCCGCCGGCACGCTGCTCGCCGCCCCCGCCATCATCCGCAGGCGCGCCCTCGCCGCCGATGCGGTCACCATCCACGGCGTCAAGTCGCTGTCGGGCGCCTTTGCCAGCTATGGCAAATTCGCCGATATGGGCTCGAAGCTCGCCATTCAGGATTACGGCGACCTGCTCGGCGCCCCCGTCGGCTACAAGGCGATCGACACCGAAGGCAATGCCGGCAAGGCGGTGCGCAAGGTGCAGGAAGCCATCCAGCAGGACGGCGCCCGCTTCTTCAACGGTTGCACGCTCTCGTCCTCGGCGCTGGCGGTCGGCAAGGAGGTCGACAAGGCCGGCGGCGTGTTCATGACCCCGGCCGGTGCCGACGAGCTGACCGGCACCGACTGCAACCCCGGCACCTTCCGCTGGTCGGTGCCCACTTACGGCGCCATCGAACAGACCGTCCGGCCGCTGATCGAACGCATGCCCGAGGCGAAGCGCTGGTACACCATCACGCCCCAATACGTCTTCGGCGAGGCGCTGCTGGCCAATGCCAAGCGCATCTTCGAAGAGAAGGGCATCGAGCATGTCGGCAACAGCTATCATTCGCTGCAGGAACAGGAATTCTCGGGCTATCTGACCAATGCCATGGGGGCGGCACCCGATGTGCTGCTGATCCTGAATTTCGGCGGCCAGTCGTCCAACGCCCTGCGTCAGGCGGTGAATTTCGGCCTGAAAAGCCAGATGACCATCCTGCTCGCCTGGTCGGCCGGTCTCGACCAGTTCCAGGAACTGGGCTCCGACGTGATCGAGGGCGTGTATCTGGGCGCCCAGTACTGGCACCAGGTCGACAGCCCGATGAACAAGAAGCTGGTCGCCCGGGTGCGCGAGGCCTATGGCATCACCGCAAACTATCCGCTGGCGGCCGACTATATCGGCACGAAGGTGATCCTGGATGCCATCGCCAAGGCGGGCTCGGCCGACGGTGCCGCGGTCCGTGCCGCCCTCTCGGGCATGAGTTTCGACGGCCCGACCGGCTCTGAAACCGTGCGCGCCGCCGACCATCAGGTGATCAAGGATTATTACCTGCTGAAGGGCAAAGCGGCCTCCGCCAAGGCCGACGAAGACGATCTGGCCGAGCTGATCTCGTCGGGCAAGTCCTTCCCCGAGGGCGATGCCATCGCCTGCAAGATGGCCTGACCACACACTCTTCGCGCCCCCCGCGGGGCCGCGCCCGTCTGACGGGCCGGCCCTGCCGCCTCGACGTCACGGGACGGAGACCGGTCACCCATGCTCAACGTCTACCTCTTCCAGATCCTGAACGGTCTGGGGTTGGGGATGATCTATTTCCTCACCTCCGTGGGGCTCACGATCATTTTCGGCCTGCTCAACTTCGTGAACTTCGCCCATGGCGCCTTTTTCCTGATCGGCTCCTATCTCTGCTTCACGGTCGTCGCCGCCACCGGCAATTTCTGGGCGGCGCTGGTCGCAGGCCCGCTGATCGCCGGCGCCATCGCCTGGGTCACCGAACGGGTGCTGGTGCGCCGGGTCTATCACCTGCCGCACACCTTCCAGATCCTGATCACGCTGGGCATCGCGCTGATCATCCAGGAAAGCGCGATCATGATCTGGGGTCCGGTCGGCAAGTCGGTGCCGCCGCCGGACATGCTGAAGGGCGTGGTCCGCTTCGGCAATTTCGCCTATCCGGAATACCGGCTGTTCATGATCGGCTTCGCGGCCCTGGTCGGCTTCGCCCTCTGGCTGCTGCTTGAACGCACGACCTTCGGCGCCAAGGTGCGCGCGGGCAGCGAGAACCCGGAACAGGTGGCCCTGCTCGGCACCAACATCTACCGGCTGTTTTCGGCCACCTTCGCGCTGGGCGTCGCACTGGCCGGGCTGGCGGGCGTGCTCTCGGCGCCCCTGCGCGGCGCCCATCCCTTCGTCGGCACCGAAGTGCTCGGCATCGCCTTCGTCACGGTGGTGATCGGCGGCATGGGCTCGTTCGGGGGCGCGCTGGTCGGCGGACTGTTGGTCGGGCTGGTGCAGAGCCTGATGACCAGCATCTGGCCCCAGGGTGCCAGCCTGATGATCTACGGCGCCATGGCCGCGGTCATCCTGCTCCGCCCCTATGGCCTGTTCGGAAGGGCGTGAGCCATGCAGACGACACGCTCTCCCGCCTCCGCTTCCTCCTCCTCTCTCTTCGGCGGCATCACGCTGGCGGCACTCGCCGCCCTCATCGCCCTGCCGCTGATCCTGCCGTCTGCGACGCTCGCGACCGAGATCGTGATCTTCGCCATGGCGGCGCTCGCCTGCAATCTGCTGCTCGGCTATACCGGCCTGCTTTCCTTCGGCCAGGCGATCTTCTTCGGCATCGGCGCCTATCTGTCGTCGCTGGTGATGATCCATCTGGGCGCCGGGCTGATCACGGCGCTGGTGGTGGCCGCCATCGCCGGTGCCCTTGCCGCCGCCCTGGTCGGCGCGCTCGCGATCCGGCGGACCGGCATCTATTTCGTGATGCTGACGCTGGCCTTCACCCAGCTCGCCTATTTCATCGCCTATACCGCCTCCGACTGGACCGGCGGCGATAACGGTCTGCTGGACGTGCCCCGGCCGCCGCTGGCGCTGGGCGGGCTGGTCATCGCCGATCTGGAACCGGCGGTCTCGTACTACATCTTCGTCGCCGCCCTGTTCCTGCTGCTGTTCGTGGCCGCGCGCCGGATCATCGGCTCGCCCTTCGGCAGCACCCTGGTCGCGATCCGTGAAAACCCCGACCGGGCGGCCGCGGTCGGCTACGACACCCGCCAGTTCAAGATCCTGGCCTTCACGCTTTCGGGCGCCATCACCGGCATCGCCGGCGCGCTCTACGCCATGCTCCTGCACTTCGCACCGCTCTCGAACATCGAACTGCCGATGTCGGAAAACATCCTGATCATGACCATCATCGGCGGCACCGGCTCTCTGCTCGGCTCGCTGCTGGGCTCGACCGCGATCGTGCTGCTGGGCGACTGGCTGTCGGCCATCTGGCCGCGCTGGCTGATGCTGCTCGGCATCGCGCTGATCGGCGTGGTGATCTTCATGCGCGGCGGCCTCTGGGGCGGTATCGAAGGCGTGGTCGCAAAACTGCGCGAGCGGCGCGGAGGGCCCGAGGCATGAGTACCAGCCAGATGACCGACACCCGGCAGACCGGCGACGTGATCCTGGAGACCTCCGGGCTGGAACTCGCCTATGGCGCCTTCAAGGCGGTGGACGGGGTCGACCTCAGGATCCGCCGCGGCACCATCCACACCATCATCGGCCCCAACGGCGCCGGCAAGACCACCACCTTCCACTGCCTGACGGGCGAACGCCGGCCGACCGCCGGCCGGATCCTGTTCGACGGCAGCGACGTCACCCGCAAGCCGTCGCAGGATCGGGTCGGGCTCGGCATGTCGCGCTCCTTCCAGATCACCAGCCTGTTCCAGACCTTGAGCGTGCGCGAGAATCTGCGCCTCGCCGCGCAGGGCCGCGACGGGGCGAAGGCGCTCGCCTTCTGGCGCCCGGTCGGCGCCCGGCCCGATCATCTGAAGGTGGCGGACGAGATCATCGACCGGCTGCAGCTGGGCGCCCGCGCCGATGTGGCGGCGGGCGAACTCTCCCACGGCCAGCAGCGGGTGCTGGAGGTGGGCATGGCCATGGCCGCGCGCCCCAAACTGCTGCTGCTCGACGAGCCGACCTCGGGCATGGGCATCGACGACATTCCGGTGATGACGAAGCTGATCGGCGAGCTTGGCCGCGACTACACGGTCATGCTGATCGAGCACAATATGGGCATCGTGATGTCGATCAGCGACACGATCACGGTGATGCATCAGGGCAAGGTGCTGGTCGAGGGCGACCCCCGGACCGTGCGCAACGACCCGCGGGTGCGCGCCGCCTATCTGGGGGAGGCCGGGGCATGCTGACGCTGGATCAGGTCCACGCCTATTACGGCAAAAGCCATGTTCTGGAAGGCGTGTCGCTGGAGGTGCGGCCCGGCGAGCTGGTCACCCTGCTCGGCCGCAACGGCGCCGGCAAGACCACCACGCTCAAATCCATCGCCGGCATGGTGGAGACGAAAGGCACGATCAGCTTCGACGGCACCGCGATCACCGGCCGCCCCTCGCACGACATCGCCCGCCGCGGCGTCGCGCTGGTGCAGGAACATCGCGGCATCTTCGGCATGCTCTCGGTCGAGGAAAATCTGAAGATCTCGGTCCGCAAGGGCAGCCGCTGGTCGCTCGACGACGTCTACACCATGTTCCCGCGGCTGAAGGAACGGCGGCGCAATGGCGGCAAGGCGCTCTCGGGCGGCGAACAGCAGATGCTGGCCATCGCCCGCGCGCTGGTCAACGCCCCCCGCATCCTGTTGCTGGACGAGCCGACCGAGGGGCTGGCGCCGGTGATCGTGGACGAAATCGTCCGCATCCTGGGCCGGATCCGCGAAAGCGGCGTGCCGGTGCTGCTGGTCGAACAGAACCTCGCGGTCTGCGAGAAGCTGGCCGACCGGCATTACGTCCTGGAACAGGGCCGTATCGTCTATGCCGGCAGCAATGCCGATTTCCGCGCCGACCGCAGCGTCCGCGACCGCTATCTGGCGCTCGACGCCTGAACGCCGTTCAGAAAAGGATAAGAGCCCATGCCCCAGTCCTCCACCCCCCTCTCATCTACAGATCTGGGCGAACTCGGCGCGGGCGAACTGCTCGGCCTCTATGCCCGCAAGGCGGCCTCGCCGGTCGAGGCGACCGAGGCGGCGCTGGATCGCATCCGCCGCTTCGACGGCGCGGTCAACGCCTATGTCCTGGTCGATGAAGACAGCGCCCGCGCCGATGCGAAGGCGTCGGAAGCGCGCTGGATGGCCGGCCGGCCGATCGGGCCGGTCGACGGCGTGCCGTCCTCGATCAAGGATCTGACCTTCACCCGCGGCTGGCCCACCCGCAAGGGATCGAAGACCATCGCCGCCGACGGCCCCTGGGAGGTGGATGCCCCCTTCACCGCCTTCATGCGGGGCGCGGGTGCCGTGCTGCTCGGCAAGACCACCACGCCGGAATTCGGCTGGAAGGGGGTCACCGACAGCGCGCTCACCGGCATCACCCGCAACCCATGGAATGTAAATACCACGGCAGGTGGTTCCAGCGGTGGTGCCGGTGCGGCGGCGGCGCTCAATATGGGCGTGCTGCATCAGGGCTCGGATGCCGGCGGCTCGATCCGCATTCCCTGCGGCTTCACAGGCACCGCCGGCATCAAGCCGACCTTCGGCATCATCCCCCAATGGCCGGCCAGCGCCATGGGCACCACCTCGCATCTGGGGCCGATGGCCCGCACCATCGCCGATGTCGCGCTGATGATGACGGTGGTCGGCCAGGCGGATGACCGCGACTGGTATATGGGTGCGCCGATCTCTCGCGACTGGCGGCTGGGGCTGGACCAGGGCGTGCGCGGGCTGCGCATCGCCTTCAGCCCGACCCTGGGTTACGTGAACGTCCGCGAGGATGTCGCGCGCGAGGTCCGCAAGGCGGTCGAGGTCCTGGCGGCACTCGGCGCGATCGTGGACGAGGTCGATCCCGGCTTCGAAGACCCGATCGAGATCTTCAACGCCCACTGGTTCGCCGGTGCCGCCAAGATCCTGGCCAATACCCCGGCCGATCAGCGCGCGTTGATCGATCCGGGGCTGCGCCGGGTGGCGGAACTGGGCACGGGCATCGACATCGTCGACTATATGCGCGCGGTCGATGCCCGGGTGGCGCTGGGCGAGCGCATGGCCGCCTTCCACCAGCGCTACGACCTGCTGGTCACCCCCAGCCTGCCGATCACCGCCTTCGAAGCCGGCCACGACGTGCCCCCGGGCTCGGGGCTGGATCACTGGATGCAGTGGACGCCCTTCACCTACCCCTTCAACCTGACCCAGCAGCCGGCGGCCTCGGTTCAGTGCGGCTTCGGCGATGACGGGCTGCCGGTCGGCCTGCACATCGTCGGCCCCCGCTTCCGCGACGAGCTGGTGCTGCGCGCGGCCCGCGCCTATGAACTCACCTGCCCGCCGCGCTTCCCCACCGCACCGGTGGTGCCGGGCTGAGAGGCGACCGGAAAAAAAAGAAAGGCCCGGCCGGGTGGCGTTACCCGGCCGGGCCTTTTCGCATATCGGGCACCCGTGGTCAGGCGCCGTGCATCGCGATCAGCTGCTGCGCCACGATGTCATGGTCCAGCCACAGCACCGGCGCTTCGGGGGCGCTGGTGGCGCCGAAGATCAGCCGGCCGGTGGCGGCGACCACATGCTGGCTCAGCACGTCGCTGACCAGGGTCTTGCGGTCCTTGTGCAGGTTCACGATGTCCTGCGAGGTGCCGACGGTCTGTTCCACCTGCTCGGCGCTGTTGGCCTTGGGCCAGCTGGCGAAATCGTAATAGGGCTGCATGGCCGGGTTGTGCTGATAGTCGTGGACCATCTGCAGCACCGTGTCGACGCTGATGCCGTCCTGCAGCAGGGTCTCGCAATACTGCCACAGGTCGTCGACCCAGGCGCCGCCGCCCTCGTGGCGCAGCGCCGTCAGCAGCGGCAGCAGCGACAGCTCGATGCCGGCGAAGACGTCCGAGGAATTGGTGCGGATTTCGGGGCAGTTGAACACCACCGCCTTCACGCCCTTGTCCCATGCCGCCCGGGCCAGCCCTTCCAGCCGCATCTTGGCATAGCCCTGGGTGTAGTTGGTATAGGTCTGCCAGCGATAGGCGCCGTCGATCAGAACCCGGGTGCCGTGATAGCCATAGGCGGTATAGCGCACCTGGCCGCCCTCGGCTTCGATGCGGGCGCGCAAGGGCCCGCTCAGCTCCAGCAGATGGCCGAAGCTGTTGGCGGTGACCTCGTCGAAATTCTGCAGGATCAGCTTGCCCAGATCGCTGTCGATCAGCGCCTGAGACGACATGTAGCGCGCGCCGCGGCCCTTATAGACCCGGTTGGCGATCGCCATGAACACCTTCGCCCGCGGGATGCCGCCGGCCATGGTATGGGCAAAGAACACGTTGCGGCCGGCGGGGATCATCCCGTCCAGCTCTGCCATCACCCGGGTCACGGCGTCGCGGAAGCGGGCAACGCCCACCTCGCGGGCCCGGGCGATCCGGTCCTGGTCCAGCTTGAAGCCCTGCCAGTTCTCAAGCGTCATCTCGCCCAGCATGTCGGTGGGCGTGGGCTCGCCGGGGGCGGCATCCATGTCGAAGCCGGCCATCAGCGGAATATTGATGATCCGCCCGCCAAGCCCGGCCTCGGCCGCCGCCAGTTCCTCGTCGGTCAGAGGCCTGAGCGCGCCGCCATTGTCCCGCCGGCCCATGGTCATGCCGATGACCGTCATGCCGGCCGCCTTCGCGGCCTCGATCAGGCCGGTGGCATAGCCACGCCCGAACATTTCCCCGAAGAGCACGAAGACATCGCCCTCCCCGAACAGGGTGTTCGCGGGGATCGATTTCAGCGCGAGAGGGTGTTCCATCATCTTATCCTGTCTGCCGGCGTCTGAACGCCGAAAGCTTGCTGCCCCGGACGCAGGCGCCTGGGATGACAGGACGACGTCGAATTGATCCGGGCTCACATTCACGCTGCCTGCCCGTATGAACGCGCAGGCAGGGCCAACATTCAGCCCGGCGGAGAGAATGTCAAGCCACCCACCGCGGGAAGCGGTGGTTCAAGGGCTTAAGCGGGTCAGATCAGGCTGAACACCACCGCCAGCACCCCCATCAGGATCAGCCCGCCGATGAAGATCTGCCGGCGGCGCTTCGTCCGCAGGATGATCTCTCCCTGGCTGGTCTCATCGCCGGTATAGCTGGGGCCCGTCTTATCCGGGCCGCCCGGTCCGTTGCCGGTCATGACAGCTCTCCTCACCCGGATGGCGGCCGGTCAGTAGACCGCAAGGGCCAGCACCACCGCGACCGCCACCACCAGCAGCCCGATCCAGATCAGCCCGCGCCTGCGGCGGGGCGAGGCGGGCGGGGTCATGCGGGCAGAGTCGGGGCGGGCGGTGTCGGTGCGGGGATCGGTCGCCATACAGGATCTCTCCTCGTTGCGGATCATCGGGGAGAAACCGCCATGGCCGGACATGGTTCCGACGCCAGTGTTCAGACCGGGCTGATCCGCGCCAGGCTTTCGAGCCGGTCCAGATCGGCTTCCAGGGCGTCGATCGCAGCCTCGTCGAGCGTGAACCCCGCCAGCCGGCGGAACTTGGCCCGCAGATCGGCCTCGGGCAGCGGGTTGTCGAAGCCGCCGATCGGGGTGTCGGATTGTGCCGAGACCACCCGGCCGTCGCGCAGACGGATCTCCACCCTGGCCGCCCGCACCCCCGGCAGCAGCGCGGTCAGCGCCGGATCCTCGCGCACCGTCACCCGGGCGATCAGATCGACCATCGCCGGGTCGCGGACCACGGCATCGCTGTAGACCCCGACATCATTGCTGCCATGCATCAGCCGTGCCGCGACGTTGAACGGGATCGAGTGCTTCGCCGCATAGGCATTGGCCACCCGGCCGCCGCCCAGCCGGGTCGCCGGATCGTAGGTGTGGACGACCACCCGATCGATCATCGCCGGCGTCAGCCCGTGGGCCGCGCGCAGATCGCGCGCCGCCTCGATCGGGGCATGGTTCCAGCGGCTGCAGGCATAGATCTTGAAGTAGTTGCGGGTGAGGTAGAAATGGTCGATCCGTGCCTCGACGGCGATCCCGAACCGCTCGCCCAGGATCTGCCCGAAGACCGTTTCCAGCGCCCCCGGCTCGCCGCAGAAGCCGGCGCGGGCAAGCTTCGCCACCAGCAGCCCGTTATGATTGGTGAAACCGGTGAAGAGGTTGCGCACCGAGGCGCCGGAATTGGCCGCCATCTGCGAGGACGCGATCGGCAGCCCGGCCGCCAGTTCGATCGCGCGCGCCGTCAGTGCCGCATCATGGCCCAGCAGCCGCGCCGCCCCCACCGCGGTGCCGATGATGGTATGGGTCCCGAAGGGATGCACCGGCCCGCGCAGCTTTGTGGCCGCCCCCACCCGGACGGCGATCTCGTAGCCCGCAACCAGGGCTTCCAGCAGGGCGGCGCCCGATGCGCCCTCTTCCTCTGCCAGCGCCCAGAGCGCCGGGATGATGTGCACGCCCGGATGGTTGACCGCGAACTGGTTGCCCTCGTCCAGTTCCAGCGACACCCCGCCGGTGCCGTTGACCAGCGCCGCCATATGGGCCGCCGCCCGGGTGCCGGTCCCGAACAGCGAGGCGCCGCCCACCGCCAGGCCGGGGGCGATGGCGGCCAGATTGCGGATCTCGGGCAGGGCCGCTCCGCCCAGCATCACCCCCACGGTGTCGCGCAGGATCCGCTTCGCCTGGGCCACCACCGCGGCGGGCAGATCGTCCAGCCGCACCGTCAGCGCCAGCCGGGCCAGCGCATGGGCGGTTTCGGAAGGTTCGGTCAGAACCGGTGCCGCCGGGATCATGCCTCCGCCCCTGCGGCCACCAGGGCCGCGATCAGATCAGGCTTCGCGACCTGCGGCATCGGCCAGGTCCGCCGGCTCTGGGCCAAGCCCAGCCCCAGAAAGGCCTCGGCCAGCCGCAGCGACAGGCTGGCGGGCTCGATCAGCGGCACCGGCAGGTCCGCGGCCAGCCGGGCGGTCGCGGCTGCCGTAAGCGGCTGCCACAGCACCAGCACCTCGGCGCCGTCTTCCGTGATCGCAGCGCGCGCCGCGGTCAGGATGGCGTCGTCGCCCGCGCCGATCCGGCGTACCCCCGTGCACTGCGTCGCCAGCCCGTATTCCTGCACCAGCTTCTTCGCCCGCGTGTAACCGCCCGCCGGTGCCAGCACGCCGAAACAGGCGCCCAGCGTCAGGGCATAGAACAGTGCGCTCCGCCCGGCCCCCACCACCGGCACATCCAGCACCGAGCGGAGCGCATTCGCCCCGTAATCGCCGGGGTCGGCGACACAGACCGCGGCATAGCCCTCTGCCGCCGCCCCCTGGTTCGCAGCATCCTGGCCCGCCGCCAGCACCGCCAGATCGGCCAGCGTCCAGTCATGGGCGCTGATCAGCCCGGCCGGCAGACCGGGTGCCGTCAGCGTCACCACCTCCGCCTCGGCACTTTCGGGCGCCGGGTGGTCGGCGGTGAAGATCATCAGAATCCGGGACATCCGGTCTCTCCCTGTCAAAGCCGCGTCGCCGCCACACCCATGGCGGCCAGCGCCGCGTCGGCCGGGGCGGCGGGGCGGGGAAAGCTCGCCCGGCTGTGGGTAAGCTTCTGGCGGATGGCGATTTCGGCCAGGCGGTAGGTCAGCGGGCCGGGGTTGATCACCGGCACCGGCAGGCGTTCGGCCAGATAGGCATGGGCCTGATGCATGGTGGTGGAGCCGAGCACGATGACATCGGCGCCATCCTCTTCCACGCAGCGCAGCGCCGCGGCATGAAGCGCCGGAAAGAACGCCTCTTCCTTGCCCGCCATCAGGCTCTGATTGTCGGGCTGAAGATCGGCCGAGCGCAGCGAGGCGCATTTCGCCCCCAGCCCCAGTTCGGCCAGCGTCTTGGTATAGAGATGCCGCCAGCGGTCCCACATGGCGAGGATGGAGAAGCGGTCGCCCAGCATCAGCGCGGTCAGCATGGCATGACGCCCGGCCCCGATCACCGGGATGTCGAGCACCGAGCGCAGCGGCGCCATGCCGCCATCGCTGACCGTGTCGATGCAGACGGCATCATAGCCCTCGGCTTGGGCGCGGATGCCGGCCTCCAGAATGCCCACATCCGAGAGCACGCTGTCCTGCTGGCTGACATAATTGACCGGCGCGATCCGGACCGGGCGGAAGTCGAAATCCATCCCCGGTCCCAGCCGCACCGACCGCAGCTGCGCGCGGCGCATCTCCAGATTGTCCGCATCCATCGGAAACGGCACGATCACCAGAACCCTGGCCATGATTTCGGCTCCCTGCATCTCAACACGCGGCGGCCGCGGTGCCGGCGAAACGGCCCGGCACAACCGCAGTCAACAAACCATTGCCACCCAGATAACCCCAGGCTGCAGGACCCGAGAGGCCCCGCGCCGCACCGCCCGCGGCGAACAGTCCGGGCAGCGGCCGGCCCGCCCGGTCCAGCACCCGCGCCCGGGTATCGATGGCAAGCCCGCCCTGGGTGTGGAACAGCGCCGCCCTGACCCGCACCGCCCGGAAGGGCGGCTGCAAGGGCGGTGTGCCGTCGAAAACCCGGCCAAAGCGGTCGGGGGCATGGCCCCTGGTCACTGCCTCGACCTCGGCCAGCGTTTCGGCCAGCGCGCCCACCGGCAGGCCGCAGGCCCGGGCGAGGTCGTCCACCGTCTCACCCGTCGTCACCACACCGCTCTCCAGCACGCGGTGATAGTCGCGGAAGGTCAGCGCCGGTTCCTCGCAGCGCCGGTCATAGATCGTCCAGGCCACCCCGCCCGGCTGCGCCGCCACCGCATGGGCCTGTTCGGAATAGCCGCTCATCTCGTTGGAAAACCGCCGGCCGTCGGACCCGACCTGAAACCCGCCGCGGATGATCAGCGCCCAGGTCACCGGCAGGTTCGGCCCGTCGGCGACGCAATGGCCCTGATAGCTGCCCGGATCGACCAGGGCAGCGCCCAGCCTCTCGCCCCAGACGAGGGCATCGCCGCGGCTGCCGTGATGGCCGCCATGGACCGCGCCGGCCATCTCGGGGATGTATCGGGCAACGGCCTCCGGGTCGGCACCATAGCCGCCGCTCGCCAGCACCAGCGCCCGGCAGGCCGTGTGATGCCGCCGTCCGGCATCGTCGCGCCAGACCACCCCGGTGACCCGGCCGTCCGCATCCGTCTCGGGCGCCTCGACGATGGCCTCCGTCACCAGCTGCACCCCCGCCCGGCTCGCCGCCGCCAGCAGATCGGCCATGAAGGCGGTGCCGGTGCGGTCGGGCGGCACGTGATAGCGATGGCGCGAATGGCCGGGGTAGAGAATGTCGTCCAGCAGCTCGAAGGCGACGCCGTGGCGATCCGCCAGCCATTCCACCGCCGGCCCCGAGGCCGCGGTGATCGCCCGGGCAAGATCGTGATCGGTCCGGCCCTTGGCCTTGGCCAGGATATCGGCCAGAAACAGCGCCGCATCGTCTTCGATGCCGGCCGCGCGCTGAAAGCGGGTGCCGGCCCCCGGCAGCATGCCGAGGGTCAGCGCGGTGTTGCCGGCGGGCACCGCATCGCGCTCCAGCACCACCACCGGTGCCCCGGCATCGCGGACGGCCAGCGCCGCGGTCAGGCCGGCGGCACCGGCCCCGACGACGACGACCGGAAGGGTCCCGGCCTCCACCCCGCTCACCAGCTCTCGCGGTCGGCGATCACCGGCCCGGCCAGGCGGAAGCGGTCGATGAAGCGCCGGCCGTCGGCAAGACGCCCATGGCCGAAAACCAGGCTGCCATCATCGGTCAGCGCCTCGACGAAGCCGTCATAGCGCCGACCGGCTTCGGCATCCGCAGCAGCAGCCGCCGCCAGATCCAGCCGCGCGCCCTCTGCCGTCACCGCCACGAAGTCCCCGGCGACCAGCGGCGCCGCCGCCGCCACATCGCCGCGCCCCAGCGCCGCCGCCAGCGCCCCGGCGAGATCCGTTGCCGGCGGCAGCGGCGGGCCGGGCACGCGCGACACGCCGCCGCGGGCATAGGAACTGGCGGCCACCTCGCGCAGGATGGTCACCACCCCGTCCGGCGGCGCGGCCATCACCGACCGCACCACACGGGTCATGCCCTTCAGCAGCCGGGCCTTGGTGGCGGCGTCATAGCCTTCGATGACGGTGGTCTCGACGACCGGCATGGATCTGCCTCCCTGGTTTTCTCTCGGGCGGTGTCCGGGGCGCGGTTACGCCACCGCCCCCTCTTCCGGCTCTTCATAGCTCCGCCCCAGCGCCAGCATCTCGGGCGTGCCGATCAGCGCGTTCAAGGCGTTGAAGTCGAACATCCGGTCCTTGAACGGCTGGTTGGTGCCGTTGGCCTTCAGCGAGCGGTAATAGGCCTGGGCAGTATGGGCCAGCGCGCGGACGATGCCGCCGGGGAAGATCACGATCCTGAACCCCAGCCCGCCCAGATCCTCGGCGCTGGCAAGCGGCGTGTCGCCGCCTTCGACCATGTTGACCAGCAAAGGCCGGATACCGCCCAGCGAGCGGGTCACCGCCACCAGCTGTTCGCGCGATCGGGGCGCTTCGACGAACAGCACGTCGGCGCCGGCCTCGGCGTAAAGATGGGCGCGGTCGATGGCACGGTCGAAGCCTTCCACCGCCACCGCATCGGTGCGGGCCACGATCAGGGTCTCGTCGCTCTGCCGCGCATCGACCGCGGCCTTCACCTTGCCGGCCATCTCGGCGGCCGTGATCAGGCTCTTGTCCTGAAGATGGCCGCAGCGCTTGGGCAGGGTCTGGTCTTCCAGCTGGATGGCGGTCGCGCCCGCGCGTTCGAACAGGCGCACGGTGCGCTGCACGTTCAGCGCGTTGCCATAGCCGTTATCGGCATCCACGATCAGCGGCGTCGGCACGCGGTCGCGCACCAGGGTGACGACCTCGGCCACCTCGCTCATCGATACCAGCCCGATATCGGGGCGGCCGAGGCGGGTATAGGCGATGGCGGCACCCGACAGGTACAGCGCCTCGAACCCGGCAGCGGTGGCGATCGATGCGGTCAGGGCGTCATAGACGCCGGGGGCGACCACGGGGGCGGCGGTCGTCAGTCTCTGCTTCAGGCTCATCTCAATGTTCCTCGCGCGCCGGCTCTTTGAGCAGCGCATCCAGATCCGCAAGATCGGCGGCCCGGTCCAGGCCGTCGACCGCCTCCCTGATGCGGGTGGCATGGGCCGCGCCCCAGACGGGCGTGGCCAGTTCCATGAATTTCGCGACCACCTCGTCGGGCCCGTAGGGGTCGACGGCATCGCCGCGATTGGTGAAGGTTTCGGCCGTCAGCACCCGGCCGTCGGTCAGGCGGATGGTGACCCGTGCCGGCCGCCGGTCGGGCAGCATGGCGCTCATCGCCGGGTCCTCGTCGACCGTCACCCGCCCGGCCAGATCCAGAATCCGCGCATCGGTCAGCGCCGGTGCCCGGAAGGCCGGCACGCTCGCAGCCCCATGGGCCAGCATGGTGGCGACCGCGAACGGCACCGAGAACTTGGCCGCCAGCATGTTGTCGGGCCGGGCCCCGTCCAGCTGCGCCGCCCAGACATAGGTCACCACCTCGATGCCGGCCACCGCTTCGGGCGCGATCGGGCCGTGCCCGGCGATCAGCCCCGCCACCACGTCGAGGGCGGCATGGGTGAAGCGGCAGGCGGCATGGCGCTTGAAGTAGTTGCGCCGGATCTCCCAGCGCGTGCCCAGTTCCGCCACCATCTCCTCGGGGCGGAAGCCTTCGGCCAGCACGCCGCCATACACGCTGCGCACCCCGTCGGTCTCGCCGGTGAAGCCTGCCGTCACCAGATCCCAGGCGGTCAGCCCGTTGCGTGCCGACATGCCGGCATAGGCATTGCGCACCGTCGCCCCCTCCAGCATGGTCCTGAGGCTGGAGCCGACCGACAGGCTGGACGAGAGGTTGATCGCGCCGATCACCTCTTCCGCCCCGGCGCCGTCCAGCAGGGCGGCGCCCACGGCCGCCCCCACGGTGCCCCAGGTGCCATGGGGGTGCAGCGCATTGCGCAGCCGGGATGCGGCGCCGATCCGGGCACCGGCCTCGTAGCCGAAGACGAAGGCGTGCAGGAAGTCCGGGCCGGACACCTCCGCCAGGGGCCGCACCGCCAGCAGGGCCGGCAGCACGTGGATGCCGGGATGGCCGCGGGCGAAGGAATTGCCCTCGTCCAGTTCCAGCATGGTGCCGGCGATGCCGTTGGCCAGCGCCGCATCATCGGCGCGGAGGGCGAGCCCGGCGCCCACGGCGGGGGCCGTGACCCGCCCGCCGCGGCGGGCGAGGCGCGCGGTCAGCGCCCGCATCTCGGGTTCCTGCATGCCGGCGGCGATGGCGCCCAGGCAGTCCAGCACCACCAGCCGCGCCTGAGCGGACAAATCGGCGTCGAAATCGCCGAAGCGGATGGTGGTTGCCGCCTCGGCGAAGCGCTTCAGCCAGGCCGGACGCGGCTCTGCCAGCAGAACCGAGGCCGGCACGACACCGGGGGTGACGATGGCCATGGGGGCGGCTCCTTACAATCCGAGATAGGCGCGGCGCAGCTCGGGATCGGCGGCGATTTCCGCCGCATTGCCCGACATGGTCACCAGCCCGTTCTCGACGATGTAGGCGCGGCTCGCGATCTCCAGCGACTGCACCACATTCTGTTCCACCAGCATGATCGGCATGCCATCGGCATTCAGCCGGCGGATCAGGGTGAACATTTCCTCGACCAGCAGCGGCGACAGGCCCAGCGACGGCTCGTCCAGGATCAGCAGCCGCGGCTCGGCCATCATGCCGCGGCCGATGGCCAGCATCTGCTGCTCGCCGCCCGACAGCGTACCGGCCGCCTGGGTCCGGCGTTCGCGCAGCCGCGGGAAGGTCTCGTAGACCCGTTCCAGATTGCGCGCCCGGTTCTTCCGCGCCCGGCGATAGCTGCCGAGTTCCAGATTTTCCTGAATGTCGAGGTTGGGAAAGATCTTGCGGCCTTCCGGCACCTGGATCAGCCCGGCCTCGACGATTGCCGCCGCATCCACGCCGTCCAGCCGGCGGCCTTCGAAGGTGATCTGGCCTGCGCGCGCCGGCAGCACGCCCGAGAGCACCTTGTTGAGCGTGGTCTTGCCGACACCGTTCGATCCCAGCACCGCGACGATCTCGCCCGGCCCCACCGCCAGGTCGATGCCGCGCAGCACCTCCACCCCGCCATAGCCGGCCTTCAGGCCCTCAACCTCCAGCACGTGTTGCCCCCCGGTCATGGCCGTGCCCCTTCCGCCTTCAGCCGTTCCGCGGCGCCGCGGCCCAGATAGGCTTCGATCACCTTCGGGTCGACGCAGACCTCGCGGGGCGTGCCCTCTGCGATCATCTCGCCCTGGGCCAGCACATAGACCTCGTCGCACAGGTTCATCACCGCCTGCATCACATGTTCGATCATCAGGATGGTGATGCCCTCGTCGCGGATCGCGCGGATCACCGGGACGATGTCGCGGATCTCCGACGGGTTCAGCCCGGCCAGCACCTCGTCCAGCAGCAGCAGCCGCGGCTCAGTCGCCAGCGCCCGGGCCAGTTCCAGACGCTTGCGGCCGGCGACCGTCAGGCTCGATGCCGGCTTGTCCAGATCCCCCCCCAGCCCCAGCCGGCGGGCGACGGCCTCGGCCCGGGCATGGGCCTCGGCGGCACCGGCATGGCGCAGATAGGCGCCGACGGCGATGTTCTCGCGCACATTCAGCCCGGCGAAGGGCTGGACGATCTGGAAGGTGCGGGCAATGCCGAGTTTCGCACGTTCGTGCGCAGGCCGTCCGGTGATGTCGGTCCCTTCCAGCACCACCCGGCCGGCGGTCGGGGTCAGAAACCCGGCGATGATCGCGAACAGCGTGGTCTTGCCGGCGCCGTTGGGCCCGATCAGCCCGACGATCCGTCCGGGCACCACCTTCAGCGAGGCGCCGCCCACCGCGGTCAGCCCGCCGAAGCGCATGGTGATGTCCTGAACTTCCAGCATCACGCGCCCTCCCCGCCGGTTCCGGTTCCTTTGGCACGCCCGCCGCGCCGCAGCTTGTGCAGCAGGCCCAGCACACCGCCCGGAGCGAAGGCGATCACCAGCACCAGCACCGCGCCATAGACCGCCAGATCGATGCCCGGCACCCGGCCGGTGAACATCTTGGTCGCCTCACCCAGCCCGTGCAGGGTGAAGGCGCCGATGATCGGCCCCAGCACCAGGCCGCGCCCGCCGACCATCGGCGCCAGCAGCGCCTCGACCGAAATCCACAGCCCGTAGGCGATGTTGGCATCGATGTAGAGGAAATACTGCAGATAGAGGCAGCCTGCGGCCGCGGTCAGTGCGCCTGAGACCGTAATCGCCCGCAGCTTCACCGCCAGCACGTCGACGCCCAGCGCCCGCGCCGCTTCCTCGTTCTCGCGCACCGCCACCAGCTGGGCGCCGAAGCGGGAATTGGCGATCATCTGGCAGATCACCAGACCGGCGGCCACAAAGGCCAGCGCCAGCCACAGAAAGGCGCCGCGGCTGCTGAACTGCATGTTCCAGAAGCCGACATCCAGCTTCAGCAGCAGACCGGCCGCCCCATTGGTGAAGCCCGAGGCATTGGCCAGAATGCGCAGCACCTCGGCGAAGGCCAGCGTCACCAGCGCGAAATAGGATCCGCGCAACCCGGCGCGGAAGGCCAGATAGCCGATCACCCGGCCGACCACGGCGCCCGCGATCACGCCCGCCGCCATCGCCGCCCAGGCATTCACGCCATAGCGGGTCTGAAGGATGGCCGAGGCATAGGCGCCGGTGCCGAAAAACGCGGCATGGCCAAAGGATGACTGGCCGCCCGTGCCGCCCAGCAGGTTCCAGCCCTGCGCCACCAGGGTGATGATCAGCACGAAGACGACGAAATTGAGGATGACGTTGGAGGTCACCACCAGCGGCAGGGCCGCCAGCACCACCAGGATCAGGGCGATGGGAAGATAGCCGCGTCGCATCACGCCCTTGCTCCGAACAGACCGGTGGGCCGGAACAGCAACACCAGGATGAAGATCAGGAAGATGCCGATCTGGCCCAGGCTTTCGCCCAGATACAGCCCGCACAGGCTTTCGACCACGCCGATGAACAGCCCGCCGAGCAGCGCGCCGGTGATCGACCCCATGCCGCCCAGAACCACGATGGTGAAGGCGACCAGCACGAAGGCGCCGCCGACGCGCGGGTTGACGTAGAAGGTCGGCATCAGCAGGCAGGCGGCGATGGCGAGCGTGGCGCAACCCAGGCCGAAGGTGACGGCGAAGACATGGGCGACATTGATGCCGACCAGCCGTGCGCCCAGCTTCTCTTTCGCCACTGCGCGGATCGCCTTGCCGGTATCGGTGCGTGCCAGCAGCAGCCAGAGCAGCGCGCTCACCACCACAGCGCCTGCAAAGCCATACAGCCGGGCCTGGGAAATCAGCAGCGGCCCCAGCTCCACCACCTGGAAGGAATAATCGGTCGACAGCGACCGGGTATCCGACTGGAAGACCGCGAGCAGCACGTTCTCGATCACGATCGACAGGCCCAGCGTCACCAGCAGGATATTGCCGTCATCGCCATGGGCGGCCGGCCCGATGATGAAGCGCTGCACGCCATAGCCGATGGCGAAAAAGACCAGCGTCAGCGGCAGGATCGCGAGATAGGGATCCAGGCCGAAGGCGGTGTAGACCAGCCAGACGGCGAACATCGCGCAGGTCAGCAGGGCGCCGTGCGCAAAATTGATGATGTGCAAAACACCATACACCAGCGTCAGACCCAGCGCGATGAGCGCATAGACCGCACCGGTCAGAAGCCCGTTCAGCATGGCTTCCGCGACGATGGGAAGGGAGTACATCGTGCGATCCGTTTCGGCAAACGGGGACCGGGCGGCGCCGGCAGAGGCCAGGCGCCGCCCGGTCGCCCGGATCAGCTCTCGACAGGGAAGATCGGCTTGGCGTCCGCGAAGCTTTCCGGATAGACCACCCGGATCTGGGACTTCTGCACCTGGGTCGACACCGGTGCCGCACCCTGGTTCTGCCCGCCCTCGAACTTCGTCGGGCCATAGGGCATCAGATGGTCCGAGAAGGTCGAAGAGGCCAGCACCTCGATGATCTTGGTGCGATCGGCGCTCGCCGCACGCTCGATCGCATCGGCCAGCAGCATCATGCAGGAATAGTTGAGCGGGGTGTTGTAGTTCCACTGCTTGCCGGCATCGGCCACCCGCTTCTGCAGCGCGGCATTCTTCGGATTGCGCGGATCGTGCCAGTGGTTCACGTCCATGATGTTCTCGGCCGCTTCGGGGAATTCCTTCACGAAGCGCATATTCGATGCCGCACCATTGACCACGGCATAGACCGCCTTCGGCCGCACGCGCTGCTGCTGCATGGTCCGCGCCAGCAGCACGGTTTCGCCGTAATAGGTGCTGGGGATCACCAGATCCGGGCGCAGCGACCGCAGCCGCAGCACCACGTTCGACAGATCGCGCGACGGCGTCGGCACGGCGATGGTCTCAAGGATCTCGAAGCCGTGCTTGGGCAGCTCGGTCTGCATCAGCTTGGCCAGGCCCGACCCGAACAGCCCGTCTTCATGCACCAGCGCCACGGTCTTGGCCGGGCGGCCGGCGGCGTTGTTGATCCGCACCAGATTGTCGATCGCGGTGCGGGTGCAGATGCTGAAACCGGGGGCGAAGCGGAAGGTATTGGTCAGGCCGCGGCTGATGATCTGGTCCGACACGCCGACATCAACGATATAGGGCAGGTCATAGCGCGCCGCCGCCTGGGTGGTGGCCAGGCAGATCGGGCTGGCAAAGCCGCCGACGACGGCGGCCACGCCCTCGCTCTGCATCCGCTCCACTTCCTGCACGCCGACTTCGGGGTTCGATCGCGCATCGCCGAAGACCATCTCGATCTTCGCACCGCCCAGCGATTTGATGCCACCCGAGGCGTTGATGTCGGCGATGGCAAGCTCGGCGCCCGTGCGGCCGAATTCACCGTCCATCGCCAGCGCGCCGGTCACCGGCTGCAGCACGCCGATCTTCACCGCCGGCGGTTCGGCAGCGCGCAGCACCGCCGGTGCCGCCATCACCGCCGCCGCGGCCATCCCGCCCTTCAGCGCGGTACGGCGGCTGATCGATTTGTCGAACAAAGTCATGATCGTGCCTCCTCTGCCGGCCGTCGTCCCACCGCCGGCCGCTGTCATCGTCTTTTGTGTGTCGATCCCGTCCCGCCCTCTTGGGGGGCGGGCTTCGATCACGGCGTCGTCTTGCGCGGCGTGCTCCCCCGCCGCACCGTGCTCCGCCGCTGATGGGTTTCGGTCTCCGCCCGCGCCGCGGCCTGGCCGCGGGATCGGGTGGCGCCCTTGCGGGCCGGCCCCACCGGTGTCCACGACCGGGCATCCCCCGGCCCGGTGCGCACCAGATCCATCCGGAAGGAATAGAGATCGGGCCGGTAGAAGGCGTGCAGATGCTCGATGCCCTCGCCGTCGACGCCTTGCACCACGCGGGTCATCGACAGCAGGGCCGCACCGATTTCCAGCCCCAGCGCTTCCGCGAGGTCGGGGCCGGCAAGTGTCGCGCCGATGGTCTGGCTGGCGCGGTCGGCCACGATGCCCGATCGCTCCAGCAGTTCCAGCAGCGGCGTGGAGGCCATTTCCGCCTCGGAATAGGACACGCCGATGCGCTCCGGCACATGGGTGATGAGATACGAGAAGGGCGCGCCGTCGATCAGGCGCAGGCGCACCGCCCGCTGCACCCGCTCCCCCGCCGCCAGGCCCAGCGCCTCGGCCACCGCCGGTGGCGGCGTCACATAGCCGAAGGACAGCAGGCGCACCTCGGTCCGCCGGCCCATTTCGACCAGATGGGTCAGCAGGTTGGAAAAATCCGCCGTCACCGGCGCCTCTGTGCGCCGCCCCGCCACGAAGGTGCCCGATCCGGGCCGCCGCTCGATCAGCCCTTCGCCGGCCAGCTTGTCCAGCGCCCGGCGCACGGTCACCCGCGACACGCCATGCTGTTCGGCCAGCATCGGCTCGCTGGGCAGGCGGGTCTGCGGGCGATCCTCGCCGCTGATGATGCGGTCACGCAGCAGCAGGTAGAGCCTGCGTGCCTTCAACGGCTCGACCCCCGCCATGCGGCCCCTCTCCTGTCCCATTCATAATACAGCTGCCTGTATTATTCGAACCGCAGTACCCTGCTTGTCAAGCCTGCACCGCAATGGCTGTCACAACACCCGCGCCAGATCGGGGTGAACCAGCAGCGGCCGGCCGATCGCGACCAGATCGGCCATACCGCCCTGAAGCGCCGCCTCCACCTGTGCCCGGCCGCGGATGTTGCCGACGCCGATCACCGGCAGACCGGTGCGTTCACGGATCTCGCGGGCGAAGCCCAGCTGGTAGCCGGGGCCGGTCGCATCGGGCGGTGTCGGCGTCAATCCGCCGGACGAGACATGAACGCCGTCCAGCCCCTGCCCCACCAGCCCGGCCAGCATCTCCGCCACCTCGGCCGCCGTCAGCCCGCCCGGGTCGTAATCCGCGGCCGACACCCGGACGGTGACCGGCACATCCGGCCCCACCGCATCGCGCACGGCAGCCAGCACCTCGGCCAGAAGCCGCACCCGGCCGTCGGATGTGCCGCCATAGCCGTCATTGCGATGGTTGGACAGGGGCGAGAGGAACTGGTGCAGCAGATAGCCGTGCGCGGCATGCAGCTCGATGCCGTCGAATCCCGCGGCCAGGGCGCGCTTTGCCGCTGTGGTGAAGGCCGCCACCACCCGGTCGATGTCGACCGCGGTCATCGCCTCCGGCATGCCATAATCTGCACTGTACGGGATTGGCGAAGGCGCCAGCAGCCGGCCGCCGCCCTGTGGCCGCGACTTCCGCCCGCCATGGCTCAGCTGCACCATCACCGGCACGCCCTCGGCCTTGACCGCCTCTGCGATCGCCGCAAGCGACGGGATATGCGCGGCTGTGAAGATGCCGATGTCATCGGCCATCAGCCGGCCTTCCGGCGCGATGGCGGTCGATTCCAGGATCACCAGCCCCACCCCGCCCCGGGCGCGCCGGGCATAATGGTGCAGGTGATAGGCGGTGGCGAAACCCTCGGCCGTACCCTGATACTGCTGCATCGGCGGCAATACGATCCGGTTCTTCAGCCGAAGCCCGCCCAGCCTGACCGGCGTAAAGGCCAACCTCCCGTCCATCCGTCCTCCCCGGCGCATCTGCCTGTCATCAAGCCTACGACGCTTTACCCGCGTATGACAAATCTTGTATCAGATCTGATACAGGTTACACTCCGTTTCATGCAACAGGTTGCGGTCCTGTCGACAACGGGGTCCGGTAGGGGCAAGCAGGGAGGCTGATGGTGAGCGAGGTGGTCCGGGACGGCACGAAGCTGTTCGAATTCACCGTGCCCGTGGTGGTGGTCGGCGCCGGAGCCGCCGGTCTGGTTGCGGCGCTGGCGGCGCGCGAGGCGGGTGCCGAGGTGCTGGTGCTGGAACGCGATGTCGTGCCGCGCGGCTCCACCGCCCTCTCCGCCGGGCTGATCCCGGCCGCCGGCACGCATTGGCAGAAAGCCGCCGGCATCGCCGACACGGCAGAGGCCTTCGCCGCCGACATCATGGCCAAGGCGAAGGGAGAGCCCGACCCCGATCTGGTGGCGCTGGTGACGCGCGAAGCCGGCCCCGCCATCGAATGGCTGGGCGCGCGCTACGGCCTGCCCTTCTCGGTGGTGGCGGATTTCAGCTATCCCGGCCACAGCGCCCGGCGCATGCACGGCCTGCCGACCCGCTCGGGCGAGGAGTTGATCGATGCGCTGCGCGGTGCGGCAGAGGCCGCCGGCATCGACATCCTGTGCGAGGCGACCGTCACCCGGCTTTATGCCGATGCGGCGGGCCGCGTCACCGGCCTCGCCTTCACCCGGCCCGACGGCTCGGTCGACGAGGTCGGCTGCGGCCGGCTGATCCTGGCCTGCAACGGCTATGGCGGCAACAAGTCGCTGGTGCGCGAGCACATCCCGTCGCTCGCCGATGCGCTCTATTTCGGCCATGACGGCAACAAGGGCGATGCGCTGCTCTGGGGCCAGGCGCTGGGCGCCGCCACCCGCCATCTGCCCGGCCATCAGGGCCATGGCTCGGTCGCCCATCCGGTCGGCATCCTGATCAGCTGGGCGACGATCACCGAGGGCGGCATTCAGGTCAATCTGGCGGGCGAGCGCTTCTCCAACGAGGCCACCGGCTATTCCGAACAGGCGGCCGAGGTGCTGCGCCAGCCGGACGGCCTCGCCTGGACGGTGTTCGACGGCCGCATCGCCGCCATCACCCGCCAGTTCGAAGATTTCAAGCGCGCCGAGGCCATGGGCGCCGTGATCACGGCGGACGACCTGCCAACCCTCGCCCGCCGCATGAACGTTCCCGCCGACACACTCACCCGCACCATGGCCGCGGTCGACGCGGCCCGCGCCGGCACCATCCCCGACGCCTTCGGCCGCGACTTCACCACCACGCGCCCGCTCGCCGCCCCCTATTGCGCGGTCAAGGTCACCGGCGCGCTCTTCCATACCCAGGGCGGCCTGGTCGTCGACGCCACGGCCCGCGTCCTCGACACCTCAGGCCACCCCCTCCCCAACCTCTACGCCGCCGGCGGCGCCGCCTGCGGTGTCTCGGGGTCCAAAGCCGCGGGCTATCTCTCGGGCAACGGCCTGCTCACCGCGGTGACGCTGGGGCGGGTGGCGGGTGCTGCGGCGGCGCGCCCGGACGATGGTCTCGCGGCTTCCGTAGCCTGAACGGGCGCCGGGTCCTCAGTCCGATTTGAGCAACTGCTTCGCGGCGTCCTTGAGTTGCCGCGCAAACGCCGCACGCATTGCCTCGGATCCAAGGCTGCGCGCCATCGTCACGCCGCCGGACAGCATGGCGAGAAGCGCAATGGCCATGCGTTCCGATGCCTCTGACGTGGGCCCGGCTATGCCGCCTGCCACCAGCTTGACGATGCGTTGGATAACCACCTCGTAGCGCTGCCGGGTCGCCTCACCGGATCGCATGACATCGGGCGTCATGCTCTGGAGCGCACAGCTCACATCCAGGTCGCAGGCCAGTCGCTCGCCAAGATAAAGATCGATGAAGCGCTCTGCCCAGTCGTCCGGATGGGCCGTTTGCAGATCCCGGATCGCCGCCTCCAGCTGTTCCAGGCCCGCAACAGCGACTTCGGCGAATGCCTCATCCTTGGATTTGAAATGCCCATAGAAGGCGCCGGAGGTGACACCCGCTTCCCTGGCGAGGCCATCGACCCCGATTCCGCCATAGCCCTCGCGCCGGAATGCACGCCCGGCGGCATTCAGCAACCGGTCTCGTGCCTCGGCTTTCTGACGGTCCGAGTAGCGCATCAGCGTCCTCTCATAGCGATCGTTATTTTTGACATTGACAGAATAACGATCGTTATTCAATAGTTGCATCACGGTCGTTACGTAACGTCCGCCTGCGACAGGCAGCGCCCGAACCTGCCTCCCCACGGAAAGTCGAAAACCATGCCCATCGTCCTCACACTGACCGAAGGCGTCATTCCCGCCGAAAAAGAAGGCGTTGCGGTGGAGCGCATCGTCGCGTCGTTCCTGCGCCATCACGGACTCGCCGGAAACAGCGTCATGACCCCCAACGTCACCTCGCACGTCAACGTGCTGCCCAAGGGCAAAACCTACGCCGGCGGCAAGCCGGTCGACGGCGCGTGGATCGAGACCAAGACCCCCTCATTCGCGCTCGCGGATCGCGCGATCCAGACCGCCTTCCTGGGCGACGCGACTGAAATCCTGCACGAATTGTCCGGCGGCGTGCTCAGCAAGGATCGCATCTGGTCGGATGGTGTCCACGCCGTCGACGGAACCTGGAATCTCGGTGGCAGGGCCTTGAGCAATGCCGAACTGGGCGACGCGATTTCAGCCGGGTGACCTGCCGTTGCGCGCGGCCCGCGCTTGACTGATGCGCGCAGTGGGGCGGCAGGCCAGGTCGCCAATCGGCCCGATCCGGCAGACAGGTGGTCTGACCGGCAGGGCCGACTTTCCCGGCAGCCTGCCGCTTCTCCCCCGCCATCCGGACCAGCCCGCTACCTGACCAGTTTCCCGAGGAGCCGCGTCATGCGCGTTGCCTACACAATGATCCGGGTCGCCGATCTCGACCGTTCCATAGGTTTTTACACGCAAGTGCTGGGCATGACATTGTTCCGGCGCGAAGACTATCCAACCGGACGCTTTACGCTGGCGTTCCTGGGGTATGGTCAAGAGACGACCGGGGCGACCGTCGAACTCACCTGGAATTGGGACATCACCGCCTATGATCGCGGCAATGCCTGGGGCCATATCGCAATCGCCGTGGACGATGTTTACGCGCAGTGCGCCCGTCTCGAAGCCAGGGGCGCAAACCTGATCCGCCCGGCTGGACCAATGGCCCATCTTTCGCCGCAACGGGGCGGGCTGGGCGAGATCATCGCCTTCCTGGAAGATCCCGATGGTTATCGCATCGAGCTTGTACCGGCGCATTGACTGACATAGCCCACGGCCATGCCTACCCCGCCATGTCGTCGGTCGCCGAGGCCCGCGTCAACGCCGGCCGGCCGGCCAGGCGGGCCCAGTAGGTTTCAAAGGCCGGGCGTCGGTCGATGGTGCCGAATTGCAGGCCCCAGCCGATCTGGGCGCCGAGATACACATCCGCCGCGGTGAAGCGGTCGCCGGCAAGGTAGGGGCTGGCGGAAACGGCCACCTCCAGCGTGTCCATCACCCGGGTGAAACTGCCATAGCCGATGCTGCGCTCGCGTTCCGCCGGCACCTCGATGCCGAGTGCGCGGTTGCTGACCGCCGCCTCCAGCGGCCCCGCGCCGAAGAACAGCCAGCGGAACCAGGCCGCGCGTTCATGGGGACGGGGGGCGAGCCCCGCTTCGGGGAAGGTTTCGGCCAGATAGGCGCAGATCGCGGCGCATTCGGTCACCACCGCGCCGTTATGGACCAGGGTCGGCACCTTGCCCATGGGGTTGAGCGCCAGATAATCGGGCGCCTTCATCGGCGCGCCATACTCCAGCACCACCATGCGATAGGGCACGCCCACCTCTTCCAGCATCCAGCGCGCGATCATGCCGCGCGATTGCGGGTTGGTGTAAAGGATCAGCTCGTCGGACATGGGGCTTGGGGCTCCGGCTCAGCGGGTGGCGATCATGAACAGGCGCGGGAAGGGCAGCAGCACCGTACCGTCGGCAAGCGCCGGATAGGCGGCGGCGATCTTCGCACGGTAGCGGTTCAGGAAGTCGTCGCGCTCACCCGGGCTCAGCGGGTCCAGGAAGGGGCGCAGCCCCGTCGCCTTCACCCACTCCACCACCGCATCCGGCCCGCCGGGCAGGACGTGGATATAGGTGGTGCGCCAGATATCCACGCGGGACGCCAGATTGCGCAGCAGCTGGTAATACCAGGCGGCGGGCGGCAGGGGCGCGCGGGCAGCACCCGCCAGCCGGTCGGCCCATGGGCCTTCGGCGGCGGTTTCGCGCATCAGCACATGGCTGGGTTCGGCCATGTTGTCGGGCATCTGCACCGCCAGGCTGCCGCCCGGGGCCAGGCGTTCCACCAGCGCCGGCAGCAGCACGTCATGCCCCGGCACCCATTGCAGCACGGCGTTGGACAGGATCACGTCGAAGGGCCCGGTCGCCTGCCAGCGGCTGACATCATCCTGCGCGACATCAATATCCGGCAATCTTGCCCTGGCGGCCGCCACCATCTCGGGCGAGGAATCGAGTGCGGTCACCCGCGCGCCCGGAAAGCGGCGGATCAGCACCTCGGTCGAATTGCCCGGGCCGCAGCCCAGATCGACCGCGCTCCGGACCGGATCGGTCGGCACATGGGCCAGCAGATCGACCACCGGGCGGGTGCGCTCGGCCTCGAAGGTCAGATATCGGGCGGGGGACCAGGTCATGGGCGGGGCTCCGGATGTGGGTGCACAGTCTGCGCCGGGGGACCCCCTCCCGCAACCCTCTGGAACCCGGCTCGACCCACGGGTAAACTGATGACCAAAACAAGGTCGCAGGAGCCGCCGGCCCATGAGCATCACCCCCGAGACCACCACACCCGACACCGAAGCCCTCGAAGCCTGGTTCGCCGACCACGTCCCCGGCCGGCATGGCCGGCTGGCGCTGGAGCGCTTCGCCGGTGGCCAGTCGAACCCGACCTTCCGGATCCGGAGCGAGGCCGGAACCTATGTGCTGCGCCGCAAGCCGCTGGGCGAGGTGCTGCCCTCCGCCCATGCGGTCGACCGCGAATTCCGCGTGCTGGCCGCACTTCAGGGCACGGGCGTGCCGGTGCCGCCGGTGCATGCGCTCTGCACCGATCCGGCGGTGTTCAGATCGATGTTTTATGTGATGGATTTCGTGCCCGGCCGGATCTTCTGGGATCCGCGTCTCCCCGACCTCTCCCCGGCCGAGCGCGGCGCGATCTTCTCGTCGATGAACGACGCCATCGCCCGCATCCATGCGCTCGACCCGGATGCGATCGGGCTGGGCGATCATGGCCGGCGCGGCAATTACGTCGAACGCCAGATCGCCCGCTGGACCCGCCAGTACCGGGCATCCGAGACCGTGGCCAATCCGGCCATGGAACGGCTGATCCAATGGCTGCCCGAACATGTGCCGGCGGAAGACGACACCCGCCTGGTTCATGGCGACTACCGGCTGGACAATGTGATCATCCACCCGACCGAACCCCGGGTGGTGGCGGTGCTGGACTGGGAGCTGTCGACGCTCGGCAATCCGCTGGCCGATTTCGCCTATCACATGATGACCTGGCGCATCGCCCCGGGCCTGTTCCGCGGCCTGGCCGGCACCGATTTCGCCGCCGCCGGCATCCCGGACGAACGCGCCTATCTGGAGATGTGGCTGGCCCGCACCGGCTTTGCGCCCTCGCCGTCCTGGGATGTCTATGTGGTGTTCCGCCTGGCCGCCATCCTGCAGGGCATCGCCCGCCGCGCGCAGGACGGCACCGCCGCCAATGCCGATGCCGAAGAGGTCGGCCGCAAGGCGGTGCCGCTGGCGGACCTCGCCTGGTCGTTTGCGGAAAAGATCCGCTGACCGGCAGCGGGACGGGCGGAGGTCACATCATGCCCGGGATCAGCAGCGAGATGATCGGGAAGCCGAGCAGCAGCCCGGTTACCACCGCTTCCAGCACCAGGAAGGGGGCGATGCCGGCGAAGACCTCGCGCAGATCCACCGCATGGCTGCGTGGCACCGAGGCATTGACCATGAAGGCGTTCAGCCCCATGGGCGGCGTCACCAAGCCGATCTCCAGCAGCTTGACCACGATCACCGCATACCAGATCAGGTCGTAGCCCAGATCCGACACGATGGGCAGGGTGATCGGCACCATCAGCAGCAGAATGCCCGAGGGATCGAGGAACATCCCCAGGATCAGGAACAGCACGATGATCGCCGCCATGATCTGCCAGGGCTCCAGCCCGGCATGCTGGGTCCAGCCGATCAGGCCGGAGGTGAGGTTCGAGGCGGCGACCAGGGTGATCAGCACCTTGGCGCCGAAGGCCATGATGAAGAGCTGGGCCGATTGCGAGACCGCCTCCTCCAGCGCCTCGTACATGTCGCTGAGGCGGAGCGCGCCGCGGGCGATGCCGATCAGGGTGGCCGCGATCACGCTCACCGCCGCCGACTGGATGGTGGTGAACAGGCCGGTGAAGATGCCGACCGCGATGATCGCGAACAGCAGGGTCGCCGGCCAGAGGCCGAGGATCGCCCCCAGCATGTCGCGGCCCGAGACCCGTACCGCCCGCCCGGGCGCCGCTTCGGGGCGCAGCCGCACCCAGATCTGCACCGTGATCACATAGCCGAGCAGGGTCAGCAGCCCCGGCAGAATGCCGGCCAGCAGCAGCTGCCCCACCGACACCTCGGCCAGGATCGCGAACAGCAGAAAGGGGATCGAGGGCGGGATCATCGAGCCGACCGTGCCGCCCATCGCCACCGTGCCGGCGGCGAGCCGCCGGTCATAGCCGTTGTCGATCATCTCGGGGATCGAGATCCGGCCCATGGCCGCGGCACAGGCGAGGCTCGATCCCGACAGCGCCGAAAACCCGCCGCAGCCGAAGATGCAGGCGACCGCCAGCCCGCCCGGCATGCGGCCCAGCAGCACCCGCATCGACCGGAAAACATCGGTGGTGATGCCCGATTTATGCGCCACGGCACCCAGCAGGATATAGAGCGGGATGGTGCTGAGTTCATAGCTGTGGACGAAGCGGAAGGGGACGTCGGCCAGCACCGACATCATCGGCCGGAGTGCGGCTTCGGGATCGAAGGCCTCGCCCGGGTACCAGCCATAGACCAGGAACAGCCCGGCCACCGCCCCCAGGATCAGGGCGAAGGCGATGGGAACGCGCAGCCCCACGAAGCCGAGCACGGCCAGAAAACTGGCGCCGATCGCATAGGCCGAGTTCATCTCCCGGTCCCCCTTCCCTGGCCTGCCCTTCCGCCCTGGCCGCCCCTGCCGTCACCGCCCGCAACAGCTCCAGCAGGCAGGCCGCCAGGCCGCCCGCCAGGCCGATGACCACCAGCAGCCGCCCCGGCCAGGCCATGAGTTCAAGCTCGCCGATATAGAGCGAGCCGCTGAGCCAGGCCCGGTCGAAGGCGATCCAGGCCGCCCAGCCGAGGATGCCATAGGCGGCGATGCCGCAGAGCGCCGCGAAGACATCGAGCGCCCGCTGCACCCCCGCCGGCAGGGCCCGTGTCAGCGCCTCCACCGCCACATGGCGCCGGCGGCGGACCAGCAGCCATTGCGGCAGGAAGGCCACGACCACCATGGCCTCGGCCACCAGCAGGTCCTCGTCCGGCGGCACCAGGCCCACCAGCGTGCCGGCCACCGCGATGCCGACATAGATCACGCTGAAGGCGAGTGCCGCGACGCCGATCGCGCCCAGCCCCTTTTCGGCCAGATCCAGCCAGGGCACCGGCCGGACGGCCGCGCTCACTTGCGCGTCCACGGATAGCCCTCCGTTGCCAGCTCGGCCTGATACTTCGCCTGCAGCGCCTTGAACTGGTCGAGCACCGCCGGATCGCCCTTCTCCAGGAAGGCATCGACGGTGATCTTCCCCGCCTCCAGCAGCCGGGCGTGATCCTCGGGCGAGAGGGTGTGGAAGGTCACCCCGTGGCTGGTTTCAAGCTCGGCCCGCGCCGAGGCGATCGTCTCGATGTTGAGCCGGGCGCCGGCGGTGGACAGCGCGTCTGCGGCCTTGAGCAGCGCCGCCTGACGTTCGGCCGGCAGGCGGCGGAAGCTGCGCTCGTTCATCACCACGCCGAAAGCCAGATTCTGGCCGAAATCCAGGATGGTGACATGCTTCGCCACCTCGAAATGGCGGAAGGGGATGATGGCGTTGACATAGGTCTGCGCGCAGTCGATCAACCCCCGATCCAGCGACTGGTAGACATCGGTGAAGGCGACCGACACCGGGATCGCGCCGAAGGCTTCGAATGCCAGCGAATGCGGCGGGTTGGCGCGGACCTTCCGGCCCTTGAGATCCGCCAGGCCGGTCACCGGGCTGGTGCAGATCAGCACCACCGGCGTGGTGGTGAAATTGGCGATCAGCCGGACGTTCTGATCGGCGAATTCCCGTTTGATCGTCGGGTTGGTCGCCGCCAGTTCCTGCATCACCTTCATGCCGACCCAGGGATCGGAACTGCCCATCGGCAGATCGCCGACCCGAAAGTTGAACAGCTCCGCCGGCGTGCTGACACCGACCACGGTCCCCATATCGGCCACCCCGTCACCGACGCCGCGCAGCACGTCCCGCAGTGCGATCAGCGCAGCACCATACGTGATCCGCACATTCAGCGCGCCATCGGTGGCCTCGCGCAGCTGGTCGGCGAATTTCGCCAGCACGATGCCCTGAACGCCGCGTTCGGTGCCGTATTCGCTGTAAGTGAGCGTCTGGCCCGCCGCGGCCGGCGCCGCGAGGTTGAAAGCCGCAAGGGTGAAGCCGGCCGTCACCACCGCAGCCATGCGGAGGCGTTTGTATGTGCCCATCATCTTCGTTTTCTCCCGTCAGGTTCCGCAAATCTACGTTTGCGTGAAACTTTTAACTATCTCGTTTAAAATCTGCGAGGATGTCAACAGCCACGACACGGCGCGGCGCAATTTCCCGAGCGACGCCCCCGATGGGAGACAGGTATGAGCGAGATGGACGGAACCGGATCCGGCACGGTGCGGGAGCGGCGCAAGGCCCTGCTGGAGCGCGAAATCAAGGACAAGGCCTGCACGCTGTTCGCGCGCAAGGGCTTCGACGGCACCAGCCTGACCGACATCGCCGATGCGGTGGGGTTGAGCCGGGCGGCGATCTACTACTACTTCGAGAACAAGGAGGCGCTGCTGGAAGCGATCGTCGCCGAGGTGTCGGAACGCCCGATCCAGACCCTGCTTGGCTGCCATGACCGCGCGGCGGCGGGCCCGGCGGAAGAACTCCGCGACATGGTGCGCCGCCATGTCGTCAGCGTCATCGACCGCCAGGTGCTGATGCGGATGATCGCGGTCACCGAGGCCGCCCTGCCGCCCGCGCTCGCCGCGCGCCATGCCGCATCGAAGCGCCGCTATCTGGAAGATTGCCGCCGGATCATCCGCGACGGCATCCGGGCCGGCGTGTTCCGCCCGGTCGACGACCGGGTGGCGGCCCTCGCCGTGATCGGCATGGCCGCCTGGACGGCGCAATGGCACAGCCCCGACCGGCCGCCGGCCCCGGCCGAACTGGCGGAGATCTTCGCCGACATGGCGGTCCGCGCGCTCGAAACCGACCGCAGCGACAGCCCGGCCGGCTCGATCGACGCCCTGCTCGACGGCATGCGCAACCAGATCGGACGGCTGGAGCAGATGCTCTGATCGACAAAATTCTACGAATCTGAAGAATAATCTACGTTATCGTTGATTCCTGACGCCGGAGAGCGCTATGGTCTGATCCAAGAACAGACACGGGAGGAAACCATGCCCAGCGTCCGGACCCCGATCCCGGGTGTCGTCTATCCGTCGGCGGCCGACACCGCCCGCTATGATGCGCTCGGCCTCTTCGACACCCTCACCATGCCCGAAGCCTGGGAGCAGATGGCGGCACGCCATCCCGACCGGGTGGCGGTCACCGATCCCGACGGCAGCTGGACCCTGGGGGAGCTGGATGCCCTGTCGACCCGCCTCGGCGGCGCCCTGCTCGGGCTGGGTCTGCGACCGCTCGACCGGGCGATCTTCCAGATCGCCAACAGCCGCGAGCTGGTGCTCTGCCTGCTCGGCTGCCTGAAGGCGGGGGTGATCCCGGTCTGCACGCTGACCGCGCATCGCGCCCTGGAGATCGGCTATCTGGCGCAGCATTCCGGCGCCCGGGCACATTTCATCTGCACCGACGAGGCCAAATTCGATGCCGCCGGCTTCGCCGAAGACATGCGGCAGGTGGCACCCGGGCTCGACGACGTGATCGTCGCCCGTGGCCCGACCGGAAACCGCCCGGGCTTTCACGGCCTCCAGGCGCTGATCGATGCGACCGACACCGCCACGGCGCGCGAGCGGTTGGCCGGGGTGGAGCGTGATCCAGCGCAGGTGGCGGTGTTCCAGCTCTCGGGCGGCACCAGCGGCGTTCCCAAGATCATCCCGCGCTTCCACAACGAATATCTCTGGCAGATCCGCAGTGCCGGCGCCTTTCACGGGCTGGATCACCGGACGGTGTCGTTCTCGGCCGCACCGATGATGCACAACGCCCCCATCGTCTGCTATTGGGGCTCGACCTTCTGGGCGGGTGGCGAGGTCGTGTGCATGCCGGTGCCGACGCCCGAGATCATGGCCGATCTGATCCGCGCCCGCCGGCCGACGCTGATGGCGGTGCCCGGCCCGCTGATGTACCGCCTGCTCTCGGCCGATCTGCTGGAGGTCGGGGATCTGCGCGCCGCCCTGCAGATCGCCGCCGGAAATGCCCGGCCGCTGGCCGAGAAGCTGGGCGCGCCCACCGTCACGCTCTATGGCATGACCGAGGGCATCATCTGCTACAGCGCCGCCGGCGACGGCCTCGACATCCTGTCGGACACGGTCGGCCGGCCGATCGATCCGCTGACCGACATCCGCATCCAGGATCCCGAGACCGGCGAGCCGCTGCCGGACGGCGTGATCGGCGAAATGGTCTTCCGCGGCCCCAGCTCCACCCGCGGCTATTACGACGCGGAAGAGCGTAACCGCGAGGCCTTCACCGCCGACGGCTATGTCAAATCGGGCGATCTGATGAGCATCCGCCATATCGGCGGCGTCCCGCATCTCACCTTCGACGGCCGGGTGAAGGATGTGGTCAGTCGTGGCGGCGAGAAGATCAATTGTTCCGAGGTCGAACGCGCTTTGCTCGGCCATCCGCGGATCGCCGCGGTGCTGTGCGTACCGATGCCCGATCCGCTCTATGGCGAGCGGATGTGCGCCTTCGTCGTGCCGGTGCCCGGCACCACGGCCCCCGACCTGCGCGAGACCGGTGCCTTCCTCGAAAACCTGGGCATGGCGAAGTTCAAATGGCCCGAGCGGATCGAGACGGTGGCCGATTTCCCGCTCACCGGCTCGGGCAAGCCGTCCAAACCCCTGCTGAAGGAACGCATCGCCCGGATCCTGCGCGAGGAGCGCGCCCCCGCCGCCTCCGACGCGCTCGCCTGATCGCGGCCATGCGAGTGAAGGAGCCTCAGATATGAAGATCGCCATCGTCGGCGGTGGTCCCGCCGGCCTGTTCTTCGCCCGGCTGATCAAGCGCAGCCGCCCGGATGCCGAGGTGCGGGTGTTCGAACAGAATCCGCGCGACGCCACCTATGGCTTCGGCGTGGTGCTGGCCGGCACCGCCCGCGACCGCCTGCGCGAGGTCGACCCTGAAACCCTCGACCGCCTGGCCCGGGCGATGACCTTCTCGGGCAGCCAGAAGATCGGCCTCAACGGCGACAGCCTGGTGCTGACCTATCCGGGCTCGTCGGGCGCCATCGCCCGGCTGACCCTGCTGCAGATCCTGGGCCGGCTCTGCGACGAGGTCGGTGTCGAGGTGGTGCACGACCGCCGGATCACCGGGGCCGCCGATCTGGACGGCTATGACCTGATCGTCGGCGCCGACGGCGCCAATTCCGTGATCCGCACCATCTGGCCCGATGCCTTCCCGGTCAGGTCCCACCAGCTGGGCAACCGCTTCGCCTGGTATGGCGTCGACCGGGCGCTGAAGCCCAATGCGCTGATCTTCCGCTATCATCGCGGCGGCTGTTTCATCGCCCATTACTACACCTATGCCGACGGGCTCAGCACCTTCGTCGCCGAATGCGATGCCGCAACCTGGGAGGGCTGTGGCCTGGACCGCATGACCGACGGCCAGCGCAAGGCGCTGATCGAAGAGATCTATGCCGATGTGCTCGACGGCGGCCGGCTGCTGGAGAACAACTCGATCTGGCGCCGCTTCGATGCCCGGATCGCCGAGCGCTGGACCGACGGCCGGGCGGTGCTGATCGGCGATGCGCTCCGCGTCGCCCATTTCTCGATCGGCTCCGGCACCCGGCTCGCCATGGACGACGCCGTGGCCCTGCATGATGCCCTGATCGAGGGCGGCCCGGTCGCCGGGGCGCTCGACCGCTATGTCGCCGCCCGCCGGCCGGTACGCGACCTGTTCACCGAGGCGACCGCCCGCAGCTATGACTGGTATGAAGGCGTGCGCCAGGCGATGCAGACCGATCTGGTCAGCTTCGTTCACGACTTCCTCACCCGCACCGGGCGGGTCGATGACGACCGGCTGAAGGAGTATGCGCCGGAGTTCTATGCCCGCCACATCGCCCCGCGCCGCGCGCAGGATGCCGGGCTGGAGCTGACCGCATGACCGCCGCCCCCGACCATCTCCCGGTCCAGGAGGGCATCGTCTCGATGCATCCCTTCGTGGTGCGCCGCACCGCCCGCTGGTCGGATTGCGATCCGGCCGGGGTGGTCTATGCCGGGCGCTTCCCGCTCTACATGTTGGATGCCTGCCATCTCTTCGGCGAACACGTGCTGAAGCCCGCCCTGCCGCCCGGCATCAGCCACCGTGCCCCGGGCAAAGGCATCGAGATGGAGTTTCTGAGCCCCCTCTGGCCCGGCGACGTCTTCGACATCGAGATCCATCCGGGGGGCGCCGGCGCCCATACCACGCATCTCCTGATCGCCGCCCGGCGTGCCGATGACGGCCGGCCGGTCTTCATCGGCCGGGTGAGTTCGATCCGCGTCTCCGACGAGGACCGCACCGTCACCATGCCGGTGCCGCCGGCGCTCTGCGCCGTGCTCGACGATCAGGCGGCACGGTCGGGCCCCCTGCCCGAAATCCTCCACAAGCTTTCCCCCGCCACGCGGTTCGCGAAGGGATGACCGCCTCATGACCAGTCCCGACACGGCTCCCCGCCGCCAGGCGACCACCACCGCCGGTCTGCGCGGCACCACATGGGATCCGGCGCGCCTGCCCGCCGGCACGTCGATGACCGCCCATGCGCTCACCACGGCGGACGGCGCGCCGGTGACCGGCTTCCTGTTCCGCCGCGGGGCCGAGCGGAGCGTGGTCTGCCTGATGCACCCGCGCGAGCTGGGTGTCACCCAATACATCGTGCCCGATCTGCTCGCCGCCGGGGTCGCGGTCTGGGTGCAGGGATCGCGCGCGCCCGGCAACGACATCCGGCTGGAGCACGAAACCGCGCTGCACGACATGGCCGCCGGCCAGGATTTCCTGCGCCGCGAGGCCGGATACGCGCAGACCGTTCTGCTCGGCATCTCGGGCGGCGGGCCGCTTGCCGCCTATTACTGCCAGCAGGCCGCCCGCGCACCCGAAGACCGGATCGCCCGCTCCCCCGGCGGCCGGCCCACCGGGCTCGACCGTGCGGCGATGCCGGCGCCCGACGGGGTGGTGCTGGTCTCGTCGCATCTGGGCCAGGGGGCCCTGCTGCTCGCCTGCATCGACCCGTCGGTGACCGACGAAGACGACCCCCTCTCGGTCGATCCGGCGCTCGATCCCTTCTCCCCCGACAACGGCTTCCGGCCGGCGCCGGACTCATCCTCCTACGCTCCGGATTTCCTGGCCCGCTATCGCGCCGCCCAGACCGCACGGGTGCGGCGGATCGACGAGAAGGCAAAGGCCCTGCTCGCCCGCAAAGCCGCGGCACGCAAGGCCGCCAAAGCCGATGGCAGCCGCGAGGATGCGATCCTCGCCGCCTTCTCGCCGATCTTCCAGGTCTGGCGCACCGATGCCGATCCGCGCTGCTTCGACCTCTCGCTCGACCCGTCGGACCGTGCCTATGGCACGCTCTGGGGCGCCAATCAGCTGGTCAGCAATTACGGCTCGGTCGGCTTCGCCCGGGTCTGCACGCCGGAAAGCTGGCTGTCGAACTGGTCGGCCTTTTCGACCAACGCCTCGATGGACAGCTGCGCGCCCGATATCGGCCAGCCGGTGCTGATGATCGAATATACCGGCGACAACAGCGTCTTCCCGGCCGAGGCGGAGCGTCTCTTCGGCCTGATCGGTGCCGCCGACAAAACCCGGCTGCGCGTCCACGGCAATCATCACGGCCGCGCGGTCGACCCCGAAAAGCCCAATGGCCAGATCGTGGCCGGCGACGCCGTCGCCGCCTGGCTGGCGGACAAGGGCTTCGCCTGACACCGGAGGAGAAATCGCCAGATGACCGCAGACACCATCCATCAGAAGGCTCGCCAGGATACGGCCTTCTCGACCAATCGCGCCTACCGCACCCAGGATCCGGATGTGCAGGCGTTGAAGTCCGCCTCGGAAGACGGGGTGCAGCTCCGCCTGCACGGCGTCGACCACACCGCCCGGCCGACCTGGAAGCTGCGCGAGACGGTGACCTTCTACCGCGACATCCTCGGCCTGAAGCTGATCCACACGATCAGCGCCCGCGGCTGGGGCCAGCCGGACCACCCCGACTTCCTGCACTTCTTTTTCGATGCCGGCAACGGTGCGACCATCGCCTTCTTCTACTACATCGGCACCGACCGCCCTGAGAAGTACCTGCCCGAGGACCACTATTTCTATGCGGCCACCCACACCGCATGGGGGGTGGAAAGCCGCGAGGAGCTGGAGCGCTGGAAGGACACGCTGGAGGCCCGGGGCGTCATCGTTTCGCCCTACACCCGGCATGAAGGTATCGAATCGATCTATTTCCTCGACCCCAACGGTTATCCGCTGGAGGTGACGCTGCGTCTGCGCGCGATCGAACGGATCGATGCCGAGGACGCCGAGCTGACATTGCGTGCCGCCATCGAGCTTGAGGACGCCGCCCGCGCCTCCGGCACGCGGATGACCGATATCGATGCCGTATGGCGCCGCAAGGCCGCCCTGGTCGACGCCTGGCTGGAGGAAGCGTGATGCCCCGTCTTTATGTTGTGGATGTGCCTGAATTCAGGCCGCTGGTCGACGTGTCGCGCGGCCGTGACGGCTATCGCATCTCCGACCCCCGCAAGGGCTACTGGATGATCGAAACCGATGGTCCGATGACGTTCGAACGCAAGGCATTGGGGATGAAGCCCGCGCTCTGGTACGGGATGTTCACCGGCGGCCTGGACGGCGAAGTGGCCGAATGGGGCCGCGACACCGTCACGGTGATCGGGACCAATCAGCCGGCCTGACGGAGACCGATACGGGGGAGCGATCCTCGGATCAGACCTTGCGATCGGCCGCCAGCAGTAAAGCCAGCTGTTCGACATCGTCGCGCAGCGCCGCCAGCGCGGCTTTCGGGTCCGACAGCCGGTTGCGGTCGCTGCGCGCCGAGATCACCGACTGGACCGCCATGTCGGCGATCTGCCGCGCCACGGCGGCGAGATCGGCCCCGCGGCCGGGGGCGAACCAGTTCACCGTCCAGTTCACCATGCCGATGATCGCGAGTGCGGCCACGCGTTCGTCCTGGGCCCGGAATGCCCCCGCCTCCATGCCCTCGCGCAGGATGGCGCGGTACTCCGCCAGCACCCGGCGCTTGGCCTCGATATGGCGCGCGGCCATGTCGGGCGGCAGCACGGCCTCGGTCACCTCGATCATCCGCATCTTGAGCTGACGGGTGAGCACGCCCCGCACCCGCATCTCGACGAAGCTGCGCAGCCGCTCCACCGGGTCCTCGGGCGCCGTCTCGCGCCAGGCGGCGCTTTCCGCCAGCGGGGCGGCGGTCGCCTCGACCACGATCGCCTCCAGCAGCGCCTCCTTGTTGCGGAAATAGTAGTAGACCGCGGCACGGGTCAGCCCCACGGCGTCGGCGACATCGGTCAGCGTGGTGCCGTCGAAGCCCTTGCGGGCGAACAGGATGCAGGCCTGCTCCATGATCTGCTTCTCCACCAGCGCCTTACGCATGTCGCGCGGGGCATCGGTGGCCTGCGTCTCAGGCGCTTCGGGCGTCCCGTTCGTCCCGGCCTTCGCCGTCCTGGCCATATGCCTGCCTCTTCCCTCTTCGATGACTGCCCCCTTCCTATCACGCCGCAGCGCACACACGCATCGCCTTTCCGGCACCTGCGTCAGAAACCCTGCGGCAGCGTCTGACTTTCCGTTCCCCTCAGCCTGCGAAGGACGCGTGATGACCACCCCCAGGATCCACCGGATCGGGCAGATCGTGCCCAGTTCCAACACCACCATGGAAACCGAGATCCCCGCCTTCCTGAACCGCTGGTCGGCGGCGCGCGACGATCTGCGCTTCACCTTCCACGCCTCGCGCATGCGCATGAAGCACGTCACCCTGGACGAGCTGGCGGCGATGGATGCCGACAGCCGCCGCTGTGCCGCCGAACTCTCGGATGCGCCGATCGATGTCGCCGGCTATGCCTGTCTGGTCGCGATCATGGCGATGGGGCCGGGCTATCACCGCAGCTCCGAAGCCGCCCTCGGTGCCATCGCCGCCGAAGGCGGGCGCCCCTTTCCGGTGGTGACCTCTGCCGGCGCGCTGTGCGACGAACTCACCCGGCTGGGCCACCGGCGGGTGTCGCTGTTGATGCCCTATGCCGACGGCCTGGCCCGCATCGTGGCCGATTATGTCGCGGCCGAAGGCATCGAGGTGGTCGACTACCGCAATTTCAGCGTCACCGACAATCAGGAGGTCGGCCGCATCCCGGGCGACCGGCTGCTCGCCGCCCTGGGCGACCTGGATACGGATGGTGCCGACTGCGTGGTGATGTCGGCCTGCGTCCAGATGCCCAGTTTCGACGTGCTGGCGGCGGCGGGCCAGAGGCTCGGCAAGCCGGTCACCTCCACCGCCGAATGCACCGCACGCAGCATGCTGCGCCGGCTCGGCTATGACCCGGGGCCGCTTGTGGCGACGTCATCGGCCGGGTGACTATTCTGCCGCCGCCCGTTCCGCCATCGATCCTGCCATCCGGGCCTTCGGGGATGCGCACATCTCTGATCGCTTCGAGGTCAGCGTCCCCGGCGCAGACGAGGTGTTCTATTGTACCCCACCGTCGGATCATTGGCGCGAAGTGCAATGATCAATGCACGCTCCCGTCGCAGGACATCTGATGGGGTGGCAGTCTCAGACTCCCACAAGATCTCACGCCGCACGGTCATGTCGCGACGGGACTGACGGTCGGGAAAGTCAGCTTCGATGAGGCTCTTGTCCGGACTACCGAAATAGGTAATCGAGTCGGTCATGTCACTACCGACATATATCTTGCCATTCGGCCACGTGACCTTGTACACGACCATCATCTTCGGCATCACGACCCTCCTGGACCAATCCGCGCAATGTACCGGGCAACGATTGGGCTCGCCCTGTTGCCGCCGCTCCAGAAATCATGGGGGCTCCCGTCGTCAGCGACTGTGCCCATATTTTTAAGAATGGTTATCAATAGCGAGGATTGGCATTCTCATTCCGGAATCCGGGCCGCATCGCCGGCCCCCGGCCAGGCCATCGGCAGCCGACCGGTGAAGGGATGGGCAATGGTTCCGTCGGCGGCGCGAAACAGCACATCCGCAATGCCCGCCCCCTCGCTGCCCGGCAGCCAGGCCGCGATGAAGGCGTCCGATGCCGCCATCTCCGGGCCGATGAACAGCGGCCGGCCCGACAGGAACACGCTGACCACCGGCAGGCCCGCTGCCTTCAGATTTTGCAGCATCGCCTGTGCCCGGCCGCCGTCGCTGCGGCCGAAATCCAGATCCGGGCGGTCGCCGGCCATTTCGGCATAGGGGGTTTCGCCGAAGACGGCGATCACCACGTCCGGGCGGGTGGCGAAGCGGCCGTCGGGCGCCAGTTCGGCGCTGCCGCCGGCACGGGTCACGGCCTCCCGGATGCCGTCGAAAACGGAGGTCGCGCCGGGAAACATCCCGTTCCGGCCGATGCCGCCCTGCCAGTCCAGCGTCCAGCCGCCGGATTGCATGCCGATATCGTCGGCGCCGGGCCCGACCACCGCGACCCGCAGCCCGGGGTCGATCGGCAGCAGGTTTCCGTCGTTCTTCAGCAGCACCAGGCTGCGGCGCACCGCCTCGCGCGCCAGGGCGCGATGGGCTGCGGCCCCCGGTTCGGGCAGGCCGGCGGCGCGTTCCGACGGCGCGGGCCGGTCGAACAGCCCGGAGCGGAGCTTGACCCGCAGGATCCGCCGCACCGCATCGTCCAGCCGTGCCATGGCGATCTCGCCGGTCTGCACGCGCCGGACCGTATCCTGAAACAGCCCCCGCCAGTCGGTGGCGGCCATGAACATGTCCAGCCCGGCGGTCATCGCTGCGGGGCAGCTGCCCGGGGTGCAGCCCGGCAGCGCGGCATGGCCGTCCCAATCGCCCAGCAGGATGCCGTCGAAGCCCATCCGATCCTTCAGCACCCGGGTCAGCAGCCCCTGATGGCCATGCAGCGCGGCGCCGTTCCACGACGAGAACGAGGCCATCACCGTCTGCACCCCGGCGGCCAGGGCCGGCGGATAGCCGGCGCCGTGGATGTCGCGCAGCACAACTTCAGGCAGTTGCGTATCGCCGCGATCAGTGCCTTTGGTGGTACCGCCATCGCCGATGAAATGCTTGGCGGTGGCGATCACCCGGCCATCTTTCAGGAAATCCTGTCCCACCCGCCCCTGCAACCCCTCGACCGCCGCCCCCGCCAGCCGCGCGACCAGAGCGGGGTCGCTGCCGAAGCTTTCATAGACACGCCCCCAGCGGGCATCGCGGGCCACCGCCAGCGTCGGGCCGAAGCTCTGGTCCAGGCCGGTCGCCGCCACCTCGGCCGCGATCGCCCGGCCCACCCGGCGCACCAGATCAGGGTCGCCCGCCGCCCCCAGCGCGATGTTGTGCGGAAAGACCGTGGCACCGATCAACCGATTGTGGCCGTGCACCGCATCGGTGCCCCAGATCACCGGAATGCCGCTGCGTGCCAGCGATGCCGCATGATATGCATCCGCCGCCGCCAGCCAGCGCTCGCGCGGCACCAGCCCGGTACCGCCGGGGGAGGAATTGCCCCCGGCGAACAGCGCCCCCAGCGGCCAGCGCGCCAGATCGGCGGGGGTCACCTCCGCCACATCGGCCATGATCGTCTGGCCGACCTTCTCGTCCAGCGTCATCCGGCCCAGAAGAGCATCGATCTGCGCCTCCAGCACCGGATCGGCCGCCAGCGCACGCGCCGGCACCGGCCAGATCTCCGGCGTCACCGTCCCGGCCGCCCCGGCGCCGCCAGACGTCAGCACCAGCGCCATCAGGGCTGCGGCCGCACGGATCATCAGACCGGTGGCCCGTCGGCCAGCCCGGCGGCGGCCCATCAGGTCGCGGTCAATACCCCTCAGCGCGCAACCGCTCCTGTTCGGCATCCAGCAGGCGATCCATCTCGTCTTCGCCGACACCGTCGCCATCGGCAATGGCCGCCTGGTCGCGCATGAGCCGCCGGCTCATCGCGCACCGCGCCTGTCGCGGTTTTCATACTCCTGTCCGTCCTCTCCAGAGGCCGGAGATCGGGCACAAAGACATCCGCTCGCGCAAGATGGATCTTGCCGAGGGGGCCGCCAGCCGCTATCATTGGATCTATACTTGTCCGATACGCGCTAGTTTAGCGGCTTCGCGGGTCTTACACTCAATCTCTGAAAGCCTCGGTCGCACCAACGACCGAGGCTTTTACTTTTCGGCCTGATTGCGTTCGATAAATTCCCTCAGTGCCTCTTCCACAAGCGGGGCACGACTGCTCACCCCCCGCACACTCTTCAGTCGATCCAGCTCGGTCGGCACATAGACATACAGCATCCCATTCCCGGCAGCGTGCTGTCGGGAGCAGTGGGCGGCCACGGCGTGCCGTATCTCCGAGCGCGAAGATCTCATCATAGCTTTCACGTGAAGCCTCTTTCCGCGCCCCGGCAACCCATTTTTCAAAGGAGTCCCAGAATCATTGTAGAAATCATCGTGGATTACCCGGCGGGGTTGTCGGTTACATCTGGCTTTCGTCGGATCCGCGAAAGGTTGCTGCGCAGCCCTCGAATCACCATCGGGCCGAATGCTAGCCGATTCGGGACAAGATTGACCAGATGTGATTCGCAACCGTCGCGTGGGCACATCGCGCCTACCCAAAAACACAAAAAAGGGGATGGGTGCGTGTTGCCCCATCCCCTCGCGGCCCGACCTCTGCCGAACTCAGTCGCGTGTCTGGCGTCGATCGTGGAGATCGTCGTCATCGACCGGCGCCCCGGCCCCCTTGAGCGCCGCCATGATCACCCCGCGCATCGATGTGCCGCGGTGAAAAGCCTGCTCGCGGAGCCAGTCATGCAGACCCGCCGGCAGCACGATGGTCATGCGGGCATCACGGCGCGGCGCGGGTGTCGGAGTGGAGGTGGGCGCCGGAGTGGAACCTGAAGCCGCCCGGGAGGTGAACCCGGCCTCGCGTCCGATTGCGGCAGCGACATCGGCCGCGGCCGGCTTCGCCGGCGTTGGAGCAAAGCCACTGAGATCCAGGGTGGCGCGCTTGCGGGCGCCGTCACGCTTGCTCTCGCTCATGCCCCATCTCCCTTCACATGTCCCTTCAAATAGTCCACCACAGCTGCCGCGACGGCTTCCGCATTCTCGATCGCCGCTTCGGGATTGGCGACGTCGCCCGAACCTGAATCAGAACCAGGGCCGAGGTCATAGATGGTGCCTCCGATCTGCATGATCGCCCGGAAAGCCGCACGCTCGACCATCTCCGCCGGCAGAATGGGAATGCCGGCATCCTGAAGACTGGCCGCAATATGGCGGAAGTCCCGTCCCCTGAGGACGCTCGTGCAGGTGAAGAGGACCGCATAGGGGATCGTCCTGCGAAAGGCCTGGGCCTGGCGGGCGATCACCTTGATGACCCGCGCCCCCTGATCCGCATCCAGTTGGGATCCGCGCATGGGGATCAGCACCATGTCCGCCCGGCCGATCGCATAGGACACCGCCATATTGGCCGTGCCCTCCAGATCGACGATCACGAAGGGATCACGGGCCGCAGCACTGTCGATGTGATCGAGGATGTTTTCCTCCGTCACATCAGGCACCACCCGGAGCAGGGCCGGCACCCGCTCGGGATCCCGTGCCGCCCAGGCCCCAAGCGGCTGGTTCGGGTCGGCATCGAGCAGCGTCACTCCGGCGCCCTGGGCCGCAAACACCTGCGCAAGGACCAGGGCAGTGGTCGACTTCCCCACCCCGCCTTTGCTGTTGGCGAGTGCGATGACGGGCATCGACGGTCTCCTTCAGGCTCTTATACGTATCTACATAGATGCATTAGTGTTTAGCTGTATATATGCAAATATGATTTTATGCATGATGAGACATGCTGTTCTTCCCAGTGGTGGAAGGGGGAAGCGAAACTGGCTCGTGAAGGCAAAGGGGCCAACCAGCATGAAACGCAAAAAGAGCGATCTGAAGAGATATCGCGCGGGAGCGCGGCCCGACCGTCGGCCTGATTCTTAAAAGAAAATGGGCGGCGCCTGGCGATCCCCCGCCCCGATCGCATGATCTTGCAGACGGCTACCGGCACCCCAGCCACGCGACGATCGTCAGCAATGCAGGTCTGGCGAACCAGGACCGCAAGCGAACCTGAACTGTCTGATGCTCCCCTCAACCTCTCCGACGTACTGAAGGCCGCAGGGCTCGCACGAACGTGGGCTCTGCTCGTCAGCCGATCTATCCCCACCCGTGCGGGGGAACCAGCGAGAGGGAATGCCGAATCGGAGTGTGCTGGGGTCTATCCCCGCCCGTGCGGGGGAACCTTGACCAGCCGCACGGGGTGATAGCCGTAGTCGGGTCTATCCCCGCCCGTGCGGGGGAACCTCTTACCTTCAACCCATTGAAATTACTTAAACTCACCCCAAAGAACAAGCCCGTCCCTGCAGCGCAGGCATCTCATGGTATTCGCTCAGAACACCACCATGACAGCCTCAGACTACCAGAATTCATCCGATCGACACCGGCCCTTCGGACGGAGATTTTAAGACAAGCCACGCTCCCATGCCCGCAGGGGAATCGGGTGAAAGTTTTTAAACTGCGATGAGGCTTGCGAGGAAGTCGTCGTCCCAGGCGGCGACCTTGCGTCGGAGGCGTAGGGAGTCCTTTCCCGGTGCTTGTCGCAGCAGGTTATGTGCCATGTGCTTCAGGGTTGTGAAGTTGGCTGGGGCGTTTTGGGTACGCACCCGGCATTCGTCATCACGGAAGACCATATCCATGACCCAGTGGAGACTATTCTCGATGGCCCAATGACTTCTGATGATCGGCCCGACGAGAGCGGCGATGAGCGCCAATGATGTGATGTAGAGCCGGGTTTCGCTGTCGATTTTGTCGCCGATCCGTCGCGTGCTTTCCACGACGACGATGCTTTTGAGGCCGGGCCAGTCATGTCGCGCCCGGAGCCAGGCGACATCATGGATGACGGTGGTCTTGCGGGTTTCGATCCGGCCATGATCGCCGTCGACGGTCTCGTGCTGGCTGATGGTCGTATCCTGGAAGCCCTTGGCCTGCTGTTCGGCGACGAACAGGGCGACGTCCTCGCGCAGCGATCCTTGATTGCCTTTGAGGGCCAACACGTAATCGGCCTTCTTGTCGGTGATCCTGGCCGCAATGTCGCGCTGGCATCCCATGGCGTCGATGGTCACGATGGCCCCTTCGATCGCCAGCAGGTCCAATAGCTTGGGAATGGCCACGATCTCGTTCGACTTCTCGTCCACCTTGACCTGACCCAGCACCAGACGCTGCCGGGCGGCGAAGGCCGAGACCATGTGGATGGGCGCCTTCGCGTCCTTCTTCCCGCCCGAACGCCGCACGGTCTTGCCATCAATGGCGATCACGCCCTCAGGCGTCCCGGTAACCGACGCCACCCACGACACGAAGCACCGCTGAAAGCTCTCCGCGTCCAGCGACGCGAAGATGTCACCCAGCGTGTCGTGCGGCGGCGTGCCATCCGCGAATGGCCGGAAGCGCCGCAGCAGATCGAGCTTCTTTTGGCCAAAGCGCGCGATGTCCGTGAAGGTCTCCGCTCCCGCCAGCACCGCCAGAAGGCTCAGGAGCAGCACCTCATCAAGCGGATACACAATCTTGCCAGCTTGCCGCCCGTCCGGAAGCTCCTCAAAATGCTCAAGAAACCCAATCGCTTCGCCCAAGGCCCCACACGGTTCCATCCATCCCTCCCAAGCCAGCAACGTCGACAACGAGAGATTCAGACTTTTTCCGTCCTGTCACGCACTGTTTCACCCGATTGCCCTGCCCATGCCCGTCACTGTCCTTCCGCCCATCAGAGGCCAATGATATATTGAGATGCACTTACATCACTGTATATACAGTGATGTAAGTGCATTTTTATGGCTACGCGACAGCCTGCCCCGATGCCGCCGCCTGCAGCGCATGGAGATAGTCGACCGCCCGTGCCGCAAAACTCGCGGCCTGGAAGATCGCACGCTTGTCTGCCCTGAGCACATCGAGCCAGCTCGCGAGATAGGCGGCATGGTCCTCGCGCGGCGTGAGTGCAACGCCCAGATCCGCGCACAGGAAGGCCGCGCCAAGCTCGGCAACCAGCTCTTCACGGGCGTAAGCCTGATCGGCGAAGCGCCGGCCGAACTGACGATGACACCGGGCGGGATGACCGGTCCAATGAGTCAGCTCGTGCAAAAGGGTGGCGTACCAGCCATGAGCGTCGCGGAAGGCAGCGCGTGCCGGCATGCCGATCATATCCCGGGCCGGCGCATAAAAGGCACGCCCACCCCCGGCCTCAATGCGGGCGCCCGTCGCCTCGATGAAGGCTTCGGCGGCAGCGATCCGTTCAGGTTCGGGGCACGCGGGAAGCGGAGCCGTCAATCGGTCCGGCAGTCCGTCGCACTGCTCGACATTGAACACCGTATAGCTCTTCAGGAACGGGATCCGGGTCTCTGCTTCCTCGCCCGTCTCCGGATCGACATCGGTACGGGTGAGGGCAGAGCTGTAGACAACCGTGGTCCCGCGCTCACCCCGACGGACTGTGCCGCCTTCTGCCCCACACCCATTAAGAATCCGGCCTGCCGGAAGGTGATCCAGGTCGGCGCATGATAGCCGCGGATGAGGCTCGCCTCCCACAGAATGAGGGTGTTGATTCCACGATAGGGCTCACCCGTGGCCCGAAGCGGCCGGCCTGCAACGCTCTCCCCCGTCGATTTTTCTGGTTGCGGTCGGGGGGGCGCATCCAGGGCCGCACACCCGTCTCAAGCTGCGCCACGATCCGGGCGGTCACCTCGGCGTGAAGATCCTGCTTCATGGTCTCCTCCGTCTTGATGTGTCGGTCGATTTCATCGACCGACAACGCCCAAGGGGCGAACGAAGGAGGGGAAGCGGCGCAGCTCAGAGGGGTCGATCGCGGGGAGGGGGATCACCCACCCCGGGCCCGAGCCCGGGGCGGCGCTGCGCGCCGGCCTGCAGGCGGCCTGCCGCCGAAGGCTGGGGAGACCCCGCGATCGACGACGGCGGCACCGCCGCTGGCGCTTGCCCCTTGCGCCGCGGGGAACCTGGGTTCCCACGCTTTCCGGCGTCGCATCGGGTGAGGTTTACAGCAACCAGTAATCCGCGGGTTCCGGAAGCGGCGGCCCGCCGAAAACACGGCTGTGATCAAGACCGGTGGCCCCGAGGGCATAGACCCTGAGCTTGTCACCGGGGGCAAGATACGGGGTCAGGCGGGCGATGAGCCGGTCGGCCTCCTCCCGGGTCTGGCGAATTTCAAACACGCTGCGCTGCACGCGCACGGCCACATCTTCCAGGAGGCCGGCGATCCGGTCGCGGTCACGGTCGGCGACGATGTCATAGGCATAGACCATCACGAAGCGGGTCTCGGACATGAGGGCGGCTTTCTGCTGGCAGGCGGGCATTCAGTAGTCCAGGTGATAGGGGACGAAGGGTGCGTCGTCCTCGATATGCCGGCACCAGGCGGCAAGCTGGGTGTCGATCAGGCCGCGCCAGGCCCGCCGCCGCCCATCCGGGCCGGTCACCGGCCGGTCGAGCCAGCCTTCCCAGGTGCGGATCACCCGCCGCCCCGCTTCCGGCAGCACCCGCCAGCCGCCATCCGGCTGGCCAGGGACACCCGCCTGATCGGGGGCATCCGGCGGCGGCGGATAGCGGATGATGTCATCGGGCCCCAGGATCCGGTTGTTGAACAGATAGACCGTGCAGGCTTCAGCGAGTGGCGCCCGGAAGATTTCGATCAGGTCCGAGACCAGCGCATCATGGCCGTCGCGCACCTCGTGAAGCACACCGAGACCCGGATCCAGAGCGTGGCGGGTGGCAAGGGCCTTAATCTCGCGGGCCAGCAATGATGCCAGCCAGTCCAGGATCAGGTTCACCGGGTCAGCCGCGTTGCGCCGCAATCTGCGACGGAAGACCCAGCCATGGTCGATCAGGGCTCCAAGGGCCGGCCAGTAGATCGCGGCGGCCTCGCCCTCATGTCCCATCAGCTGCGGGATATCGGCGGCCAGCGGCAGTTTCCGCCGGATCCGCTTCAGCCGATCGGCAGCCGCATCGACCGTTGCCAGACGCTTGCGTCGGTTCAGACGCTTGAGCAGGGCCTGGGTGGTCTGAAGCCGGGCATCCACCAGCAGCCGGGCCAGGGTGAGCCGGCTGTCGGGGTTCAGGATATGACGCGCCTGGGCAAGATGGCGCTGCCCCCGGGCACCGCCATCTGGCTCCAGCCAGGCTTCGACCCCGCCCAGGCCGTCGAGCAGGGCGACGGGAATACGGGCGGCCGCCGCATGGCGCAGGGACCGGGCATCGGCGGCGACCCGATGACCGAGTTCGATGCGACCGACACGTGCCGCCGGAAGCGCGATCAGCTCCCGCCCCGTCTCGATCTCTTCCACCGTGAAGGCCTGATTGCGGACGCTGAGCCGGCGCCCGGGTTCGACGACATAGAGTGGCCGCAGGATCGGCGAAGCTTCGGGATCGCCTGGCGTCATCGCGATCGGGTCAGGCACCGGGGATGCCGTCGCCGGAGGCATGGCCGCCTCCGGCGTTGGATCGTCATCGGGCCGGGGCAGCACCAGGGAGCGGACGAAGAGCTTGCCCAGAAAGGCGAACCCCTGATCGAAACTGACCACCCTGGTCTTGTCCGGATGAAGATGCAGGCCGTGATCGGCAAGCAGGGCGGCGACATGGGCGCGCGCGCCTTCCGCCGCCGCCTCGTCTGCCGCCAGGATCACGAAATCATCGGCAAACCGCACCAGATGAAGCCCGGCGGCCGCGATGCGTTCATCGACCGTATCCAGATAGAGATTGGCCAGAAGTGGCGAGACGGGAGAGCCCTGCGGCAGCCCGAGACCGTCCCCCCGTCCGGCTTCGCCTTCCCGATCATAGCCATCCAGCCAGAGGCCGACGAGATCGACCAGACGAGCATCCCCGGTGGCCTGTTGCAAGCGATCGAGCAGGCGGTCATGGGGCACGCGATCGAAAAATCTGGTGATATCGGCATCCAGCACCCAGTGGAAACCCTGATCCCGCAGGCTCTCGACCCGGGCAATGGCGGTGCGAACCCCACGGCCCGGCCGATAGCCATGGCTTGAGGGTTCGAAGGTCGCATCAAGCATCGGCCCCATGACCAGGGCCGCGGATGTCATCAGAACCCGATCCGCGACACAGGGAATGGCCAGCCGGCGGGTGCCGCCATCATCCTTCGGAACATCGAGCAGACGATAGGGCCCTGGCCGGTAGGTTCCGCCCCGCACATCGGCCGCCAGCCGGGCAAGCCGGGGCTCGACACCGATATGGAAGGCATCCAGACTTTCACCATCGCCACCGGGACCGCCACGGTTGCGCAACACCTTGAACCAGGCTTCCCAGAGCCGATCGGGAGCAAGCAGACGGTCGAACATGGCGGAAAGACCCAGTGGAATTCATAATTGTCTGATATTATTGCAGAAACCTGGATGTCTTCAAGGGACGAATACCTGTGTATGAAATGATCCCGATCCCGACGGAAAATGGACCAAAACAGGATATCTTGACAATGGCCTGGAAGAGGGGGAGTTTGAAGCCATGACCAATCGCTCCGGTCATGGAAACCTCCGCTGCTTCGCCTCCTTATACAGTGTATAGTTTGAAGCCATGACCAATCGCTCCGGTCATGGAAACGGCGAAAAACGAGGACCGCATGCGAAGTCTCGTTTGAAGCCATGACCAATCGCTCCGGTCATGGAAACCAGAACGAGATCGGAAACGGTCATGGTCATGGTTTGAAGCCATGACCAATCGCTCCGGTCATGGAAACCTGGCGACGTCGAGGAACGGGAACGGCCCGTGTTTGAAGCCATGACCAATCGCTCCGGTCATGGAAACTCGAGAGGATAGGTTTTGGCGATTGAGTGGTTTGAAGCCATGACCAATCGCTCCGGTCATGGAAACTCCAGGCCGTGCTCCTTGTTGTAGGAGTCGACGCGTTTGAAGCCATGACCAATCGCTCCGGTCATGGAAACATGATGCCCAGCTTGAAGGCATCGATGAACAGGTTTGAAGCCATGACCAATCGCTCCGGTCAAGGAAACTATTTCCCGCCCCGCCGCGGCAATAACACGTTTGAAGCCATGACCAATCGCTCCGGTCATGAGTCTTCCTGTGTCTTACCCTCTTCCTTTTCAAAAGCGATCCTCTCCCCCTCCGATCCTGTGACCCTTCACTCTTCCCGCTCACCCGTCCGGATGATAGCCTCGTCCCAGGGTTGATCGGAGTGGGGGGCGCCATGCGGCTGGTCGTGGTGGTGGTGCGGGATCTGGTGACCGCCCGGGTGGCGGAGGTCCTGGCGGCAGAGAGCGGGCGCGGGACTGAAACGCTCGCGGTCGCGGGGTCCTGGCGGCAGACGGGTGGGATGCCGGCCGATCTGCTGGACCGGGTGATGACCCGGCTGGCGGCGTCCGAGACAGTCGCCACGCCGCGCCTGCGCGAGGTGGTGCTGGCGGGGATCGCCGATGCCGACGCCGCCGCGGTGATTGCGGCAACCGGGGTCAGGCTGCGCTGCCATCCGGGCCATGTGGTGGTGGATGACGGCCCGGGCACCGGCGCTGCGGCGGCGGGGTTTGCCGCTGCGCCGCAACGGCCGGTGTCGCTTCTGGAACAATTCGGCGGCCATGACCGGGATCAGATCCCCGTGCTGGACCGGCTGATCATCGCCAATGATCTGGGCGGCATGGCCGGGCTGATCGGCGCGCTGGAGGCGATGGTCTGCCGCAAGGCCGCTGCATCGGCCGCCGCCTGCAAAGCGCTCTCGCAGCTCGTCGGTGTCGACATCAGCCCCTGCGACCAGGTCGACTGGGGCACGGTCAGCCGCCGCCTGCCTGCCGAGGCCTGGAACCTGCCATGCCCGGATGCCACAGCCCCACCGACGCATGGCGAGGCGCAGGAGAGAGCGGGCGAGACGCATCTCCCCGAGGTGCTGGCGGGAGAGGTGCTGATCCGGATCATGCTCCGGATCCGCGCCTGGGATGCGGTGATCGCCCAGGAGATGCGCGACCACCATGAAAGCCATGGCATGGCCCCCGTCGATGCCGGGGCGATCCTGTCCCGGATCTGTCGCGCACCAGCGACGGAAGTCAACGCCTGGCTGGGCCGGGTGGACGATGTCGCGCGGGAACCGCTCCGGCTGCGGGCATTTACCCCGGGCGCCGACCGGGCCTCAGGCGGGGAACGGCTGATTCTGGCCGAGGTGCCCGAGACCGATCGCGACATCGCCGCCGAGGCGATCCTGCTCAGGATGTGGCAGACCGGCGGCGGACGGCCCGATGCCGAGACCGATCTGCTGATCCTGGTCACCCGGCGGCCCGAAACCGGGGAGGCCGCGGACGAGGCGCCGGCGCCCCGGACCGTCGCCCTGGAACATTACGGCGCCCGCCGCAATGCCGGGCTGATGCGCGACTGGTTCCGGCCCGATCTGCGGGCGGCCTGGGGGACCGGTCGGCTCCATTATTACGGCGGCGGCGGCGAGTGCCTGTTCTTCGGCGCCGAAGACCGCACCGGCACCGATGCGGCGGCGCTGGATGCCCTTGCCGACAGGATCCTGGCCAATCTGCTGAACGGCAACCGGCCGGTGGCGGGCTGGCGGCTGTCCTTCAGCCAGATCCTGGGCCTGAAGCAGGAGCTGACGGCAGACGACATCCAGGCGCTCTGTGCCGCGACCCGCGACCCGAACCGCCCGGTTCACCTTCTGCAGGCCACCGACGAGGAACGGATCTATCTGGCCGATCAGGTGCGCGACATCTTCGCCCCCGCCGTTTCCGCCGGTCAGACCGGGCCGGCCGACGGCTGCACGGCGCTTGCCGACGCGCTGACCCATGGTCATGCCCTGATCAGCCTGATGATCGATGTCGGCGCGGGCGGCCGGCTCAACGGGCAGCCGACAGGTCCGCTGTCGCTCCGCTATGTCCACAACAGCCGCGCCTCGGCCCGCTGCGCGCCGGTGGTGGGCTTGCGCCTGCATCTGGCCTTCCGCTCGGTGCTGATCCTGGAGGTCATTCTGGGCGACCGGCTGAACCCCGGCCCCTCGGGCGAGGAACATCTGAGCCTGGCCGCGCAGATGCAGCCCTGGAAGGCCGCGAACGAGGATGTCCCCCAGGGCTGGCGGGCGCTTCTGACCCCACCCGCCGGGCCGGTTTTCACCGTCGCCGATGCGCTGGACTGGGCGGCCCTTGGCCGCTTCACCCATTCAGGCTTCGCAGAGGCCGGGCTGCCCGAGAAGCCGACCGGCGGCCATGTCGCGATCAGCCTTCATGGCCCGTCCGGGATGCTGGGGCATATGATCCGCGGCCATGCCGTGACGCCGGATGATCAGCGGCTGACCGGCTGGTTCGGCGCGCTGATCGACATCGCCTTCGCGGCGCTGGGCTGGGACCGGGCAAGGCTGGCACCGCGGCTGCTGACCGATGATCGCGCCCATGTCGTCCACTCCCTGGTGACGCTCGGGCAGGTGCCCGATCAGGCCGAGGCGGTCGAGCGCCGGCTCTGGCTGCGCGGCCGGCTCGCCACCGTCGATCCCTATGGCAGCGGCCCCGCCTATGACCCCGGGGCCACCCGCGCCGAGATTGCCGCCGCCGCCTATGGTCGCTTCGATGCCGATGGCTCGTGGTTTGCCGCCACCAGCCATTCCTTCGTGATGTGGGGCAGTGGCTGGTTCGCGCGCAATGTGATCCATGCGGTGCAGATGCCGACCATGTATCGCCGGCTGTTCCTGATCACCCAGATCCAGGCCGGTGTGCTGACGCAGTTCACCGCCGACGTGGTCCGCCGCCTGCCACAATTGGTGGAAGGCGATGCCGACCCGGTCAACGATCAGCGCGCGCAGTTCCGGGATCTGCGCCGGCGGCTGATCCGCTTCAATGATGGGTTGTGGTATGGCGATGTCACCACCCAGGTCCAGGGGCGGGAGCTGTTCGAGCTGATGCGCCGTCAGGCGCGGCTCGATGCCGAATACCGGCTGATCGACGACAAGATCACCCGCACCGAAAGCTGGCTCGCCAGCCTGACCGAAGAAGCCGCCGCAATGATCGAACGCCGCGGCGCCCGGGTTCAGGCGGTGCTGTTCGGCCTGGGCCTGCCGGTGGTGATCGCGATCGGCCTGCTGGGGCTGAAGGAATTCGTCGCCGGCAGCGACGCCAAGGGCGAGGCGCCGATCTGGGATCTGCTGTCCGGGGCTTCGGCCATCGCTCATCTGCCGGTCTGGGCCGTGGCCTATATCATCGGCTGCGGCGTCTCGGCGCTGTTGTACCGGCGAGAGCTGTTCGGCCGCCCCCACCCGGCCGAGCCCCCGTCCGCCGCCAGACCGAACCGGCTGGCGCGGTACCTCGACGCCGCCTGCCGCCGTCTGCCGGAGGGCGGGCTGCGCCGCTGGCTGCACAGGCGCATTGCCTGCTACACCACCTATGTCCACCCCGGCCGCGACCCCGACCGGGCGGCCCTGCGCAATATCGGCCTGGGGCATGTCCTGGTCGTGCTGGTCTCTCTGGCCACAGGCTTCTGCACCTATACGCCCCCTGCGGCCCAGAAGCCCCCCTCTGAGGGCCGGATACCCAGTGGATATTATTATCTTATTGAAATATAATATAAAATATCAAAATCACCGGAGGACATCATGCTATCGTATGAAGCATCAAGGATGCCGACGGAAAATGGGATCTTCAGAGGCCAGTTGACAATGGGTTGGAAGGAGGGGAGTTTGAAGCCATGACCAATGGCTCCGGTCATGGAAACTCGACCAGAAGCTCCGTCGCGTAATGGCGCAGTTTGAAGCCATGACCAATGGCTCCGGTCATGGAAACCATATCTCCCCCACGGAGTTTGGATGATGGTGTTTGAAGCCATGACCAATGGCTCCGGTCATGGAAACAGGTGGACTCGACGTCGAGGTGGATCTCGGTTTGAAGCCATGACCAATGGCTCCGGTCATGGAAACCTTTGGCAGGTTTGCTTCGTACCTGCGCTTGAGTTTGAAGCCATGACCAATGGCTCCGCTCCCCATCCACGCCCGAGGTCCGGAGGCCGCGCCTCCGGGCGGGTCCGGGCGGCAGCCCGGTCTTCTGCCGTCAGTCTTCCGAGACGCTGAACCACCCGAGGCCGGCCGTCGCGCCCTGTCCCAGATGGGCATCGGCGGCGATGGCGAGCGGCAGGGCGAAGGCCGGGTCCAGATCCTGCAGGATCAGGCGGCCGCGGAAGCCGGCCATCGGGATGATGCGGCCGGCGAGGCGGCCGGAGCGGCGTTCCCAGCGGTCGGGGATCAGGCCGTCGGCCTGGATGCGCAGCCTGCGTGAGGCGGTGCGCAGGGCGCTGAAATCGGCGGCGATGGCGATGTCGTGCCAGCGGGCCAGGCCGCTGGCGCGGTCGGCGAGCATCATCGGCAGATTGTCGAGATGGCCGGCCAGCGCGCCGCCGGCCTTGAGGGCGAGCGGGGTTTCGATGTCCAGCACCAGGGCGCGCGAGGTGTCGGGCAGTCGGGTGTCGGGTCCTGTGGGCAGGCCCGTGACCCGGCGGATCTCCAGCGCCTCGACCGGCCAGGGCACGCGCATCCGGCCGAGCGCGCGCAGCGACACGCCGGCGGCCAGCGCCTCGACCAGGGCATCGGCGACGGCGGGCGCCCAATAGCCGGCGAAGCCGTAGAGCGCGATCTCGATGGTGAGGCTGCGGCCGCGCCGCTGCACCCGCAACCGCCAGGGCCGGGGCACTTCCAGCCGGCGGGTGAGCATGGCCTGGGTCTGGAACAGGATCGCGAAGGCCGCGGGCCGGTTGAACGGATCCCGCCGACCGCCCGCCCCTCCGTTTGCCGCCCGCTCTTCCAGAACCCGCCCCAGCGCGCCCCGCACGGCCGCCCCCATCCACGGCCCATCCTCCAGCCCGGCCGGGGCCGCACAGCGGAGGTGGATCACCTCTCGCGTGAAGACCGGGCCGAGCAGGTCGAACCCGCCGGTCAGGGCGGGGGTGGTGAGGCGTTCTGCCGCGGATGTTGGTGCCGTGGCAGGTTTCTGATCTTGCCCCGGGCCGACCTTGGCAGGGCCGAATGGCGTCATTTACCGCCGCTCTTATCGCTCTCCTTACTCCCGTTACCATTCGGTTTCAGGGTCGAGAGCTTTCCGTCGCGGATGGGACCGAGCGTCTGTCGCTTCCCGGCCGCCAGGCGCTTGTTGTTCGCTGACCAGCTGAACGTTTTGTCTTCCGTATGGATCTGCTGATCCAGGGCAAAAGGATGGGCTACGGCCGGGCCATCTTTGGGAGGCAACCTGCCAAGCGTGTCAAGGGCCCGGGCCGTCTGAGGAAGGGCCTCTTCCAACAGACGACGCCAACCGGCTGCAAGCTGCCGGGGTGCAAGGGGGGTATTGTTATCCTCGCCATCGAATTGCTGTTGATGGCCGGTATCGAAGGGATCGATATATCGCTGTCCCCGATCCCACAATACGAGAGATTTCACCTTGATAATGACGGTCCCCATCCCAATGTTTCTGCCCAGCCCGATCTTGTGACAGAAATTATCTGACGGCGTAATTGCGAAAGCAAGAAGCTGAAGTTCTCGAATATCCAGATTCTCAAAATACACACGAAATATAAATTTCGTTTTCTCGCTTATCGGGCGCACCTCAAGTTTCTGGCGGGCCTGATCATCACCTTGAGCGATCTTTCGAATGCTGATTGGACGAGGAGATCCGTTGTGCACATACATCTTGGTACCGTTAGGACGATGGTTCGTCAGTGAGAGCGGCCCCTTCGTATCGACGTCCGTTGTATGAAAGTAGAAGGACTCCGACGGCAGTTTCGGGCTGGCGAGAACGCGCAGAACCTTCCTGTTGTCCAGCGGGTCCTCCTGAGAGACCCGTTTGCCAAGGGTTGCAAAACCGACCTGAACGCGGCCGGCATAGGATAACCCTGCGCGGTCGCCCTCCTCGTCAGCGACACCAGTGTCGGCAACGAAGCCGAACAGGGCCTCCGCCCGAGACAGAGGCGTCCCGGCGGTCTCAGCTGTCACCGGACGCAGACGGCGGCCTGCGCGTTCTTCACTGGCTTCGAAAAAATCATGGATATCGGCGGCTTCAAACGAATTGTCTCCCGTATTGCGCAATGCATATCGCCGCCATGCAGCGCTGTAGCTGATCTCGATGACGGAGCCGTCCTTATCGGACGTGTCGAAAAAGACAATATCGCCGGGGCGCGGACGGAACCCGTCGGCCTTGTTCTTCGGCGCATTCCGAGGATAGAGCACGGCGGGCGTCCGACCTTTGCTCCGTCGGCGCTCGGCCAGCGCGCTTTCATAGGCTTCCTCCGCCAGGCGGACATATCGCCGCACAACCTCTTCCGGCAAAGGCAGTGTCGGGGTGTTCCGTGCCACCTCCCGCAGAAACACATCGTATTTGCGGACCTGCACCGTCTCTCCAGCCGCTTCTATACCGCGCACATAGCCGACAGCTGCCCCGGAAGACGAGGTTTCCTCGTCGTGAGGCGCAGGAGTGCTGCCGGCATATCCCCCAAGCACGAAATAACGGCCGTCCTGGATCTTTACCTTGATCGGAATTTTTTTGCCATCAACTGTCAGATCCCACTTATTTTCCGTCGCGACAATATCATATTCGCGCTGAAAGCGCGGAACCAATGCCGCCGCAGGGCATTCATATTTCCGACGATGACCGTCTTCAGATACAAATGAAGAATCTTCATAAGGAATTTGATCTTTATCGAAGTAATATTTGAATGATAGTCCCGGGAAGCACTTTGACCACTTCCTGCTGAACCGATCGAAATCATCAATCATCCATTTTCCGGGTGATTTTTTCTTAATCTCAAAAGTGGGGACGGCAAGCGGTCTGAGCACCAGTTTCGTGGGATCTCTGAGGTCTCGCTCGACCATGGCCATTGCCGAAAGTGCGTCAGACAGGTCGACCCGATAAGAAAGGATGCCCCTCCGATCCAGGATTCGCGGGGCGGAACCACTCGCAATCTCCGCAATGCTGGAGAGCATTCCCCTCAGGCTGCTGGCAGGTAACGCAATCTTGCCCCGATATCTGAATGGTTCCACCCGGCCATAAGCATCACTTGTCGCCGCCGTCTGCTGGCCGCCGACAACCACGGGCGAGAACGTCATGAGCGTACAGACGAAATGTCCTGAATAGCTGCCCTCCAGCCACCTGTCATGGGTCAGATGTCCAAGGTCTGCACCGGCGGTCTTCAGCTCCCGGATGATCGGATAGGTTCCAAGCAGCTCGTCACGATGCTTTTCAATGGGCTCCGAAATATCGATGAACTGGTATGGATTGATGAAGAGATCGGAGGAGGATGTGCTCATGACGCGTCTCCCGCAGAGATATCGGTCACTGATGCCTTGGCCACGTGAAGTTTCCGCAGTGCCTGACGGGCCGTCAGAATGAAGACTTCAGACGTCATTAAATTGGTTTCCGGGCCGATCCCACGCAGGGTCGACCAGACGTCAGAGTCCAGTGCCTCGCCGATCCGCAGATCTCTGATCGTGGCCTTACTGCGCCCATATCCCCGGGCTGCACCATGGCCGAAGGTCACGTCACCATCGGCAAGATCCTTGAACAACAGACACATGCAGGCGAAGCAGAATATTCGCTGATCCTCTTCCAGGCCTTCCAGGTTCAGCGCAACCGGAACCGACCAGTGCCCATTCTCAATTCCGGCGACTTTGAACTTCCGCCCGTCTGCGCCGCCGCCGCTGAAACGATCGAGCGCGATATATTCCTGCTCGACCCTGGAAAAGCTCCGCTGGGCGATCTGTGGGGTGCCGATCCGCACGCGCCCTCGATGCCCGACACTGCCGAACAATGTTCCGGTCAGGCCGTCGGCCATGGCCTGTCCGGTGGTCGTAAAAATGGTGTTCAGGATGCGCTGCACCCGGGCGCGCAGAACGCCCTTGACCGAGGTCGCCGGCAAGGCCGGATCTCCGGTCGATGTCCGTCGATACTCCAGGACAAGCGGCTCGATCCCGCCATCTTCAACCTGCCTGCGTTTCTCGGCATGTGCGCGACGAGCAGACGGATCAGGACTGGACATCAGCAGCCGGGACGTGAAATGAAGATCGATTGTGACGGCAAAAATCCACGGCCAGGACGGCATCGGGCCAGCTGGTCGGGCATTCTTCCACTGCATCTTATGTTCTTGCAGCAGGGCATCAGCCTTACGTCTCGCCCGTTTTGCGACGGCTCGGGCGTCATCCCAGCGGTCTTTCCCGCCCGACCCCAGCCAGAGCTTCACGATCTCCGCATCATAACACCGCACCTCCCCCAGCTCGAACACCGCCGCCCCCTTGCCCATACCCTTGTCGGCGCCCAGCCGGATGCGGGTCTCTTCGGGGCCGGTGTCGAAGCCGGCGAAGGCGGTCAGCAGGGCCTGGGCGATTTCGGCTGAGGGCACGAGCTGGCGCCCGTCCTCCGCAGGCGGCGTCTCGATCACCACGCGGATATCGAAAACCGTGCCCGGCGGCAGGGTCTGCTGGTGGAACAGGCGGCGACCGTCGACGGTGCGGGTGCGCGGGTCGATGGCGATGCGGGCCTCGCGGGCGGGTTGGATCGTCTGCGTGGCGCTGACTTCGGCATCGCCGATGATGACGCGGCCGCCCAGGCCGTCATCTTCCTCCCCGGGCCGATCGCTGCGGGTAGTGACATGGCCGAAGACGTCCCGCTGCCAGTCGTCAGTGATCAGGCCGTCGGGTGCCAGCTGCGCCAGATGCCGATTGATCCAGGCCCTGAGCGCACCTTTGAGCGAGGTGCCAGGGATGTAATGACGCCCGGTGTCGCTGCCGGCGACCAGCGCGATGTCGGGGGTCTCGTCCTCAGTCATGCGGGGGCCGCGCAGGGCGTCGTCGGGCCGGCTTTCGCCGGTGCCCAGATGCAGCTCCGAGGTGAGCCGAAGCCTGCCGGTGATCAGCCAGCGCGGCCCGAAGGCGGGTTTCCTGGTCATGCCTCACCTCCCGCGGAGGTCCGTGCCGGATCGGGTTCGGGCGTCGCCCAAAGGCCGTCGGGCAGGTGGATCCGGGTCAGGCGTGTCCGGTCCTGCAGATGGCCTTCGGGGCGCGGCGGGTCGAAGACCACCGCGCCATGGCCGTTTTCCGGCAACCAGGGGCAATGGTTCCACAGCTGATCGGCCGCGATCCCGTCCAGCTCATAGTCCTTGAGCACCGATGGCGGCACCGGCAGGCCGATGCGGCTCCAGCGCGTCAGCACCGGGGTGGCGTCGCCCGTGCCGGTCGGCTCGATCACGAACAGGCTGCCGGGCTGGGTTACGCCCCAGGGCCGATACTGCGTTTTTGGCGGGCGCTTACGGGCATGGAAAGCACCGCCGCGCATCGCCTCGGTCGTGAAGGCCCGGTGCAGGCGCAGCGTGCCGCCCGACAGCTCGTCGATCACGCGGGCATAGGCGGCACGCAACTCGGCCAGCCCCTGATGCCGGCCCAGCACATCCGGCGGGCAGAGCAGGGTTTCGGTCACGATCAGCATCCGGATCGGGCGGCCGACCTCTGGAACCGGCACCGCGGGCAGGCTCTCCGGAACCACCCGGATCAGCGCCGTGGCATCGGTCTTGCCGATGCCGACCAGCCCGGTCCGGGCAAGATTGGCAAGAGCCGCCCGCACATGGCCACGCTCATCCTGATCCAGGCCGTAGAGGTCGATATGGCCCAGCCAGACATGATCCTCCACCCGGCAGCATTCCTGGCCGAAAAGCTGGCTGCGCGCCGCCCGGCGCCGCTCGGGCGAAATCGCGGTGCGCACCCGCATCACCCGGCCCACCGCCTTCCCGCCCGCCGACGCGAGATCGGCACCATTGCGCATCATCGCCGTGACGGTGTCGGGCGTGTTCTTCCAGTCGGTCGGGTGGGATGGCGCCATGCCGTCGATCAGAACCGGCTCGGTCTCTTCGGCCAGATCGACCACCACCTCGTCGCCCGCCGTCGCCAGCGATTCCGGGCAGGGCAGCGGCCGCCGGCCCGAAAGACCGCCGGCCGCTTCAAGCCGTTCTTCCGCAGCGGTGCCGGGGCAGTGCACCGGCTCGGCCTGGCCGATATGCAGCCGGGTCAGGATCGCGGGCGTCACGGGCGCCATCACGCCGCTCTCGGGATGGGCATGAGAGATCAGCCGGGCCAGCACGCCCTTGATCACCCGCCCCGCCACATGATCCACCGAATGGAACATGTTGCCATAGACCGGCCGCTCCGAAATGCAGAACGGGGTCTCGAAGGCCAGAACCAACCGCAGGCGGTCGGCATCTTCCGGCAGGGCGCCCTGCCCTTTGCCGTTCGCCTCCTTCAGTTCCGCCGTCAGCACACGGCCAAAGCCGGCGCCGCGCAACCCACCCAGCTGCAGGATCCAGTTGAGGCAGATCCGCAGCCGGTCGGCGATCTCTGCCGCATAGGGCGCTTCGTCGGAATTACCCAGAATGATCAGCGCGCCGGTGAAGGTGACCTGGTCACCGGGGGCATAGGGGGCTTCCAGGACCTGAAGCGCCCCGCGCTCGACCGTCCCGGTCTCATCACTGATCTTCACCCGGGTCCGGCGCCCGTCCGGACGGCCGGCATGGTCCGCCACCAGATCGCCGGGCAGGATCACCCGCTTGCGCTGCCCGGCCGGCCCCTCCACGGCCGCGTCGGGCGCGAAGCCCGGGGCGCCGAACAGCGTGTCGACATCGGTAAACTGGTCCGGAGCAATCTCCCCCAGCTGGGTCCAGGCCTCGCGCAGCTTGCCGGCGACATGGCTGCCGGGAATGACCGGCAGGCCGTCCAGCCGGTCGCCCTGGCGCAGGATCGGCGTGTGGATGCCCGGCCGGCCGATGGCGGTGGCGCGGGGCAGAACCGGTCCGGCGACCGTCAGGCTCAACTCGTAACGGCTGATCTCCATGGCCCTCAGACCTCCGCCATGTCCTGTACGTCCGGGGCCAGATAGTCCCAGAGCATGTCGAGATGCAGCCAGAGCCGGGCATCCGTTCCCTGCGCATCGAACCCCCAGCACCTCCCCAGCGTCTCCGCAGCCTCGCGGATCGCCGCCTCGGCCGGTGCATCCAGATCGCGCCAGAACCGACCCCGGGCCCGGTCGGTCTCCGTCGTCACCGGCCCGTGACGAAGCAGGGCATCGGCCAGGGCATGCAGCCGGCGACGGGGCAGATGTTCCTTCATCTTCGCCACGGCGCACGGCACGTCGTTCCAGCTTGCCCCCTGCGGGGCCGTCAGGCACATGGCGCTCGGCGTGATGCCCGCTGTTCCATAGGTCCGCGTCAGATGCGCCTCCAGGTCCTGGCCGACGGCATCGAAGGATTCGAGCACCATGACCGCCAGACGGGTGCTTGTCCGTTCTGCCTTCGCGACCTTGTCGGCCAGATTTTTCGCCAGCGTGCGGATGCCGTTGATCGGCGCATCATAGTGGCAGAACACCATGCCCAGACCGTGGGACATGTTCATCGACCAGCCATCCTTCTCCGGCACGTCCATCGACCTGCCCTTCCCCTCCACCGGCTCGTTGCGGATATGCTCGGCAAAGAGCGCAGCCACTTCCCACCCCCGCCAGGCCGGCAGCACCCAGATCAGTTCATCCCCGCCCCAGAGCAGGGTTTCGATCCGCGTGAGGGGATAATCCCGATCATCCAGCTCGATCAGCTTGACCACCTTCTCCAATAGCTTACTGCGCCAGCCCTGAAGCGCCTTGTCGATCGCCTTCTGGGTCTCGATCGGGGTGTCGCTTGCCTTCACAAGGTCGCGGATCTGTTCGCTGAACCGGTTGCCGTCGGCATAGAGCACGGCCATTTTGCCATCGAGGGGCGCACCGAGCCGGCGGGCCAGATCGGCGAGTTCGTCGGCATAGAGCGCGGCCATTTTGCCATCGAGGGCTTTGTCGGGCTGACGGGCCGGATCGGCGAGTTCGTCAGCATATGCGCGCTTGCGCCGCTTAGAGCCGTCGTCCTTCAGATAGGGTATGCCGTCGATCACCCGATCATAAAGCGTCTGCTTATAATGGCGGCCATAGGCATGGCGGTCGCGCACGCTCCGGCTCGCCGGATATCGGCCGGGGCCCTCATCCTTGCGCCGGAAAATATAGGTATCCGCAAGCCGGGTATGATCGTTCGGGCAGATCAGCTTTGTCTTGTCCCAGCTGGTCCCCGCCGCAGGCAGCACCAGCGAGGGGGCCTGCTGCTGCTGCCAGCGGATCAGCGCCAGCAGGGTTTCCATATCGGCCCGGAAGTCCGCCGTCGCGGCACAGGCGGCCGTCAGGATGCTCAGATGGTCCAGGACCCGGAGAAGCTCGGCTTCATCGATGGCGCCCGGAAGCGGCCTGGCTGGCTCACTCTCCTCATCGTTGGCTGCCGCGGGGGCATGGGCCGTCAGCCGCGCCCGCAGATTGCGGGCGACCGTCCAGGCGTCGGCCTGATCCGCCGCGCTCACCCGGAACACCCCCACCGATGCACCGGTCGTCACCTGCTCGACCGCGCCCCGGGTCAGCTCCTTCAGGGCCTTGGCCGCATATTCGACGGCATGCAGCATGGCGAGGCCGCTGCCGCGGATGGTGCTCAGATCCTCGGTATCCGAGAGGACCGCGCTGAAATTCACGCACTCCATCCGGATGTAGTAGGGTTGACCGGGCCCGGGGCCCTCCGGGGATGTCGCCATGGCGGTGGTCCACGTATGATTGCATTATCGTCACATCATGCCGCGCATATGAATGAGATGCCACATGTTTACGCCTGACACGCGAGTCACGCCCAGACGGATCCTCGCCGTGGATGCAGAAACCAATGGGCTCTATGGCGCGCCTTTTGCCATCGCGGCGGTGGCGCGTGGCGGCGGCGCTGCGCCCGCCGTCTTTCTGGGCCGGTGCCCGTTGATCGGGCCGGTCGATCCCTGGGTGGACCGCGAGGTCATCCCGATGATGACCGATATTCCCTGCACCCATGACGGGCTGGACGCGCTGCTCGACGACTTTTGGGTGTTTTATCGGGCAGAGGTCGAGGCGGCCGGCGACGAGGATCTGGTCTGCATCGCCCATTGCGCCGCCCCGGTCGAAGCCGGACTGTTCCGCCGCTGTGTCGAGCGCGATCCTGCAACCCGCGAATTCCAGGCCCCCTTCCCGCTTCACGATCTGGCGACGCTGCTGCTGGCAGCGGGAGAGGATCCCCGTGCGGCCCGCCCCTACCTGCAAAAGGCCGGCCTGAAACTGCCGGTCGAGGATCGCCCCCACGACCCGCTCGCCGATGCCTGGTGTTGCCTGATCGCGGCCGAAAACCTGCTGTCCGAGCCCCGGGCAGCAGCGGTCAGAGCATGACCCGCTCCACCTCATCCAGTGTCACATCATCCGGCCGCCGGTCATAAAGCTGGGTGGTGCGGGTGGAGGCATGGTTGGCCATGGTTGCCGCCTTTTCCAGCGTGCCCCCGTTCTTGAGATAGGCGGTGATCCCCGTGGCCCGGAAGCTGTGATTGCCGATCGGCGTCTCGATCCCGGCCGCCGCGGCCCGACGCCGGATCATCGCATAGGCATCGGCCTGCTGCATCGCCCGGTCGCTCAGCCGGCCGGTGCCGCGAGCGATGGTCCGGAACAGGGCACTCCGCCGGTCATCCGCCAGCGCACAGCCCTCCATATAGTCGTGCAGCCAGGCATCGAGATTGTGGTGACAGGGCATGTCGTGACGCTTGCCCCCCTTCTCGTGCAGCCGCACCCAGAGGCGGCGGTTCTGGACATAGACGTCCTCCACCCGCATGGCCAGGGCCGCACCGATCCGGGCGAAACTGTAGACCATCAGCCCGATCAGGGCGCGGTCGCGCAGCCCGATCGGGGTTGAGACGTCGATCGCCTCCAGAATCCGCCGCGCCTCGGCCGCCTCCAGAACCGGGGTCTTGCCCCGTTTGACCCGATGCACCGGGCCGCGCACCGACGCGGCCGGGTTGGCGGGCAGGATCTGGCCGGTCACCAGCCAGTCGAACAGATGCTTCAGCCCGGCCAGGCGCTGCTTGACGGTCGGCGCGGCGAAGTGCCGGCCCTGAAGCTCGACCCAGGCCGCGACATGCAGCGGCTGGACCTGACCGATCGTGGTCAGCCCGACGCCGCTGCACCAGGTGAGGAAGTCTTCGGCCGCCCGGCCATAGGCACGCCGGGTGTGCGGGTTGCGGATCCGGGCAACGAAGAATTCGAGGAAGCGCAGTTGGGCCGGTTCGCCAGCTGTAGAAATTAACGGCTGGCTACAAGCAAGCCATTTGAAAGTCTGTGTCACCAACCCCATTCAAGCCCCCAGATCAGTTCCCACGCCTCTAAAGGCGTGGGGACCGCGTATTATGGTAAATTTCTATAAAAGTACGATATAGTGATATCGAATTCCAGAACATACCAATCTCGCATCGCTATTTGATATGAACGGGATTCCGTTATGTAAAATTTTTATTATCATAACATCATCTCCTTTCCATTTTGAGTTAGTGGTATTTTATAACAACACATCCGTCATGTCAAATTATATTTATGATAAAGGACGTTATCATAGATATAGGCACCAGGTGAGGGAGATAGTGCCGGGATGTTTGGCCGGCTGCGGAAAAGTGGCGAAATTGAATAAGGTGCCACTCTAGCGGACCGCGCTCGGGCATCGAGGAGGCGTTCGGCTGGATCAAAGACGGTGATCGGCCAAAGGAGGAGCCGCTACCGGCACCACGAGTGACCTGGAGGGTCGAGGTCGGCTTCCATCACGGGCGACGGATCGGGATGAAGGCTCAGCGCTGATCGTTCTTCGGCAACCTGCTAAAGCTCGATTGCAGATGGCGATTTTTCTTATTTCTTCCCAGATTGCGGTCTTTCGGCTACCAATTTGCGGGTCGTTGACTCCCAATCTGCCGAAGCAGATGGTTCTCTGAACCGCGCCGGGTTCGTCGGAAGCTCGGCGCGTTGAGTCAGGCGGCGATGGCCGCCTGCTCCTGTTCGTCCCACCAGCGTTGCTCGGCCCCGGCCGGCGGGATGTTGCCGATCGGCTCGAGGAGCCGGCGGTTGTTGAACCAGTCGACCCATTCGAGGGTCGCACACCCGACGGCTTCCAAGGAGCGCCAATGGATCACCTCGGTTTTGTACAGCCCGTTGATCGTCTCGGCGAGGGCGTTGTCGTAGGAATCCCCGACACTGCCCACCGAGGGCACCACGCCGGCGTCGGCGAGGCGTTCGGTGTCGCGGGTCGACAGGTATTGGCCGCCTCGATCGCTGTGATGAACGAGGCCACCACCGGGTGCCGGCCGGCGCGCATGGCGGGCTTGCTCGAGGGCATCGAGAACGAAGCTCGCATGCGCGGTTCGGCTCGCCCGCCAACCGACGATACGCCGCGCGAACACGTCGATCACGAAGGCGACGTAGACGAAACCCACCCAGGTCGCCACATAGGTGAAATCGGAGACCCGGAGCCGGTTGGGTCCCGGCGCCCTGAACTGTCGATTGACGAGGTCATGCGGGCATGGCGTTGCCTTGTCCGAGATGGTCGTCCGGATCGGTCGACCACGAACAACGCCTTGAAGTCCCATCTCAGGATCTCGTTCGCCTGCCGCAGCTCGCGGTTCTCCCGCTCGCGTGCCTTCAGGCGGGCGTTCAGGTCCGGGGCGGCGCCGTCGATCTTACCGCCCTCACGCTCGGCCCGCTTCACCCACAGCCGCAGCGTCTCCGGTGTGCAGCCGATCTTGGCGGCGATCGAGGCGATGGCGGCCCAGCGGGAGGCGTGATCGCTCTCGTGCTCGAGAACCATCCGGACCGCGCGGCTACGCACTTCGGGGGCAAACTTGTTCGTCATCCTGCTGGTCATGGCTCCACCCTCTCAAGAGTTGGAGCCTCCGGCAAACCCGGCGCGGTTCAGCCATCGCGCGATAACGCTGCGCCCTTATTTCTCGTCGTTGATATGGGCGAAATGGCCTCAATTCTCCCCTGGCAGAAGAGGCAATCCAAGCTCCTTCAAGAAAGCGTTGTGTTTCGAAGTTGCCTCCCGGATCTGCTTTTGAAGCTCGACGAGTTCACCCTGGGTGGCTGACAGCTCGATCTCTTCCTCACCAACCACCGTACTGATGTAGCGAGAGATGTTGAGGTTGAAGCCTTCCTCAGCAATTCGATCCATGCCCACGCGCTTGGAGTAGCGCTCCTCTTCCTTTCGGAATTGATAGGTTTCGATGATTTTGGCGATGTGATCATCGGTGAGCTTGTTCTGTCTCCTACCCTTCGCAAAATGCTCGGCCGCATTGATGAAGAGTACGTCATCCGGCTTTTTGCACTTTTTCAGAACAAGGATGCAGACCGGGATGCCCGTCGAATAGAACAGATTCGCAGGCAGGCCGATGACCGTGTCGATGTGATCATCCTTCAGAAGCTTGGTGCGGATGCGCTCTTCCGCCCCACCTCTGAACAGCACCCCGTGAGGCAGGATGATGGCCATCACGCCCTCATCCTTCAGGTAGTGGAACCCGTGCAGCAGGAATGCGAAGTCGGCGGCCGACTTGGGCGCCAAACCGTAGTTCTTGAACCGCACATCATCGCCCATCGCCTCGGTCCGCTCCCAGCGCAAGCTGAAGGGCGGATTGGCCACAATGGCATCGAAGGAGGGCTTCTTGGCTGGGTTCAACTCGCGCAGAATATCCCAGTCGTTGTTCAGCGTGTCGCCGTGGTAGATGTCGAACTCCGTGTCCTTCACGCCATGCAACAGCATGTTCATGCGGGCGAGATTGTAGGTGGTGATGTTCTTTTCCTGCCCGTAGATTTTGCCGATGCCGTGCGGCCCCATGCGCTTGCGCACGTTCAGCAGCAGCGAGCCGGAGCCACACGCGAAATCGAGCACGCTGGCGAGCCGCTCTTTCTTTCCGGTTGCCGGCTCCTGGCTGTCTAGCGTCACGATCGCGGAAAGGATGTCTGACACCTGCTGCGGGGTATAGAACTCGCCTGCCTTCTTCCCGGAGCCGGCGGCAAATTGGCCGATCAGATATTCGTAGGCGTCGCCCAGCGCATCCACGTCGGACGAGAAGTCGGCGAGCCCTTTGGCGATCTCCGTGATGATGGCGCAGAGTTTGGCGTTGCGATCAGCGTATGTCCGGCCGAGCTTGTCAGAGCCAAGATTGATTTCCGAGAAAAGGCCGCCGAATGTGCTCTGAAAGGACTCGTTCTCAATGTATTTGAAGCCCGCCTGCAGGGTGTTCAGCAGTTCGTCGTTCTGGGTGCGCGCCATATGAGCGATGCTGGTCCAGAGGTGTTCCGGCTTGATGACGTAGTGCGCCTTGAGACGCATCTGCTTTTCAAAAGCAGCAACATCATCGGGGTTCTGCGCGTACCACACAGATAGGGGCGAGCGCCCGCCATTGCCGATCGCATTAGGATCAGGGTAGTCACGCCCAAGCTCCTTCTTCGCGGCCATCTCGTAGTTGTCAGAGAGGTAGCGCAAGAAGAGGAACGACAGCATGTAGTCGCGGAAATCGTCCGCATTCATAGCGCCGCGAAGCGTATCGGCGATGTTCCAGAGCGTTTTGCCCAGTTGCTTTTGATTTTGGTCGTTCATTGTGCGGGTGCTTCCTCAGGGGCGGGCGCTTTCGCCGGGGCTGCGGGCTGGGCTGGAACAACTCCCGGCAGGGCGAATTCGAACCGCGTGATGAATTCGCCCAGGATGCGGCGGAACAGTTCCTTGTTGTCCTCGCCCATCTCTGTGGGTTCATGGATGGCATAGGCGCCGTGGCTCAGCAGGTTCAGGGCCCGGTTGAACAGCGCCCGGTCTTCTTCGTTGTTCAGCGCCTTCAAGCAGAAGGCTATGCTTGGATGACCGAAGAAAGAGGCTGTCTTCTCCATGACGCTGCGCAAGGCGTTGAAGTGGAAGGTGTAGAGCTTCCCCTTGTCGGGATCGGCGGCACGCTGCAACTCGGCTAAAGTGGCGACGTGGTGGAAGAAGGGCGTATCCTCGGTCGCCTGAAGCGTGTAAGCGCCGTCGCCGTTTGGGCGGTGCAGGAAATAGCGCTTGTGGGTGATCTTCGGTTCGCCATCGGTCCGCCTGCCCATTTCATTGCACATGACGTTGAAGAACAGCGCATGGTGGGACGAGAAGATCAACTTGATCGGAGCGGGCCCACCGGCAGCATCCTTCCGCGTGGCTGCCCGGCGGAGAAGCTTAGCCAGATCGCAGGCCACGGAAATCGCGTTGTTGTCATCCAGCGACGAGATCGGGTCGTCGATGTAGAGATACTTCTTCCCCTGATAGGATTCATGCCCATCCAGCATCCGTTCGCAGATGGCCATGAAGATGCACCAGACAAAGATATTCTGTTCACCCCGCGAAACCTTGATATTGGACTGATCCCCCTTTCGGAAGCTCACGAAATCGGGCTTGGAGATGGTCTCGTTGCCCTGCTGAATTTCCTTGTAGGTGAAGTCGAAATCGAAATCGGCATATCGGGAAAGATAACCCGCAATTGTTTCGTCCAGTGCGAGTTCCGTCATCGCGTTGAAGAAGGATGACTTTTCGTTCAGTTGCAGGCGGCGAACGCTGTCGCCTTCGAGGTCGTTTTCCCAGACGAACAGATCCTCTGTGAAGGCATTGAAATAGAGCGTGTCAGGCGTGCCGGTCGGGTTCTTCTTGGTCTTGCGCTTCCCCGCGTCCTTGAACTCCATCGACAGACGTGTCTTGCCGGTGCGGTTGTAGGCATAGATCAAGACCAGCGAGACTGGCCCAGTTGGATTGTTCAGATCGTCACGAAGTCTGGCCACCAAAGTTTTCAGGTTCTTGTAGGTGCTCATGTGTCAGCCTCCCCGACCCGCGGGAAAAGTTGTTGCATCAGCCCTTTCTTGTGTGTCTTGAGCCTGTCGAGCTTTCGGGTTTCGGCGGCGATAAGGTCGTCGAGGGAGGTGAGGCAGTCGGCGATACGTTGTTGTTCTGCGACCTGAGGAAACTTCACGGGTATGGCTTCAATCGCTGACTTGTTGACCGCAGGAACCACGCCCCCGGCGTGATCGATCAGCGAAATCTGCTCCATCGTCAGATAGATGAAGAAATCTGTTGCCTTCCCCTTGATCGACTTAACTCCCGCCGCGTTGTTGTCGATCAAACATGGAACCGTCGTGATAGCGCGCTTATTGGAACGGATCGCTTCGCCAATCTTGGCGAAGACGGCCGTTCCGGCAGGGATCGGCTTGGCTCTCAATTCCTTCAATTGGTTTTTGTTGACGTAGTTTGCTGCTTCTTCGATGAACGTCTTTCCTGCGCCAAGCGACCTTGAAATGTCGCTCACCTTGTAGAAGGGGAAATCACCGCTTTGCTGACCTTGGTACCTCTCAGGGAAGCCGTAGCCCTGCAACACGGTCCCAATGTCGGAAATGGTGCCTTCTTCCCACTCCCCAGCTCCCTCAAACTCGGGGAAGCGGAGGCGGGGTAGGGCTTCGCCTTCCTGGGGGAAAAGCTGCTGCATCAGGCCCTTCTTGTGGGCCCTCAGCACCTCCACCTTCCGCCCCTGCGCCTCGATCAGCGCGTCCAACGAAGTCAGGCAGTCGGCGATCTTTTGTTGTTCGGGGAGCGTCGGAGGCGTCGCGGCAAGAATGCGGGAGAACGCCTCAAACTTCAAGTTGAGCGTATCCTTGACGAGACCCTGCGAATATCGCGCGAACTGGGCAATCAGTTGCGGCGTCTTGAAGTAATAGGAAAAGAAGACGCTGTTGGCGTCTTTGGTGGGTCTGCAGACTGTATAAGCTGGACTGACAATCCCTTCTATTCGTGAGAGCGCGTTTCTCCCCTCCCACATGCGCATTGTATTGTAGGCAATATCACCGGGCACAACGCGAAGGTATCTGCTCAAATCTCCGTTAGAGGTGTTCTTACGGTTGCTTTCTTCTTGCGGGATAATGCCATCCTTATCCGTCAGCGACAGCAGACGCAGATTGGTCCTTCCACTCTCTTCCCGCTGTGAGAAAAGCGCGCCCAAGCGCTTTGGTTTCCAATCTCCGGCATTCCGGAACTCCGGAAACCGCAGCTTCGGCACAAGCATAGCCCCACCGCCCGTCTCGGCAGAGGATTTCCCCTTACTGCTCATAAGCGCTCAGCCCTGAAATCTCGCGCCCGCCAGCGCGCTTCAACAGCACCGGCACCAGGTCGGCCATCAGGTCCAACTCTTTGACCCGCCGCGCCTTCCAGTTTAGGCCAAGGGGTTCCATCAGGTCGGTGAGCCGCTCGCCATCAAAGACCATGCGTTGCAGGATGGTGTCGACAAAGCCTTGCAGCGCCTCGGTCGCTAGTCCGTGCTTGTCCGCGATGCTCGCCAGCTCCGCCGCGTTCTTTTCCGCCTTGAAGCGGCTGTAGCCGTCGCGGATGGCCTTTTCGCTGAGTCCCTCGCCCGCCTTTAGGGTGTTGATATAGGCCGCGATATCCTCACGCTCGTCCATGAACTTGGCGTCGGACTGGATCAGGCCGATCAGTTCCTCGCGGCTCATCTTCTGCTTGCCAGGGGTCGCCTCGGAATAGCGGGCGATCAGGCCCATGATGTAGTCGTAGTCGATCACGGCCGAGGCGAAGAGGACGAACTCGAAATCAAGCTGGTCGGCTTCCTGTGTCGGCTTGTCCGCGCCCTTGCCCTGCTGGGCGCGAAGGCGCTGTGCGGTTTCCAGATAGGCCCCGCGGAAGCCAACGAGGTTGTCGCGCGGCAGGATGCGTTCGATCGTTGCGGCGTTTTCGGGGGTCAAGTCGGTGTATTGATCCAGCTGGGTCTTAAGCCGCTGGACCTCCTTGAAATGCTCGATGAAGGCCGCGCGGGCGGCATCGCCCTTGAGATTGGGCACGGCGTCGGGGGCGCAGTCCAGGCCCTGCGACTTCATGAAGGTGTCGAGCTTCTGGACGGCGGTTTCCAGCTTCTGGATAACCACGGGCGCCTTGTCGACCAGCCAGATTTCGCGAGCCCTTTCGGCGGCCGCCTCGCCGGAGAAAAGGGCGATAGCGGCATCGACCGCATCCTGCTGTTGGCGGAAGTCGAGGATGTTGCCATAGGGCTTGGTGGCGTTCAGCACGCGGTTGGTCCGCGAGAAGGCCTGGATCAGGCCGTGATGCTTGAGGTTCTTGTCGACGTAGAGCGTGTTCAGGAACTTGGAGTCGAAGCCGGTCAGCAACATGTCGACGACAATCGTGATGTCGATCTTGTGGTGCGGCACATCGGGATAGGCTTTCCGTAGGTCAGCTTCGGGCCATTGCTGGTCTTTGATGCGCTTCTGCACGTCCTGATAATACAGGTCGAACTCGCCGATCTTGTGGTTTGTACCGTAGTTGGCGTTGTAGTCCGCGAGGATGGCTTTCAGGGCCTCCTTCTTTTTCTCTGGCTCAACCGCGTTGTCTTCCTTCTCCGTCGGCAGGTCCTCCTGAATCTGCTTTACGTCAGGATCGCCCTCGGCAGGCGGAGAGAAGACGCAGGCGATGTTCAGCGGCTGGAAGCTGGGATCGGCAGCTTGCTTCTCGGCCTGCATGGTTTTGAACAGCGCGTGATATTCGATGGCGTCATTGATCGACGACGTGGCGAGCAGGGCGTTGAACCGGCGCTGACCGGTGGCCGCATCGTGCTTGGACAGGATCGCCTCGATGACCGCCCGCTTGGCCAGCGGTTCGCCCGGCTTGGGCACGGTCTTGCCCTGCGGCTTGTAATAGTCGACGTGGAAGCGAAGGACGTTTCCGTCCTCGATCGCATGCGTGATCGTGTAGGTGTGAAGACGCTTCTGGAAGAGGTCTTCCGTCGTCTTCATGCTGGCCTGGGTGTCCTCGATTTTCTGCTGAGCAGCGTTCTGATCAAAGATGGGCGTTCCGGTGAAGCCGAAGAGCTGCGCCCGCGGGAAGAACTCCTTGATGGCCTTATGATTCTCGCCGAACTGTGAGCGATGGCATTCGTCGAAGATAAAGGCGATACGCTTGTCGCGAAGGGGCTCAAGCTGTTCCTTGAAGCTCTTCTTGCCGTCTTTTTTCTGCTGCTTGTTACGCTTGCTGTTTTCGTCCAGCGCAAGGCCAAGCTTCTGGATCGTGCAGACGATGACCTTGTCGGTATAGTCATCAGAGAGAAGGCGCCGGACGAGAGAGGCGGTGTTGGTGTTTTCCTCGACGCAACCTTCCTGGAACTTATTGAACTCCTCGCGCGTCTGCCGATCGAGGTCCTTGCGGTCCACGACGAAGAGGCATTTTTCGATGTCGGGATTGTCCTTCAGCAGCGTTGATGCCTTGAAGGAGGTTAGCGTCTTGCCGCTGCCCGTAGTGTGCCAGATGTAACCGTTGCCGCAGTCCTGGGCGATGGAATCGACAATCGCCTTCACCGCGTAGACCTGATACGGCCGCATCATCAGGAGCTTCTGCTCACTTGCCACCAGCACCATGTAGCGGCTGATCGTCTGGCCGAGGGTACATTTGACGAGGAAAGTGTCGGCGAAGCTATCGAGATGGACAATCTTTTTGTTGTCTACATCGGCAAACTCGTAGACCGGCAGAAAGCGCTCCTCGGCATTAAAGGCGAAATGCCGTGCATTGTTGTTCGCAAAATAAAACGTGCGATCGCGGTTGCTGACAATGAAGAGCTGAAGAAAGCATAGGATCGTCTTGGTATATCCGTTCCCGGTGTCATTCTTGTATTCGACGATCTGCTCCATGGCACGACGCGGGCTTATGCCAAGGGTCTTCAGTTCAATCTGAACGACCGGCACGCCGTTGATCAGGAGAATAACGTCGTAGCGATGGTGGCTGTTGTCTGTGTTGATGCGGAGCTGGTTGACCACCTCAAAGGAATTCTTGCACCAGTCCTTGATGTTGACGAGCGTGTAGTTTAGGGGCGTGCCGTCATCGCGGGTAAAACTGTTTCGCTCGCGCAGGGTGCGGGCTGCCGTGAAAACATCCGGCGTGACGATCTCATCCATGAGGCGCGAGAACTCGGCATCGGTCAGGCGGACGCGATTGAGGGTCTCGAACTTCTCACGGAAGTTTCGCTCTAGTGTAGCACGATCTCTGATATCAGGACGATATTCATACTTGAGGTCCTTTAGCTTTGAGACCAAAGCCTCCTCAAGATCGCGTTCGGGCGTGATCGTTGCCATCGATGCAGCTCAGTTCTCTTCGGTTCTCGTTGGACGGGTCGTATCGTTCTTGGTCAAATTCTTGTCCTTGCTACTCTTCAATCTTTGGTATTCTTCAACCGACAACACCGGCCAGCCAAGAAATTGATACGGAAACTCTGCTGCGTCGAAAGAATTTTCCACAAGCTCGGTGACGGCCTCCCCGATCTCGACCGCGTTCATGCTTCGCCCTGCCTTTCGCCGGCGAGGCCCTGGAACGGCTCGACCACAATTTCATCGGCCCGACGCATGACCTCGGCCAGTTCATGGTCAAGCTGTTGGATCAGCCATTCGCGGGCGGGCGTGCCGAACGCCTTTTCCAACCGAACGGCCATCTCCGGCGAAATGCCTGACCGGGCGTTCAACAGGTTGCTGAGGGTCTGCCGATCAACGCCAAGGATGCGAGCGGCGTCGGTGACGCTCAGCCCGTTCCTTTCAAGGCAATCCTGCCGGATGATCGTCCCTGGGTGCATCTGTGTCGATTCGCGCTAGCTTAACGTCGCGAATGTAGAGTGATAATCGACACTCGACAAGCGGCTGTGGCCGCCTCCCAATGCAAAAAAGCGCGGCCTCTTGCGAGCTTTATGGTAGGGCTCTGAACCGCGCCGGATTCGTCGGAGGCTCGGAGCATTGAGCCAGGCTGCGATGGCCGCCTGCTCCTGTTCGTCCCACCAGCGTTGCTCGGCCCCGGCCGGCGGGATGTTGCCGATCGGCTCGAGGAGCCGGCGGTTGTTGAACCAGTCGACCCATTCGAGGGTCGCATACTCGACGGCTTCCAAGGACCGCCAAGGTCCGCGCCGATGGATCACCTCGGCTTTGTACAGCCCGTTGATCGTCTCGGCGAGGGCGTTGGCGTAGGAATCCCCGATACTGCCCACCGAGGGTACCACGCCGGCGTCGGCGAGGCGTTCGGTGTCGCGGATCGACAGGTATTGGCCGCCTCGATCGCTGTGATGAACGAGGCCGCCACCGGGTGCCGGCCGGCGCGCATGGCGGGCTTGCTCGAGGGCATCGAGAACGAAGCTCGCATGCGCGGTTCGGCTCGCCCGCCAACCGACGATACGCCGCGCGAACACGTCGATCACGAAGGCGACGTAGACGAAACCCACCCAGGTCGCCACATAGGTGAAATCGGAGACCCGGAGCCGGTTGGGTCCCGGCGCCCTGAACTGTCGATTGACGAGGTCATGCGGGCATGGCGTTGCCTTGTCCGAGATGGTCGTCCGGATCGGTCGACCACGAACAACGCCTTGAAGTCCCATCTCAGGATCTCGTTCGCCTGCCGCAGCTCGCGGTTCTCCCGCTCGCGTGCCTTCAGGCGGGCGTTCAGGTCCGGGGCGGCGCCGTCGATCTTACCGCCCTCACGCTCGGCCCGCTTCACCCACAGCCGCAGCGTCTCCGGTGTGCAGCCGATCTTGGCGGCGATCGAGGCGATGGCGGCCCAGCGGGAGGCGTGATCGCTCTCGTGCTCGAGAACCATCCGGACCGCGCGGCTACGCACTTCGGGGGCAAACTTGTTCGTCGTCCTGCTGGTCATGGCTCCACCCTCTCAAGAGTTGGAGCCTCCGGCAAACCCGGCGCGATTCACTCCCCACGGTTTATATATTCCCCAAAATACAAAGCATGACTTAGCGAATCTTGGCAAATTCGAACGCGACATCGGTTTAAAAATATTATAAAACGCTAAGTATGGATATGCATTCTGGCAAAAAACTAAACCGGCTTCAGCAGGAACTCCCCGAGGGTCTCCTGGCTGATGCCGCCTGGATGGAGGCGCACGGCTACTCGTCGGCGCTGCGCAGCCAGTATGTTCGCGCGGGCTGGCTCAATAGCCCGGCGCGGCGCGTCTATCGCCGCTCGCGCACGCCGCTCACCTGGCAGCAGGTGATCGTTTCTCTCCAGACGGTGCTGGAGCTTCCGTTGACGGTCGGCGGACGCACCGCGCTCGAACAGCAAGGCTATGCCCATTACCTTTCGACAGCCATGCACGAGGTTCATCTTTACGGACCGAAGCGTCCGCCGACCTGGCTGGCGAGCCTGCCACTCGATATAACCTTTCGCTGGCACAACAGCCTGCGGTTGTTTCCCGATGATGTCGACGCGCCATCCGAGCCAAGCCCCGTCATGGTCGGCGTCGGCGGTCTGACCTTACCTATCCGATATTCCAGCAAGGAGCGCGCCGTTCTCGAATTGCTCGACGAGCTGCCCGACCATGAAAGCTTTCATCAGGCCGATGCCTTGATGGAAGGGATGAGCGACTTAAGCCCGCGCCGCTTGCAAACCCTGCTGGAGGCTTGCGCCAGCGTGAAGGTGAAGCGGCTTTTTCTTTTCTTCGCCGACCGCCACCGCCATGCGTGGCGATTCCGGCTCGACATGTCCTACATCGATCTGGGTTCGGGCAAACGCGCCCTCGTCAAAGGCGGCAAACTCGATCCGCGCTACAACATCACCGTGCCATCCGACCTTGGAGGCGTGTGAATTCCATGGCCTTCCTCGACACATACCGCCAGCAGGTCGCCCTGCTTATTCGCGTCCTTCCTTTCGTCGCGAAAGAGCGGGCTTTCGCGCTCAAAGGCGGCACCGCGATCAATCTGTTCGTGCGCGACATGCCGCGCCTCTCCGTAGACATTGACCTGACTTATCTGCCGATCCAAGACCGGGCCACATCGCTTGCGGCAATCAACGCCGCCATGCAGGGGATAAAAGAACGGATCGAGCGGGGTATCCCCACCGCGAGCGTCAATGCTTCGCGTTCTGCCGATGAGGATATCATCACCAAGCTGATCGTTCGGACGCCCGGCGTGCAGATCAAGATCGAGGTAACCCCCGTGCTCCGCGGTGCGGTCTATGATCCTGTCGTCATGAGCGTGGTTCCCGCTGTCGAGGACACCTTCGGCTTCGCCGAAATGCAAGTCGTGTCCTTCGCCGATCTCTACGCGGGCAAGATCGTGGCAGCCTTTGACCGCCAGCACCCGCGCGACCTCTTTGATGTGCGCGGCCTGCTGGAGAACGAGGGCGTCGGTGACGAGTTGCGTCGCGCCTTTCTGGTTTATGTCATCAGCCACAACCGTCCGATGGCTGAAGTTCTGGCCCCGACCCGCAAGCCGCTGCACAAGGAGTTCGCGCGGGGCTTTGATGGCATGACACAGGAACCTGTCCCGCTTGCGGACCTGGAGACCGCGCGGGAGGCGATCATCGCCGAGATGGTGGCCGCCATGCCAGAAGATCACCGGCGCTTCCTTACCAGCTTCAAGCGCGGCGAGCCGGACTGGACCTTGCCCGGCATCGTTGGCGCGCAGAACCTGCCCGCCGTCTTATGGAAACAGCGCAATCTCAAAAAGCTGTCCGCCGACAAGCGGCGCGAATTGGCCGAGGCGCTGGAAAAAGTGCTGTTCCCGTGAGCAGCCCGTTTGGCCTGCCCGCTGCTTCAGGCGATCAGCGACAGGCTTCGTGCAGAAGAGCGCCCGGTCGGTGCAGCGCGACGATATTCCGGGACACATCCCATTCTCCATATATACATTAATGTTTTTGCGTATATATGGTTTTTATGTATTTCAACGCAGTGCCCACGCCAACCGGCCGCCGAACAGAGGGCGCCGCACTCATCCGGCCAGCGCATCACCAGACAGGCCAGCTACGCCCCCTGACTCGGATGAAAATGGATGGAATTGGATGGATAAACGGAACCGAACATCAACAATCCGTCGCCCATCATGATCTAACCCCTTAATAATACAGCTTCCCCGACCTGTACGCCTCAGCGCTCCCCGGGCTGATCGTGATCTCCATATACGGCCCGCCGGCCGCCGCCCGGACACAGGTGTAGCGCCGCTCATCATCCCGGCCGACCACCTCTTCGATGTAGCAGCCGGGCCGGTTGCCACTCCAGTTGTCGCGGTCATCCGGCCAGCGCATCACCAGCCCGGCCTCGCAATAATAGTGGATGCCCATGTCGAGGTCGTAATCGGTGAAGGCCTTGCCATCTGACATCGCACAGGTGCCGAAGGGCGGTTTGCCCTTCTTCAGCCGCTTCATCATGTAGCCATGAGCCGCAGAACAGGGCGTGCTCGCCGGGAAGCCGCCGGCCATGCACAGGATCACGGCACAGTCGATGTCGTAATCCTCGGCCTGGACGGATGCAGGTGGCGCCGCCAATGCCAGGACGGCCAGGCCGGCAATTGGAAGGACGTGCTTCATCCTGCATCTCCCAGGCTGGGATAGGGGGCAAGCCCGGCCGGGGCTGCCGCGGCATCGTCGAGCGACCGATGAATGATCCGCCCGGCCGGGATCCGGGTCAGAGGCGCGTGCCGGTCGGCGTAATAGGGCGTGGTTCAATATCCCATAAATATTCCGACCATCGCTTTATCACATCCAGATCACAGCCATGCGCATATTAAGGCCATGCGCATATTAAGGAAGTTCTCGATGCAAGAATCTGAGGATAAGAAGACAGAATGATGCGGATATTGAGATATATCGGGGGTCTGATTGCTCTTTTGATGATCGGACTCGTGGGGTATGGCGCCAGGGGATACTGGGATGCGCGATCGGGTGCCGGGGGGTTGCGTGCTCGTGCCGACGCGCTGATTGCTCAAGGCCGCGGGGGCAACGCCTTGGGGACAACCCATCTGGCTATCCTGCTCGCCGTCGAAGATCCGAATTTCAGGACACATTCAGGCGTGGATTTCTCGACTCCGGGCGCCGGCCGGTGACGTCCCGCCGAGTGGTGTAACAGCGTTTGCCTGGGGATGATGGCGCAGGGCGCGGCGCGCCCGGAGGCATCATCCCCAGGCGCCCCCCGAAATCGGGGTGGTCATCGTCGATCTTCGGTAGGGTTTGGTTGCAACCCCCAACCGAACCAAGGATCAAGACGATGACCGATGAGATGATGAGCCTTCGTGGCCTGCTGGAAAAGAGCGCAGATGCCGATCTGCTGCGCGAGATGATCGGTTTTGCCGCCGAGCGGCTGATGGAGTTGGAGGTGGCGACGCTGACCGGCGCCGGGCATGGCGAGCGCAAGCCCGATCAGCGCCTTGTCCACCGCAACGGCTACCGCGAGCGCGACTGGGAGACCCGGGCGGGGACGGTGGCGTTGCGCATCCCACGCCTGCGCAAGGGCAGCTATCTGCCGTGCTTCCTGGAGCCCCGCCGGATGGCGGAAAAGGCGCTGACCGCCGTCATCCAGGAGGCCTATGTCCAGGGCATCTCGACACGGTCGGTCGACGATCTGGTCAAGGCCATGGGCATGACCGGCATCTCGAAAAGCCAGGTCAGTCGCCTGTGCGCCGAAATCGACGGCAAGATCGCAACCTTCCTCGACCGCCCGCTGGAGGGCGACTGGCCCTATGTCTGGCTGGACGCCACCTACGTCAAGGTGCGCCAGGACGGCCGCATCGTCAGCGTGGCGGTGATCATCGCGGTCGGTGCCAACACCGCCGGGCGACGTGAAGTCCTGGGCATCGCCATCGGCCCCAGCGAGGCCGAGACCTTCTGGACCGATTTCCTGCGCAAGCTGGCGCGGCGGGGCCTGCGCGGCGTCAGGCTGGTGGTCTCCGACGCCCACGAAGGGTTGAAAGCGGCCATTGCCAAGGTGATGAATGCCACCTGGCAGCGCTGCCGCGTCCATTTCATGCGCAACGTGCTGGCCCATGCGGGCAAACCGTCGTCTCGGCCTTCATCGGCACCGCCTTCGCCCAGGACACCGCCCGGGCCGCCCGTGCGCAATGGCGCCAGGTGGCCGACCAACTGCGCCCCAGAGCCCGGAAACTGGCGGACTTGATGGACGACGCCGAAACCGACGTCCTCGCATACATGGACTTCCCCGCCGCGCATCGCGCCAAGCTGCACTCGACCAATCCCATCGAGCGCCTCAACGGCGAAATCAAGCGCCGCACCGAGGTCGTCGGCATCTTCCCCAACGTGGCCGCCATCACCCGACTGATCGGCGCCATCCTGCTGGAACAGAACGACGAATGGGCCGTCCAGCGATCCCGCTATATGACCCTGGAATCCGTCGCCCCCTTGGGCGATGATCCGCTGACCAGCCTGCCGCCCGTCGCGGCAGCCTGACTATCCCGGACAACCTTGCCGGAGATCAAGCGGCGACTGCGCTGTTACACCAATCCTTGGGACACGATCGAAAAAGGCGATCCGCGCGAACCTCCGCCGGAACTCACGCAAAAGCATGAACATGCAGAAATTGAAAAATTTAACCGATTGAAACATCGGGAGAATTTTTTTCCGCGAACCTCCCGGGATTTTTACGGGAGCTTGGGGTTCGCGGGCGAAACGGCGCAGGCTCTCAGGCGGTACGGGCGGTGGAAAGATCCTATAGAGACGCCCCGGCGTTTCGGTTCGAGGTCAGGCAATCTTCACGCGGAAAGAAAGGTGGATCCCGCCTTTCGCGGGGATGACGGTATACAGAGGCTTGTCAGTGCAGACCCTGACATGAGTGCCGGCCGCACGCCAGGGCACGAGTATCAGACCATAACCTGACACGTTCGATGGTGTGCGCAGCCGCCAAAAGGAAAACACCGCCCCGGTCCCCCAGGGCGGCATCTCTCATCTCATGCTGTCCCCAAATCTACCCCCGTCACCCCTTCCACACCCCCCAGGCCAGCGGGATCGCCGCCGCCCAGGGTTTGTAGTCGTGCAGGGCCGGGTTCACGCCCTCGATGGTCGGGGAATAGTAGAGGCCGATGATCGGCACCTCTTCCTTCATCTTCGCGTGCAGGCGGCGGAAGATGGCGGCGCGGGCGGTCTGGTCGGTCAGTGTGCCGCTCTCGGCCAGCAGCTTGCGGGCTTCCGGGTCGCCCCACTGGGCCCATTTTGCCGTCGCCTTATCGGCGATCAAGGCGGCATACATCAACCCTGGGTCGAATCGTCCGGAATAGCTGAACGACGACAGCTGGAAGCGGCCGTTGACGTAGTTGTCGAGCTGGGCGGCCCAGTCCAGGACTTCGAGCTGGACGTTGAAGCCGGCAGCGGACAGCATCGCCTGGATCATCACCGCATTGTCGTACATGCCGACATAGCGCCGGTTGGTCTGAAGCCTGATCGGCTCGCCCTTGTAACCCGCCTCTTTCGCCAGCGTCGCGGCGGCGGCCGGGTCGTATTTCGGCCAGTCGAGGAAATCGGCCGAAAAGGCGCGCATGCTCTCGGCAACGCCCGAGGGGTTGGGCTTGGCCAGGCCGTTGGTGCGCACCTCGGTGATCTGGGCGATGTCGATCGCCTGGGCCAGCGCGCGACGGAGTTTGGGGTTGGAGAGCAGCGGATCCTCGGTCTGGATCAGCAGGGCCGACCAGCTGAGGCCCGGCGCCGCCATCACCTTCATGCCCGCCGCCTTCAACTCGTCGATCTTGATCGTGTCGAGCTGGGGGATGATGTCGATCGCCCCGGTCTTAAGCGCCGCCGCCGCCGCATCGGCATCGGGGATGATCTGATAGCGCAGCGCGTCCACATACACCTGCCGCGCCCCGGCATAGCCGCTGCCCGGTTCGGATGACGGAACATAGCCGTCATAGCGCTCCAGCACCATCTGATCGCCATGCTTCCAGCTGCCGAATTTGAACGGGCCGGTGCCGATCGGCGTCCAGGTCCCGTCGGCGCCTGCGCTCTTCGGGCTCGCCACCAGCATGCCGCACTGGATATTGGCCAGCTGGGTCAGGAACAGGCCCGAGGGTTCCGCCAGGCGGAAAACCACCGTCTTCGGGTCGGGGGCCTCCACCGCCTCCACCTTCAGCCCGCCGGCCTGGCCGTTGAAGAAGCGGGCGCAGAGCCAGCCCTCCTGACCGGATTTGCGGTCCCAGTTCCATTTCACCGCCTCGGCCGTCAGCGGGTCGCCATTGTGGAAGGTGACGCCGTCGCGCAGCGTGAAGGTATAGCTGCGGCCATCCTCGGACATCGTCCAGCTCTGGGCCAGCGCCGGCCCCACGGTCAGATCGGTGCGATAGCCGACCAGCCCTTCGAAGATGTTGTTCACCACGGAATCGGAATTGGCGTCGCGATTGATGCCGGGCTCCAGGCTGCGGGCATCGGCGTTCATCGACACCACCAGCGTGCCGCCGCGCTTCGGGCCGTCCGCAGCCCCCGCCGGCGCCGCGGCCAGCAGGGCGGCGAGCGCGGCCGACCCGGCGAGCGCACCGCCGCGAAGCCCCTTCAGGGCGAATGATCTCATGACCTTAGTTCCCTATCAGATCGGCTTTTTTGTCTGACGAGCATCTTGGGGCCCCGTCGAGCGGGCCTCTGCTCTCATGGCCGATGCGACTCTTTGCCGGTCGCCTGCGGCCGTCCTCTGCTCCCGTTTTCCCTGTCAGGATCCGGCGTCGCGCTCTCCCTGCGCGAACCGCTCCGACAGGAACCGCTTCACCACCGGCAGCAGGGGCTCCTGCCTGTGGGCCGTCTCGGGCACCAGGTCGTGGGTGACCGGGATGCCGCAGCTCTCGAAACTCGCCTTCAGGGCCACCAGCCGCTCGATGCGGGTGGCACCGTGGCTCTCGAAGGCGGGCTGCCACCAGGGGTTGTCGCGCGTGATCGCGATCTCCCATGTGGCTGTATCTTCCGCGCCCACCACCATCTGCACGGCCACGCGCCGCATGGCCGCGAGGTCGATCGGTCTGCCGAAGATCGCGTCGACATCGCGCACCCCCGCCGGCCAGTCGGCCTGATCGTCCAGCAGGGTCACGATGCCGGGCGCGCCGATCGACACCGCCGCCAGCCGCTCGGGATGGGCATAGAGGAAGCGATGGGCGAAATGCCCGCCGCCCGAAAAGCCGAACAGGGCGAAGCGTTCGGCATCGATCCGGTAGAGCGCCTGCATCTCGCGGATCATCTGCAGCAGGATCAGGTCGTAGGCGGGGCCGGTGTCTCCGGGACCGCGCAGGCGCTTATAGCTCGAAAGCTCCCGCGGGGCGGTGATGCCGGCCGGAAACAGCGGCGCCAGCACGATCAGTTGCTGCGCCTCCGCCAGATCGATGAAGGCATCGCGACAGGCAGCGTTGTCGCGCATTGTGCCGTGCACCACCACCAGCAGCCGATAGCGCCGGTCGCCCGCCTCGTCATAGCTTTCCGGCACATAGGCGCAATACGAAAAGCGCGGATCGGCGGCGCAGACCTGCACGGTGGTGCGGCCGAAATCGTAATAGCTCAGGATCTCGCCATGGCCGGGGGTGCTGCGCATGGGGAACGCCTCCGTCAAAAGCCGGGCCGGGGATCCACGACCCCCAGCCGTGGCATGGCCGCCTCGACGTCACGGCCGGCCGCGAAGCACAGATCCTCGCGTTCAGGCGCCGCCACCAGCTGCACGCCGGTGGGCATGGTGACGTCATGGCCCTCGACGTTGAAACCGGCAAGCCCGGTCGGCACCGACAGCCCGGGCAGGCCCAGCACCGAAATCACCATCAGCGGCCCCTGCGCCCGCATGATCCGCTTCGCATCCTCGGGCGAGCGGACATCCGCCAGGCGGTGGAAGGCCGGCTCCAGCGACACCGGCATCACCAGCACCGGCCAGGCCTCGAAAAACCGTTGCCAGAGCCGCAGCATGCCATGGCGCCGCGCCACCGCGGCCAGCGCATCGCCCGGGGTCAGCTCCCGCGGCCAGGCCCGCTGCCAATAGTCGACCGCGACGCGGATGTTCTCGTCGCCCGCCACTGCAATTGCGGGGGCAAGCAGGGTCATGATGTCGGGAATGCAGATCTCGGCCCACATGTCGTGGATCTCGTCGAGCGCGGGCGGCACCACCTCCTCCACCGCCCAGCCGGCCGCGGCGAGGGCCGTGGCCGCCCGGTCCACCGCGCCCCGCACGGCCGGATGACAATCCGGCCAGCCCGCGGTGGAGACCACGGCCGCCCGCCGCGGCACAGCCGGATGATCCGCGACCATGGGTCTTGTCCGCGGATCATCGACATGCGGCACGGCCATCGCCCGGAAGGCGGTTTCCGTGTCGCGCACGGTGCGGGCCAGCGGCCCCTGCACGGCCATCAGCTGGGCCGCGACCGAACCTCCCCCCTTGGCCGTGGCATTGAACGACGGCACCCGGCCGTAAGAGGGGCGCAGGCCGACCAGCCCGTTGCACATCGCCGGAAACCGCACCGATCCGCCGATGTCGTTGCCATGGGCGATCGCCACCATACCGGTCGCGACCGAGGCCGCCGCACCACCGGAAGAACCTCCAACCGTCAGATCACGATGCCAAGGGTTGTAGGTGGGGCCGTGCAGCGTGTTGTCGGTGAACCAGCGCATCGAATAGACCGGCGCGTTGGTCCGCCCGACCACGATCGCGCCGGCCCGCTTCAGGTTCGCAACCACCGGGTTGTCGGCGGGTGCGATCAGGTCGCGGTACACCGCCGTGCCGTTGTCGGTGGGGTGGCCCTGCTGGTCGATGTTGATCTTGATCGTGACCGGCACGCCATGCAGCGGCCCGATCGGCTGCCCCTCGGCAACCGCGCGGTCGGCAGCCGCGGCGGCGGCCAGCGCCTCGTCGTCCATCCGCCGGACGATGGCGTTGACGGCGGGGTTCACCGCATCGATCCGCGCCAGCGACGCCTCGACCAGACGGGTGGCCGTCGCCCCGCCCTCGCGCACCAGCCGGGCCTGGGCCGCGGCGTCGAGCATGTGAAGCGGCGTCGAGGATGCTTGATCCGGTGCCGATCCTTCGGCAAAGCTGGCGGCAGTCCCGTCGGACATGATGTCTCCGGCCTTCTTCGAGAGGGGTGAGGGGCGCGGTCTGCCCGGCCCGCTTTGTGTCCCTGTTTGTATTTTGAGATGCTATGAGACAAGAAAACGGAACGCAAGAGCCTGTTGTCGATTCAGAGGGGCCAAGCCGGCTGCAACGCGATCTGCTGCCACGGGTGCTGGATTATCTGCGCAGCAACGGCCTCGCCCCCGGTGACCGGGTGACCGAGCTCGCCCTTGCCCAGCATCTTCAGGTCTCGCGCACGCCGGTCCGGGCGGTGATGGAGGAGTTGGCACGCCAGGGTGTGCTTGACCACCAGCCCCGGCGCGGCTACAGCCTGCGCGCCGTGCCCGACGCCCCGGCCGGAGAGGCGCACCCGCCCGGAGAGGTCGACCAGCTCTGCATCCGCCTGGCGGGGGATCGCCAACGCAACCGCCTGCCGGCGGAGGTCTCGGAAGCCGATCTGATGCGCCGCTACGGCGTCAGCCGGCCGCTGCTGCTCAGGGTGCTGGCACAGCTGTCGGAAATCGGCATGGCCGAACGCAAGCCCGGCCATGGCTGGGCCTTCCTGCCGATCCTGGACGATGCCGCCCGGCGGGAAAGCTATGAATTCCGCCTGCTGATCGAACCCGCCAGCGTGATGGCACAGAACTTTCATCTCGATCCCGCCTGGGTGGACGACATGCGCCGCCGCCATCAGGCCTTCCTGGCGGCCCCCTGGGGCGAGACCTCGTCGATCACGCTGTTCGAGATGAACGCTGCCTTCCACGAGGGCCTGGCCATGGCCTCGGGCAACCGCTTCATCCTGAACGCGCTCCGCCAGCAGAGCCGCATCCGCCGCTTTTCCAACTACGACTGGGTCTACGGGCTGGAGCGGGTCAAGGTCTCGTGCCGCGAGCATCTGGAGATCCTGGACCGCCTGGAAATGGACCAGCGCGAAATCGCCGCCGCCCTGATCCGCCGCCACCTGGAACAGGCCGCCGGCCTGACCCGGCCGACACCGATGGACTGACCGCGGGCATCGACCTCTTGCATTTTGTTTTTTGTAGCATCATAGTTCCGTCATCCCCACCGATGCGGAGTGATGCGGCATGACCGTCCAGTCCCCTGCCCCCGACTTGGCCGGCGCGCCCGATGCCGGATTTGCCCCCGATGCCCGGTCTGCGCCCAACGACCTTGCCCCCTATTGGATGCCGTTTTCGGCCAACCGGGCGTTCAAGGCCGATCCGCGCCTGTTCGTCGCGGCCGACGGCATGTACTACACCACCGCCGACGGCCGGCAGGTTCTGGATGCCATGGCGGGCCTGTGGTGCGTGAATGCCGGCCATAATCAGCCGCGGATCGTGCGGGCGATCCAGGACCAGGCGGCGCGGATGGACTATGTCTCGTCCTTTCAGATGAGCCATCCGGCCGCTTTCGTGCTGGCGGAGCGGATCGCGAACCTCGCCCCCGCCGGGCTCGACCGGGTGTTCTTCACCAATTCCGGCTCGGAAGCGGTCGATACTGCGCTCAAGATCGCGCGGGCGTATCACAAGGTGCGCGGCGATGCGAACCGGGTGAAGCTGATCGGTCGTGCCAAGGCCTATCACGGCATGGGCTTCGGCGGGCTGTCGGTTGCCGGCATCCCGCGCCACCGCCGCGATTTCGGTCCGCTTCTGGGCGATGTCGACCACCTGCCCCATACCCATGATCTGGCGCACAACGCCTTCTCGCGCGGGCAGCCGGCCTGGGGTGCGCATCTGGCCGACGAGCTTGAAAACATCGTCCAGATCCACGACGCCTCGACCATCGCCGCCGTGATCGTGGAGCCGGTGACCGGATCGGGCGGGGTGCTGCCGCCGCCGGTCGGCTATCTGGAGCGGCTGCGCGAGATCTGCACCCGCCACGGCATTCTGCTGATCTTCGACGAGGTGATCACCGGTTTCGGCCGGCTGGGCGCGCCCTTCGCCTCCAATGCCCTGGGCGTTACGCCCGACATGATCACCTGCGCCAAGGGCATGACCAACGGCGCCGTGCCGATGGGCGGGGTGATCGCCTCCACCGCCGTCTACGACGCCTTCATGACCGGGCCGGAAGCCGCCGTGGAGCTGATGCACGGCTACACCTATTCCGGCCATCCGCTGGCCTGCGCCGCCGGCCTCGCCACCATCGAGACCTACGAGCAGGAGGGTCTGTTCGACCGCGGCCCGGAGATCTGCGCCGCCTGGGAAGAGGCCGTCCACCAGTTGAAGGGTGCGCCCCAGGTGCGCGACATCCGCAATATCGGCCTGCTGGCGGCGATCGAGCTGGAGAGCCGCGACGGTGCCCCGGGCGCGCGTGCGGGTGAGACGGTCAACCGCTGCTTCGACGACGGCGTTCTGGTCCGGGTGGCGGGCGACAATCTGGTGCTGTCGCCGCCGCTGATCATCACCCCCGATCAGATGGGCCAGGTGGTCGATACCATCCGCACGGCGCTGGGGGAGGTGGCGTAACGCCACCGCACCCGTCCCTCTCCCCCCGACTCTCCCGGTTCTGCCAGACGAGACCCGCGCCCCATGACCACAGCCACCCCGTTCCCCCTTCCCCTTCGTGTCCGTCGCGGGCACGCCCTATGACCGCGGCTGCGCCTATGGCGCGGCCGTGCCCGACCGGATCGCGCGGAGTGCCGAGATCTATGGCCGGGCGCTGGACGGGCTGGGAGCCGATGCCGATTTCCGCCGCCGGCTGATCGCCGATTTCGCCGAGCGCATCCGGGCGTTCGGCGCCCATTACCTGGATGAGATCCGCGGCATCGCAGAAGGATCAGGCACCTCGTTCGAAGACGTGGTGATGATCAACGCCCGCACCGAGGTGGTGGCCCAGGCCCGCCGGCTGACCGCAGCGCCGCCCGCCGCCGACGACGCGCCTTCCGAACCCGAAGACGGCTGCACCGGGGCGATCATCCTGCCCGGGCGCAGCCGGACCGGCCGGCTGATCCACGGCCAGAACTGGGACTGGCGGTCGGAATGCGCCGAAACCGGCGTGGTGCTGCGCGTAGAGCGCAATGACGGCCCGGATCTGCTGACCTTCGTCGAGGCCGGCGGCCTCGCCCGATCGGGCCTGAATGAAGCCGGCATCGCCATCACCGCCAATTATCTGGAATGCGAGCGCGATTTCCGCACCGCCGGCGTGCCGCTGTCGCTGATCCGCCGCAAGGTGCTGGAACAGAGCCATTTCGCCGAGGCGATCCGGGCGGTGGCGACCACGCCCAAATCCTGCTCCAACAACATCATGATCAGCACCGCCCAGGGCTTCGCGGTCGATTTCGAATGCGCGCCCGACGAGGCTTTCGCCGTGCTGCCCGAGAACGAGATCATCGTCCACGCCAATCACTGGATCAGCCCGATCGCCCGCACGAAGCTGCGCGACACCGGCATCGCCAACATGCCCGACAGCCTGTATCGCGACTGGCGGGTGAAGCGGCTGCTTGAAGAGGCCGGGCCGCAGATCGGCATCGACGACATGAAGCGCGCCTTCTTCGACGATTTCGGCACACCCTATGCCGTCTGCCGCCCGCCCCGGCCCAACCAGGCCGGCAATCTGTCGGCCACCGTCGCCATGGTGGTGATGGACCCGGCGGCCGGCGTGATGGAGGTGGCCCCTCTGCCGGCGCTGCAGCAGGGCTTCACCCGCTACACCCTGACCGGCGACCCGGTGGCGGCCGCCGCCTGAGCGGCCCCTGATCATCACAGCGGGACCCTTCCTCAGAGCGCGGAGCCGGCCCATGGGACGCTTCATCTTCTCACGCATCGCCATGGGCGTGCCCACGCTGCTGATCGTGGCGGCGGCGGTGTTTTTCCTGATCCGGCTGATCCCGGGCGATCCGGCCTCGCTGATGCTGGGCGACATGGCGACGCCTGAAACGGTCGCCGCCCTGCACCGCGAGCTTGGCCTCGACAAGCCGCTGCCGGTCCAGTTCGTGCTCTGGCTGGGCCAGATCCTGACCGGCGATTTCGGCCGCTCCATCACCACCGATCTGCCGGTGCTGCCGCTGATCCTGGACCGGTTCGGGATCAGCGCCACCATCGTGGCGATCGCCGTGGCGCTGGCGACGCTCGCCGCCGTGCCGGCGGGCATGATCGCCGCCTGGCGCCAGGACAGTGCGCTCGACCTCGGTTTCATCGCGGTGGCGACCCTGCTGCTGTCGATCCCGACCTTCTGGCTCGGCCTGCTGCTGCTGCTGCTCTTCGGCCTGGAACTCGGCTGGCTGCCGGTGATCGGCTATGTCTCGCTCGCCGAGGATTTCCAGGCCGGGCTGCTCTACCTCACCTTGCCGGTGCTGACCCTGTTCCTGCACGAGACCGGGGTGATCATCCGCATGGCCCGCGCCAGCATGCTGGAGGTGCAGCGGCTGGACTACATCACCCATGCCCGCGCCAAAGGGCTGTCGGAACCAGTGGTGCTGTGGCGCCATGGCTTCCGCAACGCCTTCGCCCCCACCTGGACGCTGATCGGCCTGATCCTGGGCAATCTTCTGGGTGGCATCGCGGTGGTTGAAACCGTCTTCACCATCCCCGGTCTCGGCCGGCTGCTGGTCGACGGCATCTTCGCCCGCGACTACCCGGTCATTCAGGGCTGCCTGCTGTTCATCGCCGGCGCCTATGTGATCGTCAACCTGATCGTCGACCTCTGCTACCCGGTCTTCGATCCGCGCGTGACCCTGAACTGAAGAGGCCCGGATGATGATGATCTTCAGATCCCTGCGCGGCCTTTCAGGCGCAGTGCTGGTCGGTGTCATGGTCCTGGTGGCGGGGCTTGCCGCGGTCTGGACGCCGCAGGATCCGCTGGCCCTGAACCTGCGCGCCCGTCTCGCCGCCCCGGGCGGCGCCCATCTGCTCGGCACCGACGAATTCGGCCGCGACGTACTCAGCCGGCTGATGGCCGGTGCCTCCTCCAGCATGACCATCGCGCTCACCACCGTGGTCTTCGCCATCATCGCGGGCAGCATCATCGGCATCCTGGCCGGCTATTTCCGCGGCTGGACCGACCGGATCGTGATGACCTTCAACGATGCCCTGCTCGCCTTCCCCGGCATTCTGCTGGCGCTCGGCCTGCTGGTGGTGCTGGGGGCGAGCCCCGGCGGCATCGTGCTGGCGCTGGGCCTTGCCTATACGCCCTCGGTCGCCCGGGTGATGCGCGGCACGGTGCTGTCGCTGCGCGAAAACGCCTTCATCGAAGCCTCGCGCGTGATGGGCCATGGCCAGATCTACACCATGCTCCGCCACATCCTGCCCAATTGCGTGGCGCCGCTGACGGTGCTCGCGACCTCGATGTTCGGCTGGGTGCTGCTCTCGGAAAGCGCGCTCTCCTTCCTGGGCCTCGGCGCGCCGCCGCCCGCGCCCAGCTGGGGCAACATGCTCTCGGGCGGGCGCGCCTTCATGGGCCAGGCCCCCTGGCTCGGCATCTTCCCGGGGCTCTGCATCTCCCTGACCCTGCTCGGCATCAACCTGCTCGGCGACGCGCTGCGCGACCGCCTGGATCCGCGGATGAGGAATATTGCATGACCGGATGCATGACCGCCGGCGCGCCGCTGCTCGACGTCTCGGATCTCTCGCTCGGCATCGGCGAGACCGGCCGGCTGGTGGTCGACCGGGTGGGGTTTCAGGTCCGGGCGGGCGAGATCGTCGCCGTGGTCGGCGAAAGCGGCAGCGGCAAGACGCTCGCCGCCCGCGCCGTGCTGGGGCTGACGCCGCCCGCCATCCGCCGCCGCGGCGGCAGCATCCGGATCGACGGCCGGCCGCTTGAAGACATGACCCCGCGCGAACTGCGGGCGCTGCGCGGCGGGCGGATCGGCATGGTCTTTCAGGAACCGATGACCTCGCTCAACCCCTCGCTGACCATCGGCCGCCAGCTGGAAGAGGCGCTGGCGCTGCACACCGGGCTCGATGCCCAAGGCCGCCGCGCCGCCATCCTCGCCATGCTGACCCGGGTGGGGTTGAGCGATCCCGAACGGGTGCTCAAGGCCTGGCCGCATGAATTCTCGGGCGGCATGCGCCAGCGGATCATGCTCGCCTCGGTGATGCTGCCCAAACCGGCCCTGCTGGTCGCCGACGAGCCGACCACGGCGCTCGATGCCGTGGTGCAACGCGACGTGCTGGAACTGATGGTGGCGCTGACCGCCGAAAACGACACCGCCGTGCTGATGATCAGCCACGATCTCGCCATGGTCGCGCGCTATTCCCACCGCGTCATCGTGATGTGCCGGGGCGAGATCGTCGAACAGGGGCCGACCGACCAGATCCTGCGCGCGCCCGCCCATCCCTATACCCGCAAACTGCTGGGCGCCATGCCCCGCCGCCGGCCGGTGCCCGAGGTGGCGGCGGATGCCCCGCCGCTGGTGGAGGTGCAGGGGCTGACGGTCGATTTCGGCGGCCGCGGCGGGCTCTTCCGGCGGGGTGCGCAGAAGCGTGCGCTGCACGGCATCGACCTCGCCATCCGCCCGCGCGAGGTGGTGGCGGTGGTCGGCGGCTCGGGCTCGGGCAAGACCACCCTCGGCCGGGTGCTCGCCAGCCTGCAGAAGCCCGGCGGCGGCCGGCTGATCTTCGACGGCGAGCCGGTGACCGATCGCTCGGGCCCGGCCTGGACCGCCTATCGCCGCAACTGCCAGATGGTGTTTCAGGACCCCTATTCCTCGCTCGATCCGCGGATGACCGTCGCTCAGGCGATCGGCGAGGCGCTGCGCGGATCGGGGCTGGACCGGGCCGCCATCCGCGCCCGGGTGCTGGAGGTTCTGGCCGAGGTGGGGCTCGACGACACCCATGCCGGCCGCTACCCCCATGAACTGTCGGGCGGCCAGCGCCAGCGCATCGCCATCGCCCGCGCCGTCATCCGCCGGCCGCGGCTGGTGATCGCCGACGAGCCGGTCTCGGCGCTGGATACCACCGTGCGCGCCCAGATCCTCGACCTCTTCGCCGATCTGCAGCGCCGCCACGGCTTCGCCTGCCTGTTCATCAGCCATGATCTGGCGGTGGTCGAACAGCTGGCCAACCGGGTGGTGGTGATGAACCAGGGCCGGATCGTCGAAGAAGGCCCGCGCGACCGGATCTTCGACGCCCCGGCCGACCCCTATACGAAGCGCCTGCTCCAGGCGATCCCGACCCTCGACCCCACGCCCTCGGGCGGGGTGCGGCTGCGCTGGCGCCATGAAGAGACCGCGCCCGCCGATGACCGCCAGGCCAGCGCCTGATCTTTCACGTCTCAAGACCGAGGACGCCCCCCCCCACTGTCCGCCGCCCTCTCCTGTCCCGCCGCCCTCTCCTACCCCGACACCCGCCTGTTCATCGACGGCGGCTGGACCGCCGGCAGCACCGGCCGCGACGAGGCGGTTCTGAACCCGGCCACCGGCACCGTCATCGGCCGGGTCGCCCATGCCTCGACCGCCGATCTCGACCGGGCGCTCGCGGCCGCGGACCGCGCCTTCCGCAGCTGGCGGCGGGTGCCGGCCTTCGACCGGGCGAAGCTGATGCGCAAGGCTGCCGGGCTGATGCGCGAGCGTGCGGCCGCCATCGCCCCCATCCTCACCCTGGAACAGGGCAAGCCGCTGGCCGAAGCCCGCGCCGAGGCGATGGGCTCGGCCGATACCATCGACTGGTTCGCCGAAGAGGCGCGCCGCAGCTATGGCCGGGTGATCCCGTCGCGCACCCCCGGCCATGTCCAGATCGTCACCCGCGAGCCGGTCGGCCCGGCCGCGGCCTTCACGCCCTGGAACTTCCCGATCAATCAGGTGGTCCGCAAGGTGGCGGCGGCCCTCGCCGCCGGCTGCACCATCATCGTCAAGGGGCCGGAAGAAACCCCGGCCAGCTGTGCCGCGCTGATCGCCGCCTTCGCCGATGCCGGGGTGCCGGCGGGGGTGATCAACCTGGTCTTCGGCGTGCCTGCCGAGATTTCGGCCTATCTGATCCCCCATCCGGTGATCGCCAAGATCTCGTTCACCGGCTCCACCGCCGTGGGGCAGGAGCTGGCGGCGCTGGCCGGGCGGCACATGAAGCGCGCCACCATGGAGCTGGGCGGCCATGCCCCGGCGATCGTCTTCGCCGATGCCGATCCGGCCAGGGCCGCGGCGGCGCTGGCGGCGCAGAAATTCCGCAATGCCGGCCAGGTCTGCATCTCGCCCACCCGTTTCCTGGTGCATGAAGACATTGCAGAGCCCTTCACCGCCGCCTTCACCCGCGCCGCCGCCGCGATCCGGGTCGGCAACGGCCTGGATGACGGCGTGGGCATGGGGCCGCTGGCCAATATGCGCCGGGTGGAGGCCATGGAGGCGCTGGTGGCCGATGCTCAGGCCGCGGGCGCTGACCTCCGCACCGGCGGCGCCCGCATCGGCAATCAGGGCTGTTTCTTCCAACCCACCGTCCTGACCGACGTGCCCCGCACTGCCCGGATCATGAACGAGGAACCCTTCGGCCCGATCGCCCCCATCGCCACCTTCCGCGATTACGACGCGGTCATCGCCGAAGCCAACCGCCTGCCCTGGGGCCTCGCCGCCTATGCCTGGACCGGCAGCGCCCGCACGGCCGCGGCGGTCTCGGCCGATCTCGAAAGCGGCATGGTCTCGATCAACCAGGCCCCGCTCGGCTTCCCGGAAGTCCCCTTCGGCGGCATCAAGGCGTCCGGCCACGGCTCGGAAGGCGGCAGCGAGGCGATGGAGGGCTGGCTGGTGACCAAGTTCACGGCCGAGAACACGGTGTTCTGAGCGGGGCAGGCCTCGTCAACCCCCATGATCCAACGGCTTTGCCCGCGCCTCCGATGTGTCTATGATAGACGTTCGAGGAGTGTTGCGATGAAGATCACCACGACCGAATTCCAGCAGAATGTCGGACATTATCAGGATGCCGCACAGCTTGAACCTGTGGCCATTACCAGAGACGGCCGCACACAGGCCGTGCTGGTCTCAGCCGCCTTTTTCGAGCTGATGATGAAAGGCCGCGTCGCGCGCGGCGTCGAGGATCTGGACGCCACCACCTTGAAGGCCATTGCCGACAGCAGCGTCCCCGCGGAATACGCGGAACTCGACAGACTGCTTGACGGCTGGCAGCCGTGACACTTCCCCGGCTACAGCTATCTCTGGGCAGAAGAGCATGCCAAGGGTATGGAAGAGGGCCGGAAAAACCGCCCCTGTGCCATTGTCGCTGCTCGCCAGATCATCGCGGGGCGCATGGTCGTGACCGTTCTGCCGGTCACGCACACACCACCGCGTGATTCCGCCGACGCGGTGGAGATCCCGCTGGCCGTGAAGGCACATCTGGGCCTGGATGAGGCCCGGTCATGGGTCCTTGTCTCAGAGACCAACGAGTTTCTGTGGCCGGGACCGGATCTTCGCCCCGTTCCGGGACAGACGCCGCCGCGCTTCCATTATGGCGTGCTGCCGCCCGGGTTCTTCAATCATCTTCGAGAGCGGCTTCTGCGGGCGCATGAGCAGCGAAGACTGACCGGCGTTCCGCGGACGGAATGAGATGGGAACGGCGATGACACAGGCGGCCTGACCCCGTGTCGGCGGCCGACCGGGCATCGTGCCGAAATGACCCGTCGCATATCGCCTTGCGCACCCATTCCCCGGCAATGCCCCCACTTCAACATCCGGATCGTCATGCTTAAAGGCTGGCACGACGGCCGACCGGCTGCGCACCACCATCCGGCATGGACGCTGAAAATTGCCTTTCGCCGCGATGACGGTGGGGAGGGTGTGCCGGGACTGGCAGCGGCAGCGCCGGACATCAACGGCGCGGTGCGCGGATGGTCAGAGGGGTGAACTGGCCGGCAACCCGGGAGACCGGGTTGCGCGGTTTCCGTGACCGGAGCAAATGGTCATGCCTTCAAACCCACGCAGCCTCCGGCGCCCACACCGGCGCAGTTTCCATGACCGGAGCGATTGGTCATGCCTTCAAACTCTATTGCGGTGGCACTCCCTCCGCCGCGTGGTTTCCATGACCGGAGCGATTGGTCATGCCTTCAAACTCCCCTCCTTCCAAGCCTTTGTCAAGGGCCCTCCGAAAAGCACGGTTTCCGTCGGGTTCAAGCCATTTACATAAACGGTTATGCGTCCCGGTCCACTATTTCTTTTTCCAAAATAAAATCAACAGCATAATAATTCCACTGGGTTATTCGCAGTCGGCCGCGGCTCACATACCCCCGCGACCCGGGACGCCCCCGCAAAACCACCCCCAAAAGCCTGGCCTCTATGTCCGATCCAAACCTCGCCACCCACCGCACACCCCCTCTACCGTCATCCCGGCGAAGGCCGGGATCCAGGTAGGCTTCCACGAGAATGGACAGGCAACCGGGCGTGCGGACCACCATGTCGGCCATCACCGCCGGACCAGGGCATTCAGTGGTCTTTGTGGGGGGACGAACCTGGATCCCGGCCTTCGCCGGGATGACGGTGGGGAGGGTGTGGAGGTCCTGGCGGCGACAGCGCCGGACATCAACGGCGCGGCGCGCGGATGGCCGGAGGGCTGAAGCGGCCGACAACCCGGGGAGGCCGGGTTGCGGGGTTTCCATGACCGGAGCAAATGGTCATGACCTCAAACTCCCCTCCTTCCAACCCATTGTCAAGCGGCCTGTGAAAGGGGCAATTTCCGTCGGCTCCCACTGATTTGCATAACAGGTTATGCAACGCCGCCTCCAAGAATCTTTTCTAGAATATTATCAGAGAGATAGAATTTCCACCAGGTTGTTCGCGCTCCGGCAGCTCACCGGTTGGTGCCCGTCGCCGCACGCACCCGATAACTGCACCGCCGCCCGCCGGCCGGGATATGGTCTTCGCGCGTGACCGTGCAGCCGGGCCCCAGCACCGCGCGGAAGACGGCGAGTTCGGCGCGGCAGAAGCCCTGGCAGGCGGTGGCGGCGGCGCAGATCGGGCAGTGGTTTTCGATCAGCAGCCAGCCGTCGCCGTCGGGGGCGGGCTGCACCTCGGCCATATAGCCTTCGGCGCTGCGCTGGCGGGCGAGCGCCTGGAGGCGCGCCTCCGGATCGGTCGCGCCGGCCAGCGCCGCGTCATAGGCGGCACGGGTTTCGGCCTCGCGCGCGGTGATCAGCCGGTCGAGCGCCTCTTCGCCCAGAAGATCGCGGACATGGCGGATCAGGGCGACGGTCAGCTCGGCATGGGCATCGGGAAACCTAGCCTGGCCGCGATCGGTCAGGTGCCAGATCTGGGCCGGGCGGCCGACGCCGCGGATCTCCGCCCGCGCCTCCACCAGCCCCTCGGCCGCCAGCTTGACCAGCTGCTGACGGGCATTCTCCCCCGTGGTGCCCAGCGCACGACCCAGCACCGCGGCGGTTTCCGGTCCCCCGGTCTTGATCAGGGTCAGCAGCCGGTCGGCCGTACCCGTTGCCTGTCTCAGGGAAGGGTCTCTCAAGGGGTCGGTCACCCGCGTCCTCGCCCTTTCGGGATCATGCCAAAGCGTTATTCCAAGCCGTCCTTTGGAAATTAAGGGAGAGGACGGCGCGGGGCAAGGGGTGTGGGGCAGGCGGATCCGCCATCCCGCAACACACAGGCCGGTGTCTGAAGCCCATGTCGGGTTCCATACCTGCCGATCTCCGTCCAGAATGCATACCGTCATCCTCGCGAAAGGCAACCGTCAGCCCTCACGCCGGACCGACGATATACCGCCCGAGGACCCGCCCCGCCTCGCCCGCGAACCCCAATCTCCCGTAAAAATCCCGGGAGGTTCGCGGAGAAAATATCTCTCTCTTTTCAAAGACTTAAATTTTACCCTTTATTCATGTTCATACTATTAGATGGTCTCCAGCGGAGGTTCGCGCAGATCGCCTTTTTCCGGCTGCGGATTCAGGCTATTAAGAGGGGGTGAGTCGCACCCTTGCGGGTGCGTGGATTGAAACGGTTTCCAGTACCGCCCCCAGGGCGGCGTGATAGTCGCACCCTTGCGGGTGCGTGGATTGAAACAGCACTTCCCAGATCGAGGCCGTCGTCGACAAGAGTCGCACCCTTGCGGGTGCGTGGATTGAAACAGCGATATCAAGTCTGGTGGCCAAGGCGACCTGCCGTCGCACCCTTGCGGGTGCGTGGATTGAAACGATCTGATCGCGCACCTCCGCGGTCAGATCGAATTGTCGCACCCTTGCGGGTGCGTGGATTGAAACCGACGCCGTCGAAAGGGAGCCGAAATGAGCGAGGTCGCACCCTTGCGGGTGCGTGGATTGAAACCAGGCGCGCAGTTCGGGCGGCCAGATTATCGGCGTCGCACCCTTGCGGGTGCGTGGATTGAAACCGCAATGTCTCATCGCGGTAGCCGTCCATGACGGTCGCACCCTTGCGGGGGCGTGGATTGAAACCCTCCGGGCGGGGGATACTATTCGGCTGAGGAGTGGTCGCACCCTTGCGGGTGCGTGGATTGAAACAACCTGCAAGAGGCGCTGTCCCCGGGCTATCTCCAGTCGCACCCTTGCGGGTGCGTGGATTGAAACAGAGACTTCAGATGCCGAATAGAGATTTACGCCGTCGCACCCTTGCGGGTGCGTGGATTGAAACGCGTGACCCCAGGTGGAGGTAGCCCCCTCCCCGCGTCGCACCCTTGCGGGTGCGTGGATTGAAACTTGGCCTCCTTGTCGGCATCGCTGCCGATATAGGGTCGCACCCTTGCGGGTGCGTGGATTGAAACCGAACGTCTGGATGGGGGTGTCGGTGGAAGATCAGGTCGCACCCTTGCGGGTGCGTGGATTGAAACCCGGCGATGGGATCCGGCAACTCGGCGTAGGCGAGTCGCACCCTTGCGGGTGCGTGGATTGAAGCGGGCAGTCTCAGATTGAGGCTGTCGTCGACAAGAGTCGCATCCTTGCGGGCGCGGCCCGAAACCGCTCCCCAGCAACGGGAGCCTTCGCTTCTTTTGCCCCGCCGCCTTCACGCACAGGCGCTGACCTGCCCCCTGCCATCCGTCCGGATCCATGACGAGCGGCCGCGGCAGATCCGGGGCGGAGAAACACTGCTCAGGCTGGTTCTGGCCTGGACCGGGATCGGGCGGTGGCAGATCGGGATGTGCGCATCCCCACGACGGCCCATGACATGGAACCTTCGCCCCCTGCCCGCGTTGACCCTTCGCCGGCAGTTCGACGCGGAGGGGATCCCATGGCCGAGCCGACGCCTGAAACACGCACGCGGTCCTGGCTGATCACCGCCACCGCGATCCTGTTCCTGCTGATCGCGCTGGGGCTGATCGGCGCCGGCGGCTGGCTCGGGGCCATGGGCGGGTCGTGGTATTATCTGCTGGCCGGGCTGGGTTTCCTGGTCACCGCCTGGCTGCTGCACCGGCGGCGGGCTGCCGCGCTGCATGTCTATGCGGCGATCGTGGCCGGCACGCTGGTCTGGGCGCTGATCGAGGTGGGCTTCGACTGGTGGCAGCTGGCGCCGCGCGGCGATGTGATCGTGCTGCTGGGCCTCTGGCTCTGGATGCCCTGGATCACCCGGCGGCTGGGCACGCGCAGCCTTGCCCCCGGCGGCCTGCCGCTGGCGGCATCGCTGGTGCTGGCGGTGGTGGTGGCCGGGATCGCGATGGCCACCCCCTCTCACGGCATTTCGGGCAGGCTGTCTATGGAGCGGGTGGCGGAGCTGACGCCCGACGAGGGCGGGATGCCGGCAGGCGGGGGCGTTCCGGCGGGCGATTGGCACGCCTATGGCCGCACCGCGGCGGGGCAGCGCTACAGCCCGCTCGGCGACATCACCCCCCGCAATGTCGACCGGCTGAAGGTCGCGTGGACTTATCACACCGGCGACATGCGCCGGCCGACCGATCCGGTCGAGACCACCTATCAGGTCACGCCGCTCAAGATCGACGACACCCTCTATCTGTGCACGCCGCATAATTACGTCATCGCGCTGGATGCCGGCACCGGCCGGGAGCGCTGGCGCTTCGACCCCGAGGTTCCCGACAACATCAACCGCCAGCACCTCACCTGCCGGGGCGTGTCGTATCACGCCCGCGAGGGCGCGGATCCCGCGACGCCCTGCGCGCGGCGGATCTTCATGCCGACGGCCGATGCCCGGCTGATCGCGCTCGATGCCGCCACCGGCCGGGTCTGCACGGATTTCGGCGACAACGGCCAGATCGACCTCTGGCGCGGCATGCCCAATGTCGAGCCGGGCTTCTATTATTCGACCTCGCCGCCGGTGGTGACCCGCAATCTGCTGATCGTGGGCGGTGCCGTGAACGACAATGTCTCGGTGACCGAGCCCTCGGGCGTGGTCAGGGCCTATGACGTCGAGACCGGCGCGCTGGTGTGGAATTTCGACACCGGCAATCCCGAGGCGACCGAACCGCTCGCAAAGGGCGCCAGCTATACCGCCAATTCCCCCAATGTCTGGTCGGTCGCCTCGGTCGATGAAGCGCTGGGGCTGGTCTATCTGCCGATCGGCAACCAGCCGCCCGACCAGTGGGGCGGCCGGCGCTCCGAGGCTGCCGAGCGGTTTTCGTCATCGGTGACGGCGCTGGATCTGGCGAGCGGCCGGGTGCGCTGGGTGTTCCAGACCGTGCATCACGATCTCTGGGACCGCGACGTGCCGGCCCAGCCGACACTGGTGGATCTCGATATGCCCAATGGTCCCGTTCCGGCGCTGGTTCAGCCCACCAAACAGGGCGACATTTTCGTGCTCGACCGTCGCACCGGCGAACCGATCCTGCCGGTCACCGAAGAACCCGCCGCTCAAGGGGCGGCAGAGGGTGATTACGCCGCCCCCACCCAGCCCGCCTCCGCCCTGTCGTTCCGGCCGCCGCCGCTGGCCGAGGCCGATATGTGGGGCGCCACCATGTTCGATCAGCTCGCCTGCCGGATCCGCTATCGCAGCCTGGACTATCGGGGTGCCTATACCCCGCCTTCGGAACGGGGCACGCTGGTCTATCCGGGGAATTTCGGCGTGTTCAACTGGGGCGGCGTCGCGGTCGATCCGGAACGGCAGGTGGTGGTGGCCACGCCCTCTTATCTCGCCTTCGTCATCCGGCTGATCCGGCGCACGGATGACGACCGGACCTATGTCTCGGATGGCGAGCCGGGGCTCAACGAGAATTTCGGCGCGCCCTTCGCGGTCGATATCGGCCCGATGCTGTCGCCCGTGCTCGGCCTGCCCTGCCAGGCACCGCCCTGGGGCTATGTCGCCGCGGCGGATCTGCGCACCGGTGACATAGCCTGGATGCATCTGAACGGCACGGTCCGCGACCGCGCCCCGGTGCCGCTGCCCTTCGAAATGGGCGTGCCCGATCTGGGCGGGCCGCTGGTCACCGCCGGCGGCGTCGCCTTCATGAGCGGCACTATCGACTACTATGTCCGTGGCTTCGACCTCGAAACCGGCCGGCGGCTCTGGGAAGACCGGCTGCCGGCCGGCGGCCAGGCGACGCCGATGTCCTATCGGGGCCCCGACGGCCGGCAATATCTGCTGGTGGTGGCCGGCGGCCATGGCTCGCTGGGGACAAAGGCGGGGGATGCGATCATCGCCTATGCCCTGCCACCCGCCGCCGATGACGGGGGAGGCTGATCGCCGTGACGCTCGAAGCCGTGACGCCCGGACGGCGCAGCCCGGCCGCCCGCACATCCCCGCGGAGCTGGGCCATCGCCGCCACGGGCGCGGCACTCGCCGGCTGCTCAGGCATGCAATCGACGCTCGACCCCGCCGGCGAGGCCGCCGATCGGGTGGCAACGCTGTTCTGGATCATGCTGGCCGGTGCCGCCGTGATCTGGACCGGCGTGATGGCCACCGCCATCGCCACGGCACGCCGCAAGGGCCCGCCGGTCAGCCAGAACCGGGCGCAATGGTTCATCATCGGCGCCGGTGCGATCTTCCCCACCATCGTGCTGACCCTGCTGCTCGCCCATGGTCTCAGGCTGATGCCGGAATTGCGGGCCGGCGGCGGTGACCTGAAGATCCGGGTTCAGGGCGAACAGTTCTGGTGGCGGGTGACCTATCTGCCCGAAGACGGCCCGCCGGTGGTTTCGGCCAACGAGTTGCGCCTGCCGGCGGGCGCGGTGGTCGAGCTGGAGCTGACCAGCCCCGACGTCATCCATTCCTTCTGGCTGCCGTCGATCGCGGGCAAGACCGACATGATCCCGGGGCGCGTGACCCGCCAGCTGCTGAAGCCGGTGAAGCCCGGCCTCTATCGCGGCGCCTGCGCCGAATTCTGCGGCACCGGCCACACGCTGATGGCCTTCACCGCCGAGGTGATGCCGGCGGAAGATTTCGCCCGCTGGCTGGCCGCCGAAAGCCGGGATGCCGCCCCGCCCGCCCCGGGCAGCGCGGCGACGCGCGGGGCGGAAGTGTTCGACGAGCAGGGCTGCGGCGCCTGCCACAGCATCCGCGGCACGGCCGCCCGGGGCACGATCGGCCCCGATCTCACCCATCTGGGCAGCCGGCACAGCATCGGCGCCGGCATCCTGCCCAACACGGCCGACCATATCGCCGACTTCATTTCGGCCACCGGCACGGTCAAACCCGGCGTGCTGATGCCGGCCTATGGCGGGATCGGCGATGACGACCTCTCGGCCCTTGCCGCCTATCTGGAGGGATTGCAATGAGTGACGATCTCTCCCGCGAGCAGCTTGCCGAGGCACAGGCGGCGCGTCTGCGCCGTGTCTGGGCCACGCCCCGGGGCTGGCGCTACTGGTCGGCGGTGAACAATACCGAGGTCGGCATCTGGTACATCGTCACCTCTTTCGGCTTCTTCCTGTTCGCCGGCGTGCTGGCGCTGATCGTCCGCGCCCAGCTGGCCGTGCCCGAGAACGACCTGGTCACCCCGGAATTCTACAACCAGGCCTTCACGCTGCACGGCACGATGATGATGTTCCTCTTCGCCGTGCCGATCTTCGAAGCGGTGGCCATTCTGCTGCTGCCGCAGATGCTGGCGGCGCGCGACCTGCCCTTTCCCAGGCTCTCGGCCTTCGGTTTCTGGTGCTTCCTGATCGGCGGGGTGTTCGTCGCCGGCTCGATCTTTTTCGATGCCGCACCGGCCAGCGGCTGGTTCATGTATCCGCCGCTCGCCACCAACAAGGATCTGGCCGGGATCGGCGCGGATATCTGGCTGCTCGGCCTGTCCTTCATCGAGGTCGCCTCGATCGCGGCGGCGGTGGAGCTGATCGTCGGCGTGCTGAAATGCCGGCCGCCGGGCATGCGCATCCATCTGATGCCGCTCTATTGCTGGTATGTGCTGATCGTGGCCGGGATGATCCTGTTCGCCTTCCCGCCGCTGATCGCCGGCGACATCCTGTTCGAACTGCAACGGATGTTCGACTGGCCGTTCTTCGACCCCGACCGCGGCGGCGACCCGGTGCTGTGGCAGCATCTGTTCTGGATCTTCGGCCATCCGGAGGTCTACATCATCTTCCTGCCCTCGATCGCGCTGATGGCGATGATCGTGCCGACCTTCTCCCAGGTGCCGATCACCGGCTATGGCTGGATCGTGCTGGCCGCCGTCGGCACCGGTTTCCTCAGCTTCGGGCTCTGGGCCCATCACATGTACACCACCGGCCTGCCGGCGCTGTCGCTGGGCTTCTTCTCGGCGGCATCCGAAGCGGTGGCGATCCCGACCGGCGTGCAGATCTTCGTGTTCATCGCCACCATGGCCACCGGCCGGGTGATCTTTTCGGTGCCGATGCTGTTCGCGGCCGGCGCGCTCGCAGTCTTCGTCTTCGGCGGGCTGACCGGGGTGATGGTGGCGCTGGCCCCCTTCGACTGGCAGGCCCACGACACCCATTTTGTCGTCGCCCATCTGCACTACACCCTGATCGGCGGCATGCTGCTGCCGCTGATCGCCGGGCTCTACTACTTCTTCCCTTTCGCCACGAAGCGCATGCTGTCCGACCGGCTCGGCAGATGGGCCTTCTGGCTGATCTTCACCGGCTTCAACATCACCTTCCTGCCGATGCATTTCACCGGGCTGCGCGGCATGCCGCGGCGGGTCTTCACCTATCCCGCCGGCCATGGCTGGGACTGGCTGAATCTGATTTCTACCTTTGGTGCCTATATTATGGCAATCGGGGTGCTTGTAGTGGTGGTGGACGTGGTCCGCGCCCTGCGCCACGGCCCACCCGCGCCGCGCAATCCCTGGAATGCCGGCACGCTGGAATGGACGGCCGAGACCACCGACGAGGCCTGGGGCGTGCGCTCGGTGCCGCAGATCTCCAGCCGCTATCCCCTCTGGGATCAGCCGGGCGTGCTCGACGAGATGGACCGCGGCCAGGGCTATCTGCCCGACGCCGCCGCGGGCAAGCGCGAGACCCTGATCACCGGCGTGCTGGATGCGACGCCCGAACAGGTGCAGCGCCTGCCGGCCAATTCCTTCCGCCCGCTCGCCGCCGCCATCTTCATCGGCACCTGCTTCATCGCCGCCACCTTCGAATGGTGGTGGCTGGCGGCGGCCGGCGGGATCATCGGCATCGGCGTGATCCTGGGCTGGCTCTGGACCGGCACCGCCCGCCCGCCCGAGGCGGCCATGATGGATGTCGGCCGCGGGCTGACCCTGCCGCTCTATGCCTCGGGGCCGCGTTCAGTCGGCTGGTGGGCGATGTGCATCACCATGGTCGGCGATGCCACCGCCTTCATCAGCCTGGTCTTCGGCTATTTCTTCTACTGGACCATCCATGCCGAATTCCCGCCGCCCCAGGCGACCGGCCCGGGGCTCGCCTGGCCGGGCATCGCGGCGGCAACCGGGCTTGCCGCCTGGGCGGCGGTGCTGGCCGCCCGCCACACCAACCGCACCGGCCGGGTGATGACGGCAAGGCTGGCGCTGGGGGCAGGCGCAGTTCTGGCGCTCGCCTCCATCGCCGCCGGGGCCGCCGCCATCCTGACCACCGGGCTCGACCCCGTGGTGCATGTCTATGACGCGACCGTCTGGGTGCTGGTGATCTGGACCGCGCTGCATCTGGCGGCGGGCGTGCTGATGCAGCTCTACTGCCTGGCCCGCAGCCTTGCCGGCCACATGACGCCGGTCCATGACATCGACATCCAGAACGTCGCGCTCTACTGGCATTTCGCTACGGCCACGCTCGCCATCACCATGGCGGTGATCGGCCTGTTCCCGCTGGCGACCGGCTGAGGGGAGAGCCATCCATGCTGACCCGCCCCGACCGCGCCACCATCGTCACCCTGCTCGCCCCGCCCACCGTCTGGGCGCTGCATTTCCTGACCGCCTATATCCTGGCCGCCATCGCCTGCGCCAAGGGGTGGGATCTCGGCACCGTGCGGCTGGTGATCGCCGCTGCCACCGCGGCGGCGCTGGTCTTCATCGTGCTGGCGGCCCGCGCCGCCCACCGCCATACCGGCTTCACCACCGACACACCCCCCCATGACGACCCGACCCGGGGCGCCCGCATGCGCCAGATGGGGGCAGCCACCTTCCTGGTCGCGGCGTTGAGCTTCGTGGCGGTGATCTTCACCAGCCTGCCGGCCGTGTTCATCCCGGATTGCCGATGATGCGCCGGGTGCTGGTGGCAACCGGGCTCATCCTGCTGGCGCTGCTCTGGGGCGGGCCGCTGATGCGGGCCTCGCAGCAGGATTTCGCCGCCCATATGGCGGTGCATATGGGGCTGGTGGCGGTGGTGGCGCCGCTGCTCGCCGCCGGCATTGCCGGCACGCGCTTCGACCCGTCGGCGCGCCACCCGGTGCTCTTCGGGCCGCTGATCGCCTCGGCGGCGGAATTCGTCACGGTCTGGGGCTGGCACCTGCCGGCCCTGCATGCCGCCGCCCGCACCGATCCCATCGCCCATGCCGCCGAACAGCTGAGCTTCCTGACCGTCGGGCTCTGGGTCTGGACCGCCTGTCTCGGCCACGGCCTGGCAGGCGGTGAGACGGATGGCCGGTCCCGCCGTGCCGCCCTCGGCACCGTCGGCCTGCTGCTGACCTCGATGCACATGACCCTGCTGGGCGCGCTGATCGCTTTCGCCGGCCGGCCGCTCTACACCCACGGCCTTGCCGGGCTGCATGGCACCGGGGTCGATCCGGCGCAGCTGATCGCCGACCAGCAGGCCGGGGGCGTGATCATGCTGCTGGGCGGCGGGCTCGCCTATCTGATCGGGGGGGTGGCGCTGATGGCGCGGCTGTTCCGCGACAGCCAGGGTGAGGGGACCATGCCATGAACCGCAGGATCCGTCTCCGCCACCTGCTCTACGGCCTGGGCGGGCTGGCCGCTGCGGCGCTGGTGGCGCTCTGGGCCGGGCTGATGCCGGTCACCGCCAGTTCGGGCCATTGGCGGATCACCGCCTGGTTCCTGCATTGGGTGATGCAGAATTCCGTGCGCACCGATGCGCTGTTCGTCGAAACGCCCGCCGAGGTCGACGACCCGGTTCTGGTGCGCCGCGCCGCCGGCCATTTCGAAACCGCCTGCCGCTTCTGCCATGGCGCGCCGGGCGCCCCGGCCGGGCCACTGCCCTTCAACATGACCCCGCGCCCGCCCGGGCTTGAACACGCCGCCGATGCCTGGAGCCCGGCCGAGCTGTTCCGCATCGTCGGCCATGGCATCAAATTCAGCGGCATGCCCGCCTGGCCGGCGCCGGCGCGCGACGACGAGGTCTGGGCGATGGTCGCCTTCCTGCGCGCCCTGCCGCAGATGGACGCAGCCGATTATGCGCAGCTTTCCGGCCGCGCCGCCACGGCGGACGCCGGCGACAGCCTGCCCGCCCGGGCCGGATGTGTGGCCTGCCACGGCACGGATGGCGGGTCCGACGGCGGCGCGGTGCCGGTGATCGGCGGCCAGCGGACCGATTATCTGGCGGCGACACTGATCGATTTCCGCGACGGCCGCCGCGACGGCGGCATCATGCAGGTCGCGACCGCCGGTCTCGACGACGACACCATCGCCCGCCTCGCCCGCCACTATGCCGGCCAACGACCGGAACCGGACCCCGCCGCCCACGCCGATCCCGAGCGGCTGGCCCAGGGTGCCGCGATCATCTCCGACGGCATGCCTGAAGCCCGCGTGCCCGCCTGCAGCGCCTGCCACGGTGCGGGCGGCGCCGACCCCAAACCCGGCATCCCTCGCCTCGCCGGCCAGGATGCCGGCTATCTCGCCACCCAGCTCCACCTCTGGCGCGCCGGCACCCGCGGCGGCGGCCCCCGCGCCGAGGTGATGACCCGCGCCGCGAGCGGCCTGTCGGATGCGGACATAAGGGCCGTCGCGGCGGCGCTGGCGCGGGGGGAGAAGGGGCGGGGATATCGTGACACGCTCCCCGGCGGAACAGCCGCCCCCGCAGCGGATTGACGGGCGAAGAGCCCCCGTCTGCGGAGATATGACATCATGACCGACCCGCGCGACACCGAAGCCAGAAACTGCGCGCAAGACCCGCGCGACATGGAAGCGCGCGCGCGTGATCCGCGCGACATGGAAGCGGGCGCGCGTGATCCGCGCGACACCCGGCCCTCGGGCGAGCATCCGGCGCCGATCGCGCCGGCACCAGGGGATCTGCCGCCGGTGCGGCCGGATGCGCCGCCGACCAGTGCGGAGCTGCGCGACCGGATCGATCGGGGGCAGACGGGCGACAAGGTGCCGGTGGTCGACCCCGCCGCCGCGCCGCTCGGCACCGATGACGAAGCGGCGGGCACGCCGCCCCAGGGGGCAGACATCGCGGCCGCGGCGACGGCAGAGACGGTTCATCACCCGGTTTCGGCCCCCGGGCTGGACGGCGACCGGCTGGAACCCTCCCCCGGTGGCCAACCGCGGCGGTTGCCCCGCGGGCTTTATCTGGTTGGTGTCATAACGATTATATTTATGGGCATGATCGTGGCCGTGGAACTGTTGGTGCGATGAATCGCACCTCGGGCAACCACATCGTGGCCGATTGCAATTGTCAGTCTCATCTGGCCGAACCCCCTACCCCGAGGCGGGCACGAACCCTCAATCTGCGGGCGAACCGCGCCCCGCTCGTCCGCCGCTCCGCCGCGCCCGATTTGGGGCCCCCGGGAGAGTCGCCCGGGAAAATCCCGTGATATCAACCACATCAACAATTCGTGAAACGCCACATGTGACCACGGGAACGGTTAAACTAGATTAAAGAATCCTTACCGCGGCCGCATTAAGGTTCCTGAGTGGGTCAATTCCTCCCCGCTGCTGCGGTGAATATCCTCGCATTTTGCAGAAGGATCTACCGCTGACCGGGAGGGGCGGAGGAACCGGTGCAGATCGGCTCCTTTTGCCTGAAATGCCACGCAAATTCGGGTCATGACCACGCGACGATCCGCGACCACCCGTTGAAACAGGGAGGACATACGGATGCCACAGCACGGCGCGCAGACTGATCCACTCCAGGCCGGCGGCAGGGAGGCCGCATCCGGTCGCGCCACATCTTCCGGCGGCCCCGCCCTGGAGCGGAGGCACCAGCCGGTTCCGCCGACACCCGGACACGCCAAAGCCGATAGCCACCACGGACCCGATGACAATGGACAGGGGCCACGCATGATGGAACATCACCAACAGGTCGTTCAGGATGAAATCGTTGCCTTGATCCCGTCCTTGCGCGCCTTCGCCCGATCGCTGACCAGGAATCCGTGCGAAGCGGATGATCTGGTTCAGGAAACGCTGACGAAGGCGATCGCCAATGCCGGCCAGTTCACCGCCGGCACCAACCTTCGCGCCTGGCTGTTCACCATCCAGCGCAACACCTTCTACACCCTTTATCACAAGCAGCAGCGTGAACCCGTGCTGGTGGTGGAGGATCTGCCCGGCGTGCATGTCAAGCCGGCTCAGGAATGGTCGATGAAGCTGCGCATGGTCGAAGAGGCCGTCCGCAAGCTTCCCGCCGATCAGCGCGAGGCACTGATGCTCGTGGGTGGCGGCGGCATGAGTTACGAAGAGGCCGCGGAAATCTGCGGCTGCGCCCTCGGCACGATCAAGAGCCGGGTCAGCCGGGCCCGCACGGCCCTGCTCCGCCTGCTCGACAGCGAGGACGAACACGACTTCCTTGACGACATCACCGGTGGCAGCCGTCGCAGCCGTATCGCTGCGGACGACACCGACCGGCGGCCGGCGCGCCCCGACGCCTGAGGGTCCGACGCCTGAGGGTCCGGCGCCTGAGGGTCCGGCGCCTGAGGGCGCGCGCGGCATCTTCCTCTTCTTCTCCACCTGACGGCTTCGTCTTCAACGGCATCTTGCTCAGAGGCAACCTTTTCTTCCCCGGCCGGTTGATTGTCAGACACCGGGCCGGACGGTCCGGCCCTTCAGGGAAGACGACCTCCGGGAAGTTGCCGCATGAGTACAGTCCTCGTCACCGGTGGCGCCGGTTTCATCGGCCGCCACGTCTGCACCGAACTGCTCGGCGCCGGGCATCGTGTCCGCGTGCTGGACAGCCTGATCGACCAGGCGCATGGCCCCGATCCGTCCCCGGATGGCGGCCTGCCGCCTGCGGTCGACTTCGTGCGGGGCGACATCCGTGATGCCGATCTGGTCGCCCGCACGCTGGATGGCGTGGATGCGGTGATCAATCTGGCCGCCGATGTCGGTGTCGGCCAGAGCATGTACGAGATCGACCGCTATGTGTCGGTCAACAGCTTCGGCACCGCGGTGCTGATGCAGCAGCTGGTCAAGGCGGGCATCCGCCGCCTGATCGTCGCCTCGTCGATGAGCATTTACGGCGAGGGGCTGTACCGCACGGCCGGGGATGGCGCTGCGGTGGATGACGTCCGCCGGGTGGCGGACGAGGTGAAGGCCGGCCGCTGGGATCCTGTGGCACCCGACGGCCGGCCGCTCGTGCCGGCGCCGACGCCCGAGAGCAAGCGCCCCGACCTCAATTCGGTCTATGCCCTCACCAAATACGATCAGGAACGGCTGACCCTGATGCTGGGCGCCGCCTATGGCATCGATGCCGTGGCGCTCAGGTTGTTCAACACCTTCGGCCCCGGGCAGATGCTGTCCAACCCCTATACCGGGGTGCTGGCGATCTTCGCCGGCCGGCTGCTCAACGGCCAGCCGCCGCTGGTCTTCGAAGACGGCGAACAGCAGCGCGATTTCGTCCATGTCCGCGACGTCGCCCGCGCCTTCCGCCTGGCGCTGGAAACCCCCGGCATCGGCGGCGAGGTGTTCAACATCGCAAGCGGCCGGGTCTATACCGTCTCAGGCGTGGCACGCCTGCTGGCGCGCGCCATGGATCGCGACGATCTTGTCCCCGAAATCCTGCAGAAATCGCGGGTCGGCGACGTGCGCCACTGCATCGCCGACATCACCCATGCCCGCACCCGTCTCGGCTTCGAGCCGCAATTGCCGCTGGAAGAGACGGTGTTCGAACTGGTGCGCTGGGTGTCCACCCAGCAGGCGGCCGACCGCGTCGCCGATGCCCGGCGCGAGCTGGAGACGCGGGGGCTGGTGGTATGACGGCGCTTCCCCCCGATCACAATCCATCCGGCCCCGCCTTCGGCCTGACCGAATGGTTCCGGCCCGGCGATCACGACCGCGTGCATGCCTGCCTGGACCATATGGAGGCGATGGGCGTGTCGTGGCTGCGCACGCATCTCTCCTGGGCCGATTATCACGCCGAGGGCGGCCAGGACTGGTACGACTGGCTGCTGCCGACGCTGGCCGCCCGGGTGGAGGTGCTGCCCTGCATCCATTATACCCCGCCCTCGCTCTCGGTCACCGGCACCGCCTCGGGCCCGCCGCGGCGGCCGCGGGATCTGGCCGATTTCGTCGACCATGTCCTGACCCGCCACGGCCGCCATTTCCCGCGGATCGAGCTTTGGAACGAGCCCAACAACCTGCTCGACTGGGACTGGCGGGTGGATCGCGACTGGTCGATCTTCTGCGAGATGATCGGCGCCGCCGCCTGGTGGGCGGAAAAGCGCGGCTGGCCGGTGGTGCTGGGGGGGCCCTGCCCCTTCGACATGGCCTGGCTGGAGTTGATGGGCGAACGCGGCATCCTGGGCACCGTCTCGGCCGTGGGCCTGCACGGGTTTCCCGGCACCTGGGACAGCGAGGCGGGGGTCTGGGGCGGCTGGGAGGCGCATATCGGCCAGCTGCGCACGCTGCTGGACCGCTACCGCCCCGACGCCCAGATCTGGATCACCGAGGCCGGCTATTCGACCTGGCGCCATGATCAGCGCGAACAGGCCCGCCGCTTCCTCGATGCGCTGGATGCCCCGGCCGACCGGCTCTACTGGTATGCGCTGCAAGATCTGCCGGCCGAGACCGCCATCCAGGAAGGCCGCGGCTTCGACATCCGGCACTACCATATGGGCGTGCTCGACACCCGCGGCCGCGACAAGCTGCTGGCCCGGCTGCTGCGCCGGGGCGGGGTGGAAGCGGTGCGCCGCAAGATCGCCACCACCCGCGAGGCGGGGGCGGTATCGCAGCGTGCCGCCGCCCCGGTGCTGATCACCGGCGGCGCCGGGTTCATCGGCGCCAATCTGGCCGATGCCCTACTCGCGAAAGGCGAGGAAGTTCTGCTCTTCGACAATTTGTCGAGGCCGGGCGTCGCCTCCAATGTCGACTGGCTGCGCGCCCGCCATGGCGACCGGGTGACGCTGCATGCCGCCGATATCCGCGATCTGGATGCCCTGGGGGATGCCGCAGGCGATGCCGCCTCGGTGTTTCATCTGGCGGCCCAGGTGGCGGTGACCGAAAGCCTGGTGGCCCCGGTCGAGGATTTCGCCATCAATGCCGGCGGCACGCTGCATCTGCTGGAGGCGCTGCGCGCGCGCCCGGTGCCGCCGCCGCTGGTCTTCGCCAGCACCAACAAGGTCTATGGCCATCTGGGCGACGTGGCGACGGAGCTGACCCCGGCCGGCCATCTGCCGGCCGATCCCGGGCTCCGCCGCTTCGGCATCGGCGAGGACCGGCCGCTCGACCTTGCGACACCCTATGGCTGTTCCAAGGGAGCGGCCGATCAGTACGTTCTGGACTATGCCGCCTCCTTCGGCCTGCCGACCGCGGTGCTCAGAATGAGCTGCATCTACGGCCCGCGCCAGTTCGGCACCGAGGATCAGGGCTGGGTGGCCCATTTCCTGATCCGTGCGCTCAAGGGCGAGGCCATCACCCTGTTCGGCGACGGTTTTCAGGTGCGCGACGTGCTGCATGTCCACGATGCCGTGGCCGCCTATCTGGCGGTGCGCGGCAATATCGACCGCCTGGCCGGCCGCGCCTTCAACCTGGGCGGCGGCCCCGCCAATGCCGTCAGCCTGACCACGGTGCTGGACGCGATCCGGCGCCTGACCGGCCGTCCCGTCACCCTCGATCACGACCGGCCGCGCACCGGCGATCAGCTGTGGTTCGTGGCCGATACCCGCCGGCTGGAGGCCGAAACCGGCTGGCAGCGCCGGATCGACTGGGCGGCGGGGCTGAAACACCTGCATGACTGGCTGGTCGCGGAAGGCATCGCCGCCACCGATGCCACCGCACCGGCGGATTGGAGTCTCACCGCATGAAGATCGCACTCGTCAACCCGCCCTGGAGCTTCGACGGCAGCATCTATTTCGGCTGCCGCGAGCCGCATCTGCCGCTGGAACTGGGCTATGCCCGTGCGCTGCTGACCGAGGCCGGCCACGAGGTGCTGCTGATCGACGCCCATCTCGAAGGGCTGGACGAGGCCGCGGCGGTGGCCCGCGTCGCCGCCTTCGCGCCGGCCATGACCGTGGTCACCACCGCGCCCAGCTATCTGTTCTGGCGCTGTGCGCCGCCCGAATTGCGGGTGCCGGCCGCCTTCCTCAACCGCCTGGGCGGCCGCGGCGGCATCCGGATCGCGGTCGGGCCCCATGGTTCGTCCACCCCGGGGGCGACGCTGCGCAAGCTGACCGCCGATGCGGTGGTGATGGGCGAATGCGAAGAGGTGATCGCCAGCCTCGCCGCCGCGCCCGGCCTGGAGGCCATGCGCCGCGTGCCCGCCACCGCCTGGCGGACCGGCGGCGACACCCTGGTCAATGGCCGCCCGCATATCGGCGGCTTCAAGGATCTGCCGGCGCTGCACTGGCCGACCGAATGGCTGCAGCGCCACGACCATCACCACCACCGCTTCGACGCCGCCCCCGACGGCCCCGGGGCCGAGGTGGAGGCCTCGCGCGGCTGCCCCTATGCCTGCAGCTTCTGCGCCAAGCTGGATTTCCGCGACGGCTATCGCCGCCGTCGGCTGGATCTGGTGCTGGAAGAGATCGACCGGCTGATCGACCAGGGCGTCACTTACGTCTATTTCATCGACGAGATCTTCCTGCCGCAGAAGCCGCTGCTGGAGGCGCTGGTCGCGCGCGATCTGCGCTTCGGCATCCAGACCCGCATCGACCTCTGGAAACCCGGCATGCTGGAGCTGCTGGGCCGGGCGGGCTGCGTGTCGATCGAGGCGGGCGTCGAAAGCCTGACCGTCGCCGGCCGCGATGCCCTGGCCAAGCGCTGCCGCATCGGCACCGACGAGCTGACCGCGCTGCTGATCGAGGCCCGCCGCCATGTGCCCTTCGTCCAGGCCAATCTGATCGGCACGCCCGAAGACGACCCGGACGACATCGCCGCCTGGCGCGCCCATGTTCAGGCCCATGGCGTCTGGGCCAATGATCCCGTGCCGCTTTATCCCTACCCCGCCTCGCCGCAATATCACGCGCTCTGGGGCCGCCCGGACGACCGGGCCTGGGAACGGGCGCATGAGCATTATCTGGCGGCCTTCGACCGGTTCAGCGACATTCAGGACGAACGCCCGGTACCCCTCGACCGGCTGGAGGCGGCATGCGGACGCTGAGCCCGCCGCTCAATCTGGTGATCACGACCGATGCGGTGGGGGGTGTGTGGCGCTATGCGCTCGACCTGGCCGGCACGCTGAAGGGCCGGGCGCTGGCGGTGGCCGATGACGCACCGCAGGTGGTGGAGCCCCTGCTGATCGGCCTCGGCCCCCGGCCGTCGGAAGCGCAGCGCGACGAGGCCTATGAGGCGGGCGTCGCGCTGGACTGGATCGACCGGCCGCTCGACTGGCAGGTCGAGGGGCCCGAGGCCCTGTCCGAAAGCGGCCGGGCGCTCGCCGCCGCGGTCACCGCCGCGGGCGCCGATCTGGTGCAGGTCAACAACCCGCCGCTGCTGCCGTTTCTGAGCCCGCATCTTCCGCGCATCGCCGCCGCCCATTCCTGCCTGTCGACCTGGTGGCAGGCGGTGCGGGGCGAGACCCCGCCGCTCAACCTCGCCTGGCATGGTGCGGCGACCGCCCGGGGCCTGGCGGCGGCCGATGCGGTGATCAGCCCCAGCCACGCTTTCGCCGCCGCCATGACCGCGATCTATGGCGCGCTTCCCGACTTGGCGGTGGTGCCCAATGCCGCCGTGCCGGTGATGGCGGGCCGGAAGCGGCAGGTGGCGCTCGCCGCCGCCCGCTGGTGGGATCCGGCCAAGAACCTGACCGTTCTGGATGCCGCCGCCGAGGGCGCGCTCTGGCCGGTGGAGATCGCCGGCCCGCTGGAGGGGCCAGGAAGTTCGGGGTCGGGAGGGGCCGGGTCGGGAGGGGCTGGGCCGCGGCCGGTTCATGTCACCCATCTGGGCAGCCTGCCCAATCGCGCCCTCCGCGCCCGCATGGCCGAGGCCGCGATCTTCGTCTCGCTGGCGCTCTATGAACCCTTCGGCCTGTCGGTGCTGGAAGCGGCCGGCGCCGGTGCGGCGCTGGTGCTGTCCGACATCCCCACCCATCGCGAGCTTTGGGACGACTGCGCCTGTTTCGTCGACCCGCACGACCCGCACGCGGTGCGCGACGCGCTCGACGGGCTGGTCCGCGACCCGGCGGCCCTGGGCCGCATGGGCCTGCTGGCCACCACCCGGGCCGCCACCTTCTCCCACGCCCGCCAGGCCGACGCAATGCTCGCCGTCTATGCCCGGGTGCTCGCCCGCCACACCGCCGACAGAGGAGACGCCGTGCCATGAAGGTCGTCATGTTCACCCATTCGGTGGTCTCGTGCTGGAACCACGGCAATGCCCATTTCCAGCGCGGCATCCTGAGAGCGCTGGCCGCGCGCGGCCACCAGGCGGTGGCGCTGGAACCGGTGGGCGGGTGGAGCCGGTCGAACCTGGCCGAGGCGATCGGCGAAGATCCGGCCCCGGGCTTCGCCCGCCGCTTCCCCGATATCGACCGCATCGACTATCGCGGTTTCGAAGAGATCGAGGCGGCGCTGGACGGCGCCGGGCTGGTGCTGGTCCATGAATGGACCGATCCGGCGCTGGTCCGCCGGCTGGGCCGGATGCGGGCCCGGGGCGCGCCCTTCGTGCTGTTGTTCCACGACACCCACCACCGGGCGGTCTCGGCCCCCGAAGAGATGGCGGCGCTGGATCTGGACGGCTATGACGGCGTGCTCGCCTTCGGCGCCGTGCTGGCCGAAACCTGGCGCCGCCATGGCTGGGCCGATCAGGTCCATGTCTGGCACGAGGCGGCGGATCTGACCCTGTTCAAACCCCATCCCCAGATCCCGCGCAGCCGCGATCTGGTCTGGATCGGCAATTGGGGCGATGGCGAGCGCGGCGCGGAGCTGGACGAATTCCTGGTCGAGCCGGTGCGCGCGCTCGGCCTGTCGGCCACCGTCCATGGGGTGCGCTATCCCGAACCGGCGCGGGTGGCGCTGGCCCGCGCCGGCATCGACCAGCCGGGTTGGATCGCCAATGCCGATGTGCCCGAAACCTTCGCCCGCCACCGGATGACCATCCACGTGCCCCGCCGGTTCTATGCGCGCGAGCTGCCCGGCATCCCGACCATCCGCATGTTCGAGGCGCTGGCCTCAGGCATCCCGCTGATCAGCGCCCCCTGGGACGACAGCGAGGGGCTGTTCCGCACCGGCACCGACTACCTCCGGGTCGAAGACGGCCCGGCCATGCGCCGCGCCATGCGGGCCGTGCTCGACGACCCGGCGATGGCGCGGGAGCTGGCGCGGAACGGCCGCGAGACCATCCTTGCCCGCCATGGCTGCGAACACCGGGTGGACGAGCTGTTCGAGATCCTGCGGCAGATCGCCCCCGACCGGCCTGCAACACACGCCCCTGGCGTCCACCCTCATGCCACGGCAGCGGAGGCCGTTTCCTCATGAAGATCGCCTTCTACGGCTCCAGCATCCTGTCCAGCTACTGGAACGGTGCCGCCACCTATTACCGCGGCATCGTCCGCGCGCTCTCGGGCCTTGGCCACGAGGTGACGTTTCTTGAGCCCGACGCCTTCGGCCGCCAGGAACGCCGCGACATCGACCCGTCGGCCTGGTGCCGGGTGGTGGTCTGGCAGCCCGATGCCCAAGGGCTGGAGATGGCGGTCGCCCATGCCGCCAAAGCCGATGTGGTGATCAAGGCGAGCGGGGTCGGCGTGCATGACGACGAGTTGCTCGACCGGGTGATGACCGCCGCCCGGCCCGATGCCCTGCGGCTGTTCTGGGATGTCGACGCCCCCGCCACGCTGCACGCCATGGCGACCGGCGGCGAACGGGTTCTGGCGGCGGCGCTGCCCGGGCTGGATGCCGTGCTCACCTATGGCGGCGGGCCGGGGGTGGTGGCCGACTATACCGGGGCCGGCGCCCGCGCCTGCCTGCCGGTCTACAATGCCGTCGATCTGGACACCCATCATCCGGTGGCGCCCGATCCGCGCTTCGCCGCCGATCTCGCCTTCCTCGGCAACCGCCTGCCCGACCGCGAAACGCGGGTGCGGCGCTTCTTCCTGGAACCTGCGGCCGCGGCACCTGGTTGCCGGATGATCCTGGGCGGTGCCGGCTGGGTGCAGGACGAGCTGCCGCAGAATGTCCGCGCGATCGGCCATGTCGGCACGGCAGACCACAACGCCTTCAACGTGACCCCGCGCATGGTGCTGAACGTCAACCGCGACAGCATGGCCGAACGCGGTTTCTCGCCCCCCACCCGGATCTTCGAGGCCGCCGCCGCCGGCGCCTGCCTGATCACCGATCACTGGCCCGGCATCGAAACCTTCTTCGAGCCGGGCCGCGAGATCCTGGTGGCCAGGGACGGCCGGGACGTGCTCGCCATGCTGGGCCAGGTGATGCCGGAACGGGCGGCGGACATCGGCGCCCGGGCCCGTGCCCGCATCGTTCAGGACCACACCTATGACCGGCGCGGCCGCGAGGTGGACCAGATCCTCCGCCGGCTCAGCGACCGGAAAGCCAGGGAACGCGCCGCATGACCCGCCCGCTCGACATCACCATTCTCGGCCTCTCGCTCAGTTCGTCGTGGGGCAACGGCCATGCCACCACCTTCCGGGCGCTGATCCGCGGCCTCCATGCCCGCGGCCATCGCGTCACCTTTCTGGAGCGCGACGTGCCCTGGTACGCGAGCCAGCGCGACCTGGCCGACCCGGATTTCTGCCGGCTGGTCTTCTACGACCGCCCGGCCGAGCTGGAGACCAGGCATCGCGCGCTGATCGCGGGGGCCGATGCGGTGCTGATCGGGTCTTACGTGCCCGACGGGATCGAGGTGATCCGCCGGGTGATGACCATCGCCGGCGGGCCGGTCGGCTTTTACGACATCGACACGCCGGTGACACTCGCCCGGCTGGATGAAGACCAGTGCAGCTGGCTGTCGCGCATGCTGATCCCGGCTTTCGACGTCTATTTCAGCTTCACCGGCGGCCCGCTGCTGGACAGGCTGGAACGCGATTACGGCGCACGCCGGGCGCTGCCGCTGTATTGCGCGGTGGATGCCGACCGTTACGCCCCGGCGGGCGGGCGGCCGCTCTATGATCTCAGCTATCTGGGGACCTATTCGCCCGATCGTCAGCCGGGGCTGGAGCGGCTGCTGATCGAGCCGGCCCGCCGCCTGCCCGACCGCCGCTTCATCGTGGCCGGGCCGCAATATCCGGACGATATCAATTGGCCCGCCAATGTCGAGCGGGTCGACCATGTCGCGCCGGCCGACCATCCCGCCTTCTATGCCGCATCGGCCTTCACGCTGTCGGTCACACGGGCCGAGATGATGGCGACCGGATGGTCGCCCAGCGTGCGGCTGTTCGAGGCCGGCGCCTGCGGCACGCCGGTGATCAGCGACCGTCAGCCCGGGCTGGAGGCGATCTTCCCCGAGAGCGACGCAATCCTGATCGCCGACACCACCGACGAGGTGGTGCGCCTGCTGACCACCATCGACGCCCGGGCCCGCGCGCGCATCGCCGCCGCGGCGCGTGCGGCGGTGCTCGGCGCCCATACCGGGCGGCACCGGGCAGACGAGTTGATCGCAGGGCTGGTGCGGCCTCACGAGGCCCACCCGCCCGTCATCCAGGCCATGGAGGGGCAGACCATGGCCGGGCAGCGCGAAAGGACCGGAGACGATGCGCATTCACCTGCCTGATCATCGCCCCATGAACGGCCCCACCCCGCAGACCAACCGCCGCGGGCCGCGGCCGAACCGCCCGGTGGCCCTGATCGCCGGTGCCGCCGGCTTCCTCGGCTCGCATCTCGCGACCCGGCTGATCGACGACGGCTGGCGGGTCTATGGGGTCGACGACTTCCACACCGGGCTTGCCCGCAATCTGGCCCACTTGGCCGATCATCCGGATTTCGTGTTCATGGAGCACGACATCCGCCGGCCGCTGCCCAAGATCGCCGGCCTGGCCCAGGTCTGGAATCTGGCCTGCCCGGCCTCGCCGCCGCATTACCAGGACCAGCCGATCCGCACCGCCACCACCAGCGTGGTCGGCACGCTGAACCTTCTGGAACTGGCGACCCAGGCCGAGGCCCGCTTCGTCATGACCTCGACCTCGGAAATCTATGGCGACCCGGAGGTGCATCCCCAGCCCGAAAGCTATCGCGGCTGCGTCAACACCACCGGGCCCCGCGCCTGCTATGACGAAGGCAAGCGCATGGCCGAGGCGCTGTGCTACGACTTCGTCCGCCAGTACGGCACCGATGTCCGGGTGGCGCGGGTGTTCAACACCTATGGCCCGCGCATGCGGCTGGATGACGGGCGGATCGTGTCGAACTTCGTGGCCCAGGCGCTGACCGGGCAGAAGCTCACCATCTACGGCTCTGGCCGTCAGACCCGGTCGTTCTGCTATGTCGACGATCTGGTCGAGGGGCTGGTGCGGCTGATCGAGGTCGAGCGGCGGCCCGAGACCCCGGTCAATCTGGGCAATCCGGAAGAATATTCGATCCTGGAGATGGCCGAGATGATCGGCCGGCTGACCGGCCGGCGGATCCGCACCACCCATGATCCGCTGCCGGCCGACGATCCGCGCCGCCGGCGCCCCGATATTGCCCTGGCCCGCCGGCTGCTGGACTGGGAACCCCGGGTGCCGCTGCGCACCGGGCTTGCCGCCACCATCGACTGGTTCGCCGAGCTGCTGGCCGAAGAGGGCCGGCTGGTGGCGAAGCCCGCGGCAGAGCTGCGCGGTGCCGCGGCCCGGCGGCGCGAGCCGGCCGGCGGCGCTGCGGTCTCTCTGGGCCTGGCGGCGCCGGAACATTGAGCCGCGAGGGTAGCGCGCCGCCCGCCCGCGGGCGCAAGCGCCGGCGGGCGGCGCGGATGCGCGCGGCAGGGCTGCACCGGGCCGCGGCCGATGCCCTGCCGATCCGCCGCAGGCGGGCAGGGCGCGGCTTCGTCTATCTGGACGGTGATGGCCGGCGGATCACCGACCCGGCCGAAATCGACCGGATCAAGGCGCTGGCGATCCCGCCCGATTATCGCGAGGTCCGCATCGCGGCCGACCCGCGCGCCCATCTTCAGGCCACGGGCCGCGATCGCGCCGGGCGGCTGCAATACCGCTATCATCCGGATTGGGAACAGGTGCGCGAGCGCGACAAGATCGACCGTCTGGCGACGCTGGCCGGGGCGATCGGCCGCATCCGCGCCCGGGTGGCGCGCGATCTGGAACAGGCAGGCCGGACCCGCGACGGCGCGCTGGCCGCGATCGTGCGGGTGATCGACCTCACCCATATCCGGATCGGCTGCGAGGACTATGTTCAGTCCGGCCGCAGCCGCGGCGCCGCGACCCTGCTGAAGCGCCAGGTGTCGATCTCGGAAAGCGCGGTGGCGCTGGATTTCCGCGGCAAGAGCGGCCGGGCGATCGCCTGCACCCTGGACGATGCCGATCTGGCCGCCGCCCTCACCCGCCTGACGGGGCTGAAGGGCACGCGGCTGTTCCAGTATCCGGATGGCAACGGCCGGCCGCACACGGTGACTGCGGCCGATGTGAACGCCTATCTGGCCGAGATCGCCCGCGGCCGCGGCCCGGTGGAAACCCCGGTCACGGCCAAGGATTTCCGCACCCTCGCCGCCACTGCCGCCGCCGGTGCGGCGCTTGCCGCCACCGATCCCGCCCGATCGGTCACCCGCCGGCGCCGGCAGATCGCGCATGTGATGCGTGCGGTGGCCGAGATGCTGGGCAATACCCCGGCGGTCGCCCGGCGCAGCTATGTCCATCAGCGGCTGATCGAGACCTTCGAGACCGGCCGTCTGGCCGGCCTTTACGCCCGTGCCCGTGCCGGCGGCCGCCGCACCCGCGCCGAAGCGCTGGTGGCGCTGCTGTTCGCAGGGCCATGACTCCCGACGACAGACGGACCCGACCCATGCCAGACCACACCCCGAATCACGATCTCAGGCGCCGCATCGACGAACTCGGGCCATGGTTCCACAACATGGAACTTGATGGCATCCGGACCGCGCCGGACCATTTCCTCGGCGACTATCCGGGCTTTCAGTGGGAAAGACTGCGCCCGGCCCTGCCGGCGGATCTCGGCGGTCTCAACGTGCTCGATATCGGCTGCAATGCCGGCTATTTCTCGATCCGGCTGAAGCAGGAAGGTGCCGCCCGGGTGCTGGCGGTGGATCACGACCCCCGCTATCTGGCCCAGGCGCGTCTGGCGGCAGAGGTCGCCGGGGTCGCGGTCGAGTTCCGGGAGATGTCGGTCTACGACCTGCCCCGGCTGGGCGAGCGCTTCGATCTGGTGCTGTTCATGGGGGTGCTGTACCACCTGCGCCACCCGCTGCTGGCGCTGGACCTGATCCACGCCCATGCGGCGGCGGATCTGCTGGTGGTGCAGTCGCTGGAGCGGGGCGCCGGAACGGCCGGCGCACTCGCCGCGGATCATGACTTCTCGGAACACGCGATCTTTGATCGCGACGACTATCCGCGGCTGCATTTCGTGGAGCACGCCTATGCGGGCGACCCCAGCAACTGGTGGATCCCGAACCGGGCCTGCACGGAAGCGATGCTGCGCAGCGCCGGGTTCACGATCCTGTCCCGTCCGGCGGACGAGATCTATCTCTGCCGCCGCCGCTGACGCCCCGCATCATGGGGGGCCGGCGACGACATCCGGTGCACCCCGCTGCGGGTGCCGGATCGGATCAGGAGGTGTGCTCGTCCGATCGGGGCTTTCCGCCGCCCTGCACGGTATCGGCCGGCAGGGCGTCGGCCGGCGGGGCGTCCGGCTGGGAAGATGCCTCGGATGATGCATCCTTCGGCGTGGCATCGTCATAGACGGGGTTGCCGACCAGAGCCGCAGCAGCCTCGCGCGCCAGAGCCATCAGCTCTTCGGGCGGCGATGTGTCGTCTCCATAAGCGGCGTAGAGATCCTGGAGGGCCCGGTCGAGCGAGCGGTCGTCGTGCTCGGCCTGCCGTTTCGGGTCGGTCCCGTCGATGCGACGTCCGGGATGTGCGCTTGCCATGGGTTGGGGGTGTTCCTTCGTCATGGGATCATCCTGCCGAAGGCAGCCTCGGGCCATGATGCATGATGCATGGGCGCCGGCCGGTCGAGGCTTCGGTTTCGGCAGTCACCAGCCTGGCCGTCTCCGGAAGCCAGACGTCGGATTGGGGGCACCCGACCTTTCTTACGTCGTTCGTCATCGGGTGGATCAACCTCCGTTGCAGTTTAATTCATCGGACGGCCGCACGTCACGCGGCACGCGGAGACGGAACTTGAACGGATGGCATACTGTTCCTCCTATGCCGGAACCAAATATATCTGGAAGCGTTCACGCGACATGTCTGCAACAGAGCCTGGAAAGGGACGGATATGTCGGATCATCTTCAACCACCCCAAAGGCAAAATCAGCAGCCGGGGCGCGAGCATGAAATGTCGCCGGCCCCCGATTACATGCCACGATTTCCCGGCACCGGCCGGCTGAAGGATAAGGTCGCGCTGATCACCGGCGGCGACAGCGGCATCGGCCGGGCGGTGGCGATCGGCATGGCGCGCGAGGGCGCCGACATCGCCATTCTGTATCTGAACGAGCATCGCGACGCCGAAGAAACCGTGCGTCTGGTCGAAGCCGAAGGCCGCCAGGCCATGCACATCGCCGGCGATGTCGGCGACGAGGCGGTCTGCCGCCGGATGGTCCGCGAAGTGGTCAAGACCTTCGGCCGGCTGGACGTGCTGGTGAACAATGCCGCCGAACAGCACGAGGTGAAGGACTTCACCGATCTGGCCGCCGAACAGCTGGAGCGGACCTTCCGCACCAATGTCTTCGGCTGTTTCTTCATGACCAAGGCGGCGCTGGAGCATCTGCCCGACGGCGGGGCCATCGTCAACACCACCTCGATCACCGCCTATCAGGGCTATCCCAGCATGGTGGATTATGCCGCCACCCGCGGCGCGATCGTGGCCTTCACCCGATCGATGTCCAAGCTGCTGGTCGACCGGAAGATCCGCGTCAACGCGGTCGCCCCGGGCCCCATCTGGACCCCGCTGATCCCCGCCAGCTTTCCGCCCGAAAAGGTCGCCGAACACGGCGGCAGCGCCCCCATGGGCCGCGCCGGCCAGCCCAACGAGGTGGCGGCCTGCCATGTCTTCCTGGCGAGCGAGGAGGCGTCTTACATGAGCGGTCAGGTGCTGCATCCGAATGGCGGGACCATCGTTCAGTCCTGACGCAGATGATGGCGGGCACCGGGCAGTGCGCCCGCCATCACTCAATCCCCCCGCCGGCTCAATCCTCGCGAAACTTCGCCGGCTGGCCATCGGGCGGATACTGGTTTTCGGCCAGCAGCCGGGCCAGATGCAGCACGTTGCGCGCCGCCAGATCGATGGTGGTGCCGATCTTGTCGGGCATGGCGGGCAGGTCCTTGTAATCGGTCTTGCCCATCGCCTCTCCCACCCAATAGACCACGGCATTGGGCGGGATGGTGAAACCGACATCGGCCAGGCCCTGATAGACCTCGGCCGCGACATGATGGGCGCCGTCTTCATTGCCCACCACCACCAGCGCCACCGCACGGCCGTAAGAGCGCAGCCGCCCCGCCTCGTCGGTTTCGGTCAGGAAGGCGTTCAGCCGCTCCAGCACCCGCTTGCAGACGCTGGAGGGCTGGCCCAGCCAGATGGGCGTGCCGATCACCAGGATCTGCGCGTCCAGCACCTGGCGGCGGATCGCCGGCCAGGCATCGCCCGGCCCTTCATCGGCGGTGATGCCGGGTTTGATGTCGTGATCGACCGCGCGGATGCTCGCCGTCTCCACCCCGTCACGGCCGAGCCGCGCCAGGAACTGCGACAGCAGCAGATCAGTCGAGCTTTCGGCATCGCCGCCCTTCAGCGTGCAGTTGATGCCGAAAGCCCGGATCGTTTTCGGCCCCGCCATGGATCACCCCTCCTCGCGCCGCACGAATTTGAAGAAGCGGCTGGTCTTGCCGTCGGCGGTTTTGTCCTGGTGCAGGAAGGCGATGGCGGTCTCGTCGAATTTGCGGAAGAAATCTTCCCAGCTGATCCGCTCCAGCCCCGGATCGGGCTCGCCGTCGTCGAAATCGATCCGCAGGATGCCGGCGTCACCGCCCTTGTGGGTCGCCTTGACCGCAGCGGGGTGGCCGCCGCGCGCCTCGGCCCAGCGGCGGATTTCGTCGTGATCGGTGGTGGTGCGCGCATCTGACATGGGTCGGATACCTCCTTCGGCTGGTCTTACCCTTGCAGCGCGAACCCGGCAGCCCGCCCCCTGGTTCCGGGGTCTCGGGGGTCCGGGGTCTCGGGAACCGCTGCCGCAGCGGCCGGGTTGACGGGATCAGGCCCGGAGAAGACGAGAGGCGACCCATGGCGCGCAAGGCGGCGAAACCGAAACGACAGGATGACGGCGAGGCGGCGGCCAATCGCCCCGCGGCACGCCCGGTCTGGACCGGCAATATGCGGCTTGCCCTGGTGTCGGTGCCGGTGAAGCTTTATGCCGCGGTGAAGAGCGGCGCGCGGATCCGGTTCCACCAGGTCCACGAGCCCTCGCGCCGGCGCATCCGCTATCAGAAAATCGTGCCCGGGGTGGGGCCGGTCGATACCGACGAGATCGTAAAGGGCTTCGACCTGGGCCAGGGTCGCTGGGTGCTGATCGACCAGGACGAGATCGATGCGCTGAAGGTGGAGGCCCGCCACACCCTGGATCTGGTGCAGTTCGTGGGCCCCGACGAGATTGCGCCGATCTGGTTCGAGCGGCCCTATTACGTGGTCCCCGACGGCGAGCTGGCGATCGAGGCCTATGCCGTGCTCCGCGATGCACTGAAACGCGCCGGACGGATCGGCCTCGGCCAGTTCGTGATGCGCGGGCGGGAATATGTCGCGGCGCTGAAGCCCTGCGGCCAGGGGCTGATGCTGGAGACGCTCCGCTTCGCCGACGAGGTCCAGCGCGCCGCCCCCTTCTTCACCTCGATCGACGAAGAGGCGAGCGATCCGGAACTTCTCGACCTGGCGGCCGAGCTGATCGAGCGGAAGACCTCGGCCTTCGAGCCCGGGCGGTTCAAGGACAATTACACCCGGGCCCTGCGCCAGCTGATCGACGCCAAGGCGGCGGAGAAATCGGTCGAGCTGGGCGAAGAGGCCGCGGAAGAGACCGGCGGCGGCGGCAAGGTCGTCGATCTGGTCGAGGCGCTGCGTCGCTCGGTCAAGGACAGCGGCAAGGCCAGTGGCAAGACACGGGCGGCACGGAGCGGCCGGCGCAAGGCGGGGTGAGGCCGATGGCCGCCGACCCGCTCGACAGCTATCGCCGCAAGCGTCGCTTCGACCGCACGCCCGAGCCGGAGGCCAGGAGCGGGCGCACCCCTGAAGGCGGCAGGCTGACCTATGCCATCCAGAAGCACGACGCCCGGCGGCTGCATTACGATCTCCGGCTGGAATGGGCCGGGGTGCTGAAAAGCTGGGCGATCACCCGCGGCCCCAGCCTGGACCCCAGGCAGAAACGGCTGGCGGTGCGCACCGAAGACCACCCCCTCGCCTATGCCGGTTTCGAAGGGCAGATCCCCGCGGGCCAGTACGGCGCCGGCGAAGTGGTGCTGTGGGATCGCGGCCATTGGGAGCCGGTGGGTGATGCCGAGGACGGGCTCGCCGCCGGCCGGCTGGACTTCATCCTCCATGGCGAGCGGCTGCGCGGCCGTTTCGTGCTGGTGCGCATGAAACCGGCGGCCAAGGCCGGACGGGCGCCGGAAAAGGCCGAGAACTGGCTGCTGATCAAGCGCGACGACGCCGATGCCGACCCGACGGGCGAGGTGACCCGCCGCCACCCCGGCAGCGTGGCGGTTCAGCCGAAGCGCGAGGCCGCCCCCCTGCCCGGCTTCGTGGCGCCGATGCTCGCCACCCTGACCGACCGGCCGCCGCGCGGGCCCGGCTGGGTGTTCGAAATCAAGCTCGACGGCTATCGCGCCCTCGCCGCGGTGTCGGGCGGCCGGGCCGTCATCCGCACCCGATCGGGCCTCGACTGGACCGACCGCTTCCCCGGCATCGCCCGGGCGCTGGCGGCACGGCCGGGCCTGGACGGCGTGCTGCTGGACGGCGAGATGACGGCGATGACGGCAGACGGCCGCACCGATTTCTCCGCCCTGCAGGCGGCGCTCTCCGCCGGGGGCGAGGGGCTGCATTACGGCGTCTTCGACCTGCTGGCGGCGGGCGGGGAAAGCCTGCGCCACCTGCCCTGGACCACCCGCAGGGCCCGGCTCAGGGCGCTGCTGGGGGCGCCTGCGGGCGACGGCATCCACCTTGTCGATCACAGCCCCGGCCCGGCGGGGGACCTGCTGGACCAGGTCTGCGCGGCGGGCCATGAGGGGCTGATCGCCAAGCGGACCGATGCGCCCTATCGCCCGGGCCGCGGCCATGCCTGGCTCAAGGTCAAATGCAGTCAGGCGGGGGAGTATGTCGTGGTCGGCACCTCGCCCTCCGAAGCCGGGCGGCCCTTCGCCTCGCTGCTGCTGGCGGTTCAGGATCGCGGCACCTGCCGCTATGCCGGCCGGGTGGGCGCCGGTTTCAGCGACAGGGATTTCGCCTGGCTGGCACCGCGGCTGACGGCGCTGGCCCGCAGGACCCCGCCGGTCGACCGCGACAGCTTGCCGCCCGCCGTGGCCCGGGCGGCGCGCTGGGTGGAGCCGCGGATCGTGGTCCAGATCGCCCATGGCGGCCTGACCGGCGAGGGGCTGATCCGCCAGGGCCGCTATCTGGGCCCGCGCGAGGACAAGCCGGCGGCCGAAGTTGAGGCGGACCGGGTGATGGCCGTCGAGGAGGCAGAAGCGATGGACGAGACCGGTGACAGCCTGCGCGGCGTGCGCCTGACCCATCCCGACCGGGTCCTGTTCCCCGAACAGGGCATCACCAAGCGCGATCTCGCCCGCTGGTTCGATGCCGTGGCCGGGCTGATGATGCCGCATCTGGAGAACCGGCTGGTCAGCCTTGTGCGCTGCCCCGAGGGCCGCCGCAAGGCCTGTTTCTTTCAGCGCCATGCCGGCCGCGGTCTGCCCCGGGGTTTCGCCAGCCGTAAACTGACCGATAGCCTGGGCAGTACCGAAGAGTATGTTCTGGTCCGCGATCCGGAAGGTCTGGTGGGTGCGGCACAGATCGGGGTTCTGGAGCTGCATCTCTGGGGATCGCGCATCGACCGGCCCCAGCGCCCGGACCGGCTGGTCTTCGATCTGGACCCGGATCCGGCGGTAGGGTTCGAAGCCGTGCGCCAGGCGGCTTTCGACATGCGCGACGCGCTTGCCGCCCTCGACCTCGCCTCGGTGCCGCTGCTGACCGGCGGCAAGGGCGTGCATGTGGTGGTGCCGATCACCCGCCGGCACGACTGGCCGGTGGTGAAGGCGGCAGCGAAGGCCCTGGCGCAGCGCTTCGCCGACCACGATCCCGGCCGCTTCGTCGCGACCATGAGCAAGGCAAAGCGCAGGGGCCGGATCTTCATCGACCATTTCCGCAACGACCGCACCGCCACCGCCATCTGCCCCTGGTCGCCCCGCGCCCGGGCCGGCGCCCCGGTGGCCCGGCCGGTCGACTGGCAGATGCTGGCCGGGATCGACCGGGCCGACGCCTTCCGTCTGGGCGACCCGCTGCCCGCAACCGACCCCTGGGCCGGGCTGGTGCCGCCCCGCCAGGGGCTGACGGCGGCGGCGCTCAGGGCATTGGGTGTGGCAGAATAGGGGCACGCGGGAATGCGCGTGGCTGCAATGACCGCAGGCCGCGTTTTCCCCTCGCCGTCCACCGCCATGAGAGGATTATTTTGGGCCTGCCCCCCAAAAAAATGAAATACCGGCTTGCCAGAGGGACGAAAAGGCCCCACCTTCGGCAGCGTCGAGTACGAGCCTACCCGGTTCCCAGACCTCTAGCCGATGAACTTCGTATACCCATTCGAATTTGTCTTGTTTGAGATCTGATTTCGACCATCCGCACGCGATGCGGGTGCCCTTATGACGACGACGAAAGGTTATTCCCATGGCTACGGGAACCGTGAAGTGGTTCAACACCACCAAGGGCTTCGGCTTCATCCAGCCTGACGAGGGCGGAAACGACGCCTTCGTGCACATCAGCGCCGTGCAGCGTTCGGGCCTGACCGAGCTGGTCGAAGGCCAGAAGGTCGCCTACGAGCTGATCGCTGACCGCCGCAGCGGTAAGCTGGCAGCTGCCAATCTGGAGCTTCTCTGATCCGGTTGCGGTGCGCCCCCTCGGGTGGCGCGCCACGGTGACGATGTCTCCAAGAAAGACCCCGCCCTGGTTTCGACCGGGGCGGGGTTTTTCGCGTCTGCGGATCGTGCCGAAACGGCGGGAGGCGAAAGGCCGCACTTGAAACCCGGCCCGAAAAGCCGCACCCTTTTTCTCGTCGACGGGCACCAGGGATGATGGGGTGCCCGCCGTCCGTCCGCGCCTGGGCTGCGGGCGACACTGGACAACGACGATGACGAAAGGGTGTCCCCTCATGGCGACGGGAACCGTGAAGTGGTTCAACGCCACAAAAGGCTTCGGCTTCATTCAGCCCGACGAGGGCGGAGCCGATGCCTTCGTGCACATCAGCGCCGTTCAGCGCTCGGGCCTGACCGAGCTGCGTGAGGGCCAGAAGGTCTCTTACGAGCTGATCGCCGACCGCCGCAGCGGCAAGCTGGCGGCCGCCAACCTCTCCCTGATCGACTGAGCCGACGGCTCGACCTGACCCACAGGCGAGAGGCGCGTTCGCAGGCGTAGCTACCACCACGGACATTCGTGACGCCTGACGATACCCGAGGCACTTTCGGAAACCCCGCATCCTCTGACCGAGGGTGCGGGGTTTTCTCGTTGTCGTCGGCCTCTCACCCGGAAATATCGTCATCCCGGGGCGGCACCGGCCGGGGGGTGGTGCGCTCTTCGCCCTGGTCGGTCAGGGTCGGGAACTCACCCTGGTTCTCCACCGCCTCCAGCGGTTCGGCGGGGTCGTTGCGGATGCGGTCGCGGGGGGATCCCGGGCGGAAGGTGGTCAGGTGCTGGTTGTCCTCGATCGCCACCAGCTCCTCGGCACGGCCGCGGTATTCCGCCTCGCGCCCCGGGATGGCGCCCTCTTCCTTCCACAGCCGATGCATGTGTTCTTTGATCCGGTCATCCCTGCTGGTTGTTCTCTGCTCCGGGCTCTGCCTGGTCATCGCCGGCCTCCTTCCTGGGGATGGCGGTCAACCGGCCGGACGGAGGGAGAGTTCCCCCTTGATCCGGGAACCTCCCGCGCGGTCGGGGGTTCAGCCCTGGTAACCGCCCGCCTGAGCAGGAGATACCGCCGCCATGGCGACAGCCGACCGGAACCGCCGGCCTCTGGACCCCACCGATGCCGAGATCCTGGGCAGCGCCGAAGGGCGCGAGGCCGATGCCCGCGACACGCGCAGCCCCGATGGCGGGCGCTTCCGCAATGTCCCGCGCGACGAAGCGCCCGCCCGGCCGGATGATGTGATCACCGACCCCGTCACCGGCGAGGCCGAGGGCCTGGACCCGACCGAAGAGGCAACCCGCCGCGCCGCCGAGGACGTGTTCGACGACGAAGAGGCCCTCGACGACGAACAGAATGGGGAGACCGAGGATGAGGACCGCTTCCCCGAAGGCTGGCCCCCCGACCGCCGCGACACGGATGACGACGATGCCGGGTAACCGCCCGCCTGGGGACCGCCTGGCCGAAGGCCTGATGGTCGGCCTGGAGGTCAACGGCCGCCCCTGCCGCGTGACCATCGACCCCCGGCTCAGCCTGCTGGATCTGCTGCGCGACCGGCTGGGGCTGACCGGCGCCAAGAAGGGCTGCGACCATGGCCAGTGCGGCGCCTGCACCCTGCTGGTCGACGGCCGGGCCGTGCTCGGCTGCCTGACGCTTGCCGCCCGGCTGGACGGCGCCCGGGTGACCAGCATCGAGGGGCTGGCGCCGGATGCGGAAGACGGGGGCGCGCTGCACCCCATGCAGCAGGCCTTCATCGATCATGATGCCTTCCAGTGCGGCTATTGCACCCCCGGCCAGATCCTGTCGGCCGTGGCGCTGATCGCGGCGGAACCACACCCCGACGACGCGCGGATCCGCGAGCACATGTCGGGCAATCTCTGCCGCTGCGCCGCCTATCCCAACATCGTGGCGGCGGTGCACGCCGCCGCCGACCGGATGGGAGGCGCGTGATGCAGCCCTTTCGGCTCGACCCGACAACACCCGCCCATGGTCCGGCGCCGCACGGCGCCCGGCAGATCGCGGGCGGCACCAATCTGGTCGATCTGATGCGGCTGGGGGTGGAACGCCCCACGGCCCTGGTCGATCTGGACCGGGTGTCGGCGCCGGCGCTGCGCGGCATCACCCGCCTGCCCGACGGCACCTTCCGGATCGGCGCGCTGACCCGCATGGCCGAGGCCGCCGCCGACACAGAGCTGCGCCGCGACCTGCCGATGGTGGTGCAAAGCCTGGAGCTGGCGGCGAGCCCGCAGATCCGCAATATGGCGAGCCTGGGCGGCAACCTGCTGCAGCGCACCCGCTGCCCCTATTTCCGCGACGTCAGCTGGCCCTGCAACAAGCGCGAGCGCGGCAGCGGCTGCGGCGCGATGGAGGGCATCACCCGCCACCATGCGATCCTCGGCACCAGCGACAGCTGCATCGCCGCCTATCCCGGCGATTTCGCCCAGGCCGCACTGGCGCTGGATGCCCAGATCGAAATCACCGGCCAGGGCGGGGTCCGGCGCATGAAACTGGCCCGGCTGCACCGCCTGCCGGGGGCGACGCCCGATGTCGAAACCGCGCTGGATGCCGACGAGACCATCACCGCCATCCACCTGCCCGCCCCGGGCTGGGCGCGGCGCTCGCTGTTCCTGAAGCGCCGGGAACGGACCTCCTATTCCTTCGCCCTGGTCTCGGCCGCCTGCGCGCTGGACCTGGACGGCGACCGGGTGCGTGAGGTGCGCCTCGCGCTGGGCGGCGTCGCCACCATCCCCTGGCGGGCCTTTCCGGCCGAACAGCTGCTGGCCGGCGAACGCCTGACCGAGGAATGTGCCCATGCCGCCGGGGTCGCCGCCTTCGCCGATGCCGTGGTCCGGCCCGACAACGCCTTCAAGCGCGATCTGGGGGCCGCATTGATCGCCCGCGCCCTGCTTGCCGCCCGCGCCCTGCCTGCCGCCCGCGATCTCCCGGTCACGGAGACCCGCCGATGAGCCTGCCCCCCACCTCTCTGCCAACCGACACCCCCCGCATCGACGGGCGCGCCAAGGTTACCGGCCGGGCCGTCTATCCCGCCGACACCGCGATAACCGGCCTCGCCCATGCGGCCCTGGTCGTCTCGCCCGTGGCCCGCGGCCGGCTGGCGGCGATCGACACCGCAAAGGCCGCCGCCCTGCCCGGCGTGCTGGGGGTGCTGACCGTCGACGACGTCACCGGCCGCATCGGCCTGCCCCGCTTCGGCGTCGCCGCCTCGTCGATCGCGCCGCTCCAGGACCGGCTGATCCGCCATGACGGCGAGATCCTGGCGGTGGTGGCGGCAGAGACCGCCGAGATCGCGACAGAGGCTGCCGCCCGGGTGAGCTTCCGGATCGAGGCCGAGGCCCCCGCCACCGGCTTCGACGATGCCGGCGCCGAAACCGTCGCCGCCGCAGACGCCGCCGGGCGCAAGGATCCCGGCCAGGGCGATATCGAGGCCGGTTTCGCCGTCGCCGAGGTGTGTATCGAGGCCGATTACGAAACGCCGGTGCAGCATCACAACGCGCTCGAACTCTATTCCACCACCGCGGTCTGGGACGGCGAGGGCGACCAGGCGCGGCTGACGGTGTACGAACCCTCGCAGAACGTGAACGGCTGGCGCCATGAACTGGCCCGCCAGCTGGGCATTGATCCCGCCCGGGTGCGGGTGGTGGCGGAATTCGTCGGCGGCGCCTTCGGCGGCAAAGGGCCGATCACCGCGCGCACGGCGCTGATCGCCTTCGCCGCCCGGCATTTCGGCCGGCCGCTGCGCTGCGTGGTCAGCCGCGCCCAGGGCTTCACCGCCGGTACCCACCGGGCGGAGACCCGCCAGCGGATCCGCATGGGCGCCACGCGCGACGGCCGGATCACCGCCTTCGTGCACGACGGCGCCGAGGTCACCTCGCGCGCCGATCCCTATCTGGTCGGCGGCAATTCGGTCACCGCCCGGCTCTACGGCTATGGCGCGGTTCAGACGAAGCTGTCGCTGGTCCATGCCGACCGGCCCACTCCCGGCTATATGCGCTCGCCGCCCGAAGTGCCCTATGTCTACGCGCTGGAACAGGCGATGGACGAGATGGCGGCGGCGCTCGACATGGATCCGATCGACTTCCGGCGGCGGAACGATACCGCGACCGACCCGCTGTCGGGCAAGCGCTACAGCAGCCGGATGCTGATGCCCTGTTTCGATGCCGCCGCAAAGGCCTTCGGCTGGGACCGGCGCGACCCGGTGCCGGGGTCGATGCGCGACGGCGACTGGGTGATCGGCATGGGCTGCGCCGCCACCGTCTACCCCGCCAACATCGCCGCCGCCACCGCCCGGGTGCGGCTTGCCGCCGACGGCCGGGTGACGGTAGAGACCGCCAGCCACGAGCTGGGCACCGGCATCCGCACGGTGGTGGCGCGCATGGCCGCCGAAGTGCTGGACATGGCGCCCGAGCGGGTGACGGTCAGAACCGGGGACAGCGACCTGCCGCCGGCCCCCGTCTCGGGCGGATCCAACTCCACCGCCAGCGTCTGTTCGGCGGTGGCGCGGGCGGCAGAGGCGGTGAAGGCCGATCTCTTCACCCGCCTGACGGCGTCCGAGGCCGCCCCCTTCTACGGGCTCGACCCCGCCACGCTCCGCCTCCGCGACGGCCGGATCGAGGCCGGCGGCCCCTATATGGCGCTCGACGCCGCATTGGAGGCAGCCGGACTGGAGACGATCAGCCAGACGGCCGACTTCATCCCCGACGGGCTGAAGCCCGATGCGGTGGAGAAGCTCCGCGCCGGTCGCACCCCCATGCGCGGCGGCGGATCGGGCGACCTGCTGCGCTATGCCATGGGCGCCGAATTCGCCGAAATCCGGATCAACCGCCGCACGCTCGAAATCGAGGTACCCCGCATGACCGGCGCCTTCGCCGCCGGCCGGATCATGAACCCGCTCACCGCGCGCAGCCAGCTGATCGGCGGCATGATCTGGGGGCTGTCCACCGCGCTGATGGAAGAGACCGAGCTGGACCGCCGGGCGGCGCGCGTGCTGAACCACGATCTTGAAAACTATCTGATGCCGGTGAATGCCGATATCGGGCAGGTGGATGTCATCCTGCTCGACGAAGACGACCGCACCGGCAACCCCTCGGGCATCAAGGGGCTGGGGGAGCTTGGCAATGTCGGCATGTCCGCCGCCATCGCCAATGCCATCCACCACGCCACCGGCCGCCGCTTCCGGCGCCTGCCGATCCGCATCGACCGGCTGTTCCTGCCGGCCTCCCCGGATGTGATCCCCGCATGACGCGATCGGCCGGCGCGCATTAAGACGCACGAGACCAGGACGCCATGGACATCCTCAGAACCCCGCGCTGGCTGGCGGAGCTTGCCGCCGCCATGCCGGCCGGGACCGGTTATCTGCTGCTGCTGATCGTGGCGGTGGGCGTGGCGCTGATCGCCCACCGCCTGTTCTTCCGCCTGCTCACCATCGTGGTGCCGCGCACCGGCAAGGGCTTCCGCACGGAAGTCTTTCGCCGGGTGCGCGGCCCCGTGCGGCTGGCCTTCATCCTGATCGCGCTGCGGGCGATCGCCCCCGAACTCGCCGTCGACGACGACGCAGGCGCCATCATCGGCCGGGTGCTGCAGCTGGGGGTGATCGCGCTGATCGGCTGGATCGCCGTCTCGGTGCTGCGGGCGCTGGCCGATGTCAGCCGCCGCCGCTATCGGATCGATGTCGACGACAATCTGGTGGCGCGCAAGCACCGTACCCAGCTGATGCTGCTGCAACGGGTCGGCATCGGCCTGGTGGTGGTGGTGACGGTGGCGGCCATGCTGATGACCTTCCCGTCGGTGCGCCAGTATGGCGTCAGCCTGTTCGCCTCGGCCGGCGTCGCCGGCATCGTGATCGGCTTCGCCGCCCAGTCGATCCTGGCCAATCTGATCGCCGGCATCCAGATCGCCCTCACCCAGCCGATCCGCATCGAGGATGCGGTGGTGGTGGAAAACGAATGGGGCTGGGTGGAGGAAATCGCCGCCACCTATGTCGTGATCCGGCTGTGGGACTGGCGGCGGCTGGTGCTGCCGATTTCGTATTTCATCGAAAAACCCTTTCAGAACTGGACCCGCGAGACTGCCGGCATCATCGGCACGGTGATCTGGCAGGTGGACTACGCCATGTCCTTCGCCCGCATGCGCGAAAAGCTCGACGAGTTTCTGAAGCAGAGCAAACTCTGGGACGGCAAGGTCGGCGTGCTGCAGGTGATCGACACCACCGAGCGCACGGTCACCATCCGCGCGCTGATGAGCGCCCACAACTCCCCCACCGCCTGGGATCTGCGCTGCGAGATCCGCGAGAAGATGCTGGTCTGGATGCAGGAGGAATGCCCGGAGGGACTGCCGCGGCTGCGCAACGACGTGACCGCGGCGGTGCATGCCCCCTCCGCTGCCGACGGCCAGGAACCGCTGACCCCTGAGGCGCTGGACCGGATGGGCGTGCGGCAATGATCCGGCGGCCGGGTCACCCGGCCGCCATCGCCCCACCATCCGGCCACATCAGGCTCTCGCCATTGTCGCGCAGCGCCTGGCCCCATTTCGCCAGCCACCAGCCATACTGCTCGGGCCAGCCCTCGAAATCGCCGGTCAGGCCCAGGGCTTCGGCGGCATGGTGGGCCCAGAACGGATCGACCAGCATCTGGCGGCCCAGGAAGATCAGATCGGCGCGGTCCTCGCGCAGGATTCGCTCGGCCAGTTCCGCCGTACGGATCATGCCGACCGCGCCCGTGGCGATGCCTGCCTCGCGGCGGATGCGATCGGCGAAGGGCACCTGATAGCCCGGGCCGCGCTTCAGATTGGCATTGGTCGATCCGGCCCGCAGATTGCCGCCGGTCGAACAGTCGACCAGGTCGACCCCCGCCACCTTCAGCTCGCGGGCGAAGATCACACTTTCCTCCAGCGTCCAGCCGCCCTCGATCCAGTCGGTGGCCGAGATGCGCACGAACAGCGGCGTCGCCGGTGGCAGGGCGGCACGCACCGCCCGGGTCACCTCCAGCGGAAAGCGCATCCGGTTCTCCAGGCTGCCGCCATAGTCATCGTCACGCTGATTGGCCAGCGGCGACAGGAAGCTCTGCAGCAGATAGCCATGGGCCATGTGCAGCTCGATCACGTCGAAGCCCGCCAGCACCGCGCGCCGCGCAGTGGCGACGAAGGCATCACATACCCCGGCGATCTCGTCGCGGCTCATCTCCCGCGGCATCAGCCAGCCATCGGCCAGCGGCAGAGAGGACGGGCCGGCGGGCTGCCACAGCTCCTCGCCGGCGGCGATGTCGCGTTCGGTCAGCGGGCCGTTGCCGCGGAACGCCCGCTGCTGGCTGGATTTGCGGCCGCCATGATTGATCTGGATGGCGGCCTTCGCACCATGTACCCGGATCTGGCCGGCGATCTCGCGCATGCCGGCGATCTGGCCATCCTCCCACAGCCCGGGATCGCCATTGGTGATCCGCCCCGCGCGGGTGACCGAGGTCTGCTCCACGAAGACCAGCCCTGCACCCCCCATCGCGAACTTGCCGTAATGGATCAGATGAAACGGCTTCACATAGCCGTTCTCCGCCGAATACATGCCCATCGGCGAGACCACGATCCGGTTCTTCAGTTCCACCCCGCGGAAGGTCGCGGGGCTGAACAGCCTGACATCCTGTCGCGTCACGTTTCTTTCCTCCCTCGGCTATTGCCCGGCACCGGATCGGCCGGGATATCGATGGCAGCCCGTGTGCAGCGGCAGAGCGCCGCCCCGGCCTGCCGCCACAGGGCCGGTCCGTCCGGGCCGTCCCCGGCAGAGACCGCCCTGTCCAGCACCTCCGTGGCGGCAATGGCCGCAGAGACCATTTCTGCCGGCCCCGCACCGGCGGCGCGCTGCGCCTCTGCGATGGCAAGCATCAGCAGCCAGCGGCCGCGATCCAGCCAGACCGGTACGGCACCCAGGGCCAGTGGTTTCACCTGCTCGATGATCACCATGCCGGCAGGGCCGTCCTCGCGGCGAAGCACGGTGCAGGCAGCCCCTGCGACCAGGGCCACCACCGCCCGGCCGTCTGGTCCGTCAGCCAGCACCGCCAGATGCCCGGCGGTCCCGGCCCGGGCCACCCGCCCTGCCCGGCCGTGCGCCAGCCCCGCCACATCGATCCGGAACCGGTCTTCGACCGCGGCGGGGGCGATCGCGACCGGCCCCGCCGGCAGGCGCAGCCCGCCCCGGGCCAGCAGCCAGCCGGCGAGCATGGTCTCCGCCAGTGGTGCCGCCAGGCCGGCCACCGCCGCCACCCGCATCACGCCCAGGCCGTCATCAAGGCCGAGCCCGGCCCCACCCAGCGCTTCGGGCGCCAGGGCGGCCGTCAGCCCCGCCTCCTCAAGGCCCGCCCAGAGGGCATCCTCGGGCGCCCCGGCCAGATCGTCGAACAGCCGTCCGGCCATGGTCAGGAGCAGCGCGTCGGCATGACGGGGGTCGCCCCGGCCATTCCGACGGAAGCGCCGGCCTTCCGGCGGCCGCAGGCTCACCCCCGGCCGCCGATCACGCGGCGCGCGCGCAGCGCCTCGATCCGATCCGGCCCATAGCCCGGCAGATCGGCGAGGATCTCGGCATCATGTTCACTGAGCCGGGGCGATGGCTGCCGCACCACCGGTTCGGCGCCGTGGAAGCGCAGCGGGCTCGACGGCAGCACCACCCGGCCGAATTCGGGATGATCGACATGTTCCAGCATGCCGCGTTCATGCATATGCGGATCGTTGACCACCTCCACCAGGTCGCGCACCGGGGCGGCCGGCACCTTGTGCCGGCGCAGAATGCCCGCCAGTTCCGCCTTGGTGTGGGCTGCGGTCCAGTCGCCGACCAGCCGGTCGGTCTCTTCCATGTTGCGCACCCGGTCGGCGGCCGTGTCGAAGCGCGGATCGCCGATCAGATCCTCGCGCCCCATCGCCTTCAGCAGCGCCGTCCAGTGATGCTCGTTGACGCCGATGATCGCGACATGGCCGTCAGCGGCCGGATAGACGTTGTAGGGGGCCTCGGCCATGGCACCGTGGCGATTGCCGGTACGCGGCGGCGCGCGGCCGGTGTCGAAGACGAAAGCCAGGTTCGAGGCCAGGCTCGGATAGACCGTCTCCAGCATCGCCACCTCGACCAGCCGGCCTTCGCCGGTGCGGGCGCGCTGGCAGAGCGCGGTCACGATGCCGGCATAGAGATGCACGCCGCTCAGGAAATCGACCACCGCCGGCCCGGCCTTGACCGGCGGCCCGTCGGGAAAGCCGGTGACGCTCATCATGCCGGACGCCGCCTGGACGGTGATGTCCATCGCCAGATTGTCGCGATCGGGACCCGACAGGCCGAAACCGGTGCCCGAGGCATAGACCAGCCGCGGGTTGATCCGGCGCAGCTCCTCCCAGCCCACGCCCAGCCGGTCCATCACGCCAGGGGCGTAGTTTTCCAGCAGCACATCGGCCCGGGCGGCCAGATCCTTGAGGATCTGCACGCCTTCCGGCGCCTTCAGATCCAGCGCGATCGCCCGCTTGTTGGCGTTCAGCATGGCGAAGGGGACCGCTGCCCCCGGGCTGACCCGGGCGCGGTGGCGGATCGGCTCGCCCGCCGGCGGCTCGATCTTGATCACGTCGGCCCCGGCCTGGGCGAGCAGGAAGCCGGCATAGGGGCCCTGATAGACCTGGCCGAGATCCAGGACCGTGATCCCGGCGAGCGGCAGCTCGGCGGCCGCAGTCGAACTGGTTTGCGTCATCACTCGATCTCTCGGCACCGGCCGGGCACGCGCACCGGGACCGGACGGGCTCCCCTCCTCGGGGACGAAGAAAGAGGTCGAAGCAGGTGCCAGGGGGGAGAGGCACCTGCTTCGACACGTCCTGGCCAGGGAGGCCGGCGGCGGCTCAGAAGCCGTAAAGGACCGCCGGGTTGTCGACCAGGATTTTGCGGCGCACCGTCTCGTCCGGCACGCAATCGAAAAGAAGGCGGATCAGATCGCCCATCTTCGGCATGGTCTCGTCGCTGTGGCCGACATGCGGCCAGTCCGATCCCCAGACCAGCCGGTCGGGATTGGCGGCGACGATCGCCTTCATATGACCGGCGGTATCGGCATAGGGCGCACCGATCCGGGTATTGCGGTCGGCGCCCGACAGCTTGGTCCAGTAGCGGCCGGTCTTCAGCTTGTCGCAGAAGCCGCGGAAGCCGGGGCTGTCCGGCGGAATGTCGGCCATGGTCCGCGACATGTGGTCGATGACATAGTCGAGCGGCAGCTTTTCGAGGTCGGGCGCCGCCTCCATCAGGTCGGAACTGTTGATCCAGAGCTGGGCATGCCAGCCGCGCTCGGCGATCCTGGGTGCCAGCGCCACCAGTTCCTCATAGCTGGTGCCGAGCGTCGAGACCGGCTTGCCGTCCTGGCGCAGCATGGTGATCCGCACCGCCTTGAAGCCGGCATCGGTCAACTCGTCCAGCACCCTGTCCGAGACGTCGCCCTTCAGGATCGCGGTCGCGCGCAGCTTGTCCGGATAGCGGCGCAGCGCATCCAGCGTCACCGCATTGTCGGCGCCGGAGCCCACCGCATGGACGATCACCCCGCGCGAGACCCCGATCGCATCCCAATGGGCGAAGAGGTCTTCCACCGTGCGCGGGAAGCGGGGCGTGAAGCGACCCTCGTCGCCATGGGGGAAGCGGTCATAGGGACCATAGAGATGCACATGGCAGTCGGCGCTGCCGTCGGGGAGGCGCAGGCCTTCGGGGAGAGGCTGGGAGGCGGTGGTCATCGGATATCCTTCGGACTGTCAGAGGCCCAGATAGGCCTGTTTGATGTCGTCGGCATCGCGGAGTGCCGCCGCCGATCCTTCGCGGGTGACCCGGCCGACGCGCAGCACATAGGCGCGGTCGGCAACCTTCAGCGCCGCGCGCATGTTCTGCTCGACCAGCAGCGAGGCGATGCCGCTCTGGCGCAATTCGGCGATCGCCCCCAGCACGGTGCGGGCCAGAAGCGGCGACAGCCCCATCGACGGCTCGTCGAACAGCAGCAGCCGCGGTCGGGCCATCAGCCCGCGGCCGATCGCGAGCATCTGCTGCTCGCCACCACTCAACCCGCCGGCCAGCTGATCGAACCGCTCCTTCAGCCGCGGGAACAGGTCCAGCACCCGGTCGACGCCGAATTCGGGCCCGCCGCCATTGACGTCGACGACGCGGAGATTGGCCTCCACCGTCATCCCCGGGAAGATCTCGCGCCCCTCGGGCACGTGGGCGAGGCCAAGGCGCGCGGTCTGCCAGGGCTTCAGCCCGTTGATCCGCCGGCCATCGAAGGTGACCGAGCCGCCGGACAGCGGCAGCACTCCCGAAATGGCGTTGAGCAGCGTGGTCTTGCCGGCGCCGTTGGCGCCCAGCATCGCGACGATCTCGCCCGGGCGGACCGCAAGCGACACCTCGCGCAGCGCCGTCACCCGGCCATAAGCGGCGGACAGCCCGTCCACGGTCAGCAATGCATCAGTCATCCTCGGCCCCCAGATAGGCGGAGATCACCTCCGGATGGCGGAACACCGCGGCCGGCGTATCGGCCACCACCGGCCGGCCGTCGACCACCACCAGCGCCGCCTCGCACAGCTCGCCGATCGCGGCCATGTCGTGCTCGACCAGCACGATGGTCCGGCCGACCGCGACCTTGCGCACCAGGGCGACGAATTCCGCGGTCTCGGCGTCGTTCATGCCGGCCACCGGCTCGTCCAGGAAGATGATCCGGGGGTCGGTCATCAGCATGATCGCCACCGCCAGCCGGCGCTGAATGCCGTAGGCGAGCGAAGCCGCCGGCTGGTCGGCGATGCGGTCGAGCCCGCAGAGCGCCAGCACGCCCGCAGCCTTGTCTTCGAAAGCCGCCATCTCGTCGCGCCAGCGCCGGCCATGCAGGATCCGTTCGATCACCGAATGGCCCATGGCCGAATAGCGGCCATAGAGCAGGTTCTCGCGCACCGTCGCCTCGCCGAACACGGCCGTGCGCTGGAAGGTGCGGCCGACGCCGCGGCGCGCGACCTCGTGATGGCGCATTGCCGCCACATCCATGCCCAGCACGTCGACCGTGCCGCCACTGGGTCTGGTGATGCCGCAAAGGATGTCGAACAGGGTCGACTTGCCGGCGCCGTTGGGTCCGATGATCCCGTAGATGGCGCCCTCCGGGATCGACACATCGACCCCTTTCAGCGCCGCGACACCGCCATAGCGCTTCTCGATGCCCCGGGCCCGGACGGCCAGGGGCCGGTCGCCACAACTCATATCGTCGGCACAACTCATGTCGTCGGCACAGCTCATGTCAGCCGTCATCGCCCGCCCTCCCCGCGCTTCAGCCGGGCCAGCATCGACCGGCCGATCTGATGCAGTCCGCCCGGCGCCAGCATCATCACCAGGATGATCGCCAGCGAGAAGACCAGCACCTTGACGTTGGGGTCGAGCTTCAGGAACTGCGGCAGGATGGTGAAGATCGCGGTGCCGATCACCGGGCCGAACAGCAGGCCGGTACCGCCGATCAGCACGGCGAGCAGGGCGTCGACCGTCAGCACCACCGAGAAGACCTCGGGCGTCACGATCTGGGTGTAGGGCAGGCAGAGCGCGCCGGCCAGTGCCGCCACCGGTGCGCTCAGCACCAGCATCTTCAGCCGCTCGCGGAACACGTTGATGCCCACCGACTGCGCCAGATGGCGGCTCTGGCGGATGCTTTCGATCGCATGGCCGAATCGGGAACTGCGCACCCGGGCGAGGAAGGCCAGCACCACCAGCAGCACCGCCGCGGTGAAGAAGAAATAGCTCTGCGGATCGGTGAGGTCGACCGGGCCGACGGCGAGGCTCGGGAAGCCGAACAGGCCGAGCGGCCCGCCCGTCACCTCCAGGTTCATCGCCGCCACCATCATCACACCGGCCAGCCCCCACGAGACGATGGAGAAATAGGCACCGGTCAGGCGCAGCGTCAGCCAGCCGATGCCGACCGCCAGCACCGCCGAGGCCGCCATCGCCACCGGCACCGCCGCCACGAAGGGCAGGCCGGCCTCGATGGTCAGCATCGCCGTGCCATAGGCGCCGACACCGAAGAAGATGCACTGGCCGAGCGGCACTTCGCCGAGCCCGCCCAGCATCAGATTGATGCTGAGCGCGAACAGCGCGAAGGCGCAGGTATAGCCGGCAAGGCTGAGAATGAAGGTGCTCCGGACCCCGAAGCCGACCGCCAGGACCAGCAGGATGGCCGCGAGCGTGAGCACGATTCCGCCTGTCGGCCAGCCTGAGGCCGGGCCCGCCAGGGGGGACGTGGAAGAGGTATCCGTCATGTCCGTGCCTCGCCCTCAATGCCTGTGCAGCTGCGCACGCCCCATCAGACCCTGGGGCCAGAGGAGCAGGACCACGATCACCAGCACCCAGCCGAGGGCGGGCGTCCACGACACCGAGACGTAGGTCTCGAAGAAGGCATTGCCGAGGCCGATGGCCATGGCCCCGAGCAGGGCGCCCGGAATGCTGCCGAGCCCGCCCAGGATCACGACCGTGAAAGCGGTGATCATGTTGGCATCGCCCATTGTCGGAAAAGCGCTGATGATCGAGGCGAGCAGCGCGCCCGAGAGGCCCGCCGCCGAGACGCCGAGCACGAAGGCGAGCGCCCGGATGGTCGGCACGTCGATGCCGGAATAGAGCGCGCCGCGCGCGTTCTGAGCGACCGCCAGCAATTGCTGGCCCCGCACGCTGCGTGTCAGCCAGAGGGCGAAGCCGATCAGCACCGCCAGCGACATGACCGCGATGAACAGCCGCTGCCCCGACAGAAACAGGCCGAAGACGGTGGTGGTCGCCTGTCCGAAGGGCGAGGCCACCGGCATCGGATCGGGGCCGGCCACCAGGATGATCGCGGCCACGATCGCCTGGCCGGCGGCGAAGGTCACGATGATCGAGCCATGTTCGCCACGGTCATAGATCGCCCGGCGGACGATCGCGATCTCCGCGGCGAAACCCACCGCCGCCACCAGCAGCACCGCCAGCGGCAGGGCGGCCAGATAGGGCAGGCCCGCCTGCTGGAGCATCAGCACGCCATAGCCGCCCAGCGCGAAGAAGGCGCCATGGGCGAAGTTCACGACGTGCAGCGTGCCGAAGACCAGGGTCAGACCCACGGCGACCAGCGCATAGCCGGCACCCAGCATCAACCCGTTCAGAAGCGTCTGGAAAAAGAGGTCCATCCGTCCCGTCCCCTGTCGCGGCGCGCATGCATGCATATCCATGCATGCGCTCTCCGCGGATCCTCAACGGTTCTCGATGGTCTCGCGGAGCGTCAGCCGGCCGTCCTTCACCTCGTGGATGTAGAACTGCGGCGCCCGGGCCCGGCCGCGATCGTCGAAGGTGAGTTCACCACGCGGTGACGGCCAGGGATTGGTGCGGATGGTCTTCGCGATCAGATCGTAATCATCGGCGCTGCCGGCCTTGTCCATTGCCCGGGCGATCACCTGCACCGCCTCGTAGGTCACCAGATGGACCTTGTTCGGCTCGGCCTGATGCGACTTGCGGAAGGCTTCGACGAAATCGGCCATCGGGCCGGTATTGCCTTCGGCGATGAAGATGTCACCGGTGATCACGCCGTCCATGGCGCCCTCGGCCGGGGTCAGCATGGAGGCCTGCACCACGCCCGGCGCCTGGGTCTCGACCGGGAAGCCGCCCTGCTGGCGGATCTGCTTCCAGAGCTGGGCCGAGCGCGCGGGATAGGCGTCGGCGACATAGAGCAGTTCGGGTTCCGACGCCTTCACCTTGCTGATGATCGAGGTGAAATCGGTGATGTTGGCATCATAGGTCGCAACATTGACCAGCGGGATGCCGGCGGCATCCAGCGACTTGCGCAGACCGGCGAGCAGCGCCTTGCTGAACTCCGAATTCTCACCCATATAGGCGACCGTCTTCGGCTTCAGCGTGCCGGTGATGTAGCCGTTGAAGGCCTCGGAATTGGCCGAGGCGGTGTTGTTGATCTGGAACAGCCATTTCGATCCCTGCTCGGTGATCGCATCGGCCTGGGCGGCCGCATTCACCTGCAGGATGCGGTTCTTGGTGACCGAGGTCTCGGCCAGCACGACCGAGCTGTTGGTGCCACCGGTGATCGCCTGCACCCGGTGCTCGGACATCAGCTTCTGCACCGCCGCGACACCGCCCTGCGGCGTGCCCTTGTCGTCCTCGTAGACCAGTTCGATCTGCCGCCCGCCCAGGATGCCGCCGGCGGCGTTGATCTCGGCCGCAGCCATCTCGGCGCCCATCTTCGCATCGCGCCCATAGCCCGCCGCCGCACCCGTGAACGGGGCCGCCACACCGATCCGGACGGGATCCGCCGCCAGCGCTGCGCCGGCCAGAACCATCGCCGCGGTCATGGTGACCGCAGTCGCGAGAATGCGACGTCGCATGTCCTTAACCTCCCTGAAGACCTGGCCTTGCGGCGGTCTTTATTTGCGAGTTCATGAGAAGGTATCGGCACGAAACCTCACCCTCATCCCGGATGGGGTATCCGGAACGCCCATGACTCGTTTTGCATTGAAGAGGATCTGTCCGGGTATTGCGCAGGTCACCACGTCGGACCCGTTGCCCTCTTGGGCTTCAGTATGAGGATGGCCCGGATCAAGTCCAGATTTTCGCCCATGCGTATTTCGTTTTCATATCCATGGAATCTGACCGCAGGACATATCCGCAGCCCCATCGTCCATCACGGGCCTGATCAGACCGGATTCGACAAGAGGGGGTCGTTAAACCGGCCCAGCATCACCGGCATGGTCTATTCACGCGGCGGGTGATGCCGGATCCGCCACCCGACCACCACTTGCACCCTCTTCCGTCAGGCTATCGTCTTGCCGGAACCAGCCTCCTCTTGCCCGGGATGGCGATTTCACGCACGATCGTTCGCATAGCGAAACATATATCCGTCCAATACTTCGCAGCATGGCAGCGACATCTCGCGATACCGGCCTTTGATCTGGACCACATGGATCGCATCGCCATCCATGGGACTGTCCGTCGGGCATGGCGAACGGTGCGTCGCGCCCCTTGGTCTCGTGAAGTAAAAAACGCCATGACGGCAGCTGCCGGTCCTCGTGCTATCCTGCGTGCCTGAGCGACGATCGGCAGAGAGCCATGGATGCGCTGATCACCGCCGCCGCCCGCGCCCTGGCGGCGGGCGACCTTTTGGGCGCCCTCAATCGCGTGTCGCTCCGCGACGACCCGCCGGCGCTGGCGCTGCGCGGCATCGTCATGGCAAGGCTCGGCGAATTCGGCCGGGCGCGGGATCTGCTCGCCCGGGCCGGACGGGGCTTCGGCCGCGGCAATCCGGCGGCGCGGGCGCGCTGCAACCTGGCCGAGGCCGAAATCGCCCTGGTGCTGCGCGACATCGCCTGGCCGCCGGGCCTTCTGGACCGCACCCGCGCGGTGCTGGAAGCGGCCGGCGACCATGCCAATGCCGCCCATGCCCGGATCATCGAGGCCCGCCGCCTGCTGCTGATCGGCCAGCCGGGCGCCGCCGGCGACGCGATCGCCGGGCTCGATCCCGGCCGGATCCCGACGGCCCTTGCGGCCGGGCTGCACCTGACCCGGGCCGGCATCGCCGCCCGCCGGATCGCGGCGGCCGAAGCCGCCCGTGACCTCGATGCCGCCGCGGCGGCGGCCGCGGCCAGCGGCATCGCCGAACTCGTAGCCGAGGTGGCCACCGCCCGCCGCCAGCTCGACGCTCCGGCGGCGCGGCTGGTCCGGGCCGGCACCGACCGCATGGTCACGCTGGCCGAGATAGAGGCCCTGCCGGCAGAAGCGGCCCTGGTCGTCGATGCCTGCCGGCTGATCATCCGCGACGCCAAGGAAACCCGTCAGCTCGCCACCCGCCCGGTGCTGTTCGCGCTGGCCCGCCGGCTGGCGCTGGCCCATCCGGCCGATGTGCCGCGCGCGGTGCTGATCCGCGAAGGTTTCGGCGGCCGCACCGCCGACGAGAGCCACCGCGCCCGGCTCCGGGTCGAGATCGGCCGCCTGCGCCGCCTGCTCCACCCGCTCGCCCGGATCCATGCCACCCCGGCCGGCTTCGTTCTGCACCCCGCCCGCCCCGGCCCGGTCGCCCTGCTCGACCCGCCGATCGAGGCCGGCTGCGGCCGCATCCTCGCCCTGCTCGCCGATGGCGAGGCCTGGTCGACCACGGCACTCGCCGTCGCCCTCGGCACCAGCCCGCGCACCATACAGCGCCTCATGGAACGCCTGGCAGCCACGGGCCGCGTCCGCCCCACCGGCCGCGGCCGCACCCGCCGCTGGACGGTCCCCGCCCTCGGCGGTTTTCCGACGATCATGCTGCTGCCGGGGGTATAGGCTGATGCGGCGAGCCAGCCGCGCCTTCCCGACAGCATTGTTACTCTCACCCCCACCCCTCCCCGATCCAGGCTGAGGCTCGGACATGATCCCACCGCAGATCCCAAGGGAGGTTCCCATGACCAAGACCCTCACATCCCCCACCGCCACCGCCACGCCCGCCACGGCCGATGCCGAGATCCTGCGCGACTACGGCCCCTGGCCCGGGGTCGATACCGTGCACGGGGTCAGTTTCGACGGCAGCCATGTCTGGTTCGCCGTCGGCCCGGCGGTGAATGTGCTCGACCCCTCGGATGGCCGGGTGGTCCGCTCGCTGCCGGTGCCGGGAGAGGCCGGCACCGCCTTCGACGGCCGGTTTCTCTATCAGATCGCAGGGCCGGTGATCCGCCGGCTCGACCCTGAAACCGGCGCGGAGCAGGGCACCATCCCCTGCCCGGGCAATGGCTGCGCCTCGGGCCTCGCCTGGGGCGAAGGCACGCTCTGGGTCGGCCAGTTCGACGACCGCCGCATCCTGCAGATCGACCCCGAAACCGGCGCCGTGCTCCGCCAGATCACCTCGGACCGCATGGTCACGGGCGTCACCTGGGCGGGCGACGAACTCTGGCACGGCACCTGGGACGGCGAGCAGCAGACGGCCGATCTCCGCCGCATCGATCCCGAGACCGGCGGCGTAATTGCCGTGATCGCGATGCCGGCAGGGCTCGCGGTCTCGGGGCTGGAAAGCGACGGCAACGGCACCTTCTATTGCGGCGGCGGCCGCAGCGGCAAGATCAGGTCGGTGCGTAAGAGCATCTGAAGCCGCTTCGCACCCCAAAAACAGAGCCAGCGCCGGATCCATCCCACGGGTCGGCGCTGGCGCTTTTCATTTTCCAAATTCGGAAAACGATCACCCGATCTTCGCCATATTTTTCCGAAGACGGAGACGGCAGTCTGAGGTCGTGACGTGACGCAAGAACGGCCCGAAAGGAGACGCGCCGTGAACCGAGAGCAGCATGAACAGACCGCCAAAGCCTTTCTGGAGGCGCTGGGGCGGGGCGATACCGACACCATGTCCCGGCTCAGCACCGAGGATCTGACATGGTGGATCATGCCCGGGAACAAATTTTCGGGCACCCATGCCAAGGGCCCCTATCTCGCGGCCATTTCGACGCTGTTCGAGAATGCCGCCGGCCATCTGGCGCTCGACTATGGCGAGATCACCGGAGAGGCGGACCGGCTGGCAATCGTCGCGCGGGGCGACCTGCCGATGACGGACGGCCGGCACTATCGCAACACCTATCATTTCCTTCTTCATTTCCGTGACGGCCGGATCGCGCGCGGCCAGGAGTTCACCGACTCGCTGCACATCAACGAGATCTTCGGCGCGCCGGACACCGCCGCCTGAGATCGTGCCGCGGCCGCCGCGGACCCGATCACCCGTCACCACAATCAGATCACTCGCCACAGCCCGAGGGCACGGCGCCGGAGGATATCCGGCCCGAACGGGCGGCCTCGTCTTCAGGAGATGCAGGATGAAGTACAGGACATTGGGCAATACCGGGCTTCTGGTCTCGCAGCTTTGCCTGGGCACCATGACCTTCAGCGACGGCACCGGTGTTTACGAGCATATCGGTGACGTCGACCAGGCGGGCGCCGATGCGCTGGTCAAGGCCGGCATCGATGCCGGCATCAACTTCTTCGACACGGCGGATGTCTATTCCGCCGGGGCGAGCGAGCAAACGCTCGGCCAGTCGTTCAGGAATCTGGGGATCCCCCGCAACGAGGTCGTGCTGGCGACGAAGGTCTACAGCCGGATGGGCCCCGGCCGGAACGATGTCGGCGCGTCGCGCGGCCATATCATGGACGCGGTCGAGGCCAGCCTGCGGCGCCTTCAGACCGACCATATCGACCTCTACCAGATCCATGCCACCGACATGGTGACGCCGGTCGAGGAGACGTTGCGGGCCCTCGACGATCTGGTCCGGCAGGGCAAGGTCCGCTATCTGGGCGTGTCGAACTGGCAGGCCTGGCGGATCGCGACCGCGCTCGGCATCTCGGCCCGACTCAATCTGGAGCGGTTCAACACGCTGCAGGCCTATTACTCGATCGCCGGGCGGGATCTGGAACGGGAACTGAAGCCCCTGCTCGACGCCGAGAAGATGGGCCTGCTGGTCTGGAGCCCGCTGGCCGGCGGGCTGCTGTCGGGCAGGTTCAGCCGCGACAACCAGTCGCCGGAAGGCGCACGCCGCTCGTCTTTCGACTTCCCCGTGGTCGACAAGGACCGCGCCTGGAACGTGATCGACGTGCTGAAACCGATCGCCGAGGCCCATGGCTGCAGCCCGGCCCGGATCGCGCTGGCCTGGCTGCTGTCGAAGCCGGTCGTGACTTCGGTCATCGTCGGCGCGAAACGGCTCAGCCAGCTGGAGGACAACATCGCCGCCGTCGACATCGTGCTTGGTGACGACGAGATCGCACGGCTCGACGCCGTCAGCGAGCTGCCGCCGGAATATCCCGGCTGGATGCTCGCCACCCAGGGCGCCGACCGCCTGGGGCCGGTCGACCTCTGGGCCGGCCGCACCACCCGCACCTCGTAACCGACGCGCAGGCCAGGGGCCGGGGGGGCCGGGCTCCGGCAGGTCAGGTGCCGGCAGGTCAGGTGCCGGCAGGTCAGGCGCCCGGCCCGCGCCCCGACAGCGCAGGGTTGGTGCGCATCACCTGATCGGCCAGAAAATCCCCGACCGCCCGGACCCGGGCCGAGGCCACGAGATCGGCATGGGTCACCAGCCAGACATCGTTGCTGAACAGCCGGTCCGACGGGATGACCGGCACGAAATCCTCGGGCGCGGCCAGAAAATCCGGGATGACGGCAAGCCCCAGCCCGGCGCGCACGGCGGCGATCTGGGCCGGCAGGCTGCTGGTGACCAGGGCGATGCGGCAGCCGGGATGTTCCCGCGCCAGCCAGACCGCCGCCGGCATGAAGCCATGGCCGTCATCCCAGACGATGGCATGCCGTCCGCCAAGCGGCTCGCCGTCGATGGGCGGGTGGCGCGCAACATAATCCCGGCTGCCATAGACCGAATAGGTCATGTGGCCGACGCGCCTGACCGTCAGATTGCCCCGTTCCGGCCGGACCACCCTGAGCGCGATATCCGCCTCGCGCCGGCCAAGCTCGGCGGTGGCGGTGCTGGTGATGATCTCCAGACAGATACCCGGATAGCGCTCCCGAAAGGCCGGCAGCGCCGGAATGATCAGATCGGTCGCCAGATTTTCCGAGGTCGCAAGCCGCACGCTGCCGGCCGGCGCCTTGTCCAGCCCCGCCACCCCCCGCTCCAGCGCCATGACGCTGTCTTCAACCAGCTCGGCATGCCGCAGCAGTTCACGCCCCTCGTCCGAGAGGAAATAGCCGGTCTGATGGCGCTGAAAGAGCGTCATGCCGATGCTCGCCTCAAGCTGGGCGATGCGGCGGCTGACGGTGGACTGGCTCACCCTCAGCTCGGCCGACGTCCGGGTCAGACTGCCGGTGCGGGCCACCGCGAGGAAGACTCTGAGATCGTTCCAGTCCATCCGGCCCGTCCATCCGGGTTGTGCATTTCTGCCGGCCTTTCTCTGATCAGGATCCCCGTTTTCCGGGAGAGCGGCAACAGGCTTCGGGCCGGTTCATGAACCGGCGGGATCCCGGCCGGTGGCGGCCAACCTCCCCATCACCTCCTCCACCTCCACCACATCGGCATATTTCGCCTGCAGGTCGAACAGATTGGCCTCATGCGGCCCCGGCGCCCGGTCGCCCACGGCCTCGCGGACCACGATGGGGATGAAGCCGTGCTGGAGGGCGTCGAGGGCGGTGGCGCGGATGCAGCCGCTGGTACTGACGCCGGTGATGATGGTCGTGTCGACGCCCAGTGCCGTCAGCGTCGAGGCGAGCGAGGTGCCGAAGAAGGCGCTGGCATATTGTTTGGTCACCACGATTTCGCCGGGCGCGGGCTCCAGCCCGCGGGCGAAGTGGCCGAGCGGCGAGCCGCGGTCGAAGACCTTGAGCGCTGCAACCTTGCGATAGAACAGCCCGCCATCGGCGCCGCCCGCCTGGTATTCGACATTGGTGAAGATCACCGGAATTCCGGCGGCACGGGCCGCGGCCAGCAGGCGGTGGATGGCCGCCAGCATGTCCTCCACCCCGGCATAGAGCGGCGAGCCGGGGTCGAAATAGGCCTGGACCACGTCGACGATCACCAGCGCCGGGCGCCGGCCGAAGCCGAGCGCGCCCATGAAGCCGGCGCCCTGATAGTCCGTGGTGAGATCGGTGTCGGCGCTCATGGGCGGATCCTCGATGGAGACGAATGAAACGATCAGCGCAGCGGCGAGAAGGCGGTGGGCACCAGGATGCGGTTTTCCATCGCCTGGATGAACGGCGTCACCCTGGGCAGGAAGGCGCGCCAGTCTTCCGAGGCGGCGAGTGCGGCGCGCCGGGTCTCGCGATCGGCCATGCTCTCATAGCCCCAGAGATGGACCACGCCGTTGATCATGCCCACCTCGGTGGTGAAATAGCCGATCAGATTGCCCAGGATCGGCCGGATGATGCCCAGCCCCTCGCGCTCGAACACGGTCAGGAACTCGCGCAGATGGGCGGGGGCGATGGTGTAGCAGCGTTCCTCGACGATCATGCCGGCATCTCCTGGCGGGCAGCTTCCTTCGCCTGCGCCTCCTTTGCCTGCGCCTGGCGCCACCAGGCCGCCATGCGCCCGCCCAATGGCCGGTCGAGCAGGGTTTCGGCCAGGGCGACCGCATCGAACAGCCGGCGCCAGTCGATACCGGTCTCGATGCCCGCCTCGCTCAGCATAAAGACCAGATCCTCGGTGGCGAGATTGCCGGCGGCACCGGGCGCGAAGGGGCAGCCGCCCAGGCCGCCGAACGCGGCGTCGAAGCGGCGGATGCCCGCCTCCAGCCCCGCCCAGGCCATGGCCAGCGCCAGGCCGCGGGTGTCGTGCAGATGCAGCGCCAGCCGGTCGGTGCCGACACCGCCGGCGAGGGCGGTGACGATGTCGCGGATCTGCGCCGGGTTGCCGGCGCCGATGGTGTCGGCGATCGCGACCTGATCGGCGCCGGCCGCGACCATCTCTTCGGTCAGCGCCACCACCCGGGCGAGCGGGGTTTGCCCCTCGTAAGGGCAGGCGCAGGCGGCGGCGACATAGGCGCGCACGAACACGCCCTCGGCCTTGGCCCGCCCGATCACCTCGCGGCAGACGGCGCGGGCCTGATCCAGCGACATGTTGATGTTGCGCCGGTTCAGCGTCTCGGTGGCCGAGAGCACCAGGGCCACCGCCCGGGCGCCGGCGGCGGTGCCGCGTTCATAGCCGCGCATGTTCGGCACCAGCGCCATATAGTCCACCCCCGCCCGCGCTGGCAGGCCGGCGAGCAGGGCCTCGGCATCGGCCAGCTGGGGCACCGCCTTCGGGCTCACGAAGCTGGTGACCTCCAGCGAGGTGAGGCCGGCATCGAGCAGCAACCCGGCCAGACGCAGCTTGTCGGCGGTGGCGACAGGCACCGGCTGGTTCTGCAGCCCGTCGCGCAGGCCGACCTCGGTGATGGTGACGCGATCGCTCATGCTGTCCTCCCTCAGCCGATGATGCCGCGGGCGCGCAGCGCGCCGCGGGCCTCGGCGCCCAGCCCCAGCAGCTCTTCCAGCACCTCGTCGGTATGACTGCCGAGCAGCGGCGGCGGGGTATAGACCTCGTCGGTCATGCCCGACATCTTGACCGGATTGCCCGGCATCTCGACCCGCCGGCCCGAGGGATGGGCCACCTCCACCACCATGCCCCGGCCGCGGATCTGCTCGTCGGCCATGGCATGGGCGATGTCGTTGACCGGCGCACAGGGGATCTGGTTGCCGAAGCGCGCCAGCCAGTGCTCGCAGCTCTCGGTCTCCAGAATCTCCTGAAGCCGGGCATTGATGACATCGCGATCGGCCCAGCGGCCGGGCTGGGTGAGATAGGCGTCGCGGCGCAGGTCCGGCGCATCCAGGATGTCGACCAGCCGCTGCCAGAACTGATCGGTGATCACCGCCAGGATCACGTGGCGGGTTTTGGTGCGATAGGTGTTGTAGGGCACATGGACGAAATGGCCGTTGCCCGACCGGCCGGGCTCGCGGCCCGACAGCGACTGCATGGTCGCCATGTAATTCAGCATCGACAGCTGGCAGTCGAGCATCGAGATGTCGATATGCTGGCCCTGGCCGGTAAGGTTGCGCTGGTTGAGCGCCGCCAGAATGCCGATGGCGGCGAACAGCCCGCCGCCCAGATCGCCGATCGGAATGCCGGCCCGCAGGGGCGTGCCGCCGGCCTCACCCGTCAGCGACATGCCGCCGCCGATGCCCTGGGCGACCAGATCGAAGGCCGGGCGATCGGGATTGGGGCCGGTCTCGCCGAAGCCGGTCACCGAACAGGTGATGATCCGCGGATTGATCGCCGCCAGCGTCGCATGGTCGATGCCCAGCCGGCCGGTGACGCCGCGGCTGTAATTGTCGACCACGATATCGGCCTTGCGCACCAGATCATAAACCAGCGCGCGGCCCTCTTCGGTCTTCAGGTCGACGGCGACCGACTGCTTGTTGCGGGCGAGCGTCAGGAAATAGGCGCCCATGCCCTCGATCGAATGATCGGGATCCTTGGCCAGCAGCTTGCGGGTGCCCTCGCCGGTCTTCACCGGCTCGATCTTGATGGTGCGCGCGCCCAGATCGGCCAGCAGCATCGTGCCATAGGGCCCCGAGAGCATATGGGTGAAGTCGAGGATGATGACATTGTCGAGCGGTCGCATTCAGGGGGCTTTCGGTTCGGCCGGAGGGGAGAGGGAAAGATCGGCCACCAGCGCATGGCGGGCGGCATGGACATGGGCGCGCATCACGGCGCCCGCCCAGTCGGCGTCCCGCGCGCGGAAGGCGTCCACCAGCTCGCGGTGATGGGCCATGCTGCGGACAAGCTGGCGGTCGTGATAGCGCCGGAAGGTGCGGTGAACCAGGATCAGATCGACGGTCTGGGTCAGCAGCCCGGCCAGGCGGTCATTGCCGCAGGCGGCGGCGATGCGGGTGTGGAAGTCATGGTTGAGACCGGTGATCCGGTCGAGGAAGCCGGCCGGCCGGCGGGCCGCCAGATCCTCCATCCCGGCCGCCAGCGCCTCCAGCGCGTCGATATCGGTGGCCGTCAGATGCCGGGCGGCCTGCTCCGCCACAGCCGCCTCCACCAACGCACGGACGGCAAAGATGTTTTCCAGATCGGTCACGCTCCAGCTCGACACGAAGGCGCCGAGACCGGGGGTCAGCTCCACCAGCCCTTCGGTGGCGAGCCGGCGGAGCGCTTCACGAACGGGTGTGCGACTGACGCCCGAAATCTCGGCCAGATGCTCTTCCCGCAACCGGTCCCCGGGGGCGAAACGGCCCTCCAGAATGCCGGTGCGGATGGTGGCATAGGCACGCGCCAGGGCTGTTTCGGGTGGGGCGGTCTCGATATCGGTGGGGGGCGTCACGATGGCAGCCTTCTTCAGTGCTTCAGCAGCAGCGATCCCCAGCCATCGATCCGGTCGTCGATCCCCTGGGCACGCAGGGCATGCCAGAAGATGGCGGTGTTGATCGCGATCACCGGCTTGCCCAGCCAGGTTTCGGCGAAACCGGCCAGCCGGGCCATGGCGAGGTTGGTGCCCACCTGAACCACGGCGTCGACATCGGGCCCGTCGACCTCGCGGATCGCGGCGGCAAGTTCCGCCTCCTGGACATGGGCGATCTTTACCGGGCTTGCGCATTTCAGCCCCTTGATCCGGGGCACCTCGTAGCCGCATTCCTCGAAGAAGCGCACGACATTGCGGTCGCCGACCGGCTGATAGGGCGTGATCACCGCGATGCGCTTCGCGCCATAGATGCCCAACGCCGCCTGACAGGCATCGGAGCCCATCGAGACCTGCAGCCCGGTATGGGCCTCCAGCTCCGCCTTCAGCTTCCGGCTGGCGGCAAGCCCGTCCCAGAAGGTTTCGGCCGAGATGCCGAGCACCAGACGGTCGGGCTCGCATGACATCACACTGTCCACCGCGGCCATCTGCGCCTCGGCGATCAGCCGGATCAGCTCGTTGAAGTCGTCGTCATTGTGGATCGCAATATTGGGGATCGCAATCCGGGCAATATGGCTGGTGACGCCATGGGGCGCCATCCGGTCGAATTCAGGCTGGACACTGGTATTGGTGCTGGGGACCAGCACGCCGAACTTGGCACGCCACCCGAGACTGTCGCCCATGGGAGTCTCTTTCATAGTTATGTTAGCCCCTCGGCCCAAGCGGGTGCTGCCGCACCCTTGGCCGCCGCCTCAATGGCGGCTGGGAGCCAGGATTGGTTGAGGTTGGTGCCAGGATTGGTTGAGGTTGGTGATTGTCATCCATCACGACCACAGGACCAGCCGGCCCGTGGGGAGGCGGCCGATGAAGGAGCCGATGGAGATGCGGTCATGGCCCGGGGCGGCGCGGCCGCCTGCGATCTCGTGCGGGTTGCGGGTGTTGAAGATGACCACGTCGCCCGCGACCGCGCGGAAGGTGAAGCGCTCGGCGCCGGCCACGGTCTCAGGAGGCAGGCCGTAGCTTTGCGGGATCTCGCCCGGCGCGTGCGCAGGCGTCCAGGGCGCGTGATGGATGGTGGTCTCGCCCCCCTCCACCAGCTCCTGGGCATAGAAATTCCAGCCGAGCTGCGCATCGATCGCCGCGATGTCATAGGCAGGCGAATTGACCGGCGCCCAGTCGGCATGCAGATCCACGCCTTCCGAGGCATGCCGGATGATGCCGGCATAATAGCGCCCGCCCGCCTCTTCGGCGATGCCGACACCGGCGGGGCTCACCGCCGCCAGCCGGTCGATCAGCCGCCCGACCGCGTCGAAGGCCCGGGCCTGCACCGCATCGCGCCGCGCCTCGACCAGGGCGGCATCGCGGAAATAGTCGGATTTGGGCCGGTCCCAGCGATATTCATACTGGGCGAGGCCGATATAACCGATCCGCCGCTTGACGCTGTAATAGGAGAGATCCGCGTCCGAGACCGCCTGCGCAAAGGCCGCACATTCGGCAGGGCTCGCGAAGCCGGGGATGCGGATCGCCGGGATCTCGTCATCCAACAGCGCGCGCAGGCTGTCCGCGGTCAGCGGCGCTTCGGCGGCCGATCGCCAGCGCGGCCGGGTGGGGAGGCCGGCCTCTGTATACAGCGGCGCCGGGTGATGGGTCGCAAGCGTCGCCACGGCCCTCACTCCCAGGTCTTGCGCGGCGGCGACTTCACCTCGACCTGAAGGCAATCCTCCAGCGCCTCGCTGTAATGCTCAACCCCGACCGGATGGACCCAGGAACTGCCGGCCGTGGCAATGAACTCCTCGCCACCAATCACCAGCCGCATCTTCCCGCTGATCAGATAGGCCACGGTCTCATGATCCATGTGCTTATGCACTGGATCGATCAGCCCTTTCTTACGGAAGACTTCCAGAAACAGGATATGCTCACCCACGGCCATTTTCTTCACCGTGACATGCCCCTGTTCCTCGACACCCTCCACCCGGTTGATCACTTCCGGCACCACATCGGCCGAATTGACGTGCAGATGGCTGGTCCGCTGCATAATGCGCTGGTCGTCCACGACCCGTCTCCCTGATTGTTACTTGTGCCCGGCCGGCTGGGGGGCGGCCATTTTGTCTGGACAAGTTACTGTATGCAGAGGGCGGGGGTGGGCGCAAGGGGATTTGTCCGGACAATATCGACCAGATGCCAGCCTCGCACACACGTACAACGCATTGATGGCCGCCGGCGCGGAAGCTGAGACATCACTCCGCGTGGCAGCCGTGACCAGATCATCAACCCTGATTGTCCTTGAACATCAACATCTATGACATTATGATTGAATTGTGACAATATAATAATGTCCTATGCCATTAATATCGGCAGTGCGCCACCACTGCCCTCCGGCATCTGACAGTCGCGGATCCTGGTGCCTTCAAACCGGTGCGCCTGCAGGCGGGCTTCACGGTCCACCAAGACGACATCGTCCGAAGACCCGCCGAACAGATCCGCCCCTTCGTTGTGCAAGGAGACGACGTATGTCGCTGGTTTCCGAAAACTTACGCCCCGCCCCCGCCCCCAAGGCCGCCACCGACGACGACATCCGCGACGTCCTGGCGCTCGTCACGCCAGAGGAGTATCAGGCCGCCTGCGATCAGCTGGCCCGCATGTACGGGCTGCGATACCGCGAGGCGGCCGGACATCCGCTCAACATCAAGACCATCATCAAAGGCCGCGACATCACCTTTGCGCAGGGCGTTTCCCTGTCGTCGCGGATGTTTATGCTTCTGCACAGCCTGGGGCACTATTTCTTCATCTGTGCTGCGAAGGACAAGAAGATCGAGCGCTATTCGTACATTTATGATCTGCGCGGCGTGCAGTCTGCGCTTCACTACTATGAAACCGAAGGCCAGGCCAACGGGCTCGATGCGCCGCCGGAGATGACCGATCAGAAGCGCAAGGATCGGGTGTCGTTCGAAGTCGGCGCCAATAATTTCGCGACCGACCTGCTCCGCCATATCGGCTTTGCCAGGGGCGAGACGGTCGTGCGGACCTACGAGGCCGGGGATATCAATTACATCGTCGACGTCTCGGGCTATGGCAAGAACGCCATCGTGCCGACCGACAATGATTATCTGCGCAAATATGTCTGCGCCGGTCTGACGATCGATCCCGATGACACCTATGACGATGGCGTCTACGATGCGGCCAGCTTCCGCATCGACGGCATCGACTGGGATTACATCGAAGACATCAAGCTGGAAATCCATTTCTTCTAGGATTGTGCGACGGGAGGATTGACCATGCCTGATGCCGTATCGGCCGCGCTCGACGCACGACCAACAGTTGCCGAGGCAGAAGAAGCCGTCCGGACGCTGCTCCGCTGGGCAGGTGATGATCCGGACCGCGAAGGATTGCTGGGGACACCGAACCGGGTCGTGCGCGCCTATGGCGAATTCTTCGCCGGTTATGCGATGGAGCCGCAGGAGATTCTCGCGCGCACCTTCGAAGAGATCGACGGCTACGATGAAATCGTGGCGCTGCGCGACATCCGGTTCGAAAGCCATTGCGAGCATCATATGGTGCCGGTCGTGGGAACCGCCCATGTCGCGTATCTGCCCCGGACCCGGGTCGTGGGCATCTCGAAACTGGCGCGTGTCGTCGAAGGCTATGCGAAACGGTTCACCATCCAGGAGAGGATGACGGCGCAGATCGCCAATGCCATCGCCACGGTTCTCGAACCGCGCGGGGTTGCGGTCGTCGTCCAGGCATCACACCAGTGCATGACCACGCGCGGCGTGCACAAGCCGGGCGTCGCGATGATCACCAGCCGGATGACCGGCGTTTTCCGGAAAGACCCAGGGGCGAGACTGGAGCTCTTTTCGCTCCTCGGCATGCGGCCCGGTGCCGGTCCGGAGGGGGCCTGTTGACGTCGACCAGTGCCTTGAAAGGCGGCCAGGGAAGCAGAGGCCAGGGAAGCAGCGGCACAGGCGCCTGGTTCGCGGTTCTGTGGGTCTGCCTGTTCATCATCGGCTCGGCGGAAGTCGTCGCCGGGCCGATGATGACCGTGATGGGCGCCCATTTCGGCGTGCCGTCCAGCCGCATCGCGCTTCTTCCCGCCGCCTATGGTCTGGTCTACGCGGCGGTCGCACTTGCCGCAGGCCCCCTCGCCGACCGCCTGGGGCGGAAACGGATGCTGACGGCCGGCCTTCTCGGTCAGGCCGTCACGCTCTCGGTCCTGCCGCATTGCGGCAGCCTCACCATCGCGGTCTGGCTGTCGGGACTGGCGGGGTGCAGCGCCGCGATCATCCAGCCGAACGCCTTGACCATCGTCGCCGACCAGGCACCGCCCGATGAGATCGGCCGGCGGCTCGCCAGGGTCTTTGTCGGGCTGATGGCGTCTTTCGTGATCACACCGGTCGTGGCGGGCTGGATGGCGAGCGGCATAGGCTGGCAACATGCCTACCATGCCCTTGGCGCGACGGCGTTTCTCTGCGCCATCGGGGTGGTCGCCCTGTGCCCGCCGGGCAAGCGGGGGCGTCCGGCATCCTTCTTCGCCACGCATGGCGCCGCGCTGCGAACGCCAGGCGTGCGGTCCGGTCTTGCGACCAGCTTTCTGTGGCTGGGATGTGCCGCCGGCTTCGGCGCCATCGTGGCCAATGTCGCGGCCCGCAGCCTGCCGATCACGACCGCGGGGGCGGGTCTCATCGCGGCATGGTTCGGGTTTGTCGTCATCATCGGCAATCTCTGCGGCCATACCCTTGAACGGCGCTGGCCAGGCCGGGCGCTGCCGGCCCTTGCTGCCGCCTCGGCCATCGGCATCGCCCTCTTCGCCCTGCCCGCGGGCTCACCCTGTCTTCTGGCAGTTGCGGGGACACCCTGGGCCTTCGGCTACGGGGCCGCGGGGCCGCTTCATCACGCACGTCTGAACCATCTCTCCGAACGGTGGCGCAGCACGATCAATTCCTATCACGCCAGCCTGCTCAATCTGGGCATCTTTGCGGTTTCGGGCCTGTATGCCGTCATGACACCGTACCTGTCGCCCGGCTGGTTCTGCGTCGTCATCGCCACCCTCTGTTTCTCGGGAACGGTCTTCATGCCCGGCACGGGGCGCAGCCTCTCTGCCGCAAGGGCCGGGAGATGACAACCGCATTACCCCTTCCCCCACCCCTGATGCATACTGCCCGCCGCCACGCACAGCATCGTGAAGGGTTCCATGGCGACGGGGTGGAAGAAGGCCGGCGCGGTCTGCGTCGGAATGGTCGGGTTCGTTCTGGCCTGCATGGCCGGCAGCTGGCTGTCGGCGGTAACCGGGATCGGGCTGCCGGGGCAGATTCTGGCGGTGCCGATCGTGCTGGCGGTGCTGGCCTGGGTGCCCGTCGCGCGGCGGCCAATAGAAGCCGCCGGGGATGTTCTGCTGCCGCTGCTGGGGCTGTTCCTGATCCCGCCCGCCACCCGGGCCCTGCAGGCGATGGTGGACGATCCCGGGCGGCTGCCGGGGCTGGTGGCCGCGATCGCCCTGACCTTGCCGGTCACGGTGGCGGTGACGGTCGTGGTGTTCACCCGCCTGAGGCGGCAGCCGCCGATCCCGGCGGCGGAGCGCGGGGCGCGCGGCCATGACTGATCCCGTCACCGAGCTTCTGGCCTGGGCGCGGGCGCTCTCCTGGCAGGGGGTGGCGCTGCTGGCGCTCACCTTCGCGGCCTGGGCCGCGGCGCGGCGGTTATGGGCGGCGGCGCGGGGCTCGGCCTTTCTGACCCCGGTGCTGACCGCGGCGGTGCTGATCATCGGCGTGCTGACGGCGATCGATCTTCCGATCGGGGATTACGGCCGTGCGACCACGCCGCTATCGGCCGCCCTGCTGCCGGCGACCGCGGCCATGGCCGTGCCGCTCTGGCGGATGCGGGTCTATCTGCGCGCGGTCTGGCGGCCGCTGGTGGCGGGCACGATCGCCGGCGGCGCCACCTCGTTCCTCGGCATCTTCCTGATCGGCCCGCTGCTGGGCCTGCCCCTGCCCGACCAGTTGGGGCTGGGCCTGCGCGCGGTCACGGCGCCGGTCGCGATCCCGCTGGCACAAAGCCTGGGCAGCACCATGGACGTCACCATGCTCGGCATTCTGGGCAACGGGCTGTTCGGGGCGATGGTCACCCCGCTGCTGGCGCGGCTGGCGCTGACCCGTCTGGCGGGCCTGCGCGACGACGACCGCGTCACCGGCTTCACCCTCGGCCTCACCAGCCATGCGATCGGCGTGGCCCATGCCGCCCCCCGCGGCGGCGACATGGCGGCGATGGCGGCGGCCGGCATGCTGGCGAATGCGGTCTGCACGACGCTGATGGTGATCCCGCTGCTCTGACCGCGGCCCGGCCTCAGCCCTCGACCGGGGAGATTTCTACCGGAGAGGTTTCTACGGGGCAGGCCGGCCCCGCCAGCCCGATATCCGCCAGCCGCCGCTCGAAATCCTGCGCCAGATCCTGAAGCGTCACCGCCGCCAGCCGGGCGCGCAGCACCGCCTCGGCCTCGGCCAGCGCGCCCGCCAGCGCCGCATCCACCGCCTGCTCCACCAGACAGTCCGGGTTGTCGTGGGCAAGGCCGATCGCGAAGATGGCAGGGTCGCCCACCGCCCGGTGCACATCCAGAAGCGTGATGTCGGCCAGCGGCCGGGCCAGGGTCCAGCCGCCGCCATGGCCCTTTTCCGAGCGCACATGGCCGGCTTCGCGCAGGCCCGCCATGGTCCGGCGCACCACCACCGGATTGGTCGACAGCATCGCCGCGATGGCGTCCGAGGTCATCGGGCCGTCATGGCGGTTCATGTGGATCAGCACATGCAGCATGCGCGACAGGCGGCTGTCGGATCTCATCGCGTGGGTCCGGGTGGTCAAGGGTGGCAGGCAGGCTCCGATCCCTTCATCCCATCATGCAGCCCCGTCACGCAAGAGCGGAAGCGACATGAGTCTTGACGGGCTGGACACGCCACTCCTAAAGTTACGTAACTTCGAACGATACGTAATCAGGAGAGATCCATGCACTTCGACGCAATCGTGGTCGGTGGCAGCTTTGCGGGGCTGGCGGCGGCGATGCAGCTGGCCCGGGCGCGGCGACAGGTGGCGGTGATCGATGCCGGCCAGCCGCGCAACCGGTTCTCGCCCGCGCTGCACGGCATGCCCGGGCAGGATGGCCGCAGCCCTGCCGCGATTCTGGGCGAGGCCCGCGCCCAGCTTGCCACCTATCCGGCGGCGACGCTGATCGGCGGCGAGGTAGCGACAGCGGCGGCCACCAGCGACGGCTTTCTGGTGCAGCTGGCCGATGGCCGCGAGATGACCGCCGCCCGGCTGATCCTGGCCCATGGCCTGGCCGACGCCATGCCCGGCGCCGGGACCGGCCGCAAGCTGGCCGCGGCGCTGGCCGACCGCTGGGGCCATGGCGTGCTGCACTGCCCCTATTGCCATGGCTATGAAACGGCGGGCGGGCCGCTCGGCGTGCTCGCCACCCGCCCCGACATGGCGGCGCATGCGCTGCTCTTCACCGATTGGGGGCCGACGACGCTGCTGCTGGACGCCATCCCCGCCCCCGATGCCGAAACCGCCGCCCGCCTGGCCGCGGCCGGGGTGACGATCGAGACGGTGCCGGTGGCGGAGCTGCTGGGCCCGGCCCCCGGCCTTGCCGGCATCCGCCTTGCCGACGGCCGCGAGCTGCCGATGACCGGCCTGTTCGTCGCCCCCGAACCCGCCTTCACCACCCCCCTGCCCGGCATGCTGGGCTGCCGCACCGAAACCGGCCCGACCGGCCCCTGGATCGCGACCGACGACTGGGGCCTCACCTCGGTGCCGGGCGTCTATGCCGCGGGCGACATCGCCTTTCCCATGCACAATGCCAGTCTGGCCCTCGCCTCGGGCGTGCGGGCGGGGGTGGGCGCGCATCGATCGCTGGTCTTCGGCGTCTGACGGTGGGGCAGGCGCGGTCAGGCCGGCAGGCCCGCCTGTTTGCGCAGGCTTTTGTCGAAGGCTGATTCCGGCACGAACCGGCGGAGCAGCCGCACCCGGCCCGCCATCTTTCCGGCGGTGTAGCGCAGCTTCGGGGTGGCGGCCCGGGCGGCCTTCAGCACGGTCTGCGCCACGATCTCGGGGGCATCGCCCGCCGTCACGCCCCTCTGCATCAGCCGTTCGGCCTGCGCCCGCACCTCGTCATAGATCGCAAGCGGCTGATCCGGGGTCATGCCATGGGCATCGAAGCCGGTGCTGGTATAGGCGGGTTCGATCAGCACCACCCGGATGCCGAAGCCGCGCAGCTCGTGATCGAGCGATTCGGAATAGCCCTCGATGGCGTGCTTGCTCGCCGCATAGATGGCGTTGTAGGGGGCGGGGATCACGCCCAGGATGGAGCTGATGTTGACGATCCGCCCGGCCCCCTGCTGGCGCATCGCCGGCAGCGCCGCCCGGATCACCCGCATGGGCCCGAAGACATTCACGTCGAACAGGGCCTGGGCCTGGGCGACCGACGATTCTTCCGCCCCGCCGGTCACGCCGATGCCGGCATTGTTGACCAGCAGATCGATCCGGCCGGCCTCTGCCAGCACATCCCCGATCAGCCGCGCCACCGAGGCATCATCCCGGACATCGGCGGTGCGCATGGCAACCCCCGCCGGGCCGGCGGCGGGGGTCCTGCGGCTGGTGCCGTAGACACGGTATCCCGCCTGCAGCAGGGCGGCGGCCGTCGCATAGCCGATGCCCGAGGATGCCCCCGTCACCAGGGCGACGCCGGCACTGACTTTGTTCATGGGTACGACATCTTTCTGCTGGCCCGGCGACCGACGCCGGGCGGGGTCATCCGCGATCGCGGGTCAGGCTGGCGGCGGCGGCATCCAGGAAACGCTTCGACAGATCGGGGTCATTCACGACGCGCGACAGGATCAGCGCGCCCACCATGGTCGACAGCGCGGCCATCGCCGCGTCTTCCGCGCCCGCGCTCTCATCCGCGCCCATCAGGCGGCGAAGGTTGTCGAGACGCTCTCTGATCCCCTCCTCGAACGATGCCCTGACGGTGCTGCCCTGTCTGGCGGCATCGGTGCCCAAGGCCGCGATCGGACAGCCGTCCGGGGTCTCGTCGCAATGCTCCGCACTCAGGTAGAAGGCGACGGCCGCCGTGAAGGGATCCTCCGGCGCTGCCGCCAGGGCATCCGACCAGCGGTGGGAGACGCTCTCGAACGCCCGCCGGGAGGCCTGGGCCGCCAGGTCCTCTTTCGAGGCAAACTGCTTGTAGAAGGCGCCCTGGGTCAGCCCGGCGCCCTTCATCAGATCCTTGAGACCGATGCCGTCGAAACCGTGTTCGCGGAACAGGCGGCTGGCGACATTGATGACGTTTTCCCGGTTTTCCACGGCCTGAGCCCGGCTGACGCGCATTGCCATTCTCCGTCTTTTTTAGATTGTGTTCGACATCTATAACCTATATAGCGGTCGTATGCAATCTATTCGGACGGGGACACCGGGCATGACGGCAAAATTCCGGGCTGCACTTTGGGGGCTGGCGGTTGCAGGGGCAGGGGTGGCCGGCTTCGCGGCCCTGTCCCTGCGCGCAGACGAGGCCGCGGCCGTGAACGACCCGCGGCAGGATCCGCCGACCGTCAGGCTGGCGACGGCCCGGGTGGTCGGCGGATCCGAGCGTGGCTTCACCGGCGTGATCGGCGCGCGGGTGCAGAGCAATCCGGGCTTTCGCGTGCCCGGCAAGATCATCGAACGCCTGGTGAATACCGGCGAGGCGGTGACGGCCGGCCAGCCGCTGATGCGGATCGACGACAGCGATCTTCAGCTTGCCCTGGCCGCCCGGCGCAATGCCGCGGCGGCGGCCCGCGCGGTCTTCGTTCAGGCGAAGGCCGACGAGCGGCGCTATGCCAACCTGGTGAAGAACGGCCTGGCCGCCAGCCCGCAGCGCTATGACCAGGCCAAAGCCGCCCTGGACAGCGCGGCCGCCCGGCTTGCCGCGGCAGAAGCCGAGGCCCGTGTGGCCGAAAACGAAGCAGCCTATGCCGTGCTGGTCGCCGAAGCCGACGGAACCGTGGTCGAAACGCTGGGCGAGCCGGGACAGGTGGTCCCGGCCGGCCAGACGGTGATCCGCCTTGCCTGGTCGGGGCCGCGCGAAGCCGTGGTCGCCCTGCCGGAAACGGTCCGCCCCGCGATCGGCTCGGTGGCGGAGGCCACGCTCTACGGCGACGGGGCACATCGCTATCGGGCGCAGCTCCGTCAGCTCTCCAACGCCGCCGATCCCCTGACCCGCACTTATGAGGCACGCTATGTGCTGGAGGGCGAGGCCGCGGCGGCACCGCTGGGTGCGACGGTGACCATCCGCATCGCCGGCCGCCCGGCCGAAGCAGAGGTCGAAGTACCACTCGGCGCCGTGCTCGACGACGGGCGGAAAACCGGCGTCTGGGTCTTCGATCCCGCCGCCTCCACCGTGCAGTTCCGCCCCGTCCGCCTGGTGCGGCTGGGCAGCGAAACCGCGGTGCTTGCAGGGGTGCAGCCGGGCGACGCCGTGGTCTCCCTCGGTGCCCATCTTCTGCGCGACGGCGCCGAGGTCAGGGCTGCCGCCGCAGTCGGTGGGGGGCAGTGATGCGCTTCAATCTTTCCGCGCTCGCCGTGCGCGAACGCGCGGTCACGCTGTTCTTCATTCTTCTGCTGATGGCGGCCGGCGCCTATGCCTTCCTGAAACTCGGCCGGGCAGAGGACCCCAGCTTCACCATCAAGACCCTGACGGTTACGGCCGCCTGGCCGGGCGCAACCGCGCGCGAGATGCAGGATCTGGTGGCCGAACCGCTGGAAAAGCGCCTCCAGGAACTGGCCTGGTACGACCGGGTGGAGACCACCGCGCGGCCGGGCTATGCCTATATGACCGTCACGCTGAAGGACACCACCCCGCCTTCGGCCGTTCAGGACGAATTCTATCAGGCCCGCAAGAAGCTGGGAGACGAGGCCGGCAACCTGCCGCCCGGCGTCTACGGGCCCTTCGTCGACGATGAATACGCCGATGTGAGCTTCGCGCTCTATGCGCTGAAGGCCGAAGACATGCCGATGCGCCAGCTGGTCCGGCAGGCGGAAATCGTCCGCCAGGATCTGCTGCATGTGCCGGGGGTGGAGAAGATCAACATCCTGGGCGAGCGCCCCGAGCGGATCTTCGTCGAATTTTCCCATGACCGGCTGGCGACGCTCGGCATTCCGGCGCAGGCGATCATCGCCGCGCTGCAGCGTCAGAACACCCTGACCCCGGCCGGATCGATCGAGACCCGGGGCCCGCAGGTCTTCATCCGGATCGATGGCGCCTATGACGGGGTTCAGGCGATCGCCGACACGCCGATCGTCGCCGGCGGGCGCGTGCTGAAGCTCTCGGACATCGCCCGGATCCGCCGCGGCTACGAGGATCCGCCCGGCTATCTGATCCGCCATGACGGCAAGCCCGCCATCATGCTCGCCGCGGTGATGAAGCAGGGCTGGAACGGGCTGGACCTCGGCCGGGCGCTGGAAGAGAAGACGGCGGCCATCGCCGGCGGCCTGCCGCTCGGCATGACGCTCGACAAGGTGACCGACCAGGCCGTCAACATCACCTCGGCGGTCGACGAATTCATGCTGAAGTTCGCGATGGCGCTGGGCGTGGTGCTGCTGGTCAGCCTGCTCAGCCTCGGCTGGCGGGTCGGTATCGTGGTGGCGGCGGCCATCCCGCTGACGCTCGCGGTCGTGTTCCTGATCATGCTGGAGACCGGCCGGTTCTTCGACCGCATCACCCTGGGCGCGCTGATCCTGGCGCTGGGGCTTCTGGTCGACGATGCCATCATCGCCATCGAAGTCATGGTAGTGAAGATGGAAGAGGGCATGGACCGGATCAGGGCGGCGGCCTATGCCTGGAGCCATACCGCGGCACCGATGCTCTCGGGCACGCTCGTCACCATCGCCGGCTTCCTGCCGGTCGGCTTCGCCCCCTCCACAGCCGGCGAATATGCCGGCAACATCTTCTGGGTGGTGGGCTTCGCCCTGATCGTCTCGTGGATCGTCGCCGTGGTCTTCACCCCCTATCTGGGCGTGAAGCTGCTGCCCGCGATCAGGCCGGTCGAGGGCGGCCATCACGCCATCTACGACACGCCCAATTACCGGCGTCTGCGCCGCTTCATCGCGCTGGCCGTGCGCCACAAATTCCTGACCTGCGGCATCGTCGTCATCGCCTTCGTCCTGGCGGGCATGGGGATGGGCGGGGTCAAGCAGCAGTTCTTCCCCACCTCCGACCGCCCGGAAGTGCTGGTGGAGGTCCGCCTGCCCGAAGGCAGCAGCATCGAGACCACGACCGGCGCCGTCCGCAAGCTTGAACACTGGCTGGACGGCCAGCCCGAGGCCCGGATCGTCACCAGCTATATCGGCCAGGGGGCGCCGCGCTTCTTCCTGGCCATGTCGCCGGAGCTGCCCGACCCGGCCTTCGCCAAGATCGTGGTGCTGACACCCGATGCCGAGGCGCGCGACGCCCTGAAGCACCGGCTGCGGGCGGCCGTGGCCCAGGGTCTGGCACCCGAGGCCTATGTGCGCGCCACACAGTTCGTCTTCGGCCCGCCCTCGGTCTTTCCGGTCGAATTCCGGATCATGGGCCCCGATCCCGCAACACTCTACAGCCTCTCGGAACAGGTGCTCGCCGTCATGCGCGGCATTCCCGAGGTGCGAGAGGCCAATCGCGACTGGGGCAATCGCACCCCGGTGCTGCGCTTCGTGCCCGACCAGGACCGGCTGAACCTGATCGGCCTGTCGCCGGCCGAGGTCAGCCAGCAATTGCAGCTTCTGCTGTCGGGCATCACCGTCACGGAGCTTCGCGAGGACATCCGCAACGTCGCCGTGGTCGCACGCAGCGCCGGCGGAGAGCGGCTGGATCCCACACGCCTCGCCGATTTCTCCCTGACCAGCCGGGACGGCCGGCAGATCCCGCTCGACCAGATCGGTCATGCCGAAATCCGCCTGGAAGAGCCGATTCTGAAGCGCCGCGATCGCATCCCCGTCATCACCGTGCGGTCCGAGATCGACGAGGCCACCCAGCCGCCCGAGGTCTCGAAACAGGTCATGACGGCCCTTCAGCCGCTGATCGCCACCCTGCCGCCCGGCTATCGCATCGAAATGGGCGGGTCGATCGAAGAGGCCGGCAAGGCCAATGCCGCGCTGGTCACCATCTTCCCGGTCATGATCGCGGCCACGCTGATCATCATCATGCTGCAGGTGCGATCCTTCCCGATGCTGGCCATGGTGATGCTGACCGCCCCGCTCGGCCTGGTCGGCGTGGTGCCGGCTCTGCTCGCCTTCAACCAGCCCTTCGGCTTCAACGCCATCCTGGGCCTGATCGGCCTGGCCGGCATCCTGATGCGCAACACGCTGATCCTGACCGAGCAGATCAAGGAGAACCGCGCCGCCGGGCTCGACGCCTATCACGCCGTCATCGAAGCGACGGTGCAGCGGGCGCGGCCGGTGATCCTCACGGCCCTTGCCGCGGTGCTCGCCTTCATCCCGCTGACCCATTCGGTGTTCTGGGGATCGATGGCCTATACGCTGATCGGCGGCACGGCCTGCGGCACGCTGCTGATCCTCCTGTTCCTGCCGGCGCTCTACGCCGTCTGGTTCCGGATCAGGGCGACATGACGGAGATATCGGTGACCTCTCCCCGCCCGCCGCGCACCAAACCGCCGCGCGCCAGCGCCAACGAGATCCGCGTCCGCATCCTGCAGGTGGCGGAGGAGAGGTTTCGCCGCGTCGGCCATCTCAAGACCTCGATGGCCGACATCGCCGCCGAACTCGACATGAGCCCGGCCAATCTCTACCGCTTCTTTCCGGCCAGGCAGGCCATTTCCGACGCGATCTGCCATCGTGCCGTGAAGGAGATCGCCGACATCGCCTTCGCGATCGCCCTGATGGACATGCCGGCGGCCCTGAAGATCGAACGGCTTCTGACCGCGGTTCATCGGTACAATCGGGCACGCTTTTTCAACGACCGACGCATGCACGACATGATCATCGCCGCCAGCCGGGCCAATACCGCCATCCTTGCGGTCCATCTCGACCGGATGGAGAAACTGTTCGAATACATCATCCGGCAGGGGATCGAAGCCGGAGATGTCGAAGCCGGAGATGTCGAAAGGGCATGTCCCGCACAGGCGGCGCGGGCCCTCAACGGATCCTTTGCCATCTTCCTCGACCCGGCCCTGATCGAGCATTGCCTGCGCTACGATCCGGACAGCGACGTCACGCTGCGGGAGCGCCTTCGCATCGTTCTGCCGGCCCTCCTGCCGGCGGTCCTCACCTCAACCCGTCCGCCGTCAGATCCAGCGCCGTCAGATCCACCCCGAAGGTCGCCTGCGCACCCCGCGCCACCGCCTCGCTGACCCGCCTTTGCAGGTCGGGGCGGTCGCGGGCGGCGCTGGCATGGCGGGAGATGATCACCGCCTGGACGATCATCGATTCGGCCAGTTCCTGTTTCTCGGCATCGCTCGCCCGGGTGAAGCCGGGGGTGGCGCCGATCGCCGCCGCCAGCTGGTCGCTGAGGCCGCGCATCACCTCGGGCGCCGGGTCGGCCTCGCTGCCGCGCACGGCGCCCCAGGCGGTGGAAAGATAGACCGCCATGGCATCGGCCACGTTCTCCGGTCGCATGCCATAGGGTTTCAGCCAGTCGCGGGCGGCGCCGATCACGTCGTTGTCGGTCAACAGGCGGTCGAGATTGTCGGCGGCCCCGGCGTCATGGGCCCGCAGCCGGTCGACGAAGATATCGAAATTGCGCCGGCGCAGCGCCGGATCGGGGCGATAGGTCAGCACCTCGTCCGGGGCCGGCAGCCGGCCGGGCGGCAGGCTGCCGTCCAGCCTGGGCGCCAGGGCACGCGGCGTGACCGGCGCCTGCGACGGCCGGTTGGTCAGGGCCGCCAGCTTCGCCGGCCCATGATCGGCGCGGGCGGGCACAGCTGCGACCAGCGCGCCCAGGACGAGCAGTTGCAGGCGGCCGGCCAGCTGCAGACGCGTGCGTCGGGGAAGACGGATGGGCATGACTCCACTCCTTCTGCCTGAAACTGAGCTGGATACGACATCGTGGCATCTCTGGGGTCATGCTGCGACCGTTCGGTGACGCGCCCGGCGCAGCCACAGGGCGATCAGCACCCCCGCCCCCGCCGCACAGCCGCCGATCAGGAAGACCGGGCCATAGCCGGCGCGATCGGCGAGCAGCCCGGCCAGCGGGCCGGTCAGGCCATAGGCGAGATCCTGGAAGGCCGAAAAGCCGCCCAGCGCCGTGCCCCGCAGATGCGGCGGCACCAGATGCACCACCTCGCGCCCCATGGCGGGAAACACCATCGAGCAGCCGAGCCCGGTGAGGAAGGCGCCGGCCAGCGCCAGCTCCGGCATCGGTGCCGCCCAGATCAGGACCTGACCTGCCGCCTCGACCGCCAGTGACGCCGTGGCGACCGGCAGCCCGCCCAGCCGGTCGGGCAGATGGCCGAACAGGATGCGCACCAGCACGAAACCGGCGCCGAAGGCGGCGAGCCCCAGCCCGGCATGGGCCCAACCCCGGTTCAGGAACAGCAGCACGAAGAAGGCGCCGATCGCGGCAAAGCCGATGCCCTGCAGGCAGACGATCAGCCCGTGCCGCCAGATCTGGCCCATCACCGACAGGAAGGATGGGCGCGCGGCATCGGGATGCGGGGCCACCCCCGGCATGGCCGCGACGGCGATCAGGCCGAGGCAGGGCAGCAGCGCCGCCACGGCCATGGCCCCCATGAAGCCCGCATGCTCCATCAGCAGCAGGCCGAGCGGGCCGCCCAGGCCCAGCGCGCCATAGATCGCGGCCCCCACCAGCGCCAGCACCCGGCCGGCCCGCGCCGGGCCGGTGATGCCGATGCCCCAGGCGACCACGCCGACGCCGACCAGGCTCTCGCCCAGGCCGACCAGCAACCGACCGGCGATCAGAACCGCAAATGCAGTTATCGGCGCGAGTGATGTCAGCCCGGCGAGCAGCGAGACCAGGGCGCCCGCGGCATAAAGCGCCAGGCCGCGCGCAACCGCGATCTTCGCGCCCGCGCGGTCCGATATCCGCCCGGCCGGGCCGCGGGTGAGGATGGTGGCGAGGAAAGCGATGCCCACCGCCAGCCCCGCCTGAAGATTACCGAGCCCCAGCCCGTCGGTGACCTGCACCGGCACCACCGGCAGCGGGATGGCGACGCAGAGATAGGAGAGGAAAAGAACGGCAACCAGCAGCAGAAGCCGTGCCTGCGCACCGGCTGAAGAGGTCGTCATGGAACGCTCCACCACAAGATAAGGGCGGTAAAGGGGGGGGGGCCGCCAATGGTCAGCCGAGCCGCATCGACAGTTCGACATCGCCGGCAAAGGGCACCGACAGCCAGCCATTGGCCGGGTCGCGGACCCGGGCCAGATAGTCGGGGGCGTGTTCGGCATTGTCGGCCACCACCAGGGCGCCGGGGCGGAGATGCGGCTCGATCAGCGCCAGGATCTCGGCATAGAGCACCTTGGCGCCGTCGAGCAGCACCAGATCGATCGCCGGCGGCAGATCGCGGGCCAGCGTTTCCAGCGCATCGCCCTCGCGCAGTTCGACCAGATCGGCAAGACCGGCGACCCGCAGGTTGTCGCGGGCGCGGTTGGCCTTGGCGGGCTCGAATTCGGTGGTGATGATCCGGCCGGCACCATCCGCACCGGCCGTATCGCGCAGCGCCGCCGCCAGATGCAGGGTCGAGATGCCGAAGGAGGTGCCGAATTCGACGATCGTCCGCGCCTTCAGGCTGCATGCAAGCATGTAAAGCAGCCGCCCGGTTGTGGGCGAGACCGGCAGCGCGACCTCGGCCAGACCATGATAGAGATCCCGATAGAGGCTTCGGCTGCGCATCAGCCGATCGCGCTCTTCGGCGGAGAGCCGGGCCAGGGCCGGCGGGATTTCCGCCGCGGCGGCCTCGGCGAACAGGCGGTCCAACAGGTCGGCGACCGGCCCTTGGGTGAGCGTAGACATGGGGAAACTCCCTCTCGACAGACAGGATTTCGGGTATCGGTCGTTTCGGATTGAGAGGGGCGCCGCCTCGCCCTAAAAATATGACGAGATCGTCGCATTCGCGCTAATCGCATTGGCGGAGCCCCTGATGCCCCCTGCCCAGACCCCGCGGATTTCCTTGCGAAAACGCCCGCAACAGGCCCGGTCCGAGGGGCTGGTGGCGGCGATCCTGGAAGCGGCGGTTCAGGTTCTGACGACCGAAGGCGCGCAGCGTTTCACCACCGCGCGGGTGGCGGAACGGGCGGGCGTGGCCGTGGGCTCGCTCTACCAGTACTTCCCCAACAAGGCGGCGATCCTGTTCCGCCTGCAAAGCGATGAATGGCAGCAGACCAGCCGCCAGATGCATGCGATCCTGTCGGATACCACCCGCGCGCCCGCCGACCGGCTGCGCGATCTGGCGACGACCTTCCTCCGCTCGGAATGCGAAGAGGCCGCCATCCGCCGCGCCCTCGACGACGCCGCCCCGCTCTATCGCGACGCCCCCGAAGCCAAAGCGGCCCGCGCCCGGGTCGACGACGCCCTCGCCGCCTTCATGCGCGAAGCCCTGCCCGAGGCCGACGACGCCCGCCGCGCGCTCACCGGCGAGGTGATCATGCGCACGCTGAAATCGGTCGGAAAGGACTACTCGGAAACCCCGCAATCACCGGCCGCGGTCGAGGCCTTCGGTCAGGCGCTGGGGGAGATGCTGGTGGGGTATCTGGACCGGTGCCGGGGGTGACGATGGCGCCGGGCTCCAACCGTGTCCGGCAGCCTCATGTCCCCTTGAATCCTGGAAATCATGATGTCAGCATTTCCTTACGCCCCAGGAACATCTACATGCTCGCAAAACTGACATCGAAAAACCAACTCACTCTGCCAAAGGCGGTGGTCGCTGCGGTAGAGGGCGCGGAGTATTTCGATGTGGTCGAAGAGAACGGCCGCATCATACTCACCCCGGTTCGCATCAACCGCGCTGATGCTGTCCGGGCCAAGCTGGAAGAAGTGAACCTGTCGGAAGCAGATATTGCCGATGCCGTTGCCTGGGCACGAGGACCTGCTGGCTGACTATCTGCCCTGGTGCGAGACAGTGCTGATCCCCGTCCCACCGCCTGCGGTCCCGGATTGCCGCGATCCGTTCGACCAGCCCTTCCTGGTGCTGGCGCTTGCCGGCCACGCCAATGCACTCCTCACCGGGGACCGTGATCTGCTGGTGCTCGCAGATGACGTTCCGATTCCCATTCTGACGGCCGCGGACATGAAGACGCGCCTCACTATCACCCCGGAAAAGCGCTAAGGCCCCAGACAAGCGCTAAGGCCCCGACAAGGGCACGCCGCACCGTTCCCCCATCAAAGCTCCGCCGCGCCGGGCAGCCGCTCGGCCAGGCGGTCGACGGCCAGCCGCAGCTTCAGGTCGGGGTGCGGGCTGCGCGGCCAGATCGCGTGGCTGGTGAAGACGGTGGCCGGCTGGTCGGTCAGCACTTCCGCCAGCGTGCCGGCGCGGATCCGGTCGCGGACCAGCCAGCAGGGCAGCCAGGTGAGGCCGAGCCCGGCCGCCGCCGCATCGGCCAGCGCCTCCAGATCGTCGAAGCGCAGCCGGGCCGCCGGCCGGATCACGGCATCGCGGCCGTCCGGCATCGGGAACAGCCAGCCGCGCACCCGGCCGCCGCGCAGATAGACCAGGCAGTCGTGACCGGCCAGCGCCGCCAGATCGGCGGGTGCCCCCCGCCGGGCCAGATAGTCGGGCGAGGCCACCACCGTCATCCGCTGGCGGGCGACCAGCCGCGCCATCAGCCCGGCCTGATCGTCGAGGGGGCCGTTGCGGATGGCGAGATCGATGCCGTCCTCGACCAGATCGACCAGCCGGTCGGTGAAATGCAGGTCCAGCTCCAGCCCCGGATGCTCGCGGGCCAGCCCGGTCAGAACCGGCGCGACGCAGCGCCGGCCGAACAGCACCGGCAGGGAGACCCTGAGCCGGCCCGCCACGGCACGACGACCATGGGCGAGCATCGCCTCCCCCGCGCGGATGTCGGCCAGCCCCCGCTGGCAGTGCTCCAGGAAGGCCTGGCCCTCTTCGGTCAGCGCCTGGGCGCGGGTGGTGCGGTGGAACAGCCGCACGCCCAGCCGCGCCTCCAGCCGGCCCACCGTCTTGGCGACCGCCGAGCGCGACAGGGCCAGACGCTCGGCCGCCGCCGAGAAACTGCCGGCCTCCGCCGCCTCCACGAACACGCCGATGCCGCTCAACCGGTCCATGATCCGCCGTATGATCCGTCTTTTGTTGCATGCCAGGCGCCAATCTTCCGACATATCGGCGCAACTGGCGACAGAAATTCCAGGCTAGCCTGCGGGCTCCATCATCCCCCGCCGGAGAGAGGCCCCATGACCGACGGCACCATGACCCGCTGGACGATCACCGCCCATGACATCGCGACCCTCCAGCCCGAAACCCTGCCCATCCCCACGCCCGGCCCGGGAGAGGTGCTGGTGAAGATCGGCGCGGTGGCGCTGAATTATCGCGACAAGATGGTGGTGGAAACCGGTATGGGCCTGCCGCTCAGCCTGCCGGTCTCGCCCGCCTCCGACATGGCCGGGCGGGTGCTGGCGACCGGTGCCGGCGTCTCGCGCTTCAGAACCGGCGACCGGGTGATCGCGCAGTTCATCCCCGACTGGATCGACGGCCGCAGACCGGGCGGCGCGTGGCCGCTGCCGCTCGATACCCTGGCCGGCACCCTGCCCGGCCTGCTCGCCACCCACGCGGTGCTGCCCGAAGACTGGCTGGTGGCGGCCCCCCGCACCCTCGACGATGCCGGCGCCGCGACCCTGCCGGTGGCCGGGCTGACCGCCTGGATGGCGCTGGTGGAATACGGCCGTATCCGGGCAGGCGACACCGTGCTGGTCCAGGGCACCGGCGGGGTGGCGCTGTTCGGGTTGCAGATCGCGCGGGCGCATGGCGCACGTGTGCTGGTCACTTCGGGCTCGGCCGACAAGCTGGCGCAGGCACGCGCGCTCGGCGCCGATCACGGCATCGACCGGACGGCCGGCGACTGGGCAGAGGCGGCGGTGGCGGCGACCGGCGGCCGCGGTGTCGATCATCTGCTGGAAGTGGCAGGCGGCGCCGGCCTCGGCACCTCGCTCCGCGCACTCGCCCCCGGCGGGCGGATCTCGGTGATCGGCGTGCTCGACGGCGCCGAAATCTCGGCCAATGTCAAACCGCTGCTGACCAAGGCGCCGGTGATCCAGGGCATCGCCGTCGGCCACCGGCGAGGGCTGGAAGATTTCGTCCGCGCGGTGGACATGCTGGGCCTTCAGCCGGTCATCGCCCGGCGCTATCGCGCCCATGAGGTGCGCGAGGCCTTCGCCCATCTCGACCGCGGCCCCTTCGGCAAGCTGGTGATCGAGATGGATTGACCGGCGCCCCCGCGCCGATCAGAACAGCATGCCATGCGCCCCGGCCACGGCCCCCGCCACCGTGACCGCGGCCACCGCCGACAGCACCCGATGGGCGCGCAACACCAGCCGGTACACCGCCTCGGGCCGGCTGGCGGCGGCCCGGTGGAACCAGGCATGCAGCACCAGCGGCTCGGCGATCAGCAGGATCACGGCAAAGATCGCCCACAGCACGACCATGGCATGCATCCACCAATAGCCGGGCTCGGCGAAGCGCCACCAGGCATCCATCCGCCAGGTCATCCAGAAGCCCGACAGCCCGGCCAGCACCACCGACACCCGCGCCTGCACTGAAAACCGCCCCTCGATCGCCTCGAACACCTCCAGCCGCCGGGTGGGTTCGGCCATCCGGCCGACGGCCGGCAGCAGCACGAAGGTGACCAGCCATAGCCCGCCGATCCAGTGCAGGACCGCCAGGACGTGAATGACGCGGGCGATGGTGACGTCGTCCATGGGATGAGGCTCCGACAGGGCAGAGAATATATGTATATCAGAAGAATATTATGGCCCGCCGTGACATTCCGCCCCATTCAGATGGTCGGGGCCAGATTGTCGATACGCTCGTGGATCATGGCGAACACGGTCTCTGCCGCCGGCGTGGGGTCGACATCGCGGGGGCGGATCAGGGCATAAGGCGTCACCCGCATATCCTCGGCGACGGGCAGGGTCACGATGCCCATGCCCATGCCTTCGTGATCGGCATAGAACCGCGCCACGGTGCGTGCCAGTGTGCCGATGCCGTTCGAACTGGCGATCAAGGCCAGCGTCAGCAGGATCGACGACGTCCCCAGCACCCGGTCCGGCAGGGTGCATCCGCGGCCGAGCAGATAAGCCTCTACCGTGGTCCGCATCAGCCCGCCCTGGGGCTGCAGGATCCAGTCATAGGCGACGCAGTCTTCCAGCGTCGGGGCGGGTTTGCGGGTCAGCGGATGGCCCTTGCGGACCACCAGGCTCAAGGGTTCCTCGCCGATGGTGCGGATCACGAAACTGCGCGGATCCCGGTCGGCCGGTAGGCGGCCGATGTAGAAATCCACCGCCCCCGCCAGAAGCTCGCCGGCCAGCTTGTCCGACAGGTCGACCGATACGTTGACGCGGATGTCGGGATGGGTCACGCGCAGCTGGCGGATCACCGGCAGGATGATCTCCAGCGCCGGCCCGGTCACCGCGCCGATATTGACGGTGCCCCGGGTGCCGCGGCCCATATCCTCGATCTCGCGATCGGTCTGGTCCAGATCCCGCAGCAGGCGCCGGGCGCGTTCGGCCAGGGTTGCCCCCATCACGGTCAGGCGGATGCCCCGCGGATGCCGTTCATACAGGGGCACGCCGACGATGGTCTCCGCCTCGGCCAGCAGGCGCGAGGCGGTGGGCTGGGTCATGTTCAGCCGTGCCGCGGCAGCACTGACCTGCGGGGTGTCCAGCAGCTCTGCCAGCACCCGCAGATGACGGAACTTGATGCCGCGGCCGATCAGCCGGTCGCGTCGCCCCACCTTGTTCGGGCCGCTCTCCATGATGGCAACCTCCCGTCCTGCCGACGCGTGTGATATTCGGATAATGATATATTGAACATGATTATGCCGATTTGACCGGCATATCCAATCCTCTTACCAATAGACCCAGCGGCAATCACCGGCCGGACCGTCCGCCGATGAGTTGCGCCACAAAAGCAAGGGCCGTCCCGGCGGACTCCGCAGAAGCGGGGCTGAACCAGGGGGCGCCGCGAAGGGAGGAAAAGATGAGGGCATTGAAGACGGTCGCGCTTGCGGCCGGCCTGTCCGTGATCGCCATGGGGGGCGCGGACCTGGCATCGGCCGGCGAGGGATATGTGGGCATCTCCATGCCCACCAAATCCTCCGCCCGCTGGATCTCCGACGGCAGCTCGATGGTCGAGCAGTTCAAGGCCGCCGGCTACGAGACCGATCTGCAATATGCCGAAGACGACATTCCCAACCAGCTGGCGCAGATCGAAAACATGGTGACCAAGGGCGTGAACGTCCTGGTCATCGCCGCGATCGACGGCACCACTTTGTCGAACGTGCTCGCCAACGCCGATGCCGCCGGCATCAAGGTGATCGCCTATGACCGGCTGATCCGCGACAGCGAGCATGTGAACTATTACGCCACCTTCGACAATTTCAAGGTCGGCGTCCAGCAGGCCACCACCCTGGTCGAGGGCCTTAAGGAACGCTTCCCCGACCAGAAGCCCTGGAACGTGGAACTCTTCGGCGGCTCGCCCGACGACAACAACGCCTATTTCTTCTACAACGGCGCGATGTCGGTGCTCGACCCGCTGATCAAGGACGGCTCGGTGGTGATCCCCTCGGGCCAGATGGGCATGGACAAGGTGGGCACGCTGCGCTGGGACGGCGCGGTCGCCCAGGCGCGCATGGACAATCTGCTCTCGGCCAACTACACGGGCAAGAAGGTCCATGGGGTGCTCTCCCCCTATGACGGCCTGTCGATCGGCATCATCTCGTCGCTCAAAGGGGTGGGCTACGGCTCGGGCGACATGGCCATGCCCATCGTCACCGGCCAGGATGCCGAAGTCCCTTCGGTCAAGGCCATCCTGCGCGGCGACCAGTATTCGACCATCTTCAAGGACACCCGCGAACTCGCCCGGGTGACGGTCGGCATGGTCGATGCCGTGATGGGCGGCGGCGAGCCCGAAATCAACGACACCACCACCTATGACAACGGCAAGAAGGTCGTTCCCTCCTACCTGCTGGAGCCGGTTCCGGTCACCGCGGCCAACTGGCGGTCGGTGCTGATCGACAGCGGCTATTACAAGGCGTCCGAGATCGAGTAACCGGCGGGATCCCTCGCCCGGGGCAAAGGACGGCTTCGGGCGAGACCCCTTGGGAGGAACGGATGGACGCCATCCTTGAGATGCGCGGGATCACCAAGGAATTTCCTGGGGTGAAGGCGCTGGACCGCGTCAATCTCGCCGTGCGGCGCGGGGAAATCCGGGCGCTGGTGGGCGAGAACGGGGCGGGAAAATCCACCCTGATGAAGGTGTTGAGCGGGGTCTACCCGGCCGGGTCGTATGAGGGCGAGATCCTGTATGAAGGCCAGCCCATGGCCTTCCGGGGCATCGCCGACAGCGAGGCCCGGGGCATCATCATCATCCATCAGGAACTGGCCCTGGTGCCCGAACTGTCGATCGCCGAGAACATCTTCCTCGGCAACGAGATCGCCCGATACGGGGTCATCGACTGGCCGGAGACCCGCCGCCGCACCGCATCGCTGCTCGCCAAGGTGGGGCTGCGGGAAAACCCGGACACCCGGGTCGAGGATCTGGGCCTTGGCAAGCAGCAGTTGGTGGAGATCGCCAAGGCGCTGTCCAAAAAAGTCCGGCTGCTGATCCTGGACGAGCCGACATCCTCGCTCAACGAACGCGACAGCGAGGCCCTGCTCGACCTGCTGGTGGAGCTGAAGACGCGCGAGGGCCTGACCGCGATCCTGATTTCTCACAAGCTGAACGAGGTCTCGCGGGTGGCCGACAGTCTGACGGTGCTGCGCGACGGCACCACCGTCGCCAGCCGCGACATGTCCGACAGCTCTTACGGCGAGGGCGAAATCATCCGCGACATGGTGGGACGGTCGATGTCCGACCGCTATCCACCGCGCACGCCCCGCATCGGCGACACGGTGATGGAGGTTGCCGACTGGCGGGTTCACCACCCCACCCATCGGGACCGGCTGGTGGTCAAGGGTGTGAACTTCCACCTGCGGCAGGGCGAGGTTCTGGGCATTGCCGGGCTGATGGGCGCCGGCCGCACGGAACTGGCGATGAGCCTGTTCGGCCGCAGCTATGGCCAGGGCATTTCCGGCACGGTCAGGATCCACGGCCGGCCCGCCGATCTGTCGACCATCCCCCGCGCCATCAGGGCGGGGCTCGCCTATGCGACCGAGGATCGCAAGGGTCTGGGGCTGGTGCTGGCCGACAGCATCCGCCGCAACGTGCCGCTGGCGAACCTGGATGCGGTGGCCCGTGCCGGCGTGGTCGACGAGCACCGCGAAGCCGGCGTGGCCGAGGACTACCGGGCGCGGGTCAACATCAAATGCGCCTCGATCGAGCAGGAGACGGTGAACCTGTCGGGCGGCAACCAGCAGAAGGTGGTGCTGTCCAAATGGCTCTTCGCCGACCCCGACATCCTCATCCTCGACGAGCCGACCCGCGGCATCGATGTGGGCGCGAAGTTCGAGATCTATTCGATCATCGCCGCGCTCGCGGCCCAGGGGAAATCGATCATCGTGATTTCCTCGGAAATGCCCGAGCTGCTGGGCATCACCGACCGTCTCTACGTCATGAACGAGGGGCGTTTCGTGGGCGAGCTGCCGACGGCCGATGCCACCCAGGAAAAGATCATGGCGATGATCGTCACTTCCGGAGACCAGACCCATGGACCTGGCGAAACCATCCGAGCGTGAGACCGCCCCCGCGTCCGGGCTCACCATGGGCGCCTATCTGCGCAAGCACATGCGGGAATACGGCATCCTGCTGGCGCTGATCGTCATCATGGTGTTCTTCCAGGTCGCCACCGACGGCATCCTGCTGAAGCCGGTCAACCTGACCAATCTGATCCTGCAGAACAGCTATATCGTCATCATGGCGGTCGGCATGCTGCTGGTGATCGTCTCGGGCCATATCGACCTGTCGGTCGGATCGGTGCTGGGCTTCGTGGGCGCGCTGGCCGCGGTGATGATCGTCCAGTGGGAGGTGCCCTATGTCCTGGCCGGGCTGATCTGTCTGGCCGTGGGCGCGCTGATCGGCATGGCCCAGGGCTTCTGGGTCGCCTTCTTCAAGATCCCGTCCTTCATCGTGACGCTGGCCGGCATGCTGGTCTTCAAGGGGCTGACGCTCTGGCTGCTGGCCGGCCAGTCCGTGGGTCCGTTCCCCGCCAATTTCCAGCTGATCGCCTCGGGCTTCGTGCCCGACATCTTCGGCAGCGGACGCTTCAACACCCTGTCGCTGGTGACGGGCATCGTCGTGGCGGCGGGCATCCTGGTGATGGCGGTGCGCAGCCGCCGCAAACAGGCCGCGACCGGGCTTGTGGAAGAACCCTTCGCCTTCTTCGCCGGCAAATACGCCCTGATCACCATCGCACTTGTCTATATGAGCTATCTGATGGCGACCTTCCGGGGCCTGCCGAACGTGTTCATCGTGATGGCGCTGCTGATCGCGGTCTATTCCTTCATCACCAACCGCACGGTCATCGGGCGGCGGATCTATGCCATCGGCGGCAACGAGAAGGCGGCCAAGCTGTCGGGCATTCCGGCGGAGAAGCTGGTGTTCCTGACCTTCGCCAATATGGGCATGCTGGCCGCCCTTGCCGGCCTGGTCTTCGCCGCCCGGCTGAACACCGCGACACCCAAAGCCGGCGTGTCCTTCGAACTGGACGTGATCGCCGCGGTCTTCATCGGCGGCGCGTCCATGGCCGGCGGTGTCGGCACCGTGGTCGGTGCCGTGGTCGGCGCCTTCATCATGGGCGTGATGAACAACGGCATGTCCATTCTCGGCATCGGCATCGACTGGCAGCAGGTCATCAAGGGCCTGGTGCTGCTGGCCGCGGTGGTGTTCGACGTCTACAACAAGAAGAAAGGCTGAGGCCATGTTGCTTTCCCAGATCGTGCGGACAGACGGCACACGGGCGGTGGTGGTGCGCGACGGCACCGAGGCCCACGAGGTCACCGGCTTCGACACCACCTATGCCCTGGCGATGCACTGCCTGGACCGGGGGCGGACACTGGCCGAGGCGCTTGGCCAGATCACCCCCGGCCGGGCGGTGGATCTGGAGCAGGCCGGCCGCGAAGGGCGGATCCTGCCGCCGATCGACCATCCCGACCCGGCCCATCTTTACGTCACCGGCACCGGGCTGACCCATCTGGGCTCGGCCTCCACACGGAACAGCATGCATGGCGGCGGCGACGATGAGGCCGGCATGACCGATTCCATGAAGATGTTCCGCATGGGGCTGAAGGGCGGCAAGCCGGCCGCGGGTCAGGTGGGTGTCCAGCCCGAATGGTTCTACAAGGGCAATGGCGAGAGCGTGGCCGCACCCGAGGCCGAGCTGCTGTCACCCGCCTTCGCGCTGGACGGCGGCGAGGAGCCCGAGATCGCCGGGCTCTATGTGATCGGGCCCGACGGCACGCCCTGGCGGCTGGGCTTCGCGGTGGCCAATGAATTCTCCGACCATGTGACGGAACGGACCAATTACCTGTTCCTGGCCCATTCCAAGCTGCGCCGCTGCGCCTTCGGCCCCGAATTGCGGATCGGCCCGCCGCCCGCGAGCATCGAGGGCCGGTCCCGGGTGCTGCGCGGCGACGAGGTGCTGTTCGATGCCCCCTTCCTGTCGGGCGAAGAGAACATGTCCCACAGCTTCGCCAATCTGGAGCACCACCACTTCAAATACGAGCTGTTCCGCCATCCGGGCGATGTGCATGTCCACATGTTCGGGACCGCCACGCTCTCCTTTGCGGCCGGGCTGCGCACGGAACCCGGCGATGTGTTCGAGATCGAGGTGCCCGGTTTCGGCCTGCCGCTGCGCAACCGCCTGGCCATCGCCCCGGATCCCGTCGCCGGTGGCGGCGCGCTTCGCGTGGCATCACTCTGACGGGAAAGGCCATCGCTCATGGCATTCACCAAGGCACCATGGCCGCGCCGGCTCCGTTCCCAGGAGTGGTATGGCGGCACCAGCCGGGACAACATCTATCACCGCGGATGGATGCGCAATCAGGGCCTGCCCTACGATCTGTTCGACGGACGGCCGGTGATCGGCATCTGCAACACCTGGTCGGAGCTGACCCCCTGCAACGCCCATCTGCGTGATCTGGCCGAGCGGGTGAAGCGCGGCGTCTACGAGGCGGGCGGGCTGCCGGTGGAATTTCCGGTCTTCTCGGCGGCCGAAAGCAGCCTGCGGCCCACGGCCATGCTCTACCGCAATCTGGCGGCCATGGATGTGGAAGAGGCGCTGCGCGCCCAGCCGATCGACGGCGTGGTGCTGATGGCCGGCTGCGACAAGACCACCCCCGCTTTGCTGATGGGGGCCTGCAGCGTCGACCTGCCCGCGATCGTGGTCAGCGGCGGCCCGATGCTGAACGGCTGGTTCCGGGGCGAGCGGGTCGGCTCGGGCACGGCGCTCTGGCAGATGTCGGAAGACATCAAGGCCGGGAAGCTGACCCGGGAAGACTTCCTGGAGGCCGAGCAGGCCATGTCGCGCAGCGCCGGATCCTGCAACACCATGGGCACCGCCAGTTCCATGGCCAGCATGGCCGAGGCGCTTGGCATGGCGCTGTCCGGCAATGCCGCCATCCCGGCCGTGGATGCCCGGCGCCGGGTCATGGCGCATCTGACCGGCCGGCGCATCGTCGAGATGGTCAAGGACGATCTGAAGCCGTCGGACATCCTGACCCGGCCGGCCTTCGAGAATGCCATCCGGGTCAACGGCGCCATCGGCGGGTCCACCAATGCGGTGGTGCATCTTCTGGCCATCGCCGGCCGGGTGGGTGTCGACTTGACGCTCGACGACTGGGACCGGCTGGGGCGCGACGTGCCGACCATCGTCAATCTGATGCCGTCGGGCAAATACCTGATGGAAGAATTCTTCTATGCCGGCGGCCTGCCGGTGGTGATCAAGCGGCTCTGCGAGGATGGCCTGTTGCAGGGCGATGTCCTGACCGTCTCGGGCGAGACGCTCTGGGACGAGGTCAAGGACGCCCGGAACTGGAACGAGGATGTGATCCGGCCGGCGGACAAGGCGCTCACCCCCCATGGCGGCATCGCCGTGCTGCGCGGCAATCTGGCGCCCTTGGGCGCCGTGATCAAACCCTCGGCCGCCAGCCCGCATCTGATGAAGCATCGGGGCCGGGCGGTGGTGTTCGAAACCATCGAGCACTACAAGGCCAGGATCAATGACGAGAGCCTGGATATCGACGAGAGCTGCGTGATGGTGCTGAAGAATTGCGGCCCCCGCGGCTATCCGGGCATGGCGGAGGTGGGCAATATGGGGCTGCCGCCCAAGGTGCTGCGCAAGGGCATCACCGACATGGTGCGGATTTCCGACGCCCGCATGTCGGGCACGGCCTATGGCACGGTGGTGCTCCACACCTCGCCCGAAGCGGCGGTGGGCGGGCCGCTGGCGATCGTGCGCGACGGCGACATGATCGAGCTGGATGTCGAGGCCCGCACCCTGCATCTGGACGTGCCCGAAGCCGAGATCGCCCGGCGCCTGGCCGCCTGGACCAGCCCCGTCTCCCCGCCAGAGGGCGGCTATGTGCGCCTGTTCCACGAGCATGTGATGGGGGCGGATACCGGCGTCGACTTCGATTTCCTGCGCGGCTGCCGCGGCAAGGAGGTGCCCCGTGACAGCCACTGACACCCTGACCGGAACGCCGATCGCCCTGGTCGGGCTCGGCAAGATCGCCATCGACCAGCACCATCCCTCGATCCTGAAATCCGGGGCCTTCCGGCTGGCCGCGACCGTCAGCCGCAATGCCGGGCTGGACGGCATCCCGGCTTACACCAGCCTCGCCGCACTGCTCGACAACCAGCCCGAGGTCACCGCGGTCTCGCTGTGCACACCGCCCCAGGTGCGCCATGCCATGGCGCGCGAGGCGCTGGAGGCGGGGCTGGATGTGATGCTGGAAAAGCCGCCCGGGGCGACGATCGCCGAGGTCGAAGCCCTGACCGACCTGGCGGCGGCGCGGGGACGGGTGCTGTTCGCAACCTGGCATTCCCGCTTCGCCGCTGGCGTGCCGGCGGCGAAGGCCTGGCTCGCCGGGCGGCAGATCCTCCGCGGGACGATCACCTGGCGCGAGGATGTGCGCCGCTGGCATCCGGGGCAGCGCTGGATCTGGCAGGCCGGCGGGCTCGGGGTCTTCGACCCGGGGATCAACGCCCTCTCGATCCTGACCGAGATCCTGCCCGCGCCGCTTCGTCTGACCGGTGCCGAGCTGGAATTTCCCGAAAACCAGGAAACCCCCATCGCCGCGCGCTTGTCCTACCTGACCGGTGCCGCCCCCATCGCCGCCGATTTCGACTTCCGCCAGGAAGGCCCGCAAAGCTGGGCCATGGAATTCGAAACCGATGACGGCGTGCTGTCGCTTGCCGATGGCGGCGCCACCGTATCGGCCGGCGGGCAGAACCTGTCGCAGGGCGAGGCGCTCGGATCGGAATATGACGGGCTCTATGCCCGCTTCGCCCGGCTGATCGCAACCCGCACCAGCGAGGTGGACCTGTCGCCGCTGAAACATGTGGCCGATGCCTTCATGCTGGGCCGCCGCCTGACCACCGATCCCTTCATCGAGTGAGGGGCCCCTTCATGGCAAAGGATCGTCCGGCGTGACCTCGACCGCATCCACCGTTTCATCCCCCGGTTTTACACCCCGGGGACAGCACCTCATCGACGGCGCCTGGCTGGCCGGTTCCGGGACGTTCCTGTCCGAGCCGACCGAGGGTGCCGCCCAGGCTTTCGCCATCGGCGGCAGGGCCGAGGTCGACCGCGCCGCCGCTGCGGCCGAGCGGGCTTTCGAGAGCTATGGCGCCAGCACACGGGACGAGCGCGCCCGCTTTCTTGAGGCCATCGCCACGGCGATCGAGGCCCGCGGCCCCGCCATCACCGCGATCGGCAGCCGGGAAACCGGCCTGCCCGCGGCGCGGCTGGAGGGCGAGCGGGGCCGGACGGTCGGCCAGCTGCGCCTGTTTGCCGGACATATCCGCGCGGGCGACTATCTGGACCGCCGCCAGGATGCCGCCCTGCCCGACCGCGCGCCGCTGCCGCGGCCCGAACTGCGCATGATCCAGCGTCCTCTGGGTCCCGTGGCCTGGCCGTGTTCGGCGCCTCCAACTTCCCGCTCGCCTTCTCCACCGCCGGCGGGGACACGGCCGCGGCGCTCGCCGCCGGCTGCCCGGTGATCGTGAAGGGCCACCCCGCCCATCCCGGCACGGGCGAGATCGTCGCCGAAGCGATCCTGGAGGCGATCACCGCCGGCGGCATCGACCCGGGCGTCTTCGCGCTGATCCAGGGCAATACCCATGATCTGGGCGCGGCGCTGGTGACCCATCCGACCGTGCGCGCCGTGGGCTTCACCGGCTCTCTCGGCGCCGGCCGGGCGCTCTTCGACCTCTGCGCCGCGCGGCCGGAGCCGATCCCCTTCTTCGGCGAGCTGGGCTCGATCAACCCGGTCTTCCTGCTGCCCAATGCGCTCGCCGCACGGGGCGCGGAGATCGCCCGGGGCTGGGCGGCCTCGCTCACCATGGGTGCGGGGCAGTTCTGCACCAATCCGGGCGTGGTCGTGGCGATCGACGGGCCGGATGCCGACGGCTTCGTCGCCAGGGCCACCGAAGCGCTGACCGCCACCGGGCCGCAGACCACCCTGACCGCCGGCATCGGCGCCGCCTATGCGCGTGGACGCGCGCGGATCGCCGGCATCGCGGGGGTGACGACCCATGTCCTGGGCGACAACGCCACGCGCCAGGCGGCACCCGGCTTCTTCGAGGTCGACGCCGCCACCTGGTTCGCGCGTCCGGAGCTGGCGGACGAGGTCTTCGGGCCGGCCGGGCTGCTGGTGCGGGTGGCGGATGCCGACGAGATGCTCAGGCTGGCCCGGGGCCTGGCCGGGCAGCTGACCTGCACCCTGCAGATGGACGCAGAGGATGCCGGGCTCGCGGCCGCGCTGCTGCCGGTGCTGGAGCGCAAGGCCGGCCGGATCCTGGCCAACGGCTTCCCCACCGGGGTGGAGGTGGCCGATGCCATGGTCCATGGCGGCCCCTACCCGGCCAGCACCAATTTCGGCGCCACCTCGGTCGGCACGCTGGCCATCCGGCGCTTCCTGCGGCCGGTGTGCTATCAGAACCTTCCGGTTGATCTTCTGCCGCCCGATGCCAGATGACGGGGTCTCCATCATGACCGCGCCCAGCCAGGACGCACGTATCTACGACGCCCGGATCTGCCGGCTCGGCGAGGGGCCGCTCTGGCATCCGCGCCGCGGCCAGCTGTTCTGGTTCGATATCCTGGACCGCCGCCTGCTGTCGCGGAGCCCGGCGGGAGACGGCCTGTCCTGGCTGTTTCCGGACATGGTCTCGGCGGCGGGATGGGTGGATGACGACCGCCTGCTCATCGCCTCGGAACGGGCGCTTTTCGTCTTCGACCTTCAGACCAGTACGCGGACGGATCTGGCGGCGCTGGAGGCGGACAACCCGCTCACCCGCTCCAATGACGGCCGGGCCGATCCCTGGGGCGGGTTCTGGATCGGCACCATGGCCAAAACCGGTGCGCCGGGGCATGGCTCCATCTATCGATGGTACAGGGGCCGGCTGGCACGGCTGCGCGGCGGCATAGGCATCCCCAATGCGATCTGCTTCGCACCCGACCGTTCCGTCGCCTGTTACGCCGACACCCGCGAGGGCATCATCTGGCGCCAGCCGCTCGATGCCGAGGGCTGGCCCAGGGGCGCGCCCGAGGTCTTCCTTGATCTGCGGCCGGACGGCATCCACCCCGATGGTGCGGTGATCGATGCCGAAGGCTGCCTGTGGAATGCCCGATGGGGTACGGGCCAGGTGGTGCGGTATTCGCCCGCGGGCGACGTGATCGCAACCATCACCCTGCCGGTCGCCCAGACCACCTGCCCGGCCTTCGGCGGGCCCGACTTCCGCAGCCTTTATGTCACCAGCGCCGCCGATGGCGACCCCTCCCCCGATGCCGGCCTGACCTGGCTGGCGGCGGAGACGGCCGTGCCCGGCCTGCCCGAACCCCGGGTGATCCTGACGGAGGATGTCTGTTGAGCGGTTTCGGAGCACTGCCCACCGGCGAGATCGTGGAGCGGGTCGAAATCGCGGCCCACGGGCTGACGGCCCGCTTCCTGACCCTCGGCGCCATCCTCCAGGATCTGCGGCTCGACGGCGTGCAGCACCCGCTGGTGCTGGGCTTCGATCGTCTTGAGGGCTATCTGGCCCATCCCGACCTCTATTTCGGCGCCATGGTCGGGCGCTATGCCAACCGGATCGGCCACGCCCGGGCGCCGGTCGGCGGGCAGATCGTGCAGCTGGATGCCAATTTCCGGGGCCGGCACCTGCTGCATGGCGGAGCGGACGGATCCTCCCGCCGGAACTGGCGCATCCGGGCGGTGGCGGCCGACCGGGTCAGCCTGACCGACCGCCTGCCCGACGGCCATATGGGCTTTCCGGGCAATCTGGAGGTGGAGGTCGGTTTCAGCATCGCCCCCGGCCCGGTGCTCCGGATCGATGTCCGGGCCACCAGCGATGCCGAAACCCTCTGCAACTTCGCCCATCATTCCTACCTCAACCTGTCAGGCCGCCCGACCATCGCCGGCCATCGCCTCAAGGTCGCGGCGGACAGCTATCTGCCGGTGGACGACGACCTGATCCCGACCGGCGAACGCCGCCCCGTGACAGGCACCCCCTTCGATCTGCGCCGGGGTGTAACGTTGATGCAGGAGGCATTGATCCCAGGGGCACCGGCCGGCGGCTTCGACCACAATTTCTGCCTCGCCGACGCCCGGGGCCCGATCCGGCCCGTGGCCTGGCTGACGGCGCCCGAGGGCAGGCTCACCCTGACCGTGGAGACGACCGAGCCGGGGCTGCAGGTCTATGACGGGGCGATGATCGCCGCCGGCATGCCCGGCCTCGACGGCCGTCCCCTCGCCCCCCATGCCGGCCTGGCGCTGGAACCCCAGCTCTGGCCGGATGCCCCCAATCACCCGGGCTTTCCCCCGGCCCTGCTGCGGCCGGGAGAGGTCTATGAACAGCATACGGCCCTGGCCTTCACCGATATGCGGTGAACGGACAGGGTTGAACCGGCGGGGGTGCGCGGGCGGCCCCCCTCTGCCGGTTGCGCATCGGCACCGCTCGCTCATCACGGCATGACCGCCCCCGATCAGACGGGGCGGCATCTAGGGAGATCACGGAGATGACATTGAAAACCCGGCTGCTGGCAGGCGTTCTGTTCACCGCCCTCGCCACACCCGCCATCGCGGCGGACATGACCGTCGGCTTTTCGCAGATCGGTTCGGAATCCGGCTGGCGCGCCGCGGAGACCTCGGTCTCCAAGGTCGAGGCCGAAAAGCGGGGCATCACGCTGAAGATCGCCGATGCCCAGCAGAAGCAGGAAAACCAGATCAAGGCGATCCGGTCGTTCATCGCCCAGGGCGTGGACGCGATCTTCCTGGCCCCGGTCGTGGCCACCGGCTGGGATGCCGTCCTTGAAGAGGCCAAGGATGCCGAAATCCCGGTCGTGCTTCTGGACCGGAGCATCGAGACCAAAGATCCCTCGCTCTATCTGACCGCCGTCACCTCCGACAGCGTGCACGAGGGCGAGGTGGCCGGGAAATGGCTGGTCGACACCGTCGCCGGCAAGAGCTGCAATGTCGTGGAGCTTCAGGGCACGGTCGGCGCCTCGGTCGCCACCAACCGCAAGGAAGGCTTCGCGAAGGGCATCGCCGGGGCCGACAATGTGAAGATCATCCGCAGCCAGACCGGCGAGTTCACCCGCGCCAAGGGCAAGGAGGTGATGGAGAGCTTCATCAAGGCCGAAGGCGGCGGCAAGACGATCTGCGCGCTCTATGCCCATAACGACGACATGGCGCTGGGTGCGATCCAGGCGATGAAGGAAGCCGGGCTGAAGCCGGGCACCGACATCCTGGTCGTCTCCATCGACGCGGTGCCCGACATCTTCAAGGCGATCGCCGAGGGCGAGGCCAATGCGACGGTGGAGCTGACCCCGAACATGGCCGGCCCGGCCTTCGACGCGCTCGCCGCCTACAAGGACGGCAAGGCGCCGCCGAAATGGATCCAGACCGAATCGAAGCTCTATACCAAGGCCGATGATCCGATGGGCCAGTACGACGCGCGCAAGTCGCTCGGCTACTGACCGCCGGCCCGCCGGCCCCGGGAACCGGCTTCCCGGGGCCCGGCGGGCGATACGATCCCTGATGCCTGGGAGGGAGAGACTCATGAACGAGGCGCCGGAACTGCTGTGCGTGCGCGGCCTGTCCAAGACCTTTCCGGGCGGGTTCCAGGCCCTGAAATCGGTGGATCTGACCCTGCGCGCGGGCGAGATCCATGCCCTGCTGGGGGAAAACGGCGCCGGCAAGTCGACCCTGATCAAGACGGTCACCGGCATCACGCCCCGCGATGCCGGCGAGGTGCGGCTGTCGGGTGCTGAGATCCGCCCCCGATCGGGCGACGAGGCCCTGGCCGCGGGCATCGCCACGGTCTATCAGGAGGTGGCGCTGCTGCCCAATCTGACCGTGGCGCAGAACCTGTTCCTCGGTCGCCAGCCCACCCGTTTCGGCCTGGTCCGCGACCGCGAGATGCGCCGCCGGTCCCGCGATCTTCTGCAGGGCTTCGGCCTCCGGATCGATGTCGGCGCGCCCTTGGGCGACTTTCCGGTGGCGGTTCAGCACATCGTCGCCATCGCCCGGGCCGTCGACATGTCGGCGAAGGTGCTGATCCTGGACGAACCCACCGCCAGCCTGGACGGCCGCGAGGTGGAGGTGCTGTTCAGGGTGATGCGCCAGCTGCGCGACCAGGGCATGGGCATCCTGTTCGTCACCCACTTCCTGGATCAGGTGCAGGAGATCTGCGACCGGCTGACGGTTCTGCGCAATGGCTGTCTGGTCGGCGAACGGCCGGTCGCCGGGCTGCCGCGCATGGAGCTGGTCGGCATGATGCTGGGGCGCGAGCTTCAGGGCGTGGAAGAGGAACGCGCGCGCGCCACCCAGGACCAGGACGACACCCCGCCGCTGCTCCGCGCCGAAGGGCTCGGCCGCAAGGGGGCCGTGGCGCCCTTCGATCTGACGCTCCGGCGCGGCGAGGTTCTGGGGCTTTCGGGCCTGCTGGGTTCGGGGCGGACGGAAACCGCGCGCCTGATCTTCGGCGCAGACCGGGCCGATGGCGGCAGGCTGCATCTGGACGGCCGCCCGGCGCGGATCCTGGGGCCGCGCGATGCCCTGAAACAGGGGCTGGGCTTCTGCCCCGAGGAACGCAAGACCGAGGGCATCGTCGCCGAATTGTCGGTGCGCGAGAACATCATCCTTGCCCTGCAGGCCCGTATGGGGTGGACGCGGCCCCTGTCGCGCAAACGCCAGAAAGAGATCGCCGACCATTTCATCAAGGCGCTCGACATCCGTCCGGCCGATCCGGACAAGCCCATCGGCCTGTTGTCGGGCGGCAACCAGCAGAAGGCGATCCTGGCTCGCTGGCTGGCCACCGAACCCCGGATCCTGATCCTGGACGAGCCGACCCGCGGCATCGATGTCGGCGCCCATGCCGAGATCATCCGCCTGATCCGCAGCCTGTGCGACAGCGGGCTGGCCATGCTGGTCATCTCGTCCGAGGTGGAGGAGATCGTGTCCTATTCCGACCGGGTGACCGTGCTGCGCGACGGCAGCCATGTCGCCCATCTGACCGGCGCGGCGGTCAACGAACAGCGGGTGCTGGCCGCCATCGCCGCAGACTGAGCGGCCAATCCAGAGACGGGCCACTTCAGAACAAGAACACGGTATCCGGCACAAGGACGGGGGGAGCAAGACAGTGTCCATCGCCTATCCCAGGAAAGGCGGCGCCCAGATCGGCGCCCTGATCCTGATCCTGCTGATCAACTGGATGGTGTCGCCCCAGTTCTTCGACCTGCGCCTTCAGGACGGGCGCCTGTTCGGCAGCCTGGTCGACGTCTTCAATCGCGGCGCGCCGGTGGTGCTGCTGGCGACCGGCATGGTTCTGGTCATCGCCACCCGCGGCATCGACCTGTCGGTCGGCGCGGTCATGGCCATCTCGGGCGCGGTGGCCGCCAGCCTCGCCGACAGCCAGTCGCTGGCCGTCTGCCTGGCCGCGGCGCTCGGCACCGGGCTGCTCTGCGGGCTGTGGAACGGGCTGCTGGTGGCCGTGCTCCGCATCCAGCCGATCGTCGCCACCCTGATCCTGATGGTCGCCGGCCGCGGCATCGCCCAGCTGATCACCGAAGGGCGGATCGTCACCTTCTCCTCGCCCGATCTCGCCTGGCTCGGCAGCGGCGCGCTGCTGGGCATTCCGGCCCCGGTGGTGCTGGCGGCGGCGACCCTGCTGGTCGCCGTGCTGCTCGCCCGCGGCACAGCACTCGGCCTGATGATCGAGGCCACCGGCGCCAATGCCCGGGCCAGCCGCCTGGCCGGCATCGACACCCGGCTGATGATCCTGGCGGTCTATATGTGGTGCGGCTTCTGCGCCGCCCTTGCCGGCGTGATCGCCGCCGCCGACATCCGCGGCGCGGATGCCAACAATGCCGGTCTCTGGCTGGAACTGGACGCGATCCTCGCGGTGGTGATCGGCGGTACCTCGCTGTTCGGCGGGCGGTTCAGCCTGGTGCTGGCCGCCGTCGGCGGGCTGATCATCCAGGCCATGAACACCGGCATCCTGCTCAGCGGTTATCAGCCGGAGCTGAACCTGGTGATCAAGGCGACAGTGGTTCTGGCCGTGCTGCTGCTTCAGACCCCGCGCCTCGCCGCGGCCCGGGATCGCCTGCTTCGGGGACGCCACCCCCGGAACCGCCTGCTTCGGGAGACGCGTTGATGCGCCGCCACCTGCCCGTCATCGTCACCACCGCCGTCTTCCTGCTCGGCTTCCTGTTCTGCGCCCTGCAATACCCCAATATCGCCTCCACCCGGGTGGTGATGAACCTCATCACCGACAATGCCTTCCTCGGCATCCTGGCGGTGGGCATGACCTTCGTGATCATCTCGGGCGGCATCGACCTCTCGGTCGGATCGGTGGTCGCCTTCACCACGGTCTTCCTGGCGCTCGGCATCGGCAGCTGGGGCCTGCCGCCGCTTCTCGCCTTCTGCCTGGTGCTGGCCATCTGTGCCCTGTTCGGCGCGGCCATGGGCGCCATCATCCATCATTTCGACGTGCCGCCCTTCATCGTCACCCTGGCGGGCATGTTCCTGGCCCGGGGCGTGGCCTTCCTGCTGTCCACCGACAGCCTGCCGATCGATGACGCCCTTTATCAGGAAGTGGCGGCCTTCTCCCTCCGCCTGCCCGGGGGCGGCCGGTTGCGGATCATCGGCATCATCATGCTGGCGACCTTCGTCCTGGGCGGGATCCTGCTCCACTACACCCGCTTCGGCACCAATGTCTTCGCGCTGGGCGGCGGCCGCGACACCACCGCCCTCATGGGCATCCGCACCGGCCGGACGACGATCGCCATCTACACGCTGTCCAGCCTGCTGGCGGGGCTGGCCGGCATCGTCTTCTCGTTCTATACCGCCTCCGGCTATTCCCTGACCGGTGTGGGGGTGGAGCTGGACACCATCGCCGCAGTGGTGATCGGCGGCACCCTGCTCTCAGGCGGCGCCGGCAGCATGTTCGGCACCTTCATCGGCATTCTGATCCAGGGGCTGATCCAGACCTACATCACCTTCGACGGCAGCCTGTCCAGCTGGTGGATCAAGATTGTGACCGGCATCCTGCTGTTCCTGTTCATCGTCCTGCAGCAGCTGCTGACCCATCTGGCCACGCGCGCGGCCAGCGGCGGCCACGCCGCCACAACACCGGTGGTCGACCCGCCGAAGACCGTGCGGGAACCGGCACGGGTGCCCGGCGTACAGGGTCAATAGACCGCCCGGGCTGATCGCCCGCCTGGTCGATTGCGGGCTACACCATCTCCCGGCCGTGCTAAAACCCCGGGCAACCACACCGTTCCCGAGGGAGCCCCCATGCGCGCCGCCATTTTCGAGAGGTTTCAGGGCCCGATCACCGTCACCACCCTGCCCGACCCCGCCCCGCGGCCGGGCGGTGTGGTGCTGAAGGTGGGGGCCACGGGGCTCTGCCGCAGCGACTGGCATGGCTGGATGGGCCATGACACCGATATCTGCCTGCCCCATGTGCCGGGGCACGAGCTGGCCGGCACGGTGGTGGCGGTCGGCGCCGGCGTCACCCGCTGGGCCGAGGGCGACCGGGTGACGGTGCCCTTCGTCGGCGGCTGCGGCCATTGCGGGGAATGCGCCGCCGGCCAGCATCAGGTTTGCGAAAACCAGTTCCAGCCGGGTTTCACCCATTGGGGCAGCTTCGCCGACCATGTCGCCATCGATCATGCCGACGTCAACCTGGTAGCCCTGCCCGAGGAGATGGGCTTCGACGTCGCCGCCAGCCTGGGCTGCCGCTTCGTCACCTCGTTCCGCGGCGTGATCGATCAGGGCCGGGTGCGGGCCGGGGAATGGGTCGCGGTCCATGGCTGCGGCGGGGTCGGGCTGTCGGCGGTGATGATCGCCGCCGCCGCCGGCGCGCAGGTGATCGCCATCGACATCGACCCCGCGAAGCTGGATCTGGCGCGGAGCCTGGGCGCCGTCGCCACCATCGACGCCACCACGACGGCCAACGGCGACGTGCCGGGCCAGGTGCACGAGATCACCCGCGGCGGCGTGCAGCTGTCGATCGACGCGCTGGGCCACCCGATGACCTGCGTGAATTCCGTGCTGTCGCTCCGCCGCCGGGGACGGCATGTCCAGATCGGCCTGCTGCTCGCCGACCAGGCCCGCCCCGCCATCCCCATGGACCGCGTCATCGCCTGGGAGCTGGAACTGCTGGGCAGCCACGGCATGCAGGCCCATCGCTACCCGGCGATGCTGGAGATGATCCGCCGCGGCCGGCTTCAGCCGGAAAGGCTGATCGGCGCCCGCGTCGACCTGGACGAAGGCACCCGCCTGCTGACCATGATGGACCGCTTCCCCGGCACCGGCGTGACGATCATCGATCGGTTCGAAATCGCCTGACGGAGGCCGGGCAGGCTGACGACGCCGGAATCGGCGCCGTCAGCCGATGAAGTGATCGTGGAACCTCTCCCACGAGATCGGCCCGACCTTCGCCACCTCAGCAACCAGCGTCTCGATCGTCGCCAGATCCCGGGCTTTCGCGGCGCTTTGCAGGCGCTGGGCGATCGTCAGCAGCCTGAGCAGGCCGCAATTGCCGGCGACTGAGATCATGTCATGGCCCGCCTGCCGAAGCCGGTCGACATCGCCATGAGCCCAGGCTTCCTGTACCGCCGACACCTGCTCGCGGCCCAGCGTCGCGAAATTCTGCACCATGTCGAGGAAGGCGTCCCGCGACACCAGCCCCTTCAACGTCTCCATCGGCCCGGTTTCCAGGATCGGCGGCAGATCTTCCGCCGATGACACTGCGTCATCGACGGCCGCCCCGGCCGACGCCGGACCGGACGACCAGCGGGCCGCCGCCTCCAGAAGCTGCGGTGCAGCGAAGGGCTTCGGCACGAAATCATCCATGCCGACCGCCAGGTATTCTTCACGCATGCCGCTCATGGCATTCGCGGTCATGGCGACGATCGCGACCCGGTCCCTGCCCTCCCGCGCTTCGGCGGCACGAATGCGGCGTGTGGCCTCCATACCGTCCATCACCGGCATCTGGACGTCCATGAACACGATGTCGAACTGCGTCGTGGCGCAGGCGGAGACCGCCTGTTCGCCATCGCCGACGATGGTCACGACATACCCCGCATCGCTCAGGATCGTTCTGGCGACGGTCTGATTGACGGCATTGTCCTCGACCAGCAGCACATGCCGGCCGTCGCCGGAGAGAGCCCGCTCCTGCGTCGCCGCGGATGACGACGGCGCCGTCTCCTCATCCCGAATACCGAAGGCCCGCGCCAGTGCAACCATCAGCTCGCGGCCTCTGATCGGTTTGGCGACGACGGCATCGAAGGACTGAAGCTTGTCCACCGTGGGCAGCTCCGACGCGGCCAGGATCAGCCGAACACCCCTGAAATGGGAATTCATGCGCAGCCATTCGGCAAGCTCCACGCCGTTCATGCCGCCCAGATTGTAGTCCGTGATCACCAGATCGATCATCTGGCTGCGGCGACGCTGCTCTTCGATGACGCTCAGACTGCTGGCGACATCGCTGGCTTCATCCACGATCATGCCCAGTTGAACCAGATGATGGGCCAGGATGCGCCGGTTGACCGCCAGATCATCCACGATCAAGGCCCGCATGCCGCGCAGATGATCGCCGATTTCTTCGGTCGGGCGGAGCGGCGCTTCGGTCCCGCGTTCCAGGACGACGTCGAACCGGAACACCGATCCTTCGCCGATGCGGCTTTCGACCGTGATCGACCCGCCCATCAGGTCCATCAGTTTCTGGCTGATCGCCAGGCCCAGCCCGGTACCACCGAAACGCCGGGTGATCGAGGCGTCGGCCTGACTGAACTTGCGGAACAGCCGGCCGGCCTGTTCGGCCGTCATGCCGATGCCGGTATCGCGCACCTCGAAACGCAGATGCCAACGCCCGTCATTCAGCCCGGCCCCCACGGAAGCACCGACCGTCACATGGCCGCGCTCGGTGAATTTCACCGCATTGCCGGCGAGATTGAGCAGGATCTGCCTGAGGCGCGTCGGATCTCCCACCCAGACGCCGCCCGCATCCTCGTCGGGATAGCAGGCGATCTCGATCCCCTTGTCGCGCGCCCTGGGCGCCAGGATGGCTGCCACACCTTCCAGCACGTCGCCAAGCACGAACGGAATGTGTTCGAGTTCGACCCGCTCGGCTTCGAGCTTGGAGATGTCGAGGATGTCGTCGATGACCCCCAACAGGGCCTCGGCGCTTTCCCGCACCGTCTCGGCATGTCCCCGCTGCTCCGGCGTGAGATCCGTGCCCAGCAGGATATGGGTCATGCCCATCACACCGTTCATGGGCGTGCGGATCTCGTGGCTCATATTGGCGAGGAAGTCGGATTTGGCCTGATTGGCGGTCTCGGCCACGATCTTGGACAGTTCGAGTGCCGAGGCGAGCGAGGCCAGTTCGCTCGCCTGCTGCTCCAACTGCTGATTGGCTTCGCGAAGATCGACCAGGGAGCGGTTGCGCGTCGACAGATCGGCAATTGCGCCCACGAACATGCGTCCGTCTTCTGCCGCGAATTCGCCCACCGACAATTCGATCGGGAAGCTGCTGCCATCCTGCCGCAGCCCTTCCAGCTCGCGGCCGACCCCGATGATCCGCAGCGGGCTGCCGGCGATATAGCGGTCGATATAATCGTCATGAACGGCCGCCAGATCCGGATCCATCAGCATCGACACATTGCGACCGATCATCTGGTCGGCCGGCCAGCCGAACAGCTTCTCCGTGGCAGAGTTGACCAGCGTCATCCGGCCCGAGGCATCGATCACTATGATGCCCACCCCCACCGTCTCGAACACGGCCTGCAGGCGCGCTTCGCTTTCCTGAACCCGGGCCTCCCGCGCCTTGGCCTCAGTGATGTCGGAGAAGGTCACCACGAAGCCGTCGCCGTGCTTCACTGCCTGGATCCGGAACCAGGCGTGAATGCCGTCGTGGGTATAGCAGTGCTCGAACAGCTGTGCCTGCCCCGTCTCCACCACCTCGACATAGCGGTCGTACAACCCGTCTTCGGCATTGCCCGGCAGCTCCACCAACATGGTTCGCCCGCGCAGATCGGCCTCGCTGCGCCCCATCAAGCGCTCGGCAGACCGGTTCATCAGCTCGAAGCGGAAATCGCCGATCCGGCCCTCCTCGTCGCGCACGGCCCGGAAACTGATCACCCCATCCAGAGAGGCGTCCATGACACCGGCCAGCATGTCGCGGGCATAGACAACCTCCGCCTCGCGGCGGCGGGCCTCGGTCACTTCGGTACAGGTGATGACCTGGCCGTCCTCGTCCAGCGGCTCGACGAAGATTTCGACGATGCGTCCGTCGGCAAGCGTGATCTCGCGCCGGCCTGGGAAACCGGCGGCGTCCAGCGCGCCGTCTTCAGATGCGATCGTCTCGAACAGATCCTCGCCCTTGTCGGTGCTGAGCGCGCAGACCTCGCGGATGGACATGCCCGGCGTCAACTGGCCGGGTGCGATACCGTTCAAGGTCTCGAACCGCTCATTCCAGACAATGATCCCGGTGTTCCGGTCCACGGCGACGACCGCGTGATGCACCGAGCGGAAAACCGCCGCAAGCATCGCCCGCTGTTTGGCGGCGGAGCGCTCCGCCTCGACCTGATCGGTCAGGTCGCGTCCCGATCCGCGATAGCCGGTTACCCGGCCCTCCTCGTCGAGCATCGGCTCGCCGCTGATCTCGACATGGCGCAGACGCCCCGTCAGATCCCGGAGGTCGTAGGTGATGCCCCGGAAAGCCCGACCTTGTGCCAGGGCCTCGGCATAATCCACCAGCCCCGGCTGTTCGCTCCCGGAGGCGAGGTCCAGCCGGGTTTGGCCGATCATGCCCTCCGGGTCCAGCCCGATACGGCCGACGCCGGCAGAGGCGTCGGTGAAGCGGCCCTGGGCATCGGTTTCCCAGTACCAGTCCGACGACAGCTCGGTCAGCGCCTTGAAACGGGCCTCCCGCTCGCGCAGTTCCTCGGTCCGGTCCGCGACCTCCCGCTCCAGCGTCTGTGCCAGCCGTGCCATCTCCTGTGCCCGCATCGCCCGGCGATGCGACCGATTGGCCTGCGCCTGGGCAAAGCCGGCAAGCAGAATGATTGCCAGAACCACGGCCCCGCTCGTCAGATAGGGCGATGTGGGCTGGAGCCCCGCGACAAAGGCCGGATGCGCCCTGACGTCGATCGCCCAGCGCCGGCCGAAAATGTCGGTGGCGACAGAAGTGTCGAACGCCGTCGCCGCATCGAAGCCCGGGGTCTCATAGAACCTGTCGACACTCCCGTCGCCTGAAAGGTCGCGGATCGCCACCTCGACGGCCTCCGGCCGCCTGACGGTCGCCAGCACATCGTCGATGATCAGCGGCGCATAGCTCCAGCCCACGCCCATGGCCAGGCGCTCCGCTTCCGACACCGGCATGGTGTCACTCTCATAGGTGGGCAGCAGGATCAGGAACCCGCGATTGCGGGCGCCGGTGGCCTGAACCAGGGTGATCGGCGCGGTCAGGGTAACCTGACCGGTCCGCATCGCCTCAAACGCCCCGGTCCGCCGATTGGCTTCCGACGCGATGTCCAGACCGGCAGCACCCAGGTTGGGTCCTTCAGGTTCTATGTATTGAATGATGTAGTCTTCGCCGGGATGTTCGCTCAGTCGGCGGATGGCGAAGTCGGGGCGGCCGTCCGCGCGCTGGGCCGCAACGAAGCCGTCGACGCTGTCCTGCGGCACACGCCGGATGAAGCCGAAGCCCAGCGCGCCCGGAAACTCTGCATCCACATCCCGGCTTCGGGCATAGCGCTTGAAATCCTCCAGCCGGACGGTATCCGCTCCATGGACCACGAACACCCCGCGGGCGCCCCGCAGGCCGTACTGATAGATCCGGATGGTATCCAGCACGTCATCGGCGATCGATCGGGCGATCTCGTCGAAGCGCGCATCCGCCGCCTGCCGGTTGGCCCGGTCCTGCAGGACGCCCGCGACCAGCGCCAGGGCCAGGCCGCAGACGACGATACTGATCGTCCATGGCCCGGGCCTGCGCCGCGGGCGGGCATGATCTTCCTTGGACGACGCCTTCTGCAACGACAACGGCTTGCCCTCTGGCCGGTACGAACGGAATCGGAGAACAGTATAGCCGGAGTTATGGTCGAAGGGTTAACGGTGTCCCACTCGATGCCCCGCCGGCCGCTCCGCCGCACCCGGCTTGTCGTGGAGCGCGAGACGGTCATCCCGTCGACGATCCGCGCGGTCGTCAGGCTTTCAAGCAGGCCGGCGGGCACGCTGGCCGCCAACAGATAATCAAGCCCATGATCACGGACCAGAGACCCCATCAGCACCGCGGTGCCGGCGGCGTGCAGCTGTCGATCGACGCGCTGGGCCACCCGATGACCTGCGTGAATTCCGTGCTGTCGCTCCGCCGCCGGGGACGGCATGTCCAGATCGGCCTGCTGCTCGCCGACCAGGCCCGCCCCGCCATCCCCATGGACCGCGTCATCGCCTGGGAGCTGGAACTGCTGGGCAGCCACGGCATGCAGGCCCATCGCTACCCGGCGATGCTGGAGATGATCCGCCGCGGCCGGCTTCAGCCGGAAAGGCTGATCGGCGCCCGCGTCGATCTGGACGAAGGCACCCGCCTGCTGACCATGATGGACCGCTTCCCCGGCACCGGCGTGACGATCATCGATCGGTTCGGGGCGGGGTGATCAACGGGGGCCATTGGCGAGAGGTGTGCACCAGGGCGATGATCCAGACGGCGCCGCCGTGGATCTCGTAGATCAGGCGGTAACTTTCATGTGGGATCAACTCACGCGTGCCGGGAATGATGCCGGCTTTGCCCATCTCGGGATATGCTGTCAGGTGGTCTGCTGCACGGTCGAACAGTTCGTCGAGACGTCGGGCGGCATGCGGGTCGCCCGTCGCGATGTACTCCCAGATCGATGCCCGGTCCTGCTCCGCCTCGGGCGTCCAGAGCACGATCACGCGTCAGACCCTGCCAGCCCCGCCCGACGCGCCGCGAAATCAGCTTTGACCTCGTCATTGGGCCGACCTTGTCCGGCACGTATCGACGCGCGTCCGGCTTCAACCTTTCGGTGCAGATAGGTGTCGTAGTCACGGCTCTGACGACGTTGTTCGATATAGCCGCGCATCAATTCGCGAACGACCTGAGATGCCGGGCGATCTTCTGCCGCAGCCTCGGCCATGAATGCTGCGCGCAGCTCGGCATCCAGCTTCATCGTAAAGACGGCTTCTTTAGGCACGGAACGTCTCCCCCAGGATCTCTGTGCTGAAAAAGTATAGACGTTGTCAGTACCCTGGTGCCATCGCATTCGACGTCGGCCGGCTTCAGCCGGAAAAGCTGATCGGCGCCCGCGTCGACCTGGACGAAGGCACCCGCCTGCTGACCATGATGGACCGCTTCCCCGGCACCGGGGTGACGATCATCGATCGGTTCGGGGTGGGGTGATCAGCGGGGGCCATTGGCGAGAGGTGTGCAGGGCGGGGGGGGGGGTAGTACCAGAGCACGATCACGCGTCAGACCCTGCCAGCCCCGCCCGACGCGCCGCGAAATCAGCTTTGACCTCGTCATTGGACCGACCTTGTCCGGCACGTATCGACGCGCGTCCGGCTTCAACCTTTCGGTGCAGATAGGTGTCGTCGTCACGGCTCTGACGACGCCGTTCGATATAGTCGCGCATCAATTCGCGAACGACCTGAGATGCCGGGCGATCTTCTGCCGCAGCCTCGGCCATGAATGCTGCGGGCAGCTCGGCATCCAGCTTCATCGTAAAGACGGCTTCCTTAGAGGCCGTCTCGAAACCGAAAAAGAGGTGGATGGTGGCGCCGGCATCATTCCGGGCGAATGCCGTGGCAATGAAAGCCGACACGACCCGGCGGCCCTGCTTGCCGGCGGCACCGGTCGAGGATCCGGAGGCGCGGTAACGCCGGCCCCGCCCGCTCCGCGAACGCCTGTGGACACAGGAAATCCCCAGGCGGTTCGCGGCGCATGGCCGCTTGTCATCCGCCGCCGCCGGCCATGTCCAAATGCCCGGTCTGGCTCACCCCGGCAGCGACATAGCCGCCATCGACCACCAGCACGTCACCATTGACATAGCCGGCTTCGGGACTGGCGAGATAGGCGACCGCGGCGGCGATATCCGTGGGTTGACCCATGCGTCGCGCCGGGATCATCGGCAGAAACGCCGCGACCGTCGCTTCGGTATAATTCGCCTGCGTCAGCGGGGTCACGATCGGGCCGGGTGCTACGGCATTGGCGGTGACCCCGTAAGGCCCAAGCTCCAGCGCCATCTGGCGGGTCAGCCCGATCATCGCCGCCTTCGAGGTGCCATAGGCCGTCCGCCCCACCCCGGCCCGGATACCGCTGACCGAGGCGATGTTGACGATCCGGCCATAGCCCTGCCGCACCATCGCGCGCCCGGCGCGTTGCGCGCAAAGCAAAGTGCCGGTGACGTTCACCGCCATCACCCGGGTCCAGTCCTCGGTCGGGAAATCGAGGAACGCATGCAGCGACGCGATGCCCGCATTGTTGACCAGCACGTCGACGGGCTTGTCCCAGGCCTCGGCGGCGGCGAAGGCCGCCTCGACCGAGGCCGCGTCGGCGACGTCGAGCCGCTGGCCCATCGCCTTGCCGCCCTCCGCGGCGATCAGACCCAGGGTCTCGTCGATGCCGGCCTCGGAAACATCGGTGACGGCGACCCGGGCGCCAAGCCGGGCCAGCCGTATCGCCACCCCCCGCCCGATCCCTGAGCCGGCCCCCGTCACCAGGGCAACGCCATATTCCATGATCCCGCCTCCCCCCGCCATCATGCGCCGGCCTCATAGAGGGTCACGACCGCCGCGCCGCCGAGCCCCAGATTGTGCTGCAACGCCAGCCGCGCGCCCTCGACCTGCCGGTCCCCGGCGCGGCCGCGCAATTGCTGCGTCAGTTCATAGCACTGGGCCAGGCCCGTCGCGCCCAGCGGATGGCCTTTCGACAGCAGCCCGCCCGAGGGGTTGGTGACATATCGGCCGCCATAGGTGTTGTCGCCGTCCATGACCAATGCCTCGCCCGCGCCCTCTCCGCAAAGGCCCAGCCCCTCATAGGTGATCAGCTCGTTCTGGGCGAAACAGTCGTGCAGTTCGATCACGTCGATATCCTCGGGGCCGATACCCGCCGCCTCATAGACCTTCCGCGCCGCCTTGCGCGTCAGATCGGCGCCGACCACCTCGATCATGTCGCGGCTGTCGAAGCTGCCGGGGCGGTCGGTGGTCATCGCCTGCGCCCGGATGCGCACCGTCGCGTCCAGCCCGTTGCGCCGGGCGAAGTCTTCAGACACCACCAGCGCCGCCGCGGCGCCGCAGGTCGGCGGGCAGGCCATGGGGCGGGTCATGACGCCGGGCCAGATGGTCTGGGCGTTCATCACCTCCTCGACGCTCATCTCCCGGCGGAACACCGAGAGCGGGTTGCGCGCGCCGTGGCGGCTGGCCTTGGCGCGGATGGCCGCGAAGGTTTCAAGCCGGGTGCCATGGCGGTCCATATGCGCCTTGCCCGCGCCGCCGAAATATTTCAGCGTCATCGGCAGATCCGACGCGCCGATCAACGCATCGGTCACCGCGTCGAATTCACCCAGCGGCGAGGGCCGGTCGGTGAACACCGCGCCGAGCGCGCCCGGCGTCATCTGTTCGAACCCCACCGCCAGCACGCAGTCGGCCACGCCGCTTTCCACCGCCTGCCGCGCCAGGAACAGCGCGGTCGAGCCGCTGGAACAGTTGTTGTTCACGTTCACGATGGGAATGCCGGTCATGCCGACGCGATAGATCACCCGCTGGCCGCTGGTGCTGTCGCCATAGACATATCCGGCATAGGCCTGCTCCACGGCCTCGAAGCCGATCCCGGCATCGTCGAGCGCCAGACGGATCGCCGCCTCGCCCATGGCATCATAGGGCGCCGAGGCGCCGGGCTTCGCGAAGGGAATCATGCCGACGCCGGCAATGAGTGTGGTCATGTCACGCCTCCTTGGGTCAAAACGTCTTCGGGGCCGGCTCGCTCTCGACCAGCATGCGGCGCAGTTCGGTCTTCAGGATCTTGCCGTAGCTGCTCTTCGGCAGCGACGGGACGAAACGATAGGATTTCGGCCGTTTGAACCGGGCGATATGGTCCAGGCAGAACCGGTCCAGCGCCTCGGCGGTCACCCCGTCCTCGGCGACGACGAAGGCCACGACCTCTTCGCCCCAATCGGCATGCGGCCGGCCGGTCACGTTGGCCTCGCTGACGCCGGGATAACGCAGCAGCACCTCCTCGACCTCGCGGGGATAGATGTTCGATCCGCCCGAGATGATCACGTCCTTCGACCGGTCCTTGAGCGTCAGCACGCCGTGTGCGTCGAGGCTGCCGATATCGCCGGTATGGAGCCATCCGTCGCGCAGCGCCGAGGCGGTGGCTTCAGGGTTCCGCCAATAGCCGGTCATCACCACGTCGCCCGACACGATCACCTCGCCCGGCATATCGGGCGCGCAGTCGGCGCCGGCGTCGTCGACCACGCGGACGGTCACACCGGTGCGGGCGATGCCGACCGAGCCGAGCCAGCTCTCGGGCGTGTTCAGCCCCAGAACATGCGGCGGCAGATAGCTGATCGTGCAGGGCACCTCACCCTGGCCATAGCCGATCCAGATGCGCGACCCCAACAGGCCGAGCGCCTGGCGCAGATCCTCGACATAGATCGGTGCGCCGCCGCAGAAGATCAGATCGAGACCGGCGATCGCGCGCGCGTCCAGCGCCGGACAGGCGATGAAGCGATTGAGCATCGTCGGCGCGGCAAAGAAGGACGAGCGCGGAAAGCGGTGCAGCAGCGCCACCAGTTCGTCAGGGTCGAACCCGCCGCTTTCCGGAACCACGTTGGCGGCACCGCGCCGCACGAAGGGCAGCGCGAACAGGCCCGCCGCATGCGACAGCGGCGCCGGATGCAGGGCTGCCGAGCCTTCCGTGACCGGGCCGATATCGGCGAGAAAACTTGCCGTCATCGCCCAGAGATTGCGGTGGCTCAGCACCGCCCCCTTGGGCCGGCCGGTGGTGCCGGAGGTATAGAAGATCCAGGCGGGATCCTCCGGCGCGACCCGCGCCGGAACCAGGGCCGCCGGCCCGGCCATCAATGCCGCATAGGCCGGGCCATCCACCGCGACCGTTCCGGCGAAGCCGGCCATCTCCCCGGCCCTGTCGGTGAACAGCAGGCTGGCGCCGCTGTTCGACAGGACATAGTCCACCTCGGCCGGATGCAGCTTGGCGTTGACCGGCACCGCAACGCAACCCGCCGCCCAGATGCCGAACAGCATCTCGAAGTATTCCGGCCGATTGCCCATGTAGATGACGACACGCCCGCCCCGGGGCACACCGCGCGCGCGGAGACCGGCGGCCAGCGCCGCGCCGCGATCACGCAGCCCGGCATAGGTAAGGACGGTGGCATCGCCCAGGCAGACGGCGGGCCGGTCGTGGAAGGTTCGGGCGGATTGCGCCAGAAGCTCGGAGATATTCATGTCGCACCCTCAGATCTTCCGCGTCTGGCCTTGCCAGAAGACATCCCGGATGTCCTTCTTGCGCACCTTGCCCACGGGACTGCGCGGCAGCTCGTCCCAGATCGCCACCGATTTCGGTGCCTTCACGCTGCCGAGTTGCTGCTTGCAGATGCGGATGATCTCGTCGGGGTCGAGCCGGGCACCAGGCTTGAGTTCGATCACAGCCTTGACCGCCTCACCCCATTTCTCGTCGGGCACGCCGATCACCGCGCAGTCCTGCACGGCGGGATGCGCCCAGATCACCTGCTCGACCTCCGACGGATAGACGTTGAACCCGCCCGAGATGATCATGTCCTTCTTGCGATCGACGATGTAGAGATAGCCGTCCGCGTCGAGATATCCGACGTCGCCGGTATGATGCCAGCCATGCTGCGAGACATCGGCCGTCGCCTCGGGGTTCTTGTAATACCCCTTCATCACCAGATTGCCGCGTACCACGATCTCACCGCGCTCGCCCCTGGGCATCAACTTGCCGTCATCGCCCATGATCGCCACCGGCGTCAGCAATGTCGGCCGTCCGCAGCTGGCGAGGCGGTGTTCGCGCGCCGGATCGCCCAGCACCAGATGATCCTCGGGCATCAACAGCGTGCAGAACATCGGCGATTCGGCCTGGCCGAAGCTCTGCATCATCACCGGGCCGAAGATCTTCAGGCATTGCCGCAGCTTGTCGACGGCCATCGGCGCCGCCGCATAGATGAAGCCGCGCAGCGACGGAAAGCCGCGATCCTCGATCCCCGGCTCCGAGAGCAGCATGTAGATAGCCGTCGGCGGCAGGAAAAGATGGGTGACCTCCTCGCGCGCGATCGTGTCGAGCACCCGTGCCGCGTCGAACCCCGGCAGGATGATGTTGCGCGCGCCGGCGGCCATCAGAACGATCGCCATCACCCCGGCGGCATGGGTCATCGGCGTGACCAGCAGGTGCACCGGCGCGGGGCCGGGATCCACACCGGCATAGAAATTGGCGATCATCGTGCCCCAGTTGAGCTGGGTCAGCATGATCCCCTTGGGGCGCCCCGTGGTGCCGCCCGACGAGAGAATGCCGACCAGATCGTCCGGCCCCAGCGTCACATCCGGATCGGTGTCGGCGGCATCGGCCAGCCAGTCTTCCAGCCAGGGGCCATCCGACCCCGCCCGATCGAGGCAGATGAACCGCCGGATCTTCGGGCACAGCGCCTTGATCCGGTCCAGGGCAGCTTCGAAGCTGCTGTGATAGAACAGAATTTCGACGTCGTTGTGATCGAGGATATAGGCGTTCTCGTCGACGCCGTTCTTGGCGTTCACCGGCACCCAGGCGGTGCCGGAGCGGAACAGGCCGAGCATCGCCTCGAAACCGCTCACACAGTTCGGGCTGTAGATGCCGGCCATCCGCCCGGGGCCGAACCCCTCGGCCGCGATGGCATTTGCAAAGCGAAAGCTGCGCGTCTGCACGCAGCGATAGCTTCGGCTGACCTCGTCATCCTCCAGACAGACGCCGTCAGGGTTGATCGCGGCACCCCGGTCGAAAAAGTCGATCAGGCGCATGAGGCCCTCCTATCGCTGCAACAGTGTGATCACGGCCACGGCTTCCTCGTATCCGTGGAAGCCGCCGCCGTTCTCGGCGAGCCCGACGCGCGCGCCCTCCACCTGGCGCGGCCCGGCCTCGCCCCGCAGCTGCGTGACCAGTTCATAGATCTGCGCCAGCCCGGTCGCCCCGATCGGATGGCCACGCGACTCAAGCCCGCCCGACACGTTGATCGGGATCCGCCCCCCAAGCGTGGTCGCGCCCGAAGTGGCGAGCCGCCCGCCCTCGCCCATCGGGCAAAGCCGCAGAAGCTCGGCCTGTTGCAACTCGGCGAAGGCGGTCGCGTCATGCACCTCGACCACCGAGACATCCTCCGGCCCGATCCCCGACAGCTCATAGGCCCGATCCACCGCCCGCCGGCAGATATGGCGGTCCAGATCCTCAGCTGCCCGGTCCGATCCGGCGGCCTGCACGCTGGCCGCGATCCGCACCGCCCGGGTCAGACCCATCCGCCGCGCCTTCTTCTCGGACACCACGATCGCCGCCGCCGCGCCATCGCTGATCGGCGCGCACATCGGCAGGGTCAGCGGCCAGGAAATCTCGCGCGCGGCCAGCACCTCGTCCGCCGTCATCGCATGGCGGTACTGCGCCTTGGGGTTCAGCACCGAATGGCTGTGGTTCTTGGCCGCGACCTGCGCGATATCCGCCTGGGTGGTGCCGAAGGTGCCCATATGGAACCGCGCGAGTGCGGCATAGACATCCATGAACACGCTGCGCTGGCCCGGCTCCACCGCGCGTTCCGGCGGCTGCATCGCCTGCCCCAGCCGCTCCAGCCGCGCGATCTGGCCCTCGACATCGCCGACATCCCAGGCACCGTCGAAGATGGCGAAGGACAGGGCACGATCGGGGGCGTTCATCTTGTCGGCGCCCACGGCCAGCGCCACATCACCTTGCCCTGAGGCGATATAGGCGACCGCCGCGTTCAGCGCGGTGCTGCCGCTGGCGCAGGCATTCTCGACATTGGTGATCGACAGGTTCTGAAACCCCAGCCTGCGCAGGGCAAGCTGGCCACGCACAAGATGCTGGCCCTCGACCACGCCTTGCGAGGCGTTGGCGAAATAGGCTGCCCCGATGTCGTGGGCCGCAAGACCGCTATCGGCCAGCGCCTCGGTCACCGCCTCACCGGTAAGATCGGCCAGGCCGCGGTTCAGGAAACGCCCGAAATGCGACATCCCGATCCCGACGATATACGTCTTTTCCATATCGTTCCCTCAAAGGCTGATCAGTTTTTCGATCTCGTCCCGGCTGGCCTGCAACTCGGCCGTCGTCCCGGTCCACCGGATGGCGCCGTGATCGATCACATATTGCCGGTGGGCCAGCTTCATCGGCACACGCAGGTTCTGTTCAACCAGCAACAGCGCCATGCCCTCGGCGTTGATCAGCCGCATCGCCTCGACCAGTTGATCGACGATCAGCGGCGCCAGCCCTTCGGTGGGCTCGTCCAGCAGCAGCACCTCGGGGTTGGTCAACAGCCCGCGCGCGATGGCGAGCATCTGCTGCTCGCCGCCCGACAGCGTGTCGCCGGGCTGGGTGGCCCGCTCACGCAGGACCGGAAACAGCTTGTGGACCCGGGCCGCGTCCCAGCCGCCCTTCCGGCCCATCACCGTGGCGATGCGCAGGTTCTCGTCCACCGACAGATTCGAGAAGATCCGCCGGTCCTCGGGCACATAGGCGATGCCCAACCGGCCGAGCTGGTCCGGGCGCAGCGCGGTCACGTCGCCGCCCTTCCACAGCCGCCGCCCTCCGGTCGCGCGGTTGAGGCCGATCATGGTTTTCAGGATGGTGCTCTTGCCCGCGCCGTTGCGGCCAATCAGCGACACCACCTCGCCCGGCCCGATCTCCAGCGACACCCGGTGCAGGGCCTGCGCCTTGCCATAGAAGACATCGCAGTCTTCCAGTGCCAGCAGCGTCATGCCTCGTCTCCCAGATAAGCCGCCCGCACCGCCGCATTGGCCCGGATATCCCCGGGGCTGCCCGAGGCCAGCAACTGCCCCTGCACCATCACGACGATCTCGTCCGAGACCTGCATCACCACATCCATGTTGTGCTCGATCAGCAGCACCGTGCGGCCCTTCACGATCTGCCTGATCAGGTCGATCGCCCGGTCGAGCTGATCATGCCCAACCCCCGCCAGCGGTTCGTCCAGCAGCAGCACCCGCGGCTCGCTCAACAGCGACAGGCCCACTTCCAGCGCGCGCTGGTCGCCATGCGACAGATATTCGGCCGGCCGATGCGCCAGCGCAGTCAGCCCCACCTCTTCCAGCACCCGTTCGGCCTGTTGACGCACCGCCGCAAAACGGCTGGCCGGCAGCCAGAAGGGCTGCAACCGATAGCGATGGGCAAAGGCCGCGATCTGAAGGTTTTCCAGCACCGACATCCCCGCGAAGATCTTGGTGATCTGGAAACTGCGCCCCAGCCCGCTGCGCGTGCGCCGATGCACCGACAGGTGGGTCACGTCCCGGCCGTCGAGCCGGACACGTCCGCCGCTCAAGGCGGCATGGCCCGAGAGCGCGTTCATCAGCGTGGTCTTGCCCGCGCCGTTCGGCCCGATCAGCCCGTACAGCCGCCCCGGCTCGAAATCATACGTGACGTCGTTGACCGCCTTCAGCCCGCCGAAGGACACCTGGATATTCTCGCAGCTCAGCGCCCCCCCGGTCATGGCGCGCCCCCCTCGTCGTGGTCGCGGGCGCCGTCGAACAGCCCGGCGATGCCATTGCGCAGGAAGATCGTCGCCAGGATGAAGATCACCCCCAGGATGCCGTACCAGTATTGCGTGGCCTGGCTCAGTTCCTCCTTCAGCAGCTCGAATACCGCAACACCCAGGATCGGCCCCAGCAGAGTGCCCTTGCCACCCAGAACGGTCATGATCAGCACGTCGCCGGACGTGCTCCAATGCAGCATCTGCGGGCTGATATAGAACATCAGCGAGGCCAGCAGCGCGCCCGACACACCGGCATAGGCGCCCGACACCACGAAGGCCTGCTGCCGCAGGGCGTGCACGTTATAGCCAAGCTGTGCCGCGCGGGTGTCGTTGGCCTGCACCGCCCGCAGCGCCCGGCCGAAGGGCGCGGCCCGCAGCAGGGCCATGATCGCAAGGCCGATCAGGAAGACCACGACGATGAAGCCGTAATAGTTGCGGTTGTCGTAGAAATCGATGCCGAACAGATCGGGTCGCGGCACCCCGGCGATCCCGTCCAGCCCGCCGGTGATGGCGCGCAGTTTGTTCGAGGCCAGGATGTACATCATCTGCGCCAGCGCCAGCGTCAGCAGCGCGAAGAACAGGCCCGATACCCGAAGCGCGAACAACCCCATGGCGAAGGCCAGCAGCGCGCCGCCCAGGGCGGCGGCGGCCAGCGCGGGCAGGAAGCTGACCTGATAGCTCAGCATCAGCACGGTCATCGTATAGCCGCCGGTTCCAAGCAGCGCCGCATGTCCGAACGACAGCATCCCGGTCACGCCGAAGACCAGATCGAAGCCGATGGCGAACAGCGCCCAGATCAGGATCAGGCTGACCAGGTTCACCCATTGCTCGCCGGGCAGAACCAACGGCACGGCGATCATCGCCGCGATGATCAGGGCCATCAGCATGCGGCCCATGGCTCTGCGTGTCATGCCGCGCGCCCCTTATAGCTGAACAGGCCCGCGGGGCGGAACATCAGCGTTCCGATCAGCAGAGCGAAGGTCAGAAGTTCGACCCATTCGGTGGCATAGGTATAGCCGGCGGCCCGGGTCATCCCCAGCAGCAGCGAGGCAAAGATCGCGCCCCGGATATTACCCAGCCCGCCGATGATGACGACCACGAAGCAGTCGATGATCACGCTGAACCCCATGCCCAGCTCGATCGGCACCAGAGGTGCTGTGATCACCCCCCCAAGCGCCGCGAGATAGGATCCGAGCGCGAAGACGCCGGTGCGAACCCGGTTCACGTCGATGCCCAGTGTGCGCGCCATGTCGGGGTCGGCGCTGGCCGCGCGGATGATCATGCCCCACTTGCTGCGGTCCAGCAGAAGGAACAGCCCCAGCGACACCACGGCGCCGAAGACGATGACGAACAGCCGGTAGGCCGGGATCTGGCTGCCGAACAGCGCGACCGGCACCGACAGCAGATCGGGCGCCGGCACCTGCTTGTAGTCCAGGCCCCAGATCAGCTTGGTCGCGTCGTCGATCACCAGGATCAGGCCGAAGGTCAGCAACAATTGGAAGATGTGGTCGCGGGAATAGACCCGCTTGAGCGTCGACATCTCGATCAGCGCGCCCAACCCCGCGACAACCACCGGCGCGATCAGCAGCCCCAGCCAGAACGATCCGGTGGTCTGGACGATCTGAAAGCTGGCATAGGCGCCCAGCATGTACAGCGCGCCATGGGCGAAGTTGATCACGCCCAGCATGCCGAAGATCAGCGTCAGCCCCGCCGACAGCAGAAACAGAAGAAAGCTCAGGCTCAACCCGATAATGATCGTGGACATATCCGCACCATCCCGAAACAGCCGGCCCGAAACAGCCGGCAGGCGACGGACCTTGAGTCCGCCGCCGTACAGATGCGCCCATCCGTTCAACAGGCGTCGAACAGACGGTCCGCCGGGAAGATTTCGGTGATCTTCATGGTCAGTTCCGGCATCGGCGCCTCGCCCTTGACCACCTCGCCCCAGAGCCCGACCTGCGACGCCTGATGATCGCAGGCGCGCATCTCCTTGCGGCCCTCGATCGAGGTCTCATAGACGCTGTTCGCGAAGGCCTTGACCCAGGCATCGGCATCCCAGCTGTCGGTCTGCTCCACCACGTCCAGCCACCAGCGCAGCCCGTCATAGGCCTCACCCGCGAAGCTCGACGGAAACACGCCATACGCGTCGCGATAGGCCTCGACGAAGGCCTTGTTCGCCGGGTTGTCGAGGCTGTAGTGATAGCGCACGCCGGAATTCACGCCCAGCGCGGCGGGCCCGGTCGCGGCGGCAAAGACATCGTCCTGCAACACGGGGCCGAAGATCACCTTGTCCTTGCCCAATGCGACCTGGCCGGCCTGCTTGACGAAGGTGATCCCGTCATTGCCGGTGGCCATGACCGCGATGCCGTCCGCGTCGGATCGCGCCATCTTGTCGATGATCACCGAGAAGTCGCGATTGCCCAGCGGCGCATAGTCGTTGCCGACGATCTCGACACCGGCGGCCTTGGCCATCTCGGCGAACTGCTCAAAGCCGGTACGCGTCGCCTGATAGTCGGCGGTCACCGCATAGATCTTCTTCAGCCCGCGCGACTTGACGAACTCCATCGTCATCTTGATTTCCATGCCGAGCGTATTCGACGTGCGGAAGGAATAGGGCGCGCCGCCCGGCTTGGTGATCGCGTCGTCGGCCGAGATGGTGACGAGATGGGGCACCTTGCGCTGGGTCGACAGGCTTTGCAGCGCCAATGTCGAGGCCGAGCCGACCGCGCCGAACATCATCTGCGCGCCTTCCGCCAACAGGCGGCTGGCCTTCTGCACCGCCGGCTGCGGCTTGGTTTCGTCATCCTCCCAGGTGAAGCGGATGGGTTTGCCCAGCACCTTGCCGCCGCGCTGCGCAACGGCCAGTTCGGCGCCTTTGCGCATGTCGTTGCCGATCAGACCATAGGCCCCCGAAAAGGCGAGAATGGCGGCGATATGGAACTCGTCCATCGTCTTGGCGCGCAGCATCGGCACAGGCAGTGTGCTCGCAAGAGCCGCCGCACCGGCCATGCGCAGAAAGTCTCGACGTTTCATGTTTCCTCCCAGGGATGTAACCCTCGAACGATCCGCCAGGCATGAGCGAGAGCCGGCGCCCGGGGTCATCCTCGGGCGTCCGCGTCGATCTCTGCGCAGGCATGATAGGAGTTGTCAGTTTCGGCCAATTGATCGTCACCCGTGCAACCCGGTCTCCCGGCTGGCGCCGTGTGCGTCAAACCATCCGTTTTTCAACGAGATGAGCCTTCCGACATCTTGTCTCCCAGAAGACAGGATGACGGGCTTCCGCCCGATTGAGAATGTTCGGGCATGCCAATAATTTGACTTTTACTGCCAGTCCGTCATCTTGGGCACCGGTGTGACATGGTCGGAGCATGCCATGAAGGTCGGTCTGATCCAGAGCATACGCCTGCCGAGCCAGAGTATTCAGATCATGGCCGGAATGCTGACCGAACACGGCATCGACCCGGTGCCGCTGCTGAGCGAGGCGGGGCTTGCCCGTGACATCCTGCACGACCCCTGGGGTACCCTCAACGGCTATCAGGAGCTGGCGTTTCAGCGGCTGTTCTGGCGTGCGACGCAACAGATTCCGGGCATCGGCTTCCTGACCGGCCTGCGCTACAGCCTGCTCGCCTATGGCCCGCTCGGGTTGGCCGTGCTGGTGTCACGCGATGTCACCGAGGGCTTGTGCACTTTCGCCGCGATGCAGGGGTTGGGATATGCGCTGTTCGAATACGACATCGTGACACAGGACGATATCGCCGTCGCCTTCGTGGCCAATGACGACTATGTGCCCGCCGGGCTGACGGAATTCCTGCACGAACGCCTGCTCGGCTCGGCGCTGACCTTCTTTCGCGACATGCGACAGGCACATCTGCCGATTCGCCTGATCGAAAGCCGGCTCGACCGGCCCAGGGGCTGGATGGGCCTGGAAGACCGCTGGCAGGCCGATATCGTCTACGGCGCGCCGCGGAGCTGCTTTCATTTTGCCGACGGCGTCGGTGCCCTGCCGCTGCCGCTCGCGAACCCGTCGCTGGCCCAGAACTATCGCCGGCTCTGCCAGAACATGCTCGACACCAGCCCGACGCATGCCGGCATCGTGAAATCGGTCTATCAGTTGCTGATGCAGTCTCGCGGCGCTTTTCCGAATGCCTTGGAGGCGGCACAGGCGCTGAACGTCTCGGAACGTTCGCTGCACCGCAAACTGGCCGAGACCGGCACCAGCTATCGTCAGGCGCTCGACAATGTCCGGCTGCGCCGCGCGCGCGAACTGCTCGACACCACGGATCTGCCGATGTCGGAAATCAGCGACCGCTTGGGCTTCGCCGAAATGGCCAGCTTCTCAAGGTTCTTCCGCCGGGTCGCCGGGGTGCCACCCTCGAACTATCGCAAGAACGGTCTGCGCATCGTCGCCGCGTCGAGTTAGAGCGATTTTCGCGTCATCTGGTGGCTCTGACATTCCTCCGCCTCGCCATGATCCGGATCATGATGCGCAGAATCGCAAGGAGCCGGACATCATAGATAACGTCCCGCACGGACACTTAGACACGGTACGTTTCTCCCGAGAACTTCCGTGCTGAACCAATATAGACATTGTCCGTACGCCGGTGACAGCCCCTGCCAGACTGTCATGAACAAGGCCGGACAAGGCCGGAGCGCTGTCACCGACCGGCCGCCACCTCGCGCATGAACGCCAGGAACCGCGGATCCGCGGCATGGGCGACGTTCACCCGGATGGCGGGTGCCCGGGGGGCGCGGTCGGGGGCGAAAACCTGGCCCGGGGCCAGGAAGATGCTGCGTTCTGCCGCGGCACGGGCCAGCGCCAGTTCGTCGGTGCCGGACGGCAGGCCGACCCAGAGATAGAAGCCGGCATGGGCCGGCGTCGCTACGTCCAGCCCCATCTCGGAAAGCGCGCCGGCCGCCGTGCTCGCCGCCTCCCCCACCCGCGCGCGCAGCCGGCGCAGATGGCGGACGTAATGGCCGTCGGCGATGAAATTGTAGATGAAGCGCTCGACATAATCCGAGGTCGCGACCACCGTCAGCATCTTGATGCCCTGCAGCGCCGCCGCCACCGGTGCCGAGGCCGCGACATAGCCCGAGCGCAGGCTTGCCGAGAAGGTCTTGGAGAAGGTGCCGACATAGAGCACCCGGTTCAGCTGATCGAGCGCCGCCAGCCTGGGTGCGGAGGCCGGCATCACATCGGCGAAGGCGTCGTCCTCCACCAGCTGGAAACCGTGGCGCTCCGCCGCCTGCAGCAGACCGTAGGCCGTGCCCATGGTCAGGCCATGGCCGGTGGGATTGTGGCCCTGGGACTGAGTGAAGAACAGTTTCGGCCGGTGATGGGCAAGCTTCGCCGCCAGATCCTCCAGATCCGGCCCCTCGGCCCCGCGACGGATGCCGACGATCCGCACCTTGGCGAGGGTCAGCTTGCCGAACAGCGGATAGTAGCCGGGGTCGTCGACGAAGACCGTATCGCCCGGCTCCAGATGATGGCGGATGATCAGGTCGAGCGCGTGATTGGCACCGTAGGTGAGCAGCACCTGTCCCACCCCGGCCTTGATGCCGCGTTCCGCCAGCAGCATGGCGATGCGTTCGCGCAGCGGCAGGAAGCCCCAGGAACTGCCATAGCCATGGTCGATCGCCTCGCCCTTCGGCCATTTGAACCGGCCGAAAAAACGCCCGATTTCAGAGCCTTCCATCCAGGCCTGAGGCGGGCGGCCGTCGCCGGGCCGGACCTCGTAATGCTGGTCCAGCTGTTCGCGCAGCAGCGAGACCACATCCACCGCCGCCTCCACATCCGGGTTCTGCCGCGGCAGCGGCCGGCGGTTGCCGCCCGTGACATAGAAGCCCGATCCCGGCCGCGATTCCAGCAGCCCGGCCGCGACCAGCCGGTCATAGGCCTCGGCCATCGTGTTCTTCGACACCCCGTGATCTCCCGCCGCCGCCCTGACCGAGGCCAGGCGCTCGCCGGTTTTCAGCAGGCCGCCGGTGATCTGCCCGGTAATCAGCTCGACCAGCTGGTCGATACGACCGGGTTGACGCGGGGGTGTGTCTGCCATATTGAAGCCGTCCGCCAAACTGTCCCATGAAGACGACTGGGACAGTCATGGTGATGAACCGTCCGACCGTCCCTTGTCCGTCCCCCGGATCATAGGACAATCATTGCCCAAGTCACAATCCTTCCCCGCCCTGCGATGCGCCATGCTTCCGGGGCCGGCGAAGGCCGGGACGCCGGACACACGGAGGAAACATGCAGGCCTGCGGCAGCGCGCTCAATTCGCGCCTCGAAAACTATCGCAACCTCACCCCGGCCGAGCGGCTGGCCGAACTCGCCCGCGCGGCCGGCCTCGATGCCGCCGACCAGGCCCTGCTGGCCGACCCCGCGGCGCTTGCCGTCGATCGTGCCAACGGCATGATCGAGAACGTGATCGGCACCTTCCAGCTGCCGATGGGCGTGGCGACCAATTTCCGCATCAACGGCCGCGACTACCTGATCCCGATGGTGGTCGAAGAGCCGTCGGTGGTGGCGGCGGCGTCGTATATGGCGCGCATCGCCCGCAGCAACGACATCGGCTTCGAGACCTCCAGCACCGCCCCGATCATGCGCGCGCAGGTCCAGGTCCTGGACGTGACCGACCCCTGGGGCGCGCGGCTGCGCATCCTGGCGGCACGCGAGGCGATCATCGCCGCCGCCAATGCCAAGGATGCCAAGCTGGTCAGCCTGGGCGGCGGCTGCCGCGACATCGAGGTCCATGTCTTCCCGGAAAGCCGGGTCGGGCCGATGGTGGTGATGCACCTGCTGGTCGATGTCCGCGACGCCATGGGCGCCAACACGGTCAACACCATGGCCGAAGCGGTGGCACCGCTGGTGGAGCAGGCGGCCGGCGGCCGGGTGCGGCTGCGCATCCTGTCGAACCTGGCCGATCTGCGCCTGGCCCGCGCCAGTGTGCGGGTCTCGCCCGCCGCACTCGCAACGAAAACCGTCTCGGGCGAGGACATGGTGACCGGCATCGTCGAGGCGGCGGAATTCGCCGCGATCGACCCCTACCGGGCCGCCACCCACAACAAGGGCATCATGAACGGCATCGACCCGGTCGTGGTCGCCACCGGCAATGACTGGCGGGCGATCGAGGCCGGCGCCCATGCCTTCGCGGTGAAGGACGGGCGCTATACCTCGCTCACCACCTGGGAGCGCGACCGCGACGGCAATCTGGTCGGCACGCTGGAAATGCCGATGGCACTGGGCCTGGTGGGCGGTGCCACCAAGACCCATCCGCTCGCCCAGGCCGCCCTGCGCATTCTGAAGGTCGAAACCGCGCAGGAACTGGCCGAGGTGACGGTGGCGGTGGGCCTGGCCCAGAACATGGCCGCCCTGCGCGCACTTGCGACCGAGGGCATCCAGCGCGGCCATATGGCGCTGCACGCCCGCAACATCGCCATCCTGGCCGGAGCCGAAGGGGCCGAGATCGAGGCCGTGGCGAAGCAGCTGGCCGCCGCCCATGACGTGCGCGTCGACCGCGCCCGCGAACTTCTCGACGCGCTGCGCCGGGGTTGATCCCCGGCGCCAATCACAAGCAGCCAGTCACATCCGGCTGACGATCCTGGGGAGAAAACCGATGACCAGCCATGACCAGACCACCCGCCGCGGCCTGCTGAAGCGCGCCGGCGGCATCGCCGCCGCCGGTGCCGCCGTGGCCGCCGGTGCCGGCACCTTTGCCGCACCCCATGTCGCCCGCGCCGCCGGCCAGCCGGTCAAGTGGCGCATGCAGGCGCTGTGGGACGCCAACACCACGCCGATGAAGTTCGAGCAGCTCTTCGCCGACCGGGTGAAGGAGTTGACCGGCGGCGGCTTCGAAATCCAGACCTTCACCGCCGGTCAGCTGGTGCCGGCCAACCAGGCTTTCGACGCGGTCCGCGCCGGTGCCTTCCAGATGATGAAGACCTTCGACGGCTACGAGGCCGGCAAGATCCCGGCCTTCGCCTTCACCTCCACCGTGCCCTTCGGCTTCCCCGAAAGCGACCAGTACGAAGCCTGGTTCTATGAAAAGGGCGGTCTCGACATGGCGCGCGAGGCCTATGGCAAGGCCGGGCTGATGTATATCGCCCCCACCGTCTATGGCCAGGAGCCGATCCATTCGAAGGTGAAGATCTCGTCGATCGAAGAGTTCCAGGGCAAGAAGGGCCGTTTCGTCGGCCTCGCCTCCAGCGTGATGGGCGCCATGGGTGTCGCGGTGACGCCGCTGCCGACGGCCGAAGTCTATTCGGCGCTGGAAAAGGGCGTGATCGACATCGCCGACCGCGGCGACCTGACCGCCAACCTCCAGGCCGGCCTGGCCGAGGTTGCCAAATTCATCATCCTGCCCGGCGTCCACCAGCCGACCACCGCCACCAGCTATGTGGCGAACAAGGCCGCCTACGAGGCCCTGCCGGCGGAATACAAGGCGGTGCTGGCGGTGGCGGCCCGCGAGACTTCGGCGGCGCTGCGCCAGCATATCGTGGTGCAGGACGTGGCCTCGCTGGCCAAATACCGCGAGGCGGGCGTGGAGATCGTCGAACTCGACCCGGCCGACATCCGCGCCAATCGCCCGAAGGCCGAGGCCCAGTGGCGCGTCGCCACCAAGGACGATGCGCTCGCCACCCGCATCCTGGACAGCCAGGTCGGGTTCATGAAGGAACTGGGCCTGCTGGGTTGAGGGGAGGTTTTTTTTAGCCCCTCGCCGGGCGGGTGCTGCCGCACCCTTGGCCGCCGCCTCAATGGCGGCTTGGGGTTTGTCAGTCCCTCGCCGGGCGGGCACTCCCGTGCCCTTGGCCGCCGCCTCAATGGCGGCTTGGGGTTTGTCAGTCCCTCGCCGGGCGGGCACTCCCGTGCCCTTGGCCGCCGCCTCAATGGCGGCTTGCAGCCGCACCGACAAGGTGCGGCTGTATGATGTCCCGGCGGCGGCGGCGATCGGGGCGGCCTGCCCCCACAACACAACATCGCCGGGCGGCGGGGCCTTTGTCCCGCCGCCTTCGTCCGGTTCCGGTGCGGAGGATCCTGATGTCCGCCCTTGTCGGGGTGGTCCGCGGCTATTGCACGGCCGTCACCGCCTTCAACCATCTTCTCGCCCGGCTGGCCGCGCTCGTCATGTTCGTGGTCGTGCCGGTGATCCTGTTCGAGGTGGTCTCGCGCTATTTCTTCGATGCGCCGACCAACTGGGCGATGGAATCCGCCACGCTGGTCTTCGGCCCCTATTTCCTGACCGCCGGGCCCTGGCTGCTGCACATCCACGGCCATGTGAATATCGACATCCTCCACAAATCGGTCGGCCGGCGGCTTCAGCTCGTCTTCGATGCCTTCGGCCAGCTGGTGATCATGGGCTTCTCCTGGGTGCTGATCGAGTTGTCCTGGCCGCTTGCGGTCAATTCCTGGGAGCTGGGCGAGACCAGCTTCTCGTCCTGGAACCCCGAGATCTGGTGGACCAAATTCTTCCTGCCCGGCGCACTCGCTCTGCTGTTCCTGCAGGCCGTGGCGGAATTCCTGCGCGCCGCCATCCAGCTCTGCGGCGGTGACGACCCGATGAACGGTGCCGGCCGGCCCCGGGCAGGTGTGGCATGACCGGCATCGCGTCGGAAGGCGTCCTGATCTGGATGTTTGCGGGCCTGGTCGGGCTGATGCTGACCGGTCTGCCGCTCGCCTTCGTGCTGGGCGGGCTTGCGATCCTGTTCACGGTGCTGCTCTGGGATCCGGCGGCGCTGACCATCACCGTGCTGCAGATCTTCGACACCATGCGCTCGGACTCGCTGATGTCGATCCCGCTCTATGTGATGATGGCGAGCGTGCTGCAGCGCTCGGGCATCATCGAATCGCTCTACAAGGCGATGGAGCTGTGGTTCAACCGCCTGCCCGGCGGGCTTGCGATCGGCACGGTGATTATCTGCACGATCATGGCGGCGATGACCGGCATCGTGGGTGCCGCGGTCGCGGCCATGGGCATCCTGGCCCTGCCCTCGATGCTGAAGCGCGGCTACGACCAGCGCCTGGCGCTGGGCACGATCTGCGCCGGCGGCACGCTCGGCATCCTGATCCCGCCATCGGTGGTGACCATCGTCTATGCCGTCACCGCCCAGGTCTCGATCGGCCAGATGTTCATCGGCGGCATCATTCCGGGCCTGCTGCTGGCCGGGCTCTATGTCGCCTACATCATCATCCGCAGCCTGATCGACCCGTCGATCGCGCCACGCGACCCCTCCCCCGTCGCCTGGGGCGCGCGCATCCGCTCGCTGCGCGCGCTGATCCTGCCCTTCCTGATCATCATCGGCGTGCTCGGCAGCATCTATGCCGGCATTGCCACGCCGACCGAGGCGGCGGCGGTGGGGGTGGCCGGTGCGGTCATCTCGGCCGCGGTGGAGCGCCGGCTCAGCCTCGCCATGCTGTCCGGCGCCGGCATGGACACGATCAAGGTCACCGCGATGATCCTGTGGATCACCATGGGCGCCAAGGCGTTCGTGGCGATCTTCACCGGCACCGGCGGCGCCGATTTCCTGCTGGAGTTCATCCGCGACCTGGACGCCAACCGCTGGCTGGTCCTGGCAGCGATGATGGGCGTGCTGGTCTTCCTCGGCCTGTTCCTCGACGAGATCGGCATCATCCTGCTCTGCGTGCCGGTCTTCCTGCCGGTGATCCAGCTCCTGGATTTCGACCCGCTCTGGTTCGGCATCCTGTTCATGGTCTCGGCCCAGACCGCCTATATCAGCCCGCCCTTCGGCTACACCCTGTTCTATCTGAAGGGCACGCTGCCACCGGACATCGGCATGGGCACGGTCTATCGCGGCATCATCCCCTTCGTCCTGCTTCAGCTGGTGGGGTTGGGCCTCTGCGCGGCCTTCCCCGAACTGGTGCTGTGGCTACCGAAGCTGATGGTGGCGGGGTAGCGCGCCGCCACCACACGCAGGCCTCATCCCGCCCGCCGCTGCCCTTCGGGCAGGGCGGGGCTTTCTGCAGGTGGCAGGGGTCGCGGACAGGTCAGGCGTCGCCACTTGCCCGCATCAACAACCCGTTATGCGCCCGTCCGGAGGTTGCGGCCCCCGTTTCCCGCACGAAGCCTTCGCGCTTCGCCACAGCGCTGCCCTCGGCGGCGAGGCGCGGGTGGTCGCGGCGGAGCAGGCGGCCGGTGGGGGGTTGGGCGGTGGGGTTGGCGGCGTCGGCCAGCGCGCGGACGAAGCTGCGCCACCAGCGGCTGACATCGTTGGCCGAGAGCACCGCCATCATCGCCTCCCAGCGCTCGCGGCGTTCTTCAAGGCTCATGGTCAGGCCCTGATGCATGCGGCGCGCGGTTTCGTCGTGGTCGAGCGGGTTCACGATCAGGGCGGCGTCCAGTTCCTGCGCGGCACCTGCGAAGCGCGACAGCATCAGCACGCCCGGATCTTCGGGGTTCTGGGCCGCGACATATTCCTTCGCAACCAGGTTCATGCCGTCATGCAGCGGTGTCACCACCGCCATCCGGGCCATGCGCAGCACGCCTGCCAGCGTTTCGCGCGGGATGCCGCGATTGATGTAGCGCAGCGGCGTCCAGTCGGGTTCCGAGAAGCGGCCGTTGATCCGGCCGCTGATCTCTTCCAGCTCGCGCCGGATGGCGACATATTCCGGCAGCTTGCTGCGCGATTGCGAGGCGATCTGCACGAAAGCCATCCGGCGGCGCAGATCCGGCTGCAGCTCCAGCAGGCGTTCATAGGCCAGCATCCGGTGCGGCAGGCCCTTGGTATAGTCCAGCCGGTCGACGCCCAGCAGCAGCGCGCCGCGCCCCGTGCCGCGGGCAAGCTTCAGGCAATAGTCGCTGTCGGCATTGCGTTCGGCCGTCAGGGCAAAGGCGGCCGGATCGATCGAGATCGGGAAAACCGAGGCCCGGAAATGGCGGCCGAAGGCCTCCATCCGCCCGTCCATCGAGACGCTGCCCCCCGCCTCCCAGCGGATATAGTCCTGGAAGGCCCGCAGGTCCGATGCGGTCTGGAAGCCGATCAGGTCGGCATGGACCAGCCCCTCCACCAGGGCGCGGTGTTCGGGCAGGGCCGCGAAGGCATCCGCGGCCGGAAAGGGCGTGTGCAGGAAGAAGCCGATCGGGTTGCGCAGGCCCCGGCGCCTGAGTTCTTCGGCCGCCGGCAGCAGGTGATAATCGTGGATCCAGATCATGTCGTCGGGATGCAGCAGCGGCAGCAGCCGGTCGACGAACTGGCGGTTCACCGAGCGATAGGCCGTGTAGCGGTCGGCATCGTGGTGCATCAGATGCGGTGCGCTGTGCAGCACCGGCCACAGCGCCTCGTTCGCATAGCCGTTGTAATAGCCGCGATGATCGGCCGGCGTCAGGTCGACGGTGGCGATGCGGTAGCCGCCGGGCTGCATCTCGGGTCCGTGCAGGGCCGGCGTCTCCGACAACTGGCCGCTCCAGCCGAACCACAGGCCGGCGGTTTCGCTCAGGGCCTCGCGGACGGCCACGGCCAGTCCGCCGCTCGCCCCCGCATCCTCGGTGGTCCGCGGATCTGCGCGGGCCACGCGGTTGGAAATCACCACAAGTCGCTTCAAGATCCGTCCCTCCAGGCTCCGATCGGGGCCGGCCCTGGCCGGCGCCGTCGTCGCGACACTCATTCATCGCGATAACCCGCAGAGGGGGGGTTAGGTTCCGGGGCCGCCGGCTCCCTCACCCGCCGGCTCGTCCATCACCACAAGCCCGGCCAGCCAGCGGCGGAAACCGGGCGCATCAGGCACCGTCCAGCGTGCGGCGCTGGCAGGTGGAGCCCCGTGTCCGGACCCGATATCGGGTCCGACCCGGATCGAGTGGCCGCCCATGGCATTGACCATGGCGAAACCGTCCTCGTCGGTGACGTCGTCGCCCGCGAAGACCGGCACCCGGCCACGAAACGGCGGCGCCTCCATGAAGGCGCGGATGGCGGTACCCTTGTCGGCACCCGCCATCCGAAGCTCCACCACCATCTTGCCCGGCATCACCCGCAATTCCGGCGCCGTCGTCGCCGCCAGCCGGCGGGCCAGCGCCAGCGCGCCGGCCCCCGCGGCCGGGGCCGCGCGATAATGCAGGGCGAACCCGTGGGATTTCCGCTCCAGCAGCACGCCCGGATGGGCCTCGGCAAAGGCCTGAAGGGGCGCGTCCAGCGCCTCGAAGCCCTCAGGCCGGGGCAGCGGCGGCCGTCCGCGCCATTCCAGCCCGTGCTGGCCGGCGGCGGCCGGACGGGCGGGGTGGAACAGCTGCTCCAGTTCCGCCAGCGGCCGGCCGCTGACCAGGGCGAGCGCACCGCCGAACCGGACCGCCAGGCGGTCGAGCAGCGCCGGCAACCCCGGTTCCACCACCACCGCATCGGGGGTTGGGGCGATGTCGACCAGGCAGCCATCCACATCCAGAAACAGCGCCCAGTCGGGCCTGGGGTCGGGCAGCCGCAGCGCCGCCACGGTCACTGGCCCGGGCCGGTCGACTTGCCGTTGCCGCCCGGCTGCCTGCCGGGGGTGAAGGGCGCCGAGGCCTGGGCCGTGCCCGATCCCGTGGTGCCCGATCCCGTGGTGCCCGATCCCGTGGTTCCGGGCGCTCCGCCGCCGACCTCGGTGCCGAAGCCGCCCGACGATCCGGCGGCAGCACCGCCGGTGGCGGAGCCGTTCTCTTCCATCCGCCGGCGGAAGCGGCGCAGATCGTCCATCAGCTGGCGCTTGGGGTGGCGCGGCATCAGCCACTGGCCGATGCGGCCCAGCAGCCCGGCCGGCACCTCGTAGCGCAGCGTCACCGCCACCTCGGTGCGGTTGCGGCCGTCGCCGGTTTCGGTATCGGGGATGAATTCGACCATGCCGGCATTCTGGAAATCGGCCTCTTCGGTCGTGCTCCAGGCGATGCGGCGGTCGGGAATGTCCTGGGTGATGCGCGACACGAAACCGATGCTCTCGCCCGCCGGGCCGTCGATGATCCAGCGCGAGGTGGTGTCGTCGATCTCGCGGATGCTGTGGACATGAGAGAGGATGCGCGACAGATGCTCCAGATCGCGCCATTCGCGGTACAGCTCCGCCGCCGGGCGGTCGATGGTCACCGAGGCATGGATTTCAGAGGTGTTGCGGCCGTTCACCTCCTGCTCGCCCCTGGTGTCGATGCCGAGGCGTTCATAGAGCATGCAGCGGCCCTGCAGGCCGCGCTGAATCAGCAGGCCGCCGGCCGCCAGCGACAGGAGGCCGCCGGCATGGCCCAGATGGTCGGATTTGAGGCCATGACGCACCATGCAGGCGCCAAGGACAAGCGAGGCGAGCTGTTCTGCGGGATGCACATTCGGGGTGTGGTGGCCGTGATCAGTATGGGTCGCCATGGGGGAAGGCTCCTTGGAACAAAGCGGTGAGGTCGTCCCGCACAACCCCGGACCGGCGGGAGGGTTCCCGGCAGGAAGAGGCAGCCGCAACCCGGCCCGCCTGAACCGGCCCGCCTGAACCGTGACATGGGCGGCAGGATGGGGAACCAGGACGCCCCGCGGGTGTTGAGCCAGCAGACGGCCCATCGATGCCCGAGGACGCCTGGTGATGCACACATCCGACGACACCCCCACGGACCGCACCCGCCGCCTGGAAAAGATCGCCCACCGCATCTGGGTGGAGGAAGGCCGGCCCCATGGCCGCGATCGCGAACACTGGGCGGCAGCGGAAGCCGAGCTTGAGGCGCTGGAGGCGGCCAACCGGTCGGTGCCGGAAACCGGACGCGCACCCGGCCCGGAGGATGGCCCTTACGAGGCCGGCCCGACGCCACCCGTCCCCGGCCCACCCGTCCCCGGCTCCCCCGCGCCCTCTGCCGCCGAACCCGGCCCCGCGGCGCCGGAGACCCGCACCCGGCGGCGTCTGGCGGCCGCGAAGACGGCTGAGACGAAGGCGAGTGCGGGTGCGACCAGGGCAACCGGGGCCGGAACGCACCGCACCAAGGGCGGCACCGATGCCGCACCGACGCCGACCGCCGAGGGGCCGAAGAAAGCGGGCACGAAACCGGCCACCCGTTCCCGGACCCCCCGGCCGGCGGGGGATGCATGAACGCGCAGCCCTCTCGCACCCCCTGGCACCCGCGGATCCTGATGGTGCCCGCCGCAACCGCCCGCGAGGGTGCGACGCTGGCGGCCGCCGCCGCCCATGCCCGTGATCTGGGCTTCGACCATCTGCTGCTGGCGGGCCCGGCCGAGCCGGCCCGGATCGAGGCCGCCTGCCGCAGCGCCGCCGATCACGGCATCCGGCTGCTGGTCGATCTGCTGCCCGAACCCGACCCGGCGCGCGAAGCGCGGGCGGGCCGCGATCCGCGCCGGCAGGCTCTGATCCCTGAAAATGACCAGGACGAAGCGACGCTGGCCGGGCTGGTCGATGCCGCCATGGCGGCCTGCGTCGCGGGCTTCCGCGCGCCCCTGCCCCAGGCGGTGACGCCCGAGATCTGGGCGCGGCTCTGTGCCCGCGCCGCCGATTGCCGGCTGCTGCTCTGGACCCATGGGCTGACGGCGGAGCGGATCGACGCGCTCGCCGCCTGCGGCTTCGATGCCGCGGTCGCCTCCGATGCCTGGTGGGATCTGGCGGCGCCCTGGATGCTGGACGAGATCGCGCGGCTGTCGCGCATCGGCAGCGTGCTGGCCTGCCCGGAAGTGCCCTTCGGGCCGCGCCTGCCCGAGATCCTGGGCGGGCCCGAGGCGGCAGAGGCGGCCGGACGGCGCAGCCTGAAACTTGCCCCCTTCCTCTTCGACGGGATCGTGGTTCAGGCCGGGTTCGACCGGGGCGCACCGGATCCGCTGCGCCCGGATACCGTGGCCCCCGCCCGGCCGGAACGGCCGGCCTATGACCTCTCCCCCGCGCTCAGGGTCGCCAATGCCGGTTTCGAGCGGATGGCGCAGGCCGGCCGGCCGAAGCTCGACATTCTGACCGGCCAGAGCGGCCCGGTGCTCGCCTTCCGCGCCGGCGACGACCGGCTGGTGGTGGCCTCCCGGGTGCTGGACGCCCCCCTCCGCCTCGATCCGCAGCCGCTGCTGGCCCGCGGGCCGGACATGGCCGCGCGGCGGCTGGTCGATCACCCGCCGGGCACGCCGCTGGATCTGGCGCCCGGCGGGGTGGCGGTTCTGGAGATCGCGGCGGCCCCCCCTGTGCGCGGGCCAGAGGCCGGGCCGGCCGAGGCGGCGGCGAAGCTGCCGCGGATCGCGATCGAGGCCGTCTCCCCCCTGCTGGATGACGGCCGGTTCGCCATCCGCCGCCGGCTGGGCAGCACGCTTGAGATCGAGGCCGACATCTTCGCCGACGGCCATGACGTGATCCGCGCCGTGCTCCGGCTGCGCGCCGAGGACGAGACCGAATGGCGCGAGGTGCCGATGACCCCGATGGTCAACGACCGCTGGCGGGGCCGGGTGCCGCTGGACCGGCTGGGCCGGCACCGGTTCGAGATCATGGCCTGGCGCGATGCCTGGGGCTCCTACCGGGCGGATCTGGCCAAGAAGCAGGCGGCCGGCGTGGTCCGGCCGGTGGATCTGTCCGATGGTCTGGCCCTGCTCCGTGCCCATGGCATCGACGACATCGTGCAGGAGGTGGAGCAGGCCTGCGATGATGCGGCGAAGGTCCGCCGCCTGCTCGACGACGAAACCCGCGCGGCCATGGCGCTGGTCGACCCGCGCCCCTTCGCCAGCGCCACGCCGCGCGACTACCCGGTCGATGTCGAGCGGCTGCGCGCGGGCTTTGCCGCCTGGTACGAGCTGTTCCCGCGCTCGGAAACAGACGACCCCGGCCGCCACGGCCGGTTCGAGGACGTGATCCGCCGCCTGCCCGAGATCCGGGCGATGGGCTTCGACGTGCTCTATATGCCGCCGATCCACCCGATCGGCCGCACCAACCGCAAGGGCCGCAACAACGCCCTGACGGCGGGCCCGGACGATCCCGGCAGCCCCTACGCCATCGGCAGCGAGGCGGGCGGCCATGACGCGATCCATCCCGAACTCGGCACGCTGGAGGATTTCCGGGCCCTGGTCGCCGCCGCGGCCGATCAGGGCATGGAGGTGGCGCTTGATTTCGCCATCCAGTGCTCGCCCGATCATCCCTGGCTGAAGGACCATCCCGACTGGTTCGCCTGGCGATCCGACGGCTCCATGCGCTATGCCGAAAACCCGCCCAAGCGCTATGAAGACATCGTCAATGTCGACTTCTATGCCGAAGGCGCCGTGCCGTCGCTCTGGCAGGCGCTGAGGGATGTGGTGGCCTTCTGGGTGGCGGAAGGTGTCCGGCTGTTCCGGGTCGACAACCCGCACACCAAGCCGTTTCCGTTCTGGGAATGGCTGATCGCCGACATCCGCCGCGACCATCCCGACACCGTGTTCCTGGCCGAGGCCTTCACCCGGCCCAAGGTCATGTACCGGCTGGCCAAGCTCGGCTTCGCGCAGTCCTACACCTATTTCACCTGGCGCGACGACAAGGCCGGGCTGACCGACTATTTCACCGAACTCAGCACGCCGCCGGCGGTGGAGTTCTTCGGGCCGCATGTCTTCGTCAACACCCCCGACATCAACCCTTATTTCCTGCAGACCTCGGGCCGGCCGGGTTTCCTGATCCGCGCCTGCCTCGCCACCATGCTCTCAAGCCTCTGGGGGATGTATGCGGGCTTCGAGCTGTGCGAGGGCGCAGCCCTGCCGGGGCGCGAGGAATATCTCGACAGCGAGAAATACGAGATCCGGCCCCGCGACTGGAACCGGCCGGGCCATATCCGCGCCGAGATCACCCTGCTCAACCGCATCCGCGCCGAACACCCGGCTCTGCATCAGAATCGCGGCCTCGCCTTCCACACCGCCTGGAACGACCAGGTGCTGCTGTTCAGCAAGACGACCGATCAGGGCGACGACATCGTTCTGGTGGCGGTGAGCCTGGACCCCCACCACGCCCAGGAGGCGGCGATCGAGCTGCCGCTGGACCGCTGGGGTCTGCCCGAGGATGCCCACGTCGTCATGGATGATCTGGTCACCGGCCAGCGATCCACCTGGACCGGCCGGCATCACCGGCTGCGCCTGGACCCCGCCCACCTTCCCTTCGCCATCTGGCGGGTGCTGCCGCCGGTGAGAGGTTGAGCCACATGCCTGCACCCACGACGCCCGTCTCATCCCCAACCGTCTCGTCCCCAACCGGCGCGCAAGGCCGGATCATCCGCGGCGCCGATCATGCACCGGGCGATCCGCTCTGGTACAAGGACGCCGTCATCTACCAGCTGCATGTGAAGTCGTTTCAGGACGGCAATGACGACGGCATCGGCGATTTTCCCGGGCTGATCTCGCGGCTGGACTATATTGCGGCACTTGGCGTCGACACGATCTGGCTGCTGCCCTTCTACCCCTCGCCCTTGCGCGACGACGGCTACGACATCGCCGATTATCGCGACGTCAACCGCGCCTATGGCACGCTTGGTGACTTCAAGCGCTTCCTGGCCGAGGCCCATGCCCGGGGCCTGCGGGTCATCACCGAACTGGTGATCAACCACACCTCCGACGCCCATCCCTGGTTCCAGCGCGCCCGCCGCGCCAGGCGCGGCTCGGCGCAGCGCGATTTCTATGTCTGGTCGGATGACGACCGGAAATATCCCGAAACCCGGATCATCTTCCTCGACACCGAGAAGTCGAACTGGACCTGGGATCCGGTGGCCGGGGCCTATTACTGGCACCGCTTCTATTCCCACCAGCCCGACCTGAATTTCGACAACCCGCGGGTGCTGGACGCGGTGCTGAAGGTGATGCGCTTCTGGCTCGACATGGGCGTGGACGGGCTCCGGCTCGACGCCGTGCCCTATCTGATCGAGCGCGAGGGCACCAACAACGAGAACCTGCCCGAGACTCACGATATTCTGAAGAAGATCCGCGCCCATCTGGACGAACATTACAGTGACCGGATGCTGCTGGCCGAAGCCAATCAATGGCCGGAAGACACCCAGGAATATTTCGGCGCTGGCGACGAATGCCACATGGCATTTCATTTCCCGCTGATGCCGCGGATGTATATGAGCATCGCGCAGGAAGACCGGTTCCCGATCACCGACATCATGCGCCAGACGCCGGACATTCCGGAAAACTGCCAATGGGCGATTTTCCTGCGCAATCACGACGAGCTGACGCTGGAGATGGTGACCGAAACCGAGCGCACCTTCCTGTGGGAGACCTATGCCTCGGACCGGCGGGCGCGGATCAATCTGGGCATCCGCAGGCGCCTGGCGCCGCTTCTGGATCGCGACCGGCGGCGGATCGAGCTGATGCACAGCCTGCTGCTGACCATGCCCGGCACGCCGGTGCTGTATTACGGCGACGAGATCGGCATGGGCGACAATGTCCATCTGGGCGACCGCGACGGGGTGCGCACCCCCATGCAATGGTCGCCAGACCGCAATGGCGGGTTTTCGCGCGCCGATCCGGAACAGCTGATCCTGCCGGCAATCATGAGCCCGCTTTACGGCCATGCGGCAGTGAATGTCGAGACCCAGAGCCGCGATCCGCATTCGCTGCTGCACTGGACCCGGCGCATGCTTCAGGTCCGCCGCCGCTTCCGCGCCTTCGGCCGGGGACGGCTGGATTTCCTGTTCCCGGGCAACCGCCGGGTGCTGGCCTATCTGCGCGCCGACGACAGCGATACGGTGCTGTGCGTGGCCAATCTGTCGCGCACCGCCCAGGCGGTGGAGCTGGACCTGTCGCGGTTCGAAGGCCGGGTGCCGATGGAACTGGTCGGCGGTGCCGCCTTTCCGCCGATCGGCCAGCTGCCCTATCTGCTGACCCTGCCGCCCTATGGCTTCTATGCCTTTGCGCTGGAACCGGAAGGCCGGGCGCCGGTCTGGCACCTGCCGGCGCCGGAACCCCTGCCCGAGCATGAAACCTTCGTGCTGCGCCGGGGGCTGGCGCAGCTCTTGGAAGAACCCCATCGCGACCGGCTGTCGAAGACGGTGCTGCCGGCCTGGCTGGCCATGCGCCGCTGGTTTGCGGGCGGCCGGGATGCGGCGGCAACCGCGCGGCTGGATTTCGCCGACCCGCTGCCCGGCACCGACGGCGAGATCCTGCTGACCGGCGTCGCGGTCGCTCGCGACGACGGCAGCGAGGATCGCTACGCCCTGCCGCTGGGCATTCTGTGGGAGGCAGACCGCCCGGACACCCCGGCTTTGCCGGTGCGCCTGGCGCTCGCCCGGGTGCGGCAGACCGCGCGGGTGGGGCTGCTGACCGACGGTTTTGCGCTGGAAGGTTTCGGCCGGGCGCTGATGAGGGCGCTGGCCGATGGCGGCGCAGAGGCGGCACCAGGGGCGCGGCTGGCGCTGCGGCCCGGATCGGCCGAGGCGGTTGCGATCGCGGGTGCCCTGCCGCCCGGGGCCGAGGTGCGCTGGATGACGGCGGAGCAGACCAACAGTTCGGTGATCGTGGGCGATACCGCGGTGATCAAGCTGATCCGCCGCATCCAGCCCGGCATCAACCCCGAGGTCGAAATGGCCCGCCATCTGACCGGGGCCGGCTATGCCGGGGTGGCGGAATTCCTGGGCGAACTGGCGTGGGAGGGCCCGGTTGGGGAGGGCTCCGCAGAAACCGCCAGCCTGGCGGTGATCCAGCGCTTCATCCGCAATCAGGGCGATGGCTGGCACTGGACCGGCGACCAGCTGGCCCGGGCGCTGGACGCGCTGCACCATCACGACCACGAGCGGCTGGAGGATGCAACGGCGACGATCCGCGCGCTGACCCGCACCATCGGCCGCCGGCTGAAGGAGCTGCACGAGGTGCTGGCGCGGCCGTCGGAGGACGTGAATTTTGCGCCGGAGATAGCCGATCCGGCTACGATTAACGCCTGGAATAGCCGAATCGGCCAAGCGCTGGAAACGGCCTTCGATATTCTGGCCGATCATGCCGCCGCGGGGGAGGATACCCCCCTTTCCCGGGCAGTGCGGCGCGTGCTGACCCGGCGCCGGGGGCTGGCCGCGGCCGTGGCCGCACTGGCCGAGGCAGGGACCGGCGCGACGCTGACCCGCATCCATGGCGATTTCCATCTGGGGCAGCTGCTGGTGTCGACCGGCGATGTCACCCTGATCGATTTCGAGGGCGAGCCGACCCGGCCGCTGGCACTGCGCCGGGCGAAGGACAGCCCCTGGCGGGATGTGGCGGGGCTCCTGCGCTCGATCGATTACGTGACCGCCCTGCCCCATCCGGCGGCCCCGGCATCGGATACCGGTGCAGGGCTGGAGCCCGACGATCCCGCCCACTGGCTGCTGCGGCTGCGCGGCGACATGGAGCGGGCCTTCCTGGCCGGCTATGCCGGCGACGAGGCCACCACCACCGCCCCCGACCTGCCGGCGCTGCTGAAACTGTTCCTGATCGAGAAGGCGGCCTACGAGGTCGCCTACGAGGCCGAGCTGCGGCCGGACTGGCTGCTGCTGCCGGCGGCCGGTCTTGCCCGGCTGGCCGAACGACTGGTACCGGAGACCGACGATGTCGCACCCGACGCATGAACCGGCCGGCCCCCCGGCCTGGACCGGGGGGCGATCGAGGCCCTGGCCGAGGCCCGCCATGGCGACCCCTTCGCGGTGCTGGGTCCCGGCCCCATCCTGGGACCGGTTCCCATCTCCGGACCGGGCCGGCGCCGGCTGGTGGTGATCCGCCCCGATGCCGACGAGGTGGGGGCAGCGGCGCAACAGGATGGCCGGCCGCTGGGCATCCTGGCCCGGGTGCATCCGGCCGGGATCTTCGCCGGCACGATCGAGGATGCCCCCTACCGGCTGGTGGTGACCACCGGCCGGGGCACGGAAACGGTGGAAGATCCCTATCGCTTCGGCCCGATCCTGACCGACGAGGATCTGCAGCTGATCCGCACCGGCCGCCATCCCGACCTGCCGGGGGTGCTGGGTGCGCGGGCAACGGAGATCGACGGCGTCGCCGGCACCGTGTTCGCGGTCTGGGCACCCAATGCCGACCGGGTCTCGGTGACCGGCGATTTCAACGGCTGGGACGGGCGCCGCCACCCGATGCGGCTACGCCATACGGCCGGCGTCTGGGAGCTGTTCCTGCCCGGCATCGGCCCGGGCCGGGCCTATCGCTACGAGATCCGCAGCCGCGGCGGCGCCGTGCTGCACAAGGCCGACCCGATGGCCCAGGCGACGGAAATGCCGCCCGGCACCGCCAGCATCGTGCCCGACCCGACCCCCTTCCCCTGGACCGACGGCAGCTGGATGGCCCGGCGCGCCACCACCGATCTGCTGAAGATGCCGGTCTCGGTCTACGAGGTCCATGCGGCGTCGTGGTTCCGCGATGCCGCCCACCCGCAGCTGGACTGGGACGGGCTGGCCGACCGGCTGATCCCCTATGTCCGGGCGCTGGGCTTCACCCATGTCGAGCTGCTGCCGGTGATGGAGCACCCCTTCGGCGGATCCTGGGGCTATCAGCCGCTGGGGCTGTTCGCCCCCAGCGCCCGTTTCGGCCGGCCGCGCGGCTTCGCGCGCTTCGTGGACCGCTGCCACGCCGCCGGGATCGGGGTGATCCTGGACTGGGTGCCGGCGCATTTCCCGATGGACAGCCACGGGCTGTTCCGCTTCGACGGCACGGCGCTTTACGAGCATGAAGACCCGCGCGAGGGCATTCATCGCGACTGGAACACCGCCATCTACAATCACGGCCGCGACGAGGTAGCCGGCTTCCTGATCGCGAGCGCGCTCTATTGGCTGGAGCATTACCATGTCGATGCACTGCGGGTGGATGCCGTGGCCTCGATGCTCTATCGCGACTACAGCCGCGAGGCCGGCGACTGGGTGCCCAACATCCATGGCGGCCGCGAGAACCTGGAAACGGTGGCCTTTCTGCGCCGGCTGAACCAGGTGATCGAGGCGCGCGTGCCGGGCGCCATGACCATCGCCGAGGAATCCACCGCCTGGCCGGGGGTGACGGCGCCGGTCGCGGCCGAAGGATCGGAGACCGCGCTGGGCTTCACGCTCAAATGGAATATGGGCTGGATGCACGACAGCCTGAAATATATGGGCGAGGACCCGATCAACCGGCGCTGGCATCACGGCACCATGACCTTCAGCCTGGTCTATGCCTGGTCGGAACGCTATGTGCTGCCGCTGTCGCATGACGAGGTGGTCCACGGCAAGGGCTCGCTGCTCGGCCGCATGCCGGGGGATGACTGGCAGAAACGCGCCAATCTGCGCGCCTATCTCGCCTTCATGTGGGGCCATCCCGGCCGCAAGCTGATCTTTGCCGGCGGCGAACTGGGCAACCCGCGCGAATGGGACCATGACGGCTCCACCCCCTGGGGGCTGCTCGACGATCCCGGCCATCAGGGCATCCAGGCGCTGGTCGCCGATCTGAACCGGCTCTACGCCCACGAGCCGGCGCTGCACGCCCGCGACGACGACCCGGGCGGCTTTCAGTGGGTGGTGGGCGACGATGCCGCCAACAGCGTCTTCGCCTGGATCCGCCGCACGGGGGAAGAGGCGACCGAGCCCGCCCCCCCGTCCTCTGGCATGCTTGTGGTCGCCAATCTGACCCCGGTCCCGCGCGAGGGCTATCGTATCGGGGTTCCGGCCCCCGGCATCTGGCACGAGGTGCTGAACACCGACGCCACCGCCTATGGCGGTTCGGGCCTGGGCAATGGCGGCCGGGCGCTGGCGGTGGAAACCCCGGCGCATGGCCGGCCCGCCTCTCTCACCCTGACGCTGCCGCCGCTTTCCACACTGATGTTGAGACAGGGAAGGTAGTTCCACCCCATGCCCATCCCGGCCGATCGCCTGTTTCCCGGACGTCCCTGGCCGCTCGGTGCGCGCTGGGACGGGCTGGGCGTCAATTTTGCCGTGTTCTCGGCCAATGCCAGCCGGGTGGATCTGTGTCTGTTCGACCGGCAGGGCCGCCGGCAGATCGCCTGCATGCCGCTGCCGGCGTGTACCGACGAGGTCTGGCACGGCTATCTGCCCGATGCCGGGCCGGGGCTGGTCTATGGCTATCGCGCCCATGGCCCCTACGAGCCGCTGCGCGGCCATCGCTTCAACCCGAACAAGCTGCTGCTCGACCCCTATGCCCGGCGGATCGCCGGGCGGCTGCGCTGGTCGGATCATCTGTTCGGCTACAGCACACGCTCAGCCCGGCGCGATCTGTCGTTCGACCGCCGCGACAGCGCGCCGGCCATGCCCAAGGCGGTGGTGACGGTGGATGCCTTCGACTGGGGCGACGATCGCCGCCCGGAGGTGCCCTGGACCGAGACCCTGATCTACGAGACCCATCTGCGCGGCATCAGCATGCGGCGCGACGACATCCGCCCGCATGAGCGCGGCACCTTCGCCGCCCTCGCCGATCCGCGCTTCGTGGACCATCTGCTACGGCTGGGCGTGACCGCCGTGGAGCTGCTGCCCGTCCATGCCTTCGTGCAGGACCGCCATCTGGTCGACCGGGGCCTGAGAAATTACTGGGGCTATAACAGCATCGGCTTTTTCGCCCCCGAACCCGGCTATCTGTCGACGGCCGAGCTGGACGAGGTGAAAGTCGCGGTGCGCCGGCTGCACGCCGCCGGGATCGAGGTGATCCTGGACGTGGTCTATAACCACACCGCCGAGGGCAGCGAGCTTGGACCGACGCTCTCCTTCCGCGGGCTGGACAATGCCAGCTATTACCGGCTGGTGCCGGGCGAGGAACGCTATTGCATCAACGACACCGGCTGCGGCAACACGCTGAACCTGTCGCATCCCCGCGTGCTGCAGATGGTGCTGGATTCCCTGCGCCACTGGGTGGAGGTCTATCATGTCGACGGCTTCCGCTTCGATCTGGGGGTGACGCTCGGCCGCGAAGGCACCGGTTTCGACCCCGGGTCGGGGTTCTTCGACGCCATCCTGCAGGACCCGGTGCTGTCACGCGTCAAGCTGATCTCGGAACCCTGGGATATCGGGCCCGGCGGCTATCAGCTGGGCAATCACCCGCCCGGGTTTTCGGAATGGAACGACCGCTATCGCGACACGGTGCGCCGCAGCTGGCGCGGCGACGACGGCAGCCTGCCCGGCTTTGCCGCGGTGCTGGCCGGATCGGGCGACATCTTCGACCACCGCCATCGCGGCGCCCAGGCATCGGTCAACTTCATCACCGCCCATGACGGCTTCACCCTGCGCGACCTGGTGTCCTATGCCGAGAAGCACAACGAGGCCAATGGCGAGGACAACCGCGACGGGCATGGCGACAACCTGTCGGCGAATTGGGGCGTCGAGGGCGAGACCGACGACCCGGCGATCCTGGACACCCGTGCCCGGCTGCAACGGGCGATGATCGCCACCCTGCTGCTGTCGCAGGGCACGCCGATGCTGCTGGCCGGCGACGAATTCGGCCGCAGCCAGCAGGGCAACAACAACGCCTATGCCCAGGACAACGAAATATCCTGGGTGGATTGGGCGGCGCTGCAACGGCCCGAGGGCGCGGCGCTGACCCGGTTCACCGCCGCTGTGGCGGCCGCAAGGCGGCGCTTCGCGGTGCTGCGCGACCGCCGCTTTCTGCATGGCGACCGGCGCTATGCCTTCGATCTGGCCGATATCGCCTGGTTCGGGGTCGATGGCGGGCCGGTGCCGGCCGAAACCTGGAACGACCCGGCCACCCGGGCGCTGGCGCTGGTCCGCACAGGCCCATCGGATATAGGTCCGTCGGATCGGGCGCCGGACCAACTGCTCGACGTCGTGCTGACCCTGTTCAACACCGGGGCCGAGGATCAGGATTTCATCCTGCCGCTGCGCCCGCTTGCCCGCCACGGCCTGGCCTGGACCCGCATTCTGGACACAAGCGACGGCGAGACCGACGAGGTGCCGCTGACCGGCGGCCGGGTGACGGTGCGGGCCCGCAGCCTGCAAGTGCTGGCGGCATCCCTGCCGGCCGATCCGCCACCGGGCCGCCGCTTCCATCAGCCACTGTCGGCCGGTGCCGAACCGGTCGGGTCGGGGCGGACCCGGTTCCGGATCTGGGCGCCGGATCATGGCCGGGTGCGGCTGCTGATCGAGGGGCGCGATCCGATCGACATGCTGGCACTGGGCGAAGGCTGGCACGAGGCGACGGTCGAATGCGGCGCGGGCACCCGCTATCGCTATGGCATGGGCGAGGATCTGGTGGTGCCCGACCCGGTGTCGCGTTTCCAGCCCGAGGATGTCCACGGTCCGTCGGAAGTGATCGACCCCGAAGCCTTCCTCTGGCGCCATGGCGACTGGCGCGGCCGGCCCTGGCGCGAGGCGGTGATCCTGGAAGTACATGCCGGGTTGTGGGAGGGCTTTGCCGGCGTCACCCGCCGCCTGGCCGAGATTGCGGCCCGCGGCTTCACCGCCATCGAGCTGATGCCGGTGAATGATTTCCCCGGCGCCCGCAACTGGGGCTATGACGGCGTGCTGCCCTATGCCCCCGACCATGCCTATGGCAGCCCCGAAGAGCTGAAGACCCTGATCGACACCGCCCACGGGCTGGGGCTGATGGTGTTCCTGGACGTGGTCTATAACCATTTCGGGCCGGACGGGAACTATATCCACGGCTATGCCGGCGGCTTCTTCCGCACCGACATCGAGACCCCCTGGGGCGAGGCGATCGATTTCCGCCGGCCGGAGGTGCGCCGCCATTTCACGGAGAACGCGCTCTACTGGCTGAACGAATACCGCTTCGACGGGCTGCGCTTCGATGCCGTCCATGCGATCCCCGATCCCGACTGGCTGGACGAGACCGCCGCCCGGATCCGGAGCGAAACCGAGCCCGGCCGCCATATCCATCTGGTGCTGGAACATGACGGCAATGCCGCCCGCCATTTGGCACCGGGGCTTTATGACGCGCAGTGGAACGACGACATGCACCACGTGATGCATGTGCTGCTGACCGGCGAGACCGACGGCTATTACGCCGATTATGCCGAGGCGCCGGCGGAGCGTCTGGCCCGGGCGCTGGCCGAGGGGTTCGTCTATCAGGGCGATCCGTCGCCTTATCGCGGCGGCGAGAGGCGGGGCGAGCCGAGCGGCCATCTGCCGCCCACCGCCTTCGTCAACTTCCTGCAGAACCACGACCAGATCGGCAACCGCGCCTTCGGCGAGCGGCTGACCAGCCTGGCGCCGGTGGCGGCGGTGGCGGCGGCGACCGCGCTGATCCTGCTCGCACCCGCCATCCCGCTGATGTTCATGGGCGAGGATTGGGGCAGCACCCGGCCCTTCCTGTTCTTCACCGATCATCACGACGAACTGGCACCGCTGGTGCGCGAGGGCCGGCGGCGGGAATTCGCCCGGTTCGAGCGGTTCGCCGACGATCAGGCCCGGGCCCGCATCCCCGACCCCAATGCGGCGCTGACCTTCGAGACCTCGCGGACCGAAGCGGACGAGGCGGCGCGTGAGCCGGGCCGCGCCCGGGCCGCCCTGGTTGCCGGGCTGATCGCGCTCCGACAGCGCGAGATCGTGCCGCGGCTGGAGGGGGCCGTGTCCGAGGGGGCGGCGGCCATCGGTCCCAAGGCGGTGCGCGCCGCCTGGCGGCTGGGCGACGGCGCCGTGCTGACCCTGTTCTGCAATCTGGACGGCAGCCCGGTGCCGCTGGACGGAAAGCCCGAGGGCCGCTGGCTGTTCGTGCCCCCTGAGGCAATCGAGGCGCTGGAGACGGGCGCGCTTGCGCCCATGACCACCGCGGCGGTGCTGAGGGAGCCCGAGCCATGAGCCCGAATACAACCGGAAGGACTATAATTAACCGAGCCACAACCGATCAATCTGCAACCACAGGCGGTAATGATTTTAATCAACAGTTGCAGGCCCTGGCCGCCGCCGCCGGCATCGCCACCAGCTGGACCGATGCCGCGGGCCAGGGACACAGTGTGACCCCCGACACGCTGCGCGCGCTGCTGGCGGTGCTGGACCTGCCGGCCGACAGCCCGGCACAGATCCGCGAGAGCCTGGAGCGGGCGGCCGCTTTGCCGCCGCCGCGGCCGGATGCGGCAATGGGCCCGCGCTGCTTCGGCCTGGACGCGGCCCTGGGCCAGCCCGGCCGGCCTCCGCGGGCCTGGGGGGCGACGGCGCAGCTTTACGGGCTGCGGCGATCGGGCGATCCGGGCTGCGGCGATACCACCGCGCTGGCCGGGCTCGCCCGCAGCCTGGGCAAAGCCGGGGCCTGCTGCCTGGGGGTGAGCCCGGTCCATGCCCTGTTCGGCGCCGATCCGCATCGCTGGAGCCCTTATGCCCCGTCCAGCCGGCTGTTCCTGAACGAGCTGATCATCGACCCCGACGACATCGCCGGCCCCGCGGAGACCGCGCGGGCGCTGGAGACGCTGGGGCTTGCGGCGCGCGCCCGTGCCGCCGCGGCGGCGCCGCTGGTGGACTGGCCCGAGGTGGCGGCGGTCAAACGGGCGGTGATCGACCATCTGCTGAAGGCCCATGGCGCCCGGCTTGCCGCCGATGCCGACTGGCAGGCCTTCCGGGCCGCACGCGGCCGCGCGCTGGACGATCATGCGGTCTTCGAGGTGCTGGATGCCCGGTTTCGGGAGCAGGGGCTGACCGGCGGATGGCCATCCTGGCCACAAGACTTTCGCGATCCACATGGCTCATCTGTGGCCAATATGGCCAAAAGCGCGGCGGAGGCGGTGGATCGGGCGCGGCTGCGGCAATGGCTCGCCTTCCGCGGCCTGGCCGGGGCGCAGAGGGCGGCCACCGATGCCGGGATGGGGGTGGGGCTGATCGCCGACCTCGCCATCGGTGTCGACGGCAGCGGCGCGCAGTCGTGGAGCGAGCGCGCCGGCGATCTGAACGGGGCGGGTATCCTGACCGGGGCGAGCATCGGCGCGCCGCCCGATCTGTTCAACCCGCTGGGCCAGAACTGGGGGCTGGCGGCGCCGTCGCCGCGGGTGATGCTGGAAACCGGTTGCGCCGGCTTCCGCCAGATGCTGGACGCGACCCTCGCCGCCGCCGGCGGCATCCGCATCGACCATGTTCTGGGGCTGATGCGGCTCTGGCTGATCCCCGACGGCGCGTCACCGGCCGAAGGCGCCTATCTGCGCTATCCGCTGGCGGAGATGCTGGATGTGGTGGCGGATGTCTCGCAGCGCCGCCGGGCGGTGGTGATCGGCGAGGATCTGGGCACGGTGCCCGACGGCTTCCGCGCGGTGCTGGCCGCCCGCGGGTTGATGGGCACCCGGGTGCTGTGGTTCGAACGCGACGGGACGGACGGTTTCCGCGCCCCGGAGGCCTGGGAGGACGGCATCACCGCCACCACCACCACCCACGACCTGCCGACCACCGCCGGCTGGTGGCAGGGGCTCGACATCGCCTGGCGCGAGCGCCTCTCGCTGTTCGGGCCCGGTGAGACCGCGGCACTGGCGCAGGAGACCCGCACCCGCGACCGCACCCGGCTCTGGACCGCCTTCACCAATGCCGGCACCGCCACCGGCCCCGAACCCGCCCCCGACACGCCCGCCCCGGTGATCGACGCGGCCCTCGACTTCCTGGGCCGCAGCCGCGCCCCCCTGGTGCTGGCCCCGCTGGAAGACCTGGTCGGGCTGGACGACCAGCCCAACCTGCCCGGCACCATCCACGAACACCCCAACTGGCGCCGCCGCATGCCGGCCCCCCTGCCGGGGCTGGTGGAGACGCCGGCGGTGGTGCGGCGGGTGGGGCGGGTGAAGATGGGGCGGGAGAAGGGGGTGACCCGGGGTCGATGAGCCGGGAAAGCCGAGGCGATGGCGCCGATCCATACGGTCTCGGCCTCGGTTTCAATCCACGCACCCGCAAGGGTGCGACCGTGGTGCACGGCGTGCCGTCGGGCAGCCGAAGTTTCAATCCACGCACCCGCAAGGGTGCGACCGCTCCTTTCGACGGCATCAAATCCGATGCCGTGTTTCAATCCACGCACCCGCAAGGGTGCGACGTGCGTCGCTCGGCATAGCTTGGGCGCTCGGCCGTGTTTCAATCCACGCACCCGCAAGGGTGCGACTCGGGCTTGATGTCCGCCTTCGCCGACGCCGACGGTTTCAATCCACGCACCCGCAAGGGTGCGACGGTTGTCCTCCGCGGCGGCCAGTGCGTCCGAGTCGTTTCAATCCACGCACCCGCAAGGGTGCGACCATCAGGAAGCCTCCTCCAGCCAAGATCCGACCCGGTTTCAATCCACGCACCCGCAAGGGTGCGACGCGCCCGCCTGCTCGCGCGAATATCGTGGGCATGGTTTCAATCCACGCACCCGCAAGGGTGCGACCAGATCGTGACCTGCGAAGGCCACGCAGGCGTCGTTTCAATCCACGCACCCGCAAGGGTGCGACGTCCGCGGCTATGGAATACCTGGTCGAGCGCGCCGCGTTTCAATCCACGCACCCGCAAGGGTGCGACGAGACCCCTGATGCAGCCTGACATCAACCAACCAGTTTCAATCCACGCACCCGCAAGGGTGCGACACGGGATGGTCCGGGCGCGGGCGCCGCGGCAGCTGTTTCAATCCACGCACCCGCAAGGGTGCGACTTTACGTTCACGGCCTCGCCGTTCCGGAAGTACGGTTTCAATCCACGCACCCGCAAGGGTGCGACGGCCCTCCGCTTCCAGGGCCGCGGCGATGGCCAGTTTCAATCCACGCACCCGCAAGGGTGCGACCGGCGGCACCATCGCCAGGATCGGCCTCGGGCGTGTTTCAATCCACGCACCCGCAAGGGTGCGACCCGAAGGTTTTTTTGAGCGTCGCCGGGCTCCAGTGGTTTCAATCCACGCACCCGCAAGGGTGCGACGATTTGATTCGTGAGTGCGGTTACACACTCAGGGTTTCAATCCACGCACCCGCAAGGGTGCGACGCCACGGTGAATCGTCAGACGCGCGTTTTGGCGGTTTCAATCCACGCACCCGCAAGGGTGCGACGCCAGATCGCGCCACCTCGACAAAGTCGATTTCGTTTCAATCCACGCACCCGCAAGGGTGCGACGGGTCAGCGCCGCCGCCCCCGGGGCACTGATCCGGTTTCAATCCACGCACCCGCAAGGGTGCGACTCGCGCGGGCTTCCACGCTGTACCGGTGCCCCGCGTTTCAATCCACGCACCCGCAAGGGTGCGACCCACCCCCTCTTAATAGCCTGAATCGGGGGCCGGAAAAAGGCGATCCGCGCGAACCTCTTCTGGAAGTCATTCCATAGTATGAACATGAATAAATTGTGAAATTTAACCAATTGAAAAACGGGACAATTTCTTTTCGCGAACCTCCCGGGATTTTCACGGGAGCTTGGGGTTCGCGGGCGAGACGGGGGCAGATTTGTGGTGGGTCTGCGGAGGCGGTCCCTGCATCGACCAGGGTGAAGGCCCGCGAGGGCAACGCCACGGCTCACTTGCCGGCCTTCACGCAACTGGCATGCAAGGCGCGCAGACGATCGAAGGCGTCATCAACAGGGATGACGCGGCCAGGATCCGCTTCGACGGCATCATAGACCGGGGCAACATCCTCTCGCAGCCGGCGCTCGATCTCTGCATCCTGATCTTGCAGGGCGCGGAGCCCTGCATCGATCACCTCATCCACATCGGCATAGGCGCCCGTGGCGAGCAACCGGTCGACGAAGGCCGCGCGCTGCGGAGACAGACCGATAGAGCGTTTGACTGCACCCGCCATGACGGTCGTCCCTCTCTTTCCGTAAGGATCGGATCCCTCCGTTTTTCCAACTCTGGTACCGATCTGCACTCCCTGTCGATTCCGTGCAGCCCGCCTCACGTCGCCCTTGATCGGTCGGCGGCGGGTGATCGGGCCGGGCGGCCGCGGCGGGCCGCCCGGCCTCCGTCAATGCCCCACCGTCAATGCCCCGCCGGCCGCCCGGCCGCACCCGGCTTGTCGTGCAGCGCCAGCCGGTCGACGATCGAGGCGCTGGCCTCGTTCAGGCCCAGGATGTCGACGCGGGTGCCGTGGCGGCGGAATTTCAGCACCACGGCATCAAGCGCCGCGACGCTGGAAATGTCCCAGATATGGGCGCGGGAGACGTCGATCACCGCCCGCTCCAGATCCTCTTTGGTATCGAAGCCGGACTGGAAAATCTCGGCCGAGGCGAAGAAGACCTGGCCTTCGACCAGATAGGTGCGGGTGCGGCCGTCTTCCGACAGCGTCGAGGTCACCCGCACGATGCGCGAAATCTTCCAGGCAAAGAACAGGCCCGAGAGCAGCACGCCCACGCCCACCCCGATCGCCAGATTATGGGTGGCGATCACCGTCACCACGGTCGCCAGCATCACCAGGCTCGACACCCGCGGATGGGTGGCCAGTTCCTTCAGCGACGACCAGCGGAAGGTGCCGACCGAGACCATGATCATGATCGCGACCAGCGCCGCCATCGGGATCTGCGCCACCAGATCGCCGGTAACGACGATCAGGAACAGCAGGAACACACCGGCGCAGAAGCAGGACAGCCGGCCGCGGCCGCCGGATTTCACGTTGATCACCGACTGGCCGATCATCGCGCAGCCGGCCATGCCGCCCAGAAAGCCCGTGACCGTGTTGGCCAGGCCCTGGCCGAAGCATTCCCGGCGGCGGCTGCCGCTGGTGTCGGTCATCTCGTCGACGATGCGGGCGGTCATCAGGCTTTCGAGCAGGCCGACCGCGGCGACGCCGGCCGAATAGGGCAGGATGATCTTCAGCGTTTCCAGCGTCAGCGGCACGTCGGGGATCAGGAAGGCCGGCCAGCTGGAGGGCAGCTCGCCCATATCGCCCACGGTGCGCAGCTCCAGCCCCATCGACAGCGCCACCACCGTCAGCACCACGATGCAGACCAGCGGCGAGGGCACCGCGCGGGTGAGATGGGGGAAGAGATAGATGATGGCGAGCCCGGCCGCGACCATCGGATAGGTGATCCAGGGCACGCCGATCAGTTCCGGCAGCTGGGCCATGAAGATCAGGATGGCGAGTGCGTTCACGAAGCCGGTCATCACCGAGTTCGACACGAACCGCATCACATAGTCGAAGCGGAGCAGCCCGGCCAGGATCTGGAGCAGGCCGGCGAGCACGGTGGCGGCCAGCAGATAATCGAGCCCGTGATCGCGGACCAGCGAGCCCATCAGCACGGCGGTCGCGGCGGTCGCAGCCGAGATCATGCCCGGCCGGCCGCCGGCGATGGCGGTGACGACGGCGATCGAGAACGAGGCGTAGAGCCCGATCTTGGGGTCGACGCCGGCGATGATCGAAAAGGCGATCGCTTCGGGGATCAGCGCCAGCGCGACCACCAGGCCCGAAAGCAGGTCGCCGCGGATATTGCCGAACCATTCGGCGCGAAGCCGGCCGCGCGGGCCAGCCGATGGGGAGGATTGCGTGGTCAAGACGGACGTCTCCGGACGGTTTGCGACTGCGGCAGCCGGGCGGCCGGCGACGCGGTCGGGACAGTTTCTTGCGGAAGATGATTCTTGCGGAAGATGAGAGGGGGGTTCGGGGCCGCGGGGCGCGATGGACCAGGGAACAACGATACGCACGAGCAGGCCCCGCGGCCGGGCGGAAGCCAGGCGGGCGGGCCACGTCAGTCTCGGGCGGTACCGGTCCGGGTCTACATCGGTCGCAGGCTACATTCCGAAGAGGGGCACATCCTGAAGACGGATGCCGGCTGCCGCGTTGCAGCATGATCCTGGTTTATCGTGCTGCGCCGCGAAATGCAAGCCCGCCGGGAGCCGCCTGCATGCGCATGAATAACCCGCGCACCCGCATGATCACTGCATGGTTCTTCAAATATATGAAAACTAAGTATCTGCCCTTACCCCACATCATGACTGAATACCCGGAGAGGTATTCTTCATCTGGCGGGCCGTTAAGGACTTTGTGACGTTTCGGATCTACACTTTGCAAAACAGAGCCGATCCAACAGCCGGAATCCCGCGCGTGCACAACGCCACTGAACAGCCAGATCCCGCCCCGCGGGAGACGCCCCCATTGTCCGGATCCGCCCGGCCCGGCCGCAGCGCGCGGCCGTATCCGGCTGCGGCGCTGCTCCTGATCCTGGGGCTGGTCGCGGCGGTACTGGGCGGGGTCTGGCAGCATCAGACCAATCAGACGGTGATCGGCAACCGGTTCCGCCTGACCGCAACCGATATGGCGGGTCGCATCGCCGACCGCATCCACACCTATGAATACGGGCTGCAGGGGGCCCGCGGCGCCCTGCTGGTGGGCGGCGACCGCGACATGACGCTGGCCGCCTTCAGAACCTATGCCGCCAGCCGCGACATCGCCCGGGAATTTCCCGGCGCGCTGGGCTTCGGGGTCATCACCCGGCTGCGCCCGGGCGAGGAACAGTCCTTCATCGCGCGTGAGCGTGCCGACGGCCGGCCCGATTTCGCCATCCGCCGCCTGACCGCGCATGAGGGCGAAAGCTGGATCATCCGCTATATCGAGCCCACAGCCCCGAATGCCGGCGCGGCGGGACTGGATATCGCCTCGGAAATCTCCCGCGCCGGCGCCGCGCGGGCGGCGATGATCAGCGGCGAGGCTGCGCTGACCGCGCCGATCACCCTGGTCCAGGCGACGGGCGCCCGCGATCGCGGTTTCCTGCTGCTGCTGCCGGTCTATCGGCCGGGCATGCCGCTCGGCACCGTCGCCGAACGGATGGCCGCCACCACCGGCTGGACTTATGCGCCGCTGGTGATCGACGATGTTCTGGCCGGGACCGGCCACGACGACAGGCCGGTGGAGCTGTCGATCCGCGACGTCACCGACGACCCCGAGGCCGAGGCATTTCACCGCAGCGCCGGTTTCGCCACCAGTCAGGTGCTGACCGAAACCCTGCCGATCCGGGTTTTCGACCGCAACTGGCTGGTGACCATCGGCGCGGGCGCGCCCTTCGTCGCGTCGCTGAACCTGGCCCATCCGCTCTACACCACGCTGGCGCTGAGCGTCATCGCGCTGCTGCTCGCGGCGCTGTTGCAGATGCATCTGGCGCGGCTGGAGCGTCAGCGCCTGTCGGCGCAGGCATCGCAGCGCATGGCGGCCGATCTGGAGCGCCAGGTGGCGGCCCGCACGGCCGAGCTGGCCGAACGCGAGATCCGGTTCAAGGCACTGACCGAGCTGTCATCGGACTGGTACTGGGAAACCGATGCCGACGGGCGCTTCACCGCCATGTCGCCGGGGGTGCTGAAAATCGGCCTGGACCCGGCGCAGATCCTGGGCCGCACCCGGCGCGAACTGGTGGCGGATACCGCGCAGCCGGGCTTCCGGGCCTATGCCGAGGCCCTGGCCGGGCGGCGGTCCTTCCGCAACCTCTGCTACGACATCTTCGACGGTGTGGGCCGGCTGCGCCATGTGGAGATGAACGGCGAGCCGATCCTGGACGATGCCGGCAACTTCCGCGGCTTCCGCGGATCCGGCCGCGACCTGACCGAGCAGATGCAGGCCAAGGCCGCGCTTGCCGAGCGCGAGGCGCTGCTGGATGCCGTGTTGCAGACCATCGACAACGGCATTGCCGCCTTCGGCCCCGATCTGCAGCTGCTGGCCTGGAATGCCCGGTTCGAGGATCTGCACGGCATCGCCCCGGGCCGGCTGGTCGTGGGCCAGGATCTGGGCGTGGTGGAGATCGCCTGCGCCCGGGGGACGGCGGCCGATCTGGCCCGGCTGCGCGATCTGATCGCCGCCGACGACGCCATCCTGACCGAGCCCTTCGAGACGACCCATGAAGACGGCCGGGTGATCGAAACCCGGGTCAGGCGCATGCAGCGCGGCGGGCTGGTGACGAGCTGCGCCGACGTGACCGAAGAGCGCGGGCACGCGGCCGAAATCGTCCGCGCCCGCGACATGCTGTCGGGCATAATGCATGCCTCGCTGAACGCGATCATGACCATTGAACCCGTCCGCGACGAGGCGGGACGGATCGACGATTTCCGCATCGTCATGGCCAATGCCGCCTTCGTCCGCAAGACCGGCGTGCCGCTCGACAAGGCGATCGGCAACACGCTGAAGACGCTGCGCAGCCGCGAGGGGCCCGAACTGGTGGCGCGCTATGCCGCGGTGGTCGACAGCGGCGAGCCGGCCCTGTTCGACCATGCCGCCCGGCGGGAGAGCGGCGACCGCTGGTTCCGCGTTCAGGCGGTGCGGCTGGGCGAGGGCTGCGCGGTGACCTTCTCCGACGTCACCGAAATCCGGCGCGGCGAAGCACAGCTGCGCGAGAGCGAGGCCCGGCTGCAGGCGCTGTTCGGCACGCTGGGCGTTGGCATCGTGGTGATCGGCGCAGACGGCCGCATGGCCATGGTCAATGCCGCCACCGAGCGGCTGTTCGGCTGGCCGGCCGATCGGATGATCGGGCAGAACGTGGCCATGCTGATGGATCCGGAACTGGCTGCCGCCCATGACGGCTATGTCGCCCGCTATGTGGCCGGCAGCCCGCCCAGGATCATCGGCATCGGCCGCGAGCTGCAGGGAAGGCGCCAGGATGGCAGCAGCTTCCCGATCGAATTGTCGGTGGGTGAGTTCGTCACCGATCAGGGCCGGATGTTCGTCGGCGCGATCACAGATCTCACCATCCGCAACCGGGCGATCGTCGAACTGCGCGAGGCCAATGCGCAGCTGGAACGCCAGGCCAGCGAACTCGCCTCGCTCGCCACGGCGCTGGAACGGGCGAAGGTCATGGCCGAGACCGCAAGCCAGGCCAAATCCGACTTCCTGGCCAATATGAGCCACGAGATCCGCACGCCGATGAACGGCGTGATGGGCATGACCCAGATCCTGCTCGGCACCCCGCTCGACGACGAGCAGCGCGGCTATGCCGAAACCGTGCGCGACAGCGCCGAAGCCCTGCTGGTGGTGATCGACGACATCCTCGACATCTCGAAGCTTGAGGCCGACAGGGTCGAGCTGGAACACCTGCCCTTCGATCTGACCGGGCTGCTGGATGGCGTCGCCGCGATCCTGGCGCCCCGGGCCCGCGATAAGGGCATCGAGATCGCCTGCATGGCCGAACCCGACACCGGCACCGGCTGGCTGGGCGATCCCACGCGGCTCAGGCAGATCCTGCTCAACCTGGCCGGCAATGCGGTGAAATTCACCGAACGCGGCCATGTCGCCGTCACCGTGCGCGACCTGGGTCCGGTGGCTTGCGAAGATTGCGAAGATGTTGGCAACGAAAGTGGCGAAGATTGCGAAGGCCGGTCCGGAGGGGCCGACCGGCCAGGAACCGACCACCGGCGCCTGCTGTTCGAGGTGCGCGATACCGGCATCGGCATGAGCGCCGACCAGACCGCAAAGCTGTTCCATAAATTCGCCCAGGCCGACGCCTCGATCACCCGCCGCTTCGGCGGCTCGGGGCTGGGGCTTGTCATCTGCCTGAAACTGGTCGAGCTGATGGGCGGCACGATCTCGGTCGACAGCGAGCCCGGCCGGGGATCGGTCTTCCGCTTCGAGGTCCCGCTGGAGCGGACGACGCTGCCCGCACCCCCGGAGGGCGGCGAGGGGCTGGAGGCCGGATTGCGCGGGCGGCGGGCGCTGATCGTCGACGATCTGCCGCTCAACCGCCGGGTTCTGGCCCATCACCTGGGAGAGCTGGGCATGGAGATCAGCGAGGCCACCGACGTCGCCGAAAGCCTGCACCTGCTGGAAAAGGCCGCCCAGACCGGCACGCCGGTGGATCTGGTCGTCACCGATCTCAATCTGGGGGGCATGGATGGTGCGATCCTCGGCACCTGGCTCAGGCTGCATCCACGGTTTCAGACGGTGCGCACGATCCTGGCCGCCTCCTCCCCGCCCTCGGCCGAGGCGGCGCGGGTCTTCGACGCGGTGATCACCAAGCCGATCCGGCGGGGGGAGCTGATCACGGCCCTTGCCCGCAGCTTCGGCCTGTCGCCGCCGCCGGCGGCATCGGCCGAGGCGCCGCCATCCGCCCCCCTCACGGCCGGGCGCCGTGTGCTGCTGGTCGAGGACAACACCGTCAACCAGGCGGTCGCCTCGACCATTCTGGAAAAACAGGGCTATCGGGTGGCGGTGGTCGAAAACGGCGCCGAGGCGATCGAGGCCTGCCGGGCCGATGATTTCGACCTGGTGTTCATGGATGTGCAGATGCCGGTGATGGACGGGATGGAGGCGACCCGCCGCATCCGTACCGCCGAGGCAGAGAGCGGCCGGCCGCGGACGCCGATCGTCGCCATGACCGCCAACGCCATGGCCGGCATGCGCGAGGAATACATGGCCGCCGGCATGGACGACTTCGTGCCCAAGCCCTTCCGCGCCGAAAAGCTGCTGGCCATGGCCGCCCGCTGGACGGCGTGGAGGGACCGGGTCGCTCCCATAACCGCCAGCATCGCGCCCCCGCCGCCCGCGGCGGCGGCGGCGGCCGACGACATGTCAGACCTTCTGGACGAGGCGCCGATGACCACGCTCCGCGGCATCATCTCGGCCGAAACGCTGGCCTCGATGGTGGTGAGCTTCGAATCGACCGGCCGCCAGCAGCTCAGTGAGGTGGCCGCCGCCCTCACGATCGGCGATCAGGACCGGTTGCGCCGGCTGGGCCACGACATGATCTCCGTCGCCGGCAATTGCGGGCTGACCGCGCTGATGCAGGCGGGGCAGGCCCTGCAGGCGGCGGCCGGGGCCGGCGATCAGGCCGCCATAGAGACGGCCACCGCCCGCATTGCCGCCATCGGCCAGCCTTCCTGGGACCTGTTCCACCGTCGCTTCGCGGCGGCAGACGACGAGGTGACGCAGAGAGCCGACGGCGGGCATACTGGCGGATGACACGGCGCCGGATCATGAGCGCCGCCCCGGGAGGACCGCCCCCATGACCACCGCAACCGACCCCGCCACCGCCACCGCCACCGAAGCCCTGCTCACCCGCTTCGCCGCCGCCGTCGAGGCGAACGACGCCGCGGCGCTCGCCGCCTGCTTCACCCCCGACGGCATCTATGACGACTATTTCTTCGGCCCCGAACAGGGCCCCGACGGCATCGCCCATATCCTGGCGGGCTTCTACAAGGGCGGCCGCGATTTCCGCTGGCAGTTCCACGACGTGCTGGCCGGCCCCGGCCGCGCCTGTGCCCGCTATCGCTTCAGCTATCGATCCACCGCCCCGGAAGCCGCCGGCACCCGCGTCTGCTTCGACGGCATCGCCTGGCTGGACCTGTCACCGGACGGCCTGATCCGCCGCTATTCCGAAGTCTTCGACCGCGGCATGGCGCTCGCCCAGCAGAACTTCGCACCCGAGCGGATCGCCCGGATCGGCCGGCGCTATGCCGAGGCGCTGAAGGCGCGGGCGGAGTGGGTGGGGCATCTGTGAGGGGCCCCGCCGGTACGACCTGAACGGAGGGGGCTGCCTCAAGCCGCGCGCCCCTCCGCCTTGTCCCTCCGCGACTTACCGGATATATTACAGGGGAGCGCAGGGGAGACGCCGATGGGAAACTCGCAGAAGCGCGCCGTTCAGAACTACCGGTCCCGATTGAGCGAGAGAGGTCTGGCGCGCTTCGAAGTGCTCGGGCGCGACATGGATCGCGATCTCATCCGTGCGCTGGCGCGCCGTCTGGCCGAGGATGGCGCCGATGCGTCCAGACTGCGCGCGATGGTCGGCCAGGCCCTCTCCGGTGACACGCCCGGGAAAGGCGGCATCCTGGCTGCTCTTCGCAGATCGCCCCTCGTCGGCGCCGATCTCGACCTTGCCCGCCCGCGCGAAGACGGGCGCAAGGTCAGGCTGTGACGCGCTATCTTCTCGATACCAACATCATCAGCAATGTCGTCAAGCCAGAGCCCTCGGAGCTGTTGCTCGCCTGGTGGGCGGAACAGCGGGACGACGATCTGTTCATCTCTTCGCTGACGATCGCCGAAATCCGTCGCGGCATTCTGGAAAAACCCCGCGGCAGGAAGCGTGACGCCCTTGAGGCCTGGTTTGCCGGCCCCGAGGGACCGCAGTCGCTGTTCGCCGGTCGCGTCCTGCCCTTCGACGACAAAGCCGGCCTCATCTGGGCCCACCTGATGGCCGAGGGCAAGGCCGCCGGCAGGCCAGGAAGCGGTCTCGACATGATCATCGCCGCCACCGCCCGCGCCAATGACTGTCTGGTGGTGACGGACAACGAGAAGGACTTCGCCGGCATTCCGTTCATAAGCCCCATGCGCGGGGCGGGCTGATGAAGAATGGTCGCCGGTGGAGCCGCTGATCCCGCCTGCCGACATCCAGGATCGGGACGGTGCATTGTCGGTGCTGACGGAGATCCGCCGCCTGTTCCCCTTCATCGAGCGCATCTTCACCGATGGCGGCTACCGCAAACGGCTTTCAGATCCTGCCCAAACGCAGGATCATCGAACGGCCCTTCGGATGGCTCTGGCAGTCCTCCGCCTCGCGATGATCCGAATTATGATGCGGAGAATCGCAAGGAGCAGGAAACCAGCCAACGTCTCGGGCGAATTCCAACCAAAATTATTGGAGGACGATCATGGAACCGAATTTCCTGTGTGGAACTTTACGGTCTCGTTTATTGGAAATGGCTCGTAAAGATGTACTCAAGTGGTGCGCCGCTCCTGGTATCAACATTGGTCGCTTCCCATCGGATCAGTACTGGTTGACCATCTTCAGTTCGACATCGAGATATGAAATTAGCGAGAGCGATGCACGTCTTTTCCTTGTGACCTTCCGACTTGCCCGGACAGGAACCTGGAATTATGCGGCTGTTGCCAAAGTCATTATGGACTTCCGTCAGTCCAAATATGGAGATGCAGACCCAAATAATTTGATAGAGTCGCTGGCGAAGGCCTTACAAGAGGCCGACGCGCAAAACCGGAGCCACATCTCAGCTGCCAGTAAGATCGCCGTATTTTCCTGGCCAAATCTTTGCATATTCATTTGGGACACCATGGCGCGCAGGGCCGCCCGGGCGCGACGGCGAATTGAACTAGAGAACCCAGGCCTCCTGTCACAGGATGATCAGGTGATTCTCAGGCGCGGCACGGCCAGCTATCCCACCTACCATAGCGCCTGTACCGTCCACTTCGCCCTCGAAAACCAGCGCCAGGATTTCCAGACCGCAACTGCCGGGCTGATCGATGAATTGCGGCGCCGTGAGGGCCCTTTGTCCCGCAGTGGGAACATCTCCGACGAATTCATCGCCCGCCGCCTGCTCGACAAGCTCATGTTCTGGGAGGGCCAGTACCTCAGGACCGGAGAACTACCAGACCATATCGATTGCCCCCCCTCCCCATAGTCCCGGGATCGATCCTTCAACGAAGATCTCAGGATGGAGGCTTATCTCTATCGCAGCCGAATCCGGCAAAGCCAGTGCTGGTTGTCGGTGGTGGCGCCCGGGTCGTGGTTGGCGACGCCGCGGGCCGCCTGCCGGGCGTTGGCACTGCTGCTCGCACTCGATGCCGAAGGCATTCGAGGGACCGGTGACGGCGTCGCGCTCGATCTGCGCGCCGACCCCGGGAATGTGCTGAAGGCGCTATGCCGGATCGCCGACGCTCCGCCACCGGATCCGCTGATCCTGGCGCAACGGATCGGCAACAAGATTCAAAACAAGTTCGACCATCTGCTCGACGATGATCTCCTGGCCGTCGATGCGGCAGCTGCCAGGCTGGAGACCGCCGCACTGCCCGGCATTGCCCGCAGTCTTGTTCAGGCGTTGAGCGGATCACCCGGAAGCGGGGCCGCTCTTCATCCAGATTGACACCCCACCCCTACCCTCCCCATCATCCCCGGATCCCTCCCCTCCCAGAAAAGGCCCCAGGATGGAAACCGTCACCGCGGCCGGGCTGGAGATTTACCTCTATCGCAGCCGGATCCGGCAGGGCGAGTGCTGGTCGTCGGTCGTGGCGCCCGGGTTGTGGCTGGGGACGCTGGCGGCCGGGCGGGTGGCGGTCGGCGGGGCCGGAGAGGCGGATGAGCCGGCGGCGCCGGCCGACTGGGTGCCGGGGATGGCGGCGCGGTTCTGGGCCGCCCGCGGGTTCGAGAGCCGGCATACCGCCCGGGCCGACGGCACCATTGCCGGGGTGTTCCTGCGCGTGCTGCCCGAGGCGGTGGAGGATCTGCTGGGGCCCGATGGCGCGCGGCTGGCCGGCGGGGCCGGGCGGGAAGCGGCCAGCGTGCCGGTTTCCATGGGGCTGGTCTGGCGGATGCTCGGCACGACCGGCACGGGCACGGCGCGGCGGCTGCATCTGACCGCGGCAGCCCTGCATCTGCTGGGCCATGTGGTCGAGGCGGGCGATGCCGGCGGCACCGGTTCCGGACGTGATGCCGTGGCCCGTTCCCGCGGCGACGTGGTCCTTTCCCCCGGCGATATCGAGCGGCTGCACGCCGCGCGGGACCTGCTGCTGCGCGACCTGGCCGCCCCGCCCCCGGTGCCCGATCTCGCCCGCGCGGTCGGCCTCAACGCCCGCAAGCTGGGCCGCGGCTTTCAGGCCCTGTTCGGCAGCCCGGTCTATGCCTTCGTCAAGAACCGCCGCCTGGACGAGGCCCGCCGGCTGATCGAGGACGAGGGGCTGGGCATCGCCGAGGCCGCCTGGCGGGTGGGCTACAGCCCGGCCCATTTCTCCACCGCCTTCCGCAAGCGCCACGGCCTGCCGCCCGGCGCCGCCTGCGGCAGGCGCTGACCGCCCGCGGCAGGCGCCGGCCGGCGGCGGACAAAACGCGCAAGACTGAGTCCGGATCGCGAAAGCCGGCGCCATGGATTTCGGCAGCCATATGGTCGTTAATGCGTCTCATTCGCATATGACCTGCGGGATGCCAGCCATGACCTCGCCGATGCCGCCTGCCCTCACACGCCCCATCCCGACGCGCCCCCTTCCGAGACGCCCCCTCCTGGCCCGCCCCCTCCTGGCCCGCCGCCTGCTGACCAGCGCGGCCCTTGCGGCCGCCCTGCCGTTGATGCCGGCCCCGGCTCTGGCGGAAGAGGTGGCGAGCGAGGCTGCGACCGGCGGCGCCGTCACCCTGGAACCGCTGACCGTCACCGCCCGCCGCCGGGCGGAGCAGGCGGGCGACGCGCCGGTCGCCGTCACCGTCATCGCAGCCGACCGGCTGGGCGAGGCGGGGGTGCGCGATCTGGACGATGCCGCGCGGGCCGTGCCCAACGCCACCTACAGCCCCCAGGGCGGACCGCTGACCATTCGCGGCATCGGCTCTCTGGGCATGAGCGGCGGGGTGGACCGCCAGCCCGGTGTCGGCCTGTTCGTCGACGACGTCTATATCGCCCGGCCCAACGGCTATCCGACCGCGTTTCAGGATCTGGACCGGGTGGAGGTGGTGCGCGGCGCGCAGTCGACGCTCTACGGCAAGAACACCATCGGCGGCGCGGTCAATCTGGTCTCGCCGGTGCCGGGCGCCGATCCGGGGATCACCGCCACGGCCGGCCTGGGTAGCGACCGGCGGCTGGAGATGCAGGGTGTGCTCGACACGCCGCTGGGTGAGGCGGGTGCGGCCGCCGATCTGGCGGTGCGGGCCATGATCGGCCTCACCCGCGATGACGGCTTCATCCGCGACGATGCGTCGGGAAATCGCCTGGGCCGCACCGACCGCATGGCGGCGAAACTCGCGATCGGTGGCATGCTGGATGATGCGACCGAGGTGATGATCCGGGCGGATCTGTCACGTGATCGCGATGATGGCGGGCTCGCCTATGCCCCCCTGCCGCTCGCCTTCGACCACCGCTCCACCCACGATACCGAGGGCGAACGCAGCCTGGACACCGCCGGCCTGTCGGCGAAGCTGACCCATGATTTCGGTGCGGTGGTGCTGAGTTCGGTGACCGCGATCCGCGGCCATGACCTGGACCATGTGCTCGACGGCGATTTCATGGCCCTGCCCTATTACGTTCAGGCCCAGACCGAGGAACAGCGCCAGGTCTCGCAGGAACTCCGCCTGTCCAGCCCCGAGGACGGCCGCCGCTTCGGCTGGAGCACGGGGCTGTTCTACATGCGCGAGGATTTCAAGGCGGCGCAGTTCTACGATTTTACCACCGTGCCCCGCGCCGACTGGAGCCGCAGCGGCTTCGACCAGACCACCGACACCGCCTCGGCCTTCGGCGAGGCACGGGTGCAGGTGCTGCCCTCGGTCGATGTGACGGCCGGGCTGCGTTATACCCGCGAATGGAAAGACACCACGTCGGAGATCACCAGCCCCTCGGGCAATATGATGATGGGCGCGCCGATGCGGGTGTCGGGTGATGCCGATTTCGACGACGTCTCGCCCGAGATGACGATCCGCTGGCGGCCGGTGGCGCACGGCATCACCACCTTCGCCCGCGTCGCCCGCGGCTTCAAATCCGGCGGCATCAGCCCCTATCCGGAGCTGGACGGCAGCATCAACCGCTACGACCCGGAAACCGTCACCACCTTCGAGATCGGCGCCAAGACCCTGTGGCTCGACGACCGGCTGGCGATCGACCTCACCCTGTTCCGCAATGACTGGAAGGATCAGCAGGTGGTGATCTACACCAGCCCGCTGACCCGGGTGCTGCGCAATGCCGCCCGCTCCACCTCGGAAGGTGCCGAGATCGAGGCCCGGGCGCAGATCGCCGAAGGTCTGGGGCTGCGCCTGGCCTATGGCTATCTGAACGCGCATTTCGACGATTTCGTCGACAGCATCCAGGGGGCGGATTATTCGGGGCAGGACCTGCCCTATGCCCCGGAACACACCCTGGCGCTGGGGCTGGACCTCAACCGGCCGGTGGCGCCGGGGGTCGATCTGGTGGCAGGCGTCGACTATTCCTGGCGCTCGTCGATGAGCTTCACCCCCGCCTCGGATTATCGCCAGGGCGAAACCCATCTGGTCGACGGCCGGATCGGCTTCGATACCGGCGCCTGGGCGGCGACGCTCTGGGCCCGCAACCTCTTCGACGAAGAATATCTGACCTATTATTACGACATGGGCGGCAGCGATGTCGGCGTCGCCGGGCGCGGCCGCAGCCTGGGCCTGACCCTGACCGGGCGGTGGTGAGCGCCATGACCGGTCAGGCCACAACCACGACCTCCGCCACCGCTGAGCCGCACACGGCCCCGGGCCTGCTGCTGATCGGCGCGCTCTACATCGCGCAGGGCCTGCCGATCGGCTTCGCCTTCGAAGCCCTGCCGGTGCTGCTGCGCCGGGCCGGCGTGCCGCTGGAGATGATCGCCTGGGTATCGCTCGCAGGGCTCCCCTGGGTGCTGAAACCGCTCTGGGCGCCGCTGGTGGACAACAGGGGCGGCCGGCGCCTCGGCCGCAGGCGCGCCTGGATCATCCCCATGCAGCTGATCCTGGCCGCGGCCATGGCGGGCCTCGCCATGATCGCCGACTGGCAGGCGGCGGCCCTGCCGGTGGTGGTGCTGACGCTGATCGCCTCGATCGCCTCGGCCACCCAGGATACCGCCACCGACGGGCTTGCGGCGGAACGGCTGCATGGCGGCCGGCTCACCCGCGCCAATGCGCTGCAGAGCGGCGGCATGATGGCGGGCTTCATGCTCGGCGGGTCGGGGCTGCTCTGGGCCTCGGGCCATCTCGGCGTGCAGGCGGCACTCGCCGGTCTGGCCGGGCTGCTGCTCGCCGCCCTGCTGCCGGTGCTGGGCTGGGCCGAACCGCCGGCGGACCCCGATCGCCACGACCGGCCGCGGGCACGGCTCCGCGCCTATTTCCGCCGGCCGGGGGCCTGGCCGGTGCTGATCGCCGGCATCGGCTTCGCCCTGCCCTATTCGGGCGGGCTCGCGCTCTCGAAGCTCTATCTGACCGATGCCGGCATGGCGCTGGACCGGATCGGCCTCATCGGCATCGCCGGCAGCCTGGCGATGATTCTGATCGGCTGCCCGCTGGCAGTCCGGATGATCGGGCGCCACGGCACCGGCCCGACCCTCGTCTCGGCCCTGGTCCTCACGCTTGCCGCCCTCGGCCTGTGGCTGTTGCCCGTGGCGGGGCTGGTGGCCCCCGATCTGGCGGTCGTGCTGCCGGCATCCATCCTGCTCGGCACCGCCGGCGGGGCCGCCACCACCGCGGCCGCCACGCTGATGATGCGCTTCGCCGCACGGGGCAACCAGGCCGGCACCGACGTCACCATCCCCCAGGCGGCGCAGGTGGCGGGCGAGACCCTGAGCGGCGGCGTCGCCACCGGCATCGCCGCCGGAACCGGCTATGCCGGCGCGCTGGCCGCCGTGCTCGCCGCCGGGCTGGCGGGCCTCGTCGTCACCCGCGCCATGCTCGCCCGCCCGGCGCTGCGACGGCTCGACGACTGATCCGCCCCCTGATCCCTGCCCCTCAACAAGGCCATATCCCCATGAGCGCGACCTTCATGGACCGACTGACCGATCGCATCGCCCGCCGTCCCGGCGGGCTGATCGGCCGGTTGATCTACCGCCACCCCGCCGGTCACGAGACCAGTTTCGCGATGACGCTGGATGCCCTGCATCCGGGGCCCGGGGACCGCCTGCTCGATCTCGGCTGCGGCGGCGGCGTCTTCATTGAACGGGTGCTGGCGCGGGGCGCCTCTGCCGCCGGGCTCGACCACAGCCCCGACATGGTGGCGGAAACCCGGCGGCGCAACGCCGCAGCCCTGGCCGCCGGCCGGCTGGAGCTGCACCAGGGCGATGTGGCCCGCCTGCCCTTCGCGGACGGTGCCTTCACGCTGGTGACCTCGCTCAACGCCTTCTTCTTTTTTCCGGAACCGCAGGCGGCCATCGCCGAGATGGCCCGGGTCCTGGCCCCCGGCGGACGGCTCGGCATCGTGACCACCCCGCCCGACCAGGCGGCGATGCTGAAACGCTGGTTCGGCCCGGTGGCCGCGCGCATGCGTCTGGATGCGCCGGACAGCCTGGCCGGCTGGATGGCCGATGCCGGCCTGATCCCGGGCGAGGTGAAGCCCGTCCGACAGGTCGGCTATCTGATCACCGCCCGCAAGCCGGCGATGCCGGCGTCGATCGGTGCCGAGATCACCATGCCCGGCTTCCACGGCCGGATCACCGGCCGCCTGGGCCCGGCCACCGCGCCGCTGCTGGTGGTCGAGGCCCGGGTCGATGGCGCCATCCCGCCCCATGCCGCAGCCGCCGACGAGCTGGTCGTGGTGCTGGACGGCCGCCTCCGTGCCCGGACGGACGGGGCCGAACATCTGCTCGGCCCCGGCGACCATCTGATCGTGCCGGCGGGTACTATTCACGAGGCGGCGGCCGAAACGCCGGCCCGGCTGCTGCTGGTGGGGCCGCCGGAATAGGCGGCCGCGCAAGAGGTGATCAATCGGCCCGGCAGGCCGCCCGGGCAAGCGCCACGGCGTCGGCGCCGGCCGGAAAATGCAGCCGGTCCGAGACGTCGTTGACGGCCTGCCAGACCGCTTCGGCCACATCGCTTTCCCGGGTTACCATCGCAGGCGTCGCGAAGCCGGCGAAAACGGGGGCCGCGAAGGCCCGGTAGGCCTCAGGGACAAGCGCGTCGACCGGCAGCGGGATGTTCTGAGCAAAGCGGGTGGACGGGGCGTAGCCCGGTTCGACCAGCCTGACGCGGATGCCGAAGACCGCCAGTTCATGGGCGAGCGACCCCGTAAAACCCTGGATAGCCTGTTTGCTGGCAGTATAGACGGCGGCCAGAGGCATCGGGGCGAGCGTCGCGCTGGAGGTCACATTGACGATCACCCCCGATCGGCGGCTGCGGAACTGCGGAATGACGGCCTGGGTCATCGCCAGCACGCCGAAGGTGTTGGTCTCGAACAACCGGCGGATATGCAGCATCGGCGTGGCCTCGAAGGCCCCCACGATGCCGATGCCCGCATTGTTGACCAGCGCGTCGACCGGCCCCGCCGCATCGATGGCCCATCGGATGCTGTCGGGATCGGTGACATCCAGCGGCAGCACGCGGATGCGGTCGGAGGCGGGCAGCAGCCCGTCCTGCGGAGTCCGCATGGTGGCGGCAACGCTCCAGCCCTCGGCGTGGAAGCGGTGGGCGGTTTCAAGGCCATAGCCGGACGAACAGCCGGTGATCAGAACGGTCTTCATCGCGAAACTCCCGTGTTCGAGGTTGACGCAGCAGATCTACCCTCGACAATCAGGACCAACATCAATCAGGCGTCGGTATTTCGTTGGCATCCGTCCGGAAATGAGCGACCCCCTCGCACAGATCATCACGCTCATGCGTCCCCGTGCCCTGTTCTCGAAGGGGATCACCGGCGTGGAACCCTGGGCCGTGCGTTACGAAGCCTTCGGGCGGCCCGGCTTCTGTGTGGTGATGGAGGGCCGGTGCCGCCTGGCCGTGGAGGGCGAGGATACCGTCACCCTCGACGCGGGGGATTTCGTGCTTCTCCCCGCAACCCCCGCCTTCACGATGTCGGGCCTTCTGCCCGCGACGCCGACGCTGATCGTGCCCGACGCGGCACCGGCGCCGACGGAGGAGCGTCGGCACGGCCGGCACGGCGATGCGCCGGACGTCCGGCTGTTCGGGGGCCATGTCGTCTTCGAGTCCCCCGACGCCCTGCTGCTGGTGTCGCTTCTCCCGCGCATGCTCCATTTGCGCGGCGTGCCGCAGCTTTCGGTGCTGGTGCGGCTGATCCGCGACGAGGCGGCGCACGACAGGCCCGGCCGCGAACTGGTGCTGACCCGCCTGGTCGACCTGTTGCTGATCGAGGCGCTGCGCGCAATGCCGGGGAAGGATATGCCGCCCGGCTTGCTGCGCGGACTGGCGGATCTGCGGATCGCGCATGCCCTGCGGCAGATCCATGGCGATCTGGAACGGCACTGGACGGTGGCGGACCTCGCCCGCGCAGCCGGCATGTCCCGCTCGGCCTTCTTCGACCGCTTTACCCGCATCGTCGGACAGAGGCCGATGGAATATCTGCTCGCCTGGCGAATGGCCGTCGCCAGGGACCTTCTCCGCCGCCGGGACCTTCCGCTCGACGAGGTGGCCCGGCGGGTCGGCTATGGCTCGGCCAGCACGTTCAGCATCGCGTTCAGCCGCCATGTCGGCCAGCCGCCCGGCCGGTATGCAAGGGGCGGGCAAAGCAGATCCCCGTCAGGAGGTGGCGCCACCTGACGGGGTAAAGGTCTAGGCCCGCCGCACCCCCTCGATGAACGCCCCCACCTCGCGGCGGAGCGCATCCGACTGGGTGGAGAGATCGGACGAGGCCGCCAGCACGCGGCCGGCCGTGGTGCCGACATCCGAGGCCACCCGACTGACGCCGGTCACGCTGCGCGAGACCTCGTCGACGCCGCGGGCCGCCTGCTGGGCGTTGGTGGAGATGTCGCTGGTGGCGGCCGACTGTTCCTCCACCGCCGCCGCGATGGCGGTGGAGATTTCGTCGATGCGGCCGATGGTGGCGCGGATCTGGGTCATCGCCTCGGTCGCCCCCTTCGTCACCTGCTGCATGCCGGCGATCTGGGCCGAGATGTCCTGGGTGGCGCGGGCGGTCTGGTCGGCCAGGCTCTTCACCTCGCTCGCCACCACCGCGAAGCCCTTGCCGGCATCGCCGGCGCGTGCCGCTTCGATCGTGGCGTTCAGCGCCAGAAGATTGGTCTGGGCGGCGATGTCGCTGATCAGCTGAACGATGCCGCCGATGCGGTGGGCGGCCTCGGCCAGGCCCTCGACCGTGCGGCCGGTGGCCTCGGCGTCCTCTACCGCAGACCGGGTGACGGAGGAACTTTCCGCCACCTGGCGGCTGATCTCGGCGATCGAGGCCGAAAGCTCCTCGCCGGCACCTGCGACCATGGCCACGTTCGACGAGGCCTGGCCGGTCGCCGCCGCCACCGCCGCCGACTGGCGGCTGGCATCGTCGGCCGTGCCGGACAGCTCGGTCGCATTGGCCTGAAGATCGCCGGCGGCGCGCGCGACACCGTCGACCACGCCGGCGATCGCGGCTTCGAACGACCCCGCCAGGCGCATCATCTCGGCCCGGCGCTCGGCGGCGGCGCGTTCCTTGGCCGCCTCCTGCTCTTCGCGCAGATGCTTCACCTCGACCAGCCGGTCCTTGAAATAGTCGATCGAGCCTGCCATCACGCCCAGCTCGTCGGCACGCCCGGTCAGCGGCACCACCACATCGGTCTCGTCGGCGGCAAGCCGGCGCACCGCGGCGGTCAGCCGGCCGACCGGGGCCGCGGCCAGACGCTGGATCAGCAGGGCCACGACCACCCCCATGGCCACCACCACCACCAGGCCGGTGGTGACCAGGCCGTTGGTCAGCTCCACCACCGGCGCGCTGATTTCGGCCTCGGGCACGTCGACGGTCACGAACCAGGGCGCCTCCACTTTGCCGAAGCGGGCGGGCAGCACGATCCGGTGCACGGGCGTGCCGGTCACCGCCTGGGATGCCGCCTCGAAGGCCATCGGACGGCCGTCGGACCGGCCGATCGCCGCGGCGAGGTCCGGCTCCAGATCGGCCGCGGCCTTGCCCAGCTGCGCCGCGTCGTGATAGGCGACCCACAGCCCGCCGGTCGAAATCAGCGACACGCTGCCGGTGCCGAAGGGCTTCATCTCGCCCAGGATCTGGTTCAGCACCGGCAGCTTCAGGTCGACGCCGGCCACGCCGATCACCCGGCCATCCCGCACCACCGGCACCGCCAGGCTGGTGATCAGCTCCTGCTTGCCGGCAATCTCGTAGAAATAGGGCTCGATGATCTGCTCGCGACGGGTTTTGCGCGCCAGCAGATAATAGTCGCCCGCCCCCGGCGTCTCGTAGTCGATCAGCGGTTCGAGATTGATGGTGCTGCCGCTGCGCGACACATAGGGGATGAAACGGCCGGTCGCGTCATGGCCGGGCTGGTCCTTATGGGCAGCATCGGCGCCGTCGAAGGCGTCGGGTTCAAACGCGATCCAGGTGCCGACCAGGTTGGGGTTGTCCTGCAGCAACAGTTTCAGCATGGCGACAACGGCCTCGCGATCGGCCTTGCCGGCATCGATCGCGCCCGCCGCCGTGGCACCGATACCCCGGGCCACGCCGAAGGCGCCGTCGATGATGCCGGCGACCTGCTCCTTGGCCTCGCCGGCCACGCCTTCGACCACCGTTTCGCTCAGATGTTCGATGGTCTCGCCGCTGCGCGACACGCCGAACCAGGTCGACAGGCCCAGCCCCAGGGTCAGGACCAGCAGCACCGGCACGACGATCTTTACGGCCAGACGGCGCCGCATCCAGTTGCGCAGAAACATAGAATCCCCCCATACACCGTTTTGTTTATAATTCCCGCCAAAATTCGCCCTTTCGGAAAGATTCAGGCCGGCGTGGCGGCTAGGCCGTTTCGGGTCATTTATCATCAATTTGATGAAGATTGAATTAATCGTCGGCAGGAGCAATCCCTTGCCGGATGTGAGCGGTCACGCCTGCCGGGGCATGAGGTCGCAGCCATGCCCCCTTCCATGTCGCATCAATCTGTGGTGCCCTTGACGTCAAGGATTCCACGAGGCGGATATGCGAAACCGGACGAGACGTTTTCCGCGCGCCACAACCACCGGAAGTTTGGTGCAGCTGGCCGCCGCCCTGGTCTGGCTGCCCATGGCCTGGATCATCGCCCGCACGCTGGGGCAGCTGGCGGATGATGCCGGGACGGCGGCCGTGCTGCCCGCCGCCCTGGCGGTTCTGGCCCTGGGGCTGCTGCGGGCGGGGCTGGAGGCGCTGGGCACGCGGATGGTGTTCCGGGCCGCGCGGGCGGAGGTGGGGCAGTTGCGCCGCCAGGCCCTGGCGGCGCTGGCCGCCCGCGACCCGCTGGACCCGGGTCGGACGGCATCGGGGGCTGCGGCATCGGTGGTGGCGGAACAGGCGGAAGCCGTGCTGCCCTGGCTGCATCGCTACCGGCCGGTGCAGCTTAAGGTTGTCACTGTTCCCTTCGTTCTTCTTGTGGCTGTGGCCTCGATATCCTGGGCGGCGGCGCTGATCCTGCTGGTGGCGGCCCCGCTGATCCCGGTCTTCATGGCCCTGGTCGGCATCCGCGCCAAGGCGGCGAGCGAGGCGCAGCTGGCCGAACTCGGCACCATGAACGCGGTGCTGATGGACCGGCTGCGCGGGCTTTCCACCATCCGGGCGCTGGATGCGGTGGAGGTGACGGCCGGGCGCCTGCGCGCCGCGGCCGAAAGCGTGCGGCAGCGGACCATGGCGGTGCTGCGCATCGCCTTTCTGTCCTCGGCGGTGCTGGAGTTGTTCTCGGCGCTGGGGGTTGCGATGGTGGCGGTCTATGTCGGCTTCCACCTGCTGGGCGACCTGAATTTCGGCGCCTGGGGCGGACGGATGGGGCTGGCCCAGGGCCTGTTCGTGCTGCTGCTCGCCCCGGCGTTTTTCGAGCCGCTGCGCGAGCTGGCGGCGGTCTGGCACGACCGCGCCTCGGGCGAGGCGGCGCATGACGCGCTCATGGCGCTGGGGACGGCCCCCGCCGCAGACCCGGCCCCGGCCCCCTCCCCGGCGGAGGCAACCATCTCCGGCCCGCCGTCGCTCTCGCTTCAGGGGCTTTCCTTCACCCATCCGGCGAGCGGCCGGGGCATCCCCCAGGGCTTCAGCCTGGAGGTGGCACCCGGCGAACGGGTGGCGCTGTTCGGCCCTTCGGGTTCGGGCAAATCCACCCTTCTGGCGCTGATCGCCGGGCTGGCCCTGCCCGATGGCGGTCGGATCATCATCGGCGGCACGCCGCTCGACGCATCGACCCGGGCGGATCTGCGCCGGCGGATCGCCTGGATCGGCCATCGGCCGCATATGATCGCCGGCAGCCTGATGGCGAATGTCCGCTTTGGCAGGGCGGTGGAGGCCGGCCCGCCGCTCGCCCGGCTGCTGCCGGGCGTCGACCCCGCCCGCCAGGTGGGCGAGGCCGGGTTCGGGCTGTCGGGCGGCGAGGCGGTGCGGCTGGCGATCGCCCGCGCCATCGCCGACCCCGCCGCCGATATCGTGCTGGCCGACGAGCCGACCGCGCATCTGGACGGCGACACCGCCGCCCGGGTGCGCACCGCCCTGATCGAGGCCACCGCCGGCCGCACCCTGGTGGTGGCCACACATGATCCCGACCTGGCGGCGGCACTCGACCGGGTGATCCGGCTGGAGGGGGCGGCATGAACCGGACACGGCACGGACAGGGCAGAATGCGGGCGCTCGCCGACACCGCGGCGCTGTTCTTCCGCATGCGCCGCAAGCCGCTGCTGGGCGGCATCGCGCTGGCGGCGCTGACCGTGCTGGCCGGGGTGGCGCTGCTTGGGCTCTCGGGCTGGTTCATCACCGCCACCGCAGCCGCAGGAAGTGCCGCTGCAACCGCACTCGCCTTTGACGTGTTCCGGCCGGCGGCGGGCATCCGCATGCTGGCGCTGCTGCGCACCGGCGGCCGCTATGGCGAGCGGCTGGTGAGCCATGACGCGACGCTGGGCCTGCTGGCCGAATTGCGCGAGCGGCTGTTCCGCGCCCATGCCGGCCCCGATCGCGCCCGGGCGCTGAAGGCCCGGCCGGCAAGACTGCTCCACCGGCTGACGGTGGAGGTGGATGCCCTCGACAATCTTTATCTGCGGGTGCTGCTGCCGGCGGCGGCGGCCGTGATCACCGCAGCACTTGCGGCGCTCGCGCTCGCGCTGATCGATACCCGGCTTGGGGTCGGGGTGGGGTTGGGGGTGGCGGTCACCGGCATCGCCCTGCCGCTCGCGCTGGCCCGGGCCGCCGACCGGCCGGCCCGGCGGCGGGCGGCGGCGCTCGAAGCCCTGCGCATGCGCACGGTCGATCTGGTGGCGGGCCAGACCGACCATCTGATGACCGGGCGGATCGCGGCCGCGCGCGACCATGCCGCCGACGCCGAAACCCGGCTGGCCCTGGCCGACGACCGGCTGAACCGGCTGGACACCACCGCCGCCGCCGGCTTCGGTGCGGCGAGCGCGCTGCTGCTGGCCGGCAGCCTTGCCGCGGCGGGCGGGCTGGTCCAGGCCGGCATCGCGACGGTGCCGCAGGCGGCGCTGGTGGTGCTGGTGTCGCTGGCACTGATGGAACCTTTCGCGGCGCTGCGCCGCGGCGTGCTCGACCTGGGCCGCACGGTCATCGCGGCGCGCCGGCTTTTGCCCATGCTCACGCCTGAACCCGCACCGCCCCTGCCCGCGGCCGATCCGCCGCCGGCACCCTCGGCGCTGGTGATCGAGGATCTGCGCTTCGCCCATGAAGGTGCCACCGCGCCGCTCTTCGACGGGCTGTCGCTTGCGCTCGCCCGCGGCGAGCGGGTGGCGCTGCTGGGGCCGAGCGGTGCCGGCAAATCGACCCTGGTCGAGCTGATCGCGGGCGAACGCCGGCCCGATCGGGGCCGGATCCGGGCGCTGCCGCACAGCCTGCTCGGCCAGGCGACCGAGCTGTTCGCCGATGATCTGGCCGGCAATCTGCTGCTGGCCGACCCGGCTGCGACATCAGACCGCATGCTGGCCGCACTCGACCGCGCGGGGCTGGGGCAGCTTGTCCGCGACCACAAGGCGGGGCTCGGCCAGCGTCTGGGAGAGGGCGGAGAAGGGCTCTCTTCCGGGCAGCGGCGGCGGATGGCGCTGGCGCGCATCTTCCTGCGTGACGCGCCGCTGCTGCTGCTCGACGAGCCGACCGACGGGCTGGACGCCCGGACGGCCGCTGACGTTTTGACAACGGTCAAGGAATTGCCGCAGACGCAGACGATACTCGTCGTCACGCATCTGCGGCGGGAGGCCGCCCTGGCCGACCGGCTTCTGATCCTGGAAGACGGTCGGATCACCGGCGATCTCAGGCGTGGTGAGACGGCATTCCAGGCGGCGCTCGACAGGCTCCGCCCGGATTGACGACAGCCGCACCACCCCGGACGGTATCGTCCGCCCCCGGGGATGCGGCCAAGGATAATGCCGGTCCGGCCGGCGGGAGTTGTTCGAATGGAACTGGACGTCGTATCGCTGTCACGGCTGCAATTCGCCCTGACCGCCCTTTATCACTTCCTCTTCGTGCCCTTGACCTTGGGCCTGTCAGTCGTGATCGCGATCATGGAAACGGTCTATGTGATGACCGGCCGCGCGATCTGGCGCCAGATGACCAAATTCTGGGGCACGCTGTTCGGCATCAACTTCGTGCTCGGGGTCGCGACCGGCATCACCATGGAGTTCCAGTTTGGCATGAACTGGAGCTATTACAGCCATTATGTCGGCGACATCTTCGGCGCGCCGCTGGCGATCGAAGGGCTGATGGCCTTCTTCCTGGAAGCCACCTTCGTCGGCCTGTTCTTCTTCGGCTGGGACCGGATGACGAAGGTTCAGCACCTCTGCGCCACCTGGGCGGTGGCGATCGGGTCGAACTTCTCGGCACTCTGGATCCTGATCGCCAATGGCTGGATGCAGAACCCGGTGGGCGCCGCCTTCAACCCCGCGACCATGCGGATGGAGGTCGACAACTTCTTCGAGGTGCTGTTCAACCCGGTCGCCCAGGCCAAGTTCGTGCACACCGTCTCGGCCGGCTATGTGACCGCGGCGATCTTCGTGCTCGGCGTCTCGGCCTGGTACATGCTGAAGGGGCGGCACGTGCTGCTCGCCAAGCGCTCGATGGCGGTGGCGGCCTCGTTCGGCCTGCTGTCCTCGCTGTCGGTGGTGGTGCTGGGCGACGAGAGCGGCTACATGGCGACCGAACACCAGCGCATGAAGCTGGCGGCGATGGAAGGCATGTGGGAGACGGAGGCGGCCCCGGCCGGCTTCACGGCGCTCGGCTTCCCCGATCAGGAGGGGCGCGAGACCCATCACGTGATCACCATCCCCTATGCGCTGGGGCTGATCGCCACCCGCTCGCTCGACACCGAAGTGCCCGGGATCAACGATCTGGTCGAAAAAGGCAAGGAGCGGATCCGGAGCGGCATCATCGCCTATGACGCGCTGCAGAAGATCCGTGCCGCCCGCAGCATCGAGGCGGTCGGCCCCGAGGTGCGCGAGGCCTTCGAGGCCAATGGCGGCAATATGGGCCATGCCCTGCTGCTGATGCGCTATGTCGACGACCCGCGGCTTGCCACCGACGCCCAGATCGACCAGGCCGCCTGGGATCTGGTGCCGCATGTGCCGACGCTGTTCTGGGCCTTCCGGATCATGGTCGGGCTCGGCTTCTTCTTCATCCTGCTGACCGGCGTGTTCTTCTGGCAGTCGGCCCGCAACCGGCTGGGGGAACAGCGCTGGCTGCTGAAGATCGCGGTGCTGGCGATCCCGTTGCCCTGGATCGCGGCCGAAATGGGCTGGATCGTGGCCGAAGTCGGCCGTCAGCCCTGGATCATCGAAGGCGTGCTGCCCACGGCCATGGCGGTGTCCAGCCTGGGGGCGGGTGAACTTCTGCTGACCATCGCCGGCTTCACCCTGTTCTACAGCGTGCTGTTCGTGATCGAGATGGGGCTGATGCTCCGCGCCATCCGCAAGGGGCCGCAGCCCGATCACGACCCTGTCCCGCCCTCGACGCCCCCCTCTGCGACGCATCTGCCTGCCGCAGGTGGCGCCGCCCGGCCCTTCCCGGCGGAGTGACCAGCCATGATCCTGCATGAGCTTATCGACTACGGCACGCTGCGCCTGATCTGGTGGGGGCTGCTCGGCATCCTGCTGATCGGCTTCGCCGCCACCGACGGCTTCGACATGGGCGTCGGCCTGCTGCTGCCCTTCGTGGCGAAGACCGATGTGGAGCGCCGCGTCGCCATCAACACGATCGGCCCGGTCTGGGAAGGCAACCAGGTCTGGTTCATCCTGGGCGGCGGCGCCATCTTCGCCGCCTGGCCGCCGCTCTACGCGGTCTCGTTCTCGGGCTTCTACCTCGCCATGTTCGTGGTGCTGGCGGCCCTGATCCTGCGGCCGGTGGCGTTCAAATACCGCTCCAAGCGGATCGAGGCCCGCTGGCGGTCGTCCTGGGACTGGGCGCTGTTCGTGGGCGGCTTCGTGCCCGCGCTGATCTTCGGTGTCGCGGTCGGCAATGTGCTCCAGGGGGTGCCCTTCCGGCTCGACGACACGCTCCGCGCCTTCTATGAGGGCAGCTTCTTCGGCCTGCTCAACCCCTTCGCCCTGCTCTGCGGGCTGATGTCGGTGGCCATGCTGGCCATGCACGGCGCGGTCTGGCTGACCCTGAAGGCCGGCGGCGTGGTGGGTGAACGGGCGCGGAATTTCGGCACCGTCGCCGCCGTCGCCACCATCGCCCTCTTTGCCCTGGGCGGGCTGGCACTGGCCAACTGGGTGGACGGCTATGCGCTGGCGGCACCGATGGCCGCCGACGGCCCGTCGAACCCGCTGCTCAAGGACGTCGTCCATGGCGACGGCGCCTGGTTCGTCAACTACGCCAACAACCCCTGGATGCTGATCGCGCCGGTGCTGGGCTTTGCGGGCGCCGCCGTCACCCTGATCGGGCTTCGTGCCCGGATCCGGGGCCTCTCGATCATCGCCTCGGGGCTGTCGATCTTCGGGGTGATCTCGACGGTCGGGCTCTCGATGTTCCCCTTCATCCTGCCCTCCTCCATCGACCCGCGCTCCAGCCTCACGGTCTGGGACGCGTCGTCCTCGCACCTCACCCTGTTCATCATGCTGGTCGTGACCGTGATCTTCCTGCCGCTGATCCTGGCCTATACCGCCTGGGCCTACCGCATCATGTGGGGAAAGGTGGAAGAAGAGGCGATCCGCGACGAAGCCGGCCACTACTATTGATCGCAAGCATCACGAAGGAGACAACCCCATGTGGTACTTCGCCTGGCTGCTCGGCCTGCCGCTCGCCTGCGCCTTCGCCGTGCTGAACGCGATGTGGTTCGAGATGAAAGAGGATGCGGCCGAAGGGCAGCCGTAACCGCCTGCCCTGCCCGCACCGTCGGACGATCAGACACCGCCGCAGCCTTCGGGTTGCGGCGGTGTTTTTTCCGGGGTGGGCGCCGGGCGTGCCTTTTGCATTTTGTCAGAAACTTGCCTATTTTTCTGACAGGAGGCACGTCATGACCCAGCTGAGCGAACGCATTCTGGCCCATGCAGCGGGCTTGCCCGAAGGCACCCCCGTATCCGCCAAAAGCCTGCTTCATCTCGGAAATCGGGCAGCGGTGGACCAGGCTCTGTCGCGCCTGGCCGCCCGGGGTCGTCTGATCCGCGCCAGTCGGGGCATTTATCTTCATCCCGTCGTCAGCCGGTTCGGCACCCGCCCCCCCTCGGTGGAACAGACGGTCCGGGCCGTCGCAGCCCGGAACGGGGAGATCATCGCCTCCAACGGTGCCGCGGCGGCAAACGCCCTGGGGCTGACGACACAGGTTCCCGTCCGGCCGGTCTACCTGACCTCGGGGCGCAGCCGGAACATGCAGCTGGGCAAACAGGTGGTGGAACTGCGGCATGCGCCGCGCTGGCAACTGGTGCTGGCCGACCGGCCGGCGGGGGAAGCCGTCCGGGCGCTGGCCTGGCTCGGCCCGGAGAAAGCGGAAGCGGCCCTCAGAACCCTGAAACGGAAGATGCCGCCCGGCACCTTCGGCGAACTGGTCGCGGCCGCACCACAGCTGCCGACATGGCTTGCGCAGCATGTGGGGAAGGTGGCTCATGGCTGAGCGTTTTCTGCAGCTGTCGACCCGGGACCGCCGCGACGCCCTGGGTGTCGCGGCAGAACAGTCGGGGCGGCCTGCGCATCTTCTCGAAAAGGATGTCTGGGTCGTCTGGGCACTGCACGCACTCTACACCACGCCGCTCGGCGCGGATCTGGTGTTCAAAGGCGGCACATCGCTGTCGAAAGTCTATCGAGCCATCCGCCGGTTTTCCGAGGACGTCGACCTGACATACGACATTCGGGCGATTGCGCCAGATCTGGCAGGCGAAGATGGCGAAGCCCTGCCAAAGACCCGGAGCGAGGAGAGGCGTTGGTCAGCCGAGGTCCGCCGACGACTGCCACATTGGGTGGAGACCGTCGTCGGACCGATCGTCACGGCCGCATTGACGGCAGAAGATCTTGCCGCCACCGTCCGGATCGACGGCGAGAAGCTCTTCATTGACTATGACCCGACCAGCACCGGATCGGGCTATGTCGCCCCCAGCGTCATGCTGGAATTCGGCGCACGCTCGACGGGCGAACCGGCAAGCTCTCGCGACGTCGTCTGCGATGCCTCGGAGCTGATCACCGAACTGACATTTCCCACAGCGCGCCCCCGCGTCATGCATGCCGAACGGACGTTCTGGGAGAAAGCGACGGCAATCCATGTGTTCTGTCTGCAAGAACGACTGCGTGGAGATCGCTTCGCGCGACATTGGCACGATATCGTCCGGCTGGATGATGCCGGACTGGCCGAGGCTGCCTTCGCAAAGCGAGACCTGGCCGGCAGTGTTGCACGACACAAAGGGATGTTCTTTGCTGAAAAGGCCGCCGATCGGACACCGATCGACTATGACGCCGCCATCAATGGCGGTCTGAAGCTGGTGCCGACGGGGGACGCTGCGAAGGCCCTGAAAGAGGACTACGCCAGAATGGTCGAGGACGGTCTGCTCTTCGACGATGCAGAACCGTTCGACACGCTGATGGCCCGATGTGCCGACATACAGGCGCGCGCCAACAGGAGCCCCTGAGGCCCAACGTCAGTTTTCGCACGCGGTGTGCTGCGTGGTTTGCCCCAGCGCCTGCACCGACGCCCGGATCCGGGCGCTGGCGACATCGATGAAATAGCGGGTCTTCTGCGGCAGCTGGGCGAGCGGTGCGTGCAGCACATGCACGGGGGCCGGTTCGGGTTCGAATGCCTCCAGGACGAGGCGCAGCCGGCCATCCGCCAGGGCCTGCGCTGCCTGATAATGCAGCAGACGCACCACGCCCACACCCGCCACGGCGGCATCCACCGCCGCTTCGGCGCCGGTGACGATCAGCCGGGTGCCCACACGCGGTCCCGGATCCTGTCCCCGGCTGCGCCCCGGGGCATGCGCCAGGCGGTCGGATGGCGGCATGTCGAACACCACGCCGGGCATGCCGGCCAGATCCTCCGGATGGTGCGGCTCGCCATGGCGGTCGAGCAGGGCCGGGCTGGCGACGGTGACGATGCGCATGCGGCCGAGATGCGTGGCGATCAGGCTGCTGTCGGGCAGCACGCCGATGCGCACCGCCAGATCGGCGGCGCCGGCCGCGAGATCGACATTGCTGTCCGACAGATGCAGCACCACCGAAATCGCCGCATGCCGGCGCAGGAACTCATGTATGACCGGCTGGACATGCAGCCGGCCGAACATGCGCGGCGCGCTGACCACCAGCCGGCCGGTCGGCTCGATGAACTCGCCCGCCGCCTCGCGTTCCATATCCCGAACCTCGGCGACGATGCGGCGCGCCCCCTCGACATAGCGCTGCCCGGCATCGGTGAGCACCAGCCGGCGGGTGGTGCGGATCAGCAGGGTGGCACCGGTCACCTGCTCCAGCTGATCGATCCGTCGCGTCAGCGTGGCCACGGGCACGCCCAGCCGGCGGGCGGCGGCCGAGAAACTGCCGGCCTCCAGCGCGTCCAGCAGAAAGGCCATGGCTTCCAGACGGTCCATGATTTCCTCAAAATCCGGGGAGATGCTCGCCGTATTCTGCCGATTGTTGCACGGCCTGCCGCCTGTTACCTCATGACTGGTAGAGAATAATCCATCCGCAGCAGGAGGGGCAGACCATGGGGTACGGCTTTCTCGACATCGCGATGACGCCGGCCGTGCGGGCGGCGCAGGACCGGCTGGGCGTCGCCCATCTCTGGCAGGATTTCAAGGGACACCGGGCGTTCGACCGGTTCACCGACCAGGAAGCGGCCTTCATCACCAGCCGGGACAGTTTCTACATGGCCACGACCTCGGAAACCGGCTGGCCTTATGTTCAGCACCGCGGCGGACCCCAAGGGTTTCTGACCGTGCTGGACGATCGCAGCCTGGCCTTCGCCGACCAGCGCGGCAACCGGCAATACATAAGCGTCGGCAACCTGTCGACGAATGACAAGGTCAGCCTGTTCCTGATGGATTATCCGCGCCGCGCGCGGCTGAAGATCTATGCCCTGGCCGAGATCGTCGCACTGGACGCCGATCCGGCACTGACCGCCCGGGTGCCGGGCGCCACGGCCCCAAAGGCCGAGCGCATCATCCGCCTGCATCTGGAGGCCTTCGACTGGAACTGCCCCCAATACATCACCCCCCGCTTCACCGAGGCGGAACTGACCGAAGCCCTGCGTCCGGTTAGGGACCGTATCGCGGAACTGGAGGCGGAGAATGCGGCGCTGAGGGCGGCGCTTCAGACGCAAGGCGGGGCCGAACGGGGCGACGGGGTTTTGTCTCCCGGGGATGATGCGATGAGAGACGAGGAATGGCGGAGGTGACGGGTGAAAGCCGTGATCTATGACCGGTGCGGCCCGCCGACAGACCCGTGTTCGCCACCGGCGGTCGGGCCGGTGGTGCCGGAGGCGCGGGGAGACGCCCGTCGACGACCGGAGGTCGCCTGGGACGGCGTGCCGGTCCGGTGTGGCGCGTGGAGCGCCACGCATTCCGCACGCAGCCGATCGGCCTCCGCCAGGATGCGTTGCCGGCGGGCGTCGGGAAGCTGCTGCAGCCTGTCGTTCAAAGACCTGGCCATCGTCTCTGGCTGCCCCTGTTGCTCCATCGCAATGGCCATGTTTGTACAGCATACATCTACTGAGGGCCATCTCTCCGTCACCGCCCCTCCACCCACCCCAACCCCGGCGCATGCGCGCGCAACGCCGCCACCGCCTGCTCCCATACCGGGTCGGTGGGGTCGAGGGTGGAGCGCAGCCAGGCTGCCATCAGGCGGCGGGTGGCTTCCAGGCGGTCGGGGTCTTCGTCGTCGGTTTCCTTCGCATCATACCCCGCAATGCCGCCCAGGCCGTGGCCGGCGCCGGCGAGCGTCAGCAGGGCGCGGGCGCCGGGGCTGAGGTGGAAGGGGTCGGCATGCCAGGCGGGGCCCATGGTGGTCAGATGCGGGTTGTCGTCCCGCTCGCCGCAGACCACCAGCGACGGCGTGGTCATGTGGCTGAAATCGGGGTTCAGCGCCGGCCAGGCGGCGGCGGCATGGGCGCTCAACGCGTCGCCGCCGCGGCCGGGGGCTGCCAGCAGCACGCCGGCGCGGATGCGCGGCTCGATCAGGTTCACATCCCGCGCCGCCGGGTCGGTCGGGTCGGTCAGGCGCGCCCCCAGCAGCATCGCGACGGTCTGGCCGCCCATGGAATGGCCGATGGCGGCGATGCGGTCCCGGTTCAGGCGTGGGGGCGCGCCGGGGATCAGGGCCGCAATCTCGTCCAGCCGGTCGAGGATCGCGGTCATCTCGGCCACCCGCATCCGCCAGAACAGCGGCGCACCCGGCGCATCGGCGCCGAGACCGCCGGATCGTGAACTGGCATGGGTGGGCTGGATCACCAGAAACCCCTGCCCGGCCAGGAACCCCGCCAGCGGCCCATAACCATCCAGCGACGACAGATAAAGCGACGGCCCGTGGCCGTGAGAGAGCAGCACCACCGGCAGAGGATCGCTCCCCCCGTCCGGTACCAGCAGGGTGGGCACCGGCAGGGTGGGCACCGGCAGCGTGACGCGCAGCGCCAGCGGCCGCGGCCGGCCGGGCACGGGGATGTGGATCGGGGCCACCGACAGGGTGGGAAGGGCTGCGCGCGCCGGCAGATGCCGGGCCGCCTGGATCAGATCGGTCATGGGAGAGAGACCCTTGGTTGGGAGGGAGTTGGTCGGGAGGGGCTGGCGGGAGGGCAGGCTTCGCCTGTAGAACAGGAAACGGAACTGCGATCCGGCTATAAACGGAACCGCGTTCCGACTGAGACCGAGATATACGGAACCGTGTTCCGTTTATCAAGCGACAAGTCGTGCCCGGAGACCCGTTTCCGGGCCGGCACGGCGGGGGAGAGATGCAGGTGAGCGGGGACGAGACGGCGGAAACCGGCAGCAGCCGGCGGCTGCGCGCCGATGCGCAGCGCAGCGAAGACGCCCTGCTGGAGGCGGCGAAGGCGCTGTTCGCCGAGGCCGGCGTGGATGCACCGGCGCGCGAGATCGCGGCCCGGGCGGGCGTCGGTGTCGGCACGCTGTATCGCCGCTTCCCCAAACGCGCCGATCTGGTGGCGGCGGTGTTCCGGCGCGAGGTCGATGCCTGCGCGGCCGACGCCGCCACCCTTGCCGCAAGCCACCCGCCGGCCGAGGCACTGGCGCTGTGGCTGGCCCGCTATACCGGCTTCCTGACCACAAAGAAGGGGCTGGCCGCGGCGCTGCATTCCGGCGACCCGGCCTTCGATACCCTGCCCGACCATTTCCGCAGCCGGTTCGAACCGGCGCTGACCGCCCTGCTGGACACAGCCGCGGCGGCCGGCGCGATCCGCGGCGACGTTGCGGCATATGATCTGCTGCGCGCGATCGGCAATCTTGCCACCGCCGGCGGCGAGGACGGCGCCGCCCATGTCAGCCGCATGCTGGGCCTTCTGATCGACGGGCTGCGCTATGGTGCTGCCGGCACTGCGCACCGGTCACCGCAATCCTGCCGCCCGTCCGCGCCCGGCTGACCGCAGGCGCGTGATCCAGCCGCGCCGGCCCGATCTGCGCTGCTGTCGATCCCGGTCGTCGGGGCGATCACTCCAGACCACAACCATAAGTAAATATGGCCATCCGTCTCTGATCAGGAAAAGATGTGGGGGGCTGCAACGGCACACTCTTATCCCATCCTCCGGCCTCCCCCCTCTCCGCGGCAGGAGATCAGACATGTCCGATCCGACCACCATCTTTCAGGCACAGACAGCGGCCTTCACCGCCGCCCTGCCGGTCGCGGCCGATATCCGCCGTGACCGACTGACGCGCGCCATGGCGCTGGTGACCGAGAATGCCGAGGCCTTCTGTGCGGCGATGAGCGAGGATTTCGGCCATCGCAGCCGCGAGCAGTCGATGATCACCGACATCCTGGCCTCGGTTCTGCCGCTGCGCCATGCCCGCCGGCATCTGGGGCGCTGGATGCGGCCGGAACGGCGGCCGGTGACCTTTCCGCTGGGCCTGCTGGGCGGCCGCGGCCGGGTCGAATACCAGCCCAAGGGCGTGGTGGGGGTGATCGCGCCCTGGAACTATCCGGTCAATCTGGTGATGGCGCCGCTGGCGGGGGTGCTGGCCGCCGGCAACCGGGCGATGGTCAAGACCAGCGAATACACCCCGCGCACCGCCGCCCTGTTCGAAGAGCTTTGCCCGCGCTATTTCGCCGCCGACGAACTGGCCTTCGTCTCGGGCGGGCCCGAGACCGGCCGGGCCTTCGCCGCCCTGCCCTTCGACCATCTGCTGTTCACCGGAGCCACCGGTATCGGCCGCCATATCCTGCGCGCGGCGGCCGACAATCTGACGCCGGTGACGCTGGAACTGGGCGGCAAATCGCCGGTGATCCTGGGGGCGTCGGCCGATATCGCCCGCAGCACCGAACGGGTGGTGATCGGCAAGATGATGAATGCCGGCCAGACCTGCCTCGCCCCCGATTACATGCTGGTGCCCGAAGACCGCGAGGACCAGGTGGTCGAGGGGCTGACGCGCGCGGCAAGCGCCATGTATCCGCGCCTGATCGACAATCCCGACTATACGGCCATCATCAACGACCGCCATCACCAGCGCCTGACCGGCTGGCTGGCGGATGCCCGGGCCAAGGGCGCACGGATCGAGACGGTCAATCCGGCGGGTGAGGATTTCACCGCCACCAACAGCCGCAAGATGCCGCTGCATATCGTCCGCGACGTCACCGACGACATGATCCTGATGCAGGAAGAGATCTTCGGCCCGATCCTGCCGCTCCGCCGCTATGGCGATATCGACGGCGCGATCGCCGAGGTCAACCGCCGCGACCGGCCGCTCGGCCTCTATTATTTCGGCAGCGATGCGGCCGAACGCCGCCGCGTGCTGGATCGCACCGTCTCAGGGGGCGTGACGCTGGACGACGTGATCTTCCATATCGGCCAGGAAGACCTGCCCTTCGGCGGCATCGGCCCCTCGGGCATGGGCGCCTATCACGGTCGGGACGGGTTCCGCACCTTCAGCCATGCCCGGGCGATCTATCGCCAGTCGCGGTTCGACATCGCAAAACTCGCCGGGCTGAAACCGCCCTATGGCCGGGCAACCCTCAGGGCCATCCGGCAGCAGCTCGGTCGGTGATATCGCGCGCGGGCCGGCCCAGAACCTCGGTCACGGCGGGGGTTGTGGCGCTGTTGCGGCCGTCGAACAGCGTGGTGAACAGCCAGGCCAGGAAGTCGCGCATGTCGTCGGGCACGCCCTGGGCCTGAAGCCCGGCCAGGAAATCGGCCATCGGAATCTGCCGATAGCTGATCGGCCGACCGGTCAGTCGGCTGATTTCGGCCATGGCCGCGGCGAAGCTCAGCGACCGGGGGCCGGTCAGCTCCAGGATGCGGCCGCCGAGCCCGTCTTCGGTCAGCGCCTTGACCGCGATTTCGGCGATGTCGTCGGCATCGATGAAGGGTTCGGGCACATCGCCCACCGGCAGGGCCAGTTCGCCCGCGGCCAGGGCCTCGGCCAACAGGCCTTCGGTGAAATTCTGCACAAACCAACTGGCGCGCAGCACCGTCCAGTCGAAGCCGGCAGCCGCCAGCGCACGCTCCGCGGCCTCGGCCCCCGGCTCGCCGCGGCCCGACAGCATCACCATCCGGCCGACACCCGCCGCCCGCGCCGCGGCGGCGAAGGCGGTGATGTCGTCCACCGCCCCCGGCACCGCCAGATCGGGCGCATAGGCGACGTAAACCGCGCCCACTCCATCCAATGCCGCCGGCCAGCCATCCCGATCGGCCCAGTCGAAGCGTACCGCATCGGCGGCGGGTGCCAGGCTGCGCGCCGCGATCCGCACCGGCCATCCCCGCGCCCGCAGCCCCGCCGCCACCCGCCGACCGGTCTTGCCGGTGCCGCCGGTGACCAGAACCGGCAGCTGATCCAGCGTCGTCGCGCCTGTGGTCATGATCCGTCCCTCCCAAAAACATGAGCAATCCTCATATTGAAAAACATGAGGCAGACTCGTATTCTGGGTCAAGCAGGAAAGTGACGGAGGATCCGGAACCGGTGACGACCACGGCCGACCGCGCCGCGCCACGGCGCATGCCCACCCAGCAGCGCAGCCGCGAGCGGGTGGAGCGCATGCTTCTGGCCGCGCGGGAGATCATCGCCGCCGACGGCACCGACGGGCTGCGCATGGCGCAGGTGGCCGAACGCGCTGGTGTGCCGATCGGCTCGCTTTACCAGTTCTTTCCCGACAAGGCGGCGATCATCCGGATGCTGGCGATGCGCTGCAATGAAGAGAGCCGGGCCTGCATCCGTGCCGGGCTGGAGCCGGTGGCCGACGAGGCCGGGCTGCTCGCCGCCTTCGGCGCGCTGATCGATGAATATTACGGCCTGTTCCGGGCCGATCCGGTCATCTCGGACATCTGGTCGGGCATGCAGGCCGACAAGCTGCTGCGCGAGATGGAGGTCGAGGAAAGCCGGCTGAACGGCCGCCTTCTGGCCGACACCATCCGCCGCATCCGCCCGGGCGCCGACCCGGCCGACGTGGAGGCCACCGCCTTCCTGGTCATGCATCTGGGCGAGGCGACCATGCGGCTCGCCATCGCCGTACCCCCTGAGGAAGGCGACCGCCTGGTCGCCACCTATCGCCGCATGGCGCTGGAGGCGCTGGCGGGGTCGTCGCCGGTTACGCAACCCGCCCCCGCACCATCCGGATCCCGTCCCGCAGGTTGAGGCAGAGCAGGGTGAGGTTGACCGCCCCGGCGACCAGCTCGATCGCCTGGACGAGCACGAAGCCGGTGTCGAACCGCCCCGCCCCGGCCCGGGCGGCCAGGAACAGGGCCGAGGGGATCAGCACCAGCATGCCGTTGGCGGCGATGATCGCCATGCGCCTGCGTTTGCGCGCCGGCAGCCCGCTGCGTCCCCCCTGCGCAAGTGCCATACCCGACCCGCCGGTCGCCGCCAGGGCCGGCACCAGCAGCAGGAAACCCCAGGGGATGGCGGTCTTGACCAGGGTGACGGTGGCGGCGCTGCCCCAGATTTCGGCGGCGACCGTGGCCAGCCAGAAGCTCGCGATTGTCAGCAGGGCAATGGTGCCGGCGATCGGGTGGACGCGGCGTATGGGCGCGGCAGGTTTCATGAGGGCGGCCTTCATCGGGACGGGATCTCCCCATCGGCGCCGCCGGCATCCGGGGCTTGCCCGGGAGCGGCAGACGCGCTAGCGTCACTTACATGACCAATTGACATCATGATGTCAATTAATGCGCAGAGTGTCAATAAACTCGCAGGATGACGCATGTCCGATGACCAGCATGCCGCCAGGGCCACGGCCCTGACCGATCTGATCCTGGGTCTGTTCCGGGTGAACAATCTGACGCTCGCCTGGGGCGACCGGCTGGTGGCGCCGCTGGGGCTGACCAGCGCGCGCTGGCAGATTCTGGGCGCGATCGTCTATGCCGACCGGCCGCAGCCGGTGGCCTGGCTGGCCCGCGATCTGGGCGCCAATCGCCAGAACGTGCAGCGGATCGTCAATGATCTGGCGAAAGAGGGCATCGTCGCCTTCGCGCCCAACCCCCATCACAAACGCGCGCAGCTGGTGGTGCTCACCCCCCGCGGCCGCGCGGTCTATGACGAAGCGCTCCGCCTGTACGATCCGCAGATCGACGCCCTGGCCGAGGGGTTGAGCCTGGACGAGCTGCGAACCGCATATCGGGTGCTGACGACGCTGCGGAACAGGCTGGGAACGGGACGGGGGCGATCCGGTCTGAGACTGCCGGGAACCGCCGCTCAGAGCAGCCCCAGCCAGCGCGGCAGGCTGAGCGACAGGGCGGGCACGAAACTGGTCAGCAGCAGCACCGGCAGCGCCACCCAGGCCATCATCCTGAGCGCCGGCCCCACGGCGTGCTGGGCCGAGACCCCGCCGATCCGGCAGGCCATGAACAACAGCGGCGCCATCGGCGGGCTGTTGGCGCCGATCACCACCGAGGTGCCGACGATGGCGGCGAAATGCACCGGGTGGACATCGACCGAGACCATCAGCGGCAGCAGCAGCGGCGCGATCACCACCGTGATCGAGACGTCGTCGATCAGCGCGCCGACCAGGATCAGGAAGAGGTTCACGATGATCATGATCATCACCGGATCCGACACCACCGAGGCGACCAGCGCCGCCAGATCCTGCGGCACCCGGCCGGCGACCAGCATCCGGCCGATGATGAACGAGAAGAGCAGGATAATGATGATCGATCCCGTCGTCTCGGCCGCATCGATCGTCGCCTGGCGGAGCTTTGCCGGCGTCATGTCGCGATAGACGAAAAGGCCGATCAGCACGGCGGCCAGCACCGCGAAGGCCGCGGCTTCGGTGGGGGTGAACAGCCCGCCATAGATGCCGCCGATGATGATCGCGGGCATCGACAGCGCCGGCAGGGCGCGGACCGACACGCCCAGCTTTTCGGCCGGGCTTTGCCGGCGATCGCTGCGGATCTCGTGGATATGGCGGCCGATCTGGCTGCGGTTGAACAGGATCAACCCCACCATCAACAGCAGCCCCGGCACGATCGAGGCCGCGAAACAGGCCGCGACCGATTGCTGGGTCGCCACCGCGAACAGGATCATGGTGATCGAGGGCGGGATCAGGATGCCCAGCAGCGACGAGATGCCGAGCAGGGCCGCGGCATAGCCGCGGGAATAGCCGCGCTTTTCCATCGGGTCGATCATCAGCGTGCCGATGGCGGCGACCGCCGCGGTCGCGGTGCCGGCCATCGCGCCGAACACGCCCGAGGTCACCACCATGGCGCTGCCCATGCCGCCGCGGCGGCGGCCGACCAGCAGTTCGATGAAGGCGACCAGCCGGTCGGCGATGCCGCCCGACTGCATCAGATAGCCGGCCAGCACGAAAAGCGGCAGGGCCAGCAGGATGACCCCGTCGAGCGAGCGGAAGCCCTGCAGCATCAGGGTGTTGAAATTGGCATCGTAGATGACGGCGAGCGCCGCCACCACCGCGGCGAAGGACCAGGCCACCGGCAGGCCGATGCCGAGCAGGACCAGCAGAAGCAGAAGGGCTGCGAGCGCATCCATCTCAGCCGCCCTCCCCCCGTCCGGCCAGGGCCAGGACGGCACGCGCCATGTCGCGCAGCGCATAGAGCACGGCGGTGACGGCGGCCAGCGCCAGCGGTGCCTGGGCCAGCCAGAGCGGCAGGCCCAGCACCGGGATGGTCTGCGGGCGTTTCAGGCCCCAGGCGAACATCTTCCACACCCAGAAGCAGAACAACCCCGCCACCACCGCGGTGATCGCGGCGATGATCAGCCCGTGGATCGCCCGCGCCCGCCGGCCGGTCAGGCCGGTCGCCAGGAAATCGACCGTCAGATGGCGGCCATTGCGGGTGGCGAGTGTGGCGCCTGCCATGTAGAGCCACATGGCGGCCAGCATGCTGGCCTCGTGCATACCGGTGAGCGGCAGGTCGAACCCGGCCCGTGCCGTCACCAGCAGCACCAGGGCGGCGGTGACGACAAGGCTGGTGACCAGCACGAGCAGGTTCAGGACGCGGGCGAACACCCCGTCCAGCGCGGCGAGGAAGGTGATCACGGGCACAACCCCCAGAGACAGCGGGCAGGACGGGGCAGGATTGCCAGCCGGTCAGTTGCCGGTCTGGGCGCGCACCCGGGCCATCAGCTCGGGGCCCAGCACCTTTTCCATGCCCGGCCAGACGGCGGCGCGCACCGCTTTGGTCAGGGCCGCCAGCTCCTCGGCCGTGGGTTCGACATAGCTGTGGCCGAGCTTTTTCCACGACGCCACATGGCCCTCGTCGGCTGCCTTCGCCGCATCGAACTGCGCCACCATCACCTGACGCGCGGCCTCTGCCACCACCGCCTGCTGTGCCGGCGTCAGCTCCTGCCAGCTTTCCTCGTTCGCGGTCAGGATGCCGGTCAGGAACTGCTGGCGGGTGTGGACGTAATCGGTCAGCACGTCGCCAAAATAGGTGACGTCGTAGAAGATGACATTGGCCGCCTCGCCGTCGACGACGCCGGTCTGGATGGCGGAATAGAGTTCGCCCCAATCGACGGTCGCGGTCTGATAGCCCATCGCCGCCACGGTCTCGGTGAAGGGCGAGACCGGCGGCACCCGCACCTTGAACGCCCTGGCGGCCTCGATCGTGGTGGCATGGCCGCCGCGGGTGGCGACGCCGTTGAAGCCCTCGGGCCAGGCGCCCAGGAAGCGCAGCCCGATATCGCCATAGATGTCGCCCAGGGCCGCGTTGAGCCAGCCGCCCGGCCCATAGGCCTTCAGCGCCTCGGGCCAGTCGGTGAACATATAGGGCGTGTAGATCAGCGAAATCCGCTGATCGTAAGAGGTCATCGGCCAGTTCAGCATCAGGTCGACATCACCGGCCATCAGCAGGTCGAAGACTTCCTGCTGGCCGCCCAGTTCGTTCTGATAGAAGACCTGGACATCGACCTCACCCTTGGTACCGGCCCTGATCTTCTCCGCCCAGGCCTCGATCGCATTGCCGGCATCCGAGCCCTTGGCGCCGGAATCGGTCGCAAGCTTCAGCGTCACCGCCCGGGCGGGGGCTGCGGCAAGCCCGGTCGCGGCCAGCGCCAGCAATGCGGCGCCGGCCAGCATCGTCCTCATGGTCAGCATCGTCCTGATGGTCATGTCGGTATCCTCCCTGATCACATGGGTGCGATCCTGTTGCGGATCGTCTTTGTGGTGTTGGTCTTGCGTCCGACGCCTCAGGCCTCGTGACGCCTCAGGCCTCGTGACGATTGGCAAAGATTTCGAGCGCGAAGCGCGCGCGCACGCCGATATCGAGGAAAGGACGCGGCGGCACGCGGCTGGGGGTGCCGAGGCTCACCATGTCCGCGATCAGCGGGTCGTCCTCGCCCAGCGCCATGGCCGCCGCCAGCCGGCCGCTGATCGTGCCCTTGGCGATGCCGACCGCGTTCTGGCAGACGGCGCTCCAGACATTGGGGGCCACCTGGCCGAAGCCGGGGGCGCCGTTGCGCGACAGGCAGATGAAGCCGGTCCAGGTGTGCTCCATCTGCACGCCGGTCAGCATCGGGAACCGCTGGTCGAACAGGCGTTGATGCTCGGTGCGGATCAGCGCGCGGCGGGCATCCGACTGGCGCAGACCCGGGCAGTAATGGATGTTCTGCCGGATCAGGATCCGCCGGTCGTTGGTATAGCGCATGGTGATGCCGGCGAAGGCATTGGCGGGGGTTGATCCCCAGGGTGCGATATCGCCCAGCGCCGCCTGTTCGGCCGCGGTCAGCCGCCGGCTCAGGCTGGCATGGGCGGCGAAGTTGAGCAGCCGGCCCCTCCAGAAGCCGAAGCGCATCGCCAGCCCGTTCACCGCCAGGATGGCCTTGGGCGCGCGCACCATGCCGCCGGGCGTTTTCAGCACCACGCTTGCCCCGAACGCGGCATCCACAACCGGGGTGCCTTCATAAAGGTCGACATTCTCGGGAAGGTTGTCGCCGAGACCCCGATTCAGCGCCGCCGGATTGACCAGCACCGTGCCGGGGGTGAAGACCGCGGCGGCGAAATGGCGGGTGCCGAGCCGGCGGGCGGTCGCCTCGCGGTCCAGCCATTCATGAGGCTCACCCAGCCGGACGAGTTCTTCGACCGTCGGCCGCAGCACCTCGTCCGCGCCGCGATCCGACGAGGCGGTGTGGTATTTGCCGTCCGCGCTCCAGTCGCAAGCGATGCCGTGGCGGGTGATCGTGTCTTTGAGCGAGGCGATGCCGGCGCGGGCGAGGCGCTTATAGGCCTGGCCCTTGGCCAGTTCTTCCAGCGACGAGCCGACATTGTGCGGCAGGTCGATCGCAAAACCCGAATTGCGGCCCGAGGCGCCCTCGCCCAGCTGCCCCGCTTCCAGCACCACGATCTTCGCATCTGGCCTGAGTTCCGCCAGCCGGCGCGCGGCGCCGAGCCCGGCGAAACCGGCCCCGATCACCACGACATCGGCGGTGACGTCGCGGCCGAGCGGCGGCTTCGGCCGGCGCGGCGGCAGGTCGGCGCTCCAGCCGTTCGTGCGGTCGTTCTCGGGCAGCAGGGTGATGGCGGTCATGCCCCACTCCCTGCGGCATCCATGTCCCGCGACCAGCCGGCCGGCTGCAGGCAGTACCAGACCAGCGCGTTCTCCGAGCTGTAGACCAGGTCGGTGCCCGCCGGCAGCCAGATCGTATCCATGGGCCCGGCCTCCAGCCGGCCATCCGCGGTTTCGACCACAAGCCGGCCGTCGAGCACCAGGATCAGCTCGTCATACCGCAGCTGCCACGGAATCCGGGCGCCGGTGAAGCGCGCGAAGCCGCCGGCAAGCGCGCTGCCGTCTTCCGCCCCCGCCACTTCCACGACGCGTGCCATCTCGGGGAAGGCGAAGCGGGGCGCGAAGCTCAACCCGTCGAACCGCATCACCCTGGGCGGCGATTTCGCCTGCACCGTCATCTCTCTCTTCCCCCCGGTTGTCGTCTTTGCTGTGGTGTCACGTCTTCGTTGTGGTGCCACGTCTTCGTTGTGGAGACTCTGGTCAGACCACGCCCGAGACCGTACACTTATGTCTTGAACGATACAGACCTGTATGGAGACGTCAATGACGAACCGCCGGCTGATCGAGCAGGTGAGCATGCCCGAAGACGATGCGCGCGCGCCGCGCCTGACCCGGGCGGACTGGCTCGAAAAGGCGTTGCAGGTGCTGGTGGAAAGCGGGGTCGATGCGGTGCGCATCACCCGGTTGGCCGACGGGCTGGGGGTCACCCGCGGCAGCTTCTACTGGCATTTCCAGGATCGGGCGGCGCTGCTGGACGCGATGCTGGAGGTCTGGAACCGGAAGAACACCGATGCGATCCAGCGCGCGGCGATGGCGGGGCCGACGCTGGAAGCCTGCATTCTGGCGCTGTTCGAGATCTGGCTGGATCCGGGGCAGTTCGACCCCCGGCTCGATTTCGCGGTACGCGACTGGGCGCGCGGCATGCCGGCCATCCAGGACACGATCCGCGCTGCCGACCAGGCCCGTCTCGCGGCCCTGGTCGACATGTACACCCGCCACGGCTTCGACGCCGGCCAGGCCGAGATCCGGGCGCGGAATTTCTATTTCATCCAGATGGGCTATTACGCCCTCGACGTGCGCGAGCCGATGTCGGTCCGCCTGTCGCTGCTGCCGATCTACTATCAGACCTATACCGACCGGCCGCTGACCCCCGAGGCCGAAGCGGCCTTCCGCGCCCGGGTGATCGCCCGGCCCGAGCTGTGGGGGGACGAGGTGCCGCCTGCGGCCTGAGGCCGGGCATCACGCCGCAGGCGTCGGGTGGTCGTCAGTCGAGCGCCACGATCTCCCATTCGAATTCCGGCTCGAATTCGTCGACCGGGCTGTCGATGGGAGCCCAAACCGCCGTCACCGCACCGAGCCGGCGGAGATTGAGATACTGCGCGTGGCCGAGACTCAGCAGCTGCCCGGTCTTGGTGATTTCCAGCAGGAAGGCCGGTGCCCCCTCGCCTGCCGTCAGGCCGATCCCCACGGCATTGAGCACGGGGATGTCGTGGGTGTCGAGCGGCGTGCGGTCGACGCCGACATAGGCTGCGGCCGCTTCATTGATCAGGCTTATCTCCTGCATGATCGGCGGCTGGCCGACCAGCTTCCAGATCACCTCCGCCCGGCTCCGCGCCCCGTTCTCGTCGGGGATGCCGATCAGCGAGACCTTCTGGCCAGCTGCGACCGAGAGGGTCGAGAGGCCGAGCAGGCGGCCCGTGGATCTGTGGCGGATGATGACGGTTCTATCGATGGGACCACCAGGCATGGGTCCTGTCCTCCCTGAGATGCGGGTCGCGGCGGCGGTTGATGCGGGGTGTGGCCGCGCACCCGAACCATTTTTACAATGTGCTTATTATTAAATTCAACTTATTGGATATATCCCTAACCAATAATTGTGAGCCCTCCCTGCCCCCGGCATCGCCGCCGCCCGTCGCGCCATCGGCACGTCGCGCTGACAAGCCCGGCCCGCCCGTGCTAGGAAGGCGAAGGCCGCCCACGGCCAGTGTCCAGGGGGGAGAGCCCGAACCCGATGACCGAGACCAGCCCTGAGACGGCGGCCGCGCCGCGCAAGCGTGGGCCCAGGCCCAAGACCCTGGCGCGGACCCGCACCATCCTGGAAACCGCCCATGACGTTTTCGCCGAACGCGGCTACGAAGCGGCGTCGATTTCCGAGATCGCCCGGCGGGTGGGCATCGCCGAGGGCACGATCTACAAGCATTTCGACAGCAAGAAGGATCTGCTCGGCCAGGTGCTCTGCCGCTATTACGAAGGGCTGATCGCCGAGCTTGAGGAGAACCTGCCCCATATCGCGGGCTTCCGCGAGAAGCTGCGCTATGTGCTGGGCTTCCACCTTCAGAAGATGCTGATCAATGCCGGCATCTCGAAGGTCTTCCTGCGCGAGGCGCGCAGCCATGACGACTATTTCGAATCGACCCTTCTGGAGGCCAACCGCCGCTATACCGGCATCACCCTGCGCATCGTGGAAGACGGCATCCGCGCCGGCGACGTGCGGGCGGATTTCCCGGTCCGGCTGGTGCGCTATCTGGTGTTCGGCACACTGGAACACGTCGCCTGGCGGGCGCTGAGCGGCCGCGGCCGGATCGAAGTTGCCGCCGTTGCCGATGCCCTGACCGATGTGCTGATCCAGGGCATGCGCCCGGCCGGCACCACCGACCCCGCGGTGCCGCTGCTCGACCGGCTGGAAGCGGTGGTGGCACGGATCGAGGCGGCAGCCCCAAGTAAGTGAGTCATATTTACTGACCTGTTCCCGGCCGGCGATCGTGCCGGGCCGGCCCGCCCTGTGCGGCCGCAACATATCGTCTTGCATTGCAAAATAACACGAATTCATCAGACGAAGGCACTCATGCCGGCGTCATGAGCCGCTTTCGTGTTGACTCTAAAAAGTGAGTATCGTTCACTAAAACGGTCGCCGGACAACAAACACAGGCAAAACCGGCACACCGGCACCAGGGAGGCGCCGGCACCAGGAAGAAACCGTGCGCCATCCCGGGCAGCCATGCCCCACCGGGGCACGATCTTCGATCGCACCCGACGCGCCTTCGACCCCGGCACGCCTTCGACTGCCACATACCTTCGACCGGCACGGCCGCCTGCGCCGCCGCCGGCCCCGTCCTTGCACCCCCATGCCACCGGGGGGCGGCGTCACCCGAACGCCCGTCCCGCCGCGGCCGTCGCAGAGGGCCACCCGGACCGATGACCCCAGCCGACCCGACCTCGTCTTCCGCCCCCACGCCGCTGCTGGTCTGCGACCGGATCGAGCGGTCCTTCGGCGGGCTGAAGGCGCTCAAATCCGTCTCGATCGCCATCCATCCCGGCCAGATCTTCGGCCTGGTCGGCCCCAATGGCAGCGGCAAGACCACCATGGTCAACGCCATCACCGGCTTCTATCCGCCCGATGCCGGCCAGGTGCGCTTCGCCGGCCGCGATCTCCGCGGGCTGAAGCCGCACCGCATCGCCCGGCTGGGCATCGCCCGCACCTTCCAGAACCTGGCGCTGTTCCGGGGCATGAGCGTGCTCGACAACATCCTGGTCGGCCGTCACCTGCACATGCGGCCGGGGGCACTGCCGGCGCTGTTCTATCCCTTCTGGGCCAGACCGGCCGAAATCCGCCACCGGGCAGTGGTGGAAGAGGTGATCGATTTCCTGCAGCTCCAGGACGTGCGCGACCAGCCGGTGGAGGTGATCCCGCTCGGCCTGCAGAAGCGGGTGGAACTGGCGCGGGCACTGGCCGCCGAACCCCGGCTGCTGATCCTGGACGAGCCCATGGCCGGCATGAACCAGGAAGAGAAGGAATACATGGCCCGCTTCATCCTGGATGCCCGCGACGCCTTCGGCACCGCGGTGCTGCTGATCGAACACCACATGGACGTGGTGACCGCCCTGACCGACCGGCTGCTGGTGCTGACCTATGGCGAGCCGATCGCCGAAGGCGACCCGCACGAGGTGATCGCCCGGCCGGCCGTGGTCGCGGCCTATCTGGGAAAGGGGCGGTCCCGTGCGGCCTGAACGGATGGCGACAGCGGACATCGCCCCCGCCCGGGCCATGCCGGCCGGACATGCCCCTGGCCGGAACGGGCCGGCGGTGCCCGCGATCCTGGCAGTGAATGCCCGCGACCATGGCGACCGACCGGCGCTGCGCGAACGGGAGCGCGGCATCTGGCGGGTGTGGAGCTGGCGCGACTATCACCGCCGGGTGATGGAGATCGCGGCCGGGCTGGACGCGCTGGGCTTCGGCCCCGGCGAGGCGCTGGCGGTGCTGGGCGACAACCGCGCGGCGCTCTATTTCGGCACGGTGGCGGCGATGACCCTGGGCGGATTTGCCGCCCCGGTCTTCCCCGACGTGCCGCCGGGCGAGCTTGAGCATTTCACCCGCACCGCCCGGCCGCGCTTCGCGCTGGCCGAGGATCAGGAACAGACCGACAAGCTGCTGGCGCTGCGCAGCGCGACCGGCCTGCCCGAGATCATCATCTACGACGATCCGCGCGGCATCACCGGCTATGCCGAAGCCGGGCTGGTGGCGCTGGACGATGTGGCGGCGCGCGGGCGGGCCCTGCTCGATGCCGATCCGGCCCTGGCCGGGGCGCTGGCCGGGCGGGCCGATGGCGGCGACGTTGCGGTGCTGCTGCATTCCTCGGGCACCACCGGCGCACCCAAAGGCATCCCCATCACCCACGCCCAGGCGCTGGCCGCCGTGACGGCCGCCGCTGCCGCCGGCTGCTTCCGCGAGGGCGACGAGCACATCGCCTATCTGCCCATGGCCTGGGTGGGCGATTTCGTGTTCAGCATCGCCGGCGCCATGGCGCTGCGCTTCGTGGTCAATGTGCCCGAGCGGCAGGAAACCGTCGCCCGCGACCTGCGCGAGGTGGCACCGACCCTGTATCTGGCGGCGCCCAGGGCCTGGGATCTGATGCTGACCCGGGTCCAGGTCGGCATGGCCGAGAGCACGCCGGTCAAGCGCTGGATCTATGACCGCTTCATCGGGCTGGCGACCCGGATCGAGCGCGACCGCCTGGCCGGACGCCGCCCCTCTGCCGGCCGCCGCCTGCTGCGCGCGCTGGGCGAACCGCTGGTCTATGCGCCGGTCAAGGATCATCTGGGGCTGTCGCGGGCCGGCCGGGCCTACACCGGGGGCGAGTCGATCGGCGAGGACACCTATCTGTTCTTCCGGGCCCTGGGCATCGATCTGCGCCAGTTCTACGGCCAGACCGAAAGCTGCGCCCTGGTGGTCTGCCAGACCGGAGACGACGCCTCGCCTCATACCGTCGGCCGGCCGCTGCCGGGGGTGGAGCTGCGCCTGTCGGAGGCGGGCGAGATCCTGATCGGGGCGGGGTCGGTGTTCGGCGGCTATCTGGGCGGCGGCGACACCGTGGTCGAAACCGATCCCCAGGGTCGCCGCTGGCTGCACACCGGCGATGCCGGCCATCTGGACGCCCGGGGCGAGTTGGTGGTGCTGGGCCGGATGGGCGATCTGCGCCGAACCGCCGACGGCACCCGCTTCATTGCCGGCCATGTCGAGAACCGGCTGAAATTCAGCCGCTTCGTGCGCAATGCCGCGGTGTTCGGCGACGGCCGGCCGCATCTGGCGGCGCTGATCTGCATCGACGAGCAGGCGGTCGGGCAATGGGCCCAGGGCCAGGGCATCCCCTGGACCTCTTATGCCGAGCTGTCCCAGCACCCAGAAGTTGTTGATTTGATCTCTTCAGTTGTATCTGAGGCCAATGCCGGGCTGGAGCCCGGGCAGCGGGTGCGGCGCTTCGCCGATCTGCACAAGGATTTCGACGCCGATGACGGCGAGATCACCCGCACCCGCAAGCTGCGCCGCAAGCTGATCGAGACCCGCTATGCAGCCCTGATCGACGCGCTCTACGGCACCGCCGACGCGGTCGAGATCGAGATCGCCATCACCTACGAGACCGGCGCCGAAGGCACCATCCGCCGGCGCATCCGCCTGAAGGAGGTCGGCTGAGATGGACATGGCCTTTGCAGGCGAGCTTGCGATCAACGGCGCCCTGGTCGGGTTGTTCTATGCCCTGGTCGGGCTCGGCATCGTGCTGATCTACAAGGCCTCCGGCGTGGTGAACCTGGCCCAGGGGGCGCTGGCCATGACCGGCGGCTATGTCGCCTGGGCGGCGGCATCGATGGCCGGCCTGCCCGGCTGGGCGGCCGTGCCGGTGGTGCTGGCGGCGATGTTCGCCCTGGGCCTGGCGCTGGAACGGGTGGTGCTGCGCCGGATGACCGGCGAGGCACCGATCATGGTGATCATGGTGACGCTGGGCGTGGAAATCATGCTCCGCGGCGTGGTGCCGGGCATCTGGGGGGCCGATGTCAAACGGCTGGATCTTGGCATCGGCCAGGATCCGGTCTTCCTGGGGCCGATGCTGATCAACACCGCCTATCTCGTCGGTGGCGCGGTGTCGCTGGCGCTGATCCTGGCGGCGGTCGTCTTCTTCGGCACCTTGCAGGGCATCGTGCTGCGCGCGGTTTCCGACGATCAGGTCGCCGCCTGGTCGGTGGGCATCCGGGTCGAGCATGCGATCGCGCTCGCCTGGGGCATTTCCGGCGTCACCGCCGCCTCTGCCGGCATCCTCTGGGGCTCGGTGCAAGGGGTGGACTGGACGCTGTCGCTGTTCCTGGTCAAGGGGCTGGCGGTGGCGATCCTGGGCGGGCTCGACAGCGTGCCCGGCCTGCTGGTCGCCGGGCTGGTGGTCGGCGTTGCCGAAAGCCTGGTCGGCGGCCTGCTCGACCCCGTGGTCGGCGGCGGCACCCGCGATGTGGTGGCGGCCATGATCATCCTGCTCACCGTGCTGGTCCGGCCCTATGGCCTGTTCGGCCGCGTGCATATCGAAAGGGTCTGAGGGCGATGTTCTACCGTCGCGCAGGCGTGCGCCACACCAGCTATGCCGCCGATCGCCGGCTCTGGCCGCTGGCTTTCGACCGCCGGCTGATCCTGCTGCTGGCAGTGCTGGCGATCGCCGCCCCCTGGTGGCTGACGCCGCTCTATCTCACCGCCTGGGCACTGCCGATGGTGATCTGGGCGACCGCGGCCATGGGGTTGAACCTGCTGATGGGTGGCGCGGGCCAGATCCATCTGGGCTATGCCGCGGTGATGGCGATCGGCGCCTATGCCTCGATCCATCTGGCGCGGGCGGGGCTGCCCTTCGAACTGGCGGTGATCGGCGGCGGCCTCGCCGCAGCGGCGATCGGCAGCCTGTTCGGCGCCGCGGCGCTCAGGGTCAAGGGGCTCTATCTCGCCATCTCGACGCTGGCCATGCAGTACATCGTCGATTTCGCCATCTCCCATGTGCCGGCGATCAGCGGCGGCGCCCAGGCGACCCTGCAGGCGCCGCCGGTGGTGCTGCTGGGGGTGATCCCGATCGCAGGCGATGCCGGGCGCTGGTGGGTGGCGCTCGCCGTCGCGATCCTGACCGCCTCCTTCCTGCTGAATGTCCGCCGCACCGGCTATGGCCGGGCGCTGGCCACGATCCGCGACAAGGATTATGCGGCCGAGGTCATCGGCGTGAACGTGTTCCGCTACAAGCTGTCGGCCTTCTGGACCGCGTCGTTCATCGGTGGTGTCGCCGGCGCGATCCTCGCCTTCTGCTATTACCGGGCGATCACCCCGGAACAGTTCCATCTCGACGTCTCGATCCAGCTGGTGGCGATGGTGATCGTGGGCGGGCTCGGCAGCGTGCTGGGCAGCGTTCTGGGGGCCGCCTTCATCTTCGCGGTACCGCTGATCCTGAACATGGCGGTGCTGGGGGTGGTGGAGGCCGCCGGGCTCGACCTGTCGCAGGAACTGGTCGCCCATATCCCGCTGGCCGCCTATGGCGCGCTGATCATCGGCTTCCTGCTCGCCGAGCCGCTGGGGCTGGCGAAGATCTACGACAACATCCGCAAGTACCTGATGGTCTGGCCATTCCGTCACTTCGGTTGAAATGGCCGGCCTGCCGTCGGGATCCACAACCAAAAGACGATCTAGCTACATCTTATAGGGGAGGAGCGACATGGGCGTGCTCAGTCGTATGGCGGGACTCGGGCTTGGGCTTGGTCTGACGCTCGGGCTCGGGGCGGCGCTGGTGGCGGGATCGGCCGCTGCCCAGGATGCCGACACGGTGGTGAAATTCGGCATGCCGCAGGATTTCACCGCGGTCTACACATTCGTGACCTCGGAATACAACCAGGGTCAGCGGGATTATCTGTCGCTGGTCAATGGCCGCGGCGGGGTCGGCGGGGTCACCTTCGAGGCGCTGGTCCTGGACCACGGCAACCAGCCCCAGCGCGGCATCGAGGCCTATGAACGACTGAAAAAGGCCGGGGTGCTGACCGTCGATGCCCTGTCCACCCCGGTGTCGCGCGCACTGGTGCCGCGGGCGATGGCCGATCATATGAACCTGCTGACCACCTTCAGCGGCCGCAGCGACGCCGCCGACGGCACCACCTTCCCCTGGGTGATCCCGATGTCGCCCATGTACTGGTCGCAGGCCGCCGCGGTCGTGTCTTACATGAACCAGGTGAGCGAGGGTGGCCTCAAGGGCAAGAAGCTCGCATACGTATATATCGACTCGCCTTTCGGTCGTGAACCGCTGCCGGTGCTGAACGCATTGGCCGAGGCCGACGGTTTCGAACTCGGCACCTTCCCCTACCCCTCCCCCGGCAGCGAACAGTCGGCGGTCTGGACCCAGGTCCGGCGCTTCCGGCCCGACTGGACGATCATCTGGGGCGGCGGCATCGGCCAGACCGTGGCCCTGCGGGAAGCCGTGCGCAACGGCATCCCCCGCGACCGCCTGGCGACCGGCGTCTGGCTGTCGGAATCGGACGCCGAAATCGTCGGCCGCGAACAGGCCAAAGGCGTGCTGAAATTCGAGGCGGTGGCCAGCGGCCGCGAGCCGAAGATCATCGCCGACATCCTGGCCGAGGTGGTGGCCAAGGGCAAAGGCGCCGGCCCCGAAGAGAAGGTCGGCACCGCCTATTACAATATGGGCGTCGGCATGATGGCGATGGTGGTGGAAGGGGTGCGGCTGGCGCTCGCCGCCGATCCGACCCTGCCGCTGACCGCAGAGCGGCTGAATGCCGGGCTGACCAGCATTCGCGATTTCGACGCCGAGGGGCTGCTGCCGCCGACCACGCTGACGCCCGAAGATCATCAGGGCGGCGGCGCCGGCCGGATGGCGGCCTGGGACGGCACGCGCTGGGTGGCGAAGACCGACTGGTTCGCGGCCCATCAGGACCTGGTCTGGAAGCTGGTCCGCGCCGAGGCCGAGCACTACCGCAAGACCGGGGAGTGACCGCCCCATGCTGCTCGGCCTGAACAATGTCGAGGTCGTCTACGACCGGGTGTTCATGGCGGTGACCGGGGTGTCGCTCCAGGTTCCCGGGCAGGGCATCGTCGCCCTGCTCGGGGCCAACGGCGCCGGCAAGAGCACCACGCTCAAGGCGGTGAGCGGGCTGCTCAAGCCCGAACGCGGGCTGGTGACCAAGGGCACGCTCACCTTCGACGGGCGCGACGTCACCGGCCTCGCCCCGGCGGAACGGGTGCGGCTCGGCATCGTCCATGTCCTGGAAGGCCGCCGGGTGTTTCCGCATCTGACGCCCATGGAAAACCTGATGGCCGCCACCACCATGCATGGCGACCGCCGCGCCGCCGCCCACAGGGCCGAGGAGGTGATGGAGCGTTTCCCCCGGCTGCGGCAGCGGGCACGGTCGGAGGCCGGCTATCTCTCGGGCGGCGAGCAGCAGATGCTCGCCATCGGCCGGGCGCTGATGACCGCACCGCGGCTGATCATGCTCGACGAACCGAGCCTTGGCCTTGCCCCGCATCTGGTCGACGAGATCTTCGACACCATCGCCCATATCGCCGCCGAGACCGGCATGGGCGTGCTGCTGGTGGAACAGAATGCCGATGCCGCCCTGGCCATCGCCGCCCATGGCTATCTGATCGAGAACGGCCGGGTGGTGATGAGCGGGCCGGCGGCGGAGCTGCGCGACAACCCCGACATCCGCGACTTCTATCTGGGCGGCGGCGGCAGCGTCGACTACGCCCGGGTGAAACATTACCGCCGGCGCAAGCGCTGGCTGAGCTGACGCCGCGAAGGAGATTGCAGACCGTGACCGTGATCGACGCCATCCCCAACCACCCGCCGGTCTCCGGCTGGACGCTGTCGCCCGAGCGGCAGGAGATCCTGGACCATGCCGACCGTTTTGCCCGCAACGAGCTCTACCCGCTGCAGCAGCGCATGGACGACGAGGAATGGTGGCCGCCCCAGGTGATGCCGCGGCTGGGCGAGATGGGCTTTCTGGGCGTGACCGCGCCGGCGGAGCTGGGCGGTGCCGAAAGCGACCTCTTCGCCTCGGGCCTGATCGCCCAGGGGCTGGCCCGGTGGAACCATGCCATCTCGCTCAGCTATGTGGCGCATGAAAACCTCTGCCTGAACAACATCCTGCGCAATGCCGACGCGGCGGTGAAGGCCCGGGTCCTGCCCGGGCTCTGCGCCGGCACGAAGATCGGCGCGCTGGGGTTGACCGAGCCCGGCGCCGGTTCGGATGCGCTGGGATCGATGCGCACCACCGCCCGGCGCGAGGGCGACCATTACGTGCTGAACGGCACCAAGCTCTACATCACCAACGGCCCCGTCGCCGACCTGGTGCTGGTCTATGCCAAGACGGCGCCCGAGCTTGGCGCCAAAGGCATCTCGGCCTTCGTGGTCGAAAAGGGCACCCCCGGTTTCTCGGTCGCCCAGAAGCTCGACAAGATGGGGTTCCGCGGCAGCACCACGGCGGAACTGGTGTTCGACGACTGCCGGGTACCGGCGGAGAACCTGGTCGGCACCGAGAACCAGGGCGTCGCGGTGGTGATGAGCGGGCTCGACCTGGAGCGGATCGTGGTCGCGATGATCAATCTCGGCATGGCCGAGCGCGCCTTCGATCTGGCGCTCGACTATGCCCGCACCCGCCAGCAGTTCGGCCGCACCATCGGCTCGTTCCAGATGGTCCAGGCCAAGCTGGCCGAGATGTATGTGACGGTCGAGACCATGCGCAGCTTCTGCTATCGGGTGCTCGACGAGGCCAACCGCATGGAACATGACGAAGGCGGCCGCGGCGAGATCCACAAGCTGACCGCCGGTGCGATCCTCTATGCGGCCGAGGGCTGCACCAGGGTGGTGAGCGAGGCGGTGCAGATCTTCGGCGGTGCCGGCTATATGCGCGAGACCGAGATCAACCGCCTTTACCGTGCCTCCAAACTGCTCGAAATCGGCGCCGGGACGACCGAGATCCGCAAGCTGATCATCGCGGGCGAACTGCTGAAATAGAACGCGCCGGCGACGGCCGGCAACGGCACCGGCCGCCGCCGCCCATCCGCCCGGACCATTGAACCGCCCGGACCATTAAACTGCTCAGTCCGCGAAATAATCCGGCCGCCCCGCCGTCCACAGCTCGCCCCACATCTGCTGACCGCCATCGACGTTCAGCACTTCGCCGGTGACATAGCCGGCGGTGGGGCCGGCCAGGAAGCAGCAGGCATCGGCCACCTCCTCTACCCGTCCCTTGCGCATCATCGGGTTGGACCGGTCGAAGGCCCGCTGCACCTCGGGCGTATAGGCGGCCATGCCCTCGCTTTCGATCACGCCTGCGGCGATGCAGTTCACCCGGATCGCGAGCGGCGCCCATTCCACCGCCAGCGTCTTCGACAGGAACACCACCCCCGCCCGGGCGGCGCAGGTATGGGCGACACCGGGCATGCCGCGCCAGATCGGCGCGGTGATGTTGACGATCGAGCCGGGCCGTGCGGCATCGCGCCAGGCCCGGGCGGCCGCCTGCATCATGTACCAGCTGCCGTTGAGATTGGTGTCGATCACCGCATTCCAGCCCTTGGGCGACATGTCGATCGCCGCCTGAGGGAACTGGCCGCCGGCATTGTTGACCAGGACATCGATGCCGCCGAAGCACTCGCCCGCCGCCCCGAACAGCTCCGAGACCCGATCGGGGTCGCGGATGGTCATCGGATGGACCAGCACCCGCGCGCCCAGATCGCGCAGCGCCGCCGCGGTCTCCTCCAGCGGCGCCGCCCGGCGGCCGCAGATCACGAGATCGGCGCCGAGCCGGGCGAAGGCGAGCGCGATCGCCCGGCCGAGGCCCGAGCCCGCGCCCGAGACCAGGGCCGTGCGGCCGGTGAAGAGACCGGGGGCGAAATGGCCACCGGGAGCGGGACTCTGCATGCCATCCTCCAAAAGGAAATTTGATTCATAAATATAATCCCCTCAAAAATCATTGCTTTCAAGCCAATCAAGCGGGATTGACCTCTGAATGAGCGCCACATAAAGTAAATATCACTCACTTTAATGCGGGCAGAGGCCGGAGCGACCCCCGGTGCCCCGTCAGCCGAGGAAGCCACACCCCCATGTCCGGACTGTTCTTCGAGGAGTTCACGGTCGGCCAGCGCTTCGAGCACGCCGTGACCCGCACCGTCACCGAGACCGACAACCTTCTGATCACCACGCTGACCCATAATCCGCAGCCGCTGCACCTGGATGCCGAATTCTGCAAGGGCACCGAGTTCGGCCGGATCCTGGTCAACAGCATCTTCACCTTCGGCCTGATGCTGGGGGTGTCGGTCGGCGACACCACGCTCGGCACCACGGTGGCCAATCTGGGCATGGAGGGGGTGAAGTTTCCGAAGCCGGTTCATGTCGGTGACACGCTGCGCGCGACGACCGAGGTGGTGGAGCTGCGCGACAGCCGCTCCCGCCCCGATGCCGGGGTCGCGGTGTTCGAGCATAAATGCTTCAACCAGCGCGGCGAGATGGTCGCGACCTGCCGGCGCTTCGCCCTGATGAAGCGGGCCTCGCCCCGCACGGCGGAGGTGGCATGACCGGGGCGCGCTCTTACCTCTTCGTGCCCGCCGATGCGCCGCGTAAACTGGCCCGGGCGCTGGAGAGCGGCGCCGATGCGCTGATCCTGGACCTTGAGGATTCAGTCACGGCCGAGCGCAAGCCCGCCGCACGGGCCATGCTGCGCGAGGCGCTGACGGAGCATCGGAGCCGGGGGGCAGGGCCGGAATTATGGGTCCGGATCAATCCGCTGGATGGGGGGGCGGCTCTCGATGGGGAGGCGGGTCTCCGGGATCTGGCGGCGGTGATGCCGGGGGCCCCCCGGGGCATCATGCTGCCCAAGGCCCGCGACCGGGCCGAGGTCGTCCGCCTCGGCCATCATCTGGATGCCTTCGAAGCGGCGTTCGGCCTGGAGACCGGGTCGACCCGCATCTTCTCGGTCGCAACCGAGACGCCGGCGGCGGTGCTCTCCCTCGGCAGCTATGCCGGCGGGCCGCTGCCCAGGCTGCGGGCGATGACCTGGGGGGCGGAGGATCTGTCGGCCGCATTGGGGGCGGTTTCCAACCGCGATGCCGCGGGCGGGCTCGACCCGCTCTACCTGACCGTCCGCCATCTCTGCCTGCTGGCGGCGGTGGCGGCGGGGGCCGATCCGGTCGACACGCTCCACGCCGATTATCGCGACGAGGCCGGGCTCACCGCCGCGGCACGTGCCGCCGCCCATGCCGGCTTCCGCGCCAAGATCGCCATTCATCCCGATCAGGTCGGGCCGATCAATGCCGCCTTCACCCCCGATGCGGCGGCGATCGCCGCGGCGCGGCGGATCGTCGATGCCTTCGCCGCCGCACCCGGAGCCGGCACGGTCGGGCTCGACGGCCGCATGCTCGACCGGCCGCATCTGGTCCAGGCCGAGGCGCTGCTCGCCCGTGCAGGATCGGCCAACCAGAAATCCGGAGACTGATCCCCGATGTTCACCACCGTTCTGGTCGCCAATCGCGGCGAGATCGCCTGCCGGATCCTGCGCACGCTGAAGGAGCAGGGCATCCGCAGCGTCGCCATCCACCATCATGTCGACCGCAACGCGCCCCATGTCGCCCTGGCCGATCAGGCGGTGGAGATCCGGGGTGCCACCCCGGCCGCGGCCTATCTGGACGCGGCGGCGATCATCGAGGCCTGCCGGGTGACCGGTGCGCAGGCGGTGCATCCCGGCTATGGCTTCCTGTCCGAGAATGCCGGTTTCGCCGAGGCGGTCGCCGCCGCCGGGCTGGTGTTCATCGGCCCCGATGCCGGGGTGATGCGGCTGATGGGCGACAAGATCCGCTCCCGCGAATTCGCCCGCGCGGCCGGCGTGCCGGTGGCGCCGAGCGTGATCCGCGAGGATGATCCCGCCGGTTTTCTCGACCGGGCCGCCCGCATCGTCGGCTTTCCCATGCTGATCAAGGCTTCGGCCGGCGGCGGCGGCAAGGGTATGAAGATCGTGCGCAGCGCCGGCGAACTGGCCGAGGCGGCACGGATCGCGGCGGGCGAGGCCCTGCGCTATTTCGGCGACGACCGGATCTATGCCGAACGGCTGATCGACCGGCCCCGCCATGTCGAGGTGCAGGTGCTGGGCGACGGCACCGGCCGGGTGGTGCATCTGGGCGAGCGTGACTGCTCGATCCAGCGCCGCCACCAGAAGATCGTCGAAGAGACCCCCGCCCCCGGCCTGGCGCCGGCGCTGCGCGATGCGATCTGCCGGGCGGCGGTCGATCTGGCATCGGCGGCGAATTACCGCAATGCCGGCACGGTCGAATTCGTCCTGGCCCCGGACGGCGCCTTCTACTTCCTGGAAATGAACACGCGGTTGCAGGTTGAGCATCCGGTGACCGAGATGGTGCTGGGCATCGACCTCGTCGCCGAACAGCTGCACATCGCCGCCGGCGGGGGCCTGCGCTTCACTCAGGGTGACATGATGCCCGAAGGCCATGCGATCGAGTGCCGGATCTGCGCCGAGGAGCCCCAGGCCGGCTTCCGCCCGGCGACCGGCCGGATCGGCCTGCTCGATCTGCCGCGCCTGCCCGGGCTGCGCATCGACGGCGGCATCGCCCGCGGCCAGGAGGTGACGGCGGCCTTCGATTCGATGCTGGCCAAGATCATCGTCCACGGCCCCGACCGTGCCACCGCCGCCGCCCGGCTGGCCCGGGCGCTGGACGAGACCGCGATCCTGGGGGTTGCCACCAATGTCGACCATCTGGCGCGGATCCTGCGCCACCCGGCCTTCCTGTCGGGGGCCGTCGATACCGGCTTTCTCGACACCCATGGCGCGGATCTGGCCCTGCCGGAAACGGGGCCTGCCACCGCGGCCGGGGCGGTGATCGCGGCAGCCCTCGCCCATCCGGTGCTGCGCACCCTGATCCGCGAGACGCCGGAGCCGCATGGCTCGATCGGCTTCTGGCGGAACTGACCACAGAGATACATCGATGTCGATGCATACCAGCGCACCGGCGCGGCGGCATCGGCCAAGGGTGTGAAGGATATATCGATGCCGATGCATATGTCCCTGGACGGCCGCGACCATGCGCTGGACGTCGCCGCCCGTCGGCCCGGCCTGAGGCTGAGCGTCGACGGCGTGGTTCACGAGGTGCTGGATACCGCCACCGCCGGTCCCGGACGGTTCGCGCTCGAAGTCGACGGCCGCCCGGTCCGCGGCTGGGTCCACGTGGCCGGCGACGACGTCTTCCTGCGCCTCGACGGCCGCTGCCATCGCCTGACGGTCGATGACCGGCGGGGTGGCGACGCGGCCGCAGGGGCGGCAGCCGACGAAGTTCGCGCCGAGATGCCGGGCATGGTGGTGGCGGTGCATTGCGCCGCGGGCGATACGGTCGACCGCGGCGCGCCGCTCGTCACCATCGAGAGCATGAAACTGCAGACCACCCTCGCCGCCCCCCGCGAGGGCGTGGTCGCAGAGGTGCATCTCGGCGCGGACGCCGCCTTCTCGCGCGGCGACCTGCTGGTCTCGCTTCAGCCCGTCGACGCGGCCGGTGATGCCGCCCCCTTGCGAAAGATGGTTCCATGAGCTTCATCAGATCGGCGATCGACGGCCAGTCCGAGGAGTTCCGCCGCCGCTATGCCCGCAACCGGGCACTGGTCGCGGAATTGCGCGACCGCCAGCATGCCGCCCGCCACCAGCGGCCCGAAACCGATCTCCGCCGGCTGGAGCGCCAGGGCAAGATGCTGCCGCGCGAACGGCTGGAACGGCTGCTGGATCCGGGCACGCCCTTCCTGGAACTGTCGACGCTCGCCGCCGGGCTTGCCTATGACGGCGAGAGCCCGGGAGCGAGCAGCATCACCGGCATCGGCATCGTCTCGGGCCGCGAGGTGATGATCCATGCCGACGACGCCTCGATCAAGGGCGGCGCCTGGTACCCGCTGACGGTGAAGAAGATCGTCCGCGCGCTCGACATCGCGATCGAGAACCGGCTGCCGGTGGTGCATCTCTGCGATTCGGCCGGCGGCTTCCTGCCGCGCCAGTCCGAGGTCTTCCCCGACAAACAGATGGCGGGGCGGATCTTCCGCAACCAGTCGATCCTGAGCCGGATGGGGGTGAAGCAGCTGGCGCTGGTCTTCGGCCACTGCACCGCCGGCGGCGCCTATGTGCCGGCGCTCAGCGACTACAACGTCATCGTCCGCGGCACCGGCGCGGTGTTCCTGGCAGGCCCGCCGCTGGTCAAGGCGGCCACCGGCGAAATCGTCGGCGTCGACGAGCTGGGCGGCGCCGACATGCACACCAGCGTCAGCGGCACCTGCGACTATCCGGCCGCGAGCGAGGCCGAGGCCATCGCCATCGGCCGCGAGATCGTGGCGCGCTGGGATGCCCCGCGCAAATGGATCGCCGCGGTGGATACGCCGGAACCGCCCGCCTACGACCCGGACGAGCTGTACGGCATCCTGCCCGACGACATCAAAAAGGGCTTCGACATGCGCGAGGTGATCGCGCGCCTGGTCGATGGCAGCCGCTTCCACGAATACCAGCCGGCCTATGGCCCGACCCTGGTCTGCGGCTTCGCCAATCTCTGGGGCTATCGGGTCGGCATCCTGGCCAATAACGGCGTGCTGTTCAATGAGAGCACACTCAAAGGTGCCCATTTTATCGAATTGTGCAATCAAAACGATACGCCTCTGCTGTTCCTGCAGAACATCACCGGCTATATGGTCGGCCGCGATTACGAGGCCGCCGGCATCACCAAGGACGGCGCCAAGATGATCATGGCACAGAGCTGCAGCCATGTGCCCAAGCTGACGGTGATGTGCAATGCCTCGTTCGGGGCCGGCAATTACGGCATGTGCGGCCGCGCCTATGACGCCCGCTTCCTGTTCTCGTGGCCCGGCCACCAGATCGGGGTGATGGGCGGCGAGCAGGCCGGCCGGACCCTGGCCGAGGTCAAGGCCCGTCAGCTGGCCCGCAACGGCGCCGCGGCCGATCCGGAGCTGCTGGAAGCGGTGATCGCCGACACCCGCCGCGACTACGAGATCCAGACCTCGTCCTGGTATTCGACCTCGGAAATCTGGGATGACGGCATGCTCGACCCCGTCGACACCCGCAACGCGCTCGGCATCGCGCTGTCGGCGGCGGCAAATGCGCCGCTGGAACGCAAGGGCTATGGGGTGTTCCGGTTCTGATGTTCCGGTTCTGAACCGCCGGACCGACGGACCGCCCGCAGCCGGACCCCCGGCTGCGGGCGGTATCGTCTCAAGCCTCCGTCTCGTCTCAACCCCCGTGCAGGCGGCTCAGCCGGTGCGGCGGGCGGGTGTTACCGCGGCGGGGCGGGCGCGCTGGACCAGGAAGATGGCCGCGCCGGCGGCGAAGCCGATGGCATCAGAAACCCAGCCGCCCGAGATCATGGCCAGGGCGGCCGCCATGGCGATGATGCGCAGCGGCCAGCCCAGCCGGCCGAACAGCCAGCCCTGCACGCCCGAGGCCAGCAGATAGATGCCGATGGTGGCGGTGACGAAGACATGCGCCACCTCGAACCAGCTGCCCTGCATCAGCATCGGCGCGTTGTAGAAGAAGATGAACGGCACGATGAAGGCGGCAAGGCCGATCTTGAAGCTTTCGACCGAGGTCTTCATCGGGTCGGACTGCGCGATCGCCGCCCCGGCATAAGAGGCGAGCGCCACCGGCGGGGTGATCGCCGACATGACCGCATAGTAGAAGATGAAGAAATGCGCGGTCAGCGGCTCGATGCCCATGCGGATCAGCCCGGGCGCGATCACCGCCGCCGCCACCGCATAGGCCGCCGTGGTCGGCATGCCCATGCCCAGGATGATCGAGACCAGCATGGCGAAGACCAGTGCGACGAACTGGCTTTCCCCCGCCAGCCCCAGCAGCATCGACGAGAAGCGGGTGCCGATGCCGGTGAGCGCGATCACGCCGACGATCACGCCGGCCGCGGCACAGACCGCCACCAGCTGCAGCGACATCCGCGCCGTCAGTTCCAGCGCATAAAGCACCTCGCGCAGCAGCATGCGATGGGGGGTGAACCAGCTGACCACGGCCGCCGCCGCCATGGCGACGGTGCCGGCGCGGATCACCGAATAGCCCAGGAACAGCGCCACCACCAGGATGACGATCGGCAGGAACAGGAAGGCCCGGCGGGCCAGGGCCGAAAAGCGCGGCAGCTGGTCGCGCGGCAGGCCCTGCATGCCGTTGCGCAGCGCCTCTTTGTCGACCATGAAATAGACCGACAGGAAATAGAGCAGCGCCGGGATGGCGGCGGCGATCACGATCTCGGTATAGGGGATGCCGGTGATCTCGGCCATGATGAAGGCGCCGGCGCCCATGATCGGCGGCATGATCTGGCCGCCGGAACTGGCCGCCGCCTCCACCGACGCCGCGGTCTGCGGGCGGTAGCCCACCTTCTTCATCAACGGAATGGTCAGCGATCCGGTGGAGACCACATTGCCCGCCGAGGTGCCGTTGATCATGCCCATCAGCCCCGAGGCGAAGACCGCCACCTTGGCCGGCCCGCCGCGCATGGCACCGGCGGCGGCGAAGGCGAAGTTCACGAAATACTCGCCCACCCGGCTCGCCTGCAGGAAGGCCGCAAAGGCGATGAACAGGATGATATAGGTCGACGAGATCGCCGTGGTCGGGCCCAGAATGCCGTTGTCGGTGTAGATGAAGGCGAAGAACCGCCCGGGCGCATAGCCGCGATGGTTCAGCACCCCCGGCAGCCAGGGGCCGACGAAGCCATAGGCCAGGAACAGGCCCACGATCACCACCAGCGCCATCCCGGCCAGGCGGCGTGTCAGTTCCAGGATCAGCAGGATGCCGGCCACCGCCGCCCACATGTCGTTGACATGGGGGAAGACCTGGGCACGGATGCGCAGGAAATCGGCATGGCCGATGATGTAGCCGCCGACCACCACCGCCGCCAGGGCCAGCAGGGTATCGGCGGCCCCGAGCCGCCCCCGTCCGCGCGCCGGTGCCATCCAGGATGCGAGCAGGGCAAGCGCCGTGCCGGCGATCAGCGGATAACCGAAGGTATAGAGATGTTTCGTCGCCAGCGCCCCGGTCACGACCCGGTCATCGGCCAGGAACATGGCCGCCAGCTGGCCGGCTGCCACCAGAATGCCCGCGGCCGCCGCCGCCAGCAGCAGCTTTTCGGTCAGCCGGTAACTCTGCCCTGCCGGCGCATCGTCGCGCAGCGGCCGGGATGCGAACAGCAGGAAGCCCAGCATCAGCCCGCCCGACACATGCAGCAGGCGATAGACCCAGGTTTCGATCGGCTGCACATTCATCGAATAGATGTGCATGCCGGTATAGAGAATGCAGGCCGCGGCGATGATCAGGCCCATACGGCCGGTGAACACGCGCTGATTGCCGGCAATCACCTCGGCATCGACCCCGTCGGCGATGCTGTCGGCAGCGCCGCCGGGCGCCATCGGTGCGGATGACGACATCGGGCTTTCCCCCTTCTTATCCCCCAAGAAACGCGCCGGCCGGCACCCCGGGACCCGGAGGCATAAGCATCCGGGCCGCTCGGGGTGCGGCCGGCTTCGGGATCAGCCCTTCAGCCCGTCGCGGATGACGAGACCCTTTTCCTCGTAATAGCGCACCGCCCCCGGGTGGAAGGGCAGGAAGCCGTTCTTGTCGACATTCTCCAGCACGGTGTCGGCGGCCGAGGCGTGGATCTGGCGCATCCGGTCGTTGTTCTCCATCACCAGCTTCACGATCTCGTAGGCCAGGCTGTCGGGCATGTCGGCATGCACGACCGCGAAGTTCCACATCGCCACGGTGTTCTGCGGATAATCGTGGCCCGGATAGGTGCCGGCGGGGATGGTCAGCGCGCTCACCTCGGGATGGGCCTCAAGGAGGCGGGCCAATTCGGCATCGGTGAAGCCGAACATCTTCACATCCGCCTCGGCCGCCAGCTGGCTGAAGGCCGAAATCGGCACGCCGGCCGCAAAGACGAAGCCGTCGATCAGCCCGTCCTTCAACTGCCCCGCCGCATCGGATGCGCCGGCATAGGACACGTCGGCCTTGACCCCCAGCGTCTCCAGGAAGCGCGGCCAATAGGTGCCGGGCGTGCCGCCGGCGGGGCCGACGGCGACCCGCTTGCCCCCGAGTTCGGTGACGCTGCCGACGCCCGATCCGGTCATGGCGATGCCCTGGAAGGGGGTCATGTACATCGGGAACAGGGCGCGCAGCTCGCTGTGCTCAAGCCCCGGCGCCAGTTCGCTCTTGCCCGTCCAGGCCTCGCGCGCCGGGCCCATGGTCATCAGCCCGATGGCGTGCTCGCCGGTCTGGACCAGGGTGGCGTTCTGGACCGGGCCACCGGTCACCTCGCCCGAGGCATTGACCTTCAGCGCCTCGCCGATGAAGGCGGCAAGCCCGTTGCCATAGACGAAATAGGTACCGCCCTGGCTGGCGGTGCCGATGGTGATCTCAGACGGCCAGTCCTTGCGATCCTCGGCCGCGGCCGGCGCCACAAGGGCGGTGCCGGCAATCAGGGCGGCCGCGGCCATGGCGGCAAATCCGGTGAAACGCATCTGCTTTCCTCCCGTATCGTGTTTGTGCTTTCGGGAAGAACTGTTGCGGGAACGGCCGGGCGCGGACAACCGCCCGGACATCTCCAGCTTCATGAAATCTCAGGATTTTTCCAGAGATGGGTAGAAATCTACCCAGATCCGCCGGGCGGTGTGTAGCCGGGGTTACATGCCCTCGTCGCTGCCCACGAACCGGGTCTTGTCGATGCCGTGGCGGACCAGCTTGTCGTAGAGCGTCTTGCACGACAGGCCGAGCGTCTCGTAGACCGGCTTCAGCACGCCGCGATGGCGGATCAGCGCATCGATCAGGATCCGGCGTTCATGCTCGGCCATCAGATCGGCGAGCGTCGGTGCCGCCCCGCCCTCCCCGCCGGCCGGCGCCGCGGCCGGATCGGCCAGGCCCAGCGCCACCCGCTCGGCGGCATTGCGCAGCTCGCGGACATTGCCCGGCCAGTCGCGCCGCGCCATTTCGGCCAGAAGATCCGGAGAGGCCGGCCGGTCGGGCAGGCGGTGGCGGGCATGAGCCTCGGCCAGCAGCCGGTCGAACAAAGCGGGCACGTCTTCGGGCCGTTCGGCGAGCGCCGGCACGCGCAGGCTGACGACATTCAGCCGGTAGAGCAGATCCGGCCGGAAGCGCCCGGCTTCCACCTCGTGGTCGAGCGGCGTGCGGCTGGTGGCCATGAAGCGCACATCCAGCGGGATCGGGCTGTTGCTGCCCATCGGCGTCATCATCCGCTCTTCGATCACCCTGAGCAAACGGGCCTGAAGATCGATCGGCATCGCCCCGATATCGTCGAGCAGGATGGTGCCGCCGCGGGCATGTTCGAACCGGCCCATGCGTGCGCGGATCGCCCCCGGAAAGGCGCCCGGATCATGGCCGAACAGCTCCGATTCGATCATCGTGGCCGGCAGGGCCGAACAGGCGATGGCGACGAAGGGCCGGTCGCGGCGCGGCGACAGGTCGTGCAGGGTGCGTGCCACCAGATCCTTGCCGGCACCGGTCGGGCCCTCGATCAGCACATCGGCATCGGTGGGGCCGATGGTGCGGATCCGCCGGCGCAGATCGATCATCGCCGCCGACCGGCCGACCAGCCGGGTTTCCAGATCGTCGGCCTGCCCGGCCACCGCCCGCAGGCGGCGGTTGTCCAGCACCAGCTGCCGGAAATCCAGCGCCCGGGCGGCAAGGCTGGCCAGATGCGCGCCGGAAAACGGTTTCTCGATGAAGTCGTGCGCGCCTTCGCGCATCGCCCGCACCGCCAGCGGCACATCGCCATGGCCGGTGACCAGGATGACCGGAATGTCGGGGTCGATCTCGCGGATCCGGGTCATCAGGCTCATCCCGTCCAGATCCGGCATGCGGATGTCGGTGACGACAACACCGTCGAACCCGCCCGAAATATGCTCCAGCGCCTCCAGCCCGCCACCGAAGCCCTGGGCGGCAAGCCCGGCGAGCTTCATCGACTGCAGCACCGAGCCCAGCAGATCGGCATCGTCGTCCACCACCAGCACGCGGCCTGCGGTCATGTTCCCTCCCCTTCCCGATCGGCCTCGTGCAGGCGGACCACGAATTCGGCGCCGCCGCCCGGATGATCCTGCACCTCCAGCACGCCATCGAAATCGCTGACGATGTTGTAGGAGATCGACAGGCCGAGCCCCAGCCCCTTGCCGACCTCTTTGGTCGAAAAGAACGGGTCGAAGATCCGCGCGCGCAGCTGCACCGGCACGCCCGGCCCGTGATCGCGCAGCCGCAGCTCGACACGGCCCCCGGCCACGCGCCGGGCCTGAAGATGCAGCCGGCGATCGGCGGCATCGGCGGTCGCGTCCAGCGCATTGGTCAGCAGGTTGACCAGCACCTGTTGCAGCCGCACCGCCCCCGCGGTCACTGCCAGATCCGGATCGTCCAGGTCCACGATCAATTCGGCGCCGGCCTGGCGCAGCCGCCAGCCCAGCAGTTCCTGCACCGCGGCGATGGTCGGCGCCAGCGCCACCGGGCGCAGCGCCTGATCGGGCTTGCGGGCGAAATCGCGCAGATGGCGGCTGATCCGGGTGGTGCGGTCGATCATCTCCTGAATGCGGCCCAGATTGGCCTCCACCTCGGCCAACTCGCCGCGTGCCAGGAACAGGCCGGCATTTTCGGCATAATTGCGCGCGGCCGACAGTGGCTGGTTGAACTCATGGCTGAGCGCCGCCGACATCTGGCCCAGCGCCGCCAGTTTGCCGGCCTGGATCAGCTCGCTCTGGGTCTCGCGCAGCCGGGCCTCGGCGGCGATGCGTTCCTCGACCTCCTCTTCCAGCGCACGGTTGGTGCGAGCGAGTTCGGCGGTGCGCGCGGTCACCCGCCTCTCCAGTTCGGCCTGCGTCGCCTGCTGCACCGCCAGCCGCTCGGCCAGCTGACGGCGGCGCTGCCAGACCAGCATGCCGCCGGTGCCCGTGACCCCCATGGCCAGCAGGGCGGCGATCGCAAAGACCAGCGCATCCAGCCGCGCGGCCGCGGTGGCGCTCAACACCATCACCGTCCAGTCGGCATCCGGCATCTGCGTCTTAACCGCGAGATATTCGTTTTCTCCACCACCTTCAGTGGCAACCCAGATCAGATCCGCCCCGGCGTCGCGCCCCCCTTCCAGACTGCCCAGCTCCAGATGGCGCCGGGCGATCACCGGAATCTCGCCCACCTCCTGGTCGGCATAGCGCCGGGTGGCGCGCGACCGGGCCATGTCCTCGGCGCTGCGTCGGCCGAGACCGCGATAGAGCCAGTCGGGCCGGTTGGACATGAACACGATGCCTTCGGGGTCGGTGACGATGATCCGCGGATCATTGCCGGCCCAGGCGCGTTCGATATCGTCCAGATCGACCTTGATGACCAGCACGCCCAGCGCCCGCAGCCCTGCCGCCCGGTCGTAGACCACCACCGGCGCGCCGACATAATAGCCGCGCTTGTTGGAGGTGGTGCCCAGCGCGAAGAACCGGCCCTCGCCCTGCGTCAGCGCATCGCGGAAATAGGGGCGGAAGGCGAAATTGCCGCCGACGAAGGATTGCGGCTGGTCGTAATTGCTGGCAGCGATGGTCTCGCCGTCGCGGGTCATCAGATAGAGATCCGATGCCCCCAGCCGGGTGGCGGTGTCCTTCAGATACCGGTTGGCCTGATCGGCCAGCCCGGGATCCCCTGGCCTCAGCAGCAGCGCCCGGATCGTCCGCTCATCGGCCAGCAGCCCCGGCAGCCGGTCGAAACGCAGCAGCTGCCCGCGCAAGGTGGCCTCGGTCAGCCGCAACGTGTTCAGGCTCCGCTCGCGCAGATCGTGCAGATTGCTGCGGGTGACATGGCCATGCACCAGCGCCGTCACCAGGGCCGCCACCGCAACCCCGGCAAGCCCCAGGGCCTGGAGGCCCAGGCTGCGGATGCGCCGCCGGCCCTCCCCCTGCCTGCCGCCCCTCTCTCCCGTCGTCAGGAACCGGCCCTCGCTGTCTGGTGTCTGTGCCCGATCCGTTGTGCCGGGGTGGGGGCGGTGGGTCAAGGGGATCGGCGGGTGCAGGACTGGCCGACATATCGCAGCCCGCCATCGGCTTCGTGAAGCCAGACGGCCCAATATGTCGGCGGCGGCTCTGTACGACGGTCGTCGCCTGAATACGTCCGCCTGATTTCGACACAGGTCAGCAGGGTCATCCCGCTGGTCTGCACCAGCCGGTCCAGCGCCTCGGTCCCGGCCGTCAGGCGCCAGCCCGAGCTGCCCGACCGGCCGGCGGAAGACCACTGCGCAAGCCACATCAACGGCCGCCCCCCGCTATCCACGAAGGCCGCGGCGCGGGGGTCGTGAACCAGCGGGAGGGCCGGATGGCAGGGCGCGGCAGCTATGCCGGAGATATCGCCGCGGGCCTCGTCATGTTCATCCCCACGGACATCGGAGTCGTCGTACCGGAGCCAGCCTGTGAAGCGCTCGCTGAACGGCTTACCCGGATGATCTCCGACGCCAGGCACGATGAAATCCATGTGGCTGTCTGCCTGAAGCATGAGGTGCGCGACATCAGCCGCCCGGTCATGCGCAACCAGAGCCGAGCGAATGCTGACACGCTGCTGATGTACCTGCCAGCGCAGTGTGAAATCCCCCGCGACGACACGCCCCCCATCGGCCGCGCAGAGTTCCCGGGTCAACACGGCGTCATGGACTGAGTGCGGCCACATGTCGTTCCCAGAGACACGATTCGCAGCCACGTCACCGTCCGGCAACACGCCCCAGAAACGCGGCTCCATGGGCGGCGGGGTGCGCAGATCGCTGAGCCAGAACGGCCCGATCGTCGGCAGATGGCCGTCGCACCAGTCGTCGAAGTCCCCATACATGCCTGTGTCTGCAACGAGCGGCCGGGTCCCGATCAACTCGCCCAGGGCACACATCATGCCGTGCCATTCCAGATATCTGGAGAGCGGCGCCAAAAGCGGTCGCACGCCCTGGCTGTGTGACGAGGCTCCCAAAGACGCGCTGTTGAGACGCTTCGTCCGCGCCTCCCGTCCGTGATGACCGGCTCCACCATATCCCCACCGGCCGTCAATCCAGGCCTCCACCCGGTCCAGAAACGCGTCCATCTCCAGACCGAAGAAGGCCGCGGGGCCTCTGTACCAATAGGGTATGGTGTCGGTGATGTCGAAGCTGAACGCGCGCGTCTTCCCGTCGTGAAGCCGGCCGCCCGCCGCACCCCCCTTCCCCGGGCTGCGCGGCAACGCCCTCCGATTCAGACCATCGAGCCACAGCCGATCCGCATCGCCCAGACCGATATGGCCGCGCTCAGCCAGGCCAAGCAGCAACCGCCGCCCCGCCTCGCGCGCCATCAGATGGCTGGTGCCGCGCAGATGCGCCAGGATCTCCGGCGCATGGGGGGCGATCACCGCGGGCGCCGTTTGCGCCCCGCGCCAGAGGGTCCATAACAGCTGTTCGCGGGCGGCATAGACGTAGAAATCCCGGCTTGAGAAGACCGGTTCCGCCTCCACTGCCAGCTGCGCAATCAAGGGCGCCACCACCGGGTCGCCATCCTCGATCAGGATCAGCGCCGCATGGGCCGCACGCCAGCGCACCCGGCCGTCCATGTCGCCCATGGCGGCAAAGATCAGGCGGGCAAGGCAGAGGGTCGGATCTTCCGGCACCTCCTGGCCGAAGAGAACGACCCGCGGCTCACGCCCCACGCGCCCGGCGATGCGCGTGATCAGATCGCCGGCCAGGCTGTTGCGGGTTTCGGGGCGGACCCGGGCGGCCAGAACGCCGATCAGCGTGAACAGGCTGTCGGCCGAGAGATGGTCGGCATTGCGGGCGATCGCGTCCAGAAGCCCCTCGGCCTGCGCCTCCGGCGGCAGGCCCGTCGCCTGCAGCAGGTTTTCGATGCCGCGCGGGTTCTGACCGGTCCATGCGAGAAGAGTGGGCAGCGCGTCCGGCAGATGGGGGATCAGGTTCTCGCGCGCCCAGTTGGCGACCGGTGCATAATCCCGCCACCTCTTGATGATCCGGGGCAATACGATCCACAGATCTCCGCGCGGCGCGGCACTGGCCACGGCGGCCTCCAGAAAACCCACCCGGAGATGGCGCCCGCCGACCCGCGCGGCAAGCCGGACATAGTCGATCATCGGTTCTGCCAGGGCCGCCCTCACCGCCTCGGCTGTCGTCAGCGGCGGGTCTGCGGGCGGATCTGAAGGCGTGGAGGCCGCCCCACTCGCCCCCGACAAATTCCAGGATTGCATCTGCTCGTACCAGTCCTGGGCCGCCAGCCGGGACGGGCTCGCGGCCGCGCCCGGCAGGCCGCCGATCTGCTCGAAGGTCGCCATTGCCTGCGCGGGGTCTCCGGAGATCAGAGCGTCGTGCAGCTCGCGGGCGATGATGCTCTCGGGCACCGGGGTTCCGCCGGCGATCCGGGCAAGAGTCGGGCAGTCATCACCCGCCAGACAGGCGAGCGCATATCGGCGGGTCAGGCCCAGGGCCTCGCCCGCCCGGCTGGTCAGCAGAGCCGGGATGGTGGTCTCATACGCCACCTCCCCGAGATCGTGCCAGCGGGCGGCAGCGGCCAGGCCGACCCCGAGATCCGCCGCAGCGATGCCGGTGATGACATCCGCCCAGGGAAAGCCGTCCCAGGCGAGCGCCACGGCCGTGGCCCCGGCGGCATCCCCCAGCCGCTGCGCAAGCCTCAGGCGGTCCGCCCGCGTCCCGCCCAGCCCCGCCCGGCTGACCGCCGAGGCGGCGGCCAGCTCCGCCGCCGCCTCGATATCGACCTTTTCAGTACTTCTGATCGCTTCAGCGAAGAAATGCTGTGCCAGATCGGGATCAATAGGCAGGGCGGCCCGGGCGCAGTCAGCCTGCGCGTCCGACAGGTGTTTCGCCGAACCGAACGCCCCCGGCAGCGATGTTTCCAGGATCGAGAGCAGGGCCGCCGCCGCGTCATGGCCCTGAGGTGTCAGGGTCAGCGACCGGACGAGATCGATCTGGACGTCGGTCAGCGAGACCTGCCAACTCTTCAGCAGCCTCCACATGCCCTCGAAGAGGGTTGTAACGTCCGTGCCACCCAGACATTGATGCAGTATATGGGCGCGAAGGAGCAGGCAGACGGCGTCCCGATGAAGCGTCATTTCATTTGGGTGTTCGGCGTGCATCGCCGAAGTGAAAGTCGCCCACGCAGCATCGGTATCCGCCTCCCGGGTAAAAAACGACATCGTTGCACGCGCGCCACCCCAAGGCCTGATCAGAGAAATCAATGCCCTGTTACGATGGTCGCTCAAGAACTGCTCCCGGCTTGGCTCATCATCGTGATGGTGCTGTCGTTGGCCAGCAGGGTGCGACGTTGGCATCTCCTTCTCGGGAATGAGCCAGGTTTCGATATCTACCGGGCTGCCGTCGAGCACTTCGCGCAGAGCAAACATCCGGGCATAGTGCACGGCCTTCGCCCGGACTCCAGAAAGCGCTTCCTCGTCGTCGACATCCGGCCGCGGAAACGCCTTATCGATAATGGTCCGCACCGTGTCGTGGAGGCCAGGATCGATCACCGCCCGTTCGCACAGGAACAGGACGGCCTCATCCGTGGCGAGGAGCGGTTGGTTGCGGGGTCTGTTGCCGGATTGGGACGACCAGCGGGCACGGCTCGCCCCGGCCAGCCGCCGCAAGGTCGCACGGAGGATCGGATCGTCGAAGCCGATCCCCGCAAGCAGCGCAGCCGTCATCAGCGGGGCCAGAATGACCGGTGGCCAGCGTTTCCCGTCCATGACCTCCAGCAGGACCTGCGGTCGCCACCCGGCATCCTGTTCGGCGAGGATGCGGAACACCCCCGTCAGAGCTGTGAGCGGGCGCCAGCGCCTCAGGCGGCGCAAGGCCATTTCCTGACCCGATATGTCGCGGTTGAACCGGTACTCGGCCGCAAGCATCTCGTCGTTGACGTCACGACCGTCGAGCCTGTCCCGGTGGTATCTGAGATAGATCTCCCACCACAATTCATGGCGGCGTGCTGCGATCTTGTCGGTCTCCGCCAGGGCTGCCGCCAGTTCGACATCAAGTCGCGCACGATGTTCCCGGTGCGTCGGATCAGACAGAACCAGCCGCTCCGCCGTTTCCCGCTCAAACCGACACGCCAGATCCAGATTGCCCAGGATCAGCTCGTTCAGCAGCCTCTGCCGATGCAGCCCTTCTGCCTGCGCGATCAGCAGCAGGGTCGCCTGATCGATATCGTCGCGCGCACGGCAGGCCCGGATGGCGAGGGCAAGGCGCTGCGTCTTCACATAGGCCTTGGTCCCCTCCGACATGTCGTCCGGAAAGGCCGGATCTCCCCTGACCAGATCATAGAGCGCATCGAGGCGATCCGCGCCGACCAGCACCTGACCCAGCGCCCGGGCGGCCCAGGCATCCTGCCCGGCCCGGGCCTGGATCAGATCTGCGGCGGCAGAAAGCAGCGCCGGTCCGTCGGCGGCCGTTTCGATCCCGACGACATGTTCGAAATCCTCGTCGGTGAACGACCAGCCGCCCGGATGATGGGTCAGACCGCCGGTATCGGTGGCGATGTCCTGAATATCCGGGGCCGTCAGGCCGGTGACCGCCGCCAGGATCTCGCCCGGCACCGGCCGGGGCAAACGGGCGAGCGCGCCCAGCACCCGCCACACCAGCCGCTCGTCGGCAAACCGGATCCCCGCTTCCCTGATCCGCTTCCGGAACAGCGGATCCAGCCCCGGTTCCCGCGGCAGCAGACGCTCGACCGCCTGCCCTGCCCCATCCTCCTTGAGGCCGTCCACCGCATAGGCCAGGCGCCGCGGATTGCCGCCGGTCAGGTCGAACAGCCGGTCGGCGACAGCCACCGGCCATGCCGGTTGCCGTAGCGCCACGAAGCTGCGGGTCTCGGCCTCATCGAAGGGCTCGATCAGAAAGTCTTCATAGCGCCAGGCCGGCCCCACCTCGTCCAGCCGGGCGGTCCGGCAGGTCACCACGATGCGGACATTGTCGGGCCAGCCGCTTGCCGCCTGAAGGGGATCGAGAAAGCAGTCGTCCCTCCAATGCTCCGCCGCCTTGCGGGCATTGTCGACCGCATCGAAGACCAGCACCAGCCGCGCCGCCGGATCCCGGTCCGCCAGGATCCGGGATGCCGCCGTCACCCGGCGATGAAAAACCCTGAACGGCTCGGCGCTGATCGTCTGGCGCCGGATGACGAAGGGCGTGCGCAGCCGCGCCGCCATCTCGTTGCCGATCTGGATGAAGGCCTGCTCCGGCCGGTGGCGACCGGCATCGCTCGCCAGGAACAGCCCGCCGCCATAACAATCATAGACGAAGACCTCCGATCCTGGGGGTAGCAACCCCCCAAGCGCGGTCACCAGACTGGTCTTGCCGCAGCCGCCATCGGCATGGATCCGCAAGGGCCGTTCAGCCGGTGCGGTCAGTTTCTCCACCAGCGTACGCGCCACCCGGCGCGTGATCAGGTGTTCCGGCGGGATGATCCGTGACGGTGCCGGAAACAGATCCGCCTCGGTCCCGATCCCCAGCCAGCTCAGCACCGTTTCCCGCGTGATCTCCGGCTCTTGCCGTCCCTCGGGCAGCATCAGCTCCATGATCTTCTGCCGGAAATAATCGGCATCGGACCGCGCATCGCCATCGATGCTCGTCGCAAGCCGGGCGATAACCTCCGTCTGCAAGCGCAGGCGTGAAACCTCGCCGAAGCCCGCCAGATCCCAGGCCCTGAGAAAGCGGCGCAGCTGGTCGGCATCCAGCGTCAGTTTTTCGCAAAGCTCTTGCCCGCGTGCTTCGACCGCCGCCTCGACCGGCCCCTCGCCCCGCAATGCCTCGACTTCGCGCGCGACCTCCCCGGCAAGCGGCTGGTTGGTGACGATGGAGAAGCACCCCTGCAGTTCGCCGGCCGTCGTCAGCCCGGCAAGCTTGCCCAGAACGCTGCTTTCGGGCTTGCGGGGGTTTTTGGGCGTCAGCAGCCGCGCCCAGCTCCAGGCCTGTTCCGGATGACTTGCCGAGTATTTGAGCTGGAGATAGCGAAAGCTGCCGTCGCTCAGCCTCAAGGTAACGTCCACCGCCTGGCCATGCTCTCCAAGGCCTTGGTGAACCGCATCCCCGGGCAGACCCTCGACGGTGATACCGGCAACCGGACTGTCGGGGTCCAGCAGCTGCAGCACTTCCCGGGCCACCCAGCGGTGGTGGAAATCATCCCCGGCGCCCGAGGCCGATGCACCAAGCAGGCTGTCCTTCACGGCACCATCACCTCGATCACCCTGCCGGGCCACATCATCCGCCTCACCCCGTGACCCGCTGTCCGACCATCTCGCCACCGGACGTGCCGGCAAGCCGTCCTGCCATTCTCATCAACCCCGGCTCCGAATCCGAGTCCGGATATGGTCTTGAAGGAAGAGTCCTGTTCCTGGTGAGTCCTATGGGCGCCAGGGTGGTCTGGCAGGCGGGTCTGGGGCGCAGGTCGTGGCGGAGATCCGCGACGGATGGGGGGATGACGATATGGCCGTGATCGGCCTCGGCCAGGGCCCGGCCGATGGCGGTGACGGTCATGTCGCGCAGGCCCCAGCAGGGGGCCGGGCGGCCGCTTGCGGTCACCAGCGCGTCCAGCGTGCGCCGGCGCGCCGGGTCGAGCCCGGCCAGGACCACCAGGCTTTCGGCTTCGGCCCGATAGGCGGCGGGCAGCGGCGGTGCAGGGGGCGGGGTCTGCCCATCCCCGGATCGTCTGTCTTCGGATCGCCCATCCTCGAATCGTCTCTCCTCGGGGGCGGCCCCGGTCTCGTGCCGCGCGTCGTCGTCGCGTTGGCCGGCATCGCCGGTGGCTGCCGGTGCAGTGGTCGGTGCGGTGGCGGCCAGCTGCGACAGGGCGACGGCGATGTCATAGGCCGGGCGTTTCGGGCCGGCCCCCAGACGGTCGGCGAAGTCTTCCACCGCATCGAGGCCGGCGGCCTCGACGGCGGCGGCCACCGCGGCGGCCGCCTTCACCCGTTTCCAGCCCGGGGCCGCGGCCGTCTGCTGGATGCGGCTGACCAGCCGGATCATCGGATCGACGATCGGCGCCGGGTCTGCCGCCAATGCCGTGGGCTTCGGCGTCGCCATGGCCGCGGGGATGGCCGCCGCCTCCCGGGCATCATGCCCCCGGCTGCCTGGAACAACGCCGGCCATGGCGAGCCGATAGAAGCGCCGCGGCTGATGGCCGCCGGTGGCGCCGGTGTCGACCAGGGTCAGCAGACCGTCTTCGGCCAGGCGTTGCAGGCGGTCGCCGGCGGTTTTGGGGCTGATGCGGGCGGTTTCGGCCAGTTCGCGCAGGCTGGCGCGCACGACATGGTCGCTGCCGGCCAGCACGCTCAGACTGGCGGCCAGCGCCAGGCCATAAACATCCGTCTCCCGGCTGCGCTGCACGCTTTGCAGCCAGCCGAGGCGGGTCGGTTCAAAGATGTCGGACACGACAAAACACTCCCGGCCGGATCTGGTGATCCGCGGTGTCACATCCGGACGACAAGCAAAGGAAGACCGTCAACGCCTTGTCGGCGCTTGAAAACAGTAGCACTTACGCCTAGAATCAGACTTGTCACGGTGCTGATAGGGCGGCGAATGCCAGTCTGTCAGTCGAGGTCGGTCCCGTTTGCGGTGTCGCCCAAAGCGGCTTCGTAAACGGGACTATCTCATTTCGGGGTCATGATCGGCGCATCTCCCTGTTCGTGGCCTGCATTCGTGATCTGCGGTCGGAGCAGAACGACTCACGGCCTGCATGAGAAAACCGGCCCAACTCCGGTCAGAAACAAGAGAAACGCACCCCAAAGCCTGGAGTCAAGCCGAGTCCGGACGCCTTCCCGCGTCTGTCAAGCCCCCAATACATGGTTTCTGCAAATAATCATCGGGGTTTCGGCCCCCAGGGGAATCGGGGTTTCGGCCCCCGGAGTCTTCGCTGCATTTGAAACGCCCTGCTGCGGGTGTGTTCGGCCTCTGATGGCAGAGGTATGAGAGCCGCGCCGCGCTGTCCCCTGCGGGAGCCGTGGATTCCTGCCGGACTCCCGCGGTCCGGGCCGTGGTGGGTCGGTCTGGCGTCTCTGGGACGCTTGGGGGCCGAAACCCCGAATCGGCTTGTGGGATACCGGTTTTCCGGGGCGTGGCTGGTGGCTGCGGGCCGGTGCTGTCGGAGTCGGGGTTTCGGCCCCTGGCAAAAAAAATGCGGCAACAGAGAGGTTTCGTCTGCCCGATGCCCGGCCGGCGGATCGGCTGCCGACACGGCCCCGGGGGCGTGGCTGTGGCCCTCGCCCGGCCATGACACGGGGTTTTACCCCCCGAACTGGCGGAATTGCCGGGGTTTCGGCCCCCGTGAACCGCCCTCCCCTGGCCCTGACTCTCGGGGTTTCGGCCCCCCGAAAGCCGGTTCCGACGCGCGTGCTATCGGGGTTTCGGCCCCTGGCGACCACAATTCCGGCCGCCGGCGACTGCGTATGGGGGGCGTATCCTCGTTCTGCCCTGCGCGCAGGGGGCGTGGCGGCCGGCGCCGCTCTATCGGGGTTTCGCCCCCCGGCGCAGAGGTGGTGCCCGGAAGCTGCCTATGGTTCAAAGGGTTGTGCCGGTTGTGCTATCCGCAGGCGTGCCGTGCTGCCGGGGTGTCGTGTCGGGCGGGCCTGTCGGGTTGTGTCGTCCCGCCATGGCGTATCGGCGCCCTGGCCGCAGCGGCGGCCGGCTCGCGCCCGCGCCATCTTGTCTTGATGATCAAGGGCTTACGCCGTCATCCCTGCCGTTATGGCGCCGGTCGGCGCGTCCCCTACCCTATCGGGGTTTCGCCCCCTTCGCGGTGGTGGTTGCGCGCGGTTTGCGCGTTGCGGCGGGTTTTTTCGGGGCGGTTGCCCCGGCACCGGCGGTCTTGCGGCCTGTGCTGCGCGGCTTGCGGGCGGGTTTTGCCGCGGCCTGAACCGCCTGGTCGAGCAGATCGGCGGTCAGCGGCCGGTCTGTCGGGGTTTCGGCCCCTGCGGGCGGCGTATCGGCCGGTGCGGCTGTGGTCTTGCGTCGGGTTCGGGGCTTGGGCCCCTCGCCCGCCGCGGCGTTGGCGGCGTGATCTGCGGATGCGGCGGCCTTGCGCCGGGACCTGGCCGGCGGTTGCAGGATTTCCACCGTTGTTTCCATCAGCGCGTCGGTGGCGGTTTCGGGCGCCGGTGCCGGTGCCTTGCGGCGCTTGCGGCCGTTCGCCTCCACCTCTGGCGCCGGCAGGACCGGGGCCAGGTGTTCGCGCGCCACGAAGTACAGCACCTCGCCCACGCCTTCCTGCGTGCGCAGATCCAGCCAATAGCCGGGCAGGCGCTGGCGGGCGATGGTGCGGCGCAGTTCCTTCGCGAAATCGGCATAGCGCTGGGTTGTGCCGCTGGTCTCGTGCAGGAAGCGCAGCGGCAGCACATAGCCCTGGGTGTTGGCGGTGGAATAGCGCCGGATCAGGCGATAAAGCCAGCGTTCGATGCCGCCCGACAGCTGGAAATACGACCGGTCGATGCTCAGCACCAGCCGGTCGGTCACGATGCCCTTGTACAGCCAGTCCGCGATGGTGAATTCGATGCCGAGCGAGCGGCCGTTTTCGTCCAGCGGGGCCGAATAGCTCTCCAGCCAGTGGAAGCCCTTGGGGTCGCGGCGGCGGCCGCTGCGGACATTGGTGCGGATGAAGGTGGCGTTCAGCCGTTCCAGCGCCTTCAGGATGCGGCGGTATTCGTCGCCGCCGGTCGGCCGGCCGATGCCGCGCAGCAATTCGTACAGCGAGACCCGGATGGTCGGAGAGGTCGGCTCGCCCCGGTCCAGCGCCGCGCGCAGCTGGCTGGCGGCCCAGATCAGGATGTCGGCATCCCAGATCGTGGCGACGCCGATGCTCTCGGGCGCGGTGACGTTGATATGGATCTCGGTATTGCCGTCCGTCGCCCGGTAGTCGATCGAAGACCGGCGCGAGGTCGGCGTCGGCTTGGCCAGCGAGAAGAAGGGCAGCTCCATCGTGTCCTGCTGGTCGTAAGTCGGGATGGTGCCCGGCAGTGCGACGAACAGGTCGATCTGGGTATCCGTCCGTTTGGTCGGTCGCTTCATGCGTCTCCGGGCGGCCGGGGGTGGCCGCCCCCATCTGCTGGCGGTGGTGTGTCCGCGGCCAGACTACCACGTCTCGGCAGCCGGTGCCGCCGGCGAGTTGGCCCCGGCACGCCGCTTTCGCCGCCGCAGCGTCCATTTCCTGCCAGAAAAATATTGCGCAATCAGGAAAGAGCTGACGCAGGCAACAACCATCTCCTACCTGCCGCATCCCGCCGGATCTGTCGGGATCCGGCGGGATCAGGCGGGATCAGGCGGGATGCGCCAGGATCCGGATGGATCGACCGGCAGGCCGGGCGCCGGAATTACGGCAGGATCAATCTGGAAAAAGCTGGCGCAATCTCGTTCAGGCTGGTGCCTGCCCGGGCCCAGTGTCACCGTCTGGCCTGCCCGGCCGCCCGCCTGCCCGGCCAGTGTGGCAGTGCCGGTCTCTCACGGCACGCCCACATGGTAGAAGAAGGCCTGATCCAGCCAGATTAACATTGCGCAATCTTGATCTGGCGAGCGCCGCAGCCGGCCGCTCCGCCCCTGACTGCGGTCCACCCCTGCCCTGGATGAACGCTTTAAGCTGCTATTTCCTGCCAGAAATATCTGGCGCAATCATGTTCCTGCAAGAAATGGCAGAGGCTTGCCTCTTGCTTCGGCCGCGCCGGTCGTCGTCGTCCGTTCCGCTATTTTCTCGCCAGAATTGCAAAGAAATACAAGGAGATAAGGGACGATCACCGATCCAGCCCCCTCCCCCATCTGCGCGTCACCTCCGACGGCCGAAAGCGCGTGCCCTCATAAGGCTATTTCCTGCCAGATCCATCTTGCGCAATCAGGAACTGGCAGACAGACCCCTCCCCTCGCCGCCCCTGCTCTCCGACCCGACAGGATGAACAGACCGGCAGCCGGCGCGGACGGGGGCGCGGGACCGGGCGCCGCCACCAGGCTCAGGCGGCGATCCGGCGGGATATGACTGCCGCCCCGCCCCCTCCCTCCTTTCGTTGGCCATGGGGTCCGGGCATCCGCAGTGGTCCCCAGGGCGCGGATGGTGGGTGGCTGTATGAGGCTGTTTCCAGCCAGATCTTTCTGGCGCAATCAAGATTTCCGGTGATAGTTGCGACCTCCGCGACCTCGGCGCCCCAGCCGCGCCCACTCGTCCGGCGAACACGGTAAGCCTGGCGCCTCGCTGCCTGGATGTGGACGCCGGGCTCCGCCCCTCCTCGGGCATGGGTGGGGATCGTCGCGGTCTTCCGCGCAGACCTGAAGGCCCGGCTCGTCTACGGCACCTGCAGGCCGCGTTGGGTACGGCCCTGCTCAGCCATGACAGCTCTGCGCGGGCAGGTATCGGCCGGAGCATGGCGGATCCCGCCGCGCCCGATCAGCCCACCGGCCCACCAGCCTGGCACGGCAGGCGTCGGGCTGGCTGGACCATGCTATTTCCTGCCAGATCTATCCTGCGCAATCTGGAATTGGCGAGGATGGCGGAAGCTCTCTGTGCCGACCCGTCATCGGCACCCCTATGGTGCGGCAGGCGCGGGCGTTGGTGCCCGGAACGGTCTTGCACCGCCTGGATCTGGCCATGATACGGCTGAGGCCAGGGGGCGCCGGGGCTTGCCGCACCACCCCGTTTCCAGCCAGATCTATATTGCGCAATCTGGAACTGGCAAGCGTGACTGACGGCCGCCACCCCGGCCGAATGGCCCCGCCGGTGGTTGGCACCCGCAGAGTGCCTTGGAAGGGGGGGCCCGTCCGGCCCTGTCTGGCCGAAGGGGGGCCGGCGCAGGCCAGATCCGGCGAGAGAGCGGCGATGCGGCGGTTGGTCCCGTCCTGTTCCGTTGGACGCCGGGTGCGGCGGAAAGTGGCCGGGATCCGCGGTGCCGTCGCTCTCCGCCGTCGTGAGGCCGCGTCATCGGGCCATTTCTCGCCAGATCCATCTTGCGCAATCATGAATGATCAAGACCGGGCCGGGTACCGCCGCGGCCGGCCAGTGCCTGCTCTGATGGGCCCCGATCTGTTCGTCCCACATCTGACGGTCCCCAACCTGGCCGGGTCCCGCTCTGGACGGCCGCTCTCATCGGCTGTAAAAGGCCCCGCGAGGCATCGGGCATGGCTGCGAAAACACGGCATCAAGGTCGATAACCGGGGTCATGCAGCGGGTTGATGCCCGGTACGGATTATCGGTCCCGACCATCAACCATCCTCGTCAACAATCCCCGTCTTCCGCGCGCAAGCGAGGTGTGGCGCCGCGGCGTGCGGGGCGGGAAGGGAAGGGTAGAGGGCGAATAACATATTCTAACTGTGTAATAAGATCGATGAACAGCGATTTTTCGTTTTGAACTTCACCCCCCTTGTCTAGGATGGTGTCGCGTCCGCCCGGCCCGGAAGAGGCCGGCCGGGTGTGAGTGACCATTGCCGGAGACAATAACACGCCATGGGCGGGATGGGTTTTGACGAGGCGGCGGCGGCCGTGATCCAGGCGGGCCGCGCGGCGGCTGCGCGCGGTTGGGTGCCTGCGACCTCGGGCAATTTCTCGGTGCGGCTGGACGGAGGCCGGATGCTGGTCACCCGGTCGGGCCGCGACAAGGGCCGGCTCGTGCCAGCGGATCTGGCCGAGGTCGCGATCGACGGCCCCGCGCCGGCCGGCACCTCGGCCGAGACGCCGCTGCACCAGGCGCTCTATCGCGACGATCCGGCGATCGGCGCCATCTTCCATGTCCACAGCCCGGCCTCGATGCTGATCTCGCATCTGCGCGCAGGCGATGGCGTGCTGGCGCTGGCGGGGTGGGAGCTGCAGAAGGCCTTCGCCGGCATCACCACTCATGACGTGACCGTGACCGTGCCGGTCTTCCCCAATGATCAGGACACGGTTGCGCTCGCCGGGCGGGTATCGGCGCATCTGGCTACACCCCGGCCCGGGGGGCAGGTGGCGGCGCCCGGCTATCTGCTCGCCGGCCACGGCATCTATGCCTGGGGTGCGACGCCGGCCGATGCTGAACGCCATCTCGATGCCTTCGACGCCCTGTTTTCCCTGTCTCTTGAACTGCGGAGGATTGCCGGATGAGCCGTCTGGTCGTTCATGCCGAAACCGATCCCGCACAGGTGATCGCCGATACCGATGATGCGGCGGCGATCGCGCGTCTGCTGGCCGAGGTCGGCGTGCGTTTCGAAAGGTGGGACGCGCGCCATGCCCTCGGCATCGAAAGCGATGCGGCCGAGATCCTGGGCGCCTATGCGCCAGAGATTGCACGGCTGAAGGCCGAGGGCGGCTATGTCACCGCCGACGTCATCCGTCTCACCCCCGACAACCCCGACCACCCGGTGCTGCGCCGCAAGTTTCTGGACGAGCACACCCATGCCGAAGACGAGGTGCGCTTCTTCGTCGAAGGCGAGGGGACCTTCTACCTGCATCTGGGCGGCCGGGTGTTCCGCACGCTCTGCTGCCGCGACGACCTGATTTCGGTGCCCGCCGGCACGCCGCACTGGTTCGACATGGGCCCCGCGCCGCGTTTCGCCGCGATCCGCCTGTTCACCAACCCGGAAGGCTGGGTGGCACGCTTCACCGGCAGCCCGATCGCAGAGGGCTTCCCGCGTCATGGCGAGTGATCGGACCGCAGCCGGCCAGCCTGAAACCGGTTCGCATGGCGGACCGGTGGTCCTGACCGATATCGAGGGCACCACCACCGACATCGCCTTCGTGTCCGAGGTGCTGTTTCCCTTCGCCCGCGCGCGGCTGCGTGATTTCCTGCACGCTAACGCCCATCTGCCCGAGGTCGCGGCCGCCCTCGACGACGTCCGCGCCCGCATCCGCGCCGAAGGCGGCGCTCTGCCGGCGCCCACCGGCGGGCGCGTCGAGGCGGGCAGGGACGGGGAGATCGACGCCCTGGCCGACCGGCTGATCGCCTGGATCGATGCCGACGCCAAGATCACCCCGCTCAAAACCCTGCAGGGGCTGATCTGGGCCGACGGCTATGCCGACGGCACGCTGCGCGCCCATCTCTATCCCGAGGTCGCGGCGGCGCTGGGCCGCTGGCATGCGGCGGGGGTTACGCTCGCGGTCTATTCCTCGGGCTCGGTCGCAGCCCAGCTGCTGCTGTTCGGCCATACCGAGGCGGGCGACCTCAACCCCTTGTTCTCGCATAATTTCGACACCACCACCGGGCTGAAGGTGGAGGCCGGCTCCTATACGAGGATCGCAGCAGCACTGGGCCGGCCCCCGCGTGAGATCCTGTTCCTGTCCGACCACCCGGGCGAAATCGCCGCCGCCCGCAGCGCCGGCATGGCGGTCATCCGCCTGGACCGCAGCCGCGCCCCCGGCAGCCCGATCACGCCCGACGACTTGGGCGTGCCGGTCGCGGCCGATTTCGATGCGATCGATCCTTTTGCGATCTGCGGTATGGCGTCGGTCTGAGTCTGTCGACCGGGGGCATCGGCGGCGCTATGATCAACGCGCAGTGCCGCGTTCACGGAGGCTCAGCGATGCCCATGCGCACAGTCACGGCAGATCTGCCGGCCGATCTGGTGGCCCGTCTTGATGTCCTGGCCGGACGTCAGGGAAGGTCGCGCGACGATGTGCTGGAGGAGGCCATTGAAATCCTGATCTCATCGGAAGAGCAGGCATATCAGGAGACTCTGGAGGCTCTTGCAGAGGTCGACGCCGGTGAGCTGGTGCCCCATGACGAGATGAAGGAGTGGGCACGCCGCCTGGGCACGGAGGCGGCCATTCCCCTGCCTCGCCCGCGTGGCCGCGACTGATATCATATCGGCGGCCGCATGGCGGACATTCTCTGGACAGCACGAGCAGCAAGTGATCTTGAGAGGCTGTCGGAGCTTCTTGTCGTCCGGAATCCGACCGCAGCGCAAGCCATCGCATTGGCGATGATTGAAGCGACGGAACGTCTCGGCCAGTTTTCGCACATCGGAGCACGCCTTGCCGGCTTCGGTCAGCGTGACGTGCGGCGTATCATTGTCAGATGGTGGGAAGTCCGCTACGAGGTCGTCGTCGGCATGGTCGTGATCCTGCGCGTTCGACATGTGCGGGAAAACAGATAGAACCCATACGCTTCTATTTTCAGCCAGAAAAAACCAGATCAATCAGGAAACATCTTGCGGAAGCTGGTTCCCGCTTGTTCCAGCCGCCCGGCGCGCTATGATGCGGCAACGGGATCGGCCGGGCTGGCGCCGGCCGGTCTTTTGCAGCGGATCTTTTGCGGCTGGAACAGGCGGCCCCGGCGGGCCGGAGGGGAGTTTCCCATGGCGATCATCGCATTCGCGAATCCGAAGGGCGGGGCGGGCAAGACCACCTCGGCGCTGGTCCTGGGCACGGAGCTTGCGGCGCGCACCAAAGTGGCGGTGATCGATGCCGATCCGAACCACCCGATCACCGACTGGGCGGCCCTGCCGGGCAAGCCCGACAACCTGACCGTGCTGGGCGATATCGGCGAGCACAACATCGTCGAGACCATCGATGCCGCGGCCGAGACCCATGCCTTCGTGCTGGTCGATCTGGAAGGCACGGCCTCGACCGTGGTCGCCTATGCGATCGGCCGGGCGGATCTCGTGCTGATCCCCTTGCAGGCCAAGCAGCTGGACGGGAAGCAGGCGGTGCGGGCGATCCAGCTGGTGAAACGCCAGGAAAAGGCCTTCCGTCGGCGCATCCCGCACAGCGTGCTGTTGACCCGCACCAGCGCCGCGATCCGCTCGCGGGCGCTGCGCGCCATCGTCGAGGATCTGGAGGCGGCGGGGGTGAAGATCCTGCCGGTGGAGCTGATCGAACGGGGCGCCTTCGACGCCTTCCTCGCCTATGGCGGCACTCTGGAAGCGCTGGACCGCAAGGAGGTGGCCGGCGTCGACAAGGCGATCGAGAATGCCCGCGCCTATGCCGCCGCGGTCATCCAGCTGTTGCGTGAAAACGAGGCCGAGGCGCAGGCGGCGGCCGTTGCAGGAGGGCAGGGGGCATGAGCGAGCGCAAGCGTCCGAGCCTGTTCGGGGCCGAGGCCGCCGAGGATGCGGTCTCCGATCCGCTGGGCGATCTGAGCGATTTCCGTCCCGGCCGGCGCCATGCCGACGATCCGCGTCTGACCCGCGAACTGGTGCGGCCCCTGGCCGAACAATCCGGCTTCCGCAGCCGCGATCCGCGGGATGTCTCCGATCCGCGCCCGACCGATCTGCGTCCGACCGATCCGCGCACCGTCGCCGACGACTATGCCCCGCGCCCGCGCGGCCGCCCGCCCGGGCCGCCGACGGTGGCGGTCAGCCTGCGCGTCAATGCCCGCACGGCGGCCCTGCTCGACCAGATCGCCGCCGAGCGGGAATGGACCAAGACCCGCACCTTCGAACGCGCGGTCGCGGCGCTGGAGCTGCTGCTGAAGGAAGGCAAGGTGGACCCGAAGAGTCTGGCCTGAGGTCGGGCCTGGCCTGAGGTCGGGCCTGGCCTGAGGTCGGGTCTCGCTTGATGGGACCACCCGCCTGCGCCTCCGGTGCCGTCAGAGCCCGAGCATCTGCTTGGCGATGATGTTGCGCTGGATCTCGTTGCTGCCGCCATAGATCGACATGCAGCGCCGCCACAGATAGGCATTGGCGGCCGGCCCCGCATGCGCCGGCCCGATCGGTTCCTCGTTGGAGCTGCCGTCGAGCACCTCCGGCTGCCAGGGCAGGGCATACCAGCCGACCGCTTCCGAGCCCAGCTCGCTGATCCGCTGGGCAATCTCGGTGCCGCGGATCTTGAGCAGCGACGAGGCGGGGCCGGGTGAGCCGCCGGACGCCACGGCCGACAGCGTGCGCAGCGCCGCCAGTTCCAGCGACATCAGCTGTGCTTCCACCGCGGTCAGCCGGGCGTGGAACAGCGGGTCTTCGATCAGCGGCCGGCCGCCCTCGCCGGGCTCGGCGGCGGCGATCTCTTTCACCCGGCGCAGCGCCGCCTTGGTGACGCCGATCGCGGCATTGTCGACCCGCTCATGCTCCAGCAGGAATTTGGCATAGGTCCAGCCCTTGCCCTCGACGCCGATCAGGTTCTCTTTCGGCACCTTCACGTCTTCGAAGAACACGGTGTTGAAGGAATGGGTGCCCTCCAGCATCGGGATCGGCTGCACCGTGATGCCGGGGGTGGTCATGTCGATCAGCAGAAAGGAAATGCCCTTCTGCGGCCGGTCTTCCTTCGAGGTGCGGACCAGGCAGAACATCCAGTCGGCGTAATGGGCATAGGTGGTCCAGATCTTCTGGCCGTTGACGAGATAATGGTCGCCCCGATCCTCGGCCCGCGTCGCCAGCGAGGCGAGATCCGATCCCGATTGGGGTTCGGAATAGCCCTGGCACCACCACACCGTGCTGTCGCGGATGCCGGGCAGGAAGCGGGCGCGCTGGTCGTCATTGCCGAAGGTGAAGATCACCGGCCCGGCCATGCGCGGCCCGAAGGGCTGGATCAGCGGGCAGTCCATCTCGGCCGAGATCACCTCGAACAGATAGCGCCGGGTGATGGTCCAGCCCGGCCCGCCATGGGCCTCGGGCCAGGTCATCACATGCCAGCCCTTGCGGCCCAGAATCTGCTGCCAGCGCATGTAATCGTCTTTGGCGAGATGGATGTCGCGGCGCACCTTGTCGGCGATATCCGCCGGCAGATTGTCGCGGATGAAGCGGCGCACCTCGTCGGCGAAGGCCTGATCTTCGGGCGAAAGCTTGATGTCCATGGGGCGTCTCCGGTTCGGGCGGCGGGCCGGGTCAGGCGGCAGATCGGGCGGCGGCGTCGATGCGGGCGATGCGCCGGATATGCCAGTCGGCATCGCCGAAACTGGCGGCGATCGCTGTCAGGCGCTTGAAATAATGGCCGATCGCCAGTTCCGCGGTGACCCCCATGGCGCCGTGCAGCTGCACCGCCTCCTGGCCCACCTTCGTTGCCGTGCGGCCGATTTCGATCTTGGTCAGCGACAGCGCCCGCGACCGGGCCGCCGGGTCGGGATCTTCCGCCATCAGCGCGCCGTGAAGGGCGGCCGAGCGCGCCTCTTCGGTCGCGATCACCATGTCGACCATGCGGTGCTGCAGAACCTGGTTGTCGCCCAGCGGCCGGCCGAACTGTTTACGGGTCTTGAGGTAGTCGAGCGTCTGCTCGCAGAGCGCCGTCATCGCACCCACCGCCTCGGCCGCGACCGCCGCGATGGCGAAATCGACCGTGGCCTCGATCGGGCCGGCGGCGGCACCCGCCGTGCCCAGCAGGGCATCTGCGGGAAGGACCGCCCCGGTCAGCACCAGATCGGCCGCGCCCGTGGCGTCGTTGGTGCGATAAGCGATCACCTCCACGCCCGGCGCATCGGCTGCCACCAGGAACAGCGACAACCCGTCCGCATCGGTGCGCGCTCCGGCGGTGCGGGCGACCACCACGAAGCCGTCGGCGGCATGGCCGCCGATCACCACCGCCTTGCGCCCGTCCAGAACCCAGTCGCCATCCGCCTGCCGGGCGGTGGTGGCGCAATCGGTCAGGTCATAGCGGGCCTGGCGCTCGGCGAAGGCGAAGGCCAGGCGCCGTCGGCCGTCGAGCACCGGGGCGAGCCAGGCGGATTTCTGCGCCGGATCGCCCGTTGCCGCCACCAGCCGTGCCGCCAGCACGGTGGGCAGCAAGGGCTCGATCGCCAGCGCCCGGCCGATCCCTTCCATCACGATGCCGAAATCGACTGCACCGCCGCCGATGCCGCCATCGGCCTCGGCAAAGGGCACCGCCAGCCAGCCCAGTTCGGCGAAACGCTGCCAGAAGGGCCCTGCCTGGGCGGCGCGGGCCTCGGCGGCACCGGCGCCTGCCTGCCAGGCCAGGGCGACCCGTTTCTGACGATCGGCGAAGGAACCGGCGTCGCGCATCACGCGCGTCACGCTGTCACGGAGCATGTCCTGCTCGGCGGTATAGTTCAGATCCATGGTCGGACTTTCCGGGGGAGCAGAGGAACAGAGAAGGGGGAGGGGGCCTCAGCCCCCGATATGGAAGCGCAGGCCGCCGATCACGACATGATCGCCCGCGACCGGCAGGCCGCGCGCGGCGGCCCGCCGGCGCAGGCCGTCGGCATCGACCACCGCCAGATCCACCCCGCCCAGCCCCTCGCCGCGGCCGTCGCGGTCGGGCTCGAAGCGGATCCGGGCATTGTCGAGGTCGAGGACGAAGCTACCGCCGCCGGGTCCATCGCTGTCGGGCCCATCGCTGTCGGGCCCATCGCTGTCGGATCTGAGGTCGCGGCGCAGAATCTCCGCCCAGCGCCGGCCCAGCCGTTCGGGATCGGCGGTCTGCAACCGGGCGCCGGTGATGCCGGTGACGGTGCCGGTCCGCAGATGCGCCCGCCAGTCGGGCCCGGCCGGGCCATAGGGGTCGTCGATCGCGGTACCGTCGGGGCCCGTATTGCCGCGGGTGGTGTTGATCTCCAGCAGCGCGCCGCCGGTGTCGCGCGGATGCAGCTGCAAGCCGCGATAAGCGCCCATTTCCAGCGGTGCTGCGATGCGCACGCCCGTCGCCGCCAGATGCGGTTCCCAGCGCGTCAGGTCGTCGGTATCGGTGATGACCATATAGCCGCCATCGCCGCCGCGCCGCTCCAGATGCCGCTCGGCCGCCGCTGCCTTGCCCGGTGCCAGCGGCGCCACCACCTCGATGAAGCCGTGGCCGACCGGCATCAGCGCGTTGTGCAGCCCGAACATCCCGACCTCGGGATCCCTGTGGCAGACCGCAACATCGAAGACGTCGCAAAGCTCCGCCACCACCGGATCCAGATCCTGCGCCACCAGGCAGATCTGCCGCAATCGGTGAAACATTGTTCGAAATCCTCCCTGGGGACGTTCTCATCTTGCGACCAGCGGTCGGGCGACATCCCTCGACTGACGATCATCCATGGTTTCGGGCCGCGAGCCAAGACGGGAGGTGAGGTGATCTTCGCCCGGCGGTTTGATACGGGGGTCGGGCGTCACAGAATTTTACCCGGGTAATATTGACAGCACAGCCGCCCCCGGCTAGACATCCGCCGGTGCAGGACATGCGTCACGGCGGAGCAGGATCATGGCCGGTCATCACGAGACACGGGTGGAAGCGATCGCGCGGATCGGCGCGGTCGATATCGCCTGGGAGAGCTTCGGCGATCCGGACCATCCGGCGATCCTGCTGATCGCCGGGCTGGGCACGCAGATGATCCGCTGGACGGTGCCGTTCTGCCGGGCGCTGGCGGCGCGCGGCTGGCGGGTGATCCGCTTCGACAACCGCGATACCGGCTGTTCCTCCCATCTCGACCACTACCCGCCGCCGGACATGGGCGCGCTGATCCGGGCGCTCGGGGCCGGGCAGCGGCCGGATCTGCCCTATACCCTTGAGGATATGGCGAATGATGCCGTGGGGCTGCTGGATGCGTTGGGTATCGGGCGGGCGCATGTCGTCGGCCGGTCGATGGGCGGCATGATCGCGCAGATCCTGGCGAGCGAATACGGGCATCGGGTGCGCTCGCTCACCTCGATCATGTCGGGCACCGGCAATCCGACCGTCGCCGGACCGGCGCCGGATGTTCTGGGCCTGCTGCTCGGCCCGGCGCCGGATCCCGCCATCGATCCCGAGGGCTTCCTGGCCCATGGCCTGGCCTTCGCCCGCCGCATCGCCGGCACGGGGCAGCCTTTCGATCCGGCCACCCATCGCGCCCTGATGCTGGACGAGCTTCGCCGCGGCCGCGCCCCCGGCGGCACCGCGCGTCAGCTGGCCGCGATGATCGCCGCCGGCGACCGCCGCAGCCGGCTTGCCGGGATCACCGCGCCCAGCCTGGTCGTTCACAGCACCGACGACCCGCTGATCCCGCCCGCGGCCGGCCACGACACCGCGGCGGCGATCCCGGGGGCCATTCTGCTCGAAATCGAGGGGCTGGGCCATGACCTGCCGCCCTGGGTATACGGCCGCGTGGTGGCGGCGATCCACCGGGTGGCCGTGATCGGCGAGGGCTGATCAGATGGTCTGACCGCCCGAAACTTCGATGCGCTGGGCATTGACCCAGCGGTTGTCGGGGCCGAGCAGGCTCGCCACCGCCGGGCCGATATCGTCGGGCACACCCACGCGGCCGAGCGCGGTCATCCCGGCGAAGGCCTCGTTATAGGCCGGGGTGTCGCGCACCGCACCGCCCAGGAAGTCGGTCTCGATGGCGCCGGGGGCGATGGTGTTGGCGGTGATGCCGCGATGGCCCAGTTCCTTCGCCAGATAGACGGTCAGGATTTCCACCGCGCCCTTGGCCGCCGAATAGGCGGCGAAGCCCGGAAAGGAGACCCGCGTCAGGCCGGACGAGAAATTCACGATCCTGCCGCCATCGGCGATCAGAGGCAGCAGGGCCTGGGTCAGGAAGAAGACGCCCTTCACATGGACGTCGAAGATCCGGTCGAACTGCGCCTCGGTGGTTTCGGCGAAAGCGACCATCTCGCCATGGCCGGCATTGTTGACCAGATGATCGACCCGGTCGCGACCCCAGTCGGCCAGGATGGTGCGGATCCGGTCGACGAAACCGGGGAAGCCGGCGATGTCGGCGGTGTCCAGCTGAACCGTTGCCGCCCGGCGCCCCAGCGCGCGGATCTCGGCCAGCACGGCCTCGGCTTCGGCAAGCTGGCTGCGATAGGTGAGGATGACGTCGCCGCCGCGGCGGGCGATGCTGAGGGCGGTGTTGCGGCCAAGGCCGCGGCTGCCGCCGGTGACGATCGAGATGGTGGGCGTGGCCCGGGTCGTGGTCATGTTATGCCTCCGGATGTCGGGTCATGCCCGACAGGCAGGTGTATGGGGTCTCCGTCTCCCTTTTCATACCCGCGACTTTGCTGGTGGAGAACGACCTGTTATATGTACCAGCCATACTTCATAGGCATGGGATGACATGGAACTGCGTCACCTCCGCTATTTCGTGGCCGTGGCCGAAGAGGGCAGCCTGACGGTGGCCGCCGAACGGCGCCTGCACACCGCCCAGCCGTCCTTGAGTCGCCAGTTGCGGGATCTGGAGCAGGAGGTCGGCGCCACGCTCTTCATCCGCAGCGCCCGCGGCGTGGAGCTGACCCCCGCCGGACAGGCCTTTCTTGAGCATGCCCGGCGGGCCCTGCAATCGGCGGCGGATGCGGTGGCGGCGGCACGGCGCGCGGCACGCCCGCCCAAGCCCGGTTTCGCGGTCGGCTTCCTGACCGGGCAGGAGGTGGAGTGGCTGTCCCATGTCAGCCATCTGCTGCGCGGGCAGCTGAAGGACATCGATTTCCGGGTGATGAGCGACTTCTCGCCCGAGATCGGGGCCGCCATCCAGCGCGGCGAGATCGATCTCGGCGTCTGCCGGGTGGAGCCGCAGCCCGACGTCACCTACAAGGTCATCGCGCACGAGCCGATCCTGGTGATCCTGCCGCGCGACCATCCGCTGGCGGCCCGGCCGGCGATCGATGTCCGCGACATCGACCCGGCCTCGTTCATCGGCTATACCGGCACGCCCCATGTACTGCGCGACATCGTGACCCGCTATCTGCGTGATCGCGGGGTGGTGGTCCGGCCCAGGCATCTGCTGGACGGCATCGCCACCGGCATTTCGCTGGTGGCCTCCACCGGCGGCGTCACCCTGCTGCCGGCCTATGTGGAGCCCCTGCTGCCGCGATCGCTGGTCAGCCGGCCGCTTGCCGGCAACCCGCCGGTGATCGGGATCGCGGCCGGCTATCGGGCGGACAATCCCTCGCCGGTGCTGCACACCTTCCTTGAGAACATCGACCAGCTGATCGCCGCACGGGCCGCCCCCGGCGGCCGGCCCGGCCAGCCGGGTTGACGCTTGTATCCGCCATCCTCTGGTTTTGTAGTCCGCCGGCTGGCCGGTCGCCATGGCCATCCGGGGCGATCGCGGACCTGCACCGCCGCGCCCGCGAACCTCAAGCTCCCGTAAAAAACCCGGGAGGTTCGCGGGAAAAATATTATCAGGATTTCAATGGATTAAATTACACAATATATGCATGTTCATTCCCGGGTATGACGTCCAGACGAGGTTCGCGCGGATCGCCTTTTTCCGGAGCCGGATTCAGGATATTAAGAGGGGGTGGGGGTCGCACCCTTGCGGGTGCGTGGATTGAAACCGTCGCCGCGGTCGGCGTGCGGGTGGGCGCGACTGGGTCGCACCCTTGCGGGTGCGTGGATTGAAACGCGCTGTGCCTCGGTCATCGGCCCCCTGAAGCCGGGGTCGCACCCTTGCGGGTGCGTGGATTGAAACCCCCACGGCTCCGGCGCCAACCGGATCAAGATTTGTCGCCCCCTTTCGGGGCCGCGACCTGTTGCGGCGGATCGAGGCCGCCGGGTTCGGGATCCCGGCGATGGGACACCGTGCCGGCCGCTGGTGTGGCCGCCCCCGGCCGCCCGCCCGCCGGCCATGATCTTCAGCCGCGAGATCATCTCCCGTTGCGCGAATCATTTTGACAAAATAATCTCACAGGACGATATCCCGCCCCTCCGGAGGATCGGTCTTGGCGCCGCCGCATGTCCTGCTGAATGCTTTCGAGATGAATGCGGTCGGCCATCTGGCCCATGGGGTGTGGAGCCATCCCGAAGATCGGGCGACCGGCTATCGGCGCATCGGCTATTGGATGGAGCTGGCGCGGATCCTGGAGCGGGGGCTGTTCGACGGGCTGTTTCTGGCCGATGTCACCGGGGTTTACGACGTTCATGGCGGCGGGGCGGCCACCGCGATCGAACGGGCGGTACAGCTGCCGGTGAATGATCCGGCGGTGCTGGTGCCGGCCATGGCTGCCGTCACCCGGCATCTGGGCTTCGGCATCACCGCCGACGTCTCGGCCGAGCCGCCGCATCTGTTCGCGCGGCGGATGTCGACGCTGGATCATCTGAGCGACGGGCGGCTGGCCTGGAACATCGTCACCGGCTTTCTGGACAGTGCGGCGCGCGCCACCGGTGCCGCCGGCACGCTGCCGCATGATGACCGCTATGACCGCGCCGATGATTTCATGCAGGTCGCCTACAAGCTGTGGGAGGCGAGCTGGGACGACGATGCGGTGATCCGCGACCGCGCCGCCCGGCGCTATGCCGACCCGGCGAAGGTGCGGGCGGTGCGCCATGACGGCCCCTATTTCCGCCTGGACGCCATCCATCTGGCCGAGCCCTCGCCCCAGCGCACGCCGGTGCTGTTCCAGGCCGGGGCTTCGGCGCGCGGGCTGGATTTCGCCGCCGCCCATGCCGAATGCATCTTCATCCCCGCCGATGGCGGCCCCGGCACCCGCGCCATCGTGCAGCGGATCGAAGACCGGCTGGCGGCCGCCGGGCGCGACCGGTCCGCGGTGAAGATCTTCGGGTCGCTGCAGACGGTGATCGGCCGCAGGCGGGCCGAGGCGGTTGAGAAATATCACGATTATGCCGCCCATGCCGTGCCCGAGGCGGCGCTGGCCCAGCTGTCGGCGGCGACCGGCATCGATTTCGGCAGCCTGGACCCGGATGCGCCGATCCCCATCCCGCCCGGCGGCGGCAATGCCATCCGCTCCATCCTGGCCGGGCTTGGCAGCGCGGGAGAGGGGCCGCCGACCGTGCGCCGGCTGCTGGCCGGCCTGGCGCTGGGCGGCCGGTTCCGGCCGCTGATCGGATCGGCTGGCGAGGTTGCCGAAGAGATCGGCCGGCGGGTGGCGGAGAGCGGCATCGACGGTTTCAATCTGGTCCGCACCGTGGCGCCGGGCAGTTTCATCGATGCAGCCGACCTGCTGGTGCCGGAATTGCAGGCCCGCCGGCTCTATAAGACCGGCTATGCCGAGGGCACGCTGCGCGAGAAGCTGTTCGGCCGGGGGCCGCGGCTGGGGGCCGGGCATCCGGCGGCGGCCGTGCGTACCGGGCAGGGTAGGGCCGGGCAGGGCGGGGCCGGGCAAGGTAGGGCCGGGCAGGGGAGGGGCGAATGACGGGGCCGCGTGACCGGATGGCATGGGAAGCGCTTGCAGACGAGGTGGCGGCGGAGCTGGCGCGGGACGTGGCCGAGCGCCATCGGGCGCGAACCCCGCCGCTGGCGCAGATCGCGCTGCTGAAGCGGAGCGGGCTCGCCACCATGGTGCTGCCGGAAGAGTTCGGCGGCGGCGGCGCGCCCTGGCCGGTGGTGGTGGCGGTGGCGCGGGAGCTGGCCGCCGTCGACGGGTCGATCGGCACGCTGTTCGGCTATCATTCGATGAACCTGATCCACCAGGATATCGGCGCCGGCCCGCGCCGGGCGGCACGGCTGGCCGAAATCGGCCGCGACCGGCTGTGGGCGGCGGGGGTCGCCAATCCGCGCGACGACGATGTCCGCATCACGCCGGCCGCCGATGGCGGCTTCCGGGTCAATGGCCGCAAGAGCTTCTGCACCGGGGCCGCCTTTGCCGAGCGGCTGTCGGTCTGGGGCCGGCGCACCGATACCGGCGAGACCGTCACCGCCTGGCTGCGCGCCGATGCACCGGGGTTGAGCTGCGATCGGGATTGGGATGCGCTGGGCCTGGCCGGGGCCGACAGCAGCGGTTTCACCATGGAAGACGTCCCGGTCACGGCGGCAGAGGTGCTGCCCGACCGGCGCGAGGGCGACCGCGACTTCGCCGCGGCGGTGCGGGTGCCGGTCAACCAGCTGATGTTCGCCAATCTGTATCTGGGCTTTGGCCTTGGCGCCTTCCGGGCCGGACGCGACTATGTGCGGCAGAGCACCCGGGCATGGCCGGCATCGGGCAGGGAGCGCGCGGCCGACGACCCGCTGGTGATCAGCCAGTTCGGCGAGATCTGGACCGGGCTGCAGGCGGCGCTGGCGCTGGCGGACCGTGCTGCGGAAAAGGTCGAGCGGCTGCTGGCGGCGCGCCCTGTGCTCGATATCCAACTTCGGGGTGATGCGGCCATTGACGTCGCAACCTTAAAAGTATTTTCTGCCCGCCTGAGCCTTGACGTGGCGACGAAGATCTACGACGCCATGGGGGCCCGTGCGACCCATAACCGCCATGCTTTCGACCGGTTCTGGCGGGATGCCCGGACCCACACCTTGCACGACCCGCTGGTGTACAAGGTGCTGGAGGTCGGCGATTACGCCCTGAACGGGCGCTATCCGCCGCCCGACGGCTATAGCTGACGACGACGGAAGACGACCCGAGATACCCGACACAAGGGAGGCCCGATAAGATGGATCGGCGTGATTTTCTGAAGACCGGCGGTCTGGCCGGGCTGTTCCTGTCGGTGGGCGGCGTGTCGCTGCCGATCGGCCGGGCCTTCGCGCGCGAGGGCGACGACATCACCCTGCGCGTGCTGGCCGAGGACGGGCCGAATTCGCGCGATCCCCATGGCGACGGCGTCAACCGCGCGGCGCTGGGCACCTTCACCAACATCTACGACCGGCTGGTGAATTTCGACCGGATCGAGGTGGCGCCCGGGCTCTATCGCTATGACTATCTGAAGTTCAAGGGCGAGCTGGCCGAAAGCTGGGAGGTGCTGGAAGACGGCCGGGTGCTGGTCTTCCATCTGCGGCCCGATGCCACCTTCCACGACGGCCGGCCGGTGACGGCCGAGGATGTCCGCTGGTCGCTGGAACGCGGCATCAACCTGCCGGCCTCCAAGCGCCAGCTCTCCACCGGCTCGATCACCTCGGCCGATCAGTTCGAGGTGGTGGATGCCCATACCTTCCGGATGCGGTTCGAAAAGGCCGACCGCTACACCATGCCCAATCTGGCGCTGACCTTCGCCTCGGTGATCAATGCCGAGGCGGTCAAGGCCAATGCCACCGCCGAAGATCCCTGGGGCAAGGAATGGCTGCGCAACAATGCCGCCGGCGGCGGCGCCTATAAGGTCGCCAACTGGACCGCCGGCCAGCAGGTGATCTATGACCGCTTCGACGACTGGAAGAGCGGCGATCTGCCCCGCATTCGCCGCGCCGTGGTGCAGGTGGTGCCGGCCGCACCGGCCCGCGTCGCCGCGGTGACCAAGGGTGATGCCGATGTGGCGCTGCAGCTGCCGCCCAAGGATGTGGCGGCGATCGATGCCGACCCCAAGGTCGACCTGATTTCGCTGCCGGTGACCAACAGCTTCCGCTTCGTCGCCTTCAACACGCAGACCGCCCCCTTCGACGATGTCCGGGTGCGCCAGGCGATCGCCTTCGCGCTGCCCTATGACGCCATGTTCCAGGGCTCGATCTTCGGCCGCGGCACGCCGCTTTACGGCGCGGCTTCGGACCAGCCCGAAACCTCGTCCTTCCCGCAGCCCTATCCTTACGCCACCGATCTGGACCGCGCCCGCGCCCTTCTGGCCGAGGCGGGACATGAAGGCGGCTTCGAGACCAGCTTCTCGTACAATGTCGCCGATGCGATCACCGCCGACCCCATCGCGCTGCTGGTGCAGGAACAGCTGGGCCGGATCGGCATCAAGGTGGTGATCGAAAAGGTGCCGGCGGCGCAGTGGGGCACGCTTCTGACCGAAAAGAAGGTGCCGTTCTACGTCGAGGGCTCGTCGGCCTGGTTCAACGATCCGGACTATTTCTTCCGGATCTTCTTCCAGGGCGACTGGCGCTGGAATTTCGGCGCCTTCAAGAACGAGGAACTGGGCGCCCTGGTCGAAAAGGCCCGCTGGGAAACCGACAAGGACGCCTATGACGAGCTGATGCGCCAGGCGATCCGCATCGTGTTCCGCGAACTGCCGATCATGCCGCTCTGGCTGCCGTCTTTCGATGCGGCGCTGAAGCCGGGGGTGACCGACTTCACCTATTACATCCACGGCCAGGTCGATTTCCGGCCGCTGGACCGCAAGGCGTAAGGCAGGCTATGGGAAAGAGGTGGATCCGCATCGCGGATCCCCTCTTTTGATCCATCCCGACGGAGTATCGCCTTGCCCGCCATCCTCGGCTTCATCGGCCGGCGCTGCCTTGCCACCCTGCCGGTTCTGGCGGGGGCGGTGGTGTTCACCTTCGTGGTGATGCGCCTGCTGCCGGCCGATCCGGCCGCCTTCCTCGCTTCCGGCCCCGGCATGGGCCAGGCGGAGATCGAGGCGATCCGGGTGTCGATGGGGCTGGATCGCAGCATTCCCGAACAGCTGGCGATCTATGCGGGCGATGTGCTGCGGGGCGATCTGGGCCGGTCCTACACCACCGGCGAGGCGGTGGTCGACGACCTGGCCGCCCGGCTGCCGGCGTCGCTGGAGCTGACCGTCACCGCCTTTCTGCTCGCCATCCTGGTGGCGCTGCCACTGGGCGTTCTGGCGGCGACCCGGCCGGGATCGGTCATCGACCATCTCTGCCGGGCGATCGCCGCCGCCGGCACTTCTCTGCCCACGTTCGTGGTCGGGCTGCTGCTGATCCATGTGTTCTATTCCGAACTCGGCTGGGCGCCGGAGCCGGTCGGTCGGATGGATGTGATGCTGATCCCGCCGCCGGTGGTGACCGGATCGCTGGTCATCGATGCGCTGCTGGCGGGCGACATGGAGGTTCTGGGATCGGTGCTGGGGCGCATGGTGCTGCCCTGCCTGACGATGACCGCGTTTGCGGTGGCGCCGCTGGCCCGCATCACCCGCGGTGCCATGATCCAGGTGCTCTCGGCCGATTTCGTCACCGCCGCCCGCGCCGCCGGCCTGCCTGGGCGCATGGTGCTGACCCGCGCGCTGCGCAATGCCGCGGTGCCGGTGGTCACCACCCTCGGCATGGTGTTCTCGTACATGCTGGGCGCCAATGTGCTGGTCGAAAAGGTCTTCGCCTGGCCGGGCATCGGCTCCTATGCGCTGGATGCGCTGATGAATGCCGATTACGCCCCGGTGCAGGGCTTCGTGCTGCTGGTGGCCATCGCCTTCACCCTGGTCAACCTGGCGATCGATCTGCTCTACGGGCTGATCGATCCCCGGGTGGGGCGGATCGGATGACCGCGGAACGCCATCTGGGCGGCCCGCCGCCCGCTGGCGGGACGGGCGGTGTTGCGGGCGGCCTCACCAGGCTCGTCCGGCTGATGCGCGCCAATCCGCCGGGCTTTCTGGCGCTGGGGGTGGTGGTGCTGCTGCTGGCCGCCGCCATCGCCGGCCCGGCGCTGGTGCCTTATGATCCGCTCGCCACCGACGTCACCCGCGGGCTGGAGCCGCCCTCGGCCGATCATTGGTTCGGCACCGACCAGCTGGGCCGCGACATCTTCAGCCGGGTGATCGCCGCTACCCGGCTCGATCTGGCGATCGCCTTTTCGGCCGTTGCCATGTCCGGTATCGCCGGCACGCTGACCGGCGCCGTTTCGGGGCTGCGCGGCGGCCGGCTCGATCGCTGGATCGGGCGGCTGGTCGATGTCGCCATGGCCTTCCCGCTGTTCGTGGTCGCCATGGCGCTGGTCGCGGCGCTGGGCAATACGGTCGCCAACATCGTCTGGGCGACCGCGATCATCAACCTGCCCTTCTATATCCGCTTCGCCCGCGCCGGCATCGCCGGGCTCAAGGATGCCGCCTGGGTGCAGGCGGCGCGGCTGGGCGGCCATGGCGAGGCAAGGCTGCTGGTCGAGGTGCTGCTGCCGGCCCTGCTGCCGGTGCTGGCGATCCAGGTGTCGCTCAATCTGGGCTGGGCGATCCTGAACGCCGCGGGCCTCTCCTTCATCGGCCTGGGCGTGCGGCCGCCGGCGCCGGAATGGGGCATTCTGGCGGCCGAGGGCGCCCAGTTCATCATGACCGGGCAATGGTGGGTCGCGACCTTCCCCGGCCTGGCGCTGATGCTCGCGGTCTTCGCCTTCAACCTGGCGGGCGATGCGCTGCGCGACCTGCTCGACCCGAGGCGCCGATGACCGCGCCGCTGCTGCGGGTCGACGGCCTGAAGGTCGGCTTCAAGGGCGCCGCCCCGGCGCTCGACGGCATCTCCTTCGATCTGGGCGCGGGGGAGACGCTGGCGCTGGTGGGCGAAAGCGGCTCGGGCAAATCGGTGACGGCGCTGTCGATCCTGGGCCTGCTGCCGCCCGCCGCCACGATCCTGGGTGGCCGGGTCCTGTTCGACGATGTCGACCTGCTGGCGGGCGGCGAGGCGGCCGTGGCGCCGCTGCGCGGCCGGGCGATCTCGATGGTGTTCCAGAACCCGCGCCGGGCGCTGGATCCGCTGCGCCGGGTGGGCGATGCCATCGGCGATGTGGTCGGCGTTCATGCCGGCCGCCGGCTGACGCGCGCCGCCCGTGCCGCCCGGGTGCAGGATCTGCTGACCGCGGTCGGCATCCCCGATCCGCTGCGCCGGGCGCGGGCCTTCCCGCACGAGCTTTCGGGCGGCATGTGCCAGCGGGTGATGATCGCGATTGCCCTTGCCGGCAACCCGCGGCTGCTGATCGCCGACGAGCCGACCACCGGGCTCGACGTCACCACCCAGGCGGTGATCCTGGACCTGATCGGCGATCTGGCGGACGCGCGCGGCATGGCCACGATCCTGATCACCCATGATCTGGCGGTGGCGGCGGAACGCGCCCATCGCATCCTGGTGATGCGCCGCGGCCGGGTGGTGGAACAGGCCCCGACCGCGCAGCTGTTCCAGGCCCCGGCCGACCCCTACACAAAGGCGCTGATCCGCGCGACCCCGGGGCCCGACAGCCGGATCGGGGATCTGGTGCGATGACGGCGCTGCTGGATCTTCAGGGCCTGCACCGCCGCTTCCGCGTGCCGGAAGCGGCCGGCCGGCCGGCGGGCTGGCTGCATGCGGTGGAGGATGTCTCCCTCACGCTCGGCCGCGGCGAGGCGCTGGGGCTGGTGGGGGAAAGCGGCTGTGGCAAGTCGACGCTCGCCGGGCTGGTCGCCCGGCTGGCCGATCCCGATCAGGGCCGCATCCTGTTCGACGGCGAGGATCTGGCCCGGCTGCCGGCGCGGCGCGCGGCCCATGCCCCCTGGCGGCGGCGGATCCAGATGGTGTTTCAGGACCCGGGCGAAAGCCTGGACCCGCGGCTGACCGCGATCCAGGCCGTGATGCGGCCGCTCCGCCGGCTGAACGGGTTGAAAGGGGCCGCGGCCGAAACCGCGGCACGCCGGGCGCTGGACCGGGTGCATCTGCCGCGCAGCCTGCACGACCGGCTGCCGCATCAGCTGTCGGGCGGGCAGCTCGCCCGGGTCGGCATCGCCCGGGCGATCGCGCCCGGCCCCGATCTGCTGATCCTGGACGAGCCGACCTCGGCGCTCGACGTCTCGATCCAGGCGGTGATCCTGACCCTGCTGCACGATCTGCGCGCCGAACTGGGCCTCGCCTGCCTGTTCGTCAGCCACGACCTGAATGTGGTGCGGCTGGTCACCGACCGGGTGGCGGTGATGTATCTGGGCCGGTTGATCGAAACCGGGCCGACGGCCCGGGTGTTCGATGCCCCGGCCCACCCCTATACCGCCGGGCTGATCGCCGCCATCCCGCGGATCCCGGCACCCGGCGCACCCCCGCCCCCGCGCCGCCGGCTGGCGGGGGAGCCGGCAAGCCCGATCGACCCCGACCCGCAGCGCTGCCGCTTCGAAGGCCGCTGCCCCCGCGCCGCCGCCATCTGCCGGGAACGGATGCCGCAGCTGGCGGGGCAGGGTGCGCGCCAGGTCGCCTGTCATTTACCGCTGGCCGATCCCGTGTGACCATCAGCGTCACGAGCAGCCTAAGCTGCCATCGGGACGAATGCGAGAGGGAGGGCACAGGCATGCAGACCCCCGGCGGGATGCTGGAGATCAGGCCGATGCGGCCGGACGAAATCGGTCTGGCGCTGGACTGGGCGGCGGCCGAGGGCTGGAATCCCGGCCTGCACGATGCCGCCGCCTTCGCGGCCGAAGACCCCGAAGGCTTCCTGATCGGCCATCTGGACGGCGCCCCGGTCGCCGTCATCTCCGGCGTGCGCTATGGCGCGGATTTCGCCTTCCTCGGCTTCTACATCGTCCGCCCAGACATGCGCGGCCGCGGCCATGGGCTGGCCATCTGGCAGGCGCTGATGGCCCGGCTTCAGGGCCGGCTGGTCGGGCTGGACGGGGTGGTGGCGCAGCAGGAGAATTACCGCCGCTCGGGCTTCGTGCTCGCCCATCGCAATATCCGCCATGAAGGCCGGGCGACGGTGGCGGGGCCGGTGCATCCGGCGATCGTCACCCCCGGCGCGGCCGAGCGCGCGGCCCTGCCGGCCTGGGACCGCCGCTTCTTCGCCGCCCCGCGTGCGGGGTTCCTCTCGGCCTGGATCAACCAGCCCGGCACGGTGCTGCGCAGCTATGTGGAAGACGGCCGCCTGCAGGGCTATGGCGTCATCCGCCCCTGCCGCACCGGCTTCAAGATCGGCCCGCTCTTCGCCGAGCGACCGGCCGTGGCCGAGGCGCTGTTCCAGGCGCTGACCGCGGCCGTGCCGGCCGGGGCGCCGGTCTTCCTGGACACGCCCGCGGTCACGCCCGAAGCACTGGCGCTGGCCAGCCGTCACGGCATGACCCCGGTCTTCGAAACCGCGCGCATGTATACCGGCCCGGCCCCCGACATCGCGATCGACCGCACCTACGGCATCACCAGTTTCGAGCTGGGCTGAGGGCGGGCCGAGGGGCGGGGCGGATCGTCGCAGGGCTATAATATATATTTCATATCCATCTTCATGGCGGGATACTCCGGATCACGAGATGTTCAGCCGGAGGATGATCCGATGTCCCTCACCGATCACGCACCCGCCATCGCCTTCCGCGGCCGCACCGTCGGCGAGATTGCCGCCACTTTGCCGGGTGCCACCGCGGTGTTCCGCCGCCATCGGCTGGATTTCTGCTGTGGCGGCGATGTGCCGCTGGCGGAAGCCGCCGCACGGCGCGGGGCGCCGCTGGACGAGATCGAGGCGGCACTGGACGAAATCGAAGCCGGGCTGGCCGGGCTGGAGCCCGACGAGGTGCCGGCCGCGGCGATCGAAACCGGCGCGCTGATCGACCATATCCTGGTCTGCTATCACGAGGCCCACCGCCGCGACCTGCCCGAGCTGATCCTGCTGTCACAGAAGGTGGAGCGGGTGCATGCCGGCAACCCCGCCCTGCCGGTCGGCCTGGCCGATCTGCTGCGGGAAACCGCCGGGCTGCTGGAGATGCATATGAAGAAGGAGGAGCTGATCCTCTTCCCCGCCATGCGCCGCTCCGCCTCGGCCATGGTTGCACAGCCGGTGCGTGTCATGCGCGAGGAACACGACGATCACGGCGAGCAGATCCGCCGGCTGGAGGCGATGACCGGCGGCTTCACGCCCCCGCCCGGCGCCTGCCGTTCCTGGACCGCGCTCTATCTGGGCCTCGGCCATTTCGTCGCCGAGCTGATGGATCACATCCATCTGGAAAACAACGTCCTGTTCCCGCGTTTCGACGCCGAGGGATGACGCCGCCCGCGCTTGCCCGGCACACTTGCGACTGATTTGCAACCGCACTAGACTGCCCGGATGTGTGCAGCACTGCATCAGCCGGGGAGCAATGCCATGGCCGGCAGCGGTTTCGTCCCGCGAATGGACAGCCGGATCGAGGGGATCCGGGTGATCGGCGATCTGCGCTGCCGCAGCTGGTCGGGCATCGTCGCCGATGTCTGGGAGGTGGACTGCCTGCCGGATGCCTGCGGCACCTATGTGGGCGAACACCCCCGTCTGTTCGTGGCGCTGGAGCGGACCGGCCCGGGCGATTTCCTGGTCGGCCCGCGGCCGGGCCTGCCCGCCACCCGCCCGCGGCTGGCCGGACGGCTGATGAACTATGTGCCGGCCGGCATGCGGCTCTGGGGCCGGGGTGTGGGCGCGCACCGCCTGCGCCATCTGGATCTGCATTTCGACGTGGCGACGCTGGAAGATCGCATGGGCGAGGCGGTGGATCCGGAGGCGCTGGCGCGGCCGCGGCTGGGCTTCACCGATGACCGGCTGCTGGCCCTGGCCCGGCTGATCGCGACCGAGGTGGAGCGCCCCGATCCGTTGAACGCGCTCTATGGCGACGGGCTGGCGGCGGCGCTGTTCATCGACCTGATGGCGCAGCAGCGCCGGGCGGCCCGGCCGCGCAGCCAGCTGACCCCCCGCCAGCTGCGCCGGGTGACCGATTTCATCGAGGCCAATTGCCTGCGCGCCATCCGCCTGCAGGAACTGGCCGATCTGCTGGGGCTGTCGCAATCCTATCTGGGCCAGGCCTTCAAGGCCGCCACCGGCATGGCGCCGCATCACTGGCAGATGCAGGCCCGCATCCGCCGCGCACAGGATCTGCTGCAGGCGGGGGCGGTGTCGCTGGCCGAGGTGGCGGCCCGCACCGGCTTTTCCGATCAGGCCCATTTCACCCGTGTCTTCAAGCAGGTGGCCGGTACCACCCCCGCCGCCTGGCGGCGCGATCTCGTCTCGTGACGACCTTTATGCCCTGCCGCTGCCATTCGTCGCGAAAACGTTCAAACCCGTCCCGATCCGGTCAAGCCCGGCCCTGACTGCGAGTGATATACACTCGCAACTGATCACGCCGGCAGGCCAGGGCGACAGGATCAAAGGGCGACAGGATCAAGGCATGGGCACCGACCGCATCTCTCCGACCCGCTTGGGGCGCATCCCGTTCGACGGGCGCATCCCGTTCAATCGCAGCCTGAAGGGCAGCGTCGCTCTGCTGGCCCTGCTGGCGGGCATGCCGCTGGCGGCCAGAGCCGACGAGGCCGTGGTTCTGCCGCAGTTGCAGGTGGAAGACGACATCCAGACCGCCAACGGTCCGATCGACGGCTATGTGCCGCGCCGCAGCGCCACCGGCTCCAAGACCGATGCCGCGATCACCGAGATCCCGCAATCGGTCTCGGTGGTCGGCCGCCGCCAGCTCGACGATCTGCCGGGCAACAAGGTCGACGAGGTGCTGGGCTATACCGCCGGCGTGAAGGCCGGGCAGTTCGGCACCGACAGCGATACCGACTGGCTGATGATCCGCGGCTTCGATGCCGGACAGACCGGCGTATTCATGAACGGGCTCGGCCTCTACCAGTACGGTTTCGGCGGCTATTCGATCGACACCTTCCTGCTGGAACGGATCGACGTGCTGAAGGGGGCGAGTTCGGCGCTCTATGGTGGCGCCAATGTCGGCGGGCTGATCAATCTGGTCAGCAAGCGCCCGACGGGGGAGCGGCTGCGCCATGTCGAGACCGGCATCAACAACTGGGGCAATGCCTATCTGGGCTTCGACATCGGCGATGCACTGGATGCGAACAGCTCCTACCGCCTGACCGGCAAGGTCTCGGGCGGCCATTGGGAGACTGACAAGTCCGAGGATTTCCGCGGCGTCATCGCCCCCTCCTATACCTGGAAGGGCGACAGCACCCGGGTCACCCTGCTCGGCATGTATCAGGATCAGGATCTGACCCATACCGGCGGGTTCTGGCCCTATGTCGGCTCGGTGGTGCCGGCGGCCTTCGGGCGGATCCCGCGCGATTTCTATTACGGGGAAGAGGATGTCGACCTCTACCGCCGCCAGCAGGCGATGATCGGCTGGGAGGTGGAGCATGATGCGTCGGACAGCGTGACCCTGCGCCAGAATTTCCGCTACAGCCGGGTCCATACCCGCGAGCGCGGCCCCTATCCTTACGGCTGGCGTGTACCCGGCGCCCCCTATGAGGGCGGTGGCACCGAGCCGACGGCCCCCGGCAACGAACTGTTCCGCATCGGCTTCGAGCACGAGACCACGGTGAATTCGGTCGCCGCCGACAACCAGGCCGAATGGCGGGTCACCACCGGATCGGTCGACCACAAGATCCTGGGTGGCATCGACTATCGCTATTACATGATCGACCATGTCCAGAAGTCGGGCGGGGGCACGCCGATCAGCGTCACCGACCCGGTCTATGGCGCGCCTCAGGGGGCCGCCTTCACCTATCTGGACCAGGAGCTGAGCATGCACCAGCTCGGCGCCTATCTGCAGGACCAGATGCGCATCGACGGCAACTGGATCCTGACCCTGACCGGCCGCTATGACCGGGTCTGGACGAAATCCGATGACGCCTATGTCAGCCCCTGGACACCCAATGCCTATAATTATCGGGGGGAGGAAGGCGCGTTCAGCGGTCGTGCGGGTCTCGGCTATGAATTCGAGAACGGCGTCACGCCCTATGTCAGCGTCGCGACCGTGTTCAACCCGCAGATCGGCGCCGACCGGCTGGGCACGCCCTTCGAGCCCGAAAAGGGGCTGCAATACGAGGCGGGCGTGAAATACATGGCCAACGAATTCGACGGGTTGTTCACCGCCTCGGTCTTCGAACTGACCAAGGAAAACGCCCTGGTCCCCGATCCGGTCAACATCAATTACAAGGTCCAGCGCGGCGAAGTCCGCTCGCGCGGCATCGAGCTGGAGGCGCGGACGAAACTCGGCGGCGGCTTCAGCCTGCTGGGCCAGGCGACCTTCCAGGATGTCGAGATCACGGAAGACAGCAACACGGCGCTGATCGGCAAGACGCCGGTGCTGGTGGCCGATACCAGCGCCTCGCTCTGGCTCGACCACGCCTTTCAGGCCACCGTGCTCGACGGGCTGAGCGCGGGCGCCGGCATCCGCTATACCGGCGAGAGCTGGGCCAACGAGACCAACACGCTCAAGGTGCCGGATTCAACGGTGCTCGACGCCGCGATCCGCTATCGCCGGGCAGGCTGGGGCGTGTCGGTCGATGTGGTCAACCTGCTGGACAAGGAGTATGTCAGCGGCTGCGGCAGTGTCTATCAATGCGGCTATGGTGCTGGCCGCACAGCAACCCTCACCCTGTCGCTCGACTGGTGACGGAGACCAGATGACCGATCAGCCCCACCACCCCCCGGCGCTTTATGACCTCGACGGCGTGACCATCGCCGTCGACGGCCGCGCGATCATCGACGGGCTGAGTGTCGGCCTGGCGGCGGGCAAGGTCTATGCGCTGGTGGGGCCGAACGGGTCGGGCAAGAGCACGCTGATCCGGGCGTTGGCCGGGCAGCAGGCGGTGGCGGCCGGGCAGATCCGGCTGCAGGGCCGGCCGGTCGGGGACCATGACGCGCGCCGTTTCGCCCGGCTGGTCGCCTATATGCCGCAATTCACCCCCGCCGCCGAGGGCATGACCGTGGCGGAGCTGGTGGCATTGGGCCGCTTCGCCTGGCACGGCGCGCTCGGTCGGTTCAGTGCCCGGGATGGCGAGAAAGTGGCGGCGGCGCTGCGGGTGACCGGGGTCGAGCGTTTCCGCGACCGCATGGTCGATGCGCTGTCGGGTGGCGAGCGTCAGCGGGTCTGGCTGGCGATGATGCTGGCCCAGGACACCGCGGCCCTGCTGCTCGACGAGCCGACCTCGGCGCTCGACATCGCGCATCAGGCCGGCATGCTGGGGCTGATCCGCGACCAGGCCCGCGCCCGCGGCCAGACCGTGGTGATGGTGCTGCACGATGTGAACATGGCGGCGCGTTTCGCCGACGAGATCCTGGCGCTGGCGGCGGGCCGCATCGCCGCCCGCGGCCGGCCGGCGGAGATCCTGACGCCCGATGTGCTGGGCCGGATCTATGGCCTGCCCATGGGCACTTTCCCGCATCCCGATACCGGGGCACCGGTCGCCTATGTCCGCTGATCTCTCCCGTCGCAAGCTGATGGTCGCGGCCGCTGCGGCACTCGCCGTCTGCGCAGGCGGGCGGGTGCGGGCAGCCACGCCCGAACGTCTGGCGGTCATAGACTGGGCGCTGCTCGAAACCGTGCTGGCGCTCGGCATCCTGCCGGTGGCGGCGGCCGAACTCCGCCAGTTCCGCGAAACCGTGGTCGAGCCGCCGGTGCCCCGGGGTGTCGCCGATCTGGGCCTGCGCGGGGCGATCAATTTCGAGCTGCTGCGCCTGGCCGCGCCCGATCTGATCCTGAATTCCGCCTTCCATGCCTGGGCCGACCCCAATCTCGCCCGCATCGCACCGGTCGAGACGATGTCGATCCACCGGCCGGGCGTGGCGCCTTATGGCGCGGCCGCGGCGGCGGCCCGCAGCCTCGGCGCCCGGCTCGGGCGGGGCGATGCGGCCGCGGCCCTGATCGCCGATACCGATGCCGTGATTGCCGCCGCGGGAACGGCAGCGCGGGCAGCTTCTGGCGGCCGGCCGGTCTTTCTGGTCACCCCCGGCGATGCCGCCCATGTCAGCGCCTTCGGGCCGGATTCGCTGCCGGGCGAGGTGGCGGCGCGGATGGGGCTCGCCAATGCCTGGGGGGCGGAGACCCGTTACAGCGGCACCGCCCCGGTCGGCATCGAGGCGCTGGCCGCCCGGCCCGAGGCCTGGATCGCGCTGATCGGGCCGATGCCGCCCGACACGCTGCGCCGGCTGGGGCAGGCGGCGCTCTGGCAGGCCCTGCCGGCGGTGCGCGAGGGCCGCGTGCTGATCATCGACCCGGTCAACCCTTTCGGCGCCCTGCCGACCGCCGCGCGCTTCGCCCGCCTGCTCGCCGCCGCCATGGTGCCCCATGGCTGAGCGGCTTCGCCTGTTCAACCCGGGCGCGCTGGTCTGGTTGGGGGTTGCGGCATTGGCGGCGCTGCTTTCGGCGCTCGCCCTCGGCCGCAGCTTTTCGGCCGATCCGGCGCTGGATGCGATCATCCGCCTGGATGGTGTGGCGCCCCGGATCCTGGTCTCGATCCTGGCTGGGGCGGCGCTCGGCTTTTCGGGTGCCCTGCTGCAACGGGTGCTGCGCAACCCGCTGGCGGAGCCGGCCACCCTCGGCATCGCCTCGGGCGCCCAGCTGGCGCTGGTGCTGGCGACGATCCATGCGCCGCTCTGGCTTGCGACCGGGCGCGAAGCCATCGCCGCGACCGGCGGGCTTGCCGCCGTCGCCCTGGTGCTGGCGCTGACCTGGCGGCGCGGGCTGGAGCCGGTGTCGGTCGTGCTCGCCGGCATGATGGTCACGCTGATCGCAGGCGCCATCGCCGCCGCCGCGATCCTCGCCGATGGCCGCTATATGATGTCGCTGTTCATCTGGGGCGGCGGCTCGCTGGCGCAGCAGAGCTGGGGGCCGGCCATGGGACTGGCGCTCCGGCTCGGCCTCGCGATCATCGCAGGCGCATTGCTCGTCCGCCCGCTCACTTTGTTCGCGCTGGATGACGGCGCCGCGCGCAGCCTGGGGCTGTCGCTCACCCGGGTGCGGCTCGCCGCCGTCGCGGTGGCGGCGGGGCTTGCCGCTTCGGTGGTCTCGGAGGTGGGGGTGATCGGCTTCGTGGGGCTCGCGGCCCCGGCCCTCGCAAGGGCGGCGGGCGCGCGCAGCCCCGCCGGCCAGCTGGTCTGGAGCCCGGTGATCGGCGCGGTGCTGCTCTGGGCGACCGATGGCGCGGTGATGCTGCTCGAAGCCCGGGGCATCGCCGGCCTGCCGACGGGGGCCGCGACCGCGTTGCTCGGCGGGCCGCTGCTGCTCTGGCTGCTGCCCCGGCTCCGGATGATCGAGCGCCCGCCGATGCGCGACCGCACCGCGCGGGATCTGCATCACCCCCGGCCGCGTCTGGCACTGGCCGGGCTCTTTCTGCTCGCCCTGGTGCTGGTCCTCGCCGGCCTGACCCTCGGCCGCGGGCCCCAGGGCCTCCATCTCGCCACCGGCACGCTCTTCGCCGACCTGCTGCCCTGGCGCCTGCCGCGGGTGATGGTGGCGGCCGCGGCCGGCGCCATGCTCGCGGCAGCCGGCACTGTCATGCAGCGGGTCACCGCCAACCCGCTCGCCAGCCCCGATGTGCTGGGGGTGGGGCGGGGGCAGGGCTGGGGCTGGCCCTGGTGCTGCTCGGCCTCGACCTGCCCTCGACCGGTGCCCGGCTTGCCGGCACCGCGGCGGGGTCTGCCGCGGTGCTCGCCTTCATCCTGGCGATCGCCGGCCGCTCGGGTTTCGGTGCCGAACGGCTGCTGCTCGCCGGCCTCGCCACCGCGGCGCTCGCCAATGCGGTGCTGGTGGCGGTGATCGCGACCGGCGGCTTCCGTGCCTTCGAACTTCTGGGCTGGCTGGCCGGCTCCACCGCCGCCATCACCCCCGGCGATGCCTGGATCGCGGCGGGTGCCGCCCTGCTGCTGATCCTGCCCTTAGGGCTGGCCGGCCGGGTTCTGGCCCTGCTGCCGCTCGGCTCCGCGGTCGCACAGGCCGCAGGGCTCAGGGTCGGCCGTGCCCGCGGGATCCTGGTGCTGCTCTCGGCGCTGCTGACCGCGGCCGCCGCCCTCCATGTCGGCCCGCTCGGCTTCGTCGGGCTGATCGCCCCTCATGCCGCCCGGTTGCTCGGTCTCAGGCGGCCGCTGGCCCAGCTGGCCGGTGCCGTCCTGATCGGCATCGCCCTGATGGTCGCCGCCGACTGGCTCGCGCGCATGGCGGCCTTCCCGTACCAATTGCCGGTGGGCCTGTTCGCGTCCATACTCGGCGGCCCGTATCTGGTCTGGCTGCTGGGGCGCGGAAGACACCGCCGGTCCTGAAGACACCGTCTTCGCACGGCCACCTCTTCCCGCGTCACTCCGCCAACCGCAACGTGCCTGGGACCCTCCCCCCGATGCTTCGACAGTTCTTCGCCTATTACGCCCCCTATCGCGGCCTGTTCCTGCTCGATTTCGGCTGCGCGGTCCTGGCCGGCCTGCTGGAGCTGGGCTTCCCGATCGCGGTCAAATTCTACGTCGACGAGCTGCTGCCCGGCGGCGACTGGGGCTGGATCATCGCCGCCGCCGTCGGCCTGCTGATCGTCTATCTGCTCAACACCGGGCTGATGGCGGTGGTCACCTATTGGGGCCATATGCTGGGCGTGAACATCGAGACCGAGATGCGCCGCCGCAGCTTCGACCATCTGCAGAAGCTGTCCTTCCGCTTCTATGACGAGAACAAGACCGGCCATCTGGTCGGCCGGGTCACCAAGGATCTGGAAGAGATCGGCGAGATCGCCCATCACGGGCCGGAAGATCTGTTCATCGCGATCATGACCTTCATCGGCGCCTTCCTGCTGATGATGTGGGTCAATGTCGATCTGGCCCTGCTGACCGCGGCGGTGGTGCCGCCGATCATGTGGGTCGCGACCCATTACGGCAAACGCATGGCCGGCAACTGGGACGCGCTCTATGGCCGGGTCGGGGATTTCAACGTCCGGATCGAAGAGAATGTCGGCGGCATGCGCGTGGTCCAGGCCTTCGCCAACGAGGATCACGAGCGCCGGCTCTTCGCCCGCGACAACGACCGCTACCGGTCGACCAAGCTTGCCGCCTACAAGATCATGGCCGCCAGCATGTCGCTCAACTATATGAGCATCCGGCTGATTCAGCTGGTGGTGCTGATCGCGGGCGCCTATCTGGTGCTGAACGAGCAGCTCTCTTACGGCGGATTCGTCGGCTTCCTGCTGCTGGTCGGCGTGTTCGTGCGGCCGATCGAGAAGATCAATGCGGTGATCGAGCTGTATCCCAAAGGCATCGCCGGCTTCCGTCGCTATCTCGATCTTCTGTCCACCGAGCCCGACATCGCCGACCGGCCGGGCGCCCGGCCGGCGCCGCGGCTGGCGGGCAATATCCGCTTCCGCGAGGTCTCGTTCTCCTATGGCAGCCGGCCGGTGCTCGATCGGGTGAGCTTCGAGATCGGCGCGGGCGAGACGGTGGCGATCGTCGGCCCCTCGGGCGCCGGCAAGACCACGCTCTGTTCGCTGCTGCCGCGCTTCTACGATGTGGACGGCGGCGCGATCACGGTCGACGGCATCGACATCCGCGACATGACGCTGGCCTCGCTGCGCGGCCAGATCGGCATCGTCCAGCAGGACATGTTCCTGTTCGGCGGCACGATCCGCGAGAACATCGCCTATGGCCGGCTGGGCGCGACCGAGCCCGAGATCATCGAGGCCGCCCGCCGCGCCCGGCTGATGGATCTGATCGAGAGCCTGCCCCAGGGGCTGGACACGGTGGTCGGCGAACGTGGCGTGAAACTCTCGGGCGGGCAGAAGCAGCGCATCGCCATCGCGCGCATGTTCCTGAAGGATCCGGCGATCCTGATCCTCGACGAGGCGACCTCGGCGCTCGACACCGAAACCGAGCGCGAGATCCAGAAGGCGCTGGCGGAACTCTCGGTCGGCCGCACCACCCTGGTCATCGCCCACCGCCTTGCCACCATTCGCGGCGCCGACCGCATCCTGGTGGTCGACCGGGGCGGCATCGCCGAACAGGGCGCCCATGACGAACTGCTGGGGGCGGGCGGGCTTTACCGGCGCCTCCACGAGGCCCAGTTTGGAAGTTGAAGCTTCGGAAGTTGAAGGGCGGCGAGCGCCGCCAGCACGCAGGCGACACCCAGGATCTGGGGCAGGCTGACCGCCTCCCCCAGCACCAGGGCGGCGAGGGCCACGGCCGAGACGGGGGCGAGCGCCGTGAAGGGCGCCGCCTCCGCCCCGCTCACCCGGGCGGCGCCCGCGTACCAGAGCACGAAGCCGATCACCGTCGGCACCAGCGCGTACCAGAGAACGCCCAGCAGCGCCGCCGTCTCCGGCGCGGCCGCCCAGGGCCGTTCCAGCACCAGCGCCGGCAGGGCGGCGGCAAAGAAGCCCAGCCCGGTCATCACGGTTGAAAGCGCGAGCGGCGCGATCGGTGTCCGCAGCCGCTTGTTCAGCAGAATGAACACCCCTTCGCAGACCACCGCCCCCAGCACCAGCAGGTTGCCGGCCAGCGACGACGTGCCACCGTCCCCCGCGCCACGCCCATCCGCACCACCACCGGCCACCGCCATCATGCCCGCCGCGGCAAGCGCGATCGCCACCAGCAGCCGCCGCCCGGGCCGTTCGCCCAGCACCAGCACCGCGATCGCCCCGGTGACCACCGGCAGGGTCCCGATCACCACCCCGGCATCGGCGGCGGAGGTCAGGGCCAGCCCCGAAATCAGCAGCGTGGTATAGCCGACACTGCCGGCCCCCGCCTGCACCACCAGCAGCCCCAGATCCCGCCATCCCGGCCGCGGCAGCCGCACCCTTTGCCAGCGCATCAGCAGCAGAAACACCGGAAAGGCGAGCGCAAAGCGCAGCGCCGTGGCGGTGAACGGCCCCATCCCCCCAGGACCGCCGCCCCCGGCAATCGTCTTCGAGGCGATCACCGTGGTCCCGACCAGCACCATGGCGCCGGCCAGACAGGCAAACCCGACCCGGCGCCCGGCCGGGGTGCCATTGGCAGAGGTGGTTTTGGCAGAGGTGGTGGTCATGGGCGGCACGCATCCAGAACAGTGGCGGGATCGCCGGAGGATGCGCGGGGCGGGCGGGGGTGGTCTTGAACGGAATTGCGGAGATCACTTCGGCGGTGGCTGGCGCCAATAGGCCTCGACATTCCGACCACGATAAAGGATGTCGATCACCGTCAGGCGATCGACGTCGTGACGATATGCGATGGTGACACGCCGCTCGAAAACCGCGACCCGTAGCCCCGGCATGACGTCGCTACGGTTCCGCCCCAGCCGGGGGAAGGTTGTCAGCAGCCCACAGAAATCGTCGATGCGTTGCAGGTATCCGCGGGCGCGCTCTGGCCCTGACGCTTCGGCAATGTAGCCATAAAGCGTCGTCAGCTGGCGTCGTGCATTCGGGGAATAGACGTGGCGGTACACTCAGCCGCCTTTCAGGCGGGCGAGGTAGTCGGCGTGGATGACGTCGAGAAGATTTTCCGAGGACACGGCCCGATCAGGGTTGTCCAGATATTCTTGCCAGGCCCGGGGCACGTCATCATGCAGCCAGCGTTCGACATCCTCATCCCACGCCAGTAGGGCGCGTGCGCTCGCTTCGAGGAAATCATCCGCGGAGCCATACCGCCCCGTGTCGATTTCCTTGTCCATCGCGGCAGCGACATCAGCCGGGAGATTGACTTCAAGTCGTCGTGTGTTGGCCATGTGTACCTCCGATGCAAGAAGGATCGGCTTTCGCCCCGACATTTTCAAGCGGTGCGGCCCCCCGTCCCAGGGGTATCGCATTCGGCGGAGGACTGAGCTTGCGAGCCCGTCGAACCATCCGGCCCGCTTCCCCTGAGGCAATCAGGGGCGGCTGACCCGCACCATCGCACCGGCCAGGCAAGAAAATCCGGCCCGGCGCCCGGCCGGGGGCGTCTTGAACGGAATTGCGGGGCTGTTCACCCGCAGGGTCTGGTGTGCCATAATCTGCTGACTCAGCAATGCCGGGGGTCAGTATGGCCGAGACCACCTTTACCTTTCAGGTCGATGAAGGACTGAAGGATGCGTTTGCCGAAGCGGCGAAGGGCAGTGATCGTACCGGCGCCGAACTTCTGCGTGACTTCATGCGGGACTATGTTCGAGACCAGGTCGAGGCTGCAGCCTATGACCGGTGGTTTCGGCGTGAAGTGGAGGCGGCCATCGCCGAGGCTGATGCGGGCAATGTCGTATCCAGTGATGATGTTGAAGCTGATGCCGAGATTTGGCGGGCAGAAATCCGGCGCAGGTTGAACGGCGCCGCTTCGTGAAAAATTGTCTGGACGCCCCAGGCACTCAGAAGCCGACAGGAAATTCGTCGCTACATTGCTGCTGATGATTTGGCAGCTGCACTTGTGCTGGACGAGCTTTTCCGAGCAAAGGCGCTCCAGTTGGTGCTCTATCCATCTCTGGGACGGCCTGGTCGTGTCCATGGCACACGCGAGCTGATGGTCCATCGCAACTACATCCTGGTCTATCAGCTGAGCGTTGATTCGGTTCGGATATTGCACGTGCTGCATGCCGCGCGCCGCTGGCCTCCTGGGTCGCGCTGACGCCGTTCCGTCATACCTCTTTCCCCGCCCAAACCCCCGGCGTTGCACCCAGCCGGCGGGTCATGTGGCGGGTCATGTGGCTCTGGTCGGCGAAGCCCGCGGCGGCGGCCGCTTCGGCGAGCGGCGTGCCGGTGGTGATCAGGCGGCGGGCGAGCTGGACGCGGCGTTCCAGAACATAGGCATGGGGGGTGAAGCCGGTCGCGCGGGTGAAGCTGCGGATCAGCTGGAAGCGGCCGGTTTCCGCGAGGGCGGCGAGCCCCGCCAGATCATGGGCGGCGGCGGGGTCGTCGTCGATGGCGGTGCGGGCGCGGGCGATGCCGGGGGGGATGGTCGGGCGGCCGGCCGGCACCAGCAGGCCGCCCAGAAGATCGGCGAGCAGCACGGTCAGACGCTCCTCGCGGGCGAGGGGGCCGGCGGTGGTCGCCTGTCCGGCGGTGGTCGCCTGTGTGGTCAGGCTGTGGAAGGCGGCGAGGAAGCGCGCGGCGGTGGCCGGGGCGGTGGCGGCCGGGTGGTGGAATTCGGCATCGCCCGACCGCAGCAGATCCGCCGCCGCCTCTGCCAGCGCCGGCGGGTCGATATAGAGCATGCGCCAGGCGCGGCCGGCATCGCCGATCGGCCAGCCGTCATGCACCTCGCCCGGGTTGACCGTGATCACATCGCCCGGCCCCGCCTCCACCGGCCCGCGGCCGCTGGCCGAGCCCTGGGCGCCGCGGACGATCACGCCGATGCCGAACTGGTCATGGGTGTGGCGGGCGAAGCGGCGGGTGGTTTCCGCCGTCACCGCCTCGACGCCGGGCAGGGCTGTGGCAAGGCGGCGGAAGCGGGTGGCGGGCTGCGACATCGGGCGGGACCTTGCGGGCAGTCGGGGCACCCATAGTCTCTCAGATGGAAGACCGGCCCGGCTAGTGGGAGGGTGACCAGCGCGATGCATCGCGCCAGGCCGCCACGGCGCCGATCAGTGCGGCCGCGGCGGCCGCGCCCGCAACCGCGCCGAAGCCGATGCCTTCATAGGCCAGACCCAGCAGCAGCGGCCCCAGGAAGACCGCCGTGTAGGTCACGGCCGAATGCAGCCCCATCACCGCGCCGCCGGCCCCGGCCGCCCGGCGCGACAGCAGCAGCACCAGCATGTTCAGCCCCAGATGGTTGACCATGCCCCAGACCGCGGCCACGGCGAGTGCGGTGGGGAAGGTCTGAAGGGCGGGGGTGAGGACCAGATAGACCCCGGCGATCGCCACCATCACCCGCGGCAGCAGCCGTGCCGGGCCGATCCGGTCGATCAGCGGTGCCGCCAGGCTGGCGAGGCCGAAGCCCGCGCCATAGGCCAGCACGAACAGGCCGGCGGTGCCGGCATCCAGATCCAGCGCCCGGCGGAAGGCATCGCCCACGAAGGCATAGCAGCCATAAAAGGCGGTCATGAAGGTGAGGCAGACCACCAGCAGAGAGGCCACTCCCGGCCGGCGGAGGGTGGCGAGCGGCGAGGCGACCCGGTGAGGCGTGCTGGCGGTGTCGCGCGCAGGCCCTGCCGGCAGCCGCCGGCAACCCAGGCAGGTGGCGGCGGCGATCACCGCCAGCACGACATAGGCGACCCGCCAGCCGGCGAGATCGGTGATCGCGGCCGAGGCCGGCACGCCGGCGACCAGGGAAATCGCCCAGCCGTTCAGCACCCGGCCCAGCACCCGCGCGCCGCGTGCCGCCCCGCCCAGGCTGGTGGCGGTGGCATAGATCGCCGGCAGCAGCATGCCGGCGGTGATGCCGGCCAGCATCTGGGCGGCGGCCAGCACCGGCCAGGCCGGGGCGGCGGCGCTGGCGGCAAGGGCGAGCGCCATCACCGCGGTGGTCGCCACCAGCACCCGCTTCGCGCCGAACCGGTCCACCGCCGTCGACAGAAACAGCGCCGAGACCGCGGTTGCGGCGCCATAGGCCGAGATCACCCGGGCGATGGTGACGCTGTCGGTGGCGAAATCGCGCGCAACATCCAGCAGGATCGGGCTCAGCAGCAAGGCGTTGGAGCCGACGGTGACCACCGCCGCGATCAGCAGGCCGATCAGGCCCCGGGGAGGTGGCGTGTCGGTCTGGGAGGTCTGGTCGTCCATGGATGTCTCATTTCCGGCCGGGGGGAGGGGCTGACCGGCTGTCGCACACCTGCCGCCCCTGCGCAAGCCCTGCCTCACCGGCGCGCAAGCCCCGCCTCACCGGTGCGCAAGTCCTGCCCCAACCATGTGACGCCGGCCGCGGTTTCCCTCCGGACCGGTTTGCCTCTATGATCGGCGGCTCTCCCGGAACCCGGTTCCGACGGTGCCGGGCGGATGGCCCAGACCGAACCCGGACCGGAGTTGATGCGCGTCTTTACCGTCTCGGACCTGCATGTCGATTACGACGAGAACGACCAGTGGGTGGCCGGTCTGTCGACCGCCGATTACGTCGACGATCTGCTGATCCTGGCCGGCGACGTCTCCGACATGCCGCAGCGCCTGGGCCGCACGCTGGAACGGCTGGCCCTGCGGTTCCGCACGCTGATCTATCTGCCCGGCAATCACGAGCTGTGGGTGGTGCGCGACCGCACCCATGAGGACTCGTTCGCGAAATTCGACGAGGTCCGCCGCATCGCCCATGAAAGCGGCGCCGTCCAGCAGGTCTGGCACGGCGCCGGGCTGCGGATCGTGCCGCTCTATGGCTGGTACGACTTCTCGTTCGGCGAGCCCTCGCGCGATCTGCGCCTGGCCTGGACCGATTTCCGCGCCTGCCGCTGGCCCGAGGGCATGACGCCGGCCATGATCACCGACGCCTTCCTGGCCCGCAACCCGACCCCGGTGGCGGCAGCGCACCTTGCCACCATCACGGTCTCGCATTTCCTGCCCCGCATCGACGTGATGCCGGACTTCATCCCGCCGGCCAAACGCATCGTCTACCCCGTGCTCGGCACCCGCAAACTTGAGGCGCAGCTGCGCGCCTGGCGGCCGGTCACCCATGTCTATGGTCACAGCCATGTCAACCGCGACCAGGTGATCGACGGCGTGCGCTATGTGAACAACGCCTTCGGCTATCCGGGGGAGACGCGGATTGCGGCGAAGCGGTTGCTGTGCCTGCACGAGACCTGATGCGATTGACTCTTGGGCAATCAAAAGACCGTCACTTAACCAGATCCATCAACCCCGCCACCACCGGCCCGTAATCGCTGCCGGAGGCGCGCAATGCGGCCTGGATGGTCGGGCGGTCGGTGGGTTTGTTCTGGCTGAGCTTCTGCATGCAGTCGATCCGCTCCACCTGGATGCGGAGGCCGACGACGCCCTGGATCAGCCGGTCGACATGGGGCTCCGGCGCCGCATCGAGGGTCCAGCCGGTGGCGCTGCGGGCCTCGAAGGCGGCGATCTGGCGGTGCATCAGGTCGAGCAGGCCGTCGCGGTCGTCGATGACCGTCAGCCGGCCGCGGATCTGCAGGCCGACATAATCCCAGGTCGGCACGTTGACCGGGCTTTCATACCAGGCGGGTGAGATATAGGCATCGGGGCCGTTGACCACCAGCAGGGCCGGCATGCCGGTCGACAGCGCCGCCGCATGGGGGTTGCGCCTGGCCATATGGGCGGCGATGGTGAGGCCGGTGATGTCGTGGGGGGCGTGGTCTTCTGTGATGAACGGCAGCGAGGTGGCGAGCGGCAGGCCGTCGGCGCCTGCGGTCACCAGCGTGCCGAAGGGGAAGCGGGTCAGCCAGCCCAGAATGGCGGCAGGGTCGTCGGTGCGGTAATGGGTGGGCACGTACATCGGGGGCCGATCCGTCGTGAATGGGGTGCTGAGCATATTGTATTTTGATATCATGAAAGTCACAATAGCCGTGATGTCCCCTCCGACCGGAGTTTCCCCGCATGACCGACGACGCCCTCGACCCTGCCCTGAAGGCGATGCTGAAGGCCGCCGCCGAGGCCCCTGCCGGGCCGAGCATCCGCGATCTGCCGGTGCCCGAGGCGCGCGCCGCCTATCGCGAGCGCTATCTGATCCGCGGCATCCGCGCCCCTGAAGCGTCGGTCGCCATGACGGAACATGTGCTGGAGCTGCCGGACCGGGTGATCGATGCCCGGCTCTACCGGCCGGCGCGGGCGGGCGATGCCCCGGCACTGCCGCTGGTGATCTATTTCCACGGCGGCGGTTTCGTGGTCGGCGATCCGGCGGCCTATGACAACCAGTCGCGCCGGCTGGCCGACCGGCTGGGCGCGCTGGTCCTGACCCCGGATTATCGCCTGGCGCCGGAACATCCCTTCCCGGCCGCGGTCGAGGATGCCTGGGACGTCTTCAGCCTGGTGGCCGGCGATGCGGCGGCCTGGGGCGCCGATCCGGCCGCAATCGGGCTTGCGGGCGACAGCGCCGGCGGCTGCCTGACCCTGGTCACGGCGCTCACCGCCCGCGACCGGCCCGAAGGCCCGCAGCCGGTTGCCGGCCTGGCCCTCTATCCCGTGACCGATTTCCGCCCGAATGCCGGACAAGACGTCAGCTATCCGTCGATGGCCGCCTTCGGCAGAGGCTATTTCCTCGACACCGCCACCATGGACTGGTTCTGCGATCTGCTGCTGACCGGCCCCGAGGACGCCCTGGACCCCCGCGCCTCGCCCCTGCTCTGGCCGGAGGTCGCCGGCACTTGCCCGATCGTGCTGGTCACCGCCGGCTTCGACCCGCTCTCGGACCAGGGCGACGCCATGGCGGACCGCCTGGCGGCGGCCGGCGTGCCGGTCGACCATCTGCGCCTGCCCGACATGATCCACAACTTCCCGGGCTATGCCGGCCTGTCGGCAGGCGCCGAAGCGGCCTTTGCGCGGGTGGTGGATGCCTTCGGGGCGCGCCTCCTCGGGCGGACGCGTGGGTAAAGCCGCGCCATCGATGTCCGGCGCCGTCAAACCCCCGTCATCACCGCCACCGGCAGCCGGGTCAGCAGGCCCGAGACCGCGAGCCCGCCCTCGCGGAGCGCCAGTCTTTCACCCGTCAGCACCTCGTGATGATGGCCGGCGAGCGGGCCCGGGATCTCGATCAGCGTGTCGGCCCAGCCCTCGGCCGGGATCAGCGGCGCGCCGCCTTCGGGGATCAGCCGGTCGGCGAGGCGCGAGACCAGGATGATGGCATGGGGTGGCTGGGTCCCCTCCGTCGCGGTGCCGACCCGGGCGAAGGCGAGCAGATGGTCGGCCGCCGGCCCGGTCACCGTCAGCGGCAGGTAGTCGCCGGTCAGAAACAGGGCAGGATCGCCGGCGCGGAGCGCCAGGATGCGGGCGATCACCGCCTGTTTGGCGGCGTCGTGGTCGCGGGGCGATTCGAGCGCCGCCGCGGGCTCGGTTTCGGCCGCAAGCAGCCCTGCCAGGCGCGCGTGATCCACCGGGCGGCGGTTGTCGGGGTCGACCAGCGACAGGTCCAGCACCTCCGATCCGCGATAGATGTCGGGAATGCCGGGGCAGGTCAGCTGCAGCACGGTCTGGGCGAGCGTATTGACCATGGCGGCCGGCGTGATCCGCCGCACCAGCCGGTCCAGCGCCTCGGGAAAGCTGCTGTCGCTGCCCATGATCGCCTGCAGGAAGGCGAGGCAGGCGGCCTCGTAGCCGGTATCGGGTTCCACCCAGTTGGAGCGGCGCTTGCCTTCGCGCAGTGCTTTCTGCCACCAGCCCGCCACCCGGGGCAGGATCTCGCCGGCTGCCGTGTTGCGGGCGGCGCGGGTGGCGTCGAGCCCGGCCGGCCAGACGCCGATCAGCGTCTGATAGAGCATCAGCTCGTCGGCCGGATGCGGCGCCATATGGCCGTCCAATGTCACCTGCGAGGGCGCCACCTGCGATGGCATGTTCATCCGCCGCCAGGCCTTCACCGTCCGGCTCCAGTCCTCGACCATTTCCGACAGCACGGCCAGGCGCATGCGGTTGTCGGGGCCGCGCTTGTGGTCGTGGGTGGCGGTGGCGAGCAGCCCCATGGGGTGGCGGCGCCGGCGGTCGATGCAGGCCTGGTGAAAAGCCGCCGGCGACAGGGTCGGCGCGCCGGGTTCCGAGCCCACCTCGTTGCACGACAGAAGCGGGGCCTGGCGGTAGAAGACCGTGTCTTCCACGGCCTTGGCGGCAAGCGGTGCGGTCAGCTGCTGAAAGCGGATCAGGGCTGCCCGGCGGAGCATGTCGGGGTCGGCCTCGTCGGTCCGGCCCGCCTCGGCCGAGGCATCGACACCGCCGCCCTCGATCGCCCGGCCGCCATGCAGCCAGTCGGCCAGCCGCTCCAGCGCCGGGCGGTCGCCGGGCACCACATGGGCCCGGGCGCGGTCGATCGCGCCTGCGATGGTTGCGTCATCGGCGGCATCATGGCCGTCGCCGGTATCGTAGATCCGGTAGACCGGCACCTGGATCACCACCTCGGTCAGCACCCGGCGGAGCGCCGCGGTGGTCAGGTCGCGGTCGCGGCGGCGCGATCGGGCGAGTGCCGCGAAGGCGCGCACGGTGCGGGCCAGATCGGCCTCGAAAGCCGTGGCCAGGATCTGGCGGCGGGCGGCCTTCACTTCGATCTCGGGGTCGTCGGGCTCGCCCGTGATCTCGCGCCACAGGCTGCGCAGCGGCATCCGGCCCGAAGGGTCGTGGAGCAGCCCGCCCAGCTCGGCCATGAAGTCATAGCCGGTGGTGCCCTCCACCGGCCAGTCTTCGGGCAGGCGCTCGCCCGGGGCCAGGATCTTTTCCACCAGGATCAGCGGCGCATGGTCGGCCGCCGCCGCCGGCCGGCGGTCGCGCAGGTCTTCCAGCCGGGCGCGCAGGCGCCGGCAATAGCCGCCGGGATCTGCCAGCCCGTCGATATGGTCGATGCGCAGCCCGTCGATCAGCCCTGTGGCATAAAGCTCGAAGATCAGGCCGTGGGTCGCCTCGAACACCTCCGGGTCTTCGACGCGCACGCCCGCCAGCTCGCCGATGTCGAAGAACCGCCGCCAGTTCACCTCGTCGGCCGCGGTGCGCCACCAGGCGAGGTGGTAATGCTGGCGGTCGAGCAGCCGGTGCAGGGCGCGGGGCCCGCTTTCGGGCTCGTGATAGCGTGCCACCAGCCGGTCGGCTTCGGCCGCATCGGGCGTGCCCTCGCCGAAGATCGCCGGCAGATCCTCGTCGCGGATCGGGAACCGCCGGTCATGGGCCGTCACCCACAGCCGGCCGGCATCATCGCGCACCAGCCGCAGCGCGCCCTCGGCCAGCGTCCGGTCGTAATCCTCCCCCAGAAACGGTGCATGGACCTTGCCGTCGCGCTCAGGATCCGGATGGCGCCAGTCGATATCAAAGACCCGGGCATGGGGGCTGGCCTCGCCCTTCGCCAGCACGTCGGCCCACCACGGGTTCTCGTCGCCGCCGACCGCCATATGGTTGGGCACGATGTCGAGGATCAGCCCCATCTCGTGCCGGCGCAGCGCCGCCACCAGCCGCTCCAGCCCGGCGCGGCCGCCGATCTCGTCGGAAATCCGGGTCGGATCGATGACGTCATAGCCATGGGTCGAGCCGGCGCGCGCGGCCAGGATCGGCGAGGCATAGACATGGCTGATGCCCAGCCGGTGCATATAGCCGACCAGCGCCGCGGCATCGTCGAAAGTGAAGCCGGCATTGAATTGCAGGCGCATGGTGGCGCGCGGGGTGACGTGCATGCTGTTCCTCGCCCTCTGCCGCTTCGGCCGCCGAGACGCGGCCCTCTGGCGGGACGTCAACCGGCGCGCGGGCGTCCTGTTCCGTGGGCGTCCTGTTCCGTCGGGCGGGCCGGGCGGGGCGCTTGGAAAGGCAGTCGGAGTTATGAGGGGGCGGATCCGGTCAGCCGCGATCGCCCGGCCGGGGACCGGCATCGATCGACAGCCGCGACTTCTCGTAGATGTCGGATATCTGGCGACCGTTCCATCGGTAGCAGAGATGGCGCTCCTGCCGGCCGTTCGACAGCAGGTGCGGGCGGAAGACCGCGGCGCAGAGCCCGGCCTCGTGCCGGACGCTGTGATAGACGATGCCGCCCGCACCGGCCGCGCGCAGCCTCCGGGCAAGGCTCTGGCCTGCGGAATAATCCGTCGGATGACAGGCGGCGGCGAACGCCTCCGGCCGGCCGCGCAGGTCGTGAAGCTCACCCTTCAGATCGACCAGATAGACCCGCATATCCAGGTCCATGGCCTTTTCCGCCGTTGCCCGCATGAAGCGTTCGCGGTGGTAGACGGTCTCGGCAATGGCGGTTTCCAGCGCCGCTGCGGCATAGAACACCCCGAAGCTGCCGTCGGAAAAGCGGCTGCCTTCGGGGTTGAGGTGGGTGAAGGCGGCCATGATGATGCTCGATCCCGGGCCGCTGACCCGTTCGCCGGGGGGAACCAGACTGATCTCGCCCACCTCGTCTCTCAGCCGGGGGTTGGTCATGGCTTCCAGTTCGAGGACCGCATCGAGATCTTCCGGTGCGGCGACCCGCTCGAACAGTGAAATCGGCGGAAAGCGGCTGGGGATGATGCGCCAGCAGGGTGCCCAGGCAATATGGCTGCGAGGGAGGAGATCCGGAGCCGGCGGCTGATCCATCAGCTCCAGCCGCCCCGCGCGGCATCGAGATACTGCCGGACGGCAAGAAGATCGGCCACCTGGCCCGACAGCATCCGATCCAGCGCCGACCGGCCGCCGAATGGGGCCGCGGCGTTCGGGCGCGCCACCCAGCCGTCGGCCGCTTCGGGGTCGGGAAGCAGCAGCTGCAGGGCCTTGTAGATACCCAGGATGTAGGAAATCCGCTCCAGCGTATCCTTCGGAAGATTGCGCGCGCCCTCGGTCCGCCACTTGTAGAAGGTGGATCGGCTGGGGCTGCCCAGCAGCGTCATCTGCTGCTCGTTGGAGAGGCGCCACTGTGCGGCAATGTTGAAGAAGGCCCTGAGGCCGGGACCGGAGAGATCCCGGCGATCGCTTCCGGCGGCGGTTCGGGCAAGCGCTGTCATGGGCTGCCTCCTTGATCGGACCTTCAGGATATGGTCCGCAATCATACGACTTCAATGAATTTGTCTGAATCCGGATGGGCGGAAAGCGACCCCGACGCCCGGGTGAGATATGACGCGCGGATATGGTTCAATAGTCATCATCCCCCTCACCCTCCGAGAAGGCAATCCAGGCCCTGAGCTGGCGGGCGATCAGCGGATCGGCCACCGCCGCCGCCAGATCGGCGGCCGCCCGGCGGGCGGGAAAAAGGGTCCAGCCGGTGCTGTTCAGGATCGCCCAGGCGCGCAGGTGGTCGCCCTGTGCGATCGCGTCCGCGAACAGCGCCTCGACCGGCGCATTGCGGCGCTGCCAGGGGGCGGCGGCGGGGTCGTCGGCCAGGGCGGCGCGGCGGGCGCCGGAGAGCTCGAACCAGGCGGCGCCGGGTTCTTCGGGCGATGGCGTGTCGCCGGCGAAGGGGGTGATGCCGTCGCGCGACAGGCCTTCGGCGCAGGCGGTGGCGGGGCGGGGGGTGTCGAAGAGGGGCAGGTGGATCAGGGTCCGCGGATGATCACTGTAATTGGTCGTGTGACGATCGAGTGCGTCCAGATCAACGATGCCCGCTGCTGCGGCGAAGGCTCGGATGTCGTCAGTGACATCATCCGCTGCCGACATCGCATGCATTGCCAGACGGGCGGCAAACTGCTCCACCGTCAGGGCCGATTCCAGGAGTAGAAACTGATCCTCCGGCTCCGCTTCCACGAAATGGAGGAACCGGCCCGCCGCCGTCCAGCGGACCCAGATCCCGACATAGCGCGGGCCGGAGCCGTCGGATGTCAGCGGCACCAGGGCGGGCGGGCAGGTGTACCAGTCGGCAGGCGCTTCCCAGCCCATGGCGTCGGCCAGCCAATGGCCATTGCGGACCTCGCCGATCCAGCGGGGCAGGCCGAGATCGGCGAGCAGGCGGGTGTAGAGATCCATGATGCACCTCGGTCAGTCACGGGGCGGCCGATATCTGAAGGCCATTCAGGACGGCACATACACGATCAATCTCGACCTGAACGGCGCCCCCTCGAAGCCGCAGGGCATGCCGCCGAGCTTGTAAACGGTCATGATGTCGGCGAAATAGGGTTCGTGCATCTTTACGAGAGACGAGGCGGCATTGTACAGGATATGCGCTTCAATTCTGTTGATGAAAAAGAGAAAATCTTCCGAAAATATTTTCTTCACACGATTCCTTATGAAGATTTTTCTGTTATCATTATTGTATTTTTGATATATGTTATCAAAATCTTGTGCAATGCCAATCTTGGTCATTTGCTTTTCCAATTCATGAAAGATCGTCTCTTCCATGTCGTCCCAGGTTTCGCCTGTCTCTGGATAGACGTGTTTGTTCATAAATTCGTCGACGTCCAGGCGGCCGGTCTGTCTTGGATAATGATTCAGCCCGGTGGATATCTGCCCGTTCAGAATCCGGCCGCTGAGAAAGAAATCCAGGCTCTCCCGTATGGCGGCCTGCATGCCGTGTTCATCGGTCATGGGCGGTCTCTCCCGTCAGTATCCATAACGCTCCGGCATATCCGTCTGCTGCGAAAACGCGATCCAGGCTCTCAGCTGAAGCGCCAGCAAAGGCCGATCAGTGGCGGCCGCCAGCCGTTCGGCGGCGGCGCGGGCGTCGGGCAGAGACCAGCCGGTGCTGTTGAGCGTGGCCCAGGCTTCGGCCTGACGGCCGTCGCTGAGATAGTCGTCGAAAAGCCGGGCCACAGGCGCATCAAAGTTCCGGTCAGATATGCGCCCTGGCGAAGCTGACGCAGCCATGTCGGGCAGTCCAGAGCGGCCAGAAGCGCATCATATCCGTCCATCACATGCCCCTCACAGCGCCACCCGCACCCGCCGCGCCGCGGCAAGGGCGGCGGGCGTGTCGTGTGGAAACCCGGGGTCGGTCGCAACCGTGATACCGGCCGCCCGCAGCCGGGCCATGCGCTGCACCAGCTCCGACGCCCGGCCCTCGAAGACCAGGGTATCGGGGCCGGTGCCCATCGCGCGGACCAGTTTCGCCGCCTCGACCAGATTGCTCCCGCGCACCTCCGCCAGGGCCTTGAGCCGGTCCCGGTCGGTGGTCGGGAAGCCCGCGGCGAAGAGGCGCCAGGGGCGGTCGTCGGTGAGTACCGCAGGCAGCGCGGTCGACACCACCGACCAGCCGCAAGTCGGGCAGATCAGCCCGCGGGTGGTCGCATCGTGATGGGGGATCATCGGCATGGCGCAGCGTTCGCAATGGGGAGCGTCTTCAGTCATGGGCAGGCCAGGCCCGGGCGGCCGTTACAGACCACGGCCGGTCCCTCTCCGGAGTTTCGCCCGAGAGATGTGATGAACATCCCGTCCATCAGATTCTCTTGTAAAGTATATGAGTGAGATACGCGTCCTTCTTCTTCTGTGGCGGATCGCAATCAAATATGATGCAGATCGTGTTCGCCTCGCCAATAATGGAGAGACTGCGCTTGACATCATCTGCATAATATTCTGAATACGAGGCGTCATCGAGCGCGCGGGCTATATCTGACGTGCCCTTGAATATATCGGCCTCAAATTTGTAGGGGTCATAATCGATATGGAAGGTGGCCTGAAAGGGTGATGGGATGGCATCACCGTCTTCGGTGAAGTCTTCCTCAAAATATCGGGTCATCGCCTCTTCGGAGCCGAAATCGCCGACCCATACGGAGACGGATCGTGGCTTGATGGTCATTTTCCGGCTCCCTCATTGCTGACGACAGAGTTGTCGGGAGTTCATCGGCACGCTTGAGAGCGCGGTCCCTGATCGGGTCCGGCGGCGGTATCGCGATCCGGCCTGCCGCTCAATAATCCTCTCGATCCGGATCGAGCGACTTTTGCGAGAAATCCACCCAGGCCCTGAGCTGTGCCGCGATCACCGGATCGGCCACTGCGGCCGCCAGATCGGTGGCGGCCTTGCGGGCGGCGGGCAGTTTCCAGCCGGTGCTGTTCAGGATCGCCCAGGCGCGCAGGTGGTCGCCCTGTGCCATTGCATCGGCGAACAGGGCCTCGACCGGCGCGTTGCGGCGCTGCCAGGGAGCGGCGGCGGGGTCGTCGGCCAGGGCGGCGCGGCGGGCGCCGGAGAGCTCGAACCAGGCGGCGCCGGGTTCTTCGGGCGATGGCGTGTCGCCGGCGAAGGGGGTGATGCCGTCGCGCGACAGGCCTTCGGCGCAGGCGGTGGCGGGGCGGGGGGTGTCGAAGAGGGGCAGGTGGACGAGATCGTCGGGCTGGTCGCTGTAGTTGATCGTGTGCTGGTCGAGCGCATCCAGATCGGCGATGCCTGCGGCTGCGGCGAAGGCGCGGATGTCGGCGGTGACGCCATCGGCTGCGGACATCGCATGCATGGCCAGACGGGCCGCGAACTGCTCGGGTGTGAGTGCCATCTCGATCAGCAGGAAATGGTCTTCCGGCCCGGCTTCGACCATGTGCAGCGCGTGGCCGGATGCCGTCCAGCGGTGCCAGATTCCGGTGTATTTCGGCCCGGACCCTTGAGAGATCAGCGGGATGAGGGCCGGCGGGCAGGTGTACCAGTCAGGCGGCGTTTCCAGGATCATGAGATCCTCGGCGAGCCAGCGGCCGGCGCGAAGTTCGCCCATCCAACCGGGCAGGCCGAGATCGTCGATCAGGCGGGTGTAGTCGTCCATCTGGACACCGTCTCCGTCAGAACTGTATCGGTGTGGACCATTCGGGGATGTCGATGATATGGCGCGGATCGACCGGACCAGACCATTTCGACCCGCCTGTGGTCAACTCGTGGATCGCTTCGTGCACGGCACGCGAGTCTGTCGGAACCAGATGGCGCGGATCAAGGACCTGGGTTGCGAAATCGCCCTTGGGGAAGTTCCAGTGGTGCACCTGGGCAATGTCGAAACCGTCGGCGCGGGCGAGTTTCATGAATTGCTGGTTCACGGTGCCGAAGGCGTTCTCCCACTCCTTGACGCCAGGCATCACGCCCTCTTCCAGCGAGGCGAGCAGCTTGGTATAGGCGTTGCCCCGGGTGCTGCCGGCGGCCCAGCGCAGCGCGTCGTTCCAGTGGCCGAGCAGCTGCGGGTTGTCCGCGATCGTCTCCAGCCCCAGCATGGCCGGACGCAGGCCGTTGCGGCCCGCTCCCTGAAGCGCAGCCTGACCGCGGGCAAGCATGGTGGGACAGGAGGCGAGCCCCAGCGGATCCGCCAGTTCGGTCGGGCTTTCGACATAGGCCTGGGGGCGGGGGCCGCCATGGAGACCGATCGGATCCGGCGACAGATACTGCCCGGTTTCGGGGTCGTAATAGCGGTGGCGGTTGTAGTGGAGGCCGGTTTCGGGGTCGTGCCACTGGCCGGGGAAGCGCAGGGGGCAGTCGGTGGCGGCGTCGGGGTCCGGGGGGGCGTTGTCGTTGATGGCACCCCAGGGGTCGTGGGCGGCGGCCCAGCCCAGGCGGCCGTCGGGGGTGACGAGTTCGCGGGCGAGGCCGATCTGGTCGGTGATCACATACCACAGCCGCTCGCCCTGCTGGCGGGCGACGGGCACGATCTCGCCCGGGGCGTAATGCCAGAGCGTGGCCCTTGCGGCATCGGGCCGGCCGGCGGCATCCAGCGGCAGTTCGGCCACCAGCCGGTCGCCTTCCCAGAGATAGCGGACGGCGTCGGGGCTGCCCGCCGCCTTGCCCTCCGCCACCCTGCCGCCCGCATCGACGCGGCGGCGCAGGATGCGGCGGTCGAGCGCGTCATAGCCATAGGCCCAGCGGCTGCCGTCGGGGCGGGTGACGCCGGTCAGCCGGTCGCGATCATCCCAGACATAGCGCCAGATTTCCGGGCGGAAGCCCGGGCGGTCGGTGCGCCGGGTGACCAGGCGGCCGCGGGCGTCGTAGGCATAACGGGTATGGCCGCGGGCCAGGATCGCGCCGCCGGGGCCCAGCCGCCAGCGGTCCAGGCCGGCAGGGGGGGCCGTATCGGCAGGGGTACGGGGCCGTGCCGCCGTGGTCTCGGCGCCGTCGGGCAGGTCGCGGCCGCGGCCGGCCAGGTTGCGGGCGGCGTCGTAGATGAAGGCCTCCACCTGGGCCGAGCCCTGGGGCCGGCCGGGCAGGGCGCGGGCGATCTGGCCGCGGCCGTCATAGGTGAAGCGCTGTTCGGGCCAGCGGGCATCGCTGATCGCGACCGGCTGGCCGGCGACGTCCCAGCGCCAGCGCCGGTCGACCACCGCCCGGCCATCCGCCCCGCCGGTGACGCGCTGGCCGGTCAGCCGGCCGGCCGGGTCGTGGCTCTGGGCCAGGGTGAAGCCCTGGGGGTCCTGGCGCAGCGTCTCGCGGCCCAGCGCATCGAAGCTGAAGGCGAGCGCCCCGGGGCCGGCGGTCAGGCCCTTCAGCCGGCCGGCCGGATCCCAGGTGAAACCGGTGGCGCCCCAGGGGGTGACCACCCGGCTGCGCGGGCCGGCGCCGGCATGGCTGATCGCCACTTCCAGCCCGTCCTGGACCTCTGCCACCACCCGGCCCAGCGCGTCATGGCGCCATTCGGTGACATGGCCGCCCTCTTCGGCGCGCACCGGCCGGCCGGCGGCATCCCAGCCATAGCGGCGGATGCCCGAGGCGGTTTCTTCGGCGATCAGCCGGTCGGCCTCGTCATAGCTGAAGCGGCGGATGTCGCCATCCGGCTCGTGCCGTTCGATCATCCGGCCGGCGGCATCGCGCAGATAGGTCCAGCTGCGGCCGCCGAAATCGGTCTCGGCGATCAGCCGGCCGTTGCGGTCCCAGGTGAGCGTCGCGGTCTCGCCCAGCGGGTTGGTGATCGCGACCGGCCGGGCGTCGCCGTCATAAGCGATGCGATAGGCGGCACCGGTTGCATCCACCGTCTCGCGCAGCAGATCGAAGGCGCCATAGACATTGCGGGTCTCGCGGCCCAGGGGATCGACCAGCCGGGTGAGATTGCCCTCGCCGTCGTATTCGGCCGTGATCCGGCCGCCATCGGGCAGATCCGCCGCGATCACCCGGCCGCGATCATCGCGCTGCAGCCGGGTGACGGCGCCGGCGGGGTCGATGCTGACCATCACCTGGCCCAGCCGGTCATAGGCGAAGCGGCTGGTGGCGCCCGTGGGATCGGTGATCGCACTCACCCGGCCGGCGGCATCATAGGCGAGCCGGGTGACGGCGAAGGGCTGGCCGGCGCCGGGGCCGGCGGCGATGGCGGTGACCCGGCCGGCGCCATCATAGCGCCAGCGCATTTCGCCGCCTTCGGGGTCGATCGCCGCGGTCAGCCGGCCCGTGTCGTCGCGGGTCTGGCGCCAGCGATTGCCCAGCGCATCGGTGATCGCGACCGGGCGGCCAAGGACGTCGTAATCCAGAATCTCGGTGCTGCCGTCGGGATGGGTGATGCCGGTCAGATTGCCGAAACGGTCATGGGTATAGCGGCTGCGCCGGCCCAGCGGGTCGATCACGGCCTCCAGATCGCCGCGCGGCCCCCAGATCTGTTCCGTGACCCCGCCTTCGGGATCGACGCAGCGGATCAGCCGGCCCAGCGCATCATGGGTGTGGGTGGTGACCGCGCCGTCATCTGCCAGGCAGGTGACGGTGCCCGCCGCATCGTCATAGGCGAAGCGGGCACCGTAGAGCCCGTCGGCGGCGCGGGTTTCGACCACCCGGTCGGCGTCGTCGTAGAACAGCTCGGACCAGGTGCTGCCGCCATCCGACCAGCGGGTGACCCGGCCTGTGGCATCGGTTTCATAGCGGTAGATGCCGGTCGTGCGCGCATCGACGAAGGTCAGATGGCCGCGCGCATCGAAGCGGCAGGTCAGCAGGCGGATCGGCGAGACATCGGCGCCGGTCGGGTCCGAGACCAGATCGACCGACAGATAGCGGCCGTCGGGCAGGGTCTCGACCCGAAGATGATGGCCGTCGGTATGGCGCACGGCGCGCAGCCGGCCGGCGGGGTCGCGGTCCAGATCGATGCGGTTGCCATGGGCATCGCCCATCGCGATCACATGGGCCGGCGGGGCGGCATGGTCGTTGGCGGGGGTCAGCGCGTCGCGTGCCCGGGCGCCGGCCAGCGCCAGCCGGGCCGGCTCCACATCAGGCGTCGGGAAGGCCCACCAGCGGCCCGAGGGCAGGTCGCGGAGGGTGGTCTCGGGGCCGCGCACCTCCATCACCCAGCCCGGATGCAGCGGGTTTTCGCCGTCGCCCCAATGGCCGGGCCAGGGAAAGGCCAGTTCGCTGCCGTCTTCGGTCAGCCAGACCAGGGCATCCTGGCCGGCATCATGCAGCAGGCGCTGCGACCAGCTGTCGGTCCAGCGCCGGCCGAAACCGCCGGTGGCGCCTGCGGCACCCGAGCGGTGCAGGCGGGTCAGTTCCAGCGGCAGCACGCCCGGAATGGCGATGTCGGTGCGCCAGTCCACCCAGTCGCCGGTCGCCATGTCGACCGGGTCCTTCAGGAACTGGCGGATGCGGCCGGGCATGCCGCGCGCGGCCTGGGCCATGCGCCGCGCGCCGGCCGAGGCCAGGCCCCGCGCCCGGGTCATGCCGGTGACGATGGCGCGCGACGCGCCCCGGATCGACTGGCCGGCACCGCGGATCGCGGCCTTGAGCCCGCCGCGCCCGGCCAGTTTGAACAGCCCCTTCACGCCGCCCGGGCCGATGAAGCCGGCGGCGATCACCAGCACCTCGGCCCAGAGCGGGATGCCGTCGTCGATCTCCATCACCGTCGCCTGGGGGCCGCCGATCTTCACATCGTCGGAGCCTTCGGTGATCTTGGCGTCGCACTGGATCTTGTCGCCCTCGCGCGCCGCGTTCCAGTTCTCGGCGAAGACGATTTCCGAGCCCTGGGCGACGGGGGCGTTGGGGGTGGGTTCCTTCGAACAGCTCGCCTGGCCATCCATGGCGATGGCGAGCGGGCGGTTGTTGACCAGCACCGTGGGCGCACCCACGGTGATCGCGCCCGTCGATGGCCCCATCATACTGTCGCCGATGGCCGAGCCGATCGATTCGGTGGCGTAGGAAATCGCCGCCCCGGCCACCGCCCCCAGGATCAGCGCGCCCAGACCGCCGGTCGCGACCGCAAAACCGATGGCGAGGCCGATGCCGATGCCGATCGCGGCACCGATCAGGAACCCCGCCAGTTTGTGGGAATGGGCGATGGCGTCCCCGACGCGTGCCGCGCGGCCCATCGGATCAGGCCTTCCGGAAGCTCTGGATCACCGCCAGCAGGCGGTCGCGCAGGGCCGGCGCCATGTCGACCGGCTTCGTCGCCGTGAAGATCAGCGCCCGGCCGTTCGCCTCCACCGCCGCCAGCAGCTGATGCACCAGCCCCTTGTCGGATTTCCACCGCACCTCATAGGCCTCGATCGTCTGATCCCCGATTTCCAGCGGATGGCGGGCGAGCAGCGAGAAGGCCTTCAGTTCCTTGCCCATGCGCTTCACTTCCGCCTCGGCATAGGCGCGGATATCGGTCGCGGGCGGCAGCGGCTCCCGCGTCACCACCAGCGACAGCCCCTGCGACTTGGCCCCCGGGGGTGCGAAGACGTTGACCGACTGGTCCTCCCAATCGGTGGGCAGATCGAGATGGCCTTCCTGAAGGGCGTACATGGGGCGGGGTCATCCGTGAATGATGGTGGGGGAGAAGACGAGGGCGTTATTTCGTGCGGAGGCCGGGCGGTGCGAAGCCAGGCGTACCGCCGGGCGCGGCGGCTTCGGAGAAGGTCACCGGTTTCAGCACCTCTCCGGACAGCACCTTCGCGCCGGCATCGAGCACCGCGTCGCCCGTGCCGCCGTCTTCGGCACCGTCGCCGAAGGGCACGGCCCCGCCCATCAGCGCGCCGATCGCGACCTGGGCCGGGTCGGCGCCGCCGGCCACCTGGGCGAGGCTCTGGGTTGCGGCATCGGCCAGACTGCCCGACAGGCCCATGCGTTCCATGGCGACCGCGCGGGCGCGTTCGGCCATACGCGCGCCGGCCCGGCGCAGCAGATCGGCGGCGGCGACTTCCGGCGCCTGCACCAGCCGGGCGGCCATCGGCAGGATGTCGGGGGTGAGTTCCTGAAGCGGCAGCGTCATGCCGCCGGCCACGGCGTCCTGAAGCCCGCCGAACAGGCTGCCGACACCCCCGGCCGCACTGCCCGCCAGGTCGCCGGCTGCCCCGGCCACGGGGCCGAGATCCGCGGCATAGCCCTGGGCCACCGCGGCGCCGCCGCCCTGGATCGCCTGGGCGGCCTTGCTTTGCAGGGCGGCTTCGGCCGCCCGTGCGATCGCCGGCGGCAGTTCGGGGATGATGTCGGTGCGGTCGCGGGGGCCGAGCATCGGGGCTGCGACTTCGGTGATGGCACCCAGCGCGTAATCCTTGATGCCCTGATGGCCGCCCATCACCGGCGCGCCGACGCTGTATCCGGGAAACGACATGGGGGACGGGTCTCCTGCTATGGCTCTCGTGCCCGAAAGTGCCTGGCCGTCACTCGCAGTTGAGCAGCACGACCTTGCCGTTGACGGCGACGCCTTCGGCCGAGACGGTCACGTCGTTGCCCTCGCTGGCATCGACCGCATGGACCACCTTGCCCTTGGCGACCACGCCTTCGCCGTCGACGGCGGTGAAATTGCTCTCGTCGCGCACGGTCACGATCTTGGCGGTGGACGAGATGATCACGCCCTCGGCCGAGAGGTCGATGAAATGGCCGTTGGTGAACTCGATCCGCACCCGCTCTCCATCCAGGATGATCCGGCTCTGCTTGTGCTGGATCAGGATCGAGGCCTGGGTCATCACGATCTCGCTGTCGCCCACCCGGCTGCCCCAGAGCGTGCCGGTATCCTGGGTGGAGACATTGGCGGTGTTGACCATGCGGTTGCGGCCGACCAGTTCGGTCTGGTCGCGCTGGGCGCGCATCATCAGCTCTTCCGCCCCGGCCAGATCTTCGAAGGTCATCTCGTTGAAGCCGCCGCCGCCCGGGCTCGACGCCGATTTGAAGGCGGTGCGGGTCTTGGTCGCGGGCAGGGTCAGGGGCGGCATGGTGCCGGCATTGGGCACGATGCCGATCGCGAGCGGCCGGTCGGGATCGCCCTCGACGAAGGAGACCATCACCTCCATGCCGATGCGCGGAATGGTCTGCGCGCCCATATTGCGCCCGCCCCAGGGCTGCATCACCCGCAGCCAGCAGGACGACCGGTCGTCGCCGGTGGCATAGCGGTCCCAGGGGAACTGCACCTTGATCCGGCCATAGCGGTCGGTGTGGATTTCCTCGCCTTCAGGCCCGACCACGGTTGCGGTCTGGATGCCGTCGATCCGCGGCTGCGGGGTGGTGCGGGCGGGCACGAAGCCCACCTCCACCGGCAGGGCGGTGAAGCTGTTCTCGTAGGTCGGCGGCCGCCGGTCGGGGCCCGTATCATAGGTGGTGTCGATCGCATGATGGCGGATGCGCACCACCGCATAGCCGCGCCCGGCCTCGTCGGCCGCCGGATGGCCGAAAATGGTGAACGACAGCGCCGGCGCCAGATCGCGGGCGGTGGAGGCCGCCTGCACCGTGTCATGGCCGGTTTCCATCGCCTGCATCCGCCGCCGGCTGACCCGGGCGCCGGCATCGCGGGTCTGGAAACGGGCATGCCAGTCATAGATCTCGAAGGCGCGGTTGGTCTCGAGCGGCGTGACCGAGGCGGCCTCGCTGGCGAGATCGGTGCCGGGCATCTCGAAATTATAGTCCGACCCGGCCCAGCGCCCCGGCACGAAGCGCCAGGCATGGCGCCAGCGGGTGACGTTGTTGAGGTCGACATCGGTCGCGGCGTAGCGCAGCTCCTGCTCGGGCACCGGCACATAGGCATGGGCCCCGTCGGCAAGCGTCAGCACATGGGCGCCGTCATCGGTATGGGCGAAATAGTAGAAGATGCCGTCCTCTTCCAGCAGCCGCGAGACGAAGGCGAAGCTGCTCTCGCGGTACTGGACGCAGTAGTCGCGTTTGGGCGGCGTGTTGAGCACGCCCGAGAAATCGTAATCCCGGAAGCCGAATTCCCCGAAGATCTCTTCCAGGATGTCGAGCGTCGACTTGTCCTGGAAGATCCGGCAATCGGTCTTATGGGTCAATTGCCAGAGCCAGGGGCGCACTTCCAGATGGTAGTAGCGCTGGCCTTTGGCGATGGCCGCCCCCGCCACCACCCGCTCGACATGGCCGCTCCACGGCCGGCGGCTGCCGTCGGCGCGTTCCAGGGTGAACGACACCTTGTGCCCGACCAGCTCGGCCGAGGCGATGTCGTCACGCTTCGCGCGCACCGTCAGCTCGAAGCGGAAGGGCTCCGACAGCGCCTCCTCGCCGACCAGGCGTTCGAGCAGCAGCATGTCGGGCCCGAGCGGGCTGTCGATGGTGAGCAGGCGGCCATCCTGGATCACATCGCCGAAGAGTGCCGCCAGATCGCCCGACCCCAAAGACGGCGGGCTGGTGAGGTCGGTCATCGGATCAGGCTTCCATTGCGGCCGGGACGGGCGGATGCGCCGGGGCGAGCATCTCGATCGAGGCGGCGACAAGGGCGGTCAGCGCCACAAGCCGGGCCATCGGCGGCAGGTCGGCCTGCTGCACCGGGCGGCGGATCAGCGTGGTGGTGCTGCCATTGTCGCCGATGAAGCCGCGGATCGCCGCCGCCGGCACGCTGCCGCCGGCTTCGGCCGCGGTGCGGCCCAGCCGGTCGACATAGGCCCGGAAGGCGGCATCGCCCGGCCGGCCCTCGCCCAGATGCCAGAAGCGCAGGCCCGCTTCGGCCCGCACGGCACAGGTGATGCCGCGGGTGACGGTGGTCTCGGCCGCGCCATGGGCGGCGGGCGCGGTGTCGCGGGCGGCACCCGACCAGGCAAGCCGCGCCCGGCCGCCGGGAGAGGGGGCGGCGGCGCGCAGCTCGTCGTGCAGATAGGTCAGGATCCGGCCGAAGGGCTCGATCCGCGGCCAGATCTCGTCGATCGCGGGCGGGCTTTCGGCACGCAGCGCCGTGTCGACCACCACGGTCAGGTCGAAAAAGGTGCGGTGCAGGCGGTTCAGGGTGTCGTCGAGGGCCATCGGTCGGGTCGTCCTATTCAGCGGAAGGCGGGGTGGGAGACGCGGCAGCATCCGGTTCGGCAGGCAGCGGTTCGGCAGGCAGGGGATCGCCCAACCCGCGGACCACGCCGCCGAGCGAGCGGATCATGCCGCCCATCTCGGCCATGCCGCCGTCGGAGGATCGCACCACCACCCGCCCCGGCGGGCGATTGGCGGCAACGGCCCGGCGAAGCGCCGCACGGGCCTCGGCCTCGGCCGGATCGGCGGCCTCGTCGCGTGTGCGCAAAGCGGAAAGCTGTACGGTCAGCGCATCAAGCTGCCGCGCACGCAGCGCGCGGTCCCGCTCGGCCTCGGCGGCCAGTACCTCGGCCTTCAGCGCGATGGCGCGGGCGGTTTCGGCACGACCGGCGGCGTCGGGCAGCAGCGGCGGCGGCAGCACGTCCGAGGTTCCGGTGGCGAAGCCGCCGCCCGACATCTTCATCGTGGCCGCAAAGGTCTTGGGCGGCGCGCCGGTATCGAAGCTCGCAACCGGCATGCCGGCCTCTTCGGGCCGGTCCAGCCCGGCCAGATCGGCGCCGGAACAGGCGGCCCAGACAGGGGCCGCCGCCAGAACGACGGTGAGCGAGCGCAGACGTCTGGTCCTCAAAGACATGGCGTGCCGGGGTTTGTGACAGAGAAGGGGGGGGGAGATAGAGGAAAGGAGGTCCGGGCAGCACGGAACCCGAGCGGGAGAGGGGCCGCGGGCGCAGCCGGCGCGGGCGGCCCCATGAACGGCATCGGATCCCATGGTGATCGGGCAGGATGGCCCGATCATGCGTGACCGGTCAGGACTTCCGGGTGGTGGCGATGTCGTAGCCGGCGGCGATGTTGTTCAGCGGCCGGTTGTTGGCATCATAGGTGGTGTACTTCATGTCCACGCGGGTGAAGTTCAGCGTGATTTCCTCGACCGGGCGATCGCCCGAAGTATTGATCTGGTAGCCGCTCACCAGCGTGTCGGTGAGGGTGTATTCCATGTAGGTGTTGCCGGGATTGCCCGTGGTGACCAGGTGGATCTGGATCTGCTTGCCCTGATTACCGGTGGCGGCGGCCTCGAACAGCTTCAGCGACGAACCGTCCATCAGCTTGGTGATGTGCACTTCGCCGATCACCGGCTCCGAGGCTTCGCGGTTCTGGGCCGAACCAGAGGGGGTGGAGACTGCCCGGTGGGTGCCCCAGGTCATCGACGACACGTCGATCCAGTTCTTGTGGGTCTCGTGGGTGGCGTCACCCTGAATTCCCTCGATATTCAGATAGATCATTGCGTTCCTCTACGCCTCTTTCGGGGTCATGGATGCCGTTTCCGGAGCAAGCGGGAAGTACCTCTCATTCGAGGCTCGCAGTTTCCGCCGGTTCCCGCTAACGTTTTTTCACTGAGTCCGAAATTGAGTCAATGATCGTTTCGTGAAATCCGGTTTTTACCTCTGAACATTGCGTCACGTCTTTCAATTAACAGCTTATTAACCTTTTTTGGTCACAGGCCCGACGGCAGAGTGAGGCAGGCTGCGGGCTTCGGAACAGGTGCCCGGATGTGCAACCCAGAGGTTGGTGAAGATGAAATCAACACTCCGTAACGTGTTCGTCGGCGGCTGTCTTGTGCTCGGCGTGCCGGCGCTGGCGGCGGATCCCGAGGGTGCCCGCCTGGCGGCCCCGCATTTCGGAACGGTGCAGCTGACCAGCGGCTTCGTACAGGATCCCTACCCGGTGGGCGTGATCGGCGGCGGTGCCATGCCGGCGGCGGATTTCGTGGCCGGATGCCCGGGATTCCTGGCCGGCGACCGGCCCGATATGGTGCTGGAATTTCAGGCCGGCAGCCGGCCGCTGCATCTCTACGCGGTTGCCGCCAGCGATACCGCCCTGGTGGTGAGCTTCCCCGACGGCAGCTGGCGTTGCGCCGATGACGGGGCGGCGGGGGATCGCAACCCGGCGCTGACCATCGATGCCCCGGCCTCGGGCCGTTATGCGATCTGGCTGGCGGGGGTCGAGCGCCGGGATCTGCCGGTGCCCGGTGCCGTGATCGTGAGCGAAGTGGAACCTTATCGCTGACGGGTTCCATGACAGTTTTGACGGGTTCTATCTGCTGTGCCGGAACGACCCCAAAAATGCTCCACCCGGTCACAGGCGGTTTTGCCTATCACTGAGAAAGCGAGACGACAGATTTCCCTGTGGCATCGCGATTCGCGCTAATGCAGGGAAACTGCCGCCTTCAACAGATTTCCCGCGCCGCGCTTCGACGGTCTCTGATGCTTCGGATGCCGGATCGCTGCGGAAAGATGACTGAACGATGACTGTCACAGCCCCCGAAGGTGACCGCGAAGCACATGCGGGGGTCTCGTCACACCAGACAGGAAAGCCCCATCCGGTGCCGCCCAGTCCGAAACCCGACCCGGCCGTTCAGGCCCTGCTGGAGCCGATTGCAGGGGCCCGCCCCGCGGGTGAGGACCCGCGCGAGGATTACCGGGTCGATGCCCCGTTCCGGCGTCTGAAGGATCTGCGCTCCGCCGCCCGCGCCGCCGAACGTGCGGCAGAGGTGGAGGACGAGCCCCAGGCACCGGCCGAACACTGGCCCGAGATCGACCGGCTGGCGGCGGATGTGCTGCGCCACAAGGCCAAGGATCTGGAGGTGGCCGGGCTGCTGATCGAGGCGCAGGTGCGCCTCAACGGCTTTGCCGGCCTGGCTTTCGGCTTCGACGTGGCGACCGGGCTGATCCGCAATTTCTGGGACGGGCTGTGGCCCGCCCCGGACGAGGACGGCATTGCGTCGCGCGTGCGGCCGCTGATGGCGCTGAACGGCGAAAGCGGTGATGGCGTGCTGGTCCAGGCGATCCGCAAGGTGCCGGTGCTGGGGCCGCAGGGCCGTGGCATCGCCCTCTGGCAGATCGACCAGGCGGTGGAGCTGGGCCGGCTGGAGGCGGATCGTCGCGAACAGCGCCTGGCCAAGGGTGCCGCCAGCATGGCGATGATCGAGGCCGCCGGCCGTGAGATGACCAGCGCCGATATCGATCGTGCCCAGGCCGGCATCGCCGCCGCCCGCGCGGCGCTGGCCCGGCTGGATGCAGCCCTCGATCAGGCCGCCGGCCGCGACGCGCCGCCGCTGGCCCGCATCCGTCAGGTGCTGGAGGCGGCCGAGCAGGGGCTGCGCCTGGGACTTGGCGCCCGCGCGCCCAAGACGCCCGAGCCGGCTGTGGAGGTGGTTGCCGCCCCCGGTGACCGGCCGGCCGCAGAGGCGCTTCCGGCTGCCGCTGCAGCCGCTCCCGTGCCGGCCGGCATGGCCCTGCCGGTCACGGCGATCGCCACCCGCGAGGACGCCTTTCGGGTGATCGAGGCGGTGGCGGGGTGGTTCCGCACCGCCGAGCCGCATTCGCCCATCGCCTACACGCTGGAGGAGGCCGTCCGCCGCGGCCGTCTGCCGCTGACCGATCTGATCACCGAACTGATCCGCGACGAGACCGCCCGGCGCGATTTCCTGATCGCCGCCGGGATCAAGCCGGCCGACGCCGCCTGATTGCCATCTACGGCCCCGCCGACGCTCCGCGTCCATCGGGGGCACCCACGAGGAAGACCATGTCCGCGACCAGTATCCATGAAAAGCTGAACCGGGTGCGCAAGCCCCGGGTTCACATCACCTACCAGGTCGAGACCGAAGGCGCCGTCGTCGACAAGGAACTGCCCTTCGTCATCGGCGTGCTGGGCGATTTCTCGGGCGATCCCGATCCCGACCGGCCGCTGGCGCCGCTGCGCGACCGCAAATTCGTGCAGATCGACCGCGACAATTTCGACGACGTCATGGCCCGGATCGCGCCGCATCTGGACCTGCGCGTCGAGAACACGCTGGCCGGCGACGGCAGCGAGATGGCGGTGCATCTGAATTTCACCAGCCTGGACGATTTCGAGCCGGGCGCGGTGGTGCGCCAGGTGGAGCCGCTGCGCCGGCTGCTGGAAACGCGCGAGAAGCTGCGTGACCTGATGGGCAAGGTCGACCGCTCGGAAGAGCTGGAAGAGCTGCTTGAACGCGTGCTGCAGGACGATGCCCGGCTGGCCGAGCTGTCGGATGCCCTGGGTGTGCGCGCCCCCGCCGACAGCAAGCCCGGGGAGTAAGGTCCATGTCCGTGATCCGCGAAGAGAGCCGCGCCGCCGAAGCCGGTCTTGCCGAGGCCCCGGTCTCGTTGCTCGACCAGGCGATTTCCGCCACCCGCCAGACCGATCGCGACCGCGCGGAGGAACTGCTGCGCGCGCTGACCGAAGAGGCGCTGAAGGGCACCGTCCGCTATTCCAAGAACCTGACCCAGACCATCGACCGCGCGATCAAGGCGATCGACGAGAAGCTGTCGGAACAGCTGGGCCGGATCATGCATCACGAGAAATTCCAGAAGCTGGAAGGCTCGTGGCGCGGCATGCACCACATGGTCAACTTCTCCGAGACCGGGCGCATGCTGAAGATCCGCATGCTGAACGTGTCGAAGCGAGAGCTGCACCGCGACCTGACGCGGGCGGTGGAATTCGACCAGAGCCAGCTGTTCCGCAAGATCTACGAGAACGAATTCGGCACCCCCGGCGGCGAGCCCTATGGCGCGCTGATCGGCGATTACGAATTCACCGGCGAGCCGGAAGACATGGAACTGCTGGGTCAGGTCTCCCACGTCTCGGCGGCGGCCTTCGCGCCATTCATCTCGGCGGCGTCGCCGAAGATGTTCGGCTTCGACGACTTCACCGAGCTGACCCGCCCGCGCGACCTGGAGAAGATCTTCGAATCGACCGAATACACCAAGTGGCGCAGCTTCCGCGACAGCGAGGACAGCCGCTTCGTGACGCTGACCATGCCGCGGGTGCTGGCGCGCCTGCCCTACGGGCGGCACACGAGACGGGTCGATGCCTTTGATTTCGAAGAGGCGCCGCTGGACGAGCGCGGCCTGCGCAAGGCCATGGATCACGGCGACTATTGCTGGATGAACGCGGCCTATGTGATGGGCACGCGCCTGGCCGAGGCCTTCTCGATGCATGGCTGGTGCACGGCGATCCGCGGCGCCGAGGGCGGCGGCAAGGTCGAGGGCCTGCCCTTCGACACCTTCGTTTCCGACGACGGCGATCCGGATGCCAAATGCCCGACCGAGGTCGGCATCACCGACCGCCGCGAGGCCGAGCTGTCGCGGCTGGGCTTCCTGCCGCTCTGCCATTACAAGAACACCGACTATGCGGTGTTCTTCGGCGCCCAGACCACCCAGCGGCCCAAAACCTATGACCGGCCCGAAGCGACCGCCAATGCCGCGATCTCGGCCCGGCTGCCCTATATCATGGCCACCTCGCGCTTCGCCCATTACCTGAAGGTCATGGGCCGCGACAAGATCGGCTCGTTCATGGAGGCCGAGGATTGCGAGGCCTGGCTGAACCGCTGGGTGATGAACTACGTCAACGCCAACAAGGACAGCGGCCCGGACATGAAGGCCCGCTATCCGCTGGCCGAGGCGCGGGTGTCGGTGAAGGAAGTCCCCGGTGCCCCCGGCACCTACAACGCCGTCGCCTGGCTCCGGCCCTGGCTGCAGATGGAAGAGCTGACGACCTCTCTGCGCATGGTCGCCCGCATCCCCGGCAGCGGCAACTGACCGGGGGCCGCATCCGATGTCCGTCTCGCTTCCCCTCCAGAGCGCCCCTCCGCTTCGTGCCCCTCCGCTTCGTGCCACGGCACTGCGGCCGCTGATCGATCGGGTCATCGCCCTGATCGATGCGGCGATCGGCCGGCAGCTCGACCGGATCCTGCATCACCCGCGGATGCAGGCGCTGGAAGCGGCCTGGCGCGGCCTGGCGCTGGTGGTGGAACGGGCGGGCCGGGCGCGGTCGACCAAGGTGCGGGTGCTGGACGTCACTTGGGACATGATCTGCCGCGATTTCGAGCGCGCGGTCGAATTCGACCGTGCCGAGATGTTCGCCAAGATCTACGAAGACGAGTTCGGCAGCCCCGGCGGCGAGCCCTTCGGCGTGCTGATCGGCGCCTATGAGCTGATGCATCTGCGCGATGCCGATCACCCCACCGACGACGTCACCGGCCTCAAGGGCATGGCGACGGTGGCGGCCGCGGCTTTCGCGCCCTTCATCGCCGGTGCCCATCCGCGGCTGCTGGGCCTCGACCGGTTCGAGGCGCTGGGCCGCGGCTTCGATCCGGGCGATTTCGAGGGCGCGGATCATGTCCGCTGGCGGGGTCTCAGGATGGGCGAGGATGCCCGCTTCCTGGGGCTGACCTGCCCGCGGATCCTGCTCCGCCACCCCTGGGGCGAGGATCCCGCCCGGATCGACGGTTTCCGCTATGTCGAGGACGTGTCGGGCCCCGATGCCGGCAAGTATCTGTGGGGGGTGGCGGCCTTCGCCTTCGCCCTGGTGCTGATCCGCGCCCATGACGCCACCGGCTGGTTCGCCGACATCCGGGGGGCCGCCCGCGATCACGAGCTGGGCGGGCTGGTGCGCGAGCTGCCGGCCGATCATTTCGGCACCGACCGTCCGGATGTCGGGCTGAAGCCGCCGGTCGACGTGCAGCTGACCGATGCCCAGGACAAGCGGCTGGCGGATCTGGGGCTGATCGCGCTGGCGCCTGCCCGCGACACGCCCTGGGTGGTGTTTCACGGCAACCCGTCGCTGCAGCTGGCACGGCCCTATGACCGCGAGGCGGCGAGCGCCAATGCCCGGCTGTCGGCGATGTTGCAATACATGCTCTGTGTCAGCCGTTTCGCCCATTACGTTAAGGTTATCGGGCGGGATCGCGTAGGTAGTTTCTCCGATGCCGCGGCCTGCGAGGAATATCTCCGCCGCTGGCTGCTCGGCTATTCGATCGCGAGCGACACCGCAACGCCGGAACAGAAAGCGCGCTATCCGCTTCGGGAATGTGCGGTCTCGGTGCGCGAGTCCCCCGGTCGCCCGGGCATCTATGACTGCACCATCCATCTCAGGCCGCATTTCCAGCTGGACGAGGTGAGTTCGGGCTTTCGCCTGGTCACCTGGTTCGTGGCGCGGGGGCTGCCCCAGTCATGATGCCGCCCACGACCACGACCGGCCGGACCCCTGTGGCCAGGCAAGACAAACGACCGGATCTCGGGATGAAGATGATGACCTCCACCGCCGATATTCACGGTGCTGCGGCACTGCTCCAGGCGGGTCTGCTCGACGAGGCGATCGATGCCCAGCTCCTGCGGGTGCGGGCGCACCCGGCCGATACCACGGCGCGCCATTTCCTGGCCGAGCTGATGGTGGCGGCGGGGGAACTGACGCGCGCGGATCGTCAGCTCGACATGATCGCCGATCAGGCGCCGGAACAGGCGGTGGGGCTTTCGGGCTTCCGTCAGCTGATCCGCGCCGAACAGATCCGACGCGAAGTGATGACCGAGGGCCGCGTGCCCGACTTCCTCGACACGCCGCCGCCCGCGGTCGCCAAGGCGCTTGAGGCGCTGGTTGCGATCCGTGCCGGCCGCCATGCCGATGCGGCGGCGGCGGTGATCGAGGCCGAAAACCTGCGGCCGCGCGGGGCCATCGAGGTGAACGGCACCCGGGTCGACGATTTCCGCGACGCCTGCGACCTCACCGGCCCGGTGCTGGAACTGCTCACCGCCTCGGGCCGCTATTTCTGGGTCCCGCTCGAACGGGTGCGTCGGATGGCCTTCCAGGCGCCGCGCCGGCTGATCGACCTGATCTGGCGGCCGGTCGAGGTGGAAACCGAAGGTGGGCCCGACGGCATGGTCTTCATGCCCTCGATCTATGCCCTGACCGCCGAGAGCGACGATGCCGCCCTCAAGCTGGGCCGGCGCACCGACTGGGCCACCGGCCAGGGGCCCGGTGCGCCCCAGGCCGGGCCGATTTCCGGACGCGGCCAGCGCTGCTTCCTGGCCGGCGACGAGCTGATGCCGGCCCTGGAGCTGACGGAGATCCGCCGGCTCTGCCCGGCGGCCGGCAGCGGCGAAGGGGCGGCGTGATGCCGGCCGGGCGATCTTCCGCGGGCGGCCGGCGCGAGGCCGGATCGGTCCGGATGTCGATCCTGGACCGGCTGCTGGTCGATGACGAGCGCCTGGCGCCCGATGACCGTTTCACGGTGGAGGCCTTCCGCGAGGGGCTGCGCCGCGACCTGGAAGACCTGCTCAACACCCGCCGCCGGCCGGTGGGCTGGGGGGCGAAGCTGCCCGAGGTGGAAACCGCGCTCACCAATTACGGCATCGCCGATTTTACCGCCCAGCCGGTCTCGTCCGATGACGACCGCGAGCGGCTGCGCGCCGGCATCGAGGCGGCGATCCGCCAGGCGGAGCCGCGCTTCCGGGCGGTGGCGGTACATCTGTTGGACAATTCCGAAGCCGGTGACCGCACGCTGCGGTTGCGGATCGACGCCCTGGTCGCCGCCGAACCGGCGCCCGAGCCGATGAGCTTCGACGGCGTCGTGGACCCCGCCGATCGCGGCGTGCGGGTCACCGCCACCAGCGATGGCGGCCTGATATGACCGACGAACTGCTTCCCCATTACCAGCGCGAGCTGGTCGAGATCCGCCGCCGGGCGGGCGAGTTCGCGGCGGCGCATCCCAAGATCGCCGGGCGGCTGCGCCTGACCGCCGATGCCGCCGATGACCCGTTCGTGGCCCGGCTGATCGAGGCGGTGGCCTATCTGAATGCCCGCATCCAGCTGCGGCTGGACGATGCCTTCCCCGAGCTGACCGATGCCCTTCTGGGGGTGCTGCACCCGCACTGGCTGGCGCCGGTGCCCTCGATGGCGATCGCGCGGTTCACGCCGCAGGCGGATCTTTCGGGGCCCCATACCGTCCCGGCCGGGGCCGAGCTGGTGACGGGACCCGTGGCCCCGGCCGAGGGGCGGGCGCCCGAACCCTGCCGCTTCCGCACCGCCTGGCCAGCTACCCTCTGGCCGGTCGAGATCGAGACCGTGGCGTTGAAGGCGCGGCCGGTGGCGGCGCCGGCGATTGCCGGGGTGGAGCAGGCGGTGGCGGTGCTGAAGATCGGGCTGCGGATGACGCAGCCCGGGCGCAGCTTCACCGAAATCGGGCTGGACCGGCTGCGGCTGTTCATCGCCGCCCCCGGTGCCCAGGCGATGCGGCTTTACGAGCGACTGACCAATGATGTCGCCGGCATCGCGGTTGCCGCCGGCCCCGAGGATCCGCGGCCGGTGCGGCTCGGGCCGGATGCGGTGGCGCCGGTGGGTTTTGCCGGGGATGAGGGGCTGCTGCCCGACGATGCCCGCACCCTGCCGGCCTATCGGCTGCTGACCGAATATTTCGCCTTCCCCGAGAAATTCCTGTTCCTGGACCTGAACGGCCTTGATGCCCGCACGCTGGCGCCCACCGGCGACCGGCTGGAGATCCATGTCTTCCTCACCCGCCACGACCAGGATCTGGAGCGGGCGGTGACGGCGGAGAGTTTTGCGCTGGGCGCCGTGCCGATCGTCAACCTGTTCCGCCAGGCCGCCGAGCCGATCCGGCTGGATCAGCGCCAGTCTGCGTACCGGGTGGTGCCCGATGCCCGCCGGCCGCTCTCGACCGAGATTTTCCGGATCCTGCGGGTCGAGGGCAGCGATTCAGGCGGCCGGCGGCAACTCTATCAACCCTTCCATTCCGTCGCCCACGGCACCGCCATGGCCGACGAGACCCGGCGCTGGTGGCATGCCGAGCGCCGGCCGGCCGGGCCGCGCGATCCCGCGAGCGAGATCTATCTCAGCCTGGTCGATGACGGCTTCAATCCGTCCGAGCCCGCTACCGGCGTGCTGTCGGTCGACACGCTGTGCCTGAACCGCGACCTGCCGGCGCGGCTGCCCTTCGGCGGCGGCCATCCGGTGCTGAAACCGGCCGAGGCGATGTCGGCGATCCGGGCGGTGTCCTGCCTGACCCCGCCCACCCGGACGCTGCGACCCGAGGCGGGGGCCCGCGGCCGCTGGCGGCTGATTTCCTTCCTGTCGCTCAACCATCTGTCGCTGACCGACGATACCGACGGGGCGGCCGCGCTGCGCGAACTGCTGGCGCTGCACGATCTGCGCGACGCGCCCGAAACCCGGGCCGCGATCGATGCGATCACCGGCATTTCGCACCGCCGGGGCATGGCGCGCGTGCCCGGCGACCGCTTCGGCGGCATGGCCCGCGGGTTGGATGTGACGCTCGAACTCGACCCCGAACGCTATGCGACCGGCGGGCTCTATCTGCTCGCGGCGGTGCTCGACCGGGTGTTGGGACTTTATTGCACGATCAATTCCTTCACCCGGCTGACCGCGAAACTGCGGGGCCGGCCGGGCGTCATCCGCACCTGGCCGCCGCGCGCGGGCGCGCAGGATCTGGTCTGAGGGGCGCGCATGACGACGATGCAACCGCCCCGGGCCGAAACGGTTCCCACCCCGGCGCCCACCGGCGTCCTTGCCGATCTTGCCCGCGCGCCCTGGTCGTTCGAGCCGGTGCAGGCGGTCAGGGTGCTGGAGCGCGCAGCCGGGAGCAATCCGGCCGATGCCGTGCGCTTCCAGGGCGTGCTGCCGCTGGCCTTTCCGGCAAGTGCGGTGGCCGGCGCGCGTCTGGGCCAGGTGGAGGGGGCGCCGGCGGTGCTGCGCATCGCCCATCTGGGGCTGCTCGGCCCCTCGGGCGTGCTGCCCTCGCATATGACCGCGGCGGCGATCGAGGCCGAGCGGCGGCGCAATCCCGGTTTCGCCCGTTTCGTGGATCTGTTCCTCGATCGCCAGGGCGCCTTTTTCCACGGCGCCCAGGTGAAATACCGCATGGCGCTGGCGCATGAGCGCGCGGCGGCGGAAGGCCGCGAGGATGCGATCACCGGCGCATTGCGTGCCCTGACCGGGCTTGGCACGCCGCATCTGGCCGGGCGGCTGGCGGTCGACGATCTGACGGTGATCCGCCATGCCGGCCATTTCGCGCGCGGGCCGCGTTCTGCCGCCGCCCTGGAGGCGATGCTCTCCGGCCAGCTTGGCGCGTCGGTTCGCATCCGCCAGTTCGCCGGCAGCTGGGTGCGGCTGGACGCGGCCGAGCGCAGCCGCCTGACGCCCGGCGGCTTCTGCCGCCTGGGCGTCGACATGGTCGCGGGCGAGAAGGTCCGCGATGTCGACGGCCGCTTTGAAATCGTGGTCGGCCCGCTGTCGCGGGCCCATTTCGCGGCGCTGCTGCCCGAAGGTGCCGCGGTGCGCGCGCTCACCGATCTGGTCCGGCTTTATGTCGGTCCGGCGATGTCGTTCGCGCTCCGCCTGGTGCTGGACCGGCGCGAGGTGCCGCCGGCCGAATTGGGCGAGGCGGGCGGGCTGCGCCTCGGTTGGACCGGCTGGCTGACCGGCGCCGCCCCGCCCGCCCGCGACCCCGACGATGCCGTGTTCGAGATCGGCGCCTGACCTTCCGCCGCTGACCTTCCGCCCCCGATCTTCCCCTCTGCTTCCCTCTCTCTTTCCGGACCCGCACCCATGGCCACCACCCAGATCCGTTCCCTGGTCGACAAGCTGAACCGGACCTGCCGCAAGGCGCTCGAAGCCGCGGCGGGCAATGCCGTCAATCGCGGCAATCACGCGATCGAGATCGAACACTGGCTGCGCGCCCTGGTCGCCGATGACGGCGCAGTGCTGCCCCGGGCGCTGGCGGAGGCGGGCGTCGCGGTGCCGCGGGCGCTGACCGCGCTCGACGGTGCGCTCGACCGGCTGCGCAGCGGCAATGACCGCGCGCCGGCCCTGGCGCCGGGGCTGATCGCCATGATCCGCCAGGCCTGGACGGTGGCCTCGATCGAGAGCGGGGCAGACCGGATCGCATCGGGCCATCTGCTGGTGGCGGCCCTGCGCGATGAGCTGGCCTCGCAGCAGCTGGCCCAGGTGATCCCGGTTCTGGGGCGACTGTCGGCCGATCAGGTTCTGGAACGGCTGCCGGAGCTGGCAGACGGCAGCGACGAGGCGGGGGAGGCGGGCAGCGGCCCGGCCGCGGCGGAGGCGCCGCTCTCTTCGCTGCAGAGCGGCAAGGCGCTCGCCACCTATGCGATCGACCTGACCGAGGCGGCGCGTGCGGGCCGGCTGGATCCGGTGCTGGGGCGCGATGACGAGATCGCCCAGGTGATCGACATCCTGTCGCGGCGGCGGCAGAACAACCCGATCCTGACCGGCGAGGCCGGGGTTGGCAAGACCGCGGTGGTCGAGGGGCTGGCTCTGCGCGTGGCGGCGGGCGAGGTGCCGGCGGCGCTGGCCCGTGCCCGGTTGCTGACCCTGGATCTGGGCCTGTTGCAGGCAGGTGCGGGCGTGAAGGGCGAGTTCGAAAACCGGCTGAAATCGGTGATCGACGAGGTCAAGGCCAGCGCCGACCCGGTCATCCTGTTCATCGATGAGGCGCATACCCTGATCGGCGCCGGCGGTGCTGCGGGGCAGGGCGATGCGGCCAATCTGCTCAAACCCGCGCTCGCCCGCGGCGAGCTGCGCACCATCGCCGCCACCACCTGGGCGGAATACAAGCGCCATGTGGAACGCGACCCGGCGCTGGCCCGCCGCTTCCAGGTGGTGAAGGTGGAAGAGCCGTCGGAGGCCCGGGCCGTGACCATGCTGCGCGGGCTGGTGGAGAAGCTGGAAGCCCATCACGGGGTGCATATCCACGATGCCGCGGTGGAAGAGGCGGTGCGGCTGTCGGCCCGCTATCTGCCGGAGCGGCAGCTGCCCGACAAGGCGGTGAGCGTGCTGGACACGGCAGCGGCCCGGGTCGCCATGGGCCGGGCGGTGGTGCCGCCGGCATTGCAGAAACTGCGCGCGGAGCACGCCGCGCTGGAACGGGCGCGTGACATGCGGTTGCGTGATGCGGCGCTGGGCGGCGCGGCCTTGTCGGTCGATACCATGATAGTCGATCTGGCTAATCTTGAGACACAAATAGCCGAAATGGCTAAGCGCCATACCGAGGAGACGCGGCTGGTGGGTGAGCTGGCCGAGGCACGGGCGGTCGCCGAGCCGGAGGCGCGTGCGGCCGCACAATCGGCGGTGCTTGAACAGCTAAAAGTTGTGCAAGGCAAAGATCCGCTGCTTCCGGTTGATGTTGATGCCCGGGCGGTGGCGGCGGTGATTTCGGACTGGACCGGCATTCCGCTCGGCCGCATGGCCGATGACGAGCTGGAGACCGTGCGCCGGCTGGAGGATCGGCTCCGCACAAGGATCATCGGCCAGGACCATGCGCTGGAGGCGGTGGCGCGGGCGGTGCGCACCAGGCGTGCGGGGCTGGACGATCCGCGCCGGCCGGCCGGCGTGTTCCTGTTCGCCGGCACCTCGGGCGTGGGCAAAACAGAGACCGCGGTCGCGCTGGCCGAGCTGCTGCACGGCGATGCCCGGGCGCTGACCGTGATCAATCTCTCGGAATTCAAGGAGGAACATAAGGTCTCGATGCTGCTGGGCGCGCCGCCCGGCTATGTCGGCTATGGCGAAGGCGGGGTGCTGACCGAGGCGGTGCGCCGCCGGCCCCATGGCGTGGTTCTGCTGGACGAGATCGAGAAGGCCCATCCGGGCGTGCAGGACGTGTTCTACCGGATCTTCGACGAAGGCCGGGTGCGCGACGGCGAGGGGCGGGAGATCGATTTCCGTAACGTGACCCTGATTCTGACCACCAATGCCGGATCGGAGACCATCACGAAACTGATGGACGACCCCGATACCGCACCGGGACCGGAGGGGCTTGCGGAGGCGCTGGAACCGGTGCTGCGGCAGAGTTTCAAGCCGGCCTTCCTTGGGCGCCTCAAACTGGTCCCATTCATGCCACTGGATGATGAGAGGTTGCTTGCTATCGTGAACCTGCAACTCGATCGCGCAGTGCGGCGCATCACCGAAACCTATGATCTGCCGGTCACGGTGGCGCCCGAGGTGGCGCCGGCGGTGCTGGCCCGCGCCCGGGCACGCGATGCCGGGGCACGCGCGGTGGAGGCGGTGATTTCCGGCGAGCTGATGCCGGGCCTGGCCGGGCTGATCCTGGACCGGCTGGCGGAAGAGGGCGCGCCGCCGCGTGCAGTCGAGATCGCAACCGGGCCCGATGGCAGCCTGACGCCCCGGTTGTCGTGAGAGCCGGCTGTCGTGACAGATTGAGGAATTTACGGAGGAAGCCATGCGGCTCGTGATCGACATCGCCCATCGCGACGATCCGGCAACCCGGATCGGGCCCTCGCGGAGCTTCGACCGCCGCGGCCTGCGTGTCGGTCGCGGCCCGGCCAACGACGTGGTGCTGGAAGATCCGACCCGGGTGATTTCCGGCCAGCACTGCCTGATCGACTATGACAGCGGCCGGTTCCGGCTGATCGACACCAGCACCAACGGCAGTTTCGTGAACGATCCGCGCCGGCCGGTGCCGCGCGAGACCGGCCATGTGGTGGCCGATGGCGACCGGGTGTTCGTTGGCGATTACGTGCTGACGCTGGGGCTGATGCCGGTGCCGGACGAGGCGCCGGCACCCCGGCCGGCCCGGCCGCTGCATGCGGCACCGAAGCCGGTGCAGCGCCCTGATCCGGGGGCGGCCTTCTCGGGCGGCGAGCCGCCGGCCACCGCCTTCGCCTTCACCCCGCCCCGCGTCGCCCGGGTCGAGATCCCGGAAGACTGGGATGCCGACGGCCAGAACCTGGACGGGCTGATGGCGGCCCCTGAGAACGACCCCTCGGACCCGCCGGCCCCGCCGATCCGCCGCCCGCCCCAACCGCCGAGCCAACCACCCCGGCCGCCGCGCGACCCCGACCCGATCCCGGTCGAGGACCCGGAAGACGTGCCGCTGGAGGATCCGGTGCCGATCCGCGACCCCGAGCCGCTGCCCGATCCGGACCCGGACGAGGACCCCGAACCCTATCGCGACCCGCCGCCGCGCCAGACCCCGCCGCCGTCGGAATACCGGCTGCGTGACGACCGGCTCTACGATGCCTTCCTGTCGGGCGCCGGGCTGACCCGCGAGCAGCTGCCGCCTTCCCGCGCCGAAGAGGTGCTGCGGACCGCGGGCGAGGTGTTCCGGGCGACGGCCCGCGGGCTGATCGAGACCCTGTCGGCCCGGGCCGAGCTGAAGGGCGAATTCCGCATCGAGCGCACCACCATCAAGCCGCGCAACAACAACCCGCTGAAATTCTCGGCGACGCCCGAAGAGGCGATGCTGGCCTTCCTGCAGCCGACCCTGCCGGCCTTCTCGTCGGGGGTGAAGGCGGTGGAACAGGGCTTCGACGACATCGCCGCCCACCAGATCGCCATGGTGCGCGGGCTGGAAGCGGGGCTGGGCGTGGTCATCGACACCCTGTCGCCCGAGGCGACCGAACGCGCGGTCGGCCATGTCGGCGGGCTGGGCGCCATCGTCTCCACCGCCCGCAAGGCCGCACTCTGGGACGGCTATCGCCGCCGCCATGCCGAGATCCGCAGCCGCGCCGAGGAGGATGCGCGGTCGCTGTTCGCCGAAGGCTTCGCCCGCGGCTATGCCACCTCTCACGCTGCCCTCCCGATGCAGCGCGCGACACCGGCGGAGGGCGGGGAGGCCCGGCGATGATGGGCAGAATGTCCGTTTTCAGGATGGCCATATTGGCCATAATCCTGTCCCTGCCGCTCCAGGCCTGCAGCGACCGGCCGGTCAGCGACCTGATCGGCACCGCCGACCGCCTGTTCAGCCTGCGCTTCGGCGACAGCGCGCCCGACGAGGCCGAGATCGCGATCATGGCCCATGAGGACGCCAACCCGGATGCGGAAGGCCGCGCCTCGCCGGTGGTGCTGCGCTTCTTCCAGCTGAGCCAGTCCGGCGCCTTCCAGCAGGCGGATTATTTCGCGCTCAACGAAAACCCGCGGGGCGTGCTGGGCGGCACGCTGATCGACCAGGGCGAACTGGTCATGGCCCCGGGCAGCAGCCGCGAGCTGGTGTTCTCGGCCGACCAGCGCACCCGCGCGATCGGCGTGGTCGCCGGCTTCCGCGACATCGACGAGGCCCGGTGGCGCTCGCTGATCGAGGTCGACCCCTACGACCTGGAACCGCTTCAGGTGGTGATCGACGGCACCGACGTCACGATCCAGCTTCAGCCGGACGACGGTGGCTGGTGACCCGGTACAGGCACCGGCATCCGTTTTCCCCCGATCTTCGCTAAGGACATCCGCATCCATGTCATGGGACAACAAGGTCGTCTGGTCCGAGGGCATGTTCATCCGGCCCCAGCATTTCCAGCAGCAGGATCGCTGGATCGAAAAGCTGGTGCGCGGCCGGGTGGCAGATCTGGGCCCCTGCCCCTGGGGGCTGGTCGAGCTTGCCGTCGATCAGGATCTTCTGGGGACAGGCCGCTTTGCCGCGGCACGGGTGCGGGGCGTGTTCGAGGACGGCACCCTGTTCTCGGTACCCGACGACACCGACCATCCGGCCCCCCTGGCCGTGCCGCCCGACACCCGTAACCGGCTTGTCTATCTGGGGGTTCCATTGCGCCGCCCCGGGGCGGCCGATGTCGATCATGCCGATGCGCCCGAGGCCGGCACCCGGTTTGCCGCGCGCGAGATCGAGGTGGCCGATGCCAATGCCTTCAGCACGGCCGAGGCCCGGATCGGCATCGGGCGGCTCAGGCTGCGCTATCTGCTGGAAGGCGAGGACCGCGCCGGCTATGCCACGATCGCACTCGCCCGGATCGTCGAGGTCCGGCCCGACCGGCAGATCGTGCTGGATACCCGTTTCGTGCCGCCGGTGCTGACGGTGACCGCATCGCCGGTGCTGACCGGCCATGCGACCGAGATCGCCGGCATGCTGCATCAGCGCGGCGAGGCGCTGGCCGACCGCGTCGCCCATGCCGGATCGGGCGGGGTGGCCGAGATCGCCGACTTCATGCTGCTGCAGACCGTCAACCGCCACGAGCCGGTCTTTGCGCATCTGCTGGCGCTCAGCCGGCTGCATCCGGAACGGCTGTACACGGAGATGCTGGCGCTGATGGGCGATCTGGCGGTGTTCACCGCCGGCGCCAAGCGGCCGGCATCGCTGCCGCCCTATGAACACGAGGATCTTGGCCGCACCTTCCGGGCGGTGATGACGGAACTGCGCCAGGCGCTGTCGGCGGTGCTGGAACAGACCGCCATCCCCGTGCCGCTGGAACTGCGCAATTACGGCATCCGCGTCGCCCGCATCGACGATCGCAGCCTGCTGGACCAGGCCGCCTTCGTGCTGGCGGTGAAGGCCGATGCGCCGGCCGAAGCCGTGCGCCGCCATCTGCCGCAGCAGATGAAGATCGGCCCGGTGGAACAGATCCGCAATCTGGTGAACGCGGCCCTGCCCGGCATCGCCATCCGGCCGCTGGCCGTGGCGCCGCGTCAACTGCCCTTCCATCCGGGGGTGCAGTATTTCGAACTCGAACGCACCAGCCGGTTCTGGGACGACCTGAAGACCTCTGGCGGCATGGCGGTCCATGTCGCCGGCGAGTTCCCGGGTCTGGTTCTGGAATGCTGGGCGATCAAGGCGCCGCAGGTGTGATCCATGGTCGATGACGATCCCTTCGGCGAAGATGCCGACCGCACGATTCTGAGACCGCGCCCGGGGCGCGCCCGCGCCGCCGCGGTGGTGACCGACCCGGCCGAACGCACGGTGGTGCCGGCGCTGGGCCGGCTGGCCGAGGCCCGCGCCCATGGCGGCTATGCCGATCATGATGCCCCGGGTCACGATGCCCTGGGGCATGGGCCGTTCCGGCCGGGGCCGGTCGAGCCCGGGGTCGGGCCGCTGGACGACGACGGCGGACCCTGGCCGCAGGATGGCGGTGTGGCCGAAGCGGTGCCGGAAGCCTCCGGCATCTTCGCCCGCACCGGCGTCAACCCGTTGGCCCGGGCCGCCGCCCCCCTGTTCGCGCTGATCGTGCGGCTGAAGGGGCGCGCGGTGCATCGCGACGTGCCGACCCTGCGCCAGCGGGTGATCGCCGAAATCCGCGCCTTCGAACGCCGCGCCGCGGCCGACGGCGTGGATGGCGAGACGCTGCGCGCCGCGCGCTATGCCGTGGCCGCGACGGTCGACGACGTGGTGCTGAACACCCCCTGGGGCGGCCGGTCGATCTGGACCGGCCAGTCGATGGTGTCGACCTTCTACAACGAGACCTGGGGCGGCGAACGCTTCTTCGACATCCTGGACCGCAGCCTGGAACAGCCGGCCCGACATGTGACGCTGCTGGAGCTGATGTATCTGTGCCTGTCGCTGGGCTTCGAGGGCCGCTATCGGGTCGATCCGGCCGGGGCGCAGACGCTGGGCCTGGTGCGCGACCGGGTGTGGCGGGCGATCCGCCAGGTGCGCGACGAACCCGCAGCCGCGCTGTCGCCGCACTGGCAGGGGCTGGAAGCCGCCCATCGGCCGCTGGGCACGCTGGTGCCGCTGTGGCTTGTGGGGGTGGGCACGCTGGTGCTGCTGGTGCTGGTCTTCGCCGGTTTCCGCCTGGCGCTGGATGCCCGCACCCAGCCGGTGCTGGCGGCGGTGGAAACCCTGCCGCCGACCGATGCGGTGGTGATCGCGCGGTCGGCACCCACCCCGCCGCCGCTGGTGGTGACCGAAAACCAGGCGGGTGAGCGGCTGCGCCGCTTCCTGGAGCCCGAGATCCGCGAAGGGCTGGTGACGGTGCTGGAAGATGCCCAGTCGGTGACCGTGCGGCTGAACAGCAACGGGCTGTTCGCCTCCGCCAGCGACACGGTGCTGGATGCCCAGCGCCCGACGCTGGACCGGATCGGCCAGGCGCTGGAGGCAGAGCCCGGCCGGGTGCAGGTCGTGGGCCACACCGACAGCCAGCCGATTTCCACCATCCGCTTCCCCAACAATACCGCCCTGTCGGTCGCCCGTGCCGAGGCGGTGGTCGAGCTGCTGAAGCGTCACGTCTCGGATCCCGGCCGGTTCACGGTCGAGGGCCGGGCCGCCGCCGAGCCGATCGCCGACAACGCCACCGCCGCCGGCCGCGCCCAGAACCGCCGCATCGAGATCATCCTGATGAAGACCGCCGAAACCGGCTCTGCCGCCGCCACCACCAGCGGGAGGGCATCCTGATGTCGCGCGTGATCGAGGTGCTGGCCTCGAAATGGTTCCTGAGCTTCCTGGGCATCGCCCTGCTGGGGGTGCTGGTCTGGGTGGGCGGGCCGCTGGTCGCGATCGGCGACAGCCGGCCGTTCGAACCGGTGCTGACCCGGGCGCTGATCGCGGGCGGGCTGTTTCTGATCTGGGCGGTGGCTTTCGTGTGGAGCGTGATCGCCGCCCGCCGCCGCAATGCCGCGATGATCGAGGCGATCGCCGCCCCCGAAGGCCCGACGCCCGAGGATGAGGAAGTCGACCGGCTGCGCGAGCGCATGGTTCAGGCGCTGGAAACGCTGAAGCGCTCGCGGCTGGGCCGTGGCCGGCAATGGCTGTACCAGCTGCCCTGGTATCTGATGATCGGCCCGCCCGGCGCCGGCAAGACCACCGCGCTGATCAATTCGGGGCTGGATTTCCCCCTGGCGGAGGATCAGGCCGAGCGCCGGATGCGCGGCATCGGCGGTACCCGCGACTGCGACTGGTGGTTCACCGACCAGGCGGTGCTGATCGACACCGCCGGCCGCTATACCACGCAGGACAGCGATGGCGGCGTGTCGTCCGATGGGACGGCTGCGGGACCCGGGACGCGGGCAGGCGGGCGTGACCGTGCCGGCTGGCAGGGCTTTCTGGAGCTGCTGAAGAAGCACCGCCCGCGCCAGCCGGTGAACGGCGTGCTGGTCTGCATTTCGCTGGCCGAGGTGGCGCTGGCCTCTGCCGCCGAACGCGATGCCCATGCCCGCGCACTGCGCCGCCGGCTGCGCGAGCTGACCGAACAGCTGGATGTGCGGGTGCCGGTTTATGTGCTGGTCACCAAGGCCGATCTTCTGGCCGGGTTCACCGCGTTTTTCGACGATCTGGACGCGGCCGGCCGCGCCCAGGTCTGGGGCATGACCTTCCCCTTCGACGACGAGGTCGAGAGCGAGGGGGAGAGCAAGGGTGAGAGCGGCAGCCGAAGCGCTGGGGCCGTCGCGCATTTCGATGCCGAATTCGACCGGCTGATCGACCGGCTGAACGCCCGGGTCATCGACCGGATGCATGCCGAGCCCGATGGTGAGCGCCGGGCGCTGATCCATGGCTTCCCGGCGCAGATGGCCTCGGTCCGGGCCCCCCTGGGCGACTTTCTGCGCCAGGTGTTCCAGCCGACCCGGCTGGCCGAGCGGCCGCTGCTGCGCGGCGTGTATCTGACCAGCGGCACCCAGGAGGGCACGCCCTTCGACCGGCTGACCGGCGCCATGGCCCGGTCCTTCGGTCTGGATCGTGCCACCCAGCCGCCGATGACCGGCCGCGGCCGCGCCTTCTTCCTGGCGGATCTGCTGAACCGGGTGGTGTTCGCCGAAGCCGGCGTGGTCACAACCGACCCCGCCGCCGCCCGGCGCCGGCGGCTGATCCGCCATGCCGGTTTTGCGACCGCCGCCGTGGTCGCCATCGCCTGCGTTGCCGCCTGGACGGTCTCGTACTTCGGCAACAGCCGGCTGATCGACGAGGCCGCGGCCGGCATCGAGGAGTATCGCGGGGCGGTGACGCCTTTTGCCGAAACGGCGGTGGCCGATGACGATCTGGCGGAACTTTCGCCCGTTCTGGACCGGTTGCGCGACGTACCGACCGGTGCGGCGGAAACCGAGGCCGGGCTTGAGACCCCGATCGATCGCGGCTTCGGGCTGGACCAGGCGCCGACCCTGTCGCAGGGCACGGTGTCGGCCTATCACCGGGCCCTGAACCGCTTGTTCCTGCCGCGACTGCTTGTGCGCCTGGAGAACCAGCTGCGGGCGGCGGCCTCGCCGTCGGATGTGTCTTACACCGCGCTCAAGGTCTATCTGATGCTGGGCGCGCAGGGGCCGATCGAGCCCGAAGTGATCGGCGCCTGGATGGCGCTGGACTGGCAGAACCGCTGGCCGGGCGAAGAGAATGCGCCGCTGCGTGCAGCACTTCAGGACCATCTGGCGGCGCTGCTCGACCGGCCGATCGCCTCGGTGCCGCTGGATGGTGCGCTGGTCGAACAGGTGCGCACGCTGCTGGCCTCTCAACCTTTGGCCGAACGGGTCTATGCCCGGCTGGTCGAGAGCCCGGCCGCAACCGCCCTGCCGGCCTGGACGCCGGTCGACCATGCCGGGCCGCAGGCGGCGCGGGTGCTGGTCCGCCGATCGGGCAAGCGGCTGTCGGAAGGCATTCCCGGCATCTATACCTATGACGGCTTCCACAACACCTTCCTGCCGGCGCTGGAAGCGGAGGTGCGCGCCACCGCCGAAGAGGGCTGGGTGCTGAGCGAGAAGACCCGCGCACTGACCGACGAAGAGGTGGCGAAACTCGCCCGTGACACCCTGCAGCTCTATTACGACGACTATGTCGGGATCTGGAACGGGCTGATCGCCGATATCGATCTGGCCGCCTTCCAGAGCGACACCCATGCGGTGGAAAGCCTGAACGTGCTGTCCTCGCCGCGCTCGCCGATGGTGACCCTGCTGAAGGCGGTGGCCGACGAAACCCGGCTGGCGACCCCGCGCGGGGATGCCACAGCCGGAGGCGGCGATACCGGGCAGGCGGGCAATGGCCGGCCGTCCGGCAGCGAGCGTGCGGGCGATGCGGTGGCGCTTGAGGCCGAGAGCCGGATGCAGCGCCAGTTCGGCTTCAGCGGCCGGATCGCCAGCCTGCTGCTGCGCGATGCGGCATCGGATGCGCTGGCGGGCGGCAATGGCGGCGGCGGCAAGGAGCTGCCCGGCGCCTATGTCGAAGAGCGGTTCAAGGAGCTGGACGGCTTCGTGACCGCCGGCCCCGGCGGTCAGGCGCCGGTGGATGCGATCGTCGACGATCTGGGCCAGCTTTACCGGGCGATGAGCCGCGGCCGCATGGCGGTGGACGGCCCCGGCGGCGGGGCTGCGGCCGAGGCGGAACTGGCCGGGCTGGCGCAGCAGCTGTCGCTGGATGCCGGGCGCGCGCCCGATGTGATGCGCGGCTGGGCCGAGACCATCGCCGAGCGCGCCTCCAGCCGCACCATCGGCGACACGCGGGCCCGGCTGAACGAGGCCTGGGCGCTGGACGGCCGCGATCTCTGCCGCACGGCGCTCGCCGGCCGCTATCCCTTCGATCGCGGCAGCCGCCAGGATGTGAAGCTGGACGATTTTGCCCGGATCTTCGCCGGCGGCGGCATTCTGGACGGCTTTTTCCGCAAGGAGCTGGCGCCCTATGTGGAGACCGGCGGCCGGCGCTGGAGCTGGCGCAAGATCAACAATGCCGATCTGGGCATTCCGAATGCCGTGCTGGCCGATTTCCGCGAGGCGGCGCGGATCCGTGATGCCTTCTTCCCCGGCGGCGGCACCGTGCCCGATATCGGCTTCGACCTGGTGCCGGTGTCGCTGACGCCGTCGGCCGCCCGGGTGGTGGTGGAGGTGAACGGCCAGACCGCCGCTTACGATCACGGGCCGGTGCGGCCGATGCCGCTGCGCTGGCCGGGCAATGGCCCGCAGCAGGTGCGCGTCACCTTCATCGGCACCGACGGCACCCCGGCGGGCGGCACCAGCCTGACCGGCCCCTGGGCGCTGTTCCGGCTGATCGACCGGTCGGAGGTGCGCCAGATCGCGAGCGACCGTTTCGAGGTGACCTTCAGGGCCGGGCAGAATGCCGCGCGCTTCGAGGTTCGCGCCGGATCGGTGCTCAACCCCTTCTCTCTCGACGATCTGAGGTCGTTTTCATGTCCGCGGCGCTTCTGAGATCCGCCACGCCGCCGGGCGTGTGCGGCAAGCTGCCCTGGCTGGGCGATTTCGTCCGCCGCCGGCTGGATGACGGCTTCGTCGAACCCTGGGACGGCTGGGTGCGGGCAGGGCTGGCGCGGGTGCGCGACGACCTGCCCGATGCCTGGCTGGAGCTTTACCTCCAGGCCCCGGTCTGGCGCTTCGTGCTGCCGCCGGGGATCTGCGGCCGGCAAGGGGCGGCAGGGGTGCTGATGGCCAGCGTCGACCGGGTGGGGCGGTATTATCCGCTGACCATCGCCGCCCGGCTGGACGAGATGCCGCCGCCGCCGGGGCTGGCCTCGGCCGCGGCCGACTGGTTCCAGCGGGTGGAGGATCTGGCGCTGGCGGCGCTGGACCCCGATGTCGACCCCGACCGCTGGGAACGGGCGCTGCTGGAGCTGGAGGGGCCGGTCATCGCCGACCACTACGCCCGCGGCGCCGGGCAGAGCCTGACCGGCGGGGTGGTGGCCGTGCGCCTGGACCGGCCGGGCGATCTGGGCCCGGCCTTCGCGGCCCTGGCCCATCGCGCCGAGCCGCCGGGCACCGCCGGTCCCGTGCAGTTCTGGACCCTGCCCCGGCGCGGCGAGGCGGGGCCGCTTCCGGGCCGCTTCGTCTTCGCGCCCGACCTGCCCGAGCCGCGGCTCTGGCACGAGATCCTGAGGGGAGGCGCGCCATGAGGGCGGCGATGATGCTGCGATCGGCCGGCATGACCGATGCCGGCCGGGTGCGGCGCCATAACGAGGATGCCTTTCTGGACCGGCGCGATATCGGGCTCTGGGCGGTGGCCGACGGCATGGGCGGCCATGCCCGCGGTGACCGGGCGAGCGGCATGATCATGGAACGGCTGGACGCCATCCCCGTGCCGGCATCGGGCGCCGAGCTTCTGGGCGATGTGCGCCGGGCGCTGGCGGAGGTTCATGGCGAACTCAGGGCCGAGGGCCGGGCGCTGGGCGATCGCGAGATGATCGGCAGCACGGTGGTGGTGCTGATGATCCATGGCGGCCGCTTCGTCTGCCTCTGGGCGGGGGACAGCCGGCTCTATCTGCTGCGCGACCGCCAGCTCTGGCAGATCACCCGCGATCATTCCCATGTCCAGGAGCTGATCGACCGCGGCGTGATCACCGAGGATCAGGCCCGCGACCACCCGGCCGCCAATATCATCACCCGCGCGGTCGGCGCCTTCGGCGATCTGGCGTTGGAGATGGAGGCGGCGGCGGTGCTGCCCGGCGACCGCTTCCTGCTGTGCACCGACGGCATCGCGCGCTGCGTGGGCGATGGCGAGATCGCCGATGTCATCGCCAATTTCCCGGCACCCCGCGCGGTGCAGACCCTGAAAACTTTGGCGCTGTCGCGCAACGCCCCCGACAATATCGCCGCCGTGGCGCTGGCCTGCGACGCGATCGAGGACGTGACCCTGACGCCCTGGAGCCGTCCCCATGGTTGACAACGACGATCGCACGATTCTGGCCGGGGCCCTGCCGCATGCGGCACCCGCCACCCCCGCCACCCCCGACGATGCCGTGGCCGCGGTGCCGCAAATGCCCGATCCCGTGGGCCGCGTGCTGCTGAACACCTGGCGGGTGACCGGGGTGATCGCCCGCGGCGGCATGGGCGAGATTCTGCGCGCCACCCATGTCGACCAGGGCACGGAACACGCGATCAAGGTGATCCTGCCCGAGCTGATGGGCAATGAGGGCGTGGTGACCCTGTTTTTGCGTGAGGCCGAGGCGCTGCGCCGCATCCGCCATGACGCGGTGGTCGGCTATGACGGGCTGTTCCGCGACGAAACCGGCCGGCTGCATCTGGTGATGGAATTCGTCGACGGCCCGTCGCTGGCCGACCGGATCCGTCAGAAGCCGTTGACGCCCGACGAGGTGCGGCGACTGCGCGACCGGCTGGCCGCCGGGCTTGCGGTGGCGCATGAGGCGGGGATCTGCCATCGGGATCTGGCGCCCGACAATGTGCTGCTGGCCGGCGGCGATCTGGACCGCGCCAAGATCATCGATTTCGGCATCGCCAAGCTGGCCCGCGCCGATCATCGCACGATCTTCGGCGATGGCTTCGCCGGCAAGCTCGCCTGGGCATCGCCCGAACAGGCGGGGCTGTTCGGCGGCGCGGTCGACGAGCGCACCGACATTTACAGCCTGGGGCTGGTGCTGGCCGCGGCGGCGGCCGGCCGGCCGCTCGATATGGGCCGCACCCTGCATGCCGCCGTGGAGGCGCGGCGGAAGGTGCCGGATCTGTCGGCCCTGCCGGAGGAACTGCGCGGCGACGTTGCCCGGCTGCTCGCCCCCGATCCGCTGGACCGGCCGCATGCGATGCGGGCGCTGATCGGCGGGGATGCCGCGGCCTTGCCGCCGGAACCGGCGCGGCGCGAGGGCTGGAGTCTTCGGACGCTGGCGGCGGTGGGGGTGGCGGCCGTCGGGCTTGTGCTGGCGATCGGCTTCGGCTTCAGCCACCGGATGCAGGCCTCCGACGGGGCGGTGAGTGTGGCGATGCCCCGGATGGATAAAACGCCGATGGAGGCGGCGCCCGGCTGGACGGTGGCCGATCTGCCGCGCATCGCGAAGCTGCCGGCGGCGGAGATGTACGAGGCCGGCCGGTCCTTCTATGACCGCGGCGATCTGGATACCGCGCTGGTGGTGTGGGAACGCGCCGCCGCCGAGGGCAGCGCGCCGGCCGCGCGGGCGATCGGGCGGTTCTATGATCCGCGCCTGGCGCCGGGCGAGCCCTCGCCCTTCAAATCGCCCGATGTCGAACGGGCGCGGGCCTTTTATGCCAAGGCGGCCAGGCTGGGCGATGGCGAGGCGCAGAACCTGTTCGATGCCTTGGACGGAACGGCGGGTAGCGGAGGCCAGGGGTGATGTTGAAGACGCTGACCATGGCCACGGCCCTGGCGCTGCTGCCTGTCATTGGCCTGGCGCAATCCGCGCCCGAGCGGCGGCCCCTGCTGATGGCGGGGAAATCGACCCTGGAACAGCGGGTGCTGACCCGGCCGGGGGCCGTGCCGGTGGCGCGGCCGGGGGATGATGCGCCCGAGGGTGCGGCGGCGATCCCGCCGCTCAGCCTGCTCTTCGTCTATGGGCGCGAGACGGCGGGCGGCGAGGACTGGGTGGAGGTCGGCCGCGGCGGCCGCTCGGCGCCGGTCGGCTGGGTGCCGGCCAGAACGGTGATCGACTGGAAGCAGAACCTGGTGGTGGCCTTCACCGACCGGGTCAACCGCAACCAGGCGTTGTTCTTTAAGGATGGGGAAGATCTGCGTCGGATCGTTGAGGAAGAGGATGCCGGCGCCTTCGCCCGCGACACCCTGACCGCGATCCAGACCGGCACGCTCGCGGCCGATGCGCCGGTGATCGCGGCCGAACCGCCCGCCCATGTCGACATCTCGCGGCAGTTCTATCTGCTGCCGATCCTGGACTGGCAGGAGGTCTGGTTCCCCGACGGCTTTCAGGCGCTGGCGCTGAATGTGGCCGCGACGTCCGAGGGGGCGGAGGCGCCCGAGACGGCGGCGGCGCCCGAAGCGCCGGCTCCGGAAGCTGATGTCGTCGCGGAAGGCTACCGCACCGGGGTCGTGTTCGTGGTCGACACCAGCATCTCCTTCGACCGCTATATCCGCGCGGCGGAGCGGGTGATGACCGGGGTGCGCGACCGGCTGGTGAAGGAATTCGGGCCCGCCGCGCCGCGCTTTGGCCTGGTCGGCTTCCGCGACGTGATGGAGGACGGCAGCCCCGACGGCTATGTCTCGAAGGTCTTCGCCGAACCGGTCGCCGATCCGGAGCAGGCCGATTTCCTGACCGCACTCGGCCGGCTGGAGGCGTCGAAGGTCTCCAACCGCGACTTCCGCGAGGATGCCTATGCGGGCCTGCGCACCGCGATCGAGGGTGTGGACTGGGGCGATACCGAAGGCCGTTTCGTGGTGCTGATCACCGATGCGAGCCCGCGGACCGGTGCCGAAGACGGCGGCGCGTCGGGGCTTGGCACCGAACAGCTGCGCCTGCTGGCGCAGGCCAACCGCACCGCGATCGCCGCCGTGCATCTGGAAACCCCGGCCGGGGCGGAAGATCACGCCCGCGCGGCGGCGGCCTATCGCGACCTGACCGATTATCCCAATATCGGGTCGCTGTATTTCCCGGTGGCGGGGGGCGATGTCGCGGCCTATGAGGCGGTGGTCGACCGGCTGGCGACGACCATCGCCCAGGGCATGCGGCCGGATCTGACGCCGGCGGACGTGCCCGAAGTGGAGGCGGCGCCGGCCCCGGCGCCGGTGGCCGAGGCGCTGGAACGCACCGGGCTGGTCGGCAAGGCGATGCGCCTGGCCTGGGCCGGCGCGCAGCAGGGCAGCCGGCCGCCGGAACTGTTCCAGGCCTGGGTGGCCGATCGCGACCTCGCCAACCCGGCCTCCAAGGCGCTGGATGTGCGGGTGCTGATCACCCGCAACCAGTTGAGCGACCTGCAGGCGACGCTGCAGGCGATCCTGGATGCCGGCGAGGCGACGCGGATCGCGCCGGGCGATTTCTTCGGCGCCTTGCAGGGCGCGGCCGCCGCGATGAGCCGCCGGCCCGACCGGGTGGCGGGGGCAGAGGCGCGGCGCCTGGCCGATACCGGGCTGATCGGCGAGTATCTGGAAGGCCTGCCCTATCGCTCGCGGGTGCTGGAGCTGACCGAGGACGACTGGCTGGCCTGGAGCTTCGGCCAGCAGCGCGAATTCCTCGACGATCTGGCGGCCAAGATCCGGCTTTATCGGGCGATCCACGACGACGCCGACCTCTGGATCGCGCTCGACGACGACCGCGCGGGCGGCGAGGCGGTCTACCCGATCGCGCTGGACGCCCTGCCGTGACCGGCCCGATCTACGACATCCGCGACCTGCATCTGGCGCGGCCGGGCTATGAGCTGGAGGTGCCGGAGCTGCGGCTGGAACGCGGGCAGGTGCTGCTGCTGGCGGGCGAGAGCGGGTCGGGCAAGAGCACCCTGCTCAACCTGCTCGCCGGCTGTCTGGCGCCGGATCGGGCGGCGGTGATGCGCTTTGGCGCGGTCGATCTGGCGGATCTCTGGGCGCGGCGGCAGGGGGATGCGCTGGCGCGGCTGCGGGCCCAAGCCATCGGCTATGTGCTCCAGACCGGCGGGCTGCTGCCCTATCTGACGGTGCGCGCCAATATCGCGCTGCCGGCCGAACTGGCGGGGCGCCTGGATGCCGATCACCTGGCGGCGCTGGCCGGGCGGCTCGGGATCAGCCATCGGCTGGACGCGAAGCCGGCGGCGCTGTCGGTGGGCGAACGCCAGCGGGTGGCGATTGCCCGCGCGCTGGCCCATCGCCCGGCGGTGCTGCTGGCCGACGAGCCCACCGCGGCGCTGGACCCGCCCAATGCCGACCGGGTTTTCGCCCTGCTGCTGGATCTGGTGGACCGCACCGGCGCCACCGCGATCATCGCCAGCCATGACTGGCAGCGGCTGGCGGCGACCGGGCGCGCGATGATCCGCCACGAGATCGCAGCCGAGGGGCCGGTGGTGCGGGCGCGGTTCTGGACGGAGGCCGCCTGATGCGCCGGCACCTGCGCCTCCCTCTGCCCGTCCGCCTCGCCATTCAGGATATGGTCGCCGACCGGCGGCTGTCGCTCTGCCAGATTCTGGCGCTGGCGGCGGTGCTGGCGCCGCTGCTGGTGCTGTTCGGCCTCCGCGAAGGCGTGATCGGCACCATGGCCGACCGGCTGGTGCGCGACCCCGCCAACCGGCTGATCGTGCCCGTGGCAAGCGGCGGTTTCGGCGCCGACGACATCGCCGCCATCGCCGCCGATCCGCGCACGGCCTTCGTGACCCCCGAAACCCGGGCGATCGCCGCGGGGCTGGCCCGGCTGCGCAACCGCCAAGCACGGACCTCCATTTCGGGCCTCGCGATCCAGCCGACCGGGCAGGGCGATCCGATGCTGGGCAGTCTGCCGGCGCCCGAGGCGCCCGACCGGATCGTGCTGAGCCGGGCGGCGGCAGAGGCGTTGCAGGCGGGGCCGGGTACGGCGCTGATCGCCGAGGTCAGCCGCCAGCGCGGCGGACGGTTCGACCTGACGCGGCTGCCGGTGACCGTCACCGGCATCACCGACGGCCCGGTGCGGCCCGAAACCGCCGCCCTGGTGCATCTGGACCTGCTGACCGCGACCGAGGATTTCCGCGAGGGGCTGGCGGTGCCGGCGCTGGGCTGGCGCGGCGATCCGCCGCCCGACCGGCCGCGACGCTATGCCCGCTTCCGGCTGTATGCGTCCACGATCTACGAGGTGGAGGGGCTGGCGGCCGATACCGCCCGGCATCTCGGGGTGGAGCTGCGCACCAACGGTGCCGAGATCCGGCGGATGCAGGCGCTGGACCGCAATCTGGGCCGGGTGTTCTGGATGGTGGCGGGGCTGGCCGGGGTCGGCTGCCTGGTGGCGCTGGCCGCCAATCTGCGGGCGCAGGTGGAGCGCAAGCGCCGCGATCTGGCGGTGCTGCGGCTGATCGGCTTTCCGGCCCGCGCCCTGGTGGTGGTGCCGCTGACCCAGGCGGCGGCCTTTGCCGCGGGCGCGCTGGCGCTGGCGGGGCTCGCCTATCTGGGGCTTGCCGCGGCACTCGACCGGGTCTTTGCCGGCGATCTGGCGCCGGGGGAGCGCATCGCCCGGCTGAGTGCCGAAGATTTCGGGATCTGGGCGGCGGTGACGCTGGCGGCCGCCCTGCTCGCCGCCGGCTGGGCGGGGGTGCGGGCGGCCGGGATCGCCCCGGCGGAGGGGTTGCGGGATGGGTGAACGGTGGTGGCTGGCCGCAATCGTCCTGGTGCTGATGGCAGGGCAGGTTGATGCTGCGGAACCGTGGCCGGAAAAGATGTTCAACCCGGCGCCGGCTGCGGGCGATGTGGTGCTGCCCATGCCCTGCGGCGGATCGATGGTGTTCCGGCGCGTGGCCCACCCGGCCGACGGGCCGCTGGACGATGTGCTGGTCGAGGCGGGCGATGCCGGGGCGGCGCTGTCGCCGATCGACGGCCGGCGGATCGAGGCGGTGGCCGGCGGCTTCACCGATCCCGCCCGGCCGGGGGAACGCTATTACCTGCTGGCCAAATACGAGCTGACCGAGGCGCAGCGCCGCGCGCTTCTGGGTGACTGCGCCAGACCAACCATCCGCACCCGCCTGCCGGCGGTGGAGATGAGCTGGTTCGACGCGGTCGATCTGGGACGGCGCTATACCGAATGGCTGATGGCCGAGGCCCCCGACACCCTGCCGGGCCGGGCGGGCATGACCGGCTTCGTGCGCCTGCCGACCGAGGCGGAATGGGAATATGCCGCCCGCGGCGGGGCGGCGGTTGCGACCGAAACCTTCCTGGCCCGCCACGCACCGATGCCGGACGGGCCGCCCTCGGACTATGCCTGGCACCAGGGCAGCCGGTCGGCCGGCGGCAAGCTGCACCCGGTGGGGCTGCTGAAACCCGATCCGCTGGGGCTGCACGACATGCTGGGCAATGCCGCGGAGCTGACGCAGGAGCCGTTCCGCCTGAACCGCCGCGGCCGGCCACATGGCCAGGCCGGCGGGCTGGCGGTGCGCGGCGGCGACATCACCACCCCGGCCGACCGGCTGGGCTCGGCCGACCGCCGCGAGCTTCCGCCCTTCGATGCCCGCACCGGCCGGCCCGCCACCGGCCGCACCATCGGCGCGCGTTTCGCGATCGGCCTGCCGGCCGTCACCTCTCAGGAACGGCTGGGCGAGATTTCCGCGGCCTGGGAACGGATGTCGGAAGCCAATGCCATGCTGGCCCGGATCCGCGGTGAAGACGGCGGCGGCGACCCGGTCGCCCGGCTGGAGACCCTGGCGGCAGGCCTGCCCGACGAGGCGGCGCGCGCGGAGCTGGCCGGGCTCGGTCGCGAGATCCGCGAGGTGCTGGCCGAAAGCAATGCCGCCCGCGACCGGGCGCTGCGCGCGGTGATGAATGCGGGCGCGCTTTCGGGCTACCGGGTGCGCGGCGATGCGCTCCGGCTGGACGCGGTCGCGCGCGCGGTGGACGAGGTGGCGCGGCCGACGCTCGAAAAAATGCGCAAACAGGCCGGGTCGGGCAGCCGCGCGAAGGCGATGCTGGCCGAGGCGGAAGCGGCGGTGGCCGAAATGGAGGCCCGCCGCGCCGGCCTCGCCAGGGCACTCGCCCGGTCGACCGAAGCCTATGTCGAAGCGGTGGTGCGGCTGGCCCGCGACTACCCCTCGGCCGTGGTCGCCCGTCAGGCGGCCCCCGTGCGTGCCGCCCTGGTCGCCCGCGGGGCACAGGACATGGCCGAGCTGCTGGACGTGTTCCTGCGCCATGTCGCCGATTTCGGTGGCGCCGGCGCCCCCGACGGCACGGCCTGGACGGCGGATCTGACCCGCACCGGCGGGGCGGCGGCGGCAGAAGAGGTGGGGGTGGCGGAATGATGGCCGGCTGGATCTTCGCGGTGTTCGGCCTGCTGGTGGTGGGCATGGGCGGGCTGGCGCTGGTGATGATGATGCGCGGCAAGCTGGACGCCACCGCGGCGGCCCCCGTGCGGCGCGAGGTGGTGCCGGGCGGTGGGGGGGCGCCGGATGGTGAGGTGCTGCATCTGCCGCTGGCGGCGGGGTTTGCGGGCATCAAGGGCCTGCCCTGGATCAGCTGGGCCAGCAGCGACATCAGGCCCCGGCTGGTGCTGCACCCGAATGTCGTGGAGTTCGGCGTGATCCGCAGCCATCGCCGGCCCTATGCGGCCGTGTCGCGGGTCGATGTCCGGCACACAGCCGGGACCTGTAATGTCGTTCTGGAATTCCATGAAAAGTTGTCGAGCTTCGCCGGCAATCTGGTCGATCCGGACAAGGCGCGGCTGGCCGTGCAGCTGCTGGCGGCGAAGGGCTGCCCGCTCTCGCCGCGCGCCGCGCAGCTGCTGGATGAGGCAAAGGACGGCTGTCAATGACCGGGGCTGAGACAAAGCTGCGGCAGGATCGTGTGAAAGCCGGGGCGGCGCGCGCCGCCGGTTCAGACCCGCGGATGGCGATGATAGGCTCGGCCAGCCGAAGCCGGAGATGGAGACCGATGAGGGAGCCGGAATGATGGAAGGTGGTCTCGGAAGCCTGGGAGGGGCGCCGATCTCCTCGGCGCCGATCCAGGACGGCCGGCTGCTGGTGCTGGACACGAGCCTTGGCCGCGACGTCTTCCTGCTGGAAAAGCTGGAAGGCTTCGAGGCGCTGTCCACCCTGTTCCGCTTCGAACTGCGGGTGCGGGCGACGCGCGAGGATGTCGCCCCCGACGAGCTGATCGGCCGGCCGGTGGGGTTTTCGCTGGAACTGCCCCAGGGATCGGCCGGCGGCACGCGGCGCCACTGGTGCGGCATCGTGACCGAGCTTTCCGCCGACGAGGCGGTCGCCCGCGGACGGCGCGCCTATACGCTGGTGGTCAGGCCCTGGACCTGGCTGCTGACCCAGACATCGGATTGCCGGATCTTCCAGGACATGACCAGCCTGGAGATCATGCGCCGGATCTTCACCGAGAACGGCTTTCAGGATTTCGATTTCGGCGGCGTGATCAACACCCCGCCCAAGCGCGATTATTGCGTCCAGTATCGCGAGACCGATTTCGACTTCGTCGCCCGGCTGATGGAAGAGGACGGGCTGTTCTGGACCTTCCGCCACCGCGAAGATGCCCATGTGCTGGTGGTGGCCGATGGCGTGCATGCCTATCAGCCGGCCGCCGACGAGGTGCTGCGCTTCGCCCCCACCGATGTCGACCTGAACGGGGTGATCCGCTGGGACCGGCATTTCCGCTTCGTGACCGGCGCGGTCGCCCGGTCGGATTATGACTACGAGGCGCCGGAGGTGGATCTTGCCGGCCGGGCCGGATCGGTCGCCGGGCTGACGACCAACGGACCTTACGAGATCTATGACTGGCATGGCCGGCATCTGACGCCTGAAAGTGGCAGGCGCGGGGCCGCGCGCTGGATGGCGGCGATCGAAAGCGATGTCGACCATGTCGAGGCGCTGGCGACCAATCGATGCCTGGCGCCGGGCGATATGTTCACGCTGACCGGCCACCCGTCTGAGGTCGAGAACGGCAGCCCCCATGTGGTGACGGCGGTGTCGCACCGCGCCAGCGCCGAGGGGTATGAGGTCGGCACTGCCGGCGATGCGCCGCGCTATGCGGCGGAATTCCGCGCCATTCCGGCGGCGACCCGCTATGTGACGCCCGAGACCACGCCGCGCCCGGCGATCGACGGCATCCAGACCGCAACCGTGGTCGGCCCCAAGGGCGAGGAGATCCACACCGACCGCTATGGCCGGATCAAGGTCCGCTTTCCCTGGGATCGCTATGCCACCGGCGACGACCGGTCGTCGTGCTGGATCCGGGTGATGCAGCCCTGGGGCGGGCGGGGCATGGGCGTGCAGACCATTCCGCGCATCGGCATGGAGGTGATGGTCGCCTTCATCGAGGGCGACCCCGACCGGCCGCTGGTGGTCGGCACCGTGCCCAATGCCGAGACCATGCCGCCCCTGACCCTGCCTGCGACCAAGACCCGGACCTCGTTCAAATCCACCACCAGCCCCGGCGGCGGTGGCTTCAACGAGCTGAGCTTCGAGGATCTGGCCGGGGCGGAGGAGCTTTTGTTCCGCGCCCAGCGCGACCATGCCCGCATGGCCGGCCGCAACCGCATGATCAACACCGCCAATGTCTCGACCGAGGACACCAACACGCTCTGGGGCAGTGCGGTCGGCAACAGCGAGGTGGTGAAGACCCGCGCCAATGTGCTGATCCAGCATGTGATGAGCCGGATCATCCTGGATGGCGAGCGGGTGCGGTTCGAACATACCAACGGCCATTTCTTCGACCTGTCGGCCGAAGGCATCAGCTTTTCGTCGACCAACAAGCTGCTTCAGCTGCGCAACACCGACAATTTCATCTTCGTCAACAAAGACGGGGTGGTGCGCAAGGGCAAGGTGCTGCTGGATGAGGATGCCGGCGGCACATCCTCGGTGACGATTTCCGCCGACGGCGTCGGCAGCAACGGCCCGCTGGTGATGCTGAATTGCGGGCCGGCCTATGGCGACTATGTTCAGAACCAGCCCGCCACCCCCGGAACCGAGGGCGACCGCGAGGCCTGGAAGGCCGAAGGCGACGCCTGGGCCGGCACGCGCGACGGCGATGGCGGCACGGCCCGGGTGATGGGCGGCGAAGGATCGATCACCGCCGATGACGGCCGGGTGGAGGCCGAGTTCAAGGGCGGCGGGGCCTTCCTGGATGGCGATCTGGAAGGCGAATACGGCAGCGTCGGCGGCAAGCTGAACGTGCTCGGTGCCGAGGGCAAGGGCCATGCCGGCGTCGGCTATGGTGCCGGCGCCTATGGCGAGGCCCGGGCCAGCATGGTGGATGCCAATGTCCGCGGTGCGCTGGGCGATCTGGAGACCGGCGGTGTCGGCGGCCAGGCGGAATACCGCCAGATGGCGGCCTCGGCCAAGGGCGAGATCCTGCTGGGCGATGACGGCCGCCGTGCGGGTCTGGCGCTGGGCGGCATGGCCAGCGCCTCGGCGCTGGAAGGCGGGTTGCAGGGCGATGTCACCATCCCGATCGGCTGGCTGCCCTGGGTGCCCGACGACTATACGATCAATCTTCAGGGTCGCCTGACCGGTGCCGCCGGCACCGTTGCCGCCTCGGCGGGCGGGTTCGGCTATTACGACTATGGCGGCGACGGTCGCGTCCATGGCGGCGCCTATGCCAAGCTGGGCGCGATCCTGGGGGCGGGCGTGCGGCTGAAGGGCAGCATCGGCCCCTCGGGCGGTGGAGACTAGCGGTCATGAGCAGGAGAGACGACCGGATGCAGCTGATGACCGAGCCCCGGACCCCGCGCGAGGACATCGCCCGGACCTGGAGCCGCGTTGCCTATGAAGACGATCGCCGCCCCGAGACCGGGTTTTCGGTGCTGGTGCCCCATGGCTGGGACACCCACCCGCCGGCGAGGCCAGCGGGGGCGGCGGAAGAGGGGCTGGTGCCGCTGGCCGTCTGGTCGGACCCGGGCGAGGATGCGCGGGTGGAGGTGTCGGTGCAGCGGCTGGCCCGCGAGCTGGCGCCGGCCGACTGGATGGTCGAATGGCTGAAGGCCAATGATTTCGAGGTGCTGGCGGCGCGCCGGATCGCCTCGCCCGCCGGCGCGCTCGGCGATGTGCTGGCGGTGAAGCGTACGGCACCCGATGCCCGGATCTACCGGCTGCGCAGCTATAAATCCGGGCCGCTGCTGTTCCTGGTCGCGGCCTCGGTCGCCCGCCATCGCTTCGACGCGCTTGAAGAGACCCTGTTCATCGGCACCGAAGGCTTCCGCCTGACCGGCGCGGCATCCCCCGTGCCGGCCGAGCCGCTGCGCGAGGTGACGTTGACCGCACCGGCGCCCGCCCGCTTCGTGATCCCGGCGATCTGGGTGCAGCAGCGCGACGATCAGCTGCGCGAGGGCCAGGCCTGGCGCTTCGCCAACCCGGCGACCGAAGACCATATGGTCGGGCTGATCTATGTGGCGACCATCCCCCATGACGGCGCCGCCGGCCATGACGAGCTGGCGGACCGGCTGACCGCCTCGTTCCGCAAGGATCAGGAGATCGAGATCCAGGAGACGCCGTTGCGCCGGGTGAGCGAGCCCGACGCCCAGGTGGATGTCCGCGAGGCAAGGGTCCCCGCCCGCCGCGCCAATGGCGAGCGGGTGCGGCTGGAACTGGTCATCGCCCGCGACCCCGCCCGCTGGTCGGTCTTCGCCCTGCTGGGCAACCGCCCCGACCCCGACCCGCTGCTGGTGGACGCGATCAACCGCCGCGCCTTCGAGATCGTGGTCGCGAGCTTTGCCGATGCGACGGCGGCGGCATGAGGCAGGCGCTGTTCCCCCTGGCGGTGACGGTCCTTTTGCTGACGGCATCCGGGGCCGGCGCCGCCGAGCGGCTGATGACCGAACCCGTCACCCCCCGCGCCGAGATCGCCGCCGGCCACAGCCGGGTGCCCTATGGCGATGCCCGACGGCCGGGGACGAATTTTTCGGTGCTGATCCCCCATGGCTGGACCACCCATGCCCTGCCGCCCCGGGCGGAGGAGACCGAGGGGCTGGCGGTGCTGGCCGCGTGGTCGGCGCCCGATGGCGATGTGCGGCTGGAGGTGGCGGTGCAGCGCATGCGTCGCGAACTGGCGCCGGCCGACTGGATGGTGGAATGGCTGAAGGCCAATGACTGGCAGGTGCTGGATGCCCGCCGCCTGCCGGGTGCGGCCGGGGCCCAGGGCGATGTTCTGGCCGAACGCGCGGGCCGGGTGCACCGGCTGCGCAGCTACAAATCCGGCGATCTGATGTTTCTGGCGGATGCCTCGGTGTCGCGCGACGGCTTTGCGGCGGCCGAGGAAACGCTGTTCATCGCCACCGAAGGCTTCCGCCTGGAAGGGCTGATCGGCGGCCCCTATGCCGAGCCGATGCGCGAGGCCGCCTGGGACGGGCCGATCCCCGCCTGGCTGCTGGTGCCGGCGGCATGGACGATGGCACAAGACGACCGCCTGCCCCGCGCGGCCGGGCGGCAGTTCACCGCCACCGATGCCGGCGGCCGGCCGGTGGGGCTGATCTATGTCGGCACGCTGGCGCCCCAGGCGGCGACGGATCATGCGGCGCTGGCGGCGGCGGTGGCCGAGACCCTGCGCACCCGGCAGGACCTGACCTTCGACACCCCGACCCTCGACCGGGCAAGCGCCCCGGGTGCGACGGCCGAGGTGCAGACCGGCAGCACCACCGCGGTCAATCGGGCCGGCGTGCCGGTGCGGGTGGAGATGACCATCGTCCGCGAACCGCGCGGCTGGGTGGTCTTCGCCCTGGCCGGCACGCGCCCCGACCCCGACCCCTATCTGATCGACGCCGCCAACCGGCGGGTGTTCGAGATCGTGCGGGGGAGTTTTGGCGGGGGGTGACGGCCCGCCCCCAACCGCCATCACCACCGCCACCACCATCACGCCAGCCACCACCATCACGGACCACAGATCATGGCAGATCCGACCCTGAGCGAAGAGGTGACCAGCGACGAAGACCTGATGTCGGGGATGATCCCGGTGGGTGTGGGGGCGGGGTCGGTGGTGCGGATTCCGATACCCGGGACCCCTGGATTTGCGGTGGGGCTTGAGACCAATGACTCACGCCGTCGCGGGCGATCGACTTCTACCCTCTTTTTGCAGGACATCACCGGTAAGCGAGTACTGCGTTTAGACTATGGGTACAATCCACGATCCGGATGTATCGATTACCATTGGAATCAGGATCGGGTTCACAAGATCTTCGGCGTTTCTGATCACACCCCCGGGGGACGGATCGGTGCACTGGCTTACGAATCGGCGCGTGCCTACAAATATGGCGGGCGGGTTCTCGTGATCGCCGGGGTGGCCATTGATATGTATTCAATCGTCGTCGCCGACCGGCCGATCCGGCGCACGGTGCAGGTCGTCTCGGGCTGGACCGGCGCCTGGCTGGGCTGCCGGGGTGTCGGCCAGCTGGGGGCCATGGCCGGAACCTTCGTGGAACCGGGGCTGGGTACGGGGGTGGGCGCGCTGGGTGGCTGCATCGTCGGCGGCATCGGCGGCTATGCGCTGGGCGAGGCGGTTTCGGGCGAGGTTTATGACTGGGCGGCGGATACCTTCTTCACGCCACTGCCTGAGACCGCCTTGCCCGACACCGCCCTGCCCGAGACCGCACCCTCCGCGGCGGCTGGCGGAGCACGGCCGTGACGACCGCCCGCAATTGCCTGATCGCCGATCCGGTCCGGCCCGATGGCCGGAGCGTGCGGGTCGCCTTCTCCACCGAACCGCCGCCGGTGGATGCCCAGCCGACGCCGGAACTGGCGGCCTGGCTGACAGAGGCAGTGACCGGCGGATACTGGCAGGTGGTCTGGATCGATCATGACCCTCCGCCGGGCCTGATTGCGCGCCTGAAACGCCGGATCACCCGGGCGGTGGCCTTTCGGGTGACGGATGAGGCCGCAGAGCTGGCCGTAGAGGCGTTCGGCGGGGTCTGGGGTATGCAGCAACAGGTATTGATCCTGGTGCCGGCGGCCGAGCCGATACCGGATCACAACACCCTGACGGCGACGGCCGATCTGCTGTTCGAAACCGAACTTCTGGCCTGGCGCCCGCCCGGCCGGCCCGAGATCGCACAACCGGCGCCCGCGCTCAGTGCCCCGATCGAGGCGGTGGTGCTGCCGCTGACCGATGGCGACGGCTTCCTGCTGGTCGCCCGCGACACCGCCAGCTTCGACCGGCTGTATGACCGCTTCCGGCGGGTGGCGGCGGAGCATGGCATCGGCTGGGAGGTGGCGACCTTGTGAGGGCCGGGTGGCGGTGATGTGGTGGTTCTTGGCCGGCATGGCCATGCCGGCCCTCTCACCCTCTCTTCCCCCGTCAGCCCTGCGCGGGTGACGATCCACCTTCTCTGCTCCCTGACCACCATCACGGACGACAGATCATGGCAGATCCGACCCTGAGCGAAGAGGTGACCAGCGACGAGGACCTGATGTCGGGGATGATCCCGGTGGGTGTGGGGGCGGGGTCGGTGGTGCGGATTCCGATACCCGGGACCAACGGGCTGGCGGTGGCGCTGGACACGCGCGATCCGCGCTTCCGCGGCCAGTCGACCTCCACCCTGTTTTTCCAGGACGTCACCGGCAAGCGGGTGCTGCGGCTCGATTACGGCCCCAATCCGCGCAGCGGTACCATCGACTATCACTGGAACCAGCGCGGCACCCATGACAGCTTCCGGATCAGCGACCATGCGCCGGCCGGGCGTGGCGGGGCCGCGCTCTATCAGGGGGCGCGGGCTTATCGTTATGCCGGGCGGGTGTTTCTGATCGCAGGCATTGCGATCGATGCCTGGTCGATCGTCGTCGCCGACCGGCCGATCCGGCGCACGGTGCAGGTCGTCTCCGGCTGGACCGGGGCCTGGCTGGGCTGCCGGGGTGTCGGCCAGTTGGGCGCTGCCGCCGGCACCTTCGTGGAACCCGGGCTGGGCACGGGCGTGGGCGCGCTGGGCGGCTGCATCGTCGGGGGCATCGGCGGTTATGCGCTGGGCGAGGCGGTGTCCGGCGAGGTTTATGACTGGGCGGCGGATACCTTCTTCACGCCGCTGCCTGAGACCAGCTTGCCTGCGGCGGCCGGCGGAGCGCAGCCGTGACCACGCCCAGCAACCGTCTGATCGCCGACCCCGTCCGGCCCGATGGCCGGAGCATGCGGGTGGCGTTTTCGACCGAACCGCCGCCGGTGGATGCCCAGCCGACGCCGGAACTGGCGGCCTGGCTGGCCGAGGCGGTGACCGGGGAGGGGCGGGCGGTATTCTGGATCGACCCGGCCTATTGCGCGACACTCCGCGCCCGGATCCGCTATTGGCTGACCCGGCGGCTGATCTTTGCCACCGGCCCGGCGGCGGCGGTGATCGACGGGGCGCTGGACAATGCGCGCTGGGGCATGCAGCAACAGGTTTTGATCCTGGTGCCCGCAGAGGCGCCGATGCCGGATCATGACACCCTGACGGCGACGGCCGATCTGCTTTTCGAAACCGAACTTCTGGCCTGGCGCCCGCCCGGCCGGCCTGAGATCGCACAACCGGCGCCCGCGCTCAGTGCCCCGATCGAGGCGGTGGTGCTGCCGCTGACCGATGGCGACGGCTTCCTGCTGGTCGCCCGCGACACCGCCAGCTTCGACCGGCTGCATGACCGCTTCCGGCGGGTGGCGGCGGAGCGATGGGATCGGGTGGGAGGTGGGGGCTCCGTGAGGGCCGGGTGGTCAAGGCAACAGATAGCCGGCTTCCTTCTGGTGTCGGAAAGCCAGCACATAAGCAGCATCGGGCGCCTTGGCCGCCAGAAAGGCCTGGCAGCGCTGGATGCCGCGAACGGCATTCCTGGTGACGATTACCTGTGGCACCGCGGCGCCGGCGTCTCGCCGTCGGCGCCCCAGCTGTTCAGCCAATCGCTGACTTCCTGGCCGGTCAGGTGCAGGCCGTCCGTCTGATAAGCGGCCCAGGACACTTCGGCCTCCCGTCGGAAGTCGTCGCGGGCTTCCTCGCGTTCGACATATTGCCGGATCGCTTCAACCGTGACGGCATCGACGGAGCGACGGCGGCGGCCTGCCACCTCGTGGAGGCGCCGTTCGAGGTCGTCATCAATCTTGAGAGAGGTCGACATGACACTCACCTTCCGGAACGATCCATTAATAACCCAGGCCCCTGTGGGACGGGAATCCAGCCTCTTTGCCTGCTGCCGGCGGGTCCGATACGGATGGGACAGGAAGCGCGCCAGCCGTTCTACCGACAGCGCCAGACACCCCTTGACGAACTCTACCTCGGTCGCACCCTCGCAGACGATGCAGATGCGATTCATCTGGCCACCCTGATCATCCGGGCACCCCGACGGGCATTTTCAGCCAGATATCCGACAGGAGTCAGATATCCGACAGGAGTCAGATATCCGACAGGAGCCAGATATCCGACAGGAGCCAGATATCCGACAGGAGATAGTCGTCATCCAGCCATTGCTGGTACTGCGCCCGGGGAAGGTTGCGCAGCGTCGTCGCCCCGTCGCTGGCTTCGGCGACCACGATATTGTCGAGGTCGAAGCAGTCCACCATGTAGGGCGACCGGGTCGCAATAAACACCTGCCGTGTCCTGGCCACCCGCTTGAGCATTTCAGACACCAGCGTAATGGCATGCGGGTGCAGACCAGGCTCCGGTTCGTCGAAGAACAGAATGTCCGGAAGACCTCGTGACCGGCCTGCCGACCTGGCGGGAAGAGCCGATTGCACGCGGACATGACCGCAGTCCTGGCGGGCATCTGCCGGTGGGTGCCGTCGAGCGCTGCATGCGTGCGGCCGCCAGCGTTGGCGGTACCGCCCTGTTCATCGATGCCAGGGATGCCGATGCAGCCCGATGGTATGCGAGATACGGCGCCGTGCCACTGGACGACCGGCCACTTTCGCTGATCATCCCTTATGTCGAATTCAACCGGGTCCGTATCGCAGCCGGGCTTCCGCCGATCTGAGGGCTGCCGGCAAAGCCTCAGCGGCCACCCCCACCCCTCACTTCGCCGAGATATGCCGGTTCAGCCGCCGACGATTTGCGCTGGTCTTGCGGGAGATCACGCCGGTCCAGGCGCGGCCGGCGGCGACCATGGCGCCCATCGGGTCCATCGGGTCGCGGGTGATGGCGGCGCCGGCGGCGGCGGTGGCGGCAAATTGAGCCTGGATGAACGCGGCCGGCTTTTCGGTCACCATCCGGACTTCCTCGCCCGCCGGGCCGGTCTGAAACAGGCTCATGCCGGTGCGCATCATCATCACCGTGCCCGCTTCCAGCCACAGGCGCACCAGTGACCCCATCAGCGCCGCATCGGCAGCGCCGCCGCTCTTAAATCTCGTCATTCGACCCCGCCTTGCGACTGCCCAGGTTCTGCCGTTTCTGCGCGCGCGTTGGCCGCGCGTCGCGGCCGGTCCTCCCGAACCGGCATCCTCTCAAGGCAGAGAGTGTGCCCTATCCCGCGCGATCAGGCGAGCGATTGCAGATGGCGGAATGTGCAGGGCCGGGCTGCACCGGTGGCAGGGGGGAGGGGGCAGCAGGGGGCCTCAGACGGTCCGCAGCTGCCGGATCAGCCGCTGCAGGCCGGGATCGCCGCCGGGCAGCGCCCGGATGGTGCCGTCGTGGTGGCCGGCGGCACGGGCTTCCAGCGCCGCGCGGCGGGCATCGCGGGGCGACAGGCCGAAACTGCGGCGGAAGGCGCGGGCGAAGGCGGTGTCGTCGGTGAAGCCCCAATCATAGGCGATGTCCGACAGCCGGCGATGGGCCTGGGCCGGATCGGTGATCGCCGCGAAACAGCGCCGGAGCCGCCGGGCGCGGATATGGGCGACCACCCCGCCCGAGCTTTCGAACAGCCGGTAGAGGGTGGGGCGCGAGATGTGGAAACGCTGCATCAGCGCATCGGGCGTCAGCTCCGGGGAGGTCAGGTTGGCGTCGATGAAACGGTGCATGGCGCCGAGCACGGCATCGCGCACCCCGTGGCGCACCACCTGGGCGGCCTCGCCGTCGGTGGGGCCGGCCAGCGCCATGGCCCTGCGGAAACAGCCGGCGATCAGCCCGGCCGTGCCTTCCATCACCGGCCCGGCATCGGCCGGGTCGATCAGCGCGCCCTGGGCCACCAGGCTTTGCAGATGGGCGGCGAGGATCCGGCCGGGGCCGGAACTGCCGTCCAGCACCAGCCCGTGCAGATCGTCGGGCGTGTCGACCAGCGGCGCCAGCAGGGCGCGGGGCAGCAGCAGAGTGACGTTCCGGAACTGCCCGGCATCGGTCTGCATGGTCCGCGACAGGTCGAACAGGCAGACATCGCCCGGGCGGACCGCCATCTCGCGGCCCTCGGCCTCGCCGTCGAAGCCGCCCTGGCGGTAGAGCTGGACGATGAAATGATCCAGACCGCCGCGGGCGATGGTGCGGCCGTCGCGCCGGAAGCGCTGGCCGCCGGCATGGGCGTCGGTGATGACCGCCTGGCCGAAATCATGGGCGACGATGCCGCCCCGGAACGGATCGCCGCCATCGCGCGGGCGCGAGACGTCGAACACCCCGTCCAGCGCCAGACGCCAGCCTTCGAAGGCTGCATCATGGCCCCCGGCATTGGCGCCGAACAGCCGGACGACCCCGGCCGCTTGCGTGGGCGCGGCTGTGGACAATTCCGGGTCGGGAACGGAAGGGTTGGGCACGGGCGGTGGTCTTTCATAACGGCCATCGCGGATCGAGACGCGGGGCCGGCTATCTGAGACGCCGGGCCGGGTTCGCCGGCGGCGCCCAGGTTATGATAACGCCCTGGCACGCCCGTCGTCTCGCCCAACACGTCGTCTCCCCCCAACAGATGTCCCGGACGTGCCGTTCCAAGGATCGCCGTCATGTCGAACGTTGCACAGTCTGAGACTGCCTTCCCGGTTCTGGAAGCGCTCGCCCGCAGGATCGCCGCCGATTACGCCCTGGCCGAACGGCTGGTCGCCCGCGCCCGCAGATCGGGTCTGAACGCCGCCGCCCTGGCCGAAGGTCATGACCTGAAGGACGTGCCGCTGCTGACCGCAGTGGCGCGCATCGCCGATGCCTTCGACGAGGTGCTGGCCGGCCGCCGGCGCGGCAGCCCGGCATCGGCCGAACCGGGCTGATCGCCTCACCCCTCCGCGATCGCCTGTTCCGCCATGATCCGGGCGGCTTCGGCACTGGTGCCCAGGATCAGACCGGCGTTCCAGCGTGCCAGATCGGCGGGGGCGTCGGGGGTGTCGCCGCGGCCGCGGCGGGGGGCGAACTGCGTGAATTCCTGCCAGGCACCCGGTCGCCCCTCCAGCACCGTGCCGCCCGCTTCCTGCACCAGCAGCACGCCGCCCGCCACATCCCAGAGATTGGGCGAATTGAAGGCCGCCGCCTCCAGCAGGCCGGCCGCCACGAAGGCGCATTCGATGGCAGCCGATCCGGTCTTGCGCAGATCCCAGGGGTGGCGGCCGCGGCGGAATTGCGGCACGCCGGCCAAACGGCGGTGCACCATCGGGTTGCGGGCAGGCGTGAGCGGCTGGCGGTCGAATTGCAGCCCGCTGCCCTTGCGTGCGTGATAGACGCCCGGGCGCAGCGCATGGCTGGTCGCGCACCAGACCGCCGCGGCCACCGGCCGGCCCCGTTCCAGCACGCCGATCGAGCAGGCGAAAAGCGGGAAGCCGTTGACGAAATTGGAGGTGCCGTCGATCGGATCGATCGCCCAGACCACGCTGTGATCGCGGCCGGGGCGGTGGTCGAATTCTTCGCCGATCACGTCGTGTTCCGGGAAGCGCCCGGCCAGGCGCTCGCGGATCGCGCGCTCGACCGCCTCGTCGACATCCGAGACCGGGTTGCGTAGCGTGCGGTCGTCTTCGGCGCCGGTCTTGTAGCGCACCGACAGCAGAGAGCCCAGCCGCGAGACGATTTCGGCGCCGGCGCGCTCGGCCAGTTCCACCGCCAGCATCTCGATGTCATGAAGCTCGTTCGGGCTGAGGGCGGTCACGGCGGGTCTCCGTCTGGCGGGTCGATCAGATATCGGGATCGGTGAGGATGCGGAAGGGATCGGGCCGGATCCGAAAGGGGTGGGGGTCGAAGGCGAAGGGGCGGCCGGCGGCATCTTCGGTCAGCTGCGCATCGTCGATCCTGACCGGGCCGCTGGTTGTCCAGAACGCTATGGGCCGTCCAGAACGATATGGGGCGCGGTCAGCGGCGACAAGACATGGACCGGCATTTCGGGATCGGCGAGCCAGTCCCGGGCCGCCGCCAGATGGCGGGCGGACAGGGTGACGGCGCAGATCTGGCGGCCGCCGGGCGACAGGCCGGGTGCGATCAGCAGCCGCGGCCCGCTCCATGGCAGGCAGGGAACCTCCACCAGCAGGCTGCGCAGGGCTACGACCCGGTCGCCCAGCGTCAGCCGGCAGCGCTGCGGCGGCGGCAAGGCGCAGGCCGAGATCGGGATCCTTTGCGTGGATGAGGGGCGCTGCCGCCAGTCCCTGTGCGTCAAGCCGCGCGCGCAGCCGCGCCTCCGGCCACAGGCCGCCGCCGGCGCCGGGGTTGTGGACGACCGGCAGCGGGAAGGATGCATCAGCCACCAGCATGGCCAACCAGCCGGCCGGCGCCGATCACATGGCCGTCCATGGCCTTCAGCACCGCGTCGGGATCGGCGGCGGGGCCGACCTCCAGCCGCGGGACATCCAGCGCCAGCACGACCAGGTGCCAGGCGTGGCGCCTGTCGCCCGGCGGCGGCTTGGGGCCGGTATAGCCGATGCCGCCCTGGCTGTTGGTCGCCTGGCGGGCGCCTTCCGGATCGCGCAGCACCGGCGCCGTCGGCAGGCCGGTGCGCAGAGCCTGATGGCCGACCGGGATGTCGTGGATCATCCAGTGGACGAAGGGTTTCGGATCCCCCGCATCCGGATCCTCCATGATCACCGCGAAGGAGCGGGTGCCTTCGGGCGCGCCCGACCAGGTGAGTGCGGGCGAGGCGTCGTGGCCGCGGGCCAGCATCGCCGTCGGCAGGCTGCCGCCGTCTTCGAAACCGGCGGTGACCGTCATTTCCGCCGCCTGGTCCGGCGCCAGTTGCTCCAGCGCCAGCGGCCGGCCCGCAGGCTTCTGCGCCGGCGGCTCTGCGGGCGCGATGCGCGCGCCGGTCGCCTCCGTCGCGGGGTGGGTGATGCGGTAGATCACGCCATTGGTGTCGTCCCCCACCATGATCGCGCCATCGGGCATGATCGCGAGGCCGACCGGCCGGCCGATCATGCCGGGCACCCGGTCATCCCCCCGGGGCGCCGCCAGAAAGCCGGTCAGGAAGGGGCGGACCTCGACCGGGCGGCCGTCTTCGAAGCGTACCCGCACCACCTCGTAACCGCTGGGCGTGGCCCGGTTCCAGGATCCGCGCATGGCGACGAAGGCATCGCCCGCCACATCCGCCGGCATGCCGGTGCCGTCGTGGAACGCCATCTGCATCGGGGCGGCATGGGCGGTGTAGCCAAGCGCGGGTTCGGTCGACATCGCCTTCCAGTCGGCCAGCGACACGCCGTCGGGCGGGGCGCTGCGGACATGGGGGCGGGAGAAATCCACCAGATGCGGCCAGCCATAGCGGCCGCCCTGTTCGATCCGGTTCAGCTCTTCCAGCTGGCCGTCGTCGCCCAGCCAGTCGATGCCGTGATCGAAGCCGTAAAGCGCGCCGGTTTCCGGCTGCCAGTCGAAGCCGATGGTGTTGCGCAGGCCGCTGGCGAAGATCCGGCGGCTTTGTCCGTCGGGGCTGGCGCGCAGGATGGTCGCATGTTCGGGATTGGGTTCGGCGCAGGCATTGCAGCTGGAGCCGACCGAGATGTAGAGCTGCCCGTCGGGGCCGATGGCCAGCGTCCGGTTCGGGTGCTGGCCGCCATCGGGCAGGTCGTCGATGATCCGTTCCAGCCGCGTGAAGCCGCCATCGGCCAGCACCTCGGCCACATAGACATCGGTGGTGGTGGCAAGAAAGACCCGGTCGCCGTCGAAGGCGATGCCGTGGAGCCCGGCGCGGCTCGCCACGGTGCGCGGCGTGCGCGCGCCGCCGCCATCGGCCGCCGGCAGCATCACCACATCGCCGGTGTCGCGGCGTGTGGCATAAAGCGTGCCGGCGGGGGAAACCGCCAGCATGCGCGGCGCCCCCAGATCGCGGGCATAGACCTCGACCTTGTAGCCGTCGGACACCGTCAGGTGGCGGATCAGATCCTGGTCGCGTTCGGGTAGATCCAGCTTCGCCGGCTTCACCACGGCGACGGTCGCCTGCACCGCCATCGGCGGGTCCTGGGCGCGGACGGGGGTGGCGGCCAGGGTGAGGGTGGCGACCAGGGTCAGGGTGGCGACCAGGGTGAGGGGGGCGACATTGGGGGGCGCTGCAAGGATGGGGAGAAGCGCGCGGGCGTGCATGGGCGGTCTCCTGCAGGTTCCGTCTTCGGCCAGGTTTCATGATCGACCTGCCGGTGCAACGCCGGCAGGGCCCGATCGATCCGCGCGGAGGGAGAGTTTGTTAACCCGGTTCTGCTAAACTTCAACCTCTGCCCCGCAAAGGGCCGCGTGCGAGCAGGACGAGATGACCCGACCCACCGAGCCGACTTCTTCCGTCGAGCCGACCCCGACCTCCTGGCCGATGTCCGCGGACGAAGACGATCGTCTTGCGGCGCTTGCGGCCTATCATCTGGTCGACACGCCACCCGAAGAGGAATTCGATCGTCTGGTGGGCCTGGCCTCGCGGCTGTTCGACGTGCCGATCGTGCTGGTGTCGCTGGTGGCCGGCGACCGGCAGTTTTTCAAGGCGCGGCTGGGGCTGGATGTCTGCGAGACCGGGCGCGACGTGTCGTTCTGCGCCCATGCGATCCTCGCGGACGAGGTCTTCGTCGTCCCCGATGCCCGGCAGGATCCGCGTTTCCAGGCGAATGATCTGGTGCTGGGGCCGCCCTTCATCCGCTTCTATGCCGGCAAGCCGCTGATCACCCCGTCGGGCCGGCGGATCGGCACCGTCTGCCTGATCGACAGCCGGCCGCGCGACGATTTCAGCGCGGCCGACCGCCACACGCTGACCGATATCGCCGGGCTGGTGATGGAGCGGATGGAAATCCGCCGCCTGATCCATGCCCGCATCGCCGATCAGGCGCGGTTCGAAAACATCGCCGCCACCTCTCCCGACGCCATTCTCTGCCTGACCGGCGATGGCCGGGTCAGCTTCTGGAATGCCGCCGCGGAACGGCTGTTCGGCTACAGCGCCGCCGAGATGGTCGACCGCGACGCCGCGATCCTGGTGCCGGACAGCTGGCGGCGGCTTTATGCGCGACAGCTGGACCGGCTGCGCCGGGGGCTGATGCCGGCGGCCGGGCCGTCGATCGAACTGCCGGTGATCGACCGGAACGGCAAGGCCATTCCCGCCGATCTGTCGGTCTCCACCTGGACCGAAGGCGGGGCCGTCAGCATCGGCGTGATCATCCGCGACGTGACCGAGCGCCGCAGCAGCGAAGAGCGGCTGTTCCGCCTGGCCTATGTCGACAGCCTGACCGGGCTGCCCAATCGCGGCGCCTGGTATCGCCGCATGGCCGAGGTGATGGCCGCCTCCCGTCCGGTCACGCTGATGCTGCTGGATCTGGCCGGCTTCAAGGAAGTGAACGATGCCTTCGGCAATCCGGCCGGGGATGTCGTGCTGAAAAGCGCCGCAGCACGGCTGCGCGACATCTGTGCGGGGACGGCGATGATGGTCGCCCGGCTGGCGGGGGATGAATTCGTCATTCTGCTGGCGGGCGACGACATGGCGCGGGCGAGCGCGCTGGCCGACCGGCTGATGGCCGCCGTTTCGGCCCCGCACGACATCGCCGGCCGCCCCTGCACGGTGGGTGTGCGCATGGGCATTGCGCTGGGGCCCGGCCATGGCGGCGACCCGGACGAGCTGCTGGGGGCGGCGATGCTGGCCCTGCAGCAGGCGAAACGGGCCGGCCGGAACCGCCATGTGCTGTTCGAGCCGGCCTTGCGCGCGGCGGCCACCGCCCGCCGCGCGCTGGAGCGGGAATTGCGGCTGGCCTTCGAGACCGGCCAGTTCGAGCTGTATTATCAGCCGCTGATCGCCTGCGAGGGCCGCCGCGTGGTCGGTGCCGAGGCGCTGCTCCGCTGGAACCACCCCGAGCGCGGCCTGCTGACGCCCGCGGCCTTCATCGACGTGCTGGCGCAGAAACCGGCAGCCGCCGCGGTGGGGGACTGGGTCCTGCGCACCGCCTGCCGGCAGGCCGCGGTCTGGCGCGCAAGCCGGCCCGACTTCCGGATCGCCGTCAACCTGTTCGAGGCCCAGTTCCGCAGTGGCCATCTGCTGGAGCTGGTGCGCGAGGTGCTGGCCGAAACCGGCCTGCCGCCCCAGGCGCTGGAGCTGGAGATCGTCGAGACCATCGTGCTGCGCAACGACCCGCTGACCCTGCAGCTGCTCGATGATCTGCGGGCGCTGGGGGTGGGGCTGGCTTTCGACGATTACGGCACCGGCTTCGCCTCGCTCAGCCTGCTGAAGCGCTTCCCGGTCACCCGGCTGAAGATCGATCGCAGCTTCATCCGCGACATCACCACCGATGCCGAGGATGCCGCCGTGGTGCGCGCGGTGCTCTATCTGGGCCGCAGTTTCGGCATGGAGGTGATCGCCGAAGGGGTGGAGACCGAGGCGCAGCTTGAGATGCTGTGCCGCCACGACTGCCACGAGGTCCAGGGCTATCTGTTTGGCCGGCCGGTGCCGGCCCCCGTCTTTGCTGAAAGCTTCGTCACTGGCGGCGTCACAGAAGCTGGGTCCCCACCAGGACGAAGCCGCCAAGGCTGATTGCGAAGGCGATCAGCGCCAGCACCCCGTCATGGGCGACCAGGGCCAGGCCGAAAGCGGTGATCGCTGCCGCCGGCACGGCGGCCCCCATCGGCACCAGTTCCAGCGGCGGCATGATCGCGGCCAGCGCGACCGAGACACCCGCGATCACCCGGTTCCAGGGGCTGCGGGTCAGCCAGGTCAGCCGCGGCTTGATCAGCCGGTCGACGAAGCGCGCGACCGGCCGCGACACCCGGATGGATTTGTCCAGCTTGCCCTGATCGGTGCGCAGCCGGCGCAGAAAGCCCGGCAGCCAGAAGCTTTCGCGTCCCAGCAGCAGCTGGCCTGCGATCAGGATCACGATCACCCCGAAGATGGTGGGCACCGACGGAATGCCGCCCAGCGGCGTCATCACCACCAGCCCCGCCACCAGCAGCAGCGGCCCGAAAGATCGCTGGCCGATGGTGTGCCAGATGTCGTCGACCGACACCTTGCCGTCCTGGTCGTTCCGGCCGGCCTCTCCCAGCCGGTCGAGCAGGTCGTCGAGATTGCCGGGCTCGCCCGAGCCCGAGGCTTGCGACCCCGAAGCTTGTGTCTTCTGACCTGTGGTTTCGGCCGTCACCGCTGACCCTCCTTCGGTTTCGCCCCTCAATCCCCGCCTGCCCGATCCGTTCCGGCCGGAATGTCCCGCACTGTCGCCGCCGGCAGAATTGACCCGCGGGACGGGAAGAAACCCATGGGTCGATGAAAACGGTTGCGGAGCCGGGCCGTTCACTTCAATCATACGGCCGCAAGACCGGGCATACCGCCGCGACGCGCCGCAACCGACAGGGAGGCTGGGAATGGGTCCGCTTCAGGGGATCAGGGTCATCGAGATCGCGGGCCTCGGCCCGGGGCCGTTCTGCGCCATGCTGCTGGCCGATCTGGGCGCCGATGTGCTGCGGATCGAGCGGGCGACCGGCAGCGGGCTGTTCGATCCGAAATTCGATCTCTCCAACCGCGGCAAGCGCTCGGTGGTGCTGGACCTGAAGAAGCCGGAAGGTGTCGCCGCCGTGCTGAAACTGGTGGAGAGCGCCGATATTCTGACCGAGGGCTTCCGCCCCGGCGTGATGGAACGGCTCGGCCTCGGCCCCGATATCTGCCTGGCGCGCAACCCGAAGCTCGTCTATGGCCGCATGACCGGTTTCGGCCAGACCGGGCCGCTGGCGAAGGTGGCCGGCCACGACATCAACTACATCGCCATGTCGGGGGCGCTGCATGCGATCGGCGGGGCGGACAAGCCGGTGCCGCCGCTCAACCTGGTCGGCGATTTCGGCGGCGGCGCGCTCTATCTGGCCTTCGGGCTGATGGCGGCGCTGATCGAGGCCGGGCGCAGCGGCAAGGGCCAGGTGGTCGACGCCACCATGATCGACGGTGCCGCCAGCCTGATGACCATGATGTACGGCATGGCCGCCGCCGGCAGCTGGGATGATCGCCGCTACTCCAATCTGGTCGATGGCGGCGCCCATTTCTACGACACTTACGAGACGGCCGACGGCAAACACGTCTCGATCGGCTCGATCGAGCCGCAATTCTATGCCGAGCTGATCCGCCTGGCCGGGCTCGACCCGGCCGAATTCGCGGCCCAGAACGACAAGGCGGAATGGCCGCGGATGAAGGCCCGGCTGGTCGAGGTGTTCAAGACCAAGACCCGCGACGAGTGGTGCAGCCTGATGGAAGGCAGCGATGTCTGCTTCGCCCCGGTGCTGTCGATGTTCGAGGCGCCGGAGCACCCGCATAATCGCGAACGCGGCACCTTCATCGAGGTGGACGGCGTGGTTCAGCCGGGCCCGGCGCCGCGCTTCAGCCGCACGGCACCCGACCGGCCGACCCCGCCGCCGGCCCCCGGCACCCATACCGATCAGGGCCTGGCCGATTGGGGCTTCTCCGCCGACGAGATCGCCGCGCTGAAGGCATCCGGCGCGGCTGCCTGAGGGCCGGCCGGTGGTGGGGCTTACCCCGCCACCACGCCCATATCGGTCGCACCCGTCACGGTGATCGCGACATTGCCGATCGCCGCCACCGCAGGCCCGGTGGGGCGGAGGGCGGCCAATTCGTCGCGCGGCGCGTCGAAGAAGCGCAGCTCCGCCGTGCCGCCGACCATCGGCCCGGCCATCCGCCCGGTGATGCCCGGCAGCACCAGGCGGAGCGCGCCGGGCGTCGGTTCGCCGATGATCGACGGCGCCCCCACCAGCCCATAGGTCGGCCCGGCCAGGAAGCCCAGCGCCTGGCCTTCACCGCCATCCAGCGTCACCGCCGCTTCGGCCAGCCGCCGGTCCTTGACCGCCAGGCTCGCCCCCAGCCGGGTGCCGGCGCGGAGCGGAGCGGCCGCCGGATGGTCCAGCCCGTAGGAGCGGGTCATCCACACCTGGCCGAGTTTCTTGGGCCAGCCCTGCAGCCAGCCGCGGATCAGCGAGATGTCCTGATCGACCCAGATCATCGGGCAGAAATTGACCAGCGCACCCTCGCGCTCGGCCTCGACCAGCAGGATGAATTCCCGGTACTGGGCATTGACCGGGTCGAGCAGTTCCCAGCCGTCGGTGGTCGCCTGCCATTCGCAGACATGGGCGATGATCCGCCCGGTCGCGCGGCCGAACCCCTGGGGCAGGAAGCGCGCGGCGGCCGCCGGATCGGTCGGGCAGGCCATGGACAGCACCGTGCCGGCATAATGCCAGGGCGGCGGCGGCACCAGAGAGGAACGGCCCTCCGGGGTATAGGGGGGTGTGAAACCGTGCAGCATGGATGATAACCTTCGGGTGATAAGGCCCGGCCCTGTGCACCGGACACGCGCAGTGTAGCGCGTTTCGCCCGAAAAGCGCGTGCAAAGCTTGCCGACAACGTCACAGATCCCGCAAGATCCTGCCGGCTTTCTCTTAATCCGGGGATGGATCATGCCGGAGATCAGCTTCGATGCCGCCGACATCCGGATCATGCGCACGCTTCAGGGCGATGGCCGGATGAGCAATCAGGATCTGGCCCAGGCGGTCGGCCTCTCGCCCTCGCCCTGCTGGCGCCGGGTGCGGCGGCTGGAGGAGTTGGGCGTGATCCGCGGCTATGGCGTGCAGCTCGACCGCCGCAGGCTGGGCCTCGGCGTGCAGGCCTTCGTCCGCGCCCGCATCGGCGTGCATTCCGAAGCCGAGGCCCGGCTGTTCGAGGCCGAGGTGATGCGCCTGGACGAAGTGACGGCCTGCTGGGCGATCACCGGCGAGGCCGATTTCCTGCTCCAGGTCGTCGCCGCCGATCTGGATGCCTTCGGCAGCTTCGCCATGACCGTGGTCCGCCGCCTCCCCGGCATCCGCGAGATGCATTCCAGCCTGGTGCTGCGCGAGATCAAGACCCCGGGCACCCTGCCGCTGCCGCGGGCGGGGTGACCGCCTTCGGGCCGTCGGCGCCGGTTTCACGCCGGCGACGCAAATATCTTTCGCGTGGAAATAAACAGCGTTGGAATGACTTTCCCAAAGCGACGCCTGGAGCTGCGTCCGAAGAGTTCGGTCAGAAAGTCTGTTTGAAAATGACGACGTTTTCCTGCAAAGTGCCCTGACCGCGAGGTCACCCGTGTACCGGAACCCCGTACGCCACTTGAACCCGTTATGTGCTGGTGTGGATATGAACAAGCCTGAAATGACCGCCTCTCCGGCGCATCCTGCCCTGCCCCGGAATACGGACCTGCTGCCCTGGGCTGCGCCGGTTCTGGGCGTTTACAATGCCACGCCCCTGACCCAGGGGATCAGCAATGTTTCGGACGACGGCTTTATTTCCACCCATTCCTGACCCGCCGCCAGGATGGTTCAGAGCAGCGCCGGGTTTCTGGCCGGCACCGGTGGCGCGGTGCGTGATCTGGCCCGCCGCTGCCCGTCGGACTTCCGCATCGACCGGATTCACCAGGGTGACGGCGGTGTCGTCGTCGGGCTGGGCCGCGACAACCCGACCGGCCGGCTACGGCGCCCCGCGCCCCGATCAATCGGGGCGGGTCCGTCAGGCGCGGTGACGCTGGTCAACGGCGAGATCTACAATCTCGCCGGTCTGGCCCGAGAGCTGGGGCTGGACCGGACGACGCCGCTGACGCCGGTGCGGCTGGTCGATGCCCTTCTCGACCGGTGGGGCGTCGACGGGCTCGCCCGGCTGGATGGCGACTACACCCTGGTGCGCTGGTCGCCCGCCGATCGCTCGCTGCTGCTCGCCGCCTGCCCGATGGGGCGGGACAGCCTGTGCCATGCCGCCACGCCCGACGGCATCGTTGCGGCCAGCCGACCCAGCTGGTTGCTGGCCGTCCCGGAGGTTGATCCGGAACCGGACCCCGAGGTGCTTGCCTACCGGCTGGTCAAGATGGAAAGCCGGATCGGCGACCGCACCCCCTGGCGCCACATCCGGCGCCTGCAACCGGGCTGGTATCTGGAATGGCAGGACGGATCCACGCAGACGGCCCCCTTCTGGTCACCGGTGCCGCGGCGCACACTGCGTCTGCGCCGGGATGCCGAGTATGTGGAGGCCGCGCGCGAACATCTGGACCGGGCGGTCGCCGCGCGCTGCCCTGCCGGCAAACCCATCCTGTGCCTGCTGTCGGCAGGGCTGGATTCCCCCGGCGTCGCCGCGACGGCCTCCCGCAGCCATGACGCGCCCGTCCATACCCTCACCATCCGCGCCGATCCCGATGTTCCCCAGCTGCCCCCGGATGCCGGTCATTTCGCCGACGAGTGGGAGCGTCTGCAGCCTTTCCTGGCCCGCTATCCCGGGTTGACGCCGCATCTGGTCGATGCCTGGCAACCCGACCTTTCGATGGAATATGCCGGCGGGCCGCTGCAGAGCCGCGACTGGCCGGTGAAGAGACCCTATCAGATATCCTGGATGCTGTTGCCCTTGGAGCGCACTGTGCGGGAACAGGACATCGGCGTGGTCCTGAGCGGCGATGCGGGCAATGTCACGCTCAGCTATACCGGCGGCCGGGTGGCGGCCGATCAGTTGCGGCGCGGGCGGGCGCTGGCGGCCTGGCGCAACCTCGTTCCCTATCGCCCGGAATTGCGGGGCCGGCCACGGCTGTTCTGGGGCCCCCGGGCGCTTTGGGGTCAGGCGGTGGCGCCCCTGGCCGGCCCCGGCATTCGCCGCCTGACGCGGCGGTTGCGCGGCGGCCGGGACTATTGGTGGCAGGAATGGAGCAGCATCCGGCCAGAAGTCGCGGAACGGTTGCGGCTGGCGGAACACGATCAGCCGACCGTGCGCACGGGCTCGCCCGATCTCGACAACCATATCCGGCTGCTGGAACATTTCCGCCAGAACAACGCCCAATACGCCCACCTCTTTCAGGGCATGGCCTGGTCCTGGCGCGATCCGTATTGCGATCTGGGCCTGGTGGAGTTCTGCCTGTCGCTGCCGCGCGACCAGTTTCGCCGCAACGGGGTGCCGCGCCTGCTGGCCCGCCGCACCCTGGCAGACCGCGTGCCGCAGCCGATTCTGGATGAGCGTCGGATCGGCCTGCAGCATGCCGACTGGTTCGGCTGGATGGGGCGGCGGCGCGACTGGATGGCGGCAGAGATCGACCGGATCGAACAATCACCCCTGGCCTGCTCCATTCTGGATACGCAGCATATGCGCGCGATCCTGGATGCCTGGCCGGCCACCGCCGAAGAGGCCGGGCGCTTCCCCACCTCTCACCGTCTGCGCAAGGGGCTGGGCGAGGCGCTGCGGGTGGGGCAGTTCATCCTGATGCAGGAAGGCCGCAATGGCTGAAGGTCTCGCCGGAACCGGCCCGATCTGCATGCCCGTCCGCGCCGTGCCCTCGGCCGGCGGTGGCAGCTTCCTGCTGCGGCCGATGGCGGCCGATGCCCCGGTCGAGGAGGTGTTGTTCGGTCTGCATGGCCGCCCGCCCGCCGATCATCCGGCCGCGGCGGGGCTGCACTCTGCGCTGATCCGTGACCATGCGCCGACGGCGCCGGTGTTGCCGCCGCTGCTTGCGATCTGGCATCTGACCCGCTGCGGCTCCACGCTCACCGCCCGCATGCTGTCCTGCATCGATGCCCTGCAGGTGATGGACGAGCCGGGGGCCGTGGTCGATATCTGCGGCGCCTTCTGGGCGCTGGTGCCCATCGCCGACCGGCTGGCGGCGCTGGATGCGGCGCTGCGGTCGCTGGGCCAGCGGGTCAGGCCCGGGGCACGGCATCTGGTCGTGAAGCAGTCGCTGCGCAGCTGGCGGGATCAGGATCTGTTCGCGCAGCTCCATCCGGATATGCACCGGGTGCTGATCATTCGCGATCCGCTGGAAATCCTGGTGTCGAACCTGACCGGGCCACCGGGCTGGCTGAAGCTGCGTGATGCGGTGTGGTCGCCGCTGCTGTCGGGGGTGGCGCTCGCCCGGCAGCGGGAGTTGAGCGATGCCGAATTCATCGTCCGCTGCCTGGGCCGCGCCTTCACCGCCATGGCGGCGACGGTGGAGGCGGATCCGGCGGGCTGGCTGATCCTGGATTATGCGGAACTGCCGGATGCGGTGATCACCCGCCTGCTGCCGCGCCTGGGCATCACGCCGACACCGGTCGAGGCGGCGGCGATGGCCGATGCGACCCGGCTTCAGGCCTGGAGCCGCCGGGGCCGCCGGCCCTTCAGCGACGACCGGGCGCAGAAGCAGGCGGCCGCCACCCCGGAGATGCACGACCTCTGCGACCGTTTCCTGCGCGCGCCCTGGCAGCGGCTGGCGGCCGTCGCCCATGGCGGTTCCGGAATGCTCAACCTCGATCAGGCAGCAAGGCAGTCCGCGTCATGATCTTCCCCCCTGAGACCGTCTTCACCCGTTCTCCCGACCCGCTCACCACCGAGATCGATGGCGATGTGGTGATGATGGATCTGGCGAGCAGCGCCTATTTCAACCTGGACAGCATCGGCGCCGCCATCTGGGCGCGGCTGGAGACCCCGACGCGGTTCGAGGATCTGTGTGGCGAGCTGCATGCCCGTTATGACGCGCCGCTCGACATCATCCGGCGCGATGTCGCGGCGCTGCTCGCAGACATGCTGACCCACGGGCTGGTGCGAAAGGAGGCAACGTGAACGACGCCCCGGACGTCACCGCCGCGCCGGATCTGGCCTCCATGGCCCGTCAGGCGGCCTTCCTGCTTGTGCAGGGCCGGGCCGATGCGGCTGCGGCGCTCTGCGGCCACATCCAGGCGATCGACCCCAATCTCGAAACCTTCGGCGCCTTTGTCGACCTGTTGATCTGGGCCCGCCCGCGAGAGCGGCTTTACCCCCTGGTCCGGGCGCTGGTCGATGCCGGCTTCGCCAATCCGCGCAGCTTCGACCTGCTGGCCGCCACGGCGATCTGGGCGGGCGATATCCCGGCCGCCCGGGAGCTGACCAGCCCCGAGCGGTTCCTGTCGATCACCCGTCTGCACGGGCCGGATGATCCCGATCTGGCGCCGCTGGTGGCCGAGTTGGCGAGCGGGCTGGAGCATTATGACCGGCCCGGCGACCGCTCCATCCGCATGGGATCGCGCCGCAACCATCTGGAACGGTCGGACAGCCCGGTGCTGCGCCGTCTGCTCGACCGGCTGTGGCGGGTGGCTTGCGACTATGTCGACCGCCTGCCGGCGGACCCGGCCAATCCGTTCCTGCGCGCCCGGCCGGCCGGGCTTGTCCTCAAGGCCTGGAGCGTGGTGTCGGGGGCGGAAACCCGCCATCTTCCCCATCTGCATGCCACCAGCTGGGTGAACGGGGTCTATTACGCCGAGGTGCCGCCGGTGGTGGCGGATGTAGCGGGCCGGCCCGGCTGGCTGCGCGTCGGCCCGGCTGCCGGGCGCGGCTTTCCGGCCGCCGGTTGCGGGGCTGGAGGTTGGGAGGAGCGCTGGATCCGTCCTGAACCCGGCCTCGTGGTGCTGATGCCCAGCCATTTCACGCATGAGACCGTACCGCTCGGCTGTGATCAGCGGCGGATCTGTGTGGCCTTTGAACTGCATCCGGCCCCGCCCGGCCAGGCCGGGCATTCGCACTGAGGGCGGCCGATCTCTCAGCCCGCATCCTTCACGCCCGATACAAGCGCATCCAGATGCGAGAGCAGCAGGCCGCGGAGGTTTTCCCCCACCCAGGCGGCCATGGCGCGTTCCTCGGCCAGGCATTCGGCCAGCAGGCGGGCGGCCTCGGTCTCGCCGGCTTCGGCTGCCAGCACGACCAGGCTTTCGTACCAGGCCACCTCGTAATGGGCCATGCCGAACATGGTGACGCCGTTGCGCACCACCTCGTCGCCCCTCGCTGCGTTCAGCCGGGTGGCGAGGTCGCCGGTTGCGGCCATCATCATGTCCTTCAGCGCCGGCCGGTCTTCGCCCAGCGCATCCAGGATGTGTTCGATGCGGCTCTGCTGGGCGGCCTTGTCCTTGCGGTGGGCCTCCAGCCGGGCCGTCATCTGCGGCAGGGTGTTCAGCCGCGGCAGCTGCACCTTCAGCATCTCGTCGCCCAGCCGGGTGGCGGCATGCATGTCGCGCAGACCGATCACCAGCAGCCTGCGGGCCTCGTTCATCCGGTCGGTCATGCGCCTCTCCAGGTCTTCGTAAGCGATGCCCGGCACCCGGCCATCGGTCGTGCGGTAGAGCAGGGCCACCTTGCGGGCCGCAAGCCTGCGGCCCAGCGCGTAGAGGTCCAGCCCGCTGTTGCGGACGATGGGGAACAGCTCCTCCTCCTCGTCCTTCACATGGTGGTCGATGGCCCGGCGCAGCTCTCCCATCGCCTGATCCGCCGCCTCGCCGCGGGCGAGCACGGTGTCGATCCGGGCCATGATGCCGCGCGCCTCGTCGTGTTCATGGCGGCCATGGCCGGTCAGGTCGTCGCGGCCGGTGGCGCGGGCGGCCTCGGGATAGAAGATCTGCTCCTCGATCTCCATATGCCGCCGCAGCGCCCGGAGCAGTCGGCGGATGATGGCGGCGCGCTCCACCGGATCGGTCTGTTCGTCATGGGCGTCGAACATGGCCATCGCTTCGCGATGGTCCTGGATCAGCAGCAGGGTCGCGTCGGGCGCCACCTTGCGGCCGGTGATCAGGGCGGCACCCAGCGAGACCGGGTCGCCCAGATGCAGATCCCCCGGGACGGGGTCGCCGGTGCGGGGTGAACGCGCACAGTCTTTCGCCGGGGGGACGTGGCTGACGGTGATGGACATGGGGGGGCGTGCCCTCTTCAGCTGGCCCGGCGGCGGGCATAGGCGGTGGTGGCGTCGTCGCGCGCGTCTTCGCGCCTGAGCCCGGGCACCGGATGGGGGCCTTCGGTCTCCAGCCGGTAGTCGCCGCCATCGGCGCGCGCCCGGGCGATGATCTCTTCGGTCGGGTTCCAGCCGTCATTGACGGCGCGGTTCCAGGCGAAATAGCGGTCATCCGCCGGCAGTTCGTCCACCGGCACGAAATCGCTGTCTTTGGAGGTGAGGTCCACCTGCCGGGCCAGCACGTCGCGGATGAAGGCCTTGTTCTCACGGAAGACGATGCTCTCGCCCATCTCGCGCGGCAGGAAGGCTTCGGGGTCGCGCTTCTCCACCTTGCGCATCATCTCGCAGGCGACGTGCAGGTGTTCGATCTCCATCGCCAGGTGCAGCTCGTAGACCGCCTTCACCCGGGGGTCGACTTCGTCCTGCATGAAGGAATGGTACATCCAGCATTCGTGATACTGGTGCAGCACCAGGTTTTCGAACCAGCCGACCGTCGGGTCCAGGATGCTTTCGTAATGGCTGACATGCTGTTCCTCGATCTGGGCGATTTCCAGATAGGTGGCGCGCGCCAGCGGTTCCTGCGGCCGGTTGCCGATGTTCATGTAGAAATTCATCGTCTGCTGCTCGGCCGACATCACGGTCAGCGCATTCATCACCGATTGCGGATCGGCGGCGAGCGCGGTCATCGGGCGGCGGATCTCGTCGCGCGGATCGCGATGTTCGAACAGCGTCGGACGGCCGGGCATGATTTCGGTCAGCCGATCCGTGATCTCGTCCGCCTTGTGGCCCTCCAGCATCTGGTAGAGGTTGGCATAGCGGTAGAGGTGGTCGAAATCCTCCAGCAGGCCGAATTCGTAAACCTGGCGCAGATAGGGGTCGGGCTCGTGCTGGGCGATCCAGGCCGTCAGATCCACCGCCACCTGTTCATAGCCCAGCGTCACCTCCAGCGTGGTCTCGTCGCCGGGGATCAGCCAGTTCATCACCTTCTGCTGCTGGGCCTCGATCCGGCGCATCAGCGACAGCTGCTTGCGGATTTCGGGGTCGAGCGTGTTGCGGGCCATCTGGTGCGAGAACATCACCGCCTCGACCTCGATGCCGTTCATCACGATGCCGCGGCAGCGACTATAGGGGTGCACGCTCGCCTTGTCATAGGGCCGGATGTTCAGCTCCGACCAGGTGCGGCACTGCTTTTCGAGCGGAATGCCTTTTTCCTGCAGGGGATTGAAGGTCATCGGCTTCATCCTTCGCGTGTCGGATGGCGGGCATGCGGTCAGGAGCCCATCTCGTCGGCAATGTCGCGGATATGCTCCAGATGCCGTTCCACGGTGTCGGCGATCTCCGCCGCGGTCTCGCGGAGTTCCTCGTTCTCGCCCGCTTCGGCATAGCCCCGATGCAGCTGTAGCGCCGCTTCATGCGCCTCGATCTGGGTTGCGACATACATCCGGTCGAAGCCCGGGACCTGCTGTTCGTTCAGATCTTCCAGGATCTTCATCCGCCGGTCGTCGAGCCGCGCCGGCAGCTGCACCGACAGGCCCATATCGGCCAGCGTTTCCTTCATCTTTTCGGTCGCGGCGGTGTGGTCCAGCACCATGCGGCCGGCAAAGGCGCGGATGTCGTCGTTCTGCGTCTTGTTGCGGGCAAGCTTCGCCGCTTCGATCTCGAAGATGTCGGACAGCGCCGCCTCTTCGGTATAGGCGGCGGTGGAGCTGGCCGGGGCCGTCATGTTGGCGCCGGCGGCGATGCCGCTGCCGATCAGCACGGCGCCGGCTGCCATGGCGAACAGCCGGGCGGCGAGCACGGCATTGATGGTCGTGGTCCGGATCGGCCGGGGGATCATCGGGGCGTCTCCTCTCGGGCTGCACGGTATGGAGCTGCAATCCCGGCCCGGGCGCTATGTTCCGCAGGCAGATCCGCAGACGTCCGCGGAACCGGAACCGGCGCCGATCGATTTCCACCGGGGCAGCATCATCCGGAGACGTCATGTCCGGGCAGCATGAGCGGCGACGATCGCCGCGGCGGGATCTGATCATCGGGCTGGGCCGCGCCGCGGCCGGGGCCCTGCTGTTCACCCTGCCGATCCTGATGACCATGGAAACCTGGCAACTGGGCGTCACGGTGCCGGCATCCCGGCTGCTTCTGCTGCTGGCGCTCACCCTGCCGCTGCTGGTCGGGCTGTCGCGGATCGGTGGCTTCCGCCGGACCTCCAGCCTGGCCCAGGACACGGCCGATGCCGCGATCGCGATCGGCATCGCCGGCGTGGTCGCGGCCGGGGTGCTCGGCATCTTCGGCGTGATCTCGGACGCGATGCCGGCCTCGGAAGTGCTGGGCAAGCTCGCGATCCAGATCACCCCCGGGGCGGTGGGCGCGCTTTTCGGCCGCGCCCAGCTCGGGGCCTCGAACCAGGAGGATGCCGGGCGGGAAGAGGTGGAGGAAAGCTATGCCGGAGAGCTGTTCGTGATGGTCGCGGGCGCGCTCTTCCTGTCGCTCAACATCGCGCCGACCGAAGAGGTGGTGTTGATCGCCTGGCGCATGTCGCTCTGGCAGCAGCTGGGGCTTCTGGCGGCCAGCCTGATCGTGATGCATGCCCTGGTCTACCAGCTGGAATTCATCGGCGGCCATGGCCCCCGCACGGAAGACGGCTTCTGGAGCCTGTTCCTGCGCTTCACGGTCACCGGTTATGTGCTGGTCGCCCTGGTCAGTCTTTACGTGCTCTGGACCATCGGCCGGCTGGACGGCACCGGCCCGGTGGACGTCGCGGGCGTCGTGATCGTGCTGTCTTTCCCGGGCGCCGTGGGCGCCGCAGCTGCCAGAATCATCGTGTGATGAGGATATTCGTGTGATGGGGACGCGGATGGACGACGCGGGTGGCGGCGACAGGACCGACCCGCTGGAATGGATCATCGCCTCGGTCGCAGCGGCGGCCCTGGTCGCGCTGGCCGCATGGCTGGGCTATCTGGCCCTGACCGAACCCGCAGGCACGCCGGCCCTGGCCGTCCGCCCCACGGCGGTGCAGCAGGCCGGGGCGGGCTGGGTCGTCACCTTCGAGGCCAGCAACACCGGCCCGCGCACGGCATCCGAGGTCGAGATCGAGGCCGAGATCCTGGCCGATGGCCACGTCCTGGCCCGCGGTCGCACCCGCATCGATTATCTGCCCGCCCGCTCCACCCGCAAGGGCGGCATCCTGTTCGACCGCGATCCGACGGGGGCGGCACTGCGGATGCGGGCGGTTGGCTATGCGGATCCGTGAGGGGGGTCGCGCTGGCTGAGCAACCGTACGGATTCCCCCTGCTTCGACAGCAGGGCCGCTGCTTTTCGATCGAAAGAGACAAAGGTCTCGCCGCCCAGCCATTTGCCTTCATGGGCGATGATGCCGTCTGCGAAATCGCCGCCCGCGTCCAGCAGCGCAAGTCCCGCCTCTACCGCCGGCCTGTTCACAACGACAGTGTCGGTATTCAGCAGCGCCCGAATGGCGACGGCCACATCTTCTTTCGGCAGTTTGGCGCCCTGCCGCAGGATCCACACCAGTTCGCACAGGCACGGCAGTGGGACGGCGATCAACGTCGCCTGCTTCAGCAGGTCACGTGCCATGCGGCATTGTGCTTCGTCGTCCTGCAGGATCGCACGCGCCAGCACATTGGTATCAGCGATGACCTTCATGCGCCGCCAGACGTGCCGGCCCAGCCGGCCGCCGCGATGTCGTTCATCTCATCAATGGTCAGCGGCTTCTGCAGCGACACCTTGCCGTCCAGGGCATGAAAGAAGCCCTCAATGTTGCCGGCCGGGCGCGCCGCCCGCAGCCGGACCTCGCCATTGGGGAGCTTTTCGACGTCAACCCGTTCCCCCGGTTTGACCCCCAGATGCTGCAACAGATCCTGCTTCAGCGTGACCTGACCTTCAGCTGTGACCCCTAGTGATGCCATCACGACCTCCATCGCTCCACAGCTCTCAAATGTCATAGCGATGCGGCCGACCATCAAGTGCTTGATGTCAAGTGTCCGATGTCGTAGCGCGTCGGGTCTTCGATCCTGCCGGCCTAATGACTCTGCACCAGCTCATGCACGCTGAAATCCCGCGCTGCATCGGTCCAGCAGGCCTGGCTGCGCCAGCCGGCGCGGCGGGCGAGGCGGGCGAAGGTTTCGGGCGTGTATTTGTGGCTGTTTTCGGTGTGGATGGTCTCGCCCGCCCGGAAGCGGATCGGGCGGCCGGCGACGCTGACCACCTGGTCGGTCAGGCTTTCGAGATGCATCTCGATCCGGCAGAGGCCGGCATTCCAGCGGACCCGGTGGGCGAAGGCGGTGGGGTCGAAATCGGCGCGGGCCTCGCGGTTCAGGCGGGCCAACAGGTTCAGGTTGAAGGCGGCGGTCACGCCCTCGGGGTCGTCATAGGCGGCGATCAGGCGGTCTTCGTCCTTGACGAGGTCCACGCCGACGATCAGCCGGCCGTCGCGCCCCAGCAGGCAGGCGGCGCGGCGCAGGAAGGCCACCGCCTCTTCGGGCGCCAGATTGCCGATGGTCGAGCCGGGGAAGAAGCCGAGCCGAGGGCCGGGCAGGGCGGTGACGGCATCGGGCAGATCCAGGGCGGCGGTGAAATCGGCGACCACCGGGGCGACCAGAAGGCCCGGATGGTCGCGGGCGATCGCGGCCGCCGCCCGTTCCAGATGGCCGGCCGAGACATCGATCGGCACCCAGGCCGCCGGGCGGTCCAGCGCATCCAGCACCAGGCGGGTCTTGACCGAGGATCCGGCGCCGTAATCGACCAGCACCGCCCCCGATCCCGCATGGGTCGCGATCTCGGGCGCCCGGCGGCGCAGGATCGCGGTTTCGGCCCGGGTGGGGTAATAGGCGTCGAGCCGGGTGATGCGGTCGAAGAGCACCGAGCCGCGATCGTCGTAGAACAGCGCCGGCGGCAGGCATTTGGGAGTCCGGGTCAGGCCGCGCAGCGCCTGGGTTTCGATATCCGACGGGTCGGTGGCGGCGGCCGCGGCCCGGGCGCGCGGGCCGGCGGCGGTGATGCCGCCGGTGGGGCTGGCTGACATGGGAAGAAGCCTCCTTTAAGGGGAAGATCAGGCGTCGGCGGCAAGCCGCAGGCCGGCAAAGGCCCAGCGCTGATGCGGGTAGAAGAAGTTCCGATAGCCGGGCCGGACATGGCCGCCGGGGGTGACGCAGCTTCCGCCGCGCAGCACCATCTGATTGGCCATGAACTTGCCGTTGTATTCGCCGATCGCCCCGGCCGCGGGGCGGAAGCCCGGATAGGGGCCATAGGCGCTGGCGGTCCATTCCCAGACGTCGCCATAGAGCTGAACCGGCCCGCCGCTCTGTCGGGGGTCGGCCGGCTGCGGGTGCAGCACGCCGCGGGGCAGCAGATTGCCCTCGACCTTGTGCCCGGCGGCCGCCACCTCCCATTCGGCTTCGGTGGGCAGGCGCGCGCCCGAGAACCGGGCGAAGGCATCGGCTTCGTAATGGCTGACATGGACCACAGGCGCCGCCGGATCGATCGGCATCGGGCCGCGCAGGGTCATCTGCCACCAGGGGCCGTCGGGCTCGGGCCGGAACCAGTGCAGCGGCGCCTGCCAGGCTTCGGCCTCGGCCCGTGCGATGCCGTCGGACAGCCAGAATTCCGCGCGCGCATAGCCGTCTTCGGCCATGAACTCCAGCCAGTCGGCATTGGTCACCGGCCGGTCGGCCAGGCGATAGGGCTGCAACAGCACCTGGTGACGCGGGCCTTCATTGTCGAAACCGAAACCCGCGGCCGGGTCGTGGCCGATCTGATGAATGCCGCCCGGATGATCGGTCCAGGTGACGGGGCGGGGGGTGTCGGTGATGGCCGCAACCGGTGCCGTGCCGCTGTCGCCGGGCAGATAGGCGGGCTGCAACGGGTTCTGCGCGAACAGGTGCAGCACATCCATAAGGAGCAATTCCTGGTGCTGCTGCTCGTGATGGATGCCGAGTTCGACCAGCGGCATCACCCGGGCGAGGGCATCCGGCCCGGCGGAGGCCATGAGGTCGAGCACGCCCTGCGTAACGCTGGCCCGCCAGTCCAGCACCCGCGCCAGCGGCGGGCGGGTCAGCAGACCGCGGGCGGCGCGGGGATGGCGGCTGCCCAGGCCGACATAATAGGAATTGAACAGATGGTCGTAGATCGGGTCGACCGGGGCCCAGCCCGGCAGCCAGGGCAGCAGCACCAGGCGTTCGAAGAACCAGGTGGTGTGGCCCAGATGCCATTTGGTCGGGCTGCAATCGGGCATCGACTGCACGACCTGATCCTCGGGATCGAGCGGCGCCGCCAGGGCTTCGGTCTGGTGCCGGACGGCGGCGAAGCGGGCGGCAAGCCGGCCGGGGGTGGCGGCGAGATCGTCGTCGGTCGGCGGAACGGTGCCGTCATACATCGGGGCATACATGGAGGGCGGTCTCCCGGTCTGATGGTCCGGGACGTCAACCGCGCGCGGCCGGCTGCGGTTCCGGAAGAAGCGTCCGGTGCATGGAACCCAAATCGCCTGGCCGCCGTTGAGAGGGCGAACCGCACCTTGCGGGGTGCGATCAGGACCCTATCGACCGGAGGCCTTCATGACCGACGACCGCACGGCCACCAGCCGTCTTCAGGAGGATCTGGCCGCGCTGAAGCGCCAGGTCCACCAGCTGGCCGACCGCCTGAGCCATGCCGCCCACGAGACCTCGGCGCCCGAAACGCTGCGTGCCGCCCGCCACCGCGCCGCGGCGCTCGGCGCCGATGCCCGGCGGGCCACGCGGGAGCATCCGATGACCACCGGGCTGATCGTGGCCGGGGTGATCGGGCTTGCCGCCTATTGCCTGGCCTGCCGCCATAGCGAGGACGGCTCCGACCCGGGCGACGGCCGGCGGCACTGGTATTGAGCCGGCGACCTGCCCTCCGGCCGGCCGCCTGTCAAACACTCTTCAGTTCTCTTACCCCCAAGGAGACCGCTCCATGCGTAAGTTCGCCCTGCTGACGGCCACCATGCTCGTGACCGGCGGCCTTGCCGCCCCCGCCTTCTCTGCGGCGGCCACCACGACCGACGAGACGCGCAACGTGGCACAGGCCCCGGCGAATCAGGCCCCTGCGAATCAGGCCCCGGCGGCCGCAGCCGGCACAAACGCCGGCCAGGTTCCGGCCGCGCGTAGCGACGACCGCGAGGATGCGGAAGACATCGCCGAGGACCGGCAGGAAGCGCAGGAGATCATCGCCGCGGCCACCAAGGTCGCCAACCAGATGGCTTCGGACGGCCAGGCGCGTGCCGCGCTCGACAAGGCCCGTGGCGTGTTCATCGTGCCCGATTTCGCCCAGGGCGCCCTGATCATCGGCGCCGGCGGCGGTGCCGGCGTGTTCCTGGCCCGCACCGACGAGGGCTGGGGCAATCCGGCCTTTTACGAGATGGGCGGGTTGAGCTTCGGCGCCCAGGCCGGCGGCGAGTCGGGCCCGATGGCCTTCATGCTGATGACCGACAAGGCCGTTCAGGGCTTCCGCAACGACGATGATTTCACGCTGAGTGCCGAGGCCGGCTACACCTTCGGCGAGGCCAAGGACGGTGCCGCCGCCACCACCGACAACACCGCCAAGGATGTGGTGGTGTGGTCGGGCACCGAGGGCGCCTTCGCCGGTGCGGCGGTGTCGGTGGGCGACATCTCGTATGACGAGGACCGCACGGCCGCCTATTACGGCGCCGCCAGCCGCCCCGATCAGGTGCTGGACGGCCCCGCCAACAACGAGCATGGCGGCGAGCTGCGCGCCGCCCTCGGTACGCGCGGCTGACCCCAGGCCCAGGACGTCCGTGCCGTCCCCCGGCACGGATAACGACGGACACCCCGGCAGGTCTCTTGCCGGGGTGTCTTCGTCTGGTCAGCCGTCCGGATCCGCGTTGTCGAGCGCGGCAAGCAGGGCAGCCGCCAGGCCCTGCTGCTCTGCGGGCAGGGCGCGGTGCCGCGCGGCATCCTGGAGGGCGGCGGTCGCCTCGATGAACAGGCGATACTGCCCGGCATTCTGCGGCACGTCGCGCGAGGGATCATCGAGCAGCTGGCGGCAGCGCGCCGCCGATGTCGAGGTGAAGGCCCGGCAGGCCGGTGGCCGCACGTCATAGACGGTGCAGCGATCATCCGCGCCCAGAAGCGGGCAGCGCCGCCTGAGCCGCGCCGGATCGGCCATGGAGGCCGCGGCGGCGGCCGCCGCGCGCAGATCGGCGATCAGCCGGTCCCGCGCCGCGGGCGGATGCGTGGCGGCGATATGGGCGGCCATCGCCCGGGCCACCCCCGGCGGCACCGCCACGAACAGGTGACAGCAGGCGGCACAGCCGCCCGTGCAGGCGAGCGCCGGCTGGTTGGGAAAGGCCGACCGGAAGGCCGCCGCGGTCGCCTCGGCCATCTCCATCGCCTGAAGCGCCGCGTCGGCCATCGTCTCCGCCTGATCGAGCCGCCGGGCGAGTGCGGCGCGGAAGCCCCGGAAGATCGCCTCGTATCGCCCCGACAGGCTGCGGGTCAGCGCCCCCAGATCGGCGATGTCGTCGAGAACGGGGGTGAGCGGGTCTGGCTGGGGATCGGGCATGGGCGGGATCTCTGGCTGGGCGCGTGACGACGATGGTCACACCGGCCATGGCGGCCGTCCAGCGGATTGACGGAGGTGCAGCCTATGGCCGGGCGCTTGAGAGGGCGCGGTCGATGCGCACCGCGCGCGGCTGCATCCATCGCCAGATCCAGGCCATGGCCAGCATGGTGAACAACCAGGCCAGCACCACATCCGACAGGAAATGGGCGCCGAACAGCACGCGGTTGCCCGCGATCATCATCAGCACGGGGGCGAGGATCAGGGCCGCGACCCATCGCAGCCGTTCGGGCACGAAAATCAGAAGCGACAGCGCCGCCGCCGCCCCGGCGGCCTCTCCCGAAGGGAAGGAACAGTTGCGCGCGCAGGCTTCGGAGAACTGCCAGACCGGGGTGAAATCCGCCGTTCCGCCGAAATCGAGCAGCTGGCGCGGCCGGGCGCGGCCGATCAGGGGTTTCAGGGCCTCCACGATCAGCAGCGGGCCTGCCGCAAAGCTCATCAGCACGAAGAGCGGCTTGTGCGGCCGGCAGATCGCATGGCGCCGGGGCAGAAACCGGTGCGCCAGGATCAGCAGCAGCATCAGCCCCAGAATCCAGGCCGGGCTGCCGAGGCCGAAGGCCCGCAGCCCTTTCAGAAACGGATCCTGCGCCAGAACGAAGACCGATCCGTCGGCGACCCGGTGCGCGACCGCCAGATCGATCGCCGGAAAGATCATGAAGGCGAAGCTGACGACGATGATTGATCTCGCGATCACCGCCGGCGCCCGGTCGATGCCGGTCCGGCGGCCGGGTACCGTCAGCGGGGTGGGCACCGTCAGGGGGGTGGAAATCGGGGGCGCGTAGCCCGTTACGGCGCGTCGCATGCCGGCCTCTCCTTGGGGTGGAACGGCCGCAGGCTGGAATGCGATTGTCAAGAAACGGCGAAGACCGGATCAAGATCCTGTCGGGATCCGGCCAAGGCGCCGCGCCCCGGGATTGTCCGGCGTCGGTGGAAGCCGTATGGTCCGGCGTCGCCGCTGGCGACGACGACCCGGTCAACGGCGGCAAGGCATTCAATATGAACAATAATCTTGTCCTTCTGGTCGAGGACGAGCCGGCGATTGCGCGAATTCTGGACGGCTATCTGCTGCGCGAGGGCTTTCGGACCGTTCAAGCCGCCGATGGCGAAACCGCCCTTCAGCATCACGCGCTTCTGAAGCCCGACATCGTGCTGCTGGATGTGCGGATCCCGAAGATCGACGGCTTCGCGGTGCTGGCCCGGATGCGGCAGACCAGTTCGACCCCGGTGATCATGGTGACCGCGCTTGCCGACGATATCGACCGGTTGAGCGGCCTGCATCTGGGGGCCGACGACTATGTCGTGAAGCCGTTCAACCCGCAGGAAGTGGTGGCGCGGGTCAGGGCCGTCCTGCGCCGGACCCTGGAGCGGCCCGATACCGTGCTGCGCCGCTTCGGGGCGATCGAGGTGGATTTCGGCAGCCATGCGGCCTTCGTGAACCGCGACGGCGAGCGCCGGCTGCTGTCGCTGACGCTGAGCGAATTCCGGATCCTGGCGCATATGATCCGCCACCCGACCCAGGTCTTTGCGCGCGCCGACATTCTGGATGCCTGCCTGCCGGAAAGCGATGCGCTGGTCCGCACCGTCGACACCCATGTCTCCAATCTGCGCCGCAAGCTGGAAGACATGGGCGAGACCGGCTTCTTTCCCGCCGTGCGCGGCGTCGGCTATCGTCTGGCGGACCCGCAATGAGCCGGCCGACGCGCTGGCGCAGAGCCCGCGCCCTGCCGCTCGCCACCCTGACCGCGATCGCCATCGCGACCATGCTGATGCTGAGCGTGGGTCTCGCCTATATCGGCGTCACCTGGTATTCGGCCTATCTGGAAGAGAGCATCAATCGCAGCCTGCCGCCCGAGGCGGCGCTTGCCTATACCCGCGTCTACGAGGGGCTGCTGCCCGACGAGGCCGGGCTTAAGACGCTCATCGATCATCTGGAGACGGCATCGGCCGCGGCGGATCTGAAGGTGCAGATCGCCACCCTGGCCTACAGCCTGCTGTCGGCAGTGGCCTCGGCCATCATCGGGGTCTATCTGGCGCGGCGGATCGCCCGGCCGCTGGAAGACCTGACCGCGGCGGCCGATGTCCTCGGATCCGGTGATTTTTCCGCCCGCGTCGCCGCCTCGGCGGGCAGCACGCGCGAGGTGGAAAGCCTGGTCCGCACCTTCAACACGCTGGCCGCCAATCTTGAGCGGATGGAGACGCGGCTGCGCTTCAACAACATGGCGGTCGCCCATGAACTGCGCACGCCGCTGACGGTTCTGCAGGGCGGGTTGCAGGGCATACTCGACGGCGTTTTCCCGATGGACCGCAGGATGCTGGCGGATCTTCTGCTTCAGGTCGAAGGTCTGGGCCGGATCGTCGAGGATCTGCGCACCCTGTCGCTGGCGATCGGCCAGCAGCTGGTGATGCAGCGCCAGAGGCTGGATGCGGCCGGGGTGGTGGCGGCGGTTCTGTCGGCCGCGCAGCCGATGCTGGAGGCGGAGGGCCTGACGGTCGAAACCCATCTTCAGCCGGCCTCCGTCTCCGCCGATCCGTCGAGGCTTCGCCAGGCCGTGCTGGCGCTGGTCGACAATGCCCGCCGCTATGCAGCCGGCGGCGGCTGGCTGCGCGTCGAAACCGCCCGGCTGCCCGATGGCGGCGCGGTCGTCCGCCTGCTCGACCGCGGCCCCGGTTTCCCCGAGGACATGGATGCGGTCGCGATCAACCCGTTCTGGCGGGGCGATGCCTCGCGGTCGCGCGCCACGGGCGGCACGGGGCTGGGGCTTTCGGTCGTCCAGGCCATCGCGGTTGCCCATGGCGGACATCTGACGCTCGCCAACCGCCCTGAGGGCGGGGCCGTGGTCGCGATCCATCTCCGCCCGGCATAGCGCCCCGCTACCGGTACCGGCACCGGTACTTCTCTTCCGTGCAGCCTCTGCCCCACATGCCTGCCGCATCGGCGCGCGTGCCGAATTGGCGTTGACATCAGTCCTCAATAAAATAAGCTGATCATTACGGGGAACATAAGTCCATTATAAAAGACATGCGGGCCTGAAGAGGCGGGATGGCGAGGCTGGGGAGCAGGCTCGTCGGCGGTCCGGTCGTGGGTGCTGCATGGCCGCCCGATGCGGCGGTGCACAGAGGAGGCATTGGACATGCGGTTCAACAGGCGTTTCCGCAGGGTCGACAGAGGGGCGACCGGGACGGGGGCAGGGCGCAAACTTGCCGCCGCCGCCGTCGTGCTGGCGGCCATGGCGGGGCCGGTGCAGGCCGAAACCCTGACGGCGGTGATGCATTCGGGGCTGCGCATGCTCGACCCCATCGTCAGCACCGCGCATATCACCCGCGATCACGGCTATATGGTCTATGACGTGCTGGTCGCGGGCGATGGCGAGGGTGTGGTCCGGCCGCAGATGGCGGACTGGAGCATCTCGGACGACAAGCTGGTCTATACCTTCACGCTCCGCGACGGGCTGCGCTTCCACGACGGTGCGCCGGTGACGGCCGCCGATGTCGTGGCCTCGCTGAAGCGCTGGGGTGCGCGCGACGGCGCCGCCGCCTTTCTGATGGCCGCCACGGCCGGCATCGCGGCCGAGGGTGACGACAAGGTCGTCTGGACCCTGACGACACCCTTCCCGCTGCTGCTGGAGGTTCTGGCCAAGCCGTCTTCGGTGCCGGCCTTCATCATGCCGGCGCGGGTGGCGGCGACCCCCGCCGATCAGACGATCACCGATTATGTCGGCTCCGGCCCCTTCGTGTTTTCGAGCGCGGATTTCCAGCCGGGGGTGAAGGTCGTCTACAACCGCTTCGACGGTTACAAGCCGCGGAGCGAGCCGGCCTCTGGCCTGGCGGGCGGCAAGGTCGTCAATGTCGACCGCGTCGAATGGGTGACCATGCCCGACAACCAGACCGCGATCAGCGCGCTGATGGGCGGCGAGGTCGACCTGATCGAGAACGTCCAGATCGATCTGCTCGACATCCTGAAATCGAGCCCCGACGTGACGGTGGAGACCCGCGATCCGCTGGGCTATCAGGTTTTCGCGCGGATGAATTTCAAGCATCCGCCCTTCAACGATGTCCGCCTGCGGCGGGCGGCGCTGGCGGCGCTTGGCCAGGAACAGGTCATGGCCACGCTGATCGGCAACCCCGACTACTATAAGCTGTGTGGTGCGATCTTTGGTTGTGGGACGCCGCTCGGCAGCGAGGCGGGGTCTGAAAGCCTGAAGGCCGGCGGCGACCCGGCCCGGGCGCGGCAGATGCTGACCGAGGCCGGCTATGACGGCACGCCGGTGGTGATCATGCAGGCGACCGATCTCGGCACCGTCGGCACCGCGCCTGTGGTGATCGCCGCCGCCCTGCGCGAGGCCGGGTTCAAGGTCGATCTTCAGGCCATGGATTGGCAGACCCTGGTGTCGCGCCGCGCCAGCCAGAAGCCGCCGGCAGAGGGCGGCTGGAACATCTTCACCAGCTTCATCAGCGGGATCGAGTCCAACACGCCGCTGATCAACCCGATCCTGCCGTCCACCGGCGATACCGGCTGGTTCGGCTGGGCGAATGATCCCGAACTCGAAGCCCTGCGCGCCGCCTATCTCAAGGCCGACGGGCTGGAGGCGCAGAAGGCGGTGGCCCACCGCATCCAGGAACATGTGCTGGACCAGGTGATCTTCGTGCCGCTCGGCAATTATCCCTTCGTGCAGGCGCGCAGCAACCGGCTGACCGACATGCTGCCGACGGCGGTTCCGGTGTTCTGGAACCTGACGCTCGCCGACTGATCCATCCGCCGGCCCGGCCCTGCCGCTCTGCGGCGGGCCGGCCGGGCAGCTGCCCGCCCGGAGCCCAAGCCCATGCCAGGCTATATCGTCAAACGCGTCCTCGCGGTCATCCCGGTGATGGCGATCGTGGCGCTGATCGTCTTCCTGATCCTGCGCCTGACGCCCGGCGACCCGGCCGCGATCATCGCCGGCGATGCCGCAACCCCCGACCAGATCGAACGGCTGCGGCAGAGCATGGGCCTGAACGAGCCGATCCTTATGCAGTTCATCCACTGGGTGGGGCAGCTGCTGCAGGGCAATCTCGGCACCTCGCTTCTGTCGGGCACGTCGGTCAATGCGCTGATCGCCGACCGGATCTGGCCCACGCTCAACATCGCGGTGCTGACCATCATCCTGTCGGTGGCGATCGCCGTGCCGCTCGGTACCTTCGCCGCCTGGCGCCATGGCCGCATCGGCGACCGGGTGGTGATGATCGTCTCGGTCGCCGGCTTCTCGGTGCCGGCCTTCGTGGTCGGCTATGTGCTGATCAAGATCTTCGCCGCCGATCTGCGCTGGCTGCCGGTCCAGGGCTATCGTGCGCCCTCGGCCGGGTTCGGGGAGTTCCTGCGCCATGCGATCCTGCCCGCCCTGACGCTGACCGCGGCCTATGTCGCGCTGACCGCGCGCATGACCCGCGCCAGCCTGCTGAACGTGCTGGGGAGGATTTCATCCGCACCGCCCGGGCCAAGGGCGTGGGCGAGACCCGGGTTCTGCTGCGCCACGGCCTGCGCAATGCCGCGGTGCCGGTGCTGACGGTGGTCGGCACCGGCTTCGCCATGCTGCTGTCGGGCGTGGTGGTGGTCGAAAGCGTGTTCAACATCCCCGGCATCGGCCGGCTGACCATCGATGCGGTGATGGCCCGCGACTACCCGGTCATCCAGGGCATGATCCTGCTGACCAGCGGCCTCTACGTACTGGTCAACCTTTTGATCGACCTTGCCTATACCCTCTTCGACCCGCGGATCCGCTACTGATGGCAGAGATGTTCCGTTCGATCCGTCAGATGCCGGCGCTGATCGTCCCCGGCCTGGCCGTGCTGGTGCTGGCGGCGATCGTGCTCGCCACGCTTCTGGCGCCGCTGCTGGCGCCGCATGATCCGCTGGCGCTGTCGCCGCTGAACCGGCTGAAACCGCCGGGGGGTGATTTCCCGCTCGGCACCGATGCGCTGGGCCGCGATCTTCTGTCGCGCGTGCTTCATGGCGGGCGGGTGTCGCTGCTGATCGGCATCGGCACCGCGGCGGTCAGCATCATGGCCGGTCTGGTCATCGGACTGGTCGCGGGCTTCTTCCGCACCGCCGATGCGGTGATCATGCGGGTGATGGACGCCTTCATGGCGATCCCGCCGGTGCTGCTGGCGGTGGCGCTGGTCGCGATCCACGGCGCCAGCATCCTGTCGGTGGTCCTGGCGATCACCTTTTCCGAGATCCCGCGGGTGGTGCGGCTGGTGCGCTCGGTGGTGCTGTCGGCGCGCGAGGAACCCTATGTCGAGGCGGCGATGACGCTGGGCACGCGCATGCCGGTGATCCTGTGGCGGCATCTGATGCCGAACACGCTGGCGCCGCTGATCGTGCAGGGCACCTATATCTGCGCCTCGGCGATCCTGATCGAATCGATCCTGTCCTTCCTGGGGCTGGGCATCGGCACCGAAACGCCCAGCTGGGGCAATATCATGGCCGAGGGTCGCAGCTATTTCCTGCTGAAGCCGTCGCTGATCTTCTGGCCGGGGCTGCTGCTGTCGCTCTGCGTGCTCGCGATCAACATTCTGGGCGATGCCGCGCGCGACCTGCTGGACCCGCGCATGCGCCGGCGGGAGGGCTGAGCCGATGACGACCAGGTTCAAGACCACCGGTTTCGAGACGGCCGAAGACGTGCTCGCCATCGACCGGCTGTGCATCGATCTTGAGACCGCCGCCGGCCCCCGGCCGGTGCTCGACGACGTCAGCCTGAAGATCAGACAGGGCGAGACCGCCTGCCTGGTGGGCGAGAGCGGGTCGGGCAAGTCGCTCACCTCGCTCGCGATCATGGGGCTGCTGCCGCCCGGCGTTCTGAAGGTGCGGTCCGGCGGGATCATGCTTGAGGGCACGGATCTTCTGAGCCGCACGCCCCGCCAGCTGCGAAACCTCCGCGGCGACCGGATGGCGATGATCTTTCAGGAGCCGATGACCGCGCTCAACCCGGTGATGCGGGTCGGCGACCAGATCGCCGAGGTGCTGGACACCCATGCCAGACTGAAGGGACCCGACCGCCGCGCCCGGGTGCTGGAAGCGATGGAACAGGTGCATCTGCCCGATATCGCGCGGATCTTTCGGGCCTATCCGCATCAGCTGTCGGGCGGCCAGCGCCAGCGGGTGATGATCGCCATGGCGCTGATCCTGGAACCGGCCCTGCTGATCGCCGACGAGCCGACCACGGCGCTGGATGTCACCACCCAGAAGCAGATCCTGTCGCTGATCGCCGAGATGCAGCGGGTGCACGGCACGGCGGTGCTGTTCATCACCCATGATATGGGCGTGGTATCGGAAATCGCCGATACGGTGCATGTGATGCGCCAGGGCCGGCTGGTCGAGACGGCGCCTGCCGAACGGCTGTTCCGGGCCCCCGAACACGACTACACCCGCGCCCTGCTGGCGGCGGTGCCGAGCCTGCGGCCGCGCGCGCCCCGGGAGCCGCAATCCCGCCCGCCGGTGCTGGACGTGGCGGGGCTGGGCAAGACCTATCGGAGCGGCGGCTTCCTGAAACCGACCCTGGCGAAGCGGGCGGCCGAGGATGTGAGCTTCGCCCTCAGGCCCGGCCGGACCATCGGCATCGTGGGCGAAAGCGGCTCCGGCAAGTCGACGGTGGCGCGCTGCGTGATGCGGCTGATCGATCCCGGCCAGGGCCGGATCAGCCTGGCGGGCACCGACATCACCCATCTGAAACCCGGGGCCATGCGCCGGCACCGCGCGAAGATCCAGATCGTGTTTCAGGACCCGTATCGCTCGCTCAACCCCAGGCGGCGGATCGCCGACAGCCTGATCGAGGGGCCGATGAATTTCGGCCGGACGCGCGATCAGGCGCTGGCCCGCGCCCGTGACCTGCTGGAAACCGTGGGGTTGACCGCCGATGCCCTGGACCGCTATCCCCATCAGTTCTCGGGCGGGCAGCGCCAGCGCATCGCCATTGCCCGGGCGGTCGCCATGGAACCCGAGGTGATCGTCGCCGACGAGGCCGTCTCCGCCCTCGACGTCTCGGTGCAGGACCAGGTGCTGAAACTGCTGGAACGGCTGCAGGACGAGCTGGGCATCGCCATCCTGTTCATCACCCATGATCTGCGGGTGGCGGCCCAGATCTGCGACGAGGTGATCGTCATGCAGCAGGGCCGGGTGGTGGAACAGGGCCCCGCCGGCCGGGTGCTGGTGGCGCCGCGCCATGCCTATACCCATGCGCTGATCGACGCCGCCCCCGGCCGCGGCTGGGATTTCGCCGCCTGCCGCGAGATTGCGCCCCTCCGGCCGGGTGCATAACCTTCAGACGGGCGCATAACCTTTCCTCTCATTGTCTTCTGTCATCGGGGATCTGATTTTTATGAAGGATTGCATCGTTCTTGGCGCCGGCATGGTCGGCGTCGGCACGGCCCTGGCACTCCAGCGGCTGGGCGTGGCGGTGACGCTGGCCGACCGTCGTCCGGCGGGGGAGGAAACCAGCTACGGCAATGCCGGCATCATCCAGATGGAGGCGGTGGAGCCCTATCCCTTCCCGCGCCAGGCGGGCGAGATCCTGTCGGCGGCGCTGGGCTTCAACGACAAGGTCCGCTGGCGGGCGGGATCGCTGCATCGCTGGGCGGGGCCGGTGCTGCGCTATTTCCTCGCCTCCGCCCCCGCCAGCCATCGCCGCATCGCCGCGGTCTACAGCGCGATGATCCGCCAGGCCGGAGAGGATCACGCGCCGCTGATCGAGGCGGCCGGCGCCGGGGATCTGATCCGCCGCGACGGGTTTCGCGACGTCTATCGCAGGCCCAGGAGCTTCGATCAGGCGGTGCACGAGGCCGAAAGGCTGCGGCGGGAGTTCGGCGTGGCGGCGCGGATCGAAACCGGCCAGGACATCGCCCGCGCGGAGCCCACGCTCCGCATCGGGCTTGCCGGCGCGGTCCACTGGACGGATGCCTGGAGCTGCGCCGATCCGGGCGCCCTGACCGCCGCCTATGCCCGGCTGTTCAGCGCGCGCGGCGGTGCCACCGTCACGGCCGATGCCACCACGCTCCGCCAGACCGCCGGCGGCTGGCGGATCGACGGCCCCGACGGGCCGATCGAGGCCGAACATGTGGTGGTGGCGCTGGGGCCGTGGAGTGCTGACCTGCTCCGGCCACTGGGCTATCGCATCCCGATGTTCTTCAAGCGCGGCTATCACCAGCATTTCACCGGCGGCCGCGGCCCCGACCTGCCGCTGATCGACGCCGATCGCGGCATCGTGGTGGCACCGATGCGCAAGGGGCTGCGGGTGCTGACCGGCGCGGAACTCACCGACCTGACCGCCGGCGCCACCCGCCACCAGATCGACCGCGCCCGCATGGCCGCCGGCGAACTGTTCGACCTGGGCACCCCGGTCGAATCGGAAGCCTGGTTCGGCAACCGCCCCTGCCTGCCCGGCATGCTGCCGATCGTGGGCCGGGCCCCCCGCCACAAGGGACTGTGGCTGAATTTCGGCCACGGCCACCAGGGCTTCACCCTGGGCCCGACCACCGGCCGGATGCTGGCGGGGGAGTTGGCGGGGAATGAGAAGCTGCCGGGGGAGTTGGGGTTGGGGGGGTGAGGGGTGGTCCAGACCGCGTAGATAGGTAACAGTTCAGCCCGCCGACATGGGTAACAGGTGTGCAAGATGGTCGCGGAGGTGCGACCATGGCGTGACAAGAGACCTGTGTGATGGATGAGCGGTTGTGTTTTGTGTCGGCGTGCCTTGAGGGCGGCGACAGCATCTCGGAGTTGTGCCGTGTGTTCGGCATCAGCCGTAAGACGGGGCATAAATGGCTGGGTCGCTATCGCCGTGACGAGGTTCGCGGGCTGGAGGATCGGTCGCGTGCGCCGCATGGCAATCCGCGAGCGGTTGGCGCGGAGATCCGCGAGGCGGTTCTGGATGTGCGTCGTGCACCTCCTCGCTGGGGGCCTCGCAAGGTAAATGCCTGGCTTGAGGCACGGTCTCCGGATCTGTGCTGGCCGGCGGCGAGCACGATCGGGGACATGCTTGTCGAGGCCGGGTTGAGCCGGGCGCGCAAGAGATGTCGGCGCATCGGGCCGCAATCCCACCCGTTCCAGAGCTGCCGGGCGCCGAACGACGTCTGGTGCATGGACTTCAAAGGCTGGTTTCTGACCGGCGACGGGATCCAGGTGGATTCTCTGACGGTGACGGATGCGGAGAGCCGATACCTGATCCGGTGTGAGGCGGTCGGCCGTCCGGATCTGGCACATGTGTGGCCGGTTCTGGAAAGCGCGTTTTACGAGTTTGGTCTGCCGACGGCGATGCGCTCGGACAATGGAGCGCCGTTTGCCGGGCGGGGTGCGGGAGGCCTGTCCCGTCTGGCGGTACGACTGATCAAGGCTGGCATCCGGCCGGAGCGGATCGAGCCCGGCAAGCCGCAACAGAACGGGCGACATGAGCGGATGCACCTGACGCTTCAGGAAGAAACGGCCTCGCCGCCGGCGCGGAGCCTGAAGGAGCAGATGCAGCGGTTCCGGGACTTCCGCCAGAGCTTCAACCACGAGCGCCCGCATGAAGCGCTGGATTATGAGGTACCCGCCGCGCGCTACCAGCCCTCGCCACGGCGTTTTGACGGCCGGCTGCGATCGCCAGACTATCCGCATGACGCCGAGATCCGGAGAGTGCGCAGGACGGGAGAGATCAAATGGCGAAACCGAAGCCTGTTTCTGACCGAGGTGCTCTCAGGCGAGCCGGTCGGGCTGTTCTTGATCGGCCCCGAGACCTGGCTGGTGAAATACGGGCCTGTTGCGCTGGGCTCGATCAGGGGGAAAGCGGGCTTTGAAAAGTTTGGTGCGGGATCGCGATCCCGCACCAAACCAAGGCCGGAACCGGGGTGAGCTGTTACCTATGTCTCCGGTCTGAAGTGTTACCCGTCTTTCCGGTTGCTCACATATCTCAGGTGTGTTTTGCTGGTGATGGTTCTTAAGCGGACTGTGCGGCCTCGTAGAGTGAAAAGCCTGCCGGCAGAGGTTCTGAACCCCAGTCCATGACGATCGCCACGCTATATCGGCCACGGGTAAGGGCTACGTAAAATTTAGCTCTGCTCTGGGGTTTTAAATCGAACTCATGATTGATGAGCCATTGCTTCATGGGGCTAGTTGGGACGATGACGACGTGATCAAACCCTCTACCCTTTGCTTCTCCAAAGTTCATCGCCGAAAATCGGTTGTCAACCCCAGTACTGCTGACTTTATCGCGTAACTGCATTGGCCGGAACATTTCGAGATAATGAGTATAGTCAGCGGTTCTAAGAATGAAGAGGCCTGCATGGTGTGGAGTGCCTGACCGGCAACACGTGCATTCGCAGGCTTCGCTGGCGGATAACCTCGGAAATAGACGGGACGAAATCGCACAGATATCAACGCTGTTGCGATGCGAGCGATTTAGAGTAGTTTCATCGATCTCAACAGCGACTTTTCTGGGAAATTTATGGCGTAGGAAATCCACGATACCGCCATCAGTATATTTCGCGTAACGCTTTTCATTATGTGTTAAATATGTAACCTGCCGCGGGTCGCCGACCATAAGTAAGCGTGCAGGGCTTCCCGCTAGGGCTTTGAGTATGTCTAAATCGTATCCGGCTAAGTCTTGGACCTCGTCGACGAATATGTGTGGGAATACGCGAGAAATTCGGTCTATCACAGATTCATTACTATTTTTATTGCAGCGAATCACTAATTTAGAAAGTTTATCAGAATATATGCGCCGGGTTGAATCAAAATAGTGCTTCTCGAAATCTCTTTCGCCCCAGTAAATCGGATGGCTTCCTGATCTATTGACCTTCAGCCCCGACTGCTTCGAGACTAGCTGCATGCCAACAACCTGGAAATCAAATAAACCACCTTGGAATGGTTTGACGCCATGAGTGATCAAGAAACTGAACCACGTCATGATCACGACATGGGCCGGGACATGTCCAATGATCTCGAAGAATTTTTGGCGGATCTCTGCCTCGTTCGACTCTGTGTAGGTCGTGATCAGCACCCGTTCCCCCTTGATCTTCATCGCCTCATGGACGAGATAGGTGGTCTTGCCTGAACCGGCGGCGGCGACAATAATCTTGTTGTTGTCGATCATAGCGTGATGGCCTTGATAATGTAGTCTGGATAGTCAATGGCGGTCTCCGAACTGAAGATCGCCAGTGCAACTTCTGTCTTGTTATTCTTCATGTACTTTCGAAGATCGTCTTCTGTTTTTAATTTTTTATTAAATATGCCATTTAATATAGACAAATTATTTGATTTAAGGATTTTTGGTTCCAGAGTATTATAATTATATGGTTTATCTTTTATTCTTAATTCACCGGCATCTACGACTTTGTCAAAGCAAATTTTTATATTTTGTGATTCTTTGTATTCGGAGTATTTTTTCTCGACGGCACCTGCGTCGCCATCATTGTCAGTCACTACGGCGACCGGAATCTTGAGCTTGTCAGCGAGTTCTAAGAACCTGAGAAACGCCGTACCGACTGAAATAACATCTATACCGTCCTGGATTGGCAGTTTGCCGTCATTTCTATCCATATAGGCTCGCTGGATGATGAGTTCGTCGGAATCGCCCTCCACCAAGATAACTTTGCGAGCAAGCACCAAGCGCAGAGTATCGTAGCCCGCCAATTTCTTGAAGAAGTCGCTCGCCGTCAATTCGGATATCCGCGCGACCTCCCCATCGCGCAGCACGATAAGATGATCAAGTCCCAGTTTGTTGGCAACAAAGCTGCTGTGTGTAGAAATGATGATCTGCTTCTGCCCGTGTTCATCGGTGAGGTCTGCCATAAGTTCGTTCAGCCGCGCATGCGACAGATGGTTTTCCGGCTCCTCCAAGAGGATGACGGTCGCTTCTGTCGTCTTTCTGGCGCTAAGAGCGAGCTTGGTCTTGATGATACATTGTTCTCCCTTACCAATATACTGGAACGGGATGAGATCGATGTATGTCATCAGGCTACTTTCCCAAGCAGTCTGGGATGATAGATCAACTGAGACGCTGACTGACTTCTGACTGATCTTTGCAGTTCTCGTGATTCTCTCGTTAATCAGCTGGAGGTTGCTATCTTTGACAAAGGCGTCTCTCAATTTCCTATGTGCTTGTGAAATAGATGCACGATCGGATTCGTCAAGTATATCTCGAATAATCCGGGAAACATACACATCAGAACCGTTCTGCAGGCGCGTACTCGACGAGTCGATCAAAGCGGACTTGATCGGGATATTCCGCGCAGTGATGCCCCTACGTGCGAACGACCGCATGGTCACGGTATAATATTCAACGGGAATAGAATTTAGTTCTCCGGCCTTCAATAGCGCCTCATACGGACCCCTGTAGTTTTCTTCATCAAATTCGATCCGATAGACGACGCCGCTGGCTTTGATTTTTTCGGAGTTCCCATCGCCCTCCAGTTCGGCCAGTTCGCTCGATGTTCCGGAAAAAAACAGTTCGATGGTGATTGTTGGCGGCGGGAGAGGCGATGAGGTCTTGAGGCTGTTTAGGTATTTGCTTTGTGTATTTAAATTAAAAAGATAGCTCGTGATGTCATTATTGAGTGTGCGACCGTGTAACATCCCTGTCAGGGCTAAATGTATGGCTTCCAGTATTGTTGTCTTTCCGGACTCGTTTCCGCCAACGATTACGTTCAGGCCATCGTTCATGGCGAATGTGAAAGTCTCTTCGTAGCGCTTGAAGTTGGTGATCTTTAGTTTGGCGATCTTCATCCGTTCCTCCCTCTTGAAGGTCCGCCCCCACTATTGGTAGCAGAGCTTGGGAATCGCAGTATAGAGAGGAGTAGCATCTAAAAGGAGAGTCCTCCGCTCTACACGATGGATCCCGGCACCTGGTTCTACCGTGATCCACTCAGAGCCCGACTAAAAACGCCTGCTACCCGGGCGATCTTCCTGACGAGGAGCAGGAGGGTTGAGGCGTGAACGGAACTCTATGCGCCGCCTCCAAGAGTCCGTCCGAGAAGTTATCTATGATTTCCAGCTCCTTGCGATTCTCCGCATCATGATCCGGATCATGGCGAGGCGGAGGAATGCCAAAGCCATCCGTGAGAGGTTCTCGAAGTCTTTGGCCAGCCTGCGGCAGCGGCCGAGCCATCCGAAGGTCCGTTCGACGATCCAGCGTTTGGGCAGGACCTGGAAGCCCTTGGCGGTATCCGAACGCTTGACGATTTCCAGGTGCCAGACGCCGAGTTCACGCACGGCGGCAGCCGTGCGGCGTCCTGATAGCCACCATCGGCGAAGATGCGCTCGATGAACGGAAACAGGCGGCGGACCTCTTTCAGCACCGGCAACGCGCCGTCCCGATCCTGGATGTCGGCAGGCTGGATCTGCGCTTCCAGCATCATGCCGAGCGTGTCGACGACGATGTGCCGCTTCTTGCCTTTGACCTTTTTGCCCGCGTCGTAGCCCGACGGATCGATCCGCGCCCCCCTTTTTCCGCGCTTTTGACGCTCTGGCTGTCGATGATTGCCGCAGTCGGGCCGGTCTCTTTCCTGGCCAGTTCGCGGACATCCACGAACAGGGCATGGTGGATCCGCGCCAGCGTGCCATCCCGTTCCCACAGACCCAGATATTCATGCACCGTGCTCCGCGGCGGCAGATCCTTGGGCAGGGCCCGCCATTGGCAGCTGGTCATCAGCACATAGACCACGCCATTCAGAACGTCGCGGACATCGACCGTGCGCTGTCGACCGCCGCGCTTCGCGGGCGGGATCAGCGGTTCGACCAGCGCCTATTCTTCATCCGTCAGGTCGCTCGGGTATCTCAGCCCCGGCCGCTCATAAACACGGCGGGTTTCCGGTCCCCATTCTGTCCGCTCCCATTTCCTTTGGGGCGGCATCGAATCACAACAGATTCACCGGATTCAATAACATTCCGGACGGGCTCTTACACCCGGACGAACGGGTCGGATGTGAAGCCGGCCCTCGGGTGCGTTCATCGACAGCGAAAGCGTCAAAACCACGGAACCCGGCGATCTGCGCCCCCTCTGCCTCCGTCCCAGCCTCAAGCCCCCCTCTCAGGGCACGCCCACCGCACCCCCCACCCGATCATGAAACAGATGCCCATAAGCCCGATCCCCCATCGGCCAGACGGCGGCGCGGAGGTAGCCCGACAATTCGTCGGCGCCGCGGCGCAGGAGGTCGAGGAGGTCGTTCTGGCGCGCGTCCAGATCGGCCTGGGGCAGGATGATGCTGAGGGTGGCGACGCAGTGGCCGTGGCGGTTCAGGATCGGCACCCCGGCCGTGCCGACATAGCGGTCGATCAGCCCGCGGGCGATGAAATGGCCGTCGCGGCGGGCCTGGTCGATTTCGGCGCAGAAGGTCTCGAAAGGCAGAATCTCACCCGAGCCCAGGCGGAAGTCTTCGTCGGGGATGTTGCGGCGGATCACGTCGCGCGGGATGTCGGCCAGCTGCAGCCGCGCCGAGCCGGTGATCGGCAGGGGGTAGCGCGAGCCTTCCACCGTGCGCAGATAGTTGCGGCTGCGGCCGGTGGCCGAAATCAGCACCAGCTGTTGCCAGCTGTCGGCGATGTTGATTTCGGTGACCACGCCGGCCTCGCTCGCCACCCGCTGCACCACCTCGCGCGCCACCGGCTCGAACCGTGCATTGCGTGAATAGGCGAGGCCCAGCAGCCCCACCCGATGGCCAAGGCTGATGGTGCCGCTGTCGTCCTGGGTCAGCCAGTCGCGGGCGACCAGCTGGTCGACCAGGGAATAGATCGTCGACCGCGGGCAGTTCAGCGCCTTGGCCAGCGCATTGCGGCTGACCGGTCTGGTCTCCGTTTCCAGATGTTCCAGAATGTCGAGAATGCGGTCGGTGCCCTTCGCACGCTGCATGAATGCGGTTCTTCTTCCGGTTATCGATGGGTCTGTGGTCCGAGATGTGCCGCGATGGCATCGCCATCCAGCCGCCCGGCCTCGGCAATCATGACCAGACGGCAGCCTTCCGGATAGTCTCCTGAAAGCGGTTCCAGCGTCACCCGCTGTCCGACCATCTGCAGCAGCCAGGTCTGGCCGGGCCTTTCGGCAAACCGGAAAATCCCCTTGGCGCGGACCAGCACCGGCGCCAGCGCGCCGATCAGCGCCTGAAGCGCCACCAGGCTGACCGGGCCGGCGCTCTGCCAGGTGGTGGTGGCGAAGCGGCTGCCGGCATGACTCTCGCCGGTTGCGGCGGTGGCGGTGAAGCGTCGGCCGGGCAGGGCGGGGAGGTCGGGGCCGCCATCCAGCAGCAGCGCCACAGGCAGGGGTTCGCGCGCGGTGTCGATCACCGGCGGCTTGCCCCGGGGCGAGAGGCTGCGGGCCAGATCCGCCGCCGCCGCGGCGTCGAGCCCGCCGGCCTTGGTGAGAACCACGAAGCTCGCCGCCGCCAGCTGCGCCTGCCAGAGCGGGTCGGCGCGCCGGGCGGGGCTTGCCACCAGATCCTCGGCATCGACCACGCAGAGCACGGCATCCAGCCGCGTGCTCTTCCACAGCACCGGGTCTGACAGCGCCTGGATGATGCCCGCCGGGTCGGCCACGCCGCTCGCCTCGACGATGATGTGATCCGGAGACGGACCGTCGGCGAGCAGCAGTTTCAGCGTGCGCAACAGATCGCCCTGCAAGGTGCAGCAGACGCAGCCATTCGCCAGGCCGACGACGGTATCGGTGCGGGCGCGGATCAGCTCTTCGTCGATGTTGATCGCGCCGAAATCATTCACGATCGCGGCGATGCGCCGGCCGCCGGCATCGGCCAGAAGGCGGTTGATCAGCGTGGTCTTGCCCGCCCCCAGATACCCGGTGACGACGAGGACGGGGACAGGCGCGGTTGCAGGCGCGGTGGTCATCTGGGATCGCTCCGGATCGGCCGGCCGGGGCGGGCCTCGGTGACGAGGGCGCCGTCGGCGATGACTGCCTCGCCATTGACCAGCACATGGACCATGCCCTCGGCCGGCAGATGCATGGCCTCGAAGGTCGCGCGGTCCTGCACCCGGGCCAGATCGAAGACCACGATATCGGCATCGCAGCCCGGCTGAAGCCGGCCCTTGCGGCGGAAGGCGCTGCTGCAGCTTTCCACGATCTGCGCCGGGATCAGCGAGCATTTGGCCATGGCTTCGACCAGCGGCACCACCTCGCGCTCCCGCACCCATTGGGCCAGGAAACGGGTGAAGGTGCCCGATGAGCGCGGATGCGAGGATTTGTCCGCCGGCAGCGGCCACGCGTCGCCGTCATAGAGCGAGCCGTCGGGGTTGCTCCACGGCACGGCGTCGGAGGCGATGGCGCCGCCGGGGAAGGTGACCGAGATGTCGAGCAGCTTCGTGTCGTGCGGGTCGTCGGTGTCGAGGAAATGCCAGAGCACCAGGGCTTCCGGCGCCTCGGCGCGGGCCGCGGCCAGTTCGTCGCGGTTGCCGAAACGCCGGCCGGTGCTCACCACCTCGATCGCGCCATAGCCGGTGCCGGTGCGCTCGGCGAAATCGCTTTCCATGAAAAAGCCGGCACTGAGCACGGTGGAGCCGGTGCCATAGGGATAGGCTTCGGTCGTGACCGGCAGGCCCTGGGCCTGGGCGGTACGGATCAGCCCGGCGGCCTCTTCGATGTCGCGCAGGCTGGTGCTGTTCAGATGGCAGATATGCATATGCGCGCCGGTGGCACCCGCCAGGCCGATCAGCTGGACATAGGCCTGGACCGAGCTTCTGGGGTCGATGTTCGACATATAGGCGATATGGGTATAGGTCGGGCGATCATAGGCGGCGGCGAGCGCGCAGATCCGGCTCATCTCCTTCAGCCCGGCGCCCGAGGCATAGCCATGGGGAATGCCGATGCCGAGCGCGCCCTCGTCCAGCCCCCGGCGGGTGAGGTCGACGATGGTCTCGGTCTGGGCGGGCGTGGCGGCATCGACCGACCAGCGCATGTCACCGGCGCCCGCGCCCATCATCGCGATCGGCGGCAGGCCGCTGTTCAGGTCCAGCCCGATCATCGCCGCCTTGCGCGCGAACAGCCAGGCGGCGGCCGCGCCGTAATTCAGCACCCGGCCGGCCGCCTGCTGATGATCGTACCAGGCGCCCACGGGCAGGGCGCCCACCTCCAGCTCCAGCGCCGTGGTCACACCGTCGAAGGCCTGCATCCGGTCGGCCGGGATCGACTGGCCATGGGCATGCAGATCGATGAACCCCGGCGCCACCACCAGCCCCGCCGCATCGATCTCGCGCCGCCCGGCCGCGAGCGCCGGCCCGATGGCCGCGATCCGGTCGCCCGTGATCCCGACATCGGCCACGGCGTCATGCCCGGTTTCCGGGTCGACGACCCGCCCCCCACGAATGACCAGATCGAACACTGCGGCGTCGGCCATATCTCGTGTCCCTTATAAGAGGCAATGCCCTTTACAATGCCAGTGAGTCCACCATGACAGAGCGTACCCCGGTCTGTCCAGAGCGGGGCTGTCCACAGCGTCTCACAATCTGGCCCGCGTCGTCCGCGGCGTCGCCAGCAGCAGGTTGGTTTCGCTGGCGGTGATGCCGGGGATCAGGCGGATGCGGCGCAGCACCTGGTCCAGATCGGGCAGGCTGGTGGCCGAGAGGGTGGTGATCAGGTCCCAGCGGCCGTTGGTGGTGTGGATTTCCTGGACGGCGGGCATGCCGCTCAACGCCTTGATCACCCGGTCGGCGGCGTGGCCCTCCACCTCGATCAGCATAATGCCGCGGACGGGATCTTCCACCGCATCGGCGCGCAGGATGACGGTATAGCCCAGGATCACCCCGGCCTTTTCCAGCCGCGCCATCCGCGTCCGCACCGTGGCGCGCGAGACCTCCAGATCGATGGCGAGGTCGGAAATGCTGCGCCGGCCGTCATGGCGCAGCAGGGTGATCAGGCGCTGGTCCAGCGGGTCGAGCTCTGGCGGGGACATCGGGGGCTCCTGGGGTCGATCCGGATCGGATTTTCAACCAATCCGAGACAAATATTGCTCTGCAGCATTTCCGAGTCGGTGTTTTTGTGCGTTGACTTGGGACTACCCTCCTTTACCATCCTTCTCATAAATATAAGAGACAGGCCGAAACATCGGCCGGGGAGGACAGATGAAGAAGGCGCTTGTCGCGTCGTTGATCTTTAGCCTGTCGTGGATGTCCGGACCCGCGCTCGCCGCGGAAGCTTCCCAAGATATCGGCGGTTCCGGTAGAGGCGGTTTCGGCGCGGGCGGTTTTGGCGAGGGGAGGGCACCCTTCGCGCATGACTGGTCCGCCGGCCGGCTGGCGGCGGATCAGGGCGCCCGGCTGGGCATCACGCTGGAAGCGGTGCCCTATCGCAAGGACGGCCGGATCTTCGTTCGCGTCGCCGAGGTCGATGCCGGCTCGCCGCTGGCGGGCACGGTGGCGCCGGGAGATTACCTCTTCCGGATCGACGATACCGAATTGCAGCGCACCCACGATGTGTTCACCGCAATTGCGGCGCATCGGCCGGGGGAGAACGTCACGGTCTATTTCCTCGACCGCGACGATGCGCTGAGCCCCAAATCGGTGCCGGTGCGCACCGCCTCGATCGATGCTCTGGCCAATGGCCGGGCGGCCGGCACGGCGCTGGCGGCCGTGGTGACGCCGGCCCCGACACCGGCACCTGTCGCCCCCGCCGCCACTGCCCACACCACCACGCCGGCCGTGACCCATCGCAGCCAGCCGGTGATCCGCGTGCGGGCGATCGAGCCGCCGCAGACCGAGGCGGCGGCATCCCGCGGCTTCTGCGAAAGCCGCGCCGGGCTGTGCATCCTGGGCGGCGTGGTCGGTGCGGCGGTGATGTCGGCGCTGGCCGCCTTCCCCGAACCCGACCGGCGGCGGGTGGTTGGCTACATGTCCTGGGCCTTCGGCGCGGCGTAATTTACAAGAGGTCTGCCATTTCGGCGGAAGGGGCTGCCGATCCGGTAAATCCGGCAGCGCTTTTCGCCGATCTGCCGTCTCCACTCCGCCGCGCGGCCATGTTTCGATTCCTGTCGGGTGATCACCGGACAGGAAGGGAACTGCCCGATGACGGAGAACGACCAGGGGGAGCGGCCGCGCCATTGCCGGCTGATCGGCGTGCCGCTGGAAGAGGGGGCCGGGCGGCGTGGCTGCGCCATGGGGCCGGCCGCCTTTCGCACCGCCGGCATCGTCGAGGCGCTGGCGGCGCTGGGCCATCGCGTCACCGACGAGGGCGATCTGGCGCCCCGCGCCGACCCGACAGCCCGCACGGATCGTCTGTCCGGACCCCATGACAATCCGGCGCTGAAACACCTGGCCCGCATCGCCGGCTGGACTGCGGCGATCGCCGATGCGGCCTTTGCCGCCAGCGCCGGGCCCGACGATCTGCCGGTGTTTCTGGGCGGCGACCATGCGCTGGCGGCGGGCACGCTGACCGGGCTGGCCCGCCGGGCCGCGGCCGAAGGGCGGCCGTTTTTCGTGCTCTGGCTGGATGCCCATCCCGATTTCCACACGCTGGAGACCACCGTCAGCGGCAATCTGCACGGCGTGCCGATGGCCTATGCCACCGGCCGGTCGGGCTTTGCCGGGCATTTCCCGGAACCCGCGGCGCTGGTCGACCCCGCCCATATCTGCATGATCGGCATCCGCAGCGTGGATGCGGCCGAACGCGGGCCGCTGGCGGCTTCGGGCATCACCGTGCACGACATGCGCCGCATCGACGAACACGGCATGGTCGCCCTGCTCCGCCCGTTTCTGGACCGGGTTCAGGCGGCCGGCGGGCGGCTGCATCTCAGCCTGGATGTGGACTTCCTGGACCCTGCCATCGCGCCCGGTGTGGGCACCACCGTGCCCGGCGGCGCCAGTTTCCGCGAGGCGCATCTGGTGATGGAGATGCTGCACGAGGCGGGGCTGGTCGACAGCGTCGATCTGGTGGAACTGAACCCCTTCCTGGACGAGCGCGGCCGCACCGCGCTGCTGATGGTCGACCTGCTGGCCAGCCTGCTGGGCCGCCGGGTCATGGACTATCCGACACGGAGTGACCGGTCATGACCGCTTTGCACACCCCCGCCACGCTCAATCTGGTGCCCTTCGTCTCGGTCGACCACATGATGAAGCTGGTGCTGCATCTGGGGGTGGAACGGGTGCTGGCCGATCTGGCCGGCTATATCGCCGACGACTTCCGCCGCTGGCCGGAATTCGACAAGACCCCGCGCATCGCCGCCCACAGCCCCGATGGGGTGATCGAGCTGATGCCCGCGGCCGACCGGCGCGCCTATGGCTTCAAATACGTCAACGGCCACCCGAAGAACACCGCCAGCGGCCGCCAGACCGTCACCGCCTTCGGCATGCTGGCGGATGTGGCGACCGGCTATCCCGTGCTGCTGACCGAAATGACCATTCTGACGGCGCTGCGCACCGCCGCCATGTCGGCGCTGGCCGCCCGGCATCTGGCGCCTGAAGGTGCCGCGACCATGGCGATCATCGGCAATGGCGCGCAGTCGGAATTCCAGGCGCTGGCCTTCCGCGCCCTGCTCGGCATCGACCGGCTGCGGCTCTGGGACACCGACCCGGCGGCGACCGCCAAATTCCGCCGCAATCTGGACGGGGCCGGCTTCACCATCACCACCTGCCGCTCGGCCGAGGCCGCGGTGGAGGGGGCGGAGATCATCACCACCGTCACCGCCGACAAGCGCCGCGCCACCATTCTGTCCGACAACATGGTGGGTGCGGGCGTGCATCTGAATGCGGTCGGCGGCGACTGCCCGGGCAAGACCGAGCTTGCGGCCGGCATCCTGACCCGCGCCGACATCTTCGTCGAATACGCCCCCCAGACCCGCATCGAGGGCGAAATCCAGCAGCTGGCCCCCGACCATCCGGTCACCGAATTCTGGCAGGTCCTGACCGGCGACGCCCCGGGCCGCCGTGCCGCCGATGCCGTCACCCTCTTCGACAGCGTCGGCTTCGCGATCGAAGACTTTTCGGCGCTGCGCTATATCCGCGACCGGGTGGCGGAGACGCCCTTCGCCCAGGATCTGGACCTGCTGGCCGATCCGGACGATCCGCGGGATCTGTATGGGATGGTGATGCGCGCGGGGTGACCTGGCCGGATCACGGCACCCCGGCGCCGGCGGTGGCATGGTCGGGCACCACGTCGAAGGCGACACAGATCCGCGGCTGTCCGCTGCGGTGGGGCAGGGTGGTGTGCATGAAATAGGACGGGAACAGCACCAGCTTTCCGGCTTCCGGCACCAGGGTCCGGGGCAGATCGGCCGTTGTGGGAATGACCAGTGCTCCGGCAGTTTCATCCACCTCGGGTGCGGCAAGATAGAAGACGCCGCTGAGCCAGCCTGACGGGTGGGTGTGCGGTGCCTGCCGCCCGCCCGGGCCAAGGCAGACCGACCAGGCCTGAAGTGTTGCCGCCCGCGGCATCATGGCCGTGAACGGGTGATCGGCCGGCAGGTCGTCCGCATAGCGGTCGATCCGGGCCCTGATCGCCGCCAGCAGAACCGGCATATGGGTCATGCCGTCCAGCGGCACGCTGGTCTGCACCCCGCCCAAAGTCGAGACATCGGAGGGTTTGGGGCCCGTGGCGGCAGCCCCGGTGATCTCGTCGACGACCGCCCGGCGAAACAGATCGGCATCGCCGATAACGGGCAGGGGCAGCGGCGCCTGCAACAGCAGCCTGTCGACATCCATCCAGTCCAGGGCCTCTGCCGTCCGCCCCAGGGCCAGCAGGCACTGCACCCGGGTGAGCGGTGCCTCGCCGGGCAGGAAAAGCGCGGGCCGGCGGTCCAGCATCGCCAGCAACCAGGCCGGATCCTTGTGTTCCATCAGAAGCCTGGTCATCAGCGGGCTCAGCGCCTGATCGCCCCGTTCCAGCAGCTGCACGACATCCGCCACGGCCTCGGCACCCCGGTTCAGCCGGATCAGCATCTCGGCGCGTTCGCGCAGCAGCCCGATGTGATCGGGCACGACCCTGAGCGCGGCTTCTGCCTGTGCCAGCGCGCGCGCCTTTTGCCCCGTCGCCAGCAGGATATGGATGAGGCTGATATCCCAGGCCGGATCCGTCCCCTCCGGACGTGGATTGTCGCCGGCAAAGGCGAGAGCCTCGTCGAACGCGCCGGCCTTGAACAGGGCGTCCAGCAGGAACAGGCCAGTGGCCGGTGTGGCCCGGCCCCGCGCGAAAGCGGCGCGGCAGGCCGCAGCTTTGGCCTTGGGCGAGAGTGCCGCTGCCGTCGGGCGCGTGGTCCAGCAGAGGCGTCGCGCAATGGCTGTGGCCGCGACGGTGTCCATCAGCGTCATCTCCCTGCCGCGCGAAGGGGGATGCCGGCCGGGCCCCCGTCGCGCAAATGCGTTCACCAACCCATCATATGCCCGGCGACACCGCCTTCAACAGACGTGATGACGCACTTAGACATCATTTTAAATGATGGAAAAGATCAATATTCAGCATTATGCATGATGTATTGCCGCCGCTAGGGTGGGGCACGGGGGCCGATCGGGCACAGGGCAACAGGGCCGTGACGGCGGGAGGACATCATGCAATGGCGGGATAACGGACTCGGCTTTTCGCCGGTCACCATCGTGCTGCACTGGATGGTGGCGGCGTTGCTGGTGGCGATCCTGGGGCTGGAGATCGCGATGGCCGCGGGGCCGGAGAGGGCGGCGGACATGGCGGCGGACACTGGGCTGGCGGAGGTGCAGAACCTGCTGGGCCTGGTGCTGTTTCTGGTCTCGATCTACCGGTTTTATGCACGGATCACCTCGGTTCATCCGCTGCCGGTGGGCACGCCCAATCCGGTGGAGGTGATCGTCAGCCGCTCGGTCGCGGCGGCGCTGGCCCTGGCCATGGTTCTGCTGCCGGCGGCGGTGTGGCTGTCGAGGGCGGCGGGCGGCGCGGCGGTCGTTCTGCCGGGCGGCCACGCCCTGCCGCGGCTGATCGATCCCGCCCCCGGGCTGAAAGCCCTGGTCGACACGCTGTTCGCGATCGGCGGCACGGCATTTCTGGCCGGGCTGGCGCTGCATCTGTTCGGCGCCTGGAAAAGCCACGTCGTGCTCAAGACCCCGGCCGTGCAGCGGATGCTCGGCAAGCATGTGGAGCTGTGAGAGATGGTCGAGGCGAAGAACCAGGCCGTCGCAGGGCTCTGCGGTGTGCGCCATCCGGTGTTTCTGGCGGGCATGGCGGCGATTTCGGGGCCGCGGCTGGTGGCCGCGGTGGCGAATGCCGGGGGCATGGGCGTGCTCGGCGGGCTGCGTCTGCCGCCGCGGACGCTCAGAGGATGGATCCGCGAGACCCGGTCGCTGACCGACCGGCCCTTCGGCGTCAATCTGGTGCCGCAATTCGGCGGGCCCGAGGTCTTCGAGGCGCAGTTTCAGGTGGTGCTTCAGGAACGGCCGCGGCTGCTGTCGCTGTTCTATGCCGAGGATTACGGCGCCGAGATGATTCCGCGGGCCAAGGCGGCGGGGCTGGTGGTCATGGTGCAGGTGGGCACGGTGGCGCTGGCCCGCCGGGCGATCGCGGCGGGCGCCGACATCATCGCCGCCCAGGGGGCGGAGGCGGGCGGGCATCTCAATCGCGGCACCATCGGGTTGATGGCGCTGCTGCCGGCGATCATCGCCGCTGCCGAGGGGCGGCCGGTGCTGGCGGCGGGCGGGATCACCACGCGCGAGGATGTGAGGGCCGCCATGGGGCTGGGTGCCGCGGGGGTGCTGGTCGGCACGGCCTTCGTGGCGAGCGCGGAATCCGAGGCGCACCCGCTCTATAAGCGCAAGATCGTCGAGGCCACCACCGACGATACCGAATATCGCACCGGCTATTCCTTCGGATGGCGCTACGGCACGCCGCATCGCGTGATCCCCAATCGCGACCGCTGGAACCTGCTGCGCCTTGTGGGTGGTGGCGCACGTGCGATCGACCGGCCGGCCCTGGCGCGCAAGCTGTCGCTCTATGCCGGGCAGGGGGTGGGCCGTATCCACGATATCGTTCCCGCCGCAGACCGCATGGCGGAACTCATTCAGGGTCTGCCGGCTGCGGCGGCCGAAGCGGCGATGGCTGGAACGTCGCCCGGGCGAGTGCCATGAACGCCGTCAGCGCCGCGCCCGGCAGGGTGTCGCGCCGACGGATGAAAACGGTGGTGACGGTGGCCACGCCTGCCGGCAGGGCATGGCAGTGCAGCGCATCGGCCAGACTGGATTGGCGGGCAACCGATGCCGGCAGCAGGGTGATGCCCATGCCCGCGGCGACGCAGGACAGAATGCCGTCCAGCGTGCCCATTTCCATAATCTGCCCCGGCACCAGCCCGGCCTGATGGAACCAGCTTTCCAGCGTCGAGCGGTAGAAGCAGCCGGCCCGGAAGACGAACACCGTCTGATCGGGGAGGGTGTCGAGCAGGGCGTCGCGCGATGTGATATCGCTGGTGCTGATCAGCGCCAGCTCTTCGTCGAACAGCGCCTCCTGAACCAGGGCCGGGTGCTGATGCCGGCCGCCGATGAAGGCGCCGTCCAGCTGGCAGCTTTCCACCGCCCGGATCAGCTCGGCCGTGGTGCCGGTGGTGAGCGACATCCGCACCTCGGGATGGCGCGCGCGATATGAGCCGAGCAGCCGGGGCAGGCGGATCGCGGCGGTGGTCTCCATCGCCCCCAGCCGCAAGGGGCCGATCGGTCTGCCGTCATCCTGCAGGGCGGCCCGGCTCTCTTCGGTCAACTGCAGGATGCGCCGCGCATAGCCGAGAAAAATCTCCCCCGCCGCCGTCGGCATCACCCCGCTCCTGCGGCGGATGAACAAAGGCTGCCCCAACTCGGCCTCCAGCTCCTTCACCCGCATGGTCACGTTGGACTGCACGGTGTGCACGGCCTCTGCCGCCGCGGTGAAACTGCCGTGATCGACGACGGCACAGAAGATCTTCAGCTGGCGCAGGTCCATGGGGAATGAATCACCATAAGTGATGCATCGGAGGGCGATGCATCAGTCTATAGCATCGGGACGGGGGCGTATAGTCGGGCAAAGATCAGGAGGTGAAGCTGCCGTCGAAGATCGAACCGCTAAAAGTGCCTGCAGTACTTTCCACGTTTTCGACGTTCAGTACCGGCCGCTGCCAGGGCGTGCGTGCCGCGAGGAGGGGACCGGTCCTGGTAGGGGTGCTGTTGTCGTGGCAGTCGGGGGACATCTCCATCTCCATCTCCATTCGTTGAATTCATCAGGCATGTGGTATCACGGGTTGGGCGTGAAGAAAATAACTTATGACGATTATATCGATAATGAAATCTACTATAGGCAGAAATCCGGACGACGGTTCCGGCTGGGATGTCGGCGCCTCATGACGCCGTTGCTGCGGCGGATGAGGGGTTACCCCGGCTCGGCCTCCAGCTCCGTCACCCGCATGGTCAGGGTTGACTGCACGGCATTCACCGCCGCGGTAAAGCTGCCGTGATCGGCAAGGGCGCAGACAATCGCCGGCAGCGGCAAGCCCGCGAGCGGGGCGCGGACCCGGCCGTTGCACCCGCAATCCCGGGCGGATCGGAAAGACTGCGGGCAGGTCTCAGGAGGCGATGGTGCCGTCGCTCACGGTGTACGGGGCGGCGGCGGTGTCACTCAGGGCTTCGATACTCAGCACCGGCTGCTGCCAGGTCTTGCGTGCAGGGCGAAGCGCATCGGCCTTGACGGGGGTGGGGGTGCTCTCGTGGCGGTACAGGGACATCGGCATCTCCATCGGTTTGAATGAGCCAATCCCATAGTATGACGAGCCGGCAGGAGGATATCTAACCAATAAGAAACATATTATAGATATTAGATATCATAGATAGCATTTCTAAACCAAATGGAACTCTGAAAGTTCGCTCATCACTCCGGAAGATGTGCCGATCTGCGGCCGCTGCTTTGACGCCGGATGGCATTCCCGCCAGGGATCACGTCGCCTTAATGCGGGTCATAACACCAGAACTGATACATCCCGAGAAACGCATCCGGATGATCGGCTTCGAAGGCAGCCCAGCGGTCGAGATCGGTGGCGGTGGGATCTTCGGGGAAACGCTGGCGATAAGCGTACAGGATTTCGGGCTGGCTGGGGCTGAAGCCTGCAAATGTCAGGCCGAGGCGGTCCAGGTGGTCGCGGATCATCTCTGGCGTGAAGGTGAGTTCCTGTTCGTGAAACAGCAGGTCGCGCAGGTGGTGCAGATTGTGGAGGTCGGCGAAGGCCGCGAGTGGCTCCAGCGCCGGATCCAGCCGGCCGGCGATCAGCTCCCGCCGGAAGCGCCGGATATCTTCAGGGGTTTTGCCCCAGTTCCGGTCGGCCAGCCAGGCCCGCGCCCGGGTGATGTGGCGGCGGGCGGTGCGGCTGTAGAGCCCGATCCGCATCCAGCCGCCGGGGCGGAGCAGATCGCGCAGCACCTGCCAGCCGCGGAACGGGTCGTCCATGTGGTGCAGCACGCCCGCCGCCTCGACCAGATCGAAGCTCGCGGACGGCAACAGTGCCGGCAGGTCGAGGATGTCGGCGCGGGCAAAGCGGATCTCGTCGGCAAGGCCCAGCTCACGCGCTTTCAGGGAGGCATAGGCCAGGCTGGCGTGGCTGAGATCGATGGCGAGCAGCGACCCGCAGGTGGTCGCCCTGGCCCGGCGGGCCGGATGGCGGCCGGTGCCGCAGCCGGCGATGAGGATATCGGGCCGGGCGGGCAGGTGCCCGGTCACGCTCGCCGGTAGCTCGGCCAGGGGCAGGGAGCGCGCCAGCGTTTCCCGAAAATCCAGGCCCGCCCGTGGCGACAGCCCGCGCCATCGCGGATAGGGCGCCATTTCATACTGGCGGCGGACGCGCGTCGACACGGCATCCGTGGTCGCCGGCTCGGCGCGCCCGAGCGTCGCCACCGGCTCGGCTGCCAGCGCCAGAGGCTCGTCGTGGAACCGGGTGATGAAGGCGGCGATACCGTCGTCATCCGCAGCCGCGGATCGGATCTGCACGACCGCTGCGACGGGCGGTGCCTCGTAAAGCGCGAGGGTCATCACCAGGCTGGGGGCAGCCCCCGGCACCACGGCCTCCGCCCCCGTCAGAGCGGTCCGCAGCCGGTCTGCCACCGCCGCCTCGTCGGCCGGCCAGTCGACAACGTAATCGCCATTGGCGAAGCCGATGGCAAGATCGGCCAGCAATCCCGCCGGCAGGGCGGGGCCCGGTTCAAGCCCGGCGGCCCGGCGGCGCAGGCGGCACAGCACCGCCTCGATCGCCGGGTCGATGTTGCGGCACATTCGCAGATACAGGCGGAATAGCCGATTACTCGTAATGGTCGCGATCCGCGTGTCATCCAGCGCCATGTCGGCGGCGATCCCGTGGCGGCGGGTCAGCACCCGGGCGATGATCCGGGCCGCCTGCAGATCATCGATCTGCCCTGTATCCAGCGCCGCGATCAGATCGGCGGTGATGTCGAAGGGTGGCGGGAAGCGCAGCCGGCCAAGGCAGATTTCGAACCGCGCCGCCACATCCCTGTAGCCGGGCGTGCGCCGCCGCAGCTCGTGAAAGGCGATCAACGCCATCTCGACATGGCCGTTGCGCATATGGTGCCGGCCCATCTGATACCGCGCCTCGGGATCATCGGGCGCCAGCCGCAGCGCCGCCGTCAGATCGGCATAGGCCTCCTTCATCCGCCAGGCCCGGCTGAACGCCTCGCCGCGCCGGGCCAACTCGGCCGGTGACAGGGCAATCGGATCGGTCATGGGGCCCCCGGGCTCAGGCTGTTGAGACCGGGCGATGATGGCCGGGCGGGCAGGGGAAGGAAAGTCCTGATCGGGGATCGGCGGTGCCATCCACTTCGTATCCTGCTGGTATCAGAAGTTATATTGTACGCTTGATCAAATACAGGCTGATTTCTTTGTATGTTTTTCTCAGCATCCTCAGGTGTGAAAACATCAAAATCATCAATATTGAGGTAAAGACTCCTGACGGACCAAAATCATTCCACTCACGCACGTTCATGAGCGCTTCAATGTACCTAGAAAATGCTGCATCCAAGGTGTTTTCTAAGGACCAAGAAGCGCAGACCAATCCGAAAAACAGCATATAAGTCAAAATTTTGGGAGTTTTATCAAGAATTTCTTCCAAGTTTTTTGAGATACGCATCGGTATTTCCCCTTATTTCGAGGAAATAAGTTTAGATGACTGCTTCGACTAAATCAATGCCGAGACATAGCATGCCATTTGATCCGAGCGTCACCAGCGGGGCCATCACAAATGCCGATCGACATCCATTGCAGCATGCAGAATGCGGATGACATCGATCGTTGCCGGCCCCTCTTTCAGATAGATCACGTGCATGCCCACCCGCAGCTTCAGATAGCCGGTGCGCACGGCCGGCATCACGCCGGCGCGCCCGGCTGCCAGGTTCCGGAACGCTGCGATGAAACCGGCGTGGTATGTCTGCGCTTGTTGGATGCCCCAGCGGGCGGTGGTGTGGGCAAAAATGTTCTCCAGATCGGCTTCGGCCCGGGGGCTGACCCGGACCGGCCGTTCAGCCGCCATGTCGGGCCATCATCCGCGCCAGGAAGGCTTCGTCATCCCAGAGGCGCGGTTCACCCGAGTCTTCACCCGCCTGCAGGGCATCATGAAGCGCGCGGACGCGCGCCTCGTGCTCTTCAAGAAGACGCAGTCCGGCGCGGACGACGTCACTGGTCGAGCCATAGCGGCCGGTCGCCACCTGCGTTTGGACGAAATCGGCAAAGTGATCGCCGAGGGTGATTGAGGTGGTTCGCGCCATGATCGGGTGTCCGCTCAGGAGTGTGCTATATTGTACGACATATTAGCACAGGTCTGACGGTGTACCAGTGGTCGGGGCGAGTTCATCAACAATGGCCGCGGCGGTACGCTGAAGCAGCCTTTCACGCCCCGCCGCCGCATCGGCCTCCGCCTCCTCATTGGAGACGTGACGGCCGGCATCCCATTGCCGGCGGGCAATCTCGACCTTGCGGCGGAGGAAGTCGTCATAGTCCCGTGCCTGCCGGCGGCGGTCGACATAGTCGGGCATCAGATCGTGCAGAAGCTGCGCGGGCGGGCGGCCGTCTGCCGCCGCTTCGGCCATGAACATGTCACGCAGTTGCGGTTCCAGCTCTATCGTCAACACGACTTTTGCGGACATGGCGGGCCTCCGCTATCAAAGGCTATATCCAGTATATGCCCATGCTCTACGGCCGCCGGCTCATTTTCATCGTGTGCCTGTGGACAGCTGAGGCGCGTGTCGTTGGTGTCTTGTGGGCGCCAAGCTTTATAGTTGGACCCGGCCCGACGCACCTGCCGTTCTCATCCACGTCCGACCGTCGGATGCGCATGGTCCCAGACCAACTGATCGATGGGCGGATATCGCCGCGGCAATTCCCTCGGGTCGAACGGCAGCCCGTTGGCGACGGCGTCATCTGCCGTCTCATCCAGCAGGCCGCGTTCTTTGGCGTAGAAGTAGCAGAGCTTGATGTAGCGACGGAGGACGCCCAGGGTCGGGAAGGTTTGTCGCTGGCGATGCCATGTCATCAGATCCCTGTCGCCGCGGCTCAGATTACAGCCGGGACAGGACCTGACCTGATTGAGCGGGATGGTCTCTCCCCGCAGCCGGCTGCGCGGGATCAGATGGTCCCAATGATATCGCGGTGAGATGCATCCGCAATGCATGCAGACATGGGCGCCGTCCTGGGCCAGGGCGTCGTCGCGGTCCAGGCTCGTGATGTTCTTCTGCCGGCGCTGATAGCCGGACATCAGGATGTTGGCGGCCTTGGTCCGTCCTCCCGGATAGTCGCCGGTCTCGCCGGTTTTGAGCTGTTTCATGACCTTGCGGGAGATGCTGAGCACCGAGTATGACCAGAGGATATGATCCTCCACGCTGCGCAGCTTCCGGCACCATCCGGGCTCTGGCCAGTCCCATTTCCCCGGCGGATCCGTCCCGTCATGCGGCACTGCCAGCCTCCGGCGCCCCACCCAGATACGTCCGCACCACCCCCGCCAGCACCTCCACATGCGGCGGCATCATCATCGAGGCGTGGTCGCCGTCCATCCAGGCCAGCGTCACCCCGGCACCGAAGCGGTCGCGCCAGCCGTTCCAGGGGTCGCCGGGGAGGCCCGGGGCCTGGGCGGAGGCGGTTTTCGGGCGGACCAGAAGGGCGCTGAGGCGGTCGAGGCGGGGGACGCGGTAGCGGATGGCGGCGACGGCGTTGTTCTGGAACACCGCCAGCAGGCGGCGCATGGCGTCGCGGTCGACGCCGTCCGGCAGGCCGAGGGCCGTCTTGCCGCGGTCGATCAGCAGGTCGAGCCGGCCTTCGGGGTCGAGCGCGCGGAAGGTGGCGGCGTCGGCGATGCCCATGCCGGCGAAAAGTGTCGCCAGGTAGTCGGCATCGTCTTTGGCCAGCATGTCGCGGATCGGATCGGGCGAGGCGACGGCGTCGAACAGCAGCACCCGGCCCGTGGGGCTACCCGCCTGATCCAGCCGGCGGGCAGCCTCTGTCGCCAGCAGGCCGCCGAAGCTCCAGCCGGCGAGGTGCAGCGGCCGGCCGGCGGCGAAGCGGGTGATGTCGTCGAGGGTGGCGGCCACCATGTCCTCGACTGAAGGCTCGGGCGTGTCGTCGGCCTCCAGCCCCGCCGCTTCGACCATCGCCACCGGCTGGTCGGGGCCGAGCCCGGCGGCCAGCGCCTGATAGCAGAGCACATTGCCGCCGACGGGATGGAAACAGACGATCGGTGGCAGATGGCCCGCGGCATTCACCACCACCAGCCGGTCGCGCCGGGTCCGGGCCTGGCGGGCGAGGCGCCGGGCCAGGCCTTCCACGGTCGCATGGGCGAAGAGGTCCGAGAGCGGCAGCTTCACGCCGAACGCCCGGCGCAGCCGGTCGACCAGTTGCACCGCCAGCACGCTGTGCCCGCCCAGGCGGAAGAAATCGGCCGCGGCATCGTCGACGGCCACCTCCAGCACCTCGCCCATGATCCGGGCGACGCGGCGCTCGGTCTCGTCGGCGAGCGGGCGAAGGGGGGCGGCGGCGGTGGGGCGGTTGGTGCCGGCCGGGGCCGGCCGGGGCAGCCGGGCGGTATCGACCTTGCCGTTGACGGTGAGCGGGATCTCGTCGATGACCAGGATCCGCGACGGGATCATCACCGCCGGCAGCCGCGCCTCCAGATCGGCGCGGCAGCGGGCCTCGTCGAAGCCCGGTCGCGGCACGATATGGGCGAGGAGCGCGCCATCGGCGAGCGTCGCGACCGCGGCGCGGATGAAGGGATGGGCGAGCAGCGCGCTTTCCACCTCGCCAAGCTCGATGCGGTTGCCGCGGATCTTCACCTGGCCGTCCTCGCGGCCGATGAAGGCGATGGCCCCGCCTGCAAGGCTGCGGCCCATATCGCCGGTGCGGTACCAGCGCCGGCCCGCGGCATCGGTTTCGAAACGGGTGGCGGCGCCTGCCGCCCCCAGATAGCCGCGACCGACACCGCGGCCGCCGATCACGATTTCGCCCGCCACACCCGGCGGCACCGGTCGGCCGGCGGCATCGCGGATCTCGATCACCACCCCGGGGAAGGGTCGGCCGATCGGCGGCGGCAGGATCTCGCGCCAGCCATGGGCGGTCATCGCATGGGCGGCGGCGCCGACACAGCATTCGGTGGGGCCATAGGCGTTGATCAGCCTCAACCCGGCATGGGCAGGGTCGGCGTAGATCCGCTCTACCAGCGCCGTGGTCACCGGCTCGCCACCCAGAACAACCTGAAGGACGGGCGCGTGGGTACCGCTCGTCTTCCAGTGGTCCAGCAGCAGGGTGAACTGGCTGGGGGTGAGGTCGATCATGGCGATGTTGCGCGCCCGCAGGAAGGCATCAAGCAGGGCCGGATCGCGGCGGGTGTCGTCGTCGGGCAGATGCAGCCGGTGGCCGTTCGCCAGCACCGGCAGGGTCTGGATGATCGAGGCGTCAAAGGCGAAAGGCGCGATGCAGCAGAGATCGAGCGGCCGCGTGTCGGAGGGGTGGAGCGGCGCATAGAACACCTGGGCGGTCGCCATGGCCAGATTGGCGAGCGATGCGTGTTCGATCATCGCGCCCTTGGGCGTGCCGGTGGTGCCGCTGGTGAAGACGACATAAGCGAGCATGTCGGGCGTGGGGGCCGCCGGCAGGGGGCCGGATGCCGCTTTGGCCAGCGCCGCGCGCCCGTGATGGCTGTGGCGGGGCGGGTGGGCGGGCGCAGCCTCGTCGCGCCGGAGCACCAGATCATAGACATAAGGGGCAAGGTCGAAGCCCGGCACGTCGAGCGCGCTCGCCTCGGCCCGGAAGCCGCCATGGCGGGCGGCCCAGTCTTCGAAGAAGCGGCGCGGCACGAAGAGGTCGTCGGCGGCATCGAGCCGCGTGCCGATCTCGGGGTCGCCCGCATGGCTGCGGGCAAAGCCGACCAGATCGTCCAGGAAAGCGTCGCGGCGGTCCAGATCGCGGATATTGCCCAGAAAGATGGCGCCACCCGGCGCCAGCAGCCCGGCCGCCCGGGTCAGCACATCGGCCAGATAACCGAAGCCCGGGAAGCTTTCGATCACGCTGTTGAGCACGATCAGGTCGAAGCTGCGCCCCGCCAGCAGGTCCAGGTCATGGGCGGCCATCGGCTTCAGGTCGACCCGGTCGAGGCCCAGCCGGCGCGCCACCCCGCCCGCCCGCTCCACCGCCCGGCGCGAGATGTCGGTGGCGAGATAGGGGCCGGCGAGCGGCGCCAGGGCACGGAGCGTGAAGCCCGAGGCGCAGCCGATTTCCAGCACCCGGCTGGCGGGCGTGACCAGACCGGACAGCTTGCCCGCCGCAGCCTGGCCGAACTCCGCCATCACCGCCTCCGCGATCGGCTGGCCGGTGAAGGGGCTGCGCCAGCCGGCGGCGGCGACGTCGTCGGCGGCACTGCCGGCCAGATGATCCCAGAGCTCGGCGCTCATCCGCGCGCCATGGGCCTCGGTCGGGCTGTCCGGATCGTCGAGATCCGGGCAGACGAGATGGGCGATATCGGGGCAGCTCCAGGCCAGGCGGCGGGCATCGCCCATGCGGTCGCGATCGGCGATGATCATGGCAAGCCCGGCGGCCCGCGCGATCATCTGCCGGCGGGGCAGGGGCATAGCGGGATCGAGCGGCACGAACGCTGCCCGCGCCATCATCACCCCCAGCACGGCGGCGATATACTGCCGGCTGCGGCCGGTCATCACCCCCACCCGGGCCTCGTCGCCAAGGCCCGCCGCGGCGATCACGCCGGCAATGGCGCGGGCCTCGGCCACCAGCCCGGCATAGCTGACCGCGCCATCTTCATCCTGCACCGCCATCCGGTCGGGATGGGCAGCGGCCCGGCGCAGGATGGCATCCAGCACCGTGCCATCGACGGCAGGGGCTGCCGCCTCGGCCAGGCGGGGCTTCTGGGCGATGTCGTCGAGCAGCAGATCGCCGATCTTCAT
>NC_017956.1:2710000-3919492 GCF_000264455.2 Tistrella mobilis KA081020-065 | reverse complement strand
GCGGACGAACGGCAACCGCGCCGCCCCCTCTCGGGCCACGACACGGCGGTGACGGACGGTCGGATCAGTTCTGGAACCAGGGCAGCCCCGCCGCCTTCCAGCCGTTGACCGTACCGCGATGTCCGTCGGGGCCGACATCCCCCTCGAACCCGCCTGCAATGTTGAACGCCGTCTCATAGCCCGCAGCCGTGGCCGCGATGGCAGCAGCCCGCGACCGGGCGCCGCTGCGGCACAGGAACAGCACCGGCTGCTCGCGGCCGACGCCGGCCTCGGCCAGCGCATTGGTGAAGTCGCGGTTGGGCGCCATCTGCGGCCAGACCTGCCACGAAATCAGCTGCGGCTCCTTGCCCAGGGGCTGGAGCAGCGGCAGGCCCACGAACATCCATTCCTCGCGGGTGCGCACGTCGACCAGAACCGCGTCGGGCTGCTGCTCCAGAAAGGCCCACGCCTCCTCGGGCGTGACGTCGCCGGCATAGCCGGCCTGGGCGCCCGTACGGGCCGATGCGTTGCGGCGGATGTCGTCGGTGCTGGCCATGGCGTCGCCTCGTGGCTCCTCTGGCAGATCAGGACGAAGGGATGAGGGACGCGGCAGGCAAAGGACACGCGCATGGCCCGGGGCCACGGGATCCGCATGGTCAGGCCCTCGGGGCCGCCTGCGGACAAAGCCTCTGCGTCATCATTCGATGTCCATGCACCGAATGACGCGCCGTCCACATCCGCTCTTCGAAAGGCTTGGGGAAACAGGTCGGTCGAAACCATCGGCGAACATGCCTCGGATTCGATAGATCGGATGCCTGACAAGGCATCCGGTCCGGAACCTCCGGTACGCTCGGCCGCTGTGGGGACGGACCTGCATTCGATGGGGCCTAGACTAGCCCCGGCCCGGGCGGCTGGCAACGGGTCCGAAATGCGAACGCGATCTTTTGATGCGCTGCATTAATCCCGACACGACGACGCACGGCATGCGGAGATCGCATGCCGTGCGTCGAAGGATGTCGGGCTGCCTGCGACCATATGCCGAAGACCCTGACTGTCACCTCCGGGTTTCCGGAGTTTCAGCCACGATCCGGCGCCGGATCGCTGCGGGCTCAGGCCTGCGACAGCGCCTTCACGCGCGCGCTGAGGCGCGAGATCTTGCGCGAGGCGGTGTTGCCGTGCAGCACGCCCTTGTTCACGCCGCGACGCAGTTCCGGCTCGGCGACGGCGAAAGCGGCGACGGCGGCATCCTTGTCGCCCAGGGCAAGGGCCTTTTCGACCTTCTTCACGAAGGTGCGGATGCGGCTGATACGAGCGCCGTTGATTTCGGCCCGGCGCGCGTTGCGACGGATACGCTTCTCGGCGGAGACATGATTGGCCATCAGGGTCGGCCCTTCGGATACGTTCGGGATAAGGGGAAACTCAGGCCGCGGACGATAGGTGCGGTCCACGATTGAGTCAAGACGTTATCGGCAAAGCCGAAAGCGCTCCGGCCGGAACGCCGCCGGCCGTTGTCGTGCAACCACTGCGATTCCCGCCGGGCCGGCACCGGTCGGCGGGATGTGGTCAGCGGTTCTTGAACTGGGGCTCGCGCTTCTCCGAGAAGGCGGTCATGCCCTCGCGGCGATCCTCGAGCGCAAAGCTCGAATGGAACAGCCGGCGTTCGAAGCGCACGCCCTGGGTCAGCGTGGTCTCATAGGCGGCATTGACCGCCTCCTTGGCCATCATCACCGAGGGCAGGGACTTGGCGGCGATCGCCTGGGCGACCTTCAGCGCTTCGTCCAGCAGCTCGGCCACCGGCAGGATCCTGCTGACCAGCCCCGCACGCTCGGCTTCCTCGGCATCCATCATCCGGCCGGTCAGGCACATTTCCATGGCCTTGGACTTGCCGACGAAACGGGTGAGGCGCTGGGTGCCGCCCGAGCCCGGAATGGTGCCGAGATTGATCTCGGGCTGGCCGAACTTCGCATTCTCGGCCGCCAGAATGAAATCGCACATCATCGCCAGCTCGCAGCCGCCGCCGAGCGCATAGCCCGACACCGCCGCGATCACCGGCTTCTTGCAGCGGGTCACCCGCTCCCAGCGCGAGATGAAGTCCTCCATGTAGACGTCCTGGAAGGACTTGGGCAGCATCTCCTTGATGTCGGCGCCGGCCGCAAAGGCCTTCTCGCTGCCGGTCAGCACGATCGCGCCGATCTCGGGATCCGCCTCATAGGCGTCGAGCGCCGCGTTCAGCTCCTCGATCAGTTCGGCGCAGAGCGCGTTCAACGCCTTGGGCCGGTTGAGCTGGATCAGCCCGACGGCGCCGCGCGTGTCGACCAGGATGTTCTTGTAGGACATGTGGGTCTGCTCCCTCCGCGATCCCGCGTCGGCTTCACCGGGGCGGCGGATGCGGGATCCTTCGCCGCCTGCCTGGTCCCGAAGCCGGTCGATGAAGACTGACGTCCCGACGCCCGGCGGCCTCCCGGCAGGGGCGGGAGCCTGGCTGTCAGGGGCGCGCAGCACCCTCGGCGGGTGCCAGCACGAAATGCACGACCAGACGGCCGGAGGATTGCTCGGCCGTGTCGATCGTCAGACGCTCGGTCCCGCGGGTGAAGGCGGCGATACCGGCGCCGGCACCGGATGCGGCGGCGGCACCCCCGACCTCGCGCCAGCCCAGCTGGGGCAGGGCGTCGCGGTAGAAGCGCATCACCTGTGCACCGGTCACACGACCGACTGCGTAAGCCTCTACGATACGCCCGTCGGGCTTGTCAAACGTAAAGCCCCCCGCATCCTCGGCGAGCCCCGGGGCCAGCGGCAGATCTTCGACCTGGCCCAGGAACTCGGTGTCGGCGGCCTCAACCGGGCTGAGACCGATGGTCATGGGGCCGGCGATCGCGAGCGCCGCAAGGACGATCATGGTCCGGAAAACGGTCATGCCTGACACCGGGAACAGAAATAGGTGGCACGGTTCGATTGAACGACGCGTTCTATGGTACCGCCGCAGCCCTCCCGCGAACAGGGGGCGTCGGCCCGGTCATAGACCCGGAAACTGTGCTGGAAGTAGCCGAGTTCGCCCGAGGCGCCGACGAAATCCCTGAGGGTGGAGCCGCCGGCGGTGATCGCCCGGTCGAGCGTCGCCCGAACCGCCGCCGCCAGCCGGTCGCAATCCTCGGCCGACAGGGTGCCGGCGGCACGGGCCGGGTGGATGCCGGCCTCGAACAGGCTTTCGCTCGCATAGATGTTGCCGACCCCCACCACCACGCGCTGATCCAGCAGCAGCGCCTTCACCGGGGCACGCCGCCCCTCGAAGGCCCGGGCGAGATAGGGCCCCGAGAAACCGTTGCCGAGCGGCTCCGGTCCCAGATGGGCGAAGAGGTCATGGGCGTCCAGATCGTCGGTGGCGGCGATGTCCATCAGCCCGAAGCGGCGCGGATCGGCGAACAGGATCCGGGTGCCATCGTCCAGGCGAAACACGACATGGGTATGGGGCGCATCCGCCACCGCGATCGAGGGGCCGTGATGGAAGGCGACCGGCGGCGGCGCATCCTCGATCACCAGCCGGCCCGACATGCCCAGATGGACGATCAGCGTCTCGCCCCCCTCAAGGTGCAGGCGCAGATATTTGGCGCGACGATCCGCCGCGATCACGGCACGCCCCGTCAGCCGCTGCACGAAACCGGCGGGCAGCGGGCGACGCAGATCCGGGCGCCGCGCCTCGACCTCGGCAAGGCGGCGTCCGATCATCCTGGGGGCGATGCCCCTGAGCACGGTTTCGACTTCGGGCAGCTCTGGCATGGGGGCGAGGGTAGCGCAATGCCCCGGCCCGCGCTATGTTCCCTCGCGCACCCGCACCCGAAGGTTCCGAGGACGAGCGATGTCAGTGATCGACGAGCCCGCCGGCCGGCACGCCGGCGACGAGCGCCCTGCCGATTTCGGGTTCACCAGCACCACGGTCGGCCAAAAGCGCCGCATGGTGCGCGGCGTGTTCGACAGCGTCGCCCGGCGCTACGACCTGATGAACGACCTGCTGAGCGGCGGCGTCCACCGGCTGTGGAAGGACGCGATGATGGACTGGCTGGCGCCGCGGCCCGGCCAGCACCTGCTCGACGTGGCCGGCGGCACCGGCGACATCGCCTTCCGCTTCATCGATCGCGCCCGGCGCAATGCCGGTTCCGCCGCCGCCCAGCTGCCGCCGGCACGGGTGACGGTCTGCGACCTGACACCTGCGATGCTCGAGGTCGGCCGCGACCGGGCGGTCGATCGCGGCATCCTGGACGGCATCGACTGGGTGGCGGGCAATGCCGAGGTGCTGCCGGTCCGGTCGGCCTCGGTCGATGTCTACACCATCGCGTTCGGCATCCGGAACGTCGCCGACATCCCGGCGGCACTTGCCGAAGCGCGGCGGGTGCTGAAGCCCGGCGGCCGGTTCATGTGCCTGGAATTCTCTCAGGTGCAGGCGCCGGTGCTCGACCGGCTTTACGATCTCTATTCCTTCAAGGTGCTGCCGCAGGTGGGCCGGGTGGTCGCGCGCGATGCCGCGAGCTATCGTTACCTCGCCGAAAGCATCCGCAAATTCCCGAGCGCCGACCGCTTCGCCGGGATGATCGCGGACGCCGGCTTCCGCCAGGTCAAGGTGCGGCTGCTGTCCGGCGGCATCGCCGCCCTGCACTCGGCCTGGAACGTCTGAGCGCCCGCCTCTCCCGATCGGACCCCCATGTTCTCGACCCTGCGCCACCTGCTGCGGCTTTCGCGCATCGGCTATGTCCTCGCCCGTCACGGCGCGCTCTTCCCGCTCGAACAGCTGGCGACCCAGCATCCGGCAGCGGGGTTTGCCGGACGGACCGCCCGGCGCCTGACCCGGCGCGACCTGCGCGAGCTGGCGGAAGGCGAAAGGCTGGCCCGGGCGCTCACCGCCCTCGGCCCCAGTTTCGTGAAGCTCGGCCAGGTGCTGTCGATCCGCGCCGACCTGATCGGCGAAACCGTGGCGCGCGATCTGGCCCGGCTGCAGGATAGACTGCCGCCCTTCCCTGGGGCGGATGCGCGGCGGATCATCGAACAGTCTTTCGAACGGCCGGTCAGCGATCTCTTCGCGCAGTTCGACGACGTGCCGGTGGCGGCAGCCTCGGTCGCCCAGGTCCATTTCGCCGAGACCACCGACGGCCGCGAGGTCGCGGTCAAGGTACTGCGTCCGGGGGTGGAACGCGCGCTCGCCACCGACCTCGCCCTCTTCGCCTGGATCGCCCGCTGGCTGGAGCGCCTGCTGCCCGGCAGCCGCCGGCTGAAACCGGTCGAGGTGGTCCGCACCCTGTCGGAAGTGGTGGCGATCGAAACCGACCTGCGAATGGAAGCGGCGGCAGGCCAGGAGCTGCGCGAGAATTTCGAGGGCGATCCCGGCTTCATGGTGCCAGAGATCGACTGGATGCGCACCGCCGCCCGGGTCATGACGCTGGAGCGGATCACCGGCGGCGTGCGTGCCGACGACACCGCAGCGCTCGAGGCCGCAGGCCTCGACGGGCGCGAAATCATGGCGAATGCCGCCCGGGTCTTCTTCCTGCAGGTGTTCCGCGACGGCTTCTTCCATGGCGACATGCATCCGGGCAACCTGTTCATCCTGCCCGACGGTCGCATCGCCGTGGTCGATTTCGGCATCATGGGCCGGCTGGACCGTCAGTCGCGGCTCTATCTGGCAGAGATGCTGCGCGCCTTCCTGACCCGCGACTACGATGCGGTGGCCGACGTGCATTTTGCGGCCGGTTTCGTCCCCCCCGACCAGTCGCGGCCGCTCTTTGCCCAGGCTGCCCGCTCGATCGGCGAGCCGATCCTGGGCAAGCCCCAGAACGAGATCTCGATCGGCCGGCTGCTCGCCCAGCTGTTCCAGGTCACGACCACCTTCCAGATGGAGACGCAGCCCCAGCTGCTGCTGCTCCAGAAGACTATGGTCCAGGCGGAAGGTATGGCCCGACTGCTGGACCCCGGCGCCAATATGTGGGTGCTGGCCGAGCCGCTGATCCGCGAATGGATGGCCGCCAATCTGGGCCCGCGCGCCCGCGCCGAGACCACCGCGCGCGAGATGCTTCATCTGGCGCAGCGCCTGCCCCGGATCATGGATCGGCTGGAAACCCTGAGCGATCCCGAGCGGCCGCGCCCGGTGATCATGAGCGGCAGCCGGCTTTCGGCCGCGATCGGCGGCGGCCTGCTGGTGGCCCTGCTCTGGCTCATCCTGGGCTGAGCGGGCAGGGGCGCATCCCATCCGCAACATCGTCAGGTTAAAATGCCGGTTCGCCTTGTCTCTTGCACGGCGACCTCAGGGCGCCTAGTTTAACCACACCACGCCTTGCGCAATTGCGCAGGTTCCACATGACGGCCCCCGCCAGCCGTCGGATCCCAAGCGGAGGGTCCGGTGCTCACCGGCAAGCGCATCCTGCTGATCGTCACCGGCGGCATCGCCGCCTACAAGGCCCTCGAACTCATCCGGCTGCTCCGCAAGGCGGGCGCCGGGGTGAAGGTCGTGATGACCCGTGCGGCCGGCGAGTTCGTGACCCCCATGTCTCTCGCCGTGCTCTCGGGCGAGGAGGTCCACACCGACCTCTTTTCGCTGAAGGATGAGACCGAGATCGGCCATATCCAGCTGTCCCGCGCTGCCGACCTGGTGGTCGTGGCCCCCGCCACCGCCGACATCCTGGCGAAGATGGCCGCGGGGATTTCCGATGACCTGGCGACCACCCTGCTGCTTGCCACCGACAAGCGGGTGCTCGTGGCGCCGGCGATGAATGTGCGGATGTGGTTCCACCCGGCAACCCGGCGCAATCTGGACCAGCTTAGCCGCGACGGCGTGCTGACGGTCGGTCCCGACGCGGGTGAAATGGCCTGTGGCGAGTTCGGCCCGGGCCGCATGGCAGAGCCGGCGACGATCGTGGAGGCCATCCGTGCCGCCCTGGCCGAGAACAGCCGCCCGGCGCTCACGGGTCCCGGGACGGCACTGATCGATGCGCCCGGCCCGCTGTCGGGCCGGCATGCCGTCGTCACCAGCGGCCCGACGCACGAGCCGATCGACCCGGTGCGCTACATCGCCAATCGCTCGTCCGGCAAGCAGGGGCATGCGATCGCTGCAGCACTCGCCGCGCTGGGCTGCCAGGTGACCCTGGTCACCGGCCCGACCCGCCTGACCGATCCGGCCGGTGTCGACACCATCCATATCGAAAGCGCCCGCGAGATGCTGGCGGCGGTCGAAGCGGCGCTTCCCGCCGATATCGCGGTCTGCGCCGCCGCCGTCGCCGACTGGCGGCCGGCGATCGAAGCCGGGCAGAAGCTGAAGAAGCAGCCGGGCGGCGCGCTGCCGCCCGACATCCGGCTGATCGAGAATCCCGACATCCTGCGCACCATCTCGGCACCCGGCCCATCGCGCCCGGCCCTGGTGGTGGGCTTTGCAGCCGAGACCGAGCAGGTGCTGGACCATGCCCGTGCCAAGCGGGCGCGCAAGGGCTGCGACTGGATCGTCGCCAACGATGTTTCGACCGGCACCGGCACCTTCGGCGGCGACGACAATGCCGTCCACCTGATCGATGCCGACGGCACCGACAGCTGGCCCGCCATGACCAAGCAGGCGGTGGCGGACCGGCTGGCCCGCCGCATTGCCGATCACTTCGCAGCGCCCACCACCAAGGATTCCGCCTGATGGACCGCCACCTCCGGATCGGGGTCGTCCGCCTCGATCACGGCCGCGACCTGCCGCTCCCCGAGATGAAGACCGCCGGTGCCGCCGGGCTGGACCTGCCCGCCGCCGTGCCGGCCGACGCGCCGATCGTGCTGGCCCCCGGGGGGCGGACCCTGGTTCCGACCGGCCTGACCATGGCGATCCCCGAAGGCTATGAGGGGCAGGTACGGCCGCGCTCGGGCCTGGCCTTCTCTCAGGGCGTCACCGTGCTCAACGCGCCCGGCACCATCGATGCCGATTATCGCGGCGAGTTGAAAGTCCTGCTGGTCAATCTGGGCGATGCGCCGGTCGAGATCACCCGCGGCATGCGGATCGCACAGCTGGTGATCGCCCCGGTCACCGCCACCCGCCTGGTCGAGGTCGAGGCGCTGGACGACACCGTCCGCGGCGCCGGTGGCTTCGGTTCCACCGGGCACTGAGAACAGATCCGGGCCTGCCGCGGAACGGTGGTGCAAGGCCGGGGTTCACGAACAGGATCGAAACGGAAACGCCCATGCTCAGGCTGTCGAAGAAACTGCTGTTCGCGCTGGAAGCCGTGGTCGACATCGCCCACAACGGCGGTGCCGAGCCGGTCCAGAGCAAGGAGATCACCCGCCGTCAGGGCATCCCGCAGCGGTATCTCGAACAGGTCATGCAGCAGCTGGTGCATGCCGAGATCCTGGAAGGCGTGCGCGGCCCCCGCGGCGGCTACCGGCTGGCACGCGAGCGGCGCAAGATCACCATCGGCGACATCGCCCGCGTGGTGCGCGCCATGGAGAAGACCGACGACCCCATGGCCGATCCGGCCGGGTCCGATCTGGGCCACAAGGTGGTCCGCCCGGTCTGGCAGGACATCCAGGATGAGTTGATGGAACGCCTGGACGGCATCACCGTCGCCGATCTCTGTCAGCGCGCCGTGGAACAGGGCATCCGCAGCGAAGCCATGACCCGCATGGATTTCTCGATCTGAGGCGAAGGCCGCCCCCGCCCCGAGGCAGGCCCCACGAAGGAGCGCAGTCGACATGACCGATACCTGGCAGCCGACCCCCACCCACGGCCGTGGCCGGATCTATGACAATGTCATCGACACCATCGGCGATACCCCGCTGGTCCGTCTTTCGCGCCTCGGCGCCGCCAAGGGCGTGAAGGGTGAGGTTCTGGCCAAGCTCGAATTCTTCAACCCGCTCGCCTCGGTCAAGGACCGCATTGCCGGCGCGATGGTCGCCGCCGCCGAGGCGGAAGGCGCCATCGGCCCCGACACCATTCTGGTCGAGCCGACCTCGGGCAATACCGGCATTGCGCTTGCCTTCGTCTGCGCCGCCAAGGGCTACCGGCTGATCCTGGCCATGCCCGAGAGCATGTCGATCGAACGCCGCAAGATGCTGAAACTGCTGGGCGCCGAGCTTGAACTGACGCCCGCGAAGCTGGGCATGAAGGGCGCCATCGCCCGCGCCCAGGAGCTGGTGGACGGCAACCCGAATGCGATCATGCTCCAGCAGTTCCGCAACAAGGCCAACCCGGCCGTGCACCGGGTGACCACGGCCGAGGAGATCTGGGCCGATACCGCCGGCAAGGTGGATGTGGTCGTAGCCGGCGTCGGCACCGGCGGCACCGTCACCGGCATCGGCCAGGTGCTGAAGCAGAAGAACCCGGACGTGCGGATCGTTGCGGTGGAGCCCGAGGACAGCGCGGTGCTGTCGGGCGGCCTGCCCGGCCCGCACAAGATCCAGGGCATCGGTGCCGGTTTCGTGCCTGAGATCCTGGACCGCTCGGTGATCGACGAGGTGCTGACCATCGCCAACGAGACCGCCTTCGACTATGCCCGCACCCTGGCGCGGACCGAAGGCATCCCCTGCGGCATCTCGTCGGGTGCCGCCGTGGCGGCTGCGGTCGAGATCGCCCAGCGGCCCGACATGGCCGGCAAGACCGTGGTTGCGATTGTCCCCTCCTTCGCCGAACGCTATCTCTCGACCGATCTCTTCAACGGTCTCGAGTGATCCCGTCCGCGGCCGCGGCGCTTCCGTCGCGGCCGCCCCCTTCTGCTGCGGAACCCCGCCTGTCGTGGACGACATCGAGCTCACCGACGCCGAAATCGAACGCTACAGCCGCCAGCTCGTGCTGCCGGAATTCAGCGAGACGGCCCAGCTTGCCCTGAAGCGCGCCCGGGTTCTGCTGATCGGCGCAGGCGGCCTGGGTGCACCGCTCAGCCTCTATCTCGCGGCCGCCGGGGTGGGCACGATCGGTATCGTCGATGCCGATCGGGTCGATCTCAGCAATCTGCAGCGCCAGATCATTCATCGCACCGAAGATATCGGCCGGCCGAAGGTCGAAAGCGCCGCCCGTGCCATCCGGGCACTCAATCCCGAGATCCGGGTCGACATCCACGACAGCCGGATCGATGCCGGCAATGCGGCGGCGCTGATCGGCGCCTATGATCTCGTCGCCGACGGCTCGGACAATTTCGACACCCGCTTCCTGGTCAATGATGCCTGCCATCTGCTGGGTCGCACCCTGGTCTCGGCGGCGATCCTGCGCTTCGACGGCCAGATCTACACCTTCCGCTCGCACGCCCACCGTTCGGGGGGGCCACGCCTGCCCTGCTATCGCTGCCTCTACCCCGCCCCGCCGCCGCTGGGACTGATCCCCAGCTGTTCCTCGGGGGGCATCATCGGTGCGCTGGCCGGCATGGTCGGCTCGCTCCAGGCGCTGGAGGTGGTGAAGGAGCTGACCGGCATCGGCGAGGGGCTTGCCGGTCGGATGCTGATCGTGGACGCCCTCTCCAACCGCTTCCGCACCGTCCGCCTGCCCGCCGATCCGGCCTGCCCGCTCTGTGGTGACCACCCGGTCATCACGGATCTCGGCGCCCATGGTGCATGACGGGACACGTTCATGGTCAGTGACAGATCATATACCGGCCTGATCCTCGAATCGGGCAGCCTCAATCGTGTCCATTATGGCCTGGCCATGGCCGCAGCGGCCCTGGCGGTCTCGCAACCTGTGGTGTTGTTCTTCACCAACGCCGCCCTTCTGAGCCTGCGCGCGCCCGATCCGGATGGACGGCCGGGCTGGGTGACCTGCCCGCTCGGCCCCGACCTTGTCGCCGCAGGCGTGGCCGGCGACGCCACGGGCTGGAATGCCGGCCTCGTCGCCCGCGGCGCCGCCGGCGTGGAAGACCTGATCGAAGCCTGCCGCGACCTCGGCGCCCGCTTCATGGTCTGCGATATGGGCCTGCGCGCCATCGGCCTGGAGAAGACCGCGCTCAGGGACGACCTGCCCTTCGAAGAGGGCGGCCTGGTCAGCCTCTACCGGATCCTGGGCGACACGGGGCGGCTCGTGGTCATCTGAAAGCGGGCGCCTGCTCAGGTTTCCAGCAGATCGTCCGCCCCGGATGGTACTGCATCGGCTTCGGCGGCGGCTGGCGTCGCATAGCGGGCAAGATAATTCCTGAGCCCGTCAATGTGCTCATTGAGATCCTCGGGAATCGGCTTCCAGAGCGGATTGAGAATCACGTCGACCCCCTCTCGGCGAGCCAGCTTCGCCGCGGGAACGAAGTCTGCATCACCCGAGATCAGAATGATCTGATCTACAAATCTCTTCAGTGTCAGGCTCGCCATATCGAGCCCGATCCTCATATCGACCCCCTTCTGGCGAAGATCCAGTTCGAAATCATCATCAGTGAGGGAAGCCCAACCGCGCCGCCCCTTCAGAAGTTCCTGGGTCGCAGGCGCCTTCAGTCGCCAGGACGTTCCTCCCTTCAACGTTCCCAGCCGCAATGCCATTTTGCGCTTTGCCCTCAATCGCGCATGAAGGCTCAGGCGAAAGGTCGCCATATCGGTCTGCGCATAGTTTCGGGTCTGCCGTGAAACTGGCAAAGTGACGCGCTTCTGCAGCGGCGGACAATCGTAGAAGAAGATCCGGTACAGGTTCCGGCGCGCCTCCGTCTCGCCCTGTTTCAGCATCCCGAGGGCGGTACGATGGATGATCGTGGCGACCTGATCCGGGTCGGTCAGTCCGGGCCATGCGTGATAGAGGCTGTTCAGTCGCACGAGAAAGAAGGCGCCATCAATCAGGATCGCCGTGGACATAATCAACCCCAGATAGAAATTTAGTATGAAAAATACCCCCGGGGTTCGTCACGTGCCCTATATGTGCACGGGGTACTAGCCGGGGGTCGATGCTCAGAAGATAGCAGCAGACCTCAGATCTGGCAAGATCCTGCCATCATCAGAACGGTAGCACCCGATCCGGGGGCGTATGGCCGTCGATGAAGGTCTTGATGTTGATCAGCACCTTCTCGCCCATGTCGATGCGCGACTCGAGCGTCGCCGAGCCCATATGCGGCAGCAGGACGGTGTTGTCGAGTTCGACCAGCTTGGGATTCACTGCGGGCTCGTGCTCGAACACGTCGAGCGCCGCACCGGCCAGCTGGCCGTCGCGCAGCATGCGGGTCAGCGCCGCCTCGTCGATCACCTCGCCACGGGCGGTGTTGACGACATAGGCATCCTTCTTCAGCAGCTTCAGCCGCCGCGCCGACAGCAGATGATAGGTGGCCGGCGTATGCGGGCAATTGACCGACACGATGTCCATCCGGGCCAGCATCTGGTCGAGGCTTTCCCAATAGGTCGCCTCGAGCGGACCCTCGATATCGGCATGCAGCCGGTTGCGGTTGTGGTAGTGGATCGACAGGCCGAAGCCGCGGGCCCGGCGGGCCAGCGCACGGCCGATACGGCCCATGCCGATGATGCCCAGGCGCTTGCCCCAGATCCGGCGGCCAAGCATGTGGGTGGGGCTCCAGCCGTTCCACTCACCCTTGCGGACCATGCGCTCGCCTTCCGGCACGCGCCGTGCCACCGCCAGGATCAGCGCCATGGTCATGTCGGCGGTGTCTTCCGTCAGCACGTCGGGCGTGTTGGTGACGGTGATGCCGCGCTGACGCGCCGTGGCGAGATCGATATGGTCGGTGCCGTTGCCGAAATTGGCGATCAGCCGCAGCTGCGGCCCGGCATGGGCGAGCACGCCGGCATCGATCCGGTCGGTCACCGTGGGTACAAGCACATGGGCGGTCTTGACCGCCTCGATCAGCTTGTCCTGCCCGAATGCGACGTCGTCATGATTGAGCCGCGTGTCGAACAGCTCCATCATGCGCGTCTCGATCTGCTCGGGCAGCTTGCGGGTGACCACAACCACCGGCTTCGGCTTCACCATCGACACTCTCCCATAGACCGCCCACCTTACGGCCGCCCAGCGTCCGGCCCCGGGGCGTATTATCCAGGCGTCCTGTACCGGGCGCAGGAACGGCCCCGCATCTGGTGCCCTGCCCGACGGCACCCGCCCGGTCCCCTTTCTTAGCAAATCGGCCGGTGCGATACAAACCGGCCGACCGATTGCGTGACGATCCCCTGCAGCGTAAGGTCTGGAAAGCCCCGCCGGGGCCCTTGCCCCCAAGGGAACCGCACGGCCGGCACCGCCCCCATGCTTTCAGGCCCGCCCTTCAGGACCCATCCATCTCATGCCCGACCGCACCACCGCCCGCCCCCGTTTCGCATTCCTGCTGACGCTGTTCGTCTGTCTGGCCATGATCGGAGGCGCCGCGCTGTTCTTCACGGCCGGCGCCGCCGACGCGCCCACCGCCGATGAGGCGAAGGATGCCCCGGCCGAGGATGAAGGCGGCGCCAAATGGATCGGCCGCAGCGCCGAACGGCCGCCCCTGCCCCGTTTCGTGTCACTGCGCTCGGCCGAGGTGAATGTGCGCACCGGCCCCGGCACCCGCTATCCCGTCGCCGCGATCTACAATCGCAAGGATCTGCCGGTCGAGGTAACGGCGGAATACGAAAACTGGCGCAAGATCCGCGATGTCGAGGGGGCCGAGGGCTGGGCGCATATGAGCCTGCTGTCGGGCCGGCGCACCGCCATCATCCAGGGGGAGGTCCGCACGCTCTATAACCGCCCGGCAGCGGACGCCGTGCCGCTGCTGCGCGCCGAGCCGGGCGTGGTCGGCCGCCTGATGGCCTGCGAGCGGAACTGGTGCGAAATGGACATCGCCAACACCCGCGCCTGGATCCGCCGCGACGAGATCTGGGGCGTCTATCCGGACGAAGATTTCCACTGACGGCCCGACATCTCCTCACAGCCCGCCGTCCACTGGCGGCCCGACGGCGCCTCAGGCGCCGTCGTCATCCCCTTCGGCTGCGGTCTCGTCCAGGATCTCTTCCAGGCTGGTGAGCGAGCGCCGGAACCGCGCCGCATGGGCACGCTCCGCCCGGGCCAGGGTCTCGAACCACTCCGCCGCCTCGATCTGGCCCTCGTCGCGGGCCACGCGGGCCATCTCGGGATAGACGCCGGTGGCATCCTCCTCCTCGCTTGCGATCGCGGCGCGGAGGTTCTGAGAGGTGGTGCCGATCGGAAGCCCGGTCGCCGGGTCACCGCCCGCCTCTTCCAGGAATTCCAGATGGCCCAGCGCATGCCCGGTCTCGCCCTCGGCGATCGACCGGAACACTGCGGCCACGTCGTTGAAACCCTCGATATCGGCCTGACGGGCGAAATAGAGGAAGCGGCGGTTGGCAGCCGCCTCGGACATGAAGGCGCGGATCAGATTGGCCTCGGTCCGCGTGCCGGCAAGCGGCGGTTCGGCGGCCGGGAAACGGTCGTCGGAACGGTCGGTCATGGGGTGATGGCTCCGTGGCTCTCCGGTTCGCGATCCCGCCGCCCCGCCCCCATGCCGGGCATCAGCGGACGCGGATGATCACGTCGACACGGGCGATGGAGGCATCGCCCGGCGGTTCGGGCAGACGGGCGATCTGGACCGCATCCCCGGGGATGTCCTGGAGATGGCCGCCGTCTTCATAGAAGAAATGATGATGGTGGCTGACATTGGTGTCGAAATAGGACCGGCCGCTGTCGACGACCAGCTCGCGCAGCAGCCCCGCCTGGGTGAACTGGTGCAGCGTATTGTACACGGTGGCCAGCGACACCGGGAGCGCCGCCGCCTGCGCCTCGCGGTGCAGCTCTTCGGCCGTCACATGACGGTCGGTGCCGTCGAGCAGCAGGCGCGCCAGAGCGAGACGCTGCTTGGTCGGCCGGAGACCGGCTGCCTTGAGCTTCTCGAGCACGGCGGTATAGGGGCGGTTGGTGGACATTCCCGGCTCTCGTCTTGTTGAAGGTCCACTACGCGCCATGGGAAAGTCGCGTAGGGACGGTCAGTTAGCCAGGAATTTAGGTGCGTTCCATTCTGAGTGCAAGGCCGGAGACCAGGGAAGCCCCCCGATCTCCGGCCGGAAGATGCAGATCAGTCACCGGTGCGGATGCGTTCGACGAGCTGACGCACGGTCGGCACGAAGCCGTTCGAATAGAACGGATCCTCGGCAAAACGATAGGCGTTGTGGCCGGCGAACATCAGCTCGTGCTCGACATCCGAGCCATGGGCGATGTTCTGCAGCGTTTTCTGGATGCAGAAGCTGCGCGGATCGGCCCGACGGCCGGTGGTCCCCTTCTCGTTGGCCGCCCAGTTGCTGAACTGGCAGGCCGACAGGCACCCCATGCAGTCGATCTGATCGATATGGATCTGCTTCGCCGCGGCGGGGTCCACGAAGATCAGCGTGCTGTCCGGGGTCTTCATCGCTTCGGTATGACCCTCGGCGATCCAGCCCTGGGCGCGCTCGAAATCATGGGCTGTGACATAGACCGGCCGGCCGCGGGCTCCGATCGGCAGCGCCACCTCGTGATCGCCCACGGGCTCGGTGGTATAGGCGATCTGGCGATCGCTGCGGCCACGGAGTTCCTGCAGGAAGTCGTTGTTGACCGCCGAGGAATAGAAGCCGGTCGGGCTGAAGCGATGCAGATAGACATCACCCGGCTTCAGCGTCCGCAGCCGCTCCTTCCAGGCGTCGGAAATCGGGCTCTCCCTGGTCAGCAGCGGCCGGGTGCCGAACTGGAACGCCACCGGCGCCACCTCGGGATCGTCCAGCCAGTGCTCCCACTCGCGCAGATACCAGACGCCGCCGGCCATGATGATCGGCACGTTGGGGATGCCGATCTCTTTCATCAGCTCGCGCAGTTCCCGCACACGCGGATAGGGCGACTGCGGCTCGCGCGGGTCCTCGGCGTTCGACAGGCCGTTATGGCCGCCGGCAAGCCAGGGATCCTCGTAGACCACGCCGCCCAGATATTCGGCGAAGCGATGATAGGCGCGCTTCCAGAGCGCCCGGAAGGCGCGGGCCGACGAAACGATCGGGTAGTAATAAACCCCGTGCTCGGCGGCGATCTGCGCCACGCGATAGGGCATGCCGGCACCGCAGGTCACGCCGTGGATCAGGCCTTTGGCCCCTTCCAGCACGCCCTGCAGCACCGTCTCGGCGCCACCCATCTCCCACAGCACATTGACGTGGATCCGGCCTTCGCCGCCCGCCAGCTCGTGGGCAATGCGTGCCTGGGTGATGCCGCCGCGGATGCCGTAGGCCACCAGCTCGCCATGCCGCTCGCGGCGGGTCTTGCCGTAATAGGTCTGCGGGATCGGGCGGCCGTCGGCGTCGAAACTGTCGGCATTCACACCCGAAAACGTCCCCACGCCGCCGGCTGCAGCCCACGCGCCGGAGCTTTCACCGTTCGACACGGCGACACCTTTCCCGCCTTCGACCAAGGGCAGGACTTCCCGTCCGGACAGGAGGATGGGGTTCAAGGGCTTCACGATGCCTCCGCTACTCGTCCTTGCGTTCTTTTTGTTCAAAGCGGCGGCCCGGGCCGGCGGTTCCGCCGTCCGATCCGCGCCGATGCGTTCGAACCGATCTACCAATGGCCGGGTCTCGGGACCGGGCTTTGGGCAGGTTCGCCGGTTAACTGGCCATGGTTTCCCATGAAGTCCAGCCCTGCCCGCCGTGGTTTTTTGCACCGCACCCGCACAGCGCGGCCCTCACCGGCAAGGCAGTCGGCAGACATGGCGACGCCGGCCGGCGATTTCCTGAAGGGGAAGCCACCGGCCGGCGCGTCGTCATATCACGGAATGCGGAGCCGCGCGATCAGCGCGGACCGCGGGGCTTGCGCGGACGGTCGCCGCGGTCACCCCGATCCCGATCGCCGCGGGGCTCACGGTCGCCACGCGGCTCGCGGTCGCCACGAGGTTCGCGAGGCTCACGGGTATCGGGCAGCTCTGCGCCGGTCGCCTGATCGACGACGCGCATCGAGAGCTTCACCTTGCCGCGGTCGTCGATGCCCAGCACCTTCACCTTGACCTCGTCGCCCTCGTTGATCACGTCGGTGACCTGGTTGACGCGCTCGGCCGACAGCTCCGAGATGTGGACCAGGCCGTCGCGGGTGCCGATGAAGTTCACGAAAGCGCCGAATTCGACCACCTTGACCACCTTGCCGGTGTAGATGGTGCCGACCTCGGGCTCGGCCACGATGCCCTTGATCCAGTTGATCGCGGCGTCCACGGCCTTGCCGTCCACCGCGGCGACGCGGATGGTACCGTCGTCCTCGATGTCGACCTTGGCGCCGGTCTGCTCGGTGATCTCGCGGATCACCTTGCCGCCGGTGCCGATCACTTCGCGGATCTTGTCCTTGGGGATCGAGATGGTCGTGATCCGCGGCGCGTTGGAGCTGACCTCCTCGCGCGCACCGCCCAGCGCCTCGGCCATGCGGCCCAGGATGTGCAGGCGGCCGTCGCGGGCCTGGCCCAGCGCCACCTTCATGATCTCTTCGGTGATACCGGTGATCTTGATGTCCATCTGCAGGGCGGTGATGCCCTGGTCGGTGCCGGCCACCTTGAAGTCCATATCGCCCAGATGATCCTCGTCGCCGAGGATGTCGCTCAGCACCGCGAAGCCGTCATCTTCCTTGATCAGGCCCATGGCGATGCCGGCCACCGGACGCGCCAGCGGCACACCGGCATCCATCATCGACAGCGAGCTGCCGCAGACGGTGGCCATCGACGACGAGCCGTTCGACTCGGTGATCTCCGACACGATGCGGATCGTGTAGGGGAAGGCCGACTTCTCGGGCAGCACGGCGCGCAGGGCCCGCCAGGCCAGCTTGCCATGGCCGATCTCGCGACGGCCGGGGCTGCGCATCGGGCTGGCCTCGCCCACCGAATAGGGCGGGAAGTTATAGTGCAGCAGGAAGTGCTCGCGGTACTCGCCCTCGAGCATGTCCATGATCTGCTCGTCCTGGCCGGTGCCGAGCGTGGTGACCACCAGCGCCTGGGTCTCGCCGCGGGTGAACAGCGTCGAACCATGGGCCCGCGACAGCACACCCACTTCCGAGACGATCGGGCGGACGGTCTTCAGGTCGCGGCCGTCGATGCGCACGCCTTCCTTCAGGATCCGGCCGCGCACGATCTTGGCCTCGAGGGCCTTGAACGCGCCCGAGACCAGCTGGGGCTCAAGGCCCTCGCCGGCGACCAGGGCCTCGACGGTCTTCTCCTTGACCGACTTGACCGCCAGCTGGCGCTGCTGCTTCACGACCTGGCGATAGGCCTCTTCCAGGCCTGGACGGGCCACGGCCTCGACGCGCGCCGCCACGGCCTTGGCAGCCGGGTTCTCGGGCAGCGGCCAGGGATCCTTGGCGCATTCCTCGGCAAGGTCGATGATCGCGTCGATGACCGGCTGGAAGCCTTCATGACCGAACATCACCGCGCCGAGCATGACCTCTTCGGTCAGTTCCTTGGCCTCGGATTCGACCATCAGCACGGCTTCGTCGGTACCGGCAACCACCAGGTCGAGGGCGGTGTCACCCATCTGCGAGCGCAGCGGGTTCAGCACGTACTCGCCATTGATATAGCCGACGCGCGCACCGGCGATCGGGCCGAGGAAGGGCACGCCCGAAATGGTCAGGGCGGCAGAGGCGGCCACCATCGACACGATGTCGGGGTCGTTCTCGGTGTCGTGGCTCAGCACGGTGCAGATGATCTGCGTCTCGTTGCGGTAGCCGTCGGCGAACATCGGGCGGATCGGACGGTCGATGAGACGCGAAGTCAGCGTCTCCTTCTCGTTCGGGCGGCCCTCACGCTTGAAGAAGCCGCCGGGGATCTTGCCCGCGGCGAAGGCCTTCTCCTGGTAATTGACCGTCAGCGGAAAGAAGTCGACGCCGGGCTTCGGCTCGCGGGCGGCGACCACCGTCGCCAGCACGGCGGTCTCGCCATAGGTGGCGAGCACGGCGCCGTCGGCCTGACGCGCGATGCGCCCCGTCTCGAAGGTGAGCTTGCGCCCCGCCCACATGACTTCCTTGCGATAGATCGTAAACATCTCGGTCTCTCTCTTCCATTCCATCGGCGGGGCGTCCGGGATGTTGCAGGCCGGGCTCCGCCGGACCCTGGCCTTCGACATCCCCGCACGTTTATCCCCGTCGTCCCGGCCCTTTGCCGGAACGGGGGTCCCGCGGGCGGACCGCCTGACCTTGCGCCCGTTCTCGTTCCGGGGCGCGTTCCCGGCCTTCATCCGGCCGGGCGGCGATCCGCATCGCGGCCGCATCCGGAACGGATCCGGACCGGCCGCATGCTCCGTCGGGGGTTCCTGATCACTCCACCTGCCCCGACGGCGACGACATGCCGCGCGCCGTCCCATGACGGCCGCGAGCCGGGGCCCGGTTCGACCAGAGGCGGATCCCGGTGGATCCGTCGGCCGGGGAGCAGGCCCTCTCCCCCTTCATCTCCCGCGCGGTCGCGGACGGCAGATCCATCCGCTCGAGACAAGCACACCCCCGCGCGCAGGGTGGCCCCGGATGACGAAAGGGGGGACGCGATCGCCCCCCCTCGGCCATCAGATCACTTACGCAGACCCAGGCGCTGGATGACTTCCTTGTACCGGGCCTCGTCGTTGCGACGCAGGTAGTCCAGCAGCTTGCGGCGCTGGCTGACCATCTTCAGCAGACCGCGCCGGGAGTGGATGTCCTTGGCGTGGGTCTTGAAGTGCTCGGTCAGGTTGCGGATCCGCTCGGTCAGGATCGCGACCTGGACTTCCGGCGAACCGGTGTCATTGGTACCGCGGGCGTATTCGGTGACCAGCTCGGTCTTGCGCGACTTCGTGATCGACATCGGGTGTCCTTCCTTGATCAGGCGGCGCTGGTGGCGCCGAGGTTGAAGCCGCGCACCGAACGAAGCAATCCGTCCTCGGCCCGGGCGAGCGCCACCAGGCGCCCGTCGAGCGTCGCACGAACCAATCGTCCTTCGGGAACGGCCATATCCCTGAGCGGGCGCCCGTTTCGGAGCGCATCGGCTTCGGGACCGGTCAGGGCCAGCGCCGGGATGTCGTCCAGCGCGGTCTCGACCGGAAACAGATGGGTATCGAGCGCGGCACTATGCACGAGCGCTTCAAGCTTTTCCAGAGTGATTGCATGGGCTTCGCCGAATGCGCCCGACCGGGTCCGCCTGAGCATCGACAGATGCCCGACCGTGTCGAGCGCCAGTGCCAGATCCCGGCCCACCGCCCGGGCATAGGTGCCCTTGCCGCAGGCCAGCCGGAAGCGGGCATGGTCGGCGTCCAGAATGGTCAGCAGCTCCAGCGCGTCGATCCGCACGCGGCGCACCGGCATCTCGGGCGTCTCGCCGGCCCGGGCCAGCGCATAGGCGCGCCGGCCAGCCAGCTTGATCGCCGAATAGGCCGGCGGCACCTGGTCGATCTCGCCCAGGAAATCCGGCAGGGCCGCACGAATCGCCGCAGCGTCGGGGCGATGATCACTGGTCTCCAGCACCTCGCCCTCGCGGTCGTCGGTGGCCCGGGCCTCGCCCCAGTGAAGGTCGAAGACATATTCCTTCGCGCCGTCCATGGCATGGGCGACCGTCTTGGTCGCCTCGCCCAGCGCAATCGGCAGCACGCCCGACGCCAGCGGATCCAGCGTCCCGGCATGGCCGACCTTGGCGGCCCCGGTCAGCCGTTTCACGGCCGCGACCGCCTGTGCTGAACTCATGCCCTCGGGCTTGTCGATGGCGAGCCAACCATCGATCGGCAGGCCACGGCGTCGGCGTGCCACGCGCTCAATCCTCCCGGTCGCCATCCTCTGCCACGCCGTCCTCTGCGACATCATCCTCGTCGTCGAGATCGCGGCGGATCACCGGCTTTGCCAGCAGGCGATCGATATGGGCGGCGTAGTCGAAGCCGGTATCGAGCCGGAACAGCAGCCGGGGCGTGAATTTCAGCGACACCTGCCGGCCGATGCCCCGCTGGAGTGTGGAGGCCGAACGGGCCAACGCCTTGATCACCACGTCGGCGCCGTCGCTGTCCAGGCCCAGCGGCGAAACATAGGCGGTCGCGGTGCGCAGATCCGGGGTCATGCGAACCTCGCTGACCGTGATCGGCCGGCCGTCGAGATCAGGATCGTGGGTCTCGCCGCGCATCAGCAGCTCCGCCAGCACCTGGCGGATCTGTTCACCGACGCGGAGCTGGCGCTGGCTGGGACCGGCAGCGCCCTGGGCGCGTTTGGACATGGCTTGTCTGCCGTTCATCGAAAGAAGGGGGTGGAATGCGTGCGGGCCGGCCGGGAGGGATCCCGGCCGGCCCGCATCGCGGTCGTTTCCGGCTCTGCGGCTCAGACCGGGCTCTTGAGCTCGGCGGCGATCTCTTCGACCTCGTAGGCCTCGATGACGTCGCCGGCACGCAGATCCTGATAGTTCTCGAAGGCCATACCGCATTCCTGGCCGGCCCGCACTTCGCGGACATCGTCCTTGAAGCGCTTGAGCGAGCTGAGCGAGCCCTCGTGGATGACCACGTCGTCGCGGAGCAGGCGCACCTTGCTGTCGCGGCGGACATAGCCCTCGGTGACGGAGCAACCCGCGATCTTGCCGACCTTGGTGATGGCGAAGACCTCGCGGATCTCGGCCTGACCGGTGATCGTCTCACGACGGATCGGCGACAGCATGCCTTCCAGCATGCTCTTCACGTCGTTGGTCAGGTCGTAGATGACCGAGTAGTAGCGCAGTTCCAGACCGGCCTGGCGGGCCAGATCGCGGGCCTGGGCGTTGGCACGGACGTTGAAGCCGATGATCAGGGCGTTGCTCGCCTGTGCCAGCGTGATGTCCGACTCGTTGATGCCGCCCACCGCGCCATGCAGCATGCGCACCGCGACCTCGTCGTTGCCGAGCTTGGCCAGCGTGGCGGTGATCGCTTCCAGCGACCCCTGCACGTCGGCCTTGACCAGCACCGCCAGCTCCTTCTTGGAACCGGCCGAGATCTCGGAGAGCATCTGCTCGACCGTGCCGCGGGCACCCAGTGCGGTTGCGGCACGGGCACGCTGCTCGCGCTCCGACCGGAAGGCCGAAATCTCGCGCGCCTTGCGCTCGTCCTCGACCACCACCAGCTCGTCGCCGGCCTGCGGAACGCCCTGGAGACCCAGGATTTCCACCGGCACCGACGGCCCGGCTTCCTCGACCTTGCGGCCCTTGTCGTCGATCAGCGCGCGCACACGGCCCCACTGGCTGCCGACCACGAAGGCGTCGCCGGTCTTGAGCGTACCCTTCTGGACCAGCACGGTCGCGACCGGGCCGCGGCCCTTGTCAAGCTTCGCCTCGACCACGGCGCCCTGGGCGGCGCGATCGGTGTTGGCACGCAATTCCAGAACCTCGGCCTGCAGCAGGATCGCTTCCAGCAGCTTGTCCAGGTTCTTGCCGGTCTTGGCCGAGACCTCGACCGCGATCACGTCGCCGCCCAGCTCTTCCAGAACCAGCTCGTGCTGGAGCAGCTCGTTGCGCACCCGTTCCGGATTCACGCCCGGCTTGTCGATCTTGTTGATCGCAACCACGATCGGCACGCCGGCCGCCTTGGCGTGATTGATCGCCTCGACGGTCTGCGGCATCACGCCGTCATCGGCCGCAACCACCAGGACCACGATGTCGGTGACCTGGGCGCCGCGGGCCCGCATGGCGGTGAAGGCCGCATGGCCCGGCGTGTCGAGGAAGGTGACGTGGTCACCGGTCTCGAGCTCGACCTGATAGGCACCGATATGCTGGGTGATGCCGCCGGCCTCGCGGGCCACGACATCGGTCTTGCGCAGCGCGTCGAGCAGCGAGGTCTTGCCGTGATCGACATGGCCCATGACGGTGACGACCGGCGCCCGGGGGGTCAGATCGTCATCGGTATCCTCGACACCCAGAATGCCCAGCTCGACGTCGTCCTCGGCAACCCGCTTCACCCGGTGGCCGAATTCGGTCGCGACCAGTTCGGCCGTGTCCGCATCGATCGCCTGATTGATGGTCGCCATCACGCCCAGCGTCATCAGCTTCTTGATGACGTCGGCGCCACGGACGGCCATGCGGTTCGCCAGTTCCTGCACCGAGATCACCTCGGGCACGATGACGTCGCGGACCACGCGGGCCTGCGGCTCGGCCTGACGGCCGGCCCGGCGCATGCGCTCGCGCTGACGGCGCATCGCCGCCTGGCTGCGCTGACGCTCGCTCTCGTCGCCTTCGACCAGACGCTTGATGTCGCCCTTGCCGCCACGACGACGATCGTCGGTGGTACGCGGGGTCGGCGTCGCACGCTTGCTGGCAGCCTTGGCGCGGCTCTCTTCCTCGTCGCGCTCCACCTTGCGCTCACGGGCACGCTCAGCGGCCCGGGCGCGGGCGCGCTCGGCATCCTCGTCCAGGGGCGTCGCGGGCACGGCCGCCGCACCACCCGCCGGCGGACGGCCGGCACCGGCCGGCCGCTCGGGCCGGGGACCACGATCACCGCCGGGGCGGTCGCCGCTGCGGAAGTCCGGACGGTCGCCGCGCGGACGATCGCCACCGGGGCGATCGCCGCTGCGGAAATCGGGCCGGTCGCCACGCGGACGGTCACCACCGGGGCGATCGCCGCTGCGGAAATCGGGCCGGTCACCACGCGGACGATCGCCACCGGGGCGGTCGCCGCTGCGGAAATCAGGCCGGTCGCCACGCGGACGATCACCCTGCGGACGATCACCCTGCGGGCGGTCACCCCGCGGCGGACGGTCGCCGCTGCGGAAATCAGGACGATCGCCGCGCGGACGATCGCCACCCGGGCGGTCGCCACTGCGGAAATCGGGCCGGTCGCCGCGCGGGCGGTCACCGGCAGGACGATCGCCGCGCGGACGATCGCCACCCGGGCGGTCACCGCTGCGGAAATCGGGCCGGTCGCCACGCGGGCGCTCGGCACGCACCTCGGGCTGGGCCTCGGGCGCGGGCTGGGGCCGGGCTGCTGCCGCAGCCGCGGCTGCGGCCTCTTCGGCGGCCTTGCGGGCAGCCTCTTCGGCAGCCTTGCGGGCAGCTTCCTCGGCGACCTTGCGCGCCTCTTCCTCGGCCTTCTTCCTGGCCTCTTCCTCGACCTTGCGGCGGGCTTCCTCTTCGACCTTGCGCCGTGCCTCTTCCTCGGCACGACGGACCTCTTCTTCGGCCCGGCGCTTCTGGTCCTGGATCGCCTGTTCCAGCGCCCTCAGGCGCACATCCCGCTCGTCCTGCGTCAGGCCGCCGTCAGCGGCGGCGCCGCGCGCACGTCCGCGACCGCCGCCGGAACCGCCCCGGCCGCCCTGCTCGGGCACCGACACGGTCCGCTTGCGCTTGACCTCGACCGTCACGGTCTTGGAACGGCCGTGCGAGAAGTTCTGGCGAACCTGCGCGCCTTCGCCCGCAGGCTTCCTCCTCAGCTCAAGACGCCCGGCTCCCGACAGGCTGAGCGCCTTCTTCTGGCCGTCCTCGTTGGTCTCGCTCATATCGCTCCGGTTATCCGTTCTCTCTCAAGCCGGCCGACACCCGGTCGACAGGGTAGGGGGCATCCCTGAAACCCGCGAGGCGCCCGGCTTCCGCCAGGAAACGCTTCGCGAGCCGTCCTTCGGCAATTGCGACGTTGACCGCGTTCTCGCGTCCGAGAGCGCGGCCCATCTCGTCACGCGTCAACAACGCTACGACGGGAACGCCCTTCAGCGCCCCCATGCGGGATACGGCCACGTCTCCGGCATCAGATGCCAGAGACACGGCACCGACGGTCCCGGCATCGAGCCAGGCCCGTACCTTTTCGTATCCGGCAACGACCGCTCCCGCCCGGCGGCCGAGCCCAAGATATTCCAAACACCGGGCGGTTAGCAATCGCTCGACCGTCCCGATCAGGTCTTCACCGGCTTTCACCGGCGCCTTGAAGGCCCGGGGAAAGGCCTTCCGGCGGATCGCCTGTTCCAGCAGATCGGCCCGGGCAGTCACCCAGGCGCCCCGTCCGGGCAGGCGGCCATCCATGTCGGCGACCACCTCGCCGCCCGGGGCGACGACGAAACGGATCATGCCGTCCGGCGATCCGCTCTGTCCGGTCGCAATGCAGCGGCGCTCAGGCGCACGATCACGCGGACCGCCATCGGTCGGCAGATCCGCCGCCGCGTCCGTCATCGCGTTCTCATCCACCGTCACGCCCTGCACCACCACCGTCTGCTCAGGCCTCGCTGTCGCCCGCGGGGGCGGCATCGGCTTCGGGGGCGTCCTCGCCCTCGAACCAATGGGCACGCGCGGCCATGATGATCCGGTTCGCTTCCGCCTCATCGATCGTGCCGGCGGGCAGAAGCTCGATCAGCTCGTCGCCGGCCAGATCGGCCAGGTCGTCCAGCGTCTTGATGCCCTTCTCGCCCAGGCTCGCCAGCATGACCGGGGTCATGCCGTCGATCTCGGCCACGGCATCCTCCACGCCCAGCTCGCGGCGCTTGTCGTCCATCTGACGATCACGGGCCTCGAGGAAGATCTGGGCACGGTTCTGAAGCTCGGCTGCGACATCCGGGTCGAACCCCTCGATGCCCGACAGCTCGTCTTCCGCGACGAAGGCGATCTCCTCAATCGACTCGAAGCCTTCGGTCACCAGCAGCTGGGCGATCACCTCGTCGACGTTCAGCGCCTCGATGAACAGCCGCGAGCGCTCGCGGAACTCTTCCTGGCGCCGCTCCGACTCTTCGGTCTCGGTCACGATGTCGATATCCCAGCCGGTCAGCTGAGACGCCAGGCGCACATTCTGACCGCGGCGACCGATCGCGAGCGACAGCTGCTCGTCGGGAACCACGACCTCGATGCGCTGGGTGTCTTCGTCCATCACCACCTTGGCGACCTCGGCCGGGGCCAGAGCATTCACCAGGAAGGTGGCCGGATCCGGCGACCAGGGGATGATGTCGATCTTCTCGCCCTGCAGTTCGGCCACTACGGCCTGCACGCGCGAGCCACGCATGCCGACGCAGGCACCGACCGGGTCGATGCTGCTGTCGTGGCTGGTCACCGCAATCTTGGCACGCGATCCGGGATCCCGGGCGCAGCCCTTGATCTCGATGATGCCGTCGTAGATTTCCGGCACTTCCTGGGCGAACAGCTTCGCCATGAACTGCGGATGGGTCCGCGACAGGAAGATCTGCGGGCCCCGGGGCTCTTCACGCACGGCGTAGATATAGGCGCGCACGCGGTCGCCGACACGGAAGCTCTCGCGCGGGAGCAGCTCGTCGCGGCGCATCACGGCCTCGGCACGGCCCAGATCGACCACGACGCTGCCGTATTCGGCGCGCTTGACGATACCGTTGATGATCTCGCCGACGCGGTCCTTGAACTCGTCGAACTGGCGCTGACGCTCGGCCTCGCGCACCTTCTGCACGATCACCTGCTTGGCGGTCTGGGCAGCGATGCGGCCGAAATCGATCGGCGGCAGCGGGTCGACCAGGAAATCGCCGGGGGCGGCATCGGGCTTGCGGTGACGGGCATCGGCCACCGACATCTGGGTCGCCTCGTCCTCGACCTCGTCCACCACCTGAGTGTAGCGATAGAGCCGGATCTCGCCGGTCTTACGGTCGATGGTCGCGCGGATATCGTGGTCCTGGCCGTATTTGCGGCGCCCGGCGGTCTGGATGGCCTGCTCCATGGCCTCGAGCACGGCATCGCGGTCGATCGACTTCTCGCGGGCAACCGCATCGGCGACCTGAAGCAGCTCGTGCCGGACCGGGCCGGTGTTGAAGTTGATGTCCATGGGCGCACTCAGCTCCGGTTGTCCTGAACGGCGGCGATGAGCTCATCGGTCAGGATGAGCTTCGCCGACGAAATCTCGTCGAATGGCAGGGCCGGTTCCGACCCGTCATCGAGGCGGATGGCCACCAGACCGCCTTCGCGCACGCCGGCCAGCCGGCCACGGAAACGCTTGCGCCCCTCATGCGGGCGGCGCAGTTCCATCTTGGCCTCGAAGCCGGCGAAACGCTCGAAATCCTTCAGCCGGGTCAGCGGCCGGTCGATGCCGGGCGAACTCACTTCCAGCGAATAGGCCTCGGTGATGGGATCCTCGACGTCGAGGAGAGCCGACACGACATGGCTGATCTCGGCGCAATCGTCCACCGTCATGGGCTGACCGTCCACCCGCTCCGCCATGATCTGGAGCGTGGCATTGACGCCGGAACGAAAAGTCACCCGCACGATCTCGTAACCGAGATCGCCGACGGCCGGCTCGATCAACTCCGTGATACGACGAACGACGTCCATGCGCTCCTCCGGTGGCGGGGCGACTCGCGAACCCTCTCGGGGCGGCGGTCCGACGCGGCACAATAAAAAAAGGCGGGCTTGGAAGGCCCACCCGGCGGAAGCTGCATGTGACCGCGACCACCGGCGGGCCCTCGTCCGGACGTACCTCGCCGCTCCCTCACCGGGGCGGATGGCTCGTCGGCTTGGGCGCTGGCGGGATCGCCGGCGGTCCGCAATCGCGGACGCTGGTCAATATACGCATATGTCGCGGAACCGCAAGGGGTTTATCCACAGCATCCCCGCGCAGGGATGCGCGGCGGTTGCAGGTCCGCCCTGCGGTCCGGGTCAACCGCGCCGAAAACTCATGAAGACCGGCACACGCCCGGCGGCACGGGCCTTCGCTTCGTAGCGGGTCTCGATCTGCCCGTCCGGCCGCCGCTGCCAGTCGCCCGGCCGCCGGGCCTCCCAGCTGAAATCGGGATGGGCGCGAAGATGGGCCAGCGTCCAGGCGCAGAGATCGGGATGGTCGGTGGCGGCGATCAGCCGCCCGCCCGGCCGGAGCACGCGGGCAAGCCCCGCCACCGTCTCCGTCTGGATGAAGCGGCGCTTGTTGTGGCGACGCTTGGGCCAGGGGTCCGAAAACAGCAGATAGACACGGGCCAGCGAGGCGTCGGGCAGGGCATCGAGCAGTTTCGCCGCATCGTCCCCCAGCACCCGGACATTGCGCAGCCCCCGGCGCTCCAGTTCCACCAGAAAGGCCGACATGCCACCGATATAGGGCTCGCAGCCGATGAAGCCGGTATCCGGCTCGGCCTCGGCTCGGGCGATCAGATGCTCGCCGCCACCGAATCCGATCTCGACCACGATTTCACGCATCGGCCGATCGAACAGCCCGGCAGGGTCCAGCCGCGTCCCGGGTTCCGGCAGGGCGATCGCCAGTTCGGGCAGGGTCTCTTCCATCGCCCGGCTGCGCCCGGCCTTGAGCGGACGCCCCACCCGCCGGCCGAAATGGCGGCGGCCCATGCTCTCACCGGCGGCATCCGCCAGGGTGTCGGTCCCGGTGGTCCGGGTATCGTCGGCGCTGGTCATCGTCGGCACGGGTCCGGCTTGCGGCTGAAGATGGGGTTGAAAACGCAACGGGGCGGCGGCCGTTCCCGGCCGCCGCCCCGCTGATCGCACGAATGGGGATCAGAGCACAAGCTGCTTGATCGTCTCCGCCAGATCGGTCTTCTCCCACGAGAAGCCGCCATCGGCCTCGGGGTCGCGGCCGAAATGGCCGTAGGCCGCCGTGCGGCCGAAGATCGGCCGGTTCAGCTTCAGATGCTCGCGGATGCCGCGGGGAGTCAGGTTCATCGCCTCGCGAAGCGCCTTTTCAAGCTTCGCCTCGTCGACCTGACCGGTGCCGTAGGTGTCGACATAGACCGACAGCGGATGGGACACGCCGATCGCATAGGCAAGCTGGATGGTGCAGCGATCGGCAAGGCCGGCCGCCACCACATTCTTCGCCAGATAGCGCGCGGCATAGGCGGCCGACCGGTCGACCTTGGTGGGATCCTTGCCCGAGAACGCGCCACCGCCATGGGGAGCGGCACCACCATAGGTGTCGACGATGATCTTGCGGCCGGTGAGGCCGGCGTCGCCATCCGGACCGCCGATCACGAAATTGCCGGTCGGGTTGATGTAAAGCCCCGCGTCATCGCACATCCAGCCGGCCGGCAGTGAGGCTTCGATGACCGGCAGGACGGCCGCACGGACCTCTTCCTGCGACGCCGAGGCCAGATGCTGGGTGGACAGCACGATCGAAGTCGCACGCACCGGCTTGCCGTCGACATATTCCAGCGTCACCTGGCTCTTGGCATCGGGGCCAAGCACCGCAATGTCGCCCGAGCGGCGAGCGGTGCGCAGGTTGCGCAGGATGGTGTGGGCATAGTGGATCGGCGCCGGCATCAGCGCGTCGGTCTCGCGGCAGGCATAGCCGAACATGATGCCCTGGTCGCCGGCGCCTTCATCCTTGTTGCCGGCGGCATCCACGCCCATGGCGATGTCGGCCGACTGCTCGTGCAGCAGCACTTCGACCTTCGCCGTGTTCCAATGGAAGCCGTCCTGCTCGTAGCCGATGTCGCGGATCACGTCGCGGGCCACACGTTCGATCGTGGCAGGCGCGGTGTCACCATGCGAACGGATTTCGCCCGCGATCACCACGCGATTGGTAGTGGCGAGCGTCTCGCAGGCGACGCGGGAATAGGGATCTGCGGCAAGCAGATGATCCAGCACCGCATCCGAAATCCGGTCGCAGATCTTGTCCGGATGTCCCTCGGAAACCGATTCGCTGGTAAAAAGATAGTTGCTGCGGGCCATGGCGCGTCTTCAACCCCTCAAGAACCGACGACGGACCACGAGATCGGAATCCGTGGTCCGGGCACCAGTGCGGGTGGCGAACCGCGCTGGCACCACTGATGGACTCCGTGCGTCTGGGTTCTCGGCAGATAACGCGACAGCGCACCACCAAGCCCACTTAGCGCACTGTTTAACGTGGCGGCAAGCGGCACAAATCCGACCACGGACGACCTTCTTACCTTTCCCGCGTCCCCGCGGCCGGCGCGGCCGGCACTGCGCGTACTCGCGTGAAAGTTTTAGAAAACGTCGTCAGAGGAAACTTTCACGGCGTGACGTCGGAATCAAGAGGGATTTTTTGAGAGAGCCCCGCCAAGCCGTCACTGATGGTCCGGGCAAGCTCCACCACCCGTGCACGCGCACGCGGATCGGAGATGCGCGCAAAGTCGAAAGCGAGTGTCTGTGCTTCCGGGCCATCCATCACCATCCAGTCGAAACCGTCATCCAGACCGTCGGCTCCCCGGTCCGGTGTCACCGCTCCAACATCTTCATAGAAAAATGAGACCGGAACATTGAGCGCATGGGCGATGAGAAACAGGCGGCCTGCACCGATGCGATTGGCCCCACGCTCATATTTCTGAATCTGCTGGAACGTCAAGCCGACCCGCTGTCCCAGCTTTTCCTGACTAAGGCCCATGAGCTGGCGGCGGAGCCGCACCCGACCACCGACATGGGCATCAATTGGGTTCAGTCGCGTCGCCATCCGTCACATCCCTCCTCGCTCACGGTTGCCTTCAATTCCGGCCCGTTTGTCAGGCGGATAGATGACATCACGCCATGGCATGGGTCAACCCCGGCGCGGGCATCGCAGTGGCCGAAACGCGCATTCCGGGTTGCATTGTCAGGCCTACTCGCCTTTGATGACATGTGGCCAACGTTCCGATTGCCAGCTTCGATGCCACGGTGTCGGCAGGTAGGCGAACAACCGGTCTGCGATCTGACGCCTCAGGTCAGGCTCCCCTTACGCGAAAGCCGTCATCTCTCAACCCGGAATGTGAGAAGCCCCCATCACTCCTCCCTCTGCCGCTTGCGCCGTCCCCAGCCCCCCGGCAGAAAGGCGAGGGCCAGTACAATCAGTCCTGCCATCGCCGCCGACGCATCACCCAGGCGGGCATAGAGGGTCGGCGGCAGAGCCGCCGGAAGCGGTCCATCCAGCACGCCCCGACGATCCAGCTCCAGCAGGGCAACGATCCGCCCGAGCGGATCGACAATCGCCGAAATGCCATTGTTGGCGGCGCGGACCAGCGGCAGCCCTTCCTCGATGCTCCGCAGCCGTGCAGACGCGAAATGCTGATGCGGCCCGGCGGTCAGGCCGAACCAGCCATCATTCGTGACATTCAGCAGAAAACCTGGCCGAACAATAGGGGCGGAGCCCGCGGTAACCTCCCCCGGAAAGATTGCCTCGTAGCAGATCAGCGGGCTGGCCGGCGGCAGGCCGGGCAGGGCCAGCGTCGCCGGGCCGGGGCCGGGCGTGAAATCGATGCTGCCGGCCGTCAGCTTCGGGAAGGGATTGAACTCGCGCAGCGGCACGTATTCGCCGAAGGGCACCAGATGCGCCTTGTCGTAGACACCCACGATCCGCGCCTGATCGTCGATCGCCATCACGGAATTGAACACCCGCGGCTGCGGTTCGGTTCCAGCAGGCGCACCAGGCGGCGGCTGCGTCCATTCCACACGGGGAGCCCCCGTGATCAGCAGACCGCCCGGTGGCACGGCCTGGGCCAGCACCTCGCGAATGTCGGCTTCCTGCTGCGGATAGTAGCCAACCGCGGTCTCGGGCCAGATCACGTCGGTGATCGTATCGAAGCCCGGGCCCCGGGTCAGGTCAAGATGCGTGCGCAGGTGCTGCGCCTTCATCCCGCCGCGCCATTTTTCCTTCTGGTCGATCGCGGCCTGAACAAGGCGGAGTTTCACCCCCGGCACCATGGCCGTCGGATGGGCCTCGAGACGCAAGGCGCCCCACACACCGACGCCTGCCAGCACCACGAGGATCAGACCACCGGTGATCGCCGCCGGCCGCCGGTCCTCCGGCTCACGCACCAGCACCAGCGACGGGGCTGCAAAGACGGCGACGGCAAGCAGGCCCATGCCATAGGTACCGACGATCGCAGCCCCCTGCGCCAGGGCCGGCACAGCCAGGGCGGAGGCACCGGCCAGATTCCAGGGAAATCCCGTCAGCAGATGGCCGCGCAACCACTCGGCCGCCACCCACGCAACCGCCAGAAACAATACGCGCCCGGCGCCCTTTGGCGCCGCCCGGGCCTGCGCCAGGCCGGCCAGGCCCGTGAAGATTGCAAGTCCGGCCGAAAGCCCCAGGACCGACGGCACGGCCAGCGCCCCGAAGGCCGCCGCATCCACGAAGAAGGCCACACCGATCCAGTACAGCCCTGCCGCGAACTGGCCGAGCCCGAAGGCCCAGCCGGTCCAGAATCCTGGCCAGAGCCGGCCGCGGACGCCGTCGAGCAGCAGCAGAAGCAGGGTAAAGGCAATGAAGCCCAGGGGCCAGGCGTCGGCCGGCGGCAGTGCCGCCGTCGAAAGGCCGCCGGCCAGGGCCGCCAGTCCCAGACGTGCACGCACGCCAAGCCCGCCGATCCGGTCGGCGAGGCGGTGCAATCGGCCTTCCGCAGCCGGGCGGTCCCTATCGGCCAGGGTCACGCGGCCGTCGTGGCTTCAGGGGCGGTTACGCGGATGCGCAACCGCTTGATCCGCCGGGGATCGGCATCCAGAACCTCGAAGACCAGACCCGCCGGATGCTCGACGGTCTCTCCCGCCGCCGGCACACGACCGGTCAGGGCGAAAACCAGACCGCCCAGCGTGTCGACATCCTCGTCGTCATCGACCAGAACCCTGTCGAGCCGCGCTTCCAGCTCTTCGACATCCAGCCGGGCATCGGCCTCGAAGACGCCGTCTTCCACTTCCTCCAGCCGCGGCTGCTGCTGATCGTCGTGCTCGTCCTCGATCTCGCCGACGATCTGTTCGACCAGATCTTCGATCGTCACCAGCCCGTCGGTGCCGCCGTATTCGTCGACCACGATGGCAAGATGAATGCGAGTGGTCCGCATGCGGTTCAGCAGGTCGAGCACCCGCCTGGACGGCGCCTCGAACAGCACTTCCCGCACCAGCCCGGGGCTTTCCAGCGTGCCGGCCTCGCCCAGACGCCCGACCACATCCTTGAGGTGAACCATGCCGACCAGCTCGTCGAGCGTGCCGCGATAAACCGGCAGCCGGGAATGCCCCGCCTCGGCCATCGCCCGGAGAGCTGCATCGATGGGAGTGGAGATTTCGATGGCAATGATGTCCGCACGCGGCACCATCACATCCTCGACGGTCAGGTCGCCGAGTTTCAGGACGTTGGTCACCAGCTGGCGCTCGGCGGGATCGAGCGCCTCGCGCTCATCCTCCTCGCCTTCGATGCGCTCGGCCAGTTCGACCAGGCTCTCGCGCAGTTCGTCCCGGTCGCGGGAACGCCCGCCGCCGAGCCAGGACATCAGCAGATGCCCCAGGGAAGTATTGCCGGCCCCGCCCGAGCGGGGCCGTCTAGACGAAGATTGGTCGCTCATCGCTTCCTGCCCGATGGGCCGCCGGCCGACGGATCCTCATGATCCGGGCCCGGGGCCCCTGCCCTCGGACCCAGGTCAGCCCTGCGGTCCGGTCGATCGTATTGCCGCCCTGCCCGGAACGGCCTCCCGATCCTCCGACTTCTCAGACTCTCCAACGAAGGCGGGGGTGTCGTCAATCATCCATCTGAACGCGGCAGCAGCGCGGCGGCAGCATGGTGCCGGGCAACCTTCGCGCGCACTCAGTCCGCGTCGGGCGCGCCCTCGATCTCGGCATAGGGGTCTGCGATGCCGAAGCCCGCCAGACAGCGGATCTCGATGGATTCCATCTGCTCGGCCTGATCGTCATCGACATGGTCGTGGCCAAGCAGATGCAGCAGGCCGTGGGCGATCAGATGCATCAGATGGGCCCGCGGTACCTTGCCCTGCGCGGCGGCCTCGGCCCTCACCGTCTCGGCTGCGACGATCACGTCGCCCAGCATCAGCGGTGCCTCTGCCGGCAGCATGTCGAGGACCTCGTCCATCGTCTCCGGATCGTCCGGATCGATGGACTCTGCAGGAAAGGACAAGACGTTGGTCGGCTTATCCTTCTCCCGCCAGTCGCGGTTCAGTTCGCGCACGGCGGCATCGTCTGTCAGCGTGACCGAGATCTCGATCAGCCGGTCCTCCACCCGCGCGAGCAGGTCCGAGGCCGCCATGGTCAGCAAGGCGCCAGCCAGACGACCGATCGCCTCGGACAGCGGCCCGTCCAGCCGGGCCGCCGGCTCGTCCCAGCACGGATCGGCCCAGATGTCCCCGACGCGCTGCAGGGCGATCTCCACCCGGCCCCCCATGAGAGCGAGCGTTTCGACATCCTCTGCCACACCCTCGTCGCCATCCTCCCGCGGCGGCAGGCCGGTCATGCCGTGCCCTCCCCGGCCTTTGCGGGGACGGCGCCACGTTCCGCCTGCCGGCGTGGTCGGCGCCGGGCTTCGTCACGGGCGTCATAGGCGCGCACGATGCGGGCCACCAGCGGGTGGCGGACGACATCGGTATCGTCGAAGGTGACGACCGGCACCTCCTTGAGCCGCCCCAGCACCGACAGCGCATCCGACAGGCCCGAAACGGTGCCGGCCGGCAGGTCGATCTGCGACAGGTCGCCGGTGATCACCATGCGGCTGTTCTCACCCAGGCGGGTGAGGAACATCTTCATCTGCACCGCGGTGGTATTCTGCGCCTCGTCCAGGATCACGAAGGCGTTGGACAGCGTGCGGCCGCGCATGAAAGCGAGCGGCGCCACCTCGATCTTGCCGCTTTCGATCAGCTTGGAGACGATGTCGTCGGGCAGGGTATCCTGAAGCGCATCGTAGAGCGGGCGGAGATAGGGGTTCACCTTCTCCTCCAGCGTGCCGGGCAGAAAGCCCAGCCGCTCCCCCGCCTCCACCGCCGGACGCGACAGGATGATGCGGTCGACCTTCTTTTCCAGGAACAGCGCCACCGCCATGGCCACCGCCAGATAGGTCTTGCCCGTACCCGCCGGACCGATGCCAAAGACCAGATCGTGATCGCGGATCGCAGACAGATAGGCCCCCTGGCGCATGGACCGGGGCGTGATGCGCTTCTTCTTGGTCTTGATGACCACTTCGCCGGTGATGTAGGCGCCGGCCTGCGCACCGTGATCGCCGTTCCGTCCCGCCGCCGGATGCGTGACCGTGGTGGTCGCCTCTGCCGGCGGAATTTCCACCGCCTCGGTACCGAGTGCCGCCGTCGCTGCCTGGGTGACCATGCGGATTGCGGCGTCGACCTCGGCCATGGTCACGATCAGGTTGCGCTTCAGTCGCTGGTAAAGTCCATCCAGCACATCGGCGGCGGCATCCTGGGCGCTTTCACTGCCCTGAATCGCCAGGCGGTTGCCGCGACTGACGATGTGCACGCCAAGCTGGCTTTCGATCCGCACCAGATGCTCATCATGTTCGCCGACCAGCAGCGCGAGCAGGTGGTTGTCGTCGAAATCCAGGATCACCGCATCGATGTCGGCTGCGGCAACCCGCTCGGCAGCCATGGGGGTGCGACCGCGCGCCGCGCGATCGGTGCGCCGGGCCGTCAAGAAACCACCCCGGCGGACGCGGCGATCCGGCTGTCCCCGGCGGTGGTGATCCCGGTCGGCAGCCATTCGCCGCCGGTGATCCGCCCGTTCAGGCTGAAGGAATTGACGGTGTCGATGTCGACCTCCACCATCCGGCCCGCGGCCTCCGCGGGTGCGTCGACCACCACCGCCTGCATGTAAGGCGAGCGGCCGACCATCTGCCCGGCATGCCGGCCGGGCCTCTCCAGCAGCACCGGCAGGCGCCGCCCCGTCATGCTGGCATTGAAGGCGCGCTGCTGGGACGAAAGCAGGTCCTGCAGGCGCTGCAGGCGCTCGGACTTCACCTCGTCCGGCACCTGGTCTTCCAGATCCGCGGCCGGCGTGCCGGGACGCGGGCTGTATTTGAAGGAATAGGCGAGCGCGTAGTCAACCCGCTCCACCAGCCGCATGGTCGCCTCGAAATCCGCATCGCTCTCGCCGGGGAAGCCGACGATGAAGTCCCCGGACATTGCCATGTCGGGGCGCACCTCGCGCAGCCGGTCAACGATGCGCAGGTAGTCTTCGGCGGTGTGCTTACGGTTCATCGCCTTCAGGATCCGGTCGGATCCCGACTGCACCGGCAGGTGCAGATAGGGCATCAGCTGCGGCAGGTCGCGATGGGCCAGGATCAGGTCGCCGCCCATATCGCGAGGGTGCGAGGTGGTGTAGCGGATCCGGGCAATGCCGTCGATTTCGGCAATCGCACGCGCCAGCCGGGCCAGGGTCCAGTCGCCGGCCGGCCCGCGGGCCCCTTCGGGGGCCGCACCGTGATAGGCGTTGACGTTCTGACCAAGCAGCATCACCTCGCGCACGCCATTGGCCGCGAGCGCGCGGATCTCGTCCAGGATGGCCCCCGCCGGACGGCTGTATTCGGCTCCGCGGGTATAGGGGACCACGCAGAAGGTGCAGAACTTGTCGCAGCCTTCCTGCACCGCCACGAAGGCGGTATGTCCGCGCTGGCCGGTGGCCGTCGGCAGATGGTCGAACTTGGCCTCGGTCGGGAAATCTGTCTCGACCACCGCCTGCCCACGGGTGGCACGCTCCACCATGTCGGCCAGACGATGATAGGTCTGCGGGCCGAAGACGATGTCGACGAAGGGGGCACGGGTCCGGATCTCGACGCCTTCGGCCTGTGCCACGCAGCCGCCGACCGCGATCAGCCGTCCTGCGGGACCGCCGGCCGCGCGCAGCCGCCCCAGATCGGAATAGACCTTCTCGGCCGCCTTTTCCCGGATGTGACAGGTGTTCAGGATCACCAGATCCGCGTCTTCCGCCACCTCGGTCGGCGCAAAGCCCTGGGCGGCCAGCACGTCCGACATGCGTTCGCTGTCGTAGACGTTCATCTGGCAGCCGTAAGTCTTGATGTAGAGCTTCTTCGTCACCCTCGCCTCGGGCCTCGTTCTGATCGGGCCGCGGTCCGCTGACCGCCTCACCCGCAAGATATCAGCCGCACCGCGGCCGCTTCAAGACGCACACCCGGTCTTCGTCAGGCCGGGACGTCCTCGGAGGTCCCATCACCCTCGGCTGCATCGATCTCCTGGGGGTCGAGCGGCTCGTCCTCTTCGGCCACCTGAAGGGCGCCGCCCTCCACTGCCGGACCGCGCTGCGCCAGCGCCTGGCCGATGAGGGCGAGCGCCGCCGTCGAACGGCCCTGCAATGCCTGGGCAACCCCCGCCGAGACGGCCTGCTCGCAATGGCGGGCAAGCGCCTTGCGGTCCTTGAAGTCATCGATGGTAACCGGTGGATGGAAAACCAGTTCCACCCGGGCGGGGCCAAGGGTCAGGGCGGTCCACAGATGGCCCGCCAGATCCATGTCGCCATACCAGGCATAGGACGGACGCAGCTTGCGCCCCATGGGCATGCCGCGGACATGGGTATAGGCCAGAGAGACCGGCTGCACCACCAGCGGCCGCCCGCCCGGCCGGCGATCCGCCACCGAGAAAAAGGCGGTGCGGAAGGGCAGCACCCGCTGGCCGTCATTGCTGGTGCCCTCGGGGAACAGGATCAGCCGGTCGCCCGCTTCCAGCCGCCTGGCCACTTCGTCGGCCTGTTCGGCCGTGCGGCTGCGCTCGCGCTTCACGAACACGGTGCGCTGCAGCTTGGCGAGCAGGCCGTAGAGCGGCCAGTCCGCCACTTCGCTCTTGGCGATGAACGAGCCGGCGATCACCGATCCCAGCACAGAGATGTCGAGATAGGAGCTGTGGTTGGAAACGAACAGGGCCGGCCGGTCCCGGACCGGCGTGCCGACCACATCGACGTCGAAGCCGATCAGCCGGCAGGTCAGCCGGTGATAGAAGCGCGGGAACAGTACGGCGCCGGGCAGCTTCAAAGCCACCAGTGCCGCCTGCACCGGGATCAGTGCCGCCGTCACCGCCAGATAGACCGGCAGAAGCACGGCGGCCCGCAGCCATCCGGTCATGCGCCCTCGTCGCCGGCCTTGCCCCGGCCGCGCCCCGAGCCGCCTTCATAGCGATCCCGGTAGCGCCCGGTGATCAGGTCGCTTTTCACGATCATGCAGACATCGGTCGTGTTGAACTGCTTGTCCACCACCGCGCCGTCACCGACGAAGCCGCCAAGCCGCAGATAGCCCTTCACCAGCGGCGGCAGCTCGGCCAGGGCGCGGGTGGCATGCAGATCGTCCTTTGCCACCAGATCCATCGCGACGTAGCGCTCGGGCACCGCCACCGGCCGCAGGGCCTCGGGCGCCAGATGATAATGATGCAGATAGGCGAGCTGGGTTTTCAGCATGTCGATATCGGTGCCGTCCAGACTGGCGCAGCCGAACATCAGCTGAATGTCGTAATGCTCGAGATAGATGGCGATGCCGCGCCAGAGCAACTGCATGGTCGAGCGGTTGCGGTATTCTGCCGCAACGCAGGACCGGCCAAGCTCCAGCAGCTCGCCCTCGACCGTCATCAGCGGGCCGATGTCGAACTCGTCGGCGGTATAGAAGCGGCCATGGGCCAGGGCCACCGACCGGCGCAGCAGCCGGTAGGTGCCGACCACGGTCGGCGCCCCGCTCGGATGGGCATCGTCGATCACCAGAAGGTGGTCGCAGATCGCATCGAAACCGTCCAGATCGCGCTTCACAGCCGCCATCTCGGGACTCGGCTGAGCGTGGCGTTCCTCGTAGAACACGTGGTAGCGCAGGCGCTGGGCCGCCTCGATGTCGTCGGCTCCGTCCGCGAGGCACACCCGCAGATTTCCGGAACGCAGGCCGAGGTCGGGTTGGAGTGTTTCGGTCATCCGAACATGCCCTGAAGTCTCGCGGCGAAGAGGACCGGCCACCGGGGTGGCCGGTCGTGGGTGAAGGGGCGGACCGGAGCGTGGCCCTCTGTCCCGGGATCCCGGACGATCCCGGTGGGGGCCCGCGCCGGTCGGCGGCGGGGCGGCCGATCAGGCCTTGCCGGCGTCCGTGTCGTCGTCCTGGGGCTGATCCAGCGGAATGCCGTACAGTTCCAGACGATGATCGACCAGTCGGTAACCGAGCTTGCGGGCGATCTCCTGCTGGAGACGCTCGATCTCGGTGTTCTGGAATTCGATCACGGTTCCGTTGCGCATGTCGATCAGATGATCGTGATGCTCTTCGGGAATGGTCTCGTAGCGGGCACGGCCGTCGCCGAAATCATGCCGCTCCAGAATGCTCGCTTCCTCGAACAGCCGCACCGTCCGATAGACGGTAGCGATGCTGATCCGCGGATCAACGGCACTGGCCCGGCGATGCAGCTCTTCGGCATCCGGGTGGTCGTCGGCTTCCGACAGCACGCGGGCGATCACCCGGCGCTGGTCGGTCATCTTCAGACCCTTTTCGAGACACAGACGCTCCAGTCGCGACATCTCCAAGATGGCCTGGCTCCTTGGGCAGAAAGGGGGCGGAACACGCGGATGGCCGGTCTGCGCGCTTCTGCATGCCGCCACCCCCTGTTCCGTCCGGAACGGAGGCCGCGCCATCGTCGCGCCTTCGGACGACCGTCACGAACGGATAAGGACCAGCCCACCAGAGGCACGGTCCCCGCAATCGGTCGTGGCGGGATGGTCTGGAAGACCATCCCGCCCGTCAGGCCATTATCGGACAGCAGCCGCGCAACGACAAGCGGCGGGCGCCACAGTCTTCCGACCGGCGCCCGCAAAATCGTCAGCCGAGGCAGCTGCGGGCCGGATCAATCCGCGTCGCCGCGGCCCCGACGGCCAAGACCGATGCGCTTGGCAAGATCGCTGCGCTGGCGGGCATAGCCCGGCGCGACCATCGGATAGTCGTCGGCCAGGCCCCAGCGGCGGCGATATTCTTCCGGGGTCATGTCGTAGGCCGTCTTGAGGTGGCGCTTCAGCATCTTCAGCTTCTTGCCGTCCTCGAGGCAGATGATGTAGTCGTCGTGCACCGACTTGCGGATCGGCACCGCCGGGGTCGGGCGCTGCTCTTCCTCACGCGGTTCAGGCTCGCGGCCGAGGCCGGCAAGGCTCTGATAGACCTCGCCGATCAGCTGCGGCAGTTCGCCGGCCGACACGGTGTTGTTCGCGACATGGGACGACACGATCTGTGCGGTCAGCGAGAGAAGATCGAGCGGGCTCGGATTTTCGGCCATGATATGGTCTGGACCTCGGTGTCTCGGGCGGAAATCAGGGTCGGGAGCAGGTGTCGGGACAGGCCGGGCCTTCCGCGCGGGAATGCCCTTGACTTCGACGGCCCGGGGGGCAACGTCGAGGTCTGAGAGCCTGGCGGCTGGTCTGTCCGACCGGGATGACGATGACGAGGATGGACATCGGCACTGATGTCCGGGCCCGGCACCGGTACCGGCCTCCGCCCAGGATGGCCGTCACCGGGACCTGCCCGTCCCTCGCACTCCGAGACGACGACCGGATGGTTCGCAATGAAACCAAGTGCAGATCGCTTTCTCGACGTCACGCATGATGTCTGCCCGATGACGTTTGTCAAAACAAAATTAATGATCGGGAAGATGTCCGGGGGTCAGATCGGTGAAGTCCGACTGAAGGCGGGTGAGCCTCTGGAGAACGTACCGCGGTCGGTTGTGGAACTGGGGCACCAGATCGTGGACCTGTCGGCTGAAACGGACACGCCGGACGTGTGGCGGCTGACCTTCCGAATCGCCGGCGGATAACGAAATCTCGGACGGATTTCAGGCGGGAACCAAAGGCAGTTCCATGACTTCGGCATCCACAGCCGGGGCCTTGCCCCGGGCATAGTAACCGCGCCGACGACCTGCGATCCGGAAGCCTGCCGACAGATAAAGGGCCCGGGCAGGCATGTTGTCGACCGCCACTTCCAGCAGCAGCCGGTCTGCCCCGCGGGCCGCTGCCCAGATCGCCGCCCCGTCGAGCAGGCGCCGCCCCAATCCGCGCCCCCGGCAGGCCGGATCGACGGCGATGGTCAGGATCTCGGCCTCACCGGCGGCGGCCTGCGCCATCACCATGCCGGAAAGTGCAGGCTCAGAGCCCAGGATCATCGCGGCCACCGTCGGCAGGGCCAGCAGATCGCGGATGGCGCCGGCACTCCACTGCGTCTCCCACGGGGCATCGAAGGCCCGCGCATAGAGTGCGGCCATGGCCGGCGCCGTATCCGCCGTTGCCGGCGCCAGATCATGGGTGCCGGTCACGGCGTCTCGATCCCGCTCGGAGCCGGCGGCAGGGCATCGGGTGCCCGCAGATAGAGCGGCACGGGCGGTGTGCCGCCGGCCTGCCCCGCCGCCAGATGGCGCTCTGCCAGGCCGATCAGATCGGCGGCATCCGGTTGCCCATGCCCGTGCGGCAGATCGTCACGGACCAGATCGGCCAGCCCGTGGGCATCCAGCAGCGGGCGCAGCAGCCGCGCCCCTGCCCCCACCGCCAGCGCCGGCCGGGCGACCAGATCGGCCACCGCCGTCTCGGGCGTCACGGCCGCCGGCTCGCCGGGGCTGCCATCGGCAGCGATGCGCTGAACATAGACCTCGCCGCGCCGTGCATCGATCACTGCCAGCGCCCCGCGCCCGCGGGCATCCGCAGCGGCGACATCTTTAGCGGCACCGGCGGCCAGCAGCTCCAGCGTGGTCATGCCAAGAACCGGGCAGCCGGCCGCCAGCGCCAGACCGCGGGCAAATCCCAGCCCGATACGCACGCCGGTGAAGGTGCCGGGGCCGCGGGTGACCGCCACGGCGGCAAGCTCCGCCGGTGCGACACCCGCCTCGGCCATCAGCCCCTTGACCAGGGGCGCCAGCCGTTCCGCTGCCGCCCGGGCATCCGGCAGAAAGACCCGGGCCACGACCTCCCCGTGGCGGCCGATCGCCGCCGAGGTCGCCCCGGCGCAGGTGTCGAGTGCCAGAACTGCCGTCCGTCCGCCGAAGGTCATATGTATGTCCGTGCCCCCGGAGCCGTGCCTTGTGCTAGGGTTCCCCCGCCGCATAGCACGGACGGGACAGCTGATGTTAGAAGAAATCCTGAGCGCGCGGGACGGGGTCGATATCGACATCGCCTACGCCACCACCCGCAACTTCACCGGCCGGCCGATCTATGCCCGCGCCGCCTGCTTCCTGCATCCCGAGGCCGCAGCGGCGATGCGCCGGGCGATCGCCATCGCCGCACGCCAGGGGCTGCGCTTCCGCATCTACGACGCCTTCCGGCCGTCCGAGGCCCAGTGGAAGCTGTGGGAACACACGCCGGATCCGAATTTCGTCGCCGATCCGCGTCGGGGCTCGCCCCATTCCCGCGGGGCTGCGGTCGACCTGACCCTGATCGACGGGGCGGGACAGGCGCTCGACATGGGCACGGGGTTCGACGACTTCACCCCGCTGTCGCATCACGGTGCCGCCGGCATCACGCCCGAGGCGGAACGCAACCGGCTGTTGCTGATGGGGATCATGACCACCGCGGGATGGGATTTCTACCGCAATGAATGGTGGCATTATCAGCTCTTCGACGCCCGACGCCTGCCGGTGTTGAGCGACACGGCCGCAGGCACGCGGCTGATGCCGGCCGGCTGACTGCCGGAACCTGACGCGATCACGAGGGGAGATCCGCCGAGATGTCGATCGAGGGACGCAAGCTGCTGGTCACCGGGGGAACCGGCGCACTGGGCCGCGCGGTGGTGCTGGCCGCGCTGGACCGGGGGGCCGAGGTCGCCGCGACCTATCTGGTGGCAGAGGAATGCGCCGCCGCCGAAAAGGCATTCGGCGGCCGGGCGGTGCTGGTCCAGGCCGATCTGGGCAGCGAAGACCAGACGGCGACCGCCGTGGACGCCGCGGCGGCGGCCCTGGGCGGCCTCGACGGCATCGTCGCCATCGCCGGCGGCTTCGACATGGGGCCGCTTGCCGAGGTGGACGGCAGCCGCTTCGACACGATGATGTCGATGAATGCCCGCAGTCTCTATCACACGCTCCGGGCCGGCGTACCGCATCTGAAGGCGGCCGGCGGCGGATCGATCACCGCCATCGGCGCCAGGCCCGCGGTCGCAGGGGCTGCACAGATGGCGGCCTATGCCGCCTCGAAGGCGGCGGTGATGTCGCTGGTCCAGAGCCTGTCGCAGGAACTGCTGGCGAGCCATATCCGCGTCAATGCCGTGCTGCCCTCGATCATCGACACCCCGGCCAACCGCGCGGCCATGCCCGATGCCGACCATGCTGCCTGGGTCACGCCCGAGGCACTGGCGAAGATCATCCTGTTCCTGACCTCGTCGGAGGCCGCCCCGGTCAGCGGCGCCCTGGTGCCCGCCTATGGCCGCGCCTGACCGACCGTCTGCGGCACCCGGCCGCCGCGCCCTGGTCCTGATCCCGCCGCGCAAGCGCGACCGGCTGGCCAAGGGATTCGATCGCGACGAGCTGGAGCGCCGCCTGATCCGCGCCGGCTTCCGCCCCGACATCCCGGATCTGGACGGGCCCGACGCCTTTCCCGAGGCCATCCGCACGGCAGGCGCCTCGGCGGAGCCGCCGGCCCTCGTCATGGTCGGCGGTGGCGACGGCACCCTCTCGGCAGTGGCCGACGCCATGGCCGAGACCGGGTTGACGCTTGCCATCCTGCCGCTCGGCACCGCAAATGATCTCGCCCGCACGCTCGCCATTCCGGCCGATCCCGCCCAGGCGGTGGACGTGGCGCTGAAGGGGCGCGTGCGGCAGATCGATATCGGCACCGTCGATGGCCGCGGCTTTTTCAACGTCGCCAGCATCGGCCTGTCGGTCGACGTCGCCGAGGCGCTGGATGGCGAGGAAAAGCGTCGTTTCGGCCCGCTCGCCTATCTGTTCGCACTGTTCAGGGTGGTGACCCGGCACCGTCGCTTCCACACCGTTCTGACGGTCGACAACCGGCGGGTGGAGATGCGGGCGATCATGGTCGCGGTTGCCAACGGCCGCTATCACGGCGGCGGGCTGACCGTTGCCCCCGATGCCGCGATCGACGACGGCCGGCTGGACGTCTATGTGATCGAGCCCGTCTCCCACTGGCGCATGGCCTTGCTGCTGCCGGCGCTGCGTCTTGGAACCGCCGATGCCTGGATGGGTGTTCACCGTATGTCGGGCCGTGAGGTCCGGGTCGAAACCCCGTCCAAGCCGAAGCGGATCAATGTCGACGGCGAAATCCTGACCAAAACCCCGGCGAGCTTCGGCCTGAAACGCCGGGCGATCCGGGTCATGACCCCCGACCGGCCAGCGGCCGAGCTGCCGGGCACCCGGAACCGGCCGGACAACCGGCCTCCGTCACCCCCCCCACGCGCTCCGCACCCGGCGCCGCCTGAAGATCAGGAGGAGCAGATGCATCCCGAAGAGGAAGGCCTTGCCACCGAGGCCGAGATCGCCCTGCAGGATCTGGCCCGTGCCGCCCGCGAGGGCGTGGCGCTGACCGAACGGCTCGCCCTTCATGCCGGCCCGCATCTGGGCGAAGAGGTGGTGGCGGCGCTGGGCCGGATCGGCGGCGCCTGGGGCCGGATCGCCATCACCGCCGACGAGGCGCTGGATGCGATGGACCTGCCCACCCGCGACGCCGATGACGACCGGGCGCTGATCGAGGATGTGGTGAACTGGCTGGAAGGTCTGGTCGGCATGCCGCTGGATCAGCGGGTCAGCCAGCGCCTGCATCAGGCGGCGACCCGGATCGAGATCGCGATCGAAGAGGTCCGTCAGGTCGGCCAGGCCCGCGTGGCCGAAGTCGTTACCGCCGCCTATGACGAGGCCTGGTCGCTGATCGTGGCATCGCTGCCCGATCCCGATGGCGGCGGCGCCTCGGACTGAGCCACCTCGTCGTCGCGGGAGACGCCGCGAATCATCGCCCTGAGCTTGGCGACATAGCGCGGCCCCAGCTCCGAATAGGCGCTGAGGCCGCCCGCCAGCTGCAGCGGATCGGGCAAGGTGCCGTCCAGCCGCGCCTCGGCACGGTGGCGCCGGAAGGCGGCATAGGCGCGGTGGGTGTTCAGATTGTGGACATAGGCCGCGACCGAGGCGGTGATGTCGGGGAAGGCGCGCGCGACATGGGCCGCCCCGCGCTTGCGCGCCAGCGGCATCACCCCGTCGGCCAGCCGCCAGGCCCGCTCGCCGAACAGCGCATGGGCGTCGTGCGCCAGGCGGGAGCGGCCCCAGCCGCTTTCCAGGGCCGCCTGGGCAGTGATCAGGGCCGGCGGCACGGTGTCCACCCGCACCAGCAGACGCACCGGATCGTCGGCGGGAACGCCGTAGCGGGCGGCGATGGCTGCGACCCGCGCCTTGAGCCCGCGCGGCGGCCGGCGTCCTTCCGCCCGGGCATCGGCCGCCAGCGTCACCAGCGCCCGTTCCAGCCGCACCCGGGCATTCACCGCCCGGATGGCGGGGTCGAGCGTGTCGCGAAACAGGGCCTTGCGGGTGTCGGTATCGAGCGCACCGGCCAGCTCGGCCGGCAGCGCACCGGGCGCCGCCGCCTCGGCACGGCGGAGATCCAGGGCCGCGAGCGTCGCCGGCGACAGGCCGAAACCGCCGGCCGGCCGCGGCAGCACGCCCAGAGCGGACCCGAACGCGACCAGCCCGGCCGCAACGGCGACGGCCAGGCAGGCGAGACGGTAGCGGCGTGTCATCACGCGGAAGGTCGGCTCAGACCTGACGGACCTCGACCACCTCGGGCACATAGTGCTTGAGCATGGTCTCGATGCCGTTCTTGAGCGTCATGGTCGAGCTGGGGCAGCCCGAGCAGGCACCATGCATCTGCAGATAGACGATGCCGTGATCGAAACCCTCGAACACGATGTCGCCGCCATCCTGGGCCACGGCCGGGCGGACCCGGGTATCGATCAGCTCGCGGATGGTCGCCGTCACCTCGTCCTCGTCGACGGCCGGAGCGGCTGCCGCATCGCCTTCACCGGTCAGCACAGGCCGGCCCGAGGTGAAGTGCTCCATGATGTCCGACAGGATCAGCGGCTTCAGCAGCATCCAGTCGGCCTGTTCGGACTTGGTGACCGAGACGAAATCGGCCCCCAGATAGATGCCTTCGACGCCGTCGATGGCAAGCAGGGTGCCGGCCAGCGGCGAGCGGGCGGTGTCGTCGCCGCGCGCGAACTGGGCGCCGCCCTCGGCCACATCCCGGCCGGGCAGGAACTTCAGCGTCAGCGGATTGGGCGTCCGCTCGGTCTGGATGAACATCGGACCTGATCCTCTCTGCGGCTTTCGGGTGACGGAACCCATGCCGTCTGTCGTGCCCTGATTTGGCACCTCGATCCGGCGGGATCAAGACGTCTTCGACGCAGCCCCGTTCTGCACGATCCCCTCCTGTGGCACTCCTGCATGCCCCGGGCGGTGATCGCGGGCGAGCACGGTATAGACGGTCGGCAGCACGAACAGGGTGAACAGCGTGCCGACCATCATGCCCGAGACGATCACCACCCCAAGGCCGAAGCGGCTTGCAGCCCCGGCCCCTGCGGCAAAGAGCAGCGGCACCAGGCCGAAGACCATGGCCGCCGTGGTCATCAACACCGGCCGGAGCCGGATCTCCGCCGCCCGCCGGATCGCCTCGCGCCGGGCCAGCCCTTCATGCAGCTGCAATTCGTTGGCAAACTCGACCATCAGGATGCCGTGTTTGGCGATCAACCCGATCAGGGTGACCAGCCCGATCTGGGTATAGATGTTGAGCGTGGCCGCCCCCATCGCCAGCGGCACCAATGCCCCGCAGATCGACAGCGGCACGGTGATCAGGATGATCAGCGGATCGACCAGGCTCTCATACTGCGCGGCCAGCACCAGATAGATCACCACCAGCGCCGCCAGGAAGGCGATGACGAGGCTCGCCCCTTCCTGAACGTATTGGCGCGAATCCGACTGCCAGTCATGGCTGAATCCGGCCGGCAAGGCCCGGGCCTCGGCGTCGAGAAACGCGACCGCCTGCCCCATGGAGACGCCCGGCGCCGGAATGGTCTGGATGGTCGCGGCATTCTGCTGGTCGAACTGGCTGAGCCGGTTGGGCTCCACCCGCATCGAGATCTCCGCGACCGCCCGAAGCGGTACCAGCGTGCCGTCGCGGCTGCGCAGGAACTGGCGGCCGAGGGCGTCCGGCGTCAGACGCCCGGCTCTCTCGCTCTGCGGGATCACGTCATAGGACCGGCCGGCCATGGCGAAGCGGTTGACGTAGTTCTCGCCCACCAGGACCGCCAGCGTCTCGCCGATATCGGCCATGGCGATGCCCAGGCTCGCCGCCTTGTTCCGGTCGACCGCCACCTGCACCACCGGCCGGTCATAGTCCAGATCGCCGTCGACCACCACGAACAGCCCGCTCTCCCGCGCCCGTTGCTTGATCTCTTCCATGGTTCGGTAGAGCACGTCATGAGGCTCGGGCGTGCGCAGCACCATCTGCACCGGCAGACCGCCGGTGGAGCCGGGCAGCGGCGCCGGCTGGAACACGAAGATCGCGCTGCCCTCCACCTCGGCCACCGCCTGCTGCAACCCCGCCTGGACGTCCGACGCCGTGCGGCTGCGGGCCTCCCAGCGGGAGAGATTGGCGCCGCCGAAGCTTGCAGACGGCCCGTCGGTGCCGTTGATGATCCAGGTGCCGACCGTCTCGGGCATCGCCGCGAACACCTCGTCCAACCGGGCCGCAAACCGCTCGGCATAAGCGAGATTGGCATGCTGGGGCGACTTGATCGCCGCCAGGACCGAGGCCTGATCCTCGACCGGCGCCAGCTCCCGCGCCGGCATCTGGTAGAGCAGCGGCAGGCTGATGCAGACGCCCAGCGCCACCAGCCCGGTTGCCCAGCGATGGCGCAACGACAGGCCGAGCAGATGCCCGTAGCTGCGGGTCAGCCCGCCGAAAACCCGCTCCGTCACCCGCGCCATCCGGCTTTCATGAAGCTTCGCCGTCAGCAGCAGCGAACTCATCACCGGCGAGAGGGTCAGCGCCACCACGCCCGAGACCACCACAGATCCGGCCAGCGTCAGGGCGAATTCCCGGAACAACGCCCCGGTCAGCCCGCCCATCAAGCCGATCGGCGCGTAGACCGCAGCCAGCGTCAGCGTCATGGCGACCACCGGCCCCGCCACCTCGCGGGCGCCGATCAGCGCTGCCTCGAAGGGCGTGCGCCCTTCCTCGACATGGCGATGGACGTTCTCGACCACCACGATCGCATCATCGACCACAAGCCCGATCGCCAGCACCATGGCGAGCAGGGTGAGCAGGTTCAGACTGAATCCGAAAGCGAGCATCAGGCCCGCCGCCCCCAGCATCGACAGCGGGATGGTCACAACCGGGATCAGCACGCTGCGCAGCGAGCCGAGGCAGAGGAAGATCACCACCACCACGATCACCAGCGCCTCGACCAGGGTGTGCAGCACCTCGTCGATCGAGGCCTGGATGAAGCCCGCACTTTCATAGGCGAGATCGACGCGGACATCGGGTGGCAGGGTCTTGCCGATCGCGGGCAGAAGATCGCGGATGCCGTCGACGATCACCAGCGGGTTGCCGGCCGGCGTCGGAAACAGACCGAGGAAGACCGCGGCCTCACCATCCATCACCGCACTGGTCTGGGTGGAGGCGGCGCCCAGCTCGATCGTGGCCACATCGCCCAACCGGACCAGCCCGCGGGCATCGTCGCGGATCACCATCTCGCGGAAGCCGGCGACGTCGGTGACGTCGGTATTGACCGAGAGGTCCGAGAGCACATAGAGCCCGTCCAGCCGGCCGGGGGCAGCCTGGACATTGTTGGACCTGAGGGCGGCCGCCACATCGCCCCCCGTCAGCCCACGGGCCGCCAGCCAGTCCGGATCGAGCCAGAGCCGCATGGCCAGCTTCTGCCCACCGAAGACCTGGACCTTGGCGACACCATCGATGCCCGAAAACATCGGCTCCACCACCCGTGACAGATAGTCGGTCAGGGCCGGCATCGGCAGGGTGTCGCTGGCAAAGCCGACATAGGCAACGGCGGTCGAATCGCCCGCCGAGCGTTCGATCACCGGATCATAGGCCGCTTCGGGCAGGCGGTAGCGGACCGACGAGACCTTGGCCATCACCTCGGTCATCGCCCGGGTCGAGTCGCGGTTCAGCTCCATGCGGATCGTCACCGTGCTCCGCCCTTGCACGGAGGACGAGGAGAGATAGTCGATGCCCTCCACCGACGAGACCGCCTGAGTGATCGGCTGGGTGACGAAGCCCTGCATCAGCTCGGCCGAGGCTCCGGGATAGTCGGTGGTGACGGTGATCGTGGCGCTCTCCAGCGCCGGATACTGCCGGATCGGCAACTGACCGAGCGAGACCGCGCCGCCCAGCAGGATCAACATGCTGACCACCAGCGCCAGCACCGGGCGGCGGACGAAGATGTCGGTGAAGCTCATGGCCGCACCTCGAGCGTGTCATGCGCAACCGGCTCCACCGCCATACCGTCCACCAGCCGCACCTGGCCCGAGGTCACCACCCGGTCGCCATCGGCGAGCCCGGAGACGATCTCGGCACGCCCGTCCCAACGCGCGCCCACCTCGACCGCCACCCGGGTCGCGACCAGCCCGCGTGCCGGATCGGCGCGCGTCACGAACAGGCTGTCGCCATAGGCGGTATAGGTGATGGCGGTCTCGGGCACCACCAGCGCCGGGGGGCCGGAGGGTCTGACCACCCGCACGCCGGCGAACATCCCGGCTTTGAGCCGCCCGTCAGGCTCGGGCAGCGTCGCCTGGATCCGGACCATCCGGGCGTCACCGATCAACGGGTCGATGGCGGTGATCTCCGCCACGAACACCTGATCGGGCCAGGCGTCGGCCGAAACCTCTACCCGCTGCCCCAGGCTCAACTCCGGCATGGCCTGCTCGTCGAGTGCGAAATTGATCCGAAGCAGGCTGGTATCGACCAGGCTCACCACCGGCGCGCCGGTTTCCAGATACTGCCCTGGATGCACCCGGCGGATGCCGGCAACCCCGTCGAACGGCGCCCGGATCGCCTTCTGATCGATCAGCGCCCGGGTCCGTGCGACGGCCGCCGCCGTCACGTCACGCTCCGCCTGGGCATCGTCCAGCTGCTCGCGAGAGGCGGCATTACGCTCGACCAGCCTCTTCAGGCGGGCAAGACGGGCCTCGGCATTGCGCAGCTGGGCCAGTTGCTGCTGCAGCTCGGCACGTTCCACCGCATCGTTCAGCTGCACCAGCAGTGTACCGGCCTTGACCGCTTCGCCCGAGGTGACGTCGATGCCGGTGATCCGGCCGCTGGTTTCGGCCGCCACCAGCACCTGTCGGATGGCCTCCACCTCGCCCACGCCCTGAAAGCGCCGCGGCACCGTCACCCGTTCGGCCGTGGCCAATGCCACCTTCGTCGCCGGCCAGGCGGGCGCCGCCGGGGCCGGCCGGGGCTCCGCCAGAAGAAACCAGGCCCCGGCGAGGCCGGCGGCAGCCACCACTGCAAGCCCTGCAAGCCCTGCAAGCCCTGCAAGCAGACTGCGGGACATGGGCTCACCCCCTCCAGCGCAATCGGCGGCGTTGATCGCTGGCGATCGCCGCCGCGATCAGCCCGCCCGCCACCGAGACATGTTCAAGCGCGAAGAACAGGGCGAGCTGCGCCTCGGCACCGGTCTTGGACCAGAAGGTGTGGACCACCAGGATGGTCGCCACCAGGAACACGGCCAGCACGCCGGCCCCCAGCCAGACCAGCCTGTCAGCCAGAATCGCCGCCGATCCGCCGAGCAGGGTGGCCGCGGTCAGCAGATTGAACAGGATGGCCGGTTCCAGCCCGGCCGCCCGCATCTCGGCGAGCCCGCCCTCGAAATCCACCAGTTTGGCAAGGCCCGAGGCGACGAAGACCACGGCGAGGCAGACCCTGGCGGTCAGCCAGAGCCAGGCGCTGTCGAGCGCCCGTTCGATAAACCCTGTCACGGAACCGATCCCGTTGCTGAATGAAGGCCGGCAGGCTTGCCGGACCGGATCGGCCGGACTATAGAACCTCAAGTAAAGTTCAGGTCAATGGGGAACCGGAGGATGCCGACAAAGCCGGAAGACCGCATCGATGCCCATCGGATCCTGACCGTGGGGGAGGTCGCAAAACGCGCCGGGGTCGCGGTCTCGACCCTGCATTTTTACGAAAGCCGCGGCCTGATCCGCAGCATGCGCAGCGCGGGCAACCAGCGCCGCTTCCCGGCGGCGGTGCTGCGCCGGATCGCGATCATCAAAGTGGCCCAGCGGGCGGGCATCCCGCTTGAAGACATCGGTGCGGCGCTCGCCCCCTTTCCGCCCGATGCAAAGCTGAGCGCCGCTGAATGGCAGGACATGTCGTCGCGCTGGCGCGCCATGCTGGAGGCACGCATCATCCGTCTGACCAGGCTGCGCGACGAGCTGGACGGCTGCATCGGCTGCGGCTGCCTGTCGCTGGCGGACTGCCCGCTGCGCAATCCCGGCGATGCGCTGGGCCGTGAGGGGGCAGGCCCCAGGCTTCTGGAGCGCCCGTGAAAGTCACACCTCCGCAATTATCGGGCAGGCGTGAGCTTTACCACTCGACGCGGGCACATCGAGCCACGATATGAACGTGGGCGCGTTGTGCCGACACGCCCCGCCCCACCGCCTGCAGGACGATCCGATGATGGAAGCCGAACGCCTGGACGACGTCTTAGTGCCGCGTACACCCGTGCGCCGTGCCGCCGCGGTCCCGTCGGTGCTGGGCCCGGATCCGATCGGTGAGTGGCTTGCCCAGGAAGGTCCCGGCCTGCCGGTGGGAGAGCTGATCGCCGGCCTGTCCGAGCGGTTGCTGGCAGCAGGTGTGCCGATCGATCGGGCTACCCTGCATCTGCGCCTTCTGGACCCGCAATTCCGCGGCGTGTCGATCGAATGGCGACCCGACCAGCCGGTCGAGGAGATCCGTCGCGCCCACGGGGTGGAGTTGACCGAGGCATATCTGCGCAGCCCCTTCATGCTCGTCGCCGAACACGGCGTCGGCGTGCGCCGGCGGCTGACCGGCCCCAATGCCCAGATCGGCGATTTTCCGATCCTGGCCGATCTGCACGAAGAGGGCTTCACCGACTACGCAATGATGCCGCTCGCTTTCCATGACGGCACGCCCAACGCCCTGTCGCTCGCCACCCGCAATCCGGGCGGCTTCAGCGAGGGCGATCTGCGCCGGGTGTCGTCCCTGCTTCCGATGGTGACGCTGGCGGTGGAGGTGATCAGCCAGCGTGGCCAGGTTCGCACCCTGCTCAAGACTTATCTGGGCGATGATGCCGGCGAACGGGTGCTGGCCGGCACCATCAAGCGCGGCGATGTGGAACGGATGAATGCCGCGATCTGGTTCTCGGACCTGCGCGGCTTCACCGCCATGTCGGAACGGGTGGCGCCCGAGGTGCTGATCGCCACGCTGAATGACCATTTCGAGGTGATGAACCGCGCGATCACCGCCCATGGCGGCCAGGTGATGAAGCTGATCGGCGACGGCGTGCTCGCCGTCTTCCCGACCCCGGTGCGCGAAGGGGCCTGCCCCTTCGCCGGCTGCGCGGCGCTGGATGCCGCCCGCGATGCCGTCCGCGGCATGGCGGAGCTGAACGCCCGCCGTCGGGCGCTGGGTCAGGAACCGCTGGCCTTTGGCCTGGGCCTGCATGCGGGCGAAGTGCTCTACGGCAATATCGGTGCCCCCGAACGGCTGGACTTCACCGTCATCGGCCAGGCCGTCAACGAAGCAAGCCGGCTGGAGGTTCTGGCCCGGGATCTGGGCCGCACGGTCGCGATCTCGTCGACCATCGCCCGGATCGTCGAGCATATGGGCCGCAGGCTCGAACCGCTCGGCACCTTCCATCTGCGCGGGCTCGCCACCGAGGAAGAGGTCTATACCCTGCCCGAGGATTGCGAGGATTGTGGCGTGGATGTGCCGGCAGAGGCCGCCGCCGTCAGGTAAGGCGCAGCAGATCGTCCTCGGACAGGTTGCCGGGGACGATCGTCATCGGCACCAGCAGCTCCCCCGCCAGCTGGCTTGCCAGCCAGCGCACCAGCTTGCCCGGCCCTTCCGATGGCGGGCGGGCGGCCAGCACGATCATGCCGATATCCTTGTCCTCGCGCATCTGGCGCAGGATCTCGTCGCCGATCGGGCCGACGCGGACCAGCAGTTCGGGCATCAATCCGGCGAAAGCGTTCACCTCGGCCGCAATCTCCTGCAGCACCTGCTCGGCCTGCTCGCGCAGTTCCTCGGCCATCAGATTGCCGACCGACATCCAGTGCTGGTTCTCGGCCGGCTCGATCACGGTCAGCAGGGTCACCCGGCCACCACGGGCGCGGGCACGCCGGCAGGCATAGCGCACCGCCACCCGGCTATGGGCGCTGCCATCGACGCAGACCAGGAATTTGACGGCGGGCCGGGGCTTGGGCACGGCCGCGGGTTCGGGGGTCGAAGTCTCGTCGGCCATCGGATGACAACCTCCTCAGAAGCGGCGGAACACGAAGCCTGCGGTCCAGCCGGCGGTCAGCGCAATCAGCACCGCGGCGATGCCGTAGCCGAGCGGCTGTTCATGGGCCAGACGGGCGATGTTGTCGCCCAGCCCGTCCTTGCGCACGAACAGGGGCGTGGTCTGCGCGGCCACCACCCGGCCCTCGTTCACCAGAAAAATCTCGGCCCGGTATCCGCCGGTGGTGACATTGGACGGAAAGGCGACCGTCACCCGGAACAAACGGTCCCCCAGTCGCGAGATCGGCTGCACCGCGGGCACGAACAGGCCGGCCTGCTGGCGGTTCCGGATCAGGGCGTCGCGGAAGACGGCGCGTTCCTCAGGGGCCGCATCCTCGCCGCCGGGGAAGTCCAGCCGGGTGAGGCCGATGCGATGCCGGGCCAGCATCTGGTCGTTGGTGAAGGTCTCAAGCGGCGCGCTTGCCCCCACCCAATAGAAGGCCGGCACCTGATTGAAGCGGATCGTGCGGGCATTGATCCACATGCCGAGGATACGGTCCTTGCGGCGGATGTCGACCGTCTCGGCCGGGCCGCGGATCACCACGATCACCTCGCCCGGGCCTTCGGTCGCGCCGAACAGCAGCAGTTCGGTGCCGGTGAAGCTGGAGGTGATGGAGATCAGATGGCTGGAAAGGTCGGCCACCAGCGGCTGCGCCCGGGCGCGCAGGGTACCCGACACCGCCGTCACCAGCGCGGCCGCCAGGGTCAGCAGAAAGACGAACAGGGCCGGCAGCCTGGCGATGCGCAGCATGTCGGCCATCAGCCCGGCCCCACGACCACGGCCGAGAACAGCTCGTCGGGCCGGATCACCAGATCGGCACCGATCTTGATTGCAGTCAGCACCACCACGGCCGCAAGCAGGCCGCGCAGATGCTCGCCGCGCAGCTTCGTGGTCAGCCTGGAGCCCACCTGGGCGCCGATCACGCTGCCGATCACCAGGATGGCCGCCAGCACCAGATCCACCGCCTCGGTCGTGACCGCGTGCATGATCGTGACGTTCATCGACACGAACAGAATCTGGAACAGCGAGGTGCCGACCACGACCAGCGTCGGCATGCCCAGGATATAGATCATCGCCGGGATCATGATGAAGCCGCCGCCGACGCCCAGAATGGCGGTCAGCACGCCGACCCCCGCCCCCAGCGCCAGCGGCAGCAGCGCCGAGATGTAGAGTTTGGACTTCCGGAAGCGCAGCTTGAAGGGCAGCCCGTGCATCCAGTTGTGCTGATGGCGCTTCTTCGCCGGCTGATTGCGGACCAGCAGGCTGCGGACGGACTCGATGCCCATCAGCACGCCGATCACGCCCAGGAACAGCACATAGGAGACGCCGATCACCAGGTCGATCTGGCCGATCGCCTGTAGCCAGCGGAAGATCAGGATCCCGACGCCGGATCCTGCCAGACCGCCGATCAGCAGCACGCCGCCCATCCGGACATCGACCGTGCCGCGACGCCAATGGGCCAGCAGGCCCGACACCGAGGCCGCAACCACCTGATTGGCCCCGGTCGCCACCGCCACCGGTGGCGGCACACCCACGAACATCAGCAGCGGCGTCATCAGAAAGCCGCCACCGACACCGACCAGACCCGAGAGAAAGCCCACACCCAGCCCCATCAGCAGGATCGCGATCGCATCGATCGACAGCTCGGCGATGGGGAGATAGATCTGCATGACGGTCCGTCTGGCGCGGGGACCGGTCCTGAAGGCGACCGGGCCGGACCATTCTGGTCCGGCCCGTCGGCGCTTGCAACCCGAAGACCGCGGTTTTCCGCGATCCGGGCATGTCGTGAAGATCCGCAGCCCGAAGGCTACGGGCGGATCACGGCCGCAACAGACCAATCGTCTCGCGCACCTCGGCCACCACCGGGTCGGCGATGGCGCGGGCACGATCGGCCCCCTTGGCCAGGATCCGGTCGATCTCGGCCGGATCGGCCATCAGGCGCTTCATCTCCTCGGCGATCGGGCCCAGCTTCTCGACCGCAAGGTCGGTCAGCCGCGTCTTCACCGTAGTGAAGGGCGCGTCGGCATAGTCGGCCACCACCTGGTCGGTGGTGCGGCCGTCCAGCGCGGCATAGATCCGGATCAGGTTGGCGACCTCGGGCCGGCGCTCCGGCTCGTAGGTCACGCCGGGCTCGCTGTCGGTCCGGGCCTTCTTCAGCTTCTGGGCGATGGTGTCGCGGTCGTCGGTCAGGTTGATGCGTGCATAATCCGACGGGTCGGATTTGCTCATCTTCTTGGTGCCGTCGCGCAGCGACATCACCCGGGTTGCCGCCCCCAGGATCATCGGCTCGGGCAGCGGCAGCACGTCCTTTTCGTAAAGCTGGTTGAAGCGCTGGGCGATGTCGCGGGTCAGTTCCAGATGCTGCTTCTGGTCCTCCCCCACCGGCACATGGGTCGCCTTGTAGGCCAGGATGTCGGCCGCCATCAGCACAGGATAGGCATAGAGGCCAAGGCTCGCCTTCTCGCGGTCCTTGCCGGCCTTCTCCTTGAACTGGGTCATCCGGTTCAGCCAGCCGATCGGCGTCATGCAGTTCAACAGCCAGGCCAGTTCCGAATGCGCGGTCACGGCCGACTGGTTGAAGATCACGCAGCGCTCCGGGTCGATGCCGGCGGCGATATAGGCGGCGGTCAGTTCGCGGGTCTGCCGGATCAGCGCCTTGGGATCCTGCCAGACGGTGATGGCGTGCAGATCGACGATGCAGAACACCGACTCGTAACTATCCTGCAGCGTCACCCAGTTGCGGATGGCGCCCAGATAGTTGCCGAGATGCAGGTTGCCGGTCGGCTGTGCGCCGGAGAAGATCCTCGCCATCTGGTCCTCGCCTTCGGCATCCGCAGACCGCCCGCCGGGTGTGGATGCCGGCCGGAGCTTGGGTCCGCGATGCGCGGTTCAATGGAAACGCGCCTATATCACGCGCGGGCCGGGGCGCGGTCAAGCGCCGCTGACACGATGAATTTTCACGGAAAGCGGCGTTGCGGCCGGCTCAGATCCGGTTGGCGGTGGTCAGGATGCCGCCGATGCCGACAAAGGCCGCACCGGTCGCCCGGTTGAACCAGCGGCCATGGCGCCCCAGCCAGGGGGCGATGCGCCGCGCGGCCCCGGCCAGGATCAGCTCGTAGACGAATTCGACCACGGCGAAGGTGCCTCCCAGAACCAGAAGATGGGTCAGGAACGACACGCCCGGCACCATGAACTGGGGCAGGAAGGCGGCGAAGAAGATCAGCGCCTTGGGGTTCGAGACCGCCACCAGAAAGCCCTGGGTGAACAGCCGCCAGGGCCCCGCCCCGGCAATGCGGCCCCCGGCATCGGCCAGCGTCACCGAGGGCGGCGGCGCGCGGAAGGTGCGGATGCCCAGCCAGACCAGATAGGCCGCCCCGATCCATTTGGCGATGGTGAAAGCCTGTTCCGAGGCCGCCAGCAGCGCCCCGAGCCCGGCAAGCGAGGCCGCGACCAGAACCATGAAGCCGGTCACCCCACCCGCCGCAGTGAAGGCGGTGCGGCGCACGCCGAAGCGCACGCCATGATTGAGCGACAGGAGCCCGTTCGGTCCGGGCGTCAGCGACAGCCCGGCCGCCGCCGCCAGATAGATCAACCAGATGTCGAGCGTCATGGGGCCCCCGCGCCATAAACTGCCGGTCGGGCAGTCACCCCATGCTACGCCCGGCTGCGGGCGCCCGTCCACATCAAGTCGGGCTGCGGGGACCGTCAGGCAGCCGTGCCCTGGGCATCGAGCGCATAGCCGGCGGAGCGCACGGTGCGGATCAGATCGGGCAGGTTCTCGCCGTTCAGCGCCTTGCGCAGCCGGCGGATATGCACATCCACCGTGCGGGGCTCGACATAGATGTCCTGACCCCAGACGCCGTCGAGCAGTTGCTCGCGCGAAAAGACCCGGCCCGGATGCTCCATCAGGAAGCGCAGCAGGCGGAATTCGGTCGGGCCCAGATGCACGGGTTCGGCCGAACGGGTCACCTTGTGGGCCGCCAGATCCATCTGCAGATCGGCATAGGACAGCACCTCTTCCGAGAAGGCGGGGCGGATGCGGCGCAGCACGGCGCGGATCCGGGCCACCACTTCCTGGGGCGAGAAGGGCTTGGGCACGTAATCGTCGGCACCGCTGTCCAGCCCGCGCACCCGATCGGTCTCCTCGCCCCGGGCGGTGAGCATGATGATCGGCAGATTGCGGGTCTCGGGGTCGCGGCGCAGCTGGCGACACAGCTCCAGCCCGGAAAGCTTGGGCAGCATCCAGTCCAGCAACAGGACGTCGGGCTTCACCTCGCGAATGCGCCAGAGCGCTTCCTCGCCGTCATTCGCCTCCTCGACGGCGAAACCGGCCCGTTCGAGGTTGTAGCGCAGGATGGTAACGATCGCGGTTTCGTCTTCGACGACCATGATCTTCGGACGCATCGCTCGGATGTCCTCCAGGAAGTCTAGTTGGCCGGCACCAGAGGCCCCGAAGGGGGTGCCGGCCGGTCAGAGGGGCGGGGTGCGCGCAGGGGAAGAGGCGGTCCGCCGGACGGACCACCGGGCCGTCAGTCGTCGAGAACGGCGTCGCCCGACCGGTCGAGAACGGTCTCGGCCTTGGGGCGGGCGGTGTCGGGCTTGGTGCCCTCGACCACGAAGATCACCTGCTCGGCGATATTGGTGGTGTGATCGCCCATCCGCTCGATGTTCTTGGCGATGAACAGCATGTGCGTGCACGCCGTGATGTGCCGCGGATCCTCCATCATGTAGGTCAGGAGTTCGCGGAACAGGCTGTTGTGCAGCTCGTCGACCTCGGCATCGTTCTGCCAGACCGCGCGGGCGCGGCCGGCATCACGTTCGACGAAGGCGTCGAGCACGTCCTTCAGCATGCGCTGCACCACCGCGGCCATGCGCGGCAGCACATGCACCGGCCGAACCGGCGCCGACTGGTTCAGGATGATCGCGCGCTTGGCGGCGTTCTTGGCCAGATCGCCCATGCGCTCCAGCTCGGCCGCGATGCGCAGAGAGGCAAAGGCCAGGCGCAGATCGTTGGCGACGGGGGCACGCAGCGCAAACAGCCGCACCACCTGCTCCTCGATCATGTCTTCCAGGCCGTCGACCTTGGTGTCACCCGCGACCACGTCGCTCGCCAGCTCGCTGTCACGGCTGGCGATGGCGCGCATGGCGAGATCGATCTGCGCTTCCACCTGACCGCCCATGCGGACGATGTCGTTGCCGAGGCGCGCAATCTCTTCGTCGAAGGATTTCACGATGTGCTGACCGGAAATGGGCATGAGACTGGTCTCCCTGGGCAGATCCGGTCAGCCGAAGCGGCCGGTGATGTAGTCCTGGGTCCGGACCTCACGCGGGTTGGTGAACACCTGCTCGGTGTCGCCGAACTCGACCAGCTGGCCCAGATGGAAGAAGGCGGTGCGCTGCGACACGCGGGCCGCCTGCTGCATGGAGTGGGTGACGATGGCGATGGTGTAGTTCTCGCGCAGCTCGTCGATCAGCTCCTCGATGCGCGCGGTCGCGATCGGGTCCAGCGCCGAGCAGGGCTCGTCCATCAGGATGACCTCGGGGTCGACCGCGATCGCGCGGGCGATGCACAGGCGCTGCTGCTGACCACCCGAAAGCCCGGTGCCGCTTTCCTGCAGCCGGCTCTTCACCTCTTCATAGAGGCCGGCGCGCTTCAGCGACCGCTCGACGATCTGGTCCAGCTCTTCGCGGCTGTCGGCCAGGCCGTGGATGCGCGGGCCGTAGGCGACATTGTCGTAGATCGTCTTGGGGAAGGGGTTCGGCTTCTGAAAGACCATCCCGACCCGGGCGCGCAGCTGTACTACGTCGACCGAGCGGTCATAGATGTCGGCGGTCTCCAGCTTCACCTCGCCCTGGATCCGGACATTGGGGATGGTGTCGTTCATCCGGTTCAGGCAGCGCAGGAAGGTCGACTTGCCGCAACCCGATGGGCCGATCAGCGCGGTCACGCTGTTGGCATGGATGTCGAGATCGACGTCGAACAGTGCCTGCTTCTCACCATAGAACAGGTTCAGCTTGCGCGCGGTCATCTTGGGCACGAGGCCGGAAGTCATGGGCGGGCTCTCCGCTGAAGGTCTCTGATCCGCCCGGCCGAAGCCCCGGGAAGGGCGCCCCGGCCGGGGGAGGAGGTAAGGTCTCCCGTACCGGCTTACCAGCGGCGCTCGAAGCGCCTGCGCAGCAGGACGGCGATCGCATTCATGATGATCAGGAAGCCGAGCAGCACCAGGATGGCGGCGGCGGTCTTTTCGACGAAGGCACGTTCCGGGCTGTCGGCCCAGAGGAAGATCTGCACCGGCAGCACCGTCGACGGCGTGGTGAAGCCACCCGGCACGTCGGCGATGAAGGCGACCATGCCGATCATCAGCAGCGGCGCGGTCTCACCCAGCGCCTGGGCCATGCCGATGATCGTGCCGGTCAGGATGCCCGGCATGGCCAGCGGCAGCACGTGATGGAACACCACCTGCACCGGGCTGGCGCCCAGACCCTGGGCCGCCTGACGGATCGAGGGCGGCACTGCCTTCAGCGCGGCGCGGGTCGCGATGATGATGGTGGGCAGGGTCATGAGTGCCAGCGTGAAGCCGCCGACCACCGGCGCCGATCGCGGCATGCCGAAGAAGCCGATGAACACCGCAAGACCCAGCAGACCGAACACGATCGAGGGCACTGCCGCGAGGTTGTTGATGTTGACCTCGATCAGGTCGGTCCAGCGATTCTTGGGCGCGAACTCTTCCAGATAGATCGCCGTGGTGACGCCGATCGGAAAGGAGAGGATGAAGCAGACGAAGAGGGTGAGGGCAGAGCCGACGGTCGCTCCCCAGATGCCGGCCAGCTCGGGCGAGCGGCTGTCGGCACCGGTGAAGAAGCGGGTGTTGAAGTCGCGGCTGACGGCGTCCTTGGCGGCAAGCGCGTCATACCAGCCGAGCACCTGATCGTCGACCGGCCGCTGGGCTTGGGGCAGGTCGCGGTCGATCCAGCCCTTGTCGAGCATGTCCAGATTGCCCGAGGCCGTCAGCCACACCGTCTGAGTGGTACCGATCAGATCCGGATTGGCCAGCACGAAGTCGCGCAGTTCGAAGCGGGCATCGCGGCTGAACAGGCCCAGGGCCTTGAGCACGTCGCGGCGCTGGGTGGCGCCGAAATTGTCGCGGACGATGTCGGTCAGCAGGCCGGTGTAGTTGGCATCGGCCAGCGTTTTCGGGTCGCGCGTGCCTTGCGGATCCAGCCGCGCCGGGTCCAGATTGACCTCGACCGCGATCTGGGTCTGGGTGAAGGCGCCGAGGCCCTGGCCCGCCAGCGTGCCGATCAGCACGACCAGCATGACGATGGCGAGCAGGACGGCCCCAAAGCCATAGGCCTTGAAGCGGCGTTCCGAGCGGCGCCGTGCCCTCAGGCGGGCAGCAGCCGCCTGGCCGGCATGGGGGCTCTCCCGCCGGGCCATCGGTGCCTCGGCGGGGTTCAGGGTGCTGTCGGTCATGACCTGTTGCTCCCGTCGCTCAGTCATAGGCCTGGCGATATTTGCGGACGATGTGCAGAGCCACCACGTTCAGCGCCAGGGTCATGACGAACAGGACCAGCCCCAGGGCGAAGGCCGCGAGCGTCTTGGCACTGTCGAATTCCTGGTCGCCGACCAGCAGGGTGACGATCTGCACGGTGACGGTCGTGACCGCCTCGAAGGGATTGGCGGTGAGGTTCGCAGCCAGGCCGGCCGCCATCACCACGATCATGGTCTCGCCGATGGCGCGCGAGAAGGCGAGCAGGCAGGCGGCGGCAATGCCCGGCAGGGCCGCCGGCAGGATCACCAGCTTGATCGTCTCGGAGGTGGTGGCGCCAAGGCCGAGCGAGCCGTCGCGCAGTGTCTGGGGCACGGCGTTGATCACGTCGTCGGCCAGCGACGACACGAAGGGGATGATCATGATGCCCATGACCAGACCGGCGGCCAGCGCCGATTCCGAGGCGGCGTCGATGCCCAGGCTCTCGCCGAAACCGCGGATCAGCGGCGCCACGGTCAGTGCCGCGAAGAAGCCGTAAACCACGGTCGGGATGCCGGCCAGGATCTCGAGCAGCGGCTTGGCCAGCGCGCGGGTCTTGCGACCGGCATATTCCGACATGTAGATCGCCGCCAGCAGGCCGATCGGGATCGCCACCGCCAGCGCGATGAAGGTGATCAGCAGCGTGCCCGCGAACAGCGGGATCATGCCGAACGAGCCCTCCGAGGCGACCTGATCGGCACGGATCGCGATCTGCGGGCTCCAGTGCAGGCCGAACAGGAAGTCCAGGATCGGGATGCGCTGGAAGAAGCGGATCGATTCGAACAGCACCGAGAACACGATGCCGATGGTGGTGAAGATCGACAGCGTCGAGGCGATGACCAGCAGGATCCGCAGGATCCGCTCGACCCGGTTGCGGGAGCGGAAATCCGCGGTGATCCGCCGATAGGCCGCGGTAAGGCCGGCCAGCGCCAGGGCGAGACCGATGCCGGCAAAAGCCAGGTTCACCGTCCGGGTCAGGCCGGTGATGATCGATGCCGCCTCGCGGACTGCGGGGCTCGGATTGGACGAGACGATGTTGCCGGTGGCAAGGTTGTAGGCATCGGCCATGAACAGGTTCACGGCACCGGCGCCTGCCGCCATCACGTCTTCCGGAATGACGTCGTGGACGGCGCCGTTGACGATCGGTGTGCGGGCCACGATCCAGACAAATGCCAGCAGCACCGCCGGCAGGCCGCACCACAATGCCACATACCAGCCGTAATAGCCGGGGCGCGAATGCAGGGTGGAGAGCCTGCCGTTCGCAAGCGACACCGAGCGCCGCCGTCCGAGGAAGAATGCTACCGCGCTCAGGATCAGCACGATGAGCACGAAGGAGCTTACCGTCATGCGCCGCCTCTGCCTTCAGGCATCGGGCCGGTTGGGCCCTTCAGGTTCGCGGGTTCCGCAAGGTCGCGGACGAAACGTTCGATGCGGCCGTTCTGTCGCGGCTGCTTCGGATGGGGGCCGGCCGGGAGGGTAGGCCCCGGCAGGCGAACGGCGGCTCCGGCGGTGCCAGCCTGCACCGGACGAAAGCCGCCGGGTCGTCTTGCGATGGCTGGGGCTGGCTGCGCCGGTATGCCAGTACAGCCAGCCCTCATCCGATCACATCTTCAGCGGAACCAGGCCCTGGGCGTTCTTCGCCACTTCGGCACGCTCCGCATCCGGCAGGGCGATCAGGCCGCGCTGGGCCAGATAGCCGACCGGGCTCATGGCGTCTTCCGAGGTGAACTCGGTGACGTATTCCTTCATGCCGGGCACGGTGCCGACATGCGCGTTCTTCACGTAGAAGTACAGCGAGCGCGAGACCGGGTATTCACCGCTCGAGATGGCGTCGTATTCCGGCGCCTTGCCCTCGATGGTGGCGGCCTTCACCTTGTCGCCGTTCTGCTCAAGGAAGCTGTAGCCGAAGATGCCGAAGGCGGCCGGGTTCGAGGCCAGCTTCTGAACGATCAGGTTGTCGTTCTCGCCGGCTTCGATGAAGGCGCCGTCTTCGCGGATCGACTTGCAGACCGCGCCGCGCATCTTCTTGTCTTCGATCGCCTTCACGGCGTCGAATTCCTCGCAGCCATGCTCCATGACGAGCTCGACGAAGGCGTCACGGGTACCCGAGGTGGGCGGGGGGCCGAGAACCTCGATCGGCTCGTTCGGCAGCGAGCCGTCGATGTCCGACCAGCTCTTGTAGGGGTTCTCGACCAGCTTGCCGTCGACCGGAACCTGCTTCGCCAGCGCCTGCCACAGCTGGGCGCGGGTGATGTTCATGTCCGGGCCGTTGACCGCATTCGCCAGCACGATGCCGTCGAAGCCGATCTTCACCTCGGTGATCTCGGTCACGCCGTTCTTGGCGCATTCCTCGACCTCGGACTTCTTGATCCGGCGCGAGGCGTTGGTGATGTCAGGGTGCTGCGTGCCGACGCCGGCGCAGAACAGCTTCAGGCCGCCGCCCGAACCCGTGCTCTCGATGACCGGGGTCGCGAAGCCCGAGGTCTTGCCGAACTCTTCGGCGACCGCAGTCGCGAAGGGGTAGACGGTCGACGAGCCGACGATGCGGATCTGATCGCGGGCAAGGGCCGGAGTGGCGACCGCAACGATCGCAACCGCCGACAGAAGCGCGGCTTTCTTGAACACCGTTCCAACTCCTGTTGGATGTTCGTCATGTGTGCTGGCCGGCGGCAGACACGCCACCGGTCCCGATCTCGAAACGCGGCAGGCGGCGTCGTGTTTCCACCCGGCCTCGCGTCACACATGGTCTAATCCTGCTCGACGACGGGAATATCACAGTTTCATGACGGAATCATGACACACTTCGCCGCAGCCGACCCGCACCGTTTTCGAAGCAACCGTTTGTAATTTCTTGGTTTAATCCAGAGGCCAGCACGCCGGAGGCCCCCATCGACAATCTATGGAAAGTTGTCTATACCTCCGGGGAAACCTTCCGGAAGCGACTGTCATATAAAGGAAAACCGCGGCAGTGTGACCTGCCGCGGCCTGATCCGGATGCATGGCTGCCGTCACGGATTCCGGCATCAGCCCTGCTCGGCAAACTCCTGGCGCAGCGTGCGCTTCAGGATCTTGCCGGCGGTGTTGCGCGGCAGGGCGTCGACGAAATGCACGGCCTTGGGCACCTTGTAGGGCGCCAGCCGCTCGCGGGCATGGGCCACCAGCTCGTCGATCCCGACCTCCTGACCGGGCCGGAGCACGACCAGGGCCGTCACCGCCTCGATCCATTTCGGATCGGGCAGGCCGATCACCGCCACTTCCGAGACCGCAGGATGGGTGAAGATGGCATCTTCGACCTCTCGGCTGGCCACGATCACGCCGCCGGTCTTGATCACGTCCTTCACCCGGTCGACGACATAGAGATAGCCCTCGTCGTCGAGATAACCCACATCGCCCGAATGGAACCAGTCGCCAGAGAAGGCGTCTGCGGTCTCGTCCGGCTTGTTCCAGTAACCGGTCAGCAGTTGCGGCGAACGGTGAACGATCTCGCCCTGCACGCCCGGGGGCACGTCGTTCATCTCGCCATCGACGATCCGGGTCTCGACATTCATCACCGGCCGGCCGGCGGAAGCGGGGCGCGCCTCGTGCTCGTCGGGGCCGAGAACGGTGGCAAGCGGGCCGATCTCGCTCTGGCCATAGCAGTTATAGGGCTGGGCCCCGGCCAGTCGCCGGCGCAGCTCCTGCAGGATCGGCACCGGCATGATCGAGGCGCCGTAATAGACGTTCTTCAGGCTGGAGAGGTCGCGCCGGTCGAAATCGGCATGGCGCAGCAGGCTGATCCAGACGGTGGGCGGCGCGAAGAACGAGGTGATGGCCTCTTCCTCGATCAGCGCCAGGCACTGCTCCGGCACCGGGGTCTGGATCAGGATGGTGGTGGCGCCGACCAGCAGCTGGGGCATGGTGAAGCAGTGCATCTGCGCCGAATGGTAAAGCGGCAGGGCTGCGAGCGCCCGATCGCTGCCTTTCAGGTTCAGTTCAACGATGCAGCTGGTGTATTCGGCCAGCAACGCACGATGGGTCATCATCGCGCCCTTGGGCGCCGCCGTGGTGCCCGAGGTGTACAGGATCTGCGCCAGATCCTCGTCGGCAAGCCCGACCTCCAGCGGCTCTGCCCCGGCCGAGCCCAGCGCGACCTCCAGCGGGTCGAAATCCGCATCGCCCGTCATCGGGACGGCGAAGGCGAGATCCACCCGCCCCGCCACCGCCCGGGCGGTTTCGGCCAGATCCGGGTCATAGATCAGGCCGCGGGCGCCCGACTGCTCCACGATGTAATGCAGCTCGGTCTCGGTCAGTGCGTAGTTGATCGGCACGTGGACGAGGCCTGCGCGGAGGGCGCCCAGCCAGACCAGCAGATAGGTGTCGGAATTGCGGGCATAGACCGCCAGCCGGTCGCCGCGGCCGAGCCCGGCCTCGATCAGCCGGCGACCGATGGCATCGGCGGCGCGGTTCACCTCGGCGAAGCTCCAGCGCCGGTCGCCATGGCGGAGCGCCAGACGGTCGCGGAACTTGGCGGCCGCACGGCGCACGGCATCATTGATGGTGTTTCGGCGGATCAGATCCGACATGGCGTTCCCTCAAGCTTCGATCTTCTTGCACCGCAGGGCGGTTCTTCAGCTCATAGCATGAATCCGGGTTCACGGGGCAGCGGAAGCGGCCATGGCAGCAGCGCACAGGATGGCGTGCAGGGATGTCAGGAAGCGGCCGCCACCGGCGCCCGGCCGTTGCCGCGGCCGGCCAGCGGCAGATAGACCGTAAAGCACGACCCCTCGCCCACCCGGCTGTCGATCGCCAGATGGCCGCGATGGCGGTTGACGATGTGCTTCACGATGGCCAGCCCGAGACCGGTGGAGCCGACCTGCCGCGACCGGGCGCTGTCCACCCGGTAGAAGCGCTCGGTCAGCCGCGGCAGATGCTCCCGCGGGATGCCGTCACTCTGGTCGGTCACCGAGAAGCCCACCGCCTCCAGGGTTGCGGCCAGCCCAACCGGCCGCGGTGCCTCGGTCGTGCGGAACAGCCGCACGGTGATCCGGCTGTCGTTGCGGCCGTATTTGATCGCATTGTCGATCAGGTTCTGGGCGACCTGGGTCAGTTCGTCCGGATCGCCCAGCGCCGGCACCAGGGTGGGATCGGTCATGATCTCGATCTCGATCCCCCGGGCATGGGCCTTGAACTCCAGCCCCGAGATGACGTCGTCGATCACATCGGTCAGGTCGACCGCCGCAGCCGGCGGCATATGTTCGTTCATCTCGATCCGCGACAGCGACAGCAGGTCGTTGACCAGCCGCGACATCCGCCGGGCCTGATCGTCCATGATCGACAGGAAATGCTCGGCCGCATCCGGATCGTCGCGGGCGGGCCCGCGCAGCGTCTCGATGAAGCCGATCAGAGTGGCGAGCGGCGTGCGGATTTCATGGCTGGCATTGGCGACAAAATCGGCGCGCATCTGCTCCAGCTTGCGGATCTGGGTCAGGTCGTGGAGGGCGATCACTGCCCGGCGCGCCTCGGTATGCTCATCGCCGGCCCGCAAGGCCTCGATATGCGCCTTGTATTCCCGCCGGTCGGGGGCGGCAGTGGAGAACACCACATCAGCGAATTCACCCCGCATCAACGCCTGATCGACCGCATCCAGCAGGGCCGGATGGCGCAGCACGGCAACCAGCTCGCGCCCGACCAGCCCCTCGCCCATCGTCTCTTCGGCGGCACGATTGGCCGAGCGGATCCGCACCTGATCATCGACCGTCAGCACCAGCAAAGGCAGCCGGTCGAGAATCTGACCGAAATCATCGGCCTGAACCGCCAGCCGCTCGGCACGGCGGCGTTCCTTGAGCCAGAGCCGGAGCATCGCACGGGCGATGTCCTGGACGATCCGCCCGCCGGGCGGCGGGGCCGGGCGTTCCTCGCCATGGGCAAGCGCCTCGGCAAAATCCCGCAGGGCATGGAAGCCGCCGAGCAGCAGGCGGGCGACGGCCATGGAGCCGGCGACCGAGACCACCACACCGGCCAGCGCCCAGTGCCAGTCCAGCGCGCCCGCAAAACACAGGCCGCCGAGCGTACCCACGGCAGGGGCCGCGATCGCCGCCGTCGCGCCGAAGAAGCGCCTGATCTCGTTCCGGTCGAATACCGCCATGTCCACCCGCCATCGGCCGTGCCGCGTCTCTGCGCGCCGCATCTGTCCCCGCATCCACTTGCCGCCGTGGGTCCGGCACCGGGCGCGGCCCGCCAGACTGCCCGAGCCCGGCGGGCGGTCAAGCGACCTGGACATGAAAGTTTTACGACGCGCGCATCCCCGGGGACACGCGCGTCGCAAAGAGGCAGAGGCGAACCGCGAAAGAGGGAGAGCGACCGCGATCAGCGACCGGTCTTCTCCTCCTGGTCGAGGATGGCGTCATGGGCGGCCACGGCCGCGATGTTCACCATCTCGGCCACGGTCGCGCCCATCTGCACGATCTGCACCGGCTTCGACATGCCGCGCAGGATCGGGCCGATCTGCACACCGCCGCCCAGCTTCTGCAGCAGCATGGCCGAGATGTTGGCGCTGTGCAGGCCGGGCATGACCAGCACATTGGCCGGCCCGGTCAGGCGCGAGAACGGGTAGTAGCGCTGCATCAGCTCTTCATCCAGCGCCACATCGGCCGACATCTCGCCGTCGAACTCGAAGCCGACCCCGCGCTCCTCCAGGATCCGGCAGGCCGCACGGATACGGTCGGCCTTCTCGCGGTGGGGGTTGCCGAAATTGCTGTAGGACAGCAGCGCCACCCGCGGCTCCAGCCCGAAACGCTTCGCCGATGCCGCCGCCTGCATGGCGATATCAGCCAGGGCCTCGGCCTCGGGCAGCTCGTTCACGGTGGTGTCGGCGATGACGATGGTGCGGCCGCGGCTGACCATCACCGACAGGCCGATCAGGGTCTCGTCCGGCTCGGGATCGATCACCAGCTGCACGTTCTCGAGCGCGACCCAGTAGTTGCGGGTCAGGCCGGTGATCAGGGCGTCGCCGTCACCACAGGCCACCATGCAGGCACCGAAAACGTTGCGGTCCTGGTTCACCAGGCGTTGGACGTCGCGGTAGAGATAGCCGCGGCGCTGCAGGCGCTTGTACAGGAAGTCGGCATAGACCTTGTTCTTTTCCGACAGCCGGGCGTTGTGGATGTCGATATCGAGATCGGTACCATCGCCCAGGCCAAGGCGCAGCATGCTGGCCTTGATCCGCTCCTCGCGGCCGATCAGCACCGGCTTGCCCAGGCCCGACTTGGCCCACTGGATGGCGGCGCGGATGGTCTGCTCTTCCTCGCCCTCGGCAAAGACGACCCGCTTCGGGTTCTCGTGCACCCGCTCGATCAGCCGCTCCAGGCTGTCGGCGGTGGGGTCGAGCCGGGCGCGGAGAGCACGGACATAGCGGGGCGCATCGACCAGCGGCTTGCGGGCGACGCCGGTCGAGGTCGCGGCCTTGGCCACCGCCACCGGCACGGTCGACATCAGCCGCGGATCGAACGGCGCCGGGATGATGTAGTCGGGGCCGTACTGCATGCGGCGGTTGCGATAGGCACGGGCGACTTCGTCGGGCACGTCCTCGCGCGCCAGACTCGCGATCGCATAGGCGGCCGCGATCTTCATCTGCTCGTTGATCTCGGTCGCCCGCACATCCAGCGCGCCGCGGAAGATGTAGGGGAAGCCCAGCACGTTGTTGACCTGGTTCGGATAATCCGACCGGCCGGTGGCGACGATGGCGTCGTCGCGGACCTGGGCGACCTCTTCCGGGGTGATCTCGGGGTCCGGATTGGCCATGGCGAAGATGATCGGCTTCGGCGCCATCGAGGCCAGCATTTCAGGGGTGAAGGCGCCCTTGGCCGACAGGCCGAACGCGACGTCGGCGCCCTTCAGGGCATCGGCCAGGGTGCGGGCATCGGTTTCCACCGCATGCGCCGACTTCCACTGGTTCATGCCCTGCTCGCGGCCCTTGTAGATCACGCCCCTGGTGTCGCAGAGGATGGCGTTCTCATGCGGCATGCCCATGGCCTTGACCAGTTCCAGGCAGGCGATACCGGCCGCGCCGGCGCCGTTCACCACCATGCGGATGTCGCGCAGCGACTTGCCGGTGATGTCGAGCGCGTTGATCAGCCCCGCCGCCGCGATGATCGCGGTGCCGTGCTGGTCGTCATGGAAGACGGGCACGTCCAGCAGCTCGCGCAGGCGCTGTTCGATGATGAAGCATTCCGGGGCGCGGATGTCTTCCAGATTGATGCCGCCCCAGGTGGGGCCCAGGAAGCGCACGCAGTTCACGAATTCCTCGACGTCCTCGGTCGAGACCTCGATGTCGACCGCATCGATATCCGCGAACTTCTTGAACAGGACGGCCTTGCCCTCCATCACCGGCTTGGAGGCGAGCGCCCCCAGATTGCCGAGGCCGAGAACCGCGGTGCCGTTCGAGATGACGGCGACCATATTGCCCTTCGACGTGTAGTCGTAGGCCTTGTTCTCGTCCTTGTTGATGTGCAGGCACGGCCAGGCGACGCCGGGGCTGTAGGCGAGCGACAGGTCGCGCTGGGTCATCAGCGCCTTGGTCGGCGTGATCGACAGCTTGCCCGGCCGGTCGCCCTGGTGGAACTCCAGCGCCTCCTGCTCGGTCACGTAATACTTCTCGCCATCCATCCGGGTAGCCCTTCGGGTTTTTGATCTTCTCTGAGGTCAAGACGACGGCCCGCCCCCCAGGCCGCAAAACGGCCGCAACCCTTGCGCGGGTCACGAAAGGCAGACACTGTAACGAAATTTCAAGAGATCGTCGCGCGACATGATTGGGGCCACATGCCGTGCAGGCAGGGGGCCGCGGGCACCGTTCTCCGTCTCCGCCGCCATCGGCAGAGAGGGCACCGCCGATGGGTCATACAGTTTTATAAATCATCGGCTTCCGGTCGCATTATTCCAAAAGGTCGCGGTTGTCCGTTTTTTTATAGCCGAAGCCGGTCCATGTGTCGACGGGTGAAACCCGCCCCGGACGCGGGGGGCCGGTAGCGGCCCTTGTCGGGTGCCGGGCTCTCGCGCTAGGGTCGGCCGGCCCGCCTGCGCCCTTGCGGCCAACCCCCTTCTGCCGAGCTGCCCGATGACCAGATCCCGCCAGCGGACCCCCGACGAGCGCCCCGACGCAGCGGCCGACGACGAGATCGCCGGTGCCACGCCGATGATGGCCCAGTATCTGGCGGTCAAACGCGAGCATCCGGGCTGCCTGCTGTTCTATCGCATGGGCGATTTCTACGAGCTGTTCTTCGACGATGCGATCGAGGCGGCGCGCACGCTGGACATCACCCTCACCCGCCGCGGCCAGCACAAGGGGGAGGACATCCCCATGGCCGGCGTGCCGGTGCATGCGGCCGAGCACTACCTGTCGCGGCTGATCCGCGCCGGCCACAGGGTGGCGATCTGCGAGCAGACCGAGGATCCGGCCGAGGCCCGGCGCCAGCGCGGGTACAAGGCCCTGGTCCGGCGCGAGGTGGTGCGCGTCGTCACCCCGGGCACCATCGTCGAAGACACGCTGCTCGATGCCCGGCGATCGAACAATCTGGTCGCCCTCGCCCGGGCCGACAATCGTCTGGCGCTGGCCTGGGTCGATGTCTCGACCGGCGAGTTTGCGGTGACCGGCATCGAGATGGCGGCGCTGGCGGCCGAGCTTGCGCGGCTGGAGCCCTGCGAACTGGTGGTCGCCGACCGGCTGCTGGAACGACCCGAGATCGCGGCCGCCCTGGCCGAACTCGGCCCCGCCCTCACCCCGCAACCCACCGCCCTTTTCGACCCGGGCGCCGCGACGAAGCGGGTGATGGAGCATTACGGGGTCGGCGCCCTCGACGCCTTCGGCATCGAAAGCCGCGCCGAGGCCGCCGCCTGCGGCGCGCTCATCGATTACGTCACCCTCACCCAGAAGGGCCGCGTGCCGCATCTGTCGCCGCCCCGGCGCGAGGGGGTGGAGACGGTGATGGCGATCGATCCGGCCACGCGCCGCAGCCTCGAAATCGTCCAGACCATGGCCGGCGAGCGTCGCGGCAGCCTGCTGGGGCTGATGGATCTGACGGTCACCGGCGGCGGTGCCCGGCTGCTCGCCCGCCGGCTGTCGGCGCCGCTGACCGACCCGGAGGCGATCGGCGCCCGGCTGGATGCGGTCGCCCATCTGCTCGACGACGACCTGCTCTCGGAAGAGCTGCGCGACCTGCTGGGCGGCATGCCCGATCTGGAGCGCGCCCTGCAGCGGCTGTCGCTCGGCCGCGGCGGCCCCCGCGACCTGCGCGCCATCGGCGACGGTCTTTTCCGGGCCGGCGAGATCCGCGACCGGCTTCTTGAAGACGGCAAGGGGTTCGGCGACCTGCCCGAGGAACTGGGCCGGGGCCTTGCCGCCCTCGGCTCTCATGGCGCGCTGGCCCATCGGCTGCGCACCGCCATCGAGGCCGAACCGCCGCTGCTCGCCCGCGATGGCGGCTTCATCGCCCGTCAGTTCGATCCGGCGCTCGACGAACTGCGCTCGCTTGCCACCGAAGGCCGGCGCCATATCGCGGCGCTTGAAGGCGAATGCCGCCGCGACACCGGCATCACCTCGCTCAAGGTCAAGCACAACAACGTGCTGGGCTTTTTCATCGAGGTCACCCCTGCCCATGCCGACAAGCTGGCCGGGCGCGACGGCTTCATCCACCGCCAGACGCTCGCCAACGCGGTGCGCTTCACCACCGTCGAACTCGGCGAGCTGGAAACCCGCCTCACCCGCGCCGCCGATCAGGCGCTCGCCGCCGAGCTTCAGGCCTTCGAACAGCTGACCGCCGAGGTCGTCGCGGCCGCCGATGGGATCGCCGCGGCCGCAGCGGCCCTGGCGGTGATCGACGTCTCGGCCGCGCTCGCCGAACTTGCCCGCGCCCGCAACTATGTCCGCCCCGACATCGACCGCAGCACGGCCTTCGCGATCGAAGGCGGCCGCCATCCGGTGGTCGAAGCCTTCGTGGAGGCGAGCGGCGGCGGCCGCTTCGTCGCCAATGATTGCGATCTGGGGGGGCCTGACGGACAGCCCGTGGGTGACGGCGGGCCCGGGCTCTGGCTGCTGACCGGCCCCAACATGGCCGGCAAGAGTACCTTTCTGCGCCAGAACGCCCTGATCGCGGTCATGGCCCAGGCCGGCAGCTTCGTGCCGGCGACCCGCGCCCGGATCGGCGTGGTCGACCGGCTGTTCAGCCGTGTGGGTGCGGCCGACGACCTTGCCCGCGGCCGGTCCACTTTCATGGTCGAGATGGTCGAGACCGCGACGATCCTCAATCATGCCGGTCCCCGGGCGCTGGTGATCCTGGACGAAATCGGCCGCGGCACCTCCACCTGGGACGGTCTGTCGATCGCCTGGGCGGTGGTGGAGCATCTGCACGACGTCAACCGCTGCCGCGGGCTGTTCGCCACCCATTATCATGAGCTCACCGCCCTTTCGGCCCGGCTCGACCGATTGTCCTGCCATACCATGCGGATCAAGGAATGGCAGGGCGAGGTGGTGTTCCTGCACGAGGTGGCCGCCGGTGCCGCCGACCGGTCCTATGGCATCCATGTCGCCCGGCTCGCCGGCCTGCCCAAGCGGGTGATCCGCCGGGCCGAGGCCGTGCTGGGCCAGATCGAGCGTGGCGAGGCCGGCTCTCCGGCCGCAAAACTCGCCGACGATCTGCCGCTGTTCGCGAGCCTCCGCCTGCCGGAACCGCCGCCGGCGCCGGCGGCACCGGAGCCCGATCCGGAAGCCGAGGCGGCGCTGGCGCTTCAGGCCCGTCTTGCCGCCCTCGACCCCGACGATCTCACCCCCCGCGCCGCGCTGGAGCTGGTCTACCGGCTCCGGCGCGAGGCGCGGGGAGAGGCCCCCGGGGAAGGCGACGGGGCGGAAGGCGATCAGGCCGTCGGCAGCCTGTAGTCTTTGAAGGCCTCCCGCAGCTTGATCTTCCAGATCTTGCCGGTGGCGGTGTGGGGCAGTTCATCCAGCACCACCACGTCGTCGGGCATCCACCAGCGCGCGATGCGCGGCTCCAGATGGGCCAGCACCTGCTCGCGCGTCAGCTCCGCGCCCGCCCGCGGGGTGACGATCAGCAGCGGCCGTTCCTGCCAGCGCGGATGCGGCACGCCGATCACCGCCGCCTCCAGCACGCCCGGATGGGACACGGCCTCGTTCTCGATCTCGATCGAGCTGATCCATTCGCCGCCCGACTTGATGACATCCTTGGTCCGGTCGGTGAGGCGCAGATAGCCGTCGGCATCGATGGTGCCGACATCGCCGGTCGGGAACCAGTTCCGATCGTCGACCGCCAGCTCGTCGCGGCCGAAATAGCCCTTCACGATCCAGGGTCCACGAACCTGGACGTTGCCGGGCGTCCGGCCGTCATGGGCAACCGGTGTGCCCGCCTCGTCGACGATCCGGACCTCGGTGCCATAGACCGGCCGGCCCTGGGTCAGGCGCAGGCTGCGCAGCGCCTCTTCGTCCAGCCCCTCATGCTTGGCCAGCGGCAGGGCCACGGTCACGATCGGGCTGGTCTCGGTCATGCCCCAGGCATGAATCATGGTCACGCCGAGCTCGCGATCGAAGCGTTCCATCAGCGCGCGCGGCAGGGCACTGCCCCCCACGAAGACCCGCTTCAGCCGGGTCGGCCGGTCCTCGGGGTGCTGGTCCAGATGCTGAAGATAGGTCACCCACACCGTGGGAACGCCGCCACTGACCGTGACGCCCTCGCCGTTGATCAGCTCCACGATGCTCGCAGGGTCGAGTTTCGAGGCGGGGAAGACCAGCTTCGACCCGGCCATGGCCGCAGCATAGGGCACGCCCCAGGCATTGGCGTGGAACAGCGGCACCAGAACCAGGATCGTCTCTGCCGCAGACGCTGCGATGGTGCTGTCGACCGAACAGCTGATCAACCCGTGCAGCACGGTGGAGCGGTGGCTGTAGAGCACGCCCTTGGGATTGCCGGTCGTGCCCGAGGTATAGCAGAGCACTGCGGCCGCGTTCTCATCCAGCTGCGGCCAGTCATACTCCGTGGGCTGGGCGGCGATCAGCGTCTCGTAGCAGAGCGCACCGGGCAAGCTGGTCTCGGGCATATGGGCGTCGTCGGTCAGGATCACCCAATGGGTCACGCCGGGCAGATCGGCGGCGACGCTTTCCGCAACCGACACCAGGTTCAGGTCGACGAACACCACCCGGTCGTCGGCATGGTTCATGATGAAGGCGACCTGATCGCGGAACAGCCGCGGATTGACCGTGTGCAGGACCGCGCCCGAACCCGAAACGCCGAAATAGAGTTCGTAGTGGCGATGGGTGTTCCAGGCAAGTGTCGCAACCCGGTCGCCCTCGGCGATGCCAAGTGCCGCCAGAGCATTGGCCACCTGCCGTGCCCGGGCTGCGACCTCGCCATAGCTGGTGCGGAGGATCGGGCCTTCATTGGTGCGGGTGACGATTTCCGTGGCGCCATGGGCCCGCGCCGCATGCTCGATGATCGACGAGATCAGCAGCGGCATGTCCTGCATAAGTCCGTTCACGTGAACCTCCCTGGAGCGGGTGGATTCGTGACGCCCACCCTGGTCTTTCTTCGTGTCGCCGCACCGGGCTCCGGTGCATTTTTCATGATGCAACGCAATAGATTGCTGCGATGCAGGGAAGACAACCGGGTTCCTTCCGGCATTCTGCCTGATCAGGGCGCTGTTTTCTTGGCCGCAGATGCGGTCCCGCGGTTTTCGTTGCAGGGATACTTGACGCCTGAACCCATGAGCATATACCTTACCCGTGAGTAAATAATCTAACAACAGTTAGAATAAAGAACCGCCATCCACTCGGACCGGCGGCTCCGGTGGCACGCGCGGGCCCCTGGTTTCGCGCCGGAACCCATCGTCCTGGGGAGGACATCCATGACGTCTCGCTGGAGGACCGCGATCGCTGCGGCCGCTCTGATGCTGTTCCCTGCGGCCGGTCAGGCGCAGGTTTCCGACGATGTGGTCCGGATTGCGGTCATGAACGACCGCAGCGGTGCCTATGCCGATTTCGGCGGGGAAGGCTCGGTCGCCGCCGCCCGGCTCGCGGTCGAGGATTTCGGCCCCACCGTGCTCGGCAAGCCGATCGAGGTGATCTCGGGCGACCATCAGAACAAGCCTGATCTCGGCGTCTCTCTCGCCCGGCGCTGGGTGGATACCGAAGGCGTCGACATGATCATCGACTTCGGCAACTCGGCGGTCTCGCTCGCGGTGCAGGATCTGACCGCGGGCCGGCGCGTGGTCATGCATGTCAGCTCGGCCTCGGATGCGCTTTTCGGCCCGCGCTGCTCGCCCACCGGCTTTCTGTGGAATTACGACACCACGGCCATCGCCAATGCCATCGGCAAGGCCTCGGTCGAAGCCGGCAATGACAGCTGGTTCTTCATCACCGCCGATTATGCCTTCGGCCATGCCATGGAAGCGCAGCTCACCCGGGTGATCACCGCGGCCGGCGGCAAGGTGCTGGGCCAGGTACGCCATCCGGTCGGCAACACCGATTACAGCTCCTTCGTGTTGCAGGCTCAGGCATCGGGGGCGAAGATCATCGCCCTGCTGAATGCCGGCGGCGACACCACCAACACCATCAAACAGGCCGCCGAATTCGGCCTGGTCGCGGGCGGGCAGAAGCTGGCCGGCACCACCTTCTATATCCTGAACGTCCATGCGCTGGGTCTGGAAGCCGCGCAGGGCCTGCAGGTGGTGACCCCGTTCTATTGGGACCGGAATGATGCCTCGCGCGACTACACCGGTCGCTGGCGGGCGGCGATGAAGACCGACAAGGCCCCCACGCACAACCATGCCGGCGTCTACAGCGCCACCCTCTCCTACCTCAAGGCCATCCAGGCGGCCGGCACCGACGAGGCGATGGCGGTGTCGAAGAAACTCAAGGAGCTGCCGGTCGACGACTTCTTCGGCGAAGGCGCCCATGTCCGCGCCGACGGGCGGATGATGAAGGACCTGTTCCTGGTGCAGGTCAAATCGCCGGCCGAGTCCAAGGCCCCCTGGGACTATTACACTGTGCTGAACCGCATTCCGGCCGAACAGGTCGTCCGGCCGATGTCCGAAGGCGGCTGCCCGCTGGTGGCCGGCGCCTCCTGAGGCTCATCTGCGGAACCCGATCCCACGCGGAAGATTTCTTAACCACGGATGGCGTATCCCGTCGGGATCGATGATCCCGACGGGCGGGCCTGCCCGAAGGGCCGGTCTTCTTGTCGCTTGTCCCCCCGCGCAGACGGCCGGATAGTGTCGTTCCTTCATCCCGTCCGGCCCGGACGGGTAGAGGAATGTTCGCATCTGGCTGGTCCAGCGACGAGGAACGGGATGAACGGGCAAGGACGTTTGGCACGGTTGCTGGCACCCCAGATCCTGCGGCCGGCCGCAGCGATCGCGATGTTCGCCGTGTTCGGACTGGCGCTCTGGGTGATCCATTACGAAACCCGGACCATGTCCTTCGAGGACATCCGCGCCGCAATCGGCAATGTCGGCATGATCGACGTCGCCGCCGGCTGCGGGCTGACGGCGCTGTCCTTCCTGATGCTTATCGGCTTCGATGCGCTGGCGCTCAGATCCTCGGGGATCCGGGTGCCGTTCCCGCGCATCGCCTTTGCCGCCTTCTGCGCCCAGGCGATCAGCCATACGGCCGGTTTTGCCGCCCTGACCGGTACCTCCGTCCGGCTGCGCGTCTATGGCAATGCCGGCGTGCCGCCCGCCGCCGTGGCGAAGTTGATGGTGTTCTGCGCCACCGCCTTCACGCTGGGCGCCGTCACCCTGGGCGGGCTTGCCGGGCTGTTCGAAGGGACCAGGGTCGCAGCCGCGCTCAACCTGCCTGAAACCGTGGTCCATCTGACCGGCATTCTGGCGCTGGCGGTCTTTCTGATCTATGCCACGGCATCCGCGCGGGGGGCCGGCATCCATGTCCGCAGCTGGCGGATCGCCGTGCCGGCCCTGCCGGTCACGATCGGCCAGACCCTGCTCGCGATCGGCGATCTGATTGCTGCCGGTGCGGTGCTCTGGGTGCTGCTGCCGGCAGACCTGCCGCTGTCTTTCCCGGCCTTCCTGGGCCTCTATGTGGTCGCGATCGTGGCGGGCGTGCTGGCCCATGTCCCGGCGGGGCTCGGCGTGTTCGAAGGCATCGTCCTGCTCTTCCTGCCCGGCGTGCCGGCACCGGAAGTGCTGGGCGCGCTGGTCGTCTATCGTTTCGTCTACAACCTGGTGCCGCTGATCCTGGCCGCCACCCTGATCGCGCTCGCCGAGGCCGGCCGGGCGGCCGGGCGCATGGCGCCGGCGATCCGTCGGGCCGGGGCCGGTGCGGCCCAGATCGCGCCCATTGCCTTTGCCCTGCTCGCCATCGCTTCCGGCGCCGTTCTGCTCGCCTCGGCCGCGACCCCCGCCGCCACCGGCCGGCTCGATCTGCTGGACGGCCTGCCGCTGGTCGTGGTGGAAGCCTCGCATCTGGCCAGCGGCGTGGTCGGCCTGCTGCTGCTGGTGATCGCCCGCGGCCTCGCCCGCCGCGTGGACGCCGCCTGGATGGCCGCCACCATTCTTTCGGGCCTGGGCGCCGTCCTGTCGCTGCTCAAGGGGTGGGACTGGGAAGAGGCGATCCTGCTTGCCGTGGTGACGGGCCTTCTGGTCCTCGCGCGTCGGGCCTTCTATCGCCGCGGCTCGCTGCTGCGCCAGCCGATGACCCCGGCCTGGGTGGGCGCGCTCGCCATGATGGTGGGGGCGGCCGCCTGGCTCGCCTGGTTCTCGTTCCGTCACGAAGCCCTGTTCTCCCAGGGCCTGTTCACCTTTGCGCTCGAAGCCGAGGCACCGCGCAGTCTTCGGGCGACGGTCGCGGTGCTGGCGCTCGGGCTGGTGCTGTTCGCCGCCCGCCTCTTCGCCCCCGTCCGTGCCCGCCCCGGCCCCCCGACCGAGGAAGACCTGGTTCAGGCCGAACGGATCGTCGCGACCTCCACCTCCAGCGCCGCCCAGCTCGCCTTCACCGGCGACAAGAGCTTCATCTTCTCGGAATGCGGCGACGCTTTTGTGATGTATGCCGCCTCGGGCCGCTCGCTGGTCGCCATGGGCGACCCGGTCGGGCCGCGCCATGCCTGGGCCAATGTCGCCTGGATGTTCCGCGAACTCTGCGATGCCCATGGCGCGATCCCGGTCTTCTACCAGGTCTCGGCCGAGGCCCTGCCGCTCTATCTCGATCTGGGCCTCAGGATCGTGAAGCTCGGCGAGGAGGCGGTGGTGCCGCTCGCGCAGTTCTCGCTCGAAGGCAAGCCGCGGGCGGAGCTGCGCTATGCCCATCGCCGCGCGATCAAGGACGGCGCCAGTTTCGAGATGCTGGCCCCGGGCGAGGCGCGGCTGCTGATGCCCGAACTGCGCAAGGTCTCGGATGTCTGGATGGAGCAGCGTCAGGCACGCGAGAAGCGCTTCTCGCTCGGCCGGTTCGAGCCCGCCTATCTGAACCGCTGCCCGATCGCAGTCGTCCGCCAGAACGGCCGGATCGTCGCCTTCGCCAATCTCTGGCCGTCGGCCGGGCACGAGGAAATGGCGCTCGATCTGATGCGCCATCTGCCCGATGCGGGCTATGGAATCATGGACTACATGATGGTGGAGATCATGCTCCACGCCCGTGATGCCGGCTGGAAGTACTTCTCGCTGGGCATGACCCCCCTCGCCGGCCTGCCCGACAACCCGCTCGCCTCGGCCTGGAGCCGGGTCGGCACCTTCATCTACGAACACGGCGAGGGCATCTACAACTTCCAGGGACTGCGCCGCTTCAAGCAGAAATTCCTGCCCGACTGGCGGCCGCGCTACCTCGCCTCGCCTGGCGGCACCGCCCTGCCGCAGGTCGGGCTCGACGTCGTCGCACTCATCTCGGGCGGCATCAAAGGGGTCATCGGACGATGATCTGGCGGTCGCTGCGCCGGGTGGCGCATCTTGCAGTGCTGGTCCTGCTCTGCGCCGTCCATGGCGGCGCCGCGCAGGAACCCGAACACGATACGATCCGTGCCGACTGGCTGATCGACGAACCGGCCGACGGCGCACATGGTCCCCATGCCCGGGATCTGGCGGTGATCATCTCGGGCGATGGCGGCTGGGCCGATCTCGATCGCGATCTCGCCGCCCGCCTGGAAGCCCGCGGCGTCGCCGTGCTCGGCGTCGATGCGCTGCATTATTTCTGGACCCGCCGCACCCCCGACGAGGTGGCCCGCGATCTGGCGCCGCCGATCACCGATCGGATGGCCCGCTGGAAGCGCGACCGGTTGATCCTGATCGGCTTTTCTTTCGGCGCCGGCATCCTGCCCGATGTCGCAGCCCGGCTGCCCGGGGATCTGATCGACCGCTCGGTTCTGGCGGTGATGCTCACCTCAAACACCTGGGCGAACTGGGAGGTGCATCCGGGCGACTGGCTTCTGGACGAGCCGCACAAGGAATCGACCGATGTGGTGGCGCCCGCGCTGGCACTCGCCCATCCGCCGATCGTCTGCGTTTACGGAACCGACGAGACCGATGTCTCGGCCTGCCCCAAACTCACCGGCCATGCGACGGTGATTCCCCTGCCGGGCGGCCATCATTTCGACGGGGATTACGATCGTCTTGCCGATCTTGTGCTTGCGCATGTCGATGCCACCCCAACCGTCGCCGAGGCCGAAGCCGCCGCGGCGAAGTGAGCACATGTCCGCCAAGGTTGCCGTTGATCCCGACCCGTCTCCGGCGCAAAACTGTTGCCGCGGCCCCGCCGCACCCGGTGACCGATGGAGACCCCGCCCGCATGAGCAGCACCCGCAATCGCACCCCCGATCCCCAGGCGGCCTGGATCCTGGATCTGGTCAAGGCGTCCGGCCGCGATCCCTATCCGAAGATGGGGGTAGAGGCGGCACGCCGGATGTTCGACGAGGTGGTGGTGCTGCTGGATCTGCCCCGGGCGGAACTGCCGGTGGTCGAGGATCACACCCTGCCCGGGCCTGAGGGCATCGATCTGCCGGTCCGGCTCTACCGGCCGGCGGCCCTCGATCCCGATGCGGCTCCCCTGCCGGCCCTGCTTTACATTCACGGCGGTGGCTGGACCATCGGCAGCCTGAACGCCTATGACCGGCTCTGCCGCCATATCGCGGCGGCGGCCGGCATTGCGGTCATCTCGCTGGATTATCGTCTGGCGCCCGAACATCCCTTCCCGGCTGCGGTCGACGACGCGATCGCCGCCTGGGCCGCCCTGCCCGGGGCAGCCGCCCGCTTCGGCATCGATCCCGAACGCCTCGCGATCGGCGGCGACAGCGCCGGCGGCAACCTGTCGGCGGTGGTAGCACTCACGGCCCGGGACGACGGCATGCACCTGCCCCGGCTGCAATGGCTGGTCTATCCGGCCACCGACCTCGCCCATCGTCACCCGTCGCGCGACGATTTCGCCCAGGGGTATCTGCTCGACGACGCCACCATCACCTGGTTCCTGGACCAGTACCTGCCCGACCGGGCGGCGGCCGTCGACTGGCGGGCCTCGCCGCTCAGGGCCACGGATCACCGTGGCCTGCCGCCGGCGCTGATCGTCACCGCCGGGTGCGACCCGCTTGCCGATGAAGGCCAGGCCTATGCCGAGGCGCTCAGCCGGGCGGGTGTCACGGTCGAACACCGGGTCTATCCCGGCATGCTGCACGGTTTCATCAACACCGCGGGCGCGCTCGATCAGGCGCGCGACGCCGTCGCCCGTTCCATCGATGCGCTCAAGACCGCCTTGCGCGGCTGACACCGACCGGAGACCCCCATCGTGAACGCCCCCCTGGCCGCAGGCACCTCTGCCGGCGACGCGCTGATCGCCTATGTCGACGCCCTGACCCAGGGCCGCTATGACACCACGCCCCCCACGGCGAACGACCCGCTGGGCCTGGCCATTCTCCGCCTCGGCGCCCGGCTTGCCGAGCAGGCCCGTGAAGACACCGATCGCATCGTCGGTGCGTGCATCGACTCGGCCGAAGCCAGTGTGGGCGTGGTGCATGCCGTCGCGGCCGCCCGCGACCTGGAGGCGCGCACCGCCGGCGCCGCCTCGGCCGTGGCCGAACTTGCCGCCAGCGGCAACCGGGTGCGCGAGGGCGGGCGCCGGGCCGCAGAAGCGGCGGCCGTCGCCAATGAACAGGCGGAGGCCGGCGTGCGCCAGCTGCGTGCCTCGGCCCGGTCGGTCGCGACGCTCGCCGACGGCGTCACCGCGGCGGCCGGCCGGGTGGACGCCCTGGCGGCGGCATCCGAACAGATCGATGCCATCGTCGGTTCGATCGAGGCGATCGCCCGTCAGACCCGCCTGCTGGCGTTGAATGCGACCATCGAGGCCGCCCGGGCCGGTGAGGCCGGCAAGGGCTTCGCGGTCGTGGCATCGGAAGTGAAGAACCTGGCACAACAGACCGCTGCCGCCACCGACGACATCCGCTCGCGCATCGATGGGCTGCGCAGCGAGATGGCCGCGATCGTGGCGGTGATGGGCGATGGTGCCCGCGGTGCCGCCGAAGGCCGGGCCGCGATCGACGGGCTCGGCCGCGAGATCGAGGCCCTGGGCCGCGGCATTGCCGATGTTTCGCGCCAGATGGCCGAGATCGCCGGCGAGATCGACAGCCAGGGTGTGGCATCCGACCGTCTGGCCGGCGACATTGCGGCCCTGGCAGGCCTTGGTGCCGACAACCGCGCCGGCATCGAAGCCGTGGCCGACGCCCTCGACCATCTGGAAGGCCGCATCGCCCCGGCGCTGCAGGCACTGGCCGGCCGGCATTTCCCGGATCAGGTCGTGCGTCTGGCCAAGGCCGATCACGCCCTGTGGAAGAAGCGTCTGGCCGCAATGGCGACCGGCCGGGCGAAGCTGTCGGAAAGGGAACTGACCGATCACCATTCCTGCCGGCTGGGCCGCTGGTATTACGGTGACCAGTCTGCCGCCTGGAGGGGAGACGCAACTTTCCGTGCTCTGGAAAAGCCGCATGCGGCCGTCCACGACCACGGCCGCGAGGCGGCAAGGGCGATGGCGGCCGGTCGGCCGCGCGATGCCCTGGCGGCCCTGGACCGGCTGACCAGCGCATCAGGCGAAGTGTTGCAGCTTCTGGAACGTATGGCGCCAGAGGGTCGGCCGACCGGGCGGAACTGACCGCCACATCCCGGAAAACTGTTGACTATCAAGGGCTCCGACCACATCGTGTGCGAGCGGAAACGGGTTTGTGCCGGCGCAGGAGCCGCGGCCGGCATACCCGAGCTGCGGGTCTGTCATTTTGCATGACGCACCTCCCGTTCCGCCCGCGCAGGCGGGTGCTGCGGGTTCCGGGTCTGCCCGGCATACGCGGCCATCCACATGCGTGAGCACCTGGCATGCCCCGACTGTCCCGCCTTTTGCGCGCCATCCTGGCATCCGGCCTCCTTCCCCTGCTGCTGATCGCGTTTGCACTTGCGGGTTTTGTCACATATTCCGACGCCGCCACACCGGTGCAACAGCTGTCGCCGGTCCGCCTGGGCGTGATGAAGGGGCCGGAGACCGAAGTCGCCGAGGTGGTGAAGACGGTCGCCGCGGGCAAGGGCCTGACGGTGGAGCTTGTCACCTACACCGATTACAGCGAGCCCAATGCGGCGCTGGCGCGCGCCGAGATCGACGCGAACGCCTTCCAGCACCGGCCCTTCCTGGAAGCGGAGATGGCCGCCAAGGGCTATGACCTGGTCTCGGTCGGCTACACCATGGTCCAGCCGATGGGCATTTATTCCCGGACCTACAAACAGCTGCGCGACCTGCCGGATGGTGCCCGGATTGCAATCCCGGAAGACCTGAGCAATGGCGGCCGCGCCCTGCGCCTTCTGGCCGAGCGGGCGATGATCGGCCTGGCACCGGGGGCGAAGCTCACGCCCACGCCCAAGGACGTGATGATCAACACCCGCAGGTTCCAGTTCGTCCAGCTGCCGGCCGATCAGGTCGCCGGCGCCATCGATCTGGTGGATGCGGCGGCGATCAACGGCAACTACGCCCGGGCCGCCGGTCTTGATCCACGCCGTGACACCATCGCGGTCGAAAACCGGCGCAGCAACCCGTATGGCAACATCCTGGTCGTCCGCCGGGCGGATCAGGACCGGCTCGAGATCCATACCCTGCTCGAAGCCTTTCAGTCACCCGAAGTTGCAGCCTTCCTGAACACGCGCTTCGAGGGCGCCTTCCTCCCGGCCTGGTGAGCGGACGCATACCAGCGTCAGCATCCGGTGTGCGCCTGAAAATAACATTATATTATTGTATATATTTTTACATTGACTACATAAACTGTGGAATACATCGTTCCTACACGCTGTTCCGCGATATCATCGGAATGGGCCCGGCATTGCCTCTTCGCCGGTCGTTCTTCTCCCCGCAGGACCACCGCACAGGATCGCCATCATGTTCCGCTCCTTCGCCCAGCCGCGGCCCCGGCGCAAAACCGCCCTCGAAGATGGTCGCCGTCGCCTGTTCACCGCCATTCTGGGGCTTGCCGCCCTGGTCGCCGCCTTTGCCGCCGGCGGTCTCGCCGCCCGTGCGGCCGGGACCGAAACCGTCCGGCTGGGCGTCATCGCCGGCGCGGAAGAGGAAATCGCCGAGGTCGTGAAGCAGGTAGCCGCCCGCGACGGGCTGGAGGTCGAAATCGTCACCTTCCAGGACTACGTGCTGCCGAACGAGGCTCTGGCCGCCGGGGATCTGGATGCCAATGCCTTCCAGCACCAGCCCTATCTGGATGCCCAGATCGCGGCCCATGGCTATGACATCGTCAATGTCGGCTACACCATCGTCGAGCCGATCGGAATCTATTCCACCCGAGTAAAGCGCCTGGCCGATCTGGCCGAAGGGGCAAAGCTCGGCATCCCCAACGACCCGTCGAATGGCGGCCGTGTGCTGAACCTGCTGGCCCGGGAAGGCCTGATCGAGCTGGCCCCTGGCAAGGGGCTCACCCCCACCCTGCTCGACATCACCGCCAATCCGAAGAAGCTTGAGATCGTCGAACTGGATGCCGCCCAGCTGCCGCGTGCGGTGCCCGATCTGGATGCGGCGGCGATCAACGGCAATTACGCCCATGACGCCGGTTTCGACCCCACGAAGGATGCGATCGCGATCGAAAGCCGGACCGACAATCCCTATGGCAACTTCGTCGCCGCACGGGCGGCCGATGCCCAGGCGCCAAGGATCCGCAAGCTGGTGGCCGCCTACCAGTCCGACGAGGTGAAGGCCTTCCTGGCCGAGCGATTCAAGGGTGCGATCCTGCCGGCGTGGTAGGCCCGCCCGCACGCACGGCTCTGATTTCACCACGCAGGATCCAAGGGGTGACGGCGCCTCGCCTCCGCCCCATCTCTCAGGTAGTCTGACAAGGCCGGCCGCCCGTTACGGGACGACCGGCCTTCGCCGTTGCACGAGGATCCCCCGCCCCCGTCGCACATACCGCCGCCGTATCGCCGACATCCGAGGCCCCGATCCACATGACCGCCATCCGCAACAAGAGGCAGATCATCCACCGTCGTGCCCTGATGGCCGACATCGAGCAGCAGGTGGAGGAGACGGGCAAACCGGTCGAGAAGCTCCGGCGCGAGATCCTGAGCATGCTGAAAGAGCATCTGGCGAAGGGGCGGGAGGAGATCCGCAAACGCTTCGACGCCGGGGCCGACGGCGCCCATGTTGTGCGCGAGAACTGCTATCTGATCGACCAGATCGTGCGCACCCTGTTCGATCTGGCCACCACCCATGTCTATCCGGTCGCCAACCCAACCTCGGCCGACCGGCTGTGCCTGGTGGCGATCGGCGGCTATGGCCGCGGCGAGCTGGCGCCGCATTCCGATGTCGATCTGCTGTTCCTGATGCCCTACAAGCAGACCCCGCGCGGCGAGCAGGTGGCGGAATACATCCTCTATCTGCTCTGGGATCTGGGGCTCAAGGTCGGCCATGCGGTGCGCTCGGTCGATGAATGCATCTCGCGGGCGCGCGGCGACATGACCATCCGCACCAGCCTGCTGGAAAGCCGCCAGCTCTGCGGCGAGATGGTGCTGTACGAGGATCTGCGCCGCCGCTTCGCCACCGACATCATGGTCGGCACGGCGGGCGAGTTCATCGAGGCCAAGCTCAACGAGCGCGACGAGCGCCACCGTCGCATGGGCGACAGCCGCTATGTGCTGGAACCCAACGTCAAGGAAGGCAAGGGCGGGCTGCGCGACCTCCACACCCTGTTCTGGATCGCCAAATACTCCTACCGCGTCCACAACCTGTCGGACCTTGTCGAGCAGAAGGTCTTCACCGCCGGCGAATACCGGCGCTTCGCCAAGGCGCAGAACTTCCTGTGGACGGTACGCTGCCACCTGCACTACCTGGCCGGCCGCCCCGAGGACCGCCTGACCTTCGATGTCCAGACCGAGATCGGCCGGTTGATGGGCTATGCCGACCGGCCGGGCGTGCGCGGGGTCGAGCGCTTCATGAAGCACTATTATCTGGTCGCCAAGGATGTGGGCGACCTGACCCGGATCCTGTGCGCGGCACTGGAAAGCGCCAATCAGCGCCAGCCCAAGATCCGCATGCCCAGCATCCTGATGCGGCGCGAGATCGACGGCTTCCGGATCGAAGGCGGCCGGCTGACACTCGCGAACCGCCACGAACTCGCCGAACAGCCGATCAAGATGCTGAAGCTGTTCCGGGTGGCCCAGAGCCGCGAGATGGACGTCCATCCGCAGATCCTGCGCTGGATCACCCAGAACCTGAAATACATCGACGACGGCGTGCGCGAGGATCCGTCGGCCAACCAGGTCTTTCTCGACATCCTGACCTCGCCCAAGGACCCGGAAGCGACGCTGCGCCACATGAATGAGGCCGGTGTCTTCGGTCGCTTCATTCCGGATTTCGGCCGCGTCGTCGCCCAGACCCAGCACGACATGTACCATGTCTATACGGTCGACGAGCACACAATCCGGGCGATCGGCATCCTGTCGGGGATCGAAAAGGGCAACTTCCCCGACGAACTGCCGCTCGCGACCCGGATCGTGCACGAGGTGCTGTCGCGCCGGGTGCTTTATATGGCAGTTCTGCTCCACGACATCGCCAAGGGGCGTGGCGGCGATCATTCCGTGCTGGGAGAAGAGGTCGCCCGCAAGCTCTGCCCCAGGGTCGGCCTGACGCCCGAGGAAACCGAGACCGTCGCCTGGCTGGTGCGCTGGCACCTGCTGATGAGCGCGGTCGCCTTCAAACGCGACATTGAAGATCCGAAGACCGTCCACGACTTCGCCGATCAGGTCCAGTCGATGGAGCGGCTGCGCCTGCTGACCGTGCTGACGGTCGCCGATATCCGTGCCGTCGGCCCCAATGTCTGGAACGGCTGGAAGGGCACGCTGCTGCGTGAACTCTATTATCGCGCGGCCGAACAGCTCTCGGGCGGCCATGTCGAGGGGCTGAACCGTGCCGGCCGGATCCAGGCGGTGCAGGACAAGCTGCGCGAACGCCTGGCCGACTGGACCGGCGCCGCCTTCCAGGCCCATGTCGAGCGCATGCCCGGATCCTATTGGCTGGCCCATGATGCCGAGGTGCTGGAACGCCATGCCCGCCTGGTCGCCAAAGCCGACCGCCAGGGTCCGGCGCCGCTGGTGATCGACGTCGCCCCCGACCGCTTCCGGTCCGTGGCTGCGATCACGGTCTATGCCCCCGATCATCACGGCCTGTTCGCCGGCGTCGCCGGTGCCATGGCGCTGGCCGGCGGCAACATCGTCGATGCCCGCATCGTCACAACCACCGACGGCATGGCGCTCGACACCTTCTGGGTGCAGGACTCCGACCGCTCCGCCTATGACGACGAGGTCCGGGTCGCCAGGATGCGCGATCTGGTCGGGCGGACGCTGTCGGGCGAACTCAGGCCCGCCAAGGCGCTGGCTGCCCGGCGCGACGGGCCCAAGCGCACCGACGTGTTCCAGGTCACCCCCCGGGTGCTGATCGACAACCGCGCAAGCAACACCCAGACGGTCATCGAGGTGACCGCCCGCGACCGGCCGGGCCTGCTGTTCGCGATCACCAGCGTGCTCTCGGATCTGGCGCTCACCATCTCGTCGGCCCATGTCGCGACCTATGGCGAGCGGGCGGTCGACACTTTCTACGTCAAGGACGTGTTCGGCCTGAAGATCACCCATCAGGGCAAGCTGACCCGGGTGCGGGAAGAACTGCTGGCCGCACTCGATGCGGCGGGGCCGGTGATCGCCGATGACGGCACCATCCGCAGCACCGCCACCGCCGCCGGCGACGCCGCCGAATGATCGGCCACGGGGCAGCCCTGGGGCTGCCCCGTCGTCCCATTGATGCCCCTTCCCGCCGGACGCGGTTTCGGATACACCCGCACCTCATGAACCTGATGCGCGCCGCGGCCACGGTGGGTGGCCTCACCATGATGTCGCGGATCCTCGGATTCGCGCGCGATGTCCTCGTGGCCGGCCTGCTGGGTGCGGGTGCGGCGGCGGACGCCTTTTTCGTGGCCCAGAAGCTGCCGAACCTGCTGCGGCGCATGTTCGCCGAAGGCGCGTTCAGCGCCGCCTTCGTGCCGATCTACAACCGCATCCGGGTAGAAAGCGGTCCGGCCGCGGCTCATGCCTTCGCCGAAGCCGCCCTGTCGGTTCTGGTCTGCAGCCTGCTGGTGATCCTGCTTGCGGCCCAGGCGGCGATGCCCTGGGTGGTGACGGTTTTCGCCCCCGGCTTTTCGGACGACCCTGAGAAATTCAACCTTGCCGTTGATCTCGCCCGGATCGTCTTCCCCTATATCGTGTTCATCTCGGCCGTGGCCCTGGTCGGGGGCGTGCTGAACTCGCTCGGCCGGTTCGGCGCCTTTGCCGGCGCACCGGTGCTGTTCAACCTCTGCCTGATCGCCGGTTGCGTGGTCTCGCTGCAGCACTGGGTCGATGCCGATCCGGCGGTGGTCCAGGCCTGGGCGCTGATGCTGTCGGGCATGGTGCAGCTGGGGGCGATGCTGGTCGCCGCCAACCGCGCCGGTGCCGAACTGCGCTTCCGCCTGCCACGGCTGACGCCCGAGGTGAAGCGCCTGCTGAAGGTCGCGGCACCGGCGGCGCTGGGCGCCGGCGTCTATCAGGTGAACGTGCTGGTCGACACCATGATCGCCTCGCTGCTTGCGGAAGGCACGGTGTCGGCGCTCTATTATGCCGACCGGCTGGTGCAGCTGCCCCTGGGTGTGGTCGGCATCGCGGTCGGCACAGCCCTGCTGCCGCTGCTCTCCACCCGGATCAAGGAAGGCGCGCTCGACGACGCCCGCAACCACATGAACCGGGCGATGGAGATGACCCTGCTGGTGGCGCTGCCGGCCCTGGTCGGCCTTGCCACCCTGGGCATGCCGATCGTCGCCACCCTGTTCGAGCGCGGCGCCTTTACACCCGAGGCCACCACCCGCACCGTCGAGGTGATGACCGTGCTCGCTTTCGGCCTGCCGGCCTTCGTGCTCGCCAAGGTGTTGAGCCCGGGCTTCTATGCCCGCGAGGATACCGCCACCCCCACCCGTTATGCGGTGGTGGCGCTGGTCGCCAATGTGGTGCTGAACCTGGCCTTCATGCAGCCTCTGGCGCATATGGGCATCGCGCTTGCGACGGCGCTCTCGGCCTGGATCAACGTCTTCCTGCTCGCCCGCCGGCTCAACCGCGACCGGCTTCTGGTGGGCGATGCCCGGCTGCGCCGCACCCTGCCCAGGATCCTGCTCGCCAATCTGCTGTTCGCGGCCGCCATCCTGGGCGTGCTCGAAGCGCTGCCGCCCTTCGGCACCATGCCCCATGCCGCCCGGGTGCTCTGGCTCACCCTGCTGATCGGCGCGACCATCCCGGTCTATGTGGCCTTCAGCCTGATCACCGGCGCCGCGCGCCTGCAGGATTTCAAGGGCATGCTGCGCCGCCGCAAGCGCTGACCGTCATCGGGCGGTCACATGCCTGCCGTGCAAACTTCATGATGTAAACGTTTACCCACGGATCGATCTGCCGCATTCTCTGGGGGACGAGAGATGACCGATCCCCCGCCGGAGGTCTCGAGACCCATGTCCCCCACCATCCGCGACGTCGCGCTCAAGGCGGGCGTGTCGGTCGCCAGCGTGTCACGCCTGCTGAACGGTACCGGTCGTGTCGGTGCCGAGACCGCGGCGCGCATCCGCCAGGCGGTGGAAGATCTGGGCTTCCGGCCGAACGGGCTGGGCCGCAGCCTCAAATCCCAGCGCAGCCGGCTGATCGGAGTGATGATCCCGTCGCTGGCCAACCCGGTCTTCGCCGATGCGGTGGCCGGTATCGAAACTGCCGCCCGCGCCGCGGGCTTCACCCTGCTTTTCGGCGTCTCGGGCTATCACGCCGAAGAAGAGGTCCGCGCGGTCGAGGCGCTGCTGGCCTACCGGGTCGACGGCATGATCCTGACCGTCACCGACCCCGCCGGCAGCCAGGCGCTCGACGCCCTCGAAGCCGCCCGGGTGCCGCATGTCCTGGTCTACAACCAGCCGACCCCCGGCCGCGCGCCGACGGTCACGGTCGACAACGAGGGCGCCGGTCGGGCGGTCGCCCGCCATTTCTGCGGGCTTGGTCATCGCCGGCTCGGCATGATCACCGGGGCGCTCGGCGGCTCGGATCGCGCTGCCGCGCGGCTGCGCGGCTTTCTGGCCGGTGCGGCCGAAGCGGGGCTGCCGGCGCCCGCCGTACGCGAGGTGGAATTCGAGACCCCGGACCCGGATGCCGCCCTCGACGCCATGGCCGATGAGCCGGGCGGCCTGCCGACGGCGCTGTTCTGTTCGAACGACTGGCTGGCCATCGCCACGATCGGCGCCCTCGCCCGCCGCGGCCTCGCGGTCCCCGGCGATGTGGCGGTGACCGGTTTCGACGGCATCGCGGTCGGCGCCCATCTGACGCCCCCGCTCGCCACCATCGTCCAGCCCTCGGCCGAGATGGGCCGGCAGGCGGCCCTTCGGCTGATCGCCATGCTCGGCGAGGCAGAGGGCCAGGCGGGCGATCTGATCCTGCCCTTCACCTTCAGGCCCTCAGGCCCCCAGGCCGGACCGGCCTCTCCCCATTCCGGGCGCCCCAGAGAAGAGCGCGCGGACACGATGTGACCGGAACGGCGGGACGCACTGCCAGGCACATTCCCGCCGCCCCGGTCGCCACCGACCACGACGCCAACGAGGACACGTCGACCCATGATCGGTACCGCTCTGAAATCCGTGGCCGCTGCGGCCGGGCTGATCCTAGCCGCCGCCACGATCCCCGCGCAAGGCGCCGCCGCCGCGGACGCCATCTGCTACAACTGCCCGCCCGAATGGGCGGACTGGGCGTCGCAGCTGGCGGCGATCAAATCCGAGCTGGGGCTGGACGTGCCCCATGACAACAAGAATTCGGGCCAGACCCTGGCCCAGCTTGCGGCCGAGCGCGCCAATCCGGTTGCCGATGTCGCCTATTACGGCGTCTCCTTCGGCATCCAGGCCGCCGAACAGGGGCTGGTGGAGCCCTACCGCCCGGCTGGTTTCGACGAGATCGACCCCGGTCTCAAGGCCGCGGACGGCAGCTGGTTCTCGATCCATTCGGGCACGATCGGCCTGTTCGTGAACAAGGCCGCGCTGGGCGACCTGCCGGTACCGCAGAGCTGGGAAGACCTGCTCAACCCGCAATATGAGGGCATGGTCGGCTATCTGGATCCGACCAGCGCCTTCGTCGGCTATGCCGGCGCGGTTGCGATCAACCGTGCCTTCGGCGGCGATTTCACCAACTGGCAGCCGGGCATCGACTTCTTTAAGAAGCTGGCCGGCAACGACCCGATCGTGCCCAAGCAGACCTCGTATGCCCGGGTCCTGTCGGGTGAGATCCCGATCATGATCGATTATGACTTCAACGCCTATCGCGCCCGCTACAAGGACAAGGGCGACGTCGAATTCGTAATCCCCAAAGAGGGCACGCTGGTCGTTCCTTACGTGATGAGCCTGGTCAAGGGCGCGCCGCATGCCGATAACGGCCGCAGGATCCTGGACTTCGTGCTCTCGGAAAAGGGCCAGTCGCTCTGGGCCAATGCCTATCTGCGCCCGGTGCGCGAGGTGAAGCTGCCGGCCGAGATTGAGGCCCGCTTCCTGCCCGCCGCCGATTACGCCCGGGCAAAGCCGGTCGATTATGCCGCGATGGCCGCCGGCCAGAAGGCTTTCGCCGAAACCTATCTCGCCGAGGTGAAGTGAGGGTCGCCGGGACGGCCGCCGCTTCACCCCGCCCATGATCCACGACCCGCTGGCACCCGCCGGCGGGTCACCTTTTCACGTGGAACACCGACCGATGTCATCCGCCTCGGGCCGCGACACCCCGCGCCTGGTCCTGATGCTGCTGCCGGCCGGGATCGTGCTCGCCGCCTTCCTTCTGGTGCCGCTGGTCCGTCTCGCCATTGCCGGCGCCTCGGGGCCGGACGGCATCGCGGCCTATTTTTCGATCCTGACCAACCCCCGCCATGGCCACGACACGGTGATGACCTTCGTCCTCGCCGTGACCGTCACGCTGGCCGCACTCGTGATCTCGACCATCGCCGGGCTGTTTCTGGCCCGCCATGTCTTCCCGGGCCGGTCGGCGCTGATTGCCATGCTCACCTTCCCTCTCGCCTTTCCGGGCGTGGTGGTGGGCTTTCTGGTGATCATGCTCGGCGGCCGGCAGGGCCTCGCCAATCTGGTCTCGAAGGCCCTGACCGGCGACAGGCTGGTCTTCGCCTATTCGGCCGCCGGCCTGTTCGTCGGCTATCTCTATTTCTCGATTCCGCGAGTGATCCTGAACGTCATGGCCGCGGCGGAAACGCTGGACCCGTCGCTGCCGGAAGCCGCCCGCTCGCTGGGGGCCGGGGCGGTCAGGGTGTTCCTCTCGGTCACCCTGCCGGCGCTGATGCCGGGGCTGATCGCCAGCGGCGCGATCTGCTTCGCCACCGCCATGGGCGCCTTCGGAACCGCCTTCGCGCTCGCCACCGACATCGCGGTGCTGCCGATGACCATCTATACGGAATTCACCCTGCAGGCGAACATCGCCGGCGCCTCGGCCCTGGCCCTGGTGCTGGGGCTGATCACCTGGGCGACGCTGTTCATCGCCCGCACCCTCGGCGGCCGCGGCGCGGCTGCGGGGGGCGGCTGATGGCCATGCGACGCGGACATCCGCGCGGGGCGGGCTTCTGGGGCGGCCTCGCCTTCACCCTTGTGGTCGCCGCCTTCATGATCGTGCCGGTGGTGCTCTCGGGTCTTGCCGGCGTCACGGTCAACTTCTTCCGCGGCCTGGAAAGCGGCCTCACCCTCGACTGGGTGGCAGAGGTCTGGCGGCTTTACGCCGACACGATCTGGAGGTCGATCTGGCTGGCCTTCGCCACGCTCGCCATCACCGCGGTGATCGGCGTGCCGGCGGCCTATGCCCTGGCCCGCCGGCCGGGGCCGCTTGCCCGCGCGATCGAAGAGACCGTCGCCCTGCCGATCGCGATCCCGGGCCTGGCGCTGGCGCTCGGCCTGCTGCTGACCTGGGGTGGTGCCGGCAGCTTCCGTATGTCGAGCGGCTTCGTGCTCGCCGGTCATGTGATCTACACCCTGCCCTTCATGCTCCGCTCGGTGATCGCGGTGATGGTGGCAACCGACATGAAGACGCTGGAGGAAGGCGCCGCCAGCCTGGGCGCCGGTTTCCTGCGCCGCTTCCTGACCGTGATCGTGCCCAATGCCTGGCCGGGCGTGCTGGCCGGCGGGCTGATGGTGGTCACGCTGTCGATCGGCGAATTCAACCTCACCTGGATGCTGCACACCCCGCTGACCAAGACCCTGCCGGTGGGCCTGGCCGACAGCTATGCCTCGATGCGGCTGGAAATCGCCAGCGCCTACACCCTCGTCTTCTTTGTGATGATCGTGCCGCTGCTGGTCGCCATGCAGCTGGCCGGACGCCGTGGCCGGAAGGACCACCGATGACGACTGATACCGCTTCCTCGGGCGCCACCGCGGTCGAACTCCGCGGCTGCGCCCGCACCTGGCCCGACGGCACCCGGGCGCTGACGCCCATCGATCTCGACATTCCCGCCGGCCGCACCGCCGTTCTGCTCGGCCCGTCCGGCTGCGGCAAGACCACGCTGCTGCGGATCATCGCCGGGCTGGACCGCCCCGACGCGGGCGGGCGGGTGCTGTTCGACGGCGAGGACGTCACCCGGCTGCCGATCGAGGCGCGCGAGGTAGGCATGGTCTTCCAGTCCTATGCGCTTTTCCCCAATCTCACCGTGCGCGGCAACGTCGCCTATGGGCTGAAGGTCCGGCGCCTGCCCCGGCGCGAGATCGACAGCCGGGTCGACGAGATGCTGGCGCTGATGCGGATCGACACCCTGGCCGACCGGCGGATCGACCAGCTGTCGGGCGGCCAGCGCCAGCGCACGGCGCTGGCCCGCGCCATCGCCGTCCGGCCGCGCCTGCTGCTGCTCGACGAGCCGCTGACGGCGCTCGACGCCGCCCTGCGCGAGCATCTGCGCACCGAGATCGACGCTCTGCTGCGCAGCCTGCACATCACCGCCGTCTACGTCACCCACGACCAGGCCGAGGCGATGGTGCTGGGTGACGAGATCGTGGTGATGAATGCCGGCCGCATCGCCCAGCGCGGCACCCCGCGCGAGATCTATCACGCGCCCGCCGACGATTTCGTCGCAGGCTTCGTCGGCACCATGAACCGCGCGATGGACGGCCGGGGCGAGACCCTGCTCTTCCGTCCGGAAGACGCCCGGCTGACCACCCCCGGGGACGGGCTGCTGACCGGCACGGTCGCCGTCTGCCATTTCCTGGGGGATCGTTGCCGGCTGAAGCTCTCAGGCCCCGCAGGCGAAAGCTGGATGGTCGAGACCACCGCCCGCGCCGATCTGCCCGAGACCGGTACCCTGCTCGGCATCGACGTGCCCGCCGCCGCCCGCATCCGCCTTGGAGCCTGAGCCCCCATGCTGATCGCCCAGCTGACCGACACCCATCTGAAGCCCGGCGGCCGGCCGGCCTATGGCCGGGTCGATACCGCCGGCCTGCTGACGGCGGCCGTGGACTACGTCAATGCCTTCGTGCCCGAGGTCGACGCCGTCATCCTGTCGGGCGACCTCACCGACACGGGGTCCGCCGCCGAGTATGCCGTGCTCCGACCGCTGCTCGACCGGATCAGGGCTCCATGGTACGCCGTGCCCGGCAATCACGATCGTGCCGACGAGATGCGCACCGCCTTTGGGGATGTGGTGCCATATGTCGATGCGGCCGATTTCGCCGCCTGCCTGATCGACCATCATCCCGTGCGGCTGATTGGCCTCGACAGTTCGGTCGCCGGCGTGCCCTGGGGCATGGTCGGCGCCGCCCAGCTCGCCTGGCTCGACCGGGTGCTCGCCGCCGGCCCCGACCGGCCGACCCTGGTCTTCGTCCACCACCCGCCCTTCGAGACCGGCATCGGCCATATGGACGTGCAGAATCTGAAGGACGGCGCCGAACTGATCGCGGTCCTCCGCCGCCATCCGCAGGTGCTGCACCTCGCCTGCGGCCATGTCCATCGCGCCATCGACACCGTGCTCGACGGGGTCGCGGTCTCGATTGCCCCCAATGCCGCCCATGCGGTGACGCTGGATCTGACCCTGGGCGGGCCCTCCACTTTCACCATGGAACCGCCGGCGATCCGTCTCTTCCGCTTCACCCCGCCGCGGCTGCTGGTCAGCCATCTGGCCTATCCGGGCCGGTTCGACGGCCCCCACCCCTTCTTCGATGCGACGGGCGGGCTGATCGACTGATCCGTCAGGAGGCTCCAGGCCTGCACCTGCCGGCCTGTGACGGGTGCGCCGTCACAGGCTGTAAATATCTCCATTTATCTCTGATAGTGTATATTGACGCCTTATTCGCAATCCGGAATAAATTCTCTTTATTCCGGATTGGGGATAAATTGCGTTTATCTGATTTCGGGGATAAAATAGCGGCTTGAGTTCCCCCTGAGAGGAACATGCCAGCCATGGCAGATATCATCCGCACCCCCCAACAGCTGGGCAACCTCATCCGGAGACAAAGGCGGAAGCTTGGCCTCACGCAGGCGGCTCTGGGTGTCAGGACAGGTCAGCGGCAAAGCATGATCTCTCAGATCGAGCAAGGCTATCCCAGCCTCCGCCTGGATACGCTCATCGACCTTCTGGCCGCTCTCGATCTGGACCTTCAGGCTGCGCCTCGCGACCGATCCACCGTCGACGACGCCATCGCCCGAATGCTTCTTGGCGGGAACGACGATTGATGGCACGGCGAAAAACCTATGCCGACCTCCATGTTTATCTGAACGGATACCTTGTCGGCCGTCTGTCAAAACAGCTGAACGGCGCCGTGGTTTTTACCTACGATCCGGCCTGGGCAGACCGGCCGGATGCGATCCCGGTGTCACTCTCCCTGCCACTCCGCCCTGAACCGCACCGCGGTCCGGAAGTCGCCGCATTCTTCGACAATCTGTTGCCCGATCAGCCGGCCATCAGGCGGCGTGTCGCCGAACGGATCGGCGCACCAGGCACGGACGCTTACGGCCTGCTCTCCAGGATCGGCCGGGACTGCGTCGGTGCGCTCCAGTTCCTCGACGACGACACACTTCCCTCATCGCTCGACAGAATCGAGGGAGAACCGGTCTCGGACGACGACATCGCCACCATGCTCAAGAACCTGGGACAGACCCCGCTCGGTCTGCAGGGGGATGACGATTTTCGGATCTCCATTGCCGGCGCGCAGGAGAAGACGGCGCTTCTGTTCCACGAGGGGCAATGGCTGAAACCGACAGGAACCACACCCACCACGCATATCCTGAAGACACAGATCGGCCATCTGCCCAACGGCATAGATCTGTCGAACAGCGTCGAGAACGAGTTCTATTGCCTGAAGCTCGCCCAGGCCTTCGGACTGGATGTCAATCACGCTGAGATGATGGTCTTTTCAGGGACCAAGGCACTGGTCGTCAGGCGTTTCGATCGCAAGCGGCTCAACAATGGCTGGCTCATCCGGCTGCCGCAGGAAGATTTCTGCCAGCTCACCGGCACGCCCCCGACCCTCAAATACCAGAGCGAAGGCGGCCCCGGAATCGTCGACATCCTGGATGCCCTGAAGGGCAGCGACGATCCGGGCCGGGATCATCGTGATTTTCTGATGGCCCAGATGCTGTTCTGGATCATCGGTGCGACCGATGGTCATGCGAAGAATTTCAGCGTGTTTCTCGCGCCCGGCGGGCGGTTCAGGATGACCCCGCTCTACGACATCCTGACCGCACAGCCCAGCCTCGACCACAGGCAGGGTGAGCGCAGACAGATGAAGCTCGCCATGTCGGTCGGGCAGAACCGTCATTATCGCCTGGATCAGATCCAGCCCCGCCACTTCGCTCAGACGGCAGAAAAAGCAGGCATCCCGCCTCTGATCTTCAAGACCGCCCTGCAGCAGCTGGTCGAGCGGGGCGGCAGCGCCTTCGACGCCGCGGCCGCCGGACTGCCGGAAGCCTTCCCCCCGGATATCCACGACAGTGTCCTGCGTGCCGCCAGACCGCGGCTCGATGCCTGCGCCAGTTTTCTCGATCAGTTGTCCTGACGATCGAGACGGGGCAAGAGCTCACCCCATTTCCACGCCTCACCCCACTCTCCACGCCTCACCCCATCTCCACGCCTCACCCCATCTCCACGCCTCACCCCATCTCCACGCCTCACCCCATCTCCACGATTTTCCGCCGAAACCGTGCAAGGGCGATCGCGAAGATCCCAAACCCGATCCCCGCCAGAATGGCCAGCGTCGGCCAGACCACGTCCAGGCCGGCGCCGCGATAGAGCACGGCCTGCGAGAACGCCACGAAATGGGTGGCGGGAGAGAGCATCATCACCTTCTGCAGCCAGACCGGCATGCTCTCGAGCGGCGTGGACGAGCCCGAGAGCAGGTTCATGGTCACGATCACCGGGATGACCAGCAGGCCGAATTGCGGCATCGATCGCGCAATGGTGGCAAGCAGAATGCCGAGCGCCGTCACCGAGAACTGGTAGAGCACCGCCCCCGCCGTATAGAGCAGCAGAGAGCCGTGGATCGGCACCGCCAGCACCCCCTGGACCATGCCGATCAGCGACAGCACCGAGGCGACGACGATCACCGAGCCGTTGGCCCAGATCTTGGCGGCCATGATCTCGGCCGGACGGACCGGCATCACCAGCAGATGCTCGATCGTGCCGTGCTCACGCTCGCGGATCAGCGCAGCCCCGGCCAGGATCACCGACAGCATGGTGACGTTGTTGATCACCTGCATCACCGCGTTGAACCAGACCGACGACAGATTGGGGTTGAAGCGCGACCGCACGACCAGATCGATCGGCAGATCCCCCGTCATACCGTCGTCGCGCCCGGCCGCCGCCGAGATCTCGCGCGCGATGATCGACTGGAGATAGGCGGCACCGTTGCCGGCCTGAGTCATGGCGGTGGCGTCGATGTCGAGCAGCAGCGTCGCATCCCGGCCGCGCAGCAGATCGGCTTCGAAGCCTGAGGGAATGTGCAGCACGAAGACCGCATCGCCGGCATCGAGCGCTGCATCGGCCTCGGGCGCCGTCAGCTCGACCACCGAGGCGAATTGCGGCGGCAGCACCGCATCGCGCAGCCGGAGCGACAGCGCCGAGCGGTCGTCGTCGACCACCGCCACCGCCGCATTGCTGACCTCGAAATTGGCGCCGCTCGCGACCGCATAGATCGCATAGGTGAAGGTATAAAGGATCAGAAAGACCAGCACCGGGTCGGCGGCGAGGCTGCGCAGCTCCTTCACGCCCAGGCGGAAGATGTTGGCGAGACGCATCGGCTCAACGCTCCTGCTTGGGCAGCACCCATTGGGCCGCGATCAGGAAGAGCAGCGCAAAACCGGCCAGCGCCAGATGGTTGTGCCAGAGATCCGCAAAACCCAGGCTCTTGGTGAAGGTGCCGATGCTGATCTGCTGGAACCAGGCCGCCGGAAAGGCGAGGCCCAGCACCCGGCCGCCCCCGGTGAGTGCCGAAACCGGGGTCAGCAGGCCCGAGAAGTTCACCGCCGGGATCATGCAGACGATGGCGGTGGCGAACAGCGCCGCAAGCTGGCTCTTCATGAAGGCCGAGACCAGCAGGCCGAAGGCGGTTGTGGCTGCCACATAAAGCAGGGCACCCGTCAGCAGCGCCAGCCCCGATCCCTTCACCTCCAGCCCGAAGACCAGGCCGGCGACGATGGAAAGCACCAGGAAGCTCAGCGCCGCGATACCGAAATAGGGCAGCTGCTTGCCGGCCAGGAACTCGAAACGGGTGACCGGCGTCGCGCGGAAATTGGCGATCGATCCGGTCTCCTTCTCGCGCACCACACCCACCGCCGTCATCATCGCCGGGATCAGCACCAGCATCAGCATGATCACGCCCGGCACGATCGCCTCGACGCTGCGGAAGGCCTGGTTGTAACGGAAGCGGGTCTCGACCGTGACCGAGGGCGTCGTCGAAACCGGCAGAGACGAGGCCTCGCGCATCTCCTCCAGATGGCGCTGCGCCACACCCTGGACATAGGCGCGGGTGGTCTCGGCCCGGAACGGCATGGCACCGTCCAGCACCACCCCGACTTCGGGCACCCGCCCCCGGGTCAGGTCGCGGCCGAAATCGGCCGGAATTTCGATCGCAAGCTTCAGCTCGCCGGCCTGAAGCCGCCGGTCCATCTCGACCGGGCTGTGGATGGGCGCGTGTTCCTCGAAATAGCGCGAGCCGGCGAAGGCCTCGATCAGCGACCGGCTTTCGGTAGACCGGTCCTGGTCATAGACGGCATAGGGCAGATCCTCGACATCGAATGAGATGCCGAAGCCGAAGGTCAGCATCAGGATCACCGGACCCAGCAGCGCGAAGGCCAGCCGGATCGGATCGCGGGCAAGCTCCATCGTCTCGCGCCGGGCATAGGCCCAGAGCCGACGCAGATCCCGGCGCCTGGGCGGCCGGGCCGGCGTCGCCGATGCGGGCTCCATGACGGGGGCCTCGGGCGCCACCGCCCCGGTCGGCATTCCTTCGGCCGGCCCCCCGTCGGTCGCCGCCTGAAGCCGCGCGACGAAGGCCTCCTCAAGGCTGCCGCCGGGATCCTCTGCCGCCAGATCCGCAGGCGTGCCCACCGCCAGCACCCGGCCGGCATGCATCAGCGAGATGCGGTCGCAGCGCGCCGCCTCGTTCATGAAATGGGTGGAAATGAAGATCGTCACACCGCGCTCGCGCGCCAGCACCCCCAGATAGGCCCAGAAGCGGTCGCGGGCGACAGGGTCCACGCCCGAGGTCGGCTCGTCCAGGATCAGGATGTCGGGCTCGTGCAGCACGGCGGCCGCCAGCTGCAGCCGCTGACGGATGCCGAGCGGCAGCGCATCCGAGATCTGGTCCGCCACCCCGGCCAGATCCAGTTCGGCCATCATCGCGGCCATCCGCTCGCTGGTCCGGGTGTCGTCCAGCCCGTAGAGCCGGGCATGCAGCTCCAGATTCTGGCGCACGGTCAGCTCGCCATAGAGCGAGAAGGCCTGCGACATGTAGCCGACGCGGCGGCGGGTCTCGATATCCCCGGCATCGAGCGGCCGCCCGAACAGAAGCGCCGCCCCTTCGGTCGGCGGCAGCAGGCCGGTCAGCATCTTCATGGTCGTGGTCTTGCCGCAACCGTTCGAGCCCAGAAAGCCGAAAATCTCGCCGCGACCGATGGCGAAATCCACTGCATCCACCGCGGTGAAGTCGCCGAAGCGGCAGGTCAGGCCGCGGGCCTCGATCGAGGGCGGCCCGTCGCCGTCGGGGGCCCGCGGCGGGATCACCGGCGCCTGATGGTCGCGACGCCGCGCCTCGGGCAGCAGGCGGATGAAGGCCCGCTCCAGATCCGCCTCGCCGGTCCGGGCCCGCAGCTCGGCCGGCGTGCCGGCGGCAATGACCTGACCACCATCCATCGCAACCAGGCGGTCGAAGCGTGCCGCTTCTTCCATATAGGCGGTGGCAACCAGCACCCCCATGGCCGGACGGCGGGCACGGATGCGATCGATCAGGGTCCAGAACTGGCGGCGCGACAACGGGTCGACGCCGGTGGTCGGCTCGTCCAGGATCAGCAGATCCGGATCGTGGATCAGGGCGCAGCACAGGCCCAGCTTCTGTTTCATGCCGCCCGACAGCTTTCCCGCCGGCCGGTCCGGAAAGGGGGCCAGCCCCGTGGCCTCCAGCAGTTCGGCGATCCGCGCCCGACGTTCCGCCTTGCCCTGGCCGAACAGCCGCCCGAAGAAATCGACATTCTCGAACACGCTGAGCGTGGGATAGAGATTGCGGCCCAGCCCCTGGGGCATATAGGCGATGCGTGGCGCCACCAGCCGACGGTGCGCCGGATCGACCATGTCGCCGCCCAGCACCTCCACCCGCCCGGCCTGGATGCGCCGGACGCCGGCGATCAGTGACAGCAGGGTCGACTTGCCGACGCCGTCGGGGCCGATCAGCCCCAGCGTGCCACCGGCGGTCATCTCCAGATCGACCCGGTCGAGCGCCGTCACCTTCCCGAAGCGATGGGTGACGCCGCCCAGCACCGCCATCGGGCCCGGTGCGACGGGGGCGGTCACGGCAGTTTCACCGCCAGCTCCGCCGGCCATGGGGCGGCGGGATCGACCCGGACCACGGCGGTGCCGCGGACACCGGTCTTCACCCGATCGGCATGGGCGGCGAGCAGATCCGCCGGGATGCGCAGCTTCACCCGGAACATCAGCGTGTCGCGCTCCTCGCGGGTTTCCACCGATTTGGGCGTGAACTGCGCCTCGCCGGCGACGAAGGAAACGGCGGCCGGCACGACATATTCCGGAATCGGATCCAGTATAAGCCGCGCCTCGGCGCCCGTGGCGAGACGACCGGCATCGCGGGCCGGCAGAAAGATCGTCATCTGAACATCGGTGAGGTCGAGCAGGGTGGCGATGCGTCCGCCCGCCGCCAGCACCTCGCCCGGCACCGCCAGGCGGTACTGGATGCGGCCCGCCCGCGGTGCGGTCAGCACGGTATCGTCCAGAATGGCGCGGGTCTGGGCAACCTGGGCCGCCGCCGCATCAATGGCCGCCGCCGCCTGATCGACGGCCGCCATCGCGGCCGCTTCGGCCGCCTGGGCGGTCGCGACCTGCATCCGGCGCTGGTCGACGCCTTCGCGTGTGAAATGACCGCGCGCGGCAAGCGTCTCGCCACGCGAAAGCTCCGCACGGGCATAGACCAGTTCACTCCGCCGGTAGGCAAGCTGGGCCTCGGCCTCGGCCTTTGCCTGGATGGCCCGGCGATGCTCGGCCTCTGCCGCCGCCAGCTGGGCCCGGATCTGAACGTCGTCCAGCCGGGCGACCATCTGGCCGGCCTCGACCATGTCGCCTTCCTCGACCGTGATATCGGCCAGCCGGCCGGCGATCTTGGTGGCGATGTCGATCTGCTCGGCCTCGATCCGGCCATTGGTGCGGGCGAACCCCTCGGGCAGGGCATCGCGGGTGACGGAGCGCCAGTAGATAGCTCCCGCTCCTGCGGCGACGGCGGCAACGATCACGATTGCCATCCAGCGTCCGATACGCATGGCCTTCCGGACCTCCGAACTTGCGCATGGCCTTGAGTGGTCGCCGGTCTCCGCCGGCAGACCATCGTCATGCGTGTGTCACTGGCACCCGACATGCTGTGCGGCGATCATGTCATTCTCTGGTCCGTGACGGAACAGGCTTGTTTTCGCATGCGCGAAAGCCGAACACATTGACATGGATCATGGGTGTCCGCGGCAAGGCAGGCGATGATGCGCTGCAATAGCGGACCACGCACCCCGACCGCAGGCCCCGGGGGATCTTCGAGGAGAGCCGGATCGATGAATGCCGATGCCCGCCGCCACCCCACCGTCGACGCACCCGCAGCGCCGGCCACAGCGCCCGCGGAGCATCCGGTGCCCGCCCATCACCCGCTGCACCACAAAACGCCCGACCCGACCCCACCGGCCGCGGCAGAACCCTGCATCGAAGAGCCGGGAGAGATGGCCGGAGCCGCCGTGCGCGAGGCGGTGGACCGGGCCGTGCACGCGGCCATGGCAAGGGTCACCGGCGGTCTGTCGCCGGCCTCGCTGACCGATGCCTGGGCGGATTGGGCGGTCCATCTGGCAAGCGCTCCGGGCAAGCGGGCCGAACTGGTCGAAAAGGCGATGCGCAAAGCCGCCCGCCTCGGCAGCTATATGGCCCATCGGGCGGGGTTCGCCGATGGCGACACCCCCCTGCCGGGCCTTCCCTTCTCCTCTGCCTATGTTGCCGGGGCGGCAGATGCGGCAGAGGCCGAGGGCATGCCCCATGCAAAGCTGCCCGCCTGTATCGAGCCCCTGCCCCAGGACAACCGTTTCCGGGGCGATGCCTGGAAGCAATGGCCTTTCGACGTGCTCTACCAGGGTTTTCTGCTGAACCAGCAGTGGTGGTACAACGCCACCACCGGCGTGCGCGGCGTGACCCCGGCGCATGAAAAGGTGATGGAGTTCACCGCCCGGCAGATGCTGGACGTGTTCTCGCCGTCCAACAATCCGCTGACCAATCCCGAGGTGATCAATCGCACCATCGAGGAAGGCGGGGCCAATTTCGTCCGCGGCGCCCTGCATTTCTGGGACGACATGTGGCGGACGGTCACCGGCACCGGCCCTGCCGGCACCGAGAATTTCGCCGTCGGCCGCAATATGGGCATGACGCCGGGCGAAGTGGTGTTCCGCAACCACCTGATCGAGCTGATCCGCTATACGCCCACCACCGACACCGTGCATCCGGAACCGGTGCTGATCGTACCGGCCTGGATCATGAAGTACTACATCCTGGACCTGGAGCCCGGCAAATCGCTCGCCGAGTATCTGGTCGGCCAGGGCTTCACCGTCTTCATGGTCTCGTGGCGCAATCCTGGCCCGGCAGACAGGGACATCGGCTTCGACGATTATCGGGTGAAGGGCGTGATGGCGGCGATCGATGCGGTGGAGGCCATTGCCGGTCCTCACCCGATCCACGCCACCGGTTACTGCCTGGGCGGCACGCTGCTCACCATCGCTGCCGCCACCATGGCCCGCGACGGCGACGAGCGGCTGGGCTCCGTCACTCTCTTCGCAGCCCAGGCCGATTTCACCGAAGCGGGTGAGCTGACCCTGTTCATCGACGAGGCCCAGGTCACCTTCCTGGAAGACATGATGTGGGCCCAGGGCTTCCTCGACACCACGCAGATGGCCGGCGCCTTCCAGCTGCTGCGCTCCAACGACCTGATCTGGTCGCGGATGGTGCATGACTACATGATGGGCCAGCGCACGCCGATGAACGCGTTGATGGCCTGGAATGCCGATGCCACCCGCATGCCCTATCGGATGCATTCCGAATATCTGCGCCGGCTGTTCCTCGAGAACCAGTTCGCCACCGGCCGCTTCGAGGTCGAGGGCCAGCCGATCAGCCTGTCGGACATCCGGGCCCCGATCTTCGCAGTGGGCACGGAGCGCGACCATGTGGCCCCCTGGGTCTCGGCCTACAAGATCCACCTGCTGGCCGACACCGAGGTCACCTTCGTGCTCACCGGCGGCGGTCACAATGCTGGCATCGTCTCCGAGCCCGGCCACAAGGGCCGCAAATTCCGGATCATGACCACCCCCACCGACGGCTTCTACAAGGCACCCGACGCCTGGGTGGCGGCCGCCGAAATCCGCGACGGCTCGTGGTGGCCGGCCTGGACCGACTGGCTCCACGCCCATTCCTCGACCCCCGTCACCCCGCCGCCGATGGCCGCCCCGGACAAGGGCTATCCGGCGCTGGGCGCGGCACCGGGGAGCTATGTGTTCCAGAAGTGAACCTGCCGCCCTTCCCTTGACCTCTCCCCCACCCGCGCGCGATCATCCGGCTTTCGCGATCCCCTCCCCCGCAGTGCTTCGAGGATGGCGATGTCGGATGACGTGCGCCCGGCGGGCGTTGCCGGTGCCCTGGCCGCGCGCGGCTTCGGACCGGCGGATTATGGCTGCCTGATCCTGCTCGCCGCGCTGTGGGGCGGATCCTTCATGCTGATCAAGACCGCCCTGCCGACCATGGGGCCGTTCACCATCGTGGTCAGCCGGCTGGCGCTTGGGGCCGCGGCGCTTTATGCGGTGCTGAAGCTTCGGGGGCTGCGCCTGCCGGCCCGGGCGGCCGACTGGCTGCCCTTCGTGGTGTTCGGCGCGATCGGCAATCTCGCCCCCTTCACGCTGATCGCCTGGGGGCAGCAGCATGTGCCCTCGGCGGTGGCGGCGATCCTGATGGCGGCGATGCCGCTGTTCACCCTGGTGCTGGCGCGGGTCGCCAAACCGGCGGAAAACCCGATCACCGCCGGGCGGGTGGCGGGCATTGCGCTCGGCTTTTCCGGGGTGGTCGTGCTGGTCGGTCCCTCGGCCCTGACCGAGGCCGGCGGCGGGATCGGCGAACTTGCGATCCTGGGCGCCGCCCTCTGCTATGCCGTCGCCTCGCTCTATGCCGAGCGGGTGCGCCATGTGCCGCCGCTGGTTTCGGCGACGGCGACCTTGACCTCGGGCGCCGTGCTGGCCCTGCCGGTCGCCGCCGTCCTGGAACAGCCCTGGACCCAGGCGCCGGCGCTGGAGGCGATGGCCGCGGTCACCCTGCTCGGCATCGCCTGCACCGGCCTTGCCTATCTGCTGTTCTACCGGCTGATGGCGCGCGGCGGGGCGGTGCTGGTGGCGCTCAACAACTACCTCATCCCCGCCTTCGGCGTTATGTGGGGCATTCTGCTGCTGGGCGAACAGCCCAGCCTGAACGCCTTTCTGGCGTTGGGGCTGATCCTGTCGGCGATCACCGTCGCCAATCGCCGCAGACGCTGAGCGCCCCGCCCCTGCCTCAGCGCCCCCGCCTCAACGCAGATTCAGCACATCGCGCATGTCGTAGAGCCCCGGCGCCCGCCCGGCGACCCAGAGCGCCGACTTGACCGCCCCACGGGCAAAGGTCTCGCGCGACGAGGCGCGATGGCCCAGTTCCAGGCGCTCGCCATCGGTCGCGAAGATGACCTGATGGTCGCCGACCACATCGCCGCCCCGCAGTGCCGACATCCCGATCGCGCCACGCCTGCGCGGCCCGGTCAGGCCGTCACGTCCGCGATCCGCCACATCGTCGAGCGAAACCTCGCGGCCACGGGCGGCGGCCCGCGCCAGGCCGAGCGCCGTGCCCGAGGGCGCGTCGACCTTGTGGCGGTGATGCATTTCGACGATCTCGATGTCGTAATCCGCATCGAGCCGCGCCGCCGCCTGCTCCACCAGATGCATGAGCAGAGTGACGCCCAGCGACATGTTGGGCGCATAGACCATCGGCACCGACCGGGCGGCATCGGCGAGCACGGCTTCGTCTTCTGACGAAAGCCCGGTGGTGCCGATGACGAGGGCGGTGTTGCTGCCGGCGGCCAGGCGGGCATGGGCCGTGGTGGCGGCGGGCCGGGTGAAGTCGATCACCACATCGGCAGCCGCGAACAGCACGGCCGGATCGTCACCGACGGCGAGGCCCAGAGGATCGACCCCGGCAAAGCGGCCCAGATCCTGGCCGACTTCCTCGCTGCCGGGCCGCTCGGTGCCGCCCGCGATGCGGCAGCCCGGGGTTGTGGCGATGGCAGCCAGCAAGGTGCGTCCCATCCGGCCCGCACAGCCGACCACGCCGATCGCGATCCCGCTCGCGCTCATCTTCCGGTCCTTTCGAGACATCCGACACGAAAAAGGGGCACAGCCGCTTCAACACGGCTGCGCCCCTTTTCCTACCGCGTTTCAGGCCCCCGCGAAAGCCGATCCCGGCCCGCCCGAGGCTGAGATCGGCTCAATCGGTCAGATCCGACCACAGCTCCTTCACCTTGGCGAAGAAACCCTCGGACTGCGGGCTGGACGAGGTGCCGCCTTCCGATCCCTCGCGCTCGAACTCTTCAAGCAGCTCCCGCTGGCGGGCCGAGAGATTGACCGGCGTCTCGACATTGATGATCACATACATGTCGCCGCGCCCGCCGCGTCCCTGAACCGAGGGCATACCCTTCGAGCGCAGGCGGAACTGGTGGCCGGACTGGGTGCCGGCGGGGATGTTGAGCCGCACCCGTGCCCCTTCCAGCGTCGGCACCTCGACCGTGCCGCCGAGGGCTGCGCGGGTCATGGGGATCGGCACCCGGCACGACACGTCGACCCCGTCGCGCTGGAACACCGGATGCGGTGCCACCGCAAGGAAGATGTAGAGATCGCCCGGCGGCCCGCCACGAACCCCGGCCTCGCCCTCGCCCGACAGGCGGATACGCATGCCGTCCTCGACACCGGCCGGGATGTTGACCGCCAACGTCTTATCGCGACGCACGCGGCCCGCGCCGCCGCAATTCTTGCACGGATCCTTGATCACCCGGCCGACGCCGTGGCAGGCGGGGCAGGTGCGTTCGATGGTGAAGAAGCCCTGGGTCGCGCGGACTTTGCCGTGGCCGTTACAGGTCGGGCAGGTCACGGGCTGGGTGCCCTCGGCCGCACCCGAACCGTCGCAGACCTCGCAGGTCGCCGAAGCGGGAACGGTGATCTCGGTCTGCTTGCCGTTGAAGGCATCCTCGAGCGTGATCTCAAGGTCGAAGCGCATATCGGCGCCGCGGGATCCGCCGCCACGGCCACCGCCACGGCCGCCGCCCATGAACTCGCCGAAGATGTCCTCGAAGACATCGGCGAAGGACGAGCCGAAATCGAAGCCGCGGGGACCGCCGCGACCGCCGCCCATGCCCGCCTCGAAGGCGGCATGGCCGAACTGGTCATAGGCCTGACGCTTCTTCGGGTCCTTCAGGACCTCGTAGGCTTCGTTGATTTCCTTGAAGCGCTGTTCCGCTTCGGCGTCACCCGGATTGCGGTCCGGGTGATACTGCATCGCCAGCTTGCGGAATGCCTTCTTGAGCGTCGCTTCGTCGGCGTCTCGCGCAACGCCGAGCATCTCGTAGTAATCGGCCTTCGCCATGGTCGTGGACTGTACCTTGAGCCGGGGCATCCGCGCGCCTGCCGTGGCGGACGCCTCTGCCGGTGCCTTCGATCATGGGCGCGCGCACGAGAACCGGACCCCCGCGCAGCTCCCTCTGAAAACGACCGTGGGCGACCGGCGCCTCGTCGGCACCGACCGCCCCCGGAAACGGGTGGCGGGCCTCAGGCCCGGCCGCCCTTGTCGTCCTTCACTTCCTCGAAGTCGGCATCGACGACACCGTCATCGGCCGCCCCGGCTGCACCGGCACCGGCACCCGGGCCCGAAGCGGTCGGGCCATCGCCCTGCTCGCCGGCCTTGTACATCGCCTCGCCAAGCTTCATCGCCGCCATCGACAGCGCCTCGGTCTTGGCCTTGATGTCGTCGGCATCGTCGCCGTTGAGCGCGGCCTTGAGCGCGGTCACCGCATCCTCGATCGCCGTCCGGTCTTCGGCGCCGATCTTGTCGCCGTGCTCCTTCAGGCTCTTCTCGGTGGAATGCACCAGACCGTCGGCGTGGTTGCGGGCCTCGACCAGCTCCTTGCGCTTCTTGTCCTCGGCGGCATTCGCCTCGGCTTCCTTGACCATCCGCTCGATCTCGGCATCGGACAGACCGCCCGAGGCCTGAATGCGGATCGCCTGCTCCTTGCCCGTCGCCTTGTCCTTGGCCGACACATTGACCAGGCCGTTGGCGTCGATGTCGAAGGTCACCTCGACCTGCGGCACGCCGCGCGGCGCCGGCGGAATGCCGACCAGATCGAACTGGCCGAGCAGCTTGTTGTCCGCCGCCATCTCGCGCTCGCCCTGGAAGACCCGGATGGTCACCGCCGTCTGGTTGTCGTCGGCGGTGGAGAACACCTGGCTCTTCTTGGTCGGGATGGTGGTGTTGCGCTCGATCAGCTTGGTCATCACGCCGCCCAGCGTCTCGATGCCCAGCGACAGCGGGGTCACGTCGAGCAGCAGAACGTCCTTGACCTCACCCTTCAGCACGGCGGCCTGGATGGCGGCGCCGATGGCGACCACCTCGTCCGGGTTAACGCCGCGATGGGGTTCGCGACCGAAGAACTCCTTCACCTTCTCGATGACCTTGGGCATGCGGGTCTGGCCACCGACCAGCACGACCTCGTCGATCTCGCCGGCGGTGAGGCCCGCATCCTTCAGCGCCTTGCGGCAGGGCTCGATGGTGCGCTCGACGAGGTCCGCCACCAGGGCTTCCAGCTTGGCGCGGGTCACCTTGATCGCAAGATGCTTCGGGCCGGTCTGGTCGGCGGTGATGAAGGGCAGGTTGACCTCGGTCTGCATGCCGCTGGACAGCTCGATCTTGGCCTTCTCGGCGGCTTCCTTCAGCCGCTGCAGGGCCAGACGGTCGCTGCGCAGGTCGATGCCGTTCTCCTTCTTGAACTCGTCGGCGAGGTAATCGACGATCCGCATGTCGAAGTCTTCGCCGCCGAGGAAGGTGTCGCCATTGGTCGACTTCACCTCGAACACGCCGTCACCGATCTCCAGGATCGACACGTCGAAGGTGCCGCCGCCCAGGTCGTAGACCGCGATGGTCTTGCCGTCGTTCTTCTCGAGGCCATAGGCGAGCGCCGCCGCCGTCGGCTCGTTGATGATGCGCAGCACCTCGAGCCCGGCGATCTTGCCGGCATCCTTGGTCGCCTGGCGCTGGCTGTCGTTGAAGTAGGCCGGGACCGTGATGACCGCCTGGGTGACGGTCTCACCCAGATAGGCCTCGGCAGTCTCCTTCATCTTCTTCAGGATCTGCGCGCTGATCTGGCTCGGCGACTGCTTCTTGCCGCGCACCTCGACCCAGGCGTCGCCATTGTCCGCCTTGACGATCCGGTAGGGCACCATCTTGGCGTCCTTCTGGGTCGTCGGGTCGTTGAAGGTCCGGCCGATCAGGCGCTTGACCGCGAAGACGGTGTTCTCGGGGTTGGTGACCGCCTGGCGCTTTGCCGGCTGGCCGACCAGAATTTCGTCATCCTCGGTGAAGGCCACCATCGAGGGCGTCGTGCGTGCACCTTCGCTGTTCTCGATGACCTTGGCGTTCTTGCCGTCCATGATCGCGACGCAAGAGTTGGTGGTGCCCAGGTCGATGCCGATGACTTTGCTCATGGGTTCGGTCTCTCTCAGGTAGCGGGCGCCGACGGCCCTGATCAGAGCGGCGCCGACGGCCCCCCCGTTTCCATGCGTGAATGGGTGGAAGGGTCCAGGCAGATGACGGAACGATGCCCAATTTCGCCCCGACATCTGCGGTCGAGCGTCATATAGGGAAGCCCGGGCGGGGGCGCAACCATGGGGGCGTCTCAGAAATGCTGCGACATGTCGCGCATGGCGGCCCGGCCACGCCCTGTCTCAGCTCTTTCGCACCACTTCAGGGTCCTGACACGACAAGGGCCCGCCCGCCGCCGGTCGCTCACCGGCAGGCGGAACGGGCCTTGGCTGTCACCGCCGGACGGTTCCGGCGTCAGGCAGAGGTATCGACCCGGCTGCCGGGGGTCTCGGGCGCAGGCGCCCCCTCCTTCGGGCCACCGCGCGAGACGGCGACCATGGCCGGGCGCAGCAGGCGGTCGGCGATCACATAGCCGGTCTGGAGAACCTGGACCACGGTGCCGGCCGGCTTCGTGCGGTCCTCGACCTCCATCATCGCCTGATGAAGCTTGCTGTCGAAGCGCTCGCCCAGCGGGTCGACACGGCGGATGCCGTGGGTCTCCAGCGTCTGGCGGAACGACGACAGGGTCATGTCCACACCCTGGGCCAGCTGGTCGACCAGCGGATCGCCACCGCGCTTTTCAGGGGGGACGGCCTGGGCGGCGCGCTCCAGATTGTCCGAGACGGCGAGCACGTCGCGGGCGAATTTCGTCACCGCATACTTGCCGGCATCTTCCACCTCGCGCTGGGCCCGGCGGCGCAGGTTTTCCATGTCGGCCAGCGCGCGCAGATGCTGGTCGCGGATCTGGGCCAGTTCCGCCTCAAGCGCCTGAATCCGGGCTTCAGGGCTGATCCGGCCGTCGGGGCTCTCGGCCGCGGCAGTGTCGGGCATGGCCTCGGCCTCGGTACCCTCGGGCGTCTGGTTCTGGTCGGTCATCTCAAGCCTGCTCCATCGTCTTCTCGTTCGAACCCGCGGCCCGGGCCGCCCGCTTCGGGGCCTGCCCCGGCCACGCTCCGCAGATGCCCGGGCCGGACAGTCCCGCCCCGGCCGGGGCATCCGTCGCCATGGGGGCCGATCGGTGGTCGGGGCCATTCTGCCCCAGACCGTCAGCCGATCAACCGCCCGATCAGTTTTGCCGTGTAATCCACCACCGGCACGATCCGGGCATAGTTCACCCGGGTGGGCCCGATCACGCCGATCGCACCCACATAGCGCCGGTTCTGATCGGTCAGGGGTGCCGCGATCACGGAACAGCCGCTCAGGCCGAAAAGCGCGCTCTCCGACCCGATGAAGATCTGGACCCCTTCCGCCCGCTGGCTTTCGGTCAGCAGGCGCAGAATGTCCTTCTTGGTCTCCAGCGCCTCCATCAGCCGGCGGATGCGCTCGATATCCGACAGCGCCGAAACATTGTCGAGCAGCCGTGACTGGCCGCTGACGATCAGCAGCCCGTCGTCATGGCCGCCCGACCAGGTCGCCAGCCCCTGCTCCACCACCCGGGCGGTCAGGGTGTCGATCTCGGCCGAGTTGCGGGCGATTTCGTCGCCGATCAGCTGGCGGGCCTCGTCCATGGTGCGGCCGCGCAGCCGCGCGCTCAGATAATTGCCGGCCTCGATCAGCTTGGCCGGCGGCAGGCCGGGGGGCAGCGGCATCACCCGGTTCTCGACCATGCCGTTTTCGTCGACCAGGATCACCAGGGCCCGGTTTTCCGAAAGCGGCACGAATTCCACATGCTTCAGCCCGGCTTCGCTCTTGGGGGCGATCACCAGCCCCACGCAGCGCGACATCTCGGCGACCACGCCGCTCGCCTCGGTCAGGACCTGGGCCATGCTGCGGCCGGCACCGTTGCACTGGCTGTCGATCGCCCGGCGCTCGTCATCGGACAGGTCGCCGATCTCGAGCAGGCCGTCGACGAACAGCCGCAGCCCGATATCGGTCGGCAGCCGCCCGGCCGAGGTATGCGGCGCATAAAGCAGCCCGCTTTCCTCAAGATCGGCCATCACATTGCGGATGGTGGCGGGCGACAGGCTGCTGCCCAGCCGACGGGCGATGGTCCGCGAGGCGACCGGCTCGCCGGTCTCGACGAAGGCGTCGACCACATGGCGGAACACCTCGCGTGAGCGCTCGTTCAGCTGCTGGAAGGCGCGCGGCGGCCCGCCGAAGCCTTCCAGGGCTTCGAGCGCCTGACGGTCGACATTCTCCCGATCATTCGCGCGCGACATGGATCTGATCCGCTCCACCTTGACCCTCCGCTGACGGTCCGACGTCGATGACGGTCCGACCGGCCGGGATGGCCGTCCGAGCCGGTATGTAAGAGGGGGGCCTTCGACCGTCAACTCTAGGACATGGCGCGGGCAGGGGCATAGTGCGGCGACGGTCTGCCGACATTGCAAGCCCGGGCCCGAGCGCGTAGCTTTACCAGCCAGCCGGCCGGTGCGACACCGCAACCATGTTCCGCACCGTCCGCCCCTCCCGATCTGTTATCCGGGGTGATGCACCCGCATCGCCCGCTGCCGAGGCCTTGTCTCCCCATGCGTCAGTCTCCGATGCGCCTGTCCGGCCGTGCCGTCGATGCGCTCCGCGTCATCCGGTTCGAACCGATGGTGAACAAATATGCCGAGGGCTCGTGCCTGGTTCATTTCGGCGACACCAAGGTGCTGGTGACGGCGACGGTGGAAGAGAAGGTGCCGCCCTTCCTGCGCAACACCGGCAAGGGCTGGGTGACCGCGGAATACGGCATGCTGCCGCGCGCGACCCACAGCCGCACCGATCGCGAGGCCGCCAAGGGCAAGCAGCAGGGCCGCACGGTCGAGATTCAGCGCCTGATCGGCCGCAGCCTGCGCGCGGTCGTCGACATGCAGAAGCTGGGCGAGCGCCAGATCCGGGTCGATGCCGACGTCATCCAGGCCGATGGCGGCACCCGTACCGCCTCGATCACCGGCGGCTATGTCGCCTTGTGGCTGGCGCTGCAGAAGCTGGTGGCGACGCGGGACCTTGCCGAGCATCCGATCACCCGGGCAGTGGCGGCCATCTCCTGCGGCCTGGTCGACGGCGAGGCCGTGCTCGATCTCGATTATGACGAGGACAGCCGCGCCGAGGCCGATGCCAATTTCGTGCTGGCCGAAGGCGGAGGCATCGTCGAGGTCCAGGCGACGGCCGAGGCCGACCCGTTCTCGCCCACCCAGTTCCGCCGTCTGGTCGAACTGGCCGAAATCGGCACGGCACGGCTGTTCGAGCTGCAGAAAGAGGCGATCATCGCCGCCATGGAAGGCCGGCCCGACCTCGCCACCCCGCCGCCGCTGTCCCCCGAGCAGCTGGCCCAGCAGCAGAAGGCGCAGAAACAGGGCAGTGGCAAGCCGGGCGGCGGCAACCGCAATGCCGGTGGCGGCAAGGGCGGTGGCAACAAGGGGGGCGGCAACAATAGTGGCGGTGGCCGCGCGCCCGACCGCGACCGCAATCAGCAGGGACGGCCGCTCGGCACCCTGGGCGATGCGCTGGCGGCCGCCCAGCGCAAGGACCGCTGACCGGAGATCTTCGGATGACCAGCCCCCATCGTCGTTTTACCGAGGACCGCCTCGTCATCGCCAGCCACAACAAGGGCAAGGTGGTGGAGATCCGCGAACTGCTGGAGCCCTTCGGCGTGGACGTCGTCTCGGCCGGCGACCTCGGCCTGCCCGAGCCCGAAGAGACCGGCCTGACCTTCATCGACAACGCCGTGCTCAAGGCGCGGGCTGCCGCCGAGGCCTCGGGCCTGCCCGCCCTCGCCGACGACAGCGGCATGACCGTCGAGGCGCTGGACGGGGCACCCGGCATCTATTCCGCGCGCTGGGCCGGCCCGTCCAAGGATTTCGCCGTGGCGATCGAACTGGTCCGCACCCGCATGGGCGACGATCCCGACCGCCGGGGTGCCTTCGTCTGCGCCCTGGCGCTGGCCTGGCCGGACGGCGCGGTGGAAACCTTCGAGGGCGTCATCCAGGGACATCTGGAATTCCCGCCCCGTGGCAGCAACGGCTTCGGCTACGACCCGATCTTCGTGCCCGAAGGCGACAGCCGCACCTTCGGCGAGTTCGAGCCGGCGGAGAAGCATGCGATCAGCCACCGCGCCATCGCCTTCCGCCAGCTGGTCCGCGCCTGTTTCGAGCCCGACTGACCCCCGGGATGACCACCGCCGCCACCGAACCGCTCGCGCTCTACGTCCACTGGCCGTTCTGCGTCTCCAAATGCCCCTATTGCGACTTCAACAGCCATGTGCGGGAGAAGATCGACGGGCCCCGCTGGGAACGCGCCCTGCTGACCGAGCTGGAAGACGAAGCCCGGCGGCTGGGGCCACGGCCGCTGGGGTCGATTTTCTTCGGCGGCGGCACGCCCTCGCTGATGGACCCCGCCACCACCGCCCGGATCATCGAGCGGGCCCGCACCCTTTTCCCAGCCGAGAGCGCGCCTGAAATCAGCCTGGAGGCCAACCCGACCACGGTCGAGTCCGCCAGGCTCAAGGATTTCCGCGCGGCCGGCGTGGAACGGCTGTCGATCGGCGTCCAGGCACTGGACGAGGCTGCGCTGAAGGCGCTGGGGCGGGCGCATGGCCTGGCCGAGGCACTGGATGCCATCGGCCAGGCCCGCGAGATCTTCCCGCGCATGTCCTTCGACCTGATCTATGCCCGGCCGGGCCAGACCATGGCCGCCTGGATGGCGGAACTTGACCGTGCGGTCGGCCTGGCTGCCGACCATCTGTCGCTCTATCAGCTGACCATCGAGCCGGGCACCGCCTTCCACACCCGCCATGCCCGCGGGGAACTGGTCCTGCCCGAGGATGACGAGGCGGCGGATCTCTACGAGGCGACGACCGCTCGGCTCGCCGCGGCGGGGCTGCCGGCCTATGAGGTGTCGAACCACGCCCGCCCGGGATTCGAATGCCGCCACAATCTCGCCTACTGGACCTATGCCGACTATGCCGGCATTGGGCCCGGCGCCCATGGCCGGGTGCCGACGGGTCCGGACGGCCGGCGCGAAGCCACCCGGCGGGCGCGGGCGCCCGAAACCTGGCTCGACCTGATCGATACCCATGGTCACGGCCGCGACGAAGCCGTGGTCGTCGGGCAGGCACGGGCGGCAGAAGAGGCGCTGATGATGGGGCTCCGGCTCGATGCCGGCATCGACCCCGCCGTCTTCGAGCGCCGGACCGGCGTGGCGCTGCGCGATGCGGTGGATGCCGCCCGCCTTGCCCAGGCGGTGGAGGGCGGCTTCGTCGCCGGGCGCACCGACCGGCTGGTGGCGACGCCCGCCGGCCGGCTGGTGCTGGGGGCGCTGACCGCCCATCTGCTCGCCGACGATCTGGACGAGCGGTTTCCCGAGGCCTGACTGCTTCCCGGGGGCTGACGGCGCGCGGTCAGCGCGCCGGCGGCACCGAACCGGTAAGGCCCTGTGGGGCCGCACCGCTTGCGGTACCAGTGGTGGTCGCGCCGCTCACACCCGAAGTGGAAGCTGCGCCGGTGGTGGGCGGCACGCTCGATGCCGCCGGCTGGGTGGGGGCGGCAAGCGGGTTGGAGCGGATCACGCCCTCCCCGGGACGCGCACCGGCGGTGAAGCGCTGGGCCGCCGGATCGAGCAGTTCGCCGCCGGTCGCCGTCACCTGATAGATGGCGAGCGCATGTTCCGCCGCGCCCTTCTGATCGAAGCGGAACAGGCCGTTCACCCCGGCAAACCCGTCCGGATTGTCGAGTTCGCGGGCAAGCTGACCCTTGCGGCCCAGCACAGCGGCAAGGGCGGTCGCATCATAGGACAGCCCAGCCAGTGCCGGCGGCTGCGCACCGAACAGCGCGCTGAAGCGGCGCACGAAACCGTCCCAGGCGCCGCGGTCGGGGGCGGCATACCAGGCGCCCTGCAGGTTCTGGTCGCGGCCGACCGGCTGATCCATCCAGAGAGCGGTGCCCAGGATCTGCGCCTCGCCGGCATCGATGCCGTAATAGGGCAGCAGGCTGGCGATACCGCGCAGCCGCTCGCCGGTCTCGGCCAGCAACAGGCTGTCGAAGGGGGGCGTCTGCTGCCCGCCCGACAGGCGCCGGACGGCATCCTGGGCATCGGATCCGGGGTCGGAATAGCGCACGATATCGACCAGCTCGGCCCCGGTGCGGGCCACCGCCTTGCGGTAGCTTTCGGCCAGCCGATCCCCATAGGCGCCATAGGGCAACAGGGCGGCAAAGCGGCTCTTGCCCTGCTGGACGGCATAGTCCACCACCCTTTCGACCTGCACCTCGGGCGCCAGCCCGATCAGATGCACGCCCGGGCGCAGTGCCGAGGTGTCGTTCGAGAAGGCGACCACAGGCACCTGACGGGGGGCGGCAACCTCGGCCACCGCCGGCACGTTGCGGCCGTAGATCGGCCCGAGCAGCACGGTCGCGGCCTGGTTTTCGACCAGGTCGCGGGCCGCGGCGGCGCTCTGCTGAGGCTCGGCTCCGCTGTCGCGGGGCAGCAGCACCACGTCATCGGCCTTCACATCCGCAAGTGCCAGCGTGGCGGCATCGATCATCGCCTGGCCGAAACCGGCCTGGGGGCCGGTCATCGGCACCAGCAGACCGACGCGGAGCGCGCCCGGCGGCAGGTCGAGCGGGCTTTCCGGCACTGCCGGCTTCGGCGGCTGCTGGGGCAGAACCTGCACCGGCTGCTGGGGCTGCTGCGGCTGCACTTGTGCCGGAGGCGCCGGCGGCTCTACCCTCTGGCTCTGACAGGCGGCAAGCACGAGCATCGCCGCGAGAGGCAAGAGACGCAATGACGACGCGCGCGAGCGACGAAGCAGGCGGTGGAGCGGGCCGGGTTCAGCCGGACGGACACGGGACCGGTCAGTTTTCACGGGATCGGATCTCATCGGATGTCGTTGCGGCAGAGGCCGGCCCGGCGGGCCACGAAAGCGGCCATGGCCCGGACTGCGGCGACCAGGGTGGCGATCAGAGTAATGGCAGCCCCGGCCCGAGACAACACACGGACGACCCCGAGGGTGAGGCGGGCCCGCCGCCGCGTGCCGGCCGGCGGATCGATCCGGGCCTGTATGCGGTGGCGACGCCCATCGGCAATCTGGGCGACATGACCCCACGCGCCCTGGATGTGCTGGGCCAGGCCGACCTTGTGCTGTGCGAGGATACCCGCACCACCGGCCGGCTGCTGGGCCATTGGGGCGTCAGGGCGAAGCTCGCCCCCTATCACGAGCACAATGCCGCCCGCATGCGCCCCGAGGTGCTGCGCCGGCTGGAGGCGGGGGAGCGGATCGCGCTCGTCTCGGATGCCGGGACGCCGCTGGTGTCGGATCCCGGCTACAAGCTGGTGCGCGAGGCAGCAGGCGCCGGCCACCAGGTCCGTGCCGTGCCCGGGGCTTCGGCCCTCACCGCGGCGCTCTCGATCGCGGGCCTGCCGACCGACCGGGTGCTGTTCCTGGGGTTTCCGCCGGCGAAGCCCGGTGAACGCCGCAGCAGCTTTGCAGGCCTGGCCCACGAGCCGGCGACGCTGGTGTTCTATGAAAGCCCCAACCGCATCGCCCGCACCCTCGCCGAACTGGCCGAGCTGTTGGGGCCTCGCCAGGCCGCGGTCGCGCGGGAACTCACCAAGCTTTATGAAGAGGTCGTGCGCGGCCCCCTCCCTGAGCTTGCCGCCCGCTTCGAGGCGGCACCGCCGCGCGGCGAGATCGTGCTGCTGATCGAAGGCCATCGGACACCGGCACGCGAGGCGGCCGGGGAAGGCGACGCCCTGCCCGCCGGCGGGGCGCTGGATGCGGCCGCGGTGGAGAAGCTGCTGCCGCCGCTGGTCAAGGCGCTGGGCGCCAACCGGGCGGCCAGGCTGCTGGCGGAACTGACCGGCGCGCCGCGCAAGGCCTTCTATGCCCGCGCAGTGGCGCTGACCGGCGACGACGATGCAGAGGGCGAGGGGTGAGCGGCGGCGGCACGCGCAGCCCCCGGATCGCCCGGGGCCGGTCGTCGGAACGTGCCGGCCGGCGGGCGGAGGCGCTGGCGGCACTTCGCCTGCGTCTCACCGGCTGGCGGATCCTGGCCCGGCGGCTGAAGACACCCGCGGGCGAGATCGATATCCTGGCCCGACGCGGGCGGATGCTCGCCGTCGTCGAGGTCAAGCGCCGCCCGGACCGGGCAACCGCCGGCGAAGCGGTGCTGCCGGCCCAGCGCCGCCGTCTGGCCCGCGCCGCCGACTGGGTGCTGGCGCGCGGCGAGGCGCTGGGGGCCGGCGGTGTCGAAGGCCTGCGCTTCGACCTGATCTGGGTCGACCGGCTGGGCCTGCCCCATCATCTGCCCGATGCCTGGCGCCCTGACGGATCCTGACCCGGCTGCACCAGATGGCGCAGTACCCGCAGCCGGTGCTAGGATGCGCGCGCCGTTCAACGTCCTGACGTCACCCCCGACGACCGAGCCCATGACCGAGCTTTTTTCCCGGACCACCCCTCTTCGCCGCCTGGCCGTGCCGCTTGTGGCGATCGCCCTGGCCGGCCTGCTTCAGGCCTGCGCCGCCGCCGTGGCCACCGGCGGCGCCACCGCCGTCTCGGCCGCCGCGGATGAACGCGGCATCGGCGGCGTGGTGTCGGATGCCGATATCCGCGCCGGGATCGCCCGGCGTTACTTCGAGCGCCAGGTCGACGAGCTTTACCGCCCGGTGCACATCCAGGTCAATCAGGGCCGGGTGCTGCTGACCGGCCGGGTGGCCACCCGGACCTGGAAGTCGGAAGCGGTGAGCATCGCGCGGGGCGTGCCGGGCGTCACGCAGGTGATGGACGAGATCCGCGTGGTGGGGGAAGGCAACCTCGGCGACTACGCACGTGACACATGGCTCACCACAAAGGTCCGGGCCGCCCTGCTCGCCGACGAGGCGGTCAATTCCTTCAACTACAACATCGAGGTCTCGGGCGCCGTGGTCTACCTGATCGGGCTGGCGGCCAGCGATGCGGAACATGCCCGGGCGGTCGAGATCGCCCGCGGCATTTCGGGAGTGAAGCGGGTGGTATCGTATGTGGAGGTCAAGCACCCGGGGGCCGGAGCATGAGCACTGGCACACCGTCGGAGCGGGCGGCCATCGCCCGCAGGCTGGAGGCCGTCGGCCGGCTGGATGACGATGCGATCCCGATCGCCGAGACCGCATTGCTGCTCTCGGCACTCGACCATCCGACGGCCGATCCTGCAAAGGCGCGGGCCCTGCTGGAAGAGATGTCGCTGGCCGCCGAAAGCGAGGCCATGGCCCGCGGGCTGAAGACCGGCGTCGATGCCGCCGATGCCGATGACGGCGCCCGGGACCGGGCGGTGCTGATCGCCGACATCCTTCACGGCCGTTATGGCTTCGACGGCGACGACGAGACCTATGACCACGACGACAATGCCAGCCTGGCCCGGGTGCTGGAGCGCCGCCGCGGCCTGCCGGTGGCCCTGGGCGTGCTGGCCATGCATCTGGGCGAAACACTGGGCTGGCCGGTCGTGGGGGTCAATTTTCCCGCCCATTTCCTGATCCGCGTGGAAGGCGGCATGGACCGGGTGCTGGTCGATCCCTTCGATCGCGGCCGGGTGGTGGAAACCTCGGATCTGCGCGCGCTGCTGAAGCAGGTGGCCGGCGACACCGCCGAGCTGGAACCCGAGCATTACCGGGCGGTGGACCGCCGCGCGGTGCTGCTGCGCCTGCAGAACAACCTGAAGATCCGTGCCGCCGGCCGGGGCGAGCTGGACCGCGCCCGCGACGTGCTGGCCCGCATGCTGCTGATCGCGCCCACCGACTGGGCGCTGTGGTACGAGCTGGGGCTGATGCGCGCCCGGCTGGGCGAGCAGCTGGGCGCCGTTCAGGCTCTGGAGGTCTTCGCCGCCAACACCACCGCCGAGGAACCCCGCAGGCGGGCCCTCACCCTGGTCGAACGGTTGCGCGCCGAGCTGAATTGAGTGGTGGTCCTATCACGGACCGCCTTCCGCCCCGCCCGGATCCACGCTGTCCATCTTCCGCCCCGCCCGGATCCACCCCATATCGGCCGCCACAGGCTTCATCCGCGCTGAGGAGTTTCCCGTCCCATGAGCCTTGCCGTTGCGGTCCAGATGGACCCGATCCAGTCGATCGACATCAATGCCGACAGCACCTTCGCCCTGATGCTGGAGGCCGAGCGCCGCGGGCACAGCCTGTTCTACTATCTGCCCCGCGATCTGGCGCTGCGCGACGGCCGGGTCACCGCCCGCGGCCACGAGGTCACCGTGCGCCGCATGGCCGGCGACCATTTCCGCCTGGGGGCGCTGGAGCTGCGCGACCTGACCACCATGGACGTCGTGCTGCTCCGCCAGGATCCGCCCTTCGACATGGCCTATATCACCACCACCCATATCCTGGAGCACGTTCATCCGAAAACGCTGGTGGTGAACGACCCGCAGTCGGTGCGCAACGCGCCGGAAAAACTGCTGGTGACCCATTATCCAGAGCTGGCGCCGCCCACTCTGATCACCGCCGATGTCCAGGCCCTGCGCGATTTCCGGGCCGAGCACCGCGACATCATCCTGAAGCCGCTCTACGGCAATGGCGGCGCGGCGGTGTTCCGCATCCGCCCGGACGATGAGAACTTCAACAGCGCGATCGAGGTGTTCAGCCGGCTGGGCCGCGAGCCGATCATCGCCCAGCGCTATCTGTCCGACGTGCGCAAGGGCGACAAGCGCATCATCCTGGTCGATGGCGAACCGCTGGGCGCCATCAACCGCGTGCCGGCCGAGGGAGAGGCCCGGTCGAACATGCATGTCGGCGGCCGCCCCGAACCCACGGCACTGACCGCCCGCGAGCGCGAGATCTGCGAGGCGATCGGCCCGGAACTGCGCAAACAGGGGCTGATCTTCGTCGGTATCGACGTGATCGGCGACTATCTGACCGAGATCAACGTCACCTCGCCCACGGGCCTGCAGGAGATCGAGCGCTTCGACGGCACCAATCTCGCCGCGGCGATCTGGGATGCCATCGAAGCGAAGCGCAGCTGAACCGGAACGGATATCCATCATGACCCCCGACGAGATCGTGATCTGGCACAACCCGCGCTGCTCCAAGTCGCGTGCGGCCCTGGAGCGGATCGAGGCCCGCGGCCTGACACCGCGCGTGGTGCGCTATCTGGACACCCCGCCCCCGGCCGAAGAAATCGCCCGCGTCGCTGCGGCGGTGGGCGGTGCCAGGGCCCTGATCCGCAAGGCCGAACCGGAATACAAGGGGCTTGGCCTGGACGATCCGGCGAAGGACGACGACGCCCTCGTCGCCGCCATGGCCGCAACGCCACGGCTGATCGAGCGCCCGGTGGTGCTGCGTGGCGGCCGCGCCGTGGTCGGCCGCCCCACCGAGGCCATCGATACCCTGCTCTGACCCCGCACAACCATGGCGGCCGCACATCCCACCGGCCGCCATACACCGCCGATCGACTTCTCACCACATGGCACACGCCTTGCTCTATATCTCGCATGGCGATTGATATGTAGCGCGATCCTCACGAAATGTGCTTCAATCTGAGGTGGAAGCACGATCGCACTCTGCCGACGGGAGGACGTGGATGGAGCTGCTGTATTCCGGCACGACCGTTTTGTGGGACGCCGATGGCCTGTGGGAAGACGATGGCGACGATCTGGCGCCGTCGTCGCGCCTGCGGCGCGGAAAGGTCGCGGAGGAGGTTTTCGCAGCGGCGGTCGGCCGACGGATCCGCACCATCCGCAGGGCGCGCGGACTGACCCAGCAGCGCTGTGCAGCGGCGCTCGGCATCAGTTTTCAGCAACTTCAGAAATACGAAAAGGGCCGCAACCGCATCGCGGCCAGCACCCTCGTCCTGCTGGCGGAAGTGCTGGAAGTGGCGCCGTCGGCCCTGCTGGACGATACCACCGACCCGATGACGGTACCGCCGCGCCGCCGCACGCCCGAGCGCAGCGCACCGGATCTGCCCCGGATCGAGGCGGTGTCACATCCGCTCGCCCGTCGGGCGATCGCCGACCTGATCCGGGCGCTGACCGATCCCGACGCCCCGGCGCATCCCGCCACGAGCCATCGGGATGAGGATGGAGATGGGGGCGACAACGGGGATGGAGATGGGCCGGGCGAAAGGTGATCCCGCCCCGCCCGATCGGGGATATCAGTCCCTGAGCGCCGCTGCATGCCAGCGGAGATGGTCTTCCATGAAGCTGGCAATGAAGTAGTAGCTGTGGTCATAGCCGTCGCGCCGGTTGAGCGTCAGCGGCTGGCCCGCTGCATTGCAGGCGGCTTCCAGCAGGTCGGGCTTCAGCTGGCTGGCGACGAACCCATCGGCCATGCCCTGGTCGACCAGGATATGCGGGCAGCGGGCACCGTCCTCGATCAGGGCGACGGCGTCATGGGCCCGCCAGCGGCTGCGATCGGGCCCCAGATAGCCGCCCAGCGCCTTTTCGCCCCAGGGGCAGTTCAGCGGCGACACGATCGGCGCAAAGGCCGAGACCGAGCGGAACCGACCGGGATGGCGCAGCGCGATGGTCAGCGCACCATGCCCGCCCATCGAATGCCCCATGATGCCCTGGGCATTCATATCGGCCGGGAAGGCCCCGGCGATCAGCTGCGGCAGCTCGTCCGAGATGTAAGAGAACATCCGGTAGTTGCGCGCCCACGGAGCTTCGGTGGCATCGACATAAAAGCCGGCCCCCAGACCGAAATCCCAGGCCCCCTCCGGATCGTCGGGCACCGTCTCGCCGCCGTCGTCCACCCCTCGCGGGCTGGTATCGGGGGCGACCAGCATCAGCCCCAGCGCCGCAGCCATGCGCTGGGCGCCGGCTTTGACGGTGAAGTTCTCTTCCGTGCAGGTCAGCCCCGACAGGAACCAGACCACCGGCACCGGCCCCTGCTCTGCCTGCGGCGGCACGAAGACCGAGAACCGCATGCGGGTGCGGGTCTCGGCCGACGCATGGGCATAGATCCCCTGGGTACCGCCGAAGCAGCGGCTGATGGAGATCGTCTCCATGTCTTTCACGATCATCGGATCAGTAGACCACGACCGAGCGGATCGACTTGCCTTCATGCATCAGATCGAAGCCGTGATTGATCTGATCCAGCGGCATGACATCGGTGATCAGCTCGTCGATGCGGATCTTGCCCTGCATGTACCAGTCGACGATCTTCGGCACATCGGTCCGGCCGCGGGCACCACCGAAGGCCGAGCCGCGCCAGACCCGGCCGGTGACCAGCTGAAAGGGACGGGTGGAGATTTCCTGCCCCGCCTCGGCCACACCGATGATGATCGACTGGCCCCAGCCGCGATGGCAGCATTCCAGGGCCTGACGCATCACGGTGGTGTTGCCGGTGCAGTCGAAGGAGTAGTCGACGCCGCCGCCGGTCAGATCGGTGATCGCCTGCACGACCTTGTCGGCACCAACCTCCTTGGGGTTGATGAAGTGGGTCATGCCGAAAGCCTCGGCCATTGCCCGCTTCCCGGGGTTGATATCGACGCCGATGATCCGGTCGGCGCCGACCATCTTCGCGCCCTGGATCACGTTCAGGCCGATGCCGCCCAGGCCGAATACGGCCACATCAGCACCCGCTTCCACCTTGGCGGTATAGATCACCGCACCGATGCCGGTGGTGACGCCGCAGCCGATATAGCAGACCTTGTCGAAGGGCGCGTCCTCGCGGATCTTCGCGACCGCGATCTCGGGCATCACGGTGAAGTTCGAGAAAGTCGAGCAGCCCATATAGTGGTAGATCGGCTGGCCCTTGAGCGAGAAACGGCTGGTGCCGTCGGGCATCAGCCCCTTGCCCTGGGTGGCGCGGATCGCGGTGCACAGATTGGACTTCTGCGACAGGCAGGTCTTGCACTGGCGGCATTCGGGCGTGTAGAGCGGGATCACATGATCACCAGGCTTGACCGAGGTGACGCCGGCACCGACCTCGCGGACGATGCCCGCGCCCTCGTGCCCCAGGATGCTGGGGAACACGCCCTCGCTGTCCTTGCCCGACAGCGTATAGGCATCGGTATGGCAGATGCCGGTGGCCATGATCTCGACCAGAACCTCGCCCTCTTTCGGACCTTCCAGGTCGAGCTCGACGATCTCGAGCGGCGTGTTCGGCGCGAACGCGACGGCGGCGCGGGTCTTCATCCGGTCTCTCCTCGGGCAGCTGCACGGGGGAGCCGGGCAGGCGGCCCCCATGCGGCATGGTCGGACTTACATTCTGAATTCGACGGCATCGAACCGCCAGTATTCATGGTCGATCTCGATGACATTGCCCACCTCGTCGACCTTGATCCGGCGGATGTACACCCCCGGAGCCCCCGGGGCCAGTGCCAGAACCTCGAGCACCTCTCCCGCCAGCCGCACGGGACGGACCAGAAGATTGCGCTGGCGGGGCCGGATGCCGAAATCCTCCTCCCAGACCTCGGTGGTGGAGCGTCCACGCCACTGCGTATCGGCGACCGGCCCGAGGCGGGGGTTATAGAAGGTTTCCTCGACATAGACCCGCACCCCGTCGAGGGCCCCCCAGGCGAAGGTGCGCAGCAGCGGCGTGCCGGGCGGAAGCCGCATCGCCCGGGCCTCGGGCCCGGGAGCGGGCACCATGTCGCGCTGCAGCGACTGCCAGCCCGGATCCCGCCCCTGGTCGCGGGCGGCGCGGGCGAAGTTGACATGGTTGACCGGGTCGAAGGCCAGGCGGGGCGGGGTGGCGAACCAGCCCCGGCGATCCAGCCGCATCACCCGCCCTTCGCCTTCCAGCGCCATCAGGGCATGGCGGACGAGATTGCGGTCCAGCAGGAGCTGGCGCGCCAGATCCCGTTCCGAGGGCAGCTTGTCGCCGGGCCGCCAGCGGCCCTCGTCCAGCCCGTCGCTCAGATGGGTCTTGGCCTTGAGATAGATCGGGTCGCGCAGGGTCATCCGCTTGTCCGTCGGGGAAAATCCGCCCAACCTAACAGCAGCGCGCCCCCCCTCGCCAGAGCCGATGAGGGCACCGATATCTGGTTTAATCCAGAGAGGGCTGGGCAGGCCGATCACAGAGGTGCAACATGATCCTGCTATGTCACCTCCTCCCGATCCTCTCGGCAGCCGCCGCCACCGGAGCCCGCCCCCCATGCGCTTTCTGCTGATCGGCCTAGACGGCCTGCGCCCGGAACTCGTCACCCACGATCGCATGCCGGTGCTGACGGCGCTGCTGGAGCGGGGCACGGTGCTGGCCCGCCATTCCGCCGCCTTCCCGACCGAGACCTATGTCAACCTGCCCACCCTGGTGACCGGCGCCCGGCCATCCGGCCATGGCATGGTGGCGAACTTCTTCCTGGACCCCCGGGTCGACGCCCGCGAGCGCTTCGAGGGCTATGACGTCGCCAAGATCGACAAGGCGACCGCGGCCTATGACGGCCGGCTGTTCACGACCCCGACCCTGGGCGAGATTCTGGCGGCCAACGGCCGGCGGCTGAAGGTACTGTCGGCCAATTCCGCCGGCAGCGTGCGGCTGAAGCAGCCGATGACCGGGCTGGACGCGCTGTGCCTGTCGGTCCACCAGCCCGAGAGTTCCTTCCCCGAAGCCGAGGTGCGGGCGATCCTGGACGAGGTAGGCCGGCCCGAGGCACCGAAGCAGTATCCGGACCTGGCCGGCACCCGCTGGATGACCGACGCCTTCCTGACGGTCATCACCCGCGACCTGCCGGACGTCACCATCCTGTGGTATGGCGAGCCCGACAATGCCTACCATGTTTTCGGCATCGGATCCGAAACCTCGTTGGGCGCGATGCGAGCGGTGGACGACCAGATCGGCCGGGTTGCGGACTGGTGGGAGGCCGAGGGTCGGGCCGCGGGCGTGCAGCTGATTTTTGTGTCAGATCATGCACATGTTACCCAGACACGGCGCTTCGATCTGGCGGCGGCGCTGCGGTCGGCGGGGTTCAGGGTCGACCGGCACCTGGCCGACGGGGCCGATGTGGCCCTGATTCCGGGCTATTGCGGAAACATGCTGGTGCGTGATCGTTCCCCGGCGCTGGCGGCGAGGGTGGCGGCAGCGCTGATGGAGATGGACGAGATCGGCATGGTGTTCTCGGCCCCCGGCCGGGACGGGGTGGAAGGCCAGGCCCCGGGGACCTTCGACCGGCGGCTCGCGGGCATCGACCATGCCCGGGCAGCCGATCTTGTTTTCGTATTGCGGAACTTCGACGAACCGGACCAGTGGGGCCTGACCGGGACCTGCCTGCATGACAACGGCCTGGGCGACGGGGTGGGCATCCATGGCGGGCTGCACCCGAAGGAGATCCTGAGCCTGGGGGCGCTGTTGGGCGACCACTTCCGGAGCGGGGCCAGGATCGAGACCGCGACCGGCACCGCCGATATCGTACCGACCATGCTGGCGATGATGGGGCTTGAACATACGATCGCACCCGGTCCCCATGGCGGTCGCCCGGTGTGGGAGGCGATGGCCCCAGCTGACGGATCGGCTATGAATATGGGCCAAAATAGCCGAATCGGCTATTTCTCGGACAGACACGCCGAACTGGTCGCCGAACCCGAGACGGTTCAGAGCCTGACCGTCGGCACCGGGCGGTTCGCCCAGCGGCTGGACCGCCGGCTGCGCGGGGAGCGGGCCCATATCGAGGCCGGGCGGCGGATCGGCTGAGGCCGCATGTTGCCGCAGGGGCAGGGCTGGCGGGCGCGGCCGGGACACCCTATTCTCTTGAGCATGACACCCGTTCGCCCGATGCCCCTGTTTCTGCGCCGCCCCATCGCCCTGTTGCTGGCCCTGCTGGCCATGCCGGCGATCCTGACCGGCTGCGCGGAGAGCATCACGACCGAACCGCCGGCGGATGAGGAACGGATCCTGCCGAGCACCGACCCGATCATCGTCGAGGCGCCGATCACGGTCGACTCGCCGGCCGCAGTGCAGATGGTGGCCTGGCAGCCGGTGGTGTGGCCGCCCGGCAGCCGGCCACGGCCGGGCCCCGCCCCGGTGGACCAGGCATTGGACGCCGGCATGGTGCGGCGCTTCCAGACCATGGAGCGGCTGCGTGCCGCCGATCTGGTGACGGCCAGGCTGGCGGCGGAACGCCGGGCGACCAATCTGGGCGGGCTGCTGCCGCTGTCGCATACGCCCTCGGTTACCGTGGACCCGCTGGCCCCGGCCCCCACCCCCGGCGAGACCCTGGCGCGTTTCGAGGCGCTGAAGCAGATGGTCGCCGCGCGCGAGATGACCGCCGAAGAGGCGCGGGCCGAACAGGCCCGGATCATAGATGCCCTGCTGCCGCCCGCCCCGGCGGAAACGCTGCCCTATCCGAACGAGCTGACGGCCGAAGAGCTGGCGGCCCATGGCCGGCGCATCGACGACTGGATGCGCCTGGGGGTGATCACCCCCAATGAAGCCGCGGCGGAACGCCAGCGGATCGAGGAGATGCGCCGCAGGCTGGAGGCGATGCAGGCCGCCGTGCAGGCACCCTCGACCGTCACCCCCGAGGCGGCCGCACCCGGGACGACGCCTGATATGCCCGCAACGGAGGCGGTGGTCCCCATCCCCGTGACACCGGCCCTTCTGCCGCCGCGAGAGGTGCCGCCGCCACCGACCGTGCCGGCCACACCGGTGGGACCGGTGCCGCCGTCGGGCCTGGCACCCTATCCAGGCGAGACGGCGCCTGCAGACGCCCCGGGCAAACCGATCAACCTGCTGCCCGCAACCGGCTAGACAGGCTCAGACGCCCGGCGCGGCCAGCCGGGCCTGGATGGTGGCGTGATCGAATCCCGCCACGCAATCGGCATCGCCCGCCCCCGCCGCCTGCGGACCGAACCAGCGCACCACCCCATGGGTGGGACGCGCCCCGCCCGGCTTTGCCGCATCGATCGCCGGGAAATACAGGATCAGCGCGCAGCGATTGTCGGAATAGCGCCAGAACACCGACTGGCCTTCGCGCCGCGCCACCGCCGGCCGGCCGAAACGGGTGGTCAGATCGTCCTGATCCAGCTTCAGCAGCTCTGCCAGCCCCGAGGGCTGCGCCACATGCGCAGGCTTGGGCGCCGGGCGGATCTGGGCCGTCCCGATATCGGGGCTGGTGGTCTGACAGCCGGCGAGGCCGAAGCCCGCAAGGCCGAGAAGAAGGGCGGCCACAGGACGGATGGCCAAGGGGCGGGCGATCTGGCTACGGACGGCGCAGCTCACGGGCTTCGCGCTCCCGGATCAGGGTGAAGAGATGGGTGAACAGGGCGGCGGCGATGATCGGCGCGGTCAGGTTCACGAAGGGGATCGCGAACAGGAAGGAGACCGCGGCGCCATGCACGAAGAGCGTGGTGCGGTGGCGGAGCCGCATGGCCTTCGCCTCGGCCGTGCCGAGACGGCGCAGCGCCGCCAGTTCGAAATACTCCCGGCTGAGCAGGATGCCGTTCAGCCCGACGAACAGGACCAGGTTGACCACCGGCACGAAATAGAGCGGCAGCACCAGCAGGTTCAGCAGAAGCGCGAAGACGCCGAACCTGACACCGGACCAGAGCGAGGCCCAGAACCCGGCCCCTTTGGCCGGCGGCAATCCGGGATAGCTGCGCCGCTCCACGACCCCGGCGACCTCGTCGATCACCAGGCCCATCACCGCCGAGGTGATCGGCACGAAGAGCAGCCAGGCCGAGATGACGATGACGGCGAAATCGCCGGCGTAAGAAATGGTGGTGTCCAGCCAGCCGATGCCGGTGAGCCCGGTCGCATCCACCCAGCCCACAGCCAGCCACCACAGCACGCCCATCAGGATCGCCGAACCGACGATGCCGATGCCGAGCGGACGCCACATGCGGGCATCGTCGAGATTGCCGAGCGTGCGTCCGACGGTGGTGGTGATCAGCGCCATGGCGCGGGTCGTCTCCGGGGAGCGCGGGGAGGGGGAGCGCGGGGAGGAAGAGGGCCCGTTCGGCCCCCCCGGCCGAGGCGCCCCCCGGTCCGTGATCCGGTTACGGTGCGCCTGCGAAACCGTAGGGAATTCATACGACGGGGACGGGCGGGACTCAAGGGCGCAATCGGCATTGCGACGCAAAAGCCGGCGAGATGCCGCGCGCCCGGGATCGCCCTTCCGGGCCGGGGCGGCTATACTGCCGCCGACCGGCCATGCAGCCTGTGGTTGAGGGTCGCCCGGGCACCCGCGCCCCCATCCTCGTGCAAAGAAACATCCCCGCGCAAAGGAAGACGAACCGATCATGACGGAGAAGACCTATCACGTGCTCGGCCTCGGCAACGCCATCCTGGACATCCTGGCCCGCACGGAAGACGGCTTCCTCGACGCCCAGGGCATGGTCAAGGGCACCATGGCCCTGATCGACACCGACCGGGCCGAGGCGATCTATGCAGCCATGGGCCCGGCGATCGAAAGCTCGGGCGGGTCGGCGGCCAACACGATCGCGGGTCTGGCGGCGCTGGGCGCGCGCACCGCCTTTGTCGGCCGGGTGGCCGACGACACGCTGGGCCAGGTTTTCCGCCACGACATCCGGGCGCTGGGCGTGGCCTATGACACGCCGGCCGCAGCACCGACCCCGCCCACCGCGCGCTGCTTCGTGCTGATCACGCCCGACGGCCAGCGGACGATGAACACCTATCTGGGGGCCAGCGTCCACCTGTCGCCGGACGATGTCGACGAAAACGAAGTCGCGCGTGCCGAAATACTGTACGTGGAAGGCTATTTGTGGGATCTTGCACCCGCGAAGGAAGCCTGCCTCAAGGCGATGCGGGCGGCACGGCGCAATGGAACACGGGTGGCATTCAGCCTGTCCGACAAGTTCTGCGTCGACCGCTTCCGTGCCGAGTTCCACCGGCTTATCGACGACCACATCGACATCCTGTTCGCGAACGAAGCCGAGATCACCGCACTTGCGGAGACCGACGACTTCGACGCGGCCATGCGTTCGGTGACGGGCCGGGTGGAGATTGCGGCGCTGACCCGCAGCGAACACGGATCGGTGATCGTGCCCCGCGAGGGGGCGCCGGTCCATGTGGAGGCGAGCCCGGTGGAAGCGGTGGTGGATACCACCGGCGCCGGTGATCTCTATGCGGCTGGTTTCCTTTACGGGCTGACCCACGGGTTCGATCTCGCGCGGTCCGCCCGACTCGGCGGCCTGGCGGCTGCCGGGATCATCGGCCAAATCGGCCCGCGCCCTGCCGGTTCGATCGCGGATCTCGTCGCGCGATCGGCCTGAACCGGGGCCCAAGCGGGCGGACGGCGGCACAAGAGGTGCCGCCGTCGTCTCTCAAGGCTTGTCAGACCCGTATGACCGTCCTGCGCAATCTCGCGATCATCGCCCACGTCGACCACGGCAAGACCACGCTGATCGACGCCCTGCTCCAGCAGAGCGGCGCCGTGCGCGCCCACCAGCAGCTCGCCGAACGGGCGATGGACTCGAACGATCTCGAGCGCGAGCGCGGCATCACCATCCTGGCCAAATGCACGGCAGTCGCCTGGAAGGATTACCGCCTCAACATCGTCGACACCCCCGGCCACGCCGATTTCGGCGGTGAGGTCGAGCGGATCCTCGACATGGTCGACGGCGCCCTGCTTCTGGTCGATTCGGCCGAAAGCGTGCGGCCCCAGACCAAGTTCGTGCTCTCCAAGGCGCTCGCCAAGGGCCTGCGTCCGATCGTGGTGGTCAACAAGATGGACCGCCCCGACGCCCGCCCCGACACCGTGCTCGACGAGGTCTTCGACCTGTTCGCGGCACTGGGTGCCGACGAGCACCAGCTGGACTTCCCCGTGGCCTATGCCTCGGGCCGGTCGGGCTGGGCCTCGATGGAGCCGGTGACCTCGGGCGAGAACCTGCACCCGCTGCTCGACCTGATCGTCGCCCACGTGCCGGCCCCGGATGTGGACCGCGACGCGCCGTTCACCATGCTCGCGACCATGATCGAGAGCGACCCCTATATCGGCCGCGTGCTGACCGGCCGGGTCGCCTCGGGCGTCGTGAAGATGAACCAGGCCGTCCGGGCGCTGCGCCGCGACGGCACGCTGGTCGAGGATGCGCGGATCACCAAGATCCTGCGCAGCGACGGGCTGAAGCGCGAAGCGGTGGACCAGGCGGAAGCCGGCGACATCGTCTCCATCGCCGGCCTGTCGAAGACCACGGTCGCCGACACCATCGGTGCCGTCGGCATCACCGAGCCGCTGGCGGCCCGGCCGATCGATCCGCCGACCATGGCGGTCAGCATCTCGGTCAACGACAGCCCGCTGGCCGGCCAGGAAGGCGACAAGGTCACTTCGCGCATGATCCGCGACCGGCTGTTCCGCGAAGCGGAAAGCAATGTCGCGATCCGCGTGACCGAGCTGCCGAGCAAGGACGCCTTCGAAGTCGCCGGCCGCGGCGAACTTCAGCTGGGCGTTCTGGTCGAGACCATGCGCCGCGAAGGCTTCGAGATGTCGATCTCGCGCCCGCGCGTGCTGTTCCGCGAAAACGCCGAGACCGGCCAGCTGGAAGAGCCGATCGAAGAAGTCCACATCGACGTCGACGAAGAGTATTCGGGCGTCGTGGTGGAAAAGATGAGCCTGCGCCGGGCCGAAATGACCGACATGCGCCCCTCGGGCGGCGGCAAGACCCGGATCGTGTTCATGGCACCGTCGCGCGGCCTGATCGGCTATCGCAGCGAGTTCCTGTCGGACACCCGCGGCACCGGCGTGCTGAACCGGCTGTTCTCGCATTACGGCCCGCACAAGGGTGAGGTGGAAGGCCGGCGCAACGGCGTGCTGGTGTCCAACGGCACCGGCGAGGCGGTCGCCTATGCGCTGTGGAACCTGGAGGAGCGCGGCATCCTGTTCGTCGAGCCCCAGACCCGGGTCTATGGCGGCATGGTGATCGGCGAGCATTCGCGCGGCAACGACCTGGACGTCAACCCGCTGAAGGCCAAGCAGCTGACCAATATCCGCTCGGCCGGCAAGGACGACGCCATCCGCCTGACGCCGCCGAAGATCATGAGCCTGGAAGAGGCGATCGCTTATATCGACGAGGACGAGCTGATCGAGGTGACGCCCAAGTCGATCCGGCTGCGCAAGCGCTTCCTGGACCCCAACGACCGCAAGAAGGCGGCCCGCGCCGTCGCTTCGGCCTGATCCCACCCGTCGGACGGATGCCCGCATGACGACACCCGATGGTGGCGAGGGCAGGGATGAGACAGGCAGGGGCAGCCGCTTCCTTGCCGGGGCGCGGATCTATCTGGAGCCGCGCCTCATCCAGATCCTTGTGCTGGGTTTTGCGAGCGGTCTGCCGCTCGCACTCAGTTTCGGCACGCTCAGCGTCCGGCTGACGGAAGACGGCATCTCCAAGGCGGCGATCGGCCTGTTCGCCGCCGTGGGGACGCCCTATGCGCTCAAATTCATCTGGGCGCCGCTGATCGACCAGCTGCGGCTGCCGGGCCTGGCCCGGCTGTTCGGCCACCGCCGGTCCTGGCTGCTGCTGACCCAGGCGGCGGTTATCCTGACCATGCTGGGGCTGGGGCTGTCCGACCCCGCCGCCGACCCCTGGACCACCGCGCTCTGGGCGGTGCTGCTGGCTTTTTCGTCGGCCAGCCAGGACATCGTCATCGATGCCTACCGGGTGGAACGCCTGCCCGAAGACCGCCAGGGCGCCGGTGCGGCGATGGTGGTGTTCGGCTATCGGCTGGGCATGCTCGCCTCGGGCGCCGGCGCGCTTTATCTCGCCGCCTATTTCGACTGGTTCACCGCCTATGCCGTGATGGCGGCGGCGATGGGCCTGGGCGTTCTGGCGGTGCTGGCGGGCCCCGAACCCCGGGTGGATCGCAGCCATGCGGCCGAGGCCGAAGCCCGGGCCGGACGGCTGCTGGAACGGCTGGGTGCAAAGGGGCCGATCGGCCGCGCCGGCGCCTGGCTGCATGCCGCGGTGGTGGCCCCCTTCCAGGAATTCCTGACCCGGCCCCATGCCTGGCTGATCCTGGCCTTCGTCGCCTTCTACAAATTCGGCGACAGCCTGGCCGGGGTGATGACCAACCCCTTCCTGGTCGATATCGGCTTCGACAAGACCCAGATCGCCGAGATTTCCAAACTGTTCGGCTTCTGGGCCTCGATGGTCGGCTTCTGGGCCGGCGGCACGCTGCTGGGGGCGCTGGGCACCGTCCGGTCGCTCTGGATCTGCGGCATCCTGCAGGCGCTGTCGAACCTGGCCTTCATGGTCCAGGCCGAGGCCGGCCCCGATGTCGCGGTGCTGGCGGCGGTGATCGGCTTCGAGAATCTGGCCGGCGGCATGGGGACGGCGGTGTTCGTGGCCTATATGTCGAGCCTGTGCAACGTCTCTTACACCGCCACGCAATATGCGCTGCTGTCGTCCTTCATGGCGGTGGCGCGGACCTGGCTTTCGTCGTCGAGCGGCATCATGGCCGAGGAACTCGGCTGGTCGGCCTTCTTCCTCGCAACCACGGTTGCGGCGATTCCGGGGCTGATCCTGCTGCGGCTCGTCTCGCGCAGAACCGCAGATCGTGCTATCTAGCGCATCGATCGGCGAGGTCGCACCCGGCCGTCCCGTCTCGACCCCCGGGTGTACATCGCCATTTCTGTACCACCGGGGAAAGAGGCCCGACCAATGGACGTGACCAAGATCGCCGCCGGCCGCGCGGTGCCTGCGGACATCAATGTCGTCATCGAGATCCCTGCCAACGCCGATCCGGTGAAGTACGAGCTGGACAAGGACAGCGGCGCCATCCTGGTCGACCGTTTCGTCGCCACGCCGATGTTCTACCCGGCCAATTACGGCTTCATCCCCAACACCCTGGGCGATGACGGCGACCCGGTGGACGTGATGGTCGTGACGCCCTATCCGGTCGTGCCGGGCTCGGTGATCCGCGCGCGGCCGGTGGGCGTGCTGAAGATGGAAGACGAGAGCGGCATGGATGAAAAGATCCTGGCCGTTCCGCACCAGAAGGTCTCGGCGCTCTACGACCATGTCCAGAGCTATACCGACCTGCCGGAGCTGCTGATCCGCCAGATCGAGCATTTCTTCACCCGCTACAAGGACCTCGAAAAGGGCAAGTGGGTGAAGGTCACCGGCTGGGACGACATCGACACCGCCAAGCGGCTGATCGAGGAAGGTGTCGCCCGCGCCGGCAAGTGAGCCGGCCGCTTCGCGCGGCATCTGATCGTATTGAAAAGGCCGGCGGATCGCTCCGCCGGCCTTTTGCCGTGCAGACGTCCGGGATCAGTCGAGAGTCGGGATGACACGCCGCATCGCATATAGGCGTCGAAAAGCGGAACGGTAAAAGCCGTGTCACCGTGCTGTGGGGAATAGATCATGCCCTTGCGGATGAGCTTATTGCGGACCGGCCCGACGCTGGTGGTCTTCAGGCCAAGCCGGTCCGCGACATCTCCGGATCGATGGGTGCCGGGGCCGAACTCGGCCAACGCCCTCATATAGCGTTTTTCAGATGGCGTGCAGCGATCGAAGCGGACGCGGAAGAAATTGTCGTCCAGCTTGCGAATCGCAATCTCCGTCGCCGCCTCCACGTCCACTGCCGTGATCATGTCATGTTCTGCGACGTTCCAGGCGTCATGCCCCCATTGCTGAAGGAAATACGGATATCGCTCGGTGATCTCCAGAATAGCAGTCAGCGCGGCCTCTTCGATCCGTGCACCTTCCTCACGAATTGGCCCCAGCAGGGCCGCACGGGCATCCTTTTCCTCCAAGGCACCGATCTTCGGATATTTGAACAGACGCTCGGCATAGGACTTCGATTCGCCCGCCAACCCCAGAATCTGGGGGAGGGCCGCCCCAGATACTGCATCTCGTCGATCAGGATCGCGAACGGTACCCCAGCTGACCGGGCGGCTTCACCAACCGCCAGGAACAGGTTGGGCAAATTTTCCAAGGGCGATGCGCTGGAGCGTGACGGTAAGCTCGTCGAGAATCATCGCGCGCCCGGCAACCTCGGGCGACGGCGTACCGGCACCAGGTGCGAAGGGATTGCGTACCGGATCCATCTGCACCCTCCGAAGGAAACGGATTTTATCGAATTTACCTGTTTGATCGAGTTTACCCATTTATATCTGAATGTGGATATAAATGGGTAAACTCGATCTAAACCCCTTATATGCCGTCTGACGTCCCGACCACACCGCCAGTCACCGCCACTCCCGGCGTCTTGTCCTTGTAGCGGCAGAGATCGGCCACGATGCAGGCGGGGCAGTCGGGTTTGCGGGCCTTGCAGACATAGCGGCCGTGCAGGATCAGCCAGTGATGGGCGTGGAGGCGGTAGTGTTTCGGGACCTTACGCTCCAGCCCGCGCTCCACGTCGAGCGGGGTCTTGCCGGGGGCGAGGCCGGTGCGGTTGCCGACCCGGAAGATATGGGTGTCGACCGCAATCGTCGGCTCACCGAAGGCCACGTTCAGCACGACATTGGCGGTCTTGCGGCCGACCCCGGGCAGGGCCTCCAGGGCGGCACGGTCGCGCGGCACCTCGCCGCCATGCTGCTCCACCAGAATGCGGCTGAGCGCGATGACGTTCTTCGCCTTGGCATTGAACAGGCCGATGGTTTTGATATGGCCGCGCAGCCCCTCTTCACCCAGTTCCAGCATGTCGGCCGGGGTGAAGACCTGCTGGAACAGCAGCCGGGTCGCCTTGTTGACGCCGATATCGGTCGCCTGGGCAGACAGCACCACCGCCACCAGCAGCTGGTAGACGTTACCATAGGCAAGCTCGGTCTCGGGCGCCGGATCGGCGGCGGAGAGCCGGCGGAAGAATTCTTCGACATCGGCGCGCTTCATGGGCGGTGACGATAGCCGCTCGGGCGGGCCTTGGGAAGCGGCGGCCGCATCCATGGGTCAACCTGTCCCAGGTGCCTGAAGAATAACGGCTTGGCGGGCCGCCCGGCCGCTCCATATACTGAAGCCATGAGCCAGCCAGAGACCAGAGACGAGAGCCGGCCATCCCCTGAAGGTCCGCTCATTTTCGACGCGCTGCTGACGCCCCATCGCTCCCTGCCGCCCAGCGGGTTCAGATGGGTGATGTTCGGCCTCGCGGGCGTGCTCGCGCCCATGGGCATCTATTTCATGACGCTGGGCGCCTGGCCGGTCTTCGGCTTCTGCGGGCTGGAAATCCTGCTGGTCTGGCTGGGCTTCCGCGCCAGCTATATCAGCGGCCGCGCGTTTGAACGGCTGCGCCTGACCCATGAACGGCTGCGGGTGGAACAGACCGACCATCGCGGCCGCACCCGCGCCCATGATTTTCAGCCCTACTGGCTGCGGGTGGAACTGGTGGAGCCCGATGCGGGCGAGGAAGACGGCTTCGGCCCGCGCGAACTGGCCCTCACCAGCCATGGCCGGCGGCTGATCATCGGCCATTTCCTGACGCCCGAGGAGCGGCGCGACCTGGCCCGGGCGCTGGAAACCGCGCTGCACCGGGCCAGGATGCCGCAGCCGACGGAGACGCTGCTCGCGTGAACCGGTACCGGCATTCGACGGCACAAGGCGGTTCCTGAGTATTCCGACACTGAATTGTGTCGTTCCATTTAAAAGTTTCGATGGACAAGACAAGGACGGCCCTGATGCGGCCGGTCCTGCACAACCCATGCGGTATAAATCCTGTCTGAACTGCCGGGTGATAAGACAAAATGGCGCGAAGCGCATATCATCATATCGCAGATTATTCGACAGGCTTGATGCATTGTATATTTTTTCCAGACGGCAGGTTCGCGCATGATGTATGAATAAACCCTCATTCGGGTTGAAGATTAAGAAAGCTGCACATCCACCAATTCTCAGCCAAAACCGTGAAGCCACCTGACCGGGTTCATTCCTCATACTTAACCGCCTGAACCGAGCGAAATTCCTCTTAAAGAAGTAAATTAGTAATAATCTACTCGCTATAGTAGTCCCCTGTCTCCAATTACACGTCAAGGTATTTATGCTTGTGTATGAACACGTATTAGCTGTAAATGACTCTGATAGCTTCGTTTTATCCCCATGATTATTGACGAAATCATGATGGTCGACTAACGATCAGGTAGAACAGACTCTGAGGAAAGCCAACACGCCACCCGCCGATGGCGTGTCGCGAAGGGGTTCGTGCGTGCGGACGTTGTGGACTGATCCACCGACCCGGATCGACAGATGCACCGGTGGCCTTGCAGCCCGGAACCGGGAGCGGTGCCGTTGACTGCGCGCGTCGATACCATCGCGCTCACCGGCATCCGCGCCGTCCCGGTCGAGGTTCAGGTGGCGATCTCGGCCGGGCTGCCGGCCTTTGCCGTGGTGGGTCTGGGCGACAAGGCGGTGACGGAAGCGCGCGAACGGGTGCGGGCGGCCCTCGGCCGGCTGGGGCTGACCCTGCCGGCGAAACGTATCCTGGTCAATCTGGCCCCGGCGGGGCTCGCCAAGGAAGGGTCGCATTACGATCTGCCGATCGCGCTCGCCCTGATGCTCGGCATCGGCGCCCTGCCGTCAGGGGTGTTGGACGGCCACCTGGCCCTGGGAGAGCTGGCACTGGACGGCACGCTTGCCGCGGTGGCCGGCGTGCTGCCGGCGGCCGTGCTTGCGGCCGAGACCGGCCGGCGGATCATCTGCCCGGCCGCATCGGCGGACGAGGCGGCCTGGGCAGGTGACCGCCATGCGGTGATCGCAGCCCCCGACCTGCTGGGCCTGCTGGGCCACCTGACCGGGCGCAGTACGCTGCCGACGACGCCGGAACCCCGGCTGGACGGTGAGCCGCCCCTACCCGACATGGCGGATATCCGGGGCCAGCCGGTGGCCCGGCGGGCGTTGGAGATCGCCGCAGCCGGCCGCCATAATCTGCTGATGATCGGACCGCCCGGCGCGGGTAAATCCATGCTCGCCCGGCGACTGCCCGGCCTGCTGCCCCCTCTGGCGCCGGCGGAATCGCTGGATCTGTGCCTGATTGAAAGCGTGGCCGGCCGCGGGCAGGTCCGGCCGCGGATCAACCGGCCCTTCCGCGACCCGCATCATTCGGCGTCGGCCGCAGCCCTGGTGGGCGGCGGCAACCGCGCCCGTCCGGGCGAAATCAGCCTGGCCCATGGCGGCGTGCTGTTCCTGGACGAATTGCCGGAATTCGCCCGACCGACACTAGAGGCCCTGCGTCAGCCGGTGGAAAGTGGGGAAGCTGTGGTATCGCGGGCAGCGATGCATGTGTCCTATCCGGCGCGCGTTCAGCTGCTGGCGGCGATGAATCCCTGCCGCTGCGGCCATGTCGCCGACCCGATGCTGGCCTGCAACCGCGCGCCGCGCTGCGCGGCCGACTATCAAAACCGCCTCTCGGGCCCGTTGCTCGACCGCTTCGACATGACGATCGAACTGGCACCGACGCCGCCGGCTGCAATCCTGGCTCATGGCCCGGGAGAGGCGAGCGCGCCGATACGAGCACGGGTACTGGCGGCACGCGCCCGTGCCGACGCACGTAACCGCGGGTTCGCCGGGCTGGACGAGGCTCCTGCCCATCTGCGCCGCCCGATGACCAATGCCGAGCTGGAGGGCACGGCCCTTGATCGGGCAGCGGCCCTCGACGGGCCGGCCCGGGAACTGATGTTGCGCGCATCGGAGCGGCTTCGCCTGTCGGCAAGGGGCGTGACCCGGGTTCTTCGGGTTGCGCTGACCATTGCCGATCTCGCCGGCCGCGAGCGGATCGGCCGCGCACAGTTGAGCGAGGCGCTGGCCTATCGCCGCCCGCCCGGCCCGGCAGCGGGCCTGCGCGCCGCAGGGCCGCCCCATGATCGTGGTGGTCCGCACGCCCGGCCCTCCCATCCCCCACAGTGACCGACGGACCCCTTGGCCATGACCGACGACAATCAGCATGACGCCCCCAAGCGCCAGACCAAGCCTGTGCAGAAGGGCACCGAACCCCAGAAGGGTACCGAGCCCCGGAAGGGCCTGACGGCACAGAAGGGCCCGGGCGGACCGGGGAGCCAGTTGATCGCAGAGGGCGGCGTGCCTGACTGGCCGCCAGCCGAATCCACTCCGATCGATCCGGAGACCCGCTCGGCCAGCGCCCAGGTGATCGACGCCCATGTGGGTGCGCGTCTGCTGGCCTTGCGCCAGATGCGTGAGATCAGCCAGCACCAGCTGGGCGAGGCTCTGGGTCTGACCTTCCAGCAGGTCCAGAAATACGAGCGCGGCCTGAACCGCATCAGCGCAGGCCGATTGTATATTGCCGCGACCTTTCTGGGGGTTCCCGTCGCCTACTTCTTCGATGGTCTGCCCACCGGTACCGATCTGGATGCCTGGTTAAGTGGTGATCAACTGGCCGAAGCGCCCGCAATGCTCTCGGCCAATACACCGGTCACCACCGAAGATCGTCAGCTTCAGGATCTGCTGGTCGCCTATGCCCGGATCGAAGACCCGATGCGGCGCCAGGCACTGGCTGCGGCGGTACAGAACATCGCCGATGCCTATGAGGGCATCACCCCCCGCGCCGAAGGCGACGCGCCGCTGCGGACGCCGCCTCGCCGCCGCCGCGGCCGGCCGCCCAAGAAGCGGGACTAAGGGCCTGACACGGGCGAGGATGGAAGCATTATCCTGAAAGCTTGATCCGGGGCGGGCTTCGATCAACCATGCGTCGATAAGCCCCATACCGTTCCAGCCCGAAAGGACCTGCCGGATGATCGAGACCGCCCGCCTGGAGATTGCGGGGCCGCGTGCCACCCTGACGCTGACCCGGCCGGCCAAGCGCAATGCGCTGCTGATGCGCGAGATCCCGGCGGTGATCGGGCTGATCGATCAGGCCGAGGCCACGCGCGGCGTGCGGGTGATGGTGGTGACGGGGGAGGGCGGGACCTTCTGTTCCGGCGTCGCCTTTGACGATCTGGCCGGGGTGGACTGGACCGACAACCCGCTGGAAAAGCTGTGCGAACGGGTGGCCCGGGTGGCGGTGCCGACGATCTGCGCGCTGAACGGCGGGGTCCATGGCGGCGGGGTGGATCTGGCGCTGGCCTGCGACATCCGCATCGGCACCCCCGCCAGCCGGGCGGTGGCGCCGCCGGCCCGGATCGGGGTGATGTATCACGTGACGGGGCTTGAGCGTTTCGTCGCCAGGCTGGGCATCACCGCCGCCAAACGCCTGCTGGCCCTGGCCGAGCCGATGGATGCCGACGAGCTGCTGCGCATCGGCTTTCTGGACCAGCTGACCGGCGGGGAAGAGGGGGCGCTGGCCGCCGCGGTCGATGCCCATGCCGCTCGCATCGCCGGGCTGGCCCCGCAGACGGTGCGCAATTTCAAGCGCCTGCTGGACGACATCGCCGCCGGCCGGCTGGACCGGGCGGCGGCGGTGGCGGAGATCGGCGCCAGCTTCACCTCTGCCGAAGCGCGGGAAGGCTATGCCGCGCTGACGGAGAAGCGGGCACCGGTCTATGACGATGTCTGACGGAAGCCGTATCTGACGGAAGCCGTATCTAAGGGACCGTCGGCGTCTTAAAGCGCGGCCAGCACCAGCCGCGCCACCTCGCCCGAGCTTTGCGGGTTCTGGCCGGTGATCAGCCGGCCGTCCTGCACGGCTTTCACCCCCCAGTCGGCGGTACCTTCATGCAGCGCGCCCAGCTGCTTCAGCCGGGTTTCGAGCAGGAAGGGCACGTTGTGGGTGCCGCCCACCGCCGCTTCCTCGCTGTCGGTGAAGGCGGCGAGCCGGCGGCCCTTGACGAAGGGCGTGCCGTCGGGACGGCGCATGTCGCCGAACACCGCCGGTGCATGGCAGACCGCGGCGACCAGCCGGCCGGCATCGGCAAAGGCGAAGAGCAGATCGTGCAGGCGGCGATTGAACGGCATGTCGAACATGGTGCCATGGCCGCCGGGCAGATAGACGGCATCGAAGCCGGTGGTATCGATGCGGTCATAGGCCGGCGTGTCCTTCAGCGCCGCAATCGCCGGCGCCCAGGCTGCCGCCTGATCGGGGGAGGGGGTGCTGTTCGGATCGACCGGCACGTCGCCGCCGGCGACCGAGGTGACCGTGACCTCGTGCCCGGCTTCGGTGAAGGCCATGAAAGGCACGGCATGTTCTTCCAGCCAGAGGCCGGTGGGCTTGCCGTCGAGCAGGCAGTCGTGGCTGGTGAGGATAAACAGGATGCGGCTCATGAGAAATCGGCCCTTCATCGATGGGGGTGATGATGTGTCCTGGTCGATCCTTCAGGTGGCGAGGCGGCCGGGCGGATTCAAATTCGCGGCACCGATGCCAGATATCAGCTAAAATGATATCTGATGATGTATGACCTGAACCTGATGCGGATCTTCGCCGCGCTGATCGACGAAGGCAGCGTGACCCGCGCCGCCCATCGCCTGGGCATGACCCAGCCGGCGGTGAGCGGGGCGCTGACCCGGCTGCGGGCGCTGATCGGCGACCCGCTGTTCGTGCGTGAGCGCTATGGCATGCGGCCGACCGAAAAGGCCCTGGCGCTGGCCCCGGCGATCACCAGGGCGCTGGCCGGGATCGACGATGCCGTGCTGGCGGCACAGGGCTTCGACCCCGCAACCGCGCGGCGCAGCTTCGTGATCTCGGCCAACAGCTATGCCGAATTCGTGCTGCTGCCGGCGCTGGTGGCGCGGGTTCAGGCAGAGGCGCCGGGGGTGCGGCTCCGCGTGCTGCCCTTCGGCGCGGATCTGGCCGAAACCGGGCTGCTGACGGGCGATACCGCCCTGGCGCTGGGCCGGATCGTCGATCCGCCGGACACGCTGGTGGTGCAGGAAATCCTGACCGACGGACTTTCCTGCGTGCTGCGCGCCGACCACCCCGATGCGGCAGGGGACAGGCTGGACCGCGCCGCCTTTGAACGGCTGCGCCATGTGAACCTGCTGCCGCCCGGCCGGCTGAAAGTGGGGCTGTTTCAGGTGCTGGAACGGCTGGGGCTGGAGCGCGAGGTCGCGGTCTCGGTGACCCATTTCCTCGCCATCCCGGAACTGGTCGCCGCCACCGATCTTTGCGCGACCCTGCCGACCGCGATCTGCCGCAGGCTGGCCGGCGACCCGCGGCTGAAGGTGCTGGAGCCGCCCGCGGATCTGGGCCGTTTCCCCGGCCACATGGCCTGGCATATCCGCCACCGCGAGGATGACGGCCATCGATGGCTGCGTCGGCTGGTGCGCGAGGTCGCGGCCGCGGCGGTCAGGACCTGAAGGATATCAGAGATTGAGCCGGTAGCCGCCGGCCTCGGTGATCAGCAGCCGGGCATTGGCCGGGTCGGGCTCTATCTTCTGGCGCAGGCGGTAGATATGGGTTTCCAGCGTATGGGTGGCGACCCCGGCATTATAGCCCCAGACCTCGTCGAGCAGCCGGTCGCGCGGCACCGGCTTGTCGCCCGCGCGGTAGAGATATTTCAGGATCTGGGCTTCCTTGTCGGTGAGCCTGATCTTGCGCTTGCCGTCTTCGGTGACCAGCATCTTCACCGCCGGGCGGAACTGATAGGGCCCGATCGCGAAGACCGCATCGTCGGATTGTTCGTGCTGACGCAGATGGGCACGCACCCGGGCCAGCAGCACCGCGAAGCGGAACGGCTTGGTGACATAGTCGTTCGCCCCGGCATCCAGGCCCAGGATGGTGTCGGCCTCGGTATCGGCACCGGTCAGCATCACGACCGGCGCCTTCAGCCCGGCGCGGCGCATCAGCCGGCAGACCTCGCGCCCGTCCAGATCGGGCAGGCCGATATCCAGAATGACCAGGTCATGGGGGGTGGATTTCAGCCCCGCCTTCACCTTCTCCAGCGCCTGGGCACCGCTCGCCGCCTCTTCGATGGCGAATTCCTCGTAGAGCGCCAGCTGCTCGGCAAGCGTCTGGCGCAGCAGGGGATCGTCGTCGATCAGCAGGATGCGCTTCTGGGCGGTCATGTGGGCGGCGCTTTCCGTGGATGGCGTCCCCCAAGGTTTTACGGGGGCCCTGCCGGGTCAGGCAAGTATTGGATCAGGCAAGCGAGGGCGGAATGCCCAGCAGATCCAGATGCCCGACCACCAGCCGCCCGGGGCCGGCGGCAGCGCGGCCGGCACGGAAATCGGCAACCAGCCCGGCCGGCGCCTCGCCGCCATCGACCAGATCGACCAGGGCCCCGGCGACGCCGTCGACCATCGCCTGATGCATCGCCGGATGGTCGGGGCCGATCACCCAGTCGGAGCGGGCGAGTGTCACCTCGAAACCATGACGCCGCAGCGCCTCGGCAAAATATGGCGCCGCGTCGGGCCCGAGCGCCGGGCCGCCCAGCCCCTTGTCGCGGCGCTGATGGCGCGCAAAACCCGCCACCGCATCGGCATCGGTTGCGGCGGCCGGATCCCAGCCCATCCGCCCGTCCCAGGTGAGGGCACCCAGAACCGGCACGCCGGCCCGGGCCAGGGCACCGGCCAGATCTTCCAGCCAGGCGCGCCCGGCCAGATCGATGAGGGCGGTGAAATGGACGAGATTTGCACCTTCCAGAACCGGGGCCAGATCGGCGGTGGCAAGATCCGCCTTCAGCCAGTTGACCGCGACACCCGCGGCTTCGGGCTGGACCGACAGCCGGGCGCGGCCGGCGGCGATCAGCACCGGGTCACGCTCTACCAGACACCAGGACTGGCGGAGCCGGGCCCCCAGCCTTGGCGCCAGATGCACCAGCCCGGCACCGGTGCCGGCCCCCAGATCGACCACCCTGATGTCGTGCCGGCCGGCGACATGGCGGGCGAGCCGTGCCTCAAGCGCCGTCGCCCGGGCGGCGGTGTCGAAACCGGCGCGCAGCGCCAGCCAGTCGGGATCGAACCCCATCAGACCTCCGATATCAGGGTGGCCAGCCGCCGGGCCTGATCGGGCCAGCGGGGCAGGCGGGCGCCGGCCTCTGCCGCGGCCCGGGCAAGCCGCCCGCGAAGCCCGGCATCCGCCATCAGCCGCCGCAGGGCTTCGGCCAGCGCATCGACATCGCCCGGCGGCACCAGAATCCCGGCGCTGTCGGGCACCAGCTCCGGCACCGCGCCGGCCCGGGCGGCCACAACCGGCAGGCCGGCGGCCAGGGCCTCGGCGAAGGCCATGCCATAGCCTTCAAAGCGCGAGGGCAGCACGAAAACATCGGCCGCGGCATAGCGCCGGGCAAGATCGGTGCCCGAGAGCACGCCATGCAGATGGATCCGGTCGCCCAGCCCGGCGGCCCGGATCGCCGCACGCACCCGAGCGGCATGGGGCAGGTCCAGTGTGTCGGGACCGACGAGATCCAGCCGCCACTCGTGATCGCGGCCGATCTTTCCGAGCGCCGCCACCAGATCCTCATGCGCCTTGCGGGGCGTGAGGCTCGCGACCGTCAGCAGGCGCAGCGCGCCGTCGGGGGCGGCCTGATGGGGAAGGGGTTCGATCGAGAGGCCGGGTTCGATCACCGTCACCGGCAGATCGGTCCAGCGCTCGTCGCGCAGCAGGGCCGCCGTGGCGGGACTGGTGGCGACCACCGCATCGACCCGGGCAAGTGCCGCGCGTTCCAGCCCGGCCAGATCGGCCGCGACCTGGGGTGCAAGACCGGTTTCGAGCGCACAGGGGTGATGGACCAGCGCGATCCGCCGCGGGCCGCCGCTGCCCGCGGGCGTGATCTCGCCGAGCAGCGGCGCCAGCCCCGGCAGGGCCAGGCCGTCGATCAGCAGCGCCCGCACCGGACCGGCGGCCAGCCGGTCGCGGAGCATGGCGAGCGCCGGGGGCCCGACTGGCGGCGGCCCGCCGGGCAGGGCCAGGGTTTCGACGACCACCCCAAGCCCGGCGGCCGCCGCCATGATCCGGCGGTCATAGACATAGCCCCCGGTGGCGAGGTCGACCGGCCCCGGCACCGCAAGCAGAAGATCGACAGGGTCCAGCATCCCGGCGGCAGCCTTCAGCCGGCGCGAGCAGCATCGCCGACCGGGCCCTCGAAGGCGGCCCAGGCGACATGGCTTTCATGCAGCACGATCCGGATCGCATCGATCCCGGAGGCAGAAGCCCCAAGATCGCCGGCATCGATCGCCGCCGCCATCCGGCCATGGATGTGGCGGGCCAGGAATTCGGTGGTGGTGTTCCGCCCGGCGAATTCCGGCAGATCGTCGAGATTGCGATAGGCCAGCGGCTCCAGCGCCGCCTTCAGCGCCTGATGGGCCAGGCCGATATCGACCACCAGCCCGTCATCGTCGAGCGCCCGCCGCTTGAATTCGACATCGACCACATAGGTCGCGCCATGCAGACGCTGGGCCGGGCCGAAGATCTCGCCACGGAAACTGTGGGCGATCATCACATGGTCGCGGACGCCGAGGGTGAACATCGGGTGCAGATCCTCAGATAAGGGGGCGGAGAGGGGAGAGAGCGTGGATCAATAGACGATACGCAGCACCGTGCCGCGCAGATCGGGATCCGGCCCGGAGAGATGGGTGGCGAGCCGGGCGGGGGCGGCGGCGAAGGCGACCTCGTCGACCACCAGCGCATCCAATGCGGCATCGTCGAGCAGGCGGAGCGCCAGGTCCAGCCGGTTGGCATGGCTCCAGCGTGCGCGCCGGCCGGCCGAGACCTGGCCGACCTGGGACGAGATCAGCTTCAGGCGCCGGGCGTGGAAGGCGCGGCCCAGATTGATCGGGGTCTCGCGGTCGCCATGCCAGCTGGCCTCCACCACCCGCGCCTCCATGCCGGCGAGATCGAGCGCCAGATCGAGCCCGGCGGCCGAGGCGCTGACATTGATCACCAGATCGCGATCCGGCGCGGCGGCATCGGGCGCGCGGAAGGGCAGGTCGAGCGCCGCGGCCGCCGCCGCCCGGCCGGGATCGCGGTCGATGATCTCGACCACCGCCCCGGGCAGCCGGTGGGCCAGACGGGCGATCAGCAGGCCGACCAGGCCGGCGCCGACCACCGTGATCCGGTCGCCCGGCCCGGCGCCGGCATCCCAGAGCACGTTGACCGCGGTTTCCATATTGGCGGCCAGCACCGCCCGGGCGGTGGGGACCGCGTCTGGCACCGGGCGGAGCATGGCAGCCGGGGCCAGAAACCGGTCCTGATGGGGGTGGAGCACGAAGACGCGATCGCCCTTCGGGTCCAGCCCGACCATGGCGTAGCCGTATTTCACCGGGAAGGGGAAGTCGCCTTCCTGAAGCGGCGCACGCATCCGCTCGTATTCGCTTTCCGGCACCAGACCGCCGGCGACCAGGCGTTCGGTGCCGCGGCTGACGGCGCTTTGCAGGGCGCGGACTTCGATCATGCCGGTGGTGTCGGTGGCAAGCGTGCCGGTGCGGATCTCGAAACGGCCGGGAGCGACCGTCCAGAGGGCGCGGGTCATCATCCGGGCTGACCTCCGGCACTGCGCGGGAGAAGATCCAGGCAGCATTCGACCAGAATGTCGGCGCCCATGATGAAATGGCGGACCGGCGGGCGGATGGCCTGGTCGAGATGATCGATTTCGGGCAGGCACAGCACCGGCCGGCCCGAGCCGAGCAGCACCGGCGCGATCGCCATCTGCAGCCGGTCGACCGCACCGGCCTGAATGAGCTTCGAGACCGTGACCCCGCCGCCTTCGACGAAGATCCGGCGGATGCCGCGGGCCCGCAGCTGCCGCAGCGCCTGATGCGGATCCAGCGTGCCGCAGGGCCGGCGCGGCACCGCCACCGGCTCGACCTGATCGGTCGCCGGCGGGGGAGGGACATCGGCGGCATGGAGAACCAGGGTACGGGCGGCCCCATCCCCGAACAGTTTGTGGTCAGCTTCGAGCCGCCCGCCGGCATCGATCACCACCCGGACCGGGTTGGGACCGGGCACCAGGCGCACGGTCAGGCGCGGGTCATCAGCCTCGACGGTGCCGGCGCCGACCAGCACCGCGTCGGAAAGCGCACGCATGCGATGGGCGTGCACAAGGTCTTCCTCGCCCGACAGCCATTGCGAACAGCCGCTGGTGGTGGCGATGCGGCCGTCCAGGCTCTGGGCCAGATGGGCCGAGACCCGCGGCCTGTCGGCCGGGGCAGGGCGGAGCACCGGAAGATAGAGATCGAGCAGCCGGGCGGCGGCCGGGTCCAGCTCGATCCGCGTCGCCCAGCGCATGGCGGGCTCGTCCGCATGATCGTCCAGCAGCACCGCATCGGCGGCAAGCGGCGTCGCCGCCGGCACCAGCCGGCCGTCGGGCCCAAGCGCCAGGCCCGCCGGCAGATCGGGCGCGGCGGCAAGGGCCAGCAGCCCGTCCCAGACCACGGCCGCATCCAGACGCACGGGATGGGGCCGGGCCGGCCGGCCGACAGGATGGTGGGGACGCAGCGCAGACAGACGGGTCGCGGCGGAACCAGCCCCGGCGGTGACGGTTCCGTTCTCCGTCACCGGATTTCGGGCGGCGGGGACGGCATCGGCGGGTGGCATGTCCATCCTGGTGGTCCTTCTCCCCTGCCCTGCCCTTCGGTGGGTGCCGGTCGGGACGATCGACAGGCGACAAGCGATCCGAAGGCGTGGCGGTTGCGTAAAGATACTGCAACTTACGCAAATGCCCGGCCGCCGGATCGGTTCCCGGCTCACCTCCCTGGCCCCGGTCGGCACCTTCCGCCGTCTTTCCCGGTGAACGCCCCATACAACCGGGGCGCTTCCGTCTCCATATGGTGATGCATGGCGAGGAAACGAGAGGCCGCCGCCCTGGCGCGGCTCAGACTTGATGCAGGGCTGCATGCGATCGGTGCGACCGGGCTGGTCGCGGCCGCAGGCGTCGTCGCCGCCGCGCGGGCGGGCGATGCGCTGGGCCCGGCCTATCCGCTGAAGGCGGTGGCCTGGCTCGCCTTCGCACTGGCCATCGCGGGCCCCGCGCTGGCCCAGCATCTGCCGCAGGCCCGAGTGGGCCCGGCCAACCGGGTGACCCTGCTGCGCGCAGGCCTGGTGGCGCTGGTCGCCGCCACGATCGGCGAGCCGCTGATGGCGGTGGATCATGGCGCAGCCGCCGGGCCGGTCGCCTGGATGCTGTTCCTGACCGCGGCGATCTGCCTGGCGCTGGACGGCGTCGACGGCTGGATCGCCCGCAGGCGCGGCGTAGCCAGCCCCTTCGGCGCCCGGTTCGACATGGAACTGGATGCGCTGTTCGTGGCGGTGCTGTCCTGGGCGACGCTGGATGCGGGACGGGCGGGCCCCTGGGTGCTGGCGGCGGGGGCGCTGCGCTATCTGTGGGTGGCGGCGGCCTGGGCCTGGCCACCCCTGAAAGCCCCCCTGCCCCCCAGCAACCGCCGCCGGGCCGCCTGCGCCTTCGGTGTTGCGGCGCTGGTCGGCGCGCTGAACCCGATCTCCGCCACCGCCGGCACGGTCTCGGCCGCGATCGCGGTCGCCGTGCTGGGCTGGTCCTTCGCCGTCGACCTTCTGGCCGTGATCAGGCTGCACCGCAGCCGCACCCCTCGCGAGGAGACCCCCTGATGACGATGCGCAGAGCCTGGGCCGCCGCAGGGCTGCTCGCCCTCCCCGCCCTGATGGCACCCCCCGCCCTGATGGCGACCTCGGTCGTGACGGCGCAGCCGGCGCTGGCAGCACCCGAGACCTACACCCTGGATCCCGAACATGCGGTGGTGGGCTTCCTGGTCATGCATGCAGGCTATGCCAACGTGCTGGGCCGGTTTCGCGAAGTCGAGGGCGAAATCAGCTTCGACGAGGCGGCGAAACGGCTCGACGGCGGCGAGATCCGGGTGAAGACCGCCAGCGTCTTCACCGATCACGACAAGCGGGACGAGCACTTGCGCGGGCCCGATTTCCTGAATGCCGAGGAATTCCCCGACATGGTCTTCCGCCTGGACGGCGCCGAGCCTGCGGGCGAGCGGACCGGGCGCATCACCGGCACACTGGAGTTGCTGGGTGTGCGAAAACCCATGACTCTGGACGTGACGTGGAACAAGAGTGCCGAATATCCGTTCGGGACTGGCGTATTCGGTACGCGCCCCTATGTTATCGGGGTTTCTGCGCGTGGTACCATTCGCCGCAGCGACTTCGGCATGACCTATGGCCTGGACGGCGACCTCGTCGGTGACGAGATCTCCCTGATCCTTGAAATGGAGGCACGCCGGCAGTGAACGCGACATCCGGCTCCGACGGTGTCCCCCCCGCGGACAGGTCCAATGACGAGGACGATCAGATGAGTGAGGCGACGGAGCGGCGACTGCAGCGTGCCCAGGCCGAATTGCGCGCCGGCGGCGCCGTGCTGCTGCGCGACGATCAGGCCGATGTGCTGGCGCTCTCTCCCGAACGCGCCTCGCCCGATCGCCTCGCCGCCCTCGCCATCCTGACCGGCGCCCCCGCCGACCTGCTGATTTCCCGCCGCCGCGCGGCGCTGGCCGGGCTGGTCGCGCCGATCGAGGCGGATGATCCGCGCGGCGTGGAGCCGGTGGCGGCACCCATCCGCGACATCAGCGACCCGGCCTGGCGGCTGGCGGCCGACCCGACCCGCAGCGACGACGGCACGGCCGCACGCGAACGTGCTCTTGGCCGGCTGCGCCCGGCCGGACGGGCCTCGGCCGCGGCCATCGCGCTTGCCAAACGGGCCGGCCTGCTGCCGGCGCTGGTGTCCGTTGAACTGCCCTCAGGCCGGCTACCCGGCGGGGCCTCGGCGCTCGATCCCGTCATCATCGAGGCGAAGCTGCTGAAGGAAGGCCAGATCGCGGCCGGCCGGCTGAAGCGTGTGGCCGAGGCCCGGGTGCCGCTGGCCGATGCCGAGAATTGCCGGATCATCGCCTTCCGCCCATCCGACGGCGGGCCGGAACATCTGGCGATCGTGGTGGGCGAGCCTGCGGCGGATGCGCCGATCCTGGCCCGGCTGCATTCCGAATGCTTCACCGGCGACCTGCTCGGCTCTCTGCGCTGCGATTGCGGCGAACAGCTGAAGGGGGCAATCCGGACCATGGCCGCCGCCGGCGGCGGCGTGGTGCTGTACATGGCCCAGGAGGGCCGCGGCATCGGGCTGATCAACAAGCTGCGGGCCTATGACCTGCAGGATCGCGGCCTGGATACGGTGGATGCCAATCTGGCGCTGGGCTTTGAGGCCGACGAGCGCGATTTCCGCCCGGCGGCCGAAATGCTGCGGGCGCTTGGCCATCAGCGCATCCGGCTGCTGACCAACAACCCGGCCAAGGTGCAGGCGCTGGGCGCCCATGGCATCGAGGTGGTGGAGCGGGTGCCCCATGCCTTCCCCGCCAACGGCCACAATGCCGGCTATCTGTCGACCAAGGCTCGCCGGGCCGGGCACATGCTGTAGCCGCGCGGCAAGGGCTGCCGCCCGGCAAATGCTGCCGGGCCGGCCGGCACCGCCGACACAACCGGACCGCGCCGCGATCGCCCCCAGCCGGGCGTCGCGGCGTTTTTTCGTCGACAGCGCCGTGATTTGCACCGGATCACGGTTGGCACGATGCTTGAATATTAAGACCCCGACGGCGCCGGTCCGCGCGCCATGACTGCCCGCCCAGACCGTCTGCCCGGCAGACGGGGGCGCCCCCGGGGTTTCTGCCATGTTCGTCGACGCTTCCCGCGGTTACCGCTACGACACGCCCGCCTGGGCCGGCGGGGAACCTGCGCGCACGTCTTCGACCGACACCACGCAGACCGACAGCGCGCGGGCCGACCGCAGCACCACTGCCGACAAGACCGCCCAGGCGGAACCGGTGGGGTTCTGGGGCGAGGACGGCTTCAGCTTCGGCGACCTGCTCGACATCGTGAACCCGCTGCAGCAGCTGCCGGTGGTGGGGACGGTCTATCGGGCCCTGACCGGCGATACAATCTCGCCCGGTGCACGGATGATCGGCGGCATCGCCTTCGGCGGCCCGATCGGTGCCATCGGCGCGATGATGGAAAACGCCACCATGGACGCCTCGGGCCATACCGCCGGCGATCGGGCGCTGGCCGCTCTGATCGGCGAGGACGAGGACACCGGCGGCACGGCGCTGGCCGCGGCCGATGCCGCATCGGGCCGGGTGGAAAGCGCCGCCGATGACGGGGCGCGGATCGCCGCCTCGCAGACCGCCTCGCTCGCCGCCCCGGCGGGCCGGCCGGTGGGGGCGAAGGATGTCCCGGCCGAAGACGGCGATCAGGGGATGAGCGAGGCCCAGTTCGCCGCCCTGCTGGGGGCTTTCGGGGCCGCCGCCCCGGCGGCCGCGAACGGCAACCGGCCGGCCGGCGGCGCGACCCCGGATGCGCAGACCACGGGGGCGCAGGCCTCGATCGCCGCCACCGCCGACCGGGCGCCGCGGACCCGCAGCACCACCCCGGCCGAGGAACGCCTGGCGGCGAACGACCTCTCCATCGCCCGCGGCCGCAATGGCCGGCCGAGCGAGCGCGAGATCGAGGCCATGCTGCGCCAGAGCGTACCGGCGGGCAGTGCCGGCAGCACGCCGCTCGCCGATCTGCCGGCCGGAAGCGCCGGCGGCAATACCGAGATGGGCCGGATCATCCCGGCCGCCGCCTTCATGGGCGTTGACGGCCCGACCGCCCGCAAGCCGGCCCCGCCGGTATCGGCCCCGGGTGCCGCAGCCTATGCCGCACGCACCGCGCCGCCCCGCCCGCGGGAGCCGCAGGACGAGCCCATGGCGACCGATGCCGCCCGGGCCGCCCAGCTGCAGGACATGAACGCGGCGGCGCCTGAGACCGGCCCTATCCCGCTCGACGATTTCGCCGCCCGGATGAACCAGGCGCTGGATCGCTACCAGGCCCAGATGCGCGCCGGCCAGTCCAAGGCCGCAACGGTCTCGCGGAATCTGTAGCCAACCCCTCGCCGGGCGATCAGCGCCGTGACAAATCCGCGTCGGCAGCCGGCTGGTCTTCACGGGTCCGACAGGGCCGTGGCAGACTGAGACCATGTTGGTTCGATACGATCCCCTACTCGCCCGGTTCCGCTTCTGGTGGCGGGACGAGCGCCTGCCGGTGGCCATCGGCCGCAACGGCATCACCGTCGCCAAACGCGAAGGCGACGGGGCAACCCCGATCGGCACCCTGCCGATCCGGCGGGTGCTCTATCGTGCCGACCGGGTCGAGGCGCCGCGCACCCGCCTGCCCGTCCAGGCGATCCGCCCCGAAGACGGCTGGTGCGACGACCCGGAAAACCCCTGGTACAACAAGCCCGTCGACCTGCCCTTCCCCGCCCGCCATGAACGGCTGTGGCGCGACGACCATGTCTACGACCTGATCGCGGTGCTGGGCTGGAACGACGCCCCGGTGGTGCCGGGGCGTGGCAGCGCCATCTTTCTGCATGTCGCTCGTCCGGATTTCTCCGGCACCGAAGGCTGCGTGGCCCTGGCGATGGAAGATCTGGTGCGGGTGCTGGCGGATGCCGGCCCCGGCGACACCCTGACCATCAGCGCGAGATTCTAGAGGATCACCCCGCCAGAGGGGCAGAATAGTCGCGATGCCCGAAGATGGCGGTGCCGACGCGGACATGGGTGGCGCCCAGGCGGATGGCCATGGGGTAGTCGCCGCTCATCCCCATGCTGAGCAGCTTAAGACCATGGGCCGCCGCCATGTCGGCCAGCAGGGCGAAATGCGGTGCCGGCTGGTCGTCGACCGGCGGGATGCACATCAGCCCGTCGACGGTGAGCCCCAGATCCTCACGGCATTCCCGCAGAAACCCATCCAGATCGGCGGGCAGCACGCCCGCCTTCTGCGGCTCTTCACCCGTGTTCACCTGCACCAGCAGCCGGGGCAGCCGGCCGGCCCTGGCCCCTTCTTCGGCCAGCATCCGGGCAAGCTTCGGGCGGTCGACGCTCTGGATGACATCGAACAGCGCCAGCGCCTCGCGCAGCTTGTTGGTCTGCAGCGGACCGATCAGGTGCAGTTCCAGATCGGGGAAACGCTCGCGCAGGGCCGGCCATTTGCCGGCGGCTTCCTGCACCCGGTTTTCCCCAAAAACCCGCTGGCCGGCCTCGATCGCCGGCAGGATGGCCGGCGCGTCATGGGTTTTGGAGACCGCCACCAGGGTCACCGCCGCGGGGTCGCGGCCGGCATCATGGGCGGCGCGGTCGATCTCCGCCCGGACCTGGGCGAGGTTTGCCTTGACGTCGGTCATGGGGCTCGGGCTCCCTCGGAACGGATCACCGGCGGGGCAGCACCCCGCCTCCACCCTTCGGATCGGGCAGATGCGATATGGGGCGCCATCATAGCCGAGGCGGCGGGCTTCTCAACTCTCAGCGGCGGGACCCGCGCGGGATCGCGGTGCTGATCACCGACCGGAACCGGCAAGGGCCGCCCCGCCCCGCCCTGCTCGCTGGCCTTAAGCGCGGCGATCTGGTGATCTTCCGTGACTACGACGCCCCCGACCGGCCGGCTCTCGGCCTGCTGTGGCGACGGCTGACCCGGGCGCGGGGCATCGGGCTGCTGGTCGCGGGCGATCGCAGCCTGGCCCTTGCACTGGACGCCGACGGGCAGCACCTGCCCGGCCACCGGCTGCGCCGGCCCGAAATCCGCCGCCTGCCGCGCCTGTTGCCGGCCAGCGCCGCCGTCCATGACCGCCGGGATCTTGTCCGAGCCAGGCGGCGGGGCGCAAAACTGCTGCTGATCTCCCCCGTGCTGCCGACCCGCAGCCATCCTGGGGCCAGGGTCCTGGGGCCGCTCCGCTTTCGGGCGCTGGCCCGCCTGACCGACCGGCCGGTGGTGGCGCTGGGCGGCATGGACCGCAGCCGGTTGCGGCAGCTGCATCCCTGCCGCAACCTTGCGGGCTTTGCCGCCATCGACGCCTTCACCCCAGCCGCATCTCAATCCGGCGGCGCCACCGCCGCATCGACCAGCTTTTCCAGCCAGAGGCTGGATTCATAGGCGCCTTCCAGCAGCGGCAGCCCGCCGGCAATGCCGTTCTGCACCCGCCCGGTCATCCGGGTTGCGACATAGCGGCTGGCGAAGAGCGGCTTATAGCCGCCGGTGAACAGCAGGGCGGCGACCGCCGGCTGCTCGTTATAGCCACGCCAGGCCCAGCTCTGCGGATAGCCGTCGGGCAGGAAGATGTCATGGAAATGGACCAGCACGCCCTTGGGCAGCATCGGCAGGATGCGGTTCAGCACCACGTCGACATCGCTGCCCGGCATCAGGATATGGCTGCTGTCCACGACCAGCATGTCGCCGGCCTCAAGCGCCGCGAATTCCTTCAGCGGCACGCTCTGCATCGGCTTGCGGATCAGCCGGATGCCCAGCTCGTCGATCGCGGCCCGGGGTTCGGGGTCGATCGCGGTCATCTCGGCACCGTGGCCGTCATCCTTCAGCGCCTGGGCGATGAAGCGGGTGGAATGGCCGGACCCGATCTCGATGATCCGCCGCGGCCGGGCCGCACGCACCATGGTATAGGCGGCCAGCGCATCCAGACGCGGGAACCAGTCCTGCGACCAGCGCGGCGCCGGCGGCCGGGCCCCGGCCAGCCGGGCCAGATCGTCGCGATAATCGGCCGCGGCATCCAGTACCGCGCCGAAGACCGGCTCCATCGCCTGAAACAGCGCCTCGGCCGCCGGATGCGGCCCCTTGGGCTTCACCGCTTCCACCTGTTCGGCATAGCGGTAAGGGATGAAATAGCCGCGCTTGCCGAAGCCGAGCGCGGTGGACAATGCGAAACGCCTGGCGCGCTGCTCGCTCATCTGGGCCCCTCGCCGGTAGCGACTGCCGGCTGCGGCAGGGCCGCACCGGGAACCGCATCGGCATAATCTGCGGGAATGTAGCCGAACCGCGCCATCTGTTCGTGATGATCGGCGATGATCCGGCGGATCTGATCGGGCGTCAGCCGTTCCCGCCATTTGCCGGCACTGCCGGAGCGGAAGAAGGCCTTGGAATTGACCGAGCGCTCGCGGAAGCCGTGACGCTCCTCCATCTGCTTCAGAATCTTGAAGGAGGAGAAGCGGATCGCCCGTTCCAGCCGCTCCCGCGGGGGTTTCAGCCCCAGGAAATCGGTCAGCTTGCGGAAGGTCTGCAGCGGCCGGTCGGTCATGTCTTCATAGCGCATGACATGCAGGCCCGGGCTCGCCACCTGGGTCCAGCTCTTCACATGCAGGGACCAGGTGCTCAGCACCTCGAAGACGTTGCGGTCGTCATTGGCGGTGACGGCACCCTCGGTCGCCATCATGCCGATCGCCCCGTCGATATCGAGACCGAAATGGTCGGCCACGGACGAGACCACATCCAGCGGATTGCGCACGATATAGATGGCGCCGGCGGTGTGGTTCAGGCTGATCAGCGGATAGCCGCCGCGCTCCGCCAGGATGTTGTGGGTCTTGGCGAAGACGTTGTCGGGGAAGGCCTGCGTCATGTCACGATGGACCAGCGGACGGATCTTCATGATCTCCTGCTCGGTCGCCTGCGACAGGGGCTTGTCCAGATAGCGCAGATACCATTCGGGCTTGCTCTCGCCCAGGCAGAAATCGGCAAAACGATCGGGATGGACCGGGGCCTTGGCGTCACGCAGCAGGTTGTGCAGGAACGCCCGCGTCCAGGTATTGCCCGATTTCGGATAGGAAGCGAGCCAGATAATCGCACCCATGACGGCGGGACTCCCTTGAAGGCTGCCGGCAGACCGTGCCGGCCGGGCATCGAGCCCCAATCCATAGCCGAAAACCGCGCCGGACAAAAGAAAGCCGCGCCCGAAGCACAGGATGCACACGGAAAAGGGCGGGTCCGAAGACCCGCCCTTCCCGTCTCATCCGGCCCGAAGGCCGCCCGAGCGACACCGATCAGAAGCTGAGAGCGGTACCGATCAGGAACGAGGTGCCATCCTGACGACCCGAGGCCAGGTCGCTGTCGGCATCGAGGAACTGCACGCCGGCATTCAGGCTGATGCCCGGGCCCATGGCGTACTGACCACCGATCTCGTACATCTTCAGCTCGTCGTCGCCACGGCCACCGTCAAATTCACGCTGGCTGTTGGCATAGGCGGCGCCGACCTTGTACGGGCCGAAGGCATAGACCAGGCCGACGTCCCAGCCCTTGATGTCGTTGTTGCCGTCGAGGCCGCGGTTGTCGTTGATATACGAACCACCGAAGGTGAAGCCCGAGAAGCCGACATTCAGGCCCAGGCTCCAGACCTGCAGGTCGTCAGCGCCGACCGCATCAGCCTCGAGGCTGCCCTTGAGGTAGCCACCGGACACGGCCAGATCGACCGGGCCCAGCTTGTTGACGTAGTTCAGACCGACTTCGACGATCTGCTCCTGACGGCCCGGGACGTTGTCAGTCAGGTTGCCGTACGAGCCCGACGAACCGCCGGTGCCGCCGGCCAGGCTCGGGGTGTACGACAGACCGAGCTGGAAGCCGGCCATGCGCGGGGTGAAGTAGGTCAGCTTGTTGGCGTCCGAGGTGTTGTTGATCAGGGTGCTCGGAGCCTGCCCGACGCGGCCGGCAAGGTTGGTGCCGGTCGAGAAGTTGAAGAAGTTCGGCGACGACACGCCGTGACCGGCGATCGCCGACGGCGCGGCATAGTGCATCAGATACGGGGCCGAGTTCTCGGCGCCCAGCAGCACGCGGCCCCACGAGCCGTCGAAGTAGACATAGTGCTCGTCGATCTGGTCGCCGGTGGTGTAGCCCTCGAGCTGCACCTGCACACCGACCTTCAGGCCGTTGTCGAGGACGGTCTCACCCAGGAAGTGGATTTCGCCTTCCTGAACCATCTCGTCGGAGCGGTACTCGACGCCGTTGACCTCGTCCTGGTCGGTGATCTTGAAGAACGACTGATAGTAGCCGCCCAGACCCAGCTTGATCTTCTCCGCCGCCGAAGCCTGGCCGGCGACGAGGCCGACGGCGACGAGCGCCGTGGTGCCGATGAGAATCTTCTTCATGCTCTCCCTCACTCTCGATCGAGGTCGCCCGGGTCTGTTGCCCGAACGATACACCGACGGGGCCCGTGCTCCCGAAGGCTGATGCTTGACGGACGTGATCTTCGTCACCCGCTCCCGGGGTTTTCGTGATCATCGTCACATGAGACGCACCAAATAAACGCGGGCCGGCGAGGGTCGTCAAGAAACCGGGATCGCCGCTGTGTCGGTTGACGCGCACTGTGTCACCAATGCCACATGGCGCAGGCGCGAACGGTATACCGTTGCAGCGCGGCATTCCGTGCCGGATTCCGCGGGATCCTGCGGTCCTTCCCGGGTGTGCAGCGCAACCATCTCAGGCCATCTCCGCAGGAACATGCGGACAAGAAAAAAGGGGACGGGCCGAAGCCCATCCCCTCTTTCACGTCCGGCCGGTGACCCGGCCAATCGGCTTGCCTGGTCGATCAGAACGACAGGGCGGTACCGATCATGAACGCATTCGCCTCGTTGCGGTTGGCCGCGATATCCGAGTCGAAGTCGATGTAGTAGTAGCCAGCCATCAGGTTGACACCCGGGCCCAGGGCGTAGGTACCACCGACCTCGAGCATCTGCAGCTCGTCCTTGTCGTTGGCGGTCGCCGCGATGACACTGCCATTGCTCTGGCTGCCATAGGCGTAGGCAACACCAACCTTGTAGGGGCCGAAGCCGTAGGTCAGGCCGACGTTCCACTGCTCCAGGTCGTCGTTCAGCTCGAGGCCCTGGTTGCTGGTCATGTAGGCACCACCGAAGGTGAAGCCGGCATAACCGACATTCGCACCCAGGCTCCAGGCCTCGAGATCGTCGAAGCCGGCACCGTCAGCTTCGAGCGAGCCACCGGTGTAGCCGGCAGACGCCGCGAAGTTCACGGCACCGAAGGTGTTGACGTAGTTCAGGCCAACCTCGACCAGCTGCTCCTGGCGGCCGACGACGTTGTCGCTCAGGTTGCCATAGGCGCCCGACGAACCGCCGCGGCCACCCGCGAGGCTCGGGGTGTACGACAGGCCGAGCTGGAAGCCCGAGAAGCGCGGGGTGAAGTAGGTCAGCTTGTTGGCGTCGCTGGTCGCGTTCAGGAAGGTCGCGTTCGACCCCAGAGCAGCGGTGCCCGGACGGCTGGCATGGAAGAAGTTCGGGCTGTCGACGCCATGACCCACCACGGCCGACGGGGCCGAGTAGTGCATCAGGTACGGAGCCGAGTTCTCGGCGCCGAGGACGACGCGACCGAAGCCACCCTCGAAGTAGACATAGTGCTCGTCGACCTGATCCGAGGTGGTGTAGGCCTCGAGCTGGACGTTGACACCAACCTTGATGCCGTTGTCGAGCGTGGTCTCACCCAGGAAGTGGATCTCGCCTTCCTGCTTCATATTGTCGGTGCGGGTGTTCTCCACGTCCTCGTCGATCAGGACGAAGGCGCTCTGGTAGTAGCCACCCAGGCCCAGCTTGATCTTCTCAGCGGCCGACGCCGGCGCGGCGAGCAGGCCGGCGGCAACGATGGCCGACGTGCCAAGCAGAATCTTCTTCATCGGTCAGTTCCCCTAGAACCGGTGGAGCCAGGCTTGAGGCCGGCCATCTGGCGAACTGCCATCAGACCAACACAAAAAGCCCGGCGCGGCATCGAGCGCCAGGTGATACGACCCGTAAATAGGGTGCCGTCGAAGCCGTATCCGAAGCGCTGTGCGTCGCCATGTTCCATCCCGCGCATGCGGTGGTCAAGCGAGGTGCACCCCTGCCGTCGCGCTTCCCGCCACACTGTGGCTGTGAAGCAACAACTCCGGGCAGGGCCGGATCAGCCGTCAGACGGTTATGTGAGGGGTGGACGCCGCGGAAACCGCGGCGCCCACGACTGCCCGATCAGAACTCGAGCGAGGTACCGACCATGAAGGCGTCCGAGGTGTTCCGGTTCGCCGCCAGGTCCGAGTCGAAATCGTAGCGGAAGTAGCCGGCCATCAGGCTGACGCCCGGACCCATCTCGTAGGTGCCACCGATCTCCAGAGTGGACAGCTCGTCCTTCACGCCGGCACCGCTGGTCTGGCTGCCATAGCCATAGCCCGCGCCGACGGTGTAGGGGCCGAAGCCGTAGGTCAGCCCCACATTCCACTGCTCCATGTCGTCTTCGAGCTGCAGGCCCATATTGTTCTTCTGGTAGCCACCGCCGAAGGTGAAGCCGGCATAGCCCAGCTGCGCACCCACCGTGAAGGCTTCCTGATCATCGAAGCCTGCCGCATCGACTTCCTGCTGGCCCGTCAGGTAGCCCACCGCGAAGGCGACGTCGATGCCGCCGAAGCTGTTCACGTAGTTGGCACCGATCTCGACGATCTTCTCCTGCTGGCCCGGAGTGTTGTCCGGCAGGTTGCCATAGGAGTTCGACGAGCCGCCCGTGCCGGCCGCGAGGCTGGGCGTGTACGACAGACCCAGCTGGAAGCCCGAGAAGCGCGGGGTGAAGTAGGTCAGCTTGTTGGCGTCGCCGGTGGTGTTCAGGAAGGTGTAGTTCGACGCCAGCACGTTGGTGCCGGGCTGCGAGGCATGGAAGAAGTTCGGGCTGTCGACGCCATGGCCGGCGATGGCGGTCGGGGCCGAATAGTGCATCAGATAGGCGGCCGAGTCGGCGGCGCCCAGCTGCACGCGACCGAAGCCGCCCTCGAAATAGACGAAGTGCTCGTCGATCTGGTCGTCGGTGGTATAGCCCTCGAGCTGCACGTTCACGCCGACGGTCACGCCGTTGTCGAGCGTGGTCTCACCGAGGAAGTGGATCTCACCTTCCTGCTTCATGCTGTCGGTGCGAGTGTCCGCCACATCTTCGTCGATCAGCACGAAGACGCTCTGATAATAGCCGCCGAGGCCAAGCTTGATCTTCTCGGCCGCCGAAGCGGGAGCGGCAAAAGCGGCGGCAGCGGCGACGATGGCAGTGCTGCCGAGCAGGATCTTCTTCATCGGGTCGGGTCCCCTGGTGAGAACGTTCAGAATCTTCAGTCCGGCCGGGTGCCGGGACGTCCGGGATGCAGTCTGATCGGCCGGCCCGCTTCGGGTTCCGACCTGGTGGTCATTGGCCTGATGCTGGCCGGAAGCTCTTCGCGGTTGACGGTCTTGGCCGTCTCCCGGACGCCGGGCGTGCGGGGAATTCGCCCATGCGGCAAGTTCATGTTCTTCTGCAGCGCACGCGCCGTCAACGCAGCGCAACAGGGCCGGTCAGTGATTTCCGTCACAATGTAGCAGGATTGCAACAGGGATGACACAGGGGGGTCATGGGCCCCCTCCCCCGTCCGCGGGGGCCCCCACGGGCCCGCGGACGACCTGTTATCGGCTTCGGTTGAGGCAGGAAGCGGCTTGCCATATAGTTCAGCCGACCGAAGCCATCCGACGGAGCGCAAATGCCTCTCTCGGACAGATTTCGGCGACGCCCTGTCGGGACCAGAGACAACGCCGGCGGGACCACGTCGGACAATAGCCAGAGAGGTTTGGAACGGCCATGGCAGTCACGGGCAAGGATCTGTTGCGGTACGCGACGCTCGCAGGCGCGCTCGCGCTGCTCGCGGGCTGCAGCGGCGTGGAGACCGAAGCCAGCTATCCGCGCTCGATCCCCGGCGGAACCGGCGGCACCTACGAGACCCAGCGCCAGACCATCTTCGGCGACGGCGGTCTCAACATCTTCGATAACGAGAAGAGCCGCGACGGCACCGGCGGCGCCTCGCCGATCGGCGTGAACAGCTTCCTGTGGCGGGCCTCGCTCGACACCATCAGCTTCATGCCGCTGGCCTCCGCAGATCCCTTCGGCGGCGTGCTGATCACCGACTGGTACAGCGCCCCCGAGACGCCGGGTGAGCGGATGAAGCTCACCGTCTATATCCTCGACCGCCAGCTCCGGGCCGACGGCATCCGCGTGGCCGCCTTCAAGCAGCGCCGCGACGAGGCCGGCACCTGGGTCGACGTGCCCGTCGAGCCCGCGGTCGCGACCCGTATCGAGGACGCCATCCTCACCCGCGCCCGCCAGCTGCGCGTTTCAAGCACGGCCAGCTGACGGCGTCACAAGTCCGGCGACGGGGCCAGCCCTGCCGCCATCGTCTCAAACCGGGTGACCGGCAGCGGCATGCCCCCTGACAACAGGGAGCGGTGCCGGTTGCGGTCATCCGCACTTCGTACCGGAAAAATGGCCCGCTACAACCCCAAGGCGATCGAGCCCAAGTGGCAGCAGGTGTGGGACGAGAACGGCACCTTCACGACCGATGAAGCGTCGTCGAAGCCGAAATACTATGTGCTCGAGATGTTCCCCTACCCCTCCGGCCGCATCCATATCGGCCATGTCCGCGTTTATACGCTGGGGGACGTGACGGCACGCTACCGCCGCGCCAAGGGGTATAACGTGCTGCATCCGATGGGCTGGGACGCCTTCGGCATGCCGGCCGAGAACGCCGCCATCGAGCGCGGCATCCATCCGGGCAAATGGACCTACGACAACATCGCGGCCATGCGTGGCCAGCTGAAGTCGATGGGCCTGTCCTATGACTGGAACCGGGAGATCTTCACCTGCGCGCCGGATTATTACGTCCACGAGCAGCGCATGTTCCTGAAGTTCCTGGAAGCCGGCCTCGCTTATCGCAAGGAAAGCTGGGTCAACTGGGACCCCGTCGACCAGACGGTGCTGGCCAATGAACAGGTGATCGAGGGCCGCGGCTGGCGCTCGGGCGCCCTGGTGGAACGGCGCAAGCTGTCGCAGTGGTTCCTGAAGATCACCGCCTTCGGCGACGATCTGCTGGACAGCCTGTCGACGCTGGACCGCTGGCCCGACCGGGTGAAGACCATGCAGGAGCGCTGGATCGGCCGTTCCGAAGGTGCCCGGTTGAGCTTCCGCCTTGAGGGCGCGCCCGAGGGGCTGGACGGGCTGGAGGTCTTCACCACCCGCCCCGATACGCTGTTCGGCGCCGCCTTCTGCGGCATCGCCCCCAACCACCCGCTGGCCGAGGCGCTGGCGGCATCCGACCCCGAGCTTGCCGCCTTCATCGAAGAGTGCAACCGCACCGGCACCAGCGAAGAGGTGCTGGAGAAGGCCGAGAAGAAGGGCTACCGGCTGCCGGTCGATGCCGAACATCCCTTCGTGCCGGGGCTGAAGCTGCCGGTCTATGTGGCGAATTTCGTGCTGATGGAATACGGCTCGGGCGCGATCTTCGGCTGCCCGGCGCATGACCAGCGCGACCTGGATTTCGCCCGCAAATACGACCTGCCGGTGAAGCCGGTAGTCCGGCCGGCAGGCCTGGACGACGCGTCCCCGCTGGAGATCGGCAGCGAAGCGCTGACCGGCGACGGCGTGATCGTCAATTCGGGCTTCCTGGACGGGCTGTCGGTCGCGGATGCCAAGCGCCGCGCGATCGAAGAGCTTGAGAAGATCGGCATCGGCAAGGGTGAGACCACCTTCCGCCTGCGCGACTGGGGCGTGTCGCGCCAGCGCTATTGGGGCTGCCCGATCCCGGTGATCCACTGCCCGGATTGCGGCGTGGTGCCGGTGCCGGAAGACCAGCTGCCGGTCACCCTGCCCGAGGATGTGGTGTTCGACGGCCAGGGCAACCCGCTGGACCGCCACCCCAGCTGGGCGCATGTCGATTGCCCGAGCTGCGGCAGGCCCGCCCGGCGCGAGACCGACACCTTCGATACCTTCTTCGAGAGCAGCTGGTATTTCGCCCGCTATACCGGCCTGACCACCGACCGGCCCTTCCCGCGCGAAGCGGCCGACAAGTGGATGCCGGTGGACCAGTATATCGGCGGCATCGAACATGCCGTGCTGCACCTGCTCTATTCCCGCTTCTTCACCCGCGCCATGCGCGAGGTCGGGCTGCTGGACGTGAAAGAGCCCTTCGCCGGGCTGCTGACCCAGGGCATGGTGGTGCACGAGACCTACAAGGACGATCAGGGCCGCTGGGTCTTCCCCGAAGAGGTGACCAAAGACGCCGACGGCCAGCTGGTCCATGTGGAAACCGGCCGACCCGTTACCCGCGGCCGCATCGAGAAGATGAGCAAGTCCAAGCGCAACGTCGTCGACCCGATGGCGATCATCGAGGCCTATGGCGCCGATACCGCGCGGCTGTTCATGCTCTCCGACAGCCCACCGGAACGCGATCTGGAATGGACCGATGCCGGCGCCGAAGGTGCCCATCGTTATCTGGCACGGCTGTACCGGCTGGTCGATGAGTGGGCGGCCGCCCTGCCCGCCCCCGGCACCGATATCGGCGCTGACCTGGCGGCGGCCGAGGGCGCGGCGCTGGAGATCCGCCGCAAGCTGCACCGGACGATCCGCGACCTGTCGGAAGATCTGGAGCGCTTCCACTTCAACAAGGGTGTGGCGCGGCTGCGCGAGCTTTCGAACGCGCTGTTCGACTTCACCCCGGCTTCGCCCGCCGATGCCGCCGTCGCCCGCGAGGCGGTGGATGCCATCATCCGGTTGATCGGACCGATGACCCCACATCTGGGCGAGGAGCTGTGGCGGATGGCCGGCCATGACGGCCTGCTGGCCGAACAGCCCTGGCCCGATTTCGACCCGACGCTGGTGACGGTGGACACCATCACCCTGCCGGTGCAGGTCAACGGCAAGGTGCGCAGCAAGCTGGATGTCGCGCCGGATCTGGATCAGGATGCGGCTGTGGAACGTGCCCTCGCCGACCACAAGGTCAAGACCGCTCTCGACGGCCGCACCCCGCGGAAGGTGATCTATGTCCCGAACCGCATTCTCAACCTCATCGGCTGATCGCATCAGCCCGACCGGGCCCGCCAGCCGCCGCAGCCGGCGGCTGGTGCTGGCGGCGGCCATGGCCGCGGCGGCGCTGACGCTGTCGGCCTGCGGCTTCCGGCCGCTCTATGGCGACACCGCCGCCAACCGCCCCGCGGTCACCGAACAGCTGGCCGCGGTGGCGGTCGGACCGGTGCCCGACCGGGCTGGCCAGATCTACCGGAACAGCCTGGAACGCCTGCTTGCCGGGGAGGGCCGCGGTCATCCCGGGCGCTACCGGCTGGATAGCGCCATCAAGATCACCGAGACCGGGCTTGCCATCAACGAAGACGCCACCGCCAGCCGCTACAATGTGCGGATCGTGGTGAGCTATCGCCTGATGGCGCCCCATGCGGGCGAGAACAACGCCGACAGGCTGCTGGCCGACGGCACGGTCACCCAGATCAACGGCTATGACCAGATCTCTGCCCCCTATGCGACGCTGGTATCGCGGCAGGATGCGATCGAACGCGCGCTGAAGGAAGCCGCGCGCGAGGTCCATACCCGGCTGTCGATCTATTTCGACCAGCATGGCGAGGTTTAAGGCGGCGGCGAGCGGATGGTGAAGGTCGCCCCCCGTGATGCGGACACCAAAAGCAGCCGGCCCGATGCCGCCTGGCGGGCGGTTCTGGTCTATGGTCCCGATCGCGGGCTGGTGAAGGAACGGGCCGACCGGCTGGTGCGTGCGGTCGTGCCGGACCCCACCGATCCGTTCCGGATCGCCACCCTCGACGGCAAGACCCTGTCGGATGATCCGGCCCGGCTGGCGGACGAAGCGGCCGCCATCGCCTTCGGCGGCGGCCGGCGGGTGGTCCGCCTCAGGGATATCGGCGATGCCCAGGCGCTGGCGCTGGCCGGTTTTCTGGGCGATCCGGCCGGCGATGCGCTGATCGTGGTCGACGGCGGCGAGTTGGGACCGGGATCCAAGCTTCGCAAACTGTTCGAAACCGCCACCAATGCGGCCGCCATCGCCTGCTATGCCGATGAAGGCCGTGATCTGGCCGAGGTGATCCGCAATCACCTGTCGGAAGCAGGGCTTCAGGCCGATGCCGATGCGCTGATGGCGCTGGCCGGCTCTCTGGGGGCCGACCGGGCGATGACCCGGATGGAGCTGGACAAACTGGCCCTCTACGCCCATGGCCGCGGCCGGGTCACGCTCGAGGATGTCGAAGCGGTGATCGGCGATGCCCGGACCGTGGCGCTGGACGATGTGGCGCTGGCGGCGGCCGGCGGCGATGCCGCGGCGCTGGACCAGGCGCTCGACCGCGCCTTTGCCGAAGGCACCTCCGCCATCGCCCTGCTGCGCGCCGTTTCCCGCCATTTCGGCCGGCTGCTTCAGGCCCGCGCCGACATCGATGCCGGTATGGATCCGGATGCGGCGATGAAATCGCTGAAGCCTCCGGTGTTCTTCAAGCAGACCGGCAGTTTCAGGGCCGCCCTGGCGGTGTGGCCGACCGCAGCGCTCGCCCGGGCCCTGGGCCGGCTGGCCGATGCCGAGGCGCGGGCCAAGCAGGGACTGCCCCAGGAGACCCTGGTCGGCCAGGCATTGCTGGGTATTGCCGCCGAAGCCGGGCAGCGTAAACGCCGCCGCTGAGGCCTGAAAACCCGCCTCCACAATCGATAATTTTTGACCGGAAATCGGTCCGCGATCGGGGTGTCAGCCGCGCCCGCCCAACCGGGCCAGCAGGTCGTCGAGATCTTCGAGCGAGCCATAGGCAATGGTCATCGATCCCGCCGTCGGCGAGATGGGGTTGATCGAGACCTTCAGGCCCAGGCTCTCGCTCAGATCCTCTTCCAGGCGCAGTGTGTCGCTGTCCTTGGCCGAGCTGCCGGCGGCATCGGCACGGCGCGGCCGGCCGCCCACGGGCTTGCGCTGTGCGCCCTCCCGATTAGCCCGCTTCTCGGCCTCGCCCCGGGCGAGGGTCTCGGCCTCACGCACCGTCAGCCCGCGATCGACGATGCGCTTCGCCAGGGCCGAGGGGTCGTCGGCAGTGGCGATCGCCCGGGCATGCCCCATGGACAGCCGGCCGTCGTCGAGCATCTCCTTGACCGCATCGGGCAGGTTCAGCAGGCGGAGCATGTTGGCGACATGGGCGCGGCTCTTGCCGATCACCCGGCCGAGTTCTTCCTGGGTATAGGAGAACTCGCCCATCAGCCGGCGATAGCCGTCGGCCTCTTCCAGCGGCGTCAGATCCTGGCGCTGGATGTTCTCGACCAGGGCGATCTCCAGCGCATCATGATCCGCCATATGGCGGACGATGACCGGAACCTCGTGCAGCCGGGCAAGCTGCGCCGCCCGCCAGCGCCGTTCGCCGGCGACGATCTCGAAACCGCCGTCATCGACCGGACGGACCAGGATCGGCTGGACCACGCCACGTTCGCGCAGGCTGGCGGCCAGCTGCGACAGGGCCTCTTCGTCGAAATGCCGGCGGGGCTGATAGCGGCCGGGACGCAGTCGCTCGACCGGCATCATCCGGACGTCGGCCGTTGCGGCCGCAGGGGCCGCATCCTCGATCGCCGTATCCCCGAGCAGCGCAGACAGGCCACGCGCCAGGCCGCGCTTGCGGCCGCCGGTCTCTTCCGCACTCACGCGGCCACCCCCCGTTCGCGCTTCAGCACTTCACCTGCCAGATGGATATAGGCTTTCGCCCCGGCGCAGCGGTGATCATAGAGCAGCACCGGCTTGCCATGGCTGGGCGCTTCCGACACGCGGACATTGCGCGGGATCACGGTCTTGTAGACCTTGTCGCCGAAGAAGTTGCGCACATCCGCTGCGACCTGGTTGGACAGGTTGTTGCGGTTGTCGAACATGGTCAGCACCACGCCCTGGATGTCGAGCCGCGGGTTGAGCGAGCGACGCACCCGGTCGACCGTCCGCACCAACTGGCTGACACCTTCCAGGGCGAAGAACTCACACTGCAGCGGCACCAGCACCGCATCGGCGGCGACCAGGGAATTCAGGGTCAGAATGCCGAGCGAGGGCGGGCAGTCGATGAAGATGTAGTCGTACTGCGGTAGTCCCTCGGCACCCAGCGCCATGCGCAGCCGGCGCTCGCGGGCCGGGCGCTCGATCAGCTCGATTTCGGCGCCGGTCAGATCGACCACCGCCGGCACCACCGCCAGCCCGGGCACATCGGTTTCGACGATCGCCTCGGCAAGGCTCGCCTCGCCCATCAGCACATCATAGCTCGACGGATCCCGCTGGCCGGCATTGATGCCCAGCCCGGTCGATGCATTGCCCTGCGGATCGAGATCGATCACCAGAACCCGCTTGCGCGCCGCAGCCAGCGCAGTCGCCAGGTTGATCGCGGTCGTGGTCTTACCGACGCCGCCCTTCTGGTTTGCGATGGCCAGCACGCGACCGGTGCCCTGAGGCGCCGCATCAGCGGGATTGGTCACGGTCTTGGACACGAGACAGCCCCTTCGCTTCAAGGATGACGCCACCCTCGTCGGTCATACTTCTATGGCATACCACCTGCATTGTCCAGCGGGTGCGGGCGGCTGCAATCTCGGCCTCGGCCTGGGCGCCTTTCAGGAACCAGAATACGGCATCCGGGCGGGCAAGCGGAATGGCCATCTCAAGAAGCTTGTCCAATGGGGCGAGCGCGCGGGCGGAGACCAGGTCGGCGCCCAGGGCTTGCAGGCGTTCGATCCGTTCGGCATGGACGGTGACGATGATGCCCATCGCCCGGGCGGTCTCCCGCAGGAAGATCGCCTTGCGGGTGTCGCTTTCGACCAGATGAACGTCGAGATCGGTCAGCGCCGCCAACACCAGCCCGGGAAAGCCCGCGCCGGAGCCCAGATCGACCAGACGCCGACCCGCTGCCGGGCCGATCAGCGGCAGAAGCTGGGCCGAATCGAGCATGTGCCGCCGCCACAGTTCGGGCAGGGTCGCGGGGCCCACCAGATTGATCGCCCCTTGCCAGCGGATGAGCCTTTCGGCGTAAATCTCCAGCCGGTCGAGGGTTTCACGTGGAACCCCGGCGAGCAGCGCATCGATCCGCGGCCGGATGATGTCGTGGTCGGCGCCGGCGGGGCCGGCCGGCTCGGCCAGGCGCGGCTGAGCCGGCGGCCTGGGGCTGAAGCGGGGGGGATCGGGCTTGCGTGCCATCTGCCCTATTCCGCCGCCAGTGCCGCGCCGCGCCGGATGGCGCCGATCACCAGGCTGAGCGCCGCCGGGGTGACCCCGGGGATCGCCTGGGCGGCGGCGATGGTCGCCGGGCGGCTGCGGTTCAGCTTTTCCTGCATCTCGGCCGACAGGCCGCCGACCCGGCCATAATCGAACCCATCGGGAATGGCGAGCCCGCCTTCCCGGCGCCAGGCCGAGACATCCGCCTCCTGCCGGCCGAGATAGCCGTCATAACGGGCCTCGATCTCGATCTGCTCGTAGACATCGGCCCGGATCCGAGCCAGCTCGGGCCAGATCGCGGTCATCACGGGACGGGTCGCCTCGGCATGCACCAGCAGCTGGTGCAGCGTGCGCGGCCGGCCGTCGCGGTTGGCGGGGATGCCGTGACTGCGGGCCTGTTCGGGGGTGAGGGTCAGGCTGCGAGCCAGCCCGCGGGCCTCGTCGAGGGCGGCCAGCTTGGCCTCGTGGGCGACACGGCGTTCGGCCCCCACCAAGCCCAGGGCCATCGCCTCGGCGGTCAGCCGCAGATCGGCATTGTCTGCCCTGAGCAGCAGCCGGTATTCGGCGCGCGAGGTGAACATGCGATAGGGCTCGTCGGCGCCACGGGTGGTGAGGTCGTCGATCATCACACCGGTGAGCGAGCGGCCGCGATCGGGCAACAGCCGGGTCCCCTGGCGACGATCGCCCCCCGCCTCACCCGCCGCCAGCGCGGCATTGGCGCCGGCCAGCACCCCCTGCGCCGCCGCCTCTTCATAGCCGGTGGTGCCGTTGATCTGACCGGCCATGTAAAGCCCGGGCATCACCCGACTCTCCAGCGTCGGCAGCAGCGACCGCGGGTCGACGAAATCATATTCGATGGCATAGCCGGGGCGGATGATCGACACCCGCTCCAGCCCCGGGATATGGCGGAGCATCCGGGCCTGGGCCTCGGCCGACAGGCTGGTGGAGATGCCGTTGGGATAGACGGTGTGATCGTCCAGCCCCTCGGGCTCAAGGAAAATCTGATGGCTGTCGCGGTCGGCGAAGCGCACGACCTTGTCTTCGATCGACGGGCAGTAGCGGGGGCCGCGGCCGGCGATGCGGCCGGAATAGACAGCACTCTCGTGCAGATGATCGCGAATCACCTGATGGGCCGCCGGCGTGGTTGCGGTGATATGGCAGGCGATCTGCGGCACGGTGATCCGGTCGGTCAGCACCGAGAACGGCTTGGGCGGCGTGTCGCCATGCTGCTCCGCCAGCGCAGCCCAATCGATGGTCCGGCCGTCGAGCCGGGGCGGCGTACCGGTCTTCAGCCGACCCATCGGCAGGCCCAGGGCTTCGAGACGCGCCCCGAGCGCCGCGGCCGGCGCCTCCCCCACCCGGCCGGCGGGGATGCGCTGATCGCCGATATGGATCATGCCGCGCAGGAAGGTGCCGGTGGTCAGCACCACTGCAGCCGCCCGGATCCGGCGGCCATCGGCCAGCACCACACCGGCGACCCGCGGGCCCGTACCCTCCTCCGCCACGATCAGATCATCGACCGCGCCTTCGACGACGCGGAGCCCGGCGGTGCCGGCGACGAGGTCCTGCATCGCCGCGGCATAGAGCCGACGATCGGCCTGGGCGCGCGGCCCGTGGACCGCAGGGCCGCGGCTGGCATTCAGCACCCGGAACTGGATGCCCGACCGATCGATCGCCCGGGCCATCAGCCCGTCGAGGGCATCGACCTCTCGCACCAGCGTACCCTTGCCGATGCCACCGATTGCCGGATTGCACGACATGGCGCCGATGGTCGCAAAGGCATGGGTGACGAGGACGGTCCGCGCCCCCACCCGCGCCGCGGCGGCAGCCGCCTCCACACCGGCATGGCCGCCGCCGATGACGATGACATCGACCGCCGACGGATCGACGACGGCCTCTGGCGTGGCCGGGATGGAACGGGGCAGATCGCTGGGCATCGTGGTCTCGTCTGGTCGTCGGGTGAGGTGGTCGGATGATGGCGGGCGGGCTGGTAATGGCGGGCGGGCCTGGGACCCGCCGGCGGTACCGCGCGTTTCACGTGGAACATCCGCCGCCAACCCCCTGTGCCACACACGAAAAGCCGGGGCAGTTCAGACATGGTCTGAAGGGGCGGATACCGCGCGGGCTCGCCCTTCAGATATCATTTCCCGATGCAGAACTCACGGAAGATCGCATCCAGAAGGTGTTCGACATCGATCCGGCCGGTGATCCGGCCCAGCGCATCGCAGGCCCGGCGGAGGTCTTCGGCCACCAGCTCCAGCATCGGCAGCGGATGGGTGAGCCCGGCCGCAGCGGCATCGAGCGCCACCGCCGCCTGATCGAGCGCCGCCCGGTGGCGGGCCCGGGTGATCATCGCCCCTTCCCCGCCGCCGGTGAGCCCGGCGGCAAGCCCGGCCAGAGCGGCGGCCAGATCGCCCATGCCGGCGCCGGTGACGCAGGAGACCAGCACCATCGGATGGTCCCCGCCCATCTCTGCTCGAAGCCGGTCGGCGGCATCGCCCGCCAGACGGTCCCGGCGGGTGAAGACGATCGGATCGCCCGGCAGCACCCCTGCTTCGGCCATCGCTTCGGCCGGATCGGTGGTCTCGGGATCGATCACCACCAGGCGCAGATCCGCCTCGGCCGCCCGGGCCCGGGCGCGACGCACACCCTCCTGCTCGACCGGGTCGTCGGTATCACGCAGTCCGGCGGTATCGATCAGGGTCAGCGCCACCCCGTCGAGGTCGAGCGCCACCTCGATCGCATCGCGGGTGGTGCCGGGGCGATCGGTCACGATCGCGATCTCGCGGCCGGCCAGCGCATTCACCAGGCTCGACTTGCCGGCATTGGGGCGACCGACCACGGCCACGACCACGCCTTCGCGCAGCCGCTCCCCCGATCGGCCATCGGCCAGACAGGCACGAAACTCGGTCGCGATCGCCTCAAGCTCGGGTGCCACCGTCAGGGCGATGCCGTCGGGCACCTCTTCGTCGGGGAAGTCGATCTCGGCTTCGATCATGGCGGCGGCGCGGATCAGACGCGCCCGCCACTCCTCCACCTGCCGCCCCAGCCGACCGCCCAGCTGGGCCAGGGCCTGCGCCGCCTGGCCGGCGGTATCGGCGGCGATCAGATCGGCGACGGCTTCGGCCGCGGTCAGATCCATCCGGCCGGAGAGCACCGCCCGGCGGGTGAACTCCCCCGCCTCCGCCGGACGCAGACCCGGCAGCCGGCCCAGCACCTCGATCACCGCCGCCACCACCGCCGGGCCGCCATGCAGCTGCAGCTCGGCCGCGTCCTCGCCGGTATAGCTGGCGGGGGCGGTGAAGCGCAGCACCAGCGCCTCGTCGATCACCCGGCCCGAAACCGGATCGGCGATCCGGCGGAGGCTGGCCAGGCGGGGTTCGGGCAGCGCGCGCCCGGGCGTCAGTGCCACCAGCGCAGCATCGGTGTCGGGGCCGGACAGGCGGATGATCGCCACGGCACCACGGCCGGGCGGGGTCGCCCGGGCGAAGATGGTCCGGGGGCGCGAGGTCGCCGATGTCGTCATGGGAATTCAGGGTCCGATCAGGCAGGCGCAGGACAAGAAAGGCCGGCATCCCGTCCTTCGGGATGCCGGCCCATCATAGCCCGATGGCCCTGCATGAACAGCGGCCCGAACAGTCGGAGCGGGCCGTATGGTCAGCAGGCCGAACGGCCGGGACCGTCAGCCGCCGCTCGCCGCCGCACGGGCGGCCTTTTCGGCGGCGCGCCGCTCGGCGATGTCGGCCTTGGCGATCTCGTCATCGCCCGGCTTCAGCATCAGCCGATCGACCCGGCCGCCTTCGGCGACATGGGTGGTCAGGATCTCGTCGATATCGTCGGTGCTGCGATAGCCGTACCAGACGCCTTCGGGATAGATCACCAGCGTCGGGCCCAGTTCGCAGCGGTCCAGACAGCCGGAATTGTTCACCCGCACGCCCTTGAGCCCCATCTCCTTGGCGCGGGCCTTCATGTAGTTGCGCAGCTTCGTTGCCCCGCCGGCCTCGCAGCAGCCGCGGGGATGGCCCTCGGGCCGCTCGTTGGTGCACACGAAGATGTGCCGCTCGTAATAGAGCGGCGGATCGTTGCGGACCACACTCACCTCAGCCGTCCTTCTTCACGCCCCCGGTGGTGCCGGCGGTGGCGAGCCCCGACCAGAATTTCTGCATCTGGTCCCAACCCTGCCCGCCCGGCATCCAGCTCCGGATGATGTTGTCGCCATCCATGGTCTTCATGGCCTGAGCCATCTGCTTCTGCATCTCGGTCAGGAACATGTTGTGCAGCGGCGTCAGATCCGGGAGGCCAACGGCGCGGCGGGCCTCTTCGGGGGTGCAATCGAGGTCGATGGAGATCTTCATCGGGCAGATTCCCTGATCTTTGCTTTGGCTCGTCTGCGCTTGCCGATGGTCGCCACTGACGCCACGTACCCTGGACAGTCCGCGATCCCCGCACCGATTGCAAGCGCCAACACACTCTCGGGTTTAAAAGATGTCCGGAAACTCACTCCACAGGGAAGTCAGCCCGTACCTCCTTCAGCATAAGGACAATCCGGTAGACTGGCTGCCCTGGGGCCCGGAGGCCTTCGCGCGCGCCAGGGCGGAGAACCGGCCGATCCTGCTGTCGATCGGCTACGCCGCCTGCCATTGGTGCCATGTGATGGCCCATGAGAGCTTCGAGAACCCCGAGACCGCCGCCGTTATGAACCGGCTGTTCGTCAACGTGAAGGTCGATCGCGAAGAACGACCCGATGTCGACGACGTATACATGGCCGCTCTTCAGGCTCTCGGCCAGCCGGGGGGCTGGCCACTCACCATGTTCCTCACGCCCGATGGTGCGCCCTTCTGGGGCGGCACCTATTTCCCGCCCGAACCTCGCCACGGTCTTCCCGCCTTCCGCGACATGCTCGAGCAGATCGCGACAATATATCACGATCAGGCGGAAGACGTCCGCCACAACGCGTCGGCGATCGGTGCCCGTGTGGGCCGGCTCGCGGCCCGCCGTCCGGGGCCCGTGCCATCGGCCGATACCGTGGCCGGCGCGGCCGCCCGGATCGCCGGGGTGTTCGACATGGAGCGCGGCGGCGTGCGCGGCGCGCCCAAATTCCCGAACCCGCCGCTGCTGGCCCTGTTCGACGCCCTGGCGAGCCCGGGCGGCCCGGCTATCGGGCGAGAGACTGGGACGGACGCCGCCCGTGCGGCCCTGGACCGGACGCTGCGCCGCATGGCTGCGGGCGGCATTCATGACCATCTGGGCGGCGGCTTCGCCCGCTATTCGGTCGATGCCGACTGGCTGGTCCCCCATTTCGAGAAGATGCTGATCGACAACGCCCAGCTGCTGCCGCTTTACGCCCGCGCCTGGACCCGGGCCGGCAGCGCACCCCATGCCGCGGTCTTCGCGCAGGCCGCCCAGGGGATCATGGCCTGGCTGGCGCGCGAGATGGAGACAGGTGACGGCGCCTTCGCCAGCAGCCTGGATGCCGACAGCGAGGGCGAAGAAGGCCTCTATTACCTCTGGACGGCCGAAGAGATCGCGGCGGTTCTGGGCGCGGACGATGCCGCCCTCTTCGGCCGGGTCTACGACATCCGGCCGGGCGGCAATTTCGAGGGCCGCGCCATCCCCAACCGGCTGGCCCATCCCGACCCGCTGAGCGGAGAGGACGAGGCGCGGCTTGAGGCGATGGCGGCACGGCTGCACGACCGGCGCTGGTCGCGCAGCCATCCGGGCCGCGACGACAAGGTGCTGGCCGACTGGAACGGGCTGATGATCGCGGGCCTCGCCGAAGCCGGTATGATCTTCGACCGGCCGGACCAGGTGGCCCGGGCCGCCCGCGCCTTCGACGCTGTGCTGGCGAGCCATGACCGCAACGGCCGTCTGGGCCATGCGGCGCGGGACGGCCGGCTGGTCTGGCCGGGGCTGCTGGACGATCACGCCGCTATGATCCTGGCGGCACTGGCGCTGGACCAGGCAGAGGGCGGCACGGCACGCCTGGCCCGGGCGGAAGGCTGGGCGGAGGTGGTGATGCGGCATCACATGGCCGAGGGCGGCGGCTGGCACATGACCGCAGACGATGCCGAGGTGCTGCCGGTGCGCAGCCGCCCCGGCACCGATGCCGCCCAGCCCTCGGGCAACGGGCTGATGGCGCAGGCCCTGGCGCGGCTGGCGCTCGCCACCGGCAACCCCGCCTATGCCGAGGCGGCCCGCGCGACCATCGCGGCCTTCGGCGCCGAGGTCGACGGCAACCCCTTCGGGGTGGCATCGTTGATGGTCGCGGCCCTGCTGCTCGAGACCGCGGACCAGGTGGTGGTGGTGGGCCCCGCCGGCGACGAGGCGACCCGCGCGCTGCTCAGGGCGGCTGCGGCCAGCGGCAGGCCCCTGCTCGATCTGCGCCGGATCGAGCCCGGTACCCCCCTGCCCGCCGGCCATCCCTCCCATGGCAAGGGCATGGCAGACGGGCGGCCCACGGCCTATCATTGCCGGGGCCCGCGCTGCGGGCTGCCGCTGCACGACCCCGCGGCACTGGCCGCCGCCCTTGCTCCGGAGCCTGTCCGATCATGACATCCACGCAGCCGGGTGCCCGCATCCGCGACGCCATCCTGCGCACGACCGGCCCCCGCGCCGCCGCAACGCGGCTGATGGCCGACACCCCGCTGGGGCCGATCCGCCTGGCCGCCGACGGCGAGGCGCTGCTGGCGCTGGACTGGATCGACCCGGCCGATGTTGCAGAGGCCATGCTGGCCGCCGAGGCCGGCTCGCAGACGGCCCGGATTCTGGACGAGACCGAGGCCCAGCTCCGGCGGTATTTCGCGGGTGAACTGGACCGATTCGATCTGCCGCTCGCCCCCGCCGGCACGGAATTCAGGCGCGCGGTCTGGACCGCGATGCTGGAGATTCCATATGGTGAGACGGAAACCTATGGCGACATGGCCCGCCGGGTGGGGTCGGTGGCCCGCGCCGTGGGCGGGGCCTGTGGCGCCAATCCGATCCCGATCGTCATCCCCTGCCACCGGGTGGTGGGGGGTGGACATTCAATCGGAGGTTTCTCTGCGCGGGGTGGCGTTGACACCAAACGGTTTCTGCTTCACCTTGAGCGGGCCCGGACGCCGGAACGGCAGCCGCGGCTTCTGTGACGCCTCGTGTTCCGCACACCGGAAAGCGGGCTGCGCCCCACGGAAACCTGGCGCCGGGCCGTTCATTCCGCATCCCGACCAGACAAGCAAAGGGGCCGAACAGTGGGCAGCATGGTGCAGATCACCGCCAGGGACGGCGGTACGTTTGACGCATATCTGGCGACGGCGCAGGGCGGCAGCGGCCCGGCGCTGGTTCTGATTCAGGAGATTTTCGGCGTCAATCACCTGATGCGCTATCAGGCGGACTGCTTCGCCGCCAAGGGCTTCACCGTCATCGTCCCCGACCTGTTCTGGCGGCAGGAGCCGGGCGTGATGATCACCGATCAGAGCGAGGCCGACTGGCAGAAGGCCTTCCAGCTGTTCCAGGGCTTTGACGCGGACAAGGGCGTCGACGACATCGCCGCGACGGTGGACTATATCCGCGGCCAGAGCAGCACCGGCAAGGTGGGCGCCATCGGCTGGTGCCTGGGCGGCCGCCTGGCCTTCCTGACCGCGGCCCGCACCAATATCGATGCGGCGGTCAGCTATTACGGCGTAGCGCTGGACGACAATCTGGGCGAGGCGACGTCGATCGGCGGCAAGCTGCTGATGCATGTGGCCGCCAAGGACGATTTCGTGCCGCCGGAGTCGCAGGAGAAGATCAAGTCGGCGCTGGCCGACAACCCGAAGGTGGAGCTGCATGTCTATGAGGGCTGCAACCACGCCTTCGCCCGCCCGGGCGGTGCCAATTTCGTGCAGGACGCGGCGCTGAAGGCCGATGACCGCACCCTCACCTTCCTGAAGAGCACGATCGCCTGACAGACGACGGCATGACGCAGACAGAGGGGGACGGTCCTGACGGGCTGTCCCCCTTTCTTTTGTCGTGGCGGAAACAGGCCGTTCCGGCGGCGGATCCGGCAGGGGCATTGCACGATCGCCCGGCCTCGCCGATCATCGGGAACCGAAACACCCCTGCGTCCCCAGAGACGTGCCCATATGGAGGAGACACCCGATGGTGAAGGCGATCCGGATCGAACGGACCGGCGGCCCCGAGGTGATGGCGTTTGTCGAGGTCGAGGTCGGTGAGCCCGGGCCCGGCCAGATCCGCATCCGTCACACGGCAATCGGCCTGAACTTCATCGACGTCTATTTCCGCACCGGTCTCTACCCCGCCCCCCTGCCCGCGATCCTGGGCATGGAAGGCGCCGGCGTGGTGGTCGCGGTGGGCGACGGCGTCGACGACCTGAAGCCCGGCGACCGGGTCGCCTATGCCAGCGGCCCGATGGGCAGCTATTCGGAAGAGCGGCTGATGCCGGCCGACCGGATGGTGCCGGTGCCCGATGCCATCGACGACCAGACCACCGCCTCGATGATGCTGAAGGGCATGACCGCGCAGTATCTGCTGCGCCGCACCTTCCCGGTCCAGGCCGGCCAGACGATCCTGATCCACGCCGCCGCCGGCGGCGTCGGCCTGATCGCCTGCCAGTGGGCCAAGGCGCTGGGCGCCACCGTCATCGGCACCGTCGGTTCGCCCGAAAAGGCCGAACTGGCCCGCGCCCATGGCTGCGACCACCCGATCCTCTATCGCGAGGAAGACCTGGTGGCGCGGGTGAAGGAGCTGACCGGCGGCAAGGGCGTGCCGGTGGTCTATGACTCGGTCGGCAAGGACACCTTCATGGCCTCGCTCGACTGCCTGCAGCCGCGCGGCTATATGGTGAGCTTCGGCCAGTCCTCGGGCCCGGTCGGCCCGGTGGATCTGGTGGTGCTGAACCAGCGTGGCGGCCTTTATGTCACCCGCCCCTCCCTCTTCCACTACACCTCGACCAAGGAAGAGCTGCGCGCCACGGCGAAAGATCTGTTCGATGTGGTCGGCTCGGGCAAGGTGAAGGTCGGTGCCGCCCGCACCTACCCGCTGGCGGAGGCTGCCCAGGCCCATCGCGATCTGGAAGCCCGCGCCACCACCGGTGCAACCGTGCTGCTGCCTTGAGCGCTCGACGAATCCAGGCGACCGCACGGTTCCACGTGGAACGCCGTATGGAAAAGGCCGCCGCCCCAGGGATGGGACGGCGGCCTTTCTCATATGCGTTCCACGTGGAACAGCAGCGGTCAGCTGTTCATGGAATCGAAGAAGTCCGCATTGCTCTTGGTGTGCTTGAGCTTGTCGAGCAGGAAGTCCATGGCGTCGATCGTGCCCATGGGCATCAGCACGCGGCGCAGCACCCACATCTTGGAGAGCGTGCCGCGATCGACCAGCAGCTCTTCCTTGCGGGTACCGGACTTGCCGATATCGATCGCCGGGAAGGTGCGCTTGTCGGCCAGCTTGCGGTCCAGGATCAGCTCGGAATTGCCGGTGCCCTTGAACTCTTCGAAGATGACTTCGTCCATGCGCGAGCCGGTGTCGATCAGCGCGGTGGCGATGATGGTCAGCGAGCCGCCCTCTTCGATGTTGCGGGCAGCACCGAAGAAACGCTTCGGGCGCTGCAGGGCATTGGCATCGACACCGCCGGTCAGCACCTTGCCGGAGGACGGCACCACGGTGTTGTAGGCGCGCGCCAGGCGGGTGACCGAGTCGAGCAGGATCACGACGTCGCGCTTGTGCTCCACCAGCCGCTTGGCCTTTTCGATCACCATCTCGGCGACCTGGACATGACGCGAGGCCGGCTCGTCGAAGGTGGAGCTGATCACCTCCCCCTTCACCGAACGGATCATGTCGGTGACTTCTTCCGGGCGCTCGTCGATCAGCAGAACGATCAGATAGCACTCGGGGTGGTTGGTGGCGATCGCATGGGCGATGTTCTGAAGCAGCACCGTCTTGCCGGTGCGCGGCGGCGCCACGATCAGCGCGCGCTGGCCCTTGCCGAAGGGCGCCACCAGGTCGATCACCCGGCTGGCGGTGGTGGTCTTCTTCGACGGGTCCGAGAGTTCCAGGTTCAGCCGCTTGTTGGGATAAAGCGGCGTCAGATCATCGAAATTGATCTTGTGCCGGGCATTGTCCGGCGCGTCGAAATTGATGCTGTTGATCTTGAGCAGCGCGAAATAGCGCTCGCCCTCTTTGGGGGCCCGGATCTGGCCATCGACGGTATCACCGGTCTTCAGGCCGAAACGGCGGATCTGCTGGGGGCTGACATAGATGTCGTCCGGCCCCGCCAGATAGTTGCTCTCGGGCGCCCGCAGGAAGCCGAAACCGTCCTGGAGCACTTCGAGCACGCCGCCGCCATGGATGGCGACGTTCTGTTCGGCAGACTGCTTCAGGATCGCGAACAGCAGATCCTGTTTCCGCAGCGTGCCGGCGTTCTCGACGCCCAGGGTCTCGGCGTACTGGAGCAGCTCCGCCGGGGTTTTCGTCTTCAGTTCCTGAAGGTTCATGCGATGGATTTCCGATCGGGGGTCGACGGACGGGGGACGCCGGAATGGCGGGATCCCGTTCAACGACGAAGCCGGGGCGACGCCTGGCTCAACCTGTTTTACGCAAGCCCGGCAGACAGGCTGCGTGCGTGTGTGTCGAATGGTCGGGCCGAACCACCCGGACAGTCCGGTCATCCAGAACGGGCCGGCAGGGCGCCGGCCGGACACAAACCATGTGAGCGGAGACGTCGATGATCATCGACGTCGATCACGAACCGGTAACGGCCCGGTTCGGTTCCGGAAACGGATGTGGTCCTGAAGGGGTTCGATCGACGAGGAGAGGACTGAAAGACCGCGTCGGCGCAAAGAGCCTGGCGATCCGGACCGGTACCCGCAACTGCGATCCCTGAATGCCCACCGCCCGGCCAATGCGGCGGCTCGGGTGGTGACGGGTGAAGCATGTCGCCCGGCGACGTCCGTCTGTCCGTTCCGTCCCGGCATGCCGCAGGCATGGGACGAACGTCACGATACCGGCTTCACCGGCACGTCAACCGTGCCGATGCCTAATCAGTTAGCGCGTCACATGGCCGCTGTCAAACCCGATACGCCGGAAATCGATACGACCTTGGTCGATTTCCGGCCGAATCGCGCAATTGTCACGCTCTCTGCCCCGCCATGGGGACCCACCAGGCCCCTCTGGTCGGATCAGAAGGGCTTCACGATCACCAGGATCACGATGCCGATCATCAGCACCGTCGGCACCTCGTTCATCCAGCGATAGAAGCGCGCCGAATGGCGGTTGCGATCCTCCGCAAAGGCGCGGCGCCAGGCGCTGAAGGCGCCATGCATGCCCGACATGATCAGCACCAGGGCGATCTTGGCATGCAGCCAGCCTTCCGACAGAGAGACCGCCCCGGTGGTCAGGATCAGAATGCCGAACAGCCAGGTGGCGATCATCGCCGGATTGATGATCGCCTTCAGCAGCCGGCGCTCCATCACCTTGAAGCGCTCGGACAGTTCGGACCCCGGGGCGGCATCGGCGTGATAGACGAACAGCCGCGGCAGATAGAACATGCCGGCCATCCAGGCGATCACCGAGATCACATGCAGGGCCTTGAACCAGGGATAGGCGCCGGCGAATGCGTCGATCATGGGATGGGTGCCTCGTCTCGGATGGCTGGTTGCGGTCGCGTCAGGTATTGGCGCGACAGGCGCAGCAGCCGAATTTTGCGGGACAGGACGGCCCTGCCCGATCGGGCGCCACCCCCTCGCGCCCCGCCGCCTGCATCACCAGATCGCCCAGCCCGCGGATGAAGGCCGGATGGGTGGTGGGTGTGGGCGCCCGCAGATAGGGCGCGACGCCGGATTTTTCGGCGAGGTGGCGGTATTCGACGTCGAGCTCGACCAGGGTCTCGACATGTTCCGAGACGAAGGCGATCGGCACCAGGATCAGGCCGCAACCGTCCCGCCCTGCCCGTTCAACCTCGGCATCGGTCGAGGGGCCGATCCATTCCAGCGGCCCCACCCGGCTTTGATAGCAGACCTGCCAGTCGATGGTGTCGAGCGGCCGGCCGAGCATCGCCGCCACCCGGTCCATCACCGCGGCACAGCTCTGTTCCACCTGCCACTGATAGGGGTCGCCCCGCTCGATGATCTTCTTCGGCAGACCATGGGCCGAAAGCAGGATGCGCATGGGCCGGCCCGGTGCCTCGGCCTCGGCCTGATGCCAGCGCTCCACGATCAGGCTCGCATGCGCCTCGACCAGGCCGGGCTCGACCGGCCAGCAGCAGACGGTTGAGGTCGGTACCCTGAGCCCGGCCTTCCGGGCGGCGCGATGCCAGTCCTTGAGCGACGAGGCGCTGGTCGAGGTGGAAAACTGCGGATAGAGCGGCAGGGCGATGATCCGATCGGGCGCCCAGGCCTTCACCTCGGCCACCACCTCGGGCGCAAAGGGATGCCAGTAGCGCATCACCGGCCAGGCCCGAACGGTCAGCCCGCGACCCTCAAGCTCGGCTTCCAGGGCCCGGGCCTGGCTCAGGGTCTCCGGCAGAAGCGGCGAGCCGCCGCCCATCAGGGCATAATTTTCCCGCGCAAAGGGCGCACGGCGGGTGCTGATCAGTTTCGCGATCGCCCAGCGTAGCGGCAGGGGCAGCGAGATGATCGCCGGGTCGAAGAACAGGTTGAACAGGAACGGCTGAACGGCATCCGGCCCGTCAGGCCCGCCGAGATTGAACAACAGGACAGCGATTCGTCCCGTTTCCATATTGTCACGTTCCTTAATCATAACCTGTATCAGACTCTCGCGGCATCAGCCTCGCGCACTGCTGCGATCACCTGGGCGACATGGCCGGGATCGGTCGGCGGCAGGACGCCATGGCCGAGATTGAAGACGAAACCGCCCATCGGAGCCAGCCGGTCACATATCTTCCGCACCCTGCGGGTGAGATCCGGCCCGCCCGCGACCAGACGGCCGGGATCGAGATTGCCCTGAACCGCGACATGCGGCCGGAGACGGGTGGCGATCGCCTCCACGCTCCAGGTCGGATCGACGCTGACCGCATCGACACCGGCATTCCGGACGAAATGCTCATATAGCGTGCCGGCCCGGTTCGGAAAGCCGATGATCGGCAGATCCGGATGCGCGGCACGGATCCGGCTGGCGATGCTGCGGATGGGCGTGACCGTCCAGCGATCGAATCCGTCTTCGTCCAGCGCCCCGGCCCAGCTGTCGAAAATCTGCACCGCCTCGGCACCGGCGGCGATCTGGGCCTCCAGATGACGGACGGTCGCATCGACGATCAGATCGATCAGCACCTGGAAGCCGTCCGGGTCACCATAGGCCCAGCGCTTGGTGTTGAGGAAATCCTTGCTGGAGCCGCCTTCGACCATATAGGTCGCGATGGTCCAGGGGGCGCCGGCAAAACCGATCAGCGCCCGGCCCTCGGGCAGCGCCGCCTTCACTCGTGCGGCGGTTTCGTAGACCGGCGCCAGGAAAGAGGTGACCCGTTCGGGATCGAGCGCGGCCAGGCCCGCGGCATCACGGATCGGATCGAGCCGCGGCCCCTCGCCTTCGGCGAACCAGACCGTCTGACCCAGCCCGTGGGGCACGACCAGGATGTCCGAAAACAGGATCGCCGCATCCAGATCGAAGCGGCGCAGCGGCTGAAGGGTCACTTCGGTCGCAAGATCCGGGCTGTAGCAGAGATCGAGGAACCCCTTCGAGCGCGCCCGAAGCTCGCGATATTCCGGCAGGTAGCGGCCGGCCTGACGCATCAGCCAGATCGGGGTCCGATCCGGATGCCCGCCTTTGAGGGCGGCGAGCAGCGGCTTGGTGGTCTCGGTCATCGATGCGGTCCTCGGATCTCTGGCAGGCAGACGGCCGCGTCGGCAAAGGACGGTCGGCCAGCCCTGCCGCCGGTCGCGCGGATCATGCCCGTTCGGGAGGCTTGATTCCAGCGGAGTCCGTGGGCGATTTTCGTTTTCGGCTGCGACCGAACGTCTCTGCCGTTGCCGGATCGGCATGGCGTTGCCGAAACGGCAACACCTGATGATGGCAAAAGCCAGCCGTTCGGCTGCGCAACCCCGTTGCGCTCCGGCTTTCGTTCGAACCATGCGAACCGCATGTTCCGGCCCCAGACTGCAGTTCTCTCGCCCTGTGGACAAGGCCCCATCTGCAGAAAGGAAGGGATTCGGGATGGAAAGGTTGTAGAGGATAGAGGGTAGCTGTGGATATCGGGGATCCCCACCCATTCACAAACCATCCACAGAAAAGCCCCCATGTGGACGATCCGGCGGCACCCTCCGGAGGCCCGGGTGGATAACTCCGGAGTCGCGCGCGGAGTCTCGGGGGATAATGTCGTGGATAACGTGGAAAACTCTGCCGTCCCCGGCGGCCGTCCTCGCTCTGCCGTCCCCATGCCTGAGGGGCTGCCCACATGGAGACGGCTCGGCGGATGACAGATGAAGAGCGGTGACGCAATATGAGCGCCCGACGCCAGACCCCGTTCGGCCCCCGTGATTCCGGGTTATCCACAGCCGTGAACGGGACATGAACAGGGCACGAACATCGCCCCCGACGACGCTTGCTGGAGATCCGGATGGCCGAAAACGAGCCGACCGCGGCGCCGCCGCTCCCCACCCCCGCAGCCCCCGCGCTTACCCCCTCTGCCGACGGGGCAGCGGGTGCCGCGCCGGCATTGCGCGGCGGCGGGCATGGTGCAGATCTGCATCGCGAACAGGTTTTGTTCGATCTGCATCTGGTGTCGGATTCAAGCGGCGAGACCGTGAACACGGTCGCCCGTGCCGTGCTGGCCCAGTTCGACGGGGTGGATGCGCGCGAGCATGTCTGGTCGCTGGTCCGCTCTCCGGCGCAGCTGGAAAAGGTGATCCAGTCGATCGAGGCCCATCCGGGCCTGGTCATGTATACGCTGGCGCTCAGCGAATTGCGCGAGCGGCTGGAAGAGGCCTGCCGACGGCTGAAGGTCCCCTGCGTGCCGGTGCTGGACCAGATCACCGACATCGTCAGCGGCTATCTGGGGGTGTCGGTCTCCCGCCGGCCCGGGCGGCGGCATATGCTCGATCAGGAATATTTCGCCCGGATCGATGCGATGCATTTCGCGCTGATCCATGATGACGGCCAGTCGCTCTGGGATATCGACGATGCCGATGTGATCCTTGTCGGCGTGTCGCGCAGCTCCAAGACGCCGACCGCGATCTATCTGGCCAATCGTGGGGTGAAGGCCGCCAATGTGCCGCTGGTACCCGGCCAGCCCCTGCCGGACGAGGTGGAAAGCGCCACCCGGCCGTTCATCGTGGGGCTGACCACCAGCCCCGAACGGCTGGTGCAGATCCGCCGCAACCGGCTGCTGAGCCTGAACCAGCCCGATGACGGGGAATATATCGACATCGATGCGGTGCGCACCGAGGTGATCGCCGCCCGCCGGCTGTTCGAGCGCAAGGGCTGGCCGGTGATCGACGTGACCCGCCGGTCGATCGAGGAAACCGCGGCCGCGATCTATCAGATGTATCTGCGCCATCTGGGGGAGAGTTGATCCGATGACCCCTGTTTCGATCCGTGACGACGCCGATACGGCAGCGGAACCACGGCTGATTCTGGCCTCCCAGAGTGCCGCCCGCGCGCAGTTGCTGAAGGGCGCCGGGCTCGATTTCCTGGCCCTCCCCGCCCGCATCGACGAGACGGCGGTGAAGGAGGCGATGGCCGCCGAGGGTGCGCCGGCCGAGGATGTGGCGGTGATGCTGGCCGAGATGAAGGCCCGCCGGATCTCGGGCCGCGCCGGCCGGGTGCCGGTGCTGGGCTGCGACCAGATGCTGGTCGCCGACGGCCGCTGGTTCGACAAGCCTGCCGATCGCGACGAGGCCCGCGCGACGCTGGAGGCCCTGTCGGGTCGGCGTCACGAGCTGATCTCGGCCGCGGTAGTCACCATCGACGGCGCCCGGGTCTGGCATGCAATCGGCCGCGCCCGGCTGACCATGCGCCCGCTGTCGCCCGCCTTTATCGACCGGTATCTGGACCGTGCCGGAGAGGCGGTGCTGGGCTCGGTCGGCGCCTATCAGCTGGAGGGGTTGGGCGCGCAGCTGTTCTCGAAGGTCGAGGGCGACTATTTCACCATACTGGGCCTGCCGCTGATCGAGCTGCTGGACTTCCTGCGCCTGCGCGGCGTGATCCCGAGCTGATGGACGGGCGCACGATGACCGAACCCCTGCATCCCGTCTGGATCAGCGGCGCCGCACGGCTGGCCGGCGTGATCGGATACCCCGTCACCCATTCGCGGTCGCCGCGCCTGCACGGCTTCTGGCTGGCACGCCACCGGATCGACGGCGCCTATCTGCCGCTGGCGATCCGGCCCGGGGATCTGGCCGAGACCCTGCCGGCCCTGCCCCGCATGGGCTTTCGCGGCGTCAATCTGACCCTGCCGCACAAGGAACTGGTGCTGCCGCTCTGCGACGAGGTCGAACCGGTGGCCCGTGCGATCGGCGCGGTCAATACCCTGGTCTTCGGCGAGGACCACCGGATCATCGGCACCAATACCGACGCCTGGGGGTTCGGTGCCGCACTGGCGGCCGGGGCGCCGGCACGCGATGCGGCGGCACCGGCCCTGGTGCTGGGGGCGGGGGGGGCCGCGCGCGCCGTGGTCTATGCGCTCGCCGAGGCCGGCGCCGGCCGGATCCTGATCGCCAACCGCACGGCCGAAAGGGCCGCGGCCCTGATCCGCGATCTGGCGCCACATTGCCCGGCGACGGTGCTGGAGGCGGTGGATTGGGCGGCGAGATCGGATCTGCTTGCCGGGTGCGGCACGCTGGTCAACACCACCAGCCTGGGGCTGCACGGCCAGCCGCCGCTCGAGATCGATCTCGCGCGGGCGGATGACCGGCTGGTGGTGTCGGATATCGTCTACGATCCGCTGGAAACGCCGGTCCTGAAGGCTGCGCGTGCCCGCGGGCTGGTCGCGGTCGACGGGCTGGGCATGCTGCTGCACCAGGCGGTGCCGGGCTTCGAGCGCTGGTTCGGGGTGCGGCCCGTGGTCGATGCAGCGCTGCGCCGGCATGTCGCCGCCGATCTGATCGGAGCGGAGGCCCCATGCTGATCATCGGCCTGACCGGTTCCATCGGCATGGGCAAGTCGACGACCTCTAAGATGTTCCGGCGGCTGCGCGTGCCGGTCTTCGACGCCGATGCGACCGTCCATGCCCTGCTCGCCCCCGGCGGCCGCGCCTTCCGGCCGGTGATCGAGCGCTTCCCCGAGGCGCTGAAGGACGGGCGCATCGACCGGGTGGCGCTGGGCGCCCGGGTCTTCGGCCGCAAGGCGGAGCTGCGCGCGCTGGAGCGGATCATCCATCCGCTGGTGCGCGACGAACAGCGCCGCTTCATCGCAACCCATGCCCGCCGGCGCGCACCGATGGTGGTGCTGGACATCCCGCTGCTGTTCGAAGGCGGCGGCGATGCCCATGTCGATGCCGTGCTGGTGGTGAGCGCACCCAACTGGGTGCAGGCCCGCCGGGTGCTGGCCCGTCCGGGGATGACGCGGGCCAAGTTTCGCGACATTCTGTCGAAACAGGTGCCGGATGCCGAAAAGCGTCGCGGCGCCGACGCTGTGATCCAGACCGGGCTGGGCCATGGCCATGCCTTCCGGTCGCTGAAACTGGCGCTGGACGGGTTCGGCCGTCATCGCCACCGGATGTGGAAGCACCACTGGCACCGGCCACGGATCCGGCGGCCCACGGGGCCGCGCCGGCGCCCTGGCGGCTGAGATCGTCTTTATCCGCGTCTGCCGAACGAGGAGACGAGAAGCGTGCGTGAGATCGCCTTCGACACCGAAACCACCGGCTTCGACCCCGCCACCGGCGACCGGCTGGTCGAAATCGGCTGCGTCGAGATCCTGGATCAGGCGCGCACCGGTGCCGAATTCCATGTCTATATCAACCCCGAGCGCGACGTGCCCGAGGCGGCGGTGGCGGTGCACGGGCTGACGGCCGAGCGCCTGAAGACCGAGCCGGTCTTCGCCGAGGTCGCCGACCGCTTTCTGGACTTCGTGGGCGATGCGCCGCTGGTGGCGCATAACGCCGCCTTCGACATGCGCTTCATCAATGCCGAGCTGACCAGGCTGGGGCGCCAGCCCATCCCGATGTCGCGGTCGATCGACACCGTGCAGATGGCCCGCATCCGCTTTCCGGGCGCGCCGGCCAGCCTGGACGCGCTTTGCCGCCGGTTCGGGGTCGACAACAGCAACCGCCTGCTGCACGGCGCGCTGCTCGACGCCCAGCTGCTGGCCGAGGTCTATCTGCACCTTCTGGGCGACCGCCAGCGCGGTTTCGACCTGGCCGCCGACCGTCGGGGCGGGCCGGGCGAGACCGACGGCCGCCGCCGCACGGTCGCCCGGCCGCCCCGGGTCCACACCCCCACCCCGGCCGAGCTGGAGGCCCATCAGGCCTTCATCCTGAAGGAGGTCAAGGCGGCGATCTGGCTGGCGGAGGATTGAGGCGTCAGCGCAGCAGCCCATCGGTGCTGAAAAGATCGGCGAACAGAGTGTCGCGGGCATGCGGGCCCGGGGGATCCCCCGACGGAAAGCTGCGCGTGTCCAGGATCAACCGGGTGAAGATCACCCGTCGTGCGGTGTTGCCCGTGCTCTGTTCCGCCCAGCCGACAAACCAGCCATATGCCCCGCGCGATCCGTCCGCTCCCGATCCGTCCGCGCTCGGGCCGTCCGCAACCGGGCGCTTTGCGGCACCGGTCTTGCCCCAGACGCGCCAGCCCTTCGGTTGTGGTGACTGCTCCAGGATCTCTCGGGTCAGCGCCACCGTCCGCGCCGAGACCGGCAGCCGGCCCGCGGTCAAGCGGGTCAGGAAATCGATCTGCCCTTCGGGCGAGATGCGAAGCGACGAGCCGATCCAGGACCGGGTGAGGCCGTTATCCGCCCCGGCGTCGCCCGAGACATCGGCATTGCCGTAACCGAAATCGCGGGTCAGTCCGGCAAAACGCTCCGCCCCCAGCCGGGTGGTGATGACCTGCGAGTACCAGACCACCGAGTCCGTCATCCAGCGTCTGGGATCCGTGTCCTGCCGCCAGGATGCCCGCCAGGCCGGATAGCCCTTGTGCCAGGACAGGACCGGGTGGTGGGCGTCGGTGAGGATGCCGGTTTCGAAGCCCATCAGGGCGAGCGCGATCTTAAAGGTCGAAGCTGGGGTGACCGATACTGCGCAGGCCTTCCCCTCGCGTAGCAGCACACGGCCGTCGGCGGCATCAGTGACGAGGGTGCAGAGCGTGACGGGCGCCGCCTCTGCCTGGACAGGCAGCAGAAGGGCCAGGGCCAGGACGATGCGGCGGAGAGGGCAGGACATTCCGGTGCCTTTCTGAAGCGCAGCCTCCATGAAAGAGGGGGCGTCGGAGCGGTTCGTCAAGGCGCCGGGAAGGAAGAGCGTCGCGCTCAGGCCAACGCGGCCGGGGGCTTGGGAACCAGGCCCGCCGCGAAATCGCGATAGCTGTGGAGCGGACGGCCGAGCATGGCGGTCAGGCGCGCGACGTCGCCGGGTTCGGGGATCATGCCGTCGCTGACATAGCGTTCGGCCATCAGGCGCATTTCGTACGCCGTCCATTTCGGCAGGAAGCCCGCCATGGTCTGCTCGAAACCGCTGGGATCGTCGCCGCCATAGACGATGGGGCGGCCGAGGAGACCGGCCCAGATCTCTGCCAGTTGCGGCCCGGTCAGCGTGTCGGGGCCGGTGACGTTGATCGTCTCGATCGGCAGCCCGTCCGGCGCCCGGTCGCGGCGCATCAGTTCGATCGCGGCCAGCTCGGCGATGTCGCGGGTGTCGACCATGGCGACCCCCCTGCTGCCGATCGGCATCGGATATACGCCGTGGTCCAGGATGACGTCCCGGATCATCACCTCGTTGTCGATGAAATAGGTCGGGCGCAAGATCGTGGCGCCGAAGCCCATCTGGGCGAGCATCCGCTCGGCGCCGTATTTGACCGCGAAATGCGGCACGTTGACGGCGCGGTCGGCGTCGAAGACCGACAGGTAGACGACCCGCTCGACCCCGGCCTCGCGTGCCAGGTTCAGGGTGATGAGGGCCTGGGTGAACTCGTCTCCGGTGACCGCGTTGAGAAGAAAGAGCGTACGCACGCCCGAGAAGGCGCTGCGCATGGCGTCGATGTCGAGCAGATCGCCCTGTGCGACGTCGACACCGGCGGGGAAAGCGGCCTTTGCGGGATCACGGGTCAGCACGCGCAGATCCGCATCGCGCCGGACGAGCTGGTCGACGAGATGGCGGCCGATACGGCCGGTCGCGCCTGTCACGAGAATGGTCATCGGGAACTCCCTGGTTCGGTTTGCCATCGGACGCCCTATTCATCGATGATCCGGGATCATGCCGATAGCCGCGCAATCTGGACATATCGTCTCAATGGTGGAACACATGGATCTGCTTGCCCTCGCCGACTTCAACCTGGTGGCCCGCCATGGCGGCTTCGGGCGCGCCTCTCGTGCCGCCGGCCGGCCCAAGGCCACGTTGTCGCGGCGGGTGGCCGAGCTGGAGGCGGCGCTCGATCTGCGACTGTTCGAGCGCGGGGGCCGCAGCCTGCGGCTGACCGAAGACGGGCGTGCGCTGTACGAGCGGACCGCTCGGCTGCTGACCGAGCTGAACGAGACCGCCCAGGCGATCGCATCGGGAGGCCACAGCCCCCGCGGGCGCCTGCGGATCAGCGCGCCGCTGCTGTTTGCGCAGACCGCCATGGGCCGGCTGGCCGCGCGGTTTTCCCGGCGCCACCCCGAGGTGCGGCTGGAGGTCACCACCGAAGACCGGGCCGTCGACATGGTCGAGGAAGGCTATGATCTGGTCATCCGGGTCAATCCGGCGACAGATGACAACCTGGTGGGGCGGCCGTTTCTGCGCGACCGGCTGGTGGTGGTGGCGAGCACCGCGCTGCCGCTGCCCGACGACGGCACGCCCTGCCCCGCAGTCGTGCGCGGCCCGATCGAGCCGCCGGCAGCCTGGCCGGTGACGACGCCGGCCGGCAGATCACAGATTCGGGCGGCGCCGGTGCTCAGCCTGTCGTCGATGATCATGGTGCGCGATGCGGTGCTGGCGGGTGCGGGCATCGCATGCCTCCCGATCTCGCTGGTCAGCCGTGATCTGGCATCGGGCCGTCTGCGATGGCTTGGCGATGTCGATGGGCCGGAGATCGTGCTGTGGACGCTCTATCCGACCCGCCGGCTGCTGAACGCCCGCGTCTCGGCCTTTCTCGATTTTCTGCGAGAGGCCTTCCCGACCGGCGCGCCGGAAGAACTGGCGGCGTTTCTGGCCGATCGGCCTTAAACGAAACGCCGCCGCCCCTGATCAGGGCGGCGGCGTTTCATGCAGGTAGCGGCGGAGCGGCCGGCGGTGCCGGCGCTCACGCGTTTCACTGCGGCTGGGCGCGGCGCTGCTGCTCGGCCTGGAACAGCTGCACGAAATCGATCGGGTCCAGCATCAGCGGCGGGAAGCCGCCGTCGCGGGTGGCATCGGCGATGATGCGGCGCGCGAAGGGGAAGAGCTGGCGCGGACCTTCGATCAGCAGGAAGGGCTGGATCTGCTCCTGCGGGAAGTTCTCGAGCATGAACACGCCGCCATAGGACAGCTCGCAGAGGAAGGTGGTGTTTTCCTCGTGCTTCGCCGAGGCGGACAGCTTCAGCTCGACCTCGTAATTGTCGTCGCCGAGCGGCTGGGCGCCGACATTCACCGAAACCTGGATGTTCGGCCGGGTCTGGGCCGAGGCGATCAGGGAGCGCGGCGCGTTCGGGTTCTCGAACGACAGGTCCTTGATGTACTGGATGGCGAGGCGGAAGCGCGGCGAAGCCTCGGCGCCGGCTGCGCCGTTGCCCTCGGGCGTCTGGGTGTCGGCCATGGGGTGCTGGTCTCCGGGTGACGCAGGTGTTGATCTGGGGCCGACCGGATCGCCGGCCATGTCGGGCGTAACATGTGCGCCCGCGCGGTGCAAGTGCAGCGCCGGGGACGGTGACTGGTGGTCGATCGCCGTCCTCTCCGTCAGCGTCCGATCAGCGGCGGCTCGTCGTCTTCTGGCCTGCGGCGACCATCCGCCGGGCCGGGACGATCTGCGGGCGCGGAGTACTCGCCCTCGATGATCACGCTGCCGTCACGGCTGCGCCACTGGCTGCCCGGCTGGCCAGGCCCCGGACGGCCGGTCATCACGAACCGGGTGCGGGCCAGGATCTGGCGCTGCATCAGCCGGCGAAAGGCCGGCACCAGCAGCAGGGCGCCGATCGCATCGGTGAAGAAGCCGGGCACCATCAGCAGCACGGCCGCCAGCCCCAGGAACAGGCCGTCGAAAACCTGATCGACCGGCGCCTCGTTGCGGTTGAGCCGGGCCCGGGCCTCGGTCAGGGCCTTCAGACCCTGATGGCGCAGCATGGCGGCACCCGCCACCGCGGTCAGCACGCAGAGCGCCACCGTCGGCAGGGCGCCGATCTCGCTGCCCACCTGGATGAACAGGAAGACCTCGATCAGCGGCACGAAGAGGATTGCGAGAAGCAGAGAGACTGCGGCGACCATGCTTGCCCTTTCCTGAACCGACCCTTATGTAAGGGTGGAGGCGGCGCCGTCCAACCCTCGTCGCGTTCGTGCGACCCCATTTCCGCACCCATGCCATCGGGTGCCGGGATCCGCGGGTGCGAATGCCGGCCGGACGCGGCCGACCGATCGTGTTCCGCCGCCGAAATCCTTCGTGCGGACGTCTCCGACGGCCAGGTCCTGATGTCCATGGAATATCTCGACATCCTCTTCTTCGCCCTCGTCGCCGTGTTCGTGGCGCTGCGCCTGCGTGGCGTTCTGGGCACACGCACCGGCCACGAACGGCCGCCGGAAGAGACGCGCAACCCGCTCTCCCCCCGCAGCGGCGACCCCAAGGCCGCCGAGGCCGGCGCCCAGCAGCCGGGGCCCGCCCGGGTGCTGCCCTTCCCGATGTCCGAGAAGGTGATGTCGCTGATCGACCAGCCGGCGCTGGAAGGGGTGGAATATATCCGCCGCGCCGATCGCAACTTCGATCCCAAGGGGTTCCTGGAGGGCGCCCAGCAGGCTTTCGAGATGATCCTCGACGCCTTCGCCCGGGGCGATCGCCAGACGCTGGCCATGCTGCTGTCGCCGCAGGTGCTGGCCGGCTTCAATCAGGCGATCGAAGCGCGTGAGCAGGCGGGCGAGACCCACAGCACCCGCATCGTGTCGGTGCGCGAGCCGCGCATCGCCGAGGCCCGGCTGGTCGGCAGCATGGCGCAGGTGACGGTGCGCTTCTCCACCACCCAGATCAACCAGACGCTGGACGCCGAGGGGCGCGTGGTCGCCGGCGGCGCCGAGGAGATCGACCTGATCGACCTCTGGACCTTCGAGCGCGATACCCGGTCGAGCGATCCCAACTGGATCCTGACCGCGACCCGCAGCGGCGAATGACCGCACTGCCGGTTTTCGATGACGAAGCAGGCAGTTTTATCATTACCCGGTATGCCGACGTACGGGCGGCACTGGCACACCCCGATCTGGTGGTGCGCAAGCCGCTCTCAGAGACGGGCGGTGAAGCGGCCGGACGTCGTGCACGGCGGATGAGCGATCTGACGGGCCTGCTGACGAAACATCTCGCCAGCCGCGAGATCGCAGGACTTGAAGAGGTCGCATCCGCCTTTGTCGACGGCGTACTGGAACGGGCCACCGCCCGGGGCAAGCTGGAGGTCGTTGCCGATCTTGCCCACCCCTGGCGCTGACCATCATCTTTCGGGTATTGGGCATTGCCGGGGAGAGGTTCGAGGATCTGCATCCCCTGCTGGCGGCCATCACACGCGGCCATGACATGGCACCGACCGAGGCCGACCGGATGCGCGGTCGTTTCGCCCAACAGACGATGGGCCGGTGGCTGGCACCGAGGGTCCTCGCGGCACCCGAAGGTTCGCTTGCTGCGGCCGTTCGCGACATTGCCGCCGGCCGGAACGACGACGGCCGGATGGTCGTCGGATGGGCTGCCATGCTGGTCTATTCGGGCAGCACGACCATTCGCGATTTTCTGGTGAATGTCGTGGCCCTTCTGGTGGATCGTCCGGATGTGGCGGCCAGGCTGGCGGCTGAGCCGGCGATTCTCGGCACGATGGTCGAGGAGTGTCTGCGTCTGGAAGGGCCGGTGCGCGGTACCGGCCGGGTCGCGGCGGCGGATGTCGTGATCGGAGAGACCGGTATTCCCGCGGGGTCAGTGCTGCATCTGATGTTCGATCACGCAAATCGTGACCCGGAACGTTTTTCCGATCCGGATGTCTTCGATCCCGTGCGATCCCCAAATCCGCATCTGTCCTTCGGCCATGGCAACACCTTCTGCCTGGGCGCGCACCTGGCCAGGCTGGAGACCCGGGCACTGATCCTGCGGATCCTGCCGCATCTGCACCGTCTGCGCCGGACCCATCCCCCGATCTGGACCTCTGTCCGGCTCCTGCGGGAACAGGCGCGACTTACCCTTAGCTGTCACTGACCGGAGATTTTGAGCGGGCGTGACTGTGCAGGCGGCGCAATGTCCAATCCTGCTGCCAGGCACGGGCAAGGGCTACGGCATCGGTTTCATAACCAAGGCTGAAGGCCAGAGCGACCAGAGGTTTTAGTGCGTCGTTCTTTTGGGAGATCAATGAGACTTGCGCTCTGATTTCGGGTTGATCTCGTGCCAACCGCAGAAAGCCAAGCGCGGCCCGGTATTGTTGATCCATGTATTCACCTCCTCGTGATCATCGGGATCATCCATCTGTCAGTTGCTATCCATGAGTCTTTTTAGTATCTTTTCACGAGCAAAATATCCAGGCTCTGATTGGAGTGAAAATATGATCGAATACAAGCCGGCGAAGATGGACGAGCAGGACGAGCGGGCGCGGTATGAGGCACCGGAACTCGTTCTGGTGGGTAATGTTGGTGACTTGACGAATTCCGGCGGCAGCGGCCCGGGCAGTGACAATAACTATTCCTGATATTTTCCATCGTAGCCGGCCTGGAGTCGAGCATTCGATGACTGAAGACTTGATCTTTCGCCGCCCTGATGCCGTGTGGTCAGATCTGGATGGCCAGGTGGCTGTGCTCGATATGGCATCTGGTCAGTATTATGAGGTACGTGGCGTCGGCGGCGCTATCTGGCGCTATATCGATGAGCCGCGCAGCTTGTCGCAGATCGTCGAGCATGTGATGGCCGGCTTCGATGTGGAGCGTGCTGCCTGTGAAACAGATGTCAGGCGGTTCATCGACAGCCTGCAGGCAGCCGGTCTCCTCGCTGACGGCGGAGACTGATGCGGGACTTTGCCGGCCTGCTTGCGGGACCAGACAGCATCCTTCCCGCTGACTGGCTGCGGACGCTGGACCAGCGCGTCGGCACAGGGACCGTCTGCCATCGTCTGATGGTTGATGGCGGTCCGCGTGCCGTGTTTGCAAGCTGGCCCGTATATACCCGACCGGCTGGGCCCCGACCGGACGACGGTTCAGGAGTACCTGATACCCCGTCACCCGCCGCGCCGCTGATCCTGTTCAACGGACGCCTCGCCGGGAATATGCCGGGGGGCGCGCAACGGCGGCACGGCGCAGACCTCGTACGATCGGCCTGGCGGGCCGGCGGTGCCGAGGCTCTGGCCGGCCTGACAGGTGACTATGTCGCTGCCATCTGGGATGGCCGGCATTTGGCACTTTTGCGGGATGTGGTGGGTGTACTGCCGCTCTATCTGGTCGCCCGGGGCGGATTGATCGCCTTCTCCACCGATTTCCGGCTGTTGACGGCCCTGCCGCGGATTCCGGCCAGACTCGACCGGACGGTGATCACCGACCAGCTTGTGCGGCAGGACCGACGGGCGCCGTCTGCGACCTGCCACGCTGCAGTGCGGACGATTCTACCCGGCGAATGCCTGGTCATCGATACCGGAAAGCCACACCCGGATACCGCCCCACCCGATCTGCGGCACCTCCGCCGCTGGACACCGGTCCGGCCCGCCGACATGACAAGCCCGGATCCCTGGGCCGGCGAACTGCGTCAACGGCTGATTGTCGCCATCCATGACCGGATCGACGATGCGGAACGACCGGCGGTGCTGCTGAGCGGCGGGCTGGATTCTTCTGCCATTGCTCTCATTGCGGCAAAGCGCCTTCGGCGCCGGGGCAAGCGGCTTCTGGCCATCTCGGCCGTCCTCCCCCTTGATCACCAGGGGCCGGAACGCGATGAATGGCCTTATGTTCTCAGGGTGGCCGAGGCGGCGGACAATATCGATCTGCTTCGCATCGAGATGGTCCCTGATGATGATCCCTTCGCCGAGCTCGACCGCGTGCTGGACCTGCTCGGCAGGCTGCCTTTTGTTCCCCTTTCCCACGGGGTTCTCGCACTTGGCGCAGCCGCGGCGGCACAGGGCGTCGACGTTCTGCTCAACGGGTTTGCGGGCGACCTCTTCGTGTCCCATTCCGGACGGCAGACGGCTGCGGCGCTGTTGCGGCAGGGACGCCTCCGCGAGGCTGTCCAGGATCTTGCCGATCTGCATCGCGTGCAGGGTGTTCCCTGGTCTACCCTGCTCCGGCGGGAGGTTGTCGCGCCGTTGCTGCCGGCGGGACTTCGACCGATTTCGACCGAGACCCTGCCATTGCGCCGGGACGCGCTTTCGGCCGGGGACTGGCGGCGCCTGCGGCGGCGAGGGCGGCGTTTTCTGCAGATGGGACCTCAGGACCTGATGCGCGTCGCGCTCGTCCCCGGCCGGGTGGATCATCCGGCATCGGATGTTGTGGGCATATCCGCCCGGCTTCACGGCGTCGATCTGCGCCTGCCCATGCTCGACCAGCGGCTTCTGTCGCTGATGATGTCGGTTCCGGCTGCGGAACTCCGGCGTGGCGGCTGGGAGCGAAGCCTCTACCGCCGGGCGATGGCCGGGATCCTCCCCGACGAGATCCGGTGGAGGCGGGACAAGGGGCCGGCATTCGATCCTGTCCTGGCCGCCCGCCTCGCCCGCTATGCCGGTGCGCTCGAGGCCTGGGCCGAGACGGCGCATCCGGCGTGCTGGGCGTGGATCGATCGCGACCGCTATCTTGCCGCAGTTCGTGCCGTCCGGCCCTCCGGAAGGGAGGGTTGGACCCCGGCAATGTTCGATACCGTCATGACCGGTACCCTCGTCTGCCGGTTCCTGGACCGGGAGGCCCGGTCCGGCAGAGGTGACGTGTGATGCTGGAACCGTACCGCCGCCGCCATTTGTTCGGACTGATGATCGAGACGCCTTTCGATCTGCCCGGCAGCCAGGCCCCCACCGGTGACGGGCCCTGTGATGTCGTCATCGGCTGGCATCCCGAAACTGCGGAACCGGCGCTGAGTCCGGGCCGATTGCCGGCCCCCGCTCTCCCGGGGGCGCCGGTGGCCGGTCGCACGGATACGGCGACGATCTACGGCTGGCCAGGCGAAATGATGTTTCTGATCCAGGATCAGGGCGATCGTATCGACGTGATCTGCCGTCCGGGCAGATTGCCCTCCGTGCCCGGAGCGCTGGTCGGTGACCCGATGGGGATTCTGCTCTTCCGGCGCGGCCTGCTTTGTCTTCATGCGGCCGCGGTCGTCATGCGCGGCCGCACCCATTGTTTCATGGGAGCCACAGGTGCCGGCAAATCCACCCTGGCCGCCGCACTGGTCGCCCGCGGAGGGCTGGTTGCGGCCGATGATCTGATCGCAATCAGCCGTACCGGGCCACAGGTGTGTTTCCTGCCCGGAACGGCCGGTTTGCGGCTTACCGAAGAGACGGCCCGACGGTTTCTCCCCACGGGTACCGAGGGGCTGGCGCCGCTACCCTCGACGGGCAAGTGGTGGTGGCAGGCCCCCTCCGTCGATCCGGCCGATAAGGCGGAACTGGCACTCGATGAGATTCATCTCCTGACCCGGCAGACCGGGGATATGTACCGGCCGGACCCGGTCCGGCGCCTGCACCTGCTGATCAACATGTGGCATCCGGCAATTTGCCGGAGCTTCATGACCACGGAAATCATGGCACGTTTCGCCCGGCTGGCTGAACATCTGCCGTTGACCGTGCATCGGGTGGAGCCCGGCTGGGACGGGCTTCTGCGGCTGGCAGAGGAGATCGGCGGATGATCGAAGCTGACGTCGGTCGGCTGCCGGCACTGGCACCGATTCTGGAGTTCGTGGCGGCTGAGCGTGGCCTGCACATGCCCGAAGCAGTCCTTCGGCTGGCACGCCATCTGCCTGCGGTGCCGGCCGCCGGGCTCGAAATCCGGCTTGCCGATCCAACGGTGGTCGATCTTCAGCAGCGGGTTCGGCCAGGACCCGAGTTTGATCGGCTTTGCAGCTGGATGGCGGAGATAACCGCTAGTGGATCCGGGTTTGCCGCGCTCGCCCGGTTCTGTGACGGCCCCGGGCTGGACCGGATCGAGGAGATCTGGCTGGAACTCGATGACGGCGCCGATCCGCCGGCGCTCTCGGTCTTTGTCCGACTGGCCGGGGCGGCCGGCGGCAGTGCCGCCCTGGAGACGGTGCAGAGCGTCATCGCAGGCTTCGGACTGCCGCTGCCGTCGATGCGGGAGGCGGCTCTTCGCCGGTGTCTTGCCGCCCGTCGGGGCACGGGGCGGCTCGCCTTCCTGGGTCTGATGCTCGACCGGCCGGGCGCGCCCTTCCGTCTGATCTTCGACGATCTGGATCCGGATGACATCGCAGGTCAGGCCGGGCGGGCCGGCTGGGTGGGCGACGCCAGGGCCCTGCAGGACCGGGTCGACGCCCTGTTCGTCTATGTCGACCGCATCCGACTGGCGATGACCATCGGGGATGGCGGCGCTGAGCCGGAGCTGGGTCTCGAATGTTTTCTCGGCCCCCCGGAGGTGTTCGATCGGCGCTGGCGGCGGATGCTCGACCATCTGGTCCAGGCCGGTCGGTGCACCCCGGCGGCGCGCGCCTCGGTTCTGGAATGGCCGGGTGCCGTGATACCCACCACCGCAACCCGCCCCTGGCCCGCCTCGCTGATCCTCGACGACATCGTCCACGGGCGGACGGCCTGGCTCGATTGCCGGTTCAGTCATCTCAAGGTCAGCCATGGCGGGTTCGCCGATGGTGCGGTCAAGGCGTATATGGGCGTGCTGGAGGCGACGGCTCCGGATGTCGTTCGGGCTGCACCACCTGCGGTTCCCGAGACGCCCCGGCGTCTGGATGAGGCGATCGAGGCAGCCATCCGCTTTCTGCTCGATGCCCGCGTGCAGGCGGGCTGGTGGCTCGACTATCGCGGGTTTGGCGAAGGCGTCGCAGAGGAATGGGTCACGGCCCGGGTCGGCCATGCCCTGGTTGAGACGGGTGACCCGGCAGCTCTGGCAGCGGCCGCCCGGGCATGGCGGCTTCTGGCGGCCCGCACCGCCGGGCGACCGGGCTGGGGATGGAATGGCGTGGAGCCGGCAGATGCCGACAGCACGGCCTGGGCGCTGCGTCTCGGCGAGGCCCTTGGCCGGCAGAGCGAGCCCGGCTTCGCCGCAGGCCTGGCTTTCCTGCGTCGGCATGTTGGTGCCGATGGCGGGGTTGTGACCTATCTGGCAGAGGACCATGCCCGGGCGTCGGAGGGGCGCGTGATCAATGCCGGATGGACCGCGGCACATGGCTGTGTCACTGCGGCCACGGCCTGTCTGTCGACCATCGGCGATGCCCCGGCAGAGTGGTTGCGCCGACATCAGCGCCCGGACGGCGTCTTTCCGGGTTATTGGTGGCTGGAGGAAGGCTATGCCACCGATCAGGCGGTGGAGGCACTGGTTCTGGCCGGACGACGCGGACGGGCTGCGAGCGGGGATGATCGCCGGATCGCGGCTGCCGCTGCGCGCGCAGCGCGTCATCCGGTCGATACCAGTTTCGGCCAAGCGCTTGCGCTGAGGATCCGGGTTCTGGCCCGGGACAGAGGGGCAGGGGCGGAGGCATTGCTTGCCGGCCAACAGGTTGACGGCAGCTGGCCGTCGTCGGCCGTGCTCGACATTCCCAATGCGGCAGGCAATCTGGTTCGTGCATCCGACCATGGACGCAGCTTCACCACGGCGACGGCGCTTTCCGCCCTGGTGGCCCTGCGCGGGTTGCAGAAGGGGGCCGGCTCATGATCGACATTGCATCGGCTTTCGGAGTTCTGCCACCGGGGGCTGAGTACGCAGCCGACCCTCATCCGGTTCTATCGGCCTTGCGCAATACGCCGCCGATCAGGACGACGGGCGGGGATGTCTGGCTGGTCGCGCGGCACGCGGATATTCTGTCGGTGCTGCTTGCCGAGCCCGGCAGTACGGCCAGCTTCAATGCCTTCGATACCGCTGGCGGCGACCGTCATCGCGGTCTGGTCCGGCGTCTGCGAAGCTGGGTGTCCCGGCTGTCCGATGCTGACGTCATGCCGGCAGTCCAGGGCGTGGTCGATGATCTGACGGCGCGGCTGGTCCGCGAGGGCACGGCAGATCTGGTCCGGGATTTCGCCGATCGGGTTCCGATGGCGGTGATGCGTGATCTGCTGGGCATCCCGCCGGCCGATGTGCCGGTGCTTGAAACCATGGCGGGTCGGATCCTGAGCGGTTACGACCCCGGCTGGACGGGACAGTCCGCCTCTGTCGGTCCGGCAAAGACCATGCTGGATGCCTATTTCCGCCAGCGTCTGGCCGCTGCCCGGAAAGGTGGTGCAACACCGCTGCTGGCAACAATTCTGGAGACCGGCACCGCGGACGGGCTTGATGATGCCGCCCTCGCCGACATCTGCAGCAAGCTGCTCGTCACCGGTACGACGACCACAGCCGGCTGTATCGCCAATATCCTGGTCCGCCGGCTGCGGGATGGAATTGCGCTGCCATCCGACCCGGAGAACCACATGGTACTGGTGGACGAACTGGTCCGGCTGGATACGCCGGTACTGGGGGTGCGACGTCGTCTGCTCAGACCGTTCCATCTGAGCGACGGGGCGGACGGGACTATCCTCTTGCCAAAGGATGCGGTGGTCTATCTCATGACCTCGATCGCCGACCGGGATCCTGCGATCGTGGGTGACGTCGGAACATCCTGTCCGCTCGGCTCCCGGGTTCCGCATCTCGCCTTTGGCCGGGGAGCGTTCCACTGCCTGGGCGCACCGCTTGCCCGTCTCGAGATTGCAGCCCTGCTTGTGGCGGGAGCGCCGCTGATGGACCGGTTGTGCACGGCCGGTCCGATCCGGTGGCGAGAGGCCTGGCTGCTGCATGAACCGTCCGCCCTGCCCGTCCAGATCATTGCGAACCCTTCGGAGAGTGCCAGCAGATGAGGACCGATCCCGCTGACCATATGCGAAGGCCGATCAGGCGGGAAAGTCGCGGACCGGAGAGCCGTGCATGAGCAGGCGGTCTCTGCGCCTTGCGGCCGCCTTTGCCGTGCTCGCGCTGGCCGGGGCGGCGCTGATCGGTGGCTGGTATCTCAGCACACGCAACCTGCCGGCACCCGAGACGCCGCCGGCCCCGCAGCCGGCGGTGACCGCCGAGGGGCCGCGCTTCACCCGCATCGCCTTCGGCGACCTGCCCGGCTGGGACGACGACGACCAGTCGGCTGCACTCGGCGCTTTCCAGATCTCGTGCCGGATCATCCTGCGCCGGCCGGTGGCGGCGCCGCTCGACCGCGGCGGGCGCTTCGGCACCGTCGGCCATTGGCGCGATGTCTGCGGGGCCGCGGTGGATCTGCCGCTGGACGATGCCGGCGCGGCCCGTGCCTTCTTCGAGCGCCATTTCAACGCCTGGCAGGTGGCGAAGCCCGATGGCGACACCAACGGCTTGTTCACCGGCTATTACGAGCCGGAACTGGCCGGATCGCTGACCCCCGACACCCGGCACGACGTGCCGCTCTACCGCCTGCCCGAGGATCTGGTGGTGGCGGATCTGGGCGCCTTCGACGATGCGCTGGACGGTCGCCGTCTGGTCGGGCGGGTGGCGGACGGGCGGTTTGCCCCCTATTACGACCGCGCGGCGATCGCCGACGGCGTGCTCGACGGCCGCGGGCTGGAACTGCTCTGGGTCGACGACCCGGTCGATGCCTTCTTCCTGCAGATCCAGGGCTCGGGCCGGGTTCGGCTGCCCGACGGACGGGTGCTGCGAGTGGGCTATGCCGGGGCCAATGGCCGGCCCTATCGCTCGATCGGCAAGGTGCTGATCGATCAGGGTGAGATGAAGCCCGAAGAGGTGTCGCTGCAGAGCCTGCGCACCTGGCTGGCCGCCCATCCCGACCGGATGGTCTCGATCCTGGATCAGAACCCGTCCTATGTGTTCTTCCGGCTTCTGGACGATGACGGGCCGCTGGGCGCCATGGGCGCGGTGCTGAGCCCGGGCCGGTCGCTGGCGGTCGACCGGTCGATGCTGCCGCTGGGGGCGCCGGTCTGGTTGGATGCCAGCTATCCGGCAGGTGTCGGCGCGCTTTCGGAAACGCCGCTCCGGCGGCTGATGATCGCGCAGGATACCGGCGGCGCGATCAAGGGGGCGGTGCGCGGCGATGTGTTCTGGGGTCCGGGCGATTTCGCGGAGCTGGTCGCCGGGCGGATGAAGGAACGCGGCAGCTATGCCGTGCTGCTGCCGCTCGCCATCGATCCGTCGACCGTACCGGCCCCGGAGACGGCCGCAGCGGGCGGTTGAGCGCCCGGAGGTGAGCGGCAGGCTTGCCTCCGCGGCCACATCGCCCCATCCTCGTCCGCAAATGCCGGCCGGCCCCGCAGACGCGCGGGCCTGTCCGAAGCTTCAGAAGGACGAGCGACGGTGAATACCCCAAGCGAGACGGCGGCAAAGCCCGCCCGTGCGCGCGAACCGGCCACGGTCGGCCTGTTCGCGACCTGTCTGGTGGATCTGTTCCGGCCGAGCGTGGGGTTCGCCACGGCGAAGCTGCTGGAAGAGGCCGGCTGCCGGGTGGTGGTGCCCGACAGCCAGACCTGTTGCGGCCAGCCGGCCTTCAATTCGGGCGACCGGGCCGATGCTCGTGCGATCGCGCGCGAGGTGATCGCGACCTTCGAGCCCTTCGACTATGTGGTCGTGCCGTCGGGATCCTGCGGCGGCATGATCTCGCACCACTATCCCGAGCTGCTGCGCGACGATCCGGACTGGGGGCCGCGGGCCCGCCGGCTGGCGGCGAAGACCTATGAACTGATGGCCTTCCTGGTCGATGTCCGCGGCATGGAGGGGGTGAAGGCGAGGCTGGATGCCACCGTCACCTATCACGACAGCTGTTCGGGCCTGCGCGAGCTGGGGGTGAAGGCACAGCCGCGCAAGCTGCTGGGCACCGTCGAGGGGCTGACCCTGAACGAGCTGCCGGGGGCCGAGGAATGCTGCGGCTTCGGCGGCACCTTCTGCGTGAAATACCCGGAAATCTCGGGCCGTATGGTCTCCAACAAGGTGGCGGATATCCGCGCCACCAATGCCGATCTGCTGCTGGCTGGCGATATGGGCTGCCTGCTGAACATGGCCGGGCGGCTGAAGCGCGAGGGCTCCACCATCCAGGTCCGCCACGTGGCCGAGGTTCTGGCCGACATGACCGACACCGCAGCCATCGGCGACACCGCCGTCGGCGCGGACCGGCGCTGAGCGGGAGGGCGATCCGATGGAGGCGACCAGTCACCGCTTCAAGGACAATGTCCACGACGCCCTGGGCGATGCCAATCTTCAGGCCTCGCTCGCCAAGATCCGCTCGGGCTTCGTGCCCAAGCGGGCGGCCGCCGCGGCGGCCCTGCCCGAGTTCGAGACGCTGCGCGACCAGGCGCGCGACATCAAGAACCATGTGCTCGGCCATCTCGACATCTATCTGGAGCGCTTCGCCGAGGCGGTGGAGGCCCGGGGCGGCAAGGTCCATTGGGCCGAGACCGCGGCCGATGCCCGGCGGATCATTCTGGAACTGGCGCGCGCCGGCAATGCCCGGACCGTCACCAAGTCGAAATCGATGGTGACGGAAGAGATCGCGCTCAACGATGCGCTGGAAAAGGCCGGAATCGAGCCGATCGAGACCGATCTGGGCGAGTACATCATCCAGCTGGCCAAGGAGCCGCCGAGCCACATCATCGCGCCGGCGATCCACAAGACCAAGGAACAGGTGGCAGAGCTGTTCCTGCGCCATCACGGCCGCTATGGCAAGACCCGCCGCCTGACCGAGCCGACCGACATGGTCCGCGAGGCGCGCGAAGTGCTGCGCCAGAAATATCTGGACGCCGATGTCGGCATCACCGGCGCCAATTTCCTGGTCGCCGAGACCGGATCGATCATCCTGGTGACCAATGAAGGCAATGCCGACCTGACCCTGTCGCTGCCCAAGCGCCATATCGTGCTGGCCGGCATCGAGAAGCTGGTCCCGACGCTGGAAGACGCCTCGACCATGCTGAGAGTGCTGGCACGGTCGGCCACGGGGCAGGAATTCTCGTCCTATACCACGCTGGTCACCGGGCCGAAGCGCGAGGGCGATCTGGACGGGCCCGAGGAATTCCATGTGGTGCTGCTGGACAACGGCCGCTCGGGCATGGTGGGCACCGAATTCCAGGACATGCTGCGCTGCATCCGCTGTGGCGCCTGCATGAACCACTGCCCGGTCTATGGCACCGTCGGTGGCCATGCCTATGGCTGGGTCTATCCGGGTCCGATGGGGGCGGTGCTGACCCCGGCGCTGATCGGCGTGGAAGAGGCGGGCCACCTGCCCAATGCCTCGACCTTCTGCGGGCGCTGCGAACAGGTCTGCCCGGTGCGGATCCCGCTGCCGCGGATGATGCGCGCCTGGCGGACCCGGGAATTCGAACGCCATCTCAGCCCCGCCTCGCAGCGCTGGGGGCTTGGGGTCTGGGCCTGGTTCGCAAAACGGCCCCGGGCCTATCGCCTCGTTACGCGCACCGCGGCCGCCCTGCTCGGGCGGATGGGCCGGTCTCAGGGTCGGCTGAAGCGGCTGCCGCTCGCCGGGGGCTGGACCCGTGTCCGCGACATGCCGGCGCCCGAAGGCCGCAGCTTCGTGGCCGCCTGGAAGGCCGACGGCCGCCCGACCGAGGCGCCGGGGGATGCCACCGCCCGCCGCCATCGTGGGTCAGCGAAGGAGCAGGGCCGATGACCATGTCTCATGGCGACGATGCCCGAGCCCGCATTCTGGGCGCCGTGCGCGCCGGCATCCGCCGCGATCCGGCGAACGAGGCCGAGGCCCGGGCCCGCGTTGCCGCCCGGATCGAGGCCCACCGCCCCAACACCATCCCGGCCCGGGCCGATCTGGACCCGGCCGGCCGGGTGTCGCTGTTCATCGACCAGCTGCAGAAGGTGGCGGGCACGGTGACCCGGGTCGCCCGGCTGGACGAGGTGCCGGCGGCGGTGGTCGACTACATGGCCGCCTGCAACCTGCCGATGGCGGCCGGCCGGGCGCCCGACCCGCTGCTCGACCGGATCGACTGGGCGGGGGCGGCACCGCTGCTGACCCTGCGCGCCGGCCCGGCCGAGGCGGCCGACGAGGTCTCGGTGACCAGCGCCTTTGCCGGCATCGCCGAAACCGGCACGCTGGCCCTGGCATCGGGGCCCGAGCATCCGACCACGCTGAATTTCCTGCCCGAGACCCATATCGTGGTGCTGCCCGCCTCACGCGTGGAACGCGCCTACGAGGATGTCTGGGCCAGGCTGCGCACCGAACGCGGTGCCCCGCCGCGTACCTTCAACCTGATCACCGGCCCCAGCCGCACCGGCGACATCGAGCAGCAGATCGAGCTTGGTGCCCACGGACCGCGGCGGCTGCATGTGGTGATCGTCGACGAGGTCTGACCCTGCCCATGCCCGCACGTCCTCCCCGAACCGGCGACCAGGACGCGCTTCGGCCCGATCCCGAGGCCGAGGCGCGGTTGTTCGAACGGGCGATGCGCTCGGAAGACGTCGCCGAACGCTCGTCGCTGCGCGGCCCCGATCTGCCCTCGGTTCATGCAACCGCGGCGGCGGGGGACGACCAGGGCGTGGCACCCGCCACCCGCCGGCGCGCGGCCGCCGTGCCGCCCCCCGCCCCGCAGGCCAGGCCGGTGCCGCGTTCCGCCCGCGGCATCAGCCGGGGGGAGCTGGACCTGTTCGGCTCGGCGATGAGCGATGTGAAACCGTTGTCGGGCCATGCGCCGGTGGTGCCACCCCCACCGCCCCCACCCCCTCCGGTGCCGGAACTGCCGGCGGCGGCGATGGCGGCTTCTCTCCCCGCGCCGGCAGGGCGGCGGCCGACGGCGCCCGAACCGCTTCAGGCGCTGACCGGCAAGGCCTTCGACGGGCTGGACCGGCGCAGCCAGGCCCGGCTGCGCCGAGGCGCCATGCCGGTGGAGGCGATGCTGGACCTTCACGGCCATGGCCGCGAGGTCGCCCGCGGCATGCTGGTCGATTTCATTGCCCGGTCCCATGCCCGCGGCCTGCGCTGCGTGCTGGTGATCACCGGCAAGGGAGGGCCCAGGCCGCAGCCGGTGGTGCGCCGCCGCGGCATGGCCGTACCCGAGACCCCCGAGCCGCCGCGCGAGCCCTGGGCGACGAACCCGGCCGGCGTGATCCGCAGCGAGCTGCCGCGCTGGCTGAACGAGCCCGAGACCCGGTCGAAGGTGCTGGCCTTCACCCAGGCCCGGCAGATGCATGGCGGCTTCGGCGCCGCCTATATCCTGCTTAAACGCGAGCGGTGACACCCTTCGGAGAGCGCCTGCGCCAGCTTCGGGCCGCGCGCGGGATCAGCCAGAAGCAGATGGCCCGCGACCTTGAGATCTCCAATGCCTATCTCTCGGCGCTGGAACACGGCCGGCGCGGCGTGCCGACCCGGTCGCTGCTGATCCAGATCTGCACCTATTTCAACATCATCTGGGACGAGGCCGAGGAGCTGGAGCGGCTGGCCGGGCTGTCCGATCCGAAGGTGACGGTTGAGACCGGCGGCCTGGACCCCCGGGCCACCCGATTGGCCAATCTGGTGGCGCAACGGATCGCCACGCTGGACGGTCCCACCCTCGACCGCCTGCTCGCCATCCTCGACGTGGCGCGCCCCGGCGGTCAGACTGATCGTGGTCGGACCGGCGAGCGGCCGGCCGACCCTGCTGACTGATCGGAGGATGTTCCGCCCATGGTTGCCCCCTTCCCTGCCCGTATCGCCGTCGTCGGCAGCCTGAATGCCGATCGGGTGATCCGCCTGGACCGGCCCATCGTCTCGGGTGGACGGCCGCGGGGCGTGGATGAAGGCCCGCGCATCGGCGGGTCCGGCGCCAATGTCGGCACTGCGCTCGCCCTTGCCGGCCATCACCCGGCGCTGATCACCCGCGTGGCCCATGATGCGCTGGGCGACCGGCTGGTGGCGGATGTGACCGCCTGCGGGCTGGATGTCTCCAGGCTCGACCGCAATCTCGACCACTCGCCCGAGACCATGCTGCTGCTGGATCCCGAAGGCGAGCGGACCATCCTGAAGATCGGCCATCATCTGGCCTGGGTGCCGCCGGAAAGCGTGCTCGACGGCATGGATGCCCTGTTCCTGAACAGCCGCAACCCCGAGGCTGGCCGGCTGCTGGTGGCCGCCGCCGAACGCGGCCTGCCGGCGATCGCCCAGATCCCGCCGGCCGAACATGAACCGACCCTGCCGGCCGGCAGCTGGCCGGCGCGGGTCTTCGTGGCCTCGATCGACGATCTGGCGCCGGCCGCGGCGGCCGATCCGCTCGCCGCTGCACGGCGACTTGCCGGCGACCGGCTGGAGTGGGTGGTGGTCACCCACGGCGCCGAGGGGTCGGAAGCTTTTGCCGCCGACGGCCGGAAGATCAGCTGCCCGGCCCGGAAGGTCGACCATGTGATCGACACCACCGGCGCCGGCGACGCCTTTGCCGGCGGGCTGACCGACGCCTGGCTGCGCGGGCTGGAGATGGGTCAGGCGCTGGCGCGGGGCAGTGCCTTCGGCGCCCGGGCGGTGCAGACCGAAGGCAGCGTGCTCAAATCCCTTCCCGCGGACTGAGTGTGCCCCGCGGACTGATCCTGACGCGCGTCAGGATCAGCAGGGCGGCGGCGGCCAGCACCAGGGTGGCCGCGAGGAAAACCCCCGGGGCGCCGTTCAGATCGAAGATGACCCCGCCCGCGGCCGCACCGGTGGCGATGGCGAGCTGGATGGCGGCCACGATCAGTCCGCCGCCGCTTTCGGCCTCGTCCGGGGCCGCCCGGGTCAGCCAGGTTGACCAGGCGACCGGCACCGCGCCGAAGGCCATGCCCCAGAGCGCCAGCATCACCGCATCGCCGAAGACGGTGCCGCCGGCCAGCACCAGCCCCAGGCCCAGCACGACCATCAGCGCCGGCATGGCCACCAGCACCGCCTTCAGGTTGCGGGCGATGGCCGGCCCCGCAAGGCCGGTGCCGAGGAAGTTGGCAAGGCCGAAGCCGAGCAGGATGGCCGACACGCCCTGGATGCCCACGCCTGTCACCGTCTCCAGGAAGGGTCGGACATAGGTGAAGACGGCGAAATGGCCGGTGAAGACCATCAGCACCGCGATCATCCCGGCACCGACCCGGGGCCGGCGCAGCACCAGCACCAGCGTGCCGAGCCGGGTGGTGGCCGAGGCGGCCATGCGCGGCAGGGTGGCGAACTGGACCAGGAAGGCCGCGAGGCCGAGAACGGCCGCCATCAGGAAGACCGCCCGCCAGCCCAGCTGATCGCCCAGGAAACTGCCGAGCGGTGCCGCGGCGACGGTGGCGGCCGAGACGCCGCCGAAGACCATCGACAGCGCCCGGGGGATCGCCGCTTCCGGCACCAGCCGCATCACGGTGGCGGTGGACATGGCCCAGAACCCGCCCAATGCCACGCCCAGCACCAGCCGGGCCGCAATCAGCACGGGCAGGCTTGAGGCAACGGCCGCGAGCAGGTTGGAGGCGACGAGCAGGCCCGAGAAGCCGAGCAGCACCACCCGCCGGTCCAGCCCGCGGGTTGCGGCCGGCATCAGCAGGCTGGCGAGGAGGCCGATGGCGGCGGTGGCGGTGACCGCCTGCCCGGCCAGGCCTTCGGTGACGCCCAGATCGGCGGCCATGGGGGTGAGCAGGCTGGCGGGCAGGAATTCCGCCGTCACCAGCCCGAAAACGCCGAGCGCCATGGAAAACACGGCCCCCCAGGCGGGGGCGGCGCTGCCCGGCCGGCCGGCCGTCGCGACAGCCTCGTTCATCATCTGATCCTCGTGGACGGAAGGAGGAGGGAGGGGGTGGAAGGGGGAGAGGTTGGAGGAGGAGAGCGGAAGGTAGGCTGGACTCTCCGGACGATCCATGCCATCTGATCCGGAAGCTTTGATCGAAAGTCCGGAACCATGGCCGAACCTCTGTCCGACCCGATGAGCGAGCTGCTGATGGGCATGCGGCTCGACGGCATCCGCTATCGGCGGATCCAGATTGCCCCTCCGCGCGGGGTGCGGTTCGGGCCGCCGGAGAAAGACCTCTCCGAGGATGGCGGCCGCGAAGAAGGGCGGGCGCAGTTCCATTTCGTCGCCCGCGGCGAGGTCTTCCTGCAAAGCCCCTCGGGCGAGCTGCTGCGGCTGGGGCCCGGCGATGCGGCCCTGCTGCCCCGCGGCGGCATCCATGCTCTGCTCTCCGATCCCGGCCAGCCCGGACAGGATCTCGACGATTTCGCCGCCCGGACGCTCTGTGCGCAGGTGGAGGCGGTGCGCGCCTGCGATGCAGAGTGCTGCCCCATGACCGGTGCCGTGGTGTTCAGCGGCTGCATGAGCTTCGATCTGGGCGGCATGCAGCCGCTGGTCGCGTTGATGCCCGAGGTGATGTCGGTCGCCACCCTGATCGACCGCACGCCCGAAATCCTGCCGATGCTGGAGGCGATGGAGCGCGAGGCCTGCGCCGAACGCGCCGGCTTTGCCGCGATCCTGGCGCGGCTGGCCGATGTGGTTGCGGCCTCGATCCTGCGCGGCTGGGTGGAGAACGGCTGCGGCGAAGCCTCGGGCTGGGTGCAGGCGCTGCGCGATCCGCGCCTGGGCCGGGCGCTGGCGGCCCTGCATCGCGACCCCGGCCGCGACTGGACGGTGGCGGAGCTGGCCGGCCTTGCCGGCGCCTCGCGCTCGGTCTTCGCCGAACGCTTCCTGGCCGCCACCGGCACCACGCCGCTGCGCTATCTGGCCGGCCTGCGCATGCGCCTCGCCACCCGCTGGATCGGCCGCGACCGGCTGCCGATCGACATCGTCGCCGACCGGCTGGGCTATGCCTCGCAGGCGGCATTCAGCCGGGCGTTCAAGCGGGTGACGGGGCAGTCGCCGGGGGCGGTGCGGAGCACGCCGTCGGCGGCATAGCCTCTCTCCAATTATTTGATAAACAAAAATTTAAATCTTACAGTTGAATATCATCGAATGAACTTGATGTTCTCGACCTGTTCACGGAAACTGCGCTCTCGTAGATCCTGAGGGGGAGGCGAGCTTGGACTCGATCGAGGCGGCTGCCGACGCCGTTCTGCGCAATGCACCCCAGTTCAGTTCGGTGGAGACCGCCACCATCGTCATGACCGCGGCGACCATCGTGCTTGGGGCGGTGGCGCTGTTCGGTGCCACCTATATTACTCGCAAGGCGGCACGCCAGGCGGAGATGGTTGCCGAGAAGGGCCTGGGCAGCGCCGTCAGGGCCTATCTTGACGGTCCCGAATTCCAGGCGCGCATGGCGGCTCTGATCGACCGCGGAATCGCGGGGGTTGCCTCGGCCAATGTCGTTGCCGCAGAAGAACAGAGACCGGGCGCGCCCGGACCTCAGGAGACCACGTCGGATGATTGAAGATGCCGTGCGGGAGTGGCCTGCCGCCTTGGATGCGCCGGTCACTGCGGACGTGGCGGTGCCCGACGTCGTGTCCCGCCATCAACAGTCGGCACCGGTCAAGATCGTTGCGCTGGCACGGGATCTTGGGCTGCGGGTCTGGACCGAGCCCTTGCCGGAGTCGCTTTCGGGCAAGCTGGTGCGGGATGCCGAACGGGGCGGCCCCTCGGGCTGGGCGATCGTGGTCAATGCGCGGCATGTCAAAGTCCGCCGCCGTTTCACCATTGCCCATGAAATCGCGCATTTCCTGCTGCATCGAGACGTCGCCACAGGGGGTGTTCAGGATGATGCCTTCTATCGCAGCCATCTCTCAGGGGCGATCGAAACCGAGGCCAACCGTTTCGCGGCGCAGCTGCTGATGCCCTGGCCGTTGATCCGGGCACTCAACAGCGAGGGCGTGACGGAGATCCGCGATCTGGCGGCCCGGCTGGAGGTCTCTGAAACCGCCATGCGCATCCGCCTGGGCCTGCCCACCTGAGGGGCGCCATCTGCGACGATGGGTCGCATGATGCAAAAGCCCTGTGCGCAGGACGCGAGCCGGTGTAGCGTCATCGGATGCAGCATCGCCGGGTGTCATATCCTCATCGGAGCACGGGGCCGCGCGGTCGGCTTCGGGAGCGGCTGCGCCGGGCGGGGCTGCTCACGGGCGCGCTCGCCTTCCTGTTCCAGATGATGATCTGGTCGGTCTATGCCCCGGCCATGGCCTTCGGGCTGCTGACGCCGATCTGCACCGCCGAAGGCGTGCGGCTGGTTCTGGCCGATCAGGTCGGGGACGACTGGCCCGCAGACACGGATGCCGATGGCCGGCCCGATCAGGCGCTGCCTTCGGCCGATGATTGCCCGCTCTGCCTGCTGGTGCAGGGCAGTTCCACGCCACCGCTGCCGATCATGGCGCCTGCCCCCAGGCTGGTGCGGCTCCACGATGCCCCCCCTCTTCCCGGCGGGCTGATCGCGGCCGGCTGGTATCTGGCCACCCTTAAGGCCAGGGCACCCCCGATCGGGGCCTGATCCGACCTTCAAGAGCTGCCCCTGTCGGCCACCTGCCCGGTGGCTGGACGGGGCGTCCGGTCCGGCAGGCCCCTGGCTGCGCGTCCATCCGCGCCCGGGCCGCCGGCTGCCCGCCCGCTTTCGGATCCGCACCCCATGACCCGACCCGCCGCATCCGTGCTGCGCGGCCGGCTGCCGCTTGCCGGCACCGCCGCCGCCACCCTTCTGCTGGGCATCACCGTCCAGCCCGTTCCTGCCCATGCCGAAGAGACCGACGCCCCCGGAGCGGAAGCAAAATCCGCCCCGATCAGCCGGCTTGAGGCGATCACCGTCACCGCCACCCGCACCGAAGCCTCGGCCTTCGATCTGCCGGCCTCCGTCAGCCAGATCGACCGCACGGCGCTGGATGATGCCCAGGCGGCTGACCTCACCATCCTGCGCCGCCTGCCCAATGTCGACATGGGCGGCGGCCCGCGCCCTGCGGCGCAGAACCCGTCGATCCGCGGCTTCATCGGCCCGCGGATCATCCTGTCGGTCGACGGGGTGCGGCGGAACAACGAGGGCGGCGTGTTCTCGCCGCTGCTGATCGATCCCGACATGATCGGCGCCATCGACGTGGTGCGCGGCCCGGTTTCCGCCAGCTATGGCAGCGGCGGGTTGGGCGGCGTGATGGCGATCCGCACCCTGGAGCCCGAGGATCTTCTGGCGCCGGGGGAAACCACCGGCGGCCGGGCGAGCCTGGGCTGGCGGAGCGGCAATCACGCCTTTTCAAGCCATGTGGCCGGCACGACCCGCACGACGGATGGCGACCTGCTGGCGGCGCTGACCTATCGCAGCACCGACAACATCCGCACCGGCACCGGTGACAAGCTGGAGAACGAGGGCGATCTGCTCTCGGGTCTGTTCAAGGGCGGGCTCGACCTTGGCCCCGACCATCGGATCGACATCTCGTATCAGCGTTTCGACGATGATCTGACCGGGCCGAACAATCCCGGCGGCAGCGCCCTCTTCCCCTATGCGCAGCTGCTGGAGCGTCGCCAGGACCAGTATTCCGGCCGCTGGTCCTTCGCCGACCCGGATCGCAGCTGGCTGGACGGCAGCCTGCAGCTCTATTACACGAAACTGCGTTTCGACACGACGAGCCGTGAAAACCCGCCACTCGACGCCACCTCGACCGAGACCGAGACCCGCGGCCTGTCGCTTCAGAACACCAGCCGGTTCGAGACCGGGGCGGCGCTGGCGCATAAGCTGACCTATGGCGTCGACCATTATGTCGACACCAACACCAACCGCACGGCGGGCTCGACGAATGTGGTGCTGCCGGATGGCGATCTGACCGCCACCGGTGTCTTCATCCAGGACGAGCTGACGATCTTCGAGGACTGGACCCTGATCGGGGCCCTGCGGCACGACCGCTATGAAATCGACCCGGAAGGCCAGGCATCCTCGTCCCATGACCGGCTGTCGCCCAAGGTGGCGCTGCACTGGCAGGCAACCCCGGTGCTGGGCCTGTTCGTCGGCTATGGCGAGGCCTTCCGCGCGCCGACCCTGGCCGAGATGTATCCGAACCTGACCGCCACCCGGGCGCTGTTCAACTTCATCCCCAACCCGGAACTTCAGCCTGAGACCGCGCATACCACCGAAGCCGGTTTCACCCTCGCCTTCGACGATCTGGCCTTGCCGGGCGATGCGCTGCGCTTCAAGGCGACCGTGTTCCATGAACGGGTCGACGATCTGATCGACAGCCAGGTGGTCGGCACCTTCACCCGCACAGCGCCCTTTTCCGGCACCGGGTTGATCTTCCAGCGCCGCAACGTCGCCGAAGCGAAACGCCGCGGCATCGAGGCCGAGGCCAGCTATCAGGCGGGACCCGTCGATGTCTCGCTCGCCTATTCGAAGCTGCGGTCCAAGGATGCCGATACCGGCGCCCAGCTCTATGCGCCGCCGGACAAGGTCGCGGCCGGGATCGGCTATGCGGTGAACCAGGACTGGCGGGTCTGGTATGCCGGCATCTATGCGGCGGCCCAGGATTACGACTCGACCCCGCTCCGCCGGCGCAGCGGCTATGCGGTGCATGATCTGGGGGTGGCCTTCGATCGCGACTGGTACCGGCTGGACGTAGCGGTGACCAACCTCTTCGACGAGGCCTATGTCACCTATCGCCAGTCGCTGGCCGAGACCTATGCCTATGAAGAAGGCCGCAGCGTCAATCTGCGCCTGACGGCACGGTTCTGAGGCGGAGGGGCCGATGATGATCTGCCGCCTTACCCGCCTCGCCACCCTTCTGCTTCTGCTTGCCGCCGGGCCTGTCCTGGCGGCGGAGCGGAGCGTCACCATCGGCTTCGGCATCGTTGCCGGGGCGGTGGCGGTCGGCTGCGCCGCCCCTGCCGCGGCGCTGGGGCTGCCTGCGGTTGCAGCCGGCCTGCGCGATGGCCGCTTCTATGTCCACGACCTGGCCCTGATCGATGCGGCCGGCAAAGCCTGGCCGGTCATGCTGGACGAAACGCTCTGGCAGCATGACGGCGTCGCCCTGATCGATGCCGAAGACGCCACCGGCGCATGCCGCGAGGGCACATCTGAGACCAATACCCGCGTCACGGGCCGGGTGGATGACGGGGCCGGGGCCGGCCCCTGGCGGTTGGCCTTCACCCTGGGCGTGCCACAGCGGCTGAACCATACCGCCACCGATCTGGCGCCGCCGCCGCTGGACCTGGCGGCGATGGGCTGGGGATGGCAGGCGGGGCGCAAATACGTGAAGCTGGAACTTGTGCCCGAGGGCGGGGTGGCACGGCCGGATGGCGGCCGCGCCGGCACCTGGTTCCTGCATCTGGGCGCCACCGGCTGCACCGGCAATCCGGTCACCGGCGAGATCGTCAGCTGCGACCGGCCCAACCGGCCGGGCGTGGTGACCGCAGCGTTCGATCCCGCCCGCGCGCAGGTGGTGCTGGATCTGGCGGTGCTGTTCGCCGCCACCGACCTTGCGCGCGACCAGGGCGGGGCGGTGGGTTGCATGAGCGCGCCCGACGATGCCGATTGTGCGGCGGTTTTCGAACGGCTGGGGCTGGCAGGGGGCGTCGCCACCGCCTTTCGGGTGGTGGCGAAATGATCCGGCTGCTGCTGGCCCTGACCATGGTCTGGCTGGCGGTTGCCGGCGGCGCCCGTGCGGAGGGCTGGGTCTGGGATCTGCCGGCCCATGTCCCGCCGCCGCGCGTGCCGGCCGACAATCCGATGACCCCGGCCAAGGTGGAGCTTGGCCGGCGGCTGTTCCACGACCCCAGACTGTCGGGCAACGGCACGCTCGCCTGTTCGGACTGTCATCTCCAGGCGCTGGGCTTCGCCGATGGCCGCGCCCATCCGGTGGGCGCCACGGGCGACGTGGTGCGGCGCAATGCCCAGGGGCTGGCCAATGTCGCCTGGAATGCCAGCCTGACCTGGGCCAACCCGGCGCTGGTGACGCTGGAAGCGCAGATGGCCGTGCCGCTGTTCGGCATCGATCCGGTGGAGATGGGCCTGACCGATGCCAATCGCGAGACGGTGCTGAACCGCTTCCGGTCCGATCCGGAAATGGTCGCGGCCTTCCGGACCGCTTTCCCCGAGATGGCCGCGCCGGTGAGCCTGACCTCGATCATCCGCGCGATTGCCAGTTACGAGCGCAGCCTGGTCTCGTTCTCGTCGCGCTACGACCGCTGGCTGGCGGGCGAGGAGAGTTTTACCGAGGCCGAACGGCGCGGCCATGACCTGTTTTTCGGCGAAAAGGCCGAATGCCATCACTGCCATGGCAGCTTCAACTTCAACGATCAGGTGGTGCACGCGCGCAGCCGCGTGGTCGACCGCGCCTTCCACAACACCGGGCTCTATGACCTGGACGGGACCGGCGCCTATCCGGCCACGGATCGGGGGCTGATCGAGATGACCGGCCGCGCCGGGGATATGGGCGCCTTCCGGGCGCCGTCGCTGCGCAATGTGGCGGTGACCGCCCCCTATATGCATGACGGCAGCGTCGGGATGCTGGAAGAGGTGCTGGAGATCTACGCCGCCGGCGGCCGGCAGATCACCGGCGGCCCGGATGCCGGCGACGGCCGCCGCAATCCATGGAAGAGCGATCTGATCGTGCGCATCGATCTGGATGCGCGCGACCGCGCCGATATCGTCGCCTTCCTGAAGACCCTGACCGATGCGCAGTTTCTGACCGACCCACGGCATGCCGCGCCCCAGGATTGAGTCAAATTTAAATACTCGCGGTATGATGAAAATACGAGTCGACTCAACATCAGGATAAACATAGAGTCATGAAAGCATCGTAAGCCCGATACGGGTGTGATGCATATGTGAAGACCGGATGAATACATCATTCGGACCCCATGATTATTGTCAAAAGGAGACGCTCTCATGTCGATCAAGATCAGCGCCCGCAAGGCCCTGCAGATCGCCGGCCGCGCCGGTGCGCGCTGCGCCACCATCTGCGCCGTCGCCGGCTGAGCGGGTGCGGGCATGTGGGGAGCGGCCGTCCGGCCGCTCCCCATCCCCGACACCATTCCTGACGATATGCCCGACGACGGAGGTGCCGCCTTGCGGATCGGCTTCAACTTCACCCTGGGGGCAACCGCACCGATGGTGCGGCGGCTGATTGCGGCCGGGCGGATCGACTATGTCGAACTGCTGGTCGACAATTTCCTGGCGGTGCCGCCGGCGCAGATCGCGGCCGCCTTCGATGCCCCGGTGGGGCTGCACATCATGTTTTCGAAATTCATGGAACGGCCCGAGGCGGAGCTGGACGAGCTGGCCCTGCGGCTGACGGCGATCATCCGCGAAACCCGGCCGATCTATGTGTCGGACCACATCGCCCGCTTCACCCATCAGGGCCGGCATCTGCTGCATCTGGCCGAGATCGACTATGCGGGCGAGTTCGAGCGGGTGGCGGACCGGGTGGCGCGCTGGCAGGACCGGCTGGGCTGCACCATCGCTTTCGAAAACTATCCCTCGATCATGGATGGCGGGCGGGATGCGCCGGATTTCTTCCGGCGCCTGACCGCACGGACCGGCTGCACGGTGCTGTTCGACGTGTCGAACGCGGTTTGTGCGACCCATAATTGCGGCCTGCCGTTCGAGGCCTGGACAGAGGTGATCCGCAGCGCCCGGCAGTTTCATGTCGCCGGCTATGACCACTCGGTCGGCCAGCCGCCGATCGTGCTCGATACCCATGACCGGGCGCTGGCGGCCGATACCCGCGCGGCCCTGGCCCTTTGCCGTGCGCTGGTGACCGACCCCGATGCGACCATCACCTATGAGCGCGACGACGACCTGGATGAGGATCGGATCATCGCCGATATCGATACGCTGCGTGCGGTGATGGGTCGGGAGCCGGCCCATGTCTGAGCGGCGGATCGACAGCGACCTGCTCGACCATCTGACCGTTCCGGCCCGGCATGACGAACTGGGCGTCGGCTCGCGGGCCTGGGTGAGGGTCGATACCAGCCTCAGGATCTACTGGCACACCCTGTTCGACATCTGCCCGGGACTGTTGAGGCTGGACGGCGAGGATGGCCGGCCGTCGGATGGTCAACCGTCGGACGGCCAACCATCGGACGGCATGAGTATCTTCCGCCCCTTCATGGCCTTTGCGGCCGAGCGCGGGCTCAGTTTCGACTGGACGTATTATCTTTGGGTGGATGTCTGGCTGCAGGGCTCAGGGTTTCGCGACCGGGTGGACGACGACCTGCGCCTGACCCTGATCGGGGCGGCGGCGGCACGCTGGGCGGTGACCGACCGGAGCCCGGCGGTGGGGCTGGTGATCGGTACCCGGAGCGCCGATCGCGGGGCCCTGCCGCTGGTGGTGGGCTGGAAGCCCGCCGATCTGGAAAGCGGGCGCGAGATCGAGACCCTGGAGCTGGAAGACCCCCTGCCCGACCCGGCAACCCCCTTCGGCTGGTTCACGACCACCAGCCGGTCGCTGGATCATTTCCCCGGCTGGCGGGATCTGCCGCTCTGATCAGGCCGCGAGGCCGGCATCATAGGCGGCGATGGTGGCATCGGCCCGGGCGCGGACATCGGCGGCACTCATGCCCGGTTTGTAGAGGCTGGTGCCGAGACCGAAGGCGGTGATGCCGGCCCGGATATAGTCGGCGAAATTGCGGTCGGACACGCCGCCCACCGCGGCGATCACCAGCTCGGGCGGCAGGACCGCGCGGATGGCGGTGATGCCCTGGGGGCCGAGCACGCTGGCCGGGAAGAATTTGAGGCCGGTGGCGCCGGCGGCAGCGGCGGCGAGCGCCTCGGTGGCGGTGAACACGCCCGGCATCGAGACCATGCCCAGACCATGGGCGGTGCGGATCACCACCGGGTCGCAATTGGGGGTGACCAGCAGCCGGCCGCCGGCCTGGTGCAGGCGGGCGACATCGGCCGGGGTCAGCACCGTACCGCCACCGACGATCACCGGCTCGGGCGCCAGCCGTGCCGCGATCCCGATCGAGCGGAAGGGGTCGGGCGAGTTCAGCGGGATCTCGATCGCGGTCAGCCCGGCCTCGATCAGCTCCGACACCACGGCTTCGGTCTCGTGGGGCTGGATGCCGCGCAGGATGGCGATCAGCGGCCGCGCCATCGGCGGAAAGGGAATGCGATCCATCAGGCAGGTCTCCGTCGGTGGGCCCGGTCAGGTATGTGGCAGTCAGGTGTGTGGCAGTCAGGTCCGGGATGGCCAGATGCTGCGGGCGGCAAGCGAGAGGCCGCCCAGCACCGCGGCATCGGCATCGATCACCCGATGGGGCAGGCCCGCCACGTCGAATGCCACGCCATAGAGCCGCGCGAGGCGGCCCGCGGCGATCAGCACCAGCTCGCTGCCGTCGGCGGTGTGGCCGCCGGCGATTTCCAGCCCGATCAGGCTGCCCGAGATGGTCTCCCGCGCGGCGGCGGCCCCCCGGCCGAACAGCAGCTGACCGCCGCGAACCTGGAACAGCAGGTTCGCGATCCGCGCCGGTGCGGCGAGGGCCGCGGCGACGGCCTGGCGGAAGGCCTCCATATCCTCGTCGTCGGGGGCGCCGGCCACCGCATGGGCGAGGATGGTGTGGCCGGTGACGGCGGCAAAAAGCTCGCCGGTCATGAAGGTGCTGAAGGCGCTGAGGCACCCCTCGGCGACCCGGCCCCATTTCGAATGGGTGCCGGGCATGCAGAGCGTGGCCGCCTGAAGGCCGTGGGCGGCAAGGGCGCCCAGGATCTGGGTCTCCTCGCCGCGGATGACGTCGGGGGCGGCCGGGTCGCGCCGGGCGATGCCGGGCAGGATGCGGACGTCGCGGGCGATGCCGGGCACGCGCACTGCGCCGGCCGCGATCCCGGTCAGCCGGGCCGGGGTGTCGACATAGCCGGCCTCCACCCAGCCCTGACGGGCACCGACCATGCCGCAGGCGAGTGCCGGCACGGTGGCGGGCACGCCCAGATCGGCGAGGTGGCCTTCAAGCACCGCCTCGAAACCGGTCGCGGCGGCCGTGGTCATGCCTTCGGCGCTGCGGCGTTCGGCGAGCACCCGGCCGTCATGGCCGATCAGCCAGAGCCGGAAACTGCTGGTGCCCCAGTCGAGGGCGATGAAGGCTGTATCATGCATCCGGTCACCATGCCGCTGGGTCAGGCAGGCAGGGCACGCGCCCCGACCCCCGGATGCTGACCCGTCCGGCCGCTCAACGGAAGCGGAAATCCTCGGCGATGATCCGGTCGGGGGCCAGGCCTTCGGCCAGGAACTGGCGGGTCATGTCGCGAACGAAAGCGGGCGTGCCGCAGAGCATGACGGCGATGCCGTCGTCGAGCGGCCGCACGGTTTCCAGCACCCGGGCGGCGGTCAGCCGGCCGCGATCGGCGGTGGTCCACAGCTCGTAGTCGATCCAGGACTCGGCCTTGGGCACGGTCTCGCGGATCTCAGCGTCATAGGGGGCGTGGGCGGCATCGCGGGCCAGATACCACAGCCAGACCCGGCGGAAATCGTCGTTGACGGTTTCAAAGCGCAGCATGCCGAGAAAGGGCGTGATGCCGATGCCGGCGCCGATCCAGATCATCCGCCGGTGCCGGCCATGGCGATGGGGCGAGAAGCCGCCGAAGGGGCCGAAGACATCGATCGGATCCTCGGGCGCGAGCGTGACCAGCCCGCGGGTGAAATCACCCGCCATGCGGATCGAGACCCTGAGATCGCGCTCTGCCGGCGAGGAGGAGATGGAGAACGGGTGCAGTTCCGCAAGGCCGGGCCGGGCGATGAACACGAAGGTACCCGGTTCGTAGATCATCCGCCGGGCGGTCGGGCGCAGCACCAGATCGAGCGTGTCGTCGGAGACCTGCCGCAAGGCCCGCAGCCGATAGGGGTAGCGCGGCGCCAGCCGCCGGTAGAGCAGCACCCGCCAGACCCAGGCCCCAGCGCCGGTCAGCACCAGCACCCACATCCAGAAGCGCAGCGGTTCATAGGCCCGGATGGTCGGGCCGGCGCCCAGGGCATGGGCGGCGGTGGCGATGAAGATCGGCCCCAGCAGGCCATGCAGCGACAGCCAGCGTTCATAGCGCAGCCGGCCGCTATAGGCGAGCCCGGTCCAGAGGATCACCACCCAGAGGATCAGGGCGTTGAAGCCTGCGGCCCCGCCGGACCAGAAGGGGATCAACAGCCCCGCCACCGAGCCACCCGGCCGCAATTCGGATGGGATGTAGAGGGCGACATGCACCAGTACCAGGCCGATGGCGATGGGGCCGAGCTGCCGGTGCAGCCGGACCGCGCGGTCCAGCCCGCCGAACAGCGGTTCTATGCTGCGGGCCCGGGCAGTGGAGAGCAGCAGCACCGCCATCAGGGTGATCGACCAGGCCGAGAGCAGCAGGCTGGGCGGGCGCCAGTCGGGAAGAGGGCCGGCAGGCAGAGGATCGGCATCGGAGATGGCCGCACGCCCCAGCCCCCAGAGCAGGGTGGTGATGATGAGAGCTGCCAGCGTCAGCCACCATCCCGGCGCCATGGCGACCAACCGGTGCCGGATGGTCTGCAATCCCATCCTCATCCCCGTCATTCCCTCTTTTGCCATCATCTCCGGTCGGCCGAACGGAAAACGGCGGACACCAGGGGTATCCGCCGTTGCGTCAGGCCGGTCGCACCGTCAGCCGCGGGCGTCGGGCAGCATCCGGCCCAGCGGCCGGCCGCCGATCACATGCACATGGAGGTGCGGCACCTCCTGATGGCCATGGGCGCCGATGTTGGAGATGATCCGATAGCCGGTTTCGGCGACACCGGTGATGCGGGCGATTTCGCCCACCACCTTGAAGAAGTGACCGACCACCTCGGGGCCTGCCCCGGCGGTGAAATCGTCGAGCGAGACATAGGCGCCCTTCGGGATCACCAGCACATGGACATCGGCAAGCGGCCGGATGTCGCTGAAGGCGAGCACATGCTCGTCTTCGTAGACGGTCTTGCAGGGCAGCTCGCCGCGCAGTATGCGGGCGAAGATGTTGTTCGGATCATAGGCCATGGGAGGGCGGCTCCGGATGGACGGTCTGAGGTCGGCCGCCATGTTCCGGTGTGCCGCCCCGGTTCGTCAACCCCGGCCGCCACGCCCGGGTGTCCGGCCTGGCCCCGGCGTCTTCAGTTCTTGCGGTTCTTCTTCTCGTCGATGCCCGAACGGCCCTCGCGGCGGCCGAGCGTGGCCATCACATCGGCCGGGTCGAGGCCGGCATCGGCCCAGAGCACCATCAGGTGGAAAAGCAGATCAGCGCTTTCGTCGATCAGCGCGTCCTTGTCCTGGGCGACCGCGGCGATAGCGACCTCGACCGCTTCTTCACCCACCTTCTGGGCCATCTTCAGCCGGCCCTTGCCCAGCAGCTTGGCGACATACGAGCTGGACGGATCGGCCCCCTTGCGCGACCGGATGGTGGTCACAAGGCGGTCGAGCACGTCCCAGTCGGTCTGGCCGGCGGTGTCGTTCTTTGTCTTGATGGTGTCAGTCCGTCCGTCGGCCATACAGCGTCTCCGGGTCGATCTCTGGGGTCATGATGGTGGTGATGTCGCCGGTCTCCGGGTTCACCTCGTCGAAAAAACAGCTCCGCCGGCCGGTGTGGCAGGCGACGCCCTGCTGGTTCACCAGCAGCAGCACCGTATCGCCGTCGCAGTCGATACGGAACGCCTTCAGGTGTTGCATCTGGCCGGAACTTTCGCCCTTGCGCCACAGCCCCTTGCGGGACCGCGACCAATAGACGCCGCGGCGGGTGGCCAGCGTCTCGCGCACCGCCGCCTCGTTCATCCAGGCCATCATCAAGACCTCGCCGGTCGCGGCATCCTGGGCGATGGCCGGAACCAGACCGTCGCCGTTGAAATGGATGCGCGCCACCGCCGCGTCGAAGCGGTCCGCAGCGCCGGCAGCGGCCGGCACGGTCGCATCGGTGTCGTGGGTGGAGCACATGGGATGCGGTTCCTTGGAACAACAGAGGGAAAATTATGACAGTTGCAATCTGGTTCCAACCAGATACGCCGCCGTCATGGGATATTCATCAAGAGCGCGAGGTTTCGGCGCAGGCTTACTGGCCCGGCAGGCGCACAGGGATGCCCGCCGCGGCCATATGCTGCTTGGCCTCGGCGATGGTGTGCTGGCCGAAATGGAAGATCGAGGCGGCCAGCACCGCCGAGGCATGGCCTTCGCGCACCCCTTCGACCAGATGGTCGAGCGTGCCGACACCGCCGCTGGCGATCACCGGCACCGTGACCGCATCGGCCATGGCGCGGGTCAGCGGCAGGTCGAAACCCGCCCGGGTGCCGTCGCGGTCCATCGAGGTCACCAGCAGCTCGCCGGCGCCGTACTCCGCCATCCGGACCGCCCAGTCGACCGCATCGATGCCGGTGGGCTTGCGTCCGCCATGGGTGAAGATCTCGAAGCGGCCGCTGTCGCCCAGCTTGGCATCGATCGCGACCACGATGCACTGGCTGCCGAACTTGCCGGCGGCTTCGGCGACCAGTTCGGGGCGGGCGACGGCGGCGGAGTTGATCGAGACCTTGTCGGCACCGGCCAGCAGCAGGGCGCGGATATCCTCCAGCGCCCGCACGCCGCCGCCCACCGTCACCGGCATGAAGCAATGTTCGGCCGTGCGGGCGACGACATCCAGGATGGTGCCGCGGTTCTCGTGCGAGGCGGTGATGTCGAGGAAGGTGAGTTCGTCGGCGCCGGCGGCATCGTAGAGCCGGGCCTGTTCGACCGGATCACCGGCATCGCGCAGGCCGACGAAGTTGACGCCCTTGACCACGCGGCCGTCCTTCACGTCCAGGCAGGGAATGATGCGGGTCTTCAGCATGGCCGGGTCCTTGGCAGGAAAGGGACGTCCGCGTGGGAAGAAGGCAGGGTCGGATCAGGCGCGGCCGGCAGCCACCGCCAGGGCCGCGGCGGGATCCAGCCGGCCGTCATAAAGCGCGCGGCCGGTGACCACGCCGGCGACGCCGCGATGTTCCACCGCCTTGATCGCGCGGATGTCGTCGATCGAGGCGACGCCGCCGCTGGCGATGACCGGGGTGGTCAGCCGCTCGGCCAGGCGCGCGGTCTGTTCGGCATCATGGCCCTGCAGCGTGCCGTCGCGGCCGATATCGGTGTAGATGATCGCGGCGGCACCGGCATCTTCGAAGGCGAGGCCCAGATCCACCGCGCTCATGGTCGAGGTCTCGGCCCAGCCTTCGACCGCGACCATGCCGTCACGGGCATCGATGCCGACCGCGACCTTGCCCGGGAACAGCCGGCAGGCCTCGCGCACCAGCGCCGGATCGCGCACCGCGATCGTACCGAGGATCACCCGCGCCAGGCCGCGGGACAGCCAGTCCTCGACGGTGGCGAGATCGCGGATGCCGCCGCCCAGCTGCACCGGCAGATCCACCGCCTTCACGATCGCCTCTACCGCGGCCGCATTCACCGGCCGGCCGGCGAAGGCGCCGTTCAGATCCACCACATGCAGCCATGCGAAACCCTGGTCGCGGAAACGGGCGGCCTGGGCGCCGGGATCGTCGGCGAAGACCGTGGCACGGTCCATGTCGCCCTGCACCAGACGCACGCAGGCGCCGTCCTTCAGATCGATGGCGGGATAGATGATCACGGGGCTGTCGTCCTGTCGAAGTCGCGGAAGTCGGAAGGAAGCTTTGCCTGCAGATGCGAGGCCGGGCCGCTCAGGGCCGCCAGCGCAGAAAGCCGGCGATCAGCCTCTGGCCCACCGCCTGGCTCTTTTCCGGATGGAACTGGGTGCCGATCAGATTGTCGCGGCCGACGATCGCCGTCACCCGGCCGCCATAGTCGGCGGTGGCGAGCAGATGCGCCGGATCATCGACGGTCATGGCATAGGAATGCACGAAATAGACATGCGCCCCCGGCTCCACCCCGGCCAGCACCGGATGGCGGCCCGGTTCGAAATCGAGCGCGTTCCAGCCCATATGCGGGATCTTGAGCGCGGGATCCGACGGCGCCAGCGCCTCCACCCGGCCGCCGATCCAGTCGAGCCCGGGGGTGACGCGGTGCTCGAAGCCGCTGGTGGCGAGCAGCTGCATGCCGACGCAGATGCCGAAAAAGGGTGTGCCGCGGGTGGTGACCGCCTCGGTCAGCGCCTCGGCCAGACCGTCGGCACCGTCCAGCCCCGCCCGGCAATCGGCGAAGGCGCCCTGGCCGGGCAGAACCAGCCGGTCGGCCGCCAGGATGCGGGCGGGATCGGCACTCACCAGCACCTCGGCGGCCATCCCGGCCTCGTCTGCGGCATGGGCGAAGGCCTTGGCGGCAGACCTGAGGTTGCCGGAGCCGTAATCGATGACGACGATGTTCATAGGTGCTTCCGGGTAGAGGGGCCAGACTGGGTCGTGGCCGGATCAGACAGCCGGGCGGGGGCCGGCACAGAGGCCGAGGTCGCTTCCGGGTGGGGGCGACCGGTCTGGTTTCGGGGCCCGGGCGCCGGGGCCGTCAGGCCCTCAGACGCCGAGGCCCCCGGCGTGGCCGAAGGCACCGGGCGCGGGGCCCCGCCCTCCCTGGTCGTAGCCGCGTGCATCGCGGCGGATGGCGGCGTCGCGATGCAGGATCGCGGCCTTGTACAGCGCCTCGTCGGCGTCATCCGCGGCGATCGGGCCGATCTCGCGCCAGCCCAGACGGTCGTAGCGCCGGCGGCGAAGATCGTTGGCGACGACGCCGTAGATCGCATTTACCGCCACGGCGGCGATGGTGACGGTGGCCTCCCCGGCGCCGACCGCCCCCAGACCCCCCGCCAGCACCATGCCTGCCACCAGGATCGCCGCGGCTGCCGCCCATTGCCGGTGCCAGAGCGCCCAGAGCACCCCCAGCACGAAGGCCGCCCACGAAAAGCCCTCGGCGACGACGCGGGCGCGGTCGACCGGGCTGACCAGAGGGGGGACATGGACCGAATAGATGCGCATGGGCTTCGGGATGAGGGAAGGGTGTGACGGACGGAAGAGGTCAGAGCGAGCCGCCGAGCACGCCCTTGGTCGAGGGCACCGAGCCGGCCGCGCGCGGGTCGATCGAGATCGCCTGGCGCAGCGCCCGAGCCAGACCCTTATAGCACGACTCGACGATATGGTGATTGTTCTCGCCGTAGAGATTTTCCACGTGCAGCGTTACCCCGGCCGCCTGGGCGAAGGCCTGGAACCACTCCTTGAAGAGCTCGGTGTCCATCTCGCCCAGCTTGTCGCGGGTGAAATTCACCTTCCAGATCAGATAGGGCCGGTTGGACAGGTCGAGCGCCACCCGGGTCAGGGTCTCGTCCATCGGGATATAGGCATGGGCGTAGCGGGTGATGCCGCGCCGGTCGCCCAGCGCCTTCGCCACCGCCTCGCCGATGGCGATGCCGGTATCCTCGGTGGTGTGGTGGAAATCGATATGCAGGTCGCCTTCGGCACGCAGGGTGAGGTCGATCAGGCCATGGCGCGAAAGCTGTTCCAGCATGTGGTCGAGAAAGCCGATGCCGGTCTTCACGTCGTAGCGGCCCTGGCCGTCGAGATCGACGGTCACGGAAATCCGGGTCTCACGGGTGTTGCGCGTGATCGTGGCGGTGCGCTCGCTCATCTCGTCTCCACTGGGATCGTCGCCGCAGGTGCGGTGTAGATGTATGAAATTCCGCGGGAAAACCCAATTGAAATTCGTTGCGGTGCAAATTCGCAGGCAGCCGCAGGGCGCGCTATGATGCGGGTGACCCGTCTGCGATGCGAGACCCGCCCTTGAACGACCCGCTGAAAAAACTGTCCTGGGACGATCTGCGCATCGTGAAGGTGATCGGGGAAGCCGGCAACCTGGCGGCGGCGGCCGGCCGGATCGGCATCAACACCTCCACCGCCTTCCGCCGCCTGGGCGAGATCGAAGCCGTGCTCGACCGGCCGCTGTTCGAACGCCGGCGCAGCGGCTATGTCCCGACCCCGGCGGGCGAAGAACTTGTGGCGCTGGCCCAGCGTCTGGAGGTCGACATCGTCTCGGTCACCCGCCGGATCACCGGTCAGGACCAGGACGAGGCGGGGGAGATCCGGATTGCGACCAGCGACACTTTCGCAACCTGGCTGCTGCCGCCGGTGCTGGCCGGCTTCACCGCGCTGCATCCGGGCGCGCGGGTCGAGGTGGTGGTCGGCAACGGCGCGCTCAACCTTGCCCGCGGCGAAAGCGACGTGGCGCTGCGCGCGACCGACGACCCGCCCGAAAACCTGGTCGGACGGCGCGTGGCGCGCATCGCCTGGGCGCCCTATCGCCAGCGCCGCGCCCATGACGAGGCGGGCGGCCACATGCCCGACGATCTTGCCTGGGCCGCCTATTGCGACGAGCTGGCCGGGCTGAAAGCCAACCGTCATCTCGAGACCCGGGTGCCGGCGGAACGGATCGTGTTCCGGACCAACACGGTGCAGGGCATGGCGGCAACGCTGGCCGCGGGGCTGGGCGCCGGCTGGCTGCCCTGCCTGGTGGGCGATGCCCTGCCCGATCTCGCCCGCCTGGGCCCCGCCGACGAGGCGCTGTCTGACGGGCTCTGGCTGCTGACCCATCCGGATCTGCGCAAATCCGGCCGGGTGCATGTCTTCCTGGAGTATTGCGCGGCAGCGCTGACGAAGCGCCGGCCGTTTATCGAGGGGCGTGGCATCGAAGGGCATGGCGGCAGCTAGCGGCCGTCGAGAATCGCCGCGATCCGGGCCATGGCGGCATCGATGCGGGCGGGGTCGACATCGGCGAGGCCGAACAGCAGGCCCGGCCGGGGCGGGCCCAGATGAAAGCCCGACATCGGCTCGGGGCCGTAGCCTTCGGCGGCGAGCCGGCGGGCGGCGGCGGTATCGTCGGTGGCGGGGTCGTGGAACCAGCTGGCGAGCTGCAGCCCGCCCTCTGCCGCGGGGCCGGTCGTCAGCAGATGGCCGAGGCGGGCCTCAAGGGCTGCCGTAACCGCGGCCCGGCGTTCGGCATAGGCCGGGATCATCCGCCTCAGATGCGCGCGCAGCCTTCCGTCGCGCATGAAGCGGGCAAGCGCCGCCTGGACATGGCCCGACACCGCGGCACCGCCACGGCGATGGGCCTCTGCCAGCGCCGGCAGCAGGGCGGGCGGGGCGATCAGATAGGCGACGCGAAGCCCCGGGGCCAGGGTTTTGGAGAAGGTGCCGAGATAGACCACGACGCCTGCCCGGTCGATGCCCTGCAGGGCGGCGATGGGGTGGCCGGCATAGTGGAACTCGCTGTCGTAATCGTCTTCGACCACCACGGCACCGGCGGTTTGTGCGGCTTCGAGCAGGGCCAGCCGGCGTGGCAGAGTCATGGTCACCCCCGTCGGGTACTGGTGTGAGGGGGTGGTGTAGATCAGCCGGGGCGGCGCCGTGCCGGCTGCGGCGGCGACGTCGATACCCTGTGCATCGCAGGCGACCGGTACCAGCCGGGCGCCTGCCGCCTGAAACACCGCCCGCGCCGAGGCATAGCCCGGCTCTTCCATCCAGACCGTGCCGCCCGGCGGCAGCAGCACCCGGGCGAGCAGGTCGACCGCCGCCCGGGTGGAGGGCAGGATCAGCACCCGTTCGGGCGTGGCCGAGACACCGCGCACCGCCGTGACATGGTCGACGATCAGGGCGCGCAGCTCCGGCAGACCGGCGGTGCCGGCATAGCCCAGATCGGTGGCGCGGACCGATCGCGCCGCCGCCCTGAGACAGGCCGCCCAATCGGCATAGGGGAAGGATCCGAGGTCGGGCACACCGGGCGAGAAGCGGCGGCGCGGTGCGCCGGCCCCCGGGAGGGGGGCGATGGCCGTCATGGCCGCCGGTGCTGCCGGGCGCGGCACCACCGCCGCGACCCGGGTGGCGGAGCCGGCGCGCCCCTCCAGATAGCCCTCGGCCTTCAGCCGGTCATAGGCGTTGACCACGGTGGAGCGGGCGACACCCAGCGCCGCGGCCAGCGCCCGGCTGGGCGGCAGGCTTTGCGGCGCGGTCAACCGGCCGTCGAGAATCCGGTCGCGGAGGCTGCGATAGATCTGCCCCTCCAGATCACCGGCCGCACGGTCCAGCGCCAGCCAGGCCGGTATCGCCGCCATTGCCGCCCTCCCTTTCACGATTGGTCTGCCAGATATTCCGGAAGTGGACGTTTACATCGGACCTGTTGGCGGCGCAATTTCCAGGAACCGGATCATTCTGTGGAACGCTTGCGCCATGACCGCCACCGACCAGACCACCGCCACCGACCAGACCACCGGCCCCGATCTTTCCCGCTCCCGCGATCTTTCGGCCTGGGCGGGCGTGCCGCGCCCCGATCGGGCACCGATCGAGGGGCTCTATGCCCGGCTTGAACCGCTGAATGCCGCCACCCATGCGGCGGCGCTGTTCGAGGCCTCGGCCGCCCCGGGGGCGGAGGCGCGCTTCCGCTATCTGTTCGAGGAACCGCCCGTGGACGCGGCATCCTTTCAGGCCTGGGCAGAGGCGGCGCAGGCGAAGACCGATCCCCTGTTCTTCGCGGTGATCGACCGCGCGACCGGCCGCGCCGAAGGCCGGCAGGCGCTGATGCGGATCGACACCACCCATGGCGTGATCGAGATCGGCAGCATCCTGTGGGGGCCGACGATCGCGCGGAGCCGGGTTGCGACCGAAGCGCTGTTCCTGTTCGCCGACCTGATCTTCCGGATGGGCTATCGCCGCTTCGAATGGAAGTGCAATGCCGACAACGCCCCGTCCCGGCGGGCGGCCGAACGCTTCGGCTTCGCCTTCGAAGGCATCTTCCGCCAGCACATGGTGGTGAAGGGCGCCAATCGCGACACGGCCTGGTTCGGCATGACCGACGGTGACTGGTCACGGCTGAAGCCCCGCTATCTGGCCTGGCTCGACCCCGCCAATTTCGATGCGGAGGGCCGGCAGCGCACCCGGCTCGGCGTCTCGTGACCACGGCGGCCGGGGCCGGAAGCCAGCGCACCGATCTTGCCGCCCGCGCCTCGATGCTGCTGGTGACGGTGGTCTGGGGGCTGAACTGGCCGGCGGGCCGGCTGGCGCTTCAGGATCTCTCACCCTGGGCGCTGCGTGTGGTGTCGTTCGGCTGCGCCGCGGCCGTGCTGATGGCGGTGGCCCGCAGGCAGGGCGTCAGCCTCAGGATCGAAGGCCGCCGCCAGCGCCTGGATCTTGCCATCGCCGGCCTGCTCAACACCGGCGGCTTCGGCATCCTCGCGGCCTTCGCCCAGCTCGGCACCTCGACCAGCCGCACGGCGATCTGTGCCTATACCATGCCGATCTGGGCAACGGCGCTCGCCTGCCTGTTCCTTGGCGAGCGTCTGGACCGGCGGCGGATCGTGGCCCTTCTGCTCGGCATCGCCGGTCTCGGCGTACTGATGCAGCCGCTGATGGCGGGTGGCCTGCCGTCGGGCGTGATCTTCGCGCTCGGTTCCGCCGTCAGCTGGGCGGCGGGGACGGTCTGGCTCAAACGGGCGCGGATCCAGGGCCACCCGATCGCGATCGCCGCCTGGCAGCTGGTGGCCGGCACCGCGGCGGTGACGCTGGGCTTCCTGCTCGACGGGGCGGATATGGGCGACGGGCTGCATCTGCTGCCGGCGCTGGGCCTTGCCTACAACACCCTGATCGGCTCGGCCCTCGCCTACCTGCTCTGGTTCCAGGCGGTCGCCCGGTTGCCGGCCAGCGTTGCCGGGCTCGGCACCCTGCTGGTTCCGGCGGTGGGGGTGGTCGCCTCGGTGCTGCTGCTCGGCGAGCGGCCCGCCGCCACCGACCTTGCCGGCTTCGCCCTCATCTCGCTTGCGGCCCTGGCGGCCCTGGCCCCCGCAACCCTCCCCTCACGCTTCCGTTCGAGGCCCTGACCCCATGACCACGACCGATATCGTCATCCGGCCGATCGGCCCGGCCGATCACGCCGCCTGGATGCCGCTCTGGCGCGGCTATCAGAGTTTTTATCAGACCGACATTCCCGACGAGGTCTCGGCCGTCACCTGGGCGCGGCTGCTCGACCCGGCCGAACCCATGGGCGGCGCCCTCGCCTGGCAGGGCGATCGCGCGGTCGGGCTGGTCCATCACATCCGCCACCGCTCCTGCTGGACCAGCGGCGACTATTGCTACCTTCAGGACCTGTTCGTCGCCGCCGACATCCGCGGCAGCGGTGCGGGCCGCCGGCTGATTGCCCATGTCTACGATATCGCCCGGGCCGCCGGCTGTGCCCGGGTCTACTGGCTGACGCACGAGACCAACACCACCGCCATGCAGCTCTACGACAAGGTCGCCGACCGGTCGGGCTTCGTGCAGTACAGGAAGAGTCTTTAGGTTTAGCCCCTCGCCGGGCGGGCGCTACCGCGCCCTTGGCCGCCGCCTCAATGGCGGCTTGCACCCGCACGAGGTGTGCGGGTGCGGGGCCTGTCTCTGACGTCTGAGCCGGTGGTCCTTCTGCGGCCCGCGTCCCCGATCATGGGGGTGCGGGCCGTTTGCGTTCGGGCAATGGGGGAGCGGAGTTCGACGGCATTTCTGCAAGGATCGTCTTGCAGCATCGCAATTTGCAGTTTCATGCCACCCGGCTATTCTGAAGACACGGAACGACGACGAGACAGACCCGAAGCTGAAACAAAACCTACGCAGACTTCTTCCGGGACTGCCTCTCGCACAGAAGATTTTTGATCCCGACCGGCCGGGAACATGGCCGAGACTTCAGGGATCCGGCCTCTCCGCTCAACGAAACATCATCCAGATCATGCCTCCGGCCGCAGAATCTTCACGGCCGCAACGGGACCGGTCTGCGCTTCTTCAGGGGAAAACGTGTCATGCCCAGCATCCTGACCCGCGACAATGTCGAGATCCACTACAAGGATTGGGGCCCGAAGGACGGGCCGGTGGTGATCCTGAGCCATGGCTGGCCGCTGAACGCGGACAGCTGGGACCGCCAGGCGATGTTCCTGGCCGATGCAGGCTACCGGGTCATCGCCCATGATCGCCGCGGCCATGGCCGGTCCAGCCAGCCCTGGGACGGCAACGACATGGACCATTATGCCGACGACCTCGCCCAGCTGATCCAGGCCCTGGACCTGCACGAGGTGTCGCTCTTCGGCTTCTCGACCGGCGGGGGCGAGATCACCCGCTATGTCGGCCGCCACGGCACAGGCCGGGTTGCGAAGCTGGGCCTGATTTCGGCGGTGCCGCCGCTGATGCTGAAGACCGACGCGAACCCCGGCGGCCTGCCGATCGAGGTGTTCGACGGGATCCGCGCCGGCAGCCTGGCCGACCGGTCGAAGCTCTACCAGGACATCGCCTCGGGCCCCTTCTTCGGCTTCAACCGGCCGGGCGCCACGCCGTCGCAGGGCATGATCGACGCCTTCTGGTTCCAGGGCATGACCGGCGGCCACAAGAACACCTTCGACTCGATCAAGGCCTTCTCGGAAACCGATTTCACCGAAGACCTGAAGAAGTTCGACCGGCCGACGCTCATCGTTCATGGCGACGACGACCAGATCGTGCCGATCGACGCCGCCGGCCGGGCCTCGAAGCGCCTGGTGCCCCATGCGGAGCTGAAGGTCTACGAAGGCGGCCCCCACGGCATCACCGACACCCATGCCGACCGCCTGAACCACGACATGCTCGCCTTCCTGCAGAGCTGACTTCCCATCCGGCCCTTCCCGACCCTTATCAAACAGAAAAATCAGGAGACCACGGTCATGTCGAACGCGAAGCTCGAAGTCCTCACCCCCCAGAACAGCCAGCTCATCTTCATCGACCAGCAGCCGCAGATGGCTTTCGGCGTGCAGTCCATCGACCGCCAGGTGCTGAAGAACAATGTCGTCGGCCTCGCCAAGGCCGCGAAGGTCTTCGGGGTGCCGACCACCATCACCTCGGTCGAGACCCTGGGTTTTTCGGGCCACACCTACCCGGAACTGCTCTCGGTCTTCCCCGAACAGCCGATCCTGGAGCGCACCTCGATGAATTCCTGGGACGACCAGAAGGTCCGTGACGCGCTGGCCGCCGCCGGCCGCCGAAAGATCGTGGTGTCGGGGCTCTGGACCGAGGTCTGCAACACCACCTTCGCCCTCTCGGCAATGCTCGACGGCGGTTACGAGATCTACATGGTCGAGGATGCCTCGGGCGGTACCAGCAAGGCGGCCCACGACTATGCCATGCAGCGGCTGATCCAGGCCGGCGTGGTGCCGGTGACCTGGCAGCAGGTGCTGCTGGAATGGCAGCGCGACTGGGCCCGCAAGGAGACCTATGACGCGGTGATCTCGATCGTGAAGGAGCATTCGGGTGCCTATGGCATGGGTGTCGACTATGCCTACACCATGGTCCATGGCGCGCCCGAACGGGTGACCCACGGCCCCACCCTCGATCCTGTGCCGGCGACCCATGTGCCCGCCACCCCGTTCAAGCCGGCGTGATGCTCCCCTTGCCCGACGCCGCCTGATCCACCCCGGGCCGGCCGGAGCCTTCGGGCCCCGGCCGGCCCGTCTTCTTCCCGAAGGGAGACGGAGACCATGACCACCACCCGGACCGACCCATCCGATGCCGAAACCGGGCCAGCTGCCGCCAGTGCCTGGGCGCCGCTGCGCAACCGGGTGTTCCTCGCCATCTGGCTGGCGGTGATGGTCTCCAATACCGGCACCTGGGTGCGCGACGTCGCCTCGGGCTGGCTGATGACCGAGCTTTCGCCCTCGCCGCTGCTGGTCTCGCTGGTCCAGGCGGCCACCACCCTGCCGGTCTTCCTGCTCTCGGTGCCGGCCGGCGCGCTCGCCGACATCGTCGACCGGCGCCGGCTGCTGATCACCGTGCAGTCGGGGCTGCTGGTGGTGGGCGCCGCGCTGACCCTGTCGGCCCATCTTGGGCTGATGTCGCCGGGGCTGCTGCTCGCGCTGATCCTGGTCGCCGGTGCCGGTGCCGCCCTGTCGGGTCCTGCCTTCCAGGCCATCGTGTCCGAGGTGGTCGGCCGCGCCGAGCTGCGCCCGGCCGTCGCCCTGAACTCGCTCGGGCTCAACATCTCGCGGGCGGTCGGCCCGGCGCTGGGCGGGTTGATCGTGGCCACTGCCGGCGTGGCCGCCGCCTATCTGTTCGACGCCGTCTCGTATCTGGCCGTGGTCGGCGTGTTCCTGCTCTGGCGGCGCCCGGCCCGGACCTCGGACCTGCCGCCCGAAAGCTTTCTGCCGGCGATGCGGGCGGGGCTGCGCTATGCCGCCGGCTCCCGCGCGCTCGGCCGGGTGCTGCTCCGCGCCGGCGGCTTCTTCCTCTTCGCCTCGGCCTATTGGGCGCTGCTGCCCCTGATCGCCCGGGAACGGCTGATGGTCGATGCCGCGGGCTATGGCGTGCTCCTGGCCGCGATCGGCGCCGGTGCGGTGGCGGGCGCGATCGCCCTGCCCCGGCTGAAACTGCCGGGTCATCTTCTGGTTTTGGGCGGGACCCTGGTCACGGCGCTGGTCACCCTCGTCCTCGCCCTCGTCCAGGACCGCTGGGCGGCCACCGGCGCGCTGGCGGTGGCGGGGGCCGCCTGGATTGCGGTGCTGACCACCCTCAACGTCGCCGCCCAGTCCACCCTGCCCGACTGGGTGCGGGCCCGCGGTCTTGCGGTCTATCTGATGGTGTTCTTCGGCGCGATGACCGCAGGCTCCACCGTCTGGGGTCTGGTCGCCCAGAGCGCCGGGATCGAGGTGGCGCTGGTCGGCGCCGCCATCGGCGGCAGCCTTGCGGGCCTCGCCCTCGCCCGGCTGGTGAAGCTGCCTGCGGGCACCGACGATCTCACCCCCTCGCGCCACTGGCCGGACCCGGCTTCGGCCGCGCCGGTTGCGGGCGATCGCGGCCCGGTGCTGGTCACCATCACCTATCGGATCGACCCGGCCGATCGCCGGGCCTTTCTGGACGCGGTTCGGGAGCTGGCCCGCATCCGCCGGCGCGACGGCGCTTTCGGCTGGCGGGTGCTGGAGGATGCGGAAGATCCGACCCGGTTCGAAGAAATCTTCTTCGCCGCCTCGTGGCTGGAGCATCTGCGCCATCACCGCCGGGTCACCCGTGCCGATGCCGGGCTTCAGGCCGGGGTGAACCGGTTCCACAGGGGCGAGACCCCGCCCGTGGTCCGGCATCTGGTGGGGGCGGATCCCCGGGACGAACCCCTGCCCGCCATGGGCCATGATCATCACGACTGACGGGGCCCCGGGCGGTTGCTCTTGACCGCCCGGTCGATCTCGACCACATGAGCGGGCATTCCGGCGGTGATCCGTCACCGCCGGCCTCCCATCGAGGACAGGCTCTGCAGACGATGAGCAACGGCGAGACGACGACGACATGGCACGGCACCACGATCCTTTCGGTGCGCAGGGGCGGCCGGGTGGTGATCGCGGGTGACGGGCAGGTGTCGCTCGGTCAGACGGTGATGAAGGCCAATGCCCGCAAGGTGCGGCGCATCGGCGACGGCAGCGTGATCGTGGGCTTCGCAGGCGCCACGGCTGATGCCTTCACGCTGGTCGAGCGGCTGGAAGCGAAGCTCGAACGGCACCCGAAGCAGCTGGCGCGCGCCTGCGTGGAGCTGGCCAAGGACTGGCGCACCGACCGCTATCTGCGCCGGCTGGAGGCGATGATGGCTGTGGCCGATGCCAAGGTCTCGCTGGTGCTGACCGGCAATGGCGACGTGCTGGAGCCGCAGGACGGCATCATCGGCATCGGATCGGGCGGCACCTATGCGCTGGCCGCCGCCCGGGCGCTGGCCGATATCGAGGGGCTGGACGCCGAGACCATCGCCCGCAAGTCGATGAAGGTCGCGGCCGAGATCTGCGTCTATACCAACCACGAAGTCGTCGTCGAGAGCCTGGAGACCGCGTGATGGACACCCCCGCCTTTACCCCGCGCGAGATCGTCTCGGAACTCGACCGCTATATCGTGGGCCAGGGCCAGGCCAAGCGCGCCGTGGCCGTGGCGCTGCGCAACCGCTGGCGCCGCCAGCAGCTGCCGGAAGGGCTGCGCGAGGAAGTTCTGCCCAAGAACATCCTGATGATCGGCCCGACCGGCGTCGGCAAGACCGAGATCGCGCGCCGGCTGGCCAAGCTCGCCAACGCGCCCTTCCTGAAGGTCGAGGCGACCAAGTTCACCGAGGTCGGCTATGTCGGCCGCGACGTGGAACAGATCGTCCGCGACCTGGTCGAGGTGGCGCTGGTCCAGGTGCGCGAGCAGCGCCGGCGCGATGTCCGCGCCCGGGCCGAACTCGGCGCCGAAGAGCGGCTGCTGAACGCCCTGGTCGGCGAGACCGCCAATGCCGACACCCGGCAGAAGTTCCGCAAGATGCTGCGCGAAGGCACGCTGGACGATCGCGAGATCGAGATCGAGGTCGCCGAGGCCTCGGTCGCGGCACCGGCCTTCGAGGTGCCGGGCATGCCGCCCGGCCAGATGGGCATGGTGAACCTGTCGGACATGATGTCGAAGATGTTCGGCGGCCGCCAGGCGCGACGCAAGCTGACGGTCAAGCGGGCCATGGAGCTGCTGCTGACCGAAGAAAGCGACAAGCTGCTCGACCAGGAAGAGATCACCCGAACCGCCCTGGCCCAGGTGGAGCAGAACGGCATCGTCTTCCTGGACGAGATCGACAAGATCTGCGCCCGCGAGGGCCGCAGCGGGGCCGATGTCAGCCGCGAAGGCGTGCAGCGCGACCTGCTGCCGCTGATCGAGGGCACCTCGGTCGCGACCAAACACGGCGCGGTCAAGACCGACCACATCCTGTTCATCGCCTCGGGCGCCTTCCATGTCGCCAAGCCCTCGGACCTTTTGCCCGAACTTCAGGGCCGCCTGCCGATCCGGGTGGAGCTGGAAGCGCTGTCGCGCGACGATCTGGTCCGGATCCTGACCGAGCCCGAGGCGAGCCTGGTGCGCCAGTATGCCGCCCTGCTCGGCACCGAGGGGGTGACGCTGGACTTCCAGACCGACGGCATCGCCGCCATCGCCGACATCGCCGCCGAGATCAACCGCGGCGTCGAGAATATCGGCGCCCGCCGTCTGCACACGGTGATGGAACGGCTGCTGGACGAGGTCAGCTTCGGCGCGACCGACCATTCCGGCCAGACGGTCGCGATCGATGCGGCCTATGTGGAGAAGCAGCTGGGCGGCATCTCGCGCGATGCCGATCTGTCGAAGTTCATCCTCTGATACGGATGAGAGCACTGGACGCAACCGGTGCGTAATATTCTGAGCCGGAACGGCGCCCGCATCGTAAGGATCGATGCGGGCGCTGTCATGTAACTGTCACATTTTTGCAGAACTTCCGTCGCGATCCGCTACCATTCTCTGGCTCACCGGCACTCTCCCGGCATTGCCGCCGCCTTTCGGCTGCAGACAAGAACAGGATCGCATCCGCATGCACCGTCGCACGCTCAAAGCTGCCGTGATCGCCGCCTTCGCGGTGTTCGGCGCAGCCCTGGCGGCCGAGGCGCCCCCCGCGATACCCTCGTGATCGGCATCCAGCAGGAGCCGACCTCGATGGACCCGACCTCGGACGCCACCGCGTCGATCGACACCATCCTGACCCGGAACGTGTTCGAGACGTTGACCACCGCCGACGAGACCGGCACGGTGCAGCCGCTGCTGGCGAAGTCGTGGGAGGTGTCGCCCGACGGCAAGGTCTATACCTTCAAGCTGAACGAGGGCGTGACCTTCACCGACGGCAAGCCGCTGGATGCCTCCACGGTCAAATTCGCCTTCGAGCGGGCGATGGCGCCGGACAGCACCAATCCCAGCAAGACGATCTTCGCGCTGATCACCGGCATCGAAACCCCGGACGCCACCACGGTGGTCATCCGGCTGAAGGAGCCCGACGCCTATTTCCTGGCCAATCTGGCGATGGGCGATGCCGCGATCGTGCATCCGGACACGGCTGCCAACAACAAGACCACGCCGGTCGGATCGGGCCCCTACAAGGTGAAGGAATGGGTGCGCGGTGATCGCGTGGTGCTGGAGCGTAACGACGCCAACCGGCTGGCGGCGACCGCGAAGCTGCGCGAGGTGAGCTTCCGGGTGATCCCCGATCCCAACACCGCCGCGGCGGCGCTGTTCTCGGGCGACATCAATGCCTTCCCGGTGATCCCGGCGCCCGAGACGCTGGAGCAGTTCAAGCAGGACAAGCGCTTCGTCGTGGTCTCGGGCACGACCGAGGGCGAGGTCATCCTGGCGATGAACAACGCCAAGCCGCCCTTCAACGACATCCGCGTGCGCCGGGCGGTCAACCATCTGCTCGACCGTCAGGAGATCATCGACGGCGCGATGTCGGGCTACGGCACCCCGATCGGCAGCCATTTCCCGCCCCACAACCCGGCCTATGTCGACCTGACCGGCCGCTATCCGCATGACGTCGCCAAGGCCAAGGAACTGCTGGCCGAGGCCGGCTTCCCCAACGGCTTCGAGACCACCCTCCAGCTGCCGCCGCCGCCCTATGCCCGCCGCTCGGGCGAGATCATCCGCGAGCAGCTGGCCGCCGGCGGCATCCGCGTCCAGCTGGTGAACGTGGAATTCCCGTTCTGGCTGTCGGAGGTCTACAAGAAGAAGCTCTACGACATGACGATCATCGCGCATGTCTCGCCGCGCGACCTGTCGAACTACATCAAGGGCACGGAGTACTTCTACGGCTATGACAGCCCCGAGTTCCGCGCGATGTACGACGATTTCCGCAAGACCGTCGACCCGCAGCAGCAGATCGAAAAGCTGGAGGGCCTGCAGACCAAACTGGCCGACGATGCCGTGCACGGCTTCCTGTTCCAGCTGGCCCAGGCCGGCGTCTACGACGCGAAGCTGCGCGGCTACTGGAAGAACGCGCCGGAGCTGATCACCCCGCTGACCGACATGTATTGGGCGGATTGAGGGCATCCCTCGGATCCGTGCCGGACGGGCGTTTTACCTCCCGTCCGGCAGCCCCGCCGGATCAGGCCGGATCGATATCGACCATCACCGGCACATGGTCGGAGGGCTGTTCCCAGCCGCGCGCTTCTTTCAGGACCAGGGCGCCGCGCACCCGGGGGGCCAGGGTTGCGTCGGTCCAGATGTGGTCGAGCCGGCGGCCGCGATCGGCGGCGGCCCAGTCGCGGGCACGGTAGGACCACCAGGAATAGAGCTTCTGTTCGGGCGGGATGACCTGGCGGACCACATCGACCCAGGCGCCGGCGGCCTGGACGGCGTCGAGCTTTTCGACCTCGACAGGCGTGTGGCTGACCACCTTCAGCAGCTGCTTGTGGCTCCAGACATCGGTTTCGAGCGGCGCGATGTTGAGATCGCCGACCATGATCCGCGGCGCCGTGCTGCCGGCGATCTCGGGCCCCCAGGCGGTGAGATCGTCCAGGAAGCGCAGCTTGTGGGCGAATTTCGGGTTGACCTCGGGGTCGGGGACATCGCCGCCGGCCGGCACGTAGAAATTATGCACGACCATGCCGTCGGGCAGGCGGGCCGAGATGTGGCGGGCATCCTCGACGCCGCCCCAGAAGCGGTGGCCGGCAGGTTCGATCGGCCGCTTCGACAGGATCGCGACGCCGTTATAGCCCTTGTCGCCGCGGAACGAGACATGGGCGAAGCCCAGCGCCTGCACGGCTTCCAGCGGAAAATTGGCGTCGTCGACCTTGGTCTCCTGCAGGCAGACCACGTCGGGGCGGGTCTCCTCCACCACCCGGCTCAGCAGCGGCATGCGCAGCCGCAGCGAATTGATGTTCCAGGTGATCAGGCGCAGGCGGTCGGTCATCGGCGGCGTCTCCGGCGGGAACGGGTCGCCGATCTTCGCGGACCCGGCTGCCGGTGACAAGCCCGGCTGCCCGCGATCTGGAGTTATGCCGCCCGGAAGGCGGCGGGTGACCGGCCGGTCATCGCCTTGAAGGCACGGGTGAAGGCGCTGGTTTCGCTATAGCCCAGATGCAGCGCGATCTGGGTGACCGGCATCCGGGTTTCGGTCAGCATCGCCCGGGCGAGGCGCAGCCGGACCCGGTTGCGCAGATCGGCGAAGGCCACGCCCGCGGCGTCGAGCTTGCGCTGCAGGGTGCGCGGGCTCATGCCCAGATCGGCGGCAAGACCGACCAGTTCGACCGGCGTGCCGCGATGCAGCGCTTCCACGATCCAGGCCTCGATGCCGGCCACGAAGTCGATGCGGGCGGTGTGGTGGGCCAGGCGGCCGGAGAGATCGTCCTCCACTCGCCGGCAGCGGCCCGGATCCGCGGTCGGGATCACGGCATCCAGCCAGTGAGCGGGGAAGAGCAGCGCGTTCTCGCGCGCCCCGAAGCGGACCGGACAATCGAAATGATGGCGGTAGTCGGGGGCGTCGTCCTGTGGCTGGTGGCGGAACTCGACCAACGTTGCCCGGAAGCGCGGCCCGGCCAGCCAGGCCACGACATGATGCTGCAGGGCCAGGGTGAAATTGGCGTCCTGGGCCCGTTCATGCACCGTCGGATCTTCGATCTCGTAGGACAGCCGGGCAAGATCGTCCGAGACCTCCAGCCGGACCCGGGTGTTGTCCTGGGCGGTGGGCAGATAGCGGCAGAATTTCTGAAGCGCGCCGCCGACCGTCAGGTCGCAGTGGAACACCTCCCCCACCCCGCCCAGCCGGCGGATGTCGAAGACCCGGCCGTAATCGAGCCCGAAGGTGGTGGAGCCGGTATCGGCGGCGGCGGCTTCCAGGGTGGCGGTGAAGCTGGCGAGCGGCAGAACCTCGGCCCCGCCCGGCTCGGGCGGGAGGCCGATTCGGGCATAGACCTCTTCCGGCCTGCCGCCCTTCGACCTGATGATCGAGGTCAGTCCGTCAATGGCGCCCGAGGTGATGGTACCGAAGTGATGGGGCGAGATCATGGGCCGGACTCTCGTTTACTCGGAGTCGGGGGCCCTTTCGTCTAGCAAGATGCGTACCGTTATTTCGAAGAGCGAGAGAGCGGCCCGATCTGCGGGATAAAGCCGGCGGGCGGGGCGATTCTTCGGCTTTTTCTGCCCTGTTTTTAGTCAATCAGAATGATTCCAGGAATCATGCATCTAAAACAGGCAGATTTCGGTGAGCAGGGCCGGCGGCACCGCCAGGGTGACGAGGCCGATCAGACCCAGACCGACACCCGCTGCCAGCCGCAGCCGTGGTGCGCCGTGGCGGGCCCGGGCGATGAGCCCGCCCGCCCCGAGTGCCGCGGCTGCGACCGCCGGCATGGTGCCGAGAGCGAAGCCCGCCATCACCAGCGCGCCGCTGGTGGCGGATCCGGCGAGCAGGGCGGTGAGCAGGGCGGCATAGACCATGCCGCAGGGCATCAGCCCCCAGATCGCCCCCAGTGCGACGGCGCGGACGCCGGGGCCGGCCGGAACCGGCTGCGGCAGCAGCCCGGCTGCGGCGGCCCCCGCCCGGCGTGCCAGGCCGTCGAGCAGCCGGGGCCCCCGGCCGATGCCGGCCAGGGCGGCCCCCACCCAAAGCAGGTTCAGCGCCGCCGCGACCCTGAGCAGCTGGTTGGCGCCGGCCAGGTCGAGCAGCCCGGCGACCCCGGCCGAGCCGGTTCCGGCCACGGCGCCGGCCAGGGTGTAGGTGAGCGCCCGCCCCGACTGGATGCGCAGAAGCGCCCCGGCCCGGCCGCGGGCGGTGGCGACGGGCCGGGCGGCAAGCAGGGTGGCGGAAGCGATGCCGCCGCAGATGCCGGCGCAATGCAGGCTGCCGGCCAGCCCCAGCAGCAGCCCGCCCATGAAGGTCGGCAGCACGGCCATGACCCTCTCCCCCTCCCTCTCCCGCTGTCCGTCGTACCTTTGTGCGCCTCAGGCCGAGGCGTGGGCGCAGCAGCTGGCGGCGTTGGTCTCGGGCGCCATGTCGATGCAGGGATTGCCGTTGAAGAAGCCCGACGGCATCAGTTTGAAGCCGGTCATCACGCAGGGCTGGACGGGGAAATCCTCGATCCGGACCGGGTGGTGCAGGCCGAAGACATGCCAGAGCACGATGTCGGCATTCTCGATCGGCCGGTCCTGCTTCACGAAATCGGGCAGCCCGCCGGCGCCGGTCGAATGGTTCATGTGCTCGCCCGCCGGGAAGCGCTCTTCCGGATCATAGGCGGTGACCCAGACATGGTTCTGCACGAAGCCCGCCCGCTTTCCCGAGGGGCTGTCGGGATGGACGAAGGGGGTGACGCAATGGCCGGGTTCCAGCTTGTAGGCGACTGGCGTGCCGGCATGGTTCAGCCGACCGGGGTTGATCACCTTCCAGTAGCGATGGGTTGCGGGCTCGATCCGCCGGCAGGCCTCCAGCTCGGTCTTCAGCACCGTCTGGGCCTCGTAGAAGGCATTGCCATAGGGGTTGTCGGGGCCCGGCGCCTCGGCATAGGTGTTGCACTCGACGAAGCTGTTGGCGTCGCCGTCGATCGCCATGTCCAGCCGGGCGCAGAAAATGTGCTGGTGGATATGGCCGACCACCCCCGGCGCCACCTCGCGGCCGTATTTGGGCGGCTGGCCGGGGAGGCAGGCGGCGGTATTGATGATGCCCGTCGCCTTCATCTCGAACTCGATCGTGCCGTCGATGTGGAAGTACCAGTAGAGCGCGTATTCGTAATTGCCGACCGTGCAGATGCACGACACCACCAGCTTGCGCGCCCGGCGTACCTCGGCCCGTTCGGTGCGGAAGTCCCAGTGCTTCCAGAGCAGGCCGGAATCCTCTTCATGGATGCAGATCGCCTTCTCGATGGTCATCACCTCGCCGCTCATGGTGGCGAGATGGACGTCGAGATATTCGATGGCGCCCAGGCAGTCGCAGCCGAGCTTGAGCGAATTGGCGAGCTTGCCGATGCCGTATTCGCCGATGTCGAACACGTTCTTGCGGAAATGGCCGTTGTCGGGGCTGCCATAGGGCACGACCATCTCGACCAGCGAGGCGCGGTGGATGACCGGCCGGCCATCATAGCGGATGTCGTGGAGGGTGAGCGATTCGCGGGCATTGAAGCCCACCACCAGCGACCACTTGTCCCAGCTGAGCACGGGGCCGTCGAGGCGGAAGCTGACGCCTTCGGGCTGAACCACGTCGAGCGGCTTCAGCGCCGGGCGGAAGCTGTCGCGGAACTGGGATTCATAGTTGTGCTCCCCCATCGGCACCGGCACGACGCCGTAATCGTCGACCCGGATGACCTCCTGCGTCTTCAGGTCGACCACCGCATTCACGCCCTCGATCGGATGGGCGTAGAAGTTTTCGTTCTCGCGCAGCCGCAGCCAGGCGAAGGTGTGGCAGAGATGGCGGTGTTCCTCTCCCGGCACCGAGAAATTGCCCGCCGACCAGGGGTCGACGCAGACCATCGCCATGTCGGTGATGCCGCGCTTCGCGCAGGCGGCGACGAAATCGGGGCTCGCCTTCACGATGTCCTCGATCGCCATGAACTGTTCCAGCTGGATCATCGGCCGGGCGTCCGGCGCTTCGGTGACCGCGGTGACGGTGCCTGCATCCAGGTCGACCACGGTGCGGGTGACGCCCAGCCGGTGCAGGCTGAACAGGTTGACCCGCGCCTCACGCGGGACCGGGCTCCCGGCCCGATAGGCAGCCTTGTCGGGCTCTTTCAACTCGACGGTTTCGATGGCGAACTCGGCCAGTTCCGGCCGGGTACGAACGATCGAGACCGCCTTGCGGATCTCTTCCGGTGACAGCGGACGCAGCGGGTGCAGCACGTCGAGGGTGCGGGTGGCCTGGCCGTGGCAGCAATCCATGGGGCGAACTCCTGAAGGCGTGACGTCTGAAGATGTGCGGGGGCGGCGGGGGCAGGTGCGGGGGCGGAAGGATCGGTCAGGCGATCTCTTCAAAGGCCTTGCCGATGCGGGCATAGACGGCGGGCCTGCGGGCGCGCAGGCCCAGGGCGAAGGCGATGCCGAGGGCGCCGATCGCCAGGATCAGCAGCGGGAAGGCGGCGACCAGGCCCGAATCCGATCCGCTGACCAGCTCGACATTCGCGATCACCAGCCAGAGACAGACGGCAAGCCCGAGGCCCGAGAGTGCCGGCGCGATCGCCCGGTTCCAGAGCCGGACGCCGCGCGTATCGCTGCGGAAGAAGCCTGGCACCGACAGCGAGACTAGGATCTGCATCACCAGAATGCCGATGCTGGCGAAAGTGCTCATCCAGGCGAAGACCACGGCGAAGGGGTCGAGACCCGACAGCGCGAACAGGATGACGGCAGCCATGGCAAGCCCGGTCTGCACCAGCCCTGCCACATGAGGAGACTGGTGATCGGCATGGGTGCGGGCAAGGCCGGCCCAGGCCAGACCTTCCCGGCCGATGGCGAAGAAATAGCGGTTGATGGTGTTGTGGAACGACAGCGCGCAGGCGAACAGGCTGGTGATCAGCAGCAGGTTCATGATCGTGGTCACCGCCGGGCCGAGCAACGCGTCCGAGGCATCGAAGAACAGCGTGGCGGTGTGTTCGGTGGCGGCGGCGACGATATGGGACGGGCCGTAATACTGGGTGATCGCCCAGGTCGAGAAGGCATAGAAGCAGGCGATCACCACCACGGCCACATAGGTGGCGATCGGGATGGTCCGCCGTGGATCGCGGGCTTCTTCGCCGAAGATGACGGTGGCTTCGAAGCCGATGAACGAGGCGACGACGAAGACCAGGCCGACGCCCAACCCCTCGCCTGCGATGGTGGCGGGGGCGAAACTGGTGGCGGTGAAGCCTTCGGGGCCGCCGCCGGTGGCGACGATCGCGAGATCGAGCACCAGCAGGATCAGGATTTCCGCTGCCATGCAGATGCCGAGCACCCGGCCGCTGAACTCGATCCGGCGCATGCCGCAGACATGGACGGCCAGGCCCAGCGCCAGCGCGAAGGCCCACCAGGGCAGCAGTCCGCCGGTGGTGTCGGCCATGAAGAAGCCGAACAGGCCGAAGACCGCGATGTCGATGGCGTTGTAGGTGGCGAGCGCGATCAACGCTCCGCCCAGGCCGACCGGCTTGCCGAGGCCGGCGGCGATGAAGGGATAGAAGCCGCCGGCCGAGCCGACGAAGCGGTTCATGGCGGTGAAGCCGGCGGCGAACAGCAGATAGAGTGCGCCCACCAGCAGATAGGTGCCGGGCACGCCGGCGCCGTTGCCGAAGGCGAAGGCCGCGGGCGAGGCGCCGACCACTGCGGTCAGCGGCGCCGCAGCAGCCAGGACGAAGAAGACGATGTGCGAGACGCCGACGGCGTCGCGGCGCAGCGCGCCGGCCGCCGGCGCAGCCGGGCCCTTGGCACCGGTTGCTTCCGTGATCGTGGACATGAGACCCCCGTCTGCGGCCGGGCGACGCGCTCCCCGCGTGTCCCGTGCCACATGCCTTGCGCCGTGGTCGGCGTCGTTTGCGATGTTCATCCACGAGCCTGGGGCCTTCGGCGCCCGGTCACTTGACATCGAGCGACAATTTGCCGCGCCGCATCATGAACGCGAGGGTCGGACGGGGGGCGATGCGGCTGCGCCCGGGGGTTCAATCTGCCCCCGACTTTGGTCCATCGGCGGCAAACTGTGATTGAAGCAACTTTACAAACGGCGGATCTGTGCCCAAATGCCGCGCGGGCGCGTGACCTGAGCGGTGTCGGGGGGATGCCGGGGGCCATGCACCCGTCCCGCATCGAGGAGAGCCGGAACATGCCGTCCACGACCACTGAGACCGTCAAGCCCGTCGCCCACGAAGTGGTGTTGATCGAAGGCGACGGGATCGGACCCGAGATCGCTGCAGCCGTGCGGCTGATCTTCGAGGCGGCGGCCGCCCCGGTGAGATGGACACCGGCGATCGCCGGCGGCCGCGCCTTTGCGGCCGGCGTCGCGACCGGCGTGCCGGCCGAGACGGTCGATGCGATCGAACGCGCCCGTCTGGTGCTGAAGGCGCCGCTGGAAACCCCGGTCGGCCATGGCGGCAAAAGCGCCAATGTGACGCTGCGCAAGCTGTTCGAGATGTATGCCAACATCCGGCCGGTGAAGGAACTGGCCGGCATCACCACCCCGTTCTCGGGCCGCGGCATCGACATGGTGATCGTGCGCGAGAATGTGGAAGACCTGTATGCCGGCATCGAGCATATGCAGACGCCGGATACCGCCCAGGCGCTGAAGCTGATCACCCGCCGCGGCTCTGCCAAGATCGCCCGCGCGGCCTATGAACTGGCCCGGCGCGAGGGCCGCAGCCGCGTGACCGCGGTGCACAAGGCCAATATCCTGAAGCTGACCGAGGGCCTGTTCAAGCGCACGGTCGAGGCGGTGGGCGCCGGCTATCCCGACATCACTACCGACCACATGATCGTCGATGCCTGCGCCCACAAGCTGGTGGTGGCACCCGAGCAGATCGACGTCGCGGTCATGACCAACATGAACGGCGACATCCTGTCGGATCTGGCCGCCGGCCTGGTCGGCGGCCTGGGCCTCGCCGCCAGCGCCAATATCGGCGACCATGCGGCGATGTTCGAGGCGGTCCACGGCTCGGCCCCCGACATCGCCGGCCGCGGCCTTGCCAATCCCACCGCCTTTCTGCAGGCCGGCCTGATGCTGCTGCGCCATCTGGGCGAGGCCCGTGCGGCGGCGCGGATCGAGGCGGCGCTGGCGCTGACCCTGTCCGAAGGCCGGGTGCTGACCGGCGATCTGGCCCGCGGCAAGGTCGAGGCGGCATCGACCATGGCCTTCGCCGAGGCGGTGGCCGCCAATCTGGAGCGGGTGGATCCGGCGAGCCTGCCCGAGACGGCGGCCACCGCCGAGGCTGAAGCCGCGCTGGCCCCTGCCCTGCCCGACCGGATCACCGTCACCACCCGCGAGGATGTGGGCTTCGACCTGTTCTTCGAGGTGGAGACGGCCGATCCGGCTGCACTCGGTGCCGAGATCACGGCGCTGGCCGAAGGCTCTCCCTTCCGGCTGAAGCACCTGTCCAACCGCGGCACCGCGATCTGGCCGGGGGCGGTGTCGCGCACCGAACTCACCCCCCACTGGCGCGCCCGTTTCGTGCGCCGCGCCGATGCCGCGGCCGGTTTCGACGATGCCGCGGCCCTTGCCCTGATCGGCAAGGTGGGCGCGCGCCATCGCTGGATGCATGTCGAGAAGCTGCTGGTGACCGATGGCGCCGACGGCTTCAGCCGCGACCAGGGCGAAGCCTGATCCGGACCCGTGCAAGGGGGCGCCGCCCCCTGGACCGCCGCCCCGGCACTACCGCATCCGCCGCAGACGAAAACACCCCGCCAGGGCAGTCCTGGCGGGGTGTTTTTCTGAAACTGGAGCGGGCGATCGGGATCGAACCGACGACATTCAGCTTGGGAAGCTGACGTTCTACCGCTGAACTACGCCCGCGCGGTGCAGGCAAGATAGCCGGGCGTCCCGCCGCGATCAAGGCCGCAGATGCGGCCGCCGCCCGCGGGGCGCATGGATTCTGCATGGTTGACCTTCAGGTCGTTCCGGGCGTGTATGGGACCGAAGCTGGAACACAGATGATGCAGGAGGGCCCCTGATGCCGCAGATCAGCCGCCACCTCGCCGTTCTGGCCCTGCTGGGGCTTGCCGCCTGTGCGACGAAGGCGCCGGTGGTATTCCTGGCGGATGAACCGGTCCGGCCCTTCGACGGGCCGGTGACGCTGGCAGGGCCTGGGGCTGAGACCGAACTCGACTGCCGGCTGGCGATGCAGGCGACGCTGGATCCGCGGATCGGCGCGCGGGAAAGCCACAGCGAGGGCCCGGTCGGGGTCGCCTATCACCCCCTGGAGGATGGCGCGGTCCGGCTTGCCGCCGCTTTCCGCAACGCCTCGGTAGGCGCGCGGATGTTGCCGGCCGAGGGCCGGGTGGTGGTGCGGATGGACGAGGGCACCGACACCGAGCCGGGGCTCCGCCCGGCCTATCTGCTGTCGGGCTATCTGGGCTTTCTGGGCGGGGCCGGCGTCTATGGCCGGCCGCTCGACCAGGGCGACGATCTGCCGGTGCCGCCCGATCCGCCGCTGATCGCCCTGTTCCAGCAGGCGCTGGTGGCCGATCCGGCGCAAAGCGTCTATGTGCGCCGGCCCGAGGCCGCCGAAGGCAGCCGGGTGGTGGCGGGCGGCATGGAGATCGACGGCCGCCCGGCGGTGATGATCCGCACCGTGTCGCATCAGATGACCGAGGTGGCGCCCGGGGTGGTGCGCGCGGGCTATCTGTCGTCGGACTATGTGACGGAAGAGATCTACGACACCGCAACCGGCCTGCCGCTGCGCCAGCAGCTGGACCTGACCATCGATGCGGTCGACGGCGCCGAGCGGACGCGGATGGTCCATCACATGTCGACCATGACCTGCCAGGCGGCAGTCGCACCCGGGGCATGAATTTCCGGCCGGCCGGCTGTTGTTGTCGTCGGTGATGAGGCCTGTATTTGAAGTCGATTTCGTGTCGATCAGTCCATTGAGTGGGTCTGGCGGAGCTGATCCTCACCACACACCAGATCATTTGGAAGAAATCCGTTTCTGTTCATGAAAGCGACTTGTTGCGTTTGCACAATATGCCCTATCGTTGACCGATATGCAGATCGGAGCAGGAGGGGGCACGATGGACGCGGTGATCGGCTGGTTGTTTGGTGGGTTTCTGCTCTATGTCGTCGTCGCCCTGGTGGTGCTGGCCATCCGGCACCGTATGACCGACGACGAGGGCGACAAACCCAACGAGACCCTGTCTCTTGGCGCTTATGTTCCGGTCTTTCTGCGCAGGTATCGGATCCGGCTGATCATCTCGGCTATCCTCACTCTGATCATGCCTCTGATCGGCTGTGCAGCGCTGCTCACGATCTTCTTCTCCCGGTCCGCGAAGAGCGGGAAGATGGTCTACAAGAGCGAAAAGCAATGGAACCGGGACGAGGTCGGGGCGAATCAGGCCTGGCTTGCGAGCCTCGGGCCTGACCATGACACACGGGCTGCGCGGATCGAGGCGATGTTTGCTGAACGGACCGAAACCCTGGAGGCGGTAAAGTTCCTTACCTGGGATACGTGGTCCGGCCCGGAGAAGACGACCAGTTACGTGGGATTCAGCGTAAAGCGCAATCTGGCCGTTATTGACAACCGCGAACGGGAATATCTCCGGATCGTCGAACTGCTCAACAGCGCCACCGATGGCCAGGAGGAACTCTACCGCTTCTGGCGCGCGGCGCTGATCTGGGGCGACGGCAAGGGTGAAGCCGGTCGCAGCCAATATCAGAACGTGGATGCCGGCAGGCCGGTCCCCACTGCCTTTGAGCACAAGGGCGGCAGCGTCGACCGGGTGGTATCGGCCATCAACAATCATCTGACCGAGAAGCGCCGGGCGGGTGTGCTACCCGCGGCCCTCGGCCGCGCGGTGGCAGACGCTTCGGATCGTCTGGCGCCGGGCGGCCAGGGCTGGCTGAAACCTGAACAGGTGGCCGAGACGACCTTTGCGCCGCAGTCGCCGCATGTGCTGCACATCGGCAGCTTCCCGACCGGTGAGGCACTGACCTATTCCGGCGAGGGGTCGATGATCACCATCGCACCGCCACGCTCGGGCAAGACCCAGTGCCACGTCTTCCCCAATCTGCTGACCTGGACGGGTCCGGCCGTTGTGCTCGACATCTCGGGGGACATCTACGAGACGACGAGCAAGTGGCGGGCTGAGAATGTGGGGCCGGTCTGGAAGTTCAGCCCGCTCGAACCGGATGCCAGCCACTGCTACAATCCGCTCACCTTTGTACGCGGCCATCCCGACTACATCTGGGAAGACGCCAAGCTTCTCGCCGAGATGATGATCGTGCCCTCGAATACCAGCGAGGCGTTCTGGGACAATGAGGCCCGTACCGTGCTGACGGCGGCCATTGCCCATGTCTGCTATTCCAACCCGCCCGAGAACCGGCCGATGCACGCGGTGCTCGACATCGTCTATGGTGGTGAGGCTTGGCAGAACATGCTGATGGGCCTGCGCATGGCGGTGGACGTGCGGGTGATGATGCAGCATGCCACGGCCTTCGAAGACATGAATGAGAAGACGCTGTCGAGCGTGCTGCAGACTGCCCGTTCCAGCCTCGGCGCCTGGGCCGGCGAGCGGATTTCGAGGGTTACGGCACGGTCCGACTGGAGCCCGCTCGATCTGCGTGGCGGCGGGAACCCGACCATCTACATCTATCTGCGTCCCAACGAGGTCGATGCCTATCTGTCGCTGCTGCGCGTATTCATCGGCCAGCACATCCGCATGCTCACCGGCGGCCCGGTACCACCGCGCGGTTCGCCGCCGATCCTGTTCATGCTCGACGAGCTGCCGCGCCTGAAGACCATGCCGCCGGTCGACGAGGCGCTGAACATCGGCGCGAAATACGGGCTGCGCCTGTGGATGTTCGCTCAGAGCGTTGGCCAGATGCAGGAGGCGTACAAGAACGCAGACGGCATGATGAGTGCCTGCGCAGTCCGCGCCTATATGAATCCGACCGGTGCCGACGGGCTCGCCGAGCGGCTGTCGGAGGAGATCGGCTATACTGACAGCCTGGTCGACGGTCAGCGGCGACGGGTGGTGGAAGCGGCGGAACTGGCCGGCCCCGCCTTCCGCGAGCAGATGGTGGTCTTCGGCCTGGGGAGCCGCCCGGCCCGGGTGCGGAAGGATCTCGCCTGGAAGGACGCGACCCTGAGTGCCCGGATGGGGGCTGCCGATTTCGTGCCGGCCGGCGACGGCGCCCGGGCTTCCTGACGGCGGAGGGAGAGCAGGCGATGGCAGGATGGGATCCGGAATACCGGCAGGTCTGGGAAGCGCATCAGGCACGGCAGACCGAAGCCGAACGTGCGGTGCAGGCTCTGCGTGAGGCCGAGGTGGCGCGCGATCTTGCGACAGGGCCCGAAGATCGGGCGGCGAAGGCCGGCGAGGTCGACCGCCTGCGCGAGGAGATGGTTGCTGCCCGGGCCGCGGTTTCGGCCCTGGAGCTGGAGGTGGCACAGACCCATCCCGAGCGGGCCGAATGGCTTGAGGCCGGTATTCCGCCGGCAGACGGGCCGGTGCGTGAGGGTGATCCGCTGGTGGTGGTGGGGCACGAGGTGCTGTCGACGGCGATCGAGCAGGCTGCCCATCTGGACGGTCCCTCAATGCAGGTGGTCGGCCAGGCCATAGAAGCCCTGCCCACACCCGACGAGGCCAGACTCTGGGCGGAGGCTGCCTCGACGGCGACGGTCATCGAGATTGCGAGTGAGCATAGCGGTCTCGCTCCCGGTGCCCTGACACCTGAAATCCTGGCACAGACGGCACCTCTGGTCGAACGCATGGACGACTTCGCGCAGAATCGCGACGACATTCTGGACGAGCCTGCGCCCTCTCAACCGCCCGAGCCCACGCGGATACAGGATGATGGACCCGCTCCGACGGCGCCGCCGCCCCGCTCCGATCTCGACCAGACGCATGAGATGCAGCGTCAGGCGCTGGAAGAAAAGCTGGAACTGCACCGCGATCATCAGGAAGCCCGGATCGCCCGCGGTGAGGTGAGGGATGCGGACACGCTGCGCGAAAAGATGGAGGAGGCGGCAGCCCGCGAACGGCAGCGGCTGGAAGAGCGTCAGGCAGCCGAACGCGAACGCGCCACGCGTGAGGCCATGGATCGCGCCGCGGCGGAGCGCGAGGCGGCGGCACGCCGCGAGGCCGAGGCGCGGTCGGCACTGACCCGCTGACCTTCCCGATCCGGGCGCACGCCGACGTGATTTGTGCGTCCGATTGCGATCCGTCATATGCTGGAGCATCCGACAGCCTGGAATGAGGATGCCGACGCATGATGGTCTGGACGCGGATACGGAGGATGACTGCGGCTCTGGCGGTGCTGGGTGCCACGGCACAGATCGTGGTCAGTACAGCGGCGTTGTCTGCGGAGACCACCACCGCTTCGCAGCAGCAGCCGGCACCGAAGCCCCAGGGGGCCCAGCTGCGGGCGCAGACCGACTGGCAGGCGGTGCTGGACGAGGCCCGCGGCCAGACCGTGCGTTTCAATGCCTGGGGCGGTGATCCCGACATCAACGAATTCATCGAACGCGTGGCGGCCGAGACCGAGGGCTGCTGCGATGTCGTCGTCGAGCTTGTGAAGCTGGCCGACACCGCCGAGGCGGTGGCCCGGATCAAGGCCGAGGCGGCGGCGGGGCGCAAGACCGAGGGCGGTTCGGTCGATCTCATCTGGATCAATGGCGAGAATTTCGCGGCGCTACGCACGGCGGATCTGCTCTGGGGGCCGATGCTCGACCGGCTGCCCAATGCGCGCTTCATCGATCTGGGGGCCAATCCGGCACTTGCCCGCGACGGGTCATTGCCGGTCGACGGCTACGAGGTGCCCTGGGGGCTGTCGCAGTTCGGCCTGGTCTACGACCGGGCGGTGACGCCCGAGCCGCCGCGCAGCCCCGCCGCCCTGGCCGACTGGATCGAGGCCCATCCCGGCCGCTTCACCTATCCCGCACCGCCGGATTTCATCGGCAGCGCCTTTCTGAAGCAGATGCTGATCATGCTGCTGCCCAAGGAAAAACGGCCCGCTCTGGCACGGCCGGCGGATCCGGCCAAGGCGCCGGGCCTGACCGCGCCGCTGTGGGCCTGGCTCGACCGGATCCGGCCGGCGATGTGGCGCGAGGGGCGGGCCTTCCCGCCCAACGGCCCGGCGCTGGAGCGGATGCAGGCCGATGGCGCGGTGGATCTGGGTTTCACCTTCCACCCGGGCCAGGCGGCCTCGGCCATCGCCTCGGGGCTGATGCCGGCCTCTACCCGGGTGATCGGCTGGTCGGGCGGCAGCATCGCCAATGCCCATTTCATCGCCATTCCCGCCAATGCCGATGCCAAGGCGGGGGCGATGGTCTTCGCCAACATGCTGATCTCGCCCGAGGTTCAGGCCGCCAAGCTGGATCCGTTGATCTGGGGCGACATGACCGTGCTCACGGCCGGGCGACTGTCGGCAGAGGACCGGGCGGTGTTCCGAGACATCGATCTGGGCCCCGCCTGGCCGAGCGAAGAGGAGCTGGGCCCCGCCATCCCCGAGCCGCATCCCAGCTGGACCGACTGGCTGGAGGCTGAATGGGCGCGGCGCTATCTGGCCGGTTGAGCCGGGCGTGACCGGGCAGCCGGGTGCCGGAGACTGGCGGCCGGCGGCGCCGCCCGCGCGGTCGCCGCTGCTGGCCGCCGCCCCCTGGATCGCGGCCGTGGTGCTGGCACCGCCGCTGGCGGGCGGGCTGGTCGGGGCGGTCGCCGCGGCCCCGCTGTCCGCCTGGCGGCTGCTGGCGGCCGAGCCGGGCATCGGACGATCGATCCTGACCTCGGTTCTGGTGGCGGTGGCGGCGACCCTGATCTCGACGGCGCTTGCCGGGGCGATCGCGGCCCTGGTCGCGGCACGCCCGGGCCGGGCCGGGGCGACCGAGCGGCTTGCCCTTGTCCTGGTGGCTGCCCCCCATGCCGCCGTGGCGGTGGGGCTCGCCTTCCTGATCGCGCCCACGGGGCTGCTGTTCCGCCTGGCGGGCGGCTGGGTCTATACGCGCGCCGACGGGCGGGCGCTGCCGCCCGATCTGCCGCTGCCCGGCGATGCCTGGGGGCTGTCGCTGATCGCAGGGCTGGTGGTGAAAGAGATGCCCTTCCTGCTGGCGCTGACCATCGCGGCGCAGGAACGGGTGGGCGCGCGCGCCGCCCTCGACCGCGCCCGCAGCCTGGGCTGGCCGGCCGCCAGCGCCTGGTGGCGGGTGGTGGCGCCGCAGATCTGGCCGCTGCTGCGCCTGCCGGTCGCGGCGGTGGCGGTCTATGGCCTCGGCACGGTCGACATGGCGCTGGTGCTGGGGCCCAGCCTGCCGCCGGTGCTGGCGGCGCGCAGCCTGTCGCTGCTGTTCGATCCCGATCCGGCCCGCGCGGCGGCCGGTGCCGCGGCCGCCCTGCTTCAGCTGGTTCTGGCGGTCGGGGTGATCCTGGCCGGGCTTTGCATCGAACGGCTGGTGCGGTGCGGCGGGGCTGACCGGCTGACCGTCCGCCCCCGCCGGCCGCTGGCGCCCTTTGCCTCCCGCCTTGCCGCCGGGCTGGGGCTGCTGGTGCTGGTGATGGCGGTGCTGGCCGTGGTGACGCTGGTCTTCTGGGCCGGGGCCGCGGTCTGGCGCTTCCCCGACCCGCTGCCCGCCGGCTGGTCGACGGCGCGGCTGACGGGCATGGCGGCCGGTCTGGCCCCTGCGGCGGGGGCAAGCGCGCTCTATGCCCTGCTGCCGGTGATCATCGCGGTGCCGCTGGCCCTGCTGCTGCTGGAAGGCCGGGCCAGCCGCCCTGCCGCCAGCCGCCCTGCCGCCAGCCGCCCTGCCCACGACGCCGGCGACGCGCTGATCTATCTGCCGCTGCTGCTGCCGCCGGCGGCGTTTCTGGCCGGGTTGCAGGGCCCCGTGCTGCGGCTTGGCCTGGACGGTACCGGGCTTGCCCTGGTCTGGTGCCATCTGGCGACGGTGTTTCCCTATGTCTTTCTGGCGCTGCGCGAAAGCTATCGCCGGACCGATCCGCGGCCGCGCCGGCTGGCCCGCAGCCTGGGCCGCAGCGGCTTCGGCGCCTGGGCGGCGGTGATGCTGCCGCTGACCGCACGGCCGCTGGCGGTGGCGGCGGCGATCGGTTTTTCGGCCGGGGTGGCGCAGTATCTGCCGGCGGTGATGATCGGTGGCGGCCGGATCCCGCTGCTGGCGACCGAAGCGGTGGCGGCTGCGGCCGGGCTGGACCGTCGTGCGGCGGCGGCGGCGGCCCTGCTGCTGGCCCTGCTGCCGGCGGCGGGCTTTCTGCTGGCGAGCCTGATCCCCGAGCCGGCCGGCGGCCGGAGGCGCCGATGAGCCTGGCGCTTGAGGAAGTGGCGGTGGCGATCGGCGGCCGCCGGCTGGTGGGGCCGCTCAACCTCGGCGTGCCGCCCGGGGTGATCGGGGCGGTGCTGGGGCCGTCGGGCATCGGCAAATCGACCCTGCTCGCGGTGATCGCCGGCATCGCCGACCCGATCGTGGCCATGCGCGGCCGCATCCTTCTGGACGGAAGGCCGATCGACGACCTGCCGCCCGAGCGGCGCCGGGTGGGGCTGATGATGCAGGACGACCTGCTGTTTCCGCATCTGACGGTGGCCGCCAATATCGGATTCGGCCTGCCCGCCGGGCTGGGCCGGGCGGCGCGGCGGGACCGGATCGCCGCGGCGCTGGCCGAGGCCGGGCTGGACGGGCTGGGCGGGCGACATCCGGCGACCCTGTCGGGCGGTCAGCGGGCGCGGGTGGCGCTGATGCGCATGCTGATGGCGGATCCCCGGGCGGTGCTGATGGACGAACCCTTCGCCCGACTGGACCGGCCGCTGGCCGCGCGCCTGAGGGCGCTGGTCTTCGACCGCCTGCGGCGGCGTGGCGTGCCGGCGCTGATCGTGACCCATGATCCCGACGAGGCCGCCGAGGCGGGCGGGCCGATCCTGCATCTCCACGCGCCGGATGGGGAATTTTCCTGACATGATCGGCACTTGACCCTCCGTGGCGGGCGGGCGTATCGTGCCTCTCGCACCGCCGGGCAGGGCCTGTGCGGCGATCGTGGGGATTTGGGCCGGCCGGCTTGCGGACCACGTTAATCACGCCGCTAAAAGGTCGGGGGCCGCGCACCGAACCCTTCACGCGCAGACCCGGCCAGAGGCCGGGTTTTTTTATGGGCCGAAGACCATGCGGGATACCGAAGACCGGACGGACGTCGACGCGGGCTGTGGCGACGGATTGTGGAAGGCCACTGCTGCAGCGGCCGGAACGGAAGCCGCGGCAGAGCGCGGAGCTGCAACACGCGGGCTTGCGACACTGGCGGTACGCGCCGGGCTGGACCGCAGCCCCCATGGCGAGACCGCCGAGGCGCTGTTCCTGAATTCGGGCTATGTCTATGACGACGCCGCCCGCGCCGAGGCGCGGTTCCGCGGCGAAGAGCCGGGCTTCGTCTACAGCCGCTACGGCAACCCGACGGTGCGGACCTTCGAGGCCCGCCTGGCGGCGCTGGAGGGTGCCGAGGCCTGCCGGGCGACCGCTTCGGGCATGTCGGCGGTGTGGAATGCGCTGATCTGCCAGCTTCGCGCCGGCGACCATATCGTGGCGGCCGAGGCGCTGTTCGGATCCTGCCAGTACATCCTGGCCGAACTGCTGCCGCGCTTCGGCATCACCACCAGCTTCGTGCGCGGTGCCGATCTCGACGCCTGGGCGGCGGCGGTGCGCCCCGAGACCAAGCTGTTCTTCCTGGAGACGCCGTCCAATCCGCAGCTGGAGCTGATCGATCTCGCGGCAGTGGCCGAGATCGCCCATGCCCATGGCGCGACGCTGGTGGTCGACAACGTCTTCGCGACCCCGATCCTGCAGAAGCCGATGGCGCTGGGCGCCGATGTGGTGGTCTATTCGGCCACCAAGCATATCGACGGCCAGGGCCGGGTGCTGGGCGGGGCGATCCTGGCCAGCGAGGCGTTCTGCGACGGGGCGCTGCGCGACTTCCTGCGCCATACCGGCCCGACCCTCAGCGCCTTCAACGCCTGGGTGCTGCTGAAGGGGCTGGAGACGCTGCCGCTCAGGGTGCGGGAACAGACCCGCAGCGCCACCACCCTCGCCCGCCGTTTCGAGGGCCATCCCGCCCTCAACCGGCTGGTCTATCCGGGGCTTGCCTCCCATCCCGGGCATGATCTGGCCCGGCGGCAGATGGCGGGCGGCGGCACGCTGCTGGCCTTCGATTTCAAGGGTGGCAAGGAAGCGGCCTTCCGCTTCCTGAACCGGCTGGAGATTGCCGACATCTCCAACAATCTGGGCGACGCCAAGACGCTGGCGACCCATCCCGCCACCACCACCCATCAGCGGCTGCCGGCCGAGGTGCGGGCGGCGGTGGGCATCGGCGACGGCCTGGTCCGGGTGTCGATCGGGCTTGAGGATGTCGAGGATCTGGCGGCCGATCTGGCGGCGGCACTCGACGCCGCCTGAGGCCATTGCTGCCCCTGAAACGGGTGTCGGGACACCCCGTCCCGACATCTTGGGGGCATCACCGCTTGCGCTCCGCCCTGGAAATCGGTTGCATGGGTCGCGATATTCCCTGTCCGGGCCCCTTCCGGGCCCGTCGATCCACGTTGCAGCAGGTAGGACCCATGGCGGCGGACCACGAATACAGCGCGACCACCCGCTCGATCATGGTGGCGGTGCGCCCGTTCTACGTCGACGACCAGTCCTCGCCCGAGGACGGGCAGTTCGTCTTCGCCTATCGCATCCGGATCGAGAACCACGGCGACGAAACGGTGCAGCTGCGTGCCCGCCACTGGCGGATCATCGACGGCCTGGGCCGGCTGCAGGAGGTTCGCGGTGCGGGTGTTGTCGGCGAACAGCCGGTGCTGGCGCCGGGCGAGAGCTTCGAATACACCAGCGGCGCGCCGCTCACCACGCCCTCGGGCATCATGGGCGGCAGCTATCAGATGGAGAGCGCGGGCGGCGAGACCTTCGAGGTCCAGATCCCGACCTTCTCGCTGGACAGCCCTCATGCCACACACACGATCAACTGATCAGGTCCGGAGCGATGGGCCGGGCCTTGTGGCCCGCGCTTGCAGGTGCCTGCGCCGAAACCTATAGTCAGAGTTACGTCGAGCGCATAATCAGCAATCAAGGGTTGATATGTGCTTCGGATCGTGGGCAGGATGATCCGCCGTATCGCGGTTCACCGGCCCACACCATCGCGGCTCCGTCGCGATACGCGTGCCATCGCGGTGATCCATCGATCGAGGGCTTGCGTAGACGAAACGGAATCCGCACACGGCCGGAAGCCCGATGCGCCGTCCCCCGCCGTTCGCGTGGGCCCGCTGCGCACCTGCCGGCCGCACCCTGGGAGTTGCACGTCAGATGACACGTGAAAACGTCGTGGCCGTGAGAATGGGAGGCCCGGCAGAGGTCGGCGCATCCGAGGCGCCGAAGGCCGCTGCCCCCGAAGGCCGTCCCAGCCGCGCCGAGGCGGAAGCCGCCGTGCGGACCCTGATCCGCTGGGCGGGCGACGACCCGGACCGCGAGGGCCTGCTGTCCACGCCCGACCGCGTGGTGCGGTCTTACGAAGAATTCTTCGCGGGCTATGTTCAGGATCCGGTCGAGATCCTGCAGCGGACCTTCGAAGAGACCGACGGCTATGACGAGGTCGTCGCTTTGCGTGGCATCCGGATCGAGAGCTATTGCGAGCATCACATGGTGCCGATCATCGGCGTCGCCCATGTGGCCTATCTGCCGCGCAGCCGCGTTGTGGGCATCTCCAAGCTCGCCCGCGTGGTGGAGGCCTTCTCGAAGCGCCTGCAGATCCAGGAGAAGCTGACCTCGCAGATCGCCAATGCGATCGAGGAAGTGCTGCAGCCCAAGGGCGTGGCCGTGGTGATCGAGGCCGAACACCAGTGCATGAGCACCCGCGGCGTTCACAAGCCGGGGGTGAGCATGGTGACCAGCCGGATGCTGGGCGAATTCCGCCACAACCCGACGCTGCGCCGCGAATTCCTGACCCTGATCGGCAATCCGGCCGGGTTCTGACAACGGCGCGGGGCATTGCCCTCAACCCGGCTATCGAGACACCCCTGCCTGTTCACGGATGGGCAGGGGTGTCGTGTTTGACGGAACCTTCCCTGACGGTGGCGTCACCTCGGGCGTGGACAGCTGCGACGCTTTCCCTGATCATCGCGGGCGGCGCCGCATGCCCGATCGGGGGTGCGGCTTGGGTTCCGTGCGCCTGATCAGGGGCGCCGCACTGCTCGGGGGTCCGCGGCCGTGATCGACGTCAAGCCGGTGCTGTTCATCATCGGCGTGCTGCTGGCACTGCTGGGCGCCACCATGCTGGTCCCGGCGGCCTTTGATGCCGTGGCGGCCAGTCCCGACTGGTCGGTCTTCGTGGTGTCGTCGCTGGTGACCATCTTCGCCGGCGTCAGTCTGGTGCTGACCACGCGCACCGCGCACCCAACCTCGCTCAGCCTGCGCCATGCCTTTCTGACCACCACGCTTTCCTGGCTGTCGGTGGCGGCCTTCGCGGCGCTGCCGCTGCTGTTCGCATCGCCCCATATCACCTATGCGGGCGCGTTCTTCGAATCCATGTCGGGGCTGACCACCACCGGATCGACGGTGCTGTCGGGCCTGGACACCGCCCCGCCCGGGGTGTTGATCTGGCGCGGCATGCTGCACTGGCTGGGCGGCATCGGCATCATCGTCACCTCGGTCGCGATCATGCCCATGCTCCGCATCGGCGGCATGCAGCTGTTCCGGACCGAAAGCTCGGACAATTCGGAAAAGATCGTGCCGCGGGCCGCCCAGCTGGCCGCGGCCTTCGGCCGGGTCTATGTGGTGATGACGCTGGCCTGCATGGCTTTGCTCTGGGCCGCGGGCATGACCGGGTTCGAAGCGCTGGTCCATGCCATGGCGACCGTCTCCACCGGCGGCTTCTCCACCTCCGACGCCTCGATCGGCCATTTCGACAGCCCGCTGATCGAGATGATCATCGTGGTGTTCATGATCGGTGGCGCCCTGCCCTTCGTGCTCTACATACGGGTGCTCGGCCAGGATCGCGATGCGCTGTGGCGCGACACCCAGGTCCGGGCCTTCTTCCTCGCCATCCTGGTCTGGACCGTGACGCTCAGCCTGTGGCTGGTGCTGCATGAACATGTGGCGCCCCTGCAGGCGCTGCGTGTGTCGCTGTTCAACGTGGTCTCGGTCATCACCACCACGGGCTTTGCCACGGCCGACTACAATCTGTGGGGCACGTTCCCCTTCGCGGTGTTTTTCTGGCTGATCCTGGTCGGCGGCTGCACCGGCTCCACCTCGGGCGGCATCAAGGTCTTCCGCTTCGTGATCCTGGTGACGGCGGCCCGGCGCCATCTCCGCCAGCTGGTCCACCCGAATGCGGTGATCGTCCCCACCTACAACCGCCGGCCGGTGCCCGAAGCCATTCTGCTGTCGGTCTTGAGCTTCACCACCGTCTTCTTCGCGGTCTTCGTGGTGCTCTCGATCGTGGTGGCGCTGCTGGGGGTGGACTTCATCACCGCCGCCACCGCGGTTTCCCAGGCGCTGGCCAATGTCGGCCCCGGGCTTGGGCCGATCATCGGCCCCGCCGGCAATTATGCCACCATGACCGACCCTGTGCTGACGGTTCTGGCCTTCGCCATGCTGCTCGGCCGGCTGGAGCTGTTCACCGTGCTGGTCCTGTTCACCCGCGCCTACTGGCGGGGGTGACCCTGCGCCTCCGTTGCGCCGGAGCCCGGACCTGTTTACGGTTTGAGAAACCGGAACGGTCTTCGCAGGTGCACATGTCGCCGTGATGGCCGCCCTCTCTGCCAGCTTCCTTCTCTGTCAGCCTCCCTCCCTGAAGGTCGCCGTCTGCCATGGACGCCTCGATTGACCTCGCCGGCCGGATCGGCCCGGCGGCCGACCCGGCGGTACCGGATGCCGAAGCCGCGGCCCTGATCGCCGCCCTGCCGACGGCTACCGCCCGGCGCGATGCGCTGCTGGCGCGGCTGATCGCCTTCGATACCACCAGCCGCTACAGCAACCTGCCGCTGATCGCCTTCGTCGAAAGCTGGCTGGATCTCTATGGGGTGCGGCACGAGCGCATTCCCTCGGCCGACGGCACCAAGGCGAACATCTTCGCGACCCTCGGCCCCGACGGCCGGGGCGGCGTCATGCTGGCCGGCCATACCGACGTGGTGCCGGTGGACGGCCAGCCCTGGACGACCAACCCGTTCCGGCTGACCGAACGCGGCGGGCTGATGCTGGGGCGCGGCACCTGCGACATGAAGGGCTTCATCGCCTGCGTGCTGGCCAAGCTGCCCGACTGGGCGGCCCTGCCGCTGACCGACCCGGTGCATTTCGCCTTCACCTATGACGAAGAAGTCGCCTGCATGGGCGCCCCCGACCTTGCCCGCCACATCCGGGGCCTTGCCGCCCGGCCGCGGCTGGCGGTTGTGGGGGAGCCGACCTCGATGCGGGTGGTGACGGCGCATAAGGGCGTCTGCCTGTGCCGCACCCGGGTGACCGGGGTGGAGGCACACAGTTCGCAGCCGCATCTGGGTGCCAATGCGATTTCGGCCGCGGCCCGCATCACCGGCTTCCTTGAGGAGCTGGAGGCCGAATATGCCGGGATCGGCCAGCCCGACAGCGGTTTCGAGCCGCCCTATACCACCGTCACCGCGGTGATGGTGCGGGGCGGCACCGCCGTCAACATCATCCCCCGCGATGCCGAGCTGGACTGGTCGGCCCGGCTGATGCCCGGTCATTCGATCGACGACATCGTCCGCCGCCTGGATGCGCGGGTGGAGACCGAAGTGCTGCCGCGGCTGAAGGCGGTGTCGGACGAGGCCGGCGTGACCACGGTGGTGGACGTGAACGTCGAGCCGCTGACGCCCGAGGCCGACAGCCCGGCCGAGGCGATGGCGCTGGCGCTGACCGGCAGCAACCGCACCCATGTGGTGGCCTTCGCCACCGAGGCCGGCATTTTCCAGCGCGCCGGCGTACCGGTGGTGGTCTGCGGGCCGGGCAGCATCGACCAGGCCCATCGGGCGGACGAATTCGTCGCCCGCGAACAGCTGGACCAGTGCATCACCTTCCTGGACAAGCTGGACGGCTGGCTGGTCGACGGGCTGGACAGGCGCCTTGCGGCGCGGATTGCATGACGATCCGGGCGGCGGAGACCATGCGACGGGGAGAGACCATGGCGGGAGACGACCGATGAGCGACATCACCGACCGGCCCGCCCAGGCGGGCGAGGACAAGGGCTGGATCTTCCATTTCGCCGAGGCGGCACGCTGGGCGGCGGCAAATCCGGGTGCCTATCGGGGCGGCCGGCTGTGCGAGACCGACGGTTTCATCCACTGTTCCACCGCCGGTCAGCTGGCCGAAACCGCCCGGCTGCATCTGAAGGGCCGTGACGACCTGCTGCTGCTGACGATCGACGTCCGCCGGCTGGGCGCGCTGCTGCGCTGGGAACCGTCCCGGGGGGGGCAGCTGTTCCCGCATATCTACGGGCCGCTGCCGTCGGTGGCGGTGGTGCGCACCGACCCGCTGCCGCTGGGCCCTGACGGGCTGCATATCTTCCCCGCCCATGCCGGGGCCGACGGAGCGGGGGCATGAGCGATGCCTGGGGGCGGCTTGCGCCGCTCGTCTACCGCCTGGATCCGGAACGTGCCCACGGCCTGTCGCTGTTCGGCCTGACCAGCGGACTTGCCCGGCTGGTCGTGCCGCCGCACCCGGCCCGGCCGGTACCGGCGCTCGGCCGCCGGCTCTGGGGGCTGGATTTCGCCCATCCGCTGGGCCTTGCCGCCGGCTACGACAAGAACGCGGTCGCCGTGGATGCGCTGTTCGGCTATGGCTTCGCCTTCATCGAGATCGGCGGCGTGACGCCCAGGCCCCAGCCCGGCAACGACCGGCCGCGGCTGTTCCGGCTGACCGAGGACCGGGCGGTGATCAACCGCATGGGCTTCAACAATGACGGGCTGGACGTGGTGGCCGGCCGGCTGGCCGCCCGCGCCCCGCACCGGCGGGCGACCGGCCCGGTCTTCGCCAATCTGGGCAAGAACAAGACCAGCGAGGATGCGCTGGCCGATTATACCGCAGGGCTCGCGAAGCTGGGGCCGCTGGTCGACGCGGTGGTGGTGAACGTCTCGTCGCCCAACACGCCGGGGCTGCGCGACCTGCAGGGGCGGGCGCATCTCTCGGGCCTGCTCGGCGGCCTGAAGGCGGCGCGCGACCAGGGGATCGCCGGCAAGGCACGGCCGCCGATCCTGGTCAAGATCGCCCCCGATCTGGACGAGGCGGGCCTGGCCGACACGGTGGATGCCGCCCGCGATGCCGGGATCGACGGCATGGTGGTCGCCAACACCACCATCGCCCGGCCGGACACGCTGCAAAGCCCCCATCGCGGCCAGACCGGCGGCCTGTCGGGGCGGCCGCTGAAGGCCCGGGCCCTGGCGCTGACCCGCGAGGTGTTCCGGGCGCTGGACGGCACCATGCCGATCATCGGCGTCGGCGGGATCGAGACCGCCGACGATGCCTGGGACCGGCTTGCGGCCGGCGCCGACCTGCTCCAGCTCTATTCGGCGCTGGTCTATGAGGGGCCGGGGCTGGTCGGGCGGATCGTCGAAGGCCTGAACCGGCGCATCGCCGCCGAGGGGGTAAGGGATGTTGGGGAGATCGTCGGCCGGGCGGCGTGAACCACGGATCGCCCCCGAAGACCTGGTCGAGGACGATGTCCTGGGGGATGTCGATGCCGTCGACGTAACCGGCCGGCCGGTGCCGCCGCCGGTGGAGCCCTTCGCGCTCGACCGGCGCGACCGGCTGTACATGGCCGGCTATGCCGCCGTGGGTCTGCTGCCCGCCGCCCTGATCCCCGCCGAAGGCGTGCTGTTCCGGCTGATCGTCTGGGCGGCGGCCTCGGGCGGCCTGGCGCTGGCCCATCTGGTCGTCGCCCTGCTCTCCCGGCTTGCGGTCGAAAAGCGGGAGCGGATGCAGCTGGCCATCGACCTTCGCGCGCTGTCGGACCGGGTCGCCCGGATCGAGAGCGGCGGCCAGTCGGGCGATCTGGTCGACGAGCTGCGCAGCCTGCAGCGCCTGCTGCCCGAACTGGCCCGCAACCGGCGCGAGCCGGCGACGGGGCCCGCCCGCGCCACCGCGACCGCCCGGGCCACGGCCCAGGCCGGCCCTGCCGACACGCGCCCGCCGCCGCCGATGCCGCCGCTCGACCCCGAAGCGGTGCTGGATGCCGCGGTCGGTGCCGGGGCGATCGACGTGATGGTGACCTCCATCGTCCGCCTGCCCAGCCGGCGCCCGGCGCTGGTCGAGGCCCGCGCCGTGGTCCACGGCCCCGACGGCCGTGTGATCGGCCTGGATGTGGTGGAGGACCGGGCGAAGGTGCCGGGGCTGGCCCAGCGGCTGGACAACCATCTTCTGCTGCGCGCACTGCGCGTCGGCCGTCGGCCCAGGGCGGGGGAGCCGAACCTGCCGGTGGTGGCCTATGTCACCGGCCACGGCCTGGCCGACCCGCTGGTGCACGAGGATCTGGCCGATTATCTGGCCGAGGATGCGGGGGTGCCGTCCTCGGTGATCGTCGCCGCCCCGGCCACGACCTGGATGGCGCTCGGCGATCCGCAGATCGAGGCGCTGCAGCGGCTGACACGGTTGGGCTGCCGCTTCCTGGCCGACGGGGTCGACCCCAAGCGGATGAGCACCGATATCCTCGCCCGCGGCCGGCTGCTCGCCTATGTGAAGATCCCGGCCGCGGTGGCGTTGGCCGGCGCCCGCACGCCCGACGGGGCGGCCGCCTTCCGCGACCTGCTGCGCGAGCTGCGCGCCCGCAGCATCCGGGTGGTGGTCGACCATATCGACGACGAGCAGCGGCTGATCGACCTCTTGGACCTTGGCATCGAATACGGTGCGGGCTATCTGTTCGGCGAACCGCGGCGCCTGGGCTGAACCGGGCCCTTCCCCTCTTCCGCCGCTGCCTTCTTCCGCTCCGAGAACGGATCCGCCCTTCCCATGTCCATGACCGTATATGATGGCGTCGCCGCCATCGCCCCCGCCCATGACGGTTTCATCCTCGACCTCTGGGGCGTGATCCATGACGGCCGCCAGCTCTATCCCGGCGCCGTCGACTGCCTGACCCGGCTGCGCGAAACCGGCCGGCGGATCGTGTTCCTGACCAATGCGCCCCGGCGGGCCTCGCGGGTGATCGAGCAGCTGGACCGTTTCGGCGTCGATCGCGGCCTCTATGACGGGGTGGTGTCGTCGGGCGAAACCGCGCGCGATGCCGCAGCCGCCATGCTGGCGGCGGGGGAGATCGGCCGGCGGGTGCTGCATCTGGGTCCGCCGCGCGATGCCGGCCTGCTCGACGACCTGCCCTTCGTCGACGTCGACGATGCCGCCGGGGCCGATCTGGTGCTCAACACCGGCTTCGACGACGAGGATCCGCGGCTGGAACCGCTGATGCCGGCGCTGGAAGCGGCGGCCGCCCGCGGTCTGCCGATGATCTGCGCCAATCCGGACATGGTGATCGTGCGCATCGACGGCTCGCGGTTTCCCTGCGCGGGCGTGATGGCCGAGGCCTATGAGCGGCTCGGCGGCAAGGTGATCTCGTTCGGCAAGCCCTATGCCTCGGTCTACGAGCGCTGCCTGACCATTCTGGACCTGCCGCGCGAGCGGGTGGCCGCCGTCGGCGACGGCCCCCATACCGATATCCAGGGGGCCACCGGCTTCGGCATCCCGGGCTATTTTATCGCCGGCGGCATCATGGCCGAGAAGCTGGGCCTGGCCCATGGCGACCTGCCCGACGCAGGCCGGGCCGAACGGGTCTGCGCCGAAGAGGGCTTCATGCCCACCGCCATGCTGCCGGCCTTCGTCTGGACGCGCTGACGGACGCCGTAGCCCGGGGGCAGCCGCGCCACGACGACGCACCGTCTCGCGATCGACGCCATCCTGATATAGGGTGATGTGCATCACATCCGCGGCGACCGGACCGGAGCGGCCACCCACATGACCATCCGAAATCTCGACGCGATCTTCGACCCCAAGGCGGTGGCCGTGATCGGCGCCAGCACCCGGCCGGGCAGCGTGGGGCGCATGGTGATGCGCAACCTGCTGGATGGCGGTTTCGCCGGCCCGATCATGCCGGTCAACCCGCGCTACAATTCGGTCGAAGGCGTGCTGGCCTATCGCACCATCGCCGATCTGCCGGTGACGCCCGATCTGGCGCTGATCTGCACCCCGCCCGAACAGGTGCCCGAGATGGTCCGCCAGGCGGGCCAGCGCGGCGTGCGTGCCGCGGTGCTGATCGGGGCCGGGCTGGGGCGGACCTATACCGCGGGCGGCGCCTCGCTCGCCCAGGCGGCGGTAGAGGCGGCGCGGCCGACGGGGCTGCGCCTGGTCGGCCCCAACACGCTGGGGCTGGTGGTGCCGAAGGTGGGGCTGAACGCAAGCTTCGCGCCCGCCCGGGTGCCGCGCGGGCGCATCGCCTTCCTCACCCAGTCGGGCGCCATCGGCACTGCGGTCATGGACCACGCGGTGGCCCATGGCATCGGCTTTTCGGCCATGATCAGCCTGGGCGACTGCCGCGATGTCGGCTTCGCCGATGTGATCGACTATCTGGCCGGTGACCCCGCCACCCGTGCCATCCTGCTCTATGTCGAGGCGATCGATTCCGCCCGCCGCTTCCTGTCGGCGGCACGGGCGGCGGCGCGCAACAAGCCGGTGCTGGCGATCAAATCCGGCCGGGTGCCGGCAGGCGCCCGCGCGGCCTTTACCCATTCCGGCGCCGCGACCGGCGAGGACGAGGTCTACGAGGCGGCGCTGCGCCGTGCCGGCATCCTGCGCGTGGGCGAGATCGGCGAGCTGTTCGACGCGGTCGAAACCCTGCACCGGCTGCAGCCGCCGCGTGGCGACCGGCTGGCCATCCTGTCTAATGGCGGCGGGCCGGGGGTGATGGCGGTCGACAGCCTGATCGCCGCCGGCGGCAGCCTGGCGGAGCTGGCACCCGAGACCGTGGCGAAGCTCGACGGCGTGCTGCCCGGGGTATGGTCTGGCGGCAATCCGGTCGATATCGGCGGCGACTCCGATGCCGGGCGCTATGCCGAGGCGCTGGACATTCTGCTGGAAGACAAGGGCGCCGATGCGGTGCTGGTGCTGCATGCGCCGACCGGCGTGGCCGACGGCGCCGACGTTGCCCGGGTGGTGACCAAGGCGGCGGAGCGCACCCGCCGGCCGATCCTGACCAGCTGGCTGGGCGGGCAGGGCGCGGCCCCGGCCCGCCGGGTGCTGAACGAGGCCGGCATCGCCACCTATGACACGCCCCATCACGCCGTGCGCGGCTTCATGCACCGGGTCGGCTATCGCCGGATCCAGGACATGCTGATGGAGACGCCGTCCTCGGTGCCCGAGACCTTCACGCCGGATGTCGCGGCCGCCCGGGCGGTGATCGCCGGCGCGCGTGCCGAAGGCCGCAGCCGGCTGACCGAGATCGAGGCCGGCCGCATCCTTGGTGCCTATGGCATCGCGACGATCGAGACCCGTCTTGCGGCGGATGCCGAGGCGGCCGTGGCCGCCGCCGCGGCGCTGGGCTTCCCGGCGGTGCTGAAGGTCGCCTCCAGCGGCATCACCCACAAGAGCGAGGTGGGTGGTGTGGTGGTCGACCTGCAGAATGCCGACGAGGTGCGCGGTGCCGCCGCCAGCCTGGCCGAGCGGCTGCGCACCCGCGCGCCCGGTGCGCCGCTGGACGGTTTTCTGGTGCAGCGGATGATCCGCCGACCGCGGGCGCACGAGCTGCGGATCGCGGTGATCCACGACCCCGTCTTCGGCCCGGTGATCAGCTTCGGCCAGGGCGGTACCGCCGAGGAACTGGTCGACGACCGGGCCTTGGCCCTGCCGCCGCTGAACACCGTGCTGGCGCGCGAGCTGATGATGCGCACCCGGGTGCACAAGCTGCTGCTGGGCTATCGCGACCGGCCGGCGGCGGATCTGGACGAGATTTCGGGCGTGCTGATCCGCGTGGCACAGATGGTGGTCGACCTGCCCGAGATGCGCGGCCTGGACGTCAACCCGCTGATCGCCGACGACATGGGCGTGCTGGTGCTGGATGCCCATGTCGAGGTCTTCCCCGGCGGCGGCGCCCGCGGCCCGCTGGCCATCCGGCCCTATCCGCTGGATCTGGTGGAAACGGTGACGATGGCCGACGGCCGCCATGCGGTGCTGCGCCCGATCCGCCCCGAGGACGAGCCGGGCCATCAGGATTTCGTCCGCCATCTGACTCCCGAGGATATCCGATACCGCTTCTTCGGTGTGGTGCGCGAGTTCAGCCACACCGAAATGGCCCGCTTCACCCAGATCGATTACGACCGCGAGATGGCCTTCATCGCCCGCACCCGCTTCGACGGCGGCGATATCCCGCCGGTGAAGCCCGGCGTGCTGCCCGACGAGACCGGGGCCGAGACGGTGGGCGTGGTGCGGGTGGTGTTCGATCCGGATGCGGTGGATGCCGAATTCGCCGTGGTGGTGCGGTCGGACCTGAAGGGCCGGGGGCTTGGCATCCGGTTGATGAACAAGGTGATCGCCTATTGCCGGGCCCGCGGCATCCATCGGATCGTGGGGCAGGTGCTGCGCGACAACCGGCCAATGCGCAAGCTGATGGTGACGCTGGGCTTCACCGTGCGCGATTCGCTGGAAGACGACGTGGTCGAAGTGGTGCTGGACCTGCGCAAGACCGCAGAGAGCCCCGCGCCCCCGGCCTCGCGCTGAACCGGTGGCGCGCCGGCCGGTCCTGCTGCCGCGCGGGCGGCTGATCGCCCATCGTGGCGGGGGCGCCCATGCGCCCGAGAACACGCTTCAGGCCCTGGCCGGCGTGCCGATGCTCGGCACCGACTGGGCCGAGGTGGATGTGCGGCTGACCGGCTGCGGCACGCCGGTGCTGCTGCATGATCCGGATCTGGATGCCACCACCAGCGGCCGCGGGCCGCTCGCGGCCGTGGCGGCGGCAGACCTTGCCCGCATGGATGCGGCGCTCTGGTTCGGGGCAGGGGCGGTGGCAGAGCCGCCGGCCACCCTGGCCCGCGCCCTGGCGCTGGCCGCCCGGATCGGGCTCGGCCTCAATCTGGAACTGAAGCCGCCGGCGGAGGCGGGGGAAGACGCGGCACTCGGGCTGGTGACCGCCGTCGCGCGCGTGATCGAGGCCGCGCCTTTGCCCCCTGGCCGGCTGGTGGTGACCTCGACCTCGGCGGCGGTGGTGAGCCTGGCCGCACGCCTGTTGCCGACCCTGCCGGTCGGGCCGGTGCTGCGCCGGCCGGCCGATGCCGCCACGATGGCCGGGGTGATCACGACGGCGGATCTGGTGGTGATGAACGCCCGCCGCTTCGGCCCGCGCGCGATCAGGGCGCTCCGCAGCCGCGCCGATCCGCCGCTGGTGCTGGTCTACGGCACCGACAGCCGCCGCCGCCTGCGCCGGCTGATCCGCGCCGGCGCCGCCGCCGCGATCGTCGACGCCCCCGACCGCATCCTGGGCGCCCCGCTGCCCACCCCGCTTCTGCCGGTCTGGCTGCGCCGGCTGCGGAACCGGTGGTCGGGGAAAGGTTGAGGACCAGGGGGTTGCCGTCAGGCGGTGTTGTTTCCATCAGACCGCGGGAGACCCGCTTCATCGTACAGAAAATCCTGACTGCGAGCCGCGGTCGGTCCTACTGTTGCTTTTGCTGAAGCTGCGACGCGAAGTGTCTGGAGCAGAGTGCGGCGCGACCGGGTTGTGGCGGTGCCTGCCTCATCATCTTTGTTCAGTGTCGGAAAGGGCATGCGGTGCCTCTGCGTCGAGCCGCTGCGGATATGATCCTGTCGGATATAAGAACATGGCAGGGGGCGGGACGACAGAGCCTTATGCCTTACGGCACCCCGTCGCTGTGCCCCTGGCGCAACACGCCCCCCAAGCGGAGCATGGCGGCCTCGATCTCGTGGGCGGCGAGGGAGGCGTAGCCCAGCAGCCAGCCGGGGCGGGCGCCGGGGCCGATATGCAGGCGGCCGAGGCCCGGCAGCACAAGCCCGGCCGTGGCAGCGCGGGCGATGGTATCGGCTTCTGGCCAGCCGGGCTCCAGGATGCAGGGGATCTGCAGGCCGCCGGGCGGGCGGGTGGCGGTGGCGATGCCGTCCAGATGCCGGGCGATGGCATCGAGCATCACCTGCCGGCGACCGGCATAGAGTTTGCGCATGGCCCGGATATGGGCGTTGTAATGCCCGTCGGCCATGAAGCGGGCGAGGGTGAGCTGCTGCAGCTGCGGCGTGTGGCCGTCGATGATGCTGCGGGCGCGGGTGAAGGCCTCGACCAGCGTCGGAGGCAGGGCCATATAGCCGAGCCGCAGCCCGGGATAGAGCGTCTTGGCGAAGGTGCCGATATAGATCGTCCGCCGGTCGCGGTCCAGGCCCTGGACGCAGGCGGTCGGCAGGCCGTCATAGTGGAACTCGCTGTCGTAATCGTCTTCGATGATCCAGCCACTGGTCTCTGCGGCCCAGGCGATCAGGTCGATCCGGCGGTCCAGCGACAGCGTGGCGCCGGTCGGATACTGGTGGGATGGCGTGACATAGACGCAGGCCGCGCCGCTCTGATCGGCCCTGACCAGATCGGTCCGGATGCCCCGGGCATCGACCGGGATCGGCACGATCCGCGCCTCGGCCGCCTCGAAGGCCTTGCGGGCGCCGAAATAGCCGGGATTTTCCATCAGGATCGGCCCGCCGGCATCGACCAGAAGCTGGGCGCAGAGATAGAGCGCCTGACGGGTGCTGCTCAGCACCAGGATCTGATCCGCGGCCACACCGGCGCCGCGCTCCAGGGTGAGATAGGCGGCAATCGCCTCGCGCAGGGCTTCGGCCCCCTGCGGGTCGCCATGCAGCAGAATGCCGTCGCGATGGTCGCGGATCATCCGGCGTTGCAGACGTTCCCAGATCTCGGTCGGGAAGGTGCAGGTCTCGGGCAAACCGGTCACGAAGGGGCGGACCGCGCGCTGGTCGGCGATGCCGCCGCTGTCCAGCACCATCCGGCCGCGCCGGCTCAACCCCTGTCCGCCGGCCGGGTCGTGGCGCGCCTCCGCCCGCCGGCGGAGCCGGCGGCGGGCGACCCCTTCCAGATCCGTGCCCAGGGTGGGGGAGACATAGCTGCCCGAGCCTTCGCGCCGTATGATGAAGCCGTCGCGGTGCAGCTGGACATAGGCGTTTTCCACCGTGTCGCGGGCGATGCCGAGCGAGGCCGCCAGCCGGCGACTGGCCGGCAGCTTCATACCCGGGGCCAGCGCGCCGTCGAGGATCAACCCGCTCAACGCCCGCTGGATGCGCTGATGCAGGTCGAGGCGCTGCATCTCGGCATCCGCCAGCCGGATCTTCAGCGTGTCGAGTTCGAAGGTCTTCAGGGTGTGCGGCTTCACTGACGGGGGAGGGCGAAACCCGGCCATTCTATGCAGCCACCGCGATCGGCGCCATCGGCATGCACGTCCGCGGCGGTCGGGCGAAGTGGTCTGGTCATGCTGCGGAAAGTGTCCGGGCTCAACCAGCCATTGGCGCGCTATCACGTAGCGCGCCGCCCGGGAGCGGGCGGTCCCCTCGCTACGGAGGATCCCCGACGCCATGCGCTCAGCCGCTCAACCGCGCGCCATCGGCCCCACCGACCTTATCCATCCGGTCGTGGCCGGCCTCGTCTCGGTCATCGTCAACTACGGCGGGACCTTCATCCTGGTCTTCCAGGCGGCCCGTGTGGCCGGGCTCGACCCGGCGCTGACGGCGTCCTGGGTGTGGTCGGTGTCGATCGGCGTCGGCATTACCGGGCTTCTGCTCAGCTGGCGGTTCCGGGCCCCGATCATCACCGCCTGGTCGACGCCCGCCGCCGCCTTTCTGGTGGTGGCGTTGCAGACCACACCCTATGCCGAGGCGATCGGCGCCTATCTGATCTCGGCCGCGGGCTTCGTGGTGCTCGGCCTTTCGGGCTGTTTCGACCGGGTGATCCGGCTGATCCCGCCGGGGGTGGCGGCCGGCCTGCTTGCCGGCATCCTGCTCCAGTTCGGCATCGGCGCCTTCGGTGGCATGAGCATCGATCCGCTGCTCGCCGGGCTGCTGATCCTGGCCTATGTGACCATCAAGCGCTTCACCGCCCGCTATGCGGTGGTGGGCATCCTGGTGCTGGGGCTGGGCTTCCTGCTGATCCAGGGGCGGGTGGATCTGGAGGGGCTGGAGCTTGCGGTCGCAGCCCCCGTCTTCACCCTGCCGGCGTTTTCGCTCAACGCCCTGCTGTCGGTGGCCCTGCCGCTGTTCCTGATCACGCTGACCGGCCAGTACATGCCGGGCATGCTGGTGCTGCGCAATGACGGCTACAAGACCAGCGCCAGCCCGATCGTGACCGTCACCGGGCTCGGCTCTCTGCTGATGGCGCCCTTCGGCTCCCACGCCTTCAATCTGGCGGCGATCACGGCGGCGATCTGCACCGGGCCCGAGGCACACGAGGACCCGTCGAAGCGCTGGATCGCCGGCATCGCGGCGGGGGTCGCCTATATCCTGGTCGGCGTGTTCGGCGTGACCCTGGCCGCCGTTTTCATGACCCTGCCCGCAACCTTCATCACCACACTTGCCGGGCTTGCCCTGCTGGGCACGATCGGCGGCAGCCTGGCCTCGGCGCTCGCCGACCCGGCCGGCCGCGAGGCGGCGCTGATCACTTTCCTGGCGGCTGCCGCCAACATCACCATGCTCGGCATCGGCGGCGCGTTCTGGGGTTTGCTGATCGGTCTTCTGGCGCATCTGGCGCTCTGCCGCCGCGGCCCGTCGGCGCGGCCGGTCGCCCCCCGGCCCTCGCGCGAAGGAGCCGCCCGGTGATCCATCCCGACACCGCCTGTCTGATGCAGACCTATGCGCGCCTGCCCGTCGCCTTCGTGCGCGGCCGGGGCATGCAGCTTCAGGACGAGGCGGGCATCGACTATCTCGACGCGATCTCGGGCGTTGCTGTCACCGGCCTCGGTCATGCCCATCCCGAGGTCACCGCGGCGATCGCCGGGCAGGCGGCTGAGCTGCTGCACACCTCGAACCTGTTTCGCATTCCCTGGCAGGAGGAGCTGGGCCGCCGGCTCTGCGCCCTGTCGGGGATGACCCGGGCCTTCTTCTGCAATTCGGGCGCCGAGGCGAACGAGGCGGCGCTGAAACTCGCCCGGCTGCATGCCGCGGCGATGCGGGTGGCCGCCCCGCAGGTGGTGGTGATGGAAGGCGCCTTCCACGGCCGCACCCTCGCCACCCTGGCGGCGACCGGCAATCCGGCGGTGCAGCGGGGGTTCGAGCCGCTGATGCCGGGCTTCCTGCGCGTGCCCTATGACGATATCGATGCCGTCCGCGGGCTTGCCGACGAACAGCCCGGCATCGTCGCGGTCCTGCTGGAGCCGGTGCAGGGGGAGGGCGGGGTGCACCCGGCCTCTCCCGGCTATCTGAGGGCGCTGCGCGCCCTTGCCGACCGGCACGGCTGGCTGCTGATGATCGACGAGGTCCAGACCGGCATGGGCCGCACAGGCACCTGGTTCGGCCATCAGCATGCCGGCGTCGCCCCCGATGTGATCACGCTGGCCAAGGGGCTGGGCAACGGGGTTGCGATCGGCGCCTGCCTGGCCCGAGGCCCGGCGGCGGCGCTGTTCTCCCCCGGTCATCATGCCTCCACCTTCGGCGGCAATCCGCTGGCCTGCCGGGTGGGTTGCACCGTGATCGACGTCATGGCCCGCGACCGGCTGCCCGAGCGGGCGGCGATGCTGGGCGCGCGACTGCTCGCCGGGTTAAGGGGGGCGCTTGCCGGGCATCCGCGGGTGGTCGCCATCCGTGGGATCGGCCTGATGGCCGGTATCGAACTGGATCGCCCCTGCGGCGATCTGGTCGGTCGGGCGCTGCTGGAGGAACGGCTGCTGATCACCGTCACCCGCGCCAACACCATCCGCCTGCTGCCGCCGCTGATCGCCGGCACGGCGGAGATCGACGAGGTGGTCACCCGCCTGACCCGCCTGCTGGCCACCCTCGACTGACCCCGCCTCTTCCGGACAGATGGGAGCTTCCCGCCATGTATGATCCGTCCATCCGCCTTGCCGATGTCGATCCCGAGCTTGCCCGGGCGATCACATCCGAGGAAGACCGCCAGGAAGATCATGTCGAGCTGATCGCCTCGGAGAATTATGCAAGCCCGCTGGTGATGGCGGTGCAGAACTCGGTCTTCACCAACAAATATGCCGAAGGCTATCCCGGCCGGCGCTTCTACAGCGGCTGCGCGCATGTCGATGTCGCCGAGCGGCTGGCGATCGACCGGGCGAAAGCCCTGTTCGACTGCGACTATGCCAATGTCCAGCCCCATGCTGGTGCCCAGGCGAGTGCGGCGATTTTCCTGGCGCTGGTCCGGCCCGGGGACACGGTGATGGGCATGAACCTGTCCGAGGGCGGCCATCTGACCCATGGCAACCCGGCCAACTTCTCGGGCCGGCACTACCGGATCGTGCCCTATGGGCTCAATCCCGAAACCGGGCTGATCGATTATGACGACATGGCCCGCATCGCCCGCGAGACCCGGCCGCGGATGCTGATCGGCGGCTTTTCGGCCTATTCCCGGCGCAAGGACTGGGCCCGCATGCGGGCGATCGCCGACGAGGTGGGGGCGATCTTCTGGGTCGACATGGCCCATGTGGCGGGCCTGGTGGCGGCGGGCGAATACCCCGACCCCCTGCCGCATGCCCATGTGGTGACCAGCACCACCCACAAGACCCTGCGCGGCCCCCGCGGCGGGTTGATCCTGGCGAAGGGGCAGGGGGAGGCGTTCTACCGCAAGCTCGACGGCGCGGTCTTCCCCGGCATCCAGGGCGGGCCGGCCATGCATGTGATCGCGGCGAAGGCGGTCGCGTTCAGAGAGGCGCTCTCGCCCGGGTTCCGGACCTATCAGAAACAGGTTCTGGCCAATGCGCGGGCGATGGCGCGGGTGATCATGGATCGCGGCTACCGGATCGTCTCGGGCGGGACCGACAATCACATGATGCTGATCGATCTCTCCGACCGCGCCTTCACCGGTCGGGATGCCGATGCGGCGCTGGCCGATGCCTGGATCACAGTCAACAAGAACGCGGTGCCGGGCGATCCGCGCTCCCCCTTCGTGACCTCGGGCCTGCGCATCGGCACGCCGGCCGTCACCACCCGCGGCTTCGGCATCGCCGACTGCGAGGCTCTGGCCGGCTGGCTGGCCGATGTGCTCGACGCGCTGGGGACCGGTGCGGCCCCCGCCGTTCGCGATCGGGTCCGGGAGCAGGTCGTGACCCTTTGCCGGCGCCACCCGGTCTATCGCCCTGCCATTCACTTAAACCGGCGAGGAGTCGTTCAGTGATCGTCGTGACCTTTGAACTCGAAGCCGTGCCCGGACAGAATCAGACCTATGTGAACATGGTGAACCGGCTGCAGCCGATGTTGCAGAAGATGGAGGGCTTCATTTCGGTCGAATGCTTCCAGAGCACGCTCCATCCGGCCAAAGTGATGTCGGTGACGATCTGGGAAGACGAGGCGGCCGTCCTGCGCTGGCGCAATCTGGACCCTCATCTTTCGGCTCAGAAGGCCGGGCGCGACCGGATTTTCCATGATTACCATGTGCGGGTGATGACGGTGCTCAGGGATTACGGCCTGCACCAGCGTGCCGAGGCGCCGGAGGACAGCCTGATTGGCCGTCACTGACCGGCGGCGGCCTCCAGCATCCGTGGGGTGACGAAGCGGGTCAGGCGGGCGTCGCCCGGCCGCCATCCGGGCCCCGCCAGATCGAGGACGGCGAGGGCGGCGGTGGGGAATTTCGCGGCGAGGGCCGTGCGGGCCCGGTCGTCGCCGGCGGTCGCCATCGATGCCGCCAGCTCGTGCAGGCCCGGGTTGTGGCCGACCACCATCACCGCCGCGTGGCCGGCCGCATGGATGCCGACCACGGCCAGGATGGCGGCCGGGGCGGCATGGTAGAGCGCAGCGTCGTGGACCACGCGGCCGGCGGGGAAGGCACCGGCATCGACCATATGCTCCACCGTTTCCCGCGTGCGGCGGGCGGTGGAGCAGAGCACCAGGTCCGGGGCCGCCTCGGCCACAGGTTTGGCCATCAGCCGGGCGGCGGCGCGGCCGCGGCGGTTGAGCGGCCGGTCGTGATCGGCGAGGGCGGGGTCGTCCCAGGCCGATTTGGCATGACGGAGCAGGATCAGGCGCGGCATTCGGGGGCAGTCTCCCGGGCAAGTGAGGGGCGCGGTCCGATCCGCGGGCTCAGGCGCGAAATGGCATCTCGATCATGCATCCGCAACAAAGATCCGCTATCGTGAACATTGTTTTCACGCCTGATACCCGCCCAGGAGAGCCATCTTGCCGACCACCCCCCGCGCCGCGCAGCCTGCCACCGAAACCGACGCCGCCGCGGCCCCGGCGGTGGAAACGGCCGCCGAGGCCGGGACCTCCACCACCTTCAGCGAGGCGGCTGCGGCCGAGGCCGCAGCGGCGGCCGGTGCCGCAAGCGTCGTGCCGAGTTCCGCCGAGAGTGCGGCCGAGGTCGAGGCCCGGGCGGTGGCGGCGGCGACGGTTGCGGTGGAACCCGTGGCAGCCCCGGCCCCGGCGGCAAGCCGGCCCGCCCGCGGCCAGCGGCGGATCGACATCACCTCGCCGCAGCGCTTCATCAACCGTGAATTGTCGTGGCTGGCCTTCAACAACCGGGTTCTGGAAGAGAGCTGGAACACCCGCCATCCGCTGCTGGAGCGGGTGCGGTTCCTGTCGATCTCGGCCAACAATCTGGACGAGTTCTACATGGTCCGCGTGGCGGGGCTGTGGAGCCAGGTGGAGATGGGCATCGAGCTGATCGGCCAGGACGGGCTGACGCCGGCCCAGCAGCTGCGCCAGATCCGCCAGCGCACCCACGACACCATGCGCGAGCAGCAGCGTTCGGTGCGCATGCTGCGCCGGGAGCTGAAGGAGCAGGGCATCCGGGTGGTCTCGCCGTCCGAGCTGACCAAGAAGGAACGGGTCTGGCTGGACGAGCATTTCCGCAACCAGATCTTCCCGGTGCTGACCCCGCTGGCCGTCGATCCGGCCCATCCCTTCCCCTTCATCCCCAATGGCGGTCTGGCGCTGGTGCTGGAACTGCGCCGCAAGGCCGACGGCACGATGATGAACGCGCTGGTCCGCCTGCCGGCCCAGGTCGGCCGCTTCGTGCGCCTGCCCGAGACCGACGAGGTCCGGATGATCGGCATCGAGGACACGATCCTGCTGCTGATCGACGGCCTGTTCCCGGGCTATGACGTCATCGCCTCGGGCGAGTTCCGGGTGCTGCGCGACAGCGATCTGGAAATCGAGGAAGAGGCCGAAGACCTGGTGCGGCTGTTCGAGAGCGCGCTGAAGCGCCGCCGCCGCGGCAGCGTGATCCATCTCGAGATCGACGATGAAATGCCGGAAGGCCTGCGCAACTTCGTGTCGGCGCAACTGGGCGTGAAGAGCCCCGACATGGTGGTGGTGACCGCCATGCCCGGCATGGCCGACATCCGCCAGCTGATCATCGACGACCGGCCGGACCTGAAGTTCCAGAGCTTCAACAGCCGCTTCCCCGAGCGCATCCGCGAGCATGGCGGCGACTGTTTCGCGGCGATCCGCCAGAAGGACATGATCGTCCACCACCCGTATGAGAGCTTCGACGTGGTGGTGCAGTTCCTGCGCCAGGCGGCGATGGATCCGAATGTGGTGGCGATCAAGCAGACGCTGTATCGCACCAGCAACGACAGCCCGATCGTGAAGGCGCTGGTCGCCGCCGCCGAGGCCGGCAAGTCGGTGACCGCCCTGGTCGAGCTGAAGGCCCGGTTCGACGAAGAGGCCAATATCCGCTGGGCGCGCGACCTGGAGCGCGCCGGCGTGCAGGTGGTCTATGGCTTCATCTCGCTCAAGACCCACGCCAAGCTGAGCCTGGTGGTCCGGCGCGAGGGCGAGGGGTTGACGACCTATGTCCATTTCGGCACCGGTAACTATCACCCGATCACCGCCAAGATCTATACCGACCTGTCCTTCTTCACCGACGATCCGGCGCTGTGCCGCGATGCGGCCTATCTGTTCAACTATCTGACCGGCTATGCCGAGCCGTCGCATTTCGAGAAGATCGCGGTCAGCCCGCGCGGCGTGCGCCTGCGCCTGCTGGAGCATATCGACGGCGAGATCACCAATGCCCAGGCCGGCCGGCCGGCGGCGATCTGGGCCAAGATGAACAGCCTGGTCGACCCGCTGATCATCGATGCGCTCTACCGCGCCTCTCAGGCCGGTGTCGAGATCGACCTGATCATCCGCGGCATCTGCTGCCTGCGCCCGGGCGTGCCGGGGCTGTCGGAGCGGATCCGGGTGAAGAGCATCGTCGGCCGCTTCCTGGAGCACAGCCGCATCGTCTGCTTCGGCAATGGCCAGGCGCTGCCCTCGCCCCAGGCGAAACTGTTCATCTCTTCCGCAGACTGGATGCCGCGCAATTTCGACCGGCGGGTGGAAACCCTGGTGCCGATCGAGAACCCGACCGTGCACCAGCAGGTGCTGGATCAGATCATGGTCGCCAATCTGAAGGACACGCTCCAGAGCTGGACGCTCGGTCCCGACGGCGTGTATAAGCGCATGGCCCCGGTTGGCGAGGGCTTCTCGGCGCATACATATTTCATGACCAATCCCAGCCTGTCGGGCCGGGGCAAGGCGCTGCGGAAGCGGGGGGAAGTGCCCCACCTGTCGCTGACCTGACGGGTCGGCCGCGTTGCCCGTGGCTGGTGACAGGATGGACGGACCGCACACCCCAAGCGGACGGAGTGGATGAGCGAACGGGTATTCCCGACCACGGCCGGCACCGATGCGGCGCCGGATCTGCGTCTTCCCGGCAACGGCCCGCGCCGCCTGGGCGTGATCGATATCGGCTCGAACTCGCTGCGGCTGGTGATCTTCGACGGGCTGAAGCGCATGCCGCAGCCCATCTTCAATGAAAAGGCGCTGTGCGCGCTGGGCGCCGGCGTGGCCGATACCGGCCGGCTGGACCCTGAACGGGCCGACGCCGCGGCGCTGGCCCTGCGCCGCTTCGCCGCCATCGGCCGCGAGCTTGCCGGCGATGCGATCATTGCGGTGGCGACCGCGGCCGTGCGCGATGCCGCCGACGGCCCCGCCTTCATCCAGAGGGTGGAGCGGGAGTGCGGCATTCCGATCCGGATCGTGACCGGTGTCGAAGAGGCGACGCTCTCGGCCCTGGGCGTGCTGTCCTCGGAACCCGAGGCCGACGGGCTGGTCGCCGATCTGGGGGGCGGTTCGCTGGAACTGGTGCGGGTGGAGCAGGGGGCCGTGGGTCGCCAGATCACCCTGCCGGTGGGCGCGCTGCGCCTGGCCGCCCGCGGCTCCGACGCCCGGGCCTGGACCGAGGCGGTGGAGAAGGCGCTCGACGACGCCCCCTGGGCGGCAGAGGCGGCCGCGCGCGGGCTCTATCTGGTCGGCGGCGGCTGGCGTGCCATCGCGCGGGTTCATATCGCCGAAACCCGCCATCCGATCGCCGCCATCCACCGCTACACGCTCGACATGCCCCAGACCCTGGCACTGGCCGACAAAGTGATGGGTATGAAGGCGGCCGATCTTGCCCGGCTCAAGGCGGCACCGGCCCGGCGGCTGGCGACCCTCCCCCATGCCGCGGCGGCGCTTGCCGGGCTGGTACGACGGGTGAAGCCGTCCGAGGTGGTGTTCTCCACCTATGGCCTGCGCGAGGGCGTGCTCTACGAGAACCTGCCGGCGGCGCTCAGGGCCGCCGATCCGCTGATGGCCGCCTGCCGCGACATCGCCGATCAGCATTCGGGCTTCGGCGCCTATGGCGACCGGGTCCATGACTGGATCGCGCCGCTGTTTGCCGGCGAGACGCCCAATGATCTGCGCCTGCGCCATGCCGCCTGTCTGCTGTCGGAAATCGCCGTCGCCGCCCATCCCGACCGGCGGGCCGATCATGCGATCGAAGAGATCCTGACCATGCCCTTCCTGCCGCTGCGCCATCGCGAGCGCGCCTTTCTGGCGCTGGCGGTCTATGCGCGCTATGCCGGCAACATCACCGGGCTGCATGCCCGGCCGGCGCGGGATCTGCTCGACCAGCCGGCCCAGGCCCGCGCCCGGCTGATCGGGCTGGCCCTGAGGCTGGGGGATACCTTCTCGGGCTGCGCCCCCGCCCTGCTCGACCGCGGAGAGCTGGAGCTGACGCCCCAGGCGCTGACCCTGCGCGCCCGCCCGGGCGGGCGCGATCTGATGGGCGAGGTGGTGGAACGCCGGCTGGAGGCCGTGGCCAAGGTGATGCGCCGCCGCTGGCGGATGACGGCCGAGGCCGCCTGAGCTATCAGGCTCCCTGGCGGATCACCCCGACGACCAGCTCTGCCGCCCCGTCGAGCACGAATTGCGCGGCAAGGGCGGCCAGCAGGATGCCCAGCACCCGGCTGATCACCGCGGCCGCGGTTTCGCCGATCAGGCGGTTCAGCCGGCCGGCGATCAGCAGCGCGCCCAGCGTCGAGGCCAGAACCAGGGCCAGGATGCCCAGCACCAGCAGCGTCGCGACCCAATCACCCCCGGCCCGGGTGGTGAGCAGCAGGGTGGAGGTGATGGCGCCGGGCCCCGCGATCAACGGGATGGCCAGCGGGAAGACCGAGACATCCTCGTGTTCGTGCTCGAAAGCCTCTTCCAGAAGTTCGGGGGCGGCGAAGGCGGATTCAGCCGCCAGCATCGCCGCGGCCCCGGCCTGGGTGTCGGCGGCATGGGCGGCTTCGACCTGACGCTTGCGCCGTTCCGTGCGCCGCTCGAAGACCATGTCGAAGGCGACGACGAACAGCAGGATGCCGCCCGCCACCCGGAAGGCATCGAGCGAGACGCCGATCGCATTCAGCAGTGCCTCGCCGCCCAGCGCGAAGCCGAGCAACACCAGCCCGCCCACGATCACTCCGCGACAGGCCATCCGCCGGCGCTGCGCCTCGGTATGCTCGCGGGTGAGCGCGCCATACATCGGCGCCAGCCCGACCGGATCGATCACCACGAACAGGGTGACGAAGGCACTGATCGCCAGTTCCAGCATCGCACTCTCCCTTCGACGGGCACGGCCACCGCACCCTTCCGTCGACGATGTCACGGGCCGTGTGACGGTCGCAACCCCGCCGCGGGTGCAGCAGGACGGTCAGTTCAGGCGATGCGGCGGGACGGTCGCGTATTCCGTGGGCGGCGGGGTCGGACCCGACTGGTGGTGGACGATCTTCCAGGCCCCGTCCTCGCGCGCCAGCAGGTTGGTCGCGATCAGCACCGCATCGTTGATCCGCTCATAGGCCAGGATGCGGGCGGTGCTGTCATAGACGGTGACGTCGATCAGGTCGACTGCAAGCGTGGGGCTGGACGGGTTGGCCAGGATCGTCCGCCAGCTGGTCATCACCGCCTCGCGCCCGACCAGGGCGCCCCAGCCGGGATGAATGCAGGCGATCGGCAGCCGCGCCGCCCAGATCGCTTGCATGGCGGCGAAATCGCGGGTGACGAAGGCTTCATAGAAGGCGGCGTGGGCGCGCAGGAGGGCCTGGATATCAGCCCGCTGCCGGGTCTCTGTGTCGTCGCTCATCAGCTTGGGTATCCTTGGCCGGCGTGATGTCCGAGGCGTCCTGACGCCACCGGATGATTGCACTCGGAGGGGATCTGATCCAGGCTCGGCGGCATCGCTGCACCCCGGCCCGCATGATCCTGACGCCACGGAGCCCGCATGTCATCCGCCAGTCCCGTCCAGGCCACAAGTCCCGTCCAGGCTCATGAACTGCTTCTGCCCGAGGATGGCCCCGTGCGCCGGCTGGTCGTTCTGCTGCACGGCTATGGCGGCGATGGTCGCGAAATGATGGCGCTCGCCCGGCGCATGGCGCGGCGGATGACCACGGCGGCTTTCTTCTGCCCCGATGGCGGCGAGACCTGCCCCGAGGGGGTGAGTGGCCGGCAGTGGTTCTCCACCCCCGGCTTCCGCCCGGGCTGGGTGGCGGGCGATCCGGCGGCGATGCTGCCCGCAGATGCCGCGGGCCATGCCCTGATGGGCCGGAATGCCGCGGCCGTCTGTCCGGCACTCGATGCCCGGATCCGTGGTCTGCTCGGGTCCCTGGAGGTGCCGGCCGCCGCGACCGCCTTCGCCGGCTTCTCGCAGGGGCAGATGATGTCGCTGGCGATGATGATGGCGCGGCTGGCCACGGGGCAGCCGGCACCGGCTGCGGTGGTGGGGTTCTCGGGCACGCTGCTGGGGGCGTTGCCGGAACTGCCGGAGGGGGGATCCCGGCCGCCGGTGATGCTGGTCCATGGCGAGGCCGACGACGTGGTGCCCTTCGCCGCGGCACGCTGGGTGCAGGCGCGGCTTGGGGCGGCCGGCTTCCGGGTGGAGCTTCTGGCCCGGCCGGGGCTGGATCACCGGGTCGATTTCGCCGGGCTTGCGGCGGCGACCGCTTTCCTCGACGATCACCTGCCGCAGTGACCCATCCGACCGCCTGTCTTTTCGGGAGACCAGACCCATGACCGCGCCCGCCACCCTGACCGGCCCCGATCTTCTGCCCAAGGACGGCATCGTCCGCCGGATCGTGGTCTTCCTGCATGGCTATGGCGCCGACGGCCAGGACCTGATCGGGCTGGCGCCGTTCTTTGCCCAGGCGCTGCCGCACACCGCCTTCTATGCGCCGGATGCGCCGTATCCGTGCGAAATGTCGCCCTTCGGCCGGCAGTGGTTCGGCCTGGACGATTACGACCCCGACATGCTGCGCCGCGACCCGGCCAACATGGCGGCGGCCCATGCAAGGATGGCGGCCGGGGTTGCCCGTGCTGCGCCGCCGCTCAGGGCGTTTCTGGCCGGGAAGCTGAAGATCCACGGGCTGGGCGCCGACCGGCTGGCCCTGATCGGCTTTTCGCAGGGCACGATGATGTCGCTGGGGGTGGGGCTGGCGCTCGACCAGCCGCCGGCGGCGATCGTGGGCTTTTCGGGGGCCATGCTCGGCCAGGTGCCGCCGATGGCCGAGGGCGCGCGCCGGCCCGACGTGCTGCTGATCCACGGCACCAACGACCCGGTCGTGCCGGTCGAGGCCTCGGGCCATGCGCTTGCCAAGCTCGAGGCGGCCGGCATCCAGGCGGCGCTGATCCGCCGGCCCGGCCTTGCCCATGGCATCGACCAGCAGGGCGCCGAGGCGGCGGCCCGCTTCCTGATGGAGCGGCTGCCGCAGGATTGATCGCGCCTAGGCCGCCTCTGCCGCGGCGGCGAAGGCTTCGGCCAGACCGTCGCCGCGCCCGCGCGGCCAGGCCGCCAGCACCTCGACCTCCGCGGCGGCGGCGGGCAGGGGGGTGAGGGCGATGCCGGGGCCGGTATGACCCTGGAAGACCCGTTCCGGCAGGATGGTGAAGCCGAGCCCTGCCGCCACGCAGCCGATCACCCCGTCGAGCGTGCCCAGCTCCAGCACCCGGACCGGCAGGCGGCCGGCCTCTCGCAGCAGTTTCTCGGCCCGCGCCCGATAGGCGCAGCCCGACCGGAAACCGATCAGCGGCAGGGGCAGCCCGTCGCTGCCGGTCTCTGCCCCGGCGACAGGGGCCGCCTGGACCAGCCGTTCCGTCCAGACGCGGCGGCTGGCCAGGGCAGGGTGGTCGAGCGGGCCCGCGATCAGCGCCACATCCAGGCGATGGCGCAGAAGATCCGCGACCAGTTCGTCGGTGGTGCCGGTGGCAAGGCCGATCGGCCGGGCGCCGCTGCCGGCCTGGCGACGGAAGCGGCCCAGAATGCCGGGCAGGCGGGTGGCGGCGATGGTTTCCATCGCACCGATCCGGACCGGCAGACCGGCCATACCGCCACCGGCCACCGCGTGGCGGGCCTCTTCGGCCAGCATCAGCAGCCGGTCGGCATAGTCTTTCAGCCGCTGCCCGGCCTCGGTGAGGTCCAGTCCGCGGGAGCGGCGGCGGAACAGGGCGACATCGAGTTCGGCTTCAAGCCGCTTCAGGCGGGCGGTGACGGCCGAGGGCACGCAGTTCAGCCGCTCGGCCGCCGGGGTCGCCCCGCCGAGCTCTGCCACCGCTTTCACTGCTGCCAGGTCGGCCAGGTCCATCGGAAGGCTCATGTTTTCAAAAAAACTGAAAACATGATCCACTCATCGTCGCTGGTGTGCAAGCATTGGTGCGACGTAAGCTGAAAGCGGTTCAAAAGCCCCCGGAGGTTGTCGCCATGTCTGCCCGTCCCCTCATCGCCACCGCCCTGACCCGCCGTTTCGGTCTCCGCCTGCCGGTCATCCAGGCGCCCATGGCCGGTGGGCCGACCACCGCCGATCTGGTGGCCGGTGCAAGCGAGGCGGGGGTTCTGGGGTCATTGGGGGCCGCCTATACCCGCGCCCAGGACATCCCCGGAGAGATCCGGGCGATCCGCGCGCAGACCGACCGGCCGTTTGCGGTCAACCTGTTCTTCCATCAGGGACGGATCGCCGGGGCAGACGAGATCGCGGCCGCACGCCAGGCGCTGGAACCGCTGGCGGCGCGGGTGGGGGCGGTACTGCCCGAGGATGTCTCGGATGCCGCGCCGCCGCTCGATGCCCAGATCCGTGCCGTGCTCGACGAGGCGCCGGCGGCGTTGAGCTTCACCATGGGCCTGCCCCCGGCAGGGCTGGTCGAGGCGGCGCGGGCGCGCGGCATCGCGCTGATCGGCACTGCCACCACGCCGCTGGAAGGCCGGGCGCTGATCGCGGCGGGGGTGGAGATGATCGCGCTGCAGGGCGCCGATGCCGGCGGGCATAGCGGCATGTTCGATGCGGACGGGCCGCCCCGGCCTTCGGCTGGCCGGCCCTGCTGGAAGCGCTGGCCGCAGAGGCGGCAGCCGCCGGGGTGATGCTGATTGCGGCCGGGGGCATCATGACCGGCCGCGGCATTGCCGGCGCGCTCGCCATGGGTGCCGCCGGCGCCCAGCTGGGCACGGCCTTTCTGTCGACCGCAGAGGCCGGCACGAAGCCCGGCCATCGCCGGCTTCTGGCCGAGGCGGCGGCGGCCGGCGAGGGGCGGACCGTGCTGACCCGCGCCTTCACCGCGCGTCAGGCCCGCAAGCTGCTGGCGGCCGGAGAGGCCATGCCGGCGGAACCGGCGATGCTGGCGGCATTTCCGGCCCAGCACGGTCTGACCAAACCGATCCGCGCCCGCGCCGAGGCGGCGGGCGTGCCCGAGGCCCAGGCCTGGTGGGCGGGGGCGGGGGCCGGGCTCTCCCGGTCGCTGCCGGTCGCCGGGCTCGTCGAGCGGCTGGGGCAGGAACTGGCCGTAGCGCTTGAGGGTCTGACACGGTCCGACCGGTAGGACCGGACCCTTGTATCCGGGGCCGAGGTTGCGGTGCGCAAGGGGGCATGGTTCCATGTGAAACCCCCCGGCAGCATCCCGCGGCCGCGTTCAGGATGGACCATCCCATGAGCAGAGACGAAGATTTTCTCCGGCCGGAAGAGCGCCGCACCGGCGGAACCGACCAGACCGTCATGATGATGCGCTATGACAACGAGAAGAAGAGCGCGCTGCTCGCCTATCTCCTCTGGTTCTTCCTGGGATGGTTCGGTGTGCACCGGATGTATCTTGGATCCTGGGTCTCGGGGTTGATCATGCTGGCATTGAACGGCATATCTGCCGTGCTGGTGTTTTTCCTGGTCGGATATCTCGGCTATGCGCTGCTTGCTCTGTGGCTGTTCCTGGACCTGTTCCTGATTCCAGGCATGGTCCGCCGTCGTAACGAGGAGCTGATCGGCCGCCTGACCCGCTGACATCTGGTCAGTCGCCCGACCCGGACGACATCGGCGTGGATGGACCGATAAGGAGACCTCGTCCGCATGGATCAGGTGACGACCGAAATCGATGCCGTGATTGCGGCTCTCAGCACGCTGGCGGTGACCTATGGCATGGCGGTTCTGGGCGCCATCGCCATCCTGATCGGCGGCTGGCTGATCGCAGGCTGGCTGGAGAAGGGGGTGGACCGCTCCCTCGGCCGGGTCAGCCACATGGACCCGACGCTCCGGCCGTTCATCGCCAGCCTGGTGCGCTATGGCATCCTGGTCCTGACGGTGATCATCGTCCTCGGCCAGTTCGGGGTGCAGACCGCCAGCATCATCGCCATTCTCGGCGCCGCCGGCCTCGCCATCGGCCTGGCGTTGCAGGGGACGCTGTCGAATGTGGCGGCGGGCATCATGCTGCTCTTCCTCAGGCCGTTCCGGATCGGCGATTTCATCGATGCCGGCGGCCGCGCCGGTTCGGTGATCAACGTCAACCTGTTCACCACCGAACTGAAGATGGCGGACGGGGTGTTCATGAGCCTGCCCAACAGCCAGGTCTGGGGGCAGCCGATCACCAACTATGCCCGCAACCCGATCCGGCGCATGGATATCGTGGTCGGCATCGCCTATGACGACGACATCGACACGGCGATCGAGGCGCTGTCGGCGGTTCTGGCGGCGGATGAACGGGTGCTGAAGGATCCCGCACCGCAGGTGATGGTGACCAATCTGGGCGAAAGCTCGGTCGACATCACCATGCGCTTCAATGCGGCGATCGGCGACTACTGGAGCCTGCGCTGGGACATGATGAAGCGCGCCAAGCTGGCGGTCGAAGCCGCCGGCTGCAGCATCCCCTTCCCGCAGCGCGACGTGCATCTGATCGCGCCCAAGGGCGTCACCGTGGGGCTTGCCCCAGAGAATGGGACCGAGAGAGCGCGCACGGCGCCGCCGCAGGTCGGCTGATCATCTTGGGCGGGCGGTCAGGCGCCGAGGCGCCGGCCGTCGCCGCCGAAGACATGCAGCCGGTCGAGCCGCGCCTGGAGGGCCAGATGCGCCCCGGGCGCCGCCTCGACCGCGCCGGCCAGGCGGGCGGTGACGAGGCCGCGGGCCTCGCCCGCCGCATCGGCGAGCGCCGTGCCGCAGGGGGCGGTCGGCCGGCCATGGATCAGGGTATCGGCCCCCAGCGGCTCTACCGCCATCACCTCCAGCCCCAGCTCCATGACCGGCGCGCCGGCAAGCGCGCTGGCGCCCGGGCGGTGCAGGTCTTCGGGCCTGAGCCCCAGCACGGCGCCCTCCCCGGCCGCACCATTCCCGGCCGTACCGGTCAGACCCTGAAGGCCCATGGCCGCCGGATCGACCCGGATCGGCCGGTCGCCCTGAACCAGAACCGCATCGGACGACAGGGCTGCGGGCATGAAGTTCATGGCCGGCGAGCCGATGAAGCCGGCAACGAAGCGGGTGGCGGGCCGGAGATAGAGATCGAGCGGCCGGCCGATCTGTTCGGCCCGCCCGCCGTTCATCACCACCAGCCGGTCGGCGAGCGTCATCGCCTCGACCTGATCATGGGTGACATAGAGGCTGGTGACGCCCAGGCGCTGATGCAGGCGCTTGATCTCCAGCCGCATCTGAACCCGAAGCTTGGCATCCAGATTGGACAGCGGCTCATCGAACAGGAAGAGCTTCGGCTCGCGCACGATGGCGCGGCCCATGGCGACGCGCTGGCGCTGGCCGCCCGACAGGGCCGCCGGCCGGCGGTCGAGCAGGGCCCCCAGGCCCAGCATGGCGGCGGCCTCGTCCACCCGCCGGCGGATCTCGGCCTTGGTCATGCCGCGGATCTTGAGCCCGTAGGCCATGTTCTGGAACACGGTCATATGCGGGTAGAGCGCGTAGTTCTGAAACACCATCGCGATGTCGCGATCCCGGGGCTCCAGCTCGTTCACCACCCGGCCGTCGATCAGGATCCGGCCGGCGGTGACCGTCTCCAGCCCCGCCACCATGCGCAGCAAAGTGGACTTGCCGCAGCCGGACGGCCCGACCAGCACCACGAATTCGCCATCGGCGACATCGAGATCGACACCATGGATGACCGGGGTGTCGGCATAGGATTTGCGCAGATCGGCCAGGGTCAGCGTGCTCATGGGACAGCTCTGCCTTCGGATTAAGACGGGATTCCGCATACGGACGATGGTGGTCAACAAGCCGCCATTGAGGCGGCGGCCAAGGGCGCGGCAGCACCCGCTTGGGCCGAGGGGCTAAAACACTCCCGCCATTGAGGCGGCGGCAGCACCCGCTTGGGCCGAGGGTCGCCAACAGCCGCCATTGAGGCGGCGGCCAAGGGTGCGGCAGCACCCGCCCGGCGAGGGGCTAAAAGACTCCCCCGCCAACAACTACTTCTCTGCGTCGACCAGGCCCTTGACGAACCAGCGCTGCATGCCGAGCACGACCGCGAGCGGCGGCAGCAGGGCGAGCAGGCTCATCGCCATCACCAGGTTCCAGGGGGTCAGCTCATCGCTGCCGGACAGGGCGCGCTGGATGCCGATCAGCATCGTGGTCATCTGCGGATCGGTGGTCACGATCAGCGGCCAGAGATACTGGTTCCAGCCATAGGCGAACATGATCACGAACAGTGCCGCGATGTTGGTGCGCGACAAGGGCAGGATCACGTCGACCAGAAAGCGGATCGGCCCGGCACCGTCGACGCGCGCGGCTTCGATCAGCTCGTCCGGGATGGTCAGGAAGAACTGCCGGAACAGGAAGGTCGCGGTGGCAGAGGCGAGCAGGGGCACGATCAGCCCGCCGAAACTGTTCAGCAGCCCCAGATCCGACACCACCTGGAAGGTCGGCACGATCCTGACCTCCACCGGCAGCATCAGGGTTGCGAAGATCATCCAGAACCACAGCATCCTGAGCGGGAAGCGGAAGAAGACGATCGCATAGGCCGAGAGCAGCGAGATCACGATCTTGCCGATGGCGATGCCGAGCGCCATGACCAGCGAGTTCAGCATCATGGTCGCCACCGGCAGGTCGCCGAAGGTCGGAATGCCGGTGGCGAGCACCCGGGCATAGGTCGGGACCAGATCGGGGCCGGGCAGGAGCGGGATCACGCCCTGCAGCATGGTCGAAGCCTCGTGGGTCGATGTCACGAAGGCGATATAGACCGGAAAGACGATCGCGGCGAGCAGGCCGCAGATCAGGGCATGACGGACGAGACGCGAGCGGGTGCCGCCTTCGACCATGGCCATGGGAGGACTCCTCGCTCAGTAGTGGACCTTGCGCTCGACCCAGCGGAACTGGACCACGGTCATGGCGGCGACCACCACCATCAGGATCACCGACTGCGCGGCCGACCGGCCGAGATCGAGGCCGATGAAGCCGTCGCGGAACACCTTGTAGACCAGGGTTTCGGTGGCATTGCCGGGGCCGCCCTGGGTAACCGCATGGATCACCGGGAAGGTGTCGAAAAAGGCATAGGTCAGGTTCACCACCATCAGGAAGAAGGCGGTGGGCGAGAGCAGGGGCAGGACGATGCTGACGAAACGCCGCCCGGGCCCGGCCCCGTCGATCGCCGCCGCTTCGATCAGCGATCGGGGGATCGATTGCAGCCCGGCCAGGAAGAACACGAAATTATAGGCGATCTGCTTCCAGGCGGCGGCGAGGATCACCAGCAGCAGGGCCTGATCACCGTTGCGGACATGGTTCCAGTCGATGCCGACCAGGCCGAGCCAATGGGTGACGATGCCGACCGTGGGGTTGAAGATGAAGAACCAGAGCGCGCCCGCGACCGCCGGGGCGATGGCGTAGGGCGCGACCGAAATTGCCCGGTAGATGGCGCCGACCCGCCGTGAGGTGACCCCGTCGACCAGGGCCGCCAGCAGCAGCCCCAGGCTCAGCGAGACCAGCATCACGCCGATGCTGAACAGCGCCGTGACCGCGATCGCGTTGTGATAGCCGGGATCGGTCAGCACGCTTTCGAAATTCTCGAACCAGACGAATTCCGAGCCGAAGCCGAAGGCGTCCTCGATCAGCATCGACTGTTTCAGCGCCTGGGCCGCGGGCCAGACGAAGAAGATCAGGGTGATGGCGATCTGGGGCGCGACCAGGGCAAGCGGCAGGGCTCTGCCGCGAAAGAGCGAGCGTGTGGCCATGGGGCGGAGGGGTTCCGGGCGGATGGGAGGCGAAGCGATGCGGCCCGTGCGGGGGACATGCCCCCGCACGGGCCGGCAGCACGGATCTTCGGGCGATCAGTTGCCGGCGGTGCGCTCGAACCGGCGCAGCAGCTCGTCGCCGCGTGTCTTGGCATCGTCGAGTGCCGCCTTCGCGGTCTTCTTGCCGGCGAAGACCTGCTCCATCTCTTCCTCGATCACGTCGCGGATCTGGACGAAGTTGCCGAGGCGCAGGCCCTTGGAGTTGGCGGTGGGCGGGTTCAGGTTGATCTGATGGATCGCGACCTCGGCCTCAGGGGTCTTGTCATAGGCACCCTGCTGCTTGGCATAGTCATAGGCGGCCGTGGTGATCGGCAGATAGCCGGTGAACAGGTGCCAGTCGGCCTGGACCTCGGGCGAGGACAGGTAGCTGAAGAACTTCGCGACACCCTTGTACTCTTCGGCCGACTTGCCGTTCAGCACCCAGAGGCTGGCACCGCCGATGATCGAGTTCTGGGGCTTTTCGACCGCGCTCTTCCAGTAGGGCAGCATGGTCACGCCGAAGGTGAAGTCCTTCACGCCGTTGCGGATGCCGGCGAGCGAGGCGGAGCTGTCGATATAGAGCACGCATTCGCCTGAGATGAACTTCGGGCGCGCATCGCTGCGGCGTCCGCCGTAGTCGAAGGCCTTGGTCTTCTGCCATTCGCCCAGCGTCTCCAGGTGCTTCACCTGCACCGGGCCGTTGAAGGTCAGCTCGGTGTCGAAACCGCCGAAGCCGTTTTCCTTGCTGGCGAAGGGCTGGTTGTGCCAGGCCGAGACGTTCTCGAGCTGGGTCCAGGACGGCCAGCCGGTGGTCAGACCGCAGGTAGAGCCGGCAGCCTGCGCCTTCTTGATGTAGTCGCCGACCTGTTCCCAGGTCGCGAGATCGGTCTTGTAGTCGATGCCGACCTTCTGCGCCGCATCGAGATTGACATACATGACCGGGGTCGAGCTGTTGAACGGCATCGACAGCATGCGGCCGTCGGTGGTGCTGTAATAGCCGGTCACCGCCTGGAGATAGGCCTTGGGATCGAAGGGCTCACCCGCCTCTTCCATCACCTGATAGACCGGCTTTATGGCGCCCTTGGCCGCCATCATGGTGGCGGTGCCGACTTCGAACACCTGCACGATCGCGGGCTGCTGACCGGCACGGAAGGCGGCGATCGCACCGGTCATGGTCTCGGCGTAATTGCCCTTGTAGACCGGGACGATTTCGTAGTCGGACTGGCCGGCGTTGAAGTCCTTGGCGATCTGCTCGACCTTCTGGCCAAGCTCGCCGCCCATGGCATGCCACCATTCCACCTTGGTGGCGGCATCGGCGGCACCGGCGAAACCGCCGACGGTGAAGCCGGCGGCCACGGCCGCGGCGACGATCCAGGTCTTGTTCATGACGACGCTCCCTGAGGGTCCGGAGGTGCTGTCTTCCGGTGTCGGTCTTGGGGACAGGTGCGGGTCGACCGGATCGTCTGCGGCGAAGGGCGGGATCAGCCTGCCCCGGACAGGATCCGGTCGGGGAAATCGGTGAACACGGCGGTGACGCCGAGGGCATGGAGATGCGCGGCACGGGCAGGGTCGTTGACCGTCCAGGCTCTGAGCTCCAGGCCGCGCAGGCGCGCCCAGGAGATGACCCCTTCGTCGATCACCCGCTCCCACAGATGCAGGGCGACGGGGCGCAGCTCGCCGATCAGCGCATCCAGGGTATGGGGGGCGGGCAGGCCCTCGAACAGCAGGGCCCGCGGCAGATCGGGGGCGACCCTGAGTGCCTCGCGGAGCGAGGCCATCTCGAAGGAGGACAGCAGCGGCGGCCGCTTGCCCGCCGGCCAGAAACGGCGCAGCTCTTCCGCCACGACCGCCGCGGTTTCGGTCTCGCGATGGGGGCAGGGCTTGATCTCGACATTGGCATCGAGACCGGTTTCAGAGAGCAGCGCCACGGTCTCGGCCAGGGTGGGGATGCGGGTGCGGGCGAAAGCGGGGGCGAACCAGGCGCCGGCATCCAGCGCTTTCAGCGCCGCCAGCTCGAAGCCTGCCGCCGGGCCGCGGCCGTCGGTGGTGCGGTCGACCCGGTCGTCATGCAGCAGCACCGGCACGCCGGAGCGGGTGAGCTTCACGTCGAACTCCACCATCGGCGCACCCAGTTCCGCCGCGCGGCGGATTGCCGGCAGCGTGTTCTCGGGCGCATGACCGCTGGCGCCGCGATGGCCGATGACGAAGCCGGCAGGCAGGCTGGCGCGTGAAGCAGGACGGGACACGGCGTCGGATGTGCTCATGATGGATCACCGGATCGACGGTTGAGACGAGGGTGCAGAACCGTCGACTGGTCGCGGTTCTACCGTGGCCTTTTGACGGTTTCGTGGCGGCGATGTTACCGCAGCGTGATATCGCCCGCCGATGGCGTTGCACCACTGCGCAAGGCGGGGACTTTCGCCGCCTGGGGGGCGATGCTATCTAGAAGGCTGGAGAGATGGGGGAAGTCCAGAGCCAGACGGTGCCGCATGCGGTGCCGTGGATGCCCGAGGAGACGATATTGAACGCGCTCGAGAAGGTGATCGACGGCTTTCGCCGCTTCCGCGACGATGCCATGCAGACCCGGCCGGAATTCTTCGAAAAGCTGGCGCGCCAGCAGACCCCGAAGGTCATGGTGATCGGCTGTTGTGACAGTCGCGTCGATCCCGCGATCATCACCTCGGCCGATCCGGGTGACCTGTTCATCCTGCGCAATGTCGCCAATCTGGTGCCGCCCTTCGAGCCCGACGGCGCTCGCCACGGCACCTCGGCGGCGCTGGAATTCGCGGTCGACGGGCTGAAGGTCGAACACATCGTGGTGATGGGCCACGCCGGCTGCGGCGGCATCCGGGCCCTGCTGCAGCGCGATCCGACCCAGCCCAGCACCGATTTCATCGATGTCTGGATGTCGCAGATCGACGGCGTGCGTGAGCAGGTGCTGCATGATCATGCCCATGTCGATGCCCACGAGCACCAGCACATCTGCGAACTCGAATCGATCAAGGTGTCGCTGAAGAATCTGGCGACCTTCCCCTGGATCGCCGAGCGGCTGGAGCAGGGGACACTGCAGCTCCATGGCTGGTACTACGATATCGGCCGCGCCCAGCTGATGGCCTATGACGCTGCGAGCGACGACTTCAAGCCGATGTAAGCCTGTGCTCCGCGGAGCGGCAGATCAGTGGTCGGTACCGTCATCCTGATGGCGGCCGACCACCAGCGGCAGCAGCTGGGCGTAGCCGTCGGCCCTGAGCTGGCCCAGGCAGGCTTCGGTCTCTTCGGCCGACTGGCCGACGGCGTCGAGGGTTGCGGCGGCGAGCATCAGGCTCGCCTCGATGGTCTCGGGCAGCACGCGATCGGCGCCGGCGACACGCAGCCGGTCGGCATGGCGGGTGTCGTGGGCGCGGGCGATGATCTGCACCCCCGGTGCGGCATGGCGGATGGTCCTGACCGCACGCTCGGCCGCGCCGGCATTGTCGATGGTCACCACGACCGCCGTGGCGCGGTCGATGCCGGCGGCGCGCAGCACGTCGCGGCGGGCGCCGTTGCCGAAAAAGACGTTGTGGCCCTGGGTACGGCCCTGGGTCACCCGCTCGCTGTCCAGATCGAGCGCCAGATAGGGGCGGCGGCTGTTTTCCAGCACATGGGCCAAAGTCCGGCCGACCCGGCCGAAGCCCAGCACCAGCACATGTTCCTCAAGATCGGCCGCCTCGTCGCCCAGCGCCGTCTGGGGCGTGGCGACGGGCGGGGTGAGCCGCTGTTCCAGCCGCCGGCCGGCGGCATCCAGAAGCGGGGTCAGCGCCATGGAAAAGGCCACGGCCGCCACGATCGGCGCCGCCTCGGCCGGGGCGATCAGGCCGAAGCTGCCGGCGGTTGCCATCACCACGAAGGCGAACTCGCCGCCCTGGGCGAGCAGCAGGCCTGATCGCACCGACAGAGAGACCGGCAGGGCGAAGCCGCGGGCAAGGCCGCCCAGCACCACCGCCTTGACCAGGATCAGCCCCAGCGTCAGCCCCAGCACCAGCGGCAGCTCGCGGATCACAAGCGCCAGATCGATACCCATGCCGACCGACAGGAAGAACACGCCCAGGAACAGGCCGCGCACCGGCTCGATATCGCCTTCGATCTGATGACGGAAGGCGGTGCCGGCCAGCAGGGCGCCGGCCAGGAAGGCCCCCAGCGCCAGCGACATGCCGGCAAGCGCGGTCAGCAGGGCGGTGCCCAGCACGACCAGCAGGGTGGCCCCCATGAAGACATCCGGGTTGCGCAGCGCCGCGATCCGCCGGAAGGCGGGCTGCGACAGATAGCGGCCGGCCAGAGAGATGCCGACCAGCGCCACCGCCGCCTTGGCCACCGCCAGACCCAGCGCCACCAGCGCATCCTCTCCCGGTGCGCCGAGCAGGGGCAGGGCTGCCAGCATCGGCACCACTGCCAGATCCTGGAACAGCAGCACGGCGATGGCGACCCGGCCGATGCGGGTGACCTGTTCGCCGCGTTCCACCATCAATTGCAGCACCACGGCGGTGGACGAGAGCGCGAGGGCGCAACCCAGAATGCCGGCGGTCATCGGCGCCAGGCCCAGTGCCGTGCCGATCACCGCGATGACGGCGGCGGTCACCACCACCTGGGCGGCCCCCAGCCCCAGCGCCAGGCGCCGCATGGTCCGGATACGTTCGAAAGAAAGTTCGAGGCCGATCGAGAACAGCAGGAAGACCACGCCGAATTCGGCGAAGAGATGCAGCGCCGGGCCCTCTTCAACCAGGCCGAAGCCATGGGGGCCGACCGCAAGGCCCGTGGCCAGATAGCCCAGCACCGGAGAGGCGCCGATGCGGATCGACACGGGCACGATGACCACGGCGGCGGCAAGTGCTGTGACGATGTCGACGAGCGGGCCGAGCTGGCTCATGGGCAGGGGCTTCCGGTGACGGTGGGGAATCTCGTGATCCTGAACACGCAAGCCCCCCCGGTCGTCAACCAGAAACCGGATCGGGGAGTGTCATCGGCCGTGCAATCGGCACCGGCGGCACGATGGTCGGCGCGCCCAGTGCGTCCAGCAGGTGGCGGACCATCAGCCGCACCGGCTCTGACGGACGCTCGGCGGTCTTGAGGGCGATATCCACCGTGGGCAGGGCGGGGAAGCCGTCCTCGGACCCCAGAATCCGCCAGTCCGGCGGCACCGTGCTGCGGGCGAGGGCGGTGAGGGCAAGGCCGCTCGCCACCGCGGACTGGATGCCCGACAGGCTGCCGCTGGTCAGCGCCACCCGCCAGGGTTTCTGCGCCCGGTCGAGCGCCGAGAGCGCATGGGGCCGGAAGGCGCAGCCCTCGGGGAAGAGGGCAAGCGGCACGGTTTCTGCCGTCTCGGGCCGGTGATCGGCGGCTGCCGCCCAGACCAGCGGCTCGCGCCGGACCAGGGATCCGCCGCCATGGCCGTCGCGGCGGGTGACCAGGATCAGGTCGTGGCCGCCCTGGGCAAGCTCGGCTTCCAACTCGCGGGAGAGGGCGCAGCGCACCTCGATCTCGACCCTGGGGTTGGCGGCCGCGAACCGGGCGATGATCGGCGGCAGGAAGACGCTGGCATAGTCGTCGGGCGCACCGATCCGCACCCGGCCGCGGGCACCGGCATCCAGCAGGCGCAGCACCGCCTCGTCGTTCAGCGCCAGCATGCGCCGGGCATAGCCGATCAGCACCTCGCCATCGGCCGTGGGGCGCACGCCCCGCCGGTCGCGCTCCACAAGCCGGCGATCCAACCGGTCTTCCAGCCGTTTCAACTGCATCGATACGGCAGACTGGGTCAGGTTCAGCCGCTCGGCCGCGGCGGTGAAGCCGCCCTGGTCGATCACCGCCACCAGGGCGCGCAGCAGATCGATATCCAGCGCCGGCAGCACGGGATCCGGGCGGCCGGGCAGGCCGGCACGGGCAAGGGCGAGTTCGGCTGTGCCCATCGAGGTCATCTCCGTCTCAGCATCACAATCCGTGATGCTGCCATCAGAAACATTCACTTTCATCATAGCGGAAGCGACGGCAGAGTGGCCACTGCCGGATTGCGCCGCCCTCCCCCCCTCTCCCCCGCAGATCCGCATCCGCCGCCCGGCCCCCGCTCCGGTGACGGATGCCGGCGCGATCCGGCGCTTCGCACTCCCCCGCTCCCCCGCACGCGAAGTTCCCCCGCCAATGATCTCCTCCTCCCCCGCCGTTCCCGGCGGCGGGCCCCTCGTCGTCGCCACGGCTGCCGGTACCGGCATGGCCTGGCTGATGATGATCGCGGCCGTCGTCTGCCTCGCCTTCGTTCCCTTCCTGGTCCGCGCTGCCGATGTTGGCCCCGGTGCCGCCGGTTTCTGGCGCATGGTCCTGGCCCTGCCGCTGCTGGCCGCGTGGTCGGCCACGGTCGACCGGCGGCAGCCGGTCGCGATACCTGCATCCGGCGCCCGCCGGCGTGGTCTTCTTGCCGCGATCGCGGCCGGGCTCGCCTTCACCGGCGACCTGTTCTTCTTCCATCGCGCCATCGGGACCACCACCGTCGCCAACGCGGCCCTGCTCTGCCAGCTGGCGCCGGTGATGGTGGTGGCAGCCCTGTGGATCTTCGGCGGCGAGCGCCCGGGCCGCGGGCTGATCGCCGGCCTGGGGCTGGCCCTTGCCGGCGCCTGGCTGCTGGTTCGCGACACCGGCGACCGTGCCGGGGCCGACGTCATGGGCGACCTGTCGGCCGTGGCGGCGGCGGCCTGCTATGCCGCCTATCTGATCGCGATCAAGGCGGCCCGGCGCAGCATCGCCGCCGGAACCACCATGCTGGTCACCACGGCGGTCTCCGCTGTGGGGCTGGGCCTGCTGGCCGTGGCATCGGGCGAGGTTCTGATGCCCTCCAGCCTTGCCGGCTGGGCCGCCGTCGCGGCATTGGGCATCCTGGCCCATGCCGGAGGCCAGGGCCTGGCCACCGCGGCACTCGGCCGCCTGCCGGTCGGGGCAGCCTCGCTGCTGCTGCTGATTCAGCCGGTGATCACCGCGGCGTTCGGCTGGCCGATCGAAGGCGAGATGCCGAGCCTGGTGCAGGTCGCAGGCGCCATGCTGCTGCTGGCGGCCCTGGCGACGGCAAATCCCGCAGTGCGGCCGGCATGGCGTCGCACTGGACCCGCCCCCCTGGCCGCGCGATAACCGGAAGGTGCAGACAAAGCGCACGCGGCGACCAGACCGCGCGCCGTACCGGAGGAGACGCACCCCATGACCACACCTGCCGAGACCAGCAACCAGGGCGCGCCTGCCGAGGTCGCCGTCGTGACCGGATCGGGCAGCGGGGTGGGCCGCGCGGTGGCGCTGGCTTTCGCCGCCCGCGGTGCGGCGGTGGTGGTGAATGCCGCGCGCAGCCGCGATGCGGCGGAAGAGACGGCTGGGATGGTGCGGGCCGCCGGCGGCCGGGCGGTGGTGGTGATGGGCGATATCGCCTCCGACGAGGACTGCCGCCGGATCGCTGCCGGAGCCGAAGAGGCCTTCGGGCGCATCGACCGGCTGATCAACAATGCCGGCACCACCCGCTTCTGCGACCATGCCGATCTGGACGGGCTGCAGGCGCAGGATTTCCTGGACCTCTACGCCGTCAACGTGGTCGGCGCCTTCCAGATGACCCGGGCCTGTGCCCCGGCGCTGAAGCAGTCGGGCAGCGGCGCCGTGGTCAATGTCTCGTCGATCGCGGGCATTGCGGGTGTCGGCTCGTCGGTCGCCTATGCGGCATCGAAGGGCGCGCTCAACACCATGACCCTGTCGCTGGCCCGGGTGCTGGGGCCCGAGATCCGTGTGAATGCGGTCTGCCCCGGCTTCATCGAGGGCCGGTGGCTGCGCGAGGGCATGGGGGCCGACCGCTACGACGCCCAGAAGGCGAAGCTTGAGAAGACCACGCCGCTGCGCCGGGTGGCCGCGCCCGAAGACGTCGCCCGCGCGATCCTGGCGCTGGTCGACACGCCCCATGTCACCGGCGAGACGCTGATGGTCGATGGCGGGGCGCATCTGTTCTTCACACCGCTGGTTGCACGCTGACGTAAGGGGGCCCGCGGATGCGGATGTTCCAGGTCGACGCCTTCACCGACCGGCCCTTTGCCGGCAACCCGGCCGCGGTGCTGGTGCTGGACGGGCCGGCGCCGGTTGCGGCGATGCAGGCGCTGGCGGCCGAGAACAACCTGGCCGAAACCGCCTTCACCTGGCCCGAACCGGGCCGGCCGGGGGTGCGGCGGCTGCGCTGGTTCACCCCCGTCGACGAGGCCCCCTTCTGCGGCCATGCCACCCTGGCCACCGCCCATGTCCTGATCGCGGAACTGGGCGAATCGGGGCCACTCGCCTTCGAGACCGCGGTCGGGCCGATCCGGGTGGCGGCGACCCCGGCCGGCTATGAACTCGATCTGCCGCGCTTCGACATGACGGCGGCGGCTCTGCCCGAGGCGCTGGCCGGCATCTTCCCCGTGCCGCCGGTCTTCGTGGGTCGCAATTTCGAAAACCTGTTCGTGGTATTGGCCGAGGCCGGCCTGGTGCGGGATTTCGTGCCCGACCAGACGGTGATCGGCTGCATCCATCCCGAGGGGCTGGTGATCACCGCGCCGGCCGAGCCGGGCAGCGGCATCGATTTCGTCTCGCGCTTCTTCTGCCCCGGCTGGGGCATCCCTGAGGATCCGGTGACCGGATCGATCCATGCGACGCTGGCGCCCTGGTGGGCGGAACGTCTGGGGCGCACGGTGCTGGAGGCCGTCCAGGCCTCGCCGCGCGGCGGCCGGTTGGCCTGCACCGTCGAGCCCACGCGGGTACGGGTGGCGGGCCCGGCGGTCACCGTCTTCGATGCCAGGCTTCATCCCGAGATCGCTGCCCGCTTCAGATCGTCCGCGCCAGCCGGGTGATTTCTGTCCGCAACCAGCGATGGGCGGGCAGCCCCTCGTCGCGGCGATGGAACATCAGCGCCAGCCGTGCCGGCTGCGGGTTCAGCTCGGCCGGGGGGCGCATGACGGTGAAGCCGCCGCGGCGCGCGATGGTGAAGGCGGTGGGGCCGACCGCGGTCAGCAGGGCCTTTGCGCAGGCCGCGATCTCGGCAGCACCCGGCAGGGTGGAGGCCACGGCGAGCAGCCGGCGTTCCCGCCCCAGATCGGCCAGCGCCCGGTCCATCACCCCCTGCGCGCTGCCGGTGGCGGAAACCAGGACATGCGGGGCTTCGGCGAAGGCGTCGAGGGTGATGAGTGGCAGCACCTCCGGCCCGTCTTCGGGTCCGGTCGGCACGGTGTCGATGTCGAGCCCGTCGGGCACCAGGGTCAGCAGCGGGTCTCGGCGAAGGAAGATCCGGGTGATGCGCGGCGGCGGGTCGGGCAGCATGCCCAGCGCCAGCCAGATCTCGCCGTCATCCAGCGCCCGGGCGGCATCGCGGCGATCGATGTGGTGGAAGCGGGGCGCAAGCCCCGGAGCCTCCGCCTGAAGATGACGGACGATCGCCGGCCCCATCACCAGTTCCGCAATCTCGGTGACGCCGATGCCGACCTCGCCGGTCACCGTGCAGGGGTCGAAAGGAGTGGCCGGGGTCAGGGCGGCGCGCATCTGGCCGAGGGCGGCGGAAATGCCCGGCCAGATCTCGGCGGCGCGGGTGGTGGGCTCCACCCCCCGGGGCGTGCGCAGGAACAGCTCGTCATCGAAGATCCGCCTCAGCCGACGCAATGCATTCGACGCCCCGGCCTGGGTCATGCCCAGCCGCAGCGCTGCCCGGCCGACATTGCGTTCGGTCATCACCGCCGCGAAGACCTTGAGCAGGTTGAGATCGATGCGATCCGGATCACGCGTGTCCAAGGGCTTGTCCCTCTGTCCGTGGGCTTCACCACGATATTCCCATCGGCAATATCGAATCTTCAAGCAGGTGATTTGAGTTATGAGGCGCCCGATGGCAGCTTCATGTCACACCCGGGGCGACGGGAAGACGGAAGCCTGAAGCCATCGTCTCCGCCGCCGCTCGTCTCATGCGTCCTGGAGGTTTCGCCATGTCTTTGCTCAGCGGTTCCAACCCGTCCCAGGCAGCCCTGCTGCTGCGCCTTACCCTCGGCATCGCCGCCATTGCCCACGGCCTGATGAAGGTCTTTATCTTCACCGTGCCGGGTACCGTCGCCTTCTTCGGTTCTTTGGGCTATCCGCCGATCGTCGCCTATCTCACCATCGCGGCTGAAATCGGTGGCGGCCTGCTGCTGATCCTCGGCATCGCGACCCGGCTGGTGGCGCTTGGCCAGATCCCGGTTCTGATCGGTGCGGCGCTGGTCCATGCCGGCAACGGCTGGGTGTTCTCGGCGCCCAATGGCGGCTGGGAGTTCCCGGTGTTCTGGATCGCCGCCCTGGGCGTGCAGGTTCTGCTGGGCGACGGCGCCGCGGCGCTGGGCCCGAAGCTCTATGGCCGCGCGACCGGCGGCAGCCGCAGCCCCGTCCGGGCCTGATCACAGCGTTCCTGACTATCCCCTCTCGTCCGTCCGGAGCGCCCCGCCCATGACCGATCGTCCCGCCCCCCGTCAGCCGGTTCTGTTCGTATCTCATGGTGCCCCGGACATGGTGCTCGGTCGCAGCCCGACCCGGGCCTTCCTCACGGGTCTCGGCGGGCTGCTGCCGGCGGCCCCCCGGGCCATTCTGGTGGTCTCGGCCCATTGGCGGGCCGGGGTGCCGACGGTCGGGACCGCCGCGAGGCCTGCGACCATTCACGACTTCTACGGCTTTCCCGAACCGCTTTACCGCCTGCACTATCCGGCGCAGGGCGATGCCGCTCTGGCGGCGCGGGTCCGCGACCTTCTTCTGACCGCGGGCCTGCCCGTCGCCGAAGACGCAGAGCGGGGGCTGGATCACGGGGCCTGGACGCCGCTGATGCTGGCCTGGCCCGCAGCCGATGTGCCGGTGGTCGGCCTGTCGCTGGCCGAGACCGATGCCGCCGGCCATCTCGCGATCGGTGAGGCTCTGGCGCCGCTTGCCGACGAGAACGTGCTGGTGCTGGCGAGCGGCAGCCTGACCCACGACCTGCGCGGCTTCTTCCGCCACCGCGCGGCCGGCGGCGGCGAGGCGGATTATGCCGCCGCCTTCGCGGACTGGGTGGCGGAGGTGGTGACAGCCGGCGACCTCGACGCCCTTGCCGACTGGCGGAAGCGTGCGCCCCACGGCTCCGACAACCACCCGACCGACGAGCATCTGATGCCACTGATGGTGGCCGCCGGCGCCGGCGCCGGCCGAAGCCCCCGCCTGCTTCACCGGGCGGTGGAGGGCCGGGTGCTGCGTCTGGACGCCTGGGGCTGGGCGTGAGGCTGTAAGCTGCATCTGAAAGTGGCACGCCCGCAGATTAGACATTCTGACGGATTCGACCTATTCATTGACGGATGTGTCGCCGTGCGGCCCCTGTCGAAAGAAAATGCGGATGTTCCGGTACCGGGTCGCCGGGCTGACCATTCAAAGCGAGATCGATTTCCTGCAGATCGACACTGATCCGGCCCCCTCGGCGGGGCCGGCTGATGTCGTGTTTCGACAGGGACCATTGCCCGCCGACGGCCCGGTTCTGCGCCTGGACACCTTCGGCTGCGCGGCCATCGATGCGCATGAGGTTGTGGTCTGGCTGTCCGAGGCGGCGGCCCCGCATGCGGTGGGGCAGGCGGTCGCGGCCGCCGGGCTGAACGGGATCGCCTATCGGCGCGGTCTTCTGCCGTTGCATGCCGCCTCGGTCGCGATCGGGACGGACTGCGTGGCGCTCTGCGGTGAAACCGGCAGCGGCAAGTCGACCCTCGCCGCGGCCCTTGCCCTTGCCGGCCATCAGCTGGTCAGCGACGATCTTCTGGTGGTTCATGATGCTGCCCCGGGGCCCGTCGTCTGGCCCTCCGCTTCACGGCCCAGGCTCACCCGAGAGGCCATCGACCTGCTGGAAGCGCCGGTACGATGCCTCACGCCGCCGTTGCGGCGGGACGGGAAGGCGGTGGTGGCGGTGGGGGCCGATGCCATACCGGTCCCGCGCCGGTTGACCACGATCTATCTGCTTGCCTGGGGAGCTGAGCTGGAACTTCGACGGATGTCGTCGCTTGAAGCCTGCCAGATTCTGCCTGCCTGCCTGCGCCGACCGGACTGGATGGCGGCATCCGGCGCCACATCGGTGATCCGGCGCCGGTGGCTGGCTCTGGTGGCCGATACGCCCGTCATTCTTGTCACCCGACCCCGAGGCTCCGCGTCGCTCTCCGCGCTTGCGGATCACCTTTCCTCAAGCTGGCGGCGGGACGGCGCGGGCGACGGCGCGTCCCGCTTCCTCTGACCGTTCACCTGAAAACGAGACACCACCATGGCCAGAGTGACGCTCGACCACGTTGTGGTCCAGAAACCCGATATCCTGTCGGCGCGCGCCGAGCGCGAGATCCTCGCGATGGACGAGGAGACCGGCAACTGTTTCGCCATGGGCGGCAGTGGTGCCGTGATCTGGGAGGCGGCCGAAACGCCGGTGCGGATCCGCGACATCTGCACGCATCTGCAGCGCCGTTACAGGATCGACGAGGCCAGCTGCACCAGCCAGACCCTCGCCTATGTCGATGATCTGGTCGCGGAAGGCATGCTGCTGATCGTGCCTGAGACGGAATAGACGGGTGCATCATGGCCCGGCAGGTGCCTCCGCCCCCTCTGGTTTCTGTCGTCATGGCGGTCTATGACGGCGCCGCTTTCGTCGCCGAGGCCATCGCCTCGGTGCTTGCGCAGACCCATCGGCACCTGGAGCTGATCGTGGTCGACGACGGCTCGACCGACGACACCGTGGCCGTGGTCCGAAGCCATGCCGCCCGTGATCCGCGCATCCGGCTTTTGTGCCGCCCACATCAGGGGCATGCCCAGACTTTGAATGCCGGGATTGCGGCTGCCCAGGGCAGTTTCATCGCCCGGATCGACCATGACGACCTCTGGCATCCGCAACGTCTTGAACGTCAACTGAACTGGATGGAGCGGCACGGGATCGACATCTGCGGCGCCTGGGCCCGCCGCTTCGGCGCGGCCAGCGGTACCATCCGCTTTGCCCGCGGGCACGAGGCCATCCGCTACGAAACCCTCTTCACCTGCCCGATCCTGGATTCGGCCACCCTGTTCCGGGGCGCGGTGCTGCGCGACAACCCCTATCCGCCGGATGCGATCGTCCGGCAGGAACTCGTTCAATGCGTGCGCCTGCTGCCGCATTATCGCTTCGCCAATCTGCCGCGGGTGCTTTGCGACTACCGCTTCCACGACCGTCAGAAGACCGGGCGCTTCCGGCCGCTGATCGCCTATCGTCATGCGCAGCTGTGCCAGCAGCATTTTGCGCGGATGTTCCCTGACGCCACGGTTGCGGAGCAGGCCACTTTTGCCGCGATCACGGGAGCCGGCAGCGCACCGCTGGACCGGTCGGGTATCGAGGCCGCCGTCCGGCTGTTCACCGACCGCCTTTGCCCGCCGGACAGGGAGGCCCGGCTCCGCATGCGTCGGCGGTGGCGATATCTCTGGGCAAAAGGTATACGGAACGAGGACAGGGATATCGAGGTTTATCAGCGTGTGTTCAGGGCCTTCCGACAGAGAGCATAGAAACCTGAACCATCCACGCTGAACATCATATATTATAGTGCAACTTGGTTGCTGATCAGACGACAGGAGATGGACTTATGAACGAGATGGACAAGATGATCGCGGACGACGCCGAGGCCCGGATCGAGTGGGAGATCCCGACGCTGGCAAAGCTTTCCGCCAAGGCGGCGGAAGGGGGATTCGGTGCGCCGGCGGCCGACGGCACGGGCTACTCCTGAGCAGATGACGTTCCGGTAGATGGCTCCGACATCCCGTATGTTGATGATTGGAGAGGTACCGGGGCAGGCCTCGCGAGCAGTTTATCTGGCAGCTCGCGAGAGCCTGCTTCTTTTGTCCTGGGTGCGGGACGGGGCGGCGTCGGCCAACGTGGGGGGACAAGCTCAACCCGGTTCTGGCACGCAGCCTGTCTCAGAAGAACGTGCTCCATGTCGACGACATCCGGGGTGAGACGGATCTCCCCGTCTACAGCGCCATCGGCAGCACGCTTCTTCATGCCCTGACCCGGCCCTACGACATCTGGGGCACCGGCTTCCTGCGGACGGGCGAGGTGCCGGCGGCACCGGTGCGTGCCCGCATACACGCCGTGCGCGGCCATCTTTCCCGGCAACGGCTGCGTGATCTGGGCATCGACTGCCCGGATGTGGTGGGTGATCCCGCTCTGCTGCTGCCCAAATTCTATACCCCGAGCCCGGCGGGCCGGCGCTACGGCCTGGGCGTGATCCCGCATTGTCGGGAACTGGATCTGCTGACGGCAGAGCAGATGCCGGAGGACAGCCTGCTGATCGACATCACCGGCGGCATTTTCGCCGTCGTCGATCAGATCTGCGCCTGCGATTTCATCGCCTCGTCCTCGCTGCACGGCCTGATCTGTGCCGAGGCCTATGGCATTCCGGCACGGTGGATGAAGCTTTCGGACCGGCCGCTCGGCGATGGCTTCAAGTTTCACGACTTCTATTCCTCGATCGGACAAGAGATCGACGGGCCGGTCGTGGTCGGCGATGCGGCACGGCTGAAGACCATTCGCGACGGCCATCGCGACCACAGGCGTCGGATCGATCTGGACCGGCTGCTTGCCGCCTGCCCGTTTCGCGCCGGATGACGGTCCGCAAACGGGAGGGAGGCTCGCCGACGATCCGTCAGATCGTGGCGCGGTAGTCGAAGATTGAGAGATCGCGTCCGTCCAGGCGCCGGATCTGGGTGGGGGCGGCCGGCAGGTCATAGCGGGCGCGGAGCGCGAGGTCGCGGCCGGTGAAGGTGAGCCGGCCGGTGGCGGCGATCCGGCGTTCGCGATCGCCGAAGGTGGAACTGCCGATCACGACATCGTCCGTCCCGATCGACAGGCCGCGGGTGAGCAGATTGTCGATCTGGGCGATGATGCCCTGGCGGTCGATCAGAAAACCGCCCATCGAGCCGTTGGCGATCAGCCGCCCGTCTTCCAGCACCACCAGATCGTGGCACATCAGCCCCGGGAGCGTGAAGCGCTCCACCTGATTGAACTGCGCATCGAGCCGAAGGACTTCGGACGGCCGCGCAGGCTGAACGCCGGCATGGCTGAGCATGACATAGAGTTCACGGCCGTCGCCGCCGATCCCGTTCATATGGACATAGCCGGTATCGCCCGTGTCGGCATCGGCCTGGCCCGCGGGATAGTGGACGGTGCAGGTCGAGAAATCCTCGCTGAAGACCACCAGTTTCTGGCGGTAGGTATCGACCACCACCAGCTGGCCGCGGACGAAATCGATCTGATGGCAGCCATTGTCGAGCCCGTCGGCGACCACCTCGGCCGGGCCGAAGCCGGCGGTGGCCGGGTCGATTGGCAGGCGCAGGATACGGCCCCGGCTGGTAGGGGCATGGAGATCAGCGTCCAGCGATTCGAACACCCAGGCCGCGCCGTCGCGGATGGTGGCGCCGAAATAGAGCCCGTCCCGGCGGCGCTCGCAGCCGGCGATCCCTGCGACATAGAGCCCCTCGCGAGAGGCGACGAGATGGGTGAAGGCGGCCTCGGGCATGGCATCTCCTCTCTGCGGGGATTGCCGATAGTCTAGCACGCCCGGTGCGCACATCGTGACACGCCATCGGCGCCGCCGCGTCGACAGCGGCCCCTCTTGCGTGTTAAGCCTCTGTCCGGACAAGAACCACGAGCGGGATCCGATGTACCGGTATCGTCACGGCGCCTTCGGGCTGGTTTCGGATCTGGCCCTGCCGGATCTGGTGAGCGATGCCGTCACCCCTGCCGATCCCGCCGGTTTCGACGCGACCGCCGTGAGACTGCGGCTGGAAGCGGTGCCCGAGGTTCTGCCCGACCCCCACAACACCGGCCTGTTGTGGCAGGCATCCGGCGACGAGGTGCTGTTTTCCCTGGGGGAGGCGGGCCGCTATCTGGTCCGCGGCGGACGGTCGATCGGGGTGGCGCCGGGGCCCGACCACGACAGCCACCCGGATCGACTGCTCAACTGGCTTTACGGCAGCGTCTTCGCCGCCGTGCTGCTGCAGCGCGGGCTGATGCCGCTGCATGTGGCGAGCCTGCGCACGGCCTCGGGCCTGCTGGCGATCACCGGTCCGTCGGGGGCCGGCAAGTCGACCATGGCCGGGGCGCTGCTCGCGCGTGGCCACGCCCTGCTCGCCGACGATCTGCTGCAGATCGACGACGTGGCCGGGCTGACGCGACCGGGGCCTGAGACCATCATCGCCGGCTGGCCGGGGGTGCCACGGCTCCGCTTGTCGGACGAGGCGATCGCGGCTTTCGGTCTTGGGCATGGCGACTGGGTGCCGGTGGAAGGACGGAGCAAGAGCGGCGCCCTGTTGCCGCTGGGGGGCAGGGGCAGGCCCGACCGTGCACCCGGGCCGCTGGTTGCCCTTGTGGAGCTGGCTGCGGCCCCCGATCCCGAGATGCCGGCGCGTCTGGACCGGCTGACCGGGCTGGATGCGATCCGCGCCATCCATGGCGCGCTTTACCGGCCAGGCCTGTCCCAGGCGCTGCTGGGGGTGGTGGGGCTCAGGGCCTTCAGCTTCAATCTGGCGGCCCGGCTGCCGGTCTGGCGGCTGACCCGTCCGCTCGGCTTCGACCGGATCGATGCCGGGATCGCGGCCCTGGCGCCACTGCTCAGCCGACAGGATTGAGTATTGGCCTAGGCCAATATTCTATTTGGCATGAGGCGAATTCGGGTCGATGATGGCGCCCGGACATGTCCGGCATGTCCGGGCCGGCGCGCCGCTGCGCCGATCAGACGAGGCCTTAGCGATGACCGACACCTCCGTTCTCGACACAGAGACCCGCCACGATCTTCACGACCGCTGGCCGCGCGCCGAATCGGTCGAGGATTTCCGGGAAAATCTGGCGGCGGTGCATGCCCGCATCGCCGCTGCGGCGGCACGGGTTGGGCGGGATCCGGCGACGGTTCGCCTGCTGCCGGTCAGCAAGACCATGGACGAGGCGCATATCCGTCTGGCCTATGCCGCCGGCTGCCGGCTGCTGGGCGAGAACAAGGTTCAGGAAGCCGCGCGCAAATGGGAGGCGATGGCGGATCTGGCCGATCTTCAATGGTCGGTGATCGGTCATCTGCAGACCAACAAGGCCAAGCTGGTGGCGCGCTTTGCCGCCGAATTCCAGGCGCTGGACAATCTGCGGGCAGCCGAGGCGCTGGATCGCCGCCTGCAGATCGAGGGCCGCAGTCTCGACGTCTTCGTTCAGGTCAACACCTCGGGCGAGGAGAGCAAATACGGCCTGCCGCCGGAAGAGGTGGCGGGTTTCCTGAAGGAGCTGCCGGCCTTCAGCGCGCTCAAGGTGCGCGGGTTGATGACGCTCGCCCTGTTCTCGGCCGAGGCCGCCCGGGTGCGGCGCTGCTTCGTGCTGCTCCGCGATCTGCGCGACCGGCTGCGTCAGGACGCCCCGGCCGGGTTGTCCCTCGACGAGCTGTCGATGGGCATGTCGGGCGATTTCGAGATCGCGATCGAAGAGGGCGCGACCGTGGTGCGCGTCGGCCAGGCGATCTTCGGTGCCCGGAAGCTGCCCGACAGCCATTTCTGGCCGGGCTTGGTGGAGGCGTAAAACCGGTCAGGTCGCGGTCGGGTCAGACCGCCCACTCCGTCACGTCCTCTTCCTGGCCGATCAGGGCGAGGCCGTGGGCGATGGAGGTGAGCTCGTTGCCCGTGGCGATGCGGTCGCGGCCGAAGCGGTCTTCGAACAGCCGGCGGATGGCGGGGATCAGCGACGAGCCGCCGGTTAGAAACACCCGGTCGATGGCGGCGGCCTCCACCCCCGCCTTGGCAAGGGCGGTGTCGACGGTGGCGGCGATGCGGGCGACGTCTTCGGCGATCCAGTCCTCGAACTCGGCGCGGGTGACCCGGGCATTGATGTCGAGCCCGGGGGCGTTGAAGGCGAAATCGGCCTCGGTTTCGGTGGAGAGCGCCCGCTTCACACGGCCGACCGCATCATAGAGCGGGTACCCGAGTTCGTTCTCGATCACGGTGATCATCCGGCCGACTGCCTCGGGCTCCAGCGCTGCCCGGCGCAGGCGCTCCAGCGCATCCATGGTCTTGGGGTTGCGCATCAGGGCGAGCTTCGACCAGTCGCCGAAATCCGAGAAGAAGCTCAAGGGGATGTCGAGCACCTTGTCGAAGGAGCGGTAGCAGCCGCCCTTGCCGAGGAAGGGCAGCACCAGCCGATCGAGGATGCGATAGTCGAACCGGTCGCCGGCGATGCCGATACCGGCCGAGCCGAGCGGCAGGCAGCGCCGCGCGGCACCCGGTTCGGCCACCCGCACGACCGAGAAGTCGCTGGTGCCGCCACCGAAATCGGCCACCAGCAGCGTGGCGGCGTGGTCGAGACCCGCGGCATAGCTGAAGGCGGCGCCCAGCGGCTCGTAGACATAGTGGATGCGGGTGCCGAAGGTCTCGAACATGCGGTCGTATCGCTCGCGGGCGAGGGCGGGATCGGCGCGGAAGCCGGCGAATTCCACCGGCACGCCCACCACGATCCGCTCCGGCCGCCGGTCGAGCCGGCCGCCGGCATGGGCCGTCAGGCGGCCCAGGAACATCCGGCCCAGCTCTTCGAAGCGGTAGCGCTTGTCAAAAATGGTGGCGTGTTCGAAGAGCGGGGTGGCGGCCACGCTCTTGAACGACTGGATGAAGCGGCTGTCCTGCGGAAAGGCCAGATACTCGGCGATGGCCCAGGGTCCGGCCTCGTGGGCAATGCCGCCCTTCACCTCGTCGTCCTGCCAATAGCACAGCGCCGAACGAAACACGGCCCCGGTCGCCTTCGCTCCCTGAAACTCGACCAGCTCCGACACGCCGGGCGCGGTGGCCAGTGCCGCGACGCTGTTGGTGGTGCCGAAATCGAGGCCGAGCACCCCGTCCGTGATCTGCCGCATGGTCCTGTCTCCGAGGTCGAAGGGCCCGTTCCGGCATGTCGCCAGAGTGATTTCAGGGAAATCAATGGCTTATGCGGTTTTTGGGGAGGCAAGACTAGGCGCGGCCGGCGGATTGTGCAAGGCGGGAGTTGTTGCGGGTGGTGGGATTGTCTCTCGTTTTTGGGCGCAGGTGAGACCCACACATCTTTGCTTCTCGGAAACCAGACGCAAACCTGTTTGCCTATCGAATCCGGGAAAATTCGATAGACAACGCCTTTTGCTTCTCGCGGATGTCATTCGGACTTTGAAGCGTCGTATCGCTTCACGGATGCAAACAGCCAGCAGCCGGGCGACGGCCGGCGCTCTATGCCTTCGAGCCGCTGATTTCGCTGGTGCGCGGCTGAGGCGCCTGCGACCGGAAAAGTGGGCTGCGCCGCCTTGTCCGGTTGCGCGGACCGGAGGCATTCTGGGGCAGCGGGGCCGGTGGTCCTGCCATGCTCGAAGGGAGGCTGCCTGATGCTCGACATGCGACCGGGCTGCGAGTGCTGTGACGTGGACCTGCCGGCGGATGTGCCGGGGGCCTTCGTCTGTTCCTTTGAATGCACTTTCTGCCAGAGCTGCGCCGAAGGCCGGCTTGGCGGGATCTGCCCGAATTGCGGGGGCGGGCTGGTGGCGCGGCCGGTACGGCCGACGGCGCTGCTCGGCCGGCATCCCGCTTCTACCCGGCGGGTGGTGAAGGAGGCCGGTTGCCCGGGTGGGTGACGAGGTATCCGTCGGAGCCAGGTTTCCAACACGAAACGGCCCGGCACTCTGCAGCGCCGGGCCGTTCGAAGCTGGTCGTCCGTTCACCGCCGGAGCCGGCGGGAGCGAATGGCGGAGAGGGTGGGATTCGAACCCACGGTACGCTCGCGCGCACAACGGTTTTCGAGACCGCCCCGATCGACCACTCTGGCACCTCTCCGCTCGGGACGGCGCGGACCTTATCCGAAGAGGGGCGGGGGCGCAAGCCCCGCGTGCGACGGAAGGATGACGATCAGCGGCGGCACTTCAGGGCCGAGGGGTTGACGCCGTGCTGCTTGCGGAAGGCGGCGGCGAAATGGCTGGTGTTGGTGTAGCCGAGATCGGCGGCAACGCGGGTGATCGACGTCTCGCCATCGAGCAGCCGGCGGCGGGCCTCTGCCATGCGCTCCTGCTGAAACAGGCCGTAGACGCTGGTGCCGAACAGCACATGGAACCCCCGTTCCAGCCGGGTGACGCTGAGCCCCGCGGCGCGGGCGAGGTCGGCGAGCGATGGTGCGCAGGAGAGATCGGCCAGCAGCAGATCGCGGGCACGGCGCAGCCGGGCGCGATCGGCGGGGGCTGCGGTCGGCAGGGCCGGTTCCTGGCGGCGGGCTTCGAGGAACAGCCCGACCAGAACGCTGCCCTGCGCCCGGTACCAGAGCGGATGGCGGGCGGCTGGTGACATTTCGCCGGCCAGACGCATCGCCCGGGCGATACCCCGCGCCGTGTCGGTCAGTTCGCGGCCACGATGATCAGCAAGGAAACCGCCTTCGGTGGCAAGCAGACCGACGAGTCCGCCATCGGCCTCGCCGGCCCAGGCGGCAAAGATGTCGGGGCGGACCATGACGGTGACGTTCTCGAGCATGCCCTGCTGGTGATAGCTGCCATGGCGGCCCTGACCGAAGCTGATGCAGCCGGTCTCCGCCCGGATCGCATGGTCCCGCCGGTCGGCTGGGAAGCTGCAGCGGGCGACGCCGTCGAGCCGGCTCGTGAAGCTGAAATGGATCCGGTCGCTGTCGTCATGCAGGGCGAAGCTGGCCGGCCGTTCGAAACGGCCACACCAATGGACCAGCTCCACCCCATCCTGGAGCCGGAGCAGGGTCACCTGCCAGGCGGGCGCCGTGGTGGCCGGATTGCGGCCGGCGATCAGCCGGGAGACCGGTATTTCGGCAGAAGGGGCAGGGCTCTTGATCATCGGCGGACCGGAAGTTCAGGGCCGGGAGGGGCCGGATTTGGCGCGGTTCCGGGTGGAGATCGACCGGATCCGGGCGGAAATGCGAATGCAACGCATTATCATCACGAAAGACCCGGTCGCGCAATGGATGCGACCGCATGTGTGACGGGCGAGGCGCCACAGCCGCACCCACTGACGCCAGGAACCGTTGATGATGATCGACCCGACACGACCGCCTGCCACCAAGGCCGGGCGGGGCCCTGCCCTTTCGCCATTCGGCCTCCTGCCATTCGGGCCGCTTGTTGCCGCTGCACTCGCCGCCACGCCTGCCTCCGGCCAGGCTGCCGAAGACGGTACGACGGCGGTTGAACTCGCGCCCATGACCGTCACCGCGCGGCGGGCCGAGGAGGGCGCCAAGGATGTGCCGTTCGGCCTTTCGGTGACGACGGGCGAGGAGATCGAGGCCCGCCGCCTGCAGACCATCGAGGATGTGCTGCGCGCGACGCCTGGCGTTTCGGTCAACTCCTCCGGCGGCCCCAATCTCTACAACGTCTCGATCCGCGGCGTCGGCGCGCTCTATCAGATGAGCATGGACGACGCGTCGGTGGTGCTGAACATCGACGGCACGGCGCTTACCCCGCACTATTCGGGCCTCGGCACACTTGATGTCGAGCGGGTGGAGGTGCTGAAGGGCCCGCAGGGCACGCTGTTCGGTGGCAATGGCGCGGCCGGTGCGATCAACGTCACGACCCGTCGCCCGACCCGGGAGCTGGAAGGCTATCTGCGCGGTGAATACGGCCAGGAGAACCAGCATCTCGTCGAAGGGGCGGTCGGTGGGCCGCTGACCGAAAATCTGAGCGGTCGCGTGGCGCTGCGCTCTTCCGGATCGGATCTCTGGGTCGACGATCTGAAAACCGGGGATCCGCTGAGCAAGCCCACGGATCTCGCCTTTCGCGGCAGCCTGCTCTGGGAGGATTTTGACGGCACCAGCATCTTCGCCACCGCCGAACGCCAGCAGGTGAAGGAACTGACCAACCTGCTGGTGCTGATGCCCTATCGCGACCCGCCGGTGAACGATCTGACCCCGGGGCTGTTCGACGACAACGAGAAGACCATGGAGCGCTATGCGCTCGAGATTGCCCATGACTTCCGGGACATGCGGCTGACCTCAACCACATCGGTGGCGCGGTCGGACTTCACCGGTCTGGTCGCCTATGACCGGCTGATCCAGCAGGCCATGGGACGGGGCGGCGAATACTGGATCGTCGATACTTCGGAAGAGACCGTTCTCGTCCAGGATGTCCGGCTGTCGTCTCTGCCGGAGGCGCCGGTGTTCTGGGTGGCCGGCATCAACCTGCATCATGGCGACCGGTCCTATGACACGCCGCGCAACACCTATGGCACGGGCAGCGCGGTGGAGCGTGACTTCACCACCCGACGCTATGCCGTTTATGGCGAGGCGACCGTGCCCGTGGCGCCGGACTGGAAGCTGACGGCCGGCCTGCGCCAGGCCTGGGAGGAGAAGACCTATGACGCGGTCTATCATGGCGGCGGCATGGCCACCCCGGACGCCCGCAGCCTTGATGACGCCTACACCACCGGCCGGATCGGCCTGTCCTGGGCGGTGACGCCCGAGACCACGCTGCATCTGCTGGCCTCGCGCGGTTACGATCCGGGCGGGTTCAGCGACTATTCCAATCAGCCGGCCGACAGCGTGCCCTACAAGGCCGCGGTCAATCGCAGCATCGAGGCCGGCTTCAAGACGCTGAGTGCCGACGGGCGTTTCGAACTGGCAGGCGCCGTCTTCTTCAACGACGTCAAGAACAACCATCTGCTGAGCTACGATCCGAACACCTACGTCACCAACGCGGTCAATGCCGATACCCGCAGCCAGGGGGCGGAGATCGACGGGACCCTGCGGCTTGAAAACGGTCTGACGCTGTCGGCGGGACTGACCTTCATCGACGCCCGGATCCGCAGTGATCTGATCGGGCTCGGCGCCGGCGACGTGCAGTCCGGCAACGACGTGCCCGACGTGCCGCGCTGGGCCGGCCGGTTCAGCGTCGGCTGGGTCCACGACCTGCCCGTGCGGCTGGGCAGCCTGCCTCAGCCGGCGCTGAACATCCGTGCCGACTACACCCATGTCGGGGCGCGGAGCGCCGACCCGCAGAACAGTTTCGACCTCGGCGCCTATGACGAGATCGATCTGCATCTGGGCGTGATGAGCGGCGGCGGCGAACTCTACCTCTGGGGCGACAACCTGCTCGACGAGACCCGCGACCTTTACGGCTATTTCTCGGCACCGTTGACGGCCTATGGCGCTCCTGCCCGTGGCAGGACCGTGGGTGTCGGTTTCGCCTGGCAGTTCTGACAGGGAAAGCCCGGATGATCAGATCTTCCCCTCCGGGCAGTATCGCCGCCACGCCCGCCGACCGTGTCGGTGGGCGCGAGCGGCTGCTGCTGCTCAGTCTCTACACCACCCAGACCCTGGCGCTGATGTTTTTCGTCGCGGCGCTGATTGCGATCCTGGCCGAGGCCGGCGCCGATATGGACCGCCTGACCCAGGTCTACATGCTGGGCCTGGTCTGGCCGGCCAAGCTGCTCTGGGCGCCGCTGGTCGACCGGGTGCGCTTCGGCCATGCCGGCCATTACCGGGCCTGGGCGATCATCATGCAGGCCGCGATGGTCGTGGTTCTGGCCGTGATGGCGGGCTTCGATCCGCTGGATGATTTCAGTACCGTCTATGTGCTGTGTCTGGCGCTGGCGCTGCTGTCGGCCACGCAGGATGTGGCGGTGGACGGGCTGGCCTGCCGGCTGCTGCCGGTAGAGGCGCGGGGGAGCGGCAATGCCCTGCAGATCGCGGGCGGGCTGCTCGGCACCATGGTCGGGGCAGGCGGCGTGCTCGCCCTCTACCCGCATCTGGGGTGGCCGGGGGCTATGGCCCTGCTCGCCGCGGTGACGGGGGTGAGCCTGGTTCAGCTGCTGGCCTTCCGTGAGCCCGGGTCCGTGACCGCCGTGATCACGCCCCCGCCATTGCGCCGCCGGCTTGCCGGGCTGCGTCGGCCGGACGTCCTGGGCTGGACGGCGCTGCTGCTGATCTGGCCGGCGGGATCGGGCATGGCCTACGCACTGATCATGCCGGCGCTGGTCGAGGCCGGCTGGTCGATGGAACGGATCGGCCTGGTGGTCAATGTCGCGGGACCGATGGCGGGCATCCTGGGGGCGCTGGCAGCGGGGCGGATCGCCGGACGGATCGGGCGGCGGCCGGCACTGATCCTGGCGGCTCTGGTCCAGCTGGCCGGCATCGCGGTCGTGGCGGTACCGGTGCTGAGCACGGGTGAGGGCTGGCTGCCGGTTGCGGCGGTCTGCCTGTATTTCCTGTTCTACAATCCCGGCGCCACGGTGATGGCGATGGTGATGATGGACCGGGCCTCGACTGCGCGACCGGCCACGGACTACAGCCTGCAAGCGACCTTCCATGCCGCTGTCGGGATGGGCTCGATTTCGACAGGGGCGGCGATCGCCGCGGCCGGCGGGGCGGGCGCCACGCTCCAGGTGGCCGGTATCGCCGGTCTGCTGGCCCTGATGGGCGCGGTACTGCTGCGCCACCCGTCGGGAGGTCGGTCGTGAGTGCAGCCCCCTGGCCGGTACTGGCGCCGGTGCGCGGGCGCATTCGCATCGCCATGGCGATGTCGGGCCTTTCCGCCCTGTCGGCGTTGAGTGCGCTGCTTCTGATCGCATTCGCGGCCGTGCGACCCCTGACCGCTGACGGCGGCTCGCCCTGGTTGCCGCTCCTGATCGCGGCCGGCTGCACGCTTGCCGCCCTCGCGCTCCGGCTTGCCGCCTTCGGTCAGTCGCACCGGGCTGCCTTCCGGCTGGAGCTGATCCTGCGCCGGCGGCTGGCGGCGCATGTCGCGGCCCTGCCCATGGGCCGGGTGCAGCAGATCGGCCCGGCGTCCCTTGCCAAGGTGATGCAGGACGACGTGAAGGCGCTGCATGTCTTCGTCGCCGACGCGACCCCTCTCTACGCCCGGGCCGTGGTCATGCCGGCAGCAACCGCGGTGGCGCTGTCGCTGCTGGACTGGCGGTATGCGGCTGCGGCGCTGGCTGTGGCGCTCGTCGGTCTTCTTGTCCTGATCTTTGCCATGCGAGACGGCACGGCGCTCATCCGTGCCTACAATGCCGCCCGCGAACAGGTGACGGCAGCGGTCACGGAATTCGTCCAGGCCATGCCGGTGGTGCGTACCTTCGATACCGGCCAGGACAGTTTCGGGCGCTATCAGCGGGCGCTCGAAACCTATCTGGACGTCCTGATCCTGTGGTATCGCCGCTCCGGACTGGCGGCGCGGGCCTCGCTCGCCATCCTGGCCCCTTTGCCGACGCTCGCCGTCCTGCTTGCGGTGGGGCTGTGGGGCGGGGGCGAAGAAGAGCCGGGGGCCTGGCTTGCGGCCCTGCTCGTCGGCACGGGGCTGGCCGAAGCGATGATGCCGGCAATGGCGCTGCGTCACATGGTGGCCCGGGCCGGTCTCTCGGCGGCCCGGATCGCCGAGGTGCTGGCCGAGGCGCCGCTGCCGACCATTGATGGTCCTGTCGCTTTCTCCACCCTGCCGCATGACACGACCATCCGGTTCGAGGCGGTGTCTTTCGGCTATGGCCAGGCGGCGATGCAGGCGATCACGGGGCTGTCCTTCACGGCTTCCCCCGGAACCATGACGGCGCTGGTCGGACCGTCGGGGGCCGGCAAGAGCACTGTTGCGGCCCTGCTCTGCCGCTTCCGCGACCCGGAAGCCGGGCGAATCACCATCGGGGGCACCGACCTTCGCGACCTGTCGCCGGACCGGCTGGCGGCTCTGGTCGGTTTCGTCTTTCAGGATGCCTTTCTGTTCACCGGCAGCATCGCCGACAACATCAGGCTCGGCCGGCCGGCGGCCGACATGGCCATGGTGGAGGCAGCTGCCCGGGCCGCCCGTGCGCATGATTTCATCCAGGTCCTGCCCCGTGGCTATGACACGCCCGTGGGTGAGCGGGGGGTGACCCTGTCGGGTGGCGAGCGACAGCGGATCACCATTGCCCGTGCCCTGCTGCTCGACCGGCCGATCCTGGTGCTGGACGAAGCGACAGCCTTTGCCGATGCCGAGAACGAAGCGGCGTTGATGGCCGGCCTGGCCGCCTTGATGCGTGGCCGCACGGTGATCATCATCGCCCACCGTCTGTCGACCATTCGCGGCGCCGACCGGATCCTGGTGCTGGATCGCGGCCGGCTGGTCGAGGCCGGGCCGCATGATCAGCTGGTGGCAGCGGACGGGCTCTATGCCCGGCTGTGGCGTGCGCATGAACGGGCGCGCGCCTGGGCCATCGGCCCCGATGTCATTGACGATGGCCGGGCGGGAGACATGGTATGAGCGACAGCGCAGCCTCATCGGGCGGTGTATCCCCGTTTCATCGCACGTTCACCCGCCTGTTCAGGGCCATGGGCCCTCACGCCCCGGCGCTGCGCCGGGCATTGGCGGAACTCGCAGCGGCCGCCGCTCTGCAGGGGGCGGCACTGGCCTTGCTCGCCCCGCTGCTGACGGCGGCGCTTGGGGGTGATCCGCAGGCTGCGCTGCCCTGGTTCGCCGGGGTCTGCGGCCTTGCGGCGGCGGCGGCAGTGCTGCGCTGGCGGGCCCAGGGCTTCGACTATGGCGGCGACATGGCGCGAGCGACCCACGAGCTCAGAACCCGGCTGGGAGCCCAGCTGAGGCGGATGCCGCTCGAACGCCTTCAGGACCGGCGGACCGGCGAGATCAGTGCGGCCCTGCTCGGGAATGTCGACGAGACCCTGCACTACGTGCTGACGGTGGCCAATCTTCTGCTTCAGGCGCTGGTGACGCCGCTGGTTGCGGCGGCGGGGCTGGTTTTTGTGGACTGGCCGGTTGCGGCGGCGCTGGCTGCGGTTTTCCCGCTGATCCTGTGGCTGACTCGCTGGCGGCGGCCCCGGCAGGGCGAACAGATGCGCCGCCTGGCCGAAGCCCATGCCCGAAGCGCTTCCGACATCACCGAATACCTTCAGGGGCTGGCCGTCCTGAAGTCGGCGGGCTGCGCCGGGGAACGGGCCGCGGCGCTAGACCGGAGCCTGACGGCACTGGAGGCGGTGCAGGTCGAGGATCACCGCCGGGCGGCAGGGCCAAATCTGACGGTGGCGAGTGCAACAGAACTCGCTCTGCTCGCGGTAGCCGGCTTCGGACTCTGGCGGGTGACGGCCGGTCTGCTCGATCCTGCGGCGCTTGCGGCGGTGCTGGTGGTGACGGTGCGCTTTGCCGAACCGCTCGCCACCGTCACCGCCTATACGGTGGTGATCGATCTGATCGAGGCGGCGCTCGACCGGATCGACGCGCTGATGGCCGTTCCGCCTCTGCCGGTCGCGATGAAGCCACGGCAGCCGGAGCATTTCGACATTGCCTTCGAGGATGTCACCTTCAGCTATGCGGCGGCGAAGGGGCCGGCGCTGCGCAGGGTGTCGGCCCGCCTGCCCGAACGCAGCCTGACGGCTCTGGTCGGTCCCTCGGGCTCGGGCAAGACCAGCTTTGCCCGGCTGATCCAGCGTCATGCCGATCCGGCAGAGGGGCGGGTGACGATCGGCGGCGTCGACCTGCGGGACATCGCGCCCGACCGGCTGGACCGGCTGGTGTCCGTGGTCTTCCAGACCGTGCACCTGTTCGACGATACCGTGCTGGCCAACATTCGCATCGGCCGGCCCGAGGCGGATGACGCGGCGGTGATGACAGCGGCACGGGCGGCGCTCTGCGACGGTTTCGTGAGCCGCCTGCCCGAGGGCTGGCAGACCTGTCTTGGCGAGGGCGGTGCACGGCTTTCAGGGGGGGAGCGCCAGCGAATCGCCATCGCCCGGGCGCTGCTGAAGGACGCGCCGATCGTGATCCTGGACGAGCCGACGGCCGCGCTCGATACCGAAAGTGAGGTCGCGGTACAGGTGGCGATCGATGCCCTGGTCCGCGACCGCACGGTGATCGTCATTGCCCACCGCCTGTCGACGGTGCGGGGAGCCGACCGCATCCTGGTACTGGAGGCGGGCTGCGTGGTCCAGGAGGGGCGCCACGACGATCTGGTCGCCGTGTCCGGCCGCTATCGCGCCCTCTGGACGGCTCTCACCGGCTGACAGGGGCCATGCAGAGCACGCAGATGAAAAACGGCCGGCCCCGTCACCAGGGCCGGCCGTTTTCATTGGTCCGAAGGGCGCCGTGCCTCAGTGGCGGGCGACCATCGTCCCGCCTCAGCGGCGGGCAACCATCGTCCCGCCTTAGCGGCGGGCAACCATCGTCCCGCCTTAGCGGCGGGCAACCATCGTCCCGCCTTAGCGGCGGGCAACCATCGTCCCGCCTTAGCGGCGGGCAACCATCATCTTCTTGATCTCCGCGATCGCCTTGGCCGGGTTCAGGCCCTTGGGGCAGGTCTTCGCGCAGTTCATGATGGTGTGGCAGCGATACAGGCGGAACGGATCCTCGAGCGTGTCGAGGCGGTCGCCGGTGTCCTCGTCGCGGCTGTCGGCCAGCCAGCGATAGGCCTGAAGCAGGATCGCCGGGCCCAGATAGCGGTCGCTGTTCCACCAGTAGCTGGGGCAGCTGGTCGAGCAGCAGGCGCAGAGAATGCACTCGTAGAGACCGTCGAGCTGCTCGCGCTCTTCGGGGCTCTGGAGGCGTTCACGCGCCGGCGCCGGGCTCTGGCTGCGCAGCCAGGGCTTGATCGACGCATACTGAGCGTAGAAGTTGCTCATGTCGGGAACGAGGTCCTTCACCACCTGCATGTGGGGAAGGGGGTAGATCTTCACCTCGCCATTCACGTCCTCGATCGGCTTCAAACACGCAAGCGTGTTGCCGCCGTCGATGTTCATGGCGCAGGAGCCGCAGATGCCTTCACGGCACGAACGGCGGAAGGTGAGGGTCGGATCGACCTCGTTCTTGATCTTGATCAGCGCGTCCAGAACCATCGGACCGCAATGATCGAGATCGACCTCGTAGGTGTCCACCGACGGCGTTTCGCCGCTGTCGGGGTTCCAACGGTAGATCTTGAAAACCTTGACGTTCTTCGCGCCGTCCGCCTTGTAGGTCTTGCCCTGGCGGATCTGCGAATTCTTGGGAAGCCGGAACTGGGCCATCGCTCGTCTCGTCCTCGGTCGACGTGGGGTCGTTAAGGCGGCGTCAGTAGACGCGCGCCTTCGGCGGGAACACCTCGACCTCGTTGGTCAGCGTCGTCATATGCACCGGGCGATAGTCGAAGGCGACCTCGCCCTCGTCCGAGCAGTAGGCGACGGTGTGCTTCATCCAGTCCTTGTCGTCGCGGTCCGGATAATCCTCGCGGGCATGGGCGCCCCGGCTTTCCGGCCGGTTTGCGGCACCGGCGATGGTGACCAGCGCCTGACCCAGAAGGTTGTCCAGCTCCAGCGTCTCGACCAGATCCGAGTTCCAGACCAGCGAGCGGTCGGTGACGCGGAGATTGTCGCGCTGGGCGTAGATCTTGTGCATCTCGGCCAGACCCTCTTCCAGCACCTCGCCGGTGCGGAAGACGGCGCAGTTGTTCTGCATGGTGCGCTGCATCTCGTCGCGGAGTTCCGCGGTCGAGACGGTGCCGTTGGCATGGCGCAGCTTGTCGAAGCGGGCGATCGCCCGTTCCGAGGCATCGGCGCCGATCGCCTTGTGCGGCTGGCCGGGGGTGACGATCTCGGCGGCGCGGATCGCGGCCGCGCGGCCGAACACCACCAGGTCGAGCAGCGAGTTGGAGCCCAGACGGTTGGCGCCGTGCACCGACACGCAGGCCGCCTCGCCGATCGCCATCAGCCCGGGCACGACCTCGTCCGGATTGCCGGCCGTGGGACGAACGACTTCGGTGCGATGATTGGTCGGGATGCCGCCCATGTTGTAATGGACGGTCGGCAGCACCGGGATCGGCTCCTTGGTCACGTCGACGCCCGCGAACACCTTCGCGGTTTCGGCGATGCCCGGCAGGCGCTGATGGATGATCTCGGGATCGAGATGCTCCAGGTGCAGATGGATGTGGTCGTTGCGCTTGCCGACGCCGCGGCCCTCGCGGATCTCGATGGTCATCGCGCGGCTGACGACGTCGCGTGAGGCAAGATCCTTGGCCGAGGGTGCATAGCGCTCCATGAAGCGCTCACCATTGGAGTTGGTGAGATAGCCGCCTTCGCCGCGCACGCCCTCGGTGATCAGGCAGCCGGCGCCGTAGATGCCGGTCGGGTGGAACTGCACGAATTCCATGTCCTGCAGCGGCAGGCCGGCGCGCAGCACCATCGCATTGCCGTCACCCGTGCAGGTATGGGCCGAGGTGCAGGAGAAATAGGCCCGGCCGTAGCCGCCGGTGGCGATCACGACCAGATGCGAGCGGAAGCGGTGCAGGATGCCGGTCGCCAGATCCCAGCTCATCACGCCGCGGCACGCGCCCTCGTCGTCCATGATCAGGTCGAGCGCGAAGTGCTCGATGAAGAACTCCGCGTCGTTCTTCAGGGCCTGCTGGTAGAGGGTGTGCAGGATGGCGTGGCCAGTGCGGTCGGCGGCGGCACAGGTGCGCTGGGCGCGTCCCTGGCCGAAGCGGGTGGTCATGCCGCCGAAGGGGCGCTGATAGATCTTGCCCTCTTCGGTGCGCGAGAACGGCACGCCGAAATGTTCGAGCTCGATGATCGCCGGGATCGCCTCGCGGCACATGTATTCGATGGCGTCCTGGTCGCCCAGCCAGTCCGACCCCTTGACGGTGTCGTACATGTGCCAGCGCCAGTCGTCCTCGCCCATGTTGCCGAGTGCGGCCGAGATGCCGCCCTGCGCCGCCACGGTGTGGCTGCGGGTGGGGAACACCTTGGTGATGCAGGCGGTCTTCAGACCCTTCGCGGCCATGCCCATGGTCGCACGCAGACCGGCGCCGCCGGCGCCGACGACCACGATGTCGTATTCATGGTCGATGATCTTGTAAGCCGTGGTCATTTCGCGTTCAGCCTCCGAAGGCGAGCTTCAGCACCGAGACGACGCAGGCGATGCCGACGATGACCACGGCGAAGGTCATGGCGGTCAGCGACGCGATCTTGCATGCCTCGTTGTGCACGTAATCCTCGATGACGACCTGCAGGCCCAGTTTTGCATGCCAGAACAGGCTGACCAGGAAAGCGATCATCAGTGCGGCGGAGACTGGCGAGGACATCCAGTCCACCATCTCCAGCCGGCCGGCGCCCAGATGCGCGATCACCGAAATCACGAACCACAGGGTCAACGGCACCATGGCCATGGCGGTCACCCGCTGAAGCCACCAGTGCTGGACACCTTCTTTAGCCGAGCCCAGCCCGCGAACGCGGGCGAGGGGATTGCGCAAGCTCATCTTGATCGTCCTCGAACCAGCCGCAGTTTCTGCAGTCTTTTCTCGCCCATCAGACCGACAGGCCGATGATCCAGGCCAGCAGGGTCAGGCCGCCGGCGGCGACCAGAACGATGCGGCCCACCTTCTCGGCCTGTTTGACGTCGAAGCCGTAGCCTGCATCCCAGACCAGGTGCCGGATGCCGTTCGCCATGTGGTAGAACAGCGCCAGCGTCCAGCCGAACATCAGCAGCATGCCGAACCACGAGCCGAGAAAGCCCTGCACGGTTTCGAAAGACTCAGCGCCCGTCGCAGCGGCGATCAGCCACCAGGCGAGCAGCAGGGTGCCGACGCTCAACGCCACGCCGGTGGCGCGGTGCGAGATCGACATGAGCGCCGTCAGCGGCAGGCGGTAGACCTGCAGATGCGGCGAAAGCGGTCGGTTGTCGGTCTTGGCCATGGGCTTCTAGAACCTGCACTCCAGGGGCTCGTCCCGGCATGGCGAGGATACCCCGCCGGGCGGCTCAACGTTTACGGCTTGAAAACGCACGCCTTTCGTCACGCCGTACTGAATAGGCCCACCCGCCGCCCAAGTCAACGAAAGCCCGGCGAAAGTCGCACCCCCCACGCCATGCGCAGGCACAGGGGGCAGGAACCGGGCGCCCGAAGGTTGTGGGCGGCGGCGCTGTTCAGCCGCGGCGCGGCACCAGCACGGTGTAATCTAGGTCGAGAACGACGTCGGCAAGATATTTGCCGTCGGCATCTTTGAGCGGGAAGTCGGCGGCGGCCCGATTCTTGGTGGCAATGAGACGCAGTCGCAATACACCCAGATCGGTGCGCCCGGGCAGGGCGTCGGCCGAGATCACTTCGGACCAGGCGTGGATGGTGTCGCCGGCGAAGGTGGGGTTGGCATGGGCACCGGCATTGATCGCCGCCACCCGCACCACATTGGCCAGGCCGTTGAACGACAGCGACCGGGCCAGGCTGATGATGTGACCGCCATAGATCAGCCGCCGGCCGAAGCGGTTGCCATTGGCTTCCAGCTGGTTGAAATGGACCTTGGCGGTATTCTGATAGAGGCGTGTCGCGATCTGATGCTCGGCTTCTTCGATGGTCATGCCGTCGACATGATCGATGCGCTCGCCGGGGGTGTAGTCCTCGAAGGCGTGCGGCTCCCCCGAGAGGGCGAAATCAAAGCCGCGGGCGTCGAGGTCAGTCGGCACCACCAGATCGCTGGCATCCACCGCCTTGGGCAGATCGGATGGCGGGCAGTCATGGGTGGCGGAGACATCAGTGCCGGGGGCGCGGCGCTTCACCATCACCCAGCGGACGTAGTCCAGCACCATCTCGCCCCGCTGATTGCGCCCGGTGGAGCGCACCCAGACCACACCGGTCTGGCCGTTGCCGTTGGGCTTGAGGCCGATGACGGTGGAGCGGGTGGAAAGCGTGTCGCCGGCAAAGACCGGCACGCCGAACCGGCCGCCGGCATAGCCCAGATTGGCGACCGCGTTCAGCGAGATGTCGGGGACGGTCTTGCCGAAGACGATGTGGAAGACGAGCAGATCGTCGATCGGCGCGCCGCCGAGACCCAGGCTGCGGGCGAATTCGGCCGAGGAATTCACTGCGAAGCGGGTGCCGTAGAGCGCGGTATAGAGCGACTGGTCGCCCTCGGTCACCGTGCGCGGGGTGGCGTGGACGATTTCCTCACCCAGGGTGAAGTCTTCGAAGAAGCGGCCGGGATTGGTCTTCTGTGCCATCGGTTCCGCCTCAGCCCAGGGTCTTGATCTGCTCTGCCATGTCGAGCAGGCGGCGCGCGCCGACCACATGCAGGTTCTCGACCAGCTTGCCGTCGACCACGACCACACCCTTGCCTTCGGCTGTGGCGGCCTGATGGGCGGCAATGATCTTTTCGGCCTTGGCGATATCGGCCTCCGACGGGCCGAAGGCCTCGTTGGCGGCGGCGAGCTGCTTGGGATGGATCAGGGTCTTGCCGTCCATGCCGAGTTCCGCACCCTGGCGGCAGACGCGGGCGAAGCCCTCTTCGTCGTCCAGATCCAGGTGCACGCCGTCCATGACCGCGAGGTCGAAGGCGCGGGCGGCCAGGATGCACAGCGACAGGCTGGCGAGGAAGGGCAGGCGCTCCGGGGTATGGGCGCAGTGGAGATCCTTGGCGAGATCCGAGGTGCCGAGCACCAGGCCGGCAAGGCGCGGAGTGGCGCCGGCGACTTCTTCGGCCCTCAGGATGGCGAGCGGGGTTTCCATCATCACCCACAGCTTCAGATCGTCGGGCGCCCCCGCATCGCGCAGTACCGCTTCCGCCTGACGCACGCCTTCGGCACCGTCGACCTTGGGGATCAGCACGCCATGGGCGCCGCTCTTCGCCGCCGCGACCAGATCCGCATGGCCCCAGGGGGTGGTGAGCGCATTGACGCGCATGATCAGCTCGCGATTGCCATAGCCACCCTCGGCCAGTGCCGCCACCACATTGGCGCGGGCGGCATCCTTCGCATCCGGCGCGCAGCTGTCTTCCAGGTCCAGGATCAGCGCGTCGGCCGCGAGGCTCCGGGCCTTGTCGAGGGCGCGGGTATTGGCACCCGGCATATAAAGCATGCTGCGGCGGGGACGATTGGTCTTGGCCATGTCGCGGGCTTCCGTGGCTGGGGTGAATGGTGGAAAGGCGATCCCCGGCCGGACCCCGAGAAGGCCGCCCCCGCGGCGCCGGATCCGCGGGCAGGGATCCGTGCGGCGGGACGGGAAGAAGGCCCGGCCGGCTCGCGCGCGACTATAAACCACCTTGTGCCGCTGCGAAAGCGTTGCGCAGATCCGTTCCGCAACGCAACAAAGTTGCCGACCCGCGCCTGCAGGATGTGCAGGTCCGGGCTGCAGCCGCCGACGGTGCGCAGGGGTTGAAGCCTCCGGCCCGGCCGTGCAAGCATCCAGGTCCGCGGCGCCTGCGAACACGGGCTGCCGCCGGAAGCCGGTCGCCACCCCCGACTTCCGTCTCCCGCCCCTGATCCCCTCTATGTCCGGTGCAGCCCGGGCGATACCGCATGCGCTGCCGGACCCTGCGTTTTGGGAGTACCGCCGATGACTGTCCTCAGCATCCAGTCACGGGTGAGCTTCGGCCATGTCGGCAACTGCGCCGCCACACTGCCGCTGGAGCGGCTGGGCCAGGAGGTCTGCCCGATCGACACGGTGCGGTTCAGCAGCAACCCCCGCTATCCCGGCTGGCGGGGCACCGTGATCGACGAGACCGAGATGCGCGGCATCGTCGAGGGGCTGGACGCCCTGCCCGAAGAGGCTGGCGGCGGGCTCGGTTTCGTGCGCGCCGTGCTGACCGGTTATTTCGGCAGTGCCGGCCAGGTGAGCGTGGCGGCTGAGGCGGTGGACCGGGTCCGCCGGCGGGTGCCCGGGGCCTTCTATCTGTTCGATCCGGTGATCGGCGACTATCCGGGCGGGCGCTATGTCCAGCCGGGCGTGGCCGAGGCGATGGTCGAACATCTGCTGCCGCGCGCCAATCTGGTGGTGCCCAATCATTTCGAACTCGACCATCTGACCGGCCGCCACACCCACACCCGCGCCGAGGTGATCGAGGCGCTGGACCGGCTGGCGGCCATGGGGCCCGAGATGGCGGTGGCGACCTCGGTCAAGGTCGCCGAGACGGCGGCGGGGTCGGTGGAGGTGATCGCGGTCGGCCGCGCCGGCCGCTTCCGGATCGAGACCCCACTGGTGCCGGTCCATTTCTCGGGCACCGGCGACATGTTCTCGGCCGTGCTGCTCGCCGACTGGCTGGCCCATCGCGACCTGTCCCGCGCCATCCGCCGGGCGGTCGCCGCCACCTGGGCGGTGGTGGAGGAAAGCCGCAAGCTGGGCGGGCCGGAACTGGCCCTGGTGGCGGCGCAGGAGGCGATGCTGGCCGCCGATTACCGTGCGGTCGGGGTCCATCCGCTCTGACATCGGCCGGTCGCCACCTCAGCCGTCGCGCTGCCAGCCGTCGAGGATCACCGCGGTCGAGACCGACTTGACCGCGGTGTGCCGGGCCAGGTGGTCGCGCAGGCCGTCGAGGGCTGCGACCGACAGGCAGTGGACGATGATGATCAGGTCGGGCGTGCCGGTCACCGCCCAGGCGGCGCGGCATTCCGGGCGCTGGCGGATGGTGGCGAGCAGGCCGCGATGGCTGCCGGTGCGGGCGACGATCGAGAACAGGGCGTCGATGCCGCGATCTGCGGTGGTGGCTGCCGGCAGGGCGGTTTCGACCGTGAAGCGGCGGATAACCCCCTGCGCCTGCAGGCGATCGATCCGGCGGCGGATGGCGGGACGCGAGGTGCCGATCAGGGCGGCCAGCGTGCTGATGCTGCGGCGGGCGTCTTCACGCAGCAGGTCGATCAGCTGCAGATCGGTCTCGCTCAGGGACGGCTCCGGCGCGTTGCGGCGCCGGCCGGGTGAGGCCTGGTCCTGAGACATGATCATGGGTTCCGGTGCGGATGCGTGCCCCCTGGTTATTGCCCAAGGGTTTCATTATGGTAGGAAGTGTTCAATTTGAACTCTGGTCTGGCGAGCAATGCAACGGTTAAGTGTGCGGTGACTGCGGTCGCAACTTATAGCTTCCAAATCGATGTGGGGACGTCGATTTGCGGGGCCTGCGGCCGTACCCCCGCCATCGCCAGTCATGGGAAGACATCATGTTCGATACGGGACCGATGTCCGCTGCACCCGCGCCCTATCTCTCGCGCGACGATCTTGCCGGCCGGCTGCCTGCGGGCAGCTGGCAGCGGGTGGTGTATGACGAATTCGCCACCACCATCTCGAGCCCGGTCCGGCCTTTCCCCTGCGTCTTCGGGGTGAAGGGCTTCGAGACCGACCAGCTGCGCTATCTGTTCATCGACGACGAGGCCGCCGATCCCGACGGGCCGGCGGCCGACCGGCTGGCCGCGGCGCTGGGCCGTTTCGTGGCCGAGGCCCGCAGCTTCGGGCCCCATGCCTCTCTGGTCGCCTTCTTCCGCCCCGGCCGCGTGGCCGGGATCGAGGAATACCGGGCGCGGATGTGGGGGCTGCTGGCGGCGCTGGCCCGGCGCGATGCGGCGCCCTGGCCGGCGGAGATTCCAGCCGGCACCGATGAACCGCTCTGGGAGTTCTGCTTCGCGGGCGAGCCGGTCTTCGTGGTCTGCAACACCCCCGCCCATATCGCCCGCCAGAGCCGGCGGTCCAGCACCTTCATGCTGACCTTCCAGCCGCGCTGGGTGTTCGACAAAATCCTGGGGACGGAACAGGCTGCCGCGACGTCGTTCGCCAAGGTGCGTCGGCGGCTGGTCGCCTTCGACATGCTGCCGGCCTCGCCCGATCTCGGCCGCTATGGCGCACCCGAGACCCGCGAGCATCGCCAGTATTTCCTGGACGACGCCAACCGGCCGGCACCCGCCTGCCCGTTTGCGCGGCTCAGGGATACCGATGCGGAGGTGGTCTGAGCCATGGTCGAGATCCTGACCCGCCACCTGACCCCGCCGGCCCTGCCTGACCTGATCCGGACGCTGATGCCGGAACAGGGGGCGGTCGAGGTGCAGCGCGACCGGCCGGGCAAGGAACATGCCTGGCATGCCCATCCGGTGGACGAGACCCTGGTGATCCTGGAGGGGAGCCTGCGATTCTATTGGGCGGACGCGTCCGGCAACACCGAGACCCTCTGCCGCCAGGGCGATGTGATCCGGCTGCCGGCCGGTATCCGCCACGGTTCGGTGGCGCTGGAGGGGGGCGTAGTCTATCTGATCGCGCCCCGCATCGTGGAGCTGGGAGGAGGAGGGACCGCATGAGCGAGGGCGGCCGCGAACTCGCACGCAATCTGGGCCCGCTCAAAGGGGCGGCGGTGATGCTGAACATCGTGCTGGGGGCGGGGCTGCTGATCCTGCCGGGCCTGGCGGTGCGGCAGGCGGGCGATCATGCCCTGCTGGCCTGGGGCATCTGTGCGCTCGCCGCCCTGCCGCTGCTTGCGGTGTTCGTGATCCTGGGGCGGCGGTTTCCGGATGCGGGCGGCATCGGCCATTTCGCCGCCCGCGCCTTCGGCCCCGCCTGGGCGCCGGCCTCGTCCTTCATCCTGCTGGGGGCGGTGGCGATCGGCCTGCCCTCGATCGCGCTGACCGGCGGGTATTATGCCGCGGGTGCGGTGGGCGGCAGCCCGCATGCCTGGGCGGCGGGGCTGGTCACGGCGGGGTTTGCGGTGAACCTGCTGTCGGCCGCGGGGGCCGCCAGGGTCAACCAGGCGATGGCGGCCGTGCTGCTGGTGCTGCTGGGCGCGATTGCGGTGACCGGCGCCGTGCTGGTCCCGGAAGCCGCCACCCCCCTGCCGCTGCTGCCGGACCAAGTGGACTGGGGGCTGGCTCTGGCGCCGTTCATGATGATCTTCTTCGCCTTCACGGGCTGGGAGATCGCGTCCAACCTGTCGGAGGAGTTCCGCGACCCGGCCCGGGATTTCCCGCGGGCGATGGCGCTGTCTTTCGTGGTGGCGGTGGTGCTCTACCTGGTCATGGCCTGGATCGCCCAGACCCGCGATCTGGACGGCCGGTTCGAAACCCCGTTCGCGGCGATCATGGACGGCCGGTTCGGGGCTGTCGGCGGCCGGGCGGTGGCGGCGGTCGTGACCGTGATGATCCTGGCCAATCTGGCTGCCGCCATCTGGGGCGTGTCGCGGATGATTTTCGCCCTCGCCCGCGCCGGCACCCTGCCGTCGGCGCTGGCCGGCCTGCGGGGCGACCAGCCGGTCAGGGCGGCCGGTGTACTGGTCGTGGTGTTGCTGGCGGTGATCGCCGCCGACGCGGCCGGCTTCAGCCGGGTCGATGTCCTGCTCGGCATCGCCGGACAGAATTTCCTGATCCTGTACGGGGTTGCGGCGGCGGCGCTGTTCCGGCTGTCGGAAGGCCCGGGCACCCGGCTGCTCGCCGCCGCCTGCGTGGTTCTGGTGGCCGGCCTCGCCCTGGCCCAGGGCGGATCGGTGATCTATCCGCTGGTGCTGGCGGCGCTGGGGCTTGCCGTCCAGCGAAGACCGGCGGCCATGTCGAAGTTGCGGGCAGCACCGCCGAAGGCAGACCGCAGCAACCGCACCCGGTAGGTCCAGCGGTGCAGCGGGTGTTCGAGGGTCAGGCCCATGGCACCCATGAACTGGTGCAGGTCGTAGATCACCCGGGTGGCAATGTCCTGGACATAGCCGAGGGCGATGGCCGCCTCTGTCGGGGCCCGATGCTCTGCTGCCTTCAGGACCAGAAGTCGCGCCCCTTCGATACGGGTCGCAGCCTCGGCCAGCCGGTGCTGGATCGTCTGGAAGCTGCCGAGCGGCCGGCCGAACTGGCGCCGGTCGCGGACATGACTGACGACGCTGTCGAGTGCCCCGTCGAGTGCCCCCGCCATCTCAGCTGCAATCGCGATCCGCCAGAGATCGGCGAGAGCTGCCGGATCGGCGTTGATCGGCTCCCAGTCGGGCCCCCGTTCGGTGAACCGTCCCATCGGATAGGCGAAGAGACTGTCCACCGTCACCACCTGACCTGGTGCCGGCCGGGCGATCGCCGCCCTGCCCGGGCCGAGTCTCAGCACGCTGCGGGCCTGGGGGAGGAAACGGACCGGTTCGCCCGCCGCCTCTTCGAGCACGGCAAGGGGCCGGGGAAGGTCGGCCGGCAGGGCGCTGCGCAGCAGGGCCGAGGCAGCACATTCAACGACCACCGGCAACCGTGCGAGCCTGCGGACCAGTTCGGCGGCGGCGACAGGGCCCAGGGTCTCTTCGTTGGCCGCATCGTAGAAGCCGTTGGCATCCAATGTCGCATCGAGCGTTGCCGACCAGGCGAAACGAGCATAATCGGGTGCGACCGCCCACCCGGCCTCGGGGGCTTCGGTCATGCGGTCGAGCATGGCGAAGAAGGCGGTCTGATCCTCGTTCGGAGTGAAATCCATCACGGAGCCTCTCTGGGCAGGTCGAGGTGGCGTCGGGCAATCAGCCCCAGCTGGATTTCGGCGGCACCGGCGGCGATGCCGGCGACGATCGCCCGCTCGTGATGGGCGAGCAGGTCGGGATCGCCACCGGTCGAGACGCCATCACCGCTGAAACTGTGGGGTAGGAAATCCAGGCCGAAATCGGTTACGGCATGGTCGGCGGCGATCACAGCCACCCGGGCGATGTTGGACTCAGGACCCGGTGCAGCACCGCGTGCCCGCTGGTCGACCACCCGATAGACCAGCATCCGGGCCGCCTCGCAGGCGGCGAAGGCGGCGCCGGCCCGGCTGCGGATGACCGGGTCGTCGAAGCGGCCCCGCGCAGCCAGATCGGCAACCATGCCGTCCAGGACCCGCGCCGAGAGTTGATAGCGCGGGATGCCGACCCGTTCATTGGCGAGCGCGTAGGCGATGATCGACCAGCCTTCGCCCTCGGCGCCCAGCCGGGCCGTGGCCGGTATCCGGACGTCGGTGAAGAAGGTCTCGTGTATGTCGCCATGGCCGATCAGGCTGGGGATGGCGCGCACCTGGATGCCGGCGGTCGACATCGGTACCAGGAAGATCGCGATCCCCGCGCGATCGCTGCCCGATCCGGCCTCACCCGATCCGACCCGGGCCAGCAGGAAGCAGTGATCGGCCAGCGCGGCATAGGAGGTCCAGATCTTGGTGCCGTTGATCACGTAGTCGTCGCCGTCGCGTTCTGCGCGGGTTCGCAGGGCGGCCAGATCCGAGCCGGCCCCGGGTTCCGAAAACCCCTGGCACCAGATCGCCTGCCCCGCCGCCATTTCGGGCAGATAGCGCTGCTGCTGCTCGGGCGTGCCATAGCGCATCAGCGTCGGGCCGATCCAGTTCACGTTCATGTATTGGGCGCCCCGCGGCTCGCCCGCCGCCCACATTTCCTCGCCCAGAATGAAGTGCTCCCAGGTCGGCCGGTTCTCGCCGCCCCATTCCCGCGGCCAGTGCGGTACCAGCAGGCCTTCGGCTGCGAGCTTGGCGCAGAATTCCAGGCTGAAGGCGGTCTGCTCCCGCGAGCCGGGGCCGTGGCGGGCAATGCTGTGCCAGTCGGCCGGCAACTCCCGGCGCAGAAAATCCCGGATCCGGGCGCGATAGGCGCGGTCTTCCTCGGTCCAGTTGAAATTCACGGACGGAGCCCTCCCCTTGCTGGCGCAGATTTGCCTGCCGGCGGGGGCGCGAGGACGGCCATCCCGTCCACGGCGACGGCCCGATCAGGCAGGCAGATCAGCGGATTGACCTCGAATTCGGCCAGCCGGCCGCCGCTGTCGGCGGCGAGCTGCGAGAGTGTCGCCACCACCCCTGCCACCGCGACGAGATCGATCGGTGGTGCGCCGCGAAAACCGTTGAACACCCTGGCCCCGCGAAGGCCGCGCAGCATGGCCAGTGCTTCACTGATATCGACCGGGGCGAGGGCTGTGCGGGTGTCGCGGAGCAGTTCGGTGAACACCCCGCCCAGACCGACGGTGACCGTCGGGCCGAACCCTTCCTGATCGCGGATGCCGATGATCACCTCTACGCCGGGCGGGATCATTTCCTCGACGGTGATGCCCGTGATCCGGGCGCCGGGGGCTGCTGCGCGGCAGCGTGTCAGGACCCTCTGGAACGCCTCGGCCGCGGCCTCGGGCCCGGTGACGCCCAGCATCACGCCGCCCGCCTCGGTCTTGTGCGGGATGTCGGGGCTGTCGATCTTGATCGCGACCGGACCCGCAATCCGCTCCGCAAGCTCAGCTGCCCCGGCGGCGTCGGCGGCGCGCCCGCCTTGGGGCAGGGCGATTCCACAGGCGGCGAGGATCGCCTTGGATGCGCCCTCGCCGAGCGGTCCAGGTCCGGCATCGGTGAACAGGGCTCTGACCCTGTCGCGATCATATGTCGCCAGGGCAGACCGGACCGGCCGGCGGCGACGGGCCCCCCGGTCGTGCCAGGCACGGAGGGTGCGGAAGCAGCGGCGCATGGACCGGAACACGATCAGGTTCGGATCGGCTTCGGCCTCGCGCGTGCCGGGGCCTTCAAGAAGCTGGGTCAGCCAGACCAGGCAGATCGGTTTGCCATGTCGCGCAGCCAGTGCGCTCAGATGCGGCTGACGGGCAGTGGCGGTGTCATAGGCGTAGGGGTAGCCGAAAACCAGCGTGCCGAAGGCCGGATCACCGAGCAGCGCGTCGGCGCAGTCGAGCAGCGCCGACATGTCGTTGATGATCTGTGCCGTGGCATCGACCGGATTGCGGGGCTGGACGAAAGGCGGCAACCCGGCGCGTAGCCGTGCCCGCACCGCCTCGGACGGCTGGGGCAGGGCGACACCTTCCGTCTCGGCGCAGTCGGCGGCCATGATCGCGGCACCGCCCGAGCCTGAGAGCACGGCGACGCCGGAGGCGTCCGGGCGGGTGCCTTGGCGAAGAAGGCCGCTGTTTCGACCAGGGCATCGAAGTCTTCGACCACGATCGCACCGGCGCGATCGAACAGCGCGGTCCAGGCTGCGTGAGAACCGGCGAGGGACCCGGTATGCGACATGGCCGCGACGGCCCCCTCCTCGCCGGTCGCAAGCTTGAAGACCACCAGCGGCTTGTCGCGCGCCCAGGCCCGTTCGGCTGCCGCCAGAAAACGCCGTGGATCCGGGGCGCCCTCGAAGGCGCAGGCGATCACAGAACAATGGGGATCGTCGGCCAGGGCCGAAATCCAGTCGGCGACATCGACATCGGCGGAATTGCCGCAGCTCAGCACGTGGCTGAAAGCGACGCCGCGATCCATCGCCTGGGCAAGGGCGAAGCCGAGCGCGCCCGACTGGCAGATCAGCCCGATCGCCGGGCCCTCGGTCACCCGGCCTGCGGGCACGCCGGCGAAGGTGACCCGGGCGCCGGAGACATAGTCGAGCATCCCGACGCAATTGGGGCCGAGCAGCCGGAGTCCGGCTTCGGCTGCGCGGGTGGCAAGCCGGTCCTGACGGGCGGCATCCTCCGGATCCCCGGTCTCGGCAAAGCCCGAAGCATAGACGATCGCAGCCGGCACGCCGGCCGCAATGCAGTCTTCCAGAACCTCTTCGACGGTCGGCGCCGGGGTGGTGATCACCACCAGATCCGGCACTTCGGGCAGGACCCCGACCGAAGCATGGCAGGGCCGCCCGTCGATCGTGTCGTAACGTGCATTCACCAGATGGATGCGGCCGTCATAGGCATCGAGATTGCCGAGCGTGCGGGCACCGAAAGAGCCGGGGCGCATGGAGGCACCGACGATGGCGATGCTCCGCGGAGCATAGAGTGGGAGCAGCGCTTCCCGCGTCCAAGGATCGCCGCGGGCGGCGGATGCGGCAGTCGTCATGAGCGTTTCTCCTGGGGCGTCTTCGTGGCCGCGTGGGGGTCGCCACCCAGGAAGGCGTCGACGGCGGCGGCGTGGTGGGCCGAGGTAACGAGGGCGATCTGGGTTGAAGTCTCGATCTGCAGCATCACCTCGTGGCTTTCGGTCTCGGCCATGGCGAGCAGACGCTTCATGGCAAGCCTTGCATCGGCAGGAAGCCGGGCGAGGCGGGTGGCGCAATCGAGCGCCTGTGCCGCCAGCTCGGCACGCGGCACCACTTGGGCGACCAGACCGGCTTCCGCGGCGGCACGGGCCGTCAACACCTCATCCAGATAGATCAGGCGCCGGGCCATGGCCGGCCCGGCCAGCCGGACCAGCTGGTAGGCGAGGCCGAAATCGCTGGCGAGACCCTGCTTCAGAAAGGCCGTGCCGAAACGGGCGTCGTCGGCTGCCAGAACCAGATCACAGCCGAGAGCCAGGGCAAAACCGGCGCCATAGGCGGGGCCGGCGACGGCCGCCACTACCGGCTGGGGCATGGCCCTGAGCAGTCGCGGTATGTCGTGCATCCGGGCCAGATCCCGCCGGCGCTGATCGACGGTCTTCGCACGGTTGGTGCGCATCTCCCTGACATCGCCACCGGCGCAGAAACCGCGCCCGTGGCCGGTCAGGATCACGGCACCGGTTCCCGCATCGGCCGCGATGGTGCGAAGGGCTTCGAGCAGGCCGTCTGCAACTGCCGTCGAGAGGGCGTTAAGCCGCTCCGTACGGTCGAGCGCCACCATCGCCACGCCCGGAGCGGGGTGGCTCACCTCTACGAACATCCTGTCGTCCTCGTGCTGCGGCCGGCTCAGGCGCCGGCGGTGCCGCCCGGCGCATCCCGCCCGGGCGGGTGACGGGCCACCTGGGACACGAACAGATCGGCGATGAACTTCGCATCCTCACCCAGCCGACGGGTATCGCCATCGGCGATGAGCGCCTGGATGCAGATGCCGCTGATCGTGCCCGAGATGGTCCTGACGTACTGGTCGATATCGAGGCCGTCGCGCAGTTCTCCCATCTCGCGCGCCTGCAGCAGATAGGTGCGCAGATTGTCGCGATAGGCGGCGTGCAGCAGGGCGATACGGGGCTTGAGTTCCGGCACGGCGCCGGCCGAGTCGACGATCAGATGATAGAGGGCGATCGCCGAATCGGGCATGTCGCGCACCGCCTCGATCTGGACCCTGATCCTCTCGACCAGCGCCGCACAGCCGCGCTTGCCGGCGGTACGGCGTTCGACATGGCGCAGGAAACGGTCCTGCACTGCATCGATCACGGCTTCGAGCAGGGCGAGCTTGGTGCCGAAACGCTGGACCGGCAGGCCGCGGCTATAGCCGGCATCGATGCCGATCTGTGCCATGCTGGCGCCGACGGTGCCGTGGCGCGCGATCAGCGCGAGTGCTGCCCGGAGCATCTTCCGGTCGGATTCCTCCCGGCGCCTCTGTTTCGAGCCCAGCGGCTCGGTCCGGTCCGTCGAGGCGATGTCGGTCTGCATGGCGCGGGTCTGCCCTCAGCTTTTGGTCGGATGGCGGATGGTCGGGGGGGATGTCAGGGGGCGGGCGGTGGTGTCAGCCCATCAGTTCCGGCAGCCAGGTGATGATGCCCGGGAAGGCGATGAAGGCTGCAACCACCACGAAGTCTGCGGCCAGGAACCACAATATACCGCGGAAGATGGTGGTCAGCGGGACTTGCCGGCCCAGCACGCCCTTGAGCACGAAGACATTGAGGCCGATGGGAGGCGTGATCATGCCGATCTCCAGGAACTTGACCAGGAAGACGCCGAACCAGATGAGATCGATTCTGGCCTGGTCCAGCACCGGCAGCAGCACGGGCAGGGTCAGCAGCATTGCGCCCAGCGGATCCAGAAACATCCCCATCAGCAGGTAGATCACCGACAGCCCGATCAGCAGGGTCAGCGGGTCGGCCTGCAGCGCCATGATGGCGTCGGCGATGTAGTGGCTGGCGCCGGACAGGGTCAGGAAGCGGGTCAGCAGATTGGCGCCGACCGCGATCAGGAACAGCGACGCGGTGGTGACGATGGTTTCGCGGATCGACTGCCAGAGGCCGGCAAGCCCGATGCTGCGGCGAAACAGGGCGATGACGATCGCGAAGAAGGCACCTACCGCCCCCGCCTCGGTGGCGGTGAACAGGCCGAAGAACATGCCACCGATCACGATCACCAGCAGGGCGAAGACGGGCCAGCTTTCGCGCAGCTGCCGCATCCGCTCTGCCATGTCGGGGCGCTCTCGCATCCGGGGGGCATAGTCGGGCCGGATCACCGCTACCGAGATGATCACCCCCATGTAGAGCAGGGCGGTGAGCAGACCTGCGCCGATGCCGCCGATGAACAGTTTCGAGATCGGCACTTCGGCGAAGACGCCGAACAGGATCAGCAGGATCGAGGGTGGAATAAGGGCGCCGAGGGTGCCGGCTGCGGCGATCGTGCCGGTGGCGAGTGCCGGTTGATAGCCGGCCTTCAGCATTTCGGGCACCGCGATCCGGCCCATGGCGGCGCAGCAGGCGATCGACGAGCCGGTGACCGCTGCGAAGCCGGCGGAACCCCAGACCGAGGCGACGGCAAGCCCGCCGGGCAGCCAGGCGAGCCAGCTGCGTGCGGTCTGGAACAGCCCGCGGGTCAGCCCGGCATTGAAGCAGACGAAGCCCATCAGCAGGAACATCGGCACCGAGGACAGCGTCCATTTCGATGCGAAATCGTAGGGCAGCGATGCAAGCATGCCGAAGGCGGGACGTGGGCCGATCAGGTAGTAGATGCCCGAGAAGGACACCGCGATGAGGGAGATGCCGATCGGCGCCCGCAGCATCAGCAGGCCCATCAACACCACGAGGCCGAGCAGGCCGATGATCTCGCTGTCCATCAGCCATGCACCTTGCCGGTCATGTCGTCATCCGTGCGGTCGGTATCGATCGGCACCTCGTTCAGACCGCTTTCGGCGCCCGTCCAGAGGATGACGGTGCGGTAGAGCAGGACCAGGGCGAAAAGGCCGAACCCGACGGGCAGGAAGAAATAGGCCTCCCAGACCGACAGCCGGTCGCCGTTCTCGACGATGAAGCTGCCAGCCGCCATGCGCTTCATGGCCTCGTCCCAGAGCGGTACGACCATCAGGCCGGCAATCCCGGCCGAGAGCAGGCAGACGGCACCGCCCAAGATCCGCTTCCAGCGTCGGGTGAGGTGCTGGAAGAGCACCTCGACCGCGACATTGCGGTCGAGGATCTCGGTCAGCGCCAGCGGCAGGAAGGCGGCCGCGACCATGTACCATTTGGTGACCAGGGTCGCGGTCAGCGGCACCGGCCAGGTGAAGAGGTTCTTGAGCAGAACGTCGACCACGATCTGCAGCATCATCAGGATGACGGCGACGCCGCCGATCGCGGCCGAGAGGGTCGACAGCCGGTTCAGGATGCGGCCGAGTGAGCGCATCGGACGGAATTCCTCATGGGCGGGGCGTCAGAGAGCCGAGGGGTCGATCCTGGTGAAGATCTCCCGGTCATAGATCGCGGCCACGGCGGCGACGTCCGTCTTGTCGACGTCCTGCATCAGCCCCTCCCACTTCTTCACCAGCCCACGCAGCCGCGCCACCCGCTCGGTCGCATCGGTGATGCCGTATTTCTCGGCATTGATTTTCGCGACCGTGTCGAGATCTGCTTCCCGGAAGGCTGCCGAAGCGGCGGCGAGTTTTTCGTCGGGTTTCACGATCTCGACCCCGCCGGTTTCGGGATGGGTCAGGAAGACATTGTTCTCGGCGAAGTAGTTGATCGTGGTCCAAGCATGGCCCTCGGCCGCCGCGGCCAGGAAGGCGCGGCGATGTTCGGGGGTCATGTCGTCCCAGACATCGCGGTTCACGTCATAGAGCGCGCTGCCCAGATAGAGGCCGATCGGGATGTCGAGCACGTAGTCGACGATGTCGCCCAGCGACATGCTCTTCAGCGTGTCCAGCCCCTGGGTGTTGCCGTCGAGCTGGCCCTGGTTGAGCGATTCGTAGACATCCGTTGAGGTGACCAGCACCGATTTGCCGCCCATCGCCTCGATCCAGCGGCCGAAGGGGCCGATACCACGGATGGTCTTGCCGCGGAAATCGTCGAGCGAGGCAATCTTCTTCGTCGACATCAGGTAGTAGGGGCCAGCCACAGAGAAGCCCAGGAAGACCTGGTTCAGGGCATCGAATTCTTTCAGGCAGGGCGCGCACGAGAACATGTAGTCGTTGATCGCCCCTGCCATGACGACCGGATCGGAGGAAGCGGTCGACATGTCGATCAGGAGGTTGGTCTGGGGAAATTCCGCCCGGGTATAGGCAGGGATCACATAGCCCACATCGACCACGCCATCGCGTACGCCGTTGGTCATCTCGGCGAAGGAGAGCAGCGTGCCCGGGAACACCTTGCCGGTATAGGTGCCGTCGGTCTTCTGCGCGATCAACTCGGCGAACTTGTACATGCCGCCATTGAGCGCGTTCTTGCTCACCGTCCCGCTGGCGATGCGCAGCTCCGTCGCGGATGCGGACAGCGTGCCGGCCCCGATTGCGAGCCCCAGCACGGCGGCAGCGCCGGTGCGCAGGATCCTTGCCCCGTTCATCTTCCTGTTCCCTCCCGTGATCTTGGCAATCTTCGGATTGCATGCCCGGAGCGTATTTGATAGCTAGTCAGCAAGCAAGTGAAATGACCGGGCACATCCGCATGTGGTATGCCCGGCGCTCAGGAAGGGTAAGGCGTTGTTTTCACTCGACGGTAAAGTTGCGGTCGTAACCGGCGGTGGCCGTGGGATCGGCAAGGGGATCAGCCACGCCCTGGCTGAGGCAGGGGCCAGGGTGGTCTGCACCGGCCGTGCCGAAGCGCCGCTGGAGGCTACGGTCGCGGCGATCCGTGCCGCCGGTGGTACGGCGCTGGCGGTGCCGCAGGACATCACCGCCCCGGGCGCAGCCCAGACGATCGTCGCGCGGACACTGGAGGCTTTCGGCCGGCTGGACATCTGGGTCAACAATGCCGGCAGTGCCGACCCGGCCGATGTCGGCCCGCTGATCGATATCGACGAGGGGCAGTGGGACCGGGTGGTCGACCTCAACATGAAGGCGACCTTCTTCGCCGCTCAGGCGGCGGCGCGGGCGATGACCGACGGCGGCTCGATCATCAACATCACCTCGCGCTCGGGCTCCCATCCCAACCCGATGACGGGTCAGTACGGTGCCGCCAAGGCCGGGGTGGAAAACCTGACCCAGACCATGGCGGTGGAATGGGGCCATCGCAACATCCGGGTGAATGCGGTCGCCCCGGGTGTGGTGGTCACGGAGGAGAATGCCGAATTCATGTCGGGTCCGCGGGCACAGAAGCAGATCGACACCGTGCCGCTGGGCCGGTTGGGCACGCCGGAAGATGTGGCGGGCATCTGCGTCTATCTGGCGGCCGACGAGGCGGCCTGGGTCTCAGGCACTGTCATCCAGGTCCACGGCGCCAGCCGCATCCCGATCGGCTACATGGCCTATCTGCACAAGATCGCCAAGGCTCGCAGCGCCTGAGAAAGATCGGAGGCCGGCCGCGGTCTCAGACGAAGCCGGGCCCGTGCACCCAGGCGACGAAGCTGTAGCGGCAGCCGCGGGTGACGGGCGTGACCTCGTGGACGACATAGGACGGAAAGGCGATGGCGGTGCCCCGGCGGCGGGGTCCGGTGATCGGCACCGCCTGGGGTTCGAGAATCAGGTCGCCGCCCTCGTATTCCTCTGGCGCCGAAAGCTGGATCGAGATGCCGAGCTTGCGGCGCCGGGCGCGCGGGCCTTCGCCGCGGTCGACATGGCGGATATAGCCGCCGGCGATCTCCGCATCATAGCGGGCGATCTGGAAGGCTTCGTCGAAGCCGTCGAGGGCGAAGCCGAAGCGGGTGCGGTTGAGAAGGGCCGTCACTTCGGCCATCCGCCGGTCGACCGCGGCGGTGAGGTCGGGGTCGGGGCTGCTCTCGGCGTCGAACCACAGCACGCGTGATCGGCGGATGCCGGCCGACTGCACGCCCTTGACCAGAGAGGCGGTATGGCCGCCCACGGCATCGAAGGCGGCGATCAGCGCATCGCAGAGTGCATCGTCGAAGACGCCGTCGAGGGCCGCGAATCCGGCCGGGCGCAGGCCGCTTGCCGGATAGACCGCCTCGTCGCGGAGCGGGGCCGGGCGGAAGGCCGGCACAGAAAGATCAAGACGGTCGGCCGGCCCCATATGGATCTCCGGATCAGGCCTCGGGTGTGCTGCCGAGGCGGGGGGTGAGATGGTCGCGCAGCAGGGCTTCCGCAATTTCCACCGCGGTCAGCGCCTGGCCGCGATGCAGGTTGTCGGCCACGATCCAGAGATCGAGCGTGCGCGCATCGCTCCGGTCCGACAGCAGGCGCGAGACATAGACCGGCGCCTCGCCGACGATCTCGACCGGGGTGGTGGCGGCATCCTGGTCGGCCTCGCCGCCCGGCACCGGGGCGGTGACCGCCAGATCGCGATCGTCATGCAGCGCCGCCCAGGCCGCGGCCGGGTCGATCGCGCGCTCGAAGGTGACGGAGAGCGCGATGCTGTCGCCGATGAACACCGGCACCTGTGCGGTGATGATCCGGGCGGCGATGGCGGGGCCGAGCAGGGCGCCGATGGCACCGGCAATCTCGTGCTCTTCCCGCGTGCGGCCGGTGGCGGCATCGTCGGCCTCGGCGCCGATCACGTTGAAGGCGATCTGCTTCGGAAACTGCTCGGGATCGCGGCGGTTGCCGATGAAGATGTCCTTGGTCTGGTCGAACAACTCGTCCATCGCCGCCTTGCCGGCGCCCGAAACGGATTGCAGCACGGTGGCGGAGAGGGCGGTCACAGGGACCAGGGCATGCAGCGGCTTCAGTGCCATGGCGATCGCGACGGCGGCCGCCGGCGGGCAGGCGACGGCACGGTGGCGGCTCCAGGCCCTGAGCGCGCGCGGGTTCACCGGCACCAGGGCCTGGGGCACGCCGTCGATGCTGCGATAGGCGCCGGTCATGTCGACCACCACCGCACCCGCGGCAGCGGCGCGGGGGCCGTGCACCCTGGCGATGGCCGGCAGGCCGGCGAAGATCGCGATCGCAACGCCCGCGAAATCGAAATCGGCAAGCTTCACGAGCGGCACTTCGTGGTCGTCGCCATAGGTGAGGGCGTCGCCGCGCTGAACCTCGGTCTCCAGCGCGCGGACCCGTTCGACGCCGATTCCGCGGGCCGCCAGAACCTGCAGCACCTCGCGTCCGGCGGCACCGGCGGCACCGATCACCGCGATCACATCGGCCATGACGTCTTCCTTCGATCTCGTCTGAAAAGGGCGGAAGCGCCGTCGGGGAGGCCTCGGCCCGTTGCGGGGAGGAGGCGGTCCGGAACGGCATTGCGCCCGCCGGGCAGCGGCGAAACTCGCCGATGCCTTGCGGGCGCAAGATAGGGGCGGAGCCCTGCCGATGGAAGGGCTTCGCCGTTCTGTCGTCGTAAAGATCGTCTCGGCAAGGGCCGGCCGGGGGCCGGGGCGTGGTGCCTCAGCCCAGCTTCGCCAGCTCCTCGACGATCGCCTCGCCCATGGCCTGGGTCGAGACCCGGGTCATGCCAGGCTGCATGATGTCGCCGGTGCGCAGGCCGCGCGCCAGCACGTTGCGGACCGACTGCTCGACCTGGTTCGCCGCCTCGTCGAGGTCGAAGGAATAGCGCAGCATCATGGCGAAGCTGAGCACGGTGGCGAGCGGGTTGGCGATGCCCTGGCCGGCGATGTCGGGGGCCGAACCGTGCACCGGCTCGTAAAGGGCGCGACGGCGGCCGGTCTCGTCGGGATCGCCCAGCGAGGCCGAGGGCAGCATGCCGAGCGAGCCGGTCAGCATCGCGGCCTCGTCCGACAGGATGTCGCCGAAGATGTTGCCGGTGACGATCACGTCGAACTGCTTCGGATTGCGGACCAGCTGCATGGCGGCATTGTCGACATACATGTGGCTGAGCTGGATGTCCTCATAGCCCTCGCCGTGGAGCTTGATGACCTCTTCGCGCCACATCTCGGTGGTCTCGACCACATTGGCCTTGTCGACCGAGCAGACCTTCGAGCCGCGCTTGCGGGCCAGATCGAAGGCGATCTTCGTCACGCGGCGGACTTCCGGCGAGGTGTAGACCATGGTGTTGATGCCGCGGCGGGTACCGTCGGGCAGGGTCTCCACGCCGCGCGGCGTGCCGAAATAGAGGTCGCCGGTCAGCTCGCGGATGATCAGGATGTCGAGGCCCGCCACCACCTCACGCTTCAACGTCGAGGCATCGGCCAGCTCGTCGAAGACGATCGCCGGGCGCAGATTGGCGTAGAGCTGCATTTCCTTGCGCAGCTTCAGCAGGCCGCGCTCGGGCCGGATCTCGAAGGGCAGCGGCTCCCATTTCGGGCCGCCGACCGCGCCCAGCAGCACCGCATCGGCGCCCATGGCGAGGTCCAGGGTCTTGTCCGCCAGCGGCGTGCCGTAGGCGTCGATGGCGGCGCCGCCGACGAGATCTTCTGCGATATCGAAGGAGAGCCCGCGGGCCTTTTCGAACCAGCCGATGATGCGGCGAACCTCGCCCATCACCTCGGGGCCGATGCCGTCACCCGGCAGGATCAGCAGCTTCTTGTTGGCGGCCATGTGTCGCGTCCGTCTTTCTGTCTCGAATGGGGGGCGATCGTCTGGGGGAGCGGTCGTCGCATCGAAGACGGCCGCGGCCGGGTTTTGCCTCCCGCCGCGGCCCTCCTCAAGGGTCGGATCGGTCGTTCAGCCGGCGGCGTAGAGCCAGGGCTGGGCGGCCTTCTGCTTCGCCTCGAAGGCAGTGATCCGGTCTTCCGAGGTCAGCGTGATGCCGATGTCGTCGAGGCCTTCGAGCAGGCAGTGACGGCGGAAACCGTCGATCTCGAAACGGATCGGCTCGCGGCCCTGGGCGCGGATCTCCTGCGCCGCCAGATCCACGGTCATCACCGCGGTCTCGGGGTTCTCGGCCAGCGGCATCAGGCTCTGCACCAGGGCCTCGTCCAGCTTGACCGGCAGGATGCCGTTCTTGAAGCAGTTGTTGTAGAAGATGTCGGCGAAGCTCGGCGCGATCACGCAGCGGATGCCGAAATCGAGCAGCGCCCAGGGGGCATGCTCGCGGCTGGAGCCGCAGCCGAAATTGTCGCCGGCGAGCAGGATCTTCGCCTCGCGCCACGGCGCCTTGTTCAGCACGAAATCGCCGGTCTCGTTGCCGTCGCGATCATAGCGGACGTCCGAGAACAGGCCGACCCCCAGGCCGGTGCGCTTGATGGTGGTCAGATACTGCTTCGGGATGATCAGGTCGGTATCGATATTGACCCGCGGGAAGGACGCGGCGATGCCGGTCAGGGTCGTGAACTTGTCCATGGGATCAGGCTTTCGGCCGGAAGTTCAGAGAGCGGGGCTCAGAGGGCGCGCACATCGGCGAGCGTGCCGGAGATGGCAGCGGCAGCGGCCATCGACGGGCTCATCAGATGGGTGCGGCCACCGCGGCCCTGCCGGCCCTCGAAATTGCGGTTCGACGTGGAGGCGCACCGCTCGCCTTCGCCCAGCCGGTCGGCATTCATGGCAAGGCACATCGAGCAGCCCGCTTCGCGCCATTCGAAACCGGCCTCGACGAAGATCCTGTCCAGACCCTCGGCCTCGGCCTGCTTCTTCACCAGGCCCGAGCCGGGCACGACCAGCGCCTGCACGCCCTCTGCGACCTTGCGGCCCCGGGCGATGGCTGCCGCCTCGCGCAGATCCTCGATCCGGCCGTTGGTGCACGAGCCGATGAAGACCTTCTGCACCGGCACGGCAGCAAGCGGCGTGCCGGGCTCGAGGCCCATATAGCTCAGCGCCCGCTCCATGGCCGCGCGGCGCATGGGGTCGGCGACCTCGGCCGGGTTCGGCACGGTGCCGGTGATCGGCGCCACATCCTGCGGGCTGGTGCCCCAGGTCACCTGCGGCACGATGCTGGCGGCATCGATGGTGATCTCGTCGTCGAACACCGCACCTTCGTCGGAGACCAGCGTCCGCCAATAGGCGGCGGCCTGCTCGAACATCTCGCCCTTGGGCGACATCGGCCGGTCGCGCAGATAGTCGATGGTCTTCTCGTCGACGGCGACCAGGCCGGCACGGGCGCCGGCCTCGATCGACATGTTGCAGACCGTCATCCGGCCTTCCATCGACAGGCTGCGCATCGCCGAGCCGGCATATTCGACCACGCGGCCGGTGGCGCCGCCGGTGCCGATGCGGCCGATGATCGCGAGCACGATATCCTTGGGGCCCACACCCTGGGGCAGATCACCCTCGACATTGATCCGCATGGTCTTCGACGGCGATTGAACCAGGGTCTGGGTCGCCATCACATGCTCGACCTCGGAGGTGCCGATGCCGAAGGCCAGGGCGCCGAAGGCACCATGGGTCGAGGTGTGGCTGTCGCCGCAGACGATGACCGTGCCGGGCAGGGTGAAGCCCTGCTCGGGCCCGATCACGTGCACGATGCCCTGACGGTCGTCCATGATCGGGAAATAGGGCACGTCGAAATGGGCGCAGTTCTCTTCCAGCGTCTCGACCTGGGTGCGCGAGACCGGATCCGCGATGCCCTGGGCCCGCTGCACGGTCGGCACGTTGTGGTCAGCCACCGCCAGCAGCGCGTCGAGGCGCCGCGGCTTGCGGCCGGCGACACGCAGGCCCTCGAAGGCCTGCGGGCTCGTGACCTCGTGGATGAGCATGCGGTCGACATAGATCAGGGCCGAACCGTCCTCACGGCTCTCGACCAGGTGGCTCTCCCAGATCTTGTCGTACAGGGTACGTGGGGCGGACATCGGTTCCTCGTTCACGCTTGGGCGGTCAGCGGGCCGTCTTGACGGCGGCGATTTCCGCTGCGCGACAGATTGCGTCGCATCGGCTGCTTCGACGGCAAGAATAATATGTCATCGCGCCCTTGGGAAGCGGAAAGAAATGTTTAAATTCAATAAGTTAACAGGTGGGGCCCCATTTTGGTATACCAATTGGGCATTCCGGTTGGCCGTCCTGCCCCCGCCGGCGGGTGGGCGATGCCCTGCGGGAGGGCGACGCGGGGGCGACCCCCAAACGAAAACCGCCGGCCATCCCGAAGGACGGCCGGCGGTTCGAAGCCCTGCGACTGCTGGCCCCTTGCGGGATCAGCCGGCGGCCTGGCCGCGGGTGTCGCGACGCTCGGCGATGCGGGCGGCCTTGCCGGTCCGGCCACGCAGATAGTAGAGCTTCGCGCGACGCACGCGGCCGCGGCGGACCACGTCGATGCTCTCGATCAGCGGGCTGTAGAGCGGGAACACGCGCTCGACGCCCTCGCCATACGAGATCTTGCGGACGGTGAACGAGGCGTTCAGCGAGCCGCCCTTGCGGGCGATGCACACGCCCTCATAGGCCTGCACGCGCTCGCGGTTGCCCTCGACGACGCGCAGGTTCACGCGCACCGTGTCGCCCGGCTCGAAATCCGGCACGGCGCGGGCGGCGGTCAGCTGCGCGATCTGCTCCTGTTCGAGCTGCTGGATGATGTTCATCGCACCCTACCTCTTTCGACATCCGGCGGGCGGACCGGGCCGCCTGCCTTCGCCATGTTGGGGGCCGCGCCCCGGGCGCAGGCCAGTTTCAAGTCAATGCTTTCCCGGATGATCCGGGGGTCTTCCAGGTCTTCAGCGTCTTCGGTCTTCAGCTTCTTCCGGCGACCCTGACGGTGCCCGGACGAAACACCGGGGCCGGCAAGGTTGCGCGGCGTCAGGTCCCGCCGCCGCTGCCGCGGCGGCGCGCCTCACGCCGCGCCCACAGATCGGGCCGTCGCTCCCGCGTCACCGCCTCTGCCCGGTCCTGTCTCCAGGCCCGGATCCGCTCGTGGTGGCCCGAGGTCAAAACCTCCGGCACCGCGCGCCCTTCCCAGACATCGGGACGGGTGTAGTGCGGGTATTCGAGCAGGTCGTCCTCGAAACTTTCCTCTGCCTGGGAGGCATGGGCCCCCATGACACCCGGCAACAGGCGCACGCAAGCGTCGATCATGACCAACGCTGCGAGTTCCCCACCGGAGAGGATGAAATCACCGAGGCAGATCTCCTCGAACGGCCGGGCATCGAGAAGGCGTTGATCCACGCCTTCGAACCGGCCGCACAGGACAATGACGCCGGGCCCGGCGGCCAGACGTCTGATCCGCGATTGGGTAAGCGGTTGCCCGCGCGGAGTCAAGTAAATCAAGGCGTGGCCGGGGCATTTTTCGATCGCGGCATCGATCGCGGGGGCCAGGACATCGGCCCTCATGACCATGCCGGGACCGCCCCCGGACGGCGTATCGTCGACCGCGCGATGCCGGCCGAGACCATAATCGCGCAGCTGCGTGACGCCGAGCTTCCAAAGCCCGCGGTCGAGCGCCCGCCCCGCCAGGGAATGCCCCAGCGGCCCGGGAAACATCTCGGGATAAAGGGTCAGGATTTCGGCAGACCAGGGACTCTCGCCCCTGCCGTCCTCGATCCCGTCCCCGGCCGCGGGGCCGCTCATTCCAGCCCCTCCGGCGGATCGATCACCATCCGTCCGGCTGCGACCGACACTTCGGGAACATAGGCGCGGGTGAAGGGCAGCATCATCGATGCCCGGTCGCCCGGCCGGTCGATCTCCAGAATGTCGCCCGCGCCGAAATCGTGGACGGCCCGCACGCGGCCCACCACGGCGCCCGCCTGATCCACCACCTCGAGGCCGATCAGATCGGCCTGATACCAGGTCTCTTCGTCATCCTCGATCGCCGGCAGGGCGGAGCGGGGGACGTGGAGCCGGGTGCCGGTGAGGGCGGCGGCGGCATCGCGGTCGTCCACGCCATCCACCTTCACCACCAGCCCCACCTTGTGGGGGCCGGTGATGCGGATGCGGAAGGCGCGGGTGCCGGTGCGGTCATAGAGGGGGCCGTAATCGGCCACCGCCTCGGGATCCTCGGTGAACGGGCGCAGACGCACCAGCCCGCGCACCCCCTGGGGGGCGGCAAACTCGGCGATGCAGACCAGTTCTGCCGGATCGACCGGGGCGGGCTGCGGCGGGGCAGCCCGGCCCCCGGTGGGGCCGGCGGGACGTCCGGGGCGGGACATGGACGAACGGTGTTCCCTCTATGGATCGGGCCGGAAGCCTTGGCCCGGATCAGGCCTCGGCGGCAGCGGCTTCGGCGGCGGCAGCGGCGGCGGCCGCTTCCTTCATGCGCTCCTGCGCCTTCGCCTTCGGCTTGCCCTTGCTCGGGTTGCTGCGGTCGACCTTGGCGATGATGCCGGCGGCGGCCAGGAAGCGGGCGACGCGATCGGTCGGCTGGGCGCCGACGCCGACCCAGTACTGGGCGCGCTCGGTGTTCAGCACGATCCGGTTCGGATCGTCCTTGGCCGCCAGCGGGTTGTAGGTGCCGATCTTCTCGATATAGGCGCCGTCGCGGGCGTTGCGCGAATTGGCGACGACGATGCGGTAGACGGGGCTCTTCTTCGCACCCAGGCGGGTCAGGCGGATCTTCACGGACATCGGATGGAGGGTCCTGTATCGGAGGTGGTGTCTTCTTTGGAAAGACGGGGATCTTGGGAAGCGTGCGCGCGGGATGAGGCGGGGCGGAATGGCCCGGATCACATGCGCGGCAACAGGTTCTGCAGGCCGCCGCGCATCATGCCCTTCTTGCCGAGCTTGCCGACCTGTTTCATCATCTTGGCCATGTCCTGGTGCTGCTTGAGCAGCTTGTTCACGTCCTGGACGCTGCTGCCCGAGCCGGCGGCGATGCGCTTCTTGCGCGAGGCCTTGATGATCTCGGGATTGCGGCGTTCCTTCGGCGTCATCGACATGATGATCGCCTCCTGACGAACCAGGATCTTCTCGTCCAGCTTGGCGTCGTTCAGCTGCGCCTTCATCTTGGCGACACCCGGCAGCATGCCGAGCATGCCCTTCATGCCGCCCATCTTGCGCAGCTGGCGCAGCTGCTTGGCCATGTCGTCGAGATCGAAGCCCGTGCCCTTCTGGATCTTGGCGGCGAGCTTTTCGGCCTCTTCGCGGTCGATGGTCTCGGCCGCCTTCTCCACCAGCGAGACCACGTCACCCATGCCGAGAATGCGCGAGGCGATGCGCTCGGGGTGGAAGGTCTCGAGCTGGTCGAGCTTTTCGCCCTGACCCAGCAGCTTGATCGGCTTGCCGGTGACCGAACGCATGGCCAGCGCCGCACCACCGCGGGCGTCGCCGTCGACGCGGGTCAGTGCGATGCCGGTCAGGCCGACACGGTCCTGGAACGTCTTGGCGATGGTCACCGCGTCCTGGCCGGTCATGGCGTCGGCGACCAGGATGGTTTCGTGCGGGCGGGCCTTCGACTTGACCGCCGCGACCTCGTCCATCAGCACGTCGTCGATATGCAGCCGGCCGGCGGTGTCGAGGATGACGACGTCATAGCCTTCGCGGGCGGCGATCTTCATCGCGCGCTCGGCGATCGCCACCGGCTTTTCGCCGAAGACGATCGGCAGGCTGCCGACCTCGGCCTGCTTCGCCAGAACTTCCAGCTGCTGCTGCGCCGCCGGGCGGTAGACGTCGAGCGAGGCGAGCAGAACGCGCTTCTTGTCGCGCAGGCGGAAACGGCGGGCGAGTTTGGCGGAGGTGGTGGTCTTGCCCGAGCCCTGCAGGCCGACCATCATGATCGCGACCGGGGCCGGCGCGTTCAGGTCGACCTCGACCGCGTCGCCGCCCAGCATGTCCGTCAGATGATCGTGGACGATCTTGATGACCATCTGCGCGGGGTTGATGCCACGCAGCACCTCCTGGCCGACGGCGCGTTCGCGCACGGCGGAGATGAAGTCCTTGACGACGGGGAGGGCGACATCGGCTTCCAGCAGCGCGATGCGCACTTCGCGCAGCGCCGCGGTCACGTCGGCTTCGGTCAGCGCACCACGGCGCTTCAGGCGGTCGAAGACCTCGCCGAGCCGGCCGGTCAGATTCTCGAACATCGTATCGGTTTCCGTCTCGCTCGGAGCGGGCCGGCGACGATCGCCGGCCTCTGATGCTCCCATCGGCGGGGACACATGCCTTCGTCGCCGAAGGTCCGTATCGCCCGACCGGGCGGGCGCCGGCCGGCCCCCGGCATCGGCCCCCGTTCCAGGGTGGTGATGCTGAAGATCGATCGGCGTGACGTTCCGCACAAGGGTGATGGCGGCGGATGTCGCCCGCCCTCGCGCGAAGACAGGCTTGTGACTCAATCCGGTGGCCCTTGTCAAGTCGCTGCCGCAAAGCGGCCATTGCCGCGGCCGCGCCGACAGGCTAGAACCCGCGGATGTGCATGACGATCCGCCATGGCGCCGGCCCGGGATCCCGTCTCTGTCGGGCCCCCGAAACCGGCGGAACCGGTGCCCCGGCGCCGGTGATCCGCCTCGCAAGCGAGGCGGAGACGGAGGCCTTTGCGCAGCGCCTGGCGCCGGTGATGGCCGCCGGCGGCATGGTCCTGCTCGACGGCGATCTGGGGGCCGGCAAGACGGCGTTTTCGCGCGCGCTGATCCGGGCGCTTGCCGGTGCCCCGATCGAGGTGCCGAGCCCGACCTTCACCCTGGTCCAGCTGTATGATCTGCCGGACCTTCCGGTCGTTCATGCCGATCTTTATCGGATCGAGGATCCGGACGAGATCGACGAGCTGGGGCTGTGGGAGGCCGCGGAAGACGGGCTGGCGCTGATCGAATGGCCGGATCGTGCCGGCGGCCGGCTCGATCCGGGGGCGCTGCGCCTGTCGATCGCCATCGCGCCCGACGGCGCACGGCTGGTCACGCTCCACCCGTCCGGCGACTGGACGGCGCGGCTCGGCCATCTTACCTCTGGGAACCCGGCCGCGCCCGGTTCACCGCCACGGACATGCTCATGACCGATACCCCTTCCGCAGCCCCGGTCCCGACCGATGCCCGCGATCTCGATCGCGCCCGCTTCGTCGCCCGTGCCGGCTGGCGCGGTGCCGAACGCACGGTGCTGGCGGGCGATGCCTCGTTCCGGCGCTATGACCGGCTGAAGCTCGATCGCCAGACCGCCGTGCTGATGGACGCGCCGCCGCCGCATGAAGATGTGCGCCCCTTCCTGAAGGTGGCGGCCCATCTGAAGGCGATGGGCTATGCAGCACCCACCATTCTGGCGGCCGACGCCGAGACCGGCTTCGTGCTGCAGGAGGATCTGGGCGACGATCTGGTGCGGGTGGTGCTGGACCGCGACCCGACGCTCGAGACCGCGATCTATGCGGCGGCCGTCGACCTGCTGGCCGATCTGCACGACCGGCCGGGGGCGGCGGCGCTGGATGTGCCGGTCTATGACGCGGCGACGCTTGAACGCGAGGCCCTGCTGCTGATCGACTGGTACTGGCCGCTTGCGCTCGGCCGCGCGGCGACCGCGGCCGAGCGCGCAGGCTTCCTCGACCGGCTGAGACCGCTGATCGACCAGGTGGCTCGGCCCGAGGTGCTGGTGCTGCGCGACTATCATGCCGAAAATCTGCTGTGGATGCCGGCCCGGCGCGGGCTGTCGCGGGTGGGGCTGATCGACTTCCAGGACGCGCTGATCGGCCATCCCGGTTATGATCTGGTCTCGCTGCTGGAGGATGCCCGCCGCGACGTGGCGCCGGATCTGGCCGAGGCGATGGTGGAGCGCTATCTGCGGCGCAGGCGCGATGCCCTGGACGGCGAGACCTTCCGCACGGCGCTGGCCATCCTTGGGGTCCAGCGCAACATGAAGATCGCCGGCATTTTCGCCCGGCTGCATCTGCGCGACGGCAAGCCGCGCTACCTGAACTACCAGCCGCGGGTCTGGGGGCTGATCGAGCGCGATCTGGTGCATCCCGCCCTGCATGCGCTGGCCGACTGGCTGGACGAGACCTTGCCCTGGGATGCCCGCGGCTGCACCCGGCCGCGCGATCCGGACGCGGCCGGCACGACGACGACTGAAGGAGATCCCGCATGACCAGGACCGACCCCATCCGCTTTGCCGGTGCGCCCCGGACGGCCATGGTGCTGGCGGCAGGGCTCGGCACCCGCATGCGGCCCCTGACCGAGACCCGTCCCAAGCCGCTGGTCGAGGTGGCCGACCGGCCGCTGATCGACTGGACATTGGACCGGCTGACAGAGACGGGTGTGCGTCGGATCGTGGTCAATACCTACCATCATGCCGGGCAGATGCGCGCCCATCTGGACGCGGTGCGCCCGCGGTTGCCGGCCGGGGTGGAACTGCTGGAAAGCCACGAAGAGGATCTGTTGGAAACCGGCGGCGGCGTGGCGAAGGCGCTGCCGCTGCTGGGCGATGCCCCCTTCTTCGTCAGCAATGCCGACCAGCTGCTTCTGAACGGTCCGCGGCCCGCGGCCGAGGTGCTGGCCCGCGCCTTCGATGCCGGGCGGATGGATGCGCTGCTGCTGCTGGTGCCGATGCCCTATGCGCTGAGCGTCGGCGGCACCGGCGATTTCGTCATGGACCAGACCGGCCGCCTGCGCCGCCGGCGGGAACGCGAGGTCGCCCCCTTCCTCTATTCCGGCCTGCAGATCCTGAGCCCGGCGCTGTTCGAGGACGCGCCCGCCGGCAAATTCTCGCTGAACCTGCTGTTCGATCGGGCGATCGAGCGCGAGCGGCTTTACGGCGTGGTCCATGACGGCGCCTTCGTCGCCGTGGGCACGCCCGACGCGGTCAGACTGGCCGACCGGGTGGTCCGCGGCCGGTACGACCGGATCGGCTGAGGCCATGGCCCGCTGGCCGCAAGGGGTCTGGCGCATCCCGGCCGGGGCCGGCTTTCTGGATGCGCTGGCCCGGGGGCTAATCGCCGCGGCCGATGGTGATCCGGACCGGCTGGGGCGGATGACCGTGCTGCTGCCGACCCGGCGCGCGATCGACGAACTGGCCCGGGCCTTTCTGATCGCCGCCGACGGCGAGGCGGCCTTGCTGCCGCGGCTGAAGCCGCTCGGCGATGTCGAGGCCGAAGAGCTGATGCTGGCGGAGGCGGGCGATCCCGGCAGCGCCGCCGACATCCTGGACCTGCCGCCGGCCATGTCGCCGCTGGCCCGCCGACTGCGGTTGGCGCGGCTGATCGAGCGCTGGAGCGCCCGCGATCACGGTCAGGCCCTGACGCTGGATGAAGCGGCGCGGCTGGCCGATGCACTGGCGCGCCTGCTCGACGAGGCGCTGGTCGAGGATGTGGATCTGGCCTGCCTGGACCGGCTGGTGCCCGAAGCCTATGCGAAGCACTGGCAGGAGGTGCTGGCCTTCGTCGACATCGTCCGCCGCTTCTGGCCCGAGATCCTGGCCGAATCGGGCGCGATCGACGCCATCGACCGCCGCAACCGGCTGATCCGGGCCGAGGCGGCGCGGCTGGAAGCCATGCCGCCCGCCGACCCCGTCATCGTGGCCGGCTCGACCGGCAGCCAGGCGGCGACGCGGGCGCTGATCCGGGTGATCGCCCGCCTGCCCAACGGGGCGGTGGTGCTGCCGGCGCTGGACGAAACCCCGGACGAGGATACCCGTGCCGCCATCCGCCAGGATCCGACCCATCCCCAGCATGGCCTGACCCGACTGCTCGACGAGCTGGGCCTGAGGCCCGCGGCCATACCGGTCTGGCCCGGTGTGCCGGCGGCGGCGGTGCGGGCCGGCCGCGACCGGCGGGTGCTGCTGGCCGAGGCCTTCCGCCCGGCGGAGACCACAGACCGCTGGGCCGACCTCTCCCATGTCCGGGCGGCGGCGCTGGAGGGGTTGACCCGGCTGGAGGCGCCGGATCCCCGCACCGAGGCGACGGCCATTGCACTCGCCCTGCGCGAGACGCTGGAAGTGCCGGGTCGGACGGCGATGCTCGTCACCCCCGACCGCCGCCTTGCCCGCCGGGTGACCGGCGAACTCCGCCGCTGGGGGCTGGATATCGACGACAGTGCCGGACGGCCGCTGATGTCGTCGGGACCGGCGGTGTTTCTGGACCTGATCGCGCGGGTGGCCGCCGAGCGCATGGCGCCGGTGCCGCTGCTGGCCCTGGTGAAGCATCCGCTGGCCGGCGGCGGCCTGGCGCCGGGACGGTTCCGGGCGGGTGGGCGGCTGCTGGAACGCAGCCTGCTGCGCGGGCCACGGCCCGCGGCCGACATCGCCGGGCTGCGCGCGGCGCTCGACGGCGCGCTGGCGGACGGGGAGGCACGCGAGGCCGGACGCATCCGCCGCGCGGCCGCGGAACTCAGGCCCTGGATCGACCGGCTGGAGGCCTGTCTCGGCGATTTCGCCGCGGCGATGACGGCCGGTGAGGCGCCGTTCGATGCTCTGCTCGACGCCCATGTCGCCGCGGCCGAGGCGCTGGCCGAGGTGGCGGCCGCCGATCTTGCCGAGGCGATGGCCGCGGGCGGCACCGCCGCCCTGCCCGAGACCGGTGCCGAACGGCTTTGGCGCGGCGAGGCCGGCGAGGCGCTGATGCAGGCGCTGGCGGAGCTGCGCGACGAGGCGGGGGTTCTGGGCGATGTGCCGACCGCGCGCTATCCCGCCCTGCTGTCGGCCTTGCTGGCCGAACGCACGCTCAGGCCGCGCTGGCGCAGCCATCCCCGGTTGCAGGTGCTGGGTCCGCTGGAAGCGCGACTGCTCTCGGCCGATCTGGTCATTCTGGGGGCGATGAACGAGGGCGACTGGCCGCGTGATCCGGGCCCCGACCCCTGGCTCAGCCCGGCCATGCGCCGGCAGGCGGGCTTCCCGCCGGCCGAACGGCGGATCGGCCTGTCGGCGCATGACGCCTGGGCCCTGCTGTCGAGCCCCAATGTGATGGTGACCCGCTCGGCCAAGGTCGACGGCACGCCGACCGTGCCCTCGCGCTGGCTGCTCAGGCTGGATGCGGTGATTGCCGGTGCCGGTCTGGCCCGGGCCGAGGCGGCAGCGCGGGTGGCCATACCGCTGATCGCCTGGGCGCGGGCGCTGGACATGGTGGCGCCGGGCCCCCGCCCCGGCCCGCCGGCACCGGTGCCGCCGGTCGACCGGCGGCCGCGCCGGCTGTCGGTCACCCAGATCGAGACCCTGATGCGCGACCCTTACGCCGTCTATGCCCGCCATGTTCTGGGGCTGGAGGCGCTGGATCCGGTGGATGCCGACCCGGGTGCCGCCGAGCGCGGCCGGTTCATCCATGCGGTGCTGGACCGGTTCCTGCGCGAACAGGCGCCGGCCCCTGCCCCTCTGCCCGAGGATGCGGTCGAGCGGCTGCTGGCGCTGGGGCGACGGGTTACGGACGAGCTGCGCCTGCCGCCTGCGGTGCTGGCCTTCTGGTGGCCGCGTTTCGAGCGCATCGCCGCCTGGTTCGCCGGCATCGAACGCGCCCGTCGCGCCCATATTTCCGCCACCCTGACCGAGATCCGCGGCGAGTTCGCCTTTGATGCACCTGGCGGGCGGTTCGTGCTGTCGGCGATCGCCGACCGGATCGACCGGCTGCCCGACGGATCCTTCGCGATCATCGACTACAAGACCGGTGCACCGCCCTCGACCAAGGAGGTGCAGCGCGGGTTGGCCCCGCAGCTGCCGCTGGAGGCGGCCATTCTGGATCGTGGCGGGTTTGCCGGCGTGCCCGGTGCGACCGTGTCGGAACTGGCCTTCTGGCGGCTGTCGGGCCGGCGGCCGGCCGGGGAGCAGCGCTTCGTGCTCAAGCCCGGCGGGGATGCCCGGGCGCTGATCGATGATGCGGCGGCGGGGCTGGTGCGGCTGATCACCGCCTTCGACCGGCCCGACCAGCCCTACCATGCCCGACCGCGCGCCTGGGCGGCCCCGCGCTACTCGGATTACGTCCATCTCGCCCGCGTCCAGGAATGGCAGGCCGGGGAGGACGAGGCATGAGCCGGGAACAGGCGATCGCGGCCGATCCGGCCCTGTCGGTCTGGGTGGGTGCCTCGGCCGGCACCGGCAAGACCAAGGTGCTGACCGACCGGGTGCTGCGGCTGATGCTGGCCGGGGCGGCACCCGAACGGATCCTGTGCATCACCTTCACCAAGGCGGCTGCGGCGGAGATGGCGCTTCGCCTGTCGGGCCGCCTGGCGCGCTGGGCGACGGCGGATGCCGGGCTGCTGATGGAGGAGTTGATCACTCTGCTCGGGCGCTCTCCCGAAGCTCCTGAACTCGCCGCGGCACGGCGGCTGTTCGCGCGGCTGCTCGACACGCCGGGCGGTATGAACATCCAGACCATTCATTCGCTCTGCCAGTCGCTGCTGCGGCGCTTCCCGCTGGAAGCCGGGCTGCCGCCGCATTTCGAACTGATGGACGAGCGCGATGCCGCCGAGCTGATCGCCGGCGCCCGCGAGCGGCTGTTCGCCGAGGCGGCGGGCGATGCCGAACTGGGGGCGGCGGTCGACCGGCTGGCGACCCTGTTCGATGCCGAGGCCTTCGCCGGGCTGATGACCACGGTGATCGGCGAACGCCACCGGCTGGGCCGGATCGTGGCCGCGGCGGGATCGCTGGAGGCCGCCTGCCGACGGGTGGCGGCGGCCCATGACCTCGATCCGCGGGCGACGCCCGAAAGCGAGCTGGCGGCCGCCTGTGCCCCGGGCGGCTTCGACGAGGCGGGGCTCAAGGCCGCAGCCGAGGCCCTGGTCGCGTCGTCCGGCAAGGACGATGTGGTGCGCGGCCGGGCGCTGGCCGGCTGGCTGGCGGCCGGTGAGGCGGAGCGCGTCACCCGCTTCGAGGACCGGCTGGGCGCCACCATGACCGCCGAGCGCAAGCCGCGTGCCCGGCTGATGGTGAAGGCGACCCAGGAAGCGGCGCCAGCGGCCTTTGCGGCGCTCCGCCGCGAACAGGACCGGATGGTGGAGCTGGAGGATCAGCGCCGCGCGGCTGCGACGGTCGCGGCCTCGGTGGCGCTGCTCCGGGTGGGGCACCGGCTGGCGGAACTGTATGACGGACAGAAGCGCATCCGGGCGCGGCTCGATTATGACGATCTGATCCTGGGGGCGGGGCGGTTGCTGGATACGCCCGGCATCGCGCCCTGGGTGCTCTACAAGCTCGACGGCGGCATCATGCATCTGCTGCTCGACGAGGCCCAGGACACCAGCCCCGAACAGTGGAAGGTCGTCGAGCGGCTGACCGAAGAGTTTTTCGCCGGCGACGGTGCGGTCCACGAGCAGGCGGGCAGCGATGCGGACGGCCTGCCGCTGGCCCGCACCGTGTTCGCCGTCGGTGATCCGAAACAGTCGATCTACCGCTTCCAGCGCGCGGACCCGGCCGGCTTCAAGCGCATGCAGGCCTTTTTCGAGGCCCGGGTGACCGGGGCTGCGCGCGGGTGGCGGCCGGTCGAACTCCGCCAGTCCTTCCGGTCGGTCCGCGCGGTGCTGGATGCGGTGGATGCGGTCTTCGCCCGCCAGCCGGCGGCCGACGGCGTGGTCGAACCCGGCCGGACCCTCAGGCACGAGGCGGCCCGCATCGGTCAGGCCGGGGTGGTGGAAGTCTGGCCGCTGGCGGTGGCCGAAAAGCCGGACCCGGACGATGCCTGGGTGGCGCCGGTGGTGCGCGAACCCCAGGACGATCCGATGGGCCGGGTGGCAGATGCCATCGCCGACACGCTCCGCCGCTGGCTGGACGAGGGCGAGATGCTGGAGGCGCAGGGCCGGCCGATCCGGGCGGGCGATGTGCTGATTCTGGTCCAGCGCCGCAACGCCTTCGTCGGCCGGATGGCCCGGGCGCTGAAGATGGCGGGCGTGCCGGTGGCGGGTGTCGACCGCATGGCGCTGATCGACCAGATCGCCGTGGCCGATCTGGTGGCGCTGGGGCGCGCCCTGCTGCTGCCCGAGGATGATCTGACCCTGGCGGCGGTGCTCAAGGGACCGATCATCGGCCTGGACGAGGCGGCGCTCTACCGGGCGGCGGTGGATCGCCGCACGCCCGAGGGACGGATGCCGCTGATCCGGGCCCTGCGGGAGCGGGCCCGCGGGGATGACGAGCTTCGCGCCGCGGCCGGGACCCTGTCGACGCTGGCCCGCGCGGCCGACCGGATGGGGCCTTATGATTTCTACGCCGATCTGCTGGCGGCCCGGGGTGGGCGGCAGCGGCTGGTGGCGCGGCTTGGTCCCGAGGCCGAGGATGCGATCGACGAGTTCCTGAACCTGGCGCTTGCCTTTGAGCAGACCGAGCCGCCGAGCCTGGAAGGCTTCCTCGCCTGGGTCGGGCGCAGTGCGGTGGAGGTCAAGCGCGACCTTGAGCAGGGCCGCGACGAGGTCCGGATCATGACCGTGCACGGCGCCAAGGGGCTGCAGGCGCCGGTGGTGTTCCTGCCCGACACGATCCGCCTGCCACGCCCGCCGGCAGGGCCGGTCTGGCTGGAGGATCCGGCGCCGATGCTGCTGATCTCGCCCGGATCGGCGGATGTCTCCGACACGGTGCGCGACGCCCAGGCGGTGACGGCGGTGGAAGACCGGCAGGAATACCGCCGGTTGCTTTACGTCGCCATGACCCGGGCGGCCGACCGGCTGTATGTCTGTGGCTGGCACGGCAAGACCGAGGCGCCCGCGGACAGCTGGTATGCCCTGGTTCAGGGGGCGTTGGCAGGGATGGCGGCACCGGTGGAGATGGTGCTGCCGGGCGGTATTGCCGGCCCCGGCTGGCGGCTCACCTGCCCGCAGGATGGCGCTGTTGAGCGGAAAGCCGCCGAGGTGGCGGAACCCGACGTCGTGACGGTCGGCCTGCCGGCGGCACTGCATCCCGATCGGGGGGTACCGCCCGAACCGGTGCCGTCGCGACCGCTGGCGCCGTCGCGTCCCGATGACGACCCGCCGCCCGCCCGATCGCCGCTGGGCGACGCCGGCGTGCGCCATTTCCGGCGCGGCCGGCTGGTGCATCGCCTGCTGCAGGTGCTGCCGGATCTGGATCCGGAAGCCCGCGCCGGGGCCGCCCGCCGCTTCCTGGCCGCCCCCGCCCATGGCCTGGCACCCGACGAGGTCGAGGGACTGGCCGCAGAGGTGGAGGCGGTGCTGATGCACCCGGATTTCGCGCCGATCTTCGGGCCGGGCTCGCGTGCCGAGGTGCCGCTGGGTGCCGTGATCGGATCCCGCGTGGTTTCCGGCGCGGTCGACCGGCTGCTGATTTCTGCCGACCGCGTGCTGGTGGTGGACTACAAGACCGACCGGCCGCCGCCATCCGATCCGGACAGGGTGGCCCGGCACTACCTGCGCCAGATGGCCGCCTATCGTGCGGTGCTGCGCCGGATCTATCCCGGCCGGCAGGTGGAGACGGCGCTGGTCTGGACCGACGGGCCGTCGCTGATGCACCTGCCGGACCGCCTGCTCGACCGCTGGGCCCCGGATCCGGATCCCGGCGATCTTCTGGAACACCCTGGTTGAATTGCGCCCGATCAACGGATTGCCGCCGTGCATCCGACGCAAAGGTCGGTGTGCTTGACCGTCTTCGCGCGGCTTTCTACATTGAGCCAAGCGTGCCCGCCGGCCTCGTCGTGCCGGCTTCCGCCGGCCTCCGCGGCCGCTCACGATTTGAGGGGACAACTCCCATGGCCATCGCCACCGTCACCGACAGCTCGTTCGAGCAGGATGTGCTGAAGTCCGAAACGCCCGTCCTGGTCGACTATTGGGCCGAGTGGTGCGGCCCCTGCCGGATGATCGCTCCGGCGCTGGAAGACCTGTCGAAGGAATTCGACGGCAAGGTCACCATCGCCAAGCTGAACATCGACCACAACCCGCAGACCCCGTCGAAATACGGTGTGCGCGGCATTCCGACCCTGATGGTCTTCAAGGGCGGCCAGATCGCGGCGACCAAGGTCGGCGCGATGCAGAAGAGCGATCTGGCGAAGTGGATCAAGTCGGTCGTCGGCTGACTTCCGCTTCCGGTCCTGCCGGAAACGCTGTCGAAGCCCGCATCGTCCCCGGGGGCGGTGCGGGCTTCGCTTTGTCCGGCGGTCCTGCGGCGCCCGACCCCGGTGCCGCGACGGGATGCGCGCTGGATGCGATCTATGCCGGTGCCATGGCGGCACGTCCGGCCAGACCGGGCTTCGACCGGGATCTGCGCCGGCCGGACCGGCTGCTGGGGCTGATCGCCGCCGCCGGGCTGATGCCCGATCCGGACCGGGTGATCCTGGTGACGGGATCGAAGGGCAAGGGCAGTACCGCCCGGTTGATCGCGGCGGGGGAGACGGCCGCCGGCCGCCGGACCCTGCTGTTCACCTCGCCCGAAGAGACCACCGCGCTCGACCGCATCCGCCTGGACGGCGCGGTGATCGGGGCGGAGGATTTCCTGCGCCACCATGCGGCGCTCGCCCCGCAATTCGAGGCCCTGGCCGCCGGTTTGCCGGCGGGCGAGGCCTTGTCGCCCTTCGGCCAGTTCCTGGCCATCGCCCTGTCCCATGCGCGGGAGGTCGGGGCCGACCGGCTGGTGATCGAAACCGGCCGGGGCGCTGCCCATGACGAGGCCGGCCGGCTTCGGGCGCGGATCGGCGTAGTGACCGCGATCCTGCCTGAACATCTGGACCGGCTGGGGCCGACACTCGCCGATGTCGCGGCCGAGAAGCTCGACATCCATGGGCGGTGCGGCCGGACCATTCTGACCGCCACCGCCGCCAGGACCGGCAGGGACGCGGGGATCCGTCTTGCCGATGCTCTGGTCGTCGGGGCGCCGCCGGTCGATGCGGCCGATGACCGGCCGGGCTGGCTGCGCCAGGATCTGGCGCTGGCCCGTGCGGCGCTTGTGGCCGACGAGATCGACCCCATGGCAGCCGTGGTCGCCGAGGCGCTGGACCGGATGGCGGCTTCGGTGCCCTCCTGGGGGCGAGCCACGACCGCAGACGGGCGCGAGATCGGCTGGGAGGCGGCGGTGCAGGCGGCGAGCCTGGATGCCGGACGCCTTGCCCGGCTGGGGCAGGCGGGCTGGCGGGTCCTGCTGTCGGTCACCGACGACAAGGATGTCGACGGGCTGATCGACGCGCTTGCCATAGCGGGGCTTCCTGCCCACGGCGTGGTGCTTCAGGGGCGGCGCGGGCCGCTGGTTCATGGTCCGGGCGTGCATCGCCGGCTGGCGGCCCGGCTGGGACAGGGGCCGGACGCGCCGCTTTACGGGCCCATCGATCATGACGACGTGCCGGCCATGGTCCGGCTGCTGTACGATACCGGCGGTGCCGATGCGGCCCCCGTGCTTGCGGTCGGCACCCAGACCTTCCTGCGCCTTGTGCGCGCCGCCATCAGGACCGGAGCCGATGCCCGATCGCAGTCGCCGTGACGTCGCCCCCCGCAGCCGCGACGACGTGATGGGACGCCTGCAGCTGCGCCTGCCCGCATCGATGCCGCTGGATGCAGAGGCTGCCGCCGTCGTCGCGACGGTCGCGGGGCGGATGGCCGGGGATCTGATCCAGGCCGGAAGTTTTGAGCAGGTCTTCGACGGCATGAACCGCAGCCTGGTCGAGGCCGGTCTGCCGGTTCGCCGGGTGTATCTCGCTTTCCGGACCCTCCATCCGCTGATTGCGGCCGTGTCCTTCTTCTGGCAGGCCGGGCAGCCGGTGGAGCGCATGGTGATGGCACATGGCCTGACCGGCGTGTCCGAGGCCTGGCAGCGGTCGCCGCTCAACTACATGCTGACCCACGACATGCACTGGATGCGCCGCCGGCTGACCGGGCCCGAGGCGAGCCGGGAATTCGCGCTGTTCGAGGATCTGGTCGCGGAGGGCATGACCGACTATGTCGCCACCGCCACCGCCTTCGGCAGCGGGCTTGGCGGCAACGGCGTGCTCGCCTCGTGGGCCGCCGACGCACCCGACGGGTTCAGTGATCGCGATCTGGCCATCCTTTCGGCCCTGCAGGTGCATCTGGCGGCAGCCTGCCGGCTGGCCTTCACGGCCCAGGTATCGGATACGGTGGCGATGACCTATCTGGGCCAGCATGCCGGTCGGCGGGTGTTGTCGGGCCAGATCCGCCGCGGCGACGGCGAGTTGATTCCGGCGGCGATCTTTCTGTCGGATCTGCGCGGGTCCACCGCCATGGCCGAGCGGCTGGGCGTCGGCCGGTTCATGGAACTGGTGAACCGCTATTTCGAATGCGCGGCCGAACCGGTGCTGGGCGCGGGGGGCGAAGTGCTGTCGCTGATGGGCGACAGCGTGCTCGCGATCTTCCCGCTGGCGGTCTATGGCGACGAGGTGGAGGCGGCCTGCGATGCGGCGCTTGCGGCGGCGCGCGATGCCGAGCGCCGGCTGGAGTTGTGGAACCGCGAACGCGCGGCCGAGGGCGAGCCGCGGGTCGATTTCGGCATCGGCCTGCATCTGGGGCGGGTGATGTTCGGCAATATCGGCACCGCCGAACGGCTGCAGTTCACCGCCATCGACCGGTCGATCAACGAGGCGGCGCGGCTGGAGGATTTGAGCAAGACGCTTGGCCACCGGATCATCGCCAGTGGCACCTTTGCCGCCAGGGCCACCGCCGCCTGGCGGTCGCTGGGCCGGGTGCAGCTGCGCGGCTCGGCGCGGGAACAGGAGGTGTTCACCCCGGCGCCTGCCGCCAACCGCCTGGCCCTGGCTGCCGGCACCGATGCGGGCGGGCCGCCCTGCCCCGTGCCGCCCGATCTGGTGGTTCATGCCGATTGGAGCGTCGATGCCCGCAAGCGCTGGATGGCGGTGGCGACGCGGATGGAGGATGGCCGCTATGCCGCGGGTGTCCCGGAACCGGTGGGGCCGGTCGACAGCCTGATCACCCGGCTGATCGAGCGTGCCCGGGGTGGACGTAGCCGGGGTGGGCGGGTGCTGCTGGGGCTGGACGTGGTGCTGGGCCTGCCGGCGGCCTATGCCGGGCTGCTCCGGGCCGAACGCTTCTCCGACGCCCTCGACCGCTTCGCGGCCGCGCCCGAAGGGCTTGAGCCGGCGGCCCGGCCCGAGGAGATTTCGCCCGAGCGGCCGTTCTTTCCGCGCCGCCCGGGGCAGGGGCAGGGCGGCCCGGCCGAGCTTGCCCGCCGGCTGGGGCTGGACGGGCCCGACGATCTGCGGCGGATCTGCGAGCATGCGACCATCGCCCGTCGGGCGGCGGCCCCGCTGTTCTGGACCATGGGCCCCGCCCAGGTCGGCCGTGCGGCCGCCCATGTCTGGCGGCATCTGCTGATCCCGGCCCGCCGCGCGGGGCTGGATCTGGGGCTCTGGCCCTTCGATGGCCGGCTGGGCGAACTGGTCGCCCGCCATACCGTTACCGTGGTCGAGGCCTATCCGGCGGCCTTCCATCGCCATCTGGGGGTACGGCTGGGCCGTCAGGCGGCCAATGGCCGGGGCAGCAAGCGCAACCGCAACGATCGTGCCGCCAATGCCGCGACACTGATGGAAGCGGCACGCCGGCTGGATTTCGTCATCGACATGCCGCTGGTTGCCGAACTGGGTGACGGCTTCGGCAATGGTGCCCGGGGCGAGGACCAGTTCGATGCCGTGGTCGGGCTGATGGGCATGCTGCAGGTGCTGGCCGGGGCCCGACCCACGGGAGAGCCGCGGCTGGCGCCGGTCACGACCGTGGAGGGCTGGATCCTGGGGCAGTCCCCGGCCGAGCTGAAACTGCCCGAGGACAGTTTTTCGTGATCAACCGGTCGCTTCCGCGGTCCGGATATGGGCGGCGAGTGGGGCGAGGAACAGTGGCGTCGCCGCCTCGGTGATCAGATGACCCAGCCCCTCGATGACGTGCAGGCGGGCATTCGGGATCCGCTCTACACCTTCCCGCGCCCGGTCCAGCGCCACCACCGGGTCGGCGGTGCCGTGGATGAACAGGGTGGGGCATGTGATGCGGCCCAGCAGTTCGCGGCGATCCATCGTGCTCTCGATCGCCGCCATCTGGCGGCCGGTGCCGAGCGGCCGGTAGCTGCGGGTGACCGCCTGCGTGATCCGCCGCCGGTGCTCGTCGTCGGACGCCTGAAGGGCCGTGCCGTCGAGCAGGCGGGACTGGGCGACGAACAGCTCGATATCGGGGGCATGGAGCAGGCGTTCCGCCCGGGCGGCGCCCAGGGCGTCGCGGACATCGGCCTTCGCTTCCACCTGCCGGCGGCCGCCGGTCGATGACAGGCAGGTGAGCGAGGCCACGCGGGCCGGCTCAGTGGCGGCGATGATCTGGGTGATCCGCCCACCCATCGAATAGCCGACCAGATGCACCCGATCGAGGCCCAGACGGTCGAGCAGGGCGATGACGTCGCGGGCCATGTCGAACAGGTCGTAGGCCTGGGGCGGCGGGGCGTCCGGCTCTCCCAGCACCACCGGTCCGAAGGCGGAAGAGAGCCCGGCATCGCGATTGTCGAGCAGCAGGATCGGATGGTCTGCACCAAGCTCGTCCAGGAAGGCCGCAGGCCATTCAGGCCCCTGCATCGACAGCCCGTGGACGAACACCACCGGCAGCCCGCCGGGCCGGTCTGCCGGCAGCAGGGCATGGGCGATGGCGACGTGCCCCAGATCGGCGACGGAAAAGGCGGGTATGGCAGTCATGGATGCAGATCCTGAACGGAGATCGGGCACGGGTCAGGCGGCAGCCTCGGCATCGGCGGTTTCCACGGCGGCGAGGACATCGCCGACCAGATAGAGCGAGCCGAAGATCAGGATGCGGTGGGCGATGTCGGGATCGGCGGCGGCGATCGCGGCCTGCCAGCCTGCGGCGGGGGCGGCGTCGATCCCCGCCCGGCGGGCGAGACCGGCCAGCATGTCCGGGTCATGCGAGGGATGACCGGGTATGGCGATGGTCGCGAGCCGGACCCGGCCGGCGAGCGGCGCGAGCCCCGCGATCACGGCTGTGGCATCCTTGCGGGCGAGCAGGCCCAGCACCATCAGCAGCGGCCGGTCCGACCAGGGGCCCAGGGTGTGGCGGACGAGCGCATCCACCGCATCGGGATTATGGCCGCCATCGATCCAGATCTCGTGCCGACCGGCCGGATCGAGCGCCGGCAGCGCCCGGGCGATCTCTGCCGTCACCGGCTGCAGCCGCCCGGGATGACGGGTGGTGCGCAGCCCTTCGGCCAGGGCGTCGGCCCGACCGAGCGGCGCCAGTGCCGGTATGTCCGCGGCGGCAAGCCGGGCGAGGGTGAGTGCGAGACCGGCATTCCAGGCCTGGTGGTCGCCGATCAGGGCCGGCAGCGGCCAGGCGCCCGCAGCCGGGCCGCCGCTGATCACCAGCCGGTCCGTGTCGAGCGAGGCCTGCCAGTCGCGGCCGCCTTCGGTAAAGGGGGCCTGCATGCGCAGGGCGGCGGCACGGATGACGGCGGCGGCATCGGGCGTCTGGGCGACGGTGGCGGCGGGGCGACCCTGCTTGATGATCGCCGCCTTTTCGGCCGCGATCAGCGCCGGGGTGTCGCCCAGGAATTCCATGTGGTCGAGCGCAATGCGGGTGATGCCGACCGCGGCCGGCCGGGCGACCAGGTTGGTGGCGTCCAGTCGCCCGCCGAGCCCGGTTTCCAGGATCACCAGATCGGCCGGGGTTTCGGCGAAGGCGAGGAAGGCGGCCGCGGTGGTGATTTCGAAGAAGGTGATCGGGCGGCCGGCATTGACCTCTTCGATCCGGGCCAGCAGCCGGGCCAGAACCGGTTCGGCAATCGGCCGGCCGCCAAGGGCGATGCGTTCGTGGAAGCGGACCAGATGCGGCGAGGTATAGGCATGGGCGCGGAGCCCGGCGGCGCGGGCGATCGCCCCGAGACAGGCCACCACCGAGCCCTTGCCGTTGGTGCCGGCCAGATGGATGACCGGCGGCAACCGGTCCTGCGGATTGCCGAGATCGGCGAGCAGACGCAGGATCCGGTCGAAACCGAGTTCGATCTCGGTCGCGTGCAGCCGGCCCAGCCGGTCGAGGATGGTGGCGCTGTCATCCATGGGCCGGCAGCCCCTTCACGTCGGATGGCACCCGGGCCTTCGGGGCCCGGGCGCAGTATCAGGCCTTGCGCGGCTCGTCGGTCGCAGCCGTGCCCAGGGCGGGCTCGGCACGCGGTGTCGCCTCGGCGGGCCTGGCCGTGGCATTGCCGGCGGGCTTGCGCGGCGGGGTGACGGTGTTGGTCACCGGCTCCGCAAGCGCGGTGCCGGGCTTGGGGGCTGCCACCGGCGGCAGCTTCAGCAACAGCTTCAGCGTCCGGGCCAGCGTTTCCTTCAGCGCGTTGCGCGGCACCACCATGTCGAGCATGCCGTGTTCCATCAGGTACTCGGCGCGCTGGAAGCCCTCGGGCAGGGCCTCGCGGATGGTGGTCTCGATCACCCGCTGGCCGGCAAAGCCGATCAGGGCCCCGGGTTCGGAGATGTGGATGTCGCCGATCATGGCGAAGGAGGCGGTGACGCCGCCGGTGGTCGGGTCGGTGAAGACCACGACATAGGGCAGGCCGGCTTCCTTCACCCGGTCGACGGCGACCGTGGTGCGGGCCATCTGCATCAGCGACAGCGCGCCTTCCTGCATGCGGGCACCGCCCGAGGCCGGGAAGACGATCAGCGGACGCTTCTTCTGCACGGCGACAGCGGCGGCCTTGACCAGGCCTTCGCCCACGCCCATGCCCATCGATCCGCCCAGGAAATCGAAATCGAACACCGCAGCCACGGCCGGCACGCCGCCGATGCGGCCCTCGCCCACCTGGATGGCGTCGGTCTCGTCGGTCTTGGCCTGGGCCTCGCGCAGACGGTCGGTATAGCGCTTGCGGTCGCGGAAGCGCAGCGGATCGGCCGTCACCTTGGGGGTGTCGATCCGGTCATAGGCGCCGTCGTCGAACAGCATGGCGAGCCGCTGCTTCGCCGGCAGGCGCATGTGATGTCCGCAATTGGTGCAGACATGCAGATTTTCCACCAGATCGCGGTGGAAGATCATCTGCTCGCAGGACGGGCACTTGTGCCAGAGATTGTCCGGCGTCGCGTCGGGCTTGCGGACCAGGGCCTGGATCTTCGGACGGACGAAGTTCGACAGCCAGCTCATGCGGTTGGGGTCTCCGTTCGGATGCCTGGGGCGGGGCGGGTCACGGACGTCGCCGTCAGGCGCGGGCGGCAGCGCTCTGCACACCGCCTGCCAGCCGGCTGACCAGATCGCGGACCCGGTCCGGCGCGGTTTCAGGCGCGCCGTCGGCCACCGCCTGTTCGACCTCCTGCACGATCGCCGAGCCGACCACGACGGCATCACCGATCGCCGCGAAGGCGGCTGCCTGTTCGGGAGTCTTTATACCGAAACCGATCGCCACCGGCAATTCGCTCGCCGCGCGAATCCGGGCGACCGACGGTGCCACCCTGGAGATGTCTGCCGAGGCGGTGCCGGTGATGCCGGTGATCGAGACATAATAGAGGAAGCCGCTCGCCCGCCCGACCACCGAGGGCAGACGCTCAACCGAGGTGGTGGGGGCGACCAGGCGGACCAGGGCAAGACCCGCGGGATCGGTGAAGCGGACCAGCTCCTCCTCTTCCTCGGCCGGCAGATCGACCACGATCAGCCCGTCGACGCCGGCGGCCATCGCATCGGCGGCGAAGCGCTCGGCACCATAGGCGTAGATCGGATTGTAATAGCCCATCAGGATAACGGGGGTATCGGTATCGGTCGCCCGGAAGGCACGGACCATGTCCAGCACCTTGATCATGGTGACGCCTGCGGCGAGGGCACGCAGCCCCGCCCGCTGGATCGCCGGGCCGTCCGCCATCGGGTCGGTGAAGGGCACGCCCAGCTCGATCACGTCGGCACCCGCTTCGGCCAGCGCGGCCAGCACCCGGGCGCCGGTGTCGAGATCGGGGTCGCCCGCGGTCACGAAGGTGACCAGCCCGGCCCGGCCTTCGGCCTTCAGCGCCGCGAAACGGCGATCGATGCGGGCGGTGCCACCCGGCACGGCGGAACGGTCGAGGGTCTCAGCCATGGCGCTCACAGGTCCACTCCCAGGGCTTCGGCGACGGTGAAGACGTCCTTGTCGCCGCGGCCGCACATGTTCATCACCAGAATGGCGTCGCGGGCCAGGGTGGGGGCGGTCTTGACCACCTGCGCCACCGCATGGGCGGGTTCCAGCGCCGGCAGGATGCCTTCAAGGCGCGCGCAGAGCTGGAAGGCGTCGAGCGCCTCGCGGTCGGTGACGGCCGCATATTCCACCCGGCCGATATCGCGCAGCCAGGAATGCTCGGGGCCGATGCCGGGATAGTCCAGGCCGGCCGAGATCGAATGGGCGTTCAGGATCTGCCCGTCGGCATCCTGCAGCAGATAGGTGCGGTTGCCGTGCAGCACGCCCGGACGGCCGCCGGCCAGCGAGGCGGCATGTTCGCCGGTCTCGATGCCGTGGCCCGCCGCCTCGACGCCGATCATCCGTACCCCGTCGTCGTCGAGGAAGGGATGGAACAGGCCGATGGCGTTGGAACCGCCGCCGATGCAGGCGACCAGCATGTCGGGCAGCCGGCCTTCGCGCTCCAGAACCTGGGCCTTCGTCTCCTCGCCGATGATCGACTGGAAATCGCGGACCATCATCGGATAGGGGTGCGGCCCGGCCGCGGTGCCGATGCAGTAGAAGGTGTCGTCGACATTCGACACCCAGTCCCGCAGGGCTTCGTTCATCGCATCCTTGAGGGTCGCGGTGCCCGACGACACGCCGCGCACCTCGGCGCCGAGCAGGCGCATGCGGAACACGTTGGGCTTCTGGCGGACGATGTCGGTTTCGCCCATATAGACGACGCAGTCCATGCCGAGGCGCGCGCACATGGTGGCGGTGGCGACGCCATGCTGACCGGCGCCGGTCTCGGCGATGATCCGCTTCTTGCCCATGCGCTTCGCGACCAGCAGCTGGCCCAGCACGTTGTTGATCTTGTGCGCGCCGGTGTGGTTCAGCTCGTCGCGCTTGAAGTAGATCTTCGCGCCGCCCAGATGCTCCGTCAGCCGTTCGGCCAGATAGAGCGGGCTCGGCCGGCCGACATAGTCGCGCTGAAACAGGGCCATCTCGGCGGCAAATCCGGGATCCTGCCGCGCCGCCTCGTAGGCCCGCTCAAGCTCCAGGATCAGCGGCATCAGGGTCTCGGCGACGAAACGGCCGCCGAACAGTCCGAAACGGCCGTGCTCGTCCGGCCCGGAACGGTAGGTGTTGGGTGTATGCGACATGAACCGGCTGTTCCTGACTGTCAGGTCTTGAGGTCGAAGGCGGCGCGCGCCGCGGAAACGAAGGCCCGGATCGCTGCGGGATCCTTGACCCCGGGGGCGCTTTCCACGCCCGATGAGACGTCGACACCCTGGGGGCGGGTCCGGGTGATCGCGTCCGCCACCGTCGCCGGGGTCAGACCGCCGGCCAGCCACCAGGGGGTTTGGCCGATGGCCGCCGCAAATTCCGCGCCTGAAAGCAGGCGCCAGTCGAAGGCCTGGCCGAGCCCGCCGGGGCGGGTGGCATCGCGCGGCGGACGGGCATCCAGCAGCAGCAGGTCGGCCGTGGCGGCCAAAGGCTTCAGCGCCGCGATATCGGCGGCATCGGCGATGCCGGCCGCCTTGATCACCGGCAGGCGATAGCGGCTGCGCACCGCATCGATCCGCTCGGGCGTCTCGTGGCCGTGCAGCTGCAGCAGATCGGGGCCCAGCGCATCCACCGCTGCATCCAGCACCGGCCAGTCGGCATCGACCGTCAGCAGCACCTTGGCCGGGCCGCCTCGGGGCAGGCCGTCCGCCAGGCGCGCCAGATCGGCATGATCGACATGGCGCGGCGAGGGCGCGAAATGCACGAAACCCAGATGGGTGGCGCCGGCCTCGATCGCCGTCCGGATCATGTCGGGCCGGTTGAGGCCGCAGATCTTGATCGCGGGGGATGAGGTGGATGAAGGGCCGGCCGGCGCGGTCATGGGTCAGGCAGCTCCCGTCAGTTCGGCCGCCGCAATCTCTTGGGCGATCCGGGCGGCGGCGTCCGCCGGATCGTCGGCACCGGTGATCGGGCGACCGACCACCAGCACGTCGGCACCGGCACTGCGGGCCTCGGCCGGGGTCATGACCCGCTTCTGATCGCCGCGGGCGGCATCGGCCGGCCGGATGCCGGGCACCACCATCAGCGGTTGGGCGCCGAAACGCCCGCGCAGCCGGACGAGTTCCGTGGGTGCACAGACCACGCCCGCCGCCCCATGCGCCAGCGCCGTGTCGGTCAGCCGCAGCACCTGATCGCCCGAAGGCCCGCGCTGGCCGACCGACATGAGGTCGGTATCGTCCAGGCTGGTGAGCACGGTGACGGCCACCACGGCCGGCGGTGTGGCGATGCCCAGCCGGTCGGCGGCTTCCGCCGCCGCTTCGCGCGCGGCGCGGATCATGGCCGGCCCGCCCGAGGCATGGATGGTGAGCAGGGCCGGGGCCAGCGGCGCCACGGCGCGCACCGCACCTGCGACCGTATTCGGAATGTCGTGGAACTTCAGGTCCAGGAACAGCGGCAGATCGGGGGCAGCCGCCCGCACCGCGTGCACGCCTCCGGCCCCGTTGGCCATGAAGAATTCGAGCCCGAGCTTGATGCCGCCGGCGGACGAGGCGACCGCACGGGCCAGTGCCGCGGCGCGGCCGGCATCGGTCGTGTCGATGGCGACGAAGAGCGGATTGTCGAAACGGGGAGGCGTGATCTTGCTCATGGTCTTCCGGTATGTCGCGAACCTCCGGGCTTATACCAGAGGCCGAAGCCCGCTTCCTATACCATTCCGGGCGCGCCGCTGCGGGTCGCAGCGTCACATGGGGCCGGTGCAGGGGCGGGGCAAGGGTGCCTGTGTCGATACAGGCCGGTCGATGCAGGCCGGATGGCGGCCATGTATCGGGTGCGGATCAGGCGGCGTCGCGGCTGCCGGCAAGCCGGGGGGCGGCCTCTGCCGTGCCGAGGGCGGGCCCGGCCGGTGCCGCCGGAGCGGCCGGGCGGGCAGCGCCGGAACGCAGGCGATGCAGCTCTCCCTCCAGCTCTTCCACCCGGCGGGCCAGGCGGCGGGCGCGGGTCCGGTGGCGGCCGGCGCGGAGCCAGGCCACCAGCCCGCCCAGCACCAGGCCGATCAGCAGGGTCGCCTCCAGCGCCAGGAACAGCGGCAGGGCCAGTTCCAGACCGAAGGGCCACAGCGACAGCACCACGCCATCCCGATTGCCGATCGCGAAGGCGGCAACGATGATCGCGATCAGGGCGAGCAGGGCGAGTTTCAGGGCGCGCAGCATGGGGCCTTACATCCTCCGGATGAGCGAACGGGCAAAAACCGGCGGACGGAGACCGGGGGCCAGGTCCGCAATGGTCCGATCATAACCGAAAACGCGCGCCTGTGGCGCGCGTCGTCGTCTCTGCGTGGACCGGCCGCGGGGTCACTCGCCGTTCAGGCGGTCGCGCAGTTCCTTGCCGGTCTTGAAGAAGGGCACGAACTTCGACGGCACATTGACCGTATCGCCGGTGCGCGGGTTGCGGCCGGTGCGCGAGCGGCGGTGCTTCACCGAGAACGCCCCGAAACCGCGCAGCTCGACCCGGTCGCCTCGCGCCAGCGCTTCGGAGATCTCGTCAAAGACGGTGCTCACGATCTGCTCGACGTCGCGCTGATAGAGATGGGGATGGCTCGCAGCGAGGCGGGCAATCAGCTCCGACTTGGTCATGGTGGTAAATGGTCCCTGGTGAAGGCATGTGAAGCGGGCCGCGCCTGGGGCGGGCCGCAGGATCGGCGGCCGGAAATGGCGGCACTGCGCCACCGTCCTCGCGGGCCGTATTCAGGGCCCGCCGGCGGTCATGCATCCGTCATGTTCAAGTCAGGGGCGAGGTTGCCAAACCGATACCAGTCCGTCAACTCTAAGCCGTTCTGACAGTTCGGTATTTTTGAGCAGGGCTTCGACCACGGCATCCGCCGCGGCACCCAGCAGCCCACGCCCGTCTTCCGGACGGGGGGTGATATCCTCGATCGGGAGGTCCGCGTCCAGCCCCTTTTCGCCTTCAAGCCAGGCAAGGGCGGCCTTTTTGCCGCCAAGACCGTCGATCAGCCCGGCCGCAAGCGCCTGGCGGCCGGTGAAGACCCGGCCATCGGCCACCGCATCGAGCTTTTCGCCCGCAAGGCTGCGACGATCGGCCACAAGGCCGCGGAAATAGCCGTAGCTGTCGGCCACCACGTCGGCGAGTGCGGCACGGGCTTCGTCGCTCAGCGCTTCCAGCGGGTTGGGCTGGCCCTTGATCACCGAGCTTTTGATCAGATCGGCCTCGATGCCGATCGAGCGCAGCAGCTCGGTCGCCTCCACCGCCTGAAGATAGACGCCGATCGAGCCGGTCAGCGTCTCGCCATGGGCATAGATCCGGTCGGCACCGAGGGCGGTCATATAGGCGGCCGAGGCGGCAATGCCTTCCATCACCGCCACCACCGGCTTTTCGGCGGCAACCTCGCGGAGCTTTTCGTAGTTCAACTCGCCGCCGATCGAACTGCCGCCGCCGCTGTCGATGCGCAGGATCAGCGCCTTGACCGCGGGATCCTCCCGGGCCTCGTCCAGCCGGTCGTACAGCTCGTCATCCGGGGCGATGAAGCCGTCGATGGTGAGTTCGGCGATGCGGTCGCCCTTGAACGCGCCGCTGCCACCGATATCCGTGGCCCGGAAGACGATGCCGCCCAGGATGGCGGCCAGCACGATGGCGGCGATGCGCCAGAAGGTCAGACCCCGCTTCAGGCGGCGTCGATCGACCGCACGGTCGGCGTCGAACGGAGACGCATCGAACGGAGACATGGGGTCGGCTTCCTTCCGGCTTGGTCCCGCGCCGCCCGGCGGCGGCGCCTCGGCGACATCTATAGCCGCTTGGACCCTTGCCGGCCAAGGGGATAAGCGCCGGGGGCGCTACTTGCCGACATCGGTCAGCCCGGCCACAAGCCGGCGCTGCAGAACCAGAACCAGGATCACCGGCGGCGCCATCGCGACCAGCGCCCGCCCCATGGTCAGCCCCCAACGGGTTTCGGCGTTGTCGGTGGGCAGGGTGCGTGCCACCCCCATCACCACGGTTGCCATCCGCTCGTCGGTGGTGATCAGCAGCGGCCAGAGATACTGGTTCCAGCCATAGACGAACAGGATGACCGCCAGCGCCGCCGTCGCCGGTGCTGCCAGCGGCAGGGCCACGTCGCGCAGGAAGCGCAGCGGCCCGGCGCCGTCGATCCGGGCGGCCTCTACCAGATCCGCCGGTACGGCCAGGAAGACCTGGCGATAAAGAAAGGTGGCGGTGGCCGAGGCGATCAGCGGCAGCACCAGGCCTGCATGGGTGTCGAGCAGCGAGGGCGAGAGCCCGATCTCGATGCCGAGCAGGCGCAAGCCTCCGATCAGGGGCGCCAGTGGATCGGCCGCGACCGCATAGGTCGGCACGATCCGGACTTCGACCGGCAGCATCAGCGACAGGAAAATCGCCCAGAAGGCCAGCGCCCGGCCGCGGAAGCGGAAATAGACCACCGCAAAGCCGGCCGTCAGCGAAATCGCGATCTTGCCTGCGGTGATCGCCGCCGCCATGACCAGGCTGTTGAACAGCTGCCGCTGGATCACCGGATCCAGGATCACAGCGGCGAGCGTGTTGATCAGCGCAGGGCCCGGCAGGCTGCCGATCGACAGGCGACCGTCTTCGGGCATCGAGGCGATGGCCAGGGCATACCAGACCGGCAGCAGCATGACCAGGGCGCCGGCCAGGAAGACGCCGGCGGCGACCGCCCGGAAGACCGGGTCGCGGCGGACCATGCCGCCCGCGGGTGCGGCTTTCGGAGCGGCTTTCGGATCAGCTGCGGGCATAGGACACCTTGCGCTCGATCCAGCCGAACTGGATGACCGTCAGCACGCCGACCAGCGCCATCAGCACGATCGACTGTGCCGCCGACCCGCCCAGATCCTGGGCCTGAAAACCGTCGCGATAGGCCTTGTAGACCATCAGCCGGGTGGCCCCGCCGGGGCCGCCTTCGGTGATGGCGTCGACGATGCCGAAACTGTCGAAGAAGGCGTAGATCAGGTTCATCACCAGCAGGAAAAAGCTGGTGGGGGAGACCAGCGGCCAGACCACGTCGCGCAGCCGGCGCAGGGGGCCGGCCCCGTCGATGGCGGCGGCCTCGATCAGCGATTTCGGCACCGAGCGGATGGCGGCGAAGAAGAAGATGAAATTGTAGGAGACCTGCTTCCATACGGCCGCCGCTACGATCAGCGCCATGGCATCGGTGCCGTCGAGCAGCGGGTTCCAGGCCAGTCCCGCCTCGTGGAGCAGCCGCGCGATCACGCCGAAGGAGGGGTGCAGCAGGAACAGCCAGAGCACGCCTGCGACCGCCGGGGCGACCGCGTAGGGCCAGATGATCGTCGAGCGCAGGGCCGGGCGGTCCCCCAGCAGCCGGTCAGCCGCGGCGGCCAAGACGAAGGCCAGCGCCATGGCGATGCCGGCCACCAGACCGGCGAAGATCAGGCTTGCCCGAATGCTGTCCAGGTATTCGGGTTCGGCGAACAGCGCCCGGAAATTGTCGAGCCCGACATAGATGCCGCGGCCGGTGAAGGGATCGGCCAGATGGAAGGCCTGCCGCAGCCCTTCCGCCGCCGGGCGGAAGAAGAACAGGGCAAGGATGGCCAGCTGTGGGGCAAGCAGCAGCCAGGGCAGCAGGCGGCCGCGGAAGACCGCACCGGCAGGCGGGGTGTGGATGGACATGGGGAATCCGGGGATAAGTAGTGCCGGGCGGACCCGCAGGAGTCCGCCCGGCCGGGTGGGGCAGCCCCGCGGTATTACTGGCCGATGGTGCGCTCGAAGCGTTCCAACAGCGGGTTGGCGCGGCGCACCGCGTCATCCATGGCCTGGGCTGCGGTCTTCTTCATCGACCAGATGTTCTCCAGCTCCTCGTTCAGGATCTCGTCGATCTGAACCAGATAGCCCAGGCGGATGCCGCGGGTGTTGGGCGTGGGGGTGCCGCGGGTCAGCTGCAGGATGGCCAGTTCCTGATGGGGGAATTTCTGGTAATAGCCTTCGGCCTTGGCGGCCTCGTAGGCGTCCAGCGTGATCGGGACATAGCCCGACACCTTGTGCCAGTCCAGCTGGCGCGGGGTCTCGGCCAGGAAGGCGAGGAAGGCGGCGACACCCTTGTAGACCTCGGGCGTCTGGCCGTTCATCACGAACAGCCCGGCGCCGCCGATGAAGCTGTTCTTGGGATCCTTGGTTTCGGCCTCCACCGGCAGCATGGCCGCGGCGAAATCGAATTTGGCCTTCTGTGAGATCCCGCCATACCCGGCCGAGCTTTCCAGCATGATCGCGCAGCGCTGAGCGTAGAAGGCTTCGTGTGCGCCGGTCCACTGGCGGCCCTGATAGCTCATCAGCCCGTCTTTCACCCAGCGCTGCAGCCGGTCGAGATGGGCGACCATGCGCGGGTCGTTGACGGCGAGGCGTGCCCCCGGGCCTTCCATGCCGTTGGCCGGGGTGGCGACGGGGATGTCCTGGATGAAGGCGTAGTTCTTGATCAGCGTCCATTCCTGCCAGGAGGGCACGACCGGGCAGTCCACCCCGGCGGCCTTCAGCCTGACGGCGGCGGCCTCCAGCTCGTCCCAGGTGGTGGGCACAGCCTCGACCCCCGCCTTGGACATCAGGTCGCGGTTCATCCACATCAGCGGGGTAGAGGTGTTGAAGGGCATGCCGATCTGGTGGCCACCTTCCTGATAGGCGGCGATGACCGGCTGGATATAGCGGCTCCAGTCGACCTGGATACCGGCTTCCGCCATCACCTCGTCGACCGGCTTTGCGGCCTTTGAATAGATCACGGTGGGGGCCGCCGGCGCATGGACCTGCACGATCGCCGGTGCCTTGCCGGCCCGGGCGGCGGCGATGGCGCCGTTGATCACATCGTCATAGCTGCCCTTGAAGACCGCATTGACCTGGTAGTCGCTCTGTGCGGCGTTGAACTCGGCCGCATAGCGGGCGATGGTCTTGCCGAGCGTGATGTCGGGGGAATGGGCATGCCAGAGGTCGAACTCGACCCGGGCCATGGCCGGGGCAGCGACACCTGCGATGGTGAGCGCCACAAGGCCGGTGAGGCCCGCGCGCAGACGGAGGGTGGTCATGGTGCTGGTTCCTCGGGATGGCGGGAAGGAAGGGATCGGCCCGGTCGGAGCGGTCTGGATGCCGCCTTCGTCATAAACTCTACGCATGTCCTATGACATGCTTATGAAGATGACTTATGGATTCGGACGTATGCAGTCGGAGCCCGCAGCATGAACTTCAACCAGATGCGCGCCTTCCACGCCGTGGCGGTGGAGGGCGGTTTCTCGGCGGCGGCCAAATCGCTGGGGGTGACCCAGCCGGCGGTGACGGTGCAGATCCGCGGGCTGGAGGCGGAGCTGGGCGTGCGCCTGTTTCTGCGCCGCGGCCAGGGGGCCGTGCCCACCGAGGCGGGGGAAAGGCTGCTGGCCCATGTCCGGGCAGTGATGCTGCTGATGGACCGCACTGAGGCGGCGGTCGCCTCTGATCCGGCCATGGCGGGTGGGCTGGTGCGGCTGGGGCTCAGCACGCCGGCAACGATCATGGGGCTGGCCAAGCGCTTCGCCGACGCCCATCCGGCGGTGGAGCTTCGGCTGTCCACCGGTAATACCGGTCAGCTGATCGAGGATGTCCTGGCCTGCCGGGTGGACCTGATCGCCGCCAGCCATAGCGAGCCCGATCCGCGGCTGGCGGGGGTGGTGCTGGGGCGTCAGCGCCTGGCCCTGCTGGTGCCGGCGGCGGATCCTCTTGCCCGGTCCGGCGACCCGCTGCCGCTGGATGCCCTGGCGGGGCTGCCGGTGCTGCTGCGCGAGCCGAGTTCGGTCACCCGTCAGGTCTTCCTGCGCGCCGCCGAGGCGATCGGCCTGTCCCCCCGCATGGCGGCCAGCCTGGGCAGCCGCGAGATGATCCGCGAAGCGACCGCCGCCGGCCTCGGCTATGGCATCGTTTTCGACGGCGAGACCGGCCACGACCCCCGCCTGGCCCACCGCCCCCTGACCGCCGCCGGCCCGGCTGCCGAACTTCTGGCGGCCGATGTCCGCCTGTCCTGCCTGCCCGAGCTTGCCGGGATCGGGGTGGTGGCGGCGTTTCTGGCATTGGCAGGTGGCAGCATCGCCTCTGCTTGATGGCGCGTACAACGCGCGCTATATTCGAAGCAACACGGCCGGCCCCTCTGCATCCTCTGGATGTACGGGCCGGTTTTCTTGTATCGGGGCAGGGTGATGGTTCCCTATTCAAAACCATATCTCACGATACAGGAGCAGCTCTCTCTGCTGCGCGGCCGCGGCCTCGACATTTCCGACGAGCCACGAGCGGAGGCGGCACTTCAACGGATCGGGTATTACCGCCTGAGCGGGTATTGGTATCCCCTGCGAAAATCGATACCGATCATCGATCCGATGACCGGCAGGGAGGTAATCCAGGTTCTGGATGAGTTTCGCCCGGGTGCCAGCTTTGCAAGCGTTCTGGATCTCTACGTTTTCGACAAGAAGTTCCGGCTGCTGTTCCTGGACGCCATCGAACGTATCGAGATTGGCCTCAGGGTTGATGTTGCGCTGCAAATGGGCCGATACGATCCGTGGGCGCATCGGTGTGCTGATCTGCTTCATCCAAGATTTGCGCGACAAAAGAAGGACGAGCTGACCGATCATCAGCGATGGATCAATAAACTTGATGCTTCTGAGCTGTCGTCCAAGGAATCTTTTGCTTCACACTTCAAGCAAAAGTATGGCGGCCCGCTGCCCTTATGGATGGCTGTAGAGCTCTGGGATTTTGGCAGGCTGTCGCACTTCATGGCGGGCATGCGGGACGCGGATCTTGATCCCCTTGCCGCGTCATACGGGCTGCCGCGCCGTACGCTGCTCACCAGCGGTGTCCGGGCGATCAATCACGTGCGCAATATCTGCGCGCATCATGGCCGACTCTGGAATCGACCTCCTGCAGATCAGCCCAGACTTCCGCGCCCAGGCGAGGTCCCTGTTCTCGATCATCTTATTGGGGACAATCTGGCGCAAACTCGTCTCTACGCCGTCGCGGCCATGATCCGGCTGCTCATGCGACGGATCAATCCGTCGAGTTCGTGGGCGGAACGGCTGAAAGCACATGTCGAGACCTTTCCGCCCATCCCCGGCGTCACCTTCGGCCAGAGTGGGTTTCCCCCGGGTTGGCAGTCTCTTTCGCTTTGGCGGTGATGCGCCGGTCTACCACCGCCCGATCATCCCGCCCGGTGCCGCGCGCGCCTCTGAGAGGGTACGGTCGGCGTGGCGGATGCGGTGGTCGAGCAGGCGGCGCATCATGCGGTGGACGATGGGCGCGAAGGCCGGGTCGGCGGCGAGGTTGCGGGTCTGGCCGGGGTCTGCCTCAAGGTCGAAGAGCACGGGATCCGCATCGGGGAAGTGCAGATAGGCCCAGCGCTCGTCCTGGATGGCGGTGAACTGTGCCTCATGCGGCGAGCGGGCGAGGCCCGGAACCGGGCCGGTCAGCTTGTCGCGGAAGTCATGCTCGTAGACCGCGGCATCCCGCCAGTCCGACGGGCGATCGCCGGCGATCAGGCCCAGCAGCGAGCGGCCGTCGCATTGCGGAGGCGCGGCGATGCCGAACCAGTCGAGCAGGGTCGGCAGCAGGTCGACATGTTCGGTGATGGCGTGGATCCGCCCGCCGCGGGTCGGATCGGCGCTCGGCCGCGGGTCGGCGATGATCAGCGGCACCCGGAACGAGGCCTGGTGGATGGCGCGCTTGCCGAACAGGCCATGCTCGCCCCACTGCTCCCCATGATCGGACATGAACACGACCAGGGTGTCCGGGCCGCGCCCGCTCCGCTCCAGCGCCGCCAGCACCCGGTCGACCTCTTCGTCGACTTCGGCCAGCAGGGCCAGATAGGCCTTGCGCAGGGCGGCGACCGTGGCGGCGGGCAGGGCGGATGCGGGGCCGTCCAGGCCCGGATGGGCGATCGATGCCGGCACCACCCGGCGGAACAGGGCGGCCAGGGGGTGGATCGCATCCTCGGCGGCGGCGTCGATCGGCGGCAGCGGCGGGGCGTCGGGCACCCGGGCCAGGTGGCGGGCAAGTGCCGCCAAGGGCGGGTGCGGCCGGTAGAAGCCCAGATGCAGCAGCCAGGGCCGCTCGGGTGCGGTATCAAGGAACGCCACCGCCGCATCGGCCAGCCAGCGGCTGTCATGCAGCCCGTCGGGCTGGGGAGAGGTTTCGACCGGCGCGCCGGCGCGGAGATGGTGGGCGAAGCCGGCATCATAGTCGGGATCGAGATCGGCCCCCTGACTGCGGGCCCAGGCGGTATAGTGCGCCTTGTCCTCGTCCATCTCGCGCAGGATCTGCCAGCCTTCGGCGACCGAGGGGCCGTGGAAGACCGGATCCTTGGGGTCGCGGCCGCGCGGATCCGGCACGGCCGTGGTGTAGCCGATCATGTAGGGGGTGATGCCGGCGGTGCGCAGATGGTGCTGCAACAGCCGGCGCCCCGCCGCCATCGGCACCGGATTGGCAAAGACCCGGTGGTTGAAGACATACTGTCCGCTGGCAAAACTCGCCCGGGCCGGGCCGCAGGGCGCGCTCTGGGCGAAATGGCGGGTGAAGACCACGCCGCGCGCGGCCAGCCGGTCGAGCGCCGGTGTTGAGACCAGCGGGTTGCCGAGGCCGGGAGAAAGATCCCAGCGCCACTGGTCGACCATGATCAGCAGGACATTGCGGGCCATCGGGGCGCTCCCGGACTGGGCATGCAGGGTGGGATGGGGATCAGAGGCCGAGTGCCAGCCGTTCCAGCAGCGGCCGGAAACGTGCGACGCCGTCGCGGCCGGCGCCCTCGATCTTGGCCGCTTCGTCGATACGCCGCAGCGCAATGGCGTCGGCGGCGTGAGGATCGGCCAGGAAAGCCGCGGCCTCGGCCCCGGTCATCGGGCCGCCCTGCAGCTCCAGGGTCCGGCGCGAGACAGGGGAGAGGGCGGCGGCATAGGCGGGTTCGGTGGTGACCAGGCAGCGCTTGGCGTCCACATGCATCTCGATCGGCCGGATCACCGCCGGCGGAAACAGCCCGGCCAGATATTTGCCGGCCAGGCGTTCATGAGCGTCGTCCCGGCCGTCATGAAAGGCGGCTGCGGCATCGCGGTGGATCATGTGGCCGATGTCATGCAGCAGGGCTGCGGCGATCAGCGTATCGGCGTCGCCCTGCGCCTCGGCAATCTCGGCGGACTGGACGGCATGCTCGATCTGGCTCACCGCCTCGCCATAGCTGTCGTCGCCACGGGCCGCGAAGATGCCGAAGATCTCGTCCAGTCGGGCGGCGGCATCGCGAGGGCGGCGGGGATCCGACATGGGGCTGGCTCCACATAGAGAAAATTAATGATGTGGAGATTTATATAATATGAATTGATGTCAATCCTGTGACGGCAGGTGTGATCAGCGGCAGATCCGCGCCGGCAATCGCCGATCCTGCCTCCTGAAACGGCTGCGGCCGGCCCGGATTGCTCCGGGCCGGCCGCAGGACGCTCATCGATCCGCCGGGCAGATGCCCAGGGCGCGGGATCGGATCAATCGTCCGCCTGGGTCCGCTCGCGCTCGCGGAGCGCCGCACCCAGAATGTCGCCGAGGCTGGCGCCGCTGTCGGACGAACCGAACTCGGCCATGGCCTTCTTCTCTTCCGCCATCTCCAGCGCCTTGATCGACAGGGTGAGCTTGCGGCTCGACCGGTCGATGTTGGTGATCAGGGCGTCGAACTTGTCGCCCTCGCTGTAGCGGTCGGTCCGCTGATCCTGGCGGTCACGGGCGATTTCCGACTTGCGGATGAAGCCCTTGGCGCCATCGGCCGTGGAGATCTCCAGACCATTCTCGACGACCTTGGTGACCGTGCAGGTGACGGTCTGGCCGCGACGCAGGTCCTGGGTCGCCTCGGTGAAGGGATCCTTGTCGAGCTGCTTGATGCCGAGGGAGATGCGCTCCTTCTCGACGTCCACATCCAGCACCACGGCTTTGACCATGTCGCCCTTGCGGAAGTCCTTGAGCGCCTCTTCGCCGGGGCGGCTCCAGTCGAGATCCGACAGGTGCACCAGGCCGTCGATGTCGCCGTCGAGACCAACGAACAGACCGAACTCGGTGATGTTCTTGACCTCGCCCTCGATCGCCGAACCCACCGGGTGACGATCCAGGAAGGTCTCCCACGGGTTGTCGGCAACCTGCTTCAGGCCCAGGCTGATGCGGCGCTTCTGCGAGTCGACGTCGAGCACCATCACTTCGATCTCCTGCGAGGTCGAAACGATCTTGCCCGGGTGCACGTTCTTCTTGGTCCAGCTCATCTCGGAGACGTGGACCAGACCCTCGACGCCCGGCTCCAGCTCCACGAAGGCGCCGTAGTCGGTGATGTTGGTGACGCGACCGGCGAACTTCACGCCCACCGGGTACTTCACCTCGACACCTTCCCACGGATCCGCCTCGAGCTGCTTCATGCCGAGGCTGATGCGCTGGGTCTCGCGGTTGAAGCGGGTCACCACCACGCGGACCGACTGACCGATGGTCAGGGCTTCGGTCGGGTGGTTGATGCGGCGCCAGGAGATGTCGGTGACGTGCAGCAGGCCGTCGACGCCACCCAGGTCCACGAACGCACCGTAATCGGTGATGTTCTTGACCACGCCTTCCAGGATCTGACCTTCCTTGAGGTTCTCGATCAGTTCCTTGCGGGCTTCGGCGCGGCTCTCCTCGAGGACGGCACGGCGCGAGACGACGATATTGCCGCGGCGCTTGTCCATCTTGAGGATCTGGAAGGGCTGGGTCGTGCCGATCAGGGGCGTGATGTCACGCACCGGACGGATGTCGATCTGGCTGCCCGGCAGGAAGGCCACGGCACCCTGAAGGTCGACGGTGCAACCGCCCTTCACGCGCCCGAAGATCACGCCGTTGACGCGCTCGGCGTTCTTGAACGCCTGTTCGAGCTGGGTCCAGGCCTCTTCGCGGCGCGCACGCTCGCGACTGATGACGACCTCGCCCTGGGCGTTCTCCATCCGGTCGATATAGACCTCGACCTCGTCGCCGACCGCAAGCTCGGTCTCCTGACCGGGCTGGGCGAATTCCTTGAGCGCGATGCGCCCGTCGGACTTCAGGCCGACGTCGATGAGGACCTGGTCGCCCTCGATGGCGGTGATCCGACCCTTAACGACGCTTCCCTCCAGGCCATCCTGGGCAATGAAGCTGTCGGCCAGCAGGGCTTCGAAATTCTCGTCCGACATGACGTCCTTCTCGGGCGCGGGGCTGGTGTTGATCATGGGTTCTCCTACCTCTCCACCCGTCCTGCCGGGGAACCTCGGCTCCAGGGCCATCCGGGCGTCGGTGGCTGGCCTGGGGAGAGGCTCCGGCACCCGCCGAGGCTCCGGCCGTTGCGGATCCTGCCGCTTCGGGTCGGGGCCGTCGTGGACGTCTGAACGCCGCGGTTCCTTGACCGGCGCTGCCGGGTGGGGCGGGTTCCGACCGACGGGGGTTCGGATACGGCGGGCATCCCCGCCGGTTGCTGGTTTACAGGATCGCGACGCCCGGCCGTCCGGCCGCCGCGGGCTTCAGTCGTCAATGCGCCGAAACGCCGCTCCTCCCCCGGGTGGGGGTGGGCGACGACCGGCGAAACCTCGATCCGGTGACGATCCGGCCCGTGCCCTGCCCCGGCCGGTCAGAGCCGGCTGGTGACATGCGCGAGCGCTGCCGCGAAAACCTCGTCCGCCGACATGTCGGTGGTGTCGAGGGTGACCGCGTCGTCCGCGGGACGCAGCGGGGCCACCGCTCGTTCCCGGTCGCGACGGTCTCGCAGCCGCATCTCTTCCAGAACGTCGGCGAATATACTGGCAACCCCCTTGCCCCGCAACTCTTCGTGTCGCCTGAGTGCACGCGCTTCGGGCGAGGCAGTCACGAAGATCTTCGCGCGCGCGTCGGGAAAGACCACGGTGCCGATGTCTCGACCGTCGAGCACGGCGCCCGGAGCGGTGCGGCCGAAGCTGCGCTGAAAGTCGAGCAGGGCGGCACGAACGGGGCCGAGTGCCGCGATTTTCGACGCGATTTCCCCGGTGCGCTCGGCCCGCAGGTCGGTGCGGACGAGATCGTCGGCACCAAGGGTCTGCGCCGCCAGGGCGGCCGCGGCCGGGTCGTCCGGATCGCCGCCGCCGGCGAGCAGCCGGCTTGCCGCCGCCCGATAGATCATGCCGGTGTCGAGATGGCGCAGCCCCAGTTCGGCTGCGAGCCTGCGGGCGAGCGTGCCCTTGCCGGCTGCGGCCGGGCCGTCGATGGCGATCACCGGCGGATGGATGAGGGTCCGGGTCATGATGCGCGGCGGGCTCCGGCAGGCTCAGAGATCGGTGATGTCGCAACCGAGCCCGGTCATCAGGGCGCGGAAGCCGGGGAAGCTGGTGGCGATCATCCGATCGTCGTCGACCACCATGCCGTTGCGTGCAGCCAGGCCCAGCACCAGGAAGGCCATGGCGATGCGATGGTCCAGATGCGTGACGACCGCGTCGGTGCCGCCCGGGACCGGGCCGCCGCAGCCGTCTACTTCCAGCCAGTCCTCGCCCGTGCGCACGGTGACGCCGGCACGGGCCAGGCCGTCGGCCACCGCCTGCAGCCGGTCGCTTTCCTTGACCCTGAGTTCCGCGAGCCCCTCGAAACGGCTGGTGCCGTGGGCCGTGGCGGCGGCGGCGGCCAGCACCGGAAACTCGTCGATCATCGAGGGCGCGCGTTCGGCGGGCACGGTCACGGCCTTGAGTGCGGACGAGCGGGCGACCAGATCGCCGACCGGTTCGCCGCCCACATCCCGCGGGTTGGTGACGGTCAGATCGGCGCCCATCTCGACCAGGGTGCGGATCAATCCGTCGCGACCGGGGTTGAGGCAGACATTGCGCACGGTGACGGCCGAGCCTTCGGTGATCAACCCTGCGACCAGCGGGAAGGCGGCCGAGGACGGGTCGCCCGGCACGGTCATGTCGCGGGCGCTGAGTTCCGGCTGGCCGTCGAGGGTGATGACCCGGGCGCCGTCGGCCTCGGTTTCGACCGTGATCCGGGCGCCCATGGCCCCCAGCATGCGTTCGGTGTGGTCGCGCGTCGCTTCCGGTTCCACAACCACGGTGCGGCCGGGAGTGTTGAGCCCGGCCAGCAGGATGGCCGACTTCACCTGGGCCGAGGGCACCGGCAGGCGGTAGCGGATCGGCACCGGGCTGCGGGTGCCGATGACGGTGGCCGGCAGCCGGCCGCCGGCCCGGGTGACGATCTTCGCGCCCATTTTTTCGAGCGGGGTGGCGACCCGGGCCATGGGCCGCTTGCGCAGGCTGGCGTCGCCGGTCATCACCGCGACCAGCGGATGGGTGGCGAGCAGGCCCATCAGCAGCCGCGCCGCCGTGCCCGAATTACCCATGTCGAGCACATCGGCCGGTTCGGCCAGGCCGCCGACACCCACGCCGTCGATCACCCAGCGGATGGCCGGGGTATCGTCGGGACCGGCGGTCTCTTCGCGGGTGATGCCGGCGCCGAGCGCGCGCATCGCGGCCGCGGTCGCGAGCACGTCTTCGCCTTCCAGCAGACCGTCGACGGTGGAGCGCCCCACCGCCAGCGCCGACAGCATCAACGCCCGATGCGAGATCGACTTGTCGCCGGGGACGGTGACGTCGCCCGAAAGCCCGTGGGAGAGGCGGGCGGTGGCGGGATGCGGCGCGGCATGGGTCATGACGGGGCCCTTGTCCGGAAAGGCGGGGCGGAAGCGGGAAAGGTTCGGGGCTGGTCTATCACAGCAGGGGCCCCTGTGCATCATCGCAGGCCCCCCACCGAATGGCGATGTCGGCGATGCAACCCTGCCCGGACGCATTTAGCGGTTTGACAGCCCCGGCGCTTCGTGGCAAACGCAGCCGACGGGGTGACGCGCACGATCGCGCCATCACCATGGCCGGCCCCTTGTGCCGGCAACCCGTTCCCGTGAATTCGTTCCTGTACACGTCCAACAGCTATCAAGGGTGGTCGCGTGGCGAAGGAGGAGTGGGGGCAGAAGCACACCTGCCGCAGCTGCGGTGCGCGCTTCTACGATATGCGCCGCACGCCGGTGACATGCCCCAAATGCGGTGCTGAGCAGCCGCAGATCGAAGAGACCCGTTCCCGCCGGGCCGCACGGGAGGCCGACGAGCTGGCCCGTGAGCGCGCGGCCCAGGCCCGCAAGGCCAAGGTCGTGCCGGCAGAGGTGGAGGATGTCGACGAGGAAGGCTTCGACGAGGCCTTCGAGGATGACGACGAGGATGATGTCGGCATCGAAGATGCCTCGGAGCTGGGTGACGATGACGTCGGTGACGTCCGTCTCGGCGACGAGGACGACGAGAACTGATCCCGCGACCGGCGCCCCTCGACCCAGGGGCGCCGGTTTCGGTTTCAGGGGACGGCTTTTTGTAAGCAAAAGCAGGGGCTTGCATCACAGTTCCTGCCGCTGTCGTCGAAGATGACGGTGGCGTGAAAAAAACCGCTTGCCAAGCCCGGCCGCGGCCACTATGTTCCGCTCCGCTGACGCACGGCGCGCCGCCCCAAACGGCGCACGGCAGCGGAAACCGGGACCCCGGTCACACGCAGCCAACGGCATCAGACAGGTTTCGGGGCCATAGCTCAGTTGGGAGAGCGCTTGAATGGCATTCAAGAGGTCAGGGGTTCGACTCCCCTTGGCTCCACCATCTTCGAAAAAGCCCGGTGCTTCGGTACCGGGCTTTTTCGTCGTTGCCCAGGCTGCGTTGTCGCCCGGGGTGTCATGTCGCGTGCCCGGTGCCGCGCCTGCCTGGTCTTGAACGGACCTCTCAGCTTCCCTATCTCCAGATAACCGATGGAACGGCCGGTGAACGCCGTCTCCGGCCCGGAATGCGGGCGGAGAAAGCGACCGGAGACCACCCGTCGGACGGACCTGCCGGCGCGCCGGCCGGGCGCGGTGGATGCTCCCCAAGGAGGTCGCCGCCACGGCAGCCGGATCCGGATCTCGCTCGTCTGTCGCGGAGGAGATGTCAGGGATGTCGCGGTTCACCGCTTTCAATCACCCGATGATGCTGGGCTTCGACCACATGGAGCGCATGCTGGACCGTCTGGCCAAGACCGGCTCCGACGGATACCCGCCCTACAACATCGAGAAACTCGGCGAGCGGCGGCTGCGCATCACGCTTGCGGTCGCGGGTTTCACCATGGACGACCTGACGGTCACGCTGGAAGACAACCAGCTGGTGATCCGCGGGCGGCAGCACGACGACGCCAATGACGGCCGGGAGTTCATCCATCGCGGCATTGCGGCCCGGCAGTTCCAGCGCACCTTCCTGCTCGCCGACGGCATCCAGGTGATGGACGCCTCGCTGGACAACGGCCTGCTTCATATCGATCTGGAGCAACCGCTGCCGCAATCCTCGGTGCGGACGATCTCGATCCGCAAGACCCAGCCGGACGGACGCCAGTCGGGCAGCCTGCTCGACGAGCGCTGACCGCTTATCCTGAAGAGACGTGGACCCATCGCGGGCGACAGGGCGACCGATCCGGTGCCCGGCACGGCCGCGGACGAAGGAGGCTGATCCCATGCCCCGCTTCAACCTGGAAGAGACGACCCGTTCCCCTGCCGATGTGGCCGAAGCGGCCCGCGCCGCCATCCGCCGGATGACGCCCGAAGCCTTCGCGGCGCTGGGGCTTGAGCAGGTGGCCTATGTCCGCCCGGTGACCACTGCCGGCGGCGTGATGTTCGGCGTATTTTCCGCCAGCGGTGAACGCGTCGCCGTGATGGCCGACAGCGCCTCTGCGATCGGCGCCATCCTGCAGCACGAGATGGTGCCGGCGACGATCCATTGATCGCCGTCGCCTGCGATCCTGCCCCTACGAGCTTTTGCCCCGCGACCTTTCCCGGCCGGTTGACGAGTGTCGACCGGCCGGTTGCGTCTGGCGGCCGGGTACCTGGCATGATGCTAGGATAACGTCAGCCGACAGTCATGCCCCGGCGGTCCCCGCCGGCCAGCCCCGTCGGGCCGCAACCCAGCTTGCAGGAACGCCCCAATGTCCGATGACAGCGCTCGTCTTCTCGTCGATCTGCTTGCCGCCGATCCGGGGCTTGCGGCGGCCCTGGCCGATGCGGCGACGCCGGCCGCCCGCGACGCCCTGCTGACCGCGGCGGCCGATGCCCACGGCTTTGCCCTGGCCTCCGAGGTGCTGGCGCGGATCGAGGCGGCGCGGGATGCGGTCGGCCCCGACGGCGCGATCGACGACACGGCACTGGAGCGCGTGACCGGCGGTGCCGGCATCGACTGGATCTCGGTCGCGCAGGGGCAGATCTACGGCGGCTGATGCGGGTCAGACGTCGAGCAGGCTCATCAGTACCCGACGGCTGCGGTAGCGCCGCCTGATCTCGTCCAGATGCGTCGCATGAGCGGCGGGACTCCTCAGCGGTGCCAACTGTTTCAGCAGCTGGCAGGCCTGTTCATAGGCTGGCCTGCCCCCGGTCGCGATCAGCGCTTCGATCCGATCCGTACGTGCCTGGATCTCTGCATCCGCAGGGGGTGACGACGCCTTGGCGGGCGTCTTTAGCCTGGTCTTGAGGGTGATCAGCTCCCGGACAAGTTGCTTCCTGCCCTCAAACAGCCAGATCCCCTCGTCCAGCAAGTGTCGGGCGGCATCGGGCCGGTCGGCTTCCAGGCAGAACTCCACCAGTTTCCGATAGTCGGCGGGCGATGTCAGGGTTCTGGCCCGGATGGCGATCCGGGCCTCGACATCGCCATCAGCCTCCGCGATCTGCTCCATGATCCGCGCCAGCGCGAGGCGCCGCGCCGGTATCTCCGGGAGCGTGCCACTATCAGGCCTGGGGGCAATCACCGGTTCGGCAGCCCAGGCCTCGGCGACGAGCCGGCGCCAGCTCGCAAGGCCTTCGGGGCCGAGGAGATCTGCGTAACCCGCAATCGTACGGCTGCCGATCTCTTCCGGTGCGATGATATCGCGCGCGAAAAGCCACGCCGCCAGCGTGACGGGCGGCGGCGCTGCTGCCCGGCAGGCGGCCAGATGCAGCTGGTCCAACCTGGAGAACAGCTCGATGACTGGCGTGTTGTCGCCTTCAATGCCGACGATCAGACGGCAGGCGGCGGCATGGACATGATCGATCAGGCGTCGGGCCAGCTCAGCGCGGCCGGTCTCGATCATGGTCTGCAGGGCGGTCAGGATCGGATCGATCGATAATGTCCAGCCCTCGGCCATATCCGCATCGACCCAGCCATCATCCTCCACGTCGGGCAGCGCAGCGTCGATCACCTTCGCGAGGCGCGTGAAGGCGTCGTCGTCACTCTCATCGCCAGGCAAGGCGGTCAGATCGAGCCTGCGATAAAGCTCCGGATCGGTAAGCGCGCAGTCGAGCACGATTCCCACCAGGGTGTCGACGTCCAGGCTTTTCAGATGGGTGCGGATCCGCGCCCGGGTCCGGGCGATCTCGGGATCGGGCTGAAACCCCGTCTTCAGGATGGTCAGCCCCACCGCGACCATATGCTTGCACGGCCCGTAATTTTCATAGGCCGGGCAGCTGCAGTCGCCATCGACATGGCCATCCCGGTCGATGAACAGGCGGGTGATGTAGGGCTCCGTGCCCTCCACCCTGGCCAGCACCCGGTGGGGATCGGCGTCGAGGATGGTCACGCGGCCATCGTGGTGGTAGCGCTCACCCCGGCTGACGATCGAAGGGGCGATCTCGTCGAGCAGACTGTCGATATCGATCCGGATCTTCAAGACGTGCTCCGCAAGAGGGCTCGGCTCGTGCTCAGGCGCTGACGACCTCGACCGTATCCTCGATCTCGATCGGACAGCTCAGGCTGTTGGCGATGAAGCAGAGATGATGCGCTTCGGCATGCAGGGACTGCGCCACGGCCGGATCGCCGGCGGAAATGGTCACCCGCGGCCTGAGCCGGATGCGGGTGAAGGCGCCGCCGCCATCGGCGCGTTCGGTCATCTCGCCCTCGGCGGCATCGGTATAGCCGCGCACGACGATGCCCCGGGTGCTGGCCAGATGCAGATACCAGAGCATGTGGCAGGCAGAGGCCGAGGCGACCAGCAGGTCTTCCGGGTTGTGGCGCGTGGCGTCGCCGCGGAAGGCCGGGTCCGAAGAGCCGGCGATGACCGGCTTGCCCGCGATCTTGAGGTCGTGATCGCGGGAATAGCTGCGGTAGCCGGCCGTCCCCTGACCGGTATCGCCGGTCCAGACGGTTTCGGCGGTGTAGCGGTGGATACGGCCGCTCATGGGCGTTTCTCCTCCGGCGAGGTGACGGCGGCCCGCTTGCGGGCAAGCCGCGGGGTGGCGCCCTCGGCCCCGGCGGCGCCGAGGGTGGAGAGCAGCAGCGTCTGGGCGTCGAGGGCGGCTTCCCCCCAATGGGCGGTGGTGCGGGCAACCTCGGCCGCGGGAATGATCTCGGCATCGTGATAGGCGCGGGCCACGGCCTTGCGCACGCCCAGATCACCGGTCGCGACCACCGGCCGGCCCAGGCCGCGGGCCAGAACCCAGTCTGCGGTCCAGTCGCCGATGCCCGAGATGGCGGTCAGCCGGCTGCGGATTTCCGGCGTGTCGGCCGCGGCCATGGCGGCTGCATCCAGCCGGCCGTCGACGATCGCCCGTGCCACGCTCACGATCGCCCGGGCCTTGGCGCCGGTGAACTGCAGGGTCTTGATCTCGTCGGGGTCGATCGCCGCGATCCGGGCCGGGTCGATATCGATCACCCAGCCGCTGCCCACCGGCCGGCGGATGCCGAAGGCTTCGGCCAGGCGACGGCGGGTGGTCGCGGCCCAGGCGAGGTTGACCAGCTGGGCGCTGATCGTGCGCAGCATCACCACCATGGGCTCGGGGTAGAGCAGGGTGGGGCGCACCCCCTGGGCGGCGGCGATCCGGCCGATCACCGGATCATCGGCGGCAAGCGCCGCGAAGGCCGCACCCGGCAGATGCAGACGGGCGGCAATGGCGCGGGTCGCGATCTCGAGCAGGTCGACGGCGCCGGTTTCCACCGTCACCTGCAAATCGCCCCGGGCATCGGGGGTGAGGATGGTTTCCACCGCCACCGGCGCGCGTTCGATCCGCTCGATCGTATAGAGCCGGTCACCGTCGAGCCGCACCAGCCCGTCATCGCCATGGGCGGCGAGGCCCGCGAAGGCGGTGACCAGATCGATGCCGGCCGGCAGCCGGATCCGGCCGGGGGCGACCGCCTCGACGGCTCCGCTATCTGCAGGCATCGCCGTCAATGTGCGGCATCCCAGTCGAGCCCGGTGCCGACTTCGACGACATAGGGCACCGGCCTCGACACCACATCTTCCATCACCCGCTTGACCAGGGCGGCGGTCTCTTCGACCTCGGCCTCCGGCACCTCCAGCAGGATTTCGTCATGGACCTGGAGCAGCATGCGCGCGCCGAGCGGGCTTGCCTCCAGCGCCTCATCCAGCGCCACCATGGCGAGCCGGACGATATCGGCGGCCGACCCCTGAAGCGGCGCGTTGATCGCGGCGCGCTCGGCAAAGGCCCTGAGTGCCGGGTTCTTGGCGGCGATGTCGGGCGTCCAGCATTTGCGGCCGAAGATCGTGGTCACGAAGCCATGGGCGCGGGCATCGGCCTTGGCGCGCTCCATATAGTCGCGGATGCCGGGATAGCGCTCGAAATAGGCCTCGATATAGCGCTTGGCCTCGGATTGCGGGATGTCCAGCTGCTGGGCCAGACCGAAGGCGCTGATGCCGTAGATGATGCCGAAATTGATCGCCTTGGCCCGGCGGCGGGTGATCGGATCCATCCCCTGCACCGGCACGCCGAAGACCTGAGAGGCGGTCAGCGCATGGATGTCGATGCCCTCGCGGAAGGCCTGGCGCAGGGCCTGGATGTTGGCGATGTCGGCCAGCAGGCGCAGCTCGATCTGGCTGTAGTCGGCCGACATCAGCACATGGCCCGCCTCGGGCACGAAGGCGCGGCGGATCCGCCGGCCTTCCTCGGTGCGCACGGGAATGTTCTGAAGATTGGGGTCGTTCGACGACAGCCGGCCGGTGGTGGTGACGGTCAGGGCGAAGCTGGTGTGGATGCGGCCGGTTTCCGGGTTCACCGCCTCGGCCAGCGCATCGGCATAGGTGTTCTTAAGCTTGGCGAGCTGGCGCCAGTCCAGCACCTTCGCCGGCAGCTCATGGCCGTCGGCGGCCAGCTTCTGCAGGATATCGGCACCGGTGGCATAGGCGCCGGTCTTGCCCTTCTTGCCCCCGGGCAGGCTCAGCTTGTCGAACAGAATCTCGCCCAGCTGCTTGGGGCTGCCGACGTTGAAGCTCTCCCCGGCCAGCTCGTGGATGCGCGTTTCCAGCGCCGCCATGCCGTCGGCGAATTCCCGCGAGGCCTTGCCCAGCATGTCGCGGTCGATGCGGATGCCGCGCCGCTCCATCCGCGCCAGCACTGGAACCAGCGCCCGGTCGGTGCGCTCGTAAAGCGCCCGCACGCCTTCGGGACCAAGACGCGGCTTCAGCAGCCGGTGCAGGTTCAGCGTGACGTCGGCGTCCTCGGCGGCATAGTCGCGGGCGCGGTCCAGCGGCACCTCGTCGAAGCCGATCCGGTCGCGGCCCTTGCCGGTGACCTCGTCATAAGAAATCGGCGTCACCCCCAGATGGATCTGGGCCAGCTCGTCCATGCCATGGCCGTGGCGGGTGCCGTCGAGCGCGTAGGACATGACCATGGTGTCGTCGATCGGCGCGATCTCGATGCCTTCGCGCGCCATGACGATCATGTCGTATTTGATGTTCTGGCCGACCTTCAGCACGCCCGGCGCTTCCAGCAGCGGGCGGAGCAGGGTGATCGCCCGGTCGACCGGGATCTGCTCGGGCGCGCCCTCATCCGCCCCGGCCTCGCCGGCGGCCCCCAGATCGAGCGCACCCTGCCGGGCCTTGCGCGGCGCCACATGGCGAAGCGGCACATAGCAGGCCCGGCCCGGCGCCACCGCCAGCGAAAAGCCGACCAGCACGGCGCGATGGGCGTCGAGGCTGGTGGTCTCGGTGTCGAAACCGACGATGCCCGCCTCGGTCGCCATCTCGATCCAGTGGGCGAGGGCGGGTTCGTCCTGGATCAGCTCGTAATCGCGCACCGCCGCACGCATGTCTTCGGCCGCTGCTGCGGCGGCCGAGCTGCTGCTGCCGCCATGGGCGGGTTTCGATGCGCCCAGATGCGGCCGCAGCTTGGCCACCAGCGAGGTGAAGCCCTGCTGTTCCAGGAAGGAGAGCACGACCTCGGCGCTCATCTGGCCGACATGCAGGCTGTCCAGCGGGTCGGGCAGCTCGACATCATCGCGCAGCCGGACCAGCTCACGAGAGACGCGCGCCTTGTCGGCATTGTCGATCAGGGTCTGGCGACGCTTGGGCTGCTTGATCTCACCCGCGCGGGCGAGCAGCGTGTCCAGATCGCCATATTCGCCGATCAGCTGGGCGGCGGTCTTGACCCCGATGCCGGGCACGCCCGGCACGTTGTCGGTGGAATCGCCCGCCAGCGCCTGAACGTCGACCACCTTGTCGGGGGCGACGCCGAATTTGGCCATCACCTCTTCAAGGCCGATCTTCTTGGCCTTCATGGGATCCATCAGCGAGACGCCGTCCTGGATCAGCTGCATGAGGTCCTTGTCGGCCGAGACGATCACGACTTCCTGGCCGGCCTCGCGGGCGGCCTTCGCATAGCTCGCGATCAGGTCGTCGGCCTCATAGCCGGGCAGCTCGATGCAGGGCAGGGCGAAGGCGCGGGTGGCGTCGCGGATCAGCGGGAACTGGGGCACCAGCTCTTCCGGCGGCTCGGGGCGATGGGCCTTGTAGTCGGGGTAGATCTCATTGCGGAAGCTCAGCCGGCCGGCATCGAAGATCACCGCCAGCCGCTCGGCCTTCAGATCCTCGATCAGCTTCAGCAGCATCGAACAGAAGCCGTAGACCGCGTTGACCGGCGTGCCGTCGGGGCGGTTCAGCGGCGGCAGGGCGTGGAAGGCCCGGAAGATGTAGCCCGATCCGTCGACGAGGTAGAGGGGGCTCTGGGGGCTCGGGGTCTGGTCGCTCATCTCTACCGTCTCGGCTCCGGGAAGTCTGGGATATAAGTCTGGGTACAGGAAGGCCGCGGTCATCGCGGCGGGCAGTATGGCATGAAAGCCGCCCGGAACCCATCCGCGAACGGACGTGGAACAAGGGGCGCCCATGCCGTCAGCGGCCGGTGCAGACACGAAGAACCCGGGCCGCGGCGGGCGACCCGGGTTCGGGATGTCGGCTGGTCGCGTCCGGCTGCCGGCTCAGTGGCCGTGCGAGGCCTTGGCGCCGGGCTTCAGCACATAGTGACGCCCGCAATAGGGGCAGTCGACATAGCCCTTGCCTTCCATGTTCAGAAAGACCCGCGGATGGCCGAGGGCGCCGACGCCGCCGTCGCATGCGAGCTGGGTCTGCTCGACGATGATGGTCTCAACGGGTTCCATGTTTCTCGCCTCGGATGTCGCCTGAACACGATATCTGTTTTGGGACCGGTCTGATTCAGGGCCCTGGCCCGGCGCGCGCATCGCCCGGATGACGCTGCCCGGCCGGCCGGCGTTGACCGGACGGTGGCCCGATGATACCCAAGGTCGGCCCATGCGCAAGTGCGTCCCGCGGCCTCCGGCCGGGCTTAAGGCTCAGCCACCGGTGACCGCCGCCAGGAAAGCCCCGCCGATGTCCCCGACCCGTACCGCCTCTGCCACCGCTCCCGACCTCGCCATCTCGGCCCGCGAGCTGCGCAAGACCTATGCCGGCGGCAAGACCGCGCTGCACGGGGTGACGCTCGAGGTGCCGCGCGGATCGATGTTCGCGCTGCTCGGCCCCAATGGCGCCGGCAAGTCGACCTTCATCAACATTCTGGCGGGCATGGTCCACAAGACCTCGGGCACGGTGGAAATCTGGGGCCGCGATCTCGATCGCCGCCAGCGCGATGCCCGGCTGGCCATCGGCATCGTGCCGCAGGAACTGGTGCTCGACCCCTTCTTCACCCCGCGCGAGGCGCTGGAGCTGCAGGCCGGTTTCTACGGCGTCCCCAAATCCGAACGCCGGACCATGGAGCTGCTGAAGGCGGTGGGGCTGGACGACAAGGCCGATGCCTATGCCCGCACGCTGTCGGGCGGCATGCGCCGCCGGCTGCTGGTCGCGAAGGCGATGGTCCACAACCCGCCGGTGCTGGTGCTGGACGAGCCGACGGCGGGCGTCGACATCGAACTGCGCCGCAAGCTCTGGGATTATGTCCGCGAGCTGAATGCGGCCGGCACCACCGTGGTGCTGACCACCCATTATCTGGAAGAGGCGCAGGAACTCTGCGACCGGATCGCGATCATCAATCACGGCCGGCTGATCGCCTGCGACCGCACCGACGCCCTGCTCTCGCAGCTGGATGCCAAGGAACTGGTGGTGCGGGTGGCCGAGGCCCTGGCCCCGGGCCAGGTGCCGGCACCGCTCGCCGCCTTCGGCGCCGCTGTCGATGCCGAGGCCGGCACCGTCTGCTTCCGCTTCCGCCCGAGCGAAACCCCCGTCGGCCGCCTGCTGGCCGCCGTGACCGCCGCCGGGCTGACGGTCGCCGACATCACCACCCGCGAACCCGACCTGGAAGACCTGTTCCTGCGCCTGACCCGCGAATCCGATGCAGCCGGAGAGGCTGCGGCCTGACCGGCTGCACCCCGGCTTTCACCCCCTGTGAAAACCCCGCGCGAAACACTTTACGCCGCCGCCGCCTTCGGCTAATGTCCAGGCCTCGACGCCGGGGGCCACCCCCGCCGTCCGCCGCAGGTTCGCCCCGGCCACGCACTCGTAGCTCAGTTGGATAGAGCGCCGCCCTCCGAAGGCGGAGGTCACAGGTTCGAATCCTGTCGAGTGCGCCATTCTCTATTACCCTAATGTCATGATCAGCTGGTCCCGGTTGCAGGCATTTTAGCTCTGTGCGGTGGCTCGGGATTCCCGACGGCTATTGCCGCGCCGTTGCTACACTTGTGTTGCCCAAGGCGTTAGGCCATATCTATTGGTCGGAAAGTTCTTCATTCGGGTTTTTCACGGCCGCAATAGATGCAGACTCTCATTCCTTGCTCCGTGGTGGCGTTCGACCGACGGAGGTCGAAAGTTAATGTGGCCGAATCATAAAACCAGCTTCCCCACCACCATAGGCAACACCAGCCGCATCGAGTCGGACAGCTGCATGAAGCCATGGGCGGCATAAAAGGCCGCTGCCCGTGCGTTCAGGGCATCAACAATCACCATGCAGGAACCGATTGTCGTGGCGGAGGCGTAAGCGCGGCGCAGGGCGTCGGCGAGGAGGATGGCGCCGAGGCCCGTGCCCTGGCAGGTCGTCGAGACGGCGAGCCGGCCGAGCAGGGTGGCGCTGACCAGGGGATAGCGTGGGATGTGCTTCCGGGCAGCAGCGGGGACCGCTCCCGGCTCAAGCGCGGTGGCGCACAGGGTGTAGTAGCCGAGCACGGTTTCGGGTCGGGCGGAGGCCGTTACCACGAAGACGCCATTGGCCTTGCGCCGTACATCCTGCCCGGCCTGCGTCGCGAGATAGCGATCCAGGTCGTCGATACCGCAGGAGAAGCCGGCCCGATCGTGATGCGGTGCAAGAGCGTCGATCCGCAAATCCGGATCCATCGCCGCCATGTTCAGGAAACCACGCGCCGCCCGTGTTCCGAGAAGGCGCGGCGGAGCCGGTCGTTCGGTTCGGGGGGCGCGATCAGGGCATCGAAGAAGGCTGCCCGATCCCGGTCGGACAGAGCGAGGGTCTCATGTTCGGCGATCGTGCGGCGGGCGGTCTCGACGAGGGCGGTGACGCAGAAATCACTCACCTTGCGCCGCGACAGATGGGCGGCCCGCTCGATCAGTTCCTTGGTCTCTTCGTCCAGCCGGAAGCCGAGACGTTCGACCCGGCCTGGCACCTTCCGCTCGGGGCGGGGCTGCTTGTTCGCCATGGGGATGCTCCGGCCAAAGTGGTGGCGGGTCGATTATACGTCTGATTGCCCCACGATGAAGGATGCTGTGGCGGCTATCGTCATGGTCGGTGACCCGGCCTATGATGCTGTCGAGGATCATGCCGAGCGGAGACGCCCCCATGCCCGTCGCCGATCTCTTCCCCCCGTCGATGACCTTCTCGCACCTCTGGCCCTGGATCGGGCTGGTGCTGGCGGTGCCGCTGGCGATCGTGCTGGCCGGTGGGGGATTGCGGGGAGACCGTTCCGTCACGCGCTGGCGGGATCCGGTCTGGCTGTGCTGGGCGGGGACGCTGGCCTATCTGTTCCATCAGGTGGAGGAGCACGGCGTCGATGCGCTGGGGGTGCCCTATGCCTTCCGGGGCATGCTGTGCGCCACCTTCGGCTTTCCGGATCCCGCCGCCTGTCCGATCCCTGAGGCCTTCATCACCGCCGTGAACATCCCGGTGGTCTGGCTGGCGGGGCCCGCCTGTGCGCTGCTGGGGCGGCGGCGGCCGGCGCTGGCGCTGGCCTGGCTGGGGGTGCCGGCGGTGAACACCATGGCCCATCTGGTGCCGGCCGTGGTGGAGGGGGCCTATAATCCGGGCCTGTTGACCGCGCTGGTTCTGTTTCTGCCGCTGTCGGTGTGGAGTTTCCGCATGGCGCTGGGCCGGCCCGATCTGGGGCGGCGGGCGGTTGCCGGCACGGTTGCGGGCGGGGTGTTGCTGCACGCCGTGCTGATGGGCTCTCTGGTCGCCTTTCTGGCGGGGCGGATCGGAACGGCCCTGCTGGTGCTGATCCAGATCGTCAATCCGGTGATCCCGCCGGCACTGGTCGCACGGGTGACGGCAGGGCGGCAGATCAGCCTGCCGCCGGCACCGCCCCGGCCAGGAAGCCGCTGATCAGCTCCACCAGGTCGTCCTCGCATTCGCGGTGGGGCACATGGCCGATGCCGGCCAGGATGCGCGCGGTGCCGGTGGTGCCGGCAATGCGGCGGGGATGTTCGGGCGAGCCGTATTCGTCAAGCTCGCCATGGATTGCGAGCACCGGGCAGCGCACCCGGGCACGGGCCGCATCCACCGTCCACTCGGCGAAGACGGGTGACAGCCAGGTCTCGGTCCAGGCATCGACCACCCAGCGTGCCTTGTCGCCGTGATAGCGGGCGAGTTTGGCCAGCTCTTCAGGCCGCTGAAAGCCGGCCTTGGCGACCTCGATCCCGGCGATGGTGCGGTCCTCGACGAAGGCCTGTGCGGCAATGGTCACAAGCGCCCGGCAACGCTCGGGAAGGGCGGCGGCGGTATGGATGCCCATGCCGCCGCCGACACTGTGGCCGCAGGCGATGAAGCCGTCGATGCCGAGCGCGTCACAGATTGCCGGCACCGCCTCTCGCGCTTCGGCGGCGACGAAATCGATCGGCAGCAGGCCGGGGTAGGGATCGGAACGGCCGAAGCCCAGCCGGTCATAGGCGATCACCCGCCGGCCGGTGGCGGCGGCGAGCCGTTCCGGAAAGCTGCGCCAGAGCGCGACGCAGCCGAGTGAATCATGGAAGAGCAGAATGGGCACCCCGCCGCCCCCCACTCGTTCCTCCGAAGCGGGCGGCGTCCAGCTGCGGGCGAAGAGCCGGCCCCTGGGCGTCGGGATCAGGTGGTCCTGCGCCACGGGGGCGGTCGGGGCGGCAGTCTCGGCGGGGGCGATCTGGGTCATGTCTGGTCCGGGCTTTTTCGGGGCATGGCCGCTAGCATAGCCCTGCGGGCAGGATTGATCACCCGCAGGATGATCAGCCACCGGGCAGAGGGGATGATCCGGCCCCCACCCCTTGCCGACCCGCCCTGGTCATGCCCAGATCTGCCAGATCCGATCGGGCGCCGTCGAGGGCGTCTGCCCCTGCCAGCAAGGAGCGACAGACCATGACCGGAACACGCACGGTCCGGGTGCCCGGGCCCGACCATCCGATCACCGTCACCGCCTGGCCCGGCCGGGTCCGGGTGCGCGCCGGCGGCCGGGTGATCGCCGACAGTCGCAAGGCGGTGGTGCTGAAGGAGGCCGAGTATCCGCCGGTCTTCTACCTGCCGCGCGCCGATGTGGCGATGGGTGCGCTGGCCCGCACCAGCCAGACCAGCTGGTGCCCCTATAAGGGCGAGGCGGCCTATTTCTCGATCCCTGCGGCCGGGACACGTGGCGAGAATGCGGCCTGGAGCTATGAGGATCCGCTGCCCGCCATGGCCTCGATCAGCGGCCGGCTCGCCTTCTACCCCGACCGGGTGGATGCGATCGAGACCGATGATGCGCCCGCAACCGATGGTCGCGGAGACGATGGCGACGGGCCGGCATGACCCTGCCCCCGGACTGGCGGAGCCTGCAGATCCTGCTGGCGGCGATCGATTGCGGCAGTGTCACCCGTGCCGCCGGGCGCTGCGGCATCGCGGTTTCGGCCGCGGCCAAGCGCATCCAGGAGCTGGAGGCGGAACTTGGGGTGCGGCTGCTCGACCGGGCCGCCCGTGGGGTCACCCCCACCCCCGAGGGGGAGGTGCTGGCCCGCCATGCCCGGGCGATGTTCGCCTTTGGTGACCGGCTGGCCGATGATCTGCGGGCGGTAGCGGGCGGCGGGCTCGGCCGGGTGCGGCTGGCGGCGACCATGTCGGTGGTCGCCGGCCATCCGCTGCCCCAGGCCCTGGCCGCCTTTGGCCACGCCCGGCCCGGCATCGAAATCGAGCTGATCGAGAGCACCAGCCTGACCATTCTGAGCGAGCTGGTCGAGGGGCGGGCGGATCTGGGGATCATCACCATCGGGACCGCCCTGCCCGAAGGGCTGACCGGCCGGCCCTGGGGGCGCGACCGGCTGCTGGCGGTGGTGCCGGATGGTCACCCGCTTGCCGGCAGAGGCGGGCCTGGCCGAGAGGGCATCGGTCTGGGGGAGCTGCTGCGCGAGCCGCTGATCGAGATCATCGAGGGCGGCGCCATCACCCTGCTGCTGAACGACATGGCCGAGCGGGCCGGTCTGAACCCGCGCGCCGCCTTTCGCGTGGCGACGGTAGACAGCGCCATCCGCATGGTGGCGGCCGGGCAGGGCGTTGCGGTCATCCCCGACGGTGTGTTCGACATCTTCTCGCCCGCGCTGGGCCTGGTGGGCGTGGCGATTGCCGAGCCATGGGCACATCGTCGTCTGCGGCTGGTCGGCCGTGCTCCCGCCATGCTGCCGCCTGCGGCGCGGCTGCTGCATGATCACCTCGCCAGCCTGAGTGAGGCAGATTGAGCTTCCGTCGATGACGGAAGCTTCCTCCGCATCTTTGCGATTCCCCTTCGTATCCCGAGGAGCCACTCTTCCAGAAAACCGCATGCAGACGGCCTGCACCCGCAGGTGCATGGGAGGATCTGGAGATGACGCAGGAGACGAGCGACCGCCCCCGGGTGATCGTGCGCGAGGTCGGCCCGCGTGACGGGTTGCAGAACGCCCGCGCGGTGATGGCCACGGCCGACAAGCTTGCCTGGATCGCCGCCCTGGTGGCGGCCGGCCTTCGCGAGATGGAGGTGGCGAGTTTCGTGCCGCCCGCCCTGATGCCGCAGATGGCCGATGCCGCCGAGGTCACCGCCCGGGTCCGTGCTACCCATCCCGATCTGCATGCCGTGGTGCTTGCCCCGAACATGAAGGGCGTCGAAGCCGCGATCGCGGCCGGCGCCACGACGATCATTCTGCCGGTCTCGGCCAGCGAGGCGCACAGCCAGGCCAATCTCCGCCGCAGCCGTGCCGAACAGGTGGCGGCGGTGGCCGACATCGTGACCCGCCTGCACGATGGTGGGCCCGGCCGGCCACGGATCGAGGCCGGCATCTCCACCGCCTTCGGCTGTTCCCGCCAGGGCGTGGTACCGGAGCGGGACGTGATCGACACCGCCGTCGCGCTGGCCCGGGCCGGGGCCGATGCGGTGGCGCTGGCCGATACACTGGGCTATGCGACCCCACGTCAGGTCCGCCGGCTGGTGCGGGCGGTGCGCGCCGAACTGGGGGCGGTGCCGCTTGGCAATCTGCATCTGCACGACACGCTCGGCACCGGCCTCGCCAATGTGCTGGCCGGGCTGGAAGAGGGGGTGCGCGGTTTCGACGCCGCCCATGGCGGCCTTGGCGGCTGCCCCTTCGCACCGGGATCGGTCGGTAACGTGACTACTGAGGATCTGGTCTATCTGCTGGAATCCGAGGGCTTCGATACCGGCATCGATCTGGACCGGCTGATCCGGGCGCGGGAGCTGCTGTCGGCCGGCCTGCCCGGCGAGGCCCTGCACGGGCGGGTTGCCGCTGCCGGCATTCCGCCGACCTGGCACATGGCCGGGTGATATCCGTCTCCCCTCTGTCTGCCCCTGCTTTGCAAGAGGATACCGTCTTGCCAGTCTCCTCCCCGGACGCCCCCGCCCTGCCGCTTGCCGGTCTGCGCGTGCTCGAATTCACCCACATGGTCATGGGGCCGTCCTGCGGCATGATCCTGGCGGATCTGGGCGCCGATGTGGTGAAGATCGAACCCGGCCCGGCGGGGGATGCCACCCGCCGGCTGACCGGGGCGGCGATCGGCTTCTTCCCGACCTTCAACCGCAACAAGCGCAGCCTGTGCATTGACCTGAAGCGGCCCGAGGGCGTGGCCCTGGTCCGCCGGCTGGCGGAAGATGCCGATGTGCTGATCGAGAATTTCCGCCCCGGTGCCATGGAAGCGCTGGGGCTGGGGCCGACTGCCATGGCCGAGGTCAATCCCAGGCTGGTCTATTGCGCGCTGAAGGGGTTTCTGCCCGGACCTTACGAGCACCGCACCGCGCTCGACGAGGTGGTGCAGATGATGGGCGGGCTTGCCTATATGACCGGGCCGCGTGGCCGGCCGCTGCGCGCCGGATCTTCGGTCAACGACATCATGGGCGGCATGTTCGGGGTGATCGCGATCCTGGCGGCGCTGCGCGAGCGCGAGAGCACCGGCCGCGGCGGGCTGGTCCAGTCGGGCCTGTTCGAGACCAACATGATCCTGGTCGCCCAGCACATGGCGCGTGCGGCCATCGAGGCGACCGATCCGGAACCTTTCGGAGACCCGGGCATGCGCAAGCCCTGGCCGGTCTATGACGTGTTCGACACGGCCGGGCCCGGCGAGCAGATCTTTGCCGGTGTGGTGAGCATGGGGCAATGGCGTGCCTTCTGCGGCGCCTTCGGGCTGGAGGATCTGCTGGCCGATCCGGCGCTGGACAGCGTGCCGCGGCTTGCGGCGGCGCGGCCGGAATTTCTGCCCCGGGTGGCCGACGCCTTCCGGCGGGTGACCAAGGCCGAGGCGATGGCGCGGCTGGAGCGGCTGGGCGTGCCCTTCGCGCCGATCGCCAAGCCGTCGGACCTGTTTGACGACCCGCATCTTCTGGCCTCGGGCGGGCTGCTGGATGTGGAGCTTGCGGCTTCGGAAGGTCGGGCAGAGGGGCCTGCGGCTGCGCGGGCCGGCATTCCGGCCCTGCCGGTGCATCTGCCCGGCGGGCGGCCGGGTCTGCGCCGCCAGCCGCCCGCGGCGGGTGAGCACGGTATCGAGCTGCTGCGCGAGGCGGGACTGTCGGAGACCGAGATCGGCGATATCCTGGCAGCGGGCGTCGTGACGGCGCCCCCATCCAAGGCGGCCGACTGACCGGACCGCCCGCCACCCGCCAGAGGAGACCCTGCCGATGCCGCTCTATGCCCTGGACGACCTGGAACCCGAGATCGCCGATCCGGCCCGGATCTGGATCGCCCCCGATGCCCATGTCATCGGATGGGTGCGGCTGGGGCTGGATGTCGGCATCTGGTTCGGGGCGGTGCTGCGCGGCGACAACGACCTGATCGCGGTCGGCGACCGGACCAATGTCCAGGACGGCGCCACGCTCCATACCGACCGGGGCGTGCCGCTCACCATCGGCACCGGCGTCACCATCGGCCACCACGCCATGGTCCATGGCTGCACCATCGGCGACAACACCCTGATCGGCATCGGTGCCACCATCCTGAACGGCGCCCGGATCGGTGCCAACTGCCTGGTCGGCGCCCATGCGTTGGTGACCGAAGGCAAGGAATTCCCAGAGGGCAGCCTGATCCTGGGCTCCCCCGCAAAGGCGGTGCGCCAGCTCGACGCGGCAGCGCTTGCGATGCTGCAGGGCTCGGCCGAGGGCTATGTCCGCAATGCGGCACGGTTCAGGACGGGGTTGCGCGTCGTCGGCTGACCGACGCGGTCCCGTCGGGAGACCGCGTCATCAGCCGTCCGGCCTTCAGCCGAACAGCAGCACCATCACCAGCGAGACGACCACCAGCGCGCCCAGCCAGACGACGGGGTTCGCGCCCTTGCCGTGGCTGCCATGGCCGTGACCATGATCGTCATGGCCGTGATCGTCATGGTCATGGCCGTTATGGCCGGCGATATCCATCGCCGCCGCGGCCGGCGAGATGCCCGCGCTCATGCCGGCGGCGGCCGGCGAGACCGGGGCTCCGTGATCGGGTTGCGGTGCCGGCTGAGGGGTGTCTGCCGGCGCGGGGGCTGCGGCAGGTGCAGCCGCCGGGGCGGCCGGTTCACTTGCCGCAGCGAGTTCGGCGAATTTGGCGAAGAATTCGTCGGCCAGCTTCTGCACCGTGCCCTGAATCAGCCGGGCGCCGAGCTGGGCCATCTTGCCGCCGACCTGGGCATCGGCCGTGTAGCGCAGGATGGTGCCGCCCGCGCCGTCGGGCTCCAGCGTCACATCGGCGGTGCCCTTGCCGAAGCCGGCAGCACCGCCCTTGCCCTCGCCCGCAATGCGGTAGCTCTTCGGCGGATCGAAATCCGACAGGGTCACCTGGCCGTTGAAGGTCGCCTTCACCGGGCCGATCTTGGCGGTGACGACGGCGGCATACTGGTTTTCGCCGGTCTGCTCGACCGACTGGCAGCCTGGAATGCAGTCCTTGAGCGCTGCCGGATCGACCAGCTTTGCCCAGACCGTCTCAGGGGCGGCGGGGATGCGGTATTCGCCCGAAAGCTCCATGGGTTTCCTCGTCCTTCCGTATCGTCTGCCGCCGGTCGGAACAGGCTGCCGGCGTGGGGCATTCCTGATGCGATCCTAGCATTCCTGCGGACGGGGGACAGCCTGCGCTTCATTGTGTTCAATCAGTCACTCACCTTCGGCACCTTCCGGGCATCAAGTGCCCCGATCACCACGGGTGCCAGCCGTGCCGCCATCTTCTCCACCCCCGCCACATTCGGGTGCAGACCGTCGGGCTGAACGAGTGACGGCTCCAGCGCCACGCCCTCCAGAATGAAGGGGTCGAGCGGCACGTCGTGGGTGCCGGCGAGATCGGGATAAATGGCATCGAAGGCCCTGCGATAGTCCGGGCCCCAATTGGTCGGGGCCAGCATGCCGACCAGCAGCACCGGCAGGCCCTTGCGGCCGAGCGTGTCCAGAATGGCGTCCAGATTGGCCTTGGCCTCGTCGGGGGCGATGCCGCGCAGGGCGTCGTTGGCGCCGAGTGCCACGATCACCAGATCCGGCTGGCGGGGCAGGCCCCCCAGGGCCCAGTCGAGCCGGGCCCGACCACCGGCGGTGGTGTCGCCCGAAACCCCGGCATTCTCAACCTGTGCCGGCCGGCCGGCGGCGGCCAGGGCGGCTTCAAGCTGCGGCACCAGGCCCTCGCCTTCCGGCAGGCCATAGCCGGCGGTCAGGCTGTCGCCGAGCGCCAGGATCAGCGGCTGGTTCTCTGCGGCGCCGAGGGGGCCGGGGCGGACAAGAAGGGCGGTGAGGCCGAGGCCGATCAGCCCCAGCACCGCCCGCCGCGTCGGAGATCCGCAGCCTGCCCGTGAAGGAAGGGTGTGTGGTGAAACCGACACCGCCGCTTCGTCGGAACGGGCTTCCGGTTTGATCCCGCCCGTCGCGGCGCCATATGGCGACGGAGATCCGTGCGTGCGACGGGCATTGTCCGTGCCCGGGGCATGGCGGGGATGGTCGCAGGGGCCGGCATCGGTCGGTCGGAACAGGGTCACGTCTGGGAGGCTCCTCAATCTCATGATCCGGCTGCAACAGGTGTCGGTGTCGTTCGGCCGCGGATCCGCCGCGGTCGACGTGCTGAAATCGGTCGATCTCGATCTCGAAGCCGGGCGCACGCTGGCGGTGCTGGGGCCCTCGGGCGCGGGCAAGTCGACACTGCTCGCGATCGTTGCGGGGCTGGAGCGGGCGAGCGCCGGCCGGGTGGAGATCGCGGGCCAGGATCTGGGCCGGCTCGACGAGGATGGCCTGGCCCGGCTCCGCGCCCGACATATCGGGATCGTCTTCCAGGCTTTCCACCTGATTCCGACGCTGACCGCGCGCGAGAACGTCGCCCTGCCGCTGGAACTGGCCGGGGCGGTCGATGCCGACGACCGCGCCCGGGCGGCGCTGGAACAGGTGGGGCTGGGGCCTCGTCTCGATCATTATCCGGCAGCCCTGTCGGGGGGTGAACAGCAGCGGGTGGCCTTTGCCCGGGCGGTGGTGCATCGCCCGTCGCTGCTGCTCGCCGACGAGCCGACCGGCAATCTGGACCGGGCCACGGCGCGGCTGATTTCCGATGCGCTGTTCGGCTATCGCGACGAGACCGGGGCCGCGGTCATGGTCATCACCCATGACGAGGCGCTTGCCCGCCGCGCCGACCGGGTGGTGCGGATCGAAGACGGCCGCCTGTCCGAAGCGGCGGGGCTTCCGGCCGAGGTTCGGCCATGAGCGCGGGCGAAACGGTCGCCGGCCGCGCCTCACATGCCGTGCCGTCTGCGCGCGGCCTGCCCTGGCGGGCGCTGATCCGCTTCGCCCTGCGCGATCTGCGCCGGGGGGTCGGCGGGTTCGCCATCGTGCTCGCCTCTCTGGCGCTGGGTGTGGCGGCGATGGCCGGCATCGGCGCGCTGGATGCCGCGGTGGTCGCCGGCCAGGCCCGCGATGCCCGCGCCCTGCTGGGCGGTGATCTGGAGCTCGCCACCACCGGCCGGCCGCTGCCCGATGCGGTCCGGGCCGATCTGGCGGCGCGGTCCGCGGCGATCTCGGCCGTGGTCGACCTGCGCGGCATGGTCCGCCTGACGCCGGACGAGGTCCGGGCCCGGGGTGCGGTACGGGGGGCGGCGCCGGGTGCGCCGGTCAATGACCGCGCCCTGGTCCAGGTGCTGGCGGTGGATGCGGCCTATCCGCTGGTGGGCCGGATGGAGACGGAGCCGCCGATCACGGGGTCACCGGCTGCGGCGTTGGGGGCTGATGGGCTGCTGGCCGAGGGCACCCTGCTTGCGCGGTTGCGGCTTGCCCCGGGTGATGTCGTGCAGCTGGGCGGGGCCGATTTCACCATTCGCGGCCGGCTGATCGCCCAGCCCGATCAGGGCGGGTTCGGCTTCGCGCTCGGGCCCCGGGTGGTGATCGGGCAAGCCGGGCTCGCCCGGGCGGGGCTGGATGCGCCGGGCACGATCTCCCGCCACATGACCCGTGCTTTGCTGGCGCCTGGTGTTTCCCCCACCGCCACCGTGGAGGCGCTTGAGGCGGCCTGGCCGGCCGAGAGCTGGCGCGCCCGCACCCTCGACCGGGCCAATCCCGGCCTGGCGGGCTTCGTCGACCGGCTGGCGACCCATCTGGAACTGGTGGCGCTGGCCGCACTCGCCATCGGCGGCATCGGCGTTGCCGGCGCCGCCCGGGCGCATCTGGAGGCGCGGGCTCGCACCGTTGCGGTGCTGAAGGCGCTGGCGCTGGGCCCGGCGGCGGTTTTCGTGGTCTACATGATGCAGATGGCCGTGGTGGCGGCGCTCGGCATCCTGATCGGTGTCGTGGCGGGGGCGACGGTGCCCTGGATCGCCGCCGGCTTCGCCGACGGGCTGCTGCCGACACCCATCCTGCCCGACCTCTACCTGCTGCCTCTGGCGCGTGCCGCGCTGATCGGCGCCGGGGTGGCGATCGCCTTCACCGCCCCGGCCCTGGGGCGTGCCTCGGGCGTGCGGCCCGCCGATCTGCTGCGGGCGGCGGTGGTGCCGCTGGCCGCCCGCACCGGCCGCCGGGGAATTCTGACCGGTCTTGCCGCGGGCACGCTGGTCGTGGCCCTGGTGGTGGGCGGTGCTGCGGATCCGATGCTGGCCGGGGTCGCCATCCTGTCGATCTCGGTGGCGCTGCTGGTCTTCCGTGCGGCCTCGATCGGGATTGCGGCGGTGGCGCGGCGGGTGCGGGTGCCGGGGCGGCCGGCCCTGCGCCTGGGGGTCGCGGGGCTGCGCCGCCCCGGGGCGCCCACGGCCGAGATTGCAGCCGCACTCGGTGCCGGGCTGATGGTGCTGACCGCCCTTGCCCTGGTGCAGGACAACCTCACCCGGCTGATCGACCGCAGCCTGCCTGCGCGGGCGCCGCAATACTTCTTCCTGGACATCCAGCCGGACCAGGTGCCGGTCTTCGATCGCCTGGCGGCCGAGGCGGTGGGGCCGGAGAACCTTGCCCGCATGCCGACGCTGCGTGGCCGGATCCGGGCGCTGAACGGCCAGGTGATCGACGAGGCGGATGTGGTGGAGCGCGAGCGCTGGGCGATCCGCGGCGAGGTCGGCATGTCCTGGTCGGCAGAGATGCCCGAGGGTACCCGGCTGACCGAAGGCAGCTGGTGGCCGGCCGATTATGCCGGGCCGCCGCTGGTCTCGATCGATGACGAACTGGCCCGGGGCATGGGCGCGAAGATCGGCGACCGGCTGGATGTGCTGGTTCTGGGCCGGACCATCACGGTGGAGATCGCCAATCTCAGGCGGATCGAATGGCTGGATCTGTCGCTCAACTTCGTGATGGTGCTGTCGCCGGGCGCCCTTGCCGGGGCGCCGGCCACCCATATCGCCACCGTTTCGGGCGACCCGGCTGCAGCCGAAGGTCTGATGGTCGAGGTCACCGACCGCTTCCCCAATGTCTCGGCGGTCAGCGTCGGCGATGCCGTGCGCCAGGCCGGCGCGCTGATCGAGGGGGTGGCCGGTGCGGTGCGGATCACTGCAATCGCCGTGCTGGCGGCGGGGGCGCTGGTGTTGGCCGCAGCGGTTCTGGCTGCCCAGTCCAAGCGGCGCTTCGATGCGGTGATGATGAAGGTTGTCGGTGCCTCACGCCGGACCATCGCCGCCGGGCTTGCGATCGAATTCCTGATCGTGGCGGTGGTGGTGGGGCTGATCGGGGCGGCCGGCGGCACGCTGGCCGCCTGGGCGATCACCCGCTGGCTGCTGGAGATCGATTTCGCCTTCTCGATGCTGCCGGTGGCGGCGTCGGCCCTGGCGGGCATCGGCCTCGCCCTGGTTGTGGGGCTGGCGGCGGTGGCCGGCGCGCTGCGCGTGCCGCCGGCGCGGATCCTGCGCGAACGGGCCGGTCTGTGAAGCTCGCCGGCTCTGAGGGTTGCCGGGCAAGGGCGAAAAGAACGTATGACGCGATAAAACGCCGACTGCTTCGCTTTGACAGTTGGCGGCAAGGGAGTATGCTTTCTTTCAGAACATGCCGGATGCCCGCTCCCCGTGCGGAGGGCGGCGCCGGCATAGTGACGTCCCGCTGCCCCGCCCCCGGCGCCCGAGCCTCCGGACCCTCCCGAGACCCCGGTTTCAACCCCGGCCGTGTCCCGCGGGCCCGCCGCTTCCGTGCAGGATCGCAACCGGCAGCGGCATCGCTTGCAGGAGCAGCACCCCATGGCATTCGCCAATCTGTCGAGCCTGGCGGCCTGGTCGTATATCGACGGCCGCTGGGTCGAAGGCAATCCGCCGATCATGGGACCGATGTCCCAGGGCTATCAGTTCGCCTCGATGGTCTTCGACGGCGCGCGCTCTTTCGACGGCGTGGTACCCGATCTCGAGGGGCATTGCGCCCGCCTGCTCCGCTCGGCGAAGTCGTTCGAACTGGAGCCGAAGGTCGATCTCGACACCGTGATCGGCACCGCGATCGACGGTGTGAAGCGCTTCCCGCGCGACGTGGCGACCTATATCCGTCCGGTGATGTATGCTGATGACGGCATGGTGCAGGTGAACCCCGACAGCACGAAATTCGTGATGACGGTCTTCGCCATTCCGTTCTCGAACGAGATGGGCAGCTTCTCGACCGGGCTCAGCCCTTATCGCCGGCCAGGGCCCGACATGGCGCCCACCGACGCCAAGGCGGCCTGCCTTTATCCGATGACTGGCCGGGCGCTGAATGAAGGCGCGCGCCGCGGCATCGATAACCCGGTCATGCTCGACCCCGAGGGCAATGTCGCCGAATTCGCCTCGGCCAATCTGTTCATGGTCAAGGACGGCGTGGTCCACACCCCGAAGCTGAACGGCACGTTCCTGGCCGGCGTCACCCGCAAGCGGGTGATGGAGCTGTTCGCTGCCGACGGTATCGAAGTGGTCGAGCGCTCGATCACCTATGACGAGCTGAAGGATGCCGACGAGCTGTTCTCGACCGGCAACTTCAACAAGGTGGCGAGCGTCAACCGGATCGAGGATCGCAATCTTCAGCCGGGCCCGATCGCCCGCAAGGCCTGGGATCTGTATTTCGCCTGGGCGCGCGATCAGGCCTATTGATCCGGCGCATCCGACGATCCGGCGGCGGCCGTGGAGCGGACAGCTCTGCGGCCGCCGCCATCGTTTCGGGAGATGAAAAACGACGGCCGGCGTCGGGCGCCTGCGCCCATTGGACAGAATTCCACCCGATCCCTCACGGTACCTGGACCGGGACCGGTGCCCGCGGTTATTCTCGGGCCACTTCCGGCGGCGCGCCCCCGAACGCGCTGGCGACGACCGGATCAGCGTCAGCGACCCCGAGGAACATCATGAGCATCGACGACACCGGGTCTGTACCCGAAGACGACGAGGACGGCGTTGCACCAGGCGAGGCAGGCCAGATCGAGAGCCGTGTCTCCCGGCGCATCCGCGAGCTTCGCCGCGACCGCGGCATGACGCTGCAGACGCTGGCCGAGAAGGCCGGCGTCTCGAAGTCGATGATCTCCAAGGTCGAACGCGGTGAGGCCAGCCCTTCGGCGGCGACCGTGGCGCGGCTGGCCGCCGGGCTGGGCGTCACCATCTCCAGCCTGCTGGGCGAACATGACCGCCACGACGTGCTGGTGTTGCGCCGCGCCGATCAGGCGGCCTTCGTCGACCCCGAGACCGGTTTCGAGCGCCGGTCGATGTCGCCGATCTTCCCCTCGCGCGGGCTGGACCTGGTTCAGGTGACCGTGCCCCAGGGGGCGACGGCGGGGCCCTTCGTCGGCCATCGCTATGGCGTCGAGGAATATCTGGTGGTGGTGGAAGGCCGGCTGGGCGTCACCGTCGGCGGCATCAACCACGTGCTTCAGCGCGGCGATGCGATCTTCTATCAGGCCCATGTCGCGCATCAATACGCCAATCTGGGCGAGGGCCCGGCCGTGGCCCTGGTGGTGATCGGCGACATCCGCGATCTGCGCGACGGCCGGGATTGAGCCTTCCCGCTTTCCCCGGCGGCGCGCGACACGCCGGGGGGGCGGGGGCCTGGCAGGCGAGGTGGGCTCAGTGGCCGCCCGACAGGTTCAGGCCGATCACGCCCAGCACGATCAACCCCAGAGAGACCAGTTTGATCGTGTTCATGCTTTCGCCGAAGGCCAGCACGCCGATGGTGGCGATGGCCGCCGTGCCCACCCCCGACCAGATGGCGTAGGCGACGCCGATCTCGATCCGCTTGAGCGCGACCGCAAGCAGGCCGAAGGCGATCAGATAGCCCACCACCATCACCGCCGTCGGCCCGAGCCGGGTGAGGCCGGCCGACATCTTCATCGAGGTGGTGGCGACGATTTCAGCCATGATGGCGCCGGCAAGCAGCACCCAGGCAAGGCCCGCACCCATTCCGCTGCCACCCATGGCCTGCAGATCTCCGCGTGTGAGTGTGACGGGTGTGCCCGTGACGGGTGTAACCGTGACGAACGTAACGTGACGGGCCGGTCAGCGGGCGCTGGCGTCCGGATCCTGCTGCCGGCGCGGGCTTGCCGGATAGACGCCCAGGATGCGGACATCGGTCGAGAAGAAGCCCAGCTCCTCCATCGCCAGCGCCACGGCCCGGTTTTCCGGGTGGCCCTCGATCTCGGCATAGAACACCGCCGGCGTGAAGGCGCCGTCGATCAGATAGTTCTCGAGCTTGGTCATGTTGACGCCGTTGGTGGCGAAGCCGCCCAGCGCCTTGTAGAGCGCCGCCGGCACATTGCGCACCTGGAACAGGAAACTGGTCACCACCAGCCCGTTATCCGGCGCCGGGATCACCGGTTCGCGCATCATCACCACGAAGCGGGTGGTGTTGTGCTCGGCATCCTCGATCGCCTCGGCCAGCACGTCCAGGCCGTAGATGTCGGCCGAAAGCCGCGAGGCGATGGCGGCAACCGCCGGGTCACGCAGCTCGGCCACCCGGGCGGCGGCACTGGCGGTGTCGGAATGGATCACCGGCCGGATGCCGTGCGCGTCCATGAAGCGGTGGCACTGGCCAAGGGCGTGGACGTGGCTGAGCGCCGTCTTCACCTGGGCCAGACGCGCCCCGGGTGCGCCCAGCAGGCAGTGGCTGACCCGCATGAAATGCTCGCCGGTCAGATGGAGCCCGGAGGTCGGCAGCAGCCGGTGCACATCCGCGACCCGGCCGGCCAGGGTATTGTCGATCGGGATCATCGCCCGGTCGGCCTTGCCCTCGCGCACCGCCTCGATCGCATCGGCGAAGGTCGGGCAGGGCAGAGGGACCAGCTCGGGAAACATCTCCAGGCACGCCATGTGGGAATAGGCACCGGGCTGGCCCTGGAAAGCGATGGAGCGGGCTGGCGTGGCGGGCATGTCCTGGGCGGCGGGCATCGATCGATTCCGGCTGGAATGGCAGGGGCCGGCATCTTGCGCCGGCCCGCTGCATCTGTCCATGGCCCCCGCATGCACATCCTGGCTGAGGAACGGGGGGCGGGGTGTCAGCTCGCAGGCTTCAGCAGCCGGCGGGCAACCTCCAGATCCTCGGGTGCATTCACTTCGAAGGGCACGGTGTCGACGATGGCGGCATCGATGCGCAGCCCGGCTTCGAGTGCGCGCAGCTGTTCCAGCCGCTCACGCAGCTCCAGCGGGCTGGGCGGCAGCGAGACGAAGCGGTCGAGCGCGCCGCGCCGGAAGGCATAGAAGCCGATATGATGGTGAACCGGCCCGTCCCCCCAGGGGGCGTTGGCGCGGGTGAAATAGAGCGCCCGGCCGATCCGGCTGCCCGGCGCCATCGACAGCACCGCCTTGGCGGCATTGGGGTTGGCGCGGACCGCCGGATCCGAGGTCTCGACCACGAGCGTCGCGATATCGGCCTGATCGCCCAGCGCCTCCAGCGCCGCACGCGGCAGGGCCGGGTCCAGTGCGGGCATGTCGCCCTGGAAGTTGATGATCACGTCATGGCGCCGGTCGGGGTCGAAAATCTCGGCCGCCGCCTGGACGCGGTCGGACCCCGACGGCAGGGCCGGATCGGTCAGCACCGCCGTGCCGCCGGCCGCTTCCACCACGTCCACGATCTCCTGATCGCCCGCCGCCACCACCACCGGGCCGACGCCGGCGGCAAGGGCATGGTCGAGGCAATGCAGGATCATCGGCCGGCCGTTGATGTCCGCCAGCGGCTTGCGCGGCAGGCGGGTGGCAGCCAGACGGGTGGGGATCACGACCAGGGGGTTCATTCTCTGCCTCGGCGATGGAAGAATCGGGCGTCCATATTCCGGACCGGAGGTTGCGACCATGTGACGCAGGCTCGACCTCTCGTATGGAACCGGAGCCCCTGGAACCCTTATAGGGATTGGACAGAAGCGGGGGAAGTGGCTAATCTTCGCCCGTCATGACCGCATCTGCGGTGTGACCCATAAACCCGTGCCGTAACGCTTCCCGAAGGTGTCCGGACGCTCCCGCAAGCGCGGCTGCCGCCTGACGGAATTCCCTCCGCTGGGACGGGCCGGATCCGCAGACCGACGGGCATGTCATCCGTCGGCCGCGGGCTCCGCCGGGACCGCTCCGGAGAGTGCGGCGCTCATCAAGAACCTGCGGCACGGCCGGATCCGTGTCGACCCGTGCCCTGCTGTCCGGAATGCATGTCAAGGGCCGTCGGGCGTCGTGTGGAAGAGGATTGGGCATGTCAGGCTTCGAATTCAACAAGCTGATGGCCGCGTTCCTGACGGCGGCATTGTTCGCCATGGTCGTGGGTGTCATCTCCGACATGGTGTACGAGCCTGAACACCTGGAGAAGAACGCCTACGCGATCGAAGGCGTCGCCACCGACGCCGCCGCCGAGGCGCCGAAGGAAGTGCCGTTCGAGGTGGCGCTGGCCAGTGCCGACCCCAAGGCCGGTGCCAAGGTCTTCGCCCGCTGCACCGCCTGCCACGACGACTCGAAGGGTGGCCCGAACAAGGTCGGCCCCGAGCTGTGGAGCGTGGTCGGCCGCCCGGTGGCCTCTGCCGACGGCTTCGCCTATTCCGACGCCCTGAAGGGCATCGGCGGCGAGTGGACCTTCGAGAAGCTCGACCACTTCCTTACCAAGCCGGCCTCGTTTGCGCCGGGCACCAAGATGTCCTTCGCCGGCCTGTCGAAGGTCGAGGATCGCGCCGCGGTCATTGCCTATCTCAACAGCCAGTCGGATGCCCCCAAGGAGATCCCGGCGGCGCCCGCCGAGGGGGGGGCCGAAGGTGGTGAGCAGCCCGCTGCCGAACAGCCGGCCGGCGAGCAGCCCGCCGCCCAGCAGAACGCCGGCTGAGGTCAGACCAGGCTGCGGATTTCCGGCGATGTCGTCGCCGGGTTGCATCCCCTGCCCGGCCCGGTCATCTTTCGCGACGCCCGCCGGTCCCATGCGGACCCGGCGGGCGTCGTCGTTCCGGACCCCGCTCTCTCGGAGCCATCCTCTCGGAGCCCTGTGCGCCACATGACCCCGACCCGTCTTGCCGAAGACGCCGCCTCTTTCCTGCCCGTCGCCTTCCGTCTGGCCGATGCCGCCCGGGCAGAGGCCCGGCGCTATTTCCGCACCGCCGTGCCGGTCGACGTGAAGCCCGATCAGAGCCCGGTGACCCTGGCCGATCGCGAGGCGGAGGCCGCCATGCGCCGCATTCTCGAGGCGGAGCTGCCCGCGCACGGCATCTTCGGCGAGGAGCATGGCCGGGTGCGCGAGGCGGCGGACTGGCAATGGGTGCTGGATCCGATCGACGGCACCCGCTCGTTCATCACCGGCCGACCCACTTTCGGCTCTCTGGTCGGGCTGTGCTTTCGCGGCCAGCCCGTGCTGGGGGTGATCGATGCCGGCGGCACGGGGGAGCGCTGGTGGGGGATCACCGGCGGACAGAGCTGTTTCGACGGCCGGCCGATCCGCACCCGCGCCTGCGCGGATCCGGCGCTGGCCCGGCTTGCCGCCACATCGCCCACAATGTTCGGACCCGACGACCGGGCCCGCTTCGACCGCCTGGCCGGGCGGGTCACCGACGTGCTCTGGGGTGGTGATTGCTACAATTACGGCCTGCTCGCCCTCGGTCTGATCGATCTCGTTGCGGAAGTGGATCTGAAGCCATACGACTGGTGCGCACTTGTGCCGGTGATCGAGGGCGCCGGCGGGGTGGTGACCGACTGGTCGGGCGGGCCGCTCGGCCTGGATGGCGATGGGCGCGTGCTGGCTGCCGGCGACCCCCTTGCGCACCGGATTGCACTGGAAATGCTGGCCTTGGCCTGAACTTGCCCTATCATCGCGGATGGAGGGATAGCGTCACCGACCGGAGGGATGACGACAGGTGATGGCCGAACAACGGATGCGGGGACGCGGATGGCGTCGCCCCGCCCGGGTGGTACTGGTGCTGGGCGGCCTCTTGGCCGGAAGCATCGCCGCCTTCACGCCGGTTCTTTCGGGCCAGGCTCTGGCGGAGCCGTCGCATGGCATATCGATGTATGGGGATCTGAAATACCCCGGCGATTTCGATCATTTCGCCTATGCCTATCCCGAAGCACCCAAGGGCGGCACGCTGAGAAGCGCCGCCCGGGGCACTTTCGACAGTCTCAATCCTTTTGCGCTGCGGGGCATCTCCGCACCGGTCAGCCTTGCCTTCGACACGCTGACCGTGCAGAGCCTGGACGAGCCGTTTTCGGAATACGGGCTGATCGCCAGGACCATCGACAAGGCGCCGGACAATTCCTCGGTGACCTTCACCATCCGTCCCGAGGCGCGTTTCCACGACGGGACGCCGATCACCGCCGCCGATGTGGCGGCGACCTTCGATCAGCTGCGTGAGAAGGGCCACCCGACCTATCGGATCTATTATGCCGAGGTGGCGGGCGTGGACGTGCTGGACGACCACACCGTCCGCTTCCGCTTCGCCAACACGAAGAACCGTGAACTGGCGCTGATCCTGGGTCAGCTGCCGGTGCTGCCCAAGGCCTGGCTCGATGCCCATGATCTGGGGGCGGGTACGCTGGAGCCGATCCCCGGCAGCGGGCCCTACAAGGTGGCCCGCGCCGAGCCCGGCCGTACGCTGGTGATGGAGCGGGTGAAGGACTATTGGGCCAAGGATCTGCCGGTGAATGTCGGCCGGTACAATTTCGACCGCATCGTCACCGACTATTACCGCGACGACGAGGTCTCGGTTGAGGCGTTCAAGGCCGGCCAGTACGATCTTCGGGTCGAGAACAGCGCCCGGCGCTGGGCCACCGCCTACAACATGCCCGAGGTCGAAAGCGGCAAGCTGAAGCTCGACACCATCCCGCACCGGCTGTCGACCGGCATGCAGGGGCTGGTGATGAACACCCGCCGCCCGATCTTCCAGGACCCGGCGATGCGCCGGGCGATGCAGTACGTGTTCGACTTCGAATGGTCGAATAAGACCCTGTTCTACGGCGCCTATACCCGCACCGACAGCTATTTCGAGAACTCGAACATGGCGTCCTCGGGCATCCCAGAAGGGGCGGAGCTGGCGCTGCTGGAGCCCTATCGCGACCAGCTGCCGGCGGATCTGTTCACGAAGCCCTATACCGTGCCCAAGACCGATGGCAGCGGCGCCAATCGCGAGGGGCTGAAGACCGCCTATGACATCCTGGCCAAGGCCGGCTACGAGGTGAAGAACGGCAAGCTGTTCGCCCCCGATGCCGATGCGCCGGTGCGGATGGAATTCCTGATCCAGGATGCCGCCGAGGAACGCATCGTGATGCCGATCACCCGCAGTCTGGGCCGGCTGGGCATTGAGGCGACGGTTCGTCAGGTGGATGCGGCGCAGTACGAGAACCGGCTGCAGACCTTCGATTTCGACATCATCACCGAAATCTGGCCGCAGTCTCAATCTCCCGGCAACGAGCAGCGCGAATTCTGGGGCAGCGAGGCTGCCGACCGGCCGGGCAGCCGCAATTATGCCGGGATCAGGAACTCCGTGGTCGATGCGCTGATCCAGAAGGTGATCGATGCCGAGGACCGGCAGAGCCTGGTGACGGCCGTGAAAGCGCTGGACCGGGTGCTGCTTTGGGGCGACTACGTCATCCCTGAATTCCACCTGCCGGCCTTCAGAATCGTGCACTGGAACAAGTTCGGGCGCCCGCCGGTGCTGCCCGATTACGGCATCGATCTTTACACCTGGTGGGTCGACGACGCGCTCGCCGCCCGCTACGGCCTGCGCTGACAGGGGGCCCGGTTCCGGATGTTCGCTTACGTCCTGCGCCGCCTGGCCCTTATTCCGCTCACATTGTTCGGCATCATGGTGATCAACTTCGCCGTCGTCCAGTTCGCCCCCGGCGGACCGGTCGAACAGATGCTGGCGACGCTGAGCGGGGCCCAGGCCGACGCCACCTCGGGGTTTTCCGGAGGGGGCCGAGAGGTCGCCGCCCCCTCCATGTCGGGCAGCGATTATCGCGGCGCCCGCGGCCTGCCGGACGGGCTGGTCGAGGAAATCCGCACCCTTTACGGCTTCGACAAGCCACCGGTCGAACGCTTCGTCGACATGATGGGCAGCTATCTGGCCTTCGATTTCGGCGACAGTTTCTTCCGCAATGCGCCGGTGGTGGACCTGATCCTCGACAAGCTGCCGGTCTCGGCCTCGCTCGGGCTGTGGAGCACGCTGATCATCTATCTGGTCTCCATTCCGCTCGGCATCGCCAAGGCGGTGCGCGACGGCACGCCCTTCGATGTCTGGACCAGCGGTCTGGTGATCGTGGGGTATGCCGTGCCGGGCTTTCTGTTCGCCATCCTGCTGGTGGTGATCTTCGCCGGCGGCTCGGTGGTGTCGTGGTTCCCGCTGCGCGGGCTCGTCTCGGACAACTGGGCCGAATTGCCCTGGTGGCAGCAGATCCTCGACTATTTCTGGCATCTGGCGCTGCCGGTGGCCTCGCTGGTGATCGGCGGCTTCGCGACGCTGACCCTGCTCACCAAGAATTCCTTCCTGGACGAGATCGGCAAACAATACGTGATCACCGCCCGGGCCAAGGGGTTGAGCGAGAACCGCGTGCTCTATGGCCATGTCTTCCGCAACGCCATGCTGATCGTGGTCGCCGGCCTGCCCGCCACCATCGTCGGGCTGCTGTTCACCGGCTCGCTGCTGATCGAGGTGATCTTCTCGCTCGACGGGCTGGGGCTGCTGTCCTACGAGGCGGTGCTCAACCGCGACTATCCGGTGGTCTTCGCCTCGCTGTTCATCTTCACCCTGATCGGGCTGCTGCTGAACCTGATCGGCGACCTGATGTATGTGGCGATCGATCCGCGGATCGATTTCGAAGCCAGGGGAGGCTGAGCCATGGGCATCGTCGCACGCCTCGGCTTTCGACCGCTCGGGCCGCTGAACCGCCGGCGGCTGCGCAATTTCCGCCGCAATCGCCGGGGTTTCTGGTCGTTCTGGATCTTTCTGGTGCTGTTCGTGGTCTCGCTCGGGGCCGAATTCGTCGCCAATGACCGGCCGATCCTGGTCTCGTATCAGGGGCGTCTCTATGCCCCGGTGCTGTTCGACTATCCCGACACCGAATTCGGCGGCTTCCTGCCGACCCCGGCCAATTATCGCGACCAGATCACGCGGGAGACGATCGACGCCGAGGGCTGGGCGATCTGGCCGCCGATCCGCTTCTCCTACGACACGATCAACTTCAACCTCGACCGGCCGGCGCCGGCGCCCCCCTCGGCCGAGAACTGGCTGGGGACCGATGATCAGGGGCGTGACGTGCTTGCCCGGCTGATCTACGGCTTCAGGCTCTCGGTGCTCTTCGGGCTGGGGCTCACCATCGCAAGCTCGGTGATCGGGGTGATCGCGGGCGCGATCCAGGGTTATTTCGGCGGCATCACCGATCTGATCTTCCAGCGGCTGATCGAGATCTGGGCCGGGCTGCCGCAGCTCTACGTGCTGCTGATCCTCTCGGCGCTGTTCGAACCCACGGTCTGGCTGCTGCTGGGCCTGCTCACCCTGTTCTCGTGGACGGGGCTGGTCGGGCTGGTGCGGGCGGAATTCCTGCGCACCCGCAATTTCGACTATGTCCGCGCCGCCCGGGCCGATGGGGGTGGGGGATATCGGCATCATGCGCCGCCATATTCTGCCCAATGCCATGGTCTCGACCCTCACCTTCCTGCCCTTCATCCTGTCGGGCGGGATCACCGCGCTGACCTCGCTCGACTTCCTGGGGCTGGGTCTGCCGGCGGGCTCTCCCTCGCTGGGTGAGCTGCTCAATCAGGGCAAGAACAATCTTCAGGCCCCCTGGCTCGGCATTTCGGGCTTCGTGACGCTGGCGGTGATGTTGTCGCTGCTGATCTTCATCGGCGAAGCGATCCGCGACGCCTTCGACCCGCGCAAGGTGTTCTCGTGAGCGGCGCCCGTCAGGCAAGTCCTTCCGTTCTGTCCGTCCGCGATCTGTCGGTCACCTTCCGGCACGAAACCGGCGAGACCAGGGCGGTGGCGGGGGTGTCGTTCACGGTGGGGGCTGGCGAGACGCTGGCGATCGTGGGCGAAAGCGGCTCCGGCAAATCGGTGACGGCGCTGGGCATTCTGGGGCTGCTGCCGCGCAGCGCCGATGTCGCCGTAGGCGGCAGCGCCCGTCTGGGCGAGGAGGAACTCGTCGGCGCATCCGAGCGGTCCCTGCGCCAGGTGCGCGGCAACCGCATCGCGATGATCTTTCAGGAGCCGATGACTGCGCTCAACCCGTTGCACCGGGTGGAGCGGCAGATCGCCGAGACGCTTGCCCTGCATCGCGGCCTCGAGGGGGCTGCGGCCGCGGCCCGGATCGACGCGCTGTTGCGTGAGGTGGCGCTGGTCGATGCCGAAGGCTCCACCGCCCGCATCCGGCGGTCCTTTCCGCACGAGCTGTCGGGTGGTCAGCGCCAGCGGGCGATGATCGCCATGGCACTGGCCAACGAGCCCGAGATCCTGATCGCCGACGAGCCGACCACGGCGCTGGACGTCACCGTCCAGGAAGAGATCCTGGGCCTGCTCGCCCGCATCCGGCGCGAGCGCGGCATGGCGCTGATCCTGATCACCCACGACCTCGCCATCGTCCGCCGCACCGCCGACCGGGTGGTGGTGATGCGCCGCGGCGAGATGATGGAGACGGGCTCTGCCGACGAGATCTTCCGCGCGCCGCGCAACGACTATACCCGCATGCTGATCGCCTCGCGCCCGCGTGGCCTGCCCGATCCGGTCCCGGCCGGGGCGGCTCCGCTGCTGACCGTGCGGGATCTGGCGGTGCGCTATCCGGTGAAGGGCGGGTTGCTGCGCCGGGTGGTGTCTCATGTCGAGGCGGCGGTGGGGGTGAATTTCACCCTCCGCCCCGGCGAGACCCTGGGGCTGGTGGGGGAGAGCGGCTCGGGCAAGAGTTCCGTCGCCGCCGCTCTCGTCCGGCTGACCACCGCCGAAGGGGTGGTCGATTTTGCCGGCACCGACCTCGCGAAGCTGGATCAGAAGCGCCTCCGGCCGTTGCGCAACCGCTTCCAGATCGTGTTCCAGGACCCGTTCGGTGCGTTGAGCCCACGCATGACCGTGGGCGACATCGTGGCCGAAGGGCTGGATGTGCATGCGCCCATCGCCGACCGGGCGGCGCGGCGGGACCGGATCGGTGCGGCACTGGCCGAAGTGGGGCTGGATGCGGCGATGCAGGATCGCTTCCCCCATGAATTCTCGGGCGGGCAGCGCCAGCGCATCGCCATTGCCCGGGCGCTGATCCTGGAGCCCGAGCTGATCGTGCTCGACGAGCCGACCTCGGCGCTCGACGTCTCGATCCAGGCCCAGATCGTCGAGCTGCTGCGCGGGCTGCAACGGCGGCGGCAGCTGGCCTATGTGCTGATTTCCCATGATCTGGCGGTGGTGCGGGCGCTGGCCCACAAGCTGATCGTGCTGCGCCAGGGCCGGGTGATGGAGCAGGGTGAGGCGGCCTCGGTGATGGCCTCGCCCGAGACCGATTATACCCGGGCGCTGATCCGTGCGGCTTTTCCCGACGGCCTGTCCTGAGCGCGAGCGGGCTTGGGCGCGTGACATCCCTGTCCGGTCGCGGATGGTGCGGCGGGGGCCATGGGTGCAGGATGGGGGCAATCGATCCCCTTGATCTGCCGGGAGGAAACCCGACCCATGGCCTCTGATCCCATCGAACGTTCTGTACCCGTCGACCTTGCGGCGCCGGCCGACGTGCTGGCGCTTGCCGGCGATCAGGTCGGCGACGACCGGCTCTGGCGCATCGTCGCCGACCGGGACCGCCGCTTTGCTGATGCCTTCCGGCTGGGCGTGATCACCACCGGCATCTACTGCCGGCCGGGCTGCCCTGCCCGGCTGCCCAATCGCGAGAATGTCCGCTTCTATCCCGACGCCCATGCCGCCGAGGCGGCCGGTTTCCGCGCCTGCAAGCGCTGTGCGCCAGAGGCACAGGCGCTGGGGCCTGAACAGAAGCTGGTCCTCTCCGCCATGGGCGCCATCGACCGGCGCGAAGAGGTCCCGGGGGCGACGGAACTTGCCAGCCTGCTGGGGGTGGAGACCCGGCGGCTGGCGCGCGCCTTCGGCCGGGTGCTGGGGGTGGCGCCGGCCGAGATGCTGCGCGGGCTGAAGCGCCGCCGGTTCCGCGCGGCCCTGAAGGCGGGGGAAAGCGTCACCGAGGCGGTCTATACCGCCGGCTTCGGCGGCCCCGCCCGGGTCTATGACGGCGGTGCGGCGGGGCTGGGCATGGCGCCCGGGCGCTTTGCGGCCGGCGGCGCCGGCGAGGTGGTGTCGTGGCGGATCTTCGACTGCCCGCATGGCCGGCTGCTGATCGCGGCGACCGAACGCGGGATCGCGATGATCGCGATCGATCCCGACGATGCGGCCCTGCTCAGGGGGCTTGCGGTCGATTTTCCCGCCGCCCTGCGGGTGGAGGCCGCGGCCGACCATCCGCTGATCGGCCGCGCCGCCGAGGTCGTGCTGGACGGGCTGACCCGCGATGCCGCCCGGCTGGATGATCACAGCCTGCCGCTGGATCTGCGGGCGGGCGCCTTCACCCTCAGGGTCTGGGAGGCGTTGCGCCGGCTGCCGGCCGGCACCGTCACCACCTATGGGGCACTCGCCCGGGCGCTGGGCAACCCCGGCGCAGCCCGGGCTGTCGGGCGGGCCTGCGCCACCAACAAGATCTCCCTGCTGGTCCCCTGCCATCGGGTGCTGCCCGAACAGGGCGGTTTCGCCGGCTATCGCTGGGGAGAGCGGGTGAAGCGGGCCCTGCTCGAGGCAGAGCATGCCGAGATCCACCCGGACCGTGCCACCGCGGATGCGGCGGCACGGGCGGCGACCGAGCCGCGGGAGGAGGTGGCGGAAGCCCCGGTCAGGATGCGCCGCAGGTCGAGCTGACCGGCTTGCCCGCCATCACCTGGCGCACGAAGGGCACGCTGTCCTTGAGCGAGCCGTTGACGGCCCCTGAATGGTCGAGGCCCGGATAGACATGAGCCTGGACCACCGTGCCCGCGGCGCAGGCGGCATCGACCACCGCCTTCTGCATCGCTGGCGGCACGTCATGATCTTCGGCGCCGGTGCCGACGAACAGCGGATGGGTCAGCTTGACCGTCGGATAGGCGAGCGACGGCGCAAGCCCGGTGATCACCTCGATGGCCTTGGGGGGCATGGCGTTGCCGCGGGTGAGGCCGGCATCGGTGACTGCCTTGAAGATCGGCATCACGCAGCCGGTGCGGGCCTGGTTCAGCACCGGCATCGCCTTGGGCGTGAACATCTGGCTGACATCGGCTTTGGTCGGGGCCTGTTCGGCCAGCAGGCCGATATAGAGCAGATAGGCGATGGTCGGGTCGACCTTGTCGGGATTGGCCTTGGCGACCGCGGTCATCAGCTGCGGTGTCAGATAGGGAATGCCGGTCGAGACCGTGCCGCGGATGTCGATATCGGGGGCATAGTCCGGTGCGAAGGCGGCGGTCGCAAAGGCGGCGCCGCCGCCCTGGGACTGGCCGATCAGCACCACCCGGTCGGCAAGGGCGACGCCCAGCTCTTTCTGGCCTGACTGCACGGCGCGGACCGAATCGAGCGTGCTGTAGGCTTCGGGCCGGGTGGCGAGATAGGGGTGCGGGCCGGCGACGCCCAGGCCCTGATAATCGGTGGCGACGATCGCGAAGCCTTCGCGCAGCCAGCGGCCCAGATAGTCGACATCGCGCTTGGACCGCCCGGTCCACGAGGGTGCGCAGGTATCGGCCACGCCGACCGTGCCATGCGCCCAGGCGAGCAGCGGCCAGCCGCCGGCCGGCGGCCGGCCCTTGGGCACGAACAGCGCCCCTGAGACCACCACCGGTCCGGTGCCCGACACTCCGTCGGTCGAGGTGTAGAGGATGCGCATCTGCTGCCCGGCCCCGGGCAGGCCCAGCTTTGCGGGCAGGGGTTCGGTCCGGAGCAGCAGGCCGGCCTGATCCGGGATGCTGCCGGTCCAGTCGTAAAAGGCCGAGACCCCGCCGTCGCCCTGGGCGGCATTCGGGCGGGGCATCTCGGCGGCGGTGACCGGCGTGGCGGCGATGGCCGCCAGGGCGGCGAGTGCCGCAAGCGGTGCGGCGAGGCCGCGCCGGGTAAGGGCTGTACGTGACATCGGGGGGCGTCTCCCTGCGCTGGTTCTTCTTGCAGATCAAAGTCTGCCAGAACCGACGCAGGGCGCCTTGCGAAGATTGGGCAAATTCCGCTTTGCGGTTGTTGATTGCCGATCAGGCCCGCGCTCCGGATGTCAGGCCGAAGGCGCCCAGCGGTCGGCGATCATCCGGTAGAGCGCCCGCACGCCCATGATTTCGCCACCTTCTGGCCGGCCCGGGCGATTGCGCGTGTTCCAGGCCATCAGGTCCAGATGCAGCCAGCCCTTGCGCGCCTCGCCCGCAAAGGCGTCGAGGAACAGGGCGGCCGTGGTCGCCCCGGCGAAACCGCCGCCGCTGACATTGCAGATATCGGCGATCTTGCTGTCGAGCATGTGGCGATAGGCGCGATGCAGCGGCAGGCGCCAGACCGGATCGTCTTCGGCACGGGCAGCACTTTCCAGGGCCGCGGCCAGAGCGTCGTCTTCGGCGAAGAAGGCGGCGATTTCGGTGCCGACCGCCACCCGGGCGGCGCCGGTCAGGGTGGCGACGTCGATCAGCAGTTCGGGCATGTCCCGCGCTGCCTCGGCCAGGGCGTCGGCCAGGATCAGCCGCCCCTCGGCATCGGTGTCGCCCACCTCGACCGAGATGCCGGCGCGGGTCTTGAGCACGTCGCCGGGGCGGAAGGCATCGCCGGCGATGACGTTGTCCACCGTCGGGATCAGCACTCTCAGCCGCACCGGCAGGTTGGTGTCGATGATCATCCGCGCCAGCGCCAGCACATGGGCGGCGCCGCCCATATCCTTCTTCATCAGCCGCATGGCCGAGGCCGGCTTGATGTCGAGCCCGCCACTGTCGAAGCAGACCCCCTTGCCGACCAGGGTGACCTTGGGGTGGCTTTCGTCGCCCCAGCTGAAATCGATCAGCCTTGGCGGCCGGGTGCTGGCCCGGCCGACCGCATGGATCGCCGGGAAATTCCGCTGGACCAGATTGTCGCCGACGATCTCGTCATAGCGGCCGCCGGCATTCTCGGCGATCCGCCGGGCTGCGAGCGCCAGCTCGTGCGGGCCCATATCCTCGGCGGGCGTGTTGATCAGGTCGCGGCCATGGGAAATCGCCTGGACCAGGGCGGCCAGCCGCACCTGATCGGCCGCGGCCGGCACCACCAGGGTGGCCGGGGCCCGACGGTCCTCGGTGCGGCCCAGATAGCGGTCGAACCGATAGGCGCCCAGCGCCCAGCCCATGGCGAGGTTCGTGACGAGCCGGGGATCGGTCGGTTCCGGATCCAGCCGCCAGCGACCCTCGGGCAGCTTCTGCGCCAGATCGCCGATGGCCCAGGGGCCCGGTTCCGCTGCGGTCACCATCACGGCGCCGGCGATGCCGCCCTCGGCATCGGGCAGCAGCGCATGGGCACCCGGCCGCGGCTTGAAGCCCTGCGCCGAAAGCCAGGCCGCGATCCGGGGCTCGGCAGCATCGCGCCAGGCGGCGAAATCGCGCTCGGTCACCAGGGTCAGCGGCAGGGCGGCGGCGTCGCGGTCACGCGACAGGCTCGGGATCTCGGCCATGGACGTGCGGGGCTCCTCGATCGATGGATGCGGAAAATCGCGCCAATCGACAAGGTCAGCGCCCGGGGCGCCGCCGTCAAGCCCGGGGGATCATCATCCGGTACCGTCAGATGATGCGGCTCAGCTGGCGGGGGTGCCGGGCTTGGGTTCGGGCATCGGTGCATCCGGTGTCGCCGGTGCCTCGGGCGTGGCCGCGGGCTCGCTGCCCAGATCATCCAGCGGTGCCGCTTCGGGCGGGCTGCCGGATGGGGCATCCGGTGCCGCATCGGCATCGGCCGGCTTGCCTTCGGCGGCCGCCTTGTCGCGGGCCGCCCGCCATTCGGCATAGAAACGCTCCGCCCCCGGATGAAGCGGGATGCCGACGCCGAGCGTCGCGGTCTCGGGCCGGATCAGCCGCCCCTTGGCATGGCCGGCATCCAGCAGGCCGCGGGTGGGCGTGCTCCAGAGCGCCCGGGTCAGGCCATAGACCAGTTCGGCATCCAGCCCCTCGCGCACCACCCAGAGTGCGCGGACGCTGACCGTACCCACCGGGGCTGCCAGATCATAGGCATCGCGGGGGATGACGTCTTCCACGAAAAAGGGGTGTTTTTCGACCAGGGCGCCGCGCAGTTCGGGCGCCAGCGGCACCAGGTTCGCGACCCCGTCGCGGATCGCGGCCCCGATCGAGACCGCGGGATAGCCGCTCATGAAGAACATCGCGTCGAGCGAGCCGTCGCGCAGATGGTCGACGGCCACCTCGGGATCGAGGTTCTCGACCTTGATCCTGTCGAGCGGAATGCCCGCTGCAGCCAGCACCAGCCGGGCGTCGACCAGGGTGCCGGATCCGGTGCGGTCGAGCGATACCCGCTTGCCGACCAGATCCTTGAGATCGGTGATGCCGGCGCCGACCCTTGCCACCACATGCAGGCTCTCAGGGTAGAGGCTCGCGATGGCGCGCAGATCCGGCATCGAGGGCGCGCCGATTTCGGCGCCGCGACCGGCCTCGGCCAGAACCGCGATATCGGCCTGGGAGAGGCCGCTGTCGACCTGGCCGTCGTTCAGCAGGTTGAGATTGTCGACCGACCCGCGGGTGGTGACCGCCACGGCGACCAGGTTCGGAATGCCGCAGGCGCCGCCATCCTCGCAGGGGCGGGAACCGGGCGGGTTGCTGACCGCATTGGCGATGATGCCGCCGATCGGGAAATAGGTCCCGCCGGTCGATCCCGTGCCGATGCGGAAGAAGCGCATCGCCTCTTCCTGGGCGGCGGCCTGACCCGATGCCGAGAGCAGGCCGGCGACGACGGTTGCAGCGGCCCATCGTCGCAGCGCCACCAGTCTCATCAACCCCAGGTAGATAATCTGCATGAAGTCCGGGGCGGGGACGGGACAGGCGGACACGGCGGTCCGGGTGCTGCGGGCCATGATGCACGGATCTCCGCTGGCGAGACGAGGCGTCGCAGGGGGCCGCACGACCCTTGTCCGGTGTGTGCGGAGTGCGACTTGCTTGTCCGGTCGATCCTAGCCACACTCGCGGCATCCGTCGAGCCGCCGTGACACACGTCACGGAACGGTCGCAGGCCCTGCCGCAGGATGGCCCGCCCGGCCGCCCGTGCGGCCGTCCGACATGCCGGAGAGAACGCGCCCCATGTCCCTGCTCACCAAGCCCGTCGACCTGATGGCGGCACGCCTGCGTGCCCGTGGGATCGATCCGCTGCTCCCCTTTCTGGGGGCCGCCAGCCTTGCCCTGCTGGCGGGCGCGCTCAGTTTCCAGGTCCTGGGCGGGCTGGAGCCCTGCGTGCTCTGCCTGCAGCAGCGCTGGCCGCATCTGGGCGTGGTGGTGGCGGCAGGTGCGCTGACGGCGCTCGGGCCCTCGCGGCGGGTGCAGGGCTGGGGGCTGCTGCTGATCACGGTGCTGCTGCTGGTGACCGGCGGCATCGGCCTCTATCATGTGGGTGTCGAGCAGGGCTGGGTGGAGGCAAGCGCCGCCTGTACGATGAGCACGGCCCAAGGCGGCGGTGCCCAGGATCTGGCCGCGCTGCGGGCCGCCATTGCCGGCGCACCGCGTGCCGCCTGCACCGATATCGTCTGGTCGTTGCTGGGGATCAGCATGGCGGGGTGGAATGCGCTGCTGTCGATTCTGCTGGCGGGGATTGCCGCGGGCGGCGCGCGGCGTATCTTCAGGCATGGCTGACGAGCCGACCGGAGACCGCCTTGAGATGACAGACGAACCCAGCCCGACCGACCGCCGCCCCACCGCTGCACGCAGCCTGCCCGGCGATCCCGATCCCCGCACCCTGGTCGAGCGGATGATCCGGGTCGATCAGGCGGGGGAATATGGTGCTGCCCGGATCTATGCCGGGCAGCTGGCGGTGATGGGCAAGGGCCCGCACGGTGCCACGATCCGACATATGGCAGATCAGGAACGGGTGCATCTGGAGACCTTCAACCGGATGATGGTGGACCGCCGGGTGCGCCCGACCCTGCTGTCGCCGGTCTGGCATGCCGCGGGTTTTGCGCTGGGGGCGGTGACCGCCGCCATGGGGCCGCGGGCGGCGATGGCCTGCACGGTTGCGGTCGAGGAAGAGATCGACCGCCACTACCGCGCCCAGTCTGCCGCACTTGGCCCCGACGAAGCGCCGCTCCGCGACACGATCGAGCGTTTTCGCGCGGAAGAGCTGGAGCATCGCGATACCGGCCTCGCCCATGGCGCCGAACAGGCGACCGGCTACAAGGCGATGAAGGCGCTGATCGGTGCAGGCTCCCGGCTTGCGATCTGGCTGTCGACCCGACTCTGATCGGCGCTGTTGACACCGCGCCCGGGCGGCGCGCAGTCTGAAGACCTCACCAGGGGTGTCCCGACAAGGGGCTGAGATTCTGCCGGGCCGCAAGGCAGCGCAGGGACCCGAAGAACCTGATCCAGTTCATACTGGCGGAGGGATGGTGCGGATGGCCGGCCCCTGCAACCCATGCGGTGCGGGGGAGACGGCGTTTCGGAACCTCTCCCCTCGCTGCCGGTGCGGGCCGGGTCGATCAAGACCGAGAGAGGGAGGAACCGGAATGACCTCGCAGAAGACCGCCGGTGCCGCTGAACTCCATGCCCGCATGCGGCAGACTGCGCCGCTGGTGCAATGCATTACCAATTACGTGGCGATGAACGTGGCGGCGAATGTCCTGCTCGCCGCCGGCGCCTCTCCGGCCATGGTCCATGCCGAGGAAGAGGCGGGCGAGTTCGCCCGCATCGCCGGTGCGCTGACCGTCAATATCGGCACCCTTTCCCCCGGCTGGGTTGGTGGCATGAAAACGGCGATTGCGGGTGCCATGGCGGCCGGTCGGCCCTGGGTGCTGGACCCCGTCGCCCATTTCGCGACCGGCTACCGGCGGCGTGTGGCCGCTGAGCTGCTGGCCTTGCGGCCGACGGTGGTGCGCGGCAATGCGTCCGAGATCATCGCGCTCGACGGCGGGGTCAGTGCCGGCCAGGGGGCGGATGCCGGCGACCCGGTGGAACAGGCGGAAGAGGCGGCCCGGCGGCTGTCGCGGGCCCATGGCGCGGTGGTGGCGGTGACCGGCCCGGTCGATTTCGTGACCGACGGCAGGCGGGCGGCGCGGATCTCGGGCGGCTCGGCGCTGATGCCGAAGGTGACGGCGCTCGGCTGCTCGCTCACCTGCCTGGTCGGCGCCTTTACGGCCGTGGCTCCCGACGCCCCGTTCGAGGCCACGGTTGCGGCGCTCGCCACCTTTGCGGCGGCGGGGGAGGCGGCGGACCAGGGCGCAGGCGGTCCGGGGTCTTTTGCCGTGCGCTTCCTTGATGCGCTGCATGGTCTTGACTCTCAGGCGCTCGAGGTGGGGGAAAGGATCCGGCCGGCATGAAGCGTTTCGATCTCTCGCTCTATCTTGTTCTCGACCCCGATCTCTGCCGGGCGCGATCGATGGTGGAGACCACCCGCGCCGCCGTTGCCGGCGGGGCCACGATCGTTCAGCTGCGCGACAAGGCGGCCGGCACGGCCGGGCTGATCGAGACGGGCCGGGCGCTCATGTCGGTGCTGGACGGAACCGGCGTGCCGCTGATCGTGAACGACGATGTCGATGCCGCGGTGGCGATCGGTGCCCATGGGCTGCATGTCGGCCAGGGCGACATGCCCGCGGCAGAGGCCCGTCGGCGGGTCGGGCCGGGGATGATCCTGGGCCTGTCGGTCGAGACCGAGGCGGCGGTGCGGGCGGTCGATCCCTCGGTGGTCGACTATGTGGGGGCTGGCCCTGTCTTCGCGACCCAGACCAAGCCGGATCACGAGCCGCCGACCGGTTTCGACGGCCTTGCCCGGCTGGTGGCGCTGTCGCCCGTGCCGGCGGTGGCCATCGGCGGGCTGAAGGCGGAGCATGTGGCGCCGGTGCTGGCATCGGGCGCCAAGGGCCTGGCGGTGGTCTCGGCGATCTGCGGACAGCCCGATCCCGAGGCCGCGGCCCGGCTGATCGCCGACGCCATCCGGGACTGTCGCCGGGGCTAACCCTGCCGGGTGCCGGCAAAGAAGGCGTCGAGCCGCCGGGCCGCCTCGGCGGCGAGCGCCGGATCGATGGCGAAGCACAGGCGCAGATAGCCGCTGCCGCCGGGGCCGAAGGCGGAGCCGGGGGCGAGCCCGACGCCCGCTTCGCGCAGGATGCGCACGGCGGTGGAGAAGGCATCGTTCATGCCGCGCACGCCGAAGAACAGGTAGAAGCCGCCATCGGGCTTCACCACCGTGATCTCGGGGATGCCGGCCAGCGCATCGAGCAGCACGTCGCGGGCGGCCATGGTGCGGGCGACCAGCGCCCTGACGCCGGGATCGCCCTCGTTCAGGGCCGAGATGGCGGCCTGCTGAATGAAGGTGGCGACGCCGGTGGTGTTGTACTGGGACAGGTTCTCGAACACCCGCGACATGCCGTCGGGGAAAATCACCCAGCCGGCACGCCAGCCGGTCATGCACCAGTTCTTGGAGAAGGTGTTGGTGACCAGCAGACGGTCATCGGGCTCCGCTACCTCGAGGAAGGAGGGTGCCGGCCGATCGCCGTCGACGAACAGGCCGTAGACTTCGTCCGACAGGATCCAGAGCCCGCGGGTGCGGGCGATGCGCACCAGCTCGGCCATCTGCTCTCTCGGCATCACCCAGCCGGTCGGGTTGGAGGGCGAGTTGATCGCGATCGCCCGGGTCCGCGGGCCGATCGCCGCCACCAGATCGTCGAGCTCAAGCGAGAAGCGGCCGTCGCTCACCCGGAAGGGCACGGGCACCAGCCGGCCGTGATTGATGCGCACGATCGCGCCCAGGTTGGGCCAGGTCGGCACCGGGGCGATCACCTCGTCCCCCGGCTCCAGGATCGCCTGGAAGGCCTGCATCATCGCCTGAACGCCGCCGGCCGTAACGCTGAACCGCCCGGGATCGACGGCCACGCCCCAATGACGGGCGTGATAGTCGGCGAGCGCCCGGCGCAGCGCCGGCAGGCCATGGCCGTAGGTGTAGCGGGTCTGTCCGGCCTGCATGGCCTGTTCGGCGGCCCCACGGATGAAATCCGGGGTCGGCAGGTCGCCTTCGCCGATCCACAGCCGGATCACCGACGGATCCTCGCGGGCCAGATCGGCGATATCGGCGATCTGGTTGGTCGGCATGGCGGCTATTCGTGTCGACAGTCCAAGCCTGCCGGCCACGCCCGTATTCGCCCCGCTCTCATGCCCGCTCATGACGCCCCACATCTGTCGACACCGTCTCAGGGTGCCGATCCTCGCGGATCGCGGGCATGAACGCAACGGGCGATCAATCGTCTTCCAGCTGGACCCCCCAGTACTCACCCTCGGTCATGTCCCGGGGGAAGGCGCGGCCCTGGGCCTCGCTCTGGATGGCGCGCAAGGTGGTATGCGCGGCCAGAGCCCCGTCGACCGCATCCTCGTCCGAGCGGATCTCGGACAGCCCGGCGAAGTTCAGATAGTCTCGCCAGCTTGGATGCAAATTGCCGGGCGGAAAATGGCGCCCGGCTTCCTGGAGTTCGGTCAGGTCCGGGGCTTTGGGCACCGACCTGAGGGTCAGACCGCACTGCTCGGGCGTTCGGGCACCCTTGGCGGTATTGCAGGCCGTGCAGGCAGTGACGACGTTCTGCCAGGTGGTGGTGCCGCCGCGGGCGCGGGGGACCACATGGTCGAAGGTCAATTCTTCCGTGGCGAAACGCCGGCCGCAATACTGGCAGCGGAAACGGTCGCGCAGGAAGACGTTGAAGCGGGTAAAGGCCGGGCGACGGTTCACCGGCACATAGCTGCGCAGCGAGATCACGCTGGGCAGACGCATCTCCAGGCGCGGGCTGTGCACCACGGAGTCGTATTCGGAAAGGATGTTCACGCGATCGAGGAATACTGCCTTGATCGCGTCCTGCCACGACCACAGGGACAGCGGGAAGTAGCTGAGTGGTCGGTAATCGGCGTTCAGTACCAGCGCCGGACAGGTGCTCGCGGATAGGCCCACAGGCTCCGTCTCCCCCTGAACCGGGCGGGCGTGGAGGACGCCCGCCTCGCGACCATATGGTATCAATGATTTGTGATGCTTGCATGAAAGATCAAGAGCCTGTGCGCGGGCCGGACTGGGGCCGGCACGGCACGGTTTCAACTGCAGGGGGATGCAGTCCGGTCGTTCACCGGGGGAATATCGGCTCAGGCGACGGGGAGTCTGAGGGTGATCGCGGTGCCGATGCGGCGCTGGCGCTCGATCGTCACGCTCCCCTCCATGGCTTCGGCCAGGCGCCGGCTGATCGCGAGGCCGAGCCCGGTGCCTTCAATGCTCCGCCGGATGACGTTGCCGCCACGCTCGAAAGGCTCGAACACCCGGTCGATCGCCTCGGGAGGAATGCCGATGCCGTCATCGGTGACGGTGATCGCGACCATCTGGCGGCCCGGTCCGGACGTCCGGTGTGCGGCGATGGTGATATGGCCGTCCTCGGGCGTGAACTTGACGGCATTGCCGAGAAGATTGTTCAGGATCTGACCGAGCGCGCGATGATCGGCTGCCACGGCCGGCAGGTCCGGGGGCAGGTCGACCCGCAGCGACTGCCGTTTGGCGGCCGCCTGCGGACGAATGGCCGTCAATGCGCCCTCAATCGCCCGGGAGACATCCACTCTGCCGATCTCGACCTCGGTGCGGCCGCTCTCGATCCTGGCGACATCGAGCAGATCCTCGATCAGCGCCTTCAGCATCTGCCCGGACTGGTGAATATAGCCGGCCTGTTCGGAATAACGGCGGAAGGTGGCGGCATCCGACCCGAACATCTGGTCGCGGATGATTTCGGAATAGCCGAGGATCGCGTTCAGCGGCGTCCGCAGCTCGTGGCTGACCTGGGCCAGGAAGCGGCTCTTGGCGTCGTTGGCCGCCTGGGCATCGTGCAGCGAGCGTTCCAGCCGGGTATTGGTGACGGTCAATTCATCGACCAGGGCCCGGATCCGCCCCGCATCGCGGGCCTGGCGTTCCAGCAGCTGCCGGTTTTCGATGTTGAGCCGCAGCATGTCCGCGATCCAGCGGTGATGGCGGCTGGCGAAACTCCCGAAGATGACCAGATAGACGACATAGCACGCGGCCATCGTCAGATCCTGCCCCTCGTGACGGGCGAGCAGGAAGACGATCGGCGGAATGGCCAGCGGTACCATGAAGGCCACCAGCATCGCCCGATCCATCACATAGGCGATGCCCACCGACGAAATCGCAAGCAGGACCACGACGGCAATCGTCGTGGCCCCTGCGGTACCGAGCCCCAGGCCCGCGGCAACCCCAAGCCCCCAGCCGAAGGACGCGACGGCGATGCCGCCGGCGACCATGGTTCTCTGGGCTTCGGTGACGGCGTCGGCTTCGGCTGCGCGCAGGGCCAGAAGGGCGACCGGAATGCGGATCGCCGAGATCGCCCACATCAGCACCACCCAGCCGATCGCCCAGAGATGGTCGACATAGGGCCACATCAAGGCGGTGGCCGCAGCCGCCCCCGGGAAGGTGGCGATCGCGGCGCGCCTTGAGAGTTCGGCCTCCATCGCCACCCGGGCGTTGCGCAGGCCGTCGCGTATGTCCCGCTCTCCCATCCGTCTCCGTCGTCCACCGCCATGATCAGGTGCGTACATCATGGCGACAGCCGGGGATCGAAAGTCAATCGGGACCGGTGGAAACCGCGCAAAGCAGGAGGGGGCGGCCCGGCTCGGGCCGATCGGTCAGGGCCGGGGTTCGACCTTGAGGGCGAAGCGGTTATAGCCGTGGCGGCGGCGTGCCTCGGCCAGGGGGATGCCGGCGCGGACATCGGCGATCACCCGCGCCTCCATCGCCTCCACCTCGCGCACCAGCCCGGCCACTTCCGCGCGCCGGGCCGCCGGCACGGCAACCACGCCCGAATCGTCGCCGACCAGCCAGTCGCCCGGCTCCACCTGCGTGCCGCCCATGGTCACCGGCACCTGGGTCGCCACCATGCGCACCCGGTTCTTGCCCGACTTCATATAGGCGGTCAGCGAGAACATCGGGTAGTCGAGCGCCATGATCTCGGTGGCATCGCGGCAGGCGCCGTCGATGACGGTACCGGCGATGCCACGGCTCTGGGCCAGCGCCGACAGGATATCGCCCCAGACGGTGCACCAGGTGCGGCCGTCATTGGCCAGCGCCACCACATGGCCCGGCGGCACCTGTTCGATATAATCGGCGGCCGGTGCCGGCTCGCCCGGGGCCACCGGTTCGAAGGCCACGGTGAAGGCCGGGCCGCAGACCCGATGGCCAGGCTTCAGCGGGCGGATGCCGAGCAGGCCGTTATTGTAGCCCAGCATGTCGAGCACGTCAGAGACCGCGGCGGTCGAAGCGCGCGAGAGCACGGCATAAACGCCGGCATCGTCGAGCGGCAGGGTTTCGGCAGCGGCGGCGGGGCTCTGGTCGGTCATGGGATGGTTCTTCCGTTGTCGTCGGGTGCGGGGGTGCGGGGCCGGGGGCCGGGGTCGGCTGATCAGGCGGCGTCGGAGGCGAGGCCGGCGGCACGGCGCGGCTCCGCCACCCGGACCGCAAGCTTGCGGCCACCCTGGAATACGTTGACCCGTTCGTTGTTGCTGGCCTTGGCGCCGAAGCCGATGAAACGGCCACCGAAGACGAAGGTGTCGAGGCTGACCTTCATCGGCACGCAGGTGCCCGTCGCCGGGTCGGTCAGGATCGGATAGGTCAACGGCGGCACATAGCGCTGGGCGATATTGCCCTCGGCGAAGCCCTGTTCGATCTTCGCGATCCAGGTGACGTGATCGGTGTCGCGGCCGATGGTGACGCCGTCGCCGCGGATGTCGTAGGGCTCTTTCAGCACCCAGTCCTGCGGGCGTTCCATCAGCAGGTCGCGCAGATCGCGCGCGGTGCCCTCGAACAGCACCTGCTTGCCCGGCTCCAGCTTCGAGGCCCAGGGGAGCAGACGCTCGGCCAGCGCGCGTTCATCCTCGGTGAAGTGATGGGCGAAGCGCGGCTCGCGCACCAACGCCAGAGTGCGCTTGCTTTCGGCCACATAGCGGGCCGGGAAGGGGTTGAGGTGCAGGATGGCGCGCGCCTCGATCGCCGCCACCCAGCGTGGCAGCAGATCGGGATGGTCCGCGGTCAGCCGGCGCCAGTAGACGGTGTTGATCTTGTTCCAGCAGAGATCGATGCGGGTATCGCCCGCCCAGGCGGCGCCATCGCGGAACTCGACCGCCCGCGGATCGACCACCAGGGTCCTTGTGCCGAGCGCCGTATAGGCGGCCGCCATTTCGACCGATTCGACATTGGCCTTGCCGTCTTCCTGCAGCACGGCCAGCACCGGATCCGGATTGGTGCCGCCCCAGAGCCGGTAGTCTTCCAGGAAGCGCTCCAGCAGCGGCGCACCCTTGTCGAGCGGCAGCTTGCAGATGCCGAGCCCGGCGGCGGCGAGCGGCGCCTCGACCAGATCGTCGATCACGGCGTTGATCCGGCCGGTGAACATGGTGCCGGCCGGGCTGTCGGCATTGTTCTCCAGCACCACCACCCGGCCGTCAGGCAGGGCGGGGTAGCCGTCGATCCGGCAGACCCGAACGGTGGAGGGCAGATGATGGGGTGCCAGCGATGCGGCTTCTTCCGCAGGATCGAGCGCGATATAGGCCCGGACCTCGGGGTCGGCGCGATAGGCTTCGACCGCCGATTCCAGCAGCGCCACATAGGCCTCCAGGTCGCGGGCATGAGCCTCCACCCGGTCGGCGCGCACCATCAGCGGCGCCGGGGCCAGGTCGAAGGCCTTGTTCTGGAAACGGGGGGCTGCGGCGACGGCGGCGGAGACGCGCCGGGCGAGGCCGGCCCCCTCGGCGGTCAGCCCGGCGAGGACGGTGGCGGCGGCATGCCAGTCGATCATGGCTCTGGACCCTTCTTCGGGGATGTATCCCTGACGAGGCGTGCGGCGGTCAGGCGACGGCGGCCGCATCGGGAAGCGGCAGGATCAGATCGCCCGCGGCGGCCCGGATGTCGCGCGCGCGCTCGAAATAGCGCGCAATGATCTGCTGCGAGATCGGGGCCGCGTCGGCCCGCTTCAGCACATGGCCGTCGATCTGGCCGATCAGCGCGTATTCAAGCCCGGTGCCGCAGAGGAAGGCTTCGTCCGCCGTCCAGGCATCGGCGCGGGTCAGCCGGGTTTCGACCGCGGGAATGCCGAGTTCGGCGGCAATGTCCAGGGTCAGCGCCCGGGTGATGCTGGGCAGCACGCCTTCCGACAGTGCCGGGGTCATCAGCCGGCCGTTCTTCACCAGGAACAGGATCGCGGTCGGCGCCTCGGACAGATAGCCGTCGGCATTGGCGAGCACGACGTTGTCGAAGCCCTGAGACTTCGCCTCCAGCATCGCGATGCGCGCCCCCGCATAATTGGAGATGTTCTTCGCCGCCGACGGGAAGGCCAGGTCATGGGCGCGCTGCCAGGCCGAAAGCTTGACCTTCATCCGCCTGTCGTCGGCGAGCCAGGTCTTGCGCCCCTGGGCGGTGATGGTGACGGTCAGCAGCGGCTGAGCCGCCTGGCCCAGCTCCCCCGGATTGCCGGCCGAGATCGAGGGACGGACATAGGCGTCGTCGGTGACGACGTTCTGCGCCACCAGTTCGGCGATGATGTCGGGGATGCGGTCGATCCCGGGATCCGGCAGCCACATCATGCCGGCCGAAGCCGCCAGACGGTCGAGATGCGGGTGCAGTTCCAGCACCTTCAGCCCGCGGCCATCGGCCGTGCGGTAGATGCGGATGCCCTCGAAGACCGAGACGGCATAACGCAGCGCAAGGCTGGCGGCATGCAGGGTCGCGGTTTCCCAGGGCACCAGGGCACCGTCGTGATGGCAGAGCGGAAAGGTCTTCGATGAACGCACGGGTGTGGGCATGGAGCGGCTTCCGGGGCGGGGCGTCGGGGTGGGGGCGTCGGGAGTGAAGGGTCCGGGTCCGCCGCATGACGGCGGACCCGGACCCGGTCATCTCAGGCGGCGACGTCCTGGTAGCGGAACGGCGCTTCGGCCGGGTCGTAGAAGTTGCGCAGCATCGCGTCGAAATGGGCGTGGCGCAGATCCAGCGCCCGGCCCAGCATGCGCACGCACTGGTCCTGCAGCTCAGGGGTGTTGGCGTAGCGGCGCAGCAGCTCGCGCGCGACCGTGGCATGCTCGTCCTCGAGCTCGCTCACATGGTCGTCGCCCTCGGTCGACGACGCATGATGAACGAAATAGTCATAGCCCTCGGGCGGCAGCTGATAGACGTCGCGCATCACGTCGAGCATCGAACGCTTCTGCGGGTTCACGATCGGCGGCTGGCCTTCCATCAGCAGCAGCACCGAGGCGACGCCGGCCGTGAAATGGACGGCGGTGTTGTTGCAGACGCCGACATTGTGGTCGATCACCGCCTGGGTCTCGGGCAGCAGCGGGGCGGCCTGAATGTCATCCATGGTGACGCCGACCGAGTTGCCGAAATCGACGAAGGAGAGCAGGTGGCGGCGGCTGTCGGTCAGCCGGCCGGTCTCTTCCTCGTAGATGTTCTCGACCAGCGAGATGCGCAGCTCGTAATCGTCGATCCGCGAGGCGATGCCCAGGATGTTGCGGGTCCAGAAGTTCTTGATCGGCCAGCGGTGGATGACGAAGTTCTGCAGCAGCCGCTGCGTCGCCTTGCCGCTCATGATCAGCTGATAGAGGGGGCTGGTCATCTTCTTGCGCTCGGCAATCATGCGGTCGAGCGTTTCGACGAAGTCCGTCATGTCGAACCTTCCAGTCGTCGCGTGGGTGGATCGTTTGGTGAGAACGGGAAAAGAGCCAGGGCGGTCGAGGCTCAGGCCGCGCCGCGGGCCAGGGTGCCTGCTTCCGCCGGCTGCATCAGACCGGCCAGCCGGCCGGCAAGTACATCCAGGAAGGCACGGCCGTCGCGGGCCGCGTCTTCGCGCAGCGCCCGAAGATCGTCGAGATTGAGGTTCATGGATGCGGCCAGGCAGTTCTCGTAGAGCGCGAAGGCCCGCCGGTCGACCCAGTCGAGCAGATGCTCCGAGATCAGCCGCGCCAGCCGCTCATGGGTGAATGCCCGGCCCTGGCCACGATGCAGATGGACGGCCAGCGCCTCGGTCTGGCAGTTGCCGCCGCCCTTGCCCATGCCGCCGAGAGACCCATCGACGATAACGGCGCCGGCCTCGATGGCAGCCAATGTGTTGGCGAAGCCGAGGCGGAGCCCGTCATGGGCATGAAAACCAATGCCCGGGCCGCCGGGACCTGCCGCTTCCGCGATGTCGGCAATGCGGCGTGAGACCTCGTGCGGATAGAGGCCGCCATTGCTGTCGGCGATGTAGAACCAGTTGGCACCGGCATCCCGGGCACGCCGTGCCACGTCAGGCGCCAGATCCAGCGGCTGTTCCGATGCCCGAATCAGATTGATCGCCGCTTCCATGCCCAGAGAGCGGATGCGCTCGGCATGGGTGAGCGCGGCATCGAGCCGGGCCGGCGTTGCCGGCATGCGCACCAGCCGCACGCCCTGATCGGCGAGGCGGGCATAATCGTCCAGCATCACCTGATGGACATGCGCCATCACCGTCAGACCGGTGCGGTCCGACACCCTGCGCATCTGGTCGACATACCAGGCCGGGCAGCAGGCCGCCGGCCGACCGTCATAAAGGGCCTCGTCATGGGGCCGGTAATAGCCGATCTCCACATAGTCGAGGCCGGATGCCGCAAGGCCCGCCACCAGTGCTGCGGCCTGTTGTGGCGTAAAGCCGTGATCGTTGACATATCCGCCGTCGCGGAGTGTCACGTCGATGACCCTGATCGTCACGATACCACTCCTCAAGCTGGCGCCAGCCATGCGGTCTCCCGGATGAGACCGGCAGGCCCCGAAGGCGGGGCAGGCGCCGCCCGCGTCGCCCGTGATGGACATTCCGCGTCGCCTGGGGGTTTCATGGTCTTTGCTGCAGTCCCTTTGCAGCTTTATTGCAATATGAAACCAAACCCATAACGACTTCTGGTTGATATCCTCTGTCAGGACAGGACCGAGAGTCAATTATCGTTTTCATTAATCGTCCCACGGTTGCATATGCACATGAAAGACCCGGAGAAGGCCGGATGAGCCAGACCATCGATCCCGCGCCCCCGGCCGTGATGCCGGTCACCCGCTTCGCGCCGAGCCCGACGGGGCTGCTGCATCTGGGCCACGCATTATCGGCGATGCTGTCTCACGATTACGCCCGGGCGCATGGCGGACGTTTCATCCTGCGGATCGAAGATATCGACACCACCCGGTGCCGCCCCGAATTCGTCGATGCGATCTTCCGGGACCTGGACTGGCTGGGGCTGAGCTGGGATGGCGAGGTGCGCCGGCAATCGGAGCATTTCGACGTCTATCGCACCGTCCTGGACGAGTTGACGGCACGGGATCTGGTCTATCCCTGCTTCTGCACCCGGTCGGAGATCGAGGTCGAGATTGCGGCCAGTGCCTCGGCGCCCCACGGCCCCCCGCCTGCGGGACCCGACGGCCCGCTCTACCCCGGCACCTGCCGCAGGCTGACGCCTGCCGCGCGTGCGACCAGGCTGACGGCGGGGCACCCGCACGCCCTCAGGCTGGACATGGCGGCAGCGCTGGCCGCCCTGGGGACTGTCGCCTCGGACCTCAGCTGGACCGATATGGATGCGGGGCCGGTGAAGGCGACGCCCGCCATTCACGGCGACGTGGTGCTGGCGCGCAAGGACGTGCCGGCCAGCTATCACCTCGCGGTCACGCATGACGACGCATTGCAGGGCATCACCCACATCATCCGCGGCCGCGACCTTGAGGCGGCGACCCATCTCCACCGCCTGCTGCAGGCGCTGATGGGTTGGCCGGTGCCGGTCTGGCGGCATCATCGCCTGTTGACCGACGATCAGGGGCGGCGGCTGGCCAAGCGCACGCCCGGCGTGCGGCTTGCCGATCTGCGCGAGGCGGGTGTCACGCCGGCCGGCATCCGCCGACGGCTGGGTCTGGCTGATGCCGATTAGACCCGGCCGCCCCGGACGGAAAAGCCCGGCCGCGCGGTGGGGCGCCGCGGGCCGGGCCTCGGGGCCGGCATGTCATGGGGATCAGCGCGCACGATCCGGGGGAAGGGGGCGTGGATCGCGGGCGGAGACATGCCGCCACCATCCCGGGGCATCATCGGAGGGGCGGATGCCGGTCGGGACGGGTGCGGAGAGGGCGGGGCTTCAGTCGGCCACCGCCTTGAAGGTGATCAGCACCTGGCGGACCTCGACCAGCTGGCGGAGCTTGCGCGCCAGCTTTTCGGCCTCGCCCGGCACAACGTCGTCGAGCTGAACGTCGATATGAACCTCGTCCGCACGGCCACCGACCCGCTGGCTGTGCCAGCGCGACGGCAGCAGGCTGCGCAGGGCGAAGACTTCCAGCACCCGCGACATGGTGCCGACCTCGGCGGCGGCGACCACGAAGAAGCAGGCGGTGGCAGGCGCCACCGCTTCGGCTGCCGGGGCGAGATGGGCGGTGGTGGTGCTGAGGGTGGCGGTCAACATGGGGGCGGTCCTCGTCGTCGGTAACCGGGGCCCTGCTGTTGTCGGGGGCCGTTCTCCGGTCACGGTCTCTGTCCCGACATCCGCCTGCCGCAACCGTCACGGGCGGGCAGGGGATATCGCATGCCGTCATCTGGTCTCCCGGTTCTCAGTGGAGAACCGGGCCGATAATTCGAAGACCGGTCCAGCATGCAGTGTGACGCCGGCGGTGTCGGACAGAGACGCAGCTGCGGGGGGAGACGAAGACAGAAACGGTCATCGGGACCAACGCATCGATCTGGTGGCGGACCGCAGGCGCCGCAAGCCGGCAGCGACCCTCATCGCAAGACGGGAAAACCCCCGGCCCCCTCAGAAGAGGGCCGGGCCCGTAATTCGCGCAGAACCGCGCGTATGGCGATGTCCGATCATGCTCATGTCCGCGATGGTATACCGATGCGCCGGGCTGTCAAGCCCCGCGGGCGTTGCGCTACAGGATCTGGCCGGCCGTTGCCGGCCCGTCTAGGATAGGCACCGCATGCCCCGGCCCGTTCGGGCGGTGGCAGATCAAAGAGAGGCGCCCGCATCCCGCGAGGCGCCCGCACCCAGGAGACGCCCTCCCCCATGGCCCGTTCGGATTTCGATTTCCACTTCCCCTTCCGCATCCGCTATTCCGAGGTGGATGGTCAGCGCGTGGTATTCAATGCGCATTATCTGACCTATTTCGACACCGCGATCACGGAATTCCTGCGCTCGCGCGAGATCGGCTATAACGATCACTTCTCGCCGGATACTTTCGACTTCCACCTGGTCAAGGCGACGGTCGAATACAAGCGGCCGATCCGGTTCGACGACGAGATCGATGTCTGCGTGCGCATCGGCGCAGCCGGCCGGTCGAGCGTGACCTTTGCGATTGAAATCCATCCCAAGGGCGAGGACGCGCTGCTCTCCACCGGCGAGATCATCTGGGTCTATACCGATATGAAGGCCGGCCGCTCGGCGCCCGTGCCGGGCTGGTTTCTGGAGCGCATGGGCTGGCAGGGCGCCTGAGACGGAGCGCTGCGCCAGGGATCGGGGCGGTTCAATCCGCCTCGATCCGCTCCATATCCTCGTCGGAGAAGCCGTAATGGTGGCCGATCTCGTGGATCAGCACATGGCGGATCAGCTCGTAGAGCGTCGAGCCGGCGGCCTCGCCCTCTGTCTCGGCCCAGGCGTCGAGCAGCGGGCGGCGGTAGAGGAAGACCATGTCCGGCCAGGCCTGCGGCTGGGTCAGTGACCGCTCGGTCAGCGGCACGCCCCGATAGAGGCCGAGCAGGCCGAACGGGTCTTCGATGCCCATCTCCGCCAGGGTTTCGTCGTCGGGAAAATCCTCGACCCGGATGGCGACCGGGCCGATCGCCTCGCGGAAGGCGGCCGGCAGGCTGCCGAAGGCCTGATCGGCGATCGCATCGAACACATCGAGGCCGGGCGCCACGAGATTGCCATAGCGGCGGGCCGGATCGTCCTCGGCAGCGGTCATCGGGCTTGCGCCTCCGTTGGGATGTCACGTCTCTCGGGTTGACAGGCCCTGCGCCTGCTGGCCCTTCTGGTGGTCAGAGATCCGCGGGCGCCAGAGGCCCGTGGACGCGATATGGGGAGCCCCGACATGGTCGAAAAGCTCGACCCCGCCGCCCGTGCCGAACTTCTTGCCTCGCTCTCCGGCTGGACCGAGGTGGAAGGCCGTGACGCGATCGAGAAGACCTTCCGCTTCACCGACTTCAAGGCCGCCTTCGGCTTCATGACCCGGGTCGCCATTGCGGCCGACGGACAGGACCATCATCCCGAATGGTCGAACGTCTACAACCGGGTCACGATCCTGCTGACCACCCATGATGCCGACGGCCTGTCGGCGCGCGACGCGAAGCTCGCCCGGGTGATCGAAGAGGCGGCGGCCGGCAGCGGCCTGTCCACCTGACCGGTCATAGGGAAAGGGCCGCTCCCCGTCGCGGGGTAGCGGCCCTTTCCCTGTCGTTTTTGCGGCCCTGCCGGGTCCGGCGGCGGTTCAGCGCGCCGACATGCGGATGGCGCCGTCCAGGCGGATGACCTCGCCGTTCAGCATGCTGTTCTCGACGATGTGGCGGGCGAGTGCCGCATATTCCTCGGGCCGGCCGAGGCGCGAGGGGAAGGGCACGCTGGCGCCCAGGCTGTCCTGAACCTGCTGCGGCAGGCCGAAGAGCATCGGCGTGCCGAAGATGCCCGGGGCGATGGTGCACATGCGGATGCCGTGCTGGGCCAGTTCACGCGCAACCGGCAGCAGCAGGCCGACCACACCGCCCTTCGACGCCGAATAGGCCGACTGGCCGACCTGGCCTTCGAAAGCCGCGATCGAGGCGGTGTTGATGATCACGCCGCGCTCGCCGTCCTGGGTCACCGGATCGGCCTTCGCCATCTGGGCGGCGGCCAGGCGGATCATGTTGAAGGTGCCGATCAGGTTGACGTTCACCACCTTTGCGAAGGCGTCGAGCGAGGCCGGGCCTTCCTTGCCGAGCACCTTGAAAGCGGGCGCGATACCGGCGCAGTTGACCAGGATCCGGACCGGGCCGTGGGCCGCGGCGGCCGTCTCGAAGGCGGCCTCGGCGGCAGCCGGGTTGGTCACATCCAGCTTGATCGCCAGGCCGCCGATCTCGCGCGCCAGCTCTTCGATCGCCTCCTCGTTCAGGTCGACGACGGTCACCTTGGCGCCGGCGGCGGCGAGCGCCCGGGCCGTGCCGGCGCCCAGGCCGGAGGCACCACCGGTCACGACTGCGGCAACACCGTTGATCTGCATGGGTCCTGGTCTCCTCGATCGCTGTCGCTGCGGGGCCGGGGCGCGGGGCGGCGACCTCCGGAATGCTCCCCCATCGCCGGGCATTGATCCGCCATTCAGCGGCAGGGGTCAAGCCCGGCCGACCCGCGGGTCACCCTGCGACGGCCGGGTCGCGCCGCAGGCGGGCGCCCGGTTGCCGGATCAGGGCCGAAGCCATCGCGTGGCGTGAGGCCGGCGGTCAGGAGTCGAGGGTGCGGGTGCCGACCGGCGTCCAGCCGGCCCAGCCGGCCAGCCAGTCGATCAGGTCGTGGAAGGCATCGAGGTCGTCGTCGCCCGCAGGCGGCACCACCGTCGGGCGCCCGCCGCGTTCCACCACCCGGCTGAGGGCCAGCCGCCCGCGGCTTCGGTCCACCGCGACCACCGCCAGCCAGCGGGCACCGTCGCCCGCGATCAGTTCCTCGCCTTCGTCATCCTCGTGCTGGATCATCGGCCGCGAGGCGCCACCTGCCGAGGGCGCGCCTTCGAACACGCCCGAGAACACGATCGCGCTCGGGTTGGCCGCGACCGCGATCGCACGGGCGGCACGCTCGTCTTCCGGCCCGTCGCCGGGCAGGTCCAGCTCCAGCACCCGTTCGGCCTCTTCCTCGCCGCGATCCACTTCGGCCAGGAAGTCGGGGAAGTCCTCGCCCAGCGCATCCTGCAGGGCTTCGAGCCCGGCGTCCCCCATGCCGATGCGCGAGGCACCGAACCAGATCAGCCGCCAGAGCGGCCGGCCGTCGCCGGCTTCCACGCGCTCCACCGCCTCACGCTGATTGACGGCGAGAATGGTGGCGAGGGCGGGGCGGCTTGTCTCACGGTCGGTCATTTGTCCTCGGACGTGATTTCGGGGCGGTCGGGCTGTGGTGCCGTCGTGATCTGCCCGGCCGTGGGCCGGCTGGCCAGCCGCGCCTCGCGGCGGGTGATGTAGACGGCCGAGCCGATGATGACGGTTGCGCCGACCAAGGTCCAGGGGTCCGGTACCTCGTCGAAGAAGGCAAGGCCGATCAGCACCGCAAAGGGCAGGCGGGTGAAGTCGAACGGCATCACCGCCGAGGTGGGGGCGGCGGCATAGGCACGGGACAGGAAGATCTGGGCGATGATGGCGGTGGCGCCCACCAGAAGCAGCCAGGCCCAGCCTTCCCAGCCCGGCCAGGTCCAGACGAAGGCGGCCGGGATCAGCGAGATCGGCGTCATCACGATATTGGACCAGAAGGTGATCACCGCCGGCCCGTCATGGGCGGCCATGCGCCGGATCGAGATCGCCGACGAGGCCATGAACAGTGCCGAGGCGAGCGCGGCGATGGTGCCGGCCGACACCTCGGTAAAGCCGGGGCGCAGCACCACCAGCGTGCCGGCGAAACCCACCGCCAGCGCGGTCCAGCGCCGGGCCCGCACCGTTTCGCCCAGGGTGATGACGGCGAGCAGGGTTGCAAAGAGCGGCAGGGTGAAGTTCAGCGCCACCGCATCGGCGAGCGGGATGGTCGCCACGGCAAAGAACCAGGTGGACATCGCCAGGAAGCTGGTCAGTCCGCGCAGCCCGAACAGCGTCCAGCGCCGCCGGAAATCATAGGGCAGCGGCAGCCGGCGCAGCATGGGCACCATCAGCACCACGCCGAACAGGTTGCGGAAGAACACCACCTCCAGCGGGTGGACATGCTGGGCCGCCATGCGGATCTCGGCCGCAAGCAGGGCCAGCATGCCGCAGGCGGCGGTCATCCAGAGCCCGCCCACGATCAGGGCGCGGCCCGGATCGACCGGGGCGGACGGGACAGGACGGACGGGCATCTGGGGAACCTGACGGGCGGATCGCGGCGGGTGACGAGACAATAGACCCCCGATCGGCGGCGATGCCAATGGTCTGCGGATCCCCGCTTGCGCATGGCCGGAATGCAGGCGGCGGCGAACGCCGTATGGATGCGGCCCGCGATCCCGACAGCCGGACGCCCAAAGCCCGGCGGGCCAAGCACTTGCCGGATACCCGCGGTTTCGCCCCGGCCAGGGGCGGCGCTCATTGACAGCGTCGGCCCCGCCGCTTATCAAACGGGGACCGGGGGTATCATCGGGGGGAAACCCTCGCGAGAAAAGGCGGTATGCATGAGCAAGAAAGTCTACCCTGACGCGGTGGCGGCGCTCGCCGGCCTGCTCAGGGACGGCATGACCATCATGTCCGGCGGCTTCGGACTGTGCGGCATTCCGGAAAACCTGATCCTTGCGATCCGCGAGTCCGGCGTTCGCGACCTGACTGTCATCTCGAACAATGCGGGCGTCGACGGCTTCGGCCTCGGCATCCTGCTCGAGACCCGGCAGGTGCGGAAGATGGTCTCGTCCTATGTGGGCGAGAACAAGACCTTCGAGAAGCAGTACCTCGCGGGCGAGCTGGAGCTTGAGTTCAACCCGCAGGGCACGCTGGCCGAGCGCATCCGCGCCGGCGGTGCCGGTATCCCGGCCTTCTTCACCAAGACCGGCGTCGGCACCATCGTCGCCGACGGCAAGGAAGTCCGCGAGTTCGATGGCGAGCAGTACGTCATGGAGCGCGGCCTGGTCGCCGATCTGTCGATCGTGAAGGCCTGGAAGGGCGATACCGAAGGCAATCTGGTCTATCGGATGACCGCCCGGAACTTCAATCCGATGATGGCGACCGCGGGCAAGGTGACCGTGGCCGAGGTCGAGGAACTGGTCGAGCCGGGTGCCCTGGGCGCCGACGCGATCCATACCCCCGGCATCTTCGTCCAGCGGATCCTGGCCGGCAGCAATTACGAGAAGCGCATCGAGCAGCGCACCACTCGTGCCCGTGGGGAGGCGTGACCATGGCCTGGACTCGCGAAGACATGTGCCGTCGCGCGGCGAAGGAGCTGAAGGACGGCTTCTACGCCAATCTCGGCATCGGCATCCCGACGCTGGTCGCGAACTACATCCCCGACGGCGTGCATGTGGTGCTGCATTCCGAGAACGGCATGCTCGGCATGGGGCCCTTCCCCTATGACGACGAGGTCGACCCCGACCTGATCAATGCCGGCAAGCAGACGATCACCGAACTGTCCTATTCCAGCTATTTCGACAGTGCGACCAGCTTCGCCATGGTGCGTGGCGGCCATATCAACCTGTCGATCCTGGGCGCGCTGCAGGTCTCCGAGACCGGCGATCTCGCCAACTGGATGATCCCGGGCAAGATGGTCAAGGGCATGGGCGGCGCCATGGACCTGGTGGCCGGCGTTCAGCGCGTGGTGGTCATCATGGACCACAATGCCAAGGACGGGTCGGCCAAGCTGGTCAAGGAATGCAGCCTGCCGCTGACCGGCAAGGCCTGCGTCGACCTGCTGATCAGCGAGGTCGGCGTGTTCAGCTTCGAAGACGGTCTGACCCTGATCGAGCTGGCCCCGGGCCTGACGGTCGACGAGGTCAAGGCCCGTACCGAGGCCGAATTCAAGGTGGCGCCCGGTCTCGCCTGACTGGACGATCTCGCCTGACCGGACGATCTGCCTGACGACTGACAAGGCCGGCATCGCATCCCGCGGTGCCGGCCTTGTCTCGTTTCAGCCAAAGGCGTCCGATGGCCGGATCACGCCGACCTCGGCACCGGCCCAGCTGGTGATGCCGCGCCGGCTCCAGGGGGCGAGCGCATCCAGATCGGCGGCATCGAACACGCCGAGCCGGGCCAGCGTGGCCAGCAGGGCGGTTTCGGCGGCCCTGACCGCCCCGTCCTCGACCTTGAGCGCCACCCCGAGACCCAGGCCGGGCAGGGCTGCGGCATAGACGCCTTCGGCGCCGACCTTGGCCAGCACCCGGCCCTCGGCCTGACGGGCGATGGCGGAACAGAGCCGGCCTGTGCCGGCGATCATCTCGGGCGCCGACCAGACGGCCCGGCTCAACCGGGCCATGGCATCGCGCCGGGCGGCGGTTTCGCGCGAGGGGTCGGCAATGCGGGCGAAGGCGAGCGCGAGGGACCGAAGCGGCATGGCGATGACCGGGATGCCGCAGCCGTCGATCCCTTCGGGCGCATCATCCAGCGGATGATCGCCCAGCTCCGACAGGGCATCCCGCCAGCGCCGCTGTACCGGGTGGTCGCGATCTCCATAGCCGGTGATGGCCTCGCCCAGATGGCGGGCGGTGGCCAGGAAGCCGCAATGCTTGCCGGAGCAGTTGTTGTGGGCGCGGGAGGGCGCGCCGCCGTCGCGCGCCATGGCGCGGGCGGTTGCGTCGTGCGACGACCAGTGGGCACCGCAGATCAGGTCCTCGGTGCCGAGCCCCATACGATCCAGCCAGGCCGACACCCGGCCGACATGCATCGGCTCACCGTTATGGCTGGCCTGAGAGAGGGCCAGTTCCGCCGCGCTCAACCCCATCGCATCGGCCGCGCCGCTTTCGATCAGCTGCAGGGCCTGGATCGGCTTGGTGGCAGAGCGGGGAAAAACCGGCCGGTCGCCATCGCCCAGCGCCAGGATCACACGGCCCCGTGCATCGCACACCACGACAGCGCCGCGATGGCGGCTTTCGACGAAGCCGCCGCGGACCACTTCGACCAGAACCGGATCGCTCATCATCACCCTCTCCGCCTCCACTGTGCGTCCGGCGGTCAGGATGATGCCGCAATCCCCGCAGTTCAAGGCTTCGGGGTGGCGCTCAGAAGCGGATGAAGGGGTTGAGCAGCCGGCCGACGGTGCCGGTCAGCGAGATCGGGGCGTCGAGCACCGCAAGGCACAGACATTCGCCGTCGTCATGGGCGATGGGGCGATGATCCACCTCACCGGTGGAGATCGCGACATCGCCGGGGAAGAAGTCGCCGCTCTCGTCGCGATAGCCGCCGGCCAGGACCATCAATGCCTCGGTGCCCTTGTGGGTATGCTGGGGCATGGCGCGACCGGCGCCGATCTTCATCAGCACGGTACGGGTGCCCGGATGCCGGCCGACCGCAAGGTCGATGACATGGACGCCGGGACCGTTCCAGCGCCAGGGCAGATCCTGGGGTGCGGTGGGCAGATAGGCGAGCAATGGCCTCGGCAGGCGCAGCGTACCGTCGCCTGCCGGCAGCAGGGCGTCCAGATCCACAGTCTGGTGACCGGGCCGGTGACCGGGCCGCGCCGGCTCGGCCGCGGCATCCTCGGCATCGATCCGGGCAAAGAGTGTGGCCAGCGCGTCATCCGCCAGTGCGACCGGTGCCTGATCCTCGAGCAGGGCCCCGCCCGTCGCGTCGAGCAGGCGCAGCGTCTCGCGGCAGGTCGGGCACAGGGCGGCATGGCAGGCGACCAGCAGGGCGTTCGCCTCGTCCAGCGTGCCGGCCGCGTAATCGACCAGCCACGCCTCCGGCATGTGGTGCTGCGGACCCATCGTCTCGTGATGCTCCATCAGTGTACCGGCCCCAGCGCCGCCCTGAGTTTGGACAGCGCCAGTCTCAACCGTGACTTGACCGTACCGAGGGGAAGGTCTTCGCTCTCTGCAATGGCGCTGTGGGACTTGTCCTCGAAGAACGCCATATGCAGCAGGCGGGCCTGCTCCTCGGGCAGGGTTCCGATGGCCGCCTTCAGCCGTTCGGCCTCCTGGCCGGCGGCATAGGCAGTTTCGGCCGGCTGGGCCAGGCCGTCCCCGACCAGGGTCGGGTCGTCCAGCTCGATCTCCGGCCGCTTCTCGCGGCGCAATTCGTCGATGCTGCGGTTGCGGGCGATGGTGAAGATCCAGGTCGCCACGGATGCCTGGCGCCGGTCGAACCGGTCGGCCTTGCGCCAGACGGTCAGCATGGCTTCCTGGGTGACTTCTTCAGCCCGCTGGGCATCGAGGCCGCGCCGGATCAGGAAACCCTTCACACGGGGCGCGAACCACGCATACAGCTCGGCGAATGCCCGACGATCCCGGTCGTGTGCGACCAGGACCATCAGATCGGCCATGCGTTCAGATACCGTGCGCGATCCGTCGGACGGGCCGCCACGACCACTCACCGTGCTCATGGCGCCATCTAACAGGACTCCTTTCCGCGCCGCAAGGCGCGGACGGATGCAGGTCTCATCGGTCATGGACCGGCCTTTCAGGCCATTGGTTCCTTTGTCCGAGAGATACGCGGACCGGCGCTGAGCGGATCAGTGCAAAACGACGCCCCGCGAAAAAGTTCCGCGGGGCGTGGATGGGCGTGGGTCAGGCGATGGTGGCCCGGCCGGGGTCGGATCAGCGGGCGCTGCGGGTGCGGCGGCCGTCCAGACCTGCCTCGGCGCGGGCGATCAGCCGGCCGATATCCTCGCCCGGCTGCAGGGTCGCGCGCGAGACCGAGAGCGCGATCCGGCCCACCGCTTCCCGGTTGTCGCGACGCACGATCCGCCGGCCCGAGACGATGTTGCGGATCTGCTCGGCGATGGCCCCGGATTCACTTTCGGTGGTGTGGGGCAGGGCAACGGCGAAGCGCTGGGCACCGAAGCGGGCGGCGACGTCACGTCCGCGCACACCGTCGGCGAGCGTCTTGCCCACCAGCCGCAACACCTGGTCGCCGATGCCGGGCCCATGGGCGGCGGCGATGGCGTCGAAGCCTTCGACATCGACCAGCATGACGGTCAGCGGGTCGCCGGTCTCGCGGGCCAGTGCGATCTCCTCGCCCAGGCGCAGCTCGAAATGCCGGCGGTTGGCAAGACCGGTGAGCGGATCGGTGGCGAGTTCGCGCCGGACCTTGTCCAGATCGCGGCGGACACCGCCGATCTGATCGGTGGCGGCATCGAGCGAACGCACCGCGCCCTCGGTCCGCTGGGCCGTGCGCCGGGCCAACAGCGCCAGCCCCCGGGCCGCCTCGGCCAGGCGGCGGGGGTCGATCGTGTCGCCCTGCTCCAGCCGGTCAGCCAGGCGCTGGGCCTCGTCGGCGGCCGTATCGAGAGCCGAACGGGCGCCTTCTGCGGCGCTGAGCGCGCGTTCCGCCTCTGCTGCAAGCCGGGCACCACCTTCGCGGACCGCCTGGGCCTCGCGGGCCATTCCGAAATGCCGCTCGAAGGCTTCCCGCAGGAAATCCGGGGTCAGCTGCCCGCCATCGGTCAACAGCCCGTCGATCGCCCGGCTCAGTTCCGGATCGCGACCGGCCTCGTGGACATAGGCCACCGTATAATTGATCGGATTTGGCGCAACTGCGTGGGATTTGAGAAGTCCGAGGGCAGCCTGTGCGTGGGATTCCGACCGATCGGTCTGCTCCGCGTATTCCACGCGACCCCTCCGACAACTCTGCTGCATACGCGGCGCCGGCATCACCGGCGCAGGGTGCATCCGCCAATTCGGACGCACTCTGTAGCATAAGGGTTCAATTGTTTAAGAGTCGTTAACGCACATCGCAGTGCAAAAAATCGACGCCGGGCCTCAGTCTGCGGCGGTCGCGACGCCGGCCTCGGCAAAGGTGGCCATCCCGTTATGGGTGGCGATGGCCGCCTGGACCAGGGCCGAGGCCAGCACCGCGCCCGACGCCTCGCCGAGTGCCATATCGAGATCGAGCAGCGGCCGCTGGCCGATGGCGGCGGCCAGGCGCTGATGGCCGGGTTCGCGTGAGAGATGGGCGATGCGGCAATGGTCGAGGGCGGTGGGATCGAGCTTCCAGAGCACCGCTGCGGCGGCGGTGCAGGTGAAGCCGTCGAGCAGCACCGGCACACGGAGCATGCGGGCCGCGATCACCGCCCCGACGATGGCCGCCAGTTCGTGACCGCCGAGCCGGCGGAGAACCTGGAGCGGGTCGGCAAGGGCCGGGCCATGGAAGCCCAGAGCCTCGTCGATGACCGCGATCTTGCGGGCGAGGCCGGCGTCGTCGACGCCGGTGCCGCGACCGGCCCAATCGGCGCCCATGCCGCCGAAGAGAGCGGCGGCGATGGCCGAGCCGGCGGTGGTGTTGCCGATGCCCATCTCCCCCAGGCAAAGGATGTCGATGCCGGGCTCCACCGCCCGCATGCCGAAGGCGATGGCGCGCAGCACCTCGGCATCCTCCAGCGCCGGGCCGCGGGTGAAATCCGCCGTCGGCTGGTCGAGGCCCATCTCATAGACCGACAGCCCCGCCCCGAACGAGCGGCAGAGCTGGTTCACCGCCGCCCCGCCTTCGACGAAATTCGCCACCATCTGCCCGGTGACCGAGGCGGGATAGGCCGAGACGCCCCGTTCGGCGATGCCGTGATTGCCCGCGAAGACGCAGGCGAGCGGCCGGGCGGCCCGGGGCGGATGGGCGGCCTGCCAGGCGGCGGTCCAGATCGCCAGCTCTTCCAGCCGGCCGAGCGCTCCGCGTGGCTTGGTCAGTTCCGCGTCGCGGGCGCGGGCGCGCTCCATCGCTTCCTCGTCGGGGCCGGGAAAGGCGCGGACCAGCTCGGCGACGCCGGCGAGATCCGTGAACGGGATGGCGGAATGGTCGGCTGCCACGGCTCGGGGCCTCCTGAGGCGCGGGCCGCCGGCGCCCTCAGGGGCGTCGCGGCCGGTCGATGCGGACGGTCGTCCCGAACGATACCGGGACGCGATGGCCGGAACGATTGCGCGCCCGGCCCCTCCGGTCAAGCCTTCTGGCGTCGCTGACGAGCCGCAGACTGGTCGGGTGGCCGGGCTGCCGCTATCTTCGGGCGAGTTCCCCGTTCCGCAACCGACCTCGCAGGCTCATGACCGATCCGCTGCCCGTCCTGCCGCCGGCGCCACCCCCGCCACCCCCTGCGCCGCCGCCGGCACGACCGCTCGACGGGTTGTGGCTGGCGCTGGGGCTGGTGACCCGTCTGCCGGTTCCGGCGCCGCATGGTCTGCAGCCGGCCGCGCGCTTTGCCGGCTGGCTGGGGCCGGCCGGGCTGATCGCAGGCGGGCTTGCCGGGCTGGTGCTGGCGGGGGCGGCAGAGGTTTTCGCCGATCGCTGGATCGCGGCCCTGCTGGCCCTGATCGCCGCGGCGCTGATCGGCGGGCTGATCCACGAGGACGGCCTTGCCGATGTCGCCGACGGTTTCGGCGGCGGCCGCGACCGGGCGGCGAAGCTGGAGATCATGAAGGACAGCCGTGTCGGCACCTTCGGCGCCGGGGCGCTGATCCTGGGCTTCGGCTTGCGCGCGGCGCTCTATGCGGCGCTGGCTCCGCTGGGCCTCGGGGCGGCCGTGCTGGCCGCGGGGGCAGGCGGGCTGTCCCGCGCCGCCATCGGCCTTGCCATGGCCTGGATGCCACCCGCCCGGCGGGACCGGCCGGGCCTTGCCGATGCGGCGGGCCGCGGCCCCGCGGCCGCAGCCCTTACCGGTCTGGTCGCAACCCTGCTGATCACCGCCGGGTTTGGCTGGTGGGTGCTCGATCTCCAGGCCCTGCCGGCGGTGCTGGGGCTTTTGGCCGGTGCGGCGATCGGCGCGCTGGTGATCCTGCGCCTGGCGCTTCGCCAGATCGGTGGTGCCACGGGCGATGTTTATGGTGCACTTCAGCAGGTGGCCGAAATCGGCGCGCTGCTCCTGGCCTATGGAGGCTTGCTGTGGTGGCCGTGACCCGCTGGTACTGGTTGAGGCATGCCCCGCTTGCGGCATCGGCCCTCGGGCGCATCCATGGCGCGGGCGAGGCGCCGGTCGACCTGCCGGCGCCGATGCGGGCGGCACGGATCGCGCGCGCCCTGCCCGAGGGGATGCTGCTGGTGGCGAGCCCGCTTGCCCGTGCCCGCGACACCGCATCCGTGCTCCGGCCCGACCTGACGGCGCAGATCGAGCCGGGCTTCATCGAGCAGGATTTCGGCCTCTGGGAGGGCCGCGTGCATGCCGAGATCGAGGCGGCGGAGCCCGAGGCCTATGCCGCCTTCTGGCGCCAGCCTGCCCGCGCCCGCCCGCCCGGGGGCGAACGCTATGCTGATGTGATCGCCCGGGTCGCCGCGACCGTCGACCGGATCTCTGCCGAGGCCGACACGCGACCCGTGGTGGTGGTGGCCCATGCCGGGGTGGTGCGGGCCGCCCTTGCCCAGGCGCTGGGGCTGACGCCCGAGCAGAGCATCTCCTTCGTGGTCGATCCGCTGTCGCTCACCCGGATCGACCGGATCCAGATGGATGACGGCGCGGTGCTCTGGCGGGTGGAGACGGTGAACCGGCCGCTGCCGACAGGAGAAGACGAGCCATGCTGACCCTGGTTCTGGGCGGGGCCCGCTCGGGCAAGAGCGCGCTGGCCGAGCGGCTGACGCTGTCCGCAGCGGGAAACGCGCCGCCGCTCTATGTCGCCACGGCCGAAGCCTTCGACGACGAGATGCGGGACCGCATCGCCCGCCATCGCGCGGATCGTGGGCCTGGCTGGAGGACGGTCGAAGCCCCGGCCGACCCGGCGGCGGCGATTGCGGCGGCTGCGGACGCGGGGGCGGTTCTGCTCGACTGTCTGACGATCTGGGCGGCGACCCTGATGCATCTGGAGCGGGATCCGGATACCGAGACGGCACGTCTCGTGGCGGCCGCCCGCGATCTGGGCCGGCCGGTGGTGATGGTGGCGAATGAAGTCGGGCTGGGCATCGTGCCGGACAATGCGCTGGCGCGGCGGTTTCGTGATGTTGCGGGACGGATGAACCAGCAGGTGGCGGCCGCGGCCGACCGGGTGATCTTTGTGGCGGCGGGCCTGCCGCTGGTGCTGAAAGGGCCTTCTTTCGGTGCCGGAGAGGTCGCATCTTGATCGCACCCCTGTCACAGCCGGTCATGGCATAACAGCGGGGAAGAGGACGGCACGGAACCGATCCCCGCCGCTGTGGCTTCAGGGATCGGGGCTTCACAGATCAGGCGGAGCCCGCAGGCTCCCCGCCGCTGCCGTCGGATACGCACCCGCCGAGGAGTTTTCCCCATGTTCCGCATGCGCCTCAACGACCGCCGCCCGCTTGCGCTGACCGTCGCCACCATGGCTGCCATGGCGCCGCTGGCGATCGTGGCGCCCGCCTATGCCAACGATCAGCAGGAGACGGTCTCCAAGGCCGCCGCCACGGTCGAAGCGATCCGCAATTCACCCCAGGGCAAGGATTTCGAGGCCCAGCTGAAAAGCGCGCGGGCCGTGCTGATCGCCCCGAGCCTGGTCAAGGCCGGCTTCATCATCGGCGGCGAGGGCGGCGTCGGCGTGCTGATGGCCCGCGATTCGGGCGGCTGGCGCGGCCCGGTCTTTTACGACATCGCCAAGGGCGGCATCGGCCTGCAGGCCGGCGTGCAGGTGTCGGAGACGGTGCTGGTCGTGCGCACCGAGCGCGGCCTGCAGAAGCTGCTCTCCGACAAGGTTTCGCTGGGCGGTGACGTCTCGATCGCGGTGGCGACCGTCGGTGCCGGCGTCGAGGGCAGCACCACGACCAATATGGATGCCGACATCGTCGCCTTCTCCAACGCCAAGGGCCTGTTCGGCGGCGCCTCGCTCGACGGCACCGTGATCGTGCCCGAAGAGGACTGGAACCGCGCCTATTACGGCCAGTCGCTGACGGCGGAGAACATCCTGCGCACCAATGTTTCGGACGGCAAGGCCGACACGCTGAAGAGCACGCTCTCGGGCCGCTGAGCCGGCAGGCCGCCCCCTGGTCGAGCAGGATGGCCCGGTCGAGCAGGATGGCCTAGTCGAGCAGGGTGGTGAGCAGGGCCAGCAACGGCGCACCGGCCATGCAGGCACGCAGATACAGGGTGAGGGCCCGGTCGATATCGGCCGGGCCCGCTTCCGTGTCGCCGCGGCCCATCCAGGCATCGTCCACCACCCGGTTGCCATAGCGGCGCGGGCCGGCAAGCCGAAGCCCCAGGGCGCCGGCCATCGCCGCTTCCGGCCAGCCGGCATTTGGGGACCGGTGGCGGCGGGCGTCGCGGCGCATGGCGGCCATCGCCTCGCCGGCATCTCCTGGTCCGGGCAGGGCGGCGGCAAGAGCAATCAGCCCGCCGGCGATCCGGGCGGCCGGCCAGTTGACCAGATCGTCCAGCCGCGCCGCGACCCGGCCGAAGGCGGCATGGCGCGGGGTCATATGACCGATCATGCTGTCCATGGTGTTGATCGCCTTATAGGCGGCGATACCGGGCAGCCCCGCCACGGCGAACCAGAACAGCGGCGCCACCACCCCGTCGGAAAAATTCTCGGCCAGACTCTCGATCGCGGCCCGCGACACCCCGGCCTCGTCGAGGCTTTCAGGGTCACGGCCGACGATGCGGGCGACCATGCGCCGGCCGGTGGCGAGCCCGTCGCGGGCAAGCGCATCGGCCACGTCGCGGACATGTTCGTACAGGCTCTTCTGCGCGACGAGGGTCATGGCGATCAGCGCCTCGCCGACCCAGCCGAAGGGGAGGCTGCGCAGCAGCCCCGACAGGGCCCAGGCGATGAGCGCCGTGCCGCCCGCCACCAGGACCACGGTCAGCGCGCCGCGGCGCACCCGCTCCGCTTCGCTGCGCTCCGGGCGGTTCAGCCGGCGGTCGAGTGCTGAAATCGCCCGGCCGATCACCGCCACCGGATGGGGGATGCGCGCCCAGAGTCCGGGCGGGTCACCGATGAAGCCGTCGAGAACCGCGACCACCAGCAGCAGAAGGCCGGGATCGGGCGCGAAGACCGGACCGATGATGGCAGCGAGGGACAGCGTGTCCGCGGGCATGGAAACAGACCCCCCGGGGCGAAAAGGACGGAAGATCGCCGGAGTGTGCGGTGGCGGCAGGGGAGGGTCAATCGTCAGTGGGAGGATGGCGAGCGACGATCGGTCGCAGATGCGGCGGTTGCGGCTCCCGGCCCCGACTGCTATGGGGTGGAGACGTCTCCATCGCCGGCCCCGACCCCTGGTCCCGGCGGTGGTCCCGTCGGGGCTCTCCGGTCTCCCTCACCGGGCGCCCCTCGGCACTTCCCGACCGGTGGCCTTCCAGCCTTGCCGGCCTTCCCCGCGGATTGTGAACATCATGTCGAAGAAGGCCCCCCGCCGCCCGTCCATTCTGGCCGTCATCGCGATCGCCGCGGTGGTCGCGATCGGTGGTGTACTGGCGCTGCGCTGGGTGGAAATGTCGGCGGATCGCGCCGGCGGCGTTTCCTCGGGCCGGGCCCTGATCGGCGGGCCCTTCGCGCTCAACGATCAGACCGGCAAGCCGGTCACCGACCAGGATTTCCGTGGCCGGCTGATGCTGGTCTATTTCGGCTACACCTTCTGCCCGGACGTCTGCCCCACCGACCTTCAGAAGATTTCAGCGGTCATGGAGATGCTGGGCCCGGATGCCGACAAGGTGGCGCCGGTGTTCATCACCGTCGATCCTGAGCGTGATACCACCGATCAGATGGCGCGTTACCTCAGCCTGTTCAATGATCACATCACCGGCCTGACCGGAACGCCCGAGGCCATTGCGGCGGCGGCCAAGGAATATCGCGTCTATTATCAGGCGGTGCGCGACGACGCCAGCGCCACCGACTATCTCGTCGACCACAGCGCCTTCATCTATCTGATGGACCGCGAGGGGGCCTATCTCACCCATTTCAATCGCGGGGACACGCCCGATACGATCGTGGCGGCGATCAAACAGCGTCTTTGATGGCACCTTGCTGCATTTTGCAGCGCATCCAGGTCTGCCGGGTGACCGTTTCGGGTCGTTGTCGTGGATTTTCGGCAACGTCTTCGGAACTCGTTTACTTTTTCGGCGGATAATGCCTAATTGAAACAGATGTTTAACACGGGCGCTCTCCGGAAGCGCGCGAACGGGCCTTTCTGGCCCTCTGCGCAACGGATGCAAAGCCCGGACCGAAGACCGAACCAGCCTCGACCGACCGAGCCGGCGCCCGCGAATGGTGCCGGCCGTATCAAAGATCGACAGTGACAGACGGCATCGGCCACGAGGGAGGTGGACGATGCCGCCGCAGCCGGCGGCTTCCCCAGTTCCGCCGGACAGCGCGTGAGGGGTCATGCTTTACCAGCTCCACGAACTGCATGCCGCGACCGTGACGCCCATCCGTCTGATGGCGAAGGCCGCGCAGCGCATCCACAGTTCGCCGTTCAATCCGATGTCGTACTCGCCCTATGGTCGCATGGTTGCGGCCGCGGCCGAGGTGATCGAGCGCGTCACCGACCGCTACGAGAAACCCGCCTTCGGGCTTGACCACACCATCATCGACGGCCGCACCGTGCCGGTCGTCGAGGAGATCGTCCACGATCTCACCTTCTGCAAACTGCTGCATTTCCGCCGCGATACCGAGGGTCTGAACGACCCGAAGCTGCTGCTGGTGGCGCCGCTGTCAGGGCATTACGCCACGCTGCTGCGTGGCACGGTCGAGGCCCTGCTGCCCGACCACGACGTCTACATCACCGACTGGGTCGATGCCCGGATGGTGCCGGTCTTCGACGGGCCCTTCCATTTCGACGATTATGTCGAATACGTCATCGAATTCCTGCATCTGCTGGGCCCCGGCACCAATGTGATGGCGGTCTGTCAGCCGTCGGTGCCGGTGATGGCGGCAGTGTCGCTGATGAATGCGGCCGACGATCCGTGCGCGCCCGCCACCATGACCCTGATGGGCGGCCCGATCGACACCCGCGAGAGCCCGACCCAGGTCAACCAGCTGGCCATGACCCGGCCGCTGAAGTGGTTCGAAGACAATGTCATCCACTCGGTGCCGGGCATCTATCCGGGCGTGATGCGCCGGGTCTATCCGGGTTTCGTGCAGCTGACCGGCTTCATGACCATGAACCTGGAGCGCCATATCGGCGCCCATGTGAAGCTCTACGAGCATCTGGTCCGCGGCGACGGTGACAGCGCCGAGTCGCACCGGTCGTTCTACGACGAATATCTGTCGGTCATGGACCTGCCGGCGGAATACTACATCGAGACCATCGACCGTGTGTTCCAGCGCCATCTGCTGCCCAAGCGCGAGATGGTCGTGCATGGCAAGCTGGTCGACCCCTCGGCCATCACCCGGACCGCGGTGATGACGGTCGAAGGCGAGTTGGACGACATCTCGGGCATCGGTCAGACCCGGGCGTCGCACAAGCTGTGCGACAGGTTGCCGGAGCACATGCACGCCCATTACGAGCAGGCGGGCGTCGGCCACTACGGCATCTTCAACGGCCGCCGCTGGCGCGAACAGGTGAAGCCGCGCATCGCCGCCTTCATCCGGGCGCACGCCCCGGCCTGATCCGGGTTCCTGGCCTGACAGATCCGACGGCAGAAGGGCCGGCTTCCCCGAAGGAAGCCGGCCTTTCCTTTGCCCCATGTCCGCCCGATCACCCGTCTCCGCCCGATCAGCGGCTCCAGATGTCCTCGTCGATCTCGCCTGCGAGTTCGGGATAATCGGCGGCGTGGAAGACCGGGATCTGGCCGCCACGACGCTGTTCCAGATAGTCGCGGGTGAGCTTCGCGACCGTGCCCGAAAGCAGGACGATGGCGACCAGATTGATCACGGCCATCAGGCCCATGGAAGTATCGGCCGCGTTGAACACGGTCGAGACGCTCTCATAGCTGCCCCAGAGCACCATGGCGAGAGTGCCGCAGCGCAGGATGGTGATGCCGATGGCGCTGTCGGCCTTCACGAAGACCAGGGCGTTCTCGGCATAGGCGTAGTTGCCGATGATCGAGGTGAAGGCGAAGAAAAAGATCGCCACCGCCACGAACCAGGCACCGGCATCGCCGATATGGGCGGTCAGCGCTTCCTGGGTGAGCTGGGTGCCGGTGACGCCCGAGCCGGGCACCAGCCGGTCGGACAGCAGGATCATGATCGCGGTCGCGGTGCAGATCAGCAGGGTGTCGATGAACACGCCCAGCGACTGCACGAAGCCCTGCGAGGAGGGGTGGTGCGGATCGGGTGTTGCGGCGGCGGCGATGTTCGGCGCCGAGCCCATGCCGGCCTCGTTCGAGAACAGGCCCCGCTTCACGCCGTTGAGCATGGCGGCCGCCATGCCGCCGACGATGCCGCCGGCCGCCTGCTCGATACCGAAGGCGCTGCGCAGGATCATGCCGATCGCGGCCGGCACTTCGCTGATGTTGACCACGATGACATAGAGTGCCACGGCCAGATAGATCACCGCCATGAACGGCACCACCAGCTCCGCCACCCGGGCGATCTGGCGGATGCCGCCGAAGATGACGATCGCGGTCAGCACGGCGATGGCGAGGCCGATCCAGATCTTACCCAGGCCGAAGGCCGCCTCGCCGGCCTCGGCGATGGAATTCGCCTGCACCGCATTGAACACCAGGCCGAAGGTCAGGATCAGGAAGATCGAGAACAGCCAGCCCGCCCAGGGCGCCTTCAGTCCCTTGGCCATGTAGAAGGCCGGGCCGCCGCGATACTGGCGATGACCGTCGCGAACCTTGTAGAGCTGGGCGAGGCTGCTTTCGGCATAGGCGGTGGCCATGCCGATCGCCGCCACCACCCACATCCAGAAGATCGCGCCCGGCCCGCCCAGATACAGCGCCACGGCCACACCGGCCAGATTGCCGGTACCGACGCGAGAGGCAAGGCTGGTGCACAGCGCCTGGAAGGGCGAGATGCCCGAGCGGTCGTTATCCCCTGAGCCGATCACCGCCCGGATCATCTCGGGAAAATGCAGGATCTGGACGAAGCGCAGGCGGAGGGTGAAGTAGATGCCCACCCCCAGCAGGCCGTAGATCAGCACATAGCTCCAGAGCAGGGTGTTGAGAAAATCGATGATTGCATCCATACGGGCCGGACCCCTTTCGGCTGGTCGGACCCGTGGTTGGATGTTTCGAATTCAGGCCCGACCCCACCATTTGAACCGATGGCGCGAACTGGCGCCAGTGACACGGCGATCTCCGCCATGCCACCTTCCGGCAATCGGCATACGCAGATCTATAAATTCAGAACAGATTGAAGCTTTCTCCCGTGATCGAGACCGGCCAGCGCCCCCGTTCGTAGAGCCGGAATTTGAGCGCGAAGGGATGCTCGGCCCCCAGCCCCGCCGCCAGGACCAGGGCCGCCTGATGGCAGGCCTGAACCGCATGGCCGGCGGCAGCCCGGGCCAGCGCCTCGTCGTCCAGACCGCCGACCCGCATCGACAGCACGGCGGCCGGGCCGACCAGAGAGGCGGCCTGATGGGCGACATGAGAGAGCGCCACGTCGAGCGCCTCTTCATCGGTGATCTCGAGCGCGGTTTCATGGGCGACCGCGCGGAGATGCTCCTCCTCCTCCCAGGACAGGGAGTGCATGTCCAGTGCCTCGGCGCAGTCCGCCGCCTCGTACCAGTCGCCGACCGGGACCACCGCGGCGCCGGGGAAGCCCAGCGCCGACAGGTAGTCTTCGGCCGCAGCCCGGTCGTCGGCGTCCAGCCGGTCGCCGACGCGCGAGAACCAGGGGATGGTCTCGAGCATGCGGGCGAAGCGGGCGACCGCCGCCAGTGCCGGCTGATCCGCCAGCGGGTGATCGGGGTCGAAACGGTCGTCGTCGTCGTCGAAATCGTCGGGCAGGCGGGGCATGAGGCAGGGTATCCGGCAGGGGGTCAGGCGGCGGCTTCGGCGCGGGCAGCCCATGCGCGGGCGGCCTCTCCGAACGCCTTGAGGATGGCGTCATGGGCGGGATCGATCCGCCACAGGGCCTCGGGATGCCACTGCACGCCCAGGACGAAGCGGCGGCCGGGGATCGAAATCGCCTCGACCAGACCGTCCTCGGCCCGGGCTTCGACGCGCAGCCCCGGGGCCAGCCGGTCGATCGCCTGGTGGTGCAGGGAGTTGACCAGGAAGGGGGCGACACCGCCCTGGATCCGGGCGAGCAGGCCGCCGGCTTCGGGCATCACCGGATGGGCATGGCCGAAGCGCTCTTCCCAGGGCAGGCTGGCATCGTCGCGATGATCCATCATGCCCGGCACTTCGTGGACATGCTGGTGCAGGCTGCCGCCCAGGGCGACGTTCAGTTCCTGATGGCCGCGGCAGATGGCGAGCAGCGGCATGTCGCGCTCGATCGCGGCGCGGATCAGCGGCAGGGTGGTGGCATCGCGCGCCGGATCGCCCTTGTTGCCGGGCCGGGGCGCCGGGCCGCCATAGATCTCGGGCGCGACGTTCGAGGTGCTGCCCGTGACCAGCACGCCGTCGACCAGATCCAGCACCTGATCGATGTCGATGCCGGAGCCCAGCGCCGGCACGATCAGCGGCATGCCGCCGGCACCATCCGCCGCGGCTTCGACGTATTTCATGCCCGCCGCATGGGAGGGGCTGCCCTCGACCAGCTTGATGCAGGCGGTGACGGCGATGACCGGCCGGCGGCCGGAGGAGATGGGCGCGCTCGACAAGGCGATCGGCTCCGATGGCTGGTGCGGCCGCTGCGACAGGCCGCGAGGTGGCGTGCTCAGATGCTGGATCGTTGAGGCTGGGGCGAGAGGCGACGCCGACGGGCCAGATACCAGCCGGCCATCGCCAGGCCACGCGCCGCGAACAGGCCGAGGAAGGCGATCCACAACCCGTCCGCCCCCATCATATCGGGCAGAACCAGCGCCGGTCCAAGATGTATCGCGAAGGCGATGAGCATTGCATCGCGCATGGCGCCCGACCAGGTGACGCCGATGAACACCCCGTCCAGCCAGAAGCAGGCCCAGGCGATAAGCGGCAGGGCGACGACATAGGGCAGAAGATCGCCGGCCACCCGCCGGACCTCGTCGAGATCGGTGAGGGTTTGGATCAGCAGCGGGCCGGCGAGGGCGAAGACCAGAGCCGCCAGCACGCCCAGCGCCGCGGTCCAGATCCCGGTCATGCGCACGGCCCGGTCGAAGCCCGCCAGATCGCCGGCGGCAAGGGCGCGTCCGGCAAGAGATTCGGCCGCATAGGCCATCCCGTCCAGCCCCTGCGAGGCCATGCTGAAGAAGGTGAGCAGCAGGGCGGTGGCGGCAAGCTGGGTGGTGCCGAGCCGGCCGGCCAGGCTCATGAACAGGGCGAAGCCGCCGATCAGCAGCAGGGTGCGGACGAAGATGTCGCCATTGATCCGGGCCATGCGGGCGATGGCCGGCCAGTCGCCCAGGGCCCGTCTGCCGGGGCGGGGCGTGCGCTCGCGGGTCAGGGTGCGAAGCGCGGCCGCAAGGCCGATCAGACAGCCGGTCCAGTCCGCCACGGCACTCGCGATCGCCAGCCCGTCGAGGCCGAGGCCCAGATTCAGGGCCAGCAACAGGTCGAGCCCGGCATTGACCAGATTAGTCGCCAGGATCATGGCGAGCGGCAACCCTGCCTCTCCCCGGCCGACGAACCAGCCGACCAGCACCAGCACGGCCAGGGCGGCCGGCAGGCCGGCCAGGCGGATCAGGACATAGCCGGCCGCCAGGTCCCTGACCGCGGGCGCCGGGCCGAACAGGGCGAGCAGCCAGGGCAGGGTGACGGTAAGTCCCAGGCCGAGCAGAGCGGAGAGCCCGAGTGCCAGCGCCAGCCCGCGGCCCAGTACGGCGGCACCTTCCGGGCGGTCGCCCCGGCCGGCCGCGCCGGCGGAAAGCCCGGTGGTGCCCATGCGCAGGAAGCCGCAGCACCAGACGAAATACGACAGCAGCTGGCCGCCGATCGCCGCGGCGGCCAGGCTGCCCGCCGAGCCCAGATGGCCGGCGACGCCGGTATCGACGGCGCCTAAGGCCGCGACCGACAGGTTGGACAGGATCATCGGCCCGGCGATCCGCCAGATCGCACGGCTGTCGACCGCGGAGCCGGCCTCGGTCACAGGACCATCACTTCCCGGGCCTCGTCACTTCTTCGGGGCGAAGCGATTGAAGACGAAGAGGTCGCTGTCCAGCGTCGGATCCAGCTTCACATCGCTGAGCGTCACCCGGGTGACGCCGCGCTGCGGATCGGTCACCACCCACTGGCGCAGTTGCACCGGGTTGTCGGTGAAGACCAGGGCGAGCGAGCCCAGATCCGGGTTCTTGGCGTCGCGAAGCGTGATCGCAAAGGCATTGGCATCGCGCTCGTAGCCGGCGAATTCGAGCAGCGGATCATCGAAATCGAAAGTCTCGCGGGTCAGCAGCCCGGCGGGCGTCTGGCTGAGCGGGATGTAGGAGGGCTGATCGAGCTTGCGGTCGTAATGGATCAGTTGCGATCCGTTGGCGACCAGAAGCTGATCGACCGGCGGATCGTAATCGACCCTCAGCCGGCCCGGCCGGGACAGGTAGAAGGTGCCTTCCGAGGTCGAGCCATCGGCTGCGACCTGGGTGAAATGCGCCTTCATACGCCGGAAGCCGTTCAGATAGGCTTCGGCGCGGTCCATGTCGCGTCGGGCTTCAGCCGCGGCGACATTGGGTGCCTTCGCAGGAGCGGCAGCCGGCTTCTGCTGCGCGAGGGCGGCCTCGGGCAGGGCCGTGGCGATCACCGCGAGGGCACCCGCAGCGAAAGCGGCACGGCGAAGGGTGCCTGACAGGCGAAGGGACATGGGGGGAAACTCCTCGTATCGGCGCTCAGTCGTCGCGGGGCTCGCCGAGCAGTACCTCCCGGCGGCCGGTGCGATCGGCGCGGCTGACGACGCCTTCGTTCTCCATGCGCTCGATCAGCCGCGCCGCCCGGTTGTAGCCGATCTGCAGGTGGCGCTGGATGAAGCTGGTCGAGGCCCGGCGCTCGCGAAGCACGACGGCAAGGGCTTGATCGTAGAGATCGTCCTCGCCACCGCCGCCTCCGGCCCCACCACCCTGTATGATGTCGGCGGTGCTGCCGGAGGCAAGCTCCGGATCGTCGGTCACCGCTTCGATGTAGGTGGGCGCACCCTGTTCTTTAAGAGCCCGGACCACCTTCTCCACCTCTTCATCCGAGACGAAGGGGCCGTGGACGCGGGTGATCCGTCCGCCGCCTTCCATGTGCAGCATGTCGCCCTGGCCCAGCAGCTGCTCGGCACCCTGCTCGCCCAGAATGGTGCGACTGTCGATCTTGCTGGTGACCTGGAAAGAGATGCGGGTGGGGAAATTGGCCTTGATCGTGCCGGTGATCACGTCGACCGAGGGGCGCTGGGTGGCCATGATCAGATGGATGCCGGCGGCACGGGCCATCTGGGCCAGGCGCTGGATCGCCGCTTCGATGTCCTTGCCGGCCACCAGCATCAGATCGGCCATCTCGTCGACCACGACCACGATATAAGGCATGGGCTCGGTCTCGAGGGTCTGTTCCTCGAAGATCGGCTTGCCGGTTTCGGGGTCGAAGCCGGTCTGAACGGTGCGGGTCAGGATCTCGCCGGCGTCGCGGGCCTCGGCGACGCGCTTGTTGTAGCCGCCGATATTGCGCACGCCCAGGTTCGACATGGCACGGTAGCGGCCTTCCATCTCGCGCACCGCCCATTTCAGCGCCACCACCGCCTTGCCCGGCTCGGTCACCACCGGTGCCAGCAGATGCGGGATGCCCTCATAGACCGACAGCTCCAGCATTTTGGGGTCGATCATGATGAACTTGCACTGGTCGGGCGACAGCCGGTAGAGCAGCGACAGGATCATGGTGTTGATCGCGACCGACTTGCCCGAGCCGGTGGTGCCGGCGACCAGAAGATGGGGCATGCGGGCAAGATCGGCGATCACCGGCGCGCCGCCGATATCCTTGCCGAGCGCCAGCGCCAGCCGCGAGGCGGTGACCTCGTAGGCCTCGCTCGCCAGCAGCTCGCGGAGGAAGACCATCTCGCGCTTCGGGTTGGGCAGCTCGATACCGATGGCGTTGCGCCCCGGAATGACCGCGACGCGGGCCGATATCGCGCTCATCGAGCGGGCGATGTCGTCGGCCAGGCTGATCACGCGCGACGATTTGATGCCGGGCGCCGGTTCCAGCTCGAACAGCGTGACCACCGGGCCGGGGCGGACCTCGACGATGCGGCCCTTGACGCCGAAATCGTCGAGCACGCCTTCCAGCGCCCGGGCCTGTTCGGCCAGAAGCCCGGGATCCTGGCTGCCGGTGCCGCCGCGCGGCGCCAGCGCCAGCAGATCCAGGGCCGGCAGCCGGTAGTTGGACGCCTCGTCCAGGTTGAGCGGGTTGCGGCGGCGGGCCTCGGCGGCGGCCGCCTCGACATTGCGCCGGGGCGCGCCGATCCGCGGACCGCCGGCGGCCGGGGCCTCGGCGGGTTCTGGGGCACGGCGCCGGGGCGGGGCGGCGACCGGTGCTGCATCGTCGTCGAACCGCGGCTCGGCGGTCCGGCGGGCGGCCTGACCGCGCGCGGGGCGCCCGCGGGCCTCTGGTGTGTCGTCTGCCGCAGCATGGCGCCGCCGCAACAGGCCGGCCAGCCGGCTGCCGCCCCGGCCGGCCAGGCCGCCGGCGGAGCCGATGCCCCGGCCGATGCTGCGCCAGTCGCCCAGCCCCATGCCGGCCGCCGCCAGCATGCCGCCGAGCGCCAGCCCCAGGGTGATGACGAGATAGGGGCCGACGCCGGTGACGGCGGTGAGCCGGGCATAGAGCAGCATGCCCACCACCCCGCCGAGCCCGCTTTCCAGCGGCCAGCCTTCCGGCCGGCCAAAGGCGGCCGCAAGGCCCGCGGTCGCGACCAGGGCGACGGGCAGCACGGTCAGGTTCAGCCACAGCATCGGCAGGCCGCGGCCGCGCATCAGCCGCCATGACCAGCCGAGCATCACCATCGGCAGGATCACCGCCCCCAGACCCAGCGCCTGCAGGGACATGTCGGCAAAATAGGCGCCGGCCATGCCCATCACATTGGCGACGATGGGGAATTCCGCCGTGTGGTTCAGCGACGGATCGTTCTGGTCATAGCTCGCCAGGGCCAGGATCAGGCAGATCGCGATCACCGCCAGGACCAGCCCGCCGGCGGCGCGGGTCAGGCGCTGGGCAAGGCCGGCAGCCCCGGCGGGCAGGAAGCGGGTCGTCCGATCGGTTCCGGTCGAGCGTGCGGCCATGGGTCTCGGCTGATCGTGTCTGGAAGACGGGATGTCCACGAGGGAGCGGGACGGTGGCGGAAGGCGGCGGCGGTCAGCCGGCGAGGGTGCGGGCGATGCGGGTCAGCCCCTCCTCGACGACATCCGGTGCGTGGACCAGCGCGATGCGGACATAGCGGGCGCCGGGATTGTCGGGGGCGAAGCCATGGGCCGGATCGCCCTCGCGGGAAAGATAGGCGCCGGGCAGGACCTTGACACCGGCCTCGGCCCACAGCCGGCGCGCGGCCGCCTCGCCATCGCCCACATCGGCCCAGGCGAAGAAGCCGCCGGCCGGCATGGTCCAGCCGAAGGCCGGGCCCAGGATCCGCTCGGCCGCGGCCATCGAGGCTCGATAGCGGGTGCGGTTGATCTCGACATGGGCCTCGTCGGCCCAGAGTGCGGTGGCGGCGGCCATCAGCGGCGGCGACAGGAAGCCGGTCGAATAGGTGCGCATGCGCAGCAGGCCGGCGATCAGCTTCGGATCGCCGGCGATGAAGCCGGCGCGCAACCCCGGCGCGCCCGAGCGCTTGGACAGCGAATTCATGACCAGCAGATTGTCGAGGCCCAGCCCATGTTTCGCCGCCACTTCCAGCAGGCCCGGGGGCGGGGTTTCGACCCAGATTTCGGAATAGCATTCATCGGCGATCAGCACCGCGTCATGCGCACGCGCCAGGCGGATCAGATCCAGCATCGCCGCCTCGCTCAGCACCGTGCCCTGCGGGTTGGCGGGGGAGCAGACGATGGCGGCCGAGGCGCGCCGCCAGAGATCGGGCGAGACCGCCGCCAGATCCGGCTGGAAGCCGGTCTCTGCGGTCGCCGGCACGAAGACCGGCTCGGCCCCCGCCATCACCGCCCCGCCGGCATAGACCTGGTAGAAGGGGTTGGGCATCAGCACCACCGGGCGCACGCCGTCCTTCACCTCGGGTGTCACCGCCTGAAGGGTAGCGAACAGCGCCTCGCGGGTGCCGGCCGCGGCCAGGACCGAGGTTTCGGGGTCGAGAAAGCCGTCGGGCAGGCCGTAGCGGCGGGTGGCCCAGGCGGCGATCGCCCGGCGCAGATCCGGCGTGCCGGCCACGGCCGGATACTTCCCGAAACCCGCCGCCTCTGCCGCCACGATCTCGGCAATCAGGGCCGGGGCGCCACCCTGCGGCTCCCCCAGCGACATCATCAGCCGGGTGATCCCGTCCGGCGGCTCGGCGCCGGCGATCAGCGCGTCCAGGCGCCGGAACGGGTAGTCGGTGAGCGCGGCGAGCCGGGGATTGAGCATGGATGACGCCAGAGGATTGAAGTCGTTCCGAAACCGCCGTCCGTCGGTCGTGCCACCCGGGCGTTGGCCGGGGGCGTCCTGGGTGCGGGCCGCGGGGGTGCCGGGGCACCTTACGGCGCCTGACCGCTCTGCCGCAAGAGCGGACGCCCCGGCCTTCACCAGAAGGCCGGGGCGTCGCAGGCAGGACCGGCTGCCGGGGCAGCCGGGTGTGCGATGAGTGGTGGCGTCAGAGGGTCTGCGACCCGCGGCCGAACTCGGGGTAGGCTTCGAGGCCCAGCTCCGCCTTGTCCAGCCCGCCATGTTCGACCTCTTCCGAGACCCGGACACCGACGGTGAACTTGATCAGCAGCCAGGCGACGGCCGAGAACACCGCGGTGAAGGCGCCGATCGCGACGATGCCGACGATCTGGGTGCCGAAGCTGGCATCGGCATTGGTGATCGGCACGGCGATCGTGCCCCAGATGCCGCCGACGAGATGCACCGGGATGGCACCGACCACGTCGTCGATCTTCAGCTTGTCGAGCAGCGGCACCGTCAGGCTGGCGAGGACGCCGCCGACCGCACCGATCAGGATCGCCCCGCCGACGGAGGGGGTGTCGGGGCCGGCGGTGATCGAGACCAGGCCGGCCAGCGCGCCGTTCAGCGCCAGGGTGAGGTCGACCTTCTTGTAGAGGAGCTGCGAGAGGATCATCGCGGCGACGATGCCGCCGGCAGCCGCCATGCTGGTGTTGGCCACGACATTGGCCATGCCGGTGGCATCCGCGCCGGTGCCGAGCGCCAGCATCGAGCCGCCGTTGAAGCCGAACCAGCCGAGCCAGAGGACGAAGGTGCCGAGGGTGGCCAGCGCCAGGTTGGAGCCGGGCATCGGGTTCACCCGGCCGTCACGGCTGTACTTGCCGATGCGCGGGCCGATGATGATGGCGCCGACCAGGGCCGCCCAGCCGCCGACCGCATGCACCAGGGTGGAGCCGGCGAAATCGACGAAGCCCATCTCGGACAGCCAGCCGCCGCCCCAGACCCACGAGCCGGTGATCGGATAGCTGATGGTGGTCAGCAGCACGACGAAGAGCAGGAACGACCAGAGCTTGCTGCGTTCCGCGACGGTGCCCGACACGACCGACGCAGCGGTGGCGACGAAGACCATCTGGAAGAACCAGTCCGACGCCGAGGCATAGGTGCCGGCCTCGTAGACGATGGCGTCGCCCGTGGCGTCGCTCTGCGACCAGATGGCCAGGCTGCCGATCCAGCCGCCGTCGACGTTCATGTACATCAGGTTGTAGCCGACGAGGTAGAAGGTGATGCCGGCCACGGCGAAGAGCGAGATGTTCTTGAGCAGGATGGTGGCGACGTTCTTCGTCCGGGCCAGGCCGGATTCGAGCATCGCGAAGCCCGCGGCCATCCACATGACCAGGGCGCCGTTGATGATGAACGAGAAGGTGTTGAGGATATACTGAACCTCGGGGTCGACTTCGGCCCGCGCCGGTGCCGCAACGAGGGTGAGAGCGATCGCCGCAAGGGCGGCACGCCGGAAGTTGGTGGCCGTCAGCGCCATCTCTGGTGGGTCTCCTTCCCGTTGGCTCAGAGAGCGTCCTTGTCGGTTTCGCCCGTGCGGATGCGCACCACACGTTCGAGGTCGAACACGAAAATCTTGCCGTCGCCGATCTTGCCGGTCTGGGCATTGGTCTGGATCGCCTCGACCGCTGCTTCCAGCAGATCGTCGTTGAGGGCGATCTCGATCTTCAGCTTCGGCACGAAATTCACTTCGTACTCCGCGCCGCGATAGATTTCGGTCTGACCCTTCTGCCGCCCATATCCCTTCACCTCGGTGACGGTCAGGCCCTGGATGCCCAGATCGGTCAGCGCCTCGCGAACGGCTTGCAGCTTGAAGGGCTTGATGATCGCAGAGATCAGCTTCATGGCGCCCTGTTCCTTTCCCCCGCAGCCTTGATGTCCTGGCGGCCGGCACCCTGGGCGCCGGCGGTCCGGGCGTGACACTTCAAGACCCGTGCCAATTTCGTGTCATTGGCGGGATTCCGCGCTGCAATGCGCGATGGACGGGCAATCCGGCGGGATCGGGCACGCCGCGACGCGGGGGCAGCGAATCATATTGTCTGTTTTTTGTGCAGATCACCCGATGGTGGGCAATTCCTGGTCACGCCACCGAATTGGCGGGCATGGCTGGACTTTCGGAACCGGCGGGCCGATCTTGCGCGGCAGGGCCGGGCTCACCGGCCCGGCATCACCGAGCAGGCGTGGCGGAGCGGAGGCCGATGGAGATGGTGGCGGGCGACCTGGTGATCGTGGGCGGCGGGCTGGTCGGTATGACGCTGGGCGTTGCCGCCGCAGCAGCCGGCCTCGACGTGATCGTCGTCGATCGCGAAGATCCCACGGCGCAGCTCGATCGCGGGTTCGACGGCCGGGCCAGTGCCATCGCCCATGGGTCGAAGCAGGTGCTGGCCGCGATCGGTGTCTGGCCGCTGGTGGCGGAAACCGGCGCGATCGAACATATCCGGGTAACCGACGGGCCCAGCTTGATGCATCTGCATTTCGACCATGCCCAGGTGGGGGAAGAACCGCTGGGCTGGCTGGTCGAGAACCGCCACATGCGGGCTGCCCTGGCGCAGCGTGCCGCGGCACTTGCCGATCGGCTGACCGTGGTGGCCCCGGCAGGCGTGGTCTCGGTCGACCGGCAGGGCGCGCGGGCGACCGTTACCCTGGCGGATGGCCGGGTGCTGCGTGCGCCGCTGGTGGTGGCGGCCGACGGCCGCCGGTCACGGCTGCGCGACGAGGCCGGGATCGCGGTCACCGAATGGGGCTATGGCCAGACCGGCCTGGTCTGCACCGTGGCCCATGAATACCCGCATGAAGGTGTGGCCCATGAACGTTTCCTGACGCCGGGCCCCTTTGCGATCCTGCCGCTGGCCGGCAATCGCTCGTCGATCGTGTGGACCGAACGGCACGAGGATGCCGCCCGCATCCAGGCGCTGGACGATCTGCGATATCTGGAAGAGCTGCGGGCCCGCTTCGGCGATTTTCTGGGGCAGCTCCGGCTGGAAGGTCCGCGCTTCGCCTATCCGCTGGCACTGACCCTGGCGCGGCGCTTCGTCGACCGGCGCCTGGCGCTGGTGGGCGATGCCGCCCATGCCATCCATCCGATCGCGGGGCAGGGCTTCAATCTGGGCATCCGCGACGTGGCGGCCCTGGTCGAGGTGATGGTGCAGGCGCGGCGCCTGGGCGGCGATGTCGGCGCCCCGGATGTGCTTGCGGCATATGAACGCTGGCGCCGCACCGACACCATGGCGCTGGTGGCGGCGACCGACGGGCTGAACCGGCTGTTTTCCAACGATGTGGCGCCGGTACGCCTGGCACGCGATCTGGGGCTTGCGGCGGTGAACCGGCTGGGGCCGGTGAAGAAACTGGCCATGCGCCATGCGATGGGCGAACTGGGCCGCCTGCCGGCCCTGGTTCAGGGACGCATGCCCTGAGACGCATCCTGCGGGAAGATCGCATGTCCCCGGCCGCATTTTCAGGGCGCCCCCCATGATCGGGGGCTGGCCGTGCTTTGCTACCGCTGGTAATCATCACCCGAACTGACAACATGGCGGACCGGGTGGGTGCATCCTGTCGGGCCGATGTTCAAGGAATGCCCCCATGACCATGGTTCGCCCCCCGCGCAACCACGCCCACTCCGGCTCCGCAGCGCCCCGCATGGCTGCGCCGGCCCCCTATCCTGCCGGCCTGCGTGCTACGGCCGATGCGCCGCGGCGCGGCCGCACCTATCGCGGCCCCGGTACCGGCACGGGAACCGGCAGCCGCAACCCGCGTCGCCGCCGGGTTGCCCGCTGAGACCAGCCGGAACCGCAACGCCGCAGATTTCAGAATTAAGAAAGCTCGGGCCCGATCACCCGAAGCCTGGCCGTCGCGACATGCCCCGTCGCGGCGGCCACTTTTTTTTGTCGGCCCCCTGTTCAGCCCCGGCTCTGCTCAGTCCCGCGTCTGGCCGGCGGCGGCAAGGGCGTCGAGATAGCTTTCCCAGCGCCGGTCGTGCTCACGCGCGAGTTCCGCCAGATAGCCCCAGCCATAGATGCCGGTGGAATGGCCGTCGTCGAAGACGAGCCGCACGGCGTAGTTGCCGACCGGCTGAACGTCGACGATCGCCACATTGCGCTTGCCGGCCGGCACCTTCTTCTGCCCGGGGCCGTGGCCCTGCACTTCAGCCGAGGGGCTTTCCACGCGCAGGTACTCCGCCCCCAGCCGGACATGGTTGCCGTCGTCGAAGGTGACCTCCAGAACCCGCGCCGACCGCTTCAGGCGGATCTCGACCGGCCAGGGGGCGGCCGGTGCGGGGGCATGGACATGCTCGTGTTCATGGGCGCCGGCCATCGGATCAGGCTCCGGCCGCGTCGTCGAGCGAGCGGGCTTCGTCGACCAGCATGATCGGGATGCCGTCGCGGATCGGATAGGCAAGCTTCGCCGCATCGCTGATCAGCTCCTGGGCGGCGGCGTCATAGCGCAGCGGCTCGCGGGTCAGCGGGCAGACCAGAATCTCCAGCAGGCGCGGATCGACGCAGGCGGGCGGCACGGTGGGGGTGTCGGACATGGGATATATATCCTTGCGGTCAGTGACGCGGCGCGTCGTCGTCGTCCTCTCCGGTATGCAACGCCATCTCCATCATGTCGAGGATCAAGGCGGCGCGTTCCGGCAGGGAGGGTGCCTCGAGCAGGGCTTGCTTCTCTGCCTCCGAGAAGGGGCAGATCATGGCGAGCGAGGTGATCAGCGCCTGGTCCGAGGCCTGATCGATCGCCTGCCAGTCGGCAGACAGCCCCTGCAGGGCGAAATAGCGCTTCAGCCGGTCGGTCAGCAGGGCGCGGTCCAGCCCGGCCGGCGGCGGTTCGCCACGATCGGCCTCGAAGGCGGCAAAATCGGTGCGGACCTGGCGATAGGGCGTGGTGACGGCCAGTTCCTCGGCCACGCGGAAGCGGGCGACCCCGGTCAGCGTGATCAGATAGCGGCCGTCGCCGCTTTCCTGGAAACTGCTGATCCGGCCCGCACAGCCGACGCCGTAGATTTCGGGCGCACCGGAGACGAGGCCCAGATTGGTGCCGAGCCCGGCGCGGACCGGCTGGACCATGCCGATCAGCCGGTGGCTGCCCAGCGCGTCGTCGATCATCGCCAGATAGCGCGGCTCGAAGATGTTCAGCGGCAGCCGCCCCCCGGGCAGCAGGATGACGCCGCCGAGCGGGAAGACCGGCAGCACTGGCGGCAGGACGTCGTGGGCACGGATCATGGCAGCTTCGGGCTCTGCTCGGTCGGCCGGCGGGTTGCGGGCGCAGGATCCGGAAGGCGGGGGCGCGCCGGTCGCCCACCGCCCCGTCCGGGATCCGGCGGATCGTGTCGGCGGATCAGGCGAACAGGATCGAGGTCAGCTTGCGGCGGCCGCTCTGGGCCACCGGATCCTTGGGGCCCAGCGCATCGAAGATCTCGAACAGCTGAGTGCGGGCGGCATTCTCGTTCCACTCGCGGTCGCGGCGGACGATCTCCAGCAGCTGGTCGATCGCGGCCTTGGCATCGCCTGCGGCATAGAGCGCCATGGCGAGTTCCATGCGGGTGGCATGATCGGCCGGATCGGTGGCGAGCCTGGCTTCCAGCGCCGCGGTCTCTCCGGCACCGGCCGCCTTCTCGGCCAGGTCGATGGCGGTGCGGGCGCGGACCAGATGGGGGTCCTTCGCCATCTCTTCCGGCGCGTGGGCCAGTACCTCGCGCGCCTTCTCCAGGTCACCCATCTTCACATAGACCTGGGAGAGCCCGGCCAGGGCCTCGGTGCGCGACGGATCGGCCTGCAGAACCTGGGTGTAAAGACCGCCGGCCATGCGCACATCGCCGGCCTCCAGCAGCTCGGCCGCCTGGGCCAGTGCCTCGTCGATCATCCGGGTTTCGTCGTCGCCGCCGGCGCGGAGAAGGTTGTCGACGAACTGGCGGATCTGGCTTTCGGGCAGGGCGCCCATGAACCCGTCGATCGGCCGGCCGCCCACGAAGGCATAGACCGCCGGAATCGACTGGATGCGCATCTGCTGCGCCAGTTCCGGGTTCTCGTCGATGTTCATCTTGACCAGCCGCACCTTGCCCTTGGCGGCCAGGACCACCTTTTCGAGCACGGGGGTCAGCTGCTTGCAGGGGCCGCACCAGGGCGCCCAGAAATCGACGATGACCGGCGTTTCACGCGAGGTCTCGATGACGTCGGCCATGAAATGCGCGGTGTCGGTGTCCTTGATCACATCCGCCGGGGCGGTGCCCCCGGCGCCGCCGATGATGGTCTGCATGGCAACGGTCCCGTTCTTTTTTCGAAGCGCGATGGCGAAACTCTGCCGCGCCCGGAAGGCCGGCCGCGGCCTCCCGCTTGTAGCATGAAAGATGGCACGGCGCGCGTCTCCAGCAAGGGGCGCCCCTGCCGGATTACGCCTCGGACGCGATCCGGCCGGTGCGTCGCTGAGGTCGGTGCGTCGCTCAGGCCGGGGTGTCGAGATCGACGATCCGTACGTCGTGGCCGAAGCTCGACACGAAGCGTTTTAACCCCGCGCCCGTCACCACGGTCGAGGCGTCGTTGAACAGGGGATGGGCGTTGATCCGCTCCGCCTCGGCCACCCGGCGGTCGAGCGCAAAGACCACCCGGCGATCGGGATCGTTGATCAGCGCGAAAGGCGTGACGGAGCCCGGGGTGACGCCCAGTACCTCCATCAGCAGATCGGGCTTGCCGAACGAGAAGCGGCCGGCGCCGAGCAGCGCCTGCAGATGTTTCAGATCCACCCGCCGGTCGGCGGCGACGGTGGCCAGCCAGAGATCGCCGCGCTTGTCCTTCAGAAACAGGTTCTTGACGTGCAGCCCCGGCACATGGCCGGTCTCGGCCTCCGCCTCTTCGACGGTGAAAACCGGCGCATGGTCATAGGTCTCGTGCGCGATGCCAAGGGCATCGAGACGGGCGAAGAGGTCGGCGCGGGTGGCGGGCATGACGGATCCGGTGGTCTTTGAACGACATCAGGCGGGGCGAAGACGCGGATCATCGCCGCTTCTCCGCCCCGCCTGCAAGTCCGGATCCCGCGACCGGGACCCCGTCAGGGCTGGGCTGCGTACTTCGCCACCAGCGCCTTGGCTTCCTCGATCAGCGCCGGGCCGTCGATGCCGCGGGCGGTCATCCGCTCGGCCCAGGCCTTTTCGACCTCGGCACCGACGGCGCGGAAGCGGTCGGTTTCTGCGGACGTCAGCGCGATGATCCGGTTGGTCGTGGACTTTTCGATCGCGGCTACCACCGGCGCATCGGCCTGATCCATCACGCGGCCGATCGCGCGGGCCTCGGCGATGCCGGCATTGTCGTCGATGACCTTCTTCAGGTCGGCGGGCAGGCCGTCATATTTCGCCTGGTTCATCGCCACCAGCATCATGGTGGTGTAGAGCGCATTCTCGCCCGCGAACACCATGTGGCGGTGGACCAGTTCCTGCAGGCGCAGCGCATCCAGCCCTTCCATGGGCAGAACCGTGCCGTCGATCACGCCGCGCGACAGCGCCTCGGCCGTCTGGGGCACGGGCATGCCGACCGGCTCGGCGCCCAGCGCCTCGATGAAGGAATTGATCAGCCGCGACGGCCCGCGCAGCTTCAGCCCCTTCATGTCTTCGGGCGTGCGGACCTCGCGATCGCGGGTGTGGATCAGCCCGGGGCTGTGGGTGTGGGCTGCGATCACCTTCACGCCTTCGAAGCGGCTGGTGAGGTGCTTCATGGCGAATTCATGCGCGGCCTGGCTGGTGATCTCGGCCGAGCGCGGCAGGAAGGGCAGGTCGAAGACTTCGGCCTCGGGGAAGCGGTCGGGGGTGTAGCCGACCACCGTCCAGATGATGTCGGCCTGCCCGGTGCGCGCCTGATCGAACAGCGAGGGCGGGGTGCCGCCCAGCTGCATGGCCGGGTAGATCTTGACCTCGATCCGCCCGCCGGACTGGCTCTCCACCCGCTGCTTCCAGTCCGCGAAATACTTCGAATGGACCGCCGAGGTGGGCGGGAAGAAGTGGTGCAGGCGCAGCGTCACCTCGGCTGCGGCCGCCTGGCCGGCCATGCCTGCGGCCACCACCAGGCCCGCCACGCCCGCCGCCATCCGTGTGGCCAGCCGCCGCCAGCCGGTTGCGATATCCGTCATCGGTTTCTCCTCCCTGATCTGCCTGATGTGGGCTGGCTGCCGCTTCTGGGCGGGCGACATGCCTGGTTGATGCGGTCAGCCGACCGCGAAGACCTCGATTTCGACCCGCGCCGCCAGCCGGCGGCCGCGGGCCACGAACAGGGTCCGGTTCATCCAGCCGAGGGCCGGATGGCCGGTGGTGAAGCGTGGGGTGGTCCGGAAGTAATAGAGCGAGGGGTCGACATCCTCGCCCGCCGCCACCCGGGCCAGCACCTCGGCGGGGCCGTGGCGCATGCCGGGATTACGGATGTCGACCAGCGCATCCACGGCCGCGCCGTCGACCTCGGTCAGGGCCAGGGTGTAGCGGGCCTCGATCTCGGCCAGCCCGTCGGGCCGCACGGTCTGCCAGTCGGCCCCGCCCGGCAGCACCCGCCCGGCCAGCCGGGCGCCCGAGACCCGTCCTCCCAGGATCGGGATGATCCGGCGCTGGCCATCGGCCAGTGCGCCCAGTTCCTGCGGGGTGCCGATCTCGGCCTCGATCAGGGCGACCGGGGACAGGACGGGCGGGGTGGCGGGAAAGCCGGTGGTCATGGGCGGCGGACCTTTCCTGAAGATCAGTAGAGCAGGCGCATCAGGCCAAGCGTGATGCCCGGAAAGGCCACCAGCGCCAGGATGCGCAGCACGTCGGAGACGAGGAACGGGATCACGCCTGCGAAGGTGTCACGCATCGGCGTGCCGCCCGACATGGCGTTGATCACGAAGACATTCAGCCCGACCGGCGGCGTGATCATGCCGACCTCCACCACCACCAGGGCCAGAATGCCGAACCAGATGGCGGCTTCTGCGGGCGGCAGGCCGAAATCCAGCGCCATGATCAGCGGGTAGAAGATCGGCACGGTCAGCAGGATCATCGACAGGCTGTCCATGATGCAGCCGAGCGCCAGATAGAGCGCCAGGATCGCCGCCAGCACCACGATCGGCGGCACGTCGAGCCCGCCGATCGTCTCGGCCGCCTGCATCGGAAGGCCGGTGAGCGCCAGGAAGCCGTTGAAGGCGGCGGCCCCCAGCACGATCATGAAGATCATCGCGGTGCCCGAAGCGGTCTCCATCACCACCTCGGTGAAGGCACCGCGGCGGAGCCCGCCACGGACCAGCGCGAACAGCCCGGTGGCCGCGGCCCCCACCGCCGCCCCTTCGGTCGGTGTGAAGACGCCGGCATAGATGCCGCCGATCACCGTCACGAAGATCACGAAGACCGGCCAGGTGCGGGCGAGGCCGCGGAGACGTTCCGACCAGCCGATCCGGGGAACGGCCGGGGCGGCGTCGGGGTTCAGCATCACCTGCACCCGGATCGCCGCCATATAGCCGAGAGCGGCGAGCACGCCCGGCACCAGGGCCGCAATGAACATCCGGTCGATGTTCTGCCCGGTCAGCACCGCATAGATCACCAGCACCACCGAGGGCGGGATAAGGATGCCGAGCGTACCGCCGGCCGCCAGAACGCCGGTCGCCAGCCCGTCGTGATAGCCGTGGCGGCGCATTTCGGGCAGGGCGACCCGGGTCATGGTCGCGGCGGTGGCGAGAGACGAGCCGCAGATCGAGCCGAAGGCGGCGCAGGCGCCGATCGCGGCCATGGCGAGGCCGCCGCGGCGATGGCCCAGCCAGTCGCGGGCGGCATCGAACAGCAGCTGCGAGAGGCCGGCGCGGCCTGCAAAGGCGCCCATCAGCAGGAAGAGCGGCACGATCGAGAGCGCGTGGTTGGAGAACTGCTCCACCGGCAGGGTGGTGAGCCCGGCCATGATGCCCATGGGGCCTGCAACCGCCATGCTGCCCAGAATGCCGGCCACCAGCATGGCGAGCCCCACCGGCACGCGCAGCGCCATGGCGACGAGCAGGCCGGCAATGCCGAGAAGGCCGATGGTGGTATCGCTCATCGCCGGCTCTCCTCGCTGGCCGTTCCGGCCTCTGCGGCGGCAGCCTCGGCCTCGGTCGGCGGCACCGCACCGCGCAGCGTGGCGGTGAGCGTGGTCAGGCAGGCGAGGGCGGTCAGGGCCATGAAGGCCACCCCCGGCACATAGACCCACCATTGCGGCAGGCCCAGGATCATGGTGGTTTCGCCATAGGTCAGGCGCTCTTCAAGGCCGATGGTCAGCCGCCAGGCGAGCAGGGCGGTGGTGGCCGCGAACAGAAGATCGGCGACGACGCCCAGCGCCCGGCGCAGAGCTGGGCCGGCGCGCATGGTGAAGAGATCGACCGTGACATGGGCGCGGGCGAGCTGGGCCTGGGGCAGGAAGCAGAAGACCGCGATGGCGGTGCCCGTCTCGACCAGTTCGAAATCGCCCGGCACGGGCCCGAATTCCAGCCCGCCGATGCTGGTGCCGGCAAACCAGCGGCCGATGATGCTGATCACCGACATCGCGGCGATCGCGACCAGCATCAGCCCGCCGGCCATGGCGACCAGACGGCACAGGACCCCGACGGGGCCGAAACCGGTGCGGAAGGGGCCGCCGGACCGCGACGCCTTCTCACCGCGGCCCTGCACGCTGTGCGGGGCCGGGTCTGCCCTCGACATGGGGCGCCTCTCCTCCCTGGGCGGCGGGATCTTGTCGCCCCGCTCGTCTCCGGCACCCCTGTCTGCGGATGCCGCCTGATGTTGTCTCAAGCCGCGCGAGCAGCTCGCGTATTCAAAACCTCGCGAGCAGATCGCGTATTCAGAACCTCGCGAGCAGATCGCGGAGCGTGACCTTCTCCGCCTCGCTGAGCCGCGCCGAGACCCGGTCGTCATGGGCGCGGATCCGCCGGATCAGCTCGTCGAGCACCTCCTCGCCATGCGGGGTGAGGGCCAGCTGGTTGACCCGCCGGTCGCCGGGGGTGGGGCGGCGTTCGACATAGCCGGCGCGTTCCAGCCGGTCGACCAGGGCCATGGTGCCTGATCGGGCAATGCCCACCACCCGGCCGAGCCGGCTCTGGCTGAGGCCGGGATTGTTCCGGATCAGCACCATCGACGAGAACATCGGCGGCGTGATGTCCAGATCCGCGACGGTGGCGAAGAAATCCTCGTAGATGGCGATCTGGGCCCGGCGCAGCGCATAGCCCATCAGCTCGCGCAGCACCCCGAACTCAACGTCCTCCGGCCATTGCTCGAAAGCGTCACCGCGGCCGGCCGGCCGCGGCAGGACGCTGGAGGTCGTCCGCCGTCCGCGTGTCATTCCTGTCTCCCGATGATCCGGCCCGGGCTGGTCTCGTTCTGATCCCGGGCGGTGCATCGGCCACCATAAACCGGTTTTCTGCCGGTTTCCTCAGATTAGTTCGTAGAGCGGATGATCGTCAATTCGGATTGTAATGACATCGTACATTCTCCGGATATATCCTGACCCGAAACACGCAATGCACCCGGCTCCGAGCCGGTGCCCAGGGTGCGGGATGGGAGGAGAGGATCCGATGAAGGTCATCATTGCAGGCGCCGGCATCGGCGGGCTGACGGCCGCGCTCAGCCTGCATGCCGCGGGGATCGAGACCGTGGTTTACGAAGCGGTGCCCGAGATCCGGCCGCTGGGGGTGGGGATCAACCTGCTGCCCCATGCGGTCCGCGAGCTGACCGAACTGGGCCTGGCCGACGAGCTTGCCCGCACCGGCGTCGCCACCTCGACGCTGATCTATACCAACAAGCTGGGGCAGGAGATCTGGCGCGAGGCGCGCGGCCGCGACGCCGGGTATAACTGGCCCCAGTACTCGATCCATCGCGGTCGCCTGCAGATGCTGCTGTTCGATGCGGCGCGGGCCCGGCTGGGTACCGACCGGGTGCTGACCGATCATGCCGCCGCCCGCGTCGCCACCCAGGCCGACGGCCGGGCGCGGATCGATCTGGTCTCGCGCACCACCGGTGCCTCGCTCGGCCACGACACCGCCGATCTCATCATCGCCGCCGACGGCATCCATTCGGCGGTGCGGGCGCAGTTCCATCCGGACGAGGGCCTGCCCAAATGGAATGGCCGCATCCTCTGGCGCGGCGTCAGCGAGGCCCCGCCCTATCTGGACGGCCGCAGCATGGTCATGGCCGGCCACCAGGATCAGAAATTCGTCTGCTATCCGATCGATCCCGACATCGCGGCGCGCGGGGCGTCGCTGATCAACTGGATCGCCGAACTGAACCTGCCCGAGCGCAAGCTGGAGCGCGAGGACTGGAACCGGCCCGGCGTGCTGGAGGAATTCCTGCCGGCCTTTGAGAGCTGGAATTTCGGCTGGCTGGACGTGCCGGCGATCATTCGGGCCGCGATCCGGGTGTTCGAATTCCCCATGGTCGATCGCGATCCGCTGGAGGCCTGGACCCATGGCCGGGTGACGCTGATGGGCGATGCCGCCCACCCCATGTATCCGATCGGATCCAATGGCGCGTCGCAGGCGATTCTGGATGCCCGCACCCTGGTCTGGCGGCTGGCGACCATGGGCGATGTCGATGCGGCGCTTGCCGCCTACGAGGCGGAGCGGCTGCCTGCCACCGCGCGCATCGTGCTCGCCAACCGTGCCAACGGGCCCGAGAAGGTGATGCAGCTGGTCGAGGAGCGGGCGCCGGACGGGTTCAAGGCGGTCGAAAAGGTGCTGCCGGCGGCGGAACTCAACGGAATCATCGGCGATTATAAGCACATCGCCGGCTTCGATCGCGATGCCCTCAACGCGCGACCGTCGCTGCATCCGGTGCCCCTCGACGCTCCGGTCTGAAAATCGTCGTCAAACTGAAAAAAACCTCTTGCGCCAGCCGCCGCCGTGAATATTATCCCGCACACAGACGGCAGCGACGCTGCCTGACGGAGCGGGCGGGAGTAGCTCAGGGGTAGAGCACAACCTTGCCAAGGTTGGGGTCGAGGGTTCGAATCCCTTCTCCCGCTCCAGAGATTGCGGAAACGCAGATGAAACGGGCTGATCGGTGACGATCAGCCCGTTTTCTTTTGTCCCGTGTCTGGCGGCTTCTGTGGGTGTGACCGGATAATCATCGCGAAGGCTGTCGGCGAACGCGTCTCGCGGAAGCTCTGGCACGCAGTGCACGCTTCGGGATAGAATTTCCGGATCGTATTCCCGCAAGGGTTCCGGGCTCATGGGCGTTACCGCGCTTCTGTTCATCTCCACCGCCCTGCTCTGGGGGGCGGGGCGCTTGCCACCGCCTTTCAGGCGGGGCCCGTACCGGCGGTGGTGTCGGTGGGCTGGCGCATGGTCGCGGCGGGGCTGCTGATGATGGGCTGGGCGCATATCCGCGGCGTCCGGCTCAGGCTGACGGCGACGGACTGGCGATGGACGGTGCTGCAGGGCGTCGCCTTTTACGGTCTGGCCTTCGTCGCCTTCTACAGTGCCGTCCGCCTGATCCCCAGCGGCCCGGCGGCGCTGGTGCTCTCCACCTCGTCGGTCTTCGCCGGGTTGATCGGCCGGGCGCTGCTGGGCACCTCGCTGACCCGCCGTCATCTGGCCGGGCTGGCGCTCGGGATCGGTGGCGTCGCCCTGGTCTTCGCCCCCGATCTCGCCCGGCTGGGCGAGGGGCCGCGGGCGCTGGAAGGGCTGGCCTGGGCAGCGGTATCTGCCGTTGCGGCGGCGCTCGGCACGGTGATCGGCGCCCGACATCAGGCGCGAGGGCTGGCACCCGAGGCGGCCATCGCCTGGGGCGGGCTGATCGGCGGCATCACCGCCCTGACGGTCGCTTTGCTTCAGGGGGCACCCTTCGCCTTCGACTGGTCGTGGCGCTATGGGCTGAGCCTCGCCTATCTGGCCCTGCCGGCCTCGTGCCTCAACTTCCTGATCTATTTCGATCTGGTGCGGCGTGTCGGCCCCGGGCGGGCCGCCTATGCCATGACCCTGGTACCGGTGGTGGCCCTGGCGCTCTCCTGGGGGTTCGAAGGGCTGCTGCTCACACCGGCCATGCTGGCGGGGGCGGGGGTGATCCTGTGCGGCAATCTGCTCGTGCTCCGGCGCTGAGCGGTGCGCCTTGTCCACTCTCGTGGAAAATTCACGGCCTTGCTGCTGATCCGTCACGGGTCGGCGCTTGCGTCGAACGGCGTTCGATACCACCCTTACCCGGGCCGTCGACGTCCCATGACGGGACGTCGTTCCAGCAAGAGCCCGAAGGGGAGGAAACATGCCGGAGGCAAGTCAGGCTGGTGTCCAAGACACCGGAGCCGTGCCGATGGACGCGATCGCAGCGCTGATCGAGGCGCGCTTCGCACCCGAAGACGCCCGAGAGGCGATGGAGTTCGTGAAGGCCTATTACGCCGCGGGGCTCGACGAGCTGCCGGCGGGCGGGCCACGGCGCCTGGCGGGCGCCGCACTCGGCCATCTGGCCTTCGCCCGCAGGCGGGCGGCGGGCGAGACCCTGGTCGACGTCTTCAATCCCGACATCGACCGCCATGGCTGGCAGAGCCGCAACAGCGTGGTGATGGTCACCACCGACGACCGGCCCTTCCTGGTCGACAGCACGGTGGCGGCGCTGAACCAGATGGGGCTGGCCCTGCATGGCCTGATCCATCCGATCCTGACCGTCCGCCGGGATGCCGATGGCCGCTATCTGGGCCTGGGCGGTGCCGGTGACGAAGCGGCGGGTCCGGGCGGCCGGGCGGTACCTGAGAGCTTCATGCTGATCGAGGTCACCCGACGCCCCGACGCGGCGGCGCTGGATCAGGTCAGGCGCCGGCTGGTCGAGGTGCTGGACGATGTGGCGGCGGCCGTCACCGGCTGGCAGGCGATGCGCGACGAGATCGACCGCGCCATCGCCGATGTCGAGAGCCTGCCCGATGCGGTTCTGTCTGAGGATCTGCGCAGCGAGCATGCCGCCTTCCTGCGCTGGATCCGCGACGACAATTTCACCTTCCTGGGTTTCCAGGACTGCCGCTTCTCGGAAGCCGACGGCCAGGGACAGCGCCGGGTGGAGGTGCTGCGCACCCTGGGCGTGATGGAAGGGACCGGCGGCGATGACGGTCGCGAACGGCCCCGCGGCCTTGCCGGCTTCACGCTCCACGGCGACGAGAGCTTCGGCGACGAGCCGGTGACGATCACCAAGTCGCGTTTCCGTGCGACGGTGCATCGCGCGGTGCCGATGGACTATATCGGCGTCAAGATCTACGGCCCCGATGGCCGGGTCGAGGGCGAGCGCCTGTTCCTGGGCCTGTTCACCTCTGCCGCCTATCACAGCAACCCCCGCGCCATTCCGCTGATCCGCCGCAAGGTGCGCGGCATCATAGAGCGGGCAGGTTTTGCGCCCGGCAGCCACGACGCCAAGTCGCTGCTCAACGTGCTGGAGACCTATCCGCGCGACGAACTGCTCCAGATCGGCACCGACGATCTCTATGAGACCGCGATCGGCATCCTGAAGCTGCAGCTGCGCCAGCGTCTCCGGCTGTTCCTGCGCCGCGATGTCTTCGGCCGGTTCTGGAGCGCGCTGGTCTATGTGCCGCGCGACGCCTTCGACAGCCGGCTGCGGCGGCGTGTGCTCGCGGAACTGGAAGCGGCGACCCATGGCACGCTCGCCGAGGAAACCGCCGATCTGGCCGAGGTGCAGCTGTCCGAGGCGCCGCTGGTGCGGCTGCGTTTCGTGCTGATGGTCGACCCCGAGGCCGAGCCGGCGCAGGTCGATGCGGCGGCGCTGGAAGCCCGGCTGGCCCGCATGGTGCGCGGCTGGGCCGACGAACTGCGCGAGGCGCTGATCGATGCGGTGGGCGAAGAGCGGGGCCTGGCCCTCTTGCGCGGCGCCGGCCGCGGCCTGCCGGCGCTGTATGCCGAGCGTTTCGGCCCCGAACAGGCGGTGGCCGATCTGCTGCGGCTCGAGGCGCTGGCCGGCGATCCGCAGGCGATCTCGATTGCCTTCTATACCCCCGTCGGCGGTGGCGCCTCGGTGGCGCTGCGCCTGAAGCTCGGCCGGCCCGGCGGGCCGATCGCGCTGTCGGACGTGCTGCCGATGATCGAGAATCTGGGCTTCCGGGTGATCGACGAGCAGCCCTATGCGATCGAGGACGCGGAAGCCGGCGGCATCCGGGCCTGGCTGCACGATTTCGGCCTGGTCGACCAGCAGGGCGGCGCGGTCGATCCGGCGCGGCTGGGGCCCTTGCTGGAAGACACGCTCGCCCGCGTCTGGCGGGGCGAGGTCGAAAACGACCGGTTCAATGCCTTGGTGCTGCGCGCCGGCGTCACCGCCGATGAGGTGGTGATCCTGCGGGCGCTCTATCGCTATATGCGCCAGATCGGCCTGCCCTTTGCCCAGAACACGGTTGAGCAGACGCTTGCCCGTCATGGCGAGCTTGCCCGGCTGATCGTGCAGCTCTTCCATGCCAGGCTCGATCCTGCCCGCCACGAGACGGCGGAGGCCTCCGCCGCGGCCGAGGCGGAGGCTGACCGGCTGGTCGAGGCCTTCGCCCAGGGGCTGGATGCCGTTACCAATGTGGACGAGGACCGGATTCTCAGCCGGTACCGCGACGTGGTGCTGGCAGTGCTGCGCACCAATGCCTATCTGCGCGAGGCAGATGGCGGCCGCCGGCCGGTGCTGGCGATCAAGCTGGACGGGCAGAGCCTGCCCGACCTGCCGCCGCCCCGGCCGTTCCGCGAGATCTTCGTCTATTCGCCCCGGGTGGAGGCTGTGCATCTGCGCGGCGGCCGTGTCGCCCGTGGCGGCATCCGCTGGTCCGACCGGCTGGAGGATTTCCGCACCGAGATCCTGGGCCTGATGAAGGCGCAGATGGTCAAGAATGCGGTGATCGTGCCGACCGGCGCCAAGGGTGGCTTCATCGTCAAGCGCCCGCCCGCGACCCGGCCCGAACTGCAGGCCGAGGTGGTCGGCTGCTATCGCGCCTTCGTCGGCGGCATGCTGGACATCACCGACGATCTGAAGGCGGGTGAGCCGGTGCCGCCGCGGGGCGTGCACCGGCGGGATGGCGACGATCCGTATCTGGTCGTCGCAGCCGACAAGGGCACGGCGACTTTCTCGGACATCGCCAACGGCATTGCCGAGGAACGCGGCTTCTGGCTGGGCGACGCTTTCGCCTCGGGCGGATCCGCCGGTTATGACCACAAGAAGATGGCGATCACCGCGCGCGGTGCCTGGGTTTCGGTCCGGCGGCACTTCCGCGAGGCCGGCATCGACGTGCAGCGGGACCCGGTGACCGTTATGGGCGTCGGCGACATGGGCGGCGACGTCTTCGGCAACGGGCTGCTGCGCTCGGATTCGGTGAAGCTGGTCGGCGCCTTCAACCATCTGCACATTTTCCTGGACCCCAACCCCGATCCGGCGCGGAGTTTCGCCGAACGGGCCCGGCTCTTCGCCGCCCAGCGCTCGGGCTGGACCGATTACGACCCGGCGGTGCTGTCGCCCGGCGGGCGGATCTATGACCGGGCGGCTAAGACCGTCGAGACCACGCCCGAGATCCGGGCCCTGCTCGGCATAGCCGAAACCCGCATCACGCCCTCGGCCCTGATCCGGGCGATGCTGAAGGCCGAGGTCGACCTGCTCTGGTTCGGCGGCATCGGCACTTTCGTGCGCGCCTCGCAGGAGCGTGACGCCGATGCCGGCGACCGCAGCAACGACGCGCTGCGCATCACCGCCGCGGAGCTGCGGGCCAGGGTGGTGGGCGAGGGCGCCAATCTGGGCTTCACCCAGGCGGCGCGGATCGAGTTCGCGCTGAATGGCGGGCGGATCAACACCGATGCCATCGACAATTCCGGCGGCGTCGACTGCTCCGACCACGAGGTCAACATCAAGATCCTGCTCGGCCGCGTGCTCGAAGCCGGCGACATGACCCGCAAGCAGCGGGATCTGCTGCTGGCCGGGATGACCGAAGAAGTGGCGGCCCTGGTCCTTGCCAATAACGAGCTGCAGAACCAGGCCTTGTCGGTGGAAAGCCGCGAGGCCGGGCGCCGGCTGGACCGTCATGTCCGGCTGCTGCACGGGCTGGAGCGGGCCGGGCGGCTCGATCGGGCGCTCGAACGCCTGCCGGACGAGGCCGAACTCGCCCGGCGCGCGCGCGAGGGGCTGGGGTTGACCCGTCCCGAACTGGCGGTGCTGCTCGCCTATGCCAAGATCGAGCTGACCCATCAGGTGGCGGAAGATCCGCTGCTGGATGATCCGGCGCTGGCCGGTGATCTGGCGGCCTATTTCCCGCGGCCGATCCGGGCGCGCTTCCCCGAGCATATCGCGGCCCATCCGCTCCGGTCCGAAATCCTGGCGACCCATCTGGTCAACGAGATGGTCAATCGCGGCGGGCCCTGTCTTGCCCGCGAACTGGCCGACGAGACCGGCCAGGGACCGGCCGAGATCCTGCGTGCCTATGTCGTCGCCCGCGACGTCCTGGGCCTGCCGGCGCTCTGGTCGGCGCTGGATGCGGCCGAGGCGACGATGCCGGCCGATCGGCGGCTCGATGCGCTCGACCGGGTATCGCGGCGCCTGACCCAGGCCATGCGCTGGCTGCTGGTGCGGGGCGGCCGGGCGGCCACGGTGGGCGAGGTGATCGGCCGCTTCCAGCCGACGGCGGCGGCCCTTCAGGCCGTGCTTCCCCAGGTGCTGCCGACCGAGGTGGCCGAGGCCATCGGTGCTGATGCCGCAAGGCTGACCTCGGGCGGGCTTGAAGAGGGGGCGGCGGTCTGCCTGTCACAGCTGGGCTCGCTGGTCTCGGTCTTCGATCTCACCGCCCTGTCCGAGAACCTGGACCTGCCGGTGGAGAAGGTGGCGCCGGTCTATTATGCCGTCGACCCCCGGCTTCACCTGCATGCCCTGCGCCACGCCGCCCGCACCATCGTGGTCGACGACCCCTGGGAGCGGCTGGCGGTCAGCAGCGTCATCGACGACCTCTACGGCGTCCAGCGTCGGGCCACCCAGTCGATCTTCACCCGCGATGCGGCGGGCGATGTCGATGTCTGGGCCGAGGCGGAAGCGGCAGCCCTGGGCCGCGCTGCGGCGGCGGTCGACGAAGTGCTGTCGGCACCCGACGTGACGCTGGCGATGCTGATCGTCGCGGCCCGGCGATTGACGGCACTGGCCGGCGGCTGATCGGCGCGTCGCCGCACTTGATGTCCTTCTCATGCGAGACCATCTTGAGTCTCGTATGAGAAGGATCATCCCATGACCAGCATGACCGAGGTTGCAGAGGTTCTGGGGCTGCCGACGACGCCCGCCATCGGCTCCGGCTTCGCCCTGATCGCCCGGATCGAGGAGGGGCTGCCCCTCGACACACTCGAGCGCGTGGTGCGGTTGGTCGCGCCCGATGACGCCCGGTTCAAATACCGTCTGGTGCCGAAGGCGACCTATGAACGCCGCAAGGCGTCGCGGGTGCTGTCGCCTGAGCAGGGGACCCGGGTGGCACGGCTGGCCAAGGTGTGGAGCGCGGCCGTCGATGTCTGGCGGGACGAGGCGGCGGCGCGCGACTTCCTGTTTCGCCCGCATCCGATGCTGGAAGACGAACTCCCGGTGGATGTGGTGCTGCGCAGCGAGTTCGGCGCCGAACTGGTGATCGACATTCTGGGGCGGCTCAAATACGGCAGTGCTGCGTGACGGCGCAGATCCTTGACCGAACGCTCCGTGCCTGGCGGATCGGGGATCCGGATGGAACCTGGCCGATCTTCGACGCCACCGGATCGACCATCGCTCCCGGGCGATGGAATACCCGCGGCAGCCCGGTGATCTATGCCTCGGAGCACTATTCCACAGCCCTGCTTGAAAAGCTGGTCCATGGCAGCGGCAGGCTGCCGCCGAACCAGCATTTCATCGAAATCACCATTCCCGCCGGCACCAGCTACGAGATGTTCGCGCCCGAGGCCTGGCCCGGCTGGGATGCCATGCCACCCGTCATCAGCCGTCGCTTTGGCGAAGCCTGGAGCCGCGAACGGCGGAGTGCGGTGCTGATCGTGCCCAGTGTGGTCGCGCGGCTCGACCACAACATCCTGATCAATCCGGCCCATCCACAGTTCCGGACGATCACGGCCGGCCTGCACCATCCGGTTTTCTGGGATCACAGGCTGTTCGGCGCCTGAGCCGGTCAGTTCGCCGCCGCCTCGGGCTCGTCGGGTTTGTCCGGGCACGCAAAGCCCTCGGGCATCTCGCGGCCGGTGCCGTTCCCGTACCAGAACACCTGACCGGCATCCTGATGGCAGATCTCGGCCGCCGAGGCGTCGGGGGCCAGGATGACCACCCAGTTGTTGGCGCCGCAATTGTGGGTCTCGCAGCCCCAGGAATGGATCCGGTCCTTCAGCCGATAGACGGGTGTGCGCGGACCGTCGGGATCGAGCGCCCGGCGGACGACATCGGTGCCGGCCGGAGCGGCCGCGCGGATCGCCGCCCGCACCGTCTTCAGGGTAAGGAGCGGCGGCAGATGGCGGCCGCCGGCCGTCGTCACTTCTTCCCAGGGATAGGCGCCGACATAAAGGTCGAGATCGACCGGTGTCGCGGCGAGGGCGCCTGTCGATCCGATGCCCAGCAGGGCGATGAGGGTGATCTGCCGGCCAGGCATGGATGATCTTCCCATCTTGTTCCCTGAAGATGAACGGCCCCGGTCTTGAAGGGCCGGGGCCGTCGATCGGGCAGGTCTGCCCCGTCCGGTCAGTGCCGGAAGTGTCGCATGCCGGTGAAGACCATGGCCAGCCCGTGCTCGTCGGCGGCCTTGATCACCTCTTCGTCGCGCACCGAACCGCCCGGCTGGATCACCGCGGTGGCACCCGCGGCGGCCGCCGCCAGCAGGCCGTCGGCGAAGGGGAAGAAGGCGTCGGAGGCGACGACCGAGCCCTCGGTCAGCCGGCCGGTGCGGCCCAGCGCCTGGGCGGCATCCTCGGATTTGCGGGCGGCGATACGGGCGCTGTCGACACGGCTCATCTGGCCGGCACCGATGCCGACGGTGGCGCCGTTCTTCACATAGACGATCGCGTTCGACTTCACGTGCTTGCAGACCCGGAAGGCCATCAGCAGGTCGTCGAGTTCCTGTTCGGTCGGGGCACGCTTCGTCACCACCTTCAGGTCGGCGCGGGCGATGCGGCCGGAATCGCGGGTCTGGACCAGCAGGCCGCCGGCGATCGAGCGCACGGCGAGGCCGGGAGCCGCCGGGTCGGGCAGGGCGCCGGCTTCCAGCACGCGCAGGTTCTTCTTGGCCGCGAACACCTTGCGGGCGGCCTCGGTCACCTCAGGGGCGATGATCACTTCGGTGAAGATCTTCGCGATCTCGATCGCCACCGCCTCGTCCAGCGGCCGGTTGACCGCGACGATGCCGCCGAAGGCCGACACCGGGTCGCAGGCCAGCGCCGCCTCGTAGGCGGACTTGAGGTCGGCCCCCTCGGCGACGCCGCAGGGGTTGGCGTGCTTGATGATCGCCACCGCCGGACGGTCGAACTCGGCGACGAGTTCATAGGCGGCGTCCGTGTCGTTCAGGTTGTTGTAGGACAGCTCCTTGCCCTGAAGCTGGGCAGAGGACGTGACCCCGGGGCGCTTTTCGCCGGTGACGTAGAAGGCGGCCTGCTGATGCGGGTTCTCGCCATAGCGCAGCACCTGGCCACGGGCGCCGCCGACCGTCAGCCGCTCGGGCAGGGTGTCTTCGGCCTGCCCCGCGAACCAGCTGCCGATGGCGGTGTCGTAGGCGGCCGTGCGGCGATAGGCGCGGCCGGCAAGTGCCCGGCGCAGATGGAGGGTGGTGGCCCCGCCATTGGCCTGCATCTCGGCCGTCACCGCCGCATAGTCGGCGGCATCGACCACGACCGTCACCGAATCATGGTTCTTGGCCGCGGCACGGATCAGGGCCGGGCCGCCGATGTCGATGTTCTCGATCACGTCATCCCAGCCCGCACCCGAAGCGACGGTCGCCTCGAAGGGGTAGAGGTTCACGACCACCAGATCGATATTGCCGATGCCGTGCGCGGCCATGGCCTCGCGATGGCTTTCCAGGTCGCGGCGGCCCAGAATGCCGCCATGGACCTTGGGATGCAGGGTCTTCACCCGGCCGTCCAGCATCTCGGGGAAGCCGGTCATGTCGGCGACGTCGAGGACCGGCAGGCCGGCCTCGCGCAGCAGCTTGGCCGAGCCGCCGGTGGAGACGATCTCGACGCCGCTTTCCACCAGGAAACGGGCGAAATCGACCAGACCGGTCTTGTCGGACACCGAGATCAGGGCGCGCGAAATGCGGTTGCCGGCGGGTGCCATCCGAGGGGCCTCCGTTCGATGCATCAAGGGCTTGGGATACGCCAACAGGCGAATGGCCGGGGCTATAGCAGGAAATCGCCCGCGGCGCCAGACGGGCGGCACGCAGGTCAGTCGCCCGCCGGAAGCAACCAGGCCGCCAATCCGGCGATGCCGGCGGCAAGCAGCATCAACCCGAAGGCGATCGAGACGGCAAAGGCATCGGCCGCAGACAGGCCGGCAAGCGGCAGCAGAGCGACGGCGGCCCCTTCGCGCACACCCCAGCCGGCAATGGCGATCGGCAGGGTGGCGGCCGTGGCGAGCAGGATGCCGAGAGCGATGCCGGCCAGCGGGTCGAGATCCAGACCCAGTGCCCGGGCCACCGCCCAGAAGGCGAGGCCGGTGAGGGCGTGGACGACGAGCGTCGGCGCCAGCAGCTGCCAGGCGAGGCGGGGGCGCCGCCCCAGCCGGGCGAGATCGTCGAGGATCCGCCCCGCCCCTGCAGCCAGTCGGGCCCTGCGGGTGGGGGCGTAGGTACCTGCCTGCCGGCTGGGCCGGCGCCGGGCAAGCAGGGCCGCCGCCAGCACCGGGGCGAGGCCGATCACCGCAGCCGCAACCGGCAGCAGACCCAGTTCGGGGGCGGCTTCGGCATGAACGCCGATCCGGGGCAGAAGGGCGAGGGCGGCCGCCGCCGCGATCGCGAGCCCCGTCAACCCCGCGGCCCGGTCGAGCACGACACCCGAGACCAGCGCCGTCATCGGCCGGTCCGGGCGGCGGATCAGGGCGAGCCTGGCCGCATCGGTGCCGATCGAAGCAGGCAGCGCCTGGCCCAGCCCGTTGGCGACCAGCAGCGCCCGAAGCGCCGTGCGGGTGCGCAGCCGGATGCCGGTGGCACGGGCGGCCCGCCGCCAGCGATGGGCCGAGACGATGGTCTGCACCAGCACGATGGCGATCGCAAGCGCGATCCAGCCGGGCTCCGCCGCCGCCAGCCGGTTGGCGACGGCACGGCCGTCGGCATCCGGCAGGGCGACGACCAGCGCTGCGACGGTGACCGCCAGCTTGACGGCGAAGCCGCCCCAACGCCGCCGACGCGAGGGCCGGGCGGCGGTGGTCGGGCTCTGGGTATCGAGCGCCGGTGGCGGAAGCAGGTCGGCTGTCATCCCGAAGATTATGGAGCAGGCCGGGCCCAAGTCGAGGGGCTGCCAAGTCGAGGGGCGGACGGGCTTGCGGTGATGCGGGGCGCCGCCTAGCCTGACCGGCAGATCCGGCGGAAGGGACCGAGACCCATGTGCTCGCGCTATGAACTGACGGTGAATGCGGGGGATCTGGCCGCGGTGCTTTCCCGCCTGCTGGGCCGGTTGCCGCGCCTGCCCGGCACGCTCGACGCCGTCCTGGGCCTGCAGGCCTTCCGGCCGACCGACCGGGCACCGGTGCTGCTGATCGATGCCGCGGGCGAAGCGGCGGTCGGGCTGGTGCCCTGGGGATGGCCGGCGCCCTGGGATGGCAGCCCGCTGTTCAATGCCCGGATCGAACGCCTGGCCGAGGCGCCGAGCTTCCGGCCGCATCTGGGCCGGCGCTGCCTGGTGCCGGCCACGGCCTGGACCGAGGGCCGCGGCCGCGGCCGGGTCAGGATCGGCCGCAGCGATGGCGGCCTGCTGACGATGGCGGGACTCTATGGCCGGGATGCCGCCGGCAATCCGGCCTTTACGGTCATCACCCGGCCCGCCGTCCCCGCCATTGCCCATATCCATCCGCGCATGCCGGCGCTGATCGATGACGCCGGTCAGGCGATGGGCTGGCTGGACCCGGCCACATCGGCCGCGGCGGCGCTCGGCCTGCTGGATGCGGCCGTGGCGCCGGGCCTGTCGGTCGCGGAGGCGGCCCCTGCGGCTGCCATGCCGGATCTGTTCGGCGGCAGCGCCCCCAGCCCGTAGACCTCCAGCGGTTCCCGCCGGCCGCGGATATCGATGGTGCCCAGGCGGCGCATGGGCGTCGGGGACGGGATCTGCAGGCGCCGGACCAGGTCGGCGCTCGCCACGGCCGCTTCGCCGGTCGCACGGGCATGATCGACCAGCCGGGCGGTCACGTTCACCGCATCGCCGATGAGCACGATTTCCTGGCGGATGTCGCCCAGTTCGCCCACGGCGACCCGGCCGCAATGGAGAGCCGCGCGCCAGGCCGGGACCGTGCCGTAGGTGCGCTCGTAATGGGCCGCATACTGGGCGATGACGGCCTCGGCGAGCTGGAGCAGACGGAAGCAGCCCGCATTGCGCGCGGCGCGCTCCATGGGCCAGGTGACGATGATCTCGTCGCCGACATAGCGATAGATCTGGCCGCCGGTTTCCAGGATCGGTTCCGAGAGATCGGCATAGAAGCGGTTCAGGAAATCGAGGAAGCGCAGCGCCCCGATCTGCTCGGCGATGGCGGTGGACCCGCGGATGTCAAGGAAGAGGATCACGCGCTCCTCTTCGCGCGGGTGGTGATAGCGCCCGGTCAGGAACTGAACCATCACATCCGGGCCCAGAATGCGCCGGATCTGGAAGATCAGGTTCATCAGCAGCGAGATCGCGATGGCGAAGGCGAAGCTTTCGTCCGAAATGACGCCCAGAAGGCCTTTGGCCTTGTCGGCATCGTCGAACAGCACCGCACCGGTATGAAGACCGAACAGGATCGAGGTGAGATAGATCCCGCTGCTGATCAGCACGGTGACGGCGGCGCGCTGGCGTCGCACGAACCGGCCGATCGCCGCCGTCGACAGCCAGGTCTCCCAGAGGCCGATCGGGACCACGACCAGCAGGCCGGTGGTGATGCCTCGCAGCTGGGTGTGCAGATCGGCGCCATAGTTGAAGCTGTAAAGGAAGCCGTCGATTAGGCCGATCGCCAGGATCACCAGGAAGATCCGGATGCGGAAACGCTCGCGATGGGTGAGGGTCATCGGGTACCGGGTGCGGCGGTGCTGGGGGCAGACAGAAGAAGAGCCCGCCTCGAGGAGAGGCGGGCCCGATCATAGCACGGATCAGCGATCCCGAGCGTCAGTTGCGCTGGCTGCCCATGAACTGCAGCAGCAGCATGAACAGGTTCAGGAAGTCGAGATAGAGCCGGAGCGCGCCCATCACCTTGAGCTTGCCTGCGGTCTCGTCATCCATATTCGCCGCATACATCTGCTTCAGCTGCTGGGTGTCGTAGGCGGTGAGGCCGGCGAAGATCAGCACGCCCGCCACCGAGACCACGAATTGCAGCATGGTGGAGCCGATGAACAGGTTCACCAGGCTGGCGAGGATGATGCCGATCAGCCCCATGATCAGGAAGGAGCCGAGGCCCGACAGCGAGCGCTTGGTGGTATAGCCGTAGAGGCTGAGGCCGCCGAAGGCCGCTGCGGTCACGAAGAAGGTCCGCGCGATGCTGGAGCCGGTATAGACCATGAAGATGGTCGACAGCGACAGCCCCACCGAGGCCGCGTAGAGCCAGTAGAGGATCTGGGTCGTGGTCTTGCTGAACCGGTTGATGCCGGCCGACAGCGCCAGCACGAAGCCCAGCGGTGCCAGAATGGCGACCCAGCGGAAGCCGGTGCCCATGATCGCCATATAGACATCCGGCGAGCTTGCCACCGCAATGGCGACGATGCCCGTCAGCGCCAGCGCCGAGGCCATATAGTTGTAGATGCCGAGCATATAGGTGCGCAGCCCGGCATCGAAGGCCACCGCCCTCGACGCCGCCCCCGCGTCGTATGCCCTGCGGGTGTCGTAGGCCATGTGCCGCATCCTTGAAAACGTTTATGGGCCTGTGCGATAACCCCCGTGGCCGGGGGTCCGCTGCAAATATGGCCGGGCCCGGCCGGCCGATCAAGGGAGGCGGCCCTCCCGATCCGTGGCAACATCCGGACCCGTGCTTGAAATCCGGCCCCGTCGGGACCAGTCTTTCCGGGTCCGGCCGGCGGCTTCGGCGAGATGTATCGGGGCCGCCCCCGCGTCGCACTGCCTTTTCCCCTGCCCCGCTTCGGTGGACCCACCAACCTCCGGTGATCCGATGAACCGTCCGTCCGCTTCCGCCTTCCGCCGTCTTGCCATGGCCGCCGTCGTGGCGGCCGTGGGTCTTGTCGCCCTGCCCGCGACCGGCGTTGCGCCGGCCCAGGCGCAGGAAATCAGCCTGCTTGGTACCTTCGGCGACTGGACGGCGTTCAAGTCCGGCTCGGGCAAGGCCGTGTCCTGCTGGATCGCGAGCGCGCCCAAGCAGCGCCAGGGCGAGGTGAAGGGCCGCGGCGATGCCCGGGTGATGGTCAACCGCCGCAACAGCGGCGGCCGGATGGTCACCGAGGTCAGCGTCTTCGCAGGCTACGCCTACAAGCCCGGCAGCGAGGTGGCCGTGACCATCGGCGGCAACAACTTCTCGCTGTTCACCGACGGCGAAACCGCCTGGGCCCGCGATGCCGACACCGACCGCAAGCTTCTGGATGCCATGCGTGCCGGCGCCAACATGGTCGTGAAGGGCACCGCCCGCGAGGGCAGCGTCTCCACCACCGACACTTACAGCCTGAGTGGCGTTACCGCCGGCATGAGCGAAATCGCCAAATGCGGCAGCTGACGCCCGCCTGCGGCAGCTGATCCCGGCTGCCGCTGTCCGACACCTCCAACCCTGGCAGACCTTTCCATGACCATCGTCGTCCAGCCGGTGCCCGAGGGCACCACCGCCACCGCGGCGCTCCGGCGCCCGGGTGCGGCCGAAAAGATCGCGCAGACCACCGCCCCGGTCACGCTGGTGCCCGGCAACGGCCGGCGCACGCTGATCGGGCTGGACCGCCAGGAACTGGAAGCCGAGATGGCGGCCCTGGGCGAGAAGCCGTTCCGGGCCAAGCAGCTCTGGCACTGGATGTATTTCCGCGGCGCCCGCGACTTCGACGACATGACCAATGTGCCGAAGGCATTCCGGGCGAAGCTGGCCGAGCATTTCGTCATCGGCCGGCCCGAGATCACCACCGACCAGCTGTCGAGCGACGGCACGGCCAAGTGGCTGCTGCGTTTCGCCGACGGCCGCGAGGTGGAAACGGTGCACATCCCCGATGACGGCCGCGGCGCGCTTTGCGTCTCGTCGCAGGTGGGCTGCACCCTGACCTGCAAGTTCTGCCATACCGGCACCCAGACCTGGGTGCGCAACCTGTCGGCGGCCGAGATCACCGCCCAGATGCTGGTCGCCCGCGACCGGCTGGGCGAATGGCCGACGCCGACCGATGCCAACCGGCTGATCTCGAACATCGTCCTGATGGGCATGGGAGAGCCGCTGTACAATTTCGATGCGGTCGCCAAGGCGATGCGCATCGTGATGGACGGCGAGGGCGTGGCGCTGTCGCGGCGCCGGATCACCCTCTCCACCTCGGGCGTGGTGCCGATGATGCAGCGCTGCGGCGAGGAGCTGGGGGTCAATCTGGCGGTGTCGCTGCATGCGGTGACCGACGATGTCCGCGACGTGCTGGTGCCGATCAACCGGAAATACCCGATCGCCGAGCTGATGGAGGCCTGCCGGACCTATCCGGCCGCCAGCAATGCCCGGCGGATCACCTTCGAATACGTCATGCTGAAGGGCGTGAACGACAGCCTGGCCGATGCCCGCGAACTGGTCCGGCTGCTCGACGGCATTCCGGCCAAGGTCAATCTGATCCCGTTCAACCCCTGGCCGGGCTCCACCTTCGAATGCTCGTCCTGGACCCAGATCCGCAATTTCGCGACCTATCTGAACGATCAGGGCTATTCCTCGCCGGTGCGCACGCCCCGTGGCCGCGACATTCTGGCCGCCTGCGGCCAGCTGAAATCGGCCAGCGAGCGCGCCCGCAAGAGTCGCGAGACCGTGGCGGCCCCCGAGCCCGAGGTGATGGACGCGGCCGAGCGCGAGGCAATGGCGGCGGCGCTCGCCCTGCATTGAGGGCGGCTTCCGGGAACGGCTTCTGGGAACCCGCCCGGCTTTCCGCAGGTTGGGGGTGTCGACGGCGCATGGCGGCTCCATATGGAGTCGGGTGGGCCACCCACCTCATCGCGGAGATCCTGCATCATGAACTGGACCACACCCCAGATCGTCGAGACCCGGATCGGCATGGAGATCAACGGCTACATGCCGGCCGATTTCATCACCCCGGAAGACGCGACCGACGCGGAGACCACCGGCGCAGAAGGCTGACGGCGGGTGCGGATCCTCGTGCTCGGTGCCGCGGCGGGTGGCGGCTTCCCGCAATGGAACTGCCGCTGCCCGGTCTGTGCGCTCGCCTGGGCGGGTGACCGGCGGGTGCAGCCGCGCACGCAGTCGAGCCTGGCGCTCTCGGGCGATGACGGCCGGTCCTGGGTGCTGCTCAACGCCTCACCCGATCTTCGGACCCAGATCCTGGCGACGCCGGCCCTTCATCCGGCAGAGGGGGCCCGGCACAGCCCGATTGCCGAGGTGGTGCTCGCCAATGGCGATGTCGACCATACGGCCGGTCTGCTGAGCCTGCGCGAGCGACAGCCCTTCCGTCTGCATGCGGCCCAGGCCACGCTGGACATCCTGGCCGCCAACCGGATCTTCGACGTGCTGGCCGAGGATATCGTGGCGCGGCAGCCGCTGCCCCTCAACCGGCCGGTCGATCTGGCGGGCGGGCTGACGATGACGGCCTTCCCCGCCCCGGGCAAGGTCCCGCTCTATATGGAAGGCGGCACGGTCGATCCGGCGGAGACGACGATCGAAGACGGCCGGGTGCTGGGTTTCCTGTTCGAAGCCGGCGGCCGGCGGGCCGTGTGCCTGCCCAATTGCGCCGCGGTCACGCCCGCGGTGCTGGCGCGTGTGCGGGGGGCGGATGTGCTGGTCTTCGACGGCACGACCTTCACCGACGACGAGATGCCGCGGCTCGGCCTGTCGCCGAAGACGGCCGGGCGCATGGGGCATCTGGCGATCGACGGGCCCCGGGGCTCGCTGGCCGGCCTTGCCGATATCCGCGCCGGCCGACGGGTCTATGTCCACATCAACAACACCAACCCGATCCTGATCGAGGGCGGGCCCGAACGCCGCCTGGTCGAGGCGGCGGGCTGGGAGGTCGCCCATGACGGAATGGAGATCGTGCTGTGAACGACCCGCTACCCCGGATCGATGCCCCGCTGACGCCTGACGGGCTGGAGGCGGTGCTGCGCGAGGTGGGGCGGCGGCGATATCACGACCGCCATCCCTTCCATCGCCGCCTGCATGGCGGCGGCTGCACGCGCGCCGAGGTCCAGGCCTGGGCGCTGAACCGGTATCTTTATCAGGCGGCGATCCCGCGCAAGGACGCCACCATCCTGGCCCGGATGGAGGATCCGGCGCTGCGCCGGGCCTGGCGGCAGCGGATCATCGATCATGACGGCGAGGCGGAGGGCGAGGGCGGTATCGCCCGCTGGCTGCATCTCACCGATGCGCTGGGGCTGAACCGGGCATTGGTGGTCTCAGGGCGGGCCGCCCTGCCGGCGACGCATTTTGCAGTCGAGGCCTATGTGCAGTTCTGCGCCACCCGGCCGCTGCTCGATGCGATTGCCTCGTCGTTGACCGAGCTCTTTTCGCCCAGGGTGATCGGCGAACGGGTGAGCGGCATGCTCGCCCATTACGACTTCGTCGACGACCGGGCGCTCGCCTATTTCACCGCCCGGCCGCCCCAGGCGGAGCGCGACGTGATCTTCGCCCTCGACCATGTCCGCCGCCATGCCACCACCGTGGAAACCCAGCGGGCGGTGGTCGAGGCATTGATCTTCAAGACCGGCGTGCTCTGGGCGCAGCTCGATGCGCTCTGGCACGGCTATGTCACGGGGCAATTGCCTCCCGGTGCCTGGACGCCTGATGACGAGGGCGTCTGGACATGAGCGGCGCGGATCTGCCCGCTCCCGAGGCCCGTCCGCTTCTGGCCCGGGGGGTGCGGCTGCGGCACGATCCGGTGCGCGACCGGGTCGTTCTTCTGGCGCCCGAAAGTGTGATCGAGGCCAATCCTACGGCGCTGGCGGTGCTGAAGGCCTGCACCGGCGAGGTGACCATCGCGGCCATGGCCGCGGATCTGGCCACCCGCTTTGGTGCCGATCGGGCCCTGGTGGAGGCCGACATCCGGCGGCTGATCGCCGATCTGGCCCGGCGCCGGCTGGTGGTGCTGGCATGATCGAAGACCTTCAGCCTCCTCTGGGCCTGCTTGCCGAGCTGACCCACCGCTGCCCGCTCGCCTGTCCCTATTGCTCCAATCCTTTGATGCTCGAACACCGTTCCGATGAACTCGACACCGCCACCTGGTGCCGGGTCTTCGATCAGGCGGCAGCCCTGGGCGTCCTGCAGCTGCATCTTTCGGGCGGCGAGCCGGCGGCGCGGCCCGATCTGGTCGATCTGGTGGCCCATGCCGCCCGCGCCGGGCTCTACACCAATCTCATCACCTCGGGGCTGGGGCTGGCCGCCGCGCGGATCGACGCGCTGGCGGCGGCCGGGCTCGACCATGTTCAGCTCTCGATCCAGGATGCCGACGATCCGTCGGCCGACCGGATCGCCGGCCGGCAGGGCGCGGCCCGGACCAAGCGGCGGGTCGCGGCCGATGTGGTGGCGGCCGGCCTGCCGCTGACCGTCAATCTTGTGGTCCACCGGGCCAACCTGCCCCGGCTGGCGGAGATGATCGCGCTGGCCCGCGAGATGGGGGCCGGGCGGGTGGAGATCGCCCATGCCCAATATCACGGCTGGGCAGCGGTGAACCGGGCGGCGCTTTTGCCCGACCGGCAGGCGGCGCTGGACGCCGTCCGGCTGGTGGAGCGGCTGGCGCCCGGGGCCGGCATCGCCGTCGACCATGTCGTTCCCGACCAGTTCGCCGATACGCCCAAGCCCTGTATGGGCGGCTGGGGGCGGCGGGTGATCAATCTGACGCCGTCGGGCCGGGCGCTGCCCTGCCACGCCGCCGAAACCATTCCGGGGCTGACATTCTGGTCGGTGCGCGACCATGCGCTCGACCGGATCTGGGCGGAGTCTCCCGCCTTCCGGCGCTTCCGCGGCACGGCCTGGATGCCGGAACCCTGCCGATCCTGCGACCGTCGTTCGGTCGATTTCGGCGGCTGCCGGTGCCAGGCCCTGGCGCTGACCGGCGATGCCGCCGCCACCGATCCGGTCTGCCACCGCTCGCCGCATCACCACCGGGTGGCGCCGCCGCCACGGCCGGTGGAGAGCTACGTCTATCGGGGGCGGTGACCCCTCAGACCCGCCGCCAGATCGCTTCCAGCCCCGGCGCGCCCTCCGCGGTCACCAGACCGCGGTCATGCATATGCAGCAGATGGGCCAGCACCGAACGGGCGGCCGCCGGATGCAGCCGGGGGTCGACCGCGGCATAGATCTCCCGCACCATCCCCATGATGCCGGCAGGGCCTGGCGCCAGCCGGTCCAGGATCTGGGTCTCGCGTTCGGCGCGGTGGGCGATGAAGGCCCGGACATGGGCATGGGCATCGGTGATCGCCGGACCGTGGGTCGGCCAGTAGACCGTTTCGGGCCGGTCGAGCAGCCTGGTCAGGCTGTGCAGATAGCTGCCCATCTCGCCGTCGGGCGGGGCAATCACGCTGGTCGACCAGCCCATGACATGGTCGCCCGAAAACAGGATCCCGGCCTCTTTCCAGGCGAAGCAGAGGTGGTTGGAGGTATGACCGGGGGTGTGCACCGCCTCGATCGTCCAGCCGTCGCCCTGCACGATGTCGCCGTCGGCCAGGCGATGGTCGGGATCGAAATCCAGGTCGCCGCCTTCTTCGACCCGCGCTCCACCGTCGTCGCGCCCGGCGCCATGGGGGCCGAATCCCCAGCTTCGGGCGCCGGTCGCGGCCTTCAGCAGGGCGGCGGCAGGGGAGTGGTCGGTATGGGTGTGGGTCACCAGGATATGGCTGACCGTCTCGTCCCCCAGCCCATCGAGCAGGGCATCGACATGGGCGGCGATGCGCGGCCCCGGATCGATAACCGCCACCCGGCCCCGGCCGACCACATAGGTGCCGGTGCCGTAATAGGTGAAGGCCGAGGGATTGCGGGCGACGATCCGGCGCAGGCCCGGCGCCACCTCTTCCAGGCGGCCGTAGTCGAAGCTCATCTCGCGGACATAGGGGATCTCGACGGCCATCCGGCTCAACCTTTCAGGGGCGCGCGGAGGTCGGTGAGCACGGTGCCGGTCGCGGCGATATCGGCCTCGTGTGCGGCATCGCGCCAGGGTTCGGCCAGGCCTGCGGCATACCAGTCGGCCATGGCCGGCTGGGCGAGCAGGTGACGGGCGTAGACGTCGGCCACACCGCCCGGAACCAGGCCATAGCTTTGGATGCGGAAGGCCACCGGGGCGAAGAAGGCATCGACGGCGGTGAACCGGTTGCCGGCGAGGAAGGGACCGCCGAAGCGGCGGAGACCCTCGGCCCAGAGTTCCGCCAGCCGGGCCAGGTCGCGGGCGAGCGCCGGGGGATGGTCACGAAGCCTGACCCGCACCCCCACCGCCATGGGGCAGCGGTTGCGCAGGGTGGAGAAGCCGGCATGCATTTCAGCTGCGGCGGCGCGCGCCCAGGCACGGGCGGCCGGATCGGCCGGCCAGACGCCGGCATGACGTTCGGCCAGGAATTCGACGATGGCGAGCGATTCCCAGACCACGATGTCGCCGGCTTCCAGGCAGGGAACGGTGCCGGTGGGAGAGAAGGCCCGGAAGCGGTGCCAGTTCATCGCGCCGTCGAAGGGGGTGAGCACCTCTTCGAAGGGGATGTTCAGCGTCCGCATCAGCACCCAGGGGCGGAGCGACCAGGATGAATAGTGCTTGTTGGCGATGTGCAGACGATACATGGGGGCGGTATCTCCTGATCGGGGCGGCGCCACATGATGCGGCCGAAACGTGGTCGCTGTCGACGGGGACGGTCTCACCCTTGGCCCCGAAACCGGCTCGCCCTAAGCTCGGAGCGCGACAAGGCTGCGCGGGGGGCGAGGGATGAGGTTCGGATGGGTACGCCGGCCGCCGGGCAACATGCCGGCGCGGTTGCAGATGGCGATCGCCGAGGCCGAGGCCGGGGCCGAACGTCTGGTCGGCTGGGCGCAGGTCGGCATCATCCTGCTCTTCGGCACGCTTTATCTGGTCAGCCCCAAGGCCGGGGGCTCGGACCTCATGTTCATGCCGGTGCCCTGGGCGCTGGGCATCTATACCGTCTTCACCGTCATCCGGCTGAAGCTCGCCTATCTGGGGCCGCTGCCGGGCTGGTATCTGGCCCTGTCGGTGGTGGCCGACATGGCGCTGCTGATCGGGCTGATCTGGAGCTTCCACATCCAGTACCACCAGCCGGCCGCCTTCTATCTGAAGGCGCCGACCTTCATCTATGTGTTCATCTTCATCGCCCTGCGCTGCCTGCGCTTCGAGCCGCGCTATGTGCTGCTGGCGGGGATGGCCGCGGCAGGCGGCTGGCTGGCGCTGCTGTTCTACGCCCTCTGGGAGGGGGGCGGCATGGGGGTGATCACCCGCGACTATGTCGCCTATATGAGCGGGCCGCTGGTTCTGATCGGCGCCGAGATCGACAAGATCGTGGTCATCCTGGTGGTGACGGTGGTGCTGGCGGCGGGCCTCGCCCGGGCGCGGGCCCTGCTGGTGCGTGCCGAAGAAGAGGGTGCGGCCCGGGCCTCGCTCGCCCGGTTCTTCGCGCCCGACGTCGCCCGGCGCATCGCCGAGACCGGGCTGGCGATGACCCCGGGTTCGGGGGCCGAGCGCGAGGCGACGATCATGATGATCGATATCCGCGGCTTTACCCGGATGAGCGAGCGGCTGGCGCCGGATGCGCTGATGAGCCTGCTGGCAGAATACCAGGCCCGGCTGGTGCCGGTGATCCAGGCCGAGGGCGGTGCCATCGACAAATTCCTGGGCGACGGCATCATGGCGACCTTCGGCGCCGTCGCGCCCGATCCGGCCCATGGCGCCCGGGCGATGGCGGCGGCCACCGCGGTGCTGGATGCGGTGGCCCGCTGGAACGAGGCCCGCCGGCTGGGTGGGCTGGATGCGGTGGCGATCGGCATCGGCATTGCCGGAGGCCGGGTGGTCTTCGGTGCGGTCGGCGATGAAAGCCGGCTGGAACTGACCGTGATCGGCGCCCCGGTCAACCTGGCGGCCAAGATCGAGAAGCACACCCGCAAGGCCGGTGTCGCGGCCCTGGCCGAGGCGGCGGTGGTCGATGCCGCGGAAGCGACTGGCTGGCGGGTGGGGCCGGGCGTCGGCCTCCGGCGACTTGGGGCTGCGCCGGTCGACGGGCTCGACGGCGCGGTCACACTGGTGGCGATCGAAGTGACCCCATAGTGGGGGCGGATCGCCGACGGGTCACGGAAAGGTCGCTGTTCCGGATGCGGCGCTGCGGGCTTGAATGACCTGTCCTGAGCTTCCGGAAGTGCCTGTCAGATGATCCGTCGTCTCGTTCCGCTGTCACGTCGCCTGGCGGGTGCTCTCGTGATCAACGGGCTGCTGTTCCTGTCATGGCCGACGGGTGCGGCGGAGGATCCGGGCCGGCGTGACGCGGCGCTGGAAGAGGCGATCGGCACTGCCGATGCACGAGGGCGCCGGGCCGAGGCGGTCGAGCTGTCGCGCGAGCTGGTGGCGCTCAGGACCGGGGTGCTGGGGGCGGATGCGACGGCGACGCTTGCGGCGCGGCTGACACTCTCCATCATGCTGGAACAGGCCGGAGAGACCACGGAGGCGCGGGCGCTGCGCGATGCCGCCTTCGACCGGCTGGCCGAGGTGGACCCCGAGCGTCTGCCGCCGATCCTGAACAACACGGCGATCGCACTTCAGAACACCGGTCATCCCGACAGCGCCGTGCCGGTTTTCGACCGGCTGGTGGCGGTGATGGCCGGCGCCGGCGAGAGCGTGCCCCTTGCGATCACCCATTTCAACCTGGCCGCCCTGCATCGCGACCGGCGCGATTACGACGCGGCGATTGCCGAGGGGCGCATCGCGGCCGAGATGTTCGAACGTCTGGAAGGCCCGGACGCCGAAGACACGATTGTGGCGATCGGCGCCCTGGGCCAGACCTACGGCATGGCCGGGCGGCCTGCCGCCGCCCTGCCGCATCTGCGCGAGGCCTGGACACGCGCCGGCCAGGCGCTCGGCCCCTCGGACGAGACCATGCGTCAGGCCAACAATCTGGCGGCGGTGCTGCGCGATCTCGGCCGCCATGACGAGGCCGAGCCGCTCGACCGGGCGGCCCTCGACTGGCGGCGCGCGAATCTTGGGCCTGCCCATGGTGCAACGCTGATCAGTGCCCGCAATCTCGCCCTGGATCTCATCGGGCTCGACCGGGCGGAAGAGGCGGCGGGGCTGTATGATCAGGTCGTCGAGACGCTGGCACGCACACGCGGCCCGGATCATCCCGAGACGCGTCGCATTGCCCGGGAGCGCGACATGATCGCGGTCCTGACCGGGGCGGCGCCGTCCGGGGACCCGGGCGATCTCGCGGCGCTTGAAGCGCAGCTGACCGCCGGGACGGTCGATGCCGATGCGGTGTATCTGGCCAACCGTCTGGCCGGCATCGCCGAACGCCGGGGCGAGCCTGCGGCCGAGCTGCGCCTGCACCGGCTGTCGCTCGACCTGGCCGAGCGGCATTTCGGCCCGCTGCATCCGGTGGCAATTTCGATGGCGACCAATGTCGCGCGGGCGGAACGTGCGCTGAAGACCGCCGAGGCTACCCCGGCTTATAGCCGGCTGGAGGAAAGGTTGCGGCTCTGGGCGCGGCGCGAATATGCCTCGACCTCGGATCAGGCGGTGATTGAGCAGGTCGCCGCGACCACCCGCGAAACTCTGGGCGACATCCTGTCCTACGGATATGCCGCCGGACGTTCGGACCCCCGGGCAATCGCACTGGTCGCCCGGGTGATGCTGAACTGGAAGGCTCCGGGCTCGTTGGAGCGCGCCCTTCTCGACCGGGCGGCTGCGGAACTCCCGGCGGCGGATCGGGCACTCGTGGCCGAGATCCGGAATCTGACGGCACAGAGCCTGCGCCCCGGTGCCGACCGTCAGGCCATCGAACGCCGGCTCGATCTGGCCGAGGCCGCCCTCGCCGACCGGGTCTCGGGTCTGCGCCGCCTACAGGCGCAACAGGCGCTCGATTATGGGGAGATCCTCTCGGCCTTCCGGCCGGGCGATGCCGTGCTCGACTATATGACCGTGCCGATGCGCATGGCACCGGACCGGGTGGAGGAGCGCATCCTGGTCATGCTCGGCCGGGCCGGGGGAGAGATCCGGCTTTTCGACCTTGGGCCGGTGGCGGCGGTGTCGGAGCTGATGGCGGATTCTGGTGCGGCCGCAGAAGAGGACACCCGCCGCCGGCTCTATGACCAGCTGATCCGGCCGGTGATGTCCGAACTCGATGGGGTCGACCGCCTGACGGTGGTGCCGGACGGGCTGCTCACCCTGGTGCCGTTCGACGTGCTGGTCGATCAGGCGGGGTGGCCTTTGATCGCCGGCCTGGATCTTCGCATCGCCCGCAGCGGCCGGGCGCTGGCCGGCGGGGACCATGACATGCCTCAGGATACCGATCGCAACGGTGTGCTTCTGGTGGGCGATGTGGATTACGGCGGGACGGCATCGCCGCTGCCCTTCACCGCGGCCGAAATCGACGGCATCGCCGCCACCGCCCGGGCCGGGGGCATACCGCCCGTCGTGCTGCGCGGACAGGATGCCCGTGCCGGCGCTGTCCGTCGGGCGGCCGCCGGGCAACGGGTCCTGCATTTCGCGACGCATGGCTTCTTCGAACCCTTGCACCCGGGAGCGGATGATCCGCTCGACCGTGCCGGGGTCCTGCTTGCGGCGGGCGACGGAGATGATGGTCGGCTGACGGCCGCAGAACTTGCGACCTGGCCGCTGGACGGCATCGATCTGGTGGTCCTGTCGGCCTGCGACACGGCGGAGGGCGACCGCAGCTATGCCGAAGGTCTGGCAGGCCTCCCCTCGGCGCTGGCGACCGCTGGTGTCCGACGCAGCCTGCTTGCCCGCTGGCCTGTCTCCGATCGCGGCGCCGCCCGGTTCATGGCCCGGTTCTACGACCATCTTGCGGCGGGCGAAAGCTACGAGACCGCCTTCAGGGCAACCAAACTCGATGTGCTGGAGGGGCGTCTCGCCGGCGTGCCCGAGGAGACCTGGGCTGCGTTCACGTTGATCGCGAACTGACCGGGAGCATATCCGTCCGCCAGAAACACGGGGCGACCTGCACCGGTTGCCGCCGCGCGCGTTTGCACTATACTGCGCCGATCCGCGGCCCCTCGGGGGCCTGGGCGGCGCGCTTGCGGCCGTCCGTATGGTTCCTGGCGCCGCGATGCCCGCACCTTCCGCCCACATCCTGTCGTTCCCGGGGGCTTCAGATCATGAGCCGCGACGTCAAGAAAGTCGTCCTCGCCTATTCCGGCGGTCTCGACACCTCGATCATCCTGCGCTGGCTGCAGGAGAATTACGGCTGCGAGGTCGTCACCTTCACCGCCGATCTCGGCCAGGGCGAGGAGTTGGAGCCGGCGCGCGCGAAGGCCGAGATGATGGGCGCCTCCGAGATCTTCGTCGAGGATCTGCGCGAGGAGTTCGTGCGCGATTACGTCTTCCCGATGTTCCGCGCCAATGCCCTTTACGAGGGCGTCTATCTGCTCGGCACCTCGATCGCCCGGCCGCTGATCGCCAAGCGCCAGATCGAGATCGCCCGTCAGGTCGGCGCCGATGCGGTCGCCCATGGCGCCACCGGCAAGGGCAATGATCAGGTCCGTTTCGAGCTTGGCTATTACGCGCTCGAGCCCGGCATCAAGGTGGTCGCGCCCTGGCGCGAATGGGATCTCAACTCCCGCACCAAACTGATCGACTATGCCGAGAAGCATCAGATCCCGATCGCCAAGGGCAAGCGCGGCGAGGCACCGTATTCGACCGACGCCAATCTGCTGCACATCTCGTATGAAGGCCGCGCCCTGGAAGATCCCTGGGTCGAGCCGGACGAGGAGATGTTCACCCGCTCGGTCTCGCCCGCCGCGGCCCCGGACGAGCCGACCTATGTCGAGATCTCGTTCGAGCGGGGCGATGCGGTCGCGATCGACGGCGAGGCGCTGACGCCTGCGGCCCTGCTGACCCGCCTGAACGATCTGGGCGGCGCCAACGGCATCGGCCGGCTCGATCTGGTCGAAAACCGCTTCGTGGGCATGAAGTCGCGCGGCGTCTACGAGACCCCGGGCGGCACCATCCTGCTGGTCGCGCATCGCGCGATGGAGAGCCTGACCCTCGACCGCGGTGCCTCGCACCTCAAGGACGAGCTGATGCCCCGCTATGCGGAGCTGATCTATAACGGCTTCTGGTTCTCGCCCGAGCGCGAGATGCTGCAGGCGCTGATCGACCGGAGCCAGGAGAACGTCACCGGCACCGTCCGGCTGAAGCTGTTCAAGGGCAATGTGATCGTCGTCGGCCGCAAGTCGCCGAAGAGCCTCTATGACGAGGCCTTTGCGACCTTCGAAGCCGACCAGGTCTACGACCAGCGCGATGCCCAGGGCTTCATCAAGCTGAACGCCCTGCGTCTGCGTCTCGGTGCCCGCCGCGGCGATCGCCGCTGAGCGGACCCGGCGGGGGCGGCGCCGGTTTCGTGAACCGGTCCCGCCCGCATCGCTTGATGACAAAGCCTTGAAATCTGTGACGCGCGCGGTGGACAAGCCGCGCGCGTCGCCGTTCCATAGAGAGCTGACCGTCCGCATCCGCGGACGGACGGACGGCCGGCGCCGCCGGCGTCTCCCAAGGAGTGCATTTCGCATCATGACCAAGCACGCCGCACTTCCCGGCCGCCTGCTGATGCTCGGCTTCGGCAGCATCGGACAGGGTGTCCTGCCGCTGATCCTGCGCCATATCGACATCACCCCGGACCGGATCACGATCATCTCGCCCGACGATGCCGGCAAGGCCGTCGCGGAGGAATACGGCGTCACCTTCCTGAAGATGGCGCTGACCCGCGAGAACTATGCGGCCGAGCTGGAGCAGCGGCTGGGCCAGGGCGATTTCCTGTGCAACGTCTCGGTCGAGGTGTCGAGCGTCGCCCTGATCCGCAAGTGCCGCGAGCTGGGTGCGCTTTACGTCGACACCTGCGTCGAGCCCTGGCCGGGCGGCTATACCGACCCCGATCTCTCGCCCTCGCAGCGCAGCAACTATGCCCTGCGCGAGAGCGCGCTCGACGTGAAGCGCGAGCTGGGTGCCGGGCCGACCGCGGTCATCGCCCATGGCGCCAATCCGGGCCTGGTGTCGCACTTCCTGAAGGCGGCGCTGCTGGACATCGCCAAGGCGAGCGGCATGGATGCGACGCGGCCCGAGAGCCGCGAAGGCTGGGCGGCGCTGGCCCGGGATCTGGGCGTGAAGGTCGTCCATATCGCCGAGCGCGACACACAGAAGGGCCTGCCGCCCAAGGAGCGCGGCGAGTTCGTCAACACCTGGTCGGTGAACGGCTTCGTGGGCGAGGGCTGCCAGCCGTCGGAACTCGGCTGGGGCACGCACGAGCCGGAGCTGCCGCCGGAGGGCCGCCGCCACGAGTTCGGCTGCGACGCGGCGATCTATCTGATGCGTCCGGGTGCCGGCACCCGCGTGCGCACCTGGGTCCCGAGCGAAGGCCCGATCCACGGCTGGCTGATCACCCATAACGAGTCGATCTCCACCGCCGACTATTACACGCTGCGCGACGAGGCCGGCGAGGTGGTCTATCGGCCGACCTGCCATTACGCCTATCACCCCTGCGACGAGGCCGTGCTGTCGCTGCACGAATTCGCCGGCAAGAACTGGGAGCTGCAGCCCCGCGTCCGCATCCTGATGGACGAGACCCAGCCCGGCGGCGTCGACGAACTGGGCGTGCTGGTCAACGGTCCGGCCAAGGGCAGCTACTGGTACGGCTCACAGCTGACCATCGACGAGGCCCGCGAGCTGGTCCCGCACAACAACGCCACCAGCCTGCAGGTGACGGTGTCGGTGCTGGCGGCGATGATCTGGGCGATCGAGAACCCGAATGCCGGCGTGGTCGAGCCCGAAGAGATCGACGAGCGCCGCATCCTCGAAATCTCGACCCCCTATCTCGGCACCATGGCCGGCTATTGGACCAACTGGACCCCGCTTGAGGACCGCGAGACCCTCTTCCCCGAGGATCTGGACCGGAACGAGCCCTGGGCGTTCAAGAACGTCATCGTGCGCTGATCCGCAGCCCGGATCGGTTCTGACGACAAAGCCCGGCCCGCGATTGCGGGCCGGGCTTTTGTCTGGCCGGGGGCAGTGGGGACTTGACGGATGTTCAACGGAATACAAAATTTGTAAGACAATTCACCGGTCCAGCCACCCGCAGGAGGGATATGCCATGGCGCCGGAAACCGTGCAGGCAGCCGTCGAACCGGACGAGGATCTCGCGCGAGCCCGCCGGAAGCTCGCCTTCGAGGCCGCTGACGCAGAAGGGCTGCTCGGCGCCCGCGATACGGCGGTGGGCGGGCGTGTGCCATCGAAGCTCCTTGCGGCGGCCAGGGCCCGCAGCGGTGCCGCAAGCACCAGCGAGTTGCTTCTTTACGCCCTGAGCAAGGTTGCGCTGGAGGATGATTTCGGCCGGCAGCTTCTGGCCCGGCGGGGGCGGGTTCCCAAGGGCACTCTGGAAGGCTGACCCTTTTGCGCGTCGGCCTCGCCCGTTCATTGCGCCGCCTCCGGCCCGAGACGTGGTCCGGCACGCTCACCCGCCGTGCCCGCACGGACCTGCCCTTTGCCGATCGGGCTCAGAGGCTTGGGCCGCCCTTGCTGCTCGACACGTCGGTCTATGTCGACATGCTGGAAGGATCGGCCAGTCCTGCACTTGATGCGCTTCTGGAGACCCGCCAGATCCAGCACAGTGCCATTGCCGTGGGGGAACTCTGTCACAATTTCGGGCGCCTGACCCCTGATCATCCCGGCAGCGCCGACGTCCTTCGAGAGCTGAGCCAGGTCGTCGACGCGATTCCAGGCCACCGTCTTGATGCGCCGACCTCTGGCGTTCTGCTGGAAGCCGGAATTCTGGCCGGTCTGCTGTTCCGCCTGGGGCGGCTTCCGAAAGGACAGGAAGTCGCCGCGTTCAACGACGCCGCCATTTATCTCCAGGCGCTGGAGCAGGGGTATACCGTCCTGACCAGAAACATCCGCGACTTTGATCTCATGAATCAGATCCTGCCGGCGGGCAGGATCCTGTTCTATGACCGTACGTCCTGAGGGCATGCCTCGCCGGTTGCGCCCTTTTCGGCCAAGAGGACACTTCCGGCCAGGGGGACGCGCGTCAGGCGGTCAAGACGTCCCTCCAGCAGCTGAACGATCTCTACCGCATCCACATGGCCCCGCACCGGCAACGGCCAGGCGTCGGCGGCGAAAGCCGCGGCGGCTGCCGTGACCGGCTCCGCTTCCGGGGCGCCGGTCAGGGTCAGATGCGGATCGAAGGGGGTGTCCGGGCGGCGGGTCGGCAGGCCCGAGCCGTCATGCAGGGCGGCGTGAAGGCGGGCGAGAGGCCCCGTGCCGTCGAGTGCGCGCAGATAGAAGGCGTATTCGCGCCGTCTGTCGTCCAGATGGGTGTGCGGATCGCCCAGGGTCAGATCGAAGGCCGGTTCCGTGGCCGCAACGGCAGCCAGGGCGGTTTCAAGGGCCGGCCGACAGGCCATGGCCGCACCGAAGACCAGTGTCAGGTGCGGGGGCACCAGGGTGGCCCGTGCCGGTTCGTGGCGGCGGCGGAAGGCATCGATCCGGTCTGCATCGGCGGCAGCGAAACGCGGGAGGCAGAGGACATAGAGCATCGACCGTCGCTCCCCTCCCCTGATGTTCCGCTCAGAGCTGGGTCATGTCGATGCCGCGGCGGGCGCAGGCGGCCTGCAGCGTGTTCGAGAGCAGGCAGGCGATGGTCATGGGGCCGACGCCGCCCGGCACGGGCGTGATATGCGCCGCCACCGCCTTGGCCTCGTCGAAGGCGACGTCGCCGACCAGGCGGTCCTTGCCGCCTTCGGTCGCCGGCGGCAGGCGGTTGATGCCGACATCGATCACGGTCGCACCCGGCTTGATCCAGAAGCCGCGCACCATCTCAGGCCGGCCGACGGCGGCGACCACGATATCGGCGGTGCGCACCATTTCGGGCAGATCCTTGGTGCGCGAATGCGCGATGGTGACGGTGCAGTCGCGGCCGAGCAGCAACTGGCCCATCGGCTTGCCGACGATGTTGGAGCGGCCGATCACCACGGCATGCCGGCCGGCCATGTTCTGGCCCAGGGTCCGGTCGAGCAGCATCAGGCAGCCGAGCGGGGTGCAGGGCACCAGGGCCGGCTGACCGGTGGCCAGACGGCCGGCATTGACCGGATGGAAGCCGTCGACATCCTTGGCCGGATCGATCGCCTCGATCACCTTCTGGGCATCGATCTGGCGGGGCAGCGGCAGCTGGACCAGGATGCCGTCGACCTCCGGGTCGGCGTTCAGCTGCGCCACCAGGTCGAGCAGGGCCGCTTCGGAGGTGTCGGCCGGCAGCTTGTGTTCAAGGCTGCGCATGCCGGCCGCTTCGGTCTGGCGATGCTTGTTGCGGACATAGACCTGGCTCGCCGGATCTTCGCCGACCAGCACCACGGCGAGGCCGGGGCGGATGCCATGGCGGGCATAGAGGCCGCCGACGCGGGCCGCGGTGGCGGACCGCAGATCCGCAGCGACGGCCTTGCCGTCGATGAGTTCAGCTGAAGCCATGGGATGTGTCTCCTTCGGGAGTCGGGCTCAGATACCGAGGTCGGGCTCGGTTACCGAGGTCGGGCTCAGGCGCCAAGGCCGCGGGCGCGGGCGGCGATGTCTTCGGCATCGGCGAAACCCTCGCCCTCGATGCCCAGCCGCTTGGCCCGATCGGTCACGCCCTGGACGACGCGAACCCGGTTGCGGGCGATGCCGAGCGCCTCGGCGACCAGCCGCTCGACCGCGGCATTGGCCTTGCCGTCCTCTGGGGCGGCGGTCACCTTCACCTGCAGCCGCATCCGGCCATGGCCGTCATCGCGGGCAGGTTCTATCGCGGCCTTGCGCGCCTTGGGCTGCACCTTCACGAAGATCGAGACATTGGCCGGCCCCTCGCGTTCGACCGCAGGAGCCGCCATGCCGGTCATATCGTCGCTCATCGGATCAGTACATCATCCCGTAGGCATAAGGCGCGAGCCAGCCATTGACCACGATCTTAAGGAAGTTCAGCAGCAGCAGCAGGATCAGCGGCGACAGGTCCAGCCCGCCGAGGCTGGGCAGGAAGTTGCGGATCGGGCGCAGCACCGGTTCGGTGATCCGGTGAATGAAGCTGCCGATCGCGTAGACGACCTGATTGTTGGTGTTGACGACGTTGAACGCCACCAGCCAGCTCAGGATGACACTCGCGATCAGGATCCAGGTGTAGATCTCGATCGCGGCATTGAACAGGAAGAGCAGGCCTTGGAGAAGCGACGCCATGCGGGGCTCCCTCGTACTCGGGCTGCCGCATGTCCGATGCGGCGTTCTGACGGGTCGGGGCGGAGTATAGCGCAGCCGTCGCGGGCGGCCAGTCGATTGTGACGATTCTCTGAGAGAGGCGCTTGACAGCATCCCGCCCTCACGCCAATATCCGCGCCGTTCACCACCGGTGCCCGACGGGCTTCCGGCGGGGCGGGTGCGGGGCCGTAGCTCAGTTGGGAGAGCGCTAGAATCGCACTCTAGAGGTCGAGGGTTCGACTCCCTTCGGCTCCACCAATTCCCGCATGAACGTTGCGAAAAGGCCGGCATCTGCCGGCCTTTCGTGTTTCTGACCTTTCGTTTTTGGGCCGTTCGTATTGGGGGCTTCCGTGACCGGACCGTCCGAAACCATCTATGCCGGGCTGGAACAGCTGGGACGGAGCACCGACCTGCCGGCCTCTCCGGATCAGGCGGTGCTGGAACGGGTGGCGAACCCGCATCCGGGTACGCGCTATGCGGTGCGCTTCGTCTGCCCGGAATTCACCTCGCTCTGCCCCATCACCGGCCAGCCGGATTTCGCGCATCTGGTGATCGACTATGTGCCGGGCGACTGGCTGGTCGAGAGCAAGTCGCTGAAGCTCTATCTGCACGCCTTCCGCAACCATGGCGACTTCCACGAGGCCTGCACGGTGGGCATCGGCAAGCGTCTGGCGGAACTGCTTGCGCCGGAGTGGCTGCGGATCGGTGGCTACTGGTATCCGCGCGGCGGCATTCCGATCGACGTGTTCTACGCCACGGGGCCGGTGCCGGCCGATCTCTGGATCCCGGATCAGGGCGTGCCGCCTTATCGCGGCCGGGGCTGAGGACGGAAAAAACCGGGCTGAGGACGGAAAGCCCGACCGTCGGGGCCGACGGCCGGGCTTTGCGTGCGGATATAAGGGGTGTTGCCGGCCTACTTGAACGGCAGCGGCACGTATTTGCCGTTCTCGACCACCGTCATCTGGAAGGCGCTGGCCATGTTGTTTTCGGCGTCGACGCCGGTCAGCTCATAGGGGTTGCGGTCGGCCGGCAGGGTTTTGGAGGCTTCGGCCAGCGCGCCCATGATCTTCTCCGGATCCTCGGTGGTACCGGCAAGTTCCATCGCCCGCACGAAAACCATCAGCGCCGTATAGTTCAGGCCGATTTCCGCCACCGCTTCCTCGTTGGCGCCATACTTCTCCTGGTATTTCTTGATGAAGGCCGGCGCGTTCTTCGAAGGATAGTATTCGAGCGGCAGATTGCCGACCAGGCCGTTCATCATCTCGATGGGGACGATGTTGTCCATCTCCTCGGGCTTGGCCTGATCCATGATCACGAAGCCGCCCTTGAAGCCCTGTTCGCGTGCCGCCTGCACGATCAGCGCGGTCGGCTGCGACGGGCCGCCGATGAACAGCACATCGGGCTTTTCCGACAGCGCCTTGGCGACCGCGCCCGAGAAGTCGGTGGTGGTGCGATAGTCGACGGCGTTGTCCGTCAGCACCTCGCCGCCCATCTCCTTCCAGGTGGCGCTGAAGCCCTTGGTCCATTCCTTGGCATAGGCGTGGGTGCCGGGGATCATGCCCAGCCGCTTACCGAACCGGCTCATCGCCGCCTCGGCATAGGGCTTGAACAGAGCATTGTAGCGCGGCGGGATCATCATCTGCAGCGGGTTGCCCTGCTTCAGGATCGCGGGCTCGCTGGTATAGGCGCCGATGATGAACTTCTGCGGCCCCTTGGTGTTGAAGCCCTGCGCCGCCAGGATGCCGCCCGAATGGGGGATGAACACGATCCGCGCGCCGTTCTGATAGACCAGGCGCTGGGCGTTCACCGCCGTCTCGTTGGGCAGGTAGCGGTCGTCCAGAGACTGGATTTCCAGCTTCACCTTCTGACCGCCGATATCCATGCCGCCGGCCGCGTTCACATCGTCGGCCGCCATCTCCAGGCCGCGGAGCGCGTTGCGGCCATAGAGCGCCGCACCGCCCGACAGCGGGCCGGAATAGCCGATCACGGCGCTGTCGGCGGCCTCGGCTGCGCTGCCGGCGAACAGCGTGGCGCCGGGCAGCGCCATCACCGCCGCCACGGCCGCCGCGATCAGAACCCGGCGGCGGGTCGTCTTCCGGATCTCGTCGATGACCATCTTCATGACATCTTGCCTCCCTTGACTGTCCCGGTTCCGTGCCGGGTTTGCCGATCCCTGGTGCAATTCGAGCGTCGTCGTCCTGTCTGCGTCAGGCGCCGACATAGGCGCGGCGGACCTCGTCGTCGGACATCAGCGCCTCGCGCGTGCCCTCGGTGGTGATGCGGCCGGTCTCGATCACATAGCCGCGGTCGGCGATGGCGAGAGCGGCATGGGCGTTCTGTTCGGCAAGCAGCACCGTGGTGCCGCTGCGGCAGATCTCGGCCGCCGCGTCCAGCACCTGGCGGACCACCAGCGGTGCCAGGCCCAGCGTCGGTTCGTCGAGCATCAGCAGGCGCGGTCGGCCCATCAGGGCGCGGCCGATCGCCACCATCTGCTGCTGCCCGCCCGACAACGAGCCGGCCGGCTGGTCGGCCTTCTCCACCAGAATCGGGAACAACTCGTGGACCCGGGCGAGGGTGCGGGCGACGGCGGCCTGGTCGCCGCGGCAGGTATAGGCGCCGAGCATCAGGTTCTTGGCGACCGACAGATCGGGGAACAGCCGCCGGCCTTCGGGGCAGTGGGCGATGCCCCGGCCCACGATCTTCGCCGGCGCCGCCTTGGAAATGTCGTCGCCGTCGAAGACGATCCGGCCGCGGGTGATACGGTGCAGCCCGCTGATCGTGCGGAACAGTGTGCTTTTGCCGGCGCCGTTGGCGCCGAGCAGCACCACCAGCTCCCCCTGACCCACCGTGATCGAGATGTCTTGCAGCACCCGGAAGGCGCCGTACTGGACCGAAACCCCGTCAAGCGTGAGCATGGGCGTCGCTCCCCAGATAGGCGGTGATCACCGCATCGTCGGTGCGGATCTGGTCGGGCGTGCCCTCGGCGATCTTGCGGCCGTGATGCAGCACCATGATCCGGTCGCAGAGCCCCATCACCATCTTCATCTTGTGCTCGATCAGGCAGACGGTGACCCCGGCCTCGGCGATGCGCCGGATCAGCCGGCCCAGATCATCGGTCTCTTCCGGATTGATGCCGGCGGCGGGCTCGTCGAGCAGCAGCAGCCGGGGGCCGCCGACCAGGCCGAGCGCAATCGCGGCGCGCTTCTGCTGTTCCTGGCTGATCAGCCCGGCCGGGCGGTGGGCGACATCGGCAAGGCCGACGAAATCCAGCGCCTCCATCGCCCGCCTGCGGGCCTCGGCGATCTCGCGGCGCTCGCGCGGGCTTGCGATGAGGGCATCGAGCAGACCTGCCCGGGTGCGGTGGCGATAGCCCACGATCACATTCTCGAGCACGCTCGCCTCGGCGAAGAGATGCGTGGTCTGAAAGGTGCGGGCCATGCCGCGCGGCGGCATGTCGTGGGTGCGCAGCCGGGTGACGTCCTCGCCGCGGAAGGTGATGGTGCCCGACGTCGATCGGTAGAACAGGCTGATCAGGTTGAAGAAGGTCGACTTGCCGGCGCCGTTGGGGCCGATGATGCCGGTGATGCCGCCTTCCTCGACGGCAAAATCCACATCACCCACCGCAACGAGGCCGCCGAAGGCCTTGGTGAGGCCGCGGGCTTCCAGGATGGCGGTCATGGACGGACGGTCTCCCCGGTCTGGCCGCGGACGGGGGCGGCGCTGCGTGGGCGCGGCCGGTCGGGCATCAGGCGGTGCAGGATCAGACTGGCGGCGCCGGCGATGCCATAGGGCATGAAGATCACCAGTGCGATCAGCGCCGGGCCGAAGGCCAGCATCTGGTACTGCTGGAAGGCCTGGAGGAACTGGGTGAGGGTGTAGACCAGCAGCGTGCCGATCAGCGGCCCCGAGATCGAGGCGATCCCGCCCAGCAGCACGTAGAGCAGCATGTTGAAGGTGATGTCGACCGAGGCGATGTCGGGGCCGAGGAAGCCGATGAAGCTGGAATAAAGCCCCCCCGCCACACCGGCATAGATGCAGGCCATGGTGAAGGCCAGCCGCTTGGCCGACATCACGTCGATGCCGGATGCCGAGGCGAGCGGCTCGCTCATCCGCACCGCGAGCAGGGTGCGGCCGAAAAGCGACGACTTGATCCGCCAGGCGCAGAGCATGGCGAGCAGCAGGAAGCCCGCGGTCAGATAATAGCGCGAGGTGAAGTCGTCGAAGGTGATCGGCCCGATCGGGCTGGGGCCCGGAATGCCGACCACGCCGATCGGGCCGTTGGTCAGGCTCTCCCACTTGTCGAGCACCTGATAGATGATCATGCCGACGGCGAGGGTGAAGATGGCGAGGTAGTGGCCCTTGGCACGCAGGCAGATGCTGCCGACCACGAAGCCGATCGACCCGGTGACCAGAATGGCGACCACCAGCGACGGCCAGAAGGGCCAGCCGAGATCGGTGGTCAGCAGGGCCACGGCATAGGCGCCGATGCCGAAGAAACCGGCATGGCCGAGCGAGAGCAGCCCGGTATAGCCGAGCGCGATGTTGAGCCCGTAGGCGCCGATGGCGAAGATGAAGCCGGTGAGCACCACCTGCATGTGATAGGGGTTGGTGACGACCAGGGGCAGGGCCAGCACGGCCACCAGGAACAGGCCGAGCCAGACCCGGCTGACCAGCCGGCGGGCAGGGTTGACCGGCGGGCGGGGATCGGGACGTGTCATGACCTCAGGCCCCCTTCGCGAACAGGCCGGAGGGACGAACGGTCAGCACGAGCGCCAGGATCGCGAAGGCGATCAGATCCTGATAGTCGGTCGCGAGATAGGTACCGCCCAGGCTTTCGGCGAGGGCGAGGCCATAGCCGCAGACGATGGCGCCGGCAACACTGCCCATGCCGCCGATCACCACGATCACGAAGGCCTTGAGGCCCACGACCAGCCCCATGGAGGGCGAGATCAGGTTGATGGGTGCGATCAGTGCCGCAGCAGCCGCGGCGAGGCCGGCGGAGAGCGCGAAGGTGATCATCGAGATCCGCTCGGGATCGATGCCGACCAACTGCGCGCCCACCCGGTCCTGCGACACCGCTTCGATCGCAGCACCGAGGGCGGTGCGCTTCAGGAACAGGAACAGCACCGCCATCAGCCCCATGCCGGCGACGATCAGAATCAGCTTCTGTTCGGTGACCGTGGTGCCCCAGAGATCGACGACCGCGCCATAGGGCGAGGGCAGCCGGCGGAAATCCGCTCCCCAGACCAGCTGCGCGAAGGCCTCGAGGAACAGCATCAACCCCACGGCGGCAATCATCATGTTCACATGGGGGGCGTGACGCAGTGGCCGGAAGGCCAGCCTTTCGACCAGGATGCCGACCACGGCGAGAGCGGCCACCGCCAGCACCATGCCGATCCAGTAGTGCAGGTCCAGCCCGGTGACGGCGGCAAAGGTAACATAGGCGCCCAGCATATAGAGATGCCCGTGGGCGAAGTTCGGGATCTCCATCGTTCCGTAGATCAGTGTCACGCCAAGGGCCACAAGGCTGTAGACACTGCCCAAGACCAGACCATTCATGACCTGTTGGGCAAACAGCTCCATCGCGCGCATCCCTCCCAGGGTGTACCCGGCAGGCCTCGGGTGGTGGCGGCTGCGTGGCGCGCGCACGTCTTCCCGGCCCTCCGGTGGCCGGGCGCGAAACACGCCGGCCATTTGTCCCGGAAGCTTAGCGACGGATTTTCATCTCGGTCAAACGTCTAATTGAAATAGATGCCCATGGCGAAATTCTGCATTGCACAAAAATTTCGCGCTCGGTGATCAGATCGGCGCAGGATTGCGCGACTCGTGGGCGGACATGCAGCGCAATATGTCTCGGATACCGATGTCAGCGCCGGCGTCGGCTGCGGCCGTGGCGGCCCGGCAGTTCGGGCCAGTCGACCAGCTCCGGCGGCCGCTTCGCGATCCAGCGCAGGAAGCCCTGCATCTCGGGCGCGGCCCGCAGCGCCTCGGCGGTGTTCAGGTCGCGGGCCAGGCGCTTCTCGTCGAACAGGCGGTGGATCATGCGATGGCAGATCCGGTGCAGTACGGCCTGTTCGCGCCCGCCTTCCGAGACCGGCACCCAGTGGTGCCGGTCGGTGGCCGCCGCCAGATCGGGCAGCGGCCGGCGGCAGATGGGGCAGATCGGGGTCAGCGGCGGGCCATGTGGCGGTTGAGCCGGGCCTCCACACGGGCGAAGACGCGGGTCAGCAGCAGGGTGATGACGAGATAGATCACGCCGGCGGCCAGGAACAGTTCAGTCACGGCGAAGGTCCGCGAGATCAGGGTGCGGGTGACCCCCATCAGGTCGAGGATGGTGATGGTGCTGGCGAGTGCACTCGCCTTGATCATCAGGATCACCTCGTTGCTATAGGCCGGAAAGCCGTAGCGGATCGCGATCGGCAGGATGATCCGGCGGAAGGTGAGCGCCCGGCTCATGCCCAGCGCCTGGGCCGCCTCGATCTGGCCGCGGGGCACGGCCTGGATGGCGCCGCGCAGGATTTCTGCGGTATAGCCGCTGGTGTTGAGCGCGAAGGCGATGATCGCGCACCAATAGGGCTCCCGCAGGATCGGCCACAGAAAACTGCTGCGGATCGCCGGAAACTGCGACAGGCCGTAATAGATCAGGAACAGCTGCACCAGCAGCGGCGTGCCGCGGAAGAAGAAGATGTAGCCGCGACCGGCCCAGGCGAGCAGCGGGTTCTGCGAGATGCGCGCCATGGCGACCACCAGGGCGAGGGCCGCCCCGATGATGAGCGCCAGGGCGACGAGCTGGAAGGTGGTTCCCAGACCGCCGGCCAGCCGCTCCCAATTGTCGAAGATGACTTCCCATCGCATTGCTCAGGCCCTCGCGCCGGGGGCGGGCACCGGTGCGGCGCGCCGGCCGGTGCCGCGGGCGGCCCAGCGTTCCATACGGGCGATGCCGATCTCCGCGATCAGGGTGAAGAACAGATAGATGATTGCCGCGGCGAAGAAGAAGGTGAAGGGCTCCCGCGTGGCGCCGGCGGCGACATGGGCCTTGCGCATCAGCTCGTCGAGGGCCACCACCGACACCAGGGAGGTATCCTTCATCATCACCAGCAGCAGATTGCCGAGGCCCGGCAGGGCCAGCCGCCAGACCTGCGGCAGGACGATCCGCCGGAAGGTCAGGCGTGGGCTCATGCCCAGCGCCCGGGCGGCTTCGATCTGGCCCTTGGGCAGGGCTGCAAGCGCGCCGCGGAACACCTCGGTCGCATAGGCGCCATAGGCGAGTCCCAACGCCACCACACCGGCGACGAAGGGGCTGACCGAAACCTGGGTCTGGGCGCCGGCGGCGGTGAGGGCGTTGTTCACGATCACCGGCAGGGCGAAGAACACGAACAGCACCACCAGCAGCTCGGGAATGCCGCGGATGACGGTGGTGTAGGTCTGGCCGATGCCGCGCAGAACCCGCGACCGGCTGGATTTGGCGAGAGCGCCGGCAAGGCCCAGCACCAGCCCCAGCGCCAGCGAAGGCGGGATCAGGGCGAGCGTGATGGCCGCCCCCTCGATCAGCAGGCCGCCATAGCCCTTGAAGTCGAACATCGAAGCGGGACCGTTCCCTGAAAGCGGTGCATCGGCCCGGCGTCAGGCCGATACCATCGAACCGCGAAGGCCGGGACATCGCTGCCCCGGCCATCCGACGGTTCCGGTCGACAGGCCCCGGCCATGGGCCGGGCAGACGGTCACTCGCCGTAGATGTCGAAGTTGAACCACTTGTCGTTGATCTGCTTGAAGGTGCCGTCGGCGCGGATCGCGGCGATCGCCTCGTTGAACTTCGTCACAAGCGCGGTATCGCCCTTGCGGACCGCAACGCCGATGCCTTCGCCGTACCACTTCGGATCGGCAACCGGCTTGCCCACGAAGTGGAAGCCCTGGCCGTCGCTGGTCTTAAGCCAGTCACCCAGGATCGGCTGATCGGCAAGCGTGAGGTCGGCGCGGCCCGACACCATGTCCAGATTGGCCTGGTCCTGGGTGTCGTAGAGCCGGATATCACTGTCCTTGTAGTTGTCTTCCAGATAGGTGACGTGGGTCGTCGACCGCTGGACGGCGATCACCTTGCCGGCCAGTGCCTTGGGCGAGGTGTCGTCATAGGTCTTGTCCTTCGGCGCCACGAACTGGCCGGCCGACAGGGCGTACTTGCTGGAGAAATCCACCGACTGCTTGCGATCCTCGGTGATCGACATCGCCGCGATGATCGCATCGTATTTGTTGGCGAGCAGGCCCGGAATGATGCCGTCCCAATCCTGGGCGACGATCTCGCAGTCGGCCTTCATCTTCGCGCAAAGAGCATTGGCGATGTCGACGTCGAAGCCGTCGAGCTTGCCCTGCTCGTTCACGAAGTTGAACGGGGGATAGGCACCCTCGGTCGCGATGCGGATCTTGTCGGCCGCGGCAGCGCTGCCGGTGGCCAGCCCCAGTCCGATGACGGCGGCGCTCAGGATACGGAAAATGCCCACGTGTCGATCTCCCTCGACGATACTCGACCCTCTGCACCGCCCGGGACCGGCCTTCAGGCGCGGCCCACCGGCTCCCCCGAACCGGCGGCCGAACCCTGGGGGCCCGCCGCTGACGGATGCGGTGTTGCTAAGATCTAGTAAAGCCGGGCCGCAGGGGCCGGTTCAACGACAAAACGCGGGCAAGGCCTGTGAAACGTCAGGATGCGTGGGCCGTGGCCCCATGCTCGTGATGGGCGCGACCGGCAACCCGCATCGTGGGACGATCGATCTGGCCAAGCCGGGTCGGGTCGGCCGCCAGAACCTCCATCACCTGCCGCCAGGCTTCCGCAGCACCGGGGCCGACGGCCGCGAAGGCCTTATCGAGATAGCCGGTCTGCAGGGCCGACAGCCGGGCTTCGAGCTTCGCGCCTTCGTCGCTGAGCCGCACATTCAGCATCCGTCGGTTCGACGGCACCGGCGTCAGCAGAACCAGCCCCTGATCCAGCAGCTGGCGCATCGGCCGATGCAGCGCCTGACGCGACACCCTGAGCTTGTCCAGCAGGTCGGTCAGCGTCATGTCGGGGCCGCCATGCCCCACGAAATACAGAATCCGATGGTGCGACCGGTTCAAGCCCCGCTCGGCCAGAATGCGATCAGGTTCCTCGACGAGAAACCGAAACGCGAAGTGGAACAATTCCAGATCACGATCGTTGCTGCCGCCCTCAGTGCAGGATGCCATCAGCTTTGCTCCATGCGTTCGTTATGTTTCTTGCGCAACTGATTTCGGGCAGATCATGAAGCGATACGCCTGATCAGTCACGACCTGTACACAAGATATAACACGAGAGTTAACTATGTGTATCCGGCGCTCCAGAATTATCGCAGCCGGCTTGCAAGAAACTGACGACAACGGTCGTTGACTGGATTTTCGAAGACCTGTTCAGGCGGACCGTCTTCGGCGATGACCCCCTGATCGAAGAATGCGACCCGCGAAGACACCTCCCGCGCAAAACCCATCTCATGCGTGACGATCAACATCGTCCGGCCTTCTTCGGCAAGACTGCGAATGACACGCAATACTTCGCCGACCAGTTCGGGATCGAGTGCCGAGGTCGGCTCGTCGAACAACATCACGCGGGGATCCATGGCCAGCGCCCGGGCGATGGCCGCGCGCTGCTGCTGCCCGCCTGAAAGTTCCGCAGGATAGTGCCCGGTCTTGTCGCCGATGCCGACCTTCTCGAGCAGGCGACGGGCGGTCTCGGAGGCCTCGTCGCGGGGGCGGCCGAGCACATGGACCGGCGCCTCGGTCACATTCTCGAGCACCGTCAGATGCGGCCAGAGATTGAAGCTCTGGAACACCATGCCCAGCCGGGCGCGGATGCGGTCCAGCTGGCGTGGATCGGCCGGCTCCATGCCGCCGCCACGTGCCGGCTTCAGCCGGATCTCCTCGCCATCGACACGGACGACGCCCTGATCGGGCATTTCCAGCATGTTGATGCAGCGCAGGAAGGTGCTTTTGCCCGATCCGCTGCTGCCGATGATCGAGATCACATCGCCTTCGGCCGCCTGGAGAGAGACCCCCTTCACCACCTCCAGATCACCGAAGCGCTTGTGCAGGCGCTCCACCTCCAGCGCCCAGCGTGTCGTCGTCATGTGCCCCCTTCATGGCCGCCGCCGGCCGTTCTGGTTTCGCCGCCCCCCGCCGCCCCTTCGGACGAGGCCTGTCTCTGAGACGGGATTATGACGGGCGGGCGGCCCGGAGGAAACCGGCAGTGGCACCGATCACTCGGCAGGGGGCGGCACGTCGCCGGTGGTGTCGTCGAGTGCTGTGATCCGCGCCTCTACCTGACGCCGGTCGGGCGAATCCTTGGGCAACACGTCCAGCAGGCGGTGCCACAGGGCGCGGGCCTGATCCAGTTCGCCGTCGCGGGCATGGACCTCGCCCCCCAGCCAGAGCGCCATGTCGTGTTCGGGCGCCAGCGCCAGCGCCCGGTCGCGGGCGGCCCGGGCAGCGGTGATGATCCGCGGGTCGAGGTCGCCGTCGTCCGGAACCTCGACCCGTGCCTGCATCAGGGCGAGCTGCAGGTCCATCACCCGCGGATTGGCTTCGGCGCCGCGGGCAAGGGCCGCGCGTGCCGCGGCAGGATCACCGAGAACGGTATAGGAGCGGGCGAGACGCAGCCAGCCGTCGGGATCCTCGGGCGCGTTTTCCAGGCGCGAGGCCAACCCCTGAACCATGCCGCGGATCATTTCGGCCTGGGCGGGCGGCACGGCCATGCCGCCGGGTGCCTCTGCGGCCTCGCCCGGGTTGCGCCAGCTTTCGGGGATGAGGCTTGCGACCGGCCGGCCCAGATCGCCGGCGGCGCGGCGGATCTGACGTTCCAGCTCAGCCCGCCACGGGGCGTCGGCGGGGGTGTCGGCGGCAAGCGCCACCCAGCGTTCCAGCGCCTCGGCGATCCGGCCGGCCTGGGCGTCGGCAAGGCCCAGATAATAGCGGGCTGCGGCATTGCCGGGATCGCGGGCGACGGCACGGTCGAACAGCACCCGGGCATGCTCGTCCACCTGCCCGCCGCGGGCGATCACCTCGGCGGCGGCGGCACTGGTCAGCAGGTCGACGTCATCGGGGGCCAGGGCCAGCGCCCGGGCGAAGGCGCGGGCGGCCTCGTCATGGCGCCCCAGGCTGCTCAGCGCGCGGCCGAGCAGGGTCCAGCCACGGGGGTCCTCGCTGTCGGCGCCTTCAAGTTTGGTCGCAAGCTCTTCGGCCAGCTTCGCCAGATCGGCATCACTCGCCTGGGCGAGCGGCCGTTCCGCCGCCGGATGGTCGGGCAGGCCGGGCTGGCCCAGATGCAGATAGACGCCGACGGCGATCATCGGCACCAGCAGGATCAGGATCGCCGCCAGGCGGTTGGCCCGGCGTCGTTCCTTGCGGCCCGAGGGCGCGTGATGCGGTTCCGCCCCGCGGGCGGCATCGGCCGCAAGCAGCCGGCGCTGGATCTCGAGCCGCGCGGCCGTCGCCTCCTCGGCCGTCAGCCGGCCCTGGGCGAGTTCGGTATCGACCTCGGCCAGCTGATGGCGGTAGATCGCGATGTCCCCCAGCCGGGCGGCCCCGCGTTCGCGGGCGCGACCTTTCAGCACCGGCAGCAGCAGCACGGTCAGGGCAAGCAGGGTGACCAGGGCGATGACCGCCCAGAACCAGAGACCGGTCATGTCTGGGGGCGTCCGTCCTTGGGCGGCGTGTCGTCTTCGTCGGATCCGGAGGCATCGGGGGCGCCGTCATCCGCGCCGGCTGCCCGGGTCGTGTCCGGCGCCGGATCGAAGACTTCGTCCGTGCCGGATGGGGCGGGACCGGTTTCGTCGAGCAGCCGGGCCAGGCGCCAGGCCTCGTCGTCGTCGAGCGGGCGGGCGAAGCCATCCTCGGCGGCGCGGGCGGCATAGGCGCGGCGCTGGCGGCGGATGAAGCCGATCGCGATCGCAGCCCCGATCAGCAGGGCCAGCGCCGGGGCGCCCCAAAGCAGATAGGTGGTCGACTTGACCGGCGGCCGCATCAGAATCCAGTCGCCATAGCGGTCGACCATGAAGGTCAGAATGTCGTCGCGGCTGCGGCCGGCCGCCACCTGCTCGCGCACCACCTGACGCAGGTCGCGGGCCAGTTCGGCATTGCTGTCCTCGATCGACTGGTTCTGGCAGACCAGGCAGCGCAGTTCCTTCGAGATCTCGCGCGCCCGTTGCTCTTCGGCCGGGTCGGCCAGCGGAACCTCGGGCTGGGCGAGCGGGCCGGGGGCCACGCTGCCGGGGGCCGGCATTTCCTGGGGCGAACGCTGTGCCGGGGCGTCGGTCTGCTGGGCCAGCACCTGCGGGGCGGAGACGACCAGCAGGGCGGCGATCGCGAGGCAAGCCGCGCGGGTCATTCGGCCGCCTCCTTCAGCAGCGGACGGATGCGGTCTTCCAGCGCCTCTTCGGTCAGCACGCCGATATGCTGGGCCAGGATGCGGCCCCGGCCGTCGACCACGAAGGTTTCCGGCACGCCCGAAATGCCGAACTCGATGCCGGTCCGGCCGTCGATATCGGCACCGATGCGGGTATAGGGATCACCATGGCGATCCAGCCAGCGGCGGGCATCCTCGGGCCGGTCCTTGTAGTTGATCCCGACGATGCGCACGCCTTCTTCGCGGGCCATCTTCATCAGCAGCGGGTGTTCGGCCAGGCAGGGGACACACCAGGACGCGAAGAAATTGACCAGCACCGGCCGGCCGTCAGCCAGATCTGCCGCGGCGAGCCCCTGCTCCCGACCCTCGATCGGCCCGAGCGCGAAGGCCGGGACCGGTTTGTCGATCCGGCCCGAGGGCACGGCCCGGGGGTCGAGGTCGAGCCCGGTGAGAAACACCCCGGCCAGTGCCAGGAACACCAGCACCGGCAGGACGTAGATCAGACGCTTCAGCATCGGCGCGGCCACTCACTCGGCGGGGGCGGGGGGCAGGGAGCCGGTGGTCTGCGGGGTCCGGGCGCGGCGCGGCGCCCCGACCCTGAGGCGCCGGTCGCTCAGCGATATCATGCCGCCGAGTGCCATGACCAGCGCGCCGCCCCAGATCCAGGGCGTCAGCGGGTTGTGGTAGAGCCGGAAACTCCACTTCCCGTCCACGGGTTCGGCGCCGGCGAGCGCCACATAGACGTCAGCGACGCCATTGGTGCGGATGGCGGCCTCGGTGGTTGTGGTGCCCTGGGCGGGATAGAAGCGGATCTCGGGGCTGAGCTTCGCCACCGCCCGTGCGCCGGGCCCGTCGCCCGACATCAGACGCAGATCGCCGATGGTGCTGCGGTAATTCGGCCCCGGCTGCTGGGTGACGCCACGGAATTCAACCACCCGGCTGCCGATTTCGGCCCGGTCACCGGGGGCGAGTGTTACGGTCTTCTCTGCCTGCCAGATCGACGCACCGGTGATCCCGAGTACCAGAATGCCGACGCCCAGATGGGCGACCGCCGTGCCCCAGGCTGCACGCGGCAGGTTACGTGCCCGGCGCCAGGCGGTGCCCGCACCCTTCGCGATCTGGATGCGCTCTGCGACATCGGCCAGGCTGGCGGCCACCAGCCAGACGCCGAGCATCAGGCCGAGCGCGCCGAGCGCACCATCGACCGAAATGCCGCCGACGAAGAACCCGGCCGCCGCGGCAAGCAGGGCCGCGACCATGGCGAAGCGCAGCCGCTGGAGCACGGCCCCCAGATCGCCACGCTTCCAGGCCAGCGACGGGCCCATGCCGGCCACGATCAGCAGCGGCACCGCGAGTGGCACGACCGTGGCATCGAAGAAGGGTGGGCCCACGGTGACCTTGGCGCCGGCGAAGGCATCCAGGAACAGCGGATAGAGCGTGCCGATCAGCACGGTGGCGGCCAGAGCCGACAGCAGCAGGTTGTTGACCACCAGCCCGCTTTCGCGGCTGACCGGGGCGAACAGCCCGCCGGGCTTCAGCGTCGGCGCCCGCCAGGCATAGAGGGTGAGACCGCCGCCCACCACCACGCACATGAAGCCGAGCACGAAGACGCCGCGGGTCGGGTCGCTCGCGAAGGCGTGGACCGAGGTGATGACGCCCGAGCGGACCAGGAAGGTGCCGAGCAGGCTGAGCGAGAAGGTCAGGATCGCGAGCAGGATGGTCCAGGATTTCAGCGTGTCGCGCTTCTCGACCACGATCGCGGAATGCAGAAGGGCGGTGCCGGCCAGCCAGGGCATCAGCGAGGCGTTTTCGACCGGGTCCCAGAACCACCAGCCGCCCCAGCCGAGCTCGTAATAGGCCCACCACGAGCCGAGCGCGATGCCGATCGTCAGGAACACCCAGGCCGCCAGCGTCCAGGGCCTGACCCAGCGCGCCCAGGCGGCATCGACCTTGCCTTCGATGAGGGCTGCGATCGCGAAGGCGAACGCGATCGAGAAGCCGACATAGCCGAGATAGAGGAAGGGCGGATGGAAGGCGAGGCCGGGGTCCTGGAGCAGCGGGTTGAGGTCGCGCCCCTCTGCCGGCGGCGGCATCAGCCGGTCGAAGGGGTTGGAGGTCAGCAGCATGAACAGCAGGAAGCCGATCGCGATCATGCCCTGGACCGCGAGCACCCGCGCCCGAAGCGAGGGCGGCAGATTGCGGCCGAACAGCGCCACCGCGCCGCCATAGAGGGCCAGGATCGTGGCCCAGAGCAGCAGCGAGCCCTCGTGATTGCCCCAGACGCCGGTGATCTTGTAGAGCAGCGGCTTGGCGGTGTGGGAATTGGCCGCGACCAGCAGCACCGAAAAATCGCTCTGGATGAAGGCGGTGGTCAGCGCGGCGAAGGCCCCCAGGATCGACAGCATCTGGGCCATCGCGGCCCCGCGACCGGCGGCCATCAGCGCCGCATCGCCGCGCGCGGCCCCGATCAGCGGCACCACCGCCTGGACGATGGCCATGGCGAGCGCCAGGACCAGGAGGTAGTGGCCGAGTTCGGCGATCATCAGCTGGGATCCCCGCTGCCGGTCTTCAGAAGCTTCTGATGGCTGCCCTCGGGCGTACCTTCGCCGTGCCAGGTGCCGGCACGTTTCATGGCGTCGACCACCTCGGGCGGCATATAGGTCTCGTCATGCTTGGCCAGAACCTGTTCGGCCGTGACCGTGCCATCGGGCTCCAGCCGGCCTTCGGCGACGATGCCCTGGCCTTCGCGGAACAGATCCGGCAGCAGGCCGTCGTAATGGATGACCAGGGTCTTGGCACCGTCCGAGACGGTGAAGGCGACATTGGTACCGGGGCCTCGGATCACGCTGCCGGCCTCGACCAGGCCGCCGACCCGAAGCCGGGTACCGGGTTCCACCTGCTTCGCCTGAATGTCGCTCGGGCTGTAGAAGAACAGCAGATTGTCGCGGAAGGCGCCCAGAACCAGGGCGACCGCCACGGCGACCAGCAGCAGGATGCCGCCCAGCGCATACATCCGGCGACGCTTGCGGTTGAAGCGTCGTGGGGCAGGCGTGCGGGCGGCGGTGCCGCGTCCGGCGGCGGAAGCTTCAGGCGCGGGCGGCATCGTCGGTGGCTCCGTCGGTGCGGGCGGCGGTGCCCGGTGCGGAAGGGGCGGGGCGGCGGCGGCGTGCGCGCCGGTCCAGCCCCAGCGCCTCGAGCCGGGCCAGGCGGGCCTCGGCGCGGCGCAGCGCCACGCGGGCCTGCAGCCACACCCCCGCCAGCACCACAAGGGCGAAGCCGAAGGAGGGCCACACATAGGCGGCATAGCCGCCCATCGCCAGGAAGGTTTCGAGGTCGTTCACCGCCGTCATGTCCTCAACAATGATCGTCGTCCGGCAGGCCCGGCGCGATCTTGCGCAACAGATAGTGTCAGGCCGGGGCCCGCGTCCAGTGCTGCGGCAGGCTTGCGCCGCTATGTCGCGGAAGTTGCGTGACAAAAATCCGCGGCGGCCCGGCCTGTTCCGGTCATTTGCCTCTTCCGGTCACTCGGCGCGGCCGAGCGCCGCCTGCATCTCCAGGCTGCGCGCCCGGCGTTCCAGAAGTTCCGTCCGCGCGCGCAGGCAGACGATCGCCACGAAGATCAGCGTGAAGCCCAGCGCCATCGCCAGCAGCGGCCAGAGCATGGACGGATGGATCGAGGGCGCGTCGAGCTTCGAGATCGTCGCCGGCTGGTGCAGCGTGTTCCACCAGTCGACCGAAAACTTGATGATCGGCAGGTTGACCACACCCACCACCGCCAGGATGGCCGCCGCCTTGGCACCGCGTTCGGGCGCATCGAAGGCGTCCCGCAGCACCATGTAGCCCAGATACAGGAAGAACAGCAGCAGCACCGAGGTCAGCCGCGCGTCCCAGACCCACCAGGTGCCCCACATCGGCTGACCCCAGAGCGAGCCTGTGACCAGCGCGATGGCGGTGAAGGCGGCCCCCGCCGGCGCGATCGCCTTGGCGGTGACGTCGGCCACGCCATGGCGCCAGATCAGGTAGACCGCACTCGACACCGCCAGGCCGGCATAGGAGAACATCGCCATCCACGCCGCCGGCACATGGACATACATGATTCGGAAGCTTTCGCCCTGCTGATAGTCGGGCGGCGCCACGAACAGGCCGAGATAGAGCCCGACCAGAATCAGCGCCAGCCCCGCCAGCCCGGCCGGCGGCGGACGCGGTCGACGATGCGGCCATAGAGGGTGGGATTGGCGTAGCGATGCATCGCGGACGGGACCCCGCCGGCTGAGGGAACAGATGGAACACGGGTTCCGGAACCCGCACCCGCGAGGAGGTGCACGCCTGGCGGCCGGGCGTCAAGCCTTGCCGGGCCTGCGCGACCATCGGACGCGGTCCGGAACGCCCAAGTGTCGCGCGCAGGCCCCGATCAGTCCAGCCCCGCGCGCAACCCGGCAGCCGCGGCCAGCGGCGCCAGGGCGAGGGCAAGCACCGAGCCCGCGGCGAGCAGCATCAGATGCGGCCCCATGGGCAGACCGTTCGCCGCCGCTTCGACCGCGCCGACCCCGAAGATCAGCACCGGAACATAGAGCGGCAGCAGCAGCAGCGGCATCAGCGCCGCCCCCCGCCGGGCGCCCAGGGTGAGGGCCGCACCGATTGCGCCGATCAGCGACAGCGCCGGCGTGCCGAGGGCGAGCGAGGCCATCAGGGCGGGGACCAGCCGCAGCTCCGCCTGCAGCATGATCGCGACCAGCGGTGCCATCAGGATCAGCGGCAGGCCCGTGGTCAGCCAGTGGGCCGCGGTCTTGGCCAGCACCACGATCGCGAGCGGCGCGGGGGAGAGGGCCAGACCTTCGAGCGCCCCGTCATTGCGGTCGGCATCGAACAGCCGGTCGAGCGAGAGCAGCACGGCAAGCAGCGCCGATGCCCAGACCACACCCGAGGCGATCCGCGCCAGCACCTGCGGGCCGGGGCCCACACCCAGTGGGAAGAGGGTGGCCGCCACCACGAAGAAGGCGAGCACGGCCACGACATCTCCGGACCGGCCGGCGGTGCGGGCCAGATCGCGGATCAGGATGGCGCTGAAGGTGCCGGCCAGGCTCATGGCGCCGCCTCCTCGATATCGAGCGGCACGACCCGGTCGTCCAGGCCGAGGGCCAGATGGGTGGCGGTGACGACCATGCCGCCCTGGTCGAGATGATCGCCGATCAGCCGGGCGACCAGCGCCTGACCGTCGCGGTCGAGCGCGGTGGTGGGTTCGTCCAGCACCCAGAGCGGACGCCGGGCGAGCAGCAGGCGGGCGAGGGCCAGGCGCCGGCGCTGGCCGGCCGAAAGGACCCGCACCGGCAGCTCGGCCAGATGCGGGATGTCGAGGGCCTCCAGCGCTTCGGCCACCCGTGCCGCCCGCAGCGGCCGTGGCACGCCCAGGATCGCTGCCCAGTGCCTGAGATCGGCGCCGGCTGCGAGTTCGGCGGCGATGCCGTCGCGATGGCCCAGATAGTGGAGCCGTTCCCGCCAGGGGATGTCGTGATCCTCGCGATCGACGCCGTTCCAGAGCACCTGCCCCGCATCGGCGCGCACGAAGCCCGCCAGGATGCGCAACAGCGTCGATTTGCCGGCGCCGTTGCGGCCGGTGACGACCAGCGCATGGCCGGCCTCCAGCTCCGCATCCAGGCCGATGAAGATCGGCCGGTCGCCGCGGAAGCATGCCAGCTCTTGCAGCGTCAGCCGGTCTGGGGTCTCATCCAGCGGGTCCGTGGTCACGCGATCCTCATGAAACGGCCTCGGTCGACGGCTTCCGGGCTTGCCTTCGGGGCGCCACAATGCATAGACCAAAGGGCGCTTTGCGAAAAGGCCGGGATCCGATCCAGATGGCAAAGACGACAGGAGGACAGATGGCGGAGCGGACGATCGGCGCATGATCCTGTCCAGCTTCCTCGCGGGCATCGGCATCGGTCTGGTGGTCGCGGCCCCGGTGGGGCCGGCGGCGGTGATGGTGATCGGGCGCAGCCTGGACCGCGGCTGGCGGGTGGGCTTCGTGACCGGCCTGGGCGTCGTGCTGGCCGATCTGGTCTATGCCGGCATCGCCGTGGCGGGGCTCGGCTGGATCGAGCAGATCTATGCCTTCGAGCGGCCCTTGCAGCTGTTCGCTGGCCTGCTGCTGCTGATCATGGGGCTGGTGACCGCGACCGGTGCGCTCAGCCGCGACGGCGGCCAGATCACCGCCTTGCCCAACCCGACCTATCACGGCCGCAACCGGGTGATGGCCGCCTGTTCCGGCTGTATCGCCACTTTCGCACTTACCATCGTCAACCCGACGGCGGTTGCGGCCTTCCTTGCCCTGTTCGCGACCCTCGGCCGCTTCGCCGAAGACAAGATCCCGCTTCTGGGCGGCATTGCGGCGGGTGGTGCATTGTGGTGGGCGGGTCTTGCCTGGGGCGCTGCCCATGCCGGCCGCAAACTCGCGCCGCGCTGGCCGATGCGCATCAAGCGCGGCGCCGGTGCCGTGCTGGCGGCGATCGGCGCGGGTGTGCTGGTCTATACCGGGATCGACTACTGGTCCTGACTGGTCCTGACGCGGGCGGACATGCCCTCAGAAATAGTCGGGATGGCGCTCCATGATCCGGGCGACGGCGCTGAGCGTGCCTGAAAGATGGCCGCGCACCGCCTCTTCCACGCCGGCGGTATCGCCCGCATCGATCCGGTCCAGGATGCGGCCGTGATAGTCCAGAATGCCCTGGGCCTTGCCCGGATCGACCAGGTTCAGCGCGCGAAGCCGGTCGATATGGCCGGAGCGTTCGGCGATCATGTACCAGAGATCGGGATGGCCGACGGCGTCGTAGAGCGCCAGATGGAAATGCCGGTCCAGGATGGAGAACCGCTCGATATCCCCATCGGCGAAGGCCTGGCCCTGCAGATGCAGCAGGCGACGGGCATAGGCCGTCAAGTCTGCCGGTATCTGGTGGCGGGCGATGGTTTTGGCGACCTCGATTTCGATCGCGAGCCGCAGGAACTGGGTCTCGCGGGCATGGGCGATATCGATCTTGGCAACCACCGTGCGCGACTGGGGGAAGATCTCGACCAGCTTCTCCCGCTCCAGCCTGAGGAAGGCGTCCCGCACCGGCGTCTGGCTGACGGCATATTCCTCGGCCAGCTGGGTGCGCGACAGCAGGGCCCCCGGCTTCAGCTCCAGGTCGATGATCCGGCGCCTGAGTGCGGCATAGATGCCCTGCGACGCCAACGGCCGCCGGTCCAGATCGGCCAGCGTGGCGATGTCGGTGAAGTCGGGCAGGACGGATCGCCTGGGGGACATGGGCGGCGGGCTCCCTGAAGCACTCTCTTCCCGGACCATATCAGATGTTGCGTCAGGGCAACTAATATATTAGTGCTTTTGTCAACGAGGTGATCAAACCCTCGATGCCCAGGGAGGATATGGAATGCGCCCGACGATCACGGCCCTCGCGGGCCTGGTGGCCTGCGCCTTCGTGGCACCGGCCACGGCCGCGACCTATACCGTCCAGACGTCGTTCAATGCCGGCGACTTCTCGACTCAGTACCTCACCGAACACTGGTTGCCGAAGATCGCCGAGATGACCGGCGGCCGGGTGGAAATCGCCCTCACGCCCAACGGATCTGTGGTGCCGGCCAAGGAGACGCCCCATGCCGTCGGGCTGGGCGTGATCGATGGCGACTGGACCTCGGTCAACTATTTTTCGGGGCTGGAGCCCGCCTTCGCCATCCTGGGCGATCTGATCTCGGGCTACGACACGCCGCAGCAGATGGCCGGTTTCTGCGAAAACGGCCCCGGCGAAGCGGTCTGGCAGAAGGCGCTGGACGAGGTTTCCGACGGCGAGGCGCATCTGGTCGGCTGCGCGCCTTACAGCCGCGAGGCCCTGCCGGCGCGGGTGCCGATCCGGACCTTCGACGACCTGAAGGGCAAGAAGATCCGGGCGCCCGAGGGGCTGGCCTCGGCCGTGTTCCAGGCGGCCGGCGCAAGCCCGGTCTCCATTCCGTTCTCGGAAGTCTATGGTGCGCTTGAAAAGGGCATCGTCGATGCCGCCGACGCCTCGGCCTATGTCAACAATGCCAGCACCGGGCTGAACGACGTCGCGCGCTATCCGCTCTATCCCGGCATCCATTCGATGCCGTCGATGCAGCTCTCGTTCAATCGCGAGAAATGGGAAGACCTTTCCGAGGCCGACCGGAAGGCGCTGCGCGACTGGTTCTACATGGCTATGGCCGATCTGACCCGGGTGGTCGCCGAACAGGATGCGGCGCTGGCCGCGAAGGATGCCGCCGCCGGCAAGGTCGAGGTCATCGACTGGGCCCAGGCCGATCGCGACAGGCTGCGCGACGTCGCCCGCATCGAATGGGAGAAGTTCGCCGCCAAGGGTCCGCTCGCCAAGGAGGCCCTGGACGCCAACCTCGCCTACATGAAGCAGATCGGCCTGCTGAAGTGATCGCCGGCCGGTCGCGGTGTCGCCCTGGCGGTGCCGCGACCGGCCTGGAGTGGGTTCCGTCAGCGGGAGGCCCGATGAGACGGTTCTTCGCCTGCTGCGCCGCGGCCATGGACCGGGTGAGCGTCTTCACCGGCCAGGCCTGTGCGTCGCTGCTCTTCGCCTGCATCGCCCTCTCGGCCCTGGAGGTGGTGATGCGCTACGGCTTCGATCACCCCACAAGCTGGTCGATCGAGGTGACCATGGCGCTCTGTGCCACGGCCTGGGTGCTCTCGGTCGGCTATGTCACCGAGCGCAACCGCCACATCTCGATCACCATGCTCGAAATCCTGGTCGGCCCGAAGCTCTGGCGCCGTTTCCGCCTGATCCAGATCCTGGTGTCGATCGGCGCCGTAACCGGCCTGATCCTGGCGATCTGGAGCCCGGCGATGCGCGTGATCGCGCGGCCGGAATATTCCGGCACGGCGCTCAACTCCATCCAGCCCAGCTACCTCAAGGTCGTGCTGCTGGCGGGGTGCGTGCTCTATGTCGCGCAGCTCTTCGCCAACCTGATCCGCTGGTTCCAGGGGACCGAGAAGGAAGACGGCGGTGGGCATTGAGATCATCACCATCCTGATCGTCCTGGGCCTGCTGGCCCTGATGGCGATCGGCATTCCGCTCGGCGTCACCACGCTTACGGTGTCGCTGGTGACGGCAGTGCTCTATTTCGGCGAGCGTGCCGGCTTCTTCATCGTTTCGGCCAATGTCACCGAGGTCCTGCACAAATACGAACTGATCGCGGTGCCCTTCTTCGTGTTCATGGCCAATGTGCTGGAACGATCGGGGATCGCGCATACGCTGTTCGAAAGCATGGCGATCCTGGGCGGGCGTTTCCGCGGCTCGGTCGCCGTACAGACCACCGTAGTGGCCGTTGTCCTGGCCGCGATGAGCGGCATCATGGGCGGCGAAATCGTGATGCTGGGGCTGATCGCCCTGCCGCAGATGCTGCGTCTCGGCTATGACCGCAAGATGTCGATCGGCATCATCTGTGCGGCCGGCGCGCTGGCGACCCTGATCCCGCCCTCGGTGGTGCTGATCGTCTACGGCCTGGCCGCCCAGGTCTCGATCACGAAGCTGTTCGCGGCCTCGGCCGTGCCGGGGCTGCTGCTCGCCTCGCTGTTCATCGCCTATGTGCTGGTGCGGGTGCGGCTCAACCCGTCGCTGGCGCCGATCTACGACATCCCCGAAACCGGCCTGCCCTTCGTGCAGCGGCTGCGTTTTCTGAACGGCGCCATCCTGCCGGCCGTGCTGATCATGGCGGTGCTGGGGGTCATCTACAGCGGCGTCGCCACGGTGACCGAGGCGGCGGCGATCGGTGCGGTCGGATCGCTCGTGGTCGCCGCGGTGCGGGGCGAGCTGTCCTGGACCATGGCCCGCGACGCCATGCGGCGCACGGCACTGACGGTCGGTTCGATCATCTGGCTGGTGCTGGGGGCGGTGTCGCTGATCGGCATCTACAACCGGATCGGCGGCGGCGACTTCCTGCGCGGCATGCTCACCTCGCTCGACATCGCGCCGATCTGGGTGATCGTGGTGATGATGGCGATCGTGATGGTGCTGGGCACCTTTCTTGAATGGATCGCTATCCTGTTCATCACCGTGCCGATCTTCGCCCCCGTGGTCCAGGATCTGGGCTACGACCCGGTCTGGTTCGGCGTGCTGTTCGCGATGAACATCCAGATCTACTACCTGTCGCCGCCCTTCGGTCCGGCCTGTTTCTTTCTGAAATCGGTGGCGCCCAAGGATGTCGAGCTGCAGGAGATCTTTGCCGCGGTGATGCCGTTCATCGCCCTGCAGGCGATTGGTCTGCTGCTGGTGCTGGCCTTCCCCGACATCGCCCTCTGGCTGCCCTCGCTGGTGGAATGAGGAGGCATCGATGCGACCCGACGACCCGATCCAGGATCAGGACGAGGCGGTGACCGCCGCCGATTTTGCCGCGGAAGAGGCGGCCGACGGCTTCGATTTCGGCAACTGGCCGGAAATTGCCGGCGGCCTCGCCGCCGCTGCCCTCACCTGGCTGATTTTCGCCTTTACCGGATGACCCCCATGACCAGGACCTATGACGAGCTGCGCTCGGCGCGCTGGTTCGCGCCCGACAATTTCCGCGGCTTCGGGCACCGCTCCCGAACCCTGCAGATGGGCTATGACGAGCAGGACTGGGCAGGCAAGCCGGTGGTGGCGATCCTGAACACCTGGTCCGACATCAATCCCTGCCATCAGCATTTCAGGCAGCGCGTCGACGACGTGAAGCGCGGCGTGTTTCAGGCCGGCGGCTTCCCGATCGAGCTGCCGGCCCTGTCGGTCAGCGAGAATTACGTCAAGCCGACGACGATGCTCTATCGCAACATGCTGGCGATGGAGACCGAGGAGCTGATCCGCTCCCACCCGGTCGACGGCGTGGTGCTGATGGGCGGCTGCGACAAGACCACCCCCGGCCTGGTGATGGGCGCGATCTCGGCCGGCCTGCCTGCGATCTATCTGCCGGCCGGGCCGATGCTGCGCGGCAATTGGGAAGGGCGCACCCTGGGCTCCGGTTCGGATGCATTCAAATACTGGGACGAACGCCGCGCCGGCACCATCACCGAGGCGCAGTGGAAGGGCATGGAGCGGGGCATCGCGCGCTCTTACGGCCATTGCATGACCATGGGCACGGCGTCGACCATGACGGCGATCGCCGAGGCGCTTGGGTTGACGCTGCCGGGAGCCTCGTCCATTCCGGCCGCCGATTCCAACCACATCCGCATGTCGGCCGACTGCGGGCGGCGGATCGTAGGCATGATCTGGGAGGATCTGACCCCGGCCAGGATCCTGACCGCGGCGGCCTTCGACAATGCGGTGACCGTCGCCATGGCCACCGGCTGCTCGACCAATGCGGTGGTGCATCTGATCGCCATGGCCCGGCGGGCCGGGGTCGATCTCACCCTCGACGACCTGGATGCCAAAAGCCGGGTGACCCCGGTGATCGCCAATATCCGCCCGGCCGGATCCACCTATCTGATGGAGGATTTCTTCTATGCGGGCGGCCTGCGGGCGCTGATGGCGCGGCTGGGCGACCGGTTGCACCGCGACTGTCTGACCGTGACCGGGCGCACGCTGGGCGAGGGGATCGACGGTGCCGAGGTCTGGAACGACGACGTCATCCGCACGGTCGACAACCCCATCTACAACGAGGGGTCGCTCGCGGTGCTGAAGGGCAACCTCGCCCCCGATGGTGCGGTGATCAAGCCGGTGGCCTGCGATCCCAGATTCCTGGTCCATGAAGGGCCGGCCATAGTCTTCGACAGCTATCCCGAGCTGAAGGAAAAGCTGGACGACGAGGATTGGGACATCACCCCCGATGCCGTGCTGGTGCTGCGCAATGCCGGCCCCAAGGGCGGACCGGGCATGCCCGAATGGGGCATGATTCCGATGCCCAAGGCGCTGCTGAAACAGGGCTGTCGCGACATGGTCCGGCTGTCGGATGCGCGGATGTCGGGCACGTCCTTCGGCGCCTGCGTGCTGCATGTGGCGCCCGAATCCTATGTCGGCGGGCCGCTGGCCCTGTTGCAGACCGGCGATATCGTGCGCCTCGACGTGCCCGGCCGTCGGCTGGACATGCTGGTCGATGACGAAGAGATCGCCCGGCGCCGGGCCGCCTGGACCCCGCCGCCGCCGCGCTTCCACCGGGGCTGGGGCTGGATGTTCACCAACCACATCCAGCAGGCGGATAAGGGCTGCGATTTCGACTATCTGGAGACGTCCTTCGGGGCGCCCGTCGACGAACCCGTGATCTATTGAAGGCAGGCCGCCAGATGACCGGACACCCGCTGAAGGACGAGACGCGCGCGAAGCTCGCCCGCGTTTCGACCGCCTCGCTCGCGACCGCGCTGTTCAAGCGCGGCCTGCGCAATCAGTTCATCCAGGGTGCCGTGCCGGTGGCCTGGAAAGGGCGGAGCATGGTCGGCCCGGCCTTCACGCTCCGCTACATCCCGGCGCGGGAGGATCGCAACCCGATCACGGTCTTCCGCGATCCGGAGCACAAGCAGCGTGTGGCGGTGGAAACCTGCCCGCCGGGCCATGTGCTGGTGATCGACGCCCGTAAGGATGCCCGCGCCGCCTCGGCCGGCTCGATCCTGGTCACCCGGCTCCAGATGCGCGGCTGCGCCGGCATCGTCACCGATGGCGGCTTTCGCGATGCCGAAGGGATCGGCCGGCTGGAGATGCCGGCCTATCACGCCCGTCCCTCGGCGCCCACCAACCTCACCTTGCACGAGGCGATCGAGATCGACGGGCCGATCGCCTGCGGCGATGTCGCGGTCTTCCCCGGCGACGTACTGGTCGGCGATGCCGATGGCGTGATGGTGATCCCGGCCCATCTTGCCGACGAGCTGGCGGCGGAGTGCTCCGCCATGGAGAGCTACGAGGATTTCGTGCTGGAGCGGGTGAAAGCGGGAGACACGATCATCGGCCTCTATCCTGCGACGAAGCAGGAGAACCTCGACGCCTATGAAGACTGGCGGCGCGACACCGGGGAATGATCCTGGAGGGTGAGCCGCCCTTCATCCATCCGCTCAAAAAAAGCGGGGCACGGCCCTGGGCCGGCCCCGCGAGATGGGCTGCGGGAGGATGGAAAGGAAGGCTCACTCAATCATAGATCCGGGCATCTTCGATGACCTTGCCGTCGCCGGGGAGGGCACCCGGGGTCACCAGTTCCACCTCGGCCCGGAGGTTGGCTGCCGTGCGGAAGGCGTCGGCCAGCCGGCCGGCGAGGTCATCGGCACCGGCCTCCGGCACCTCGCAGCGCAGGACCGCCGTGTCCCGGCCCTCGGGGTTGGTGACCACCAGCCGGGCGCGCGAGATGCCGCCCACGGCCTTCAGCGCCTGGGCGACCTGCCCGGGATGGACGAACATGCCGCGGATCTTGGTGGTCTGATCGGCCCGGCCCAGCCAGCCGCGCAGGCGCATGCCGGTACGTCCGCAGGGGCTGGTGCCGGCCATGAAGGCCGACAGGTCTCCGGTTGCGAAGCGGATCAGCGGATAGGTGCCGCTGAAGGTGGTGACGACCACCTCGCCGATCTCGCCCTCGGGCACCGGATCCCCCGTGCCGGGGCGGACGATCTCCACAATCAGATCCTCGTCCAGGATCATGCCTTCCGAGGTCGGGCCCTCATAGGCGATCTGGCCCAGATCCGCCGTGCCGTAAACCTGACCCACGGTGACCCCGCGCCGCCCCAGTTCCTGACGCAGTGTCTGGGTGAGGGCTTCACCGGTCACCAGCGCCTTGGTGATGGTGGCAGCCTGTCCGGCCTCTTCCTGCCGCTCCAGCAGCAGCTTCAGGAAGGAGGGCATGCCGGTGAAGGCGGTGGGCTTCAGCTGGGCGATGGCCGCCAGCTGCTGTTCCGTGTTGCCACCACCGGCCGGGATCACTGCGCAGCCGACGGCACGGGCGCCGGTGTCGAACATCCAGCCGCCGGGGGTGAAGTGGTAGGCGAGCGTGTTGTGCACCACGTCGCCGGGCCGGAAACCCGCCGCCCAGCAGGCGCGGGCGAAGCGGAAGGGATCAGGCCCCGAGCCCTGCGGGTCGTAAATCGGCCCCGGAGACATGAACAGATGGGCAAGTTCGCCCGGTCCCTCGGCATTGAGCCCACCGAACGGCGGTTCTGCGGCCTGACGGGCGGTCAGTTCGGATTTGCGCAGCACGGGCAGCGTGGCGAGGGCGGTGCGATCCCGGATCGCCGGGGCGTCCACCTCGGCCAGAAGCCGGGCCATGGCAGGCGCCTTGGCCTTGGCGAGAGCGATCTGCGCCGGCAGCCGTGCGAACAGTCCCGCCTCCCGCCGCTCGGGATCCATGGTCTCACGGTCGTCGTAATGGATGCTGTCGGTCATCGTCCTGTACCGGATGCGGGGGCGGCGGGCGCCCGTCGGTGTCTGGTTGCGGGAGAAGTGGCCGGAGATCAGAGCCAGCGCTTGCGGCGCTTGAACGACTTGATCGACTTGAACGACTTGCGCTCGCCGCCACCCGTGCCGAGGTAAAATTCTTTCACGTCCTCGTTGCCCATCAGGTCGTCACGGCTGCCGTCGAGCACGATCTTGCCGTTTTCCATGATGTAGCCGTAAGAGGCGTGCTTGAGGGCCTGACGGGCATTCTGCTCGACCAGCAGAATGGTCATGCCCTGTTCTTCGTTGATCTGCTTGATGATCGAGAAGACCTCTTTCACCAGCAGCGGTGACAGGCCCATCGACGGCTCGTCCATCAGGATCAGCTTGGGGCGCGCCATCATGGCGCGGCCGATCGCCAGCATCTGCTGTTCGCCGCCCGAGAGATAGCCGGAAAGCCCGGTCCGTTCCTTGAGGCGCGGGAAGTAGTGGTAGACCATCTCGATATCGGCCTTCACCCCGCTGTCCCGGCGGGTATAAGCACCCAGGCGCAGGTTCTCGGCGACGGTCATATCCTCGACCACGCGCCGGCCTTCCATCACCTGGAACAGGCCGCGCTTGACGATTTCCTGGGGTTCGAGCCCGCTGATCTTCTCGCCCATGAACGTGACGTCGCCGCGGGTGATCTCGCCATCCTCGCTCTTGAGCAGGCCCGAGATGGCCTTGAGGGTGGTCGACTTGCCGGCGCCGTTGGCCCCCAGCAGGGTCACGATCTGACCCTGGGGCACGTTCAGGCTCACGCCATGCAGCACCAGGATCACGTCGTTGTAGACGACCTCGATGTTGTTGACGGTCAGGATCGGCTCGGCTTCCGCCGCGGGGCGGGCGCCGGTGCCGGGCCGGGGGCCGGATGTGGCGGTCTGGGTCATCGACATGCGAGGTCTCGTGCAGGAAAGAGTGGTCGGGTCGGGAAGAGGGGAGGACCCGTCCGCCGCCGTGTCGCGGCAGACGGGTCCCGTCGGATCACCAGCCCAGCCACTCGGGGCGGCGGTCGATCCGGGTTTCGGCCAGGCGGTTCATGGCGAACTTCCCGTCCTTCACCTCACCCTGATAGACATACATGTCGATCGTCCCGCGATGGTCCTCGGGCGTCCAGGTGGAGGGGAAGCACACGCCTTCCAGGCCGGCCGGCACCCAGTCGGTCTTCTGGTACATGCCCTGCTTGATGTTCGGCCCGGTGACGCCGCCATTCTTGTCGGCCCACTCCATGGCTTCCTTCATGTAGAAGGCCGTGCAGACGCCGCGGACATAGTGGACCGGGCGATAGCCGTCGCCACCGGCGATCTCGTGCACCAGCTTCATGCCCGGGGCATCGTCCTGCCAGGTGGCGGAACCGACGACCCAGACCACGCCGTCGGCGGCGGAACCGGCGGCCTCGGCGGCGCTCTCGTCGAAGCCCCAGATGTTGGCCATGAACTGTGCTTCGACGCCGACGGTCTCGCAGCTCTTCAGCAGTGAAATGTTGGAACCGGCCGTGTTGCCCAGATAGGCGTAGTTGGCACCGGATTCCTTCAGCGTCAGGCACTGCGCCTTGAAGTCGGCGGGGGCGAGCGAGTACTGGATCGCCGGCAGGACGTCGAAGCCCAGCTCCTTGGCGTATTCCTCACCGGCCTTGCGGGCGGCATTCGGGTAGGGGTGGTTGTCGCCCATATGGACGTATTTGGGCTTGCCCTCCTTGCCCTGCTTCTTCCAGTCCTCGGCGGCCCACTGCAGCATGCCGCGCAGCGCATCCGAATAAGACACGTTGTAGAAGAAGTTGTAGGGAGCCGGCGCCTTGACCACGCCCGACTTGCCGGTCGGATCGGTCAGATGGGCGGAATAGGAGCCCGAGTAGTAAGGCATCTCGTCCTTGGCCAGGAAGCCGACCAGGGCTTCGGTGTCGGCAGTGCCCCAGCCCGCGATCGCCACAGCGCCGAATTCCGACACCCAGCGCTTATAGGCGGCGATGGCGCGCGGTGCCTGATAGGAATAGTCGACGGTATCGGCGGTGATCTGCTTGCCGTTGATGCCGCCATGGGCATTGATCCAGTTGAAGGCATCGATCTTGCCTTCCGAGAACGGCTTGCTGACCGTCGAGGTCGCACCGGTGTAGTCGACCAGGTTGCCGATCTTGATGTCGTCGGCCGCAATCGCCGCTGAGGCGGCGCCGGCGACCAGGATGGCGGCGAACGCGCCGGTCAGAGTCTTCCTGGACATGTGTCTCTCCCTGAAGAAGCGGAATGCTTCGTTCTTGTCTTCGATCGCGGCCGTTGTCGGCTGCGGATGGGGCGGGCAGGGTGCATACGCGCGGGGCGCGAGATCCGGGCCCGCCGGGGCCGGGTACCGTCGCGGTCGGCGCCGCGACGGCAACGGGTCAGTACGAGAACGGATAGAGTTTCCAGTAGGCCTTGATCTGCCGCCACCGATGGGCGAGCCCGTCGGGTTCGAAGATCAGGAACAGGACGATAACCAGGCCGATCGCAGCCTCCTTGAGGAAGGCGACATTGGTCATGAACGAGGCGCCGATCAGTCCGGCCCCGTTCATGGCCGAGACGACGCCTTCCAGAACCTCGGGCAGCAGCACCATGAAGGCGGTGCCCATCAGCGTGCCCATCACCGAGCCGAGGCCGCCGATGATGATCATGCCCAGGAACTGGATCGACAGCAGGATGGTGAAGCTTTCGACCGAGACGAAGCCCAGATAGTGGCCATAGAGCGCGCCTGCGATGCCGGCGTAGAACGAGCTGACACCGAAGGACATCAGCCGGTATTTGGTGAGGTTGACGCCCATCACCTCGGCCGAGAGATAGTGATCGCGCACCGCCACGAAGGCCCGGCCGTCGCGGGAGCGCAGCATGTTGGTGGCCAGCAGGAAGCAGATCACCATGAAGACGAGTGCCACGTAGTAGAAGTTGTGCTCGCCATAGGCTTCCCAGCCGAACAGCGAGAACGACTGGGCGAGTGCGCCCGCCGAACCGCCGGTGAAGAAGTCCGCCCGCGAGAAGAAGTCCTGCAGGATGAACTGCGACGCCAGCGTCGCGATCGCGAGATAGAGACCTTTGATCCGCGCTGCCGGGATGCCGACGATCAGGCCGACCGCCGTGGTCATGAGCCCGGCGAGCGGGATGGCGATTACCACCGGCACGCCGTAGGTGTTGTTGAGGAAGGCTGACGAGAAGGCACCGAAGCCGAAGAAGGCGGCATGGCCGAGCGAGATCTGGCCGGTGAAGCCGACCAGGATGTTGAGGCCGAGGGCGGCGATGCCGTAGATCGCGATCGTGATCGCCAGGTTCATGTGGTACTGGCTGGCGATCAGCGGGAAGAGCGCCGCCAGGACGAGGCCGAGGATGGCGAAATTCCGCGACCATTTCGTCGGGAAAATCGTCGTGTCCTTGGCGTAAGAGGTCCGGTAGTCGCCGCAGGGGCGGAGGGACATGCTGCTCATGGTTCCGGCCTCACACGCGCTCGATGTTCTTGGTGCCGAAGAGCCCGTAGGGCTTGATCATCAGGATGATGATCAGGACGTAGAAGGGGGCCACGGCATAGAGGTTGCCGATGTGCAGGAACTGGCCGTCGACATATTCCGCCATATTCTCGAGCACGCCGATGATCAGGCCGCCCACTACCGCGCCGATGATCGAGTCGAGCCCGCCCAGGATCACCGCCGGGAACACCTTGAAGCCGAAGAGCGACAGGCCGGCCGAAACGCCGTTGACGATGCCGACCACCACGCCGGCCAGCGCCGAGACCACCGCCGAGATCGCCCAGGAGATGGCGAACATCTGCTTCACCGAGACGCCCAGCGACTGGGCGACCTGCTGGTTGAAGGCGGTCGCCCGCATGGCGAGACCGATCTTGGAGAATTTGAAGAACCAGGCGAAGAGACCCATGGCGATCAGCGAGATCACCAGGCTCATCACATAGGCGGTCTGGACCTGGAGGCCCAGGATGGTGACCGAACTGGTCTCGAAGATCGGCGGGAAGGGCTGCACGAACACGCCGAACATCCACTTCATCATCGCCTGGAAGAAGATCGAGAGCCCGATCGTCACCATGATCACCGAGATGATCGGTTCACCGATCAGCGGTCGCAGCACCACCACCTGAAGCAGGATGCCGAACACCACCATGAAGGCGAGGGTGAAGAGGAAGGACCAGAAGAAGGGCAGCTGCAGATCGGTCATGATCCACCAGCACACCCAGGCGCCGATCAGCAGGAATTCACCCTGTGCGAAATTGACGATCTGGGAGGCCTTGTAGATCAGCACGAAACTCATCGCGACGACGCCGTAAAGCGTGCCGACGATCAGCCCATTGACCAGAAGTTGTACGAAAAGTGAAGACGTCATGGCGCGGAAAGCTCCTCGCTTGCGCAGGGCCGGCGCTGCGGCCCCTCCGGGCGGAAACCTGGGGCCGCAGCGGGCCCGAAACCTGGCGGGGCGTGGCGGTCAGCTCGCCTTGCGCAGCGGTACCACCGGCGCCCCCAGGTCGACGATGCGCAGGACCGTCTGAATCCGCGCCTGCTTGCCGTCCTGGAAGGTGATGGTGGTGTCGATGTCGATGTCGTCGCGGCCGTTGTAGATCGCGTCGATGATCCGGCCGTAGCGCTCGTTGATGACGTTGCGCCGCACCTTGCGGGTGCGGGTCAGCTCGCCGTCATCGGCGTCCAGCTCTTTATAGAGCAGCAGGAAGCGCCGGATGCGCTGGGCCTCGGGCAGGGTCTCGTTCACCCGCTCCACCTCCTGACGCAGCAGATCATAGACATCCGCCCTGGCCGAAAGGTCGGTATAGGTGGTGAACGCGATCCCCCGCTGCTCGGCCCATTTGGAGACCACCGAATAGCGGATGCAGAGGATGGCCGAGATGAACGGCTTCTGGTTGCCCAGCACCACGCATTCGCCGATGAAGCTCGAGAATTTGAGCTTGTTCTCGATGAACTGGGGCGAGAACCGCACCCGGTTCGCGGTCTCGGCGATGTCCTTGATACGATCGATGACGACCAGATGACCCTTCTTGTCGAAGTAACCGGCGTCGCCGGAATACATCCAGCCCTCGCGCAGATCCTCGACCGATGCCTTCTCGTTCCTGTAGTAGCCGGCCATCAGGCCGTCATGACGGGCGACGATCTCGCCCACGCCGTTTTCATCGGGGGCGACGATCCTGATCTCGACGCCCGGGAAGGGTTTGCCGACCGTGTTCATGTCGACATCGTCGGCCAGGTGCACGGTGTAGGCGCCAGCGGTTTCCGTCTGGCCGTAGATCTGACGCAGCGGCACACCCAGGGCCTGGAAGAACTTGAAGGTGTCGGGGCCGAGTGCCGCACCGCCGGTCGCGGCCGATTTCAGATTAGAGAAGCCCAGCCGGTCGCGCAGCGCCCGCAGCAGCACGAAATCAGCGAGTTTCGATCGCCGTCCCTGCTCCAGCGCCTTCAGCGCCCGCTTCATGCCGAAATCATAAAGCGCGTTCTTGAGAGGCGTGCTCTCCATCATCCGGGCGCGGACATCGGCCGCGATCTGTTCCCAGACCCGCGGGGCCAGCAGCACGAAGCTCGGTCCGATCTCGCGCAGATCGGCCATCATCGTCTCGGGCTCTTCGACGAAGTTAACCCGGATGCGGCAGATCAGCGGCTGTGCCACGGCGTAGATCTGCTCCATGATCCAGGGCATCGGCAGCACCGAGACGTAATCATCGGTCGGACCTTTGGGGTCGACCATCAGATAGCGTGCGCAATGCTCGAGAAAGCGCCCCCCCTGCAGCATGGCCATCTTGGGGTTCGAGGTCGTGCCCGATGTGGTGCAGAGGATGGCGACGTCGTCGCCTTTGCCGGCCGCGAGTTCACGTGCATAGCGGTCGGGCTCCCGGCCGTGGAGTGCCCGGCCGAGTTCATAGACCTCTGCCAGATCCTTGAGCCGCGGATCATCGTATTTGCGCATGCCGCGCGGATCGGCATAGACGATGGTCCGCACCGTCGGGATGTCGTCGCCGAGTTCCAGCAGCTTGTCGACCTGCTCTTCGTCTTCGCACAGCACCACATGGGCGCCGGCGTAGTTGAGCAGATAGGCGACCTCGCTCGACATGGCGTCCTGGTAGATGGCGAGGCTCATCCCGCCCAGGGCATGGATCGCAATCTCGCCATAGAGGGCTTCAGGCCGGTTCTTGGACAGGATCGCCACGACCTCGCCCCGGGCGACGCCGAGCGAAATCAGGCCGAGCGCCATCTCTCGCACCCGGTCGTTGTAGTCGGACCAGGTGAACTCGTTCCAGATGCCGAATTCCTTCTCCCGCAGGGCCACCTCGGACCCGTAGGTGGCCGCATTGTGCGCGAGCAGTTTCGGCAGAGTGTCGTGGATCGTGAAATCGGGGAATTGCTGGGACATCACGCCACCGCCTCTTCGTCGTCATCCTCGCCGAGATAGGCCTTCTTGACGTGCTCGTCGTTGAGCACGTCGTCGGCCGAGCCCTCGGCAAGCTTGCGCCCGAAATCGAGCACCATGATCCGATGCGAAATGTCGGCGACCACCCCCATGTCGTGTTCGATCATGATGATGGTCATGCCCCATTCCTCGGAGAGGTCGATGATGAACCGGGCCATGTCCTCTTTTTCTTCGAGGTTCATGCCGGCCATCGGCTCGTCGAGCAGCAGCAGCTTGGGCCTGAGGGCGATCGCCCGTGCCAGCTCCACCCGCTTGCGCAGGCCGTAGGAGAGCTGCCCCGCCGTCGCACGGCGGACATGGGCGATCTCGAGGAAGTCGATGATGTCTTCCACCGCACGGCGGTGTTCCAGCTCTTCGCGGCGGGCGCCGCCCAGCCAGTAGAGCGAGCCGGTCAAGACGTTGTTCTTCAGCAGGTGATGCCGGCCGACCATGATATTGTCGAGCACGGACATATGGCCGAAGAGTGCGAGATTCTGGAAGGTCCGGCCGATGCCGAGGGCGGCGCGATGGTTGGGCGACAGCCCGGTCACGTCGCGGCCTTCGAACAGGATGCGGCCCTCGGTGGGCGTGTAGCGGCCCGACACGCAGTTCAGCATTGAGGTCTTGCCGGCACCGTTCGGCCCGATGATCGAGAACAGCTCGCCGGGCCGGACGTGGAAGCTGACCTCGGTCAGGGCGCGCACGCCGCCGAATCGCAACGATACGTCCTTGACCTCCAGGAGCGGGGTCTGTTCGCCCATGGGCCTCGGGTCTCCCTGTATGGGGCGCAACGGGCAACGGCTCCCGGTGTCCATCCGTCGTTCCGGCCGGTCCTCCCCGGCATCCCCAGATACCAGACCGGTCACGGAAGCTGCGGCGGCTGCGCCTCGTTCTTTGTTTTGTCATGCCGTTTTGTCATGACATTACATCACCACGTCGCCCCGGGGGTCAAATCCCAAGTGGCGTGACGATTGTCTGTTTGCCAAAGTTACGAAGGCAAACCCAGCAATATTTCAATAACGCCGTTATCATACTGGGGGATGATGCTGGCGGGCCTTCGCGACACGGCGTGCAAGGGTGGATGATCACACACGCAAACTGTCGATGATCACGCGCGCGGCCACCGGCACGCATGGCCGGATCAGGTCCGACCGACAGGGGGCGCCGGATGAGCGGGGGGGCGGAAAGCCGGGGCGGGGGGCGCTCCACCGTCCCGGCACGCGCCGTGCACGGTGACGGCACTGCGGTGCGGCGCGGCCCGAACCTGCCCCGCGCCCGGCCCCTGACCCACCCCCCGACCATCGTGCAAGGCGGCGGTTTTCGTAGACTTTCCGGGCGATCCCTGATATCACGGCGCGCGAACGCGGCATCGACGCCGCGACGTCCGTTTGCGGTGCACCCACCCGGGATCTTCCGGGGTCGGGTATATCTGCAACAGGATGGCCGCGGCGGACTCCCGTCTGTCCGCCGTCCGACCCGACCCCTCTCCGGTGCCATTCTGGTCCTTGCGACCGATGCCTGCCCCGGTCCGAGGTGACGCGGCCGCCGGCGAGGCGGGCCCGTCACCCGTCGCCCGAACGCGATGCCCGTCAGTCGATAAGACAAGGCGACAAGGTCCATCGTGAGGAGAGGTCGTCGTGACAGCGAACCGCCTTGACAGCTTCAGCACCCGTTCGACCCTGACGGTCGACGGGAAGGCGTATGACTATTTCAGCCTGCCCAAGGCGGAGGCCGCCGGCCTCGAGGGTGTCTCGCAGCTCCCCTTCTCGCTCAAGGTGCTGCTTGAGAACCTGCTCCGCTACGAGGACGGCCGCAGCGTCACCGACGCCGACGTCAAGGCCCTCGTCGCCTGGGTGAAGGACCGCAAGAGCGATCACGAGATCGCCTACCGTCCGGCCCGCGTTCTGATGCAGGACTTCACCGGCGTGCCGGCGGTCGTGGACCTCGCCACCATGCGCGCGGCGATGAAGCAGCTCGGCGGCGACGTCAACCGCATCAACCCGCTCTCGCCGGTCGACCTCGTGATCGACCACTCGGTGCAGGTCGACCGGTTCGGCACCCCGACCGCGTTCGAAGAGAACGTCGATCTCGAGATGGAGCGCAATGCCGAACGGTATTCGTTCCTGCGCTGGGGCCAGGGCGCGTTCAACAACTTCCGCGTCGTGCCCCCGGGAACCGGCATCTGCCACCAGGTGAACCTGGAATATCTGGCGAAGACCGTGTGGACCGCCGAGGAAGACGGCCGGACCGTCGCTTATCCCGATACGCTGGTCGGCACCGACAGCCACACCACCATGGTCAACGGCCTGGCGGTTCTGGGCTGGGGCGTGGGCGGTATCGAGGCCGAGGCCGCGATGCTGGGCCAGCCCGTCAGCATGGTCATCCCCGAGGTGATCGGCTTCAAGCTGACCGGCAAGCTCAAGGAAGGCACCACCGCCACCGACCTCGTGCTGACCGTCACCCAGATGCTCCGCAAGAAGGGCGTGGTCGGCAAGTTCGTCGAGTTCTACGGCGAAGGCCTCGACAACATGGTCCTCACCGACCGTGCGACCATCGCCAACATGGCGCCGGAATATGGTGCGACCTGCGGCTTCTTCCCGATCGACGGCGAGACGCTGAACTATCTGCGTCTGTCGGGCCGTGACGACGAGACCGTGGCGCTGGTCGAGGCCTATGCCAAGGCTCAGGGCATGTGGCGCGAGGCCGGCTCGCCGGATCCGGTGTTCACGGATACCCTCGAACTCGACATGTCGACGGTGGAGCCCTCGCTCGCCGGTCCGAAGCGTCCGCAGGACCGCGTGCCGCTCTCGACCGTGCCGGCCTCGTTCCGCGAGAGCCTGCCGACCCTGACCAAGAACAAGGGCACCGCCGCCGACGTCGTGGCCGAGGTTGCCGGTGCGGATTACAAGCTGGCGCATGGCCATGTCGCCATCGCGGCGATCACCAGCTGCACCAACACCTCGAACCCGGACGTCATGCTCGGTGCCGGTCTGGTCGCCAAGAAGGCGGTCGAGCGCGGCCTGACGGTGAAGCCCTGGGTCAAGACCTCGCTCGCTCCGGGGTCCAAGGTCGTGACCGAATATCTGCGCGCCGCCGGCGTGCAGGATGCGCTCGACGCGCTCGGCTTCAACCTGGTCGGTTATGGCTGCACCACCTGCATCGGCAATTCCGGCCCGCTGGCCGAGCCGATCTCGGCGGCGGTCAATGCCAGCGATCTGGTCGTGACTTCGGTGCTGTCGGGCAACCGCAACTTCGAAGGCCGTGTGAACCCCGACGTGCGCGCGAACTATCTGGCCAGCCCGATGCTGGTCGTGGTCTACGCGATCGCCGGCTCGGTTCTGGTCGACCTGGACAAGGAGCCGCTCGGCCACGACAAGGACGGCAGCCCGGTCTTCCTGCGCGACATCTGGCCGACCTCGGCCGAGATCCGCGAGACCGTCCGCTCGGTCATCACCTCGCAGATGTTCCGCGGCGAATATGCCGACGTGTTCTCGGGCGATGCCGCCTGGCAGGCCATTCAGGCGCCGGAAGGCGAGACCTACGAATGGGACGACGCCTCGACCTACGTCAAGATGCCGCCCTATTTCGATGGCATGTCGCCGGTGGCGTCCGACGAGATCGCGCCGATCAACGGCGCCCGCGCTCTCGCCATTCTGGGCGACAGCGTGACCACCGACCACATCTCGCCGGCCGGTAACATCGCGAAGAACAGCCCCGCCGCCCGCTATCTCACCGAGCATGGCGTGGCCCCCGCCGACTTCAACTCGTACGGTGCCCGTCGCGGCAACCACGAGGTGATGATGCGCGGCACCTTCGCGAATGTCCGCATCCGCAACGAGATGGTCCCGGGCGTCGAGGGCGGCGTACACCCGCCACATCCCGACCGGCGAGCAGCTCAGCATCTATGATGCGGCCATGCGCTACATCGATGCCGGCACCCCGCTGGTCGTGGTCGCCGGCAAGGAGTACGGCACCGGTTCGTCGCGCGACTGGGCGGCGAAGGGCACCATGCTGCTGGGCGTGAAGGGCGTCATCGCCGAGAGCTTCGAGCGTATCCATCGGTCGAACCTCGTCGGCATGGGCATCCTGCCGCTGGTCTTCGGCGAGGGCTGGGACCGGGCGAAGCTCGGCCTCAACGGGACCGAGACCTTCGACATCGTCGGCCTCGGCAACGACCTGAAGCCGCGCCAGGCGCTGACCCTCAAGGTCACCCGCGCCAATGGCGAGGTGGTCGAGGCGCCGCTGGTCTGCCGCATCGATACCCTCGACGAGCTGGAGTACTACAAGAACGGCGGCATTCTGCACTACGTGCTGCGCCGCATCGCGAGCGGCCAGGCCTGATCGGGCTTTCGCCGCCGAGATCCACACGCCCCGGCGCCTCTGGCGCCGGGGCGTGTGTCGTTTCGACGACAATTCCCGCAGCCGGCGGCCGGCGGGTGGCATGGCTGCGCGCCGCATGGTTTACTAGGCACGTGTCATCTCACCGGATGCCCGTGCCCCTGCCGCCGCGCCGGTGCCGCCCTTTTCCGTAAGACAGGACGGCCGCAGGTTTACGGCCGGATTTCGCCCGATGAGTACGGTTCTCGCCTCAGTCGCCGCGGTGCTGCTCAGCATCGCCATCGCCCAGCTGGGCAACGGCATGCTCTCCTCGCTGGTGGGTCTCAGGCTCGCCGTGGAAGGGGTCAGCACGATCGCCATCGGTCTGGTCGGTGCGGCCCATTTCGTGGGCTGGATCATCGGTGCCGCCACGGCCCAGCGGGTGATCGTGCGGGTCGGGCACATCCGGGCCTTCTCGGCCTTTGCGGCGATCGGCTCGGTCGCGATCCTGTCGCTCGGCTTCTTTCTGGATCTGGTCGGCTGGGCATTGCTGCGTGTCGTCACCGGCTATTGCATGGCGGCACTGTTCATGACCGCGGAAAGCTGGCTCAACTCGGCCAGCACCAACCAGACCCGCGGCAAGGTGCTCTCGGCCTATATCATCTCGCTCAACCTGGCACTTGCCGGCGGTCAGTTCCTGCTGACGCTGGAAGACGTGCGGATGCCGCTGCTCTATGCGCTGGCCGCCATGGCCCTGTCTCTGGCCCTGGTGCCACTGGCGCTGACCCGCAGCCTGACGCCCGAGATCCATGCCGCACCCCGGCTTGGCCTTTTGTCCCTCTGGCGGGTTTCGCCGCTGGGTCTCGCCGCCGTGATCTCCAGCGGGCTGATCATCGGCAGTATCCAGGGCGGTATGGGTGCGGTGTTCGCGCGCGGCATCGGCCTGGACACGGCCGGGGTGTCGGCTTTCGTCGCCACGGTCTTCCTGGGCGGGCTGTTCCTGCAATGGCCGGTGGGCTGGCTGTCGGACCGGATCGATCGCCGCCGCGTGCTGGCGGGGGCTGCGATCATGGTGACGATCGGCAGCCTGGTGGTGATGGCCGGGGCCGGCAGCATGCCCCAGGCCGAAACGCCGGCCGACGGCATGCTCGCGGGCTCGGGGCTTCTCGCCGGCATCATCCCGGCAGGCGCAGCCATCTGGCTGCTGTTCATCGGCGCGGTGATCGTCGGCGGTGCCGGTTATGCGCTCTACCCGGTCGCGACCGCCCATGTGAACGATCTGGTCGAACCGGGACGGATGATCGCCGCCGCCGGCGGGCTGGTGCTTGGCGGCGGCCTTGGCTCGGCGATCGGCCCGATCATGGCCTCGGGCATCATGAGCCTGGTCGGCCCCTCGGGTCTCTTCGCCTGGGCGGTGCTGGCCGGGGCGGTGCTGGCGGCCTTTGCCATCTATCGTGCCCGGATCCGGCCGCAGGTGCCGGCCAGCGCCAAGACCCCGGCCGTGGTCTCGCCCCGCACCACGCCGGTGGTGACGGTGATGGCGACCGACATCTCGGGCGCCGAGCCGCCGCTGGAAAGCGACGAGGCGATGATGGCCGCAGCCACGCAAGCACCTGCCGTCGACCCGGTGGTGGTTCCGGAAGCGGTGATCCTGCGGAACGGCGACGTTCCGGCGGAACCGGTCGAACCTGCCCGCAAGCCGGCCGGGGATCACGAAAACGGGGCCGCCGACGGATCGGCGACCCCGGATCAGGGCGGCGCGGATGCCCCCGCGCCGAAGGATGATCAGGCGCGATAGGCGCGGGTCATCAGCTGGGCCAGCCGGCGGGCAAAGGCGGCGGGATCCGCCGGCGCCTCGCCTTCGGCCAACCGTGCCTGATCGAGCAGCAGTTCGGCCGGCTCGGCCAGCGCGGCGGCACGGGCCGCCGCATCCTCACCCGCCTCGGCAGCCAGGCCCTTCAGGGCTTTCAGCAGGGCATGGTCGGGGTTGATCTCAAGGATCGGTGCCCGCACCGGACCGCCGCGGCCCGACCGCGCCAGCAGCCGCTCCAGCGCCGGGTCCGGCCCGTCGCTGCCGGCGGCGAGGCAGGCCGGGCTGTCGACCAGCCGGGCCGAGGGCCTGACCGCCCGCACCCGGTCGCCGAGCGCCCGTCCGATCAGATCGGCGAGGGCGGCACCGTCGATGCCGGCCTCACCTTCGGCGGCCTCGTCCTTCGTCTCGGGCGCCGCCTTGCCGTCTGCATCCACTTTGGGGAAGGCCGCGAGTTCGTCATCGGCGACGCGGCCCACGGCGCGGATCGGCTTGCCGTCGAAATCGGGCGCGATCATGGTCCAGAAGCCGTCGATCGGGTCGCCGAGCAGCAGCACCTCCAGCCCGCGGGCCTTGAAGCCTTCAAGCTGCGGGCTGACACGCGCCGCCTCGACGCTGTCGCCGACCATCACATAGATCGCTTTCTGCTCGGGCTTCATGCGGGCGACATAGTCGGCGAGGCTGGTCCAGCCGTCGACGGCGGTCGACCGGAAGCGGGCGAGGCCCAGAAGGCGGTCGCGGTTCTCGAAATCCTCGTACAGGCCTTCCTTGACCACCGCTCCGAAGGCATCCCAGAAGCGCGCATAGCCCTCGGCGTCGGACTTTGCCCGCCCTTCGAGTTCGCCCAGCACGCGCTTCACCAGACCCTGGCGGATCCTGGTCAGCAGCGGCGTGTTCTGCAGCATCTCGCGGCTGACGTTCAGTGGCAGATCGGCGCTGTCGACCACGCCGCGCAGGAAGCGCAGCCAGCCCGGCAGCAGGGCTTCGCAGTCATCGGTGATGAACATCCGCCGGACATGCAGTCGCAGGCGCGGCTTGCGCTCGGGCTCGTAGAGATCGGCGGGCCGTTCGGTCGGGATGAACAGCAGGTTGGTGTATTCGATCGTGCCTTCATTGCGGTTGTGGATCACCGCCCAGGGCTCGTCGAAGGCATGGGAAATGTCGCGATAGAATGCGGTATAGGTCTCGGGCTCGATCTCGGCCTTGGGCCGGGTCCAGAGCGCCTGAGCGGCGTTGATGGTCTCGACACCCTCATCCTCCTTGCCGCCCTCGGCCTTGCGCGGGTCCAGCCGGATCGGCAGGGCGAGGTGGTCGGACCAGCGCTTGACCACGGCCTTCAGCCGCCAGGGGTCGAGGAATTCGGCGGCATCCTCCTTGAGACGCAGGATCACGTCGGTGCCGACGGTGTCGCGGGCGATCGGCTCGATCCGGTAGCCGCCGCGGCCGTCCGAGGTCCAGCGCCAGCCCTGCGGCTCACCCAGCCTGCGGGTCTCCACCACCACCTCGTCGGCGACCATGAAGGCCGAATAGAAGCCGACGCCGAACTGGCCGATCAGGCTCCCGTCCTTTGCGGCATCGCCCGAGAGCTTCTTCGCGAATTCGGCCGTGCCTGAGCGGGCGATGGTGCCCAAATTGGCGATCAGCTCGTCGCGGTTCATGCCGACGCCGGTGTCGGAGACGGTGAGAGTGCGGGCGCCGGCATCCGGCACCAGGGTCACCGCCGGGTCGCCGGCGCCCTCCGCCAGGGCCTCGTCGGTCTGCGCCAGGAACCGGCGCTTGTCGCAGGCATCGGCGGCGTTGGCGATCAGCTCGCGCAGGAAGACTTCGCGCTCGCTGTAGAGGGCATGGGCGACGATGTCGAGGATGCGGCCGACATCGGCATCGAACACGCGGGTCTCTTCAGTATCGAGGGCTTCAGCCATGGGATCAGGTCCGTTCGGCAGGGCAATGATGGAAGGGCGAAGGTCGGCTGGCATCGGCAGCCGGCCACACGCGGTCAGGCATGCGCGGGTGGCGCGAAAGCCTGCCCGATATATGTGCGGTTCGTCACGGATCAAGGGCGTGGCCGCACCCTTGGGACCGCGGGATGGCCGCCGTCATCCGGCCGTCTTCATTCCGTCGCAGATCCGCACTTGAACCGGAGGCGCGGCCGTACGATTCTTCTCTCATGACGATTGCGCCCGAAGGGTCGGCACGGCTGCGTGCGGTGCTGGGCCCCACCAATACGGGGAAGACCCATCTTGCCGTGGAGCGGATGCTGGCGCATCGCACGGGCATGATGGGTTTCCCCCTGCGTCTTCTGGCCCGCGAGGTCTATGACCGGGTGGCCCGGGCCAAAGGGGCCGACAAGGTCGCGCTGATCACCGGCGAGGAAAAGATCGTGCCTCCCGAGGCGCGCTATTTCCTGTGCACGGTCGAAAGCATGCCGCTGGATCTGGGCGTCGAGTTCCTTTGCGTCGACGAGATCCAGCTCGCGGCCGACCCGGACCGCGGTCATATTTTCACCGACCGCCTGCTCCATGCCCGCGGCTTTGCCGAGACCATGTTCCTGGGCGCCGAGACCATCGCGCCGCTGATGCGCCGCCTGCTGCCGGGCATTGAGATCGACAGCCGGCCGCGCATGTCGAAGCTGGTCTATACCGGCGCCAAGAGCCTGACCCGCCTGCCGCCGCGCACCGCGATCGTCGCCTTCTCGGCCGCCGACGTCTATGCCATCGCCGAGATCATGCGCCGCCAGCGCGGCGGGGCCGCGGTGGTGATGGGCGCGCTCAGCCCCCGCACCCGCAATGCCCAGGTCGAGATGTACCAGGAGGGCGAGGTTGACTTCCTGGTGGCGACCGATGCGATCGGCATGGGGCTCAATCTGGATGTCGACCATGTCTGTTTCGCCGCCACCCGCAAATTCGACGGCCGCGATCTCCGGCCGCTGACGGCGCAGGAACTGGCCCAGATCGCCGGCCGGGCCGGCCGCCATCTGCGCAATGGCAGCTTCGGCACCACGGCCGAGATCGGCGGCCTGTCGCCTGATCTGGTCGAGGCGATCGAGGATCACGATTTCCAGCCGCTGCGCCGGCTGTTCTGGCGCTCGCGCGAGCTTGATTTCCGCAGCGTCGAGGCGCTGCTGCGCAGCCTGGACGTGCAGCCCCATCTGGATGCGCTGGCCCCCGCTCCGCCGGCGGAAGACCATCTGGCGCTCGCCCATATGGCGCGACAGCCCGAGCTGATGGCCCGCGCCCGCGGTTACGAGGCGGTCAAGCTGCTCTGGGAAGTCTGCCGGGTGCCCGATTTCCATGCGGCGGTGGGCGCGGCCCATGTCGGCCTGCTGCGCCGGCTGTTCCTGCACCTGACCCAGCCCGAGCGCGAGGGGCGGCTGCCGGGGGCCTGGGTCGGCGAGAATCTGGCCCGGCTCGACCGGGTCGATGGCGATCTGGACCGGCTGACCGAACGGCTGGCCCGGATCCGCACCTGGAGCTATGTCGCCAACCGCCCCGGCTGGCTGGCGGATCCGGGGGAGTTCCAGCTTCAGGCCCGGCGGATCGAGGACCGGTTGTCGGACGCCCTGCACGACCGGCTGACCCAGCGCTTCGTCGATCGCGACATGGCTCGTGCGAGCCGTCAGGCCGAGGCCTGGCGGGCCGTGGAGCCGGTGGTCGCCCATGACGGCGCCGTCGAGCTGGACGGCCGCGAGGTCGGCAGGCTGGACGGTTTCGACTTCCGGCCGAGCGGAGAGGCGGCGGGTCTGCTCGAGATCCGCCCGGTCCGCGACCGGGTGCGCAAATCGATCCGGCGCTTCCTGGAGGCGCGTTTCGCCCGGCTGGCGGCCCGCGACGATCTGGGCCCGGTGGTGGCGCTGGTCGAAGAGCCGGGGGATAGCCCGGCCGTCACCGTGGAAGGCGCTGTGCTCGGCCGGCTGGGCGCCGAGCCCGACGGCCGGCCGAAGGTGGTTCTGTCGCATCGCGACCATCTTCCGTCCGAGGCCACGACCGATCTGGTCCGTCGGGTCGAGGCCGTGCTGGCGGCCAGGGCCGCCGAGGCCGACGAGCCGCTGCTTCGGCTGGAGGCGGCGGCGCTCAAAGGCGCTGCGCGAGGTATCGCCTTCCGGCTGGTCGAAGGCGGCGGCGTGGCGCCGGCAGAGGCGGCAGCCGATCTGGTTGCCGGTCTCGATGCGGACCAGCGCCAGCGCCTCGCCCGGTTCGGCGTCCGGCTGGGCCGGCGCTGGCTGTATCTGAAGCCGCTGTTCGAGCCGGCGCGGATCCGGATGCGGCGTCCGTTCCTGGCGGCGCGCTACGGAGGCTCCCTGCCCGAGGCCGCCGACGGGGTGCGAACATCGCTCACCCTGCCCGATGCCGCCGGGACCATCCGTGCCCTGGCCGCTGCGGGATATCTTGCGGCCGGCCCGCGCGCGGTGCGCGTCGACATGATCGAGCGGCTGGATGCCGGGATCAGGGCAGGGCTGCGCGAGGCACGCGACGGTTTCGCGGTCGAGCCCGGCCTGCTGGCGCCGCTCGGTTGCCCGCAGGCCGAGGCACCGGCCCTGCTCGCCGCCCTGGGCCATCCGGTCAGGACCGCCGAGGATGGACGGATGACGGTGCTGCCGGCGCGGAGCGATCGTGCCCGCAAGCCGCATCGCAGCCGCAAGCCGGCCCGGCCCCCGGCCGCAGCGGCGCCGGCCGTCGATCCCGGCAACCCCTTCGCCAAGCTCGGCGCCCTGGTTCAGGGCGCCGGATCCCCGGCCGCCCCCGCGCGGGAGCGCGATGGGCGGCCATCGTCCCAAGGCTCCGCACGTATCCGCAGAGGTGCCAGCCGATGACCCAGAGGCCCGCCACGGACCAGATCGACCACCCCTATCGAAACCGTTCTTCCGACAAGGATGCCGTCGGCTTTGCCGCGATCCTGCCAACCGACGACCTCGCCCTGACTGCAGGCGTTGAAGCCGGCCGACAGCGTCTGGACAAATGGCTCTGGTGTGCGCGTTTCTACAAATCGCGCACCCAGGCGGCACGGTTGTGTGCCGACGGGCTCATCCGGCTCAACCGGATGCCGGTCACGAAGGCGGCCCAGATGGTGAAACCCGGAGACGTTCTGACCTTCTCGTGGGGGAACCGGATCCGGGTGGTACAGGTGGCGCGGCTGGCCGAACGGCGGGGGCCGACGGAAGAGGCGCGGGGGCTCTATACCGATCTGCGTCCGGCAACGCCGGCGGCGCCGATGCTTGCTGAATCGGTGGGGGCGCCGGCCTGAGAGGCGGTGCGGGCGGCACGCAATCCGACGGTGATCCGGCATGCGACCACATTCGCTGTTGCGGATCGGCCGGAAAAATGCTTCCACAAAGGACTTTTCCGGCGCTGCGGATTGAGTATGGTTGCGTCAGAAGACAGGACCGCACTGCGATAACGCACGTCGCGGTTGTAAAATGATGCGCCGTCCGACGACTGCCGCTCCGCATGCCGTCCTACGCCGCCGAACGTGTTCCGAGGAGAGCAGCAATCATGGCCTACGTGGTCGTCGACAACTGCATCAAGTGCAAGTATCAGGACTGCGTCGAGGTGTGCCCCGTGGATTGTTTCTACGAGGGCGAGAATATGCTGGTGATCCACCCCGACGAGTGCATCGACTGCGGTGTCTGCGAGCCGGAATGCCCCGCCGAGGCGATCAAACCCGACAGCGACGACGGTTTGGAACAGTGGGCCGAACTGAACCGCAAATATGCCGAGCTGTGGCCGAACATCAGCCGCAAGGGTGATGCGCCGGCTGATGCCGACGAATGGAACGGTGTTCCCGACAAGCTTGCGAACCACTTCAGCGACAAGCCCGGCCAGCAGGGCTGACGCCGGACGTTCTTCCCGGAGCGCGGACACTTTCATCCGGTCGGTTCCGGCCATGCGGATCAGGCCCCGCGCACATGCGCTCGACGCATGTGCGCGGGGCTTTATCTCGTAAGCCCGTCATGTTATCTTCATTTTTGCACCAGGATGACGAGTCCGAGACCCTGAGCGGGTCTCCAGAGCCCGGTTGAGGATGGTTCTCTTCAGTGGAGCCGGCAGCCGGACCCCGATCGTCATCGGCAAAATGAGTCCCGCGGCCCGGAGCGCGAGCCCCCGGCCGTCTCGTCCTCCCGAAGCGGCATCGCCGCGTTGCAGCATGCCCGGGTGCTTACAGCGATGTGAGCGCCAGGGGTGGTTTTTCCGCCGACCCTGCCGGGCCGCCTTCGGATGGCTGCGGCGGGAGAGGCTTGCACGGCGGTCCCTGCGGGAGCGGTTCGTCAGAACGGAAGCGGAGCCATGGCGAAGAAGAGGTTCGGTACCGGCGACATGGTCGTCTATCCGGCGCACGGCGTCGGCAAGATCGAAGCGGTTGAGGCACAGGAGATCGCGGGCATGCCGCTCGAACTCTATGTGATCCGCTTCGACGACGATCGGATGACGCTGAAGGTGCCGGTGATCAAGGCCGAGAAGGCCGGCATGCGGGCGCTCTCGACGATGGTCGAGATGACCACCGCCCTCGACACGCTGAAGGGCCGGGCACGCGTCCGTCGCGCGATGTGGAGCCGCCGCGCCCAGGAATACGAAGCCAAGATCAATTCGGGCGATCCGACCTCGATCGCGGAGGTGGTGCGCGACCTGCATCGCACCGGCGATCAGGCCGAGCAGTCCTACAGCGAGCGTCAGATGTATCAGCTGGCACTCGACCGGCTGGCGCGTGAATACGCCGCCGTCGAGCAGCTGGACCTGAAGACCGCCGCGATCAAGCTCGAGACCCTGCTCGACGCCGCTGCCTGACCGGCAGATCACCGGCGATCCGGTTTTGAACCGCCCGGGCCTTCGCGCCCGGGCGGTTCTTTTTTTGCGGCCCGTTGCGTGCCCGTTGCCCGACGGTCAAAAAAATCCGTCCGGACTGCATCCGAATCGGCCCGCCCCGTGTTTTTCCTGCAGGCCGGGTGATCCATTGCCCGCCTGACCGCGTAGACCGGAGGCAACAAGGCAAAGACTCGGCGCAAGGACGACGGGAGACGGCCATGGCGTACCTCGACACCCAGGACTCGCAGACCGCCGACCGGCGGTACATCCGCCAGTCGATGCGGGCCCCTCTGCTCGAACGCGAGGAGGAACTGGCCCTGGCCCGCGCCTGGCGAGAGACGGGTGATGAAGCCGCCCTGCACCGTCTGGTCAGCGCCTATGCCCGCCTTGTGGTCTCCCTGGCTGCCCGCTTCCGGAACTATGCACTGCCCATGGGCGATCTGGTTCAGGAAGGCAATGTCGGGCTGATGATGGCTGCAAGCCGGTTCGATCCCGATCGCAATGTCCGCTTTTCGACCTATGCCATGTGGTGGATCCGCGCCGCGATCCAGGACTTCATCCTGCGCAACCACTCGATCGTCCGCACCGGCACCACCGCAGGCGACAAGTCGCTGTTCTTCAATCTGCGCCGATTGCGGGCCCGGTTGGGCGAAGGCACCAACGGCCCGATCAGCCATGAGGGCCGGTTGAAGATCGCCCTGGAGCTGGGGGTCGACGTTGCCGCCGTCGAGGCCATGGAGGGTCGGCTTTCGGCTGCCGATCAGTCGCTCGATGCAGGTGTCGACAGCGAGGGGGGTGGCGACAGCTGGGTCGATTTTCTGGCCGATGATCGCCCTGGCCCCGAGGAAGTGGTGGTCGAACTGCGCGATGCCGGTACCCGCTCTCGCTGGCTGCGCCGGGCCTTGCGCGAATTGAACGACCGGGAACGGGTCATCATCCATGAACGCCGCCTGCGCGAGGACGCCGTCACGCTGCAGGAACTGGGCGAGGAACTCGGCATCAGCAAGGAGCGCGTCCGCCAGATCGAGCAGCGCGCCATCGAGAAACTCCGCTCGTCGATCACCCGCCAGATGCGCGAGGCCGGCGAGCGCCACCGGATTGAGGCGGTCGCCGGCTGACCGGCCCCGTCTCTCATCAGGTTCGCGAAGGCCAGCCCGTGCAGCCAGCCTGCCGGTCTTCGTGGACACTCTGTCGCATGGCGAACGTCACTATGCCCCGGCTTCGGCCGGGGCTTTTTTTGGGGGCGGCAGAAGAAACGATATGTGGTTGTACTCCACGGGACAGATACAGCCCAATGGCGTCTAAAACTCGATTGGGGGCGTTGATGAAGGCGTCGTCCGGGCGGCGATGATAGTCTTCGGGTCAGACGACGCGACTTCGACATCCGGGTTGATGGAGACGAACAATGCAGGTCGAACCTGTCGAAACCTCTTCCGTGCCCGAGGGCTTCATGCTTCACGACCGCCGCAGCCCGGTCACCGACCCCTGGCGGCCGATCTGGGCGAAGCGGAGCGAAACGGCCTTTCATCTGGGTCTGTATCTGGCCGAAGCGCACACCAATTCGCGCGGCCTCGCCCATGGCGGGCTGATCTCGGCGCTTGCCGACAATGCCATGGGGCTGACCTGCTGGCTCCACCGGCCGGAGTCCGGCGGGCTGGTGACTGTGAACCTCTCGGTCGACTTCATGGGGGCAGGGCGCATCGGCCAGTGGCTGGAGATCCGGCCCGAGATGATCCGGACCGGCCAGACGCTGGCTTTCGCCCGGGCGCTGATCCTGGCCGATGATGCGGTCATCGCCCAGGCTGCCGCTACCTTCCACGTCGCGCCGCCGCGCGGCTGATCCCGGAGATGTCGCCCATGTCCGATACCATCGCCCCTGGCACCACCGACGCAGGCACCACCGACGCAGGCGCACGCCTGCAGGCCTTCGTGCTGTCCATGCCTGCAGCCCGCCTGCTCGGCTTCGACTTTCTGGACGTCGCTCCCGGCCATGTCGTGCTGGATCTGCCCTTCCGGCCGGAACTGGGCGAGCATCAGGGGCTGTTTCAGGGCGGCATCCTGGGAGCGCTGGTCGATTTCGCCGGCGCCTCGGCCAATGCCACTTTGCTCGGGCCGTCTGAGGCGTTGATGACGCTCGACTACACGGTCAAGCTGCTGCGCCCCGCCAGGGCGGCCGGGCTCAGAGCCACCGGCCGGGTGATCGATGGCGGCGGCCGGATCGGTGTCGCCTCCGCCGAGCTGTTCCTGCGGGATGCCGATGGCCGGGTGGACGACACCGGCCCGATCGCGACCGGACTGGTCTCCACCCGGCGGGTGGATCTCCGGCCCCGATCCTGATCTCAGGCCTATATTACTGGACGACCAAGCGCACCTTGGTTCCGGGCTCAGGCGTCTCCCCGGGCTTCAGGCCGTTGAGCAGGCGGAACAGACCTTCCGGGTCCTCGTTCAGCGCCATGCGCTTCACCAGGCTGTCGACCGTGTCGCCGCGCTTGACCGTGACGACGTCGAGGCGCAGCGGCTTCACCGCCTTGGCCTCGGCTTCGGTCAATCTGTGGAAGCTGTAGGTGAAGCGCCGCAGATCCTCCTGCACCTTCGGCAGCACGTCGACCGGCGTGATCAGCTGAACGCGATAAACCGTGTCGGCATCGGCGCGCAGGATGATGGGCCGGACCTCCAGCGTCGTGCCGCTGCGATCCCGCACCCTGGCGACACCGGTGGCTCCGTCCATGCCGTTCACCGTGATGCGCTCGACATTCTGCAGGCGCGGCTGGCCCTCGGCGGCGCTGCGGGCCAGCACATCCGTCAATGCCATGTTGCGCGGCGCACGGGCCATGTCGAAGACGAAGCGGGCACCTTCCGGACCGTAGCCGGTGATGTTCTCGTCGCTGTTGATGATCGCGTAAGAGGGCGGGGCCTCGAAGGCGAACCGCAGTTCGGGATGCTTGAAGCTGCGGCCGTTGATCACGCCCTGCGCGCGCGACGAGCCATAGACCATGCCGTCGATGGCCTCCAGCTGGGGCTCCACCGGCCGCACGCCCGTGGCGCCACCCGCCAGCTGCACGGCGCGGGCCACCCGGTCGGGGGTTCGCGGATGCGAGGCCATCAGGTTGAACTGCTCGGCCGGGTTGTCCTGGCCGCGCAGTTTCGCCTCATAGCCCGAATAGTCGTTGAGCCGCTGCAGAAAGCTCGCCATCGCACCGGGGTCGTAGCCGGCGGCCTGAAGATAGCGCGTGCCCCGTTCGTCGGCCTCGAATTCCTGGTCGCGGCTGTAGGACTGCAGATAGACCTGCGCGCCCATATTGGCGATGTTGGCCACCGTGCTGCTGCCCAGAACCGCCCCCAGCAACCCGGCGCCGACCTGGGCGATCATGCCCGTGCTCATGCGCTGGGCCGAATGCCGGGCGGTCACGTGACCGATTTCATGCGCCATCACGCCGGCCAGCTCCGCCTCGTCATGAGCGAGGGCGATCAGGCCGCGGGTGACGTGGACATAACCGCCGGGCAGGGCAAAGGCGTTCACGATCGGGCTGTCGATGATGGTGAAGGTGAAGGGCTCATCCTTCATCTCGGTGACCGCCATCAGGCGAAAGCCGATATCCTCGACATAGCGCTGCAGCTTTTCGTCCTTGTATTCGCCGCCGAAGGCCTTCACCAGCTTGGGGTGTTCCTCGGCCCCCATCTTGGAGGCCTGCTCATCGCCGATCAGGTTGAAGCCCTGGCTGTTCGCCGGGCCGCCGGCGCAGCCGGCCGCCATCACGCCGATGACCGCCGCACCGATGAGCCGGCGCAGGCCATGCATCCGACGGGACCGGCGGGCGGGATACGGATCGCGGTCGGATGCGGGGGCGATCACGGGTGCTGCGGGCATGGGGCTCGGCCTCGTGAAGGATCGGAAGATGTTGAACGGCAGGGGCCGGAAGGGCGACGCGAGTGTAACGACGACGCGGCCGGCCGTGACAAAGATGGCGGCTGGGGCCGGATCAGGCAACCCGTGCAGGCGTGACAAGGCTGCGACATGACGCGGCGTAGCGCCTTGTCTCATGGCTGCGCTTGCGTGCCCCATAAGGGATCGGCCACACTTCGGGTGGCGATACAGTCGCCGAACCTGCGGAAGGCCGCCGATGCCAGTGGAGACCCGCCGATGATGGATGCCGCACCCCGCGATCTCCATCCGCCGATTGAACCCGATGCACGTGGCCGTCTGGATGTGGGCGATGGTCACGTTCTCGCCTGGGAAGCCTGCGGCCGGCCCGATGGCGTGCCCGTGGTCTTCCTCCACGGCGGGCCGGGCACCGGCACGGAACCCGCCCATCGCCGCTTCTTCGATCCGCGGATCTGGCGGGCGGTTCTGTTCGATCAGCGCGGCTGCGGCCGATCGACCCCCCATGGCGAGACCCGGGCCAACACCACCGATCATCTGGTCGATGACATCGAACGTCTGCGCCGCCATCTGGGGATCGATCGCTGGGCGGTCTTCGGCGGCTCCTGGGGCTCGACCCTGGCTCTTGCCTATGCCACCACCTATCCCGAGCGGGTGACCGGGCTGATCCTGCGCGGCATCTTTCTCGGCACCGATGACGAGGTCGCCTGGTTCCTCCACGAGATGGGGCGGTTCTTCCCCGAAGCCCGGGATGGCTTTCTGGGGCATCTGCCGGAAAGCGCGCGCGGTGATCCGCTGGCGGGCTATCTGCCGCTGCTGATGGACCCGGATCCGCGCATCCACCTGCCGGCGGCACGCGCCTGGTCGGGCTATGAAGGGGCCTGTGCGACCCTGAGGCCGGTGTCGCAGCTGGCGGCCGGCGCCGCTGCCGCCGCCGGCCGCGCCGACGAAGATCGCGCCATGCTGGCGGTGTCGCGGCTTGAAGCCCATTACTTCGCCCATCGCTGTTTCCTGGCCGACCGGCCGCTGCTCGGCCGGATCGATGCCGACCCGCGGCTCCGGCTACTGCCGGTGCACATCGTCCAGGGCCGCTATGACGTCATCTGCCCACCGGCCACCGCTGTCGCGCTCGCCCGCCATCTGGGTTCCTCGGCGATGCTGGAGATGATCGCCGATGCCGGCCATTCCGCGTTCGAACCCGGCACCCGCCGCGCCCTGGTCGCGGCCGGCGATCGCATGGGCCGGATGTTGCAGGCCGGCCTCCATCCCCGCAGCTTCTGACCCCCCGGACGATCACGCGCCACCGCCTGGTCCGACGGGGCTTTCGTGCCACCGGGATTTCGTGCTACCTAAAGGCAGCCGCCCGTCCCGGCCCGCCGGAGCCCCGCTCCCGCCCGCCCGGAGGCGCCCGGTGTCCCCGTAGCTCAGCAGGATAGAGCACAGGATTCCTAATCCTGGGGTCGCAGGTTCGAATCCTGCCGGGGACGCCATTCCTGCCCAACATCTGAACCAAATCGCTCGTCGCCGGTTGTTGTCTCCGGCATCGGATCACCGGTGCCCTGGTCATGGCTGACGGAGGGGTGCCGGTGCGCGGTGTGCAGGATGGAGAGGATGCGGATGGCGGGGCGTCGTCGGTTCCGCCCTGGCGACAGGATGCCGCCTATGTGATTGCCATCCCCGCGCGGGACGAGGCCGCGCGGATCATCGGATGCCTGGAGGCCTGCGCACAGGCGGCTTCCCGTGCCTGGCCGGCCCGCGGGCGGATCCTGGTGCTGGTCAATAATTCCGTCGACGACACGGCAGCGCGTGCGATGTCGTGGGCTGCCCGGTCCGATCTGCCCATGGCCTCCGACATACCGGTTGACGTGGTGTCGTGCCGCTTGCCGCGGGATCTGGCCCATGCCGGGGCTGCCCGGCGGCAGGCGCTTGATCTGGCGCGCGCCAGGGTCGGGGAAGATGGCGTGCTGCTCACCACCGATGCCGATACCCGACCGGATCCCGACTGGGTCCGGGCCAATCTTGCCGCTCTCGGCAAGGGCGCGGCCCTGGTCTGCGGACGCATCGCTTTCGATCCGGCCGAATTCAACCGCCTGCCGCCGACGATCACCGCGCGCTACCGCTTGCAGGCGCGCTGGCGCCGGCATGCGGCTGAACTGGTGGCGCGGCTGGACCCGGACCCGCACGACCCCTGGCCCTCTCATGGCGAGGTCGGCGGGGCCAGCCTGGCCGTCGCCGCCCGGGCCTGGGACCGCGTGGGCGGCCTGCCCGCCGTATCGCATGCCGAGGACCGCGCCTTTGCCCGCCGGATCCGCGCCCATGGCCTGCCGGTGCGTCACGATCCCGCCGTTCGGGTGGTGACCTCGTGCCGGCTGACCGGCCGGGCAGCCGGCGGGCTGGCCGATACCCTGGCCGCCGGCCTGGTGGCCGGGGATCATCCGGCCGACGAGGATTTCGAGCCGCTGGGCATGCTGTGGTTGCGGGCCGCCTTGCGGGCGCGGGTGCGCCGGCTTTTGGCTGCGGATATCGATCCGGCGCCGTTGCTGCGGTGGAGCGGTTTCGAGGGCCGTCTGCCAGATCGCGCGGCCGGCTTCGGGCCGGTCTGGGCGGCGGTCGAGGCACAGCACCCTCATCTTGCCCGCTGGCGCATGCGGCTGAGCGATGTGGCGGCCGGCCTGCCAAGGCTGGTGGCGGCCTGTCGGGCGCTGCGGCCGGAGGGCGACGAAGAACATGCCGACCGCCTGTTTCAGGAGATGCCATGACGGCAGACATGGCGACGGACCCGCTCTCCCACACCTTGCTCCCCCACATTCCGCTTTCCCGCGCCCTGGCTGCCATCGAGGCGGGGGCGGCTGCCGCGGATCGTGAAGGCTGGGATCTGGGGCCCGAGATCGGCCGGCTGCGGGAGGTGGGGGTCTTCACGGCCTGTCTGCCGCCTGCGGAGGGTGGTCTCGGCCTGGGCCTCGGCCGCGACCCGCAGGCCACCCGGATGGCGTTCGACCTGCTGCTTCGCCTGGGGCGTGCCAGCCTGCCGGTCGCGCGGCTGGTCGAGGGGCATATCGATGCGGTGAAGCTGGTGACGCTTCATGGCAGTCGGGCGCAGATCGCGGAGATGGCGGCCGGGGTGCGGGCCGGGGGCCCGCTCGGCGTCTGGGGGGCCGATGATCAGCCGCCGCTGACGGCCGAGTGGTCGGCGGCCGCGGATGCCCCACACCGGCTGAGTTTCACCGGGGCCAAACGCTTCGCGTCGGGGCTGGGCCTGGTCACGCAGGCAGTGGTGACCTTCCGGTTGGGGCAGGAGACGGCCACGCGTCTGGCGCTGCTGCCGGTCGCGGACCGTCGCCGGCACCGGCGCCAGGACTGGCGGGCGGCCGGCATGCGGGCCACCGCATCGGGCCGCCACGACTTCACCGGCCTTGAGGCCGGGCCAGGCGCGCTGCTCGGCGGGCCCGGCGACTATCAGCGCCCGCCCCATTTCGACGGCGGGATCTGGCGGTATTGCGCGGCCCATCTGGGCGGTGCCCAGGCGCTGATCGAGGCCTGGCGTCGCCGGCTGGACGCGCGGCGGCGACTTGACGATCCGTTTCAGCTTGCCCGCCTTGCGCGGGCGGTGGGGCTGGTTCAGGCAGCGGTCTCGCGGCTGGAGGTGGTGGCGCTGGCGGTTGAAGCGGCCGGGGCGGACACTTCCGCATCCGCTACCCGTATCGACGCGGCGGTCACCGATGCGCTGCTGGCTCGCCAGCTGGTCGAAGACGTCTGCGTCGAGGTGCTGCGACTGTCCGAGGCGGCCCTCGGCACCGATGCCCATATGACCGATCAGCCGGTGGAGCGCCTGCGCCGCGACCTGTCGCTGTTCATCCGGCAGGCGGCCCCCGATGCCCGCCTGGTCGCGGCCGGCCGGGCGCTGGCTGGCCGCGCCGCGCGCGAGGGCGGACTGTGGTGACGCCGCTTGCCCGTGGCCGGGTGCTGCGCGCGGCCCTGGCGGCGCCGATGGTCGATCTCCACAGGCTCACCGGCGGCCGGCCGGTGATGGTTCTGGCCCCCCATCCCGATGACGAGACCTTCGGCTGTGGCGCGGCTCTTGCGGCCGCGGCTGCGGCCGGACTGCCGGTGATCGTGGTGGCGGTGACCGACGGCACCCGGTCCCACCCCGCCTCGCGACGCTGGCCGCCGGCCGTGCTGGCGCAATTGCGGCAGGCCGAACTCCGGGCAGCGCTCCGCTGCCTGGCCGGCCGCAGCCGTCACCGGATCATCGACCTCGGCTTTCCCGACCAGGGAGTGCCGGCCGATGGTGCGGACCTGGCCAGGGCCTGCGGACAGGTGGTCGCCCTGGCCCGCCTGGCGCGCATCGGCGCGCTCTGGACCACCTGGGACGGGGATCCGCATGTCGATCATCGCCGCACCGCGGTACTCGGCGCCCGGGTGGCGGCTGCGCTCCCCGGGGTGCGGTTCTGGCGGTTCCCGGTCTGGGGTCGCTTCACCGAAACCGCAGTTGCACCGCCGGACCGGCTTTACCGGTTCGACGGCAGGGGCTTCCGCCAGGCCAAACAGGCCGCCATCCGCTGTCACAGATCGCAGGTCACCCGGCTGATCGCCGACGATCCGGACGGTTTCGTGATGGCGCCGGAGACGCGCCGGCATTTCCTGCAGACGCCGGAGCTGTTCATCGGATCCGTATACGGCGGCCCTCATGTCCGGGCGTGAGCGGCGCTTCGACCGGCTCTACGCCTGCGACCCCGATCCCTGGGGGTTCCGCGATCGCCCCTATGAACGCGGAAAATACCGCGCCAGCCTGGCCGCGCTGCCGGCGCGGCGCTGGCGGGTCGCGATCGAGGCGGGTTGTTCGATCGGTGAATTGACGCGGCTGCTTTCGGCCACCGCGGATCGGGTGATCGGGATCGATGTGTCTGGGGTGGCGCTGGAGATCGCGGCGCGCCGCTGTACCGACCGGCCGAATGTGGCCTTCCTGCGGGCGGAGCTGCCGGAAGGCTGGCCGGAGCTTGCCGCCGACCTGATCATTCTGTCCGAGGTGCTCTATTTCCTGAGTGCGGCCGAAATCGACCGGCTTGCGGCCCGGATCGCCGGGCTCTGGCCGGCGGATGGATATTGTCTGCTGGTGAACTGGCTGGGGCCGACGGGAGAGGCGCTGCAGGGGGAGGAAGCGGCCCGGCTGTTCCTGGCCCGGTTGGCGGCCCATGCCGGCCCCCTGGACCACACGATCGGGGGCGGTGCCGGCTATCGGATCGATCTGGCCTCTCGGGTTAAGCGGATCAGCCGCGAAAGATCTCCCTGCGGTGATAGCGCAGAAATTCCGGATGCGGCCGGAGATCCGGGATATCCGGCACCACCAGACGCCGGTCGGGATGGATGATCCGCAGGATCGTGTCCGGCACCCGGCCCTGGTCGAGCAGCAGGCTGTGATCCTCGTCCACCGAGACCAGACCGTGATCGAACATCCAGTGCAGCGTGCCGGTCAGGGCCAGGCCGTTGCGCACCGAATCCGGCCCGTCGTCGGCGACCGGCCGGATATGGGCGGCTTCTGCCTCGCCCCGGCCGTCGGCGTCGACGAGAGCGAGGCCGGTCATTGCGCAGCGCCGGCCATAGGCGCGGCGCACGACATCCGCGAAAGCGCGGTCGCGGAAGGGGCGGGTGACCAGACGCTCGATCATCGGGCGGGGCGAGGGCAGCACGTCGTCGAAAACGGCCGGTGCCTCGCCGAAACCGTCGAAGGGTGCGGCCGTCTGCGAGACGGTCACCGGTGGGGCGATCAGCCGGCCGAAGCCGGCGGCGACGATGCGATCGAATTCCGCATCCGACAGATTTCGCACCGCACGGCCGAAAGCGCCCTTGCTGGTGCCGCCATCGCCCCGCGTCAGACCGCGTTCATAGGTGTCGCCAGGGCCTGCCCGGAAGGGGACGGGGTGTTCGAGATCGAGATAGCCGTCGATCCGGGCGTAGAAGTGATCGGGCCGGACCGGGTCGGGCTCGATCCCGGCCACCCGGGCGATGGCGAAATAGGCCTGCCGGCCGCCGCGGCTGCCGGGGTCGGCTGAACGCCGGCGGGGTTCGTAATAGACGATCCAGTCGCCGAGGGCAGCCTCGACCTGGCGCAGATAGCTGCGCGGGAAATGGTAATAGCGCTCGGGCAGGTCGTCATAGCTCGGCGACACTCTGGTCGTGAACACCGCCTTGACCATGACTCACCGGGTTCTCCCTGCCGCATCAACCATTGGAAGTTGTGAATGCGGCAAGGATACAGCAGGGAGTAGCGGTTCGACCAGGCCCCCTCAGCCGCCGGCGAAGCGGGCGCGTTCGGTGCGGAAGGCCGCCCCACGTGCTGACCCGGTGAACTGGTCGACATCGACCAGCGAGGCCGGGGTCAGAGGGGCGATGGCGCTGGCATTCAGCATGCGCTTGTTCATCCTGAGCGGTGTCGCCGGCTTGGCGGCAAGCTCCGCCGCCATGGCCCGGGCGAGATCGAGGGCCTGGGTCGCGCCGTCGGCGATGCGGTCGACGAGGCCGAGCGGTGCCGCCTGCTCCGCCGTCAGCCGTTCGCCCAGGATCGCCATCCGGCGGGCCGGCTGCAGGCCGATGGTCGCCACAAGCCGCGGCAGGCAGCCCCAGCCGGGCGTGATGCCGCGGTCGATTTCGGGCAGGCCGAAGAGGGCACCGCTGCGCGCCACCCGGAAATCGCAGGACAGCGCCATCACCAGCCCGCCGCCCAGGGCATAGCCTTCGACCGCCGCGATCGTGACCGGCGGGGTCGATGTCCAGGCCTCGACCGCCTCGCCGCCTGCCCGGGCGACGAGTTCGGCCAGGGCTTCGTCCGAGGCTTCGGCAAGGGCTGCGACGCCATCATCCTTGAGGTCGAAGCCGCCGCAGAAGGCGGTATCGGATCCGGTCAGGATGGCGACGGAGATATCCGGTCGCCGGGCCAGATGGCGGGCGGCATCCGCCAGATCGTGGAGCAGGGCGGGCGAAAGCGGGTTCACCCGCCGGTCCGGCCGTTCAAAGCGCACCGTGGCGATCGCGCCCTCGGTGGTGATGGTGACGGCGCCGGTCGAAGACCGGTAGGTGGAGACAATGGACATGGGGCGTTCCGGTCGGGGGCGTTCCGCGGTCGGGGGGCGGTCGGGTATCACTCGGCTGCGCGTGCTGCGGGCTCCATCAGGCCGAAAGTCGCTTCCGCGATGGCGAGTGAGGATGTCAGCCCGGGAGATTCGATCCCGTAGAGTACGACCAGGCCTTCGTGTCCGTGGCGGTCGACGCCGTCGATTTCAAAATCGCCGTCGGGCTGGCCTGCCGGGACCAGCTTCGGACGGATGCCGGTGTAGTCGGGTACCAGGGCATCCAGCCGGATCGCGGGGTACCAGCGGCGGATCGACTGGAAGAATGCGTCCCGGCGGCTTTCGTCGAACTGGTAGTCAAGACCGTCGATCCAGCACACGTCCGGACCAAACCGTGCCTGCTTGCCGAGGTCGACGGTGACGTGGGTTCCAAGTCCCCCCTTGACCGGCACGGGATAAACCAATCGCTGGAAGGGCGAGCGCTCGGCCAGCCGGAAATAATGGCCCTTGGCGAAATACATCGGGCGGATCGCGCGAGGCGACAGCCCGGACACGGCTTCAAGGAAAGGATTGGTGCCGAGGCCCGCCGACACGATCAGTTCGCGACAGGAGACCGTGGTGTCGTGGATGCCGCCGATGTGCAGCGCATAGCCGCCGCCATCCAGCACGGCGCCACCGGTCACGGGGGCATGGAAGATGAACTCGGCACCGGCATTCGACGCATCGCCCTGAAGGGCGAGCATGAAAGCGTGACTGTCGACAACGCCGGTTTCGGGTGAGACCAGTGCCGCCACGGCCGTGACGTCGGGTTCCAGCCGCGCCACCGCTTCGCGACCGATCAGATGCAGACCCTCGACATCATTCGCCCGCCCCCGCTCCTGCAGGCTGTCGAGGACGCCGGTCTCGTCATCATTGGTCGCAATGATCAGTTTGCCGCATTTCGCGTGCGGAATGCCGCGTTCAGCGGCATAGGCGTAGAGCATCCGGCGCCCGCGGGTACAGAACCGGGCCTTCCGGCTGCCCTTGGGGTAATAGATGCCGGCGTGGATGACTTCGCTGTTGCGGGAACTGGTCTCCCGGCCGATGCCATCCTGGCGGTCGACGACCAGGACGCTGCGGCCGGTCGCGGCCATCAGCCGGGCAACGGCCAGGCCGACGACACCGGCGCCGACGATGATCGTGTCGAAATCATGCGACATGAAAACTCACCCGTTCGATGGCCCGCCGGTACGGCGGGCTCGTCCGTTCGATACATCGTCGGCGGCGCGGCGTATGTGCATCAGTTCGCTGCGAGGCCGAACTGTTCGCGATAGTAGGCAGCAAGCCCGTCCCAGGCCAGGCTTTCCGACCAGCCGAGGGCCGCTGGATCGATGTGGCAGGTGTTGACCCGCGCCAGCGGTTCGCTGAAGTCGGTCTGCTCGGCCAGAGAAAGGCCGCAGGCAAGGCCCAGCCGCTCGCGCATCCGGGCGGCGAACCGTTCAGCGAAGGCACCCTGGGTTTCGACATAGCCCATGGGACCGTAGATCCGGTCGACCTGCGAAGACGCCATGGTTTCGACGAAGTCGGTATACGCCAGGGCCATCAGATCGACATGGATGTTGTCGCGCAGGTAGCGCGGCGTATTCACACCGGCCACATCGCCCTTCACCCAGGTCTTGAGCAGGTAGTTGCAGAACCGCGGTTCTTCGTAGGGGCCGAAGGGGTTCGCGATCATGAACTTGCCCAGCCGGATACCGAGCCGACCGCACCAGAAGCGGATCATCTGGTAGGTGAGTGCCTTCGACAGCCCATAGGGGGAGAAGGCTTCCCGGGGCTCGTTGCCGGCACCGGCATCGTTTTCAAAAACGCTGCCGGTTGCGACCACGGCCTTCAGGCTGCGGCCACTCATAACCTCGAGGACCTGACGAAGACGGTGCGTGTTGTCGGCCACGGCACCGGTCACGTCGAAATCCAGGCTACGATAGTCGGTCACGCGTGCCGCGTGATGAACGAGCACATCGAAGTCCCGGCCCTTGACGAGACCGATGAAGCCGTCGTCACCGAACGAGATGCCGGGCACGATTTCCGCGACAGCGGCCACACGTGCCGCCCGAATGCCCCGAAGCCCGTCATAGGCGGCGGGCGCCGACCGCAGCGGCGCCACCACCTCATGCCCAGCTGCGGCAAGCTTCTCGGCGATCCACATGCCGCTGAAGGAACTCGCCCCGGTGAGGAGGATCTTCATTTGATCCCCCTGAAACGCTCGACCCCGTGATACTCGGGGTCATAATCCGGCCAGGCGGCGTCTTTTGCGGAGATCTCGGTCGGCTCCACGGGCCACTCGATGCCGAAGCGCGGATCATTCCAGCGGATGCCGCGTTCCTCCTGGGGCGCATAGAAATCGCTCACCAGATAGAAGGCCTCGGTATCCTCGGTCAGCGTGACGAAGCCATGAGCGAAGCCGCGCGGCACGTACATCATCAGCCGGTTCTCGGCCGTCAGTTCGGCGCCGAACCACTTGCCGAAGGTCGGGGAGTCCGGACGCAGGTCAAGAACCGCATCCCAAAGGGCGCCGCGCACACACCGGACCAGCTTGACCTCGGACGAGGGGGCCAACTGATAGTGCATCCCGCGCAGGGTGCCCTTCTTGGCCGAAAGCGAGTTGTTGACCTGAACGTAATGGTTCACAAGGCCTGCCTCTGCGAACTCACGCTCGCAATAGACACGGGCGAAGAAACCACGGTCATCGCCCCGGCGTTCCGGTTCGATCACACGCACGCCGTCGACGGGGGTCTCGTGGAAGATCATGGTGCGATCACTCGAAGTTGGTGGTGAGCCAGCGGAGGTCGTTCGACAGCGCGCCCGAGGAGATGTGGCTTTCGAGCATCTTGAGGCGCATATAGGGCGAGTTGCGGAAATCGGCATCCGCGAAGCCCATGCGCTCCAGACCGTCCCGCAGCAGCTCGATCGACTGGTCCAGGGTCACCTGCGGCTGGTGATCGGGTGCCAGGCTGCGGAACAGCGAGAAATCGACCTTGTAGGAACGCTTGTCCGGCTGCGCATCCTTGTTGATGCTGACCGAGGTGCCCGGAACATGGCGTGCGACGGCTTCGGCCAGATCGCGCACCTGATAGTTCCACTGGTCGGACCCTGCATTCACGATGAGGAAGGCGCCACCGTTGTCGGCCTGCCGCGTCGCGGCCCAGTCGATGGCACGTGCCATGTCCCGGACGTCGATCAGCGGGCGCCAGGGGCTGCCGTCAGACAGGACCGTGATCTCGCGCTTGGTGATCGCGCAGGCGACGAAATCGTTGAGCACGAGATCCAGCCGCAGGCGATCGGACATGCCGCAGGCGGTGGCAAAGCGCAGGCAGGTGACGGTCATGTCGCCACGATCCATCGCCGCCAGGGCCTTTTCGGTACCGACCTTGGAACGGGCATAGGCGGTCTGGGGCGCCAGCTCATCGGTTTCCTTGCGGGCGCCACCCGGCGCGAAACCATAGACGCTGCAGCTGGACGCGAAGACGTAATTCTTCACACCGGCATCGCGGGCCTTGGCCGCGATCGCGATGCTGGCTTCCTGATTGATGTCGGTGGTCACCGACTCGAACTTGTTGCCCATCGGGTCGTTCGAGACTGCGGCGAGATGCACGACCGCATCGGCCCCTTCGAAGACCTCCGCCGGCACGTCACGGACATCGCCGAAGATCTGCGCATTCAGCACGCGCTCGGGCGCGTGAACCGCACCCGAATAGGCATGAGCGAAGAGGGCGCTGTCGTAGCCGACCAGAACGGCATCGGGGTAGGCGCGGCGCAGGTGACGGCCCACGATCGGGCCGACATATCCCTGGTTCCCCGTGATCACGATCTTCATACGTCGAAGGGTCCTTTTTCCTGATCGGTACGTCAGTACGCCAGATGACCGACAGAACTATGGCACGGCCGTCGAGCCAGCCGCCGGAGCGTGGTGCCGGCTGAAGTGATATGCCGCCCAGGCGATTTGACGTCAGAAATCCCATGGGCAACGCAGTTCAAACCATCGTCGGTTCATACAAGAAAATCAGCCGTCGATCCAGGGACCTTCCGCACCGCAAACGGGGTGTTGACGGCTTACCCGTGTCCGGTGGAGGTCCTTGATGCGGTTGCGCTGCCTGCTGGCGGCGAGCACGGGAGTACGCAGATCAGCGGCCCGGGTCCTGGAGCATCTTTCTGTCATAGGCCTTTACAGACCGACCGATCGGTTAGTTAAATGGGGCTATGACACACAGCCCCGCCCTCGCCGACACCGTCGAGCCTTCTGTTCAGTCCCGTCGCGAACGCGGCGAGGACACCCGCGCCCGGCTGATCGACGCGGCGGAGGCAGCCTTCGCCGAGCATGGCTTTCACGGTATCGGCGTGGCGGCTCTTGCCCGTGCCTGCGGCCTGGGCAATGCCGGGTTGCTGCATCATTTCCCCAGCAAGGCGCGGCTGTACGCGGCGGTGCTGGAGCGGGTGGCGGCAGAGGCGGACGGGCTGCTGGTGGCGGCACTCGATGCCGCCGGTAGCGAACCGGGCGGTCGTCTGACGGCGATGATCGGGGTTCAGGCCCGGTGGACGGCCGACCGGCCGGCGGCGGCGCGGCTGGTGCTGCGGGAGCTGCTGGACAATGTCGACCGGGTCGGCCGCGCCCGCCATCTGCCGCTCAAGCCCTATGTCACGCGGATGTGCGACGAGATCTCGGCGGGGCAGGCGGCGGGGCTGGTGGCGCCCGGGCCGGCGGTGGTGCCGCTGACCCTGCTGCTCGGTGCCTTCGCCTATGGGCTGGCGGTCAGGCCCACTTTTGCCCAGATGCGGCCGGAAGATGCCGTACTGGCCGAGGATGCCGGCTTCGTTGCGGCGATCGCTGCCGCGGCCCGGACGGCATTGTTCTCCGGAGGATGCGCCCATGACCCTGACCCCCGCAGGAACCCTGCCGGCTGATCCGTTGCCCGGCCACGACATTGCCGACCGGCTGGACCTGCTGCGCCGCGCCTGTGCCGGCCTTGCGGCCGGCCGGCCCGAGATGCCGGCGGCGCAGTTCGCAAGCCCGGTCGCACGCTATGCCGATCCGGCACGGCTGGCGCGGGAGCAGCGGCTGATCCGGCGCTTCCCGCAGGTGGCCGCCGCGGCCGGTGAGATGACGAAGCCCGGCGACTGGATCGCCCGCGACATCTCGGGCGTGCCGGTGCTGCTGGTGCGCGACGAGACGGGCCGGGTGAATGCCTTCATCAATGCCTGCCGCCATCGGGGCGTGCGCCTGACGGCCGACGGCTGCGGTGCCGGCCGGCGCAGTTTCACCTGCCCCTATCACGCCTGGACCTACGGCACCGACGGCGCGCTCAAAGCGCTGCCCAAGGCCTATGGCTTTCCGGATCTGGACCGTGCCGGCCGCGGGCTGGTCCGGCTTGCGGTGGCCGAGCGGGCCGGGCTGATCTGGGTGGTGACCGATCCGGGCCTCGCCGATCGGCCGGTCGATCCGCTGCTCTCCGGGGTCGCCGACGATCTGGAGGCGCTGGGTTTCGCAAGCCATGTTCCCCATGCCCCGCGCGATCTGCCGCTTGCCTGCGACTGGAAGCTGGTGCTCGACGGCTCGTTCGAGGCCTATCACTTCAAGATCGCCCATCGGGACACGATCGCGCCCATGTTCGCCGACAATCTTCAGGTCATCGACGAGTTCGGCCTGAACCGGCGGCTCTATCTGGTCAAGGCGGGGCTGGATCCGGCAGATCCGCCGGCGGCCGAAAACTTCGTCACCCGTGACTGGGGCAACATCTTCTATTTCGTCTTCCCCAACACCCTGATCCTGGTCCAGCCCGATCACGCCCAGGTGACCCGGGTGGAGCCGGCGGGGCCGGGGCAATGCGTGCTGCGCGAGGTGGCGCTGATACCGGCGGCTCCCGACACTGAAAAGGCTGCCCGCCACTGGGCGCGCAATGTCGAGATCTATCGTGCGGCGCTGGGTGAGGACTACGCGCTGGCCGAATCGACCTGGTCGACGCTCGCCTCCGGCGCCAACGACACCCTGCTCTTCGGCGGCTATGAATTCGCCGCCGCCCGCTTTCACGAACAGCTGGAGGCCGAACTGGGGGCGCTCAGAGCGTCAGTCCTGCAGCCCTGAGCAGGGCCGGGATATCGGCCGGATAGACCGGCGCATCGGCATGGATCAACTCGGCCGGATGCCACCAGCGGTGTTCCGCCAGTACCCGGCGTTCCAGCTCGGTCCAGTTGTCCTGAACCAGGGTATGGCGGCCGGGCAGGCGGATCAGGAAGAAGCGCTCCTCGGCGAGCACGACCTCGCCATCGCTCATCCGCAGTTCGACCTCGTGCTCGAAGACGGCGGGGCCGGGATGGTCGATCACCAGCCCCACCTCTTCATAGAGCTCGCGCACCGCCGCCTGCTCGAAGCTCTCGCCCGGCTCCACCCCGCCGCCGGGCGTGGCCCAGCAGCCCTGACCGGCCGTGGGACCAGAGAGAAAGGTGAAGCGGAAGAGCAGGATCCGCCCGTCCCCGTCGACGACGAAGAGCCGGGCGGCCGGGCGGCGGCGCGTGGTCATCGGGCCGGTCAGGGCTTCACGGCTGCGGTCACGATCACCTCGACCCGGTATTCCGGGGCGGCCAGCTTCGCTTCGCCGGTGGCACGGGCGGGGGTATGGCCGGGCACGACCCACTTGTCCCAGACCGCGTTCATCTCGGCGAAATCAGCCATGTCGGCCAGCCAGATGATTGCCTGAAGGATGCGGCTGCGGTCGCTGCCGGCCTTCTCCAGCAGGGCGTCGACCTCGGCCAGCGCGTCGGCGGTCTGCTCGGCGACGCTCTTGCCGGGGGTGCCGACCTGGCCGGCCAGCCAGACCATGCCGTTATAGACGACCGCGTCGCTCATCCGCGGACCGGTGTCGATGCGGCGGATATCGGGGTTGGTGGCGTCGGTCATGAGATCGGCTCCTGGAAGTCTCCCGCCTGCGGGGAGAGGCAGTGGAATGACGGGGGCCGGATGGGGGTTCCGCCCGGCCCGGGATAGGTGTACCAGTGGGGCCGTCCCGCCGCCAAGCTTCCGGAGCCCGCGCCGCCCATGACTCCCACGGAAATCCGCGCCCGCGTGCTCCACCGCGACCGTCTGGTGGTGATCATCGACAAGCCCGCCGGGCTGCCGGTCCATGCCGGCCCGCGCGGCGGGCCCAATCTGGAGCTGTATCTCGACGCGCTGCGCTTCGGCTACAAGGAGCAGCCGTCGCTGGCCCACCGGCTGGATCGCGACACCAGCGGCTGCCTGGTGCTGGGGCGCAATCGGCGGGCGCTGGCCAGGCTCGGCCGGATGTTCCAGGGGGGGCGGGTCGAAAAGGTCTATTGGGCAGTAACCGACGGCGTGCCCGAGGCACCGGAAGGGCGGGTCGATGCGCCGCTCGCCAAGCGCACCCCCGGTCGGGGATGGAAGATGGTGGTGGATCCCGCCGGGCAGGCGGCGGTGACCGATTGGCGCGTCCTGGGTCAGGCCGGTGGCCGGGCCTGGATCGAATGCCGGCCGCGCACCGGCCGCACCCACCAGATCCGCGTGCACATGGCCCATATGGGTTGCCCGCTGGTCGGCGATCCGGTCTATGCCGAGGGCGTGGGCGACGCCTTCGCCGACGAGATGCGCACGAAGCTGGGGCCGATGCTGCTCCACGCCCGGGCGATCACTCTGCCGCTCTACCCCGATCAGCCGCCGGTCGAGGCGGTGGCACCTGTGCCCGGCCATATGCGCCGGGCGCTGGAAGAGGTTGGGATGGATGGGGCCGCCGAGGACGCTTTCGCCCGCAGCCAGCGTGCCGCGGCACTCGCCGCGGCCGAGACGGCGCCTGCCGACGAAGAGCCGGCCGAGAAGCTGAAGAGCCGCCGTGGTCGCGGCTTCGAGGCGCCGCGTGGCCCCGGTTCCGGCCGCGGCGGTTTCGGCGGCCGTTGACGATCCGGTTCTAGCCTGGCGTGTGACAGGTCATGCCGGTGCTGCGGCCGCGAAGGTCGCAGAGCCCGATGGACCGCCATCCGGCGGGGCGGCCGGCGAGGTCGATGACAGTGTCGCTCGCCACCACCGTCAGCCCGCGCTCCTTCGCGATGCTTTCGATCCGCGCCGCCACGTTCACCGGATCTCCGAGCACGGTATAGTCCAACCGCTCGTCGTCGCCGACCGGGCCGCAATAGACCGTTCCGGCATGTACGGCAATCGCGACGGCCGGGTCCGGCAGGGCTGGTCCGTCGGCCGACAGCGCCTCTTTCGTCCAGATGCCGACATCGGACGCCACCTCCTGCGCGGCGGCCAGGGCCGCGGCTGCGCCGGCATCCGGCGCCTCGGGCCCGGTCGCGCCGAACAGGACCAGGATACCGTCGCCGACGAAGCCTGCGACCAGGCCGCCATGGGCGGTGACCACCCGGCGCACCCGGGCGCGATAGTCGCCGATCCACCGGCCCACGGTCTGCGGGTCCAGTCTTTCGGCGAGCGTGGTGGAACCGCGCAGATCGACGAAGATCATCGCGAGCCGGCGCCGTCCGCCCAGCTCCGTCGGGTCGCCGCCGCTCTGTCCGACATCGGCGGCGATCTGGGCCGGCAGGAAACGGCCGAGCCGACCGGCGCGCGCCGCCTCGTCCACCGCCCGGGCGACGATCCGGCGGTTGCGCCGGGCGGCGAAGGCGAGCACGCCGCCGGCCAGCGCCAGCATGACCAGCCGTGCGAGGTTTGGGGGCATGGCATGCATGCCGTTGATCTCGTCGGCGAGTGCTGCGGGATCGGGAGCGACCGTGCCGTCGGCCAGCATCGGCAGGCCCAGCGCCGCCACGGTCATGGCGGTGGCGATCAGGATCGCGCCGGCCCTGAGGCGGAGTGCCGCGATCGCCAGGATGACCGGCGCCAGCCAGACGGCAGTCAGCATCAGGGCGTAGTCGCCGGGCAGGGCGGTCAGCACCAGCCCGGCCAGGACCGAGGCGCAGAGCAGGCCGGCATCGACGGCGGGGAAGACCCAGGCCATCCAGCGCCGGTAGCGGCCCCGCCGTGCCAGCAGCACCCCGGCCCCGCCGGCCAGGCCGAAAGCGATCAGCGTTGTGAGGGCGATGACCAGCCTGGTGCTGACCGCCCCCGAAAAGATCATCGCCGGTTGCAGGATCAGCAGCGGCCCGACCAGGGAACAGAGCAGCACGGCCGAAATGGCGATGCGCAGCCAGCCGCCCAGCCGCTCGGCTGCGCGTTCCGCGGCATCGATCCCGTCCGAGGGCGGCGGCGCCAAAGGCCTACCCCTGCCTGACGGCATCGGCGAGGCGTGCGGCGATGCCGGCAAGCTCGGCGGGTTCCGCCCGCGGCATGGGTCGGACGGTGATGTCGGGCTCGGCGATCTGACGCTTTGAGAGCACGTCGGTCACCTCGACCATGGGGAAGACATGGGCATGGGTGTGCGCGACGTCGATGCCGGTGAAGGCGAAGGCCACCCGCGGCACCTGCCAGATCCGCTTCATCTCGCGGGCGAGACGCTGGCCCAGATCGACGATGCGCGCCGCGGTGGCGGGCGGCAGATCCTCGAAATAGGCATGATGCGCCCGCGGGATGATCAGGGTATGGCCGGGCCGGATGGGCTGGATGTCCATGAAGGCCATGATCTCCTCGTCCTGATGGACGAGATGGGTGGGCAGGCGGCCATCGGCGATGGCGCAGAACAGGCAGGCGGTCGGAGTATCGGTCATCAGGGCGTCCGTTCGCGGCGGAGGGGAGCGGCGCAGGGGATGCGACGCGGCCCGCATTGATACGCGCCCGAGAGTATAGTCCGACGCGCGCCCCGGACCGAAGCCCGTGCGCGTCACCAGATCCGGCTGGTCACGGTCGCCTGCGCGATGAGCTGCCCGTCAGGGTCGTGGATCTCGACCGAGGTCACCGTGCCGCTGCGGCTGCGCGACAGCACCCGGGTGCTGGTTTCCAGATCGCAGCCATCGGCCGGGCGCAGATAGTTGACGACCAGGGTTTGCGTGGCACCTCCACGGACCGTCGCCGGGTCGACCCCTGAGGCAGATGCCGTGGCACCGGCGATATCGGCCAGGGTGGCGATGACCCCGCCATGGACGATCCTGTCGACGGTGACGTTCTCCATGGCGAAGGGCAGGCGCAACCGTACGTCGTCTGGGGCCAGATGGTTGATCGTGATCCCCAGATGGCGGGCGACAGGCGAGGCGATCAGCAGTTTGCGGACCAGGCTTTCGATGCGCGGGTCGATCGTGGCGGTCATGGTGCGGCCTTTCGGATGGGGTGTGGTCTTCTATCTCGCCACCCCTGCCATGCCGGACTCCATGACCCCGCAGGTAATGCGGCGCGATTCGCCTGCTGGAAAATAGATCACAGGTTGTTTTTCAAGGGGGTGGTGTCTACTCTCGGGATCGGGATCACTTGCCGCGACGGGGGACGGATGACGGCGATCGAGATGACGGCCGCAGCAGGGACGGCTGCGCCCAAACGACCGATGAGCGGTGCGGCCGCCGGACTGGATGCGGCACTGGGCTGGGCGGCGACCCGTGCCCTGGCCGAAGCGATCCGGGGCGGAACCTTCGAGCGGCTGGCCGCCGGTCGGGCGGATCCGACCGAACTGGCCGCCGCGGTCGGGCTGCCGGTCGATCGCCTGCTGGCCCAGCTTGCGGCGCTTGGCGCCCAGGGCCTGGTGCAGCTTGAAGAGGATGGCCGCGTTCAACTGGCGGACCATGCCGGCGAAGTGGCCCGGGCTGCCGCCGTGGTGCTGGGGGGCGGTGTGCCAGCAGCGCCGTCGCGGCTCGACTGGCCGATCCTGGATCCGGCCCTCGGCACCTGGGCGGCCGCGGCCCTGGCTCCGGCGGGGCGCTGGCTGGTGCTGGGCGGCGACGCCGGTTTCGTCCGAAGCTTCGGCGAAGGGCTCGATCTCAGCCATCAGGCCGAAGACGCGGCAGAGTTCGGTGCCGCCCTGGCCGGCGAGGACTGGCCGGTGGGGCTCGACGGCGTGCTGATCCTGCGCGGCCTGGGCCGCAGTGCCAAGACGGCGATTTCGGCGGTCATCGAGGCGGCCGAAGAGGCGCTGCATCCCGGCGGCTGTTTCGCCTGCCTCGATCTGGTGCTCGACGACGATTATGCCGGCCCCCGTCATGCCGGGCTCTGGGCCTTTGCCCAGGCCGATCTGGGCGGAGAGGCGCCGCCGCTGACCCTGAACTTCCTGGGCTTGCGGCTGGCCGAGCTGTGCTTCACGCCGCCGGTGGCGGCCGAGGCACCGGATGGCGTCCACCGCCTGATCTGGAGCCGGCGCGACTGATCGACGCCCCGTCTGCGGTGGCCTTGCCGTCGGCGCACGGGTCGGCGATGCTGCAGGTATGGCCCGTCACGACCACAGATCCGCGCCGCCCGTTCCCGCCCGCCCCGGCCTTCATGCGCGGCGGCGGCGGGCGCTTGCCCTGGGCCTGGCCCTGGCGGCAGGGCTGGGTGCTGCGGCTGTCGTGGCGCTGGAAGTCGATGGGCCGCTGCGGCGGCTGCTCGGCCTTGAATATCGCGCCGCCGGCCATGTGGTCCGCAGCTTCCCCGATGCCTCAGGCTCCGATGCGGAGGCACGGGCGGCGCTTTATGCGGCCCTTGCCGAAATGCCGTCGGAGCTCGATCCCGACGACCCCCGCAAGGTGCGCGAGGGGGCGGCGATCTATGCCGATACCTGTGCCGCCTGCCATGGTGCGGACCTCTCAGGGGCAGAGGACTGGCGAACCCGCCTGCCCTCGGGGCGCCTGCCCGCCCCGCCGCACGATGCCACAGGCCATACCTGGCATCATCCGGACCAGCATCTCTTTGCCCTGACGGCGCTCGGCCCCGGTCCGTTTGCGCCGCCGGGCTATGAAAGCGACATGCCGGCCTTCCGCGACCGGTTGCGCGACGACCAGATCTGGGCCGTGCTCTCTTTCATCAAGAGCCGCTGGCCGGCTGATGTTCGCGCTGCCCATGACCGCATCTCGGCAGGTATGGCCCGATGACGACGCCCCGCAGGACGTTGTCCTCCCTTGCCGACCCCCGCCTCATCGATCCGGCGGGCTGGCGGCGGCTGGTGCCCTGGCTCGATATCGGGGGGCAGGCTGCGGTCTCTCCCGCGCGGCTGGGTGAGGAAGATCTGGCCCGGGCCGCCGACGGGCTGCACGACCATGGCTGGTTTGCGCTGCCGCCGGTGCTGCCGGCCGGGCTTATCGACGATCTCCGCCGTGGCCTGCTGCGGCTGAAAACGGCCGGGTGGCCGCCGGTCTTCATTCATGTCTTCGATCAGGCCTGGGCCCTGCAGGCCGCCCTGGCGCCGCTTGCCGCCCATCTGCTGGGGGAGCGGTTCGCGGTGCTGCCGCATCTCTGGGCCTGGGTCGTGCCGCCGGTCGAGGGGGCCCGCGGCTGGCCGGGGCATCGGGATCTCATCGGACGAAGCGTGTTTCCGGGCGGCATCCACATGACCCTGAGCTTCTGGGTGCCGCTGGTCGATGCCGGGCTCGACAATGGCTGCATGCGGGTGGTGCCGCTCGAGGTGGAGCGCAGCCTGCCGGCGCCGCTCGAGACCCTGATCGCCGAGGGGCGGCTGCCGCAGGAGCCCGAGGAGATCGGCCTGGCGCTGCCCGCCGCTGCCGGGTCGGTCCTGGGCTGGCGGCAGGATCTCTATCACTGGTCGGGGCGTGTCCGGGTGGGCGCCGCCGGACCACGGATCAGCATCGCAATCGAGATGCAGAACACGGCCTTTGACCCGGTGGCTGAACCGCTGATCCGGCCGGATTCGCCGCCCGACATGCAGACGCGTGTGGATCTGATCCTCCGCGCCCTCGGAACCTATGCACGCATGGAGCGTGTTCCGGATCGTCTGCCGATTGAAACTCTCGCGCAAGAATTTCAATAAAAAATCGCTCGGGAAATCTGTGGCGAATTAAACGCAAAGGTTAATTTGAACGCGGATTGATTGCGCTTGAATCGCGTGAACAAATCCATGAAATTCCGAGCAACCCCGTTGCGCCGGCACCCTTGCCATTGTGCTTTTGGTGCCGAGGGCTATATTCAGGCCGACATTATACCCAGTCGACGCCTCCGCGCGGTGTCGCGCGGAGCGGCTCAAGGAGTCTTACCGCATGACCGAGAACACCGCCGTCCGTGCTGGTACCGTCACCATCACCGACGATATCAGCGGACAGAGCCACGAGCTGCCGATCTTTGGCGGCACCGCGGGCAACAAGGTGATCGATATCCGCACCCTCGGCGGCAAGACCGGCTATTTCACCTTCGACCCCGGCTTCATGGCCACGGCGTCCTGCGAGAGCAAGATCACCTTCATCGACGGCGACAAGGGCGAGTTGCTCCATCGGGGCTACCCGATCGACCAGCTCGCCACCCAGAGCAACTTTCTGGAAGTCGCCTATCTGCTGCTGAACGGTGAGCTGCCGAACAAGGACGAATACGCGACCTTCGAGCGCAATATCACCCGTCACACCATGCTGCACGAGCAGCTGACGAAGTTCTTCACGGGCTTCCGTCGCGACGCGCATCCGATGGCGGTGATGGTGGGCGTGGTCGGCGCAATGTCGGCCTTCTATCACGACAGCACCGACATCAACGATCCGGCGCATCGTATGATCGCCTCGCATCGTCTGATCGCCAAGGTTCCGACCATCGCGGCGATGGCCTACAAGTACTCCGTCGGTCAGCCCTTCGTGTATCCGCGCAACGACCTGGGCTATGCCGAGAACTTCCTGCACATGATGTTCTCGGTGCCGTGCGAGACCTATGAGGTGAACCCGGTTCTGGCCAAGGCCATGGATCGCATCCTGATCCTGCACGCCGATCACGAGCAGAACGCCTCGACCTCGACCGTCCGCCTCGCCGGTTCGTCGGGTGCCAATCCCTTCGCCTGCATCGCGGCCGGCATCGCCTGCCTTTGGGGCCCCGCTCATGGCGGCGCCAACGAGGCGGTGATCAAGATGCTGGAAGAGATCGGCTCGGCCGACCGGATCGGCGAGTTCGTGAAGCGCGCCAAGGACAAGGACGATCCGTTCCGCCTGATGGGCTTCGGTCACCGCGTCTACAAGAACTTCGATCCGCGTGCGACCATCATGCGCCAGACCTGCCACGAGGTTCTGGGCGAGCTGGGCATCAAGGACGAGCCGCTGCTCGACATCGCCATGAAGCTCGAGAAGATCGCGCTGGAGGACGAGTACTTCGTGGAGCGGAAGCTCTACCCGAACGTCGACTTCTATTCGGGCATCATCCTGCGGGCCATGGGCATCCCGACCAGCCTGTTCACCGTGCTGTTCGCGGTGGCCCGCACCGTCGGCTGGGTCGCCCAGTGGAAGGAGATGATCGAGGATCCCACCCAGAAGATCGGCCGTCCCCGTCAGCTCTATACCGGTGCCGCCGCCCGCGACTATGTGGCGATCAACGCGCGCTGATCCGACCAGCATCGAATCCGACCGACTGCACCGCCCCCGGACTGACTGTCCGGGGGCGGTCGTGTTTCGGGCGGACCGGTGCGTTCCGATTGTGAACGTCGCGTTATGCGCGTGTGTGATCGTGCGAAATGCGACCGTCGCGCGTCGACGTCTGCGATGCTAATCTGTGATCGGGGAGGGCCATGCACGGACCTCAACGATGCAGGAGGTCGTCCGGCGAATGGATCGACGGATCTGGGGGCTGACATTCGCGATGGCCGCAATAGGGCTGGCGCTGATCCAGCTCGTTCGGGTCGAGGGTGAGCGGCGGGATGCGGTGACGGAGGCCACGCGACAGCTGAGCCGCGACGCCGCATCGGCAGAGATTGCGATCACCGGGCTGTTGCGTGACGTCGGGGCCAGGCTCGATCGTCTGGCGCTGGAGCTTGCGCCCCTGCTCCGCACGGGCGACGAGGACGTCCTCGCCTCCCGGCTTCGTCCGCAGCTGACGCAGGGCCTTGAGGGGGGGACCCTGCGTATAACTGATGGTGCCGGCCGGATTCTGATTCAGCTGGGGGAGGTTCTGCCCCTGGCCCCCTCGGGGCTGCTGGCGGTCACCGCTCACGACCATGCGACTGCACCCCCACCCGAAGCGGCTTCAAGGTTGATGGCGAGCGGGCTGTTCATCGCGGCCGACCGGGACCGTGTGGTGCTCAGCCGTCCGATCATCGACGTGGCGGAAGCCGGCGCGAACAGGCGGCCCGAGGGCGTGGTGGTCATGCTGCTGGGCCGGTCCGCCTTCCGGCGGATTACCGATCAGCTGATACCGGACGGCGACACCATGATCAGCCTTGCCGATGCGGCGGGCGGCCGGATCGTGGTGACCGGCGGGCGTCCGGCCACTGCCGATGCAGATCTGGTGGAGCGGCAGGTTGACGGCTTCCCCCTGCGGCTGATCGCGGCCCGTACCATCGTTCCGGCGGAGGCCGGCTGGGGAGGTCTGGTGGGTAATCTGGGCGCCAGTCTGATGATCGGCGTGCTGGCCGGGGCAGCTGCGGCTCTGCTGCTGGCGCCCCCGCGCGGGAAGGAAGCGGCGGATGCGCGCCCCCGAGAGGGTGGTGCAACGGTCATGCGCGGGCTGGAACTTGCGCGGGCTGCCGTCTGGCAGCATGACGCGCGCACGCGCCATGTCAGCGTTCTGCCCGGCTTGCCGGCACTTGGCATCGGGGTGATCGGCACGGCGGATCTGTTCGAACGGATTGCGGCTCCGGAACGCCAGGCGCTGCTCGCGGCGCTGGCTGATCTGGGGGCGGGGCGCCGCAGCGCGCTCGACATGGTGCTGACGGTGCCATCGCCGGGTGGCGGGGCGCCGCGCTATCTGCGCGTGGTCGGTGGAGCCTTGCCTGATGGCGGCCGCTCGACCGGCCTGATCCACGACATCACCGAAACCGAGGTGGCGCTGCGTCGGGCCGATGACCGGCTGCGATCCCTGACCGAGATCCAGTCGCTGGCGGGCATTGCGTCCTGGAGCTGGCCGATCGGCGCGCCCCGGGTCTGGTGTGCAAACGAGCTGTTCTCCGCCTTCGGGCTGGACAGCCCGCCCGACGGGGCGATCGATGCGCCGCAATTCCAGGCCATGGTGCTGGCCGAAGACCGCCCGCGGGTGCGGGAGGCATTGCGCCGGGCCCGGCGCGGCACGGTGTCGGCGCTCGATTTCCGCCTGCTGCGCATCGATGGCCGGATCGTGCGGATGCATGGTGCCGCGGCTCCGGGTTTCGACGATGACGGGCAGGTGGTGCGTATAAACGGCGCGCTTGCGGTCGATCCGGGTCCCCACCCGTCTGATGCGGCGAAACCGGAGACCGGCTTGCATCCATAGCCCGGACGGGTCAGGCTCGGAGCCGAGTTTCCGCCAGCCGCCGATGGAGAGGCCTGCATGACCGTCACCACCCCGCTCCGTGTCTGTGTCGCCGGTGTCACCGGCTGGACCGGCGGCGAGATCGCCCGCGCGGTCGCCGTTGCCGCCGATCTCGACCTCGTCGGCGGCATCGCCCGCTCCGCCGCCGGCCGCAGGCTGGACGAACTGGTGCCGGGGGCCCTGCCCGGGGTGGAGGTCGCGGCGGATGTCGAAACGGTCCTTGCCGCAGGCGGGATCGACGTTCTGGTCGACTACACCCATCCATCGGCCGTCGCCGGCCATGCCGAGGCGGCGCTGGCACGGGGTGTCCATGTGGTGATCGGCACCTCTGGCCTGGATGCGGCGGCCTATGAGCGGATCGCCGCCGCGGCGACGGCCGCCGGCCGCGGCGTGGTTGCCAGCGGCAATTTCGCCATCACCGCGGCGCTCGCCACCCGCTTCTCGCTGATCGCCGCCCGTTATATCCCGCATGTGGAGGTGGTGGAGATCGCAGGTCCCGCCAAGCCGGATGCCCCGTCGGGTACCGCGCGGGAACTGGCCGAGCGGCTGGGACGGGTTGCGCGGCCCGAGATGCCCCAGGGCACCGTGCCGGTGGCCCCCGGCAAGGTGCTGGGCGATCCGGCGCTGCGCGGCGGCACGATCGGCGGGGTTCAGGTGCATTCATTGCGCCTGCCCAGCTATGCCGCCTCGATCGATGCCCATTTCGCCGTCGCCGGCGCGCGGCTGGTGATCTCTCACGATGCCGGCAAGGATGCCAAGGCCTATGTCGACGGGACCCTGCTCGCGATCCGCAAGGTGGCTGGGGTGACCGGGCTGGTGCGTGGCCTCGATGTGCTGCTCTTCGGTCCAGATGACGCGGCGGCGGGGGCGCCGGCATGACCGCGAAGACCGAAATCGGCGGGGCCGAGCGCAGCATCCCCCTCGACCGGGCGATCCGGCACGGCACCTTCATCCTGATCACCCTCGCCACCCTGCTGTGTCTGATCCTGGGGGTTACGGTCGAGGCGGAGCTCCTGTGGGCGCTGGTGGTGCTGGTCCCGCTGGTGGTGCTCGGCATCGTCGATCTCGGCCAGGATCGGCATGCGATCCGCCGGAATTATCCGGTGGTCGGTCATCTGCGCTGGGCGTTCGAGGCGCTCCGGCCCTATCTGCGCCAGTACATCGTGGAAGACGATCTGGAAGGTCGTCCCTATGACCGGCTTGCCCGCAGCCTGGTCTACGAGCGCGCCAAGGGTGACGAGGACGCCCAGCCGCTCGGCACCCAGCTCGACGTCTACGCCCCCCGCTACGAGGCGATCGTGCACTCCATCGCCCCCCACCCGGTCGCGACGGAACCCTTCCGCGTGAAGGTGGGCGGGCCGCAATGCACGAAGCCCTATCACGCCCAGGTGCTTAATATCTCGGCCATGAGCTTCGGCTCGCTCAGCGCGCGTGCGATCGAGGCCCTGAACCTGGGCGCTGCCCGCGGCGGCTTCTATCACGACACCGGCGAGGGCGGGCTCAGCCCCTATCACCGCATGCATGGCGGCGATCTGGTCTGGGAGCTGGGGTCGGGTTATTTCGGCTGCCGTGACGAACATGGCCGCTTCGATCCCGACCTCTTTGCCGAGACCGCCCGGCTCGATCAGGTGAAGATGATCGAAATCAAGCTGAGCCAGGGCGCCAAGCCCGGCCATGGCGGCATGCTGCCCGGGCCGAAGGTGACGGCCGAAATCGCTGCCACCCGCAAGGTGCCGGAAGGCGTCGACTGCATCTCGCCAGCGCGGCATTCCGCCTTCGACGACCCCGAAGGCATGATGCATTTCGTGGCCCGGCTGCGGGAGCTGTCGGGCGGCAAGCCGGTGGGGATCAAGCTCTGTGTCGGCCAGCCGCACGAGGTCTTCGCCATCGTCAAGGCGATGCGCAGCACCGGCATTCTGCTCGATTTCATCGTGGTCGACGGCGCCGAAGGCGGGACCGGCGCGGCGCCGCGGGAATTCTCGGACCATCTGGGCCTGCCGCTGCGCGAAGGGCTGGTGCTGGTGCGCAATGCCCTGGTCGGTGCGGCCCTGCATCCGCATGTGCGCATCGGCGCCGCCGGCAAGATGGTCAGCGCCTTCGACATCGCCGCGGCGCTTGCGACCGGTGCCGACTGGTGCAACGCCGCCCGGGCCTTCATGTTCTCGATCGGCTGCGTGCAGTCGGTGAAGTGCCACACCGGGCGCTGCCCGACCGGCGTTGCGACCCAGGATCCGGATCGTCAGAAAGGGCTGGTGGTCGAGGACAAGGCCGAGCGGGTGCGCCGCTTCCAGTCGCGCACGGTGCATGCCCTGGCGGAACTGGTCGCCGCGGCCGGGCTGGACCATCCTTCCGACCTGGAACCGCGCCATCTGCTGCACCGGCGTTCCCCCAACGAGATCGTGCCGATGGACCGGCTTTATCCCTTCCTGACCCCCGGTGCGCTGATCGATGCGCCGGATGCCACACCCTATGCCTCGGACTGGGCGGCGGCGGATCCTGCGAGTTTTGCGCCGCGCCGCGCCGCCTGAAGCGGGACGGCATCAGCCGGCGGCGAGCCTGTCCAGGATCGCCGCCACCAGCACCGCCGGGGCGTCGGTCTGCACCAGATGGCCGGCACCCGCGATGCCGGTGAAGCCGCAGCCGATGGCCCGGGCCAGATCGCGCCCCTGCGCAGCCGGCAGCCAGCGATCCTCCAGCCCCCACAGCACTTGGGCCGGGCAGCGCAGACGGCTCAGATGCGGCACGGCCTCGTCGGTCGCGGCCGGATCCATCTGCGCGATCTGGGCATAGAAGGCCCGGCGGCCATCGGCATCTCCCCAGGCATCCAGGATGTCGGCCAGGATGTCGTCCGGGATCGGCCGGTGAGCGGCCTCCGCCACATAGGCCGCCACCAGCGCCCGGTGCAGATGATCGGGCAGGCCGGCGAAGGCCGCCTCATGGTCGCGGACATGGGTGACGAAGGGGGAGCCCCAGGGCCGGAGCATCACCGCATCGGCCAGGATCAGCCCCGCCATCTCCAGCCCGCGGAGCAGATGGGCGCGGAGCGCGGTCGCACCGCCGAAGTCATGGGCGACGACCAGCGGCGGTCCGTCGAGGGTCAGATGGGCCACCCAGTCGGCCAGGATCCGGTCCTGCACATGGAGCGAGACATCCGATCCGGCGGGCACCCGCGACTGGCCATAGCCGGCCAGATCGAGCAGATGCACCCGGGCCCGCGGTGCGAGTGCTGCGGCGACCGGTGCCCAGACCGCTGCGTTGAACGGGGTGCCGTGGATGAGGACGAGATCCGGCCCGGTCTCTCCGAAACGGTCCCAGGCGATGGTGCCGGCGGGATGGTCGAAGCGACGGCAGAGCGGCAGGTTGTGACGCATGATCGGCCTCCGGTCGAAGATGGGAATGCCCCAGCCAACCATGGTGACTGCCGGTGCGGCCAATTCAATGGCCTGATCCGATGATGACCGATGCTGATCTTCAGCCGCCGCAGAAGCCGAGCATCGTGGCCAGCCAGCATTCCACCCGGCGGCGGTTGGTGCCCATGTCCCAGCGGCCGATGCGGGATCGCGACAGGATCACCGGTGCTGCCGCGATGCGGCCGTCTGGCATCGGCACCGGCATGGCCCAGAGCGAGATGTCGTCGGTGAAGCGGCAGAACCGTGTGCGCTGGATGGCGTCGATCCGGTAAAGCGTGGTATCGGCGGCCAGGATGCGGCTGCGCGGCTGCGCCCGCACGCAGCGCGCCATGGCGGCGAGCAGACGGTCGGGCCCCGCCTGAAGCGGCCCGGTCGGGATGTGCGGTCGCACGCGGAGCGTGCCCTCGGGGGCGGCCAGGCACCAGCCGGGCTTGCGGTCGCCGCTGAAGGCCGGGAGGTCGAACAGCTCGGGCGCGAGCGAACTATCGTCCAGAGGCATCGGAGGTAGGCTCCTCGGGTGGCTTGCCCCGCGGTCTCAGGAGAAAGGCATCTCCTGGCGCCGCTGGCGCAGCCAGTCGACGTAATGATCGATGAAGGCACGGACCTTTGCCGACAGATGCCGGTTATGTGGATATACCGCGTAGATATCGACGGGGGGCGGTGCGAATTCCGTGAGCACTGCTTCAAGACGCCCCGCGGCGACATCCGTGCCGATGATGAAGGCGGGCAGGCGGGCGACGCCGGTACCGGCAAGGGCGGCGTCGCACAGGATCTGGCCGTTATTGGCGTTCAGGGTTCCTGAGATCCGGACGGCGAGGGTCTCGCCGCCGTCGGCAGCGCGGAAGCGCCATTCGTTGCGGGTGGAGAGATAGGCATATTCCAGGCAGTTGTGCCGGGAGAGATCGCGCGGATGGCGGGGCCGGCCATGGGCGTTCCAATAGGCCGGGGTGGCGACGATCATCGTCCGGCTTTCCGCCAGCTTGCGGGCGATCAGGCTGCTGTCGGCCAGATTGCCGATGCGGACCACCAGGTCATAGCCTTCCTCGACCACATCGACGAAACGGTCGTCGAGCGAGACCTCGACCCGGACATGGGGGTGGGCTTCCATGAAGCCGGGCAGGCAGGGGGCCAGATGCAGCAGGCCGAAGGACATCGGCGCATTGATGCGCAGTGTGCCGCGCGGCTCGTCCTGCAGGCGGCCGACCTCCAGATCCGCCTCCTCCGCCTCGCGCAGGATGCGGGCGCAATGGCGATAATAGACCTCGCCCATCTCGGTGAGGCTGAGCCGGCGGGTGGTGCGGTTCAGCAGCCGCGCACCCAGCCTGTCCTCCAGCCGGCCGATATGCTTGGAGACGGCGGATTTCGACAGGCCCAGCGTCCGGGCGGCGGACGAGAAGCTCTGCGCCTCCACCACCCGCGCAAAGACCGCCATGCTGGTCAGATGGTCCATGCCGCCCTCATCGCGCACCGTTTCCCTCAGGCTGACAATTCATTTCCATTGTTGCCGGTGGTGCGCAAAACCGCCAGTGCTACATTTGAGGGGACGACGGGGGCGGGGCCTCCTGCAGGCCACCCCCGACATCCTCATCAACCGGGAATGACGGCGATGACCAAGGTTCTGGTTCTCTACTACAGCACGTATGGCCACATCGAGACCATGGCCGGCGCCGTGGCCGCCGGCGCCGCCGAGGTGGACGGAGTCGAGGTGACCGTGAAGCGGGTGCCCGAGCTGATGCCGCGAGACGTGGCAGAAAAGGCCGGTGCCAAGCTCGATCAGGCGGCCGAAGTGGCCTCTCCCGCCGAGCTCGCGGATTACGACGCGATCATCTTCGGCGCGCCGACCCGTTTCGGCAATGTCGCCTCGCAGATGCGCAATTTCCTCGACCAGACCGGCGGCCTCTGGGCCCAGGGCAAGCTGCTCGGCAAGGTCGGCAGCGTGTTCGTGTCGACCGGTACCGGTGGCGGCAACGAATCGACCGCGCTGACGCTGTGGCCGACGCTTGCCCATCACGGCATGGTCATCGTCGGCCTGCCCTATGCGGTGGCGCCCGAGCTGGCCGATATCTCGGAAGTGAGGGGTGGCAGCCCCTATGGCGCCGGCACCATCGCCGGCCCCGACGGCAGCCGGACGCCGAGCGAAAAGGAACTCTCCACCGCCCGCGCCCAGGGCCGCCACGTCGCCGGCATCGCGAAGAAGCTGGCCGCCGGCTGATGCCTGCCTGACCGTTGCGCCGCCGCCTGTGCCGTTCCGCAGGCGGCGGTTCCTTCAACCTTCAGCCATCCCCGGGGAGACCGCTCATGGGCGTGATGATCGACGGCGTCTGGCACGACCGCTGGTACGACACCGCAAAGACCGGCGGCCGCTTCGAACGCGAAGCCAGCCGTTTCCGCGACCGGCTTGCGACCGAACCCGGTGGCGAGGGCCTGCCGGCCGAGCCCGGGCGCTACCATCTTTATGTCTCGCTCGCCTGTCCCTGGGCGCATCGCACGCTGATCTGGCGGCGGCTGAAGCGGCTGGAGGGGGCGATTTCGGTGAGCGTGGTCGACCCGCGCATGGGCGGTGCCGGCTGGACCTTCGGCGCGCCCGCCGAAGCGGGCGACGAGGCCGTCCCTTTTGCCGGTGCCACCGGCGATGCGCTGTTCGGCAACCGGGCCCTGCACGAGGTCTATGCCCGCGCCAATCCCGACTACAGCGGCCGGGTGACCGTGCCGGTGCTCTGGGACAAGCTGCGCGGGACCATCGTCAACAACGAAAGCGCCGAGATCGTGCGCATGTTCGACCGCGCCTTCGACCATCTGGCGCCCAAACATGGCAATCCCGGCCTGATCCTCTGCCCGGACGAGCTGCGCGACGAGATCGACGCGGTCAATGCCGATGTCTATGACCGGATCAACAACGGCGTCTACAAGGCGGGCTTCGCCACCACCCAGGCTGCCTATGAGGCGGCGGTGGTGCCTCTGTTCGAGGCGCTGGATCGCATGGAAGCCCGGCTGGCCGACGGGCAGGGCTGGCTGGTCGGCGGCCGGATGACCGAGGCGGATCTGCGCCTGTTCACCACGCTGGTGCGCTTCGACCCGGTCTATCACGGGCATTTCAAGTGCAACCTGCGCCGCATCGCCGATTATCCGATGCTGACCGCGCTCACCGCCCGGCTGCTGGCGGTGCCGGCGATCCGCGAGACGGTCGACGATGCCCATATCCGCTGGCACTATTACTGGAGCCATACGACCATCAACCCGACCCGGGTGGTGCCCCTCGGCCCGGCGGAGCCGCCGCGCCTCGATCCGTCATGGCCCGCGCCTGCGCTCGACTGAGCGCCATCTCCCCGGCATCCCGCTTTCGTTGCATCGCACAACCGGTGCGCCCATCCGGTATACCAACATGAAGCGCCGGCGTGTGTTGCAGCGGCGTTGACGCTCCCCGGAAAGCTGGCATAGGCTTTCGGAAATCCGCGGGCAGGAGGAGGGCCGAGGAGCCCGGCATCTTGGGGGAGATGCCGCCGACGCCCTGGTCCCGCGGGACGATTTCCGGAGGGAGACTTCATGAATAAGGCTCTGATGGGCGCGGTTGCCGCCGCGGCCCTGCTCGGCGCGGTCGGCGCTGCCGAAGCCAAGACGATGGTTTACTGCTCGGAGGGCAGCCCCGAGGGCTTCAACCCGCAGCTGTTCACGACCGGCACGACCTTCGATGCCAGCTCGCGCAATGTCTACAACCGGCTGGTCGAGTTCGAGCGCGGCACCACGACCGTGCAGCCCGGCCTGGCCGAGCGCTACGAGGTGTCGGATGACGGCCTGACCTACACCTTCCATCTGCGCAAGGGCGTGAAGTTCCAGACCACCAAGAGCTTCACACCCAGCCGCGACTTCAACGCCGACGACGTCGTGTTCAGCTTCATGCGCCAGCTGGACCCGAACCACCCGTACAACAAGGTGTCGGGCGGCACCTACGAATACTTCCAGGGCATGAGCATGCCCTCGCTGCTGAAGGCGGTGGAGAAGGTGGACGACCACACGGTCCGCTTCGTGCTCAACCGTCCGGAAGCGCCGTTCATCGCCAATATCGCGATGGATTTCGCCTCGATCCTGTCGGCCGAATACGCCGATCAGATGATGAAGGCCGGCACGCCCGAGAAGGTCGATCTGGAGCCGGTCGGCACCGGCCCGTATCAGCTGGTGAACTACCAGAAGGATGCGGTGATCCGCTACAAGGCGCATCCCGACTACTGGCGCGGCAAGAGCAGCCTCGACACGCTGGTCTTCTCGATCACGCCCGATGCCTCGGTCCGCTACGCCAAGATCCAGGCGGGCGAGTGCCATGTGATGCCCTATCCGAACCCGGCCGATCTTGCGAAGATGAAGGAAGACCCGAAGGTCAACCTGATGTCGCAGGAAGGCCTGAACATCGGCTATCTGGCCTTCAACGTCCGCAAGAAGCCCTTCGACGACGTGAAGGTGCGCCAGGCGCTGAACATGGCGGTCAACAAGGCCGCGATCATCGACGCGATCTATCAGGGCGCCGGCAAGGCCGCCAAGAACCCGATCCCGCCGACCATCTGGTCGTATAACGACAAGGTCGAGGACTACGCCTACGACCCCGAGAAGGCCAAGGCCCTGCTGAAGGAGGCCGGTTTCGAGAACGGGTTCGAGACCGACATCTGGGCGATGCCCGTGCAGCGACCCTACAACCCCAATGCCCGCCGTATGGCCGAGATGATCCAGGCCGACTGGGCGGCCGTGGGGGTGAAGGCTCAGATCGTGTCCTATGAATGGGGCGAGTATCTGAAGCGCGCCCAGGCCGGTGAGCATCAGACCCTGCTGCTCGGCTGGACGGGCGACAATGGCGACCCCGACAACTTCCTGGCGGTGCTGCTGGGCTGCGATGCGGCCAATGGCGGCTCCAACTATGCCGGCTGGTGCTACAAGCCCTTCGACGACCTGATCATGAAGGCCAAGACGGTCTCGGGCCAGGCGGAGCGCACGAAGCTCTATGAAGAGGCCCAGGTGATCTTCAAGGAGCAGGCCCCCTGGGTGACCATCGCCCATTCGGTGGTCTATCAGCCGATCCGTCCCGAGGTCACTGACTGGAAGATCGACCCGCTCGGCGGTCACTACTTCTACGGCCCGGGCCTCAAGGACTGAGGCGCGCGCTGGCGCCATCTGCGGCGGCCGGCCGGAGGTGCGGGGGCTCCCCACACCGTCGGCCGGCCTCGGTGCATCCCAACTCCCCCGTCCATGTGCCATCCCGTGTCCGCGGATGATGCCGGCCGCGCCGCAGCTGCGGTCGCCGTCAGATGTTCGCTTTCGTGTTCCGACGTCTGGGGCTGGTCGTGCCGACCTTCCTCGGCGTCACCCTCTTCGCCTTCGTCCTCATCCGGCTGATCCCGGGCGATCCGGTCGCCCTGCTGGCGGGCGAACGCGGCCTCACCCCCGAACGCCATGCCCAGATGCTGGCCCAGCTCGGCCTCGACCGGCCGATGGTGGAGCAGTATTTCAGCTATCTGTGGTCGCTCGCCCAGGGTGATTTCGGCCGCTCCCTCGTCACCCGCTCGCCGGTGCTGAACGACTTCCTCACCCTGTTTCCGGCCACGCTGGAACTCAGTTTCGCCGCGATGATCTTCGCGGTCGCGATCGGCCTGCCCGCCGGCATTCTGGCCGCGGTTCGGCGCGGTTCGGCGCTCGACCATACGGTCATGGCCGGGGCGCTCACCGGCTATTCGATGCCGATCTTCTGGTGGGGGCTGCTGCTGATCATGCTGTTCTCGGTGACGCTCGGCTGGACGCCGGTGTCGGGCCGGATCAGCGTGATGTACTACGTGGAGCCGGTGACCGGTTTCATGCTGATCGACACCCTGCTCTCGGACGAGCCGGAGGCCTTCTGGTCGGCGCTGCATCATCTGGTGCTGCCGGCCATCGTGCTCGGCACCATTCCGCTCGCCGTCATCGCGCGCATGACCCGCTCGTCGATGCTCGAGGTGCTGGGCGAGGACTATGTCCGCACCGCCCGTGCCAAGGGGCTGAACCCGACCCGGGTGGTGCTGGTCCATGCGCTCAGAAACGCGCTCATTCCGGTGATCACGGTGATCGGTCTGCAGGTCGGCCTGCTGCTTGCCGGCGCGATCCTGACCGAGACCATCTTCGCCTGGCCGGGCATCGGCAAATGGCTGATCGAATCGATCGGCCGGCGCGACTACCCGTCGGTTCAGGGCGGCATCCTGCTGGTCTCCTGCGTGGTGATCGCCGTCAACCTGATCGTCGACCTGCTTTACGGCATCATCAATCCGCGGATCCGACATGCACGCTGATCTCTGCTGCCGCATGTCCATTGCGACCAGACCCCCTGCGGTCATGGTCTTTGCCATAGCGGCCCGGGACCGCGGTTGCCGATGAGCACCGCCACCCCGTCAACCACGGCGCCGACGCCCCCTGGCGCGCTCGCCGCCTTCTGGTCCGATTTCAGGCGCAACCCCGGTGCCGTCGCCGGGCTGGTGGTGATCGTGATCATCACCCTGCTCGCGGTCTTCGCCGATGTCGTGGCGCCCCATGACCCGTCGGCGCAGTTCCGTGATGCCCTGCTGGTGCCGCCGGCCTTCGCCGATGGCGGCAGCTGGAGCTTCCCGCTCGGCACCGACGATGTCGGCCGCGACATGCTCTCGCGGCTGATCCACGGCGCCAGGCTCAGCCTGCTGATCGGCGTCATCGTCGTCACCCTGTCGCTGGCGGCGGGCATTCTGCTCGGCCTGCTCGCCGGCTATTTCGGCGGGGTGGTCGACACGGTGATCATGCGGCTGATGGACATCATGCTGGCCCTGCCCAGCCTGCTGCTCGCCATCGCGATCGTCGCCATTCTGGGCCCCGGCCTCGCCAATGCCATGTTCGCGATCGCGATCGTGGTGCTGCCCCATTATGTCCGCCTCACCCGTGCGGCGGCGATGGGTGAGGTGAACAAGGAATATGTCACCGCCTCGCGCCTGGCGGGCGCGGGGCCGCTGCGGCTGATGTTCAGCGCCATCCTGCCCAATTGCATGGCGCCGTTGATCGTGCAGGCGACGCTCGGCTTTTCGACCGCGATCCTGGATGCGGCGGCGCTCGGCTTCCTGGGTCTCGGTGCCCAGCCGCCGACCCCGGAATGGGGCACCATGCTGGCCGGCGTGCTGCAATACATCCAGCGCGCCTGGTGGGTGGTCACCCTGCCGGGCCTTGCGATCCTCATCACCGTGCTCGCCTTCAATCTGCTGGGCGATGGCCTGCGCGACGCCCTCGATCCCAGGATGAAACGCTGATGGCCCTGCTCGATATCGACGGCCTGACCGTTACCTTCGGCACGGGCGATCGTGCCTTCCGGGCGGTGGACGGCGTCTCGCTCTCGGTGGATGCGGGCGAGGTGCTGGGCATCGTCGGCGAAAGCGGGTCGGGCAAGAGCGTCAGCTCGCTCGCGGTCATGGGGCTGCTGCCGCCGACCGCCCGGGTGGAGGCGCAGCGGCTGACCTTTGCCGGCACCGACCTGCTGTCGCTGTCGGGACGTGCCCGCCGCCGGCTCACCGGCAAGGATGTGGCGATGGTCTTCCAGGACCCGCTGACCAGCCTCAACCCCTGCTACACGATCGGCTTCCAGATCATCGAGGCGTTAAAGGTGCACGAAGGCGGCAGCCGCCGGCAGCTGCGCGAACGCGCCGTCGACCTGCTGGACCAGGTGGGCATTCCCGACCCCAGAGCGCGGATCGATTCTTACCCCCACCAGCTTTCGGGCGGCATGAACCAGCGCGTGGTAATCGCCATGGCGATCGCCTGCAACCCAAGGTTGCTGATCGCCGACGAGCCGACCACGGCACTCGACGTCACCATTCAGGCGCAGATCCTGGATTTGCTGTTGGGGCTGCAGCGCGACCGGGGCATGGCCCTGATCCTGATCACCCATGACCTGGCCGTGGTGGCGGAAACCGCAAAACGGGTGGCGGTGATGTATGCGGGGCAGGTGGTGGAAACGGGGCAGGTGCCCGGGATCTTCCGCCATCCCCGCCATCCCTACACCGCCGCCCTGCTGGAGGCTCTGCCGGAGCGGGCGGCGGGCAAGCGCCGGCTGAATGCGATCCCGGGCGTCGTGCCGGGCCAGTATGACCGCCCGCCGGGCTGCCTGCTGGAGCCGCGCTGCCCCCATGCCGTGCCGCATTGCCGGGCGGTGCAGCCGTCGCTCAGGCCCTGGGGGCCGGATGCGGCGGTGCGCTGCCACACGCCGCTCGACGATGCCGGCCGGCCAAGTCCGGCGGAGGAGATGGCCCATGGCTGAGCCGATCGCACCGATCCTGGTGTCGGAGGATCTGACCCGCCATTACGAGGTGCCGCGGGGCTTCCTCAAGGGCCCGGCCGTGCTCAAGGCGCTGGACGGGGTCAGCTTCGAGGTGGCGCCCGGTCGGACACTGGCGGTGGTCGGCGAAAGCGGCTGCGGCAAGTCGACCCTTGCCCGTCAGCTGGTGATGATCGAAAAGCCGACCGCGGGCCGGCTGGTCATCGACGGTGCCGATGTGGCGGGTGCGGATGCCGCCACCCTGCGCCGGCTGCGCCGGCGGGTGCAGATGGTGTTCCAGAACCCCTATGCCTCGCTCAACCCGCGCAAGACCGTGGCTCAGACGCTGGAGGAACCGCTTGCCATCAACACCGATCTCGACCGCGCGGCGCGGCGGGAGAGGGTGGCGGCGATGATGGCCAGGGTCGGGCTCCGGCCGGAACAGGCGGGGCGCTACCCGCACATGTTCTCGGGCGGCCAGCGTCAGCGCGTCGCCATCGCCCGGGCGCTGATGCTCGATCCGGCGGTGGTGGTGGCGGACGAGCCGGTCTCGGCGCTCGACGTGTCGATCCAGGCCCAGGTGCTGAACCTGCTGATCGATCTGCAGCAGGAATTCGGCGTCGCCTATGTTTTCATCAGCCATGATCTGTCGGTGGTGCGCCACATTGCCGACGAGGTGATGGTGATGTATCTGGGCCGCGCCGTGGAGCAGGCGGACAAGGACGTCCTGTTCGACGCGCCGGCGCACCCCTATACCCGCGCCCTGCTTGCCGCCACGCCGCGCATCGACCCGGATGAGCGGGCGGTGCGCCAGCCGATCGGCGGCGAGCTGCCGTCGCCCCTGGCGCCGCCGCCGGGCTGCACCTTCCATCGCCGCTGCCCGTTCGCCATCGACCGCTGCAAGACCGAGCGGCCGGAGCTTCGGCCGGTAGGGCCGCGACGGGTCGCCTGTCATCGTGCCGAGGAGGTGCTGGCTCAGCCCTGACCCTCGCCGGATGACGCATGCCCCGGGCCGGTCGTGACATCATCCTGTCACGGCCGGCCCACCCTTTGCCGCAGCCTGCCCATCGACCGCCATTGACAGGACATCTCACGGCCACTGGCGGGACCGCCGGGAATTGTCTAAACTCCGATCATTCCAGGCGTTTCCGTCCCGCATAGTCTGTTCCGCCGATGCCTGGACCGTCCCTTATCCGCTGATCCACCCTCGGGAGCCTCTGGCCGCCCATGTCCGCGCTCGACGCCATCCGCCGTATCGAGACGGCCCGCCCGGTTCCGGGCTGGGGCGGTTCGACCGCGCGCAGCACGGCGGTGGGCGACGGCTGGCAGGATGAAATCCGCCGCGTCGATCCCTCGGGCACCGGCGGCGAGGATGGCGGCAGTGCCTTCGAACAGGCACTGGCGCGCGACCAGCAGAACCAGGAACAGCAGCGGGGATCCGGCTTCGGGCAGCGGTTTTCTGCCGGCACGCTTTCCACTCTGATCGCACTTCAGGCCGATCCCGGCTTCACGGCGCGCAGCTACAGCCCCGCCGACGTCACCGGCCCGTCCCGCGCAGCCGCGCGCTACGAGGCCACGGCCAATTCAACCGTCCTCGACGATACGGCCGGGGCCGGTGATGGCGGCATGGCCACGGCGCGGGGCGCGGGAAGTCTGTTCGGGCTGTTTCAGAATTTCGTCACCAATCGCCCCGAGGCATCTTCGGTGATTGCCGCTTATCGCGCGGTTCAGTCGGTACGCGCCGACGATCTGGGGCGGCAACTGGCCGTCACCCGATTCGGCTGATCAGGGCATGTCGTCGGCGTCCGGAAAATCATAGACGAGATCCGGGCGCAGCTCCCGCATGCGGCGGGCAAGCTCCTGCGCCGGCGTCGTTCCGGCCCATGCCAGCCGGTTGGCCACTGCCACATGGTCGGCGTCGGTCTTGTGCTGGTTGAGCTTGGACTGCCCCTCGATCCGATCGACGATCACCTCGACGACCCGGATACCGTCGAGCATGGCCTGGCGCTTCTGCGGCTCCATCGTCTCCAGGCTCCAGGCCGGTTTGGGCAGTCGTGCTTCGGCTACGGCGAGAAGGGCATCGCCATGGCCGCGATTGTCGTCCACCGGCTGCAGCCGCGCCCGGCCCGACAGATGCACCGCCTCGTAGAGCCAGGTCGAGACCTGGTCTTCCGAGACATACCAGTCGTTGGAGACATAGGCGTCCGGCCCGGCAACCGCGATCAGGAAACGGGCGCCGGCCGCCGCCTGCGCCACCAGCGGATTGCCGGCGGTCAGGTGGAACTGCACCACGGTCTGATCGGGGTCGCGCCGGATGATGAAGGGGATGTGCGACCCCAGCGGATCGCCGCCATCGGCCGCGACCGCCAGACCGAAGCCGCGCCGGGCGGCGAAGTCCAGGGCGGCATCATCCTCCATGCGGAAGGGCGGACGCAGGATGTGCATGATCTCCACTCCCTCGTGCCCCGTCTGCTTCTGCGGCCGGTTTCGGGCCGGGCGGGGGCTGTCCTTCCTGGGTAGCACGAGCCCGCGCGATCCGCACGAAAAAGGCCGGCCTCACCAATGGGAGGCCGGCCTTCCGGCAGAGTGTCCGGTGCGGCCAGTCAGACCAGCAGCCGGTCAGACCAGCAGTTCGGCGATCTGCACCGTGTTGAGGGCGGCGCCCTTCAGCAGCTGGTCGCCGCAGACGAAGAAGTCGAGACCGGTTTCGCCGAAGACCAGGCTCTCGCGGATCCGGCCGACTTCCACGTCATACTTCGACGAGGCGGTCAGCGGCATCGGGTAGAGCTTGTTCGCCGGATCATCGGCCAGCGTGACGCCCTGGGCCTTGGCCAGAACCTCGCGCGCCGCCGCCGGGGTGACCGGGTGCCGCGTCTCGATGGTCACCGCTTCGGCATGGGCGCGCATGGTCGGCACGCGCACGGCCGTGCAGCTCAGCAGCACCTCGGGCGCTTCCATGATCTTCCGCGTCTCCCAGAGGACCTTCATCTCCTCGCGGGTGTAGCCATTGTCCTGGAAGCTGTCGATATGCGGGATCAGGTTGAAGGCCAGCGGATGGGCGAACTTCGACGCCGTCACCGGCTCACCCGCCAGATACTGGCGCGCGCCCTGTTCCAGCTCGGTCATGCCCTCGGCGCCGGCGCCGCTCGCCGCCTGATAGGTCGAGACGATGGCGCGCTTCACGCCGAAAGCCTCGTGCAGGGGGGCGAGCGCCATCAGCAGGATCGCCGTGGTGCAGTTCGGATTGGCGATCAGCTTCTGCCCCAGCGCGCGGCGGCCGTTGATCTCGGGCACCACCAGCGGCACCGCATCGTCGTAGCGGAAGGCCGAGGAGTTGTCGATCACCACCGCACCGCCTTCGGCGGCGATCTGCGGCGCATATTCCTTGGCGAAATCACCCGAAACCGCCAGGAACACGATGTCCATGCCCCGCGCCGCATCCACCGAGAACGGCTCGATGGTGATGGTGCCGAACGCGGTTTCGGTGGTTTTGCCGGCGCTCCGCTCGGAGGCGAAGAGATGAAGCTCGGTCACGGGGAAACCACGGTCCTTCAGGACCTGGATCGTCTCCTGACCGACCGCGCCGGTGGCGCCGACGATACCGATCCGCATGGGGCTGTTCCTTGGAGGCAGAGAGGTTGATGAGCGCAGGACGGAGATATGGCACAGAGTCCCCCGTCTGCAAGCGCGGCGCACGCTAACAGCTTGGATGGCCACACGCAATGCCCGCCGGCATACCGGCGGGCTCGGTTGAAAACTTCTCGGGCGCCTGCCCCTCGGCCGCAGGTTCAGTAGCCGAGCGCGCAACCGTCCTTGCGGGAGTCCGAGCCGGCGATCAGCACGCCCCGGTCCCAATCGATCAGGATCGCCTGGGCGCCGCCCAAAGGCTGTTCTGCCGCCCTTACCCGGTGACCCAGACCGATCAACCGCGGCATCAGCGCGGAATCGGCGCCGGTTTCCACCTCCAGTACCCCATTCATTGCCATGGAGCGGGGCAGATCGATCGCGGCCTGCGGATCCAGGCCATGATCGATGATCCGGGAGAGCAGGGTGGCATGGCCGATGGCCTGGTAGTGCCCGCCCATCACCCCGAAACTCATGACCGGCCGGCGGCCATCGCCGGTCATGCCGGCGACCAGGGTGTGCGGCGGCCGCAGACCCGGACGGTAGTGCCCGGGCATCCCCGGCGCCAGGCGGAATCCGGTGCCCCGACTGTTGAACAGCACGCCCGATCGGGGGCAGGTGATACCGCTGCCGAAGGCATGGAAGATCGAGTTGACCATCGACACCGCCGTCTGGTCGCGATCGACGACGCTGACATAGACCGTATCACCGCTTCCTCCCGGCCGGCCGGGTGTTGCCTCTGCCCTGCCTCCTGCGGCAATGCTGGCGGAAGCGAGGCGTGCGCCATCCATGATCTGCGCGAGCCCGCCATCAGGGGCGCCGTGATCATCGGCCGGGTCGGCAAGGAAGCGGTCGCGCAGGGCGATGCCGGCCTCCGATGCCCGCGCGATCAGGTCGTGGAAGGCGGCACTGTCCGGACCGAGGGCGGCGACATCGGCCGGCTCCATCATCGCCAGCATGGCAAGTGCAATGATCCCCTGGCTGTTGGGAGGGTTTTCGAAGACCGTCGTGCCCCGATAGGTGGCGGTGGAGGGGGAGACATAGCTGCCGGCATGCCCGGCCAAGTCCTGAAGATCATGCGGTCCACCCAGGCCCTTGAGTGTGGCGACCATGTCTTCAGCCACCCAGCCCTCGTAGAAACCGCGGGCACCGTCCTTGGCGATCGCAGAGAGGGTTCTGCACATCTGGGTCTGGGGCATGCGGGTGCCGGCTGCGGGTGCGCGTGCGCCGGCAAGGAAGCTTTGTGCCGTGACATCGTTCGCCTGCAGAAGATCGACATGGCGTGCCCAGTCGGCGGCCACCCGCGGAGCGACCGGGGCTCCCGCCCGGGCAAGGTCGATGGCGGGGGCCAGAATTCGGTCCAGACCCAGCCGGCCGTGATCGGTGGACAGACGGTCCCAGGCTTCCACGGCACCCGGAACTGTCACCGCCAGGGGGTGCGATTGCGGCACGGTCGCCGCCCCGCTATCGAGGAGCCGCTGTACGGCAGGTCCGGCGCCGGCAGCGGCACGACCGGTGCCATTGTAGCAGAGCGGGGCCACATCGCCGGCGCGCTGGATCAGCATCCAGCAATCGCCGCCGATACCGGTCATGTGCGGTTCCAGCAGCCCGAGCACCGCCACCGCGGCAATGGCTGCATCGACGGCATTGCCGCCGGCGCGGAGAGTTTCGACCGCAGTGAGAGTGGCGAGTGGGTGCGACGTGGCCGCCATTGCCTCGTTGGCATAGACGGCGGAGCGACCGGGGCGCTGGAAGTCACGCATCTGGCGGGCACGCATCTGGCGGGGGTCCTTCCGAAAAGATCGTGAAGCGCTGTCGATTGTGACACGAATGCGCGCCCTGCGCGAGGGGCGGTGCCGACCGGCACCGGCTGCATGGCCGCCAACCGTCCTCTGCGGGTTGTGCAATGCGGCAGAATGCCCCATCTTCAGGGCCGACACCGCCCCATCGCCCCGGCTGGCCGCCCTCTCGCCGGCCGTCCTCCAACCGTCGACGAATGTCCGCACCCGTGCCCGACGCCGCCCAAGATCCTGCACGCGCCTATGCCGCCCTGGTGGCTGAGGGGCGCATTGCCGCCGATCCCGCCCAGGCCGCGGCGGCCGACCGGTTGAGCGCGTTGATCCGGCGCATGCGCGAGGACAGGGGGGCGCCACCCCCGGCACCGGCCCCGAAACGCGGCCTGTTTGGCCGGCTGTTCGGTGGCAGCGCGTCCGAAGAGGGCCCGCCGCCGATGCCGCCCGGGCCGCGCGGGCTCTATCTCTGGGGCGGGGTCGGTCGCGGCAAGTCGATGCTGATGGACATGGCTTTCAGGGCGGCTCCGGTGGCGCCGAAGCGCCGGGTCCATTTTCATGCCTTCATGCTCGACATCCATGCCCGTCTGCATGCCTGGCGGACGACGGGCGACCAGGACCGCGAGCCCGACCCCCTGCCGCGCATCGCCGATGCGGTGGCGGCCGAGGCGAAGCTGCTCTGCTTCGACGAGTTCCAGGTCCGCGACGTCGCCGATGCGATGATCCTGGGCCGGCTGTTCACCCATGTGCTGGCCCGCGGCGTCTATGTGATCGCGACCTCCAACCGCCCGCCCGAGGATCTCTACCTCGACGGGCTGCAGCGCGACCGCTTCATCCCCTTCATCCGCCTGGTCCGCGACACGCTCGAGGTGATGGAGCTCGACTCCGCCCGCGACTATCGTCTGGATCGACTGACGCTGATGCCGGTCTATCATGTGCCGGCCGATGCCGCGGCACGCGCGGCGCTCGATGCAGCCTTCCGGGATCTGTCGGGCGGCGCGCCGGCCTCGGCCGAGGTGCTGGACGTGTCCGGGCGGCGGATCGATGTGCCGAAGGCGGCCGGGGGCGTTGCGCGTTTCGGTTTCGACGACCTGTGCAGCCGGCCGCTCGGGGCTGCGGACTATATCGAGATCGCCCGCCACCATCACACGGTCATCATCGACGGCATTCCGGCGATGGGGCCGGACAGCCGGGATCGTGCCGCGCGGTTCGTGACCCTGATCGACGAGCTGTACGAACACCGGGTGAAGCTGGTCTGTTCGGCGGCGGCCCTGCCCGATGATCTGTACCCGGCCGGTGACGGATCCTTCGAATTTGCCCGCACCGCATCGCGGCTTGCCGAGATGCAGAGCAAAGAGTATCTGGCCCTGCCGCATCTGGTCTGATGCGGCGGCCGAAGCGGGGTGCGCCCCCTTGCTTCGGCGCGCGAAAGAGAGTAGTTACGGCGCGAGATTTTCCGAACGGAAACGCCGGGTTCACCGGCTTCTGCTTCGGTAAGATTACAGCTTCGTGTCGCAGGGTTGCCGGCGTCTCAATACCGGCGGATCTGCGGTGTGAGTGCCGGCCGACAGACGGCCGCGTCGATCCCGGACATGCGGGATCCGTGGCCCTTGCGGGCGGTACACGGAGGGACGGATTTCACATCCGCACAGACGGGCGCATGAAGGCCCTTCTGTGCGTCGGCGGCGCGACCGGCGCGCGTGACCGTACCCCCCGCTCCTCGCGGACGGGCGGCCCGGCCCGCTCCCGGCCGACGCCAGACGCTGGAAAGTCGCGAGGAAACCCGATGGCACGCAACAAGATCGCACTGGTGGGCGCCGGCAATATCGGCGGCACCCTGGCCCATCTGGCCGGGCTCAAGGAGCTCGGCGACGTCGTTCTCTTCGACGTCGTCGAGGGCATGCCGCAGGGCAAGGCGCTGGACATCGCCGAGTCGTCCCCCGTCGACAGCTTCGACAGCCGTCTGACCGGTGCGAACGACTATTCGGCCCTGGCCGGTGCCGACGTCGTCATCGTCACCGCCGGCATCGCCCGCAAGCCGGGTATGAGCCGCGACGACCTGCTGGCGATCAACGCCAAGATCGTCGGCCAGGTGGCCGACGGCATCAAGACCCATTGCCCCGATGCCTTCGTGATCGTGATCACGAACCCGCTCGACGTGATGGTCGGCCTGATGCAGAAGTTCTCGGGCCTGAAGCCCGAGAAGGTCGTCGGCATGGCCGGCGTGCTCGACAGCGCCCGCTTCCGCTACTTCATCGCCGAGGCGCTGAACGTGTCGGTCGAGGATGTGACCGCCTTCGTGCTGGGCGGCCATGGCGACACCATGGTGCCGCTGGCCCGCTACTCCACCGTTGCCGGCATCCCGCTGACCGATCTGGTCGAGATGGGCTGGCTGACCCAGGAGAAGCTCGACCAGATCATCCAGCGCACCCGTGACGGCGGCGCCGAGATCGTCTCGCTGCTCAAGACCGGCTCGGCCTTCTATGCGCCGGCCGCCTCGGCCATCCAGATGGCCGAAGCCTATCTCAAGGACAAGAAGCGGGTCCTGCCCTGCGCCGCGAAGCTGTCGGGCCAGTATGGCGTGGACGGCCTCTATGTCGGCGTGCCGGTCGTGATCGGCGAGGGCGGTGTCGAGCGGATCGTCGAGATCGAGCTGAACGAGGAAGAGAAGGCTGCCTTCCTGCACTCGGTCGATGCGGTGAAGAAGCTGAACGAGGCGCTGTCGGTCTGATCGGCACCGCGCGCGAAACCCTGTTGCAGCCTTGCCGAGACGGTCTCGGAAAAGGTCCGCAAACGGGCTTCAAGCGCTTGATTTCGCGGGGGACGGCGGTTGCGCACCGGGAGACGGGTGCTATAACTGCAGGCGCCGGCACCTCCGCGGCTGATCGAGCGGTCTAGGGAAGAGGCTCAATGAACATCCACGAATACCAAGCGAAGGCGCTCCTCGCGAAGTACGGCGTCGCGGTGCCCCGCGGCGGCGTCGCCTACACGCCGGAAGAGGCGGTCGAGGTCGCCAAGAGCCTGGGTGGCCCGGTCTGGGTCGTGAAGGCCCAGATCCACGCCGGCGGCCGCGGCAAGGCCGGCGGCGTCAAGGTCGTGAAGTCGCTCGACGACGTCGCTGCGACCGCGAAGAACATGCTCGGCATGACCCTGGTCACGCACCAGACCGGTCCCGAGGGCAAGGAAGTCAAGCGGGTCTACATCGAGGAAGGCTGCGACATCCGTCGTGAGCTGTATCTCGGCGTCGTCATCGACCGCGAGACCTCGTCGGTGACCTTCATGGCCTCGACCGAAGGCGGCATGGAGATCGAAGAGGTCGCGAAAGAGACCCCTGAGAAGATCATCAAGGTGCCGGTCGACGTCATCACCGGCATGCAGCCCTTCCACGCCCGCAAGATCGCCTACGGTCTCGGCCTGGAAGGCAAGCAGGTGTCGGTTGCGACCAAGTTCATGCTCGCCATGTACCAGGCCGTGATCGGGACCGATGCGAGCATCGTCGAGATCAACCCGCTGGTCGTGACCGGCGCGGGCGACGTCATCGCGCTCGACGCGAAGATGAATTTCGACGACAACGCCCTGTTCCGTCACAAGGACATCGAGGACCTGCGCGACGAGAGCGAGGAGGATCCCTCCGAGCTGGAAGCCTCGCGTCACGCCCTCAACTACATCAAGCTCGACGGCAACATCGGCTGCATGGTCAACGGCGCGGGTCTCGCGATGGCGACCATGGACATCATCAAGCTGTATGGCGGCGAGCCGGCGAACTTCCTGGACGTCGGTGGCGGTGCGACCCGCGAGCGCGTGACCACGGCCTTCAAGCTGATTCTCTCGGACCCCAATGTCGAGGGGATTCTCGTTAACATCTTTGGCGGTATCATGCGTTGCGACGTGATCGCCGAGGGTGTCGTGGCTGCGGCCCGCGAGATCAGCCTCCAGGTTCCGCTGGTGGTGCGTCTCGAGGGCACGAACGTCGAGAAGGGCAAGGCGATCCTGGCCAATTCCGGCCTGCCGATCATGTCCGCCGACGATCTGGCCGACGCTGCCGAGAAGATCGTGAAAGCCGTGAAGGAGGCCGCCTGACCATGGCCGTGCTCGTCAACGCCCAGACCAAGGTGATCTGCCAGGGCTTCACCGGCCAGCAGGGCACCTTCCATTCCGAGCAGGCCATCGCCTACGGCACCCGCATGGTCGGTGGCGTGACGCCCGGTAAGGGCGGCACCACCCATCTCGACCTGCCCGTGTTCGACACCGTGGCCGACGCGGTGGAGAAGACCGGCGCCGATGCCTCCGTGATCTACGTTCCGCCGCCGTATGCGGCCGACGCGATCCTGGAAGCCGTCGATGCCGAAGTGCAGCTGGTGGTCTGCATCACCGAGGGCATCCCGGTGCTGGACATGGTGCGTGTCAAGCGGGCGCTGGAGCGCTCCAAGACCCGCCTGATCGGCCCCAATTGCCCCGGCGTCATTACCCCCGGTGAGTGCAAGATCGGCATCATGCCCGGTCACATCCACCAGCGGGGCAAGATCGGCATCGTTTCCCGTTCGGGCACGCTGACCTATGAAGCCGTCGCGCAGACCACTGCCGCCGGCCTCGGCCAGTCGACCTGCATCGGCATCGGCGGCGATCCGATCAACGGCACCAACTTCATCGACGCGCTGGACCTGTTCCTGAAGGACCCCGAGACCGAGGCGATCATCATGATCGGCGAGATCGGCGGTTCGGCGGAAGAGGACGCCGCCGAGTTCCTGAAGCAGTCCAAGGTGAAGAAGCCGACCGTCGGCTTCATCGCCGGGCGTACCGCGCCTCCGGGCCGTCGCATGGGCCATGCCGGCGCCATCATCAGTGGTGGCAAGGGCGGCGCCGACGACAAGCTCGAGGCGATGCGGTCCGCCGGTATCGTCATCGCCGAATCGCCCGCGGCTCTCGGTAGCACCATGGTCCAGGTGCTCCGAGGCTGACGGATCCACGAACCAGACCCAAACCTGGAGAGGGCGCCGCGTAAGCGGCGCTCCCATTGCTCAAGATGGCTGCGCAAAGCGAGCAACTTTCGTTCCTGTTCGGGAGCAACGGCGCCTTTATCGCCGATCTCTACGCGCGTTTCGTCCAGAACCCCATGTCGGTCGATGAGAGCTGGCAGGGGTTCTTCGCCGATCTGGGCGACGAAGCCGCGTCGGTGCTGGCCGAAGTCCGCGGTGCCCCCTGGGCGCCCGGCATCGTGCCCGGCACTGCGACCAACGGTCATGCCGACACCCTGGCCTTCAAGGCCGACGGCGCGACCGGGCTGCGGGTCGGCCCGGTCAACGGCAAGACCGGCGAGCTTCCGACGGAACGTTCCGCAACGGTGGACAGCATCCGCCTGCTGATGCTGATCCGCGCCTATCGCGTGCGCGGCCATCTGGTGGCCAATCTGGATCCGCTCGGGCTTGAAACCCCGTCGGGCCATCCCGAGCTGGATCCGGCTTCCTACGGTTTCACCGAGGACGACCTCGACCGCACCTTCTATGTCGACGGCGTGCTCGGCCTTGAGAACGCGACCCTCCGCGAGATCCTGCACAAGCTGCAGTCGACCTATTGCGGCAAGGTCGGCGTCGAATTCATGCACATCCAGTCGCCCGAGCAGAAGGCCTGGCTGCAGTCGCGCATCGAAGCCGACCGCCCCGAGCAGGCCTTTGATGCCGAGACCCGCAAGCGGATCTTCGGCCAGGTGGTGATTGCGGAAGGCTTCGAGCGCTTCCTGAACATCAAGTACACCGGCACGAAGCGTTTCTCGCTGGAAGGCGGCGAGGCCCTGGTTCCGGCGCTCGAGGCGATCCTCGAGAGTTCGTCGGATCTGGGCTGCGAAGAAGTCGTGCTGGGCATGCCGCATCGCGGCCGCCTGAACGTGCTGACCGCGGTGATGGGCAAGTCCTTCACGGCGGTGTTCAACGAGTTCAACGGCGGATCGGCGACCCCTGAGGACGTCCAGGGCTCGGGCGACGTGAAGTACCATCTGGGGACGTCGACCGATCGCACGCTCGCCAACGGCAAGACGGTGCATCTGTCGTTGACCGCCAACCCCTCGCATCTCGAGGCGGTGAACCCGGTGGTCGTCGGCAAGACCCGGGCGAAGCAGGGTCAGCGCGGCGACACCGACCGGGTGAAGGTGCTGAGCATTCTGCTGCACGGCGATGCGGCCTTTGCCGGCCAGGGTGTCGTGGCCGAATGCTTCGCGCTGTCGGAGCTGAAGGGCTACCGCACCGGCGGCACGGTCCACGTGATCGTGAACAACCAGATCGGTTTCACCACCAGCCCGAAATACTCGCGCTCCTCGCCCTATCCGTCGGATGTGGCGAAGATGGTCGATGCGCCGGTCTTCCATGTGAATGGCGACGATCCGGAGGCGGTGGTCTGGGTGGCGCGTCTGGCGGCCGAGTTCCGTCAGATCTTCCACAAGGACGTCGTCCTCGACATCTTCTGCTATCGCCGCCACGGCCATAACGAGGCCGACGAGCCCTCGTTCACCCAGCCGCTGATGTACCGCAAGATCGCGCAGCACCCCACCCTGCTGCAGATCTATGGCGACCGGATGGTGAATGACGGCGTCATGACCCGCGACGAGGTCGATGGCGCACTCAAGAGTTTCCATCAGCGCCTCGAGCAGGATCTGGAGCAGTCCAAGACCTACAAGCCGAACAAGGCCGACTGGTTCGAGGGCGTGTGGAAGGGCTATGAGCGGGCGCCGAACGACGACCGCCGCGGCTCTACCGCCGTGTCGCTGGAGCGTCTGCGCGAGATCGGCTTCAAGCTGACCGACGTGCCCGAGGGCGTGAACGTCCACCGCAAGATCCAGCGTCAGCTGGGCCAGAAGCGCGAAGCGATCGCGAACGGCGAGGGCCTGGATTGGGCGCTCGGCGAGGCGCTGGCCTTCGGCACCCTGCTGACCGAGGGCTACCCCGTCCGCCTGTCGGGCCAGGATGTCGGCCGCGGCACCTTCTCGCACCGCCATTCGGTCCTGGTCGACCAGAAGACCGAAGAGCGCTATGTGCCGCTGAACAACCTCGGTGCCTCGGTGGGCTACGAGGTGGTGGACAGCCTGCTGTCGGAATATGCGGTGCTGGGCTTCGAATACGGCTATTCGCTGGCAGAGCCCAATGCGCTGGTGGTCTGGGAAGCCCAGTTCGGCGATTTCGTGAACGGCGCACAGGTGATGATCGACCAGTTCATCAGCTCGGCCGAATCGAAGTGGCTGCGCATGTCGGGCCTGGTGATGCTGCTGCCCCATGGCTATGAAGGCCAGGGTCCTGAGCATTCCTCGGCGCGGCCCGAGCGGTTCCTGCAGCTCTATGGCGAGGACAACATCCAGGTCGCCAACTGCACGACGCCGTCGAACTACTTCCACATCCTGCGCCGGCAGATCCACCGCAAGTTCCGCAAGCCGCTGATCATGATGACGCCGAAGTCGCTTCTGCGTCACAAGCTGGCGGTGTCGAAACTGTCGGATATGGGCCCGGGCTCCAGCTTCCATCGGGTGCTGGGCGAAGTGGATCAGCTGCGCCATGCCGACAAGATCCGCCGGGTGCTGCTCTGCACCGGCAAGGTCTACTATGACCTGCTGGAAGAGCGCCGTGCCCGCGGCATCGAGGATGTCGCCATCATCCGCGTCGAGCAGCTGGCGCCGTTCCCGGCGACCTCGATCGCGGAAGAGCTGCGGCGCTATCCGAATGCTGAGGTGCTCTGGGTGCAGGAAGAGCCGAAGAACCAGGGCTACTGGTTCTTCATGAGCCCGCGCCTGGACGACCTGATCGACAGCATGGGGGCTTCCGGCAAGCGCGTGCGCTATGCCGGCCGGCCCGAGGCGGCGGCACCTGCCACCGGCTCGCACCACAAGCATGTCGCAGAACAAAAGGCGCTGATCGACGACGCACTGGCGGGCTGATCGCCGGGAACATGGGCCGCATGCGTCGCATGCGGCCCTTCTCGTGCGTTAATGCCTTGTCATCCGTGCGTGGATACGCCACCTAAGCCACGTGTTGTAGCTTCCCGGCCGTCGATGCCGGGACATGAACGAAATCGGGATCGTGATGAGCGTCGAGATCAAAGTTCCGAGCCTGGGCGAATCGGTTACCGAGGCCACCATCGGCCAGTGGTTCAAGAAGGTCGGTGACCGTGTCGAGGCCGATGAGCCACTGGTGGAGCTGGAGACCGACAAGGTCACCCTCGAAGTCAATGCCCCCGCCTCGGGCGTGCTGACCGATATCCTGGCCGAGGAAGGTGCCGACGTCGAAGTCGGTGCGCTGCTGGGGGTGATCGGCGAGGGCCAGGGTGCCGCTGCCGCGAAGCCCGCCGAGGCGCCGAAGAAGGCCGAGGCCCCCAAGCCTGCACCGAAGGCCGAGCCTGCACCGGCTGCGGCCCCCGCCGCCGAGAAGATCCTGTCGCCCGCGGCCCGCAAGGCGGCCGGCGATGCCGGTATCGATGCGGGTTCGGTCGAGGGCACCGGCCGTGACGGCCGGGTCATGAAGGACGACGTGCAGCGCGCCGCTGCGGCCCAGTCTGCTGCCGCCCCGGCCCAGCCCGCCGCCGCCCCGGCGCCCAAGGTCGCCCAGCCGGCCGGCGAGCGCGAGACCCGCGTGCGCATGACCAAGCTGCGCCGCCGCATCGCCGAGCGCCTGAAGGATGCCCAGAACACCGCCGCGATCCTGACCACCTATAACGAGGTGGACATGTCGCAGGTGATGGCGCTGCGCAACCGCTACAAGGACGGCTTCGAGAAGAAGCACGGTGTGAAGCTGGGCTTCATGTCGTTCTTCGTGAAGGCCGCGATCGCGGGCCTGAAGGAGTATCCGGCGGTCAACGCCCAGATCGACGGCGACGAGCTGATCTACAAGAACCACTACGACATCGGCGTCGCCGTCGGCACCGAGCAGGGCCTGGTGGTTCCGGTGGTGCGCGACGCCGACCAGCTGTCCTTCGCCGGCGTCGAGGCGACCATCAACGCGCTCGGCGTGAAGGCCCGCGACGGCAAGCTCACCATGGAAGAGCTGACCGGCGGCACCTTCACCATCTCGAACGGTGGGGTGTACGGCTCGCTGATGTCGTCGCCGATCCTGAACCCGCCGCAGTCGGGCATCCTGGGCATGCACAAGATCCAGGAGCGTCCGATGGCCGAGAAGGGCCAGGTCGTGATCCGTCCGATGATGTATCTGGCGCTGTCCTACGACCACCGCATCATCGACGGCAAGGAAGCGGTGAGCTTCCTGGTGCGCGTCAAGGAATGCATCGAGAACCCGGAGCGGCTGCTGTTCGATCTCTGATCGGCACGCAGATCCCTCCCGCGCCCGCCGCCATCATCCGGCGGCGGGCGTTCCGACTTTTCGAGGATGCATGAGATGAGCGATACCCAATCCTTCGACGTCGTCATCATCGGCGGCGGCCCCGGCGGTTACATTGCGGCGATCCGCGCGGCCCAGCTGGGGCTCAAGACCGCCTGCGTCGAGAAGCGCGGCGCGCTGGGCGGCACCTGCCTGAATGTCGGCTGCATTCCGTCGAAGGCGCTGCTGCAGTCGTCGGAGCTTTATGCCGAGACGAAGCATGGGCTGGAAGAGCATGGCGTGAAGCTGTCGGGTGTCGAACTCGACCTCGCCGCGATGATGACCCGCAAGGGCAAGGTCGTCTCCCAGCTGACCGGCGGTATCGAAGGCCTGTTCAAGAAGAACAAGGTCACCTACTTCAAGGGCGCCGGCCGTTTCGTCGACGCGACCACCATCGAGGTGGCGCTGAACGACGGCGGCACCGAGACGATCAAGGCCCGCGAGACGATCATCGCCACCGGGTCGACCCATGTCGACCTGCCGGGTGTTGAGATCGACGAGAAGCGGATCGTCAGTTCGACCGGCGCGCTCGAGTTTGAGAAGGTGCCGGGCCGTCTGGTCGTGATCGGCGGCGGCGTCATCGGTCTGGAACTCGGCTCGGTCTGGAGCCGCCTCGGCTCGGCCGTGACCGTCGTCGAGTTCATGGACCGGATCACGCCCGAGATGGATGGCGAGGTTTCCAAGCAGTTCCAGCGCATCCTGGGCCGCCAGGGCCTGAAGTTCCGCCTGTCGACCAAGGTCACCGGCGCCGATACCTCGGGTGAGGCGATCAGGCTGACGGTCGAGCCGGCCAAGGGCGGCGATGCCGAGACCATCGAGGCGGATGCCGTGCTGGTCGCCATCGGCCGCAAGCCCTATACCGAGGGCCTGGGGCTTGAGGCGGTGGGCATCGAGACCGGCCCGCGCGGCCGGATCGAGGTCGACGATCATTTCCGCACCAATGTGCCGAACATCCGCGCCATCGGCGACGTGATCAAGGGCCCCATGCTCGCCCACAAGGCCGAGGAAGAGGGCGTGATCGTGGCCGAGATGATCGCCGGTCAGTCGGGTCATATCGACTACAACCTGATCCCGGGTGTGATCTACACCTGGCCGGAAGTCGCCAGCGTCGGCCGGACCGAGGAACAGCTCAAGGCCGACGGCATCGCCTACAAGCCCGGCAAGTTCCCCTTCTCGGCCAACAGCCGCGCCCGCGCGGTGGGCGAGACCGATGGCTTCGTGAAGATCCTGGCCGATGCCGAGACCGACCGGATTCTGGGCGCCCACATCATCGGCCCCGATGCCGGCACCCTGATCTCCGAGCTGGTGCTCGCCATGGAGTTCAAGGCCAGCGCCGAGGATATCGCCCGCACCAGCCATGCCCATCCGACCCTCGAAGAGGCGGTGAAGGAAGCGGCGCTGGCGGTGGACGGCCGCACGCTCAACATGTAAAGAAAAGATCTCGTGACTATATAGTCGCGGGAATATTTTCGCACAAACGCCCGGCAGCGGTCTGCGCTGCCGGGCGTTTTGCGTAGGGGGCCGGCTTCGGCGCGCTGTCAGCGCGCCTCGCGGATTTCCGCGACGATCTGCTGCCTGGCCTCGAGGGAGGCATCGGCCAGCGTCTCGACGAAGATGTCGATCATGAGATCGGCGGAGCGGCTGCGGATGGATCGCGCCTCGTTGAAAGCCGCATGCAGGGCGGCACGGTCCACCTCGGGTTTGTCGATCTCGGCCATGACGGTGATCATCGCCCGGCGGAACGCCATGTCCTCCGCCGCCATCGCGGGCTGCCGCGCTGCATAGAGGGCCGTCAATCTGGCGCCGTCCGCCGGCGGCAGGCGGTTTGAAATCATCTCCACCAGGCGCGCGGCGCGCGGCGCCATATCCCGGCCGAAGGGCCGGGCAGGCTCGGCGAGGAGCAGATACGCCGCAACCGCGAGGTTGGCCGCGACCGACAGGATGAGGGCCAGCCGCTCTGCACGCGGGCGCCGCAGGCGGTGGATGAGCGGACGGATCACCGGACGGCTCCATCAAGCAGAATAAGATCGCTGTCGAACAGCAGGGTCATCATGGCCGCACCATCCGCCGTGCCGGGCAGGCCGTGCAGGCCGATGGCGAGCAGGATGGCCGCGGCGCCGGCCAGGGCGGCCAGCGGCCAGCCCAATGCCACGGCCTGATGTGGGGCCCGACCGACACCGCCGTGGTCGGCAGGCCGCCGGGTGTTTGCAGGGGGGGCTTCAAGGCGCCGGTTAACCGCATCGATGGCTGCCGCGACCGCGTCCGGCGACACGGCGGGCGCGATGCGGCGGATCGATGCATCAAGGGCGGCTGCCCGGCCCATCGGCACGAGCAGATCGGGATGGTGGGCCAGGCATGTCCTGGCCGCCTGGCGGTCGGGCGCGGGCCAGCGGTCGATGTCGGCGCCATAGGCATCCAGGAGACGGCGGAATCTGTCGGGGGTCATGGTGTACACCTCTCCTTCCGGCTGGTTTGCCGGTCGATCGCCCGGCGCAGGCTGCGGCGTGCCCGCGACAGCAGGCTTTCGAATGCATCGTCGCTCAGATCCAGGATCTGCGCGCAGTCATGCCCGCTGATCCCCTCGACATGAAACAGGACGATCGCGGCGCGCTGCCGGTCACCCAGCTGATCGAGCCCGGCGTGCAGGCTGGCATCGCGTTCGGCCCCGATCAGCCGGTCCAACGCATCCGGCCGGTCGTCGGCGACCGCGATCCGGTCATCCAGCAGCTCGGTCACCGGCCGGCGCCGTCGATCGAGCGTCAGGTTGAGCACGATGCGGCCGAACCAGGCGGTGAAGCCGCCACGCGTGCGATCGAAGCGACCGGCATGGGTCCAGAGCCGGAGGAAGGCATCCTGGGCGATCTCGTCGGCATCGGCGGTGTTGCGGGCAACACCACGGGCGATGCTGATGGCGCGCCGCATATGGCGCGTCATCAGCAGGGCGAATGCGGCGTGATCGCCGGCCGCCACCCGAACGACCAGACTGTCGTCGCTGGGCTCGGTCATGGCGCAGCCGGGCTGTCACGGCCGGTGATGAGCGGGATCATATCAACGGCCCCCGGTCGGAGCAGATTGTAAAGGCGGACGGAGGAGACGGGCTGGAGCCGGTGGCCATGGCTCAGTTGCGCCGGCGCGCATCCCATTCCGCCTGGGACAAGCTGCCGTCGCTATCGCTGTCTATGCTGCGGAATCGTCGGTCGAGCGCCTCGGTCCGCCGATCCTCGGGCATCTCGGCCAGACGCTTCGCCGCCCGGCCTTCGGCGACGGCCATCTGTTCCTCGACCATCTTGCCCCATTCCGTGCGGCTGAGCGTGCCATTGCCATCGGTATCGATCGATTGGAAAGTTGGCGGCTCGGCGGCGATGGCGGCGCCGGCGGTTCCAATCAGCAGGCAGCCGCCGGACAGCAGCGCGGCAAGCCGCAGATGGATGGATGTGGTCATCACGGGGTCTCCGGATCTGGATATCAGGTATGACGGCCGGCCGGCGGCGCCGGCTGCGACGGTCAAGAGGGCTTACGGATGGTCCTCGACCTTTCCGTCGCGAAAAGTGAAGGAAAGCTGTCGACGCCGCTAAAACAGGGCCGTCATCGGAAATCTCAGCCGTGAGCCGACGGAGCGCGGCCTGCGGGCGCGTAAGGGCTGATGCCTGTGTTCATCGCGAAAGCCCGCCTGATGCCGATCATCGATCCCGAACCCACCCATCCCCGTGCTGCTGATCCCCATCCTCCCCATCCCCATCCTCTCGATCGCAGGCCCGGCCGCCTGCTCCGGCGGATGGTGCCGTGGCTTCTTGCCGCCGGCATGGTGTTGATGGCGGCGACCCTGATCCATCGCCGCTATGTCGTGCCGATCGATCGGACGGGCTTCACCGCGGCGATCCGGGTCATGCCGCTGGTGGTATCGGGGCCGGGCACGCTGGACGCGACGATCCGCGCCACTCTGGCCAGCCGGGTATCCGGTCGGGTTCTGGCCCTGGGCGCCGAGCGGGGGGAGTGGGTCGAGGCCGGCCATCTGCTGATCAGGCTCGATGCCTATGACCTGACGGGCAGCCTTGCCGCCGCCGAAGCAGACCATGCCGGCGCGCGTCAGGCTGCCGATCAGGCGCGGGCGGCGCGCCGGGAGGCGGTGGCATCTGCAACCGAGGCCGACCGCCGCTATCGGCGCAGCCGGACCTTGAGCGCCCGTGGTGCCGTGTCACCCGCAACCCTCGATGCCGACCGCACCGCGGCCGAGAGTGGGGTGGCGGCCATCGCCCAGGCGGATGCGATGATCCGTGAGCGCGATGCCGCGGTCATCGCCGCGGCCGCCGCGGTTGATGCTGTCCGCGCCCGGCTGGCCGATACGGCGATTCCGGCGCCGTTCGATGGCGTCGTCACCGACCGTGCCGCCGATCTGGGATCACTGGTCGGTGCCGGTGCGCCGCTGATGGATCTGGTTGATCCCCGCAGCCTGATCGTGACCGCACGCATTGATGAGAGCCGGATGAGCGGTCTGGCACCCGGTCAGCCGGCGACGCTGATCTTCCGCTCGGACCCTGATCAAGTGTGGCGGGCGGCTGTGGCCCGCGTCGGCCGCGCGGTCGATGCCGAAACGCGTGAGGTGATGGTCGATCTGGTCCCTGAGAACCTGCCGGGGCATTGGGCACTGGGCCAGCGGGTCGATGTCCAGATCCTGACCGGTGAGCGCATGGGGGTCACCTGGGTGCCGGGGGCGATGCTGGCCCCGCGACCGGGGCAGCCGGCAGGCGACAGCGGCGTGTGGCTGCTGGGCCAGGACGGTCGGGCCCGCTGGCGGCGGATAACCCTGGGGCTGGTGAGTGCCGGACGGGTGGAGGTGACCGACGGCCTGATACCCGGCGAAGTGGTTCTGGCGCCGGATGACCTGTATCCGCTGCGCCGGGTGCGGCTGGTGGAGGACGCCCGATGATGCTGGCTCTGGCCGATATCCGCCACGACCTGCTGCGCTTCGTTCTGACCGCGATCGGCATCGGCCTGCTGGCGATGGGCGCTTTCGGCATGACCGGGATCTATCGAGGCATCGTCGCCGACGCCCTGATGGTCATCGACCGGATCGGCGCCGATCTCTGGGTGGTGCAGGGCGATACCCGTGGCCCCTTTGCCGAGACATCGGCGGTGCCGCTCGCGACCGAACGGCGGGTCGAGGGTGTGGACGGGGTGATCAGGGTGCGCCCCTTCCTGTCGCTGACCCGCAGCCTGCGCATCGACGGGCAGGTGCGGCAGGTGAGCCTGCTTGGGCTCGACTGGCCGGACGACGACGGCGGCTGGCTGCCCCTGGCGGAAGGACTGCCGCTCGGCCAGCGGCATGACGTGGCCATCGCCGATCGCAGCCTGGGTCTCGCGATCGGCGACGTGCTGGTGGTGGGGCATCAGCATCTCCGGGTCACCGGGCTGACGCGCGACATGGTCGACATCAATGGTGATCCGGTTCTGGCTCTGACCATTCCCGACCTGATCGAGCTGAGGGCGGCGCGCCCCTCGGAAGCCATTTTGCTGCGCCGGGCCGCGGGGAGCGCCGGCGATCACGGCGACGTCCAGGCTCTGGCGGTCGATGTGCGGCCCGGTGCCGCCATATCGGTGGCGGCCGAGATCGCCGGATGGGGCGATGTCGCGGTGCTCACCACCCGGGACCAGCGCGATCTGTTGCTCAATGCCCGGCTTGAACGGCTTCGCATGCAGATCCTGCTGTTCAGCCTGCTGCTGATGACCATCACCGCGGTGGTGGTGTCGCTGATCCTCTATACCGGCACGATCGAGAAGCTGCACACCATCGCCATGCTGAAGCTGATCGGGGCCGCCGACCGGCTGATCGTCGCCATGATCGCGACCCAGGCCCTGGCCCTTGGTGTGACCGGGCTTGGGGTCGGTCTTGCGGCCGGGCGGCTGCTGTTTCCGATGTTCCCGCGACGGGTGCTGCTGCTGGATGCCGATATCGCCCTGATCGGAGCGATGGTACTGGCGACCTGCCTGGCCGGCAGTGCCGCGGGCATTGTGAAGGCGATGCGGGTTCGTGCGCAGGAGGTGCTGGCCTGATGGCGGCGCCGGTGCTTGAGATGCGGGGAGTCGGTCGCGATTTCCGCAGTGGCGACGAGGTGGTGCGGGCGTTGGATGACATCGACCTGGCGCTTGCACCCGGCGAGATGGCGGCGCTGCTTGGGCCCAGCGGCTCGGGTAAATCGACCCTGCTGCTCACCGCCGGTCTGCTGGAGCCGCCGGACCGGGGTCGGGTGCGGATTGCCGGCCGCGATGCCGCCGGCTCCGACTGCGGGATGACCGCCGCCGAGCGCCGCAGGTTTCGCCGCGACCATATCGGCTTCGTGTTCCAGAAAGCCAATCTGATTCCCTTCCTGACGGCTGAAGAGAATGTGCGCATTGCGCTGGAGGTGGCCGGGATGACAGGGCGTCCGGCCCGGATGCGGGCAGCCGAACTGCTCGACTGGCTGGATCTGCGTCGCCGGGCCGCAGCCCTGCCGGTGCATCTCTCGGGCGGAGAGCAGCAGCGGGTGGCGATCGCCAGGGCGATCGCCAATCAGCCGGTTCTCCTGCTGGCCGACGAACCGACGGCGGCGCTTGATGCGGATCGCGCGGCCCGGGTGATGGGATTGTTCCGCCGCATTGCCGAAGATCGTGGTGCAGCGGTGCTGGTTGTGACCCATGATCACCGGGCATTGGACATGTTCCATCGCCGGCTTGTGATGCAGGACGGTCGGTTGGGGGAGGCCGGACGAGGCGATGACGTCGGTTCCGTGGCGAAAGCCTTCTGATTCGGCGCGAAGCCGGGTATCGTCCTTCGGCCATGCCGCTCCGGCGACATGGCCGCGCGTGTGGAGACATGGGATCGACGGCATGAGAACCGCCTCCCGGGATCAGACAACCGATGGCCGCCGGCTGCGGGCAGCCTCTCTGCTGCTGCTTGCCCTGATGCTGGCGCCTGCCGCCCTTGCGGAAGAGGCTGCGGCCCCCCAGGCTGCAACGCCCCAGGCCCCGGCTCACCCGGCAGAAGAGATGCAAGCCGTCCCGGATGCCGACACCGATGATCAGGCCGAACCGCCGGCTCCGTCCGGGCGGTGGATGCGGATTCCCGTGGCCGATGGCCGCCTGATCTTCCGGGCGGCGCGCTATGGCGTGAACAATGCGCCCGACATCGCGCGTCATCATCAGCGTGCGGATGGCGAGGTCGATGCCGAAGGCGCGTTCTGGGCACCGGCCGACGAGGCAGAACCCATGGCCGGGCTTTATGTCGGGGCGCTCGCCGCCTCGGGCGCGCAGACCCGCTCCCCGCGCTTCGACGATCTCTTCGCCTTCAAGGATGATGAGGGGCCGATCCGCCTGTCGGTCGAGCCTCTGGCCGTGATCCCGAGCCGGTTCGGGCCGCTGCCGGTCGAGCGCTTCCGGGTGACGGAGCGGGACTGTATCGGCTTTCTGGCACCGATGGCGCCGGGCGCCTATGGCTACGCAGCCCCACCGGTCGTCGCGGACGACCCGCCCCCGGCGGCGGCGCCTGAGCCCGCCCTGCCGCCTGTGCCGACCGCCGAAGCCGCCCCGGTGCCTATGCCGCCCACCGCGGTGGTTGCGGGCTTCCACTGCCTGGAACCGGGCCGGCGCTATGATGCCGATCTCGCCGCCCTGGCCGTGGGGTCGATCGGCGTCGTGGGTGAGGCGGTACCGCCGCGCAGCCCCCTCGGCCGCCCGGTGGTGGTCGATCTGGCCGTCAGGGCCCTGCCCGATACCGGATCAGCCGATGCGGCGGCGGATGACGGCCCGCCGCTCGGTCTCTGGCGTGGTGTGGCTTATGTCGACGGCATCGGGCTCGGCATGCGCGCCGGGGCGAAGGGGCAGATGCTGATGCTGTTCGCCGGCCCGGACGCCGAGCGGGATGGCGCACGCCCCACCATCTGCCGCGGGCAGTGGGAGCTGGACTCGATCGCCTACGAGCCGCCGAATATCGGGTCGGAATGGATCGACGATCCGGTGGACCCGATCCCCCTCTCCGGCTACTGGTCGATGCTCTGCGACGGGCTGTTCGGCGATCTGCTCGGCCCGGTCGAGGGGCGGCTGCAGGGGCGCATTCCCGAGAAGCTCCTGGTCGAGGGCACGGCTCCGGAGGGACGCCGGGCGGTGGAGCTGATGCTGCCGGAATTCGCGCCCGGGCCCTGAGGTCCCAGGCATCGCGAGACGCGATGTGACGGATGTCTCAATAACTTGCCGCGACGCGACGATTACTTTCGCATCGCCGCAGAGACGAGGTGGACAGGCCTTCCGGCCACGGTTAACGTCTCGGAGTAACGGCAGAGTGGCCGGGCGGTGCAGACCGCCGTCCGCCCCCGCACGGCTGTCCCCGAGGCGTCGCCCGGGGCATTTCCACGCCGGCTCCGGGGTCCGTTCGCCGCCGCATCGCATACCGCCAGGAGCCCTGTTGCCGATGACGACTCTCGCCATAGAGCTGGCCCGTGTCGATCTGCTCGCCGATCTGCCGCGCAACAGCCTGGCCGCCGTGGCGGCGCAGGTGCGCACCATGCGTCACGGCGCCGGTGCGGTGGTGCTGGATGCCGATGACGGCAGCAGCAATCGCGACGTCTTTCTGGTGCTGGAAGGCGTGGTGGACGTCATCAACTACGCCCTGACCGGCCGCGAAGTCTCGTTTGCCCGCATTGAGGCCGGGGGCTATTTCGGCGAGCTGTCGGCGATCGACGGCCTGCCGCGCTCGGCGCGGGTGGTCGCGGCCACCGATTGCCGGCTGGCCGCACTCTCTCCCCAGCTCTTCGACCGGCTGGTGACCGAGGAGCCGACGGTGGCGCGCAAGGTGATGTTGCGTCTGGCCCGGATCATCCGCGCCTGCGACGAACGGATCATGGATCTGAGCACGCTGCGTGCGGTCGAGCGGGTGGCGGTGGAGATCCTGCGTCTGGCCAAGCCCTCTGACGGCAATGCCGGGGCCCCGGGCCGCTGGGTGGTGGACCGTCTTCCGGCCCAGCGCGACATTGCGGCGCGGGTCGGCACGGCGCGCGAGACGGTGGCCCGCGTGCTTTCTCAGCTCCAAGAGGACGGGGTGGTGGAACGCCGGGGCCGCATGCTGGTGGTGCCGGATCGCATGCGCCTGCTGCGGGTGGCGGCCGGCGACCGCCCCGAAGCGCTGCTCGCCCGCTGATACACCCCGCAGGCACACGCCCATGCGCCGCATCGCCCTCATCATCCTTGCCGTTTTTGCCCTGGTCCTGACCGCCTGGTCGGGTGGGGACATGGCGGCATCGCATGCGGCAGAGGCGATGCCGGCGATGGTGGTCATGGCCGCCAGCCCCTGCCCCGACCATCATGGCGGGGCGCCCGATCGTCAGCATCGCGCCTGCATGGCCGCCTGCGCGATGCTGTGTGCGCCGGCAGCCCTGCCGGCCCTGCTGATCCCGGTCGGCTTCGGCCATGCGGGCCGGCCATCGCTGCCGGCCATCTTCCTGCCCGACGGCCGCAACCCGGCAGGCCCGTTCCGTCCGCCGATCGTCTGACGGCGCCCCGCCACGGGGCCTCTCTTCAGATATCGGATATCCGGACGGAAAGGGATTTTCCATGTCCATGAACATCACCCGCCGCCGCCTGCTTGGTGCGGCGGGCGCCGCTGCGGCCCTGGCCGCGGCCGGGCGCGGCCTGCTGCCATCGGCCTATGCCGATGCGCCGCGTCACCATCTTTCGGCCGCAAGCCGGGTCATCGACATCCGCGGCCGTGCCGCCACGGTCTGGGGCCTCCGCCGTCCCGACGGCGGCAACGGGCTGGAACTGATGCCCGGCGAGCGGTTTCACCTGGCCCTCCACAATCGGATGGACGAGTCGACCATCATCCACTGGCACGGCCTGACCCCGCCGCCGGATCAGGACGGCGTGACCGATACCGGCTATGCCGGGCTGATTCCACCCGATGGGCAAGCGGTCTATGATTTCGCGGCCCGGCCCGGAACCCATTGGATGCATTCCCATGCCGGCCTTCAGGAACAGCTTCTGCTGGCGGCGCCCCTGATCGTGCGCAGTGCCGCCGACCTCGCCGCCGACCGGCAGGAGGTGGTGGTCATGCTCCATGACTTCAGCTTCCGGACGCCGGACGAGATCCTGGCCGGCCTGACGGGCATGGCGGCGGCGGGTCATGGAGGCATGAACCACGGCACGATGACCCACGGTGCCATGAACCACGGGAATATGGGCCAGGCTGCGGCGGGCCCCGATCTCAACGATGTCGATTACGACGCCTTCCTGGCCGAGGACCGCACGCTCGACGATCCGCTGGTGGTGCGGACCGAGCGGCGCGGGCGGGTCCGGCTCAGGGTGATCAATGCGGCGACGGCCACCGCCTTCCGGCTCGATCTGGGCGGCCATCCCCTCCGCGTGGCGGCGGTGGACGGCAACGAGGTGCCGGTGCAGGAGGTCGCGGACGTCCCGCTTGCCCAGGGGCAGCGGGTCGATCTGCTGGTCGACATGCCGGCCGAAGGCGGGGTGGTGCCGCTGCTGGCGACGCGTGAGGGCGATACCATCCGCACCGGCATTCTGCTCGCCACGCCGGGGGCGGCGGTCGCCAGACTATCCGAGCGGGCGGCACGACCGGCCGCACCGGTCGATGCGATGCTGGACCGGATCCTGATGCCCGCCGATGCCGCGGTGGTCCGGCCTGCACGGCGGGTGGAGATGGTGCTGGATGGCGGGATGATGCCCTATCGCTGGACCATCGACGGCCGGAGCTGGGCCGATCGCCGCCCGGTGCAGGTCCGCGCCGGCGAGGTGCTGGCGGTGACCATGGTCAACCGCTCCGCCATGGCGCATCCCATGCACCTTCACGGCCATCATTTCCGGGTGACGGCGATCGATGGCCGGCCGGTGGGTGGCATCCTGCGCGACACGGTGCAGGTGGTGCCGGGCAGTGCGGTCACCATTGCGGTCACCGCCGACAATCCCGGCCGCTGGCTGTTCCACTGTCACAGCCTCTACCATATGGCCACCGGCATGATGACCGAACTGGTCTATGTCTGAGGGGGGCGGTCCGTGCCGTCCGTCTCGTCCTCGCCGCTGCGCAGCCGTGCCCGGGGGTGCGCCGCGGCATAGGCGGCGATCATCCGTTCGGTCGCAACTGCCGTGTAGCGCTGGGTGGTCGCCAGGCTCTCATGGCCCAGCAGATCCTGGATGATCCGAAGATCGGCGCCGCCATCCAGAAGATGGGTGGCGAAGGCGTGGCGCAGCGCATGGGGGGTGGCGGTCGCATCCAGCCCCAGCGCGCGCCGCGCCGCCGCCATGTGCCGTTCCGCCACCGCCCGGTCCAGCCGGCCGCCGCGCACGCCGGTGAAGACCGGCCGGTCGGAGGTCTGCGGATGCGGGCAGGCGGCACGGTAGGCCTCGACCGCGCCGACCACCGCCGGGATCAGTGGCACCCGGCGCTGCTTGCCGCCCTTGCCGCGCACCACCAGGGCCGGCTGGCGGCTGCCCGGCGCCGGCCAGTCGCGCCCGTCCAGCGACAGCGCCTCACCGATGCGCAGCCCCGCTCCCCAGAGCAGGGCGAAGAGGGCGCGTTCGCGCAGCGCCACCCAGTCGCGGCCGGTTTCGGCGCCGATATCGGCGGCTGCGGCGATCAGCCGGCGGGCATCGGCCGCCGCCACGGGGCGAGGTGCCGGGCGGACGTGTTTCGGTGCCGAAAGACCGGCGAGCCCCGGCGCCGGCAGGCCGTGCACCCGATCGAGCCGTCGATAGAACCCGCGCACCACTGCCAGCGCCCGGGCGGTGGAGGCGGGTTTCAGGCCGTCGGCGCGCCGCCGGGCCATCCAGGCGCGAAACCCCTGGATGTCGATGGCGGCCAGTGCGGAAAGATCACCGATCCCACCGGCCCAGTCGGTGATGAAGCGCAGAAACTGCGTCAGATCGCGGTCATAGGCGGCGACCGTATTGGCCGAGGCGCGCCGCTCGGCCACCAGCCAGCGCCGCCAGTCTTCGACGGCCGCCGCGATATCCGCCGGCAGGGGGGCGGCCGGATCCTGCGTCAGGCGCCGGGCCACGACCGGGCCAGGCAGCGGGCGGCCACGGCCGCCAGGAAATCGAGCAGATCGCTCGCCTGACCGTCATGCCAGGTGGCTTCGCGGCCATTGCCCAGCACCATCACCATCGGCGGCATGTCGGCGCGGGTCTCCAGGCGGACGACGGCGTCGGACCGGACGGTATCGTTCCCGGTCCAGAGCGGTGCCCGGGCATCGGCCTCGATCCGGCCGCGCAGCCGAAGCGGCCGACCGGCGCCCAGCAGGCGATCGATCGTGCCGGGGGGAAGGGCGGTGACACCCGCCGGCATCCGGCCGGCATCGCCTTCGGCCGCAACCAGCGCGCATTCGATGCCCAGCGCCTGGGGGACAGCCTGGACCAGCCGGTCGACCACGGCATCGACGGTCTGCGCCTCGACCAGGGCCAGGACCGACTGGCGGACCCGCTGGTCGATCTCGGCATTGGCCTGAACCGTGCCGATCAGGCGCTTCTGGTTGCTGCGCATGTCGTCCACCGTCCGTGCCAGCCGGTCGATCTGGAAGCGCTGCATGTCGACGACGCCGTCGCCGTGGCGACGGCCCGGCAGAACCAGGGCTTCCAGGGCTTCGGGGTGGCGCTGGAAGAAATCCGGGTGGCGGGCGAGATGCGCCAGCACGTCGGCGTCCTGGATCGGGCGGCCGGCGGCGGGGGCGGCGGTGTCGGAGCTGCTGGTCATCTTGGCGGGTCGGTCTGCCTCGGGGTGGCGGGAAGGGGGTTGCCCTTCAATATGGAACGGCGCGGCTGCGGGGTCGACCCTCAGGGTCATCGCTGCAGACCGCGCCGCTCGGCATCGGATGATGCGCCGGGTTCAGATGGCCGTGGTTCAAAGAACCGTCTGGCCGGTCTTCTCCCAGTCGGCCATGAACGCGGCCAGGCCCTTGTCGGTCAGCGGATGCTGGTACATCTGGCGCAGGACCGAGGGCGGCACGGTCACGACATCCGCTCCGATGCGGCCGGCTTCGACCACATGCAGCGGATTGCGCACCGAGGCGACCAGCACTTCGGTCTGGAAGGTCGGGTAGTTGGCGTAGATCTCGACGATCTGCTCGATCAGCTCCATGCCGCGCGCGCCGATATCGTCATAGCGGCCGACGAAGGGGGAGATGAAGCGGGCACCGGCCTTGGCGGCCAGGATCGCCTGGGCGGGCGAGAAGCACAGCGTGACGTTGACCGGGGTGCCCTCGTCCGAGAGCGCCTTGCAGGTCTTCAGCCCGTCGATGGTCAGCGGCACCTTGATGGTGACGTTGGGGGCGATGCGGGCCAGATACCGGCCCTCGGCCAGCATCTTCTCGTGATCGAGGGCGGTGACTTCGGCCGAGACGGGGCCGGCGACCACGGCGCAGATCTCTTCGATCACTTCGACGAACTTGCGGCCGCTCTTGGCGATCAGCGTCGGGTTGGTGGTGACGCCGTCGACCAGGCCGGTGGCGGCGAGATCGCGGATTTCGGCAACGTCGGCGGTATCGACGAAGAACTTCATGATGCGGGCCTCTGGAAACCAGGGTATCGGCGGTCGGGTGACGGTCCGATGGAAGTGACGGACCGTCCTGACCGGGCGAAGACAGGGGAAGCCGGCGTTCGGGCGGACACTTCCGTGGCGGTCGGTGATGCCTGAAAACCCGGTCCGGGTCTTCCGGCAAGGGATGGTGGGGCCGCCGGTTTGGCGCGGAGTTTAACGAAAGCCTTGCGCCGCCGCCAGTTGCATGATGCCATCCGCCCGACCCGTCCGCACCCGACTGCTGCTTATGCGATGACCGCCCCGGATACAAGTCCGAACCCGTCCGCCGGGTTGTTTCCCGACCGTGCCCCTGCCGATGCGTCTCGCGTGGCCGTTCTGCCGCTGCAGACGATGGGCGGCCCGGCGGGGCGCCGGCTGGACCGGCTGGACTATCTTGTCCCGCCCGGCACGACGCTCGCCCCCGGCGATGTGGTGCAGGTACCGCTCGGGCCGCGCACGATCACCGGGGTGGTCTGGGGCCCCGGTGAGGGCGACCTTGCGGCCGGGCGGCTGAAACCGGTGACGGCGCGGCGCGACTGCCCGCCGGTGCCCGAGGCGCTGCGCCGGCTGGTGGATGCAGTTGCGGCCTATACCGTCTCGCCGCCCGCGGCCGTGCTGCGCATGGTGCTGCCGGTCGACGACGCGCTGGATCCGCCGCGGCCAGAGACCGGGCTGGTGGCGACCGGTGCCGCGCCCGCGGGCCGGCTGACGCCCCAGCGGCGGGCGGTGCTGGAGACGCTGGAGCATGTGACGGCGGAAGAGGGCGGCAGCCCGCCGACGGTGGCGGCGCTCGCCGCTGCGGCAGGCGTGTCCGATGGCGTGGTTCGCGGGCTGATCGATGGCGGGGCGCTGGTGCCGGTCGACCGGCCGGTGCCGCGGGCCTTCGATCTGCCGGACCCCGACCTGCCTGGCCCCGCATTCGGCCCCGACCAGGCTGCGGCCGCCGCGGCCCTGGTTGCGGCGGTGGGGGCGGGGTTCGCGGTCGAAGTGCTGGACGGGGTCACCGGCTCCGGCAAGACCGAGGTCTATTTCGAGGCGATCGCCGCCGCCCTCCGTCAGGGGCGCCAGGCCCTGGTTCTGGTGCCCGAAATCGCGCTGACCAGCCAGTGGCTGGAACGCTTTCGCGGCCGCTTCGGCGCGCCGCCGGTGGTGTGGCATTCCAATCTGGGGCAGGCCCATCGCCGCCGCGCCTGGCGGGCGGTGGCGGAGGGGACCGCTCCGGTGGTGGTGGGGGCGCGTTCGGCGCTGTTCCTGCCCTTTCCGGCGCTGGGCGTGATCGTGGTCGACGAGGAACACGATGCCGCTTTCAAGCAGGAGGACGGCGTCGTCTATCACGCCCGCGACATGGCGGTGATGCGCGGCGCGCTGGAAGGCGTGCCGGTGGTTCTGGCCTCGGCGACGCCGGCCCTGGAAACGCTCGCCAATGTCGAGCGCGGCCGCTATCGCCGCCGTCGCCTGGCGGCCCGCCACGGCGCCGCCGTGCTGCCGGCGGTGGAGGCGATCGATATGCGTGCCGAGCGCCTGCCCGCCACCCGCTTCGTTTCGGAACCGCTGAAAGACGCCATGCTTGCCGCAAAGGAACGCGGCGAGCAGTCGATGCTGTTCATCAATCGCCGGGGCTATGCGCCGCTCACTTTGTGCCGTGCCTGCGGGCACCGGATGCGCTGCCCGTCCTGCGAGGCCTGGCTGGTCGAGCATCGCTTCCGTGCCGGCGGCCCGCGCCTGGTTTGTCATCATTGCGGCCACGAGGAGCCCGAACCCGACACCTGCCCCGCCTGCGGGGCCGAACACAAATTCGCCCCCTGCGGGCCGGGCGTGGAACGTCTGGCCGAGGAGGTCGGCAGCCTGATGCCCGAATTGCGGGTGGCGGTGATGACCAGCGACACCATCGCCAGCCCGGTCGAGGCCGCCGATCTGATCGCGCGTATGGAGGCGGGCGAGATCGATGTGCTGATCGGCACCCAGATGATGGCCAAGGGCTATCACTTTCCCCGGCTGACGGTGGTGGGGGTGGTGGATGCCGATCTGGGGCTTGCCGGCGGCGATCTGCGGGCGGCCGAGCGGACCTATCAGCTGCTCGCCCAGGTCGCCGGCCGGGCGGGGCGGGCCGAACATCCGGGGCGGGTGCTGCTGCAGACCTATGATCCCGGCCATCCGGTGATCCGCGCGCTCATCGCCGGTGATCGGGACGGTTTCCTCGACGCGGAAGCCTCGGAGCGACGGGCCGCGGGCGCGCCCCCTTACGGCCGATGGGCGGCGGTGGTGGTCTCGGCACCCGATCCGGGCGATGCCCGCTCCACGGCCGATGTCTTCGCACGCGCGCTCCGCCGGACACTGCCGCCCGGTGCCCGGCTGCTGGGCCCGGCACCGGCGCCGATCAGCCTGTTGCGGGGCCGCCATCGGGTGCGGCTGCTGGTGATGGCCGATCGTGCCGCGGACCTGCCCGCCGCCATGGCCCGCGCCCGCGATCTCGTGCCGGTGCGCGGTGCGGTTCGTGTGCAGATCGACGTCGATCCGCAGAGTTTTCTCTGACGGTCTCCGAGGATCCGGTTGCGACCTATTGCCGCGCGGGCGGTTGATCCGCCGGTTGATCCTCCGGGGTGGTAACCGGTACCGGGCGGCCGCGAGCCCCGGATGCGCGTCACAGGCACAACGGCGATTTTCGCTGTCGCAACGCGGGTTGCACCTCCCGGGTCCTTGTGTTAGGTATCGCCTGCCCTCGGCATGACGGCGTCCACGGACGGCGTGTGTCGTGGCCTTGGTCCTGCTCACGCGTTCCATTACGTGACCGCAGGGCCTCGTCGCTTTTCTTTTCACGACAGGCTTCAGGGACGGTCCCAGTGGCAGGTGCGCAAGCGGATGCGACCGGACTGGCGGGGCGTTATGCGACCGCCTTGTTCGATTTGGCGCAGGAGCGTGAAGCGCTCGATGCGGTGACCGGCGATCTCGCCCGATTCAGGCAGCTGCTGGACGAGAGCGCAGAGTTCGCTCGGCTGGTGCGCAGCCCGATCGTGTCGCGAGACGACCAGGTCAAGGCGGTGACGGCGGTTGCCGACAAGCTCGGCATGAACGAGCTCACCCGGAACTTCGTCGGCTATGTGGCGAGCCAGCGGCGGCTCTTCTCTCTCGCGGCCATGATCCGCTCCTTCGAGGCGCTCGTCGCCCGGGCGCGCGGTGAAGTGATCGCGGAGGTGACCTCCGCCCATGCCCTCACCGATGAGCAGAAGAGCGCGCTCGAAGCCGCGCTCAAGCAGGCGGTCGGCGGTGCGGTCGCGATCCGGACCGACGTCGATCCCTCCCTCATCGGAGGTCTCGTCGTGCGTGTCGGTTCGCGCATGATCGACGGCTCGATCCGCACCAAGCTGCACAGTCTGAAACTCGCCATGAAAGGGGTTGGATGATGGACATCCGCGCCGCTGAGATATCGGCGATCATCAAGGAGCAGATCGCCAGCTTCGGCACCGAGGCCGAGGTTGCCGAGGTCGGGCGGGTGCTGTCGGTCGGTGACGGCATTGCCCGCGTCTACGGCCTCGACCAGGTCCAGGCGGGCGAGATGGTCGAGTTCGCCGACGGTACCAAGGGCATGGCGCTGAACCTCGAGGCCGACAATGTCGGTATCGTGATCTTCGGCGAAGACCGCAACATCACCGAGGGCTCGCTGGTCAAGCGGACCAAGGCGATCGTGGATGTGCCCGTCGGCCGTGGCCTGCTCGGCCGCGTCATCGACCCGCTGGGCAACCCGCTCGACGGCAAGGGCCCGATCCAGGCGACCGAGCGCTCGCTGGTCGAGAGCAAGGCCCCGGGCATCATCCCGCGCCAGTCGGTGCACGAGCCGATGCAGACCGGTCTCAAGGCGATCGACGCCCTGGTGCCGATCGGACGTGGCCAGCGCGAGCTGGTCATCGGCGACCGCCAGACCGGCAAGACCGCCGTGGCGATCGACGCGATCCTGAACCAGAAGGCCGCCCACGCCGGTTCGGACGAGACGAAGAAGCTGTATTGCATCTACGTCGCGGTCGGCCAGAAGCGTTCGACGGTCGCCCAGATCGTGAAGACGCTGGAAGACAACGGCGCGCTGGAATACACCGTCGTGGTGGCCGCCACCGCCTCGGAGCCGGCGCCGCTGCAGTTCCTGGCCCCCTATTCGGGCTGCGCGATCGGCGAGTTCTTCCGCGACAACGGCATGCACGCCCTGATCATCTATGATGATCTGTCGAAGCAGGCCGTCGCCTACCGCCAGATGTCGCTGCTGCTCCGTCGTCCTCCGGGACGCGAGGCCTATCCCGGCGACGTGTTCTATCTCCACAGCCGCCTGCTGGAGCGCGCTGCGAAGATGAGCAAGGAGCGGGGCTCGGGCTCGCTCACCGCGCTGCCGGTCATCGAGACCCAGGCCGGTGACGTGTCGGCCTATATCCCGACCAACGTGATCTCGATCACCGACGGCCAGATCTTCCTCGAGACCGAGCTGTTCTATCGCGGTATCCGCCCGGCCATTAACGTCGGTCTGTCGGTGTCCCGCGTGGGTTCGGCCGCGCAGACCAAGGCGATGAAGCAGGTCGCGGGCCGCATCAAGCTCGACCTCGCGCAGTTCCGCGAGATGGAGGCCTTCGCCCAGTTCGGTTCGGACCTCGATGCCGCGACCCAGAAGCTTCTGGCCCGTGGTGCGCGCCTGACCGAGCTGCTGAAGCAGCCCCAGTTCTCGCCGCTCAAGATGGAAGAGCAGGTCTGCGTGATCTTCGCGGGCGTGCGCGGCTATCTCGACGCGATCCCGGTCAATTCGATCGGCAAGTTCGAGCAGGCGCTGCTCGCCGACCTGCGCGGCGAGAACAAGGCGATCCTCGACGCCATCGCGACCGAGGGCAAGCTCTCGGACGAGGTGGAAGCGAAGCTGGTGGCGGTCGTCGACCGCACCGCCAAGACCTTCGCCGCCTGATCCGGCGGATGCCTGAAGGGCGCCGCCCGTATCGCCGGGACATCCCGGCTGATGCGGGCGGCGTCGTCCGGACCCGGTCCGGGCGGACCGGCCGCGGCCGGGCATATCAGGTCCGGGGTTCCGGGCCGCGACGGACAGGATCCACCTCCGGGGTCGATCAAGGGTCAGCCGAATGCCTAACCTGAAGAACCTCAAAGTCCGCATCAACAGCGTCAAGGCGACGCAGAAGATCACCAAGGCCATGCAGATGGTCGCGGCGTCGAAGCTGCGCCGTGCCACCGAGCAGGTCGAGGCTTCGCGTCCCTATGCCGAGCGTATGGAGCGTGTGCTCCGCTCGCTCGCTTCGCGTGTGATCGTGACCGACACCACGCCGAAGCTGCTCGCCGGTTCGGGCAGCGATCAGGTGCATCTGCTGATCCTGGCGACGGCGGATCGCGGCCTGTGCGGCGGCTTCAACACCAGCCTCGTGCGTGCCGCGAAGCGTCAGATCCAGATCCTGACCGCCCAGGGCAAGACGGTGAAGGTGCTGTGCGTGGGCCGCAAGGGCCGCGACCAGCTGCGCCGCGAATACGGCAGCCTGATCATCGATACCGTCGAGGGCATCGGCCGCAAGCGTCTGGCCTTCTCCGAGGCTCAGGCCATCGGCGACAAGGTGATCGCGCTCTACGAAGCCGGTGAGTTCGACGTCGCCACCCTGATTTTCAGCCACTTCAAGTCGGCGATCAATCAGGTGGTGACCCTGCAGCAGCTGGTGCCGTTCGCGACCCCCGAGGCCGCGAACGATACGCAGGCGACTGCGGCGGGCAGCGGCGCTGTCTACGAGTACGAGCCCGAGGAGGAGGCGATCCTCGCCGACCTTCTGCCGCGCAACATCTCGGTCCAGATCTTCAAGGGTCTGCTCGAGAATGCGGCCAGCGAGCAGGGCGCGCGGATGACGGCGATGGACAACGCCACCCGCAATGCCGGCGAGATGATCGGCAAGCTGACGCTGGAATACAACCGCACGCGTCAGGCGGTCATCACGCGCGAGCTGATCGAAATCATTTCCGGCGCCGAGGCGCTGTAAAGAACGGTCCCGGGAGCGGCGGCCGGTATCGGTCTCCGCCCGCAGGTTTTAGAGAGTTCCGACGGGAGCGACAGCATGAAGAACAAGGTCGGCAAGATTACGCAGGTCATCGGCGCCGTTGTCGACGTGCAGTTCGACGGCGACCTGCCGGCGATCCAGAACGCGCTTACCACCGACAACAACGGCAACAAGCTGGTCCTGGAAGTGGCGCAGCACCTGGGTGAAAACCAGGTCCGCACCATCGCCATGGACGGCACCGAAGGCCTGATCCGTGGCCAGGACGTGGTCGACTCCGGCGCGCCGATCAGCGTGCCGGTCGGTCCCGCCACGCTGGGCCGCATCCTGAACGTCGTCGGCGAGCCGATCGACGAGAAGGGCCCGGTGGACAACAGCCGCGTTGCCCCCATCCACGCCGAGGCGCCCGCCTTTGCGGAGCAGTCGACCGAGGCCGAGATCCTCGTCACCGGCATCAAGGTCATCGATCTGCTGGCGCCCTATGCCAAGGGCGGCAAGATCGGCCTGTTCGGTGGTGCGGGCGTGGGCAAGACGGTGCTGATCATGGAGCTGATCAACAACGTCGCGAAGGCCCATGGTGGCGTGTCGGTGTTCGCCGGTGTCGGCGAGCGTACCCGCGAGGGTAACGACCTCTATCACGAGATGATCGACTCGGGCGTCATCAAGCCGGACGATCTGGGCGCCTCGAAGGTGGCCCTGGTCTACGGTCAGATGAACGAGCCCCCGGGAGCCCGTGCCCGCGTCGCGCTGACCGGCCTGACGCTGGCCGAGTACTTCCGTGACGAGGAAGGCCAGGACGTGCTGTTCTTCGTCGACAACATCTTCCGTTTCACCCAGGCGGGTTCGGAAGTGTCGGCGCTGCTCGGCCGTATTCCTTCGGCGGTGGGTTATCAGCCGACGCTGGCGACCGAAATGGGTCGTCTGCAGGAGCGGATCACCTCGACCCGCAAGGGCTCGATCACTTCGGTGCAGGCGATTTACGTGCCGGCCGACGACCTGACCGACCCCGCGCCGGCCACCTCCTTCGCCCATCTGGATGCCACCACCGTGCTGTCGCGTCAGATCGCCGAGCTCGGCATCTACCCGGCGGTGGACCCGCTCGACTCGACCTCGCGCATGCTCGATCCGCGTATCGTCGGCGACGAGCACTACCGCACGGCCCGCGAAGTGCAGCGCGTGCTGCAGAGCTACAAGTCGCTGCAGGACATCATCGCCATTCTGGGCATGGACGAACTGTCGGAAGAGGACAAGCTGGTCGTCGCGCGTGCGCGTAAGATCCAGCGCTTCCTCTCGCAGCCCTTCCACGTCGCCGAAGTCTTCACCGGCTTCCCGGGCAAGCTCGTCTCGCTCGAGGACACCATCCGGGGCTTCAAGGAGATCGTGGACGGCAAGCACGACGACCTGCCCGAGGCGGCGTTCTACATGGTGGGTTCGATCGAAGAAGCGATCGAGAAGGCCCGCGAGATGGCGAAGGCCGCGGCCTGAGCCGCAGCCTTTCGTCACGCTTAACGGCCCGCCCACCTACGAGAAAGGCGCTGACCGATGTCGGACAAGGTCAGGTTCGAGCTGGTGTCGCCGGAGCGTCTGCTCCTGGCCCGGGATGTCGACATGGTCGTCGTCCCCGGGTCGGAGGGACATTTCGGTGTCCTGCCCGGCCACGCACCCCTGATCGCGACCATGCGTCCGGGGGTGATCGAGGTCTATGAGGGCCAGACGGTCGTCGATCGTCTGTTCGTCGCCGGCGGCATGGTCGAGGTCACCGAAGCGAGCTGCATCGTGCTCGCCGAGGACGCCCTCAACCTCAAGGACGTCAACCGCGGCGACGCCGAGGCCCGTGCCAAGGCGGCTCGTGAGGATCTCTCGCTGGCGCGCGACGAGGCCGAGCGCCTCTCCGCCGAGCGGAAGATCGCCGAGGCCGAGGCCCTGCTCCAGGCGGTCGCCTGACCGTCCGGCGCATGACGACATAGGGGCTGCCGGCATCACGCGATGCCGTGCGGGTTCCGTGAAAAAAGAGCGACCGTCCCGTGGGGGCGGTCGCTCTTTTTTTGTCACCCGCAACCGGTGCCTTTTCGGTCAGGATGGCAATAGATGATGTGGCCTTGACCTTGGTGAAGCGTTCACCACTTGTTAAGAGATGCGCCGCCAACGCTCCGCATACGAGCGGTGGGGAGGGAAATATGGCCCCCTGTCCCTGCCTTGCGTGAACCGGATTGACGCGGGTAAGCCCTATGAAACATTGGACGATCGACGACATCGCCTGGGAGCACTTCGACCCCTCGAAGGTCGACCCCGAGATCCTGAAGGCCGTGAAGGCGGCCGCGCTGGTTGAGCATAACGGCTACGACTACGCGGCCTATCTGTGCAGCGTGTTCGCCGATGATCCCGACTTCTGCCAGGCCGCGAAGGACTGGGCGGAAGAGGAGGTGCAGCACGGCCGCGCCCTCCGCCGCTGGGCCGAATACGCCGATCCGACCTTCGACTTCGATGACGCCTTCGCCCGCTTCACGCGTGACATCACCCTGCCGCTCGACGCCAAGCAGTCGATTCGCGGGTCACGTTCGGGGGAGCTGGTCGCCCGCTGCATCGTCGAGGTCGGCACCTCGTCCTTCTATGGCGCCATGGCGGCCGCGACCGAAGAACCGGTCCTGAAATCCATCGCCATGCGCATCCGGGCGGACGAGCTGCGCCATTACAAGCTGTTCTACAACCACCTGAACCGCTATCTGGAGCGGGAGCAGCTGGGCCCGACCCGCCGGCTGATGATCGCGCTCAGCCGCATCCGCGAGACCGAGGATGACGAACTGGCCTATGCCTATCACTGCGCCAACGGGCTTGCCGGACCCTATGACCGCTCCGCCTGCATCGCCGCCTACAGCCGGCGTGCCTATGGCATGTACAAGCGCCCGCATGTCGAGCGCGCGGTCATGATGACCTGCAAGGCGGCCGGGCTGGATCCGCAGAGCCGGGTGGCCCGGCTGCTGGGCGATGCATCCTGGTGGCTGATGCGTAAGAAGGTCGGCTGGCTGGAGCGGCGCGCCGCCTGATGGCCGAGGCGGCGCCTGCCAACCTGCCCTCTGGCACCCTGTCCCTGCGCATCGATCTGCCGGGCGGCCGCCGGTTCGGACCTGGCAAGGCCGCCCTGCTTGCCCATGTCGAGGCTCTGGGATCGATCGCGGCGGCCGGCCGCGAGATGGGCATGTCCTATGCGCGCGCCTGGCGGCTGATCGAGGCCATGAATGCCGAGTTCGCCGCGCCGCTGGTCCAGCGTCAGGCCGGCGGCGCCGGCGGCGGCGGTGCCCTGCTGACAGAGACCGGACATGCCGTGCTGGCGGCCTATCGGGCCGCGCTGGAGGCAGCCTCGGCGGCCGCCGAGGCGCCTCTTGCCCGCTTCGCGGATCTGGCGGGGCCGGTCAGCCCGGTATCCTCAGACCCTATCTCCCCGGACCCTGTATCCCCGGACCCTGTACCCCCAGGCCCTACGTCCCCAGAGCCAGGGTCTTGATCAGGGCCAGCACGGGTCGCCCGGGCTCCAGCCTCAGATCCCGCGCCGCGGCAGGTGTGATCCGCGCGAGCAGACGGCCGCTCTCCCCTCCATCAGTGTCTGTGCCCTCGATCTCCAGGGCCACCGCCACCAGCCCGTCCGCTTCCTGCGTCACCGCGGTCACCCGGCAGGGCAGGCGGTTGCGGATGCTGAGCCCGGCGGCATCGAGTGCCGCACCATCCAATGCGAGGGCGACGTCGCGTGCCGCCACCCTGAGGCGCATCATGTTGCCTGGCGGCGGTGGCGTCGGACCGGCGGCGAGCCGCAACCGGCCCTGGCCGACGGCCAGTTCCAGCAGTCCGTCGCCATCCGGCAGGCCGGTGACCAGCAGATCGAGCACGCCGCCCCGCGCAGCCTCGCCTGCGATCCGCGCCAGGGCCGGATCGGCGGTCACCCGGGTTGTGCCGCCGCTCGCGATCACGCGCCCGTCTTCCATCAGCACCAGATGGTCGGCCAGCCGCATGACCTCGTCGAGGGCGTGGCTGACATAGAGCATGGGAACCTCTCCCTCGCGCGCCAGACGGTCGAGGAAGGGCAGGATCTCGTCCTTGCGGGCGCCGTCCAGCGCCGCAAGCGGCTCGTCGAGCAGCAGAAGCCGGGGCTCCGCCAGCAGCGCCCGGCCCAGCGCCACACGCTGCGCCTCCCCGCCCGAGAGCGTGCGCGGCTTGCGTTCCAGCAGCGCCTCCAGTCCCAGAAGATCGACCACCGCATCGAACCGCCCGATGGCCGGCCGCGCCGGGCCATGGCGGCGGGCATAATCCAGATTGCGCCGGACGGAGAGATGCGGGAACAGGCGGGCATCCTGAAACACCACCGCCACCCGCCGCCTGTGCGGGGCAAGGTTGGTACCGCTGGCGCGATCGAACAGGGTTGTGCCGTCGATGCTGATGCGGCCGTCTTCGGGAGACAGGAAGCCCGCGACGGCCGAAAGCAGCGTCGATTTGCCGGCACCGGAGCGGCCGAAGATCGCGGTGACGCCATGGGCCGGCAAAGCGAGGTCGATATCGAGCGCGAAGCCGGCGGTCAGCCGATGGGCGATGCGGATGGCGATCGTCATGCCGGGCCTCGCGACCGTCGCGACCGCGGCAGGTCGAGGCCGAGCCGGCGGCGCATGATCCGGGTCACGATCTCGGCCAGGATCAGGGCGGCGACGGCGATCACGATCCCGACCAGCGCCAGGCGCAGCGCCGGCCCGTCGCCGCCCGGGGCGGACAGCAGGGTCTGGATCGCCAGCGACAATGTGCGGGTCTCACCGGGGATGTTCGACACGAAAGTGACGGTCGCCCCGAATTCGCCGAGGCATTTTGCGAAGCCCAGGATCATGCCGGCCAGAATCCCCGGCAGGGCGAGAGGCAGGGTGATGGTGAGAAACGACCGCCAGGGCGGGACGCCCAGGCTGGAGGCCGCCTCGGTCAGCCGCGGATCCGCCGCTTCGAAAGCCAGCCGGATCGGGCGGACCACCAGGGGCAGGGCCATCACCGCCGCGGCAAGGGCGGCGCCGGTCCAGCGAAAGGCGAAGACCAGACCGAAGACCTGGTCCAGTACGGCGCCGATCGGCCCCTTGCGCCCGAAGGCCAGCAGCAGCAGGAAGCCGGTCACCACCGGCGGCATGACCAGCGGCAGGTGGACGATGACGTCCAGCACCACCCGTGCCTCGGATTTCCAGCGGGCCAGGATCCAGCCCAGCATCACCGCCACGGGCAGCAGACAGGCGAGCGCCACCGAGGCCACCTGCAGGCTGAGCAGGATGGCATCGCGTTCGGCGGGACCCATCCAGTCCAGGCCCATCCAGTCCAGGCCGGGCCAGCCGGTCATGCCGTCGTCCTGCCGATGTTCCGGGGCGTGCAGGTCACTTCGCGATCGGCTCCAATCCGTGCCTGCGCAGGATATCCGCCCCTTCGGGACCTGTCAGGTAGTCAAGGAAGGCGACCGCCGACGGTGCTGCCTCTTCATCGGCGCCGCCCAGCAGGGCCGCCGGATAGCGCACCGGCTGGTGCAGCCGTTCCGGCAGCACCGCCAGAACCTTCACATCGGGTTCGGCTGCGGCATCCGAGGCATAGACGATCCCGGCCGGCGCCTCGCCACGGGCCACCAGCGACAGCGCGACCCGGACATTCTCGACCGGCGCGGTACGCGGCTCGATCTTCGACCAGATGCCGAGCGAGGTGAGGGCGTCGCGGGCATATTGCCCGGCCGGCACACTTGCCGGATCGCCGATCGCCAGCCGGCCGTCGGCGCCGATCACCGCATCGATGGCGGCGGACAAGGCGGCATCGCCGTCATCGGCGGGCGGGGTGGCCGCACTGTCCTTCGCCACCACCAGCACGACCCGGTTGGCGGCATAGGGGCGGATCTCGCGGGTCAGCCCGGCCTTTTCGACCTCGTCGACCCATTTGGGATGGGCGGAGATGAACAGCGTCGCCGGCGCCCCGGCGATGATCTGCCGGGCCAGCGTGCCCGATCCGGCAAGGGAGACCTGCGGCGCCTCTCCGCCTTTGGCCACGAAACCCTTGCCGGCTTCATCCATCACCTCGGCAAGGCTGGCGGCGGCAAAAACCAGCAATGGCCGGTCCGCGGCCTCTGCCCGGCTCTGGCTGGTGGTGACGGCAAGGGCGGCAAGCAGCAGGCCGGTCAGAAAGGCTTTCATGGGGGGCTCCGCTATATCTGGGCAGATATAACGGTGAACGAGCCGGCCCCCCGCGTCAATGGGCACGTCACCTGAAGGTGGTGAACATGCCCGCCGCCTGCCGCCGCTCAGCGCAGCAGATGGTCGAATTCGGCCAGCACCTGTTCATAAAGGGCGCGCTTGAACGGCACGATCATCCGCGGAAGATCCTGCGCCGGCAGCCAGCGCCAGCGGTCGAATTCGGGGTGTTCGGTGGCAAGATCGATATCGGCATCGGTGCCGAGGAAGTCCATGGCGAACCATTTCTGGCGCTGGCCACGATACCTGCCGCCCCAGACCTTGCCGATCAGCTCCGCCGGCAGGTCATAGGTCAGCCAGTCGGCGGTTTCGGCGAGGATCCGGGCCTTGTCGGTGCCGATCTCTTCCTTCAGCTCGCGCAGAGCGGTGACCTCGGGGCTTTCCCCGGGATCGATGCCGCCTTGGGGCATCTGCCAGGCCTCGGCCGTGGTGTCGATGCGCTGGCCCACGAAAACCTCGCGGGTGGGGTTGAGCAGCATGATGCCGACGCAGGGACGATAGGGAAGATCGGCGGGATCCGCGGCCATGATGTTCTCCGGGACGACTGTATCTTGGGGGGTGATCTTGGGGAGGGCGCGCCACATGCCTGTGCGCGGCGCAGTCACTTGCTCAATGCCCGCCACCATGGGCCGCGCCGCCAGGGGCATGGGCGTCGCTGGCCGGGGCCGGGGTGCTTTCGGCCGGCGCCGTGGTGGCCGGTGTCGAGGCAGGGCCCGACACGGCCGGCGGGGCCGCACCGCCATCGGGGGCAAGGCCCGGCGCCTCGGCAAGGGCCGTTGCCGGCGCGAAGGCCACGCCGCGGCTTTCGATGGTGCGGATCCAGTTGGCCACCCGTTCCAGGGTGACCGGCCAGGCATCGGCCACGGCCAGCGCCTTGCCCTCGCGCCGGGCCAGGCTTTCCAGCGCATTCAGCCGCTGATCGATCGCTTGAGGCGTCGCCACGGCGTCGACCGTCAGCCGCGCGGTCGCCCGCGGCACGCCGATCTCGCGGGCGAGTGCCGCGCCGACATCGGTGTCGCTTTCTTCCTGCACCACCATCATCACGCCCCGCTCCTGCAGCTCGTCGAGCACGGGCCGGAGATGCTGGGGGGAGCGCATGAACCGGTCGCCCATCAGCGGCTTCACCCCGACATAGCCGGTCACCCGGCTCAGCGTCCATTGCAGTCGCTCGCGGTTGCGGGCGGGCTCCAGCGTCGTCAGCAGGGCAGCAGGGCCGGCGTCGTTGCGCGGATAGCCGTCGGGCTCCATCGGCAGTTCGATCATCACCTCGTGGCCGGCCTGACGGGCAAGGCCGATCCAGCGGCCGAGTTCCGGCGCATAGGGGGAGAAGGCCAGCGTCACCGCACCCGGCAGATCGATGGCCGCCTTGGTCGCCGTCTCGGAAAAGCCCAGCCCGCCGATCACCAGCCCGACCCGGGGGCGGGCATCGCTGCGATCGAAGGGGCGGGCATAAACCTGCCAGGGCGCCTCTCCGTCGGAGCCGCGCACCGGCAGCGGGCCCTGGGTGCTTTCCTGGGTCAGGCCGGGGGCGGGGGCCGGCGTCATGGTCACCGCCGCATCCGGTGCGGTGGGCGGCGGCGGTGGCGGCGGGGTTGCGGGCGGCTGGTTCGCCGCCTCGCGCACCGTCGCCAGCGTATCGCGGGCCAGCGGTTCCTCGCGGCTGGCCTGGATCGGGTTGCCGCGCGGGGCCGGGTCGGTGAAGGCCGGCATCGGCAGCACGATCTGCGGCAGATTCCGCTCTGCCTGCTTCTGCGCCTCGGTTTCCGGATCGGGCCGGGCGGCGGCAAGCGCGATCAGCCCGGCCGCCGCAACACCGGCAAGCGCAAGCAGGCCGGTGATGGTCCAGATCGTGCGCGCACCATCACCCCGGCCGCTTGCGGCGGTCGGCTGGTCGCGCCTGCGTTTGGATCCTGCGGCCATGATCCGTCCCCGTCCGTCGCGCCCGGCCGTCCGATGATCAGCCGTTCAGGGCGAGCGCGTTGTCCCGCTGGCGGTTGAACAGGGCAACGCCCCTCAGCAGTTCCAGCGCCCGCTGCAGCTGATAATCCTCGTCACTGCCCGGCACCGGCGGGTTGCCGACCGGTGCCGCCGGCTGGGCGCCGGGGGCCGTGGCGCCCGGCTTTGCATCCCCCGGCTTTGCAGCGCCCGGCTGCACCTGTTCCGGCTTCGCATCGTCGGGCAGCGCCGTGGCCGGGGTCGTCGGCTCCTGGTCGTTTTCCAGATGACCGCGCAGATCGGCCTCGCTGCGCGGATGGATCACCACGCCCAGCGGTGAGACGATCGGCTGATCGACCACCACATCCGGCTCGATCCCCTTGGCCTGGATCGACCGGCCCGAGGGGGTGTAGTAGCGCGAGGTGGTCAGCCGCATGGCGCCGTGACCCGGCAGCGGGATCAGCGTCTGGACCGAGCCCTTGCCGAAGGATTTGGTGCCGAGCACCACGGCACGACCATGATCCTGCAGCGCGCCGGCCACGATCTCGGAGGCCGAGGCCGAGCCGCCATTGATCAGCACCACCATCGGCAGGCCGTGGATCACGTCGCCGGCGCGCGCATTGAAGCGCTGCACCGCCTGCGGATCGCGGCCGCGGGTGGAGACGATCTCGCCCTGTTCCAGGAAGGCGTCGGACACCGCCACCGCCTGGTCGAGCAGGCCGCCCGGGTTGTTGCGCAGATCGAGGATCAGCCCGGTCATATGGCCGGTCTCGCGCTCGAGCTTCGCGATGCCGTCTTCCAGCTGCTCGTCGGTCCGCTCGTTGAAGCTGCGCACCCGCATATAGCCGATCGAGCCCTTGGCTTCGACCCGCACCGCATCGACGGGGATCACCGCGCGGGTGATGTTCACGTCGAAATCCTGGGCGAGGCCCTCGCGGCGCAGCGTGACCACGATATTGCTGCCCGCGGGCCCGCGCATGCGCTCCACCGCATCGGCCAGGGTCAGGCCCTGCACCTGCTCGCCGTCGATCGCCACGATCAGGTCGTTCGGCTTCACGCCGGCCTTGTCGGCGGGGCTGCCGTCGATCGGCGAGATCACGCGCACCAGGCCCAGCTGGGTGTCCATGGTGACCTCGATGCCGAGGCCCCCGAACTCGCCGCGGGTCTGGACCTGCATGTCCCGATAGCCCTTGGCATCCAGATAGCTGGAATGCGGGTCCAGAGACTGCAGCATGCCGTTGATGGCCGCCTCGATCAGCTTCTCGTCGTCCACCGGCTCGACATAGTCGCGGCGGATGCGCTCGAACACCTCACCGAACAGATTGAGCTGGTTGTAGCTGTCCCGGTTGGCGGCGCTGCCCACCAGGGGCAGGGAGAGGACCACGAGGCTCACCAGCCCCGTGACGAATCCGCGTCGCATCGTCGTCCCGACCTTTCCTGTCGACCGTCTGCCGCCTGCCGGTGTTCCGGCCTCATTCCTGGTTCGACCTGTCGTCCCTGCCGTCATGCGGCTTCAGCCTCCGTTGGCGCGGGCGAGAAGCGGCGCCGGATCGACCGGATCGCCGCCACGGCGAACCTCGAGATAAAGATAGGCGGTTCCGCCCCCGTCGGCCATGGCGCCGATCGGATCGCCGGCGGTGACGCGATCGCCGACACGGGCGTCGAGCCGGCCGAGGCCGGCGAGAAGGGTATGATATCCGTCGCCGTGTTCCACGATCAAGAGCAGCCCATAATGGCGGAACGGCCCGGCGAAGGCCACCCGCCCGGCAAAGGGCGTGAGGACGGTGGCACCGGGGGGCGTTGCATAGGTGATGCCCGGCCGCTCCTGGCCTTCATGCACATCGCCGAAGCGCGAGACGATCCGCCCCGACACCGGCAGCCGCCGGGCGATGCCGGCACCGGGGGCGGGGATGGCGGCCACCTGGCGTTCGGGCGGGGTGCCGGCGACGCGCGGCATCACCGGATCGCGCGGCGGTGCCCCAGGGTTGGTGGCCGGGGCCGCTGTCGGTGGGGGAGGCGGTGGCGGGGGCGTGGCGACCGCAACCTGCCGCGGGGGAGGCGGCGGTGGGGGAGGCGGCGGCGGTGGGGGCGGTTTCGGCTTCGCCCGCGGGATCACCCCGGCCCGGGCCTCGGGGCTTGCCGGCTTGACCACCGGGCCGTTCTGCATGCGCTCGGCTTCCAGGGCGACCAGCAGGTCGCGGATGCCGTCGGCCCGTTCGGCCAGCTGGCGGGCACGGCTTGCCTCCTGGGTCGCCTCGCTGTCCAGCGCGCTGGCGCGGCCCTGGCGGTCTTCGATCAGTTTTGCAAGCCGGACCCGTTCCCCCTCCAGCATGGTGCGGGTGGCGGCGATACGCTCGCGCTGGCGCTCGGCCTCGGCCTTGGCACTGGCGAGGTCGGCAAGCTTGCTCCGCAGCGCCTGTGCCTCCGCCTCGATCTCGGGCAGGGTGGCACCCATCAGGATGCCGGCATGGATGGGGGCGGTCGCCGGGCCGTCGCGGGCGATCATCGCTTCGGGCGGCTGGCGGCGCAGCCGGATCAGGGCTTCGGTCAGCCGGCCCAGATGGGCGCGTTCAACCTGAAGTTCGGTCTCGCGGGCCGAGATTTCGGCCTCCAGCCGGGCAAGGGCATCGCGCTGTTCGGCAAGGGCCGCTTCCTGGCGCTGAACAGCGGCGGCCGCTTCCCGTGCCTGCAGCCCCAGGGCTTCGGCTTCGGCGCGGGCATCCGCGGCGCGGCGCTCCAGCTCGGCCCGCCGGGCGCGGGCTTCGTCGCGGGCGCGCTCGGTGGCCTGAAGGTCTCGGCCGCTCGGCGGATCCTCGGCACGCGCCGTCCGCACCCAGCCCGGCCAGACCGGGCCGGGCAGGATCAGGGACAGGGAAAGCGCGACCGCGGCCGCGCGGCGGCGACGGTCGCGTCGGGACATGGGATCAGGCGCCGGCCGCGCGGCGGGCCGGGGCGGCGTCGTGGATCAGCACCCGCCCGGTCATCTCCGCGGGCTGGGCCAGCCCCATCAGCTTCAGCACGGTGGGGGCAAGATCGGCCAGCCGGCCGTCATCCAGGCTCACCCCCTTGGGCGCACCGGCCCCGGCCAGCACCAGCGGCACCACATTGGTGGTGTGGGCGGTGTGGGGGCCGTTGGTCTCGGGGTCGAACATCTGCTCGGCATTGCCGTGATCGGCGGTGATCAGGATGCAGCCGCCGACCTCGTCCAGGGCCGCGACCACCTCGCCCAGCGCTGCGTCGACCGCCTCGGCGGCCTTGATCGCCGCGGCCAGAACGCCGCTATGGCCGACCATGTCGCCATTGGCGAAGTTGACCACGATCAGGTCGAAACGCTTCGAGCGGATCGCCTCGGCCAGCTTCGCGGTCACTTCCGGCGCCGACATCTCCGGCTGGAGATCATAGGTCGCAACCTTCGGGCTCGGGACCAGGATACGCTCCTCGCCCTCGTAAAGCTGCTCTTCGCCGCCGTTCAGGAAGAAGGTGACATGGGCGTATTTCTCGGTCTCGGCGATGCGCAGCTGCTTGCGCCCGGCCTTGGCCACCACCTCGCCCAGAATGTTCTTCAGCTGGGTGGGCGGAAACAGGGCCGGGATCATCTTCGCCAGCGCCGAGGAATACTCCACCATGCCCAGCACGGCGGTGAAATCGGGGCGGATGGTCCGTTCGAAGCCGTCGAAGGCGGGGTCGATCAGGGCATGCAGGATCTCGCGGGCGCGGTCGGCGCGGAAATTCGCCATCAGCAGCCCGTCGCCCGGCTTCACGCCGGCATAGTCGCCGATCGCCGCCGGATCGACGAATTCGTCGGTGGTGCCGGCGGCATGGGCCGCGGCGACCGCTTCCTCCGCCGTGGCGAAACGGTCGCCCTCGGCCTTCACGATCACGTCATAGGCGCGGACCACCCGTTCCCAGCGCTTGTCGCGATCCATGCCCCAATAGCGGCCGCCGACGGTGGCGATGGCGATGTCACCCGCGCCTGCAACCGCGGCTTCCAGCCGGCGGATGAACTCAGGCGCGCTCTTCGGCGGGGTATCGCGGCCGTCGAGCAGGGCATGGATGCGGACCGGAACACCCGCACCCGCGATGATCTTCGCCATGCCGGCGATATGGTCCTGATGGCTGTGCACGCCGCCATCGGACACCAGCCCCAGAATATGGGCGGTGCCGCCCGATGCCTTGAGCGCCGCGATGAACCCGGTCATCCGCGGATTGGTTGCCAGGCTGCCGTCAGCAAGCGCGGTATCGATCTTGGGCAGTTCCTGCATCACCACCCGGCCGGCACCGATGTTCAGGTGACCGACTTCGGAATTGCCCATCTGGCCGGCGGGCAGCCCGACCTCTTCGGCCGAGGTGTTCAGGAAGGCCATCGGCTGTTCCGAGGTCAGCCGGTCCCAATTTGGGGTGTTGGCGAGCGCGATGGCATTGTCGTCGGCGGGCGCGCGATAACCCCAACCATCCAGAATGCACAGAACGACGGGGCGCGGCGGCTGCGTATGGGCGGTGGTCATGGGGCTCGGATCCTCGGGCAACATCGGCGCAGGCGGTCGTGAACGGTCCTGCTTCTATCAGGTTTTCCGCTCTACATATAGGGGGTTGGGGGCCCGGATCACAGGCCGGGGGGACATGCCCCCGGCTTGTCACGACGGTCTGATCCGGGAATGTGCCCTTTCAATCGTCCCGTACAGCCGCGCCGTCGGGCGTCGCCCGGGCCACCGCCTCGGGATGCTCCGGCGCCCAGCTCGACCATTGCGGACGGTCGATCGAGAACAGGTCGGTGGTGCGGGCGTACCAGCCGCCGCCATGCATACGGCCGATCAGACCAAGGGCGGGGGTGTCGACATGGTGGCGGGCGGCATCCAGGATCGCATCATCGCGAACATGGGCGACCAGCACCTCGCCCAGGATGATGGCCTGGCGGGGGCCGGTGGTGACGGCGGTGTGCAGGCGGCACTCGAAGGCGACCGGGGCGGTCGCGATCCGCGGCGGGCGCACGGCCGTGGAGGGCAGGGTGTCGAGCCCGGCCAGCGCCAGCTCGTCCACGCCGGGCGGGGCATCGATGCAGGTGACGTTCATCTGCGGCGCCACAGCTTCCGAGACCAGATGCACAACGAACTCGCCCGTCGCCAGAATGTTGGCGGGCGTGTCCTTGAACCGGTCTTCGGGGTGGCGGAGCATGCCGATCGCCAGGATCGGCGGCTCGTGGCCCATGCAGTTGAAGAAGCTGTAGGGGGCGGCGTTCACCCGGCCTTCGGTCGACAGCGAGGTGATCCAGGCGATCGGGCGGGGAGTGATGGTCGATCCCAGAATCTTGTAGCGGTCGGGTGCCGCCATGCGGCGCATGTCGAATTCCATGGATCCCCCGGGTCTCTGGCGCTGGCTCGGCGGCCTAGTCCCGATGATAGGGATGGCCGTCGAGGATGGTCTGCGCACGATAGATCTGTTCGGCGATCAGTGCACGTACCAGCATGTGGGGGAAGGTGAGGCGGCCGAGCGCGAGGACGAGATCCGCCTGGTCGCGGAGCGAGGCGTCCAGCCCGTCGGCACCGCCGATGACCAGGGCGACCTCGCGCCGGCCGCTTTCGGCAAAACCGCCGAGCGCTGCCGCGAAGCCGCGGCTGTCGAGCAGACGGCCGCGTTCATCCAGCGCCACCAGGGCGGCGCCCTGGGGCAGTTTTGCGCGGATCGCCGCCGCCTCTTCGGCCTTCAGCGCCTCACCCTGCAGGGTGGCCTTGCGGGCCTGGACTTCCACCAGGGTGAAGGGCCAGCGCAGGCGCCGGACGTAATCCTCGACCAGGGCCGCTTCCGGGCCGCCGCGGGCGCGGCCGACCGCGACCAGCGTCACCTTCAGCATCAGGCTCATGGCGCAGGCCTGGCCGTGCGGGCCGGGTTCTGTTCCGGCCTGCGGGGGAGAAGGTCAAGGGGCGCAAGGTGCAGCCCCGCGCGGCCCGGCCCGGACCGCGCGGTGACACCGCGCCGGATGGCGCCCGTCACTCGGCGACGCGCTGGGCGCCGTCGCCCGGCAGGCTGGCGCCCCACATCTTCTCCAGATTGTAGAAGGCGCGCACTTCCGGCCGGAAAAGATGCACCACCACCGGGCCGGCATCGACCAGAACCCAGTCGGCCAGGGGCAGGCCCTCGGTCACCGGCAGCTGATCGCCGGAGGCCTTGATGCGCATCTCGAGCTTTTCGGCGATCGAGGCGACGTGACGGCTCGATCGGCCGCTCGCGACCACCATGTAGTCGGCGAAATCGGTCTTGCCGGCCAGGTCGATGATCACGACGTCCTCGGCCTTGTCGTCGTCGAGCGACGCGCGGACCAGATCGAGCACCTGGTCTGCGCTGAGCGGTGCCGGCGGCGTCGCGGGCACCGTGATGGGACTGTCGGTCTGCAACAGAGCGAACCTCATCAAGCGTTGGCGGGGGCGGGGTCAGGAGCGGCGGGTCGCCGGAGCGGCCGACCGCGAACCCCGCAGGCGCCATGGTGTAACCATAACAGGCATCGCGGCTTTTCGCGATGGTCTAGCGAGGTGGGGGCCGGCGAGGTGGGGCAGCCGCTGGCCGCGGCCGCCTGCCCTCGCGGATTTCGGTGGCCGAACGTGGGTCCAGCCTGCCATGCAGCAGAACCCAGGCCGGCGGTGCCGTCCGGGGCAGGGCGCGGGCCCTGGCCTCGGGCAGGCGGTGGCGGGCGAAGCGCCGGGCGGCGGGGGCGGCCGCTGCCCGGGCGCCATAGCCGGGACGATCGATCACCAGCAGCGGCAGCTCTGCCATCAGCTCCCGCCAGCCGCGCCAGCGGTGCAGCTCCGCCAGGCCATCGGCCCCCATGATCCAGACGAATCTGATATGGGGGCGGCGGGCCTTGAGGGCACGCACCGTGTCGAGAGTGAAACGGGTGCCGAGCCGGCTTTCGATCGTGGTTACCCTGAGCCGCGGATGCCGGGCGAGGGACCGGGCACCGGCAACCCGGTCGGCGAGCGGCGCGCTCACCCGCCCCGCCTTCAGCTTCAGCGGGTTGCCCGGGCTCACCAGCCACCAGACCTCGTCGAGGCCGAGCCGCCTCAGGGCCCGCAGCGCGACATGGACATGGCCCTCATGCGCCGGATCGAAGGATCCGCCATAGAGGCCCACCGTCATGCCCCGGCGGCGGCCCGCGGCCCGCCACAGCGGGTCGCCCAGGGCCGCATCGGGGACCGCCCGCTCAGGCGCGAAGCGTGCCCTGGCCGCGAACGACATATTTGAACGTGGTCAGCTGTTCGACGCCCACCGGGCCGCGGGCATGCATGCGGCCGGTGGAAATGCCGATTTCGGCCCCCATGCCGAATTCGCCGCCATCGGCGAACTGGGTGGAGGCGTTGTGCATCACGATGGCGCTGTCGACCTCGGCCAGGAACCGGTCGGCGGTCGCCTGGTCGTCGGTCACGATGCTGTCGGTGTGGTGAGAGCCATAGGCCTCGATATGATCGATCGCCCCGCTGACCCCGTCGACGACCCGGGCCGAGATGATGGCGTCCAGATACTCCGTCCGCCAGTCCTCTTCGGTGGCCGGCACCACACGGGGGTCGACCGCCTGGACTGCCTCGTCACCGCGGACCTCGCAGCCGGCGTCGAGCAGCGCCGTCACGATCGGCGCCAGCATCCGGGGGGCGGCGTCCCGATCGATCAGCAGCGTCTCGGCCGAGCCGCAGATGCCGGTCCGGCGCAGCTTGGCGTTCATCACGATCGCCCTGGCCATCTCGGGATCCGCGGCGCCGTCCACATAGACGTGGCAGAGACCTTCGAGATGGGCGAAGACCGGCATCCGGGCCTCGGTCTGGACCCGCTCGATCAGCGAACGGCCGCCGCGCGGCACGATGACGTCGATCAGCCCCGAGGCGGCGAGCATGGCGCCCACCGCCGCCCGGTCGGTGACCGGCACCAGCTGCACCGCATCGGCGGGCAGGCCGGCCGACGTCAGGCCCTCGACCATGGCGGCATGGATGGCGCGGGACGAGCGGAAGCTCTCAGAGCCGCCGCGCAGGATCACGGCGTTGCCGGCCTTCAGGCAGAGCGCGCCGGCATCGGCGGTGACATTGGGTCGGCTTTCATAGATCACGCCGACCACGCCGAGCGGCACCCGGACGCGGGCGATATGCAGCCCCGTCGGCCGATCCCATTCCTCCATGACATGGCCGACCGGATCGGCCAGGCGGGCGACATCCTCGACACCCTTGGCGATGCCCGCGATGCGGCCCTCGTCCAGCGCCAGCCGATCGAGCAGCGCACCGGTCAGGCCGCGGGCACGACCGGCGGCCATGTCCTCGGCGTTGGCGGCAAGGATGGCGGGCACGGCGTTGCGGATCGCCGCGGCCGCAGCCATCAACCCGGCGGTCTTGGCCTCGGGCGTCGCCTGGGCGAGCGCACGCTGCGCCGCACGGGCGCGGCGGCCCATATCGGCGATCAGGGCGGCGGCGTCCACCGGAGCATGGGTGCCTGCCGGTTCGGCCGGGGTGGCGACCGGAGCGGCCGAAACGGTCCGGGCGGCGGTGCTCAGGGTGTCGGTCATGACGCTTGGGCCTCCTCCGTGTCGTCTCCGGTCGTGGCGGGCATGTCGCCGCCATGGAAGACGAGGTCGTCGCGATGGATCATTTCGTCCCGGCCGCGGAAGCCGAGGATCTGCTCGATCTCCGCCGAGCGGTGGCCGGCGATGGCACGGGCATCGGCATCGCCATAGGCCGCCAGGCCGCGGGCGATCTCGCGGCCGGCGGGGTCGACCACGGCCACGGCGTCGCCGCGCTGAAAGCGGCCGGTCACCAGCCGGATGCCGGCGGGCAGCAGACTGCCGCCGCGGGCGAGCGCTTTCACCGCCCCCTCGTCGACGGTCAGCGTGCCGCGGGGGCTCAGCCTGCCGCCGATCCAGCGCTTGCGGGCGGTATGGGGGGTGGTCTCAGGGTCGAACCAGGTGGCGCGGCCGCCTGCTTCCACCGCGCTGATCGGCCCGACATGGCGGCCGAGCGCGATGACCATGGCGCAGCCCGCCGCACCGGCGACCCGGGCAGCGGCGAGCTTTGTCGCCATGCCGCCGGTGCCGACGGCCGAACGCGAGCCGCCGCCCATGGCCAGGATCCGCGGCGTCAGCCGCGGCACGCGCGGGATGTGGCGCGCGGTGGGGTCGACGCCGGGATCGGCGGTATAAAGCCCGTCGATATCCGACAGCAGCAGCAGCAGATCGGCCGATGCCATTTCTGCCACCCGGGCCGACAGCCGGTCATTGTCGCCGAAGCGGATCTCGGCGGTGGCGACGGTGTCGTTCTCGTTGATCACCGGCACGGCCCCCAGCTTGAGCAGGGTGCCGAGAGTGGCGCGCGCATTCAGATAGCGCCGGCGGGCTTCGCTGTCTTCCAGCGTCAGCAGCACCTGGGCGACCTGTATGCCGTGGGGGCCGAGGACGGTTTCATAGGCATGGGCCAGACGGATCTGGCCGGTGGCGGCGGCGGCCTGCTTCTCTTCCAGCCGCAGCACGCCCTGGCCGAGCCCCAGCAGTCGGCGGCCAAGCGCGATCGCGCCCGAGGAGACCACGATCACCTCCTGGCCGCGGGCGCGCATTCGCGCGATGTCGTCGGCCAGGCTCTGCAGCCAGGTGTCACGCAGCCGGCCGGTGGCCTCGTCGACCAGAAGGGCGGATCCGACCTTGATCACCACGCGCTTCGCGGCACGCAGGCCCGCCGCGGCGGGTGTGTCGGCCAGGTCGGTTCCGGCGATCGTCACCGTTTCCTCCCGCGGGCGGGGGCGTCCCCATCCTCGCCGTCATCTGCCGGCCCGTCTTCGTTCTCGTCTTCGTCTTCGCCGTCGTCTTCGAAATCTTCGTCGTCGAGATCGTCTTCGTCGTCGAGATCGTCTTCGTCGTCGAGATCCTCATCCGCGTCGAGGTCGTCATCCTCGTCGGTGTCGATCTCGTCTTCGGCCTCGTCGCTCTCGTCCCCGTCGCTCTCGTCCCCGTCGCTCTCGTCCTCGTCATCCCAATCGTCCCAGTCCTCGTCGTCCGAGGCGGTGACGACCAGGCGATCGGCTTCCAGGCCGTCGACCAGGTCTTCGTATTCGTCGAAGAGATCCGAGCTGCCGGCGCGGGCGCGGCCTTCGGCCGGGGCGTCTTCCGGCGGCGGCAGGCGCAGCAGGGGCGCGCGCTTCTGGGCCGAGGCGTCGACGGGATCCTCGATCACGCCGAACTCGCGGCGCTGGCGTTCCCGCGCCTCGCGTTCGGCCTCGCGCACCGCATGGACATGGGGGAGAAGGGCGTGCAGCGCCTCGGTCACGCCCCGGCGCGACACGCCGGAAAGCGCCAGCACCGGCCGGCCCAGCTCTTCTTCGACATGGTCCTTCACCAGCGCGAGCGTGTCGTCGTCGACCGCGTCGATCTTGCTCAGCGCCACGATTTCGGGCTTGTCGATGATGCCGTGGCCGAAGGCTTCCAGCTCGCCGCGCACGATCCGGTAATCCTTCACCGGATCCTCGGCCGTGACATCCAGCAGGTGGAGCAGCGCGCCGCAGCGCTCGACATGGCGCAGGAAGCGGTCGCCGAGCCCATGGCCTTCATGGGCGCCTTCGATCAGCCCGGGGATGTCGGCCAGCACGAATTCTTCGTCGCCGGTCCTGACCACGCCCAGATTGGGGTGCAGCGTGGTGAAGGGATAGTCGGCGATCTTGGGGCGTGCGGCGGTGACGCCGGCCAGAAAAGTCGATTTGCCGGCATTGGGCAGGCCGACCAGCCCGGCATCGGCGATGACCTTCAGCCGCAGCCACAGCCAGCGCTCGGTGCCCTCGGTGCCGGGATTGGCCCGGCGGGGCGCCTGGGTGATCGAGGATTTGAACCGGGCATTGCCGAAGCCGCCGCTGCCGCCGTCGCAGATCAGCACCCGCATGCCCGGCTCGGTCAGGTCGATCAGCATCCGCTCGCCATGCTCGTCCCAGATCTGGGTGCCGACCGGCAGGTGGATCTCGACATCGGTACCGCGGGCGCCGTGGCGGTTGCGGCCCATGCCGTGGACGCCGCGACCGGCCTTGAAATGCTGCTGATAGCGGAAGTCGATCAATGTGTTCAGGTTCTCGACCGCAACCGCGATCACGCGGCCGCCATCGCCGCCGTCGCCCCCGTCCGGGCCGCCGAACTCGATGTACTTCTCTCGCCGGAAACTGACGCAGCCATTGCCGCCGTCGCCGCCGCGCACATAGATCTTGGCCTGGTCGAGGAACTTCACCGGGGGCGACTTTCGAAGGGCGGACGGTCCCGATCGTCGGATGGCCCGATCATGGGCGGGAGCGCCGTTCGCCTGCAAGATGAGGATGGGCGGGAACGCAAACAAGGGGGATGGCCGAGCCATCCCCCTCGTGTCGCATTTCCGGAACCGACGACCAGCCGTGACCTCAAGGCCCGGGCGCGCGTCGGTTCCGGCATGTCTCGCGTCGGGCGGCCGGCCTGGATCAGGCCTGCGCCGGCTCGACGTGAATGATGGTCCGGTCGTCGCGGCCGCGGCTGAAGGTCACGGTGCCGTCGGTCAGGGCGAACAGGGTGTGGTCGCGGCCCATGCCGACATTCCGGCCGGGGTACCACTTGGTGCCGCGCTGACGGATGAGGATGTTGCCGGCGATCACGGCTTCGCCGCCGAACTTCTTGACGCCGAGGCGCCGGCCGGCACTGTCGCGACCGTTGCGGGAGCTGCCGCCTGCCTTTTTATGAGCCATCTCGGAGACCTCCGTGATGCCCGTCCGGGGCCGGATTGCCGCGAACGGGGAAAGTTGCTGGGAGAGCTGTCAGGTCTGGAACCCGTCGCGGACGTCAACGCCGCGGTGACGGGATCAGGCCGAAATCGAGGTGACGCGGATCTTCGCCAGGCTCTGACGATGACCGTTCAGGCGACGATAGCCCTTGCGCCGGGTCTTCTTGAAGATCAGCACCCGACGGGTGCGGACCAGGTCGACGACCTCGGCCGTGACCTTCGCGCCGGCAACGACCGGGGCGCCGATCTTCACGCCATCGGCGGTGCCGACCATCAGCGGCTCGAACTCGACCGTCGCGCCCGGCTCGACGCCCAGCGTCTCCACGGCGATGACGTCGTTCTCCGCGACCTTGTACTGCTTGCCGCCCGTCTTGATGACCGCGAACATGATCGATCTTCCCGATAGTCGTCATCACGCCGCCCATCCGGTGGTCCGCCGTCAGGCGGTCCGCCCGGCCGGCTCGCGGCGCGGAACAGTTGGAGTGGTTACACCCGCGGGTCACCCGCCGATCGGTTTCCCCGGCACCGCTCGGGCAGTGACCTGCCGTCTGCGATCATCGGGTGTCCCGCCTCGGGTTGCGGACGAAAGCGACCGGGTCGGCGCCGACTGTGAGATCGCCGCCGCTGCCCGGGACCCCGCGACTATATGTGTCGCGCGTCCTTTGTCAACAGCGACGGGCAGATAACCGACCCGCCGGAACCGCCCTGCAACCTCCGTTGGCACGTCGAGACGACGGATCCTCGGGATCTGTTGCATTGCCGCAGCACTTGGCTATGCTCATGCGGCACGAGCTGCACCGGCGCGCGAGAGTGGCGGAATCGGTAGACGCAGTCGACTCAAAATCGACCACCGAAAGGTATGGGGGTTCGAGTCCCCCCTCTCGCACCACGAATTTGCCGCCGCCCGCGGGTCGGGCGGCCCCGGTCAGGCGGGGCCGGCGCCCACCCCGAACCTCTCCCGATACGCCGCCGGCGTCAGTCCGGTGATCCGCTGGAACAGTTTGCGGAAGGATGCCGGGTCTTCGTAACCGGCCTCCCAGGCGATGCGGTCGACGGTGTCGGCGCTTCGTTCCAGCCGTTCGCGGGCGCGGGTGATGCGCAGATGCTGGCAGTACTCGACGGGCCTGAGGCCCGTGGCCTTGCGGAAGCGGCGCAGGAAGGTGCGTTCCTCCAGCCCTGCCCGTGCCGCCAGATCGGGCAGCCGCACCTCGCGCGCCCCCGTTGCCTGCAGCCAGTGCTGGACCTTCAGGATCGCCGCATCGCCATGGTCCAGCCTGGGTACGAACAGGCTGTAGGCGCGCTGTTCGCGGCCGGGCGGGTCGATCAGCAGGAAGCGGGCGGTGCGCACCATCAGCGCCGGCCCCAGCAGGCGGGCGATCAGCGCCAGGCCCAGATCGGTCCACGACATCACCCCGCCCGCGGTCATCAGATCGCCGTCGTCGATCAGCAGCCGGGCGGTATCGACCCGGATGGCCGGGAAGCGGCTGGCGAAGTGGTCGTGATAATTCCAGTGGGTGGTGGCCGGGCGGCCGTCGAGCAGCCCGGTTTCGGCCAGCAGGAAGGCGCCGGCGCAGACCGAGCACAGCACGGCGCCGTCACCATGGCGGGCGGTCAGCCAGCGGGCCAGCGGTGCGGCGGCTTCGGGCGAGATCGGCGCCGCCAGGCTGGGCGGCAGGATCAGGGCCGCCGGCCGGCCGGGGCGGCCGGGATGGCTGTCGAAGACCCGCCGTACCGCACCGGCCGCATCGGCCTGCCAGTGGCTGAGGCGGAGCGCCGGCCCCGCAGGCTGATCTTCCGCGCGCAGCCGGTCGGCGATCAGGATCAGATCGCCGAGCCCGTGGATCGCTGCCTGCTGGACCTCGGGATAGAGCAGGAGGCCGATTTCGATCAGCTCCGGCAGGGCCTCGGCCATTTGTCGGTTTTGCCTCTCTGAATGTCGGTTCCGCCAATCCACAGCCTGCCTGCATCCCGCTAGCCTGTCCATCACTGCCCGGGCGCGTCCGGGCGGAATCCCCTGTCAGGAGGCAGCCATCATGGGCAAGCGCGCCCTCGTCGTGATCGACGTCCAGAACGACTATTTCCCGGGCGGCCGCTGGCCGCTGGTCGGCATCGAGGCCGCGGCGGCCAATGTCGCCCGGCTGATCGCCACCTTCCGCGCGGCGGGCGAGCCGGTGATCCATGTCCGCCACGAATTTGCCGGTGAGGGCGCCCCCTTCTTCGCGGCAGGCTCCGACGGTGCCCGCATCCATGACAGCGTCAGCCCGGCAGAGGGCGAGCCGGTGGTGCTGAAGCACTTCCCCAATGCCTTCCGCGAGACCGGGCTCGATGCGCTGCTGCGCGAGATGGGCGTGGATCAGGTCGTGATCGCCGGCGCCATGAGCCATATGTGCATCGATGCCGGTGCCCGCGCCGCCCGCGATCTGGGCTTCGAGGTCACCGTCGCCCACGATGCCTGCGCCACCCGCGACCAGGAATTCGGTGGCGTGACGGTCCCGGCCGCCCAGGTCCATGCGGCCTTCATGGCGGCGTTGGGTTTTGCCTATGCCAATGTCGTGGCGACCGGCGAGCTGGCAGACTGACCGAAGCCGGTCCGTCCCCCTTGGTCAGTGGCAGTCTTTGGCAATTTATGCCAAAATCTTCCCGAACTGAGGGGGTATGGCCATGGCGACGATGAATGTGTCGGTCACCGACCAGATGAAGATCTGGGTGGAAGGACAGGTCGAGAGCGGGCGGTACGGAAACGCCAGCGACTATATAAGAGACCTCATCCGACGGGATCAGGAACGCAGGGCCGCACTTGCCGACATCCAGCGCCTGATAGACGAGGGATTGGCGAGCGGCAGCAGCGGCCTGTCCATGCAGGACGTGCTGACGGAAGCTCGGCGGCGGGCTGCTCTGTCGGCAGACAATGGGCTATGAGCTTTCGCGTGCTGCGGTAGAAGATATCCTCGCCGCTTACGCCTACGGAATGGCTCAATTCGGCGTCCGTCAGGCGGAAGACTATCAGGCGGGCCTTTCGCGCCTTCTGCTTTTGATCGGGGAGCATCCGGAAATGGGGCGGGTCCGCCCCGAGTTCAGGCCGCCGGTCCGTATGCTGGGGTATCGCCGTCACGTGATCGTCTATACGCGACGGCCGGACGGGAACGTGTTCGTTCTGCGCCTCCTCCACGGGCGGCAGGATATCGAGCGTCTTCTCGCAGACCTCTGAGTCCCCACCCTCACCCCCTGACCGCCACCACCATCGATCCCACCAGCAGAACCGCCAGCACCAGATTGACCGCCCGCGACACCCGCGGCCGGCGGAGCAGGCGGGCGAAGCCGGCGCCGAGCAGCAGCCAGACGACATGGCTGGCGAAGATCGAGGCCGCCAGGATCAGGATCCGCGGCCCGATCTCGCCCGGTGTGGTGCCGGTGCCCGCGAAGAGGGCAGCGAAGGCGAGCCAGGCCTTGGGGTTGGTGACCGCCAGCACCACGCCGCCGGCCGGCCCCGGCGGGCGGCTGCCGGCCTCGGGTACGCCCGGGGGCGGGGCGGTGGCGATGCGCAGGGCCAGGTACAGGATGTAGCCGGCCGATATGATCAGCAGGATGGTCGCCACGGCCGGCTCCGCCAGCAGCAGCGAGGCGAGGCCGGCGGCGACTGCCGCCATAACCGAGATCGTCCCGAGCGCGCTGCCCAGGGCATAGGGCACGGCCCGGGCCAGACCGAAGGCGCTGCCGGTTGCCGTCATGGCGATGGTGCTGGGGCCCGGGCTGAAGGTGATCGCGAGGCTTGCGGCGGCAAATCCGGCAAGCTCGGGCAGGGCGGCAGGCCCGGGCAGGGCGAGGCTGGAGAGAGCGGCCATCGATCCGGCTCCTGTACGCTGAACGAAGACGGGGGTAGTATGGCAGTATGACTGACCTATCTGCCAACCCTGGACCAGAGGCCCCGCTGCCGGGGCTGGATGCGGCTCCCGCCGCCGAGGCGGGGGTGCGGCTGCGCATGGGCGCAGGGGCGCCGGGCGTCGAGCGGCTGGCCGCGGCCTTCGACGGCCGGGCCTTCGCGCCCCATCGCCACGACACCTATGCGATCGGCATCACCACCCATGGCGTGCAGAGCTTCCGCTATCGCGGTGCCCGCAGGGCCTGTCTTGCCGGGCAGATGCATGTGCTCCATCCCGACGAGATGCATGACGGGGCCGCCGGTGCGCCCGGTGGCTTCGGCTATCGCATCCTCTATGTCGACCCGGCGCTGATCCTGGCGGCGCTGGACGGTCGGCCGCTGCCTTTCATCGCCGATCCGGTGGTGGGCGCGACGGCGATCGATCCGGTCCTGTTGCAGGGGCTGGCCGATCTGGATGCGCCGCTGGGAGACATAGAGAGCGCCGAACTGGTCGGCGGTCTGGCGGATATGCTGGGCCGGCTGGATGGTTCCATCCCGCAAGCGGCCCCGGGCGGCCGGCTGCCGGTCGCGGCGCTGGAGCGGGTGCGCCGGCTGATCGCCGACGATCCCGCCACTCGCCACACCGCCGCTGCCCTGGAAGCCGTTTCGGGCCTGGATCGCTGGACGCTGGCCCGTCAGTTCCGGCGCGCCTTCGGCACCAGCCCCAGCCGCTATCGCACCATGCGCCAGCTGGACCTCGCCCGGGCGGCGATGAGGCGGGGCATGGCGCTGTCGGAAGCCGCGCTGGACGCGGGTTTCGCGGATCAGAGCCATATGAGCCGCGCCTTCAAGCGCGGCTACGGCCTGACCCCTGCCCGCTGGGCCGGGGCGGTCGCGGCGCGCTGAGCCGCCGTCCGGGCCTGGATCGCCTTCACCACCGCCGCCATGTCGAGGCCGTCATGGCCGGCGGCGAGCGTCTCGCCGAACAGGCTGTGGCAGATGTCGAGAACCGGCGAGGCGATCTCAGCCGCCCGGGCCGCTTCGGCCACCAGTCGCGCATTCTTGAACACATCCGGAATCGATGCCTGGACGCCGTAGTCGCCGGCCCGCAGCTTGGCGAGCTTCATCCGCGACACCGCACTTGCCATCGGACCTGCATCCAGCACCTCGACGAAGCGGTCGAGATCGAGCCCATGGCCTTCGGCGAAATGGAAGGCTTCGGCGAGCCCGGTGACCATGGTGATCAGGAACAGGTTGACCGCCAGCTTCATCTGCAGCGCCTGGGGCACGGCGCCGCAGGCGACGGTCTGGCGGCACATCGGCGCCAGCAGCGGCTCGACCCGCGCCACGTCTTCGGGCGCACCGGCCAGCATGGCGACCAGTTGCCCGGCCTCGGCCGGCGCGCGAGAGCCGGAGACCGGCGCCTCGACATAGCGCCCGCCGGCGGTGCGGATTTCGGCCGCAAGGGCGCTGGAATAATCGGCCGGCAGGGTGCCCATGTTGACGATCACATGGCCTGCGACATTGGTCCGGAAATGCGCGACGCTGCGGCCCAGAACCAGATCGGTCGAGGCCTCGTCGATCATCATCAGAATGACGACATCGGCGCGGCGAAAGACCTCGTCCGGGCTTGCCGCCACTTGGGCACCGGCCGCGGCCAGGGCGTCGCATTTCTCCCGCGTGCGGTTCCACACCACCAGCGGCGTGCCGGCGCGCGCCAGGTTGAGCGCCATCGGCTGGCCCATCACGCCGAGCCCGATGAATCCGACGGTTTCGGTCATCTCGTCCTCCCGATCCGGGGCGGCCTTCGATGCCGGGGCCGCCAGTCGTGAGGAGGCTAGGGGAGGTCAGGGGCCGGCGTCTTGAACGGTTGTGACATCACCTGCCGAGACCGGGTGCAGGCGGCGCCAGCCGCTCTCCCGGGCCCGCCGTCTACAGATCTTCGACCTTCACGACGACGTCCATGACCGGCCGGTCGACATCCGCGCCGGCGAAACTTCCCGCGATCGGCAGGATCTGCTGGATATTGCGGGCCACCGCGACCGGGATCAGATTGGCAGAGCCGACCGCGCGATTGGTCGGGTCGAACGGGATCCAGCCGGCGCCGGGCACGAAGACCTCGGCCCAGGCATGCGTGGATCCGGCCGCCGCCGATCCCAGCTGATCACCGGCCGGATCGTAGAGATAACCCGAGACGAGCCGCGCCCCGAATCCCAGCGTTCTTGCCGCTTCGGTGAACAGCACGGCAAAATCGCGGCAGGATCCCCGCCCCCTGTCCAGGGTTTCGAGCGGCCCCTGCGTGCCCTCGGTTTCGCGGCTTTCATAGGCGATCCGGGCGGCAACGCCGTTGCTGAGGTCTTTCAGCAACGACAGGGTGTCGGTCGGCCTGCTCATCACGAAACCTTCGACCCAGTCGGACAGCCGTCCCGTCGCATCGACATATTGGGGCACCGCAAGTGCGCCCAGATCCGTCCAGTCGTCTGCGGCATAGAGGAACGGATAGCTGATCGCGGAGGCTGCGATCGGAAAGACCGGCCAGGCCGGCGCGCACAGTTCCATGACCGTCCGGGCCTGGATCGTCAGCGTGTCGGACGGGGTCTCGAACGTGGTGGATGCCACGGCATTCCCCGCGACGTCGTGCGACCAGTCCACGCGGGCTGTCGGAGAAATGTCGAGATCGAAGGCAAGCAGCCTGTGCTCCCGGCTCTCGCGCGGCCGGAGCATCAGCCTGTGGGGCCCCAGCGTGACGGCACGGTCGTACTGATAGGACGTCATATGCGTAATTCTGACCCGCTGGTCCGGGCCCGCGGCGGCGGCCTGTCGACGGTCGCTTCCTTCGGCCATGAATTCTGCTCCTCGCGTCTTCAGGCGGGTCGGTGTCTCGCAAGCACCTTACCGCAGGGATCCGGCCCGGATAGCCGTCATCTTGGCGAAAGGCCGGCGTCACGCCGGATCGGGCCAGGCCCCCGCATCCTTGACCGAGCTGTAGACGAAGATCGATTCGATCGAGGTGATCCCCTCGATATCGTGCAGGCGGTTGCGGACGAAATCCTCATAGGCCGCGAGGTCGGCCACCATCACCCGCAGCAGATAATCCGACTTGCCGGTGACCAGATGGCATTCGACCACCTCGTCGATCACGCCGATCCGGCGTTCGAAGCCGTCCACCACCGCCCGGTTGTGCCGGTCCAGGCGGATATGGACGAAGGCGGTGAGGCCGAGCCCGAAGGCCTTGGCATCGACCCGGGCGCCATAGCCGCGGATGACGCCGGTCTCTTCCAGGGCGCGCACCCGGCGCAGGCAGGGCGAGGGCGACAATGCCACCCGGTCGGCCAGCTCCAGATTGGTAATCCGCCCCTCGGTCTGGAGGATGCGGACGATCTGCCGGTCCTTGTCGTCCATGGCGCTGCCTCTTCCCTGGCATATATGACCCCGATCTTGCCGATTTAGGGCGAAGATGGCAATCAAATGCCCTGAGCGAGGGCGTATCATGCCTCAAGAGACAGAGGGAGACGCCCCATGACCACCTCGCGCAGCTTTTCGACCCGTGCCATCCATTCAGGCTATGATCCGGCCGCCAATGACGGGGCGTTGACCCCGCCGCTTCATCTCACCTCCACCTTCGTGTTCGAGACCGCCGAGGCAGGTGGCGAGATGTTCGCCGGCACCCGCCCCGGCCATGTTTATTCCCGCATCTCCAACCCCACCCTCGACCTGCTGGAGCGCCGCATGGCCGATCTGGAAGGAGCGGAGGCGGGGCTGGCGCTGGCGTCGGGCATGGGGGCGATCACCGCAACGCTCTGGACGCTGGTCTCGCCGGGGGACGAGGTGATCGTCGACCGCACGCTCTATGGCTGCACCTTCGCCTTCATGCGCCACGGCCTGGCGCGTTTCGGGGTGACCATCACCCATGTCGACCTGACCGACCCCGAAAACCTTGCCGCCGCCATCGGCCCGCGCACCCGGGTGGTGTATTTCGAAACCCCGGCCAATCCGAATATGCGGCTGGTCGACATCCGCCGCGTGTCGGAGATCGCCCGTGCCGCGGGTGCCGTGACCGTGGTCGACAACACCTATGCCACGCCCCGTCTTACCCGGCCGATCGAGCTTGGCGCCGATCTGGTGGTGCATTCGGCGACCAAATATCTGGGCGGCCATGGCGATCTGGTGGCGGGGCTGGTGGTCGGTGATGCCGAAACCGTTGGCCGGATCCGGCTGGAGGGGCTGAAGGACATGACCGGCGCGGTGATGGCGCCGTTCAACGCCATGCTGATCCTGCGCGGGCTCAAGACCCTGTCGCTGCGCATGGAGCGTCATTCGGCGAGCGCGCTTGCGGTGGCGCAGATGCTGAATACCCATCCGGCCGTGGCGTCGGTCTGGTATCCGGGACTGGCGGATTTCCCGCAGCACGATCTGGCCCGGCGCCAGATGGCGCTGCCGGGCGGGATGATCGCCTTCGAACTGACCGGCGGGCTTGCGGCCGGGCGCGAGACCATGAACCGGCTGGGGTTGATCGGCCGGGCCGTGTCGCTGGGCGATGCCGAAAGCCTGATCCAGCATCCGGCGTCCATGACCCATTCGACCTACACGCCCGAGGAGCGCGCCGCCTATGGCATTTCCGACGGGCTGATCCGGCTTTCGGTCGGCCTGGAGGATCCTGAGGACCTGCTGGAGGATCTGGAGCAGGCCCTGCCGCGGCCGGCGCTGCGGCGGCAGAGCGCCTGAGGCTGCGGATCACTCAGGTTGTATAGGTAAGCTGGCGGCTCCTCCGGGGGCCGCCGGCTGTTTTTGTCAGTAGCTGCTCTCCAGCCGGTAGCGGGTGCCGGGGTAGAGCAGGCGCACCGCCGTCACCACCCGCGCGCCCGACCAGGTCCGCCTGCGGACCATCAGGCACGGTTCGGTCCGGGCGATGGCGAGCAGCCGGCATTCCCAGGCTTTGGGCAGGATCGCCTCCACCGACTGTTCGGTGCGCGTGATCGGGGCGAGCGCCGTCAGATAGGCATTGGGCGTGGTGCTCCGGAAATCCTGGCCAAGATAATCCGGCGCCACCGCCGGGTTGACGAAGCGGTCCTCGATCTGGATCGGCACATCGTCCTCGCGATGGACGATCACGGTGTGGAAGACCTCGGCCCCCATCGCCACCTCCAGCGCGTCGGCAAGGTCGGGGCCGCAATTTTCCGCCTGGCTCAAGGTGATGGCGACCGTGTGGGCCGCGCCGCGCTCGGCGATTTCATCGGCGATGTTGCGCACGCCCAGAAAGGGCGCGCTGCGCTTCGCAGGCGCCACGAAGGATCCCTTGCCCTGAATGCGCAGGATCACACCTTCCGCCGCCAGCTCACGGAGGGCGCGATGCGCGGTCATCCGGCTCACCCCCATCTCCTCGACCAGCTCGTTTTCCGACGGCACCCGGTGATTGGCCGGCCAGTCGCCGCTGGCGATGCGCGATTTGATCCGCGCCTTCAGCTGCTCGTAAAGCGGCAGCTCGCGCAGCCCGTCTTCGCCGGCCGGGGTCGGCCGGGTCGCCTCGATCTGGACGCCGATCTGGGTCATGGGGGGCTGCCTGTATGGTGGGCATGCGCGAAGTTGCATGTTTTTCGACCATACAGGATTGCGTCCCTTCGGGAAATGGGTCATCTTGCATATACAACTTGCCTGTGGCGCTCCGGGGAACGACGGGGGGCGCGCGGGCCAAAGCGCACCCCCGGCCCGGCGGCCCCTGTCCGTGCGGCCCGGCGAGGAGGCGACGACCGAAGATCCTGACCGGGTACGCCAAGCAATAAAGGGAACGCACGGTGTCGAATTTCACCTTCACCACGCTCAAGCTCGCGCTCGCCACCACGGCCGCCGTGTTCGCGGTCTCCACCGGCAGCGCCCAGGCCTCGTATTGCGGGGACGGCAAGACCGTCACCTTTGCCGGCATCGACTGGGAAAGCGGTGCCTTCATCACCGAGGTGATGAAGACCATCCTGTCCGAAGGCTATGGCTGCGCCGTGGATGCGATCCCCGGCAATTCGGTGACGCTGGAACAGGCGACCGCCAATAACGACGTCCAGATCTTCGCCGAGGAATGGATCGGCCGCAGCGACGTCTGGAACAACGCTGCCGCCGCCGGCCAGGTGGTGTCGGTCGGCAAGACCTTCGTCGGCGCCAGCGAGGGCTGGTATGTCCCGGCCTATATGGTCAAGGGCGACACCACCCGCGGCATCGCCCCCACCGCGCCCAAGCTGGAGACGGTGGAGCAGCTCAAGGATCCGGCGATCGTGAAGCTGTTCACCGACCCGGAGGAGCCGTCCAAGGGCCGCTTCCTGAACTGCCCCTCGGGCTGGACCTGCGAGGGCGTCAACACCGCCAAGCTCCAGGCTTACAAGCTCACCGACGACTATGTGAATTTCCGCCCCGGCACCGGCACCGCGCTGGATGCGGCGATCTCGGCCGCCTATCTGCGCGGCGAGCCGATCCTGTTCTACTACTGGACGCCGACCGCGATCATGGGCAAGTACGATCTGGTCCAGCTGAAGGAACCGGCCTATGACGAGGCCTGCTGGACCGAGCTGACCAGCGCCACCGGCAAGCGCGACCGCGGCTGCGCCTTCCCGGCGGTCGAGGTCGCCTATGGCCTGAACGCCGATTTCGCCAAGGCGGCGCCCGAGATCGTCGAGATGCTGGAGAAGGCGACCTTCCCGCTGGCCGAGGTGAATGCCAGCCTCGCCTACATGGTCGACGAAAAGGCCGATGCCGAGGCTGCCGCGAAGCGCTTCCTGGCGACCAAGGGCGATGTCTGGGGCGGCTGGGTTCCGGCCGAGGCCCGGGCGAAGATCGAGGCGGCGGTGAAGTAAGGGGCCGCGCCTCGCCCGCAGCCTCCATCCCTGCCTCTCGCACGGTCCGCCGCCGGCCCCCGCCCGGCGGCGGGGCCGCGCCATCCTCCGCTTCACCCGCGGCAAGGAAGCCAGCCCATGTTCCCTGAGTCCCTGCACATCTCCATTCGCGGGCCGATCAACGACTTCGTCCGGATGCTGGTGGTCGATTACGGCTTCGTGTTCAAGGCCGTGTCGAACGTCATCCTCCAGGGCATCCTGGTCATCGAGCAGATCCTGCGCGGCCTGCCCTGGTGGGTGGTGTTCCTGGTGTTCACGGGGCTCGCCTGGCAGGCGACCCGCCGGATCGCACCGACGGTGATGATCGCCGCGATGCTGCTGGTCGTGGGCGTGCTCGGGCTCTGGGATCTGACCATGCAGACGCTGGCCCTGATGCTGATGGCGACCCTGGTCTCGGTGGTCATCGGCATCCCCGTCGGTATCTGGGTCGCCAAAAGCCGGATCATGCGCGGCATCACCCTGCCGGTGCTCGACGTGATGCAGACCATGCCGAGCTTCGTCTATCTGATCCCGGCGATCATGCTCTTCGGCCTGGGCAAGGTGCCGGCCGTGCTGGCCACGATCATCTATGCCGTGCCGCCGCTGATCCGCCTCACCGATCTGGGCATCCGTCAGGTCGACCGCGAGGTGATCGAGGCGGCGCAGGCCTTCGGCGGCAGCCCGCGCCAGATCCTGTTCGGGGTGGAACTGCCGCTGGCCACGCCGACCATCATGGCCGGCCTCAATCAGACGATCATGATGGCCCTGTCGATGGTGGTGGTCGCCTCGATGATCGGTGCCCGCGGCCTGGGCGAGCAGGTGCTGAACGGCATTCAGACGCTCGATGTCGGCAAGGGGCTGGAAGCCGGGCTCGGCATCGTGATCCTGGCCATCGTGCTCGACCGCATCACCCAGGGCTTCGGCCGGCCGCGCAACGAGGACGCCCGTCATGGCTGAGATCGAGATCCGCAATGTCTACAAGATCTTCGGCCGCGATACCGGCACGGCTCTGAAGCTTGTCAAGGACGGGCTCGACAAGGCCGAGGTGCTGGCCCGCACCGGCTGCAGCGTCGGTCTCGACGATGTCAGCCTGACGATCGGTGCCGGCCGGATCTTCGTGATCATGGGGCTGTCGGGCTCGGGCAAGTCGACCCTGGTCCGCCACATCAACCGGCTGATCGAGCCCACCGCCGGCGAGGTCCGCTTCGACGGCCGCAACATCCTGGATCTGGGGGCGAAGGCGCTCAGGGATTTCCGCACCCACCGGGTCAGCATGGTGTTCCAGAGCTTCGGGCTGATGCCGCATCGCACCGTGCTGCAGAACGTCGTCTATGGCCAGCGGGTGCGTGGCCTGTCGCGCGCCGAGGCCCGGCCGATCGGCATGCAGTGGATCGAGGCGGTCGGTCTCTCGGGTTATGAAGACAAATATCCGCACCAGCTGTCGGGCGGCATGAAACAGCGCGTGGGTCTGGCCCGGGCGCTGGCCGCCGATACCGACGTGATCCTGATGGACGAGGCCTTCTCGGCGCTGGATCCGCTGATCCGCACCGACATGCAGGACCAGCTGCTTCAGCTGCAACAGAACCTCGCCAAGACCATCGTCTTCATCACCCATGATCTGGACGAGGCGCTGCGCATCGGCTCGGAGATCGCGATCCTGAAGGATGGCCGCCTGGTTCAGGTCGGCAGCCCCGACGAGATCCTGACCAATCCCGCCAATGACTATGTCGCCCGTTTCGTCCAGCGCCGGACCGGAGGTGGACATGACTGATCCCATGCAGGATCCGGCCGCGCCGGACGGCTTCCTTTCCGGGGACGTGACCGCGGAGGCGCTCGTGCAGGCGAACCGCATCATCCTCGACCGCGTCCTCGGCTGGCGCGATCTCGCCTCCATTGCCGAAGGGGCCGGGCTGGAGCTGTCGCCCGCTGCCTGGGCGCGGATCGAGGCGGCACGCCGGGTGGTCGACGCCCTGGTCGACCGTGGCATCCGCGGCTATGGCATCAACACCGGTGTCGGCGCGCTCTGCGACGTGATCATCGACCGCTCCGCCCAGCAGAGCCTGTCGCGCAACATCCTGTTCAGCCATGCCTGCGGCGTGGGCGAACCTTTGGGTGAGGCCGAGACCCGGGCGATCATGGCGGCCCAGATCGCCAATTTTGCCCATGGTCACTCGGGCGTGCGGCCGCAGACGGTCGAGGTATTGCTGGCGCTGCTCAATGCCAACATCCTGCCGGTGATCCCGTCGCGCGGCTCCGTCGGCTACCTGACCCATGCGGCCCAGATCGGGCTGGTGCTGATCGGCCATGGCACGGCCCGCCACGGGACCGAGCTGCTGACCGGCCGCGAGGCGCTGGCCAGGATCGGGCTGGAGCCGCTGGTGCTGGAGGCCAAGGAAGGTCTCAGCCTGGTCAACGGCACACCCTGTGCCACCGGCCTCGCCTGTCTGGCGCTCTCCCGCATGGACCGGGCGATGGACTGGGCGGATGCCGCGGCGACGCTGGCTTACGAGAATCTGGGCGCCCAGGCGGGGGCCTTCGCGCCGGCACCGCTGGCGCTGCGCACCTCCCCGGGCCTGCAGACTGTCGGCGCCAGGCTCGATGCCTGGCTTGCCGGCAGCGAGCTGCTGGCCGCCGCCGCCGGCAGCCGCACCCAGGATCCGCTGAGCCTGCGCGCCGTCCCCCAGATCCATGGTGCGGTGCGCGACCAGGTGGAGCAGCTGGCGGTGGTGGTCGATCGGGAGCTTGCCAGCGTCACCGACAACCCGGCGGTGTCGGGCACACCCGAGGCACCCGAGGTGCATTCCCAGGCGCATGCCGTGGGTGCGGCGCTGGGTCTTGCCATGGACGGGCTGGCGGTGGCGGCGGCAGAGCTTGCCGCGATTTCGGAACGCCGGGTCGACCGGCTGGTCAACCCGCTGGTCAGCCGGCTGCCGGCCTTCCTTGCCGGCGACAGCGGGGTGTGTTCGGGCTTCATGATCGCCCAGTACACCGCCGCGGCGCTGGCTGCCGAATGCCGGCGGCTCGCCGCCCCGGCCAGCCTGGATGGTGGCATCACCTCGGCGCTTCAGGAAGACATCCTGACCCACGCCACCCCGGCCGCGGGCAAGGCGCTGGCGGTGCTCGACAATCTTGAGCGCATCCTGGCGATCGAGCTGCTGGCCGCCGCCCAGGCCTATGATCTGCAACCCCCGGCCCTCGCCCGGGCGCCGCGCACCGACGCGCTCTATCGCCGCATCCGGGCACGCGTGGCCCCCTATGCCGACGACCGGCCGCTCAACGGCGATTTCGCCGCCCTGCACACCATCCTCAGGACCACCCGTCCCTGACGGCGATGTCCGCCTTTCAGCCCCTGCCGCCCCCAGACCGACCCGGCCTACACTTCGCCCGAGGAGCACATCCGATGAGCAATCCGCGCCACAACATCCGCGAGATCAGGGCGCCGCGCGGACCCGAGATCAGCGCCCGGAGCTGGCTGACCGAGGCCCCGCTCCGCATGCTGATGAACAACCTCGATCCGGACGTCGCCGAGAACCCCAACGAACTGGTGGTCTATGGCGGCATCGGCCGCGCCGCCCGCACCTGGGCGGATTTCGACCGGATCGCGGCCACGCTGCGCACGCTTTCGGATGACGAAACCCTGCTGGTCCAGTCGGGCAAGCCGGTGGGCGTGTTCCGCACCCACAAAGATGCGCCCCGGGTGCTGATCGCCAATTCCAACCTGGTGCCGCATTGGGCGACCTGGGACCATTTCAACGAACTGGACCGCAAGGGCCTGGCCATGTACGGCCAGATGACCGCCGGATCCTGGATCTATATCGGCACCCAGGGCATCGTTCAGGGCACCTACGAGACCTTCGTCGAAGCCGGCCGCCAGCATTATGACGGCAATCTGCAGGGCCGCTGGATCCTGACCGGCGGGCTCGGCGGCATGGGCGGCGCCCAGCCGCTGGCGGCGGTGATGGCCGGCGCCTGCTGCCTGGCGGTGGAGTGCAACCCCGACTCGATCGATTTCCGCCTCCGCACCCGCTATCTGGATGCGAAGACGGAATCGCTCGACGAGGCGCTGGAGATGATTCGGGTCTGGACCGGGGCCGGCGAGGCGAAATCGGTCGGTCTGCTCGGCAATGCCGCCGAGATTCTGCCCGAACTGGTCCGCCGCGGCGTCCGCCCCGACATCGTCACCGACCAGACCTCGGCCCATGATCCGATCAACGGCTATCTGCCGATCGGCTGGAACATGGCCGAATGGCGGGCGAAGCGCGAGAGCGACCCCAAGGCGGTGGAAGCGGCGGCACGGGCCTCGATGAAGGTCCATGTCCAGGCGATGCTCGACTTCTGGAACCAGGGCGTGCCGACCCTCGACTATGGCAACAACATCCGCCAGGTCGCGAAGGATGAGGGGCTGGAAAACGCCTTCGCCTTCCCGGGCTTTGTGCCGGCCTATATCCGCCCGCTCTTCTGCCGCGGCGTCGGCCCGTTCCGCTGGGCAGCGCTCTCCGGCGATCCGGAAGACATCTACAAGACCGATGCCAAGGTGAAGGAGCTGCTGCCCGACAACGCCCATCTCCACCGCTGGCTGGACATGGCGCGGGAGCGCATCTCCTTCCAGGGTCTGCCGGCGCGGATCTGCTGGGTCGGCCTGGGCGATCGTCACCGTCTTGGTCTCGCCTTCAACGAGATGGTCGCGAAGGGCGAGCTGAAGGCACCGGTGGTGATCGGCCGCGACCATCTGGATTCGGGGTCGGTCGCCAGCCCCAACCGCGAGACCGAGGCGATGAAGGACGGCTCGGATGCGGTGTCGGACTGGCCGCTGCTGAATGCCCTGCTCAACTGCGCGAGCGGCGCCACCTGGGTCAGCCTCCATCATGGCGGCGGCGTGGGTATGGGCTTTTCGCAGCATTCGGGTATGGTCGTCGTCTGTGACGGTACCGAGGATGCGGCGCGCCGGGTGGAGCGGGTTCTGTGGAACGACCCTGCGACCGGCGTGATGCGCCATGCCGATGCCGGCTATGACATCGCGCTCGACTGCGCCCGCGAACAGGGGCTGCGTCTGCCCGCGATCCTGGGGAACTGAGACCGGCCGTCGGCGGCCGGGCAAGACGGAGGAACGGTCATGGCCCCGATGCGTCTGCTGCCTGCGGCCGGACATCGGCGCATGCCCTGGAAGAACGGCGGCGGCGAGACCGTGGAAATCGCGATCTCGCCCGCCGATGCCGGGCTCGACGGCTTTGACTGGCGGTTGAGCATGGCGACCGTCGCCACCGACGGGCCGTTCTCGATCTTCCCCGGCATCGACCGGTCGCTCGCGGTGATCCGGGGCGCGGGGATGGAGCTGTCGGTGGCAGGGGTGGGCAGCTGCAGCCTGGACCCCGCCGCCGAGCCCTTCGCCTTCCCCGCCGATCAGCCCACCACCGCCCGGCTGATCGACGGGCCGATCACCGATCTCAACCTGATGACCCGGCGGGCGGGATTCGTCCACGAAATGGAGCGGATGCGGGTCGCCGGCCCCGTCGATCTGGCCGTGGTGTCCGAGATCGTGCTGCTGCTGTGCGTCAGCGGTCAGGTCGGCGTGCAGATCCGGGGCGAAACGGTCGATCTTGCACCGCTCGACGCCCTGCTCATCGACCGCCGCGGCCTGGCCGAGGCCGGCGGGGTCAATGGCGAGGGTCTGCTGATGGTCTGCCGGATCCGCGAGCGCATGCCGGCCTGAGGCGCGGGGTTTGCCCGGCGCAGGCGAAACCTCCTGACAGGTTTCTGTCATCTTCCATGGCAGGATGCCGGTTCCAGCACCACCGAACCGCGCCCGGATGCCATGACCGATACTGCCGTCCAACCTGACCTCAAAGAGCCTGCCCTCAAAGAAATCTTCGACCGCGCCCGGATCGAGACGATCGCCGGTCATCTGGCCGATCTCTCGCCCGCCTTCGATCGCGCGTGCTTTCTTGAGGCGGCGCTGCGTGACCTCGACGATCTGGCCCTGATGGCCCGGCTTGGTCAGGTCAGCGGGGCGATGCATGCGGCGCTCGACCTGCCGGTCGAGCGGGCGCTCGATGTGCTGCGCGACCTGGCGCCGCGCATGGGATCGGGCTTCGCGACCCTGATCCTGCCCGACTGGGTGGCCCGGTTTGCGTCCGACGACACGGATCGGGCGCTGGATGCACTCGCCTTCTTCACCCGGTTCGGCTCGTCGGAGTTCGGCATCCGCCCCTTCATCCGCCGCGACCCGGCCCATGTGCTGGGGGTGATGACCGACTGGACCGCCGATGCATCCGAACATGTCCGCCGCCTGGCGAGCGAGGGGGGCAGGCCGCGCCTGCCCTGGTCCTTCCGGCTGGAGGCGGTGGTCGCCGATCCGGCGCTGACCTGGCCGATCCTCGACCGGCTGAAGACCGATCCCGCGATCTATGTCCGCCGCTCGGTCGCCAACCACCTGAACGACGTCTCGAAGGACCATCCCGACTGGCTGCTGGATCGGCTTGCCGGCTGGGACCGGGATCATCCGCATATCGCCTGGATCATCCGCCACGGTCTGCGCAGCCGGATCAAGGCCGGCGATACGCGGGCGCTGGCGCTGATCGGTGCCGACCGGCCCGCAGAGCTGCGGGTGGAGGCGGCGGCGATCACCCCGGCCAGGATCCGTCCGGGCGATCGCATCACCCTTGCCGTCGATCTGGTCTCCACCGCGGCAACGCCCCAACGACTGGTGATCGACTATGCCATCGGCTATGTCCGCCCGACCGGCATTTCCCGCAAGGTCTTCAAGCTTCGTACCGTCGATCTCGGGCCCGGCGAGCGGCTGCAACTCTCCCGCTCCCAGGTGATCCGCGACTTTTCCACCCGCCGCCATCATCCCGGCCATCATACGGTGGAACTGCTGGTCAATGGGGTGGTGCTGGCGGTGACCGGCTTCGACCTTGGAAGCTAGCGGCTCAGCCGCTCGATCAGTGCCATGGCGGCTGCCGGATTGGCGGGTTTGAAGCCCGAGATGACATAGAGGAAGACGTCACGTGGCGTGGGCGTCGCAGGCGGTTGCCCCACCATCGTCAGGCCCTCGGGCGTGGTCCCGGCGGCGATGGCACGAGCGCGGGTGGCCCAGAGGTCAAGCGCCTCCGGCGTATAGCCGGTCTCCGCGTCCTCGTGCGTGCCCATGATCCGAAGATAGGCGAAGTCGGCGGTGGGGTCGGCGATCTGCGGATGCTCCGAATCGCCCGCGATCACGATCGCCACACCGCGGGTCCGGGCCAGGGTGATCAGCTCCGGAACCGCGAAGCTCTGATGGCGAAGCTCCACTGCATGGCGGAGGCGCAGGCCGTTGCGCTCCGGCGGCAGCAGGTCGAGGAAGGCTTCGAAATCCTCGGGCAGGAAGGCCTTGGTGGGCATGAACTGCCAGTTGATCGGGCCCAGTTTGGGGCCGAGCACCACCGCGCCTTCAAGAAAACGTTCCACGGACGCCCCGGCCTCCGCCAGCACCCGACGATTCGTGGTGAAACGCGGCCCCTTGAGGGCAAAGACGAAATCCTCGGGCGTCTCGTCACGCCAGCGGGCGAAGGTCTCGGGCTTTTGCGTGCCGTAATAGGTGCCGTTGACCTCGATCGAACTGAGCCGACCGGCGGCATATTCCAGCTCGCGCTTATGGGGCAGCCCGTCGGGATAGAAGCGGCCGCGCCAGGGCTCGAAGGTCCAGCCGCCGATGCCGATACGGATGGTGCCGGTCATGGGATCCACCAGGTTGAAGGAGGGAAGGCCCGGGTGCGGTGTCCATCATCGCCCGCATGTGTCCTCTGCGCAAAGTGCATAAAGATAGCTCACCTACCTAATGATAATCTGACTCCCATGCTCATCATCGGGGTTCGTCATGATGTCTCTCGCCGTTCACGGCTGGCCGGCGCGGCTCGGGCTCGATCGGGCCGGGCTCTTCCAGGCGGTGCGCCTTGCCGCCGCCGCCCTGATCGCCTTCTCGATCGCCGCCCTGCTGCATGTTCAGAACGCCTATTGGGCGGCGATGCCGGTCTGGGTGGTCGCCCAGTCCGCGCGCGGCCTGCTGATCGAGCGCGGCATCTTTCGCATCCTCGGCACCCTGATCGGGGCGGGCTTTGGGCTGGCGGCGGTCACGTTTGCGGGGGATCCCCTGCTGACGCTGGTCGTTCTCGGGTTCTGGATGGCCGCCGGCGCCGGTGCCACGCGGCTGATCCGCGGCACGGCGTCCTATGCGCCACTGATGGCCGGCATGACCGCGGCCGTGGTGGTGCTGCCATCGCTCTTTGCGCCGGATCAGTCGATCGCACTCGCCATGGCGCGGGTGGAATGCACGCTGATCGGTGTGGTGGTGGTGACTCTGGTGACCGGCCTCTTCACGCCGCCCGCGCGCCATGCGGATTTCCTCGACGGTCTCGACCGTCTGGTCGGAGGTGTGCGCGATTTTGCCGGCCTGTGCCGTGCCCGGGCGCCCGAGGCGGAAGTGGCCGCGGCTGAACATCGCCTGCTTACACAGATGACCCGGCTCGATGCCCTGACGGCGCCAGTGACCGCCGGATCGGTCGACGGTTATCGCCGGCGCCGCCATGTCGATGCGCTGCTCTTCGCCTGCTTCGACATGATGGCGGCAGCAGAAACCCGACGCCTTGGTCTGGATGACGGCGCGCGACCCGATGCAGCAGAGATCCGGCTTGAAGTGGCCCGTCGGCGACTGGCCGGCCAGGGGACGCCGCCGGAAGCGACCCGGCTGACGTCCGACCGCCCCACACTCGGCGCCGATCGCGACTGGCGGGGCGGCCTGGCGCATGGGAGCGGTCGCAGGCGGCGCCAGTTTTCTTGCCGGTGCCGCAGGTCTTGCCACCGGTTGGCCGGCGGCAGAGCTTGCGGCGCTCGGGGTCTGCATCTTTTCGATGGTGCTGGGATCGATGCCGCTGCCGCAAAAGGTGGCGCCGCTGATGTTCCTGGGGGTGGTCAGCGGCGTCGCGCTCGCGACCGGCTATCGCTTGCTGGTTCAGCCATATCTGGACGGCACGGCCATGCTGATCCTGACCATGGCGCCGATCTTCCTGATCGGCGGGCTCGGGCGCGCCTCGACCCGCACCGCCCTGCCGGCGCTGGATGCCAATATGTGCTTCCTGCTCGCCTCTCAGGCCGGCATGCCGGCGGCCGGGGCGTCCGAGATTCTGGCGGGCTCCGCCGCCCTGATCCTGGGGGCGGCGCTGGTGGCGGGGACCTGCATCGCCCTGCCGCGCCGGCCCGAGGGTCAGGCGGCGCGGGTTGCGGCCGTGCTGCGCGACGATCTGCGCCGGCTGATCGCCGGCCCTGCGACCGAAGCGGCGGCTGCCCGCCATGCGGCGCGGAGCACCCGCGGCATTCTGCGGCTGATGCTGCATCTGGGCCGGGCCGGCGGCATGGCGGCCTTGCCCGGGCGGCCGCTCGCCGTCCTGGTGCTGGCCCGTGCGGTGGCGATGCTGGCCGCCCACCCCGAAGGCCGGCCGGGGCTTGCGGCGCTGGCGGGCTTCGCCCAGGATCCGGCAGGCACCGCGCGTGCGTTGGAGGCCCTGTCCGCAGCAGCTGCGGATCCCGATCTCGGCCGGTCGCTTCTGCTGGCGGCCGCGGCGCTGAAGGCGGGCGGCAGGATCCTGGGGCCGGTCGGGAAGGGAGTGGCATGACGGACGACGCCCGAACCACTGACGACGCCACCACCACCGACGACGCCCCCCTCGGCCGGCCGGGCCGCATGGAGCGCTTCGGCATGCACCTGGTCCTGATTGCCCGGCTCTATCGCCGGCTGCTGGATCAGGCGTTGCACGGTCACGGCCTGTCCGAGGCCAGGGCTTTGCCGCTCCGCTATCTGGCGCGGCTGGGCGACGGCACCCGTCAGGGCCGGCTGGCCGAGGTGATGAACCTGGAGGGCCCGACCCTGGTCCGGGTGATCGACCAGCTGGTCGCCGACGGCCATGTCGAGCGGGTGGAGGACAGCGACGACCGACGGGCCCGGCTCGTCCGCCTGACGCCGGCCGGGCGGGAGCTGGCGGAACGGCTCGGCCGTGACCTGACCACGCTGCGCGAGGGTATCTTCCGGGGCGTTGCCGATGCCGATCTGGCCGTCACGCTCAAGGTCATGGCGCAGGTGGAGGCCAATCTTCGGGATGCGGCACCGGGTCGCATGCGTGCCCCGTAGGTTTCCCAGTCAGGCGGCGTAAAAAGGAGCGATGACGTCGCCTGATGGAGTACCCGTCCCATGTCCGCGCCCAAGCGGTTGCTGATTGCCTTCCTTGTCGTCCTGCCCGGCCTCTGGCTCGCCACCGGGCAGATCTTCCAGGCGCCCGCAGAGATTTTCGCCATCCGCCCGGCGATGATGCAGGGCACCGGCATCCTGGCGATCGGTGCGATGAGCCTGGCCCTGGTGCTGGCGATGCGGCCGGTGCGCCTTGAAGGCCTGCTCGGCGGGCTCGACAAGGGCTATCGGCTGCACAAATGGCTGGGCATCACGGCGCTGGTCGCGGCCGTCATCCATTGGCTGTGGGCCCAGGCGCCGAAATGGGCGGTGGGCTGGGGGCTGCTCGACCGGCCGGCGCGCAACCGGGTGCCAGTCGAGCCGGGCACGTTGGAGGCGACCCTGCGCAGCTGGCGCGGCTTCGCGGAAAGCGTCGGCGAATGGGCCTTCTATGCGGCGGCGGCACTTATCCTGCTGGCGCTGATCCGGCGCTTCCCCTATCGCCGGGTCTTTCAGGTCCACCGGCTGCTGGCCCTGGCCTATCTGGTGCTGGTCTTCCATGCCGCGGTGCTGTTCACCTTCGATCAGTGGGTCCAGCCGGTCGGCATCGTGGTGGCCCTGCTGCTGGCGGCCGGCACCGTCTCGGCCCTCCTGGCCCTGTTCGGCCGGATCGGGATCCGCCGGCGCGTGGCCGGCCGGGTCTCCCGCCTGGCGCATGATCCGGCCACCCATGTGCTGGAGGTCGATCTGGCGCTCTCGGGCAGCTGGCCGGGGCATCGGGCGGGGCAGTTCGCCTTCGTCACCTTCGATGCCGCCGAAGGCCCGCACCCCTTCACCATTTCCTCCGCCTGGCAGGGCGACGGGCGGCTGCGCTTCCATGTCAAGGCGTTGGGGGATCACACCCGGGCCCTGCCGGCCCGGGTGAAACAGGGTGATCCGGTGACCGTCGAAGGGCCCTATGGCCGCTTCGACTTCATCGATCACCAGCCGGCCCAGCTCTGGGTGGCCGGCGGTATCGGCATCACGCCCTTCCTTGCACGGCTGGAGGCGCTGGCGGCAGCACCCGAGCGGCGGCCGGTCGATCTGGTCTATTGCGCGGCGGCGCCGGCGCCGGATGTCGTCGCCCGGCTCCAGGCGCTGGCGACGGCGGCCGGTGTGCGGCTGCATATCCTGGCCAGCGGTCGCGACGGCCGGCTCGATGCCGGCCGTCTGGCGGGGCTGGTGCCGGGCTGGCGCGAGGCTTCGATCTGGTTCTGCGGTCCGGCCGGGTTCGGCCGCAGCCTCCGTCGCGGGCTCGAACGTCTTGGCCTCGCCCGCGGCCGCTTCCATCAGGAAGCTTTCGAGATGCGCTGATCCTGTCGGGGTGTGTCCGGCGCCAGATGCCGGGCGAGCATGGTGACCAGTTCGTCATGCAGCGCCCGGGGCAGGCGGTCATGCCCGTCGGCGAGGGCGCCGTGGACGACGGCCTCGATGCTCCGCTCCACCAGCACGGCAAGAATGGCGGGATCCCGGCCGGGGGCCAGGGGCAGGGTGGCGATCCAGCGGGCGACATGGCTGGTGATCGTGGCCGAGACGTCCCTGATCCGGGCCATGTCGCCGATCCGCGGCACCTGTTCGTTCAGCACCCGGTGCAGGGCCGGGTGCAGCCGGTGGGCATCGGTCGCGGCCGCGACGATCATCGCCACCGCCTCGGCCGGCGGTCTGCCGGCAAGCCGCGGCGCCAGATCGTCGAACACCCGGGTCAGGGCCGCGGCGTGGCGGTCGATCAGCGCCGCGACCACCGCTTCCTTGGACGGGAAATACTGATAGAGCGAGCCGATGCCCACGCCTGCCGCCTCGGCGATGCGAGTGGTGGTGGCACGGTCGAAGCCGTCGCGGATCAGAATGTGAGCGGCGCCGTCCAGGATCGTCTCGACGGTGGCGCGCGATCGGGCCTGAACCGGCCGTTTCCGCGGGCTTGTGGCAAGGGGGACAGGCGGCATCGGCGGGGCTCCGGATGCGAATTCAGAAACCGAAGGAATCTTCGTATTCTGAAGGCGACCGATCAAGCCCCCCGATGAACGAGGTGTTCCGATGAAGCCGGCCGTGTTCTCGATTGCCCAGGAACTCGCGACACTGGTGCCGGGCGGCGATTTCCGTCTGCTCGATCATCATCTGGCCGACGGGCCGGTGATGACCGGGGTGATCCGGATCGATGCAGGCAGCGTGAAAGGCTTCTGGGAACGCCATGACGGCGGCGACGAAATCCTGGTGATCCTGGCCGGCCGCGCCACTTTTACCATCAGCACGGGCACCATCGGCACGGGTGGGGAAGACATGCAGCTGGAGGTCGGGCCCGGCGACGTCCTCTGTGTGCCCAGGGCCATGACCCACGGCGCGGTCCTGCACACGCCCGCCCTCGACATCCTGTTCTTCACCCCCCGCGACGGCAGCAGCGCCTGGACCGATGATCCGTCGGTCACGCCCCGTCATTGAGGCCGGCGGCCGCGGCCGCAAGCCAGCTGCGCACGGCCGGATCCTCGGCAAGGCCGATCGCCCGGGCATAGGCGGCGCGCGCCGATGCGGCATCGCCCGACGCCGCCAGCAGATGGGCCCGAAGCGCCCAGGCGGGCTGATAGGTCTCAAGCCCGGCGACGGCGTCGAGGGCATGAAGGCCGTGCATCGGGCCCGCCGTTCCGGCGAGCGCGGCGGCATGGCCAACGGCGGCCCCCGCGGATGGGGCGATCGCCATCAGGGCCTTATAGAGGGCCAGGCGGATGTCGGGGCCGGGTTGCGGCCGGCCGGCCGGGTCGGCGCGTGCGTTATGGGCGGACTGGATCGCCGCTTCCAGCTGATAGCGGCCGGGGCGCCCCAGGGCTGCGGCCGCGGTCAGCTGGGCTTCGGCCTCGGCGATCAGATCGGCCCGCCAGAGCGTGGTGTCCTGAAGATCGATCGGGACATAGCGCCCGGCGGTGTCGCGCCTTGCCGGGCGGCGTGCCTCGCAATGGGCCATCAGGGCCAGAAGACCGCGCGCCTCGGCCGCGGACGGCATCAGCTCCACCAGCAGCCGGCCCAGCCACAGGGCCTCGCCGGTCAGGTCGGCGCCGCGGGTATCGCCGCCGGCCACCATCTCCCAGCCGGTGCCGAAGGCGGCGTAGACGGCATCCAGCACATGGTTCAACCGTTCCGGCAGATCCTGCGGCTCGGGCAACTGAAAGCCGATGCCGGCGCTGCGGATCCGCGCCTTGGCCCTGACCAGCCGCTGCCCCATGGTGGCGGGCGCTACCAGAAAGGCCGATCCGATCCGGGCTGCATCCAGCCCCAGCACCGCCTGCAGCATCAACGGCGCGCGCATCTCGGGGGCGATCGCGGGATGGGCGCAGACGAACAGCAGGGCCAGGCGGTCGTCGGGCAGGGGGCGCGCCGCCATCGCCGCATCCTCCGCCTCCCCCGCCAGCAGGGTCAGGGCCGGTTCGGCCGCCCGACGCACGGCCCCATGGCGCAGGGCATGGGTGATCCGGCGGCGGGCGACCGTGGTGAGCCAGGCCTCCGGCGCGTGCGGCACACCCTGCCGGGGCCAGAGGTCGAGCGCGATCCGAAAGGCATCGGCCACGGCATCCTCTGCCGCGGCGAGGTCGCGGAACCGTGCGGCCAGGAAGGCGACGAGGCGGGCACGGGAATGCCGTGCCGCCGCCTCGACCGCCCTGTGTGCCGCGTCGGGGCCGGTCACGCCGCGCCCCCGGGTTCCTGCACCGGCGGCATCACCGGCCGCAGCTCCACCGCGCCCTCGGCCGCCGCGGGGCAGCGGGCGGCCCAGTCGAGGGCCGTGTCCAGATCCGGCACCTCAATCACGAAATAGCCGGCGAGCCGCTCCTTGGTATCGGCAAAGGGGCCGTCCTGCACCTCGCGGCGCCCGTCCGTGATCCGCAGCGTCGTCGCCGTCTCGGGCGGCAGCAGCCCGTGGCCTTCCAGCATGATGCCCGAGGCGCGGATTGCCTCGACATAGGCGCCCCAGCCGCCCCAATAGGCCCCGGCCCGGGCCGGATCCTTCTGCTTCGCATGGGCTTCGGCGGTTTCGTAGATCACCATCATGTACTGCATCGTTCGCATCCCTCATCTGCGGACGGCACGCCGTGCCCGCACCCCGCGGGCCGCTCTTCCCCGTCCGGAATGATGAGCCCCGGGCCATGGCGATTTCGACAGCGACGCCGTGCGGCCCGAGATTTTTTTTGAGGCGGGGATGTCCGGTGCCGACCCCACCCGCGGGCCGACGACTTGACACCCGATACAACCACAGATCAGAATCACCCCCCATGAAGGTCCGCCTCTCGCTCCTGACGGGGGAGGGCGGTGTAAAAGGGAACATGGGCACGGGCGCTGCGTCCGGGAGCCATGGCTGCCCCCGCAACTGTAAGCGGAGAGTTCGTCGCCCGCCCGGGACCTGAGGTTCCGGGCCGTCAGGCCACTGGGCAACCGGGAAGGCCGGCGACGGATGGTGACCCGCAAGCCAGGAAACCTGCCTTCGCATCTGACAGGGCCACTCTCCGAACGGGGTGTTCGGATGGGGGCGGGGTCCCCGGAACCTGCCGGGATTTCTCCGAAGGCCTTGCCGCACGTGGCCAACGCCTTCGGAGGATCGGCCCTTGCATATTATGGAAGGTTATCTGCCGGCGACCCATGCCGCCCTCTGGGCGGCGGTCTCGGCACCCTTCGTCATTCACGGTGCCCGCCGCATCACCTGGCTGGTCCGCGAAACGCCGGAAGTGAAGCTGCTGCTGGCGGCATCCGGCGCCTATGTCTTCGTGCTCTCGGCGCTGAAACTGCCCTCGGTGACCGGCAGCTGTTCCCATCCGACCGGAACGGGGCTGGCCGCCACCCTGTTCGGCCCCACGGTGACCACCGTGCTCGGCACCATCGTGCTGCTGTTTCAGGCCCTGCTGCTCGCCCATGGCGGGCTCACCACCCTTGGCGCCAACGTATTCTCCATGGCGATCGCCGGGCCCTTCGTTGCCTGGGGGTTGTTCCACGGCCTGACGCGCATGGGGGCCGGGGCCGCGCTCGCGATCTTCTTTGCGGCGACGCTCGGCGATCTTGCGACCTATGTGGTGACCTCGCTGCAACTGGCGCTCGCCTTCCCCGATCCGGCCGGCGGCATCGCCGGGGCGGCGTCGAAGTTCCTGGGCATTTTCGCCCTCACCCAGGTGCCGCTGGCGATCAGCGAGGGGCTGCTGACCGTGGTGGTGTTCAACATGCTCGGCCGCTACAGCCGCTCGGAACTGAAGGCGCTGGATCTGTTCCGCGGGCGGGTGGCGTCATGATGAAGCGCAATCTGGTTCTGCTCGCCCTGGTCGTGATGCTGGCGATCGCGCCGCTGCTGATCCATCCGCCCGGCACGGTGGAATTCGCCGGGGCCGACGGTCAGGCGGAACTGGTGATCGGCGAGATCGCGCCGGACTACGTGCCCTGGTTCCAGCCGCTGTGGGAGCCGCCGAGCGGCGAGATCGAAAGCCTGCTCTTCGCCCTTCAGGCAGCGATCGGCGCCGGTCTGCTCGGCTATTATTTCGGCCTGCGCCGTGGCCGCCGCGAGGCGGATCCGGCCGGGGACGAGGCGGCGCCGGCACGTGCCGACGGACCCCGCGCCTGATGCGGGCCATCGATCGTGCCGCGCAGACCAACCGCTGGCGCAGACGACCGGCTGCCGAAAAGGCCCTGATCTTCATCGGGCTGATGCTGGTCTCGCTCATCGCGGCCGGCTGGATCGGCCAGATCGTGATCCTGATGCTGGTCCTCTGCCTGGTGCTGGGGGCGGCACGGGTGGCGCCGCGGGATCTGCGCGCCGCGGCCGTGGTGCCGGCCGGTTTCATCCTGGCCGGTACTGCGGTGCAGATGATCACGCTGCATTGGGCGGGCGGGCCAGAAGTGGTGGGGCCGGTTGTGGGCATCGCCGGGCCCGAGATGCTGTCTGCCGCCGCCTTCACCGGCCTCAGAAGCATCACCTGCGTCGTCTGTCTGATCGGGCTTGCGCTGACCACGCCGCTCACCTCGCTGCTGCAGATGGTTCAGCGTCGCGGGCTGCCCCCGACATCTCGGATCTGGCGATGATGATGTTCCGCATCGTCTGGCTGGTGCTGGACTGTCTGGAGACCGGGCAGCGTGCCCAGGCGGCCCGGCTGGGGCATGCCGGCTGGGGCCGGCAGATCCGTTCGGGCGGGCGGCTGCTTGCCGGGCTTCTGCCCCGGGTGCTGGATCGGGCGCAGCGGATGAATGCCGGGCTCGCGGTGCGCGGCTATGACGGCCGGCTGCGCTTTGCCGGCACCGAGGCGGTTGCGGCCCCGGCGCGGCTTGCCCTGCTTGCCGGTGGTCTGGTGCTTGCTGCGGCCGGCGCGGTCTGGATCGGCTGATGCTCGAAGCCCGCGGTCTGGTCCATCATTATCCGGGCGGCGTCACGGCGCTCGACCATGTTGATCTGGCGATCCCGGCCGGCGGCCGGCTGGCCATTCTGGGCGCCAATGGCGCCGGCAAATCGACCCTGCTGCTGGCGCTGGCCGGGGCGATCCGCACCGATCAGGGGCAGGTCGTGCTGGACGGCACCCCGGTCACCCACGACCGCAAGGGGCTGACCCGGCTGCGGCACCGCGTCGGTCTGGTGTTTCAGGACCCGGATGATCAGCTCTTTGCGGCGACCGTCGCCGAGGATGTGAGCTTCGGCCCGCTCAATCTGGGGCTGACGGCAGCCGAGGCCAGGGAGCGCACGGCCGAGGCGCTGGCGATGATGGGCGTCGCCCACCTCGCCGACCGGGCCACCCATATGCTCAGCTTCGGCCAGCGTAAGCGGGTCGCGATCGCGGGGCTGCTCGCCATGCGTCCCGGCATTCTGCTGCTCGACGAGCCGACGGCGGGCCTGGATCCGGCGGGGGTGGACGAACTGATGCAGCGCCTGGATGCGGTGGCGGACACCGGCACCGCCGTGGTCATCGCCACCCATGACATGGATCTGGCCAATGGCTGGGCCGACCGTGTCGCCGTTTTCGGCCGTGGCCGGATCGTCCTGGACGGGGCGCCCGACACGGTTTTCGAAGACGAGGTGCTGCTGTCGGGGCTGGGGCTGCGCCTGCCGATGCTGCACCGTCTGGCCTCTGCCCTGGCATCCCGCGGACTTTTGCCGGCCGGGCCCCTGCCGCGGCGGCTGGAGGATCTGGTGGCGGCACTACCGCCATTGCGATAACCGGGGCGCCATTGCGATAACCGGGGCCGGGTGCCCACCCGGCCTTCGTCAGCCCCCGCCTTCCTCAGCCCGAAGCCTTCAGCCGGCGGTGAAGCGTGGCGCGGTGAATGCCCAGCACACGGGCGGCTGCGCTGATATTGCCCCCGGTCCCCGCCAGGGCGCGGAAGACCGCCTCATCGGTCAGGGCGCGGAGGGAGGCGGGGCCCGGCGAGGCCGAAACCGCCGGCGTGACCAAAGAGGCCTGAGACGGCTGTGCCGGGGCCTCGGCCCCGGCCATGGGGTTGGTGGGGTTAGCGGGGTTGGGTTTTGCCTCTGCCCTGATGTCTTCCGGCAGGTCTTCCGCCTCGATCACCGCTCCGTCATCCGCCAGCGCGACCAGGGTGCGCAGCAGGTTGGCCAGCTCGCGCAGATTGCCGGGCCAGCCGTGACCGATCAGCCGGCGGCGGGCCTCGTCCGACAGGCGGATGGCGCGTGTGGCGGCCCCGGTGGCGGCGAAGACGGCGTCGACGATGCCGTCCAGCGGCCGGCGGTCGCGCAGCGGCGTCAGCGTCACCGACAGATGGTTCAGGCGGTAATAGAGGTCGCTGCGGAAGCGCCCTTCGGCCACGGCCGTCTTCAGGTCCTGATGGGTGGCGGCGACCAGCCGGAAATCGACCTTGACCGGCTTGCCGGCACCCAGCGGCAGGACCTCGCCATCCTGAAGCACCCTCAGCAGCCGCGCCTGCAGGCCAAGCGGCATGTCGCCGATTTCGTCCAGAAACAGGATACCGCCCTCGGCCTGGCGGATGCGGCCGGTGGAGCCACGCCGCCGGGCGCCGGTGAAGGCGCCATCCTCGTAGCCGAACAGCTCGCTTTCCAGCAGGCCTTCCGGAATGGCGGCGCAGTTCACGGCGACCAGGGGCCGGTCGGCCAGGCTGGACCGGCGGTGCAGCGCGCGCACGAAGACCTCTTTGCCGGTACCGGTTTCCCCCTGTAGCAGCACCGGGATATCGGCATCTGCGGCCCGCACGGCGCGGGCGAGCAGGGCATCGGTGCCGCTGTCCCACACCATGCCGCCGCGAACGGTCACGGCCTGGGCCTCGGCGACGGGGCCAGGCGTCGGGCGGCGGCGCGGTGCCGCGGGGGCGGGGCGCGAGACGCGCAGATGCATCGGCACACCGCCGGCACGGGTGTGCAGAAGCCGGGCCTCGCCGGTCATCGCCCCGTCGAACAGGGCTTCCCAGTCGGTCTCGCCGATCGTCGAGGCATCGACGCCGAGCAGGCCGAGGGCGATGCGGTTGGCCGCGGTCAGCCGCCCGTCTCGGAAGGCCAGCAGCCCCTCATGCGGGGTGCCGAGCCAGGAGGGGTGGGAATGCAGCCGCACCAGCAGATCGGCACCGTCGGCCTCTGCGGCCTGCATCGCCCAGCGATGCTCCAGATTGACGACCGCCAGGCGGATCAGGGTCCGGGCATGGGTTTGCGGGCGGCGGGCATCGGCCGACAGATCGAACAGTCCGGCGATCCGCCCGGACGGATCGAAGACCGGCATCGCGGTGCAGACCAGGAAGCGGTTCTCGTCCAGATAATGCTCCGCCCCGTCGACCTCCACCAGGCCGCCTTCGGCCAGCGCCGTGCCGACCGCATTGGTGCCTTCATGTTCTTCCGACCAGCAGGCGCCCGGCTGCAGGAACACCCGGCGGGCCCGGCCGGCGAAGCCGTCATCGCCGCGGGCATCCAGGATCAGGCCGCGGGAATCGGTCAGGATCGCCACGCCGCGCGCATCCGCCATGGCATGGGCGAGCAGGTCGAGTTCGGGGGTGGCAAGGCGCAGCAGGTCGTGATTGCGCTCCCGCTGGCGGCGCAGCGCCGCCAGGCCGAGCGGATCCTGTCGCGCCGGCCGGTTCATCGCCAGCCCGCGAGAGGCGCAGCGTTGCCAGGACCGGCCGATCACCTCGGGCACGGATCCGTCAGGCAGGTGGCCGGCATCGCGGAACTGGCCGCGGACGCCGGTGATCGTCTGCATCTGCAGCCCGGACTGCTGGGACATCCGGTCGTTCTCCCCGCGGCGCCCCTTGATGTTCATCGACCGTCGGTTATGGCTGTGGCCGCCGTCACCCCGGTCCCGGTTGCGGCGGCGGGCGCCTGCCTTGCCGCAACACTATCCCTCCAGAATGCCCCGGCGGTGACAGTTATGCAAGGGATGCAAGGGTTTGCGCATCAGGATGGCGGCCCGGGGACGGCGTGACATTGCGGCCTTTTGCGACATCTGTCGCACAACTGTCGCGTCTTGCGACAGGCGGTCGACAACGGCCGCTGTCGCCGGGGCCGTCCACCCGGCGCTGTCTCGCGGTTTCCGGGGGGAAACCTCAACTGGCACGGCCTTTGCCAATAGATCCGTCGGAATGGTGTCGGGCGTCCCTACCCGCCATTTCCCCCACCGCGTCAGCATATCCCTCGCGGATGCGGTGCTTAACTTGCGGGGGCGGTGTTCCCGTGCGCCGCCCCCGTCATCGTCTCCGGACGGCCGGATCCTGATACGCCCCGGGGCAGCGGGCGTGCGGTTCCGCCCGGAACGCGCTATGCTGATCGTGTTGCGCCACCTGCGCGATCATCTCTCTTTCCAGACCATCCACAACGAGACCCCCCGCCGGCTGCGTCCGCATGAAGGGGGGCGGACAAACCGTCCGGACGTCTCACCGATGGAGGAAACGCGAAGATGTCTCTGCCGAACACGATGAAGGCGGCCGTGGTGCGCGCTTTCGGCCAGCCGCTGGTCATAGACGAGGTTCCCGTGCCGCGCCCGGATCCCGGGCAGGTCCTGATCAAGGTCGTGGCCTCGGGTGTCTGCCATACCGATCTTCATGCGGCCGAGGGCGACTGGCCGGTGAAGCCGGAACCGCCCTTCATCCCCGGCCATGAAGGCGTGGGTTATGTCGCCGCCGTGGGCGCCGGGGTGCGGTCGGTGAAAGAGGGCGACCGGGTGGGCGTGCCCTGGCTGCACACCGCCTGCGGCCATTGCGAGCACTGCATTACCGGCTGGGAAACTCTCTGCGGCGATCAGCAGAACACCGGCTATTCCGTCGACGGCGGTTTTGCCGACTATGTGCTTGCCGACCCGGCCTATGTCGGCCACCTGCCCCAGGCGCTGGGCTTCGAGGCGGCGGCCCCGATCCTTTGTGCCGGCGTCACCGTCTACAAGGGCATCAAGGAGACCGAGGCCCGGCCCGGCCAGTGGCTGGTGGTCTCGGGCGTCGGCGGCCTCGGTCATCTGGCCGTGCAATACGGCAAGGCGATGGGGCTGCATGTGGCGGCGGTCGATATCGGGGATGAAAAGCTGGCCCTCGCCCGCCGGTTGGGCGCCGATGTGGCGCTGGATGCCCGCGACCCCGAGGTCGTGCAGAAGATGATCACCGAGACCGAGGGCGGCGCCCATGGCGTGCTGGTCACCGCGGTTTCCGAGAAGGCCTTCGCCCAGGCCGCCGACATGCTCCGCCGCCGCGGCATCATGGCGCTTTGCGGCCTGCCGCCCGGCACCTTCCCGATCTCGATCTTCAACATGGTGTTGAACCGTCGCACCATCCGCGGATCGATCGTCGGCACCCGGGCCGATCTTGCCGAATGCCTCACCTTCGCCGGCGAGGGCAAGGTGGCGGCGACCTATTCGACCGCGCGGCTGGAAGACGTCAACGACGTCTTCGATCGCATGCGGGCCGGCAAAATCGAAGGCCGGGTCGTGCTGAAGATCTGACGGGCGATCAGCCCTCAAAACCGGTGCCCGAAAGGGCACCGGTTTTGAGGAAGGCTGGCAGGAAGTCGAGAAGGTCCGGTGCCAGATGGACAATCCTGCGACGTTCGATCATGTCATATCCCATCACCTCGACACCCATGCCCCGCATCGCATCAAGTACCCGTTGCTCGTGCGAGCCATGGAAGGCAGATGGGACAGACAATCGGGCGAGGATCAGTGTGTCTGATGTCGCAAGCTGTGTGTCCGACTGCCCAAAAGCACCGCCGACCAGAGGAATGCGGTCGAGGACAGTCTGACCGCTATTGGTGTGTTGTTTCGTGGTGTTGGCAATCGTGCCGAGAACCACTGGCCGGCCATAGGGGAAATAGCCGGTGATTTGATAGGTGTTCTTCGACACGTTCAGGACCTGTGCCAGGGCTGATGGTTCGAAGGTTGCGATCGAGCTGAACTCGAACTGCAATTGCAGACTGGCATATCTGGGTGTCGCCCGATCCGGTTCTATATGGAGCGTCAGCCCTGTCTCGGCCGTGTACTCCTCGGCATCGCCGGTCGAGTTGTAGAGGATCGTCAGATTGGCCCCTTCATGGATCTCCGAGGTATTTCCGATGGACGTTACCACCGAGGGTGCCGCGTCGACATAGACCTTGCTGTTGCTGGCCTGGGGGGTGATGCGGACCGCATACTGAATCTCGGGGATTGAGAGCGTGACTTCGTTCAGGATGCTCATTTGCCAGTCCTGACCGGAGTTTTTCTCCCAGCTCTGGGTTCGTTCTGCGCCGAGCTGAACCGTGAGTTCGTTGAAGAAGTCGGTGCCTCGGGCCATCGTTTCGGACGACGTCCGGCGGACGAAGTAAAGATTGGCGACGATGTTCAGGTCGCGGCACACGTCGTCATCAGATGTATCGTTGCAGATGAGATCATCGTCCAGGCCTTCAATCCTGGCCTGATAGGGGATCCTGGTTATGGCGGCCTCTGACGGAGGGTTTTCTGCCAGATAGACCTCTCGCACGAAGCGGCTCGCCGGGTCGTCACTCTGGATTTTCGCGGATTGCATCGCATCGAAGAGGGTGCGTGCGACAGCCTCGTCACCGTTGCGCAGGGCTGCAATGGTCGCGAGTGCCCAGTACAGGCTACGATCCTCGATCAATGCGGCATTTAGAAAGGCGACCTCAGCCTCTCCCTGATTGCCGAGCATGCTCTCGGCGAGGCCGAGCCCGACATAGGAAGGGGCATGGTCACGGGCAAAACGTGCGGCACTGGCGAAAGCGGCACGCGTGAAGACTGCCCGGTTGTTGAGCGGGGTGTCCTGGTCGAGCAGATCCAGCCCGTAGCTGAAGTGCTTGCGCCAGTCATGCCCGAGTTCATGGATCGGAGCCATGGGTTCGGCGAAGTGTGGTGTGCCGCCGAAGCAGGCCGACAGGATGATACAGGCGCTGGCGGCTGCGGCCGCCCGGATGCGCCGGCCCGGAATGGCCCGGCGTTCGGGCGGCCTGAAAAAACCGTGTGGGCGCCGGGGGGACGTCGGGGCCGCAGGAGACGGCACCAGGTTCATTTGCAGGACTTCTGCCAGGCTTCGGCCTTCTCCGACACCGCATCATAGGCGTCAAAGAGCGAGGCGACGCGATGCACGACCTTTGACTGGAGGTCCTGCATCTTCTTTTCCTTCATGTCGGAGAGATCGGCGAGATAACCAAAGGGCGCCGGGATGGTCTGGGTACCGAAACCGACCTCTTTCGTGTCGCCTTTGTATTTGAATTTGGCCTTCGCCCCGACCTTGAGTTTATCGGCACTCGCCGCTTCGACCTTGACGCAGAGCGTCGCCTCCACGTGGCTGGTCATGTGGAAATAGGGGGCGCAGGTGTAGTCATCCTTCCGCGTATCCGAAATAATATACTGATACAGGTTGAGTGTAGTCCAGTTATCATCACTCCACTTGAAATAGCTATTATACGACAAGTCGATTCCCTGGATCTGTCCAAGGAGGACGGGTTGGTCTTTTCCATCCACCTTCATTGTCTTGTCGGGGTAGATTGGAAACATCCGCAGGTCGACCTTCAGCTGGATAGTCCGGCTGTGGCCGGCAAATTTCTTCTTGTCCTTGGCATGGAGAAAAAACAGCGGATATCCGTTTTCACGGATATCGTTCAGCTTCTGCCGCTTGTCCTGAAGGTCGGCCAGGATGTGGATGACCTTGCAGGCTTCGTATTTTGCGGTCTTGTAGGCGGAGACGGTTCCTGCATCCGCCTGGGCGAGATAGGTGGCGAGCGCAGTCTGTTCAGTCGACTGGCTGCAGCGCAGGCTCAGGATGTCCAGTTTCGTCTTGTCACCATCGGCCGCCACCTGGGCGAGGGCTTCGGCATTGCTCATGGTGTTGGTCACGACTGGTGGCATCTTTGTCTGGATCTGGCCTTCCTGGAAGACCGCCGTGTAGCCCGCCAGCTTGTAGCCCTGACCGACAAGTTGAGATGCCTCATTGGCCTTTTTGTTGAGGTCATCGAACGCTGTGAAGAAGCTCTTTGCGTAGTCCTTAGAGGTCGCCGAGGCATAGTCGTTCTGGACGTCTCCCGGTGCAGCATCGGCCTTCTTTTTCAGGTCGGTGATTCTCGCGCCGACATCGCCCGCCAGGCCGAGACAGTCCTGGGCAGCGGCAGTTGAAACATTGAGGATGACGGCAAGGGCCGCAATGCTGCATGCCCAGTTATGCATCTGCTTTTTCATTATCTTTCTGTCTCATCCGAGGGACGCGCGATACCTCCTAGAGGGGCACACGATCGCCGGTAGCGGAATACCATCAACATGGTACCCGGAGCGAATCTCCGGCCCGGATCCCGGACGATGGTCATGAATGCTGGCAGTCGTCGAACCGGACCTTTGCAGTGGCAGGTCACTGCGGCCTGGTCTCCGGCCCGGAATTTCTCATGGGCCCGGAATTTCTCACGAGCTGGGACCGCCATGAACCCGGGCTCTCATGGAAATGTGGCTGGGGCACGGCGGCATCCAGCATCCGTGCCCCCTGAATGTGGTGAGGATCACGAGCAGGATTTCTGCCAGCTCTGGGCTTTCTCGATCACGTCACCATAGGCTCCGAACAGGGATGCAATGCGATCGACGACCTTCGCCTGCAGATCCTGCATTTTCTTCTCCTTCATGTCCGACAGATCCGACAGATATCCGAACGGCGCCGGGACAGTGACCGTACCGAGGCTGACGGCATGCGTGTCACCGCTGTACTTGAATTTCGCCCGGACTTTGATCTTCAAGCTGTCGGTGCTGATGTTGTAAACCTGGGAACAGATGTCGGCTTTCACGCTGCTGGTGATCTTGATGCTGCCCCAGCAGACCTCCTTTTCATCATTCTGGTCGTCGACCAGTTTCTGGAGGACGTTGAGCTTGGTCCAGTTATTGTCGCTCCACTTAAAGTACGAATTGTAGGACAGGCGAATTTTCTCCAACTTACCCAGAAGAATGTCCTGATCCTCATGCTCCGGGTATACGGGGTAGAGCCGGAGGTCAACTTTGAGCTGGATTGTCCGGCTGTGGCCGTCATAGCTCTTCTTCTCCTTTTCATGGAGATAGAAGAGTGGATATCCGTTCTCGCGGATGTCATTCAGCTTCTGTCGTTTGTCCTGGAGATCGGCCAGAATGTGAACGACCTTGCAGATGTTGTATTTGGCAGCCTCGTAGGACGAGACGGTGCCGGCATCAGCCTGGGCAAGATAGGCTGAGAGCGCAGTCTGTTCGGTGGACTGGCTGCAGCGCAGGCTCAGGATGTCGAGTTTGGTGTTGTCGTCATCCGCCGCGGCCTGAGCGAGGGCTTCAGCATTGCTCATCGTATTGGTCACAACCGGTGGTATCTTGGTCTGCTGCTGCCCTTCCTTGAATGGTGAAGTGTAACCGGCAAGATTATATCCTTGGTTGATGAGCTGCGAGGCCTGTATTGCCTTCTTGTTGAGATCCTCAAATCTGGAGAAGAGCTTGTTCGCATAGTCCTTCGACGTTGCCGACGCATAGTCGCTCTCGACGTCGTCAGGCGCCGTATCTGCCTTCTTCTTCAGATCCGCGATCCGCGTACCAACGTCGCTTGCCAGGCTGGCACAGTCCTGGGCGAAGGCTGCTGAACCGTTGAGGATCAGGACGATGCTCGACACGCTGCAGGCCCATTTGCGTATTTTCATCATCATTGTCTCCCATGTTTCATGTGAGGGGCGATCAAGTACCCTCGTAGAGAGACACGTGAAACATCTGAGCAAAATACCATCAATATGGTATAAGCTTGCAGAAAATCTCTCAAAATAAATACGTATTTACGCGAATTAACAGTCGTTAAGCCGAGTTGGCAAACATAATTGCAGCGCATTGCCATTTGTGTTCTTGACCAGGGAGATGCTGCCGCCAACCTGTCTGGCGCGCCGTCGCATGTTCTCAAGGCCGAAGCCTTTGCCGATGGGCGCGGTCGATGTGCCGTCATCTGTGACGACGATCTTTCCGCCGGCACCTGCGGGGTCGGGGGTGCCCCTGATCTCGATCAACCGTGCGGGGCCGTGCTTCAGGGCATTCGTCACGGCTTCCTGCAGGATCCGGAGGATCGACAGGGCGTTGCCTGGTGTGACGCCCTGGATTTCGGGTAGCGCTTCCATCGACCAGACCAGCCGGACATCCAGCCGCCGAAGCCGCGGGGTCAGTCGTTCTCGGAAGCCGGCCAGCGCCAGCGGCAGATCGGTATCGCCGAGGTCGAGCGAGTGGATGACCAGCCTGAGATCGTCGAGGGCCTCGCGCGCGGTCCGCTCGATGTCGTCGCGCCGCTGTCCGGTCTCGGAGAGGGCGATGATCGACACCAGATGGCCGCTCAGCCCGTCATGCAGATCCTGCATCAGCCGGCGGCGTTCCTGTTCGCGGACCGCCTGGCCGACCAGATGTTTCTCCGTCTCGTGCAGGATCGACAGCTCGGCTTCGCGCTCCGCCAGCCGGGCGCGCAGATCGTCATTGGCCCGGTCGAGCCGGTTGAGACTGGTGGCGAGCCGCGACATCAGCAGGATGAGGAAGGCGAGATAGGTCAGCAGCCGCACGAAGGTCGACAGCAGGAACGCGCCCGGGATCAGGCCGAAGGCCACGGCAACGTCGTGAATGCCGAACCAGGCGGTCAACAGCGCGGACACGCCGAGCAGCCCCCCTGTCCACAACCGCTGTGTGACGAAAGCATGCAGAAGCACCAGGCCGGCCACGGCATGGCCGGCAATGCCGATGCCCGCCCCCAGAAGCTGCGTGGGAGCGATCGGCGCATCGGCGAGGATCCGGACCGTCAGCAGCAGGGCGGGGACGAGGATGATGGCCGGTACCAGCCAGCGCGGTCTGGGGCGTCCGGTGATCGCCAGGGCAAGGCCGATCATCATCAGCCCGAAAGCCGGCAGCATCAGCACGATATGAGACGTCGCGAACGGGATGAGACGCGGGAAGGGCCAGAGCTCGATCCCGGCCATCGCCAGACTGCTGACGCTGAGCACCATCAGCCAGCGAAACACCGGATCGGAGGGTCGCCCGGCCCAGATCGCGAACAGCCCTGCCGCGATGAACAGATGCAGCGCCAGCGAAATGCTGCGCAGCTCGGTATTGATGAGCGGCCTGAGCCACGGAGGATCGATCATCCCCTCGGCATCACCGATATAGATCCGGGAGAGATGGGCCGGGATCAGCCCGTCTGTGCGGGTCAGCGTCAGTACCAGATGATTGGTGCCGGTGACCAGAAGATCGGGCGGGATCTGCCGCAGCTCGAAATAGCCGCGCGACAGATCGGCCCATGATGCCGCCCGCTGGCGATACAGAACCCGGCCGTTCAACTGCACCGCCAGCTTCTGCCGGATCGACGGGATGAACAGGCTCTGTGGCCGGTCGGGAACCGCATCGATGACGACATCGATCAGATAAACCGCTTGCGTCCGCTCGGGCAGATCGCGTTGCCAGCTGTGCGGCAGCCGGACCGGATGAGCCGGGCCGCCGTTCAGCGACAGCTGTGCCCGATCCAGCACCAGCGCGGCCTTGGGGGAAGGCAGGCCGACCAGAAAGGGAAGCCCGGCAAGAGCGATCATGACCGCCAGCAGCACAGCGACCGCAACGCCGTGCCGGTGATCTGCCGGGCCCGCCGCGGTCACAGGCGGATCAGCCCCAGGCGGGTCGCCTCATAGACGGCCTCCGAGCGGTTGGACGCCTGAAGCTTGCGATAGATGTTCCGGACATGCACGGGCACGGTCTGGTGCGAGATGCCCAGCCGCTCGGCCAGTTCGGCATAGGTGAAGCCCTTGGCGATCCCCCAGAGGATATCCATCTCCCGCGGCGTCAGGGTCGGGGCCGGAACCGTCGCTGCCTCCTGCGCGCCGGGGCGCGCAGTATCCGACAGGCGGCGCACCAGAACCCGGGCGATGCTGGACGAGATGGGGGATCTGCCGAGCATCACATCCAGCACGGCCTCGCAGAGATCGTGCGACTCCATGTCCTTGAGCAGATAGCCGGTCGCCCCGGCCTCGATCGCCGCCAGCACGGTGGTCTCGTCGGCCAGTGCCGAGATGACCATCGCCTGGGCGTCGCGCTGCCGGCGGGACAGCAGGCGGATCGCCTCGATGCCGTTGCCGTCGGGCAGTTTGAGGTCGGTGATCAGCAGGTTGATCGGCTCGGCCTCGATCACGGCGCAGGTCTCGGCCAGCGTGGCGCAGGCCCCGACCAGTTCCGCCATCGGCCAGCCCCGGATGATCTGGGCCAGCCGGTCGCGAACCGGGGCATCGTCTTCGGTCAGCACGATGCGTATGCGGCGCGTCTCGCGTTCTTCCGTCATTCACTCCCCGATCACAGCGATGCGCCGATCAAATGGCACCGCCAGTCTATGCCGGGGGGGCGGCGCTGGCTCTACCTGAAACATGGTAAACGCCGGGGCTGGGCCCGAACCGGCAGGCAGACCCGTCACCGCCGGACCGTCACGATTGTGGCCTTCCGCACCCGGGTCCGCGCGAAAGCGTCGCGGGGCATGGTTGCAGGCTTGCGCTCAAGGTGCACTTGCGACTTATTTGCGGTTCGAGATGCCGGCCCGCCTGCCGGCACCTGCCTTCGCCGCGAGACCCATGTCCGACGACGACCTCACCCGGATCGATCTCAACCTTCTGGTCGTGTTCTCGGCGCTGATCGAGACCGGCAGCGTGACCCGTGCCGCCGAACGGCTGCGATCCAGCCAGCCGGCGGTCAGCCGCTCGCTCGCGCGGCTGCGCGAGCTGTTCGGCGACCCGCTGCTGATCAAATCCGGCAAGGAGATGGTGCCCACGCCCCGGGCGCTGGCGCTGAAGGGGCCGGTCGCGGCGGCACTTGGCGACATCCGGCGGCTGTTCAAGCCGGCCGGCTTCGACCCCGCCACCGATCGGCGACGCTTCCGGGTGTCGTCGACCGATTACGGCGTGCTGTCGGTGCTGGCACCCGTGATGGGCGAGCTTGCCGCCACCCCCAATATCGAGATCGCCGTCGATCCGTTGAGCGACGACGATCATCAGAAGCTGGCCGCCGGCGCGCTCGACATGGTGATCATCGGCCGCACGCCCGAGCGGCCCGAGCTGTATCGCCGCCGGCTGTTCACCGAACGCCGTGCCTGTCTGGTGCGCGAGCATCACCCGATCACCCGCGACCCCGATGTCATGGCCGGCCGGCCGCCCACCATCGATGCCTGCCTTGCCTGGCCGCATGTGGTGATCACGGTGCTGGGCGATCTGACCGGCAGCCATGTCGCCCGCCAGCTGCGCCGCCTGGACAAGCGGCGCCAGGTGGCGGTGCAGATGCCGTATTTCTCGGTGGCGCCGCTGCTGGTCGAGCAGTCGGATGCGCTGCTGATCCTGCCGGAGCGCGCTGCGAAGCGCTTCGCCGAAGCCCGCGGGCTGGTGATGTTCGAGGCGCCCGACGTGTTCGGCACCTTCGACTACTGGCTGGTCTGGCATGAACGCGCCCGCAGGGATCCGGCGCTCCATTGGCTCATTGAGCGCATAACGGCGGCCGTCGGTGATCCGGCATGCGCATAACCGATATCCGAACCGCGTATTTCCCTTTCCGTTATGCAAGTGCGAGTTACTCGCAAAGTTTGAGTAAACCCTTGCACGGGAGTGGGATGATGACGGATCGCCGCGGACGGCGCGCGCGCTGGCGCGCCACCACCACCACGACGGCCGGGGCGGCCATGGCGGGCATGATGATGTCGGTGGCGGCCGAAGCGCAGGAGCGGAGGGCGGTGGAGCTGGACCAGATGGTGGTCTCCGCCACCCGCACCGAAGAAGAGGCGCGCACCGCGCCGGCCTCGGTGACCGTGGTCGACGGCGAGGATCTGAAGGCCTATCCGGTCTCGGACCTGACCGAGGCGATCCGCGACATTCCCGGCATCAGCCTGACCGCCGGCAGCCAGGGGCGCCGGCAGATCAGCATTCGCGGTATGGACCCGTCCTTCACCCTGATGCTGCTCGACGGTAAGCGGGTCAATTCGACCGAATCCGTTTTCCGCCACAATGATTTCGACATCGGCGCCATCCCGGTCGCCGCCATCGACCGGATCGAGGTGGTCCGGGGCGGCATGTCGGCCCTCTACGGCTCCGAAGCCATGGGCGGCGTGGTGAACATCATCACGAAGCCGGCCGCACGGCACTGGACCGGCAGCGTCGATCTGGGCTTCGACATGCCGACCGAGGGCGACCGGGGTACCGAAGCCCGGACCAGCTTCTTCCTGTCGGGGCCGCTGGTCGACGAAAAGCTCGCCGTCACCGTCACCGGCACCTTCGATCGCCGGGAGATCTGGAACGGGCTGGATGGTGGCGCGGTCACCGACGGCAGCGGCAACCCGGTCATCCGTCCGAACGGCACGGTCGTGAACCGGTCCGATCTCGCCACGCTCGAAGGCCGCGAGGATTATCAGGGCCGGGTCAAGTTCACCCTGACCCCCGACGACGACCAGACAATCGAGGCCGAATACGGCCAGTCGCGCCAGACCCGCTTCGGCGAGTACTATATCAGCGGCTGGGGCGATGCCGATGCGGTGGTGAAGCGCCGCGACATGGGGCTGTCGCACGAAGGCGACTGGGATTGGGGCACCACCTTCATCCGCGCCTATGCCGAAACCTCCGAGACCGCGGAAGACAGCATCCGCCAGGAGAACCGGGTCATCGAGGGCAATGTCTCGCTGCCTCTCGACCGCCATACCCTGGTGATGGGTGCCGAGGCGCGATGGATCGAACTCAAATCGCCGGAAGAGTTCGACAGCGGGCGGGCCGAAACCGATGCCCAGGCGCTCTATCTTCAGGACGAGTTTCGTCTGACCGACGAGATCAAGCTGCTCGCGGGCGGTCGCCTGGATGAAGATAAGTATTTCGGCACCCATTTCACACCCCGCGGCTATGTCGTCTGGACACCGACGCGCGAGATCACGATCAAGGGCGGCGTCTCCACCGGTTTCAAGGCGCCGACCCTGCGTCAGCTGACCGAGGATTCGCGCACCTCGTCCTGCCGCGGCAGCTGCTACATCAAGGGCAATCCGGATCTGAAGCCCGAGGAGAGCGTGAACTACGAACTCTCCGCCGGCTATGACACCGGTTCCTGGGGGGCGACCGTCACCCTGTTCCAGAACGATATCGAGAACCTGATCGAGACGCCGCGCGGCAATGGCGTGACCCCGGTCGGCCAGGAGAACGGCCGCAATGTCTTCGTGCCCGTGAACATCAACGAGGCACGCATCCGCGGCGTCGAAGCCAATGCCTACACCATGCTCTGGGATTTCGGCCGGCTGTCGGCCAACTGGACCTGGCTCGATCCGCGCAACGAGGTGACCGGTGCCGTGCTCGACAACCGGCCCAAGCACACGATCAACGGCAAGCTCGACTGGTTCGTGTCGGACGAGGTGACCGCCTATACCCGTGCCACCTATACCGGCCGCCAGCGGTCGGGAGCCCTGACCCTCGACCCTTATACCGTCGTCGACCTCGGCGCCGACTGGATGATCAACGAGACCTTCTCGGTGCGCGGCGGCGTGCTGAACGTGGCCGACAGCCGCACCGACGACCCGGACGATGCCTATGCCTTCGTCGAACGCGGCCGGACCGTGTTCGTCGGCGCCTCGGCGCGCTTCTGATCACCCCTCATCCACGGCTCCGGCCCCCGGACGCGGGGGCCGGAGCCGCGGCAAGGAGCAAAGCCCATGACCACGATCTTCGAGGCCTCGGTCACGACGCCGCTGGCGCGGCGTTACATGACCCAGCTTGCCAAACACTGGAGCCACCGCTTCGCCGTCGAATCTGATGCCGTGTCGGCACGGATCCCGTTCTCCGGGACCAGCTGCTGCATCATGCAGGCGTCGGAAGACCGGCTCGGGATCGTGGTCGAGGCGGAGGATGCCGAGACGGCCGGGCAGCTGACCGGGGTGGTGGCCGACCATCTGAACCGCTTCGCCTTCAAGGACCCGCTCACCATCACCTGGAGCCGCCGGCCATGATCATTCTGCGCAAGCTCAAGGCCGCAGCCGCCGCGGTCGCCCTCGTCGTCGCGACCGCCGGGATGGCGGTCGCCGATCCGATCACCGTCACCGACGTCGCCGGCCGCGAGGTGACCATTCCGGCGCCCGCAAAGCGGCTGCTGCTGGGCGAGGGGCGTGATCTGGTGACCCTGTCGGTGGTGCATCCCGATCCGGTGTCGGTGCTGGCCGGCTGGCTGGGGGATCTGCGCCTGCTCGACACCGACACCTATGACAGGTTCAAGGCCGCCTATCCGGCGATCGAACGGGTGCCGCTGGTCGGCAGCACCAATGAGGAGAGCTTCTCGATCGAGAAGGCGCTGTCGGTGGCACCCGATCTGGCGGTGCTGGGCTTTGCCGGCCACGGACCTTCGCCGCGATCGAAGGAGGTCATCGACCGGCTGACCGAGGCGGGCATTCCGATCGTGTTCATCGACTTCCGCGGCAAGCCGCTGGAGAACACTATCCCGAGCCTGGAAATCCTGGGCAAGGTGCTGGGCCAGGAAGAGCGGGTCGCGCGCTATATCGATTTCTATCGCGCGCGGCTGGAGCTGGTGAAGAGCCGGGTCGCCGCCTCGACCGCCCCCCGGCCGAAGGTGCTGGTGGACATGCGCCCGACCATGGATGGCGGCTGCTGCGGTTCTCCGGGCAAGGGCAATCTGGGTGAGTTCGTCGACCTTGCCGGCGGCCACAACATCGGCGCCGACGTGCTGCCCGGGCCGCTCGGGCAGCTTGATGCGGAATATGTCCTGACGCAGGATCCGGCGGTCTACATCGCGACCGGCACGGCCGGTGGTGCCGAGACCGGCGGCATCCAGATGGGGGCGGGGATCGATCCGGCGGTCACCCGCGAAAGCCTCGACCGTCTGGCGCACCGTCCGGTGGTCGGCGATCTGTCGGCCGTCCGCGATGGCCGGGTCTATGCGCTCTGGCACAGCTTCTACAATTCCCCGCTCAACATCGTGGCGGTGGAGGCGATCGCGAAATGGGTCCGGCCGGATCTCTTCGCCGATCTCGACCCGGATGCCGTGCTGGCGGATATCAACACCGGCTTCCTGCCGGTTTCCCTCGACGGTTCCTATGCGGTGGCCCTGAAGCCCGAATGACCACAACGCCTCTTGAAGCTCTCGCCGGCCATCGCCGGCAGATGGCGCGCCGGGTGTCGACCGTGTCGGCACTCGGCTTTCTGCTGTGTCTGGCCGTGATCGCCGATATCGCGACCGGCGCCTCGGGCATGGGGCCGGGCACCGTGATCCGCGGGCTGATCGACCCCGAAACGCTGAGCCGCGTCCAGTCGGTGATCCTGTTCCAGGTCCGTCTGCCCCAGGCGCTGATGGCGGTGCTGGTCGGGGCCGCACTCGCCCTGGCCGGGGCCGAGATGCAGACCATTCTCTCCAACCCGCTGGCCAGCCCCTTCACCCTCGGGGTTTCGTCGGCGGCGGCCTTCGGCGCCTCGATCGCGATCGTGCTCGGGATCAGCCTGCCGGGCATTCCGGCCAACTGGATCATCTCGGCCAACGCCTTCATCTTCGCCTTCCTGTCGGTGCTGACGCTTCAGGCGCTGGCCCGGCTGCGTGGCGCGGGGATCGAGACCCTGGTGCTGTTCGGCATCGCCCTGGTCTTCGCCTTCAATGCGCTGACCGCGATGATCCAGTTCGTGGCATCCCAGGAAGCCCTGCAGCAGCTGGTGTTCTGGAGCATGGGCTCATTGTCGCGCACCGACTGGAACAAGGTCGGCATCCTGGCTCTGGTGGTGGCGGTGGTCCTGCCCTGGGCGCTGGTGCAGGCGCCCGCCCTGACGGCGCTGCGCCTTGGGGAGGAACGGGCGCTCAGCTTCGGGCTCAACGTGGCACGGCTGCGTTTCGTGGCCTTGCTTCGGGTCAGCCTGCTGGCCGCCACGGCCGTCGCCTTCGTCGGCACGATCGGCTTCGTGGGGCTGGTCGGCCCCCATCTCGCGCGGCTGCTGCTGGGAGAGGATCACCGCTTCCTGCTGCCGGCCAGCGCCTTTGCCGGCGCGCTGGTGATGTCGCTGGCGAGCCTGGCCGGCAAGCTGCTGATGCCGGGGGTGACGATCCCGGTCGGCATCGTGACCGCGCTGATCGGCGTTCCGGCCTTCCTGGCGCTGATCATCGGACGCAAGGAGCGGAGCTGATGCGCGATATCGGCATCTTCGACGGTGCGGGCGAGATTCTGGCGCTTGACGGCATTTCGGCCGGCTATCGCCGCAGGCCCGTGGTGCATGATGTCCGCCTCGGCCCCCTGCCGCCCGCCAGCATCACGGCGCTGGTCGGGCCTAACGGGGCCGGCAAGTCCACCCTGCTCAAAGGACTGGCGGGCGCCATGCCGGTTCGCGGCCGGGCGATGTTGGGCAGCCGCGACCTGATCGCGATGACGCCGAGAGACCGCGCGCGGCTGGTCGCCCACATGCCCCAGGCCCTGCCCGACCGGGTGGCGCTGACGGTGCTGGATGCGGTGATCGGCGCCCTGCGCGCCGGCCCTGCCGGCGATCCGCCGCCGGGCACGCCCAAGGGTGATGCCGAACGCGCCGTGGCGGTTCTGGACCGGCTGGGCATCACCGCGCTGGCGCTGCAGCCGCTCGACACGCTTTCCGGCGGGCAGCGGCAGATGGCGGCGCTTGCCCAGGCGCTGGTCCGCGATCCGCGGGTGCTGCTGCTGGACGAGCCGACCAGCGCGCTCGACCTGCGCCACCAGTACCGGGTGATGGCCACCGTCAGAGATCTGGCACGCGAGCGGGCCTTGCAGGTGATCGTGGTCCTGCACGACCTGGACCTCGCCTGCCGCTGGGCCCATCGCATCGCCGTGCTCGGCCAGGGCCGCCTTCATGCCTTCGGCACCCCCGCCGAGGCCGTCACCCCCCGGATCCTGCACGACGTCTGGGGCGTCGCCGCCAGGGTGGATGCCCGGGATGACGGCCGGGTGAGGGTGGAGGTGGAGGGGTTGGCCTGAGGACGCAGCCCGACCCCCGGCTTGCGGCCAGAAAAGCGGACATCCTGCCGGGTGAAAAGCGTTGAGCGGAGGGGGCCGAGCAGACGGGGGTATCAGACAGGATTGCCGAGGTTCAGCAGGAACTGCCTGACCTCCACCTCCCGCCCCCGTGCCGGAAACGCTGCCCGGGCCCGGCCGGTTTCGGTGAAGCCGAGGCGGGTGAGGACGGCGGCGGAGCGGGTGTTGGACACCATCACATCGGCCTCGATCCGGGCGATCTCCGGGTGGTCGCGGGCGAGGAGCAGAACCCGGCGGACGGCTTCGGTCATCAGGCCGCGCCCCCACCAGGCCCGCCCCAGTACATAGCCGAGGGCGGCGCCGCCCTCGCCATCGAGGCGCAGCGTGACCATGCCGATAAGGCTGCCCGTCTCGGGATCGGGGCCATCGATGATGGCGACGGCGATCTCCCGGCCGGCGGCGCCGCGACGGGCGAGATCGGCCAGGTGCTCCGCGGCTCCGCCCGGCGGATAGGGATGCGGGATGGCGGCGGTGGGCAGGGCCACTTCCGGGTCCGAGACCACAGCTTCGAGCGCTGCGGCATCCGCCGGGCGTGGTGGGCGGAGGGAGAAAGCGGGCAGTGTCATGAGCGGGACTCCAATCCTTGCTCCCCGATCATGGCGCCGCCCGACCGCGGCGTGAAACGAGCAATGCTCACCCGCCATCCCGACCTGATCTCGCGTCAGCGGTGGGAGAAATCCACCGGTGCGGCGGCCAGGGCCTTGCAGTGGAAGATCGTCGATCCCTCGCCCGCCTTCCAGTCATTGGTCAGGATGTACATGTCGTTGGTGCCGGGCCGGATCACCATGCTGGTCGAGCGGAGATTATGGCCGGTCTCGCGGCCGGGCAGAAGGATCTGGGCGATCGGCATGCCGTTCGGATTGAACACCAGCACCCGCCCCTGGCCGTACATGGCGACATAGACATTGCCGTCGGCATCGGTGCGCAGCGAATCCGGGGCCGGCCCGGTGAAATGATAGGGCACCGTGGTCCCGAAGGGCGCGATGGTGGTGGCGTCGCTGAGCGACACCCGATGCAGCAGCCCCTTGCTGAACTCCGTCACCCACAGCGTCTTGCCGTCGGGCGACAGGCCGACGCCATTGGCGACCGAGAGGTTCGGCAGCACGGCCACCGGCTCGCCGCCCTTCTCACCGCCCTCTGGTCCCACATAGTAGACCCCGCCGGTCGGATCGGTGGAGGTGCCCTTGAAGTCGGTGAAATAGAAGCCGCCCTTGTCGTCGAAGACCAGATCGTCGGGCAGGAAACCCGCCGTGTCGGGGACGATGGCGGTCAGCCCGGATCCGTCCGGGTTCATCGCCACCACCGAGCCCGCATCTTTGAAGTCACCGAGCCCGGCGATGAAGATCCGCCCGTCCCTGTGGATGGCCAGCCCTGCCGGTGCCAGCGCATTCTCGCCCAGGATCGTCTCGAGCCTCTTGTCGGGGGTCAGGCGGAAGACCTTGCCGCCGAAGACCTCGGTGAAGATCAGGTTGCCGGCCCGGTCGAAGACCGGTCCCTCCAGCTGCAGCCCATCGTCGGATACCTTGAACCAGGGCGTGGCGGTGATGGTCTGCAATCCCTGCTCTGCCGGCGGGATCGGGGCGGGGCCGCGCATCTCCGCCGTGTATTCAAGGGCCGGTGCCCCGGCGGCGTGAAGCGCGGCGGGCATGGCAACCCAGGCGCAGCCGGCCAGCGCCAGCGCGATCAATCGTCTCTGCATGGTTTCCTCCGTGGCGTTTCTTGATCGTGCGGTGCCGGCGGTTCATGACCTGGATGGGGGGCACCGGTATTTCATGAATTGTCCACCGGCTGGCGGATTGATGAAGGGACGATCTGCGGGAATCTCACGATGACTGTACCAGCTTGCGCAATGGGACAATCATCCGGACGCGTCAGGAGGATGGCAGGACGACAGCACGTGGCCGGGCCGGAGGCTCGCCTTGCGGATTCGTCCGGGGCTATGATCGGGGCAGCCATGCTGAGATTTTGGGGAGAGAGAGTTTGCGCGACGGCAGCGTGACGGCGCAGGCGAGCCTCAGCCTTGCAGACGCCCGGCGGATCGCGATCGCAGCCCAGGGGCTGGGCGGCGGCCGGCCGTCGGGCGGCATCGGCATCCGTCGGCTGGCGAGCCAGGTCGATCGGTTGGGGCTGGTGCAGATCGACAGCGTCAACGTGCTGGCCCGTGCGCATTACCTGCCGCTCCATGCCCGGCTCGGCGCCTATGATCCGGGGCTGCTGGATGCGGCGGCGACCGATGCCCGCCATCTGTTCGAGTATTGGGGGCACGAGGCCTCGCTCATCCCCGTGGCGATGCAGCCGCTGTTTCGCTGGCGCATGGCCCGGGCCGCCCAGGGCATCGGCATCTGGCGCGGCGTCGCGACATTCGGCCGCGAGCGGCAGGATTTCATCCGCGCGGTGCGCGACCGCATCGCCGCCGAAGGGCCGATGACGGCCGGCGCTTTCGACCAGGGCCGCCGTGGAGCCGGCGGCTGGTGGGGATGGGGGGAGGCGAAGCAGGCGCTGGAATGGCTGTTCTGGGCGGGAGAAATCACCACCCGTCGCCGTCAGGGGGGCTTTGAACGGCTCTATGACCTGACGGAACGGGTGCTGCCGGCCGAGGTGATGGAGGTACCGACGCCGGATGTCGCCGATGCCCATCGCGCGCTCGCCGACATCGCCGCCCGGGCGCTGGGCATCGCCACCGCATCCGACATTGCCGACTATTTCCGCCTCGCGACCGCCGAAACCAGGCCCGCCATCGCCGATCTGGTCGAGGCCGGCCGGCTGCTACCGGTCGAGGTGGAAGGCTGGCGCCAGCCCGCCTTCCTGCATGTCGAGGCGCCGGCGCCCAAAGGCTGCCGCAGCGACGCGCTGCTCGCCCCCTTCGATCCGCTGGTCTGGGAGCGCGACCGCGCTGAACGGCTGTTCGGCTTCCGCTATCGGATCGAGATCTATGTCCCTGCCGAAAAGCGGGTCCATGGCTATTACGTGCTGCCCTTTCTGATGGGGGAGCATCTGGCCGCCCGGGTCGACCTCAAGGCCGACCGGAAGAGCGGGGCGCTGCTCGCCAGAGCCGCCCATGCCGAGCCGGGCCATGCGGTCGGCAAGGTCGCGGCCCGTCTGGCACTCAGGCTTCAGCTCATGGCCGGGTGGCTGGGGCTCGACCGTGTGGAGGTCGAGCCCCGTGGCGATCTGGCCCCTGCATTGTCGCAGGCCGTCGCCGCGCTCACTCCGCCGTGAGCACGCGTGGCTGACCGGCGGCCGGCACCGCGACACCCGATGCCTCCTTCAGCCCGACGCCGGTCAACTGGCGGCGAAGGGCTTCCGCCGCCAGCCAGGCGATCTTGGCGGCGGCGGTCGCCGGATCGAGCCCGCCCGGACGGATGTTGGAGATGCAGTTGCGGGCACTGTCGAGCGTGCCCGGCCGGGGATCGAAGGTGAGATAGCAGCCCAGGCCGTCGGCGGCGCTGAGGCCCGGCCGCTCGCCGATCAGCACGATCGCGAGCCGGGCACCCAGGATCGCGCCGACCGGATCGCCCAGGGCGACCCGCGCCTGGGTCGCCACCACACCGGCCATCACCCCGATGCGGGCGGCGGTGAGCCTCGGCAAAAGCGCGTCGATCAGCGCCAGGCCGTTCAGCATCACCGCGGCGGCCGACAGCCCGTCCCCCAGCATCAGCACCACCTCCGCCCCCGGTGCCGGCGGCGGCAGGGCGCCCAGCGCGGCCGCCCCCTCGGCCGACAGCCGCCGGCCCAGATCCGGGCGGCGCAGATATTCTGCACGGTCACGTGCCGTGCTGGAAACGTGACAAGAACTCAGGCCCCGTCCGTGAAGCGCATCGACCAGCGCTCCGGCATCGATGCCCGACCAGACCGCGTCCCGGGCGCGGGCATGGTCCAGGCCGAAGCGCAGATGGGCGGCGGTGGGCAGGCCCGATCCGGCGCGGCCAAGGCCGATGCGTGCCTCGGTGAAGCGGCGCAGGCGCGTGATCTCGTCCGGCGCCGGCAGGACCACCTGATCCGCATGGATCGTGGCGGGCAGTTTGGTGTCACGGGTCATGCGCCCCCCCGGATCAGGCCCAGGGCCGGGCGCAGCGCTGCGGCGGCATTGGCGTCGGCCAGCCGGCCGGCCTGGTCGATCAGCCCGACCTTCACGAGCCAGGCCTCGAATTCGGGCGCGTGGCGCCGGCCGGTCAATTCGCGGATATAGAGCGCGTCGTGATAGGACAGGCTCTGATAATTCAGCATCACGTCGTCGGCCCCCGGCACCGTGATCACGAAGGTGACGCCCGCCTGCACCAGCAGGGTGAGCAGGGCGTCCATATCGTCCTGATCCGCATCGGCATGGTTGGTGTAGCAGACATCCACCCCCATCGGCAGGCCGAGCAGCTTGCCGCAGAAATGGTCTTCCAGCCCGGCCCGGGTGATCTGCTTGCCGTCATAGAGGTATTCGGGGCCGATGAAGCCCACGACCGTGTTGACCAGCAGCGGCCTGAACCGGCGGGCGACCGCATAGGCGCGCGCCTCCATGGTCTGCTGATCGACCCCGTGATGGGCGTCGGCCGACAGCGCCGAGCCCTGACCGGTCTCGAAATACATCACATCGGTGCCGGCGGTGCCGCGCCCCAGCGCAAGCGCCGCCTCCTGTGCTTCGGCCAGAAGGGCGAGATCGACGCCGAAGCCGCGATTGGCGGCTTCGGACCCGGCGATCGACTGGAAGACCAGATCGACCGGCGCACCGCGGCCGATCGCCTCGATCGCGGTGGTGACATGGCCCAGGCAGCAATGCTGCATCGGCACCTCGAGCTTCAGGCGCACCTCCTCCATCAGGCTGCAGATCCGGATGTAGTCGTCCACGCCGTCGGTCGCGGGGTTGACGCCGACCACGGCATCCCCGGCACCGGTGATCAGCCCGTCGAACAGCGCCGCGGCGATGCCGCGGTCGTCGTCGGTGGGATGATTCGGCTGCAGCCGGGTCGCGAGCCGGCCCGGCAGGCCGAGGGTGGTGCGGAAGGCGGTGGTGACGCGCGCCTTGGCAGCCACCGCGATCAGATCCTGCAGCCGCATGATCTTGGAAACGGCCGCGACCATTTCCGGGGTAAGCCCGGGGCGGAGCGCCGCCAGCGCCTCTGGCGTCGCCTCGGGCCCCAGCAGCCATTCGCGAAAGGCGCCGACCGTCAGGGAGCGGATCGGTGCAAAGGCGGCCGGGTCGTGATCATCGATGATCGCCCGCGTGACCTCGCAGTCCTCATAGGGAACGACCGCTTCGTCGAGGAAGGTGGAGAGCGGCAGGTCGGCCAGCAGCATCTGTGCGGCCATGCGCTCGACGGCCGTGTCGGCGGCAAGGCCCGCCAGCTGGTCGCCGGAACGCAGGGGCGTTGCCCGGGCGAGCAGGGTTTTCAGATCGTCGAAGGCCCAGCGGGTTCCGCCGAGATCGATCGTATGGCGTGCGCGCGGTGAGGTGGCGGACATGGGGGTTCGGCATCCCTCCTGAGCGGGCGCGGGGGTAACCCAGTCTGCGACAAACCCGTTCCCGGCGCCAGCGGCCCGCTGATCATGCCGGCGCCAGCGGTCCGCCGACGTGATAGGCCCGCCGACGTGATATGCTCGTCTGCGGGAGACGGGGTGGCTTGCGATATCCGACGAGGAGACGATCATGTTCCCATCCCGCGCCGGTCTGCATCATCTGGCCTTACTGGCCCCCATGGCGGTCGTGCTCTCGGCATCCGTGCCGACCCGGGCGTCGGATCCGACGCGGCCGGATCCGGGACCGCAGGCGGCCAGCATCCGCGGCATGAGCTGCGTGGGCGAGGAGCCGTTCTGGGGGCTGGAGATCGGCCGTACCGAGGCGCGGCTGTCGCGTCCGGGGGCGGCCGGCATCGACGAGATCATCCTGACCGGCCGGCTGGATACGCTGGATTTTCTGGAGCCGCCGGCCGCGGTCTTCCGCGGGGACGGGCGGGAAGGGCTGCTGGTCGCCACCATGCGCCGGGAAAGCTGTGCCTCGACCATGTCGGACCAGACCCCCGAGAGGCCCTGGCGGGCCGTGGTCTCCTTCCCCGATGGCAGTGTCGCCGCCGGATGCTGCAGTCTTGCCGGTGCCGATGCCACCCGGGTGGCGCCCGATGTCGAGCCCGACGACTGGACCCGCCATCTGGCCGATCTGCTGCCAGCCATCGGTGCCTGTATCGCCGATGGCCGGGTACCGGTCGAGGCGGTGGTCTCGGCCTGGCCGATGAACCGGGGCATGGCCGGCATCCGGCTGCGTGCGCCCGACGGCTCGCGCCACGACTGCATCGCCGATGCGACCGGATCGCGGGTGGAAACCCTGGTGCCGGTGCGGGAAAGCCCGGCCGATGCGCCTGCGGAAGGGAACCCCGTCTTCCTGCCGGCAGACCCCGACGTCGCCGGCCCGCCGAACGTCGCCTGCGGCCGGATCGAAGAGGTTCTGGCGAGCGGCGGGGCGCTTGCCGGCTGGCTGCACCGGGATCCCTGCCGGGAGTGATGTCTCAGAAGTCCACGCAGGCCCGCGCGCTGGCAAGGCCCACGGCCTGCTGGTCGAAGGCCTGGATATAGGCCGACCGGACCCGGTCGAGCCGGTCCCGGAGTGCCGACGCCTCGGCCGCATCGGCGGCCGGCGCCAGGATCAGGATGGTCCGTGAGGGTTCGCGGATCGTGGCGCCGGTTTCGGTGTCCCGCCAGCCGCCTTCGGCCTGCTGGATGGTGAAGCCGTCCGGAAAGGTCGGGCTCACCACCTCGTCCACGAAGCGGTCGAATTCGCGGGGGGTGATCTGCGGCGCGCCGCCGGGCCGGTCCAGGCCGAAGAACAGCGTGGTCTGGACCATTGCCGTATCGCCGGCCGGGCAGGCGGGGGCACCGGGTGCGGGCCCCTGCGGATGGCCGGCGCAGGCGGCCGTCAGCAGCAGCAGCGCTGCAACGGCCGGCAGACGGATGACCGATGCGGAACCCGCCATGGTAGGTGTCCTCCGAAGATGTCGGGTGCGGGGGTCAGGCCGCCTTGATCTCGGCGACATAGCCCTCGACCAGGTTGCGCAGCCGCTGGGCCTGGTCGGACAGCGATCCCGCGGCATTGCGGACATCGCTGGCGGCGTGGCCGGTTTCGACCGCGCGTTCGGCGACACCATGGATCGTGCGCAGCACCTCCCCCGTCCCCGACGAGGCCTGCTGGGTGTTGCGGGCGATTTCAGAGGTGGCGGCGACCTGCTGTTCCACCGCGGCGGCCACGGCCGAGGTCTGCTCCCCCACGTCGCCGATGGTGGTGGAGATGGAACGGATCGCATCCACCGCCCGGTCGGTCGCCTTGACGATGGCATCGATCTGGGCCTGGATTTCCTGGGTCGCATTGCCGGTCTGACCGGCGAGGTTCTTCACTTCCGCCGCGACCACCGCGAAGCCCTTGCCGGCCTCGCCGGCCCGTGCCGCCTCGATCGTGGCATTCAGCGCCAGCAGGTTGGTCTGTTCGGCGACCTGCTGGATCAACAGCACGACATCACCGATCTTCTGCGCCGAGCTTGCCAGATCCTGGACCACGGCATTGGTGGTCTCGGCCTGATCGACCGCCCGGCGGGTGACGTCGGCTGTGGCGGCGATGCGGCTGCCCACTTCGCGGATCGAGGCGGCGAGTTCCTCGGCGGCGGTGGCGACCGTCTGGACGTTGACGGTCGCCTGCTCGGCCGCGGCTGCGACCGTGGTGGTGCGGCTCTGGCTGTCGTCGGCGGTGCGGCTCAGCTTTTCGGCATTGCCGTGCATCTGGCTGGCGGCCGAGCCCAGATGGGTGACGATGCTGGCGATTTCCTCCAGGAAGCGGGAGGTCGAGGCGTCACGCTTCGCGCGTTCCGCCTCCCGCGCGGCACTGGCCTGCTCCTGCTCGGCGGTCAGGCGGTCGGCACGGATCATGTTGTCCCGGAAGTAGGCCACGGCCCCGGCCATCTCGCCGATCTCGTCGCCGCGCCCGGCGCCGGGGATCTGAACCGAGGTGTCCTTGTCGGCCAGCCGCCGCATGGCAGCCGTCATCGACGACACCGGGCGCGACACCGACAGGATCAGAAGATAGACGATGCCGGCCGAGATCAGCGGGCCGATGGCGGTGACGATGACCAGCAGCGTCCGGGTCAGCTGATAGTCGGTGCGGGCGGCCTCGCCTTCGCGATGGATCCCCTCGACCGTGGCATTGGTCATCGCGGCCAGCGTGGTCGCAACCTCCTGGCGCAGCCGGCGGGCGTCGCCCTCGTAGATCGCCCGGGCCTCCGCCGTCTTGCCGTCGCGCGACAGGGCGAGCAGCCGATCGCTCACCCGGCGATAATCCGCCCAGCCCCTGGCCAGCCGCTCCAGCTGTGCCCGTTCATCCGCATCCGAGACCAGCGGCCGGAGGGCCGCGAGCGCCCGCTCCACACGCGCGGCATCTTCCGCGGCGGTGGCTTCCAGTTTCGCCTTGGCCGGGGCGGTGTCGGCAAGCAGGTGGCCTGCCACCGATACCCGGTGTTCCAGGGCGGCCACGTCGAGTTCTGCGATCGTCACCATGCCCGGTGTCCGGTTGTCGCGCATGTCCGCCGAAGCGGCCTCGAGCTGGTCCAGCCGGTCGATCGTGAAGACCGCGACCACCACGCTCGATCCGATCAGCAGGACGAAGGCGAGGATCAGCTTGGTGCCGATCCTGAGAGAGTTGAGCGACCGCATGCAGCTTCTCCGTTGGGGCATTCGTGACCGACGTCCGGGGACGGCGTGCTGGAGATGTCTTATCCTGGAATGATTACATCATGCGGCTCAATGGCGAATTGATCTGCCGCAATCCGCGACGGATCAGCCTGACAGAAGCGTATGGTCGTGTGATGGACCACGCAAAAAGAGCCTCCCGCCCGGAAGGGCGGGAGGCTGCAGTCGGGGTCGGAACGCGTGGGTGTGGTCAGGCAGCCTTGATCTCGGCGACGTAGCCCTCGACCAGGTCGCGCAGGCGCGCGGCTTCGCCAGTGAGCGATCCGGCGGCGCTGCGGACATCTCCGGCGGCCCGGCCGGTCTCGATCGCCCGTTCCGCGACGCCGTGGATGGTGCGCATGACCTCGTCGGTCCCGCTGGAGGCCTGCTGGGTGTTGCGGGCGATCTCGGCGGTGGCGGCGACCTGTTCCTCGACGGCCGCGGCAACGGCCGAGGTCAGCTCGCCCACTTCGCCGATGGTGGTGGAGATCGACCGGATGGCACCGGCGGTGCGGTCGGTGGCGCCGACGATGGCGTCGATCTGGCTCTGGATCTCTTCGGTCGCCTTGCCGGTCTGGCTGGCCAGGCTCTTCACCTCGGACGCGACGACCGCGAAGCCCTTGCCGGCCTCGCCGGCCCGTGCCGCCTCGATGGTGGCATTCAGCGCCAGCAGGTTGGTCTGTGCGGCGATCTGCTGGATCAGCAGCACCACATCGCCGATCTTCTGTGCGGTGCGGGTCAGGTCCTGCACAACGGCATTGGTGGTCTCTGCCTGATCGACGGCCCGGCGGGTGACGTCGGCGGTGGTGGTGATGCGGCTGCCGACCTCGCGGATCGAGGCGGCGAGTTCTTCCGCCGCGGTGGCGACGGTCTGGACGTTTACCGTGGCCTGTTCGGCGGCGGCGGCGACGGTGGTGGTGCGGCTCTGGCTTTCATCCGCCGCATGGCTCAGCGTTTCGGCATTGCCGTTCATCTGGGTCGCGGCCGAGCCCAGATTGCTGACCACGCGGCCGATCTGGTCCAGGAAGCGGCTGGTGGCCGCATCCCGGCGGCTGCGCTCCGCCTCGCGGGCGGCGCGGCCGGCTTCCTGCTCGGCGGCAAGCTGGTCGGCGCGGATCATGTTGTCGCGGAAATGCGCGACCGCCTTGGCCATGTCGCCGATCTCGTCACCGCGGCCGGCGCCCGGAATCTCGACCGAGGTGTCCTTGTCGGCCAGACGGCGCATGGCGGCGGTCATGGCACTGACCGGACGGGCGACCGAGCGGACCAGCAGCAGAACGGCGGCAATCGCGATGACGAGGCCGATGGCGAGTGCCGTCAGAAGGGCGAAACGAGCCCCCTCATAAACGCCGAGCGCATGTTCCCCCGAAGCCTTGACGGCGGCGACGTTCATGTCGGTGATCTGGTCGAGCATGCTCGCGACCGCCTCGCGTGCGACACGGCTCTCGCCCTCGTAATTGGCCATGGCCTCGGCGGTGCGGTTCTCGCGCGACACGGTCAGAAGAGCGGCAGTGCCGCGGGTATAGTCGCTCCAGGCGCTGGTCAGCTTGTCGAAAGCCTGCCGTTCAGCCTCGTCGGAGATCAGCGGACGATAGGCGTCCAGCTGTTTCTGCATCTGATCGGTCAACGAGCCGATGGTCGCTTCGACCTCCGCCATGGTCTTCGCATCCTGCGAGATGACATGGCGCGCAACCGCCACGCGATGCTCCAGTGCGGTCGAATCGAGATTCGCAAGTGCAGTGAGACTGGGAACGCGATTGTTCCGCATCTCGGCGGCGGTGCTCTCCACCAGGGCCAGCCGGTCGATCGCAAAAAGCGCAATGGCCAGGATGATCAGGATCAGGGCGGCAAACGCGAGAACGAGCTTGCCGCCGATTTTGAGGGAACGGACGGACGACATGATGACGGGTGCTCCGACGTGGCTCTGAGGCGGGGCCACGAGAGGGCCGGCCGCACTCGGAGCCTACGTCGGAGGATTTAACAAAATACTTATGGAAACCGGAAATACGGAAAATCAAAGCGTCATGTCAATTGATGAGGGCGTTCAAATTCGCATCCTTTAAAAGTTAAACGATACTGACAGAGCGCCGAATTCATCATGCTGATCCTGGCCGTCGAACTCCTTCGACCGGATCACATGGGTGTAGGCGATGCGGGCGCCGTTGATGGTGATGGCGAGACCGGCCTGCAGGTCGCCGACCAGCGGCTTTTTGTCGACGCTGCGGCTGTCCTTCCAGGTGTTGCCGTCCAGGAAGATGTTGCGGGCGACCGCACGACCGTCGACGCCGGCGAAGAGATACCAGCCCCAGCTGTCGGTCGGGCGGAAATAGGTTGAGCCGGGCAGGCTGGGGCTGATCCGCGGCGGGCCGTAATCGCGCGGCAGATCCTGGCCCAGGCGGAAGGTGACGCCGGTATTGGCATAGGTGAAGGCATTGCCGAGGGCGAAGCCGGCATGCGGCGTGACATCGGCGGCAAAACCCCAGGCGGAGCCGGCCGCAAGGGCGCGCCAGCTCTTCTGATAGGTCAGCTGGACGATCGGCTCGTCCTTGAGCTGGGTGTCCCAGCCCTGGGGGTCGTCGCTCGAAATCAGCTCGTGAACGCCCTTCTGGGTCTGCTCGGCAAGCGAGGAGGGGCCGACGATGCCGAGTGACAGTTCGATCTGGTCGAGCACGCCGCCGGTTTCGGCGATCACGCCGACCGAGCCGTACAGCCAGCCGGCATAGGGACGGTCGTCGGGGTCGGGATTGCGGAGCGAGGTATCGCGCGGCGTGTACATGTTCTGGCCCAGCGACCAGACCACGCGGATGTCGCCGCCAAAGCCGGTGAAGGGGATCGCGCCCACCGCATCGCGCAGCCATTGCGGGTCGCCGCCCGGCGGGGTCATGTATGAAAAGCGGAAGCCGTTGGTGTAATGGCGGTCGGTATCGGCGAAATAGTCGTTTTCGAACACCAGCGAGAAGGTGCCGTTCTCGGCGTCGTGCTCCACCGCCACCGGCTGGTCCGGCGTGCCCTCCGCCGTGCCGACCACTGCGGTCACCGAGCCGGTCACGGCACTGCCATTGGCCGCCTGTGCGGCCGCGGGATCGGGAAGCAGGGCAAGCCCAAGCCCGGCAACCAGCGTACCACCGAATGCGGAACCGGTCCGAGTGAGGCCGGCCCGTTTGATCATCTTCATTCTTGTCGCCCCGATGGAGTTTACGTTAACGGCAGTGTTCCCCGCAGGTGACACGCCCGTCCAGCGACAAGAATGGGATGAAAAGCGTCCGGTTCCCTGCCGTCAGTCAAAATTCCACGATCTGGGGGATGGATCATCGGGAGAGAGTGTCAGCACCTCCACCCCTGTATCGGTCACGGCTACGGTGTGTTCGAACTGTGCCGTGGGGGCCCGGTCGGCGGTCACGGCCGTCCAGCCGTCGGGCAGAATGGTGGTGCGGTCGCGACCGGTGGTCAGCATCGGTTCGATGGTGAAGACCATGCCCGGCTCCAGCAGCATCCCGTCACCCGCACGTCCGACATGCAGCACCTGGGGCGCGTCGTGGAAGATGCGGCCGGTGCCGTGGCCGCAGAAACTGGTCAGCACCGCCAGCCGGTCGGCGGCGGCCCGGGCCTGGATGGCGGCGCCGATATCGCCCAGGCGCGCCCCCGGCCGGACGGCGTCGATCCCCGCCCACATCGCCTCGAAGGTGGCCAGCACCAGGCGCTTCAGCTTCAGCGGCAGTGGCCCCACGCCGAAGGTGCGGCTGGTATCGCCGTGCCAGCCGTCGACCAGCGGGGTCACGTCGACATTGACGATGTCGCCGGCCTTCAGCCGCTTCATGTCGGACGGGATGCCATGGGCCGCCACATGGTTGATCGAAATGCAGCTGGCATGGGCATAGCCCTTGTAGCCGATGGTGGCGGCTACGGCACCGGCTGCCCGCATGAAGGCATCGGCTTCGTGATCGATCTCGGCGGTGGAGATGCCCGGGCGGATCAGCGGGGCGATATGGTCCAGGGTGAGCGCCGCGATCCGGCCGGCTTCACGCAGGGCGGCGATCGCCTCAGGACCATGGATCGGCGTGTGGCGGCCGGTATCGTCGGCCTCGATCGACAGGCGGGTCATGCTGCGTCCTCTTCGATGCCGGGTGCGGTGGGCAGCAGGGTGGCCAGTTCCTCGATCAGGCGCCGTTCCCCTGGGCCGGGTGTGCGGCCTGCCTTGAGCGCCGGGCGCAGTGCCGCAACCGGCGCGTCGATGACCAGAAAGCGCAGCCGATTGCGTGCTGCCGCATCCTCGGCTGCGATCCCGAGCCGTGCGGCACAGGCATCGAAGGCGGTCTCGATCCGTGCCTCGGCGGCATCGATCGCCGCGGCCGTGCCGCCTTCGGGCGGGGCGTCGAGCACGGTGTCGAGATCGGCCAGCAGCAGGGCGCGCGCCGGGCGCGGCCGTGCCGCCGCCCAGTCGGCGAGGGCCAGGGCCGCCCGGGCCGGTTGTCCTGCGGCAAGCGGCGGGGCGAGGATGCCGGCGAGTTCATCGAGCAGGGCCGCCCACATCGCCCCCATCACCGCGGCACGGCTGTCGAAGCGATGATAGAGCGATCCCGTCGGCGCCCCCACGGCCCGGGCGATCGAGGCCATGGTCGCAGCCGAAGGGCCGCCCTCGGCCACCAGCCCGATCGCGGCTTCCACAAAGTCTTCGGCGGCGAAGCGGGGGGTGCGGACCATCCGGGTCTCCCGAATTAAATTATTTATTCTAATTGAGAGGTTCTAATTGGGCTGGCCGCCGGCGTCAAGCGCCATCGCTGGCGCCGCCCGTGGCGCCGGTTTAACGTGGGCGCGCGCAACCGGCCGGGCCGGTTGCGGATTGCGAGGGAGGAGGAGACCGGGATGTCGTCCGCAGAGACGTTCGACGTCGTGATCATCGGCGGCGGAGCCATGGGCTCGGCGGTCGCCTATTTCCTGGGGCTCGACCCGGCCTTCGATGGCCGGGTGGCGGTGGTCGAGCGCGACCCCGGCTATGCCCGGGCGTCCTCGGCGCTGTCTGCGGGATCGATCCGCCAGCAATTTTCCACCCCGGCCAATATCCACATGTCGCGCTTCGGCTATGCGCTGTTGCGCGATCCGTCGCTGCTGGCGGTCGACGGCGCCGTACCTGATCTGGGGCTGGTGCCCAGGGCCTATCTGCTGCTGGCGGGCCCGGCGGGCGGTGCCCATCTGCCGGCGGTCCATGCCGCCCAGGCAGAGGCGGGCGCCCGGTCGGCGCTGCTCGATCCGGCCGACCTCGCCGCCCGTTTCCCCTGGCTTGCGACCGAGGGGCTGTCGGGCGGCACGCTCGGGCTTGAAGGCGAGGGCTGGTTTGACGGCTGGGCGCTGCTTCAGGCCTTCAAGCGCAAGGCCCGGGCGCTCGGGGCGGTCTATCTCGACGACGAGGTGGTGGGGCTGGACAGGGACGGGGATCGGATCGCCTCGGTCCGCCTCGCCTCGGGCCGCAGGCTGGGCGCAGGCCAGGTGGTCGACGCCGCAGGCCCCCTGGCCGCGACCGTGGCGGCGATGGCCGGGCTCGATCTGCCGGTGCGGCCGCGCTGCCGCTCGGTCTTCGTGTTCGATTGCGAGCACGGCCCCCACGACGCCCCGCTGACCGTTGACCCGGCCGGCGTCTATTTCCGGCCGGAAGGCAACCGCTTCATCTGCGGCTGGTCGCCGGGAGAGGGGGATGCGGACCCCGATCAGCTCGAACTGATCGTCGATCATCCCCTGTTCGAAGAGCGGATCTGGCCCGTGCTGGCGGCGCGCGTGCCGGCCTTTGAAAGGCTGCGGCCGGGGGCGTCCTGGGCGGGGCATTACGAGATGAACGTCTTCGATGCCAACGCCCTGATCGGCCCGATGCCGGACCTCGCCAATTTCCAGGTCATCGCCGGGTTCAGCGGTCATGGTCTGCAGCAGGCCGCCGCCGCCGGCCGGGGGCTCGCCGAGCTGATCGTCCATGGCCGCTTCGTCACGCTCGACCTCGGCCAGTTCAGCCCGGCCCGGGTTGCCGAGGGGCGGCCGCTGGTAGAACTGGCGGTGATCTAGCCCGGGGGATCTAGCCCGGGGTCGGCAGGACCCAGCCGTCCCGCACCACCACCCCCAGCACGTCGCCCGGGCGCGGGGCCTCGCGGCCGGTGCGCACCGGCACCGGCTCTGGCGACCAGGGGGCGGACAGCCAGAGCAGGCGTCCTGCCCCCTCGAACACCCGCCGGTCGACGAGTGCCGGCAGGCTGCCGGTGGTGCCGCGCGGCACCGGCACCAGCTGTTCCGGCCGGAACACGGCGCGTGCCGGACCGGCGGCGGTGCCGGGCGGCACATGAAGCACCGCCTCGACCAGATCGGGCCCGGCACCAATGCGGGCGCGGGCGCGGCCGTCGGCTTCGGCCCTCAGGATCGTGACCGGCAGCACGGCGCCCTGACCGATGAAACCGGCCGTCCAGGCATCGGCCGGCCGGTCATAGATCGCTTCGGGCGTGTCGATCTGGGTGATCCGGCCGCCTTTCAGCACCGCGATCCGGTCGGCCAGCGCCATCGCTTCGGCCTGATCATGGGTGACGTAAAGCGTGGCGGCACCGGTGGCATCATGCAGGCGCCGGATCTCTTCGCCGATGCCGCGGCGCAGATGCGGGTCCAGATTGGCCAGCGGCTCGTCCATCAGCACGACCGGGGGGCGCGCCGCCAGAACCCGGGCCAGGGCGACGCGCTGGCGCTGGCCGCCCGACAGCGCATCGGGCATGGCCCCGGCGCGGTCCTGCAGCCCCACCGCCGCAAGCGCCTCTGCCACCAGGGCGGCGGTTTCGGCCGGTGCCCGGCGGGCGCGTTCCAGCGCATAGGCGACATTGCGCGCGACCGTCATCTGCGGCCACAGGGCATAGCTCTGGAACACCATGCCCACGCCGCGCGCCTCGGCCGGCACCAGGACCCGGCCGTCGCGATCCACCGGCCGGCCAGCCAGGCTGATCCGTCCGTCATCGGCGCCGTCGAGCCCGGCGACCAGGCGCAGCAGCGTGGTCTTGCCGCAGCCGGACGGGCCGAGCAGGGCCACGAATTCGCCGGGCATGACCTGAAGATCGACCCGGTCGAGCGCCGCCTTGCGGCCGTGACGGCGGGTCACCGCCTCCAGCCGGATGGCATCCGGCGGGGGTGATGAGGCAGGGGCGCGCGGCGTCATGGGCGGTCTCCGAAAGCGCTTTCAAGCCCGGGCAGGCGGGCGATCATCCGGAAGGCGAGGCCTGCAAGCCCGAGGGCTGCGGCCAGGGCGACCACGGAGAGCGCAGCGGCGCCGGCACTGTCGCCTTCGGCCTGGCGGGCATAGATCGCAACACCCACGGTCTCGGCCCCCCGCGACCAGAGCAGGGCCGAGAGGGTGAGTTCGTTGAAGGCGGTGAGCAGCACCAGCAGCGCGCCGCCGGCCGCGGGGCCGGCGAGTGCCGGCCAGGCGCCGACGCGGATCCGGGCCGGGAAGCCGGCGCCGGCCAGACGCGCGGCCTGTTCCGGGGCCGGGTCCAGCCGTTCCGCGGCGGCCCGCACCGGCGCCAGCACCAGCCCCGGAAACCGGCCGAGATAGGCGGCGAGCAGAATGGCGGGTGTGCCGTAGAGGGTGAGCCCGATGCCCGGCAGCGGCGGCAGAAAGGCCAGGATCACCCCGATCGCGAACACCGTGCCCGGCAGGGCGAGGGCCAGATCGAAGCCGCCGGCGGCCAGCCGGGCGGCGGGTGCGCCGCGCGCCGCCAGCAGGCCCAGCGGCAGCGCCACCGCAACCGACACGAGCGCGGTGACCAGGGCGAGCCAGGCCGAGGTGATCACGGCGCTGCCCGCCCCGTGGCGGAGGTCCAGTGCCGCGCGATAGCCGTCGAGACTGGCGGTGGCCGCTGTCAGGGGCACGCCGGGTGCCGGCACCAGCGAGGCCACGACCAGGGCCGCCAGCGGCAGCAGCGACAGGGCGATCATCAGCATCCAGGCCGGCCCCGCGATCTGACGGCGGCGCCTGCCCAGCGGCAGGCGGGGCACCAGCCGGCCGCCATCGGCGACGCGTGCGGCACGCCCGGCCATCAGGGATTGCAGGCGCAGCAGGCCCAGCGTGCCGAGGCCGAGCAGGCCGGCCAGGGCAGCTGCCTCGCCGAGCGCCGCCGGCCCGAAGCCCGACAGACGCTGATAGATCAGCGTCGACAGCACCGGATAGTCGCCGGGAATGCCGAGCAGGGCGGGTACGCCGAAATTGCCCGCGGCGGACACCAGCGACAGTGCCGCGGCCGCGGCAAACGCCGGGGCGACCAGCGGCCGGGCCGCGACGGCCAGGGCCGCGGCGGGGCCGGCACCTGCAACCCGTGCCGCCTCGGCGGGTTCGGCCGGAATGCGGGTGACGGCGCCGATCACCGCCAGAAAGGCGATCGGCATATGCTCCACCCCCATCACCAGCCACACGCCCCAGGCGCTCTCCAGCGGGTTGGGGCCGAACCCGCCCAGCCCCAGCACCCGGGCCAGCGGGCCTGCGGGATCGAAGGCCCGCCCCCAGGCGAGCGCCGCAATCTGGCTGGGGATCAGCATCGGCAACAGGGCGAGGGCCGCGAAACCGCGCCGGCCCGGCAGGTCGGTCAGCCCGGCCAGCAGGGCGGTCCCACCGCCCAGCACCAGAGCCGCGACCGTGGAGGCCACGGCCGTCACCAGCGTGTTGAGCCCGGCCTGCAGCACCCGCCCGTCGCCGAGCAGGCCGAGGCCGAGCCCGCCCGCCACCGCTTCCACCGCGATGAAGCCGAGCGGCAGGCCGGCCAGCAGCAGTGCTGCCGCCACCGCCGGCAGGCCCGCGCGGCCGGCGCGGGGATCGCCCGGCGGGCCGCCGGCCTCCGCCAGTGAGAGGCGGGGACGCGCCTGAAATCGGAGGCGAAAGGCCGGGATCACCCGCCGAACAGCGCCGCGAAGTGGCGGCGGGTCTCCTCGCCGATGGCGGCGAGGGTGTCGGGCGCAACCTCGAGCAGCTTGACGCTGGCCGGCCGGCCAGGCGGCGCGCCGGCCTCGGGCCGCAGCGGCATATAGCCCTGGGCGACCGTGAAGCGCTGGCCATCTTCCGACAGCAGCCAGGCCACGAAGGCGCGGGCGGCGTCGACATTGCGGGCGGTCTTCAGAATCGCGACCGGCTCGGTGACGGCGGTCGCCCCTTCCGCGGGGTAGACGAAACCGACCGGCGAGCCCTTGGCGGCGGCATTGAAGGCCATGAAATCGACCAGCACACCATAGGCGGCGCGGCCGGTCGCGACCGCATCCAGTACCGCGCCATTGCCCTGCAGGGCGGTCGCGCCATTGGTCTTCAGCGCCTCCATGTAGGACCAGCCGAGGTCTTGAGTGGCGGTGACGGTGCCGACATGGATGGTGGCGGCACCGGAATAGAGCGGGCTCGGCATCACCACCCGGTCCTTTGCGGCGGGGGCGGCGAGATCGGCCCAGCCGGTCGGTGCGGGCAGGCCGGCGGCAGTGTTCCAGGCGATGCCGGTGGCGATGATCTTGGTGCCGAACCAGGTGCGATCCTGGTCATACGACGAGACGGGCAGCCCCTCGACCGGCGCGTCGGGCCAGGCCGCCAGGCGATCGCGTGCCTTCAGCCCGGCCATGGCCACACTGTCCGCGATCAGCAGCAGGTCGGGTTCTGGGCTGCCGGCGGCGAATTCGGCATCCAGCTTGGCCAGCACCTCGGTGGTGCCCGACCGGAAGAACTCGACCGTGACCTCGGGTTCCGCCTTGTTGAAGGCGGTGATCAGATCGGCCATCGCCTTGTTGGGGGTCGAGGTGTAGACGACCAGGCGGCCCTGGGCGGCATCGGCGGCGGCGGGCATCAGGGTGGCTGCGGCAAGGGCCGCGGCCAGCAGCAGGGCGGGCGTCTTCATGGGGCGTGATCTCCACGGGCGAACCGATCTGCCCGCATACCACGTCCGTGTTGCAGGCAGATGTCGGCCGTCGCGGGATCGAGGCGTCGGTGCTCAGCCGCCGGTGCGGGTCAGCGCGCCGATCAGCACCACCGGTCCGGTGGGGGCGCCGGATGGCGAGCCGCCGGCGGGTTCGATCGAAACCGCCAGGCCCAGCCCGTCACCCAGGCGGGGGCCGAGCGTCGCGGGCAGGTCGACCCGGGTCTCGTGCGCCGGATCGATCAGGCCCAGCGAAACCGGTGCCGCGCCCTCGCCCGGCAGGGCCCAGAGTTCGAAATCCCGGGGCCCGGGCGCGGTCTCTGCCACGGTCCCGGCCGCCGGCACGCCCAGCGTGCGGACCAGCAGCCGCTTCCGGCCGAAGCCTTCGCCCGGCTCGGCCGATACCACCCAGGTCGGGGCTTCGGCGGCCTCCAGCGGGCGCAGCACCGCCACCAGCCGGGTGGCGTCGGGATCGGGCAGAGGCTGGCGGATCAGCAGGAAGGCGGCCATGGCCGCAGCCGCCACCGCGGCAAGCCCGGCCGCCCCCGCGGTCCAGCGCCAGAGGGTCAGACCGCGGCGGAGGTCGATCACCTGCGCCGCCTCGCTCCGGCTGGTGTCGCCCGCAAGGCTGGCATCGATGCCAGCCTTCAGGCGGGCGGGCGGCGTGACCGGATCCAGCGCCAGCACCATCGGGGCCAGCCGGCGTTCCCAGTCGGCGACCGCTGCGCGCAGCGCCGGATCCCGGGCGATCTCGGCGCGCAGCGCCGTCCGCGCCGGCTCGTCCAGCGTCCCCAGCACGTATTCGGCAATGTCGACGTCGCGCGGATCGGGAACCTCCCGCGGATCGGTCGGGCCGGCGGTCATTGCTCCAGGCACTCCTTCAGCGCGGCCAGGCCGCGACGGATCCAGCTCTTGACGGTGCCGAGCGGCTGGCCGGTGCGGCCGGCGATCTCGCCATGGCTCAACCCGTCGACATAGGCAAGGCGGATGCTGCCGCGCGCTCCATCGGACAGCTCGGCCAGACAGGTTTCCAGCCGGTTGAGCCGGCCGGGCAGTTCCGGTGGCGTGAAGGCGGGGGGATTGTCGGGATCCGCGGCGGCCGCCTGATCGGCCAGATCGGCGACGATGACCGGGTCGGCGGCGGTTTCGCGGCCGCGCCGGCGCAGCAGATCGAGCGCCCGATAGCGCAGAATGCCGATCGCCCAGGCGGTGACCTCGCCGCGGGCGCGGTCGTAGCGCCCGGCATTGCGCCAGATCTGCACGAAGGCGTCGTGGACGGCGTCCTCGGCCAGATCGGCATCCCTCAGCATGCGCAGGGCGACCGCGTGCAGCCGGCCCGACAGCCTGAGATACAACGCGTCGAAAGCACGCCGGTCGCCGGTGCCCACGGCTGTCAGCAGGTCGTGCAGACGGTCGGTTTCCGGCCCGTGGTCCATGGACCCGCCCCGCCCCCTCGCAATGAATGACGGGCAACCCTATCACGTCGGTGGCGGGCGGGGGGTTTCCAAAAAGCCGCGGCCCCGGCAGGCCGGCCCTTTTCCGGTCACAACTCTGGCTCTCGGATGCCCGGTATCGCTCACGTGCATGGCGGGGCGATCCGGGCGACAGTCGGGATGTGGCCGCGACGGGCACCAGCACACCTCCCGCCCGTCCCGACCGCGCCGGTCCACCGATCCCGTCGCCCATGTCCCGGCCCCGTCCCGCCGCTCATGGGAGCCCCTCTCTCTCCCGAGGGGCACCTCCTTTCCCGTAGGAGGCATCGGACCGGCCGTGCGGCGCCCGCCGCGGCCCACCTGCCCCTCTCCCCGGGGGCAGCCGAGACATCATCAGGAGCAACATCTCACATGGGCATCGCTTTCCCCCGCGTCGCAACCCGTCTCGCCTTCGCCGCAGCCGCGGTTCTGGCGGTCGCGGCCTGTGACGACGCCGACGCCCCGAGCACGCCGCCGGCCGAACAGTCGGCCCCGGCCCCCGCGCCGTCGGCGCCTGCACCTGCCCCCGCCCCATCCGCGCCTGCCAGCCCTTCGGCGCCGACTGATCAGAGCGGTGCCCCGACCGCTCCGAACACGCCGGCGCCGGTTTCTCCCAGCCCGACCACGCCGGCACAGCCCGCCCCCGATGCGCCGGGTGACGCCAGCAGCGGCGCCACCACCCCCGGCGCGGGCGATACCGGTTCGGCCGGCAGCTCCGGATCTGGCAGCAGCAATCTTGAGCCGCAGAGCGGGACGCCTTCGGGCAACCCCGCCGGCGGCGCCACCTGATCGGTCCGACCGTGAAGCAGGCCGTCGGAAGGGTGCGCCGACGGCCGGGTTCCCCTCAAGGACCGACAGGACGGGTCGGGTGTGCCGCAAGGCGCATCCGACCCGTTCCCTTTCGGGTACCCTCTCACACTGTCCGCAAGCCCGCCGTCTGGCGGGCTTGCGCCGTTTTGTGACCCCCGTCACCGCCATGCGTTGCCCGAAGGTGACCCCTCCGGAATTTCTGGACCCGATCATCCAGAAATGTCTTGAAGCCCCCGCCGGATCGGCCATCTTGTGCGGAAACCAATTCGTGGTCGCCCTGGTCCAGTAATTCGGGCGGTCCGGTCATTCGGCGGAGGCGGTATGAAAAAGATCATCCTTGGCGCGGTGGTCGTTGCGGCACTGGTCGGCGGTGGCTGGTACGGTGCGGAATGGTGGCGCCATGGCCGCTTCGTCGAAAGCACCGACGACGCCTATGTCCATGGCGACATCGCCAACATCGCGCCGCGTGTGGCCGGCCAGGTCACCGAGGTGGCGGTGAAGGACAACACCGCGATTGATGCCGGCGCCCTGCTGTTCCGGATCGACGATGCCGACTACAAGGCCAAGGTCGCCGAAGCCGAGGCGGCGCTGGCCCGCGCCCGGGCGTCGGTCGACGTGATCGACCGCCAGCTGGAGCTGCAGAAGACCGAGATCGCGCGCGCCGAGGCCGGCGTCGCCTCGGCCGAGGCGGAACGCGCCCGCGCGGCCGGCGACCTCAAGCGCTATGCCGAACTGAACCGCACCGCCGCCGCCAGCGCCCAGCGCTACGACACCGCCCGCGCCGATGCCCGCAAGGCAGAGGCGTCGCTGGCCGAGGCCAAGGCCGCCGTGGCGGCGGCCCGGGGCCAGGTGCCGGTGCTGGAGGCGAACCGCGTGGAGGCCGAAGCCCAGATCGCCTCTGCCGAGGCGACGCTTCAGGCGGCCCGGCTGGATCTTGCCCATACCGTGGTGCGGGCGCCCCAGTCGGGGATCGTGGCCAACCGCTCGGTCGAGCCCGGCGAATACGTCAAGGCCGGCCAGACCGCGCTTGCGATCGTGCCGCTGCCCGAGACCTATGTGGTTGCGAATTTCAAGGAGACCCAGCTTGCGGCGATGCGCCCCGGCCAGCCGGTGACCATCGCTGTCGACGCCCTCGGCGGGCGGGAGCTGCATGGCCGGGTCGAAAGCCTGTCGCCGGCCAGCGGCGCGCGCTTCAGCCTGCTGCCGCCCGAGAACGCCACCGGCAACTTCACCAAGATCGTCCAGCGTGTGCCGGTCCGCATTGCGGTGGACGAGGCCGATCCCGTGGCGAAGCTGCTGGTGCCGGGCCTGTCGGTCGTGGTGGCGGTCGATACCGCGGCCGAACCCGCGGCCGAAGCGGTTCAGCCCCAGTACGGCCTGGGTGCCGAGCCCACGGCCCCGCGTCTCGCACAGCGCTGAGCGGAGGCGGGTCCGATGACCGAGGCCACGTCTACAGCGGGCAGCGCACCGGCAGCGCCTGCCGCCGCGGCGCCCAAGGGGCCCTCGGTGGGGCAGATCGCCGGCTTTATCGCCATGATCTTCGGCATGTTCATGGCGATCCTGGACATCCAGATCGTGTCGTCCTCGCTGTCGGAACTCCAGGCCGGCCTTGCCGCCAGCCCCGACGAGGTCTCGTGGATCCAGACCAGCTATCTGATCGCCGAAGTGGTGATGATCCCGCTCTCGGGCTATCTCTCCCGGGCGCTGTCGACCCGCGGTCTGTTCCTGATCTCGGCCGCGGGCTTCACGGTGATGAGCGCGCTCTGCGCCACCGCCACCACCCTCGACGAGATGATCCTCTGGCGGGCGCTGCAGGGCTTCGTCGGCGGCGCGATGATCCCGACCGTGTTCGCGGCGGCCTTCCAGCTCTTCCCCGGCAACCGGCGGGCCGGCGTGTCGGTGGTGATCGGTCTGGTCGCGACACTCGCCCCCACCATCGGCCCGACCCTCGGCGGCTGGCTGACCGAGATCTTCTCGTGGCACTGGCTGTTCCTGGTGAACGTCGTGCCCGGCATTCTGGTCACGCTGGTGGTCTGGCGCGCGCCCTCGTTCGATACCGGCGATCGCAGCCTGCTGCGCCGGCTGGATCTGCTCGGGCTGGTGCTGATGGCGCTGTTCCTGGGTTCGATGGAATATGTGGTCGAAGAGGGGCCGCGTGACGACTGGTTCGACGACCGCACGATCACCTTCCTGTTCGTCGTGATGGTCGCAGCCGGCATCGGCTTCTTCTGGCGGGTGCTGAGCCACCACAACCCGATCGTCGATCTCAAGGCGTTCCGCGACCGCAATTTCGCCACCGGCTGCGTGTTCAGTTTCGTGATCGGCGTCGGCCTCTACGGTCTGGTCTATGTGCTGCCGCTCTACCTGGCGCGGATCCGCGATCTCAACGCCATGCAGATCGGCGAGGTGCTGTTCGTCACCGGCCTTGCCCAGTTCTGTTCGGCCCCCATTGCCGGCATGCTGTCGCGCAAGATGGACGTGCGGGTGATGCTGGCGATCGGCTTCACCATGCTCGCCGGGTCCACCTGGTGGATGTCGCACATCACCGCCGACTGGCAGTTCGACCAGCTGCTGTGGCCGCAGATCATGCGCGGCATGTCGCTGATGCTGTGCATGCTGCCGGTCAACCAGATCGCCCTCGGTACGCTGCCGATGGAGATGCTGAAGAATGCGAGCGGGCTCTATAATCTGATGCGCAATCTGGGCGGGGCGGTGGGGCTTGCCGGCATCAACACCCTGATGATCGACCGCAACGCCCTTCATCTGGAACGCATCGCCGACGCTGCCAATCCGAACCGGCCCGAGGTCCAGGCGGCACTCGATGCGCTTGGCCAGCGCTTTGACGGGGCGATTGCCGGCGACAGCTCGCTCGCGGCGCTCAAGACGCTGATGAACATGATCCAGGCTCAGGCGCAGGTGATGACCTTCGGCGACGTCTTTCTGGTGCTGGCGGGGATCTTCGTCGCCGCGGCGGTGATCACCACCACCGTGCGCCGGCCGCAGATGGCCGGAGCCGGCGGGGGAGGCGGGCATTGACCGAGGCGAGCCGGACCGACATCCGCCGGGTGCGGGCCGCGGTCGCCGCCGCCCGGGAAGCTGCGGCCGAAGCCTGCGGTACCGGCTGCCCGCCGGCCCGGCAGGGGCCCGGCCGGCCGCCCGACACGGAAAAGCGCCGCGCGATCCTGGAGGCAGCCCGCCGGCTGTTCACCCGCGACGGCTTCGTGGCCGGCATGGGCGAGATCGCGGCCGAGGCCGGGGTCTCGAAGCAGACGATCTACAACGCCTTCCGCAACAAGGACGAGCTTTTCCTGGCGGCGATCGCCGAGGTCGCCGACCAGATCACCGCCCATCTGGAAACCCCGGACCCCGAGGCCTCACCCCACGAGATCCTGACCCGCATCGCCTGGCATTTCATGGATGTGGTCATCACGGGTAAGATGGTCTCGGTCATGCGCATGCTGACCGGTTCGGGGCCGGGCGGCATGGCGCCGGAGCTCGCCGCCGCCTTCTACGAGATCGGCCCGGCCCGCAACGGCCGCAGGCTGGCCGACTGGCTGGCGGCACAGGATCGTGCCGGCCGGCTGTCGGTCGATGATCCCGATCTCGCGTCCGAACACTTCTTCGGTATGCTGAACGGTAAATTGCAGCTCCGCCAGCTGTTCCACGCCGCGCCGCCGCCCGACGACGCCGAGGCCGAACGGCGGGTGGAGGCTGCGGTCAGGCGCTTCCTGAAGGCCTACGCCCCCGACTGACCCGGCGGCGCTGCGCCCCCCGGGGGCCCGCGAACCGGATGCCGGGAAGGAACACGCATGCTGCGCTGGGAAGGTACGGCCCTGGGCCGCGTCGAGGATTTCACCCTGGTCGAGCGACCGATGCCCGAGCCGGGGCCCGGGCAGATGCGGCTGCGGACAGAGGCCGCCGCCCTCGGCTATGTCGACGGGCTGATCGTCCATGGCCGCTATCAGATCCGCCCCGACCTGCCCTATGTGCCGGGCGGCGAAATCGCCGGCATCGTCGATGCGACGGGCCCCGGCGTCACCCGGTATGTGCCGGGCGACCGGGTGGTGACCTGGCAGATGGGCGGCGGCCTCGCCACCCATGTCGTGGTGGCGGAGGACGAGGCCGATCCGGTGCCCGACGGGCTGTCGGGGCTCCATGCGGCGGCCATGCTGGTCGACTATCAGACGGCGGCCTACGGCCTGTTCCCGCGCGGAGGCCTGATGCCGGGGGAGCGGGTGCTGGTGACCGGGGCGTCGGGCGGGGTCGGGTCTGCGGCGGTGCAACTGGCGGCGCGGGCCGGCGCCCATGTCGTGGCGCTCGCCAGCACCGAAGAGGGACGGGCGCGGGCGATCGCGCTGGGCGCGGCTGCGGCCATATCGTCGCTCGACCCCGACATCCGGGCCCGGATCCGCGAGACCCTGCCGGGCGGCGCGATCGATATCGTGTTCGACCCTGTCGCCGGCCCCGGCTTCGAGCCCCTGTTCCGCTCGCTCGACAAGGAAGGGCGGCATCTGATCCTGGGCTTCGTCGGCGGCGCGATCCCGGCCCTGCCGGTCAATCTGCCCCTGCTCAAGAGTGCGGCCCTGATCGGGGTGGAGATCCGCCACTATCTGACGGCCCATGCCGACGAGGCGCGCGCGGTGCGGCTTGCCCTTATGGGCCGTGTGGCAGCGGGCGAGATGGAGCCGCCCCGGGTTGTGGCCATGCCGCTGGATCAGGCCCGCGAGGCGTTGACGGCGACCCTGTCTCGGAGCAAGGGCGGCAAGATTGTGGTGGTGCCGGGCGTGGTGGGGCCGGACTGAAGCGTCAGAGCGACAGGAAGAAGCCCACGAAAACCGGCGTGGCCAGGCTGACGGCGAAACCGCTGGCCAGGGCCACCAGCCCGGCCTCCCGCCCGCCATGGATGGTGATGATGCCGAGCGAGACATCCATGGCGGTGGCACCGGCCGAGGCGACCGGCGCCATCGGGCCGAAGGCGCGCACCATCAGCCCGGCGAAGACCAGGGTGATGACCTCGCGCGAGATGTTGGCCATCAGCGCCAGCGCGCCCATCACCTCGCCGCGCGCCTCGGCGATCATCACGGCGGAGAGGCTGTACCAGCCGAAGCCCGAGGCGACGGCCAGCACGTCCGGCAGGCTCATCCCCGGCAGCAGCGGCGCCACCAGCGCCGCACCGCCGAGCGTGCCCAGGATCACCGCGACAGGCACGGCGATCGCGCGCGGGCCGGCGCTGCGCAGCCGGGCCCAGGCCGACGGATCCAGTGCCGTGCCGATCCCGACCAGGAAGACCAGCAGCATAAGGGCCGGCTGGGTCGCCGCGGATGTCTGGTCTGCAAGAGCTGGTGCGAGGGCACCGAGGGCGATGCCGGCGACATAGGCGCCGAGGATGATCAGGGTCATGATCACGGCAGCGGCCTCCGCCGGGTGCGGCCGATCAGCCCCAGCAGCAGCAGCGCCACCAGGATCGACCCCGCCACTGCGGCGGCCGAGATCGTGACCGCCTTCAGCCCCGAGGCGGCGAGGGTGGCGCCAAGATCGGGCATGGCGCCGGTGCCGATGCCCATCAGCACCAGCAGCACGACGATCGACACGGTCGTCAGCCGGTCCACCGGCCGGGCGATGCGTGTCCGATGGCCGCGGAGCAGGCGGCCGAGCACGAGGCCGGCCAGAAAGGCGAGGGCAAGGGCGAGCATGGGGCGGGGGCCTTGTGCGCAGGGGTGGAACGGCGATCAGCCAGAGCTTTACGGCGACCGGTGGCGGCTGTCCATCCCATGTCCACCGCCTGAGTGGTGGCGGTGCCGGGCGGATGTCGCTAGCATGCATAAAAACAAACGTATGAATGCGGACCGGCAAGGCCCGGCCGCGCCAGGGAGGATGACCCGCATGGTCGAAATCACCCATCGCCGCGTTCCGGTCGGCGAGGTCACGCTGCATGTCGCCGAAGCCGGCCGGGCCGACGCCCCGGTCATGCTGTTCCTGCACGGCTTTCCGGAATTCTGGTACGCCTGGAAGGGCATGATGTCCCGCTTCGCAGGCGAGTATCGCTGCGTGGCCCCCGATCTGCGCGGCTTCGGCGAGAGCGACGCCCCGGCCGAGGTGGAAGCCTACCGGACGAAGCGGGTGGTGGGCGACATCCTGGGGCTGATCGATGCGCTGGGGGTGGAAAAGGTGATCCTGGTCGCCCATGACTGGGGCGGGGCGGCGGCCTGGTCCTTCGCCATGGCCCATCCGGGCCGCATCCACCGGCTGATCATCCTGAACTCGCCCCATCCCGCGACCTTCCAGCGCGAGCTGATGCGCAATCCCGAGCAGATCCGGGCCAGCCAGTATTTCCGCCTGTTCCGCACGCCCGAAGCCGAAGAGAAGCTGTCGGCCAATGATTTCGACTGGCTGTGGCGGTTCTCGATGCGCCCGGTCTACGACAAGGGGCTGATGACCGACGAAGACCGTGCCGCCTATCTGGAGGCCTGGGGCCGGCCCGGCCGGCTGACCGGCGGGCTGAACTGGTACCGGGCCTCGCCCATCGACGTGGTGCCGGCGGGCACGACCCCGCCCGAGCAGCCGCTGCTCGATCCCGCGGTCTATTCGGTCAGGGTGCCGACCCTGGTGATCTGGGGGCTGGGCGATACGGCGCTCGTGCCCGGGCTGATCGAGGGGCTGGAGGCCTGGGTGCCGGATCTCAGAATTGAGCGTGTGCAGCATGCCACCCACTGGATCGCCCATGAGGCGCCGGACGAGGTGGAGGCCCATATCCGCGATTTCCTCAGCAAGCGCGGATAGGTTTGTACGGATATTACCGTCAGGCACGATTTATGGACATCATGATACTCTGAATGGGCATTCGGCGGTTGTATCCGTATCGAGTGCCCATTTCTGCCCGCCATGTGCCACTTGCTCCACCTGCCGGCCCGGTTTATAGTGCACTGCACATAAAACAAGGGACCGGGGCCGGCATCGCCCTGCCACCGGACGAGAATGCAGTCGCCCGCGGCCCGCCCGCGGGCTCGTGGAGAGCATGACGGGTCCGGCCGCGCGCGACCGGGCGCAGTATCGAAAGGTCTGGTTCCCATGACCGCGATCAGCGGCCTGAGCCTCGAAGACATGACCGTCGGCATGGAGTCGACGATCTCCCATACCGTGACCGACGCCGATGTGCGGGCCTTTGCCGACATTTCGGGCGATCACAACCCGGTCCATCTGGACGAGGACTTCGCACAGACGACGCCGTTCAAGGGCCGTATCGCCCACGGCGCCTTCACCACGAGCTTGATTTCCGCGGTTCTCGGAACCAGACTGCCCGGGCCCGGCGCCATCCTGGTCGACCAGAGCTTCCGGTACCGCGCGCCCGTGCGCATCGGCGACACGGTGACGGCACTGGTCCGGGTGAACGAGATCGATCCGGCGCGCCGGCGCGTGACGCTCGCCACCGAATGCCTGGTGGGCGGCACGGTCGTCGTCGACGGCATCACCAAGGTCATGGTGCCGGCCCGCGCGGCCGCACTCGCTGCCGCCGGCTGATCCGCCGGCCCGGGCGGGGCGGCGGCGGTCCGCGCGACCCATCGCCCCGCCTGCCCGGGGCCGGACACATGGACGGGGAATGCGGCTCTACAGACGTTTCGAAGGTTTGGGCCCCGAGGCACGCGGTCTTGCCGTGGCGCTCGGGAATTTCGACGGTGTGCATCGCGGCCATCAGGCGGTGATCGGCGCCGCGGAATCGGCCGCACGCCGCCTCAACACCCGGCCGGCGGTGCTCACCTTCGAGCCCCACCCCCGCAGCGTGCTGCAGCCCGATCGGGCGCCCGGCCGGCTGCAGACCCCGGCCGACAAACTGCGTGTGCTGGACGATGCCGGCATCGCCGCGGTGTTCATGCTGCGCTTCGACCGCCTGCTGGCCGCCATGCCGGCCGAAGACTTCGTGGAGCGGGTGCTGTGGCGCGGGCTGCGCGTCGCCCATCTCTCCATCGGCCATGATTTCGTCTTCGGCAAGGGCCGGGGCGGCGATGCCAAGATGCTGGAAGCCGCCGCCCAGGCCCATGGCTTCAGCCTGTCGGTGGTGGAGCCGCGCGCCGATGGCGACACGATCTTTTCGTCCACCGCCATCCGCGCCGCGATCACCGGGGGCGACATGGTGCGTGCCGCCCGCCTGCTCGGCCGGCCCTGGTCGGTGTCGGGCCGGGTGCGCGGCGGCGACCGGCGCGGGCGGACCATCGGTTTTCCCACCGCCAATGTCGCGATCGGCCGCTATGTCGAGCCGGCGACCGGTGTCTATGCGATCCGGGTGAATGTCGCACCCGGCCGCGGTCCCGGTGGCGAGGTGCTGCCCGGCGGCCATTTCGGCGGTGTTGCCAATTTCGGCCGCCGCCCCACCTTCGACAAGCGCGACCTGCTGCTCGAGGCGCATCTCTTCGATTTTGCCGGCGATCTTTACGGCCGGCGGGTGGAGATCGCCTTCATCGAGCGCATTCGTCCCGAGCGCCGCTTCGACGGGATCGAGGCCCTGAAGGCCCAGATCGCCGCCGATGCCGAACAGGCGCGATCGCTTCTCGCCAGGGCAGCCGACCGGCGCTATCCATGAGCCTCGCCCCATGGCATGATGCGGCCCGCCCGGGTTCGGGCGTGCCTGCCCTTATGCCATCGGCCGTGCATTCCGCCGGCCGGTGTCTCCCCGTCACCAACCTGAAGCCCGGAAGGGCCGGACCTCGATGAGCGTGGACTACAAAGCCTCGGTTTTCCTGCCCCAGACCCGTTTCCCCATGCGCGGCAACCTGCCGGCCAACGAACCCGGTCTGCTCGACCGCTGGTCCGGCCAGGACCTTTATGCACGCCTGCGCGAAGACGGCCGGGACCGCGAGCGCTTCGTGCTCCATGACGGGCCGCCCTATGCGAACGGCCATCTCCATATCGGCCATGCGCTGAACAAGATCCTGAAGGACGTGATCAGCCGCTGCCAGCAGATGCAGGGCCGCGATGCACCCTACGTCCCCGGCTGGGATTGCCACGGTCTGCCGATCGAGTGGGAGATCGAGAAGCGCTATCGCGAGAAGGGCCGGAACAAGGACGAAGTGCCGCTGGTCGAGTTCCGCCGCGAATGCCGTGAATTCGCGAGCCACTGGATCGATGTGCAGCGCGAAGAGTTCAAGCGCCTGGGCGTCCTCGGCGACTGGGAACGGCCCTATCTCACGATGACCTTCAGCGCCGAGGCGCAGATCGTGCGGGAGCTGGGCAAGTTCCTCACCTCCGGTCAGCTCTATCGCGGCCCCCAGGCCGTGATGTGGTCGCCGGTCGAAAAGACCGCGCTGGCCGAGGCCGAGATCGAATATCACGACAAGACCTCGACCACGATCACCGTGCGCTTCCCGGTGGTGAAGGCCACCCATCCGGCGCTGGACGGGGCCGCGGTCCTGATCTGGACCACCACCCCCTGGACCATCCCCGGCAACCGCGCAGTCGCCTATGGCCCGGATCTCGACTATGTCGCGATCCGCGTGACCGGCATCGCCGACGGCTCGCTCGCCCGCATGGGCGAGGTGCTGGTGCTGGCTGAGGCGCTGGCCGCTCAGGTGCTGGCCGAGGCCGGCATCACCGGCCATGAGGTGGTCGCCACCTTCAAGGGCAGCGCCTTCGAAGGCGCCGTCTGCGCCCATCCCTTCCATGGCCGCGGCTATGATTTCGAAGTGCCGCTGCTGCCGGGCGACCATGTCACCACCGAGCAGGGCACCGGCCTTGTCCACACCGCCCCCGGCCATGGCGAGGAAGACTTCCTGCTGGGCCGTGCCTTCGGGCTGGAGGTGCCGGACACGGTGGCCGAGGACGGCACCTATACCGATCAGGTGCCGATCTTCGCCGGCGACCATGTCTTCAAGGTCGACGACCGGATGTGCGACGAGCTGACCGGGGCGGGCGCGCTGCTTGCCCGTGGCAGGCTGCGCCACAGCTATCCGCATTCCTGGCGGTCCAAGGCGCCGGTCATCTTCCGCGCCACTCGCCAGTGGTTCATCTCGATGGAGCATGCCCGGCTGCGCGAGAAGGCGCTGGCCGCGATCGATCAGGTGCGCTGGGTGCCCGAGACCGGGCGCAACCGCATCCGCTCGATGGTGGAAACCCGTCCCGACTGGCTGGTCTCGCGTCAGCGCGCCTGGGGTGTGCCGATCACCGTGTTCGTGGACCGGAAGACCGGTGAACCGCTGCGCGATCCCGAGGTCATCGACCGGGTGGCGATCGCGGTGGCCGAAGAGGGCGCAGAGGCCTGGTATACCCGCGATCCGGCCGAATTCCTCGGCAAGGGCCGCAACCCCGAGGATTACGAGCAGGTCACCGACATCCTGGATGTCTGGTTCGACAGTGGCTCGACCCATTCCTTCACGCTTGAAGGCCGCAACGACCTGAAGTGGCCGGCCTCGCTCTATCTCGAAGGCTCGGATCAGCATCGCGGCTGGTTCCAGTCGTCGCTGCTCGAATCCTGCGGCACCCGCGGCACGGCGCCCTATGAAGCGGTGCTGACCCATGGTTTCGTGCTCGACGGCGAAGGCCGCAAGATGTCGAAATCGGTCGGCAACGTCATCGCCCCCCAGCAGGTGATCGAACAGTACGGCGCCGACATCCTCAGGCTCTGGGTGGTGTCGGCCGACTATTCGCAGGATGTGCGCATCTCCAAGGAGATCCTGTCCTCGCAGGCCGATGCCTATCGCCGGCTGCGCAACACCTTCCGCTATCTGCTGGGCGCGCTCGACGGCTTCACCGAGGCCGAGCGCCTGCCCCTGGCCGAGATGCCCGAGCTGGAGCGCTTCATCCTGCACCGGCTGTGGGAGCTGGACGGCCAGATCCGCAAGGCGATCGCGGCCTATGACTTCCACACCATGGCGACGCTGCTGCACAATTTCTGCGCCGTCGACCTGTCGGCCTTCTATTTCGACGTCCGCAAGGACGTGCTCTATTGCGACGCGCCCGACAGCATCCGCCGCCGGGCGACCCGCACCGTGATGGACCTGCTGTTCGATCGTCTGACCGTCTGGTCGGCGCCGATCCTGGTGTTCACGGCCGAGGAAGCCTGGCTCGCCCGCTTCCCCGAGGGCCAGGTGCCCGAGGGCGAGAGCGTGCATCGCCGGATCTTCCCCGACACCGACGACGCCTGGCGCAACGACGCGCTGGCCGATCGCTGGCGGCGGGTCCGTCAGATCCGCCGGGTGATCACCGGCGCGATCGAGGTGGAGCGCCGCGAGAAGCGTATCCGGGCGAGCCTCGAGGCGCATCCGACCGTCTGGCTGGCGCCGGAACATGCCCATGTCTTCGACGGGCTGGATCCGGCCGAGCTGTCGATCACCTCTGACGCCACGCTCACCGGCGGCGATGCCCCGGCCGATGCCTTCCGGCTGGACGACGTGCCGGGCGTGGCCGTGGTGGTCGGCCGGGCAGATGGCGAGAAATGCGCCCGGTGCTGGAAGGTCCTGCCCGAGGTCGGCACCCATGCCGATCATCCGGAGCTGTGCGACCGCTGTGCGGATGCCGTGGCCCATGGCTGAACGGGGATCGGTGGCCGAGGCGGCCTGGCACCAGGCGGCGAGGGCCCGCAGCCGGCGCATGCTGGTCGTGGGCTTCCTGCTGGTGTTCCTGGCCGACCAGATCACCAAGCAGCTGGCGCTCGCCGCCTTCGACATGCCGGGTGACGGCGTCGTCGTCACCTTCTTCTTCAACCTGACACTCGTGTTCAATCGCGGGGTCAGTTTCGGTATGTTGGCCCAGCATGGCGAGCTTGCCCGCTGGGGGCTGGCGGTGATGGCGACGGTGGTGGCCGTTCTCCTCGGCCGCTGGGCCTGGAAGGGCGAGCGGCCGCTGACGGCGCTGGGGCTGGGTTTCGTGGCCGGCGGCGCCATCGGCAATGCGCTCGACCGGGTCCGGATCGGTGCGGTGGTGGACTTCCTGGATGTCCACTATGCCGGCTGGCACTGGCCCGCCTTCAACATCGCCGATGCCGGCATCACGCTCGGCGTGATCCTGCTGTTGGTGGACGGCCTGTTCGGCCGCGATCCGGCCGGCCCGGAAAAGACCTGACCAGGGGGGCGAAGATCCGCCTCCTGTCGCCTATCATGGACGCTGTCCCCGGGCTTCGGGCCCTTGGACGGGATGAGGGAGCAGACCGCATGAGCCGCCTGACCGCGTTGTCGGTGATCGCCATTCTGAGCGTCGGCCTGGCCGCCTGTGATTCGGCGCGCGAGACCCTGGGCCTCAACAAGCGGGCGCCCGACGAATTTGCCGTCGTGCCGCGCGCACCGCTCGTTCTGCCGCCGAATTACGATCTGCGCCCGCCAGAGCCCGGTGCGCCGCGCCCGCAGGAGGCGACGCCCGCCCAGACGGCGCGCCAGGCGCTGACCGGCACGGCGCCGGCTGCGGCACCGGTGGCCAACGGCATCGATCCGCTCGACCAGGCGGTGCTGGCCCGGACCGGTGGTGACCGGGCGGATCCGTCGATCCGCGCGACCATCGCGCAGGAGAACACCCAGCTGGCCGAGGCGAGCGAGAGCTTCGTCGACGATCTGCTGTTCTGGCAGGAGCGCGAGCAGCCGGGCACCGTGATCGATGCCGGTGCCGAGCAGCGCCGCCTGCAGACCAATCAGGCGGTCGGCCGGCCGATCGACACCGGCGAGACGCCGATCATCGAGCGCAAGCGCCGCGGCCTGCTTGAAGGCATCTTCTGAGCGACACGAGCCGCTGTCGTCATCCGGGCGGGGTTGCACCGGCCGCCGTCGAGGCCCATCCTGTGATGCGGCCGCATGTGCCCCGCGCGGCCGGTCAACCGAAGAGGAGACGACGCTTGTCTGCGTCCCCATCACCCGCCCGGCGTGGATTGCGTCCCGGGCGGCTGGTCGCATCGCTGCTGGTGACGTCGGCCCTGATGGCCGCCCCGGTCCTGCTGGCAGCGGCGCCAGCCCTTGCCGCAACCTCGCCGTCGATCGCCGCAGCGACCGCCACTGCCGCCGCCGAGGCGGCGACGCCTCTGCTCGGCGCGAAGAGCCGGGTGCTGGAGAACGGGCTCACCGTCGTGGTGGTCGAAGACCATCGGATGCCGGTGGTTTCGCACATGGTCTGGTACCGGGTGGGTGCGGCGGACGAGCCGGCCCGCCGCTCGGGTATCGCCCATTTCCTGGAACATCTGATGTTCAAGGGCACCGAGCAGACCTCGGGCGATGAATTCTCGCGGCTGATCGCCGAGAATGGCGGCCGCGACAACGCCTTCACCTCTTACGACTACACCGCCTATTACCAGAACATCGCGGCCGACCGGCTCGATCTGGTCATGCGGCTCGAAGCCGACCGGATGACCGGGCTGAGGCTTCGGCCCGAAGACACCAAAACCGAACTGCAGGTGGTGATCGAGGAGCGTCGCAGCCGCACCGACAACGATCCCCAGACCCGGTTCGGCGAGGCCTATCGGGCCATGGTCTATGCCGGCCACCCCTATGGCCGGCCGGTGATCGGTTGGCCGGACGAGCTGAAGACGCTGGACCGCGATGATGCGGTGGCCTTCTACAAGGCGCATTACCACCCTTCCGCCGCCATCGTCGTGGTCGCAGGCGACGTCCGGGCAGAAGACGTCTTCCGCCTGGCCGCCGAGACCTATGGCCGGATCCCGGATACCGCCGGCTTCGACGAGGCGAAGCGCGTGCGTCCGGCGCCGGCGCCGCTGGTGGGCGACCGCCGGCTGGTGCAGGACGCCGCCGGCGTGGCCTCGCCCTCGTGGCGCCGCTCCTGGCTGGTGCCCCGTGCCGATGTCTTCGGCCGCGACCGCGAAGAGGCGCTGGACCTCATGACCTTCGCCATGGGCGGCAGCTCGACCTCGCCGCTCTACCGCCGGCTGGTGGTGGATGAAGGCGTCGCCGTCCAGGCCGGGGCCTATTACGCCGGCGCGCGCGACGAAGGCCAGCTGATGGTCTATGCAGCCCCGGCGCCGGGTGTGTCGATCACCAGACTTGAAGCGGCGGTCGGCCGCGCGCTGGCCGACATCCTGAAACAGGGCGTCGCCCCCGACGTGCTGGAACGTGCCCGCACCCGGATGCTGGCCGATGCCGTCTATGCCCGCGACAGCGTGTCGTCCACCGCCAATATGGTGGGGGCGGCCCTTGCCACCGGCGAGACGCTGGAACGGATCGAGACCTGGCCGCAGCGTGTGGCGGCGATCACCGGCGATCAGGGCATGGAAGCCCTGCGGGCGGTGATGGGGCCCGATCAGGGCACGGCGACCGGCGTGCTGCTGCCTGAAGGGCTGGGTGTCGACGATCCCGCACCCGCCGTTGCGGCCACGGCCGTGACCCCGCCCTCCAGCGAGGGGACCGTCCATTGATCACCACCCTGTCGTCTTTCCGTCGTCACATGTCGCCGATTGGTCACGAGGTGCGGCGCCTCGGCCTGCGTATGATCGGCACCATCCTGACCGCGCTGGTGCTGCTGGTGGTGATCGGGCCGGTGCCGGCGGCACGCGCGCTCGACATCCGCACGCTCACCAGCCCGCAGGGTATCCCCTTCTGGCTGGTACAGGTGTCGGAGCTTCCGGTGGTCACCGTCGATTTCGCCTTTGCGGGTGGTACCCGGATCGAACCGGCGGCCAAGGCCGGCGCCGCGACGCTCGCGTCGGGCCTTCTGGTCGAAGGGGCGGGCGACATGGATGGTCCGGCCTTCCAGGATGCGCTGGCCGCACGTGCGGTGGAATTCTCGACCGGTGTCGATCGTGATGCCTTCTCGGGCAGCTTCCGCAGCCTTGCGACCGAAGCGGAGGAGGCCGCGAAGCTGGTCGGGCTGGCCCTCACCGCGCCGCGGTTCGATGCCGACGATATCGAGCGCGACCGCAGGCAGCTGCTGGTCTCGCTGGCACGCTCGGCCGAAAACCCGCAGGCGATCGCCTCGCGCAGCCTGCTCGCCGGGCTGTTTCCGACCGATTCATACGGCCGTGACACCGACGGCACCCGCGAGACCGTGGCAGCCCTCACCCACGAGGATCTGGTGGCCTACGTCTCCCGTCAGTTCACCCGCAACCGGCTGACTCTGGGGGTGGTGGGCGACATCACGCCCGAGGCGGCCGGGCGGGTGGTGGATCTGGCCTTCGCAGGCCTGCCTGCGGGCGACAGCCGGCCGAAGACCGATCCGGTTTCGCCCAGCTTCTTCGGCGAGACGGTGGTCGACCGGCCGATCCCGCAGACCGTCATCACCTTCGCCCTGCCGGGCATTCTGCGCAGCGATCCCGACTGGTTCCCGGCCTTCGTGATGAACCACATTCTGGGCGGCGGTACCTTCACGGCGCGGCTGTTCCGGGAAGTCCGCGAGACGCGCGGGCTTGCCTACAGTGTCGGCACCACGCTCTATCCGCTCGACCGGGCCGGCCTGCTCTATGGCTATGCCGCCACCCGCAACGACCGGGCGCGGGAGACGGTTCAGGTCATCCGCGATCAGATCGCCCGTTTCGCCGAAGGGGGGCCGACCGAGGCAGAACTCGCCGGCGCCAAGAAGTACCTCACCGGATCCTTCCCGCTGTCGCTCGACGGCAGTGGTGCTGTGGCCGGGCTGCTGGTCACGATGCAGATCCACAATCTGCCGCCCGGCTATCTCGACGATCGGAGCAGCCTGATTGAGGCGGTAACGGCCGACGACGTCAAACGGGTGGCGAAGCGGCTGCTCGATACCGACAAGCTGTCGGTGGTGATGGTCGGGCAGCCGGCAGACGGGGCCGGATCCGCCGCTCCCGCCGCCGCCCGGATTTCGGAAAATGGTGCCCGAAGCACCGCGCCCGACAGCACCCAGTGACGTCCCAACAAGGACAAAGCATCAGCATCATGGCCAAGACTCTGCCGTTCTCGATCGATTTCTCCGGATGCCTCGCCGATACCGGGGCGGAATGTGGGGCGCTGCTCGACCAGACCCGGTCGGCACTGGCGCGTCTGCGTGGCTGTCAGGCCGACGGAACCCTGCCCCTGCTGCGCCTGCCGGCCGCCCGCGACGATCTGGCGGCTCTGGAGCCGCTGGTGCTGCGCTGGCGCGACGAGGCGTCGGATGTGCTGGTGCTGGGCATCGGCGGCTCCAGCCTGGGCGCACAGGCGCTGCTGGAGCTGCGCGATCCCGAGGATCGCGGACCGCGCATTCACACCCCCGACAATGTCGATCCGGTGAGCTTCCGCCGGCTGGTGGACGGCCTGGATTGGGCCGGGACGCGGGTGCTGGCCGTGTCGAAATCCGGCGGGACGGTCGAGACGGTGGCGCAGCTGCTTCTGGTCCTGGACCGCATGGAAGCCTCGCTCGGCCGGGATGCGACGGCCGCGCGGCTGGTGGTGGTGGCGGAGCCCGGCAACTCGCCGCTGCGCCGGATCGCCAACGACTACGGCGTCGAGACCTTCGATCACGACCCGAATGTCGGCGGCCGGTTCTCGGTGCTGTCGCTGGTCGGCCTGCTGCCGGCCATGCTGGGCGGCGTGGATGCGGTGGCCATCCGCGAGGGCGCTGCGGCGGTTCTCGACCAGGCCTTTGCCGGGAGTGATCCGGCGGAGATCCCGGCGGCGATGGGGGCTGCGGCGACGGCGGCGCTGATGCAGCACAAGGGCGTCTCGCAGGCGGTGCAGTTCGGCTATGTCGACCGGCTGGCCCGCTTCGGCGAGTGGTGGCGGCAGCTGGTGGGGGAAAGCCTCGGCAAGCAGGGCATTGGTCTGGCGCCGGTCTTCGCGCGCGGGGCGACCGACCAGCACAGCCAGCTGCAGCTCTATCTCGACGGTCCGCGCGACAAGCTGGTGACGGTGATCGAGCCGCCGGCGGAGCAGCAGCCGGCCTGGCGGATCACGCCCGAGGCGGCGACGCGCTATGGCGTTCCCTATCTCGCCGGCCGCAGCCTGGGCGATCTGATCGCGGCCGAGGCCCGGGCCACGGCCGAGAGCCTGATCGCCGAAGGCCGCCCGACCATCCGGATGAAGCTGGATGCGGTCGACGGACGGACGATCGGCGCGCTGATGATGACGGCGATGATCGAAACCATCCTTCTGGCCGATCTGCTGGCGGTGGATCCCTTTGATCAGCCTGCGGTTGAGAAGGGCAAGATCCTGACCCGCGAATACCTGGCCGCCGCCGGCTGAGGTATCGTCGCCCGATGTCCCGGATCCGCCGCCTGCCCGAAACCCTGGTCAACCGCATCGCCGCCGGCGAGGTGGTGGAGCGGCCGGCGGCGGCGGTGAAGGAACTGGTCGAGAATGCGATCGATGCCGGTGCCCGGCAGGTCGATGTGGTGCTGGGGGCCGGCGGGCGCAGCCTGATCGCCGTCACCGATGACGGCATCGGCATGGATGCCGATGATCTGGAACTCGCCATCGAGCGCCATGCAACCTCGAAGCTCGCCGATGACGATCTGGTCGAGATCGACACGCTGGGTTTCCGTGGCGAGGCCTTGCCCTCGATCGGCGCGGTGGCGCGGCTGCGCATCACCAGCCGTCGGCGCGGGGCGGATACGGCGCTTGAAATTGTGGTCGAGGGCGGCATAAGGGCACCGGTGAAGCCGGCATCCGGCCCGCCAGGCACCCGGGTCGAGGTCCGCGACCTGTTCTATGCCACGCCGGCCCGGCTCAAATTCCTGAAGGCGGAACGCACCGAGACCCAGGCTGTGGCCGATGCGCTCCGCCGCCTGGCCATGGCCTATCCCGAGATCGGCTTTTCGCTGGCCGACGGCGAGCGCCGGATCTTCGCCTTCCGGCCCGAGACGGGAACCGGTGCCGAGGCGCGCCTCGCCCGGCTCGGCCGGATCATGGGGCGGGATTTTGCCGCCAATGCGCTGGAGATCGAGGCCGAGCGCGACCTGCTGCGCCTGGAGGGCCATGCCGGCCTGCCGACGCTGAACCGCGGCACGGCGCAGCACCAGTATCTGTTCGTCAACGGCCGGCCGGTGCGCGACCGGCTGATGCAGGGGGTGGTGCGGGCCGCGTATCAGGATTTCCTGGCCCGCGACCGGCATCCGATGGTCGCCCTGTTCCTGACCGTGCCGGCCCGGCTGGTGGACGTGAACGTCCATCCCGCCAAGGCCGAGGTGCGGTTCCGCGACCCGCAGCTTGTCCGTGGCCTGATCATAGGGGCTCTGCGCCACGCCCTGGCCGAGGCCGGCCACCGCGCGGCGACGGCTCTGGGTGGGGTCGGGGCCCTGGGTGGGGTGGGGCCGCTCGGCACCGTCAATCAGGCGGTCCTGCCGGCCGCGGCACCCCGGCCGATGCCGGGCGCTGTCGGGGCGGGACAGGACTCGCTCTGGTCGGCGGCCCGGGCCGCGGCGGCCGGCGTCCTGCCGGACCGTCCCGACCCCCAGGCCGCCGCGCGGGCGACGGCCTTTTGGGCACCGCCGGCCGGAGAAGGCGCGCTGCCGCATGAACTTGCCGATCGGGGCGTAGCCCCTCCCGCACCACCCGCTGCCCGCGGGGCGGCCCCGGCAGATCATGTCGCCGACGAGGCGACCCGCGCCCATCCTTTGGGGGCGGCCCTGGCGCAGCTGCACGACACCTATATCCTGGCCGAGACCCGCGACGGCCTGGTCGTGGTCGACCAGCATGCCGCCCATGAACGTCTGGTCTATGAGCGGATGAAGCGGCATATGGCCGAGGCCGGCGTGCCCTCGCAGGGGCTGCTGCTGCCCGAAGTGGTGGAGCTGGACGAAGCGGTGGCCGACGGCCTGCTCCGACGGGCGGCCGAACTCGGCCGGCTGGGGCTCGAGATCGAGGCCTTCGGGCCCGGGGCGGTGCTGGTTCGTGGCGTGCCGGCCCTGCTGGGGCGCGTGGATGCGCAGGGGCTTGTCCGCGACCTCGGCGACGAGATCGCCGAATATGACGAGGCCCTGGCGCTGGCGGACCGGCTGGAGGCGGTCTGTGCGACCATGGCCTGCCATGGCAGCGTGCGTGCCGGCCGCCGGCTGACCATCCCTGAGATGAACGCCCTGCTGCGCGAGATGGAGATCACGCCACATTCCGGCCAGTGCAATCATGGCCGGCCGACCTGGGTGTCGCTTGACCGAACTGCCATAGAGCGGCTGTTCGGGCGGCGGTGATGGCGGAGCATCTGCGGCAGTTGTTCCGTCTGTCGATCGCTTTGATGGCGCTGCCATTCCTCGCCGGTTGTGCCATCCCGGCTGCGGCCGACCCGGCGGCGGCCGGGGGCGTGGAGCTGCTCGATCAGCGCGTGCTCCGTCGAGAGGATGGGCCGCTTGGGATTCCGGTGGGTGGCCTGTCGGAGATCGCCGTCATGGCGCCGGTTGACGATACCGGTCTCGGCCGCTTCCTTGCCATCAGTGACGATCGAGGCGAATGGGGCCCGCCGCGCGCGCTGCGCCTGGACATCCGCTTCGATCTGAAGAGCAATCGGTTCCGGGTTTTCGATCGGGACTGGCAGTGGCTGGTGGCGACAGCCGCCGATGAGGTCACGAAACCCGATGTCGTGGACGGAGAGGCCCTGCGTTACGACCCGTCCACGGAACGCATGATCTGGTCTTCGGAAGGCTGGCCGCAATCCCGGGTTCCGCCCGGTCTGTACGAGAGCACGCTCGACGGAGAACTGGTCCGACAGCTGCCCTTGCCGGCACATTTTTTGCCGGATGCGGGCAAGCCTCAGCGGCGTGGCATCCGGCCGAACAAGGGCATCGAAGGGCTGGACCTGTCGCCCGACGGGCGGCAGATCACCTTTCTGAGTGAGTTTGCACTTGCACAGGACCAGTATCCGGGCCGTGCCGTTCATCGGCCGATCCTGAGGGTCGCCACATATGATCGCCGCACCGGTCGCGAGGTTGCTGAACATGGCTATCGCCTTGAGCTGCAGCCGGACCCGCAGCAGCCGGGAATGAGCGGTGGAACCGAGATCAATGGTGCCGTCTCCATTCTGATGCTGGGCGACGGACGATATCTGGTTCTGGAACGCGGATTCTGGTTCGGCTATCGGTTGCGCGTGCGTCTGTATCTCGCAGATCCGGCGGAGGCGGAAGACCTGTTGGCGCGGGAAGCTCCGCTGGATGCCGATGTGGTGACCGCACAAAAATGGCTTGTTTCCGATCTGATCGGGGCCGGCCTGCCGGCAGATAACTGGGAGGGCATGGCCTTCGGTCCCGACCTGCGCGACGGACGCAAGACGCTGATCCTCGTCAGCGACGACAATTTCAACCAGATCTTTCAGTCCACCATCATCGCCTGGATCGCCCTGCCGCCTCTTGATCCCGAAGCGCACCGGGCGAAAGCTCCTTAAGGCACATCATCAATTATTGGTTGATATATTGGATTAAGAAAAGTCCGCACAAGATCGCAACCTTCGCGTTTTGTAATGGCAAACACCTTGACCAGAGCGTGTGTCTTTCAGGCATAATCTCCTTGGGTTGCATGTCTCTTGACTGGTTCTACCTGAAGGGCTTCATGGCTTTCCCCTGCCATGGGGCTGTCGGGTACGGGTCGCGGGATACGGAAAAATCCGTGGCCGCGCCCGGAGCCGGTACAGGGGGTGCGCCATCATTCATCGAACCGGGAATCGACCATGACGCTGAGGGCTGTTGCCGTCTCCGCTCCCGATTGGGTGGCGGGTGCGAAGGATGATCGTGCGCTCAATAGCCGCGATGCGGCGAGCCTCTACAATGCCTGCCGGGTCGCCGCGGCCGAAGCAGCGGCGGGCCGTGGCGCCTGGGGCGCTTCCAACTGGGCGGCGGCCGATCCCCGCGCGGCCCGTGCTGCCGCCCGGGCCTCGACCCTGCTGATGTATTCCATGGACGACATGCCCGCCTTCCGGGCATTGATCGAGCGGCAGCGCCCGAACCTGCTGCTGATCGGCGCCATGTCGCTCTGTCTGCCGGGCGCCGTGGCCTGCGCGCGGGAGGCCCGGGAGATTCTGGGGGATCGGGTGGCGATCGTCCTCGGCGGGCGCCATGCCAGCGAGACGGTCTGGCTGCCCGACCGCAGCGACCGGCGGGCGGCCACGCTCGGGCGGCATGCCGGCGCACCGCTGGAGCTGATCCATGCCGGCCGGCTGCCGGCGGTATTCGATGCCGTGGCGATGGGCGATGGCGAATATCTGATCGCCGCTCTGGGGCGGGCGGTGGAGGCGGCGGTCCGCCGGAGCCTGCATCCGGCGGCGCTGTTCCACGAGATCGACCCGGCAACCCCGGGCGACTGGATCCTCGGCCTGGATGATCGCGGCCGCCCCGGCTATCTGGTCTCGCGGGGGGTGGCGATGAACCAGATGGCCCTGCCCAGCCCGGCCCGGACCTTCGGGGTCTCGGCCAGTTTCGGCGTGTTCGGCGGGCGCATGACCGCACATGTCTTCAGCGATATCGGCCGCGGCTGCGTCTACGACTGCAATTTCTGCTCGGAGCGGGTGTCGGCGACCGGCGGGGTGCGCGACCTTGCCAACAGCGCCGACCGGCTGCACGGCCAGCTCGCCGCTGCCTGCCGGACGATTGCCGAGGACTGGCCGGGCCGCCGGGCCAGCGCATTCTGCGAGGATTCGGTGCTGCTGGGCGGTGCCACCCGGCTGATCGACCGGTTCTGCGACCTGATGGACCGCCAGCCGCTCGACATCCGCTTCGGCGGGCAACTGACCATCGACCAGATCCTGACCCGGCCCGCCGAGGTGGCGCGCCTGGCCCGTGCCGGCCTATCCTATGTGTTCATCGGGGTCGAGACCCTGTCGCCAGAGGAGATCGGGGGCATGAGCAAGGATGTCGGCCGCAAGCGGGCCTCGTGGACCGATCGCATGCACCGCGCCTTCGACGTGCTGGGAGAGGCCGGCATCGATTGCGGCTGTGCCGTGCTGTTCGGCCTGGGCGAGCGCCATGAAAGCCGCCTGGCCCTGCTCGACACCCTCGACCGTTTCCGCCTGAGCCATGGCGCGCCCGACCCGATCAGCCTGAACTGGGCGGTCCAGCATCCGCTGTGTGGCGAGGATGGCGGGGCCGGCTACGACTATGTCGACTGGGGGACGCCTGAAGGCCCCTATCTGGACCTGTTCCACAATTTCGGCGAGGCCTCGCTGCGCTATCCGCTGCCGCAGGTGGGGGCGCCGCGTCTGGCCGAGGTGGCGGAGGTCGTCGCCGCTGCCGATGCCGTGCGCGGCCGGCCCCTCGGCGGCAGGCTGGCCTCGTGAGCGGGCAGCGACCGACCCGCCCGGCGACGACGCTGGCGCAGGGCGCGCGCTTTCCGCTGGGACCCGTGGAAACGCCGGTGCCGCCGGTGACCGAGGCGACCACGGTGCTGTTCCGCGACCTGGATGCCATGGCGCCGGTCGACCGGGAGAGCCTGGCGCGCCAGGGCCATGATCCCTTCGCCGGCTTCTATTACGGCGCGGTCGGCACGCCCTCGTCAGGGGCGCTGGCGCGGATGGTGGCGGCGGCCAATGGTCTGGCCCATGCGGTGATCGCGCCGGCCGGGCTTTCGGCCTTCATCGCGGCGCTCTGGGCGTCGGTGAAACCGGGGGAGCGGGTGGCGGTCACGGATGCCGTCACCTATTCGCTGCGCTGGCATCTGGACCGGCGGGCGGCTGCGGCGGGCATCGGCATCGACTACTTCCCGCCGGGGATCGGCGCCGGTATCCGCGATGTGCTCCGCCCCGACACCCGGCTGGTCTGCGTCGAAACGCCGGGGGCCTTCACCTTCGAGGTCGAGGACCTGGCGGCTGTGGCCGAGGCCACCCATGCGGCCGGCGCCCGCCTGCTGGTCGACGACACCTGGAGCGCCGGGCTGCATTACCGGCCGGCCGATCACGGTGCCGATCTGGTGCTGCAGTCTCTGGCCAAGCTGCATGCCGGGGTGGCCGGCGTGTCGCTCGGCGCGATCTCGACCGGGGATCGGGCGCTCTACGAGGACGTGCTGGAAGAGACAGCCCTGCAGGGCATGGCCGTCTCAGCCGATGCCACCCAGAAGGCGGCGGTGGCCATGCAGACGCTGGCCGTGCGCCTGGCTGCCCAGGACCGCACCACCCGCCGCCTGCTGGCGGCGGTGGCGGCGCTGAACGTGCGCGGTCTCTGCCTGCTGCATCCAGCCATGCCCGACCATCCCGGCCATGATGTCTGGGCCCGCGACTTCACCGGTGCCGGGACGCTGTTCTCGCTGGTGGTCGACGGGGGCGGCCCGGCCGACGCCGCGGCCATCGGCCGGGGGCTGACCCTGTTCCGGCCGGGTTACGGCTGGGGCGGCGCGGTCTCGCTGGTCTCGCCCTTCACCGCCGGCGAGGGGCGGACGGTATCGCGGCCACCGGCCGAGGGAGCCGGCCTCCGGCTTTATGCAGGGCTGGAGGATGCCGAAGATCTGGTCGAGGATCTTTGCGCTGCGATCTGCCGGGCGGGCCGGGCCGGCGCCTGACCCGGTCCCGGCCCCTTCCGGCGGTGTCACCCCCTCGGGCGGTGTCAACCCTTCCGGCGGCGGCGGATGGCGCGCACGGCCAGGGTCAGCAGCAGGACCAGCGGGATCAGGGCAGGCAGCATGCCGATGATCCAGACCAGCACATCCAGCGCATCGCGAAGCGTGTAGAGCAGCGAGTAGAGCAGGTCTTCGCCCAGATTGCCGAAGGGGGCGAGGAGGCCCGGTTCCGTCACCGGTGCCCGCAGTTGGGCGCGATAGATGTCGCGATCGATCCGGCTCTCCAGGCGGCCGAACTCCCCCTCGGCGCGCTCGAGCCTGGTCTGGGTGTCGGCCAGTTCGCGGCTGATGGTGATCAGGTCTTCCAGCCGGGCATCACTGCGCTGATAGAGTGCCTGCAGCCGGTCGCGATGGGTGGTCAGCAGGGCGATGCGCTGCTTCACGTCGACCATCTGATCCGACAGGTCTTCGGCGCTGGTCTGGCGGTCGATCTCGCCGTTTTCGGCAATGCTCGAGAGATAGTCGTCCAGCCGGGCGACGCCCGGCTTGGGCAGACGGGCCTCGAAATAGCCGGATCTGCTGCCGTCGACACGCACCGTCAGCACGCTGCAGCCTGCCATCTCGCGGCAGAGCTTTTCCAGCGCGGCGACGCGGCTGTCCGGGGCCTCGGTTATCAGGTTGCGGTCATGGGTATAGGCCAGGAAGCCGGCGGCGTCCGGCTGAAGAGCCTCCGCCATGGGGGGGGCCGCCATCTGGCCAACCGCCATCGGCTCCGGCGCGGCGCCTGCCGACTGGATCTCGGTCGACATCGGTGCCGTGGCGACCATGCGGCCCATGCCGGTCTGGGCGCTGTCATCGCTGCCGGTGCTGCTGCCGTCTTCATTACAGGCGGCAAGGGGCAGGGCTAGCAGAAGGGCAACGGCAAGGGCACGAAGCATCATCGGCGGCATCCGGGAAGAGAGGGGGCGGGGGCACCGGTCAGGGCCGGCCCGTCCACTCTTCATGATGCAGTCCCGTCAGGCGAGGGGCTTTTCTGGGGCGATCAATCTGCGGTGCCGATATGGTCGGCATCGTCACCCTCGTCCGCGACCGCGTGGCCAAGGATCAGAAGGTCGGCCTTGCCGTAACGGCGCCGGTCGAGAACACGAAGCGCCTCGGGCAGCACGATGTCCGTGCCGCGGGCCAGCTCCACGGTGACGAGTGCCGGGCTGGCGAGTCGGCCTGAACGGACGAGCCCGGCAAGGATGGCCTCGGCCACTGCGGGGGCGTCGTAGGGCGGGTCGAGCAGGATCAGATCGAAGGGCCGGTCGCTGCGCAGCGCCGCCGCCACGGTCTCTGGGCGGCCGAGATCGGCCGCGGCGAAGCGACAGTTGCGCTCCTCGCCGAGCTTCGCGGCATTGGCCCGGGCGATGGCGAGGGAGGCGCGGTCGCGGTCGATGAACACGGCCGAGGCGGCACCGCGCGACAGGGCTTCCAGCCCCAGCGCGCCGATGCCGCAGCAGAGATCGGCGACGTGGCGGTCACGGACCGCCGCCTCGCCATCCCCTCTCAGGTCGCGATGGCCGAGGATGTCGAACAGGGCTTCACGGGCACGCTCGGAGGTCGGGCGGATGACCGCCCGACCTTCGGGAGCCTGAAGCGTGCGGCCGCGATGGCGGCCGCCGACGATCCGCGGCATGGCCGATCAGTCCTCGCCGCCGCTCTCGCCCTCGGGACGACGCCCGCGGGGCGCGCCGAAGGGCCGGTCGCCGCCGAAGCTGCGACCGCCACGATCGCCGCCACGGTCGTCACGATTGCCGCCGAAGCGCCGCTCGCCACTGCCGAAGCCGCCGCGGTCACCGCCGCGGCCGCCACGATCGTCGCGATTGCCGCCGAAGCGCCGCTCGCCGCCACCGAAGCCGCCACGATCGCCGCCACGGTCGTCGCGGCCACGGAAGCCGCCGCGATCACCGCCGCGGTCGTCGCGGTCACCGAATTCGCGCCGGCCGCCGCCGAAGCCGCGGCGGTCGCCACGGCCGGCCTCGCGGGCGCGCTGCTCGGCGATGGCGGCATCGACCTCTTCGTCCTGCTCGTCGTTCAGCGGGCTCCAGCCTTCGCGGCGATCGTCACGGCGGTCGTCGCGACGATCGTCACGCCGGTCGCCGGCGACATGCAGGCCACGGGTCGGGCGATCGGTGTTGTGGAACTCGCGCTGACGGCGCTTGTCCTGGATGGCACGCGACGACGGGGCCTGGGGGGCATCGACAGGGCGCGCGAGCGTCAGCAGCTCGTCGTCATCCTCGTCGTCGCCGTCCTCATCCTCGTCTTCGTCGTCGTCGAAATCTTCGGCCTCGTCGTCGCCTTCGGTCAGCTCTTCGGCCCGGGCGATCAGGGCTTCGAGATCCTCAAGCGTCTCGACCTCGATCTCGTCGAGTTCCTCTTCGAACGCGTCGTCCTCGAACTCTTCCTCACCGTCGAAATCGTCCTCGCCCTCAAGGTCCTCGTCCTCGATGAAGCGGGCGTCCGGAATCTCGTCGGCCGCGGGGCGCGTGGCCTGGGCGGCGGCAGGGGCGGCGGCGGCGGTCTCGTCCGCGGCAGGCCCGGTCTTCTCGACCTTCTTGGTCTCGTCGGTCATCTTGTCGATCATTTCTGGTGCAGGCGCGCCGGTCTTGGCGGCCTGGCGCCGGAGCGGGGCGTCACGCCCGGTCTCGGGCAGATGAAGGCCTTCGGCGAGTGAGCCCAATTGGTCTTTCAGCATGCGGGCGGTCACCTCGCGCACCTCTCCAGGGTGCATGCGGCCGATCTGGAACGGTCCATAGGCAACACGGATCAGCCGGCTGACCGGGTGTCCGAGGCTTTCGAGGACCCGTCTGATTTCGCGATTCTTGCCTTCGGTCAACACCACCGAAAGCCACGCATTCGTGCCCTCGTGCTCGATCTCCACTTCGATCGGGCCGTAACGGACACCTTCGACGGTCATACCCTGGGCCAGCCGTCCGATCGCATCGGCGTCGGGCGTGCCGTAGACACGCACCCGATAACGGCGGCGCCAGGCGGTTTCGGGGCTCTCGAGACGACGGGCGAGTTCGCCGTCGTTGGTGAGGAGCAGGAGCCCTTCAGAGTTGTAGTCGAGGCGCCCCACGCTCACCACGCGGGGAAGATCTGCCGGCAGGCGGTCGAAGACGGTTTCCCGGCCTTCGGGATCATGGTTGGTCGTGATCAGCCCGCGCGGCTTGTGATAGAGGAACAGCCGCACCGGCTCGCGCGCTGGCAGGGGCCGGCCGTCGACGGTCACCCGGTCGGCGGGCGTCACGTCCAGTGCGGGGCTGTCGATGCGGCGGCCATTGACCGCCACCCGGCCGTCGAGGATCAGACGCTCGGCGTCGCGGCGGGAACACAGGCCCGCACGGGCGATGGCCCGGGCGACGCGCTCACGCGCGCGGTCCGGCTCGGTCGGAAGGCTGCGGGTCATCTGGTCTCCAGGGCGGCGGCGACAAGGCCGTCAAAAATCAGGCGATCGCCGGCATCGATCAGGAATTCGGGGTGCCACTGCACACCCAGACAGAAGCGGAAGCCGGGATGTTCCAGCCCCTCGATCACCCCGTCGGGGGCCGCGGCATTGCGCACCGCGCCGGGCGCGATCCGGTCCACCGCCTGGTGATGGGCGCTGTTCACAGTCATCCGGGCCGTGCCGACCAGACGCGAGAGCAGGGTATCGGGGTCGATCAGGACCTCGTGCCCCGGCTCGTTGCGCGGGTTCGGCTGCTCGTGGGCCAGCGCCTCGGGAAAGGCGTCGGGGATGTGCTGCACCAGGGTACCGCCGAGCGCGACGTTGAGCAATTGCTCGCCCCCGCAGATGCCCAGCACCGGCATATCCCGGTCCAGCGCGGCACGAACCACGCCCAGCTCGAAAGCCGTGCGCCGGTCCTTGGTCGTGACCGTGGCATGCCGCATCCCGGCACCGAACAGGGCCGGGTCCACGTCGAACGCACCGCCGGTCACCACCAGCGCGTCCAGCCGGCCGACCAGTTCGGCCGCCAGCTCCGGTTCATGGGGCAACGCCACCGGCAGGCCGCCCGCGGTGACGATCGCATCCATGTAATTCACACGAAGCGCGTACCACGGGAACCTCGAATAGCCGCCGGGCTGTTCGACGTCGAGGGTGACGCCGACGAGCGGGCGGTATGCGGAAGCGGATGTACCCATGGGCGCAATTCATGGGGCTTCCCGCGTCAGGATGCAAGGGCCGCTTGACGTGAAACCCCATGCAGGCTTCGCTTGGCTGCCATGCCGAACCACGTCCCGATGCCCGTTCCGTATCCGTCCCAGCCGCTTCGTCCCATGGAGGCGGCGCTTGAACAGGCACGCGCCGCGGCGGCACGGGGGGAGGTTCCGGTGGGCGCGGTGGTGGTCGATCCGGTCCGGCGGGTCATCCTGGCCGCGGCCGGCAACCGCACCGAAGCCGACCACGATCCCACCGCCCATGCCGAAATTCTGGCGATCCGCCAGGCCGCGTCCCTGATCGGCAACCCGCGCCTGACCGGGCTGGATCTCTGGGTAACGCTGGAGCCTTGCGCCATGTGTGCGCAGGCGATCTCCTTCGCCCGGATCCGCCGCCTATATTATGGGGCAGCGGATCCCAAGGGCGGCGGCGTGGACCACGGCGCCCGCGTCTTCGCCCATCCGACCTGCCATCACCGGCCCGAAATCTTCGCCGGGATCGGGGAAACCGCGGCGGCCGACTTGCTTAAGGTTTTCTTCAAAAGCCTGAGATAACCTCTCTCCAGCCAGAGCCTACCGCGTTGCAGCAGGAGCCTTCGCCCCATGGGTCCGATTATCGGCATCATCCTCACCCTCGTCCTGGTTTTCGGCGGGTTCATCATCGCCGGCGGCCATATCGAGGTGATTCTGGAGGCCCTGCCGATCGAGGGCATGATCATCGGCGGCATCGCGCTCGGTGCCTTCGTCACCGGCAACAGTGGCGAGGTGATCAAGCACACGCTGGGCGGGCTCGGTAAGGCGTTCAAGGGCGCCAAGTGGAAGAAGCAGGACTATATTGACCTGATCAGCCTGATGTACATCGCGCTCTACAAGCGTCAGCGCGAAGGGACCAAGTTCAACGATTTTGAGGACCCGAAAAACAGCGCGCTGTTCAAGAAGTATCCGAAAATCCTGAACGACCATCTTGCGATCAACATGATCTGCGACACGCTCCGCAACATGAGCATGCGCCATGAAGATCCGCATCAGGTGGAGGCCTATCTCGAAAATCTGCTCGAGAAGGTCGAAGAGGAACACATGGAGCCGTCCCATGCGCTCCAGGGTGTGGCCGACGGTCTGCCGGCCTATGGTATCGTGGCGGCAGTGCTGGGCGTGGTGAAGACCATGTCCTCGATCGACAAGCCGCCGGCGGTGCTGGGCGGGCTGATCGCGAGCGCGCTGGTCGGTACCTTCCTCGGCATCTTCCTGGGCTATGGCATGGTCGGCCCGCTGGCCGGGCGCATCAAGCAGATCAACGAGGCCGATGCCCGGTTCTACAAGCTGATCCGCGACGTCTTCGTCTCGACGCTGTCGAAGAATGCGCTGCAGGTGGCGATCGAGGTCGGCCGCGCCAACATTCCCTCCAGCATGCAGCCGACCTTCGCCGAGGCGGAGGCGGCGATCAACAAGGCCAAGGGAAGCTGATCGATGGCGGAGGACGGCGGCCACGCGACGATCATCAAGAAGGTCAAGAAGGGCAAGGGCGGCGGCCATCACGGCGGTGCCTGGAAGGTGGCCTATGCCGACTTCGTGACCGCGATGATGGCCTTCTTCCTGCTGCTCTGGCTGCTGAACGCGCTGGACGAAAAGAAGCTCAAGGGCATCGCCGACTATTTCACGCCGACCTGGACCGTGTTCCGCGATGCCGGCGCCTCGCACACCATGCCCATGCAGTCGGGCACGCCCGACATCAATGTCGGCCAGGGCGGTGTCAGCATGCCGTCCTTCGAACGATCCGACCTGACCCCGCCGCCCTCGCCGATGGATCTGCAGCCCGATATGGCCAAGCGCCCGGCCGCCAATCCGGCCGACGAGGCGCCACCCGAAGAGCTGCCGGTGAACGACCCGGCCGAGGCCATGCGCCGGGTGCTCTCGGGCGAGCGGCTCGAGGCGCCCAAGACCATGCAGACCTTCGAACAGGCGGTGCAGGATGCCGCCCAGCGCATGGTCGAGGCCCGCGACCGGGCCAGGGAGCGCGACATCGCCGCCCGTGGCGCGGCCGAGCGCCGGTCGTTCGAGGATACCGCCGACCGGCTGCTCAAGGCGATTTCCTCCGACCCCTCCACCCGCGAACTGTCGGGCAACCTCACCCTGCGCGTGACCGACGAGGGGCTGGAGATCAACATCATGGATCGGGAAGACGAGCCGGTCTTCCCCTCCGGCGGCGCCGAGCCCTATCCGGCGGCGCGGCGCCTGCTGGCGCTGGCGGCGACCACGGTCCGGGCCTCACCCAACCAGATCGCCGTGCGCGCCTATCTGGGTGGCGAGCCCGGCACCCGGCCCGATGCCTGGGCATTGACCGCCGAGCGGGCGATCGCGGCCCAGAAGGTGCTGACCGATGCGGGTGTGCCGGTGGCGCGCGTCGAAGAAGTGTCGGGACGTGGTCAGTCGACCATGCTGGTGCCCGATCAGCGGGCAGACCCGCGCAACAACCGGATCACCGTGGTGCTGCGGCGGGCCGTGCCGGTTTCTTCATAGCCGTCCTGTTCTTTGTCGTCGTCTCGCGTCGGGGATCGGTTCAGCCGACCGCCCGCCAGCCGATATCGCGGCGGCAGAACCCGCCCGGCCAGTCGATCGCATCGACCGCAGTATAGGCGCGGCTCTGTGCCTCCGCCGGGCCGTCGCCCAGGGCCGTGACCGCGAGCACGCGCCCGCCATTGGAAAGCAGGCGGCCCGCATCGTCGGTCTTCGTGCCGGCGTGGAACACGATCACCTCCGGGGCGGCCGCACGGGCAGCGTCGAGGCCGCGAATCTCATCGCCCTTGGCATAGTCGCCGGGATAGCCCTTTGCGGCCAGCACCACGGTCAGGGCGGTGCGCGGATCAAGCTCGATCATCGACGGGTCGAGCCGGCCGTCGCGGGCGGCCAGCAGGATCTGGGCAAGATCCCCCCAGAGCCGCGGCAGCAGAACCTGGGTTTCGGGGTCACCGAAGCGGACATTGTATTCGACCAGCTTCGGCCCGTCTTTGGTCAGCATCAGCCCGGCATAGAGCACGCCGACGAAGGGCGTTCCCTCGGCCGCCATGGCGTCGACGGTGCGCTGAACGATCTCGGTCATCGCGCGGCCGGTGATCTCGGGCGTCATGCAGGGGGCCGGGGAATAGGCGCCCATGCCGCCGGTATTGGGGCCGGTATCGCCGTCGCCCACGCGCTTGTGGTCCTGGGCGGTGCCGAGCAGGATGGCGGTGGTGCCGTCCGAGAGTGCGAACAGGCTCGCCTCCTCGCCCTCCATGAATTCTTCGATCACCAGCGAAGCGCCGGCGCTGCCGAAGCGGCCGCCCAGCATCTCGTCCACGGCCTCCAGTGCCTCGGCCTCGGTCATCGCCACCACCACGCCCTTGCCGGCCGCCAGACCGTCGGCCTTGACCACGATCGGCGCGCCCTGTGCGCGGATATAGGCCTTGGCCGCCCCGGCATCGGTGAAACGGGCATAGGCGGCGGTGGGAATGCCGTAGCGGGCGCAGATGTCCTTGGTGAAGCCCTTGGAGCCTTCCAGACGCGCGGCGGCGGCCGAGGGGCCGAAGGCCGGCACGCCGGCCGCTTCCAGCACATCGGCCAGGCCCGCGACCAGCGGGGCCTCGGGACCGATCACCACCAGGCCGATGCCTTCTGCCTTCGCGAAGGCGGCAATGCCGTCCATGTCGGCGGGATCGAGGTCCAGAAGCTCGGCATGCTCGGCAATACCGGCATTACCGGGGGCGGCACACAGATAAGACACGGAGGCACTGGCTTCGAGCGCACGCGCCAGTGCATGCTCCCGACCGCCCGATCCGATCAGCAGAACCTTCATCGCACGCTCCCGTCGGCCTGATTCAATCGATTCTGGTCCCCCGGCGCGGTCATACCGCCGACGGTGCACAACCGCCCCGGGTTGCCCGTCTTCGGGCACCATGCTTCTATCATGGCACCCGTCCGGGAGAAACCCCACCCGCGACCGCGCCTGCCATGCCCCGTCCCGCAGTCCGATCCGGAGCCGATGCCTTGAGCCGCCTGCCCTTCGATACCGACCGCCCCTTCCGCCAGCGTGATCCGGGCGCAGAGACGGCCACGGGCGGCCACAACCTGCCGGTCTATACCGTGAGCGAGATTTCGGGCGAACTGAAGCGCACGGTCGAAAGCCGCTTCGCCGCCGTCCGGGTCAGGGGCGAGATCAGCGGTTTCAAGCGGGCCGCGTCCGGCCATTGCTATCTGGCCCTGAAGGACGAGGACGCGCTGATCGACGCGGTGGTCTGGCGGGGGGCCGCCATGCGGCTGGGCTTCAAGCCCGAAGACGGGCTGGAGGTGGTGGCGACCGGGCGGCTGACCACCTATCCGGGCCGGTCCAAATACCAGCTGGTGGTGGAGCAGATGGAGCCCGCCGGCGCCGGCGCGCTGATGGCGCTGATCGAAGAGCGCCGCCGCCGGCTTGCCGCCGAAGGCCTGTTCGATGCCGGCCGCAAACAGCCGCTGCCCTTCCTGCCCGAGGTGATCGGCGTGATCACCTCGCCGACCGGTGCCGTGATCCGCGACATTCTTCACCGCCTGGCCGATCGCTTCCCGCGTCGGGTGATCCTCTGGCCGGTGATGGTTCAGGGGCTGGGCGCCGCCGAGCAGGTGGCCGCGGCCATCCGCGGTTTCGATGCCCTGGGCCCGGGCGACCGGGTGCCGCGCCCCGATCTGCTGATCGTCGCCCGCGGTGGCGGCAGCATTGAGGATCTGATGGCCTTCAACGAGGAGAGCGTGGTCCGTGCCGCAGCCGATTGCACGATCCCGCTGATTTCGGCGGTGGGGCACGAGACCGACACCACGCTGATCGATTTCGTAGCCGATCTGCGCGCGCCCACGCCGACCGCCGCCGCCGAGAAGGCGGTGCCGGTGCTGGGCGAACTGCTGCTGGAACTGGGCGATCTGGGTGCCCGCCTGCCCGCTGCCGCCTTCCGGCTGATCGAGCGCGGCAGCGAACGCACCGCCGGCCTTGCCCGCGGCCTGCCCAGGCCGCAGAGCCTGATCGATGCCGCCACCCAGCGCCTGGATGATCGGGCCGAGCGGCTGGATGCCGGCATCGACCGGGTTCTGGAGCGCCGCGCGGCCCGCGTGCGCGAGTTGTCGGCCCGGCTGAAGAGCCCGGGCGAGCGTTTCGCCGAGGCGGCCGGCCGGCTGGACCTGACAGGGCAGCGGCTGGAGGCCGTGATGGGCCGGGTTCAGGACCGCGCCCGGGCCCGGCTGGACCGGGTGGCGGCGGGGCTTTCGCCCGGGGCGGCCATCCGGGTCGGCCGGCTCGGCCGCGAGCGGCTGGACGGGCTGGGCGCCCGCCTGGATACCGGCCCCCGGCTGAAGCTGCAGCGGCTGGCAGAGCGGCTGGAGGCGCAGGGCGCGCTGCTGGAAAGCTATTCCTACCGCCGGGCACTCGCGCGCGGTTTCGCGCTGGTCGAGACGGTGGACGCGACCGGCGGTACCGGTCAGCCGGTCACCCGGGCGGCGGCGGTCAGCCCCGGCCAGGCCCTGGCCCTGGTCTTCGCCGACGGACGGGTGGATGTGCAGGCATCGGGAGAGGGCGGCGTGCCGCCGCCGCCCGAGGCGGGCCCCGCAGCCCCGCGCCGGCGCGGCCGCAGCCGCGGCCCGGCAGCCCAGCCCGACCTCTTCTGAATGCGCACCCGCAGCCCGCAAGCCTTTGGGCAGGATCGTCGACGGAAAGGGTTCTCCCTCATGCCCCTGAACTCCCTTCTTCTGCGTGGCACGGCCTGTGCGCTGCCGGTACTGCTGATGCTGGGGGGCATCGCACCGGCCCAGACCCGGGCCTCGGATCCTGGCCAGACCAATGCTGGCCAGCCGCCCGCAATGCCGGCACCGCTCCAGGATCCCCCCACGGCCGAAGCACCGGCGATCCGGATCGAGGGGCCGGCAAGCCAGGGCAGTCTCAATCTCGGGCGGGTGCCCAAGGGCTGGCAGGTGACGGTCGACGGCGTGCCGGCCCGGGTCGACGATGCCGGCCGCTTCGTCTTCGGCATCGGGCGGGATGCCGCCACGGCCGATCTGGTCGCCCGCGCGCCCCATGGCGCCACGCTGGAGCGGCGGGTGACGGTGGCCGCGCGGGACTGGGCGATCGAGCGGATCGACGGCCTGCCGCCGCCCAAGGTGACGCCGGATCCCGAGCTTCAGGACCGGTTGCGTCACGAGCGCGAGCTGATCCTGAATGCCCGTGCCGCATCGGATGACGGCATCATCGGCTTCGAGATCGCGACCAAGGGCTTCCGCCTGCCGGTCGAGGGGCGGATTTCGGGCGTGTTCGGCAGCCAGAGGGTGTTGAACGGCACGCCGCGCAGCCCCCATCGCGGGCTCGACCTGGCGGCGCCCGAGGGCACGCCGGTGCTGGCGCCGGCGGGTGGCAGGGTGGTGCTGGTGATGCCGGATCTCTGGTACACCGGCGGCACGATCATGATCGATCACGGCCAGGGCGTGACCTCGATCTTCGCGCATCTGTCCGAGACGCTGATCGCGCCCGGCCAGCTGGTCAAGGCGGGCGATGCCATCGGCCGGGTCGGGATGACCGGCCGGGCCACGGGCCCGCATCTGCATTGGGGCGTGTTCTGGAAAGAGGTCGCGGTCGATCCGGCGCCGCTGGTGCCGGCCCTGCAGGGCCGGATCGATCCGATGAAGCCGCGGCCAGAGCCGAAGCCCCAGCCGTCTGCGGCGGCGAGGCCGCAGACGGATCAGGGTTGAAGACGGCTAGCGTTGCGGGCTGGGCTTCTGTGCCCGCCCTGCGCCGCGACTGCGGACCATCGAGACCGCGATGCCGCCGACGATCAGGGCGAAGGTGACGATCAGCGACAGCTCCGCCGGCGGCTTGCCGATGAACTGGGTCCAGAAGATCTTAGCGCCGATGAACACCAGGATGATCGACAGCGCGTATTTGAGATCGTGGAAGCGGTGGATCATGGCGGCGAGCGCGAAATAGAGCGCGCGCAGGCCCAGGATCGCGAAGATGTTGCTGGTATAGACGATGAACGGATCGGTGGTGACGGCGAAGATCGCCGGCACGCTGTCCACCGCGAAGACGACATCCGCCGTCTCGATCAGCAGCAGGGCCACCAGCAGCGGCGTCGCATGACGCCGGAGACGGCCCTTGTCGTCGGGCAGTCGCGCGGTGAAGTCGTGGCCGTGCAGCTGGGGCGTCACCGGCATCGCCTTTTTCAGCAGCCGCATGAAGATGCCCTGGGTGAAGTCCGGCGGGTCGCCGCCATCCTTGAGCATCTTGATGCCGCCCCAGATCAGGAAGGCGCCGAAGAAGAGCAGGATCCAGTGGAATTCATGCACCAGCGCCGCGCCGATGCCGATCATGAAGGCCCTGAGCACGATCGCGCCCAGGATGCCCCAGAACAGCACCCGGTGTTGCAGATGCCGGGGGATGGCAAGCGCCGCGAAGATGGTCGCGATGACGAAGACATTGTCCATCGCGAGCGTCTTTTCGAGCATGAAGCCCGTGGCGTATTCCATGGCGGCCGTGCCGCCCGACGACCACCAGACGAAGCCGCCGAAGCCCAGACCGGCGGCGATGTAGAAGGTTGAGAGCACCAGGCTCTGGCGCACGCCGATCTCGCGGTCGCGCTTGTTGAGGACGCCCAGGTCGAAGGCGAGCAGACCTGCGACCAGGGCGACGAACAGGCCCCACTGCCACAGCGGATGTCCCGCCATGCTGAGGCTTGCCGCGGAGACGATCTCCGCCGGCAGGATTGATGATGTTTCGGGGAACACGCGATCACCCCTCGATCGCGGTTGCGCTGCGTCCTAGCGCGAAATGGGTGAGGGATCCGACATCACGACCGACGCCTCGATCGCCAGAGGGGCCCGGATCCGGCAATTCCGCTTATGTGGCGCAGCCGGTGACGGGCGTCAAGGCAGGGGATCTTCGTGCTGCATGCGGTGATGCAGGGCGGGCTCGACGCCCGGCGCCGGATCATGCAATCATGAGATGATCTGAACCGTCGGAGAACGGCCCCCATGATGCAGAACATCGCCATGGATGATGGCGTGGAGATCGCCGTCGAGCAGTCGGGGAACCCCGAAGGCCCGGCCCTGGTGCTGGTCCATGCATTGGCAGTCGACCATACGGTCTGGGATCTGGTGGCCGCACCGATGCGCGCCAGCCGGCGGATCGTCGCCATCGACATCGCCGGTCATGGCATGAGCGGCGTGCGCGCATCCACCACCGAAACCCCCCAGACCCTCGATCGGCTGGCCGATGATGTCGAGCAGGTGGTCGCGGCGCTGGGCATCACCCGGGCCGATTTCGCCGGGGTGTCGATCGGCGGCATGATCGGGCAGGTGCTGGGTGTGCGCAACCCGGCCTGGCTGCGCAGCCTGACCCTGGTCTGCACCGTGTCCGACGTGCCGGACGAGGCACAGGCGATGTGGGACGCCCGCATCGCGGCCGTGCGCGACCAGGGCATGGACGGCCAGGTCGATGCCACGCTGGAGCGCTGGTTCACCCCGGCTTTCCGCGATCTCGCCCCCTCGGCGCTGGATCAGGTGGCCGCCATCATCCGCACCACCCCGCCCGAGGGTTTTATCGCGGCCGCCCATGCCATCAAGGGGCTGGCGATGGGGGCGAAACTGCCGGGTGTGAAGGTGCCGACGCTGGTCGCCTCGGGCGCCCAGGATGTCGGATCACCCCCCGAAGCCGGCCGCGCCATCGCCGCCGCCATCCCCGGCGCCCGCTTCGAACTGCTCGACCCCTGCGGCCATATGGGCCCGATCGAGGCGGCGGACCCGCTGTGGAAGCTGATGGATGCGCATCTGACCAAGCTCGCCTGATGGCCTGAGACCCGCTGCGGCGGCGGCAAGGCTCTGGAAACCGGCACCGGGCGGGACAGCATACCAGCTTCAACCGGTGCTTCGGGTGCGTGAAAGCGGCACGACATTGCTCGCAGGTCGCTTCTTGTTGTGAGGGCATCGGTCGCCGCAGATGTGGATGACATCCTCTTTGCGACCGCCGCTCGTGTCCGTCGCCGTCACCGTCAGATAGCGGGCCGGGGTCGTGCCGAGCATCCGTCGGAACATGGCGATGAACGCGCTTGGACTCTCATAGCCGAGGTCGATGGCGATCGTCGTCACCGAGTCGCCATCCGCCAGCCTCTGGAGGGCCAGACCGACATGCAGCTGCTGCCGCCACCGGCCGAATGACATGCCGGTCTCACGCTGGAACAGCCTCGTCAGCGTGCGATTGCTCGCGCCGACGCGCGCACCCCATTCTTCCAGATTGAGCCTGAGTGACGGATCGCCGATCAGCGTCTCCACCAGCCGCTTCAATCTCCGGTCTGTAGGTATGGGAAGGCGCAGCGGCTCCACCGGCGCTCTTTCGAGTTCATCCATAAGGACCGATGCCAGCCGCATCTCCCGGATATCTCCCTCCGGGCCTCTGTACGGTTCATTGACGAAACGCAGGATCAATTCGCGCAGGAGGGGCTGAACGAACAGGATCCCGCAATCCGACCGCTGACTGCGGCTCTGGTCGGGCTCGACATACAGATTGCCGATCGATACCTGACCGGTCGCCCGGGCGAAATGGGGGACGCCGCTTGGAATCCAGATGGCGCATTGCGGCGGGACGGTCCACACACCATCGGCAGCCTCAACCGTGATGAGGCCTTCAATGACATACAGCAACTGGTCCTTGCGGTGCTTGTGGGGCTCCGTTTCGCCGGCAAAGGCGAGTTCGATTTTCAGGCCGAGGACGGGGCGCGCAATCGTATCCGGATAGTCATGAGAGGGAGGGGCCGGCATACTCATAAACACACCTCAATTGGATCTCGGTGGCGTCAGTGGGTTGACCGGTGCAGTCTTCAAGGTCGCAGACAACAGCAAGGCAAGAATTCCGACCCAGAAGACGAGATAAAAGCCATCGATATAGGATAGCACGGTCGCTTCCCGGTTTATGATCAGGGCGATGTTGGAGATGCTCCCCAGGGCCGCGCGCTGGAGCACGGCGGGGTCTCCGGTTTCCACACCCGCTTTCAACATGGCCCCGTGGGTATCTGCGGAAATCCGCAAGGCCGCAGACATCAGACCACTCGCGATGCCCGGTGCAAAAAGCCGTGCCAGGGGGGCATAAAATCCGATGGCGACTGCGTGCAGTGGGTTCATGTTGACGACGATGATCGGAATGAGCCCCATCAGCGTCAGGCATTCACCGGCGGCGAACAGGATCAGAGCCGGCAGATACTGATCCGTTCGCCACTCGTTGCTGATATGCGCCCCGCAGCAGGCCGAAGTGAAGGTGATGATAGTCAGGCCGGCGATCAGAAGAAGGCGGGCATCCACACGCCTGGCAAGCCAGACTGCCGTCGGTGTCAGGACCAGATAGGTCGCAAATACCATCAGGGAGGCGGTCCCGGTCTGGAGAGGTTTCAGCTTGCCGATTGCGGCAAGGAAATTCGGAACGAGAAGAGAGGTCGGTGCCATCAGCACCGCATAGAGACAGGCGATCAGCAGTGCCGTGCGAACATTGTGATTGGCGAGCGGCGTGACATCGACGAAAGCCTCCCTGTTGAGGAGGATGTTGGCGACGGAGATGGCGAGCAGGATGGCGCCCGCCCCCAGGCAGGCTGTCACGATCCCCGAGCTGAACCATCCCAGGGTTTCACCGAGCGAGCAGCCGGCAAACAACATCGCCAGGCTCAGGCAGAACATGGCCATGCCTCCCCAATCGGTTTCCCGCAGTTTTCCGCGGTCCACAGGGGGGATCGGCAGCGCCTTCCAGGCTGTGAACGCGATCAGCGGGCCGACGATCGATGCGGTCCAGTAGACCCACCGCCAGTCGATCACATCGACATAGATCCCGGAGATCTTCACCCCGATATCGGTCCCGAAGGAAACCCGCAGGCTGTAGACCGCCATCGCCAGCAGCCAGAATTGCGGCTTCAGGCTCCGCAGTGCCAACGAAATCGTCAGCGGCAGATACACGCCCAGGCACAGGCCCATGACGAGATGCAGGACAAGGAGCAATTCGTAGCCCTGCACGAAGGGTATCACCAACGTCGCCAGGGCGAGACACAGGCTCGGGACGATGATGACCCGCGCCGGTCCGAAGATCAGGGACAGCCAGACGGTGACGGGCATCGTCAGCAGCTGGGCCGCATTCGCCGTCGTGCTCAGCCAGGCACTCTCGATGACATCAAGGCCGAACTGCCCTCTCAAATCCGCGAGCGACATGGAGAACAGGCGTCCCTGGAAGGTCGTGAGAAAGGCCCCGAGGAAAACGGCCGTTACCGTCAGAGCCGGGTTCGGGAGACGAGCCGGGAGGAAAAACCGGCCGACGGAGAGTGATCTATTGCCGGGCATCGGCATGGGCCCGATCCGCCCCCTCAGGCCGCTGACGGGAATAGGCGGCCACCCGAGCGTCCTGGGTATCGATCCGCGTCTCGACCGACATGCCGGCGCGCAGACGATCAAGACCGGATTGTCCGGGGGCAAGCTCTATGCGCACCGGGATACGCTGCACCACCTTTGTGAAGTTGCCCGTTGCGTTGTCCGTCGGAACGATCGACGACTCGTTGCCGCTCATCGGAGAACTCTGCTCGACGCGCCCACGGAAACGATGATCAGGAAGGGCATCGACGATGACTTCGACGGGTTGTCCGGGCTGAACGTTCCTGAGCTGGGTCTCCTTGTAGTTCGCGATGACATAGGCAGGGACGCGCGGCACGATCGTGATGATCTCTGTTCCGGATCCCACCAGGCTGCCGACCTGAATGTCACGCCGCCCGAGGACGCCATCAAAGGGAGCCACAATTCGGGTGTGGTGCAGATCCAGCTTTGCCAGGGCGAGAGACGCGGCCGCCGCATCCCGATCCGCCACAAGCTGAGCGCGCTGTCCCGACAGCGTGTCCAGCCCCCGTTGCGCAAGGCCGAGGGCTGCCGCTTCGGTGTCGCGGGACGCCGTTGCGGACGCCAGCGCCGCTTCGGCGTCGCCGAACGATTTACGGGAGACGGCCCCTTTTTCCACAAGCCGGGACTGCCGGACATAGTCGCGCCGGGCTTCGACAAGGTTGGCCTCGCGACCACGAAGCGACGCCCTCGCCTGCGCTATTACAGCACGTTGCTGCGCTTCTTCATTGTCCAGATTGGCGAGCACCGCCCGCGCCTTCGCCAGCGCCGCTCCAGCGCTTCTTACGCCGATCGCATAGGCATCGCTCTCGATCTCGGCGATCACGTCTCCGGCTCTGACGGTCTGGTAGTCCGTGACGGGGAGCTGTCGAACATAGCCGCTCACGCGCGCGCTCAGGATGACGGGATCTGACTTCACGAAGGCGTTTTGCGTCGACTGGATCGGACGGCTGCCTGTCCAGGCATTCCAGTTCCAGGTCACGTAAACGACCGCGGCGATGGCAAGGGCACAGGCCAGCCATGGCGCCAGTCTGAGAGGCCATGCCCGAGGCTGTGACGGCATAGCCGTGTCGGGCCCCGGCGCCGTTGATGTGGTTCCTGCCGAGCTTGACATGGGGTGATGAACTCGAATGCCGTGAAGATCTGATGAATATTCTTTCACGGCCGTCCGGCTCGTGCGCGCGAGATGCGGACAGAAGATCGTGCAATACGGCCAACCGGGCGTTCCTTGAGAGAGCCGCTTCGGGCCATCGCCCCATCTTGTTCAGTCTCAAGACACCCCTCACTCCGGCCCATAGGTCCGTGCCGGCAGTGGCAGGGCCTCGACCCGTTCGCACAGCAGGGCCAGCAGCCCGGCCTCGGCGCGGTTCAGGCTGGCCTGCGGGTTGAAGACCAGGTGGATGTCGATCGCCGGCGGGTCCTGATAGGGCGGCAGCCGCCAGAGCAGGCCGTCGCGGACGTCGCGGCGGACCACATGCAGGGGCAAGGGGCCGATGCCGAGCCCGGCGGTGATCATCCGGCGCACCTCTTCCAGGCTCGACGACACGCCGACCACTTCTTCGTCGACGCCGGCCCGGGCGCGCAGCAGCGCCACCGGGCGCAGCGCGTCGGAGGTATGATCGGTCTGGAACGACACCGAGGTCTCGCCGCGCAGATCTTCCAGCGCCAGCCCGGTGCGGCCATAGAGCCGGTGGGTCGGGCCGCAGAAGAAGCCGAAGAATTCCCGATAGAACACCCGGTAGTCCAGCCTGGGGTCCTGGGTGTGCACCAGGCACAGGCCGAAGGCGGCGCGTTTCTGGGCGACCGCTGTCGCCACGTCCAGGCTGGTCATCACCTGGATGCCGAAGGTCGCCCTGGGATGGCGGGCATGGAAATCCGACAGCGCCTCGTCGAACAGCGGCGAGGCGATGTGGCTCGCCACCGCGATCAGGACATGGCCGGTCACATCTTCCTTCACATCGCGCAACCGGATCGGCAGGCGTGAGACCGTACCGAAGATCTCAACGCAATCGGCGTAGAGCAGCTGGCCGGCGCGGGTGACCTCGAAGACATTGGGCTTGCGCTCGATCAGCCGGCGGTCGAGCCGCCGTTCCAGCCGCGCCAGCGCGTTGCTGATCGTGGGCTGCTTCAGCCCCAGCCGCTCGGCCGCCGCCGTGATGCCGCGTTCCTCCACCACCACCATGAAGGTGCGCAGCAGGTTCCAGTCCAGGTCCCAGGCCAGGCGCTGGGCTTCGTGCTTTTTCATCGGACCCCGCAGATCATTCTTCAGAACTATGTTTTACATTTTCATTATCTATTTGATCAATGGTCTCGGCATCCGCGAGCATGAGGTGACGCGGCGGCGAGGACCTGGGCGGAACCGGGGCCCGCGCGGGGGAACAGGGACCCGGCCGCAGATCTCGAGGGAGACCACGACAATGAAGCGTTTCTGGACGGGCGTGCTTGCCGCCGGCGTCGCGCTGGTGATGGGCGCCGGTGTCGCCGCGGCCGATGATCTGGCGAAGATCAAGGACGACGGCGTGATGAAGATCGCCATGAGCGGCGCCTACCCGCCCTTCAACTTCGTCAACGACCGCAACGAGGTGGTCGGCTTCGATGCGGCGATCGGCCGCGAGATCGCGAAGCGCATCGGCGTCGAGGGTGAGATTGTCACCACCGCCTGGGACGGCATCCTGGCCGGTCTGCTGGCGAAGAAATACGACACCATCGTCGGCAGCATGACCATCACGCCCGAGCGCGAGAAGGTGGTGGATTTCGTCGGCCCCTATTATCACGCCGGCCGTGCGGTCTTCGTGACCGAGGCCTCCGACGTGAAGACCCTGGCCGATCTCAAGGGCAAGACCGTCGGCGTCACCCTGGGCGAAACCCACGAGAAATGGGCCCGCACCCAGAACGGCTGGTCGGTGCGCACCTATAAGGGCCTGCCCGAACTGCTGCTGGAGCTGAAGGCCGGCCGGGTGCAGGCGATCGTGAACGACAACATCCCCGTCCGGGTCGCGATCAAGGAAAACGGCGAGAAGCTGCGTCAGCTCGACACGCCGGACATCGAGGGCGGTGCAGTCGCGATCGGCATCGCCATCCGCAAGAACAACCCCGATCTCCACGCCGCCATGCAGACGGCGCTGGACGGGATGATGGCCGACGGCACCTACGAGAAGATCTCGATGGAGTGGGTCGGCGCCGACATCCGCTGATCCGTCGCGCGGGAGGCGCCCCCTCCCGCGCATCCTGCGCGCCCCTTCCGGGGGCGGAGCCTATGCCATCGGGAGACGGAACCCATGGATGTCGACCTGATGATCCGGGTCTTCCCCTTCTTTGCGGAAGCCGCCTGGATCACGGTGCAGATTTCGGTTCTGGCGCTGGTCCTGGGCCTCGCCATGGGGGCATGCGGTGCTGCGGCGCGGCTGTCGCGTGTCGCCGTCATCCGGTATGCCGGCGGGGCCTATGTCAGCCTGTTCCGCGGCACGCCCTGCCTCATTCAGCTGTTCGTGCTCTATTTCGGCGGGCCGCAGATCGGGATCGAGCTGGACCCGTTCGCGGCCGGTGTCATCGGGCTCGGCATCAATATCGGGGCCTATATGACCGAATCGATCCGGGGCGCGATCCTCGCCGTCGATCGCGGCCAGACCGAGGCCGCGCGCAGCCTGGGCATCGGCCGCGGCCAGACCATGACCCGGGTGATCCTGCCCCAGGCCGCCCGGCTGATGATCCGGCCGCTCGGCGTCAACACCATCGCCCTGATCAAGGGCTCGGCGCTGGTATCGGCCATTTCTCTGGTCGAACTGACCTACACCGCCCAGCGCTATATCGGCTCCACATACAAGCCGTTCGAGATGTTCGCGATCGCGGCGCTGTTCTACATGGTGATGATCTGGGTGGCGCTTCAGGCCATCGGCTGGCTCGACCGGCGCTTCGCCATCGACGGGGGGCGCTGAGATGGAGGGCCTCGATTTCTCGGTCGTGCCGCCCTATGCCGACCTGATCCTGACAGGCGCCCTCTGGACGGCGGTGCTGACGGTTGCGGCGGCTGCGGTCAGTTTTGCAGGCGGCATCGGCTTCGCCGTCGCCACCATGTACGCGCCCTGGTTCATCCGCCTGCCGGTGCGCGGTTTCGCCTGGCTGTTCATGGGCACGCCGCTGCTGTTGCAGCTGTTTCTGATCTATTTCGGCCTGGTGCAGATCGGCATCGACGTGCCGGCTCTGGTCGCCGGCATCATCGGCCTCGGCCTGCATTTCGCGGTCTACAACGCCGATGTCATCCGCGCCGGCATCACCGCCGTCGACCCCGGCCAGAACGAGGGCGCGCGCAGCCTGGGGCTCAGCCGCTATCAGAGCTTCCGCCATGTGATCGTGCCCCAGGCGGTGCGCTCGGTGGTGCCACCGATCGGCAACAACCTGATCGCGCTGCTGAAGGAATCGGCTCTGGTCTCGGTGATCGGCGTCGCCGAATTGGTCCATGCCGCCCAGCTTGCGATCAGCGAGACCTTCCGGCCCTTCGAGTTCTACATCGTCGCGGCCGCGCTCTATTACGTCCTGAACCTGATGCTCGAAGCGGGCCTGCGCCTGATCGAGAAGCGCGTGGAGGCGACGCGATGACGACGACCAGCTCCTCCGCCCCCCGGCCCATGGTCGAGGTCCGCAATGCCCACAAGCGCTATGGCGCGCTCGAGGTGCTGAAGGGCATCGACCTGACCGTCGACCGTGGCCGGATCATCGCGATCATCGGCCCGAGCGGCTCGGGGAAGAGCACTTTGTTGCGGTCGATCAATCATCTGGAGACGCTGAACGAGGGCGAGATCTTCCTCGACGGCGTCCAGGTGAACGCGCCGCTCACCGGGGCGGCCTTCGAACGGCACATCAATGCGGTGCGCCAGCAGATGGGCATGGTGTTCCAGCACTTCAATCTGTTCCCGCATCTGACGGTCGGGCGCAACGTCACCCTGGCGCTCACCCTGCTCAAGGGCATGAGCGAGGCCGAGGCGCGCGAGGTGGCGCGGGACCAGCTGGCGAAGGTGGGCCTCGCCGACCGCATGGACACCCATCCAGCCCGGCTGTCGGGCGGGCAGAAGCAGCGGGTCGCCATCGCCCGCGCGCTCGCCATGGGGCCCAAAGTGATGCTGTTCGACGAGGCGACCTCGGCGCTCGATCCCGAACTGGTCGACGAGGTCAATCTGGTGATGAAGCAGCTCGCGGCCGAGCACATGACCATGCTGATCGTCACCCACGAAATGCGTTTCGCCGAAGAGGTCGCCGACGAGGTGCTGTTCATGGATGGCGGCGTGGTGGTGGAGCAGGGACCGCCGGCCGAGATCTTCCGCAACCCCCGGCAGGAGCGCACCCGCGGCTTCCTGCGCAAATACCTCGCATGACGGGATCACGGCCATGAACGCCCCCCTCGGTACCGCCGCCGCCCCCGATGCCGCCGCCCCCGATGTCGCCGGCTGGCCGGATTACGGCCTGACCGCCGCCCAGCGGCGCATCGCCGTACTCGGTCATACCTATGAATACCCTGGCATGGATGGCGCCCGAGGGGAGATCTGGTGCTATACCGACCGGCTCTCCTATGCCCCCGGCGACACCGTCGCTTTCCACGTCTCGTCGACCTCGGCCAACTGGCGGCTGGAGATTGCCCGCGACGGCGCGGCACTCGAACTGGTGCATGTCGAAGAGGGCCTGACCGCCGGCCATCACGACGCCCCCGATCAGTGCTCGGTGACCGGCTGCGGCTGGCCCGTCGCCCATCGGCTGGTCATACCGGCGGGCTGGCGATCCGGCGCCTATCGGGTGACGGCCACGGGCGAAGGGGCCGACGGGGCGCCGATCACCTGCCACCATCTGTTCATCGTCACCGCCGCAGGCCAGCATCGCCTGCCGGGCCGGGTGCTGCAGATCGCCGCCACCGGAACCTGGACCGCCTATAACACCTGGGGCGGATCCAACCACTATCAGGGCATCACGGGGCCCGAGCGCAATCAGTATGCCCCGCGGGTCAGCCTGCAGCGGCCCTTCTGCCGCGGCTTCGTGGTCCTGCCGCCCGAGGCGCCGCGGGTGCCGCTGGAGGTGCCGGTGCCGCCGGCCATGCCGCCGCGCTACCCGCATATGGAATGGGCCTATGCGACCGGCCATTCGAAGAAGTATGCCTCGGCCGGCTGGGCCTCTTACGATGGCCATTTCTTCCGCTGGGCGGAGCGCGCCGGCTATGCCGTAGACCTCGCCAGCCAGCACGATCTGCATGATCGGCCCGAAATCCTGTCGCGTTACGACTGCGTGGTCTTCGTCGGTCATGACGAGTACTGGACGGCAGAGATGCGCGATGCCGTCGATGCCTATGTCGAGGCCGGCGGCCGGGTCGCGCGCTTTGCCGGCAATTTCATGTGGCAGACCCGGCTGGAAGACGAAGGCCGCACCCAGGTCTGCTACAAATACCGGGCCCGTGCTGAAGATCCGCTCGCCGGCACCCCCCGGATCACCACCTCGTGGGAAGCGGCAGAGATCGGTCGCCCCGGTGCGATGACCTTCGGACTGGATGCCACCCGCGGCCTCTATGTCGGCTGGGGTGGCTGCGCGCCCCGCGGCGTGCGGGGCTTTCCGGTCTACCGGCCGGAGCACTGGGCCTTTGCCGGCACAGGGCTCTATTACGGCGACCTGCTGGGGGCCGATTCCCACGTCTTCGGCTACGAGGTCGACGGGCTCGACTACGTCATCCAGAACGGCCTGCCCGAACCGGCCCCCGGTGCACAAGTGCCCGATGGGCTGCAGATCCTGGCGCTGGGCCTGTCGTCACTGATCGAGGAATCGGCCGACATCCCCGCCGACGACCAGTTCCTGTCCGATGCCGATGCCCGGTTCGTGGCCGGCATCCTGGCGGGCGGCGACGACCCTGCCGCCGTCGAGCGGGTCAAGCGCGGCTCGGGCGCCATCGTCAACTTCCGACGCGGGGCCGGCGAGGTCTTCCATGCCGGCAGCTGCGAATGGGTGGCGGGCCTGCTCCGCCAGGATCCGATGGTCGAGCGGGTCACCGCCAACATCCTCGACCGTTATCTCACCCCCCGCTGACGTTTTTCACCCCCCGGAATCCGTCCTTTCCCGGAGCCTGCCCCCATGGCCACCCCTGCAGCCCCCGCCGCCGGCGACAACCGGCCGCCTTCGCATCTGTTCTATCAGGCCCGCCTGCGCCGGCCGCTCGCCAGCCGTGCCGAGGGCATCTACATCTGGGACGAGACCGGTCGCCGGGTGATCGACGGTTCCAGCGGCGCCATGGTGGTCAATATCGGCCATGGCAATCCGCGGGTGCTGGAGGCGATGAAGCGGCAGATGGAGGCCGCGACCTTCATCTATCGCCTGCATTTCGAGAACGAGCCGGCCGAACGTCTGGCCGCGGCGCTCGCCGATCGCTGCCCGGCCGGGCTCGACCGGGTGTTCTTCGTCTCGGGCGGCTCGGAAGCGGTGGAATCCTGCCTGAAGCTCGCCCGGCAATATGCGGTGGCGACCGGCCAGGGCAGCCGCTTCAAGGTGATCTCGCGCTTCCCCTCCTATCACGGCAGCACCCTCGGCGCCCTGTCGGTGACCGGACATGCCGCCTTCTCGGCGCCCTTCGCGCCGATGATGCACGAGATGCCGAAGATCCCCGCGCCCACCGCCTATCTCGACCGCGACGGGCTCGACATGGCCGCTCGTGGCCGGCGCTACGCCGACATGCTGGAAGACGAAATCCGCCGCCAGGGCCCCGAAACCGTGCTGGCCTTCATCATGGAGCCGATCGGCGGCGCCTCCACCGGGGCGCTGGTCGCGCCCGATACCTACTATCCGCGCATCCGCGAGATCTGCGACCGCTATGGCGTGCTGCTGATCCATGACGAGGTAATGTCGGGCGCCGGCCGTACCGGCCGCTATCTGGGCGGCGACCATTGGGGCATCACGCCTGATCTGGTGGCGCTCTCCAAGGGGCTGGGGGCGGGGTATGTGCCGCTCGGCGCCATGATCGCCTCTGAAAAACTGGTCAGGCCGGTGCTCGATGCCGGCGGTTTCCAGCACGGCTTCACCTATGCCGGCAATCCGCTGGCATCGGCCGCGGGCCTCGCGGTGCTGGACGAGATCGACGCCCATGACCTGATGGGCAATGCGGCGCGGATGGGCGCCCTGCTCAAGGCGCGGCTCGAAGCGCTGAAGCCCCGCTTCCCTTTCATCGGCGATGTGCGCGGCAAGGGCCTGCTGCTCGCGGTCGAATTCGTCTCAGACCCCGAGACCATGGCGACGCTGCCGCGCGAGCTGAACGCCCATGCCCGCGTCGTCGACCTCGCCTTCGAACGGGGGCTGATCATCTATTCCCGCCGCACCCGGGGCGGCATCGACGGCGATCATTTCCTGGTCTGCCCGCCGATGATCGTTACGGCCGGCGAGATCGACGAGATCATGGCGATCCTCGACGACACCCTGCTCGCGCTCGCCCGCGAGCTGAACCTGCCCCATTCCGCCTGATATCCCCGTTTATCCGACGATCGAGGAGCCCCCAATGTCTGTCCAGATCAGGGATGCCGGGACCAGATCCGCGCCCAAGGTCGTCATCACCTGCGCGGTCACCGGGTCGATCCACACGCCGACGATGAGCCCGCATCTGCCCTGGCGGCCCGAAGACATCGCCGCCCAGGCGATCGAGGCGGCCGAGGCGGGGGCCGCCATCCTCCATCTTCACGCCCGCGACCCGAAGGACGGCCGGCCCAGCCCCGATCCCGAGGTCTTCCTGCAATTCCTGCCCCGGATCGCGGCCGCAACCGATGCGGTGCTCAACATCTCGACCGGCGGCAGTTCGCTGATGACGCTGGAGCAGCGCCTGGAAGCGGCGCTCCGGATCGCGCCCGAGATGTGCTCGCTCAACATGGGCTCGATGAATTTCGGCCTGCACCCCCTGGCCGACCGCTATCAGGATTGGCAGTTCGCCTGGGAACCGCAGCTGCTGGAGGCGACGCGCAGTTCGATCTTCCAGAACACCTTCGCCGATATCGAGGCCATCCTGCGCCGTCTGGGCGAGGACTGCGGCACCCGCTTCGAATTCGAGTGCTACGACGTCGGCCATCTCTACACGCTCGCCCATTTCCGCGACCGCGGCCTGATCCCGCATCCGCCTTTCATCCAATTCGTGCTGGGCGTGCTCGGCGGCATCGGCGGGGATGCCTCACATCTCTTCCACATGAAGCAGACCGCCGACCGCCTGTTCGGCACCGACTATATTTTCTCGGTGCTGGGGGCCGGCCGGCGCCAGATGCCGCTGATCACCATCGGCGCGGCGCTGGGCGGTCATGTCCGTGTCGGGCTGGAAGACAATCTCTACGATGGCCGTCAGGGGCTGGCTCCGTCCAACGCCGTCCAGGTCCGCCGCATCCGCACCATCCTCGAAGCCCTGTCGCTGGAGGTGGCGACGCCGGCGGATGTCCGCGCCATGCTCGGCCTTAAGGGCGCGGATCGGGTCAATCTGGTCCGGAGCTGAAGCGGGCGGTTCACCGGCCGGTCAGGTAGTCCGTCAGGTGTCGCAGTCCCTGGGCCGCCTGCTCCAGCGCGCGCCGACGGTCTTCCGCCGCCCCGTCCGGTGCGGCCGCTGCCCGAATGCAGCGGCCGATCATCTCCGCCTGCAAGGCGGCACCGCCCGCGGACCGCGGCGTAAGTTGCAGTGCGCGGCGGGTCACGGCCGCGTCCAGTACGTCGATTGCTGCGGTCAGAGCATCCTCCGGGGCCACCAATGTGGCAGCATGGATGGCGTGTCCGGACAGAAGCGCCCAGTCCGAGATAAGGGATGTCACGGGACAGGCCTTTCTAGATGACGCCTTTGAGGCGTCATTCCCGGCTGGAGATGTGTCGGTTTCCCGATGTCTGGCGGGCATGGCGCTTCGTCATCCCCTGTCGCCTGCGCGCCCGGTGTCGCGCGGAAAGGTTGGATATGCCGGCATGGTGGCCGCTGGTTTTCTGCCATGATGCCACCGGCGGTGCCATCGGGCACTCGGGCTTTCGCCTCGACGTGTATGTAACTTTTTAAGCCTGAATTCTTCCGGAAGCTAGCCCTATACAGCCACTCGCGTTCGTTGCGGACGGCACGCATAGTCCTGCTATGACGAGCATTCCGCCGAACCGCATCCGCGAGATGAGAGACCGCGCCGGGCTGACGCAGGAGGCCCTGGCCAATGCGATCGGCCAGACGCGGCAGGCCGTGCATCGCCTTGAGACCGGCCGCACCGGCCTGACCGAGGCGACGCTCCGGCGGATCGCGACCGCGGTGGGGTGCGAGGCCTGGCAGCTGCTGGCCGGATCGGAAACGGCCGACGACGCACGGGCCGCAGACCTGGTATCGCCGGCCGAGGTGCGGATGGTCATCCTGGCGGTGGAACGCACGCTGGCCAATCGCGGCATTGCGGCCAGCCCCGACCAGCGCGCCGATATGGTAACTTCGATCCTGAGCAATTACGCCCGCCTGTTCCGCGGCCTGGATCAGGACACCCTGCAGCGTATCGTCGAGACGTCTCAGGTGATTGTGCGGATCTGAAGTCGCCTCTTTTGGGCTTGCAAGTTAAGTTGTAGGCCCATGGGAAAATAAAACTTATGGCATCATTATTCGCGCGTATGTGTTCGAGTTCTATTTATGTATTGCGTGATTTTTTGAGATACTTAATTAAAAGTTGATCGCTCACCATTCGGTATGGGAATGGCTCGACGCGAGGGGCCTGTAGCGTCCGGATATGCCACTGGTCCGCTGGGCATTGAAATAATGCACAGGGTGCACTATTTCAAGACTGAAGATTCCATGAATGCCTACTATCGTGCGATTCGGGAATCTCAAGGTCCAGATGTTCGCTGATGATCACAATCCGCCCCATTTTCACCTTCTGACACCGGATTATGAGGCACTGATCAAGCTTGCCGATTTTTCGGTGATAGCGGGGCGGATTGACGGGCGAAGCTATGAAATCGCCACCAGATGGGCGGCGAATAACCGGGAGCTTCTTGCGCATGAATGGGAGCGGCTCAATCAAAGATGACCTGATCGTTGCGGGAGCCCCACTTCCGCGTCTTGCGGCCGCGGAACCGCTCGACGGGCGTAAGGTACGTCTGACCTGGGTATCGGGTGAGCCGACAATTGTTGATCTGGCACCCGTGCTGGCGAGTCGCCGGATCTATATTCCCCTGCGAGAGGACGACGCGCTGTTTCGCTCGATGCGGGTTGCGGAATGGGGGAACGCCATCGAATGGGGAGGAGATCTTGAGCTGTCTGCAGTGTGGCTGTCGAGATTGCCGCCGGTGGTGTTCGACAATGAGGATTTCCGGCGGGCGATGGATCACCTGGGAATGACGCTGGAAGGCATGGCCGCTGCCCTCGAGGTGTCGCGACGGCTGGTCGCTGATTACCGAAAGAACAAGCCGGTTCCGCGTCATATCGGGCTGGCGGTGCGATATCTGCTGGAACATCATGGCGCGCCCGAGCGCGGGGACGCAGTGCGGGTATAATGATTTTCACCGCGCCCAGTGCATATCCTGCAACTGACGGCTGATCTCGGCCGCTGCCGTGCGGACCCGGGTGAGGGCGTCGGTGAGCGGCTGGCCGTCCTGGCCGATCAGTTGGGGGGTGAGGCCCGAGACGCTGACCGCGGCTGCGACGCGGCCGCGGGCATCGCGGACCGGGGCGGCCAGGGCGGAGACGCCTTCGACGATGTCGTCGACCGCGACCGCCCAGCCGCGCTCGCGGATCAGGGCGCCATCCGCTTCAAGCGCGGCCGGCGCCGTCAGGGTATGGGCGGTCGCGGCGCCGAGCGGGCGGGCGAGGCGGCGGGCGCGTTCTTCGGCGCCAAGATGCGCCAGCAGCAGCCGCGGCGCCGCACCTCGGTTCACCGGCAGGCTTTCGCCCACATTCCAGATCCGGACATCGACCGGCGGGTTGCCGTGGCTGCGCTCGATGCACATCGCGCCGTCCTCGCGCAGGATCGACAGGAAGGCCATGGCGCGGGTTTCACGCGCCAGCCCGGCCAGATGCGGGGCGGCCACATTGCGCAGATCCACCGTCACCGGCACCGAGGCGCCGAGTGCCACGACGCCCAGCCCCAGCGCATAGCGCTGGCCGATCGGTTCCTGCTCCACCAGATCCATACCGATCAGGGTCAGCAGCATGCGCCGGGCGGTGGCCTTGTCGACCACGGCTGCCTCGGCGATTTCGGCCAGGGTCAGCCAGGGACGTTCGGGGGTGAAGGCGCGCAGGATGCGCACCGCCCGTTCCACGGCCCGCACGCCGCCGCGCGACGGCTCGTCGCGGCCGTCGGTCTCGTGTTCCGCGGCGTGGAGGCCGGCTTCGGCGCCGGACGCCTGGACCATGGCGGGCTTTCCCCTCGGCATGTGGTCTCGATATCCTCTCTGGGCTTATACGCGATGCGCGCCGACCGCAAGGCCGGCGCGCGTTTCAGGTGATCGGCGGAACCAGGGTTCCCGGTCAGCGGGGCTCGGTGCCGGTCAGGAACTGCGCCTGCAGGTCCATCACCCGGTCGAAGCCGATGAAGGTCTTGAAGTCGCCGAGCGGCGTCTGGCCGACCGGCAGGTTGATGCGGGTGCTGCGCGCGGCCCTGACCGCCGCCAGATTGCGGCGCATCGCATCGGTCGCGGTCAGCAGCGCCACCAGCGGATAATGCGCGATGCCGGCCACTTCCTCGATCTGGTCGGGGGTGAGGTCGGTCTCCAACCAGCGCATGATCTGCAACGAGAGCGGCACGCCGGCGGCATCCCTCAGCCGCTTCAGACTGTCGAGATCGGTGAAGCCGCGGCTGATCGGCTGGATCATGTCGGCGCCGGCAGCGGCATAGCGCTTTGCCCGGGCGATGGTCTCCTCTTCGGTGCCGGCATCGGTGCGGGCCACGATCACCAGATCCGGATCGGTGCGCGCGGCGACGGCGGCGCGGATCTTGGCCTCGCCTTCCTCGACCGTCACCAGTTCCAGCACGTCGGCGATCGCCGGGCAGCGCTTGGGCACGGCCTGATCCTCGATGATCACGGCGGCGACACCCGCCTGCTCGAACTCGCGGACGGTGCGCATCACGTTGATGGCATTGCCATAGCCGGTATCGACATCGGCGATCAGCGGGATCGAGGTCGCGCGGACCATGTTGCGCACCACGGCCAGGTTCTCGGTCATGGTGTAAAGCTCGACATCGGGCTCGCCCAGATGGCTCGCCGAAATGGCGAAACCCGACGAGAGCATGACGTCGAAACCGGCTTCCTCGATCAGCTTCGCGCTGACCGCATCGAAGGCGCCAGCCGACCAGGCGGTCTTGCCGGAGGCGAGCATTTCGCGCAGGCGTTTGCGGGTGGTCAGGGACATGGGGCGGGTTTCCTCTTGAGGCTTTTTATGTGGGTCAGACGCCTAGGGCGGCCTTGAGTGCCGGCAGATGGCCGCCGAGGGCCAGCAGGCGGCGCTCGGCCGGGCTCGGCGGCTCGAAGGGCAGGCTCAGGCCGCGGCTGTGGTTGACGACCAGATGGCGGTCCCAGTCGATCTCCAGCTCGTCGCCGCGCTGCGCCAGCCCCAGAACCCCCGGGCAGGCGATCTGCGGGAAGCCCAGGCTCATCTCGCCGCGGTAATAGGTGGGGGCGAAACCCTCGGCGATGACTGCGGCGATGCCCAGATGGCGCATGGCCCGCATCGGCGGCGCATGCGGGTGGCCGTAGCCGAAATTGTCGGCGGCGACCAGCACGTCGCCCGGCGCGGTCCGGGCGGCGAAGTCCGGGTCCTGATCGGCCATGGCGATCGCCGCCAGCTGATCCAGATCCTGGATCTTGATGTTCTTCACACCCACGATCTGGTCGACATCGTAATCGGGCTGGTCGAACACCCAGGCGACCCGGCCGCGGATGGCCGGCAGCTTCAGGTCCTGCGCATCAGAGGGCATGAGCGAACTCCGGATGGCGGCGTGGATCGGTGATGCGGCCGGCAAGCGCCGAGGCGGCGACGGTGGCGGCGCTGCAGATGAAGATGTCGGCCTCGGTGCTGCCCATCCGGCCGGGAACGTTGAGCGTACCGGTGGAAACCGCCGTCTGCCCCGGCGCCATGGTGCCGATGCGGCCATAGCAGAAGTCGCAGGTGGCGGCGCTGATGAAGGCCCCGGCCTCGACCAGTGTGGCGATCAGCCCCTCGCGTGCGGCCTGGACCATCACCGCATTGCTGGTCGGCACGATGTTGAGCTGAAAGCCCGGCGCGATCTGCCGGCCTTCGAGCAGCTTCGCCGCCACCCTGAGATCCTCGATCCGGCCCGAGGCACAGGAGCCGAGATAGCCCACCTGGACCGGCCGGCCCTCGAATTCCGCCAGATCCCGGGTATCGGCGGGGCTGGGCGGCGCCACCACGATCGGTCCCAGTTCCGAGAGGTCGAGGGCGATGCGTTCGCGATAGACCGCATCGGCATCGCTGCGCAGATCGGGCAGACGGATCCGGCCGCGGGCGGCCGAGGCGGCCAGCCGGTCGTCGGGCAGGTCGACCAGGCAGGAGAGCGCCCCCAGGAACATCACCTGGCCGGCGATCGACTGCAGCGCGTCGTCGGAGAGCGTCGCCACCGCGGGGCCGCCCAGTTCCAGCACCGCGAACCGGCAGGTCTTCACCCCCAGGCGGCGGATCAGATGGTGGATGACGTCGCGGCCCATCACGCCCGGCTTCAACTGCCCGGTCATATCGACCCGCACCGTCTCCGGCACCTTGATGTCGACGCCCGAGCGCACGAAGGCTTCGATCAGCGTGCGCCGGGGCAGGTTGACGCCCAGCGCACCATAGGCGCCGATCTGCGAGACATGGCCGTCGTAATGCACCACGAAGGCGCCCGGGGCGGCATAGCCTTCCTCGACGCAGACCTGATGGCCGATGCCGCGGCGTTCATAAAGCGTGGCGCCGGTTTTCGCGCACCAGTCGCGGGTCGCCTGATGGACCTGTTCCTCGGCCGGGGTCGAGGAGGGGACCATATGGTCGATGAAAATCGCGAAACGTTCGGGCGCATCGAGCGCGTCGCGGCCGAAATCCTCGGCCATCATCTTGAAGAACTGGTCGGTGTAGCCCGGGAACTCGTAGGCGAGGACGAAATCCGGCCGGGCCTGCACCTCTTCCCCCGCCCGGACCGTCTCGCGGCCTGAAGCGCGGGCGAGGATCTTCTCTGCCATGGTGAAGCCCATGGGGTCAGCCTCCTTGCGCGAGCGCGGCGCCGGCGATATCGCCCTGGCCCGGGGCGGCGGGTGCCGTCCAGTGCCGTCCGGGGATCGCGGCCAGCAGCGCGCGGGTATAGTCGTGGGACGGGGTCTCGAAGACCCGGGCGGTCGGCCCTTCTTCGACGATGCGGCCGCGGCGCATCACCGCCACCCGGTGGCAGATGCGGGCCGCCACGCGCAGATCATGGGTGATGAACAGGATCGCGAGATCGAGGCGCGTGCGCAGATCGTCGAGCAGCGCCAGGACCTGGGCCTGGACCGAGACATCCAGCGCCGAGACCGCCTCGTCGGCGATCAGCACCTTGGGATCCAGCGCCAGGGCCCGGGCGATGCCGATTCTCTGGCGCTGGCCGCCCGAGAATTCATGCGGCCAGCGATCGGCCGCGGCCTCGGGCAGGCCGACCAGTTTCAGCAGTTCGAACATCCGCCGACGCACCTCGGCCGCCGGCCGGCCATGGGCAAGCGGCGCCTCGCAGATGATGTCGCCGACCTTGCGCCGCGGGTTCAGCGAGGCGAAGGGGTCCTGGAAGACCACCTGCATCCGGCCGCGCGCCTGTTTCAGCCCGCGCGCGCCCTGCGCCATCATATCCGTGCCATCCAGCATTACCCGGCCGCCATCCGGCTCGATCAGCCGGACCAGGCATCGGCCGACGGTCGATTTGCCCGAGCCGCTTTCGCCGACGATGCCCAGCACCTCGCCGCGCCTGAGGGTCAGCGTCACATCGTCCGCCGCATGGACCTCGCGGCCGGATCCGCGCGAGAACAGGCTGCGCTCGCCGCGATAGACCTTCTCAAGCCCCGCCACATCCAGCACCACCGGCGCATCGGCGGGGATCGGCGGGGCCGCCGCTTCCAGCCGCGGCACGGCGCCGATCAGTTTGATGGTATAAGGATGGCGCGGCCGGTTCAGCACCTCGTCGGCCGTGCCCTGTTCGACCACGCGGCCCGCACACATCACCACCACCCGATGGGCGATTTCGGCCACCACGCCGAAATCATGGGTGATGAACATGACCCCCATGCCGGTGCGGGCCTGGATCTCGCGGATCAGCTCCAGGATCTGGGCCTGGGTGGTGACGTCGAGCGCCGTGGTCGGTTCGTCGGCGATCAGCAGGTCGGGTTCGTTGGCAAGTGCGATCGCGATCATCACCCGCTGGCGCTGCCCGCCCGAGAGCCGGAAGGGGTGGCTCTTCACGATCTTCTCAGGGTCCGGCAGATCGACCCGGGTCAGCAACTCGATCACCCGGCGGCGGATCGCGGCGCGGTCGCGCATGCCGTGGGCGACCAGCGCCTCGGCGATCTGGTCGCCGACCGTCATCACCGGGTTGAGCGCGGTCATCGGCTCCTGGAAGATCATCGCGGCCTTGCCACCGCGCAGCCGCCGGCGTTCGGCGGCGGGAAGGCCCAGCAGATCGCGCCCGCCGAAGACCACCCGGCCGGCCGAGGGCGTCAGACCTTCGGGCAGCAGACCCATCACGGCGCTGGCCGACATCGACTTGCCGGAACCGCTTTCGCCCACGATGCAGACGATCTCGCCGCGGCCGATGTCGAAGGACACGTCCTCGATCGCATGCGGGCGGTCAGCCCCTTCGGGCAGCGGGATGGTCAGGCCCTCGATCGAGAGCAGCGCGCCGCTCATACCCGCCCCCGGCGCGCCAGGCGCGGGTTGAGGGCGTCGTTCAGGCCTTCGCCGACGAGGTTGAGCGCAAGCACGGTCAGCACGATGGCGACTCCGGGGAAGAAGCTCATCCACCAGGCCTGGCGGATTACGGTGCGGGCGGCGCCGACCTGATAGCCCCAGCTCATGAGGTCGGGATCGCCGAGGCCCAGGAAGCTGATTGCGCTTTCCATCAGGATCGCGGTCGCGATCATCAGCGAGGCCGAAACGATGATCGGCGCCATGGCGTTGGGCAGGATCTGGCGGCAGATGATCACCAGATCGCTCTGCCCGCCCATGCGTGAGGCGAGCACGAATTCTCGGCCGCGCAGGCTGAGGAATTCGGCCCGGACCAGGCGGGCCACCGGCGGCCAGCTGACGGCCGCGATCGCCGCCACGGTCGAGGCGATGGAGGGGGTGAGGATGGCGACCAGCACCACCGCGAAGATCAGGCTGGGGACGGTCTGGAACAGCTCGGTCAGCCGCATCAGCGCGTCGTCGACCCGGCCGCCGAAATAGCCGGCGGTGGCGCCGATCACGACCCCGACCCCCACCGTCACCAGGGTGGAGACCAGGCCGATCAGCATCGAGATGCGGGCGCCATGGGCGATGCCCGCGGCAAGGTCGCGGCCGAGCGTATCGGAGCCGAGCAGGAAGCCGCCGGTCATCGGCGGGGCGAAGGGGCGCCCGGCCATGGTCCAGGGGCTGCCGGGGAAGAGCAGCGGTGCCAGCAGGGCCAGCGCCACCAGGGCCACCAGCACCACTAGGCCGATCACGGCCCCCTTGTGGCGGGCGAAACGGGTCCAGAAGGCGATCATCGACTCAACGCTCGAAACGGATGCGGGGATCGATCAGGCCGTAGACCAGATCGGTCAGAAGATTGATGACCACGACCATGGTGGAGGTGACCAGGAACACGCCCAGCAGCACCGAATAGTCGCGCTGGAGCAGGGCGTTGAAGGCCAGCCGGCCGATGCCGGGCCAGGCGAAGACCGTCTCGACCAGAATGGTGCCGCCGACCAGATGCCCGGCCTGGACGCCGGCCATGGTGACCACCGGCAGCAGGGCGTTGCGCAGCACATGGGCGCGTTCCACCCGGGGCTCCGTCAGCCCCTTGGCGCGGGCGGTGCGCACGAAATCCTGCGACTGCACCTCCAGCATCTGGGCCCGGGTCAGGCGGGCATAAACGCCGGTGTAGAACAGGCCCAGCGTCATGGCCGGCAGCACCAGATGTTTCGCGACCTCGGCCAGATAGGCGAAGCCGCCTTCGGGCGGGGTTGCGCCATGCATGCCGAAGGCCGGCAGCCAGCCCAGTTCCAGTGAGAACAGCAGGATCGCCATCAGCCCCACCCAGAACAGCGGTGTCGCATAGAAGGCGAGCGCCAGGGTGGAGACGGTCGTGTCGACCCAGCCGCCGGGGCGGCGTGCGGCGATCACCCCGGCGGTGATGCCCAGCGCCAGCGAGATCACGAAGGCGGTGATGGTCAGCACCAGGGTTGCCGGCAGCCGTTCCAGGATGATGTCGGCAACCGGCCGGCCCTGGCGGTAGGAGGTGCCGAAATCGAGGGTGGCGACATTGCCCAGATAGACCATCAGCTGTTCGTGCACCGGCCGGTCGAGACCGAATCGCTCGCGCAACTCGTCGAGATAGGCCTGGTCGGTCATCGCGGCCTCGCCGGCCATGACCGCGACCGGATCGCCCGGGGCCATGCGGATCAGCACGAAATTCATGCAGGCGATGGCGAGGATGACGGCGACCGCCTTCACGAGGCGCGATGCCGCGCGGTCGAGCTTGACCATCGGTGGCAGGTTTCCTGTGGTGGGGCGGAGAGAAGGGGGGAGCGAAGACAGAGATCCGGGCGGTGGCAGTGATCGCCACAAGGGGAGACAGATGGCGGCCTGAAGAGGGAGGGCGCCACCGCCCGGCCCGGCGGGGGGACGCCGGGGAGGGGAGGGAGGTGAAAAGACGGGAAGATGGACGGGGGCTCAGCGCTTCGGCAGGCGCACGTCTTCCATCTCGCCATTCAGCCCGGTGGCCCCGGTCACCAGGTTCTCGATGCCCGAGCGATAGAGCGTCGGGAACTGCACCTCGATCAGATAGCCGAAATAGGCCTGGTCCGAGATCCGCTGCTGAAGATCCGAGAAGAGCGCCGCGCGGGTCTCGCGATCGGTCGCGACCGCCGCCTCGCGGAACAGCCGGTCGACCTCGGGATCGTTCAGCCCCGACACATTGGCCGAGGGCGAGCCCTTGACCAGATTGGTCGAGACATAGGCCCGCTCCACGCCTAGCGACGGGTCGCCATACTGGTAGAGCAGGTTGAGGCTGAGATCGTAATCCCAGTCGCCGAGCCGCTTGGCCCAGCCGGCATGATCGGTCGCGACCGTCTGGGTCCTGATGCCGATCTGCTCCAGCTGCTGGCGGATGTATTCGCCGAGGCGGATATAGGTCTCGCCATAGGGCAGCGGCAGGAAGCGGACGGTGGTCCGCACGCCGTTCGCGTCCTTCTTCAGCCCCATCTCGTCGAGCAGGGCTTCGGCCTTCTTCAGGTCGTAATCATAGGTGACCAGCGCCTTTTCATCGTAGAACGGCGTGGTCGAGGCGATCGGGCCGGCCGAGGGCTTCGCGAAGCCGAACCAGAGATTGTCGACGATGAACTGGCGGTCGATCGCATGCATCACCGCGCGGCGGAAGCGGGCGTCGTCCATCGGCGCGCTGCGCAGGTTGAACTGCACCCACATCGTCGGCGACAGCATCTCATAGCCGGCGCGGGTCTCGGTGACGCCGTCGGACGCCGCAAGCCGCTGGACGTCGAAATACTCGACATCGCCGCCGCGCAGCACATCGACCTCGCCGGTTTCGAAGGCGAGCGCGCGGCTGGCCGCATCGGGCACGATCACGAAGTTCAGCCCGTCGAGATCGGGCTTGCCGGCCTGCCAGTAATCCGCATTGCGTTCCAGCCGGATGAAGGCGCCGCGCTTCCATTCGGCCAGCTTGAACGGGCCGGTGCCGATCGGGGTCTGGTTGGCCGGATTGGTCTGGTAGTCGGTGCCTTCATAGATATGTGCCGGGATCATCGGCGCCGACGAGGTCTCGAAGCCCATGATGAAGGGCGCGAAGGGCGCCTTCAGGGTCATGCGGACGGTGTGATCGTCCAGCGCCTCGATCTTCTCCGCCCGGCCGAAATGGCCGCGGGCACGCGGGTGGACCTTGGCCAGGAAGTCGGTCGCCGAGAACACCACATCCTTCGCGGTGAAGGGCTGGCCGTCATGCCAGCGCACGTCCTTGCGCAGATGGAAGGTGTAGACCAGCCCGTCTTCGGAAATCTCCCAGCTTTCGGCCAGATGCGGCCGCGGCTGCAGATCGGGGCCATAGGTCAGCAGGCCTTCATAGATCTTGCCGGCCACGAACTGGGTGGGGCCCTGCTGGTTCAGGCCCAGCATCAGGGTCGGTGGCTCGGGGTGCGCGATCAGGCGCAGCACGCCGCCATTGCGTGCCTCTTCGGCCGAACCCCCCGCCGGCAGGCTGAGGGTGAGCAGGGCCGTTGCGGCGGCGCCAAGCGCCGCCCGCTTCCACAATGTCCGCATCTTCGGTCGTCCTCCCGTCGGCCGGCCTGTCGGTACCCGGGCATGGGGCACCCGCCAGCTTCACATCTGCCGGCAGGATTCCGTTAAACGGAAGGCATGTCAATTTATAAAATGAATTTCATTCAATGAAATGATCAAGGCAACCGACCGCAGGTATGGCCGGGCTCTCAGACATAGCCCGGCGCATCCGCATTCACCGCCAGCATACGCGCAAGCATGCTGGCCAGCTGGCCGCGTTCGTCCTGGGTGAACATGCGGATCAGGTGGCGCTCGGTCGCGGCATGGTCCGCCATGGCCGCATCGGCCAGCGCCACGCCCTTCTCCGTCAATTCCACGATCACGCTGCGCCGGTCGTTGCGGTCCGAGGTGCGGCGGATCAGCCCGTCCTTTTCCAGCCGCAGCAGCAGGTTGGAGATGCCGCCCGATGAGAACAGCATGGTCTGTTGCAGCTGCGACGGCGACAGCCGGTAGGGCGCGCCTTCCACCCGAAGCGTCGCCAGGATGGCATAGGCCGGGTATTTCAGCCCATGGGCCGCCAGCGTGGCATTCACCGCCTTCAGGATCACCCCTTCCAGCCGGAGGATCCGCCCGACCACGGCCTTGCCCGAGCTGTCGATATCCGGCCGCTCGCGTCGCCAGCGGGCCATGCCGCGGCCGACGGTGTCGAAATCGGCCGGATCGCCCGGCCCCGCATCGGTGGCGGGCTGGTCAGTGGCAGTCTCGTCGGTGGTGGGGGCTGGGGCCGGATCGGTCTGCATCGGCGGGTGCTGCTCCTGACAGTGGCGTTGCCACATCGTGGCCCGGACGGCGATATCTCACAAGTTTCTTTCTTGAAAGATAATCGGAAGAGACCTAGGCTTGCAATCCAGGGAACGCATCGCGGCGGGGAGAGGCTGCGAAGACGCCCCGCCGGCACCACGAACCGGCACCACGAACAAAAGCGCCCCCATGGGCGGGCACCGGCCCGATGGCCGGGTCACAGGCTGGGAGAACACGGGATATGGCGATCGAACGCACCGACCGCGCGCGGCGGCGGATGACGGCAGGCACCGCTGCGGCGGTCATCACGGCAGCGGTTGCGGTTGCGGCACCGGCCGTGGCATCGGCGGAAGAGCTGGTGATCGCGACCTTCGGCGGCTCCTTCGCCGAGGACACCAAAACCTGCCACATCGCGGCTTTCGAGAAGGCGACCGGCGCGACCGTCGCCATGAAGGTCGGCTCGTCCGTGCAGCATGCGGCCGCGATCCGCGCCATGGGCGGGCGCAGCCAGTTCGACGTCGCCTATATGGACGACTCGCTGGCCACCCAGCTCGCCAATGAAAAGCTGCTCTCCGAGATCGACACCGCGGAGCTCGGCAACGCAGCCGATCTGATCGCGGGCGCCATCCCCGACAACAAGCGCTTCGTGGTGTTCATGCTGGGCGCCACTGCGCTTGCCTACAACCCCGAGATGATGCCCGAGCCGCCGACCTCGTGGACCGATCTCGCCGATCCGAAGTGGAAGGGCAAGATCGCGCTGGGCGACGTGACCGGCACCTCGGGCATGCAGTTCCTGCTGGCGATGAACCGGATGCATGGCGGCACGATCGACAATATCGATCCGGGGATCGCGGCGCTGAAGGAGCTGGCGCCCTCTGCCGTCACCTTCTACACCCAGGCCGACCAGATCGTGTCGCTGTTCGAGCGTGGCGAGATCGCGATGGCGCCCTGGTACCCCGACCGGGTCGGCTCTGCGGCCGACAAGGGCGTGAAGGTGGCGGTCGCCTATCCGAAGGAAGGGGCCGTCGGCATCCGCCCGACGCTCAGCATCCCCGAAGGCGCCCCCCATGCCGATCTTGCGCATAAGTTCATCGATGTGGTGCTCTCGCCCGAAGGCCAGGCCTGCTTCGCCGAGCGGAAATATGCCGGGCCGGTGAACACCAAGGTCGACCTCAGCGACAAGGTCGCGAAGATCGTGCCGACGGGCGAGGCGCGCGACAATCTCTGGTTCCCCGATCCGCAGACGGTCGCGAGCAACATGCCCGACTGGATCCGGCGCTGGCAGCGCGAAGTCACCCGCTGATCCACCCCATGCACCGCTGCGCCGACACCTCCCCCCTCCCTGGGGCGGCGCGGCGGTCCTGAACGGCGGCAGGGACGGGGCTCTCCCCTCCCTGGCCCCCCGGACGCCTGTCTCCCCCCTTGCGGGCGCCCCCTGCCGCCGTTTCTTTCCTGTTTTCAGGTTTTTCGCTTCAGACCGTTCTCTTCGCCGGCTGCCCCGCCGGCCGGTGCGCGCCTGCGCCGACCGGCCGGAACGGGAAAGCTCTGGCATCGAGGCGCAACCCGACTGCCCTGGATGGACCACCGCCGATGGCCAAGCTGACGATCGACCGACTGCACAAGCGCTATGGCGACACCGAGGTGGTGCGCGACGTTTCCATCACCGTCGCCGACGGGGAATTCGTCTCGCTGCTCGGGCCGTCGGGCTGCGGCAAGACCACGATCCTGCGCATGGTCGCCGGGTTGATCGAGCCCAGCGCCGGGCGGATCCTGGCCGGCGAGGAAGACATCACCCGCCTGCCGCCGCACCGGCGCCGGATCGGGCTGGTCTTCCAGTCCTATGCCCTGTTCCCGCATCTGACGGTGGCCGAGAACGTGGCCTTCGGCCTGAAGCGTCAGGGCGTGCGCGGGGCCGAGCTGTCCTCGCGGGTCAAAGAGGCGCTCGCCCTGGTCCGGCTCGACCATCTGGCCGACCGCTATCCCCGCCAGATGTCGGGCGGGCAGCAGCAGCGGGTGGCGATCGCGCGGGCGGTGGCGCCGCGGCCGCGGATGATGCTGTTCGACGAACCGCTCTCCAACCTGGATGCCCAGCTGCGCGACGAGATGCAGATCGAGCTGAAGCGCCTGCAGGGCCGGCTCGGCATCACCAGCCTGTTCGTGACCCATGACCAGTCCGAGGCCCTGTCGCTGTCGGACCGGGTCTGCGTGCTGGCCCATGGCGTGATCCAGCAGTTCGATGCGCCCGAGGCGATCTATGCCCGGCCGGTCAACGGCTTCGTCGCCAGCTTCATCGGCCGGCCCAACCGGCTTCAGGGCCGGGTGGAGACGGCGGGGCCGGCGGGCCGGGTGCGGATCGGCCCCGATCTCACCCTCGCCGCCGCCGATCCCCAGGTCGCGGCAGGCGGTGCGGCCGAGATCATCATCCGGCAGGAAGCGATCCGGCTTCTGGCGCCCGAGGCCGATGCCCCGCATGCGGTGGCGGGCGAAATCGCCTTCCGCTCCTTCACCGGCGCCCGGGTGCAGTATGTGGTGAAGCTGGCGGGCGGGGTGGAGATGATCGCCGAGACGTCTTCCGCCGGTCCCGGCGCCGATCTGGCCCCGGGCGCCGCCGTCCGGCTCGCCATCGATCCCGGCCAGGTGTTTGCGATGCCGGCGGGAGGTGCCGCATGATCATGCGCCGCCGCACCGGGCTGGGGCTGGTCTCGCCGCTGATGCTGGTGCTGATCGCGTGCTTCCTGGCACCGGTCATCCTGATGCTGCCGACCAGTTTCCGCGAATACCTGCCGGGCATGGGCATCACCCCCGGCAGCTGGACCCTCGACAACTATGCCCAGATCGTCACCGACGACTATTACCGCGAGGTGGTCTGGCGGACCTTCGGCCTGGGCTTGCTGGTCACCGCCATCGCGTTGGTTATCGGCTATCCGCTGGCGCTGATGATCGCCCGCGGCCCGGCGCGCTGGCGGGTGCCGCTGACGCTGGCGGTGATCTTCCCGATGATGCTGAACCTGGTGGTGCGCTCCTTCGGCTGGATCGCGCTGCTCGCCAACCGCGGCCTGCTCAACAACCTGCTGATCGATCTCGGCCTGATCGACACGCCGTTCAAGCTGATGTTCAACATGACCGGCGTGGTCATCGGCCTGGTCCATATCTACCTGCCCTTCATGGTGCTGATGCTGGTGGCCGCCATCCAGGCCGTGCCGCGCGATGTCGAGGCGGCGGCCGCCACCCTCGGCGCCGGGCGGATCCGGACCTTCTTCATGGTCACCCTGCCGCTGACCGCCTCGGGTATCCTGGCGGGCTCGATCCTGGTCTTCGTGCTCACCATCAGCGCCCTGGTCACGCCGCGCATGCTCGGCGGTGCCACCTACCGGGTGCTGGCCACGGTCATCTACGACGAATACATGCAGCTTCTGAACTGGCCGGGCGGGTCGGCACTCGCCTTCGCGCTCACCGTCACGGCACTGGTGGTGGTGTGGATCTCGGGCCGGCTCGCGAAGCGCTGGGGAGGTCTCGCATGACGCTCGCACCCGGACGCGCCGTGGCGGTCACCGCCGTGCTGGTGGTGATCTTCCTGCAATTGCCGGTGGTGGTGACGGTGCTGGCCGCCTTCAGCAGCACCTCCTATCTCACCATCCCGCCCCAGGGGCTCACACTCGGCTGGTTCGCCAAGGTGTTGAGCGACCCGGACTATCTGAGCGCCATCTGGCTGAGCCTGCTGCTGGCCGTGGTCTCGACCACGATTTCGCTGGTGCTGGGGGTTGCCGCCGCCTGGGCGTTGCACGCGAAGGCCCTGCCGGGATCGGAGGCCATCGCCTCCTTCCTGATGGCGCCGCTGGTCTTCCCCTCGGTCGTGATCGGCGTCGCCCTGCTGCAATATGTCAGCCTGCTCCGGCTCTATGGCGGCACCGGCGTGCTGATCGCCGCCCATGTGGTGATCACCGTGCCCTATATCGTTCGCGCGGCGCTTTCCAGCTTGGGCGGTATCGACCGCTCGCTCGACGAGGCGGCGCGGGTGCTGGGCGCTACCGGCTTCGAAGCCTTCCGCCTGGTCACCCTGCCGCTGATCCGCCCCGGGCTGATCGCCGGCGCGCTCTTCGCGCTCGTCACCTCGCTCGACAACGTGCCGGTCACGATCTTCCTGCTCGGCCCTGGCCAGCAGACCCTGCCGGTGCTGATCTTCTCTTCCGTCGAACACGGCGTCGACCCCAGCGTCGCCGCGGTCTCCACCCTCATGATCGTGCTGACCGGGCTGATCCTGTTCGTCGCCGAACGCCGCACCGGTTTCCACAAATTCGTGTGAGCGGGAGGGAGTCTTTTTTAGCCCCTCGCCGGGCGGGCGCTGCCGCGCCCTTGGCCGCCGCCGCAATGGCGGCTGGGAGCCTGGTCAACCCACACCGGGCGGGCGCTGCCGCCTCAATGGCGGGAGTCTTTTAGTCCCTCGCCGGGCGGGTGCTCCCGCACCCTTGGCCGCCGCCTCAATGGCGGCTGGGAGCTGGTCAGTCCCCACCCGGCGGGTGCATCCGTGCCCCTGCTCGCCGCCATGTTGGCCGAAATCCTAAAGTCGGAACGCTGCATCCCATGTCCTTCCATCCCGACGGCTTCCCCCTCTTCCTGACCTTCGACCTCGATGCCGAGACCATGTGGACGGCGCGGGATCCCAACAATGCCAACCGGCCGATCCTGATGTCGCAGGGCGCCTATGGCTGGAAGGTCGGCATCTGGCGCATTCTCGACCTGCTCGACCGCTATGGCATCAAGTCGACCTTCTTCGTGCCCGGGCTGGTGATGGAGCAGCGCCCCCAGGTGGTCGAGGCCCTGCTGACCCGCGGCCACGAAATCGCCCATCACAGCTGGAGCCATGCCTGGATCGTCAACCTCACGCCCGAGCAGGAGCGCGAGGAGATGGAGAAGGGGATCGAGATCATCAGGCGGATGACCGGCCGGGCGCCGCGCGGCTGGCGCTCGCCCGCCGCCGAGTTCAGCCCGATCACCATGGATCTGCTGGTCGAGAACGGCTTCGACTATTCCTCGAACTTCTTCGACGACGACAGCCCCTATATCCACAGCCACAAGGGGCAGAAGACGAAGCTGGTCGAGCTGCCCTTCCGCTGGGTGCTGGATGATGCACCCTTCTTCCAGTACTCGATCATCCTGCCCGGCCGCACCCTCCAGGCGCCCTCGGCGGCGCTCGAGGCCTGGACGCTCGAATTCGACACGCTCTATGCCGAGGACCGGATGATGATGCTGGGCATGCACCCCCAGCTGATCGGCCAGCCCTCGCGGCTCAAGCTGCTCGAAGGCATCATCGAACATGCGCTGAAGCATCCGCGCGTGGTGATCGGCCGCTGTGACGAACTGGTCGACGCCATGCGTCCCTGCCTCGAAGCGGCGGCGTCATGAACCGCAACCGGGATTTCGAAGGCCGGCGGATCCTGATCACCGGCGGGGCCAGCGGCATCGGCCTCGCCACCGCCCGGATGATCGCGGATCGCGGCGGCCGGGCCGCCGTGCTCGATCGCGACCGGGCGGCGCTCGACCGGCTCGACATCACCGGCGTCACCGGCCACCTGGCCGATGTGGCCGAAACCCCCGATGTCGAGGCGGCCGTGGCCGCGGCGGCGGCAGAGATGGGCGGCATCGACGGCGTGGTCTGTGCCGCCGGCATCGACCATCAGGAACCGCTGGCCCGGATCACCGATGCCGCCTGGGCGCGCAGCATCGGCGTCAACCTGACATCGCCCATGCTGGTGATGCGCGCGGCCCTGCCGCATCTGGCCGGGGCGGGAGCGATGGAGGGGGCGGGTGCGGCCTCGGCGGTGTTCATCTCCTCGGCCGCCGGCCTCGTGCCGCTCAAGGGCCGGGCCAGCTATTGCGCCGCCAAGGCCGGTGTCGTGATGCTCGCCAAATCGCTGGCCATGGAGCTGGCGGATCAGGGCGTGCGGGTGAACGCGATCTGCCCCGGCGCCATCGACACGCCGCTTTTCCGCACCTCGTGGGAGCCGACGCCAGACCCGGAAGCGACGCTGGCCGCGATCCGCCGCCGCTATGCGTTGGAACGGATCGGCACGCCCGACGAAATCGCCGCGGCCGTGCTCTGGCTGCTCGGCCCCGAGGCCGGCTACGTCACCGGCGTCGCACTCGCCGTCGATGGCGGGCGCAGTTTCCACTGACAAGATCCGCGGGCAATCAGAGAGAGGCCGGCCATGGCACGGTTTTCGGGCAGAGTGGTGATCGTCACCGGTGCCGCGAACGGCATCGGGGCCGCAACGGTCCGGCGCTTCCTGGGTGAGGGTGCGCGCGTGGTCGGGGTCGATCTGGATGATGTCGGGCTGGCCGCGGTCTTCGATGGCGCCGGCACTGACGGGATGGCGGTTGCGGGCGACTGTACCGATCCTGCCGTGCTCGGCCGCGCCTATATGCAGGCGGTCGACCGCTTCGGCCCGATCGACGTGCTGTTCAACAATGTCGGCCAGAGCGCCCGCGAGCGCGCCGGCCCCTTCCATGCCTCGGAAGAGGGCACCTGGCGCTTCGTGATGGAGGTGAGCCTGATGACCACGCTCCGCATGACCCGGCTGGTGTTGCCGGAGATGCGCAGCCGCGGCACCGGCCGGATCATCAACATGTCGAGCGACGGCGCCTTCGCCGGCGATGCCGGCATCGTCGACTATGCCGCCGCCAAGATGGGCGTGATCGGCTTCACCCGCGCCCTGGCGCGCGAGAATGCCGGCCTCGGCATCACCGTCAATGCCGTTGCCCCCGGCGCCATCGCCACCCGCGCTCACGACCGGCTGACGCCCGAGGTGGTGGACCGGATCAAGGCCCAGACCCCGGCAGGCTTCGTGGGCGAGCCCGAAGACGTCGCCGGCGTGGTCGCCTTCCTCGCCAGCGACGATGCCCGCTACGTCACCGGCCAGACCCTGCTGATCGATGGCGGCCGCTGGATGATCTGACCCGGCGAGGTATGCCGGCTGCCGTTGCTTCCGAACACGAGGACCGCCCCCATGACCACCGACATCACCGGCCTCTCCGCACGTGATCTTGCCCGTCTGATCCGCCGCCGCGAGGTCTCGGCGGCGGAGGCGACCGAGGCGGTGCTCGCCCGGATCGAGGACCGTGCGGACCTCAACGCCTTCATCACCGTCTGTGCCGACGAGGCCCGCGCCGAGGCCCGCGCCGCCGATGATCGCGTGCGGGCGGCCGAGGATCCCGACGCCCTGCCGCCGCTGCTCGGCGTGCCCTATTCGGTCAAGGATCTGACGCTGACCCGGGGGGTGCGCACCACCATGGGCTCGGCCATCTTCCGCGACTTCGTGCCCGCCGAAGATGCCGTCGCCGTCGCCCGCGCCCGCGCCGCCGGCGCGGTGCTGGTCGGCAAGACCACCACCCCCGAATTCGGCCACAAACAGGCCGCCGACGCGCCGATCTTCGGCCGCACCCTGAACCCGATCGACCCGAAGGTCACCTGCGGCGCCTCCAGCGCGGGTGCTGCGGTCGCGGTCGCGGCCGGCATGGGGCCGATCGCGCTCGGCACCGATGGCGGCGGCTCGATCCGCATCCCGGCCGCCTGCTGCGGCATCGTCGGCCTGAAGGCCACCCTCGGTCGCATCCCGCATCTGCAACTGCCCGATCTGATCGCCGCCAATTCCTTCGTTGGCCCCATGGCCCGCGACGTGGCCGACACCGCTTTGCTGTTCGACGCCATCCAGGGCTTCGACGCCCGCGACCCCTGGGGCCAGGGCACCCTGCCGGCCGAACGCCGCGCCACCACGCTCGATGGCCTGCGGGTCGCCTATCTGCGCAGCTGCGGTACCCGGGTCGACCCGCGCGTGCTCACCGCCACCGACGCCGCCGTCGCCCGCATGATCGAGGCCGGCGCCCGCGTCCACGAGATCGAGATCGATTTCGCGTCGGAAGAGCGCCACTTCCTGGTCATCCTGCAATCCGGCCTCGCCGCCCGCGTCGGCCCCCAGCTCGCCCGCTTCCGCGACCAGCTCGACCCCTCGCTGGTGACGACCATCGAGAAGGGCCTCACCCACTCGGCCGTCGACCTCTCCGCCGCCGCCGCCGCCCGCACCGCGCTCTTCGGCCGCCTCCAGGCCGAACTCGCCCGCGCCGACGTCATCGTCTCTCCCACCCTGACCGCGCCGCCGCTGCCGGTCGACCAGGACCCCAACGGCATCGTCACCATCGCCGGCGAGCCCGCCGGCACCATCCGCGGCGCCTGGTACCCCTATACCTTCCCCCTCAACCTCACCGGCCACCCGGCCCTCTCCATGCCCTGCGGCACCACCTCCGATGACGGCCTGCCCCTCGCGCTCCAGATCATCGGCCGCTGGCACGACGACCGCTACATCCTGGACGTCGCCGGGCTGGTGGAGACGGCGCTCGGCTGACGGACAGGCCGGTGCCTCCTGCTCCGCAGGGCCAGGGCTGCCGCCCTGGACCCGCCCGGAGGCGGGGGCCTCCGGACCTCGGGGTTTCAGGGGGCTATGGCAGGGCTGGCGCTACGCTTCCCGGAGCCGAAGCGTGGTCAGATACCGCAGCAGATGCCGCGCGCCCTCGGCCGCGAGCCGCAGATGCCGGGTCCGGGCGTCTTCATCCAGCTCCGGATCGTCGGCGATCGAGACATGCAGCCCCACCAGCCAGGCCTGAAACGCGGCCCCTGACACCGACCCCGCCGTCACCCCCACTGCCCGCGCCATCACGGCATTGCGCAGCGCATCCAGCGCCAGCGCCAACCCTGGCTCCGCGGTCACATCGACCCAGCCGCCGGCGATCTGGTCGTCCAGGATTGCCCAATCGGTGGCGAGGGTGGCGACGGGGCAGGGCGCGGTGGGAGGCTGGTCGGTCATCGGTGGCTCCGGCGTTGTCTGAAGGTTCCTCCGGAGCCTGGGGCAGTCCGTCCCGTTTAACCACGGACTATAGGCCTCATGTAGAAGGCGAGGCGGGTAAAGGTGCCGCGTCGGATGCGTTGCATGAGCGGGAAGACATGGTGTGATCCTGATAAGTCCCTGAAATAAATAGATAAATACGAGGGAATTAGTTTGATGTTGCAGCTTACGGACGAAATATAGCAGGCGATCGATCGCGTTATCCGTGAGCGATTTGCCGACAAGGTGGAAGCCGTCGAGATCGATACGGCCGAGGACGAAGTGGGGGACGAGGTGTTGTTCATCCGTGTCGTCATGTCGCCCGACACCACGTCACGGGACTTTGCCGGCCGGTTCTTCGGGCTGACCGGGCGGGTGCGCGATGTCTTGGGAGACGAGATGCGCGACGTGTTCCCGATCATCCGGCCGGTGGGTGCGCATGCCTGACGCGACGCTGGCGCGCGGGTTGATTGCGTCGGCGAAAGCTCTTTGTCCCGACGGTGTCAGACGAAGGCCCAGGCAGGCAGATCTGCGACGGGCCGTCAGCGCTGCCTGTTACGCGGCGTTTCACGAACTGGCACGCAGTCGCGCGGACTCCCTGGTGGGCTCAAGCAGAAGCCGCCGTCCGAACCGCGCCTGGGTTGAAGTATATCGGGGGCTCGATCATGGTGCGGCACGCAACGCCTGTGACGGGGGCATGCATGTCAGCATCCGGCGGATCTGAGTTCCGGCGGATCTGAGGACTGCCCCCCCCTCAATCCGGCCACCGCTTATGCACCCAGAACCACAGATCCGGCCGTTCGCGGATCCAGCCTTCCAGGCGGGCATTGACCAGCCGTGTCAGGCGTTCCGCGGCCTGTTCCAGGGTTTCGCCGGGCTCCGGGGTCGGGTCGATCGGCGGGTCGATGGTGATGCGGAAGCGGGGGCCGCCCAGGCGTTCGACATGGGCGGTGACCAGGGGGGCGTTGAAGCGCACCGCGAATTCGCCGTGGGCCGTGGTGGTCATGGCGTCGCGGCCGAAGAAGGGCAGGGCGGTGCCGGTGTTGAGTTTCTGGTCGATCATCATCGCCAGATGACCGCCGGCCTTCAGGCGTTTCATGATCTCGCGGGCGGCTTTTGCGCCCTTGGGCAGGAAATCGGTCGCACCGCCGGCGCGGCGGCGGGACTGCTGGATCAGCTTCTCGATTTCGGTGTCGTTGGCCTGGCGATAGACCTGGGTGAGGGTGATGCCCGACTGGGTGGCGACAAGCGAGGCCAGTTCCCAATTGCCGTAATGGCCCGAGACGAAGATGCCCGGCCGGCCGTCGTCGCGGGCGGCCAGCGCGTGTTCGTGGCCGATCACCTCCACCCGGGCGGGGTCGCGGCCCGTGCAGTCGAAGCGGTCGAGATGGGCGATCTCGAAGGCGGTGCGGCCGAGATTGTCCCACATGGCGCGGAGGATGCGCTCGATCTCGTCGGGGCCGAGCTCGGGAAAGGCACGGGCCAGGTTGCGGCGGGCGATCCGGCTGACCTTGATCCGCGGGCCGATATTGCGCGCCAGCCAGCCACCGAAGGCCGAGGCGCGTTCCAGGCCGAGCAGGCGGGCGAAGCCGAAGGCCAGGCGGCCGGACAGGCTCTCCAGCCGCCGGCGGAAGGTCATCGGCGGGGTGTCGGGGGTGGGGGTGTTGGAAGTCATCTGCGGCGTCCGGTACCGTCCTCGTGTCCGGTGCCGTCCTCATGCCCGGCCCGGCCGTCGATCAGCCGCGACAGCCCGGCCGGCGTGGCGGGTTCCGGCCGGCGCGGGTCGATGCGGTCCAGCAGCCGGTCCAGCGGGTCGGCATCCAGCCATTCCAGGCTGATGGTCAGGTGGTCGACCAGGTCGCGCGCCTCGGGCGGCAGGCGGACCAGATCCTTCTCGGTCGTCACCAACACGGCATCCATGCGATGGGCGACCTCCACCAGCCGGGCGATCTCGTCCGGATCATAGGGGTGATGGTCGGGGAAGGACCAGCTGCCGGCGATGCGGCAGCCGATCGTGCGCAGCGTGTCGAAGAATTTCTCGGGCCGGCCGATGCCGGCGAAGGCCACGACCTTGCGGTTGCGCAGCCGCCGGGTCTCGGGGCCGGGCACGGTCACGGCGCGCAGCACCGGGCGTTCGAAGGGCAGGGCTGCGGCGACGTCGATCGTGTCCTCGCCCACCACCACCACGCCATCGGCGCGGGCCAGGCCCCGGGCCAGCGGTTCGCGCATCGGGCCGGCCGGGATCACCCGGCCATTGCCGAAGCCATAGCCGCCATCGACCACGATCAGCGACAGGTCCTTTTCGATCGACGGGTTCTGGAAGCCGTCATCCAGGATCACGACATCGGCCCCCGCCGCCGCAGCAGCACGTGCACCCGCCACCCGGTCGCGGGCGACCCAGGTCGGCAGGCGGCGGGCGATCAGCAAGGCCTCGTCGCCCACCTGCTCGGCACGATGGGCGATGGGGTCGACCAGCACGGGGCCCTTCACACTGCCGCCATAGCCGCGCAGCACCACATGGGGTCTGCGGCCGCGTTCACGCAGCCGGGCGGCGATGGCAAGTGCGGTCGGGGTCTTGCCGGCGCCGCCGGCGGTCAGATTACCGACACAGAGCACCGGCACGCCGGCACGGGCCGGCCGGGCCAGCAGTCGGCGCAGTGCGCCCGCCGCCCGGAAGACGAGCGACAGCGGCGCCAGCGCCCAGAGCAGCGGGCGCTCCACCGGTTTCGCCTGACGTCCCCAGAATTCCGGTGCCTTCACGACGGATCTCCCGATGCCTCGGCCGGTTCGAGAAGCGGTTCCAGTGCAGCCGCGATGGCCTCCACCGCGGCACGTCCCTCTTCGGCCACCCGGGCGCCGGCCCGGGCCAGTCTCTCGCACGCCGCCGGATCGTCGAGCAGCTGCCCGGCCGTCCGGGCGAGTGCGGCGGCATCCTCGACGATCTCCGCGGCCCCGGCTGCCCGGAAGCGGGCGGCCAGGCTCTCGAAATTGCCGAGATGCGGCCCGGTCGTCACGGCGGCGCCGAGGCGCGCGGGTTCGAGCAGATTATGCCCGCCGACCGGGACAAGCGAGCCTCCGATAAAGGTGAGGGGGATTGCGCGAAAAAAAAGACCCAGTTCGCCGAGCGTGTCGGCAAGGTAGACCTGCGTCTGCCTGGTCAGCGGTTCGCCGACGGCCCGCCGCGCCACCCGAAGCCCCGCCGCACGGATCTCGTCGGCGATGGCCGGGCCGCGTTCGGGGTGGCGGGGGACGATCACGGTCAGCAGATCGGGGCGGGTCGCGCGCATCGCCCGGTCGGCGGCCAGGATCTGCGTCTCTTCGCCGGGATGGGTGCTGGCGGCGAGCCAGACCGGCCGCGCGCCGATCGCGGCCTTGAACGCTGCGACCGCCGCCGGATCCGCCGGCAGCGGCTCGGCCGCATCCTTAAGGTTGCCCGGGGCCGGCACCGGCCGGCCGAGCACGGCCGAAAACCGGGCGGCGCTGTCGGCATCCTGGGCGAGCAGCGGCCGGAAGCCGCCGATCAGCCGGGCGGCGAGGCCGGGCAGCTTCGCCCAGCGCCGGGCAGAGGTCGCCGACATCCGGGCATTGACCAGGGCGCGCGGAATGCGCCGCCGGTCCAGCCCGTCGATCAGATTGGGCCAGATCTCGCTTTCGACGAAGACCGCGGCATCCGGCCGCCAGTGATCCAGGAAGCCGTCGACCGCCACGGGCAGGTCGACCGGGGCGAACTGATGCAGGGCACCGACGCCCCCCCCGGTTTCCGTCAGCCGGCTTTCCATCAACCGGGCCGAGGTGACGGTGCCGGTGGTGACCAGCACCGTGGTCGCGGGCGCCATCGCCTTCAGCCGCGCGATCAGCGGCAGCAGCGACAGGCTTTCACCGACACTCGCGCCGTGCAGCCAGACCAGCCGCCCGGCCGGACGCGGCAGGCCGGGGCGCCCCAGCCGTTCCGGCCACCGGGTATCGTGCTCGCGCCCCGCCACCCGGCGGCGCTCCAGATGGCGCTTCACCAGCGGCGTGCCCAGCCGGGCGAGGCCGCGATAGAGGCCGAGAGCCAGACCTGCCGTACTGATCGATCCCGCCCCGCTCATCGATCCGCCGCCGCCTGTTCGGCATCCAGCGGCGGCGGCAGCTCCAGCGGCGCATGGCCGGTGGCGCGGTCCGCCTCTGCGGTGATGCGGTTCAACTCGTCCTCGATCCGGATCCGGTAGCGGTCCAGCGTCGCGGCATCGGCATCGCGGGGGACATGGATCGGCTCGCCCCAGATGAACACCCCGCGGCTGAACGGCATCGGCACCAGGAACCGGTCCCAGCTGCCCAGCAGCCGCCGCCGGCGCATGCCGAAGGTGGCCGGGATGACCGGCACCCCTGAAAGCCGGGCAATCGCCGCGATGCCGCCGCTCGCCCGCTGGCGCGGCCCGCGGGGTCCGTCCGGGGTGACGCCGGCATATTCGCCGGCGCGGATCGCCTTCACGATCTGGCGCACCGCCGCCGCCCCGCCTTTCGACGACGAACCGGCGACCGAGCCCAGGCCGAAATGGGCGATGGTATCGGCGATCAGCCGGCCGTCGCGGTGCTGGCTGATCAGCATGTTCATCGGCATGCCCGTCCGCCAGACATGGGGCATCATCAGCAGCCGCCCGTGCCAGAAGGCCAGGATGAAGGGCCGGCCCTCGTCCCAATGGGCGCGGGGAGCGGCGTCGCCGCTCACCTGCCAGCGGCCGGTGGCATGGACCAGGCGGATGTAGGCGGCGGCGATCCGGCAGGCGAGGCGGCGCGCCCGATCGCTCTTCAGCCAGCGCTTGACCAGCCCCGCCATCGGCCTCAGCCCTTCCGCACGGCCGGTGCGGCCACGTCCGCCGCATCCTCGACATCGATATGGCCGACAGGCGCCTCGGACTGGTCGGCGAATTGCAGCGCATGCAGCCGGGCATAGGCCCCGCCCTGGGCGATCAGCTCGGCATGGCTGCCCTGTTCGATCACCCGACCGCGATCCATCACGCAGATCAGGTCGGCATCGACCACGGTCGACAGCCGGTGGGCCACCACCACCACCGTGCGCCCGGCCATCAGCCGGGTGAGCGCATCCTGCACCGCCCGCTCGCTTTCGGTGTCGAGTGCCGATGTCGCCTCGTCGAGCAGCAGGATCGGCGCGTTCTTGAGCATGGCGCGGGCGATGGAGATCCGCTGGCGCTGGCCCCCCGACAGGCTGGAGCCGTGCTCGCCCACCGGCGTGTCATAGCCCTTGGGCAGGGCCATGATGAAATCATGTGCCGCTGCATCGCGCGCGGCGGCCTCGATGTCTTCGCGCGTGGCATCGGGCCGGCCATAGGCGATGTTGGCTGCGACGCTATCGTTGAACAGCGTCACCTCCTGCGAGACCAGCGCGATCGAAGCCCGCAGCGATGCCAGGGTCACCGCGCGGACATCGGCCCCGTCGATTGTCAGCCTTCCGCCGTCGAGGTCGTAGAAGCGCGGGATCAGGTTGATCACGGTCGACTTGCCGGCGCCCGAGGCGCCGACCAGCGCCACCCGCTTGCCCGCCGGCACCACCAGATCCAGCCCGTCGAGCGCCGGCGCCCCGTCGGCACCATAGCCGAAGCGCGCATCCTCGAACCGGATCTCGCCCTTCACCGGTCCGCCGATCACCTGCGGCAGGGGCTTTGCGTCCGGCCGGTCGGTGATCGTCGCCGGCAGGTCGACCAGTTCGAACACCCGATGGGCGGCGGCCAGGCCTTCCTGGAGATTGGCGTTCAGATTGGCGAGGGTCTTGGCCGGGCGATAGGCCATCAGCAGGGCGGTCACGAACGAGAAGAAGGCCCCGGGCGTGGTCTCGCCCGCGACCACCTGTGATCCGCCATAGAAGATGACGAGGCCGACCGCCACGCCGCCCAGCGCCTCCATGATCGGCGAAGAGGCGGCACGGATGCGTTCGGCCTTGCCGGTCAGGCGGTAGATTTCCTCGACCGTCACCCCCATCCGCCGGGTTTCATAGCCCTCCATGCCATAGGCCTTGACGTGGCGGGCGCCCAGGAAGGTCTCTTCCAGAATGCCGGTCAGCCGGCCGATCTGGTCCTGGGCACGGTCCGACACCTTGCGCATCCGCCGGCCCAGCTTCGCGATCGGCAGGATCGCGACCGGGAAGACCACGAAGGCGATGATCGCCAGCAGCCAGTCCTGCCAGAACATCAACCCGACCAGGAAGATGACGGTCAGGCTTTCCTTGGCCAGGCTGGTGATCGCGGCGGCGGCGGATTTGCGGACCAGCTGCACGTCATAGGTGAAGCGCGCGATCAGCCGCCCCGATCCGGTGCGGTGGAAGAAGGCGAGATCGGCGGCCATCAGCCGCTGATACATCCGGTGCTGCAGATCGGCCACCACGCGGGTGCCCAGCCGTTCCATCAGCACCCGTTCGGCATAGGTCGCAAAACCATTGGCGGCGGCAATGGCGAGCACGGCGGCGGGCACCAGCAGCAGCATGGTCTCGTCGCGCTTCAGGAACACGTCATCCAGCACCGGCTGCATCAGCCAGGCATTGGCGGCGGTTGCAGCCGCGGTCACGATCATCGCCCCGATCGCAAGCGCGATCCGCCGCCAATAGGGGCGCAGATGCTCGCGGGCGAGGCGGGTGATCAGGGCCCGGGTGCCGGCGGCACCTGCGGGGCGGGGAGACTTCGGCTTGCGGCGCGACATGGGGCGGGGATGGATCCCGTGAAGAGGCGGCGGCCGGCGGATGCGGTCGGCATCCGGCCGGCGCGGGTCATGGCTGCGGTTGTACGCCAGCCGGCGCCGGGCTTCCAGCCGCATCGACCGCAAGCCGGCCGATCAGGGCGGCATGCAGCGCCGGATTTGCGGCGATCAGCGAGGGATGTTCGGTGGTGTCGGGCCTGGCATAGAGCAGGTCGCGGCCCTCGGCATCGGTCATCCGCCCGCCCGCCTCAGCGACGATCAGATCGGCGGCGGCGAGATCCCAATCGGCCTTGGGGCGCAGCGACACCGCGGCATCGAAGCGGCCGGCGGCGACCAGCGCCAGCTTGTAGGCGATGGAGCCGAGCGCGATGACCGCGCTGCCGTCCAGGCCTGAACCCCAGCGACGTTCATGAAGTTCCCGGCGCGAGACCAGCAGCCGGGCGGCCAGCGGATCGGCCCCCTCGCCCACCCGGCAGGGGATGCCGTTCAGCCGGCAGCCATGGCCGGCCACCGCCTCGAAAAACTCGCCCGTCGCCGGGTTGAAGACCTGGGCGATCACCGGGCGTCCGGCCTCGACCAGGGCGACCGAAATGGTGAATTCCGGCCGCCCGTCCACGAAGGCCCGGGTGCCGTCGATCGGATCCACCACCCAGATCCGCGGCCGGGCGCGTTCCGAGAGATGGGCGACGCTTTCCTCCGACAGCCAGCCATAGCCGGGCCGGGCATGGAGCAGATGGTCGCGCAGCACCGTGTCGATGGCGATGTCGACCTCGGTCACCGGATTGTCGCCGCCCTTGTCCCAGGTCACCGGTGCCTTGCCGAAGGCGTTCATGGCGATCCGCCCGCCCGTCCGCAACGCCCGCTCCAGCAGCAGGCGGTCGTCGACGAGGTCGGCCGGCAGGGCGCCGTCGGGCAGGGCGAACAGGGGTGGGGTCATCGGTGGCGGGCACTCCCGGTCGTGGATATGGGGTCGTCTGGTCGTCTCGCAGATCAGGCGCCGGCGACGGTCAGGCCGCCGACGGCAAGCGTCGGCGCATCGGTGCCGCTGCGGAATTCGAGATCGGAGGCGGGTTCCACCGACATCAGCATGTCCTGGATGCGCCCTGCAACCGTGATCTCGTTCACCGGATAGGCAATTTCGCCGTTCTCGATCCAGAAGCCTGCCACACCCTGGCTGAAATCGCCGGTGACGACGTTCACACCCGAGCCCATTGTTTCATCGACCAGCAGGCCGGTGCCGATCTTCGCAATCAGCTCGTCGCGGCTGAGCGTGCCCGGCGCCAGATAAAGATTGCTCGAGGCCGGGCTGGGGGCCGATCCGGCGCCGCGGGCGGCATGGCCGGTGCTCTTCAGCCCCAGCTGACGGGCGGAGCGGCAGTCCAGCAGCCAGGATTTCAGCACCCCGCCTTCGACCACGGTCAGCGGCGCACCGGCAATGCCCTCGCCGTCGAAGGGATGTGAGGCGGGTGCCCGCTCGCGGAACGGGTCGTCGATGATGGTGAAGGCGTCGCAGGCGATGCGCTCGCCCATCCGGTCCTTCAGGAAGCTGGTGCCGCGGGTGACCGCCGCCCCGTTGACGGCCGACGCGATGGCCGCGACCAGCATGCGCGACACCCGCCGGTCGAACACCACCGGCACCCGCGCGGTCTTCGGCCGGCGCGGGTTCAGCCGCGCGACGGTCCGCTCGCCCGCGATCCGGCCGATCGTGGCCAGATCGTCCATGTCGGCCACGAAACGCTTCGAGGTGTATTCATGGCCGCGGACCATGTTCAGCCCCTCGCCCGCGATCACGCTGGCACCGACCGTGAAGCGGCTGGTGCGATAGGCGCCGCGGAAGCCGTTGGAGGCGGCGAGCGCGATCATGCTGTGGGATTGAGAGGCACCGGCGCCCTCGGAATTGGTCACGCCCTCGACCCCGCGGGCCGCCTCTTCGCAGGTCTCGGCCCAGGCGAGCAGATCCTCGGCGCTGAATTCGGTCGGGTCGTAGATCTCCAGCGCCGGAATCTCGCGCGCGATCTCGCCCGGCTCGGCCAGGCCCGCAAAGCGGTCCTCGGGCACGACATTGGCCATGGCGACCGCGCGCTCGGCCAGCGCGTCCAGGCTGCCGGGCCTGAGATCGGCGGTCGAGACGATCGCCTGACGGCGCCCGACCAGGACCCGGAGCCCCAGATCGCCGCCATCCGACCGGGTCAGTTCCTCGATCTTGCCCAGCCGGCGCTGCACCGACAGCGCACGGCTTTCGACCATCAGCGCATCCGCCTGGTCGGCACCGGCACGCTTCGCGCGCGCGATCAGGTCTTCGAGCAGGTCGAGAGCGTTTCCAAGTCCGGTATCGGTCATCTGGTCCTCGTGCGGCATCGTCCCGGGCCTCGGGGTGCATCGCCCGACGGGGTGCGCAGGCCCGAGGCCTAGATATGGGACGAAGCGGCGCGGAACACCAGCGCCACGGCATATGGAATGGTCGGCCGGTCAGCTGCGCGGCGGATAGACCTCGTGCGCGACGTCGTCGATCACATAGGTGTCGAGCCCTTCGGGGCTCAGCAGGCGCGATTCGACCGTGCCCTTCTCGTCCAGCAGGTGCAGCGTCGCCCCCAGCCGCTTTTCACCTGGAATATCGGCCGGGGCGAGCTTGTCGACGATGAAGCCCGAGGAGGCGCCGAAGGCGAAGACCGTGCCGTCGCGGCGGAAGATCCGGGCGGTGTGGAGATGGCCCGAGGCGACCAGTTTCACCGTGCCCCGGCGGATCGCCTCCACATAGCGCCCGCGTGCGCGGCCAGGCACGCTCCAATAGCCGCGGTCGTCTTCGTCGGGGTCGTTCAGGAACAGCGGCTTGTGCAGGAAAAGCGCCACGGGACGGCCGGTGGCGTCCGCCTCGGCCAGCACCTCGCCGGCCCAGTCCGCCTGCTCCGCCTCACGCGGATGGCCCGATCCCATCAGCATGGCGTTCAGCCCGATCAGCCGCCACGGCCCGGCGTCGCGCAGCCAGCGGTCCGGGCCGAAATGGGCTTCCCAGCGCGAGATGCGGAGATCGTTCACCGCCTGGAAATGTTCGGGGTTCTCGCTGCCGACATCGTGATTGCCGGGCACGGCCGCCCAGGGCAGCTCCAGCCCGTCCATCAGCCAGCGGCAATGGGCCAGATCCTCCACCATATCGGCGCCGTCGACGGTCACGTCACCGGTGTGGACCACCAGATCCGGCGCAATCGCCCGCGCCAGCGCCGCGACCGGCGCCCAGTTCGATGCGAAATGCGGCTTGGTGGGGCTGATATGGGTGTCGGTGATCTGGAGGATGCGCAGCATGCGGGTGTCATCCGTGGCCATGGGCGGGACGGACGACGGTAGCATGGATGCGTGGCAGCTTCGCGACGGTCGGGCAGTATCGTGAACGAAGGGCGGGTGTGCGCTTCCGATCGGCTCAGCCGGCCAGCCTCTGGCGCCGCGCTTCTTCGTCGGCCAGGACACGTTGCGTCATGGCGCGCAACCGCCGTGAGACCGCTTCATCCGTCTCACTTGGCGGCAGGGCTTCAAAGATCCTGCGCAGATCAGCGACAAGGGAGGGTTCTGCCCGGGTATCGTTGATCTGATAAATTCGCTTGTTCATTTGTCAGCGCCTGATTTTGGCGGGTGATCACCGGGAGTAGACGTCAAGTTAGGATGCTACGTCGGTTTGTTCAATGACTTCCTGCGTGGCAACACCGCCGGATCGGGAGGCTTCACGGCCCGGACGCCTGCCAGCGACAGAAAGAAGCTGTTCCTGGAGCGACCATCGATGGATATCTGTTGCCGATGCTCGCGGACAAGGCACAAGGCGAGAGCCTGATCATCCGGGCCGATCGACAGTTCCTGTGCCAGGCCACGGGGCTGTTTCCAGAGTGCGATCGTGCGGATGTTCGGCGCGCCGGCCTGATGCTGTCGGTCGATCAGGGCCGTGGACGTGAAGGTCAGGACCGATGAGCCCGGATCCTCGGCAAGGACGGTGGCATATCGGCCCGGCCAACGTTTCTCGAGTTGCGGTCCATCCATCAGCAGCGCCACCACGAGACTGGGGCCGATGGCGTTGATCACCGGCAGGACCGGGTCGAAGCGGGCGAGATCTTCACAGATCAGAACCGCCAGGGACAGATCATTGTCAATGACGCTGAAATGGCAGGTCCGGCCGCTCACGTCGATATATTCCCACCATTCGCGCGTGGGGTCGAGAACGTGCCCCATATGGTAGCGCCGGATCTGATCACCGTTGAGCTTCCAGCGATGGTGCTTGCTCTGCGTCCAGCTGCGTTGGACGGTGCCGTCTGCCGTCGACGCGGTGAAGGCGAGATTGCGGGGCATTGCCTCGGAGTGGGCCGGCTTGCCGATGGCGCCGGAGATGAAGAGCTGCAGCCGCGGATGGCGTCGTGCGACCTCTTTCGCCAAGTCCTCCGCGATCTCGGTCGGCAGGGCGCATTCCGGAAGAAAGACGGCATGAATCTCGCCCAGTTCCTTCTCGCCTGCCTGGATCAGGCCGGCGATCATACCGGCCAGTCTTGAGACGTTGGTTGGCCCGGAGAGGGCATCATCATAGCCTGCGACATCGACGGTGAAGTATCCGGGTTCTTCCGCGTCTCTACGCTCGGCCTTGAACAGGCTGCCATTCACGCGTGTGGGCCACGGTATCAACAGGATGCCGAGCGGCCGGTGATGTTCCGGATCAGTCGCGAGGCCTGAGATAAGCCAGTTGGCTTCCACCATGCTCCGGGGCGGCAGCAACGCCAGATTGTGCGACATAGACCGCAACGTGCAGCCGACATCGGGAAGCCGGCTTTTCGGGAAGACGACGGCCTCCAGCGGCGTGACGGCAAGCGTCAGGCTCCGCGGGAAATGCGGCAATTTCGGCATAACCGCCGATGTAGCCGTCGCGTCTCGCGTCGTGTAGGCGGGTTCCGCCGCAATGGTTGCACCGAGCACTGCCCGCGTGAACGGGGATATTCTGTCCGGGGACGGCCCGTTGGCAGGCACGTGGGTCTTCGGAACGAATCCCATACCCTCTGCCGCTTCATCTGCGATGCACATCAAGGTGATCAGCTTGCGGGCGAGGGGGTGGGAAGGTGCCGTGTGGGCCAGAGCCTGGAGATCGACGTGATCTGCGCCGCCTGTGACCTCGTGCCACAATCGCTTGGTGTACGAGTCCGGCACGCCTTTGTCGCGCCAGCCGCGTCCGGCGGCTCGGATGGAACTTTTTTCAGACGAGGCCATCGAGGCATGCGTCGATTGATGAGCGTAAAGCCAGGCATGTGAGTAGAGGCCCGTACGCTCGATCAGTGTCGCAGTGACGCCAAACAGATCCGGAGGCCATTCCGGGCAGGTCGACCAATCCGGATCGTCGCCGCCCGGATTGGTTCCCGAGGGCATCATGTTTCTGATCACGGCCCCGATCGTCGTCATGCAGGCTCCCTGGACCCCGGTTTCCAGGAGGGTACGATGACACGGGGCCGGGGGATCATCAACCGGAGCGTTTGCGTTTCAGTCCTTCACCGGCTTCCAGATCGCCTGCCCCGATCCCGGCAGTCCCAGCTTCGGCCAGATCTGGTCGATCCGGTCGATGACCGCCTGGTCCATGCGCAGTTCCCTGCCCCATTCGCGCTTGGTCTCGGGCGGCCATTTGTTGGTGGCATCCAGGCCGATCTTGGAGCCGAGGCCGGATTCGGGGCTTGCGAAGTCCAGATAGTCGATGGGGGTGTTCTCGATGACGGTGATGTCGCGCGCCGGGTCCATGCGGGTCGACATCGCCCACATCACGTCCTTCCAGTCGCGCGCATTGATGTCGTCATCCACCACGATCACCCATTTGGTGTACATGAACTGGCGGAGATAGGACCACACCCCCATCATCACCCGCTTGGCATGGCCCGGATAGGCCTTGCGCATCGACACCACGGCGATGCGGTAGGAACAGCCCTCGGGCGGCAGCCAGAAGTCGACGATTTCGGGGAATTGCTGGCGGATCAGCGGGATGAACACCTCGTTCAACGCCTCGCCCAGCACCGAGGGCTCGTCCGGCGGCCGGCCGGTGAAGGTGGAGAGATAGATCGGCTGGCGGCGCATGGTCACCGCCGTCACCCGGAAGACCGGGAAGGGCTCGACATTGTTGTAATAGCCGGTGTGGTCGCCATAGGGCCCCTCGTCGCCGTAATCGTCGAGGCTGACCTCGCCTTCCAGCACGATTTCGGCCGTGGCCGGCACCTTCAGCGGCTGGCTGACCGCATCGACCAGCTCCACCTTGCGGCCGCGCAGCAGGCCGGCGAACTGGTATTCCGACAGCGTGTCGGGCACGGGCGTCACGGCGGCCAGGATCGTGCCCGGATCGGCGCCGATCACCGCTGCGGCCGGCAGCGGCTCGCGCTTGTTCAGCCCCCAGCGGCGATGATGCTGGGCGCCGCCGCGATGGCGCAGCCAGCGCATCAGCGTGCGGTCGCGGCCCAGCACCTGCATGCGATAGATGCCGAGATTGTAGCCGTCGGTCTTGTCGCCGCCAGGGCCGCGGGTGACCACCAGCGGCCAGGTGATCAGCGGCGCCGGCTCTCCCGGCCAGCAGGTCTGGACCGGCAGGCGGGTGAGGTCGATCTCGTCGCCGCGCAGGACCACCTCCTGCACCGGCGCGCGCGAGACCGTCTTCGGCCGCATCGCCATCACCGTCTTCATCAGCGGCAGCATGTCCAGCGCCTCGCGCCAGCCGCCCGGCGGTTCGGGCTGGCGCAGGAAGGCCAGCGTCTCGCCCACGCCGCGGAGCTGCGGCGGTTCCCGGTCCATGCCCCAGGCGACCCGTTCCACCGTGCCAAACAGATTGACCAGCACCGGCATGGTCGACAGGCTGCCATCCGGCATCACCGGCTTTTCGAACAGCACCGCCGGGCCGCCTTCGGCCAGCAGCCGGGTCTGGATCTCGGTCATCTCGAGCACGGTGGAGACCGGCTCGCGGACCCGGACCAGACGGCCGGTGGCCTCGAGGCGGGCCATGAAGTCGCGCAGGCTGTCATAGGGCATCGGTGGCGGCCTCGCTTCGGCTTTCGGGGGGTGTGCGGACTTGACCCGTCCCGGGGGCCGCGGTCAAGTGCAGAGGCGATGTTCAGATGGTCATGGAGCAGATGATGGCGGCGAAGGATCCCGAGACAAGTCCCGTCGCCCCGGCCGGCGTCAAAGGACGGCTGCGGGGCATCTGGGCGCGGTTCGATCTGGTCGACCGCCAGCTGGTCAAGGTGGCGGGCGCCGTTCTGGTCATCCTGATCCTGCGCCCGTTCCTGCCACCCGCGGTCGACATGCCGGCCGGTGCCTGGATCCTGGCCCTCGCCCTGCTTCTGGCCCGGCCGCTCGCCCGGCTCATCCGCCGAGGGGGACCTGGCGGGCCAGGATGATGGTGGCGAGCAGGATCAGCCCCATGTCGCGGTTGGACTTGAACAGTTTCAGGCACAGCGCCGGATCGTCGATGTCGAGCCTGCGGATCTGCCAGAAGAGGTGAGAGCCGGTGAAGGCCATGGCCAGCACCCAGCCGGCGCCGAAACCGGCCTCCAGTCCCGCCGCGACCGTGAAGCCCCAGAAGATCAGATAGAACACCGCCACCGCCGGCTTCGTGCGCCGGCCCAGGGCGAGGGCGGTGGATTTCACGCCCACCAGCAGGTCGTCCTCGCGGTCCTGATGGGCATAGATCGTGTCGTAGCCGAGCGTCCAGAAGATGCCGCCCGCATAGAGCAGCAGCCCCGGCGTCATGGCTGCCAGATCCCCGGCCCCGCTGGCCGCCGCCCAGCCGACCAGGGCCGCCCAGTTGAAGGTGAGGCCCAGCCACGCCTGCGGCCAGTAGGTGATCCGTTTCATGAACGGGTAGGGCACGATCAGCGCCAGCGAGGCGAGGCCGATGACGATCGCCGGCACCGGCAGCATCACCAGCACCGCCAGGCCCACCAGCCCCTGCGGTACCAGGAAGAGCAGCGCCTGGAACGGCGTCACCCGGCCGCTCGGGATGGGGCGGCTGCGGGTGCGTTCCACCTTCGCGTCATAGTGCCGGTCGGCCAGATCGTTGATCGTGCAGCCGAAGCCGCGCATGGCCACGGCACCGACCAGAAAGGCCGCCATCAGCAGCAGGTCGGGCAGGCCGCCCTGAGGCGCCGCCAGCGCGATCGCCCACCAGCCGGGCAGCAACAGCAGCCACCAGCCGATCGGCCGGTCCCAGCGCGCCAGCAGCGCATAGGGCTTCAGCCCCTCGGGCAGCAGGCGCATCAGCCCCTTGTCGGTGTGGATGTCGGTATGACCGGTCCTGGACTTCGCGGCCGGTTCGGCCATGGCGCTGGCTCCTCGGGCTCTGGCTCCTCATGCCGGTTTATCCGCTGGGCGCAGGGTTGCCAAGCGCGGCAATGCACCGGCTTGGGCTTCAAACCCGTGGTCAGGGGCGCTATAGCTCTTGGGGAGAAGAGCCGATACGGAGATCCCATGGCTGCCGATGCGCCCCGCCTCTACCTCGATCCCGACCGTCTGACCGGGCCCATGACCCCGGGGGCCGAACTGCTGCTCGACGAGGATCAGGCCCATTATCTTCGGGCGGTGATGCGGCGCGAGACCGGGGCGGCGCTCGCCCTGTTCAACGGCCGGGACGGCGAATGGGCTGCCGAACTGGTGGCGGTGGGCAAGCGCGGTGCGGCCGCGCGTCTGGTGGCGCAGCACCGCCTGCCGGGATCCGAACGGCGGCTGGAACTGGTGATGGCCCCGGTCAAGCGCGGTCCGGTGGAGTTTGCGGTCGAAAAGGCGACGGAACTCGGCGTCACGGCGATCCGCTTTGCGGTCACCCGCCGCACCGTGGTCGACCGGCTGCGCATGGACCGGCTTGCCGCCATCGCGCGGGAGGCGGCCGAGCAGTGCGAACGGCTGACGGTGCCCGCCATTCATGCGCCCGAACCGCTGGATACCGTGCTGGACCGCCTGGATGACCTGCCGGTCGTCTTCGGCGACGAGACCGGGGCCGGGCGTCCGGCTGCGGCCGTCGCGGCCATGCTGGGGGATGGCCCGGCCGGCCTGTTGACAGGCCCCGAAGGCGGCTTCGATCCGGCCGAGCTTGACCGGCTTCGTGCCCGGCCCCATCTGACCGCGATCGGCCTGGGCCCGCGCGTGCTCAGGGCGGAAACCGCGGTCATCGCGGGGCTTGCCATCCTGCAGGCCCTGGCGCCAGATGGCGGCGGTGCCCGCCATCGACCTACCGCCACGGGCTGAGGCCCGGACGGGAGATCCGTTTCAGGGGCGCCCTGCATGCGGTGCCCCCGGCGTTGCCGCCAGAAGGGGGCGCGCCGCCCGGTCCGGCCCTGCCGGGCCGCATGCCCCGCCGGCCGGTCATCACGATCAGGGTGGCGGGCGCTCTTCCCGCCGACAGACGTCCGTCTGCCGGATCCGACACCCGGAGGCCGCCCGTCCCATGCAGACGCTCATTCTGCCGCTTCTCGACGACATCCTCGCGTCCCAGGCCGACAAGGTCACCGCCTGGTTCGACGCCCGTTTCGCCGAGACCCCGGCACTTCCCTATGCTTCGGTCGATCTGCGCCATTCGGGCGTCAAGATCGCCCCGGTCGACACCAACCTGTTCTCGGCCGGGTTCAACAATATTTCCCGCGCCGCCCGCGGCCGGGCCGCCGAACGGTTCAAGACCCATCTGGCGCGGGTGGCGCCCGATGGCCGGCGGCTGCTGATCGTGCCCGAGAACCACACCCGCAATCTGCACTACCTTGAAAACGTGCGGGTGCTGGCCGGGATCATCGAAGAGGCCGGCTGGGAGGTCCGTCTCGGCAGCCTGATGTACGACCTGGACGAGGCGATGGTGCTGGAGACGGCGGCCGGTGCCGATATCCGGGTCGAGCCGCTGCGCCGTGAGGACGGCCGGATCGGCACCGCCGACGGTTTCGTGCCCGATGTGGTGCTGATGAACAACGACATGACCGCGGGCGCGCCCTCGATCCTGGTCGATCTGGAACAGCCGGTGATCCCGCCGCTGTCGCTCGGCTGGTATCGCCGGCGCAAGAGCGGCCATTTCTCGGCCTATGCCCAGGTCGCCGATGCCTTCGCCGAAGAGTTCGACGTCGATCCCTGGCTGATTCAGGCACTCTGGCACCAGTGCGGCCAGATCAATTTCCGCGAAAAGGCCGGGCTCGGCTGCGTCGCCCGCGGCGTCGACAAGGTGCTGCACCTGACCCGCGAAAAGTACCGGCAATACGGCATCGAAAGCGACCCGTATGTCTTCGTGAAGGCCGACAGCGGCACCTATGGCATGGGTGTCATGACCGCGCGGTCGGGCGAGGACATCCTGGAGATGAACAAGAAGACCCGGCACAAGATGAACGTCATCAAGGAAGGTGCCCTCAACACCGAGGTCATCGTCCAGGAGGGCGTGCCGACGGTCGACCTGATCGAGGGCGAAAGCGCCGAGCCGGTGATCTATCTGGTCGACGGCCGGGCGGTCGGCGGGTTCTACCGGGTCAACAAGGGCCGGGGCGAGTATGACAGCCTGAACGCCATGGGCGCCTATTTCACCCAGATGTGCGACGAGGTCGAACCGCGGATCGAGCCCGCGGGCAATGGCGGCGACGCCCCCTGTCCCTTCCGGGTCTTCGGGGTGCTGGGCAGCCTGGCGGCCCTGGCCGCGGCGCGCGAGCAGGTCATCTGACCCGTCCTGACATGGCGGTCGGAGGAACACGGGGGCCGTCGGGCCTCCGTGATTCGTTTCGGCCGCCGATGAAACATATGCAACATTCATGTTTCAGTAAAACGGACGTTGCATCCGCGATTTCAGCGGCCTAGCATCATCCGGACCCCCCGCATCATCCGGATGAGACGCCATGTCCGAGATCCCGCTGCGCCGCAACCGCGCCCAGTCCCGCGTGCTTCACCGGGCTTCCGCCGCCGAGCCTGCCGTCGCCGTGGGCGGCGAGGGCTGCTGGCTGATCGACCAGGACGGCCGCCGCTATCTGGATGCCTCGGGCGGGGCCGCCGTCTCGTGCCTGGGCCATGGCGACCCGCGGGTCCGGGCCGCGATCCTGGCCCAGTTGGATCGGGTCGCCTTCGCCCATACCGGCTTCTTCACCAACGAGCCCATGGAGCGCCTGGCCGATCTGCTGTCCGAGGCGGCACCCGAAGGCTTCGGCAAGGTCTGTTTCGTCTCGGGCGGGTCCGAGGCGATCGAGAGCGCGCTCAAGATCGCCCGGCAGCATGCGGTGGAGCGCGGCGATCTGGCCCGCACCCGGGTGATCGCCCGCCGGCAGAGCTATCACGGCAATACGCTGGGAGCCCTCTCCGCCACTGGCAATGTCGGCCGGCGCCGGCCCTTTCTGCCCTGGGTGATGGGCGATGTGGTCCATGTCGCCCCTTGCCATGCCTATCGCTATCGCCTGCCCGGAGAGAGCGACACCGGATACGGCGCCCGGCTGGCGGCGGAGTTCGAGCGCGAGCTGCTGATCCAGGGGCCCGAGACCGTGCTCGCCTTCCTGGCCGAGCCGGTGGTCGGTGCGACGCTTGGTGCCGTCCCGGCCGTCGAGGGTTATTTCAAGGCGATCCGCGAGATCTGCACCCGCCATGGCGTGCTGCTGATCCTCGACGAGGTGATGTGCGGCATGGGGCGTACCGGCCATACCTTCGCCTGCGAGGCCGACGGCATCGCCCCCGACATCATCGTCATGGCCAAGGGGCTGGGAGCCGGCTACCAACCGATCGGCGCGGTGCTGGTGTCGGACGAGATCGCCCGGGTGATCGAAACCGGCCGGCTGGGTCTGACCACCGGCCATACCTATATGGGCCATCCGGTCGCCTGCGCCGCGGCGCTGGCGGTGCAGGAGGCGATCCGCGATGACGGGCTGGTGGCACGGGTGCGCGAGATGGGCCCGGTTTTCGAGCGGCTGCTGCGCGAGGGGCTGGGCGACCGCCCCTATGTCGGCGACATCCGCGGCCGCGGCTTCTTCCGCGGCATCGAACTGGTCGCCGATCGCGAGAGCAAGGCGCCGTTCCCGGCCGGCGCGGGGCTGTGGAAAAAGATCAAGGAAGAGGCCTTCGCCCGCGGGCTGATCTGCTATCCGGGCGGTGGCACCGTCGACGGGCTCTCGGGCGATCATGTGCTGCTGGCGCCGCCCTTCATCGCGACGGAAGAGGAGCTGGCGCTCGCCATCGACCGGCTGGGGGCGGCGATCGATGCCGCCCTGGCCGCCACGGGCCTTGCGGCCGCCTGAACCAGAGGGGCAGATGAGCGGAGCGGCGGGCGCGGACGAGGTGCTGCAGCGGATCGAGGCCGGCATGGACGGTCTCAGCCCGCAGCTGCGCCGGGCGGCGCGCCATCTGCTCGACCATCCCGACCGCGTGCCCCTGGTGTCGATGCGCCGTCTTGCCGACGAAGCGGGGGTGACGCCCGCCACCTTCGTGCGTCTGGCCGAAAAGCTGGGCTATGCCGGCTTCACCGAATTGGGGGCGCTGTTCCGCGACCGGCTGGCCGGTGGCGGCGACGGCCGCTATGCCGCGCGGTCACGCCGGCTGCAGCGTCTGGGGGCCGGTGACGGCCCTGCCGGGCTGGTCGCCGACTTTCTGGCGGCCGACCGGGCCAATCTGGATCGCAGCCTGGGGGGCGACGCAGCCCCGGCGCTGGCGGCAGCCGCCGGGGCGATCGTGGCCGCCCGCCGGGTGGTGGTGGTCGGCCAGCGCAAATGCCATACCCTCGGCTTCTTTCTGGCCTATGCGCTCGATCTGGTCCGGCCCGCGGTGGAGCTTGCGGGGGACGCGGCAGGGCTTCTGCCCGACCGGCTCCGGGATCTGGGGGCGGGTGACGTGCTGATTGCCGTCACCATCACCCGTTATGCCCGCGCGACCCGTGATGCGGTGGTCTTTGCGGCCGGGGCCGGGGCAACGGTGGTGGTGCTGACGGACGACCGCGATGGTGCGATCGCAGCCTATGCCGATCATGTCCTGGTGATGGCCCATGACGGGCCCGGGATCTTCCGCTCCCTGACCAGTGGGCTGGCGCTCGCCCAGGCCCTGGTCGGCCTGGTGGCGGTGGGCATCGGCGCCCCTGCCGACGACCGTGTGGCCCGGGCCGAAGCCCATCTCGACGGATTTCGCACATTGCTCGACGGTCCGGCGCAACGACGTTCCATCGCACCCCGCGGATCGCGAAAAGATCGCTCAACTTCGAAGCCCGGTGCGATCACGGGCAGACAAGGCGGGATCGATGATGGATGATCGGTGGAGCATCTTGTCCGCCCCCAGCAAGAGGCAGCGTTGATGACGACGGCTTATGACACGCCAGTGGTTCTGGCGGTGGCACCCAATGGTGCGCGCCGCGGCAAGGCCGATCATGCCGCCTTGCCGCTGACGCCGGCCGAGCTGGCGCAGGCCGCCGCCGATGCCGTGGCGGCAGGGGCGTCAATGATCCATCTGCATGTTCGCGACACCGATGGCCGGCACAGCCTGGATCCCGAGCTTTACCGTGCGGCCGTGGCGGCGGTGGAAGATGCGCTGGGCGACCGGCTGGTCATCCAGGTGACCAGCGAGGCGGCCGGCATCTATGACGCGCCGGCCCAGATCGCGGCGATGCGGACGCTGAAGCCCCGCTTCTGCTCGCTGGGGCTCAGGGAATTCCTGCCGGAAGGAGTCGGGCGTGCGGCAGAGGCCGATCTTGCCCGTTTGTTGAATGATCTGGCCGCGGCGGGTGGCCGCTGGCAGTGGATCCTCTATGATGCGCAGGAGGTGGAGCGGCTTGCCCGCCTGCGCGACCGGGGCATCCTGCCGGTGGCCGACGGGCTGGAGGGCAGTGCGGCACCGGTGCTCTATGTGCTGGGGCGCTATGCGCCGGGCGGTGGCCGGCCGGGGGATCTGGTCGGCTTCCTGGCCGCCCGTGCCGAGACGGGGTTCGAGGATCCCTGGATGGTCTGCGCCTTCGGGCCCGCGGAACTGGCCGCGACCGGGGCGGCGATTTCGCTGGGCGGCCATGCGCGGCTCGGCTTCGAGAACAACATGACCTTGCGCGACGGGGCCCCCGCCCCGGACAACGCCGCACTGATCGGCCAGGCGGCCGGGGTGGCGGCGGCGCTGGGGCGGCCCGTCGCCGATGCGGCGACGGCGCGTGCCCTGTTCGGGCTTGGGTAAGCCGGAGCCCGAAGACTTCCAACGATCGAGTAACGAGGGGAAAGGGAGAGCGATGTTCGTTCGCAAAACGGCCCTTGCGGCCACCGTCCTTGCCGCCGGTATGGCGGGCGCCACGGTTCCGGCCGCGGCAGCCACCGACATTCTGATCGGCGGCGGTGCGGTCACCGGCGTCTATTATCAGGTGGCGCTGCAGGCCTGTGCCATCATCAACAAGCAGGCGGCCGACAAGCTGAACTGCGTCGGCCGTCCGGCGCTGGGTTCGGTGTTCAACGTCAATGCCGTCAGCCGTGGTCTGCTCGACTTCGGCGTCGCGCAGTCCGACGCCAACTACAATGCCTGGAGCGGTGCGGCCGACTGGGACGGCAAGAAGGTCGAGAACCTGCGCAGCGTGTTCTCGGTCCACCCTGAGACCGTGCTGCTGGTCACCCGCAAGGAGACCGGCATCAAGTCGGTCGAGGATCTGAAGGGCAAGACCGTCAATATCGGCAATCCGGGCTCGGGCCAGCGCGGCAATGCCATGGACGTGCTGGACCTTTACGGCATCAATCCGGATTCGGATCTGAACGCCCAGGGCCTGCAGCAGGGTGAGGCCTCGCGCGCCCTGGTCGACAGCAAGATCGACGCCTTCTTCTACACCGTCGGCAACCCGTCGGCGGCGATCGAGGATCCGGCGAACTCGACCGAGATCGACCTGATCAACGTCAACTCCGACGCGATCAAGAAGTTCGTCGGCGAGCGGCCGTATTACGTGATGACCAGCATCCCGGCCAACACCTATCGCGGCGTCGATCATCCGACCGAGACCTATGCGGTCAAGGCGACGATGATCACCAGCTCCGACGTCTCGGAAGACACGGTCTACACCTTCGTGAAGACCTTCTTCGAGAACTTCGATGCCTTCAAGGCGTCGAACGCCGCCTTCCGCGACCTGGAGCCCAAGCAGATGCTGGAGGGCCTGACCGCCCCGCTGCATCCGGGCGCCGAGAAGTACTACAAGGAAAAGGGCTGGATGTAATCCGGCCGTGATGCCGCCGCCCGGTTGGGGAACCGGGCGGCGGCATCGTCTTTTCAAATCTGGTTCACGAGGTTTCATGCGCATTCCGAGCCGCGCCTGCGGCGAATGCCGGGGAGGAGGGGCCTGATGGCTGCATCGCAAACGGGGGGCCGCGGCGCGCCGCCGACGGGTGAGGGCGAGGGCGACATCGCGGCGGCAGAGGCCCTGGTCGCACAGGTCGAAGCGGGTGCACGCGCGCCGACAAGCTCGGTGATGCGTTGGCTGATCGTCGCCCTCTGCCTCGGCTGGTCGGCCTTTCAGCTCTATATCGCCTACGTGCCTTTCGACCAGTTCCTGGCGCGGGTCTTCCATCTGACCTTCGCCATGCTGCTCGCCTTCCTGTGCTATCCCGCCTATCGCGAGCCCGATGGCCGCCTGGCGAAGCTGCTCGACCGCCTGTCCGGCGGGCCGCGTTCGGCGCTGGCAAAGGTACCGGTTTACGATCTCATGCTGGCGGTCGTCGGCGCCGTCGCGGTGCTCTATCTCTGGTGGGATTACGAAGAGATCGTCATGCGCGCGGGTCTGCCGCTGGAGCGTGACATCTGGTTCGGCCTCGCCACCATCATTCTGTTGCTCGAAGCCGCCCGGCGCACGCTCGGGCCGGCACTCGCGATCCTGGCGATCGTGTTCCTCGGCTATTGCATCGTGGGGCCGTGGCTGCCCGGGATCATCCGTCATCAGGGTGTGCCGCTCGACTTCCTGATGAGCGACATGTACCTCAGCGACACCGGCATTTTCGGTGTGCCGATCGGTGTGTCGGTCAGCTTCGTCTTCCTGTTCGTGCTGTTCGGCGCGCTGCTCGATCGGGCGGGGGCCGGGCGCTACTTCATCGATGTGGCCTTCTCGCTGCTCGGTCATCTGCGGGGCGGACCGGCCAAGGCGGCCGTGGTCGCCTCGGGTCTGACCGGGCTGGTGTCAGGCTCGTCGATCGCGAACACCGTCACCACCGGCACCTTCACCATCCCGCTGATGAAGAAGGTCGGCCTGCCCGCCCACAAGGCCGGCGCGGTCGAGGTTGCGGCCTCTACCAACGGCCAGCTGATGCCGCCGGTGATGGGGGCTGCCGCCTTCATCATGGCGGAAATCCTGGGCATCCCCTATCTGGACGTGGTGCGCGCCGCCCTGATCCCGGCGGTGATCTCGTATCTGGCGCTGCTCTATGTCGTCCATCTGGAAGCCTGCAAGCTGGACCTGAAACCGGTGCCGCGGTCGGAACTGCCGCGCTTCCGCCAGACCTTCTTCGCCGGGCTGCACTTCCTGATCCCGGTTGTGGTGCTGGTCTGGTACCTGGTGGTGTTGCAGCGCTCGGCCACGCTGTCGGTGCTGCTGGCGATCGAGGCCATGGCCGTGATCATGATCGTGCAGCGGCCGATCCTGGCCTGGCTGACCCGCGAGCCGGGCACCCCTGTCGGGCAGGTCCTGCGCGACGGCGTCGCCCAGGGGCTGCAGGACATCTTCGAAGGGCTGATCAACGGCGCCCGCAACATGGTGGCGGTGGGCATCGCCACCGCGGCTGCCGGCATCATCGTGGGGGCCGTCACCATCACCGGCCTGGTCGGGCGGTTCGTCACCCTCATCGACGTGATCAGCTTCGGCAACATCTATCTGATGCTGGTGCTGACCGCGATCACCTCGATCATCCTCGGCATGGGCCTGCCGACCACAGCCAACTACATCATCATGGCGACGCTGACCGCGCCGGTGATCGTGCAGCTGGGCGGCGATGCCGGGCTGATCTTCCCGCTGATCGCGGCGCATCTCTTCGTGTTCTATTTCGGCATCCTGGCCGACGACACGCCGCCGGTCGGGCTCGCCGCCTATGCCGCCGCTGCCATCGCCCGCGCCGACCCGATCAAAACCGGCGTCCAGGGCTTCACCTACGACATGCGGACGGCGATCCTGCCCTTCATCTTCCTGTTCAACACCGATCTTCTGATGATTTCGGGGGTGGACGATGCCGGGCGGGCGGTGTGGATCGACGATCCGATCCATCTGGCCTGGATCTCGATCTGTGCGGTGGCGGCGATGTTCGCCTTCGCCGCCGGCCTGCAGGGCTGGTTCGCCCGGGCCTGCAAGGGCTGGGAGCGGCTGGCGCTGTTCGCCGTGGCCTTCGCGATGTTCAGGCCCGGCTTCCTGGCGCCCTACATCCCGCTGATGGGCCGGATAGAGGTGCAGGCGCTGGCGCTGGCGCTGCTGGCTGCGATCTATCTCTGGCAGCGGCGCACCGCGGGGCCGGGCCGGCGGCCCGCCACGGCCGGCTGAGCCGAAAGACCGCGCATGAGAAAACCCCCGCCGGACGGTTTGCCCGGCGGGGGTTTTTCATGTCGGGTGGTGAGACGATCAGGCGGCGATCTCGGTGCCGCCGACCGTCAGACCGTCGATGCGCAGGGTCGGCTGGCCCACGCCCACCGGCACCCACTGGCCGTCCTTGCCGCAGGAGCCGATGCCGCCGTCGAGCGCCATGTCGTTGCCGATCATCGACACCCGCTTCAGAACGTCGGGGCCGTTGCCGATCAGCGTGGCGCCCTTCACCGGCCGGGTGATCTTCCCGTCCTCGATCAGATAGGCGAGCGAGGCCGAGAAAGTGAACTTGCCCGAGGTGATGTCGACCTGGCCGCCGCCGAATTCCTTGGCATACAGGCCGCGTTTGACCGAGGCGATGATCTCGGCCGGGTCCTTGTCGCCACCCAGCATGTAGGTGTTGGTCATCCGCGGCAGCGGCTGGTGGGCATAGCTTTCGCGGCGGCCGTTGCCGGTGACCGGCACGCCCATCAACCGGGCATTCATCCGGTCCTGCATATAGCCCTTCAGGATGCCGTCCTCGATCAGCACGGTGCGCGAGGATGGCGTGCCCTCGTCGTCGATGGTGAGCGAGCCGCGCCGGTCGGGGAGGGTGCCGTCATCGACCACGGTGACGCCCGGGGCGGCCACACGCTCGCCGATAAGCCCTGAGAAGGCCGAGAGCTTACGGCGGTTGAAATCGCCCTCCAGCCCGTGGCCCACGGCTTCATGCAGCAGGATGCCGGGCCAGCCGGAGCCCAGCACCACGGTCATTTCGCCGGCGGGGGCGGGGGCGGCTTCCAGATTGATCAGCGCCTGAGACAGCGCCTCTTCGACCAGCGCCTGCCAGCGTTCCGGCGCCACCCAGGCGGTATAGCCGGCGCGGCCGCCGGCACCGGCATAGCCGCTTTCCTGGCGGTCGCCTTCGCCAACCAGCAGCGAAACACCGATGCGGACCAGCGGCCGCACGTCGCGGGCGGAGCTGCCGTCGGGGCGCAGGATCTCGACCACCTGCCAGTTGGCCGACAGCGTGGCGCTGACCTGGCGGACCCGGTTGTCGCGGGCCCGCGCCCAGGCATCGATCTCGGCCAGCAGCTTCACCTTGTCGGCAAAGGGCATCGCATCCAGCGGGTTGCCGGGCTGGTAGAGCGCAGGGCCGGGCTTTGCGGGCGCCAGATCCAGCGTGCCGCCATGGCCGCGCAGCACGGCGCCGACCGTGTCGGCGGCACGCGCCAGCGCGTCGTCGTCGATCTGGCTGGCATGGGCGTAGGCGACTGTGTCGCCGGCCACGGCCCGCATGCCGAAACCCTGGACGGTGTCGAAGGTGGCGGAGCGCAGATGGCCGTCGTCGAAGCCCAGCACTTCGGACTGACGGTATTCGAGGAAGAGTTCGCCGTCATCCGCCCCCGCGAGCGCCTCGGCGACCTGGCGTTCCAGGCGCGAGCGATCGAGTGCCCCCGAGGCGAAGAAGGGATCGGTGGCGGTGAGCTTGGCGGTATCGGGCATTGATCTCGGGCCTTACCTGGTCGGACGGGCGGAACTCGTGACGGGGCGGAAGGTTGCCCCGATGTGCGGCAGGCGGCCGGTGCCAGCCAGAGGGTTGGACGTCGGCCTGCCGTTCATGCATGGTATATGGAGCGGTCGGCCGGGGGATATAAGGGATCGTGCGCGCGACGCTCTGCTTCCGCCCGTTTCAGCCCTCACCGGCATCGTCTTTCCCTCCGGACCGCCATGGGAGCATGCCGGACGGAAGGACCCGCCGAATGGACCGGACCGCATGGCGGATTCACCTCCAGGTTCTGTGCGACAAGTTGTCGCATTTTTCCCGAGCGGACTCCGCTTCAGCCTAAGAAGCACAGAAAAACCGCGGAGACTCCAACCGTGGTTGAGCTGCATGGATACCATATCCGTGCGGCTTGTTAGACTTACGGGCGTCGTGTAGCCTTGGTCGCAGCCAATGCGGCCAATTGCCACACGAAGGCGAACTGAGGACGTGGTCTAACGCCGTCCGGCAGAAGACGGGCGGAGCCATCCGCAGGGGGAAGGCCCAAGAATGAGGTCCAAGGATCTAGTCTCTTCGCTGATCGCGGTCTGCGCCGTCCTGTTCGGGACGACCGGGGCGGCGTTCGCGGAAGGAGTTGCCCATGACTGGCAGCTCAATCTCCAGGCGCCGGCGACGCCTGTCATGGAGCGGGTCGTCGATCTGCATGACATCCTGCTCTACATCTGCTTCGGCGTGTCGATTTTCGTGCTCGCCCTGCTGGTCGTCGTCGTCCTTCGCTTCAATCGGAAGTCCAACCCGACTCCGTCGAAGCGCTCGCACCACACCCTGCTCGAGATCGGCTGGACCGTTGCCCCGATCCTGATTCTGGTCGTGATCGCGATCCCCTCTTTCCGCCTGATCTATTTCGAGAACAAGGTGGAAGAGGCCGATCTGACCATCAAGGCGATCGGGCACCAGTGGTACTGGTCCTACGAATACCCGGACAACGGCAATTTTACCTTCATCAGCAACCTGCTGGAAGGTGACGCGCTCCCGGCCGGCGGTCATCGCCTGCTGGAGGTCGACAACCGGGTGGTCGTGCCGGCCGGAAAGACCGTCCGCCTGCTGATCACCAGCGAGGACGTGCTGCACAGCTTCGCGATGCCGTCCTTCGGCGTGAAGATGGACGCCGTGCCGGGCCGGCTGAACGAGACCTGGTTCCGGGTCGAAAAGCCGGGTGTGTATTACGGCCAGTGCTCTGAAATCTGCGGCGTGCGGCACGGCTTCATGCCGATCGTGATCGAGGCGCGGGCCGAGGGCGATTTCGAAAACTGGGTGACCGAAGCACAGGGCAGGTTCGCCCGCGTCGACGGGACCGACGAGGTCCGGGTCGCGCTGGCGGGCCGGTGAGCTTCCGCGGGCACATCCGACAACGAGAGGGATTGGTTATGGCACACGCGGGCGCACATGACGCTCACGGCGCACACCATCCGACGGGCTGGAAGCGGTGGGTCTTCTCCACGAACCACAAGGACATCGGCGTGATGTACCTTGTGTTCGCGGTGGTCGCGGGTCTGATCGGCGGGTTCTTTTCGATGCTGATCCGGGCCGAGCTGGCGTCTCCGGGCGACCAGATTTTCGGCGGCGACTATCAGTTCTACAACGTGGTCATCACTGCGCATGGCCTGATCATGATCTTCTTCGTGGTCATGCCGGCGCTCATCGGCGGGTTCGGTAACTTCTTCGTGCCGCTGATGATCGGGGCGCCCGACATGGCGTTCCCGCGGATGAACAACATCTCCTTCTGGCTGCTGCCGCCGTCCTTCGCGCTGCTGCTGGGCTCCGCCTTCGTCGATGGCGGTGCGGGCACGGGCTGGACGATCTATCCGCCATTGTCGGGCAATGTGTCCCATGGCGGCGCGGCGGTGGACATGGCGATCTTCTCGCTGCATCTCTCGGGTGCGGCGTCGATCCTGGGCGCCATCAACTTCATCGTCACCATCCTGAACATGCGCGCCCCGGGCATGACGCTGCACAAGATGCCGCTGTTTGCCTGGTCGATGCTGGTGACGGCCTTCCTGCTGGTGCTGTCGCTGCCGGTGCTGGCCGGCGCCATCACCATGCTGCTCACCGACCGCAATTTCGGCACGGCGTTCTTCGACCCGGCCAAGGGCGGTGACCCGATCCTGTTCCAGCATCTGTTCTGGTTCTTCGGGCACCCCGAAGTCTACATCATGATCCTGCCGGGCTTCGGCATCATCAGCCATGTGATCTCGACCTTCTCCCGCAAGCCGATCTTCGGCTATCTGGGCATGGCCTATGCCATGGTCGCGATCGGTGTTGTGGGCTTCGTGGTCTGGGCGCACCACATGTTCACGGTCGGCCTCGACGTCGACACCCGCGCCTATTTCACCGCGGCGACCATGGTCATTGCGGTGCCGACCGGCATCAAGATCTTCTCGTGGATCGCCACCGCGTGGGGCGGCTCCATCGAGTTCAAGACCCCGATGCTGTTCGCGATCGGCTTCATCTTCCTGTTCACCGTCGGCGGCGTGACCGGTGTCGTGTTGTCGAATGCGGGGGTGGACACGGTGCTTCACGACACTTATTACGTTGTGGCGCACTTCCACTACGTGCTGTCGCTGGGCGCGCTGTTCGCCATCTTCGCCGGGTTCTACTACTGGATCGGCAAGATGTCGGGCCGGCAGTATCCCGAGACGCTGGGCAAGATCCACTTCTGGCTCACCTTCATCGGCGTGAACCTGACCTTCTTCCCGATGCACTTCCTGGGGCTGGCCGGCATGCCGCGCCGTATCCCCGACTATCCGGATGTGTATGCGGGCTGGAACCATGTCGCGTCGATGGGTGCCTATATCTCGGGCTTCGCCGCGCTGTTCTTCATCTTCGTGGTGTTCCGCACGTTGACCGCCGGTCAGAAGTGCGCCGACAATCCGTGGGGCGAGGGTGCAACCACCCTCGAATGGACGGTGACCTCGCCGCCGCCCTTCCACACCTTCGAGGACGGCCTGCCGCGCGTGAAGTGACGGCAGCCTGACCGAGACCGGTCCTTCGGGGCCGTGGCCGGCGGCATCCACACCGCCGGCCACGGCCCCGAAACCGCCCGACCCCGTTCCGACCCGCCCGGTCGGGCCGGTCGGCCGGGCAGGTGCCGGAACGGGTGGATCGGGATGCGACGGAACATCCGTCCGATACGCAGCTCATCCAGGTCGGTGCCTTCCCCCGCACCGCGTCCAGAAGACCAAGGCCCACGCCCGTGACCGACTCCGTCTACACCTCCACCGCCGTTGCCGCAGATGCCGCGTCCCCCGCGGCCGATCCGTCGGTGCGGGATTTCATCGCCCTTCTCAAGCCGCGCGTCATGTCGCTGGTGGTGTTCACGGGCGCCGTCGGCATCTATCTGGCGCCCGGTCATCTGCATCCGGTGCTCGCCTTCGTGGCGCTGCTCTGCATCGCGGTCGGTGCCGGGGCGTCGGGGGCGATCAACATGTGGTACGACCGCGACATCGACGCGGTCATGGCCCGCACCGTCGACCGGCCGATTCCGGCCGGGCGCATGGAGCCTGAAACCGCGCTCGCCTTCGGCGTGGCGCTGGCTGTGGCGTCCGTGGTGGTGATGGGCCTTGCGGTCAATCCGGTGGCGGCGGCGCTGCTGGCGCTGACCATCGGCTTCTACGTCTTCATCTACACCATGTGGCTGAAGCGCAGCACGCCGCAGAACATCGTCATCGGCGGTGCCGCCGGCGCCTTCCCGCCCATGGTCGGCTGGGCGGCGGTCAGTGGCGACGTGTCGCTGGGCGGTCTGGTGCTGTTCGCGCTGATCTTCATGTGGACCCCGCCGCATTTCTGGGCACTGGCGCTCTACCGCGCCGGCGATTATGCGCGTGCGGGTGTGCCGATGCTGCCGGTGGTGGCCGGCCGGCGCGAGACCAAGAAGCAGATCCTGATCTACACCGTGGCGCTCATCCCGCTGTCGGTGGCGCCCTGGGCGATGGGTCTGGCCAGCATCTGGTACGGCCTGGCGGCCGGCGGGCTCAGCCTGATCTTCCTCGGCCATGCGATCCGCGTGGCCAAGAGCGAGGGCGATCGGGCCCCCAAGGCGATGTTCGGGTTTTCCATCCTCTATCTCTTCGCCCTGTTTGCCCTGCTGGTGGTGGACAAGGCGGCAGGGCTGGGGGGCTGGTCATGACGCCTGCCGACACCCGCAACGGTCCCGTCGATCACCATGACGCGGCGGAATACGATCCGCAGCGTGCCGAGGTGGAAGAGCGGATCGACCCCGCCTCGGCCGAGGCGAAGGACCGGATGCGGCGCATGCGGCAGCGCAACTGGGCGCTCTTTGCCCTGCTCTGGGCGATGGTGGCTCTGTTCTTCGCCATCACCATCGCGAAGATGAGCTGACGGAGAGGTAACGGGTTGTGAGCGAGGCGGACGGACGAGATGAGATGGCGACCGAGCGGGCGCGGCGGCAGCGGCGCGGCAAGCTCGGCACGCTGATCGGCGTCGGCGTGCTGCTGGGCGGCATGACCGTGCTGACCTCGTATTCGACCACGATCTACAACCTGTTCTGCCAGGTCACCGGTTATGGCGGCACCACCCAGGTGGCGGATGCGGCCGAGGTGCCGGTGCTCGACCGCGAGATGAAGGTCCGCTTCAACGCCGATACCGCCCGCGGCATGCCCTGGGGCTTCTTCCCCGAGCAGCGCGAAATGGTGGTGAAGGTGGGCGAGCGCCATCTCGCCTTCTACAAGGCGGTCAACAACAGCAACCGACCGGTTCTGGGCCAGGCTGCCTACAATGTGACGCCCCAGAAGATGGGGCTCTATTTCGACAAGATCGACTGCTTCTGCTTCACCGAGCAGCTGCTGATGCCCGGCCAGTCGATGGACATGCCGGTCAGCTTCTACATCGACCCGAAGATGGCGGAAGACGAGAATGTCGACGAGGTCCGCACCGTGACGCTGTCCTACACCTTCTTCGATCTGGGGGAGGAAGGGCTGCAGAGCTATCTGGAGCGGACCGGCCGGAAGCTTGAGGATTTCGCGACGGCGGCACCGGGCACCAGCCTGGCCGACGGCGCCCGGACCGGCAGCCTGCCCCGTCCCGCGGGCGGATAGGGCGGCCGGTCGAAGAACGACAACGGGAAGGAAACGCCCGGACCAACCCTGCGGTCCGGTGCAGGGAGCTGCCGGGGGCGGGGGTGCGCCCCGTTCCCCGGGCCGACGGCCGACGCCGGACGAGGGCGACTGCCAGGGGTCATGCGGCATCGGCCTTGAGGAGGAGTGTAGAATGAGCGAAGCACACGCCGCGCACACCAAAGTGCACGATTATCATCTCGTCGATCCGAGCCCGTGGCCCTTCCTGGGTGCCATGTCCGGCCTGCTCATGGCGGTCGGCGGGGTCATGTTCATGCACGACAACCCGGTGGGCTGGCTGGTCCTGCTGGTGGGCTTCCTCTGCGTGCTCGGCGTGATGGCCGGCTGGTGGCGGGACGTCATCAAGGAATCGGTGCAGCACAAGGCCCATACCGGCGTTGTCCAGATCGGCCTGCGCATGGGCATGGTGCTGTTCATCGCTTCGGAGGTGATGTTCTTCGTCGCCTTCTTCTGGGCCTATTTCAACGCCTCGCTGTTCCCGACCGAAGCGGTCGGCGGGGTCTGGCCGCCCGAGGGCATCGAGACCTTCGATCCCTGGCACCTGCCGCTGATGAACACCACCATCCTGCTGCTCTCGGGCACCACGGTGACCTGGGCGCATCATGCGCTGCGCGAGGGCGACAACCGCACCACCGTGCAGATGCTGGCGATCACCGTCGGCCTCGGCGTGTTTTTCTCCTGCGTCCAGGCCTATGAATACAGCCACGCCACCTTCGCCTTCACCGATGGCGTCTATGCCTCCACCTTCTACATGGCGACCGGGTTCCACGGCTTCCATGTGCTGGTCGGCACCATCTTCCTGGCCGTCTGCCTGCGCCGGGCGATCGCCCGCCAGTTCAGCCCCCAGAAGCACATCGGCTTCGAGGCGGCGGCCTGGTACTGGCATTTCGTCGACGTGGTCTGGCTGTTCCTGTTCGTCGCAATCTACGTCTGGGGCCGCTGATGACCGATCGGCAGGGCGGAGGCGGGGACTGGCCGGCGGTTAACCCGCTGGTCGCCGGCCTTCGCTGCCGCTGTCCACGCTGCGGCGAGGGGCGCCTGTTCCGGGGGCTTCTCGCCGTTCGTGATTCCTGCGACCGCTGCGGCCTGGACCTGCGGGACGTGGCGAGCGAGGACGGTCCGGCCGCTTTCGTGATCCTGATCGCCGGCTTCATCCTGATGGCGCTGGTGCTCTGGGTGGAACTCACCTGGGCGCCGCCGATCTGGTTGCATCTCGTGATCTGGCTGCCGCTGGCGGTGGTCCTGTCGATCGGCCTGCTCCGGCCGATGAAGGCATGGATGGTCGCCCAGCAATACCGCCACCGCGTCCTCGGCCTCGGCCGGGATGCGGACGGCACCACCGGAGACTGACCCCCCATCATGCCCGCCGCTGATCCGTCGCCGTCCGGTCCCCCCCATGCCGGTCGCGCCGGCCGCCCCGCTGCCAGAAAGCCTGAACGGGCGGGACTTCTGCTCGTCCTCGTGGTGCTGGCCGTGGCGGCCATGCTCGGCCTCGGCACCTGGCAGGTTCAGCGCCTGGCCTGGAAGACCGATCTGATCGAGCAGCGTGCGGCAAGCCTCGCCGCCGATCCGGTCGCGCTCCCGGTCTTCGGCCCGGCCACCACACCCGAAGAGCTGGCCGAATGGTCCTTCCGCCGGGTGCGGATGACCGGCCATTTCCGCCACGACAAGGAACTCTATCAGGCGGCCAAATCGCTCAACGGCAATTCCGGCTACCACATCCTGACGCCGTTCGAGCGCACCGACCTGCCCGAGGGCGCGGCGCAGACCGTGCTGGTCAGCCGCGGCTGGGTGCCGCTCGACCACAAGGATCCGGCCACCCGTGCCGCCGGCCAGATCCCGGGCGAGGTGACCGTCACCGGCGTCGCCCGTGTGCCCAGAACCACAGCCTGGGTGGTGCCCGACAACCGGCCGTCCGAGAATTTCTGGTTCACCATCGACCCGAAGGTGATGGGGGATTTCGTCGGCGAGACCCTGGCACCGGTCTATGTCGAGGCCGATGCGACCCCGATCCCGGGCGACCTGCCCAAGGGCGGCCAGACCCGGTCGGAGCTGCCCAACGACCATCTTCAGTACGCGATCACCTGGTATGCGCTGGCGATCTCGCTGATCGTGATCTATGTCGTCTACAGGCGGCGGCATTGATCCGCCCGCCTGCGGCCGATCGCCGACCGCCTGCCTGCCGCCTGATCGCTCTCTGACCCGAACCGTTACGGCCGTCCGATGAAACCCTCTATCCGTCGCTTCCGTGCCGTCACCGGCATCGCCATCGTCGCCACCTTCGTGCTGATCGTTCTGGGTGCCGTCATCCGCGCGACCAATTCCGGGCTGTCCTGCCCCGACTGGCCGCATTGCTACGGCTTCTGGGTGCCGACCCCGGCGAAACTCGCGACCGTGCCCGGGATCGACTACACCTTCACCCAGGTGATGTATGAATGGGTGCACCGCTTCATCGCCGGCATCATCGTCGGGCCACTGACCCTGATTCTGGCGATCTGGGCGCTGGTGATGCGGCGTGAAAACCTGCGCCCGGCCCTGTTCGGCATCGCGGCCCTGGCGCTGCTGCTGGTGCAGGGCCTGCTCGGCGGATTGACGGTGCTGGACCGGAACTCTCCCTGGAGCGTCGCGGTTCACCTCTCCAACGCCCAGCTGGTGCTGGCGATGCTGATCGGCATGTATGTCTCGGCCGGCCGCCCGGCACAGAGCGCGCTGGTCTGGACCGAGCCTGTCGCCCGCGGTGCCCGGCTCGCCGTCTTCGCGGTGGCCCTGCTTGCGCTCTCGACCATCGCCGCCGGGGCGATGATGGCCAAGAACGGCGCCTCGCTCGCCTGCTCGACCTGGCCGCTCTGCGATGGCGCGGTGGTGCCGCCGCTCGACGATCCGCTGATCGCGCTGCACTTCACCCACCGGGTGCTGGCCGGCGTCACGGCGCTCGCCATTCTGGGGTTGTTCCTCTGGGCGCGCCGCACCCGGCGCCGGGCGCCGGGCTTTGCGCGCGACATGCACCGCACCATCGGCCTGGTCGCGCTTCAGGTCGGTGTCGGCGCGGCGGTCATCTTCCTGCAGGTGCCGGTCTGGACGGCCGCCACCCATCAGGGCATGGGCGTGCTGGTGCTGGCCTCGCTGGTCGTGACCCTGCTGCATCTGGCCTTCGGCCCCGGCACCGCGGTACCCCGCGGCCGGCCGGAGCCTGCCGCCGGCCAGGCGATGCCCGCGCGCGGCGCCTGACTATTTCTGATCCGCTCACAAGGACGCTTCCGCCCATGCCGGCCATGACCGAACTCGAGGCGCGCTTCCGCCGCCTGTCGCATATCGAGGGCGCCGAGGGCGTGCTCAGCTGGGACTGGGCGGTGAACATGCCCAAGGGCGGCGCCACGGTCCGTTCGGCCCAGATGGCGACGCTGGCCGAGATCGGCCATGACATCCTGACCGCGGCCGACCTACCGGCGCTGTTCGACGATGCGGCAGCGGAGCTGGCGGCGACCGCCCCGGCGGACCAGGCGGCAGCCGACCGGTTGGGCTGGCAGCAGGCCAATCTGGCCGAAATGCGCCGGCGCCACGCCCATGCGACTGCCTTGCCGGCCGATCTGGTCCGGCGACGGGCGGAAGCGGCCTCGACCTCCGAGATGATCTGGCGCGAGGCCCGGGCGGCGGATGATTTCGCCCGCTTCGCGCCGGCGCTCGCCGAGGTGCTGAAGCTGGAGCGCGAGGCCGCCGCCGCCAAGGGCGCCGCCCTCGGCCTGCCGCCTTACGAGGCCCTGCTCGACGCCTATGATCCGGGCCGGCGCACGGCCGATATCGACCGGATCTTCGCGCGGCTGGAGACGGAGCTGCCGGTGATCCGCGACGCGGCACTTGCCGCCCAGGCCGCGCGTCGCCAGCCGGTCCGGCCGCAGGGGCCGTTCCCGGTGGCGGCGCAGCGCGCGCTCGGCATCCGGCTGATGACCATGGCGGGCTTTCCCTTCGATCATGGCCGGCTGGATGTCAGCCACCACCCGTTTTCGGGCGGCGTGCCCGACGATCTGCGCATCACCACCCGCTATGACGAGGCCGATTTCGCCGAAAGCGCCATGGCGGTTCTGCACGAAACCGGCCATGCGCTCTATGAGCACGGCCTGCCGCGCGACTGGCGCGACCAGCCGGTGGGGCTTGCCCGCGGCATGACCATCCACGAAAGCCAGTCGCTGCTGACCGAGATGCAGGCCAGCCGGAGCCGGCCCTTCATGACCGCCTTCGCCGCCGCGGCGCGCGAGGCCTTCGGTGCGGATGCCGACGATCCGGCCTATGATGCCGACAATCTCCATGCGCTGATGGTGCGGGTGCGGCCGGGCTTCATCCGGGTCAATGCCGACGAGGTGACCTATCCCGGCCATGTCATGCTGCGCTACGGGCTGGAGCGGGCGATGATCGCCGGAGACCTCGCCGTGGACGACCTGCCCGGCGCCTGGCGCGAGGGCATGGCCCGGCTGGTCGGCGTGGTGCCCGACACCGATCGCGACGGCTGCCTGCAGGACATCCACTGGCCGAGCGGCGCCTTCGGCTATTTTCCGACCTATTCGCTGGGGGCGATGGCGGCGGCACAGCTGTTCCAGGCCGCCCGCCGGGCCCTGCCGGCGCTCGACGACGATCTGGCCCGCGGCGACTTCTCGGGCCTGCTCGGCTGGCTGCGCGCCCACGTCCACGGCCAGGGCTGCCGCTGGTCGGCCGACGAGCTGATCGAACGGGCGACCGGCGCGCCACTCTCGGCCGATGCCTTCCTCAGCCATCTGCGCCGCCGCTATCTGGGCGAAGGCCCGGCCTGACCAGGGTCCCGGCGCCGGGGCGGACAGGTCCACATGGCTGACCGGCGCCGCTGGTCGATTGATCGGGCGCGCCGGTCCCGGTAGTCTCGGCGCGTCCAGGCTTTTCCGGCCGGTCGCGCGCCCCTCTTCTGCCTCCCCCCTCTTCTGCCTCCTACGACGAAGGTTGACCTCCGTGCAGTACATCAGCACCCGCGGCCGCGCGCCGCGGCTCGATTTCGGTCAGGTTCTCCTCGACGGTCTCGCCCGCGACGGCGGCCTCTATCTGCCCGAGAGCTGGCCCCGGGTCGAGCCGGCCACCATGCGGGCCTGGCGGGGGCTGGATTATGCGGGCCTTGCGAAGCAGGTGATGCGGCTCTTCGTCGGCACGACCATTGCGCCGGCCGATCTCGACCGGATGATCGACGACACCTATGCCGGCTTCGGCCACAAGGCGGTGGCGCCGCTGAAGCAGCTGGGCGCCAATGAATGGGTGATGGAGCTGTTCCACGGCCCGACCCTCGCCTTCAAGGATTTCGCCCTGCAGCTGCTGGGCCGGCTGTTCGATCATGCGCTGGATCGGTCCGACCGGCGCGGCGTGATCCTGGGCGCCACCTCGGGCGATACCGGCTCGGCGGCGATCGAGGCCTGCCGCGACCGCGCGCGGCTGGACGTGTTCATCCTGCATCCCTTGGGCCGCACCTCCGAGGTGCAGCGCCGGCAGATGACCACCGTGCTCTCGCCCAATGTCCACAACATCGCCATCCGCGGCACCTTCGACGATGCCCAGGACATGGTGAAGGCGGCTTTCGGTGACGAGGCCTTCCGCGACCAGGTCGGGCTGACCGCGATCAACTCGATCAACTGGGCCCGCATCGCCGCCCAGGTGGTCTATTACTTCCACGCCGCTCTGGCCCTGGGGGCGCCCGATCGCGAGGTCGCCTTCGCCGTGCCGACCGGCAATTTCGGCGACGTCTATGCCGGCTATATCGCGGCCTCGATGGGCCTGCCGGTGGCGAAGCTGATCGTGGCCACCAACGAGAACGACATCCTGGCGCGGTTCTTCCGCAATGGCGACTATTCCTCGGCCGGCGTGCGGCCGACCTGGAGCCCGTCGATGGACATTCAGGTCGCCAGCAATTTCGAGCGGCTGCTCTTCGATCTGAAGGGCCGCGACGGCGAGGCGACCGCGGCTGCGATCCGCACCTTCCGCGAAACCGGCCATCTGCCGGTCAGCGATGCCGAGATCGCCAAGGCCCGACTGCTCTTCGATGCCGGTGCGGCCGACGACGCCCGCACCATCGACACCATCGCCCGTGTCTTCGCCGAGACCGGCGAGATCCTGGATCCGCACACCGCCGTGGGCGTGGCGGTGGCCCGCGACCGCCGCGAGGGCGTGCCGGCCGGCACGCCGGTGGTGGTGCTGGCGACCGCCCATCCGGCCAAGTTCCCGGATGCGGTGGAAAAGGCGATCGGCCGTCGTCCGGCCCTGCCTGCACGCATGGCAGACCTGATGGAGCGGCCGGAGCGATATGACACGCTGGAGGCTGACGTTTCGATCCTGACCTCCCATATCCTGTCGCACCGCCGCAACGCCTGACCGCTCCGGTCGGGTACGATCCGCCGGTTACATCTCCGACAGAAGGGCAGAAGACGCCATCATGAGTCTCGACGGTTCCAGCATCCGCATCACCACCCTGCCCAACGGCATGCGTGTGGCCACCGACAGCATGGCCCATGTCGAGACCGTCACCGTCGGGGTCTGGGTGCATGCGGGCACACGCCACGAGCCGGCGGAGATCAACGGCGTCTCGCATCTGCTCGAGCATATGGCCTTCAAGGGCACCGAGCGGCGCACCGCCCAGGGTCTGGCCGAAGAGGTCGAGGCAGTGGGCGGCTACATGAACGCCTATACCTCGCGCGAGCAGACCGTCTATTACCTGAAGCTGATGGCCGAGGATCTGGAGCTGGGCGTCGACGTGCTCGCCGACATCCTGCAGCATTCGGTCTTCGACCCGGACGAGCTGGAGCGCGAGCGCTCGGTGGTGGTGCAGGAGATCCTGTCGGCCGACGACATGCCGGAAGATGTGGTCTTCGACCATTTCCAGATCGCAGCCTATCCCGATCAGGGTCTGGGCCGGCCGATCCTGGGGCCGGTGGAGATCGTGCGCGGCATGCCGCGCCAGGCCATTGCCGGCTATATGCGCCGCCAGTATACCGCCAGCCGCATGGTGCTGGCGGCGGCGGGCAAGGTGGATCACGACCGGCTGGTCGATCTGGCGACCCGCTTCTTCGACGCCCTGCCCGCGACCGAGCCGCGCGACATCGACCCTGCCGCCTATGTCGGCGGCGATCTGCGCCGGCGCAAGGATCATCTGGGCCAGGTGCATCTGACGCTGGGCTTCCCCGGCATCGGCTATGCCCACGAGGACTATCACGCCTCGCAGCTGCTCGCCACGCTGCTGGGCGGCGGCATGTCCTCGCGCCTTTTCCAGGAGGTGCGCGAGAAGCGCGGCCTCTGCTACAACGTCTATTCCTTCGCGAGCCCGTTCGAGGATCATGGCCTGTTCGGCATCTATGTCGCGGCCGCCGAGGACGAGATCGCCGAGGCGATGCCGGTGATCATCGACGAGACCCTGGGCGTTGCCGACCGGGTGGGCGAGGAAGAGCTTCGCCGCTCGTTCGCGCAGCTCAAGGCCGGGCTGCTGATGGGGCTGGAAAGCACCACCGCGCGCGCCGAACGCCTTGCCCAGTCGCTGATCATCCATGGCCGGGTACAGTCCGTGGCCGAGACCGTGGCGGAGCTGCAGGCGGTGACGCCCGATCAGGTGTCGCGACTGGCGGGCCGGCTGCTCGGCGGCGGCGCGCCGACCCTGGCGGCGCTGGGGCCGATCGCCCGGGTGCAATCCTACGACGATCTCCGCCGTCGCTTCGGTTGACGGCAGGGCTCAGGATCCGACCGCAGGCAGGAGACGGCATGACGGCAGGACGAAGCATGCAGGCGGGCACCACCGGGGCGGGAGAGCCGCAGGCCCCAGGCAATCCCCAGGCCCCAGACAATTCCCAGGCCCCAGGCAATCCCGACGAGCCGGTCGCCCTGGTGGTCGATGCCGAGGGGCTGGTCTGCCCCTGGCCGGTGCTGAAGGCCCGCAAGGCGCTGAACACCCTGGCCGCCGGTGCGGTGATCGAGGTGATCGCCACCGATCCCGCCTCCTATATCGACATTCCGGCCTTCTGCGACACCGGCGGCCATGTCCTGCTCGACCAGCGCCGCGACGGTCCCCGTTTCGTCTACCGCGTCCGCAAGGGCGCGGGCGACTGACCGGCCGGCGGACGGGGAGGCACCCGGAATGTGGCCCTTTGCCTCGATGGATGGCGGCGACCGGCCGCGGATCATCACGCCGCGGGTGGTGATGCGTCCGGCGCGTCTGGTCGACTATCGCGAATGGGCAGAGGTGCGCGAGGCCTCGCGGGAGTTTCTGGAGCGCTGGGAGCCGTCCTGGGGCAATGATCCCTTGAGCCGCGGGGCCTATCGCCGCCGGGTCGGCCACTATCGCATGATCGCCCGCCGGGGCATGGGGCTCGCCTTCCACGTCTTCGTCCGTGACGCGGGCGACGGCTGCAGCGAAGGGCGCGAGGCGTTGAGCCTGGCTGGCGGGCTCACCCTGAACAACATCCGCTATGGCGTGGTCCAGTCGTGCAATGTCGGCTACTGGATCGGCGCGCATGTTGCCCGCAAGGGCTATATGACCGAGGCCCTGGCGGGTGCGGCCGATTTCGTCTTCGACACGCTGGGGCTGCACCGGCTGGAAGCGGCCTGCCTGCCCGAGAACCATCGCAGCATCGGCCTGCTGGAAAAGCTCGGCTTCGAATCCGAAGGCTATGCGCGGGAATATCTGCTGATCGACGGCCGCTGGACCGATCATCGCCTGTTCGGCCTGATCGCGACCGACTGGCGCCGCCGCCGGCCGCTGCCGCCGGCGGTGATCGACGCCGGCTGAACCCATTGCCCACCTTCTGTTACCCTTGGGCGAACCGCGCTTCGCAGAAGGGGAGGGCATGATGACGATCGAGACGCAGGAAACGGCCGGTCCGCGACCGGTGGTGGTCTATCCGAACGGCAGCCTGCCCGCCCCCGACATGGCGGCGCTGGAGGCGGCGCGGGCAGGGATGGAGAAGATCGACGAGCTTGTGGTGCCGCCCCGCGACGGGCGGGCCTTCCGCGTGCCCCGGGGGCATTTCTTCCGCATCCTCTCGATCGAGGGGCCGCAGGTCGGCGATCTCAATCTCTGGAATGCGCATGATCTGTCGGAGCGGTTCTTCAGCGGCAAGACGCGGGCGCTGCATGCAACCCATGTCACCACCGGCCACCGGCTGTGGAGCACGCTGCCTGCCCTGCGGCCGATGGCGACGATCAGCCACGACACCCTCGGCTGGTATGGCTGGGATGCCGATGGCGGCGGGGTGCACGACGTGATCGGCACGCGCTGCGACCCCTATACCAACCGGCTGCTGACCGGCACCGATTATCATCACTGCTGCCATTCCAATCTCTGCCGGGCACTGGCGGAGGCGACCGGGCTCAGCCCGCGGGCGGCGGAGCCCCATGTCCACGACGTGCTCAACGTCTTCATGTGCACCGGCTTCACCCGCGACACGCACCAGTACTTCATGAAGGCGAGCCCGGTCCGTCCGGGAGACTATCTGGAACTCTTCGCCGAGATCGACCTGCTGGCGGCGCTCTCCGCCTGTCCCGGCGGCGATTGCAGCGCCAGTCATTCAAGCGATGCGGCGCGCTGCTACCCGCTCAAGGTCGAGATCTTCCGGCCCGATCCCGCCCCACTCGCCGCCTGGCCCTGGCCGGCGCCGAACGGTTATGACGGGCTCTGAGTCGGGCGCGCAAAAAAAAGGCCGGCCAGGGAGTACCTGGCCGGCAAAGTCGCGTGTGTGAGGACGAGTCGTGCGAAACGGGAATGAAACGTTTGCACGCCGTTGATAATATGAGACTGAGAATGATTCGCAATAGTGAATCGACAGACGCTGCGAAGTTTTTTCCAGGCGTGGTCTCATCTCACACGAAATCAAGGGGTTGTGGCGCAGCACCCGCGGGGCCGGGACCGGGGGGCCGTGGGATGCTGCATGCCCACGCGTCGCAGTCAGGCATGGCCGCCTTCGCCGGAGAGATGGCCGAGGTCGACGCCCAGCCGGCCGATCGCCTCGCGCCACTTCCCCTCGACATCGCCTTCGAACAGCAGCTCGGCATCGGCATCGACCACCAGCCAGCTGTTGCTCTGAATTTCGGTCTCCAGCTGACCGGGGCCCCAGCCGGCATATCCGAGGGCGACGAGCGTGCGATCGGGGCCGTGGCCCTCGGTCATCGCCTTCAGCACGTCGAGGGTCGCGGTCAGCGCCACCTCGTCATCGATCCGCAGGCTGGTCGCCAGCACATAGTCGGTAGAATGGAGCACGAAACCGCGGCCGGTCTCCACCGGTCCGCCGAAATGCACCTTCACCGTTGCGGCTTCCGGGCTGCAATCCAGGCCCAGCTGTGAAAGAAGCTCGGGGAAGTCGACCGTGTCGAGCACCCGGTTGACCACCAGCCCCATGGCGCCGTCGTCGGAATGGGCACAGAGATAGATCACCGTCTTGGTGAACCACGGGTCCTCCAGCCGCGGCATCGCGATCAGCACCTTGCCGGTCAGGCCCTCGGGGCCCGACATCTCGAAAGGCGTGGTGGTTGCTGCCGCCATGGGGCGGTCTGCCCGCATCCCTGCCATTGCCCGACTACCTTCTCGCCCGTGTTGTTGCGGTCGCCCGCTGTGGGGAAGCGCACGAAGGATCATCACAATCACGTGGTCGCCGCCACATGACGCCCTGTCGCATGTCCTTCCGGCGCCATGCCGCCTATAGTTACGTCTGGATTAGGTAGGCTGGCGCCGGAGCATGCGCAAGGGCACATCTGTTCGCCCCGCGAATGGCCGGCTGCTGCCGGCCCGGCTCAGGAACCCATGGGACCGCCGCATGCATATCCGCCGCACAGACCGCCAGCCCCTCCGGCAGAAGGCCATAACCGCCTTCGGTTCGGGCATCATGCTGGCCTTCGCCTGTCTGACGATAATGGCGCCCGCCCTGGCGGCAGAGGCGCCGCACGGCTGGATCGGCCCCTGGGCGGAGGGGCAGCGCTCGGCGGTGCGGCTGGTGGCGGCGCCGCAGACCCCGGATGAGGCGGCGCGGGGGGAGCTGTCGCTCGGTCTGGATTTCCGGATGGAGCCGGGGTGGAAGCTCTACTGGCGCTCGCCCGGCGATGCGGGCCTGCCGCCCGCAATCGATGGGGCCAGCCCCTCGATCGCCGACGGACAGATCGCCGCCACGCAGATCCACTGGCCGCTGCCCGAGCGTTTCACCGCCTTCGAGACCATCCACACCTATGCCTATGAGAAACGCGTCCTGCTGCCGGTGACAGCCGGACTGGCGGCGGCCGCACCGGCAGCGCCACTGCGGTTGCGGGTCGACTATCAGGTCTGCGAGGCGCTGTGCATTCCGGTGACCGCCGACCTTGTGCTCGACGTGCCGGCGGGGCCGGCCGATCCGCTCGACCGCACCGCGGCCGAGGCCGAAGCCGCGATCGCTGCGGCCCGGGCAGCGGTGCCGGCCGTCGCCTCCGACCCGGCTGCCGCTCCCTTCGCAGCGGTCTCGGCCGGCTGGATCGCGGGCGAGGGCGATGCACCCGCGCGGCTGGTGGTGGAGGCGAAGAGCGATACGCCCTTCGGCCCCACGGCGGATGTCTTCATCGAGGGGCCGGACGGCTTCGCTTTCCTGCCGCCCGAGGCGCGACGGCTGGATGACGGCCGGCGGATCCGCTTCGTGAGCGACGTCGCCCCGCCTGCCGCCGATGCCCGGCTTCTGGGCGAGACGGTCCGGCTCACTTTGGTCGACGGCACCGGAGACGACCGCCGGGCGGTCGAGACCACCGCCCAGGTGGTGCCGGCGCCCGCCACCCTGCTCGGCCCCGAAGGCGGGCTGGCCGCCGCCCTGCTGATCGGCCTGCTCGGCGGGCTTATCCTGAACGTCATGCCCTGCGTGCTGCCGGTGCTGTCGATCAAGCTGATGGGGCTGGTCGCGACCCGCGGCCTCGGCCGCGGCGATGTCAGGGCCAGCCTGCTGGCGACGGCTGCCGGCATCCTGTTGTCCTTCCTCGCGCTGGCGCTGGCGGCGGCCGGGCTGAAGCTGGCCGGGGTCGCGGTCGGCTGGGGCATTCAGTTCCAGCAGCCGGCCTTCATCGGCGTGATGATCGTGATCATGGCGCTGTTCGCGGCCTCGCAGCTGGGGGTCTTCACCATCCGGGCCCCCGTGCTGTCGGGCGGGCTCGCCCGCGATGTGGTGCCCGAGGCCGGGGGGCGGCCGAAGCTCGGCCGGGCGATGATGAGCGGCGTGGTGGCGACCCTGCTCGCCACCCCCTGTTCTGCGCCCTTCGTCGGCACGGCGCTGGGCTTCGCGCTCGCCGGCGGTACGGCCGACATCCTGGCGGTCTTTGCCGCCATGGGGCTGGGCATGGCGCTGCCCTATCTGGCGATCGCGGCGGTGCCCTCGGCCATCCGCCTGCTGCCCCGGCCGGGGCGCTGGATGGTCTGGGTGAAGGTTGCGATGGGCGTGGCGCTGGCGGGGACCGCCCTCTGGCTCACTCTGGTGCTCAGCCGCCTGGTTCAGCCGGGTGCTGCTGCGGCGGTGGCGGTGCTGGCGGCGCTCGCCGCCCTGCTGCCGCTGGTCATCACCAAGGCCCGGCTGCTGCGCTGGGCCGGTGTCGGCGGTCTGGCGGTGGCGGCGGTCGCAACCGCGGTTCTGGCCTCGCCCCCGTCCGGCCGCGGCCTGCAGTCGATTGCGGCCGAGGGGCCCTGGACGGCGTTCGAGGCCGGGGCGATCACCGCCGAGGTGGCGAAGGGCCGGGTGGTGTTCGTCGACGTCACCGCCAGCTGGTGCGTCACCTGCATCGTCAACGAGGAACGGGTGCTGGCGGTGGATCCGGTGGCCGGCCGCCTGGCCACGCCCGATGTGGTGGCGATGAAGGCCGACTGGACCCGGCCCGATCCGGTGATTGCCGACTATCTGGCGGGCTTCGGCCGCTATGGCATTCCCTTCAACGTGGTCTACGGGCCTGCGGCGCCGCAGGGGCTGGTGCTGCCCGAACTGCTGACCGCCGATGCCGTGACCCGGGCGCTGGATCAGGCGCGCGGCGCAGGGGCCGGTTGAGCGCGAAACCCGCGCCCGCGGACTTGCGCCCGTCACCGGAACCGGCCTTAAATGGCGGCGATCCGGAGGGCCGGCCACACCGACAGGGCCGCCCCCGCAGACGAGACGCGAGTTCCGAGCCAGGAGAGCGAGATCATGACCATTTCCATCGGCGACAAGATTCCGGCAGCCACCCTGGTCGAGATGACCGCGGACGGCCCGAACAAGGTGTCCACCGACGAGCTGTTCGCCGGCCGCACCGTGGCGGTCTTCGCCGTGCCCGGCGCCTTCACCCCCACCTGCTCGGCGCGTCATCTGCCGGGCTTCGTGGAGCAGGCCGATCAGATCGTCGCCAAGGGCGTCGACGAGATCGTCTGCATCTCGGTCAACGACGCCTTCGTGATGGGCGCCTGGGGCAAGGCCCAGGGCGTCGACGGCAAGGTCCGCCTGCTGGCCGACGGCAATGGCGACCTGACCAAGGCGCTGGGCCTGACGCTCGACGGCACGGGCTTCGGCATGGGCCTGCGCTCGCAGCGTTATTCGATGCTGGTCAAGGACGGCGTCGTCACGCAGCTGAACGTCGAAAAGCCCGGCGCTTTCGAGGTGAGCGACGCCGGCACCCTGCTCGGCCAGCTCTGATCCTGCCGCGGAGCCTTCGGGCTCCGCCTGCCGCATCGGCGGCGCGGCCGGCATCCCGTCCCGGGTGCCGGCCGTATCGCCGTACCGGCATCTTTTCAACGCCCGCCCAGCCATCGCGGAGCCCATATGACCAAGACCACCACCGACCACCGCGACCTGGCCGCGCGTTTCCCCAACCTGCATGTGCTCGACCATCCGCTGATCCTGCACAAACTCAGCCATATGCGGAACCAGGCGACCTCGACCAAGACCTTCCGCCAGTTGCTGCGCGAGATCGCCCTGCTGATGGGCTACGAGATCACCCGCAGCCTGCCGATCACTCATGAAGAGCTGGAGACGCCGCTCGAACGCGTGGCCGTGCCGGTGATCGAGGGCAAGAAGGTCGCGGTGGTGCCGATCCTGCGCGCCGGCCTCGGCATGGCCGACGGCCTGACCGAGCTGATGCCCTCGGCCCGCATCGGCCATGTCGGCCTCTACCGCGACGAAGAGACCAAAGAACCGGTCGAATATCTGGTGAAGCTGCCCAAGGCCGAGGGTCGGACTTTCATCCTGGTCGACCCGATGCTCGCCACCGGCAATTCGGCGGTGCATGCGGTCGAGGTGCTGAACCGTTATGGCGTCGCCGACGACCAGATCCGCTTCATGGCCCTGATTGCGGCCCCCGAAGGCCTGGAGGTCTTCACCCGCGCCCATCCGCAGGTGAAGGTCTATGTCGCCGCCGTCGACCGCTGCCTGGACGAAAACGCCTATATCCGCCCGGGCCTGGGCGATGCCGGCGACCGGCTGTTCGGGACGCGATAAACCCGTCAGATCCCTCGGGCGAGGTCAACCCCGCTTCGGAATCCCGGCGCGCGCCAGCGCGTCGGCGCGTTCGTTTTCGGGGTGGCCGGCATGGCCGCGGACCCATTCCCATTCCACCGTATGGCCGCGGACCAGCCCGTCCAGTTCCTGCCAGAGATCGGCGTTCTTGACCGGATCCTTGGATGCGGTCTTCCAGCCGTTGCGCTTCCAGCCATGGATCCATTTGGTGATGCCGTCGCGCACATAGGTGCTGTCGGTGCAGATCCGGATCGTGGTCGGGCGTTTCAGCGCGCGCAGCGCCTCGATCGCCGCGGTCAGCTCCATGCGGTTGTTGGTGGTGAGCGGCTCGCCGCCGCTCATCTCGCGTTCCAGCTCTCCCCAGCGCAGCAGCACGCCCCAGCCGCCGGGGCCGGGATTGCCCGAACAGGCGCCGTCGGTGAAGGCTTCGACGATCTTCTTCGGTGCGTCAGTCGAGGCCATAGGCGCCCGGTCCCGTAACGCTGCGGTGGAAGCGCAGCTTGTGGAGGTATTCGAGCGGATCCTTGGGCTTCACCAGCGCCCCCTCGACCTGATTCAGCCAGTCATAGGCGCGGGTGAGGAGGAAGCGCAGCGCCGCCCCTTCGCAGAGCAGCGGCAGGGCCGCCAGCTCGGCGTCCGAGAACGGCCGGACCTTGCGATAGGCGCCCAGCATCAGCCGGGCCTTGGTCACGTTGAACTGCCCGTCCGGCTCGAAGCACCAGGCATTGATGCAGATCGCGATTTCGTAGGCGAAGGCGTCGGAGCAGGCGAAGTAGAAATCGATCAGCCCCGACACCCGGTCCGACCGCTCGTAGAACACATTGTCGGGGAAGAGGTCGGCATGGATCGTGCCCGCGGGCAGATCGGCCGGCCAGGCCGTGGCCAGCCGGTCAAGCGTGTCGGCGATCTCGGCGGCCAGGCCCGGCACGATCTCGTCGGCGCGACCGCCGATGCGGGCGGCGAGCCCCTGCCAGCCGGGCAGGGCCAGCGCATTGGGGCGCCGGCCGGTGAAATCCGCGGTCGCGAGATGCAGTTCGGCCAGCGCCGTGCCCAGCGCCCGGCAATGGGCGGGCAGGATCCGGCCGGGGCCGCGGCCGGGCAGGAAGGTGAAGATCGCCGCCGGCTTGCCGGCCAGTTCCACCAGCGCCCGGCCCGACCGGTCGTGCACCGGTTCCGGGCAGCGGATGCCGCGCCGGGTGAGGTGCTCCATCAGGTTCAGGAAATAGGGCAGATCCGCGGGGTCGACCCGCTTCTCATAGACCGTCAGCACGTAGCGCCGGCCGCCGGCGTCGAGAAACCAGTTGGAGTTCTCCACCCCCTGCTGGATGCCCTGCAACCGCTCGAAAGGGCCGATATCATAGCCGCTGAGCAGTGCGCGCATGTCGTCGTCGTCGACCGCCGTATAGACCGCCATTCCGGTCGATGCCTCCTGTTGCGCCCGGGCGGATCCCGTGGCGCGTCTCCTCTGGTTGCGGGGGGTGGTCCGGGGGGAACCGCTCAGTGATTGAGTTCGGGCGGCAGCTTGAACACCACCCGTTCCTCGGCCGTGGTCACCCGTTCGATCGAGACCGGGCCGCGGGCGCGGAAGGCCGCGATGACCTCGTCCACCAGCACTTCGGGGGCAGAGGCGCCGGCGGTGATGCCGATCCGGGTGATCCCGTCCAGAAGCGACCAGTCGATCTCGGCCGCGGTCTGGATCAGCCGGGCATTGGCGCAGCCCGACACCGCCGCCGTTTCGACCAGCCGGCGGGAGTTCGAGGAATTCGGCGCCCCGATCACCAGCACCGCCTGAACCTCGGCCGCGATGCGGGCGACGGCCTCCTGGCGGTTGGTGGTGGCATAGCAGATATCCTCGCGCCGGGGGCCGGCAATCTCGGGAAAGCGGCGGCGCAGCACTTCGATGATGCCCGAGGTGTCGGCCACCGACAGGGTGGTCTGGGTCGCGAAGGCAAGCTCCAGCCCGAGCCGCGGCGGCTGATAGGCCTCGGCATCGGCGATGCTCTCGATCAGGTCGACGGCGCCCTCGGGCAGCTGGCCCATGGTGCCAATCACCTCGGGGTGGCCGGCATGGCCGATCAGCAGCACATGGCGCCCCTCGCCGTGATGGCGCTCGGCTTCGCGATGAACCTTGGAGACCAGCGGGCAGGTGGCGTCGATCGCGTGCAGCTCCCGCCGTGCGGCCTCGGCCGGCACCGATTTGGGCACGCCATGGGCCGAAAAGATCACCGGCACCCCGTCCGGCACCTCGTCCAGCTCCTCCACGAACACCGCGCCCTTGGCTGCCAGATCCTGCACCACGGTCTTGTTGTGGACGATCTCGTGGCGGACATAAACCGGCGCGCCGAAGCGTTCGATCGCCCTCTCGACGATCTGGATCGCCCGGTCGACCCCGGCGCAGAAACCGCGGGGTTCGGCCAGCACGATGGTCACCGTGGCAGGAGTGGCTGCTTCTGGGGAGGTCGGGGCCGCCTGGGTCATCGCGTCGGCTCTCCGGGCTGAAGGATCCGACGGGCGGATCCGGGGAGGGGGGCTCGCATAGGGTGCGGTATGGCACGGGCGGCGCCCGAGTTCAACACCATGCGCACGCATCCCGTTGCCTGGAAAGACCAATCCCGGCCCTTGCCCGCGGCGATTCTCCGCCACTACACTCATAGATGCTTGTCCCGGAAATAAAGCAATCAAAGCGCGCATCACGCCGACGGGGCGGCACCGAGGCACGAGATGACGACCCATCGGCCGATCCGGCCGGCAAGAGACGGGAAGGGTGAGACATGACCATGGAGAACGACGCCACGCCGCCGGCCGCGGCACCGGTGGTGGCGCAGGCGGAGCCCTTTGAGGTGGCGGTGAAGGCGGGGCGGACCTATTGGTGGTGTTCCTGCGGGCTGAGCACGAAACAGCCTTTCTGCGACGGCACCCACAAGGGCACCGGGCTCGGCCCCAAGGCCTGGAAGGCCGAAGAGGACGGCACGGTCTGGTTCTGCGGCTGCAAGCAGACCGCCGACGGACCCATGTGTGATGGCAGTCACGAAAGATTGTGACCTTGATGACGCGGCTATGAGGTGACGCGGACACGCGCGGGCGGCGGCATTGCGCGCCCGCGCGCCATCGCTATAAAGTGGCGCTTGTCTCAGCCGGCCGCCCGGTCCCCGGGCGATCCGGCGATAAACGATCACGGAGCGCTTCGTCGTGGCACAGTCCCATTCCGCGTCCGGTCCCGAAACGGCAATGAACAGGACGACGACGCGGGCGGCCCTGCGCCGTCGGGCGGCCCTGGCCCTGGCCGCGTCGGGTGTGGCGCTGGTCGTCTCCGGCTGCGGCGCCTTCTCGCGCGCCGAGCCGCCGGTCTGTCCCCGCGTGGTGGTGCTGCGCGACACCGCCCAGGCGGTGCAGATCGAACCGGGTGCCAAGGACGTGACCGGCGTGCGTTTCCTGGGCCGGATCGCCGATGCCCAATGGACCTGCGATGCCGACACCGACGACGGCAAGCGCTATCTGGATGTGGCGCTGACCGTGGTGATCGATGCCGAACGCGGCCCGGCCGCCCCCGATGCCACCGCAACCGCCTTCGATTATTACGTGGCGGTGGCCGACCGGGAACAGACCATCCTGAACAAGCAGGTCTTCCGGTCGGATCTGCCCTTCCCGGCCAACCGGCTGAAGGCCGGGTCGAAGGAAGAGCTCAGCATCCGCGTGCCGCTGCCCGGCACCAGCACCGGTGCCGACTATGCCCTGCTGATCGGCTTTCAGCTCGACCGCGAGCAGCTGGAGTTCCAGCGCGGCCACAGCCGGTAAGAGGGCAGCAGGACCCGGGGGGGACGCGCAGCCCGGGCCGGAACCATCCCGGTCCGGATCGCGATCCGTTGACGCGAGAGGGCTGCGGGCCGGATTGTGCCCTGCGGCCCTCTCGTGTATCCTGGCCACGCTCGGAGGCTACGTGACAGACGAACCCTGTGGGAGAGCGCGCTGCGCGACGCCCGACCGGTCGATGGTCGGGAGAATGTCGAGGCAGTGCCGCCGAAGGAGCAACCGGCCCCGGTAAACTCTCAGGCACCAGGGACCGCAGGGGAATGTCACTCTGGAAAGCAGGCGGCGCGGAAGATCGCGGCGTCTCACCGAAGGGGTAAGTGCGACGACGGCCCACCGCATCCGCGGGGGCATGGCGGCGCACAATCTTTCAGGTCCGAAGACAGAGCGGGGCCATCTCCGGGGACGGAACGTCGGATCGACCGGCGGCGCCGGACCTGGGAGATGCGCGGCCGCAATCCTGTTTTCTCGGAGCGACCCGATGTCCGGTCCGGACCAGCCGACCCAGGGCGGTACCCCCGCCGATCTTCTCAAGACCCCGCTTTACGATCTGCATCTGGCGCAGGGCGGCAAGATGGTGCCCTTTGCGGGCTATCTGATGCCGGTCCAGTATCCCATGGGCATCAAGGGCGAGCATCTGCACACCCGCACCCATGCGGGGCTGTTCGACGTCTCGCATATGGGCCAGGCACGGATCACCGGGCCGGATGCGGCGGCGGCGCTCGAAAACCTGGTGCCGGGCGACATCACCGGCCTCGGCCTCGGCCGGATGCGCTATACCCAGCTGACCACCGATGACGGCGGCATCCGCGACGACCTGATGGCGACGCGGTTCGACACCCATGTCTTCCTGGTGGTGAACGCGGCCTGCAAGGCCGATGATTTCGCCCATATCGCGGCGCATCTGCCGGCCGGCCACAGCCTCGACATCCTGGATGATCGCGCCCTGCTCGCCCTGCAGGGCCCCGAGGCGGCAGCCGTGCTGGCGGCGCTGGCGCCCGCGGCGGCCGACATGGCCTTCATGTCGATGCAGCCGCTCGACATCGCCGGCATTCCCTGCCTGGTCAGCCGGTCCGGCTATACCGGCGAGGACGGCTACGAGATTTCGGTTCCGGCCGATCGGGCGGAAAGCCTGGCCGGCAAGCTGCTGGCCGACCAGCGGGTGGCGCCGATCGGTCTCGGCGCCCGCGACAGCCTGCGCCTCGAAGCCGGGCTCTGCCTCTACGGCCACGATATCGACCTCTCGACCAATCCGGTCGAAGCCGGGCTCGGCTGGTCGATCGCGAAGCGTCGCCGCACCGCCGATGCCGGCTATCCCGGGGCGGCGGTGATCGCCGCCGCCTTTGCCGAGGGCCCGGCGCGCAAGCGCGTCGGCCTCATCCCCGAGGGCAAGGTGATCGCGCGCGAAGGCACCGACGTGATCGACCCTGCAACCGGCGAGACCGTCGGCCGTGTCACCAGCGGCGGCTTCGGCCCCAGCGTCGACGGGCCGGTGGCCATGGCTTATGTCCGCGCCGATCTGGCCGCCCCCGGCACCGCCCTTGCCCTCGACGTCCGCGGGAAATCCCGCCCGGCGACCGTCGCCCCCATGCCTTTCGCGCCGCATCGCTACCGGCGCTGACCTGCAACACTCCCGCCCCATCAGGGAACAGCGAGCTTCCTCATGAGCACTCTGCGTTTCACCAAAGACCATGAATGGATCGACCTCGACGGCGAGGTTGCAACCGTCGGCATCACCGATTACGCCCAGGGACAGCTGGGCGATGTGGTGTTCGTCGAACTGCCCGAGGTCGGGCGGTCTCTGGCCGCCGGCGACGATGCCGCGGTGGTCGAATCGGTCAAGGCCGCGAGCGACGTCTATGCGCCGATCGACGGCGAGGTGGTCGAAGCCAATCAGGCGGTGGTCGACGACCCGAGCCTGGTCAACAGCGACCCTGCGGGCGAGGGCTGGTTCTTCAAGGTCCGCGTCACCGATGCCGGTCAGCTCGACGAGCTGATGGACGAGGACGCCTATGCGTCCTACATCGCGGAGCTGGAGTGATCTCATCATGCGTTATCTGCCCCTGACGGGTGAGGACCGCGCGGAGATGCTCCGCGTGATCGGGGCCCCGTCGATCGATGCCCTGTATTCCGACGTGCCGGCCGGTCTGCTGCACGGCCCCGAGGCCTTCCAGGCCGTGGCGCCGGGCAAGAGCGAGCTTCAGGTCGAGCGCGAGATGGCCGCTTATGCCCGGGCGAGCCGGGCCGCCGGTGACGGACCGTTCTTCGTGGGCGGCGGGCTCTACCGCCACCATGTGCCGGCCGCCGTCGACCATCTGATCCAGCGGTCCGAATTCCTGACCGCCTACACCCCCTACCAGCCGGAAATCGCCCAGGGCACCCTGCAGACCCTGTTCGAGTTCCAGACCCAGGTGGCCCTGCTGACCGGCATGGACGTGGCCAATGCCTCGCTCTATGACGGCTCTACCGCGGCGGCCGAGGCCGGCATGATGGCGGTGCGGATCACCCGGCGGAACAAGGTGGTGGTGGCGGGCTCCGTCCATCCCCATTACCGCGCCGTGGTGCAGAACCAGCTGGGCTTTGCCGGCATCGAGGTCGACCTCGCCCCGGCCGACCCCATGGCGGAAGATGATGTCGCGGCCCGGGTCGATGCCGGCACCGCGGCGGTGATCGTGCAGAACCCCGGCTTCTTCGGCCAGGTCCGCGACCTGACGGCGCTGGCCCAGGCGGTGCATGCCAAGGGCGCGCTGCTGATCGTGGCGGTGACCGAGGCGGTGTCGCTGGGCGCGGTCGAAAGCCCCGGCGCCATGGGCGCCGATATCGTGGTCGGCGAGGGCCAGAGCTTCGGCAATGCGCTCACCTTCGGCGGGCCGACCGTCGGGCTCTTCGCCACCCGGTCCAAATTCCTCCGCCAGATGCCGGGCCGGCTCTGCGGCGAGACCGTGGATGCCGATGGCCGCCGCGGTTTCGTGCTGACGCTGTCGACCCGCGAGCAGCACATCCGCCGCGACAAGGCGACCAGCAACATCTGCACCTCGGCCGGTCTCTGCGCCTCGGCCTTCACCATTCATCTGGCGATGCTTGGTGAGCGGGGGCTGACGCATCTGGCGGCGCTGAACCATGCGCTGGCGGGTCGTGCCGCCGATCGCCTGGCGGCGGTGCCGGGTCTCAGCCTGGTCAACGACACCTTCTTCAACGAATTCACCCTCGATCTGGGGCGGCCGGCGGCACCGGTGGTGGAGCGGCTGGCGGCGCGCGGCATTCTGGCGGGCATCGCGCCGGCGGTGCTCGACGGCGTCGAGGCCGATGCGGCGGCACTGCAGAACCTGCTGGTGGTGGCGGTGACCGAACTCGTCACCGACGAGGATGTCGAGGCGCTGGCCTCGGCGCTGACCGAGGAGCTTTCGGCATGACCGCGATGGACCGTTCCCAGGGCCGGGTCTCGCGTGACGAGACGCCGGAGATCTCGATGATCCCGGAAACCGCGACCGGCAATCGCGGCCTGCAGCTTGAAGAGCCGCTGATCTTCGAACAGGGCACCCCCGGCCGGATCGGCGTCGATCTGGCGCCGGTGCCCGAGACGAAGAGTCGGCTGGGCGGTGTGGTGCGCAAGGCCCCGGTCGGCCTGCCCGACCTGGCCGAGCCGCAGGTGGTGCGCCATTTCGTGCGCCTGTCGCAGAAGAACTACTCGATCGATTCGGGGCTCTTCCCGCTCGGCTCGTGCACGATGAAGTACAATCCGCGCCTGAACGAAAAGGTGGCGCGGATGCCGGGCTTCGCCGATCTGCACCCGCTGCAGCCGGTTTCCACCATCCAGGGCGCGCTCGGCATGATGCACGAGCTGGGCACCTGGCTGACCGAGCTGACCGGCATGACCGAGGTGACGCTGGCCCCTGCCGCCGGCGCCCATGGCGAGCTGGCCGGGCTGATGGCGATCCGTGCCGCCCATGTCGCCCGCGGCGATGCCCGCAGGCGCGTGATCGTGCCCGACAGTGCCCATGGCACCAACCCCGCCTCGGCCGTGCTCTGCGGCTATACCGTGCAGAGCATTCCGGGCACCGATGACGGCCGGGTCGATGTGGCGGCGCTGAAGGCGGCGCTTGGCCCCGATGTCGCGGCGGTGATGCTGACCAACCCCAACACCTGCGGCCTGTTCGAACGGGACGTGAAGGTGATCGCCGATGCGGTGCACGAGGTGGGCGCCTATTTCTACGGCGACGGCGCCAATTTCAACGCCATCGTCGGGCGGGTGAAGCCGGCCGAACTCGGCTTCGACTGCATGCACATCAACCTGCACAAGACCTTCTCCACCCCGCATGGCGGCGGCGGCCCGGGCTCGGGCCCGGTGGTCTTCGCCGAAAGCCTGGCCCATGTGGCACCGGGTCCGCGGATCCGCCGGCAGGACGATGGCAGCTACACGGTCGAAGCCGTGCCGGGCGGCCCGGCGGTCGGCCGGCTCAAGGCCTTCTTCGGCCAGGCGGGCATGTTCACCCGGGCGCTCGCCTATATGAAGAGCCTGGGCCGCGACGGCCTGCATGCGGCTTCGGGCGATGCGGTGCTGGCGGCCAACTACCTGATGGCCCGGCTCTCGGAAGAGATGACCCCGGCCTTCCCCGGCCCCGCCATGCATGAATGCCTGTTCGATGACGGCTTCCTCGAAGGCACCGGGGTCAGCACGCTCGACTTCGCCAAGGCGATGATCGACGAGGGCTTCCACCCGATGACCATGTACTTCCCGCTGGTGGTGCATGGCGCGATGCTGATCGAGCCGACCGAGACCGAATCGAAGCAGGCGCTGGACCAGCTGGTCGACGCGCTGCTCTCGCTCGCCCGCCGCGCCAAGGCGGGCGAGGCGGAAGCCTTCCATGCCGCCCCGCGCTATGCGCCGCGCCGGCGTCTCGACGAGACGCTCGCCGCCCGCAAGCCGGTGCTGCGCTGGACCCCGCCGGCAGAGGCCCGCGCCGCGGCCGAGTGACCGCCCGCAGACCTGTCCCGACCGCCCCGGTAGCATCGCTACCGGGGCGGTTCGCGTTTCGGTCGGCAAATCCCGCGATGCGGCATATGGGCGTCAATCCGGGTTGACCTGGGCACAGGAAGCGCGGGCCAAAATCGATACATCCGGGTAGGATGCGGGGAATCCGGCCCCCTTGGTGGGGATGGTCCTGCATAGCGGAAAATCACTTTCCATGAGCCTCGCCACCCGGGCCCGCGGGCCGATCTTCCGTCTCACCCTTGCCCTGGCGCTGCTGCTGCCGGTGTGCATGGGCATTGCCGGTTTCCTGAACCTCACCGCGCTGAAGCGTGTCGATGCCGAGGCGACCGTCAGCGAGGTGACCGCGATCGGCGGCAAATGGGCCGACCGGTTGCAGGTCGCCGTGCGCTACGGCAAGCCGATCGAGAAATTCTCGGGCCTCGACGACCTGCTCGACGATGTCCGCCAGGACATCCCGCTGGCCGGTCAGGCGGCGGTGATCGATCTGAAGGGCCATGTGCTGGGCAGCCGCGGCGAAGAGGCGGCGGTGCCGGTGGTCGGCGCGGACAAGGGGGGTGAGGTGGTCGAGCGCGTGGCGGCCGGCCGCCGCTGGGTGCTGTTCCCGATCCGCGATGCCGGTGGCGCGGTGGTCGCTCATCTGGGCGTGGCGCTGCCCGAAGAGGCCCATACCGCCGAAATCGGCCGCACCGTTCAGGCGATGGTGGCTGCGGCGGCCGCGGCCACCATTCTGGGTGTACTGGTCACGCTGGGGCTGGGCTTCGCCTCGGCCCGCGGCCGGGCGGCTGATGCGGTGCGGCTGAAGCGGATGCGGGTGGCCGGCATCGCGGTCGTGGTGCTGGCCCAGGCGGGGTTTGCCGCCTATGCGATCGGCGAGTTCCGCAGCGCCGTCGAAACCGCGGCCGCGCGTCAGGGCGAGCGCCTGGCCGCCTCGGTGGCCAATGATCTCGATCAGCTGATCAACAAGGGCATCGGCCTCCGCTTCATGGGGCGGATCGAGGACAATTTCGCCCGGTTGATCGATCAGGTGCCGCTGATCGGCGGTGCTGCCCTGGTCGGCCCCGACGGCACGCGCATCGCCGCCGCCGGCGTGACCGGCCCGGATGCCGGGCCGGTGGTGATCCGGGATCTGACCACGGTCGCCGGCAGCGGCGGCCGCCCCGCCGGCCGCATCGAGATCACGCTGTCCGGCGCCGCCATCGCCGACAGCGTCCAGTCCCGCGTGCTCGACGCCGTCACCCTGGCGCTGGTTTCGGCCATGATCGTGGGCGAGGGGCTGATCTTCGTCTTTGCCGCGGTCCGCGGCCGCGTCGGGACGGGCGGCATCGCCGATTCGCGCTTTGCCCGGCCGATGGCCTTCCTGTTCCTGCTCGCCTGGTCGCTGCCGCTGTCCTTCGTGCCGCTGGCCATGCGCCTGCTGGCCGCGGGTAATGGCGCTGCAACCAGCGACATCATGATGGCCGCCCCGGTATCGGCCGAGATGATGTGTGCCCTGGTCACCGCGCTCATCGCCGGGCCCATGGCCGATCGCCGCGGCTGGCAGGTGCCGGTGCTGACCGGTTTCGGCCTCTGCATGCTGGCCAACATGGTTTCGCTGGTGGTGATGGCGACCCAGACCCACCCCGCGGCCTTCATCGCCGCGCGCGCCCTGGGCGGGCTCGGCTATGGCTTTGCCTGGATGGGCATCCAGAGCCATCTCTACGCGACCACGCTGCCCGAGCGCCGGGCCAGTGCCACGGCCGGGCTGATCGCCGGCATCTTCGTCGGCCAGATGTGCGGCACCGCCATCGGGGCGATGCTGGCCGAGCAGCTGGGCTATGCCAATGTCTTCCTGGTCGCGGCCCTGTTCATGGTCATGCCGCTGGTGGTGGCGCTGGTCGCCGTCAGCGTCGGCCGCGAGCTGGCGGTCGAGACCGACAGCAAGCCTGTTGCCGCAGCCCCTGTGACGGCCGAGGAAGGCGGCGGCTGGCGCGGCCTGCTCACCGATCGCACCTTCATGCTGGTGCTGGTCTGCAGCGTGATCCCGTTCTCGATCGCCCAGGTCGGCCTGCTCAACTTCGCGGTGCCGGTCTATCTGGCCGAACAGGGCATCAATCAGTCCGATATCGGCCGCGTGCTGATGGTCAACGGTCTGGCCGTCATCCTGCTCGGCCCGCTTTTCGGCCGGTTGACCGACAAGGTGACCGACAAGCGGCCCTTCATCGTGGCCGGTGCGCTGGCGGCCGCCGCCGCCCTGGTCGTCGCCAGCATCGGCGGCAATCTGATGGCGCTGGTCGCCGCCGTGTTCCTGATCGGCGTTTCGGGCAGCATTGCGGGTGGCGCGCAGAGCGCCCATGGCCTGCAGGGGGCCGGTGTCGCGCGTGCCGGCATCGGCCGGGCGGTCAGCATGAAGCGCTCGGCCGACAAGTTCGGCCAGATGCTGGGGCCGCTGATCGTGGGCGGCCTGTTCGCGGTGGTCGGCACCACGGCGGGGCTGGCGGCCACGGCCGGGCTGATGCTGGCGGCCGGCCTGCTCTTCCTGGTGCTCGACCGTCGCCCCGCCCCGCCTGCGGCGGGGGAGGCGGAGGCCAGCTCATGACCGTCGAGCGCCTGCAGGTGCCGCGCCCGGTCAAGGTCGGGGTGGAGATCGAACTGCCGATCGCCTCGGCCGCGGACGCCACCAGCCTGGCGGTCCCCGATGTGTTCGACCGCCTGGTCGCCGATGGCGATGCCGAAGGCCGGGCGCCGCAGCCGCTCAGCCTCGGCGGCCGGGTGGTCGGCCTGCGCGATGCCGCGGGCATGATCTCGGTCGACAACGGGTTCAACAATCTCGAAGCCTCGCTCGGGCCGGTCACCGGTCTGGAGCAACTCGACGACGAGGCGCGCGAGGCGCTGGATCGGGTGGGGGCCGCCGTGGCGGCCTCGGGCGGCATGCTGGTCAATCTGGCCGAGCATCCCTTCCAGCCGGTGTCACAGGCCTTCTACCACGCGACCCGGGCGCCCAAGCCGGTCTACGACTACTGGAACGAGGTGCGGGGTTGGGATCATTCGGCCGGCATCGACGCCAAGGCCCATAACAGCCCGTCGACCGATGTGCCCGTAGATCGCGGCGCCGATGCGGTCAATCTGGTGCTGGGCTTCTCGGCCGCCTTCATCGCCCTCTTTGCCAACAGCCCCTACGAGAACGGCCGCGCGACCGGCTTCAGGGAAAACCGGCTGACCCTCTGGTCGCGGATGTGCGGGGGGGCCCATGCCGCCCGCGACCGCAGCTGTTTCGTGCCGCCAGCCGAGCCCTTTGTCGGGCTTGCCGCCTATATGCGCTGGGCGCTGGGCGTGGATGCACCACTGCCGGCCCTGCCGCATGGGCCCGCAGACCTGGCCCCCACCTCGAAGATCGGCGGCCTGGTAGAGGTCGAGGGCCAGCCGACCCTGCGGGAGTTCCTCGGCCAAGGCCGCAGCTGGAGCGGCCGGCTGCGCGGCGACGACATGGTGGTGCAGATCCGCCCCTCCGCCACCCATTTCGCGGCGCTGCAATCGTCGAACTTCCTGGATGCCCGGCTGCGTTTCGCCTTCGCCCCCGGCCGCATGCCCGAGCCGGCGACGCTCGCCGCGGTGGTCGACAGCGACGCGGCCCTGGCCCGGCTGATGGCCGAGACGACCTCCGCGGTCTATCTGGAAGGCCGCGCCCCCGGCGCCAATCTGCCCGATCAGGAGCTGATCGATCTGGGCGGCGAGGCCGTGGCGGCCAGTGTGGTGAGTGCGGCCGGCGCCCTGCAGAAGGGGCTGCTCGCGGTGATGGACCGGGGCCTGGCCGTCATTGCCCGCCATGGCTGGGCGCGGCTGATGCTGCTGCGCGAACGCGCGATGCGCGACGGGCTGGCGGCCGAGGTCGACGGCCTGACCGCGGCCCGTCTGGCGGCGGAGCTGGTCGATCTGGCGGGGGCCGGGCTCGATGCGCGCGAGGCGCGCTTCCTCGCCTATCCGGCCTTCGTGCTTAAGACGGGGCAGAGCGGCGCCGATCGGGCGATCGCGATGGTCGAAGCCGGCCATGACGACATGGCCGCGCGGCTGGCGCGTCTGGTCTTCGCCCGGCGGCATGTCGCCCTGGGCGGGGCGGCGCCCAAGGCGTCCGCCGCCGCCGGGCTCGGTCAGCGTTCGATCTTGCGGTAGATCTCGTCGGCGGCCAGCAGAATGTCGACCGGCGGGTTGAAGCCGATGATCTCCATGGTCTCCAGATTGAGCGCGATCTTGGCCGGCGCCACCCAACGCTGATCCAGCGCCCAGGGTTCCGCACCGTTGAAGATCCGGCCGATCACCTCGGCATGGAACAGCCCGACATACGAGAAATCGCCCTGGGCGATGCTCATCAGCACGCCCCGGCGAACGTCGCCCGATCCGGCCATCGAAAAGGTGGGCACGCCGGCATCCAGCGCCGCATCGACGATGGCGGCAAGGCTGCTGCTGGTCACGCCGCGATGGACGGTGATGTAAAGCGCGTCGACCTTGGGCGCCAGTTCCTTGTAGCAGCGCACCGCCTCGGCCTTCGCGACCTCTTCCGGCACGCCGTTGAAGGGTGCGAAACAGGTGACGAGATCGAAGCCGCGGGCGGCGGACACCGCCTCGACTTCCTCGATCGCGGCGAAGGTGCGGCCTTCCAGCGTGTTCTCGTAGACCACGCCCAGGCGTTTCGCCCGGACGATATCGTCGAACAGCTCCACCTGGCGGCCATAGCGGCCGGGTTCGACCTTGGCATGCAGGTTGGGACGGCCGGAATCATCCGGCGACGGGATGATCTTCGAGGCGACGGGATCCGAGGTGGAGGCGACGACGATAGGCGTGGTGACGGCGTCATTGGCCAGATCCTGGCCCGCCCAGGTGCCCATGGCGATCATCAGGTCGATATCCTGCCGGCCGGTCAGCCGTTCGATGATCTCGGGCCGGACCTGCTTGCGGCGCTCGGGGTCGAAATCGCCGGCGGTGTAATGGGCGTCGCCGACGAATTCGACATGGCCGCCATTGGCATTGGCGACCAGGAACCGCCAGAGGGTGGCGGAATCCGGCACCTGGTCCATCGGCGGCAGATCGATCTGGGGCACCCAGCCCAGCTGCATCAGCCCGCGGACGATGGCGGCCAGGATGATCTTGTAGTCGCCGTACTGGCCGCCTTCGTAATAGCCGATGCGGAAGCGCTTTTCGGGGGTCTCGGGCCCCGGCACCGGCGGGATCGCCTCCGCCGCGGCGCGGATTTCGGGCGAGGGCGGGGCGGCATGGGCCGAGGCGGGCACCAGGCCGATCAGCAGTCCGGCGAGCGCCAGGCCGATCAGCAGCGACAGCAGGACACGTCCGAACAGGGTCGAGGGCTTCCAGAGGGTCATCCGATGCTCCGTAGTGCCTCGGGGGCTGCGGTGGTGGCGTCGGCCCCGGGGCCGGCGTAGTGCAGGGCGAAGACGGTGATATCGTCCGACTGGTCGGCACCGGCAACGAAATCGTCGATGTCGTCGAACAGCCGGTCGACGAAGCGCTTCGGATCGGCCGCCATGCCGCCGGCCGACACCCGGAGCAGCCGGTCGTCGCCGTAGAGCGCCTTGTCGGGGTTGTGGGCCTCGGTCACGCCGTCGGTATAGACCAGCAGCTCGTCGCCGGCGCAGAGGTTCAGCGACATCGCCCGGTATGGCATGTCTTCCATCACCCCCAGCGCCGGGCCGCAGACCGTGCTCAGGGCCTCGGGCGCCGTGGCGCCGCGGCGCAGCAGCAGCGGCGGGTTGTGGCCGGCATTGCAGTATTCCAGCCGTCCGGCCGCCAGATCGATCCGGCCGCAGAACAGGGTGACGAACATGGTGTTCGGGTTGTCGCGCGCCAGCATGTCGTTCACCTCGGCCAGCATCTCGGCCGGGGTCAGGCCCTTCTCGGCCGAGGTCTTGAGCAGGGTGCGGGTGATCGCCATGAACAGCGCCGCCGGCACGCCCTTGCCCGAGACGTCGCCGACCACGAAGTAGAAATGGCGACCTTCGGCGAAATAGAAGTCGAACAGGTCGCCGCCGACCTCCTTCGCCGGCACCAGGCGGGCATGGAGATTGATTTCGGGCCGGTCGGGGAAGGGCGGGAAGGTCTTGGGCAGCAGGCCTTCCTGAATGTCGCGCGCGGCGGCGAGTTCGCCTTCGATCCGCATACGCTCTTCCGTCACCCGGATCAGCTCGCGGATCTTGGCGCGGAGCGTTTCGTCCATGAAGGCGAAGGCAGAGGCCAGCCGGCCGATCTCGTCGGCACGATCGTCGATCATCCGCCGGAGCCCCGGATCGGGTGGCGCATCCCGGGTGAAATCCTGCGAGGCGAGGGCGCGGACCCGGACCTCCAGCCGGCGCAGCGGCCGCACCAGCCAGCCCGAGAGCGGATAGGCCGCCAGGAACGACAGCACCAGCACGGAACCCAGCAGCAGCGCCTGATTGCGGGTGACCTCGTGCGCCGGGCCCAGAATGTCGTCGCGCGACAGCAGCATCGTCACCCGCCAGTCCAGCGGCTTGAACAGATGGGCGTAGAGCACGACGTCGTCCGCCCCGGCCGGCGGCGGCACGGCCACCGTGTCCTGGCGGGGCAGGTCCTGCGGCAGCATGGCGAAGGCGTCGGCGCAGCTGTCGACGGCGGTACTGATCGCCGCACAGGCGGTATCGCCGCCCTGGGGCGGGATCACCAGCCGCCCCTGGCCGTCGAAGATCATCGCCCGGCCGCGATCGCCCAGGCGGAGAGCATGGACGCTGTTGGTCAGATCCCGGATCATCTGCGCCATCTGGGCATCGGCTGCGCGCTGCACGTCCTCGGCATCGGCGATCACCGCCACCGTCCAGCCCCAGGGCTCGAAATTGCGGAAATAGCCAAATTTCAGCCGGGTCTCGGTGGCGTCCAGGCTCTGCCAGGGGAAGGTGGAGAAGGTGTCGCCATACTGAAGGACGTCCTCCTGCGCCGCCCTGAAGGCCGGGCGACCCTTCATGTCGCGGCCGTCGATCAGCGTCTGGCCCAGCAGCGATGCATCCGGGTGGATCAGCACCCGCATCTCGCCGTCATAGACGATGACATAGCGGGCCTCGCTGCGCGGCTGGTCCGACAGCCATTGCAGGGCGGTGTTGCGGGCAGCGGTCTCGCTCATCCCGCCATTGGCGGCCAGGCGGCGAAGGGCCGAGAGCACCGAGACCACCTGGTCTCCCTGGTCGCGCAGCGCCGTCTTGCGCTGTTCGACGGCATCGACCTTCTGGCGGATCAGCGACTGGAAACGCTCGCGCAGGCTGGTGGCGAAGAGATCGATGGTGTTGGTCGCCTCGCGCTCCCGTTCCGAGACGAAGCTCCGCTCCAGCAGGGCGGTGGTCGATGGCAGGATCACGGCGGCGGTGACGCCCAGGATGGCGGCCACGCCCAGAAACACCGCCACTCTCAGTGATCGAAACTGCCGCACGCCCTGTCCCCGTCGCCATATGCCCCGGCCGTCCGGCAGGTCTTCGCCCGGCCGGCCGTCATTTCTCCCGCCGGTGCATCCTGCCTGATCACCGGCCGCATGGCGAGCCTCCAGACGCACCGGGTCAACGGTGGGCCACATTGGTGACGGAACATTACATCGACGCCGGAGGATCATTCCGGTGACGCGACATTACATCGACGTCGATACATCTGACCAATGACGCAGCATTATATTGACGTCGGAGTACCTGCGGGGGCCGGTCCCGAAACGCGAAACGCCCCGCCGGCAAAACCGGCGGGGCGTTTCGGAACTGCCCGGATCGCGGGAGACGCGGATCAGTGCAGGGTCTTGAGGCCGGCGATGGTGTCGTCCACCAGTTTGGCCTGACGGTCGGCCGAGAGCTGGGTGCGCAGCACCTGCTCGGTCGCCGCCATCGCCACATCGACCGCGGTCGCACGGACCTCGGCGATCGCATCGGCTTCCGCCTGGGCGATCTTGGTGGCGGCCATGCGCTCGCGACGCTCGATCGACTGGGCCAGCTGGGTCTGGCCCATCTCGACGATGCGCTTCGCTTCGGTGCGCGCATGGGCGACCATCTGCTCGGCTTCCTGCATCGCCTCGCGCTGCTTGCGCTGATACTGGGCGAGGAGCGCCTGGGCGTCCTCACGCAGCTTCTGCGCGGCATCGAGTTCGGCGCGGATCGCGGCTGCACGGGCGTCGAGCATGCCCCCGATGGCCTTGTGGACCTTCAGGAAGCCAAGCCCGGCGATGCAGAGGACGAAGGCGACGGCGACCCAGAAAGTGGGATCGGAGAACATCGGCCTCACTCCTTCCGCGACGAGGTGGCAGCCAGGGCGGCATCGACGGCGCTGCGGACCGCAGTACCATCGACCGGCGCACCGGCCAGCTTCGCGGTGGCCGCCTCGGCGGTCTCGGTCGCGAGCGACGCGAGATCGGCCATGGCGTCCGCCTTGGCGGCGGCAACGGCGGCTTCGGCCTCGCGGACCTTGGCGGCCAGACGCTCGTCAAGCGCGTCGAGCTGCCGCTGGGCCTCGGCCTGGGCCTGCTCGCCGGCCTGCTCCAGAAGCTTCTGGGCTTCGGCGCGGGCATTGGCGAGTGCCGCTTCATAGGCCGCACGCGCCTCTTCGGCCTCGCGCTTCAGCGCTTCGGCACGATCGAGATCGGCGGCGATACGGTCCTGGCGCACCTCGAGGATATCGGCGATGCGCGGGAGCGCGATCTTCGACATCAGCAGATAGAGCAGGCCGAAGGACACCACCAGCCAGAAGATCTGCGACGCGAATGTGCTCGGTTCGAACTGAGGCATGGGTCTCCCGGGGCATTTCGTGGACGGGGCCCCGCGGGGCCGGCCGTCATGGCGAAAGTCTGGCGTGGCAGGCGGATCGTGCCCTGGTCGGAAAGTCGTACCCTGACGGGCTTCATTCCGGAGGCCGTCTGCCGTCCCCGCCCTCACGAACGCGCCCGAGGCGGTGTTTTCACACCCCTCGGGCCCGCTCGGTACCGGTTCCCGGCCGTCGTGCTGATCAGAACACGAAGAGGATGATCAGCGCGATCAGCAGGGCGAAGAGGCCGACCGCCTCGACCAGCGCGAAGCCGAGCATCGCGAGGGGGAACACGGTGGTGCGGACCGAGGGGTTCCGCGCCAGCGAGCTGACCAGCGAGGAGAAGATGTTGCCGATACCGATACCGACGCCGAACAGCGCAAGCACCGCGAGGCCGGCACCGATCATCTTTGCGGCTTCCAGTTCCATCGCTCAACTTCCTTATCTTGACAAAGGGACTGGTTTTCAGAGAGGCGATCGCCTGATACCTGCCCGTGACCGGGGACCGGCCGGCGACATCGCCGGTCGGTCGGATCCGGTCCCGGATCTCAATGCAGGTGCAGCGCGTCGTTGAGGTAGATGCAGGTCAGGATCGCGAAGACATAGGCCTGCAGCGCGGCGATGAAGAGTTCGAGGGCGGTGAGGCCCACGACCACCACGAGAGGCGCAATGCCCGCGACACCGAGCGCGACGATGAAGCCGGCCAGCACCTTCAACATCGTGTGCCCGGCAACCATGTTCGCGAACAGTCGCACCGACAGGCTGATCGGACGCGACAGATAGGAGATGATCTCGATCGGCACCACCAGCGGCATCATCCACAGGGGCACGCCCTGGGGAACGAAGAAGCTGAAGAAGTGACCGCCATGCTTCACCAGACCGATCACAGTGGTCAGCAGCCAGACGAACAGCGCCATCGCAAAGGTGACGACGATATGGCTGGTGGTGGTGAAGCTGTAGGGGAGCATGCCCGCCAGGTTGGCGAACAGGACGAACATGAACAGCGTGAAGATGAAGGGGAAGTACTTCCGGCCTTCCGACCCCACGTTGTCTCGAAGCATGTTCGCGACAAACTCGTAGGACATCTCCGCCATCGACTGTCCGCGGCCCGGAACGAGGGCGCGATTGCGCGAGCCCAGCGTCAGGAACAGCGTAACGGCCGCGATGGCGATGAACATCCACAGCGACGAGTTGGTGAAGGAGATGTCGACGCCGCCGATCTGGAGGTCGACCAGACGCTTGATGTGGAACTGCTCAAGCGGGCTATGTGCTTCCGCCACCGTGGCCCTCGCTCTTCGTTAAGAACTCAACCCTGGCCGGAGCCGTCGGCACCGGGGAGTTCCCGCATGCCGGCCACCTTCCGCACCCTTGCCCGCGGTCGACCCGCAGACCCGTCAATCTTTCCGTCCGGCATCACGGGTGCCGTCCTGTCGTCCCGACCCATCCCCTTGCGGGGGCCCGGCCGGGCCGTTGCCCTGCGCTTCGCCTTCATCGATCTCGTTCATCGTCCGTTTGGCGAAGGCATAGGCATTGCGTATGCCGGCCGCCGCACCAAATAGAAAGAAGACGAGCATTCCGAAGGGTGCCGTGCCGAGCCAGCGGTCGATAAACCAGCCAAGCCCGAGCCCGACGACGAGAGCCGCCAGGAGGTCCGTCCCGACGCGAGCGGCGAACCCGATGCCCTTCACCGGCTCACGCGAATTCCCCGGACCGTCGCCCGTGCGGCGGCCGGTGGAGGATCGTGCCTGCTTCAGTCGGGCTTCAAGCTCTTTCAGTCCCGAGTCGTCCCGGTCATCCATGAGCGTCGGCCCGCCTTGAGCATCCGGTCGGTGGAAGGCGCCTCTGGATTTCCGGCACCAGGCGGGCCGCATCTCTGCTGCCGCACCTTGGCACCCGGTCACCCGGGCACGCCGGCCGCGCCGCAACAGCGCTGCCGAAGGCGCGTGAACCATACGGGGAAGCCCTATGCGTGTCAAGAATGAAAACCCCTTGCTTTACAAGGGATTGGCTTGGCCAACCCATTGATTTTTCAGCACTCGCCTTTCAGGCTCGTGCCCGCCCGGGCACCCTGTGCCCCGGTGTCGCAGGTGCGGGCGGTGCAACCTCAGGGTATCCGGCGCGGGCATCCGCAGCATGGTGGGGGACAGAGTTCGATGCCCCGGGATGCGTGACGGGACGAATTCTCCCCCATTGATTGAAAATCGGCGAGATGTTGCATCCTTCGCGCGGTTGACGCATGGTGGTTGCACAAGGCCGGCCCGATGCGGGACCGGCCACCACGCCCCGGGACGCCAGACGCGACGGGGCTTCGCGGGCGGGATCATCGCCGGCGGACGGGCGGATCCTGGATGGAAGCCCGCGTGGACGATCGCGATGGCATCGCCGCCTGCACCCCGCCGGCGGCTACGGTTTTCTGCTGCCACGCGACGCCGACGCAGCGCGCTTCCTCTCGGTATATATATGCCCCTCGTCCATCGGCCGCTTCCGCACCGACAGCAGTGTGACGGAGGGACGGAACGCGATGTTCGGGCTTGGAGCCGGTCAGGGATTGATGATCTGCGGCCATGGCAGCCGCGATCAGGGGGCGGTCGACGAATTCGCCGAGCTGGCCATAGAGCTGCGCCGCCGCTTTGCCCCGGTGCCCGTCGAATACGGCTATCTGGAATTCGCCCGCCCGATCATCCGCGACGGCCTGGACCGGCTGCGAGCCCAGGGGGTGCGCGAGGTTCTGGCCGTGCCGGGCATGCTGTTCGCCGCCGGCCATGCCAAGAACGACATCCCCTCGGTGCTGAACACCTATCAGGAAAGCGTGCGGTCGGGCGGCGACATGGCCGGCGGCCGGGCCGATCCCGGCTTCACCATCCGCTATGGCCGTGAACTGGGTATCGACCCGCGGATGCTGAAGGCGGCGGGAGAGCGGGTAGAGGCGGCCATCGCCCGTGCCGACGCCGCCCGCCCGGCCACCGACCCCATCCCGCGCCACGACACCCTGCTGGTGGTCGTGGGCCGCGGCGCATCCGACCCGGATGCAAATTCCAATGTCGCCAAGGTCGGGCGCATGCTGTGGGAAGGGCTGGGCCTCGGCTGGGCCGAGACGGCCTATTCGGGCGTCACCTTCCCGCTGACCGAACCGGCGCTCCGCCATGCGGTGCGGCTGGGCTTCCGGCGGGTCGTGGTGTTCCCGTATTTCCTGTTCACCGGCATTCTGGTCAACCGGATCTACGACGCCGTCGACCGGGTGGCGGCCGATTTCCCCGGGATCGAATTCGTGAAGGCCCGCTATCTGCGCGACCACCCGCAGGTGGTGGAAACCATGATCGACCGGGTGCAGGAAATCCTGCAGGGCACCGGCAACATGAACTGCCAGATGTGCAAATACCGCGTTCAGGTGCTGGGCTTCGAGGGCGAGCGCGGCCTGCCGCAGGAAAGCCACCACCATCATGTGGAGGGCATCGGCACCGGTGCCGCGGGGCATGATCACGGGCCTGCGCAGACCCATGACCATCATCACCATCATGATCACGATCATCCCCATGGGCACGACCACGGGCACCACCACCATGGGGCCGGCCATGATCACGGCCATCACCACCACCCCTATCCCCATGCCGACCATCCGCTCGGCCCATCCAGCCTGAACAGGGAAGCGGCCAGCCTGAAGAAGGCTTCGGGCGGATGAGCACGGCCTGGCTGCGTGTGCCCGACCAGATCTATGCCCGATCCTTCGCCATCATCCGGGCCGAGGCGGAGCTTGACCGGCTGCCGCCGGCCCTGGTGCCGCTGGCGCTCAGGGTCGTTCATGCCTGCGGCATGGTCGAAGTGGCTTCCCGACTTGCCTGGCAGGGGGATCCGGCGACGGCCGGCCGTGCCGCGCTGGCCGCAGGGCGGCCGGTGATCGCCGATTGCCGCATGGTCGCCTCGGGCATCATCCGCCGCCGGCTGCCGGCCGGCACCGAGATTCTCTGCGGGCTGGACTGCGATGAGACCGCGGCGATCGCGGCGCGCGACGGCACCACCCGCTCGGCCGCGGCGCTCGACGCGCTGGGCGACCGGCTGGCCGGCGCCGTGGTCGCGATCGGCAACGCGCCCACGGCCCTGTTCCGCCTGCTGGAGATCATCGCCGCCGGCGGGCCGCGCCCGGCGGCGATCCTGGCCTTTCCGGTCGGCTTCGTGGGGGCGGCCGAAAGCAAGCAGGCGCTGATCGAGGCCGGTTGCGGCGTGCCCTTCCTCACCCTGCCGGGGCGGATGGGCGGCAGTGCCATGGCCTCGGCCGCGGTCAACGCCCTCTGGGCACCGAATGAGGAGGGTGGATGATGGACGGGGCCAGCCTGACGACCGCACCAGCGCCCTGGATCACCGTGATCGGCATCGGCGAGGACGGTCTGGCCGGGCTCGGCACCGAGGCCAGGGCCGAGGTGGTCGCGGCGGAGCTGCTGATCGGCGGCGATCGCCATCTGGCGATGCTGCCGGATGACGACCCCCGCCCGCGCCTGGCCTGGCCCAGCCCGCTCAAGGATCTGCGGCCGGCGATCGAGGCCGCGCGCGGCCGGCGGCTGGTGGTGCTGGCGAGCGGCGACCCCTTCTGCTGGGGTGTCGGCACCACGCTTGCCCGCTGGTTCGGGGCCGATGCGCTCTGCGTGCACCCGGCCCCCTCGGCCGCCAGCCTGGTCTGTGCCCGGCTGGGCTGGCCGCTGCCCGAGGTGCGGATCATCACCCTGCACGGCCGGCCGCTGGCGCTGCTCGACCGCCATCTTCAGCCCGGCGCGCGTCTCGTTATATATACCGACGACGGCGCGGCCCCGGCGGCGATCGCCGCCCGTCTGGCCGAACGCGGTTTCGGCGCCAGCCCGATGGTCGTGCTCGAATGCCTGGGTGGCCCGCGCGAAGCCCTGCGCCGCGGGACGGCCGGCGACTGGGATCCGCGCCCGGCGGCCGATCTCAACACGGTCGCGGTCGAACTGGTGGCGGCACCCGCGACCGACTGGCTGCCGACCCTCGCCGGGCTCGACGACGACGCTTTCGATCATGACGGCCAGCTGACCAAGCGCGAGGTGCGGGCGATCACCCTGGCCCGGCTGATGCCGGCACCCGGTGCGCTGCTCTGGGATCTGGGTGCCGGCAATGGTTCGGTCGCGATCGAATGGCTGCGGGCCGAGCCGACCGCCAGGGCGATCGGCATCGAACAGCGGCCCGACCGGCTGGATCGGGCGCGGGCCAATGCGCTCAGGCTGGGCGTGCCGGGACTGACGCTGATCGAGGGCCATCTGCCCGAGGCGCTGGCCGGGTTGCCGGTTCCGGATGCGATCTTCCTGGGCGGCGCCGTGGCCCAGGCGGGGCTGATCGACCAACTGGTCACTCTGTTGAAGCCGGGCGGCCGGCTGGTGGCCAATGCCGTGACGCTGTCGGGAGAGGCGGCGCTGATCGAGGCTCAGGCCCGCCATGGCGGCGATCTGACCCGCATCCAGATCGCCCGCGCCGAGCCGGTCGGGCCGCATCTGGGCTGGCGGACGGCGATGCCGGTCACCCAATGGGCCTGGCGGCGCGCATGAGCGGGGCAGGTTCGACGACCGGCCGGCTCATTGGTCTCGGCCTCGGGCCGGGCGATCCGGAGCTGATCACGCTGAAGGCCGCCCGGCTGCTCGGCAGGCTGGGGGTGATCGCCCATATCCGCGCGGCCGGCGCCGGCCGGGGGATGGCGCTCAGCATCGCAGGCGGGCTGATCGCGCCCGGGGCGGTGCTGGTCGAGATCGAGATGCCGATGCGCGACGACCGCAGCCCCGGGGCCGCTGCCTATGATGCCGGCGCCGCGGCCATCGCCGCCCATCTGGCGGAGGGCCGCGATGTCGGCCTCTTGTGCGAGGGCGACCCGCTCACCTTCGGCTCGTTCATGTATCTGGCCGCCCGGCTCCAGGGCCGCTTTCCGGTCGAGGTGGTGCCGGGCATCACCTCCATGGCCGGGGCGGCGGCGCGGATCGGCCTGCCGCTCGCCGCCCGCACCGACTGTCTGGCGATGATCCCCGCCACCCTGCCCGCACCCGAGCTTGCGGCGCGGATAGCCGCGGCCGACGGCATGGCCTTCCTCAAGGTCGGCCGGCATCTGCCCAAGCTGCGCCGGGTGTTGGAGGAAGCCGGCCTGCTGGCCCGGGCCTGGTATGTCGAGCGCGCCACCTGGCCGGGGGAGCGCATCCTGAAGCTTGCCGACCTCCCCGACGAGGTGGCGCCCTATTTCAGCCTGATCCTGGTTCACCGGCGCGGCGAGGCGACAGCATGACCGACATTCCTTCCACCGCCGCTCCGGCCGTTCTGATCCTGGGACCTTCGGGGCTGCCGCTGGCCCGGCGGGTTCAGGCACTGCTGCCCGGCGCCGTGATCACCGGCCCCCATGCCCGGCTTGCGGCCGATGATCGCGCCCTGGTCGCGCCGCTCGACCCCGTCGCTGAGGGGCTGCGCAGCCTGTTCCTGGCCGGCCGGCCGATCCTGGGCATTGCGGCTGCCGGCGCGCTGATCCGCATGCTCGCCCCGGTCCTGGCCGACAAGACGGCCGAGCCGCCGGTGCTGGCACTCGCCGAGGACGGCAGCGCGGTCGTGCCGCTTCTGGGCGGCCATCACGGCGCCAATGATCTGGCCCGACAGCTGGCGACGGCGCTGGGGGCGGTGGCCGCCGTCACGACCGCGGGCGATCTGCGCTTCGGCGTCGCGCTCGACGACCCGCCGGCCGGCTGGCGGCTGGCGGCGGGGCTGGATCCGAAACCCGCCATGGCGGCACTGGTCGCCGGGGCCTGGGTGCGGGTCGAGGCGGATCTTCCCGACTGGCTTGCCCCCCTGCCGCAGGCGGCGGAGGGCGGCGTGCCGCTGGTGATCGATCACCGGCTCCGGGAGGTGCCGGCGGGCGGGCTGCTCTATCATCCGGCCCGCCTTGCCGTCGGCATCGGCTGCGAACGCGGTGCCGGGGCCGAGGAGATCGGCGGGCTGATCGACGAGACCCTGGCCGGTGCCGGTCTGGCACCCGGGGCCGTGGCCCTGATCGCGACCATCGACATCAAGGCCGACGAGGCCGGGATCGCCGCCGCCGCCGCCGCGCGCGGCCTGCCGGTGCGGGTCTTCCCCGCCGCACGGCTTGCCGAGGAAACCCCGCGGCTCGCAACGCCGTCCGACTATGTCAGGGCGACGGTGGGGGTGGCGGGCGTCGCCGAGGCGGCGGCCCTGGCGGCGGCGGGCCCCGCGGGGGAGCTGATCGTGGCCAAGCGTAAATCGCCGCGCGCGACCTGTGCGGTGGCGCTCGCCCCGGCGCCGATCATGGCGGGCGACGTCGGGCGCGCGCCGGGCATGCTCTATGTCGTCGGCATCGGCCCCGGCCGGCCCGACTGGCGCACGCCCGAGGTCGACCGCATGGTCGCAGAGGCGACCGACCTGGTCGGCTATGGCCTCTATCTGGATCTGCTGGGACCGGCGGCGGCCGGCAAGCGCCGCCACGGTTACGAGCTGGGCGAAGAGGAACGCCGCGTCGCCGCGGCACTCGATCTGGCGGCGGAGGGGCGGAGCGTGGCTCTGGTCTGTTCGGGCGATGCCGGCATCTATGCCATGGCGGCGCTGGTCTACGAGCTGATCGAGCGCGGCGAGGATCTGGGCGAGCCCCGCCCCGGCTGGGCCCATGTGCCGGTGCAGGTCTCGCCCGGCATCTCGGCGCTCCAGGCTGCGGCGGCACGGGCGGGCGCGCCGCTCGGCCATGATTTCTGCACCATCTCGCTGTCCGATCTCATGACGCCGTTCACGGTGATCGAACGCCGGATCCGGGCCGCGGCCGCCGGCGATTTCGTGGTCGCCTTCTACAACCCGGTCTCGCGCCGCCGGCGCCATCAGCTGGCCCGTGCCCGCGAGATCCTGATCGAGGCGCGCGGCGGCGCCACCCCGGTGATCCTGGCCCGCAATCTGGGCCGGCCCGACGAGACGGTGACGATCACCGATCTGGACGGGCTGGCGGTCGATGCGGTGGACATGCTGACCCTGGTGATGGTCGGCGCCCGGGGCAGCCGGCGGCTGGAACTGGGGCAGGGCACCCGGGTCTACACCCCCCGCGGCTATGGCAGCCGCGGCGAAGACAGTTTTGCAGATGCCGGTTTCGGCCGGACCGGATCAGGGGAGGCCGTGGCATGACGGTTCATTTCATCGGTGCCGGCCCCGGTGCGGCCGATCTGATCACCATCCGCGGCCGCGACCTGATCGCCGCCGCCCCGGTCTGCCTCTATGCCGGCTCTCTGGTGCCGGCGGAGGTGGTGGCCTGGGCACCGCGGGGCGCCCGAGTCATCGACACCGCCCCCCTCACCCTCGACGAGATCGTGGAGGAGATGCGGGCGGCGCATGAGCGGGGCGAGGATGTCGCCCGGGTCCATTCCGGCGATCCCTCGATCTATGGGGCGACGGCCGAGCAGATGCGTCGGCTGAAGGCGCTGGGCATCCCCTTCGACGTGACGCCGGGGGTGCCTGCCTTCGCCGGTGCCGCGGCAGCGTTGCAGAGCGAGCTGACCCTGCCCGGCATCTCGCAGACGGTGATCGTGACCCGCACCGGCCATGCCTCGTCGCCCATGCCCGAGGGCGAGACGCTGGAAGAGCTGGGTCGGTCGCGGGCGACGCTGGCCATCCATCTGTCGATCCGTTTCCTGCCCCAGATCCACCGGACGCTGGCCCCCTATTACGGCGATGACTGCCCGGTGGTGGTGGTCTATCGGGCGACCTGGCCTGACCAGATGATCATCCGCGGCACGCTGGCCGATATCGCCGCCCGGGTGCGCGCGGCGAAGATCACCCGCACCGCGCTGATCCTGGTCGGCCGGGTCTTCGAGCCCGGCGACTTCGCCGACAGCGCGCTTTATGATCCGGGACATGCGCATGTGCTGCGGCCGGTGCGTGCTGCCCCGAAACGTCCCCGGGGCAGCCTGCCCGATCCCGTGGCCGGCGCTGCCCCCCGCGTCGGGGACGCCGATGTCATCTTCCGCTGATCCGGCCTCCCCCCTCGACTCTGGCGCTCCCTCAGGAGCCTTGTCCAAACCCTGTCCGCACCGGACGCCCCGACGACGGAGACACGATCCCATGTTCCGACGCAGCCTGATCCTGCCGCTGACCGCCGCTGCCGCCCTGGTGGCCGGCCCGGCCTTCGCCCATACCGGCCACGAGGTGGCCGGTTTCGCCAGCGGCTTCGCCCATCCGATCGGTGGTCTCGACCATGTGCTGGCCATGCTGGCGGTCGGCTTCTGGGCCGGGCAGACCGGCGGCCGGATGATCTGGGCGGCGCCGCTCGGCTTCATGGCGCTGATGATCGCAGGCGGTGCGCTCGGCATGGCCGGGATCGGCCTGCCGGGGGTGGAGCTGGGCATCGTCGCCTCGATCGTGGTCTTCGGCCTGATGATCGCCTTCGCCTTCCGCCCGAACCCGGTGGCGGCGGCGGCCATCGCCGGCGTCTTCGCCCTGTTCCACGGCCATGCCCATGGCACCGAGATGGCGGGCGACGGCTCGGCGGCGCTTTATGCGCTGGGCTTCCTGGCGGCGACCGGCCTGCTGCATCTGGCCGGCATCGGCATCGCCATGGGGCTGCAGAAGCTGCAGGTGGCCAGGGTCGAGCGTCTGATCGGCGCCGGCATCGCCGCCGCTGGTCTGGTGCTCATGGTCGGCTGACCGGGGGGAGCGCCTGGTCTTCCGCCACCGGCCGGGCCAGCCAGTCGACCACCTCGTCGACCCGGCTGGCCCAGAGGCCCGGCGGCGAGGGGGGACGGTCGATCATGAGCACGGCGATGTGGCATTCGCGCGCGACCTGGATCTTGGCCTCGGCACCGGTGCCGCCGGCATTCTTGGCGATGACCGCCGAGACCGCGTGTTCGGTGAAGAAGCCGCGTTCGGCGGCAAGGTCGAAGGGGCCGCGATCGCGGATCAGCGTGACGTCGACCCCGGGCGGCAGCACGGCCACCGGCTCGATCGTGCGGACCACGAAACTGTATTCTGCCCGCGCCGCCAGCAGGTTCAGCCCGCGCCGGCCGGTGGCGACGAAGACCCGCCCGTCTTCGGGTGCGGCCGCGCGCGGCAGGGTCTCCAGCGCCTCGGCCAGATCCGCCACACCGTACCAGCGGTCGCCGATGCCGGCGGTCCAGGGCGGACGGCGGAGCGTGATCCGCGGCACGCCTGCGCGCAGCGCCGCCTCGACCGCATTGGCCGAGATCGTCTCGGCGAAGGGATGGGTGGCATCGACCAGCCGGTCGAAGCCCTCGCCGGTCAGCAGCCGGGTCAACCCGTCGATGCCGCCGAGCGGGCCTGAAACCAGCCGGCCGGGCGGGCGCCGCGGTGCATGGGTGGCGCCGGCGAGCGAGGTCCAGACCTCGTGGCCGGTGGCGGTGGCGGCCTCGGCCAGGGCGGCGGCTTCGGCCGTGCCGCCGAGGATCAGAAGCTTGAGCGGCTCGACCATCGGCTCAGATCCGGATCCCGGCGGTGGCGGCGACGGGCTTGCCCGCCCGGTCGGCGACCACCACGTCTATCGCCACGGCGGCGGGTGCGACCGCGGCGGCGAGCGTCGCTCCGGCCGCCTCGGCCACCGGCCGGGCGATGTCGAGCCCGGCGGCACTGCAGAGGTCGAGCACCTGTTTGGCGGTGTTGGCGGACGCAATCGCGGCGGTCAGCTCCGCCCCGGCGCCGATGCCGGCGGCAAGGCCCGCAAGACGGCTGAAATCCACCGTCGAGCGGCTGGAATGCAGGTCGAGCGCCCCCTGGGCCAGCTTGACCAGCTTGGCGAAGCCGCCGGCCACCACCAGCCGGGGGACGGGGTGGCTGCGGAGATATTTGGCGAGCGCGCCCGCGAAATCGCCCATGTCGATCAGGGCATGGTCGGGCAGATCGGGCAGCAGCCGGCGCAGCATGGCTTCCGAGGTCGACCCGGTGCAGCCGGCGACCATGTCGAGGCCGGTGGCGCGGGCGACATCGACGCCGCGATGGATCGAATGGATCCAGGCGGCGCAGGAATAGGGCACCACCACGCCGGTGGTCCCCAGGATCGAGATCCCGCCCAGGATGCCGAGGCGCGGGTTCCAGGTCCGCTCGGCAAGGGCCGCGCCGCCGGGGACCGAGATGGTGACGACGACATCGCCCGGATGGTCGAGCAGGGATGCGAGTTCGGCCACGGTATCGGTCATCATCCGCCGCGGCACCGGGTTGATCGCCGGTTCCCCGGGCGGGATCGGCAGGCCGGGCCGGGTGACGGTGCCGACGCCGGCGCCGGCGCGGAAGGTAACGCCCGTCCCCCGGGGCCCCGGGTGCAGCGTCGCCAGGATCAGTGCGCCATGGGTGACGTCGGGGTCGTCGCCGGCATCCTTGACGATGCCCGCGGTCATGGCGCCGTCGGGCTCCACCCGGCGCTCGGCGACATCGAAAACCGGGCGTTGCCCCGTGCGGAGGGTGGCCTTGGGCAGGGTGATCTCCACGCGGTCGGGGAAGCGGCCGGTGGCGAGTGCGGTGAAGGCGGCGGCGGTGGCCGCGGTGGCGCAGGCACCGGTGGTCCAGCCCGAGCGGAGCTGAGGCGCAGCCGGCCCGCCCCCCGGCTTGCGGCCGGAGGTCTGATTGCCGGGCAGGGTTTCCGGTATGGCGCGGGTCGTGGTCATGGCGCGACGATATCATCAAGCGGCGGAAGGGTCATGGGCCCGGCCGTGACAAACGGAGGAATGGCGCGATGAGCGAGGCAGAGGGCAAGGAGATGCCGGGGGCGGCCCCGGGTGGTGCCGGCATGGTGCTGCCCGGCCTGCTGGGCCTGCCTGCCTTCGCGCCCGGCCAGGTCTGGCTGGTGGGGGCGGGGCCTGGCGATCCGGCGCTGCTGACGCTGGGGGCGGCCCATGCCATCGCCTCGGCCGACGTCATCGTCTATGACGCCCTGGTGGATGAACGGATCCTGGCCCTGGCCGGGCCCCATGTGCGGCTTGAATATGCCGGCAAGCGCGGCGGCCGGCCCTCGCCCAAACAGGCCGACATCACGCTCAGGATCATCGCGCTTGCGCGTGAGGGGCTGCGGGTGCTCAGGCTCAAGGGCGGCGATCCCTTCGTCTTCGGCCGGGGCGGCGAAGAAGGGCTGGCATTGGTCGAGGCCGGTATTCCCTTCCGGGTGATCCCGGGCGTCACCGCCGGGATCGGCGGCTCCGCCTATGCCGGCATTCCCGTCACCCATCGCGACACCAATCATGTGGTCAGCTTCATCACCGGCCACGACACCACCGGCGGCGTGACCGGCAGCATCGACTGGGCGGCGCTGGCCAAGGGCTCGCCGGTGATCGTGCTCTATATGGGCCTCAAGCATCTGGGCGAGATTTCGAGCCGGCTGATCGCCGGTGGCCGCGACGCAGAAGAGCCGGTGGCGGTGATCAGCCGGGCGACCACCCCCCATCAACGGGTGCTGGAAACCACGCTCGCCCGCGCCCATGACGATGTCGTGGCGGCCGGGCTTGAAGCGCCGTCGATCGTGGTGATGGGGCCGGTGGTCCGGCTGCGCGCCGCGCTCGACTGGATGGGGGTGCTGGACGGCAGCCGCACGCCCAAGGCCGACCCGCTCGGCACCCGCGGACACAAGGCCGCCTCGTGACCCCGCCGCCAGCGCTGATCCTGGCGGCCCCCGCCTCTTCGGGCGGCAAGACCACCATGACGCTGGGCCTGCTTCGCGCCTTCCGGCGCCGTGGCCTGGCACCCGCTGCGGCCAAGATCGGCCCCGACTATATCGATCCGGCCTTTCACGAGGTCGCCGCGGGCCGTCCGTCGGTCAATCTCGACGGTTGGGCGATGGCCCCCGACCGGCTGGCTCGCCTGATCGAGACGCAGGCGCCTTCGGGGCTGCTGGCCATCGAAGGGGTCATGGGGCTGTTCGACGGCGCGCCCGCGCCGGGGGCCAGTGGCGACGGGTCGGCGGCGGCGCTGGCGCGTATGTTCAGCCTGCCGGTTCTGCTGGTGGTCGATGCCGGGGCCCAGGCGCGATCGGCGGCGGCGCTGATCCACGGCTTCCGCAGCTTCGATCCGGCGGTTCAGGTGGCGGCGGTGATCTTCAACCGGGTCGGCGGCCCCGGCCATCGGCGCGTGCTGGCGGCGGCTGCCGCCGAGGCGGGGGTGCCGGCGCTGGGCTTCGTGCCCCGCCGGGCCGATATCGCCCTGCCGTCGCGCCATCTGGGGCTGGTGCAGGCCCGCGAGACCACCGATCTCGACGCGCTGCTTGACCGGTTGGCCGATCTGGTGGCGGCCCATGTCGATCTGGATGCCGTGGTGGCGCTGGCCCGACCTGCGAGCCCGGGTGCCCGGCTGGTGGCGGCGGAACCCGGGCCGGCGGTGCCGCCGCCGGGCGGCCGTATCGCCCTTGCCCGCGACGATGCCTTTGCCTTCATCTACCCGCATCTGCTGGCGGACTGGCACGCGGCCGGGGCCGAGGTGCTGCCCTTCTCGCCGCTGGCGGGCCAGGCGCCTGACCCGTCGGCCGATGCCGTCTGGCTGCCCGGCGGCTATCCTGAGCTGCATGCCGGCCGGCTTGCGACCGATCGCGCCTGGGTGCGCGGGCTGGTCGCGGCCCGCGACCGGGGTGCGGTGATCTTCGGCGAATGCGGCGGCTATATGGCGCTGGGGGAGGTGCTGACCGATGCCGACGGCCGCGACTGGCCGATGGCCGGGCTGCTGGGGCTTTCCACCAGCTTTGCCGCACGGCGGCTGCATCTCGGCTATCGCCTGGGCCGGATGGTCACAGGGCCGCTGGAGGGCAGGCTCTGGCGCGGCCATGAATTCCACTATGCCACCATCATCGCCGAGCGGGGCGACCCGCTCTGGTCGTCGGTGGAGGATGCGACCGGGGCCGCGGTCGAAGGGGCGCGGGGCTTGCGCGCCGGACGGGTCGCCGGCTCGTTCCTGCACCTGATCGCGGCCGGTCAGTCGGTCGCAGGCTGAGCCCGGGCAGGGGCGGGGGCGGCCTCGCGCCTGGCGGTCAGCGTGGTGCCGGCCGAGGCCGAGATGATCGCGCCGATCGCCAGCCATTGCAGGCCCGACAGCTGCTCGCCCATGAAGACCAGGCCCGACAGCGCGGCCATGGCCGGCTCGACGCTCATCAGAATGCCGAAGGTGCGGGTCGGCAGGCGGGTCAGCGCCATCATTTCCAGCGAATAGGGCAGCGCGGTCGACAGCACCGCCACCACCAGCGCCACCGGCAGGATCGTGGGGTTGAGCAGGCCGGTGCCGGCATGCAGGATGCCGAAGGGCATCACCAGCGCCGCCGCGATCAGCGCGCCATAGGCCGAGGTCTGCATGCCGTGGGTGGCGCCGGCCTTCTGGCCGAACAGGATATAGAGTGCCCAGCAGGCCCCGGCCCCCAGCGCATAGGCGGCTCCCAGCGGATCGATGCCGTTTTCCAGCCCGCCTACGGGCAGCAGCAGGACAAGCCCCGCCACCGCCAGCGCTACCCAGAGGAAATCCATCGGCCGGCGGGCACCGGCCAGCGCCACGACCAGCGGACCGGTGAATTCCAGCGCCACCGCCACGCCCAGCGGTACGGTGCGCAGCGCCATATAGAACGACAGGTTCATGCCGCCCAGCGCCAGGCCGTAGACCGCCACGGATTTCAGCGCCGAGGTGGTGAAGCGCACCCGCCAGGGCCGGAACACCGCCATCAGCAGCATCGCGGCGAAGACCAGCCTGAGCGTCACCGCCCCTTGAGCCCCGATCTCGGGGAAGAGCGTCTTGGCGAGCGAGGCGCCGCTCTGGATGGAGGCGATCGCGATCAGCAGCAGCCCGACGGGCAGCAGGATCGAGCCCTGATGACGGGAGGACATGGTGCGCAGCGGCTTTCGGGCGGGGCGGGTGCGAGGGAGGTGCTTCCGGTGACCGGAGCATGGTGTAGTATACTGCTCAGAGCGGAGGATATGGGCAATATAATGCACAGTCAAGACGGGGAGCGGCCGCCGATCCTTGAGCATGTGGCGGGCAATCTGCGCCGGCTGCGCCAGGAGGCGGGGTTGAGCCAGGAAGCGCTGGCCGCGCGCGCCGGGGTCAGCCGCCGGATGCTGGTCAACATCGAACGCGGCGATGCCAATGTCAGCCTCGCCACGCTCGACCGGCTGGCGGCGGCGCTGGCCGTGCTGTTCGTCGATCTGGTCCGCAGCCCCGACCCGGCGGCAGATCGCGGCCGCATCGCGGCTCTCGCCTGGGCCGGTGCGGCACCTGAAAGCCGCGGTACGCTGCTGACCGGCGTCGCGGCAGCCCAGGCGGCCGAACTCTGGCTCTGGTCGCTCGGCCCCGGCGACCGCTATGCCTCGGGCCCCGATCCTGCCGGCTGGCAGGACATGGTCTATGTGCTGGAAGGCCGGCTGCATGTCGAGGTCGACGGCATCACCCGCATCGTCGAGGCGGGCGACTTCCACGCCTTCCCCACCGACCGCCCCTTCGCCTATGTGAACCCGGGGCCGGGCCTGCTGCGTTTCCTGCGCAACGTCGTCTATTGAGCCGGTCCCGGCCGTTCCGGCCCGGGGGCTGGCCCCACGCTTATTTAAGGCGTTTAATCAGCCGGCGGGCTTATTAAAGAAAATCGCGAAAATTTAAATAAGGGGTGTGGCGGGCGCTATGCCTCTGTCGCCGGCAGCCGCTCGCCCCGGCGGAGCATATGGCCGCGGCCGGCGGCGATGCCGAGTTCCAGGCTGGCGGCGACCCGTTCGGCCTTGTCGATCAGCAGGGCGGCGCCCGCGGGTGTGCAGAGGTCGGTGGCGGTCTCGCGGAAGAGGGCGAGCCAGCGGTCGAAATCGGCGCCCGAGACCGGCAGCGGCAGATGGGCCTGCATCGGCCGGCCGTGATAATCGCCGGTCATCAGGGCGAGGGATGACCAGAAGCGCTTCATCTTCGCCAGATGCGGCCCCCAATCCGCATCCGACAGCCGGGTGGCGAAGAGCGGCGCCAGCACGGGATCGGCCCGCACCCGATCGTAGAAGCGGTCGACCACCAGACCGATCATCGCATCGTCGAGGCCGGTGGCCGCCATCACCTCGCGGGTCAGTGCCTGGCGGCGGGCGGGCCCGCCTTCGGGATGTGCGGTCATGTCGGCCTCCATAGATGCATTTTCAGGGAATGTTATGGGGCGATGGGGCATCTCCGGCAAGGGGTGCGTCTGCGGCCGATTGGCGCGCCGCAGCCAGGATCCGGGCCAGATGGCGGGCGGCGGTGCCGGTGCGGATGCCGGCGACGGTTTCGGAGAAGGGGATGGTCGCCACATGCCCGGTCTGAAGGGCACGAAGACCGGCAAGCGCCGGATCGGCTTCGAGCCGTCGGCGCTTCTCGGCGGCAGGGTCGGCCGTGGTGCCGACCAGCAGGATCAGATCCGGGTCGCGGGCCAGAACGGCCTCCCAGGATACCGTCGCCCAGCGGCCGGGCGTGTCGTCGAAGACGTTGCGCGCACCGCCGCGGGCGAGCAGGCGGGTGAGCAGGCCGTCGCGGCCGATGGTATAGGGCGCTTTCTCGCCGCCGTCATAGATGAAAACCGTCAGTGCCGGCCCGGGCTGCAGGGCCTCCAGCCCGGCCTCGATCTCCGCCACGAGCGCATCGGCCCTTTGCCGCCGATCGAACAGCGCGCCCATCTGCCGGATGTCGGCGATGGCGGTCGCGACCGGATCATCGCCTGCGGTCATGCAGCCCGAGGCCAGCACATGGGTCGGGATGCCGAGCCCCGCGAAGGTCTCCCGCGGGCCCAGCCCGCCGGCACCGAAGGCCGCGGCGAAGCCGCCCAGCACGAGATCCGGCAGCAGACCCGCGACGGCTTCGGTCGCGAGATAGCGGTCGAACCGGATGGGGATGCGGTCGAACCCGGTCTGAAGATCGGGCGGCAGAGCGTCATCGAGATAACCGGCGGCGGCGATCCGGTCTTCAAGGCTCAGGGCGAGCAGGATCTCGATCGCCTGCTGATGCACCACGACCACCCGCTGCGGGGGGATCTGGGGCAGGGGCGGGTTGCCACAGGCATCCGCCGCGCGGGCGGGGCCGGCCCCGAGCGCTGTGCAGAGCAGGAGCAGGGCGACCAGACGCCTCAATCACCCCGCTCCCGGAACAGCAGATCGGCCACCGGCCGGCCGTTCTTCAGATGCTCGACCGCGATCCGGCGGGCGGCCTCGGCATCGGGCACCGCATACCAGAAGCCGCCCGGATGGATCGTCGCCACCGGCCCGCGATTGCAGGGATAGAGGCAGCGGGTGCGGGTGACCATCACCCGCTCCGCCGTCTTGCCGCGCAGCCCCGCCTCTTCCAGCGCATCCAGCATCGCCGTCCAGACGGCGCCCGATCCGCGATGGGCGCAGCGTGGCCCGTCGCAGGCGAAGAGATGGAAGGCATGATCCGGCGGGTCGTTCCAGGACGGCCGGCTGTCGGTGGCGGGGCTCTGGCGGACATCTTCCGCCGCCCCGCTGGTGATCCGCGAGACCACCGCCGAGACGAAGGCGGGGTCGCCGTCCACCGGGTCCGAAAAGGCGATGTCGAGTGCGACGCCCCGGCGGTTGGCCCAGTCATGCAGCGCGCCGGGCAGCCAGCCCCGCAGGCTCATATCCGCGGGCACGATCAGATCGACCACCAGCACCCGGATCCGGCCTTGATCGGCCAGGCCATCCAGTGCGCCCGAGACCGAAGGCACCGCCAGTTCTGCGAAACCCAGCACCACCGGCCCTGCAAAACCGGTCTCGTCGGCGAGACGCGCCGCCACCGCGGCACGCAGGGCCTCCAGCCGCCGCGGACTGCCATAGCCGCGACGGACGAGCAGAAGGATCAGATCGGGGGATCGCTCAGAAACTGTAGCCATAGCGCAGTTCCGCGGTGAGCGGCCGGCCGAGCTGGTCGACCTGACCCGAGGCGCCGGTGGTGCGGCCGGTGGCGTAGTTGCGGTCGAAGAGGTTTTCGACCGTCAGGGTCAGCCGGTGAGCGCCGTTCGGGCCGAAGGCATAGAAGCCCGAGGCATCGAAGACGACATAGTCGCCATATTCTGTGCCACGCGCGCGGACATCGCCGACATGACGGGCATAGAGATCGGCGCCCCAACTGTCACCCGGCGCAAAGCCCCGCGTGTCATCCGGCGTTTCATAGCCGATGCGGACGAAGCCGTGGCGGGTCGGGATGTTGTCGAGCTGCAGCCCGGTGTCCCGACGTTCGGTCGAGACGAAAGTGACCCCGGCCCCGGTCGACCAGCCGCGGGCGAAATCGAGCCCGGCCTCAAGCTCCACGCCTTCCGAGAGCACGCCTTCCGAAATGTTGACGAAGCGGTCGCCGGAGCCGTCGATCATGTCGTCGATCTCGCGGCGGAAGGCCGTGACTTCCAGGGTGAGGCGGGCATCGCGGCCGAGATCGAAGTCGACGCCGCCGCCCAGTTCCACCTCGCGGCTGGTCTCGGGATCGAGGCCCGGATTGCCCTTGGCGCAGCAATCGTCGTTGGCATAGAGCTGCTCGGCGGTGGGCAGGCGGAAGGAGGTGCCGGCAAGCGCGCGGATGAAGGCCGGACCGAAGCCCTGGCGGATGCTGGCCGACCAGACCAGGGCCTCGGCGCCGTCGGCCGTCCAGTTGTAGCGGGTGCCGATCGACAGATCGGTCTCGGGCAGGGCCTCCAGATGTGGCCGGAGCTGGGTGAACAGGCCATAGGCCTCACCGGTCTGCTTGCCGATGACCAGCACATCGTCGGCGCCCCGGTAGAACTGGCTGTCGGCCCCGAAGAGCAGTTCCTGGCCGGCGAAGCGCCAGCGGCCCTGGGCCTTCAGCCCGTAATCCTTGAAGCCCCAATAGTCGCCGTCATTGACCGTGGTCGTGCCGCCGCCGGGCTGATTGTAGATCCGGGTATAGTCCGTATCCCAGACATTGAGATGGGCACGCAGTGCGTAGTCGAAAGCCTGAGAGGGCGTGTGCTCGAAGCTTGCGGTCACGATGTGCTGGGTGCGGTCGTTGAAGGTATCGTGGTTCGACACCGGGCGGGCAAAATCCAGCTTGCCGGCGGCATACTGGTAAAACAGATCCGCGCGTGCGGTATCGCCCAGATGCTGCGTGGCGCGAAAGCCCAGATTGGCGACGCGATAGGACCGGCGGCGGTCGCTGACCGTGGCGTCGATGTCCTCGCTGCGATAGGGGATATACCCGTTGCTCTGGTCGTGGGAGCCGAACACCATCAGATCCAGGGCACCGAGCGCGTTCGGGAAGCGGTCGCCGACCCGGCCGTCGAGATGGCGGGCGCCGTCGCTGGCGAGCCCGGCCGTGATCGCGCCCTCCGGATCGTCGCCGGTCACCCGCCGGGTGACGATGTTGATCACGCCGGCGACCGCCTCAGTGCCGAAGATCAGCCCCTGGGCGCCTTTCACGACCTCGATCCGCTCGATCGCGGCGGTCGATATCGTGTCGATGTAGAGCCCGCCATAGAGCCGGTTGTTGAGCCGTACCCCGTCGAGCAGGATCAGGATATCCGCCGATCTGGAGCCGCGCAGCGAATAGGTGCCGTAGTCGAAGGGGCCGTTCTTGGGCGCGACGTAGAGCCCCGGCACATAGCGCTGCAGCACCCGGGTGACGTCGGCCGAGGGGCCGGCCCGCTCGATCTGGGCGCGGGTCACCACCTCCATCTCCCAGCCCAGGCGGGCGAGGTCTGACGTCGCCGTCTCCTCGATGCCCGGCGCTTCGACCGCCAGGGGGGCGAGGTGGGTTTCCGCCGCGCCGGCAAGGCCTGCGGCGAGAAGGGGTGGCAGGGCTGCAAGCCCCTGAATCCAATAGGTCAAACGCATAAACAGGGTCGCATCCTCGTCGACGGAACGGGACAACGACCGCAGCTAGACTGGTCTGTAAACGGATCCGGAACGGGGGCAGATGGCGGCCGGAACACGGCCCGGAAGGCTACCCCCTTGGGATCAGCGCTCACCGCCCACCGCGGCCTGCCGGTCATGTCACGGGCTGGTATCCGGGCTCGGAAGCCGGACCGGAGATCCGGACCGGGGGCCGTCCCTTCCCAGGTCTTCCGACCCAGTGGTTTCGACGGCCTTTAAGCTTCCACACCGTTGCGGGGGCAGCAGCGGCTTTGCGGGGCTATGAGCCTTCCGCGTACCGCTTTCCCAATTCTCCACCCCCTCCGCCTGGATCGGGGTGGCACCACGTGCGGGCACGATGCTAGCGGCCCGATCCGGCGCGTGCAACGTGATTTCGCAGCCCGGACCGGCTGTCAGAGAGTGGATTGACGACGCGGCCATTCGGCCTCTACCGTTGCCGCGATCGGATCGAACCAACGCGAGGCGCGCATGAGCACCCGGGCGAAAATACCTGCGACGATCGTCACCGGCTTCCTGGGCGCGGGCAAGACCACGCTGATCCGGCATCTGATCGAGAATGCCGGCGGCCGTCGCCTGGCCCTGATCGTCAACGAATTCGGCGATGTCGGCATCGACGGTGACCTGCTAAAGGGTTGCGGAATAGACACGTGCCCGGATGAAAACGTGATTGAGCTGGCGAATGGCTGCATCTGCTGCACCGTCGCCGACGACTTCCTGCCGACCATGGAAGCCCTGCTCGCCCGCGAGCCGCGGCCCGATCACATCATCATCGAAACCAGCGGCCTGGCCCTGCCCAAACCGCTGGTTCAGGCTTTCGCCTGGCCGGGGGTGAAGACCCGCGCCACCGTCGACGGCGTGATCGCGGTGGTCGACGGCGCCGCCCTGGCCGAGGGCCGCGTCGCTAACGACCCCGAGGCGCTGGACCGTCAGCGCGCCGCCGATCAGACCCTCGACCACGAGGCCGAGGTCGATGAGCTGTTCGAGGATCAGCTGGCCTGCGCCGATATGGTGGTGGTGACCAAGGCCGACATGCTGGATGCCGACGGTATGGCCCGGGCCCGGGCCGCGATCGCGCCGGAACTCCGCCCCGCCACCCGGGTGGTGGAGGCGGCGCGCGGCATGGTCGACCCGGCCGTGCTGCTGGGCCTGGGGGCTGCGGTCGAGGACGATCTTGCCGCCCGCCCCAGCCATCACGACGGCGAAAGCGAGGAAGAGCACGGCCACGACGCCTTTGCGAGCTTCGTGGTCGAACTGCCGGAGGGCGTGGATCACGAGGCCCTGCCGGGCCGCATCGGGGCCGCGGTCGAGGCGCACCCGATCTATCGCGTGAAGGGCTTCGTGGCCGTGCCGGGCAAGGCCATGCGCCTGCTGGTTCAGGGCGTGGGCCCGCGGCTGCAGCAGCAGTTCGACCGGCCCTGGCAGCCGGGCGAGGCACGCCGCTCGCGCCTGGTGGTGATCGGGGCCCAGGGGCTGGATCCCGCCGCGGTGGCCGAAGCCCTCGGCGGCCGTCCGGCGAGCTGAGGGTATCGGCGTCATGCATCTGCTTGCAGCCGAACCCGGCCGGATCGACGATGGCGACGAGGCGATCGACCTCCGCCAGAGCCCGGCGGAGATGGTCGTGGTCACGGCTGCGGATACCGAACTCGCCTGTCTTTCGGCCGCGAAGGCCCGGCTGGGCGCCGATGCGCCTGATCTCCGGCTGGTCAACCTTCAGCGGCTGAAGCACCCGATGTCGGTCGACCTCTGGGTCGACCGCACGTTGGCCCGCGCCCGGCTGGTGATCGTGCGCCTGCTGGGCGGCGCCGCCTACTGGTCCTATGGGCTGGAGCGGTTGACGGCGCTGGCCCGCAGCCGCGCCATCGCTTTGGTGGTCATTCCCGGCGACGATCGGCCCGACAGTTCGCTCGACGGCCTGTCGACCGTCTCGGCGCGGGAACGGGCGCTGATCTGGGCCTATTTCAACGGCTATGGCATCGACAATGCCGCCGGGCTGCTGATCCATGCGCAGCATCTGCTGGGTCGGCGGGATGTGCCCGGTCCCGCACCTGTCCGGCTGCCGCCGGCGGGGCTGCATCCGGCGACCACCGGCGCCGTCCCGGCCGATGCCGGGCTGACCGGGGCGGATCTGGCGCGCATCGACGCCCTGGTGGCCGGCGGCCGACCGGTGGCGGCGATCGTCTTCTACCGCTCTCTGGCGCTCGGCGGCCAGACGGCGGCGGTGGAGGCGCTGGCCTCGGGGCTGGAGGCCTGCGGTCTGGCACCGCTGATGGTCCACGCCCAAAGTCTGAAAGACCCGGCAGCGGCCGCTTTCGTGCGCGCGGCGCTGGAGCGGGCGAAGGCCGCGATCGTGCTGAACACCACCGCTTTCGCGCTGGGCGATGCCAATGGCCGGGGCGCGGCGCGCACCCCCTTCGACGGCCTGCCCGGCCCCGTTCTGCAGGTGGTGCTGTCCGGCGCGTCCGAGGCGGCCTGGGCCGGCAGCAGCCGGGGGCTGGGCCCGTCGGACCTGGCCATGCATGTGGCCCTGCCCGAAATCGACGGCCGGGTGCTGACCCGCGCCGTCGCCTTCAAGGCCGAGGCGCGCTGGGACGAGGCGACCGAATGCCCGATCCTGGTTCAGGCACCCCGGCCCGACCGGATCGATCATGTGGCAGAGCTTGCCGCCGCCTGGGTGCGGCTTGCGCGCACGGCGGCGGCCGATCGCCGGGTGCTGCTGGTCATCGCCAATTATCCCAACCGCGATGGCCGGCTGGGCAACGGCGTCGGGCTCGACACGCCCGAGAGCGTGGCCCGGATCCTGGCGGCGCTGAAGGATGCCGGCTATGACACCGGCGATGCGCCCACCGACGGTGCCGCGCTGATGGCCCGCCTGCTGGCGGGGCCGACCAATGATCTGACCCGCGATCGCCAGGGCGGCGTCGCCTGGAGCATCGACAGCTACCGGTCACATTTCGAGACGCTGTCACCCGGTGCGGCTGCCCGGATCGGGGATCGCTGGGGCGCGCCCGAGGCCGACCCCTTCGTGGCCGAGGGCGCCTTCCGGCTGCCGGTGCACCTCTTCGGCAAGGTGGCGGTCGCGGTACAGCCGGCCCGCGGCTACAACATCGATCCGTCCGAGAGCTATCACGACCCGGCATTGCCGCCGCCCCATGGCTATGTCGCCTTTTATGGCTGGGCGCGGCGGAATTTCGGCGCCCATGCCATCGTCCATGTCGGCAAGCACGGCAATCTGGAATGGCTGCCGGGCAAGGCGCTGGCGCTGTCGGCCGATTGCCTGCCCGAGGCGGTGCTGGGTCCCGTGCCCAATCTCTATCCCTTCATCGTCAATGATCCGGGCGAGGGCGCGCAGGCCAAGCGCCGGATCGGCGCGGTGGTGGTCGACCATCTGACCCCGCCGCTGACCCGCGCCGGCACCTATGGCCCGCTCGGCCGGCTGGAGGCGCTGGTCGATGAATATTACGAGGCGGCGGGCATGGATCCGCGCCGCCTGCCCGAGCTTGGCCGCGGCATCGTCGCCGAGGCGGCGAGGCTGGGGCTCGACCGGGATTGCGGCGTGGAAACCGGCATGGCCGAAGAGGCGGCGCTGGCCCGGATCGACGCCCATCTCTGCGACCTGAAGGAACTTCAGATCCGCGACGGGCTGCACATCTTCGGCGAAAGCCCCGATGCGGCCCGGCGCCTGGATCTGCTGGTCGCCATTCTGCGCAGCCCCCGCCATGCGGGCGAGGGCGGCGATGCCTCGATCCTGCGGGCGCTTGCCCGCGATCTGGGGCTGATGGCCGAGGGCTTCGACCCGCTGTCGCGCGATTTCGCCGCCCCCTGGACGGGGCCGCGTCCGGCGGTGCTGGGCCCCTCTGCCGGCTGGCGCAGCCTGGGCGATACGGTCGAGCGGCTGGAGACCCTGGCGCGGGCGCTGGTGGCGGGAGAGATCGCCTGCGATCCCGCCTGGACCGACACCGCGGCCGTGCTGAAGACGGCGGAGACGGTGATCGGCCCCGCGCTCGATGCCTGCGGGGGCGCCGAGATGGCCGCGCTGCTCGCCGGGCTCGACGGCCGGTTCGTGCCCCCGGGCCCCTCGGGGGCACCGACCCGCGGCCGGCCCGAGGTTCTGCCCACCGGGCGCAATTTCTTCTCGGTCGACAGCCGGGCACTGCCCACGCCGGCCGCCTGGGCGCTGGGCTGGAAATCGGCCGGCATGCTGGTCGATGCCCATGTTCAGGAACAGGGCGACTGGCCGCGGCGGATGGTGCTGACCGCCTGGGGCACCGCCAATATGCGCACCGGCGGCGACGACATCGCCCAGGCGCTGGCCCTGATCGGGGCCCGGCCGCGCTGGGACGACGCCTCGGGCCGGGTGATCGGCTTCGAAGTGCTGCCGGCGGGGGTTCTGGGGCGGCCGCGGGTGGATGTCGTGCTGCGCGTCTCGGGCTTCTTCCGCGATGCCTTCCCGGCCCAGATCGACCTCTTCGACAGTGCGGTGCGCGCGGTCGCGGCGCTCGACGACGAAGGTGACGAGACCAACCCGATCGCGGCCGCGATGCGCGACCAGGCCGCGGGCTTTGTGGCCGACGGCATGGAACCCGACCTTGCCCGGCGTGCAGCCGGCTTCCGGGTGTTCGGCTCAGCCCCCGGAGCCTATGGCGCCGGGCTTCAGGCGCTGATCGACGAGGGCGGCTGGTCCGGCCGGGCCGATCTGGCCGAGGCCTATCTCACCTGGGGCGGCCATGCCTATGGTGCCGGCGCCGAGGGTGAGGGGGCGAAGGCGCTGTTCGAGGCGGCGCTGTCGCGCGCCGATGCGGTGGTCCAGAACCAGGACAATCGCGAGCATGATCTGCTCGACAGCGACGACTACTACCAGTTCGAAGGCGGCGCGGCTGCGGCGGTGGAGGCGCTGTCGGGCAAGGCGCCCGTGGTCTGGCACCCGGATCACAGCCGGCCCGAACTGCCGGTGATCCGCAGCCTGGGTGCCGAAATCGGCCGGGTGGTGCGCGGTCGCGCCGCCAACCCGAAATGGATCGAGGGCGTGATGCGCCATGGCTACAAGGGCGCCTTCGAGATGGCGGCGACGGTCGACTATCTCTTCGCCTTCGCCGCCACCACCGATGCGGTGAAGGGCCATCATTTCGATCAGCTCTACGACGCCTATCTGGGCGATCTGCGGGTGCGCGATTTCATCGCCGGGGCCAACCGGCCGGCGCTGGACGAGATGGCCGCCCGCTTTGCCGAGGCGATCGAGCGCGGGCTCTGGCAGCCCGCCCGCAATGCCGTTCAGGACGAACTCGTCCAACTTCGCGCCGAGGCGCGCGCCATCAGGGAGACCACCCCGTGACCGAGGCTTCCGAGACCCCCGCCGCCACCGCTGCCCCCACCGCTGCCGACGCACTGTCCGAGGATCAGGACCGCCGCCATGCAGAGAAGATGGCGAAGAAGAAGGCGGTGCGCGACAAGATCGTCGCCGGCAAGACCATCGAGAAGGGGCTGCTGATCGTCCATACCGGCAAGGGCAAGGGCAAGTCGACCGCCGCCTTCGGCATGGTGCTGCGCGCGATCGGCCACGGCTTCAAGGTGGGGATCGTCCAGTACGTCAAGGGCGCCTGGGACACCGGCGAGCGCACGGTGCTGGAGCGCTTCCCCGACCAGGTGACGATCAAGGCACTTGGCGAAGGCTTCACCTGGGAAACCCAGGACCGCGCCCGCGACATCGCCGCCGCCCGCGCCGCCTGGGATGCGACGCTGGAAATGCTGGCCGATCCGTCTTATCGCATGGTGCTGATGGACGAGATCAACATCGTGCTCCGCTATGGCTATCTGCCGGTCGAAGAGGTGGTCGAGGGCCTGTCGCGCCGCCACCCGGACACCCATGTCATCGCCACCGGCCGCAACGCCCCCGATGCGCTGATCGAGGCCGCCGATCTGGTGACCGAAATGACCATGATCAAGCACCCCTTCCGCGACGGCGTGAAGGCGCAGGCGGGCGTTGAGTTCTGAGGCTGCGGCCGGGATCAACCGTTGTAAACGTCATGAATGCCGTCTCTTTCCCTTGACGCGGGTGGCGTCTGATCACGAAATGTTCTGGTCAGAGGCTGGCCGGCCGCTGGCCTTTCGTCGCAGGGGATGTTCCATGGCTCTCTGGTTCAGGCGGATCTTCGGCGGTGTCAGCCCGACAAGCGGCGGTGGAAAGCAGCCGTTCCAGTCACTCTTCGTGCTGGTCCGCGGGTTCGATGGCGCATTCCGACGCAGCTTGCGGGCTGATGTCATGGCATGTGCGGTCGCGGCCGCTCGTGCGTCTCTGGTGAAGACGACGGCGGCACGGCGGCAGTTCTCCGAACTCCGGCGCATCCACGGAGCGTTTGTGGTAGTCGACCGCGCCGACGGTTCCCGCTATCGGACTCTGCACCCTGCTGTTCGCGAAAGGGTCCTGGCACGCGCGGCGGAGGTTCTGCGCGAGCCTGGACATGCGCGGAAGCAGCCTTGACGACAAGGTGAGATCAGCCGATCCCCAGCCTTCGGGTCGGCTGACCCCGCTCAATCCACCATCCGTTCCGCTTCGGTCAGATCCACCGAGACCAGGCGGCTGACGCCGCGGTCGACCATGGTGACGCCGTAGAGCCGGTCCATCCGGGCCATGGTCATGCGATGGTGGGTGACGACCAGGAAGCGGGTGCGGCCGGCGGCGGCGATTTCTTCTACCAGCGACAGGAAGCGGTCGACATTGGCGTCGTCCAGCGGCGCGTCGACCTCGTCCAGCACGCAGATCGGTGCCGGGTTGGACAGGAAGACGGCGAAGAGCAGGGCCAGCGCGGTCAGCGCCTGCTCGCCGCCCGAGAGCAGGCCCAGAGACTGAAGCTTCTTGCCCGGCGGGCTCGCCAGGATTTCGAGCCCGGCATCCAGCGGATCATCCTTCTCCACCAGCTCCAGCCGGGCACGGCCGCCGCCATAGAGCCGTTCGAACAGGCGGCCGAAGGCGGCATCCACCTCTTCGAAGGCGGCAAGCAGCCGGGCGCGGCCGTCGCGGTTGATGTCGGCGATCGCCCGGCGCAGCCGGTCGATGGCGCCCTGGACATCCTCGCGCTCGGCGAGCGTCGCATCATGGGCGGCCCTGGCCGCGGCATATTCCTCGGCCGCCCGAAGGTTGACGGCGCCCAGCGCCTCGCGCCTGCGGGTGAGATCGGCCACCCGGCGGACAAGCACCGGTTCTTCGGCCGATGGCAGCACCGGCGCCACGAAGCGCGGCCCCGTCTCCGCCACGGGGGGCGGCGGCGCGAGCGGCAGTTCTGGCTCTCCGTCGTCGGACCCGCCATCATCTTCGTCCTCGCCGGCCTCGCCTATGGCGCGGCGCTCGGCGCGCACCGCATCCTCCAGCGCATCGGGGCCCAGATTGAGCCGTTCGCGCAGATCGGCGACGAAGGCGTTCCAGGCCTCGCGGACCTGGTCGCGCTGGCCGCCGGCCCGGGTGCCGGCCTCGCGCGCCTCGGCGAGCTTCTGTTCGGCGGCGCGTTCCTCGGCGGCGGCGGCGGCCCGTGCAGCTTCGGCCTGACGCAGGGTTTCGGTCGCGGCCTCCAGCCGGGCCGTGGCCTCGGCAAGCGCGGCTTCGGCGGCGCGGGCCGCCGCCTCCAGCGCCTCGGGCTGCCCGGCAATCTCCTGCGCGCGCCGGTCGATCTCGGCGGCGCGCCGGTCCAGGGCCGCACGGCGGTCCAGGGCGGCCCGCGCGCGCTCCGCCGCCCGCGCCCTATCGGCAGAAAGCCCCTCGCGCCGGCGCGCGAGCGCCTGAATCTCCGCCGCATGGCCCGCCCGGCGGCGGGCGATCTCGTCACGGGCCGCGCGGAGCGGCGCCAGCGCGGCCTCGGCGCGGGTCACGGCGGCACGGGCCTCGTCCACCGCCGGATCGGCGGCGAGGCGGTCGGCAAGCGCGTCATGGCGGGCAACGGCCGTCCGGGCCTCTTCATCGGCGCGGGCGGCGGCGGCTTCGGCCTGTTCCAGACGCCGCGCCAGGGCCTTGCGTTCAGCCTCCACCCGGTCGAGCTGGCCGCGCGCCTCGGCGGTCTGGCGGTCGAGCTGGCGCAGCCGGCCATCCGCCGCACGCAGGGCCTGGTCGGCCTCGGCGCGGCCCCGGCGGGCCTCGGCCAAGGCCCGGTCGGCCGCGGCCAGGGCCGCCCGGGCGCGGGCCTCTTCGGCCGTGGCCTGTTCAACCGCGGCCCGCGCCGGATCGATGGCGGCTTCCGGATCGACCGCGTCGGCGAGGCTGCGGGCCGCGGCGGCCGCATCCGCCAGGTGCTCTTCGGCGGCGGCGAGCGTCTCGCGGGCAAGCGCCATGCGGGCCGCGGCATCCCGGGCGGCGCTGTCGGCCCGGGCGGCGGCATCGGCGGCCGCCATTGCCTGACGCCGTGCCTCGGCCGCCGCCTTGCGCGCGGCATCGCGCCGGGCGAGTGCGGCCGTCTGGTCCGCGGCTGCGGCGTCGCCGGCGGTTGCGGCCGCCGCCTGTGCCGCATCGGCCGCGGCGATCTCGGTCTCCAGCTGCCGGCGGCGCGCCCGGCGGCGCAGATCGGCGGTGCCGGCATCCTCGGCCGCCCCGCCCCGGCGGCGATAGCCGTCCCAGCGCCACAGCCCGCCATCGGGCGTCACCAGCGCCGCCCCGGCGGGCAGCAGGGGCGCGAGCCTCTGCGCGGTCGCGGCATCCGCCACCAGCCAGCAGGCGGCGAGGGCGGGCGTCAGCACCTCGGGCCCCCGCACCAGCTCCAGCAGCGGCCGGGCGCCGGCATCGATGATCGCCGGGGGCATGGCGGGCGGCGTGCTGCCCGCCACCCAATGGCGCCGCGCCGCCGCATCCAGCCCGGCGCCGAGCCCGTCGCCGAGTGCCGCGGCCAGGGCGGCGGCATGGGTGTCGTCGAGCGTCAGGCTTGCCGAGACGGGTCTTTCCCCTGGTCCACCCGCGGCTTCGGCCGCGATCAGCCGGTCGAGAGAGGCGGCCTCGGCGCCGAGCGCCGCGCGGGTCGCCTCGGCCTCTGCCCGCAGGCGGCGGGCCTCGCGCAGCCGGGTTTCGGCCGCGGCAAATCCGGCCTCGGCTTCCGCTTCGGCGGCGTCGGCCGCGGTTTGCGCCTCTGCCGCCCTGGCTGCGCGTTGTCCGGCTTCCGCCGCGGCGGCGGCACGTCCGGCCGGGTCGGGCAGGGCCGTCAGGGCGGCCTGCGCCTGGTCGCGCCGGGCGGTCGCGGCCGTCAGCCGGGCCTCGATCTCCCGCGCGCGGCGCCGGGCGGCCTCTGCCGCGGCGCGGGCCTCGTCCAGGGCGCGTTTGCGGGCGCCCAGCACCTGGCCGGCCTCGGCTGCGGCGGAAACCGCCGGGTCGCGGGCGGCTTCGGCGGCGCCGAGCGCCGTGTCGGCCGCGGCAAGCGCCGCCTCGGCCGCATCGCGCGCCGCTGCGGCGCGGGCGGCTTCGGCCTCCATCCGGCCCAGGCGGGTTTCGGCCTCGTCCAGTCGGCGGCGGTCGTCCAGCCGGCGGCGCAGATCCTCCAGCTCGCGGGCGGCCAGGCGGGCCGCTTCCTGCAACCGGTCGCGGTCGCGGGCCAGGGCCGCAAGGTCGCGTGCCGCGGCGGCGGCGGCCGCTTCGGCGGCACTGCGCGCGGCCTGGGCCTCTGCGTGTCCGGCCTCGGCGCGGGCCAGGGCGGCCTCGGCTTCTGCGGCGGCGGCGTCGTCGGCGGCGGCCGCCTCGGCCGCCCGGCCGGCTTCGGCCTGCAGCGTCTCCGCCTCGGCGGCAAGCCGGCCGGCTTCCGCCTCCGCCAGCCCGGCCTCGCGCGTGGCGGCCTCGCGGTCCTCGTCCAGGGCAAGGCGGGCGCGGGCCAGTTCCTGGGCCAGCGTGTCGATCCGGGCGCGCTCGGCGGCGATCCGGGCGCCATCGGCCTGGGCGAGATCGCGGGCGGTTCTGGGGGCGTCGAGTGCGGCGCGGGCGGCCTCCGCCGCAGCACCGGCCGCGGCAGAGGCGCGGGCGGCGCGCTCGGCTGTGGCGGTGGCCTGGGCAAGCCCGGCCTCGGCCATGGCCTCGCGCTCGGCGGCGCGTGCCCGGCGTTCCACCAGGGCGATCCGCCGGGCCAGCATCAACTCGGCCTGGGCCAGGCGCAGGCGCTGCGACAGCCGGCCGTAACGCCGGGCTTCGCGCGCCTGCTGGCGCAGCGCCGTCACCCGCTCGGCCAGGGTAGCGATGATGTCGTCGAGCCGGGTGAGATTGGCCTCGGCGGCGCCGAGCCGCTGTTCGGCCTCGCGGCGGCGGGCATGCAGCCCGCCGATACCGGCCGCCTCTTCCAGGATCGCACGGCGGTCAGAGGCGCGGGCCGAGATGATCTGACCGATCTGCCCCTGGCCGACGATGGCGGTGGACCGGGCCCCGCTGGCCGCATCGGCGAACAGGATCTGGACGTCGCGGGCGCGGGCCGGGCGGCCGTTCACCCGGTATTGCGTGCCCTGGCCGCGTTCGATCCGGCGGCGGACCTCGATGGTCTCGGCTTCGGTCCAGGGCGGCGGCGCCCGGCCGTCGTCGTTGTCGAGGACGAGGGTGACTTCGGCGAGGTTGCGCCGGCCACGGCCTTCGGCCCCGGCGAAGATCACGTCGTCCATCTCGGTGCCGCGCAGGGTGCGGGCGGACGCCTCGCCCATCACCCAGCGCAGCGCTTCGGTGAGGTTGGATTTGCCGCAGCCGTTCGGACCCACCACGCCGGTCATCCCCGGCGCGATCTCGACCGTGGTCGGATCGGCGAAGGATTTGAACCCGCTCAGGACCAGCCGGACGAATTGCATCGGCGCGAAGCGCGGTGGTCTGCCGGTTTACGGCAGTTTGTCGTCGATCACCTTGGCGAAGGCATCGATCGGCTGGTCGCCCACCACCTTCTCGCCATTGACGATGAAGGTCGGCGTGCTGTTGATCTCGAAGACCCGCGAGCCTTCAAGGCGCTGGTTCAGGATCTTCTCCTCGATGGCACCGTCGGTCAGGCAGGCCTGCATCTGATCATCGCTGAGGCCGGCAAGGCGGCCATAACGCTTCAGCCCCTCGGTCGGATCCTGCATCACGGCCCATTCGGCCTGCGAGCGGAACAGCACGTCGACGAAACCGGCATAGCGTTCGGGCTGCACGCATTCCGCCAGCTTGGCCGCGACCAGCGCCGGCTCGTTCAGCGGGAAGTGGCGCAGAACCAGCTTGGCCTTGCCGGTGTCGATATAGCGGGTCTTCAGCTCGGGCAGGGTGCCGGCATGGAAGGCGGCGCAATGCGGGCAGGTCAGCGAGGAATACTCGATGATCGTGACCGGCGCCGCCGGGTCGCCGATCACATGATCGCCGGGCATCGCCTGGGCGAGCTGGGCTGCGGCATTGCCGCCCGTGGCGGGGCTCTGGCTGGCCTGGCCGTGCTGGGCGGCCGGCGCCGCTGTCGGTGTCGGGGCTTCGTCCTTCAGGGCGAACTGCCAGGCACCGAGGCCGACGACGGCGACGGCGGCGATGCCGATCAGGCCATAGGTCAGATTGCGCACCGGACGACGAAGCTCCCTAACAACTGGAAATACGGGTGGAAATCGCTGATGCGTCGGCGGCGAGACCCGCCGCGCGACCGGAGTTTAGTGCGGGACGGCGCTGCAAACCAGTCTCGATCCTGCGGCGGCGGGCCGCAGCCGGTGCATGACGGTGCGGAACCCCACAGGGCGCAACCGCATCAGGCACGTCGGCGGGCCGCCTTGTCATAGACCGCCCGGCCCAGCCGTTCCAGCCGCGCGGCCAGATCGGCATCGGGCACGGTGGCGACCAGCTGGCCCAGCCGGCGTTCTTCCGCGGGCGGCAGCGGCCGGACCACTGGATGGGGGCGGGTCTGGGGGGCGGGGATCGGCCCCTGCTGGATGCGCAGCCGCTCCACTGCGCCATAGCCGAAATAGGCGTTCACCCGCTCGATCACCAGATGGCTCAGCATCTGGATCTCGGTCGCGAAGGGGCCGGCGACCTTCACGATCAGCGTGCCGCCGGCGCGGCGCCCGGGCGGGAATTTCAGTTCCAGCGGCATGGTCACCCGGTCGAGCGGCCGGCCGATGATCTGCGGCCAGTCGGTGACGATGCGCCCGGCCATGAAGCCCCGGCGCCTGAGATCGCGGTCCAGAAGCCCGGGCACCAGATCCGCCAGCCGGCGTTCCGCCCGGATCCGCTCGGCCTCCCCCTCTTTGCGCGGGCCAGCGGGCCGCGCTGCGCGGCGGCTGGCGGCGCGGCGGCGCTCGGGGGCGGTATCGGCGGCGGTCTCTGCCATCGGGGCTCCGGCGGCTGGCGGGGTTCGGCGCCCATTCTAGCCCCGTGCGGGCCGGAAGGCGAACCGCATCGTCAGACGACGCAGGCGGCGGCGCGCGCCAGCAGGAAATCCCGCTCCCTGGGATGGCTGGCAAGGGATGCGGCGCGGGTGAACCGCGCCTGCGCTTCCCCCGGCTGGCCAGCCCGGGCGAGCATGTCGCCGATCGCCGCCTGCAGGGGCGCATAGCCGGCAAGCGCCGGTAGCCCGTCGAGCGGTGCCAGCAGGGTGAGCCCCGCCGCAGGCCCGAAGGCCACGCCATGGGCGACCGCCCGGTTCACCTCTACCACCGGCGAGGGCATAACCACGGCCAGCCGGTCATAGAGCCCGGCGATCCGCGGCCAGTCGGTGTCTTCCGCCCGGCCCGCGCGGGCATGGCAGGCGGCCAGGGCCGCCTGCAGGGCATAGGGGCCGTCGGCACCGCCCGAAGCTTCGGTGCGGCGGAGAGCATCCAGTCCCTGGCGGATCAGCGTCCGGTCCCAGAGCCGGCGGTTCTGATCGGTCAGGGGCACCGGCAGGCCGTCAGGGCCGACCCGGGCCGCGAAGCGCGAGGCCTGCAGATCCATCAGCGCGCACAGCCCGTGGATCTCCGCCTCGGCAGGCATCGCCGCGGCCAGGATCCGCCCCAGCCGTCGGGCTTCGTCGGCAAGCGCCGGGCGGATCAGATCGTCGCCGGCGGTGGCGGCATAGCCCTCGTTGAAGACCAGATAGATCACCTCCAGCACCGAGGCGAGCCGGGGCTTCAGGGCGTCGCCCTCGGGGATCTCCCAGGCGAGACCGGCGCGCCCCAGTGTCTTCTTCGCCCGCAGGATCCGCTGGGCGATGGTGGCGTCTTTCGCCAGAAAGGCGCGGGCGATTTCGTCGGTGGTAAGCCCGCCGATCAGGCGCAGGGTCAGCGCCACCCGGGCCTCGGCCGTCAGCAGCGGGTGGCAGGCGGCGAAGATGAGGCCCAGGATTTCGTCGCCGAGGTCATCATCCATCGCCGCCTCTGCCGCCGTCACCTGTGCCGCGCCGTCATCCTCGGGCGCGTGGCCGAGTTCGGCGAGCTTGCGCGCCTGCATCCGCCGGTGGCGGAAGCGGTCGATCGCCCGACGCTTCGCCGTCGCCATCAGCCAGGCGCCGGGCCGGACGGGAATACCGCTGCGCGGCCAGTCGGCCAGGGCGGCAAGCAGGGCCTCCTGCGCCAGGTCCTCCGCCAGATCGATGTCGCGCAGCATCCGGGCGAGCCCACCGATCAGGCGGGCCCGCTCCATCCGGAACACGGTTTCGACCGCGCGGCGGACCGCCGCGTCGGGGTCAGTGTCCGGCAAGGTCATCGCGGACCCGGTCGTGGATCGCCGCCACCTCGGGGGTCAGGACATCGGCGAAATCGGCCATCTCGTAGAAGGGCCGGATTTCGAGCTCGCTGGGGCCGGGCATCGGGTTGGGGCAGCGCTTCGCCCATTCGACCGCCTCGGCCATGTCCTTCACCTCCCAGATCCAGAAGCCGGCGACCAGCTCGCGGGTCTCGGCGAAGGGGCCGTCGATCACGCTGCGGGCAGGGCCGTCGAATGCCACGCGCTTGCCCTGGGCGGAAGGCTTCAGGCCGTCGCCCGACAGCATGATGCCGGCCGCGACCAGCTCTTCATTGAAGCGGCCCATCGCCTCGAACAGATCGACCGAGGGCATGATGCCCGCTTCGCTGTCGGCCGTTGCCTTTACCAGAACCATGACACGCATCGTCTTATCTCCGTTGTCGATGAAGGCTCCGTTGCCCCCTGACATGACGACGAACCGGTCGGGCCGCAATCGACAGCCTGCGGAGATTTTTTGAACGACGGGGTCAGCCGCCCCAGGCGCCGGCATCCGGCACCACCGCCGCGAAGCGGTCGGCGAGGGCCGCGAGCGTTGCGCGATGCAGGATTTCGGCCGGGACCGGCTCGGTCTCACCCGCCGCGGCCGGCAGGTCGCGGGTGGCCGAGGCGCGGCCGACCACGGTTGGCGCAAAGCCCAGATGCAGGGCGGCGCGGGCGGTGCTGGAGATGCAGAGATGGGTCATGAAGCCGGCAAAGACCGGTTGGTCGCGGCCCTCTGCCCGCAGCCGCGCCGCCAGATCAGTGCCGGTGAAACCGTCGGGCAGGGATTTGTCGATCACGATTTCGCCGTCGCGGGGGCCGGCGGCCGGGATGATCAGCGCCCCGGTTCCGCCCGGATCGAACAGCCCGCCGCCGGGCCGATCGAGGTGCCGGAGGTGGATCACCGGCACCTCCAGCCGGCGCATGCGGTGCAGCAGGCGGCAGATTTCATCCAGCGCTGCATCCACCCCCACCAGCGGCAGCCGGCCGTTGCGATATTCCTCCTGCACGGCGACCAGCACCAGGGCGGCCCGCGCCGGTTCGGCCGGCTGAAGCGTGGTGCCGGCATGGGCGAGCAGGGTGGTGGCCGGGGCAGTCAGTGGCATCGGCATGGCTTTCCGTTGGGGGCGGCGGATGGATCCGGTTTCAGAAGGGCCAGCAGGGACGGGGCGGTTCGCAATACGGATCGCCGAGGCCATAGGCCTGGCGTTCGGCGGCCGGAATCCGGCCGGGACGGTCGCTCCGCACCAGGCGGTCGATGTGCCGGACAAGGGAGATCAGGGCCGCAGACAGCGGTGCCACCGACGGAAAGACGGCGCGCCGCCGGTCCATGCAGGGGGCCGACGGGGAGGGGGACATGGTTCGTCTCCGGAGTTCATGATACGGTCCTGAGACTACGGCGAGCCGGCCCCGGCCGCGACGGAGCCTTTCTCGCCCATAGCCTCAATCAGGCTGAGCCTGGGTCGGGCAGGACCCGGACCCGACGGCTCGCCCTCCAGGACGGGATCCACCTGCGTGAGCCAGCCGCCGCTTCGCCGTCGCCGGTTGCCGCCCTTGCTGGCGCTGCGTCATTTCGAGGCCGCCGCGCGCCTTGGCGGCTTCTCCCGCGCGGCCGAAGAGCTGGGCGTCACGGCTGCGGCCGTCAGCCAGCAGGTCCGCCAGCTTGAAGACTGGCTGGGCCGGCCGCTCTTCGCCCGCCATGCGCGTGGGGTGGAGATGACCGAATATGCCCGCCGCCTGCAGCCGGCGCTGACCGACCAGTTCGACCAGCTGGAAACCGAAATCCGGCGGGTGCAGGAGGTCACCTCCGAATTCGGCCTGACCGTCTCGACGCTGGCGAGTTTTGCCGGCCGCTGGCTGCTGCCGCGGATGGAGCGGCTGACCGCGGCGCTCGGCGGCCGCCAGGTCAGCCTGCTTGCCGCCTCGACGCTGGCTGATTTCAATCGCGACGGCGTCGATGTCGCGATCCGCTATGGCGGTGGCCGCTATCCGGGGCTGGTGGCGCACCGGATCCTGCCCGGGCGGATGGTGGTGGTTTGCGCGCCGGCGATGGCTGCGCGGCTGCGCAGCCCGGCGGATCTGGCCCGCGTTACCCTGCTGCATGACGAGATCGACCCGGCCGGCAGTTTCGTCGATCCGGGCTGGACCGATTTCCTGCGCCATCATGGGCTGTCGGGCGTCGATGGCGGCCGGGGGCCGCGCTATGGCCTGACCTTTCTGTGCCTGGACGCGGCGGCGGCCGGCATGGGGGCGGCGATCGTGCCGCTGGGGCTGGCGGTCGATGCACTGGTGACCGGCGCGCTGGTCCGGCCCTTCGCCGAAAGCCTGGACGTCCCCCACGACTATTGGGTGGTCTATCCCGAAGACCGCGAGGGCGCGCGGCCGATCCGCGATTTCCTGACCTGGATTCAGGCGGAAGCCGAATGCCAGCTGAAGGCCCTGCCGCCGCCGCGGGGCGGCGGTTGAGGCGCAGCCGGGCCTTGCCGCCGGCATTGCTCCGGTCTATGTCAGGGCCTTCTCTCGTTCAGCCAGGATGTCCGCCGCCGATGCCCCGAGGCCGCCCGCCCAAGACCCGGATCGCCGCCGGTCCTGCCGTGCCGCCGATCGATCCCGCGCGCCGCGACCGGCTGCGCATGCGGCTGCTGCACTGGTACGACCACAACCGCCGGGTGCTGCCCTGGCGGGCAGCGCCGGGCGAGACCGCAGATCCTTACGCCGTCTGGCTGTCCGAGATCATGCTTCAGCAGACCACGGTTGCCGCGGCCGGGCCCTATTTCCGCGCCTTCCTGGACCGCTGGCCGCGGGTGACCGATCTGGCCGCCGCCCCCCGGGAAGAGGTGCTGGCGCGCTGGGCGGGGCTCGGCTACTACGCCCGCGCGCGCAACCTTCATGCCTGTGCTCAGGCGGTGGCAGCGGATCATGGCGGCCGCTTTCCCGATACCGAGGCTGGGCTGCTGGATCTGCCGGGTGTCGGCCCCTATACCGCGGCGGCGGTGGCGGCGATCGCCTTCGACCGGCCGACCGTGCCGGTGGACGGCAATGTCGAGCGGGTGACCGCGCGGCTTTATGCCGTCACGACGCCCCTGCCGGATGCCAAGCCGGAACTGCGCGCCCGCGCCGCCCAGTTCGCCCATGACTACCGGCCGGGCGATTTCGCCCAGGCGATGATGGATCTGGGCGCCACGCTCTGCACCCCGCGCCGCCCCGCCTGCCATCGCTGCCCCTGGACCGGCGAATGCGCTGCCGAGGCACGGGAGATCGCCGACGACCTGCCCGCCCGCCTGCCCAAGGGGGAGCGGCCGGTGCGCCATGCCGTGGCCTTCGTGGCCCTGGCGCCCGGCGATGCGCTGCGCATCCGCACCCGCCCCGAAGGCGGGCTGCTGGGGGCCATGACCGAAGTGCCGGCCACGCCCTGGCGCGAGGGGGCGCCCTGGGACGAGGCAGAGGCCCTGGCCCATGCCCCGCTCGGCCCCACCGGCTGGCGGATGCTGCCGGGCACGGTGGTTCATGTCTTCACCCATTTCCGGCTGGAGGCGCGGGTGATGCTGCGCCGGATGACCAGGGCCGAAGCCGCGGCCCTGGATGCGGCCGAAGCGGGGGAGGCGGGCGATCCGCGCTGGTGCAAGCCCGAACATCTGGGCGTCGCCGGCCTGCCGAGCGTGATGGCCAAGCTGGTCGAACATGCCGGTGTCGGTGGCCGCCAGCAGGGGCTGCCCTTCTGACCCCGGCCGGTGGATCAGGGGGGCTGCGGCAAACGGAACCCTTGATCCGCCGGGCCCGGCGCACCCAGACTGGTGCAGGCGGCGGTGACGGCCATCCGGCCCGGTCACCGCCCGCCGCAGCGCGACAGCAGGGGATGCCTGGACATGCCGATCAGCCGACAGACCGACCGTCTCGACAATGCCGTGACCACCGGCCGGTCGGGCACCATCGACGGCATCGACGCTTTCATCGGCGGTTTCCTGGGCTACAGGACCGAGGCGGTCGACCTGCTGCCGGCGGCGGATGCCGATCATGATTCGGCCCTGGCCCAGGCCTATGCGGCAGCCCTGCACATGTTCGCCGAAACCCCCGATGCGGTCGCCAATGCCACGCCCTATCTGGCCCGGGCCGAGGCCGCGGCCGGCGATGCCACCCCGCGCGAGCGGCTGACGGTAGAGGCGGTGGGCGCCTGGGTCCGGGGCGACATGCCGCGGGCGATCCGTCTGCATGAAGAGACGGTGGCGCGCTTTCCCCGCGATCTGGTCGCCGCCAAGCTCGGCCAGTATCACGCCTTCAATCTGGGCGACAGCCCGACCATGCTGCGCATCGTCGACCATGCCGTGCCCCATGCGCCCGAGGTGGCGGAACTGCACGGCATGCGCGCCTTCGCGCTGGAACAGTGCCATCTGATCGACGAGGCGGAGGCGGAAGCGCGCGAGGCGATCCGGCTGCGCCGCGACGAGCCCTGGGCCCATCATGCCATCGCCCATGTCTGCCTCAGCCGCGGCCGCACCGATGACGGGCTCGCCTTCATGCAGGAGATGAGCGAGACCTGGGTCGGGCTCAACTCGTTCATGTCGACCCACAATTGGTGGCATCTCTGCCTGTTTCTGCTGGATCGCGACCGGGTGGACGAGATTTTCGCGATCTATGACGGCCGGGTCTGGGGGGTGTGGAAGGAATATTCCCAGGACCAGATCAATGCGGTCTCATTGCTGATGCGGCTGGAACTGGCCGGGATCGATGTCGGCGACCGCTGGGCCGATCTCGGCAGCTATCTGGCGCTGCGCACCGGCGACCATGTCCAGCCCTTCCTGGACCTGCAATATCTCTACGGTCTGGCCCGCGCCGGGTTGACCGAGAAGGCCGATGCCCTGCGGCTGGCGATCCATGCCCATGCCCGCGCCGTGCCGCCCTTCCTGGTGCCGGCCTGGGCGGAGGTGGCGGTTCCGGCCGCGGACGGCCTGCTGGCCCATGCGAAGGGCGAATGGCAGGCGGCGATCCGCGGCCTGGGCCAGGCCCTGCCGCGGATGACGGAGATCGGCGGCAGCCATGCTCAGCGCGACCTGTTCGAACAGGTCTATCTGGATGCCCTGATCAGGGCCGACCGGCTGGTGCCGGCCCAGCAGATGCTGGAACTGCGCCGGGCGGCCACGCCCGAGGTGCCGGCGACCCTGCGGGCCCTGTCGAATGTGTATGGCAGGCTTGGTCTGGATGCCCGTGCCCAGGCGCTGCTGACCCATGCCGACGCGCTGACCCGCCGCTATCGCGGCTGACGCTCAGGTCGTGACGGAGAGGGGGGCCGGGATGTCGGTCCCGGCCGCATTCTCTTCTGCAGCATCCTCTTCCGCGGCGGTCAGCGGCTCTTCGGCCATTTCGGCGCGCAGCCGGCGGCGCAGTTCATCGATCGGGGTCAGCGTGCCGTTGCGGGCGCGGGTGTGCCAGAAGGTCCAGCCGTTGCAGGAGGGGCCGCCCGAGGCCTTTACCCCCATCTGATGGATGGAGCCGAAGGCGGCGTTGCGGCCGCGGCCGGTTTCCACCAGACCGTCGGCGCGGACCTTGACCGAATGGCGGGCCTGCCGGTCCCAAAGCTTCGTGCCCACCGGCAGCAGGCCGGTTTCCACCAGCAGGCCGAAGGCGATGCGCGGCTCGCGCTCCACCCCGTCGCCGCCCAGCAGCTTCGGGTCCGGCGTCTCGGGCGCCTCGGCAAGGCGCCGCATCGCCAGGTCGACATAGCCCGGGTCGCGCTCGATGCCGATGAAGCGCCGGCCCAGCGCCTTGGCGGCGACACCGGTCGATCCGGTGCCGAAAAACGGATCCAGCACCAGATCCCCCGGCGCGGTCGCGGCCTGAAGCACCCGGTAGAGCAGGGCCAGGGGCTTCTGGGTCGCATGGGCCTTGCGGCCCTCGCCATCCTTCAGCCGCTCGGGGCCCGAACAGATCGGCAGCAGCCAGTCGCTGCGCATCTGCAGCCCGTCATTCAGCCGCTTCAGCGCCTTGTAGTTGAAGCGATAGCGGGTGCGGGCGTCGCGGGCGGCCCAGATCAGGGTCTCATGGGCATTGGTGAAGCGCCGGCCGCGGAAATTGGGCATCGGGTTGGTCTTGCGCCAGATCACGTCGTTCAGGATCCAGAAGCCCAGATCCTGGATCGCGGCGCCGACCCGGAAGATGTTGTGATAGCTGCCGATCACCCAGATCGTGCCCTGGGGCTTCAGCACCCGGCGGGCCTCGGCCATCCAGGCATGGGTGAAGGCGTCATAGGCGGCGAAATCGGGGAATTTGTCCCAGGCATCCTCGACCGCGGCCACCCGGCTGTTGTTGGGCCGGTGCAGCGGCCCGGCCAGCTGCAGATTATAGGGCGGGTCGGCGAAGATCATGTCCACCGATCCCGCAGGCAGGCGGCGCATCACCTCGATGCAGTCGCCGGCAAGCACGCTGCCGGCCACGGCGTCGGGGTCGATCGGGTCGATGGGCGCCGGCTCTGCCGGCGATGGAGCGGACGTCCTGTCGCTGCGCCGGCGCCTCATTCGGCCGCAACCTCGTCTGCTGCCGGCTCGGTCTCCACCGGTGCACCGGCGATCAGCCGGGCGATCGGCGCGAAACTGGTCCGGTGATGGCCGGTGGTGCCCTGGCGTTCCAGCGCGGTCAGATGCTCGGCCGTGCCATAGCCGGCATTGTGCGCCCAGCCGAAGCCCGGATGGATCAGGTCCAGTTCGGCCATGATCCGGTCGCGGGTGACCTTGGCTATGATCGACGCCGCGCCGATCGCGGCCGAGCGGCCGTCGCCGCCGATCACCGGCACCGTCGGCACCGGCAGTTCGGGGGTGTGGTCGCCGTCGACGATCGCGAGTTCCGGCGGCCGGCCGCCGGCATCGAGGTCGGCAAAGGCGCGGCGCATGGCCAGCATGCTCGCCTTCAGGATGTTCAGCCGGTCGATCTCGCGCACCGACGCCTCGCCGATGCCGACCCGGGCGCGTTCCATGATCAGCGGGAACAGGGCTTCGCGCCTTTTGCGGCTCAGCTTCTTGCTGTCGGCCAGACCTTCGATCGGACGCGCGGGATCCAGGATCACCGCCGCCGCGACCACCGGCCCCGCCCAGGGGCCGCGCCCGGCCTCGTCGATACCGACCACGGCCAGCGGATCGGTCAGTTCGCGGACCAGCGCCGCCTCGGCCGCAGCCATGGCCGCGGCCGCCCGTTCACCCCCCCTGCGGCCACGCTTGCGTGGCGCCGCTTCGGTGGCGGGGGCGGCCGGTCTGCGCCTTGCGCGCGACGGTCGGGGCGGGGTGGTTTCGTTCACCGGCTCTGCCGATCAGAGATGGGCATAGCGGGCGCGGACGCCGCGCTCGATCGCAGCCGCGATCAGGCGGTCGATGTTCAGATGATGGCGCAGGATTTCGAGCAGGCGCATCACCTCCTGGCTGACCGAGCCGTTGGCGGCGGCCACTTCGCAGGCCAGCGCATAGGCGGTCTCGCGCAGCTTCGCCGGCAGGTCGGCTGCCAGATGGTCGAGAACGGCATCCAGCCCGTCCTCGTTCTGGAGCATGCCGACGCAATCCGATGCGATGGCGGGCAGCGTGGTCGCGTCGAAATCGCGGAACACGGGCAGGCCCTGCACCGTGTCGCCGATCGCCTTCATCTCGAAATCGGTCATCTCGCGATCGGCGGCGGAGATCAGAACCATGGTGTGGATCAATGCGGAGTGATGAGCAGCCATTTACCGTCAACCGTCGAGGGGCGGGAGATGCGATGAGGAGGTGGTGTCGTCAGCCGGAGATGTCGTCCGGGCGCCGGTTGTCCTGTTGCCGGTCGCCCGGTTGCCGGGTGCCCGGCACCGCCGGTCCCCGATTGTTACCGGAAGCCTCGGGCAGGGGCAAGCCGGCCCCGTCCCGCCGGTCCCGATCCTGGCCGGCTTGCGGGTGCAGAAAGGCACGGGTGCGACGGATTGCCTCGGCGATGCCGACCCGTTCCACCGTCACGCCTTCGGGGAAGGCGGTGGTCAGCCTTGTTGGCAGGGCACCGTCCAGCAGCACGAAGACGCCGCGATCCTCCCGCGCCCGGATCAGCCGGCCGAAGGCCTGGCGCAGCCGCAGCCGGACGATGGCGTCGTCGTAATGGCTGCCGCCGAAGGCGAGCCGCCGGGCCCGGTGCAGAATGTCGGGCCGCGGCCAGGGCACCCGGTCGGCCACCAGCAGGCGCAGCGACCGCCCGGGCACGTCGACGCCGTCGCGCACCGCATCGGTGCCCAGCAGGCAGCTTTCTTCCTCGGCGCGGAAGATGTCGACCAGGGTGGCGGTGTCCAGCGGATCGACATGCTGGGCGTAAAGGGACACCCCCGCCTCTTCCAGCGCCGCCGCGATCCGGTCGTGCACGACGCGCAGCCGGCGCACGGCGGTGAACAGGCCGAGCGCGCCGCCCTCTGCCGCCAGAAACAGTTCGCGATAGGCGGCCGAGATCTGGTCGGCCGAGGACCGGCGCAGATCGGTCACCACCAGGGCCAGTGCCGAGGCGCCGTAGTCGAAGGGCGAGGGCAGGCTCAACGTCTGCGGCGTGCCGGGAATGTGGCGAGCGCCCGAGCGGGTGAAGGCCGTCCGCCAGTCCAGACCGTCGCGGGTTTCCGCCGTGGCTGGCGGGTCGCCGTCGCCGTCGGGCGCCGTCGCTTTGGCCCGGGCGGGCAGCCGTCCGCCGGTCAGGGTGGCGGATGTCACCAGCAGGCCGCGGGCGCGTTCGCCGAACACCCGCGCGAAGGGCAGCATCGGGTCGATCCAGCGCCGCTTCAGCGCCACATCGACATCACGGCCGAAGGCGCGGTCGATCGCCAGCCAGTCGACATGATGGGCGGGCGGGCCCTCTTCCACCGCACCCAGCATCTCGCGCCAGGATTTGACCAGGCCTGCGGCGCGGCGGCTGATCGCCCGGGCGGTGGCATCGATCCGCGCCCGGTCCCCCGGCTCCAGCGTGTCGGCCTCTTCATCCAGCATGCCGGCCAGCGCTTCCGACAGCCGGCCGAGCGGCACTTCCAGCAGGCGGAGTGCGGCTTCAAGCTCTGTGGCTGCCACGATGAAATCGGGGGCCGGCGGGGCGACCGGCGCCTCCAGCCCATAGGGCGCATCGGCATCGCCGGCGGCACGGGCAAGCACGGTGCCGCGGGCGCGGGCCAGGAACACCTCGAACGGCCCCTCGGGCAGGCCGTCTTCCAGCCGCTGGCGCCAGCCCTCGGCCGGCAGGGCGCGGGCGGCGCGCATCGCCTCGGCCAGCGCCTCTTCCGCAGCCGGGCGGCCGGCGACCAGATCGCCCACCCGGTCGCGCAGGCCGCGGGCACGGCTGCGGCGCTGGGTCTCGCGGCCGGCGATCCAGCGGCGCAGCTCCTCGCCCTCGCGGCCCGACAGGTCGACGGCGAAAGCGGCATCGGCCGCGTCGAACAGGTGATGGCCCTCGTCGAAGACGAAGCGGTCGGGGCCGTATTGATCATCGCCGCCGGTGGCCGCCTGAACCATCACCAGGGCATGATTGGCAACCACGATCCGCGCGCGGCGCGAGCGGCGCTGCGCGCGTTCGATGAAGCAGCGGCGATAGTGCTCGCAGGCGGAATAGATGCACTCGCCCCGATGATCGGTGAGATCCAGCGTCGCCCGCCGGCCGACCAGTTCCGACAACCAGCCCGGGAAATCGCCGCCATAGAGCGCACCGTCGCGGGTGGCGCCGATCCAGCGGGCGGTCAGCACCAGCCCCGCCCGGTCGGGGCCGGTATCGGTGCGGCGCATGGCCTCCTGATAGTTCAGCAGGCAGAGATAGTTCTCGCGGCCCTTGCGCACCACCACGCGCCGCGCCTTCTCGTCCGGATCGGGATAGAGCCGGTCGAGTTCGTCGTCGATCTGCTTCTGCAGGTTCTTGGTATAAGTGCTGATCCAGACCGTGCCGCCATTCTTCTCGGCCCAGAGGCTGGAGGGGGCGATATAGCCGAGCGTCTTGCCGGTGCCGGTGCCGGCTTCGGCCAGCACCAGGGCCGGGCCCTGGCCTTCATGGCGGGCGGCGAAGGTCAGGCTGGCATGCATGGCATAGCGGCGCTGTTCCGGGCGCGGCTCGGCGCCGGCGCCGGTCAGCCGCTCCAGCCGCTGCACCGCCTCTTCGGGCAGCACGCCAAGCTGGGTGGGACGGCCTTCGGGCGGCTGTTCCTGCCATTCGGGCAGCCGTCCCCAGACCCTCAGCCCCCAGCTGTCGGCGGGCGGCACCGCGCCCGAGGCCTGGATCAGCGGCCGGGCCCAGATCCAGCCGGCCTGCGCCGCCTCGTGCAGCAGGGCGGCGGGTTCCGGCAGGCGCAGCTTGATCGAGGCGACCTTGAGCAGCCGGCGGGCGATGGCACGGATGCAGGCGATCTCGCCCGCGGGATCGGCGCCGGGCAGCTCCACGTCCAGCGCCGCGGCAAGGCCGCGCGCGGTGGGCGGCGGGGTTTCCGCCGGGTTGATGAAGGCGAAAAGTTCCAGCAGGTCGAAGGCTTCGAGCTGGACGGGGTCCAACCCCAGCCGTCGCGCCGTCGCCGGCTTGTGGATCACCAGCGGCTGATGATCGTGCCAGGCGGTCGCCACCCGGTCGGGACGCAGCGCCCGCGAGGTCTCGCCCGGCCGCGCGCTCCAATAGCCGCGGCCGCGACGCGCGACCAGGACGGGCGCGTTCAGCGGGTCGGTGCGGGCGGGATCGAGACCCCGGAAGGCGTCGTCTTGGGCTGGCATCGGGGTCCGGTCGCGGGGCTCGTTCGTCAGGGATGATGGCTGCGATCGCGCGGGCGTGCCCGTAGGTTATAGGGGTTGTTCGCGTCTTGTACCAGTTCGGCCATGCAGATGAAGCCGGCCTTGTATGAGATCGGCTCGATTGACCCTTGCCGCCGCTGCGCATACCTTCGCCGCGTTCCCATCCATCAACCCCTTCGCAGGGATGCGTCCCATCATGACCGTCGATCGCCGTCTCGCGGCCGAGGCCAAGGCCTGGCCGTTCAAGGAAGCCCAGGATCTGGCAAAGCGGCTGGACGGAAAACTGCCCGCGAAGGGCTATGTGCTGTTCGAGACCGGCTACGGCCCTTCGGGCCTGCCTCATATCGGCACCTTCGGCGAGGTGGCCCGCACTACCATGGTGCGCCGGGCCTTCGAGCAGCTGACCGGCATGCCCACCAAGCTGATCGCCTTTTCCGACGATATGGACGGGCTGCGCAAGGTTCCGGACAATATTCCGAACCAGGAACTGGTGCGCGGTGCGCTGGGCAAGCCGCTGACCGCGGTGCCGGACCCCTTCGGCACCCATGCGAGCTTCGGCGCCCACAACAACGCCCGGCTGCGCGCCTTCCTCGACGCTTTCGGCTTCGATTACGAGTTCCGCTCGGCGACCGACTGCTACCGCGCGGGCGCCTTCGACGATGCGCTGCGCCGGGTGCTGGAGCGCTATGACGAGATCATGAAGGTCATGCTGCCGACGCTGGGCGAGGAACGGCAGAAGACCTACAGCCCGATCCTGCCGGTCAGCCCCTCGACCGGCCGGGTGCTGCAGGTGCCGATCCTGTCTTATGACGCCGCCGCCGCCACCATCGTCTTCCAGGACGAGGACGGCACGACGGTGGAGCAGCCGGTGACCGGTGGCCGGGCCAAACTGCAGTGGAAGGCCGATTGGGCGATGCGCTGGGTGGCGCTCGACGTCGACTACGAGATGTACGGCAAGGATCTGATCCCCTCGGCCGAGCTGTCGGGCAAGATCGCCCGCATCCTGGGCGGCCGCCAGCCGAACGGCTTTGCCTATGAACTGTTCCTCGATGCCGAGGGCCAGAAGATCTCGAAGTCGAAGGGTAACGGGCTCAGCATCGAAGACTGGCTGCGCTATGGCTCGCCCGAAAGCCTGTCGCTGTTCATGTTCCAGCAGCCCAAGCGCGCCAAGCGGCTGTATTTCGATGTGATCCCGCGGGCGGTGGACGATTATTATGCCCATCTCCGCGGCTTCCACGCCGCGGATGAGCCGGCGAAGACGCTGGAGAACCCGGCCTGGCACATCCATGGCGGCAACCCGCCGGCGGGCGAGCCGCCGGTCGGCTTCTCGATGCTGCTCAACCTGGCCAGCGCCTGCAATGCCGAGGACAAGTCGGTGCTGTGGGGCTTCATCACCCGCTACGCCCCCGAGGCGACGCCCGAAACCCAGCCCGATCTGGACCGGCTGGTCGGCTATGCGGTGAACTATTACCAGGATTTCGTGAAGCCGCAGAAGCGCTACAAGCTGCCGGATGCGGCCGAGCGCGCGGCGATCGAGGCCCTGGCGGCAAGGCTCGGCGACCTGCCGGCCGACGCCACCGCCGAGGCGATCCAGGACGAGGTCTACGAGGTGGGCAAGGCCCATGGCTTCGAGAACCTGCGCGCCTGGTTCAAGCTGCTCTACGAAGTGCTGCTCGGCCAGGAACAGGGCCCGCGCATGGGCTCGTTCATCCAGCTCTACGGCCGGCCCGAGACCATCCGCCTGATCGAGGACGCCCTGGCCGGCAAATTCGCTACCGCCTGACCGCGGGGACGGAGATCCGCAAGCGACGGGCCGGACGGGGTGACCTGTCCGGCCCTTCTTCGCCAACACCTTGACAGCTGCGGCTTCAGCGTCTTGGTGAGCGGCGTATTGACGATGTAGATACGCCGAGCCATATTCGGATCATGACCAGGATCCGCAGACCCGCCATGCATGATGCTCCGGATGCCTTCGCGACCACAGTTGCGGAGCGTGGCGCTGCGCCGGATGCCAAGGCCAGCATCAATCTCAGGATTGATGCCGGAACCCGGCAGCTTATCGACGAGGCAGCGCAGGCACTGGGCAAGACCCGCACCGAGTTCATGGTCGAAAGTGCCCGCAGTCTCGCCATTGACGTGATCCTCGACCAGCGGCTCTTTCTGCTCGATCCGGCGCGTTACGACGCCTTTCTGCAGGTGCTCGACAATCCCCCCGCGCCCGGACCGAAGCTCCGCAAACTCGTCAAGCGGACACCGGCATGGGAGAAATAGGCGGCGAGATCGAGGGTGGAGAGGCGCTGACCTCTCCCCAGCCCCTCAGCCCTGAGCATGATTTATCAACTTTTAGTTGCGGGACGCCTGAGCTGGATGCCTGGCTGCGGCATCGTGCCCTCCGCAACGAAGGCCGTTTCTCAAGAACCTATGTGATGTGCCGCGGCCGGAAGGTGGTTGGCTATTACTGCATTTCAGCGGGGGCTCTCGGGCGTGCTGCCGTTCCCGGCAAGCTGCGTCGGAATGCCCCCGACATGATACCTGTGTCGGTCATCGGCCGTCTGGCGGTCAGCCTGGATCACGCCGGGCAGGGCCTCGGCGCCGATCTGTTGTTGGACGCGTTTGGTCGTATCGCCGCCGCATCTCGCACCCTTGGCATAAGTGCCGTGCTCGTACAGGCGAAGGACGAACGCGCCAGGCGCTTCTACCTGAACTGCGCTGATTTCATCGAGTACCCGGAAGAAAGCCGCCTGCTCCTGCTTCCGATCGAGACGGTCATCGCGGCCTTCAGCTGACGCTGACTGGAACTGTCGGAGAGGCTGAGGAGGGCAACTCGTCCACCTCTTTGATCGCCAGCCGGAAACTCTCCACCGGCCGCCCGAAACAGCGTGGTGCAGGGGGTTCGAAGCCGATGCCGGTCATCAGGGTTTCGACCTCGGCGAGGTTGGCGTCGTCGATGACGAACCAGTCGCGGGCGGCGAGGTCGGTGCGGCCCTGGCGGTGGATGGCGTGGTGCAGGGTCATGGCCTCGGCGAAGCAGCCGAAGACCACGCCGCGCGACAGGGTGAGCTTGCGCCACGACAAGGCGCCCAGCACATAGCGCAGCCCCGGGGCATGGCCGTTGCCGGCATCCTGGCGCACCACCACCGCCGTCTGGCGTTCGTAAACCGCCTGATCCAGATTGGCCGGCTCGGCCACATCCACCACCAGCAGGCGGCGGCCGGGGCGGCGTAGCATGGCGATGCCCTCAGCCGTCAGCTTCGACGCGTCGTTATGGGTGCAGGCCACGACCGCGTCCACCCGGCCCACCCGATCGAGATCGGTGGTGGTGGCGATGCCGAACTCCGCGGCGGTCTCGGCCAGGGCGGCCGGGTTGGCGCCATAGCCGACGACCTCGAAACCGTCGCCGACCAGCCGGCGGGTGATCATCCGGCCCAGAATGCCATAGGGGCAGATCACCATCACCCGTGCCCGGCCGGGGGCGAGATCCGCCCGCGACAGGGCGGCGCGGACGTCGCGGATCAGCAGGCTGGAGGTGCCGTTGTCGCCGATGGTGAAGACCAGGTTGGGGAACATCTCTTTCAGCGCCCGGCCGTCGCGGCCGAACAGCCGCTTGGTGGAGGCGGCGAGCAGCACCGTGCGGGCACCGCGGGCCTCTGCCCACTGGCAGGCGGCGATGAAGCGGTCGCGGGCCTCGCGGCGGCCGTCCCTGGTCATCATCTCGGCCGCCGTGACATAGATGCCGCGCACCCGGCCGGCGACACCGTCCAGATGCATGCGCGGCCCGTTGGCATGGCCCAATACCGGCGCCTTGCGGCCGAAGAAGCGCCGCCGGTCGGCCTCGTCCCGCAGATTGGTGATGAACACCACGTCGACCTCGGGTCGTCCGGTTGCGATCCGCAGCCAGCCCTGCCAGTCCGCAAGGGCCACCATTCCCCGCCAGATGTCACTCAGCATCGTTCTCGTCCCCGTCTGTCCCGCAACGCCCGTCGCGTCGTCATGGCGGCAGACTAGGCCGCGGGGCCGGGGGCGATGAATACGCTCAGGCGCGTAATTCGCGGGGGGCGGGCGCGGTTTTCGCGGCTCAGCGGGGCTTGCGAGGGATGCTGATCGTGAACACGCTGCCCCGCCCGGGGCGCGCGCGGATGTCGAGCCCGAAGCCGGACTGGGCCGACAGCCGCTGCACGATGTGCAGGCCGAGCCCGAAGCCCTCGGCCCCGGCCTGGCCGCCGCCCTGGACGAAGGGGGCGAGCAGGCGGTCGCGCTCTGCCGGGCTGATACCCGGCCCGTCGTCATGGATCTCGATCGACAGGAAACCCGGCCGGTGGCGCACCCCGGCCACCACGCGGCTGCGGCCATAGCGCAGCGCATTGCCGATCAGATTGTCGAGGATCCGGGTCAGCACCAGCTGCGAGGCCTCGACCCGGGCGGTCGTCGGCACCATGCGAAGCCGCATCCGCCGCGCCGCGGCCTGGGGGCGGTGGCGTTCGGCCAGATCCTCGAACACCTCGGCGAGATCCAGCGGCAGCACGGCGGGTGCGCGCCGGGCCCCCTGGATCAGCTCGTCGATCATCAGCCGGGTGAGGTCGAGCGCCCGGTCGATATGCGCCCGGATCCGGCGGTTGTCCTCGTCGTCGCGCATGGCGGTGAGGGCCAGGCGGATCGATTGCAGGGGTTGGGCGAGATCGTGGCCCGAGGCGGCGAGTTGCAGCTGCCGGTCATGAGCGATGCGCAGCGCCTGGTATTTCCCGGCCTCGGCGCGGGCGAGTTCCTCGGCATCGATCAGCCGCAGCCGCAGCGCCGTTTCGGCCTGTGCCCGCGCCACCCGCAGCCGGTCGGCCAGCGCGCCGGCGAAACAGGCGGCCTCGATCAGATAGCCGAGCTTGGGATAGAGGAAAACATCGCCCCCGGGCAGCGGAACCCCGCCGACCACCCCGGCCCCGAAGGCGAGATTCACGAACAGCACCAGCGCGGCGGCACCAGCCAGGAAGAAGCGGGCACCGGCCACCCCGTCCCGCACCGCCCCCAGACCTGCGATCAGCAGCAGGGGCGTGTAGAGCACCGAGAGCGCGAAGAGCGGCGCCAGCGTTCCGGTCAGGAAGAAGACCGCGAAGCCCGCCGGCACCGCCGCCACGATCAGGAGCATGGCCCGGCGCAGAAGTGGCGCGCGCCGGCGCAGATCGAGCAGACGGATGGTGAAGGCGAGATGGGCGAGCTGCACCCCGCCCATGAACAGGATCGGTGCCACCTGGTTCCAGCCCGGCGCCTCCGGCCAGAGATACATGAAGCCATAGCCGCCGATCTGGGCCAGGAAGGCGAGCACCATGCCGCAGGTCGCGACATAGAGCAGGTATTCCGGGCTGCGCAGGGCGAAGAAATGCAGCAGCGCCACCAGGATCATCGCCACGAACAGGCCAAGCAGCACACCGTCGAGCAGATGCCGCGTCGCCTGCCAGTGGTCGTAATCCGCGGCCGTGCGGAGCCTGAGCTGAAGGGGGGTGTCGGCATGCAGCCGGTAGCCGATCACCAGGGTCGAGATGCCGGGCGGAAGCTGCACGGGCATGGCCAGCATCGGTGCCGCGATCGGGCGGGTGGCGAAGCCGCTGTCGGGGGTCTGGACCAGCAGCAGGCGGCTTTCCCCGTCATGGTCGAGCCGGACGATCAGCGCTTCGGCATCGGCAACCCCGAAGCTCAGCACGAAATCTCCCGCCGCCGCCTCCCCCGCCGCCGCCGTCTCGACCGGCAGGGCGGTCCAGCGCAGCGGCCCGGTTGCGGGCGAGGCGATGGCAGCGGCGGCGAAGACGAGCGGCAGCAGGCCCGGGATCATCGTCAGCAGCCGTAGCATCCCGGCCGCCACGGTCAGATCAGCCCCAGTTCGGCGGCGCGGTTGATCGCCTGGGCGGCGCTGCCGACGCCGAGCTTGCGGAACAGGTTCTCGCGATGTTTGGCGATGGTCCGGTCCGACAGGTTGAAGCGGGCGGCGATCTCGGCATTGCTCAATCCCTGGCAGACCAGCCGCAACACCTGGTATTCGCGCTGGGTGAGCGACAGCGCCTCTGCCCCGGCCGCGATCCCCTCGCGGATCGCCTGGGGCAGCACCTGCCGGCCGGCGGCGACCGCCTCCAGCGCCTTCAGCAGGGTTTCGGCATCGCCCGCCTTGGGCAGCACGGCATCGGCGCCCGCCGCGACCAGCCTTGCATGCAGCACGCCCGAGGTGGTGCCGGTCAGGATCACGATCCTGAGCGCCGGAAACCGCTTCTTCAGCCAGGCGGTCACCGCGGTGATCTCGGCCCCCGGCATCTGATAGTCCAGCACCGCCAGATCGGGGGCATGGGTCTGGACCAGCCGGCCGATCTCGCTCCCCGATGCCGTCTCGCAGACGATGCGATGCGGGGTGCGCGCCTCGATCAGCATGCGGATGCCATCGCGGAAGATCTCGTGATCATCGGCGAGAAGAAGCTTCATGCGCGCGCCGCACCCCGGGTCCTGGCCGCGGCACCGGGCGGGCCGCACGATGCCCAGAATAGCCGGGCGCCGCAGACGGCGCCATGTCAGCCGCGTGCCGCGATCGCCGCCCGTTGACCCGATATGGCGAAGGCCACCACGAAGCCGGCCGCCAGCAGCAGCACGATGGTCGGTGCCGGGGCCGCATCGATGTAGAAGGCGGCGATGAGGCCCGCTGCCGAGGCGCCGGCGGCCACCGCCACGGCGACCAGCAGCATCCGCCCCAGGCTGCGGGTGACGAGCAGGGCGATGGCGCCCGGGGCGATCAGCAGGGCGATCACCAGGATGATGCCGACGGCGGCCAGGGCGCCGACCACCGTTGCCGAAATCAGGCAGAGCAGGCCGTAGTGCAGAAGCCGGGTCGGCAGCCCGACTGCGCGTGCCTGCACCGGATCGAAGGCATGAAGCTGCAGGTCGCGCCATTTGACGGCGATCGCCGCGGTGGTCACCAGTGCGATCCCGCCGGTGAGCAGGATGTCGGCACGCGCGACCCCCAGCATGTCGCCGAACAGGATGTGGTCCAGATGCACATCCGGGCGGATCCAGACATAGAGCACCAGCCCCGCGCCGAACATGCCCGAATAGACCACGCCCATCACCGTATCAGGTTTGACGCGCGAATGGTCGCGGATATAGCCGGTCCCCACCGCACAGGCGAGGCCGGCGACAAAGGCGCCCGCGACATAGGGCAGGCCCAGGGCGTAGGAGATCACCACCCCCGGCAGGACGGCATGGGAGATGGCATCGCCCAGCAACGACCAGCCCTTCAGCACCAGAAAGCAGGACAGCAGTGCCGCCGGCACCGCCACCAGCAGCGAGATGATCAGGGCATCCGCCATGAAGGCGAAGCGGAAGGGGGTGATCAGGGCGTCGATCGGGTTCATGCGACCGATCCTCCCTCCGGCGAGGCGCGGTGGCGCCGGGCGGCGATCAGCCCATGGCGCGGGGCGGCGACGAAGGCGGCGAGAAACACCAGGGTCTGCAGCACCACGATAATTCCGCCGGTGGCGCCGTCCAGGAAATAGCTGACATAGGCGCCGGCCAGGCTGGTGAGCGATCCGATCAGGCCGGCGATGATCAGCAGCCTTGGGAAGCGGTCGGTGAGCAGGAAGGCGGTTGCACCGGGTGCCACCACCAGGGAGATCACCAGAAAGGCGCCGACCGTCTGGAGGGCGGCCACGGTTGCGGCGGCGAGCAGGGTAAAGAAGATGAGTTTCAGGCGGGTGACCGCCAGCCCGACGGAGCGGGCATGGACCTCGTCGAAGAACACCACCATCAGGTCCTTCCAGGTCACCGCCAGCACGGCCAGGGTGACGGCCGAGATCAACACGAGCTGAAGGGTGTCTGCCGGCGTCACCGCCAGGATGTTGCCGAGCACGATCGCCTGGACGTCCACGGGCACCGGCGAGACCGAGACCATGAACAGGCCGAGGCCGAAGAAGGCCGAGAAGATCAGCCCGATCACCGCATCTTCTTTCAGGCGGCTGCGGCGGCGGATGAACAGCATCGCGCCGGCCGCGAGCCCGCCGGCCAGGAAGGCCCCGAGCGAGAAGGGCAGGCCGATCATCCAGGCGCCGGCCACGCCCGGCACGATGGCATGGGACAGCGCATCGCCGATCAGCGACCAGCCCTTCAGCATCAGATAGCAGGAGAGCAGGCCGCAGACCCCGCCGACCAGGGCCGAGACCCAGATCGCGTTGACCATGTAGTCATAGGCGAAAGGTTCGAGCAGCAGGCTCATCGCGGCACCTCCACATCCCCCGAGCCATCACGTCGGGTGGCGGCGCGGCCGCCGCGCAGCAGCAGCGGCCGCTCGTCATCGGTGATCACGCCCAGCGACCCGCCGTCGGCACCGGCCGCTTCCAGCACCACATGACGGAGCGCGCCGCCGAAGGCCGCTTCCAGATTGCGGCGGGTGAAGACTTCGGCCGTCGGCCCAGCGGCCAGGACCGTGCCCTTCACCAGCACGCAGCGGTCGCAGAATTCGGGCACGCTGCCCAGATTATGGGTCGAGACCAGCATCACCCGGCCTTCGTCGCGCAGGGCTTCGAGCAGGGCGATGATCTGGTCTTCGGTGCCGACATCCACCCCGGTCATGGGTTCGTCGAGCAGGATGACCCGGGCATCCTGGGCGATGGCGCGGGCCAGGAAGACCCGCTTCTTCTGCCCGCCCGACAACTCGCCGATCTGGCGGCGGCGGAAGGCGGTCATGCCGACCCGATCGAGTGCGGCCGCGACGGCGGCATGATCGCGCGGGCGTGCCCGGCGCATCAGCCCCATATGGCCGTAGCGGCCCATCATGACCACGTCCTCCACCAGCACCGGGAAGGTCCAGTCGACCTCCTCGCTCTGCGGCACATAGGCGACCAGATTGGCCTTGAGCGCCTGGGCGGCAGGCCGGCCCAGAATGCTGATCCGCCCGCCTCGCGGCCGGATCAGCCCCATGATCGCCTTGAACAGGGTCGATTTGCCGGCACCGTTGACGCCGACCAGCGCGGTGATGCTGCCGGGCGGGATCCGGAAGCCGGCATCGCGGAGCGCGGTCAGGCCGTTGCGATAGGTAACGGTGACGCCCTCGACCTCGATACCGGCGACGGTTTCGGGGAACCGGGCGCGGGCGCGGGCGGCGGTGCGGGGAAAGGACAGGGTCATCGCACGGGCATCCTGTCGGATCAGGGACGGGAGAGTTCGTCGGCGATGCGGCCGGCGGTGACGCGAAGCAGGTCCAGATAGGTCGGCACCGGCCCGTCGGCGTCGGTCAGCGTGTCGACATAAAGCACGCCGCCATAGCGCGCGCCTGTCTCGCGGGCGACCTGCCGGGCCGGATCGGGCGAGACGGTGCTTTCCGAGAACACCACCGGGATCTGATGCTCGCGCACGGTGTCGATCACCCGGCGAACCTGCTGGGGCGTGCCCTGACCATCGGCATTGATCGGCCAGATCCAGGCTTCTTTCAGCCCGAAATCGCGGGCGAGATAAGAGAAGGCGCCTTCGCTCGTCACCAGCCAGCGCCGGTCCGGCGGCAGGGCCGCCAGCCGTTCGCGGATCGGTGCCGCCACCGCATCGATCCGGGCCGTATAGGCGGCGGCATTGGCGGCATAGGTTGCGGCATGGCCCGGATCGGCGGCCGAGAGGGCGTCGCGGATATTGGCGACATAGATCTTCGCCGCCTCGGGCGACATCCAGGCATGCGGGTTGGGCTTGCCCTCATAGGGGCCCTCGGTGATGCCGATCGGGCTGATGCCGTCCGAGACGGTCGCGGCCGGCACCTCGCCCAGGTTGCGCAGGAATTTCTCGAACCAGAGTTCGAGGTTGAGCCCGTTGCGTAGCACCAGCCCCGCCCCCAGGGCCCGACGGATGTCGCCGGGGGTGGGGCTGTAGGTGTGGATATCGGCACCGGGCTTCGTGATCGACACGACCTCGGCCGCATCGCCCGCGACATTGGCGGCGATGTCGGCGATCACCGTGAAGGTGGTCAGCACCTTCAGCTTATCCGCCGCCTGCGCCGGCAGGGCCGCGGCGCCGGACATTACGAGGGCGAGCAGAACGGCGGCGATGGAACGCATGCCCATGGCGGGGCCTCATCAGAGAATGATACTCATTCTCAGATCTACGCTTCGCCGCAAGATTTGCAAGTTAGAATTATTCTTAAATTATCCAATACTGTGTCACAGGGTGGCGCAGTGCGCGACCAGCCAGCCTGCAAAAGCCTGAACCGGTGGGCGATCCAGCCGTTCGGGCGGGCAGACGAACCAGTAGGCGAAGTCGACCGGCACCGCGCCGCCGAAGGGTCGGACCAGGCGGCCGGCGGCGAGGTCGGCCTCGGCGAGGCGAAGCCGGGTCAGGGCCACACCCTGGCCGGCGATCGCGGCCTCGATCGCCAGGTTCGACTGGTCGAAGCGCGGGCCGCGGGTGGCGTCGATGTCCCGGATGCCGGCTGCACGCAGCCACATCCGCCAGTCGGGGCAGCCGGGATCGTCCCTGAGTTCATCGTCATGAAGCAGGACGCGGCCGGCCAGGCGGCGGGGATGGTCCAGCGGTTCAGGCCCGTCGATCAGAGTGGGGGCGCAGACCGGCACCACCCGCTCGGTCATCAGCCGCGTGACATGCATGCCGGGATATTGTCCCGCACCGTAGCGCACCGCGCAGTCCGCTTCCTCGCGGGCAAAGTCCACCAGAGCCATCGAAGCGGCGACCGACAGCCCCACGCCGGGATGGCTGGCGGAGAAGTCGGCCAGTCGGGGGACAAGCCATTTGGCGGCGAAGGCCGGGGGCACCGAGACCCGGACCGTGGCGGCATCCGCCGCTTCGCCCAATCGGGCAAGGGTTTCGACCATGGTTTCAAAGGCACGTGCCAGGCCGGGCAGCAGATCGCGTCCGTCCTCCGTCAGCTGAAGGCTGCGGCCGACCCTGCGGAAGAGCGGCCGGCCCAGATGGGCTTCCAGCTGGCGGATCTGCTGGCCGACGGCGGCAGGTGTGACGAACAGCTCGTCCGCCGCCGCCGTGAAGCTGAGCTGGCGGGCGGCAACGACGAAGGCCCTGAGGGACGTCAGCGGTGGCAGGCGCCGCAGGCTCGCACCGGATACGGCAGACGGGGTGGTCATGGCGCAGCTCTCCGTTGATTGGCGGTTGATTGGCGGTCTTCCGGCAATTCACGGCACTCTGGAAATTCACGAGGCTTGGGCGTTGAAAGCCTGATTTTGCCGTTCTGGGAAGAATATCTAATTTTTCTACAGAAAATATAGACTGTTTAATGGAGGCATCACCAAGGAGGCCCTGTCCATGACCTTTTCATCTCCGACCCCCCGGTCGTCCAGGCCGTCTGGCCGCAGAATTTCGCCCGCGGAGCGTTCACCCTCGGCGAAGATCCGCGACCTGCTCGACCATCCCGTGATCGACACCGACCTGCACACCGTCGAATACGGCCCGCTGGTCGAGGCCTATATCGACGACATCGGCGGCGCCCGCGCGGTCGACGCCTGGCGCGCGGCGCTGGTCCGCGGCTTCGGCCAGCTCGGCAATGACTGGTATGCCCTCACCCCCGACGAGCGCCGCGACCGTGCCGCACCACGGCCGCCGTGGTGGGCTCTGCCGTCGGAAAACACGCTCGATCTTGCCACGGTATCCATCCCGCGGCTGCTGCACGAGCGGCTGGGTGAAAGCGGTACCGATTTTGCGGTGCTCTATCCCAACATCTCGACCTTTGCGGTTCATATCGGTGATCCGGAGCTGCGCCGGGTGATCATCCGCGCGGTGAACACCTACAATGCCGATGTCTTCCGCCCCTATGCCGACCGGCTGACCCCGGTGGCGGCGATCCCGCTGCATACACCGGAGGAGGGGATCGAGGAACTGGAGTTCGCGGTCAACACGCTCGGCCTCAAGGTCGCGCTGATCCCGGGCAATCTGCGCCGGCCGATCCCGGAACTCGCCCGCCGCTATCCCCGCGATGCCTTCCCGGATCTCGTCCGCTATACCACCTGGCTCGACACTTTCGGCGTCGATTCGGCCCATGACTATGATCCGTTCTGGGCGAAGGCGGTGGAGCTGAAGGTTCCGCTGACCACCCATTCGATCGGCATGGGCTGGACCAGCCGGTCGTCCTGGTCGAACTACATGTACAACCATATCGGCCATTTCGCCTCCGCGTCGGAAGCGCTCGCCAAATCACTCTTCTTCGCTGGCGTCACCCGCCGTTTCCCTGATCTGCGGCTGGGGCTGCTGGAAGGCGGGGCGGGCTTCGCATCGTCGCTCTATGCCGATCTGGTCGGCCACTGGGAAAAGCGCGGGGCCCCCTTCATCGGCCGCTACGATCCCGACCGGCTGGATGCGGATCTGCTCCACGATCTTTACCTGCTTCATGCCGACGGGCCGGTGCTGGAGCGGCTGGGCTCGGCTCAGGATCTGGCAGAGGTCGCGTTCGGCGCCAATCAGGCCCGTCGCATTCCCCAGGACCGCAACGCGCTCGACGACTTCGCCGCGGCCGGCATCGAGCGGATCGAGGATATCCGCGACCGCTTCGTGCCGAACTTCTATTTCGGCTCCGAGGCCGACGACCCGACCGTGGCCCATGCCTTCAACACCCGCGTCAATCCGCTGGGCGTGGAGCTGAATGCGTTCTGGGCCTCGGACAGCGGCCATTGGGACGTGCCGGATCTGCGCCTGGTTCTGGCCGAGACCTGGGATCTGGTCGAGCGCGGGACCCTGACCGAGGCCAATTTCCGCAGTCTGGTGTTTGAAAACCCCTATCGCTTCTATGCCGGAACCAACCCCGCCTTCTTCCGCGGCACCGCGGTTGAAGAGGTGCTGAACCGGCAGGCGGCGGCGGAATGACGGGCATGCGCCGCCGTCCTGCCGGGCCGAAGCTGGCCGCGATCCTCGCGGTCGGCTTCGGCCTCCTCACCGCCTTTGTCACAACGACGCCCGCCCGGGCCGAACCGGTCGAGGTCCGGATCGGCTTCGCTCAGATCGGTGTCGGCAACCGGGAATACGGCAGCGGCAACACGCTGGCCGTGGTTCATGCCGGGGATTATCTCCGCGACGCCTTTCCAGAGGGAGAGGTCCGGCTCCGCTGGTCGTTCTTCAAGGGTGCCGGCCCTGCGGTGAACGAGGCGATCGCCAACGGTCAGCTCGACTTCGCCCTCCAGGGCGACCTGCCGTCGATCGTGGGGCGGGCCAACGGGCTCGAAACCCGGATCATCGCCGCCAGCGGCATCCGGTCCAATCTCTACCTCGCCGCCACGCCCGCTTCGGGCATCACGTCGGTCGAGGATCTGCGAGGCCGCAAGGTGGCACAGTTCCGTGGCACCAACCTCCAGCTCGCCACGGACAAGGTGCTGGCGGCCCATGGTCTGGGGGAGCGTGACGTGAAGTTCATCAACATGGACTTCCCGACCGCGACGGCCGCACTGGCGACCGGTGATATCGATGCCGCCTTTGGTCAGGCGGATTTCCTGGGGCTGGAGGAGAAGGGCATCGCCCGGATCGTCTACAACACCAAGGGTGACGATCCGGCCTTCACCCGCCATGCCCATCTGCTGGTGACCCGGGCTTTCGAGGCGAAACACCCCGAGATCGTCCAGAAGATCGTGACCGGCCTGGTGCGCGCCGCCGCCTGGGCGTCGGACGAGGCCAATCGCGAGGAACTGTTTCGGATCTGGGGTCTGTCGGGCGTGCCGGTCGGCATCTTCCGCGCCGATTTCGACGGCACCCCGCTTGCCGAACGCTCCAACCCGCGTCTCGACGCCTTTCTTTTCGCCCGCTACGCCGATCAGGCCGAGGCCGCCCGCAAGCACGGACTGATTCGCCGCCCGGTCGATATCGAGGGCTGGTTCGAGCCTCACTATGTCGAGACGGCGATCCGTGACCTGGGCATCGATGCCGACCGGCTCTGGCCGCGACACGATGCCACCGGTGCGGTGATCGCCGGGGGCGGCTCATGACCGGCGGAGACAGCTCATGTCGATCGAAACCGAATACGGCACGGTCATTCACCCGGCGGTACCGGCCGCCCGCACCCGCCGGCAGCACGGTGCAAGTCTGTTCGGCACGGTCCTTCAGCCGCTCACCGGCCTGATTCTGCCTGCAGTCGGACTGCTGGTCTGGCAGGTCGGTTCCGCCATCGGGCTGGTGCCGATCCAGATCCTGCCCGAGCCGGGCTTCGTGCTCGACACGGCCCGGCAGCTGATTGCCGATGGCGAGCTTGGCCACCACACCGCGGTCAGCCTGACCCGGGTCGCAGCCGGCTTCACCCTGGGCAGTCTCGCGGGCCTCGTGCTCGGCGCCCTGATGGGTCTGTCGGAGGGGCTGCGGCGGCTGGTGGAGCCGTTGTTCCTGGCCATTGCCCAGGTACCGGCCCTGGGCTGGCTGCCGCTGCTCATGCTGGCCGTGGGTATCGGTGAGCCCATGACCGTCATCGTGATCGCCAAGGCGGCCATGGTGCCGGTGGCGCTCAACACCCTCGACGGCATCCGGGCCGTGCCGGCGGGCTTTCTGGATCTCGGCCGGGTGCTGGGCTTCGGTCCGCTGCGCAGCCTCACACGTGTCGTGCTGCCGGCGGCGGTGCCATCCGTCTTCACCGGCATCCGCAGCGGCCTCGGCCACGCCTGGGCGGCGCTGGTGGCGGTGGAGCTGCTCGCCTCCTCGGAAGGCCTCGGCTACCTGATGGTCTGGGGGCGCCAGCTTTTCCAGCTCGATATGGTCCTGGTGGCGATGGCCGAGGTCGGCCTGATCGGGCTGGTGCTCGATCGCATGCTCGGCCTGATCCAGCGCCGCCTGGACCGCTGGAAGATCGGGACCGGGTCATGAGGGGCCTGATCCTGCCGGTACTCCTGCTCGTCCTCTGGGACCTGGCGACACGAACCGTGTTTGCCGGCCATCCCCTGCTGCCGGCCCCGGCGGCGGTGGTCGGGGCGTTCCTTGCAGCCGCCGGTGACGGTAGTCTGGCACGGGATCTGTCGGCGACACTCGCCCGTGATCTCGGCGGTTTTGCGATCGCGGTGGCCATCGGCCTGCCGCTCGGGACATGGCTGGGGCTGTCGCGTATCGCCGCCCGGCTGGTGGCGCCCGGCTTCGATGCCCTGCGCCAGATCGCCGTCTTCGCCTGGATCCCGCTGATCTCGATGTGGTTCGGCGTCGGCGAGGCGGCCAAGCTCGCCTTCATTGCCCTGGCGGCACTGGTGCCGGTGGTGCTCAACACCGCAAGCGGTGTCGCCGCCGTGCCGGCCAGGCATCTGGAAGTGGCCGCCGTGCTGCGCTTCGGCCCATTGCGGCGGTTCGGGTCGGTGATCCTGCCGGCCGCGGCACCGGCCATCGCCACCGGTCTGCATCAGGGCCTGATCTATGCCTGGCTCGGGACCATCGGTGCCGAATACTTCATGACGGTCGGCCCCGGCATCGGCGGGCTGATGAGCGGTGCCCGTGAACATATGCAGATGGAGGTGGTGATCCTGGGCGTGGTGCTGCTCGGCGCTCTCGGTACCGCACAGACCCTGCTTGCCCGGCGTCTGACCCGCCTGCTGACCCGACACCCGACCGGGGCCGTGAGCGGCCCATCCGTTTTCAGGAGCCCGTCCGTTTTCAGGAGCCCGTCCGTTTTCAGGAGGACGTCGTGATGTCCGAGACCCGTCCGATCGATTTTCCGTTCTTTGCCCTGCCCGATGCGGATCCCGCCGATGCTGCGGCGACTGCGCATCCGCCGGTCGTCGCGGCACGCGGCGCGGCGCTCGATCTCGACCGGGTCGGGCGGCGCTTCCCGCTCGATGGCCGCGAGGTCGAGGTGCTGTCGGGGATTTCGCTTGCGGCCGCCCCTGGCGAGACACTGGTCGTGGTCGGCGCCTCGGGCTGCGGCAAATCCACCCTGCTCCGGCTGATCCTGGGGCTCGACCGACCGGACACCGGCCGGATTCTCGTCGATGGACGGCTCGTGGACGGGCCCGATACCGATCGCGGCATCGTCTTCCAGGACCACCGACTGTTCCCGTGGACCAGGGTCGAGGACAATGTCGCCCATGCTCTGGTCGCACACAGCGTGCCGCGCCGGGAACGGCTGGCGCGGGCACGGGCGGAGCTGGCGCGTGTCGGGCTCTCCGCCCATGCCCGATCCTGGCCGGGGCAGCTGTCGGGCGGGCAGGCGCAGCGGGTGGCCCTGGCGCGGGCGCTGGTCGCGCGACCGCGCATCCTGCTGCTCGACGAACCCTTCGCGGCACTGGATGCCATCACCCGTCGTCGGCTGCAGGACGAGGTGGCCGGCATCATCCGGAGCGAAGGCCTGACGGCGGTGATGGTGACCCATGACGTCGACGAGGCGATCCGGATGGGCGACCGCATCGTGGTGATGCGGCCGCATCCGGGGCGGATCTCGCGCATCCTGACCACGGGCGAGGCCCGCGGCACGGGACCGGCTGCGGAGACCCGCCGCCGTCAGATCACCCGCCAGGTGCTGGACGATCTGGGTCTGCGATGAGGGGCCGGAATGACGGGGGGCGGCCTCAGTCGGCGCCGGTCATGATCTCCTGCCAGGCATCATAGGCCGCCAGCACCGCCCGGCTCTGGGCCTCATGGGCCAGGCGGAAGGCCGCGCCATAGACGGTTTCGTCGGGATATTCGGTGATCAGCGTGACCGCCGGCACCTGGGCCGGCTGTTCCGAGACCATGCAGGGGAAGCCGTCGATCATCTCGAAACCCAGCCGGCCGGCGTGGATTTCGTAAAGCGCGATCTGCCGGGCGTTGAGGGCGGCCAGTTCGGGCAGGTCGGCAAGTTCGGCGGTCACCCGGGTCAGCAGCCGGCGGGCGCGGTCTTCCCAGCCCGGATGATGGCGCAGGATCAGGAAGAAGCCCTTGGGCACCGTCCACATCTCGAAACCGCGCGGCACATAGCCGGTCAGCGGCCGGGTCCATTCATGGGACGGGTAGCCGTGCAGGTTGAGATGCAGGTCGGCACCGGTCCGCGCCCGTGCCTCCACCCGGATCGCAGCCTCGTAGAGCGGCCCGGTCTGGCCACGATACTCGAGGTCGTCGCCGAGTGCGGTGTAGCGCGCCGCATGATGCATATGGTCGGGCTGGCTTCGGGTCAGCCGGCGGTGCATGGCATAGCCGTCGGGGTTCTCGACCGGGGCGATGGTGAAATGCGCGGTCGGGCGATCGGCGAGCAGGGCGGCGGCACGGATCGCACCGGCGACGCCCGAGACCTCGTTGGCGTGCTGGCCGCCGCTGATCATCACCGGATGATCGCTGCCCTGGCGATGGCGGGCGAGCACCGGCCGGCCCGCGCGCGAGCCGGCGACGAAGACCTCGCCGCCGATCCGGTCGAGTTCGGCCCTGATCTGAGCCATGCCGAAGGGGGCTTCGGCCTCGTGCAGCGGCTGGTCGGGCCAGTCGGCCTCGCCGCTATCCAGCGGCCGGGTCTCGATGACCAGCCGGACCAGCCCGTCAGAGCCGCGGATCTCGGGCAGGATCCGGCCGGGCTGAAGGTCGCGGGCGCCGATCGGCCGGCCGGACCGGCGCTGGAAATGTTCCAGCAGCGAGAAATACAGCTCCTCGTGCAGCGCCTCGTGCAGGCTGATCACCTCCTCGCCGACCGGCAGGCGCGTATCGGCGCCGGGCAGCTCGACGCGGATCTCAAGCGTCTCGAAGAAGGGTTCGTCCGCGCCCCAGTCCCAGGCCGCGATCACCGCCATGGCGCGGTGAAACAGCGCCTCGTAATCGGTTTCCAGCCGCTGGTCGATCCGCCGGCCATCGGGATGGGCCAGTTTCAGCCAGCCGGTCGGCGACAGCCGCATTTCGCCTGCATGATCTTCCGCCAGATGGTTGGGGGCGGGCAGGGTGAGGTCGGTGAGGCTGCCGTCGGCCGCTTCCAGCCGCAGCCGGTAGACGGGCATGGTGCCCGGCGCCACGGCTTCGGGCACCAGATCCAGCCGGGCATCGCCGATCATGCCGGCCAGCGGATAGGCCTCCAGCCGGAAGCGGTTCTCGCCCGCCTCGGGCACCACCGGATAGCCGAGGTCCACCCGGGTGAAGGGGCCTTTGGCGCGGGCGTCCTCGATGAAGAAGCCGATCAGCGGCTTGTAGGCCGGGTGCAGCCGGGCATCGATACCGGCCGCCCGGAACCGCGCCTCGGCGGCGCGGCGCTGGCCGGCATCCTCGAACAGCCAGGCATCCAGGCTGGCGCCCTGCCAGTCGGGGGTGGCGTAGGTGGCGAGCAGCCGGTCGAGGGTGCGCTCGAAGGTCTGGTCGATGAGCAGCGTCATGTCCGGCTCCGGAGAGGGCGGGAGAGCAGAAGGTGGATCAGGCCTGGGTACGGCCGGTGGGGTCCAGGCGGTCGCGCAGCCAGTCGCCCAGCAGGTTCAGGCCCAGGACGGTCAGCAGGATGGCGAGACCGGGGAAGACGCTGACCCACCAGGCGTTCTGCAGATAGGTGCGGCCGTCGGCGAGCATGCCGCCCCAGCTGGGAATGGTCGGGTCGACGCCGAGGCCCAGGAAGGTGAGCGAGCTTTCGAGCAGGATGTTGGTCGCGACGTTCAGGGTCATCAGCACCACCACCGGCCCCGCCAGATTGGGTAGCAGATGGATGAACAGGATCTTCACGTCCCGCACGCCGATCGCGCGCGCGGCATGGATGAATTCGCGATCGACCAGGGAAAGCACCGAGCCGCGGACCAGGCGGGCATACTGCACCCATTGGGCCGCGATCAGCAGGATGATGGTGTTGGTGAGCCCGCCGCCGACGATGGCGATGAAGGTGATGGCGAGCAGGATGAAGGGCAGCGCCAGCTGCACATCGGCGAAGCGCATCACCACCATGTCCCAGAAGCCGCGGTAATAGCCCGCGACCAGGCCCATCACCACGCCGATCACCACCGCGCCCACCACCGAGGTGAAGCCGACCAGCAGCGAGATCTTGCCGCCGGTGATCACCCGGGCGAGCACGTCGCGGCCGAGCGGATCGGTGCCGAGCGGATGGGCCCAGGTCTGGAAGGGCAGGGTCAGCCGGGCCATCAGGTTGATCTTCTCGCCGCCATCGGGGAAGAGCAGCGGCGAGAGCAGCACCGCGGCGGTCATGCCGCCGGCCAGCAGGAGGCCGAGGACCAGCTCCAGCTGCGGGCCGCTTTTATGCGTGCGGGCGCGTGCCATGGGTCTCGTCTCCTAGCGGGTGCGGATGCGCGGATCGACCAGGCCATAGGCGATGTCGACCAGCAGGTTGATCGCGACGATGAGCAGGGCGAGCACGGTGATCACCGCCTGCAGCACCGGATAGTCGCGCCCGGCGACGGCATCGAAGGCGAGCGTGCCGAGGCCCGGCCAGTTGAACACCCGCTCGATCACCACGATGCCGCCGAGCAGCCCGCCGAACTGGAGGCCGAAATAGGTGATCAGCGGAATGGCGCAGTTCCTGAGCGCATGCTTGTAGAGCACCTTGCTCTCGCTCAACCCTTTGGCACGGGCGACCTGGACATACTGGGCGCGGAGCGTTTCCAGCATGGCGGTGCGCACCAGGCGGACATTGGTCGCGGTCAGGATGATGCCCATGGTGACGGCGGGCATCACGAAGCTCAGGATCCCGTCCATGCCCGAGGGCGGCAGCCAGCGCAGCGTGATCGAGAAGACCAGCACCAGCATGATCGCCAGCCAGAAATTCGGGAAAGACAGGCCGGTCAGTGACAGGATGCGGATCACCTGATCGGCCGGCCGGCCACGATTGACCGCGGCATGGATGCCGAGCGGGATCGAGAGCGCGATCGAGACGATCATCGAGGTGAAGGCCAGCGCCAGCGTCGCCGGCAGCGCCTTGGAAACCAGCAGAGACACCGAGGTGCCGCCCAGGAAGCTGCGGCCCAGATCGCCGGTGACGAGGCCGGTGACGAAATCGAGATATTGTGACAGGAAGGGCTCGTTCAGGCCCAGCGCCTGGCGGATGTTGTCGAGATCCTCCTGGGTGACGCTGCCCGCCCCCTGCGCCAGCATCAGCGCCGGATCGCCGGTCAGGCGGATCGCGAAGGACACCGTCAGCGTCACGGCGAAGAGGACGAAGATCGCCTGCAACAGGCGCTTGAGGAGAAAGCCGGCCAAGGGTCAGCCTCCGGAGGATGGATCGACGAAAGACCCGCCGGACCCGAAGGCCCGGCAGATCCGCGATGGTACTTGTCGCCAGGCGCCGTGCTGCCCCGAAAGCCGGGTGCTTCGCGCCCCAGCCGCCATTGCGGCGGCGGCCAAGGGTGCGGAGCACCCGCCCGGCGAGGGCCAAACAGACTCTCGCCATTGCGGCGGCGGCCAAGGGTGCGGAGCACCCGCCCGGCGAGGGCCAAACAGACTCTCGCCATTGCGGCGGCGGCCAAGGGCGCGGTAGCGCCCGCCCGGCAAGTGCCCAGGCACAAGTCGTGTTCAGGCGGTGGCCGGAAACCGGCCACCGAAGCCGCCATTGAGGCGGCGGCCAAGGGTGCGGAGCACCCGCCCGGCAAGGGACTAAACTAACGACTCACTCCACCGTCACGCCGGTCAGGCGGATGCGGTTGTCCGGCGGGGCCACGAAGCCCTTCACCCGCTTGGAGACGCCGTAGATTTCGTTCAGGTTGAACAGCGGCATTTCCAGCGCCCTGTCGGCCGCATAGGCGGCGATGCCGTGCAGCACCTTTTCGCGTGCCGCGGGGTCGGTCATCGACCGCTGACGCTCCAGCAGCGCATCCAGCTTGGGATCGCTGTCATAGGGGTTCCAGCGCTCGCCGGTGTGGTACATCAGATAGGCGGTGTTGTCGTAGTCGAGGGTCCAGCCGCCCCATTTCTGCTGGAACATCGCGCCGGTCTTGCCCTGCGGGATGATGTCGTTCAGCAGCACATTGGTCTCGTAAGGCTTGATGGTGGCGTTGATGCCGACCATGCCCAGATAGCTGGCGACCGCCTGCGACACCTCGGCGAAGGTGGCGTCGTTGCCGCGGATGTCGATCTGCACCTCTGCGCCCGGCTTCACGCCGGCTTCCGTCAGCAGCTCTTTTGCCTTCGCCTGATCGAAGGGCAGCGGCTTCATGTTCGGGTCGTAGCCGAAGGACAGCTCGGACTGGAAGCTGGCGATCTGCTTGGCCTGGCCGCCCAGGATGGCATCGATGATGGTGCCGCGGTCCACCGCCATGATCATCGCCTTGCGCACGCGCGGATCGGCGGTGATGCCGTCGCGGGTGTTGAAGCGCAGCGCATAGACCGTGGGGCTGGTGACGCTGACCAGGTTCAGGTTCGCATCGGCCTTGATGGTGTCGACCATCGAGATCGGGATGGTCGGCGGGATCACCACGTCGACGCGGCCGGCCTGAAGCTCGGCAACCGCGGTCGCGGGCTCGGCGATGAAGCGGTAGGTGACCTTGTCGAGGGCGGGCGCGCCGTCCCAATAGTCGGCGAAGGGCTCCAGCGTGACCGAGACCTTGGGGTCATAGGCGGTCATGCGGAACGGGCCGGTGCCGACCGGATGGGCGTTGATGTAGGCCTCATCATGCTCGGCGGTATATTTCGGCGGCACGATCATCGCGCCATAGCCGGCGAGCTTGGTGATCAGCACCGGATCGGGCTGCTTCAGCACCAGGTCGACGGTGTGGTCGTCGATGACGTTGACCCGGTCGATGACCGCGTAGTTGGAACGCTGCGGGCCCTTCTTGCCTTCCTCGCCCAGCAGGCGGTCGAAGGTGAACTTCACCGCTTCGGCGGTGAAGGGCTCGCCATTATGGAAGGTGACGCCGTCGCGCAGCTTGAAGCGCAGCCGCTTGCCCTCGTCCAGAACCTCCCAGCTGGTGGCGAGCGCCGGGACGATCTTCAGGTCGGGCGTGCGATAGACCAGGCCTTCATAGACGTTGGTCGCCACCGACGACCAGTTGACCAGGAAGGTGTCGATCGGGTCCCAGCTGCCGGGATCCTGGGGGGAAGACAGCGTCAGGGTGCCGGCGGCAGAGGCGGATGCCGCCATGCCGAAGGGCAGGGCCGCCGCCAGCGCCGCGGCCAGCAGCAGGCGTTTCGTGGTCTGGAGATGTCTCATGCGTCGTCTCCGCGTGGAATGCGAGTGGACGTTGGCCTCAGGGCCGGCCCGGTCGGATGGGCAGATCGGGTCGGCTGCTGGTCAGGACGTGGCCCCGGCCCTTGATGCGGGCACGGTTCATGCCGTTTCGGCGACCTTGTGGTCGGGGGCCACGGATGTGAGGGAGAGGATCCGGGGCGCATCGCCGACCCGGCGCACCGGGCTCGGGATCTCGCCGTCGAGCATCGGCCGGTCGGGGCGTCGGGTCGGATCGGCGACCGGCACGGCCGACAGCAGCTTGCGGGTATAGGGATGCATCGGGCGTTCGAACACCGCGGCGCGCGAGCCGATCTCGACGATCTGGCCCAGATAGAGCACCGCCACCCGATGGCTGATCTTTTCCACCACCGCCATGTCGTGGCTGATGAACAGATAGGCCAGCCCCTCTTCGGCCTGCAATTCCATCATCAGGTTGATGATCTGCGCCTGGACAGAGACGTCCAGTGCCGAAAGCGCCTCGTCTGCGATGATCAGCCGGGGTTTCGAGGCAAGCGCGCGGGCGATGCAGATCCGCTGGCGCTGCCCGCCCGAGAATTCATGCGGGTAGCGGTCGGCGAATTCCGGCTTCAGCCCCACCCGTTCCAGCAGTTCGGCGACCCGGCTGCGGATGGCCTTCGCGCCGTCGATCAGCCCGTGGGTGGTGATCGGCTCGGCGATCGAGAAGCCGACGGTCCGGCGCGGGTCGAGCGAGGCGAAGGGGTCCTGGAAGACGTATTGCACCTGGCGGCGCAGCCTGCGGCGTTCATGGGCCGACATCTCAGACATCGGCCGGCCTTCGAAGCGCACCTCGCCGCCGGTCGGGTCCTGAAGCTGCTGGATGGTGCGGCCGATGGTCGACTTGCCCGACCCGCTTTCGCCCACCAGCGACAGGGTCTCGCCCGGCCAGAGATCCAGATCGACGCCTTCCACCGCATGCACCCGATGGGTGACCCGGCCAAGCAGGTTGCGGCGCACGTCGAAGCGCGCTTCCAGCCCGCGCAGGCTCAGGATCGGCGCCTGATCATAGCGGGCGGTGTCCTGGATGCTCTCGACGCCCACCACCCGCGACTGCTCGCCATCCATCACCGTCAGCGGCAGGCGCTTGGGGAAGGGCTCGCCGGTCATGGAGCCGAGCGCCGGCACCGCCGAAAGCAGGGCCCGGGTATAGGCATGGGCGGGGCGGGCGAAGATCTCTTCGACCGGGCCTTCCTCGACCTTGCGGCCGCGCCACATCACCACCACCCGGTCGGCGATTTCGGCCACCACGCCCATATCGTGGGTGATGAAGATCACCGCCATGCCCAGCTTCTTCTGCAGGTCGCGGATGATCGACAGGATCTGGGCCTGGATGGTGACGTCGAGCGCCGTGGTCGGCTCGTCGGCGATCAGCAGTTTCGGCCGGCAGGCCAGCGCCATGGCGATCATCACCCGCTGGCGCATGCCGCCCGACAGCTGATGCGGATAGCGCTTCAGCATCGCGGCGGCATCCGGCAGGCGGACCATCTCCAGCAGCTCCCGTGCTGCGGTCAGCGCCCGGGATTTCGGCAGCCCCTCGTGCAGCATCAGCACCTCGGCGATCTGGTCGCCGACGGTGAAGACCGGGTTGAGCGAGGTCATCGGCTCCTGGAAGATCATCGCGACGTCCTTGCCGCGGATCCGGCGCATCTCGTCCTGGGAGGCGCGGGCGATGTCGACCGGATCCGCCCCCTGGCCGAAGCGGATCTCGCCCTGATCGATGGTGCCGTTCATGTGGTCGATCAACCGCATGATCGCGAGCGAGGTGACCGATTTGCCCGATCCGCTTTCGCCCACGATCGCGAGCGTCTGACCGGGCGCCACCGCAAAGGACACGTCGTCCACGACCCGGTTCGATCCGAAGCGGACGCTCAGGGAGCGCACGTCGAGCAGGGGGCCGTCGAGCTGGTGATCTCGGCTCAGTTGCGTCATCGGTGCTCCCATGAAACCCGGCATCCCGACCCGCCCCGGCCGGATGCATCGCACCGCCCCGTCCTGGCGGTGCTGGCCGGCGTCCGATTGGACACCTCACTCTGACGAAATTGTTTTCCCGACATTTTGTCAATAAATTCTCATCGTTATGTCGCATGTTTCCATTATACGGCGCTCTGCGACCACCGGCTGCGACCCTTCGACGCCATTGCGTGCACTGGCGGACGTGGCCGGCAGCAGGCATAATCGCTTGCGTGTCATGCGGTCCCTGCCCGGTCTCGCAGCCTGCGCCCGTTCCGGCGCATCTCCCCAATCGTTCCGGGTCTCACAGGAAACCTGCCCCCATGCATCGCGTCGAACTCGGGCTGAAATTCGCCCTCGATCCCGCGGGGCTGAAATGCCTCCGGCAGCACCGCGCCCTGCGTGACCTCAGGCTTGCCAAGCCGGTGACCCGGTCGCAGAGCGCGGTCTATTTCGATACCGAAGACAGGCAGCTTCATGACCGCGGCGCGGTGGTGAAGGTGGTCACCATCGGCCGGCGCCATGTGCAGTCGGTGAAATGCGCGATGGAGCCGCCGGCGGGCTCGGCCCTGATCCGGCGCGACGCATTCGAGGATGCGGTGGCCGACGACCGGCCGGACCTCCGGCTGCTGACCGGCACGCCGCTGGGGGTACTGGGCACCGAGACCGAACTTGCCGCTGCGCTGAGGCCGGTTTTCGTCACCGATCTCAGGCGCAGCCTGCACCGGCTGGGTGATGCCGGCTGGGCGGTCGAACTGGTGATCGACGAGGGCAGCATCGCCGACGCCGAAGACCCGGAACACCGGCTGCCGGTTGCCGAAATCGAACTCCGCCTGCTGGAGGGCACGCCCGACCGGCTCTATCTGGTGGCGCTCACCCTGCTCGACCGGGTGCGGCTGCAGCCGCTGCTGCCGCCCAAATCGGAGCGCGGTTTTGCCCTGGTCGCCGGGGCCGCTGCCGCGGACGAGGTGACCGCCGAGAAGGCCGCCCCCGTCGCGCTTGACCCCGACATGACCGCGGCCGAGGGCTTCCGGGCGATCGCCCGCGCCTGTCTGGGCCAGCTGGTCGCCAACGAGCCTGCGGTGCGGGCGGGGCTGCCCGAAGGCGTGCATCAGATGCGGGTCTCCGTCCGGCGGCTCAAATCGGCGCTGTCCACCTTCAAGGAGATTTTCGGCGAGGCGACCGGGGCGACCGTCGCCGACCCGCTGGCGCCGGGTGTCGATCCGGCGCTGCTGACGCCGGGCCACGTTAAGGCGGCGCTGGGCTGGCTGATGGCGGTGCTGGGGCCGGCGCGCGACGCCGACGTCTTTGTGGGCGAAACCCTGACCGGGGCGGAAAAGCTGCTGGGGGCCGGCCCGCTCGCGGCGCTGCGCGGTGCGGTGGAAGACGACCGGCGCGCGGCCTGGGATGCCGTCGCCGCGGCACTCGACGATCCGAAATTCGCCCGGCTGCCCCTGGTGCTGGGCGCCTGGATCGAGGCCGGCCACTGGCTGCCCGATGGCGGCGTGGCGCCGGAGCCCTTCGACGGGCTGGCGCTGTCCGGCGGGGATGCCGATACCTCCGAGGCAGGGGAGGCGCCGGTGGTCCACCTGTCTCCGGCACCCGGTCTGGAGCCGCTGGGGGCCTTTGCGGCCCGCGTGCTCGACAAGCGGCTGCGCAAGGTGCTGCGCCGGGGCCGCGGTCTCGGCAAGCTGGCGCCCGAGGCCCGGCACGAGGTGCGCATCCAGGTCAAGAAGCTGCGCTATGCCTGCGAGTTCTTCGGCGGGCTCGCCACCGACCAGAAGCAGGCGACCCGCTTCGGCAAGCGGCTGAAGGCGTTGCAGGATGCGCTCGGCCTGCTGAACGACATCGCCGTCGCCCGCTCCCGGCTGGAAGAGCTGTCGGCCCGGCCGGCGCTCGCCTTCGGTGCCGGCATGATCGCGGGCGCCCATGCGGCCGGCCAGGACGAGGCCCTGCGCAAGGGGGTGAGCGCCTGGAAACGTTTCGTGAAGGATGCCGATCCCTTCTGGTCCTGATCTTCTCTCCACCCGCGGAGCCTGTGCCCCATGACTTCGACCGACCCCGATCGCTGGCAGGCGGTCGACCTCTGGTTTGCCGACCACCTGCTGCCGGTGGACCCGGCGGGGGAAGCGGCGCTTGCCGCCAATGCCGCAGCCGGCCTGCCGCCCCACGACGTCTCGCCGCTTCAGGCCCGGTTTCTGGGGATGGTCGCGAAGATGGTCGGCGCGCGGCGGGTGCTGGAGATCGGCACGCTCGGCGGCTACAGCACCCTGCATCTTGCACGGGCGCTGGGGCCGGCGGGGCGGGTGGTGACGCTGGAATTCAATCCGCATCATGCCGATGTCGCGCGCGCCAACCTCACGGCCGCCGGGGTGATGGACCGGATCGATCTGCGCGTGGGCCCGGCCCATGATCATCTGCCCGATCTTGCTGCTGCGGTCGAAGACGGGTCCGAGCCGCCCTTCGACCTGATCTTCATCGATGCCGACAAGCCGTCGAACCCGGTCTATCTCGACTGGTCGATGATGCTGGTCAGGCCGGGTTCGGTGATCCTGGCCGACAATGTGGTGCGCGACGGGCGGGTCACCGATCCCGATGGCGATGCCTCGGTACAGGGCGTGCGCAGCTTCACCGGCATGGTCGCGGCCGATCCGCGGCTTGAGGCGACGGTGCTGCAGACCGTGGGCGTGAAGGGCCATGACGGCTTCATGCTGATCCGGGTAGCCTCCGTCTGACATCCGTCTGACAGAGGCGGGGCTACCTGACCGGCAGGTGCAGGGTGAAGCGGGTGCCCTCGGGCCCGGTCGAGTCCAGGGTCAGATCGCCGCCATGGGCGCGGGCCAGATCGCGGGCGATCACCAGCCCCAGCCCGGTGCCGCCCGGCCGGGCTGAGCCGGTGAAGGGCTCGAAGAGATGGGCGGCCGCCTTGGACGGCAGGCCCGGCCCGGTATCGTCGACCCGGATCGCGATCTCGTCCCCGCTGCCGCGGCCGATGGCAACCACCAGCCGGTGGCCGTCGGGCGGCGGTGTGGTCGCCTGCATCGCCTCCAGCGCATTGCGCACCAGATTGGCCAGGATCCGGTAGAGAAGGTCATGGTCGGCCGACACCATGGTGCCGGCCGGTATGGCGCAGGTCCGGGCGATCGGCCCGGGATCGGCGGCCGGCAGCAGCGGATCGTCGGGGGCGGCCGGCGGGTCGGGTTCAACGGTCGCCAGCACCTCGTCCACCACCTGCGCCAGATCGAGCCGGGTTCTGTCGGGGGCCGGCGTCTCGGTGGTGGCGAAGCCCAGGGACCGGCCGCAAAGCGTGATCGCCCGGTCGAGCGCGGTGATCATCGGCGGCAGCAGCCGGCGCACCGCGGGGCTTGCCTCGCGCTCGATCCGGTCGGCATTGAGCAGCGCGGTCGAGAGCAGGTTGCGCAGGTCGTGGTTCAGCCTGGCGACCGCTGCACCCAGCCCCGCCAGCCGGCTTTTCTGTTCCAGCGCCCGGCGCACGCTCTGCTGCATCATCGCCAGTTCCCGCTGCACGATGCCGATTTCGTCGCTGCGCCCCGAGGTCGGCATCATCCGGGCCGGATCTTCCGGCGCCTCGCGGAAGGCGATCACCGCGGCCGCCATCTGGCGCATGGGCCGCACCATCAGCCGTTCGATGGCTGCGTAGAGCAGGGCGGCCACGATCGCCGACAGCACGATGGTCAGGGTCAGGATGCGGATCGAATAGGCGCGCATCTCGTCGCGCAGATCGCGTTCCTGGAACAGCACGTCGACCATCATCTCGGGCGCCATCGGCGCCGGGCCGATCACCTGGATCAGCCGGGGTTCGGTTTTCAGCAGACAGTCGAGCGCATCGCGGATCAGCGTGAACGGGGTCTGCTGGCGCAGATCCACGGTCCGGGCGGCCGGCGCCAGCTCGCCCAGCATCAGATCCGGCCGGCCCGGGCGGCTGAGCGTGACGGCGACAACCATGGAATTGTCGAGCAGCACCTTCTCCAGCCCCGGCGTCACCTCCATGTCGCGATCTTCCAGCGCCAGACTGGCCAGATGGGCCGCGGCAAGCCGGGCCTCCAGGAAGACCAGGCGAAAGCGGGCGATCGAGGGCAGATAGATCAGCACCTCGCCCAGGATCACGAAGATCACGGTCAGCAGCAGCAGCCGGCCCGACAGGCTGTCGACGAAGGGCAGACGAAAACGGCGGCGGGGCCTGCTGTCGGGCATAAGGATCACCCTTCGCGGTCAGGGCAGCCGCAGCAGCAGCCGCACCAGACGGCGGCTGCGGCTGCCGAACAGCAGCTCGGTGAAGGCCTGGCCGGCAGCGCGTTTCGAGGCCTCGGCGCGGGTGGGATAGGCGGTGATCAGCCCGGCCATGGCACCGATCTTCAGCTTCTCGCGGATCGCCAGTTCCCAGCTTTGCAGCAGCTCGCCCGCGCCTTCGCCCACGATCCCGGCGCCCAGAATACGGCCGCGGCGCCCGACCAGAACCTTGACCAGCCCGTCGGTGCGCTCCTCGGTGCGGGCGCGGTCGACCTCGGCGAAGGGCCAGCGCAGCACCCGGATGTCGCCATGTATGGCGCGGGCCTCGGCCTCGGTCGGGCCGACCCGGGCAAGTTCCGGATCGGTGAAGATCACCCGCGGCACCGCCCGGGTCTCCACCCTGGCCGGCAGGCGGAACAGCGCCTGGCGGATCACGATGCCGGCATGATGACCGGCCAGATGGGTGAAGCGCTGCGGTGCCGCGCCATCGATGCCGCCGATGCAGTCACCGATGGCGAAGATCCGGCCATTGCTGGTGCGCAGCCGCGCATCGACCCGGATGCCGCCGGCATCGACCTCGACGCCGGCTGCCGCGAGGTCGAGCCCCTCGGTCACCGGCCTGCGGCCGGTCGCAACCAGAAGCTGGTCGCCCTCCACCACCTGCCCCGCACCGGCGGATCCCGCCAGATGCAGCCGCACCCCGTCGCCGGAACTTCGTGGCCGGGCGGCCACGGCGCGGGCCTGTTCCAGCACCACCACGCCCTCGGCCAGCAGGCGCGCGCGGATCACCGCCACCAGCTCCGGATCCTCGGTCGGCAGCAGGCTGCCCGAGGTGACGAGGGTGACCGCCGATCCCAGCCGGCGATGGGCCTGGGCCATCTCCACCCCCACCGGCCCGCCGCCCAGCACCACCAGATGTTCGGGCTGCATCCGGTCGCTGAAGATGGTCTCGTTGGTGTGGACCACCACCCGCTCCAGCCCCTCGATCGGCGGCAGGGCCGGGCGGGATCCGGTGGCGATCACGAAGCGCCGGGCGGTGACGATCCGGTCGCCCGCCATCAGCCGGTTGCGGTCCAGAAACCGGGCATCGGCTTCGATCACTTCGACGCCCAGGCTGCGGAAGCGTTCGGGTGAATCATGCGGGGCGATGCCGGCGATCACCTGCGCAATGCCGTCCTTCACTGCCCTGAAATCGACCATGGGCGCGGCACCGGAGAGACCCAGCTCCGGCCAGCGCGCCGCCTCGGCCACCGCCCGCGCCCGTGCGATCAGCGCCTTGGAGGGGATGCAGCCGACGTTCAGGCAGTCGCCACCCATGCGATTGCGTTCAACCAGCACCACGCGCGCGCCCATCTGCACGGCGCCTGCGGCGACGCTCAACCCCGCCGCGCCGGCGCCGATCACGCAGATGTCGGTGTCGAGCATCCGCTCGGGGCTGGTCATGGGCGTCTCCGTGCGGCGCGGCGGGCCTTCACATGCGACACCAAAGCCGGCAGCAGGGCAAGCACCGCAAGCCCCGACAGCCCGGCCATGATCTCGACGGTCATCAGATCGGCCAGATCCGGCACCCGGCCCTCGGCGATCACCTGACCCAGCCCCGCGCCCAGCGACACATAGACCAGCGCCCCCGGCACGATGCCGATCAGCGTCACCGCCGCATAGGGCAGAAGCCGCATGCCGAACAGGGCCGGGGCGACATTGACCAGGAAGAAGGGGAAGACCGGCATCAGCCGCAGAAACAGCAGATAGCTGGTGGCATTGCGCCGGAAACCGGTCTCCATGCGGCAGAGCTTCGCGCCGGTATGGCGCAGCATCAGCGGCCGGAGCGCGCCGCGGGCTGCGAGGAAGACCGTCACCGCGCCGGCGGTCGCCGCCACCAATACGATGGCGAGGCCCAGCTGCACGCCGAAAAACACCCCCGCCGCCAGGCTCAGCAATGCAGCACCCGGCAGCGAGATGGCGACCGACACGGCATAGACCAGGCAGAAGCCGGCGATCGCCGCCAGCGGATGGGTCTCGATCAGCCCGGTGATCCGGTCGTGATGGCGGGTCAGGGCCTCGAGCGTCAGCTGATGATGCAGCCCGCCGGCCAGCGCCAGCGCCAGGGCAGCCACCAGGATCGCGAGCGGCAGGCAGCGCAGCAGCGGGCGGCGGCCATCTGTCTCGGGATCCCGGGGGTTGCGGCACATGGTCATCGGCGGCGGGTCCATCGGCGGGCGGCCGGGATGGTCGCCCCTCATCCAGATGTAGCGACCGCCCGACCCGCCCGCCAATAAACTTGCCGTGATCGCCGCGCGAGCCCGGTCTGCGCCGGTGGATCAGTGCCGGCGGGTTATCAGCCGCGTGATGCGCTTTTCGATCTCGATCACCGCGAAGAGGGAGACACCGGCGCCGGTGGCGATCAGGATCTCGACCGGGCCCAGCGGCACGGTCTGGAACAGCCGGTTCATCGGCGGCCACCAGGTGAAGGCGGCCTGGGCGGCGACGGTGACGGCGATGCCGGTCAGCACCGCCCGCGTGCCCATGATGCCGGTCAGCGTCAGCGAGGGCCCGGCCATGTAGCGCACGGCGAAGAGATAGAAGATCTCCATCGCCACCACCGCATTCACCACCAGGGTCCGGGCTCCCTCCAGCCCCAGCCCGCGCGCCTCGCCCAGATGGAAGACGGTGAAGGTGCCGATGACGAACAGAAGGGACACGAAGCCGATCCGCCAGAACAGGAAGGGCGTCACCAGCGGCGCATCGGCGGCGCGGGGCGGCCGGCGCATGGCGGCGGGCTCGGTCGGCTCGAAGGCGAGCGTCAGGCCAAGGCCCACGGCGGTGATCATGTTGATCCACAGGATCTGCACCGCGGTCAGCGGCAGGGTCAGGCCCAGGATGATGGCGGCCACGATCGCCATGGCCTCGCCGCCATTGGTGGGCAGGGTCCAGGCGATCACCTTGCGCAGATTGTCATAGACCGTGCGGCCCTCGCGGATCGCCGCCACGATCGAGGCGAAATCGTCATCGGCCAGCACCATCTGCGCCGCCTGCTTGGCTGCCTCGGTTCCCTTGTTGCCCATGGCGACGCCGACATCGGCGCGCTTCAGTGCCGGGGCGTCGTTGACGCCGTCGCCGGTCATCGCGACCACGGCGCCTTTCGCCTGCAGGGCCTCCACCAGCCGCAGCTTGTGTTCGGGGCTGACCCGGGCGAAGACCTGGCGCTCGTGGGCAAGCTTCGCGAAGGTCTCGGCATCGGCGGCATCCAGCTCGGCACCGGTCGCCGGCGGATGGGTGACGTCCATGCCCATGTCGCGGGCGATGGCGGCGGCCGTGACCGCATGATCGCCGGTGATCATCTTGACCTTGATGCCGGCGCTGCGCGCCGCGGCCAGCGCTTCCACCGCCGCCGGGCGCGGCGGATCGATCATGCCGACCAGGCCCAGCAGCACCAGCCCCTGGCCGATCTCGCCCGCGGCGGGCATTCCGGCGCCTGCGCTCAGGCGGCGGGCAGCGATCGCCAGCACTCGCCGGCCGCGCCCCGCCAGGGCCTCGACTTCGGCCTCCCAGGCCGGCCGGTCGATCGGGCGGGTGCCGATCCCGGCATCGATGCCGATGGCTTCCGCCTCGCACAGGCCGATCAGCACTTCGGGGGCGCCCTTCACGCAGAGCAGCGGCCCGGGATCGTCGGTGCCGGCATGCAGGCTCGCCATCCAGCGATGGCGGCTGTCGAAGGGGATCAGCCCGATCCGCGGCCGCGCGGCGCGGGTCTGGTCCGGGTCGAGCCCGGCCTTGGCGGCCAGGCGCACCAGGGCCGCCTCCATCGGGTCGCCCTCGACCCGCCAACGGCCCTCTTCATCGGCGAACAGCCGGGCGTCGTTGCAGAGCAGCCCGGCCAGGGCGAGATCGGCAAGCACGGCCGCCGCCGCGGTGGCGGGGTCCTCGCCGGCCTCGGTCGCAACCCGTCCGTCGGGATCGTAGCCATGGCCTTCGACCGCAAGCCGCCCCTCGGCCAGCACGCAGTCGCGCACCGTCATCTCGTTCGCGGTCAGCGTGCCGGTCTTGTCGGAACAGATCACCCCGATCGCGCCCAGGGTTTCGACCGCCGGCAGGCGGCGCACGATCGCGCGGCGCCGGGCCATGCGCTGCACGCCGATCGCGAGCGTGATGGTCATGACCGCCGGCAGCCCCTCGGGGATGGCCGACACCGCAAGCCCCACCACCGCCATGAAAGCGTCGTCGAAGGCATAGCCGCGCAAGCCCACCGCCACCGCGAAGACCACGGCCGACATCGCCAGGATCACCGCCGACAGCCGGCGGCCGAATCCGGCCATCTGGCGGACCAGCGGGGTCTCCAGCGTCTCCACCGTCTCGATCATCCGGCCGATCCGGCCGATTTCGGTGGCGGAGCCGGTGGCGACCACCAGCCCACGCGCCTGGCCGGCCGTGGTCATGGTGCCGGAATAGGCCATGCAGACGCGGTCCGCCAGGGCGGCCTCGGGGTGAGTGGGGGTGGTGGATTTGGAAACCGGCACCGACTCGCCGGTCAGTGCGCTTTCATCGACATGCAGCCCGGCTGCATCCAGCAGGCGCAGATCGGCGGGCACCCGGTCGCCGGCCTCGATCAGCACCACATCGCCCGGCACCAGTTCGGCCGCATCCACCCCCACCCGCACGCCGCCGCGCAGTACCGCCGCCCGGGGTGCGATCATGTCGCGGATCGCCGCCAGCGCCTTTTCGGCCCGGCCTTCCTGAACGAAGCCGATCACCGCGTTGATCACCACCACGCCCAGGATCACCCCGGCATCGACGTAATGGCCGAGCAGGATGGAGATCGCGGCCGAGACCAGCAGGACATGGATCAGCACGTCGCGGAACTGGCCGGCGATCCGGGCGATCAGGCTGCGCCCGGCCTTGGCCTCCAGGCGATTGGGCCCGAACGCGGCCAGGCGGCTGGCGGCCTCGTCGCCCGCCAGGCCGTCGGCCCGGACATTGAGGGCTGCGAGGGCCGTCTCCGGGGGCACCGCGTGCCAGGCGGTCTCGGCGATGGTCAGGGGGCCGGGGCTCTGTCTGGTCATGATCGCTCGGTCGTCCACGGGAAGTGAGGGGGGGATGGGCGCGTCGCCTGAACGCCAGGATAGCATGATGCAGTGCAGCATCTCCCGCTTTGATCCAGGGCAAGTCGCCGCACTTGCCCGCACCGGGCGAAGCCGCCACACTCGGCCCACAACCGGTCCATACTGGAGAACCGCCATGCGCCCGGGGCTCGTCGCCGGCCTTCTTGCAGGCCTCGTCACCGCCGCCTGCTCGCCCCATGATTTCGGCACCCGCTCCACCCTCGGGCGGGTGGAGCACCGCTATTATGTCGGCGACCAGCCCACTGCCGACGGCATGGGGCCGGTGGTGATGTCGCTGGAACCCGCGGATCGCGACTGCGCCGAGGCGCGCCACTGGTCCTATCGCTATCCGGATGATCATTTCGCGGGCTATGGCTATGCGATCCGCGACGGCCGCGGCCGTGCCGCCAATTTCTGCCCGCCGCTCACCGCCATGCGGCCGCTGCCCCAGGCGGCGCCCGACCTCTCGGGCCGGGAACTGCTTGCCCTGCATGCCGCCCGCGCCGCCCGCGCCGACGAGCGCATGCGGGAAGACCGCCTGTTCGAACTGGACGACCTGCTTGCCCGCGGCCGGATCGATGCCGACTACCATGCCCGCCGGCGTGCCCAGCTGCTGAGCGGGGACTTCTGAGGCTTCGGCAACCCACCGCGCGGCAACAGATGATCGTGGCCCTCGCTTGCGATTGACAGGCAGGGGGCGTGCCCGTATAAGCCCGTGGTTATTCGGGTTTCGCCGGCAGGCGCGGCCCGCCCGGCGCGTGCGTGACCCGCATGAAAAGGCGCCGGTATCGGGGCCTCAGTGCCGGTCACAGCAGATATGGAGTTCCTACCGTGAAGCGGACTTATCAGCCGAGCAAGCTCGTTCGCAAGCGCCGTCATGGCTTCCGGTCGCGCATGGCGACCGTGGGCGGCCGCAAGGTGCTGGCCAACCGTCGTTCGCGCGGCCGCAAGCGCCTGAGCGCCTGACCGGACCGTCTTCGTCGGGCCGCGCACCCCGGACCGTTCGGTTCCGGCGGTGGCGCGGCCCCGATCGTTCGAGGGCCGGGTGGTGAAGGCGGGTGCAGCCGGGTTGAAGCGCCGCGGTGAGTTTCTTGCCGCTGCGCGCAGCGGGATGAAATGGGCGACGCCGGGGGTTGTGGTGCAGGCCCGTCCTTGGACGGCGGCCGAACGCGATGCCCGTGCCGCCGAACGGATTTCGGTCCGCGTCGGCTTCACCGCCAGCCGCAAGGTCGGCAATTCGGTGGCGCGCAACCGGGCCCGCCGGCGCCTGCGCGCAGCGGTCGATGCCTGCATCGCCGATGCGATGCCGGCGCATGACTATGTGCTGATCGCGCGCACCCAGACCGTCGACCGCGACTATGACCGCCTGCTGGCCGATCTTGCCGAAGCGCTGCGCAAGGCGCCGCGGCCCAGGCGCCCCCGGCGCGGTGGAGAGGATGGCGGGAAGGTGCGGCCGGCCCCGGCCGCCGGGGCTGTGGTTTCCGCAGGCCCGGCGGGAGACGGCGACGCATGAGCGGCCATCTCCATCACGCCGGTTGCGGCTGTCCGGTCGTGCCGGCCGAAGGTCGGTCGGGCCATGACGAGAGTCGGTCGGGCCCGGGCGATCGCGGTTCCCGCGCCACCGGTCGCAAGCCCCGGCAGGGCATCGTCAGTCGTGGCCTCGCCATGCTGATGATCGTCTTCGTCCGGGGCTATCAGCTTGTGATATCACCCTATCTGCCGCCGCGATGCCGGCATCTGCCGACCTGTTCGGCCTATGCGATCGAGGCGGTACAGCTTCACGGACCCGTCCATGGCGCCTGGCTGGCGCTCCGGCGGATCCTGAGGTGTCATCCGTGGGGGACGTCGGGCTACGACCCGGTGCCGCCGCGCCCCGGATCCGGTGCTGAGCCAGGCGCCGGCAAATCAGGTGAGGCCGATGCCTGAACAGCGCAACCTGATGATCGCGATGGTCCTGATGATCGCGATCCTCTTCGGTTACTACCTCCTGGTCCCGCAGCCGAAGCCGCAGCAGCCTGCCGAAGCCGTGTCGACCGAAGCCCCGGCGACCGCCGGCGGCTCGGCGCCCTCGGCCCCCGGTGCGACGCCTGCGGCCCCCGCGCCGCTCGACCGCGAAGCGGCGCTGGCCCGTGATCCGCGGGTGAAGATCGATGCGCCGCGCGTGTCGGGCTCGATCAGCCTGGAAGGCGGCCGGATCGACGATGTCGCCCTGGTCGACTATCACGAGACGGTCGATCAGACCTCGCCGCGGATCGAGCTGCTCTCGCCGCTCGGCACCAAGGCCGCCTATTACACCCAGACCGGCTGGGTCGCCTCATCCAACGACGTGAAGCTGCCGGGCGCGGAGACGGTCTGGACGCCGGCCGACGACAAGCCGCTGACGCCTGAACATCCGGTGACGCTGACCTGGGACAACGGCCAGGGGCTGGTGTTCGAGCGCCAGATCGCGATCGACGCCAACTATATGTTCACCGTCACCGACAAGGTGACGAACACCGGCGACGCGGCGGTCACGCTCTACCCCTATTCGCTGGTCTCGCGCAGCGGCACGCCGCAGACGCTCGGCTACTACATCCTGCATGAAGGTCCGCTCGGCGTCGTCGACGGCACCCTCAAGGAATACAAGTACAAGGATCTGGCCGAACAGCAGCAGCCGGTCTCGGCCAGCTCGACCGGCGGCTGGTTCGGCATCACCGACAAGTACTGGCTGGCCGCCGTGATTCCTGATCAGTCCGAGGCGGTGACCGCACGCTTCGGCCATTCGGTGGTCGGCACCACGCCCAAATATCAGGTCGACTATCTGGGCAGCGTCCGCGAGGTCGCACCCGGTGCGACCGCCAGCACCGTGTCGCGGGTTTTTGCCGGCGCCAAGGAACTGGACGTTCTGGATGGCTATGGCGACGCACTCGGCATCAAGAACTTCGACCTGGCGATCGATTTCGGCTGGTTCTACTTCCTGACCAAGCCGATCTTCCTGGTTCTGCTCTGGATCGAGAGCATCGTCGGCAATCTCGGCATCTCCATCCTGATCCTGACGCTCTGCACCAAGGCGCTCTTCTTCCCGCTTGCCAACAAGTCCTATGTGGCGATGAGCAAGATGAAGAAGCTGCAGCCGGAACTGGTGAAGCTGCGCGAGCGCTACAAGGATGACAAGGTCCGTCTCAATCAGGAGATGATGGGCCTCTACAAGAAGCAGAAGGTCAATCCGGCCGCCGGCTGCCTGCCGATCCTGGTCCAGATCCCGGTCTTCTTCGCGCTCTACAAGGTGCTGTTCGTGACCATCGAGATGCGGCACAAGCCCTTCTTCGGCTGGATTCACGACCTGTCGGCACCCGACCCGCTCTACATCACCAACCTCTTCGGCCTGCTGCCCTATACCCCGCCGCACTTCCTGGCGATCGGCATCTGGCCGGTGCTCATGGCCTTCACCATGTTCCTTCAGCAGAAGCTGAACCCCGCGCCGGCCGATCCGACGCAGGCGAAGATCATGATGTTCCTGCCGGTGATGTTCCTGTTCCTGTTCGCGGGCTTCCCCGCCGGTCTGGTGATCTACTGGACCTGGAACAACCTGCTCTCGATCGGTCAGCAGTGGCTGATCATGCGGCGGATGGGCGTCAAGGTCTGACGACGTCCGCCATCACCCGAACCATCCGAGGAGTGCCGGAGATGAACGCCGGACCAGATCAGACGCGGGACGGCGGTCCCGACATCTCCCCGGAGACCGTTGCGACCACCCCGACCCCGGCCGCGGAAGCGGCCGGGGTTCCGGTTTCGGGGGGGCTGCGTCCGAACCGGACGTGATCGATCTCGCAACCGATGCGCTGGATCCCGACCTCGTACAGGCCGGGCGGACCCTCCTGCTCGGGCCCGTCTCCTTCGTGATGGGGGCTGCCAGCCTGCGCGATCTGCCGCCCGACGAACTGCCCGAGATCGCCTTTGCCGGCCGGTCCAATGTCGGCAAGTCGAGCCTGATCAACGCGCTGACCGAGCGCGGCAACCTGGCCCGCGTCTCGAACACCCCCGGCCGCACCCAGCAGCTCAACTTCTTCCGCTTTGCCGACCGGATGATGATGGTCGACATGCCCGGCTATGGCTATGCCGAGGCGCCCAAGGCCATGGTCAAGGCCTGGCAGAAGATGGTGTTCTCGTATCTGCGCGGCCGCAGCAATCTTGCCCGGGTCTATGTGCTGATCGACGGTCGCCACGGCGTGAAGGAGAACGACCGCGAGGTGTTCAAGCTGCTCGACGATGCGGCGGTGAGCTATCAGGTGGTCGTGACCAAGGCCGACAAGGAAAAGGCGCCGGTGCTGGCGAAGCGGCTGCAGGCGATCGAGACCGAGCTGCGCCGCCATGTGGCGGCCTATCCTGAGGTCATCGTCACCAGCAGCCGCAAGATGCGCGGCATGGAGACGCTGCGCGCCGCGATCGCCCGGCTGCTGCTCGAAAACAATCAGGGCGGCTGAACCATCGCCCCGGACGTCGCGCATTTTCCGGGGGCGTCGCGCATTTTGTCGTCATCCGGCGGTTTTCGCGCCGCCCGGTTCGGCGTATGGTCCCGGCTTGGAAAAGGCCGGCCCCTCAGGGGCCGGCCGTCACGAAGCTTGGGCCTGCCACCCGCAGTCTTTCAGGAGCGCCGCCGCATGAGCACCTCCAAGACCCCCAATTCGATCTCGGACACCAAGCACTGGCTGCGGACGGCCGCGACGATTTCGGACGCGCTGCCCTATCTGCGCCGTCATTCCGGCAGCACCTTCGTCATCAAATATGGCGGCCATGCCATGGGTGACGAGAGCCTGGCCGAAACCTTCGCGCGCGACATCGTGCTGCTGAAGCAGGTGGGCATCAACCCGGTGGTGGTCCATGGCGGCGGGCCGCAGATCGGCCAGATGCTGGAGCGGCTGAAGATCACCTCCAGCTTCGTCGACGGGCTGCGCGTCACCGACAAGGCGACGGTCGAGGTGGTCGAGATGGTGCTGGCCGGCTCGATCAACAAGCAGATCGTGGGCGCGATCAACGCGGCCGGCGGCACCGCCATCGGCATCTGCGGCAAGGACGGCAACCTGATCCGGGCCGAGAAGCTGCGCCGCACCAAGCGCGACCCCGACAGCAATATCGAACGGATCCTGGATCTGGGCTTCGTGGGGGAGCCGACCGAGATCAACGACAAGGTCATCACCACCATCGCCCAGTCCGACATGATCCCGGTGATCGCGCCGGTGGGCGTCGGTGCCAAGGGTGAGACCTTCAACATCAATGCCGACACCGCGGCCGGCGCCATCGCCGCCGCCGTCCAGGCGCGCCGGCTGCTGATGCTGACCGACGTGCCGGGCGTGCTCGACAAGGAAGGCAATCTGATCTCGGATATGAGCGTGGCCGAGGCCCGCCGCTACATGGCCGACGGCACCATCACCGGCGGCATGATCCCGAAGGTCGAGACCTGCATCGCCGCGGTCGAGGGCTCGACCGAAGCGGCGGTGATCCTGGATGGCCGGGTCGCCCATGGCATGATGCTGGAGACCTTCACCCATCGCGGCATCGGCACGCTGATCCACGCCTGAGGGCTGATCGCGACGGGGCTCCGGGGCTGGAAAAAGAAGGGAGGCGCCGACGGATCGGCGCCTCTCTTTTTTGGCGGCAGCAGAGTTTGCGACCGGTCAGGAGGTCTTGCGGACCTCGTCGAGGAAGGCGTCCACCGCCTGGCGCAGATGCTGCGACTGGTCGGTCAGCATCGCCATGGCCGTGTTCACTTCGCCGGCCGCGGCGCGGCTGGTGCCGGATCCGGCTTGCAGCCCGTCCATCAGCTCCGACACGCGGTGATTGCCCCGGGCGGCATCGGCCACGGCACGGGCGATTTCGCGGGTGGTGGCAACCTGTTCCTCGACGGCGGCGGCCACCGAGGTCGAAATGGCGTCGATCTCGCCGATGCCGCTGGTGATGGCGCTGATCGCCTCCACGGCGTCACGCGTCGCCTGCTGGACCTGGGCGATCTGGCGGCCGATATCGTCGGTCGCCGTGGCCGTCTGGTTGGCCAGGGTCTTCACTTCGCCCGCGACTACAGCAAAGCCCTTGCCGGCCTCGCCGGCCCGCGCCGCCTCGATCGTGGCGTTGAGCGCCAGAAGATTGGTCTGCTGGGCGATGCTGCTGATCAGCGTGACCACCTCGTCGATCCGCTGGGCGGTCTCGGCCAGGGTGCGGACCACTGCATCGGTGCGCTTTGCATCCTCCACTGCGCGGGTCGCCATGGCGGCAGACTGTGCCACGCGGCTGCCGACCTCGGCGACCGAGGCCGCCAGTTCCTCGGTGGCGCTGGCCACGGCCTGGACGTTGCCGGCGGCATCACGGGCGATGTCCGCGGCCTTCGACGCGTCGTCGAGCGCCCGGACCGCTGTCTCGGCCATGCGGCGGCTGGCGGCATCGGCATCCTGGGACGCCTGGCCCATGGCCGAGACCACGCGCCCCATCTGGCGATCGAAACTGCCGGCCAACCCCTCGATCACCTGGGCGCGCTTCGACGCTTCGGCTTCGGCATAGGTCTCCAGCAGAAGTTCCAGATCCAGCCAGGCGATTTTCGACAGGGCCGTGGCGAAGGCGGCATCGCCGTTGCGGCGCCGGTTGTGGCCGAACAGGCCGCCGCCGGTTCCGGTGGCGGAGATGTCCTCGATGATGGCGCGCGAGACCGTGGAATGACAGATCGCGACCGCATAGCCCGGCACACCATGGTCGTAGAAGGCCGAGGCGAGGCTGCGGGCCGAGGCGGCGAAGCCGTTGTCGATCTGGCCGCCGGCGGCCCGGCTCCAATGGGCCAGACGAATGGCGTGAACCTCCGGATCCTTTAGCGCGGCCTGAATTTCGGGCCAGGGTGCGAAACGCACGTGCAGCGCATCCAGCAGGGCAGGAAGCCGCTGCTGAACCCGCGGCCGGTACGCGGCCAGAGCGTTCAGATCGTCATCGGTCAGGTCAAAGGCCGCACAGCGGCGGCGCTCATCGTCGTCAAGCGTCTGGAGGCTCATGGGGCCCGGTCCCGTCTCGCAACTAGAAGGTCTACCCTATCGGCCGGTGCTGAGATCGTTCGACGCCGCAACATGACAAGGTCGATGTACCGATGTCATGAGAAAACCGTCGGCTGTGGCGATTTGCCCATAGTCTCACCAGGAGATCAATTCATGATGATCTCAACCAGTTCTCGAGGCGCGAAGGGGTGGTCGTTCATGAGGGTGGTGAGATCTATCTAACACCAGAAAACTTGCTAGAAAATGAAGACGGAGGTCTTTGCAGACGGTCGGCAGAAATACGTAGATAAATTACCGCTTATTTTTGTGTGGTATTCTGTTCATGGAAGTCCGAGATGTCCACGGATGGCCGTCCGAACAGATACCCCTGTCCGTATTGCACGCCGTTGGAGCGCAGGAAATTGGCCGTGGCTTCGTTCTCGATCATTTCACCGACGGTGATGATACCCAGGCTGTTGCACAATTGAATGATCGCGCGCAGGAACTTGCGGTCGTCATCGGTCTTCAACGCGTTGCGCACATAGGATCCGTCGATCTTGACCAGATCGACCTTCAGCGACCGCAGATACTGGAACGAGGCCTGGCCCGATCCGAAGTCGTCCAGGCAGACCCGGTGGCCAGCGCGGCGGAGATCCTGCAGGAAGGCGTTGGCGCGGCCCAGATCGTCGATCCGCGCGGTTTCCGTCACCTCGAACATCAGCCGGTCGCGCATGGGGCCCAGCGTCGCCAGCAGCTTGTTGAAGGCGATCACGAAGCTCTCGCTCTCGATCGATCGCGCCGACAGATTGACCGCGAGCCGCAGCACCTGGCTGCGCTGCTCGGCGCGCTTGATCTTGTCGATCACCATCCGGCAGATGGCGAGGTCGAATTCCTCGATGAAGCCGGCCTGCTCGGCGAAAGTGATCACCTCGAACGGGCTTTCATCGACCCGTTTCAGCCGCAGCAGTGCCTCGTAATGCTCAACCTGACGAGAAGCCAGATCCACGATCGGCTGCAGCGCCACCCGGAAATCCCTCCGGCGGATGATGCCGCGATATTCCGAAATCCGCCGGGCGGTGTCGTCGACCATCTCGCCATGCTGGCGGCGCAGGCTGTTGATCCGGCCCGACAGCTTGCGTTCCTTCAGCTGTTCGGCCACGAAGCTGATCGCGCGTGCGACATCGGTAGAACCCAGTTCCGCACCGTCCAGCGGCATGGTCGCCATGCGCAGGCCCAGCACATCGCCCTTCGGGTCGACGGTGCGGGCCAGCTTGCTCACCTGTTCGCGGAGCTTGGCGACATCGGTCTCGGCGCCGTGGATGACGCTGTAGGTGTCCTGATCCAGCCGGGCGGCGCTGTCGCCCACCACCGAATTGGCGCGCAGCAGGCTGGTCAGATTGGCCATGAACTCGTCGGTCAGCGACCGGTCGAGCTGCTGGCGCAGCAGGCCAAACCGTTCGAGATGCAGCAGGGTCATCTCGTAGTTGGAGCCGATATCATTGGCTTCCTGCTGGCGATGTTTGGCGATCTGGGCGAAGGACCGGGCCGAGATCAGGCCGGTCTCCACGTCGCGCGCCTCGGTCGACACGTCGGTCGCGACCATGTATTTGGGCAGCGACAGGGCCAGAAAATAATGGCCGCCCAGATCCGGCAGCCGATAGCCACTGACGATCGCGCGCCGCGTGACGGCGGAATGCGGGTTGGCCAGCCGCACCATCACCGCTTCGAAGCGGCCGGCGACGCCGGGGCGGTCCAGCACGGCGGTGACCATCCGCCGGTCGTCTTCCGCCACCAGCTCTTCCAGCGCCACGCCGATCAGCCGGTCCTGGTCACGGCCCAGCAGGCCCGAGGTGGCGCCGGCCACGAAACGGATGATCCGTGCCTCGTCCAGTTCGAGCAGGATATCGGCAGCCGTAAAGGCCAGCGCGACGAAACGGTCGCGTTCCTGCTTCAGACTGCGAATGGGCTCTGGCGTCTGCACGCTCTGCCGGGACATCGGACCCTTGTCTCGAAAACCTCGTCCCCCGATCTTCCGCCAGGAACGTGGCCAAGTATATCTCCAACGTGCGTCAAGGAAGCCTTAACGTCGTATCCGGGATGTGCGGGCGGCGGGCCCGCGCAGGATCTCCTTCGCTTCGAGGAACCGCAGCCGATGACTCATACCCCATCCACACCCCCGGAGGACAGCCTGCTCGGGCCCGTCGCTCTGAAACCGGGCCTGGACTGGTCGGCGCTCGACCATGTCGATACCTGGATCTTCGATCTGGACAATACCCTGTATGCGGCTGGCTCGCGGCTGTTCGATCAAGTCCACCGCCGGATGACCGCCTTCATCATGGAGAGCTTTTCGCTCGACCGCGAGGCGGCGCTGACCCTCCAGCGCGATTATTTCCGCGCCCACGGCTCCACGCTGCGCGGGCTGATGCTCCGCCACGGCCTGGATCCGCATGACTATCTGAACTATGTCCACGACATCGACGTCTCGGTGCTGCCGCCGGCGCCCGAACTCGGGGCGGCGATCGACCGGCTGCCGGGGCGCAAGCTGGTGTTCACCGCCGGTTCCACCGCCCATGCCGACCGCATCCTGACCCGCATGGGTATTGTCGACCGGTTCGAGGCGATCTTCGACATCGTCGCCGCCGATTTCGTGCCCAAGCCTGCGCCCGAAGTCTACGACCTGTTCTGCAGCCGCTACGGCGTCGACGCCGCGACCGCGGTGCTGTTCGAAGACAGTGCCCGCAATCTCGCCCCGGCGGCGGCGCTGGGCATGCGCACGGTCTGGATCAATACCGGAGAGCCGTTCTCGCTGCTGGGATCGAAGGGCGATCACATCGACTGGGTGTCGCCGGACCTGTCGCTCTGGCTGGAGGCCTATCTCGCCCATCTGGATACGGCAGAACAGGATGGGAGCGCACGTTGACACCCGCCCCGCGCGGCCTAAACTGCGATCCGTGCGCGCCTGCGCGCCCCCCAACCTGTCCCGAGGGAGACGACATGACCGCGACCGCCGCACCCGCCACGGCAGAACTGGCCGCCGTGATCGAGGCCGCCTGGGAAAACCGCGCCGAGATCGGCATCGCCACCAAAGGCGAGGTCCGCGATGCGGTCGATGCCGCGCTCGAGGCGCTGGACGGCGGCCATCTGCGCGTCGCCGAAAAGGCGGCCGATGGCAACTGGGTCGTGCATCAGTGGCTGAAGAAGGCGGTGCTGCTGTCCTTCCGCCTGAACGACATGGCGCCGATCCCGGGCGGGCCCGGCGGCAATGCGCCCTGGTTCGACAAGGTGCCGTCGAAGTTCGAGGGCTGGAACGACAATCGTTTTCGCGCCGCCGGCTTCCGCGCCGTGCCGAACTGCGTGGTGCGCCGTTCCGCCTATATCGCCCCCGGCGCCGTGCTGATGCCGAGCTTCGTGAACATCGGCGCCTATGTGGGCGAGGGCACCATGGTCGACACCTGGGCGACCGTCGGCTCCTGCGCCCAGATCGGCCGCAATGTCCACATCTCGGGCGGCGCCGGCATCGGCGGCGTGCTGGAGCCTTTGCAGGCCGGCCCCGTGATCATCGAGGACGGCGCCTTCATCGGTGCCCGCTCGGAAGTTGCCGAGGGCGTGATCGTGGGCGAGGGGGCGGTGCTGTCGATGGGCGTGTTCCTCGGCGCCTCGACCAAGATCGTCGATCGCGAGACCGGCCAGATCCATATCGGCAAGGTGCCCCCCTTCGCGGTGGTGGTGCCGGGTGCTCTGCCCGGTCGGCCGCTGCCCGACGGCACCCCCGGCCCCAGCCTCTATTGCGCCGTGATCGTGAAGACGGTCGACGCCCGCACCCGCGAGAAGACCGGCATCAACGACCTGCTGCGCACCTGATCGCCGGCCGCGCCGCCCCTGATCGTCCAACCAGACCGGATCCCCGCCCCATGGCCGTCATCGACACCCTCGACCTCGCCCGCGACCTGATCCGCCGGCCGAGCGTGACCCCGGCCGATGCCGGCGCGCTCGACGTGCTCCAGGCGGCACTCGAGGGGCTGGGCTTCACCTGCCATCGGCTGCCCTTCGAACAGCCGGGCTGGGATCCGGTCGACAATCTCTATGCCTGCATCGGCGATCGCGACGGCGATCTGCCGGTGCTGGGCTATGCCGGCCATACCGATGTCGTGCCGGTGGGCGATGCCGCCGGCTGGACGGTCGACCCCTTCGGCGCCGAGGTGATCGACGGCCATCTCTACGGCCGCGGGGCCGTGGACATGAAGGGCTCGATCGCAGCCTTCGTGGCGGCGGTCTCGCGCTATATCGCAGGCGGCGGCAAGCCCCGGCTCGCGCTGGTCATCACCGGCGACGAGGAACGCGACGCGATCAACGGCACGGTCAAGATGCTGGGCTGGATGCGCGAGCGGGCCGAGCGCATGGATCACTGCCTGGTGGGCGAGCCGACCAACCCGATGCGGCTGGGCGAGATGATCAAGATCGGCCGGCGCGGCAGCGTCACCGGCCATCTGACCGTCTATGGCATGCAGGGCCATGTGGCCTATCCGCATCTCGCCGACAACCCGGTGCCGCGGCTGCTGAAGATGCTTTCAGGTGTGGTGGAGCACGAGCTGGACGAGGGCACGCCCTATTTCCAGCCCTCCAGCCTGCAGGTCACCACCATCGATATCGCCAACCCGGCGACCAACGTCATTCCCGGGATTGCGAAGGCGAGCTTCAACATCCGCTTCAACGATCTGCACACCCCGGCCAGCCTCGAAGCCTGGTTGCGGCGCAGTTTCGATGCGGTCGGCGGGCGCTGGGAGATGGATTACCGCATCACCGGCGATGCCTTCGTCACCGAGCCGGGGCCGTTCTCGTCGCTGGTGGCCCATGCGGTCAAGGCCGAGACCGGGCTCGACCCCGATCTTTCGACCACCGGCGGCACCTCGGACGCCCGGTTCATCAAGGATTACTGCCCGGTCTGCGAATTCGGCCTGATCGGCCAGACCATGCACAAGACCGACGAGCGGGTGCCGGTTGCGGCGCTGGAGGCGCTGTCGCGCATCTACGAGCGGGTGATCGCCGACTACATGGCGACGCCGCCCGCCCGGACCGGCACGGCCGGAGCGTGAGCGCCGGGGGCGGTGATCTGCTCCGCGGCATCCGCGGAGGCCTTGGCCTCGCCCGCTTCGACCGGCGGGCGCTGGAGCTGTTGCGGATCGACGTCGGCGGTTTCTGGCACTCCTTCACGGCCCTGCTGCTGGCGATCCCCGGCTATCTGCTGCTCTACAGCCTGCCTGTGCCCGGCCAGGGGGCGGCCACGCCGTCGCCCGATGAAGAGGCCGCCGCCGACGTCATCGCGACCATGGCCGCCGGCACCGATCATTTCGGCCTGCTGGGGGATGTTCTGGTCGATCTCCTCGCCTGGGCGAGCTTTCCCCTGGTGTTGCTGATCCTGGCCCGGCGCACCGGTGTCGACCGGGGCTTCGTGCCCTATGTCGTCGCCCGCAACTGGCTGTCGATGGTTCAGGTCTATGTGATGGTGGCGGTGATCGCGACCGCCGGCGTGCTGCCGGCGCCGCTGGCCGGCCTGCTCACCACCCTGGCGCTTGCGGCGCTGATCGGCATGGAATGGTTCATGACCCGGCTGACCCTTGGCCTCAATTCCGGGGCGGTGACGCTGATCGTGCTGATGGCGATTCTCTGGCCGATCCTGCTGGCCCGGCTGCTCTGACTGCGCTGGCCTTGTTCCGGGACCGGATGGTGAAACGGGCATTCCACTCGATATTGATACGCACTCGCATTCGGGCTAGGGTTCAGCCCTGAATGATTTCCGGTGCGGCTGCATTGACCCAAGATCACGGCAAACTGGCGCTGTTCATGGCCCATCGCGCGGACCTGATCGACTATGCGACGTCGATCACGGGCGGCGATCGCGCGCGTGCCGAGGATGTCGTGCAGGATGCCTTCCTGCGCTTCGTACCCGCAGGCCAGGCCGATGCGGCGCTGGATCAGCCGCTGGGCTATCTGTACCGGATCGTGCGCAATCTGGCGCTGGACTGGAGCCGCCGACGGGCGGTGGAGGTCCGCAGCCAGGACGAAGGCGCCCCCTGGTGGATGCTGCCGGCTGTGCCGCGCACGCCCGAGGAAGAGGTCACCCATCGCCGCACGCTGGCGCGGATCGTGACGGTACTGAACCGGCTGGAGCCCGATATCCGCATGGCGGTGGAGATGCACCGGTTCGGCGGCCATACGCTGGGCGAGATTGCCGCGCGTCTGGGGGTGTCGGTGCCGACCGCCCATCGGATGGTGCGCGGGGCCCTGATGCAGATCGCTGCGGCGATCGGGCCGGATGATGCCGGTCATGGCTGAGGATCCGGTTCTGGAAGCGGCGTTCGACTGGCTGCTGCAGCTTCAGGAAGCGCCCGACGACCCGGCGATCCGGGCCGGATGGGCGGCCTGGCGGCGGTCCGATCCGGCGCATGAGGCCGCCTGGGCGCGGGTCTGTGCGACCTGGCGGGATCTGGGGGAGGCGGGCCCCCTGCGGGGGGCGCCTGTGCAGGTCGGTCCCGCACCGGTGGCTCGCGATACCGGGGTCGTGCCCCCGCGCCGCGCCTTGCGGCGCCGGGCCATGATGGCAGCCGCGGCGGTGGTCGTTGCGATGGTGGCGGTCGCGAGCGTCAGGCCGGGCGGCTTTGCCGGTCTTGGCGCCGATGCCGCGACCGGTGTGGCCGAGACCCGCCGGGTGGTGCTGGACGATGGCAGCCGGGTGGAACTCGACGGCCGCACCGCGATCCGCAGCCGCTTCGACGACGGCCGCCGCGAGGTGACCCTGATCGATGGCGGCGCCTTCTTCGACGTGATGCCCGATCCCGCCCGGCCGTTCATCGTCCGGGCGGGCGATGTCGCGGTCACCGTCACCGGAACCACCTTCGACGTGGCTGCCGATGGCGGCCGGGTGGTGGTCGAGGTGGCGAGCGGCACCGTCCGGGTGGCGCCGGCCAGGGGCAGGCGTGTGGAGCAGCTGGCGGCCGGCGACCGGCTGGCGGTCGATACCGCAAGCGGCGCCGTCACCCGGGGGCGGCTGGCGCCCGAGGATGTCGGTGCCTGGCGGGATGGCCGGCTGTTCGTCTCCGATGCCACGGTCGCCGAGGTGGTGGCGGAATTGCGGCGCCACCAGCCGGGCTGGATCGTGATCACCGATGCGGCACTCGGCGCCCGCCGGGTGACCGGGCTTTACGATCTGCGCGATCCGCAGCGCGCGCTGAAGGCGATGATGCGGCCGGTCGGCGGCGAAGTCCGCGCCTTCGGTCCGCTTCTGACGCTGGTCACCGCCGGGGGCTGAGAGGCCCGGTCATTTTTCCTGAAAAGAAAAATCGCGCCGTCCGTTGTTGGGATGAGAACGCAAATGATCCGCATTTGCGTGAGATGGTCTCCGACGAGGAAGGGTTCGACGGTATGCGGGATGGGGCAGGGCGGGTAACGATCGCCGCCGGGGTCGGCTTCGGGCTGATGACGGTGCTGGCGCCGGTCGGGCTGATGGCCCTGACGGCCGGGGCGTCGGTGGCGGTGGCCGCCGGTATGGACCGGATCGCCTTCGACATCCCGGCCCGGCCGCTGGACGAGGCGCTGGCCGCCTTCGGCCGCCAGGCCGGGGTTCAGGTCAGCGGCGCGGCCGAGGTGGTCGCGGGCCGGCGGGGCGGCGCGGTTCAGGGGCAGTTCAGCGTCGACGAGGCGCTGGGCCGGCTGCTCGCCGGCACCGGCATCGGCTGGATCACCGAGGCGGACGGCACCGTGACCCTGCTGCCGGCCCCGCCATCCGACGGGACCACCCGGCTCGACCCGCTGACCGTCACCGGCAGCCGCCGGGCAGTTGAGACGGCGACCGGCCCCGTCGAGGGCTATCTCGCCACCCGCAGCTTCACCGCAACCAAGACCGATGCGTCGATCCTGGAGACCCCGCTCTCGGTGCAGGTGGTGCCGCGCGACGTGATCGAGGATCAGGGGTCGCTCAACCTCAAGGACGTTTACGAGAATGTGAGCGGCGTCCAGCAGGCCGGCAATACGCTGAACGCCCAGTCCGAAGTCCTGCCGATGATCCGCGGTTTCGAATCGCCCGGCCTGCTGCGTAACGGGCTGCGGGCCACGTCGACCGGTGCGGTCGATCTGGTGAATGTGGAACGGGTCGAGGTGCTGAAGGGGCCGGCCTCCATCCTCTACGGCGCGCTCGAGCCGGGCGGCGTGGTCAATGTCGTCACCAAACGCCCGCAGGCCGAGGCGGCCTATGTTCTGGAGCAGCAACTCGGCACCGACGAGCTGTTCCGCACGTCGGTCGATCTGACCGGGCCGGTGACCACCGACCGCGACCTGCTCTATCGCCTGAACGCCGCCTATACCGATGCCGGCTCGTTCCGCGACGAGATGGATGTCGACCGCTATGCCGTGGCCCCCAGCCTGCTCTGGCTGCCGGATGACGACACCGAGCTTCTGGTCGACCTTGCGGTGGTGCACGAGGAACAGCCCTACGACACCGGCATCCCGCTCGGCACCGACGGCCGGCCGCTGGTCGATCCGTCGACCTTTTTCGGCGATCCCGACCTCGACGGACGCACCATCGACGACTACACCGCCGCCTATCAGCTGACCCACCGCCTCGACGACACCTGGACGCTGCGCAACCAGCTTCAGTTCCATCGTGCGGATTCGAAGAACGAGGCGCTCCGGCCGCGGGGTGTGGTCGACACCGCCACGGGCTCGCTTCTGCCGACGCGCTACCAGAACGAGGACCGGCGCGAGGACGAGATCCAGTTCGTGCTCGATGCCACGGCGGCGTTCCAGACCGGGACGGTCGACCACGAAGTGCTGCTTGGCGCCGAACTGATCCGTCAGGACTCCGACGTCCGGCGGTCGCGGGTCAACGGCCCGGTCATCCCGATTTCAAATGATCCGCAGGTCGATTTTCCGGTGCCGGCCAATCTCGCCGTCGAGCGGGTGCAGGGCACGACCGAATGGGCCGGGTTCTATCTTCAGGATCAGATCTCCCTGCTCGATGACGGCCGGCTGAAGCTTCTGCTCGGCGGGCGCTACGACACCTTCCGCCAGGACAATGAGAGCAACGGCGTCGCCACCCCCGATATCGAGGAAGGCGCCTTCACCGGCCGTGCCGGGGTGCTTTACCGGCTGACGCCGCAATATTCGGTCTATGCCAGCGTCACCCAGTCCTTCCTGCCGCAACGGCCGGGCATTCTCGATCGCTCCGGCTCGCCGATCCTGCCCGAGGAGGGGCTGCAATACGAGGTCGGCGCCAAGGCGGCCTTCTTCGACGAGCAGCTTCTGGCCACGGTTTCGGTCTTTCAGATCGAGAAAGAGAATGTCGCGGTCTTCGACAATGCCCTCTACAACGCGACCGGCGCCTCCGCCTATCTGGCGGATGTGCGCGAGCGCAGCCGTGGCTTCGAATTCGATCTGACCGGTCAGGTCACTGACGGGCTGAAGGTGATCGCGAACTACGCCTTCACCGAGACCGAGACCCTGTCCAATCCGGACGATCCGGCCGCGGTCGGCCAGCCGCTCGGCGGCGTACCCCGCCGCAAGGCGCGGCTGTGGATGACCTATGACTTCCAGGAGGGCGACCGCGCGGGCGGGCTCGACCTCTATGGCTGGGGGCTGGGCGGCGGCGTGCGCTATACCGGCACCAGCACGGCCCAGTTCGACCCCAGCATCGAACTCGACGACTACATCGTGACCGATGCAGCGCTCTGGTATGCCTGGGGCGGCGGCCGGGTCGGGCTCAACCTCTACAACCTGTTCGACGAGGACTATATCGTCCGCGCCAGCGACCGGTCGATCGCCCATCCGGGCCAGCCCTTCGCGGTGCTCGGCTCGCTGACGCTCAGGTTCTGAGCCGGTGCCGCCGATCGATCGCCCAGCCAGTCCTGCCCGCATCGGCCTCTTCAGCCGCAAGGGTCTGTTCCGGATCCATGCCTGGATCGGGCTGGTCCTCGGCTATCTGCTCTATGTGATCTGCCTCTCGGGCACGATGGCGGTCTTCGGCCATGAACTCGCCTGGCTGGGCGATCCGGCGAAGCGGGTCGCGGCCCCGGCGGCCGGCACGCCGCGGATGTCGTGGCAGGGGCTGTACGACCGGGTCGCCGCCGCCCATCCGGATCTCAGCATCCTGGGGCTCGCCATGGATCCGGACGCTCTGCGCCGGCCGGCCTGGGCACTGGTGGCGGGGCGAGAAGGCGATCTCCGCCGGGTGCCGGTGGATCCCTGGACGGGGGAGCCCGGCCCCCAGAAGGCCGGGCTGGACCTGCATCTCTGGCTCAGGGTCTTCCACAAGCAGCTCTATATCGTGCCCGGGGTGACCGGGGTGCACGGGGCGCTGATCGTGGGGGCGCTGGCCCTGCCGCTGCTGGTGGCGCTGGTCACAGGCCTGATCACCACCCGCCGCTGGTGGCAGGCGGCGGTGATCCTGCGCATGGGGCGGAGCGCCCGACTGTTCTGGTCGGATCTCCATCGTTTCGCGGGCGTGTGGTCGATGCTGATCGGCATCCTGATCTGTCTGACCGGGGTCTGGTATCTGGTCGAGACGGCGGCCGATACCGCCGGCACGGGCTTCACCGAAGGCCCGGCTCTGCCCGGAATCACGGCGGTGCCGGCACCAGCGGCCCCCCTGATCGATCTCGATCTGGCCGTAGCACGTGCTGCCGAGGCCTTTCCGGCGCTGGTGGTGACCACGATCATGCCGCCCCGCCGACCGGGCCATCCGCTGGTGCTGGCGGGCCGGGGGGATGGCGTGCTGCTGCGCGACGGTACCGAGGGTGTCGCCCTGGACCCCACGACCGGCGCCGTGCTTCAGATCCGCGATGCGGCCGGGCTCACTTTGCTTCAGCGCTGGGTGAACACCGCCGATCCGCTGCATTTCGGCACCTTCGGTGGCGTGGCGACCCGCATTCTGTGGCTGGTGGCGGGGCTGCTCACCAGCGCCGGCATCCTGGCCGGGCTGATCGGGGCCTGGCTGCGGCTGGACCGCCGGCAGGCCGGAGGCCCCCCGGGTCGGGTGCGGATGGGCGCTCTTGCCACCATCCTGCCCTGTCTGGGGCTGCTTCTGGCCGCCATCCATGGCAGCTGGGTCTATGGCGTGGTGGCGGCCCGGCCGAAGCTGCTGCCGGGCGAGATCGCCTCGATCGGGCTGGCCCCGGGAGAGATGGCGATCCTGGCCATGATCCTGGCGGCACTGGTGGCGCCGTTGCCGCTCTGGCTCAGGCTGACCTGTCGCCGCGCGGCGGTTCAGTCGCCGCCATCCTCGTCTCCTGATGCCGGTCGCAGCCGGCGGCGGCTCGCCATTTCGGCCCAAAGCTCCGGCGGCGGATAGGCGACCAGGTCCAGGCACAGCCCCTGGGGCGGTGCGGTCTGGCCGGCGGCGGCGCGCTTGCGGGCCTGAAGCGCCCTTGTGACGTCGTCGGGCGTCCAGCGGCCGCGGCCGACCATGGCGAGCGTGCCGACCATGATCCGCACCTGGTTGTGCAGGAAGGCCTGGGCGCGGGTGCGGATCAGCACCTCGTCGCCCGCGCGCCGGATGGTCAGCTCGTCGAGCGTGCGCATCGGCGACTTCGCCTGGCAGTCTGAGGATCGGAAGCTTGAGAAATCGTGATGGCCCAGCAGCCGGGCGGCGGCGGTGGTCATCGCCTCCAGATCCAGCGGCCAGGGCACATGCCACAGCCGGTTGCGGTCCAGCGCCGGCTGTGCCCGGCGGTTCAGGATCCGGTAGGTATAGCCACGGCCGATGGCGGTGAAACGGGCGTCGAAACTGTCCGGCACCGCTTCGGCATCCACCACCGCCACCGCTTCCGGCTTCAGGAAGTGGTTGATCGCCGACATGGTGGTGAAGGGGCTGTCGGCGCGGGGCAGATCCACATGCACCACCTGGGCCGAGGCATGGACGCCGGCATCGGTGCGCCCCGCCGCGCGGAGCGTGCAGGGGCTGCCGGTATAGGCTTCGATCGCCTCTTCCAGCACCTGCTGGACCGAGGGCAGCCCGTCCTGGCGCTGCCAGCCGACATAGCCGGTGCCGTCATATTCGACGGTGAACTTCCAGCGCTGCATCCGCGGCGGCTGCATCAGCCGAGCCGGGCGCCGGGGGCAACCGCCGGAAAGCCGCGGGCCAGATCATCCAGGGTCATGGGCTTGCGGCCGGCACGCTGGGCGCGGATCAGCCGGAGCGCCCGGCCGTCGCCGCAGGCGACCGACCGGCCGTCGGCCAACAGCGTGCCCGCCACGGTGCCGGCCGGCACCGCGGCATCGGACGGTGCCGCCTCGATCAGCCGCAGGCTTTCGCCCTCCAGATCGAAGAAGGCGCCGGGCCAGGGGGTGAAGGCGCGCACCAGCCGGTCGATCCGCGCGGCATCGGCCGTCCAGTCGATCCGCCCCTCGGCCTTCTCCAGCTTTTTCGCATAGGTCACGCCGGCTTCCGGCTGCGGTTCCGCAGTGATGCTGCCGTCCAGCACCCCCGGCAGGGTGCGGGCCAGCAGGGCCGCGCCGTCGGCCGCCAGCCGGTCATGCAGCTCCTGCGCCGTCATCCGCGGGCCGATCGGCACCCGGCAGGTGGCGAGCATCGGCCCGGTATCCAGCCCGGCTTCCATCTGCATGATGGTGACGCCGGTTTCGGCATCGCCTTCCAGCAGCGCACGGTGAATGGGCGCGGCACCGCGCCAGCGCGGCAGCAGAGAGGCATGGACGTTGATGCAGCCATGGGCCGGCGCATCCAGCACCGGCCGGGGCAGGATCAGCCCATAGGCCGCGACCACCGCGATATCGGCGCCAAGATCGGCGAAAGCCGCGCGGTCGGCCGGATCGCGCAGCGTCGCCGGGGTGCGCACGGGGATGCCCAGCGCTTCCGCCCGGGCCGCCACGGGGGTGGGCTGCAGCTTCTGGCCGCGCCCGGCCGGCCGGGCCGGCTGGGTATAGACGCAGATCACCTCGTGCCCGGCGGCAACCAGGGCATCGAGCGAGGGGACGGCGAAATCGGGCGTGCCCATGAAAACGACGCGCGCCCGGTGCGGGGCGCGGGCGGGGGTGTCGGTGCTCATCGGGCGCGCGGATCCGGTTCGGTTCGATGGAAGAGGGGAGGTTCAGACTGCGGCGGTGATCGGCGCCTTCTCGGGCTTGTCGTTGCCCAGGCGGCGGGCCTTGACCAGCTTGCGCAGGATCATGTTGCGCTTGATCGACGACAGATGGTCGACGAACAGCACCCCGTCCAGATGGTCGATCTCGTGCTGGACGCAGACCGCCAGCAGGCCGTCATCCTCGATTTCCTGCACGGCGCCGTCACGGTCCAGATAGCGCACCCGCACGGCGGCCGGCCGCACCACATCGGCATAATGGCTGGGCAGCGACAGGCAGCCCTCTTCATAGGTCTTGTCCTCGTCCGAGACCCAGACGATTTCAGGATTGGCCATGAAGAGCGGCGTCGGCTCCTTGCCTTCGCGGCCCCAGCAGACGTCGATCACGATCACCCGCTGCAGCACGCCCACCTGCGGCGCCGCGAGCCCGATCCCCTCGGCGGCATACATGGTCTCGAGCATGTCGTCCATCAGCCGGCGCACGTCGTCGTCGACGCGCGCGACCGGGGTCGCGGTCTTGGTCAGGCGCGGATCGGGCGCGGTGAGGATGGGCATGATGGCCATGAGAGGTCACGACTCCAATTCTGTTCAAGGGTTAGGTATTACGGCGACATCGCGGGGTCAAGATCGCCCGGCGCCGGCCAGCCCTGCATCGGGGCTGCGCGCGGGGGTGCAGGTCGCTTGTACCGGGGCCCGTGCCGGCGCATGATCCCGCCCCCGGCGACCCGTCCGGGCCCTGTTTCATCCGGGAGACGACCCGCCGATGCCTGATTTCGCCACCCTCGACCCCGTTCCGCTCGCCATCGCAGCCCTGTTGCTGGTGGTGCTGGTCGCCGGCGGCTGGGTTGCGGCGGCGGCCGCCCGCCGGGCCCGTGCGGCCGAGGATGCCGCCCTCGACCAGGCGGAGATCCTGGAACGGCTGGCGGGGGATCTGGCCCGCGCCCAGGCCCAGCAGGCGGGGCGGATGGAGCAGGTGGTGGCGGCCCTTGCCGCCCAGCAGGCGCAGGTGGATGCCCGGCTTCAGACCCAGGAGCGGATGATCGCCGAGACGGTGGATGCCCGCCTGACCACGCTGTCGGCCCGGCTGGAGCATCGCTTCGATCTGGAAGGCACCCGTGCCGCCCAGGCGACGGCGGATCTGCGCGCCCGGCTGGCGGTGATCGATCAGGCTCAGCGCAACATCGCCGATCTGGGACAGAAGGTGGTCGGGCTGCAGGACATCCTGGCCAACAAACAGGCCCGCGGCGCCTTCGGCGAGGTCCAGCTTGCCGATCTGGTCGGCCAGATGCTGCCGCCCGGCGCCTATGCGATGCAGGCGACACTGTCAAACGGCCGCCGCGCCGACTGCCTGATCCATCTGCCGCATCCGCCGGGGCCGATCGTCGTCGACGCCAAATTTCCGCTGGAAAGCTTCCATCTGCTCCGCCAGGCCGACAGCGACGCCCGGCGGACCGAGGCGGCGCGCGCCTTCCGCACGGCGGTCATGGCCCATGTGAAGGCGATTTCCGAACGCTATCTGATCCCCGGCGAAACGGCGGACGGCGCGGTGATGTTCCTGCCCTCGGAAGCCGTCTATGCCGAACTGCACGGCAATTTTCAGGACGTGGTGGAAAAGGCCTTCCGCGCCCGGGTCTGGATCGTTTCTCCCACCACGCTGATGGCGACGCTCACCACCATCCGGGCGATACTCAAGGATGTGCGGGTGCGCGAGCAGGCGGCCGAGATCCGGGCCCAGGTCACCGCCCTGCTCGACGATCTGGCCCGGCTCGACGACCGGGCGGCCAAGCTGGTCCGCCATTTCGAACAGGCGGCAGAAGATCTGCGCGGCGTCCGCCTGTCGGCCGACCGGGCCGCCCGCCGGGCGGAGCGCATCGACGCCCTGCAGCTGGGCGACCGGGGCACGGAGGACGAGGCCGGCTGAGGGTGCGCCGGTCTGTTGCAACATGTTGCAACAGAAGACGAATCGGGAAGACGGACGCCGCTTGCCATGCTGGGCGATGCCGAAGGTGCCGACGGGGCGCCTTCCATCCCAGGAGCAGGAGGCCAATGGCCACTTTCACCTATCAGACCGTCGCCGCGATGCAGCAGCCGCCTGTGGGGGCCCTGCCGAGCCCGGGCGACGTGGCGATCGTCGCCGGATATCACGTCTACGACGATGATGGCGGCGGCACCTTTCGTCTTGAAGTCCCGACCGGCCCGTATGCCGACAGGATCGACGAGGGCATGGTCTTCGACTGCGTCAACTCCGACACCGATACCCGGATCGGGGTCTGGCGCCGGATCGATCAGGGGCCGGTGCGGACGGCCTGGTACGGTATCGGCAATGTCAGGGCGAATGGCGCCACGACGGTAACGATCCCCCACGCGGCGGCGCAGATCGAGCGGGCGATCAATGCCGCGGGATTCGGTGGTGTCGTCGTCTTCAGCGGTACCATCACGCTGGACCGTACCGTCCACATCCCGACAACCACGCAGCTGAAGGGGGAAGGCGAGGGCTGGGACCGGCCGGTGATCAAGGCGGGGGAGAATCTCAAGGTCATGTTCACCCGCGCGTCATCCACGCGCATCTGGGTCACGGGCATCAGTTTCGAAGGCTGGATCGACGGCAGTGCGCCCCTGCCCGACGGCATCTCGACATCGGTCAACGGGTATGGGGCGCGGACCATCGGCTTCGTGCTCTGTAACACCACAGGCCGGGCCGACCTGGACAGTGAGTTCGCCTTCTGTCGCTTCTACAATATGCGCATGGGAATTGTCGGCTTCGGCCGCAACTTCCTCGTGACCCGGACCCATTTCAGCTCGTGCCGCTATGGGATCGTGATCCATCCGGCGGCGAAGTCCACGACCAATGACGTCACGATCCGCGGGTTCAATTTCATCGCCAACCGCTTCCATGGTTGTGGTGGCCCCCGGCAGCAGGTCGACGTGGTACTGACGTCCTCCGTGACCACCCAGACCACGGGGCTCGACGCGTTCGAGGTCGGTGACATCGTGGTCTATCGGGCAGGAACCGCCCCCACCGGTCTTGAGGACAACATGCTTTATGTCGTCGGGGCTGATGGTGTTCTTTATGACCGTGCGGCACCGGACATGTACATCATACAAGACGCGAGCGAGGAAGAGAGCGAGACCGACGAAACACCACCGCCGATTGATCCGCAAGTCATTACCCCCGAAGCCTGGGGCGCCACCGCTCAGACCATTCAAAAGGTAAATGGTGGCGGGCTCTTTGACCGCTCGTCCACCTGCATCATGGTCGCGGGGCTTTCCGATGCCCTGAAGGGCGGGCTGATCGCCGACTGCTATGCTGATGATTGCCGCCGTTTCTATCACGGCCCGATGGGCGATATGCGGATCACCGGCGTGACAGGTTATCGGGGCTATGAAACGCTGGTCGAAACGGTGCCCGAAGGTACACCCACGGCGAGCAAGGCGATCAATGGTGCGATCACCAACTGCCAGTGGACCTGTGATCTGGCCAGCCCGACCACCTATCGGCATGGTCCCACCATTCTGATCCATGGTTCGGGCGTCCAGGTCTCGAACAACCTCATCGCCAACTCTGTGGAGCATGGGCTTTATGTCCGGGCGGACGACTGCCAGGTGACTGGCAATGTCGTGCGGCGTTCGGGAACTGCTGCGGCTCCCTTCCCCGGTATCCGGGTGACAGGCACCGGCTGTCTGATCGATGGCAATCTCATTGATGGCTATGAAGGGGCCCCGGGGCTCGACCTGCCGTCGCCGACGACCAGCATGGTGGGCACGAACCGGATTGCCGCCTATCCAGCGGGCACTACCTGAACCCATCCGACCGATCGATGACATTCCCATTACGGTTGCACATGATAATTATGATTCTTTTGTTAGTTGAATGAGTCCGTCTCCCATGAAACCATCAAGTCGACCGGATGGATGGGGTCCTCCGGTCTCTCAACCAAGGGAGACGTGTCATGCAGAACCGTAAGAAGAATGCCGACTATCTCGGCAGCCTGCTGGGCTGATCCAGCGGCCTTCTCATCCGTTGACTGACGGATGCGGGGTGGCGTGGTGCGCGCACGCAGCGTGTCGCACCACGCCACTTGATGAAGACTTGCATGTCATGTGATCAGGCAAGAGGTGGGCAATGGACCGGATCATCATCGACCCGACCGCGATGCGGCAGTTCGGCGACCCGGAGGGCGCCACCTTCGTTTTCGTCACCAACCGGTCGGCAGCCGATCGTTTCGAGGTCCGGCTGGGGCGGGGTGGCGGCGGCTATGCCGGTGACATGACGCTGTTCTACGAGAAGGGGCAGTCCTTCTCCGAGATTCTGGACCAGATGCCCGAGACGGCGCATATCCTGGTCATTTCTCCCGACGTCTATTACAAGTCGCCGCCGGCCGGCACGATCGGCGCCCGGCGCAAGCTTCTGGCGCTGGCCTGCAATTCGACGCCGACCGACATGGACAAGCTGGCCCACGGCATCCGGATGATCGAGGCGACCGACCCGGCCGCCCAGCAGGAGCTGGTCGATCAGTTCTTCGCGACGGCCGAGCAGTCGGCCTTCATGGAGATCGTTGATCCGCGCTACGGCACCCGCGCCCGCTTCGACCACATGTCGGACAGGTACGTCTGGAACGAGCAGGCCGGTTTCCTCGGCTGGGGAGAGCAGCAGCTGGCGCCGTCGGGTGAAGTCAGCGCCCTGCCGCTGGACGTCTATGATTACAGCGCCGACCTCTCGCTCGGCATCGACGGGCAGATGGTGATCGAGGGCTATCCGATCCTGCACAATGGCGCCCCCAGCTATCATCCGGCCGATCAGGCGCGGATCCACAGCCGCCTGGCGGCCATGCAGCGCGGGCCGATGCTCGCCACCATCGAACGCGGCCATATCGTCCGGCTGGAGGCACTGACGCCCGAAGCGGCGCCGGCGGTGGAGATGCTGGAGCGGATGTTCGACGTCGACAGCCGCTATCGGATCATGTGGGAGTTCGGCTTCGCGGTGAACTGCACACTGGAACTCTACGACGCCAACACCGCCATCAACGAACTCTATGGCGGCCGGACCGGCACCATTCATATCGGCCTGGGGCTGACACCCCACACCCAGTATCACCTGGACATCGTCTGCCCGGCGATCACGATTCTGGGCGATCGCGGCCAGCACATTTTCGGGCCGCGGGCCGATGACATCATCGCCGGCACGGCCGCGACCGGCCGCGCGGGCTCGCTGGTCCGCATCCGCAGCGCCGCCTGCGGTTGCGTCGCCGCCTGACCTCACCTGCTGCGCAGCATATCCTCGATCGCCAGCATCGCCGCATGCGCGCCATCCTCGGCGCGCAGCCTGCGGCCGATCCGGCGGGCGGTGTCGGTCAGCGGGCCGTGGCGGAGCGCGCGGCGGATCGTGCGGCCAAGCCGGTCGCCGGTGCCCAGCCCCCCCGCCGCCAGCTGGCGCAGCCCGGGCCCGCGCAGGCCATAGCCGCCGTCCACGGCCCGGGCCGCCCAGAAGGGCTGATCGGCGCCCCAGGGGCAGATCACCGCCGCGCGGTCGGCCATCAGCCCGCTCGCCAGCGTGCCCACCCCGCCGTGATGAACCACCAGATCGACATGCGGGAAGACCCGGGCATGGGGCATGCGGTCCAGCACCAGCACCCGGTCGCCGGCCAGGCGGTCCAGCGCCCGGCCGTCGATCCCGCCCCAGCCGGTGGTGACCAGCGCCGCCACGTCGGCGCGCTCGATCGCGCGGGCCAGAGAGCGTGCGACGCCGTTGCCGTCCACCCCGCTCATGCTGCCGAACCCGATATGGATCAGCGGCCGCCTGCGGGCGGTTGCGCGGGTGGCGAAGGCCGCCGCCTCGATCGGCAGGCCGGCATCGGCCGCCGCGTCGTCTTCCGCACGCCAGAAGCCGGTGGTCACGACCTCGGGCCCCCAGTCGTCGATACGCGGCAGCAGGGCCGCGGAAAAGGCGTTGAGCACCAGCCGGGCCGCAGGCGGCGGCGCCTTGCGCCTGGGGGGCAGGCCCAGGATGTCCGCCCGCCAGCGATCGGTGCGGCCGGCCAGCGGCCGGGCGAGCAGGGGGGTGAGGCAATAGCTCGCCCGGTTCGCCCAGGGGCCCATGTCGCGGGCAAAGAGGGCGGCATTGGGCACTACGGCGGTCGGGGCGATGCAGGGCAGCAGCGCCACCTGCGCCCAGGGCACCTGCAGCGCCTGGGCCAGATCGGCGGCGCCGGTATATTTCGGATGGGCGATGATCGCGTCGGGCCGGAAGCTGCGTCCGCGGGCGGTGGTCTCGAACAGCGCGTCGGCAACGCGGGTCAGCGTGCCGGCCCCGGTAAGCGTGTGGGTACGGGTCAGCCGGTCGATCAGCCCGGGCAGGCCGGCGGCATGGGCTTGCCCCTGCCGGGCCATGTCGCGGAAATCGATGGCGAGTTTCAGATGCTGCGCGCCGCTTTCGGCGACCATCTCCGCATCGCCTGCGGGGGCGGCCAGCCCCACCTCGTGACCGCGTGCCACCAGCCGCGTCGCCAGATTGACGAAGGGGCGGACATCCCCCTCGGTTCCGGCGGTGAGCAGCAGCAGGCGGGCCATCGGCGCGGGCGTTCCCTCAGACCGGCCGGCGCGCCTTGAGCGCCGCCTGAATGGTGCCGTCATCCATATAGTCGAGCGCGCCGCCCACCGGCATGCCATGGGCGAGGCGGGTGATGTTGGCCTCGGGCGCCGCTTCCGCCAGCCGGTCGGCGATGTAATGGGCGGTGGTCTGGCCGTCGACGGTGGCGGGGAGGGCCATCACCACCTCGGTGACGCCGCCTTCCGCGACCCGTGCCGCCAGTTTCGGGATGCCGAGTTCGTCGGGACCGATGCCGTCGAGCGCCGAGAGCGTGCCCCCCAGCACGTGATACCGGCCGCGGAAAGCACCGGCGCGCTCCATCGCCCAGAGATCCGCCACCTGTTCCACCACGCAGAGCTGGGCCGGGTCGCGCCGCTCGTCGGCGCAGACCCCGCAGGGGTCGCGGGCATCCAGATTGCCGCAGATCGTGCAGCTCTTGACCTCGGCCGCCGCCTTGGCCAGCGCGTCGGCCAGCGGCAGCATCAGCGCCTCGCGCCGTCTCAGCAGGGTCAGCGCCGCGCGCCTGGCCGAGCGCGGGCCCAGCCCCGGCAGGCGGGCGAGCAGGGTCACGAGCTTCTCGATCTCGGGTGCGGCCATGGGGTCTCGTGGGTCCGGGGTGGGGCGTGTCGGGGGGGCGGGTCGCGTCGGGGCGGGCGGATGCCGACTATAGGTCAGTCTTCCGCCGCTTCCTAGGCCTGCGGCAGTGCGTGGCGCTGGACGGCGAGAGGGCGGGATTGCAGGATCGGGGCATGATCCGACAACGTCCGCCCTATCAGGAAGCCCTGCGCCGGATCGGCTGTCCCGGCCGTCTGGAAGGCTTCGATCCGCATCCGGCCGGCACGCCGCCGCTTGGCCTCGACCGGGCGGAGAGCGATATCGACCTGCTGTGCCATGCCCCCGATCCCGAGGCGCTGGCGGCGGTGGCCTGGGCCGATTTCCGCCACCTGCCCGGCTTTTCGGTGCATCGCTGGTGCGGCGACGGCCGACCGGTGGTGGTGCGCTTCGTCTCGGCCGGCTGGCCGGTCGAAATCTTCGGCAGCCCGCTGCCGGTGGCGGAGCAGCCGGGCTGGCGCCATTTCGAGGCGGAGCGCCGGCTGCTCGCCCTCGGCGGGCCGGGTTTGCGGCGGCAGGTGATCGGCGCGCGCAACCGAGGCCTCAAGACCGAGCCCGCCTTCGCGGCGGTGCTCGGTCTGGAAGGCGACCCTTATGCGGCGATGCTGGCTGTGGCGGATCTGGACGATGACGGGCTCCGCCGCCTGCTCCGGCGGGCGAAGGTCAGCGTCTGAGCCGGGTTCAGCCCTCGCGCGCGGCCTCGAACAGGAACCAGGCGCGCTGCTCGGCAAGATCGGTCCACTCGTCCAGGATGCCGGAGGTGGCGTTGTCCTTGGCTTCGTCGACGATCTCCTTAGCCTCGCGCAGCTGCTTCACCAGGGCCAGATTGTCCTCGCGCAGCTCCGTCAGCATGTCGCGGGCCGATACGAACTCGGCGTCGTTGTCCTTGATCGACTGCAGTTTCGAGATGTGGCCGATCGAGCGCAGCGTGGTGTGGCCGATCTTGCGGACCCGCTCGGCGATCTGGTCGGTGGTGCCCAGGATCTGGGTCGCCTGCTCGTCGAGCAGCAGGTGATAGTCCCGGAAATGCGGGCCCGACACGTGCCAGTGGAAATTCTTGGTCTTGAGGTAGAGCGCGAAGCTGTCGGCCAGAATGGCGTTCAGCACCTCGGCCACTCCGCGGGCATTCTTGCCGCCGAGATCGGACGGGGTGGCGAGGTCGGCGGCGGGCGTTTTCTTCGGCATGATGCTCGGGCTCCGTGTTCCGGGTCTGGAGGGGAAATCCGCCGGGACATGGGCCGGTTCCGGCCTGTCCCGCCCCTGACATGTCGGGCGGCCACGGCTGCCGTACAAGCCCGGCAGATGGATGGCTGGGCGGCATGAATGTCATGACATCTGGCGGGCAGACTGTGCGTCTGTCGCGGCTCAGCGCAGCACCACCGCGATTTCGTGCGCTTCGGTCCGATCCGGGATTTCCCAGCGGCTGATCATCCGGTCGATCACCGGATCGGGGACCCGGCCGGCCCGCCTGCGGTTGCCGTGGCGCAGCCCGGGCTCGTCGGTTTCGACATAGACGATGCGCACCCGCGCACCATAGGCGCGGAACAGGCCGATCCACTGGCCGCGGGCCTCGCGGCCGATATTGGTGCCGCTCCAGGCGAAATCGGTGCCGGCCCGCAGATGAGCCTTCGCCCGGGCTTTCGCTTCCTGCAGAACCCGGCCCTCGATCTCGCCGTGATCGACGCCGAAGCCGGTGCGGATCTCGTCCAGCCCCACGACCGGCAGTTCCGGCCGGGCGCGCTTCAGCCAGCTCGTCTTGCCCGCGCCGGGCAGGCCGGCAAGCATCGTTACCGTCAGCCGGGTATCGTCGTGCTGGACATGTCCCGGATCGGTGCCGCGGGTTTCGAAGAACCGCACCCGGCTGTGGTCGTCCGGAAAGGCGAAGGCGGTCTCAAGGCAGGCGGCCTCGGTGCACAGCTCGCGGAACAGCTCGATATTGTCGAGCAGGCGCTGCGGGTTGCGGCAGATCCGGCCCCGGGCATCGGCCTCGGCCAGCATCGCCAGCAGATGGTTCGGGGCGCCGAGGCTGATCTCGATCGCCCGCCGCCGCGCTTCCAGCGGGTCCTTCTCGATCAGGAAAAGCGGGATCTGGTGGTGCAGGATCAGGGTGCAGATCCGCTCGCGGAGGGCGAAAGGCAGCCCCATCCGCCAGAGGATCGCCCGGGCCATGATCGCGCCCTTGCGGGAATGGCCTGGCTGCGACACCCGGCCATCGGCATCGATGCGGGTGGTTGCAGGCTTGGCGATGTCGTGGAGCAGGGCGGCTGCGAAGACGCAGAGACGGTCCATCTCGGGCAGCCGTGCCCAGGCGTCGGATGCCGTCAGCGCCTCTACCACCATGCGGGTGTGAACCAGCACATCCCCCTCGGCATGATGAACGGGATCGTGCGGGCAGCCGGCGAGGTCGTTCAGCCAGGGCAGCTCGGACTCAAGCGCGATCCAGTCCGGCGCTACACCAGGCGCGGGCATGAGATCGGCCATCGACGCGTCGGCCACGACAGGCATGACACAGGCTCCAGAAAGCAAACAGCCTTTCAGAATAAAGGGTTTTATCCGTGCGTGTCATGCCTGTTCGCCCGGCTGGTTCAGCCGCCCACCGGGCCGCAGACCTCGATCAGCAGGCCGTCGGGGTCGTGGAGGAAGGCGACCAGCTGGCCCCAGGGCTGGCGGACGGGGGCGACGGCGAGCGTGGCGCCGGACGAGACGGCACGGGCGACGGTGGCCTCCACCTCGGCATCGGCGACCACGAAGGCCAGTTCGCTGCCGAAGGGCGGGGCTTTGCCGGCGGTGCCGGGGTCGACGCCCAGATTGCGGATCAGGCCCGGGGTCGCGAAGGCGAGGGTGGTGGTGCCGGTGTCGAGTTCGATATAGCTGCCGCTTTCATGGATCAGCCGGGCCGTGAGGCCGAAGACGGCTTCGTAGAAGCGGGCGCTGCGGGCGACGTCGGGGACATGGCGGATGACATAGCCGAGCGTGGCGGGGGTCATGGGCTCTCTCCGGGGTTGGATACCGGATCAGTCTGCCCCCAGGACGGGGGCGGCGTCTTGAAGCTTTCGGACACCCAGCTCCGCCAGCAGCCGGCCGGTGGAGAGGCCGGTGAGGGCGCGGGTTTCGCGGGTCATGTGCGGCTGGTCGGCGAAATTAGCCGAAACGGCTAATTCTGCGAGAGAAATAGTCGGATCGGCCATTACGGCGGTGAGCAGCCGCTGCAGGCGGAAGATCCGGGCGAGGTGGCGGGGGGAGAGGCCGGTGGCGCGGCGGATGGCGCGGTCGAAGCGGCGCTGTCCGAAGCCGTGGGCAGTGGCTGTCTGACCGACAAGCGCCGGGGCGTCAAGGGCTGCGAGTGCGGCCGCAAGTGCCGGGCCGGGCAGGTGGCGGCGGCGGGTTTCGGCCAGGCCCGCGAGTGCTGCGGCGAGTGCCCGGCGGGACCGGGCATCATCGGGGCGGTCAAGCAGGTGCCGGGCGGCGTCGCGCAAGGGCTGCGGCAGCAATGGGGCCGCATCGGGCGACTGGCCGAGAAGATCGCGGGGGGTACAGTCGATCAGGGCGCCGAGACAGCCCGGGCGGAAGCGCAGGCCCAGACGCTGCCGGCCGGGCCGGTGGTCCACCATCCGGGCGACGGGATCGGTGCCGGCCAGAATGAGTTCGGGATCGGCGCCGCCACCCCAGGCCAGGATCAGATCCATGCAGCCATCAGGCAGAACCCGGAACGGGGCCGCGGGCCCGGCGGCGGCCCGCGACGACCACACCGCCCGGACCAGCCCGCCAAGGGCCGGGGGCGGCGGGGTCTCGACATAGGCGGCCCCGCCGGTATCGGTCATGGGTCTGCCGACGGGATCAGAAGGGCAGGTTGCCCATGCCGGGGATGTTCAGCCCGCCGGTCATCTTCTGCATCTCGTCGTTCACATAGGTCTCGACCTTCTTCTTCGCGTCGTTCACCGCCGCGACGATCAGGTCTTCCAGCATCTCGACCTCTTCCGGATCGACCAGCTTGGGATCGATCTTCAGGCTACGCAGCTCGGACTTGCCGGTCATCACCGCAGTGACCATGCCGCCGCCCGACTGGCCGGAGATCTCGACCTTGGCGAGCTGCTCCTGCATCTCGGCCATCTTCGACTGCATCTTCTGGGCCTGCTTCATCAACTGGCCGATGTTGCGCATCACAAGGGCTCCTCGGGTCGGGATCGGATGTTGGCTGCTATATAAAGGCGGGGGGCGGCCGGCGCCAGCCCCGCGCGGCACCCTTGGGCGATGCGCGGTCAGAAATCGGCAAACCGGGCGTCGTAGTCGGCCCCCGCGGCATCCTCGTCGCCGGCCCCATAGGCCTCTTCGTCGAAGACGCCGTCGAACATCTCGGCATCCAGGCGTTCGATCTCGGTCTGACCGCCGCTCTCGTCGGCGGCGGCGCCGGCGGCGAAGATCGGGGTGACGGCTTCGAGCGTCGCACCGGGGAAGGCCGCGAACACCGCCTCGACCATCGGATGGCGGCGGGCCAGCGCCAGCATGCGCCGGTTGCGCATCTCGTCGTACTGCACCAGCGTCGGCGTCGCCCGCGCGGCGGCGGTGAGCGCCGGATCGTTGAGGGCGCCGGCCGCCAGCACCTGCCAGGGGGTATCGTCGATCCGACTCAACAGATCCTGCAGTTTCGTGGCGAGCCCGCCATCGGTCCCCGGCTCGAAGGCCAGCACCAGCCGGCGCTCGGCCGCGGTGACGGTGATCTCGGCGACATGGGCGGCGGCCCGCAGCTCGGGCACGATCCGGATCTCGCGATGCCGGCGCAGCAGATCGATGATCTCGCGCCAGCGATCGAGCCGGGTGCGGATCTCGTCGGGCAGCAGCTGTTCGGGTTCGGCGGCCGGTTCGGGCCTGGGCGCGGGCACCCTGGCCGCAGGAGCCGGCGCGGGTTTCGCTGCCTCGACCGGACGTGGTGTCTCCACCGGACGGGGCGGCGGAGCCGGGCGTGGCGGCGGGGGAGCCGCGCGGGGCGGTTCGGGGGGGCGCCGGTCTGGCGCCGCCGGGGTCGGCGCTTGAGACGCCCCGGCGGCCGGGCTAGGGCGGGGCGGGGGCCCCCCCGGGCCACCACCCGCGGGGCCACCCGTCCCGGCATCCTTCAGCATCCGGGCAAGCTCGGCCGGGTCGGGCAGGTCGGCGGCATGGGCCAGACGGATCACCACCATCTCGGCCGCAGCCTGGGGCACGGGGGCGAGGCGCACCTCTCCCAGACCCTTGAGCAGCATCTGCCAGGCGCGGCCCAGATGAGCCATGCCCAGACGCTGGGCAATGCGGTGAGCGGCATCACGCTCGGCGGCGGTCAGCACCGGGCCCTTGCCCTCGGCGCCGGCCAGCTTGACGCGGGTCATCAGATGCACCAGCGCCAGCATGTCTTCCACGATCACCGCCGGATCGGCACCGGCACGGGCCTGATCGTCCATGATCGCGAGCGCACCGGCGACATCGCCCGACAATGTCCGGTCCAAGAGGTCGACCACGATCGCCCGGTCGGCCAGGCCCAGCATGTCGCGCACCTGATGTTCGGTGACGCGGCCCGCCCCATGGGCGATGGCCTGGTCGAGCAGAGAGAGGCCGTCACGCACCGAACCGTCGGCGGCCCGCGCGATCAGCGCCATGGCCGCGTCGTCGATCTCCGCCCCCTCGATCCCGGCAATGCGGGAGAAATGGGCGGAAAGCACCTCGGGCTCGACCCGCTTCAGATCGAAGCGCTGGCAGCGCGACAGCACCGTCACCGGCACCTTGCGCAATTCAGTGGTGGCGAAGATGAATTTCACATGCGCCGGCGGTTCCTCAAGCGTCTTGAGCAGCGCGTTGAACGCGCTGGTCGAGAGCATGTGGACCTCGTCGATGATGTAGATCTTGAACCGCGCGCCCACCGGGCGGTAGCGCACGCCCTCGATGATCTCGCGAATGTCGTTGACGCCGGTGCGGCTGGCCGCGTCCATCTCCAGCACGTCGACATGGCGGTCTTCGACGATCATCCGGCAGTTCTCGCACACCCCGCAGGGTGCGGGCGTCGGCCCGCCGCTGCCGTCGGGGCCGGTGCAGTTCAGCGCCCGGGCGATGATCCGCGCGGTCGAGGTCTTGCCCACGCCGCGCACGCCGGTCAACAGGAAGGCATGGGCCAGGCGGCCGGTCTCGATCGCATTGGTCAGCGTGCGGACCAGGGCATCCTGGCCGATCAGCTCGGCAAAGGTGCGGGGGCGGTATTTGCGGGCGAGAACGCGGTATTCGACGGGTGTCCCCGTTGCAGCCGATCCCGTCGCCGTGGCGCCGCCGGCCGCATCTGCGGTCGGGGCTGGCTCTGCGGCGATGTCGGATGCGGTCATGCCGGGTTCCGGTCGGGATCTCTGGGAAGAGGGCGGCGCGGCCCGGAAGAGGGATCGAAGCAGGCAGGCGAAGACAAGCGAGGTGGAAGGCTGGCAAGTGAGGTGGAAGGCTGGACAGCGACCCGGATCGCAACTCGTTACGGCTGCTGCCTTCCGGCCCTGACCGGGTTGGCGAGGCTCTCCGTCCGCGCCAGCCTTCCGCGGGTCACTATGGGGATGAGGCCCCTGGTTTGCAAGCCCGCTGTGCAGCATCCGCGGGAGGCGGGGCCGGCGGATGCGGCGGCGTGCCGGCGGCGGGACAGCCCCGGGCGATGGTGCTATCGTTCCCGCCATTGCCGTGAAGAGCCGCAACGTTCCGCCAAAGTCCGAGGACGACCCCGATGTACGACCCGCATGATCCCGACCGCCCCAATGTGCTCGCCGGCCTGCGCATCGATCGCGCCGGACGTCACCGTCGGGATCCGGACTGGATCGCCGCCCGCGCCGCCGCCCCGGAAGCGCGCAGCGTGCTGATCTGGCGCGACCAGACCATCGTCGCGCCCACGGCGGGCGGCATGACCATGGCGCTGCTGGCCGAACTGGGCCGGCTGGTCGATGCGGCCGGCGACCTGCTGGAAGACCCGCCGGTCTTTCTGGGCGACATGGACGGCCGGCCGGTCTTTGCGGTGGACGTGACCCGGGTGGAGGATCTGCCCGGGCTGATCGGCCGTCTGCCCATGGACGACCCGGCGATGGAGGCGGCGGCCGCGATCCCGATCGATCTGCGCCAGGCGGCCGCGACGCTGGATCCGCAGCAGGCGGCCCTGGTCGCCTATGGCAGGGCGATGGCCTATTGGCACAGCCGCCACCGGTTCTGCGGCGTCTGTGGCGCCCCCACCCGGTCGGAGCAGGGGGGACATGTCCGCCACTGCACCGGCTGCGGCGCCGATCATTTCCCGCGCACCGACCCGGCGGTGATCATGCTGGCGCACAAGGACGACTGGTGCGTGCTGGGCCGCCAGCCGCGCTTTCCGGCGGGCATGTATTCCACCCTGGCGGGGTTCGTCGAACCGGGCGAGAGCCTGGAGGAATGCGTCCGGCGCGAGATCGCCGAAGAGGTGGGCCTGAAGATCGGGAAGGTGACCTATCGCCACAGCCAGCCCTGGCCGTTCCCGGCCTCGCTGATGGTCGGCTTCCGGGCCGAGATTCTGGAAGGCGGGCCGCTGGACGTCGATCGCCACGAGCTGGAAGACGCGATCTGGGTGCAGCGCGACGAGCTGAAGGACCCGGAACTGTCGCCGGTCAGCCTGCCCAACCGGATTTCGATCGCCCGCCGGCTGATCGACGAATGGCTGGCCGAGGGCTGAGGGGCTGACGGCGGAGAGGGGCGGGAACCGCCATGCGGGTGCTGCTGGTCGAAGACGATGACCGCCTGTCGGAAGGCGTGGTGATGGGGCTGACCGCGGCCGGCTTCGCGGTCGACCGGGTGGAGGATGGCGAGGGCGCCGAGGCGGCGCTGGCCGTGACCAGTTTCGACGTGGTGGTGCTGGATCTGGGCCTGCCCGATGTCGACGGGCTGGAGCTGGTGCGCCGCTGGCGGGGGCGTGGGCAGGGGCAGGGCATCGCCGTGCCGGTGCTGATCCTGACCGCGCGCGACGGCGTTCAGGACCGGGTGGCGGGGCTGGATGGCGGGGCGGACGACTATCTGCCCAAACCCTTCGCCATGCCCGAACTGGTGGCGCGGGTCCGGGCGCTGATGCGCCGGCCGGGCGGGGCGCTGGGCCTGGCGATCACCTGCGGCGACCTGTCGTTCGACACGGTCGGGCGCGAGACCCGGGTCGGCGGCCGGCTGGTGGCGCTGGGCCGGCGCGAAACCGCGCTGCTGGAGGTGCTGCTGCGCCGGCAGGGCCGGGTGGTGCCCAAGGATTCGGCCGAAGCCGCGGTCTATGGCTTCGACGACGCGGCAAGCGCCAACACGCTGGAAGTGCTGGTCCACCGGCTGCGCAAGCGGCTGGAGGGCGCCGGATCGGCCGTGCGCATCCACACATTGCGTGGGCTTGGCTATCTGCTGGACGGCGGAGAGGGCGTCGATGGCGGGGCCTGAAGCGTATGATCGCGGCTGGTCGCTGAGCCGGAGGGTCGCGGTCCGCGCGGCACTGGCGGCGCTGGTGGTGCTGGCGGCCATGCTGGCGGCGCTGGTGCTGGAACTGGAGGATGTTCGCGGCGATCTGGACGACCAGTCGCTGCAGACCCAGGCCCGCCAGGTGCTGCGGTACATGACCATCGGGGCCGGGGGCGATCCGGTTTTCGATCCGCCGGCCGCGATCGCAGCACTTTATGCCGATCCGGCGGGCAACGAGGCCTTTGCGTTGCTCGACGAGGCCGGCACCTTTCTGCTGGGCTCGGCCGGGGTTCGGGCGCCGCTGAGCGAGCTGCTGCCGGCCGAAGACAGCCGCACCTCCGCCGATGCCGATCCGCACGGGCTGGGCGATCTGGGGCGGCCCTTCCGCGGCGAGGCCGCCGGGCGCCCGGTCACCGGCACCGGTTTCCGGGTGCAGGTCGACGGCCGGCCGCTGATCCTGCAGGTGGGCCAGGGCAACGACCATCCGGACGTGCTGGCCGACAGCCTGATCGAAGAGTTTCTGGAAAACGCCGCCTGGTGGGTGATCGGGTCGTTTGCCGTGCTGATCGGGGTGACGCTCTGGACGATCCGATCGGCACTGGCGCCGCTGAGACGGCTGTCCGCCAGTGCGGCCAGGATCGGACCCGCGACCAGCGGGGTTCGCCTGGGCGGGGGCGCGGAGGGTGGCGACCTGCCGCGGGAGGTGGCACCGTTGGTCGCCGCGATCGATGGCGCGCTGGACCGGCTGGATGGGGCGCTGGAAACCCAGCGGGTGTTCGTGGCCGATGCGGCGCATGAGCTGCGCACGCCGATCGCGGCCTTGAGGGCGCGGATCGAGGCGACCCTGCCCCGCGATCAGGCGGCGCGGATCACCCCCGATTTCGACCGGCTGTCGCGGCTGGCCGATCAGCTGCTGCGGCTGGCCGAGGTCGACACGCTGGCGGTGGCGCCGGGGGATCGGGCCGATCTTGCCGCGGTGGCGCGGGACGTGCTGGCCGAACTGGCGCCGCTGGCCGTGCAGCGTGGCCGCAGCCTGGCGCTGGATGGTGCCGAGCGGCCGGTGCCGGTGCAGGGCAGGGCCGAACCGCTGGCCCGGCTGCTGCGCAATCTGGTGGAAAACGCGCTGGCCTGTATCCCCGAAGACGGCACCGTCACCGTCCGACTGGTGCCGGCGCCGACCGGCGATGCCGAAGGGCCGGAGCTGCTGGTGGACGACAACGGCCCCGGCATTCCGCCCGATCGCCGGGCCCGGATCTTCGAACGTTTCTGGCGGGCCGACCGGCGGCGCGGCGACGGCGCCGGGCTGGGGCTTGCGATCGTGCAGCGCATCGCCGATGCCCATGGCGCCGGGATCACCGTCGAGGATGCACCCGAAGGCGGGGCGCGGTTCCGCCTGCGCTTCCCGCCACCCGGCCGGGGATGAGTCGGGCGGCGCAAGACAAGGAGGGGGGCGCAAGACAAGGAGGGGTGGTGTAAGCACAGGGTGGTGTAAGCACAGGGTAAGGGCACAAGCCTAGGGTCATGCGGACCAGGATGCCGTGCCGGCATCGATCCGAACCCATAGCGAGCGAGGCCCAGCCATGCTCCCCAGCCGTAATCCGGTTTCCGCCGCTCCGCTGATCAGCCTGGTGCTGCCGGTCCGCGACGAGGCGGCCGCCATCCTGCCCCTGATCGCCGAGATTCACCGGGCCTTCGCGACGCCGGACATCCTGGCCGGCGGCTACGAGATCATCGCCGTCGACGATGGCAGCAGCGACGGGTCCGACCGTCTGCTGGCCGCTGCGGCCTCGGCCGATCCGCGGCTGGTCGCGATCGCCCATGATCGCGGCCGCGGCCAGAGTGCGGCCATGACCACCGGGTTTCGTGCGGCGCGCGGGCGGGTGATCGCCACGCTGGATGCCGACGGCCAGAACGACCCGGCCGATCTTGCCCGGCTGATCCGGCGCTGGATGATCGAGGCGGGCGGGCCCGCGCGCGGGGTGATGGTGGCCGGCCACCGCAAGGGCCGGGCGGATGGCGCCTGGCGCAAGCTGGTGTCGCGGGTCGCCAACGGCATCCGCAGCCGGGTGCTGCAGGACGGCACCCCCGACAGCGGCTGCGGGCTGCGGGTGATTGCGCGCGACGACCTGCTGTCGCTGCCGCTGTTCGACCATGCCCATCGTTTCATGCCGAGCCTGGTGACCGCCGCCGGCGGCCGGGTCGTGTCGGTAGAGGTGACGGATCGCCGCCGCCGGGGCGGGCGGTCCAAATACCGCACCCTGACCCGCGCCCTGCAGGGCATCGTGGATCTGGCCGGGGTCGCCTGGCTGCAGCACCGGCTGCGGCCGTTGGACCCGATCGGCCGCGCGCTGGCCATGCCTGCCCCGTCTGCCATGGCCCCCCTGTCTGCCGGGCCGGCCGGGTTTGCCCTTCAGAAGCCGTCTGCGGCCGCCGAACCGGCGGCATCCCGGGCGGCGATCAGCAGCGGAGAAGCCGCAGCATGACCCTGCTTGGCGCAATCCTTGATGCCATCACCCCTTCGGATGACTGGTTCGACCTGTGGCTGATTGTGGGCTTCGCCGGCCAGGCGCTGTTTTCCGCGCGGTTCATCGTGCAGTGGGTGGCGAGTGAACGGCGCCGGCGCAGCTATATCCCGGTGTTGTTCTGGTATTTCAGCCTGGGCGGCGGGGCGCTGCTGTTCGTTTATGCGGTGAAGCGGGGTGACCCGGTGTTCATCGCCGGCCAGGGCATGGGGCTGCTTGTCTATCTGCGCAATCTGGTGCTGATCCGCAAGGAAGCGGCTGCGTCGCGCCAGCCGGCCGATATCGCGGTATCGGCCGGATGACCACCACCACGACGGAACATGCCGCCCGTCCGGGTCTGGCCCGGACGGCTGCGGCCGATCTTGCGCTGGCGGCGGCCATGCTGCTGGTGCTGGGCGTGACCGCCATTCTGTTCCGCCCGCCGCTGCCGGTGGACGAGACCCGCTATCTGACGGTTGCCTGGGACATGACCCGCGCCGGCAACCTGCTGGTGCCGCATCTGGACGGCCAGGGCTATACCCACAAGCCGCCGCTGCTGTTCTGGGCGATCCGCCTGGTCTGGGCGGTGGCGGGCGTGTCGGAAACCGCCGCACGGCTGGTGCCGGTGGGGTTTGCCGCCGGTCTGCTGTGGGCGACCCATGCGCTGGGCCGCCGGCTGTGGCCCGAACGGCCGGGGGTGGCACCGCTTGCCCTGCCGCTGCTGGTGGGCATGGGGCCGGTCACGCTGTTCGCCACCATGGTGATGTTCGACGTGCCGGTGGCGCTGGGGGTGACGATCGCCCTGATCGGCCTGCATGATCTGGCCCATCGCGGCCTGCCGCGGGACATGGTGGTGACCGGTCTGGGGCTGGGCATCGGCCTGCTGGCCAAGGGGCCGGTGGCGGCGGTGTTCGTGCTGCCGGCGCTGATCGCGGCCCCGCTCTGGGCGGGCCGGGTGCCGCCGCATGGCTGGAAGCGCTTCGCCCTGCAGGGGCTGGGGGCCGTGGCGATCGGCATCGTCCTGATCCTGGGCTGGGCCCTGCCGGCGGCGCTGGCGGGCGGGCCTGAATTCGCGCGCATGCTGCTGTGGGGCCAGACCGCCGGCCGGGTGGTGCAGGCTTTCGACCATGCCCGGCCCTGGTGGTTCTATCCGGCGATCCTGCCCGCGATGCTGCTGCCCTTCCTGGTGGTGCCGGCCTTCTGGCGCCGGCTGCGCGCCAGCCTGGGCCGGCCCGATGCCGGCAGCCGCCTGTGCCTGGTGGTCGCCGCCGGCGCCTTCCTCACGATGAGCTTCGTCAGCGCCAAGCAGATCCATTATCTGCTGCCGGCGCTGGGGCCGGTGGCGCTGCTGCTGGCCCGCATGGCCGACGGCGCGCCGATGCGGCCGCTGAACCGCTGGCTGCGCCGGACCTGGCTGCTGCCGGCGGCCCTGGTTGTGGTGGCGGGCATCATTGCCGCCCTGCCGCCTGTGGTGGGGCGGCTGGCCGGTATGTCCGGGACCGTCATCGCCTGGGGGCCGCTGGCGGTGGCGCTGGTGGCGGGGCTGGCGGTGGTGGCGGCGGCGATCTACGCCTCGCCCGATCTCGACCCGGCCGCGGCGCTGAAGCGGGCGGCGCTTGCCTGGGTGGGCGTGCTGGTGATGCTGACCGTCTATGGCGGGCTCGGCCCCTTCCGGGCCTTCGACATCCGGCCGGCGGCGCAGGAGGTCGCCCGGCTGGTGGCCGCGGATGGCGGGCCGGTGGTGTTCGTCGGCGGCAGCCATGACGGCATGCTCGATTTCCAGGGCCGGCTGACGGCGCCGGTGACCGAATTCCCCGCCGATGGCGACATCACCCGCTGGGCGTCGGACAACCCCGGCGGCATCATCGCCGGACGCATCGATGCCCGGGGCGCACCCGGCTGGCCCCCCGTCTATGTCCAGCCCTTCCGCAGCCGGCAGATGGCGGTCTGGCGGGCGGCAGACCGGCCGCAGTGACGCGCGCTTACCCCCGCCCGAACAGATCCATCTGGCCCGCACGCTCCGCTTTTGTGGGGCGGGCCGGTGGGGTGAACAGGGCGGTGGTGAGTTTGTAGGAGCGTTGGTTGAGGCCAAGCTTGCGGCAGGCGAGGCGGAAGCGGTCGGCGATCAGCTTCGCCTCGATGCCGGTGCCGGTCATCCGCCGGCCGAAGCCGCTGTCATAGAGCGCACCGCCGCGGGTGGCGCGTACGGCGGCCAGAACCCGTTCGGCCCGGGCCGGGCGTTCCAGGCGCAGCCATTCCTCGAACAGGCCGGCGATTTCCCGCGGCAAGCGCAGCATGATCCAGCCGGCGCGCACCGCGCCCGCCTCTGCCGCGGCGGCGAGAATGCCCTCCAATTCGTGATCGGTGAGGCCGGGGACCAGCGGTGCCGCCATCACGGTCACCGGTACGCCGGCTGCGGCCAGGCCGCGGATCGCGTCGATCCGCCGGCCGGGGGTGGCGGCGCGGGGTTCCATGGCGCGGGCGAGGCCGGCATCCAGCGTGGTGACCGAGACGGCCACCTGGGCAAGTCCCGCGGCGGCGGCCGGCGCGATCAGGTCCAGATCGCGCAGCACCAGCGCCGATTTGGTGATGATCGCGAAGGGGTGGCGATGCCGGGTCAGCACCTCGATCGCCGCCCTGGTCAACCCCTCGGTCTTTTCGGCCGGCTGATACGGGTCGGTATTGCCGCCGATGGTGATCGTGGACGGAACATAGCCGGGCTTCGACAGGTCGCGGATCAGCGCCTCGGCCAGGCCGCGCTTCACCTCGATCACCGTTTCGAAATCGAGCCCGGGCGAGAGGCCGAGATAGGCATGGCTCGGCCGGGCATAGCAGTAGATGCAGCCGTGCTCGCAGCCCCGATAGGGGTTGATCGAGGCATCGAAGGGGATGTCGGGGCTGTCGTTGCGGGCAAGAGCCGTGCGCGCGACCACGCCGCGCAGTTCGGTTCTGCGGCGCGCGCCGGCCGGCGCCTTCGACGTGGCCTCCGCGTCGGAAGCGTCCTCCGCCTCGGGACGGCCCCAGCCGTCATCGGCGGCCTGGTGGCTGAAACGTTCGAAGCGGCCGTCGCGATTGCTGACGGCACCCCGGCCGCGATGCGGGTCGAGACCGAGCCGTGCCGCGGCGGCCGCACGATCGGCCTCGGCCTGGCGCTGGCCGGGCCGTCGGGTCAGGGGTTTGAAGGGGTCCATGGGCGACCTCCCCGCGAACATAACGGGAACATCGCTGCACTATACGGGGGCAATGCCCGGCTGTGAAGCCCGCGATCAGGCTTCGTGTTCGCGCAGCCGCGGCATCAGCTCGACGAAATTGCACGGGCGGTGACGGTTGTCGAGCTGCAGGACCAGGATCTCGTCCCAGGCATCGCGGCAGGCCGAGGTGGAGCCGGGCACGGCGAAGAAATAGGTGCCTTTCGCCACGCCGGCGAGGGCGCGGGACTGGACCGTCGAGGTGCCGATCTTGGCGAAGGACAGCCAGCGGAACAGCTCGCCGAAGCCCTCGATCGGCTTCTCGATCACCCGGCGCAGGGCTTCCGGGGTGACGTCGCGGCCGGTGACGCCGGTGCCGCCGGTCGAGATCACGACGTCGATTTCGGGATCTGCGGCCCAGGCGGCGAATTGTGCGGCCAGACGGTCTTCGTCATCGGGCAGGATCAGCCGGGCGGCGAGGTTGTGGCCGGCCTCTGCGATGCGGCCGGCGAGCAGGTCGCCGGAGGTGTCGGTCTTGGGCGTGCGGCTGTCGGAGACCGTCAGCAGGGCGATGTTGACGGCCAGAAACGGGCGGCTCTCGTCGATGCGGCCGGGCATGGGGGTCGGTCCTCCGCCGGTGGTCGGGTGGGCCGAGAAGGCTAGCCCGACCGGGGGCGGAGGTCCAGGACGGCGCTCAGCGCAGAGAGAAGATGACGGGCACCACGAAGGTGAGTTCCGTCGACGGGATGTCGTCGGGCGGCGGCGGCAGCGGATCGGCGCGCTTCATCATCGCCAGGGTCTCGCGGTCGAAGAGCGCATTGCCAGACGGGCGCTCGATCGACGAGGCGAGCACATGGCCCTCGCGGTCGATGCTGAAGCGCAGCGTCACCTGGCCCTGCTGGTTGCGCAGCTGGGCCTGGCGCGGATAGCGGCGATGGCGTTCCAGATGGGCGAACATCTCCGCCTGCCAGCTGCGCGCGGCATCGGTGGTCATGTACGAGGCAGGCGCTGCGGGCGTGGGCGGACCGGCCGGGGCCGACGACTGTGTCGGTGCGGCCGGGGCGCCCGATGCCTGGGCGGTCGCGTTCTCGGGCACGGTTTCGGGCGGCTGCTCTACCGGCTTCTGCACCTTGGGCGGCACGGGCTTGGGCGGGGTCTGGACCCGGGGCTTGGGCGGTGCCGGCGGCTTGGGCTTGGGCTTGGGCTTCGGTGCGACCTGCAGGGGTTCCGGGTCCGGCACCGGCACGGGCGGTGGCGGCGGCAGATCGGGCAGGTCGGGCTCCACCACCTCGGGCTCGGGGGCCGGCGCCGGATCGGGGGCGGCCTCCTGCGGCGGGGTGGGGGCGGGCGAGGGCGGTGCGGCCGGCAGCGGGGCGAGATCGATCATCACCGCCGCTTCCGGCAGCGGCGGCGGCGGGGTCATCTCCCAGGGGGCGGCCGCGACCAGCAGGGCGCCGCCGTGCAGCGCCAGGATCACCAGCCCGGCGGCCCCCCAGCGCATCGCGCCGGGGCCGTGCAGCATGTCGGCGCCGGCGCTCATCTGGCGGCGGCCTGCTGCTGCCCGGCGGCCGCGGCCGCGGCGGTGGCGGATTCAAGGCCGACCAGGCCGATCTTGAGATAGCCGGCGGTCCGCAGCTCGTTCATCACCCCCATCAGCTGGCCGTAATCGACGCTCTGATCGGCGCGGAGCAGGATGCGCTCGTCGGGGTTGTTCTGCGTCGCCTTGTCGAGTGCGGCCTTCAGCTGATCGCGCGGCACGGCCTCTTCGCCGAGCGCCAGGCTCAGATCCTGCTTGATGGTCAGGAAGACCGGCTTGGCGGGGCGCGGCTGCGGCGTGGCCGTGGAGGTGGGCAGGTTGACCGGCACGTCGACGGTGGCCAGCGGGGCTGCGACCATGAAGATGATCAGCAGCACCAGCATCACGTCGATGAAGGGCGTGACGTTGATCTCGTGCGATTCGGTCAGATCGTCGCCGTCGTCCAATCTCGCGGCCATGGGGTCAGCCTCCGATCGTCTGGGCGGGCACCACCGCGATGCCGCCGCGGTCCAGATCGCGCGACACCAGGCGCGCGACGGCCGCCGAGGCGTCGGCCAGCTCGGCGCGGTAGCCGGTGATGGCGCGGGCGAAGATGTTGTAGATGATCACCGCCGGGATCGCGGCCACCAGGCCGATGGCGGTGGCGAGCAGCGCCTCGGCGATGCCGGGGGCGACCACGGCCAGGTTGGTGGTCTGGCTTTCGCTGATGCCGATGAAGCTGTTCATGATGCCCCAGACCGTGCCGAACAGGCCGACGAAGGGGGCGGTGGAGCCGATGGTCGCCAGGATGCCGGTGCCGCGGGCGATCATCCGCCCCGCCCGGGCCTCGATGCGGGCAAGGCGCGAGGCGACGCGGGATTCAAGGCCGGCACCGGATGCGGGCGGGCGGCCGGCGGTCACCTCGCGGGTGATGCGGGTCTCGGCCACCGCCGCGCGGACCAGGGCGGCGGCGGGGCCGCGCTGCCCGTCCATGCCGGTCACGGCTTCGGCCAGGCTGCGCGCCTCGTCGAGCATCGCCAGATCGCGCCGGACCCGGCGGCGGGCGGCGGCCAGCTCCAGGCTTTTCACCAGCCAGACCGTCCAGGTGGCGATGGAGGCGAGGGCAAGCCCGGTCATCACCGCCTTCACCACGATGTCGGCGGCCATGAACATGCCGATCGGCGACAGGTCGTGGGGCAGGGTGGCGGCCATCGCGGCGTCTTCTTCGATTGCCGTCTCTTCGGTCGCCGCGTCTTCAGCGGCTGGCAGGGCCTCTCCGGTGACCGGCTGCGGTGCGGCCTGGATGCCCGGATTCGTCGCAGGGCCCGGATTCGTCGCAGAGCCCGGGTCCGTCACAGGGCTTTGGGCCATCGCCGGGGCCGTTGCCGTCATCGCAAGCAGGATGGCGGCGGTGAGGTGTCTGAAAGCCGTGTGGCGCATCGGGTGGGCACTGCCTCGAGCGAGGACCGGCGCACATCGCAGCATGTGGCACCGGCCGTTTGTGGTTTGCAATTGCGAGTCGTTTGCAAACTACGCCCGGGCCGGCTGTGAAGGCAAGTGCGATGCCTGCAGGGCGGTGCTTCGCAAATTGCGGCCCGGCCAATGAAAAACCGGCGCCGTCCCTCTGAACGACACCGGCTCGACGCCCGGCCCCCGGAGCTGTTGTGGATCAGCGGCGCGAGGCGATGGCGGCGTTGTCGCTGCCAACATTGCCGTCGATGGTCTCGTAAGACGGCCAGTCGCCCTCCGCCAGGGCCGCCAGCGACGGCGAGGTCTGGCCCAGACGGTTGCGATAGATCCAGAGATTGGTCAGCACCTGCTCAAGGAAGTCGCGGGTCTCGGCGACCGGGATGGTTTCCACGAAGAACAGCGGATCATCGTCGGCAGAGATGCCGCGGCCGTCCTGCCAGCGGCGCAGATTGCCCGGGCCGGCATTATAGGCGACCAGCACATTGACCAGATTGTTGCCGATATAGGGCTCGTCCATCAGCCGGCGGAGATAGGCCTGGCCCAGCTGCAGGTTCACGTCCGGCCGGTTGAGCGACAGCCCGCCGCCCAGCCCCAGGCTGTTGGCCACCAGCTGCGCCGTGCCCGGCATCAGCTGCATCAGGCCGCGGGCGCCCGCGGGGCTGACGGCATGCGGGTTGAAATTGCTTTCCTTGCGGGCCAGCGCATAGAGCAGCGCCCGGTCGACCGAGAAGCCGCCGCGGGGCGTGTAGTCCGGCACCGGAAAGATCGAGGCGACATCGGGCATGCCCGAGGCGGCGGCGACCTTGCGGCCGATCACGGTGGCGGCCTCGGGCGCGTTCACCTGCTCGGCCAGTTCGACCACGGCCGGCGCCTCTTCGGGGGCGGCTGCGGCCGCGACCAGCTCCACCTCGCCCGCGGCACGGTCGTATTCGCCGATCTGGGAAAGGGCCAGCGCCCGGCGGGCCCCCTCGTTCTGCAGCAGCGCCCGGCGCAGGCCCGGCGTCACGCCGCCGGCGAGCGAGGGCTGCCAGACATCGCCGGTGGGCGCGCCCAGCATCGCCCGCGCGATCTGGCCATAGAAGGTCAGCGGCTGCCGGGCCGCCCGGTCGAGCCAGGTCTGCGCGGTGTCGAAATCGCCCAGCGCCATGTTGGTCCGCGCTGCCCAGAAGGCGCCGGCGGCCTCGTTCCAGGCCGAGAGGCCGGCGGTGCGGGCGAAGAGTTCGAAATGCCGCCGCGCGGTTTCGGCACGGCCGAGCTTCCAGGCCGCGAGACCCGCGGTCCAGTGGCCATAGGGCACGATCGCGGCCGAACGGTCGGCGGCGGGGCCGGCCAGTTCATAGGCGCGGGCGATCTGCCCCTGCATCAGCAGCAGCGAGGCGACGCGGATGCGCGCCTGGTCGAGCGCCGGGCGGTCGAAGAGCTTCTGAACCTCGGCCGAGCCGATCAGCTTTTCGGCGGCTTCGGCCTCGCCCTTGCGGACACGGGCGGCGATCTGGGCTTCGAGCGCACGCGCACGCTTGGCCTGCGCCCCCTTCAGCCGGTCGGCGGCGGAATAGCTGTCGAGCTGGTCGATGGTGCTGGGCTGGCGGCTGACCACCGGCATCGCGGTCTCTTCCGGACGCTCCGGCTCGCGCGGGCGGGCCTCGCCGCCCGGGCGACGCTTCATCGCCAGCGCATAGATCCGTTCGGCATCGGGGTGGTCGCCATAGAACGCCATCCAGTCCCGCAGCTCGTCGTAGCTCGCGGTATAGGCCGTCGGATGCATCAGTCGCTGTTCGGTCACATGGCCCATCAGCAGCCGGTCGCCAAGCCGCGCGATCAGCCTGTCCGCCTCGTCGAAGCGGCCGTCGGACTGCAGTGCAAAAATCCGGGCATAACGCTCGGCATCCGCATCAGAGAGGACCTGGGGCCACTCTTCGAACGAATCGACCAGACCGAATCCAGCCATTCCGAAGTCGGCGTCATCCGCCGTCTCCAGGCCGGTCGGCAGGGAGGTCTCTGCATGCGCGCGTGTGATGAACACACCCGTTGCGACAGGACCGCCGAGCAAGAGGGCCAGCGTCACCGCAGGCGCCACGATCGCACGCGCGAAGCTACGTGCCGACCGCGGTTGGTGACGCGCGTCGTTGCTTTCCGAAGCCATGATGGCAACGTTTATAGGGGAGGATGTGGTGTCCCGGCAAGCCCCCGCTTCGCGACACGACATTGTCACGGAACCGGGGATGATTGCTTTTCAAGGATTTCCGCGATTCTGAGCCAGTCGCCCCAGGCCAGACGCTTCTGCGCCGGCTGGCGCAGCAGGTAGGCGGGGTGGAAGGTCGCGAAGACCGGCAGAGGCCCCGCCAGCCCCGGAAGATCGAGGGTTGCCGAGCGTCCGCGCAGCCGGGTGATGCCCTCGGGCCGGTCGAGTAGCGCCTTGGCGGAGACCCCGCCCACCGCCACGACCAGCTTCGGGCGGACCAGGGCGATATGTCGCAGGGCAAAGGGCAGGCAGGCGGCGATTTCCGCCGGGGTGGGGGTGCGGTTGCCCGGCGGGCGCCAGGGCAGAACATTGGTGATATAGACGGTGCTGCGGTCGCGGCCGATCGCCTTCAGCATCCGGTCGAGCAGTCGGCCCGACTGGCCGACGAAGGGCAGGCCGCGCCGGTCCTCTTCCGCACCCGGCGCCTCGCCCACCAGCATGAGATCGGCTTCGGGGTTGCCGTCGGCGAAGACGGTGTTCGAGGCCGTGGCCTTGAGCGCACAGCCTTCGAAGGCGCGGATCGCCTGTTCCAGCTCCGCCAGGTTTTGGGCGGCCCCCGCATGGCTGCGGGCAAGTGCGGCCGCCCCTTCGGGCGAGAGCGGGTCGACGGCCGCCGGGTCCGCCCGCGGCACGGCAGGCGCCGGCGCCCTGCCGTCACGCAGCAGCGCGCCACGCGCACGCAGCCCTTCGCCTGCCCGCGCCGGGGCATCCTCGGCCACCCTGGGCCGGTCGCGCAGCAGCCTTTCCCGGGCGGCCGCGGCGGCGGCATACCAGTCGGCCGGGGTATCGGTGGTGGCGGTCTCTACCCCCCACTCCATATACCACGTGGCGAGTGCGGAGATGGCCGCTGCCGGTGTCGGATCGATCGTCGTCATGGCCTGGACTGTAGCAATTTCACGGCGGCGCTGATAGATAACCTTACTGAATCGCGATTCGCGTCTCGTATCAGGCGACCCCTGTCACGGGCACGGATCGGGTCCATATCCGAGGAGCGAGGGCCGAACGTAGCGAGGGGGACGCGAGCGGCGCCGCGTGACGAGCGAGAACGAGATCACCCGGCCGCACTGCAGGACGAGGCGGCTTGAGGAGGGGTCATGGAACGGGAAGTGATGGAATTCGACGTGGTCATCGTTGGCGCCGGCCCGGCCGGTCTGTCAGCGGCGATCCGTCTCAAACAGCTCGCCGCCGAGAACGACCACGAGGTCTCCGTCTGCGTCATCGAAAAAGGGTCGGAGGTCGGTGCGCATATCCTGGCCGGCGCCTGCTTCGAGCCGCGGGCGCTCAACGAACTGATCCCCGACTGGAAGGAGAAGGGCGCGCCCCTGAACCAGCCGGCCGACGAGGATCGGTTCCTGCTGCTGACGGAGTCCAACCATATCCGGCTGCCGACGCCGCCGCAGATGAACAATCACGGCAACTACGTCATCAGCCTGGGCAATCTGGCCCGCTGGCTGGCGGAGCAGGCCGAGGCGCTGGAGGTCGAGGTCTATCCCGGCTTCGCGGCGGCCGAGGTGCTGTATGACGAGCAGGGCCGGGTGAAGGGCGTTGCCACCGGCGATCTGGGCATCGGCCGCGACGGCGAGCAGAAGTCGGGCTACACCCCGGGTGTCGAGCTGCACGCGAAGTATACGCTGTTCGCCGAGGGCGCCCGCGGCTCGCTGACCCGCATGCTGACCGACAAGTTCGGCCTGCGCGACAATTGCGACCCGCAGACCTATGGCATCGGCATCAAGGAGCTGTGGGAGATCGACCCGGCCAAGCACAAGCCGGGCCTGGTCATCCACACCATCGGCTGGCCGCTGGATACCAAGACCTATTCGGGGTCGTTCCTCTATCATATGGAGAACAACCAGGTCGCCGTCGGCCTGGTGATCGGCCTCGACTATCAGAACCCGCATATCTCGCCCTTCGACGAGTTCCAGCGGCTGAAGCAGCACCCGGCACTGCGCGACTATTTCGAAGGCGCCAAGCGCATCGCCTATGGCGCCCGCGCGCTGACCGAGGGCGGCTTCCAGTCGGTCCCGCAGCTGGCCTTCCCGGGCGGCGTGCTGATCGGCTGCACGGCCGGCTTCATGAACGTGCCCAAGGTCAAGGGCAGCCACACGGCGATGAAGACCGGCATGCTGGCCGCCGAAGCCGCCTTCGAGGCGCTGAAGGACGGCCGGGCGAACGACGTGCTCGACGCCTATCCGGCGCTCTATGAACAGAGCTGGGTGCATCAGGAGCTGAAGAAGGTGCGGAACATCCGCCCCTCCTTCAACAGGGGCCTGCTGGCCGGCCTCGCCTATTCGGCGCTGGACACCTATCTGTTCCGCGGCAATGCGCCCTGGACCTTCCACCACCACGAAGACCACAAGTCGCTGAAGCCGGCCTCGGCCTGTAAGAAGATCGTCTATCCCAAGCCCGACGGAAAGATCAGCTTCGACAAGCTGTCCTCGGTGTTCCTGTCGAACACCAATCACGAGGAGGATCAGCCGATCCATCTGCGGCTGAAGGATCCGTCGGTGCCGGTGACGGTGAACCTGCCCACGTATGACGCCCCCGAGCAGCGCTATTGCCCGGCCGGCGTCTACGAGATCGTGCAGGAAGACGCCGGCCCGCGGCTGCAGATCAACGCGCAGAACTGCGTGCACTGCAAGACTTGCGACATCAAGGACCCGACCCAGAACATCGTCTGGACCGTGCCCGAGGGCGCGGGCGGCCCGAACTATCCCAATATGTGACGACGGCAGCGCCCGCCACGATCAGCGGCGGGCGGCCTGACGACGGAAGGCGGCATCTCCGTGAGGGGGGGCCGCCTTTTGCGTGTCTGCGGCGCGCCGGCTACCGGCGGTGGATTGACATCCGCCGGGTGCGTCGGCACGATATGACCGTTTTAACGGGCGTAAAAGCCGTGCAGTGCCATCATCGCGTTCGTCATCGGGGTCACCCTCGGTTGGGTTTTGTTGTGGTGACCAAGCTTTACCGAAGAACCATGATGACCGCTCGGCGGGTCAAACCTGTAGGCCGGCATAGCCGGTTGGAAGATGTGCCCAGGTGACCGTACTGCTACACCACGGTGGGACGGCACCCCGAAAGGCGGGCCTGTGTGACGAAAGCCATCTTTTGTTCTCGGTTCTGTCACGTCATCAACTTGGCGCTGACATGCGGCACTAGATGTAGAATTTAAACGGCAGCTTCGGTTCTCCATCCATCGGCGCGGAGATCAGGACATCGCCCACGGCGTTGGCGAACCGGATTGTCACCGGCAACCGGTCGTTGTGAAGGCACGAATTGAAGTTGATTTTGGTGAGGCCGAGCACGTCGGAGAGTACAGTCGTCAAAGCGCAATCGCCCCGAAGAACGCGCACGGAGACCGGATTTGGGGTCTCTGGTCCCATATAGGTGTCGAGGCGCGGAACGTAACCGGACGTCCAGAGCAGCGCGTGGCGTTCTCCGATCTGGAGTGCCGTGCCACGGATAACGGGATATTCGCCGGGCCGGTAGAGTTTCAAATCATCGTGGGCGTCGCCGATCTGCACGCCAACGAGGTTCGTTTTCTCTCCACAAGCGGATGAGAAGCCTCCCCACTCGTCATCCGTGAAGGCGGACTTTGCGTGGATGAAGAGTTCGGTGGGCGGGCCGTCATGCAAACGAGCGTACTCGCCCACCACCATCTTTATGAGGTTATGGGCGGCGTCTCTATCGAGGTGGAATTGTTTCGTGTCGGTCTGGAACCAGGGACCGAGCGCACCGCGAAACACGACGCCCTCGCCATCCGACAAGAACATCTGCGCTGCACAGCAGGCATGCCGCCTGTCACTTGTCAATTCGCTGCGCTTGTAGACGAGACCGACATAGCACACGCCGGGGCGAACGTCGGCCAGCTGCCATGGTTTTCCGCCTGCCTTGTAATAGGCGCCCGTGCCAAGCTTCCAGGCGATCGTTGCCGGATCTTCGACGCGGCGGATAGGCATTCCGCTCTCGCGGCGGAAATCGCCTGGCGCCAAGGTCGTTTCGCGCACGATTTGCGTGACGATCCGCTCCTTGAGGAGGCGCGCCTTCAACTGTCGACGGAAATGCGTTGCATATTGATAGACCTGAGCTTCGCGCTCATCGTCGCCAAACAGGGTGGGTTGGCTTTGCAACGCCCGAGCACGGCGTTGCGAGATGGTCACCGCACCGGCGACCCGATCATTGCGTCTTACCGTCGATTTCGGCCGGCCGAGTTCGTAGACCTTTTCGGGAATCACGACGAACCAGAATTGCGGCGCACTCTCTAGCCGGTTGTTCTCCGCGACGAGGCGGGATACAAATATATCTACAGTACCGCGCACGGCCTCATGGCGGTTGGCGATCCGAAGAGTTCTCTCGATCTCGTCGGGGTCAAGATTGTCAATGACACAGGGCGGTTCGACCGGCCAGGCGGCATGGAAGGCTTCGGCGAAGCCAGGGAAAGGCACATGCTGGGGTTCGACGGCTCGCGACCGCGGCCCCGGGGCCGGGATGTCGATGAAGCCCTCCATGGTCTTTGCCCAGCCCTTGAAGCGGCGCACGCCGTCCGGTGTACCGATCACCCCATAGCGGATGGTCGGCAATTCCTTTGTATCCCCGACAGGTCCGTAGAGATAAAGACCATCACGGGGATAGACGAGGCGCTGCCCGTGACGGAATTCCAACCGCGGTTCCTCAAGATACAGCATCCGAGGCGTGAATGGTTGCGGTCTAGACGTCATCGCCTGCCTCCTCCGGGCCACCGACCGCGCTGGGACTGTCGGATTCGTCCGGCTCGTCGTCGTCGCTGGGATCGTCATCATCAGGCTCAGGCGCCTCATCCTCGACAGGCAGGCTGACTGGCACCTCCCAGGACATCGGCGGCAATCCGAGAACAACGCCTTCTTCGGAAGTGACGGGCACAGAGAGCGAGTCCTGCCCTTCGGCAAGCCAATGCAGGAAGGCGAGGAGCATGTCGCGCCAGCGGGCGTTGCGCCAGGTTTTGGCAAAGGAGCGCCTGAGCCTATGCATTTTCGCAAGATCGTCGAAGGGCTTGTCGCCATCTTCTGTAAAGACAAGGCGGCTGACGATCCGAATATGGGGCACAGGCGCCGAGCGCGCGGCGACGCTCACAGCGAAATGCCAGTTCATCTGCCGCTTGTGCGATACGCCTTGGATCTGGCGCAGACCGGCGACATCCCCCCAGCGGAAGCCAATCTTCGTCGTCGGCGCGATATGGACAGGAGGCCACCATGCCGACTGGGTACCTGACAGCGCGTAGTGGCGAAGGCCGCGCTCAGCGAACAGCTTTTCAAACGCCTGGCGGGCGAGATCGCTGAAATGGTTGCGGGCGTCGAGCCGTACGATATCGAGCTCGGACCAACCGCTTTCCAGAAAGTCCGCGACGCGACGCTCCTCTTTCGGCCTGATCGGAAGGTTCGGTCCGAAATGGTCTTGCAGATCGTGGATGGGCGCGAAAGTGAGGAAGCCCAGGCGAAACCGCTTTAATGGCCATGGCGCTTCCCTCATCCGTTCCTGGGCTCGACGCTCGGACACCTGCCCCTTGAACTCGTAGTAGCGGATCTTTGTCGGCAGTTGATCGATCGAGAGCCAGTTCGAGATCAGCCGCTCGGGTTCGGTGACAAGCGTCTTGCCGTGAATGAGTTGGATTTCGCGCCAGTTCTTCTCCTCACCCGCGGGATTGCGCGGGACACGATAGGTTTCTTGCAGCGTCTCTAACAGCTCCGAAAGCCCGTGCGCCCAGCCGCGGGTGAAGTCGATGTATTGAGCATGTGCGATCAGGAAGGGGGCCTCGAATGGCTCCATACGCAGAGGGATTATGAAGGCAGCGTCGCCGAGCTTGTGCGCGACATCTGAAGCAATCTGAATTTCGTTGCGCACGCCCTGCTTGTCGACCGCCCGGGGGTTGGCGACGAGCAGCATCTTGCAGGCGCGGTGGCGCAGCGCGTTTTCGAGCTTGCGTTGCCAGTCGTCACCACCCCTGAGCTTGAGCACGTCGGCCCAGACTTCGTAGCCCATGGCGGCAAGCTTGGCGCCCAGCCAGAGTGTGAACGCATTGTCCTCCGGTGCAGCGTGACTGATGAAGATAGCCTCGCGCGGCTCTTCCTCTGCTTTCAGCCGTGTGCTTGGCGACTGCGAACTCATGAACCAGCCTCCCGATCGTGCCCCACCCCGTGATTTAGCTCGCGCCATAGCGTCGAAGTTTCCGGCATGTCTGGCCGGCTGTCTCATGCTGCGACGACGGGAAGCATGATGTGTGGATCATCGCCGAGAGAAGCGATGGTCTCAAGGGTCATGTATCGGTTACGCTAAATAGCCCACTCATCATTCTGCTCCAGGAGAATGGCACCGATGAGCTTTGTGATGGCGGCCTCGCCGGGAAAGGTGCCGACGACCTCGGTCCGGCGCTTGATCTCGTCGTTCAGGCGCTCGATGGGATTGGTGCTGTGCAGCCTGGCCCAATGGTTCTTCGGAAATGTCATGCAGGCGAGCACGTCCTTTTCGACCTCGTCCAGCAATACCGCCAGTTTTGGAACTTTGGGCCGGATCTGATCGGCGACCTGACGCCACTGTGCCCTGGTAGCGCCGGCATCATTCCGGGCGAAGGCCGTGGTAATGAAAGCCGAAACGACCCGGCGGCCCTGCTTGCCGGCATGGGCGAGGGCATTGCGCATGAAGTGGACCCGGCAGCGCTGCCATGTTGCCCGAAAACACGCTGGTCACCGCGGCTTTGATGCCTTCATGTGCGTCAGACACCACCAGCTTCACGCCAGCCAGACCTCGGCGCGTCAGCTGGAGCCGTCCCGCCCCGTGGTGTAGCAGCGGCAGTTGCCGGGTCACGTCATTCCCGCCGGCTATGCCCGGTGTCAGACGGGCATAGCGCCCCTCAGCGGCTGGGGATCACCCCTCACCCACCGGCAGCGCCGGCCGCAGCAGGCAGCCCTGGCCGTCGTTGAGGCGGGGGTCGTAGCGGCTGCCGAGGGTGTGCATCAGGGTGTCGGCGGCGTCGAGGTAGAGGGCGAGTTCGTCCGCGAGCCGGGCTTCGTCGAGCACCAGCATGTCCGACACCGCGCCGTGGAACATGGCATGGGCGACCCGCATGGCGGTCTCGGGCGTCCAGCCGGGGGCGAGGTCGCCGGCCTCGGCGGCCCGGGCCATGATCTGGCGTATCAGCGTCATGAAATGCACCCGGTCGGCCTGCTGGCGTTCATGCAGGGGCGACTGTTCATGCGCCTGATCGATGCGGGTGAAGATGATCCGGAAGACCAGGCGGCGGCGCTCGTCGTTTACGATCATGCTGAGGGCGTCGCGGCTCGTTTCATGGAAGAGGTCGAGCGGCCGCCGGTCGGTGATCCGGCCGGCGGCCAGATCCTCCATCACCTGTTCCTGGGGCAGGCGCACCCGTTCGAGCATGGCGTCGAGCAGGTCGGACTTGTTCTTGAAATGCCAGTAGATCGCCCCGCGGGTGACGCCGGCCAGACGCGCCACATGTTCCAGGGCGCAGGCGGCCACACCTTCGGCATCGAAGGCGGCCGCCGCAGCATCCAGGATCTGCTGGCGGGTCTTTTCGGCATCTTCCTTGGTGCGTCTGGCCACGATCGGTCTCGGCTTCCTCAGGCAGGGGGTGATCAGGGACGCCCCGGCTCGCCCCGCGCGGTTTGCGCCCGGGGCGCATATAGCACGTTTCCGCAAAAATAACGGATCCGGCGGCGAATGCCGTGATGGACGTCACTTTACATACATTCATGCACGTATATTACTTGTGCAGTGCACTCGCCTCCACCCCCTTCGTGCCACACCCTTTTGTGAGGGCGGAAGACCCAGGCCGCGGCGGCAGCCCGCCCCCCGGGGGAGCGGCAGGCGGCGGGTCTCGACAGGAATTGAGGAAGATCCATGGTCCGGTACCGTTTCGGGCGGCGCGACAGACGCGCCGGCCCCGCTGTCGTTCTGTCGACGATCGCCGCCCTCGCCCTTGCAGCGTGTGATGCGGCGGAATCCAATGCGCCGGCGCAGCAGCAGGGCGGGCAGATGCCGCCGGCACAGGTGAGCGTCGTCGAGGCGACGCCGCGCAATCTGCCATTGTCCTATGAATATGCCGGCCGTGTGGCCGGGTCGAAATCGGTCGAGGTTCGCGCCCGCGTCCAGGGCATTCTGCTGGAGCGGACCTATGTCGAGGGCGCACGCGTCGAGGCGGGCGATCTGCTGTTCCGCATCGACCCCGACACCTACAAGGCGGCGGTCGCCGAAGCCGAGGCCTCGGTCGCCGAGGCCCGCGCCAATCTGGCCAAGGCCGATCGCGACTGGGCGCGCGGGTCGAAGCTGTTCCAGCAGAACGCGATCAGTGCGTCGGAACGCGACCAGCTGCTGTCGGCCCGCGATCTGGCCCGCGCCTCTCTGGCCTCGGCCGAGGCGCGGCTCGACACCGCCAAGATCAACCTCGCCTATACCGAGGTGCGGGCGCCGATCGACGGCGTGACCAGCATCGAGGAAGTGTCGGAAGGCAGCCTGGTCGGTACCGGCTCGACCGACAGCCTGCTGACCACGATCACCCGGCTCGACCCGGTCTACATTAACTTCTCGGTCCCCGACAGCGAGCGTCAGCGCCAGCTGCGGCTGATGGCCTCGACGCCTGCGACCGAGCAGAAGCTCGACGTGGCGGTCAAGGTCGAGGGGCGTGACGAGGTGGTGCGCGGCGAGGTGAACTTTGCCGACAGCACCATCGACCCGGCCACCGGCACCGTCCGGCTGCGCGCCGAGGTGGCGAACCCCGACGAGACCCTGATGCCCGGCCAGTTCGTGCGGGTGTCGCTGCAGGGCCTCACCCTGCCCAATGCCATCGCCGTGCCGCAGGAAGCCGTGCAGCAGGGCCCGAACGGCACCTTCGTCTATGTCGTGGAAGAGGGCGGCAAGGCCGGCGTGCGGCCGGTGGTGCTGGGCCCGACCGTCGGCAAGGACTGGGTGGTCGAACAGGGCCTGGCCTCGGGTGACGACGTCATCGTCGGCGGCACGATCAAGGTCCGCCCGGGTGCCCCGGTGCAGGTCGCCAAGGGCGGTGATGCCGCCCCGGCACGCCCGGAGGGTGGTGCATGATCTCGCGCTTCTTCATCGACCGGCCGGTCTTTGCGGCGGTCATCTCGATCGTGATCGTGCTGGCCGGTTTCATGGCCATGCGCGCCCTGCCGATCGAGCAGTATCCCGAAATCGTGCCGCCGCAGGTGGTGGTGAGCGCGAGCTATCCGGGTGCGAGCCCGGAGGTGCTGGCGGAATCGGTGGCGTCCCCCATCGAGCAGGAGATCAACGGCGTCGAGGGCATGCTCTACATGACCTCCAACGCCTCGGCTGCGGGCTCGCTGGAAATCACCGTCACCTTCGAGATCGGCACCGATCCCGACCAGGCGACCATCAACATCAACAACCGCGTGCAGGCGGCCGAGCCGCTGCTGCCCGAGACGGTGCGCCAGCAGGGCGTGCGCGTGGAAAAGCGGTCGTCTTCGATCCTGCAGGTGGTGACCATGCAGGCCCCGGTCGACCGCTACGACCCGATCTATGTCAGCAATTACGCCCTGCTGAACGTGATCGACGAGCTGAAGCGCGTGCCGGGCGTGGGTGATGCCACGCTGTTCGGCGCCAAGGACTATTCGATGCGCATCTGGCTGAAGCCGGATGAGCTGGCCCGCTACGACATGACGCCGTCGGACGTGGCCAGCGCCATCGAAGAGCAGAACGACAATTTCGCGGCCGGCAAGTTCGGCCAGGAGCCGGATGCCGGCGGCCAGGCCTTCACCTATACCGTCCAGACCCCCGGCCGGCTGCCGGATGCCGAGGCCTTCGGCAACATCATCCTGCGCTCGGATTCCAACGGTGCCGTGCTCCGGCTGCGCGATGTGGCGCGGGTGGAGCTGGGCGCCAAGGACTACGCGTTCCAGTCCTATTACAATGGTCAGCCCTCGGTCGCGATCGGCATCTATCTGCAGCCGGGCGCCAATGCGCTGTCGACCGCCCAGGCAATCAGCACGCGGATGAGCGAGCTGTCGGAGCGTTTTCCCGAAGGCATCACCTACGCGCTGCCCTATGACACGACCAAATTCGTCCAGGTGTCGATCGAGGAGGTTATCAAGACCTTCGCCGAGGCGATCGCGCTGGTGATCGTGGTGGTGTTCCTGTTCCTGCAGAGCTTCCGCGCGACGCTGATCCCGATCATCGCGGTGCCGGTGTCGCTGATCGGCACCTTCGCCGGCATGTATCTGCTGGGCTTCTCGATCAATCTGCTCACACTTTTCGGCATGGTGCTGGCCATCGGTATCGTGGTCGACGACGCCATCGTCGTGCTGGAGAATGTGGAACGCGTGATGCGCGAAAAGGGCCTGCACCCGCGCGAAGCCGCCATCCAGGCGATGCAGGAAGTGTCGGGCGCGGTCATCGCGATCGTGCTGGTGCTGTGCGCGGTGTTCGTGCCCGTGGGCTTCCTGGGCGGCCTGACCGGCCAGATGTACAAGCAGTTCGCCATCACCATCGCGATGTCGGTGTTCATCTCGGGCATCGTGGCGCTGACCCTGTCGCCGGCGCTCTGCGCCCTGCTGCTGAAAGAGGGCGAGCACAAGCCCTGGGCCTTCTTCCGCTGGTTCAACCGCAATTTCGATCGCCTGACCCGCGGCTATGTCTATGGCGTGTCGGTGATCGTGAAGCGCGCCTTCCTGGCCATTCTGGTGCTGGCGGCGGTGGGCTTCGCGTCCTGGACGCTGTTCCAGCGGATCCCGGGCTCTCTGCTGCCGAACGAGGACCAGGGCTATATCATCGCCCAGACCTATCTGCCGCCGGCGGCGTCGCTGTCGCGGACCGAGGACAGTGCGCTGGGCCTGACCGAGAAGTTCATGCAGCATCCGGCGGTGAACGAGGTGGTGACGCTGTCGGGCTTCGACCTGCTGTCCTCGGCCCAGAAGACCAATGCCGCCGCCTATTTCCTGCCGCTGAAGGACTGGAGCCAGCGTAACGATCCGTCGCTGGATGCCCGCAACCTGCCCGGCCCGATGATGGGCATCGGCATGAGCGACCCCAACTCGTTCACGCTGGCCTTCAACCCGCCGCCCATTCAGGGCATCAGCATGACCGGCGGTTTCGAGGCCTATGTCCAGGACCGCACCGGTGGCACCGTCGCCGACCTTCAGGCCGCCGTGCAGGGCCTGATCCAGGCGGCGTCGCAGCGGCCGGAACTGACCGGCCTGTCGACCACCTTCTCGGCCTCGGTGCCGCAGTACGACGTGGCCGTCGACCGCGAGAAGGCCAAGGCGCTGGGCGTGCCCATCGCCGATGTCTACACCACCATGCAGGCGACCTTCGGGTCGGTCTATGTCAACGACTTCACCCTGTTCGGCCGCACCTTCCAGGTGAACCTGCAGTCGGAAGGCGATTTCCGCCGCACGCCGGACGATATGCGCTATGTCTTCGTGCGCTCCAATTCGGGCGAAATGATCCCGCTCGACGTGCTGGTGACGGCGAAGCGCATCGTCGGTCCCGACATGCTGGAACGCTTCAACCTGTTCACCGGCGCCAAGATCATGGGCCAGCCCGCCCCGGGCTTCAGCTCGGGCCAGGCGCTCTCGATCATGGAGCAGGTGGCGGCGGAAAGCCTGCCCGAGGGCTATACGCTGAGCTGGACCGGCTCGGCCTATCAGGAAAAGGCGGCCGCCGGGTCGAGCATGCTCGCCTTCGGCTTCGGCATCGTGATGGTGGTGCTGATCCTGGCCGCCCAGTATGAACGCTGGACGATGCCGCTGGCGGTGGTGGCCGCCGTGCCCTTCGCGGTTCTGGGCGCGCTGCTCGCAATCTGGCTGCGCGGCATCGAGAACGACGTGTATTTCCAGATCGGTCTGGTTACCCTGATCGGCCTGTCGGCGAAGAACGCCATTCTGATCGTGGAGTTCGCCATGCAGCAGCGCCGGGCGGGGCGGAGCATCATCGATGCGGCGGACGAGGCGGCGCGCCTGCGCTTCCGGCCGATCGTGATGACCTCTCTCGCCTTCATCCTGGGCGTCGTGCCGCTGGCGATCAGCACCGGTGCCGGCTCTGCCAGCCGTCACTCGATCGGCACCGGCGTCATCGGCGGCATGCTGGCGGCCACCTTCATCGCGATGTTCTTCGTGCCGGCCTTCTATACACTGGCGGCGAAGCTGTCGCGGAAAGACCGCCACAAGGCAGCAGCCCCGACCGAAACTCCGGAGAGCGCCCATGTCCGTAGCTGACCCGAGCCTCGCGGCACCCGTGATCCGGGGCGATCTGCCCCGCCGCGCGGCCCGGCCCCTTGTCGCGGCCCGGCCCCTTGTCGCGGTACTGGCCGCAGCCCTGATGTCCGCCTGTGCACTGGCCCCGGCCGGGGATCCCCCGGCCATCCAGACCGGCGCCAGCTGGGGCGAGCGCGGCCAGGCCGCTGCCGAGGCGCGCGCCGCGGAACTGCCCGCCGCCCGTGTCGACGGCACCTGGTGGCGCAATTTCGGCGATCCCGCCCTGACCCGTCTGGTCGAAGAGGCGCTGGTCGCCAATGACGACCTGCTGCTGGCGGTGGAGCGGGTGAACGAGGCCCGGGCCCTGGCCCGGGGCACCTCGGCCGACCGGCTGCCGTCGCTGGATGGCAGTGGCAGTGCCCAGCGCAACCAGACATCGAGCTTCGGCTCGTCGGGTGGCCAGCTGGCCAATACCTTCTCGGCCTCGGCGGCGCTGTCTTATGAGCTGGACCTCTGGGGCCGGCTCAGCAATGCCGACCGGGCCCAGCGTGCCCAGCTGCTGCAGACGGTGGCCAATCGCGATGCGGTGCGCCTGACCGTCGCGGCCGACACCGCCAACGCCTATCTGCAGCTTCGGGCGCTGGACCTGCAGCTGGAGATCGCCCGCCGCACGCTGTCGGCGCGCGAACAGACCCTGGAGCTGCAGCAGGCCCAGTACGAGGCCGGCACGATCGACGCGCTCGACCTGGCCCAGGCGCGGTCGGAGCGGGAATCGACCCGCGCCCGGATCCCGGAGCTGGAAGGCTCGCGCGATCAGGCCGCCAATGCGCTGGGCGTGCTGCTGGGGCGCACCCCGGCCGAGCTGATCGGCAAGGATGTCGAGCGCGGCGTGGCGCTGGACGTTCTGCCGGATGCACCGGTGCCGCCGCTGGGCCTGCCGTCGGAACTGCTGCTGCGCCGCCCCGACGTGGCGGTGGCCGAACAGCAGATCGCGGCCGCGGCCGCCAATGTCGGCGTCGCGCGGGCGGGCTATTTCCCGCAGATCAGCCTGACCGCTTCGGCCGGACGACAGAGCACGCAGCTGTCTGACTTCCTGTCGAACGGCGCCGGCATCTGGGGCCTGGCCCTGGCGCTGACCGGGCCGATCTTCGATTTCGGGCGCACCGATGCCCAGGTCGAGGCGGCGAAGTCGCGCTATGAGCAGACCGCGATCAGCTATCGCCAGACGGTGCGCACCGCCTTCCAGGACGTTCTGGATGCGCTGGCATCGCGCACGGCGGCCATGGGCCAGCTGGAGGCGCAGGACGCCCAGGTGGCCGAGCTGCAGAGGACGGTGGAACTGGCGCGGCTGCGCTATGACGCCGGCTATGCCGCCTATCTGGACGTGCTGGATGCCGAGCGCACCCTGCTCGACGTCGAGCTGTCGCGGGTGACCACCCGCCAGAACCTCTATGTCGCCTCGGTGAACCTGTACAAGGCGCTGGGCGGCGGCTGGGAAGGCCTGCCCCAGGGGGCGGAAGACCCCGGCCCGGTGCTGGCCGACCCCTATGGCGGGCTGAAAGACTGATCCGACGGACCCGCCCTATGCAGACGTATCCCCGACGGCCCGCAGTGCAAGCTGCGGGCCGTCGGCCGTTTCCGGACGCAGCGACCCTTTCCGGATGCGTCGACCCTTTCCGGATGCGCCGCCAGATCTAGCTTGCCTGTCCGGAAGACGAGGTCTGCTGGAGCGGTTCGATGACGGATATCCTGGAAGGGGATGAGGCCCCGGTGCTGATCTATGGCGCCACCGGCGGTGTGGGATCGGCTCTGGCCCGCCTGCACCCCATGCGCCGGCTGGGTGAGCCCGAAGATGTGGCGGTGATGATGGCCCTGCTGCTGTCGGCCCGCGCCGGGTGGATCACCGGCCAGGTGATCGCGGTGGATGGCGGGCGCGGCGCCCTGCATGTGAAAAGCTGACCGCGCATGGCCCGGACGCTGCGCCTGGTGCTGGGCGACCAGCTGAGCCGGGGGCTGACTGCGCTCGACGGCGCGCAGCCCGGCGAGGCGGATGTGATTCTGATGGCCGAGGTCGCCGAAGAGGCGACCCATGTGCCGTCCAGCCGGGTGCGGATCGCGCTCTTCCTGTCGGCGATGCGCCATTTCGCCGATGATCTCGTGGCCGGGGGGCTGACGGTCGACTATGTGGCGCTGGATGATGCCGGCAATACCGGCAGCCTGGCGGGGGAGCTGACCCGCGCCATCGCCCGGCACGGCACCCGGCGGGTGGTGATGACCGAAGCCGGCGACTGGCGGGTGGAACAGGCGCTGATCCGGGCGGCCGCAGCCGCGGGCGTGGATCTGGACATCCGCCCCGACACCCGTTTCCTGTGCAGCCGGAATGATTTCCGCGACTGGGCGCGCGGGCGCCGCCAGCAGCGGATGGAGCATTTCTACCGGATGATGCGCCGCCGGACCGGGCTGCTGATGGCCGATGACGGCGACAGCCCGGCGGGAGCGCGATGGAATTTCGATGCCGAGAACCGCAAGCCCTTCGATGCGAAGGCGGCGGGCGGGCGTCCGCCCGTACCGGCGGGCTTTCCGCCCGATGAGGTCACCCGTGCGGTGATCCGGCTGGTCGATGCGCGGTTCGGGGCCCATGTCGGCGACACCGCCGGTTTCGACTGGCCGGTGACCAGGGCCCAGGCGCTGGCGGCGCTGGAGGATTTCATCACCCGGCGGCTGGAGCGGTTCGGCGACTATCAGGATGCGATGGCCGCGGGTGAGGAGGTGCTGTTCCATGCCCGGATCTCGCCCGCGCTCAATCTGGGCCTGCTGGAACCGCTGGAGGTCTGCCGGCGGGCCGAGGCGGCATGGGCGGAGGGGCGTGCGCCGCTCGCCGCGGTCGAGGGCTTCATCCGCCAGATCCTGGGCTGGCGGGAATATGTCCGCGGGATCTACTGGCTGGAGATGCCGGGCTATGCCGCGACCAATGCGCTCGACGCAACCCGGCCGCTGCCCTGGATGTACTGGTCGGGCGAGACCGACATGGCCTGCATGGCGGCGGCCCTGGGCCAGACGCTCCGCACCGGCTATGCCCATCACATCCAGCGGCTGATGGTGACGGGCAATTTCGCGCTGCTGACCGGCACCCGGCCGGAGGAGGTCGCCGCCTGGTACCTGGCGGTCTATGCCGATGCGGTGGAGTGGGTGGAGCTGCCCAATGTCCAGGGCATGGCGCTGCATGCCGATGGCGGGCGGATGGCGAGCAAGCCCTATGCGGCGGGGGCCGGCTATATCTCGCGCATGTCGGATCATTGCCGCGGCTGCCGCTATGACCCCAAGCGGCCGACCGGCGATGGCGCCTGCCCGTTCAATGCGCTCTACTGGGATTTCCTGATCCGCAACCGCCGGCGGCTGGACGGCAATCCGCGGCTGGCGCTGGCCTATCGCTCGCTGGACCGGATGGCCCCGGCGCGGGTGGCGGCGCTGGAACGCCAGGCTGCGGATTTCCTGGCCCATCTGGACCGGCACGGCAGCGACCGGGGCTTCGGCCGACCGACGGACGCCCCGACGGATGCCACAGGGGATCTTTTCGCATGACCGACCGGATGAATGCCGGGCTGGACGCCTGGTGCAGCTTTTTCGAGAGCCTGTCGCCGGAAAGCCTGGACCGGATCGGCGATCTGGCGGTGGCGGAGCTGCGCTTTGCCGACCCGTTCAACGACGTGACCGGGCGCGATCGGGTGAAGGCGCTGCTGGCCCATATGTTCGAGACGCTGGAGGTGCCGCGCTTCCGGGTAACGGCCCGCGCCTCAGACGGCGCCACGGGCCTCATCCGCTGGCGGTTCACCGCCCGGCGCAAGGGCCGAACGCAACCCTTCACGCTGGAGGGCATGAGCGAGGTGACGCTGGCGGAAGACGGCCGGGTGCTGGCCCATATCGACCATTGGGACCCGGCGGCACAGCTTTACGAGCGGGTGCCGGTGCTGGGGGCGGTGCTGCGGATGATCCGGCGCCGGCTGGCGGCGCCGGTCTGAGCGGCGTCGCGCTGGCCGATCACCCCTTGACCATGCGGGCGGAGAGCGCCAGCCACCAGCGGCTGGGCAGGAGGCGGGCGGCGACCAGCAGACCGGTGAAGCGCTTCGGGAAATGGATGTGGAAATGGCGTGAGGCCAGGCCGTCGCGCATCGCCCGGGCGGCGGCCTCGGGCTCGATCATCGCCGGCATGCGGAAATCGTTCATGTCGGTCAGCCGGGTGCGCACGAAACCGGGGTTGATAACGCGCACGTCGATGCCGCGCGGCGCCAGCTCCACCGCCAGGGTTTCGGCCAGATTGTAGAGCCCGGCCTTGGAGGCGCCATAGCCGATCGCCCGCGGCAGACCGCGATAGGCCGAAGCGCTGGCGGTGAGGGCCAGCTGGGGCGCGTGGCCGCGTTCGAGCAGGGGCAGGGCGGCAGCGGTGACCCTGAGACCGCCGGTCAGGTTGACCTCGATCATCTTCGCGGCCTTTTCGACATCGAATGTGTCGATGCCCATCGGCCAGTAGACGCCGGCGGTATAGATCACATGGTCGACGGCGCCCCAGGCGGCCTCCAGACGGGCGGCGGCGGTGGTGAGGGCGGCCTGATCGGTGGCATCGACGGGAAGCGCCAGGGCCTCGGGGCCGAGATCGCGGGCCAGTGCCTCCAGCTCGTCCACGCGCCGGGCGCTGACCGCGAGCCTTGCGCCGTCGGCGGCGAGCAGGCGGGCCAGTTCGCGGCCGATGCCGTCGCTGGCGCCGATCAGCCAGACCCGCCGGCCCTGCCAGCTTTCCAGCCGGCGGAGCAGGGGGGCGGTGCGTCGTCGGTCATCGGCCATGGGCCATCTCCACCTGAACCACGTCGATGCGGCCGGTCTCGAACCCGGCGGCGCAATAGGCGAGGTAGTACCGCCAGAGCCGGATGAACCGGGTGTCGAAGCCGGCCGCCAGCACGCGGGCGCGGGCGGCATCGAAGCGGGCGAGCCAGGCGACCAGCGTGCGCGCATAGTCGCGACCGAAGGCGAATTCATCGGTGACGGTCAGCCCGACCGCGGCGGCCTGGGCGCGGATGACCGTGCGGGTCGGCAGCATGCCGCCGGGGAAGACATAGCGCTGGATGAAATCCGCCCCGCGCCGGTAGCGCTGGTAGTGCCGCTCGTCGATGGTGATCGCCTGGACCAGGGCCCGGCCGCCCGGCGCCAGGCGGTCGGCGAGGGTGCGGAAATAGGTCGGCCACCAGCGCTCGCCCACCGCCTCGATCATCTCGATCGAGACGATGTGGTCGTAGCGGCCCTGAAGGTCGCGATAGTCGCGGAATTCCAGATGCGCCCGATCGGCCCAGCCGCCGTCGCGGGCACGGGCGCAGGCATGGTCCAGCTGGGCGCGGCTGATGGTGATGCCGTGGACGTGATGGCCGCGGGCGGCGGCGCGTTCGGCAAAGCCGCCCCAGCCGCAGCCGATCTCCAGCACCCGGCCGGGGCTGTCGAGCCCTGCTTCCGCCAGGGCGATCCGGTCGAGCAGGCGGTCGTATTTGGCGGCCTGGGCCGCCGCCAGATCGCCGGTTCCGTCCGGCCCGTAGATGCCCGAGGAATAGGTCATGCTGTCGTCGAGCCAGAGGGCGTAGAAGCTGTTGCCCAGATCGTAATGGGCGTGGATGTTGCGCTTCGAACCGCGCCGGCTGTTGCGGCGGAACAGGGCATGGGCCATCCAGCCCAGCAGACGCGCGGTGCGCCCGCCCGAAAAGCCGCGGGCGATCACGTCTTCATTGCGGGCGAGCAGGGTGAGCAGGGCGACCAGATCGTCGGTATCGACCGCGCCGTCCATATAGGCCTCGGCAAAGCCGACCGCGCCGCGCTTCAGGCAGCGGCGGACCACCGACCAGTCGGTCAGGCGCAGCACCGCATGTTCGCCCGGCGTGGCGCCCCGCGCTGTGACCTTGTGCCCGTCGGGCAGAATGACCGTCAGCTCGCCCACGGCCCAGCGCCCCAGGATGCCGCTGAAGAAGCCCGGCAGATCCAGACCGGCAAGGCCGGCCGGGCCTGCGAAACCGCTTCCCGGGGACAGACTGTCCGTGCTCATCGGGTCGTCTCCTCCATCGGTGGGGCCGGGCGGCGGTGAAACCTGGTGCCGCGCAGCCAGAGCCTGAGCGCCTGCCAGTGGATCCGCGCCACCACCTGGAGCGTCATCACCGGCATGGACGCCAGCAGCCGGGCGGCATTGGCAAAGTCGAGCGGGCGGCGCTTCAGGGTGACGGCGGTCAGCAGCAGCGGACCGGCCGCATCGTGATAATCGATCGCTGCCGCGATCATCCCGTCTTCCACCCGGAAGCGGAAGAGGTAGTGACCGTCGACGGCACAGAAAGGCGAGACGTGGAACACCTTGCGGGCCGTGATCCGGTCTTCCGGCAGGATCGGCCGGCCGTCGTCATGGGCCACGAGATAATTGTGCCGGTCGCCGAAGGTGTTGTTCACCTCTGCCAGCACCGCCCGTAAACGGCCGTCGTCATCGCGCACGAACCAGAAGCTGACCGGGTTGAACACATGCCCGAAGACCCGGGGATGGGTCATCAGCAGCACGTTGCCGGTGCCCAGATCGCCAAGGCCGAAACGGTCCAGAATGTCCTGAAGCCAGGGCCGCCAGGGGCTGCCGTCGCGGGGGCCGTGATCGCGGGTGAGCAAGGCGAGCGGGCGCAGACGGTCCACCCCGAACAGGGCGTTGCCGGCCCGGTCGATCCGGTCCAGGGGCAGGGCGACGTAAAAGGCCGGATAGACGAAGGCATTCTCCCGCGGCCGCAGCCGCCGGTGCATCACCTTCGCAGATCCGAGCCCGCCTTCGATCCTCATGCGGCCTCCGGTGGCTGCAGCGAATGAACCGTCACGGGTTCAGGATGGGGGCAATGCGCGGACAATTCCAGACGTGGCGTCGCCGGGAGTGCCGCCTATTCCGCAGCCAGGGCCCAGCTGCGGCTGCGGGCCTCGATCCGCGCGGGCAGGGCGGTCAGGGCCGGCAGGCGACGCAGGGTCGCCTCGCCCAGCAGCTCCGGCCAGGGCAGGTCGGCGCCGGCCATGACCGCCGCGGCAAGGCCGCTCGCACAGGCATCCTCGTGGAAGCCGAAGCCGAAATGTGCCCCGGCGAACCAGACACCGCCGGTGCCCTGGATGTCGGCCAGGGCCGGCTGGGCCGCGATGGCGGGGCCATCGAAGACCGGATGGGCATAGGTGATGTCGGCGATGACGTCCCGCGGCTCCACCGGCGGGTTCAGGGTGACGAAGAGGTCGGTTTCGGTCGCGAGCGGCTGCAGGCGGTTCATCCAGTAGCTGACCGCCAGCTGCTCAGTACCGCTGCCATCGGTATGGCCCAGATAGTTCCAGGAGGCCCAGGCCCGGCGGCGGCGCGGCATCAGCCGCGCGTCGCGATGCAGCACCGCCCGGTTGGGCTGATAGCCGAAGGCCATCAGAACCCGGCGTTCTGCGGCATCCGGACGGTCGATCAGGGCCAGTGCCTCGTCGGCGTGGGTGGCGAGGATGACGGCCGAATAGGTCTCGGCCATGCGGCCGCGGCATTTCACCATCGGCCCGGCCGGGCTGCGGATCACCGCCTCCACCCCCGCCGAGGTTTCGAGCGTGATCAGCGGATGGGCCAGGACCCGATCGGCATAGCTGCGCGTGCCGCCGGCCACCGTGCGCCAGACCGGCCGGCCGCGATAGTCGAGCAGGGCATGGTTGCGGAAGAAGCGCACGAAGCTTTCCGCGGGGAACTCCAGCAGGGTCGCGATCGGCGCCGACCAGATCGCCGCCCCCATCGGCAGCAGATAGCGGCGGGCGAAATCGGTCGAGAAGCCGTTGCGGCCGAGGAACCGCCCCAGGCTTTCGGTGCCGTCGACGGCGAGCGCCGGGGCCTGGCGGTTGAAGCGGTGCATGTCGCGCAGCATCCGCCAATGGCTCATGTCGATCAGGTTGCGGCGGGCGGCGAACAGCCCGCCGGCACTGCCGCGATATTCATAGGCGCCCCCCGCCAGGCTGACCGAAAACGACATGTCGCTGGCGGCGGTTTCGGTGTCGAGCGCCCCGAACAGCCGGACCAGGTTGGGGTAGTTGCGCTCGTTATAGACGATGAAGCCGGTATCGACCGGCACCGGATGCGGGCTGCCCAGCGCGGGGCCGGCATCGATGGTGTTGATGTGGCCGCCAGCACGGGGCGCGCGCTCCATCAGCGTCACCGGCCGGCCGGAACGGGCCAGCGCCCAGGCGGCGGCGAGCCCGGCCCCGCCGGCGCCGATCACCGCCACCGGCCGCAGGCGTTCGGCGGTCCCGCCCGCCTGCTCGATCTCGTTCAGACCGTACATCCGGCTCACTCCTTGCGGGTCTGCGCATACCCCGCAAGCGCACGCTCGCGGGCCTGATCGTGATCGACGATCGGGGCGGGATAGGTCTGGCCGGGCCTGATGCCGGCGGTGGCGAGGACGGAGGCGGGGGCCGTCCAGGGTTTGTGCAGATAGCGGTCGGGGAGTTTTGCAAGCTCGGGCACCCAGCGGCGGACATAGGCGCCGTCGCCGTCGAACCGCTCGCCCTGCAGCACCGGGTTGAAGATCCGGAAATAGGGGGCGGCATCGGCACCGGTGCCGGCCGACCATTGCCAGCTGGCGGTGTTGCTGGCCGGATCGGCATCGACCAGCGTGTCCCAGAACCAGGCCTCGCCCGGCTTCCACCAGATCATCAGATGCTTGACCAGGAAGGACGCGACCACCATCCGCACCCGGTTGTGCATCCAGCCGGTGTGCCAGAGCTGGCGCATGCCGGCATCGACGATCGGATAACCGGTCCGGCCGCGCTGCCAGGCATCGAGTGCCGCGGCATCTTCTCGCCAGGGAAAGCCGGTCAGCGTCTCTTTAAGGTCGCGTGCCGGCAGATGCGGGAAATGATGCAGCAGGTGATAGCTGAATTCGCGCCAGCCCAGCTCGGTGAGGAAGGTGTCGGCCGAGGCCCGTGCCGGCCCCGTAAGACCCTGGGCCTCGATCGCATGGTGGACGGCATGCCAGACCGTGCGCGGGCCGATCTCGCCGAAGCGCAGATGCGGCGACAGCCGCGAGGTGGTCTCCCCCGCCGGCCGGTCGCGATCGGGCTTGTAGCCGGTGAGGGCGCGGTTCAGGAAGCCGGCCAGACGGTCGCGGGCGCCGGCGGATCCGGGCGTCCAGCTGGCGGCGATGCCGCCCGCCCAGTCGATCCGCGGCAGCAGGTCGAGAGCTGCGAGCGGCACGCCTTCGGGCGCGTCTTCGACCAGGTCCAGCCGGTCGGGTGCCGCGAGCGGCGGCGGGATCTCACCCTTGTCGCGGGCGGCGCGCCAGAAGGGGGTGAAGACCTGATAGGGGCCGCCGGTCTTCGTCTCGATCGTCCAGGGCTCGTGGAGCAGCAGGGCGTTGTGGCCGGCCATGTGGATGCCATCGGCCTTCAGCCGCTCTCCGATCGCCCGGTCGCGAGCGGCGCCTTCGGGATCATAGACCCGGTTGATCAGCACGGCCCCGGCCCCGATCCGGCGGGCGAGCGCCGGGATCTCGCGCGCGGCCGGCCCCTTCAGCAGCAGCAGCCGGCCGCCGATCGCGCGCAGATCGGCATCGAGCGCCAGGAGCGACCGATGCAGCCACCAGCGCGCCGCACCGCCGAGCGGCCGCGGCGCCGGCACGTCGTCATGGGCGGGATCGTCGTCTTCATGGACATAGACGCAGACCAGCCGGCTGCCGCTCCGGGATGCGCGGTGAAGCGCCGGGTTGTCGGCGATGCGCAGATCCTGGCGGAACCAGACGATCAGGGGACGGTCGGTCATCGGGCCTCGGCGGGCAGGGACGTGACTGGCATGCCGGCATCTCCGGCAGGGTTCACGTCACTATACGGACCCGCTCCGGTGGCGGATCACCCAGTTCCGCGGCAGGCCCGGTTCAGCCGCGGGCGGCCCGGGATGTCCTGGTGGTGAGCACCAGCCCGGCCAGGATGGCGATACCACCGACCAGATGATGGGGCCCCAGCCTTTCGCCCAGAAACAGCATGCTCCAGACCGGTGTCAGGATCGGCATCAGATGCATGAACAGCCCGGCGCGATTGGGGCCGATCTTCGCCACCGCCCCGTTCCACAGGATATAGGCGATGATCGAGGGGAAGATCGCGACATAGGCGACCGCCGCCACCGTGGTCGCCGAGACCACCGGCAGGCGGCCGTCGAGCACTTCGGTCAGCGCCAGCGGGCTGAGCGCCAGCATGCCGATCAGCATATTGGCCCAGAGCAGCGAAAAGGGGTGCAGCCAGGCCGGCTTGAAGCGCAGCGCCACCGAATAGACGCCCCAGGACAGCGTGGCGCCCAGAATCCACAGATCGCCCGCGCCGATCTTCAGATGCAGCAGCGCCATGGGGTCGCCGCCGGCGACGATATAGGCGACGCCGCAGAAGGAGACGATGATCCCGGCCAGCTGGTTGCGGCCCAGCCGGTCGACGCCGGCCAGCGCCGCCATCACCGCGATCGCGATCGGCATGGTGGCGTTCAGGATGACGGCGTTGATCGCGGTGGTCCGCTCCAGCGCCAGATAGACGAAGGTGTTGTAGCCGGCGACCGAGGTCAGCCCCATCAGCAGCAGCTTGGGCCAGGCCCGGATCAGCCCCGACCGGTCGCGCAGGACATGCGGCCAGGCGATCAGGCTGAACAGCAGGAAGGCGAAGAACCAGCGCAGGAAAGACAGCGTCAGCGGCGGGATCTGCCCGGCCACCGCCCGGCCGACCACGAAGTTGAACGACCAGAAGGTGACGGTCAGCACCAGTGCCGCCATGGCGCGGCGGCGGGTCGCGGTATCTATCGTGGCGTCGGTTGCGGCGCGGGGGGTATCCGATGCCACTGTCTGACCTTCCCGAAACACTGCGGCACCCGATATCCGGGGCCCGAACGACATGAGGCGCCGACCTTAACGGGTCGGCGCCTCATGGTCGAGACCGGGCTGTGGCAAGTCCCCGAACCGACGGCACGACGTCCGGGATATGCTGCGCTGCAGCACGGATATGCGGGGGCGTGGGAACTGCCGGAAGAGATGTCCGGTCAGCGGGCGGCGAGGCCGCCATTGGTGCCCTGGTGACCGCCGAACAGGCGGCCGATACGGGCGAAGAGGTTTTCGATCGACTGGGCGAAGGCGCGGGCGCGCATCTGGCGGGCTTCGCGGATCAGCGCGTCGATTTCGTCCTGAGAGGGGACCTGGGCGATCTTGGTGGCGGCCATGGGGTAAGGCTCCGGTTTCAGTCGGCTCCGGGGCGTCCGTGACTGTCGGGCGCCGCGCCGGAGCGGTCGTGTTCGATGACTGAAAGGTAGGCCTGCAGGCGGCGTTTGCCCAATGCGCCTTTTGCAATGCAGCACATACTTCCGGACGTATCCCGGCTTCCGGACGTATCCCGGCTTCCGGACGTCTCAGCGCTTCCTGCCGCCGGGCGGGATGCCCGCCGCAGCCAGCGCCGCCGGCACATGGCGCTGCATGATCATCGCGATGACCTTCTCGCGGCCGCCGGCAAAGATGTTGGGCAGGGCGATGTCGACCTCGACCCTGCCGTCGTCGAGCCGCCGGCCCCCCGGGCCGAACAGCCGGGCGGGGCCGGGGCGGCCGGTATGGACGGCGGGGTCGATCCTGACCGCGAGCACGATGCCCATGAACCAGGCGCCGAGCGCGGAGCGGCGCATCTGGACATCCGCCCAGGGGATCGGCCGGTCGCTGCCGAGGAAGGGCGCGATCAGCCCGTCTGCCGCCAGCACCATCACCGGCCCCGGGCGGCGGACGAGATCGATCACCGTCCAGACCAGCATCCCGGCGATGCCGGCGAGCAGGGCCGAGAACACCAGCAGCGCCGCCGGATCCTCGATCGCGCCGCTGAGCCCCTGGACCGCGAACCAGGCACAGGCGGCGATCCAGACCAGCCCGACCACCAGCAGGGTGGCGATGCGCATCGGGCTTTTGGCCACGGCGATTTCGGGGAACGACGTGGTCCTGGCGCGTCGGGTCATGATGCCGCCTCTTCGGACGTGCCCGCCGGCGCTGCCTCGGGCTCGGCACTCTGCTGCGCCCAGAGCCGGGCATAGAGCCCGCCCGCGGCGACCAGCTCGTCATGGCGGCCCTGTTCGACCGCCCGTCCGTCTTCCATCACCACGATCAGATCGGCATCGACGATGGTCGACAGGCGGTGGGCGATGACCAGCATGGTGCGGCCGCGCCCGGCCAGCGCCAGCCCGTCGCGGATCGCGGCCTCGGTGCGGGTGTCGAGGGCCGATGTCGCCTCGTCGAAGATCAGGATCGGCGGATCCTTGAGCAAAGCGCGGGCGATCGCCACCCGCTGCTTCTCTCCGCCTGAAAGCTTCAGCCCGCGTTCGCCCACCCGGGTTTCCAGCCCGTCGGGCAGGCTGGCGAGCAGGGGCCCCAGCGCCGCGCGGTCGAGCACGGCGCGGATCTCGTCGGGCGTCGCATCGGGGCGGCCATAGGCGACGTTGTAGCCGAGCGTGTCGTTGAACAGCACGGGATCCTGCGGAACCATGCCGATCGCGGCCCGCAGGCTTTCCTGGGCGACGGCCCCGATCTCCTGGCCGTCGATCAGGATCCTGCCGGAGCCGGGGTCGAAGAAACGGAACATCAGCCGCGAGACCGTGGATTTGCCGGCGCCCGAGGGGCCGACGATGGCGACCGTGCTGCCGGCGCGGGCGGTGAAGCTCAACCCCTTCAGGATCGGCCGGCGCGGATCGTAGCCGAAGACGACGTCTTCGAACCGGATCTCGCCGCCGGTGACCCGAAGCGGTGGGGCGTCCGGGCGATCGGCGACCTCTGGCGCGACCGCCGCCAGCGAGAACATGGTCTCCATATCGGTCAGCGACTGGCGCAGCTGCCGGTAGACGAAGCCCAGCACGTTGAGCGGCACATAAAGCTGGATCAGATAGGCGTTGACCGCGACGAAATCGCCGATGGTCATGCTGCCGTCGGCGATGCCGCTGGCCGCCAGCAGCATGATTGCGACCAGCCCCGAGGCGATGATCAGCCCCTGGCCGACATTGAGACCCGAGAGTGAGAGCTGGGCGCGGACGGCGGCGGTTTCATAGGCGGCGAGCGCACGGTCATAGCGCTCTGCCTCGCGGGTTTCGGCGCCGAAATACTTCACCGTCTCGTAGTTGAGCAGGCTGTCCATCGCCCGGCCGCCGGCTTCCTGGTCGCGTTCGTTCATCACCCGGCGATGAACGACGCGCAGCTCCGAGACCCGGATGGTGAAGGCGACATAGATGCCGACGGTGGCGAGCGTCACCGCCGCGAAGCGCCAGTCATAGAGCCGCCAGAGCACCACCGCGACCAGGCAGAGTTCGATCAGCGTCGGCACGATGCTGAACAGCACCGTCGACAGCAGGAACTGGATGCCCTGGACGCCGCGCTCGATGGCGCGCGCCAGCGCCCCGGTGCGCCGCTCCAGATGGAAGCGCAGGCTCAGCCGATGCAGGTGGCGGAAGACGTCGAGACCGGCGGCGCGGGTGGCGTTCTGGGCGACGCGGGCGAAGACCGCGTCGCGGACGTCGCCCAGCGCCTGGCCGGCCAGACGCGCCACGCCATAGGCCAGGATCAGCATCACCGGTACGGTGACCGCGGTCGCGGCCGTGCCGGCCCCCGTGCCCAGCGCATCCACCGCCTGTTTGTAGAACAGCGGCACGGTCAGCATCGCCGCCTTGGCGCCGACCAGCGCCAGCAGGGCGAACACCACCCGCATCTTCATGTCCCGGCGGCCGCGGGGCCAGAGATAGGGCAGAAGATCGCGGGCGGCGGCGAATTGCGGGCGTTCCACCGGTGCCGGCGGCAGATCGGCGGGCAGGCCCCCGCCGCGGCGCATGCCACGGCTCATGCGGCGGGTCCGGTGTCGGGGCTGGCGGTGGTTACGGTGTCTCGATCTGCGAACATCGGGCCTTCATAGGGGCTGGGGCGTTCCGCGGCGGCGGTGGCCGGATCGACGCGCCGGATGTCGACCAGACAGGTCTGGGCGGCCGGCGCCTGGGCGATCGGCGAAGAGCCGGCATCGCGGGTGAGCAGGTTGGGATTGCCGTGGCGGCAGACCGGCCGGCCGGCGGCATCCTTCAGGGTGGGAGAGGGATCATACCAGGCGCCGGTCGGCAGGGCCGCCACGCCGGGCATGATGTCGGTGGAGAGGCGGGCCGCGGCAAGGCAGGCACCGCGATCATTCCAGATCATCACGCAGTCGCCGTCGGCAATACCGCGGGCGGCGGCATCTTCCGGATGCAGCATCACCCGCTCGCGCCCGTCATGCTTGGCCGCAAGCGAGGGGGCGGCATGGTCCAGCTGGCCGTGCAGCCGCGTCGCCGGCTGGGGCGATAGCAGATGCAGGGGGAAACGGGCGGTGAGGTCGCTGCCCGCCCATTCCGCCGGCGGCTGCCAGCAGGGATGGCCCGGAAGCCCCATCGCCGCGATCCTGTCCGATGCCAGTTCGATGCGCCCCGAAGGCGTCGGCAGCGGGTCGGCCGCGGGATCGGCGCGGAAGCGGGCAAGCCTCCCGGCGCGGGTGCGGACGGCATCGGGCAGGGGGGGCGGGTCGATGCGGCCTGCGGCGCGCAGCCCGGCCAGATCGGGAAGATCGTCGGTGCCGCTGCGGGCGCGGTCCCAGAGCCGGGCGAGCCAGGCTTCGGCGTCGAGCCCGTCATCGAAGGCTGAGCGGCAGCCCAGCCGGTCGGCGATGGCCGCCAGGATGGCGTGATCGTCGCGGGCCTCCGCCACCGGCGGCACCAGCGCATCGGCGGCGATGATCGTGGGGCCCTGCAGACCGCCCGCGATATCGGCGCGTTCCAGCGGCCCGGTGGCGGGCAGGACCAGATCGGCGCGGCGGGCGGCCTGGGTCCAGACCATATCCTGCACGATGATCGTGCGCGGCACCGCCCAGGCGCGGATCAGCCGGTTCAGATCCTGATGATGGTGGAAGGGGTTGCCGCCCGCCCACCAGACCAGCCGGATATCGGGGGCGGTGATCCGGCGGCCGTCGTGATCGATGGTGGCGCCGGGGGCGAGCAGGATGTCGGCGAAGCGCGAGACCGGCACCTCCATGCCGTTGGGGTTGGGCAAGGCCCCGATCAGCCCCGGGCGGCGCCCGGTCTGGGGCAGGCCGAAGCCGCCGCCGGCGCCATAGCCGATGCCGACCCCGCCGCCGGGCAGGCCGATCTGGCCCAGCGCCGCCGCCAGGGCATGGGCGGCCCAAACCGCCATCTCGCCATTCTGGTGGCGCTGCACGCCCCAGGCCATGGCGATCACCGCCCGGCGGCCGGCGAGCCTTCGGGCGAGGGCGGTGATGGCGGCATCCGCGATGCCGGTGATGCCGGCCGCCCAGGCCGGGGTTTTGGGCGGCGTGCCGTCGCGGCCCAGGATATGGGCTTCCAGCACCGGCCAGCCATGGGTGAGCCGGTCCAGCGCCGGCCGGTCGATCAGCCCTTCGCTGACCAGCACATGCAGCAGAGCCAGGATCAGCGCGACATCGGTGCCGGGGCGGATGCGGAGCCATCGGGCCCGGCCGGCCGCGGCCGCATCATCGGCCATCGGCGCCACGGTGACCATGTCGAGGCCGCGATCGAGCGCGCGTTCCAGCGCGGCACCCACCCGGTGGCCGGGGATGCCGCCCCAGTCGAGCTGGGTGTTGCGCAGCGGGATGCCGCCGAAGCTCAACAGGATGTCGGTCGTGGCCGCGATCTCGTCCCAATCGGGGGCGGCGGCGCCGGCGGCGGCGAAATCCAGCCCCAGAACATGCGGGATCATCCGCTCGGCCGCGCCGTGGGAATAGGTGCCGACCCCCATGGTGAAGCCGCCGGCGGCGGCCAGCAGCCGGTGCAGCTGGGCGCGGGCACGGTGGAACCAGCCGGCGGAGCCCCAGCCATAGCTGCCGCCATAGATGGCGGTGGGGCCGTGGTCGCGATGGATGCGGGCCAGTTCGGCGGCCGCCAGATCCAGCGCCTCGTCCCAGGGCAGTTCCACGAAGGGGGCCTCGCCGCGCCCGGTCCCTTCCGGATCGCGGCCCGCTTCCACCGCCGCAAGCCAGGTGCTGCGGGCGGCGGGGCGGCGGATGCGCAGCCGGTGATCCACCTCCGCCAGCGCCAGGCCAAGCGGCGTCGGCGCCGGATCCGCGGGATCGGGCGCAAGCTGCGGCCGGCCGGCCGCGTCCAGGCCGGCCTGATAGGGCCCGTAATGGGTCATCAGCCAGCGGGTCGGATGGGTACCGGTGGCGCCCGGTTCGATGGAACGATCACTCATCCCCTCAGACTAGCTGCGCCTGCGGTCCGCTGGAAGCCTCCAGCTTTTCCCCCGTTCTGGTGGAGAAGTCTGTGGACAACGAGTCCAACCCCCTGACTCCATCCGAGTCGTTCAGGGGCTGCCTAAGAATCGGGCAGGTTGTGCCGACTGTGGATCAGGCCGCCCGCCCGCAGTGCACAACACATTGTTGCGTTGCGGTGAAGCGCGGGCGGCGTCAGGACAAAAAGAAAGCCCCGCAAGGCACGCGGACGCGCCGGGCGGGGCTCAAGTCAAGCATCAGCACCAATCGGGTAGGGTCCATCCGGGCACGGGCGCCAGAATGGACGGGATGCCGGGGAGTGGGAGCTGCCGCCGGCATCACGGCTACGCAAGTCACTATAGGAAACGGCGGACGCACGTGAAGTGACGGCGGTCACAGGTGAAGTGACGTTCCCGAAAAGGCTGTGTGAAGCCGGTAACCGGAGCCGTGGCGGGTCGTGCTGGGGATGGTCGTGGCGTGCAGCGGGCGGGACATCTGAGCGGGGGCCGCGCTGGTGCCGGATGGGGGACTTGAACCCACAACCTTCCGCTTACAAGGCGGGTGCTCTACCAATTGAGCTAATCCGGCAGCCGGCGCCGCATCGGGCCCGGGACGCGTCCCGGCCGGGGCCGGGTACAGCCTGTGCGCGACGGCACCCGCACTACATACCGCGTGACGGTGATCGGGACAAGGCTACGAAGGTCGGAAAGATGAACGGGCGTTCATGTTCCTGACATCCGGCGGTGAGGGCCCGGCTGCTTGAATGATCCTCGACGACGCAGCCGGGGAGAGGTCTTCCCCCTCTCTGCTTCCCCCAACGCTCCTCCCCGCCGGGGGCAGGCTGCACTGACCGAGGATCTGACGCCATGACCGAACAGCTTCCCCAGCCGGCCGCGATCCGCACCCGCGACTTCGCCGCCCGCCGCCACGCCAACCGCCTGCGCCGCTATGGCGCCGGGCTGATGGCCGGCGTAGCGCTTGCCCTGCCGCTGGCCGCCGTCGGCGGCACGGTGATCGCGCCGGTGCCCGCCAATGCCGCATCGCTGCCCGAAAGCTTCGCACCGCTGGCCGAGAAGGTGATGCCGGCGGTGGTCAACATCTCCACCACCCAGGAAGTGCAGCAGCCGAGCGGGCCCGAGCAGATGCTGCCCTTCGACCTGCCCGAGAACTCCCCCTTCCGCCGCTTCTTCGAACCCTTCATGCAGGGCCAGCAGCCGACCCATCCCCAGGTGGTGAATGCGCTGGGATCGGGCTTCATCATCGATCCCTCGGGCTATGTCGTGACCAACAACCACGTCATCGACGGCGCGACGGAAATCAAGGTCACGCTGGAAGACAAGAGCCAGTACACCGCCAAGCTGGTGGGCCGCGACCCGCTGACAGACCTTGCGCTGCTGAAGATCGAGGCCGGCCACGACCTGCCGGCGGTTCAGTTCGGCGACAGCGACGCCGCCCGGGTGGGCGACTGGGTGCTGGCGGTCGGCAACCCGTTCGGCCTGGGCGGCACGGTGACCGCCGGCATCGTCTCGGCCCGCAACCGCGACATCAATGCCGGCCCCTACGACGATTTCCTGCAGATCGATGCCGCGATCAACCGCGGCAACAGCGGCGGCCCGGTCTTCGACGAAAGCGGCAAGGTGATCGGCATCAACACCGCCATCTACAGCCCCAATGGCGGGTCGGTCGGCATCGGCTTTTCGATCCCGGCCAATATCGCGACCAAGGTGGTGGCGCAGCTGAAGGAAAGCGGCAGCATCTCCCGCGGTTGGCTGGGTGTTGAAATCCAGCCGCTGACGCCTGAAATCGCCGAGGCGCTGGGCATGGACAAGCCCGAAGGCGCGCTGGTCGCCCGGGTGCTGCCGGGCAGCCCGGCGGGTGATGCCGGGCTGGAACGCGGCGATGTGGTGGTGCAGATCGACGGCCAGCCGGTGAAGGATGCCCGCGATCTGACCCGCAAGGTGGGCGATCTGCAGCCGGGCGACCGGGTCGGGCTGGCGGTGAAGCGCCAGGGCGATGAGAAGGAGATCCGCATCCGCCTGGGCGAGCGTCCGCAGGATCTGGCGGCCAACCAGCAGGGCGATCATGCAGATCCGGGCGCCGGTGTGGCGGTGGATGCGCTGGGCGTGCGCCTGGCCCCGATCGATGACGGGCTGCGCCAGCGGCTGGGCATCGACGACAGCGTCAAGGGCGTGGCCGTGGTCGACATCCTGCCGCCCAAAGGCGACGACAAGCGGCCCCATGCCGGCCCCGGCCCGGAGCTGCGCCCCGGCGACGTGATCGAGCAGGTGGCCGGCACCGCGGTCGACCGCCCGTCGCAGGTGACGGCGCTGATCGACGAGGCCCGCGCCCGCAAGCGCGATCATGTCCTGCTGCTGGTCGCCCGCGGCAATGAAAGCCGCTTCGTCGCGGTCGAGATCAAGTGACCGCCGGACCGGTTCATGGTTGACGTCACCCGGGCCGCGCACCGGCCCGGATGACGCCTTCCGGAGCGGCTGACCCTCCCTCCTGGTCGCTCCGGATCCAAGACCCGCGGGCAGCGCAGGGCAGATGCGATGCTTGCGGGGGGATGCGGGCGGGTGCCACCATTCCGGGGGTGCCCGCCCGCTCCGTCTTCTGACCGGGGCTTGCGATACCCTTCCCTGAACTCTTCTGCCCAATGCTTCGGGACATGCCGGCCCATGAAGATCCTGATCATCGAGGATGACGACCGCACCGCCCAGCAGGCGACGCGCGCGCTGACCGAGGCCGGCCACGTCGTCGACCGGGCACCCGATGGGCGCGAGGGGCTGTTTCTCGCCACCGGCGGCGGCTATGACGTGATCGTGCTCGACCGCATGCTGCCGGGGCTGGACGGGCTGGCGGTGCTGGGCGCGCTGCGGGGGGCCGGTCAGGGGGTGCCGGTGCTGATCCTCTCGGCGCTGGCCCATGTGGATGAACGCGTGCGTGGCCTGAAGGCCGGCGGCGACGACTATCTCTCCAAACCCTTCGCCGCCGTGGAACTGGTGGCGCGGGTCGAAGCGCTGGGCCGCCGACCGGTGCAGGCCACCGCCACCGACCGGCTTGTGGTGGCGGATCTGGAGGTCGACCTGCGCACCAGGCGGGTGACCCGCGCCGGCCGCGCCATCGACCTCCGGCCGCAGGAATACCGGCTGCTCGAATTCCTGATGCGCCACGAAGGCCAGGTGGTGACCCGGGCCATGCTCTATGAAGGGGTCTGGGACTTCCATTTCGAACCCCAGACCAATGTGGTCGAGGTCCATGTCAGCCGGCTGCGCCAGAAGATCGACAAGGGTTTCGGTCGACCGCTGATCCGCACCCATCGCGGCGGCGGCTATTCGCTGGGCATGGAGGATCCGGTGCCGGCCGGAGGAGACGGAGAGCATGATGACCGCTGATGCGGCCGGTCTGTTCCGGCATCTGCGCCGGACATCGGCCGCGCGCATCGTTGCGATGTATCTGGCGGTTTTCGTGGCCTCGACCGGCATCGTGCTGGGGGCGGTGACCTGGGCGGCGCTGACGCTCATCGACCAGCAGATCGACCAGACCCTGGATGCCGAGGTGCGGGGCCTGGCCGAACAGTACCGGATCGAGGGGCTGGGCCGGCTGATCGAGGTGGTGCGGGCACGATCCGGTGCGCCGCGCGGCCGGCCCGGGCCCAATCCGGGCGCCACGCCCGGCATGGGGCTGGGCGGCATCTACCTGCTGGCGGCCCCCGACGGCGTACCGATCGAGGGCACGCTTGATGCCTGGCCGCGGGCCGCCGAGGTGACCGCCGACGGCGCCATCGATGCCGAACTGGCCGACGGCCGCACCGCCCGGGTCCGGGTCTATCAGCTGGCGGGCGGCTTCCGCCTGCTGGTCGGTCGGGATCTGGCCGAGCGCGCCCGGTTCCGCGAGCTGGTGACCGAGGCCTCTGCCTGGTCGATGGGGCTGGTGCTGCTGCTCGGGCTCTATGGCGGCTGGATCCTGGCCCGGCGATCGCTCGCCCGGGTGGATGCCATGGCCCAGGCCGCGCGCCGGATCATGGCCGGCGACATGGAGAAGCGGCTTCCGGTAGCCGGCAGCGGCGATGAATACGACCGTCTGGCGGATGCGGTGAATGCGATGCTCGACGAGATCGCCCGGCTGATGACCGCAAGCCGGCTCGCCTCGGACGCTATGGCCCATGATCTGCGCGGGCCGCTGGCCCGGGCCCGCGTGTCGGCCGAAGACGCGGCGGCGGCGGTCGGGCGCGGCGATGGTGCCGCGGCCCGCGCCGGGCTCGACGAGGCGGTGGCGGAAATCGACCGGGTGATCCAGACCTTCGAGGCGCTGACCACCATCGCCCGCGCCGAAAGCGGCGCCGGCCGCACCGCCTGGGCGCCGGTGGACATCTCGGCGCTGGTCGCGGAACTGGCCGAGATCTACGAATTGCCCTTCGAGGACGAGGGCCGGCCGGTCACCAGCGTTCTCACGCCCGACATCACCCGGCCGGGTGACCGGGCGCTGCTGCAGCGGGCGGTGGCCAATCTGCTGGAGAACAGCCTGAAACACGGCGCCGGGCCGGTGGTGATCCGCCTCGCCGTCGAGGCGAACGGGGACTGGATCGTGATCAGGGTGGAGGATCGCGGAGCCGGCGTTCCGGCGGCGGAACGCGCGCGGGTGGTGGAGCGCTATGCCCGGCTGGATCCGGCGCGCAGCCGCCCCGGAAGCGGCCTGGGGCTTGCGCTTGCCGATGCCGTGGCCCGGCTGCATGGCGGGCGGCTGGTGCTGTCCGACACGGCACCCGGCGAGCCCATGCCCGGGCTCGCCGTAGAGTTGAGGCTGCCGCGCGAGGGGGCCGCCCCCCGGCCGCTGGATCAGGCGCCCGAAGCGCCCCGGCTGGGGCCCAGCGCATAAAGGGCGACGGCGGTCGCGGTGGCGACGTTCAGGCTCTCCACCTGGTCCGAAATCGGCAGGCGCAGCAGCAGGTCGCAGGTCTCGCGGGTCAGCCGGCGCAGCCCCGGGCCTTCGGCGCCCATCACCAGGGCCAGGCGCTCGGGCAGGCCGGCGGCGCGGACATCCTGTGTCGCATGGCCGTCGAGGCCCACGCACCACCAGCCCAGCCGCTTCAGCTCGTCGAGCGCGCGGGCGAGGTTGCCGATCTGGACCAGCGGCACGAGTTCGAGCGTGCCCGAAGCGGCCTTGGCGAGCACGGCGCTTTCGGGCGCCGCCCGCCGTTCGGTGGTGATCACTGCGGCCGCGCCGAAGGCGGCGGCGGCCCGCAGGATCGCGCCCACATTATGCGGGTCGGTCACCTGGTCCAGCACCACGATCAGCGCCGGCCCCTCGGGCACGGCGGCGAGCGTCGCCTCAAGATCGCGCTCGGGCAGGGGGGCGAGCTGCAAAGCCAGCCCCTGATGGACGGCATCCTCGCCGAAGCGCCGGTCGATCTCGGCGCGGGGCACGGTTTCGATCTGCAGGTTGCGCCGGCGGGCAAGGCTTGAGAGTTTCGGGTCGCTTGCGGCCTCGGACCGTTCCGCGACCAGCAGCCGGTGCAGGCTGCGCGCCGGATTGGCCAGCGCCGCCTCGACCGGGTGGCGGCCGTAGAACCACAGCCCGCCGCCGGTCTCGCGGCCGCCCTGGTCGCCCCGTCCGCGGCTGCGGCCGGCCCGTGCCTGATCACGATGTGTTGAATCACGATTTGACGGTCGGCGGCGATCTTGGTTTGACATCGGTCCTCGGTTTCGTTACGAACGCGCTACACCGCGTTCGACGCGGCCGGTTCCGGCCTCTTCATGGGGCAGGGAACAAGGCTTCGTCAAGCGGACCCGTACTCCGGTACCGGTTCGCGATCGTGGGACAAGGTCTTCGAATGCGTGCTCTGCAACATTCTCGTTGACTTCTTCCCGCGAATTTCCATAGTGCCGTCGCCAAGGCGCGGTGCAGGAAGCACCCATGGAGGGGTGGCCGAGCGGTCAATGGCAGCAGACTGTAAATCTGCCGGGTTTTCCCTACGTTGGTTCAAATCCAACCCCCTCCACCACTTTCCCTGCAGCGCAGCCTGGTCGCGGATGCAGGCGTGACCGGCCTCCGCCCCAAGCGGGGCGGCCCTTATGGTCGCGCGGGCGCGGGTGTAGCTCAATGGTAGAGCTCCAGCCTTCCAAGCTGGCTATGCGGGTTCGATTCCCGTCACCCGCTCCAGATCCCGGAAATGCTACCCTCGCGGGCCCGAAATCTTTGGGCAGCCGCGTTTTCTCCGTCGGTACAGCTCTCTAGTCGGGTTTGAGCAGGATGGGTAAGGAAAAGTTCGAGCGCAGCAAGCCGCACGTGAACATCGGCACGATCGGTCACGTGGACCATGGCAAGACGACGCTGACGGCTGCGATCACGAAGGTTCTGGCCGAGACGGGCGGTGCGACCTATACGTCGTACGACTCGATCGACAAGGCTCCTGAAGAGAAGGAGCGCGGCATCACCATCAACACGGCGCATGTCGAGTACCAGACGGAAGCCCGTCACTATGCGCATGTTGATTGCCCCGGCCATGCCGACTACGTGAAGAACATGATCACGGGTGCTGCGCAGATGGACGGCGCGATCCTGGTGGTGTCGGCGGCGGACGGCCCGATGCCGCAGACCCGCGAGCACATCCTGCTGGCGCGCCAGGTTGGCGTTCCGGCGCTGGTGGTGTTCATGAACAAGGTCGACATGGTCGACGACGAGGAGCTTCTGGAGCTCGTCGAGATGGAAGTGCGCGAGCTTCTGTCGAGCTACGACTTCCCGGGCGACGACATCCCGGTGATCAAGGGCTCGGCCCTGGCTGCGATCGAGGGCAAGAACCCCGAGATCGGCGCCGAGCGGATCCTTGAGCTGATGCGGTCGGTCGACGAGTACATCCCGACCCCGGATCGTCCGAAGGACCAGCCGTTCCTGATGCCGATCGAAGACGTGTTCTCGATCTCGGGCCGCGGCACGGTTGTGACCGGCCGTATCGAGCGCGGCGTGATCAAGGTCGGCGAGGAAGTGGCGATCGTGGGTCTGCGCGACACCACGAAGACCACGGTGACCGGCGTCGAGATGTTCCGCAAGCTGCTCGATCAGGGCGAGGCGGGCGACAATGTCGGCGTGCTGCTGCGCGGCACGAAGCGCGAGGACGTGGAGCGCGGTCAGGTTCTGGCGAAGCCGAACACGATCACCCCGCACACGAAGTTCGCCGCCGAGGCGTATATCCTGACCAAGGAAGAGGGCGGCCGTCACACCCCCTTCTTCACCAACTATCGTCCGCAGTTCTACTTCCGGACCACGGACGTGACCGGTGTCATCACCCTGCCGGAAGGCACGGAGATGGTCATGCCGGGTGACAACGTGTCGGTCACCGTCGAGCTGATCTCGCCGATCGCCATGGACGAAGGCCTGCGCTTCGCGATCCGCGAAGGCGGCCGTACCGTCGGCGCCGGCGTCGTCGCCAAGGTGATGGGCTGACGAGACCCCGGAGGCCCGGAACCCCGGTTCCAGCGGCCTCCGGACCCGCTTTGCGGCCCCTGCCGGACAGTGTTCCGGCAGGGGCCGCGGCGTTTTCCCGACGGCGCCGGACGGTGCTTCAGGGGTGACGTGAAGAACTGCGCGCAGGGCGTCGAAAGTGTCTCGACAAGTCGGACATGACGCGCTAGAAGGCTGACGAGACCCCGGAGGCCCGGAACCCCGGTTCCAGCGGCCTCCGGACCCGCTTTGCGGCCCCTGCCGGACAGTGTTCCGGCAGGGGCCGCGGCGTTTTCCCGACGGCGCCGGACGGTGCTTCAGGGGTGACGTGAAGAACTGCGCGCAGGGCGTCGAAAGTGTCTCGACAAGTCGGACATGACGCGCTAGAAGGATGGCCCGTCCGCACCTGCGGGCGACGGCGATCCTTGTCTGCCGAACCGGGCCTTGTCTGCCGAACCGGGCACCTTACGGCGTCGATCGTAGGGCAGGCCTTCAGGAAGGCGGGCCGTGATCTTTGAAGGGCACGTCGCATCGGCCAGTCCGGTGTGTCGTGCGGCGGTGGAGGAGTGTAGCTCAATGGTAGAGCACCGGTCTCCAAAACCGGGGGCTGGGGGTTCGAGTCCCTCCACTCCTGCCAACCTCTCCGCCGCGCGTTCGTGACCCCGACCCAGAGCCGCCCGGGCTGACCGGCGGCAGATCCGGAACAGAGTAGCCATGGCCAAGACTTCCCCCGGCGAGTTCGTGCGGCAGGTTCGTCAGGAGGCGCGCCGCGTCACCTGGCCGACCCGCAAGGAAACGCTGATCACCACCGCCACCGTGTTCGTGATGGCGTTCGTCGCGGCGATCTTTTTCTTCGTCGCCGACCAGGTGATCGCCTGGGGCGTTCGGCTGATCCTCGGCCTCGGCGCCTGACCTGAACGAGGAGCCGGCACCATGATCAGCAACTGGTACATCATCCACGTCTACTCGGGCTTCGAGAAGAAGGTGGCGCAGTCGATCCGCGAACAGGCCGCCCGCAAGGGCATGGAAGGCCTGATCGAAGAGGTCCTGGTGCCGTCGGAAGACGTGGTCGAGGTCCGCCGCGGCGTGAAGGTCAACACCGAGCGCAAGTTCTTCCCCGGCTATGTGCTGGTGAAGATGCAGCTGACCGACGACACCTGGCATCTGGTCAAGGACACGCCGAAGGTCACCGGGTTCCTGGGCGGCGGCGGCTCGCGCCCCGTGCCGATCACCCAGGCGGAAGCCGACCGGATCATCAATCAGGTGAAGGAAGGCGTCGAGCGCCCCAAGCCGTCGATCAGCTTCGAGATCGGCGAGCAGGTGCGGGTGGCCGACGGTCCGTTCACCTCGTTCAACGGTGTGGTCGAGGATGTCGACGACGAGCGGGCCCGCCTGAAGGTGGCCGTTTCGATCTTCGGCCGCTCGACCCCGGTCGAACTGGAATTCTCTCAGGTCGAAAAGGTCTGAGACATCAAGGCTTCGGGCGAAGCCGGCCTCTTCAGGGCCGGCTTCGCCCGCATCCGTTCCGGCATCCGCCGGGCGGATGCAGCCCGCAGCTCCGGAGCCGGTGACGGCACGGGTGATCGCGGGTGGTGCCGGCGGGAGGCCTTGCCAGGGCCGCCACCGCCGCCCCGTCTGAATGGAAGGGTCTGAACATGGCAAAGAAGATTACCGGCTATATCCGGCTTCAGGTGCCGGCCGGTAAGGCGAACCCGTCGCCGCCGATCGGTCCCGCGCTCGGTCAGCGCGGCCTGAACATCATGGAGTTCTGCAAGGCGTTCAACGCGCAGACCCAGGGTATGGAAGTCGGCATGCCGATCCCGGTGGTCATCACGGCCTACCAGGACCGCAGCTTCACCTTCATCATGAAGAAGCCGCCGGTTTCGTACTACATCAAGAAGGCCGCGGGCATCTCCAAGGGCGGCGCCACCCCCGGCAAGGCCCAGTCCGGTTCCATCACCCTCGAGCAGATCGCCAAGATCGCCGAGGACAAGATGGTCGATCTGAACGCGAACGACCTGGACGGCGCGATTCAGATGGTGAAGGGCTCGGCCCGGTCCATGGGCCTCGTGGTGGTGGAGTAATCGGATGGCGTTCCACGGCAAGCGACTGAAGCAGGCCCGCGCGACCGTCGATCGCGAGAAGCTCTACGGCCTTGACGAGGCGGTGGCTCTGGTGAAGGCCAATGCCGGCGCGAAGTTCGACGAGACCGTCGAAATCTCGGTCGGCCTGGGCGTCGATCCGCGTCACGCCGACCAGATGGTCCGTGGCGTGGTGCAGCTGCCCAACGGCACCGGCAAGAGCGTGCGCGTGGCGGTTTTCGCCCGCGGCGACAAGGCCGAAGAGGCCCGCGCGGCCGGCGCCGAAGTGGTGGGTGCGGAAGATCTGGCCGAAGAGATCCTCGGCGGCAAGATCGATTTCGAGCGCGCCATCGCGACCCCGGACCTCATGCCGGTGGTGGGTCGTCTGGGCCGCGTGCTCGGCCCCCGCGGCCTGATGCCGAACCCGAAGCTCGGCACCGTCACCCCGAACGTCGCCGATGCGGTCAAGGCCGCCAAGGCCGGCCAGGTTGAATTCCGCGTCGAAAAGGCCGGTATCATCCATGGTGGCGTCGGCAAGGCGAGCTTCTCGGAGACCGCCCTGGTCGAGAACATCCGCGCCTTCGTGGATGCGCTGATCAAGGCGAAGCCGTCGGGTGCCAAGGGCACCTACCTGAAGAAGCTGGCGCTCAGCTCGACCATGGGTCCGGGCGTGCGCGTCGACGTTGCCGAGATCACCCAGCCGGGTGGCCAGGGCAACGCGGCCTGACTTCAAGACCTTCATCCGGCCGGCGGGTTTCCGCGGGCCGGATGACTGAAGACCGTCCTGTCCGAGACGGCAGGTGTGCCGGACCCCCGGTTCCGACCGGAGCGCCCGGCATTTAATGGATCCTCCGGGATCCGCCTGTCCAGACGGCGAGCAATCGATCCGGTACGGCGTCTTGCCGGTCCGGACGGTTCGCAGACTCGCGGCAGGTGCGGACGGCACCCCGACGGTTCCCGGCCCGGCCGGAGACCGGAGACGGTGCCACCGAGCCGCGATGCGGCGTCCCCCCTTATCCGGGGGAGCCGGCGCGTCGCATGGTAACCCACACGCGGAGACGAACCGTGGATCGTGCAAGCAAGGAAGAGCTGGTCGCAGAACTGCGCCAGTCCTTCACGTCCGCGGGCGTCGTGGTGGTGACCCATTACCGGGGTCTGACGGTGGCCGAGTCCACCCAGCTCCGGATCGGGATGCGCGAGGTTGGCGCGTCCTTCAAGGTCACCAAGAACACGCTCGCCCGTCTGGCACTCCAGGGGACGGCTTTCGAGGGGATCATCCCGCTGTTCAACGGCCCGACCGCCATTGCGGTGTCGTCGGATCCGGTGGCGGCGGCCAAGGCCACGATGAAGTTCGCCAAGACCAACGAGAAGCTCGTTGTTCTGGGCGGCGGCATCATCGGTCAGACCCTCGACGCCAACGGCATCAAGGCCCTTGCGGACCTGCCGTCGCTCGACGAACTGCGCGGCAAGCTCATCGGCGTCCTTCAGGCGCCCGCGAGCCGCATCGTCGGCGTGCTGCAGGCCCCCGGCGGCCAGCTGGCCCGTGTCCTCAAGGCCTATGCCGAGAAGGACCAGGCCGCCTGACCCCAGGCTGCCCACCCCTCGGACCAAACCCATCATCGAAGGCCCGCCCGACCCAGGGCACCGGTTGGTGGCACGGCAGATGCCGGCCCGTGACCGGACCCCGCGCGGGCCGACCCGGATCGAAGTTCAGGAGCTACTACAATGGCCGATCTCGCCCGCCTGGTTGACGAGCTGTCCGCCCTCACCGTTATCGAGGCCGCCGAGCTCTCGAAGATGCTCGAAGAGAAGTGGGGCGTCTCCGCCGCCGCTCCGGTCGCCGTGGCTGCCGCCGGTGGCGCCGCCGAGGCTGCCGCCCCGGTCGAGGAGAAGACCGAGTTCGACGTGATCCTCGCCGATGCCGGTGACAAGAAGATCAACGTCATTAAGGAAGTCCGTGCGATCACGGGCCTTGGCCTGAAGGAAGCCAAGGACCTGGTCGAGGGCGCGCCGAAGCCGGTGAAGGAAGGCGTGACCAAGGACGAAGCCGAGGCGATGAAGAAGAAGCTGGAAGAGGCCGGTGCGAAGGTCGAAGTGAAGTAATTCACCCGACCCGACGCATCGCTCGACCGAGCGATCCGCCGCGACGCCCAAGGGTGTCGCGGCAGCTGCGCCGCCCGACCCCGGTTCGCCCGGGGGCGGGCGGCGTTGCCTTGCCGGGAGGATCCTTCGGTGGCTCGCCACCGGGGGCGGGACGGGCAGGGCCGTGTGGCCGGCGGACCGGACCATCGATCGATCGCCGCCGTGATGGGCGCAGCCGCATGCTGCAACAAAAATCTTCCCATCCGCCTCGCTTTCGGATATGGTCACAGGCTCGCAAGTGGTGACGGGCAGCTTTGGCTCCGCGACAGGCTGGACACACGCAACTACTTACGGGTTTCATCGGGCGTCATGCAGGATCCGGCATGGCGCCGCAACCGCATGTGTATGTGGCTGGATCGGACGCGTCTTCGGGTGTGTGGATTTCAGACGGATATGCAGGCGATCGTCCCTCGGCGGAAGGATGCGATCCCGTCATGGACGGGCACGCAGCAGGACGTGAACGACGGATGGCTGGTCGGCTCATCGCAGCGCGCGACGCGCGCGGGCGGAGTGCCGGCCGTTTTCGTCGAAACGTCCGACTTCACCGGCGCGTCGGCAGCCGGTGGCCTGGGGCGGTGAGTGCGGGATCGACTGTCTGAGGACCGGCTCCGGTGAATGCCGGGGGTCCTGCAGGCGGGGCGGGCGCATGAATTGACGGCGCCGACGCCGTTAGAAAAACGGTTCGAGAGGAACGACGATGGCATACTCGTTTACGGGTCGCAAGCGCGTTCGGAAGAGCTTCGGTCGCATCCCCGAAGTCACGACGCTGCCGAACCTGATCGAGGTCCAGAAGAAGTCGTACGACCAGTTCCTTCAGCTCGACGCCGATCCGGCCCAGCGCCCGGATAGCGGTCTGCAGGGCGTGTTCAAGTCGGTTTTTCCGATCAAGGACTTTTCCGACCGCGCGACTCTCGAGTTCGTGCGCTATGAACTCGAGACCCCGAAGTTCGACGTCGAGGAATGCCAGCAGCGCGGCATGACCTTCGCCGCGCCGCTGAAGGTTACGCTGCGTCTGGTCGTGTGGGACATCGACGAAGACACCGGCGCCCGGTCGATCCGCGACATCAAGGAGCAGGACGTCTACATGGGCGACATGCCGCTCATGACGGACAAGGGCACCTTCATCGTCAACGGCACCGAGCGCGTCATCGTCAGCCAGATGCACCGCTCGCCGGGCGTCTTCTTCGACCATGACCGCGGCAAGACCCATGCCTCGGGCAAGCTGCTCTACGCCGCCCGGATCATCCCCTATCGCGGCTCGTGGCTCGATTTCGAGTTCGACGCCAAGGATCTGGTCTATGTGCGCATCGACCGTCGCCGCAAGCTGCCGGCGACCACGCTGCTGCGCGCGCTCGGCTATGACAACGAGCAGATCCTCTCGACCTTCTACGCCACGATCACCTACGAGCAGAACGACAAGGGCTGGCAGACGCCCTTCGTCGAAGACCGCCTGCGCGGCATCAAGCTCGCCCGCGACCTGATCGACGCCGATACCGGCGAGGTCGTCGCCGAGGCCGGCAAGAAGCTGGCGCCGCGGGTGATCCGCAAGCTGGTCGAAAGCGGCCTGCGCGCCTTCGTGGTGGCGCCGGAAGACCTGATCGGCGCCTATGCCGGCGAGGACGTGATCGACGAGACCACCGGCGAGGTCCTGATCGAGGCCGGTGACGAGATCACCGCCGAGCATCTGGTGAAGCTGGAGGAGCTGGGCATCACCCGGCTGCCGACGCTGGCGATCGACCACATCAATGTGGGCGCCTATATGCGCAACACGCTGATGCTGGACCGCACCGACACCCGCGACGAAGCGCTCATGAACATCTACCGGGTGATGCGCCCGGGTGAGCCGCCGACCCCCGAGACCGCCGAGGCCCTGTTCGAGAGCCTGTTCTTCGACAGCGAGCGTTATGATCTCTCGGCCGTCGGTCGCGTGAAGATGAACATGCGCCTCGGCCTCGACACCGACGACAGCGTGCGGGTGCTGCGCCGCGAGGACATCCTCTCGGTCATCAAGACCCTGGTCGACCTGAAGGACGGCAAGGGCGAGATCGACGACATCGACCATCTCGGCAATCGCCGCGTCCGGTCGGTCGGCGAGCTGATGGAGAACCAGTACCGCATCGGTCTGCTGCGCATGGAGCGCGCGATCAAGGAGCGTATGGGCTCGGTCGACATCGAGTCGGTCATGCCCCACGACCTGATCAATGCGAAGCCGGCGGCGGCGGCGGTGCGTGAATTCTTCGGCTCTTCGCAGTTGTCGCAGTTCATGGACCAGACCAACCCGTTGTCCGAGATCACCCACAAGCGTCGCCTGTCGGCGCTTGGCCCGGGCGGTCTGACCCGCGAGCGCGCGGGCTTCGAGGTCCGCGACATCCATCCCACGCATTATGGCCGCATCTGCCCGATCGAGACGCCGGAAGGCCCGAATATCGGTCTGATCAACAGCCTGGCCACCTATGCACGGGTGAACAAATACGGCTTCATCGAAAGCCCCTATCGCAAGGTGGTCGACGGCCGCGTCACCGACGAGGTCGTGTACCTCTCGGCGATGGAAGAGGGCCGCTACACCATCGCGCAGGCCAATGCCGATCTCGATGCCGAAGGCCGCTTCGTCAACGAGCTGGTGACCTGCCGCGAGATGGGCGAGTTCGTGATGTCGCCGCGCGAGCAGATCACCCATATCGACGTGTCGCCGAAGCAGCTGGTTTCGGTTGCGGCTTCGCTGATCCCGTTCCTTGAGAACGACGACGCGAACCGCGCGCTGATGGGCTCGAACATGCAGCGTCAGGCGGTGCCGCTGGTCCGTGCCGAGGCGCCGCTGGTCGGCACCGGCATCGAGCCGGTGGTGGCACGCGACTCGGGCGTGGCGCTGGCTGCAAAGCGCGGCGGCGTGGTCGACCAGGTCGACGCCACCCGCATCGTGATCCGCGTGACCGACGGCGACGGCGCGACCAACGGCGTCGACATCTACAAGCTGTCGAAGTTCCAGCGGTCGAACCAGAACACCTGCATCAACCAGCGTCCGCTGGTGAAGGTGGGTGACCGGATCCAGGCCGGCGACATCATCGCCGACGGCCCGTCGACCGAACTTGGCGACCTCGCCCTCGGCCGGAACGTGCTCGTCGCGTTCATGCCGTGGATGGGCTACAACTTCGAGGACTCGATCCTCATCTCGGAACGCATCGTCTCGGACGACGTGTTCACCTCGATCCATATCGAGGAATTCGAGGTGATGGCCCGCGACACGAAGCTGGGGCCTGAGGAAATCACCCGCGACATCCCGAATGTCGGTGAGGAAGGCCTCCGCAATCTCGACGAGGCCGGCATCACCTATATCGGTGCCGAGGTGAAGGCGGGCGACATTCTGGTCGGCAAGGTCACGCCGAAGGGCGAAAGCCCGATGACGCCGGAAGAGAAGCTGCTCCGCGCCATCTTCGGCGAGAAGGCCGCGAATGTTCGCGATACCTCGCTGCGCGTGCCGCCGGGTGTGACCGGCACCGTCGTCGAGGTGCGGGTGTTCTCGCGCCGCGGCGTCGACAAGGACCAGCGCGCCCTGGCGATCGAGCGGGAAGAGATCGACCGTCTGGCCAAGGACCGCGACGACGAGCGCGCGATTCTGGAGCGCAACGCCTATCGCCAGCTCCGCGACCTGCTCGACGGTCAGAAGATCGTCGGCGGCCCGCGTGGCATCAAGGCGGGCGAGGTGGTGACCGACGAGGTGCTCTCGTCCTTCACCCGCGGTCAGTGGTGGCAGATCGCCATCGCCGACGAGGCGCGCATGGCCGATATCGAGGCGGTGAAGAAGCAGCTCGACCAGCGGGTCGATCAGCTTCAGAAGCGCTTCGAGAACAAGGTCGAGAAGCTGCAGCGCGGCGACGAGCTGCCGCCCGGCGTGCTCAAGATGGTCAAGGTCTTCATCGCCGTGAAGCGCAAGCTTCAGCCGGGCGACAAGATGGCCGGCCGTCACGGCAACAAGGGCGTCATCTCGCGCATCATGCCGATCGAGGACATGCCGTATCTGGAAGACGGCGGCAATGTCGACATCGTGCTGAACCCGCTGGGCGTGCCGAGCCGCATGAATGTCGGGCAGATCCTCGAGACGCATCTGGGCTGGGCTTCGGCCGGGCTCGGCCGCAAGATCGGCAAGATCGTCGAGGAGATGGATCGCGGCAAGACCATGGACGACCTGCGTGCCTATCTGCGTCAGGTCTATGAACGGGAAGACGACTGCCGCGAGATCGACGCGATGTCGGACGCCGAGGTGCTGGAGCTGGCGCGCAATCTGAAGCGCGGCGTGCCGATGGCGACCCCGGTCTTCGACGGTGCCAACGAAGGCGACGTCGTGCGCATGCTCGAAGAAGCCGGTCTCGACCATTCCGGTCAGGTCCAGCTGATCGACGGCCGCACGGGTGAGCCCTTCGACCGCAAGGTGACCGTGGGCTACATCTACATGCTGAAGCTCCACCACCTGGTCGACGACAAGATCCACGCCCGGTCCATCGGCCCCTACAGCCTGGTCACCCAGCAGCCGCTGGGCGGTAAGGCGCATTTCGGCGGTCAGCGTTTCGGTGAAATGGAGGTGTGGGCGCTCCAGGCCTATGGTGCCGCCTACACGCTGCAGGAAATGCTGACGGTGAAGTCCGACGACGTGTCGGGCCGGACCAAGATCTACGAGGCGATCGTCAAGGGCGACGATACCTTCGAGGCCGGCATCCCCGAGAGCTTCAACGTTCTCGTGAAGGAAATCCAGGCACTCGGCCTCGACGTCGAACTGGTCCGTAACGACTGACGCCATCGGCCCGGCCGATCTCCGGCGCGGCGGATGGATATGGCTGCCATATCCGTCCGCCGCGCCGTCCGCACTCCGCAGACCTTGCGGAAGACGCGCTAAGGGAGAGCGACTTTCCCATGAACAACGACGTGCTCAATCTGTTCGGCTTCGGTTCGGGGGCGCAGTCCTTCGATGCGATCCGCATCTCCATCGCCAGCCCGGAGAAGATCCGGTCGTGGTCGTATGGCGAGGTCAAGAAGCCCGAGACGATCAACTACCGCACGTTCAAGCCGGAGCGCGACGGCCTGTTCTGCGCACGCATTTTCGGTCCGATCAAGGACTACGAATGCCTGTGCGGCAAGTACAAGCGCATGAAGCATCGCGGCATCGTCTGCGAGAAGTGCGGCGTCGAGGTCATTCAGGCCAAGGTGCGTCGTGAACGCATGGGCCATATCGAACTGGCCTCGCCGGTCGCGCATATCTGGTTCCTGAAGTCGCTGCCCTCGCGCATCGGCCTTCTGCTCGACATGACGCTGAAGGACATCGAGCGGGTTCTCTATTTCGAGAACTACGTGGTGATGGAGCCGGGCCTGACCCCGCTCAAGCAGCATCAGCTGCTGACGGAAGAGCAGTTCATGCGTGCGCAGGAGGAATACGGCCCGGACGCCTTCCAGGCGGGTATCGGTGCCGAAGCCATCCGCGACATGCTGAAGCAGCTCGATCTCGATCGCGAGAGCGAGGAGATGCGCACCGAGCTGGTCGAGACCTCGTCTGAAGCCAAGCGCAAGAAGCTGGTCAAGCGGCTGAAGCTGCTCGAATCCTTCATCGAGTCCGAGAATCGTCCCGAGTGGATGATCCTGGAAGTCGTGCCCGTCATCCCGCCGGATCTGCGCCCGCTGGTGCCGCTGGACGGTGGCCGCTTCGCGACCTCGGACCTGAACGACCTCTATCGCCGCGTCATCAACCGCAACAACCGCCTGAAGCGTCTGCTCGAACTGCGCGCGCCCGACATCATCGTGCGCAACGAGAAGCGCATGCTGCAGGAAGCGGTGGACGCGCTGTTCGACAACGGCCGTCGCGGCCGCGTCATCACCGGCGCCAACAAGCGTCCGCTGAAGTCGCTGTCCGACATGCTGAAGGGCAAGCAGGGCCGGTTCCGTCAGAACCTGCTCGGCAAGCGCGTCGACTATTCGGGTCGTTCGGTCATCGTGGTGGGCCCGGAGCTGAAGCTCCACCAGTGCGGCCTGCCCAAGAAGATGGCGCTCGAACTCTTCAAGCCGTTCATCTACTCGAAGCTCGAACTCTATGGCCTCGCCACCACCATCAAGGCGGCGAAGCGCATGGTGGAGAAAGAGCGCCCCGAGGTCTGGGACGTGCTCGACGAGGTCATCCGCGAGCATCCGGTGTTCCTGAACCGCGCGCCGACCCTGCACCGCCTCGGCATCCAGGCTTTCGAGCCGGTGCTGATCGAGGGCAAGGCGATCCAGCTGCACCCGCTGGTCTGCGCGGCCTTCAACGCCGACTTCGACGGCGACCAGATGGCGGTGCATGTGCCGCTGTCGATCGAGGCGCAGCTCGAAGCCCGCGTGCTCATGATGTCGACCAACAACATCCTGAGCCCCGCGAACGGCAAGCCGATCATCGTGCCGTCGCAGGACATCGTCCTCGGCCTCTACTACCAGACCCAGATCGGCGAGAACGAGCTGGGCGAGGGCATGGTGTTCGCCGATGTGGGCGAGATCGACCAGGCGCTCGACGCCGGCGTCGTCAGCCTGCATGCCAAGATCCGCTGCCGCTACCGCACGGTGGACGACGACAACAACCCGATCACGGTGATGGTGGATGCGACCCCGGGCCGCATGCTGCTGTCCGAGATCCTGCCGCGGAACCCCAAGATCAAGTTCGACCTGATCAACCGGGTTCTGACCAAGAAAGAGATCACCAACGTCATCGACGCCGTCTACCGCCACTGCGGTCAGAAGGAAACGGTGATCTTCTGCGACCGGCTGATGGCGCTCGGCTTCCGCCGTGCGGCGCGCGCCGGCATCTCGTTCGGCAAGGACGACATGATCGTCCCCGACGAGAAGGCGGAGCTGGTGGCCGTCACCACCGAAGAGGTGAAGCAGTACGAGACCCAGTACCAGGAGGGTCTCATCACCAAGGGTGAAAAGTACAACAAGGTCGTCGACGCCTGGGCGAAGTGCACCGACCAGGTCGCGGACGCCATGATGCGCGTCATCTCGGGTCAGGGGCAGGCGGGCATGGCCAAGAGCCCCCGCCACATGAACTCGATCTACATGATGGCCCATTCCGGCGCCCGTGGTTCGGCGGCCCAGATGAAGCAGCTCGCGGGCATGCGCGGCCTGATGGCCAAGCCCTCGGGCGAGATCATCGAGACGCCGATCATCTCGAACTTCAAGGAAGGCCTGTCGGTGCTCGAGTACTTCAACTCGACGCACGGTGCCCGTAAGGGCCTGGCCGACACGGCGCTGAAGACCGCGAACTCGGGTTACCTCACCCGCCGTCTCGTCGATGTGGCGCAGGACTGCGTCATCACCGAGGAAGATTGCGGGACCGAGCAGGGCCTGATGACCCGTGCCGTCATCGACGGCGGCGTGGTGATCGAGACCCTGGCCGATCGCATCCTGGGCCGGACCGCCGCTGAGGCGGTGACCCATCCCACGACCGGCGAGGTCGTGGTGGCTGCCGGCGAGCTGATCGACGAGGCGGTGGTCGAGCGGGTCGACGAGGCCGGTGTCGAGGCCATCCGCATCCGCTCGGTGCTGACCTGCGAGAGCGGCCACGGCGTCTGCGCAGCCTGCTATGGTCGCGATCTGGCACGCGGCACGCGGGTGAATATCGGCGAGGCGGTCGGCGTCATCGCGGCGCAGTCGATCGGTGAGCCGGGCACGCAGCTGACCATGCGGACCTTCCATATCGGCGGTGCGGCGCAGCGCGGCGCGGTCGTCTCCAGCATCGAGGCCAATTACGAAGGCCGCGTGCAGCTGGTGAACCGCAATGTGGTGCGCGACAGCCAGGGTGCCCTGGTCGTCATGTCCCGCAATCTCGAAGTCGTCCTCCTTGCCGAGGACGGCCGCGAGAAGGCGCGGCACAAGGTGCCCTATGGTGGTCGTCTGTTCGTGGACGAGGGCCAGATGGTCACCGCCGGCCAGCGTCTGGCGGACTGGGACCCGTATACGGTGCCGATCATCACCGAAACCAGCGGTGTGGCGCATTACGTCGACCTGGTCGACGGCATCTCGCTGCTGGAACGGATGGACGAGGCCACCGGCATCGCCAACAAGGTCGTCATCGACTGGCGCCAGCAGCCCCGTGGCGCGGATCTGCGCCCGCGGATCACGCTGCGCGACAGCCAGGGCGAGGTCCTGACCCTGCCGAACGGCATGGAAGCCCGCTATTTCATGAGCGTGGATGCCGTGCTGTCGGTGGAGAACGGACAGCAGGTGAACGCAGGTGACGTTCTGGCGCGTATCCCGCGCGAGAGCAGCAAGACCCGCGACATCACCGGTGGTCTGCCGCGCGTCGCGGAACTGTTTGAGGCCCGCAAGCCCAAGGATCATGCGGTCATCGCCGAGATCCAGGGCAAGGTCGAGTTCGGCCGCGACTACAAGAGCAAGCGCCGCATCCTGATCGTGCCGGACGAGGCGGATCAGGAGCCGCGCGAGTACCTGGTCCCGAAGGGCAAGCACCTGACGGTCCAGGAGGGCGACTATGTCCGCCGCGGCGACCTGCTGATGGACGGCAACCCGGTGCCCCACGACATCCTGCGCGTGCTGGGTGTCGAGGAGCTGGCCTCCTATCTGATCAACGAGATCCAGGAGGTCTACCGGCTGCAGGGCGTGAAGATCAACGACAAGCACATCGAGGTGATCGTTCGCCAGATGCTGCAGAAGGTCGAGATCCTGGATCCGGGCGACACCACCTTCCTGCTCGGCGAGCAGGTCGACCGGTTCGAGTTCGACCAGATCAACGCCAAGGTCCGGCAGCGCAATGCCGAGCGTCTGGCGTCGGAAGGCGGCGAGCGTCAGCCCGACATGCGCGAGGCGAAGGCCGAGCCGGTGCTCCAGGGCATCACCAAGGCCTCGCTGCTGACCCGGTCGTTCATCTCGGCGGCGTCGTTCCAGGAGACCACCCGCGTGCTCACCGAGGCGGCGACCGCCGGCAAGATGGACACGCTGGACGGCCTGAAGGAGAACGTCATCGTCGGCCGGCTGATCCCGGCCGGCACCGGCGCCGCCGTGAACCGGCTGAAGTCGATCGCGGCCAACCGCGATAAGGCCCTGCTCGGCAACGAGGACGGCGACGAGACGGCGCTGGAAAGCTCCGCCGACGTGCCGGGCGCTGCGGAGTAACTCTCCAGGCCAGGACGCCCTGGACGACATCCGCGGCCCTGTTGCTGCCCTTCAAGGGGCGGCAACAGGGCCGTCGGCGTTTGAGGGGAGGCGGGGAGGGGATGAGGTCGGGGCATGCAGATGATGCAGGTCCGCTACCCGCCCCGGAGGGCCGGCCCCTCGCTTTTCGCGGGAATCCTGCAGGATTCCGCAGAGTCCCGCGGGATTCCCCGACGGGCCGGAAACCCTTGCGTGTCAAGCCTTTTGGGGTTGACGGGGGGAGGGGCCACAACTAGTATGCGCGCTCACTTCGGGGGCTGGTGTGCGGACCCCCATGGGCGGGCGCGTCCATGCCGCACGGACATCCGGTCCCCTCCATGCCGTAGGGGCCGGCGAAAACAGCCCCCGGAAGGTAAAGCCTTTCCCGAGCCGGCATTTGTGCCGTTGGCGGGAAAGGGGCTTTGCCCTCCGACGGTTTTTGTGTGGACGCAGGGTCGCAAACCCTGCAGCCCAAGTTTGACGGGATCGATTGGATGCCCACGATCAATCAGCTGATCCGCAAGCCGCGCCTCGCGCCGGTGGATCGCAACAAGGTGCCGGCCCTCGAGGCGTGCCCCCAGAAGCGTGGTGTCTGCACCCGCGTGTACACGACCACCCCGAAGAAGCCGAACTCGGCGCTTCGTAAGGTCGCCCGCGTGCGTCTGACCAACAGCTTCGAAGTCACCAGCTACATTCCGGGCGAAGGTCATAACCTTCAGGAGCACTCGGTGGTGCTGATCCGTGGCGGCCGCGTGAAGGACCTTCCGGGCGTGCGCTACCACATCCTCCGCGGCACGCTGGACACCCAGGGCGTCAAGAACCGTCGTCAGCGTCGTTCGAAGTACGGCGCCAAGCGGCCGAAGTGATCCGGCCGTCAAGGAGAGGTTGATCCATGTCCCGTCGTCATGCCGCTGAAAAGCGCCAGGTTCTCCCGGATCCGAAGTTCGGCGATGCCGTCGTCAGCAAGTTCATGAACGTGCTGATGTATGATGGCAAGAAGTCGGTCGCGGAAGCGATCGTCTACGGCGCCTTCGATCTGATCGAGCAGAAGACCCGTCAGGAAGGCCTCCGCGTCTTCCACGAGGCGCTCGAGAACGTGCGCCCGGCGGTCGAGGTGAAGAGCCGCCGCGTCGGTGGCGCCACCTATCAGGTCCCGGTCGAGGTCCGCCCCGATCGCGCCCAGGCCCTGGCCATCCGCTGGCTGATCACCGCCGCCCGGAACCGTTCCGAGAACACGGCGGTGGAGCGTCTGGCCGGCGAACTGCTCGATGCCGCGCAGAGCCGTGGCACCGCAATCAAGAAGCGTGAAGACACCCACCGCATGGCGGACGCCAACAAGGCGTTCTCGCACTATCGCTGGTAACGGGTCGGCCGTCTCTTAGAAACCCCAGCTTCCTGGACGCGAACATGGCACGCACGACGCCCATCGAGGCCTACCGCAACATCGGCATCATGGCGCACATCGATGCCGGTAAGACGACGACGACCGAGCGCATCCTCTATTACACCGGCCGGTCCCATAAGATCGGTGAGGTGCACGAGGGTGCGGCCACGATGGACTGGATGGAGCAGGAGCAGGAGCGCGGCATCACCATCACGTCGGCCGCGACGACCTGCTTCTGGAACAACCACCGCATCAACATCATCGACACCCCGGGCCACGTCGACTTCACCATCGAGGTGGAGCGTTCGCTCCGCGTTCTCGACGGCGCGGTCGCGGTGTTCGACAGTGTCGCGGGCGTCGAGCCCCAGTCGGAGACGGTGTGGCGTCAGGCGGACAAGTACCGCGTGCCGCGCATCTGCTTCGTCAACAAGATGGACCGCATGGGCGCCAACTTCTACCGCTGCGTCGACATGATGGTCGACCGGCTGGGCGCCAACCCGCTGGTTCTGAGCCTGCCGATCGGCTCCGAGTCGGAATATGTCGGCATCGTCGACCTGGTGAAGATGAAGGCGGTCGTCTGGAAGGACGAGAGCCTCGGCGCCGAGTTCGAAGAGCGTGACATCCCGGCCGATCTCGCCGACCGCGCCGAAGAGTACCGCCAGAAGCTGGTCGAGACGGCCGTCGAGGCCGACGACGAGGTGATGGAGGCCTATCTCGAGGGCAACGAGCCGGACGTCGCCACCCTGAAGCGCTGCATCCGCAAGGGCACGCTGGCGCGTCAGTTCGTCCCCGTGATCAACGGTTCGGCGTTCAAGAACAAGGGCGTGCAGCCCCTGCTCGACGCCGTGATCGACTTCCTGCCCTCGCCGGTCGACGTCCCCTCCGTCCGCGGCACCGCCGTCGACGATCCGGAGACCACGCTGGTCCGCGAGAGCAAGGACGAGGCGCCCTTCTCGGCGCTGGCCTTCAAGATCATGTCGGACCCCTTCGTCGGCTCGCTGACCTATATCCGCGTCTATTCGGGTGTGGTCGAGAGCGGCTCCTACGTGCTGAACACCGTGAAGGGTGATCGCGAGCGCGTCGGCCGCATGCTGCTGATGCATGCGAACAGCCGCGAAGACGTCAAGGAAGCCCGCGCCGGCGATATCGTGGCGCTCTGCGGCATGAAGGGCACCACCACCGGTGACACCCTCTGCGCCTCGGATGCCAAGATCATCCTGGAGCGCATGGAGTTCCCGGATCCGGTGATCGAGGTCGCGGTCGAGCCGAAGACCAAGAGCGACCAGGAGAAGATGGGCCTCGCCCTGTCGCGTCTGGCGCAGGAGGATCCGTCCTTCCGCGTGTCGACCGACGAGGAAAGCGGCCAGACCGTGATCAAGGGCATGGGCGAGCTCCATCTCGAGATCATCGTCGATCGCATGCGCCGCGAGTTCAAGGTCGAGGCGAATGTCGGTCAGCCGCAGGTGGCCTATCGCGAGCGCTTCGGCCAGCCGGTCGAGGTCGACTACACCCACAAGAAGCAGACCGGCGGTTCGGGCCAGTTCGCGCGGGTGAAGCTGAAGTTCGAGCCCGTCGAGGGCGAGGAAGGCTTCGCGTTCGAGAACAAGGTCGTCGGCGGCTCGGTTCCGCGCGAATACGTCCCCGGCGTTCAGAAGGGCATCGAGTCCTGCCTGGGCAACGGCGTGATCGCGGGCTTCCCGGTGGTGAACCTCAAGGCCGAACTGATCGACGGCGCCTATCACGACGTCGACAGCTCGGTGCTCGCCTTCGAAATCGCGTCGCGTGCCGCGTTCCGCGAGGCCATGGGCAAGAGCCGTCCGGTCCTCCTCGAGCCGATCATGAAGGTCGAGGTCGTCACTCCGGACGAGTACATGGGCGACATCATCGGCGACCTGAACAGCCGCCGTGGTCAGGTGAGCAGCATGGACAGCCGCGGCAATGCCCGCGTCGTGAACGCCATGGTGCCGCTGGCCAGCATGTTCGGCTACGTCAACCAGCTGCGCTCGATGTCCCAGGGCCGCGCCCAGTACACGATGCAGTTCGACCATTACGAGCCGGTTCCGCAGCATCTGGCGGACGAGGTCAAGGCGAAGTACGCGGGCTGATCCGCGGATCGACGACCGGTTTGAAAAACGTTTGGAAAGACGGAGGCGAGAGCCATGGGTAAGGAAAAGTTCGAGCGCAGCAAGCCGCACGTGAACATCGGCACGATCGGTCACGTGGACCATGGCAAGACGACGCTGACGGCTGCGATCACGAAGGTTCTGGCCGAGACGGGCGGTGCGACCTATACGTCGTACGACTCGATCGACAAGGCTCCTGAAGAGAAGGAGCGCGGCATCACCATCAACACGGCGCATGTCGAGTACCAGACGGAAGCCCGTCACTATGCGCATGTTGATTGCCCCGGCCATGCCGACTACGTGAAGAACATGATCACGGGTGCTGCGCAGATGGACGGCGCGATCCTGGTGGTGTCGGCGGCGGACGGCCCGATGCCGCAGACCCGCGAGCACATCCTGCTGGCGCGCCAGGTTGGCGTTCCGGCGCTGGTGGTGTTCATGAACAAGGTCGACATGGTCGACGACGAGGAGCTTCTGGAGCTCGTCGAGATGGAAGTGCGCGAGCTTCTGTCGAGCTACGACTTCCCGGGCGACGACATCCCGGTGATCAAGGGCTCGGCCCTGGCTGCGATCGAGGGCAAGAACCCCGAGATCGGCGCCGAGCGGATCCTTGAGCTGATGCGGTCGGTCGACGAGTACATCCCGACCCCGGATCGTCCGAAGGACCAGCCGTTCCTGATGCCGATCGAAGACGTGTTCTCGATCTCGGGCCGCGGCACGGTTGTGACCGGCCGTATCGAGCGCGGCGTGATCAAGGTCGGCGAGGAAGTGGCGATCGTGGGTCTGCGCGACACCACGAAGACCACGGTGACCGGCGTCGAGATGTTCCGCAAGCTGCTCGATCAGGGCGAGGCGGGCGACAATGTCGGCGTGCTGCTGCGCGGCACGAAGCGCGAGGACGTGGAGCGCGGTCAGGTTCTGGCGAAGCCGAACACGATCACCCCGCACACGAAGTTCGCCGCCGAGGCGTATATCCTGACCAAGGAAGAGGGCGGCCGTCACACCCCCTTCTTCACCAACTATCGTCCGCAGTTCTACTTCCGGACCACGGACGTGACCGGTGTCATCACCCTGCCGGAAGGCACGGAGATGGTCATGCCGGGTGACAACGTGTCGGTCACCGTCGAGCTGATCTCGCCGATCGCCATGGACGAAGGCCTGCGCTTCGCGATCCGCGAAGGCGGCCGTACCGTCGGCGCCGGCGTCGTCGCCAAGGTGATGGGTTGATCGACGGACGACGGCAGCGGGTGCGCCGGGCGGGTTGATCCCGCTTGGCGCATTCGCCGCCTGATATCCTGACGCCACGAGCGCCCGGCCGGTCCGCCCGGCGGGCCGGTCTCATGCAAGGACGCGCGGCGCTGCGGCACCCCGGATTCATCCGGCAGGTCGCACCGCCGAGGCCAAGGTAGAAGCCCATGATGGAAGGCCAGAACATTCGCATCCGCCTGAAGGCGTTCGATCATCGCGTGCTCGATCAGTCGACGCGCGAGATCGTGAACACCGCCAAGCGGACCGGCGCCAGCGTGCGGGGCCCGATCCCGCTGCCGACCGAGATCGAGCGCTTCACGGTGCTCCGTTCGCCGCACATCGACAAGAAGTCGCGCGAACAGTTCGAGATCCGGACGCACAAGCGCCTTCTCGACATCGTCGAGCCCACCCCGCAGACCGTCGACGCGCTGATGAAGCTCGACCTCGCGGCCGGCGTCGACGTCGAGATCAAGCTCTGAGGGGGTAACGCCAGATGCGTACTGGAGTCATCACCCGCAAGCTCGGGATGACCCGCGTTTTCGACTCGGCCGGCATTCACATTCCTGTGACCGTGCTGAAGGTCGACAATCTGCAGGTCGTCGCCCACCGCACCGACGAGACCGACGGTTACACCGCGGTTCAGGTCGGCTACGGCGCGGCCAAGGTTAAGAACGTCTCGAAGGCCCAGCGTGGCCACTTCGCGAAGGCGAAGGTGGAGCCGAAGGCGAAGCTCGCGGAATTCCGCGTGACCGCCGATGCGCTGCCGGAGATCGGGGCCGAGATCGGTGCCAACCACTTCGTCGTCGGCCAGTTCGTCGACGTCGTCGGCACCTCGATCGGTAAGGGCTTCGCCGGCGCCATGAAGCGCCACAACTTCGGCGGTCTTCGTGCCACCCACGGCGTGTCGGTCTCGCACCGCTCGCACGGTTCGACCGGTAACCGTCAGGATCCGGGCCGTACCTTCAAGGGCAAGAAGATGGCCGGCCACATGGGTGCCCGCCGCGTGACCGTGCAGAACCTGCGCGTGACCGTGGTCGACGCCGACCGTGGCCTGCTGCTCGTCGAGGGCGCCATCCCGGGTGCCGCCGGTTCGTACGTTCTCGTGCGTGACGCCGTCAAGAAGGCGCTGCCCGAGAGCGTGCCGTTCCCGGCCGGCCTCAAGGCGCAGGCCGCCGGGGCGGCCGCCGAGACCACGGAAGGCTGAGGGCCGAGCGATGGATGTGAAGGTCATTACCCTCGATAACGAGGATGCCGGCACGATCGCGCTGGCTGACGAGGTGTTCGGTCTCCCGGCCCGCGTCGACATCCTGCACCGGATGGTGCGCTACCAGCTCGCCAAGCGGCGCGCCGGGACGCACAAGGTGAAGACGATCTCCGAGATCGCCGGCTCGACCGCGAAGATCTACCGCCAGAAGGGCACGGGCCGCGCGCGGCACGGCGCCAAGCGGGCGAACATCTTCCGCGGCGGTGCCACGGTCCACGGTCCCGTGGTCCGCAGCCATGCCCACGACCTGCCGAAGAAGGTGCGTCGTCTGGCCCTGAAGACCGCGCTGTCGGTCAAGGCCCAGGGTGGCAAGCTGGTGGTGGTCGACGAGCTGAAGGCCGACGACGCCAAGACCAAGGCGCTGGTGGCCCGTCTCGAGAAGGCCGGTCTGGGCAGCTCGACGCTGTTCATCGGCGGCACCGAGGTCGACCAGGGCTTCCGCCTCGCCGCCCGCAACCTGATCGGCATCGACGTTCTGCCGAGCCAGGGCGCCAATGTTTACGACATCCTGCGCCGCGACACCCTGGTGCTGTCGCGCGCCGCGGTCGAGAGCCTGGAGGCGCGGCTGAAATGAACCCGGAGCGGATGTACGACATCATCCTGAGCCCGGTCGTCACCGAAAAGTCGACGATGGGTTCGGAGAATGACCAGGTCACCTTCAAGGTGACCCTGGATGCGACCAAGCCCGAGATCAAGCAGGCCGTCGAGAAGCTCTTCGGCGTGAAGGTCAAGGCGGTGAACACCTTGGTGCAGGCCGGCAAGACCAAGCGCTTCCGTGGCCGCCCCGGGCGTCGCTCGGACTTCAAGAAGGCGATCGTGACTCTGGCCGAAGGCCAGCAGATCGATCTGACGGCGGGGATCTGATCCGATGGCTTTGAAGGCATACAAGCCGACTTCGCCCGGCCGGCGTCAGCTGGTTCTGGTCGATCGCTCGGAGCTTTGGAAGGGCAAGCCGGTCAAGTCCCTGACCGAAGGCCTGACCAAGTCGGGTGGCCGCAACAACATGGGCCGCATCACGGCGTTCCAGGTTGGCGGCGGTCACAAGCGTCGCTACCGTCTGGTCGACTTCAAGCGCCGCAAGTGGGACGTGGAAGCCTCGGTCGTGCGCCTCGAGTACGATCCGAACCGCACCGCGTTCATCGCGCTGATCGAGTACACCGACGGCGAGCAGGCCTATATCCTGGCCCCGCAGCGCCTGAAGGCCGGCGACAAGGTCGTCGCCGGTGCCAAGGTCGACGTGCGGCCCGGCAATGCCATGCCGCTGTCGTCGATTCCGGTCGGCACGATCGTCCACAATGTCGAGCTGAAGCCCGGCAAGGGTGGTCAGATCGCGCGGTCGGCCGGCACCTATGTTCAGGTGGTCGGCAAGGACGGCAACTACGTCATGCTGCGCATGGCGTCCGGCGAGCAGCGTATGGTGCGCGCCGAATGCATGGCCACCATCGGTGCGGTGTCGAACCCCGACCACCAGAACGTCAGCCTGGGCAAGGCCGGCCGTTCCCGGTGGATGGGTCGCCGCCCGGTTGTCCGTGGCGTTGCGATGAACCCGGTCGATCACCCGCATGGCGGCGGTGAAGGCCGCACCTCGGGCGGTCGTCATCCGGTTACTCCGTGGGGCAAGCCGACCAAGGGCAAGCGCACCCGCAATAACAAGGCTACGGACAAGTTTATCGTCCGTCGCCGCAAGCCCTAAGGTCTGAAGGAGGACACCGTGCCCCGTTCGGTTTGGAAAGGCCCGTTTGTCGACGGGTACCTGCTGAAGAAGGCCGACGCGCTGCACACCTCCGGCCGCAAGGAGGTGATTCGCACCTGGTCGCGTCGTTCGACCATCCTGCCCCAGTTTGTGGGCTTGACCTTTGGGGTCTATAACGGGCACAAGTTCCTGCCCGTGCTTGTCTCCGAGGACATGGTCGGGCATAAGTTCGGCGAGTTCGCGCCCACCCGCACGTTCTACGGCCACGCCGCGGACAAGAAGGCCAAGAGGAAATAACCATGGGCAAGCCTAGTGCCGAGCGGCGGGTTGCCGAAAACGAGGCGCGCGCGGTTTCGACGATGCTGCGCGTGAGCCCGCGCAAGCTCAACACCGTCGCCGAGCTGATCCGTGGTCGGAGCGTCGAGTCGGCGCTGGCTGCGCTGACCTTCTCGCGCCGCCGGATCTCGAACGACGTGAAGAAGACCCTGCAGTCGGCGATCGCCAATGCGGAAAACAACCACGAGCTGGACGTGGATCGTCTGTTCGTGGCCGAGGCCTTTGTCGGCAAGGCGCTGGTCATGAAGCGGTTCAGCGCCCGCGCCCGTGGCCGTGTTGGTCGCGTGGAGAAGCCTTTCAGCCAGCTGACCGTGGTGGTCCGCGAGCGTGAGGAGCAGGACTAATGGGTCATAAGGTCAATCCCATCGGGCTCCGGCTCGGGATCATCCGTACCTGGGACAGCCGCTGGTACGCGGATGACAATTATGGCGACCTGCTTCAGGAAGACCTGCGCCTGCGCAAGTACCTGAAGGGCCGCCTGAAGAACGCCGGCGTGTCGGGCATCGTGATCGAGCGGGCTGCGCAGAAGGTGCGCATCACGCTCAACAGCGCGCGTCCCGGCGTGATCATCGGCAAGAAGGGCGCCGACATCGACAAGCTGAAGGCCGATGTCGGCAAGCTGGTCAAGGGCGAGGTTCATCTGAACATCGCCGAGGTCCGCAAGCCCGAACTCGACGCCACCCTGGTGGCCGAGAACATCGCCCAGCAGCTGGAGCGCCGCGTGGCGTTCCGTCGGGCGATGAAGCGTGCCGTGCAGTCGGCGATGCGTCTGGGTGCCGAAGGCATCCGCATCACCTGCAGCGGCCGTCTGGGCGGCGCCGAAATCGCCCGTACGGAATGGTACCGTGAAGGTCGCGTGCCGCTGCATACGCTGCGCGCCGACATCGACTATGGCCAGGCGACCGCCTTCACCACCTATGGCACCTGCGGTGTCAAGGTCTGGGTGTTCAAGGGCGAAGTGCTGAGCCGCGATCCGCTGGCAGCGGAAGCCGAGCGTCGTGAGACGCGGGCTTCGCGCTGATCCGGCGGCGATCAGCTTAGTGAGAAAGGCTGGAACTTATGCTGAGTCCGAAGCGGACGAAATATCGCAAGGCGCATAAGGGCCGCATCCACGGTGATGCCAAGGGTGGTACGGCGCTGAATTTCGGCGCCTACGGCCTGAAGGCGATGGAACCCGGCCGGTTGACGGCGCGGCAGATCGAGGCGACCCGTCGCGCGATCACCCGCCACATCCGCCGCGTCGGCCGCGTGTGGGTGCGTATCTTCCCCGACGTGCCGGTTTCGAAGAAGCCGGCCGAGGTGCGCATGGGTAAGGGCAAGGGCTCTCCGGAATTCTGGATGGCCCGCGTGAAGCCCGGTCGCGTGATGTTCGAACTGGATGGTGTCCCCGCCGACCTGGCCCGCGAGGCCTTCGAGCGTGGCGCCGCCAAGCTGCCGATCCGCACCCGCGTGATCCAGCGCATCGGTGTGGAGGGCTGAGGCCATGAAGGCTGAAGAACTGCGCGCGAAGTCGGCGACCGAGCTGAACACCATGCTGCTCCAGCTGAAGAAAGAGCAGTTTAACCTGCGCTTTCAGCAGGCTGGCGGCCAGCTCGAAAACACCGCGCGCGTGCGCGAGGTGCGGCGCGACATCGCCCGGATCAAGACCGTGATCGGCCAGTCGGCCGGCGCCGCGGCGAAGGAGTGATCAGATGCCCAAGCGTATCCTTCAGGGCGTCGTGGTGAGCGACAAGGGCGACAAGACGATCATCGTCAAGGTCGAACGTCGCTTCCAGCACCCGATCTACAAGAAGTTCATTCGCCGCAGCAAGAAGTATGCCGCGCATGATGAGGACAACCGGTTCAAGGCCGGCGACATCGTCCGCATCATTGAATCGGCTCCGATCTCCAAGCGCAAGCGCTGGACGGTCGTCGCTGACGGCGAATGAAGCCCGGCCCCTGCTGATTAAGGAACGGTCCCGTGATCCAGACCGAAACCAATCTGGAAGTGGCGGACAACAGCGGCGCCCGGCGTGTGATGTGCATCCGCGTTCTCGGCGGTTCGCGTCGCCGCGTCGCGCGTGTCGGCGACGTGATCGTCGTCTCCGTGAAGGAGGCGATTCCGCGTGGTAAGGTGAAGAAGGGCGACGTCCACCGTGCGGTGGTCGTTCGTACCGCCAAGGAGCTGCGTCGTCCGGACGGCACCGCCATCCGCTTCGACCGCAATGCCGCCGTGCTCATCAACAAGCATGGCGAGCCGATCGGTACCCGTATCTTCGGGCCGGTCACCCGCGAGCTCCGCGGCAAGAAGTTCATGAAGATCATCTCTCTGGCCCCCGAGGTCCTCTGATGGCAGCCAAGATCAAGAAAGGCGACAACGTCGTCGTTTTGACCGGGCGTGACAAGGGCAAGGCCGGGACGGTTGCGCAGGTTCTCCCCAAGGAGAACCGCGTCGTCGTTCAGGGCGTTAACCTCGTCAAGCGGCACACCGCTCCCAAGCCGGGCAATCCCGGCGGTATCGTGGAGAAGGAAGCGTCGCTGCACCTGTCGAACGTCGCGATCGCCGACCCCAAGGACGGCAAGCCGACCCGCGTCGGTTTTACCACGCTCGAAGATGGCCGTAAGGTGCGCGTCGCCAAGCGGTCCGGCGAGCAGATCGATCGTTGACGGCGGAGCAGCCCAAAATGGCACGCTTGTACGAGTACTACGTTAACGAGGTTCGCCCGCAGCTGCGCGAGCAGTTCAGCTACGCGAACGTCATGGAGATCCCCCGTCTCGATAAGATCGTCCTGAATGTGGGCGTCGGCGAGGCGGTTGGCGATCAGAAGAAGATCAACGGCGTCGTGACCGATCTGGCCAAGATCACCGGCCAGAAGCCCGTCGTGACCCGCGCCTCGAAGTCGATCGCCGGCTTCAAGCTGCGCGAGGGCATGGCGATCGGCGTCAAGGTGACGCTGCGCCGCGATCGGATGTACGAGTTCCTGGATCGTCTCGTCACCATCGCTCTGCCGCGCGTCCGCGACTTCCGCGGGCTGAACGGCAAGTCGTTCGACGGGCGTGGCAATTATGCCATGGGCCTCAAAGAGCAGATCGTCTTCCCCGAGATCGAGTACGACAAGGTCGATACCGTCCGGGGCATGGACATCGTCTTCGCGACGACGGCCAAGACGGATGCCGAGGCGAAGGCGCTTCTTGCCGCCTTCAAGATGCCCTTCGTGAACTGAGCAACGGCAAGCGAGGCGATTATGGCCAAGACCAGTGCCGTCCAGAAGAACAAGCACCGCGAGCAGCTGGTTGCGCGTTTTGCGAACAAGCGCGCTGCCCTGAAGGCGGTGGTTGACGATCGTGAGCTGTCGCCCGAGGAGCGTTTCGCGGCGACCCTGAAGCTCGCCGCCCTCCCGCGCAACGGCTCGAAGACCCGCATCCGGAACCGGTGCGCGCTGACCGGCCGCCCCCGTGCGGTGTACCGCAAGCTGCAGCTGTGCCGCGTGGCGCTCCGCGACCTGGCGTCGCAGGGGCAGATCCCCGGCATGACGAAGTCGAGCTGGTAAGAGAGGAGGACCGGATATGTCCATGACCGATCCCCTCGGCGATATGATCACCCGTATCCGCAACGCTCAGCTGGCGCGCAAGTCGACGACTCTGTGCCCGGCCTCGAAGCTGCGCGGTTGGGTGCTCGACGTGCTGACCCGCGAGGGCTACATCCGTGGCTACGAGCGCAGCGAGTCGTCTGAAGGCAAGCCGGTGTTCGAGATCGCGCTGAAGTATGTGGACGGCGAGCCCGCCATCCGCGAAATCGGCCGCGTTTCCCGCCCCGGTCGCCGCGTCTATTCGTCGATCAAGGCCCTGCCGAAGCACTATAACGGCCTCGGCATCCAGATCCTCTCGACCCCCCGTGGCGTCATGTCCGACGCGGAGGCCCGCACCGCCAATGTTGGCGGTGAGGTTCTCTGCAAGGTGTTCTGAGGAGACGTCCCATGTCGCGTATCGGTAAGAATCCGGTTGCGGTGCCCCAGGGCGTCGAAGTGGCCGTCGACGGCAACACCGTCCGCGTGAAGGGCAAGCTCGGCGCGCTCGAGCGGACCCTGCCGTCGGACGTGAACGTCGCGCTCGAGGACGGCAAGGTCGTCGTCGCGCCGGCCAACGACGAACGCCGCGGCCGCGCCATGTGGGGCCTCTCGCGCACCCTCGTCGCCAATATGGTGAAGGGTGTGTCGGAAGGCTTCACCGTGAAGCTCGACATCAACGGCGTCGGTTACCGCGCCGCTGTTGACGGCAAGCTGCTGACCCTGCAGCTCGGCTACAGCCACGACATCAAGTACGCCGTTCCGGCGGACATCGAGATCAAGGCTGAAAAGCCGACCGCGCTCGCCATCTCTGGCATCGACAAGCAGCGCGTCGGTCAGATTGCCGCCGAGATCCGGTCCTTCCGGTCGCCCGAGCCCTATAAGGGCAAGGGCGTCAAGTACGAGGACGAGATCATCGTCCGCAAGGAAGGCAAGAAGAAGTAAGGAGCCGCAGGGGCATGAACGCGAATTCGCTCTTCGAGCGGCGCAAGCGGCGTGTGCGTACGCAGCTGCGCAAGAAGTCGCACGGCCGTCCGCGGCTGAGCGTCTACCGCTCCAATCTGAATATCTACGCCCAGATCATCGACGATGTGCAGGGCGTGACCCTGGCTTCGGCCTCCACCCTCGACAGCGAGCTCAAGGGCGAGCTGAAGAACGGTGCGGGCATCGAAGCCGCCAAGGCGGTCGGCAAGCTGATCGCCTCGCGCGCCGCGGCAAGCGGCGTGACCGAGGTGGTCTTCGACCGCGGTGGCTACATCTATCATGGCCGCGTGAAGGCGCTGGCCGACGCCGCCCGCGAGGGCGGGCTGTCGTTCTGAGGGGGCCGAACGCATGGCACGCACGGAAAACGAGCGCAAGCCTCGCGAGGAAGATGGCGAGTTCATCGACAAGCTCGTCACCATCAATCGCGTCGCGAAGGTGGTGAAGGGCGGTCGCCGGTTCGGCTTTGCCGCGCTGGTGGTTGTCGGTGACGGTCGTGGCCGGGTCGGTTTCGGCCAGGGCAAGGCCCGCGAGGTCCCCGAGGCAATCCGCAAGGCCACCGAGAAGGCGAAGCGCGGCATGATCCGCGTTCCGCTTCGCGAGGGCCGCACGCTCCACCACGACATCGACGGGCATTTCGGTGCCGGCCGGATCCTGATGCGCGCGGCCCCTCCGGGCACCGGCATCATCGCCGGCGGCCCGATGCGCGCGGTGCTGGAGAGTCTGGGTGTCGCGGACGTCGTGGCGAAGAGCCACGGCACCTCGAACCCCTACAATCTCATCAAGGCGACCTTCGACGGCCTCAAGGCCGTGCAGTCGCCGCGTGAGGTTGCCCGCCGCCGCGGCCGCAAGGTCAGCGACATCATCGGGCGCCGCGACGGCCAGGCCGCCGCTGCTGCCGCGGGCAAGGAGTGAGATCCATGTCCGAGGCGAAGAAGCAGGTGAAGGTGACCCAGATCGGCAGCCCGATCGGCCGTCCCGACTACCAGCGCCAGACGCTGATCGGTCTGGGCCTCAACAAGCGGCATCGCAGCCGGGTGCTCGAGGATACCCCCTCGGTGCGCGGCATGATCGCCAAGGTGGCCCATCTCGTGGTGGTGGAGGAGGTGGCCTGAGGGGGTGACCCCGGGCTTCCTTCCCCAGACACACGAACGCAAGGAACAGCCGTGTCATGAAGCTCAACGAGCTCAGGGACAATCCCGGCGCGACCAAGGACCGCAAGCGCATCGGTCGCGGCCCCGGCTCCGGCACCGGCAAGACTGCCGGCAAGGGCCACAAGGGTGCGAAGGCGCGCAGCGGCGTGGCGATCAAGGGCTTCGAGGGCGGTCAGATGCCGCTGCATCGTCGCCTTCCGCGCCGTGGTTTCACCAATGCGCCCTTCCGTAACGATTTCGTCCATGTCAATCTGGGTCGCATCCAGAAGGCGATCGATGCCGGCAAGCTCGGCACCGAGATCACCGAAGCGGCCCTGATCGAGGCGGGCCTCGTGCGTCGCATCCGCGACGGCGTGCGCCTCCTCGCCAAGGGCGAGATCACCGCAGCCGTCACCATCCGCGTCAGCGGCGCCTCTGCGGCGGCCGTGGAAGCGGTGGAGAAGGCCGGCGGCAAGGTCGAGCTGCCGGCGGCGCCGGTGGCCGACGAGGCCCAGGCCTGATCCAGGCCGGGGCTTGCGTCGAGCAGGCTTGACGGGTGACCGTCCGCCGGTCCTGACCGGGGGATGGTTGCCCGCGCTCGCATTCCCGGACCGCGGTAGCCGCGGCCCTGGAATGTGAGTGGCCCGGGCGACGCCATGGACCACTCGACGACCTGTGTGTCCGCGGACGGGGGACGACCCCGGCCGCGACATTCCTGATCCCCATCTTCAAGCCGGGAGCGCATCCGCGATGGCGTCCTCCGCCGACCAACTTGCGGGCAGCCTGAATTTCGCGGCCTTCGGCAAGGCCACGGAACTGAAGAAGCGGCTCTGGTTCACCCTGGGCGCGCTGCTGGTCTATCGCCTGGGCACCTATATCCCGGTGCCGGGGATCAATCCCGCCGTGCTCGCCGACGTGTTCAATCAGAACGCCGGCGGCATTCTCGGCATGTTCAACGTCTTCGCCGGCGGCGCGCTCGGTCGCATGACCATCTTCGCGCTCACCGTGATGCCCTACATCTCGGCCTCGATCATCGTGCAGCTGCTGACCGCGGTTCTGCCGAGTTTCGCGGCCTTGAAGAAGGAGGGCGAGAGCGGGCGCAAGCTGCTGAACCAGTACACCCGCTACGGCACGGTGGCGCTGGCGATCGTGCAGGCCTACGGCATCTCGGTGGGCCTTGAAGGGCTGCAGGCCGGCGGCATGTCCGCCGTGGCCGACCCCGGCGCCTATTTCCGCGCCGCGACCGTGATCACGCTGGTCGGCGGCACGATGTTCCTGATGTGGCTGGGCGAGCAGATCACCGCCCGTGGCGTCGGCAACGGCATCTCTCTGATCATCTTCACCGGCATTGTGGCCGAGCTGCCCGGCGCGCTGGCCCGCATGCTGGAACTGGGCCGCACCGGCGCGCTGTCGACCGGCTTCATCCTGGCGCTGCTGATCATGTCGGTCGCCGTGATCACCTTCATCGTGTTCATGGAGCGGGCCCAGCGCCGGATCGTGGTGCAGTATCCCAAGCGCCAGGTCGGCAACCGGATCTATGGTGGCGAGAGCTCGCATCTGCCGCTGAAGCTCAACACCGCCGGCGTGATCCCGCCGATCTTCGCCAGCTCGATCCTGTTGCTGCCGACCACCATCGCGAGCTTCAACGCCACCGGCGGTCCCGCATGGCTGACCTGGCTGACGGCGAACCTGGCCCATGGCCAGCCGCTCTACCTGGCGCTCTATGTCGGCGCGATCCTGTTCTTCTGCTTCTTCTACACCGCCATCGTCTTCAACCCGGAAGAGACGGCCGACAACCTGCGCAAGCATGGCGGCTTCATTCCGGGCATCCGGCCGGGCAAGAACACGGCAGATTACCTCGATCACGTCCTCACCCGTCTGACCGTGATCGGCGCGGCCTATATCGCAGCGGTCTGCGCGCTCCCCGAAATTCTGATCAGCGAGTACTCGGTTCCGTTCTATTTCGGCGGCACCAGCCTGCTGATCGTGGTCAACGTCACCATCGACACCGTGGCCCAGATCCAGTCCCACCTGCTGGCACACCAGTATGAAGGGCTGATCAAGAAGGCCCGACTCAAAGGACGGCGGTCGTGATCCTGATCCTCCTCGGACCTCCCGGTGCCGGCAAGGGCACCCAGTCGCAGCGTCTGGTCGACGCCTACGGCATCGTGCAGCTGTCCACCGGCGACATGCTCCGCGCCGAAGTGAAGTCGGGCAGCGCGCTCGGCAACCGCGTGAAGGCGATCATGGATGCCGGCCAACTGGTGCCGGACCAGGCGATCATCGACATGATCGCCGGCCGCATCGGCCAGGACGATTGCAGCAACGGCTTCATCCTCGACGGTTTCCCGCGCACCGTGGCCCAGGCCGAGGCGCTGGACGGGATGCTCGCCTCTCAGGGCCTGAAGCTCGATCACGTGATCGAGATGAAGGTCGACGACGGTGCGCTGGTCGAGCGCATCACCGGCCGTTTCGCCTGCGCCAAATGCGGTGCCGGCTATCACGACACCTTCCAGAAGCCCAAGATCGAGGGCGTCTGCGACGTGTGCGGGTCGACCGAGTTCACCCGCCGTAAGGACGACAATGCCGAGACGGTGAAGAGCCGGCTCGAGGCGTATCACGCCCAGACCGCACCGCTGCTGCCCTATTACGAAGCGAAGGGGCTGCTGCGGACGGTGGACGGCATGGCAGACATCGATGATGTGACCCGGGCGCTGAAGGCCATTTTGGACGCCGGATCCTGACATCTGAGTGTTGACTTGAGCGACGGTCATCCTATAATCGCGCCCCTCCGCGCCGAGTGGGCGCGTGCGGGCGCAGACCGTCGGTCGACGAAGGAGAATCAAGCGTGGCGCGTATTGCAGGTGTGAATATCCCGACCGCGAAGCGAGTCGAGATCGCGCTGACCTACATTCACGGCATCGGCCGGGCGAAGTCGCAGGAGATCTGCGGCAAGGTCGGTATCCCCGCCGAGCGGCGTGTGAACGAGCTGTCGGATGCCGATGTTATCCGCATCCGTGAAGTGATCGACAGCGACTATACGGTCGAGGGTGACCTCCGCCGCGAAGTCGCGATGAACATCAAGCGCCTGATGGACCTCGGCTGCTATCGCGGCCTGCGCCATCGTCGCGGCCTGCCGGTGCGCGGCCAGCGCACCCACACCAACGCGCGGACCCGCAAGGGCCCGGCGAAGCCGATTGCGGGCAAGAAGAAGTAAGGACGCACCATGGCTAAGGATACGGGTGCGCGTCTGCGCCGCCGCGACCGGAAGAACATCACCTCCGGCGTCGCGCACGTGAACGCGAGCTTCAACAACACCATGATCACCATCACCGACGTTCAGGGGAACACCATCTCCTGGTCGTCGTCGGGGACCATGGGCTTTAAGGGCTCGCGCAAGTCGACCCCCTATGCGGCGCAGGTCGCTGCCGAAGACGCCGGCCGCAAGGCCGCCGAGCACGGCATGCGCACCCTCGACGTCGAGGTGAAGGGCCCGGGTTCGGGCCGCGAGTCGGCTCTGCGCGCCCTTCAGGCGGCCGGCTTCGCGATCACGTCGATCCGCGACGTGACCCCCATCCCGCACAACGGCTGCCGCCCGCCCAAGCGGCGCCGCGTCTGACGTCCAGGACCGCACGCGCCCCCGCCGGTCGGACGCGCCAGCCCCGATGAGCGGGGCGCGCACCGGCCGGCGTAAGCCTGTCTGGTTCCGCGTCACCGGCACGGCGGGTGCCATATGCCCGCCGTATCACCGCAACGCCGGATCCCCGCAACGACCGGCATCCACCACTTGCGGCGCGAGCAACGAGAGGTCGTTCACGTGATCCATAAGAATTGGCAGGACCTGATTAAGCCGAACAAGCTCGAAATCGAGCCCGGCGCCAATCCGGCCCGTCAGGCGACCGTGGTTGCCGAGCCGCTTGAGCGCGGCTTCGGCATGACGCTCGGCAATGCCCTCCGCCGGGTGCTGCTGTCGTCGCTCCAGGGCGCCGCTGTGACCGCCATCAAGATCGACGGCGTTCTGCACGAGTTCTCGTCCGTCCCCGGCGTGCGCGAGGACGTGACCGACATCGTGCTGAACGTGAAGACCATGTCGCTGACCATGCATGCCGACGGCCCGAAGCGGATGACGCTGAAGGCGACCGGCCCCTGCGAGGTGAAGGCGTCGATGATCCAGACCGGGCCCGATATCGGGATCCTGGATCCGGATCTGGTGCTCTGCACCCTCGACGAGGGCGCGGTGCTGAACATGGAATTCGTCGTCAACACGGGTAAGGGCTATGTCCCGGCCTCGGCCAACCGGCCCGAGGACGCGCCGATCGGCCTGATCCCGGTCGATGCCCTGTTCAGCCCGATCAAGAAGGTCTCGTACAAGGTCGAGAACAGCCGCGTCGGTTCGTACACCGACTATGACCGTCTCTCGCTCTATGTCGAGACCAACGGCGCCATCACGCCGGAAGACTCGATCGCGCTGGCCGCGCGCATCCTGCAGGACCAGTTCCAGCTCTTCATCAACTTCGAAGAGCCGGAAATGCCGACGGAGCGCGAGGAGCAGGACGAGCTGCCGTTCAACCCCAACCTCCTCCGCAAGGTCGAGGAACTGGAGCTGTCGGTGCGTTCGGCGAATTGCCTGAAGAACGACAACATCGTCTACATCGGCGACCTGGTCCAGAAGACCGAGGCCGAGATGCTCCGGACGCCGAATTTTGGTCGCAAGTCGCTGAACGAGATCAAGGAGGTTCTGTCCTCCATGGGTCTGAAGCTCGGCATGCAGATCAGCAACTGGCCACCGGAGAACATCGAAGAGCTGGCGAAGAAGCTCGAAGAGCCGTACTGAGCCTCTTCGGGCGCCTCGCGGCACCGGACGACATCCCAGGGGGCGGGTAGTGCCTGCGCACGTCCGCCCCGTCAGAACAGCATCAAGGCCCGGAGACCGGGCCCCGCACCGCGGATGGCCCCCGCATGCGGATGATGCCAAGGCAGGAGTTCCCCTCATGCGTCATGGCATGAACCAGCGCAAGCTGAACCGCACCACCGCCCACCGCAAGGCGATGCTCGCCAACATGGCGGTCGCGCTGCTGAAGCACGAGCAGATCAAGACCACGCTGCCGAAGGCGAAGGAACTGCGCCCGGTGGTGGAGCGCCTGATCACCCTCGGCAAGCGCGGCGACCTCCACGCCCGCCGTCAGGCCGCCTCGCGCCTGCCCGACGGCGTGATCGTGCAGAAGCTGTTCGGCGAGCTGGCCGAGCGCTACCAGGCCCGCGCTGGCGGTTATACCCGCGTGCTGAAGGCCGGCTTCCGCTATGGCGATGCGGCCCCGATGGCGATCATCGAGCTGGTCGACCGCAACCTTGCCGCCAAGGGCCAGGATTCGGGCCCGAAGCAGGTTGCCGAGGACGGCGCCGAGGATTGATCCGGGCGGCGGTGCCGGTATCGGCATCGCGACGGGACCCTTGGGAACGGGCGGTGTGCCGCAAGGCGCACCGCCCGTTCTGCGTTCGGGGCGCGTGCGTGGCTCTGGTCACTTGTGGTCCGGGCGGCGGGGACTATGCTGTCGGACCTGGACGAGACAACCGGGCGGGAATGAGAGTGATGAACCGACTGCCTGAACGGGATGCAGACCTGGCCGCGGCGATCCGCGGCGGCCTGCGGTCGAGGATGCTGGCGCTGGTGCTGGCCCTGGCGGCATTGCAGGTGCCGCCGGCGGTGGCGGCCGATGCCGAACGGCGGGTGCCGGAAAGCCGGAGCGAAATGCAGCTGTCCTTCGCGCCCGTGGTGCGTCAGGCGGCGCCGGCGGTGGTGAACATCTACACCCGCCGCACGGTGGTGGTGCAGCAGCGCTCTCCGTTCTTCGACGACCCGTTCTTCCGCCGCTTCTTCGGCGACCGGATGGGCATCGGCAAGCCGTCGGAGCGGGTGCAGAACGCGCTCGGATCGGGCGTCATCGTCGACGGCCGCGGCTATATCGTCACCAACAACCATGTGATCGACGGCGCCGACCAGATCACCGTGGTGCTGAACGACCGCCGCGAATTCGCGGCCGAGGTGGTGCGGCTGGACCCGCAGACCGATCTGGCGGTGCTGAAGATCGACACCGAGGGCCAGACCCTGCCGGCGCTGAGCTTCGGCGACAGCGACTCGATCGAGGTCGGCGATCTGGTGCTGGCGATCGGAAATCCCTTCGGGGTGGGGCAGACGGTGACCAGCGGCATCGTCTCGGCGCTTGCCCGCACCATGGTCGGGGTCTCGGACTTCCAGTCCTTCATCCAGACCGATGCGGCGATCAACCCCGGCAATTCGGGCGGCGCACTGGTGACGGTGAACGGCGAGCTGATCGGCGTGAACACCGCGATCTTCAGCCGCTCCGGCGGCTCCAACGGCATCGGCTTTGCGATCCCCGCCACCCTGGTGAAAACGGTGGTGCAGGCGGCGATCGAGGGCCGGCCGGTGGCGCGCGCCTGGCTCGGCGCCCGCGGCCAGCCGGTGACGCAGGAGATCGCCGAAAGCCTGGGCATGCCGCGGCCCACCGGCGTGCTGGTGAGCGACGTACATCCCGAAGGTCCCGCCAAGGGTGTGCTGAAGCGGGGTGACGTGATCCTGGAGATCGGCGGCAAGCCGGTCGACGACCCGCGGGCACTGCGCTTCCGTCTGGCGGCCGCCGGGATCGGCGGCGAGACCGCGGTCACCATCTGGCGCGAGGGCCGCCGGCAGACCGTGTCGCTGCCGCTGGTCGCCGCACCCGAGACGGTGGCCCGCGACGAGCGCGAGATCACCGGCAGCAACCCGCTTGCCGGCGCGCGGATCGCCAATCTCTCGCCCGCCCTGGCCGAGGAGCTGGGGATCGACGGCTTCGAGGAAGGGGTGATCGTGGTCGACATCACCCGCAATTCCGCCGCGGCCTCGATCGGCCTCAAGCCCGGCGACATGGTGCTGGCGGTGAACGGCAAGCGCCTGTCGCGTACCGCCGATGTCGAGACGACCCTGAAGCAGATGCAGGGCCAGCGCCGCTGGCAGCTGACCTTGCGCCGCGAGGGCCGCGAACTCACCTTGGATCTGATGGGCTGATCGCGGGCCCTCCCGCGCTCTCTGCCCTTACGTCAGCCCCCCGGAGCCCGCCCGACCCCCATGGCCACGCTGTTCGATGCCGCCGCCCCACGTCCGCTTGCCGACCGGCTCCGTCCGGGCCGGATCGGCGAGATCGTTGGCCAGGACCATCTGTTCGGCCCCGACGGGCCGGTGACCCGGATGGTCCAGGCGAAGCGGCTGGCCTCGCTGATCCTGTGGGGGCCGCCGGGCACCGGCAAGACCACGCTGGCGCGGCTGCTGGCCGAGGCGACCGGCATGCGCTTCGCGGCACTTTCGGCCGTGTTCTCGACCGTCGCCGATCTGCGCAAGGCCTTTGCCGAGGCGGCGGCGCTGCGCGATACCGGCCGCCAGACCCTGCTGTTCGTCGACGAGATCCACCGCTTCAACCGCGCCCAGCAGGACAGTTTCCTGCCCTATGTGGAGGATGGGACGGTCACGCTGATCGGTGCTACGACCGAGAACCCGTCTTTCGAACTGAACGGCGCGCTGTTGTCGCGCACCCAGGTTCTGGTGCTGCGGCGGCTGGACGAGGCGGCGCTGGGCGAGCTTCTGATCCGCGCCGAGGCGGCGGAAGGCCGGCCGCTGCCGGTGGACGACGAGGCCCGGGCCGTGCTGGTCGGCATGGCCGACGGCGACGGCCGCTTTCTGCTGAACCTGGCCGACACGCTCTATGCCCTGCCCGAGGGCGAGCGGCTGGATACGGTGCGGCTGGGCCAGCTGCTGCAGCGCCGGCTGCCGCTCTACGACAAGGCGCAGGAAGGCCATTACAACCTGATCAGCGCGCTGCACAAATCGCTGCGCGGATCGGATGTCGATGCGGCGCTCTACTGGTTCGCGCGCATGCTGGATGGCGGCGAGGATCCGCTCTATGTCGTCCGCCGGCTGATCCGCTTCGCGGTCGAGGATATCGGCATGGCCGATCCGCGCGCGGTGGAACAGGCGCTGGCGGCCCAGCGCGCCTACGAGACCCTGGGCAGCCCCGAGGGCGAACTCGCCATTGCCCAGGCGGTCGTCTATCTTGCGACCGCGCCCAAGTCGAACGGGGTCTATATGGCCTACAAGACCGCGCGCCGGCTGGCCAAGGAAACCGGTTCGCTGATGCCGCCGATGCACATCCTGAACGCGCCGACCAAACTGATGAAGCAGCTGGGCTATGGCCATGGCTATGACTACGACCATGACGCGCCGGACGCGTTTTCAGGCCGCGACTACTGGCCCGAGGGCATGGGCGCGCGGGTGATCTATGAGCCCCGGCCGCGGGGGTTCGAGCGTGACATCGCCAAGCGGCTGGAATATTGGTCGAAGCTGAGAGCCGAGCGCCAGGCGGAGATGCGGGCCGCCGCCCGCAGATCCAGGGACGAAGAGGGAGAGGCATGACCGCATTCGCACCGGCGACGCTGGCGGTGATCGCCATCGGCGGGGCCGCGGGCGCGCTGGCCCGTCACGGCGTCAACACCTGGAGTGCGGCGGCCTTCGGCCTGGGCTTCCCCTGGGGCACGGTGATCGTGAACATCCTGGGCTCGTTCCTGATGGGCGCGATCGCCGGCGCCGCCGCCCATGGCCTGCCGATGTTCCCCCATGCCCGCACCCTGATCGCGACCGGATTTCTGGGGGCGTTCACGACCTTTTCGACCTTCTCGCTGGATGCGGTCTCGCTCTGGCAGCGCGGCGAAACCATGGCCGCGGCGCTTTACGTGCTGGGATCGGTGGTGGCGGGCGCGCTTGCCCTGCTGGCCGGGCTTGCGACCGTCAGGATGATCGCCGGATGAGCGTCGATCCGCTGCATAGGGAAGTCGGGCCCGACGAGGACGGCCAGCGGCTGGACCGCTGGCTGCGCAAACACCTGCCGGCGCTGAGTTTCGGCGAGGCCCAGCGCTGGGCCCGCACCGGCCAGGTGCGGGTGGACGGCAAACGCGCCAAGGCCGATCAGCGGCTGACGGCCGGTGCCGTGGTCCGCCTGCCGCCGCCGGCCCTGCCGATGCTGGAGGCAAAGGCCGAGGGCCGGGTCGGGGCCCGCCAGACCACGGCCGAGGAGGCGGATTTCCTGCGCGGGCGGGTGCTGCTGGAAACCGCCGACCTGATCCTGATCGACAAGCCCTCGGGGCTGGCGGTGCAGGGCGGCAGCGGCACCGACCGGCATCTGGACGGTATGCTGGATGCGCTGAAGCGCCACCCGGACGACGAGCGGCCGCGGCTGGTGCACCGGCTGGATCGCGACACCTCGGGCGTGCTGGCACTGGCGCGCAATGCCCGCGCCGCCGCCTGGGCGACCCGGGCCTTCCGCGAGCGCACCACCACCAAGATCTACTGGGCGGTGACGCTGGGCGTGCCGCGGCCGGCGCGGGGCGTGATCGACCTGCCGCTGGCCAAGCGCCAGGTGGAACGCGGCGGCGAACGCATGGTGGCGGTGGACGAGGGCGACGGCCAGACGGCGGTCACCGAATACGAGGTGCTGGCGGCGGGCGGACCCTGCGCCCTGGTGGCGCTGAAGCCGCTGACCGGCCGCACCCATCAGATCCGCGCCCATCTGGCGGCGATCGGCACGCCGATCGTGGGCGACCTGAAATATGGCGGACAGGCGGTGGATCTGCGGGGGCAGGGGTTGCCGCGGCGGCTGCATCTGCATGCACGGCGCCTGACCCTGGACGGGCCGGACGGGCGGCGGATTTCGGTGCGCGCCGCCATTCCGCCCCATATGGCACAGAGTTTCGACCGGCTGGGCTTTGATCCGGAGATGGATGGATGACGATGACGGCGGACGGGATCGGGCTGGTGGTGTTCGACTGCGACGGCACGCTGGTCGACAGCGCCGGGCATATCGCCGACACCATGGCGGATTGCTTCCTCGCCGCCGGCATTGCAGCCCCGACACCGGCCGAGGTGGCGCAGATCATCGGCCTGTCGCTGCCGATCGCGATCGGCCGGCTGCTGCCGCATCTGGACGATCTTGCCTGCCATGATCTGGCCCGGGGCTATCGCGATGCCTATCGCCGCCGGCTGGCGGCCGGGCTGATGGGCGACGAGCGGCTGTTCGATGGCGTGGAGGCGGCGCTGAAGCGGCTCGACGGGGCGGGCTATGTGCTGGGCATGGCGACCGGCAAATCGATCCGCGGCGTGGAGCGCACGGTGGCCCGCTTCGGCTTCGAGCGGCTGTTCGTGACCATACAGACCGCCGACACCCATCCGAGCAAGCCGCATCCGGCGATGATGCTGGCTGCGATGGACGAAACCGGGGCCGATCCGGCGCGCAGCGTGCTGATCGGCGATACCAGCTACGACATGGAAATGGCGCGGGCGGCGGGTGCCAGGGCAATCGGGGTGGCCTGGGGCTGCCATGCCCATCAGGACCTGCTGGATGCGGGGGCCGATCTGGTGGTGACGGCGGCGGCCGAGCTGGATGCCGCGATCGCGACCCTGATCGGGGCGCCGCTTGCGCCGGAACGGAGGATCGGGGCATGAGCGACGCCGTCACGCGCCGCAAGCGTTTCTACAAGGCGGCCGAGGCCGCACCATCGGCAGGGGAGGGGGCCGCGGGCGGCGGCTGGGCCGTTCTGCTCGACGGCCGCGGCCTGCGCACCCCGGCCAAGGCACCGCTGGTGGTGCCCGGCCGGGCGCTGGCCCAGCTGATTGCCGATGAATGGGCGGCGCAGGAGACCCATATCGCGCCCGAGACCATGCCGGCGACGAAGCTCGCCAATGTGGTGATCGACCGGGTGGTGCCGCACCGGGCGCAGATCGCGGCCGAGCTTGCCGGCTATATCGGTACGGATCTGGTGTGCTATCGCGCCGACAATCCGAAGGAACTGGCGGCCCTTCAGGCCCGGCACTGGGATCCCCTGGTGGACTGGGCCCGCACCCGCTACGATATCCATCTGGTGACCACCACCGGCCTTCTGGCCGTGGACCAGCCACCCGCGACGGTGGAAAGGCTGACGCGCGCGATCGAGGCCGCCGACCCCTGGCGACTGGCGGTGCTGCATGGCGCGGTGACCACCGCCGGATCGGTGGTGATCGGCCTGGCGCTGGCCGAGGCGGGAATCGATCCCGCGACGGCATATGATGCCGCCTTCGCCGACGAACATTTCCAGATCGCCCGCTGGGGCGAGGATGCCGAGCAGGCCGAGCGCCTCGCGCTGCTCCGCCGCGACCTGGATGATCTGGCACGGATCCGCGACGCGCTCAACGCAGGGTAGGGTCGGTCTAATTCCGCAGCTGCAGATGGCCGTTGCGCAAAGTTGCGCAACCGGGCGTGCGATGTCGCACACCTTTCGCATATGCGGCAAGAATTTGCCAAAGCCTTGCCGCAAAAGCCCTGTTCACGGCAAAGGATGTGGCGCAGCCGGGTTCGTCATGCTATCAGCACAGGCGAACAAGGAAACGCCGTGTAAGGCGCTTTGCGTGCCGCATCCGGTCCGGGGGGGCCGTCCGCGGACGGCGCCCTACCATTCGAGGATGAAGAAGACCGGAGATGCAGGCGATACTCGAAGAGCTTGAGAAGCGTCGTCAGGCTGCCCGGATGGGCGGCGGCGAGCGCCGTATCGACGCCCAGCATGCCAAGGGCAAGCTGACTGCCCGCGAGCGCATCGAACTGCTGCTCGATGCCGGGTCGTTCGAAGAATACGACATGTTCGTCGAACACCGCTGCACCGAATTCGGGATGGAAAACACCAAGATCCCGGGCGACGGCGTCGTCACCGGCCGCGGCACGATCAACGGCCGCCTGGTCTTCGTGTTCAGCCAGGACTTCACCGTGTTCGGCGGCGCGCTGTCGGAAGCGCATGCAGAGAAGATCTGCAAGATCATGGACCAGGCGGTTCAGGTCGGCGCCCCGGTCATCGGGCTCAACGATTCGGGCGGCGCCCGCATCCAGGAAGGCGTGGCCTCGCTCGCAGGCTATGCCGACGTGTTCCTGCGCAATGTCGAAGCCTCGGGCGTGGTGCCGCAGATCTCGATGATCATGGGTCCCTGCGCCGGTGGTGCGGTGTACTCACCCGCCATGACCGACTTCATCTTCATGGTGAAGGACACGTCCTACATGTTCGTGACGGGTCCGGACGTCGTGAAGACCGTGACCCACGAGGTGGTGACGGCCGAGGAACTGGGTGGTGCGGTCACGCATACCACGAAGTCTTCGGTTGCGGACGTCGCCTTCGAGAACGATGTCGACGCGCTGCTGCAGCTGCGCCGCTTCTTCGACTTCCTGCCGCTGTCGAACCGCGAGCCGGCGCCGCTGCGCGAGACGCAGGACCCGGTCGCGCGTCAGGAGCCGTCGCTCGACACCCTGGTTCCGCCGAACCCGAACAAGCCCTACGACATGAAGGAGCTGATCGAGAAGGTGGTCGACGAGGGCGACTTCTTCGAGATCCAGCCCGAGTTCGCCAAGAACATCCTGGTCGGCTTCGCGCGCATGGACGGCCAGACCGTCGGCATCGTCGCCAACCAGCCGATGGTCCTGGCCGGCTGCCTGGACATCGACAGCTCGCGCAAGGCCGCCCGCTTCGTGCGGTTCTGCGACTGCTTCAACATCCCGATCGTCACCTTCGTGGACGTGCCGGGCTTCCTGCCGGGCACCAGCCAGGAATTCGGCGGCATCATCAAGCACGGCGCCAAGCTGCTTTATGCCTATGCCGAGGCGACGGTGCCGAAAGTCACCGTCATCACGCGCAAGGCCTATGGCGGCGCCTATGACGTGATGAGCTCCAAGCATCTGCGCGGCGACGTGAACTATGCCTGGCCCTCGGCCGAGATCGCGGTCATGGGCCCCAAGGGCGCGGTGGAGATCATCTTCCGCCAGGATATCGGCGACGCGGAGAAGATCGCGGCGCGGACCGAGGAATATCGCGGCCGCTTCGCCAATCCCTTCGTCGCGGCCTCCCGCGGGTTCATCGACGACGTGATCCGTCCGCACAACACCCGCGCCCGCATCTGCGGCGCGCTGGACATGCTGCGGAACAAGCGTCGCGAGAAGCCGTGGAAGAAGCACGGCAACATTCCGCTGTGACCGGGCAGCCGTGAGCGGGCCGGAGCAGGAGACGGATCTGGTGAAGGCGGCGCATGCACGACGCGCGCGGCGCCTGACCGGCTTCTATCTCCACGGCTTCGGCTTCGCGGCGGCGAACGGCCTGATCGCCCTGCTGACGCAGCTGCTGAAGATCGACGACCCCGAAGGTCGGATCGGCTTCGCGCTCGCGATCTGGGCAGGTGCGGTGGTCCTCCACGGTCTCTGGGCCTACGGCGTGCTGTCGTGGGGCCGGGGGCGGACGGGAGGCGGGGCCGAACCGCCGCAACCGCCGTCATCCTCTTCCTGATTTCCAGTCGAGACGCGCTCCCATGTTCGAGAAGATCCTCATCGCCAATCGCGGCGAGATCGCCTGCCGGGTGATCCGGACTGCCCGCCGTATGGGCATCAAGACGGTGGCGGTGTATTCGGATGCCGATGCCGACGCGCTGCATGTCCGCATGGCCGACGAGGCCGTGCATATCGGCCCGAGCCCCAGCAATCAGAGCTATCTGATCGCCGACCGCATCGTCGAGGCCTGTAAGGCCACCGGCGCCCAGGCGGTGCACCCGGGCTATGGCTTCCTGTCCGAGAACCAGAGCTTCGCCAAGGCGCTGGATGCCGCCGGCATCGCCTTCATCGGCCCGAATGTCGAGGCCATCTATGCGATGGGCGACAAGATCGAGTCGAAGAAGCTGGCCAAGAAGGCCGGTGTCTCGACCGTCCCCGGCTATGTGGGCGAGATCAAGGACGCCGACGAGGCGGTGAAGATCGCCGACGAGATCGGCTATCCGGTCATGATCAAGGCCTCGGCCGGCGGCGGCGGCAAGGGCATGCGCCTGGCCCATGACGCGAAGGAGGCCCGCGAAGGCTTCCGCTCGGCGACCTCGGAAGCGAAGTCGAGCTTCGGCGACGACCGCGTCTTCATCGAGAAGTTCATCGAGCAGCCGCGCCATATCGAGATCCAGATCATCGCCGACGCCCATGGCAACATCTGCTATCTGGGCGAGCGCGAATGCTCCATCCAGCGCCGTCACCAGAAGGTGATCGAAGAGGCCCCGAGCCCCTTCCTGGACGAGGCGACCCGCAAGGCGATGGGCGAGCAGGCGGTCGCGCTGGCGCGCGCGGTGAACTATCGTTCGGCCGGCACGGTCGAGTTCATCGTCGGCCCCGATCGCAGCTTCTACTTCCTTGAGATGAACACCCGCCTGCAGGTCGAGCATCCGGTGACCGAGCTGATCACCGGCTACGACCTGGTCGAGCTGATGATCCGGGTGGCGGCGGGTGAGCATCTGCCGTTCTCGCAGGCGGATGTGACCCTGACCGGCTGGGCGATGGAAGCCCGCGTCTATGCCGAGGACCCGTATCGCGGCTTCCTGCCGTCGATCGGCCGTCTGGCGCGCTATGTCGAGCCCAAGGGCCCGGGCGTGCGCGTGGACAGCGGCGTCTATGAAGGCGCCGAGATCAGCATGTTCTACGACCCGATGGTCGCCAAGCTGGTCACCTACGGCGAGACCCGCGCCCAGGCGGCCGAGCGCATGAGCGATGCGCTCGACGCCTATTACATCCGCGGCATCACCCACAACATCCCCTTCCTGACCGCGCTGATGAAGCATCCGCGCTTCCTGGAAGGCCGGCTGTCGACCGGCTTCATCGCCGAGGAATACCCCGACGGCTTCCACGGTGCGCCGCTGGACGCCGAGGCCCGCCGGGCGCTGGCGGCGATCGCCGTGATGGCCGATCTGGCCGACCGTGCCCGCCAGGGCCGCATCACCGGCCAGATGCGCGGCTATGTTCACCATGTCCCCGACGAGTTGGTGGTCATGCTGGACGACGAGCAGGTCGAGGTGAAGGTGGTGCAGCACGCGCCGGCGCTGGTGCTCGACATGGGCGGCAAGCCGGTGACGCTGGACTGCAGCTGGAAGCTGGGCGACCGGCTGCTGTCGGCGACCGTCGACGATCGGACCCGGGTGGTGCAGATCGAGCGCGTGTCGGCGGGCTGGAAGCTGACCCATGGCGGATCGGTGCTGGTGGCGCGGGTCTACACCCGCAAGGGTGCCGCCTATGCTGCGATGATGCCGGTCAAGCAGGCCCCGGACATGAGCCGGTTCCTGCTCTCGCCGATGCCGGGCCTGGTGCTGTCGGTTGCGGTCGAGGTGGGCCAGGAGGTCCAGGCCGGCGAGGAGCTGGCGGTGATCGAGGCCATGAAGATGGAAAACGTGCTGCGCGCCGAGCGCAATTGCACGGTGAAGGAGATCAAGGCCGGCGCCGGTTCCAGCGTCGCCGCCGATCAGGTGATCATCGAATTCGAGTGATCGCCGACATCTCCGCCGTCTCTTCGAAACCCCGCCGGGCCGCGTGTCCGGCGGGGTTTTTCCTGTCTGAGAGGGGGCCGGACCGCAGCCCGTGCATGGCTGCCCCGCCGCCCATGGCCGTTGTCGTGATCGCAAACCGGCGACAGAATCATCCCCACTCTCGCCCTGAGAGATCCCCGACAGATCCCATCCCGTCCGACCGGAGTGCCGCATGACCCGTCGTCCGCCGTCCGTCGCCGATCTGGAACGCCATGTCGAACAGCTCGGCAGCCTGGTCGATACGGCCGGTCTGATCACGGACCCGGCGCAGATGGCGGCCTATGAGCGCGACTGGATGGGCAAGTTCCAGGGGCGGGCCTTCGCGGTGCTGCGCCCGCGCGACACCGCCGCCGTCTCGCGGCTGCTGTCCTATCTGAACACCCATCGCCTGGCCGTGGTGCCCCAGGCGGGCAATACCGGCCTGGTCGGCGGCTCGGTGCCCGATGCCGCCGGCGCTTTCGTGCTGAGCGTCGAGCGGATGACCCGCATCCGCGAGGTCGACACCGTGGGCGCCAGCATCACCATGGATGCAGGTGTGGTGCTGGAGACCGCCCAGGCGGCGGCGCGCGAGGCGGGGCTGATGCTGGCGCTGGATCTGGGATCCAAGGGATCCTGCCGGATCGGCGGCAACATCTCGACCAATGCCGGCGGGCTGAAGGTGCTGCGCTACGGCCATATCCGCGACCAGGTGCTGGGGCTGGAAGTGGTGTTGGCCGACGGCACGGTGCTCGACGGGCTGACGACGCTGCGCAAGAACAATACCGGCTACGACCTGAAGCAGGTTTTCATCGGCGCCGAAGGCACGCTGGGCGTGGTGACCGCCGCCAGCCTGAAGCTGCACCCGGCCGAAGCCGGGCGCGCCGTCGCCATGGTCGCGGTCGACCGTTTCGAGGACGTGACCCGGGTGCTGGGGGCGGTGCGCAGCACCTTCCCGGGCCGGCTGAATTCCGTGGAGCTGATCGGCGCCGATGCGGTGACGCTGGTCGCCACGGCGCTCGACGGGGCCCGCAGCCCCTTTGCCGACACCCACACCTATGCGGTGCTGATCGAGGTGGGCAGCGACGATGCCGCCGCCGCCGCCGAGCGCGAGCGGCTGGAGACGGTGATCGGCCGGCTGATCGAAGACGAGCATGTGGCCGATGCGATCATCGCCCAGAGCGAGGCCCAGGCCGAAGCGCTCTGGCTGCTGCGCGAAGGCGTGCCCGAGGCGGTGGGCCGCACCGCGCCGGTGCACAAATACGACCTGACCTTTGCGGTGGGCGATATCGGCCATTTCATCGCCGATTGCGATCTGGCGCTGGCCCGGGTCGCCCGCGGGCTGCGGCCGATCTATTTCGGCCATGTCGCCGACGGCAATGTCCATGTCAACGTGATGGCGCCGCAGGGCATGTCGGCCGAGGGCTACCGCGCCCTGCAGGCGCCAATCGACGAGGCGGTGTTCGACCTGGTCGGCCAGTATCGCGGCTCGATTTCCGCCGAACACGGCATCGGCCAGGTGAAGCGGGCCTATCTGGACCGCAACCGCTCTGCCGCCGAGATCCGGACCATGCAGATGCTGAAGGCGGTGCTGGACCCGCACGGCATCCTGAATCCGGGCCGGCTGCTGCCCTGAACCGCTTCCGTGCAGCCGGTGGCTGGGCTAGGCTTAAGGCAGGCCCACGGCACATACGGACGCGCCATGACCGACGATCGATCCCCTGACGAGGACATGTCCGCCCCCGCGGCCCGGGATGCGCCGGCACCTGTCGCCGGCACGGCGCCGGGCGACCGGGTGACCATGGCGCTCGCCATCACCGGCCGGGTGCAGGGGGTGGGCTATCGCTGGTGGTTCGAGGGCCAGGCCCGCCGCTACGGGCTGGACGGCTGGGTGCGCAACCGCCGGGACGGATCGGTGGAGGCGCTGATTTCCGGGCCGCGCGCCGCGGTGCAGACCGTGATCCGCCGCGCCCAGGACGGGCCGCCCGCGGCACGGGTCGAAGCCGTGCGGAGCAGCCCGGCCGAGGCACCCGATGGGCCCGGCTTTCGCCGTAAGCCAACCGTTTGAACCGGGCCGACCGTCTGAAAAATGGGACACTGCCATTCATGGGACGCTGGCTTCTGGGCCGCATAGACCGCCTGGCCGGCAGCATCTGCGCCCTGGTTCTGGGGCTTGGCGCGGCACAGGCGCAGGGCTTCGCGCTGGCCTATCTGCAGCGCCTGGGCGGCCATCTGGACGAGGCGCGCCGGTTGCTGGATCAGATCCGCATCGGCGTGGCCCCCTATGACCAGGTGGCACAGCCGGCCCGGGCGGCGCTGGAGGCGGCCGCCGCGGCGCGGGTGGACGAGCTTGCCGTCGCGCGCGATGCCGTGGCCGCGGCCGACCCCTTCCTCAGGCCGCTGGAGCTGCTGCGGCGGGTCGATCCCGAGATCGCCCGGGCGACCTGGGCCGATTACGTGCCGACCCTGCCGGTGGAGCCGGCCAGCCTGACCTATGGCCTGCTGGGCATGGTGGTGGCGTGGCTGGTCTATGACGCGATTACCGGGCTGATCGCCTGGCCCTTTCGGCGCCGCGCCGGGTGATGCCGTCATGCCCGCGCCATGGGCGATTGACGAAGGTACAAACATAACCGATAAGGGAGTCAGCGCCTTCGGCTCTCCCGTCCTGAAGAGAGGAGACCGGCGGCAGGAGGATCGACCCGATGCGCGCCCGCGATGTCTTCCACATTCTGTTTTTTACGGCGCTGACGGCCGTGCTGGGCCTGTTCCCACCGCTGGATGTGCCGCTGATGGGCGTGCCGATCACGGCCCAGACATTGGGCGTGATGCTCTCGGGCCTGGTGCTGGGCTCGTGGCGGGCGGCGCTGGCCCAGATGGTATTCGTGGCGCTGGTGATGGCCGGCGCACCGTTGCTCGCCGGCGGCCGCGGCGGCATGGGCATTCTGACCGGGCCGACCGGCGGTTTTCTGATCGGCTGGATCCCGGCGGCCTTCGTCATCGGGCTGCTGGCAGAGGCGGGGCGCGCCGGCTGGCTGCGCTTCATCCTGGCGACGATCACCGGCGGCATCGGCGTGGTCTATCTGATCGGCGTACCCTGGGCTGCGATGGTGACCACGCTGTCGCCCTGGCAGGTGCTGACCGGCAGCATGGCCTTCCTGCCCGGCGACCTGATCAAGGCGGTCACGGCGGCCGCGATCGCCGTCACCCTCCGCGACCGCGGCCGGTCGACCGCGATGCCTCTTCGATGGTGATCGGCCTTCGACGGTGATCAGCTGCCGCGACCGTCGTCGCCCGCGTCGGTGGTGGGGCCGAAAACCTCCTCGAAGGCTTCGCGCAGCGCCATGTCGGCCTCGACCATGCCCACCGGCCGGCCCAGCGCCACCAGCGAGGTGATGCCGTGGCCCTGCACGCCGCAGGGCACGATGCCGGCATAGTGGCCGAGATCCGGCTCCACATTCAGCGAAATGCCGTGGAAGCTGACCCAGCGGCGCACGCGCACGCCGATGGCGGCGATCTTGTCGTCGAACCCGTCGCCGCGTTCCACCCAGACCCCCACCCGGTCGTCGCGGGTGAGGCCCTTGACGTTGAAGCGGTCGAGCGCCCGGATCACCCAGTTTTCCAGCCCGTGCACATAGGCCCGGATATCGGCGCCGCGGGCCTTGAGGTCGAGCATGACATAGGCCACGCGCTGGCCGGGGCCGTGATAGGTGATCTGGCCGCCGCGGCCGGTCCGGTAGACCGGGAAACGCGGCGGCACCAGCAGGTCGCGATCCTGCTGCGCACTGGTGCCGGCGGTCAGGATCGGCGGATGCTCGACCAGCCACACCCGCTCTGCCGCCGTGCCCTCGCGGATCCGGGCGGCGCGCGCCTCCATCTCGGCGACGGCGGCCTCGTAGTCGGTCAGGCCGGGGGCGATGACCCATTCGACCGGTCTGATCCCGTCACCCTGCAGCGTTCCCGCCATCCGTCTCGTCCTCGTCTTCATCTTCGTCAGCGACAGCTGGCCCCAATCTAGTGCGCCGGGGCCGGTTGCGCCATATCGGGCGACATCCCGCACGATGGTGCGGCGAGGCCCCGCCCATGCGATGGTTGCAAACCGGACCTCCGGCGGCTGCGGCCGGGTGCCGGTGGCCTTTCGGGGCGTGGCGGCTATACTGTGCCCGCACGCGGGAAAAGGGCGCGGATGAAGAGGCCGCAGCCCGGGCCCGCGGCGTAAGATACCGGGGGAGACGACCGCGAATGTCGAAGGAACTGCGCGACGGCGCGCTCGAATATCACCGCCTGCCGAAACCGGGCAAGTTCAGCATCGAGCCGACCAAGCCGCTCGCCAACCAGCGCGACCTCGCGCTCGCCTATTCTCCGGGCGTGGCCTATGCCTGCGAGGCGATCGTCGAGGACCCGCTCAACGCCTCGCTCTATACCACCCGCGGCAACATGGTCGCGGTGGTGACCAACGGCACCGCCGTTCTGGGCCTGGGCGCGATCGGCCCGCTGGCGGCCAAGCCGGTGATGGAAGGCAAGGCGGTCCTGTTCAAGAAGTTCGCCGGCATCGACGCGGTGGACATCGAGATCGACGAACGCGACCCCGACAAGCTGGTCGAGATCATCGCCAGCCTTGAGCCGTCTTTCGGCGCGATCAACCTTGAGGACATCAAGGCGCCGGAATGCTTCGAGATCGAGGAACGGCTGAAGGACCGGATGAAGATCCCGGTCTTCCACGACGACCAGCACGGCACCGCGATCGTGGTTTCGGCCGCGATGCTGAACGCGCTGCGCGTGGTGGGCAAGCCGCTGGATCAGGTGAAGCTGGTGGCCTCGGGCGCCGGTGCCGCGGCGCTGGCCTGCCTGGACCTGCTGGTCGAGCTGGGTCTGCCGCGCGCCAACATCACCGTCACCGACATCGTCGGCGTGGTCTGGAAGGGCCGCAACGAGCAGATGGATCCGCGCAAGGAGACCTATGCGGTCGAGACCGACGCGCGGACGCTGGCCGAGGTGATTTCGGGCGCCGACATCTTCCTGGGCCTGTCGGCCCCGCGGGTGCTGACGGCCGAGATGGTCAAGACCATGGCGCCGCAGCCGATCATCATGGCGCTGGCCAACCCGACGCCCGAGATCCTGCCCGACGAGGCGCGCCGGGTGCGCCCCGATGCGATCATCGCCACCGGCCGGTCGGACTTCCCCAACCAGGTCAACAACGTCCTCTGCTTCCCCTTCGTGTTCCGCGGCGCGCTGGATGTGGGCGCGACCACGATCAACATCGAGATGAAGAAGGCGGCCGCCCAGGCGATCGCCGATCTGGCCATGGCCGAGCCCTCGTCGGAAGTGGCGCAGGCCTATGGCGGCCAGGAACTGCGCTTCGGCCCGGACTACCTGATCCCCAAGCCGTTCGATCCCCGGCTGGTGGTCGAGGTGTCGTCGGCGGTGGCCCGGGCCGCGATGGAAAGCGGCGTCGCCACCCGGCCGATCGAGGATTTCGACGCCTATCGCCAGGTACTGTCGTCCTATTTCTTCCGCTCGGGCCTGGTCATGCGGACCGTGTTCGAGCGCGCGAAGGCGCAGCCCAAACGCGTGGTCTATGCCGATGGCGAGGATGAGCGCGTGCTGCGTGCCGCCCAGATCGTGGTCGACGAAGGCTTCGCCCAGCCGATCCTGATCGGCCGCCGCGCGGTGGTGCAGCGGCGCATCGAGCGGCTGGGTCTGCGGCTCAAGCTCGACAAGGATATCGAGCTGTGCGACCCCGAGGATGATCCGCGCTACAACACCTATTGGTCGGAATACCACCGGCTGATGTGCCGCCGCGGCGTCACGCCCGAAAGCGCCCGCACCGTGGTGCGCACCCGGGCGACGGTGATCGGCGCGCTGATGGTCCATATCGGCGAGGCCGACGCCCTGATCTGCGGCCCGGTCAGCCGGTTCGTGAAGAACCTGCGCCACCTGAAGGAGATCTTCGGGGTGCGCCGGGGGGTGAGTGAGCCCTGCGCCATGCAGGCGCTGATCCTGCCCACCAAGACCATCTTCGTGGCCGACACCCAGGTGGAGCACAAGCGCAGCCCCGAGCAGATCGCCGAGATGACGATCATGTGCGCCGAGGAGGTCCGCCGCTTCGGCATCACGCCCAAGATCGCGTTGCTGTCGTCGTCGAGCTACGGAACCGGCGAGACGCCGTCGGCGCAGATGATGCGCGATGCCTTCGCACTGGTCCGCGAGCAGGCGCCGGAGCTGGAGGTCGAGGGTGAGATGCAGGCCGATGCCGCCATCTCGGAAGAGGTGCGCCATCGGGTCTTCCCGGGCTCGCTGCTTCAGGGCTCGGCCAATCTGCTGATCACGCCGGACCTTGATTCCGGCAACATCGCCTTTAATCTCGCCAAGGCGCTGACCAGCGGCACCTCGGTCGGGCCGGTGCTGATCGGGCTCAACCATCCGGCCCATATTCTGACCCCCGCGGTGTCGGTGCGCGGTATCGTCAACCTGTCGGCCCTGGTGGTCGTGGACGCGATCGAAAAGTCGCGCGACACGCCCTGGTGCCCGATCCCGGCGGAACCTGCCTGACATGATCTGAGCGGCCGGCTTTCCGGGGACGGGATGCCGGCCGGCATTCCCCGACCCCCCTTCCCGATCCCCGGAGATCCGACAGCTTGCGCGACGACGACGACATCCAGGGACGCGACGGTGAGACGGCCACCGCGGCGGGCGAGGCCGAGGCGCTTTACGGCGTCTCGGACGAACTGGTCCGGCGGGTGGCCGATGCCCTGGACGAGGGGGACGCGCCCACGGCGCGCATGCTGGTCGCCGAACTGCATGCCGCCGACATCGCCGATCTGCTGGAACGGCTGTCGGGAGAGGAACGCCGCGCGCTGGTGGAGCTGCAGCGCGACGGCTTCGACCCTGAAATCCTGCCGCATCTGGGCGGCAATGTCCGCGATCAGGTCATCGCCCAGCTGGGCCCCCGGGCGCTGGCCGAAGCGCTGTCGGAACTGGACAGCGACGATGCGATCTATCTGATCGAGGATCTGGACGACGACATCCAGGCGGCATTGCTGGCGGCGGTGCCCCCCGCCACCCGGCGGGCGCTGGAGGAAAGCCTCGCCTATCCGGAATATTCCGCCGGCCGCCTGATGCAGCGCGATCTGATCGCGATGCCGGCCTTCTGGACGGTGGGGCGCGCCATCGACTTCCTGCGCGAAACCCCGGACCTGCCCGAGGAATTCTACGAAATCTTCGTGGTCGACCCGCGGCACAAGCCGATCGGATCGGTGCCGCTGGCCCGCATGCTGCGCCATCCGCGCAAGGTGCTGCTGCGCGACATCATGGACCGCGACGTCGATGCCATCGCCGCCGCCACCGATCAGGAAGAGGTGGCCCGGCTGTTCCGGCACTATTCGCTGGCCTCCGCCCCGGTCGTGGACGATCAGGGCCGGCTGATCGGCGTGATCACCTTCGACGACGTGGTCGACGTCATTCAGGAAGAGGCCGAAGAGGACATGGCCCTGATGGCCGGTGTCGGATCCGAGGTCGACGTGAATGCCGGCCTGGTTTCGGTGGTGCGCCAGCGCATCGCCTGGCTCGGGGTCAATCTCGGCACGGCGCTGATGGTCAGCTCGGTGATCTCGCTGTTCGAGGCGACGATCGAACAGATCGTCGCCCTGGCGGTGCTGATGCCGATCGTGGCCTCGATGGGCGGTAATGCCGGCACCCAGACCCTGACCGTGGCGGTCAGGGCGCTGGCGCTGAAGGAACTGACGCCGTCCAACGCCATGCGCATCCTGACCCGCGAGGTGGGGGTGGGCACGATCAACGGCCTGGTCTTCGGCATCGCGGTCGGCGCCGTGGCGGCGGTGATCTTCGACCCCTTCATCGGCGGCGTGCTGTTCTGCGCCCTGCTCGCCAATCTGGTGACGGCGGGCCTGGCGGGGATGCTGATCCCGCTCGCCCTCGACCGGCTGAAGGTCGACCCGGCGGTCTCGGCCGGCGTGTTCCTGACCGCGGTCACCGATGTGGTCGGCTTCTTCGCCTTTCTGGGGCTGGCTCAGCTGGTTCTGCTCTGAACCCTGTCTCTGTGGTTCAGGCGACGTTGCAACCAGGCCTGCGCGGGACGCTCGACGAGATGGCGGCAGGGGAAAGCCGCCAGGACCGAGAGCGTCATCATGATCAGGGCGAGCGGCAGGGCCTGGCGGAGATGGCCGGTATCGATAAGCAGCTTCGCGACCGTTGCCAGCACCAGTGGGTGAACGAGATAGAGGGCATAAGAGGCGTCGCCCAGACGGATGGCCGCGCGGGAGCACCACCCGTGGGGAACGTGGAGCAGCGCGGTGCCGAGGACTATGCCGAGGCCGGGCACGCCGTAGATCAGGGCCCGATGGCCGCCCACCGGCCAGATCCCCTGCAAAACCAGCAACAGGATACCTGCCGCCAGCAGCCAGGGCCCGCCTGGGCGCAGATGCTCCGCCCTGTGCCGACAGAGAAGGGCCGCCCCCATGCCGGCAGCGAATTCGAGCAGCAGGGGGCTGGTATAGAAGGCGATGACCGGATCGGCCGGATCGAAGATCTGCCCGGCAATGACCAGCCCGACGAGAACGCCGGCACAGCGACCGGCTGTGCGGCTGGCCGTCCCCGCGAAGCAGGCGGCGAAGAGGGTGTAGAAGGCCATTTCGTAATTGAGGGTCCAGCCGACATGAAGCACGGGCTCCACGATCCTCCCTGACAGCGTCTGTGGCAGGAATGAGAGTGCCATCAGCCAGGCTGAGGGATCGGCATCAACGGTATTGAAGCGCTGCGGCGCCGCGACGGCCATCCCCCAGAGGAGAGTGGTGAGCAGCCAGTAGAGCGGTACGATGCGGAAGATGCGTTTCAGCATGAAGGCGGATCGACGGCCATTCGGGCTGAAGGCATGCACCATGATGAAGCCCGACAGCACAAAGAATATGTCGACGCCCGCGATCAGTCCGGGGATCCGTGGGATGCCGTCGATGTTCCGGCTGTGAAGGATGCTGATCGTGTGGTGCAGAACGATCAGCCCCGCAGCGATGAAGCGGAGGATCTGGAGAGCGTCGATCCGAAGAGGTGCGGTCGGCATGCGGGGCTTTTCATCGGCAGGTGTCGAGGGGCGGCTCTGATCTTGTGCCAGCTTGCCGCTGCCGGCGCCATCCCGTAGGCTCCGGTTTCGTGACATCAAAACCGGAAGGCAGGTTCAGGCATGACTGGCATGACGTCGATCCGCGGGGTGGTGGTCGCCGCCGCACTGGGCATGATAATGCTGGCGCCGCAGGCGGTGGCCGCGCAACAGATGATCGACGGTTCCGACCCCGACCAGATCCTGAATCTGGCCCGCGGCTACGGCTCTGCCAATCTTGAAAAATCGGACAACGGCGATCCGCTGATCCGCGGCCGCATCGACGGTGTCGGCTATGCGATCTTCTTCAACGACTGCACGAACAACCGCAATTGCGACACGCTGGGCTTCTATGCCGGCTGGACGGACACCAACGTGACCGAGGCCCATGTCGCGGAGTGGAACCGGACCAAGCGCTTCAGCCGCGCCTATATCGACGACGAGGGCGACCCGGTGATCGAGTTCGACGTGAACCTGAAAAGCGGCGTGAGCCGGCGCAATTTCGACGACACGCTGGACTGGTGGAAGACCGTCATGCTCGATTTCCGCGACCAGGTGATCGACGCCAACTGAGCAAATGAAAACGCCGGCCTCGTGGGGCCGGCGTTTTGCATGTCCGGTAGCGCGATCGTTCAGAAGGCCATGGTCGCCTTGATCAGGAAGGACCGGCCCGGCTCGTAGATCGGGTCGACGTTCGAGAATTCCTGGCCATAGGTCGTACGGTCGGCATAGGCCTGGTCGAAGACGTTGTTGACCTCGCCCCGGAGCGTCAGCCCGCGCACGATATCCGGGGTGTATTCCGCATAAAGGTTCAGCGACTGATAGGCTTCGAGCGTTTCATAACCTTCTGAAACCAGGTCGTCGTTTTCGAAGCCGGCTTCGACGGTGGCGCCGACCAGGAGGCCGGTGGTCTCGAAGCGATGGGCGATTTCGGCTGCGATCAACTGTCCGACCGGGCTGCCCAGATAGAGGCCGATGTCCGAATCGCCCGGCTTGCCTTCGATGGTCAACCGGGTGTCGGTGTAAGAGATGCGTGCGAAACCGGGCCCCCAGTTATAGGCGGCCGACAGGACGTAGCCCTCGGTCTCGAAGTCGAGATTGCCGGCCGGGCCGTCACGCCAGCTTTCGTTGCGGGCATCTTCGAACCGGCTGCGGAACATGCCGGCACCGAAAGTGAAGCCGTCGAGCCGGTACTCGGCGCCGAGGGTCACATTGTTCGATCGGACCGGCTTGATGCCGCCGAAATAGTCCCACCCCGAATTCATGACGAAATTCTCGGCCAGAGCGACGCCGCCGAAGACGTTGGAATAGCCCGCTTTCAGCGTCAGATCGTCGCGCAGGTCCCAGGCCACCGAGGCATTGCCGCTGAGGCCGGCATGGTCGATTTCGGTGCCGTTCACACCCTCGAACCACTGCTGGTCGCCGCGCAGGCCGAAGGAGAGACGCAGCGGGTCGATCGGCTGCAGGCGAGCCTGGGCATAGACGCCGACATTGGTCGCCGTCTCGGACATGTCGCTGCTGCGGTCTTTGTAGGCGGCCTCGTCGTCGTAGAAATCGACACCGGCGGTGACGCTGTCATCGGGGGTGAAGAACATCCGGTTTTCGATCCGGCCCGACAGGCTGGTGGTCTCGCCATGGCTGTAGACGACCGTGTCGTCCGGGCTGGGGACGCCCAGATCGGTTTCGTTCCAGCCCAGCACCAAGCGCGGGTTCCACATCCCCTCGCGGGTTGTGTCTTCGTAGGTCGCGACCAGATTGCGGCGGCGGAGATCGTAGAGCCGGTTGTCGGCGGGGCGGTTGGTCAGACGGCCGATATTGGCGCGGAAGGGGCGAACCGAATCATCCTGCACCTGCTCGCCCGACAGCTCCAGGCGGTGGCCGTCGGTGCTTTCCCAGGCGCCCTTCAGCAGGATGCTCTGCAGCCCGGCGCCGGTGCCCGAAACCTCGCGGCCATTGCCGGCTTCGTAGTCGTCGCCATCGGCCTGTTTGAAGAAGGCGAGCCCTTCGAATCCGTCGGTGGTGCGGCCATAGACCGAGCCGCCCTTGGTGAAGGTGTTGCCGTTGCTGTCCCAGCTGGTCGAGACATAGCCGCCGGCCATCTCGCCCGGGTCGAGCAGGTCGGCGGCATCGGCGGTTTCATAGACGATGGCACCCCCCAGCGCACCCGGCCCGGCATCGGCGGGGGCGACGCCCGGATCCACCCGCACGGCCTTGAGCAGGGCCGGGTCGATCAGCGTGGTGGCGTTGTGGTGGAAGACCTTGTTGTTCTGGCGGGCGCCGTCGATGGTGACCGCCAGATTGGTCTCTTCGATGCCCTGGACATAGATCTTCTGTGCGACCGGCTGGCCGCCGCCGACCGAGACCGTGGCCTCGCCCGCGAAGACGTCCTTGAGGGTGGCCGGGTTGCGCCGTTCCAGATCCTCGCGGGTGACGGTCAGCGATCCGGCGCGGTCGGCGGCGCCGGCGAAAGCATCGGCGCTGCGGGCACCCTGGACCATCAGCGGATCGAGGGTGGTAGTGCCGGCCGCCGTATCGCCCGTCTCAAAGATCACCACACCGCCGGCGTCCTGTCGGTGGGCGAGCCCCGTGCCGGCGAGCAGACGGTCGAGCGCCGCCGGGACACTCAGCCGCCCCGAGACGCCAGCGGTCATGGCCTCGCGCACGACATCGCCATGGGCCGAGACCTGGATGCCGGCCTGGCGACCGAAGGCGGGCAGGGCGTCGCCCAGCCTCTGGGCCGGAATGTCGAAATCGTGCAGGGCGTCCTGTGCCGCCGTCTGGGCCTGTGCCCCTGCCGGCCAGAGGATACCGCCGGTCGCCAGGGCCGTGCCCAGCATCAGTGCCGCCGCGACGGCCCGTCCGGCCGTCCTGTTCGTCGCCTTGTCCATAAGCCCCGACCCTTCGGATGCGATCTCAGGCGTCGCCCGCCATGTGCGCCATGGCTTCTTGCGCGTGCGACGCAATTGCAGATGTCGAAGCCTTGACGACGGGGCCGGGCCGGGTGTTCAGATTTTTTTCGAGAGCAGCAGGATCCAGGGCGTGATCTCGACGACGCGGGCGCCCTGGGCGGCGGCGATGGCGTCGAGCGCGGCGCGGGGGCGGCGCAGGTCGTAGATGCCGGTCAGCGGCTGACGGGCAAGGTCGTCATCGGAGAGGACGATCACCTGCGCGGCATAGGGACGAAGGGCCGCCACCACCTCGGCAACCGGGCGATCGCGCGCGATCAGCTGGCCAGAGGTCCAGGCTGCGACCTCGTCGGCGCGCGACCGATCCTCCATGATGTCGCCATTGGTGCGGATGGTCAGCCGGTCACCGGCTTCCAGCAGGCGGGATGCGCCGCCGGCCGCCACCTCCACCCGGCCATGGCGTACCGCCACTTCCAGACCGGTATCGGTCTCCGCGACCTCGAAACCGGTGCCGCGGACGGTGACCGTCGCCGGGCCGGCCGAGACCACGAAGGGGCGTGTGGGATCGGTTGCGACCTCGAAATAGGCCCGGCCCTGGATCAGGCGGATCCGGCGGCCGATGGCGTCGATCTCGACATCGGCGGCACTTCGTGGCGCCAGATCCATGCGGCTGCCATCAGCCAGCGCGACCTGCCGGGTTTCGGCGCTGCCGGTCGACTGGTCGGCAAGGCCGCTTCGCAGCTGGCCCGGCAGGACGGCGATGGCGGCGATGCCGGCTGCGAGGGCAAGGCCGGCAACCGCCATCCGCATCCGCCGACGCGGGCGGAGGCTGTGCAGCTCCGCCTTGCGGGCTGGCGCCGCGCCAGGTGCGGGCAGCACCTGGCCCATCAGCCTGTAGGTCCGGGAGATTTCTGCCCAGTCGCGCTGATGATCGGGGTTGGCGGCCAGCCAGGCGTCGAAGCGTTCCCGCAATCCGGCATCGCCGGGTGCGTCGTGCAGGCGCACCAGCCAGTCCGAGGCCCGGACCGGTTTCTCGTCTCCGCGCATCGACGCCTTCCCGTTCATCTGCGGCTCCCGGAAGAACAGACCTTCGAGACAGAGACGTTCGAGACGGGGCTTCTGTTCAGATGAAAGGTCATTGATCCCGCCCCCGCAGCCGCTGCCGGCAGTGTTCCAGCCCGTCGGTGACCAGGGCATGGGCGAGGCCGGTGGAGATGCCGAGCCGGGTTGCGATCTCGCGGATGGTCAGCCCCTGCATGCGGTGCAGCTCCAGTGCCTGGCGGGTGCGTGCCGGCAGTTCCGCCATCGCCTCGGAGAGGCGCCGGAGATCCGAGCGCGCCTCGGCCTCCGTCTCGGGCGACGGATCGTCGGTGGCGAGCCCGGCCAGGGCCGCGCCGGGATCGGCCGCCCGGCGCAGATGATCGCGGCCGACGCGGCGACGCAGATCCAGCGCCAGATTGCGGACGATCCGGAACAGATAGGCGCGCGGCGCGTCGAGCCGCCGTTCGGGCTCGGCCGCCTCGAAACGCAGATAGGCATCCTGGACGACATCCTCGGCATCGGCGCGTTCGCCGACGATACGCGTGGCATAGCTCACCAGCGCGCCGCGATGGGCCAGAAAGGTGTCGAGCCGGTCGGGGTTCTGATCCAAGCCGCAGCCTGTGGCAGGAAGGGTGACCGGCATTCCATAGCACGAGCTGCAGCCATATTGCGACTGATTCTCAATGCCATGCTTCAGCGCGGGATCAGCTTCAGGCAGGCGAGGGCGGCAAGGGCGCAGGCGGCGAGGGCGAGGCCGAGGCCGGCGGCATCGTCATGGGGCAGCAGGGCGGCGCTGGCCGCGATCACCGCCGATCCGCCGAGTTGAAACAGGCCGAGCAGAGACGAGGCAGTGCCGGCCAGCATCGGTTCCAGCTGTACCGCCCGGGTCATGACATTGGGCACCTGGATGCCGAGCCCGGCGCCGAACAGGGCCATGGGCGCCATCAGGGCGATGGCCGAGAGCGGTAGCAGCAGGGCGGCGGCGGCCATGGCGATGCCGGCCGCGACCAGCACCAGCGTGCCGATCCGGATCATCCGGCGGCCGCCGAGGCGCAGCCCCGCCCGGCGCACCACCTGGGTGCCGGCCAGGAAGCCCAGAGAGGGCAGAAGCGACCAGAAGCCGTAATGGTCGGCGCGGATGCCGAGCGTGCCGATCAGCAGCACGGGGGCGAGGCCGACGAAGATGAACAGCCCGCCGAAAGTGAAGGTCAAGGTCAGCCCGTAGCCCCAGAAGGCCGGCATACGCAGGAAGACGCCATAGCCCGAAATCACACCGGTATGGCGCGCGCGGCTGCGGTCGGCGGCCGACAGGGTTTCCGGCAGATGCAGCCGGCAGGTAATCCAGGCGGCGACGGCGGCAAGCGCGATCAGGCCGAAGCTCCAGCGCCAGCCGCCCAGGCGCTCGATCACCCCGCCGATCACCGGCGCGCTGCCGGGGGCGAGTGCCAGCGCCAGACCCAGCGACGACATCGCCACCACGAGCCGTTCGGGCGGCACGGCATCGCGCAGCACGCCGCGCCCGACCACCGGCCCGGCGGCGGCCCCCAGGCCCTGGATGAAGCGGCAGACGAGCAGCTGGCCGGCATCGGCGGCGAAGGTGGCGCCGACCGAGCCGAGCGTCAGCAGGCCCAGGCCGATGAGCAGCGCCGGCCGCCGGCCGGCGCGGTCGGCGATCGGGCCGTAGAGCAGCTGGCCGGCACCATTGCCGATCAGGCAGATGGCGAGGGTGAGCTGCGCCGTGGCGGTATCGGTGTCGAGATCGGCGGCCAGCGCCGCCAGTGACGGCAGATGGATCGTCCCGGCGCCCTGGCCGACGATCACGGCGCCGATCACGATCCAGAAGGCCCAGCTGGCGGCGCGGTCGGGGGAGGGCGGCATCGGGGCTCCGGCGATGAGGTCCGGCGGGGCGATCCCGCCGGAGCCCCTGACGATAGCCGCAGGCCTCCCCGGCCGACAAGCCGGGCGGCGGACAGGGTCAGGCGAGGCGGGCGGCCGCCGCCTCCACCAGCCGGCGCCGGGCGGCGATCCGGTCGGCGAAAGCGGTCTCGACCATGGCCAGCACGGCGGGCGGGGCCAGTTCCGGCCGGCCGGCGCCCATCGGCGGTTCCGGCGCGTATTCGATGGCAAGCTCGGCGGCGGCGGCGATGTCGGGGCCGGCGATCCGGGCGGCGAGGGCGAGGGCGATGTCGATGCCGGCGGTGACGCCGCCGCCGGTGGCGACCGGCCCGTCGATCACCACCCGATCGGCCGAGGGTTCGGCTCCCAGCGCCGCCAGTAGCGGGCGCGAGGCCCAGTGGGTGGCGGCTCGCCTGCCGCGGAGCAGCCCGGCTGCCCCCAGAACCAGCGCGCCGGTGCAGACCGACGCCACGCCATACTGTGCCGCTTCGGCACGGCCGCGGACAAAATCCAGCACCTCCGGGAGGTCGAGCAGGGCATCGACGCCGCCGCCGCCGGGCACGATCAGCAGGTCGAGCGGCGGGCAGTCGGCGATGGTGGCCTGCGGCGTGATCATCAGCCCGCCATCGGCCGCGATCGGCTGATCGTCGAGCCCGATGGCGACCGGCGCCCAGCCGGGCAGGCGCAGAAACACCTCCCACGGGCCGATCATGTCGAGGGCGGTGAGGCCGGGGAAGATCAGCAGCCCGGCGCGGCGGCGGATGGCGGTGTCGGTCATGGATGGGGCACTCCTTCAGGGACGGGTGCCGTCATGCTGCCGCGGCGACGCCCTGGCCGAAAGGTCATCAACGCCTCCTTTTCGGCAGGCGCATGGTGTAAGCTCGGTCGACGGCCTGTTCGCGGAGGGCGCCGATGCGCGAGATCCTGTTCCTGAGCTTCCCCGGCGCCCAGCTTCTGGACGTGACCGGCCCCTTCCAGGTTTTTGCGACCGCCAATGATCTGGCCCGGCTGGGCGGGCGGGCGGCGCCCTACCGGCTGCGCCATGCGGCGGGGGCGGGCGGGGCGGTCGAGACCACATCGGGCATGCAGCTGCTGGCAGAGCCGGCCGCGGTGCTGAGAGAGGCCCGGCCGCATACCCTGGTCGTCGCCGGCGGCGACGGGGTGAATGCGGCCGGGCGGGATGCGGATTTCCTCGACCTGCTGAAAACCGGGGCGAGACGGGCGGAGCGGGTGGCCTCGGTCTGTTCGGGCGCCTTGCTGCTGGCGGCGGCCGGCCTGCTGGAGGGGCGGCGCGCCACCACCCACTGGTGCCGGACGGCGGAGTTCCGGCGGCGCTTCCCGGCGGTCCGGCTGGAGCCTGATCAGATCTGGGTGCAGGACGGGCCGGTCTGGACCTCGGCCGGCATCACCGCTGGCATCGATCTGGCGCTGGCCCTGGTGGAGGCGGATGAAGGCCAGGCCCTGGCCCGGGCCGTGGCGCGCCAGCTGGTGGTGTTCCTGCGCAGGCCGGGCGGCCAGTCGCAGTTCAGCCCGCTGGTGCCGGAACCGGTGACCGCGCCCGAAGGCGGCTTCCTGCAGCTGCGCATCCAGGCGACCGCCGATCCGGCCGCCGACCTGACGGTGCCGGCGCTGGCCGAACGGGCGGGGATGAGCCTCAGGGCCTTTTCGCGCGCCTTCCTTGCGGAAGTGGGCGAGACGCCGGCGCGCTGGGTGGAGGGCATGCGGCTGGATGCGGCCCGCCGGGCGCTGGAGGCGGGGGCCGCCTCGATCAAATCCGTGGCGGTCCGCAGCGGTTTCGGCGATGACGAGCGGATGCGCCGCGCCTTCCTCAGGCGGCTGGGTGTGACGCCTGAGGCATACCGGTCACGTTTCGGAAACGGCCATGAAAATCGCGGGATGGCGGCCGGTGGGACAAGGCTGTAACGTGCGGCATGCGGCACCGCATATCGGCGCCGCCTTCCGAAACCTCGTGAGACAGAATCGAGGACGACATGAAGACCGTGCTGCGCATTGCGGCGCTGATGGCCCTGACCGCCTGGAGCGGGACGGCAGCCGCCAACACCTTCTCTCTGACGATTGTGAACAAGACGAGGTCGGTGGTGGAGGCGTTCTACACCTCGCCGGTGGGCGAGGACGACTGGGAGGAAGACATGCTGGGCGACGAGGTGATCGCCCCGGGCAAGCAGAAGACCATCCGCTTCAAGGACGACCGCAATGTCTGCAAATACGACATGCGGTTCGAATTCGGCGGTGGCGATCTGGAACCGCTGGAAGACACGCAGAATCTCTGCGACCTCGGCACCTATACGATCACTGAGTGACCGGCATGCCGGGTGGGGGCTTCAGCGCATCCACCCGGCGGCCACCTGCGGCACCGGCGCCGAACTGCCGGCATGCCAGTCGTGAGAGGCGGCGAAGGCGCGGAACAGGGTGGTCGCCTCGTCGGGCGCGCCATGCCAGGCCAGGCCGATCAGCCGGGTCGGCTCGTAATCGATGATCGGGATCATGGCGATCCCCGGCCGCTCGAAGCTCTGCGGCATCAAAGCGAGCCCCAGATCGGCGGCGACCAGGGCTACGGTCCATTCGTCCTGGGTGGAGCGGTGGACGATGCGCGGACGGGCGCCGCCGGCCAGGAAATTGCGCCGGATGTCGCCCATCAGCTCGCAATGCCGCCTGAGGATGAAGGGCAGGCCGTCGAGTTCGGGAATGCGCAGCTGGCTGCGCCGGGCGAGCGGGTTGCGCTCCGACACGGCGATGCGATAGCGGTCGCGGAACAGGGGCGCCGCCTGGGCGCGGTCGGCATCATCGGCGATGCGGGTGATGGCGGCATCGATCCGGCCGGCGGTGAGCGCCTCGTCGATCTCGGGCACCGTGCCCTCGAACAGGTCGACATCGACATCGCGCTGGCCGTCGGCGAACTGGGTGAGCAGGGCCGCGATCCGCTCCACCGGCAGGGTCTTGAGTACGCCCAGCCGGAAACCCTGCCGATCGGCACCGCGCCGCGCCGCCTGCTCGGCGATCGCGGCCTCCTGCAGGATCACCCGCGCATGGGGCTGAAACCGCTGCCCCGCCTCGGTCAACTCCACCCGCCGCGCCCGGCGGATGAAGAGCGGCGTGCCGAGCCCGTCCTCGAGCTTGCGGATGCCGGCCGACAGGGTCGGCTGGGTCACGAACACCCGCTCCGCCGCCTTGGTAAAGCTGCCGGTCTCCGCCACCGCCAGAAAATACCGGATCTGATACAGGTCCACGCTACCCGTCCGATGGAAGCTGCCACTGCGATGGCATGATCAGGCCCCGCTAACCAGCCCGGGGAGGCGCGAGCCTCCCCCAGCCGCCATTGCGGCGGCGGCCAAGGGCGCGGCAGCGCCCGCCCGGCGAGGGCCATACACATAGACGCTATCGATGCGTCGCATGAAAAGATACAATTTCGTCTATGGCCGAGCCACTGCTATGGTTCGACCCGAACCGGAGCTGCCGCACCTTAAGACGGAGGCCCGGGAAGCCTCGATGGACACGATCTTCCATGCCGGGAACACGCGGCCGCACCAGCGGGTGCCGGCCGGGCATGTCGGAACGATCCCGAGGGAAGAGGGAGTGACCGCCCATGACCATCACCCTGGCCGAGGCCGAGCGCCTTTTGCCGGCACATGAGCTGCCGGAGTTCCGGGTCCAGGATCCCGATTTCGAGGCGCGCGTCCGGGCGAGCTTCGACGCGCAGGCGATCATGCGCACCATTGGTGCGGTCATGACCCTCTGTGCGCCGGGTCTCTGCGAGATCGAGCTGCCCTGGTCCGAGATGGTGACCCAGCAGGACGGTTTCTATCATGGCGGCATCGTCGGCGCGGTTGCCGACAGTGCCTGCGGCTATGCCTGCCACACCCTGATGCGGCCCCAGACCCGCGTGCTGACGGTCGAATACAAGCTGAACCTGATGGCGCCGGCGGTCGGCCGCAAGCTGATCGCGCGTGCCCGGGTGCTCCGGTCCGGGCGGACGCTGTCGGTCGCGCAATGCGACGTGTTCGGCGACCGCGACGGCCGGCCGATCTTCTGTGCCGCCTCGCAGTCGACCCTCATCGAGGTGAGCGAAATCTGAGTCTGCTCCGGCAGTGCCGCCCGCGGCGCCGGACCGGGATCCAAGGGAGACGATCCAGATGCTGTCGAACTATCCGACGCTGAACTTCGATCTGGGCGAGACCGCCGACATGCTGCGTCAGACCGTGACCAGCTTCTCGGCCCAGGAGATCGCGCCGCGCGCGGCGGAGATCGACCAGACCAACGACTTCCCGGCCGACCTGTGGAAGAAGATGGGCGATCTGGGCCTGCTCGGCATGACCGCCGAAGAGGAATACGGCGGCACCGGTCTCGGCTATCTGGAACATGTGATCGCGATGGAAGAGATCAGCCGCGGCTCGGCCTCGGTGGGTCTGTCTTACGGTGCGCACAGCAATCTCTGCGTCAACCAGATCAGCCGCAACGGCAATGAAGAACAGAAGCGGCGCTATCTGCCCAAGCTGATCTCGGGCGATCATGTCGGCGCCCTGGCGATGAGCGAGCCCGGCGCCGGCTCCGACGTCGTCTCGATGCGGCTGAAGGCCGAGAAGAAGGGCGACCGCTACATCCTGAACGGCACCAAGATGTGGATCACCAACGGCCCCGATGCCGACACGCTGGTGGTCTATGCCAAGACCGATCCGGAAGCGGGCCCGCGCGGCATCACCGCCTTCCTGATCGAGAAGGGCTTCAAGGGCTTCTCGGTCGCCCAGAAGCTCGACAAGCTGGGCATGCGCGGCTCCAACACCGGCGAGCTGGTGTTCGAGGATTGCGAGGTGCCGGAAGAGAACGTGCTGGGCGGCGTGAACAAGGGCGTCCATGTGCTGATGAGCGGGCTCGATTACGAGCGCGCGGTGCTGGCCGCAGGCCCCCTCGGCATCATGCAGTCCTGCATGGACGTGGTGCTGCCCTATGTCCACGAGCGCAAGCAGTTCGGCCGCCCGATCGGCGAATTCCAGCTGATGCAGGGCAAGCTCGCGGACATGTATGTGACGCTGAGCGCCACCCGCGCCTATGTCTACGCTGTGGCCAAAGCCTGCGACCGGGGTGAGACCACGCGCAAGGATGCCGCCGGCGCCATCCTCTACGCGGCGGAAAAGGCGACCTGGATGGCGCTGGAAGCGATCCAGGCCCTGGGCGGCAACGGCTATATCAACGATTATCCCACGGGGCGCCTGCTGCGCGACGCCAAGCTCTACGAGATCGGCGCCGGCACGTCCGAGATCCGCCGCATGCTGATCGGCCGCGAGCTGTTCGGCGAGACGGCGTGACCGATGGGGGCAGCCCGCGCCGGCCGATGACGGCCGGCGGGGCGCGCTGCCCGTGCAGGGGCCCGCGATAAGAGAGATCGAGGAGAGCAGACGTCATGACCACCGCCACCGATCCGATCGTCATCGTCGGCGCCGCCCGCACGCCCATGGGCGGCTTCCAGGGCGAGCTTAAGGACCTGACCGCTTCCGAACTGGGCGCTTCGGCGATCCGCGCGGCCCTGACCCGCGCCGGCGTCGATGCCGCCGATGTCGAGGAAGTGGTGATGGGCTGCGTGCTGCCCGCCGGCCAGGGCCAGGCGCCCGCCCGTCAGGCCTCGCTCGGCGCCGGCCTGCCGCTGGATGCCGGCTGCACCACCATCAACAAGATGTGCGGCTCGGGCATGAAGGCCGCGATGTTCGCCCATGACCAGCTGCTGGCCGGGTCCAACACCGTGATGGTGGCCGGCGGCATGGAGAGCATGACCAACGCCCCCTATCTGCTCGACAAGGCCCGCGGCGGCTATCGCATGGGCCATGGCCGGGTGATGGATCACATGTTCCTGGACGGGCTGGAGGATGCCTACGACAAGGGCCGCCTGATGGGCACCTTCGCCGAGGACACCGCTCGCCATTACCAGTTCACCCGCGAATCGCAGGACGACTTCGCGATCACCTCGCTGAAGCGCGCCCAGAAGGCTGGCGAGGACGGCAGCGCCGCCGTCGAGATCACCCCGGTCAGCGTCAAGACCCGCAGCGGCACGGCCGAGATCGGCATCGACGAGCAGCCGCGCAAGGCCAATCTCGACAAGATCCCGACCCTGCGCCCGGCCTTCGCCAAGGACGGCACGGTGACGGCCGCGAATTCGTCGTCGATTTCCGACGGGGCCGCGGCGCTGGTGCTGATGCGGGCCTCGGAAGCCGAGCGTCGCGGCCTGACCCCGCTCGCCCGGATCCTCGGCCATGCGACCCATGCCCAGGAGCCGGCCTGGTTCACCACCGCGCCGATCGGCGCCATGAACAAGCTCTTCGCCAGGACCGGCTGGTCGGCGAAGGATGTCGACCTCTACGAGATCAACGAGGCCTTCGCGGTCGTCACCATGGCGGCGATGAAGGAGCTGGATCTCGACCACGAGCGGGTGAACATCTATGGCGGCGCCTGCGCCCTCGGCCACCCGATCGGGGCCTCGGGCGCGCGCATCCTGGTGACCCTGCTCAACGGCCTGAAGCGCAACGGCATGACCCGTGGCGTGGCCAGCCTGTGCATCGGCGGCGGCGAAGCGACCGCCATGGCCGTCGAGCTGATGAACTGACCAGACGCCATGTCCGGCCGCCGCAGGGATGCGGCCGGCCGGATCCGATTGCGGCGACAGGCATCCCCACCCCCTCTCCAGCCTGTCGCCGCCGGCCCCGCCGCCGCCGTCCGATGCGGCCCGACCCCCGGTCCCCACTGGCCGGTGGCGGCGGTCAAGCCCGACCAGACCATCTGCCGGAGCGCTTTCGATGATCCTCACCGAAGAGCAGAAGATGATCCGCGACATGGCGCGGGACTTCGCCCAGGGCGAACTGCTCCCCCATGCCGCCGAGTGGAGCCGCGAACACGCCTTCCCGCGCGAGGCGCTGGCCAAGATGGGCGAACTTGGCCTGCTCGGCATGATCGTGCCCGAGGAATGGGGCGGGGCCGGCGCCGACAACGTGTCCTATGCGCTGGCGATCGAAGAGATCGCCGCCGGTGACGGCGCCACCTCGACCATCATGAGCGTGCATACCTCGGTCGGCTGCATGCCGATCCTGAAATTCGGCACCGAAGATCAGAAGCGCCGCTTCCTGCCCGACATGGCCAAGGGGCGCAAGATCGGCGCCTTCTGCCTGACCGAGCCCCAGGCCGGATCGGATGCGAGCGCGCTCAAGACCCGGGCGGTGTTCGAGAACGGCGTCTGGTCGCTGAACGGCACCAAGCAGTTCATCACCTCGGGCGCCAATGCCGATGTCGCCATCGTGTTTGCGGTGACCGATCCGGCGGCGGGCAAGAAGGGCATCTCGGCCTTCATCGTGCCGACCGACACCCCCGGCTACAAGGTCGGACGGGTGGAGGAAAAGCTGGGCCAGCACGCCTCAGACACCTGCCAGATCATCTTCGAGGATCTGAAGCTCACCCCCGATCTGATGCTCGGCAAGCCGGGCGAGGGGTACAGAATCGCGCTGTCGAACCTGGAAGGCGGCCGCATCGGCATCGCGTCCCAGTCGGTCGGCATGGCGCGGGCGGCGCTGGACTATGCGGTGCAGTACGCCCAGGAGCGCGAGAGCTTCGGCGTGAAGATCTTCGAGCATCAGGCGGTGTCGTTCCGCCTGGCCGATATGGCGACCCAGGTGGAAGCGGCGCGGCTGATGGTGGTGCGCGCGGCCCAGATGCGCGATGCCGGCCTGCCCTGCCTGAAGGAAGCCTCGATGGCCAAGCTTTTCGCCTCCGAGATGGCGGAACGGGTGTGCTCGTCGGCGATCCAGACGCTGGGCGGCTATGGCTATCTGGCCGAGTATCCGGTGGAGCGGATTTACCGTGATGTCCGCGTCTGCCAGATTTACGAGGGCACCAGCGACATTCAGCGGCTGGTGATTGCCCGCGCGCTCGCCGCCTGAGTGCCGGACTGATCGAAACGAGGGGGCGACCGGGCCGCAGAAGACCCGGCGCCACCGGTGCGGAGGAGACGCCCCGACCATGGCCGAGCCGATCGACTTCTATTTCGACTTCACCTCGCCCTATGGCTATATCGCCGCCCACCGGATCGAGGACGTGGCCGGCCGCCACGGCCGGGCGGTGCGCTGGCATCCCTTCCTGGTGGGCGCGGTGTTCAAGCTGACCGGCACCCGCGCCGCGATCGAGGATCCGCTGAAGGGCGGCTACGCCCGGCGCGATTTCGTGCGCTCGGCGAAGCTTGCCGGTCTGCCCTTCAACATGCCGTCGACCTTCCCCTTCAATCCGGTCGCCGCCTCGCGCGCCTTCTATTGGGCCGATGCGATCGACCAGGAGGGCGCGAAGCGTCTGGCGCTGAAGATCTACGACAAGGTCTTCGTGACCGATACCGGCCCGGTGACGCCGGAAGCCGTTGCCGATACCGCCGCCGAAGCCGGGTTCGACCGCGAGGCCTGCCTTTCAGCCCTCGGCTCCGACGAGATCAAGGCGAAGCTCCGCGCCGCCGGCGATGCCGCGGTGGCGCGCGGGGTTTTCGGCAGCCCCTTCTTCCTGGTCGATGGCGAGCCCTTCTTCGGGGCCGACCGTCTGCCGCAGGTGGATCGCTGGCTGGAAACCGGCGGCTGGTGAGCATGCCCGACCACCGCCATCCGGCCACGGCTGCCTGATTCCGTCTTCAGTCTGGCTCCGTCTTCAGTCGGACCCCGTCTTCAGTCCGTCTCCGTCCTCAGTCCTAGACGTCCGGGAACCTGCCTGCCATGCGACAGATCAGAAGCGCGGTGAACACCCGCTCCGACGAGTTCCGCGACAACGCCGCCCATATGCGTGCCCAGGTCGACGACCTGAAGGCCAAGGTCGCCGGGATTGCGGCGGGCGGCGGCGAGGCGGCGCGGCAGCGCCATGTCTCACGCGGCAAGCTGCTGCCGCGCGACCGCGTGCGGGCGCTGCTCGATCCCGGTTCGCCCTTTCTGGAGCTGTCGCAGTTCGCGGCCTTCGGCATGTATGGCGAGAACATTCCGGGCGCCGGCATCATCACCGGCATCGGCCGGGTGTCGGGCGTGGAATGCGTGATCGTCGCCAATGACGCCACGGTCAAGGGCGGCACCTATTACCCGATGACGGTGAAGAAGCATCTGCGCGCCCAGGAAGTGGCGATGCAGAACCGGCTGCCCTGCATCTATCTGGTCGACAGCGGCGGTGCCAACCTGCCGCAGCAGGACGAGGTCTTCCCCGACAAGGAACATTTCGGCCGGATCTTCTACAACCAGGCCAATATGTCGGCCATGGGCATCCCGCAGATCGCGGTGGTGATGGGCTCGTGCACCGCAGGCGGCGCCTATGTGCCGGCGATGTCGGACGAGACCATCATCGTCCGCAACCAGGGCACCATCTTCCTGGGCGGCCCGCCGCTGGTGAAGGCCGCCACCGGCGAGGTGGTGACGGCCGAGGATCTGGGCGGCGCCGACGTGCATTCCCGCATCTCGGGCGTGACCGACCACTATGCCCAGAACGACGCCCATGCGCTGGAGATCGCCCGGCGGATCGTGGCCGATCTGAACTGGCGCAAGCCCGCCTCGCTGGCGCTGGCCACGCCCCGCGATCCGGCCTACGACCCGTCGGAGCTGGGCGGCATCATCCCGCGCGATTCCCGCAAGCCCTATGACGTGCGCGAGGTGATCGCCCGCGTGGTCGACGGCTCGGAATTCGACGAGTTCAAGGCGCTCTACGGCACGACCCTGGTCACCGGCTTCGCCCATCTTTACGGCTATCCGGTCGGCATCGTCGCCAATAACGGCATCCTGTTCTCGGAATCGGCCCAGAAGGGCGCGCATTTCATCGAACTCTGCGCCCAGCGCGGCATTCCGCTGATGTTCCTGCAGAACATCACCGGCTTCATGGTCGGGCGGAAATACGAAAGCGGCGGCATCGCCAAGGACGGCGCCAAGATGGTGACCGCGGTGGCCTGCGCCCAGGTGCCGAAATTCACCATGCTGATCGGCGGCAGCTTCGGCGCCGGCAATTACGGCATGTGCGGCCGCGCCTACAGCCCGCGCTTCCTGTGGATGTGGCCCAATGCCCGCATCTCGGTGATGGGCGGCGAGCAGGCGGCGAGCGTGCTGGCCCAGGTGAAGCGCGATGCCATGGAAAAGCGCGGCCAGGATTGGGATCCGGCCGAGGAAGACGCCTTCAAGGCACCGATCCGCGAGCAGTACGAGGTTCAGGGCCACCCCTATTATTCCTCGGCGCGGCTGTGGGACGACGGCATCGTCGACCCGGCCGACACCCGCCGGGTGCTGGGGCTGGGACTGTCCGCCTCGCTCAACGCACCCATCGAGCAGACGCGCTTCGGCGTGTTCCGCATGTGACGGACGCCCTCCCTTCCTGCCTCCGTCCCTGCCAGACAGCCAATCGAGGATGCCCGGACGATGACCGATACCTCTCCCGTTGCCGTGGTCGTCTCGACCGATGACCGGGGTGTCGCACGCGTCACCATGGCGCGGCCCGAGATCCACAACGCCTTCGACGACAAGCTGATCGCGGAACTGACCCGGATCTTCCGGGCGCTCGACGACGATCCCGCGGTGCGGGTGGTGGTGCTGGCCGCCGAAGGCAAGAGCTTCTCGGCCGGTGCCGACCTGAACTGGATGCGGCGCATGGCCGGATACAGCCGGGACGAGAACCTGACCGATGCGGGCGCGCTGGGGGCCATGGTCCGGGCGCTGAACGATCTGTCGAAGCCGACCCTGGCCCTGGTGCAGGGGGCGGCCTATGGCGGCGGGGTCGGACTGGTGGCAGCCTGCGACATCGCGATCGCCACCCCGCGGGCCAAATTCGCGCTGACCGAGGTCAAGCTCGGCATCATCCCGGCGGTGATCAGCCCCTATGTGATCAACGCGATCGGCCTGCGCTGGGCCCGGCGGCTGTTCGTGACCGCCGAGGCGATCGATGCCGACCGGGCGCGCGAGATCGGGCTGATCCACGAGGTGGTGGCCGCCGAGGAACTGGAGGCGGCGGGCGAGCGGCTGGTGCAGCTGATGCTCGCCAACGGCCCCGAGGCCATGGCCGCCGCCAAGGATCTCGCCTTCGCCGTGGCCGGCCGGCCGATCGACGATGCGGTGGTGGCCGATACCGCCGCCCGCATTGCCGACCGGCGTGCCTCGGACGAGGGGCGCGAGGGGCTGACGGCCTTCCTTGAGAAGCGCACGCCGTCCTGGCGCGGCTGACGCCCGAAAAACCTTCCGCTTCCGTCATTCACGCCAAGACTTCAGAACCGGGGACCGACACGCATGTTCGGCAAAGTCCTGATCGCCAACCGCGGTGAGATCGCCTGCCGCGTGATCCGCACCTGCCGCCGGCTCGGCATCGCCACGGTGGCGGTCTGTTCCGAGGCCGACCGCAACGCCGCCCATGTCGAAATGGCCGACGAGGCGGTGCTGCTCGGGCCCGCGCCGGCGCGCGACAGCTACCTGAAGGCGGATCTGATCCTGAAGGCGGCCCGCGACACCGGCGCCCAGGCGATCCACCCGGGCTATGGCTTCCTGTCCGAAAATGATGCCTTCGCCGAGGCCTGCGCCGCGGCCGGGGTGGTGTTCATCGGCCCGCCCGCCGATGCCATCCGGGCGATGGGATCGAAGAGCGCCGCCAAGCGGATCATGGAAAAGGCCGGCGTACCGCTGGTGCCCGGCTATCACGGCGAGGATCAGGATCCGGAGCTGCTGCTGTCGGAAGCCCGCCGGATCGGCTGGCCGGTGCTGATCAAGGCGACCGCCGGCGGCGGCGGCAAGGGTATGCGCGCGGTGCATTCCGAGGCGGAATTCCCCGCGGCCCTGGCCGGTGCCAAGCGCGAGGCGGCGGCGAGTTTCGGCGACGACCGGGTGCTGATCGAGAAGTATCTGGTGACGCCGCGCCATATCGAAATCCAGGTCTTCGCCGATCAGAGCGGCCAGGCGGTCTATCTGTTCGAGCGCGACTGTTCGATCCAGCGCCGCCATCAGAAGGTGGTGGAAGAGGCCCCGGCACCCGGCATGGACGAGGCGACCCGCCGTGCGATGGGCGAGGCGGCGGTGAAGGCTGCCCAGGCGATCGGCTATGTCGGCGCCGGTACGGTCGAGTTCATCGTCGATGCCTCGCCCGAGGGCAAGGGTGCCTTCTACTTCATGGAGATGAACACCCGTCTGCAGGTCGAGCATCCGGTGACCGAGGCGATCACCGGCCAGGATCTGGTCGACTGGCAGCTGCAGGTGGCCGATGGCCGGCCGCTGCCGCTGGCCCAGGACGAGCTGACCATCAACGGCCATGCGATCGAGGTCCGGCTCTATGCCGAGGATCCCGACGGCGACTTCCTGCCGGCGACCGGCCGGCTGGCCCACCTGGTGCCGCCCATCGGGCCCGGGGTCCGGGTCGACAGCGGTGTCCGCGCCGGCGACGAGGTGTCGATCCATTACGACCCGATGATCGCCAAGCTGATCGTCCACGGCGCCGACCGGGCCGAGGCGATCCGGCGGCTGCAGGCGGCGCTGGCCGATTACGAAGTCGCCGGCCTGAAGACCAATCTCGCCTTCCTGCGCCGGGTGGCGGCCCATCCGGCCTTCGCCGCCGCGGAACTCGACACCCGCTTCATCGAGCGGCACCGCGCCGATCTGCTGCCCGGGCCGGTGCCGGTCTCGGACCGGGTGCTGGCGACGGCGGCGCTCCACCGGCTGCTGGTGCTGGCCGGCGCCACGGCGGAGCGGGCGGCGGCATCCAGCGATCCGCACAGCCCATGGGCGATCGCCGATGGCTGGCGGATGAACGCGGTCAGCCATGTCGATGACCATTTCCGCGACGGCGAGCGCGAAATCGCGGTGCGGGTGCATTTCCATGCGGCCGGCTATGGCGTGTCGGTGGGCGAGGGGCCGGAGCAGCCGGTCCGCGCCACGATCGAGGCCGACGGCCGGATGATCGTCGATCTGGACGGTCATCGCTTCACCGCCCGGGTCGCCGAGGTCGGGGCGCGGGTGCATGTCTGGGCGGCGGGGGAGGCATGCCGCGGTCGAGCGCTTCGACCCCTTCGCCTTCACGGGCGACGAGGGGGCGGGCGGCGGCCGGCTGGTGGCGCCGATGCCGGGCAAGGTGGTGCAGGTGCTGACCGAGGCGGGGGCCGCGGTCACCAAGGGTACGCCGCTGATCGTGCTGGAGGCGATGAAGATGGAACACACCATCTCGGCTCCGGTCGACGGAACGGTCGATGCGGTCCATTATGCCGCGGGCGACCTGGTCGAGGACGGGGCGGAGCTGATCGCCTTCGCCCCCGCCGAGGCCAAGGCGTGAGGCAATTCCAGACGGAGGACGAGATCATGGCCCTGCCTTCCGAGGTCCGGATCGTCGAGGTCGGCGCGCGCGACGGCCTGCAGAACGAGAAGGAGGTCGTGCCCACGGCCGTGAAGATCGAGCTGATCGAGCGTCTGGCCGCCGCCGGCCTGCCGGCGGTGGAGGCGACCGCCTTCGTCAGCCCGAAATGGGTGCCGCAGATGGCCGATCATGCCGAGGTGATGCGCGGCCTGACCCGGCGCCCGGGCACCCGCTACCCCGTGCTGACCCCCAATCTGAAGGGGCTGGAATTGGCGCTGGAAGTGGGGGCCGACGAGGTTGCGGTGTTCGGCGCCGCATCGGAAGCCTTCAGCAAGCGCAACATCAACTGCACCATCGCCGAAAGCCTGGAGCGCTTCCGCCCGGTGGTGGAGCGGGCGCGCGAGGCCGGCGCCCAGGTGCGCGGCTATGTCTCCTGCGTGCTCGGCTGCCCCTATGAGGGCGAGATCGACCCCGCGAAGGTGGCCGAGGTGTCGAAGGCGCTCTACGAGATGGGCTGCTACGAGGTCTCGCTGGGCGACACGATCGGCACCGGCACCGCCGGCAAGGTGAAGACGCTGATCGACACCGTCGCGGCCGTGGTGCCGCGCGAGAAGCTGGCGGTGCATTTCCACGACACCTATGGCCAGGCCCTGGCCAATATCCTGGCGGCGCTGGAAGAAGGCATCGCCGTGGTCGATGCCTCGGTCGCGGGTCTCGGCGGCTGCCCCTATGCCAAGGGGGCGACCGGCAATGTCGCGACCGAGGACGTGCTCTATATGCTGAACGGCATGGGCATCCGTACCGGCATCGATTTCGATGCGGTGCTGCAGGCCGGCTGGTTCATCTCGGATCAGTTGGGCCGGCCGCCGGCAGGGCGGGTGTCGCGCGCCCTACGCGCGAAATGCGAGGCGGCCTGACCGGCCGTGTCCGCCGCTCCACGCAGAATGCCGGGCCTGATATCAGCCGCCCTGCCGCCGATCGTCTCGGCGGCAGGGCTTCTGCTTGCCGTGATCGCCCCCTGGATGTTCGGGGATGTGGCCCCGGCCTGGCAGGCGGGCGGGCTCGCCCTCGCCATGCTGGTTCTGGTGGCGACTGCCGCCGCACCCGAGGCCTATGCCGCGATCCTGTTCTTCGCCGGGGCCGCCATCCTGGGGGTGGCACCACCCGATACGGTGTTCTCGGGCTTCCATTCCGGCGCCTTCTGGCTGGTGCTCTCGGGCCTCGTCTTCGGGGCGGCGGCGCGCCATGCGGGGCTGGCCGACCGTCTGGCCCGCCAGGCGGCGGGCGTGTTCGGCACCTCTTACGCGGCGCTGATCGCCGGCATGGTGGCGGCGGGCGTGCTGCTCGCCTTTCTGGTGCCGGCCGCGGTGGGGCGGGTGGCGCTGCTGGTGCCGATCGCGCTGGCCCTGGCCGAGCGCGCGGGCTATGACGCCGGCCATCCCGGCCGCACCGGGCTGGTGATGGCGGCGGCGCTGGGCACCTTCTTTCCACCCTTCGGCATTCTGCCGGCCAATGTGCCGAACATGATCCTGACCGGCGCGGCGGAAACGCTCTACGACCATCATTTCAGCTATGGCGGCTGGCTGGCGCTGCATTTCCCGGTGCTGGGCATCCTGAAGGCGGTGCTGCTGGTGGTGCTGCTGGTGCGGCTGTTTCCCGCCCCGCCCCCGCGTGAGGCCGGGGCGCGTGAGGCCGGGGCCATGGCGCCGGGTGTGGCGGCCGACCCGCGGGCGCTGGGCCGGCTGGCGTTGATTCTGGGGGCCACGTTGGCGCTTTGGGCAACCGACTGGCTGCACGGGTTGAAGCCGGCCTGGGTCGGGCTTTCGGCCGCGGCCCTGATCCTGACCCCCGGCCTGCGCCTGGTGCCGGCGGATTTCATCCGCACCGGCCTGCCGGTCGGCACGCTGATCTTCATCGCCGCCATGCTGTCGCTGGGGGCCGTGATCTCGGCCGCGGGGCTGGGCGATGCCATGGGCGGGGTGATGATCGACCTTGCCGGCTTCGAGCCCGGGGCCGATGCGCTCAACGTCTACAAGCTGGGGCTGATCTCGACCGTGGTCGGGCTGCTGGGCTCTCTGCATGGCACACCGGCGATCATGACACCGCTGGCCGCCCGGCTGGCGGAGGCGACCGGGCTGTCGCTCGACACCGTGCTGATGACACAGGCGCTGGGCTTTTCCACCGCCCTGCTGCCCTATCAGTCGCCGCCGGTGATCGTGGCGCTTGGCCTGTCGGGCATCGGTCAGGGCGCGGCGGCGCGGGCGATGATCGCGCTCGGGTTGGCGGCAATGCTGCTGCTCTGGCCGCTTGATCTCGTATGGTGGACTGTTCTGGGCCGGATCTGACGGGGAGCCGTTTCCGGCGGCAGAATGAACGCGCCCAGGCCCTTGGCGGGGGCGATAGCCGTGGTATGCTTCAATCGTAATGCGACATTGTTTACGATCGGAAGCAACTGATGGTGTCGTCGGATCCTCGAAGACCCGGTCATGGCGCGCGACCGGCCGCCGAAGTCTACGAGCAGGCCATGGCCGGGGCGGATTTCCCCCTGCTGGAGAGCATCGGCTACCTGGTGCGTGATGCCCATCGGGCCTATCTGCGTGCCATGCAGATGCGGGTGGCGGATACCGAAGTCACCATGGGCATGTGGTTTTTCCTGCGCATCCTGTGGCAGGAAGAGGGGATCACCCAGCGCGACCTCAGCCGGCGCATCCGGATGATGGAGCCGACGACGGTGACGGCGCTCCGGCTGATGGAGCGACGCGGTCTGGTGCGCCGTGAGCGCGACGTGCATGACCGCCGCCGCAGCCTGGTCTACCTGACCGATCGCGGCCGGGCGCTGCGTCACGAATTGCTGCCCCGTGCGGCCGAAACCAATATCGCCGCCATCGACGGCCTTGCCAGCGATGAGATTTACGGTCTGCGCGACCTGCTGGTGCGGGTGATCGCCAATCTGGATCGCGACATCGCCGAACGCGGCGCCGACCCCGAGGCGGTCGAGGACGAGATCGCCGATCGCGGGAGCTGAGCGCCCCGAATCCCCCTGTCACGACAGGTAATTTTATTACCAATTCTTCCGGGTGCTTTCGAAGGGAAAATGACGTCGAATTGGCGGCCAGCAACTTTCCCTCTATTTCAGACGGGCGTGCGGTGGGCGATTGAAAGCCCTGCGGCGCGGTGACAGATTGACTCCCAACAGCAACAGAATTCGCTTCGGCGAAGACAGTCGGCCATCTTGGGAAGATGGCCGAAGGGGAGAAAACATGTCCGTATTTTCTTGTGCCGCGTTCGACGGTCACGAGCAGGTGATCTTCGGCCATGATCCCGAAACCGGGCTGAAGGCGATCGTGGCCCTCCATTCCACCGTGCTGGGCCCCGGTGTCGGCGGCTGCCGGATGTGGGCCTACCCCGACGAGGCCGCCGCCGTGACCGATGTGCTGCGGCTGGCCCGCGGCATGACCTATAAGAACGCCATGGCGGGGCTGGATTTTGGCGGGGCCAAGGCCGTCATTCTGGGCGATGCCCGCCGCGACAAGACACCGGCGATGATGCGCGCCTTCGGCCGCTTCGTCGAAAGCCTGGCCGGCCGCTACATCACGGCCGAGGATGTCGGCATCGGCACCGACGATATGGCCCATGTGCGGCGCGAAACCGGCCATGTTCTGGGCCTGGCCGAGACCAGCGGCGACCCGTCGCCCTTCACGGCACTGGGCGTTTTTCTGGGCATCCGCGCGGCCCTGGCCCATGCCCGCGGCAGCGACGAGCTGACCGGCGTGACCGTGGCGGTTCAGGGGCTGGGCCATGTGGGGGCCGATCTGGCCCGGCGGCTGCACGAGTCCGGTGCCCGGCTGGTGGTGGCCGATATTCACCGCGATGCCACCGACCGCGTGGCGGCCGCGACCGGCGCCCGCGTCGTCGACCCGGCGGTGATCCATGCCGAGCCGGTCGATGTCTATGCCCCCTGCGCGCTGGGCGCGGTGCTGAACGACCGCACCATCCCCGAGATCAAGGCCGGCATCGTCGCCGGTGCCGCCAACAACCAGCTGGCGGAGCCGCGCCATGCCCGGATGCTGGCCGATCGGGGCGTGCTTTATGCCCCCGATTACGTGATCAATGCCGGCGGCGTGATCAACATCGCGGTCGAGCACGGGCCGGCGGGCTATGACGTGGCGCGGGCGACGGCGCTGGTTCGGGGTATCGGCGACACCATGTCGCGCATCTTCGCCGAAGCGGCGAGGACGGGCCGCACCACCGCCGAAGTGGCGGATGCCATGGCCGAGGCGCGCATCCGGGCGGCTGCCGCGAAGAAGAAGGCGGCCGACGCGGCCTGACCGGGCGCCATGGGCGGCGGGACGATCGGCCGCGGGGGCAAACTCGAGGTCGCAATCGTCACGCATTCCGGCGAGGATGGTGCAAAGCAACAAGCCAAGCGTCCGTCCACACGAGGCCCGGAAACCGACCGTTCCCATGCTCAGGATCGCCAACCGACCGTTCGAGGATATCCGTGCCGGCGACAGCGCCTGCCTGGTTCACGAGGCAGGCCAGCCGCTTGCCGACCGGCTGGGCGAGATCGCCCGCGAGATCGACCCCGCCCATATCGACCCGGCACTCGCGGCCGATGCCGGCTTTCGCGGCGTCGCCGCCTTCACCGCTCTGCCGGGGCTGATGATCGACCTGCTGATCGCGGCCGAACTGCCCGGCCCCGGCGCCGAAATCCTGGGCTCGCGGCTGGACCGCACCGGCCAGGTGGCGGCCGGTGACCGGCTGACGGCAAAGCTGGTGGTCCGGACGCTGGGCGCCGATCGCCGCCTGACGCTGGATGCGACCGTGGTCGCGGCCGATGGCCGGCTGGTCGCGACCGGATCGGCCGAGGTCCGTGCCGCAGAGGCCCGTGTCGACCGGCCCTTCGTCGTGACCCCGCAGGCGACCGTCGCCGCCGAGGCGGCGGCGCCCGAGAACCGGCCGGTCTATCGCCGCCTGCTGGCGGCCACCGCCGATCTGCCGCCGATCGCGACCGCCGTGGTCCATCCGGTCGATGCCAATTCGATCGAGGGCGCGCTGGATGCGGCGGCGGCCGGGCTGATCCAGCCGATCCTGATCGGCCCCGAGGCCAAGATCCGGGCGGCGGCAGAGGCCGCCGGGCGCAGCCTGTCGGGCATCCGCATCGTCGACCAGCCACACAGCCATGCCGCCGCCGAACGGGCGGTGGCGCTGGTGCGCGAGGGCGAGGCCGCGGCGATCATGAAGGGCGCGCTGCACACCGACGAGGTGATGGCCGCCGCCGTCGACAAGGTGACGGGTCTGCGCACCGGCCGGCGGATGAGCCATGTCTTCGCGCTGGACGTGCCGGCCTATCCCAAGCCGCTGTTCGTGACCGATGCGGCGATCAACATCTATCCGGATCTCGCCGCCAAGCGCGACATCGTCCAGAACGCCATCGATCTGGTCCGGGCGCTGGGGACCGATCGGCCCAAGGTCGCGATCCTGTCGGCGGTAGAGACGGTCTATCCGGCCATCGCCTCGACGCTGGAAGCGGCGGCGCTGTGCAAGATGGCCGATCGCGGCCAGATCACCGGCGGCCTGCTCGACGGCCCGCTCGCCTTCGACAATGCGGTCTCGAAGGCGGCGGCCAAGGCCAAGGGTATCGTGTCCGAGGTGGCGGGCGATGCCGACATCCTGGTCACCCCGGATCTGGAAGCCGGCAATATGGTCGCCAAGCAGCTGATCCATCTGGCCGGCGCCGAGGCCGCAGGCCTGGTGCTGGGCGCGCGCGTGCCCATCATGCTGACCAGCCGTGCCGACGGCCCGGCCGCCCGCCTCGCCTCGGCGGCACTGGCGCAGATCTTCGTCCATCGTGGGGCACGGCCATGACCGAGCAGCTGATCATCACCGTGAATGCCGGCTCGTCGAGCCTGAAATTCGGCGTCGTCCGCCTGTCGGACATGGAGGAGATCGGCCGGGCCGAGGTCGAATCCATCGGCACGCTGAGGGGCCCGTCGGCCAAGGGGCGCGGCGCGCATCTGGAGGAGATCGGCCAGCCACCGGAGGGCCTGGCCGATCATGCCGGGCTGACGGCCTGGGCGCTGGACCGGATCGCGGCGGTCGTCCACAACCTGGGCGAGGTGGCGGCGGTGGGACATCGCGTGGTCCATGGCGGTGCCCGCTTCGATGCGCCGGTGGTGGTGGATGATGCGGTGATCGCGGCGCTGGAGGGCTTCGTGGCCCTGGCGCCCAATCACCAGCCGCACAATCTGTCGGGGATTGCCGCGACCCGGAAGCTCTGGCCGGATCTGCCGCAGGTCGCCTGTTTCGACACCGCCTTTCACCGCAGCCAGCCCCGGATCGCCCAGACCATGCCGATCCCGCGGGAGCTGACCGACGAGGGCGTGCTGCGCTATGGCTTCCACGGCCTGTCTTACGCCCATATCGCCCATGTGCTGCCGGATCATGCCGGCCCGCGCGCCGACGGGCGGGTGATCGTGGCGCATCTGGGCCACGGCGCCAGCCTTTGCGGCATGCTCGCCCGGCGGTCGGTGGCGACCACCATGGGCTTTACAGCACTCGACGGGCTGATGATGGGCAAGCGGTCGGGGGCGATCGACCCCGGCGTGGTGCTGCATCTGATCCGCGACCGGGGCATGACGGCGGCCGAGGTCGACCGGCTGCTGAATGCCCGCTCGGGTCTGCTCGGCGTGTCGGGCGTCTCCGACGACATGCGCGTGCTGGAGACCTCATCGGATCCGAAGGCCGAAGAGGCGATGGCCCTGTTCGCCTATCGTGCCGGTCGCGAGGCGGGCTCGGTGGCGGTGGCGATCGGCGGACTGGACGTGCTGGTGTTCACCGCCGGCATCGGGCGGTATTCAGCCGGCATGCGGGCGCGCATTGCCGCCCATCTGGGCTTTCTGGGCGTGACCCTCGATCCGGCGGCCAATGCCGCCCACGGCCCGGTGATTTCGGCCGCTGCGAGCCCGGTGCTGGTTCTGGCGCTCGACACCGATGAAGAGGCGGTGATCGCGCGCGAAACGGCGCGGCTGATCTTCGGATAGGGGCGGGCTTCGGATGGAGGAGGGGGCGGGGTGCTGCTGCGGATTGCACCTCTTCCCCCACACGCGCTAGGATGGGATCCGGGACACGACCAGACGTGCCGTCGGCAACGACGGGAACACCAGACGAGGCAAGGCCCGACCTCGGCGGCACGCCATCCGCACCAGCGACGATCGATCCCCCTCACGCCGGAGACTGCGGCCCGACATGCCGGGCAGGACCGGCCCCGCCTGTTTAGCGGGCCGCCCCCGGTCATGATCGCCCTGCCAGCATCCCGGCGCTCCGGAGCGGAGACGCCCTCATGTCCGAGATGTTCATGCATCCGGGTGCCCCGCCGCACCCCTCCTGCCACCTGCCGGCCCCCGACCAGCCGGCCCGGCTGTGGCTTGCCGTCTGGCCGTCGGCGGCCGACGGCATCAGCGATCCCCGCGATGCCGGCCTCGCCATCGCCGAGGCCGCCCGCATTCTGGCCCGCGACACCCAGGTCGCCATGCTGGCTCGCGCCGGCGATCTTGCCGACGCCTCGATGCGCTGCGGCGCCGGGGTGGGGGTGTCGTCCTGGGAAGGCAGCCTGGCCTGCTTTGCCGATCGCCGCCCGTCGATGGGGCGGACGGCCGATGGCGCGCCCTGCGCGGTGGAATGGCCGGTCGACCGCAGCCACCATCACGACGATTGCGACGTGGCCGGCCGCCTGCTGGCGCTGGCCGGCGACGAGACGGTGGGCCGCATCCTGCTCGACATCGACGGCCGGGCCGGCATGGTCGCGGCCGATGGCGGCGGGGTGCTGGTAGCAAGCGAGGTGCTGGTCGGCGGGCGAGAGGCCGACCGCGAGGCCATGGCCGTGCATCTGGCCGCAACCTTCGGCGCGACCCGCGTGGTCTGGGTGCCGGGTGGATTTTCGGGCGACGAGCGGCCCGGCAATCTGGATGGCGTGGTCCGTTTTCTGGCGCCGGGGGTGGTCGCCGTGGCGGTGGCGCCCGAAGGCGATCCGGATCATGCCGCCCTGGCCGAGATCCGGCGCCGGCTGGAGGTGGTGACCCTGGCCGACGGCATGCCGATGAGCGTGGTGCCGGTGCCCCTGCCGAAGCGCCGGCCGCGGGACGACGCCGGGCGGCTGCTGCCCGCAAGCTATCTGAGCCTGCTGCGTGACGGCCGCCGGCTGGTGGTGCCGGGCTTCGAAGACGGCAACGATGCAGCGGCGCTGAAGGCCCTGTCCAGGGCCCTGCCCACCGCGGCGATCGAGCAGGTGCCCTGCCCGGCGCTGGCTCCCTTCGGCGGCTTCGCCCGCCTGGCCGTGGCCCTGCCGCAACCGGCCCCGATGCCCGAGGCCGATGACGCCGGCCTGATCGAGGCCGCCCCGGCCGACGACCTCCGCTAGACGGAGGTCGTCGGCCGGGAGGGCGGCGAGAGGGGCCGGGTGATCAGAACTTCAGGCGCGCCTGAAGGCTGACGATATCGATGCTGCTTTCCACATCGGCGCGGACATTGACCTGACCGGTGCCGCCGATGCCCGGCTCGATCAGGTCGATCCGGGTGTCGTCGACGAAAATGTGGGCATAGGCCATGTCGATGCCGATCCAGTCCGAGACTTCCCAGCTGGCACCGGCCGCCAGCCACAGCCGGTCGGCATCGGGGGTGCGGGTGGTGCGGTATTCATCGACCGTCGGCGTCTGGTCCCACTGCACGCCGCCGCGCAGCGTCCAGGCCGGATCCAGCCGGTATTCGGCACCGAGGCTGACACCCCAGCTGTCTTCGTAATTCTGGGTCTTCACCGAATCCGGCAGGCCGTTGGAGAACTGCACCCGGATCTCGTCGAACCGGCTCCATTCGTAGAAGTTCACCTGGCCGAGCAGGGTGAGCCGGTCGGTGACATCCACCGCCACCGCTGCCGAGGCGACGGCCGGCAGGTCGAGCGCCGCCTGACCATCGGAGCGGAAATTGGCCGCCGCCAGCGGGCCGGTCAGATCGGTGAGCGAGGCCGTGCCCTTCAGGTCGTGGGAAATGGCCGAGCGGTAATGCAGGCCGATCCGCGCCTGAGGCACCGGGGTGAAGATCACACCCAGATTGTAGCCCACGCTCCAGTCATCGCCCTCGACGCGGGCATGGCCGTCGGTTGCGGGGCTGGGCCCGCCCGGGGCGAGGCCGTTGGCGACCGCATTTTCGAGCGTCGCCTCGGCATACTGGATGTCGAGGCCGCCGCCCACCGACAGCCAGTCGCTGGCCTTGAAGGCGATGCTGGGGGCGATGTCGATGGTCTTGAGTTCGGTCTTGGTCGAATCGTAGCGGCCGAACCAGCCGTCGCCATAGTCGGCGACCAGGCCGAAGGGGGCCGAGATGCCCACACCCAGCCAGACCCGGTGGTCGTCGTCCACCGGCATGGCGGCGTAGAAATTCGGCACCGGCGTGGTGTCGAAGGGGTCGCCATTGGCGCCGCCATAGCGCACCGCGGCACCGCCGGTGCCGAGGGTGGTGGCGGTGGAGCCGGCATCGGTCAGATCCGCCTTCAGGATCAGCACATGGCCGCCCAGTTGAACCTGGCGACCGTCGAGCCGGGTCATGCCCGCCGGGTTGGTGAAGATGGTGGAGGCGTCGGAACCGAGGGCGGCTTCGCCGGCAAAGGCGCGGCCGACGCCCTTGACGCTCTGTTCCTGGATGAAGAAGCCGGCAGCCCCGGCAGGGCCGGCGGCGAGCAGGGCCGCCGCAAGCGCGGGCAGGCCGAGAAGGGTTGGCAGGCTGGCCGCGGCGGCGCGGCCCGGATGACGTCTGGGCGGACGGGCGTGCATCGGACGTTTCCCCATTAAGATTCTTTTGATCCGGAAAGATTCCCTTTCAGGATGTGTCGTGGGTATCCAAAGCGGGTGTACAACCCGGATTGAATTCCCTCGAACCACTCGATGGTTAAGTAACGTTTACGTTAACGTCAATTATAGAAAGCACTGCTCGTCGATCATGAGAGGAATTATGTCCAGGATTGGAAACCACCTGTTGCGAAACCGCCACGGCGCCGCAGCCTTGTCACAAGGGCTTCGGTTGCGGCGAGAGGCCGGGGCCGGATAGGCTGAGCGGATCATATGTCCCGGATTTCAGACGCCGCAGACGGAGTTCCGACATGACCGACGGCCTGCTGACGGTTGCCGCCCTGCAGATGGCGGTGGCCGACGACCGTGACCGGAACCTCGACCGGGTCGAGGAGATGATCCGCACCGCCGCCGCGGCCGGCGCCCGGCTGGTGCTGCCGCAGGAACTGTTCGAGCTGCCCTATTTCTGCAAGGACCAGGACCCGGCCTGGTTCGATGCCGCACGCCCCTATGAGGGCAATCCCGCGATCGCCCGGCTGTCGGCCCTGGCGGCGGAACTGGGGGTGGTGATCCCGGTCAGCTTCTTCGAACGCGCCGGCCAGGCCTTCTTCAACAGCCTGGCGATGATCGATGCCGACGGCCGGGTGCTGGGCCTCTACCGCAAGAGCCATATCCCCGACGGGCCGGGCTATCAGGAGAAATTCTATTTCTCGCCCGGCGACACCGGCTTCAGGGTGTTCGACACGAAGCTGGGGCGGATCGGCGCCGCGATCTGCTGGGACCAGTGGTTTCCCGAAGCAGCCCGGGCGATGGCGCTGGCTGGGGCCGAACTGCTGCTCTATCCGACGGCGATCGGGTCCGAGCCTCAGGCCCCGGACTGGGACAGCCGCGACCATTGGCGGCGGGTGATGCAGGGCCATGCCGGCGCCAATATCTTGCCGGTGATCGCCGCCAACCGGGTGGGGACCGAGGCGGGCCGCGATGCCACGCTCACCTTCTACGGATCCAGCTTCGTGGCCGACCCGACCGGCGCGATCCTGGCCGAGGCCGGGCGCAGCGGCGATGCGGTGGTGACCGCAGAGCTGGATCTGGCGATGGCGCGCCGGCTGAGAGCCTCGTGGGGGCTGTTCCGCGATCGCCGTCCGGATCTTTACGGCGCGGTTGCAACACTGGATGGCGGGATCCGCCGCTGAGAGAAGCCGGCCGCGCGGGCGGGCCTTCCGGGCAGGTTCCGCCCGTGGCACACTCTTGCGCCCGCGGCGCCGGCGGCCTGCGCCCCGCAGACGTCTTCCCGACCGCAGATCCCGGAGCTTTCGCCCATGCCTCTGCCCAGCCGTTCCGCCGCCGCCCGTCGAGCCGTGATGTCGCGTCTGGTCGTGATGCCGCGCCTGATCGCAACCGGAGGGCGGTTCCGGATCGGGCAAGGGATCCTGGGATGCGTGGCGGCGGCCGGAACCGTCCTGGCCCTGATGCCCGCGGCCCTGGCGGCCCCGCATTCGGTGCCGCACCGCGCGCATTACGCGATGAGCCTGCTGAAAGCCCAGCCCGATGCCGCGATCGCCGGCGTCGCGGGTGATATGGCGGTGATCTTCGACCGGGCCTGTGACGGCTGGTCGGTGCTGCAGGCCAGCCGGATGGAGATCGATTTCGACGAGGCGGAACCGGTGGTGTCGGACATCCTGTTCGATTCCGAGGAGTCGGACGACGGCACACGGTTTCGGTTTCGTTACGAAGAGCGAGAAAACGGCGAGAGCGTCGAACTGGCCATCGCCCATCTCGATCGGACGTCACCGGATCGTCCTTCGAAACTTCGTTTCGCCAATCCGCCGGGCGTAACCGAGAGCGTGCCGGCCGGTGCCCTGCTGCCCACCGCCCATACCGAGCGGCTGCTTCAGGCGGCGGAGGCCGGGGAGGCCTTCATCCGCGCCCAGGTTCTGACCGGATCGGGGCAGGACAGCCTGTCCTTCGTGAGCGCCCATATCGGCCGGCCGACGGAGATCGCGGCCGACCAGGACTGGCCGGTCCAGGCGGGGGAGGCGGCGGATGCGCTGCGCACGGCGACCGTCATTCCGATGCGGCTGGCCTTCTTCAAGCCCGACGATCGGTCCGAGACGCCGATCTATGAGCTTCTTTACCAGATCCAGCCGAACGGGGTCGTCCGGCGATTCGATATAGATTACGGTGAATTTGCGATATCTGCTCGTCTCGTCTCGGTAGAAAACCGGCCGACGGCGGAAGAGTGCGACTGATAGAACCCGTTCCCTCAGTGCGTTCCGAACAGAGAGACGCCACGCATGACTGTAATGGTCGAACCCGGCCTCGACCGGATCCGTCCCGACGCCTTCAATCAGATCATTCGTGATGAATTGCCCATGGCCGAGCTGCTCGGCATCCGTATCGAGCGGATCGACGACGGTAGCGCCCGGGGCCGCCTTCCGGCCACGGTGCAGCTGATCCGCCCCGGTGGCACGTTGAGCGGCCCGGCCCTGGCGACGCTTGCCGACGTCACCTTCTATGCCGCGATCATGGGCCGGCTGGGCCCGGCGCGGATGGCGGTGACCAGCAATCTGACCATCAATTTCCTGCGCCGCCCGGCCATGGTCGACGTGCTTTCCGAAGCACGGCTGATCCGGTGCGGCCGCAGGCTGGCCTATGGCGAGGTGTCGCTCTATTCCGACGGCGACGACGAGCCCGTGGCCCACACCACGCTGACCTTCGCGCTGCCGGGCTGATCCGTCAGCCGGTGCCGAAGAGATCCGGGGCGGCGGGGTCGCCGTCCCGGTCGCGCACCGGCTGGGCGCCCAGCCCGATCAGCCGGAAGGCGGTATCGCCGGTCGCCTCGGCGGCGAGCAGGTCCTGTGCCGCGGCGATCAGGGGCGCCGATCGATCGGTCGGCGCCTTCAGCCGCCGGCTGCGGGTCAGGGTCTGAAAATCGGCGGTCTTCAGCTTCAGCACCACGCCTTCGGCCACCAGACGGCTGCCGGCCAGACGGGCCGCCACCCGTTCGGCCAGCGGCGGCAACAGCTCTGCCAGGCGGTCGGCGGCGCGTTCGTCGCGGGCCAGCGTGGTTTCGGCCGACACGCTTTTGGCCGGGCGCGAGGGCGTCACCCGCCGCGGGTCGCGCCCCGTGGCAAAGCCCGCGATCTGGGCGCCGATCCGGCCATAGCGGCGGGCCAGCGCCTGCGGCCCCAGTGATTGCAGCTGGCCGATCCGGGTGATGCCGTCTGTGGCAAGCCGGCGTTCGAAGGCCGGGCCCACCCCCCACAGCATGCGCACCGGCTTGTCGGCCAGGAAGGCGGCGGCTTCGGCTGTACCGATCACCGCAAAGCCGCGCGGCTTGTCCAGTTCCGAGGCCAGCTTGGCCAGAAACTTGTTGGGGCCGAGCCCGACCGAGACCGTGACCCCCACCTCGCGCTCCACCCGGCGGGCCAGGGCGGCCAGGCGCTGGGCGGGGCTGGCCCGACTGTCGGGCGCCCCCGCCTCCGGCCCCAGATCCAGATAGGCCTCGTCGATCGACAAGGGCTCGACCAGCGGGGTGAGGGCACGCATCAGCCGGCGGATCTTCAGCCCCGCCTCGCGATAGCGCGCCATATCGGGCGGCAGCACCACCGCATCCGGGCACAGTTCGCGCGCCTTGAACATCGGCATGGCCGAGCGCACGCCCTTCATCCGGGCCAGATAGCAACAGGTGGCGACGACACCGCGATGGCCGCCGCCCACGATCACCGGCCGTTGCGCCAGATCGGGCCGGTCGCGCTTTTCGACCGAGGCGTAGAAGGCATCGCAATCGACATGGGCGATGGTCAGCCGGTGCAGTTCGGGATGGATCACGATCCGCGCCGAACCGCAGGCCGGGCAGCGCCGGTTGCCGTCTTCGGCCATGCGGGTGGATCCGCAGTCGCGGCACAGCCACCCCGCGGCCGATGCAGGGGCGCAGCCTGCGGGTGGGTAAGCCTGATCTGTGCCGCCGTCATCGGCGGCAGGGGCTGCGGACATGGGCTGTGGCACTCGCCAGGAACGGCCGGATGTTCCGGTCATGTTCCCACGCGGCGGGCTTCGCGTCCAGTGCCGAGCCACGGCCCGCCGATCCTGCGGTCAGGCGCTGTCCCACAGCCGGGCGGCGCCGCGCACGCCGCTGTCGTCGCCATGGCGCGCAATGCGCACCGGCGTGCGCATCCGGTCGGAAAACAGCCAGGGCGCGACCAGAGGCCCGGGATCCGCCACCAGTGCCGGCACCTGCGACAGCCCGCCACCCAGCACGATCACATCCGGGTCCAGGATGTTGACGATCATGGCCAGCGCCCGGCCGAAGCGATGGCGCCAGCGCGCCACGGCCGCCAGCGCCCAGGGGGCGCCGGCCCGTTCCGCCGCCAGCACGGCCTCGGCGCTGTGTTCCAGGGCGGCGGCGTCGTCGTCCAGCCCGCGCAGCCGGGCGCCATCGCGGGCAAGCCCGGGGCCCGACAGCAGCGTCTCGATGCAGCCCGTCCGGCCGCAATAGCAGGCAGGGCCCGGCAGTTCCGGCAGGTCGGCGGCCTGCGGCGGCGGGGTTTCGCCGGGGGCCCGGCTCCAGGGCTGGGCCCAGGGCATCGGGGTGTGGCCCCATTCGCCGGCGATCGCATCGGCGCCGTCATGCACCCGGCCATCGATGGCGATGCCGCCGCCGATGCCCGTGCCCAGGATGGCGGCAAAGACCAGACGGGCCCCCGCCGCCGCCCCGTCGACGGCTTCCGACACCGCCAGGCAATTCGCATCATTGGCAAGTCGCACGGCCCTGCCGGTGCGTGCCGTGAAATCGCGGTCCAGCGGCCGGCCGTTCAGCCAGGTGGAGTTGGCGTTCTTCACCAGACCGGTTTTGGGGCTGATGGCGCCGGGCATGCCGATGCCCAGCGGCAGGCGCTCCGTCACTCCGGCCGCCTGTTCCGCGCGGGCGGCAATCTCGTCGATGGTCCGTATGGTGGCATCATAGTCGCCACGCGGCGTCGGCATGCGTAAATGTGCAAGCGTTCGCCCTGTTGCCCGTTCGATGGCGACTGCCGCAATCTTCGTGCCGCCCAGATCGATGCCGACAAGCACCCGGGACTGCATACGGGAGCCATCGTTTGCGGCAGCCGGGTCCAACATGTGTGGCCGTTCTCCTCCAGCTTGACCGGGCCGGGGCATGATCGGAAACGGCCCATCGGACACGCATGATGTTGCACCGCCTGACGGATGGCCACAAAATGATTGCTGCGGTCATCGGAACCGGGCATCGTGCGCCGGTACGAGGCGAACCGCCGGTCGCGGGCCGTTCGACGTGAGGTCGGGCCGCCGCGGCGGCCGAGGGGACCTCCTGATGGCGCGGGGCGGAATTGGCCATGCCGAAGACGGTTCTGATCGTCGAAGACAACGAACTGAACATGAAGCTGTTCAATGACCTCCTTGAGGCGAACGGCTACGTGACTCTGCAGACCCGTGACGGTATGGAGGCCCTGAAGATCGCACGGGATCAGCATCCCGATCTGATTCTGATGGACATTCAGTTGCCTGAAGTGTCAGGACTGGACGTGACCAAGTGGATCAAGGCCGACGACGATCTCCGCACGATCCCGATCATCGCGGTCACGGCCTTCGCGATGAAGGGCGACGAGGAGAAGATCCTGGATGCCGGCTGTGAGGGCTATATCTCGAAGCCGATCTCGGTGACCCCGTTCCTCGAAACGGTGCGCAAGTTTCTGGATTGAGGGGCAATGCCCGGTCGCGTTCTGGTGGTCGACGATCTCCTGCCCAACCTCAAGCTCTTCGAAGCGAAGCTTGCGGCGGAGTATTACGACGTCGATCTGGCGCAGAACGGCGAGATGGCGCTTGCCCGTGCCCATGCCCATCCCCCTGACATCGTTCTGCTCGACATCATGATGCCGGGCATGGACGGCTACGAGGTCTGCCGCCGGCTGAAGAGCGACCCCGAGACCGCCCATATCCCCGTGGTGATGGTCACGGCCCTCAGCGACAGCGTGGAACGGGTGCGGGCGCTGGAAGCCGGCGCCGATGATTTCCTGACCAAGCCGATCAACGATCTGGCGCTCTTCGCGCGCGTGCGCTCTCTCACCCGGCTCAAGATGATGCTCGACGAGCTGCGTCTGCGCGAGCAGACCATCTCGGATTTCGGGGGCGGTGCCGCGGCGCCGCTGCCGCTGGACGAAAGCGGCGACAATGCCCGCGTGCTGGTGGTGGACGACAGCGAGATCGAGCGCGACTTTCTGGCCGACCGGCTGAAGCGCACGCACAGCGTCTCGGCGGTCGGCACGGCGACCGAGGCGCTGGATCTGGCGCGCACCGCCGGTTTCGACCTGATCGTGATCAACCTGCTGATCGAAAGCTTCGATCCGCTACGCCTGTGCAGCCAGCTGCGGGCGATCGACGAAACCCGCCAGACCCCGATCCTGGTGATCGTGGGCCATGACGATGTCGAGCGCATGGCCAAGGCGCTGGATCTGGGCGTGAACGACTATCTGATGATGCCGCTGGACGTGAACGAACTGGGCGCGCGGGTGCGTACCCAGGTCCGCCGCAAGCGCTATCAGGACCGGCTGCGGCAGAATTATCAGCGCTCCATTGCCTTGGCCGCCACCGACGGCCTGACGGGGCTGTACAACCGCCGCTATCTGTCGGCGCATCTGCACCGGATGTTCATGCGCGCCGGCAATGACGGCCGCCCGCTGGCGGTGCTGATGCTGGACATCGACCGCTTCAAGCAGCTGAACGACACCTATGGCCACGATGCCGGCGACCGGGTGCTGCAGGCGATCGCCGACCGGATGAGCCGCCATGTCCGTGGCGTCGATCTGGTGGCCCGCTATGGCGGTGAGGAATTTGTGATGGTGCTGCCCGACAGCGACCACCGCTCGGCGCACGAAGTGGCCGAGCGGGTCCGGGCGGTGATCTCGGGCCAGCCGATCGTGATCGACGACGAGGGCACCAAGGTCACCGTCACCGCCAGCCTGGGCGGGGCCCAGCGCATCCCGGCCGACCAGGATGCCGACGACATGCTCCGCCGCGCCGACCAGGCGCTCTATCGGGCCAAGGCCGCCGGGCGCGACTGCTTCATCTTCGACCGGCCCACCTGATCCTGCCTCCGGACGCTCAAGACGCGCCTCGGATGCCTCAGGTAAAAAGTCTGCCAAATGAAAAGGCCGCGTACCCGGATCGGGCATGCGGCCTTTTTCGCGTCGTCGGTCGCCTGAGCGATCCGCATCCTCCCCGAAGGGAGGGCGGGATCACTTGATCTTGGCTTCCTTGAACAGCACGTGCTTGCGCAGCTTCGGGTCGTACTTGCGCAGCTGGAGCTTCTCGGTCTGGGTGCGCGGGTTCTTCTTGGTCACGTAGAAGAAGCCGGTCCCCTCGGAGCTGACCAGCTTGATCTGCACGGTGGCGGGCTTGGCCATCGCTCAATCCTCGTATCGCTATCCGGTTGCCCCGGAGGGCGGCGGCATCTGGGCCACCGGCGCCCCGCCGTCCCCCGGTCTCCCGGGGGCGGGCGACCGGCTGGCGGCCGATCGCGCGGGTGTTCGTTGACGGCGCCGTAACGTCGGCGCCGGACGTAGAGACGTGCACCTTATTCATGGGCGCAGCCTTGTCAAGCGCCGTGTCCGGTTGTGATGATTTCCAAGGGGGCACTGCCCATTTCACCCCGGTGCGGCTAAGCTGCGGGCCGCGTGCGGAGGCGGGCGGCAGACCGGCTGCCCGGACCAGATCGGGGAATGGCGGTGGCATACGAGGTTGATGAAGAGGGGTTCCGGCGGCTGCTGGGGCGGAGGGGCGCCTTCGCGACCCTGTTCGACCTCTGGCGCGACTGGCGGCCGGCTTCAGCGGCCCTGCCACCCCCGTCTGCCGTCGATCCGCAGGCCCTGCGCCGGATCCTGCCCCAGCTGATGCTGCTCGACGTGCTGGCCGCCGATCGCTGGCGGGTGCGCACGGCGGGCGAGCGCCTGCGCGAGATGTTCGACCGGGATCTGACCGGGCGTGAGCTGCCCGACGCGCTGCCGGAAGAGCTGCGCAGCCGCGCCGCCGCCAGCTATGGGCCGTCCACGGCCGAGGGGCTGTGCTGGCTGGCGCTGGCGCTCTATGTCCGGCCCGGCAGCCGGCGCCGGCTGCATTACGCCCGGATGGTGCTGCCGCTGGGCCAGGGCGACGGCAATGGCGCCAGGCCGGTTGTGACCCGGCTGCTGGTCGCCTTCCACTGGCGGGTGGTGCCGCCGCTGTCCCTGCCGCTCTGGGAACTGCTGGAAAGTGCCGAGCTGCCGGCCAGGCGGCGGGATGTCGTCTGCAGGCCGTGCGTGCCGTCCCCGGCCGGCTGAGCCGGGCCGGGGCCTGAAGGTGGCGCGTCGATCAGCGGTCGACGAAGGCCTTCTCGATCACGTATTCGCCGGGGCGGCTGCTGTTGCCCTCGGTGAAGCCGCGGTCCTCGGCCCGTTTCTGCAGGTCGGCGAGCATTTCCGGGCTGCCGCAGATCATGATCCGGTCATGCTCGGGCGTGAATTCCGGCAGGCCGATATCGGTGAACAGCTTGCCGCTGTCGATCAGGTCGGTGATCCGGCCCTGGTTGCGGAACGGCTCTCGGGTCACCGAGGGGTAGTAGATCAGCTGCTCGCGCACCGCATCGCCGAAATACTCGTGCGCCGGCATCTCTTTCGAGATGTAGTCGTGATAGGCCAGCTCGCTGACCTCGCGGCAGGTATGGGTCAGCACCACTTTCTCGAAGCGGTCATAGACGTCGGGATCGCGGATCAGGCTCATGAAGGGGGCAAGGCCGGTGCCGGTCGACAGCATATAGAGCGTGCGGCCCGGGCGCAGATTGTCCTTCACCAGCGTGCCGACCGGCTTGGCACCGACCAGCAGCGCGTCGCCGCGCTTGATGTGCTGAAGCCTGGAGGTCAGCGGGCCGTCCTGCACCTTGATGCTGAGGAATTCCAGCGTCTCTTCATAGTTCGGGCTGGCGACGCTGTAGGCGCGAAGCAGCGGCTTGCCGTTGACCTCGAGCCCGATCATGGTGAACTGGCCGTTTTCGAAGCGGAATGCCGGATCACGCGTCGTCGTGAAGCTGAACAGCCGGTCTGTCCAGTGGTGAACGTCGATCACGCGCTCGGTACGGATGTTGCTCATCGCTCAAGCTTCCAAGGTCTGGCGTGGAGAGGGCCGCATCGCGAAACGAGAAAAACACAAATTCGTTTCGCGTTTTAAGATGGTCGCGCTTCTTCGATTAGTAGTGGTTTCGTCCGGGCATGGCAATCATCGCCTCGTCCCCGCGGGTGCCGGTGCGGCAAGACGTGCCGCGATCGCCCCGGCGATCCCCATGCCCGCGATGACCGCCGCCATCGGCCAGGCCGTGCCGTCGTCGAGCGCGCCGACGATGGCGGCCGAGATGGCGCCGGTGCCGAACTGGATCAGCCCCAGCAGGGCGGCGGCACTGCCGGCCCGGGCACCGAAGGGGGCCATGGCGACCGCGGTGGCATTGGGATTGATCAGCCCGTTCATGGCGATGCACAGGAACAGCGGCAGCATGATCGCCACCAGCGCCAGCGTGGTGCCGGGGGTGGAAACGGCGCTGATCGCCACTGCCACCAGCACCAGCCCCGCCACGGCCTGGACCAGATTGGCCCGGCGCATGATCGCGGCCGGGCTCGTGCTCCGCACCAGCCGGGCGTTGAACTGCGAGGCCAGGATCAGGCCGGCGGCATTGGCGCCGAACAGCCAGCCATAGGCGGCCGGCGGCACCTGGTGCAGCTCGATGAAGACGAAGGGCGAGCCCGAGATATAGGCGAACATCGCCCCCATCGCCGCACCACTGGCGAGCGCCGGGGCGATGAAGCGCCGGTCGATGGCGAAGCGCAGATAGGTGAGGGCGATCTCTCCCGGCCCCTGGCGCCGGCGGCGTTCGGCCGGCAGGCTTTCGGGCAGGAACAGCGCCACCACCACCAGTGCCAGCACGCCCACCCCCGACAGCAGCCAGAAGATCGCCCGCCAGCCGGCGATCTCCAGCAGCTGGCCGCCGATCAGCGGTGCCAGGATGGGGGCGGCACCCATCACCAGCATCAGCCGGGCCAGCATCACCGCCGAATGGCGTTCATCGAACAGATCGCGGATCACCGCCCGCGACATCACCATGCCCGCACAGCCGCCCAGCGCCTGCACCAGACGGAAGGCGATCAGCTGGTCGACATCGGTCGCCAGCGCGCAGCCGATACTGCCGGCTGCGTAGAGCAGACAGCCGGCCAGCAGCGGCCGCCGTCGGCCGAAGCGGTCGGCCAGCGGCCCATAGACCAGCTGGCCGCCGGCGATGCCCATAAAGAACAGCGCCAGCGTCGCTTGCACGGCCGCGGCATCCGCCTTCAGATCGGCGCCGATCGCCGGGAAGGCCGGCAGGTACATGTCGATCGACAGGGGCCCGAAGGCCGCGAGCAGCCCCAGGATCAGGGCAAGCTTCAACATCGGCGGCTGGCCGGCACCGGCGGCGGCGGCATGCTCGGGGCGGACAGACATGGAAAGGATTGGCCTTCGTGTGGATCAGGAGGCGCGGGACTGGTCGGCGCTGGCGGCGGCCGCCTGGGCCATCAGCCCAAGATCACTGCCGACCGTGGCGAAGCGGTAGCCAAGGCCGCGCATCGCCCGGGCCATCGCCGGATCGGTACAATGGATGCCGGCCGGAATGCCGGCACCGCGGGCGCGGGTGACGATGGCGGTCACGGCTTCGGCCAGCGCCGGCTGTGTGTCGGTCCGCCCGCCGGTGAAGCCGAGGCCGAGTGCCAGCCCCAGATCATTGGGGCCGACAAAGATCGCATCCAGGCCGGGCACCGCCAGAATCCGGTCCAGCGCATCCAGCCCGGCGCGGGTTTCGATCATCGCGATCGCGAGCACGCTGTCGTCGATGGCCTGCAGATAGCTGCGGCCATGGATGGGGGCTGCGCGCACCGGCCCGAAACTGCGCCCGCCGCGGGGCGGGAAACGGCAGGCGGCGGCCAGTGCCGCAGCGCCGACGTCGTCGTCGATCAGCGGTGCGATCACGCCCAGCGCCCCATGGTCCAGCGCCCGCATCGCATCCTCGGGCCGGTTGGCCGGGATGCGCACGATCGGCGTGGTGCCGTGACGGCCGCATTCGGCCAGCAGGCGCAGACAGGTGGCGTCGTCGATCACGCCGTGCTGGCGGTCGATCGCCAGGAAATCGTAGCCCGCGGCATCCATCAGCGCCGCCGAGGTGGCGCTGTCGGACATCAGGAAGGTGCCGACGGCGAAGCCGTCCGCTTCCTGAATGATGCGGCGCAGCCGGTTCTCGATCATCAGCGTCTCCTCGATCCCCCATGACGGCCGTTCTGGTTGCGGCCGGTTTTCGGACCCCGGCCGCCGCCGCCATCGCGGCGGTTGCGGGCCCGTTCGGCTGCCACCTCGCGGGCGATGGCCTTCAGGCGCTTGACCTGGCCCGGGGTCGGCGGCTTGCCGGCACGGCCGCCTTCAATCAGTTCGAACAGCAGCCCGCCCGCCACGATATCGGCCTCGCGCAGCCGCACCTCCACCCGGTCGCCCAGGGTGAAACGCATGCCAGAGCGTTCGCCGATCAGGGCCTGTTCCGACGGATCCAGGATGAAGAATTCGCGGCCGAGGGTGGAGATCGGGACAAAACCGTCGGCCCCGGTCTCGTCGAGTTCGATGAACAGGCCGACACCGTGGATGCCGGTGATCCGGCCGCCGAAGGTGGCGCCGACCCGGTCGGCCAGGAACACCACCAGCAGGCGGTTGGTTACCTCGCGCTCGGCCAGGTCGGCGCGGCGCTCGGTGATCGACAGATGCTCGCCCAGCGCATGCAGACCGTCGGCGGCCGCCCCGTCCAGCCCGTCGGAGCCGAGGTTCAGCGCCTTGATCAGCGAGCGGTGCACGATCAGATCGGCATAGCGCCGGATCGGCGAGGTGAAATGGGCGTAGCGTTCCAGCGACAGGCCGAAATGGCCGATATTGTCGGGGCTGTAGGTCGCCTGCGACTGGCTGCGGAGTACGGTGGTGTTCACCTGATGCTCCAGCGGCGTGTTCGCCACCGCCTTGAGCAGGCGGTTGAAGTCGCGCGGGTCGACATGCACCGAGTTGGTGAAGCTGAGGCCCAGCGACTTCACATAGTCGCGCAGCACCGAGACCTTGTCGGCCGGCGGCTGGTCGTGGACGCGGAACAGGCAGGGCCGGTTGCGCCGCAGCAGCGTATCGGCGGCGGCCACATTGGCCAGGATCATGAACTCTTCGATCAACTTGTGGGCGTCGAAGCGCTGGCGGGTGCGGATATCGGTCACCCGGCCGGTCTCGTCCATGACCACCCGGCGTTCGGGCATGTCGATCTCGAGCGCGCCGCGCCGGCGCCGGGCGGCATCCAGCACCTGGAAGGCGGCGTAGAGCGGCCGGATGACCGGCGCCATCAGCGGCTCGATCTCGGCATCGGGCCGGCCCTCATGCGCGGCCTGAACCCGGTTATAGGTCAGCCGCGCGGCCGAGCGCATCAGCCCGCGGACGAAGCAGTGTTCCAGCAGGGTGCCCTGGCCGTCGATGCGCATCATCGCGGCCAGGCAGTAGCGATCCTCGTGCGGGCGCAGCGAGCACAGCCCGTTGGACAGTGCTTCCGGCAGCATCGGCACCACCCGGTCGGGGAAGTAGACCGAATTGCCGCGCTCTTCGGCCGACCGGTCGAGCGCGCTGCCGGCGGTGACGTAATGGGCGACATCGGCGATCGCGACCCGGATGATGTGGCCGTCGGGATTGGTCGGATCCGGGTCGGGCTCGGCATGGACCGCATCGTCGAAGTCGCGGGCATCCTCGCCGTCGATGGTGACGAAGGGGATGGAGCGCAGATCCTCGCGACCGGCGGAAAGTTTCGGCGCCGTCGCCGCCTCGGCCTCGCGCACGGCGGCGGCCGGGAAGTGATCGGGAATGCCGTGGGCCTCGATCGCAAGGTCGATGATGGCGGGCGCCGTCTGCTCCTGGCCCAGCCGCTTCACCACCCGGGCCCGCGGCAGGCCCAGCCGCCGGCCGGGCAGGGTTTCGGCGACGACGAATTCGCCGTCCTCGGCGCCGCCCAGATCGGCCTCTTCGATCGAATAATCGGTCTTCGCGCGGCGGTCGGCCGGGATCAGCCGCCAGCCGTAATCGATCGAGCGGATGGCCCCGGTCACCCGGCGCGACCGGGTTTCCAGCCGGCGGATCACCCGCGCTTCATAGGCATCGGCATCGCCGCGATGCAGGCGGACCAGCAGCCGGTCGCCGAAGCCGGGGGCCGCCTCGTCACGCGGGCGCAGACCGCCTTCGCGCAGCACCACGATCGGCGGAGGGGGCCCGCGCTCGTCGTCGTCCCAGACCGCCGGCCGGGCTTCGGCCTCGCCGGTCTCGTCGTCGATGGAGACCACGTCGACCACCAGCACCGAGGGCAGGACGCCGGGTTCGGCGACGCGGCGCGGCCCGGCGCGCTTCAGGGAGCCGTCCTCTTTCAGCTCGCGCAGGATCCGTTTCAGCGCAATGCGGGCGCCGCCGGTGATGTTGAAGGCGCGCGCGATCTCGCGCTTGCCGACCGGTCGGTCGCTCTCGGCGATGAAGGCCAGGATCTGTTCGCGGGTGGGCAGGCGGTCGGTGCCGTCGTCCGAGGAGGAGGTCAAGGCTGCTGGTGGCTTTCTCTGCGGGCGCCGCCCGTGGACACACGGCCGGCATCATCCTGCGGCACGGTACGCCGCCCGCGTCCGCCCCGCAAGCCGTGGGCACGCAAACCTGCCGTGTGCGATCAAGTGGTTGGAGGTCGGTGCCCGCTGTTTCGGGCGAACATCCGGGGGCGCGAAAGGTTGCCGCCGGCCTCAGCCGGCGGCACTCGTCTTCGCGGCAGTCTTCTTCGGCGCGGGCTTCTTCGCAGCGGCCGCCTTGGGGGTGGCTGCCTTCTTCGGGGCCGCCTTGCTCGCAGCCGGCTTGCGCGCAGCTGCCGTCTTCGCAGCCGCCTTCGCCGGCACGGCATCGTCGAAGGGCACCTCGTCGGGCTCGGCCGCTGCGGCGGCCTTGCGCTTGGGGGCGGCCTTGGCGGTGGATGCCTTCGTCGCCTTGGCCGCGGGCTTCTCGGCCTTGGCCTTCGATGCGGACGTCTTCTTCGCCGGCTTTGCCTTCTTGCCGGTCGCGGCCGCGCGGGCATCGACCAGGGCCACGGCCTCGTCCAGCGTCAGCGCCTCGGGATCGGCCGCGCGGGGCAGGGTGGCGTTCACCGATCCATGCTTCACGTAAGGCCCGTAGCGGCCCTTGTAGAGCGCGATCTCGCCGCCCGAGGGATGTTCGCCCAGCACGCGCAGCGGCGCGACCGAACCGCCGCGGCCCTTAGGCGCCTCGGCGAGCAGGGCGACCGCCCGGTTGATGCCGATGGTCAGAACATCGTCGTCGGGGGTAAGCGATTTGAAGGCGCCGTTATGCTTCAGATACGGACCGAACCGGCCGATGCCGGCGGTGATCATCTCGCCGGTTTCCGGATGTTGGCCGATCTCGCGCGGCAGGGCCAGCAGGCCGAGGGCGATGTCGAGGGTGACGGCCTCTGGCGTCAGCCCCTTGGGCAGCGAGGCGCGCTTGGGTTTTTCTTCCCCCTTGCCGCCGTCGCCCAGCTGGACATAGACGCCATAGGGGCCCTTGCGCAGGGTGACGGGCAGGCCCGTCGCCGGGTCGTCGCCCAGATGCTTGGGGCCGACATCCAGCCCGGTGGCACCCGCTTCCGATGCCCCGTCGCCGGTGCCGGCGGCACCGCCGACCGGCCGGGTGAACTTGCACTCGGGATAGTTGGAGCAGGCGACGAAAGAGCCGAACTTGCCGAGGCGCAGCGACAGCCGGCCATTGGCGCAGGCCGGGCAGGCGCGCGGATCGCTGCCGTCGCCCTTGTCCGGGAAGACATGGGATTCGAGCCGCGCCTCGACCGCCGTCAGCACATCGGAGATCTTGAGGTCGCTGGTGCCGTCGATCGCCATGTGGAAGGCGTCCCAGAAGGCGCGCAGCACGGCCTTCCAGTCCACCTCGCCCTCTGCCACCTGGTCGAGTTCGTTCTCCAGCCGGGCGGTGAAATCATATTCGACATAGCGGTCGAAGAAGCTGACCAGGAAGGCGGTGACCAGCCAGCCACGGTCTTCCGGCACGAAGCGCTTCTTGTCCAGCACCACATAGTTGCGGTCCTGAAGCACCGAGATGATCGAGGCATAGGTCGACGGGCGGCCGATGCCCAGTTCCTCCAGCTTCTTCACCAGCGTCGCCTCGGTATAGCGCGGCGGCGGCTCGGTGAAATGCTGGTCGGATTTCAGCGGGCCGCGATCGAGCGGTTCGGCCCGCTCGAAATTGGGCAGACGCTTTTCCTCGTCCTCTTCCTCGTCGTCGCGGCCTTCCTGGTAGAGCGCCAGGAAGCCGTCGAAGGCGATGACGCTGCCGGTGGCGCGGAAGGTTGCGACCTTCGCACCATCGGTCACCTCGATCGCGACCTGATCCAGGATCGCCGCCGCCATCTGGCTCGCCACCGTGCGCTTCCAGATCAGCTCGTAGAGCCGGAACTGATCGTCGTCGAGATGGGAACGGATTTCTTTCGGCCGGCGGAACACGTCGGTCGGGCGCACGGCTTCATGTGCTTCCTGGGCGTTCTTGGCCTTGTTGGCGAAGCTGCGCGGCCGGTCGGGCAGGTAGCGGGGGCCGTTGACCTGGTCGACCATGTCGCGGATCGCGGCCACCGCCTCGTTCGACAGGTTGACGCTGTCGGTTCGCATATAGGTGATCAGACCGACGGTCTCGCGGCCGAGCGAGATGCCCTCGTAAAGCTTTTGGGCGACCTGCATGGTCTTTTTGGCCGAGAAGCCGAGCTTGCGGCTGGCTTCCTGCTGCAGGGTCGAGGTGGTGAAGGGGGGCGCCGGGTTGCGGCGGCCCTGCTTGCGCTCGACATCGGAGACGCGCCAGTCGGAGAGCGCCTCCAGCCGGCCCAGCACAGCCTTGGTCTCGTCCTCGGAACCAAGGGCGAATTTGTCGAGCTTCTTGCCGTCGAGCGCGTGAAGCCGGGCGAGCAGCCGGCGCTCGCCTGCGGCGAATTCGGCATCGATCGTCCAGTATTCCCGGCTGCGGAAGGCCTCGATCTCGGCCTCGCGCTCGCAGATCAGCCGCAGCGCCACCGACTGGACGCGGCCGGCCGAGCGGGAGCCGGGCAGCTTGCGCCACAGCACCGGCGACAGGTTGAAGCCGACCAGATAGTCCAGCGCCCGGCGCGCCTGCTGGGCGTTGACCAGGTTCATGTCGATGTCGCGCGGATTGGCGATCGCCTTCTGCACCGCGCTTTTGGTGATCTCGTGGAACACCACCCGCTTGACGGGCACGCCCTTGAGCGCGCCGCGCCGGGTCAGGGCATTGTGGACATGCCAGCTGATCGCCTCGCCCTCGCGATCGGGGTCGGTGGCGAGGAAGAGCTGATCGGCGCCCTTGAGCGCGCTGGCGATGGCCTTCAGATGCTGTTCGGACTTCGGATCGACCTCGTAGGTCATCGCGAAGTCCTCATCCGGGCGCACCGATCCGTCCTTTGCCGGCAGATCGCTGACATGGCCGTAGCTCGCGAGGACCTTGAAGTCATCGCCGAGATACTTGTTGATCGTCTTGGCTTTCGCAGGCGATTCGACGACGACGACCTTCATGAGCTGCCTTGCTGGTCTCCGCGCTTCAACGGACCCGCCGGTACCCATCTCACGAAGGGAACGTCGGGCCTTCCTCGCGCCGCGGCCGGGGCGCGGGGATCAGCCCATGCTCAGCGACACTTTCTGTCCGGGCAGGCGATCGAGCCGCCCGGCAAGTTCCAGTTCCAACAAAATCGTGAGAATGGTCGCCGCCGTCAAGCCGGACTCATGGACGAGATCGTCGAGACGTGCGGCAGACGCGCCGATCCGGCGGGGAATTTCGCGTCGGGCACGGTCGAGTTCCGCCGGATCCGGGGCCATGGGCGGCGGGGCGACGGCCGTCTCCATGACCGGTTCGGCAAGCGGCCGGTCGATCAGCGGGCGGATCGCCTCCAGCACGTCGGCGGCATCGCGGACCAGGGTCGCGCCGTCGCGGATCAGCCGGTTGGCGCCTTCCGAACGCGGATCGGCGGGGGAGCCCGGCACCGCCAGCACCTCGCGGCCATAATCGCCCGCAAGCCTGGCCGTGATCAGCGAGCCCGAGCGCGGCGCCGCTTCCACCACCACGGTGGCGAGCGTCGCGCCGGCGACGATCCGGTTGCGGCGGGGAAAATGGCGGGCCTGGGGTTCGGTGCCCGGCGGCTGTTCGGCGACCAGCAGCCCCTCGGCCGCGATGCGCGCCTGGAGGGCGGCGTGTTCCGGCGGGTAGACCACATCGATCCCGCCCGCCACCACCGCCATCGTGCCGGCACCGCCCGGGCCGGCGCGCAGGGCGCCGTCATGGGCGGCGGCATCGATGCCGCGGGCAAGGCCTGAGACCACCACCACACCCGCCGCGGCCAGATCTGCGGCCATGCGGCCGGCGAGGCGCATGGCGGGCAGGGCGGCGGATCGGGCGCCGACCAGGGCCACCGCCGGTGCGGCGGCGACGGCATCATGGCCGCGGATCTGGAGCAGGGGTGGCGGGTCGGGGATGCGGGCCAGCGGCGCCGGATAGCCGGGCTCGCCCAGCGCCACCAGCCGGGCGCCGGCCGCGGTAATCCGGCGCAGTTCCGCCTCTGCCGCGCTGCGCGAGGGCGGGGTCAGCGGACGGGACCTGCCGCCGCGTTTCGCCAGCTCCGGAATGGCCTCCAGCGCCGCCGCGGCATTGCCATAGCGGTCGAGCAGGTCGAAAAAGGTGATGGGGCCGACCTGCTCGGTCCGGATCAGCCTCAACCAGTCGAGGCGCTCCGCCCGCGTCAGCCCGCCGACGCGGGTTCTGGACATGGGCCACAGAATGCATGCGCATCCCGTTCTGCGTCAATGATCCAGGAATTATGCGCGTACGTCGCTTTTCAGTTGTAGATTCATCACCGGGCGGCGCCGGAATGTGTTGCTCCGGTCTGGCCGCCGGGGCGCGGCTCGGGGTAGGGTGCGGCGGTCTTCATACCAGGCGGATCTGTGGATAAAGAGAGGTGAGGCCGTGTCTGGCAGAGCCGGGACAGGATGGCGGGCGGATGGGCGCCGGACGAAGGTCGCGCTGTGGCGACATCATCCGCGGCGTGACGTCACCGCCCCGGCCCTGGTCACCGCCACGCGTGCTCTGGATCGGCGGCTCGAAGGCGATCTGATCAAGCTGACCCCGGCCGGCACCTGGCAGGCGGCGGCCTTCGGCCTGACGGATTGCTGGCGGCCCGATCCGGTGGGCCTGCGCACCATTCTGCACCGGCCGGTCGCGGCCGTGTCGGACTGGGTAGGGATCGGGTGGGCTGCGGCGGCAGCCCCCTGGCATCCGCGCGAGCAGGCGGTTCTGAAGGCGACCGCCGATATGGCCGCGACCCGCACCCGGCCGGTGCCGCTGCTGACCACGCTGTTCGCCCCGGCGACGGTTCTGGCCCAGCTGGCGACGACGGATGTGCTGGCCCGGCATCTGGCCGAGGCGCCCGAGGCCGTGATTGCGGCGCTGGGCGCGGTTGCCGCGCGGGCCGTGCGGCTGGTGGCGGCGATTGCGGCCGCGGGTGCCGACGGGGTCTATCTTGCCGCGAAGCATCGCGGCCATGGCCGCTGGCCCCTGCCCGCAGGTGCCGCCGGAGACCGGCTGGCGGCCGCGATCGACGACACCGACCGCCGCGTGATGGCCGCGGCGGACGGGCTGGGGTTCAACATGCTGCATCTTCACGAGGCCGATGCCACGGCCTGGTGGCCCCTGCCGGCCGGGGCGGCGCGCTGGGCGGTGCATCTGGATCAGGCCGTGCTGGAGGCGCTGCCGGCACAGGCGCTGGCGGGGGCCCTGCCGGCCGTGGGGCTTGACCACCGGCTGATTGGCCGGGGCGGCCGCGATCTGGCTGCGGTGGTGGACCGGCTGCGCGCCGGGCCGGGGGCCGGGGGCATGATCCTGGCCAGTGCCTGCGTGCTGCCGCTGTCGGTGGATCTGCGGGCTGCGGCGCGGATGATGTGGCAGCTGCGCCGGGTGACGACATGATCGGGCGGCCTGCCGCGACGCCCGAGGCGCTGCTGGTGCCGATCGCGCCCGACCGTCTGGAACGGCCGGTCTTCGCGGTTTTTGCCGATTGCGCGGCCCGCAACCCCCGCGCCCCTGCGGTTCTGGGGCCCGGGGCTGCGACGACTTATGGCGACCTGCTGGGGCAGGCGCTGCGGATCGCCGCGGCGATCGACGGCCGGAGGGGGGCGCGCGGAGAGGGCCTGGGCGGAGAGGGCCTGGGCGGAGAGGGATCGGGCGGAGAGGGGCCGGAGCCTGTGGCGGTGGCGATCCCCGCCTCGGCCGGTTGCCTGGCGGCCCTGCTGGGGGCGCTTGCGGCCGGGCGGCCCTATGTGCCGATCGACCCCTCCTTTCCGGCAGCCCGCAACGAGCTGATCCTGGGCCATGCCGGGGTGCGGCTGGTGCTGACCGATCGGGCGACCGCAGCCGGGCGACCGGAGCTGATGGCGGCGGCCATGGCCGCAGGGGCCACGGTGCTCGCCATCGACGATCTGGCGCCGCCGCCGGCCGGCTGGTCGCCCCGGGGCGGGCCGGATGATGCCGCCTATGTTCTGTACACCTCCGGCTCCACCGGCCGCCCCAAGGGGGTCTGGCAGACCCAGAGGGGGCTGCTGCACGACGTTTTTCAGTATCGGGACGTTCTGGACATCTCTGCCGCCGATCGCCTGACCTGGCTGTATTCGCCAGCGGTCAACGGTGCCATTCGCGACATGTATGGCGCGCTCCTCGCCGGAGCCGCCGTCATTCCGGTGGACCTTAGGACCGAAGGCGTCGCCGCCGCCGGCCGGCGCTTCGCGGCCACCCGCCCGACCATCTTTCACGCCATGCCGACGGTGCTGCGTGTCCTGGCCGATGGCGGGGCCGGCCCGGCGGCGCTGGGCGGCATTCGTGTCGCCTATCTGGCGGGGGAGCGGATCCTTGCCGCCGATCTGGCGCGCGTCTTTGCCGATGCGCCGGCTGATGCCCGGATCTATGTCGGCATCGGCTCCACCGAGAATGCCACCATCTACCGACACTGGCTGATCGATCGCGAAACCTGCCCCACCAATGGGGTGGTGCCGGTCGGCTGGCCGGTTGCAGACCGAAGCATGCGGCTGGTGGATGCCGGGGGCCGGCCGGTCCCGGATGGCGATATCGGCGAGATCGAGGTCGAAAGCCGTTATATGGCGGCAGGCTATTGGCGGGATCCGGAGCTGACCGCCGCCACCTTTCTGACCGGCGGCGATGTGGCGCCGGGGGCACGGCGGCTGCGTCCGGGCGATCTGGGCAGGATCCGCGCCGACGGGCAGCTCGAATTCCTGGGCCGGGCGGATGGTCAGCTCAAGATCCGCGGCCATCGGGTGGAGCCGGCCGAGGTGGAGGCGGCCCTGCGCGCCCTGCCGGGGGTGGGGGATGCCGCGGTTCTGCCGGACCGGACACCGCAGGGCGAGACGGCCCTGGCGGGGGTGGTGGTGCCGGCGCCGGGGCGGCTGATCGACCCTGCGGCCCTGCGCAGCCGCCTGGCTGCGGAGCTGCCGCCGCATCTGGTGCCGCGGCGTCTGCTGGTGATGGCGGAACTGCCGCGGCTGGCCAATTTCAAGCTGGATGGTCGCGCTCTTGCCGACTGCCTGGCTGACCTGCCGACGGTACCTCTCGCATCTCCGGCGCCGGCACTGGTATCGGTCGGCGAGACGGGCGATCCGGCGCTGGCCGATGCCGTCGACCGTGCCTGGGCCGAGATGTTCGGCGCCGCCGCCCCCCTGGCCGGCATGACCTTCACCGAACTGGGCGGCGACAGCCTGGAGTTGATGCGCTTCGCCACACGGGTGGAGACGCTGGCCGGCCGGCCGTTGCCGGTCACTCTTCTGAACGGCGCGATCACGCCGGCCGATCTGCGTCGGGCGTTGAGTGGCGGCATGGCGGGCGTGACGGACCGCCTGCTGTTTTTCGTGCCGGGGGTGATGGGCATGGCCCGGCATCTGATCGTCCTGGCCGCGCGCTGTGCCGGGATGGCGACGGTGCGTCTGGTGGCCCTGCCGGACCTGGATGCGGAACTGTCCCGGCGGCGGGGCATCGAGGATCTGGCGGCGGAGGTGGCCGACAGGATCGCCGCCCATCTGACCGGCGCGGCCGGACCCGATGGCGCCACGCCTGATTTCGGTCTGGTCGGTCTGTCCTTCGGCGGGCGGCTGGCGGTCGCCGCGGCGCAGATCCTGGCCGATCGCGGTCTGGTGGCCGGAATGGTGGTGGTCGGCGACATCGTCGCCAGCCATGACGATGCGGCCTCCCTGCTGCAGGCGGGCAGGATCCCCGAACCGTCGCCGGGCTTCCGACGGCGGCTGGTTCGTGGGATCGGCCAGCCGATGTCCAAGCTGTTCTTCACCCTGGCGCAGAGGCCCGACCATCGGGCGCTCAGGCTGGTCGCGGCCTTTGCGCGGCGGGCGGCACCGGGACGCCGGAACCGGATCCGGGTAGAACGGGCGCTGATTTCGGCCATTCGCCGGGCCATGATCGTGGGATGGCAGCCGGGCCGGCTTGACTGCCGTCTGCTGCTGATCGTGACATCGCATACCCGGTCGTCATATGCCGGGCATGGCCATCTTCTGGGCTGGGACAGGGTGTCGTCGGATGTCCGGCTGGTGGAGGTTGCAGGCGATCATGCAGCGCTCGCGACCGACGAGGCCAATCTTGCGCGCATCGTGGCCGCGATCGGAGACGCCTGGCCGGATCAGCCCTCCGCCTGATCTGTTCCCGCTCCGTCCTTCTTCTTGCCGATCTTCGGTTCGGTTCCGGCCAGCAGCCTGGCGATGTTGGTCTTGTGGCGGATGAAGACCAGCACGGCGATGAACAGCGTGACGCCGGCCAGCTCCGGCGTGGCCAGGAACCACGACAGCACCGGGGCGGCGGCGAAGGCGACCAGCGCCGCCAGCGACGAGAAGCGGGTGAGGAAGGCTGTGACCAGCCAGATGGCGCAGGCGGCAAGACCGATCCGCCAGTCGGCGGCCAGCAGCACGCCGAGCCCGGTGGCGACGCCCTTGCCGCCCTTGAAGCCCAGCCAGACCGGGAAGAGATGGCCCAGAACCGAGCCCCCGGCGGCCGCCAGTGCCGCATCGGGGCCGAGCAGGGCCAGCGCGATCAGGGTGGCGGCCGCCCCCTTGCCGCTGTCCAGGATCAGCGTCGCCAGCGCCAGGGGCTTATTGCCGGTGCGCAGCACATTGGTGGCGCCGATATTGCCTGAGCCGATCTTGCGGACGTCGCCGAGCCCGGCCATGCGGGTCAGCACCAGACCGAAGGGGATGGCGCCCAGCAGATAGCCGCCCAGGGCGGCGATGACGAGCAGCCAGGGGGCGGTCTCTGCAGCCATGGGCGGGGGCTCCTGCGGGGATCAGGGGGGCTGGGGTGAGGGCCTTGCGGGTCAGGCGAGCTGGAAGACGGTACGGCCGCGGACCACGGTCCGCAGCGCCCGACCGCGCAGGGTGCGGCCATCGAAGGGGGTGTTCTTGGACTTCGAATGCAGCAGGGCCGCGTTCAACACCCATTCATGTTCGGTGGAGAACAGCACCAGATCGGCGGGTGCGCCCTTCGCAAGCCTGCCGGCGGCGATGCCGAGCAGATCGGCCGGCTTCAGCGTCATCGCCGCCACCGCATCGATCAGCGACATATGGCCGTCGCGGACCAGTTCCAGGGTCAGCGGCAGCATGGTTTCCAGCCCGACCACGCCATTGGCGGCATGGGCGAAGGGCACGCGCTTGCTGTCCTGGTCGTGGGGGGCGTGGTCGGTTGCGACCGCATCGATCGTACCGTCGGCCAGGCCCTCGATCATGGCGTCGACATCGCGGGCGGCGCGCAGCGGCGGCGCCATCTTGGCGAAGGTCCGGTAGTCGCCGACCGCGCGGTCGTCGAGCGTGAAGTGATGCGGGGTGACCTCTGCCGTCACCGGCAGGCCGCGGCGCTTGGCCTGGCGCACGGCCTCCACCGCCTCGGCGGTGGAGATATGGGCGACGTGATAGCGGGCCTTGCCGCCGGTCAGCTCCAGCAGGCGGATGTCGCGCTCCACGATCACGGTCTCGGCCGCAGACGGGATGCCGGGCAGGCCGAGCCGGGTGGCGGTCTCGCCCTCGTTCATGCAGCCGCAGCCGGCCAGGCTGTGATCCTCGGCATGCTGGGCGACCAGCAGGCCCATGCCGCCGGCATAGGACAGCGCCCGGCGCATCACCAGCGTGTCGCGGACCGGCAGGCCGTCATCGCTGAAATAGGCGGCGCCGGCTTCTGCCAGCAGGCCCATCTCGACCAGCTGTTCGCCTTTCAGCCCCTTGGTGATCGCGGCCACCGGCAGCACGTTGACGAGGCCCGTCTCGCGCGCCCGCCGGCGGATGAAATCGACCAGCGCGATGTCGTCGATCACCGGCGCGGTATTGGCCATGCAGGCGATGGTGGTGACACCGCCCGCCGCCGAGGCGCGGCTGCCGGTTTCGATGGTTTCCTTGTGCTCGTGGCCCGGCTCGCGCAGATGGACATGCATGTCGACCAGACCCGGCGCCAGCACCAGGCCGGTGCAGTCCACGACCTGCACGCCCTCGGGCACGCCATCGGCGAAGAGGCCGGCGCCGATATCGACGATGGTCTCACCCTCGGTCAGCAGCGTGCCGATGCGGTCGGTGCCGGTCGCCGGATCGATCAGCCGGGCGTTGACATAGGCGACCCGGCCGGGCATCGGGCTGCGGTCGGGCGTCGTTTCGGCGAAGACGGGCGTGGGCATGACGCAGATGTCCCTTGGGGGAGAAGCGGCGGGCAGGTGCGGGACCGGCCCTGAAAAACGTCGGCTGTCGGATCTGGCGGCGGATCAGGCTGGCAGGTTGCGGCAGAGCACGTCCAGGCAGGCCTGTCGCACGGCGACGCCCAGCTCCACCTGATCCAGGATCACGCTGCGGTCGATGTCGTCGGCCAGCTCGCTGTCGATCTCGACGCCGCGATTCATCGGTCCCGGATGCATGACCAGCGCATCGGGGGCGGCCACCGCCAGCTTCTGGTAGGACAGGCCGTAGAAGTGGAAGTATTCGCGGATCGAGGGGATGAAGGCGCCGTGCATGCGCTCCAGCTGCAGGCGGAGCATCATCACGATGTCGACGCCTTCCAGCCCCTCTTCCATCCGGTTGTAGACCTTGACACCCATGCGCTCGATCGCCGTCGGCACCAGGGTCGGCGGCGCGATCAGCCGCACCTCGGCGCCGATGGCGTTCAGCAGATGGATGTTCGAACGCGCGACCCGGCTGTGCAGGATGTCGCCGCAGATCGCGACCTTGAGCCCGGCGATCCGGCCGCGGCGGCGGCGGATGGTCAGCGCATCCAGCAGGGCCTGGGTCGGGTGCTCGTGATTGCCGTCGCCGGCATTGATCACCCCGGCATGGACCTTTTCCGAGAGCAGCTTCACCGCGCCGCTGTCGCCATGGCGCACCACCAGGATGTCGGGATGCATGGCGTTCAGCGTCTGGGCGGTGTCGATCAGGGTTTCGCCCTTCTTCACGCTCGACGTCGCCACCGACATGTTGATCGCGTCGGCACCGAGCCGCTTCGCCGCCAGCTCGAACGAGGTGCGGGTGCGGGTCGAGTTCTCGAAGAACAGGTTGATGACCGTCCGGCCCTTCAGCGTCGACCGCTTCTTCTCGGCCTGCCGGTTCAGGTCGACATAGCCGTCGGCCAGGTCGAGAAGATAGCCGATTTCGTCGGCGGTCAGCCCCTCGATGCCGAGCAGGTGGCGGTGTGCGTAGCCGGTGTCCATGTGGCAGTCCCTTGACCCGACGGCCCGGCGAGCGGCTGTCGCCGGCCGTGCGCGTGCGACGGCGGGCGCGGAAGGACCCTTCCGCACCTCGGCGGCGGACTATACGGGAGGGGGGACCGCTTCCGCAAGCCCGGTGCAAACCCTGATGAGCGTGTGGCCGGTCAGGCGAAGCGCCGGCCGCGGTCCCGGCGATAGGCCATCAGCGTCACCCAGGCGAAGACGATGCCCCAGCCCAGCAGCCAGGCCCAGTGCACCAGCGGCAGCGGCCCGTCGGCAATGGCGCTCCAGGCCAGTTCGGCATAGTGCCGGGTGGGGGTGAGCAGCGAGATCTGGTTGACGATCGCGGGCAGCATGTCCGGCGGCAGCCACAGCCCGCCCAGGAAGGCCAGCGGGAAATAGACCAGATGGGCGATCGGCACGCTGGCCCGGGCCGTGACACTGAAGCCGATGGCGAGACCGAGCAGGGCGAAGGGCACGCCGCCCAGCACCAGCACCAGCAGCAGTTTCAGGCAGGCGAGAAAGGTGAGCGTGGCACCGTTGATCAGCACCGCGAGCAGGATGACCGGGGCCACGGCCGCGAGCGAGAAGGCAAGGGCGGTCGCCACCTGGGCGGCGATGCGCGGGCCGCCGCCGGCCGGCAGGGTGCGCAGATAGGTGAACCAGGGCCGTTCCCGCGACTGGGCGACGCCGACACCGAACTGGAAGAAGGCGACCCCCAGCACGCCGAACAGCCCCCAGGCGGCGGCGAGGCGCCCGGCCTCGGCCGGGTTGGAGGCGTTGGTTGCGCCGAAGAACAGGTAGAGCAGCGAGGGCATGGCCACGGTCGACATGGCGAACGAGCTGGACCGGCCGAGTTCCTTGAGATTGGCCGCCAGATGCGCGCCGAACAGCCGGCCGAAACCGGGTGCGGCGGGCGCCGTCGCCACCTGGGCGAGACCGGCCTGCTGCGGGCGGGTGGTTTCGGTTCCGGCCATCACGCAGCCTCCCCACGGCCGGTGCGCACGATCGACATCAGCGCCTCCTCGAGCGTTGCCGCCCGGACTTCGAGATCGGAGAAGGGCGCCCCGCTCATCACCAGGGCGCGGACCGTGTCGTCTGCGCGGGCGGTGACCAGGACGATTTCGGTGCCCGAGCGCTCGACCCGTTCGATGCCGAGCGCCTTGGCGTCGAGCGGCGGCAGATGGGCGGCAGTGAAGCGGACCCGGCGCAGGCTGACCCGGCCGCGGATGTCGTCGAGCGCGCCTTCCGCGACCACGCGCCCCTGATCGATCACCGCGATCCGCCGGGCGAGCGCCTCGGCCTCTTCCAGATAATGGGTGGTGAGCAGCACCGTGCCGCCGCCGGCGACATAACCGTCGACGGCCGCCCAGAGCATACGCCGCGCTTCGACATCGAGGCCCGTGGTCGGCTCGTCGAGGAAGACCGCGGCCGGGCGGCCGGCGAAGGCGAGCGCCACCGCCAGCCGGCGCTTCTGCCCGCCGGACAGCCCGCCGGTCTGGCGGGCGGCAAGCGGGGTGAGGCCGAAACGGTCGAGCAGTTCCGCCTTGGGCACCGGGTTCGGATAATGGGCCGAGACCAGATCGATGACCTCGCCCACCTTCAGCGTTTCGGGGAAGCCGGTGTCCTGGGGGGTGGCGCCGACCATGGCGCGTGCCGCCGGATCGTCGGGGCTGCGGCCGAACAGCTCTACCCGGCCCTGATCGGGCCTGCGCAGACCCAGCAGAAGGGAAAGTGCCGTGCTCTTGCCGGCCCCGTTCGGGCCGAGCAGGGCCAGCACCTCGCCGCGGTGAAGTGTCAGGTCGATGCCGTCCAGCGCGGCCATCGCGCCATAACGCTTGGTCACGCCGATCAGGGCCGCGGCCACATCGGCTGTGGCGCTGCGGCGGGCGGGATCGGTGGCGGCGACGGACCTGGACTGTCTCGGCTGGCTCACGGTTTCCTGTCCCTGCGGCGGATGATCGTCTCGTTCCGGCACGCGGTGGCGCCTTTGGGCTTGGCGGTAACGCCTTGGAAGCACGAGGTCAAGCCGAAAGCTGTGCGGGGCGTCACGGCACGACCAGGGCCAGCATCAGCGGCATGGTGATCAGCGCCGCGAAGGTGCTGACGGTGATGACGGCGGCGGCGAGCGGTGCATCGCCCCCAAGCTGGCGGGCGAGAATATAGGCCGATGTCGCCGTCGGACATGCGGCAAAGAGTACCGCCACGGTCCGGGTGGTGTCGTCGGCGCCGAAGGGCCAGAGGATCAGCAGGGCGATCAGCGGCATACCGAGCAGCTTGATGGCGCCCGAAAACCCGATCGCGAAGGCCGCCCGGCCGTCCAGATGCAGCGACAGCCCGGCGCCCACCGACAAAAGCGCCAGCGGCAGAGAGCCGCGGGCCAGGATGTCGAGCACGCCGTCGACCACCGGCGGCAGGCCCAGCCCCGAGACACCGAGCGGAATGCCGATCGCGCAGGCGATGATCAACGGGTTGGTGACGATCAGCCGGAGCAGAGGCGGGCGTGGCGGCGCGTCCTCGCCCGGCGGGACGGCACAGGCCGCCACGCAGATCACCGAAATCAGGTTCAGCAGCGGCACCATCGCCGCCACCGCAAGACCGGCGAGCGCCATGCCCTGCTTGCCGGCGATGGCGGTGGTGGCCGCGAAGGCGACATAGGTGTTGTAGCGCAACGCTCCCTGAAAGACCGAACTGAAGCCCGGCCCGTCCACCGGCAGCAGGCGGCGGATCAGGACCAGCGCGCCCGCCATGATCAGGATGCCGCCGGTGAGCGCCGCCGCCATCGGCACGGCGCTGGCGGCAGGAAAGGCGCCGCGGGCGGTGCTGGTGATCAGCAGGGCCGGAAACAGCACCAGATAGGTCAGCCGGTCGATCATCGGCCAGAAGGCATCGCCCGGGATCTTCGCCCGCCTGAGCCCGGCGCCGAGCAGGATGACGGCGAAGACGGGCAGCAGGGCAAGGAAGGTCTCGGTCATCGGGCGATCCGGCGAGGACGGGCGGGGCGCCAAGCATGATCCGCACCGAGCTGGCGTGCAATCCCTGCGGTCGCAGAGCGGACGTATGGTCCTGCATGAATCTGCGGAATTGAACGGTGTTCGGGTGCGGAAAGGTTGCGTCATCACCGGTCAGCGGCCAATCTTGGCGGCAAGATGAACCTCGCGGGGGGCTTTCGACCCGCGCCGGCCGCCCCCGCGCCGGAAGAAGAGGTGAAGATGACCGAGTTGAACGAATTGCTGGGCGCCGTCTCGGGCGTCGTCTGGGGGCCGGTGACGCTTGTGCTGCTGCTGGGCACCGGCGTCTATCTGATGCTGGGGCTGGGTTTCCTGCCGCTCCGGCGCATCGGTACCGGCTTCGCGCTGGCCTTCGGGCGGCGCAAACCGGGCGATACGGCCGTGGCGGGCGAGATCAGCCCCTTCCAGGCGCTGGCCACGGCGCTGTCGGCCACCATCGGCACCGGTAATATCGCCGGCGTCGCCACCGCCATCGCGCTCGGGGGCCCGGGGGCGGTGTTCTGGATGTGGATCACCGCGCTTTTCGGCATGGCGACCAAGTTTTCCGAAGCCGTGCTGGCGGTGAAGTACCGCGAAACCGACCTGTCCGGCGCCCATGTCGGCGGGCCGATGTATTACATCCGCAACGGGTTGGGCGCGAAATGGGCCTGGCTCGGTCTGCTTTTCGCACTGTTCGGCATGCTGGCGGGCTTCGGCATCGGCAACACGGTGCAGGCCAATTCCATCTCCACCGCCATGGAGCACAGCTTCGGCGTGCCGCTCTGGGTCAGCGGGCTGGTGATGATGGTCCTGGTCTTCGTGGTCGTGATCGGCGGTGTCCGCCGTATCGGGGCGGTGGCCGAGAAGCTGGTGCCGGCGATGGCGGTGTTCTATATCGGCGGTGCGTTGCTGGTCATCCTGCTCGGCATCGACCGGGTGCCGGCGGCGTTCGCGACGATCATCGACGGCGCCTTCAACGGCACCGCCGCGGCCGGCGGCTTTGCCGGGGCGACGGTGATGGCCGCGATCCGCTTCGGCGTCGCGCGCGGCATCTTTTCGAACGAGGCGGGTCTGGGCAGCGCCCCGATCGCCCATGCCGCCGCCCGGACCAATGATCCGGTCCGCCAGGGCCTGATCGCGATGCTCGGCACCTTCATCGACACCATCATCGTCTGCACCATGACGGCGCTGGTGATCGTGATGTCGGGCCTGTGGACCGAGGGTGCCAGCGGCGCCCCGCTCAGTTCCGCGGCCTTCGAGGCGGGGCTGCCCGGTTTCGGCGGCTGGATCGTCACCATCGGCCTGGTGCTGTTCGCCTTCACCACCATTCTGGGCTGGAGCTATTACGGCGAGCGCTGCGCCCAGTTCCTGTTCGGCCCCAAGGTCATCCTGCCCTACCGGCTGGCCTGGGTGGCGGCGCTGTTCGCGGGCGCCGTCGCCGATCTGGGCCTGGTCTGGACGATCGCCGACATCCTGAACGCGCTGATGGCGGTGCCCAACCTCATCGCCCTGCTGGCGCTGTCGGGCACGGTGTTCGCCACCGTGAAGGCCTGGAAGGCCGGCCAGGACTGATCGGCCTCTGCCGATCAGTCCTGGCCCGCACGGGTTTTGAACCGGGCGCGCAGCTCTGCGGCGCGCCCGGGCTTTTCCACCTGGCGGCCGCGGGCGATGGCCAGCGCATCCGGGGCCACATCTTCGGTGATCACCGAACCGGTGGCGATATAGGCGCCGTCGCCGATCGTCACCGGCGCCACCAGGCAGCTGTCGGAGCCGATGAAGGCATCGGCGCCGATCACCGTCTGCCATTTGCCGACGCCGTCATAATTGCAGGTGATGGTGCCCGCGCCCAGATTGCTGCGCGCGCCGATCCGGGCATCGCCGACATAGGACAGATGGTTGACCTTGGCGCCCTCGCCGAGCGTCGCATTCTTGATCTCGACGAAATTGCCGACATGGGCGTTCCGGCCAAGCTCTGCCCCCGGCCGCAGCCGGGCGAAGGGACCGACCGTCGCACCGCCGTCGACGGTGCAGCCCTCCAGATGGCTGAAGGCGCGGATCACGACACCGTCGGCGATGCTGACCCCGGCGCCGATCACCACATTCGGCTCTATGATCACGTCGCGGCCGATGCGGGTATCGGCCGAGAGGAAGACGGTCTCGGGCGCCACCAGCGTCGCCCCTTCATCCATGGCACGCAGACGAAGCCGGGCCTGCAGCGCGGCCTCGGCCGCGGCCAGCTCGCTGCGGGCATTGACGCCCAGCACCTCGTCGGCAGCGGCGGCTTCGACGGCCACGGCGCTGCGGCCATCGGCCCGGGCGATGGCGACCGCATCGGTCAGATAGTATTCGCCCTTGGCGTTGTCGTTGCCGATCCGGTCCAGGATCGACAGGGCGGCTGCGGCATCCAGGCACATCACGCCTGAATTGCACAGGCCGATGGCGCGTTCTTCGATTGTCGCCTCCCGGAACTCGACGATCGCCTCCAGCCGGCCATCGGCATCGAGCTTAAGCCGGCCATAGGCGCCGGGATCGGCCGGGCGGAAGCCCAGAACCGCAACCGCGGCATCCTGCACGCGCCGGGCCTCTGCCAGTGCGGCCAGGGTTTCGGGCCGGATCAGCGGCGTGTCGCCATAAAGCACCATGACGTCGCCGCCGTCGGCGGCGGCCGCCTCCAGCGCCGGCCGGGCGGCCAGCACCGCATGGGCCGTGCCCAGCTGGTCGGTCTGGTCGTGGACGGTGACGTCGGGGGCGGTCTTGGCCAGCACCGCCCGCACCCGATCGCCACCGGCACCCACCACCACCGCGATCCGGTCGGGCGCCAGGCTTCGCGCACCGTCGATCACATGCAGCACCATCGCGCGCCCGGCCACGGCATGCAGCACCTTGGGCAGGTCGGAACGCATACGGGTGCCCTTGCCGGCGGCGAGAACGATGCAGGTGATCGGGGTCATGGGGAACGGCCTCAGCGAAGACAGGCAGAATGGGTGGGCCGACGATAGCCCGGCACGGGCGGCGCTGCCAGCCTGCAGCGCGCCCATGCTGCGCCCCCCGGGATTGACGGCGCCCGGGATTGACGGCGCCCGGGATTGACGGAGACCGGGCGGCGACCGAAGATCCCCGCCGCCATTCATCCACAGCCACATCGCGCCGTACCAGAAAGCTCCCCTCCATGACCGGTGTCCGTTTCGACCGCCCCTTGCGCATCCTGCAGGTGATTGAGGCGACCCTGGGGGGCGCCGGGCGCAATGTCATCGACCTGGCCGAGGGCATGGCGGCGCGCGGCCATCAGGTCACCCTGGTCTGGTCGGCCGAACGTGCCGACGGCCCCTTCCTGGCCGGGCTGCGCCAGCTGGGCGGGCGGGTGGAGACGGTGGAGCTGTCGATGCGCCCCGATCTGCATCCGGGCGACCGCCGGGATCTGGCGGCGCTCCGTGCGATCATCGCGGCCTCGGGGCCGCTGGACGTGCTGCATCTTCACGGGTCCAAGGCCGGGCTGCTGGGCCTGTTGGCGGCCCGGCGGCAGCGGATCCGGGCAAGGGTCTACACCCCCCACGGCCTGGCGACGCTCGACCCCGATCGGGGCATGATCGGGCGGATCACCGCCGGGCTGCGGGAACGGCTGCTTGCCGCGCGCGCGACCCGGATCATCGCCGTCTCCGAGGACGAGCGTGTCCATGCCCGGGAATATCTGAAGATCGATCGCCGCCGGCTGGAGCGGGTGGCGAACGGCATCGCACCGCCCGAACCGGTGACCCGCGCCCAGGCCCGCACCGAACTGGGCCTGCCCCAGGAGGCGCTGGTGGTGGGCTTCGTCGGTCGGCTGGTCGCCGAAAAGGGCGCCGACCGGCTGCCGGCACTGGCCGAGGCGGTGCGGCAGATGGGGCTGGATCCCGTCTGGGCGGTGGTCGGCGACGGCCGCGATGCCGGCCGGATCCGCGCCGAGGCGAAGCGGCGCGGCATCGACCGGATGGCCTGGCTGGGGGTGCAGAACGGCGCCCGGGCCATGGCCGCCTTCGACCTGCTGGTCGTGCCCAGCCGCTGGCAGGGCCTGCCCTACACCCTGATCGAGGCTTTGCACCGCCGGCTGCCGACGGTGGTCATGGATGCAGGCGGTGCCCGCGAGGTCCATGGCACGGGCCAGGCCGGCATCGTGACCCCCGCGGGCGACGTTCAGGCGATGGCGGCGGCGGTGGCCGGGCTGCTCGCCGACGAACCCGCCCGCCGCCGCATGGCCGAGGCGGCGGGCGGGCTTGCCCGGGAATATTCGGTCGAGGCGATGGTCGAGCGCACGCTCGGCGTCTATGCCCGGGCCCTGGCCCAGGGCTGAGCGTCACCCGGCGGCAAAGCCGGTCGATCGGGACAGGGGCTCCCAGGTCGCGATCTCATCCCGCATCGCCTCCAGCTTCTGCGTCACCAGGCCCAGCGCATCCGCGCCCAGAAACAGCCGCACGGGTGGTGCGTCCGCCGCGACCAGGGCAAGGAGCGCCTGTGCCGCCTTGTCCGGATCGCCCGGCTGATGGCCGCTCTTGGCCTGGCGGGCGGCGCGGATCGGATCCATCACCCCGTCATAGTCGGCGATGCTGCGCGGCGTGCGGTCCATGGAACGGCCGGCCCAGTCGGTCCGGAACTGCCCCGGGGCCAACGCCGTGACCCGGATCCCGAACGGTGCCACTTCCTTGCCCAGGGCTTCGGATATGCCTTCGAGCGCGAATTTGCTGCCGCAATAGAAGCTGATCCCGGGCATGGTGATGAACCCGCCCATCGAGGTGACGTTGACGATATGGCCGCGGCGCCGCGCACGCATGCCCGGCAGCACCGCCTTGATCATCGCCACAGGGCCGAAGACGTTCGCAGCGAACTGGCGCCGGAGATCGTCGAGGCTCGATTCTTCCAGCACGCCTTCATGACCATAACCGGCATTGTTGACCAGCACGTCGATCGGGCCGGCCGCAGCCTCGGCCCTTGCAACCGCCTCCGGTATGGCGTCGTAATCCGTGACGTCGAGCACCAGCGGACAGGCGCGATCCGGTGCCAGGGCGGCGAAACGCCCGGCATCTTCCGCCCGGCGCACGGTGCCGATCACCCGGTGGCCGGCGGCGAGCGCACCGGCCGCGAAGGCGCGGCCAAGGCCCGAACTGACACCGGTGATCAGGAAGGTTTTCGAGAGGTCGTTCATCATGTCGGCTCCGCCAGTCGATCAAAAACTATATCATGATATAAATCTGAAATACGGCTCTGCAAGCCCGAGGGCGTCATGAGCACGCGCGAGCGGATCCTGATTGCGGCAGAACGTCTGCTGGGGACGGGACGGCCGGATTTCTCCATGCGCGAACTGGCGGCGGAAGCCGGTGTCAGCTTCGCGACGCCTTTCAACCAGTTCGGCAGCAAGCTTGCGATCATGCAGGCGATGTCGGCGGCGCTGATCGCGGAAATGCACCGGCGCTTCGCGGCCGCCCCGCCGCCGGCGGATGCGCCGGGGCGCGTGCTGGCGGCGGTCGGGGTTGCGGCTGGGGTGATGCTCGAACAGCCGGCGGTGAACCGTGCCGTGATGGGCGCGATCGGGGCGCCGGCGGCAGAACCAGGCACGGTTCTGGCCGCATCCCGTGCGCTCTGGGCGGCGGCAATCGGCGCCGGCGCCGGGCTTGCGGCGCCGGCATATGCCGCGACGGTCCTGCCCGACCAGCTGGCCTTCGGCTTTCGTGGCGTGCTGTCCTTCTGGACGGCGGGGGAGCTGACCGATGCCGATCTGCCGGTCCAGGCCCGAAAGGCGGCGGCCGCGGTGCTGCTGGGCTTCGTCGTGCCGGAGCGGCGCGATGCGCTGATGGCGATCCTGGCCGGAGCCCCGGACTGACACCGCGCTTGCGGGCCTCGGTCCGGGGCTCCGGGGGAGCGGTCAGACGGTCTTGACCATCACATGGCGGACGACGGTGTAGTCCTCCAGCGCGTACATGCTCATATCCTTGCCATAGCCGGACTGCTTGATGCCGCCATGGGGCATTTCGTTGGTCAGCATGAAGTGGCAGTTGACCCAGGTGCAGCCGTATTGCAGGCGCGAGGCCGTCGCCAGCGCCTTCTTCACGTCGCTGGACCAGACCGAAGAGGCGAGGCCGTAATCGCTGTCATTGGCCCAGGCCACCGCCTCGTCGACATCCGAGAACCGGGTGACCGAGACCACCGGCCCGAAGACCTCGCGGCGGACGATCTCGTCGGACTGGCGGGCGCCGGCGACCACCGTCGGTTCGTAGAAGAAGCCGCGGCCCGGCGCCTGGCGGCCGCCGGTGGTGATCTCCACATGATCCAGCTCGCTCGCCCGCTCCACGAAAGAGGCGACGCGGGCGCGCTGACGGGCGGAGATCAGCGGGCCGATATCGTTCTGGCTGTCGTCGGCCTGTGCGAACCGAAGCCCCTGTACGGCCGAGGACAGATCGGCGACCAGCCGGTCGTAGATCTTCGGCCCGGCATAGATCCGGCAGGCGGCGGTGCAGTCCTGGCCGGCATTGTAGTAGCCGAAGATCTTCACGCCTTCGACCACCGCTTCCAGATCGGCATCGTCGAACACGATCACCGGCGCCTTGCCGCCCAGTTCCAGATGGGTGCGCTTCACCGAGCGCGCCGCCGCGGTCAGCACCTTCTTGCCGGTGGCGATGTCGCCGGTAAGCGAGACCATCGACACGCCCGGATGATCGATCAGCCGCTGGCCGACGCTTTCGCCGCGCCCGACGACCACATTGACCACGCCTTCGGGGAAGATTTCGGCGATCAGACCCGCCAGTTTCAGCATGGTGAGCGGGGTCTGTTCCGAGGGCTTGATCACCACGGTGTTGCCGCCGGCGAGCGCCGGGGCGAGCTTCCAGGCCGCCATCATCAGCGGGTAGTTCCAGGGCGCGATCGAGGCGACCACACCCACCGGATCTCGGCGGATCATCGAGGTATGGCCGGCAAGATATTCGCCCGCCACCGCGCCGTGCATACAGCGCGCGGCGCCGGCGAAGAAGCGGAAACAGTCGACGATCGCCGGGATCTCATCGGCGAGCACCGCATGGCGCGGCTTGCCGCAATTCAGGGCTTCCAGCGCCGCGAAGCCTTCGGCCTCGTCCTCGATGCGCTGGGCGAGTTTCAGCAGCAGGGCGGCACGTTCGGCCGGCGTGGTGCGCGACCAGGCGGTGAAGGCCCGGCCGGCCGCCGCCACCGCTGCATCCACCTGATCGGGGGAGGCCTCGGGCAGGTCGAGCAGAACCTCTTCGGTCTTGGGGTTCAGGATCGTCTCGGGCGTGTCGGTGCCCGCGACGAAATCGGCGCCGATCAGCATGCGCGTGTCCAGGGGCGTGTTCGCATCCATCGGACGGTCTCCTATTTTCCGGAGCCTTCGACCGCTTCGCCGCCGCGGGTGAGGTAATAGGCGGCGAGGATCGGCAGGAAGGTGACGATGATGACCAGCACCGCGACGACATTGGTCACCGGCCGCTGCCGCGGGCGCACCAGTTCCGACAGCATCCAGATCGGCAGGGTGGACTGCTGACCGGCGGTGAAGGTGGTGACGATGACCTCGTCGAAGGACAGCGCGAAGGCGAGCATGCCGCCCGCGAGCAGCGCCGTCGCGGTGTTGGGCAGGATCACGTGAAAGAAGGTCTGGAAGGCGTTGCCGCCGAGATCCATCGAGGCCTCGATCAGCGACGGGTTGAGCCGGCGCAGCCGGGCCACGGCATTGTTGTAGACGACCACGATGCAGAAGGTCGCGTGGCCGAGCACGATGGTCCAGAACGAGAAGGGGATGTCGGCCACGCCGAAGGCGGTGCGCATCGCCATGCCGGTGACGATGCCGGGCAGCGCGATCGGCAGGATCAGCAGCAGGGTCACCGGCTCGCGCCCGAAGAAGGCGAAGCGGGCAAGGGCGCCTGCGGCCAGCGTGCCCAGCACCAGGGCCAGCGCGGTGGCCATGGCGGCCGCCTTCAGCGACAGGCCGACCGCATCCCAGATGTCCTGACGCTGCCAGACCACCGCGAACCACTTGAGCGTCAGCCCCGGCGGCGGGAAGGCATAGGATTTCTCTTCGGTCGTGAAGGCATAGAGGACGATGAAGGCCAGCGGCAGATGCATGAACAGGATACCGAAGCCGGCCGCGAGCTTCAGCCCGCGCGAGGGGCGGGAGAGGTCAGACCGCATCGAAGGCCCCCATGCGCTTGGCGGCGGTCAGGAACAGGGCCATGACCAGGATCGGCACCACCGCGAAGGCGGCGGCGAGCGGCAGGTTGCCGGCGACACCCTGCTGCATGTAGACCGCCTGGCCCAGCACCAGCGCCGAGGTGCCGATCACCTGCGGCACGATGTAGTCGCCGAGGGTGAGCGAGAAGGTGAAAATGCCGCCCGCCACCACCCCCGGCATGGCCAGCGGCAGCACGACGTTGCGGAAGGTCTGGCCGGGCGTGCCCCCCAGATCCGACGAGGCCTCGATCATGCTGGCCGGCACCCGTTCCAGTGCGGCCTGGATCGGCAGGATCATGAAGGGCAGCCAGAGATAGAGGAACACCACCACCATGCCGGTATAGCTGACCGAAAGCGACGGGCCGCCGACCAGCGGCAGCGACAGCCAGGCATCGAGCAGGCCCGCGAGCCCCAGCCGGTCCGCGAACCAGCCGATCGCGCCTTCCTTGGCCAGCAGCAGCTTCCAGGCGTAGAGCTTGACCAGATAGCTGGACCAGAGCGGCATCATCACCGCCAGATAGAAGGCGGCCTTCATCCGGCCGCGGGCATAGCGGGCGGCATACCAGGCGACGGGGAAGCCGATCACCGCTGCAAGCACCGTCACCACGGCAGCGATCGTGATGGTGCGCAGCACGATGTCGAGATTGGCCGGGCGCATCAGCTCGCCGAAGGTCTTGAGCGTCGGCTCGTAGATCAGCGTGCCGGCGAATTCGTCGATCGAGAACAGCGAATGGGCGAGCAGGGTGAAGAGCGCGCCCAGATAGACCACGCCCAGCCAGAGCAGCGGCGGCACCAGCAGAGAGAGCAGCAGCAGGCGCCTGCGACGCAGCAGCAGGTCCGAAAGCCGGCGGACGGGACCGCCTGCCATGGCGGGCGGCGGGGCGGCCGCGGCGGCGGTGCTCATGCCTCCTCCATCGGCGCCAGCGCCGCGGGATCGAAGGCGAGGGTGACCCGGCTGCCGGTTGCGGGAACCGCCCGGCCGGCGGGCACGGCGGCGGCGAGTACGGGGCCCGCATCGGTGCGCACGCTCAACCGGCGCACGGGCCCCTGATAGAGGATGTCGGTGAGGACGCCCGGCAGCGCCATCCGGCCCGGGGGCACGGGGGCGGCGCCGGCCAGGACCTCGATCTTTTCCGGGCGGAGCGAGGCGAGCCGGGCGGGGCCGCCGGCGGCCCCGGCGGTTGCCGGCTCCAGCACATTGGCGGCCCCCACGAAGCCCGCGACGAAGCGGGTGCGCGGGCGTTCGTAAATCGCCTCGGGCGTGTCGACCTGAACGATGCGGCCCTGGTCGAAGACGGCGACCCGGTCGGCCATCGACAGCGCCTCGCCCTGATCATGGGTCACGAAGACGAAGGTGAGACCCAGCCGGCGCTGCAGGGCTTTCAGCTCCACCTGCATCTCTTCGCGCAGCTTGAGGTCGAGGGCGCCCAAAGGCTCGTCGAGCAGCAGCACCTTCGGCTCCAGCACCAGCGCCCGGGCCAGAGCCACGCGCTGACGCTGACCGCCCGACAGCTGGGCCGGCCGGCGGTCGCCGAAGCCGTCGAGACGGACCAGAGCCAGGGCCCGGGCGGCGCTGTCGCGGCGGCGGCGGCGGTCGATACCGCGCATCTTCAGCCCGTAGGCGACATTGTCGAGCACCGAGAGATGCGGGAAGAGGGCGTAATCCTGGAAGACGGTGTTCACCGCCCGGGCATAGGGCGGCACGCCCTCGGCCGTCTCGCCGAAAATCTCGATATGGCCGGAGGTCGGCTGCTCGAACCCGGCGATCAGCCTGAGACAGGTGGTCTTGCCCGATCCCGAGGGGCCGAGCATGGCGAAGAATTCGCCCGCGCCGACCTCGAGATCGACCGCATCCACCGCCCGCACCGGCCCGAAATGGCGCGAGACCCTGGCGAAGCGAACGGCCGTGACGGCCGGACCGGCCCCGGCGGCCGAGCTGTCGGGAGAAGAGGGCATCGTGAACATGTGCCATTCAGCTGTTCGGAAGGGCGCGGGGGATGGCGGTGAAGGCACGGCGATATGACCGTGCCTTCGCGAGGGCCGCGATCAGCGGCCGCCCAGCACCGCGATATAATCCGAGACCCAGCGGTAATAGGGCACGCAGCCTTCGGCCTGGCTTTCGCATTTCGAAACCGGGGTGCGCCAGAAGCTGATCCGGTCGAAATTGCCCATGCCGTTGGTGGCGCAGCCCTCGTCGCCCAGCAGCGCATTGCCCGTGCAGGCGGCAGGCACCGCGGGCACCGAGCCGAACCAGGCGGCGAGATCGCCCTGCACCTTGGGCGAGAGCGAATGCTCCATCCACATATAGGCGCAGTTCGGATGCGCCGCTTCGGCATGCATCATGGTGGTGTCGGCCCAGCCGGTGGCGCCTTCTTCAGGGATGGTCGAGGCGATCGGCTTGTTCTCGGCCTTGAGCAGGTTGACCTGGAACGGCCAGGAGGACGAGGCGACGACGCCCTCATTGGTGAAATCGTCGATCTGGACCATGGCGTCGTGCCAGTAGCGGTGCACGATCTGGCGCTGGCCGCGCAGCAGGTCGAGCGCCGCCTTGTACTGGGCCTCGGTCAGTTCGTAAGGATCCTTGATCCCCAGCTCCGGCTTGTGGGCCTTGAGGTAGAGGGCTGCGTCGGCAATGTAGATCGGGCCGTCGAAGGCCTGGATGCGGCCCTTGTTCGACTTGCCGTCGGGCAGGGTGGTCTCTTCGAAGACCACCTTCCACGAGGTGGGTGCCTCTTTGAACACCTCGGTCGAATACATCAGGACGTTGGAGCCCCATTGATAGGGCGTGCCGTAATGCACCCCGCCGACCGTGTGCCAGGCGGCGCTCTTCAACCGGTCGTCGACGGTGCCCCAGCTCGGGATCAGGTCGGTGTTGATCGGCTGGACCTTCTTGCCCGCGATCAGCCGCAGGCTGGCATCGCCCGAGGCGGTGACGAGGTCGAAACCGCCCTCGTTCATCAGCGCCACCATCTCGTCTGAAGTGCCGGCGGTCTTCACATTGACCTTGCAGCCGGTCTTCTCTTCGAACCCGGTCACCCAGTCATAATTCTTGTCGGTGTCGCCGCGTTCGATATAGCCCGGCCAGGCGACGATATCGACGCGGCCTTCCCCCGGGCCCAGGGCCTTCATCATCTCGGCCGACATGGCGGCGTCGGCGCCTGCGATCTGACCCGCGGCCAAAGCGGTGCCCACGGCCCCCGCGACCAACCTCTTGATGCGCATGGAACTCTCCCTGACGGTGCAAGCCGGCCGCACGGCGCCGGGCCACTGCCCTGCCGCCGTCTCCCCGCGGTCCGATGTCCGGGAACAAGTCTGCGCGCGTGTGGCTCCACCGCGCCACACCAAAGCATCGTTGGGTTTCCATCGGAAAAACCGATGCCCTGGATGGCATGTCGTCGGACGGGTCAGTCGTGGCCGAGGATGTCGGCGTTGTGCTCGCCGAGTTGCGGGGCGCGGCGATGAATGCCCGGCCGTTCACCGCCGAGCGAGAGCGGCAGGCCCACCACCTCCAGCCCGGCCTCGGGGATGGTCTCCACGATGTCGAGGGCGGCGAGCTGGGCATCGGCCGCGATGTCGGCGAGGCTGTTGATCGGGGCGCAGGGGATGCCGGCGGCCTCCAGCCGTTCGGCCCAGTCTGCCTTGCTGCGGGTGCGCATGATCGCCTCCAGCTCGGGCAGTAGCACCGCCTTGTTGGCGACCCTGAGACCGTTGCTGGCATAGCGCGGATCCGTGGCCCAGTCGGGGCGGCCCACCGCGCGGGCGAGCTTTGCGAACAGCCGGTCGTTGGCGGCGGCGACCACGATTTCGCCGTCGGCGGTGGGCAGCGACTGGAAGACAACGACATTGGGATTGCCGCTGGCATGGCGCTGGGGTTGCCGGCCGGTCACCTTGAAGGCGGCGAAATAGATCGACAGCCAGCCCATCGCCGTTTCAAGCAACGAGACATCGACCGTGGTGCCCCGCCCTGTCTGCCCGCGCTGAAGCAGGGCGGCCATGCAGCCCAGTGCCGCCCAGACCCCCGTGCCCAGATCGAGTACCTGCATGCCGACCCGCGACGGCGGCCCGTCGGGTGTGCCGTTGATGCTGAAAATGCCGGCGAAGGCCTGGACGATCGGTTCGTAGCCGGGCGTCAGCCGCATCGGCCCGCGGGCGCCGAAGGCCCAGAGCGAGCAGTAGATGAGCTTCGGGTTGATGGCGGCCAGGCTGTCCGCATCCAGCCCCATCTGTTCCATCATGCCCGGTCGCATGTTCTGGACCAGGATATCGGCATCGGCCAGCAGCCGGCGCAGTTCGGCCATACCTGCCGGATCCTTGAGATCCAGCGTGATGCCGCGCTTGTTGCGGTTCATGGCATGGAAGGTGACGGCAGTGTCGCCGGCGAAGGGGGGCCCCAGCCACGGGCATCGTCGCCGCCTTCGGGACGTTCCACCTTGATCACATCGGCGCCGAGGGTGGCCAGGATTTCGCCGGCATGGGGGCCGGCCAGATTCTGGGCGATCTCGATCACGCGGATCCCGTCGAGGGGCAGGATTGATGCCGGGGGCAGCATGGGCAGGGCTCCTTCAGCGACCGGTGAAGGCCGGGGCGCGGCGTTCGACGAAATGGGCGACGCCCTCGCGGAAATCCTCGGTCGCGAAGCACTTCACCTGTTCTGAATCGGCAAGATGGGTGGCGGTGGCGAGGTCCTGGAACAGCCCGGCATAGAGCTGCTGCTTGATGATCCGCATCGAGCGTGGCGAGGAGAACTCGGCAAGGTCGGCCGCGACGGCATGTACGGCCTCGATGAAACCTTCGGCCGGCAGCGCCCTGACCAGGCCCAGCGCCGCCGCCTCGCGTCCGGTCAGCACGCGGCCCGACAGCAGCAGGTCGGCGGCGGCCATCGGCCCGATCAGCCGGGGCAGGATCCAGGCCGAGCCGTGTTCCGCGATCAGCCCGCGGCGGGCGAAGGCGGTGGTGAGCTTGGCGTCCTCGACCATGTAACGCAGGTCGCAATAGAGCGTGATGCAGAGCCCGACCCCGGCCGCAGCACCGTTGATCGCGGCCACGATCGGCTTGGGCACATCGAGCAGCCAGGAATAGCGCTGGCCGAAATTGTCGGGCGTGTAGTCACGGGCGGCGGCCGGTGCCGCCTTGCTCTCCCCCGGTGCCGCAGGCGTCAGCCGCCCCATATCGGCCCCGGCACAGAAGCCGCGGCCGGCGCCGGTAACCATGATCGCCCGCACCGCGTCGTCGGCGACGGCACGGTCCATGGCCGCGCGGAATTCCGCCTCCATGCGCGGTGTCCAGGCATTCATCTTGTCGGGGCGGTTGAGGGTGAGCGTCGCAACCCGCCCGGTCACCATATAGAGCACCTCGGCGTTGGTGCCCGTCTCCGCTGCGTCGGCCATGCCGTTCTCCCCGTCCTGTCGCGTGTTTTGGCCTTTTCTGGATAACAGCGGCCGACAGGACGCGGAAGACGGTTCAGGTTTGTGGAGATCAGATACACATATGTGAATCCAGATGCAGCGCAGGCCGCGCCGTCGTCCACATATGTGGACATGCAGACATATATATGGAAAAACAAAACACATCTGCGAAACGGTCGCCGGGTCGCGGCCCTTCTGCCTATACTTTGGACGCTGCAAGGCGGGAGGAACGCCGGAGCGTGATGCTCTGCAGTCGCCGAAGAATGAGGCGGATCTGCCGGCCACCTGCCGGAGACATCGAAGATCCGCCGGCAAAAAAACGGGCAGTCCGAACCATGTCGATCACGCAGAAGGGAGACGTCCACGTCTCGACCGACGGCCATGTCACGGTCCTCGAGATCCGGCGTCCACCGAACAATTTCTTCGACCTCGACCTCATCCGTGATCTGTCGAGCCTGGTCGAGGCGCTGGACGAGGACAGCGACTGTCGGGCTATCCTGCTCGCCTCGGAGGGCAAGGCCTTCTGCGCCGGCGCTGATTTCCAGCGCCGCCCGGCCGAACTGGCCGGGGCGGTTGAAGACCGCAACCCCCTCTATTCCGAGGCGGTGCGCCTGTTCCACAACCGCAAGCCGATCGTTGCCGCGGTGCAGGGGCCGGCGATCGGTGGCGGGTTGGGCTTGTCGCTGGTGGCGGATTTCCGGGTGGCCGCACCCGAAGCGCGCTTCGGGGCCAATTTCGTCAAGCTGGGCATTCATCCGGGCTTCGGGCTGACCCATACCCTGCCGCGGGTGATCGGTGTCCAGAAGGCGCAGTGGATGTTCATGACCGGGCGGCGCCTGACCGGCGAGGAGGCCGCGGCCGTCGGCCTCGTTGATCTGCTGGTCCCGGCCGACCGGCTGCGTGCCGAGGCGATGGCCCTGGCGCAGGAGATCGCCGAGGGCGCACCGCTTGCGGTTCAGTCGACCCGCGCCACCCTGCGCCGGGGATTGGCCGATGCGGTGCAGGCCCAGACCGATCACGAATTCGTCGAGCAGAAATGGCTCGCCCGGACAGAAGACCACCGCGAAGGCATCCGCGCCGTCGCCGAACGTCGCCCGGGCCGCTTCGTCGCCCGCTGACCAAAGACACCTCACCCGGATCTGCCGGCTCCACGCGACGCTCAAGATCGCGGCGGCAGGATCCTTGCGCCCTGCATCAGACAAGGGAGGACAACGGATGATCAATCGCCGCAGTTTTGTGAAGCTCGCCGCCGCCGGCGCGGCCGCGGGCAGTTTCGGCATGCCCTGGATCGCTCGTGCGGCGAAGCCGATCACCCTGAAACTGGCGGATTCGCTGCCGACCACCCATTACTCGATGCCGATCATCAAACACTGGATCAAGCAGATCGAGGAGGGGACCGAGGGGCGGATCAGGTTCGAGCACTACCCCGCCGAACAGCTCGCCAGCGCCCGGGACCTGCTGGATGCGGTGCAGACCCGCATCGCCGACGTCGCCTATATTCCCGCGCAGTATTTTTCCGAGAAGCTGCCGATGGCGACGGTCGGCAGCCTGCCGATCCCTGAGATCAAGGCCGATATCTACGCGCTTGAAGCCGCCTATTACGAGATCGGCCTGGGCATTCTGGACGAGGTGGAGTTCAGGGATGCCGGCATCCGGGCGCTCAGGGCCTCGTCGACCGAGGCCTACAACCTGCACATGGTCAGCCGCAAAATCGTGACCCTGGACGACCTCGCGGGTCAGAAGATCCGGGTCGGCGGCAATGTCCAGCAGCAGGCGATCACGGCGCTTGGCGGTATCCCGGTCACCGTCACCCCGCCTGAGATCTACAACGCCATGCAGAACGGCACGCTGGACGGCACCGTCTTCCACATTCCGAGCATCCATTCCTACAAGCTGAACGATCTGGTGCGTTACAGCACCGACAACCTCAATCTGGGCGTGTTCAACAGCTATTATGCGATGAACCGCGACCTTTGGGACGATCTGCCGCCCGATATCCAGGCCGTGTTCGACAAGGTCGGCCGCGAGTTGATCAGGTTCGAGGGCGACACCATCTCGCGCCAGTCCGATACCTGGCGGACGGAATTCCGCAAACAGGGGATCGAGGTCTACGATCTGGCGCCCGAGGTGATCGACGAGACCACCCGGCGGCTGACGCCGATCCGGCAGAAATGGGCGGAGCTGTACGAGACCCGCAACCTGCCGGCCGAGCGCGTGGTCGATGCCTGGGTCGCGGCGCTCAAGAAGCACGCCCGGGCCTGAGGGAGGGCGGGGGTTTGGACACGCTCGACCATCTGATCGGCCGGCTGGAGACCCTGTTCGAATACGTCGCCATCGCGCTGCTCGCGATCATGATGCTGATCATCACCATGGATGCCGGCGGCCGCTATCTGTTCGCGGCCCCGGTCTTCGGCACGCATGAATTCGTCGAGTTCTATCTGATGGTTGGCGTGGTCTTCCTCGGCATCGCCCAGTTGCAGGCCAGGCGCGGCCATGTCGCTGTGAGTTTCGTCTCGCGCAACTTCCCGCGTCCGGTCCGCCGGCTGCTGGAGGCCGTGTTCCTGGCGGCGACGCTCGCGGCCGTCACCGGCATTGGCTGGATGGCGGTGGAACAGGTCTCGACGAACATCATCCGCGACCGGGTGATCGCGACGCCCTTCCCGTTCAGCCAGGTGCCGATGCCGGTCTGGCCGTCCTGGGTGCTGGTGGCGGCCGGGGTGATCCTGCTCTGGCTGCGCATGGCGCTGCAGCTTTTGCGATGCCTGATCTCGGGCGAGGTTCCCGACGCGGAGACCTTCGAAGAGACGGACAGTGCCATCCATTGAGGGCCGGGGCTCCGGAAGCCCCTGCCGCACGGGATATCGCCCCCATGTTCGACACCGCCTTTCCGATCGTCCTGTTCCTGGTGACCCTGGTTCTGGGCATGCCGATCGGCTTCTCGCTGATCGTCGCCGGCGCCGCCGGCATCTGGATCAATGCCGGCTGGATGCCCCTGCTCGGCATCCTCCGGGCCGAGCCCTACCGCCATGCCTCGTCGTTTCTGCTGACCACCATTCCGCTGTTCATCCTGATGGCGGAACTGCTGGCCCGTGGCACGGTGGTGCAGGCGATGTTCCGCTGCGCCTATGCCTTCGTCGGCCATCTGCGTGGCGGGTTGGCGCTGGCGGCGGTGGGGGCCAATGCCGGTTTCGCCGCACTCAGCGGCTCCAGCACGGCCGCCGCGGCGGCGATGGCGCGGATCTCGATCCCCGAGATGCGGCGCTTCGGCTATGACGACCGGCTGTCGCTCGGCACGGTCGCGATCGCCGGCACGCTTGCGATCATGATCCCGCCCAGCCTGGGGCTGATCATCTACGGCATCCTGACCGAAAGCTCGATCGGCCGACTGTTCGTGGCCGGTATCGTGCCCGGCCTGCTCTCCGCCACCGGCTTCGTGATCTCGATCATGATCTGGGTGCGCCGGGACCCCACCATCGCGCCCCAGGTGGTGAGGACCGCCTGGCCGGAGCGGCTGCGCAGCCTGACCGCGATCGGCCCGGCGATGCTGCTGGTGGTGTTCGTCGCGGGCTCGATCTATTCAGGGGCAGCCACGCCGACCGAGGCGGCGGCGATCGGTGCGCTGGCGGCGCTGGTGATCAGCGTCGTCTTCGGGGGGCTGCGCGGGGAGGGCATGCTGGCCGCCTTCCGTGCTTCGATCCGCAGCACCGCATTGATCTTCACCATCATCATCGGCGCGATGATCTTCGGGAAATATCTCGCCATCACCCGGCTGCCCCAGGATCTGCTGGAGACGATCGTGGCGCTGAACATTCCCGGCTGGGCGATCATCGCGATCCTGATCGTGATCTATCTGATTCTCGGCTGTTTCCTGGACCAGCTGGCGGTGATGCTGCTGACCCTGCCGCTGACCTTCCCGCTGGTGGTCGGGCTTGGCTACGACCCGATCTGGTGGGGCATCGTGCTGACCAAGACTTCCGAGATCGGCCTGGTCACACCACCGCTCGGGCTGAACAGTTTCGTGGTCTCGGCCTCGGCCGATGCGCCACTGGAGAAGACCTTCTCGGGCGTGTGGCGGCTGCTGATCGGTGACATGATCGTCCTGCTGCTTCTGCTGCTGTTCCCGGCGCTCTCGCTCGGCCTGCCCGGCTGGTGGTACGGTCCGTGACGGCAGACATCCGGGACAGGACGACCAGGGAAGGAGACGACGGATCATGTCGACGGCCGCGATCAAGACCGCCCGGCGGGTCTTCGAGGTGCTGGAATATTTCGACGAGGTGAAGCGGCCGCTGACGCTGCGCGAGGTCTCGGCCCATTTCGGCTATCCGGTGTCCAGCACCGCCGCCCTGCTCAAGAGCCTGCTGCAGCTGGGCTATGTCGATTTCAACCGGCCGACGCGCACCTATATGCCGACCATGCGCGTCGCCATGCTGGGCGACTGGATCCAGGCATCGCTGTTCGGCGAGGGCCGGATCCTCAGGCTGATGCAGTATCTGAACGAGATGACCGGCGAGATGGTGAGCCTCGGCACCCAGTCGGACATCTACATGCAGTATGTTCACGTGCTCTACTCGCGCGAGGGTCTGCAATACCGCGTGCGGCCCGGCACCGTGCGTTCGATGACCCACTCCGGCTATGGCTGGCTGCTGTTGAGCGCCATGCCCGATGCCGAGATCGACAAGCTGCTCCGGCGAGTGAACATCGAGGAGAGCGACCCGGCCCGGCGGATGACGCTGGACGAGCTGATGGTGCCCGTGACCGAGGTCCGGCAGCTGGGCCATGTCTATTCCCGCCACACTGTCACCCCGGGCGCCGGGGTGATCGGCATGCTGCTGCCGCCGCAGAGCTATGGCCGCCGCTTCACGGTCGGCGTCGGCGGCCCGGTCGACCGGCTGGAAGAGAAGCACGACATGATCCTGGCCCTGCTGCGCGAGGCGATCCCCCGCTTTCTGCCCGGGTGATCTCTGATGGCATCGGCCCCCCCTAACGCCGGGCGGCCTGGCGGGTTGCGGCGACCGAGACAAAACCGGCGGCCGCGGCAGACAGCGGCGATCCGCGGCGCCAGGCGGTGGCGACCTGGATGGCGGGCAGATCCTCGGCCACGCCCCGCGCTTCGATCTTGTCGCCTTCCAGCGACCAGGGCCGGTAGGTGAGGTCGGGCAGGATCGCGACGCCGGTGCCGGTGGCGACCAGGCTGCGCACCGCTTCGACCGAGCGGGTGCGGAAGGCGACCGGCGGGCGGATGCCGAGCCGGCGCCAGACCACCTCCGACGCCTCGGCGATCTCGTCGATGGTGAGCAGCACATGGGGCTCGGCGGCTAGGTCGCGCAGGCTGACCCGCTCTTCGGCAGTGGCGGCATGGCCGAGCGGCAGCCAGACCCGATAGGGCGAAATCTCCACCACCTCGATCTGCAGGGCAGAACTGCTGCGCCCGGGCGCCAGCACCATCACCGCCACGTCGAGTTCGCCGCCGACCAGCAGATGTTCCAGATAGTCGCCATTGTCCTCGACCGTCTGGACATCGACATCGGGGAAGGCGCGGCGGAAGCGGGCGAGCAGATCGGCGAGGACATAGCCCGCCACCAGCGGCGTGACCCCCAGCGCCAGCTGGCCCTTCAGCACGGCGCTCTCGCCGCGGATCGCACGCCGGGCATCGGCGACATCGGCCAGAATCCGCCGGGCATGGGCCAGGAACTGATGGCCCTTGAGCGTGGGGGCGACACCGCGGGCATGACGTTCGACCAGCGGAAAGCCCAGATCGATCTCCAGCCCGCGCAGCGCTTCGGTCACCGTCGATTGCGAGATCGACAGCGCCTGGGCGGCGGAGGAGATGCTGCCGCGCTCGACGATCGCGACGAAATACTGCAGCTGGCGCAGCGAGAAGGCCATGCGGGTCGGGCTCCCGGGGGCGGTGCGGCGGGCGCTGACATCATGGCGCGGGGCGGTACCCGATGGGAAGGCCGGTACGCGGTCGGTTGGCCGGGGACGCGCCGGGCGTTGACCAGGAACCCGCTGCGGCGTTGAATTTTGCCGGCGCTCCTTCTACAGCTTGAGCCGAGCCCCGCCGCGGCCCGTCCGCGGTACCCTTCCCCGTCGGATGGTGAGCGGAGATGAGCGAAACGGTGTCCCCCGAGAACGAGCCCGTCACCGCCGCGGCGACCGAGCCTTCAGTCCTGCGGAGCGGATTGCCGCTGGCAGCGAAGCTCGACCGGGCGCGGATGGACCTGCTCGATCTCTCGGCGCGCAATCGCCTGCTGAACCTGCCTCAGGCCCGGCGCAGCCGCATGCTCGACATCGTCGACGAGCGCGCGACCGAAATCTACCGGCTGCTGGTGGGCGAGGGGCGGCGCTTCACTTTCCTGCCCGGCCGCGAGACCGAAGAGGAGCAGGTGGAAGAGGGTGGGGCGGAAGGGGGTGCTGCAGCCGGCGAGGCCTTGGCGCAGCCCGAGGACGAGGCGGTGGATGCGCGGGGGCTGGCCGCGCGTCACACCGACACGAAGCTCCAGACCCGTCTCGGCTCGGAAGGGCTGCAGCGTCGTCTGCTGGACCTGCATCTGGATGCGCGCACGCTGGAGGAAGAGCAGGGCGTCAACATCCTGTTCCTGGCGCTGGGCACGCTGGTCTGGACCGACCCCGCCGCGGGCGGTCAGCTGCGCCGGGCGCCGCTGGTGCTGGTGCCGGTGCAGCTGGAGCGCGGCAGCGCCACCGAGCGTTTCCGCCTGGCCGCACGGCCCGAGGACGTCGCGACCAACCTGTCGCTCGAAGCCTTCCTGGACCGCGAACACGGCATCACCCTGCCGGCCTTCGACGCGGAAGCCGAGAGCGAGACCGATCCGTTCACGGCCTATGTGACGGCGGTCGCCGAGGCGGTTCACGGCCGCAAGGGCTGGGAGGTGCGGCCCGACGAGGTGATCCTCGGCTTCTTCTCGTTCTCGAAATTCCTGATGTATCGCGACCTGGATCCGGCGGTCTGGCCGGCGGATGCGCCGCTGACCGACCGGCCGCTGATCCGCGGCCTGCTGGACGAGGGTTTCGGGGTCGAGGATGTCGATTTCGACGAGGACGTGCCGGTCGATCCGCTGATCGGGCCCGAGGATCTGGTACATATCGTCGATGCCGATGCCTCGCAGACGCTGGCGATCCACGAGGCGCGGCGCGGCCGCGACCTGGTGATCCAGGGCCCGCCGGGCACCGGCAAGTCGCAGACCATCGCCAATGTCATCGCCGCCGCGGTCGCCGACGGCAAGACCGTGCTGTTCGTGGCCGAGAAGATGGCAGCGCTGGAGGTGGTGAAGCGCCGGCTGGATCAGGCGGGCGTGGGCGAGGTCTGCCTGGAACTGCACAGCCACAAGGCGACAAAACGGGCGGTTCTGGAGGATCTGAAGCGCAGCTGGGAGCTGGGCACGCCCCGGATCGGCGATGACGAGACCCTGTTCCATCGCCTGGGTCGCAGCCGGGCGCAGCTGAACGCCCATGCCGAACGGCTGCATCGCGCGCTGGAGCCGACCGGGCTCACACCCTATCAGGTGATCGGCGAGCTGGTGCGCCTGCGCGCGGCCGGTGTGGCGCCGGCCGATTTCGATCTGGCCGAGGCCGCCCCCGGCTGGACTGCGCCCGAGCGGACGGCCCTGGCCGCGACGCTGGACGATCTCGCCCGCCGGATCGAAGCGGAGGGGCCGCCCGCATCCCATCCCTGGCGCGGCGTGGGGCTGGATACGATCAGCCCGCTGGATGCCGACCGCCGGCTGGCCGAAATTGCGGCGCTGGAGCGCGGACTTACCGGCTGGCGCGCCGAGGCGGAGGTGGTGGCGGGCCTGCTGGACCTGCCGGCCCCCGCCACGCTGGACGGCAGCAGCCGGCTGCTGGCCCGGGCCGAGCGGCTGGCGGCTGCACCGGATCTGCCGCCCGCGGTGTTCCTGGACCCGGTCTGGTCGGTGGCCGCGGATGATGTGGCGGTGCTGGTCGAGACCGGGCTTGCGCTCCGCGATCAGGCGACACGGCTGCGGCCGGGGCTTGCCCCCGGGGCGGACGGGCTGGCGACCGCCGATCTTCAGGCAGCCCGTGACCGGCTGGCGGTCCTGCCCGCAGGCTTCGATGCGGCCGCCCGCGACCGGCTGGCCCGGGTGGTGGCGGCGCTGCCGGCGGTGATCGAGGCGGGCAGCCGTCTGGCCGGTCACCTGGGGCTGCCGGCGCCGGAAACCCTGCGCGAGGCCGGGGCGCTGATCCGCTGCGGCGCGGCCGTGGCCGCGGCCCCCGACCTGCCGGCGGAGCAGCTGGCGGCCGAGAGCTGGGAGGCGGAGCGGGCCGCGCTCACCGATCTGGTCGAGGCGGTGCGGGCCGCCCATGATGCACGGCTTGCCGCCGGCGACCGCGTCACCGAGGCCGCCTGGTCGACCGGGCTGGCCGAGGCCCGCCAGGCGATCGCCGAGACCGGCGGCAGCCTGTTCCGGATCTTCAGCGGCCGCTGGCGGCGGGCGAACCGGCTGGTCAAATCGATCCTGACCGGGCCGAAGCCCGAAGATGGCGAACTGATCCAGCTGCTCGACCGGGTGATCGCCGGCCAGGCGGCGGCGGCAAGGGCAGAAGCGGGCGACGCCCTGGGCCGTGCCGCTTTCGGCCCGGTCTGGCGCGGGGCACGCAGCGCGCCAGAGCGGCTGGAGGCGATGCTGGCCTGGGTGAACGGCCCGGCCGGCGACGCCGCCACCCGCCGCACGGCCGCGGCCTGTGCCGACCGGCCGCTTGCGGGCGATCTGGCCGCGCGTCTCGGGGCTGCGGTTGCAGCGGTCGCGGATGATCTGGACCGGCTGGCCCAGGATCGTGGGGCCGGCGGCCCCGGCGCTGCTCGGCACCGATCTGGGCGGAGAACGGGCGCCGCTGGCGGCATCCGCTCTGGCGCCGGTGGTTGCGGCCGAGGCCGTGGTCGATGCGGCCTTCGCCGCCCTGATCGCTCCGACCATCCTGGCCGGCGAGCGGCTGGCGGCCCTGGACGATCTGCTCGAAATGCGTCGGCGCGAGGCCGTGCTCGCCGATGCCGCGGTCACCGGCCGCGCCGCTTTCGGGCCGCTCTGGCCGGCCGGCGACCGCGCGGCGGCGGATTGGGACACCATCGCCCGGGCGGCGGCCTGGCTGACGGCGGAGCCTGACTTGCGGGCGCTGGCGGCCCGCACCCCCGATCGTGCCGCGCTTCGTGGCCGCACGGCCGCGCTGGTGGAAGCCGGCCACGGCATCGTCGATCAGGTGGTCGGGCTGTGGTCCAGGCTGGCCTTCGATCCGCGGGCCATGTTCGGCGAGACCGGCATCCCGGATCTGGATCTCGATGCGCTGGCGGCCCATCTTCGCGGTTGGCTGGCGGCGCCCGAGGGGCTGCCGGCCTGGGCTGCGATCCTGGCTGCGGCGCGGGCCGCACGTGCTGCCGGTCTGGCGCCGCTGGTCGACCGGCTGGAGGATGGGCGGCTGGACCGGGCGGGCGTGATGCCGGCCTTCGAGATGGCCGCTTTCGAGGCGATCTGGCAGGCGATGACCGCGGCCGAGCCGGCGCTGGCCGGTTTCGACGGCACCGCCCAGGACGGGCTGGTGCGGAGCTTCGCGGCGCTGGACCGGGCCCGGATCGACCTCGCCCGGTCGGAAGTGCGGACCGAACATGCCCGCAGCCGTCCGCGGGTGAATGGGCTGGGCCCTGTGGGCGTTCTGAGGGGAGAGCTGGCCAAGAAGCGCCGGCACATGCCGATCCGCCAGCTGATGAGCCAGGCAGGCCCTGCGGTTCAGGCGCTGAAGCCGGTCTTCATGATGAGCCCGCTGTCGGTCGCCCAGTTCCTGGAGCCGGGGCGGATCGGCTTCGACCTGCTGGTGGTCGACGAGGCGAGCCAGATCCAGCCGGTGGATGCGCTGGGGGCGATTGCCCGCTGCCGGCAGATGGTGGTGGTGGGTGACGAGCGCCAGCTGCCGCCCACCGCCTTCTTCGCCCGCATGACCGCCGATGCGCCTGATGCGGAGGATGACGACGAGACCACCCGGATCGCCGATGTCGAGAGCATTCTGGGGCTCTGCGTGGCCCGCGGCCTGCCGCAGCGCATGCTGCGCTGGCATTATCGCAGCCGGCATCAGTCGCTGATCGCGGTGTCGAACCATGAATTCTATCAGGACCGGCTGCATGTGGTGCCGAGCCCCTATGCGGGGGAGGCCGGGCTGGGGCTCGATTTCGTCCATGTGACCGACGGCGTGTTCGAGACCGGCGGCAGCGGCACCAATCCGACCGAGGCGCGGCGGGTGGCCGAGGCGGTGATCGCCCATGCCCGCACCACGCCCGAGCGCTCGCTTGGGGTCGCCACCTTCTCGGTGCGCCAGCGCCGGGCGATCCTGGATGCGCTGGAGGCCCTGCGCCGGGCCCATCCCGAGACTGAGGACTTCTTCAACGCCCATCCGGCCGAACCGTTCTTCGTGAAGAACCTGGAAAACGTTCAGGGCGACGAGCGCGACGTGATCTTCATCTCCGTCGCCTATGGCCGCAATGCCCAGGGCTATATGGCGATGCGCTTCGGCCCGGTTGGTGCCGAGGGCGGCGAGCGGCGGCTGAACGTGCTGATCAGCCGGGCGAAACGGTTCTGCCGGGTCTTCGCCTCGATCACCGACGAGGACATCGATCTGGAGCGGGCGCGCGGCCGCGGCGTCGCGGCGCTCAAAACCTTTCTGCGCTATGCCCGCACCGGCAGCCTGGAGGTCGCCCGCCGGTCGGGCCGGCCGGCCGACAGCGTGTTCGAGGAACAGGTCGCCCGGGCGCTCAGGGCGCGCGGCCATGTCGTCCACGAACAGGTGGGGCTGGCCGGCTTCTTCATCGATCTGGCGGTGGTCGATCCCGACCGGCCCGGCCGCTATCTGCTCGGCATCGAATGCGACGGGGCCGGCTATCATGCCGCACGATCGGCCCGGGACCGCGACCGGCTGCGCCAGGCGGTGCTGGAAGACCACGGCTGGATCATCCACCGGATCTGGTCGGCCGACTGGTTCGCCCGCCCCGAGGGCCAGCTGGCGGCGGTGGAGGCGGCCATCGTCGGGGCCCGCGAGATGCTGGAGGCTCGCGATGACGGCCGCGCCGCGGCGGCCGCGGCCATGTCGCCCGAAGACGCAGCGCTGGCCGCGGAACTGGGGCTGGAAGGCGGCGAGGACGAGGCGCCGGCCGAGGATGACCACATCACCCCTGCCTATGTCGAGGCGGACCCGGAAGTGCCGGCCGAGCTGCAGGGCATGGAGCTGCACCAGGTGACGCCGGCGAAGCTGGCGCCGATGGTGATGGCGGTGGTGAAGGTCGAAGGGCCGGTGCATCTGGACGAGGTGACGGCGCGGCTGCGCGATGCCTGGGGGCTGGGGCGCGCCGGGGCGCGGATCCAGGCCGCCGTGCGGGCGGCGGCATCCTATGCCATTCGTCGCCGCCATCTGGTCGACGAAGGCTGGTTCCTGAGCCTGCCGGGAGAGCCGGTGCGCATCCGCGATCGCAGTGCCGTAACCTCGGCGGGGCTGCGCAAGCCCGAATTGTTGCCGCCAGCCGAGATCGAGGCCGGGCTGATGCGGATCGCCGCCGAGAATCTGGGCGTCACCCGCGAAGAGCTGCAGCGCCAGCTGGCCCGGATGCTGGGCTTCCGCGCGCTGAGTGCCGGGCTGCGCTCGGTGACTGAAGACGAGATCCGCCGGCTGACGGAACGCCGCCGGCTGGTGGAGCGCGACGGGCTGATCGTCGTGGCCGAGCCGGCGCCGTGACATATCGGTGACCTGGGGATCTGACCGGAAGTTGTAATGGTTCGATCACAGCCATGACTTCCGCGGCATGGTACACCCTCCGCGGGCGTCGACAGGCGGCGGCCAGCCCGTGTGGCCGGCACTGCATGTCATGTCCATTAAATTGAAAGTTGAAATCACGGTCTGGTTCTTGCCTATTATGAGCGGGTGTCGAATGAACGCGATCAACGGCGGCGACGGCATTCGTGGACGAGCGTCAGCGGTCGGAATGCGCCACGCTCTCACAAGGGGAAGCGGTCCCATGCTGGAATTGCATCGTGTGCGGCTCTACGCCCGGAGCGGCCAGGGCGGCGTATCTGCGGTGGTGATCCTGGGTGCGGACAATGCCTGCGAGGTTGCGACCCGGCTGGATGAGCCGGCGACGACGGCTGTTGCCGTGACCCCCTCGCTCAAGGCCGATGCCCGGCTCGACGTCTGGCGCGACGGTATGCGCCAGGAGGTGGACGGAACCGGCCTGCTGGCGGCTGCCCATGTCCTGCTCGGCCGCGACGGCCGCGGCCCGATCCGCTTCGAAACCGGCGGCCGGGTGATCCCGGTGCTGCGCGAGGCCGACGGCCGGCTGCGCTATCGAGCGACGCTCTCTCATGAAATCGTCGGCCATTTCGACGGGGCCGAAGTTCTGTCTGCCCTTGGCGTACCGCCGATGCGGGTCCCCGGCAACATGCCCTTCGGGCTGGCCGCGACGCAGCGCCGCATCCTGCTGGTGCCCATCGAGGATGCCGCGACCCTCGGCGCCATCCGCCCCGCCTTCACGCGTCTTGCCGCCTGGAGCGCCGCCCACGAGCAGGCGCCGGTGCTGGCCTATGCGCCGGCCCATGGCGAGATGGGCGGAGCCGATTTCATCGCGCGCCTTTTCGACCCGCTGGCCGGGCGCACCGAAGAAACCCCCGGACCCGAAGCCGTGGCAGCCCTGGTCGGCACTCTGGCCCGTCGGGGCCTGGCCGGCGGCCTGCGCCCGGTTGCCGTGGCGCAGGGCCGTTTCAACGCCCCGGTGGTGGCCCTGCAGGCCCGGGCGGAACTGGTCGTCTCCGAGACCGGTGCCGCCAGCCGTTCCGGCGTGAAAGTCTGGGTGGGCGGCGAGGTGCGCCATTTCGGCTTCGCTGCCATGGACGGGCTGGGCATTGCCGGCGCCGGGCTCGGCGATCTCAAGCTGGGGGCATGACGGCTTCTGCCGGGTAAAATCCGGGAAAGTAAGCAATCAGAACGTCGCGTTGACGGCGGATTCGGGATATAAGGCAAGATCTTCCATATCTCTCCAGCCAGATTTTGCCCGAGAGGATGACCTTGTCCCAAAATAATGTGAGTTCCGCGGGCGCGGAGGCGCAGGATCGTCTTAGAGCCGTGGGACGCATGATTGCAATGATCTTGCCCATTTTGATGATACTGGGGCCAGGGGTGACTGATGTCGGTGGCTCTTTGGTTGCGCTTTTGTTTCTCATCCATGGCGCCGTCAATCGGGACACGGTTGCGCTTCGGGCTTGGTGGTTTCGTCTGGCGCTTGTTCTATGGGTGTTCATGCTGGCTACGGCGCCCTTTGCGCTGGCCAGCGTGTCTGATGCATTCAGCCGGGCCGGGACTTTCATCAGATTTCCGATGCTCGCAGCGGCTCTCGGTTTCTGGCTGCTGACGGAACCCAAATGGCGCGACCGCTACGTGGCGGTTTTGCTGGCCATCGTTTTGTTCAGTGCCGTCTGGGCGCTGATGGAATGGTACTGGGTCACCAGGATTGTCCAAAGCTATTCGCATCCCCTGCGGCTGACCGGCCCATTCGATGATCGCAAGGTCGGCATTTTTCTGACCAAGACGATGTTCCCATGCCTGGGTTTCGCCCTGGCCTGGGCAGCTGCAGGATCGATGCGACGGCTGGCTCCCGTCGGTGTCGGGCTGTTTCTGGTGCTGCTCGCAATCTTCCTGTCAGGCGAGCGGAGTGCCTTTCTGCTGGCAGGCCTTGGTCTGTTGATTATGGCTCTGATCGTGCCCGTGCCAGGTCTCCGTCGTTTCATGCGGTATGGGTTGCTGATTGCAATTGTTGGCGCGGTGGTGGCCTACATCCTGTCTCCCGCAAGTTTCGACCGTCAGATCGGCTCGACCCTGGGGACGCTGTCACGTCTGTCGACGACGTCCTATGGCCTGCTCTGGCAGTCCGGCGTCGAGGTCGGCGAACTCTCGCCTGCGGTTGGCGCCGGAGGAAAGAATTTTCGGGATGTCTGCCCGGAAATCCGATCCCCTAACATCAGACTGCGGGGCACCGACTACTCGGAATATCTGGAGTTTTGTTCGACTCATCCGCATAACGCTTACATTGAATTCTTTGCGGAGCACGGTGTTATCGGCCTGGTTATCTTCCTGGCATTGGTCGGTGGTTTTGTCGCAGCATTCCTGCCGCAGCGCATGGATCCGGTGGCCGTAGGGGCCGGGCTCGGCATCCTGTTGATTCTCTGGCCGGTCGTTCCGCATGGCAGCTTCTTCAACAACTGGAATGGTGTGGTTTTCTGGTCGCTGGTCGGATTGATGGTGAGCCGGGTGGCGCTCCCGCGGCCGTGCCGCGCAGGTTGACCGACGGTACCTGCTCCGGCTTGCATCCCCTCGGCCGCTTGCGGAATATTAGCTGCGCGGGAGAGTACTTATTGGCACCGGGCGGGGTGCGCATCGGGGGTGACATGAGGCTGGCCAGGGTGAAGGGGCGTGGGGTGCAGACGGCACTCCGCAGGGCGGTCGTGATCGGTCTGGCGGCCATGATGCCGGTCGGTGCCCAGGCCTGGACGCCGCCGCAGGGCTTCGCCACCGCTGCCCATGCCTGGGAGACCGGCGACTATGCCACCGCCCGTAACCTGTTCGGCAGGCTGGCAGAGGCTGGTGACGCCCGCGCCGCCTTTTATCTGGGGGTGATGGCAGAGCAGGGGCAGGGCGGGGAAGCAGATCCGGCGGCGGCTGCCTCCTGGTACGGCCGCGCCGCCGATGCCGGGGATGCGCGTGCCGCCTTCAACCTGGCGCGCCTGCTGGACCAGGGCGCAGGCCCGGCTCTGCCGGCCGATCCGGTGCGGGCGGCGATGCTGTACGAACAGGCGGCGCGTGCCGGCATCGTCGCCGCCGATACCGGCCTTGCCCTGATGCAGCTCGACGGCCGTGCCGCCGGGGGCGATGCCGCTGCTGCGCGGTCCCGCCTGCTGCGCGCGGCGCGTGCCGGCGACGGGGCCGCCGATCACGCCCTGGCGCTGCGTGCGCTCGTGGGGGATCCGCCGGACATGGTGGAAGCGGTGGCCCGATGCCGCCGCGCCGTTGCGCGCGGATATGCGCCGGCGCGTGCTCTGCTCGATCAGCTGTCGGCTGCCGCGGATCCCGGGCTCCTGGAAGCTGCGACCGCGCGGGAGCCGGTGCTCGATACGCCGGGTAACTGACACCGGCGCCGATTGGCGCGCCCTACACCTGATGCGGGTGTCGTCGTGGACGCTGACCGCGCCCCGGTCTTCTGCTAGCCTTGTTTTGCGGGTGGCCGGGGGGACCCATGGTCACCGCATCAGGCAGTATGGTGACGTGGCGGTATGGTGGCGGACGAGAGTGCATCCGAAGTTCTGATCATCGAGGACGACGCCCTTCTGGCCCGCCTTTACGCGGAACAGCTCCGTGGCGCCGGCATTCCTGCCGTGGCCGTGGGGACGGCGGCAGCCGCCTTCGAACGGATTGCGGCGACGCCCCCGGCGCTGGTGCTGCTGGATCTCAGCCTGCCCGACGCCAACGGGCTCGACATTCTGGCCGATCTGCGCCGCCGGGGCGGCTGCGATGTGGTGGTGGTGACGGCGCATGGCTCGGTGAATGTGGCCGTCGAGGCGATGCGCGCCGGCGCCCACGATTTCCTGGTGAAGCCTTTCCCGCCCGAACGGCTGGTGGTGACGGTGCGCAACGCACTGGCGCTGGGCACGCTCACCCGGCTGGTCGACCGCATCGGCGAGCGTGAAGCCTATTGCGGCATGATCGGCCGGTCGCTGGTCATGCAGGGCATCTATCGGATCATCGAAGGGGCGGCACAAAGCCGGGCTTCGGTCTTCATCACGGGCGAGAGCGGCACGGGCAAGGAGCTGGCGGCCGAGGCGCTGCATGCCCGCAGCCCGCGCGCCCGCGGACCCTTCGTCGCACTCAACTGCGCCGCCATCCCGCGCGATCTGATGGAAAGCGAGATCTTCGGCCATGTCCGCGGCGCCTTCACCGGCGCCCATACCGACCGCGACGGTGCGGCGACCCGCGCCCATGGCGGCACGCTGTTCCTGGACGAGGTCTGCGAGATGGATCTGGCGCTGCAGAGCAAGCTGCTGCGTTTCCTGCAGACCGGCGCCTTCCAGAAGGTGGGCTCGGGCGTGACCGAGCGGGTCGACATCCGCATCGTGTCCGCCACCAATCGCGACCCGCTGGTGGAGGTGGAGGCCGGCCGCTTCCGCGAGGACCTGTACTACCGTCTGCATGTGGTGCCGATCCACCTGCCGCCGCTGCGCCAGCGGGGCGACGATGTGCGTCTGATCGCCCGCCATCTACTGGACGATCTGGCGTCCCTGGAAGGCAAGGGCTTCCGCAGGATCGACGCTGCAGCCGAGGCGGCGCTCGCGGCCTATCGCTGGCCCGGCAATATCCGTCAGCTCTACAACGTGCTTCACGGCGCGGTGGTGCTGAATGACGGGGAGGTCCTGACCCTGGACATGCTGCCCGCCCAGCTGCGCGAGGCAGAGGCGCGATTGCTCAAGCCCGCGACGACCGGCGCGCCGCCGCCCGAGCTGGATTTCGAACCGGTCGCGGATGGGGAGGTGGACGAGGTCGGCGGCGGGCGCGATCCGGACACTCCCGGCATCTATGGTGCAGAGGGTGAGATCCGGCCGCTCTGGCAGGTGGAGCGGATGGCGATCGAACGCGCGATCGAGCTTTGTGGTGGCAATGTGCCCCGGGCCGCCGCCCTGCTCGGCATCAGCGCCTCCACCATCTATCGCAAGCGTCAGGCCTGGTCGGAGGCGCCGACCGATCCCTGATCCGGTCGGCGTCAGCTGCCGCGCAGACCGGTGAGGCAGCGAGGACGGCCGAGCGTGGCGCCACTGGCCCGGGCGAAGGCATGGGCAGTGCGCATCGCCCCTGCGGCGGCCAGGATCATCGCACCGGCAAGCCCGGCCGCCGTGGTGGCGTTCTCGCTGCCGGCTGCCGCGCCGATCGCCGTGGTGGGATCGAGGCGTGGCGCCGATGGCAGGGCGCGCGCAGGTGCCGCCCCCGATGACGGGTGGCCGAACGGATCATGGTCCTGCGCCGGCAGGCAGATCACCTGCGCGATTTCGGCGAAGAGCGTGCAGGCAAGCTCGGCCATCCCGCCCGAGACACGCGGGTCGAGCACCGGCCCCGCCAGCTCCAGATCCAGCCGGCGCTGACCGCTCGCGATCATGCGCGCGGCGATCCGGTCGATCTGGGCCGTCGCCGCCTCGGCAAAGGCCGCCGGCTGGGGCGCGGCGAGGCGGTCGGCGGTCGCGTTCAGCACGCGGGCGACGACCCGGGGGGCGATGCCCGCATCATGGAGCCCGGGCCGCGGCCGGGGGGCGCCATTGCCGAGGGCGGCGATGCGCGAGCCGATGGCGGCCAGACCCGAGATGAGGCCGAGGGCCGAAAGCGTGGGGGCCACGCCGTATTCGCGCGGCAGCGGCAGGCGCCAGACGGCATCCAGCCCGGAAGCGGCGGGGCCGGCACCGGCATCGGCCACCAGCATGGTCACCGATCGCGCGCCGCCCTGGCGCAGCCGGCGCGGCAGATCCGTCCCGCCGGCCAGATCGGCCGGGTCCGGCAGGATGATCACAAGATCGACCGGCAGATAGGGGCGGGCGCCGTCTTCGATCGGCCGGACCATCACCTCCAGCCCATAGCAGCGCCGCCAGAGATCCGCGGCTGCGGCTGCGGCCGGCATCAGCGGGGCGGCTGCGCTGAAGGCGATGCGGCCATGGATGCCGGCCGCAGCCGACACCGGCAGCGGTGCCGCATCCGGCGCGGTCAGCCCGGCCCCCAGGCGCACCGCATGGGCCAGATGATCCAGATCATGTGCGGTAAGATCGCGGCCGGCAGCCGGCATCGGCGGCACATCGGCCGGCCGGGCGGCCGGGCCGATGCGGCGGGCGATCACCCGGCCGCAGGCATCGGCGACCCGCACCCGGTCGGCCGAGAGGGTGGCGACATCGCCGGGCCGGAGCCCCACCGACACCGGATCCGCTCCGCTCAGCAGGCGTTCGTCGCTGGCGACCAGGCCGGTGTGATCGCCTGCCGCAAAGCACAGCGCCGTCTCGCCGCGGGCGACGAACATCCGGCGCGGATCCTCGTCGATCAGCAGGGTGAAGGACATGTCGCCGCCGGTGCGGTCCATCAGCCGGCGCAGTGCCAGCTCCGTATCCTGGCCGGGCCGGTCCAGATCGGCCAGCAGCGCCGCCAGGGCGATGTTGCGGCGCAGATCGGCGGAGGTCGGCTCCACCGCGCCGTCGCCCAGGCCAAGCCGGCAGATCGCGGGTGCCGGGCCCACGATACCCAGCGTCGTCTGGCCCAGCCGGATCAGCCGCGCATCGGGGCGGATGACATCCTGGCGTGCGGCGACGTGTTCGGGAATCTCGGGCCCGATCGCCGCCAGACCAGCGGCGGCACCGTGGGTCGCGAACATACGGGTGTCACGCCGCACGATGCGTGCCGGGTCCAGCTTGTCCAGTGCAGAATGCAAACGGTCACCGACCGGTTTGCCGTTCAGAATGCCGATCAGCGCGCTCATGGGGGGTCTCGCTCGAGAAAAGGGGCGAACCATCCGGTTCGGTTGCCTCTCTTCTGGCAAGCTCCGTGCCATGCCGCCGGCACATCACTGCGCAATCAGCTTGAAAATCCGGTCAGTTTCCCGTTGTGACAACACGCCAAAGCGTGCCGCCGGTATCGTCGGCGATCAGCAGGGCGCCGGCGCGGTCTACCGCCACTCCGGCCGGCCTGCCCCATACCTGCGCAGGCTCCCCACGCCCGCCGTCATCGAGGCGGAAACCTGAAGCGAAAACCTCGTAGACCCCGCCATCCGCCGGTGCGCCATCGGCATTGAAGGGCACGAAGGCCACGACATAGCCGCGGGGCTCTGCCGCATTCCAGGACCCGCGCAGGGCGACAAAGGCACCGCCGCTGTATCGTTCCGGGAACATTGTGCCATCGTAGAACGTCAGTCCGATCGGTGCAGAATGCGCCTGAAAACGCGAATCGGGGGTGATCAGCCGGGCCAGCCGGCCTTCGTCCTGCCCCTCCAGCCCGGGCTGGACCACCGGGTCGCCGCCGGCGCCGGCCCAGCCATAGGGCCAGCCGTAGAAGCCGCCCTCCCGGACCCGGGTCAGATAGTCGGGCACCAGATCGTCGCCCAGCCCGTCGCGCTCGTTGACCACGGTCCACAGCGCGCCGGTCTTGGGGTGGATCGCCATCCCCACCGGATTGCGCAGCCCGGTCGCGAAGCTGTGGCCGCCATCGCCCGGCCCGTCGAAGCGGCGGATGGTCGCCCGGGGCTCGGGCTCCACCCCCACATTCCCGCGGGAGCCGATGGAGACCCAGAACCCTTCCCCTTCGGGATCGAGTTGAAGACCGCGGGTCCAGTGACCACCGGCGCTGCCCAGAGCGTCGGGCGGGGTCACGGCTTCGGGTTCGGCGGTGATGCGGGTGTCGCCGGGCGTATAGGGCCAGCGCCAGACCCCGTTGGTGTCCGATACCCAGATCGTGCCCTCGCGGAAGCCGATGCCATGCGGGCGGGCCAGGCCGTCGATCAGGGTTTCGCGGACCTCCGCCCGGCCGTCGCCATCCGCGTCGCGCAGCAGGGTGATCTTGCCGGCCCGGCTTTCGGCCAGCAGGACATCGCCATTGGCGGCAACCGCCATGACCCGGGGATGCGCCAGCCCCTCGGCGAAGAGCGTGGCACGGAAGCCGTCGGGAACGCGCAGGGTGGCGGCCGCGGGCCGGTCGACCGTCTGCGGCGAATTGGCCGGGCTCGGGGCATTGCCCGGGGCCGGCAGGCGGTCGGCATCGACCCTGAGCCGGGTTCCGGGTGCCGGATCGGTTGCAGCTGCGGGGCCTGCCAGGCTGAGGCTCAGGCCAAGGCCGAGCGCAAGAACAGCCGGGGCGATGGGAATGGCGGCGGTCATGACGTCTCCCTCGTCTCGGGGGCCGCCTGCCGCCGCCCGTTCGTCAGGCGTCGGCGGCGGCGGCATAGCGGGCGAGGCCCGCGTCCAGATCGGCGATCAGATCGGCCGGGTCTTCCAGCCCGGCATGGATGCGCAGCAGTGGTCCGCGGCCGGTCCAGCGGTCGCGGGTGGCGGTGCGGGCCCGGCGCGGGTCGGCCGGCAGGATCAGGCTTTCATAGCCGCCCCAGGAAAAGCCCATCTTGAACAGGGCCATGTGGTCGACCATCGCCGCGATCCGGTCGCGGCTGCCCGGCTGAAGCTCCACCGCGAACAGGCCGCTCGACCCCTGGAAGTCGCGCAGGAAGGCCTCGTGGCCCGGGCAGCCGGGCAGGGCGGGATGCAGCACCTGACGCACCATGTCGTGCCCGGCCAGGTGTCGGGCAAGGGCCAGGCCGGTTTCGCGGTGCCGCGCCATGCGCACCGACAGGGTGCGCAGCCCGCGCAGCGCCAGATAGCAGTCGTCCGGTCCCGGAGGGGCGCCGATCTCGCTGGCCGCCCGGCGCAGCGCCGGAAAGGCCTCTTCCGTGGCCGACAGAACGCCCATCATGGCGTCGGAATGGCCGACCAGATATTTGGTTCCGGCCTCCATCACCACGTCGACCCCCATGGCGAGCGGCTTCAGATAGAGCGGCGTCGCCCAGGAATTGTCGAGCGCGGTGCGCACGCCCGCGGCCTTGGCCGCGGCGATCATCGCCGGCAGATCGGCCACTTCGAAGGTGAGCGAACCCGGCGCTTCCAGCATCAGCAGCTTCGTGTTCGGCCGGAAATGATCGGCAACCCCAGCCCCCGCCATCGGGTCGACATAGGTGACCTCGACGCCGTAGCGGCCGAGGAACTGGTCCGCCAGCGCCCGGGTCGGTTCGTAGACGTTGTCGAGCACGACCACATGATCGCCGGCACCGGTAAAGGCGGTAAGCATCGCCAGGATCGCCGTCTTGCCCGAGGCGAGCGCGATGCCGCGCGCACCGCCCGCCAGCTCGGCATAGGCATCTTCCAGCGCATGGGTGATCGGCGTGCCGTAGCGCCCGTAATAGACCCCGCGGGTGGGGTCGGCCGCGGCCTTCACCAGCGCGTCGAGTGTGGGAAACAGCACGGTCGAGGCGTGATGCACCGGCGGGTTGACGATGCCGTGATTGGCGAAGGGATCCCGCCCGACGTGAACGATCCGGGTGTCGATCCCGTGGGGATCTTCGTTCCTGTGTGCCCCTGTCGCGTCGGGACGCGTCTCGTCGGACATGGTTCCGGCTCTCCTCGATCCGTGCATTCGGCGCGGCCTTGCGCCGTCGGGCGCATTTCAACGCGCGCAGCCGCCGCTGACAACCCGGCTCGATGCCTCAGGGCGCACGCTTGCATGACGATTGACCGGTGTGCTACCAACGAACAGGGGAAGATGTGGAGCTTTCAGGAACGCGTCCGGGGGGGCGCGCTCCGCGGATCCGGCGGGAGGGCCGCCGGACAACCGTGCTCCGCTCGAAACGACGCATGTCGGACGGACGTTTTGCATCGCGGGCCCTGGGGGCTGCATGTGTGCGTCCGGAGTCCGCCGATCAGGCGGCATCGACCTGCAGATGAGGGGCTTTGCGATACACATGTCGATCAAGACCTTCGTGGCCGCGCTTGCGGCTACCGTCGCCGTCGCGGCGCTTGGCGCGCCCGCCCATGCCGGCGCGACGCTGGACGCGATCAAGAAGAACGGCACGCTGCGCTGCGGCGTGAACACCGGTCTGCCGGGCTTCTCGGCGCCGGACAGCACCGGCCGCTGGAGCGGCATGGACGCCGACTTCTGCCGTGCGGTCGCGGCCACCATCCTCGGCGACGCGGAAAAGGTCCAGTTCGTGCCGCTGTCGGCCCAGGCGCGCTTCACCGCGCTGCAGTCGGGTGAAATCGATCTCCTGTCGCGCAACAGCACCAACACGCTGACCCGCGACGCCTCGCTCGGCCTGTTCTTCGTCGGTACCTGGTTCTACGACGGCCAGGGCTTCCTGATCACCAAGGCCGCGGGCGTCAGCAGCGCCAAGGAACTGGACGGCGCCACCGTCTGCGTTCAGTCCGGCACCACCACCGAGCTCAACCTCACCGACTACTTCCGTGCCCATGGCATGAAGCTGCAGCCGGTGGTGTTCGAGAGCTTCGAGGAATCCTACAAGGCTTATTTCTCGGGCCGGTGCGATGCCTACACCACCGACATCTCGGGCCTTGCGGCGCTGCGGTCGGTGAACGCGCAGAACCCGGAAGATCACGTGATCCTGCCCGAGGCGATCTCGAAGGAGCCCCTGGCACCGGCGGTGCGTCGTGGCGACGACGAGTACTTCACCATCGTGAAGTGGGTCCGCAACGCCCTGATCGAGGCCGAGGAATACGGCATCTCGTCGAAGAATGTCGACGAGATGAAGTCCTCGTCCGAGAACCCGGTCGTGCGCCGCATCCTCGGCACCTCGCCCGGCATGGGCCAGACGCTGGGCCTGGACGACGAGTGGGCCTATCGCCCGATCAAACAGGTCGGCAATTACGGCGAGATCTTCTCGCGCAATGTCGGCCCCGAAAGCCCGCTGAAGCTGGAGCGCGGCCTGAACGCGCAGTGGAGCGACGGCGGCGTGCTGTACGCCGACCCGATCCGCTGATCGCCTGCATGGTGGCGCCGGCGACCGCCGAGGGCCGGCGACCCAACAGGTCTGAGGGGGGGCGTGATCGGCTGATCACGGCCCCCTCGGCCGTCTCGGGCTGCTGTTCGTGATGTGCCACCGGTGGACCCCGGCCGCCGTAACGCATCCGCGACGAGCGAAGGGCTTCCAGAGCCGATGACCGACACCAGCCGCCGTCCGGGCACCTCCGCCCCGGACGGCACGCCGCCCCGTCGTTCGATGCTGAACGACGCTGGCGTGCGTGCGGTGTTGTTCCAGATCATCGCCATGGCAATCGTGATTGCCATCGGCTGGTATCTGGTGGGCAACACCCTGCACAATCTCGCCACCCGCAACATCCAGACCGGCTTCGACTATCTGAGCCGCGAGGCCGGGTTTGCGATCGGCGAGTCTCTCATTCCGTACAATGCGACCGACACCTATGCCCGTGCCCTTTGGGTGGGCGTGGTCAACACGCTGAAGGTGTCGCTGATCGGCATCGTATTCGCGATGCTGATCGGCGTGGTGATCGGTGTCGCCCGCCTGTCGAGCAACTGGCTGCTCGCCAAGCTGGCGACGATCTATGTCGAGACGTTGCGCAACATCCCGGTGCTGCTGCAGCTGTTCTTCTGGTACGGGCTGATCACCGAGGTTCTGCCGGCGCCACGCCAGGCGCTGCAGCCGATCGAGGGCGTGTTCCTCAGCAATCGCGGCTTCAAGATGCCGGCCCCGGCCGACCATCCTGCCTGGTGGGGGGCGCTGATCGCGCTCATCGTCGCGATCCTGGCCGTGCGCTTCCTGCTGGCCCGTGCCCGCAGGATCCAGGCGGCGACCGGCGACCGGCCGAAGACGCTGATCCCCTCGCTCGCCCTGCTGATCGGCCTGCCGGTCGCGGTCTGGGCGGTGATGGGCGCGCCGCTTGCGCTCGACATGCCGGAATTGCGCGGCTTCAACTTCCAGGGCGGCGTCTCGGTCTCGCCGGAATTTGCCGCGCTGACGCTGGGCCTCACGCTCTACACCGCTGCCTTCATCGCCGAAACCGTACGGTCGGGCATTCAGGCGGTCGGCAAGGGCCAGTGGGAAGCGGCTGCCGCACTGGGCCTCAAGCCCGGCGTCACCATGCGGCTGATCATCCTGCCGCAGGCCCTGCGCGTGATCGTGCCGCCGACCACCAGCCAGTTCCTGAACCTGACCAAGAACAGCTCGCTCGCGGTCGCGATCGGCTATCCGGACATCGTGTCGGTGGCCAATACGACCCTGAACCAGACCGGTCAGGCCATCGAGAACATCGCCCTGATCATGCTGGCATACCTGACGGTCAGCCTGTCGATCTCGGCGTTCATGAACTGGTACAACAAGCGCATCGCGCTGGTGGAGCGCTAGGCCGATGACCGCTCAGACCATACCGGAAAAGACGGCCGCAGAACGGCCGCCCGCGGCGACGGTGGGACCCATCGCCTGGATCCGCGGCAATCTGTTCAACACCTGGTACAACGCGCTGATCACCGTGGCCATCGCCTGGGCGCTGATTTCGTGGCTGCCCGGGCTGATCGACTGGGCCTTCGTCGATGCGGTCTGGGGCCGTGCTGCGCCCGAGGCCTGCAAGGCGGCGGAAGGGGCCTGCTGGGCCTTCATCCGCGAGAAGTACCGCCTGATCCTGTTCGGCACCTATCCTTACGAGGAACAGTGGCGGCCGCTCGCCTCCATCCTGATCTTCGTGACCCTGGTCGCCGCCAGCGGCTACCGGAAGTTCTGGAGCCGGAAGCTGGTCTATGTGTGGATCGCGGCGCTGCTGCTGATCTGCCTGCTGATGTGGGGTGGTGTCTTCGGCCTGCCGCTGGTCGAGACCCGGCTCTGGGGCGGCCTGATGATCACCCTGGTGCTGTCGGTCTTCGGCTGCGGCATCGCCTTCCCGATCGCGGTGCTGCTGGCGCTGGGGCGCCGGTCGAACCTGCCGATCATCAAGGCACTGTCGGTGACCTATATCGAGCTGATCCGCGGCGTGCCGCTGGTGACGCTGCTGTTCATGGCCTCGGTCATGATCCCGCTCTTCCTGCCGGAAGGGCTCAACATCAACAAGCTGCTGCGGGCCCAGATCGCAATCATCATGTTCGCGGCCGCCTATCTGGCCGAGGTGGTGCGCGGCGGCCTGCAGGCCATCCCCAAGGGGCAGTACGAAGCGGCCGACGCGCTCGGCCTCGGCTACTGGCAGAAGATGCGGCTGATCATTCTGCCGCAGGCGCTGAAGATCAGCATTCCGTCGACCGTGAATTCGTTCCTGTCGACGCTGAAGGACACCTCGCTGGTGGTCATCATCGGCATCTTCGACCTGATGCTGGCGACCCGTGCGGCGCTGAACGACGCGCCCTGGCGGACCTATTTCGCCGAGGCCTATGTCTTCGCGGCGCTGGTCTACTTCGTCTTCTGCTTCGCGATCTCGCGCTACAGCCAGTGGCTGGAGCGGTATCTGGGTCGCGGTGCCCATCGTTGAGGGAAGGATCGATCCGATGACCAATCAGACCGACATGGCCGCCGGCGAGATGCCCGAGGCCGCCGGGCCGCGGGTCGCCTCTGCCCGCGGTGCCGACAGCATCATCCGACTGGATCACGTCAACAAGTGGTACGGCCAGTTTCACGTGCTGCGCGACATCAATCTGGATGTCGCGCGCGGCGAGCGCATCGTCATCTGCGGACCCTCGGGGTCGGGCAAGTCGACGATGATCCGCTGCATCAACCGGCTGGAGGAACACCAGAAGGGCAGCATCGTCGTCAACGGCGTGGAGCTGAGCAACGACGTCAAGGCGGTGGAGAACATCCGCCGCGAGGTCGGGATGGTGTTCCAGCACTTCAACCTGTTCCCGCATCTGACGGTGCTGGAGAACCTGACCCTGGCGCCGCTCTGGGTCCACAAGGTGCCGCGCAAGGAAGCCGAGGCGACGGCGATGTCCTATCTGGAGCGCGTGCGGATTCCGGATCAGGCCAACAAATATCCGGGCCAGCTGTCGGGCGGTCAGCAGCAGCGCGTGGCGATCGCGCGCTCGCTGTGCACCAACCCCAAGGTCATGCTCTTCGACGAGCCGACCTCGGCGCTGGACCCCGAGATGATCAAGGAAGTGCTCGACGTGATGATCGAGCTGGCCGAGACCGGTATGACCATGCTCTGCGTGACCCATGAAATGGGCTTCGCCCGCACCGTCGCCGACCGGGTGATCTTCATGGATCGCGGCGAGATCGTGGAAGAGAACGTGCCCGAGGAATTCTTCCTCAACCCGCAGAACGACCGGACCAAGGCCTTCCTGGGGCAGATCCTGCATCACTGAGCGATCTGCAACCTCTGGCTGTATCCAGACCCCCGGCCTGTTCCAGGCCGGGGGTTTGTCTTTGAAGAGACGGGAGAATTTTCCGACGCTTGATCAGCCATCCGGCTTCGGGCGATACTAAGTGCATGCGCGCCATGGTTGATGACAGGCCGGCCGAGCCCGGCATGGCTGCCGAAGGGTCCCCGCTTTCGGGCAGCTTCACCTCCGGACGGTTCGATCCCGGTTCCGGCCCGGTTCTTCATGTCCAGTCCTGGCCCGGCGGCGATCCGGCCGGCCGGCCCCTGCTGATGACCCATGGCACCGGCTATTGCGGCGCGACGCTGGAGCCGGTGGCGCTGAACCTTTCGGCCCATGCCTCGGGCGTGTGGAGCTATGACCGTCGCGGCCATGGGGCGTCGGGCCGTACCCCCGGCGATTACGGGTTCCGGGCCTTCGCGTTGGATCTGATCGCGCTGGCCGATGCCATGGGCTGGCGCGGGATCGACGTGCTGGCCCATTCGGCCGGCGCCACCGATGTGCTGCTGGCGGCCGCACTCCGGCCCGAGCTGTTCCGGCGGATGGTGGTGATCGAGCCCACGATTTCCGAACCGGGCGCCGGAGTGGAACCCGAGCCCGAAGGCTGGGCCTTCGGCCGTGGCCTGGTGGAGGCCGCCGGTCGGCGCAAGCCGCGCTTCACCGACCGCGAGACCGCACGGGCGCGCTTCGCCTCGCGCCCGCCCTTCGACGTGGTGACGCCGGCGGCGCTGGATCTTTATCTGGATTGGGGGTTCCGCCGCGACGGCGCCGAGCTGGTGCTGGCCTGCGAGCCGGAAACCGAGGCCGACATTCTGGGGCCGATCGCGCGTGCCATGGGCAATGCCAATAGCGGCGACCCGGCGGGCGACCCCTTCCTGCTGCTGCACGACCAGCATGTGCCGGTGCTGGTGGCCAAGACCGCCCGGTCGCATCCGGTGTTTCAGAACATGTCTGCGATCGCGGCCCGGCACATGCCGGGCACCCGCGATTTCGTCACGCTCGACACCGCCCATCTGGCGCCGATGGAAGCGCCGGACCAGGTGGTCGATCTGGCCCGACCCTTCCTTTACGGCTGATCCTGACAAGGTCAGGCGGCGAGCAGCCCGGCCAGACGCTCGCCCGCGATCAGCGCCGCGCCCATGTCCCAGTCGCCGCCGCCATCGGCGACGAACAGCCCCGCCCGGCCGGGCACGGCCCCGGCCATGGCGGCGGCATCCGGCGCCTGACCGGCCACCCGCCACATGCGGGTCAACAACTGCCCGGCCGTGTCGGGCAGGATGGCGGTGACCCGGGCGGCGGCGGCGGCGATTTCGTCGGGCGACAGCGGGGCGGCCGGGGCGGCTGCGCGGGCCGCAGCACCCGAGGCGGAGGTCGCGACCGACCCGTCTTCGTGCAGGGCGACCAGCCAGCCGCCGTCGCCGGTACCGCGCAGCACCGCCCGGCCGTCTTCGGCCAGCATCACGTCACTGGGCCGGCTGCGGCAGGTTTCGGGGGTGATCCGGTCGGGACGAAGCTTCAGGCGCAGCGACACCGCCGGACGGACCGGCAGATCGGCCTTCAGCCAGCTGCCGGCCGTATCGCGGGCGGGGCCGGCGGCGATCGCCATCAGCCGGCCGGCGATGCCATAGCCGGGGGCGCAGGCAACGCGGAACCCGGCTTCGGTTTCCTCGGCCCCGATCGCGGCCACCCCCTCGCGCAGATCCACGCCCCGTTCCCGGGCGCGACGGCTGAGCGTTTCGGCGAAGAGGCCGGGGGCCAGAACGCCCAGGCCTTCGGGCAGGGTGTCGGCCGCGCCTTCGGGCACCGTCGCCGTGGTCACCAGGGCCGCGGCTTCGTCCGCACCCAGCAGGCGGGCAAGGGCGGCGCGGCCCTCGGTGCCGATCAGCCCGCAGATGCCGTCCAGATCGCGGCCGGCACCGGCGGTCGCTTCCAGCACCGTGACCCGGAAGGCCTGCCGGCGCAGCCCGATCGCGGCTGCAAGGCCGACCACCCCGCCGCCGACGATGACGACGTCGCAATCCACCAGCCGGCTCATCCTGCACGCTCCGTGATGTCGTTGACTTGTCCCCGTCCGGCTGCGGCCAGCATGCCCAGCGGCACGGGCATGGCCGGGCTTTCGCCCTGGCTGGTGCCGAGGCCGGCGAGCGGCAGGGCGCCGAGGGCGGCGATCAGTTCGGCCAGAACGCCGGCCCGGCCCAGGCCGCCGGCGCGGGCCAGATCGACGCCCAGCACCGCCGCGGCCCGGCCCAGCCGGTCCAGGCGATGGCGCGCCGCCACCTGCTTCAGCCGGCCGAGCGTCAGCCCGCTTGCCGGATCGATCGGGGCGTCGTCATCCTGGGCCAGAACCCAGCCGGTGGGGTAGGGATGGTCGACCGCGATCTCGGCACCGGTGCGCCGGTCGTGCGAGAGCAGCGGCGTCATCCGCGCCAGTTCGATCCGGGCCTCTGCAATGCCCAGATCCGAGGCGACGGCAAGCCCTGCCGCAGCACCAAGCCGGTCGGCGACTGCCGGGCGCGGATGGGGGCCGGCCTCGCCCGCGACATAGAGCCCGGGGCATTCCGGCACCCGGCCTTCGGCGTCCAGCTGGGGCAGGAAGGCCCGGCGGTCGGGATCGAAAGCCAGCGCCACGCCGGCCGAGGCGAGCAGGCGGTGATCGGCGATCATGCCATGGCCGACACCCACGGTGTCGCAGACGATGTCGCGGGTCTCTCCGCGGCCGTCGGTGGCGATGATCCGCTCGACATGGCCGTCGCCTTCCACCCTGAGACGGGTGATGCCGGTCAGGACCGGCACGTCGCGGCCTACCAGGCGTAGCCAGCGGCCGAGCCCGGTGCCAGGGCGGCCGCTTTCGGCACCGATCGGGCCGCGCCGCCACGGGTCGGGATCGAGGTCGATGACCGCGGTCAGCCGGCGGCCGGCACGCACCAGCCGGTCGGCGACCTCGTAAAGGCCGGGGCCGCCGCCGATCAGCACCGGGCGCTGGCCGATGGTGGTGTTGCCGGCCTGTTCGGGGGCGCGGTAGAGCGTGCCCAGATCGGTGACGCCGGAAAGCTGGCCGCCGGGCAGCGGGATCGGCCGGGTCTCGGCACCGGTGGCGAGCACCAGACGGTCGAAGGCGAGGCGCGAAATGCCGTCGCGGCCGGCCAGCAGCACCGCGCCATCCTCGATGGCCCAGGCGACATGGCCGGTGATCAGGCGCACGGCGCTGCGGATGCGGGCGGCGCGGCCGCGGAAGCGCAGAAAATCGACATCGCCGGCGGGGGAGCCGGCATCGGCTTCCGAGGCGCCGACGAAGGCGCGGCCGCCCCAGTCGTCGGCCGGCGCGACCACGATCGGCTGGAGGCCGTGGGCGAGCAGTTTTTCGGTGGCGGCCAGACCGGCCGGGCCGGCACCGATCACCACCACCCGGCGGCCCGCCGGGGCAGGACCCGTCTGGAAGGTTTCGCCGATGGTCATGTCGGGGCCTCCCCCACCGGGCCGGGCACGATGTTGGACAGATCCGTCCCCTCGGTCAGCAGGCCGCCGGTGCCGGCATTGCGGCCGCGATCGCTGCCGGTCAGGGCCAGATCGGCCGGCATGGGGCTGCGTTCCTGCCGGAACACGCCGAAGCCGCCGCGCTGATAGGTCTGCATGGCCTTGGGGTGGTCCAGATTGGAGCAGCGCGCCCAGAGCCGTGTCGGATGATAGCTCCAGGCGATGTCCACCACCTGGTCGAGCAGGAAGCCGCGGAAGCTGCGGCCGACATATTCAGGCATGAGTCCGTGATACGCGATTTCGATGGAATCGTCCTCGGCCCGACGGTCGAGTTCGGCGAAGCCCGCAGGCACGCCGGCGACATAGAGCACGAAGATCTCGATCTTCTCGTCGGCGAGAATCTGGCCGATGGCCTCGTCGTCAAGGCCCAGGCGTTCGGGGCGAAGCAGGTTTGCCCGGGCGCCGGCATGCAGATAGCGGTAGAAATGGACCGGCATGTTCCAGGCCCGGAGCAGGGCATACTGCCCCGAGGGCAGCTTGCCACGTCCATGGCGGTCCGGCGGCGAGGTCATTTCGAAGTAGGTGACGACAAGTTCCGTCATCGACGCTTTCTCCACGCGCGGTGGCGACCATCGCCCCGCGACCCGGTCAGGCCAGCCGTCAGACCAGGCCGGTCGGACGGGCGGTATCGGAAACCGCAGGTTCCGTCGGCCCTTGCGGGCATCGGAACGAAGACGAACCGCCGCAGGCCGGATGCGGCCTGCGGTCGGTGGCAGCGTGAGCGGGGGACACGAGCACCGGCACCGGCGGCGGCTTTGCCCGCCGGTGCGGTTATTCTGGCCGGCACCATGAGTTCAGCCGGTGCGGTGCCGGTCGGCACCCTTATGGTCCGGGCGGAGATCACCGTTCGATCGGCAGGCTTTCGTCCGACCCCCAGTCTGCCCAAGACCCGTCATAGACCGGCACGTCGCGCTTGCCCAGCAGATACATGGCCAGCGCCAGCATGCCGGCGGTGATGCCCGATCCGCACATGGCGATCACCGGCTTCGACGGATCGACGCCCGCCGCCAGGATCCGCGCTTCCAGCCGTTCGGCATCCAGCACCGTGCCCGACATGGGGTCGAGCAGGTCGGTATAGGGCAGGTTGAGCGCGCCGGGCACATGGCCCGCCCGCACGCCCGGCCGCGGCTCGGGCGCCTCGCCGCGGAAGCGGTCGGCCGGGCGCATGTCGACCAGCTGTGTGCGGCCGTCGCCGGTGGCGCGGGCCACCTGATGGCGGTCCTTCACCAGCAGGTTGTTGACCCGGGCGGTGAAATGCCGTTCCCGCGGCGGTTCGGGGCGTTCCTCGACCACCGGTCGGCCCTCGGCCAGCCATTTGGGCAGGCCGCCATCCAGCACCGCGACATCGTCATGGCCGAAGACGCGGAACATCCACCAGGCGCGGGCGGCGCTGCGCAGGCCGATCGCGTCATAGACGACGATCTTCACGCCGTCGCCCAGGCCCAGCCGGCGGACCCGCGACGAGAACTTCTCGGGCGCGGGCAGCATATGCGGCAGATGGCTGGTGGTATCGGCGATCTCGTCGATGTCGAAGAACACCGCACCGGGGATGCGCAGCTTCGCATGCTCGGCACGCGGATCGCGGCCCTCCTGCGGGAAAAACCAGGACGCATCGACGACGCGCACATCGGGCGCATCGAGGTGGTCGGCGAGCCAGGCGGTGCTGACCAGGGCGTCGGGCTTGGCGTAGGGCATCGGGGGCAGCGTCCTCCGTGGTTCTTCCCGGGCCGGATCGGTCGATGGCGCCTGGCCCGACCCCGGCCGGCGCCGGTCTCGTCTGATCTTGCTCAATCAATCTTGGGCAGGTGTCGCGGCCCGTGCGGAGCTGCGTCCCGCCACCTCGTCGGCCACATGATACCGGACCCGCGGCGGCACCGCCACAGCCGCCCGCGGCTCTTGCACCCGCTTTACGGCGATGGGACGCTCCTGCATTCTGAACGTCACACGTTCACGGCCCCCCCGGAGACCTGCACCATGTCCGACACCGCTGTTGCCGCGGCCCGTACTTTACCCTTCCTGCCCGGCGACCCGGTGCCCTGGTTCCAGGGGGATTGTGCCGGCAATCCGAACTTCGCCTTTTCCACCGTTGCCGGCCGCTGGTCGGTGCTGGTGCTGCTGGGATCGGCTACGGTGCCGCAGCTTCAGGCCGCCGTGGCGACGATCGCCGGGGCTGCGCCGCTGTTTGCCGATCCCGGGCGGACCTGTTTCTTCGTGACGCTGGATGCGGCCGACCGGGTCGGCCAGCCTGCGCGCCTGCCGCTGCATCTGCCGGGCTTCTATGCCTTCGCGGATGCCGATGGCGAAATCTCGCGCCGCTATCGGGCGATCGATCCTGCGGCAGATCCGCGCAGCGGCCATGTCGCCTACCGGCCCTACTGGCTGCTGCTCGACCCCACCCTGCGTGTGGTTGCGGCCGGCGGCATGGAAGACACGGCCCGGCTGCTGGATCTGGTGGCGCAACTGCCGGCGCCGGCCGCCCATGGCAGTGTGGTCGCCGAAGACGGGCGGATCCTGACCGTGGCGCCGGCCGACGATGCCGGCCAGCCCTGGGCGCCGGTGCTGGCGGTGCCGCGCGTCTTCGAGCCGGCCTTCTGCCGCCGGCTGATGGCCGAATACGACCGGCTGGGCGGCGAAGAGAGCGGCTTCATGCGCGAGGTCGGCGGCCGCACGGTCGAGATGCGCGATTACGGTCACAAGCGCCGCGCCGACTGTCTGATCGAAGACGAGACGCTGCGCGCCGGCATCCGGGCGCGGATCGAGCGCCGGCTGCTGCCGGAGCTGCAGAAGGCCTTCCAGTACAAGGCGACGCGGATCGAGCGCTATATCGTCGCCTGTTACGACGGCGACGGGGCGGGCGGCTATTTCCGCCCGCACCGCGACAACACCACCCGCGGCACCGCCCATCGCCGCTTCGCGGTGACCATCAACCTGAATGCCGAAGATTATGAGGGCGGCGAGCTGCGCTTCCCCGAATTCGGCGACCGCCGCTATCGGGCGCCCACCGGCGGCGCGGTGGTGTTCTCGTGCAGCCTGCTGCACGAGGCCCTGGCCGTGACCCGCGGCCGCCGCTTCGCCTGCCTGCCCTTCCTCTATGACGACGACGGCGCCGCCATCCGGGCGCGCAATGCCGAATTCCTTGAAGATCCGCAGTTGGCGGCCGTGGCGCGGGGCACCGCGGCCGTCGGTTGATCAGCCGGCGAAGGCGATCACCACCCGCCGGTTCTGGCGCCCCTTCTTTTCGATCTTCACCACCTCTACCGCACCGATCTCGCCGGCGCGGGCGACATGGGTGCCGCCACAGGGCTGAAGATCGACATGAGGGGCGTCGGCGCCGGCCGTGCCCGCGCCGATCCTGACCAGCCGCACCCGGCCGGCACCGCGCGGCGGCTGGACCGACATGGTCTTGACCAGATGCGGCGCCGCATCCAGCTCGGCATCGGTGATCCAGTCGGTTTCGACCGCATGATCGGCCCGGATCAGATCGTTCAGCGCGTCGGTGATCGCCTGTTTGTCGAGTGTGGCATCAGGCCAGTCGAAATCGAGCCGGGCGCGATCGGCGCCGACCTGGCCGCCGGTGACCGGCGCCACCACGATCGCCGAGAGCAGATGCAGGCAGGTGTGCAGCCGCATATGGGCGTGGCGGCGCTCCCAGTCGAGTTCGGCGGTAACCTCGGTGCCGATGGCGGGCGGCGCCTCGGCGCCTGTCGCGTCCAGGCGATGGATGATCTCGTCGGGCTCCCCGCCGGTCTCGGGTTTCCGGCCCTTCACCGCCTCGGTCACCGTCCAGACCCGGCCGACCGCATCGGTCAGCCGGCCCGAATCCCCCGGCTGACCGCCGCCGGTCGGGTAGAAGACGCTCCGGTCCAGGATCACCCCGCCGTCTTCGGTGACGGCCACCACGCGGGCGGTGCAGCTTCGGGCGTAGGGATCGTTACGGAAGACAGGATCGGTGGCAGGCATGGACACGCTCCGGTTTCGAACGGGGGAAACCGGAGCTTGCCGCGAGACGGCTCAGCGGTCCAGCCAGGAGGGGACCGGCAGGTTCTTCGACCGCAGGAATTCGGCGTTGAACAGCTTGCTGGTATAGCGCTGGCCGCTGTCGCAGAGGATGGTCACGATGGTGTGGCCGGGGCCCAGCGCCTCGGCCATCTTCACCGCCGCGCCGACATTGATCGCCGAAGACCCGCCGAGCAGCAGCCCTTCTTCTGAGATCAGGTCGTAGAGCATGGGCAGGCTTTCTTCATCGGTCACCTGCACGGCGCCGTCGAAGCTCACGCCCTCCAGATTGGCGGTGACCCGCCCCTGGCCGATGCCCTCGCTGATCGAGCTGCCCGACGATTTCAACTCGCCGGTGGTGATCCAGGAATAGAGCGCCGAACCCATGGGATCGCCCAGCCAGCACTGGATGTCCGGGTTGCGCTCCTTCAGCGCCATGGTGATGCCGGCAAGCGTGCCGCCGGTGCCGACCGCGCAGACGAAGCCGTCGATCCGGCCGCCGGTCTGCTCCCAGATCTCGGGGCCCGTGGTCTCGAAATGGGCGCGGCGGTTGGCGACATTGTCGAACTGATTGGCCCAGACCGCGCCGCCCGGCTCGCTCTCGGCCAGTTCGTTCGCCAGGCGCTCCGACACGCGGACGTAATTGTTCGGGTCCTTGTAGGGGACGGCCGGCACCTGGACCAGATCGGCGCCCAGCATGCGCAGGGTCTGCTTCTTTTCTTCCGACTGGGTCTCGGGGATGACGATGGTCGATTTGCAGCCGATCGAATTGCCGACCAGCGCCAGGCCGATGCCGGTATTGCCGGCGGTGCCCTCGACGATCCGGCCGCCCGGGCGCAGGGCCCCGCGCTCCAGCGCATCGCGCACGATATAGAGCGCCGCGCGATCCTTGACCGATCCGCCGGGGTTCATGAACTCCGCCTTGCCGAGAATGGTGCAGCCGGTGCGCTCCGACACCTTGCGCAGCTTGATCAGCGGCGTGTTGCCGATGGCATCGGCGAAGCCGTTCATGATGGTCATCTGAGGGATCCCGTCTGTTCTGCGCCGCGGCACATTCTGCGGCGCGACGCCGGAAAATTTTTCTGTCGCATCCTACCAATGGCGATCGATGGGGATCAAGCCGGGGCGCCCGGCAATTCGTCATGGCAGAAGTGTTGTTTCGGAATATAAGAACGCCCCGCCCTTGGGGAAAGGGCGGGGCGTCGGGTGCACCCGTCATCTTACGGCCGTCACTTGTGGGGCTCGGCGGCTTTCTCTGCCGGGGCGGGGGTGCCGAGGCGTTCGGCCGTTTCCTCCTCGTCCCAGTCGGGCGGCACCGGGAAGCCGGTCAGCGGGCCGAGCGGCTTGGCATCGCGCTTGAAGGTCGGCTCGCTCAACATATAGAGCGCTTCGAGCTTCGCCAGATCGTCGAGCGCCGAGCGATGGATCCGCTCGTAGCCATGCGAGGCATCGATGCCGAAACAGACCAGCGCCGTGCGCAGATCGTTGCCCGCCTCGATGGCCGAGGCGCTGTCGGAACGGTAATGGCGGAAGACGTCGCGCTGATGCGAGATGCCGTTATCGGCGCAGAGGGCCAGCAGCTTGCGGGTCAGGTGGAAGTCGAAGGGGCCGGCGCTGTCCATCATCGCGACGGTGACGCCGGTCTCGCGGCTGGCCTGGCCCGGGGCGGTGGTGCCGTTGTCGATGGTCACCATCTCGGCGATCTCGCCATGCAGGATCGACGAGGCGCCGGAGCCGACTTCCTCCGAGATGGTGAACAGCAGATAGGTGTCGACCGGCGGCTTCACGCCCGAGCGCTGCACCGCCTCGGCGGCGGCAAGCAGGGTGGCGACACCGGCCTTGTCGTCCAGATAGCGGCTGTTGATGAAATCATTGGGGCCGATTTCGGGGTTCGGGTCGACGGCGATGATGTCGCCCACCCGGATGCCGAGGGCTTCGAGATCGCGCTCGTTGTCGACCAGCGCATCGACGCGCAGTTCGACATAGTCCCAGCCGACCGGCAGCTTGTCGATCTCGCCGCCGAAGGTGTGGCCCGATGCCTTGAGCGGCAGGATGGTGCCGCGATGGCGGCCGTCATCGGTGAAGATGGTGCAGCGGGCGCCTTCCGAGAACCGCGCCGACCAGTGGCCGATCGGCACGACCGACAGCCGGCCATTGGGCTGCAGGCGCTTCACGATGGCGCCCAGCGTGTCCAGATGGGCGACCAGCGCCCGGGCCGGATGGCGTTCACGCCCGCGCAGCACGGCGCGGATGGCACCGCGGCGGGTGAGATCGAATTCGATGTCCAGCCGCTCCAGTTCCTGGCCGACCATGTGGACGATGCCGTCGGTATAGCCGGAGGGGCTGGGCGTGTTCAGCAGGGCCAGCAGGGTGTCGAGCAGGTAGTCGCGATCGATGCGGATGCCGGCCTCGGGGCCATGTCCATCCCGATGGCGTCGGGTCGCGTCGTTCATGCCGTCTCCTCGGCCTGGGCCGGCATGCTGCGCCGGCGGGTGGCCGTCTGTGGGAACAGGAAGTCGATGAAACGTTCGGCGGTCGGCTGGGGCTCGTGATTGGCAAGGCCCGCGCGCTCGTTCGCCTCGATGATCCAATAATCCGGCTGATCGGCGGCCGGGACCATGAAGTCCAGGCCGACCACCGGAATGTCCAGTGCCCGGGCGGCGCGGACTGCCGCCTCGGCCAGGGCCGGATGCAGCTCGGCGGTGACGTCGTGAATGGTGCCGCCGGTGTGCAGATTGGCGGTCTTGCGCACCCGGATCACCTCGCCCGCCGGCGGCACGTCGTCCATGGTCCAGCCGGCCTCGGTCACTGCACGCTCGGTTTCGGCATCCATGGGGATCCGGCTTTCGCCGCCGGTCGCGGCGGCCCGGCGGCGCGATCGCGCCTCGATCAGCGCGCGCACGGTATCGGTGCCGTTGGCGGTGATTTCGGCCGGCTTGCGGATCGCCGCCGCCACCACCTCGCCGTCGATCACGATGATTCTCAGATCCTCGCCCTCGACGAAGGTTTCGACCACGCCCGCCACACCCTGTTCCGACAGGGCGCGGCAGGCGCGGGCCAGGGTGTCGGCATCGCGGATGTCGACCTGCACGCCGCGGCCCTGCTCGCCATCCACCGGCTTCACCACCACCCGGCCATGGGCGGCGAGGAAGGTTTCGGCCCGGGCGAGGTCGGCGGCGGTGACCTGTTCGGGCACCGACAGCCCCGCCTCGGCCAGAACGTCGCGGGTGACGCGCTTGTCCTGGCAGCGGCTCATGGCGATGGCGCTGGTCAGTTCGGTCAGGCTTTCCCGGCAGGTGATCGCGCGGCCGCCGAAGGTGAGGGTGAAATAGCCGCGGGCGGCATCCAGCACCTCGACCGCGATGCCGCGGCGCCGGGCCTCGTCGACCAGGATCCGGGCATAGGGGTTGAGCGCGTCCGAGGGCGAGGGGCCGATGAACAGCTTCTCGTTGATCGGGTTCTTGCGCTTCACGCAGAACACCGGCACCCGCTGGAAGCCCAGCTTCTCGTAAAGCGCGATCGCCTCGGCATTGTCATGCATGACCGAGAGATCCATATAGGCGCGGCCGCGGGCGAGGAAATGCCCGGCCAGATGCAGCGTCAACGCCGAGCCCACCCCCGGCAGAGAGGCCTGCGGATCCACCGCCAGCGCCCAGAGGCTGGAGCCGCCTTCCGGATCACCGAAGGCCTGGACGTGATCGACACCCATCACCGTGCCGATGATCGCCCCGGAGGCCGTCTCCACCGCCACCAGCTGGGTGACGGTGCGAGACCGGCGGAAGGCCAGCGCCATGTCTTCGGGCACCGGCACCATGCGCCGCGCGGCATAGATCCGGTTGACCTCGGCGACCTCTTCGGCCGTGCGCACCCGGCGGATGGTGAAGCCGCGCCGCCGCGGCGGGGCCGGGCGATAGCGGTCCATCCACAGCCGGTAGGTGTGCGACGGGTCGAGGAACAGCTCCTGCGGGGCAAGCGACAGCAGGACATGGGGCTCGGCCAGATAGAGCGCCACATCGCGCTTGCCTTCCTCTTCCATGCGGATGGCATCGGCGAGGTGGCGGTTGTCGTCGAAGGTCTGGCCGAAGATCAGCCGGCCCCAGCCCATGTCCACCGTCGCCTCCTGGCGGCTGAAGGCGGTGCCATGGGCCTGGCGGCCGGCGAGCGAGGGGCCGGATCGTCGATCCAGCCGGGTATCCCGCGCGGGGCGGGTGTCGCGGTTCTGGCGGCGCGTCATGTCGACCGGAGCCTTTCTGGTCATCTCGGAGCGGCGGGGGAGGCCGGGACCGGTGGATGCGGGTGCGTCGGCCATGGTCGGGTCACCCGCGGATGCCGTGGGTGTCGAGCCAGAGTTCGAGCAGGGCCAGCTGCCAGAGCTTGGAGCCCCGGAGCGGCGTGATATACGCCTTGGGATCGGCCAGCAGCCGGTCGACCGCCGCCTGATCGAACAGGCCGCGCGACCGGGCGCCCTCGCTGCCCAGGCTGGCGCGGACCATCTCCAGATAGGGGCCTTCCAGATGCTTCAGCGCCGGTACCGGGAAATAGCCCTTGGGCCGGTCGATCACCGCATGGGGGATCACGGCGCGGGCGGCCTCTGCCAGCACATATTTGCCCTGGGCCAGATGGCGGCCGTCGGGGGTGGTCTTCACCTTCATCTCGGCCGGCACGCGGGCCGCAAGTTCGACCAGTTCATGGTCGAGGAAGGGCACGCGCGCCTCCAGCCCCCAGCTCATGGTCATGTTGTCGACCCGCTTCACCGGGTCGTCGACCAGCATGATGTTGCTGTCGATGCGCAGCGCCTTGTCGATCGGGCGCGTGGCGCCGGGCTGTGCGAAATGCTCGGCCACGAAACGGCGGGCATGGTCCTCGTCGACCCGGTGTTCGGGCCGCACCAGCCCCAGATATTCGTCATGGGGGCGGTCGCAGAAATGGCGGGCATAGGTCTCGACCGCGGCCTCGTCGCCGGCGGCCAGCATCGGCGGATACCAGTGATAGCCGCCGAAGACCTCGTCGGCGCCCTGGCCCGACTGCACCACCTTCAGATCGCGCGAGACCGCCTCTGACAGCAGGTAGAAGCCGACCGCGTCGTGGCTGACCATCGGCTCGCTCATCGCCGCCACGCAATCGGGCAGGGCTTCGAGCGTTTCCGAGGCGGAGACCCGGATCTGATGGTGATCGGTGCCGAAATGGGCGGCCACGACATCCGACCAGCGGAACTCGTCGCCCTCTTCGCCGCCGGCGGCGTCGAAGCCGATCGAATAGGTCTTGAGGTCCTTCTGCCCGGCCTCGGCGATCAGCCCGGTGATCAGGCTGCTGTCCAGCCCGCCCGAGAGCAGCACGCCCACCGGCACGTCGGCGACCAGACGGCGGCGGACGGCGGTGCGCAGGGTGTCGAGCACCTTCGCCTGCCAGTCCTGGAAAGAGAGATCGCGTTCATCGGCGCGCGGGCCGTAATCGGGTGCCCAATAGATCTCGTCGCGGGCGGTGCCGTCGGGCTCGATGATCCGGCGGGTGGCCGGCGGCAGCTTGCGGATGCCCTTCAGGATGGTCATCGGCGCCGGAACCACGGCGTGGAACTGGAGATAGAACTGCAGCGCCACCGGGTCGATGGCGGTGTCGACACCGCCGCCGGCAAGCAGGGCCGGCAGGGTGCTGGCGAAGCGCAGCGTGCGGCCCCGGTTCTCGATATAGAGCGGCTTGATGCCCAGGCGGTCGCGGGCCATCAGCACCCGGCCGGTATCGCGTTCCCACAGCACGAAGGCGAACATGCCGGCCAGCCGGTCGACGACCTTCGGGCCCCAGGCGCGATAACCCTTGAGGATGACCTCGGTGTCGCCGGTGGAGAAGAAGGCGAAGCCCATCGCCTCCAGCTCGGCGCGCAGTTCGCGGTAATTGTAGATGGCGCCGTTATAGACCAGGCCGAGGCCCAGCCCGGCATCGATCATCGGCTGCTGGGCCTGTTCGCTGAGGTCGAAGATCTTGAGCCGGCGATGGCCGACCGCAATCCGCCCCTGGGCGTGGATCCCGGACGCATCCGGGCCGCGCCTGTCCATCGCGGCGGTCATGCGTGCCACGGCCCCGACATCCGCCGTCGTGCCGTCGAACCTGATCTCGCCGCTGAAGCCGCACATGTCTGTCTCCATCCTCCTATGATCCGAAGACGCGGACGGACCGGTTCCCGCTGGGGGCGGGACCGTTGCCGGTGGTCGGGGACGGGAAGGGAAGACGGGGCGCACCGGTGCGCGAGAATGTGAGCCGGGCCATGCCGGGCCCCGCACGTTCGGTCCGGCGACAGGGCGTCTGCCAGGAACCCGACGTGTAGCAACGCGGCCACTGCCAAAGATGTCCGGCAATGGTCCGACGGTCCAAAGCGTCAAAGAGCTTCGGGCGAGCTGATCAAAGACGATCACTGCCCGATCCCCACAGAGACTAGTGGAAGATCATGGCAGGTTCACGTGTCATGAGCGTGACATATGCAGGCCGAATTGATCGGCCGGGATTGTCGCGCCACAGATTGTCCTTGAGCGGTTCGTCCGAAAAACGTGTCCCAGACTTGGGGCTTCGGCCGCGAATGTCAACCTTCAGGGACGAAAAAACCCCCGCCCGCCGATGCGGGGGCACCGGCGGGCGGGGGGCTGAAACCGGGGCGGGCGGTGGCCGGGATCAGCCGGCCAGGGCCTCTTCGGCGTCGAAGGTGGCGGCCACGGCATGGACGACCGAGGCGATGCGGATGGCATCCTGCACCCCGTCGCGGCTGATGCCCTTGTCGCGGACGACCTTCTCGTGGCTGTCCATGCACATGCCGCAGCCGTTGATCGCCGAGACCGCCAGCGACCACAGTTCGAAATCGGCATGGTCGACGCCGGGCTTGCCGATCACGGTCATGCGCAGCTTCGCCGGCATTGAGGCGTATTCCTTGTCCGACACCAGATGGGTGTAGCGGTAGTAGATGTTGTTCATGCCCATGATCGCCGCGGCGGCCCGGGCGGCCTTCTGCGCCTCGGGGCTGAGCTGGGCGTCGGCATCGGCCGCGATCGCGCGGATCACGGTGGCGTTGCGCGCGGCGAGCGCCGAGGCGAGGGCGGTGCCCCAGAGCTGCTGTGCGGTCAGATTCTCCGACTGCAGCACGTTGCCGAGGTTGAGCTTCAGATCCTTGGCGTAATCCGGAAGCGCGCCGCGCAGCTGCTCGATCGACATCTCGACTCTCCTGGGGATTTCAGATGGGTGGGGCTTCAGCGCGGCCGGAGGCGCGGCGCTCTTGGGACGGGTGGAAAGCTGCGGAGCCAGATATCTTCATCACGATCAGATTGCGCGCGATCTATGCGCATGCGCAATCCGGCCGGGGCTCGACGCGGCTGTCCGGGAGGATGGAAAGGGGTGGTGGGGAAAGGGGGGGTGGAAGGTAGGGGCGACGGACGCCGGGGCAGGCAAGGGCAAGACGGGGGTCGGCGGTGCGGGATCCCGCACCGCCGACCGGATCCGCAGGATCAGGCCACCTTGAGGGTGTCCTCGCCCTTCTGCCAGTTGCAGGGGCACAGTTCGTCGGTCTGCAGCGCGTCGAGGATGCGGATGATCTCCTGCGGGTTGCGGCCCACGTCGAGATCGTTCACCGACACGTGACGGATGATGTTGTCCGGGTCGACGATGAAGGTGGCGCGGAGAGCCACGCCCTCTTCCTTGTGGAGGATGCCGAGCGCATTGCACAGCGCATGGCTGACATCGGCCAGCATCGGGAAGGGCAGGTCGTTCAGCTCTTCCTTGTGGACGCGCCAGGCATGGTGCACGAACTCGCTGTCGGTGCTGCCGCCGAGCACGACCGCGTCACGATCCTCGAACTCGCCGTTCAGCTTGCCGAAGGCCGCGATCTCGGTCGGGCAGATGAAGGTGAAGTCCTTCGGCCAGAAGAAGTAGACCTTCCACTTGCCCCCATAGGTGTTCTCGTCGATCTCCGAGAAGGCGCTCTTCAGGTCGGTCGACACGGTCGCCTTGACCTTGAACGACGGGAACTTATCACCGATGGTCAGCATGGATCCTGCCTCTCGTTTCTGGAGGATGCCCCCGGACATCCGGCCCGGGGGCGGCAACTCGGGGTCTTGATCGTTGGAACCGCCCGGTTCGTTTTAGAACGGTTCCAATCGATGTCGAACCGGGTATATCAGTCGGTGCGGGGCAGCGCAAGAGCCTTTTTAGAAGAATTCTAAAAACTGTCACGCCGGGCGGGCGGCAGCCCCGGCATCCGGGTCAGCCCGTTTCGCTGCGAATTTTAAGTCGCGGTTAAGTTGGGCACCCTATACTGACCCTGCAAGGGGGCAAGCCTGCGGAAACTGCAGAGGGGCGGGAGACCATGCGGATCGCTGTCGAGAGCAGCCACGACGTCGCCGGCTGGCTGATGCAGAGGGCCCGCAATGACGGCCGTGTCCTGGCCCCGGCCAAGCTTCACGCCCTGCTGTTCCTGGCCCTCGGACAATTCGCCGCAGCCGGCCGCGGCCGGCTGATGCCGGCGGTTTTCGTCGTCACCGATGTCGGTCCGCGCGCGCCCGACCTGCTCAGGGTCGACGCAGCGACCCTGAAGCTCCGGCCGCTGCCTCAGGTGGTGGAGCGCTTCATGGAAACGGTCTGGGCTGGGCTCGGCAGCCTGGAGCTGGACCGGTTGAACGCGCTGATCGGCGGGCTGGAGACCTGGCGCCTGGCCCGTGACGGCGGCATCGGCAGCGAGATCGAGCTTGAGATGCTGGGCCGCGAACTGCGCGGCCTGTCGGAGCGCACCCGCAGCGGCATGTCGGCCGCGGCGGCGGCCGAAATCGAGCGGCGCGCCGCCCGCGACCGGGTGCCGCCGCCCCTGCCGCCCGCCCAGCCCCAGGTGAAGCTGCCGCCGGTGCCCCAGGGGCTGGCGTCGGCGGGTGATGTGCCGCCGGCGGGCAGCCCCGGGCGCCCGGCGCGGTGGGAACCCTCACGCCGGGTCCGGCGTGACGAGGTCGCCGACCGCATCGTCGGCCGGCCGGGGGCGGCCCCGGCCGAGGCACCCAGGGCGCGGCGGCCGGACGGTTTGGCGGCAGAAATCGCCGCGGCTGCGCGCAAGCGCCCGCTGCCCCAGCCGATGGCGCAGCCGCGCCCCCAGATGGCGGGGCCCGACGGGCTGGACCCCCGCGCGGCCCGCGCCCTGGTCCGGGCCCTGTTGCGCGATCGGCGGCGCGCCGAGACGCCGCGCCATGCCGCCGATGTTGCCCCCACCCCCTGGCACCCGGAACGGCTGCGCCATATCGGCCGCGCCGAGGCAGAGGCCAGCCGCCTGATCAGCGCCGACGGGCCGACGCTTGCCGATGCGCTGGGGGCCGACCTGCCCGGCCTGACCAGGCCGCGCCGGCAGACCCGGGTCTTCGCGCCCCGCCGCGGATCGCCGGCTTCCCCCTCTTGATCCGCCTCTCGCCTTCTCCCAGATCGCCTGTCTGAGAGCATGCCCCTCAGGGGTGGCGTCGCGGGCGGAGGTGACGGATGGCAACCACACGCCAGGTTCTGCGCAATCTTGCCTGGTCGGTTCTGCTGGTCGCTGGCATGGCGCTGGTTCTGTGCCTGACCAGCTGGATCGTCTGGGGCCCCGGCGGCATTCCGTGGGCGCTGGCCGGTGCCGTCGCCGCGGCCCTGCTGCTGCCGGGCCTGCCGGCCGGGCTGGTGCTGCGCGCCCATCGCGCCCGCCCGATCCCCTATGCGGCCCTTCCGGAAATCCACGACGCCCTGGCGGCGCTGGCCGCCCGTGCCGGGATCCATGCCCGCCCGCGGCTCTGCTGGTGCCCGGCGCGCCAGCCCAACGCCTTTGCGCTGGACGATGCCGGCGTGCCGGTGGTGGTGATCACCGACGGGCTGCTGCGCCGCCTGACGCCCCCGGAACTGATGGCGGTGCTGGCCCATGAACTGGCGCATATCGCCAATGGCGACCTCAAGATCATGCGTCTGGCCGACGGGCTGGGGCGGATCACCGGGCTGATGGCCTGGCTCGGCATCGCCCTGCTGGCCCTGAACCTGCCACTGATCCTGCTGGGTGCCGTCACCGTGCCCCTGGCGGCGGTGCTGCTGCTGATCGCCGCCCCCGGGCTTGTGGGGCTGATGCAGCTGGCGCTCTCCCGCACCCGTGAATTCGCGGCCGATCTGGAGGCGGCGCGGCTGACCGGCGATCCGGCGGCGCTGGCCAGGGCCCTGCTGGCGCTGGAGCGTTCGGGCCCCTGGGAGGCGATCTTCCGCCTGCGCCACCAGGGGCCCGGCCTGCTGCGGACCCACCCCGCGACGGCGGAGCGGGTCCGGCGGCTGGCCGAAATGGCCCGGCCGCTCAGGCCGCCGCTTCCGATTCGGACAGGCGGCTGACGAAACCCGCAACCAGATCGCGCAGCTCGCCCGACCGGCGCGAAACCTCGGTCGAGAAGCCGCCGACCCGGCCGGCGATGTCGTGGGTGCGGGTGGCGGTCTGGTCCAGCACCTGCACATCCTGGCGGATCTGCTCGGTGCCGTTGGCCGCTTCCTGCACATTGCGGGTGATTTCGCCGGTGGCGGCGGACTGTTCTTCCACCGCGGTCGCGATCGAGGTGGTCATGCTGCTGATCTCGCCGATCATCCCGACGATGCGCTCGATCGAGGCGACGGCGCCGTCGGTTGCGGTCTGGACCGCGGCGACCTTGGCGCGGATTTCTTCGGTCGCCCGCCCGGTCTGGGTGGCGAGCGTCTTCACCTCGGCGGCGACGACCGCGAAGCCCTTGCCCGCCTCGCCGGCGCGGGCGGCCTCGATCGTGGCGTTCAGCGCCAGAAGATTGGTCTGGGCGGCGACGTCGGTGATCAGTGCCACCACCTGGCCGATCTCTTCGGCCGTGCGGCGCAGCTGGCCGACCTGATCGGCGGTTCGCCGGGCCTCGTTGGCACTGCTGCCCGAGGTTGAGGCGGTTTCGTTCGCCCGCGCGCTGATCTCGCCGATCGAGGCCGAGAGTTCCTCGGTCGCGGCCGCCACCGTCTGGACATTGGCGGTGGTGCGGTCGGTGGCGGTGCTGGTGCTGGCGGTCATCCGGCTGGTCTCGGCGGCGGCGCCCGAAAGCGCGCCGGCATCGGTTTCCAGCTGCCGGGCCTCGTCGGCCAGGCGGGCAGAGAGGCCGTTCATGCCGTCGACGAACTCCTTCACCAGCTCGGCCCGGCGGGCCAGGCGGCGGAGGGTACGTTCTTCGGCGGCACGCTGTTCGGCCTGCAGCCGGTCGGTTTCCTGCATCGCATCGCGGAAGGTCGCGACCGCGGCGGCCATGGCGCCGATCTCGTCGCTGCGGCCGGCATCGGCCAGATCGAAACCGTAATCCCGGGCCTTCAGCCGCGCCATCGCCCCGGTCATCCGGCCAAGCGGGGCGATGACCCCGCGGCGCGCGACCAGGCTCGAGAGCAGGACGCCGGCCAGGATGCCGATCACGGCGGTGGCCAGCATCACACTCATGACCGAGGTCCGGGTGTCTTCCAGGCCGGTGGACTGGGCCGCGACCTCGGCGATGCCGTCGTCGATCATCGGGTCGGTCAGCTCCGATGCCGCACGCTCGGCCTGGCGCACGCCGTTGATGAAGGCCTGATGCGCAGCATCGGTCTCCCCCGCCAGCGCCAGTTCCCGCACGCGGATCAGGGCCCGGATCACCTCGCGCTGCAGCCCGATGAACCGGCGGTCGCGGTCGCCGACGACGGCCTCGATCGCCACCAGCTGGGCCTCCATGGCCTGGGCGCGGCTGTCGAAGCGGCTGGCGATCGAGGCACGGCCGGCTTCGGGCTCGAAGATCAGGTTCAGCGCATCGCGCTGCAGCGCCCGGCTGACGCTTCTGAGTTCCGACGTCTTGATCACCAGGTCGGAATCGTCGGCCATGCGATGGGCGGCATCACCCATCCGGTTCAGGCCAATCATGCCGGCGAGGGCGATCAGGATGGCGATGGCGGCAAGGATCGCGACCGGCGCCAGGATCTTGTGTGCGAGCTTCATCTGGAGGCGTCCCGGGGAGATTCATGAGAACGTGCGCTTCAGAGTGCGACTTTCGACCTTACCAGGGCGTAAAGAGTGTTATGTCATTTCGTCGTCTTGCTACTTTTGCCACTGGCATGCATTCATGCTGAACATATCAAATCATATGATCTGCAAAGACATTTGCGGTCCTTTATTCATGTGCGGTTGAGTTGGGAATTAAGCTAACCATTTGTTAATGAAGATCATTTGACATCGATCAAGGCGGATTTTCGGGGATCGAATACTTTGTACATCAGGATTTGATTCAGGCGCGGTGTGGAGGGGGAAAGATGGTGTCTGTTCTGTCGGGGCGGCTGACCAGCGTGCAGGCCAGGATCGCGCTGACCGCGGGGCTGTGCCTTGCGACGACGGTGGTGGTGCTGGTGGGGTTCAGCCTGGTATCGGCGCGCAACACGCATGAATATGTTACCGAGAGCGTGCTCGGGATCGTCGACGGCCAGACCAAGGCGGCGCTGCAAAACCGGGCGGCAACCGAGGCGGCGGCGATCAAGGCCCAGCTGGAAGCCGGGCTCGATACTGCCCGGACGCTGGCGCGCAGCTTCGCGGTGCTGGCCACGGATGGTCCGGCAGGCACGCCGGCCGGGCAGCGGCGCGACCAGCTGAACACGATGCTCCGCCAGGCGCTGGCGCAGGATCCGGCGCTGAACGGCACCTATTCGGCCTGGGAACCGGATGCGCTGGATGGCGCCGATGCCGCCTTCCGCGGCGACCGCGAGCACGGATCGGATGCGACCGGCCGTTTCCTGCCCTACTGGACCCGTGGCACCGACGGCCGGATCGCGATCCAGCCGCTGGTCGAATACGACAGCAGCGACCGTCATCCCAACGGTCTGGTCAAGGGCGGCTGGTATATAGGCCCGGCCGAGACCGGCCGCGAGAACATCCTGGGTCCGCTGCCCTATATCGTGCAGGGCAAGCCGGTCTTCCTGGCGACGCTGTCGGTGCCGATCATGATCGACGGCCGTTTCCGCGGCGTGGCCGGCACCGACTACAACCTGGATTTCATCCAGGCGCTGGCGGTGAAGGTGTCGAACGCGCTCTATGACGGCCGAAGCCGGGTTGCGATCATCAGCGATGCCGGGCTGATCGTGGCCGACAGCGGCGCGCCCGAGACGATCGGCCAGCCGGTGACCGCGGCCGGCGACAGCTGGACCGACGGGCTTGAGGTGATCCGCGCCGGTGAGGCGACGGTGCTCGACCGTCAGGGCCATCCCGATATCGACGTCTTCTCGCCGATCCGTTTCGGCGACACTGCCACGCCGTGGTCGGTGGTGATCTCGGTGCCGCGGGATGTGGCGCTCGCCTCGGTCAATGCGTTGAGCGGCGATATGGCCGAACGGTCGACGCGCGACACGCTGGTCTCGCTGGGGGTCGGGCTTGCGGTGGTGCTTGGCGCGATCCTGGTGGTGGCGCTTGCCGCCCGCGGGATCGCCCGGCCGATCCGCGCCTGCGCCGGCTTTGCCGACGGCATTGCCGAAGGGCGCTTCGACCAGAGCCTGACGGTCGATCAGAAGGACGAGGTCGGCCGGCTGGCGACGGCGCTGACCCGCATGCAGGGGGATCTGCGGCGCAACATCGCCCAGCGTGCCGAGGATCAGGCGGCGGCCGAAGCCGCCCGGCGCCAGGCGATGCGCGACATGGCCGACCGTTTCGAGGCCTCGGTCGGCGGGGTTCTGAACGGGGTCACGTCGGCCGCGACCGAGTTGCGGTCGACCGCCGAGACCATGACGGTCACGGCCGACGAGACCAGCCGGCGGTCCACGGCGGCTGCGAGTGCGACCGAACAGGCCAGCCAGAACATCCAGACCGTGGCGGCGGCGGCCGAGCAGCTTTCGGCCGCGATCGGCGAGATCGGCGACCGGGTCAACCAGTCGAGCGGCATCGTCAGCGAGGCGGTGCGTCAGGCCGACGCCACCGGTCTGCGGGTGAAGAACCTGTCCGAGGCGGCGCAGAAGGTCGGCAATGTGGTGCAGCTGATCAACGACATCGCCTCTCAGACCAATCTGCTGGCGCTGAATGCGACCATCGAGGCGGCCCGCGCCGGCGAGGCCGGCAAGGGCTTCGCGGTGGTGGCCTCTGAAGTCAAGACGCTGGCGGTGCAGACCGCGCGGGCGACCGAAGAGATTGCCGCCCAGATCCGGTCGATCCAGGACGCGACCCGCGACTCGGCCCATGCGATCGAAGAGATCGGCGCGACCATCAATCGGGTGAATGAAATCTCGACCGCGATTTCCGCCGCCATGCAGGAACAGGGCGCGGCGACCCGCGAAATCTCGCGCAATGTCCAGGAAGCGAGCCAGGGCACGGTCGAGGTCACGGGTAATATCGGCAGCGTCACCGCGGCGGCGCGGGAAACCGACCTCGCCGCCAATCAGGTGCTCTCGGCCGCGGGCGATCTGGGGCGGAACGGCGAGGATCTCCGCCGGCAGGTGGAGGACTTCCTGCAGACGGTGCGGGCCTGACGACATCGGCATGTCCCGGACGACAGGTGGGGGTGCGGCATTACTTGCATGCCGCACCCCCTGCGGCCATTTTGGGGGCATGAGCCTCAGGGAAGATGATCTCGACCGCGCTGCCCGGAACGTCCGCCTCGACGAGGCGGCGATCGAGGAGAGCTATCTGCTGGCCTCGGGGCCCGGCGGGCAGAATGTGAACAAGGTGTCGACCGCCGTCCGTCTGCGCTTCCGGGTGGCCGGGGCGCGGTTCGTGGGCGATGACGAGACCCGGCGCCGCCTGCTGGCGCTGGCCGGCAGCCGGGCGACGGCCGAGGGCGATATCGTGCTGCTCGCCGACCGGTTCCGCAGTCGCGAGCGCAATCGCGAGGACGCGCGGGACCGGCTGCGCCGGATGATCGCCGAGGCCCGCCACCGCGACCCGCTGCGCCGCCCGACCCGGCCGTCACTGGGCGCGAAGCGGCGACGGATGGACGAGAAGACGAAGCGTGGGGCGATCAAGCGCAATCGCGGCCGCCCGGTTGCCGACTGAGTGTCGCCGGTTTTCAGCCGGGCCCGGTTTCGTGATACACTGTCTCAGCACCGGCCGCGATTTCGGTCAGCGTGCCACGACCCGTTTCGGCGGCCACCACAGGCAGGATAGATGAACGACGCATCCCCGACACGATCCCGCCGCATGTCGGCGGCGCAGACGGCCCCGGCACGCAGCCGGGCCGCGAAGACGCCGGGCCTTGCCGCGAAGACCCCGGGCCTGGCCGAAGGCGGGCTGGAAGACGATCGCCCGCGCAACACCGCCGAGGCCGAGGTGGTGAAGGCGGCCGTGCGCCGCTATACCCGCGGCGAGGCGATCGACATGTCGGATCTGGCGGTCGAACTGGGGGTGGGCCGGGCGACGCTCTATCGCCGGGTCGGCAATCGCGACCGGCTGCTGGGGCTGGTGCTGGCCGATCGCACCGAATACAGCTTCCGCCGCGCCCAGCGCGACATCCGGGAGACCGGCGTGCCCGGCATCGTGGCGCTGCTCAACCGGTTCATGACCGATGTGCTCGACGCCGAGCCGCTCAAGATCTTCGTGCAGCGCGAACCGTTGCTGTTCATCCGGCTCGCGACCTCGATGGGGCCGATCGAGACCCGCTCCGCCCGGCTGCTGGGCGAGGTGATGGCGACCGAACAGGCCGCCGGACGCTTCACGCCCTGGCTGCCGATCCCCGTGCTGGCCGAGGCGATCGTGCGTCTGGGCGATGCCTTCATGTACGCCCATCTGCTGGGCGGGCCGCGGCGGGACCTGCGGACCTCGCTCGACGTCACCTCGCTGCTGCTCGACCCGGCAGCCGCACGCGAAGCGGCGGCCCGGGTCGGCTGACGCCGATCACACGAGTTTCCTCAAGCGCTCACTCCATCGTCGCCCTGGGGCTGGGGGCGCCGGATGCCTGTGATCGACTGCCTGAGCCGCTGCAGGTCACGGACGGGTGGTGCACCGAACTGCCTCAGATATTCGCGGCTGAACTGCGAGGCGCTTTCGTAGCCGACGGCGAAGGCGACGTCGGCAGCATTGTGGTTGCCGGCCAGAAGCAATGTCCGTGCTTCCTGCAGGCGGATCTGTTTCTGGTACTGAATCGGGCTCAGTCCGGTCAATGCCACGAAGTGGCGGTGCAGGCTGGCGCGGCTCATGCCGCTCACATCGCACAGGTCTTTGATCCGCAACCGGGTATTGTGGTGCTCGCGGATCCACTCGACGGCGCGCCGGATCCGGCCAAGTGCGCCCTCGGGCCGGGCGATATGACGCAACAGGCGCCCCTGCGGTCCCTGCAGGAGACGGTAGAGCAATTCACGCTCGGCGATCGGGGCCAGGACGGGGATGTCGCCCGGCGTATCGAGCAGCGCGAGCAGGCGCAGCAACGTGTCGCGAAGCTGTGGCGTCAGCGGATTGATCGCGATGCCGCTGCCCGGCGCATCGGGGTCGCGGACGGGCGGCATTGTGGACGCCATCTGCGCAAGCTGTGCAGGATCGAGAACGAGCGAGACGGCAACATATGGCCGACCATGGCCCGCATCGTAGATCTGGCCGCTCAGCGGCAAGTCCAGCGCGCTGATCAGATACTGCCCCGCACCATAGCGGAGCAGGTTGTCGTGAATGGTCACCTCCTTCGAGCCCTGAAGGATGAAGCAGATCATCGAGCGGTAAAGGCAGGGTGACGTGCCGGACGTCGCCTGACCGACGCCTATTTCCAGGCGGGGGATCGGCGTCACGGTCATCCCCGATCGCGCGTGGCGCCGGGCAAGGTCCAGATGGGGCTGAAGAGTATCGCTCATCGTCTCATCATGACATCCCTCGCCCCCCGGGCAAAGCCCTTGAGACAATCGGGCAATGAGTTGAGACGATCGGGCGGGCGCGCGGCACGTCTGGGGACCATCTGGCTGGTATCGGACCGGCACCGCAATGCAGCAGCGGTGCCTGACCGGATCATCCCGAGAAAGGGCCGCGCTCCATGACCGACACAAATCTCACCCTTATAAGCCATCCGCTCTGTCCGTTCGTCCAGCGCGCCGCGATCACCCTTCTGGAAAAGGGGGTGCCGTTTGAACGAATAAATGTCGACCTGTCGGCCAGGCCGGACTGGTTTCTGGCGCTGTCGCCGACCGGCAAGGTGCCCGTGCTCAAGGTGCGCCAGCCCGACGGAGAGGATGCCGTTGTCTTCGAGAGCATGGTGATCTGCGAATATCTGAACGAAACGCTGGGCGGTGCCTCGATGTACCCCGAGGATCCTCTCGCCCGCGCCCGGCACCGCGCCTGGATCGAGTTCGCAACCCAGACCATGGCCGACGCCTGGCAGTTTCTCCATGCCGTCGACGTTCCGACCGCTGACGCCCGGCGCTCCGCACTTCGCGACAAGCTGCGCAGGCTGGAGGCGGAGCTGGGCGCCGGGCCGTATTTCGCCGGTCCCGATTTCGGCATGGTCGATGCGGTTTATGCTCCGCTCTTCCGCTATTTCGGGATCATCGACCCGGCTGTATCGCAGGCGGTTTTCGATGGCCTGCCACGCATCACGGCGTGGCGCGCCGCGCTGGCGGCGCGGCCGAGCGTCCGCGACGCCGTCGTGCCCGACTACGCCGACCGCTTCCGCAATCATCTGCGTCAGAACGGGGCACTGGCCGCGGCCTGACTTCAGGCATCCCGCCGCCATGTCCGGGCAGCGACGCTTCAGGTCGGGCGTCCCGGCCATTTGCGGACTACACGGGAGCCGCTGTTCAGCGCGGGCAGCTTGAGATGATCGGGCAAGAAGCTGAGCGTATCCGGCACGCACGCCGCGTGCGGGTTGCCCATGTTTTCAGAGGACCGACGGGGCCGGCCGTGGCGAGGCCCGCCCTGTCGGTTGCAGCAAAGACGTCAATCAACAGGACAAGGCATATGACACGACTCAACGGAAAGCGCACCCTCATCACCGGTGGCACGAGCGGGATCGGCCTCGAAGCCGCCCGGCAGTTCCTGAACGAAGGCGCGCGCGTCATCGTGACGGGCAACAATCCCGACACGATTGCACAGGCGAGGTCGGTCCTCGGCGCCGAGGTTCCCGTCATCAGGGCCGACAGTGCGCGCGTGGAAGAACAGCAGGCACTCGCCGCCGCGGTGAAGGAGCACTACGGCCAGTTGGACGTCGCCTTTCTCAACGCCGGCATCTCGATCTGGCAGCCGATCGAATCCTGGACACCGGAGGCGTTCGACCGGATCTTTGCGATCAACGTCAAGGGGCCGTACTTCCTGACTCAGGCGCTGCTGCCTGTTTTCGCCAACCCGGCATCGGTCGTGCTCAACACCTCCATCAATGCGCATGTCGGTGCCGCCACCTCGTCGGTCTATGGTGCCACCAAGGCGGCTTTCCTCAATCTGTCGAAGACGCTGTCTGCGGAACTCCTGCAGCGCGGCATCCGGTTCAACGCGGTCAGCCCCGGTCCGATCGACACGCCGCTCTACGACAAGCTCGGTGTTCCCGATGCTTATCGCGAGCAGGTCAACAGGGACATCATCGCGGGGATCCCGGCCGGCCGCTTCGGCAGCGCCGAGGAAGTCGTCAAGGCGGTGGTCTATCTGGCATCCGACGACTCGGCATGGACGATCGGCAGCGAGATCGTGGTCGATGGTGGCCGCATGCTGAACATGTGAACGCGGTGGTATGAGGTACTGCTTTCCGTTCAGTCTCGCCAGCCTCGAAGCCGCGCGCGAGGCGATCGACATCTCGGCAGCTTTCATCATCGGCCGGCTTGCCGGGGACGCAGATCGGCCATAAGGCGGATCGGGCCGCCGTATCACTGGCGTTTCATGTTGCGCAGCTGGTCGGCAAAGGCCTTGCACGGATCTTCGCGCGGCTGGGCCTCTGCCACCCAGACGAGATCGAACGGCTCTTCGTCGCGGGCCGGGCGCAGATCGGGGGCGGCATCGCTCTCGCCGGTCTCGGCCAGGCCCACCGTCAGTATCGGCAGTTCCGGGGCGGCGGCCTTCAGATAGAGCGGCGCCCCCAGATCGCGGCGGACATGGCCCGCGCCTGCGATCACCAGCACCTGATCGACCCCGGCCGCTGCCAGGGCGTCGAGCGCCGCGCCGGCAATGCCGGCATCACGGGCCCGCTGCACCCGGACCATGCCTTCCAGCGCATCGCCGGGGGCATGGCCGCAATGGCCTTCGACGATCGCCCGGGCCAGCCCGTCTTCGACATCCGGCTCCGCCGGCTCGTCGAGCGCGAAATGCTGAACGAAGCCCGAGGGCAGGGCCTGCCAGCCTTCCAGGGCCAGGGCCCGCCGCGTCTGCCGCGGCCAGTCCGCTGCCCGGACCGGCAGGCCGTGTTCCAGCGCCACGGCCACGATCGGGCGATAGGCGGCCCAGTCCTGCCAGCCGCCGGCGGTGAATCCCGAGATCTGCGGCATCTGCTCCAGCGCCAGATCGAGCGCCCGCTGATCGGGGGCGGTGCCGAGGCCCGCCAGCAGCGCATCGATCGCCGGCTGGGCGTCGCGGCTGAACATCTCCATCACCAGCGCCGGCCGGTGGCCAGTGGCGATCAGCGCCCGGTAGGTTTCTTCCTGCATCAGATGGTGGCCGGCATGGTCGTGGCGTTCGCCCAGCAGCACGACCTTTGCGTCGCGGGCGGCATCGAGCAGGGCGGGCGGTACATCGGCCTGCGCCGCAGGGGCGATCAGCATGGCAAGGGTGAGGGCGGTGAGGGTATGCAGGAACATGGCCGGAGAGGGCTCCTCGGAGGCATGTTTGAGGGGCTGACGCATCGGGACGCTGGCGATGGCTCGCGACCATGCCTACATTTCGCCCGAAGCGGCCGCAAAGCCAAGCGCTTCGCGTGATGCCGCCACACCGATCGCAGGGAGCCCGGATCAGCATGGTCCAGAGCACACCGAAATTCGAACTCAGGCCCGGCGCGGACGACCGCACCGCCCATCAGGCCGAGGTGATGCTGACCGTGACCTACGGCCTGCATCTGCTGGGCATGCTGACCGCCCTGCCGCTGGTGGTGGCCAGCATCATCGCCCATGTCCGCTTTTTCATGCTCGACACCGAAACCACCGAGCGGGCGCATTACCGCTATCTGGTCGAGACCTTCTGGTTCGGCGTGATCGCCAACATCATCGGCGCCGCCCTGACCGTGATCTTCATCGGCTTCGTGGTGCTGGGGATCACCTGGATCTGGATGGTCTGGCGCTTCGTGCGCGGCTGGCTGCGGATGCGCGAGGGCCAGGGTCCCCGTTGACGGGGCGGGGGAATCAGCCGATGGCCGAAACCAGCGCCATGGCACCCAGATCCAGCCAGAAGGCGGCGAGCAGCGCCAGCAGCAGGGCATAGCCGATATTGCGGGTGACGGTCTGGTTCCAGGGGCTGGCGCCGGTCAGGCTGGCGAAGACCTGGCCGGTGACGCTGAAGGGCGAGGCGAGCAGGGTGAGGGTATAGCCGGCGAGGCTCGCCCCCGCAAAAACCGCCTCGCGACCGGCCACGACCTCGGGGGGCAGGGCGCCTGCGACCAGCAGGATCGAGGCCACCGGGTGCACGCCCAGATGCGACAGGCCGAAGATCACGAACTCCACCGCCAGGATGGCCAGCCAGAGCGGCATGGCATCGGCGACGGCGGCGATATTGCCGGCCGCCGGCGCCAGGATCGCCGCCAGGCCGGCGGCGAGGGGACCTGCCGCCGCGAAGACCGCGATTTCATTGGCCTGAAGCGTCATGCCCGGCGGGCCGATCAGCCGCGGGCGGATCAGCCGGTCCCAGGTGGCGGCGGTGCCGTTGGCCCAGATCATCCAGATCAGGGCGGCGGCCAGCGCCGCCACGATCACCCAGACCAGCGTCGGGCCGGGCATGACCATGTCGAGGCCGATGCCGAGGGTGGCGAGACCGCCCGCCGCCAGCCAGAGCGAGGGCCCGCGCCGGCGTGGCCCCGATGGCGAGGGCGCCTCGTCCTCCGGCACGGCGGTTTCGACCGAGCGGGCAAGGGCGGTGCGGCCATGACGCAGCGCCGCCCCCATGTCGAGCAGGAAAGCGGCCGGGATGATCGGCAAAGTGGCGGCCAGCAGGCCCGGCCAGCCGGCCCCCGGATAGGCGATCAGCACGATCGCGACCGTGGCGTAGAACGGGCTCCAGAACCCGGCAAGGCCGAAGCCGCGATGCAGGCTGCGCATCAGCCGGCCGTCGCGCGCCCGGGCACCGCCCAGCGCCGGCAGCAGCACCGACAGCGCCGAGATGTTGAGCAGCGCCCCCAGCACATGACCAGTCCAGAACACCAGCGCCAGCCGGCCGAGCGGCGGCCGGCGCCCCTCGGTGCCCGAGACAAGCCGGGTGAGTTCGGCGACATAGCGCGGGCTTGCCGCCGGCACCGCCAGCAGGCCGCAGGCGACGATCAGCACGCCGACCACGGCATTGGCCGAGAGCGCACGGATCAGCGCCTCGGGCCCGGCACCGGTGGCGAGCTGGGCCGCCCAGCCGATCGCCAGCATGGCGCCGACCACCCGCCTTGTGGGGCGGCGCAGATCCTGCCAGGTGAGGGCGAGATAGGCGGCGAGCGCGATGCCCGCGGCCAGCCCCCAGCCCGGTGTCTTGAACAGCCAGGCGAGCAGCACCAGCGGCACGGCGGCCAGCATGACCATGGCGGCAGCCCGGGTCCGCCGGGGCCAGATGCGCGTGCCGCCGGGCTCTGGTGCCGGGCCTGGCTTCATCAGGCGAGGGCCGCGGCGCGCGGCGCGGTCTGCTCGGCGACGAGGGGCTTGCGCATGCGGTGGAAGCTTTCCCCGCGCACGACCGCGCGGCCCGAGACCGCGTAGCCGAGCTTCTCGTAGAGACCGCGGGCGGCGAGGTTGCGTTCGTCGACGATCAGCGAGACGGCGGGGAAGCCGTTGCCGCGTGCGGCGGTTTCGGCCGAGACGATCAGCCGGCGGGCGACGCCGCGGCCGCGGTGTTCCGGGAAGACCGCGACATTGTCGATGTAGAATTCATCGGCCTCGGTCACCCGGGCTTCGGCCGGGACGGCGGGGCCAGTGACCAGACGGCCGGGATAGGCCACCACCACCCCGATCGGGCGGCCGGCCTCTTCGAAGACGCGGGCATAAAGATGCGAGGCGACGCCGGACCGGCCGCGGATCAGACCGCGGAAGGCTTCCATCGCCTGAACCGGATCTTCGATGCCGGTCAGACCACCAATGCTTTTGGGGTCGGCCATGGCGACGAGGTCGGCGATCGCGGCGGCGTCTGTGGGACGTGCGGGACGCAGCATGACGGATGCTCTGTGCATGTCGATGTGTGAGGGGGGCCTGCGGATGATACGGCACCGACCCTTTCGCAAACCTTAGCGCCGCAAGCCCCCCGGCGACCAGCGCGGCGGCGGCATGGCGGCATTGCAAACGGCGTTTTTAACGACGACGCCCCGCCGACGGGGTCGGCGGGGCGTCGGGAACGGCGAGACCCGGGCGGTCAGGCGGCGTAATAGACCACCAGACAGAGGCCCAGCATCACGGTGATCCCGAGCACGGTGCCGCCGGTCGGCCAGTCGCGGGCCAGCGGTGCCTCGGGGCCGTGGATGCGGAAGATGCCGGCCATCACGAAATCGATCCGCCGGTGGATCCGCTTCGCCAGGCCGCTGCGCAGCGGATCGCCATGGATGGCGAATTCTGCCGCCAGCCGGGGCAGGAAGGTGCGATAGATCCAGTCGAAATCACGGGTGATGCCACGGCCGGGAGCGAGCCGCGGGGCGGCCGCGAACCAGACCACGGCAGCGGCCGCCAGCAGCTGGATCTGGGTGATCAGATGGTCGGCGGTGAAGACGGCATAATCGGCCGAGGCCGGGAACATGCCGAGCAGGGTGCCCGGCACCACGCCGATGCCCACAACCAGCGCCGCCATGAAGCCCATGGCGACCATCTGCACCACGCCCGGATCGCCGACGCCGCGGCCGACACCCTGGATGCGGTGGGTGCCCCAGAGCACCATGGGCAGCTTCAGCGCCGCATAGACGGTGGAGACGACCGCAATGCCGACCAGCGCCGCCCAGGCGATGCCGGCGCCATCCTTGCCCAGTGCCGAGAGGATCACGCCCTTGGAGACGAAACCGGCGGTGAGCGGGACGGCAGCCAGGCCGAGCCCGCCCAGCAGCAGCGCCGCCCAGGTGAGCGGCATGGCCCGTCCGATACCCGCAAGATCGCCCAGCCGGCGCCGGCCGGTGGCGGCGACCATATGGCCCGCGGCCATCACCATCAGCGACTTGTAGAGGATATGGGCGAAGGCCTGGGCCGAGGCGCCGGCCAGCGCCAGCGGCGTGCCGATGCCGACCGCGGTGACCATGAAGCCCACCTGGCTGACGATCGAGAAGGCCAGCACCCGGCGGAGATCGTTTTCGATGACGGCATAGAGCGCGCCATAAGCGGCCATGACGATGCCGGTCCAGACCAGGATCTCGGTGCCCGGGAACAGCCGGATCAGCACCAGCACCGCGGCCTTGGTGGTGAAGGCCGACAGGAACACCATGCCGGTGGACGAGGCTTCGGGATAGGCGTCGGACACCCAGGCCCAGAGCGGCGGGGCGCCGGCATTGATCACCACCCCCGCCAGGATGAACCAGGCGGCCCAGCTGCCGGCATCGATATCGGCGGTCAATGCGGCGAGGGTATTGGCGCCGCCGCCGGTGATGTGGCCGACGATGCCGATCATCAGGATCATGCCGCCGGCCAGATGGATCTGCAGATAGCGCATCGCCGCCCGGCGCGCGCGTTCGGTGCCGGCCGCCCAGATCACCACGGTCGAGCCGATGGCGAGCACTTCCCAGAACACCAGCACCGTCAGCAGATCGCCCGCGAAGGCGAGGCCGACCGCGCCCGCGCCATAGGCCTGGGCCGCGACGAGTTCGGTGGTCGATGCCCGGGGCAGGGCATAGAGACCGCCGGCCAGGGCCGCGAGCGCGAAGATGGTGGTGAAGGCCCGGCCGGTGGCATCGACGGTGACCGGGACCAGAACCTGATCGAGCCAGGCATGGCCGGCGCCGGGGCCATCGGGCAGCAGCCAGGCCACCGCCAGCACGGCCAGGGGGGCTGCGATCACCGGCAGGGCGCGCAGCCCGCGGGGGAGAAGGGCGGTGAGCAGGGCGCCGAGCAGCAGCAGGCCGGCCGGCGGCAGGGTGGCGAAGAGGCCGGGTTCAGTCATCATCCGCCTCCGTCGCCTCGGGGCGGCCGAGGGCGAGGGCGAGCGCGCGGGCGCCCACCACCGCCACACCGCCGGCGATCAGGCCGAACCAGCCATGGAAGGCAAAGATCTCGTCGAAGCCCAGATAGCCGTGACGATGGATGGCGAGTTCGGCGAGCGCGGCCAGGATCAGCACCGCGCCCGCAACCGCAAGCCCGGTCTTCTGCAGCCTTGGGGAAATGGGACCGGTCAACGCAGGCCTCCCTGTGTGACGGTGCCGGCCATGGCCTCTGCCAGCGCAAGCACGGGATCGGGGTAGAGGAACAGCAGGAAGGTGAGCCCCGCCGTGGCCAGGATCGCCAGCACCATCGGCAGCGGCGCCTCGCCATGATCGTGATGGCCATCGCCACCATGGGGGGCGGCGGCCCCCACCGATTTCGCCGCAACCGGCGCCCGGAAGAAGGCGCGCCAGACGATCGGCAGGAAATAGGCCGCGTTCAGCAGGGTGGAGGCGCCGAGGGCGGCGACCGCGATCCACTGATCGCGTGAGACCGCGCCTTCCAGGATGAACCACTTGCTGGTGAAACCGACCGCGGGCGGCAGGCCGATCATCGACAGGGTGGCGAGGACGAAGGCGCCCATGGTCCAGGGCATGCGCCGGCCGATGCCGTCCAGCTGGCTGACATAGTCCTTGTGGGCGGCGGTGTGGATGGAGCCCGCGGCGAAGAACAGGGTGATCTTGCCGACGGCATGGGCGGCGATGTGCATGGCCGCCCCCACCAGCGACAGCGGCGCCATGATGGCCGCTGCCAGCGTCACATAGGCGAGCTGGCTGACGGTCGAATAGGCGAGCCGGCGCTTCAGATGGTCCTGGGTGAGCGCGATCGACGAGGCGATCACGATTGAGGCCGACGCCACCCAGACCAGCCAGTCATTGGCGCCGGCGGCGGAGAGGCGATCGGCGCCCAGCGTATAGGCCACGACCTTGACCACCGCGAAGGCGCCGCCCTTGACCACGGCCACCGCATGCAGCAGGGCCGAGACCGGGGTGGGCGCCACCATCGCCGCCGGCAGCCAGGCATGCAGCGGCATCAGCGCCACCTTGCCGATGCCATAGGCGAAGAGGCCGAGCAGCAGGCCGAGCAGCGCGGGAGACAGCCCATCGGGCAGCACGCCGCCCGCGGTGAAGGCCACGGTGCCGGCCAGGACATAGACGCCGATGATCGCGGTCAGCTGGAAGCCGATCGAGGTGCCGAGCAGGATGCCGAGATAGGTCCGGCCTGCCTTCATCGCCTCCTTGGTGCCCGAATGGGTGACCAGCGGATAGGTCGACAGCGTCAGCACCTCGTAGGCGATGAACATCGACAGCAGGCCGTCGGAATAGGCGAGTGCCAGCGCGCTGACGATGGCCAGCGCGAAGCAGAAGTGGAAGCGGGTCTGATGCGCTTCGTGATTGCCGCGCATATAGCCGATCGAATAGACCGCGGTGATCGGCCAGAGCGTGCCGGCGACAGCGGCGAAGATCATGCCCAGCGGTTCGACCGCAAAGCCGATCGGCAGGCCCGGCATCAGCTGATGCAGGGTGAGCACGGGCCGGGCGCCGTCCAGCACCCGGGCCGCCAGCATCAGGGTGAAGACGGCGGTGACCACCGCCGCCGCCACCATCAGGATGTCGCGCGCCCCCGGCGAGCGGCCGGCGGCAAGGATCAGGATGCCACCCGCGACCGGCGAGAGCAGCGACGCGACGAGCAGGAATTCAGGCGTCATGGCGTCAGGCTCCCCCGATCAGCGCGCGGGTCGCAAGCTCGGCAAGCCCGGCCGTTGCCCTGGTGTCGATGCCGAGATAGATGCAGAGCGCCGCCGCAAACCAGGCAGGCCAGGCCAGCCAGGGGTTGGACGGGCCCGCGCAGGCCTCGGCGGCGCCTTCGACCGGGGCGCGGAAATACATCGTCTCGACCAGGCGCCAGACATAGATCACCGCCAGCAGCGAGCTTGCCATCACCAACACGGCCAGCGGCCACATGCCGGCATCGAGCGTCGCCGAGACCAGATACCATTTGCTGATGAAGCCCGAGGTCAGCGGCACGCCGATCAGGCTGAGCCCGCCGATCACGATCGCGGCCGCGGTGACCGGCATGGTCCGGCCCAACCCCTGGAGATGTTCCAGCCGCGTGCCGCCCAGGCGGACCGCGATCAGGCCCAGCGCCAGGAACAGCGCCGCCTTCATCACGCCGTGATTGATCAGATGAATGAGGGCGGCCGAGACGCCGTGCTGGTTGCCGAGCGCCAGGCCCAGCATGATGTAGCCGATCTGCGCGACACTGGAATAGGCGAGCAGGCGCTTGACGTCGACCTGGAAGATCGCGACCAGCGAGCCTGCGAACATCGCCAGCACCGCAAACGGGATCAGCGTCCAGCCCAGCGGCATGGCGTCGAAGGCATAAGAGGCGCCGAAGACCGAGACGATGAAGCGCAGCAGCACATAGATGCCGACTTTGGTCGCCGTCGCCGCCTGGAAGGCGGAGACCAGCGAGGGCGCGAAGGCATAGGCGTTGGGCAGCCAGACATGCAGCGGGAAGAGCGCGATCTTGATCGCAAGCCCGATGACCAGGAAGGCGAAGCCTGCGACCACCACCCGGCTGCCTTCGACCGCCGGCAGGCGCTGGGCCAGATCGGCGATGTTGAGCGTGCCGGTCATCATGTAGATCAGGCCGATGCCGATCAGGATGAAGGTCGCGCCGATCGTGCCGATGATCAGATACTGAAAGGCGGCCGACAGCGCCCGCCGGTCCGGTCCCATGGCGACGAGCGCATAGGTCGACAGCGAGGTGATCTCGATGAAGACGTAGATGTTGAAGGCGTCGCCCGTCGCCACCATGCCGGACAGGCCGGCGAGCGCCAGCAGATACATGGCGACGAAAGACGGGATGCGCTTTTCGGGGATTTCGGCCGAGATCGAGGCGGGGGCGTAGGGGGCGCAGATCGCGGCGATGCCCGAGACCAGCAGCAGGGCCAGACAGGTCAGCAGGTCGATGCGGTATTCAATGCCCCAGGGCGGCGCCCAGCCGCCCATCTCGTAGGAAATCGGCCCCTGGTTCAGCACCTCGATCGTCAGGGTGACGGCGCTGGCGAAGCTCGCCAGGCTGACCAGGACCAGCACGGCATAGGCGAAGCTGCGCCGGCCGACAATGGCCACGAACAGGGCGGCGACCAGGGGCGTGGCAACCTGGAGCGCCGGCAGATGGGTGACCAGGCTCATGGACGGCCCTTCCCTTTGCGGGGCGCGCTCTTGCGGCGGCTCATGGGTCCGCGCTTGGGCGCGGGCGGCCGGGGCGCCGCCTCGCGGGCGGGCTGTCTGGCGGGCTCAGGCGGCGTCACGCGCGGGGCGCCGCTGCGGGGCAGCCAGCCCAGCCGGCGCTTGGCCTCGCGGATGGTCGGCGGCATGGCGTCTTCCGCACGCTCGTCGGCCATGTCCATGGCGATGGTCTTGTCCTCTTCGACGGTGCCGTAGGCCTCGCGAATGCGCACCACGATCGCGAGGCCGACCGCGGTGGTCGCGATCGAGACCACGATCGCGGTCAGGATCAGCACGCTGGTCAGCGGGTTGGTGTAGGTGTTTTCGGAAAAGGGCACGCCGTCGACCAGATAGGGCGCGGTGGCGCCCCGGATCTTGCCCATGCTGATGTAGAGCAGGAAGACGGCGGTCTGGAACATGCCGAGGCCGATCAGCTTCTTCACCATGTTCGTCCGCGCGATCACGGTGTAGAAGCCGGTCATCATCAGGAAGACGGCGACCCAGTAGTTGAAATGCTCGAACACGCCCACCTCAGCTCCGCCGTTCCGAGAAGGTGAAGAAGATCAGGATCATCGAGGCGGCGACGGCCAGGCCCACGCCCAGTTCGACCACGATGATGCCGATGAGCAGGCCGAGCTTGGGCTCGGCCGGCGCGAAGGCGGCGTATTCCAGGAAGTTGCCCCCGAAGAACAGGGTCGCGAAACCGGTGCCGACGAAGAACAGCGCGCCCAGCGGCGCCAGCAGCCGGCAGACCGAAAGCATGCCCTCGCGCTGACGATCGGTCAGGCCGAAGATCAGCGCATAGAGGATCAGCCCGGATGCGATGATCACGCCGGCCTGGAAGCCGCCGCCGGGGCCGTATTCGCCGTGGAACTGCACATAGAGCCCGAACATCACGATGAACGGGATCAGCACCTTCGAGACGACCCGAAGGATCAGATAATGATCACGCATCATCAGAGGTGCCCTCCTCGTCGTCGCGGCCGTTGCGGCGCCGGCGGGCCACCGCCACGCCGCCGCCCAGGATCATGGTCACCGCAAGCGCGGCCGTGAACACCACCACCGTCTCGCCCATCGTGTCGTAGCCGCGATAGCTGGCCAGCACGTTGGTCACGATGTTGGGGATGCCGTGTTCAGTGACCGAGCCCTCGATATAGCGCGGCACGGTATGGGTCTGGACGGGGGCCTCTGGGTCGCCGAAGGCCGGCATGTCGGCCGTGGCATAGAGCAGGGCGGCGCCGGTTGCGACCACTGCGATCATCGGCAGCACGGGGTTGTGGCCGCGATCCTCTTCTCGCCCGGTCAGCACCAGGGCGGCCAGGAACAGCACGGTGGAGATGCCGGCACCCACCGCCGCCTCGGTGAAGGCGACGTCCATGGCATCCAGCACCATCCAGAGGGCGGCGATCAGCAGGGAATAGGCGCTCTGCAGCAGCACCGCGGTCAGCAGGCTGCGGGTGCGCACGATCGCGATCGCGACACCTGCCAGCATCAGCAGCAGGGCCATGTTCAGCAGATCGGCGGTCAGAATCGACCATGGTCCGATGACGATCACGGGCGCGTCTCCCGATGGGCACCGGCCGAGGACGGCTCGGGCGTGTCGAGACGCCGGCCGGTCGGCTTCATGCCCGACACCAGCGCCGCATTGGCGACGATGTGCGAGGCGGTGGGCGAGGTGAAGAACAGGAACAGGCCGATGATGATCAGCTTGACGGTGACCAGGGTGAAGCCGGCCTGGACACACATGCCCGCCAGCATCAGCCAGGCGCCGAAGGTGTCGATCATGCCGGCCGGATGCAGCCGGGTGTAGAAATCGGGCATCCGCACCAGGCCCACGGCACCGGTGATCACGAACAATGGCCCCCCAGGATCAGCGCCCAGGAGATCAGGTCGATGACCAGTGTCATGCGGGGCCTCCCTTGCGCTTTGCGGCGGCATCCATCTCGTCGGCGGCCACGTCCTCGGTGGTCAGGCTGCGGAGATGGCGGTGGCGCAGCAGCTTCAGGATCGCCACGGTGGCGATGAAGTTGATCAGCGCATAGGTCAGCGCCAGGTCGAGGAAATGCGGGCGTTCGGTCAGAAAGCCGATCACGGCCAGCAGCAGCACGATCTTGGTGCCGATGGCGTTGGCGGCGAGCACCCGGTCGAAGAGGGTGGGGCCCAGAACGGCGCGGGCCAGGCCCAGCACCAGGGCGACGACAAGGGCGGCGGTGGCGGCGATGAACATCAGACACGGCCCTCCAGCGCGGTGCAGCGGCGGTCCATCTCTCCCTCGTCCATCCCCTCCAGCGCGCTGGAATGCAGGGCGTGGGCGACGATCATGCCGCCTTCGAAATCGACCGAGACAGTGCCGGGCGTCAGGGTGATCGACTGCGCGTAGATCACCCGGCCCAGATCGGTCGTCTGGCTGGTGGGCACCCGCTTCCAGGCGGGATCGATCGGGGCCAGGCCCCAGACGCGCTTGAAGACGTCGATGTTCGACTTGATGATCTCGACCGACAGCCAGAACCAGTAGGGGATTGCACGCGGCAGCATGCCGAGCGGCGCCCCTTCACGGTCCAGGATGCCGAGCCAGCGTGCGATCCACACCGAAAAGGCGCAGGACAGCACGCCGAAGCCGATGATCAACGGCTTGTAGATGCCCGACATCAGCAGCCAGGTCGTGAGCAGTGCCAGAAACAGGCCGAAGGCTCGCGCCACCGCAGTCTCCCCTGAGTGGTTGGTCCCCTTGACGGCAAGGAGGCGCCGGCGCGCCTGCGGCCGAACGTCGTGTTCAGCCGGACGCAAAGCGGAGATGGCGCATGCAGAGCGCGTGTCCGTCCCGTCGAACAGCGTCCTCCCTGGCCCGCGTTTTTCCCAGGAAACCCGGGACGGGTCAAGGAAATCCGGACGAATTAAGTCCGATAAGTCCTTGGCATAGCATGAGACCGACCCGGGGCGTGGCAAAGGCAACGCCCGCTTGCGGCACATGGTCGCAAGCGGGCGTTTCAGGCTTGATCAGACGGGAAGGAGAACCGGATCAGCGCCAGTTCTGCATCAGCGCCGGTTTCGCATCAGCGCCAGGCCTGCGCATAGTCTTCGACCGGCTTCGGGGTGTCGATCAACCCGGCCTCGTGCATGAAGGCGGCGAAATTGCGCCAGCGGCCGTAATCGAGGGCCGCCGGGCTGTGGGCGAAGCGCGGCAGCGTCGCCTCCAGCGACTTCCGGTTGCCTTCGTCCGCGATCTCGGGCCGGCCCTTGATGTACAGCTCCCAGGACTGATCAGGGTGGTTGATCAGGAACTGCACGCCCTTTTCCAGCGCGCGGTTGAAGGCGGCGAAGCGCGGATCGGCCGCCTTGTCGGCGCGGGCGGCGACGACCAGCTCGTCATAGGGCGGCACGCCGTGCTCTTCCACCAGGAAGGCGCGGCCGGGGCGGCCTTCCAGCGCCATCTGCACCAGCTCGACATTGCGATAGGCACCGATCACCGCATCCACCTGCCCCGACATCACCGAGGGGGCGAGGGCGAAGTTGACGTTGATCAGCGTGACGTCGTCGATGGTGAGCCCGGCGCTGGCCAGCATGCGGCCGAGCAGCGCGTCTTCGAAGCCCGCGACCGAATAGCCGATCCTGCGGCCCTTCAGATCGGCGAGCGTCTTCACCGGGCCGTCGGCCAGCGTGATGATGCTGTTGAGCGGGGTGGCGACCAGGGTCGAGACCCGCTTCAGCGGCAGACCTTCATGCACCATGGCGATCAGCTGCGGCTGATAGGTGATGGCGAGATCGGCCCGGCCGGCGGCGACCAGCTTGGGCGGGTCCGACGGATCGGCCGGGGCGATCATCTCCACCTCCAGCCCTTCCTCGGCGAAATAGCCCTTCTCCTGAGCGACCAGCAGGGGGGCGTGGTCGGGGTTCACATACCAGTCGAGCAGCAGGGTCAGCTTTTCGGCCGCCTGGGCAGCCGGGGCCGCCAGGGCGGTGGCGGCAACCAGGGTGGCGGCCAGCAGACGGCGCATGCTGCGCCGCGTGGCAACACGCTGCGTCATGGGGCATCTCCTCCGGGAGGGGTTTATCTGTCGGGTGGGGTGTCAGCCTCGCGAGCCGCCGTCGAGCGCATCCGCCTGCCAGGGCATGGCGGCGCGCAGCGCCCGGTCGACCACGAGATAGAGAACCAGGGTCAGGACGACCAGCACGGCGAGGGCCGCGAACATCTGGTCGGTCTTCATCCGGCCGTTGGCGTGAAGCATCAGGTAGCCGAGGCCGGCGGACGAGCCGACCCATTCGCCGACTACGGCCCCGATCGGCGCCACCGCGGCCGCGACCCTGAGCCCAGAGGCGAGGGCCGGCAGCGCGGCGGGCAGGCGGATCAGCAGCAGGCTGCGCCGCCGCGAGGCGCCCATCACCCGCGCCATGTCGAGCCAGCCGGGTTCGGTCCGCCTGAGGCCGTCCAGGAAGGCGACGGCGACGGGGAAGAAGATGATCAGCGCCGCCATCACGATCTTGGGCGCATAGCCATAGCCGAACCAGAGGGTCAGCAGCGGCGCCAGCGCAAAGACCGGCAGGGCCTGGGCGCCCACCATCACCGGCATCATCCAGCGGCCGAGCCTGGGCGCGCCGGCGATCGCCAGCGCCGAGGTGACGCCGACGGCCGTGCCGGCCCCGAGCCCGAGCGCGATTTCAAGCGCGGTGACCGCGGCATGATCGGCCAGCAGCGCCCGGTTGGTCCAGATCGCCTGCGCCACCTGATCGGGGGCGGGCAGCAGGAAGGGCGGCAGCCCGGTCGCGAGCACGGCCGCCCACCAGACGGCGATCAGCCCCGCCACCGCGACCAGCCCGCGCCACCATGCGCCCGAAGCCTGTCCGGTCATGCGCGCACCTCCAGCACAGCCATCAGCCGGGCCAGCCGGTCGCCCAGATCGGCGGCATCCACCGGGCGCGGCACCGGGCCGGGTGGGGCCGCGACCGCCATCGGCCGGGCCGGGTTGCCGGTCAGCACCACGATCTCGTCGCCCATGCGCAGCGCTTCCAGCGGATCATGGGTCACCAGCAGCACGGTGCGGCCGCGCAGCATGCGGCAGGCCAGATCCTGCAGCCCGTGGCGGGTGACGGCATCGAGCGCGCCGAAGGGCTCGTCCATCAGCACCACCGGCCGGTCTTCCATCAGCGTGCGGGCCAGGGCGACGCGCTGGCGCATGCCGCCCGACAGGGCCGCCGGGCGCAGCGCCGAGGTGCCGGCCAGACCCAGCCGGTCGAGCAGATCCAGCGCCCGGGCGCGGTCGGCTTTCCGGCCACGCAGCCGGTCGCCCAGCGTGACGTTGTCGATGACCCGGGCCCAGGGCATCAGCAGGTCCTGCTGGGCCATCCAGGCGATCCGGCCGTCGAGCGGCTGGCCGTCGGAGGCGGTGACCCGGCCGCGTTCCAGCCCCGCGACATCGAGGCCCGCGATCAGGCGCAGCAGCGTGGTCTTGCCCGAACCGCTGGCGCCGAGCAGCGCGGTGATGCGGCCGGCGGCGATATCAAGGTCGAGCCCGTTGGTCACCAGCCGCCCGCCCGGACGGATGGTGACATCGGCAAGGTGCAGGGCAGGCGCCTGCATCCGGGCCGCGGGCTCTGCGGTCAACGGATGGATGAGGGGACGGATGTCGTCGGGCATGGCATGCGCACTTGTTCCTCCGCCGGTGCGAACCGGATCAGGTTCAGGGGTCGTTCCGAACCGGGAACCTCTCAGCCGCCGCACCGCGGCTCCCCCCAAGTGAAGGCCGAACTATGCACCGGCGGTATCCAGGGTGCAAGATCCCATGGCATCCCTTGCGTAAGGCGCGTGTTTTCGCAGGGCCTGAGCGTTCCGGTTGCGCGCAGGCCCGGGCAGGAGTATGACCGAAGACGCACCCGGGCCGTCTTGCCGTTCGGGCCATCCCGCCGGGAGGGTAGTCGTGGTGCAGGCTCCGCCACGTCCCCCGACCGCACCAAGCCGCGACGGCCGACGCGACGACCGCCTTTCAGAGGTATGTCTGGTGCATGCCCGGGAAGGCAGACGACGGTAACGGCCGCGTGAGCCCCCGACGAGGAACGCGCATGCTGGACCAGGTCCTGAACCGGTGCCGCAGAGGCTACCGGGCATCGCTTTGTCTGTTGATCGCAACCATGATGCTGGCCGCCAACTGCGCCTGGGCCTGGCCGGCGGTGGCGGCGAGATCATGGCCGAGCGCGGTGATCCAGGCCCAGGCCCTGCCGGAACAGCCGCTGGAGCCGCTGGCGATCCGGCCGGCCGAGGGCGGCAAGGCGCGCATGTTCCGGGTGGAGGTCGCCCGCTCGCACGAGGCGCGGACCATGGGGCTGATGTTCCGCTCCGATCTCGACGCCGATCGCGGCATGCTGTTCGTCTTCCCCGAGGACAGCCAGCCGACCATGTGGATGCGCAACACCTATGTGCCGCTCGATATGCTGTTCCTGGATGCCGAGGGCGTGGTGGTCGACATCGCGGCCGATACCGTGCCGCTGACCGACACGCCGATCGGCTCCAAGCATGCCGCACGTGCGGTGCTGGAGCTGAATGCCGGCACCGCCCGGCTGCTCGGCATCCGCCCCGGCGACACGGTGGTGCATGCGGAATTCCCGCTCGACTGAGCGCCACGCCCGGAAAGAATGCCGGTGAAGGAGATGCCGGTGGAGATCTTCGACCTCGACCAGCTCAGATCCTATACCCTCGGCGACCGGGATCTCGAAGACGAGGTCTTCGGCCTGTTCGAAGCCGGGGCGCTGGAGTATCTGGCGGCGCTGGAGGCGGCCCTCGGTGCGGGCGGCGAGGCCTGGCGGCGCGCGGCCCATGGCTTCAAGGGCTCCGCCGCCAATCTGGGGGCGAGGGCGCTGGCCGCCGAACTGGCCGCGGCCGAGCCGCTGGCGACGGCCGATACCGCCGCCCGGGCGGCGGCGCTGCACGCCATCCGCCATCTGTTCGAGCACAGCCGGGCGGTGTTCCGGAGCCGGCCCTGACCCCGCCGCGCCGATCTCGCTGCGCCAAACTCGCGGTGCCAAACGCGCGGTGACGGCGCGATGTCACCGACATGGTCTTACCCCCGGACGCGGAAGATGCCATATGCTGGTCCGCGGCAGCCCAGCCTGCCGCCCTCCCTGCGGACCAAGACCCTCCCGAGGACCCATGCCCATGCCGCCGCCCAAGCCGGCCGGAACCCGACGCTATCTGATCACCCTGGCGGCGACGGAAACCCCGTCGACCGGACGAGGGCTCGCTGCCGCCGCCGCCGATACCGCCCGCCGCGCCCGCGGCCTGCAGGCAGAGGCCGAGCGGCTCGGCCTGGCCGATCATCTGGTCTGGATCGGGCCGCCCACCGCCTTTGGCATGGTGCCGGTTGCCTGCACGGCTGAATTGGTGGAGGCGCTTCGCGCCAGCCCGGTGGTTGCGCGGATCGAGGCGGAAGCAGACTAGATCATGCCCGGCCGGCGGATGCCTGCTCGTCCCAATGGCGGAGCGGCAGCACCTGTCCGTCGGCCCGCACCCGCCTGAGTGCGCCGAGATCGAGCGTGGCGATGGTCCAGCCCGGCTGGTCGAGCCCGCCCTGCGCCACCACCCCGTCATCGGGCAGGCCACGATCGGGCGGCGCGAAGATGCCCGCCGCCCCCCGGTTCACATCCACCGCTTCCGACCAGTCGGCCACCCCGACGGTGGGGGACTGCATCACGAAGCACTGGCCTTCCAGCGCTCGTGCCCGGGCTGCGACCCGCACCCGGTGATAGCCGGCGGCGCTGTCGGTGCAGCTCGGCACCAGCAGGATTTCGGCGCCGGCTGCGACCATGTCGCGTACTTCGAGCGGGAATTCCGCATCATAGCAGATGGCGATGCCGATGGTGCCGAGGGCGGTGTCGAAGACCCGCCGGGCATCGCCCGGGCCGATCCCCCAGCTTTCCCGTTCGAACCGGGTCATCATCCGCTTGTCCTGATGCGCCGCACTGCCATCGGGGGCCACCAGCCAGCAGCGGTTGACCGGCAGGCCATGGACCGGATCGCGAACCGGCAGGCTGCCGGTCAGCAGATGAATGCGGTGGTGGCGGGCAAGCCGCCGGTGCAGATCGAGCCAGATCCCGGCCATGTCCGAGGCGGCATCGATATCCGCCGCAAGGTCGCCGGGTCGCCAGCGGGGCGAGAGCACCCCCGCCTCGATGCCGCCATATTCAGGGAAAACCGCCAGCTCGGCGCCGCCGGCCACGGCCTCGCCGAGCCATTGGTCGAGACGCGCTTCCAGCGCCTGAAGGCTGTCCGGCCGTGCGACCGGCCAGGCGGCCGCGGCGACGGTGATCCGGTCGGGGCCGGGGGCCGGGGCGCTGCGGCCGCGGGCGGGACGTGCGGTGATGCCGGTCAAAGCGCGCGCGCCCAGAACTGCATGGGCTTGGCCGTCTCTCCGGCCTCGCCCAGGTCGCGCCACGAGATTTCCCCCACCGCGCCGGCCACGGGTTCATAGCCCCGGCGGCGCCAGAACCCGTCGAGCGGCACGAAGCCCGCCGGGCGGCGCGGGTGGTCGTCGGGCCTGACCACGCCGCAGAAACAGGCATGGCTCATCCTGCCCAGCGCCCGGGCATGGGCTTCCCGGGCATTGAAGAAGCCGACGCCGATGCCGGTGCCGCGCCAGGGGGCGAGCAGGACCGACTCGCCGAAATAGAACAGCCGGTCGATGTCGTAGCCCGCCTGCCGCATGGGGCCGGCCAGGGTTTCGGGCTCGTGGCACATCGGCAGGCCGGTGGCGGCGCCGACCACCCGGCCGGTCGCCGCCTCGATCGCGGCCACGATCACGCTGCCCGGGGCCTCGGCATAGGTGGCGAGATAGCGGCGTTCGTAATCGGGGTCGCCGTCATAGAGATAGGGCCAGTCGCGGAACACGGCGATGCGCAGGGCCGCCAGATCGTCGAGCCGGTCGTGCAGCGCCCGGCCGGTCAGACTTTCGATATGGATCGCGGCGGACATGGCGGCCCCTTCGTCAACTCAGGTCTCCTTCCGGATAGCCTTGCGGCACCCCGCCCGTCAACCATAGGCAAGCTTCAGCCCCGCCCGCGGCCAGGGCACGCTGACCAGCCGTCCGGTGCCCGACAGGGTGACATAGGCGGTCTTCAGCCCGGGGCCGCCGAAACAGATATTGGTGGTGTAGGGGTCGTCGAAGGGCACGAAATCGATCACCGGCCCGTCGGGTGCATAGACCTCGATGCCGCCGATGCGCAGCGAGGCGACGCAGATATTGCCCGAGGCTTCCACCGCCAGGCTGTCATAGCGCCGGAAGCCGGGGGCCGGGCCCATCAGCCGCGGATGCTCGACCTCGGGCCAGCTTTGCGGCGCCAGTTCTCCCGGGCCGGTAATGGTCCAGGCCCAGAGCCGGCCGGTGGTGGTCTCGGCGGCATAGACCGTGCGGCCGTCGGGCGAGAGGCCGATGCCGTTCGGGTTGCTGACCGGCCAGGCGGCGGTGCGGATCAGCGAGCCGTCGGCCCTGGCGTAGTGGATGGCGCCGTGATCGGTCCGGTCGTGGAAGGTCTTGCCCAGATCGGTGAACCAGAACCCGCCCTGATCGTCGAAGACGATGTCGTTGGGGCCGCGCAGGCCCCGGCCATCGCTTTCGGTATAGAGCACCTCGACCTTGCCGGTCTCGGGATCGACCCGCTCGATCCGCCCGCCCGACCAGTCGGCGGGCGTGCCGGCGGGTTTGGTGAAGCCCTTGTCGACCGCCCATTCGAAGCCGCCATTGTTGCAGATATAGAGCATGCCGTCGGGGCCGATCGCGGCACCGTTGGGGCCGCCGCCGGGCTCCGCCACGGTCAGCTTGCGGCCATCGGGCATCACCCGGGTGATGCGGCCGGCGGCGATCTCGACCAGGATCACCGAGCCGTCGGGCATGGCGACCGGGCCCTCGGGGAAGGCCAGACCTTCGGCGAGCAGGGTGACGGGGGGTGTCTCGGACATGGGCGATCCTCCTGGGTGTTCTTCGCGTGTTTTGCGAAGCCTAGCGCGATCCGCACCGCGCCGCGCGGCCGGTCTGTCCGATGGCCGGCCTGCGGAATTGCAGCCGTGGGCCGGGCGGATCATGATGGCCCGATGGAGACGCCCACCGATGACACTGGCGTGGCCCGGCCGGTCTTCTGGACCATCGGCCATTCCGACCACCCGATCGACCGCTTCGTCGCCCTGCTTCAGGCGGCGGAGATCACGGCCGTGGCCGATCTGCGCTCGGTTCCGTGGTCGCGGCGTCATCCGCAATTCGGGGCCCGGCCGCTGGCGGCGGCGCTGAAGACGGCCGGTATCGCCCATGTGCCGCTGGGGGCCGAGCTGGGCGGCCGGCCGCCGGCCGATGCCGATCCGGAGCGGCTTGCCGAGGCGCGGGCGCGCGGCATCGCCCGTCTGCTCGACGGCGCCCGCCAGCATCGCATCGCGCTGATGTGCGCCGAACGCGACCCGCTGGACTGCCACCGCTTCCATCTGGTCTCGCCGCTGTTGAGGGCGGCGGGGGCACAATTGGTGCATCTGACGCCCGATGGCGGCGCCGAAACCGATGCGGCGGCGCTGGAACGCCTGGCCCGCAGTCGCCCGGCCCCTGCCGCAATCGGGGACCTGTTCGGCTAGGCGGAGAGGGCGGCGGCCATCGGCGCATCGGCCAGGCCCTGGATGAACCAGTGCGGATAGACCGGGGCGAGGGCCGTGGCGGTATCGAGCGCCGCGATCTCGTCCGCGGACAGGCGCAGGCCGGCGGCGGCGATGGTGTCGTCCAGCTGGTCCATGCGGCTCGCCCCCAGGATGACGCTGGAGACGCCCGGCCGGGCCAGCAGCCAGGCGATGGCGAGCTGTGCGAGGCTGGCCCCATGGGCCGCCGCGATCGGCCGCATCACGTCGAGCAGATCAAAGCCGCGCGCCTTGTCGAAGGGCAGCAGGTCGAAGCCCGACAGCCGGCCATCGGCCCGGTCCATGTTGCCCCGATCATATTTGCCGGTCAGGAAGCCGCCCGAGAGCGGGCTCCAGACCGTGAGACCCAGGCCATAGCGGGCGGCCATCGGCAGAAAATCCCGCTCGATGTCGCGGCCGAGCAGTGAATAGTGCATCTGGGCATGGGTGAACGGAGCCAGGCCGCGGGCGCGCTGGATCTCCAGCGCCGCGGCGATCTTCCAGGGCTGCCAGTTGGAGACGCCCAGATAGAGCGCCTTGCCGGCGCGGACCACGGCATCGAGCGCGTCCAGCGTCTCTTCCAGCGGCGTGTGCGGGTCTTCGCGATGGGCGACGTAGAGCTCTACCCGGTCGGTGCCGAGGCGGGTGAGGCTTTCATCGATCGACCGCAGGATATGGCGGCGCGACAGGCCCTGACGATCGAGGGCCGGACCGTTGCGGAAACCGACCTTGGTGGTGATGGCGACCCGGTCGCGATCGACCCCGAGCGCACGGCTGAGCATGGTCTCGCTCTCGCCGCCGGCATAGCCGTCGGCGGTGTCGAACAGGGTGATGCCGGCATCGAGCGCCCGGCCGATCATCGCCTCGGCCGCGGCCGTGCCGGTCTTGTAGACCGAGGGCATGTCGGCATTGCCGGCGGTGAAGGTCATGGTGCCGAAGGCGAGCCGCGAGACGACGAGGCCGCTCTGGCCGAGGGTCGTGTACTGCATGAGCGGGGCCTTTCCCGATAACGGATCCGATAGCTGATCCTCCTCCGGTGAAAGCGTCATGAAAATCGTGTAGTGATATCCAGTCTGTTAAGTTCAACTTTCTAATCGAGGTGTTCGATGTCGCGGAGCGACGCCTTTCAGGGCGTGGCCGAATTCCTGGCAGTGGCCGAGCAGGCGAGCTTCCGGCGCGCGGCGGGCGTGCTGGGGGTGACGCCGGCCGCCGTCAGCCAAGCCGTGCGGGCGCTGGAGCTGCGCACCGGGGTGGCGCTGTTTCACCGCACCACCCGCAAAGTGGGGCTGACCGAGGCGGGGGAGGCGCTGAAGGCGAGGCTGGCCCCGGCCATGGCCGACATGACCGCCGCCTTCGACCGCCTGGACGATTTCCGCGGCCGGCCGCAGGGCCATCTGCGTCTGACCGTGCCGCGGCTGGCGGTGGATCTGGTGATGGTGCCGGTGCTGCCGGTCCTGCGCCGGCTCTATCCGGCGGTAACGGTCGAGGTGGCGGTGCAGGATGCGGCGGTGGATCTGGCCGATGAAGGTTTCGATGCCGGCATCCGGATCGGCGAATTCATCGCCCGCGACATGATCACCCTGCCGCTGACCCGCGAATTCCATTGGGTGGTCGCGGGCACGCCCGGCTATTTCGACACCCATGGCCGGCCGTCGGAACCGCGGGCGCTGCTGGATGGCCATGACTGCATCCGCTATCGCTATCCGACTTCGGGCATGATCTATCGCTGGGAATTCGAACGCGGGACCGAGGCCTTCCGGCTGGACCCGCCGGGGGCGACGATCGTGAACGATGCCGCCCTGATGCGCGAACTGGCTCTGGCGGGGCTGGGGCTGATCTATGCCGCCGATCTGCAGATCGCCGATGATCTTGCGACCGGCCGGCTGGAGACGGTGCTGGCGGACTGGCTGCCGGTCTCGGACGGGCTGCGGCTCTATTTCCCCGACCGCAGCCGCAATCAGCCCAAGCTGCGGGCCTTCATCGACGTCGCGCGGCGGGTTCTGCGCGAGCGGGCGGCGGCGCTGCCCGCCTCCGGCCGGGAGGATCGCCCATGACCGTCGCGCATGAAGCCCGGGTTCTGCGCCGGTCGATTGCCGCCACCCTGCTGGTCTCGGCGCTGGGGATCGGCTTCGGCCTGGCCTCGGGCGCGCAGTCGATCATCTTCGACGGCGTGTTCTCGGTGCTGGATGCCGCCCTGTCGCTGCTGTCGCTGATGGTCACCCGTCTGGTCGCCCGCGAGGACAGCCGGCGCTTCCAGCACGGTTTCTGGCATATCGAGCCGATGGTGATCGCGGTCAATGGCGGCATCACCCTGCTGCTCTGCGGCTATGCCTTCGTGACCGCGGCGACCGATCTTCTGGCCGGCGGCCGGCCGCTGGCCTTCGGCTGGGCGGCCGGCTATGCGGTGGTAGTGGCTGCGATCGGCTTCACCATGTTCGCCTATGGCCGGCGCGCCAACCGGCAGATCGGCTCGGACCTGCTGGCGCTGGATGCGCGGGGCTGGCTGCTCTCGGCGCTGATCACCAGCGCGCTGCTGGCGGCCTTCGTCGCGGGGGCCATTCTGGACGGCACACCCCATGCGTGGCTCACCCCCTATGTCGACCCGGCGGTGCTGATGGTGCTGACGCTCTGCCTGCTGCCGGTGCCGGCGCGGATCGTGTGGCGGGCGGCGACCGAGATCTTCCTGATGACCCCCGACACGCTGGATGCCCGGGTGCGGCGGGTGATGGATGCGGTGGTGGCGCGGCACGGCTTTACCACCTATTCCAGCTATGCCGCCAAGGTCGGCCGCGGCCGGTTCATCGAGATCCATGTGGTGGTGCCCGCCGATCATCCGGGCACGACCGCCTGGTTCGACGGCATCCGCCGCGAGATCGGCGAGGCACTGGGCGAGGCCGGCCCGCATCGCTGGCTGACCATCGTGTTCACGACCGATCCTGCCTGGATCTGAGGGCCGAAGCCCGCCGGCCGGCCATCATGCGCCCCAGAAGCGCGACGACGATGCCGGCCAGCATCAGCGCGGCGGCCGTGGCGAAGGTGATGCGCAGCCCCCGGGCAACCGCATCGGCACCGGCGGTGGCAACGTCCCCGCCCGCGGCTGCGGCAAAAACCGCGCCCATCACCGCCGCACCGGTCACCAGCCCCAGATTGCGGGCAAGACCGAGCATGCCCGAGGTGACGCCGCGCCGGTCGGCCGGCACCGCGCTCATGATCTGGGTGTTGTTGGCGGCCTGGAACAGCTGATAGCCGGGTGTGAGCACCACGATACCGGCAAGATAGCCGGGCAGGCCGAACCAGGCCGGCAGAAGCGCGAGCAGGGTGGCCCCCGTGGCCATGGCGCCGAGCCCCGCCACCGCCATCAGCCCGGCATCGACACGATCGACCAGCCGGCCGAGCGGAACGCCGGTCAGGGCCGAGAGCACGGGGCCCGCGGACATCACCAGCCCGACCAGGGCGGTGTCGAGGCCGAGCGTGTGCGAGAGGTAGAAGGGCGCGACCACCAGCGTGGTCATGATCACGGTCGCGATCAGCAGGTTGCAGATCAGCCCGCTGGCGAGCAGCGGGTCGCGGAGAGCCGCCGGCCGGATCAGGGGGGACCCGGCACGCTGCTCCACGGCCAGGAAGATCGTGACGCCGAGGCCCGCGAGGCCGAGCAGGCCGAAGCCGATGGCATCCAGCCCGTGAGGCCGGGTCATGGCCAGGGCATAGGCGGCGAGGGTGAGCGCCAGCACCAGCGTGCCGGGCAGGTCGAGTCCCTGCCGGAGCGTTGTGGCCGGGGTGGGGGCAGGAGAGGCAGGCAGGCCCCGGCGGATCAGCAGCAGAGCGGCGAGCGCCGCGGGCACCAGCACCACGAACACCGCCCGCCAGCCGGCAGCGGCGATCAGCAGCCCGCCCATGGAGGGGCCGAGTGCGGTACCGATGGCGGAGGTTGTGCCGAGCAGCCCCATGGCGGCGCCGGTGCGCTCCGCTGGTACCGTCTCGCGAACCAGTGCGAGCGTCAGGGCCATCAGCGCGGCTGCCCCCAGCCCCTGGAGCGCCCGGGCTGCAACCAGCAGTTCGAACGAGGGGGCCAGCCCGCAGAAGGCGGAGGCGAGGGCGAAGAGCCCCAGCCCGGCCGAGAGCACCCGCCGGCGCCCGAGTGCATCCCCCAGCCGCCCGACGCCCACGATCGCGACCGTGACGGCCAGCAGATAGGCCAGCACCACCCATTGCACCGCCTGAAAAGGCACGTGGAGGGCAAGGGCCAGGGTCGGCAGGGCGACATTGGCGATACTGACGCCGAGCGAGGCGGTCAGCATCGACAGGGCGAGGCCAATCAGGCCCGCGCGGCCGGGGGCAGAGATGGGTGGTGAGGCGGGCATGTCTGTCATGGGGGTCTCCGTCGGTCTCCTGCTCCGGCTCAGGAGCTGCAGACAGCCTGCACCCCGGCCAGACATGGCGGAAGGCACAGCATTTGCAGTCAATAGCTGCATTGCACGCCATATGTCGTGCCGGTTGGTGTGTTATCATTCCGGCATGTCGACACCTGATCTCAACCTGCTCATCGCGCTCGACGCGCTGCTCGGCGAATGCAGCGTCGCCCGGGCGGCCGCGCGGCTGCAGCTCAGCGCCTCGGCGACCAGCCGGGTACTGGCGCGGCTGCGCGAAATCACCGGCGATCCGCTTCTGGTCCGGGCCGGCCGCGGCCTGGTGCCGACCCCGCGGGCGCTGGAACTGCGGGACGAGGCGGCGCGGCTTGTGCGCGATGCGGCCGCCCTGTTGCGGCCGGCAGCCCCGCCCGACCTGGCCCGGATCGGGCGCGATTTCACCTTCAGAACCCGAGAAGGTTTCGTCGAGACCTTCGGCCTGGCCCTGCTCGGGCGCATCGCGCGGGAGGCGCCGGGCGTGCGGCTGCATTTCGTCGCCCGCACCGACAAGGACGGCACGGCGCTGCGCAACGGGGTGGTGGATCTGGAAACGGGGGTGGCGGACGGGACCGCGGGGCCCGAATTGCGGGCCCAGGCCCTGTTCCGCGACCGCTTCGTCGCGGTGGTGCGTGCCGACCATGCGCTGGCCAGCGCGCCCCGGGCGACGCCGGCACTTTATGCCGCGGGGGACCATGTCCGCGTGGCGCGCCGGCCCACGGGCCACGAAGCCGTCGATCAGGCGCTGGCGGTGCTGGGGCTGGAGCGGCGGGTGATCACCACCGTCGCCAGCTTCTCGGCCGCCCTTTCCCTGGTCCGCGACGGCGGGCTGATCGCTACCGTGCCCGAGCGGTCCACCGGCCGGCTGCGCGACGGCCTCGTCACCATCCCCCTGCCGCTGCCGGTGCCCGACATCACCATCTCGCTGCTCTGGCACCCGCGGATGGACGCCGATCCGGTCCATCGCTGGCTGCGCGGGGTGGTGCGGGAGGTGGTTGGGGAACGGGGGCAGGTCTCTGCCCATGCCGGCCTGCAGGACCATCGCTCGCAGGAGTAGATCTTATATATTTCAAGATTGTAGACGGGTTCCGGGTTGCGGTCGCAGCTCGCCGGCCGCATATTTAGTTCAGCCGCCCAGTCAGGGATGTGGCTGTGGATGTCAGCCGAGGGTGATCATGAGCCGCGTCAATCTTCAGGATGCCCGGATCCGGCTTGACGAACTGGTCGACCGTGCCGAAGCGGGTGATACGGTGGTCATCATCCGCAATGGGCAGCCGGTCGCACGGCTGGTCGGATGGGATGACGGGGGCGATCCCGAAGCGTCCGGGCACGAGGGGCGTGGGCGCAGGCCGGGCAAGGGCATCGATCTGAACCGGTTGAGGGCGTTGACCGCGCGCATGCCGCTGCAGCCGGAGGAGGCGGGTGATTTCGTCCGGCGGATGCGGGACGAAGATCGCTTCTGAATGTATTACCTGGACACCTCCATTCTTGTCTCGGGGCTGACTCGTGAGACAGCCACTGAGCGCGTGATTCTGTGGCTGGAAAACTATCAATCTCAGGGGCTCTGGATCAGTCGCTGGACGATCACGGAATTTGCATCCGCACTGTCGCTCAAGATCCGGACAGCGCAGATCAGCCCGTCGACTGGCGAAGATGTCGAGAGCACCTTCGCAACCATGCTTGATGATGGAATATCCGTTCTCCAGATCGCGGCGGAGGATTTTCTGAAGGCCGCAAGATATGCCAGACACCATGCTCTCGGCCTGCGTGCCGGGGATGCGCTTCATCTGGCGGTGGCCAGCCGCCATGATCTGGTGATGTGCACTCTGGACCGGCGCATGGCGGCGGCAGGTCGCGCGCTCGGCATGGCGGTGATCTCTCCCTAGCCGCTAGGGGCTGCGCCAGATCCCCCCCACCACCAGCGCCTCGGTCAGGATCCGGGCGGCGCGGGCTTCGGGGCTGTCGGGCGGGCGGCGGACCGAGACGTCCTCGATGATGAACTCCACCTCTTCCAGCGCCGGCAGGCCGGGGCCGGGGCCGATTTCCACCAGGCCCTGGGGACGCATGCTGCGGGGCTGGACCATCACGCCCAGCCCGGCATCGGCCGCGGCCTTGAGCCCGCTCAGGCTGCCCGAGGTGCAGACGATCCGCCAGGCCCGGCCGGCACGGTCGAGCGCGTCGATCGCCGCTGCCCGGGTAATGCTGGGGGGCGGAAAGGCGATCAGCGGCAGCGGCCGGGCCGGATCGGCGATGTCCGGGCTGCGCGCCGCCCAGATCAGCGGCTCGCGGTGCACCGGCCGGCCGCGGGGGCGGCCCAGACGCCGCTTGGCCAGCACCAGATCCAGCAGGCCATCATCCAGCATGCGGTGCAGCGTGCCCGAGAGCGCGACGGTGATTTCCAGATCGATGGCCGGGTGGTCGCGCACGAAGCTTTCCAGCACCCGGCCGAGCCGGCTGGTGACGAAGTCTTCCGAGGCGCCGAAGCGCAGCCGGCCATGGAGTTCACGGGCGGCGAAATGCGCCCGGGCGCGATCTTCGACCGCCAGCATGGCGCGGGCGAAGCCGAGCATGGCTTCGCCATCCGTCGTCAGCGACAGATGATGGGTGTCGCGATCGATGAGCCGCCGGCCGGCCGCCGCTTCCAGCCGGGCGACATGCTGGCTGACGGTCGACTGGCCGAGCCCCAGCCCGCGGGCGGCGGCCGTAAAACTGCCGGCCTCGGCCACGGCCATGAAACTGCGCAGCTGAACGGGATCGAGCATCGGCTCGGCCTCTCGGGGATGGGGATCCGGTCATCGTGAAACATGATGCCTGTTATTCCTTCCATCCTGAACCGCGATGGCGCAGAACAACAAAAAGGGAGGACGGCCATGGCTCTGTTGTCGCGCATTCTACCAGACCGTTTCGTGCTGGCGCTGATCCTGGCGGTCGCCACCGCCTCGCTCCTGCCCGTGGACGGCCGGGCATCGGAGATCCTGCACGACGTCGCGACCGTCGCCATCGCGACGGTGTTCTTCCTCCATGGCGGCCGGTTGTCCCGCGCAACCGTGATCGAGGGCATGACCAACTGGCGCCTGCATATCGCGGTGCTGGCCACGACCTTCGTGATCTTCCCGGTGCTGGGCCTTGCCATCACCCATCTGCTGCCGGAAAGCGTGCTGTCGCCGGCGATCGCGATGGGGCTGCTGTTCCTCTGCGTGCTGCCCTCCACCGTTCAGTCCTCGATCGCCTTCACCGCCATCGCCGGTGGCAATGTCCCGGCGGCGGTATGCTCGGCCTCGGCCTCGAACATCCTCGGCATGTTCATCACCCCGGCCATGGTGGCGCTGCTGTTCGGCGCCAGCGGCCAGGGGGTGTCGCTGGATCAGGTGGAGGCGATCGTCTTCCAGCTGCTGGTGCCGTTCATCGCCGGCCAGGTGCTGGAACGCTGGATCGGCGACTGGCTGCGCCGGCACCGCAAGCCGCTGGGGCTGGTCGATCGCGGTTCCATCGTGCTGGTCGTTTATCTCGCCTTTTCGGGCGCGGTGGTCTCGGGCTTCTGGAACCGGGTGGGCGCGCTGGATCTGGCGGTGATGCTGGTGGTCGACTGCCTGCTGCTGGCCCTGGTGCTGGCGATCACCATGCTGGGCTCGCGCTGGCTCGGCTTCTCGCGGGCCGACCGGATCACCATCGTGTTCTGCGGCTCGAAGAAGACCCTCGCTTCGGGCGTGCCCATGGCCAATGTGATCTTCGCCGGCCGCGATACCGGCGCCATCCTGATGCCGCTGATGCTGTTCCACCAGATCCAGCTGATGGTCTGCGCCGTGCTGGCCCGCCGCTATGCCCGGCTCGCCGAAGCGGAGGCGGAGGCCGAAGCGGACGCCAGGACAAAGGGTGCCGCCACCGGACACAACGCCGCATAGCACCGCACCGCGCCCGCTGCTAGCCTGTCGCCCGCGAGGCCGTCCCGGCCTCGGCGGCCGGTGTCACGGAGGAGGGGCGCATGCAGACGGATGTGGCGGTGATCGGCGCGGGCCCGGCAGGGCTTGCCTTCGCGCGGGCGCTGGACGGCACCGGGCTCGACGTTACCCTGATCGATCCGCAGCCGGCAGCCGTGCTGGCCGACCCGCCTTTCGACGGCCGCGAGATCGCGCTCACCCATCATTCCATGGCGGTGCTGGAGCGGCTGGGCGCCTGGGCGCGGATCCCGGCCGGAGAGACCGCCCCCCTCCGCGCCGCCCGGGTGCTGAACGGGGCCGGCCATCGCAGCCTGATCTTCGACGGCGCCGCCGATGGCCGCCCGCTGGGCCGTCTGGTGCCCAATCACCTGATCCGGCGGGCGCTTCATGACGCGGTGCGCGAGCAGACCTCCGCGACGATCCTGGACGGTCTGAAGGCGACCGGCATCCGGGTGCGCCCGCATGGCATGGCGGTCGATCTGGAGGATGGCCGCGAGCTGACCGCCCGCCTGGTGGTCGCGGCCGATACCCGGTTCTCGAAGATGCGCGAGGCCCGCGGCATTGCCGCGGATCAGGTGGATTTCGGCAAGACGATGCTGGTCTGCCGGATGAGCCACGATCAGGTCGATCATGGCGGTGTGGCGACCGAATGGTTCGGTCACGGCCAGACGGTGGCGTTGCTGCCGCTCAAGGGCCGCCGCTCCTCGGTGGTGCTGACGCTGCCCCATGCCGAGATCGCGCGGCTGACGGCGCTCGACCCCGCGGCCTTCGCGGATGAGATCATGGTCCGGCTCGATGGCCGCCTCGGCCGGATGCAGCTTGAGAGTACCCGCCATGGCTGGCCGCTGGTCGCCGTCCAGGCCCGCCGCTTCGTCGGCCATCGCTTCGCGCTGATCGGCGATGCCGCGGTCGGCATGCATCCGGTCACCGCCCATGGCTTCAATCTGGGCCTGAAGAGCGCCGACCGCCTGGCAGACGGCATCATCCGCGCCGCCCGCACCGATGGCGATATCACGTCACCCTTGATGCTGCATCGCTACGAAGCCGGCCATAAGCTGACCGCGGCCCCGCTCTGGGCTGCGACCAATGCCATCGTCGGGCTCTACACCCGCGACGACCCCGCCGCACGCCTCGCCCGGCGGGCGGTGATGGATCTGGGCCGCGGGGCCGCACCGGTGCGCCGGGCGATTTCGGCGCTGCTGATGGATCGTGGCCGGCCCCGGCAACTCAGCGCCTGAAGTCCCGTCAGCGCCTGAGTTCCAGAATGTCGAACTTGGACTCGAACTGCGGCAGCGGCAGTTCCAGCCGCATGCGCTCGGGGCCGAGCACCACCAGATAGCCGACCTGGTTGCGCTCGGGATCGCTACCGTACTGCATGGGGGCCTCGCCCGCCACCCAGCCGGCACCAGCATAGCCCAGCCGGGTCTCGTCGGCCAAGTCATAGAAGGTGCCGCCGGTCCGCTGCGAGCCGGTCAGCTTTTCGAGCCGCAGCCCGCCGCCGTCATCGGTGATCCGGCACTTGAAGTCGCGATAGATGGTGAGCGGCAACAGCCCGCCCAGCTTGATCGTCCGGCAGCGCCAGATCCCGGCCATCTCGGCCGGTTCCATCGTGGTCGGCTCGCCGCTCAGCACCTCGTCCAGCACCGACACATCCTCGGGCGACCCACCGGCGCGCGCCTCGGCGACCGCCTCGGCGCGGGCGGTGTCGAAGGCCTCCAGCCGCTGCTGATCTTCGGTGGCGAGGCTGGTGGGGAAGGTGCCGTCGGCGCGGGCGGGCAGGGCGGCGGTGGCGACGGCAAGCATGGCGGCCAGGGCGGCCGGCACCGCCTTGCGGGCGTTCAGGGGCATCACGTCCTCCGGTTTCCGGACTGCAGGGTCTGCCCCTCAGCATGATCGAGCGGGCGCCCTGCCGCCACCTCCGGCAGCCCCATGTCTCAGCAAGAACACGGTGTCTCAGTAAGAAGACGGGCACCGGCCGGCCACGCCCCCGAAACGACACGCCGCAGCCCGGCGGACCGGACTGCGGCGTGGAAGACTGGCGTGCCCTGCAGGATTCGAACCTGCGACCGCCGGCTTAGAAGGCCGATGCTCTATCCAACTGAGCTAAGGGCACCCGTCAGGCCGGAACGCTGTTCAGCGCACGCGGTCCCAGCGGAACTTGTCGGCATAGGCCTGAATCTTCAGGTCGCGCATATGTGGCTCGTAGACCTCATAGGTCAGGCCCTTGCGCTTGGCGAAGGCCACGGCCTCGTCCAGGGTCTCGAACCGCAGCACGACCTGCTGGTCGGTGTCGGCAGATCCGGTCCAGCCCATCAGGGGGTCCAGGCGCTTCGCCGCAGCGGGTTCCATCTCCAGCACCCATTTGCGGGTGTTGGCGCGGCCGGACTGCATGGCGTTCTTCGCCGGCAGGTAAATGCGCGCGTCCATCGCCTCACACGATCCTTGTCGACCGGCCTTGATGCCGGTCGCTCGGGCCGGCGGGCCGATTCTGGTGGTCCCGGTTTCAGCCGCGGGCCTGATGGCCGGCGCGGCCGGACAGGATAGATATGGTCGGGGCGGCGTGATTCGAACACGCGACCCTCTGCTCCCAAAGCAGATGCGCTACCAGGCTGCGCTACGCCCCGCCAAAATTCGGGAATGTGGTCACGGACGGGCCGTTGGCTCTCATCCCCGGCCCAGAGATATACCACGCGGATGCTGCGGCGCAAGCGCCGGGGGTGTCACAGCGCGTCTGAGGCGTCTTCCGAGGGGCTTTGCGCCGCGGGTGCGGGGTCGGACAGGCGGGTGACCGCCCGGTTTTCCGCCTCTGCCAGGGCGAAGAGCCGGAGCGCGCTCGACAGGTTGACCCGGTCCACCCGCCGGGCGGCATCGATCGCGGCCACCAGCGCGCCCAGAGAGATGCCGCGCGCGCGTGCCGCCCGCTTCAGCACCCGCCAGAACGGCGCTTCCAGCGACACGCTGGTGCGGTGGCCCTGGATGGAGACCGAGCGTTTCTCGACCGCCGCCTCAAGGGGCGGCAGCATCAGGTCCTGCGGGGGATCGTCGTCCAGGGGGGTGGGCGGGAGCGGAGCGGCCATGGCCGGCCGGTCAGGCTGCAGGCGTGGCGGCCACGGCTGCGACCACGGCACCGGTGATCCGGGCCAGATCGGCCGGCGTGGTCTCGAACACCGCATGCGGGGTGCCGGCGGCCGCCCAGGCGGTGGACAGCGCCATCAGCCCTTCGTCCATCACAACCACGGGCGGTGTCGCATGGCCGAGTGGTGGCACGCCGCCGATGGCATAGCCGGTGGTCCTGCGCACGAAATCCGCATCCGCCCGGCCGGTCTTCGCCCCCACGACCCGGGCGAGCTTTGCGGTATCGACCCGATCGGCCCCACCGATCAGCACCAACACCGCGGCATCGTCGTTGCTGCGCCGGAAGATCAGCGATTTGACGATCTCTTCCGTCCGGCAGCCGACGGCGGCGGCTGCCTCGGCGGCGGATCGGGTGCTGTCGGGGAAAATGCGGATCACGGCCGGGTGGCCGGCCGCTTCAAGCGCTGCGGCCACACGGCGGGCGGCCGCCGGCAGGCCGGCGGCACCATCGGCGGTCGTTGCCTCCGCCATCGGGGGTCAGCGCTTGCGGAACCGGTCGAGCGCCACGACGTTGTCGCCGGCCTCGGCCTCGGGGGTCGGCGCCGCGCGGCCGTTGTCCTGGCCCTCGGACAGCCGGTCTTCGATCTCGAACATCTCCTCGTCGACCTCTTCATCCTCGTCGTCGAAGAGGTCGTCTGCCTCGTCGATGGCGTGGAACTGAAGGCCGAATTTGACGCTCGGATCGGCGAAGCCGGTGATGGCGACGAAGGGCACGACCAGGCGCTCATGGCGGCCACCGAAGGCCAGCGTCACCGCAAAACCGTGCTGGTTCACGTCCAGGCCCCAGAACTCGTGCTCCAGCACGATGGTCATCTCTTCCGGGTAGCGGGCGCGAAGATATTCCGGCACCTCGACGCCCGGCGCCTGGGTGCGGAAGGTCAGGTAGAAATGATGGCCGTCGGTCAGGCCGCTTTCGGCAGCCTGTTCGAGAACGGTGCGGACCACCCCACGCAGAGCGGTGTCGATGAGCTGGTCGTAGGCGATCTGCGGCATGCGGCGTCCGGTCTCGATGATCGTCGGTTGAAGATGATCGTCGGCTGGTCAAGAAGGGCCGAGGTCGGCTGCAACGGCGGACCCCGCATCCCGCGACACGGCATCCGGACCGGCTGCAGCCGGTGATAGAGTGGGGGGCTTCTGTTGCCCGGTGCCCCCCGGACCGCGCTTGCCTAGTTAGGCAGCGAGGGCGACACGGTTGTCGTTCGCACCTGTTTGAGTGACCCGATAACGGCGGTATCATGCCGGGCGAAGACCAAACCTTTACCACGCACGTCGATCCTGGCTCGCCCCCATGGAGCACCGGCCCGAAGGCCGGTGATCTGAACTGGTGGAGGCGCCGGGCACTGCCCCCGGGTCCGATACGTTTATTCCGTGAGGCCCTGTATCGCCATAGCCGGCCTTGCGACCGGCACCCCATATATAGGCGCTCGGCCGTGACATGCAAAGCCCAAGCTGCGGCCATGCGATGCAGGGGCACGCCGCGCCCTTGCCTGCGGGGGGCGGCCCCTGTATCCAGGGGCGACCAGATCCACGCCGGAAGGAGACCGACGCGATGACCGTAACCCCCGAGCAGCAGGCCGAAATCGACGCCCTGCGCGCCGAGGCGGTGCCCACCCTGCGCACGGTCTCGACCGGCATGGAAAGCGTGCTGCACACGGCCTTTCCGGTGCTCGACCACGGTTTCGTGCGCGTGGTCGACTATATGGGCGACGATGCGGCGGTGGTTCAGGCGGCGCGGGTCTCGTATGGCCGCGGCACCCGCAAGGTCAACGAGGACCGCGGGCTGATCAATTATCTGATGCGCCACAGGCATACCACGCCGTTCGAGATGTGCGAGATCAAGCTGCATGTGAAGCTGCCGATCTTCGTGGCCCGGCAGTGGATCCGCCACCGCACCGCCAATGTCAACGAGTACTCGGCGCGCTATTCCATCCTGGACCGGGAGTTCTATGTGCCGGCGGCCGACCAGGTGGCTGCGCAGTCGACCAGCAACCGTCAGGGCCGCGAGGCGCTGCTGCCGGCCGATCAGGCCGGCCGGGTGATGGACATCCTGCGCGACGATGCCCGGCGGGTGTACGACAATTATCGCTGGATGCTGAACGAGACCGACGAGGGCGAGGCCGAGGATCCGACCCGCGACCGCCTGGCGCGCGAACTGGCGCGGATGAACCTGACCCTGAACTACTACACGCAATGGTACTGGAAGACCGATCTGCACAACCTGCTGCATTTTCTGTCGCTGCGTGCCGATCCGCATGCCCAGTACGAAATCCGCGCCTATGCCGAGACCATGATGGACATCACCCATCGCTGGGTGCCGCTGGTCGCCGCCGCCTTCGAGGAATACCGGCTGGGCGGCGCACACCTGTCGCGCAGCGCCCTGCATGTTGTCCGGCGCATGCTGGCCGGCGAGACGCCGGCGCGCGAGGAGACCGGCATGAGTCCGCGCGAATGGCGCGAGCTGATGACGCTGCTCGGCCGCGAGGCCTGAACGGAGAGACCACACGGCAGGCCGGCAGAGACCGGCCGAGACGATGGATAAGGAGACGCCCATGCAGTTCCTGGTCATCGCCCGCGACGGTACCGATGCCGAAGCGCCGGCTCGCCGTGCGGCGGCGCGCCCGGCCCATCTGGAGAATGCGCGCAAGATGAAGGCCGACGGCCATCTGATCATCGGCGGCGCGATGCTGGACGAGGCCGGCACCATGATCGGTTCGTCCATGCTGGCCGAATATCCCGACCGGGCGGCGCTGGATGCCGCCCTGGCCGCCGACCCCTATACCGTTCAGGGCGTATGGCAGAGTTTCGAGATCCGGCCGTTCCGGATCGCCGATCTCTGATGCCCCGACGCCCGACCCCTCTTCGACGCCCGACCCTTCCTGTCCTGGTGGCGGCGCTCACCGCGCTCGGCATCATGCGGGCCCCGGCCGCGGCGCCGGTTCTGCCCCAGGGCGTGGTGCCGCTCTGTCAGGCCATGGCCGGGCGGGTGGATGCGATCGACGGCGCCGGGCCGGTTTTCCTGCGCAGCTGGGACGCCCCGGCGGGGTCGGGCCCGCATCCGGACCCGGCGCTTGCCGGTGCCGCCTTCGCCTATGACAACGCCCTGGCGCTCCGGGCGTTGATCGCCTGCGGCCGCAGCGATGCCGCGGCCAGGATCGCCACCGCTTTCGCCGATGCCGTGCTGTCGGAGGATCCGCGCCAGGCGGCTGCCGATCGCGGCCGTGTGCGCAATGCCTATCGCGCCGGCGCCCAGACCGAAAGCCCGCCGCCGCCCAATGGCTGGTGGGATGCGGCCGCCGGCCGCTGGGTGGAGGATCCCTATCAGACCGGCACCGCCACCGGAAATGCCGCCTGGGTCGGTCTTGCGCTGCTGGCGGTGGTGGAGCGTCGCGCGGATGCAGCCTTTTCGGCCGATCTGCGCCGACAGGCTCTGGACGCCGCCCGCCGGATCGGGGGCTGGGTGATCGACCAGACCGCCGACGACGCCGGCCCCGGCGGCTATACCGGCGGGGTGGATGGGGCAGGGGCGGGGCTGCGCCGGATCGGCTGGAAATCGACCGAACATCATGCCGATCTGGTGGCGCTGTTCACGCGCCTGAAGACTGCCGATCCCAACACGGCCCGCTGGGGCGCGGCGGCAGATCGGGCGCGCCGGTTCCTCGACCGGATGTGGCAGGCGGGCAGCGACCATTTCCCGACCGGCACCCTGCCCGACGGGGCCACGCTCAACACCGCGACCTCGGGGCTGGATGCCCAGCTCTGGCCACTGCTGTTGCAGGGGGCGCCCGTGGCCTGGCGGAGCGCCTGGGCCTGGGCGGGCGATGCTCATGGCGTCGATGGCGGCTTCGATTTCAACGACGACCGCGACGGGGTCTGGATCGAGGGCACCGCCCAGGCGGCCCTGGTCGCCGGCCATCTGGGGCAGACGGGCGAGGCGCAGCGTCTGCTCGATCTGGTGCTGGGCGAGGTCTCGCCCGGGGGCTGGCTCTGGGCGACGCGCAAGCCGTCGATCACCACCGGGCTCGCCATCGGTCCCGACAGCGTGATCGATGATTTCCGCTACCACCGCTGGCCGCATCTGGGCGCCACTGCCTGGGCGGTGCTGGCCGCGACCGGCGTCAATCCCTTCGCGCCTTCCCGCTGAGCGCATCCTCTACCGGCACCGCCAGTCCGACCTTCACCCGTTCCATGGCGACGAAGGTCCGGAAGCGGCGGACATTGGGGTCGTCCAGGAACAGCCTGCGGGTCAGCGCCTGATAGGCACCCATGTCGGGCACCGTCACCACCAGCACGAAATCGGCCTCGCCGGTGACGTAATAGCATTGCTGGACCTCGGGGGCGGCGGCAAAGGCGGCGCGGGTCGCGTCCAGCGGGGCCGCCTGTTCGCTTTCCACCTCCACCAGCACCAGGATGGTAATCGGCCGGCCGAGCCGGGCCGGATCGACGATCGCGGCATTGGCCAGGATCACGCCGATCTCTTCCAGCCGCCGGATCCGCCGCTGCACCGCCGGCGTCGACAGCGCCACCGCCTCGGCGATCCGCCGCTGCGGCAGGCGCGCATCCTGCTGAAGCAGAGCCAGGATCGCCAGATCGAAGCCGTCGAGTTCGGCGCGGTTGGATCCGATCGTCATCCGGCGGCCTCCGGGCGAGAAAAACTTGCGTCGACACCCCGGGATCAAAGCGCCTTTCTCTGACGACACGCAATATTCTTCCATCCTCTCACAGCAGCCAGGGGATGGACCATGTATCTGCCCAACATGCTCGCCGATGCCGGCGGCGCGCTCGATCCTGCCGATGCGACCGCCTTCGGCGCCGGGGCCGCTGCCGCGGCCGAAGCCCTGTTCGCCGTCACCCATGGCGAGGGGCCGACACCGCTGGTCGAACTGCCGGGGCTCGCCGCGGCCTCGGGCCTTGGGGCGCTGCTGGTGAAGGATGAAAGCGGCCGCCACGGGCTCGGCAGCTTCAAGGCGCTCGGCGGCGCCCATGCCGCGATCCGTCTGGCGCTGGACGAGGCCGGCCGGCGGACGGGGCGCCGCTTCGGACCGGAAGATCTCGGCACGCCTGACCTTCTCGCGGTCACCCGCACCCTCACCATGGCCTGCGCCACCGACGGCAATCACGGCCGGTCGGTCGCTGCCGGGGCGCGGCTGGTGGGCGCGCGGGCCGTGGTCTTCCTGCATCAGGGCGTGCGCGAGGTGCGCGCCGATGCCATCCGGGCCGAGGGGGCCCGGATCGTGCGGGTGGCGGGCGATTATGACGACAGCCTGGCCGCGGTCGCCCGGAGCTGCGCAGCCGAAGGCTGGATCAACGTCTCGGACATGGCCCTGCCGGGGCAGGAACGGATCCCGACCCTGGTGATGCAGGGCTATACCGTGATGGCGGCCGAGATCCTGCGCCAGTGCGGCGACCGGATGCCCACCCATCTCTTCCTGCAAGCAGGGGTCGGCGGCATGGCGGCCGCGGTTGCGGCGCATCTGACTATGGCCGGACCGGACCGGCCCCGGCTGGTGGTGGTTGAACCCGATGGTGCCGCCTGCCTGCTGGAAAGTGCGCGTGCCGGTCGGCGGCTGCAGCTGGCGAGCCATGCCCCGACGGTGATGGCGCTGCTTGAATGCCGCGAGCCTTCGGCGACCGGCTGGCGTATCCTCTCGCGCCTCGCCCGCGATTTCATGGCGGTGCCCGATACGGCGGCACGGGCGGCGGTGAACCGGCTCGCCCGGCCGGTTGCGGGTGATCCTGCCCTGGTGGTGGGCGAAAGCGGTGCCGCGGGGCTCGCGGGTCTGTTCCAGGCGGTGGCGGATCCGGGGCTTCAGGCGGCGCTCGGGCTCGGGCCTGCGGCGCGGGTGCTGGTGATCGCGACCGAAGGCGCCAATGATGTCGACGCCTGGTCGCTGTCGACCGGGCTGGTGCCCGAAGATGTGAAGAGGGTGGGAGCGTTGAAGAGGGCAGGATGACCGGATCTGGTGATGGCGACGCGATCGTGATCCGGGCGGCCGTGGCGGCGGATGCCGGGCGGCTCTGGGCGCTGCTGCGCGATCTTGCGGTCGAGGACGGCGCCGGCCACCGGTTCCGTGCAACCGAGGCGCTGGTGGCCGCGCACGGTTTCGGTCCGACGCCGCGCTTTCGGGCGGCGCTGGCCGAAGATGCGGCCGGCCGGGCGCTGGGCTTCGCCAGCTGGTTCCCGGTCTATTCCAGCTTTCG
>NC_017956.1:417500-2702500 GCF_000264455.2 Tistrella mobilis KA081020-065 | reverse complement strand
ATCTCCCGCCTCTATGGCGGGGCTGTCGATCGGCACCAGACCGGCCGAGAGCAGGTCGCGGTCGGCATGGATGTCAGTCCAGCCATGGCCGGGCCGGCGTTCGACGGCGGCGGCGATTTCGTGATCCAGCCAATCGGAACGGAAGGCGAGCACCGCACCGGGCGACCCGATGGTGACGACCGAGATCTTCTCGAGGTCGACGGCCCTATACCAGCCGGCGATCAGGTCGGTGACGATCAGTGAGCCGAAGGAGTGGCCGACGACGATCACCCGGTCATAGCTGCCGGCGGCGAGCGCCTTGGCGAGGCTGGTTTGCACACGCATGCGCAACCGGGCGCGCAGGCCGGTGATGCCATCGGCTGCGGCATCGCGCAGATAGGCGCGGGTGAAAGCGGCGAGATCGGCGACGGTCATGACCGGCAGCAGGGGGATGAGGATGGTCAGGGTCGCGGCCCAGGTCGGCGGCAGCTTCGCCACCAGCCAGGCGGCGGCGGCCTGCACATGCTGCCCCAGCCAGACCATGGCGTCGGAGCCGTCGGAAGTAACCGCGGTCGTGGTATCGGCGCCGGTCGCCTGGGCGACGATGGCGATCAGCGAAATCAGCCAGAGCACGAGCATGGCCGCGGATGCGAGATAACCGACCGCGATGTAGAAGGAATAGCGGAAGATCGCCAGCCACATCCGTGGATAGCCGAGCCAGTAGATCAGCAGCGACAGCCCCTGGAACAGGCGGCCGATCGGCCGTTCTTCGGCCGGTGTCGGGATCAGGTCCGACCATGATGCCTCGAAGACATCGAGCGTTTCGGGCAGACCGGTGGTGTCAGAAGGGGTGACCGTGAGCGTCGCCTTGTCGGTATCCGAGGCGGTCTCGGTCATCGGCATGGTTTCGGACAGGGTGAGGTTCGCGACCAGCACGTCGCGCAGGGTGTTCTTGGGCTTTCGGTAGTATCCCGGCACCAGGATCAGCGCCCAGCTCGCCATGCCTCGTTCCCCCATCCATGCGGTATCGACCGTCTCCGCAAAAGTGTGGATCCAGAGGCACCCGTTGTACAGGCTCTGTCTCCACCTCTCCGTGTATGGCTTCGTGACAGACTGTCCTCTTGCTGGGCCGGTCTATAACCATTTGGTTATGGCGAGGGGCCGCAAACTTACTTTGAAACACTTGTCTTCGCTGCCATCGTTGACCCAATGATCGCGCCGGAACGATCCGGCAGCCGGCCTCCGGGCCGGACGACGCGACGTTCAGGGGGGATATCGGATGCGCATCTTCGTGCGGTTGGCTGTGGCGGCCTCGGCGATGCTGGTCTCGGCATCGGCGATGGCGGCCGACCAGGTGAAACTGACCGTTCACCATTTCCTGAACCAGATGGCCCCGGCCCAGACCCGGCTGATCGAGCCCTGGGCGAAGCGGGTGGAAGAGGACTCCGGCGGCCGGATCTCGGTCGAGATCTATCCGTCGATGTCGCTGGGCGGCAAGCCCAACCAGCTGTTCCAGCAGGCCGAGGACGGCATCGCCGACATCGTCTGGACGGTGGCCGGCTACACTCCCGGCCGCTTCCCGAAGCTTGAAGTCTTCGAGCTGCCCTTCGTGCATCTGAACGATCCGGTCGCGACCAATCTGGCGATCCGCGACATGCTGGCGAGCGACTTCGCGGACGAGTTCAAGACCGTCAAGCCGCTGCTGGTCCATGTTCATGCCGGCCAGACGCTGAACATGGTCGATGCCCCGGTGCGCAGCCCCGCCGATGTTCAGGGCAGGAAGATCCGCATCCCCGGCCGGGTCGGCGGCTGGGTGGTGGAGGCGCTCGGCGGCGCGCCGATCGGCATGCCGGTGCCGGATGTGCCGGCGGCGATTTCCAAGCGGGTCATCGACGGGGTGATGGTGCCGTTCGAAGTGGTGCCGTCTCTGAAGCTCGACCAGCTGACCCGCGGCCCCGGCGAGGGCGCCAATGGCGAGCGCTTCGGTACGGCGGTGTTCATCTTCGCCATGAACAAGGCGAAGTATGACGGCCTGCCCGACGATCTGAAGGCGGTGATCGACCGCAATTCCGGCGCGGATTTCGCCCGGGAGATCGGCAAGGCCTGGCTGGAGGCGGAAGAGGTCGGCCGCAAGGCCTATACCGATCGCGGCATCGATATCGCGAAGCTGACGCCCGACGAACTGGCGGCCTTCCGCACGGCCCTTGCACCGGTCGAAACCCGCTGGATCGAGGATGCGGCCACGAAGGGCATTGACGGTACGGCCCTGGTTGCCCGGGCGCGCGAACGCGTCGCGGCCCATGCCCAGTGAGAGGCATGGTGAGCGATCAGGCGCGTGCGGGCGTCCGCTGCCGGAACGGGCGGCGCGCCTCTGGGCGCTGGCGGGGGGCGTGGTTCTGGTGGCGGTGATGGCGGTGACGGGGACGAGCATCGTGCTCGACCTCGCCATCCGCCGGCCGATCACCGGTGATTTCGAACTGACCCAGCTGGGCTGCGCGATCGCCGTCTTCGCCTTCCTGCCCTTTGCCCAGCTGATGCGCGCCCATGTCTCGGTCGACCTGTTCATTCAGGCCCTGCGACCCGGGGTGCAGCGCGGGCTCGACCGGGTGGTGGATGTCCTGATGGCCGGCCTCGCCCTGCTGCTGCTCTGGCGGATGAGCCTGGGCTTCCTTGGCTATTACGTCACCGACTATCCGGAAGTGACGCCGATCCTGCAGATCCCGATCTGGTGGGCCTTCCCGCCGATCCTGGTGTCGCTTGCCCTCTGGGCCGCGGTGGCGGGCTGGATGGTGGCCGGCGGGCGGCCGGCGGCGGGCATCGACGACGAGGCCGCTACGCCTGGCGGCGCGGGAGGACATTGACGCCATGGGGCCGATCGAGACCGGCATTGCCGGCATGGTCATCATGTTCGTGATGATCGCCCTCAGGGTGCCGATCGCGCTGGCCATGGCGCTGGTCGGGGCCGGCGGCACGGTGGTGCTGTCGGGAGAGACCATCCTGCTTCGCCAGTTGCAGACCCTGGCTTTCGACCAGTTCTCGCTCTACGACCTGAGCGTGGTGCCGTTCTTCATCCTGATGGGCCAGTTCGCCGGCCGGTCCGGTCTCTCGGGGGATCTGTTTGCGGGGGTGAATGCCTGGATCGGCCGGCTGCGCGGCGGTGTCGCCATGGCGGCGATCGGCGCCTGCGCCGGCTTCGGCGCGGTCTGCGGCTCATCGCTTGCCACCGCATCGACCATGGGGCAGGTGGCGCTGCCGGAACTTCGCCGGCTGGGCTACGCCCCGGCGCTTGCCACCGGCACGCTGGCGGCCGGTGGCACGCTCGGCATCCTGATCCCGCCGTCGGTCGTGCTGGTGATCTATGCGGTCACGGTGGAAAGCAACATCGTCACCATGTTCGGGGCCGCCCTGGTGCCCGGGCTGATCGCGGTGGTCTTCTTTCTGGCGGTGATCCGCATCCAGGTGCTGCTGAACCCGGAACTGGGCCCCGCGGCGACCCCCGTGCCCTGGCCCGAAAAACTGCGCCTGACGCTGCGCCTGGCCCCGGTGGTGCTGGTCTTCGGGGTGGTGATCGGCGGCATCTATATGGGCCTGTTCAACCCGACACCCGCGGCCGCCGTTGGCGCGTTGCTGGTCGGGCTCTACGGGATCGGCCTCCGCCTTGCCGGCCGCGGCGGGCTGGGCCCGGCGGGGCTGAAGGCGGCGATGCTGGAGACGGCGCTCTCCACCGCCATGATCTATCTGATCCTGTTCGGCGCGGCCCTGCTGCAGATCTTCCTCGCCCGGTCGGGCCTGCCGCAGGCCGGCGCGGCGCTGGTCCGGCAGAGCACGCTCGATCCATATCTGATCCTGGTCGCGATCCTGGTTCTGCTGATCCTGCTCGGCTGTCTGATGGATTCGCTGAGCATGATCCTGCTCGCCATCCCCTTCCTCTGGCCGGTGGTGGCGGGGCTCGATTTCGGCCTGACGCCCGAGGATCAGAAGGTCTGGTTCGGCATCATTGCCCTGGTGGTGGTGGAGCTGGGGCTGATCACGCCGCCGGTCGGGCTGAATGTCTTCATCATCAACGGCCTCGCCCGCGACGTGCCGATGCGCGAGACCTTCCGCGGCGTGATGCCGTTCTTCGCCGCCGAGATCCTGCGGGTGGCGCTGCTGGTGGCGGTACCGGCGATCACGCTGACCCTGCCGCGATTGCTGGGGTATTGAGCAGATGAACCAGTTCCTGTTCCGCATCCGCTGCCCTCAGATCCGCCGCGACATCGCGGACCGCATCGATGAACAGGCGCAGCACCGGTGTCGGCGGCTGGTCGGCCCGAGTGGTGAGCCCGACCGGTCCGCTGGTGTCGCCGGTATCCAGGCGCAGTTCGCGCAGCTGGCCCTCGGCGATGTCGCGGGCGACCACGCCGCGCGAAATGATCCAGACCGCATCCGACTGGCGGACATAGCTGCGGCCGAAGGTGCCCGAGACGGTTTCGATCGCCGTGTCGATCCGTCGGATGCCGGCGGCGATCAGGAACCGGTCCACCACCGGCCGGATGATCGAGCCGGGCGGTGGCACGATCATCGGATAACCGGCCACCGCCCGCGGGTCGGGGACCGGACGGTCGAGCAGGGGATGGCCGGGGCGGACGGCGAAGGTGACACGTTCGGAATAGAGATGCTCGAAACTGAGCCCGGTCATGGCTTCGGGTTCGGCCAGACGCCCGACCACCAGATCGAGTTCGCCGATCCTGAGCTGGGCCAGCAGCAGGGTGTTGGGCCCGTCGACCACCCGCACGGTGGCCCGGGCGCCGCCGGTCGCGAAGCGGCGCACTGCCGCCGGCATCACCTGGGCTGCGACGGTCGGCAGGGCGCCGATGCGCAGAAGCTCGGTCCCGCCGCCGCTCCGGGCGCGGGCGATGGCGTCGACGCCGTCGCCGAGGGCCGTCACCGCCGTGCCGGCATGGTTCAGGAACAGGCGGCCGAAGGGGGTGAGGGTCAGGCCGCGGCGGCCGCGATCGAACAGCCGGGCGTCCAGCACCTCTTCCAGCTCGCGCAGCGTTTTCGACACCGCCGGCTGGGTGATCGCCAGACTGTCGGCTGCGGCCACCACGCTGCGCAGCCGCGCCACTTCCAGGAAGCATGTCAGATGCCGGAACTTGATGCGCCGGTCGATCATCTACCCGCCTCTCCCTTCACGCCGCCATGCATCATCCTACACGAGCCTGTGCCGATCTGGCGCCCCATGAAGGAGACCGGCCATGTCAGATCTGCGTGACACCAGGGGCGATGCGATGCGCCGCCGGGTGCTGGGCGATGCCCATGTCGACCGGGCCCACCGCAACATGTCGGCCTTCGATGCGCCGTTTCAGGAGTTCATCACCCGCGGCGCCTGGGGCGAGGTGTGGAGCCGGCCGCATCTGACCCCGCGCGAACGGTCGATGCTGACCATTACGCTGCTCGCGGCGCTGGGCCATCACGACGAGATGGCGATGCATGTCCGCGCCACGGCCAATACCGGCGCCAGTGCTGCGGATGTGCAGGAGGCGCTGCTGCATGTCGCGGTCTATGCCGGGGTGCCGGCGGCCAACACCGCCTTTGCCATCGCCAAACGGGTGCTGGCCGAGATGACGGCGGGGTCTTCCGCCGATGGAGAGGGAGGGCAGGACAGGTGACTGGAAAGATTTCCCCCCGCGACTGGTCGGCCCAGCCGCCCTATCTGGCGCCCGACTATAAATCGACCCTGCTGCGGGCGCCGTCGAAACCCCTGATCCCGATCCCGCACGGCATCATGGAGGCGACGGCCCCGGTCTTCGGCCAGGATGCGATCGGGCCGCTCGACCACGACCTGACCCGCAATGGCCGGGTGAATGGTGAGCCGCTGGGCGAGCGGATCGTGGTGACCGGCCGCGTGCTGGACGATGCCGGTCGGCCGGTACCGGGCACGCTGATCGAGATCTGGCAGGCCAATGCCGCCGGGCGTTATGTCCATGTCGCCGATACCCATGATGCGCCGCTCGACCCCAATTTCACCGGGGCCGGACGGGTGGTGACCGATGACGAGGGCCGCTACAGCTTCATCACCGTCAAACCCGGCGCCTATCCCTGGCGCAACCACCCGAATGCCTGGCGGCCCAACCACATCCATCTGTCGCTGTTCGGGCGGAGCTTCGCCAGCCGGCTGGTGACCCAGATGTATTTCCCGGGCGACCCGCTGCTGGCGCTGGACCCGATCTTCCAGGCGACCGCCGATGCGGGGGCGCGGGACCGGCTGGTGGCGCGGTTCGATATCGGCGTCACGCAGCCGGAATTCGCCCTGGGCTATATGTTCGACATCGTGCTGCGCGGCGCGATGGCCACGCCGATGGAGGATTGAGGCGATGCGTAACAGCCTGATCCAGACGCCGTCGCAGACCGTGGGTCCCTTTTTCGCCTATGGCCTGACCGCGCGGCAATACGGCTACAAGGGCGGCCAGATCGCCGATGCGGTGATCGCCGACGAGGCCTGCCCGGGTGAGCGGATCGTGATCACCGGCCGGGTGCTGGATGGCGCCGGGGCGGCGATCGAGGATGCCCTGGTGGAGATCTGGCAATGCGATGCCGTCGGCCGGGTGGCGGGGCCGGAGACGCCCGGCTTCCGCGGCTTCGGCCGCTGCGGCACCGGCATTGATCCCGAGCGGCGCTTTCGGTTCGAGACCGTGCGGCCGGGCGTGCCGGCGGGGGAGGGCGGCGCGCCGCATCTTTCGGTGATCCTGTTCATGCGCGGGCTGTTGAGCCACGCCTTCACCCGGATCTATTTCCCCGAGGACATCGCGGCGCTGGCGGCCGATCCCGTGCTGGCCCTGGTGCCGGAGGCGCGGCGGGAGACGCTGGTGGCGCGGCGGCTGGTAGCGCCGGGGCTGCCTGCCTACGGCTTCGACATCCGCATGCAGGGCGATGGCGAGACGGTGTTCTTCGATGTCTGAGCATGAACGCGAAACGGGGCTGTTCACGGGCTCGGTGCTGTTCGGCGGGCTGTGGTCGGACGGCGAGGTCACGGAGCTGCTGTCGGACCGCACACTGATCGGCGCGATGCTGGAGGTGGAGGCGGTGCTGGCCGAGGCGGGACAAGTAGCCGGGCTGGTGCCGGCGGCGGCCGCCGCTGCGATCGCCGCCGCTGCCCGCGGGCTCGACATCGCCCCGGAGATGCTGGCGGCGGCCACGGCGCGGGACGGCGTGCCGGTCCCGGCGATGGTGCAGAGGCTGAGGCGGGCGGTGACGGGCGAGGTGGCCGGCTTCGTGCATCTGGGCGCCACCAGCCAGGATGTGCTGGACAGCGCCATGATGCGTCAGGCCGCGCAGGTCCTGGCGGTGATCGACCGGCGGCTGGCGCAGCTGGTGGCACGGCTGACCGCGCTTGCGGATGCGCATCGGGCGACGATGATGGCCGGGCGGACGCGGGGGCAGATCGCCCTGCCCGTGCCGCTGGGCCTGAGGATCGCCGGATGGGCGGCGCCGCTGATCCGTCATCGCCGGCGCCTGACCGAACTCCAGCCGCGGCTGCTGGTGGCGACGCTTGGCGGGCCGGTGGGCAGCCTTTCTGGCATCGATCCCGACGCGGCGGCGCGTCTGGAGGCGGAATTCGCTGCCCGCCTGGGCCTGACCCTGCCGCCGATGCCGGGCCATGCCCAGCGTGATGGCCTCGCCGAACTTGGAAGCTGGCTGTCGCTGGTGGCGGGGGCGCTGGGCAAGATCGGCGCCGATCTGCTGATCATGGCACGGAGCGAGATCGCGGAGGTGCGGATCGGCGGCGCCGGCGGATCTTCGGCCATGCCGCACAAGCGCAATCCGGTGCGGGCGGAGCTGCTGGTTGCGGCAGCGCGCGAGGTCGCGGGGCGGCTCGGCGCACTGCATGGCGCGCTGATCCATGCCGAGGAGCGCGACGGCGCCGCCTGGACGGTGGAATGGCAGAGCTGGCCGGCCATGGCGGTGGCGACCGCGGCGGCGCTGAACCATGCGGGCGGGCTGCTGGACGATCTGGAGATCGATGTGCCGGCGATGCAGGCACGGGCAGGCGATGGCGACGACCGCGGATCGGCCAACCGGTTCATCGACCGGGTGATTGCGGATGCCTCACATGCCGATGGCAGGCTTTCGGGGGAGGGGGAAGATGCGTGAGCGCACCCAGGTCGCGATCATCGGTGCCGGGCCGGCGGGGCTGCTGCTCGGCCAGCTGCTCCACATCCATGGCATCGCCTCGGTGATCCTGGAACGGCGCAGTCGGGCCTATTGCGAGGGGCGGATCCGGGCCGGCGTGCTGGAACAGGGCACGGTGGATCTGCTGGACGAAGCAGGCGTCGCAGACCGGCTGCATCGCGAGGGGCTGGTGCATGGCGGCATCCATATCTCGCTGGATGGCCGGCGGGTGCATGTGGATCTGGCCGGCCGCGCCGGCGGGCGCCATGTGACGGTCTATGGCCAGACCGAGGTGGTGAAAGACCTGATCCGCGCCCGGCTGGACGTTCCCGGCGCCCTGCATTTCGAAGCGGAGGAGGTGACGCCGCAGGACTTCGACGGCCCGGCCCCCTTCGTCACCTGGCGGGATGCGGAAGGGCGGAGCCGGCGGCTGGACTGTGACGTCATCGCCGGCTGCGACGGCTTTCACGGCGTCACGCGCCAATGCCTGCCCGAGGGGGCGATCACCACGCATGAACGGATCTATCCCTTTGCCTGGCTGGGCATCCTGGCCGAGGCGCCGCCGGTGATGGACGAGCTGATCTATGCCCGCCATGCCCGCGGCTTCGCGCTCTACAGCATGCGCTCCCCCAGCATCGTGCGGCATTACGTGCAATGCGCGCCCGAAACCGATCCTGCCGCCTGGCCGGATGCGCGAATCTGGGCGGAGCTGCGCGCCAGGCTGGGGGACGCGGACGGCGCGCGGCTGACCGAGGGGCGGGTGCTGGAAAAGGGCGTCACGCCGATGCGCAGCTTCGTGGCCGAGCCGCTGCGCCATGGCCGGCTGTTCCTGGCCGGTGATGCCGCCCATATCGTGCCGCCGACCGGTGCCAAGGGGCTGAACCTGGCGGCGGGCGACGTGCATTATCTGACCCGCGCCCTGGTCGAGTGGTATGGCGGCGGGGGTGAAGCGGCGCTTGGCGCCTATTCGGCCCGGGCCTTGGCGCGGGTGTGGAAGGCGCAGCGCTTTTCGTGGTGGATGACCGCGATGCTGCATGATTTCGGGCCGGCGGCATCGACCTTCGATGCCGGGTTGCGGCGGGCGGAGCTTGAATATCTGCTGTCGTCGGAAGCCGCCCTGACCACGCTTGCCGAGAATTATGTCGGCCTGCCGTTCTGACCGTTTTCCCGGTTGCCTCCTGCCATGCGGCCGCGACGCGGCAGCCATGCCGAGCTGCGTCTGCCGCAGTCCCGCGCGGCTCGGCTATCGTTCGCATATCGGGCCGGCCTCGTGGCCTGCGGACGTGGAGTGCGACGGCAATGGGATTGATCACCCTGGTGCTGGTGATGCTGCTGGCGGTGGTGGCGAGCGGTTTTGTGGTCAGGCTGTTGCCGGTGCCGGTTCCCCTGCCTCTGGTTCAGATCGCGCTGGGGGCCGGCATTGCCGCGGTGGCCGATCTGGGTATCGTGCTTGCGCCCGAGGTCTTCTTTCTGCTGTTCCTGCCGCCGCTGCTGTTTCTGGATGGCTGGCGGATCCCCAAGCCGGGGCTGTTCCGTGACTATGGTGCCGTCCTGCAGCTGGCGCTGGGGCTGGTGGTGTTCACCGTGCTGGGCATGGGGTTCTTCATCCACTGGATGATCCCGACCATGCCGCTGGAGGTGGCCTTCGCGCTGGCGGCCGTGCTGTCGCCCACCGATCCGATCGCGGTGACGGCGATCGCCGCCCGCAGCCCGCTGCCGGCGCGGGTGATGCATGTGCTGGAAGGCGAATCGCTGCTCAACGACGCCTCGGGCCTGGTCTGCCTGCGCTTCGCGGTGGCGGCGCTGCTGACCGGCAGTTTCTCGATGTCGGATGCCCTGCTGACCTTCGCACAGCTGGCGCTGGGCGGGCTTGCGACCGGTGTGCTGATCACTCTGGGTGCCACCTGGATCAAGGGGCGGATCAGCCGCCATGCCGGCGAGGAGCCGGGTATCGAGGTGCTGATCAGCCTGTTGATCCCCTTCGGCGCATATCTGGTGGCGGACCGCTTAGGCGTGTCGCCGATCCTGGCGGCGGTGGCCGCCGGGATCACCATGTCCCATGCCGAGATCCGCGGTCAGGTGCAGGCGATCACCCGGGTACGACGCAATGCCGTGTGGGATACGGTGCGGTTCGCCGTCAACGGCGTGATCTTCGTGCTGATGGGGGAGCAGCTGCCGGCGATCCTGTCGGGCGCCGTGACGGCGGTACGCGAGACCGGCCATCGCGAGGCCTGGTGGTTGGCGGTCTATGTGCTGGCGATCACAGTGGGGCTCGCGGCGCTGCGCTGGCTCTGGGTCTATGTCTCGCTGCGCCTGACCCTGCTGCGCCGGCACGAGGGGCCGCCGCTGTCGCGCGGCACCATCCACCGGCTGGTGGGGGCGATGACGCTGGCGGGGGTGCGCGGTGCCATCACCCTGGCCGGCATCCTGACCCTGCCGCTGATGCTGGACCACAGAACCGCGTTTCCGGCGCGGGATCTTGCGGTCTTTCTGGCGGCCGGGGTGATTCTGGCCTCGCTGGTCGCGGCCGCGATTGGCCTGCCGCGGGTGCTGAAGGGGCTGGCGCCGGATTCGCTGGCAGAGGTGGACCAGACTGCCGACCGCATTCGGGCGGCGGCGGCGCGAGCGGCGATTCTGGCGGTGGAACGCGCCCAGCACGAGATGTCGGCGGGGCGTACCGATGCCGATCTGCACGCCGCCGTGGCGGCGCGGGTGATGGAGCTGTACCGCCGCCGGCTGGATGCCGACAGCCCTGATGCCACCACGGCCGATCTGTTCCGCCGCACCGACGAGATTGAACGCCGGCTGCGGCTGGCGGGGCTGAGGGCCGAGCGGGCGGAGATCTTCCGCATCGCCCGGGCCCGCGAGATCGATGACGACCTGGCCCGCCGGCTGGTACGCGAGATCGACCTGATGGAGGCCCGCTATCTGGCCTGACTGCCGGGCCTTTCAGGTCCCGGGCCTTTCAGGTCATTTAGTGAAGATGCAGTAGCAGCCCTTGGTGAAGATGCAATAGGGCGAACCGGCACCGGCGACCTGATCGAGCGCCTGATCGTCCAGCTCATCGTCAGGCCGGCCATCGGCGGCGCGGCTGTGGAACTGGCGCTCGATTTCCGCGGCATCGAGATCGAGCCCGTTCTCGCGGGCAATCTCTTCCAGCCGGCGCGAGGCGGCGCCGATGTCGCCACCGCCGCCCAGCAGGTCGGGGTTCGACTGGATGATGTCCTTCAGCTTGTCGAAATCACTGCTCATGGCGGGTATCCGGTGTGATGTGCTGATCCGGACCCGACGCTAGCGCCTGTCGGCGGCTTCCGCCATGGTCGGCCGTGGCCGATATCGACGACCGTGTACCGTGGCTCAACCGAACGGCAGCAGAAAGCAGGAGGTCTGCGGCCCGATATGGGCGAGGGCGTCCGCATGGCAGAGCCCGGCCAGGCCCTTGAACAGGCAGGGATCCGGCGCGGCCAGCGGCGGGGCCTCGCTCCAGAGCACCGGCGGCCCGCACAGAGGCTCGGGGACCGTTTTGCCGGCCCGGATGAGGATGATCCGGCGGCCGGCATCGCCGCAGCAGAGATCCCCGGCGCCCGAGGAGGGGGCGCCCGCCGTCGTGGCGAGGGCTATGTCCAGCTCCGCGCGCCGGTCGGCGAAGATGTCGGGCGCAAGGTTGAGCAGGGCCAGCCGGGCGAGCGCAATGCCGGCCGCGCCATGGCACCAGGCGGTGGCGGGGCGACGACCGCGATCCGGGGAGGGCCAGTTGGCGCGGGCCGGATCGAACAGCCGATCTTCGGCCGTCAGCGCCCGCCGGGCGGCATCGAGCAGGGCAGGGGCATCGGTTGCGGCGCCGGCCGCGGCCAGCGCCACCGCCATGCCCGACTGGCCATGGGCAAGGCCCGCCAGCACCGGGCCGCGGGCCGGCTGCCAGATCAGGGCGTCGCCATCGGTGGTGGCCATGGCGGTGAGGCGATCGGCCTGGCGCAGCAGCCGTCGGGCCAGCGCGGCCGAGGGGGCGCGGCTGTGCAGGAAGGCGAGGGCGACGATCAGCCCGGCCAGCCCGTCATGCAGGTCGAACGGCAGGGATGCGGTGATGTCGTCGGGATCGGCGGTGCGGGCGAGGCGGGAAGCATCGTCGATGAGCGCCGGATCGTCGAGCAGCTCCGCCGCCCAGACCAGGCCTGCGATCATGCCGCCCAGCCCGTCGGCATAGCCGGGACCGAAGACGGCAAGGGCGTTGCCCGCCCCGGGATCTGCGATGAAGCGGCGGAGCGGCAGAAGGGCCGCCCGTGCAGCGTCCAGCCAGTCGGACCGCCCGGCCAGACGGCCGGCCTGGGCCAGCGCCAGCGCAATGCCGGGACTGCCGTGATAGAGGCCGTGGCCGGCCGGCCGCCAGGCGATCGGCGGGCGTTCGTGGGGGCGGATCCAGTCGAGACCGCCATCGCGGCGGGGCAGGGCGGTGGCGACGAGATGCGCCGCCGGGCTCTGGCAATCGGCGGCTGCCGGCCGGACCGGCGCCAGCACCTGGCCGAGCATGCCGCCTGCGCGCCGCCGATCGCCATCCGACAGCGCGCGGGCCTTTGCGATGATGCGGGCCCGCGGGGGTGGGTCGAGCCGGCCGATCGGGCTGTCATCGGCCTCGGTGAGCCGGCCATCGGCCGGATCGAAGCGGAAAGCGGGCACGTCCAGACGGGCGAGCGCGCGCGCCTCTGCCGCCAGCAGGCCTGGCCAGAGACCGGCATTGATGCCCGGCTGTGGCGGCCGGTGGGCGATGCGGGCGGCCTGGGCGGCGGGCGCCTCCGGGGCGTCGGCCAGATCCGGTTCGGCCAGACGCACCAGCAGGCGGCGATAGCTTTCGGTCGGCAGGGCGACATGGCGGCAGAGGGCGCCGGTGAAGGCGAGGGGGCCGTCCGCTGCGGTCAGCGCATCGCGTCGGGCGATCAACACCTCCATCGCCACGTCATGGCCGTCGACCAGCGCCGGGACCCAGGGGGTGACATCCACCTCGTGGCCGTCGAGGACGGGACGGCAGGGATCTTCTACCGGCACTGCCACCGTTGTGCGGCGGATCCAGTCGGTGCCGATATGGCACCAGCCATTGTCGGGCACGGTCGCCGCCGGCAGCACCGGGCCGAGACAGCCCATATTGCGCCAAGTACCGTCCGGCAGCGGCACCAGGAAGGGCAGCAGCCCGGTGGTGAGCAGGGCGGGTGCAGCCTCCAGCCGGTCGAGGGCGGGCGAAGCCGCGGGCAGGCCGAACAGGCATTCGAGATCGACCACCACCGGTGCGGCGCCGGCCGCGATCAGATTGTCGGAATGCACGTCATTGGCGCCGAGCAGGTCGAGCACGGCTGCGAGCCCGCCCAGGCGGCGGTGGAAGGCCTCGACCTCCGCCTCGTCTGCACAGGGGGCCCGCTCCACCCAGTCCATCCAGCCATGGCTGCCGCAATCGATCACCGCCGGGCGATGCTGCGGCGGCAGGCGGCGGCGCTGGCCAGCGTTCATCCGCTCTTCAAGCCAGCCGAGCAGGGCGAAGAAGCCGGCTTCGGGCGCAAGGCCGCGCGGTTTGAAGGCGAGCGCCCGGCCGTCGGCAAGCCCGACCCGCGCCACGCCGCGGCCATGACCATGAGGGTCCGACAGGCCGAAGGTGATGCTCGTGATGTCGGGAGCGGGGCCCGTGAGCGGGACCAGCCGGTCGCGGTCGGCGGCGAAGGCGCAAAGCAGATCGGCCGCCGCCGCCCGGCCATCGGCCGCGATCCGGTCCAGACGCGAGGCCAGGACCGGGTGCCGGTCGCACACAGCCTGCCAGCCACCCGCCATCAGCCCGGCGATGAAGGCGTCATGGGCAGCGGAAGAGGTGCCGGCCGGTGGCCGGTCGAGCAGCAGCGCGGCGGCCGGCAGGGGCGGGCGGCGGGTTCCGAACAGCTGGAAGACCAGCGGCGCCGCGATGGCGGCAAAACGTTCGGCCAGGTGATCGGCGAGGCCGCGGATCGCGGCCACCCGCCAGCCCTCCGCCACGCCGGGCAGGGTATCCAGGCCCATGGCCGCCGCCTGGCCGAGCGATCGGAACAGGCCGTCGAAGGGCAACGTCGTCACCTCAGGGCACCAGCATGGCATCGTCGACCCCGAACACCTGGTGGAAGGCGATCCGTCCGGGCGGGGTGACGGTCAGGGTCCGGCTGGTTTCGGCACGCCGCACCCAGCCCTGGTCCAGCGCATGGGTGAACAGGGCAGCTCCCAGCCGGCCGGCCAGATGGTGGCGGCGCTCGCTCCAGTCCAGGCAGGTGCGGCAGAGCGGGCGGCTGCCGCGGCCGCTGTCGATCGCGATGCTGTGATCATGGAAGAAGTCGCGGCCGCGGGCCGTCACCGCCCCCGATCCGTCGGCAACCGCGACCAGACCCTGTGCGTCCAGCGCTTCGGCGAGCCCCACACCCAGCCTGCCGGCCATGTGGTCATAGCAGCTGCGGGCGGCCCGCAGCGCCAGATCGCGCGGGCCGACCGGCCGATGGCGCACGGGGCCGGCGGCGGCGACCGCCATCAGCGCCTCGATCACCTCGGCGACGGCGGGGGAAGCGAGGCGGACATAGCGGTGGCGGCCCTGGCGTTCGCCTGCGATCAGCCCGGCATCGGCCAGCTTCGCCAGATGGCCGCTGGTGGTCTGGGGGGTGACGCCGGCATGGGCGGCAAGCTCGCCCGCGGTCAGTGCCCGGCCATCCATCAGGGCGGTCAGAATATTGGCGCGGGCGACGTCGCCGATCACGGCGGCGATTTCGGCGACCAGCTGTCCGGAGGCGATGTTCGGCGTCATCTGTGTTCGCTCCTGTCCGTCCGCCGTCATAAAGCGTGATGATGCGCAGGCTCAGGCGGGATGCCAAGCCCCCGGACGGTCAGCCGCCCCCGCCAGCAGGCGCAGGCCCAGCAGGATCAGCGCCCCGAAGAACACCCGGCGGAAATGGCGTTCGGGCAGGCGGCGGCGCAGCCGGGCGCCCAGCGCCATGCCGGCCACTGCCGGGATCACCGCCAGGGCCGAGGCGAGGCCGAGTTCGGGCGTGAGCAGCGACCTGCCGCCGAGGGCGAGCCCCAGGGCCGCGGTCGAGACGGCAAACAGCAGGCCCATCGCCTGGACCAGGGCGTTGCGGTCCAGCCCCAGCGCCTGCAGCCAGGCGACGCCCGGCACCACGAAGGACCCGGTGAGGCCGGTGAGCAGGCCGTTCACCGCGCCGATGAGCGGTGAGATCCAGGGCTCGGCCCGCGGTGGCGCGCGGAAGGAGAGGCCGGCGAGGCCGGCGGCACCATAGATCATCACCACCGCCCCGAGCAGGCGGGCGAGCCGGTCCGGGTCGGTTTCCGCCAGGATCGCCACCCCCATCCAGATGCAGGGGATCGAGATCAGCAGCAGCGACCAGAGCCGGCGGAGCAGCGGCCTCAGATGGCCACCGGTCAGCGCCTGCTGAAGGTTGGTGATGAAAGACGGCACCAGCAGCAGGGCCATGGCTTCCGGCAGGCCGGTGATCCCGGCCAGCACCGCCAGCGAGACGGTCGGCATGCCGAAGCCCACCACGCCCTTGACGGTGCCGGCAAGCAGGAAGGCGCCGGTGACCGCCAGCACCAGGGCGGGATCGGTTTCAGAGAGCATCGGCCGGGGCCTCCGCACGGCGGTTCAGGCCATAGTCGCGCAGCGTGGTCGCGATCCTGAGGCGATAGTCGGCAAAAACGCCGGATCGGCCGACCGCCTGGGCCATGCGATGGCCGTCATCGCGCCGCCAGGCATCGACCGCGGCCATGTCCTGCCAGGTGGACAGCGACAGCAGATGGCCGGGACGGGCGAGGTTTTCGTAGCGCTCGACCGAGACGAAGCCATCCACCCCGTCGAGGCGCGGGCCGAGCATGGCGGCATGTTCGAGATAGGTCTGACGGCCGATTTCGGTGGGAACGGCCTCGAAGACGACGAGGATCATGGGGTGCCCGGGCTCCTGAGATGGATGTAACATGCAGATCCTAGCCCGCGGCTCTGCCCTGATGTTTCGGCCCCGGCCGAAATGAGGGCGGAACCCGTGCCGGGGCACACCGGTTGAGCCGTTTCATCAGACTCTGACGGAAGGTCATCGAGATGAAGATCGTGCGACGCGGATCGGCTGCCTGGTCGGGCGGCATCAAGGACGGCAAGGGCTCGGTCACGACCGAGAGCGGGGCGCTCAACGCCTATCCCTATGGCTTCGCGGCCCGGTTCGAGGACAAGGCCGGCACCAATCCGGAAGAACTGCTGGCGGCGACCCATGCCGGCTGTTTCACCATGGCGCTGTCGCTGATTCTGGGCGAGGCGGGGCTCACCGCCGAGGAGATGAAGACCGAGGCGAAGGTGACCCTGGAAAAGGTCGCCGACGGTTTCGAGATCACCGCGGTTCACCTCTCGCTCACCGCCAAGGTGCCGGGGGCCGATCAGGCAAAGTTCGAGGAACTGGCCGCCAAGGCCAAGGCCGGTTGCCCGGTCTCCAAGGTGCTGAAGGCGAAGATCACGCTGGATGCGACGCTCGCCGCCTGATGTCGGTCGGCTCAGCCTTCGGGCGGCGGGGCGGAGAGCAGCGTCTCCGCCGCCCAGATCCAGCGGGCGATCAGATCGCGCTCGGCCTCGGGCCGTCGCGAGATCTGGCGCGAAACCGCGAGGCCGCGCAGGAACTGGATGGTCATCTCCACCACCGCGGCATAATTCGGCCGGTCGGCGACCGGCGCGAACAGGGCGGAGACCACCCGTTCGCGATCACTGCGGGCATCGCGCTCCGCGGCCCGGATCGCGGCCTGAAGATCGGGATCGGTGCGGGCGGCGGCCCATAATTCCAGCTCGGCCATGAAGGCCGGCTGGCTGCTCATCTCCACCAGGCTGCGGATCGCGCGCGCGACCGGGCTCGTGCCCGGCTCGTGACGCTCCAGTGCGCGGGCGACCGCGGCGTCATTGCGCCGGACCAGCTCGCCGATCGTGGCCGAGAGCAGGGCGGCATGGCTCGGGAAATGATGCAGCAGCGCGCCGCGGCTGGCGCCGGCGCGGCGCTGGACTTCCAGCGTCGTGGTCCGCGCCACGCCGCGTTCGATCAGCGAGGTGACCGCCGCATCCAGCAGGCGCTGCCGGGTCTGGTCGCGCTGCTGGTCGCGGAGCGTGGGCCGGGCAGCGGAAGCATCGGTCATCTGGCGGCGTCTCCGGCAGCGTGTAAGCGAGGTGGGGGATTGCAAGCACGCCCGGCGGCGGATTGCAACCTGCGACCGTGGGTGGCGCTTCAACAGTCAGTATTGACTGTTTGTGGGGTCGAGTCATACAGTCAATATTGACTGTGAAGCCTTCAACCCCCCGACCGGAGCCTCCCATGCCCGATTTCGCCACCCTGCGGATCGACCAGGATCCCGCCTCGCCCCGCATCGCGCGGCTGCTGCTGAACCGCCCCGAGCGGCTGAACGCCATCACCGACCAGACCCCCCGCGACATCCGCGAGGCGGTCGCCTGGGCCGAGGCCAATGATCAGGTCCATGTGATCGTGGTCGAGGGCGCGGGGAAGGGCTTCTGCGGCGGCTATGACCTGGCCGATACGGCAGAACAGGTGGTGGAGCACCCCTGCCAGCAGGAAAGCTATCCCTGGGATCCGATGGTCGACTACGCGTACATGAAGCGGAACACCGAGGATTTCATGAGCCTCTGGCGCTGTTCCAAGCCGACCATCGCCAAGGTCCATGGCGCGGCGGTGGCCGGCGGCAGCGACATCGCGCTCTGCTGCGACCTGCTGGTGATGGCCGAGGATGCCCGCATCGGCTACATGCCGACCCGCGTCTGGGGTTGCCCGACCACGGCGATGTGGACCTACCGGCTGGGGCCGACCCGCGCCAAGCAGCTGATGTTCACCGGCGACGTGATCGACGGCCGCACCGCCGCTGCCTGGGGGCTGGCCAACGAGGTGGTGCCGGCAGCCGAGCTGGAGGCCGCGACCCGGAAGCTGGCGGAGCGGATCGCCGGTGTGCCGCGCGGCCATCTGGCCATGCACAAGATGGTGGTCAATCAGGTGATGCTGACCATGGGTCTGGAACAGAGCCAGATGATGGCGACTGTGTTCGACGGCATCACCCGCCACAACCCGGAAGGGCTGTGGTTCCGCCGCTATGCCCAGGCCGAGGGCTTCAAGGCGGCCGTCCAGTGGCGCGACAGCGGCCGGCCGATCCCCGAGGGCGAGGAGGCCCGCGCAGCCATCCGTGACCTGGATAACCGCGTGAAGGGTTGAGCCCCGCCGGGCATCGATCACACACAAAAAACAAGACGACAGGGAGAAACGGCCATGATGCCGGAAACCGATCGGCGTGGGGCGGCACTGCTGGCCCGCCTCGACGCTACACCCACGCCGCTGGCGCTGCTCGACCGGGTCGCGGCGGCCCGGCCGGCGCATCCGGCGCTGGAATACCTGCCAGATGCCGCGGGCACGCCGGCGGTGGCGGTCCCCTATGACCGGCTGCTGGCCGATGTCCACCGGGCGGCGGCGGCGCTGCGCCGGCTGGGGATCGGTCCGGATGACGGGGTGGCGATCCTGCTGCCCTTCGTACCCCAGGTCGTGACGGCGGTGCTGGCCGCCGCCACCGCCGGCATCGCCTTTCCGGTCAACCTTCTGCTCTCGGCCGAGGCGATCGCCGCCCAGCTGCGTCTGGCCCGGGTGCGGGTGGTGGTGACCATGGGGCCGCATCCGGCGCTGGATGTGCGGGCGCGGGTGGCGGCAGCGGTGGCGGACGCGCCCGGTGTTGCAACGGTCGTGGAAGTGCCGGTGGGGCCCGAGACCACCGAGGCGCTCGGCTGGGCTGCCTTCCTGGCGCTGGGCGAGGGTGCCGGGAAGGTGGCGCCGGGGGATGCCGACCGGGTCGCCGCTTTCATCCATACCGGCGGCACCACCGGTGCCCCAAAACTGGCGCAGCTGTCGTCGCGCAATCTGGTGGCGGCGACGCTGATGGTGGCGGCCGGAAGCGGCATCCAGCCCGACGACCGGGTGCTGACCGGGCTGCCGCTGTTTCATGTCGGCGGCCTGGTCGATGTGCTGCTGGCGGCGCTGTCCGAAGGGGCGACGGTGATCTTCCCGACCGCCACCGCCCTGCGCAACCCGGCCGTGGTCGGCCGGTTCTGGGAGATCGTCGACGAGACCCGCACCAGCCTGATCGGCAGCGTGCCGACCATTCTGGCGGCGATCGTCGATGCGCCGCGCGGCAGCTCCACCCTCGCCACGCTTCGCGGCCTTCTGACCGGCGGCTCGCCGCTGGCCCCGGAACTGGCGAAGCGGGTGGAGGCGGTGAGCGGGCGGCCGGTCTCGCAGCTCTACGGCATGACCGAGACCGGCGGCATCGTCGCGGTACAGCCGGTGGATGGCCGTTTCCACGATCACGCCGTGGGCCCGCCGGTGCCGCTGATGCAGGTGGAGATGGGGGCAGGCGGCGAGATCCGGGTCGCCGGTCCCAATGTCTTTCAGGGCTATCTGACCGAAGCGGGGGTCGAGGGGGCGCCTGCCGACGGCTGGTTCGCCTCGGGCGATCTGGGCGACGTACTGCCTTCGGGCGAGCTGCGGATTACCGGCCGGGCCAAGGATGTGATCATCCGCAGCGGCCACAATATCGATCCGGTCCTGATCGAAGAGGTCGCCCATCGCCATCCGGCGGTCGCCCAGGCGGCGGCGGTGGCGATGCCCGACGATTATGCGGGCGAATTGCCGGTGCTCTATGTGATGCCGCGTGCGGGAGCCGATTGCCGGGCCGAAGATGTCGCCGCCTTCGTGGCCGCCGCGATCGCCGAACCGCCGGCCCGGCCGCGCCATGTCTTCGTGGTGCCGGATCTGCCGCTGACGCCGCTGGGCAAGATCGCGCGCTTCCGCCTGCGTCAGGACGCAACCCTGCATCGGGTGCGGGCGGCGCTCGCCGATATCGCCCCGGGGGCGGAGGTGTACTGCACCGATCCTGCCGCCCGAGAGGTGGTGGTGGAGGTGCCGGGCGGGCTTGACGAGGCGCGCCGTGCCACCGTCATCACGGTGCTTGCACGCCTTGGTCTCATCCTGGCAGAGGAATAAGGGGAGCGGCTTTTCGGGTATTGGATTTTCTCAACCTCTTTAAAGTATAGTGCTTCCATCATACGCACGGGACGGGAGCTACGTCGTGGACAAGACTGTGAAGCGTACCAGTGACGGCGCAGGAAATACCGGCCGGGAAGCCTGGATCAAACCCGAGATCGAGACCCTGAACGCTCGTGAGGCGATGATTCCGAAAATTGAGGAGCCGGAGGGCGGTAGTGGTTCGATCTTCCCTATTTGATACTGTAGCGTTTTCGGTGCTGGTGGTGCGTTGAACAGGTTCTTCGCCTCGCAGGACAGGCTTATCCAGGCATCAGGCGTGCTGACGACCGACATGGGGTCCGAGAAGGTCATCATGCACCCGGTGAGCGGGGAGATCTGGTGGCTGAACCGGACCGCCTCGGCGATCTGGGCGTGTTTTGCCGTGCCGGCCTCGACCCGGGAGGCGGTATCGACACTCCTCGACCGGTTCGAGATCGATGCCGAAACCTGTCGCAGCGAGGTGAGTGAAGTCTGCGATCGTGCGATCGCCGGCGGGTTTCTGGTGCCCGTCGGCGACCCGGCCTGAGCCGGCGGAGACATGTCGGCTCTTCTCGGGATCATCGGCTTTGCCGACCCGCTGCCTCGGGATCTGCGTCTGGACGGGCTGGGGGCCATGCTGCCGGCGGTGACCGGCCGGGATGGCGAATGGCGGTCGGGGCAGGCGGTTCTGGCCTGGCGTGGTTTCGTGGTCACGCCTCAGGATCGCATCGACCGCCAGCCGATGACCGGCGGGGCGGGGCGGCTGATTGCGGTCTTCGACGGGCGGCTGGATGCGCGTGAGGCACTGGCCCGGCAGCTGGATCTGCCAGAGGGCGATGCCCTGGCCATGCCCGACGGCCAGCTGTTCCTGAAGGCCTTCGAAGCCTGGGGAACAGGTGCTTTCGCCCGGCTCTATGGCGATTTCGCCTGCGCGGTCTGGGATGACCAGGACCGGCGGCTGGTGCTGGGCTGTGACGCGATCGGCGCACGGCCGCTGGTCTGGCGCCGTGACGGCCATGTGATGCGCTTCGCCTCCAGGCCTGCCGGACTGTTCGCCGATCCCGATGTGCCGCGGGATCTGGACGAGGACAATCTGATCCGGATCTGCGGACGGCTGCCGATCCATCCGACCGAGACGATCTATCGCGGGGTCAGGGCGGTTCCGGGCGGCACCCATCTGGTGGCCGATCGCGACGGCGTGCGTCTGCATCGCCACTGGCGGCCCGGCCAGGTTAAGCGCTTCACCCTGGCCTCGGATCGTGACTATGAAGAGAGCTTCCGCAGCGTTCTGGAAACGGCGGTGGCCGACCGGATGCGCAGCACGAAGCCGGTCGCCTCTCATCTGAGCGCGGGCTTCGACAGTTCGACGGTGACCGCCGTGGCGGCCCGCAGGCTCGCCGCATCGGGCCGGCGGCTGACGGCCTATACCGCCGCACCGGCCGTGGGTTACACGCCCGAGGATGCGGCGTCCGGCGCGCTGTTCGACGAGAGCGAGGGCGCGGCTGCGGTGGCGGCGCTCCATCCCAATATCGACCACGTGGTCATCCGCGCCGGGCACCGCTCGCCGCTCGACGGCCTCGACCGCTTCCGGCTGGGGGCCGACCGGCCACCCCATAATCCCGTGCATATGGTCTGGCTGGATGCCATCGCCCGGGATGCGGCCGGGCGGGGGGCGGGTGTGCTGCTGCATGCCGCCGCCGGCAATGCCACCATCAGCTATGACGGTCTGCACCAGCTGGGACATCTGATCCTGCGCGGCCGGCTGATCGCGGCGCTGCGCGAGGCCCACGGCGTCAAGATCGAATACGGAAGCTATCGTCTGCAGGCCGATGCGCTGACCCGGGCGCTGATCGACCGCTTCGGGCTGGGGCGCCGGCTGAAGCGTGTCGGTTTTCTGCGGCGCCTTAAACAGCGATCGATGATCGACAGCCTGAGCCGCCTGGTGATCCCGGTGCGGGAAGAGGTGCGCGCCGCCATTCCGCGTGCCGACTGGCAGGAGGACTGGTTCGACCGACGGGTCCAGGAGGATGGCGGCTATCGGGCCGATCTGGCCATCCGGCCGATCTACGCCGCACTCTCGTTCTATGACGAAGCCGTGCATGGCATCGCCACCCGCGATCCGACGGCGGATCGCCGGGTGATCGAGTTCTGCTGGGGCGTGCCGCTCTCGGTCTGGCTGCGCGACGGCCTGACCAGGCGCCTGACCCGCAACGCCCTGGCCGGCCTGCTGCCGCCGGCGGTTCTGGGCGCCCACCGGACCGCGCGGCAGGCAGCCGACTGGCATGTGGGGCTGACCGCGGCCCGCGACGAGATGCGGGAGGAGGTGGAGGCGATCGGCCGGTCCGATCTGGCGCGGCGCATCCTGGATGTCGACGAATTGCAGCGCCTTCTCGACGACTGGCCCGAGGGCAACTGGCACCGGCGTGAGGTGAGGACCCTCTATCAGGCGAAGCTGCTGAACGGCATCGCCGCCGGGCAGTTCATCCGGCGGATGACCGGCGGCAATCTCTGACGCCGGATCATCCCCCGGAGCGGATGGCAGCGGCCAGCAGGACCAGGAGCAGGGCGGTCAGCGCTCCCCCGAGGCCGGCGAGGGCTGCCGGCCGCAGGACGCCGCGCCGGGTGGGCTGTTCCACGAACCGCCAGGACAGAGCGGCGAGAACACCGGCGAGAACCACGCAGGCGATGCCCTCGCTCAGGGTCGGGCGCCGCTCCAGAACGGTTCGGGCGGCGGCCAGCAGCGGCCAGTGCCAGAGATAGAGCGAATACGAGATCAGGCCGATGAAGACCATGGGCCGGGTCGCGAGCCATGCCGTCGCCATGCCGCCCTGATGCTCGCCGGCGCGGATGATCATCGCGGCCCCCAGGCAGACCGTCAGGACCGCCGGCCAGGGCTTGCCGGCCACCATGCCGCCGGTTGCAAGGGCGAGGATCATCAGGCAGAGGCCGGCCGTACCGAGATGACGATGCTGCCGGCCACCGCCGGCAAGCGCCACCAGCCCGCCCAGTGCCAGCTCCCAGCCGCGGGTGGGCAGAAGCAGGAAGGCCGTAAGGTAGCGGCCGGTTTCCATGCCGATGACACAGGCGGCGAAGGACAGGCCGGCCGCCAGGGCCAGAGCCGAGACGGCGACCCGACGGCTCGTCCGGAAGGCCAGAAGGCAGAACAGCGGGAAGACCAGATAGAACTGTTCCTCGATCGCCAGCGACCAGGTGTGCAGCAGAAGGCCGGCGCCATGACCGGCACCGGCCTGAAGCAGGTAAAAATTGTAGACGAAGCCGAGGCTCGCCAGCGCCTCGCGGCCGAAGCCTGCACGATCGGCGGGTCGGAAGGCTGCGAGGGCGAGGATGGCGAGCAGGAGCAGCATGACCACCAGTGCGGGCAGGATGCGTCGGGCGCGACGGCCATAGAAGACCCGAAGCGAGAACCTGCCTTCGGCCATCTGCTGCCGGATCATGCCGGTGATCAGATAGCCCGAGATGACGAAGAAGATGTCGACACCCAGATATCCGCCCGGCAGCACCGGCCCCGGCAGATGGCTCAGCACGACGGCCAGGACGGCGATTGCCCGAAGGCCGTCGATGTCCGGGCGATAACCGGCGGCGGTCCGGCCGCCGGCCAGCGGCCGGGCGCGGGAAGGCATGACGGGCGTGATCGCCGGGCGCGGGATCATCCGACCTCATCTCCGGATGGGGCCGGGCAACCCGGCAGGATCGACAGGTTCCGACCATATCACAGGCGGGGGTCGGGGTCAGGCCACCCGCTGCCGCATCTGGCGAGCTGCCCGGACCAGGGCCTGAAGGGCCGGCTTCACCTCGTCCCAGCGGCGGGTCTTGAGGCCGCAATCCGGGTTGACCCAGATCCGCTCCGCGGGCAGGCGTGCACAGGCCCGCTCCAGAAGGGCGACCATTTCCTCTTCCGACGGCAGGCGCGGGCTGTGGATGTCGTAGACGCCGGGCCCGATTTCGTTGGGATAGGCGAAGGTGGTGAAAGCGTCGAGCAGCTCCATCTTCGAGCGCGCGGTCTCGATCGAGATCACGTCGGCATCGAGCGCCGCGATCGCGTCGATGATGTCGTTGAACTCGGAATAGCACATATGGGTGTGGATCTGGGTGGCATCGCCGACACCCGAGGCGGCGAGGCGGAAGCATTCCGTGGCGGCATCGAGCCAGGCCGGGCGGTCCGCCCTGCGCAGGGGCAGCCCTTCGCGGAAGGCCGGCTCGTCGATCTGGATGACCTCGATACCGGCGGCTTCCAGATCGACGACCTCGTCGCGGAGCGCCAGCGCGATCTGGCGGCAGACCTCCATGCGCGGCAGGTCGTCGCGCACGAAGGACCATTGCAGCATGGTCACCGGCCCGGTCAGCATGCCCTTCATCGGCCGGTCGGTCAGGCTGCGGGCGAAGGCCGACCAGCGCAGCGTCATCGGCTGCGGCCGTGAGACATCGCCCCAGATGATCGGCGGGCGGACATAGCGCGAGCCGTAGCTCTGCACCCAGCCATGATCGGTGAAGGCGAAGCCGGCGAGTTGTTCGCCGAAATACTGCACCATGTCATTGCGCTCGAACTCGCCATGGACCAGCACGTCGAGGCCGGTTTCCTCCTGCCAGCGGACCGCTTCGGTGGTACGGGCCGCGATCAGCGCATCATAGTCGGCATCGTCGAGCCGGCCGGCGGCATGGTCGGCGCGGGCCTTGCGGATCTCGGGCGTCTGCGGGAAGGACCCGATGGTCGTGGTCGGAAAGGCCGGCAGGCCGAGCCGGTCGTGCTGTGCCTTCGCCCGGACCGGATAGGCGGTCTGCCGCCGGGTCATGGCCGGGGTGACGGCTGCAAGGCGGGCCGCAACGGCGGGGTCGTGGATGCGTGCCGATGCCCGGCGGGCCGCCAGGGCGGCATCGGCCGCGGCCAGCTCTTCTTCGACCGCGCCCCGGCCTTCGCCCAGCGCTTGGGTCAGGATCCTGAGTTCGTCGAGTTTCTGGACGGCGAAGGCAAGCCAGGACCGCAGCTCCGGATCGAGCCGGGTCTCGCGGTTGAGATCGATCGGCACATGCAGCAGGCTGCAGGACGGGGCAAGCTGGATGCGCTCGGGCCCCCGCGCATCGACGATCGGGGTCAGCCGGTCGAGCAGCTGCGAAAGATCGGCCCGCCAGATATTGCGACCATCGATCACCCCCAGCGAAAGCCGGGTCTCGGGGGCGAGCTTCGGCAGGATCGGGCCGAGCTGATCGGGCGCGCGGACCAGATCCAGATGCAGACCGTCGACCGGCAGCCGGCAGAGCGTGTCGGCCAGATGGTCGACGCCACCGTGATATGTGGTGAGCATGATCCCAAGCCCGGTTGCCGCCGAGGCAAAGGCTTCGGTGGCGGTCGTGACCGCCGCGGTGACCGCCGGGTCCTCATCCAGGACCAGCACCGGTTCGTCGAGCTGGAGTTCCGTCGCCCCCGCCGCCGCGAGCAGGCGCAGGACATGGGAGTAGACCGGCAGCAGGCCGGGCAGCAGGCGTAGCCGGTCGAAGGCCTCGTCCGCGCATTTGGCCAGCATCAGGAAGCTGACCGGGCCGAGCAGCACCGGCCGGGTCCGGAAACCCAGGCCGCGCGCCTCGATATACGCGTCGACGACGCGGGTATCCCCCAGGAAGAAGTTCTGATCGGGCCGGAGTTCGGGGACGAGATAATGGTAGTTGGTGTCGAACCACTTGGTCATCTCCATGGCCGGCAGCCCGTCGGGCGTGCCGCGCGCCATGGCGAAATACGTGTCGAGACCGACCCGGCTGCCGGCATGATCTCTGCCCGCCCCGGCATAGACCGGGGGCACCGCGCCGACCATGACGGCGGTGTCGAGCACGTGGTCGTAGAGCGAGAAGTCGCCCGAGGGCAGGCAGGTGATGCCGGCGGCATGCTGGCGTGCCCAGGTGGCCGCCCGCAGGCTGCGGGCGGTGTCGAGCAGGTCGTCGATCGAGATATCGCCCCGCCAGCAGGCCTCCAGCGCCGTCTTGAGTTCGCGGCGCGGGCCGATGCGGGGGAAACCGAGAGAGGCGGTGGGGATCAGGGGGGCGGACATGTCAGGCGGCTCCGAGGACGGGAATGACGGTGGTCACGATCGACAGGTCGAGCGCCTCGTAGTCGTGATAGCCGAGCGTTCTGTAAAGCTGGGCGCGGGTCTGCATGCGCGGCAGCATCGCCGTCGTGGCATCGTCGCGGGCCAGGGCGGCATAGAGTTCCTCCTGGGCGCGGGCGGCGACGCGCAGCGAACTGACCGGCCAGATCACCATGCGATAGCCCATCTCCTCGAAGCGGGCGCCGGTGATCGCAGGCGTGCGGCCGAACTCGGTCATGTTGGCCAAGAGCGGCACGCCGGGCAGGCGGCGGGCGACCTCGGCGAACATGTCTTCCGAAGTCAGCGCCTCGGGGAAGATCGCATCGGCCCCGGCCTCGACATAGGCCCGGGCGCGCTCGATCGCGCCGTCGAGACCTTCGGATGCCGCGGCGTCGGTGCGGGCGACGATCACCAGATCGCGGCGCGCCCGGGCGGCGGCGGCGATCTTGGCGGCCATGTCGGGCAGCGAGGCCAGCTTCTTGTCGTTCAGATGGCCGCATTTCTTGGGCAGCAGCTGGTCTTCGATATGCACCGCCCCGGCGCCGGCCTCTTCGAAGCAGCGCACCATGTGCATCACGTTCAGCGCTTCGCCATAGCCGGTATCGCCGTCGACCAGCAGCGGCAGCCCCGCGGCGCGGGCGATCTGGCGAATGAAGAAGGTGACCTCGTCGGCGGTGATGATGCCGAGATCGGGCAGGCCCATCGAGGCGGTCATCGCCGCCCCCGACAGGTAGAGTGCATCGAAGCCGGCCGCCTTCGCCTGCAGGGCGGCAAGGCCGTTATGGGCACCGGGCAGGCGCAGGATGCCCGGCCGGGCAAGGAGGTTCCGGAACCGCCGGCCCGCGGGTTCCGCGGGCAGGTGGTCGGCGACGAGATAGGGCATCGGAGGTGATCCTCGGGTCAGGCCGCGCGCACGCGCCCGGCCGGGTCGCGCTGCCCGATCGGCAGGAAGGTGCGCGGCTCCGGGCCGATATAGTTGGCCGAAGGGCGGATGATCTTGCCGTCCTGGCGCTGCTCGATCACATGGGCCGACCAGCCGGAGGTCCGGGCGATGACGAAGAGCGGCGTGAACAGCAGGGTCGGGATGCCGATCACGTGATAGGCGACGGCGGTGTACCAGTCGAGATTGGCGAACATCGACCGGGCATCGGCCATCACCGCCTCGATCCGTTCGGCGATGCGGTAGAGCCGCATGTCGCCGCCTTCCTCCGTCAGCCGGCGGGCAACCTGTTTCGCCACCGCATTGCGCGGATCGGCGATGGTGTAGACCGGATGGCCGAAGCCGATGATCACCTCTTTTGCCGCCACCCGCCGGCGGATATCGGCCTCGGCCTCGTCGGGCGTGGCATAGCGCAGCTGGATGTCCAGCGCGACCTCGTTGGCGCCGCCATGCTTCGGGCCGCTCAGGGCGCCGATGCCGCCGGTGATCGCCGAATAGAGATCGGCACCGGTGCCGGCGATGGTGCGGGCCGCAAAGGTCGAGGCGTTGAATTCATGCTCGGCATAGAGGTTGAGCGAGGTGTGCATCGCCCGGATATGCGAGGACGGGGCCGGCCGGCCATGCAGCAGATGCAGGAAATGGCCGCCGATGCTGTCGTCGTCGGTTTCGACCTCGATCCGCCGGCCGGCATGGGCATAGTGGCGCCAGTAGAGCAGCATCGAGCCGAGCGAGGCCAGCAGCCGGTCGGCGAGGTCGCGGGCGCCGGCCGGGTTGTGGTCGGCGGCCTCGGGCAGGGCGCAGCCCAGGGCCGAGACGCCCGAGCGCAGCACGTCCATGGGGTGGGCGGCGGCCGGCAGGGCTTCCAGCGTCCGGCGCACCGCCTCGGGCAGGCCGCGCAGCCGCTTCAGCTTCTCGCGATAGAGTCGGAGCTGCGCCTCGGTCGGCAGGCTGCCATGGATCAGCAGATGGGCGATTTCCTCGAAATCGCAGCGGTCGGCGATGTCGAGAATGTCGTAGCCGCGATAGTGCAGGTCGTTGCCGCTGCGGCCGACGGTGCAGAGTGCGGTGTTGCCGGCGGGCACGCCCGAGAGCGCCACCGATTTCTTCGGGCGCGGGGTGGTGGTGGCGTCGGCGGCGGTCTGGGTCGGGGTGGTTGTCATCTGCCTGGACTCCTTCAGGAGATCAGCCGAGCCGGTCGAAGATGCCGTGGAGCGCGCGCGTGCCCAGCCGGTCGGACGGAACCGTGAAGGTCAGCCCGGCCAGATCGTCGGCCGACAGATGCGGCAGGCGCTCGACGGTGGCGAGGAAGCGGTCCTGTTCGACCGGCTCGATCACACCCTCGGCGAGGGTGCGGAACTTGGCGATGTAGTCGGGGCGGCGGAAGGGGCGGGCGCCGGCCGGATGGGCATCGGCCACGGCCAGCTCGTCGACGATTTCCCGGCCGTCGTCGAGGGTGACGACCACCCGGCCGCCGAAGGCCTTTTCCGCCGGATCGGCGGCGTGATAGCGCCGGGTCCAGGCGGGATCCTCCACCGTCGAGATCTTCCGCCAGAGGGCGACGGTGGAGGGGCGGGCGGCCCGGTCGGGCGCATAGGAGCGCTGGTGGTGCCAGCCGCCGTCTTCCAGCGCCACCGCGAAGATGTACATGATCGAATGATCCAGCGTCTCGCGGCTGGCCCGGGGGTCGAATTTCTGAGGGTCGCCGCTGCCGGTGCCGATCACGTTGTGGGTGTGATGGCTGGTATGGATGACGATGCTCTTCACCCGGCCGGGGTTGCCGATGGCCGGGCCCATGCGCCGGGCCAGATCGATCAGAGCCTGCGCCTGGTATTCGGCCGAATATTCCTTGGTCCAGGTTTCCAGAATCGCGCGTTTGGGCTCTCCGGGGGCCGGGAGCGGCACCTGGTATACCGCCTCGAAACCGCCGAGCATGCGGGCGATGACCCCGTCCTCGCCCTCGTAGATCGGCGCGGGCGCGCCCTCGCCGCGCATGGCGCGGTCCACCGCCTCGATCGCCATCTTGCCCGCAAAGGCCGGGGCATAGGCCTTCCAGCTGGAAATCTCGCCCTTGCGCGACTGGCGGGTGGTGGTGGTGACGTGCAGTGCCTGCTGGACCGCCTGCAGGATCACCTCGGCCGGCAGGTCCAGCGCTGCGCCGATCCCGGCGGCGGCCGAGGGGCCCAGATGGGCGATGTGGTCGATGCGGTGCTCGTGCAGGCAGATGCCCTTCACCAGATCGACCTGGATCTCGTAGGCGGCGGCAAGACCGCGGAGCAGCCTGTCGCCGTTCAGCCCGCAATGCTGGGCGACCGCCAGCACCGGCGGGATGTTGTCGCCCGGATGGGAATAGTCGGCGGCCAGGAACGTGTCGTGGAAGTCCAGCTCGCGCACCGCGACCCCGTTGGCCCAGGCCGCCCATTCGGGCGAGACCCGGCGATGGGGCGACAGGCCGAAGACCGTGGCACCCGGGGTGAAGGGATGGGCGGCCGCCTGGGCGCGGGCGCTCACCACCGGCCGGCGGGCGAGGGCGGCGGCGGCGACCGCGGCATTGTCGATGATGCGGTTGCCGATCATCTCGGCCACTTCGGCACCGACCGGTACCGGATCGGCGGCAACGGCCGCGATCTTCCAGGCGAGCTGATCCTCGCGGGGCAGGTGGTCGGCGGAACGGCGGGCGCGAACCTCGTGCAGGATCACCGGGGGCCTCTTTGCTCTTGCATCGGATGGGTGCTTCGCAATATACGCAGACCACAAAATCTCTAAATGACTGAAAATGCGTGAGTTTGCGAAGGGCGATCCGGAAATTTGCGAAGTTTGCGAAGATCCGGGACACGAAGGATGAGCCGGGCATGAGTAAGGCATTCATGGGTGTGCGACTGAAGCGGCTGCGCGAAGAGCGCGGCCTGACCCAGGCGGCGCTGGCCCGCGCGCTGGACGTGTCACCCAGCTATCTGAACCAGCTGGAGCGCAACCAGCGGCCGTTGACCGTGCCGGTGCTGCTGAAGATCCATGCGATCTTCGGGGTCGATGTGCAGATGTTCTCGGAGGACGAGGAGGCACGGCTGATCACCGATCTGCGCGACGTGCTGGTCGCGGGCGGGGACGGTGCGGGCGGACGGGTGTCGATGGCGGAGATCCGGGAACTCGCCGCCGGCATGCCCGCGGTCGGCCGCGCGCTGGTCGGGCTGTACCGGAACTGGCGGGCGGCGGAAGAGCGGGCCGATGCGCTTGCCGCCCGGCTCGGGCAGGATGTCGCCGGCCAGACCCTGACGCCGATGCCCTACGAGGAGGTGCGGGATTTCTTTTATGCCCGCCACAACCACGTGGCCGAGCTGGACCATGCCGCCGAGGCACTGAACGAGGCGGCGGGGCTGGTTCCCGGCCGGGTTCTGCCGCGGCTGATCGCCTATCTGCGCCGCCGCCACGGCGTCGAGGTGATCGACGACGAACAGCCCGGCGAGGCGGAAAGCCGCGGCGGGGTGCTGAGCCGCTTCGATCCCGAGCGCCGGGTGCTGCGGCTGGCGGCCGGCCTGCCGCCGGGGCGGGCCGCCTTTCAGGTCGCGAGCCGTCTTGCCTTTCTGGAGCAGGGGGCGGTGCTGGACCGGCTGTCGGCCGATCCGGGCTTTTCGGGCGAGGAGGCGCGGGTGCTGGCGCGGATCGGCCTGGCCGCCTATTTCGCCGGCGCGCTGATCCTGCCCTATGGTCCCTTCCTGGCGGCGGCGGAGGAACTGGGCTACGACATCGAGCGCCTGGCCCGGCGTTTCGGTGTGGGGTTCGAGACCATCTGCCATCGCCTCAGCACATTGCAGCGGCCAGAGGCGCGGGGGGTGCCGTTCTTCTTCGTGCGGGTCGATCGTGCCGGCAACATCTCCAAGCGCCAGTCGGCGACCGATTTTCATTTCTCGCGGGTCGGTGGCAGCTGCCCGCTCTGGAATGTGCACGAGGCCTTCGCAAGCCCGGGACGGATCCTGACCCAGCTGGCCCGCATGCCCGACGGCCGGACCTATCTCTGGATCGCCCGCACCGTGGGACGGACCGGCGGCGGCTGGGGCGCGCCGGGCAAGAGCTTCGCCATCGGCCTCGGCTGCGACCTGCGTCATGCCGGCCGGCTGGTCTATGCCAAGGGGCTGGATCTTTCCGACCCCGAGGCGGCGACGCCGATCGGCGCCGGCTGCAAGGTCTGCGACCGCCCGGCCTGCCCGCAGCGCGCCTTTCCGCCGGTGGGGCGGCGGCTGGCGGTGGACGAGGCGGAGCGCCGCTTCGCGCCCTATCCCGCGGCGGAGGCTTGACGGCGGGACAGTGATCTGCACAAGATGCGGCGTTCTCGGTTCCCCGGGTCTACAAGATCTGGGGCTAAGAGGGAATCCGGTGCGAGGAGGGACACCCTCGTCAATGCCGGAGCTGTCCCCGCAACTGTAGGCGGAGAGCGGCCACGCAAGACAGGGCCACTGACGGGCGATCGTCGGGAAGGCCGGCGTGGCGGCGGTGACCCGCGAGCCAGGAGACCTGCCGGAACCTTGGAATGATACGTCCCTGGGCGGGGAGTCCCGGCGGGCGCATGGCGGTTTCCGTCCGGCGACCCGCGGGTTCTGATCCCGTGCCCGCGCGTTCGGCCCGCCCTGCGTTCATCCGGCCCCGGTCCGCAGATCGATGGGTGAACGCCATGACCTCTCTCGCCTTCGACTTCGACCGGCACGGCCATCTGGTTCCGGTGACAGGTCCGGTGCCGCTGGAAAGCGCGCCGCGCCGGCCGCAGGCGCCGATCCCGTTTCCGCTCGCCCCGAAGCCCGTGCCGGCCGATCTGGTGCTCGATCGCGGCCGTGATGCGCTGCTGACCGATTTCGGCAAGGCCACGCTGCGCGATCGCTATCTGATGCCGGGGGAGAGCTATCAGGATCTGTTCGCGCGGGTCGCCTGCGCCTATGCCGACGACCGGCCCCACGCCCAGCGGATCTATGATGCGATCTCGCGGCTCTGGTTCATGCCGGCGACGCCGATCCTGTCCAATGGCGGCACCAGCCGCGGCCTGCCGATCTCGTGCTTCCTGAACGCGGTGCCCGACAGCCTGGACGGCATCGTGCGGACCTGGAACGAGAATGTGGCGCTTGCCTCCAATGGCGGCGGCATCGGCACCTAGTTGGGGGGAGGTCCGATCGATCGGCGAGCCGGTCAAGGGCTGCGGCGAGACCTCGGGCATCATTCCCTTCATCCATGTCATGGACGGGCTGACGCTGGCGATCTCGCAGGGCTCGCTGCGCCGCGGATCGGCCGCGGTCTATCTGGACGTGCATCATCCGGAGATCGAGGAATTCCTCGAAATCCGCAAGGCCTCGGGCGATTTCAACCGCAAGGGCCTGAACCTGCATCACGGCATCGCGATCACCGATGCCTTCATGGAGGCCGTGCGCGAGGGGGTCGATTTCCCCTTGATCAGCCCCAAATCGGGGGCGGTGATGCGCCGGATCGACGCCCGCAGGCTGTGGCAGAAGATCCTTGAGACCCGGCTGCAGACCGGCGAGCCCTATCTGCTGTTCATCGACACGGTGAACCGGGCCCTGCCACGCCATCAGCGGGCGCTGGGGCTCAAGGTCTCGACCTCCAATCTCTGCAGCGAAATCACGCTTGCGACCGGCGCCGATCATCTGGACGAAGAACGCACCGCGGTCTGCTGCCTCGCCTCGCTCAATATCGAGACCTGGGACGAATGGCAGGGCGAGGCGGGCTTCGTGGAGGACGTGCTGCGCTTCCTCGACAACGTGCTGACCGGCTTCATCGAGACGGCACCCGACGAGATGGCCCGGGCGCGCTATTCGGCGATGCGCGAACGCTCGGTCGGGCTGGGCGTGATGGGTTTTCACGCCTTCCTGCAGGCGCGCGGCATCCCGTTCGAGAGCGCGATGGCCAAGGCCTGGAACCTCGCGATCTTCCGCAGGCTGCGCCAGGAAGCCGACCGCGCCTCGGTGTTCCTGGCCGAGGAGCGCGGCCCCTGCCCGGATGCGGCCGAGGCCGGCATGCAGGCGCGGTTCAGCCACAAGCTCGCCATCGCGCCCACGGCCTCGATCAGCATCATCTGCGGCGGCACGAGCGCCTGTATCGAGCCGATCCCCGCCAATATCTACACCCACAAGACCCTGTCGGGCGCCTTCCCGGTACGCAACCCGCATCTGGCCCGGCTGCTGGCCGAACGCGGCCTCGACCGGCCCGAAATCTGGCAGTCGATCGTCGAGCATGAGGGCTCGGTGCAGCATCTGGACGGGCTGACGGAGGACGAGAAGACGGTGTTCCGCACCGCCTTCGAGATCGATCAGCGCTGGATCGTGGAACTGGCGGCCGATCGTGCGCCCTTCCTGTGCCAGAGCCAGTCGCTGAACCTGTATCTGCCGGCCGATATCGATAAATGGGACCTGCACATGCTGCACTGGACCGCCTGGGAGCGGGGGGTGAAGAGCCTTTATTACTGTCGGTCCAAATCCATCCAGCGGGCGGGCTTTGCCGGCGGCACGCGCACCGCGGCCGGCCTGGCTGCGACCGCACGCACCGATTACGAGGAGTGCCTGGCATGTCAGTGAGGCGCGTGATCGCCGGCGATCTCGACCCGATGACCCTGGTCGGCACCGGCCGGGTCGGGCTGCTGACGGCTACCGGCAGTTATGACGTGGAGCGCTACCCCTGGGCCTATGCCTTCTGGAAGCGGCAGCAGCAGATCCACTGGATGGGCGAAGAGGTGCCGCTCGGCGGCGACGTCAAGGACTGGACATCCGACCGGCTGAGCGATGCCGATCGCGGCCTGCTGACCCAGATCTTCCGCTTCTTCACCCAGTCGGACATCGAGGTCGGCGACAATTATCTGAAGCGCTATCTGCCGCTGTTCCAGCCGCTCGAAATCCAGATGATGATGGCCGCCTTCTCGAACATGGAGACGGTCCATATCGATGCCTATGCGCTGCTGCTGAAGACGCTGGGCATGCCCAAGGCCGAATTCGAAGCCTTCCACGACTATGCCGACATGCGCGCCAAGGCCGATTACATGCACAGCTTCGGTACCGGCACGGTGGCCGATGTGGCGCGTACGCTGGCCATGTTCGGCGCCTTCACCGAAGGCATGGCGCTGTTCGCAAGCTTCGCAATGCTGCTCAACTTCCCGCGCCACAACAAGATGAACGGCATGGGCCAGATCGTCAGCTGGTCGGTCCGGGACGAAAGCCTGCATTGCGAAGGCATCATCCGCCTGTTCCATGAATGGCACCGCGAGACCGGCGTGGTCACCCGGGCGGTGCGCGACGACATCACCGATGTGGCGAAAACGATGGTCGGTCTTGAAGACCGGTTCATCGATCTCGCCTTCGAGTTGGGGCCGGTGGAGGGGCTGCGGCCGGACGAGGTGAAGGCCTATGTCCGCTACATCGCCGACTGGCGGCTGACCCAGCTGGGCCTGACCCCGGTCCATGGCTGTTTCTCGGACCCCGACCAGGGCGCGCGGGCGCTGGTGCCGCATCCGCTGCCCTGGCTGGTCGAGATCCTGAACGGGGTTGAGCACGCCAATTTCTTCGAACAGCGCGCGACCGAGTATTCCAAGGGCGCCACCCGCGGCGCCTGGGACGGGCCGGATGGCGTCTGGGCGGCCTTTGACCGCAGATCCGCCGATCAGACGGCTTCGAGGATCGTGGCGATGCCCTGACCGCCGCCGATGCACTGGGTGGCGAGCGCGAAGCGGCCGCCGCCCCGCACCAGCTGCTGTGCCGCCTTGGCGGTGATCCGCGCGCCGGTGGCCCCCAGCGGATGGCCGAGTGCTATGGCGCCGCCATCCGGGTTCACGATGTCCTCGGGGATTTCCAGCGCGCGCAGGCAGGCGACCGCCTGGCTGGCGAAGGCCTCGTTGATCTCCACCACGCTCAGATCGCCGACCCCGATGCCGGCACGGGCAAGCGCCTTGCGGCTGGCCGGCACCGGGCCGATGCCCATGATCTCGGGCGGGCAGCCGGCAATCGCGGTGGCGCGGACCACCGCCATGATCGGCAGGCCGTGGGCGCGGGCGAAGTCTTCGGAGGTGACGAGAACCGCCACGGCGCCATCGGTCAGCGGCGAGGCCGTTCCCGCGGTCACCGTGCCGTCGGCACCGAAGGCGGGCTTCAGCCCGGCCAGGCCTTCGAGCGTGGTACCGGGGCGCAGGCAGCCATCGGCATCGACCACGCCGTCGGGCGTGTGCACCGCCACGATCTCGTCGGCGAGCCGGCCGGCCGCCTGGGCATCACGCGCCTTCTGCTGGGAGCGGAGCGCGAAGCCTTCCTGCGTCGCGCGGTCGATGCCATAGCGCGCGGCCACGTTTTCGGCGGTGCGGCCCATGGTGATATGTGCCTCGGTCATGATTTCGGCATCGGGCAGATCGGGGCTGCGGAAGCGCGGATTGGGCGAGAAGCTGAACCCGCCTGTGAGGAACGGGAAGGTTTGGCACCCGGGATTACCCTGGATCAGGCTGGACGAGGCCGGATAGGGCGCTGAATCGACGAGATAAACCGGGTTTCGGGGGCCGCAGAGCGATTTGCGGCCCCTTTGTCATGCCCGGCGTCCGCGCCGAAGGGGTGGGCGGCCGATTGTGGCGAGGTTTGTCACCTTGAGGAATGCAGCCGTTGGGCGTGACGCCCAGTCCCGCCGGCAACTCGTGGCTGCATTCGACCGCGTGACGCGAATACGTCGGCCCGTATTAATCAATCATTAAGAACTGGTACGTCGAAATCACCGGTGACGATTGTTACGGGACGGAAAAGCGCGCGATCCGGCGAAGGAGGGCCGGGTTGTGTGATCGGGGGATCTTTATCGAAACGGACGAGCTTCAGGCCGGGCGTTTGCTGCGGTCAGGGGTTGCTGCGCTCTCGCGAAGGCGCCGGCGCCGATCGGCCAGGATCTCCCCCAAGGCAATCAGGGTTGCCGAGACGTCGTGCCTTGTGGGGGCCAGCGCGCCGTAGATCCGGGCTGCCTCCTCGCCTAGCGTCCGGTCCGGGATGGCTGCGCCTTCGCCCTTGTAGAGGGCGCGGACGGCGTCAACGATAGTCCCCATAAGCTGAGGGTCGACGGGCTCGACCTGCTGTTTGGCATCGGAAGGCGGCTGCGAACTGGCAGAGGCGCCGGTTGCCAGCCAGTCGAGGCTGACACCAGCGGCGCTGGCCAGCTGAACCATTGCCAGGAATGGCGGTCGGGCGCGGCCATCTCTCCACCGCGCTATCTGTTCGGGCGTCACCGACGCGATGGCTGCTGCCGGTGCGAGCCCCCCGATCGTATCGAGTATCTGTCTGAATCGAGTCCTGTGCCCGTCGGACCAGCCCGGGACTGACTTATCAGTCGCCATATCCGCTGCCCACCCTGACATAAAACCATGGTTCATCGACGAAAATCGCCTTATCGACGATTTTTAGGTCGGGATTCAGGTCGGGACTCGATCTTTTGTCGTTGATCATCCGACTTTTTGTCGGCATCATTGTTGCGAACACAACAGACAACCCCCTAAAAGTAGGCCGGTTACGGCCAAGCGACGAGGATACCGCATGGCGTCGTCACCGCCAAAGCGTCCAAGCGCTGATGTTTGGCATCCAGAGCAGATCAAGGCGGCCGTGCGCATGCAGGGAATGACCCTGGCAGAGCTGGCCCGTCTGAACGGCTTGCCGGAATACGCATGTAGGCACGCGCTGCGACACCCGGATCTCGATGGCGAGCTGGTTATCGCTGAGTACCTGGGGCTCTCTCCCCGGCAGATCTGGCCCGAGAGGTTTCGGGCGGACGGCAGCCGGAGGAACGAGCCGAAGGGGCGCAGGACAAATGCTATCGATCGCCCCGCAGTGCGTCATTGTCAAAAACGCAAGGTTGCATAGCTATGGCGCCCGCAAATCTTTGGATCGCAATTGACGGAGGGAGGCATGGCTAAAAAGCGCCCCTCACCGACAACCTGCGCGCCAGGACAGGGGAGTTTCTTCGACGCTCCGGCGGAGGTGCCACTGCCCGGCTTCGGCCTCCGACTGCGTGAATCCCTGGTCGAGACGCTTGCGCTCGCTCGCGAGCGGCTGGGCCTGGACCGACACGACATCGCCGCTGAAATGGGTCGGCTTGATCCGGAGCGCGAGATCTCGAAGGCGATGCTGGACAGGTACTGTGCCCCTTCCGCGGCCGAGTGGCGCCTGCCGGCGGAGGCGCTGCCGGCGCTGGTCCGCGTCACCGGTGATGCGCGATGCCTGCATCTGATCAATGAGGCCGCCGGCTATCGTGCCGTCCCGCACGAGGCAGCCGCGATCGCAGAGCTGGCCGCGATCGAGCTTGAGGAAAGGGCCCTGCGGGAAAGGCGTGCGCGGGTGCAGCGGATGTTGCCGAGGGAGGCTGCGGATTTCCTGCGGGAAGCGTCGCGGAGGGCGGCGCGAAATGGCTGAAGTCTGGAAAACAGCAGCAGCGTGGGCAGCTGATCGGTTGTCGGGCATGCCCCACGACGAAAGCGGCATGCGGCGCCGACTGATGCGAGAGGGGGCGCCGCGTCGTCGACGCGAAGCGTCCGGCGGTGGGTGGGAATTCGCAGCCAGCGGTCTGCCGGCCGAGGCCCGCGATGAACTCGCCCGCCGCGAGCTGGCCACCCAGCCCCAGCCCGAGAACCAGGCCACCGCGGTCGAGCCCGAAAAACTGCCAGAGGTCGCCCCCACCCCCACCCCCGCGGTGAAGGCCGCGGACTGGCAGCGGCGGGCGGCGGATGCGCGGGCGGCGCTGCTGGCGGAGGTCGATCGGTTGGCCGAGGTGCACGGGTCCGACCGGGCGATCCGGGCGCTGGTTTCGGCCGCGGCCGATGGGTCGCTGGGCGAGCAGTTGGCGCGGCTGGTGCCGATGGCGAACGCGCGATCGGCGGAAGGTGGCGGGCGCACGTTGTCGGAGCGGACGGTCAAGCGGTGGCGGGCGCAGGCGCGCGAGGCGGGGTGGGTCGGGTTGTTGCCGAAGGCCCCGCCGCCGGCGCCGGAGCCGGCGTGGGCGTCGTACCTACTCAGTATATATAGGGAGCGGCCGCATTCGACGGTGAGTGAGATCGTCCGGGATCTGCCGTCCCGCCTGCCGGAGGGGGTGTCGGCGCCGACCTACAGTCAGGCGCGGACCTATCTCGCCAGCTTGCCGCCACAGGTGAGGGAGAAGGGGCGGATCGGCCCGTCGGCGATGCTGGCCCTCCAGGGGCACAAGCGGCGATCCAGTGCCGGGCTGTGGCCGATGGATCTCTGCACCGGTGACGGGCACGCGTACAAGGCGAAGGTCCAGCATCCCGTCACGGGCAACCCCTTCAAGGCCGAGCTGGTCTCTTTCGTGGATGTCGCGACCCGCTACTGCGTTGGTTGGTCGGCCGGGCTCGCCGAGAGCACCTGGGTAGTGATGGACGCTTTTCGGCACTCCGTTGAGAGGTGGGGCGTCATGGCCATGACCTACACAGATCATGGGGCCGGGTTCGAGAACTGGTTTTTCGACGATGAGGTCGTCGGCCTCTTCAGTCGGTGCGGCACGAAGCCGGAACGGTCAATCGGCGGGCGGGCTCAGGCGCGGGGCAAGATCGAGAGGGCGCAGGCGACTATTTGGGGGCCCGCGGAGCGCTCGCTGCCGACCTATGTTGGTCGCCGCGCCGACCGGGATATCGTCAAGCGCGTCGAACAGCGAGTTGAGCGGGATATCAAGACCCGCGGGGCATCACGCCTGCTGCTGTCGTGGCAGGAAGCGCTCGATCACTGGCGGGCAGCGGTCGACGCTTATAACAACAGGCCGCACAGCGCCCTGAAGCGGATCCGCGACGCCGAAACTGGCCGCACCCGCCACCAGACCCCCACCGAAGCCATGCGCGAGGCGATCGAAAACGGCTGGCGGCCGTCGGATCTGCCGGCTGATCTCGTCGAGGACCTGTTTCGCCCCTACGAAATCCGCCGCACCGTGCGCGGTGAAGTGCGTCTGCCCTGGGGGCGGTACTACGACCATGCCCTGGTGCCCTACACCGGGCAGTCGGTGCGGGTGGGTTACTCCATTCACGACGGTGACCGCGTGTGGGTGCGGGACGGGGCTGGGCGCCTGATCTGCGTGGCCCAGCGGGACGCCAACGTGATCCCCGATATGCCCGAGAGCAAAATCCAGCACGCGCGCGACCAGCGGGCGCAGAGGCGGTCGGCTCTCTTGGAGCAGCGGCTTGAGGATATCGAGGTCGAGAGGCTGGGCGTCAGTCGGGTGATCGACGTCACCCCGGCGCCGGCTGAACCCGGGATGCCGAAGATCACCAGCATCCCGCAGCCGGCGGCCCCGGTGCGGAAACCGCAAGAGGTCGCCTCGGGGCTGTCGGCAGCCGCGGCCGAATGGCAGCGGTCGGCGCAGGTGGTCGAGATCCGGCCGGGTGCCTCGGCGCCGGCCGCGGCGACCGAGGCTGAGGTGCGGTACGCCCGCGCCCGCGAAATCGAGCGGCGCGTGGATGCCGGCGAGAGCGTGACCGAGAGCGAGGTCACGTGGCTTGCGAAATACCAGACCCGCCCGGAATACCGGGTGCGGCGGGACCTTGAGGAACAGCGCGCCGCTATCCTCGCGCGCTGAAGGAGGATCGATGAACAAAATCAATAATTTGCGCTCCCGCGCCGACCGGCTCGGTCTGTCGATTATCCGGATCACCACACACGCGGAAGCGCGTGCCGAAGGCGGGCACATCTATACCTTGGCCCCGGTGGACTGGACCGATATCGAGGCCGAGGCGGCCCCGGTGGTGACGTGGTCGTTGACCGAAATGGTGGCGGCCCTGACTGAGATTGAGGCGATCAACGCCGCCATCGCCACCGAGGTGAGGGATATCGCGATGATGGAGGCCGGCGTCGCCCGCTTCTCGCGGCGCTGAATTTGACACCTGCCTGCCCGGGACCCGGGCTGACGGCAGGGCTGTGGCCGCAGAGACAACCATTAGTACTTATTTTGGAGATTAACGAATGCATACAGTTGCGCCTCTTGACAATGTCGCCACCTTCCGGTTGCTCGTCAGCCGCCTTCTCACCCGCCGCGCTCACTTGCCGGGGATCGGGGTGTTTTTCGGGCCGTCGGGTTTCGGGAAGACGCAATCGGCTGTCTACGGTGCGAACGAGTGCGGGGCTCACTACCTTGAGCTCGGCCGCCTGTGGACCACCAAGACGTTCCTGGCGCACCTCGCCCGGCTTGTGGGCGCCCCCGCCCGCGGCACCACGGCCGACCTCCATCAGTCGGTGATCGAGGCCCTGGCCGCGGCCCCGACGCTGCTGATCATCGACGAAGCCGACCACGCCGTCGCCAAGGGTTATGACGAGGCGATCCGGGACATCCACAACAAGACCGGGGTCCCGATCGTGCTCATTGGCGAGGAACTCCTGCCGCAGGCGATGCGGCGCAATGAGCGGCTGCATAACCGGGTGCTCGCGTGGGTGGCTGCGCAGCCAGCCACGGCTGATGACGCCGCCGTGCTGGCCAAACTCTATGTCACCGACACGTGTGGTGTGACCATCACCCGCGATCTGACCGATTTGATCGCGGCCAGGGCCGGCGGTCGGGTCAGGCGGATCTGCGTCGGCGTAGATGCAGTGCGTGATTGGGCGGAAGCCGAAGGCCTGAGTGTCGTTGACGCGGCTGCATGGGGCGATCGGCCGTTGTGGGACGCGGCGCCGAGTAAGGTGCGGAGGATCTGACATGGCCAAAAAGAAGGCCTCCCCCGCCCAGATCGTCCAGATCCCGGCAACGCTGCCCGAACAGGGTGGCGCCAACCCCCGGCACCAGGCCCTCTGGCGGCGGATCCTGGGCGTGATCGCCGAAGGCGGCGACATCACGGTCAACGCGATCGCCGGGGGCGACGGCGGCAGCCGGTCGACGGCGCAGGTCTACCTGCGCCGGCTGGCAAAGGCCGGCATCCTGCGTGAGCTGCGCCGCGACGGGACCGCGGTGGTCTACGGGGCCCCTGAAGCCGCTGAGCTGTCGCCGGCGGCGCCGGCGGTCCGCCCGGACGGGACTGTGCAGCCGCCGTCGGCAGCTCGCGCGAACATGTGGCGGACGTTGCAGATGACCAAGGCCGTCACGACGCGCGATCTGGCGATCTGGGCGAGCACGGAAGCCGCCCCCGTCACCCTCCGCGCCGCGCAGGCCTATTGCGTCGCGCTGACCGCGGCCGGTCTGGCTGCGAAGCGGGGCAGCGGGGCGCAGGCAGTCTATGTGCTGCTGCCCGGCGCTGTGACCGGGCCGCGGGCGCCGGTGGTTGTCGACGTCAGGGCCGTGATCGACCCGAACACCGGCCGGGCGGTGGGCGTCGCCCCCGCGCGGGAGGTGCCCCTTGGGTAAGCGCGGCCCGAAGAAGGGTACCCCGCAGCCCGGCACCGACCATGTCGGCACGGCGATGGCGGCATGGGGGCACGACTTGCCGGATTGGGTGCGGGCTCTGGCCTATGCCGCGCAGACCAAGACCGCGAACGCCGTGGCCTACCAGATCCGATACGACCCGATGGTCGTCCACCGGGTTCTGCGCCGGACCTATGACGGCTCTTACGCGCGGGTCGAGGCGGCTGTGCGCGGCCTGATCATCCAGGCCGTCGACTGCCCCGTCCTGGGGCGCATTGACGAAACGCGGTGCCGTCGGATCCGGACGGATCCGCGGCCGCCGACCAGTTCACACCTCGCGATCCAGACGTGGCGCGCCTGCAAGACGTGCCTGTACGGGGTCGCCCAATCGGGAGGAAGCAAATGACCCCCTCTACCGAAATCCGCGAGCTGGTCTCGCGGCTCGACAAGGCCGCCCCCACGATCCCGCCCCACGAATGGGAACAGGTGGTGGCCCTCCTCCTCTGCATCGCCGCGCGGGTGCGCGAGATGGAGATCGATCTCGCGGCGCGGGTCGCGCGCGAGAGGGCCGCGGCCGGGATGGGAAAGGTCATCCCGCTGCGGCGGCTGTAACCGGCAGAGGCGCCCATGTCCGATCCCGCCCGCCTGGAAGCCATTGAGCAGCGTCTCGCGGCCCTGGAAGCCGCCCGCCCGGCACCCGAGCCGGCGGCCCGCGTCACCGATGACGCGATCGCGGCGGCCGAGCGGGAGGTGCTGGACCTGCTGATCTGGCAGGCAGGCCGGGCATGGATGCCGACACCACTGAGGGCCGCGGTGGCGCGGCTCGCATACCTCAAAGGGTACGACCTATGACCACGAAGAATGATCCCTACGGCGACGCCCGCGACGCGTTCAAGCGGGCCCACCGCCTCGCAAAATCAACCTCCGGGGACCTGTTTATCTGCGGTCTTGACCCGCGCCCCACGAATCCGCCGCGGGTCGTCACCTACGCCTATGCATCTCCGCTCGCGTGCGCGAGATACGCCTTCATCCTGATGCAGGCGGCGCCTGCCGCCTCTGGGATATCGAGGTGACGGACATCCTCGCCGAGGGCATCCAGCACGGACGGCACCCGAGTGGCATATGCGTGTATGGGCTCGATCGTGACACGAGGCACTGGCTCGCAATGCCTACGGCTGCCTATGCCTGGGCCTGGGTCCGCACCCACGGCAAGTCTGGCCCTGCCAGCTGGGCAGCCAACCCCTGGGTGGTCGCCCTGACTTTTAAGGTCGAACCCCACAACATCGACAAGATGGTGACGCCATGACCGAGGTCGCAGGTATCTCGGCCGACGTGCTGCGCTCGTATATCGAGCGGATCGAGCGGCTGGAGGAAGAGAAGGCCGGCATCGCCGCGAACATCCGCGAGGTGTTCGCCGAAGCCAAGGGCAACGGCTTCGATACGAAGGTCATGCGGCAGCTGATCAAGCTGCGCAGGATGGAGCCGCAGGACGTGGCGGAGCAGGACGACCTGCTCGACGTCTACAAGCGCGCGCTCGGGATGCCGCTGTCATGACCCAGGCCAGACACACGACCTACAAGGACGAGCTGCTGAAGGTGTGCGACGACCTCAAGGCGGCGACGGCAGCCATGCACGCCGCCGCCGGAGGCGCACCCTCGAACCAGCAGCTGCTGATCAGCGGCATGGCGTGGCTGATTCGCGATACCGAGCGCAGCCTGCGCGAGCTGACCCAGGGCGACGAGGAGCGGGCCGTGCATGGCCCCTATGACGCGATCGCGCACGTCGCGGCCGACATGTTCAGGGCCGCCGAACGGGCGGCGGCGGCCGAACGGCTCGGCAGCGTCATCACCGGGCTCGCCGGGCACCTGCGGGACACGGCCTCCTTGGCGCGGGCCGCGGAGGCGAAGGCGCACGCCGAGCTGGGCGACCTCCTGCACAGGCGGGCGATGGGGCAAGACATTGGAATTGGAGGGGAACAGGAATGAACGCCAGCTATCAGACGATCCTGGCCCGCGCGGCCGACGACCTCGATCAGGTGGTCGACGACCTCGATCTGGCCGCCCAGGCCCAGGCGCTGGACGCCGAGGTCGCCTGGGATGCCGCCCGCGCCGCCGCCCGCCACGCCCGCGACGTCTGCGCCGCGGCGCAGCGCCGCCGGCGGCTGGCGCGGGCTCAGCTGCTGGCCGTGATCGGGGAGGCGACCCATGGCTGACCTGCCCCGCTATGTCACCACGATCCCCTACGGGGCCCTTGAGGCCTATCTGGAGGCCGGGTGGCAGATCCTCTCCGAGGGTCCTCTGGCAGTTTCGGTCGTGATCGACGTGCCGGACGATTTGCCGGCCGACGAAATCGCCGAGCTGAACACCCCCGATTTGAGGGCCGCCGTAGATGCGGCCCTGAAGGAGGCCCGCCATGGATGACAGGACGCTGCGGCTTCGGACCGTCCGTGCCGCCGCCCGGGAGCTGGGGCTCTCGGACGATGGCCTGCGCGACGTCTACGTCCGGACCATCGGCAGCCGCTCGGCCGCGGGTGCGTCGGCTGCCGACCTCGGGCGGGTGCTCGATGCGCTGCGGGCGGCCGGGTGGGTGCCGAAGTCGCGCCGGCGCAAGGGCGATCGACGCCCGGCCGGGTCGGCGCAGGCCCGCAAGATCCGGGCCCTGTGGGTATCCGCGCACAATCTCGGCATCACCTATGACCCGTCGGAGACGGGCCTGGGGGAGTGGATCGAGCGGCAGACGGGTATCAGCGCCATGAACTGGGTCGACCCGGCCACGCTCGCGAAGGTGATCGAGGCCCTGAAGTTCTGGATCGCGCGCGAGGGCGGGGTCGACTGGCCGCCGGCCGATGCGGGGCCGCTGGCCGCGCGCCGGGCGGTGATCGAGGCCCAGCTGCGGCGGGGCGGGCAGCTCGCGGCGGAGGTCGACATCCGCCGGATGGGGGCGTCTGAGCTGGATGCGATCATCGGACAGCTCGGCGTCGAAGTGCGCCGCCGGAGGGCGGCATGAAGCCCCTGCCGGGCTGGCCGGCGGCCGCCACCGCCGCCCATGCCCGCCACACGGCCGCCGGCGGGCGGCTGGTGGCCGAGCGGGTGGTCATCCGCCATCGGCCTGAGGGTAGCCGTCACGTCCTCCGGGCGCGCTGGCGGTGGCCGGACGGATCGGAAGTGCGTGGCACGTGGTGCTGGGCGGTGCCGCCCGGCGAAAACCGGCAGAGGTAACGCCATGACCTGGACCCCGAAGCCCGAAACCTTGCCCGGCATCTTGTCAATCGTCGCCCGCATCGCCGGCGTCGACGCTGCCCTGCGGCTGGCCGAGGCGCACGGCGGCACCCGGCTCTACGTGCCCCGCGACGTGCGGCCGGGGCACGAGCTGGCGCGGGTGCTCGGGGTTCAGGCGGCGCGGCTGGTTTGCCGATCCGAGCTGGGTGGGGACACACACCCCGTGCCGTCAGCGGCCCCGCTGATCCGGGCCACCCGGGCGCGGAGACTGAGGGCAGATGGGTGGACTCACGCCCGCATTGCCCGCGAGCTGGGCATCACCGAGACCCACGCCGCCCGCCTGACCGCCGGCGTCGCCCGCGGCAATGGCGGGCCGGACGACGTGGAGCCCGCGCCCGTCTGCCCGACCTGCGGGCGGGCGCATCGCCGGCGGCTGCGGCGGCAGGATGGGCGGCAGATGGATCTCGATCTCAGGGGCGGATGTGAACATCTGTCCCCCTGATCCGCTGCCCGCGGCCGCGCGAAAATCGCGGCCATGGTCACGATCCTCCCGACGGGCGATCCCCAGCCCGACACCTCGCCCGACGCCCGCTTCACCGCGGCCGTCGGGCGTCTTCGTAGCCGCGAGGGTGGTCTCGTCGATGATCCCAAGGATCCGGGCGGCATCACCCACCACGGCATCGCCATCAACTTCGCGAAGCGCTGGTCCGCCGCCGATCGCCGCCAGCTCGCCGCCGCCGGCCTCGCTGTGCCGGGCACGATCACGCCGGACTGGATCCGCGGCCTCACCTGGGACGAGGCCGCCGTGGTCTACCGGGTGCTGTGGTGGGACCGCTACGAATATGGGGCGCTGCCCTATGGCGTCGGCGCGAAGGCGCTCGATGCGGCCGTCAATCTCGGTCCCATGCGCGCCCACACGGCCCTCCAGCGCGCCTGCCGCGCGCACGGCCGCAGGCTGACCGAAGACGGCATCCTCGGCCCCCGATCGCGCGCCGCGATCGCCGAGATCGGCGCCGCCATCATCCCCGCCTATCGAAGCGAGATCGCCGCCCTCTATCGCGAGGAAGTGGTCCGCGACCCGCGCGACCAGCGCTACATCCGCGGGTGGCTGATCCGCGCCTATGACGAGGAGGCGTGAGCATGCGCAAGCGCATCGCTGCCTGGGTCGCCGTCACCGCGACCATCCTGTTCATCTCTGCCGCCCATGCCGCCCATGCCGCCGACACCACCGCCAGTGTCGCGGCCGCTGCGATCGGCCCGGTGATCGAGAACGTGCTCGGCGCGATCGGCGTGATCGCCGGCGGCTATGCGGTGCGGCTGATCCACCGTGCAGTCGTCTGGCTGGGGCTGGAGCAGGACGCGCGCGTCCGCGCGTACCTTGAAGACGCCACCCTGAACGCGATCGATTACGCGATCCACCAGCTGGGTGGTGCGATCAGAACGCCCGAGGCCAAGACCCAGGCCGTCGAAGTGGCCGTCAACTACCTGCGTCGGCGCGTGCCTGACGCCCTCTCGCGGTTTGACCTCGCGGGCGCGGACGGTGCGGCGGATCTGTGGGATTACGTCACCGCCCGGCTCCCCGGGAGGTCCGCCAATGGCTGACGACGCCGACATCGCAGCCGACCGGGCGGCGCAGGCGGCGGCCGACGCGATCGCCCGTCACCTCCGCCGCCCGCGGCCTGTGGGGCGGCCGACCTGCCGGGTCTGCGGGGATGTGATCCCCGAAGATCGGCGCGCGGCGCTGCCCTGGGCGCGGACCTGCATCGACTGTGCTCGTGGTGAGGAGAGGGAGGCGGCATGCCGGACTGGCTGAAGGACATCGTGCCGGCCCTCGGCATCGTCGTCATGGCGACGGGCACGCTCGTGGTGCCCGTTCTGTCGTGGGTGGTCCGCCGCGGGCTCGTGTCGCAGGACGACCTCCGCGAGACACTTGCGCCGGTTCAGGCCGGCGTCGCCGATCTGGCCGCGAGACTACAGCGCATCGAAGGCGACGTCCGGCACATGCCGGCGGCCGACGATATTGCTGATCTCACCGAGCGGACCCAGCGCCTGGAAGCGGACATTCGGCACCTGCCCACCGCCGATGACGTCGCAGCCCTGCGCGAGACCCTGGCCCGCCTGGAGGGCGGCATCGGGGGGCTCAGCGACGAGCAGAAGCGCCAGGGGCGCGCGCTGGAGCGCATGGAAGAATACCTCACCAGGAGGCCCGAGAAGTGACCGAGCGTGACCTGACGGACCGGATGGACCCTGCCGCAGGGCGGCGGCTCGCGATCCTGCGCATCCTGATCGACCAGGATGGCGCCGCGAACGAAAGCGTCATCGGAACCAACTTGTGGGCCCTCCAGTACCGGGGCCTCGCATCGGCGCCCGACACCGTGCGCGCCGATCTCGATCACCTGCGCGATGCCGGGCTGGTTCGCACCGACTGGTACCGGGGAATGGTCATGGGGGCGGAAATCACCCCCCGCGGCCGCCTCTATCTGCGTCGGCAGGTGCCGGCCGTGCCGGGCGTGGCCTATCCGCTGATCGGCGACTGATCCGATGGCCAGGCCAAGCAAGGTGGACCGGCTGCCGCCCGAAATCCTGGACGCGATCCGGGGGCTCCGGCAACGCGGGCACACGATCGACGAGATCCGCTCTCACCTCGACGGCCTGGGCGTGACCGACGTCAGCCGCAGTGGGCTGGGCGTCTACATCAAGCGGCTCGACGAGCTGCGGGCGCAGACGATGCAGGCGCGGAGCGTGGCGGAGGCGGTGGTCGACCGGTTGGGCGATGACGCGGACGATGACGTGATGAACCGCGCCTCGATCGAGCTTCTCCAGGGGCTGATCCTCAAAGTCTCGCTGGCGGGGGCGGGAGACGGGGCGGCGTTGGACCCCAAAGAGCTGATGATGCTTAGTTCCGCGATCAAGAATGCGGCGTCAGCCCGGAAGGTGGATGCGGATCGCGTGCTCCAGGCGGAGAAGCGGGCGGCCGACAAGGCGCGGCGCGAGGCTGCGGATCGTGCCGGCGCTGCCGCCAAGGCTCGGGGCCTCACGCCGGATACCGCGGCCTTCATCCGCGAGCAAATCCTGGGCGTGACGTGATATGACGCCGGCGCTGGCCCAATCCCTCCCGCCAGAATTGGTCGGGATGCCGCTTAAGGGCGTGCTGCTGGACTATCAGGTAGCAGCGTTCCAGCAGGCCGATACCTGCGCGCTGCTCGTGATCGAGAAGAGCCGTCGTATCGGTCTGACCTGGGGCATCGCGGCTCGTGCCGCCCTGATATCCGCGTCGCAGCGGGCCGCGGGCGGCATGGATACCCTTTACATGGGCTTCGACCGTGACATGGCGCGCGAATTCATCGACACGGTCGCGATGTGGTCGACGGCTTATGCCCTGGTGGGCGCGCAAGCCGAGGTTGAAGAATTCGTATATTACGACCAGAAGGACGGGGAAGAGACCCGCAGCATCCAGGCATTCCGGATCCGGTACGCCTCAGGCTATGAGGTCGTCGCGCTATCCAGTGTCCCGCGTGCGCTGCGTGGCCGCCAGGGTCTGGTGATCCTCGACGAAGCGGCCTTCATGGGTAACCTCACCGAGGTCCTTAAGTCCGCGCTGGCCCTGACGATGTGGGGTGGCCGCGTGATCGTGATCTCGACCCATGACGGCGCCGACAACGAGTTCAACCAGCTCGTCACCGAGATCCGCGAGGGCCGCCGGCCGGGGGCGGCAGTGCTGCGGATCACGTTCGAGGACGCGTTGCAGGCTGGGCTCTGGGAGCGCATCAAGCTCACCCGGCCATCCACGCCGCCGAAGGAGGAGTGGATCGCGTCTGTGCTCGGGCTCTATGGCGATGCAGCAGACGAGGAGCTGCACGTCATCCCGCGCGCCGGCGGCGGCGCCTACTTCAGGGCGGCCCTGATCGCCGACTGCCGCGATGCCGATGTCCCCGTGATCCGCTGGACGGCGCCCGACGACATCCTGTCGGCCGAGAGGCGAGAGGAACACCTCAACGCCATCATCGACGACTGGATCCTGGACCAGCTGGAACCGCTGATGGCGGCGCTGCCGCCGACGGCCAGGCGCTCGGTAGTGGGGCTCGACTTCGGCCGCACGATCGACGCGACGTGCATCTGGTTGTTGGTGGAAGGCGGCAATCGGTGGCTGACGCCGGCCGTGATCGAGCTGCGCAACGTGCCGTTTAGGGGGCAGGAGAGGATCCTGGCGTGGCTCGGTCGCCGTCTGCCGCGGCTGCACCACATGGCGCTGGACGCCACCGGCAACGGCGCGGCGCTGGCCGAGGCGATGACGCTGGAGTTCGGGCGGCCGCGCGTCTCCGAGGTGAAGATCTCGACCGAGTGGTATCGCCAGACGATGCCTCTCTGTAAGGCGGCACTTGAGCGCGAGGCACTGCCGGTGCCGGCCGACCCCGATGTGGAGGCCGATTTCCGGGCGATCGAACTGGTCCGGGGCGTGCCGCAGGTCGGCGGCCGCCGGACGAAAGGCAAGGACGGCCTGCCGCGGCACGGCGACACCGTGATTGCCTGCGCCCTGGCGGTCTATGCCCGCGCACAGGATGGCGGCCCCACGGACGCGGGCCGTTCCGTCGAAGACCTTGCCGCCGCCCGCACCGATCCCGACCGCGACGCCCCCCTCGACGACTACCGCGGCAGCCTCGGCGGCAGCCTTGATGACTACCGGAGGATGTGATGGCTTCCAAGATTACTACCGCCGAGATCGCGGCTCCGGAGACTGACCCCTGGGTGCAGATGTACACGGGCGTGTTGGCGCCGCAGGATCCGACCTTGGCCCGGCGCGGCGGCGCTCAAGGGGTGGCACTCTACGATGAGCTGCTCATTGACCCGCTGATCATGGCACTCCTCGAAAAGCGGACACTGGGAGTGACGAGCCGAGAGTGGCGCGTGGATCGGGCGAGCGACGCGCGGGCCGACCGGTCGACCGCGCTGGCCGTGGAGGCGCAGATCCGTGCCATGAACCACGACCAAGCGACGAAGGGTCTGATCGCCGGCGCGGTCGTGAAAGGGCACGCGATCGGAGAGGCTATGTGGGCCCGGCGCGACAGCATGTTTGTCGTCGACCGGATCAAGGTGCGCAATCAGCGGCGCTGGCGATTTGCAGTGGACGGATCACCCCGCCTGCTCACCCGAGGCAATACGCTCACGGGCATCGCCGTGCCTGACCGCAAGATCATCGTCCATCGCCACCAGATCCATGGCCATGACGATGATCCCTACGGATCGGGAATCGGCCAAAGCCTCTATTGGCCGGCCTGGATGAAGCGCGTCACTCTGGCGGCCTGGGTGCAGGCCGTGGAGAGATACGCGGACCCCATGAAGGTCGCGACCTACGACGGCAACATGGAAGAAAAGACCCAGGATCAGCTGCTGCGGAAGCTGATGGGTCTGGTCCGCGGCGGTGCGATGGTGCTGCCACGGTCGGTCGAGGTCGCGCTTCACAAGGCGGAGGCGGGTGACTACGAGCCGCTGCTGCGATACCTCGACGAGATGATCACGATCGCCATCCTCGGCGAGACGCTGACCACGTCGGCAGGGGATCACGGGGCGCGGGCTCTGGGTGATGTTCACAACGAGATCCGGACGCTGCTGGCCAAAGCCGACGCCGATCTCATCTGCCAGACGTTTAACGAGACGATGGTGCGGTGGATCGTCGATGCCAACGCCCTGCCGATCAAGGCGGGGTATCCTCAGGTCTGGCGCGATTTCAGCGAGCCTGAAGATCTCAATCAGCTGTCTCAGAGGGATGAACGGCTGGCCCAGATGGGGTTCCGCCCGACGGCGAAATACATCGCCGAAACCTATGGCGGCGACCGCGTCGACACCCAGGCGCCCCCGCCAGCCGAAGCCGCTCCTCCCGATCCGGCGTTCGCCGAGGCCGCAGCCACCGCAGCCGCCATCGCCACCCAGCGCGTGCCCGAGGTGCTGACCGCCCGCCTGATCGACGCCACGGCCGATGCGCGCCGGCAGCTGATCGAGCGTGTGCGCGAGGTGGTGATGGCTGCCACGTCTTACGACGATCTCGCTGTTCGGCTGCTGGAAGCCCTGCCAGGCCTGGACGTGACCGCCCTCGGCGAAATCATGACCGAGGCGATGGCGACGGCCGACCTGATCGGGAGGTCGGCGGTGCTGGCCGAGGGGGCGGACGATGGCGACAGTTGAGGCCGTGAGCGTCCCGTTCCGGGAGGCCATCGAGTTCCACCGACGCAAGGTATCGCTGCCGACCGCCGCCTGGACGGACCTGTACGGGGCGGCCCACGCGAGGGCTTTCACCGCCGCAGGCGCCGCGCGCGACGATCTACTCGCCGACCTCCGGACGGCAGTCACCAAAGCGATCGAGCAGGGCACGAGCTTTGCGGAGTTCCAGGCGGACTTTGACGCGCTAGTCGAACGCCACGGCTGGGCCTACAAGGGGCCGCGCGACTGGCGGACCCGGCTGATCTACGGGGTGAATATCCGGCAGGCCTATCAGGCCGGCCGCTGGCAGCAGCTCATGGACCCCGACATCGTGCGCATGCGCCCGCACCTGCGGTATCGCCACGGTGACAGCCGGGTGCCGCGGCCGCTGCACTTGAGCTGGGACGGGCGGATCGTGTCGCGCGACGACCCGTGGATCATGTCGCATTACCCGGCCAACGGGTGGGGCTGCACCTGCTGGGTCGAAGCGATCACCGAGCGGCAGTTGCAGCGGTTGTTGAGGGCCGGCGTGGCCGAGATCGGCGCGCCGGATGACGGCACCTACACCTGGACGGATCCGAGGACCGGCGAAAGCCGGCAGATCCCGAAGGGGATCGACCCGGGGTGGGACTACAACGTCGGAATAGCTTCCATGGAAGGCGTGGTTCCGGCGGAGCTTCAGGAGCCGCTGCCGCCCTATGGCGAGCCTTCGCCGCTGCCGCCCGACCTGCCGCCGCTGCCCCCCGTGCGGCCGGTGGATCCGGCGCGGATCCTGCCCGACGGTCTGGATCCGCAGGAGTATGTGGACCAGTTCCTTGCGGAGTTCGGGGCAACGCCGGGTCGACCTCGCGAGTTCCGCGATCGCTCAGGCGGGATCATCCTCATCAGCGAAGAACTGTTCCAGGTTCGGGCGGCTGGAGGTGAGGTCGTCGGCAGCAAGGCAGACAAGTTCGATCGCGGGCGATACCTGCTCTTGCTCGCCGATGCGATCCGCGACCCGGACGAAGTGTGGGTCGACTGGGCGATGCTTGCCAGCGGGAAGCCGGCACTGCGCCGCTCCTATCTGCGGCGGACGGGGCTTTCGGGGGGCAAGGAGATGTTCACGAGGTTCCAGTGGACGGGCGACGCGTGGCATGGCGTCACGGCGTTCAATGTGCGTCCGAACTACCTCTCGAAACATCGCGCGGGAGCATTGCTCTACCGGCGCCCGGAATGAAACGGGCGGAGCCCGCCGCGGACCCCGCCCGAACCGCATGACATTGCAGATGGTGATCGGCCCCACTGCCACGCAGCCCTTAAGGCAAAGGTAGTCACGCCACTCAAAAACCGCAAGAGGAACACCTGTGTCCGGCGCCCGGCTCACCGTAATTGACCAGATCTCCGGCGCCCTGCGGTCCTTGACCGTGGGGCTCCAGCGGCCGCGGGCGCTGCTCGTCAATATCGGCGAGCTGCTGGTCCAGTCTACCCGCGATCGGATGTTCGCCGAGCAGGGCCCGGACGGCAGCGACTGGCCGGCCCTGAACCCGCTGTACGCTGCAACGAAACGCGGCGGCGGCATGCTCCGCGAAGCCGGCATGTCCGGCGGCCTGATATCCACGATCGTCTGGCAGATGGCCGGCGACATGGCAATTGAGGTCGGCACGTCACGGATCTACGGCGCCATCCACCAGCTGGGCGGCGTGATCCGCCCCAAGACGGCGGCGGCATTGGTGTTCCAGCTCGGGGCGGAGCTGGTGCGGGTGCAGTCCGTGACCATCCCCGCCCGACCCTACCTCGGGATCTCGCCGGCCGACGGCGAGGACATGCTGGACCTCGCGACGGATTACGTCGACGGGCTGCTGACCGGCCGCACCGCCTGAGGTGAGTCCACCGCGCCGCTCCGGCGGGCGGATAGGCGCATGGTCGACGGTCTCGGCCGGGGTAGTAGCCAAGCGGGGCAGATCGCGCTCTAAGGGCCATCCAGGCGGCGCCTGCCGACGGCGCGGCCGGTATGACATCTGTCAGCCTGACCCGAGCGGTGCAGAGCCGTCAAAATCGGCCTCATGAAACCGATCGAAGTGTTGAGCCTGGGATCCCATCACCCCGCGTCCGGGGGGCCTCCCCTGACCTTTGGGCCACGGGAGCTGGATGAGATCGCCAGCTCGTATGACCCCAAGCTCCACCGCGCGCCGATCGTGATCGGCCATCCGCGAACCGACGATCCCGCCTGGGGCTGGATTGCGGCGGTCCGTGTGGAGGGTGGCCGGCTGGTCGCGGTGCCGGAGGCGGTGGATCCCACCTTCGCGGACCTCGTCCGCGCTGAGCGCTACGCAAAGGTCTCCGTGCGGCTGTACCCGCCGGATGCCCCGAGCAATCCGACGCCCGGGCGCTGGCACCTCCGCCACGTGGGTTTCCTGGGCGCGACGCCCCCGGCGGTCAAAGGCCTGCGCCCGATCGAGTTCGGCGACGCGGCAGACTGCATCGACATCGAGCTGTCCGAAGGCGCGGCACCCATCCGCGCCACCGGCCGCGGGCTGGAGATCGTGACCCGCGCGCTGCGGCGGGTCAGGGACTGGCTGACGGAGACGCAGGGCGCGGAGGCGGCAGATCGGATCATCTCGGCCGCCGAACTGGCGGCCGCGGATCAAGAGGCTCGCGATGCCGCGGGCTATCACCCCCTGCCGGCCGAGGACCAGGCGCCCGGGCCGGCATTCGCCGAGGCGCCGATCACGACCGCGGAATCGCAAGAGGAACGCATGACCACCACCACCACCACGCCCACCCCGGCCCCGGCGGGCGACCGCGAAGCGGACCTCGTGCGCCGGGAGCAGGAAATCGCCGCCCGCGAGGCGGCGCAGATCCAGCGCGAGCGCGACGCGGCCGAGGCGCTGCGGCGGCAGCGGATCGCCGACGACCGGATGGCCGTCGCCCAGGCCGTCGAGGCGGGGCGGCTGCCCAAGAGCCTTCAGGCGCGCGCCGAGGCCGTTTTCGCTGAGCTGGCGGGCTCGGACGGGTCCGTGGAGTTCAGCGAGGGCGAATCGACCATCAAGACGACCGCCCGGCAGGCGCTGCGTGATCTGATCGCGTCGCTGCCCCTGCCGGTTCACACCGGCGAGATCGCGGCCCCCGACGCCGATGGCCCGAGCTTCGCGGAGGCGAGCGACCCGGTTGCCGTGGCGGCCATGATCGAAGACCTGATCGCCACCGAACGGGCGCGCGGCCGCATCCTGTCGCACGCCGATGCCGTGGCGCAGCTGCGTCGCCGTGGGGGTGTCTGATGTCGAACAAGGTCATCAAGGCCCACGTCGCCGCCGTCAATCTGACGCACGGCCGGGCCGTCAAGTACGGGGCCACCGACGGCACCGTCACCATCGCGGGCGCCGGCGACCGCGGGATCGGTGTCACCGACTGCCCCGGCGGCGTCACCGCTGGGGCGGTCGTTGACGTGGTGCTCAGCGGCATCACCGACATGGTGATCGGCGACGGGCCGGGCGGCGCGGGCACCACCTCGGCCGCCGGCATGCCGCTGCGCGCCCTGGCCGGCGGCGCCCTGGGGCAGACGCCTTCCACGGCCGACACCTCGTACTGGACCGTCGGCTACCCGACCGTCACCGCGTCGCCCGGCGACATCGTGCCCGGCATGGTGATGCCCGGGCGCGTGACCTTCTGAGGCAAGGAGCAGATCAGTGGCCGGAGAGCCGTTCCCGATTTCGCCTGTGCTGACGGGCATTTCGCTCGCCTATTCCAACGGCGCCTACATCGCCGACAATGTCATGCCGCGCCTGCCGCCGCACGACAAGAGCGTCTACCTCTACCACCTGTTCGGCTTCGACCAGCTCATCACGGTCCCCGATACCGCCGTCGGGCGCAAGTCGGCGCCCAACGAAGTGGAATTCAAGGCGCAGGAGCTGACGAGCCAGACGAAGCGGTATGGCCTCGACGATCCGGTGCCGCTGACGGACAGCCGAGATGCGCCCGACGGCTATGACCCGGTGGATTTCGCGGTCACGGGGCTGACCGAGCTGATCCTGCTCGACCGTGAGGTTCGGGTGGCGTCGATCGTGCAGTCGGCATCGTCCTACGCTGCGTCGCAGGTGGAGACGCTGACCGGGTCCGATAAGTGGTCCGACCCGACGTCGGATCCGCTCGGGCAGATTGCCGACGCACTCGACGCGCCGCCTCTGCGGCCGAACGTGATGACGCTCGGCGCTCGGGAGTGGTCCGTGCTGCGGCGGCATCCGGCCCTTGTGTCCGCCATCAATCGATCGAGCGGCGACAAGGGGCGGGTGACGAGGCGTGAAGCCGCCGAGCTGATCGAGGTCGATCGGATCGAGGTGGGACAGGCCTGGGTGAATGCCAACCGCCCCGGACAGCCCCCGCAGCGGGTGCGCGTCTGGGGCGGGCACGCCTCGCTGACCTATCAGGCCGCGAACATCGGCAGCAAGCGCATCGTGACCTGGGGCTGGACCGCTCAGACGAAAGCTCCCGGCAGCAACAGTGCGCGCTTCGCCGGGTCGAAGCTGGACGACAAGATCGGCATGTACGGCGGCACCCGCGTGCGCGTCGGCGAAGAGGTCGAGGAACGCGTGGTCGCGCCCGATCTGGGGTACCTGATCCGGGAGGTCCTGTGATGGTCGCGATCACCCTCACGAAGACTTGCCTGCGTCACGACGGCCACCGCTATGGCATCGGCGAGACCGTCGACGTGCCGGACAATCTGGCCGCCTCGCTGATCGCCGAGGGGCTGGCGGGGCTCGCGATCGCCGCGCCCACGCCGACGGGCGAGGATGGCGGTGGATCCACCGTCAGCCCGTCGCCCCCGCCGCCGACGAAGAAGCCGGCAAAACCGGCAGAGGCGGGCTGATGTACGCCAGCTTGGACGACCTGATCGCCCGCGCCGGCGAAGCGGAAATCCGGCAGATCGCCGACCGCGACCGCGACGGCACCCCGGATCCCGAGGTGATCGCCGCCGCCATCGCGGATGCCGCCGAGGTCATCGACGGCTACCTGCGGGGCCGGTACGTGACCCCTCTGTCGGATCCGCCGCCGGCGATGGTGCGCGGCTGGGCGGTTTCGATCGCGCGCTATCGCCTGCATCGCAATGGCCCGCCCGAGCACGTCGCCACCGACTACCGCGACGCGCTCAAGCAGCTGGTCGACGCATCGGCCGGGCGCCTGGTCCTGGCCGGGGTCGACGGGGTGGCGGCGCCGGTGGCCGATGCGGCGGGTGGGGTTCACGCAGCGTCGGACGAGCCGGTGTTCACGGGCCGGGCCCTGGACGGCTGGCTGTGATCGCGGCCGCCCGTGCCATCCGCGATCGGTTGCGGGCGGCGGCCATGCCGCCGCTGGTGTCGGTGGCAGGCGCGGCGGAGCTGGAGGCGGTGCGCGAGGGAACCGCTCCGGAGAGCGGCGCCTGCTACGTGATCCCCTGGGCCGAGGACCCGCGGCCATCCCAGACATCGGGCGGGCATCGGCAGCCGATCGCGATCTCGGTCCTTACCGCGGTCTGCATCCGCACCTACGAGGACGGCACGGGCGAGGCCTACCTCGCCGAGGCCGAGACGATCTCGGCCGCCCTGAAGGGGGCGCTGGCCGGGTGGACGCCAGACCCCGCCGACCTCCTCCCGATCGACTACGGGGGGACCAGGGCCAGCCAGCTGGCTGGTGTTGGGACTTACTGGCTCGTCAGTATGTGGCTGACCAGCCGACAACTGTATGCATGAGGTGTTAGATGCCCGCCAAGAATGCGGACGAAGGCCCCTGGCCGACCTCGGGGGGCAGCTATCTGCGCGACCCGGTGACCGGCGCGCTGACCCGGCGCCAGCCGGGTGATCCCATTCCGTCGGCGTCGGCGTCGGCGTCGGCATCGGTGCCTGTGCCGCCGGCGCCGGCGCCGGCGCCGAAGACCAAGAAGGAGGCTTGACGATGGGCACGTGGTACAGATCGCGCTACAAGGCCGTGTCCATCAAGACCGAGACCGCCTATGGGTCAAGCGCGGCTCCGAGCTTTGCCGCAGATCTGTTGTTGGTCGAGAATATCGCGCTGACCCCCATTGAGGGCCAGGATATCGAGCGTCGTATCGATCTGGGCCGGTCGTCCTATACGGCGCGTCACCTCGTTGGCCGGCACGTCCAGATCTCATTTGACGTGCCGCTGGCGGCGGCCGCCGCGCTCGCTGAGCCGCCGCCATATGCGCGCCTCCTGCGCGCGTGCGGGCTGGCGGAGACTGTCTCGCCGCCGCCGGCTGCGGACGTCGGTGTGTGGTACAGCACGATTGAGTCCGGCCTGGAGTCTGTCACCGTAGCGGCGCGGATCGACGGGATGCTTCAGACTATCGTCGGCTGCCGGGGCTCCATCCGGATCCGGGCGGACGTGCCCGCGATACCGTACCTCTCGGTGTCGCTGGTCGGCTTGTACGCGCCGCCCGAGGCAGGCACGATGGTGACCTACCCCGCGGCGCCGGGTTATGTCGATCCGACCCCGACGTCCGCCGCCACCACCACGGTGTCTCTGGATGGGGTCGTCCTCGCTGCGTCGTCGATCGAGGTCGACCTGGGCGGATCGGTCCAGTATGTCGAGACCACCGGCCAGCGCGAGGTGCGGCTGATCGACGTGGCGCCGACGGCGACCGTGACCGCGGAGATGGACCTCACGGCGCGAAATTTTTTCGCGTCGATCGACGCGAGCCCCATCGAGCTGCGCCTCGAACACGTCGCATCTCCCGAGATCGCGATCGCGATCCGGTGCCCCGCAGCGCGCATCGGCAAGATCACCCTCACGGATATCGCCGGCGCGTCCGGGATCCAGATCCCGATGACATTGTCGCGCACGCCGACCTCACCTGCGATCACTCTGAGCTACAGGGCGCCGACCGCCCCCTGACCGCCCCCTGAGCCGTATGGAGATCATCATGCTCAACGTCGATCTCAACGCCCGCCCGACCTTCACCGAGACTGTGGAAGTCCACCTGGACACCGTCCAGCGTTTCCGCGCCACCTTCGAGCTGCCCGAAGATGTCGACCTCGACGCGCTCACCCAGCAGTACGGCCAGCCGGACCCCGCTGCGCCGTGGAGTGCGCCCGGAGATAAGGCTCTGCTCCGGCGGGTCTGGATCGGGTGGCAGGACGTCCAGGACAAGAAAAACAAGCAGACCATCGAATTCTCTGAAGGGGCTCGGGATTATCTGCTGTCGGTGGTAACGATCCGCGCCGCCGTCGCCAAGGCATTTTTCGACGGTATCGCGGGCGCCCGCCGAAAAAACTGACAGAGGCGGTCCGGGCGGTCGCGGAGGGCCGGGCGGGCCCATCTGCCGAGGATCTGCGCGACCTCGCCCAAGACCTGGAGGCGATGGGAGGCGACCCCGCCGTGCTGCTCGCGGGGCTGCGGGCGCCTCAGCGGCAGGTGACGCTGTGGGCGGTCAACGTACCGGCCTGGACGCTGTGGAGCCGCGTTCAGACGCAATGGCGCCGCGCCGGGGAGGCCGGGGTCATCACCGGGCTCGACTACACCGCCGTCGCCCGCGTCGCCGACGTGATCGGCACCCCCCTGACACCCGATCTGCTGGACGATATCGCGGCATGCGAGGCGGTCGCCCTCGACATTGCTCGCCGACGTCGTGAGGAAGAGGCCCGCGCCCGTGGCTGATCTGCGTACAAAGCTCACAGTCGATCTGGACACCGGCCGCGCATCAATCGCGGCCGGTGAACTGCGCCAGGATATCGTCGAGCTGGGGCAGGCGTCGGCCGCCACGGGGCAGCAGATCGGTCGTCAGGGGGCGCAGACCGAGGCGGCGACGCAGGCGGTGCGCGCCGCAGCCGCCGCGGCCAAGGCGGCCGCCCGGTCCCAACTGGATCTCGCGGCGGCTGAACAGCAGTCGGCCACGGCCGCGGCCCGGTCCGCAGCGGCGCGAGGCGGCGCTGATCGGGCGACCGACGCGCGCCAGCAGCGGGCCCTTGCGGCCGCCGTCGCCGGCACCACGGCAGCGCTGGCCGATCAGGCGGCGCAGATGGCGGCCAGCGCCCAGTCGGCGGCCCTGGCCGCGGCCGGCTACGCTGACCTGACTGCCCAGATGCGGGCGGCCGCGGGGGCGGCGCGCGCGGTCAATCGCTCCGGCGGGTCCGCCGCCGGCAGCACCGGTGGTGAAGCGGGCGGCGGGCAGTCGATGTCGCGCCAGCAGCGCACCATGACCGCCGCTCTCGGGGGTGCTTCGGCGGCGCTCGACACCAACGCCGCCGCCTTCGCGCGGGCGATGGCGGCGGCCGATGCGGCCGCGCTCTCCTACATCGACGTCAGCGACGCGATCTACAGCGTCACGCGGGCGGCGCGAGCGCTGGCGGCCGAGACGCAGGGCGCCATCGCGACGGCCGCGGCCGAGGCCCGGGCGCATCAGACGACGACGGCGGTGATCGTCCAGGGTGCGCAGGCGCGGATGGCCGCCGCCGGCGCCGCCGCTCGGGCGGCGGCCGCGCTGGAAACCAACACTGCCGCCCTCGATCGGGCGGCCGCGGCCGAGCGCGACGCTACGGCGGCCCTGCGACAGGCGGCCCAGGGGCGGGTGACGGCGGCGGCGACCGCGGCCCGGGCGGCGGCGGCCAACGACAACGTGTCTCGCAGTTCCGCGGGCGCGTCCAGGGCGCTGGCTGATCAGGCGCGGCAGGCTCAGGGCCTGGGGGCGGTGTCTGGCGCGACCACCGCCGTGCTCGCAGGCCTGCGCGGGCAACTGCTGGGGCTGGCGTCGGTGGCGGGGCTGACCGTCGCGGCGCGGCAGGTGGTCGCCTATGCCGACACGTGGACCAATGTGGCCGGGAGGTTGTCCCTGGTGACGCAGGGGTCGGCGGCGCTGGCGGCGGCGCAGGGGGATCTCTTCCGGATCGCCCAGAGCACCCGGGCCACCTTCGAAGGGACGGCTAGCCTCTATTCGACGCTCGCGCGGCAGGCGCAGACGCTCGGCGCCTCCTATACCGAGATGCTGCTCGCCACCACGGCGATCGGTCAGGCTTTCCAGGTGTCGGGCGCGGGGGCTGCGTCTTACGAAGCGGCTCTGGTGCAGCTCGGGCAGGGCCTCGCGTCGGGGACGCTTCGGGGCGAGGAACTAAACAGCGTCCTGGAGCAGGCCCCTCGGCTCGCCTTGGCAATCGCCGACGGGATCGGTGTCGGCGTCGGCGAACTGCGCGGCCTGGCCGAGCAGGGCAAGCTCACCAGCAAGGCGGTTTTCGACGCCATTGTTCAGCAGGCGCCAGCGGTGGCGGCGGAGTTCGCGAAGCTTCGGCCGACGATCGGCGGCGCCTTCCAGGTGTTGTCGAACGCGGCCCTCAAGTGGATCGGTGAAGCTGATCAGGCCTCCGGAGCCTCTGCCGGTTTTGCCGGCACGATCATGAGCCTCGCCGACAACATCGACACCGCCGCGGCCGTCGCCGGCGGGGCCGGCGGGGTCATCGCGGCCACGCTGATCGGCCGGGGGCTGGGTCCGATGGCGGCGGCGGCCGGCACCGCGGCCGCCCGCATGATCGAACTGCGGCAGGCCGTAGCCGACGGCACGGCCGTCGACCTCAAATCCACTTCGGCGCTGGCCGAGCGCGCGCGCTACGCCCGCGAGGTCGCCGATGCGGCCGGCGAGGCGCTGACCGGCGCCCAGGCCCGCCTCGTGCAGGCCCAGGATGCCCTGGCGGCTGGCCGCACGGGCGCCATGGACCGCCTGCGTGACGCCACCACCGACGTGGCCGCGGCCACCACCGCTCACGCGGCCGCGACCGCGCGAGCGGAAGCGGCGCAGGTGGCCCTGTCGGCCGCCATGGGGACCACCGCCCTCCGCGCCCGCGCGGCGGCGGCCGGGATGGCTCTCGTCAATGCGGCCGGCGGCCCGGCGGGCATCGCCATCACCCTGCTGACCGTCGGCGTCGGCTACCTCGCGACCAGGACCACCGAGGCTGACCGCGCCACAGAGGCCTGGACCGACCGCATTGCGGCCGCCGACAAGGCCATGCGGTCGCTCAATGAGGCCGGGTCCAAACGCGCGGGGCAGCTTCAGGTCGAGCGGGACAACATCCGGGCTTCGGCCGAGGCCGAAGTGGCGCTGGCCGAGGCCCGGCTGGCGGCGGCGCAGGCGCGGCTGTCGGCGGGGACGCGGGCGGATATGGGGTCCGGCGGCGTCGGCGCGGGGCTGGCCGACCTCTTGGGGTTCTCGCGCGCCGCCGAACAGGCGGAGGCGGTCAAGGTCGCACGCCGGGAACTAACCCTCCTACGGGCGACCATCGGCGACTACACCGGCGAGGTCGGCGGGGCGGCCCGGTGGACGGGCACGATGCGGCGGGAGATCAAGTCGCTCGCCGACGTGACTGCGACCGCCCTGAAGCCCATGGCCGAGCTGGTCACCAAGACCCGTGACCTCCAGGCCCAGCGCGCGAGCTATGGCAGCGGCGGCGCGGACGCCCTGCGTCAGACCCAGGCGGCGCAGGAAGCCCGCGACCTGCTGGCGGAGGCCGCCAAGGACCAGACGCCGGGTGCGCGTGCCCAGCTGGACTATCTGATCCAGCAGGCGCGAGAGCTGGGCGTCGCCGGCAAAGACGCGCAAGAGGTCCTCACCAATCTCGGGCTCGCGGCCCGGACGGCCGAGCAGGGGCTGGCGTCTGATCAGCGGCTCCGGCAGCTCCAAGCCGAGATCCAGGGTGCGCAGGAAGTCGCCGCGGCCGCCAGGATCTCCGCGGCCGCCGAGCGTGAGGCCGATCTGCGGGCGCGGGCGCGGGTCGAAGCCCTGGGGCAGGTGGGCCGAAGCGAAGAGGAAATCTACAAGAGCCTCAAGGACCAGGCCGACGCCACGCGCGACGCGGAGGAGGCCCGCCGCGGCCGACAGACTGCTCAAGAGCTGGAGCTGGCCCAGCGAGAGGCCGGTCTCGCCGGCGCGACTGCCCGGGCCCGGGAACGGGCTCTGGCGCTGGCTCGGGTCGACATCGACCTGCGTGAGCGCGGCGTCGACCTCACCAGCGCTGCCGCCGCGGCCGAGCGGGCCCGGGCGGTGGCCGCCCTGGACGCTCAGGCGGCGATCGAGGATGCCGGGGCGCTTCGGGCCGCGCAGGATCGGGTCAAGGCGCTGGACGTCGAGATTGCGACGATCGGGCGGGGGTCGGCGGCCCGCGAACAGGCCATGGCGGTCTACGAGGCCGAGCAGAGCCTGCGCGAGCGGGGGATCGCCCTCACCAGCCGGCAGGCGGCAGCGGAGATCGATCTGGCGCGGCAGGCGGCCCAGCGGTCCGCCGTCCTGAAGGCGGGCGATGATGCCGCCGAGATGCTGGAGCAGGCCGAGGCGGCGGAGCGGATGGCGGAGGCCGTGTCGGCGGGCGCCGACGCCGTCAGGCGGGCGACGCGAGATGACTATGCGCGGCGCCTCGCCCTGCAACTCGGCACCGACGCATTGGTGGCGGGGACTGAGGCTAACAAGCTCTACCTTCTATCACTGGCCGCCTTCGACCGCCTCCAGCTCGGTGAGGTCGGGCAGGCGACCGCTACGGCTGTGCGCACCCAGAGGGACGCTCTGCGGGTCGCACAGTACGAGCTATCTCTCGTGTCCGAGGCGGCGGCTCGGCGGGAATATCTCGTCGCGCTGGAGGCGAAGCGCGTGGATCTGATCCGCCAGTATGGCAATCAGCTCCCCAAGGCTGCCACGCAAGAGCTTGAGCTCTACGACCAGACCCTGCGCACCAATGCCTTGATCGAGGCGCGCACCAGCCAGAGCCAAGCATTCACGGCGGCCATCGCCCGTGCGGGTGAAGACATCCAGGACGTCCTGGCCAACACCTTTGAGCAGGTGTTCGACGGCGGCATGGATGGTTTCGAAGACTTTGGCGACCAGATTGTCAGCGTCATGAAGCGCTCGGCCGCCCAGATCGCCGCCCTGCTCGTCTTCCGGCCTCTCGTCAGCGGCGTTGCCACGTCGGTACTCGGTCCGAATATGGCGTCGCAGCTGGGGCTCGCCACGTCGACCGGCGGGATCCCGCTGCCGACCGGGATCTCGTCGACCGCGGCCGCCGGTGCGCAGACCTCCGGTGGTGGTCTTTTCGGCGGGATCGGCAACATCTTCGGCGGCGGCGGTGGCGGGCTCTTTTCTGGCGTCTCGTCCGCGATCGACAGCTTTGGATACTCCCTCGGCTTCGGGACGCCGGCCGCGATGTCCGGCTCGGCCCTCTCTGGTCTGGCGGCTGCCGAGAGCGCGGGCTTCACGGGCGCGGCGCAGTTGCCGGCGAGCGGTGGGTGGACCTCAATCCCCCTGTCCGGAGTGATCGGCGGCGCGCTTCAGGGTGTCGGCATCGGCGGCTTCCTCAGCTCGCTCACGGGCGGCAATTCGACAGGCGGCATGATCGGCGGCGGCCTTGGCGGCGCAGCCGGCACGGTGATCGGCGGCCCGATCGGCGGGCTGATCGGCAGCGCCTTGGGCGGCCTGGTCGGCGGATTGTTCGGCAACAAGGAGCCGTCAAATTTCGCGGCCTGGGCCAGCTACGACGTCGGTTCCCAGGACGTCATCAAGGCGGGCTATACACGCGACAGCCGTAACGTCGGTGCGCGCGATCAGCTGCTCGACAGCATCGGCAAGGTCTCCCAGGCGCTGACGGAGGTCACCGGCGCCAGTCTCGACGGGGTCAAGCGCTTTTTGGACGTGGGTGGCCGGGATGGTATCCAGTGGGGCGCGTCTCACGCAAGCAAGGTTCGGCTGGGCGATTTGTCCGAGAGTGGGGCCAAAACCGCCCTGGGCAAGATCGCCGAGGATCTGGCGGGAGAGCTGGTCGGCGACATCGCCCCCGAGATCCAGACGGCCATCGGCAAGATCGACTGGAGCGATCTTGAGGCGGCGTTCAGCGACCTTCAGTTCGCGGCCAACTACAAGGACAGCCTCGATTGGCTGACCCGCGGGTGGGATCTGGCGGACAACGCCGCCAAGAGCGCACGCGACAGCGCGCAGGCCCAGATCGACGCCCTCGCCGATTTCCGCGAGACCGCGTCGCGCCTGGGGCAGGACACCGATGCCGCCGCCGAGGCGACCAAGGCCTATGTCGAGCAGCTGCTCGGGATCCGAGAGGCGGCGCCGGCGGTGACGGACTTCCAGGCCGCCATGATTGCAGCTGAGGCCTCCTTCCAGGTCTACGCCAAGTCGGCGGCGGACTTCGGGTTGACAGCCGCCCAGGTGGCGGCGGCGTTGGAAGCGCGTAAGGACCAGATCGCCAACGACTACAAGGCCGCCCTGGATCGCCAGCTGCGCGAGGCGCAGGGTCTGGGCGTCGTGGATCAGGTCGCCGATCTGGTCAAGGAGGCCGAGGCGGCGGCCCGGGACGCCATGACCGCAGCCGGTCAAGCCGGCGTGGATCAGGTCGGCGAGCTTCTGGCCCTCAGGGTGCGCAATCTGGTTCAGGGCTCCGATCTCACATCGCAGGCGATCGACGACCTGGCCAGCCGCTTCCCCGAGCTTTCGGATCTGATCCGGGCGACGGCGGCCGCCGCGTCGGAAAGCGGCAAGGCCATCCGGTCGTATCTGGACGATCTGGCGACCTCGGCGGCCGGCGCCGGCAATCCGGCCAGCCGCTTCCAGGCAGCCCAAGACCAGTTTACGCGCGACCTGTCCGCCGCCCGGGCTGGCGATCGCGACGCGCTCGGCCGGATCACAGACGCCGCTCAGACCCTGCTCGATGCCGGCGCCGACATGTATGGCAGCGGCGTGCAGCAGGCGGCCCTGGTCGAGTGGGTGCGATCGTCCCTCTCGGCGCTTCCCGCCACCCAGGCCTATGACGACACCGTCGCCGACAACACAGGCGCCGTCAGCGCCCTGACGGCAGCGATCGAGGCTCTGACGGTGCAGCTCACCGCGTCGGTGGCGTCCGCTACCGCAGCCGTCGCTGTGGTGCCCGGGTACGCCGCCGGCGGCGTCGTCGGTAACGGCATCTACAACAAGGACAGTGTTCTTGCTGCCTATTCGGGCGGCGGCGCCATCGCGCTGGCCGGCGGCGAGCACGTAACGCGCGCGACCAGCGTCACCCCGGCCACCCTGCCGGTGCTCGACGCGATCAATGCGACCGGCCGGGTGCCTGCGATGGGTGACGGCGGCGCGACCGCCGCCGAGGTTCGGGCGCTGCGCGACGAGGTGCGGGCCCTCCGCCAGGAACTGGCGGCCCTGCGTCAGACGACGGCCGCGGCGGGCGGAGCGACGGTCGATGCGATCGAGCGGCAGACCGGGGAGGTACGGCTGGGTCGGCGCGCGACCGAGCGCGCCACCGCCGTGGCTAAAATGGGACGAGGGGCATGATCAGCTATGGCGAGCCGCTGCGGGCGGCGATCCTTGACGCGGCGGCTGCGCTGTTCGACGGGGGCACACTGGCACTCTTCGCGGGCACACGGGTCGCATCACCGGCGGCGTCCACTCCGACCACCCCACTCGTGATCGTGCGGCTGCCCATGCAGAGCTATCGTCCGGCGACGGAGGGCGAGGCCGTGATCGCCGGCTATTGGACCGGTACTGCCATCCGCGCCGGCGAGGCGACGTGGTTCCGCCTGTCGGATCGGTCGGGATCCCTCCGGATCGACGGGTCGGTGTCGGGCCCTGGCGGCGGCGGGGATCTCATCCTCACCACCACCTCTATCGCGGTCGGGGAAGTGGTGAGTGTCATCCGCTGCACGCTCTCCGGAGGCGTCGGCTGATGGCCGTCACCGTCGTCTCGACCCTAACGCTCGCGCTGGGTGGTCTCTCGGGAGCATCCACCCACAGCCTTGACGCCACCGGCGCGGACCTGATCGTGGCGCTGGTGCCGATCGCCTACTACGATCCGGTCGAGGTGGGCACGACCTGGGACCACATCCCCACGATCACCTTCGGGGGGCAGGCCCTCACCCCGGTTCATTCGGCCCCTCTTGTGGCCGAGATGGACTATGGCACCGTGGTGCTCTATGTCCTTCCCTCGCCGCCGCCCGGCGTCCACGATCTCGTGGTCTTGACGCCCTACTGGATGGGGTACATCTCGCCCGTCGTCTGGGTGCTTGCCGGCACCTCGGGCCGCCTATCGCCTCTGGCGGTTTCGGTCGCTGAGGTGGCGGGTGGCGACGTTCTCGCGACGCCGGCCGTCCAGGCGCCGGCCGGAGGCCTGGTTCTCGCCGCGGCGGCTTCCTATTGGTACACGGGCTCCCCCGACATCTCCGCGCCGGCCGGCTGGACCGCGACGGGCGCGGCCACCGGCAGCTATGAGCGCATCTTCGGGTTCACCGCCCCCGCCCCGGCCGAGGGCGACGGAATAGCGCTGGAGGTGACACAGTCAGACTGGGGCACCGCCCTGGCGCTCGCGGCTGTGACGGTCGAGCCCTATGGGTTGCCGCGCGACGAGGTTCTGGTCACGGCGGCCGAGGTCTATTACGCCGGTCAGATCGATCAAGCCCAGGCGGGTGGCGTCTTCAATCCGGGCGCCGGTAGCGGCTCGACGCCAGCACCGCCCGCCATCATCGACACCACCGGTGCCGACCTGCTGCTCGTCGGTGTGCTCTACACGCACACGGACCCGGCCCCGACGCTCACCTATGCCGGCCGGCTCTTGCGGTATCTGGATGATCCGGCGCCGGCGGTGCCCGAGGCTGGAAAGCTCCGCATCGCCTATCTCGCCAACCCGCCGGCCGGGTCGCATGAGCTGCTGGCCGCCGCCTGGGACCGGTTCGTCGGCATCGTCGTTCTGCATGCGGTCGCGGTGTCGGGCTGTTCAGGGGTTGCCGGTATCCGGCTCGCGGCCATCTCCGTAGACAATCCGACCCGCATTCGTGTGCCCTACACCCACCGATCGAGCCGGGTTCTGGCCATGTCGGCCACCCCGTGGGGTGGCGCGGCTGAACTCGCCGCCGCCGGTTGGACGGCCGAAGCCTCGGCTCAGGGCACCTATGCGGGCGGCTGGCTCTGGTCGCGCCAGGGCGGTGGCTGCGCGCCGCTGGTGATCGATCGATCGGTGGCCTATGCGACCCAGCTGATCGCGGTCGTGGAGATCGAGGCCGGGTGGCCGTCGGCCGACATCGACGGCACCGCCGATCTGGCCCTCCCGCCGGTGCGGGCTGACCACCTTCGCGCCGAGCACTATCGGCCCCGGCCCGACGGTCAGATCGTCGCCGTCTACTACGAGACGTGGATGGACGCGCCGGCCAGCGACGCGCCGGCCGATCTCGACGCCATGCGGCTGATGGCGATCCCGCCCGAGGTCGACATCGTCTACCTGCACACCGCGCTGCCGCAGTGCACTTACAGCGGACTGGACGATGACATCCAGACGACCGTCGGCATCCTGTGGCCGGGGCCGGTCTCTCTCCTCAAGGCGGCCCTTGACCGGTTCCGCGCGAGCCATCCTCGGACCAAGATCATGCTCGTCGTGATGCAGTTGGGGCCCGGCTACACGTGGCTGCCTGAGCCCTATGACCCGGCCGGCTTCGGGGGGCAGACCGAGGCTCACATGGCCGCCCTGCGCCAGCTCGTCGATGATCTGGGCCTGGACGGGGTGGACGTGGACTATGAACTGATGTCGCAGGTCAATGACCTCGCGCACCACTGCTGGACCGATGAGGACGGCGTGCGCCGCTGCTATACCGACGCCGAGCTGGTGGAGGTGATCAAGCGCTTCCGACGCTGGTTTCCGAGGCCCTTTATTCTGTCGTGGGCCGGCGTTCACGTCGGGTGCTACGGCGAGCCGCCGTTCCAGCGAGCCGCGCCCGCAGGGGGCGGCTGGAATGGAGGCTACGCTCTGGCGCTGGCCCGCGATGCGGAGGCTTCAGCCGCCCTCGACCACATCAACATCATGACCTACGACGCGGGCACCGACTACGACCCGGCCGAGGCGTTCGCCGCTTATCGGCATTGGTTCCCGGCCACGACCCTGTTGATCGGCCTGCGGGCTGGCCCCCCGGAATGGGGGCTTGAGCCGCCCTACGAGCACACCGGCGCCAAGAGATCGATCGCCGACTTCCGGGGCTACCTCGCCCACGTCATCGGCGACAATGACGCAGGCGCATTTATCTACGGCTGGAACTGGGATGCTTATCAACCGACGGCGGCCACATATTCGGCTTCCGGCGCCTACGACGATGACTATCCGGACGGCGAGATGGCCGTCGCAACGGCCATCGGCGCACTCGATCGCGGCTACGTGCCGCCCGCTCACCCTCGGACCACCGTCGACAGGGTGGTCACGATCGAGCTTAGGCCCCGGGATTTGACGGCCGAGGCGCCCGCACAGACCCTGCTCGCCCCCTGGGCGGCTCAGGCCTGGGCGACGCTGCCGTCGGCCGATGAGCGGCGGGACGATGGTCTCGCGGTTCTGCGCTTCGCGGACAAGCCGATGACAACCGGGCCGGCCGATCTGCCCGCGCACAGCTGGTGGGATGGCCGGGCGACATCGCCGCTCTCGATCGAGCGAGGCATTCCCATCGCCCCGGAAGCCTCGGATCGGACCTCGGTTGAGCTTGGCCGGGTCGAGCTCGCCAACGCCGACGGCACCCTCGACGACGTGCCCGAGCGCTACGACCTCGGCGGTCGGCAGGTGATCGTGCGGGCCCTTCATCGCGATTTGCCGGGGTGGCGGCACTCAGGTGCCGCGCTGCTGTTCGACGGCCTTGGTGCGGCCTGGGAGGCCGACCGTCAGGCCCTCGCCCTGACCGTCGAGGGGCAGGCAGCTTGGGCGGATAAGCCACTCCAGAGCCGCCTTTATGCGGGCACGGGCGAGGCGGAGGGTGGTGAGGATCTCGCGGGCAAGCCTTTGCCGGTACTCTTCGGCCGGGTGCGCAACATTGAACCCGTCCTCGTCGACCCGATCGGCATCTATCAAGCTCACCACCGGCAGATGCGCAGCGTTCTCGCTGTCAGGGACAAAGGTTTCGCGGTCGAGCCGTCCGGCCTGGATTTTGCCAGCTTCGGCGCCCTCAAGGCCGCAGCGGTTCCGGCGGGTACCTACGCAACCTGTCTGGCTGGCGGCTACCTGCGCCTCGGGACCTATCCACCCGTCGGTGTTCTGACCTGCGACGCCGACGGCGACGCGGTCGGCGGCTGGGCCGCTACCACTGCCGACATCCTGCTGCGGCTGCTGGTCGACCACGCCGCCGTCGATCTTTCGCGGATCGACCTGGAGGCGGTGGCGGGTCTCGCGGTCGCTGTTCCCGGCGTCATTGGTTGGTATCAGGGGACCGAGACCGCAACCGTGGGTGAGGTGATTGACCGGATCACCCGGGCGGCCGGCGCTTGGTGGGGGTCGGACGGCCAGGGGCTGGTCGAGGTGGGCAGGCTCGCACTTCCGCGGGTGACGCCAGATTACGTCCTTGATCACACGATTATATTGGAGACCCCGGAGCGCCTGGACCTTCCTGACAGCATCGCGCAGCCATCGTGGCGCCGCCGAGTGGGGTGGCGGCGCAATTGGAGGGTCCAGGGAGCCGCAGACCTACCAGAGGCGCCGGTAGAACCAGCCCTGCCGCGCGAGTTTCTGAGCGAGGAATGGCGATTGGCGACGTCGGTCGATACCAGCCTTCTCGCCGACCGCCTCCGGGCGATCGACGCCGACGTCATCGAAGCGTGCTTCGACGGGCAGGCCGATGCTCAGGCGCTCGCCGACCATCTGCTCGCACTCTACGGCCGGCCGGCACTGGCGCTGTCCGTGACCGTGCCGCCGTTGCTGGCCGAGGAAGTCGTGGATGGCGCGCCCACTGTTCGGCGGGCTGTTCGTATCGGGTCGACGATCCGGGTGACTTACCCGCGCTATGGGCTTTCCGCCGGCCGAAATCTCGTCCTCGTCGGCGTGTCCGAGGACTGGGCGGCTGGCCGCTGGGTTCTGACGCTATGGGGGCCTTCATGATCTATTCCGGTCAGGGCCGGGGCACCGGCATGATCCTTGACCACCGCAACTGGGCACCGACGGCGAGCGTGACCGCCACGGCGCCGGTCGCCTCCGAACTGCCGCTGTCGCACCTGCTCTCCGAGCCGGTCGCCCGGCCAGCGCGGGTGCTCGCGACCAGCTTCATGCTCGACTTCGACCTGGGGGAGGAGCGGCCGGTCGGCGCCCTGGCGATCGCCGGCGCGACCCTCGCCGCGACGGATACGTGGATCTGGTCCTGCCGCATGGAGCCCGGCGGACCCATCATCTGGCAGACTGACCCGCCCGAGGCGGGTATCCACCCCGCCATCGGCTTCGGCCTGTCTATCCCGGTCCTACCGTCGCCAGTGCTCGCTGCGCGCTACTGGTCTCTATCGGTTTCCGCCCCGTCGCGGGCTGCCCTGGGCTATGTCGATCTCGGGTACCTGTGGATCGGCGCCGGCAGCCGACCGGCCTGGGGCGCCTCTTTCGGGTGGCGGCTCACGACCGAGGACCTGTCGCGGATCACGACCGCTGAGCGGTCTGGCGTCGAGTGGGTCGACCGCGGCCGTCAACGTCGGCGGCTCGAATTTGATCTGATCCTCGACGATGAGGAGCGTGGTGGTGTTCTGGATCGCGATTTCGATGTGGGACAGAGCGGGCCGGTCCTCTGCGTCCCGAACCCCGCCGGCGACTGGGCGCGGGAGGGGCTGATCGGCCGCATCAGCTCCGCCGATCCGCTGACGAAGTCCTATTCGTCATTCTCGGACCGCAGCTATTCAATCAGGGAGATGCTTTGATGCTCGTCGATCGCGGCCTTCAGACTACCGCTACCCAGGGCACGGGCGATCTGGTGTTGATCGCCCCTGACACGGGGCTTCGGCCCCTCACCGCCGCGGGTGACGGCACCCAGATCTTCTATCAGATCCTGACCAGCGCCCTCGCCTGGGAAATCGGCATCGGGACCGTGCACATCGGCCCGCCGGCGACGCTCTCCCGCGATACGGTGCTCGCTTCCTCGATCGGCTCTGCCCGGCTCAATCTGCCCGCCGGCGTCCACAGCGTGTTCAGCGTTCTTCCGTCCGCACACAGTATATATAGGGACGCTGCGGGCACCCCCCGATCTGGCGCCGATGCACTGGCCCTGGCCGCCCGCCAGATCGCGACCTCGTCCGGCCTCGCGGGTGGCGGCGACCTCACCGCCGACCGGTCGCTCTCTCTCGATTTTTCCGCGCTCGGAACCCGCGCGGCCACGGCAGCCGGCGACGAGGTGATCGTCCTCACGGCTGCCGGCGACCACATCCGCATTCCCACCTCAGCCGTGATCGCCGGCCTCGCTCTCGCATCGCGCAGCATCACCGCCGCCGGCCTCGCCACAGGCGGCGGGGACCTCACCGCCGACCGCACGATCGCCGTTCCAGCCGCCACCAACGCTCAGGCCATCGCGGGCACCGCCACCACCGTCGCGATGACACCCGCTGCCACCGCCGCCGCCCTCACCGCCGGCGACCGCCTGGGCGCGTGCTGGACGAGCCCGAACATAGCCATCACCAATGGCGGCGACGACAGCTACAGTCACGGCCTGGGCGCGGTGCCCCGCCTCGTCGCCATGCAGCTCGTCTGCGTCACCGCCGCTCACGGCTATAGCGTCGGGGACGTGATCAATCTGTCCGGCGGCCATATGGCCAGAGGTTCGGGCGAGAGCAGCGGCACGGCGATCTTGACCAGCGCTACCACCATCCGCCTGATCCAGGCCGCCGCCGGGCCGGTCGTGACCTTCATCAGCGCGGGCGGCGGCGTGGTGGACATCAGCAAGTCCAGCTTTCGGATTGTGCTGCGGGCGTGGGCGTAGCAGCCAGCCGGTCAATCGCGGTACGGTAGATCACCACTCACGCACCCGAGAGGCTTCCATGACCCGTCAGATCCTGCTCGTCACCACCGCCCTGACCCTCGTCGCCTGCGCCCAGCAGCCTACCTATTCGCCGTCTCGGCCGACGCCGTCGCAGGCGCTGATCGCTGACTACGCGGCCGACCGCCGCGCGGCAATAGCTGAGATGGCGACCCTGGCTCAGTCCGGCGCGGCCGATCGCACGAGCATGGGCGATGCGGCGTTCGTCACCGGCGTCACCGACCGGCTTCGTCGGGCGGCCAGGGATGCGGAGACTATGCGGATCAAGGATGTCGTTATTGTTGATTACAAAGGCGGTACGATCGTATGCGGTCAGGTGAACGCACGCTCAGGCCTCGGTGGCTATGACGGGTTTCGCCGCTTCGCAGGCACGCCGGCGGCGGTGAGGCTGGAGCAGAGGACCGGACTTGCCGGCGATGACGGGGTAGCGAACGCCGGCATCGATGATGCCTGCGGGCGCTAAGCGAGGGTGACAAATCGGCCCGCAATGCGTGCCAAATCATTTCGCGCGCTACACGCCCTGGGGCACGCGGGTCATGGATTCGACCCCGGCGCAGATGAAGGCCTCGCCCGCGCCGGTCGCGATCTGGCCATGGGCGATGTGGATTGCCGACATCGACGAGCCGCAGAAGCGGTTGACGGTCATGCCGCCGGTTTCGATCGGCAGGCCGGCGAGCAGGGAAGCGATGCGGGCGACATTGTCACCCTGTTCGCCTTCGGGATAGGCGCAGCCCATGATCACGTCCTCGATCAGCCGGGGATCGAGCCCGCTGCGGTCGAGAAGGCCGCGCAGCGTGATCGCAGCCAGATCGTCCGGGCGCATGCCGGCGAGCGCACCCTTGCGGGCGAAGTGGAACGGGGTCCGGACATAGCCGGCGATGACGGTGCGGGTCATGGGGGAGATACCTTCGGATGGGGTGGTGGCCCTTTACGGGAGCGGTTGATGCTGTTAATGATGATGATCATCATGATTGAGTCAACCCGTATCGGAGCCCGTCGTTCCCATGTCGAGCAGCACCCCTGCCACGGCACACTCTGCCGTGCCTGCACCGGCCGAGCTGGCCCGGGCCTTCGTCACCCCCGATCGCAGCCGCGCCCGGCCGGCCTGGGTCGAGCTGCCGCCGGCCCTGCGGGGTGAGCTGGCATTCGACGGCGAGACGCTTGCCCTTTATCAGTGGGGCACTGATGGTCCCGTGGTGGTGCTGGTGCATGGCTGGGACGGCAGCCATGCCGACATGGCCGGCTTTGTGGCGCCCCTGCATGCGGCGGGCTGCCGGGTGGTGGCCTTCGATCTACCGGGACATGGCCGGTCCGGCGGCAAGATTGCACCGATTCCTGTGCTGGCGCAGGCGGTGGCCGCGGTGATCGCGGCGGTGGGGCCGGTGGAGGGGCTGATCGCCCATTCGATCGGTTGTGCGGCCTCTGCCGTCGCCGTGTTGGAAGAGGGCGCCCGGGCGGCGCGGCTGGCCTTTGTGGCGGCTCCGGCGCGCTATCTGGACGGTGCCCGGGCGCTGGCGGCGCAGATGGGTTATGACGAGGCGGCGCGCACCGCGTTCGAGACGGAACTCGACCGCCTGGGCGCCCGTCTTCACGAGATGAACCTGCCGCGCCAGGCACAGGCGGCGACGGTGCCGGCCCTGTTCTTCCATTCGGCCGATGACCGCGTGGTGCCGATCGCGGCGGGACGCGCCTCGGCCGGGGCCTGGCCGGATGCCGTCATGGTGGAGCTGGACGGGCTGGGCCACGCCCGGATCCTGGCCGATGCCGGGGTGATCGCCCGGGCGGTTGATTTCGTCAGGCCGGCCGGCTGATCCCGTCGAGCAGGGCATCGATCGCCGTGGCGATCTCGGCATCGCCGAGCCGGCCCTCGCTCGCCGCCAGCGCCGCTTCGTTGAGCGCGCCCGAGAGCAGCAGCGCCGTGGCCTGAACGGTGAGGCCGGGGCGCAGCCGCCCAGCCTGGGCCAGGGCGTCGAGGCCCGCGATCAGCGTGCCCAGCGCATGGGCGGCATCCACCTCGCGCCAGACCTGCCAGCCGAGCACGGCCGGGCCGTCGATCAGCACGATCCGGCGAATGCCTGGGCGCATACAGGCGGCCACGAAGGCGCGCGATCCCCGGCGCAGGGCGGTGAGGGCATCGGGTGCCGCAGCGGCGGCCGTGTCGATCGCGGCCACCACGTCCTGCTGGGCATCTTCGAGAACCGCCCGGAACAGGGCCGCTTTGTCGGGGAACTGGTGATAGAGCGCGCCGCGGCTGAGCCCGGTGGCGGCGACCAGTTCCGGCGTGCCGGTCGCGGCATAGCCCTTTTCGGCGAAGGCCTTGCGGGCAGCCTGGATCAGCCGGCGCCGGGTTTCTTCCGAGCGCTCGCGATTGCTCCGCCGTCCGTTGCCGCCGGTCATGATCCCCCATCCCCCATCCGGTCCGGAGCTGACGCTACGCGTCCGGGGCGCCGCCCGCAATCGGCATATTTACAAACAGGTTGACTGTTTGTTTAATGAATGCCGGAGTGAGACGCTCCGGCCCGTTCAGGAGGGACAGAGGATGCGCATCGAGAGCTGGTATCCGGTGATCATGACCGATCGCGTGGCCGAGACCGCGGCCTTCTGGCAGACGCATCTGGGCTTCGCGCCGGTCTTCGTCGCGGACTGGTACGTGCATCTGCGCCATGCCACCCATCCCGAGGTGAATCTGGCGGTGCTGGACCATGCCCACGAGACCGTACCGGCCGGATATCGCCGGCCGGTCGGCGGTGTGCTGCTGAACCTGGAGGTCGAAGATGTCGATGCCGAATGGGCAAGGCTGCAGGCAGCCGAGGGGGTCGAAGTGCTTCAGCCGTTGCGCGACGAGGCTTTCGGCCAGCGGCATTTCATCATCCGCGATCCGGCGGGGACGCTGATCGATCTGATCCGGGTGATCCCGACCTCCGACGCCTATGCCGATGCCCGGGGCGAGGGCTGAGCCATTGGTCAGAGAATGAAGTCGGCGCCCACCAGGCTGCCGATGCCGGTGACCAGGATGCTCATATCCGCCGATTTGTCACCGTCGAGGTCGGCATAGACCAGCACGCCGCTGGTCACCACGGCCACCCGCACTTCGCCCCCTTTGCCCGAAAATCCGGCGCTGCCGATATAGGTGAAGGCCTGATTGCCGCTGGTGCCGGTGACGGCATCGATGGCCGAAAGGTCGATCCGATCCCCCTGGGCATGGGAGAAATCCTCGATCCGGTCGCGGCCGGTGGCGGCAACGGTGCTGTCCGATGCTGCGGTGTAGACGAAGCTGTCGCGCCCGGTACCGCCGTTCAGGATATCGGCGCCCTTGCCACCCTGCAGGCGGTCATTGCCGGCGCCGCCATTGACCCGGTCGACGGTCTGCGATCCGATGAAGACGTCATTGCCGGCATTGAGCCAGATCGTCCGGCCATTGGTGATCTTTGTGATGCCGGAGAGGTTGAAGTCGTCATTGCCATCCGTGCCGTTCAGGTCGGCGTCGGCGAAGGCGAGGATTTCGACCGAGGCGGCGGCGTCCAGGGTCAGCGCAGAGGTCTCGGCGCCTGCAACCACCTGCAGGGTATCCGTGCCGCTGCCGCCGCGGATGATGTCGGCGCCGAAATCGCCCTGAACCCGGAAGATGTCGTTGCCGCTGTCGCCGAGCAGCGTGTCATTGCCGCCGCCACCCTCGATGATGTCGTTGCCGGCGCCGCCTTCGATACGGTCGTCACCCTCGCCGCCATGAACGTCGTCGATGGTTCTGGAGCCGGTGAAGACGTCATCGCCATCATTCAGCCAGATCGTGCGCCGGCCGATGATCGTGGTGATGCCGCTGAGGTCGAAATGGTCGTCCTCATCCGTGCCGCTCAGGTCGAAGCCGTTGAACTTCAGGACCTCGACCGATGCGCTGGCCGGCAGCCGCAGGCTGCTGGTCTGTGCACCCCCGACGATCTCGAGCGTGTCGGTGCCGGTGCCACCGCTATAGGAATCCACGCCGAAGGCGCCCTGGACGCGGAAGATGTCGTTGCCATTGCCGCCGTTCAGCACATCGCTGCCGGCGCCGCCTTCCAGGATGTCGTTGCCGTCGCCCCCCAGAAGCCGGTCATTGCCGTTGCCGCCGTCGACCACGTCGCCGGTCTTCGAGCCGTTGAAGCTGTCGGCCCCCGATCCGAGACGGATGGTCTGACGGTTTTCATAGGCGGTGACGCCCGAGAGATCGATGGTGTCGCGTCCGCTGGTGCCTTCCAGCACAGCACCGGTCTCGAAGCGCAGGATTTCGATCGAGGCCGATGCGTTGAGCGACAGATAGCTCAGCTGGGTGCCGCCTGCGATCACCACGCGGTCGGTGCCGGTGCCGCCCAGGATCTTGTCCTGGCCGGTCCGTCCCTGCAGCACGATGCGGTCATTGCCGTCATTGCCGATCAGCGTGTCGTTGCCGATACCGCCTTCGAGGATGTCGTCACCGGCCCCGCCATCCAGGCGATCGTCGCCGGTGCCGCCATGAACGCTGTCGCCGGCGGCCGAGCCGGTGAAGCGGTCATCGCCGTCGTTCAGCCAGATCGTCCGCCGGCCGATCAGGCTGATCACACCCCCGAGATCGAAGACGTCGTCGCCTTCCGTGCCGGTGAGGTCGAAACCGGCGAAATCGATCCGCTCCACCGACGCCTTGGTGCCGAGCACGAAGCTGGCGGTGCTGACCCCGTCGGTCAGCCGGATCGTATCGGTACCGGCACCGCCCCGGAAGGTGTCGGTGCCGGTCGCGCCCCAGATCAGGAAGGTGTCGTTGCCGTTGCCACCGTCATAGAGATCATTGCCCTCGCCGCCATCGAGGATGTCGTTGCCGTCGAGCCCGTAGAGCGTGTCGGCGACATCGGTGCCGGTGAGCCTGTTATTGCCCGAGGTGCCGCGGATGGTTGCCATGGATCTGCCACTTCATGTGAGGCGACGGGAACGTCGGTCGCCATCCTGCGGCAGGCCGTCTGCAAAGTAAATCGCGGAGAGGGTCAGGAAGAAATCTCTCTTGCAACGCAGCTGCCAAGGGGGCGGAAGACTTGCGGAATAAGCGCGGTCCGGCGCTCGGCCGGCGCAGTCGAGGCCAGGGATGAGCGTACGGTAACTCCGGTGTTTTCTGGTTTGGAAACATGACCTCAGGTTATGATGCGGCGGGCGTGGCCGATCCGCCGAGGGCCTGGTAAAGCGTGATCATCGCCCGGATCTCCTCCAGCCGGTTTTCAAGCAGGTTGAGTTCGGCGGTGCGGCGGGTTTCCTGGGAGTCCAGCCAGGACTGGAGGTCGACGGCCCCCGCCCGGTAGCGGGTTTCGTAGATCTGTTCAGCGGCTCGTGCGGCATCCAGGGCCGCCTGAAGACGGAGATCGCGTTCGGCACGCCGCTGCCGGGCCGACAGGGCGTTTTCGGTGTCGGCGAAAGCCTGGTAGAGGGTCTGGCGGAAATTGACCACTGCGGCTTCGTAATCGGCTTCGGACGTGCGGATGGTCAGGTCGCGCTCGGTCCAGTTCAGGAAGGGCAGGGTGAGACCCAGGCCGAGCGTTGCCACCGGGTTGGCGAGCAGGTCGCGGAGTGCGACGCTGCTGCCGCCCAGGCTGCCGGTCAGCGAGAAGGTCGGCAGATAGCTCGCCCGGGTGGCGTCGATATCGGCCAGATTGGCGCGCAGCCTGAGTTCCGCCGCCCGGATGTCGGGCCGACGGGCCAGCACGCCGGCGGGCAGCCCGGCCGGGATCGCCGGGAGCATGCCGTCCGGCAGGCGGTCGCGGGCCAGATCCACCGGCTGGGGCGGGGCGTCGAACAGGATCGACAGCGCGTTGTCGTTCTCGACCTGGCTTTGCAGGATCAGCAGCCGCGCGGCTTCCTGCGATTCGACATTCTGCCGGGCCTGGAGCCGGTCGAGATCCGAGACCGCACCCGCCCGCCAGCGCACGTCGACGATGTCGGCGATCCGGCGCGCGTAGTTCAGGCTGGCATCGGCCAGGGCCAGGCGCTGGGTGAGATAGACATGGGTCCAGTAAAGCTCGGCCGTGGTGGCGGCCAGGCTGAGGGCGGTCGCCTGGCGGTCCTGTTCGGTGGCGGCGGCCTCGAAACGGGCGGCATCGAGCGTGCGCCCCAGCCGGCCCCAGAGATCCAGCTCCCAGCTGACCGTCAGGCTGGTGGAATAGCTGGTGGCGCTGGTGTCGTCGGCAAGCTCGCGGTCGCGCGAGACCTGGGTGGACGAGCCGAGCCGGGGCAGGGTGTCGTCTTCCGCCAGCCCCGCCTGAAGCTGGGCCCGGCGTACCGCGATCGCCGCGGCGGCGAGGTCGTTGTTGCGGGCGAAGGCCCGGTCGATCAGCCGGTCGAGTTCGGGTTCCTGAAAGACCGTCCACCAGGCATCGGCCCTGACCGATGCGGCATCGACGGTCTTCGGCAGGGCTTTGTCGGCGGGACTGCCCTGCTGCCAGCCGGACGGAAGCTGAAGGGCCGGCCGGTCGTAGGACGTTTCCATCAGGCTGCCGCAGCCGGCAAGCGCGGTCGCGACCATGAGGGCGAGGGGGATGCGGAGAGAGGTCATGAAGGTCATTCCCGCGCCAGGGCCTCGACCGGATCCAGCCGTGCGGCGGAGCGGGCGGGCAGGAAGCCGAAGATGATGCCGATCAGGGTGGAGCAGGCGAAGGCGGCGATGATCGAGGTGCCGGAATAGATCATGGCGACACCGTTCTGCTCCAGCAGTGCGCCGATGCCGAAGGCGAGGCCGACGCCCAGCGCACCGCCCAGCAGGCAGACCAGAACCGCCTCGATCAGGAACTGGCGCAGGATATCGCCCTGGCGCGCGCCCACCGCCATGCGCACGCCGATTTCGCGCGTCCGCTCGGTGACCGAGACCAGCATGATATTCATCACGCCGATGCCGCCGACGATCAGCGAGATGAGCGCGATCATCGAGACCAGCAGGGTCATGGTCTGGGTGGTGCTCTCGATCGTCTGGCGGATGGTGTCGGTGTTCATCATGAAAAAGTCCTGCACGCCGTGGCGGCGGGTCAGCAGCGCCTGGATGTTGCGCTCGGCCACGTCGCTCGCCACCTCGTCGGAGACGCGGACGGTGATCCGCTGCAGATAGTTCTGGCCCAGCACCCGGTTCATGGCGGTGGTGTAGGGGATCCAGACATTGAGCGAGTCGGAGCTGCCGAAGGCGCTGTCCTGGGTGTTGGCGACCCCGATCACCCGCACCGGCACGGTGCCGAGGAAGATGACTTCGCCGATCGGGTCGACGCCGTGCTTGAACACCTCGTCGCGGGTCTTGGTGTCGATCACCGCTTCCTGGGCGCGGCGCTCGACACTGGTGTCGTTGAAGATCTGGCCGTCGGCCATGGTATAGCCGCGCACCCGGAAGAATTGCGGCCCGACGCCCGAGACCGAGGCGGTGAGCGAGACATTGCCATAGCGCAGCGTTGCGGAACTTGAGACCTGGGGGGTGACGCTGTCGACATAGGGCTGGCTTGCCAGCGCCTCGGCATCCGAAGGCAGCAGGGTGCGTACCCGGCCGGCACGCATGTCGCCGAAGCTTTCGCCCGGCATGACATCGATGGTGTTGGTGCCGATCGACGAGATGCTTTTCAGGATTTCCTGCTGCGAGCCTTCGCCGAGCGCCACCACCGAGACCACCGAGGCGATGCCGATGATGATGCCGAGCATGGTGAGGAAGGTGCGCAGGCGATGAGCCACCATCGCCCGCAGGGCCATGCGGAAGGCTTCGAGATGACGGGCGATGCCGAAACCGCCGCGTCGGCCGGCCGGTGCCAGGCGGTCGCCGGTGGGCGCACCGGCATCTTCCTTGCGGCGGTCGGCGATGATCCGGCCGTCGCTGATCTCGATGATCCGGTCGGCGATCGCCGCCACCTTGGCATCATGGGTCACGATGATGATGGTGTGGCCCTGCTGATGCAGTTCGCCCAGCAGCTTCAGCATCTCTTCGCCGCTGCGGCTGTCGAGCGCGCCAGTGGGTTCGTCGGCCAGGATCACCCGGCCGCCGTTCATCAGCGCGCGGGCGACGCTGACCCGCTGCTGCTGGCCGCCCGACAGCTGGCTCGGCCGGTGGCCGGTCCGGTCGCCGAGGCCCAGCCGGCCCAGCAGGTCCAGCGCCCGCTCCCGCCGGCTGCGCCGGTCGCCGCCGGCATAGACCGCCGGGATCTCGACATTCTCGACCGCCGTCAGGGTCGAGAGCAGGTGGTAGCGCTGGAAGATGAAGCCGAAATGCTCGCGGCGGAGTTCGGCCAGTTCGTCGGGCTCCAGCTCGCGGGTGTCGCGGCCGGCGATGCGGTAGGAACCGGCGCTCGGCCGGTCCAGGCAGCCCAGAATGTTCATCAGCGTCGACTTGCCCGAGCCGGAGGCGCCGATGATCGCGACCATCTCGCCGGCCTCGATGTCGAGGTCGACGTCCTGAAGCACCGCAACCATGCGGTCGCCGGCCGGGAATTCGCGGCGCAGGCCGCGGACCCGGAGCAGGGGTTCCCTGGCGGTATCGGTTCCGGTCACGGGCTCAGAACCCCATCGGGCCACGGGGGCGGCGCGCCTGCATGTTGGTGCCGACGGTGGCGGTGTTGGTGGCGACCACCCGCTCGCCCTCTTCAAGCCCGGTCAGGATCTGGGCCTGGACGTTGTTGTCGATGCCGACCGTCACCTTGCGGGAGGTGACGGTGCCGTCGGCACCCAGCACCTGAACCATATAGCTGCCGTCCGCGGCACGGGTCCCGAGCGCGGAAGACGGGATGGTGAGCGCATCAGGGGCCCGGTCGATGATGATCGAGACCTGAGCGGTCATGGAGATCCTGAGCTTGCCGTCGGGATTGGGCACGTCGAACAGCGCATCGTAATAGATCGCCGTGCTGGACGAGGACGACGAACTGCTGGAGGAGGACGAAGAGGTGGTGGAGCTGGAGGTGGTGGCGACCGATTCCGGCGCCGGATAGACCGAACGCAGCTTGCCGGTGTAGCGCCGGCCCGGCTCGCCCAGGATGGTGAAATAGACGTCCTGGCCGGGCAGGACCCGGGTCACGTCGGCTTCCGAGACCTCGGCGGTGACGGTCATGGTGTCGAGCTGGGCCAGCATCACGATGGTCGGCGCGCTCTGCACCGCGTTCACCGTCTGGCCTTCCTTGGCGACCACGGCCACGATCGTACCCTCCATGGGTGCGGTGATCCGGGTGTAGCCGAGATCGACCTTGGCCGTGTCGACGGTGATTTCGGCCTGGGCGATCTGGGCTTCCAGCGCGGCGAGTTCGGCGTTTGTGGTGGCGAGCGTCGCCTCGGCGTTTTCGTAATCGGCCCGGGCACCGGCGCGGCCGGCCAGAAGTTCGCGTTCACGCCTGAAGGCGAGTTCCGCCTGTTTCAGCGCGGCCTGTTTGGCGCGATACTGGGCACGGACATTGGCGAGGGCCGCCTCGGCATTGCGCAGATCGTTCTGCTGGTTGAGCGAATCGATCTCGGCGATCAGGTCGCCGGCCTTGACCTTGTCGCCGACATCGACCGCGAGCGTCTTGATCTGGCCCGAGACCTGTGCACCGACGCTGACCATGTTGATCGCTTCCAGCGTGCCGTTGGCGAGCACGGTGTCTTCCAGATCCGCCCGGTGGACGGCAACGGTCGGCGGTGGCGCCGGCGGCGCCTCGGGGAAGGCGTAGCGCCAGATGCCGTAGCCGGCAGCGGCGAGGACGAGGAGGAGCACGGGCAGCCGCAGGGCGCGGAGGCGCCGAGCGAAGCCGGAGGCGGGACGACCGGAGGACGGGGAGGACACGGGATGAACGGCTCGATCCTGGGTGACGCGGAAGAAGTCGGGCTAGAGCATAACCGAGCGGAAGGCCGCCGTCGGTAAGGCCTGTGTGGATGATACGTAAAACCCCGGTAAAACCGACGCGAGCCCCCTCACGCCCGGTCGCGGACCGGTATATCTTCGGCGCAACGTCATGACGGCACAGAGGGATCCATGTCCGGCCCGCGCATCCTGATGATCGACGACGATGCCGAACTCGGTGCCATGCTGACCGAGTATCTGGCCGGCGAAGGTTTCGACACCACCCTCGTCACCACCGGCGATGCCGGGCTGACGGCGGCACTCGGCGGCGGCTATGCCGCCGTGCTGCTCGACATCATGTTGCCGCGGATCGGCGGGCTGGATGTGCTGCGCCGGCTGCGCGCCGCCAGCCGGGTACCAGTGATCATGCTCACCGCCCGCGGCGACGATGTCGACCGGGTCGTCGGGCTGGAACTGGGCGCCGACGATTACGTGCCCAAGCCCTGCTATCCGCGAGAGCTGGTCGCACGGCTGCGCGCGGTGCTTCGCCGCAGCGAGGCAGCGGCGCTGGTGGCGCCTGCCTCGATCGAGGCGGGGCCGATCCGGCTTGAGACCGAGGCCCGGCGGGTGATCGTGGCCGGCGAGATCGTGGATCTGACCGCCACCGAATTCAATCTGCTGGAACGGCTGATCCGCGCCGGCAACCGGGTGGTGGCCAAGGACGAGCTGTCGCGCGAGGTGCTGGGCCGGCCGCATGAGACCTATGACCGCAGCATCGATGTCCATATGAGCCATCTGCGCCGCAAGCTGGTCGAGCGCGGGGTCGACGAGACCGTGCTGGAAACCGTGCGCGGGGTGGGTTACCGGGTGAATCGTGCATGAGCATGCCCGTCCTGGCGGCCGTGAGGGGTCGGCTGTTCTGGAAGATCCTGTTCGGCTTCGGCGTGACCTTCTTCCTGATGGTCCAGACGCTGTGGGTCGCGATCCAGTTGTTCGACGATCCGCCCCGGCCGATCATGCGCCTGTTCGAGGACCGGCTGGCCCCCGTGGAGGTGGCCTCGGCGGCGGCGGCGCTGGAAACCGGCGGCCTGCCGGCCCTGCAACGCATGGTCGCGGCCTGGCCCGCGGATGAGCGGGCGGGGCTGATGGTGCGGCCGGCCGATGCCGGCGCCGTGCCGGACCCGGCGGTGCTCCGCCGGGACGACGTGCTGATCCGCCATGCCCTGGCGCCCGACGGCACGGTTTGGCAGCTGTCGCGCGACCTGTCGGACCTGCGGATACCTCCGCGCCCGGGCGGCCCGTTCAAGATGCCGCCCGAGATCATCTTGCTGGGGGTCGTCGGCGGTCTGGTGTTCAGTGCCGCCCTCGCGCGCTATCTGATCCGGCCGATCCTGCGGCTGCGCCGGGGCTTCGACGATATGGCCGGCGGGGATCTCGGCGTGCGGCTGGGCCCGGCGATGGGGCGGCGGCGCGACGAGCTGGCCGATCTCGCCCGGGATTTCGACGTTATGGCGGCGCGGCTGGAACAGACGGTGGCGGCGCGCGACCGGCTGCTGCACGACGTCTCTCACGAGCTGCGCTCACCGCTTGCCCGGCTGCACATGGCGGTGGGGCTGGTGCGCCAGTCGCCCGATCGGGTGGCGGTGACGCTGGACCGGCTGGAGCTTGAAACGGCACGGCTCGACACGCTGGTGGGCGAGTTGCTGACCCTGTCGCGGGTGGAAAACGACGCCCCCCGCCGCGAGGATTATTTCGATCTGCACGGGCTGGTGGCCTCGGTGGTGGCCGATGCCCGGTTCGAGGCCGGGCCCGCCGGGGTGACGGTGGAGAGCCATGTGACGCCGGCGGCAAGCCTTGCGGCCGGTGCGATGCTGATCAAGGGCAGCGCCGAGCTGATGCGCCGGGCGGTGGAGAACATCATCCGCAATGCGCTGAAGTTCTCGCCCGCAGGCGGGGTGGTGAGCGTGTCGGTGGATGTCGACGAGCGGGCACATCGCCACGTGCTCAGGGTCCGCGACCGGGGGCCGGGGGTGCCGGCGGAAATGCTGGGCTCGATCTTCGAGCCCTTCGTGCGCGGCCCCGACGGCAGCCGCGGCCAGGGCTATGGCCTGGGCCTCGCCATCGCCCGGCGCACGGTCGAGGCTCATGGCGGGCGGATCGCCGCCGCCAACCGGAGGAGCGGCGGGCTGGAGATGACGGTGACGCTGCCCTGGACGATGACCGCCTGACCGGGATCGCTTCCCTGACCGGGATCGCTTCACCGGGATCGCATGACCCGTTCGTTAAATGTCATTGCACCGTCATGCGCATGTCATCGCCACCCTATACCTCTTGGCGAATTGGTCGCCCCGGTTCCGGGGGGCCTGTCGTCAATCGGTTCGGGAGCGCGCGTTCCATGACCATCCGTCGCAAGCTGACGATCGGCTTTGCCGTTCTGCTGGTTCTGGCCGTGGCCGGCTTTGGCGCGGCGGTGGTGGCGCTGGACCGGGCTGGAACCGGGCTTGCCGCCTATAAGGACGATGTCGGCGCCGCCCGCGCCATGGCCGCGGCCGAGGGTGACCTGGCCGCCGCCGGCGCTGCCGCCGATCTGCTGGTTGCGACCGGCGATCCGGCACGGCTGGAGGCGTTCCGCAGTCATGTCCGCTCGGCTGAAGAGCGGATCGACGCTCTGGGACCGGCGGCGGAGCAGGTGGCGGCCGCAACCCGGGCCTTCGCCCGGGCGGTCGAGGAACTGGCCGAGGTGGAGATCGCCCGTGGTGCGCTGTGGCGGGACCGGATGGAGCCGGCCTTCAGGACCTCGGAAGGCGGGCTGACCGACATCATCCGCGAAAGCTATATCGATCAGGACATTCAGTCGGCTTATCAGGCGGCGGTGATCCAGCGCTTCCTGCTGACGGCGCGGGAAGAAGCGGGCCTGTTCATGGCATCCGGCGACATGGCCCATGCCGACGCGATGGATGCGGCGCTGGCCGAGACAAAGCGGGCGGTGTTGTCGCTGGAACTGAAGATGATGCATCCGGGGCGGCTGGAGACGCTGTCGAAGATTTCCGGCCTGCGCAACGATCTGGCCAAAGGGGCAAAGACCCTGCGCGAGCTGGTGGGGCAGGTCGCCGAGCGCCGGACCGAGGCGGTGGAAGTGCTGGGGCCCAGCGCCGCGCAGCTTCTGGCCGACACCCGGCGCAGCCTGACCCAGACCGCCGATGCCCGCGGTGCCGCCGAGGCGGCGGCGACCGCCGATACCCGTTTTGCGATGATCGGGCTGGCCGTGGCGGCGGCGGTTGCGGCCCTGCTTGCCGGGCTGATCATCGGCCGGGCGGTGACGAGGCCGATCGGCGGCATGCGCAAGGTGCTGGCCCGCGCGGCGGAAGGCGATCTGACCGCCGAGCATGACGGCGGCCGGCGCAATGACGAGGTCGGCGCCATGGCCCGCGACCTGGACCATATGCTGGCCCGGCTGCGCGGCGATCTGGGCCGGGTGCGCGATGTCGGCGCCTCGCTGGCGGTGCGGTCGCGCGATCTGGACCGGATGGGTGGCCGGCTGGGCCAGGCCGCAGACCAGACCGAGGGGCGCGCGGCCGCGGCCCGCGACTCGGCCGGTCAGACCATGAACGTGCTGTCGGGGCTGGGCTCGATCGCGGAAGAGCTGTCGGCGAGCGCCGCCGCAGCATCGGATGCGGTGCAGCGGATCGTGATGGCCAACCGCAATCTGGACGGCCATGCCCGGTCGGTGACCGACGCGATGCGCGCCGCCGTCGACGAGGGCCGCGAGGTCGGCCGGATCGTCGCCGACGGCGCCGAGGCCGCCCTGGCCGCGACCCGATCGGTCAACCGGCTGGACGAATCGAGCCGGGGCATCGGCTCGGTCAATCAGGTGATCCTGGACATCGCCCAGCAGACCCACATGCTGGCCCTGAACGCCCAGATCGAGGCGGCCCGCGCCGGCGAGGCCGGGCGGGGCTTTGCGGTGGTGGCGGGCGAGGTGAAGCGCCTTGCCGCCCAGTCGGCCGATGCGGCGGAAGAAATCGGGGCCAAGATCGTCGCCAGCCAGGCGGTGGTGGGCGAGGTGGTCGCCGCCATGGCCGATCTGGAAACCCGCATCGGCCGGATCGAGGCCGGCATGGCCCGGATCGCCGAAGCCGTCGGTCGGGCCGACGGAGCCGCGGTCGCGATTGCCCAGGCTGTGGCGGAACAGGCGGGTGCCGCCGACGAGATTGCCGGCAGCAGCGCCGAGGTCGCCCGGGCGGCCGGCGAGGTGGCCGAGGCATCCGCCCAGGCCCGCGATGCCGGCGATGCGGTGCTGCGCGAGCTGGAGGCGCTGGGCGCTGCCTCGGCCGAGAACCGCATGGCCGCCCGCACCAGTGCCGTGGCTGCGGCCGAGCTGATCGGCGATGCCGACCAACTGGCCGAGATGGTGGCCGGCTTCCGGATCGATGACCGCGACCTGTCGGTGGCGGCCGAGGCCGCGCCTGCCGAAGTGGCCGAGGTGCGGGGTGCTGAAGCCGACGCCGTGGAGCTGGTGGAACCGGCCGGTGCGGCACAGAGGCCCGCCGGCCGGCCCGTGGTGACCGGGCCGTCGCGGCCCCGGCGCAGCAGTGGCCGGACGATCCCGCTGAAAGCGGCAGCGATGCCCGACCGGGACTGACCCTGAAGACCGTTGCGCCGGATCAGTGCAGCCGGTAGCCCTGAAGCAGGGGTTGCGAGCAGAGCTGGTCGATCTGGTGCGCCTCCAGCGTCTTGGAGCGGAACTGTGACGGAACGTCCCGGCCGACCCGCCGCGTGACGCCGGTGAGCGGAACGCCCTCGAAGATCGTCTGATTGGCGATGATCGCCTGCCAGCGATTGCGCAGGCACAGCCGCCAGGCGATCCGGCCCGCCAGCCGGCCGAAGGCGGCCGGATCGCTGGTGTGGATCAACCGGCCGAAGGGTTCGAACCAGCGCCGGCGCACGGTCTTGAACATGGCATAGACCGGCGGGCCATCGGGATCTTCGATCGCGACATGGTGGCAGTCGCGCAGGTCGCGATGTTCCGACAGGATGCGGAGCGAGGCGGGATCGATCCGGTCCGGCACCAGCCGGTTGCCGACCCGATACTCGGGCCGGCCCAGGCTGGTCGGCAGTGGATAGAAGGCGACCACACCGGTTTCCAGATCCTTGAAGCCGAACCGCGCACCGATGTCGTAGACCGTCTGGGTCGGTGTGTGGTTGACGATGGTGCGCTTGCGCATGCCGATCACCGGCAACAGCAGGTTCAGGCTTTCGTCGCGATGACTGTCGCGGACATACCAGCTGTGGATTTCGCAGAAATCCTGGGGCTGGCCGTCGATCTCGCGGGTGGTGAACAGGGTGCCGAGGAAGCCGGTCACCTCGTTGCCGTCTTCCATCAGGAAGCCGTAATAGCCCTCATTGCCGCCCCAGACCGGGCGGAACATGCGCCGCCGGGCATCGAGCGGCAGGTTGCGGGCATTCAGGGTCGATGACCGCAGCAGTTTGTAGACCGCAAACATGTCGCTTTCGACCGCGCGCCGGATCCGGACCGCCATGCGCTTGGACCTCCCTTGGGCGAATGCCGGCGCCGGCCGCGGCTCAGCGGACGTCGACGGCGAGCTTGAGACCGAACAGCACCAGCACCCCGCCGGTCACCCGGTCGAGCCAGGCGACCACGGCCCCGCGCCTCAGAACCGAGGCGAGGCTGCGCGTGGCGAGGGTGAGGGCCAGGAACCAGAGCAGGCCCTCGACGGCATGGATGCCGGCGAAAGCGAGGCTCCAGGTGAGCACGTCGCCGCCTGCCGGGATGAATTGCGGCAGGAAGGTGACGTAGAACACGCCGACCTTGGGGTTGAGCAGGTTGGTGAGCAGACCGCGCATGAACCAGCCCTGGCCGCGGCCGCGTGGCACCGCCGTTGCGGCGGTGGCGTCGAGCGCCGCGCCGCCGGTGCGGGCGCCGCGAATCATCGAGATGCCCATCCAGATCAGATAGGCGGCCCCCACGATCCTGAGTGCGTCGTAGGCGAGCCTGGACACCGCCAGCACGGCACCCAGCCCGACCGCGGCGATGGCACCCCAGGCGAGCACGCCCATGCAGATGCCGGCGCCTGCCTGCATGCCGCGCTTCGGCCCTTCGACCGCAGCCGTGCGCAGCACCAGCGCCGTGTCGAGGCCGGGGGTCAGGGTCATCAACAGGGCGGCCAGGGTGAAGGCCAGGGTGGCATCGATCGGCGTCATACGGATGGGGCTCCGGGCGGAAAGCGCGAGGGGACCGATCGATGATAGCCGCGACCTCTGACGACAGCACGTCGTTTTGTTGATCAACTTAAAGTAGATATGGCCTACAATCTCCGGCAGGTTTTGCAAGGAACGCGACCATCACCGGGGAGGCGTGCCATGACCCTGATCGATCTGCCCGTCACCGGGCGGGCGCCGGAAGCCGCGAGGATGGCGAGTCCGCCGGTCCGGGACCCGGAAGCGACGGCGGGGCTGCCGCCGCCCCATGCCGTGGCGGGCCGTCTTCATGTCGGGGCGGCGCGGTTGAACGGGCGGCTGGCACGTGATGCGACCGGCAGTTGGTGCTTCACCGCCGATGGCGACCACCTGCCCGAAGCGGTGGCCGGGCGGCTGGCCGATCCGGCGACGGCGGTGGCGATGGTGCCGATGGTCGACCGGCGGGTGCTGCGCCGGCTGCGGCTGGGGCCGCTCAGGATGGCGGTCGCCTCGGTCGATGCCGGGCGGGGCCTGGTACGGCTGACCGCGGCGCTCTGCGGCCCAGTGGTCGAGCGGCTGCCGCGCCCGGAAGAACCACTGCCGGCGATGCTGGATGGGCGCAGCCTGAACCGGCGGCGGTTGCCGGCCTGTATTACCGCCATCGGCCCCTACGAAGCGGTGGCGGAGGTGACCGGCCCCGCCGCCCTGCTGGTGCCCGGAACCGTGATGACCCTGACCGTGGCGCGGCCCTGGGCCACGCCTTTCCGCCTGCGTGGCCGGATCATTGCGGTAGAGGCGGGCGCGGGCGATGCCGGGGCACGGATCGTGCTGCGCATGGCCGATCCTGCCTCGGTGGACCGGGCGGCGGTGCTCGCCACCTGCACCGCGCCGGGTTTCGGCATCCATGCGCTCTGGACCTATGGGCTGAAGCCCCGTGGGCTGATGCGGCATCTGCGGGTGGTGCCGGTGGCGGGGCTGGCCGACATGGCGACCGTCTACAGGCTGCGGCGGGACGCCAACCAGTTCTATGGCCGCAGGCCCGATGCCCATGACCCGGAGGCCTGGGCCGATCCGCTCGATGCCTGCTCGATCCTGTTTCTGGGCCTGCTGGGCGACAAGCCGATCGCCACCGCCCGGCTGGTGGTCAATGGCGGCGACCGGTCCAGAAGCGAATTGCACGCCCTGGTGCCGGTGCCGGAGGAATTCTGGGAGGGCGGCTTCGTCGAGGTGTCCCGGCTGGTGGTGCATCCGGATTTCCGCGGCAACCGCATCCGGCTCGACATGTTCCGGGAGGTGGAGCGGCTGGCCCTGGGGCTGGGGGTGCGGTATCTGCTGTTCGACGCCATCCCCAAGCTTGCCCCGCTTTACGAGGCGGTGGGCGGCCGCCGGCTGCCGCTGACCAAGAAGCACCAGGACAGCGACGAGATCGAGCAGGTGATGTATGTCGACATGCGCGCGATTCTGGCCCGGGTGAACCGGTTCTCGGCGGTCTGGCTGGCGGGGTTCGGCGGCACGCTGGGCCGGCATCTGGAGATCGCAGGGCGCGAGCCGACCGATGTGATCCTGGGCCCCGCCCGCCGCAGCCCCGCCGCGGCGGTGATCCGCGGCATGGGCCGGCTGCTGGCGCGGGCCGGAGGGTGAGAGACAGTCAGAGGCCGAGGGTCGCGGTGCGCGGGAAGAAGTCCGGCACAACGACCCCGCCGCCCTGGTCGGTGACCGTTTTCCAGACATCCAGACCCAGGGCGAGGTCCAGGATGCCCATGCCGAAGGGGGAGAAGATCCGGGGACGGCTGCGGTCGGGCATGATCCGGCCACGCACCGCATCGGCGATGGTGCCGGCGACGAAGCCGCGATCGCCGCGGGCCTTTTCGACCAGATGCAGCGAGGTATCGGCCTTGAGCGCGTGATCGACATCGTCGACCAGGTTCCAGGCCGAGAGGATCACCTCGGGCCCCAGATCACGCAAAGAGATGTGAAGCACCGTCGGGGCATGGGCGAAGAGCCCGGCATCGAGCACATGCGGCCGGCCGGCGGTGGTGGCGAAAATCACCAGATCGGCCTGGCTGATCGCCGCGGCGATGTCGGCGGTGGCCCGGGTGGGGATCCGCCGACGCAGCCCGATCGCATCGGCGAAGGCCGTCGCCCGGGCGAGGTCGAGATCATGGGCGACCAGTTCGCCCGCCTGCCAGCCGGTGGCGAACAGCATGTCGGTGATGGCGCGCGCGATCGGCCCGGTGCCGATCACCGCCACCTGCCGGGCCCGCTTTTCAGGACCATGGAGCAGTTCGGCCCCCAACACCGCCGAGGCGGCGGTGCGGGCGGCGCTGATGATCGAGCTTTCGAGGCAGGCGAAAGGATAGCCGGTCTCGGCATCGTTCAGGACCAGCACCGCCGAGGCACGGTCGACGCCGCGAGCGAGGTTGCCGGGAAAGCTCGCGATCCACTTGATACCCGAGACCGGGTCATCGCCGGCGATCGCGGCCGGCAGGGCGATGATCCGGTCGCCGGGCCGGTCGGGGAAGCGCAGGAAGTAGCTGTCGGGATTGACGGTCAGCCCGGCGTCGTGGGCCAGATAGGTGTCGCGCACCAGGGTGACCAGATGATCGGGACGGGCGGCAAGGGCCCGGCGGACGGCCTCGGCACCGATCACGGTGAAGGGGGCCGGCTGAAGCATGCGGTCGGTCATGCGGCAAGGGCCTCGGCAATGTCGGGGGGAAGGTCGGCATAGCGGCTGCCGATCCAGGCGGCGTCGTAGAGGGTGGCGGCATAGCGGTCGCCCAGATCGGGCGAGAGTGCGACCACCGTGGCACCGGGCGGGATGGCGCCGGCGGCGGCATGGCGGGCGATGCCGGCCAGCACGGTGCCGGTGGAGGCGCCGATCAGGAAGCCGTGGCGGCGGCGGAAGCGCCAGCAGGCGGTGACGGTTTCGGTCTCGGGCACGATCACCTGTTCGTCCAGCATGGTCGCTTCGAAAAGCGGTGGCTGCTGGCTGGCGCCGAGCCCCGGCAGATAGCGCCGGCCCGGCGTCTGGCCGAAGGTCACCGACCCGACGCTGTCGACCCCGATCACCCTCGTGTCGGGTGCGTTGATCCGGAAATATTCCGCGCAGCCCATGGCCGTGCCGGCGGTGCCGACACCGACGAACAGGAAATCCGGCCGGTCGACCCGCCGCCGCACGGCAGGGCCGGTCCAGCGGTGATGGGCCCATTTCGCGGCCGGATTGCCGTATTGATTGGTCCAGACCCAGCCCGCATGGCGGTCGAGCAGGGCGGCGATCCGCCGAAGCCGTGTGCCCAGATAGCCGCCATTCTCGTCGGTTTCGGTCACCGGCTCCATCCGGCCGCCGGTGGCCTCGATCATGTCGCGGGTGGCGGGGGATATGTTGGGGTCAGAGACGCAGACGAACCCATAGCCGAGCGCCCGGCAGACGATGCTGAGTGCGAGGCCCAGATTGCCCGACGAACTTTCAACCACCGTGGCGCCGGGCTTCAGCCGCCCGGATCGTTCCATATCGGCGATCATCGCGAGTGCGGTCTTGAACTTGATGGACCCTGCGGGGTTCAGCCCTTCGATCTTGAGCAGGATGTCGACACCACCACCCGCATCGATGCGGACCGGTACGAACACGTCGTCCTGGATCAGGGCTGCGAGGTCTTCTATGTGCATGGCGAACCCTCCGCCGAGGCGCAGGTGGTCGCGGCCGTCCGCGAAGGATGCGCGGACCGTGAGAAATCATGCCGCGTATTGCGGGAAAGAATATCATTCAATGGTTGATTATCAATCGCCAAACAACCCCGCGCCCGGATGCGGAGGGGACGGCGCCGCGGCGGAAACCGATGGAATTTGTCTCGTATCGCAATACGTAATTTTGATTATCAACCGAAAGTGATTATAATTTACAATCAAAAGTATCGTTATTCAAAAGGTTCAGCCGCGGCTGGGGAGGCGCGCCATGACCCTGATCGATCTGCCCGTCAGTGATGCAATGGCCAGGCCTGCGGCAGAGGCGCCGCCACCTGCGCCATCCCCCATCGCGGCGGCCGGTTTGTCGCCGCCGCATGCGGTGGCCGTCTGCCTGCATGCCGGACCGGACCGGCTGAACGGGCGCCTTGCGTGGGATGCCGCGGGCGGCTGGTCCTTCGTGGCGGCCGGCGGGCATCTGCCGGAGGATGTGGCGGAGCGGCTGGCCGATCCGGCCACGGCGGTGGCGGTGGAACCCAGGGTCGACCGGCGGGCGATCCGTCGGCGGCGGCTGGGGCCGCTCCGGCTCGGCTGCCTCTCGGTAGAGGCCGCCCGGGGCATCATGCGGCTGGATGCCGCGATCCCGGCGTCGGTCGTCGATCACCTGCCGCGGCCGGCCGAGGCCCTGCCGGCGATGCTGGACGGCCGGAGCCTGAACCGGCGGCGGCTGCCGGCCCTGGTCACGGCCATCGGCCCCTACGAGGCGCTGGCGGAGGTCACGGGCCCGGCCGCCCTGCTGGTGCCGGGCACGCTGATGACCCTGACCGTGGTGCGGCCCTGGGCCGATCCTTTCCGGCTGCGCAGCCGGATCGTGGCGGTGGAGAGTGGGGCTGAAACCGTGCGCGTCCTGCTGCGCATGGCCGATCCGGCGGCGATCGACCGGGCGGCGGTGCTGGCCGCCTGCACCGCGCCAGGCTTCGGGATCCAGGCGCTCTGGACCCATGGGCTGAAGCCGCGCGGGCTGATGCGGCATCTGCGGGTGGTGCCGGCGGCGGGTGCGGCGGATATGGTAACGGCTCGCGCGCTCCGGCGCGATGCCAACCAGTTCTACGGGCGCCGGCCCGAGGCGCGCGATCCGGCGGACTGGGCCGACCGGCTGGACGGCTCGTCGATCCTGTTTCTGGCATATCTGGGCGACAAGCCGATCGCCACCGCCCGGCTGGTGGTCAATGGCGGCGACCGCTCGCTGAGCGAGCTGCAGGCCCAGGTGCCGGTGCCGGACACGTTCTGGGAGGGCGGTTTCGTCGAGGTCTCGCGGCTGGTGGTCCATCCGGATTTCCGCGGCAACCGCATCCGCTACGACCTGTTCCGCGAGGTGGAGCGGCTGAGCCTGTCGATGGGCGTGCGCTTCATGCTGTTCGATGCGATTCCGCGCCTGGTGCCGATGTATCAGGCGGTGGGCGGCAAGCCGCTGCCGCTGACCAAAAAGCACCCCGACAGCGACGAGACCGTCCGGGTGATGTATGTCGACATGCGATCGATCCTGGGCCGGGTGAACCGGTTCTCGGCGGTGTGGCTGGCCGGCTTCGGCAGCACGCTGGGCCGGCATCTGGCGATCGAGGGGCGGGGCCCGACCGATGCCATCCTGGGCCCGAAACGACGCGGCGTCGGGGCGGCGGTGATCCGCAATATGGGCCGGCTGCTGGCGCGCGCCAGCGGCTGACCTCAGAAGCCCGCCGCCAGCGGCATGGTGCCGGGACCGGCCCGGAAGCGGGTGCCGAGGCGGAAGCGGGTGCCCGGATGGGTGAGGATCGCGAGCGTGACCACGCCGCGATCCACCCAGGTGCGGCGGGTGAGCCTGAGGCAGGGATCGTTGCGGGCGATGCCGAGCCGGGCGGCGATGGCCTTGGGGGCGGCGGTCGCCTCGATCACATGTTCGACATCCGGCGCGGCATGGAGGCCCGACAGATAGGCGGTGGGGGTGATGCGGGTGAAATCCTGGGCCGGATAGTCCGGCGCCAGAACCGGGTTCACCCAGCGCTCTTCATGCTGGATCGGCACGTCGTTTTCGGTGTGCAGCACGATCGAATGCCAGAGCCGGGCGCCTTCGGGCAGGTTCATCTGCCGGGCGAGGGCGGCATCGGCCGTCACCTCGTCCAGCACCTCCACCCGCGCGGCATGGCGGTTGCCGCGGGTGGTGATCTCGTCGGCGATCGACCGCAGCTCCACCACCGAAACGCCCGGGCGGCGCTCGGCCACGAAGGTGCCCACCCCCTGAACCCGGGCGAGCAGGCCCTCGTCGGTCAGCTCGCGCAGGGCCCGGTGCACGGTCATCCGGCTGACACCGAATTCCTCCAGCAGGCGGTTTTCCGACGGCAGCTGGCTGCCTTCGGGCCAGTCGCCCTCGATGACCCGGGCACGGATCGCCTCTTTGATCCGGCGGTAGAGCGGCTGGGTCATGCGGCGGCTTCCCCTGCAAAGCCCATGCGCGGATCCCGCGGCAGGCCGCCCCGGACCACCTGAATGCAGGGGTTGAAGCCGACCATATAGGCCAGCTCGGCCGGCGTGCCGATCCGCCAGAGGGCGAGGTCGGCGCGCCGGCCCGGGGCGATGGTGCCGCGATCTTCCAGCCCCAGCGCCCGTGCCGCCACGCGGGTGACGCCGGCCAGCGCCTCTTCGGGCGTCAGGCGGAACAGGGTGCAGGCCATGTTGACCATCAGTAGCAGAGAGGTCACCGGCGAGGTACCGGGGTTGCAGTCGGTGGAGATGGCGATCGGCACGCCGGCCGACCTGAGTTCCAGGATCGGCGGCAGCTGCTTTTCGCGCAGCATGTAGAAGGCGCCGGGCAGCAGCACCGCCACCGTGCCGGCGGCGGCCATGGCGCGCACGCCGTCGGTCCCGAGATATTCCAGATGATCGGCTGACAGCGCGCCGAATTCGGCGGCGAGCACCGCGCCCTTTTGGTCGCTCAGCTGTTCGGCATGCAGCTTGACCGGCAGGCCGGCGGCGCGGGCCGCATCGAACACCCGGCGGGTCTGGGCGGTGGAGAAGGCGATCCGCTCGCAGAAGGCATCGACCGCATCGGCAAGCCCGGCCTCGGCAGCGGCCGGGATCATCTCGCGCACCACCAGATCGACATAGGCCTCGGCATCGTCGGCGAATTCGGGTGGCAGGGCATGGGCGCCGAGCAGGGTGGTGCGGATCTCGACCGGGCGGAGGCGGCCGAGGGCACGGGCGGCGCGCAGCATGCGCAGCTCGGTATCAGTCTCAAGCCCGTAGCCGGACTTGACCTCGACCGTGGTCACACCTTCGGCGAGCAGCGCATCCAGCCGGGGCAGGGCATCGGCGACCAGCCGGTCCTGATCGGCGGCACGGGTGGCGGTGACGGTGGAAAGAATGCCGCCGCCGGCCTTTGCGATCTCTTCGTAAGAGGCGCCGTTGAGCCGCAGCTCGAATTCCCGGGCGCGGTTGCCGCCATGGACCAGATGGGTATGGCAGTCGATCAGCCCGGGGGTCATCCAGGCGCCGCCGGCATCGATCACCTCGGTGGCGAGCATGGCCGGCAGGCCGGGCAGATCCTGCGCCGGGCCGACCCAGGCGATGCGGCCATCCTTCACCGCCACCGCGGCATCGCCGATCGCGCCATAGGGCTCGTCGCCCGGGACCATGGTTGCCACATGCAGGTTCACCCAGATCCGGTCCCAGCGGGTCGCCGTGGTCATGGCCGTCGTCTCCATCTCGGTCGCGTTGAGAACGATCTTGTCAGACTTGTCTAAGCTTGTATAGGCTTGTCTATGTCGAGACCGGAGCGGAGCCCGATGCAGAGACTGTTCCTGAAGACTGCCCGCCTGCCCGAGGGCTGGGAACGTGATGTTCTGGTCACCATAGATGCGACCGGGCGGATCGCCGGCATCGAGGCCGATGCCGTGCCACCCGCCGATGCGCTGCGGCTGGACGGCCATGCCGTCCCGGGCATGCCGAACCTCCACGGCCATGCCCATCAGCGCGCCATCGCCGGCTTTGGTGAGCGGGCCGGGGCGGAGGGGGCCGACAGTTTCTGGAGCTGGCGCGCCGCCATGTATCGGGCGCTCGACCGGATGACGCCCGAGGATTTCGAGGCGGTGGCCGCCTGGGGCCAGGTGGAGATGCTGAAGGCGGGCTTCACCGCGCTGGGTGAGTTCCACTACCTGCATCACGATCTGGACGGCAGCCCCTATGCCGACCCTGCGGAGATGAGCCTGCGCGCCGTCGCCGCGGCGCGCGAGACCGGCATCGCGCTGACCATACTGCCGGTGCTTTATGCCGCGTCGGGTTTCGGCGGATTGCCGCCGACCGAGGGCCAGCGCCGTTTCATTCTGGATGCCGATCGTTTCCTGGCCCTGGTCGCGCGGCTGGAGGCCGAAGCCGCGGCCGATCCGCATCTGGTGGTCGGCATCGCCCCGCATTCGCTGCGCGCCGTGCCGCCGGCCCTGCTGGCCGAGGTGCTGGCGGCGCGGCCGACAGGCCCCGTGCATATCCACATCGCCGAACAGCCGCGCGAGGTGGCCGACTGCCTGGCCGCCACCGGCGCCCGGCCGGTCGACTGGCTGTATGATCATGCCGCCGTCGACGAGCGCTGGTGCCTGGTGCATGCGACCCATGTGACCGTGGACGAGCGCCGCCGGATCGCGCAGAGCGGTGCCGTGGCCGGGCTCTGCCCGGTGACCGAGGCCAATCTGGGCGACGGCATCTTCCCGGCCGAGGCCTTTATGGCCGAGGGCGGCTGCTTCGGCATCGGCACCGACAGCCATGTCTCGATCGGGGTGGCCGAGGAATTGCGGCTGCTGGAATACGGCCAGCGCCTGGTGAGCGGCCGGCGCACCGTGCTGTCGGGCGGCGCCGGCAGATCGACCGGCGAGACGCTGTATCTGACCACCGCAGGCGGGGGCGCCCGGGCGCTGGGGATCGAGGCCGGGCGCATCGCGCCGGGGGCGCGCGCCGATATCGTGGTGCTGGACGCCGCGGATGCCTCGATGATCGGCCGGCGGCCCGACAGCGTGCTCGACGGCTGGATCTTCGCCGGCAATCGCCCGCTGGTCACCGATGTTTTCGCCGGGGGCCGCCATGTCGTGGCGGGCGGCCGGCATCTCCACGAGGACGCCATCGCCCGCCGCTTCCGGGCCGCGCTCGAAAGGCTGCATGCATGACCGAGACCACAGAGACCCTGGTCCTGGCGCCGGGCCGGATCCCGCTCGACGATCTCCGCCGGATCTGGGCGGGGCGGCCGCATCTGGCGCTGGACGATGCGGCGCCGGCGCGGATGGCGGCCTCGGCCGCGATCGTCGGGCGCATCGCGGCCGGCGAGGAGGCCGTCTACGGCATCAATACCGGCTTCGGCAAGCTGGCGCAGAAGCGCATCGCGGCCGGCGACCTCGTCCGGCTGCAGCGCAATCTGATCCTGTCGCATGCAACCGGCGTCGGGGCACCGCTGGCGGCACCGGTGGTGCGGCTGATCCTGGCGATCAAGGCGGCGAGCCTGGCGGTCGGTGCCTCGGGCGTGCGGGGGGAGCTGGTCGAGGCGCTGCTGGCGCTGCATGCGGCCGACGTGCTGCCGGTGATCCCGTCCAAGGGCAGTGTCGGTGCCTCGGGCGATCTGGCGCCGCTCGCCCATCTCTGTGGTGTGCTGCTGGGCATCGGCGAGGTGATGGCGGGGGACGAGCGCCTGTCGGCAGCCGAAGGGCTGGCCCGTGCCGGGCTGGCGCCCATTGAGTTGGGCGCCAAAGAGGGTCTGGCGCTGATCAACGGCACCCAGGTCTCGACCGCGCTGGCGCTGGACGGGCTGTTCCGGATCGAGCGTTGCTATCGCTCTGCCCTGGTTTCGGGCGCGATCGCGGTCGAGGCGGTGATGGGCAGCCACCGGCCCTTCGACCCACGCATCCACGCGCTGCGCGGCCAACCCGGCCAGATCGATGCCGCCGCGGCCTATCGTGATCTGCTGGCGGCGAGCCCGCTCAACGCCGCTCATCAGGGGCCCGACTGCCATCGGGTGCAGGACCCGTATTCGCTGCGCTGCCAGCCCCAGGTGATGGGGGCGGTGCTCGACCAGATGCGCATGGCCGCCCGCACACTGACCATCGAGGCGAACGGGGTCACCGACAACCCGCTTGTGATGACCGATACCGGCGAGGTGATCTCGGGCGGCAATTTCCACGCCGAGCCGGTGGCGATGGCCGCCGACCAGCTGGCGATTGCGGCCGCCGAGATCGGCGCGCTGGCGGAGCGGCGGATCGCGATGCTGATCGATGCGTCCATCAGCGGCCTGCCGGCCTTTCTGGTGGCCGATGCCGGGCTGAATTCGGGCTTCATGATCGCCCATGTGACCGCGGCGGCGCTGGCTTCGGAGAACAAGACCCTGGCCCATCCGGCCAGCGTCGACAGCCTGCCGACCTCGGCCAATCAGGAAGACCATGTCAGCATGGCGACCTTTGCCGCACGGCGGCTGGGCGACATCGCCGACAACGTGTCCGAGATCGTGGGCATCGAGCTGCTGGCGGCGGCCCAGGGACTGGAATTCCACCGGCCGCTCCGCGCGGCGGCCAAGGTCGAAGAGGCGGTGGCGCGGATCCGCGCGGTGGTGCCGTCTTACGAAACCGACCGCTATTTTGCGCCGGACCTGACCGCGGCCGGCATGATGGTGCGCGAGGGCCGCTTCTGCGACCTGACCGAGGTGAGCCTGGAGAGGGAGGGCATGGCGGGATGACCGGCGAGACGATGGTGCACGAGGTCTATACCCTCCGCCGCGGCGGTTCGGCCCTGGTGGTGAGCATGCCTCATTGCGGCACGGGGTTGTTCGACGGGCTGGAGGCGCGGCTGACGCCCGAGGCGCTGGATCTGGCCGATACCGACTGGCATATCCCCGAACTCTATGACTTCGCGGCCGAATTCGATGCCACGATCATCGCCGCCCGGCTGTCGCGCTATGTGGTCGACCTGAACCGGCCGTCCTCGGGCGAGAGCCTGTATCCCGGCCAGGCGACCACCGGGCTCTGCCCGACGACGCTGTTCGACGGCCGGCCGCTCTATCTGGCCGGTGCGGAACCGGACGCGGCCGAGATCGCCGGGCGGGTGGCCAGCTATTGGCAGCCCTATCACGCGGCGCTGGCGGCGGAACTCGACCGGGCGAAGGCCGCCCATGGCCGGGCGCTGCTCTGGGATGCCCATTCGATCCGGGGCGTGGTGCCGCGGCTGTTCGAGGGGCGGCTGCCGGATCTGAACATCGGCACCGCCCGCGGCGCAAGCATGAGCCCGGACCGCAGGGGGCGGGTCGCCGCGGCGGCGGCGGCCGCCGCCGGTCCGGCCGGCTATACTCATGTGGTCGATGGCCGCTTCGTCGGCGGCCATATCACCCGCAGCTATGGCCGCCCGGACCAGGGCGTGGAAGCGATCCAGATGGAACTGGTCCAGGAGACCTATATGGAGGAGAACGGCCCGCCCTTCAGCTTCCTGCCCGAGCGCGCGGCCCGCATCCGGCCGGTGCTGAAGGCGGTGATGGCGGCCTTCATCGGCTGAGGGCCGCCTCGTCGCATCAGTCCCGCGACAGCACGCGGCCGGGGGACATGATGCCGGCCGGGTCGATGACGTCCTTGATCGCCCGCATCAGCCCGACCTCGACCTCGGAGCGATAGCGGGTGAGATCGCCGGTCTTGAGCCGGCCGACGCCGTGTTCGGCCGAGAAGCTGCCGCCCAGCTCCGCCACCAGATCATGCACGGCGGTGGCGACCTCGTGCCAGTGGGCCAGGAAATCGGCATCGGTCATGTCGACCGGGCGGCTGACGTTGAAGTGGATATTGCCGTCGCCCATGTGGCCGAAGGGGCAGAGCCGGGCGCCCGGGATCAGCTCTTCGACCAGGCGGCCGCCGCGGCGGATCAGCGCCGGGATGGCCGAGACCGGCACCGAGACGTCGTGCTTGATGCTGGCCCCCTCGGGCTTCTGGGCCTCGGACAGACCCTCGCGCAGCGACCAGAAGGCGTTGCGCTGGGTTTCGGACTGGGCGATGGCGGCGTCCTCGATCGCGCCCTCTTCCAGTGCCTCGCCGAGCAGACCTTCCAGCAGATCACCCAGCGGGATGGGGCCGGCCAGTTCGATGAGCACGAACCAGGGCCCGGCGGCATCGGGCAGCGGGTCGCCGAGGCCCGGAATGTGGCGGAGGGCGAAGCCCATCGGCGTCGCATTGATCAGCTCGAAGGCTTCGAGGAGATCACCCGCATGGGCGCGGGCGCGGGCGAAAAGGTCGAGCGCCGCCTCGGGCGAGCCCATGGCGACGAAGGCCGCCGCCCGGTGGCGCGGCATCGGCACCAGTTCAAGGGCGGCCGCGGTGATGATGCCGAGCGTGCCCTCGGCGCCGGCGAAGAGCTGGCGCAGCGCATAGCCGGTATTGTCCTTGCGCAGCCGGCGCAGCCCGTTCCACACTTGGCCATCGGGCAGCACCACCTCCAGCCCCAGCACCAGATCGCGCATGCTGCCATAGCGCAGCACATGCACGCCGCCGGCATTGGTGGAGATCAGCCCGCCGATGCGGGCACTGCCTTCCGAGGCCAGGCTGAGCGGGAACAGCCGGCCGGCCTCTGCGGCTGCGGCCTGAACATCGGCCAGAATGCAGCCGGCCTCGGCCACCATGCTGCCGCCTGCGGCATCGACATCGCGGATCCGGTTCATGCGCGCGAGGCTGATCAGCAGTTCGTCGCCGGTTTCGGTCGGCACGCCGCCGCCGACCAGGCCGGTATTGCCGCCCTGGGGAACCAGCGCGATGCCGGCTTGCGACGCGATCGTCACCACGGCTGCAACCTCTTCCGTGGTTGCGGGCATCACCACGGCAGGGGTCCGGCCCGTCCAGAGGCCGCGCCATTCCTTCAGATGCGGTTCCATCGCCGCCGGATCGTCACGCCAGCCCTTCGGCCCCACCACGGCGCGGATGCGGTCCAGGATCTCGGGCGAGGGGCGGTTCAGCGGTGCGGACATGGGGGAGCGGCCTTCCGGATCGGGAGAAGAGGTGCCGTGTGGCAGCCTCTGGCGTAGCGGCAGAGGACGGCATAGAGTGCGCGCCATGACGCTGCATCTTCTCAAACTCGCGGTCGGGGTCAACTCGGTCGAACATCTGGCCGAACTCCAGACCGCCCGGCTGGCAGAAGCCCGCGCCGCGGGCCGGCCGCCGCTGCTTGTCCATGTCACCCGCCAGACGCCCAAGGAAACCGCGGCCCTGCTGGATGGCGGCTCGCTCTACTGGGTGATCCGCGGCCTGGTCTCAGCCCGTCAGCGGCTGGTGGCGCTGGAGCCGGTGCAGGGCACGGATGGCGTGCGCCGCTGCGCCCTGGTGCTGGACCCCGACCTGGTCGAGACCGAGACCCAGCCGCGCAAGCCGCATCAGGGTTGGCGCTATCTGAAGCCCGAGGATGCCCCGGCCGACCGCCGCAGCGGCAGCGCCGAAGGCGGCGACCCGAAGCTTGCGGCCGAACTCAGAGCCCTGGGTCTGCTTTGACCGGATCCGTTCCGACCGGCCTGACCATCGCCCGATGGGGCAGGGTGACGGTGATCGTGGTGCCGAAGCCGGGCGTGCTGTCGATGGTGAGCCCGCCGCCATGCAGTTCCGCCAGCGCGCGCGACAGCGGCAGGCCGAGGCCGGTGCCGTCATGGCGACGGGTGAGGCTGGAATCGATCTGGCCGAAGCGCGACAGCGCGATCGGGATCTGATCGGCGCTCATCCCGATGCCGGTATCGGCGACCATCATCCGGATGCAGGCCGGCGCACCCGGCACGGCAGGCACGTCTTCCAGGATCAACCGCACCTCGCCGCCGTCGGGGGTGAATTTCACCGCGTTCGACAGCAGGTTCAGCAGGATCTGACGCAGGCGGCGGCGGTCGCCGGTGATCATCGGCATCCGCTCCGGCAGGTCGGCGGCAAGGATCACCCCGGCCTTTTCGGCCCGCGGCGCCACCATGCGCAGCGTTTCGGTGGCGAGGCTCGTGGGGTCGACCGGCTCGATGTCGAGCGGCAGGCCGGTGGCGTCGGCCTTGGCGACGTCGAGCAGGTCGTTGATCAGCGACAGCAGATGTTCGGCCGAGGAATGGATGTCACCGACATATTCCAGGTAGCGGGCATGGCCGACGGGCCCCAGCATCTGAGAGAGAATGATCTCCGAAAAGCCCAGAACCGCATTCAGAGGTGTGCGTAGTTCGTGGCTCATATTTGCAAGGAAGGCGGTTTTGGCGGCGTTGGCCCGCTCCGCCTCTTCGACCGCGCGGTCGAGTGCACGGTTGTGCTCGGCCATGCGGGCGACCAGCCGGCGCATCACGTCCAGCGCCGAGCCGACCCCCAGATAGCGACCCTTGGCGGTGACCACGAAACCGGCCGAGAAGGCGCCGCCGCCGACGGCGGTGATCTCGGCCCCCAGCGCTTCGATCCCGGTGCCTTCATCGACCACCAGCGGATCCGGCGCCATCAATTCGCGGATCGGGCGGCGGGCATACAGATCGCGGATGAAGGGGCGGGCGAATTCATAGAGCAGATGGGTGCGCCCGACCAGGCCGATCGGCCGTTCCTGGCCATCCACCACCGCCAGGGCGGGCAGGGTCGGATCCCTGAGGAAACGGTCGACCACGTCCATGCAATGGATGGTGGCAGGGATCGGCGCGGCGCGCAGTGCAATCGCCCCCGCCCGCCAGTCGCCCGGTGCCGGCAGGTCGCCGACGGCCGCCCCGGCTTCGCCCGGTGCGGCGAGCGCGAGCGCAATCAGCCGGTCGAGATCCTGCTCCCTGGATTGCCGCATCACTGCTCCGCCGCTGCGATCGAAAAGATCGCTCACCTTAGAACCTCTCCGTGTCGGGGTGATGACGGCATGACCGGTCAGTCACGAGGCGCGGCCGCACGTCCCAACCGGTCGGCGAGGGCGGCCAGGATTTCACCATCGGGGTCGGCTGGGGACACCTGCAGGGGGGCGACCGCAATGCCATCGACATCGAAGCCATCGGCGGCGCGCAGTAGCGCGTAGAGCCGCCGGGCGGCCTCGCGCGGGCGGGCATCGGCCGACAGCTGCAGCACATGGGCAAAGCCCGGCGGCGGCGGGCCATAGGCGAGCAGCACCTCCCGCCGGCCGGGAAGCGGCGCCGTTGCATCCAGCCGCACCGCATGACCGGGGGCGTAGTGGCTGCCGAGCATGCCGGGCGAGGGGAGGGCCGAGAGGCCGTCATCTGCCGGCAGATCGCCGCCGTCCGCCGGATCGGCCAGATCGTCGGCGCCGAGGGCGGCCCGCAGCATCGAGGTGGTGATGGCGCCGGGCCGGAGCACACGGATCCGGGGGCCTGAGAGATCGATCACGGTGGATTCGACACCCACCGGGCAGGGGCCGGCATCCAGCACCGCGGCGATACGCCCGTCCAGATCGGCCAGCACATGATCGGCGGTGGTGGGGCTGACATGGCCCGACCGGTTGGCGCTGGGGCCGACCATCGGCACGCCGGCCGCCCTGATCAGCGCGCGCGCGGCCGACAGTGCCGGAACCCGAACGGCGACCGTGGGGCCACCGGCGGTGGCGGCATCGGCGATGCGGCAATCTGCCCGGCGCTTCATCACCATCGTCAACGGGCCGGGCCAGAACAGCCCGGCAAGCACCCGCGCCCGATCGTCGGCGCGCGCCACGATCAGCCCCTGTTCGGGATCGGACGCATGGACGATCAACGGGTTGCGGGCTGGCCGACCCTTGGCGGCATAAACCCGGGCGACCGCTGCGTCTGAGGTGGCATCGGCACCCAGGCCGTAGACGGTTTCGGTCGGGAATGCGACGAGTCGGCCGGCGACGACGAGCGCCGCCGCGTCGTCGATGGCGCGGCGGTCTTCGGCACTGACCGGATCGACCGCAACCTTCAGCCGGCGGGTTGGTTCAGGGGACACGGGTGCAGAGGTCAGTCGGGCTTGTCGCCGAAAAGCGCCTTCAGATAGGCATGCTGAAGGTCGGCGATGTGGCGCTGAAGATCGGCAAGATCCTGGCCGATCATCTCGATGACGGCGAGGTCGTTGTCCATCGACTCGCCGCTTTCCTCGGACCAGTGGTTCGACAGCAGCGTCAACGCGTCATGCGCAGCCCGTTCATGGTGCTTGCTGCCATGCCCGAGGGCGTCGATCCGCTCGCGGATGAAATGGAGGCTCTCTTCGGCGCTGAGCATGTGGTTGTCTCCGCACGAGGGCGGGCACCGGAACCGGCCGGCGCCACAGGGTCGGTATCCGCCGACTATGCCGGTCCGGGGCGCGCGACGCAACCGCGCACGAGGCTTGCGGCCAGCCGTCGCAGAGGTCACGCTTCAGCTCGGATATCGGCGGGTGAGTGCAACGCCGGATGAGGAACGTATCGGGGAGACGGGAGATGATCCTGACCATCGCACAGCAGAAGGGCGGCGCCGGCAAGACGACGCTGGCGGCGCAGCTGGCGGGATGCTGGGCGGCACGCGGCCGCCGGGTGGCGGTGGTGGATATCGACGATCAGGGCAGCCTGGCCCGCTGGGCGGGCTGGCGGGCGGAGCGCAGCCCGAACCGGCCGGCGGTGACCATGCGGGCCCTGTCGGGCTGGCGGCTGGATGGCGAGCTGGCGGGGCTTGGGCGCGAGCATGACGTGGTCATCGTCGACACCCCGCCCGAGGCCGAAAACGATGCCCGCCGCGCGGTGCGTGCCGCCGATCTGGTGCTGGTCCCGGTGCAGCCCAACCCCTTCGATGTGGGCGCGACCCGGCCGACCCTGGACCTGGTGCGGGCCGAGCGGCGGCAGGTGCTGCTGGTGCTGAACCGGGTGGCGCCGCGTGCGCGCCTCGCCCAGGCGATGATCGATGCGGTGGCAGCGCTGGGCGCCCCGGTGGCGACCACCCGTTTCGCCAACCGGACGGGCTTTGCGGCCTCGCTGCTCGACGGGCTCGCGGTCTCGGAGACCGAACCCCGCTCGGCGGCTGCCCAGGAGCTGGAGGCACTTGCCGACGAGATAGAGCGCAGCCTGGGCTGAACCTTCAGTCCTCTGCGGCACTGCCCGGCCGGCGCCGGTCGGGCAGGGCGTCGGCATCGGCCGCCCAGTCGTCCAGGGCATCGACATCGACCGCATCGATCACCCGGCGGGCGAGATCGGGGTAATAGCCGGCACGGGCCATGGCGGCGATGTCGCGCTGGCGGGTGCCGTCGCGGGCGGCTGCGGGTCGCCAGGGGCCCAGCCGGCGACGGCGGGCATAGGCGATGGCGCCGATCCGGTCGTCGGCGCCGCCTTCATCCTCGGCCATGTCGGAGAGCACGCCCTCGATCCGCGCAGGTTCGAGCCCGCGCAGCGACAGGTCGCGGGCGATGCCGGCGCGCGGCCGGCCGCGATTGCGCAGGCTGCGGGCGCGGAGCCGGGCATAGGCATCGTCATCGACCAGCCCGGCGGCGGCGACCTTGTCCAGCGCCCGGGCCACCATGGTGTCGAGCGTTTCGGGCGGCAGGGCGGCGGCTTCCTGCCAGCGGGTCAGCCGGCTGCGGGCGCGGCGTTCCAGATCGGCCCGACTTGCCGGATGGCGGCCGGCGCTGGCGGTGAGGGCAGAGACCAGACGGGAGAGCAGGCGGGTGTCGATGTCGCCGGTCATACGTCCGCCGCCTCGCCGGTGGTCCAGGGACCGCGGGCGAGGAAATGGGGATTGTCGAGCCCCGGCTTGCCATAGGTAAGCGGGGGGCCTGCCAGGGTGTCGACATGGCCGCCGGCCGCCAGGAGCACGGCATGGCCGGCGGCGATGTCCCATTCCATGGTGCGCCCCAGCCGCGGATAGAGATCGGCCTCGCCCTCGGCGATCAGGCAGAGTTTCAGGCTGGAGCCGGCCTGGCGGCTGCGCTCCACCTCGTGAGCCGCCAGCCAGTCGCGGGTGCGCGGATCCAGATGGCTGCGGCTGATCAGCGCCACCGGGCCATCGGCGGGCACGGCGCGCACCCGGATCGGCCGGCGGCTGCCATCGGCTTCCACCACCACGGCGCCATCGGGACAGCCGGCATAGATCCTGCCGGTGGCCGGCACGCCGACCACGCCCGCAATCGGGCGGCCGTCGACCACCAGGGCGGCGTTGACGGTGAACTCGCCATTGCGCGACAGGAATTCGCGGGTGCCGTCGAGCGGATCGACCAGCCAGAAGGCGGCGGCGGGTGCGCCGGCGGCAAGCTCCGCTTCGGTGACGGCTTCCTCGCTGATCACCGGCAGATCGGGGGTGAGGGCGGCGAGCCCCCTGGTCAGCACCTCGTGTGCCGCCAGATCGGCTGCGGTCACCGGGCTTTCATCGGCCTTGGTCCAGCGTTCGACGCCGGGGCCGTAGAGCGCCATGATTGCCTCGCCGGCACGGCGCGCAAGATCGACCAGCGCATCGAGCGGCGGCAGGGCGATGCCGGCGTCGGTGCGGTCGGCAGGCAGGTCGGTCGGCATGGGGGCAGGGCTCCGGTCTTCAGGATGCAGGGCGTGGGCCGATCATCGGCGCCCTGCCGGCCGCGGTCAACCGGCGCGGCCGACCGGAGACGTTCAGATGCCGGCGCCGTCGGACATGGTGTGGATGCCGCATTCGGTCTTGGCCCGGCCCGACCAGCGGCCGCTGCGCAGATCGTCGCCCGGCCGGGTGCGGCTGGTGCAGGGGATGCAGCCGATCGAGGCGTAGCCCTGGGACTCCAGCGGATGACGGGGCAGGTCGTGGGTGTCGAAATAGCCCAGGATCTGGTCGCGATCCCAGAAGGCGAGCGGATTGAGCTTCACCCGCCGGCCGTCGCGTTCCACCGGCATCACCTCGGCGCGGCCGCCGCCATGATGGCGCTTCAGCCCGGAAATCCAGCCGTCGACGCGCGAGAGCGCCTTGGCGAGCGGTCGGACCTTGCGGAAGGCGCAGCAGGCATCGGGGTTGGTGATCCAGAGCTCGTCTTCCGGATCCTCGCGGGCATGGTCGACCGGATCGGGGGTCTCGGACTGGACATTGCGCAGGCCCAGCCGGTCGATCAGCTGGTCGCGATAGGCCAGCGTCTCGGGAAAAAGCATGCCGGTTTCAAGGAAGATGACCGGCAGGTCGCGGTCGACCCGCGAGACCATGTGCAGCAGCACCGCAGCCTCGGTGCCGAAGGACGACACCAGCGCGAGGCGGCCGCCGAGCGGGCCATAGGCAGCGGCGGCGATCAGTTCGATCCCGTCGAGGCGACCCAGGCGGAAGTTCAGCTCGTCGTAGAGCGCATTCTCGATCACGGCCATGGTGATCAGGACCTTTCGCGGTCTTTTCTCGTTCGTCCGGCCCTGACCTCCGTCCCCGGCCTTCGGGGGGGGAAGGGTCAGGCCTTCACACGGCGGGGATGGTCGGTCGGGGTGGTTGCAGCAGTATCGGTTTCGTCGGAACGCGGTGCTGCGCCGCCGAGGGGCAGCCAGCGTTCGCGCCGGATCATCTCGTCGGTTGCGGATTTCACCGCGGCGGGGGGCGTGCCGGCACCGCGCAGCGCCATGCGCAGCCGGCGGATGGCGGCCGTTCTCTCGGCCCATTCGGGCCCGATCAGCCGGGCGAGTTCACGCTTCATGGCGATGGCGAGGCTGGGGCTGGCGCCGGCGGTGGAGATGGCGATCGCCAGATCGCCGCGGCGCAGCACCGACGGCACCTGCAGGGCGCAGAGCGGTACCACGTCCTCGACATTGACCAGCACCTTGTACGCCTCTGCCCGGTCATGAAGCGGCCGGGCGGTCTCGACATCGAGATCGGCGACGAACAGCACGCGCAGATCATCGAGTTCGGCATCGCTCGGCAGCCGGTCGACCACCACGCCACCCAGCGCCTCGGCCCGGGCGATGAAATCCGCGGGCGCATCCGGTGCGTAGACACGCGGATGAATGGCGCCCGCCTCTATGATCATGGCGAGGCGGGTGAGCGCCTTCTCTCCATGGCCGGCCACGGCGACGGGCAGGCGGCGCAGATCGAGCGAAACGGGCAGCAGCGCGGTCATCGGTCTCCTCCCCACGCCGGTTCCGGCGGGCGGGATGATAAAAACGGATCCGATCTGTTGAATGCGGATCAGCATGTTGAAAAGCAATGTAGGTCCGGTGGATCCCATAAACAACACATATTTACAGAGTAGTTTTCAAGAACAACAGAATCATGATGTTAAACACGGGGTGGCGGAGCCCGACAGGCTCGGGATATGCTGCGGACCGTTCCTCAGATCCGGGAGAGTTGCCCCATGTCCGCCCCTGCCGATCGTCCGGTCCTGGTCGTCACCCGCCACCTGCCCGACGCGGTGGAGGAGCGGGCGGCGGGCGATTACCGCGTGATCCGTCTGGCCGAAGACCGGCCGATCCCGGCCGCAGAGCTGGCGGCGCTGGCGGCCGACAACACCGCCCGTGGCATTCTGCTGACGCCCACCGAGCGCATGGACCGGGCGGCGATCGAGGGGCTGCCCGCCTGCGTCGAGGCGATCGCCACCTTCTCGGTCGGCTATGACCATATCGACCTTGCGGCGGCGAAGGCGCGCGGGCTGCAGGTGTTCAACACCCCCGACGTCGTGGCCGAGGCGACGGCCGATATCGCCATGCTGGTCATGCTGGGGGCGGCTCGCCGCGCCTATGAAGGGCAGCGCATGCTGCGCACCGGCGGCTGGTCGGGCTGGTCGCCGACTTTCATGCTCGGCACCGATCTTCGCGGCAAGCGGCTGGGGCTGGTCGGCTTCGGGCGTATCGGCCAGGCGACGGCACGCCGGGCGAAGGCGTTCGGCATGACCATCCATTATCATCAGCGTCGCCGGCTGGATGAGGCGGCATTGGGTGCCGATCTTGCCGACGCCGTCTATCATGACAGCCTGGACGATCTGGTGGCGGTGGCCGATGTGCTGTCGCTGCACTGCCCGGCGACGCCCGAGACCATCGGCATGATCAATGCCGAGCGGATCGCCCGCCTGCCCGAGGGGGCGATCCTGGTCAACACCGCGCGGGGGCCGCTGGTGGACGACGCGGCGGCGATTGCGGCCCTGACGTCGGGCCGGTTGCGGGCGGCGGGGCTCGACGTCTTCACCGGCGAGCCGCAATTCGATCCGCGCTGGGCCGAACTCGACAACGCCTATCTGTTGCCGCATATGGGCACCTCCACCGTCGAGACCCGGGCCGCGATGGGCTTCCGGGCACTGGACAATCTGGATGCCTTCTTCGCCGGCGCGACGCCGCGCGACCGGCTGGCGTAACTTTCGGACGCAAAATCACCGGAATATATCACAAACGCTTAACATGGACCGGGTGCGGACGTATCTTTCTCGCCCCGGTGGCGAGGGCGGCCTGCACCCGCACCCATGACCCTGCGCCCCGGGACGAGATCGATCCAAGGGGGGAGGGAGCATGACCTACGGTCTGGCGGTGGCATCGTGGGAGGCACCGACATTGCCGATTCGCGGCTCGGCGATCCGGTTTCCGGTCCGCCGCGTGTTCTGCATCGGTAAGAACTACGCGGATCATATCCGCGAGATGGGCGGCACCGATGTGAGTGCCGAGGCGGCGGTGTTCTTCATCAAGCCGGCCGATTGCGTGGTCGCAGACGGCGCAAAGGTCGCCTATCCGCCGATGACCGCCAACCTGCATCACGAGGTGGAGCTGGTGGCGGCCATCGGTCGCGAGGGGGCGAATGTGCCGGCCGATCAGGCGCTGTCGCTGGTCTACGGCTATGCCGTGGGCGTGGACCTGACCCGGCGCGACCTTCAGAACGCCGCCCGCGACCGTGGCGGCCCGTGGGACATGGCGAAGAGCTTCGACCAGGCGGCGCCGGTGGGCGCACTCGCCCGCGTCGAGAGCTTCGGCCATCCGCAGCGCGGCCGGATCTGGCTGGAAGTCGACGGCCAGATGCGCCAGCAGGCCGACCTCAACCAGATGATCCGCACCACCGCCGAGGTGATCGCCGAACTGTCGCGCTATATCGCGCTCAAACCCGGCGACATCGTCTTCACCGGCACCCCCGCCGGTGTCGGCCCGATCGCCCGCGGCCAGAAGGTCCGCTGCGGCATCGAGCATGTGGGTGAGCTGACCTTCGACGTGGTGTGACCTGCCGTCGCGACCTTGCACGCAGGGGCGGATGGCCACATCTTCTGTGTGGGCGAGAGAGCGGAGGTGCGTCATGTCCAGCATTGTGACAGCGTCCGAGATCCGGAAGGACTTCGATGCCTGGCACGACCGGGCACTGACGGAGCCGGTCCGCGTGACAAGGCAAGGTCGCGAGACGGTTGTGATCATCTCGGCTGCGACCTATCACCGTCTGAAGCAGGCAATGCGGGGCCACGTGTCGGCCGAGGAGTTGACCGACGAGGAGTTTGCCGCCCTCGAGGCGGCGGAAATCCCGGAAGCGTTGCGCTACTCGCTCGACGACTGACGGATGCCTCTTCCTGATCCCGTACCGGGCCTCGTTATCTCCTACGTCTTCCTTTGGCGTCATCAGCGTGATGGCGGTGAGGAGGAAGGCCGGAAAGCGAGGCCCTGCGCGGTGGTCATGACGATGACCGACGAGGACGGAGACAGGCGTGTATATGTCGTGCCGATCACGCATACCCCGCCGGACGATGATCCTCATGCGGTGGCGTTGCCTTTGAAGGTCAAGCAACGGCTTGGCCTGGATGATCAACCCTCCTGGATCGTGACGCGAGAACTCAACTGGTTTGTATGGCCCGGCTATGATCTCCGGCCGGTCCGGCGCGACCGGTCGGACGTCTTTGCCTGGGGCATGTTGCCTGTTGAAATTTTCGAAGCCGTTCGAAGCGGCATAGGCCGGCATCGGCGGGACCGCACGCTTAAGCTGACACCTCGCCTGTAGAGGGGCCCCGGCTGTCACCTGCGCCTGAGCATCCGCCGCAGGCGCTCCGCCAGGCCGCGGCGGGTGCTGTCGGCGGGCCGGGCGGCGACGGGGGTGGCGGTGGTGCCGCGGCTGCGGTCGCGCAGGCGGCGGACGGCCCGGGCGGGCCCCGGGCCCAGATGGCGGGCGGCGCGGACCAGCGTCGGCCAGTCGGGCAGGAAGGGGACGCGGGGCGCACGGCGCTTCAGCCCGTCGAGATCGAGGCCGACCTTGGTGACGCGGCCGGTCTCGTCACGTTCGCGCACGATCAGGGCGACATTGCCGAGGAACACCACATCGCCGACCACGGGCGCCCGGTTGAACTGGCGATCGATGAAATCGGCCAGCGTCTCGCGCAGCGCCTCGGCCGGCACCGGCACGCCATAGGCATCGCCCAGTCCCGACAGACGGGCCTCGCCATTCAGGGTGAATGCACCGAAGAAGGCGGCATCTTCTTCCGCCCGGCCGCCGAAGACCGCATCCAGATCCGGCAGTTTCCAGGGCGGCGCCAGCAGATAGAGCGTGTCGCCGACAGCCAGGCGGAAGCCCGGCGCAGGGGTGGTCAGGGTCTTTTCCCGCACCAGAAGCAGCGGCTGCGCCCAGGGCGGCAGGCGCGGATGGCGATCGACCAGCGGGCTGTCGTCCTCGATCGCATAACCCACGATCTCGTGGTCGGGCAGTTCGGGCAGCGAGATTTCGATGCGGTCGATCGGGCCGGATTTCGACGGGATCTCCAGCTTCAGCCAGCGGGCAAGCGGGGTGATCGTCCAGCCCTGGATGGTGAGCGAGACCACGACGACCCAGAAGGCGATGCCGAAATAGAGCGGGCCGACATCGAGCCCGGCGGCCGTGGGAAAGAGGGCGAGAACCATCGGCACCGCGCCGCGCAGGCCCACCCACGAGATGAAAGCCTGTTCCGCCTTCGAGAAGTTGAAGGGCAGCAGCGACACCCAGACGGCGATCGGGCGCACCACCAGCATCAGCACGAAGGCGAGCGGCAGGGCGAGCGGCGCGATCGCGATCAGCCCCGATGGCAGCACCATCAGCCCCAGCATCAGGAACATCACGATCTGGGCGAGCCAGGTGAGCCCGTCATGGAAGCGCATGATGTTGTGGAAGCCCTGAAGCTTCCGGTTGCCGAGCATCAGCCCCATCAGATAGACGGCAAGGAAGCCGCTGCCGCCGAGCACCGCGGTCAGGCCGAAGGTGAAGAGGGCGCCCGCCAGCGCCAGCAGCGGATAGAGGCCCGAGGCGAGGCGCAGCCGGTTGATGGCCAGTCCCAGCACATGGCCCGCGACCAGGCCGAAACCGGCGCCGAGGCCCATCTGCAGGACGAAGATGCCGGCGAGTTCGACCACACCCAGGCCGTCGCCGCCTGCGGCACCGGCGACCAGCAGTTCGACCAGGCCGATGGTGAGGAAGACCGCCATCGGATCATTGCTGCCGCTTTCGATTTCGAGCGTGGCACCGACCCGTTCCTTGAGCACCAGTCCGCGGCTGCCGAGCAGGAAGAACACCGCCGCGGCATCGGTCGGGCTGAGGATTGCCCCCAGCAGCAGGCCGGCCATCAGGCCCAGCTGATCGAACAGCGCCCAGCCGATCAGGCCGGTGAGGCCGGCGGTGATCAGCACGCCGATGGTGGCGAGCGATGTGGCGGGCCAGAGGGCCACGCGGAAATTCTCGCCCTTGGTCTTGAGGCCGCCGTCGAACAGGATCACCGCCAAAGCGAGCGAGCCGATCAGGGCGGCGGAATCTATATCGGCGAAGACGATGCCGCCCAGACCTTCAGGCCCGGCGGCAAGGCCGAGCAGAAGAAAGACCAGCAGCAGCGGCATGCCGAAGCGGGAGGAGACCAGGCTGGCCCCGATGCTGATCAAAACGAGGGCGGCGCCTACGAAGATCAGCTGGTTGGCGAGTTCCATCGGCGGTCCTCCACGCGTCGAACAGGGGGACGGCGCTGCCGCGGCGCCACCACCATTCCGCTTATAATCACGGCGGATCATCGAAGGTGTGAGCTTTTTTCGCCGGAGCCTTGCGGAGCGGGCCGATAGTCGGCGCAGGGCCGGGCGTGATATATGCTGGGGCCTCCTGTCCCGCTTCAGACGGCGATGCCATGCCCTTCGACCCGGACCGCCCGACCTCGACCACGGCTGCTGCGTCGGCCTATGCCCCCGGTCCCAAACCTGCCGCGCGGCCGCTGAGTGCGGCGGCGCGGGCGCGTGCCGGCGTGCCGCTGGAACCCGCGCTGAACCTCTGGGGCGGGCTTCGTCGCCCGGAAGAGGCGGTGGATCTGCCGGTGATCGATGCCGACCGCGCCGGCACCGTTCTCCTGCCCCCCCGCGCCCGGCCGAGCCTGCAGCAGATCCAGGCGTCGAACTGGCCGACCCTGTCGGTGCTGCGGCGGACCTGGATCCGCATGCGATCGTCGATGATCGAGACGCCGCTGCTGCGCTCCGCCCGCGTGGATGCCGAGTTGGGCGGGCGGCTGCTGGTCAAGGCCGAGGTGCTGCAGCATACCGGTTCGTTCAAATATCGCGGTGCCTATAACCGGCTGGAGCTGATGTCGCCCGAGATGCGGGCGCGCGGCGTCGTCGGCTATTCCTCGGGCAATCATGCCCAGGGGCTGGCCGCGGCGGCGCGGGAATTCGGGGCGCCTGCCGTGATCGTGATGCCGGCCGATGCGCCGCGCACCAAGATCGAGGGCGTGCTCGCCTATGGCGCCGAGATCGTGTTCTACGACCGGCTGTCGGACGATCGGGTGGGGATCACCCGCCGGATCGGCGCCGAACGCGGCATGACCGTGGTCTCGGCCTATGACGATCGCGACGTCATCGCGGGGCAGGGCTCGATCGCGGTCGAAATGCTGGATCAGGCCGAAAGCCTGGGGCAGCGGCCCGATGTGGTGGTGGTGCCCTGCGGCGGCGGCGGGCTGGCGGCGGGTACGGGGCTTTGCCTGCAGGCGCTGCCCGACCGGCCGGCGCTGGTGATCGCCGAGCCTGCCGGCCATGACGATACCGCCCGATCGATCGCCGAGGGACGGCGGATCGGCAACGTGCCCGGCGTGCGTACGATCTGCGATGCGCTGGCAACCCCCATTCCCGGGGCGCTGACCTTTGCGATCAACGCCCAGGTGGTCGATGCCGCCGTGGCGGTGACCGATGCCGATGTGGCGCGCGCCATGCTTTACGCCTTTGCGCGCTTCAAACTGGTGGTGGAACCGGGGGGCGCCGCAGCCCTTGCGACGGTTCTGGCCGGACGGGTGCCGGTTGCCGGGCGGACGGTCATGGTGGTGCTGACCGGCGGCAATGTCGATCCGGACACCTTTGCGAAAGCGCTGACCGAGGCCCAGGCGGATCGTGGCCAGCCCATCTGAAGCGCAGTGGCCTAGAACCGCGCATCGGCATCGACACAGTCGAAACGGGCACCATGGCGCGGCTGGCGCCCGCCGTCATCGATCAGGGTTGCCACCGCCAGATCGACCGGATCATCGGGCAGATCGGGGGCGGGGGCCCAGCGGGCGGCGAGCATCGGCTGACGTGCGGTTTGGGCGCAGTGGCGGGCTGCAGCCTGCCGGGCATCCGAGAGGCTGTCACCGCGTGGATCATAGAGTACGGTGATCGTGTCGGGCGAGGCCCGCCGCCGGCCGGTGTAGAGGCCGCGATCGCCGTCTCGGATCAGGTAGACCCGGTCGGTGGCGGTGACGTAGCGGGCGCCGTCCAGCACCCGCACCCCCAGCACCAGTTCGGTAGAGGGGGTGGGCCGCTCCGCCCAGTTGGCGAGATCGGCGGCGAGGCCGGCGCCGATCAGCCAGCCCGGATTGGCGACGAGATCCACGCCCTCGCGGCCGGCCTTTTCGAGCAGGTAGACGCCGGTGGCGAGCAGGGTGTAGTGGCCGGCTTCCAGCAGGCTGCGGGTATCTTCGGCATCGTGACCGACCGCGGAGATCCTGGTTTCGACCCGAAGCAGGCCCATCGACGCATCGGCCGGAGGCAGATCGAAACCGGGGGCGGATGCCTGGACCAGAGGGGCCGCATCGCCGGGCGGTGCCGACCAGACCGCGAAACCCTGGCGGATGAAGGCCGCGGCAAGCAGATCGGGCAGCCGGTCGGCGAAGGCGCTTCGGCGGTCGGGTGGGGCGATCACCAGCCGTGCGCCGGGCGGCAGTCCTGCCCTGATCTGCAGGGCGGCATCTTCGGCGATGCCGCGCCACTGGGCCGCGCGCTCGACCACCGGGCTCGGGGTGGCCGGCAGCTCCGGTGCATCACTGCCGGCACAGCCGGAAAGAGCCAGCATCAGCAACAGCAGCAGTGCCCGTCCCGTCCCTCGATGCATGACATGCCCCCGGATCACCGCGTAAGGCGAGATTAGAGGATATGCGCGCAAAGAGGCAAGATCATTCGATGATATGCGCGTGTTGGTGATAAATTCCGACGTTATATCTCGTTAGAGATGTTTTCCTTTCGCGATTTTCTTCGACCCCGCCATATCCCTGCGCGTGTCGGCGGGTCATGATGGCAGCCATGGTTCCGCCGCCCACCGCCAGTCGGAGTTGTACCCTTATGGACATGCCCAGCTATTTCGGCATCCTCGCCCGCTACAATGCCTGGGCCAATCTCAGGCTCTATGACGCGGTGGCTCGCCTGCCCGTAGTGGAGTTCGAACGGCCGCGGGCGGCGTTCTTCGGCAGCATCCGCGGCGTGCTCAACCACATGATGGTGGTCGACGAACTGTTCCTGGCCCGGCTGAACGGCACCACGGCGCCCGACCGGCCGCTGAATGCCCAGCCCTGGGCCCATTTCAACGAGTTGCGCAATGCCCGTGCCGGGCTGGATCAGCGCATCCTGGGCACGATCACCGCCCTGCCGCTGTCGCGCTTCACCGAACCCTTCACCTATACCACCACCCGCGGCGACCGGTTCTCGGACCAGCTGGCCCTGTTTCTCGGCCATTGGTTCAACCATCAGACCCACCATCGCGGTCAGGCCCATGACATGCTGACCCAGACCGAGGTTGCACCCCCGCCGCTTGATTTCCTGATCTTCCAGCGCATCCATGGGTTGTCCGAGGCAGCCGCCGGCTGACCCGGTGGCTGCGGCCGTGTTGCCACAACTTCCCATGCAACCATTGGCCGATTTTGATGTAACAATTTCACCATGATGGCGAGTTGCCCGCGGCGATGCGGGCAGTTTCCCGCCATCTTCACCCTGTTCTTCCACAATAGCCGGAGACGCACATGACGGGTTTTCTGCGGCCGCCCAGAGGTTGTCCCCGAGGGTGATGATCCCCGGGGACGAGCTGGAGCCGATTGGCAGGAGCCACTTCCCCAGCTTCATTGCCCGATGTTTCCGCACCGTCGACCCAGGCAGCAGATTTCTCGGCAACTGGCATATCGACCTGATGGCCGAGTATCTGGAGGCTGTGCGCCGGGGCGAGATCCGGCGGCTGATCGTCAACGTGCCGCCGCGCTCGCTCAAATCCCTGACGATTTCCGTGGCCTATCCGGCCTGGCGTCTGGGACATGATCCGAGCCTGAGGGTCATCGTCGCTTCCTATGCCCATGAGCTGGCCCGACGCCATTCGCTCGATACCCGCGAGGTGATGAAGAGCGGCTGGTATCAGAGCCAGTTTCCCGAGACCCGCATCAGTCGTGGCCGCGATCGTGCCCAGCGCTTCACCACCACCGCCAACGGTTTCCGCTTCGCAACCTCGATCGGGGGCATGCTGACCGGCGATGGCGGTGATCTGCTGATCGTCGACGATCCGCATGATCCGCGCCGCGCCCAATCGGCCGCCCTGCGCGAGGCCGCGCTGACCTGGTTCGATCAGACCCTCTCCACCCGGCTGAACGACAAGCGCCGGGGGGCGATGATCGTGGTGATGCAGCGTCTGCACGAGGCCGATCTCTCGGGCCATCTGCTGGCCCGTGGCGGCTGGAGCCATCTGTCGCTGCCGGCCGAGGTCGAGAGCGTTCAGCGGATCCATTTCGGGGCCGTGCAGACGCTTCGCCGACCGGGCGTGCCGCTGCACCCCGAGCGCGAGGGACGGGACGAACTGGCCGAGGCCCGGCGCATGCTGGGCCAGGCAGGCTATGCCGCGCAGTATCTGCAGCGACCGGCACCGGCCGCGGGCGGGCTGATCAAGGCTGCCTGGCTGCGGCCTGCGGCCAGGCCAGATCCGGCACGGGGCCGGCGGGTGCTGCAGAGCTGGGACACCGCCTACAAGGCGGACGCGCTCAACGATCCGAGCGTCTGCCTGACGGTCATCGAGCATGAGGACGGGCTGCATCTGGCGGAGGTGTTCCGCGAGCGGCTGGAATATCCGGCGCTGCGGCGCGAGGCGGCCCGCCTGGCCGCGCGCTGGCGGCCCTCGGTGATCCTGGTCGAGGACAAGGCATCGGGCCAATCGCTGATCCAGGATCTGAAGGCCATGCCCGGTCGCCTGCCGGTTCAGGCGGTGCGGCCGGTGGCCGACAAGCTCACCCGGCTGGCGGTGACGACACCGCGGCTGGAGGCGGGCGGCTTCACCATCGAGGCGGGGGCGGTCTGGGCCGATGATTTCGTCCGCGAGGCGACGATCTTCCCCAACGCCGCCCATGACGATCAGGTCGACGCGCTGAGCCAGCTGCTGTCCTGGCTGGATGCCGAGCGCGGGCGTGTGGTCCGCCTCAAATTGGGCGGTCTTTGAGGCCAGCCCCCTTTTCAGATATGTCGAGGACAAATCCGATGACGACATTCGGACCGGGCCCGCCCGGTGCGCCGGGCGCGGCCGACCGCGTCCATCCGGCCCATGCCGCCCGCCGGGCCGCCTGGGCCCGCTGCCGCGACGTCGCGGCGGGGCAGGAGGCAGTACATGCCGCCGGCGAATGCTATCTGCCGCGGTTGGACGGCCAGAGCGAGACGGCTTATCGCGGCTATCGCGACCGGGCGCTGTTTTACAACGCCACCGCCCGTACCATCGACGGCCTGAGCGGTCTGGTGTTTCGCAAGCCGCCCGAGATCGAGGCGGCACCGGGGCTCGCCCCCGTGATCGCCGATCCGACCGGTAGCGGCGACGGCTTCAGGCGCCTGGCCGAGCATGTGGTGGCGGAACTGCTGACCACCGGCCGGATCGGTCTGCTGGTGGATCATCCGCCCGGCGAGGCGGGGGGGCCCCAGAGCAGGGCGGCTGCGGCCGCGGCCGGGCGGCTGCCCTATCTGGTCCCCTATCCGGCCGAGGCGATCCTGGACTGGCGGCTCGATCGCGGCCATGGCCGCGCGGGCAGGCATCTGGTTCATGTGCTGCTGGACGAGGGCGAGGACGAGGCGGGCATCCGGCGCCGCCGGAGCCTGGATCTGGACCCCGACGGCATCTATCGCCAGCGCCTTTGGGCCAGCGGCGGCGGCGAGCGGCCGAGCCTGGTGGCCGAGATCGAGCCGCGTGCCGCCGGCCGACCGCTCGGCCGGATTCCCTTCCTGTGCATCGGTCCGCGCGGGCCGGGGCTGGAGGTGGCGCGGCCGCCACTGCTCGATCTGGTCGAGGTCAACCTCTCCCATTACCGCACCAGCGCCGATCTGGAGCATGGTGCCCATTACACCGGTCTACCGACCGCGGTGGTCACCGGCCAGCGCTTCGACGGCACGGAACCGCTGGCGATCGGCGCCGGCGAGGCCTGGGTGCTGGAGGCGCCCGAGGCCAGGGCCTTCTTTCTGGAGTTCCGCGGCGAGGGGCTGGGCGTGCTCGAACGCCTGCTCGACCGCAAGGAGGCCCAGATGGCCGCGCTCGGCGCCCGCATGCTGGCGCCCGAGAAGAAGGTCGCCGAGGCGGCGCTGACCGCCGAAATCCACCGGCAGGGCGAGAATTCGGCCCTGTCTGCCCTTGCCCAGGCGGCCGGGGACGGGCTTGGCCGGGCGCTGGACCTGGCGAAGCCGTGGCTCGGCATCGAGCCCGCGACGCCCACGCGCGTGGCGCTGAACACCGACTACTGGCCCCGGCCGATGGCCGCCGACGAACTGACGGCGCTGGTCGAGGCATGGCAGAGCGGGGCGATCGCCCGCGGCGAACTGCGCCGGGCGCTCACCCGTGGCGAAATCCTGCCGGCCGGCGCCGCATCCGGCACCGCCGGAGTTTAAGGACATCCGATCATGACCGACCAGACCCGGGAGGCACCGCCGGTGCCGCCCCAGGACACCCGCTTGCCCGAAGCTCCCCCCATGCCCGCGGAGCCCCGTCTGGCCGAGAGCGGCGAGACCGCTTCCGAAGAAGCCGCGGCCCTGGCCGCGCTGCGCGCCCGGCTGGATCGCCGGCACCGCGCCGAACTCGCCAGCCTTGCGGCCGGCATGGAGCGCGAACGCGGCGAGCTGCACCGCCTGCTCGTCGATCAGGGGCTTGAAACCGCGCTTGCCCGCGCCGGCGTGGCGCCGGCGCTGGTTGCGGGGGCCGCGGCCCTGCTCCGCCCGCTGATCGAGGTGGCGGGCGACGAGGGTGCCCGTCTGCTGACCGCCCGGCTTGCCGACGGCAGCACGCGGCCGCTTGCCGACTTCGTCACCGACTGGGCCGCGGGCGAGGGGGCCGCCTATCTCGCCGCCCCCGACAGCCATGGCGGCGGTGCCCGCCCCGAACCCGGTGCCGGCCGCCATCGCCGCCGGGCCGATCTGGGCGGGCCGGCCGAACGCGCCCGCTTCATCCGCGAGCATGGCCGTGCCGCCTATCTCGACCTCGATCCCTGATCTTCAGCCCCTTCACACGAAAGACGTCACGACATGACCATCGGTACCCGACAGGACTTCCGCATCGCCCCCGAAGAATTCTTCGGCGGCATGGTGGAGGTCGTGGAACAGAACGCCGACGCCTTCAACGCCGCCTCGGGCGGGGCCATCCGGCTGGTGCCGGAACGCCGCCGTGGCCATTACGCGGCTGAAAGCTTCATCTCGCGCGTGGCCTCGCTCGTCACCCGCCGTGACATCGATGCGGTGACGGATGTCGCCGACACGCCGCTTGCCCAGGCCGAGACCGTCGGCATCAAGATCAACCGCCGGATCGGCCCGGTCGCCAACACCCTGGACAGCCTGCGCAAGCTGGGCCGCGATCCGGGAGAGATGTCCTTCCTGCTTGGCCGGCAGATCGGCAAGGCGGTGGCCGTCGACTATGTCGACACCGCACTCAGGGCCGCCTCTGCGGCGCTGTCGGGGGTGGCCGCGCTCGATCTCGACGTCTCGGGCGAGGCCGACCCCGGTCTTGCCCATGGCACGCTGGTCCGGGCCATGGCCCGGCTGGGCGATGCCGGCGGCCGCATCTCGTGCTTCGTGATGCACTCCAAACCCTATTACGACCTGATGGCCCAGAGCGTTGCCGACAAGGTGTTCGAGGTGGCCGGGGTCACGATCTATCAGGGGACGGTCGCAAGCTTCGGCCGGCCGACCCTGGTGATCGACAGCCCGGCGCTGGTGACCCCCGGCACGCCCGACCGCTACCGGGTTCTGGGGCTGGTCGAGGATGCGATCGAGGTGGCCGAAAGCGAGGAGCGCTCGATCGTCTCGGACGTGATCACCGGGCTCGAGAACCTGGTGATGCGCATCCAGGGCGAATACGCCTTCAACGTCCGGCTGCGCGGCTTCGCCTGGGACGTGGTGGCCGGCGGCATCAACCCGACCGATGTGGCGCTGGAGCAGAAGACCAACTGGCAGGTTGCGGCGGCCGACGTCAAGAGCCTGGCCGGCGTGCGGCTGACGGTGGCCTGAGGCACGAAGGGAGGATCGTGCGATGACCGTCGCCACCTATGCCGACCTCGCCCTGGCCGATGCCCATCACGCCGCCCGCGGCCGGGTCGTCTGGGCCGATGCCGATGCCGGCCGCCGCCTGGCGGCACTGGTCGAGGCGACGGCCCATATCGATGCCTTCTACGATTTCGTCGGCTGGCCTGCCGATCCCGGCCAGCCTCTGGCCTGGCCGCGTGTTGCGACCGGGATCGGGCTCGACGGCGTCGCCGTGCCGGCCCCGGTGGCACAGGCCTGTATCGAACTGGCGCTGGCGGCGCTGGACCGGCCGCTCGCCGAACAGGCGGCCGGCGGTGCCGCCCGGCGGCTGACGCTCGGCGATGTCGCGATCGATTACGGCGAGACCCCGGGCGAGGCGGCGGGTGCCGGCGGTGCGCTGGCGCTTGCCGCCCGTCTGCTGGCGCCGCTGGCACCGTTGCGGCACCGCCGCCGGCTGGTGCGGACATGACCCGGATCGATGCCGTGCTCGGCCGGATGCTGGGCGACCTGCTGGCGGGGGCGGGCGGGCTTGCGCTCGACTGCGCGCTGGATCGGGTGACCGCCGCCTTCGACCCGGCGAGCGGGACGACGACCGAGACCCGCACCCGGCTGGCGGCCGGGCGGCTGATCTGGGGGCGCGATCCCGTTGCCGCCGGGCAGTTGCCTGATCTTTCGGCCGCATCGGGCCCGCGCCGCCCGGCCCTGGTCGAAGGTCTGGGCGTCGCACCCGCCCCCGGCGACCTGATCGTGATCGGTCTCGTCGACTGGCGGGTGGGTGAGGCGATCCGCCCGGTGGCGGTGCTGGACCTTTGGCGGTTGCAGCTCAGCGCGCCGGCCGGCGGGGAGGGCGAGTGATGACCTCGCTTGCCCCGGATGTGCAGACGCGGCTGCGTGCTGCTTTCGATGCCCGGCTGGGGGCGGCGGCCGCCACGGCCGGCCTGCCGGTGCGGTGGCCCAACACCCGCGGCGGCCCTCCGCCCGCCGCGGGTGCCTGGCTGGTGCCGTCCCCGGGGCCGATGGAAGCGGCGATCGCCGGTACCGGCGGCCATGCCGCGCTGACCGGCCGCCAGACCGTCGAGGCGGTGGCCCCGCCCGGCACCGGCATGGCGGCGCTGGATGCCGCCGCCGATGTCGTGCTGGCGGCCTTCCCGCCCGGCGCGGCGCTGGAGGCTGGGGGCGGGGTCGTGGCCGGCCTGACCGGTCTCAGCCGTGCCGCCCTGGCGCTGGATGCAGACGGCGCCAGGCTGACCCTGGCGGTGTTCTGGCGCATCGACGGCGCTTAAGGAGGGGGAGACTACATGCAGATCCGATCCCCGGCGCCGCTGGCGGTGCGGCTGGAGACGATGACCGGCGCCGGCCTGGTGCCGGTGGTGACGGCGTTCGGTCTGGAGATGGCGCGGCCCGTCCGCACCGGTGCCGATCCGGCAGAGCCCGGCCAGCCGGTTCTGGCCGGCGGGCCGGTTGTGCCGACGCTTGAACTTGAGATGCCGGCGAGCCTTGCCCTGCTCGACCTGCTGGTGCCGTCGATGGGCGGGGGGCCGGCCCTGAGCGTCCTGATTGCTCCGGCTGCCGGCGGGGTTGCGAGCCGGATCACCGGCGCCCGTCCGGCGCGACTGACGCTCGACCTGGACGAGGCCGGCCCGCCGCGGCTGGGGGTGCGGCTCCGCGGGCTCCCGGCTGAACCCGAGACGGTTGCGGCATTCGGGCTGGCCGACACCTCGCCGCGGATTGCCCTTGGGGATGTCGGGCTGTGGATCGATGGGGTGGCACTGGCGCCGCTTCGGCGCTGCCGGCTGACCCTGGCAGCCCGGCTTCACGGCCAGACGGCCCCGGATCGACCGGCGCCGGTCGCCTGGCTGGGCGGGGGCGTGACGCTGACGCTCGGCTTCGAGCCCGGAGTGACGGCGGCGACGCTCGCCGGCCACCTCGCTCTGGCCGGGACGGTATCGGCGATCCTGGATCTGGGGCGGGCCGGCGCCGGTCGGCGGCTGGTGCTGCCACCCGGGCTGATCAGCGCCAACGGCTTCGACGGCACGGCCGTCACCCTGGAACTCACCGCGGCCGCACCCCCTGTCTGTACGGAATTCTGAGGAGAAACGAGACATGACCGAGACGGTCGATACCACGCCGCGGCCTGCCGCGGCCGACGAACTTGCCGGCCGGGCCGGACGGCGCGACCGGCTGGAGCCGGGCCGCGCCTGGGCGGCCCGTGCCGCGGCAGAGGCGGCCGAACGCGCGCGCCGCCGCGATGGTTGATGGTCGGATGCGATGATCGAGGATTTTCACGACATCCGCTTCCCCGAGGACATCGCCTGGGGGTCGGCCGGCGGGCCGGTATTTTCCACCGATGTGGTGGTGCTGGCCTCGGGCCATGAGCGGCGCAATGCCGACTGGGCCGAGGCGCGCGCCCGCTATGACATCGCCATGGGCGTGCGCGGGCTTGAACAGCTGGCCCGGCTGATCGCCTTCTTCCGGGCCCGCCGCGGCCGGGCCTGCGGCTTCCGCTTCAAGGACTGGACCGATTGCAGCAGCGATGCCGGCAATGGTCCGCCCGGGCCGCTGGACCAGCCGCTGGGCCAGGGGGACGGCAGCACCACCGGCTTTCAGCTGATCAAGCGCTACGAGACGCCGCCCTGGCATGTGGACCGGCGGATCGTGAAGCCCGTCGCGGGCAGCGTGCGGGTGGCGGCGGACGGGGCCGAACTGCCCCCGGCGGCCTTCACCGTCGATGCCGCGACCGGCCTGGTCAGCCTTGCCGTGGCGCCTGCGGCAGGGGTGGTGCTGACGGCCGGCTTTGCTTTCGACGTGCCGGTCCGCTTCGACACCGACCACCTGCCGGCGACGCTGGAAGACTATGGCATCGGGGCCCTGCGTGCGGTGCCGCTGGTCGAGATCCGGCTTTGAGGGAGGGGAGACACCATGCGCACGACCTCGGCGGCGCTTGCCGCTGCACTGGCCCGACCGCTCGGCAGTCTGGCCCGGCTCTGGCGGGTGGAACGCCATGACGGCGCTGTCATCGGTCTGACCGATCATGACCGCGATCTCGTGGTTGAGGGCACGCTCTACCGTGCCCGCGCCGGCATGGTGCCGGGGGCGGTGGATGCCCGCACCGGGCTTGGGGTCGACGGGCTCGATGTCGGCGGGCCGCTGGATGACGACGCGATCTCGGCCGCGGATATCGCCTGCGGGCGGTTCGACGACGCCCGGGTGGACTTCGCCATTGCCGACTGGACGGCGCCCGAAACCGGGCGGCTGCTGCTGGCGGCGGGCCGCATCGGCGAAATCTCCATCACCGGCAGCCGCTGGCGGGCAGAGCTGCGGGGGGTGTCGCAGCGCCTGCAGCAGGGCATCGGCATCGCCTATGGTCCGGATTGTACGGCCGATTTCGCCGATGCCCGCTGCGGCGTGGCGGTGGCGGGCACGGGGTTCGAGGTCGACGGGGTGATCGCCGCGGCAACCGCCACCGCGATCGCCGATCCCGCCCGGACCGAGACGGCCGGCTGGTTCGACGGCGGCCGCCTGACGATCCTGGACGGCGCACTCGCCGGCCTTGTGGCCGATGTCGCGATCAGCACGCAAGGCGGGATCGTTCTTGCCAGGCCGCTGCCGACGGCACCCCCGGCCGGCTGCGGCTACCGGCTGCGGGTCGGCTGCGACAAGCGGATGGCGACCTGTGCGACGCGCTTCGACAATGCCGCCAGTTTCCGCGGCTTTCCCTTCACACCCGATCCCGGCGCGCTGGAGGCGGAGTGATCATGGCCGGGTTCTTTCTCACCTCGCTGATCAGCGGGTTGCTGCCTTCGGGCGGGCTGGGTGATGCCTTGGGCAGCCTGGCGCGCCGGGCGGCGAGCGGCGGGTTCGAACCGCGCGAGGGGCCGCGGCTGCAGGATCTGGCGGTCCAGACCACCGGCCATGGTCGGGTCATTCCCCGGGTCTATGGCAGCGTGCGGCTGGCGGGTAACATCATCTGGGCGCGGCCGATCACCGAACGCCGCCGCATCATCCCCGTCACCACATCCGCCGGCGGGGTGTTCGGCATTCTGGGGGCGGGCCGGCTGCTTTCGGCCGGACGGGTGGAGTACGAGTACTTCGCAAGCTTTGCCGTGGGTTTCGCCCAGGGCCCGATCCTGGGCATCCGGCGGATCTGGGCCGACGAGACGCTGATCTGGTCGGCCGATCCCGCGGCGGGGCTGTCCGGCATCGCCGCCTCTGCCGCGCCCGGCCGGTATTTCCGGCTGTATCGGGGGACCGCCGATCAGGCGCCGGATCCGCTGATCCTGGCCCATGAGGGCGTGGCTGGGACACCCGCGTTCCGCGACCTTGCCTATCTCGTCTTCCAGAACCTGCCGCTTGCCCCCTATGGCAACCGGGTGCCGCTGATCGAGGCCGAAATCGTGCGCGGCAGCCCCGTGGTGGCGGGGGTGGATCCCGCCGCCTTTGCCAGCGTCACCCCGGTCGCCCGCGACGGCCTGCGGCGGCTGCCCTCGCTGATCGCAGGCGCGCCGATCGACGCGCTGACGGGGCCGGCAGGCGGGGTTGCCGGCGATAATGCCTATGCCTGGACGGATGCCTGTGCCTCGATGGATGGCGGGGTGGAGGATGGGGCGATCGCCCGTCATGTGACCGCGAGCGACATGGCGAACCGCGTCCGTCATGTCGCCCGCCAGCGCAGCTCTGCCGGTCGCTGGCTGGCGGAGGAACGCTGGAGCCACACGATCCCGCTGACCTCGACCCGGCGTGGCTGCGCCTGGGCGCCGGCCGACCGGCCGGTACAGCTTTATGCGCGCGACGGCGAGGCGGCCGCGGTGCTCGTGGAAATCGAGACCGGCCGCCATCGGCTGGTGGCGCTGCCCGGGATGGTGGCGGGCGATGTCCGCGGTGTCAGCGCCTGGGGCACGCGGATCTGGATCCTGGGCGGCCGGCCAGGCGGCCTGCTGGCGCTTTGGGCGCTGGATGACAGCGGCAGCGATGCGGAGGCCACGATGATCCTGGACGGGTTGCCGGCGGCACGGACGCTGATGCGCGGCGACGACGACGGCCTGCTGCTGCTGTCGGCTGCGCGGCTGCGTCATCTTGCCGGGCTGACCGCCACGGCCGACCGGGACCAGACGCTCAACCCCTGGCCGGATCAGCGGCCGGTCGGCCTGCACCGGGCGGCGGACGGCATCGTCGTCGTGGTCTTCACCGACCGGGTGGCGCAGATCGATCGGGCGGGGCGGGTGGCGACGACGCCGGTCGAGATCGAGCCCGGCCATGTGGTCGGCTTTGCCGCGGGGGGCGGGCGGCTGATGGCCGTGCCCTGGGTGCCGGCGGGCGACAATGCCGCCTGGATCGACCGGTGGCTGGCGCTCACCCGGCCGGCGGAGACCGCGGATCTGGGAGCGGTGATCGCCGATCTGGCCCAGGCCGCCGGTGTGGATCCGGACGAGCTGGATCTGACCGGCGTCAGCGGCATGGCGCTGCGCGGATATGTCGTCGCCCGCCAGGGCAGCGCGCGCGAGGCGCTGGAGCCCTTGCTCGCCAGCTGGTTCGTGGATGCGGTGGAGCGCGACGGCCGACTGGCCTTCGTGCCCCGCGGCGGGCCGGTCGCCGCCGTGATCGACCCGGGACGGCTGGGGGCACATGGTGCCGGCGACGAGCCGCCGCCGCTGGTGGAGCGCACCCGCATCCAGCAGGCCGAGATGCCGCGCGAGATCGGTGTCGCCTTCATCGACGGTGCCGCCGACGGTCGGCCGGGTCTTGCCCGGGCCCGGCGCAGCCTTGCCGGGGCCGAGGATCGCCAGGCGGTGGAACTGCCGCTGGTGCTGACGGCGGACGAGGCGGCGCGCATCGCCCGCACGCTCGCCGACGAGGCGCTGGTGGGGCGCGACCGCTGGCGTTTCCGGCTGGGCTTCGGCGATCTGCTGCTGGAGCCGGGCGACGTGATCGGGCTTGCACCCGATCCGCGCCTGCCGATGATGCCGGCCCGGCTTCGGATCGAACGCATGGCCTTCGGCACGCCCGGGCTGATCGAGGTGGAGGCCGTGGCCGACCATGACGGTCTGCATGCCACCGCCCGCCCCGGTGCCGATGACATCCCGCCGGTGACCACGGCCCCGGCACGCGCCGAAGGCCTGGCCGAGGTGACGGTGCTGGACCTGCCGCCGGTGGTGGAACCCGCCCCCGATCCCGGGCTGGTGGTGATGGTCACCGGCGGTGGTGGCGGCCTCAGGGCGGCGCGGGTGGAGGTGGCCGACAGGGCCGACGGCCCCTGGCGAGAGGTGGCGGTGCTGGCGCCTGCCGCGAGCGGCACGGCAACCACCCTTCTGGCGACGGGCCCGGCGACGCTCCGCGACGATCTGGCCAGTGTCACGGTCGATTTCGGCGACGATCTGCGGGTCGATGCCGGGATCACCGAGGCCGATGCCGAAAGCGGCCGCAGCCTTGCCCTGGTCGGGGCCGAGATCCTGAGCTTCGGGGCGATCGAGCGGGTGTCGGCCGGTCTCTGGCGGCTGTCGCGGCTGCGGCGCGGGCTGCGCGGCACCGAGGCGGCGATCGGCGCCCATGCGATCGGCGAGACGGTTCATCTTCTGGATCCCGAGCGGCTGGCGGTCATGGGCTGGCGGCCGGCCGATATCGGCGCCGTGCTGCATTTCCGGGCGGTGACGCCTGCGGGTGCGATCGGCCCCACCCGCATCCACAGCCTGACCGGCGCCGGGTTGCGGCCGTTCCGGCCGGTCGATCTTCAGGCAAAGCGGCAGACCGACGGCTCGGTGCTGATCCGCTGGTTGCGCGCCGACCGCCTGGCCGGCTGGACCGACGGCGCCGACGAGCCGATGAGCGAGACGGCCGAGCGCTACCAGCTGGACATCCTGGCGAGCCCGACCGAGACGGCAGCCGTCCGCCGCACGGTGATCGTCGAGGGCGCCGGCAGCTGGAGCTATTCCGCCGCCCAACAATACGCCGACTTCTTCACCTCACCCGCCACTCTCGGCCTGAAGGTCGCACAGATCGGTGCGGCGACCGGGCCCGGCCCGGCGCGCTATGCGAGCGTGGTGCCCTGAGGGCGCGTTCCGTCTTTTCCGTCAGATCCTGAAAGGTCCGGCCATGGCCGATGCCACGCCGCGCCTGGGGCTGCCGTTGCTTGCGGCCGCCCAGGCGCAGAAACACGTCACCCATAACGAAGCCCTGACCGTGCTGGATGTTCTGGCGCAGATCGCGGTCAAGAGCCGCAGCCAGACCCTGCCGCCCGCCAGCCCGGCTGAGGGCGATGCCTATCTGATACCGTTCGGGGCCTCGGGCGCCTGGGCCTGGCGCGACGGGCAACTGGCGCTCTGGACCGCGGGCGGCTGGCGCTTCATCACCGCGCGCGACGGCTGGGTGGTGCTGGTCGAAGCCGAACAGGCCTTCGTGGTCCGCCGGGCCGGTGCCTGGACGGCGACCACCATGCTGGCCCACAGCCATGCCACCACCGAGGTCACCGGGCTGGATGCAGCACTTGCGACCCGGGTTTCGAAAGCCGGCGACGTCATCACCGGCCGGCTGGATGTCGGCCAGAAGCTGGTGGTGGGCGACGGCAGCGCGGTCGATGCCGAAGGGCTGGTGGTGCGCCACGCAACCGCGGCCACGGTTTCGGCCCATGTGAATGCCGGCGGCGAAGCGGCGCTGGCGCTGCGCGAGGCCGGCAGCCGCAAGGGGGCCCTGGCCTGGCAGGGAGGCAATATGCGGTTGCGGACCGACATCGCCGCACCGCTGGTGCTGGCGACCCAGGGGGTGGACCGGCTGACCGTGCCGGCCGATCGGGCGGCACTCGGCATCGGCACCGCGGCGCCGGCACAGGGGCTGCATCTGGCCGGTTCCGCCGTGGGGCTGCGCCTGCAGGCGACGGGCGGGGCCGCGCGCAGCTGGGATCTGATCCAGACCGCCGACGGGCATCTGGAGGTGATGGATGCAGGCGTCGGCACCGCCATGATCAGGCTGCGCAGCGTGACCGCGGCCGAAGGGGCGGAGGCCGTGATGATCGGCGGCCATGCCGGGGTCAGCGCCCGGTTCTACAATGTCGCCGGATCGGGCGGTGGCCCCGCCTGTGCGCTGGCGCTGGGTGTCAACGGCACGACCGGGCGCTCGCTGAATGCCGCCGGCACGATCAACGCGGCCGGGGCGGATTTCGCCGAATATGTTCCCCTGGCGCCGGACTGCCGGGCGGTGACGCCCGGCACGGTGGTCGGCATCGATCAGGACGGGCGGGTGACCGACCGCTTCGAGGCCGCGATCGCCTTCGCCGTGGTCTCCACCGCACCGGCGCTGGTCGGCGGCGATACGGGGGGCGACGAACCGGCGGCGCGGATCGCCTTTGCCGGCCGGGTGCCGCTGCGGCTGACCGGACCGGTGGTGCCCGGGCGGGTGGTGGTTGCGGCGGCCGCCATGGCCGGGGGCATTCTGACCCGCTGCCTGGGCCCTGACGAGCGACTGAGCGATGCCTGCGATCCGCGTATCCTGGGCCGCATCTGGCGCAGGCTGGGGGCCGATACGGCCGAGATCGCGGTGCGGGCGGGGGCCTGACAGGCACGAGGCCTGGCCGCGAAAAGCGGCCCGGAATGAACAAGGCCCCCGGCATCCGAAGATGCCGAGGGCCTTGTCGAATTGGTGGGCGCGACAGGGATTGAACCTGTGACCCCACCCGTGTGAAGGGTGTGCTCTACCGCTGAGCTACGCGCCCGCAGGATCGGGTCGGTGCCGGCTTTCGCCGTCCCGGCCGCCTGAGGTGGGCGCTTTATATGGCCCTGCATCATGGCTGTCAAGCGGGTGATCGCAGGCAGATTGCAGTTTCGTGATGGGCCATCCGCCGACCCTCGCAGGCGGCGCGTCTGCAACATTCCGTAACGCGAAGTGATTGGCAGCGGATGGGTGGCTCTGCTACCCCCTGAGATCGGAACCGCGGTCTGCCGGCCGTGGGAAGACCTGACAAGCACGGAGTTGGCCTGATGTGTGGCATCGTTGGTGTCGTTGGGGTTGCAGATGCGGCGGCGGTGTTGATCGAAGGGCTGCGCCGGCTTGAATATCGCGGCTATGACAGCGCCGGCATCGCCGTGCTGGATGCCGAAGGCCGGATAGAGCGGCGCCGGGCGGAAGGGCGCATCGCCCGGCTTGAGGCGCTGCTTGCCGAGCGGCCGGTTCCGGGCATGACCGGCATCGGCCATACCCGCTGGGCCACCCATGGCGCGCCGACCGAGGCCAATGCCCATCCCCATGCCACCGGCCGGGTGGCGGCGGTGCATAACGGCATCATCGAGAATTACCGCGATCTGCGCGCCGAGCTGCAGGCGGCGGGCCGGGTCTTCGCCAGCCAGACCGATACCGAGGTCATTCCCCAGCTGATCACCGCGCTGATCGAACAGGGGCTGGCACCGGTGGAGGCCTGCAAGGCGGCGCTGAAGCGTTTCGAAGGCGCCTTCGCGCTGGGGCTGGTCTTCGCCGGCGAACAGGAACTGCTGATCGGCGCCCGCCGCGGCAGCCCGCTCGCGGTCGGCCATGGCGAGGGCTGCATGTATCTGGGCTCCGACGCCATGGCGCTGGTGCCCTTCACCCGCGAGATCACTTATCTGGACGAAGGCGACATGGTGGTTCTGACCCGTGCGGGCATGACCATCTACGACGCCGGCGGCGCCGAGGTTGTGCGGCCGCGGCGGCGGACGGAGCTTTCCAGCGGCGCGGTCGGCAAGGGCGGCCACCGGCACTACATGCTGAAAGAGATCTACGAGCAGCCGGCCGTCATCGGCGACAGCCTCAGGACCTATCTCGACCCCGGCCGCGGCACGATCGAGATGAAGGAGATGCCCTTCGATCCGAAGGCGCTGACCCGCATGATGATCGTCGCCTGCGGCACCTCGGCCTATGCCGGCATGGTCGCCAAATACTGGGTGGAGCAGCTGGCGCGGCTGCCGGTCGATGTCGACATCGCCTCGGAATTCCGCTACCGCGACACGCCGCTGATCCCGGGCGAGGTGGCGGTGTTCATCTCGCAATCGGGCGAGACGGCGGACACGCTCGCCGCCATGCGCCACGCGAAGGCCGCCGGGTTGATCACCATTGCGGTGGTCAACGTGCCGGAAAGCAGCATGGCGCGCGAGGCGGATCTGGTGCTGCGCACCAAGGCCGGCCCCGAGATCGGCGTGGCCTCGACCAAGGCGTTCACCTGCCAGCTGGTCACGCTCGCCTGCCTCGCCATCGGCCTGGGGCGCGCCCGCGGCACCATCGATGCCGCCCGCGACCAGAAGCTGACCCAGGCGATCGCCGAGGTGCCGTCACGCGTGGCCGACGTGCTGAACAATGACGACCGGATGCGCAGCATCGCCGAAAGCCTGGTCCATGTGACAGGCGTGCTCTATGTCGGCCGCGGCACCGCCTTTCCGATCGCGCTGGAAGGGGCGCTCAAGTTCAAGGAGATCAGCTATATCCACGCCGAAGCCTATGCGGCGGGAGAGCTGAAGCACGGCCCGATCGCCCTGATCGACGACGGTCTGCCCGTGGTGGCACTGGCCCCCTCCGGTCCGCTGTTCGAGAAGACGGCCTCCAACATCGAAGAGATCGTCGCCCGCCGCGGCCGGGTGATCCTGATCACCGACGAGGCAGGGGCCGGGCGCCTGGCCGATCTGGTGGCGGAGGTGGTGGTGCTGCCGACCGTCGACCCGGTGGTGGCACCGCTGCTCTATGCCCTGCCGGTCCAGCTGCTGGCCTATCACACCGCCGTGCTGAAGGGCACGGATGTCGATCAGCCGCGCAATCTGGCGAAGTCGGTGACGGTGGAGTAGGACGTCGATAACCAGGAAGCCGAGAGCCAAGAAAAAGGGGGCGGCCCGGGTTCGCGGGCCGCCCCCTTTTTTGTGATCAGTTTCCGGCTGTCACACCCCGGCGGAGGTGTCGATCAGCACCGCGATCAGCTGCGCCGGCTGGTCCGACAGGTTCTGCCAGGCGTGGTTGGTCTCGCGCTGGATGACCACGTCGAAGGGCTCCAGGATGGTTTCCTCTTCGTCGAGGATCAGCTTCACCCGGCCCGAGAGCAGGACGATGTAGTCGATCGATCGGGTGCAGTGCATGTTGGGATGTCTCGCATCCGCATCATGGGCGTCGCTCGCCCCCATGCGGGCGAAGACATCGGCCGACAGCACCCGGTCGTTCTCTCCCACCCCGGCCGGCGGCAGCTGAAAGATCCGGAAGGTGTTGCCGCCCCGGGCGGGGGCCAGAACCACCGGGCGGTCGGCGCCGTCCGGGGTGGCGGTGTCCGGGCCTCCCTCGGCCATGGCCCAGAGATCGATCAGACCACGATGGCTTGCCGTTTCCAGCACATGCGGCGAGGGGCCGTCGGAGAGGATCCGCGAGCGGCCATCGGCGGTGTTGGTGGTGACGATGCGGCGAATGGGTTTGAGCATATGCGTTTTCCATATCAGGGAAGCGGGGAGGGCTCAGGAGGTGAGCAGGTAGAGCGACAGCACCGGAAACACCGCGAGCAGGATCAGGCGGAGCAGATCCGAGACCACGAAGATCGAGACGCCGCGGAAGATGGTGCCGAGCGGGATGTTGCCGGCGACGCCCTTGAGGACGAAGACGTTGAGGCCGATCGGCGGCGTGATCATGCCGAGTTCGATCACCACGATGTTCACGATCGCCCACCAGACCGGGTCGTAGCCGAGCGAGACGACCAGCGGCAGCACGAAGGGCAGGGTGATCAGCATGGCCGAGACGGTCTCGAACACGGCCCCCAGCGCCAGATACATCACCAGCAGCGCGAAGATGATCACCAGCGGCGGCACCTCCATGGCACCGATGGTCGAGACCAGCACCTGCGGCGCGCCGCTGATCGTGAAGAAGTACGAGAAGATCGAGGCGCCGAAGATGATCAGATAGATCACCGCCGTGTTGGTGGCGGTTTCGCCCAGCGCATGCAGGAAGCTGCCCCAGCTCAGGCGCTGGCGCAGCAGGGCCAGGAACAGGGTGAAGCAGGCGCCGACCGCGGCCGCCTCGTTCACCGTGACGATGCCGCCATAGATGCCACCGATCACGGCGATCAGCAGGACCAGCACCGCCCAGCTTTCGCGCAGCACCTTCCACCGTTCCGGCCAGCCGGTGCGGGGGCCTGCGGGACCTGCCTCGGGCACGAAGCGGGTATAGACGGTGATCGCGATACCGTGGAAGACGACCGCGATGATCGCCGGGATCACGGCGGCCACGAAGACGTCCAGGATCGAGACCTGCGCCAGCACCGCATAGATGATCATGATGATCGAGGGCGGAACCAGGGCGCCGAGCGTGCCGCCGGCGGCGATGCAGCCGGTGGCGAAAGAGGGCGCGTAGCCGCGGTCCAGCATCTGGGGCAGGGCCACCCGGCCGAAGGTCGCCGCCGTGGCGGGCGAGGAGCCGCAGACCGCGCCGAACAGCGCGCAGCCGCCCATGGTCGCGATCGCGAGCCCGCCGCGGCGATGACCGACGAAGGCATGGGCCAGGCGGTAGATCTCCGCCGACAGGCCGCCCGCGGTGGCGAAACTGCCCATCAGCAGGAAGAGCGGGATGACCGCGAATTCGTAATTGGCGATGATCCCGGCCGGCTCCGAGACCAGGATGCTGAGCGAGGGCTTCACCCCGCCCAGGATCGCATAGCCGATGAAGCCGGCCATGCCCATGGCGATGCCGATCGGAACCCGGACCAGGATCAGAGCGAACATCAGGGCGAGGCCGAGCGCGCCGGTGGTCAAAGGATCCATCAGACCTCTCCCTGATGCGCGGCAAGACGGGCGGTGTTGCCGGTGGCGAGGTCGCGCAGCGCCGTGGCGACCACCACCAGCTGCACCGGCACGCAGAGCATGAAGAGGGCGGTGGCCGCCACCCACCAGGGGGCGATTTCGACCTCGAGGATGAACGACGTCTCGCCGCTGTCGATCAGCTCCTGCGTGTAGACCACCAGCTGCCAGGCGAGCAGGGTGAAGAAGACCAGGGTCATGATTTCGGCGAAGAGATCGCAGGCGAGCTGCGCCCGCCGCGGCAGCCGGTCGGCCAGGAAGGTGACCTTGATGTTCTGCCGGCTGGCGATGGCGGCTGGGAAACAGGCTGCCATCGCCACCGCGATGAACAGGGTCGAGAGATCATAGACCCCGGCGATCGGGGCATCGGCGAGCCAGCGCGCGCCGACATCGGCCAGGGTCGCGATGGCGATGATCAACAGGGCGGCGAGGCCTGCCAGCGCGATGAGCCGCGTGCAGGCGACGTTGAGCCCGTCGAGGCGGTCGAGGGTCATGTCAGACGCTCCGCTCCCGGGGGATCACCGGCCGGATCATTCGGCGCGGATACGGTCGAGTTCGGCCCTGAAGGCCGCGGCGAGAGCCGGTCCGTTCTCCTGCTCCGCAACGAATCTGTCCGAGCAGCCGGCCATCGCCGCCGACCAGGCGGCTGCGTCTTCGGCGGTCGGGATCACGATCGTCTGCCCGGGCGCCGCCTCGGTCTCCGCCAGCCGGCGGGCGTTTTCGGCATCCATGGCGGCGCCGAAGATGCGCGCCAGCTTTTCGCCGCCCTCCGCCTGCATGGCCTTTCGGACGTCTTCGGGCAGGGCCTCGAACCGCTCCCGGGTCATCACGAAGCCGAAGGGCATCGAGCCCAGCGCCGCGTGGTAGTGATATTTCGTGGCGCTGGAAATGCCGAAGGCATAGAGCGCGGCATAGTGCATCGGGGTCGCATCGATGATCCCGCGGCTCAGGCTTTCGGGGATCTTGGTGATCGGCATGCCGACCGGCACGCCGCCCACCGCCTCGACGCATTGCTGTTCCAGCTTGCCGGCGATCCGGATCTTCTGGCCCTTCAGGTCCGCAACCCGGTTCATCGGCTTGTTGCCGTGGAGCAGATAGGGCGAGGTGGCGACCATGCTCAACACCTCGAAGCCGTCATAGCCCCTGAGCCGGCCGCTTTCGACCATCCGCCAGAAGGCGACCGAGCCTTCGCCTGCGGTCCGGGAGGTGTCGGGCAGTTCGATCACCCAGTTGTCGGGGAACAGCCCCGGATTGTAGGCCGGGATGATGAAGGCGATGTCGGCGACGCCGTCATTCAGCATCTTGATCTGCTTGGACCCGTCGCGCCCGAGCGTGCCGCCGGGGAAAAGCTGGATCCGGACCCGGCCGCCCGCGGCCTCTTCCACCGCCTGGACCCAGGGCTTGATCGCCTCCTGATAGGTGATCTCCTGCTCGGGCGTGAAGACGGCGAATTTCAGGTCGATGACCTCTTCGGCCCGGGCGGCGCCGGCGGCCAGCGTCGCCGTTGCCAGCGTGGCGGCCAGGACGGCCGCGATGCGCGGAAACCTCATGAGTCCTCCCCCTGTCTTTTTGGATGTGGTCGGTCTTCGACGGATCGGGCCGATGTGCAGCAGGCGTCCGTCTGCCTTGGGGAATTGGTAGGCGACGCTTCGGCAGATGTAAAGCGCTTGTTTGAATCAAATGATTGGATCACTTGCTTGATGCGAGTGCTGGGGCTATGGTTCGGTTCAACGAACTGAAGGGAGGACGCCGCCGTGCCGAAAGAGATCCTGATCAGGAACGTCTATCTGGCGGACCCGGATCTGCCGCCGCAGACGCGCCCGCGTACCACCGACATCCTGGTGCGGGACGGCCGGATCGTGGCGGTCGAAGACGGGATCCAGGCGCCGGATGCCGAGGTGATCGAGGGGGATCGGGCGATTGCGGTGGCCGGCATGGTCGACAGCCATCGCCATGTCTGGCAGACGGCGATCCGCGGCGTGGCGGCCGACTGGTCGCTGGCCGATTATGTGCGCGAGATCCGGGTCGGCTATGCCACCGCCTACACGCCCGAGCACATCTACCTGGCCAATCTGGCCGGCGCGCTCGAAGCGCTGGACACCGGCGTCACCGCGCTTTGCGATTTCTCGCATCTGATGAACAGCCCCGCGCATGCCGAAGCCGCGATCCAGGGGCTGACCGATGCCGGCATCCGCGGCGTGTTCTGTTATGGCTTTTACGACGTGCCGGCGCGGGAGCGGGCCTTCGCCAGCCATGACGATCGCCTGCGCCATGCGGAAGAGGTGGCGCAGAGCTTTCGAGCGACCGCGGGGCCGTTGCTCGATTTCGGCGTCGCCCTCACCGAATTCGGCCTGGTCGGGCCGGAGGTGACGGATCGGGAGCTGGACTTCGCGCGGCGCCATGATGCGCTGATCACGCTGCATGTCGGCACTTTCGGCTCGCCCCACGGCATTGCCGATCTCGACCGCCGCGGCCGTCTGGGGCCGGACATGCTGCATGTCCATGCGAATATGTGCGGCGATGACGAGCTGGAACGGCTGGTCGCCTCGGGTGGCGGGCTGTCGATCACGCCCGAGACCGAGATGCAGATGGGCATGGGCTGGCCGGTGACCAACCGGCTGATCGAAGCCGGCGGGCTGCCCAGCTTCGGTGTCGACATCGCCTCCAATATCGGCGGCGACATGCTGACCCAGATGCGTCTGGCCCTGCAGACGGCGCGCGCGATCGACAATCAGAAGGTGCTGGATCAGGGCATCGTACCCGACAGGATCGGGCTGACCGTGCGCGATGCGCTGCGCTTCGGCACCGAGGGCGGGGCGCGTGCGATGCGGATGGGCGGAGAAATCGGCACGCTCCGCAAGGGCGCCCGGGCCGATATCGCGCTGTTCGCGACCGGCGGGCTGAATATGATGCCGATGGGCGACCCGGTTGCGATGCTGCTGCTGGAATCACGGCCGGGCGATGCGGTGACCGTGCTGGTCGACGGCCGGGTGGTGAAGCGCGACGGCCGGTTGGTCGGCGTGGATCTGCCGGGGCTGCGCGAGAAGCTGGACCGGGCCTTTGGCGAGATCGCCGACCGGGTGGCGGAGAGCCGCGACACCGCCGCCGGATCGTCCAATGCCTATGCACGTGTGGTGAAGAGAGCGACCGGAACCGATTGATGACCGAGATGGAAGCCCAGGGACAGGGTCAGCCGGCCGAGGGGCCGAAGGAGCGTATCCGGCTGGTCGCCCGCATGCTGATCAGCGAGCGCGGCGTCGATGCCGTCACCACCCGCGACATCGCCCGCGGCGCCGGGCTGAACGTGGCCGCAGTGAACTATCATTTCGGCACCAAGGACAATCTGGCCGTCGACGTTTTCCGCCAGGTGGCGCGGCGAAGTGCGGAATACCGGCTGGAGCAGCTGGACCGGCTGGAAGACGAGGCGCGCGCCGCCGGGCGTCGGGTCCGGATCCGCCAGATCGTCGAAAGCTTCGTGAGTGGCTATTTTCGCGAGGACACGCCGGCCGAGGGCGGGCTGCTCGCCAATCTGATCCTGAAGAACCGGCTGATGCCGACCGAATGGACCTCGAACCTGATCGCCGAAGAGCTGGACGGCATGGCCCGGCGCTATATCGCCGCGATCGCGGCGGCGGCGCCCGACCTCGATCATGCCGAGGTCTGCTGGTTCTACAACTTCATGGTCGGCACGGTGCTGATCTCGGTCAGCCAGCGCGATGACGGCCGGCGTGTGGAGCGTCTGTCGGACGGCGACTGCTCCATCCAGGCGCGCGACGAGATGCGCGAGCACCTGGTGCGGTTCATCACCGGCGGGATCTCCACCGCCGGCCGGCAGAGCGCCGGTCAAGACTGAAGGAAATCGACAGACATGTCCGGGCGTCTGGAAAGCTGGCTCGCGAGTGCGAACCGGGCCGAGACTTCTTTTCCCCTCAACAACCTGCCCTGTGGGGTGTTCAGCCGTGGCGGTGATGCGCCGCGCTGCTGCACCGCGATCGGCGGTCAGGTGCTGGATCTGGCCTGGCTGCAGCGCGCCGGCCTGCTCGACGGTCTGCCGCCGGTGTTCGATCAGCCGTCCTGGAACGGCTTCATGGCCGCCGGGACGGCGGCATGGTCGGCCTTGCGGCAGCGGCTGACCCACCTGCTGTCGGCCGGGGCGGCGGAAGAGGCGCAGCTGCGCCCGACGCTGGTGCCGCTGACGGAGGTGCAGTTGCATCTGCCGTTCACCGTCGCCGAATACACCGATTTCTTCTCCAGCGAAGACCATGCCCGCAATGCCGGCATGGCACTGCGTGGCGCCGATACGCTGGTCGAGAATTGGGTGCACATCCCTGTCGGCTATAACGGCCGGGCCTCGACGGTGGTGGTCTCGGGCACGCCGGTCCGGCGGCCGCTTGGCCAGATTCTGCCGGCCGGCGCGACGATGCCGGTTTTCGCCGCCTCGGCGCGGATGGATTTCGAACTGGAATTGGGGGCGGTGGTCGGCCTGCCCAACCGGCCGGGTGAGCCCGTCACCCTGGCCGAGGCCGAGGCGATGATCTTCGGCTATGTGCTGCTCAACGACTGGTCGGCCCGCGACATCCAGGGCTGGGAGAACCGGCCGCTCGGACCCTTTCAGTCCAAGGGCTTCGCCACCTCGATCGGCGCCTGGATCGTGACCCGCGAGGCGCTGGCGGCGGCCCGCTGCGCCGCACCCGCGCGGCACCTGCCGCTGCTGCCCTATCTGGACGATGCGGGCCGGCCGGCGCATTTCGACATCGACCTGACCGCAAGGCTGAGCACGTCTGTTGGCACCGAAGCCGTCATCACCCGGACCAACTACCGGCGGATGTATTTCTCGCTGGTCCAGCAGCTCTGCCACCATGCCGCCAATGGCTGCGCCATGCGCACCGGCGACCTGATCGGCTCCGGCACCGTCTCGGGGCCCGCGCCCGAAAACCGTGGCTGCCTGCTGGAACTTACCTGGAACGGCCGCGACCCCCTGCATCTGCCCGACGGCACGACCCGGACCTATCTGGAAGACGGCGACAGTCTTACCCTGTCAGGCCACGCAGAATGCGACGGCTACCGGATCGGCTTCGGCGAATGTGCGGGGACCATCACGCCGGCTTTGGCGAAGGGCGGCTGACAGCCAGGCCGGTCACTTCGTCTCACGGCCTGCATCATCGCCATTCTTCCGAGTCCAATTCATCGGCGGTGGTGCAGGCTTTGCCGCGTCGGCGGGCTGCGAGGTTTCGGACGTTGCCGGAGGAGACACGGGTTTGCCACTCATCGTGTCTTCTTCTCCTGTCTGAGGTCCTCCACGTCCCCCGGGACTTCCCCGTAAGTCCAGAAGCCCTTCACGACCTTGCGCATCCGTGGCGGCTGCGGCTTCTCCATCACCTGTCCCGTCTTCGGATCCCGCATCACGCGGTTGCGCAACTTCTGTGCCAGAGAGGCGATGTCTTCCATGTGATCCTCCATGGATCATGCTCTGAAAAAGCATAACGCAGATCAGTACGAGCGCGAAGCCCAACCCTATGATCAGAAAATGGAAGGCTCTGCTGCGGGCTTTCAGGCGCGCCCAATTGTTACGGCGGCTGATTCCGGCCGATGTGGCGAGCTGTGTTATGAAGACGTTGCGGAGGTCTTCCAGAACGGCACGCTCCACGATCGCGTGGACGTCAAGATCGCTTCCGGGTGTATCCGACCTGACGACCGCCAACGTATTCGCCTCAAGGTTGCTGTCTGCTGCTGAGGCCGGGGGTGTCGGCGTATAGTACGACATCAGCCGTTCTGCATAGCCGAGCAGGTCCTCCTCGTGCATAGGATAACCGAACGCACGTGTACGTATTGCCTGATGAAGAAAGTACAGAAGAGCAAAAATATCTGCAATCAATAGGACCAGAATCCCGTAGATAAATATTATCCATAGATCATGATCCGCCGCTGGTAAATTGTAAATAGTGAGGCTGATCAGGGTAATTATTATACCGATAGAGGTCGCGAAGAATGGCAAGCTTCGAACGACATTTTCTTCCTGATCTAGTTCTCGTTTGAAGCCATCGAGGACGAGCTTCTCCAAATAGTCCCCGGCTCTTCCTGAGGGAAGCCGCGCGTAGGCTGGATCTGTCAGGTTATCTGCGCGCATATCATCATCCAGCAGGTCGAAACGCCTGATGTTGCTGGGGGTCCATCTTCAGGTTCAATTTCTTCTGAATATATACAGAAGTCAAATAATTTAACTTATGAGATAGGTGCAACCAGTTCGTGTGGTGGTGAATATTTACCTATGCTTTAGAGCCATACTCCGCCATCCCGCTCCACCTGCCGCCCACGGTCCGGCCTCTCGCCCTCGCGTTCGTCCGGGGCCCTGTCGCCCTCCAGCGGGGCGTCGTTCTGGGGCAGGCGACGCATGATGATGTTGCCGTCGCCGTCGATTTCGGGGGCGGCGTAGCGGGGCAGGTCTTCGATGGCATCGCGCAGGCTGGTCAGGGCCTCGTCCGCTGCGCGGCCCAGGCGTTCGAGCTTGGGGCCCAGACCCTCTTCCGGATGGTCGTTTCCAGCCGCCAGGGTCGGGCCGCCCGCAAGCAGAACAACCCCCAGAACGGCTGTGCCGATGCGGTGCGTCGTCTTCCGGTTGCCGTGCGGGCGCATGACCTGATCCTCCAGCCCTGCATGATCCGCGGAACAGGGTCCACGGCGTGTGGGGGTTCCTTGCGGCACCCCCGGCCGCCATATAGTCTGATGCCGCATTCGGGCGGGTTCAAGTCATGGCCGGCCCGGAGGGCGGCGAAGTTTCGCGTGCGGACCCCGGGGCGGTCGCCCCGGAGCCAGGCCGCATGTGGGAGACATTCCAGGGAGGACTTCAGGTGATTCAGCTCTCGCACAAGGGTCTGATGCGCGAGGCGTGCTATATCGACGGCGCCTGGGTCGGCGCCGATGATGGCGCCACCATCACCGTCGACAATCCGGCGACGGGCGCCGTCATCGGCCGCGTGCCCAAGATGGGCGCCGCCGAGACCCGCCGCGCCATCGAGGCCGCCAATGCCGCGCTGCCGGCCTGGCGTGCCAAGACCGGCAAGGAGCGGGCGGCCCTGCTGCGCAAGTGGTTCGAGCTGATCATGGCGCATCAGGAAGACATCGCCCGGATCATGACCACCGAGCAGGGCAAGCCGCTGGCCGAGGCCAAGGGCGAGGTCGCCTATGCCGCGTCGTTCATCGAATGGTTCGCCGAAGAGGCCAAGCGCGTCTATGGCGACACCATCCCGACCTTTTCGGCCGGCAAGCGGATCGTGGTGACCAAGGAGCCGGTGGGCGTCGTCGGCGCGATCACGCCCTGGAACTTCCCCGCGGCGATGCTGACCCGCAAGGCCGGCCCGGCCCTGGCTGCCGGCTGTACCATGGTCTGCAAGCCCGCCTCGCAGACCCCGTTCACCGCGCTGGCCCTGATGGTGCTGGCCGAAGAGGCCGGCATCCCCAAGGGCGTGCTGAACCTGGTGACCGGCTCTGCCTCGGCGATCGGCGGCGAGATTACCTCCAGCCCGATCGTGCGCAAGCTGACCTTCACCGGCTCGACCGAGATCGGCAAGGTGCTGATCGAACAGTGCGCCGCCACCGTCAAGAAGGTGTCGATGGAGCTGGGCGGCAATGCGCCGTTCATCGTGTTCGACGATGCCGATCTGGATGCGGCGGTGGAAGGCGCGATCGTCTCCAAATATCGCAACAACGGTCAGACCTGCGTCTGCGCCAACCGGCTTTATGTCCAACGCGGCGTGGCCAAGACCTTCGCCGAGAAGCTGGCGGCCCGCGTCGCCCAGATGAAGGTCGGCGACGGGCTGGAGCAGGGCGTGGTGCTGGGGCCGCTGATCGACGACGCTGCGGTCGAGAAGGTCGACGAGCTTCTGGCCGATGCTACCTCGAAGGGTGCGGAAGTCATGCTCGGCGGCGGCCGTCACGAGCTGGGCGGCCGGTTCTACAAGCCGACCATCGTCTTCGGCACCACCCAGGAGATGCGGGTGGCGCGCGAGGAGATCTTCGGGCCCGTGGCGCCGATCTTCGTCTTCGACGAGGAGAAGGAGGCGGTCGCCTATGCCAACGACACCGAATTCGGCCTGGCCTCGTATTTCTATACCCGCGATGTCGGCCGGGTCTTCCGGGTGATGGAAGCGCTGGAATATGGCATCGTCGGCATCAATGAAGGCCTGATCTCCACCGAAGTCGCCCCCTTCGGCGGCGTGAAGGAGAGCGGCATGGGCCGTGAAGGCTCGAAGTACGGCATCGAGGACTACCTCGAAGTGAAGTACGCCCTGATCGGCGGCATCGGCGCCTGATCCGGACCGGCGGGGCAGGGCGGGTCGCGGCCCGTCTGCCCCTGCCGGACGACGACGCACCCAGGGACGCGAACGCCAGGAGACGCGAACGCATGTACGATTACGACCTGCTCACCATCGGCGCCGGATCGGGCGGCGTCGCAGGCTCGCGGCGCGCAGCCGAATACGGCGCCCGCGTCGCCATCGTCGAAGCGGGCCGGGTGGGCGGCACCTGCGTGCTGAGGGGCTGCGTCCCCAAAAAGCTCCTGGTCTATGGTGCGCATTTCCGCGACGAGATCGAGGATGCCCGCGGCTTCGGCTGGACGATCGAGGGCGCCAACCACGACTGGGGCGCGCTGATCCGCACCAAGAACCGCGAGCTGGAGCGGCTGGAAGGCATCTACGAGACGATGCTGGCCAATTCGGGCGTGACCGTGCTGCGCGGCCACGGCCGGGTTACCGGCCCGCACGAGGTGGAGGTCGACGGTCGTACCGTCACCGCCGAGCGGATCCTGATCGCCACCGGCGGCCACGCCTACCTGCCGAAGATCCCGGGCATCGAGCACGTCATCACCTCCGACGAGGCGCTGGATCTGACCGAGCGGCCCGGGCGGCTGGTGATCATCGGCGGCGGCTATATCGCCACGGAATTCGCCTCGATCTTCTCCACGCTCGGCACGCAGACGACGCTGGTGCTGCGCGGCGACCGGATTCTGCGCGGCTTCGACGCCGACATCCGCACGGCTGTCGAAGGCGAGATGCAAGGGCGGGGCATCGGCTTCCGCACCGGTGTCGAGCCGGTGCGTATCGATCGCCTGGCCGACGGTTTCGCCGTCACCCTCACCTCGGGTGAGGTGCTGGAGGCCGACCGGGTGATGTTCGCGACCGGCCGCGTGCCCAACACCGCCGGCCTCGGACTTGAAGAGGTGGGGGTGCACACCCGCGAGAACGGCGCGATCGTGGTGAATGATCGCTACGAGACCCAGCTCCGTTCGATCCTGGCGGTGGGCGACGTGACCGACCGCTTCCAGCTGACCCCGGTTGCGATCGCCGAGGCGCGCTCGCTGGCGGAGCGGCTCTATAACGACAACACCTACCGGCTGCGCTACGACACCCTGCCGACCGCCGTGTTCTGCACCCCCCAGGTGGGCACCGTCGGCCTGACCGAAGAGGCAGCGCGGCGGATGTATGCCTCGATCCGGATCTATCGGGCGCGCTTCCGGCCGATGAAGCACACGCTGACCGGCCGCGAGACCCGGGTGCTGATGAAGCTGGTGGTCGATGGCGCCAGCGACCGCGTGCTCGGCGCCCATATGGTCGGCGACGATGCGGCCGAAATCATCCAGTCGCTGGCGGTCGCGATCACCTGCGGCGCCACCAAGAAGCAGTTCGACGAGACGATCGCGCTGCACCCGAGTGCGGCCGAGGAATTCGTCACCATGCGCAGTCCGGTGAAGGATTGAGACGGCAGAGAGGCTGAACCCGCAGGTATTTGTTGCGATGCACAAAGTCGGCTTGCCGGATATTACATCCGTCACTGATCGGCCGTGCGGCGGTGTTGCATCATCTTCCGGTCCGCGTTTTGTTTGAAAACCACCGGGGGCGGCGGTATAGGTTCGAAACCGGCAACCGCCCGGGAACCGGAGCCGATCCGGTCCACGGGGTGGCCTTGCCGTCGCTCTTTGTCTCTCCGGCCGGCATCCGGTGCCGGCCGTGCCCTCTCCGTGACCAGCTCACGTCCCGCCCAACGCACCACGTAAAGCCGTCCGACCAGATCGGCCCGCCGATCCCGACGCCCGCGAGGACCGAGACCCGATGCCTGCCACCTGGACCCCGCAAGCCTGGCGCGCGCTGCCCATCAAGCAGCAGCCGACCTACGACGACCCGGCGCATCTCGCGCGCGTCGAGGCCGAGCTTGCGGGCTATCCGCCGCTGGTCTTTGCCGGTGAGGCGCGGCGCCTGAAGGCGCATCTGGCGCGCGTCGCCGAAGGCAAGGCCTTCCTGCTCCAGGGCGGTGACTGCGCCGAGAGCTTCGCCGAGTTCAGCCCCAACAACATCCGCGACACGTTCCGCGTGCTGCTGCAGATGGCGGTCGTGCTGACCTATGGCGCCGGCATGCCGGTGGTGAAGGTGGGCCGCATGGCCGGCCAGTTCGCCAAGCCGCGCTCCGAGGATTTCGAGAACCGCGACGGCGTTGCGTTGCCGTCTTATCGCGGCGACATGGTCAACGGCATCGAGTTCGATGCCGCGGCGCGCAAGCCCGATCCCGACCGGCTGATCCGGGTCTACAACCAGTCGGCGGCGACGCTGAACCTGCTCCGGGCCTTTGCCCAGGGCGGCTTCGCCGACCTCAACCTGGTGCACAAGTGGAACCTGGCCTTCGTCGGCGGCTCTGAACAGGCCGAGCGCTACCGCGCAACGGCCGAGCGGATCTCGGATGCGCTCGACTTCATGGCCGCCTGCGGGGTGAATTCGGAAACCGCGCCGCAGCTGCGGCAGACCGATTTCTTCACCAGCCACGAGGCGCTGCTGCTGGGCTACGAGCAGTCGCTGACCCGTGTCGACAGCACCTCGGGCGACTGGTACGCCTGTTCGGCCCACATGCTGTGGATCGGCGACCGGACCCGCCAGCTGGACGGCGCCCATGTCCAGTTCATGTCGGGCATCGCCAACCCGATCGGCGTCAAGGCCGGCCCGTCAATGGATCCGGACGAGCTGCTGCGCCTGATCGACGCGCTCAACCCCGCCAACGAGCCCGGCCGGCTGACCGTGATCGTGCGCATGGGGGCGGACAAGGTGGCCGACAAGCTGCCGGCCCTGGTCCGCAAGGTCGAAGGCGAGGGCCGCAAGGTGGTATGGTCCTGCGATCCGATGCATGGCAACACCATGAAGACCGAGACCGGCTACAAGACCCGCTCGGTCGACCGGGTGCTGGCCGAGGTGCGGAACTTCTTCGCCGTCCATCAGGCCGAAGGCAGCCATGCCGGCGGCGTGCATTTCGAGATGACCGGCCAGGACGTCACCGAATGCGTCGGCGGCCTGCGCGCCATCGACCAGTATGGCCTGGCCGACCGCTACCACACCCATTGCGACCCGCGGCTGAATGCCGAACAGAGCCTGGAACTGGCCTTCCAGATCGCCGATGCCCTGCGCCGTGAACGCCTGGGCCTGCCCCAGGCGCCGGCCGCGGCGGCGGGTGCTGCACGGTGACATCCGTATCCGCGACCCCCAAGGGTCGGACCGATGCGGCGGCCCCGGAGACCGGGGCCGCCGTCATTCCTTCCGCTGGCCCCCGAACATCCTCTGCCGACAGCTCTTCTGCCGACAGCTCATCCGCGGACGCCCCGTCCGCCGGCACCACGGAACTGCCGAGGCTGCGCATGTCTGCCACCAACGACTTCGTCGCCGCCTATACCGATGTCTACTTCAAGCGCACGCGGCGCATCGTCGAGCGTTTCGGCGATCGCAGCGTGACCTATGCCGTGTTCATGCGCCGCCCGGTGCTGGCGACGCTGAAACTCGCCATCGACTGGATCGAGGCGATGGCCCGGCTGCGCGGGGTGGAGATCGTGATCGAACCCTGCCACGAGGAAGGCTCGTGGGTGGGGGCGGGCGAGCCGCTGATGTACATCACCGGCCCGATGTCGGCGCTGGTGGAGCTGGAGACGGTGTATCTCCAGCGTTTGGGCGCCCCCTGTGTCGCCGCCTATAACGCCTGGAGCATGGCGGTCGCCCTGCCGCGCGCGGCCTTCCTCGCCATGGATGCCCGCCATTGCGCCGGTGCCGAAATGGCCGAGATGATGGCCTATGCGGCGAGCGTCGGCTCGGCTGCGGCCCAGGCGGAAGGGGCGGTGGGCTTCATCGGCAATGCGACCGATGCGACCGCGGTGCATTTCGGCAATGCCCATGGCTTCGGCACCATGCCCCATGCGCTGATCGGCTATGCCGGCTCCACGCTTCGGGCCGCGGAGATGTTCGTCGACACCTTCCCGGGCGATGCGCTGACCGTGCTGGTCGACTATTACGGCGCCGAGATCACCGATGCGCTGGCCGTCTGCCGCCGCTTCCCCGAGATGGCGGCGGCCGGCAAGCTGTCGGTGCGGCTCGACACCCATGGTGGCCGCTTCCTGGAAGGGCTGGATCCGGCGCTGTCTTATGCGGCGCTGGAGCGCAACCGCCCCGACGCGATCCGTCGCTATCGCAGCGAGACCGAGCTGAAATGGCTGCTCGGCCCCGGCGTTTCGGCGGCGGCGATCTTCCAGATGCGGAACGCCCTGGACGATGCCGGGTTCGACAAGGTGCGCATCGTCGCTTCCAGCGGCTTCGGGCCCGAGAAGTGCCGGGTGATGGGCAGCGTCGAAGCCCCGATCGACGTGGTCGGCACCGGCTCTTTCCTGCCCGAGAAGTGGAGCGAGACCTACGCGACCGCGGACATCGTCTCGTATGACGGGCGCGAGAGCGTGAAGGTCGGGCGCGAATTCCTGCTGCCGTCGCGGCGGCCCCGCCGCTGACGGCCCTCCGTGCCGTGCTTTCCGACAGGATCCGGACCGACATGACCCAGCTTCTGACCCTGGCCCTGGCCCAGATCAACCCCGTCGTCGGCGATGTCGAGGGCAATGCCCGGCAGCTGCTGGAGGCACGGCAACAGGCGGCGGAGCAGGGCGCCGATCTCTGCGTCACCGGCGAGCTGTCGCTGATCGGCTATCCGCCCGAGGATCTGGTGCGCAAGCCGGCGCTGATGCGCGCGGTGGCATCCGCGCTCGACATGCTGGCGGCCGCGACCGCCGACGGCGGGCCGGCGCTGATCGTGGGCGCCCCCCATGCCGAGGGCGGCAAGCTCTACAATGCTGCCTATGTTCTGGATGGCGGCCACGTCACCGGCGTGGTGCGCAAGCATGCGCTGCCCAATTACGGCGTGTTCGACGAACTCAGGGTCTTCGATCTGGCGCCGCCGGCCGGGCCGGTGGTGATCCGCGGCTGGCGGGTCGGGCTGATGGTCTGCGAGGATATGTGGCGGCCGGATTCGGCCGAATGCCTGGCCGAAAGCGGGGCCGAATTCCTGCTGGTGATCAACGGCAGCCCCTATGAGGTCGACAAGCGCGACCAGCGTCTGGCCCATGCGGTGGCGCGGGTGCACGAAACCGGCCTGCCGCTCGCCTATGTCAATCTGGTCGGCGGCCAGGACGAGCTGGTCTTCGACGGTGCCTCTTTCGTGCTCGACCGCGACGGCGCGCTGAAGGTTCAGGCGCCGGCCTGGATCAGCGGTACCACGCCTGCCCATATCCGCCGGACCGAGGCGGGCGAGGTGGTGGCCGAGGCTGGCCCGCTGTCGCCCGAGCCCGAGGTGCTGGAGGCGGTCTACTCGGCGATGATGCTGGGCCTGGCCGATTACGTGAACAAGAACGGCTTCCCGGGCGTGGTGCTGGGCCTGTCGGGCGGCATCGACAGTGCCCTGTCGCTGGCGGTGGCGGTGGACGCGCTGGGGGCGGATCGGGTCCGCGCGGTGATGATGCCGTCCCGCTATACCAGCCGCGACAGCCTGGACGATGCGGCGCTTTGTGCCGAACTTTGCGGCGTGCGGCTGGACGAGATCCCGATCGAGCCGGCCGTGCAGGCCTTCTCGACCATGCTGGCGCCGGTCTTCGGCAATCGCGGCCCGGATGTGACGGAAGAGAACATCCAGTCGCGCATCCGTGGCGTCATCCTGATGGCGATGAGCAACAAGTTCGGCGACATGGTGCTGACCACCGGCAACAAGTCCGAGATGTCGGTCGGCTATGCCACGCTTTATGGCGACATGTGCGGCGGCTATTCGGTGCTGAAGGACGTCTACAAGATGACGGTCTTCGAGCTGTCGCGCTGGCGCAATGCCCAGAAGCCGGAAGGCGCGCTTGGCCCCGACGGGCCGGTGATGCCCGAGCGGGTGATCGCCAAGCCGCCATCGGCCGAGCTGCGCGAGGACCAGAAGGACGAGGACAGCCTGCCGCCCTATGAACGGCTGGACGCCATTCTGGAAGGCCTGGTCGAGAAGGAGCTGCCGCACCGGGTGCTGGTGGAGCAGGGCCAGGATCGCGACGAGGTCGACCGCATCGCCCGCCTGCTCTACGTGGCTGAATACAAGCGTCGCCAATCGCCCCCGGGTGTGAAGATCACCGGCCGTGCCTTCGGGCGCGACCGGCGCTATCCGATCACCAACCGCTTCCGCGACCGGGCCTGAGGCCCGGTCGCCGCCCTGTCGGCGCCGCGGCTGCGGACCGGCGCGGCCATCTGCCCTGGTTCCACCGAGTATCGGCCCATATGACCGTCAAGACCCGCTTCGCGCCGTCTCCGACCGGACGTCTCCATGTCGGCAATGCCCGCACCGCGCTGGTGAACTGGCTCTATGCCCGCGCCCATGGCGGGGTGATGCAACTCCGGATCGATGATACCGACCGGGAGCGCAGCCGCGAGGACTATGTGGCGGGCGTTCTGGCCGATCTCGACTGGCTGGGCATTCCGGCCGACGAGAGCTTCCGCCAGACCGAACGCGCCGATCGCCATGCCGCCGCTTTCGAACGCCTGGTCGCCTGCGGCCGGCTCTATCCCTGTTACGAGACCCCGGAAGAGCTGTCGGCGCGCCGTGCGGCCCAGCTGGCCGCCGGCCGGCCGCCGGTCTATGACCGTGCGGCGCTGGCCCTTTCCGATGCCGATCGTGCGGCGCTGGAAGCCGAAGGCCACCGGCCGCACTGGCGCTTCCGGCTGGATGACCGCGAGACGTCGTGGGAGGATCTGGTCCGCGGCCGGATCGACGTTCATGCCGGATCGCTGTCCGACCCGGTGCTGATCCGCGCCGACGGCGCCTCCACCTATACGCTCGCCACCGTGGTCGACGACGCCGAGACCGGCGTCACCCATGTGATCCGCGGCGAGGACCACATCACCAACACGGCGGCGCAGATCCAGCTGTTCCATGCGCTGGGGGCCGCGGAACCGCATTTCGGCCATCTGGCCTGGCTGCTGGATGCCGGCGGTGCCGGGCTTTCCAAGCGCGTCGGCTCGCTTGCGGTGGCGGAACTGCGCGAGGACGGCATGGAGCCGCTTGCGGTGGCGGCCTTCCTCGCCCGGCTCGGCACCTCGGATGCGATCGAACCGGTCGCAGGCCTGGACGAGCTGGTGGCGAGCTTCGACATCAGCCGCTTCGGCCGGGCGGCCGCCCGTTTCGACCCGGCCGATCTGGTCCAGCTGAATGCCCGGCAGATCCGGCGTCTGGATGCCGAGGGCGTGCGCGCGCCGCTTGTCGGGCTGGGCGTGCCCGATGAGCTGGTGGCCCCGTTCTGGGATGCCGTCTCGGGCAATATCGAGCGGATCGCCGAGGCGGGCCGTTGGTGGCAGGTGGTGGCGGGCCCCGTGACGCCGGTGATCGAGGTCGACGAGACATCGCAGGCGGTGCTGGCCGCAGCCCGCGACACCTTGCCGCCGGAGCCCTGGGACGAGACCACCTGGAGCGCCTGGACCCGCGGGATTCAGGGCCTGACGGGGGTGAAGGGGCGGGGGCTTTTCAGGCCGCTGCGCCTGGCGCTGACCGCGGCCGAGCATGGACCGGAGCTGAAAAAGCTGCTACCGATGATCGGCGCCGCGCGCGCCGCGGCCCGGCTTTCCGGCCAGGATGCCTGATGCCTGGTGCCTGATGCCCGAGGCCACCCCATTCAACCGGCCGGCGCCTCCGCCGTTCGCCCGTCTTTGATTGCCTGCCCGAGGACGAGCCATCATGGCGCTTTCCGTCTACAACACCCGTACCCGTGCCAAGGAAGCTTTCGAGCCGATCGATCCGGACCATATCCGGATGTATGTCTGCGGCCCCACGGTCTATGACCGCGCCCATATCGGCAATGCCCGGCCGGTGGTGGTGTTCGATACCCTCTACCGCCTGCTGAAGGCGAGCTATCCGCGTGTCACCTATGTCCGCAACATCACCGATGTCGACGACAAGATCATCGTGCGGGCGAAGGAAAGCGGCGAGGCGATCGAGACCCTGACCGCCCGCACTGCGCTGATGTTCCACGAGGACATGGGCGAGCTGAACGCGCTGCCGCCGTCGATCGAGCCGCGCGCGACCGAGCACATCCCGCAGATGATCGACATGATCCGCCGGCTGATGGCCAAGGATCATGCCTACGAGGCCGAGGGCCATGTGCTGTTCAGCGTGCCGTCGATGCCCGATTACGGCGGGCTGTCGCGCCGCGACCGGGAAGAGATGGTGGCGGGGGCCCGGGTGGAGGTTGCGCCCTACAAGCGCGATGCGGCCGACTTCGTGCTCTGGAAGCCCAGCGCCGATGATCAGCCCGGCTGGTCCAGCCCCTGGGGTCGCGGCCGTCCGGGCTGGCATATCGAATGCTCGGCCATGGCCGAGGCCCATCTGGGTGAGACCTTCGACATCCATGGCGGCGGCCAGGACCTGATCTTCCCGCATCACGAGAACGAGATCGCCCAGAGCCAGTGCGCCCATGACGGCGCGCTGTTCGTGCGCTACTGGATGCATAACGGCTTCATCAATGTCGACGGCGAGAAGATGTCGAAATCGCTCGGCAACTTCTTCACCGTCCGCGATCTGCTGGGCCATGTGCCGGGCGAGGCGGTGCGCCTGCTGATGCTCCAGACCCATTACCGCCGGCCGCTGGACTGGACGCAGGAGGGCATGGAGCGGGCGAAGCAGACGCTCGACCGCTTCTACAACACCCTGCGGCTGATGGACGAGATCGAGCCTGACGGCGATTGCCGCGTCTATCCCGACGCGGTGCGTGCGGCGCTTGAAGACGACCTCAACACCCCGCTTGCGCTGATGCATCTGCACGAGCTGGTGGGGGAGGCGAACCGCACCACCGATCGGGCCGAACGGGCCCGGCTGAAGGCGCAGATCCTGGGAGCGGGGCATGCCCTTGGCCTGCTGCGGCTCGACCCCGAAGCCTGGTTCCGCGGCGGCCCCGCCTCGGGCGGCGAGACCGGCCCCGACGAGGCCGAGATCGAGCATCTGATCAACGAACGCCTGGCCGCGCGCCGCAACCGCGACTTCGCCACCGCCGACCGGATCCGCGACGATCTGAAGGCACGCGGGGTGGTGCTGGAGGACGGGCCGGACGGCACGCGCTGGAAGCGCGGTTGAGGAAGTTGGAGTGCTTGCCGAGGATTGACACACGAACGCCACTCGGTGGAGCCTCTATGAAGAGGGTATTCTGAAACTCCGGTTCTGGAGCGGGGCCCGATCAGGTAATGCCACCTGATCGGGCCATCTGGACGGGCGAAAGTGCTCGCAACTCAAGAGCCTCGCGTCCGTCGGGTCGAACGTGATGCTCCAAATGGAGTTGATCCCTCCATCAGCGGCTGCAACAGGATCGCTGCATGATCTCAGATGATGCATATCTTGCCATGACCCGTTTCGGGATGGGATACCGTCCTGATCTGCCAGAGCAGGTCGGGGAAGCGCCCAGGGCGTGGCTTCGCAGGCAATTGTCGTCGGATATGCAGCCACGTCCTCCGGTTACACTCATACCTGATCTTAAGGCACGCTGGGCCATACGCTTTCCGACCCCGGAAGAAAAACGTATGGCCCCAGAGAGAGACTCATACCAGACATTTGTCCAGTATTCCGACAGGATACGGGATGCCCGCATTATGACCGCTCTCCAGACTGAGACGCCACTGAGAGAGCGGCTTGTCCATTTCTTTTTTTGAGCATTTTACAGTTTCTCAAACGCAGCCATCTCTCCTCGGTCTGACCGATCTATACGAGAACGAGGCCATACGCCCACATGTGACCGGGCCCTTCCGGACCCTCTTGGGTGCAGTCATGCACCACCCCTTGATGCATATCTATTTGAATAATAACAGCTCCATAGGTCCGAATTCTCAAATGGGGCAGAAAAATGGGCTGGGAATCAACGAAAACTTGGGGCGAGAACTCCTGGAGCTGCATACACTGGGCGTGTCTGGCGGATATAAGCAGTCAGACGTTGCTGCCGCAGCTCAGATGCTGACCGGATGGTACATAAAATACTATGATCGGAATCGCCCTCTGGACATGATGTTCTTGGACAGTCGCCATGAGCCGGGAACCAAGATCATATTGGCGCGGGAATTTCAAGAAAATGGGCAGAAGGAGATGGATGATCTTCTCGATTTTCTCGCGGGGCATCCTTCTACCGCTCGATTTATTTCGCGAAAGCTGGCGAAATATTTTATTTCTGATCAGCCGCCGGACGATGTTGTGCAGGAGATGACGGCGGTCTATCTCGCCAGGGATGGGCGCATCGATGCGATGATGGATGTTCTACTTGATCATCCATCAAGTTGGCAGCCCCAGGGGCAGAAGGTTCTGCTGCCGGAAGACTGGGGCATCGCATTCTTGAATCTGTTCGGATTGTCGACACGCGAAGCGGCTGTGGAAGTCCGGTCCGCATCTCAGGCACTCGGGCACGGCGTTCATGCAGCGAGGTCACCGAAAGGCTGGCCCGACGATCGTGATGTCTGGTTTTCGCCGGGCAATATGGTGCTACGCGCGGGACTGGCCGCACGCATGTATGAAGCCTTGAACTGTCGTGATGATCTTGATACCGCACTCAGCATATACTTCCGCAACGCTTCGATTGACGTCCTTGCAACCATCCGAGGAGCGCCCACACTGAAGGATGCGTATGGCCTGATCGCTGCGTCACCACATTTCTGTCTGCGCTGATGTGAGGGAATGCATGACACTGTCTCGGCGGTTGTTCATCAAGCGGACCCTGGCTTTCGCTGGTGCTAGTGCGAGCTTCCGGATTGGTTTTTGGAACAGACACGCTTCTGCGGAGGCTGCGGGAGAGCGTCGGCGTCTTGTCGTCGTGATCATGCGTGGTGCCGTGGATGCGCTTGGTTTGCTGGCCCCTGTAGGTGATCCTGCTTACACTGACATGAGAACCACGCTCGCCTTTCCGCGCGACCGGTTGTTGTCTTTGGATGATTTTTATGGGCTGACCCCGGCTCTCGAGCCGATCCATTCTTGGTACAAGGATGGCGATCTCCTGTTGGTGCCGGCTGTATCTTCACAATACCGGGACCGGTCGCACTTTGATGGGCAGTCTATATTGGAGAGCGGTCTGGATGATCCGACAAAAGTCAGCAGTGGCTGGCTCGGCCGGATCATGAAAGCGCATGGGGAGGAGCTGACGGCTGCTACCGTGAGCGGTGGTATCCCTACTGTCCTCCTTGGTGCGCCCCGCATCGTCAATCTCCCGCCGCCTGATGTCAAAGTTCCTGGCTTGGACGTTGTGGAACGTTTGGCCAAGATCTATGAGAATGACCCGGCATTTGCCTCTTTTGGGGACGAGATACGAGAAGCAGGTCGCATTGGTTCTGTTCAGGTATATGGACATCCGCTGATCCGGGCCTTTAACTCAGTCGCCGAGATACTTGCTCGCCGCGATGGGGCGAGTATTGCTATTGTTAATGCTGGTGGCTGGGATACACATAGCAGTCAGGGCACGGTGGACGGCCGCATGTTTACAGCCGCCAATGTTTTTGCCAACGGCTTGAAGCAGTTGCGCGAAACATTGGGAGCATCTGCCTGGAGGCAGACTGTCGTGTTGGGTATCTCTGAGTTTGGGCGCACAGTGCGCGTGAATGGAAGTGGCGGCACTGATCACGGGACCGGAGGCTTCGCGTTTCTTGCCGGCGGGCGCGTAAATGGTGGGCAGGTCTATGGTGAATGGCCCGGGCTTGCAGAACGCGCACTTTATCAGAATCGTGACTTGATGCCGGTTACGGATGTGCGATCTCTGATCAAGGGTGTCCTGGCGGATTTTCTGCAGACGCCCGCCAAGGACATTGAGGAGACCGCCTTTCCCAATTCGCGGAATGTTGTTGCCGCGACGGATCTGTTCAAAGCCTGACCGCGACAGGCTGCGCAGACAAGGCCTGCGTATTTACGTTTCGCATCGGCCGGTTCCGGGTGCTAAACATGTCCCGGAACAGCCGATCGACGGAGAATACGATCCCCATGTCCGGTGAGCGCATCTATCTCTACGACAGCACGCTGCGCGATGGCGCGCAGACCCGTGGCGTTGATTTCACGGCGGCCGACAAGGCCGCGATTGCGCGTGAACTGGACCGGCTGGGCATCGACTATATTGAAGGCGGCTGGCCCGGGGCCAACCAGACCGACGACGCCTTCTTCGGCGATCTGCCGCGGATGCAGCGGGCGCGGATCTCGGCCTTCGGCATGACCCGGCGGTCGGGGCGTTCGGCCGAGAACGATCCCGGATTGTCTGCGGTGCTGAACGCGCCGGTCCAGGCGGTGTGTCTGGTGGGCAAGAGCTGGGATTTCCAGGCGACCGTAGCGCTGGGCGTCGATCTCGACGAAAACCTGCGCATGGTGTCCGACAGCATCGGCCATGCCGCACGGGTCAAGGCCGAGGCGATGTTCGATGCCGAGCATTTCTTCGACGGCTACAAGGCCAATCCCGATTATGCGCTGGCCTGCGTCAAGGCGGCGTATCAGGCCGGTGCCCGCTGGGTGGTGCTCTGCGACACCAATGGTGGTACGCTGCCGCATGAGATCGAGGAAATCGTCTCCCATGTGGCGACGATCGTGCCCGGCGACCGGCTGGGCATCCATTGCCATGACGATACCGGCAATGCGGTCGCCAACAGCCTGGCGGCGGTCCGTGCCGGGGTGCGCCAGATCCAGGGCACGCTGAACGGTCTGGGGGAGCGCTGCGGCAATGCCAATCTGGTGACCCTGCTGCCGACCCTGATGCTGAAGATGGGCTACACGACCGGTGTCGACGAGGCCGGGCTCGCCCATCTGACCAGCGTCAGCCGCGCCTTCGACGAGCGGATGAACCGCGCGCCGAACATCCATGCGCCCTATGTCGGTGCCGCCGCCTTTGCCCATAAGGGCGGGCTGCATGCGAGCGCGGTGCTCAAGGATCCGCGCGCCTATGAGCATATCCGCCCGGAACAGGTCGGCAATCAGCGCCATGTCCTGGTCTCGGACCAGGCCGGCCGGGCCAATCTGCTGGCGCGGCTCGCCGAGATCGGTATCGAGGTCGACCCGTCGGATCCGCGCCTGCCCACCCTGCTGGAGCAGGTGAAGGCCAACGAGCATATGGGCTATGCCTATGACGGCGCCGAGGCCAGCCTGGAACTGCTCGCGCGTCGCGCCCTGGGCGAGGTGCCGGAATATTTCCGCCTGCTGTCCTTCCGGGTGATCGACGAGCGTCGCTACAATGCCCGTGGCGAGTTGGTGACCCTGTCGGAAGCGACGATCAAGATCTCGGTGGGCGGGGTGCCGGTGATGGCGGTGGCAGAGGGCAACGGCCCGGTCAACGCGCTCGACACCGCGCTCCGCCGGGCGATCGCCCAGACCTATCAGCCGGTGCGCGACATGCGGCTGGTCGATTATAAGGTCCGCATCATGTCGGCCCCGGATGGCACCGGCACCGATGCGGTGACCCGGGTGGTGATCGAAAGCGCCGATACCGCCGGCGACCACTGGTCGACGGTTGGCGTCTCGGCTAACGTCGTCAATGCCTCTTACGAGGCGCTGGCCGACGGCATCACCTGGCGGCTGTACCGTGCCGGCGTGTCGGTGCAGGCGGCGGCAGAGGTCGCGGCGGCCAACAGTGTCGCCTGAGGATACGTCGTCCGGCGGCCGGCCACCTTCGCAGCAACAAGATATATGAGCGCATGACCGATCAGTCCGAGCAGCGGCCGCCCAAAGCGGCCGCCACCCGTGGCATTGAAGGTGCCGTCGGCAACCAGGCCGCCATCATCCTGGTGAACACCCAGATTGCCGACAATATCGGCTCGGCCGCACGGTCGATGCTGAATTTCGGCCTGACCGACATGCGTCTGGTGGCACCGCGCTGCGAGTGGCCGAGCGAACGCGCGCGGGTGCTGGCCTCGGGTGCCGATGCGGTGCTCGACACTGCCCGGGTCTATGCGACGGTGGCGGATGCGGTCGCCGATCTGGATTTCGTGGTGGCCTCCACCGCGCGGCCGCGTGACATGGTGAAGCCGGTGGCGACGCCCGGCGCGGCTGCGGCGCGCATGCGCGGTCATGTCGAGGCCGGCGGCCGGGTCGGAATCCTGTTCGGGCCCGAGCGGACGGGGCTTGAGAATGACGATGTGGCGCTCGCCGATCTGATTCTGACCGTGCCGCTCAACCCTGCCTTCGCCTCGCTCAATCTTGCCCAGGCGGTGGCGCTGGTCTCCTATGAATGGTTCACCGCGCGCGACGAGACCGTGCCGGTGCAACTCGATCTCGGCCGCTATGGCCGGGCGAGCAAGCAGGAGATCGATGCCTTCCTGGAGCATCTGGGCCAGGCACTCGACTGGTCGGGGGTGGTGCGCAACCGGCAGATGCGGCCGACCATGCTGCGCAATCTGCAGGCCATGTTCCTGCGCGCGGATCTGACCGGGCAGGAGGTCCGCTCGCTGCGCGGCTTCCTGCACGGGCTGATGATCCGTGGCGCACGCGACGAGGAACTTGCCGCCTTCCCGTCCTATCGCCGCCGCCGCGAGGCGCTGGACGAGACCGATTCTGCGGCGTCTCCCGCAGAGGCAGCAAGACCCCGGCGCTCACGCCGTCGTCATGCCGAAGCCGAGGCGCGCGCCGAGGCCCTGCGCCTGCGCCCCGGCGCCGGTGATGCACTGATCGTGGTTGATCCACAGTATGATTTCATGCCCGGCGGCGCGCTGGCGGTCGCCGGCGGTGACGAGATCGTGCCGGTGGTCAACCGGATCGGACGGCTGTTCACCGAGGTGGTGCTGACCCAGGACTGGCACCCGGCCGGCCATGCCTCCTTCGCCTCCAGCCATGCCGGCAAGGCGCCGTTCGAGACCACGGAGCTCGCCTATGGCAGCCAGGTGCTCTGGCCCGACCATTGCGTGCAGGGCACCCGGGGCGCGGCACTCCATGACGATCTGGATCTGCCCCATGCCCGGCTGATCGTCCGCAAGGGCGACGATGCCGCGGTCGACAGCTATTCGGCCTTCCTCGCTGCCGACCGGCGCAGCGCCACCGGGCTTGACGGCTATCTGCGGTCGCGCAGCGTCAAACGCGTCTTCGTCTGCGGCCTCGCCACCGATTTCTGCGTGGCCTGGACGGCGCTCGACGCCCGCGCCGCCGGTTTCGAGGTGGTGCTGGTGGAAGATGCCTGCCGCGCCATCGACACCGGCGGTTCGCTTGGCCGCGCACGCGCCGAGATGACGGCGGCGGGCGTACGCTTTGCGGGGGCCGACGATCTCTTCATCTGAACAATGTCCCGGCGGTGCCGGCGTCGGGGCATTGCGTCATTCAATAATGTTATGTTATATCGTATCAATATCAGGGCGACGGGGCTGCTTGACCGGTGACGGGCAGCTCCACTACTGTCGCCCGCGACGGTTCCCCGTTGGGGATCAAAAGGGAACGGGGTACAGGCGGTGATCCGCATCATGCCCCGGCTGCCCCCGCAACTGTAGACGGCGAGCCGGCCGTCAGCGACGCCACTGGTGGCCCCGGTACCGGGACTGCCGGGAAGGCGACGGACCGGCGATGACCCGTGAGCCAGGAGACCTGCCGTCATTCGTGGTCACGCGCGTGCCCATCGGTCGGGGTGTATCGATGGCGATCCGGAACGGCGTCCAGCCGCTTCGGGTCCGGCCTGCGGTGACGTGCCACGCAGGTGAGGCCCAAGATGTCCGCCACGCCCGGAGCTGCTGCCGCCGGTCCGCCCCCGCTCCCGTCACCGGCCCCGTGGGCCGATGCCGATGCCGCCTTCTTCGCCGATCAGCTTGCCCGATCGGACTATGCCCGCAATCTGGGTGATGCGCTGCGCGGCCTTTATGGCGGGCGCCCGCGCAGCCTGATCGATATCGGTGCCGGCTCCGGTCTGCTCGGCCAGGCGGTCATCGCCCGCGGCGGGCGATGGTGTGCGATCGAGCCCAATGCCCATATGCGCGGCCGGCTCGCCGGGGTCGCAGAGGCGCGCCCCGACCTCTCGATCGATATCCGCGACGGCGTCTGGCAGGATCTCACCCCCTTCGATCCGGCAGCCCCTGCCGATCTGGTGCTCTGCGCCAATATTCCGGGGCCGATCGGTGCGGCTCGCGCCCTGCATGCCCGGACCCGGCCGCTCGGCCGCAGGCTCGCCTGGATCGTGCCGGCCCAGGCGGGGCCGCGGAGCTGGTGTCTGGCGGGTTTCCTACCGACCCATCTTCATGGTGAGGACATCACCCCGGGCGACCGGCTGGCGCTCGATGAACTTGGAAGCGATCTGGCACCCGACATGGTGCATCTGGTGCCCTGGACGTTCCAGGCCCTCTTTCCCGATCGCGCCGCGGCCCGCGCCCATATGCTCGATCATCTCCACCGCCGCGGTCATGTGGTCGACGACCTGGAACGGCGGCTGGACCGCCATCTCGATCTCGCCCTCATGCCGGCAGAGGAAGGCGTCATCGCCCGCGCGCCCAAACTCTCCGCCGTTTTCGTCTGGCACGACTGACCGACGACGCGGCCAATCACAAGACCTCCAATCCGGATCATCAGCCCATGCGCTTCTCCCTTCTGCGCCGGCCCGCCTTCGGCGTGCTGGCCCTCTCGTGCTCCGTTGCCCTTCTTCCCGATATCGCCGACCCCAAGGCGGCCCGGGCCGAGGATGCCACCGAACTCGACCGGATGCTGATCACCGCCCAGGGGCGCGACGAGCCCCGCGCCCGTGCCGCCGGCACCGTGCAGGTGATCGACACCGCCACCATCCGCCGGTCGTCCGCCCGGTCGGTGACCGATCTGCTGGCCGAAAACGCGGTCGGCTTCTTCAGCGACTGGAGCCCGGGCCAGACCTCGTTCAACATCCGCGGCGGCGCGACCGACGGCCAGGGCCGCGACTGGCGCAGCCAGGTGACGGTGCTGATGAACGGCCGCCGCGCCGGCACCGCCAATCTCTCCAAGCTCTCACCCGACGATCTGGACCGGATCGAGATCATCCGGGGCCCGGCCTCGGTGATCTATGGCGCCCAGGCGATCGGCGGCGTGGTCAATCTGGTCACCCGCAGCGGTGCCACCGAGGATCCGGGCAGCGAAATCACCGCCCGTGCCGGATCCTTCGGCCTTGCCCGCGGCCATGCCGCCAATGCGGGCAGCACGGCCGGTTTCGACCACTACGTCGGCATCGGCGGCGGCGTTTCCGATGATTACCACACCCCCGAGGGGCAACTCGTCAACACGGCCTGGAAACGCGGCGGCGGGCTTGCGGCGCTTGGCTTCGAGAACGAGACGGTCGGGCGCATCGACCTGACGCTCCGCACCGACGGTGTCTACGACGCCGGCTTCCGCGGCTCGCAGTGGGATGTGGACAATGTTGACGACCGGCGCAACGCCTCGCTCGATCTTGCCTGGGACACGACATTCGGTGGCGGGCTCGGGCTTTCGGCCCAGGCCTATGCCGTGCGTGACGTCGACAGCTTTCATTGGGGATCGGAGCGGCAGCGGAACGGGACGGCCGGTTTTTCGGTTGATGACAACCGCCGCCAGCTCGACGTTCTGGGTCTGAAGCTGGCGCCGCGGCTGGCGGTGGGGGACGATACCGACCTGTTGTTTGGGATCGATGCCGAGACCGCGAAACTGCGCAGCGACCGCTTCCGCCAGTCGGTCTCGGGCGGGGCCACCTCTCAGGTGCCACCCTATGACATCAACCAGGATACCGAGGATTTCGGCGTCTATGGCGAGGGCGTGCACCGGGCCTTCGACGACGCGCTGACCCTGCGCGCCGGCGCCCGCTGGACCTATGGCCGGGTTTCGACCAGGGCCACCCCCAACCAGCCGCTGCTGGTGGAACGCACTGAAAGCTGGGACGATGTCACCTGGAGTGTCGGCGCCGCCTGGGCGGCCTGGCCGACGGTGACCCTCAGGGCCGGCGTCGCCACCGGCTTCCGCGCGCCGACCGGCACCGAGCTTGCGGCAGACTTCACCGCCGTCGGCGGCGGCCGCACCTTCGGCAACCCGAACCTCGATCCCGAACGCAGCCTGCAATACGAAATCGGCGCCGCCCATGCCGATGGGCCGCTGTTCCTGGATCTGGCGCTGTTCCAGAACACCATCACCGACCGGATCACCACCGTCACCACCGGGCCGGATGAGCGGACCTATGCCAATTCCGTGGGCGATGCGGTGATCCGCGGGCTGGAGCTGCAGGCGGCCTATGACATCGCCCGCCGCCTGGGCTGGGACGGCTGGACGCTGATCGCGCGCGGTTCGGGCGTGTGGAATTTCGAGATGCGCGACAAGGGGGCCGATGCGGCCCTCTCCGGCCCCTATACCGACAAGCTGCAGCGCATGCACGAAACCCAGGCGGCGCTCGGCATCACCACCGGCCAGCCCGGGGTGTGGAGCCTGACCACCACGGCTGTGTTCCGCGGCCCGCTCTATTACGATACCGAAGAAAGTCTGGTGGCAGGGGCGGAGCCCGACAGCCGCTATGTCCATCGCAAGGGATCGAGCTGGCTGATGAACCTGCGCGGCGACTGGTTCGTGACCGAGAAACTGACGCTGTTCGCCGGCGTCGACAACCTGTTCGACGTCAATGATCATCCGCTGTTCATCGCCACCGACACCGTGCCCTCGCTGGGCGATCCGGTGTCGTCGAATGGCGGCGGCACCGGCAACAGCCAGGCGGGGCGGGCGGCCTATGTCGGCCTGACCTATCGCTTCTGATGGCGCGGGTATTCGGTCTTCTGCTGATCCTGTTCACCTGCATCGCCGCGCTTCCTGCGGCGGCGGAAGAGGGCTGGCCGCGACAGGTGACCGATGCGCTCGGCCGCGCCGTGACGATTCCGGCGCCGCCACGCCGGATCGTCGCGATCTTCTCCAGCAATGTCGAAATGCTGGCTGCGATCGGCGCCGGGCCCGACATCGTGGCGATCGAGGCCTGGACGCGCTGGCCGCCGGATCTGGTCGCCCGCACCGCCCGCATCGGCGGCCGGCTGGGATTTTCGGTGGAGGCGATCGCGCGGCTCGATGCCGATCTGGTGGTGATGACCCCGGCGCGCCAGGCCGCGGCAGGGCTGGTCGATCCGTTGGGCCGGATCGGCATTCCGGCGCTGGTGCTGACCCATGACCGGCTGGACGACATCCTGGCCAATATCCGGCTGCTGGGACACGCCACCGGGCGTGAGGCGGCCGCGGCCGCGGTCGCCGACGCCATGGGCGCCCGGATCGCGCATCTCGGCGCATGCCTGAAGGGGCGGCCACCCGTGCCGGTCTATATGGAGACCGGCAGTGACGAGCGTGGCGCCGCCTTCACCATCCGCGACGCCACCTATACCGGCGACATCCTGCGCGCGGCGGGCGGTGTCAGCGTCTTCGCAGGCCGCGACCGGCTGGGGCGGGTGTCGGGAGAGGCGGTCGGGCGGGCCGACCCCGACAGGATCCTGATCGCGGGCCCGCCCGAGCGGGTGCCGGCCCTGATGCAGCGGCCGGGCTGGGACGGAATCCGCGCGGTGCGCGCCGGCCGGGTCGACGCGGTCACCCGCGCGCTGCTGCTGATCCCGGGGCCACGGGTGGTGGAGGGGGCGGAGATGCTGGCCCGGCTGCTTCATCCCGATGCCTTTGCCGCAGGCGGCGCCTGTCTCATGCCTGCGGAGGGTGATAAATGACGACGCAGAGGGCCTTCGCTGCCCTGATCGCCTTGCTGCTGGTCGCGATCCTGGCGGGGCTCTGGCTGGGGACCGAGCCGGCGCGGATCGCCGATCTGGCGGCGCTGCTGCGTGGCGAGGACAGCCCCTTCACCCGGCTGCTGCTGGCCTGGCGGCTGCCGCGGGTGCTGGCGGCAGTGGCGGTCGGGGCCTGTCTGGGGCTGGCGGGGGCGATCTTTCAGGGCGTGTTCCGCAACCCGCTGGCGGAGCCCTGGCTTCTGGGCACGGCCCCCGGTGCCGCCGTCGGTGCCGCGATCGCGCTCCTGGTGCCGCTGCCGGTGGCGCCCGGTCTGGCGCTGCCGGTGCTGGCCATCGCCGGCGCCTGGGGGGCCACCTGGGTGGTGATCGCGGCCGCACGCGCCGCCGGCATCGCCGACGTCACCGGCGTGCTGCTGGCCGGCGTGGCGGTTGCGGCCGCACTCGGTGCGGTGCGCGGGCTGATGCTGCTGGCGCTTTCCGACGACACGGTCAATCTGCAGGTGGTGATGAGCTGGACCATGGGCGGCATCCACACGCCCGACATGGCAGGGCTCGGCCTGCTCTGGCTGGCGACGCTCGGCGCCCTGATCCTCGCCCTCGTGCTCGCCCCCGGCCTCGACCGGCTGGGGCTGGGTGACGAGGCGGCCGGTGCCATGGGCCTGAATGTCCGCCGCTTCACCGAGCTTGCCGTGCTTGCCGGCGCCGCCATCACCGCGATCGCGGTGGGCTGGGGCGGGCTGGTGGGGTTCGTGGGGCTGATGGTGCCGCATCTGGCCCGCCGCCTGGTCGGCCCCACGCATCATCTGCTGCTGCCGGCCTCCGCCCTTGCCGGGGGGGCGCTGGTCGCGATCTTCGACGGCCTCGCCCGATCCCTGCTGCCGCCGGCCGATCTGCCGCTCGGTCTGTTGACGGCGCTGGCCGGGGCTCCGGTCTTTCTGCTGCTGCTTGGCCGGGCACGCGGAGGTGTGCGATGAGTGCGGCGGGCCTCGCCCTCGACCATGTGACGCTCCGCCTGGGCGGGCGGGTGGTGCTGGATGATCTGTCGTTCGATGTCCGGCCGGGGGAACTGCTGGCTCTGGTCGGGCCGAACGGCTCGGGCAAGACCACGGCGCTGCGCACGCTCACCGGCGCGCTCATACCCGATGCCGGCCGGGCGCTGATCGACGGGCGGCCGGTGGCCGGGCTCGGCCGGCGGGGCGTGGCGGCCAGGATCGCCCATCTGCCCCAGGGCTTCCGCAGCCACTGGAACCTGACGGTGCGCGATCTGGTCCGGCTGGGGGCTGCGCGCGGGGCAGGGTGGTGGCAGGCCGGGCGCCCGGCGGCGCCGGATCCCGCCCTCGATCTGGGGGAGCTGCTGGACCGGCGGCTGGATGATCTCTCGGGTGGTGAGCGGGCGCGAGCGGCGGTCGCCTGGGCACTGGCCGCGCCGGCCGGTGCCCTGCTTGCCGACGAGCCGGCGGCGGCGCTCGACATTGGTCACGCTCTGTCATTGATGCAGCTGTTCGAGGGGCTGCGCGGCGCCATGACCGTGGTCGTGGTGCTGCATGATCTGGGGCTGGCCCTGGCCCATGCCGACCGGGTGGCGGTGCTGGCGAAGGGGCGGCTGCTGGCGCTGGACACGTCCCAGGCGGTGCTGCAGAACGGGGCGATCGAGGCCGCTTTCGGCATCCGGCCGATCCCGGCGCCGGTCGCTGCGGGTGCCTGGCCGGTGGCCGTGCGTGCCGGGCCCGAAACCCGCGGAAATCCGGGCGATTCTCTTTGACATCCGGGGGGAGCGCCTGTATTCAGTGCCGATCCTCTACTGCGGTCTACCCCGTTACCGAACGGTTCGCTCTCAAATGACCAAGCGTATCCAGGCCAAGCACAAGATCAGCCGGCGGCTCGGCGTGAATCTCTGGGGCACGGCCAAGAGCCCGGTGAATGCACGTTCGTATGGCCCCGGCCAGCACGGTCAGCGTCGCCGCAAGCCTTCCGACTACGGTCTGCAGCTCGCTGCCAAGCAGCAGCTGAAGGGTTACTACGGCAACCTGACCGAGAAGCAGTTCCGTCGCGTCGTCGACGAGGCCACCCGTCGCAAGGGTGAGTCGACCGAGAACCTGATCGGTCTGCTCGAAAGCCGTCTCGACGCCGTCGTCTATCGTGCGAACTTCGTCGCGACGGTCTTCGCCGCGCGTCAGTTCATCAATCATGGCCATGTCGCGGTCAACGGCCGCCGCGTGACCATCCCCTCCTACCGCCTGAAGCCGGGTGACGTCGTGAGCGTGCGCGAGAAGTCGCGTCAGCTCACCTTCGTGCTCGAGGCTACCCAGCGCCGCGAGCGTGAAGTGCCGGAGTACATCGACGTCGACTTCGACAAGCTGACCGCGACCTATAATCGCATGCCGCAGCTGGCCGAAGTTCCCTATCCGGTCCAGATGGATCCGAAGCAGATCATCGAGTACTACTCGCGCTGATCCTGCCGGGTCCGGAGAGCTTTCGGGTTCTCAGGCACCAGATACAAGACACCCCGCCGGGCGACCGGCGGGGTGTCTTGTTTTGCAGTGACGGAGCCGGCGGCGGTTACGGCAGGCAGAGCACCGCGGCGCCGACCGAGGGGATGGCGGCCGAGAGCAGGCCCAGCGCGGCGATGGCGAGGCCCGCGGCCGTACGCAGGCCGGGCAGGGCGGCGGAGCGGCGCAGCCCGGCAAAGCCAAGGGCCGTGGCGGCGACGGCCGGCACGGTGCCGAGGCCGAACCCCGCCATCACCGAAAGCCCGCCTTCGGGGCTGCCGGTCATCATGGCGTAGAACAGCGCACCATAGACCATGCCGCAGGGCACGCAGCCCCAGGCGACGCCTGAGACGAAGGCCCCGCCGGGGCCGGCCGCGATACCGCCGCCTATGCCGGCCGGGCGCAGCACCCGGGCGATGCCGGCGGTGAGCGGCATGGCCAGGCGATCGAGGCGGGCGAGGGAGGGCACCAGCCCGGCCACCGACAGACCGACCCAGACCAGGGTGGCGGCACCGATCAGCCGGGCGATTTCATAGCCGCCGGCACGGTCGAGGCCGGCATAGACCGAGGTGCCGATCGCCCCCACCACCAGACCGGCGGTGGCATAGGCCAGCACCCGGCCGGCATGGGCGGCAGCCAGCGCCTTGATGCGGCCGCGCGTGCCGCCCTCGCCGTCGAAAGAGAACATCAGCCCGGCGGCGATGCTGCCGCACATGCCCGCGCAATGCAGACTGCCGGCGAAACCCATCAGGGCGCCGCCGGCAAAGGTGAGTTCGGACACCGCCATGATAGGGCTCTCCGCGGGGGCGGGCGGGGTCAGTGCTGGGCGTCGGCGGAGGACGGCACCTCGGGTTCGTCGCTGCCGTCGACCGCGACCAGCATCATGGTGGCGATCATCACCGGCACCGCGATCAGGGCGGCGTAGAGCGCCACGCCCATGCCCAGCAGCACGCAGCCGATCACCAGCGCCAGCAGAAGATTGGCGAGCAGCAGCGGCAGGCCGCGCTCCGAGACCATGCCCTTCAGGAAGCTGACGGCACCGGTCTTCGCCCGGCGGCCCATCCGGCCCGCAACAGCAAGATCCGGCAGGGTCGGCAGGGGGGCGGGCTGGACGCCGGTGGTGCCGGCCCGGGCATGGGCCGCGCGGGCCAGCGCCGCCGGCAGGCCGATGATCAGCCAGACCAGGCTGGTGACGAACAGGCCGGGTAGGGCGATGGCGATGCCGCCGATCCGGCCCGCGGTGTACATCGCGCGCCCGGCAATCGCGAAGGCACCGAGACCGCCGCGGCCGGCGATCATGATGATCCGCGGCAGCAGCGACACGATCAGGGCGCCCAGCCCGGCAACGACGGCCACTTCGGCTCCGGCGACCATGCCGCCGATCGCCGCGGCGGCGATGATGGCGACGATCAGGGGCCACACGGCCGGTCGGCCACCCGAGATGCCGCCGGCAGGAGAGGTCGTCATGGACATGGCAGAAACTCCGGAAGATGTCGGACGTCGATCGGTTCGACGATCAAGGGGAGAGAGAAGCGGGCAAGGGGAGAGCAGAAGCGGGCAAGGGGAGAGATAGCCGGTCAGCGGATCACCGGCAATTCGACGAGACGTCGCACCCCCTCATCCCCCTGCGTGACCTTCAGGCGGATGAACCAGTTGCCGCCATTGGGGAAGTCGAGCGTGCCGACCAGCCTGTCGGACCCGGCGGGGGTGAAGCTGACGGGCAGGAGCTGCGGGATCCGGCCGGTATGCTCCGCCTCGCCCTGGACGACCACATCATCGAGCGGCTGCCCGCCGGCATCGGTCACCTGGACCACCAGCCGGCCGGTGCGGGGGGCATCGCCCGGCTCGAAGACGGCATCCACCTGCCAGCCGAGGGCGGCTTCGGTCTCGCGCTCTTTCAGCACCCGGTCGTATTCGATGCCGGTGGCATAGGGATCTTCGGTGACCAGGCCGGTGAAGCTGTCATAGGCCAGCGTCACGAAACCGGCCTGGACCGAACCCAGCACCAGGAAGAAGCCCACGATCGCCCGCGGGATCCAGCGATCCGACGGCCGGGGCGGCGGGTCCGAGGGGACGGTGTACCGTCGTGAGCCGTGGCGGGGGGACGTCATCTCTCCGGCTCCCAGAAGCGGGTGTCGACCCGGGCGAGTTCCGCGCCCGTCGCCGTGTCGTGGAAGACCAGCACGATCGGGTGCGGCCCGGCCGGGGGCAGGGCCTCGCCACGCAGCGGCGGCTGGATCACCAGCAGCCGGTTCGCGGCGCTGCGCTGGCCACCCACCGTCATCTCCGCCGCATCGCCACCGTCGCCGCTGGTGAAGCGGAGCGTCGCCTCGGGCATGCCCTCGACCGAGGCGGTCACCCCATCCAGCCGGGGCAGGCGGTGCGACAGGCGGACGGTGTAGTCGTTACGCACGCTGCCATCCGACAGCAGCACATAGCGCGGCGTGTTCTGCGGCTCGACATCGACCTGGACGTCGGTGATGTTCGCCACGCCGAAGCTGACCGCCGCCAGCGCCACGATCATCGCGCCGCCGAAGATCATCGCCTTGGGCCGGAAGAAGCCGATGCGGGCCGGCGGGGCCATCGGTGTCGGGTCGGCCTCTTCGGCATCGAACCGGATCAGCCCGGTCGGCCGGTCGATCTTCGTCATCACCTCATCGCAGGCATCGATGCACAGCCCGCAACCGATGCAGCCCATCTGCAACCCGTCGCGGATGTCGATGCCGGTGGGGCAGACCTGAACACAGCGGCCGCAATCGATGCAGTCGCCGCGGCCGGCCGGTGTCGCGGCCATGGTCGCGTCGGGCGCCAGGCCGACCGATCCGTCGGCGGCAAAGGCGAAGGCTTGCGGCGTATCGGTCGCGGGCGCGGGCAAGGGCGTCGCCAGCAGCTCGGGACGCAGCGCCACCCGCTTGCGGGCGCGCGGCTCGCCGCGGGTCCGGCGATAGGTCACGACCAGGCTGTCGCGGTCGAGCAGGGCGGCCTGAAACCGCGGCCAGGGGCACATGTGCAGGCAGACCCGCTCTCGCGCATGGGCGCCCAGCACATAGGTGAACAGCGCGATCAGGAAGACCGCGCCATAGACGGCGCCGGGCAGGCCGCCGCCCAGGAAACGGCCGGCCAGGCCCGGGGCGTCGACGAACCACTGGGCGAAGCCCAGGCCGGTCAGGATGGCGACGGCGGCGCTCATGGCGCCGGTCAGCGGCCCGATCGCGGCTTCGTTGCCCTTCGCGATCCGGTGCGCCAGCCGGCGCACGCCGCCGAAGATGTCGGTCCAGACCGTCTGCGGGCAGGAAAATCCGCACCAGACCCGGCCCGACAGGCTGGTGGCATAGAACAGGCCGAAGGCGCCGGCGACCATCAGCCCCACCGCGATCGGCAGATCCTGCGGCCAGAGTTCCAGGCCGAAGGCGAACAGCCGCCGGCCGGGCAGGTCGAACAACACCGCCTGATCGGGCAGGCCGGGCCCGCGATCCCAGCGGATCCACGGCACCAGGAACAGAATGCCCAGGAAGACCACGGTCAGCCGGGTCTTCAGGCGGCGGAAATGGCCGCGCACCGGCTGGGGCAGATGGGGTTTGCGCCGCGGCCGGCGGGCGGCCGGGGCTGCACGCCCCGGCCGGTCCGTTGCGGCCGCGGCATCGGTGGCGGCCACCGATGCATGCGTGATGCCGGATCCTGCGGTCATTTCTCGCCACCCCCGAGCGTGTGGACATAGACCGCGATCATCCGCACGGTCGATTCGTCCAGCCGGTCGCCGAAGGCCGGCATCACGCCCATGCGCGGATTGGCGATCTGCCGCTCGATCGCCTCCTGGCTGCTGCCATAGAGCCAGATCGCGTCGTTCAGCCGTGGCGCACCGAAATCACGGCCGCCCTGGCCCTCGGCCCCGTGGCACGAGGCGCAGTTGGCCGCGAACAGGGGGGCACCCGGCATGGCGCTGCGCGTGGCATCCGCGGCCGGATCCGACAGGGCCTTCACATAGGCGGCCGTCTGGCTGATCTGCTCGGGCGTCAGGATCTGGCCGAAAACCGGCATCAGCGACTGGCGTGTGTCGGGATGGGCCGACCGGATGCCGTAGAGGATGGTCTGGCGGATGTCGGCGATCCTGCCGCCCCAGATCCAGTCGTCGTCGACCAGGGCCGGGAACTGGCCGATCTGGCCGCCGGCACCCACGCCATGGCAGGCGGCACAGTTCTCGTTGAAGGCCGCCTGGCCGCCGGTGGTGGCAAAGCGGCGGAGCGCGTCGTCGGCCTCGATCTCCTCAAGCGGGGTTTCGACCAGGGCGTTGCGCATGGGGGCCTGGGCCGCGCGGGCGGCCACCACCTCCTTGCGCAGCTCTTCGGTGCTGCTGTATTTCAGCGCGCCCTCGTAATAGCGCTCGGTCGACGCGAAGGACGGGTAGAGCACCATGTAGAGCAGGGCGACCGCGATCGAGATCAGGAAGACGCCGACCCACCAGCCCGGGATCGGGGTCGACAGCTCTTTGATGCCGTCCCATTCATGGCCGGTGGTGTAGCGGCCGGTCAGATCATCACGTTCAGGCGCGGCCATCGTCTTCGTCCTTGATCAGGAAGGGGATGTTGGCATGCGCCTTCATCTGCTCACGCGATGAAGGCCGGAAGGTACGCAGCAGGATCAGCGCGAACAGCACGACCGCCGCGACCAGCCAGTACTTGTAGACAAGGGCACTCAGCGCATCGATCACTGTCCGCCCTCCACTTTCGAGCCGGCGATGCCGGCACCGATGCCGCTTTCCAGCCGGACATCGGTGAAGTCGACCATGGTGCCCAGCACCTGCAGATAGGCGACCAGCGCATCCATTTCGGTGATCCGGTCGGGCTGGCCGTCATAGTCGCCGACCTTCGCGCCCGGATAGCGGCGCTGCATCTCTTCCGGATCGGTGCCATTTGCCTGGGCGGTGAGATCGGCTTCGGCGCGGGCGATCATCTCCTGGCTGTAGGGAACACCCACGGCCCGCAGCGCGCGCAGATGTTCCGAGACCTCCGAGACGTCCAGGTCGCGGTCCAGCAGAGCGGCGTAAGAGGGCATGATCGAGACCGGCACGACGCTGCGCGGATCGACCAGATGCGCCACCTGCCATTCATTGGAGTATTTGAGACCGACCCGGGCGAGATCGGGGCCGGTGCGCTTCGACCCCCAGAGGAAGGGATGGTCGTACATGCTTTCGGCCGCGATCGAGTAATGGCCGTAGCGCTCCACCTCGTCGCGGAACGGCCGGATCATCTGGCTGTGGCAGGTATAGCAGCCCTCGCGGGTGTAGATGTTGCGACCCATCTGCTCCAGCGGCGTATAGGGGCGGACCCCTTCGACCGGCTTGACCGTGCTTTCCACCTTGAACAGCGGCACGATTTCGACCAGGCCGCCGATCGAGATGACCATCAGCGTCAGGATGAACAGCAGCGAGGTGCTGCGTTCGATGCGGGCGTGATTGAAACGGGGCATGTCTCCGACCCTCCGCCTCAGGAACCCGCAGCCGGCGCGGCGCCACGCGCAGGCGCGGCATCGCGCGCACCCGGCAGGGTTGCCGGGGCGGGCTGGCGGATGGTCATGAAGATGTTGAAGGCGAACATCAGCCCGCCGGTCAGATAGAGCACCCCACCCAGCGCGCGGGTGACGTAATAGGGGTGCAGCATGGCGACGCTGTCGGCGAAGCTGTAGCGCAGGAAGCCGAACTCGTCATAGGCGCGCCACATCAGGCCCTGGGCGATGCCCGAGACCCACATCGCGGTGATGTAGAGCACGATGGCGAGAGAGGCGATCCAGAAATGCCACTCCACCAGCCGCATCGACCAGAGCGGCCGGCGCCAGAGCCGCGGCACCAGATAGTAGAAGGCGCCGAAGGTCATGAAGGCGACCCAGCCGAGGGCGCCCGAATGGACATGCCCGACCGTCCAGTCGGTATAATGGCTGAGCGCATTGACCGGCTTCAGCGCCATCAACGGGCCTTCGAAGGTCGCCATGCCATAGAAGGCCACGGCCACGACCAGGAAGCGCATGATCGGATCGGTGCGCAGGCGGCCCCAGGCGCCCGACAGCGTCATGATGCCGTTGATCATGCCGCCCCAGGACGGCATCCACAGCATGATCGAGAAAGCGGCACCCAGCGTCTGCGCCCAGTCGGGCAGGGCGGTGTAGTGCAGGTGGTGCGGCCCGGCCCAGATATAGAGGAAGATCAGCGCCCAGAAATGGACGATCGACAGCCGGTAGGAATAGATCGGCCGCTCCGCCTGCTTGGGCACGAAATAATACATCGCGCCGATGAAGCCGGCGGTGAGCAGGAAGCCGACCATGTTATGGCCGTACCACCACTGGATCAGCGCGTCCTGCACGCCCGAGAAGTTCGAATAGCTCTTGGCGCCGACGAACGACACCGGCATCGCCAGGTTGTTCACCACATGCAGCACCGCGACGGTGATGATGTAGGCCAGGAAGAACCAGTTGGCGACGTAGATATGCGGCTCCTTCCGGCGTGCCAGCGTACCGACGAAGATCGCCATATAGGCCAGCCAGACGATGGTCAGCCAGATGTCGGCATACCATTCCGGCTCGGCATATTCGCGGCTCTGGGTAACGCCCAGCACATAGCCCACGATGGCCATGACCAGGAAGGCCTGGAAGCCCCAGAACACGAAATTCGCCAGCCGCGGACCGCCCCAGAGGCCGGTGCGGCAGGTGCGCTGCACAACATAGAACGAGGTGGTGAACAGCGCATTGCCGGCAAAGGCGATCACGACCGCGGTGGTGTGCACCGGGCGCAGGCGGCCGAAGCTGCCTTCCAGCCCCATGTTCAGCTCGGGGAAGGCCAGCAACAGGGCCACCCAGGTGCCGGCGGCAAAGCCGAACACCGCCCAGAACACGGTGGCGATGGCGAAGCGGCGGACCACCGCTTCGTTATAGCCGGCGATGGTGGCACTGCTCACCGGCGTGGATATGGCGGGGGCATGGCCCGCCACGGCTGTCGTCGCAGTCATTCCGAATGCCCCTGCATCGAGAGATGGCCGGATTCTTCTGATGTCGACATCAGAATCTCTTGTGCCTGACGACATGGTGATGCTGTCGGGCGGCAATCGCCGACGCTGATGGAAGAAGCCATCTCATGACCTCACGGTATTTCTTGGGTGCCGTCGTTCTGGTCATGCGCGACGACAAGGGCCGCGTCATGGCCGGCAGCTTTGGGATGTGGCGATGCGGCAGGGCGGGTCCCGAATGTGGAGACGATCCTGCCTGCGCATGCAGATCCGTCATCGGCCCAGCACAAAGAGCCACCACGACCGCAGTCGTGATGGGGCTGGAACCGAACCGACGGTGCGCCCGTGATCGGGCTGTTTTGCTGCATCGCGCCATGGCGCGGACTATCGCGGATGCGTGACCGCGCATGCAATCGACAGACTGTCGCGGCGGCATTCTGTCGCACGGGAGCGCGCATGCCGCCGGACGGCGGATCCCGTTCGGGTTAATCTGAGGGCCGGAGTGATCGCCATATGCGGAAGCGGCCGGACGAAGCCGCCCCGCCGACCAAGGAGAGCTGCGCCCGATGACCACCGATGGCTTCAACCCCTGGGCTGCCCTGCCGGACGCCCCCCTGCCCGACATCCAGGAAAAGCGTGTCCGCGCCGGTGTGGCGGCACAGGGCTTCACCGCGCATCTGGGCGCGGAACTCACAGCCCTCGGCAGCGGCCGCTGCCGCATCGAAATCGCCGCCCGGCCCGAGCTGATGCAGAACCACGGCGTGTTCCATGGTGGGGTGATCGGCTATCTGATCGACAATGCCTGCGCCTGTGCCGCCGCCACGCTGGTGCCTCTGGGCCATGGGGTGATGACGGCGGATTTCGGCGTCTCGCTGCTGGCCGCCGCGGCCGGCGGCCGGCTGGTGGCGGATGCCCGGGTGGTGAAACCGGGCCGTCGGCTGACCGCCGTGGAAGCGCGCGTTCACGTGCTGACGGAAGACGGCACGCCCAGACTGGTGGCGACCGGCCGGGCCAGTATTGCCGTCATAGAGGGCCGTGAGAGCCCCGCCGCGGCGGCGACCCACACTGTGTCTCAGGAAGACCCTCGGGGCGGATGAGGGGTATCGGTGACGAAAAATGGCGGGCACCCGTCCGAGACGGGGCCCGCCCAAGTCAAGCCGGTTACCCAGTCGACGGACAAGGCGTGTCGTCATCCCTCCCTGCCGTCCCGACCGAGGATGCGGTTTCGGCACCGGAGCGTCAAGTAAGGGATTGGGGAAAAGCTTAGAAAATTTACTAATGGTTGTATGAAACGGTTGTCTGAGGGGGCGGGTATGCTTCCGCTACACATGAAAGTAATACAACCATATTGTATCGGTTCTGCTCGATGGCCGATGGATATTCGACATGCGATTGCACGGTGAGGCGCATCATCGGGCGCGGTATTGTCCGTATCCTCAGGGGAAACTTCTCCCGACATGTCACAACCTGAGGGTATTCGGTGGATAAATCATCATGAAAGCTTATTGATTCCGTGTTTTTTTGAATTTTTTCTGACGCTGCGAACGGCATAGGATCTCCCCGACCCCCGGCAGACGTCGCATCCCCCGGGGAAGCGGGGATGCAGATCAGGCCGTCCCCGGGACGCTCACAGGGAAGGCAGAGAGATGAAGAAATTCCTGGCGACCGCCGTTCTGGGCGGCGTGCTGGCCCTCGGTCTCGGCGGTGCCGCCAAGGCGGAGTTCCCCGAGAAGAACGTGCGGATCATCGTGCCGTTCTCGCCCGGCGGTGCCGTCGACTTCACCAGCCGTCTGATCGCCGAGGTCGGCTCGGACTATCTGGGCGGCCAGAAGATCATCGTCGAGAACATGCCCGGCGGCGGCGCCGTCGTCGGCCAGAGCTATGTGGCGCGGGCGAAGCCCGACGGCTACACCGTGCTCGCCTATACCTCGTCGGTGATCAACAACCCGATCGTCAAGAAGACCCCCTACACCTACAAGTCGTTCCAGACGCTGGCGATGTACTGCCTGGATCCCGAGGTGGTGATCGCGCCGTCGGACTCGGCTTTTGCGAATGTGGCCGATCTGGTGAAGGCGTCGAAGTCGGGTGCGGTCAGCATCGCGACCCCGGGCCATTCCACCTCGCATCACATCGCGGCCCTGGTGCTCGCGAAGGAAGCCGGCGCGCAGTTCAACTACATCCACAACGAGAGCGCCGCCATGCAGTTCCAGCAGGTGATGGGCGGTCATGTGGATGCCGCCTTCGTCTCGATGGGCGAGGCGCTGAGCAATGCCAAGGACGGCCGGATCAAGATCCTGGGCGTGATGTCGGAAGAGCGCGTGCCCGCCATGCCCGACGTGCCGACGCTGGCCGAGGTCGGCCTGCCGGCGCTGGATCACATGGCGACCTTCCGCGGCCTGGCCGTGCCGGCCGAGACCCCGCGCGAGGTGGTCGACAAGCTGGCCGCGGCCCTTGAGAAGGTGGTGGCCGATCCCCGCTTCGTCGAAGGCATGAACAAGGGCGGCTACCCGATCGCCTATCGTGGCCCGGATGCCTTCTCGACCTATGTCGACAAGGTCGCCGTGGTGATGGAGGAAATCCTCCCCACGCTGAAGAAGCCGGAATAATCTCCGGCCCAGACGGTGTGACCGGCGGCGCCACCTCCCCCCAGGGGATCTCCGAGGCCCCTCCCTTCGCGGAGATCCCCGTCCCCCCGCGGCCCGCCGGTCGCACCACCTCTTTCCCGGGCGATCGCCACTTCCGGTGATCCCGCGCACCCCGACTTCAGCAGGGACACGGCGTCATGCCACGAGCATCGGGCAGCAGACTGCCCGAGATCTGCCTCGGTGCCGCTTCGCTGGCACTTGCGGCTTTCGTCTTTTTCGAGACATCCGGCTACGATTCGATCGCGGCACTGGCGCCTGAGCTTTTCGCCGGCATCCTTGCGGTCTGCGGGCTGCTGCTCTTCGTGCCACAGGCCGGCCGCAAGGCCTCGGACTTCGTGCTCCGCCAGCAGATCCTGCCGGCCGCCATCGCCCTCGGCATCGGGCTGGTGATCCTGGCGGTCGAGCCTGCGGGCTTCGAGCTTCCGGCCTTCATCCTGTTCATCGTGATCGCGCGGCTGCTGGGCGACCCGCTGTCGATCCGTCTGGTGGTGACCGCGATCGTTTTCACCGCGGCGATCCGTCTGGTCTTCGGTGTGCTGCTTGGCGTGCCGTTGCCCTCGATCACCGGCTGACCCGGGAGGCCCCTGCACATGATCGATCAGATCCTTCCCGCCCTGCTGCATCTGGCAGAGCCCGCGGTCTTCGGCTTCCTGGTCTTCGGCGTGATCATCGGCCTGGTGGTCGGTGCCATGCCGGGGCTGAACGACAGCATCACGCTGGCGGTGCTGGTGCCGATCACTTTCGCCATGCCGGGCGACCTCGCCTTTCCGCTGCTGGTCGGCATCTACTGCTCGGCCTGTTTCGGCGGCTCCTTTCCGGCCATCCTGCTCAAGATCCCCGGCACTGCGTCATCGGTGGTGACGGCGATCGACGGCAATGCCATGGCCCGCAAGGGGCAGGGCGGTCTGGCGCTGGGCATCGCCACCTACAGCTCGGTCTTCGGCGGCATCACCAGCGCGCTGGTCCTGCTGCTGTGTGCGCCTTTCCTTGCCGAACAGGCGCTGCGCTTCGGCCCGCCGGAGTATTTCGCGCTGGCGCTGCTCGGCCTGTCGACCGTCATCGGCATGGCGACCGGCAATGCGGTGCGCAGCACCATCGCCTGCGTGCTCGGCCTGCTGATCGCCACGATCGGTTTCAGCCCGCAGAGCGGCTATCCGCGCTTCACCTTCGACGAGCCCTGGCTGTATGACGGCCTGCCGCTGGTGCCGATGCTGATCGGCCTGTTCGGCATCGCCAGCCTGCTCGACATGGCAGAGGAAGCCTGGGTGCGCCGCCGCAACCCGGCCTCGGCCAAGGCGGCCGAGGTGGCCACCGCCGGTGTCCGCTTCCGCGACCTGCTGCTGCCGGCCTCGATGATCCGTCGCCTGCTGCCGACCTGGGTTCAGGCCTCGGCGATCGGCAATGTGATCGGCATCCTGCCCGGCGCCGGCATGCTGATGGCGATCTACATGGCCTATGGCCGCGTCGCCCGCCGCTTCGGGCCTGAGGCCGGCACCGGCCTGCCGGAAGGCGTTGCGGCGCCGGAGGCGGCCAATAACTCGGTGGTCGCAAGCTCGATGGTGCCGCTGCTTTCGCTCGGCATCCCCGGCAACTCCACCTCGGCGCTGTTCCTGGGCGCGCTGCTGATCCAGGGTCTGCGCCCCGGCCCGTCGCTGTTCACCGACAGCCCCGACATCGCCTATCTGATCGTCGTGGCCTTCGTGGTGGCCAACGTCCTGATGTTCCCGCTGGGTCTCGCCATGGCCCGGGCCATCCCGGGGCTGGTCGCCCGCATCCCGCAGGGCATGCTGGGGGCGGCGGTGGCGCTGCTCTGCATCGCCGGCGCCTATTCGGTCGCGAACAGCACCTTCGGCGTGGTCGTGGCGCTGGGCTTCGGCATCTTCGGCTACCTGATGAACAAGCTCCATGTCCCGCTCTCGCCGCTGATCCTGGGCGTGGTGCTGGAACCGGTCATCGAACGTTCGCTCTATCAGAGCCTGTCGCTTTCGGGCAATTCGCCCTGGATCTTCTTCGAGCGGCCGATCTCGGGCGTGCTGATGGTGGCGGCGATCGCCTTTGTGGCATGGCCGCTGATCGGTGGCCGCATCACGCGGCGCCGCAAGGCCTGAGATCCGGGCCGGGGTCTCAGCCGCGGGCGGCCATCAACCGGAACAGGTTCTTGGCCGCTTCTGAAACCGCATCGTCGCGCTGATACAGGTAGTAGCGGATGTTGCCGAGCGGCGGCAGCCCGTCGGCCTCTCCCACCACCCGGAGTTCGGGCGTCAGCGCCTCGATGCTGCGGGCGGTGATGCCGAGGCCGGCCGCCACCGCCGCACGGATGCCGGCGAGGCCCGGGGCGGTATACCGCTCGTGCCAGGTCCGGCCGCTCCGCTCCAGTGCCGCGAGCGCGATCTTGCGGAAGATGCTGGGCTCGTCGGCCAGCACCAGCGGCAGGGGGCGGTTCGGGTCGACCCGGAAGTCGTTGGCCGCGATCCAGACCACCGGCGAGGTGCGGAGCAGGAAATGGCGCCGGCTTTCGTCGAAGCGGGTGGAGATGGTGAGGTCGATGGCGCCCTTCTTCAGCAGCTCCATCAGGTCGGGGCTGCGGCCGACATGGATCACCAGCGACAGGGCCGGGTTCGCCCGCGCGAAGCGGCGCAGCATCTCGGGCAGCACCGTGTCGGCGATGTCGGCGGGCGATCCCAGACGCACCGGGCCGCCGGTGGTCACCGCATGCAGCGCCGCCAGGGTCTCTTCCTGAAGCGCCAGCATGCGCCGGGCATAGTCGACCAGCTTGCGGCCCGAGGGGGTCAGTTCCTTGGTGCGGCCGCTGCGTTCGAACAGGGCCAGGCCGAGCTGATCCTCCAGCCGGCGCATCTGCTGGCTGACGGCGGCCTGGGTGCGGTGCACGGTTTCGCCGGCGCGGGCGAAGGTCTCCTGATCGGCGATCGCGACCAGGGTGCGAAGGGCGGCGAGGTCGAAGTTAATCATAAGCGTTCCTGATGGGAATCGCGGGATAACTCGTTATTTTCGGAATGAGTTTAGCGCTAGCCTGCAGAGATGCAACGCACTGCCTGTCGGGCAGGGCGCTGAACGGGAAGGAAGAAGGAATACGCGGATGATCGATCGTCGCCGGATTCTCGCCGACGGGATGGTGGCCGAAGCGCGCCAGATCCTGGCCGCCGAAGGTCTGACCCGGGCAGCTCTCGCCCAGGTGCTGGACCGCCTGAAGACCCTGGCGGCCCGTGCCGAACTCTGGTCCGAGGCGGATTTTCCGCCGCCGGAAGAGGGCGAGCGTCAGGCCCGCTACATGATCCGCGAGGACAGCGATCACGGTTTCGCGCTCTATCTGAACGTGATGCGCCCGGGCAAGCTGATCCCCCCGCACGACCACACCACCTGGGCCTGCGTGGCTGCGGTGGATGGGGTCGAGGTCAACCGCCTTTACCAGCGCACCGATGACGGTACCGTGCCGGGCCACGCGACGCTGGTCGAGGCCGGGCGGATCGAGGTCGGCCCCGGCCGGGGCGTGGCGCTTCTGCCCGACGACATCCATTCGGTGGTGATCGAGGGCGAGCAGATCATCCGCCATCTGCATTTCTACGGCCGCGCGCTGGAGACCCTGTCGGGCCGCACCACCTTCGATCTGGCCGCCGGCACCTGCAAGACCATGGGCCTCGGCGTGCCGACCCGCTCGATCCCGGTGCCGCCGGCGCCGGTCGACGACACCCCGGCCGAGGGCGTGATCACCGCCGCCCATCTGAAGGCGGCGCTTCACGACGGCGGCGAGATCGCGCTGCTCGACGTGCGCGAGCATGGCCAGTACGGCTGGTCGCATCTGTTCTATGCCGTGCCGCTGCCCTATAGCCGGCTGGAGCTGGACATCGAGCGGCTGGTGCCGAACAAGGCCGCGCGGGTCGTGGTCTATGACGACGGCCTGTCGACCGTGGCGGCGCGTGCCGCCGCCCGCGCCCGGGCGATCGGCTATCGCAACGTTCTGGTCCTGGATGGCGGCGTCGCCGCCTGGGCCGCGGCCGGCTACGAGCTGTTCGCCGGCGTGAACGTGGTCAGCAAGACCTTCGGTGAAGTGGTCGAGCACGAACTCGACACCCCCTCGATCTCGGCCGAAGAGCTGCAGGCGGCACTGGCGCGCGGCGAGGATCTGGTGGTGGTCGACGGCCGTCCGGTCGATGAATACCGCAAGATGAACATCCCGGGCGCGATCTGCTGCCCGAATGGTGAGCTGGTGCACCGCATCCGCAGCATCGCACCCGACCCGAAGACCCGGATCGTGGTCAACTGCGCCGGCCGGACCCGCAGCATCATCGGCGCCCAGACGCTGCGCGATGTCGGCGTGCCCAACCCGGTGGTGGCGCTGCGCAACGGCACCCAGGGCTGGCGCCTGGCCGGTTTCGATCTGGAGCATGGCAGCGACCGGCTCTATCCCGAAGCCGTCGACGGCAATGACGAGGCCGCGGACTGGCTGGTGGGCTTCGCCGCGGTCAACGGCATCACCTTCATCTCGCCCGAGGTGGCCGGCGCCTGGCTGCGCGATGCCAGCCGCACCACCTATCTTCTCGACGTCCGCACGCCCGAGGAATACGAGCTGCATCATGCGCCCGGCGCCCTGCATGCGCCGGGCGGCCAGCTGATCCAGGCCTCGGACCAGTGGCTGGGCGTGCGCAATGCCCGCGTCGTGCTGACCTGCGACACCGGCATCCGCTCGGCGGTCGTGGCCAACTGGCTGAAGCGCATGGGCTGGGATGTGGCGGTGCTGGAAGGTGGCCGGTCGGGCTGGGGCCGGATCGGCGCCTCTGGCCTTGGCCACGAAGAGGCGGCGGGCCGTCTGCCGGCGCTGGTGGTGCTGCGCCCGGCCGAGATTGCGGCTATGCAGGCCGATGGCGGCGCGCCGGTGGCGCTGATCGACCTCCGCCCGGGCATGGCCTTCCGAAAGGGCCATGTCGAGGGGGCCCGCTGGGCGATCCGTCCGCGGCTGGCCGCGGCCGTGGCCGATCTGGCCGCCGATGCCCGCATCGTGCTGATCGCGGCCGATCCGCGCATCGCGCGCTGCGCCGCTATCGATCTTGCCGGGCTCGGCCGCAAGGTCGCGGGACTTGCGACCGCCGATGCCGCCGACTGGAAAGCGGCGGGCTTCAACGTCGTGGCAACTCCGGACGAACCGTCGGAGGCCGATTGCATCGACTTCCTGTTCTTCGTCCATGATCGCCATGATGGCAATCTGGAGGCTGCGCGCCGCTATCTGGCCTGGGAAACCGGGCTGCTGGCCAAGCTCGACGATCGCGAGCGGGCCGGATTCGCCATCATCGGCGCCGGCCATGACGTCAAGGAAGGGAATGCGTGAATGAGCGCGGATCGTGAGCTGTCTGAAGAGACCCGGCTGATCCATCTGGGTCGCAGCCAGCCGATGGAGGGTGTGCGTCCGGTGAGCCCGCCGGTCGTCCGCACCTCCACCGTGCTCGCCCCGGACATCGCCACCATGCGCGCCAACAAGGCGCGGCGTGAGGATGGCAGCCGGGTGTTCAGCTATGGTGCCCGCGGCACGCCGACCAATCATGCGCTGGAAGAGGCCTGGGCCGCCCTTGAAGGGGGGGAGCGGGCGCTGCTCTTCCCGACAGGGCTGGCTGCCATCGCCCATGTCCTGCTGACCTGCCTGCTGCCCGGATCGCATGTGCTGATCCAGAACACGGTCTATCCGCAGGTCCATGCCATCCGGTCGAAATTCCTGGAGCCGCGCGGTATCGCATCGACCTATTTCGACGGCACGGTCGAGGATGCGGCGGCGAAGATCACCCCGGCCACCCGGATGATCTATGCCGAGAACCCCGGCTCGTGGGTCTATGACCTGATCGACGTCAAGGCGCTCTCGACGCTGGCCCATGACCACAACGCCCTGCTGGTGATCGACAACACCTGGGCGTCGGGCCTGCTGCACAAGCCGCTTCTGCACGGTGCCGACATCTCGGTCATTGCCGGCACCAAATATGTCGTCGGCCATTCCGACGTCATGATCGGTGCCGTGGTCGCCAATGGCGAGCTGGGCCGCGAGTTGTGGCGGATGCAGGTGGTGATGGGCCAGACCGTCAGCCCGGATGATGCCTGGCTGACCCTGCGCGGCCTGCGCACGATTGCCGCGCGCCTGCCGATCCATGCGGCCAGCGCGCTCGGTATCGCCCGCTTCCTCCAGGGTCATCCCCTGGTTGAGAGGGTGCTGCACCCGGCGCTGGACAGCCATCCCCGCCATGATCTTTGGCGCCGCGACTTCAGCGGGTCCAACGGGCTGGTGACCATCGGCATGCGCCCGGACATCGACCTGAGCGCGGTCGACCGCTTCGTCGACACGCTCCGCCTGTTCGGCATCGGCTCGTCCTGGGGCGGGTTCGAGAGCCTGGCTCTGCCGCAGGCCCCGGAGACGGTGCGCGGCTGGACCGGGCCCGGCGTGCCGGTGCGCCTGCATATCGGTCTGGAAAACCCGGCCGATCTGGAAGCCGATCTCGCCCGTGGTCTGGCGGCGATCGGCTGATCATCCGGCATCGGTTCAGACGATGACGACGGCCCGTCCCCGAATGGGGACGGGCCGTCGTCACGTCCAGGGTCAGGTCAGGTTGGCGAAAAGAGGCGCGGCCATCGCCTCGATCGGCCCGCGATCCACCCGATCCGCCGCGGCAGTGATCCGCATGGCGGATGCCTGAAGGCGGCCGGCCAGATCCGGCCAGTCGATGCCGGTCAGGGCGCCGTCACGCTTGAGGACCCGGCCGTCGACCATGACCATGTCGATATCCGACGGTGCGGCATTCAGCACGATCGCCGCCACCGCATCGATCGTCGGGCACATGTTGATGGTGTCGGTGCGCACCAGGATCAGATCCGCCCGCTTGCCCGGCGCGATCGAGCCGATGCGGTCTTCCAGATGCAGGGCTTCGGCACCGCCGAGGGTCGCCATCCGCAGCACCTCGCGGGCGGTGGGGGTGATCTGCCGCGGTGCGCCGCCCCGGGCTTCCAGTGCCGCATTGCGCCGGGCGCGCTCGGCCTGAAGCATCAGCCGCATCTGCCGGAACATGTCGCCGGCATAATTCGAGACGATGTCGATGCCGAGCCCGGTGCGGATGCCGGCCGCCTGCGCGATGAAGGCCAGCGGATGGCCCATGCCCATCTGCATCTCGGTCTCGGGCGTCACCGACAGCCCGGCCCCGGCTTCGGCGATCGCCGACTGTTCAGCCGCGGTCAGGGCGGCGCCATGCACGAACAGCAGATCGGGGCCGAGCGCGCCTGCATCGGCCAGCTGCTGCACCACGCGGTGGCCCTGATCGTAACCGCCCATGGCGACATGCAAAGAGATGCTGTGGGCGCCAAGCTCGCGCGCAAGGTGCAGCTCGCCCAGAAGATGAGGCAGGGGCGTCGCCTCGGCCTCGGCGGGCGCCATGCCGAACAGGATCCGGTCCTGGCCCGAGAAATCCGTGCCGGCCCGCAGCCGGCGGATATCGGCGGCAAGCCAGTCCGGCGCAATCTCGGCCACCAGCGGATCATGGCCGCGCGGATTGCCGAACAGCCCGTAGCAGAAGACGCCCCGCCCGCCGGCATCGATCAGCCCTTTGAGCGCCGCATCGGCATGGTCGGGGCTGTTCAGGATGTGGCAGTGGTCGACCATGGTGGTGACACCGGCATGCAGCGCTTCCAGCGCGCCGATATGGTTGCCCAACCAGACGTCGTCGGGCGCATAGAACGCCGAATAGATCATCCGCATACGGACGAAATAGTCGAACAGCGACCAGTCCGCCGCGACGGAGCGCAGCTGGGTCTGCCAGACATGGCGGTGGGTATCGACGAAGCCGGGCATCAGGATGCCTCCTGCGGCGTCGACGATCTTCGCATCCGGATGATCGATCCGCCCGCCGACGGCCTGGATCATCCCGTCCGCGATCAGAACGTCACCACTCGTCTCGTCGCTGCCGTCGGCCATGGTCAGAAGCCGGGCGTTGCGGATCAGGATCGGTCTCTCTGCGGTCATCTCATGTCCTCCCTGGTATGCCGGCGCTCTGCTGGGGCCGGTCAGGAGGCATGATGGCGCGAGGATGAATTGAATCACAATATGATTCTTATATCACGATATATAAATCTGATCGCACCTTGCCGGCGTCACCGCCATGGTGCATAGCAGGGGATGGAGAGACCGGCCGAAAGGGAGGGCAGGGTGGCTGCGACATCCGGCAAGATGCGGCTTGCGGACCGCAAGCGGGCCTTCGCGCGGGAGGAAATCCTGAACGCGGCGGAACGGCTGCTTCTGGCCGGGGATCTGCCCGATTTCTCGATGCGCGCGCTGTCCGAGGAGGCGGGGGTCAGCTTCGCGACCCCGTTCAACCATTTCGGCAGCAAGACGGGCATTCTGCGCAGCCTGGCCCAGCGCATGTTCGACGCGATCACCGATCGCTATGTTGCGGACAGCGCCGCGGGTGCGGGCGATGCCATCGACCGGACCTTCATGATGGGGCAGGCGGGCTGCGCGGTCTGGCTGGAGCGGCCGGCCGTGCATCGCTATCTGATCGGCACGCTGGTGGCGGGCGGGCCCGCAGCCGGTGGCGGCAGCGCCGGCGATCCCGAGGAATTCCGCCGGCGATCGCGGGCCCTGTGGATCCTGGCGCTTGGCGATCATGACGGCATCGATCCGGCCATGCGGCCGCTGGCGGTCGGGGCCCTGCCCGAACAGCTGGCGATCATGTTCCGCGGTGCCGCGGCACTCTGGGCCGGTGGAGAGGTCGCCGACGACCAGTTCGGCGCCGCCGTCGATCTGGGCATCGCCACCTCGCTGATCGGCTATGTTCCGGCGGGGCGGCGGGATGACCTGACCGGGCGCATCGCCCGCGCCGCTGCGGTGCTGGCACCCCGGAGCCCCGTGGGGGAGAGTGTTGTTGTTGCGACCGGTTCGCAATCCGACTAGCATGCGACCGCATCGGGTTTCCGCCCCGGAAGGCATGCAGGCGCCGTGCGCGACGACGATCCCAGGCTCAAACTGTTTCTCGACCACCGCGCGACGCTCGTGGATTACGCGACGCCGATCGTGGGCGATCGCATGCGCGCCGAGGATGTCGTGCAGGAGGCCTATATCCGCTTCGCCCCCGGCGCCGCGGATGGGGTGGCGGCCGGGCGGGTGGCGCAGCCGGTGGGCTATCTCTATCGCATCGTCCGCAACCTTGCGCTGGATGTCACCCGCAGACGCCAGACCGAGGATCGCAACCGCCTGCAGCACCGCCCCGACTGGCTGGCCCCGGCCGAACTGCCGGCCCCGGATCAGGGGCTGCTGGATCGGGACGAGACCCGGCGGATGGCCGCGGCGCTCGCCAGCCTGCCGGAGCGGGAGCGGGTGGCGTTGAAGATGCACCGCGTGGACGGCTGCAACCTGCAGGGTATCGCCGATCACCTGGGTGTCTCGGTGACCACCGCCCACCGGCTGGTACAGGGGGCGGTCGTTCAGCTGACACTGGCGCTGCGCGACGAGGACGGGGCATGACCACCCGCTCCGGCACAAGACCATCCGCGGACCTTTTGGCTGTGGCGGCGGACTGGCTGGTCCGGCTGGAAGCCGCACCGGGTGATCAGGCACTCGGCCGGGCGTTCCGGGCCTGGTGTGCGGCCGATCCCGCCCATGCCGCGGCCTTTGCCGAGGTCCGTCGCAGCTGGCTGGCGGTGCCTGAGGGGCTGGCAGCGATGGCGCCGCCGCCGCGAGTGGTCACCCGCCGGCCGCGGCGTGGGCGCTGGGCAGCCGGGCTTACCGGTCTTGCGGTCGCGGCCGGTCTTGCGGTGATGCTGCTGCCCGGGCTGGCCCTGCGGATGACGGCGGATGCCGCGACCGGGGTGGGGGAGCTTCGGCTGGTGACGCTCGCCGATGGCAGCCGCATGCGTCTGGCCCCGCTCTCGGCCGCCGATATGCAGCTGGACGGCAACCATCGGCGGGTGATCCTGCGGCGCGGCGAGGCCTTCTTCGATGTGGTCTCCGATGCCGGCCGGCCCTTCGTGGTTCAGGCCGGCGGGGTGCAGGTCACGGTCACCGGTACGGGGTTCGAGGTCGACCGCGATGACGACCGGGTGACGGTCGCCGTCCGCAGCGGCACCGTCCGGGTGGAGGGTCCCGGTGTTTCGGCCGTGCAGCTCTCCCCGGGAGAGATGGTCGAGATTGCAACCGATGGCTCCGCCCCGATCCGAGGCCGTATCGCCCCCGATGCCGTGGCGCTCTGGCAGGACGGGCGGCTGTTCGTCGACGGGGCGACGGTCGGCGAGGTGGTAGCCCGGCTGCGGGCCTATACCCCCGGGCTGATCATCGTGGCGGATGATGCCCTGGCCGACCGCGAGGTGACGGGGCTTTACGACCTGCGCGATCCGCAGGCGGCGCTTTCGGCGCTGATGCGGGCCCATGGCGGGCGGATCCGCCGGGTGGGGACGCTGCTCACCATCCTCGACGGCGCCTGAATACCAACCCGCAACCCCTTGTGGTAGAAGCGACGTCTTTTTCTCAGAAAAATGCCGGTCCCTGCGGAAAATCCGTCCCGGCTCCGCGTCTGTTTGTCCTGAAAATGCGAAGCACTCGCATAACGGATCGGGCAGAACATGAAGGAGACGGGGATGGGCCAGGGGCAGCAGCGCCGCCGGAAGGTGCCGCAGGGCGTCGCAGCGATGGTTGCGGCATCGGTCGCGACGCTTCCGGGAACCATGGCTGTGGGGAGCGCGGGGCTGGTTGCCGGTATGGTGATCACCCGGGCCGAGGCGGCCGATCTTTCGGCAGAGGTCAGCTTCGACATTCCGGAACAGCCGCTGGCGGGCGCACTCGGCGCCTTCGGCCGACAGGCGGGGTTGCAGGTCTCTGCCGATACCGCCGTCACCCGCGGCGTTGAGAGCCGCGGCCTCAAGGGCCGGATGACGCCGGCGGCGGGGCTGGCGCAGCTGCTGGCGGGCACGCCGGTTACCGGGTCGATCACGCCCGACGGGGTGGTGGTGCTGCAGCGCCTGGCAGGCGAGGGGGCGACCGTGCTCGACCCGCTTCAGGTCGGCGCGGCCAGAACGGCCGAAGTGGCGACGGGGCCCGTGACCGGCTATGTCGCGACCCGTACCGCGACCGCGACCAAGACCGACACGCCGCTGCTGGAAACCCCGCAATCGGTGTCGGTCGTCACTCGCGACCAGATGTCGGCCCGCGCCGTCACCACCGAGGGCGAGGCGCTGGCCTATACCGCCGGTGTCCGCGTCGGCGGCCGTGCCGGCGGTATCATGCCGGGCGGCGACAATATCCAGGTCCGCGGCTTCGGTGGTGATGGCACCTATGGCGCCTCGTCGAACGAATATCTGGACGGCATCAAGGTCGGCGGCGCCAATTTCGCGGTCGGCGGCTTCGAGCCCTATATGTTCGAGCGGATCGAGGTGCTGAAGGGCCCGGCCTCGGTGCTCTACGGCCAGAACACCCCGGGCGGTATCGTCAACCGGGTGAGCAAGACCCCGTCCGACCAGGCGATGAACGAGGTGATGCTGCGCGGCGGCAGCTTCGGCCGCCATGAAGCCGGCGCCGATATCGGCGGCCGGCTGGTCGAGGACGGCCGGCTGGCCTTCCGGGTGGCCGGCCTGATGATGGAAAGCGACAACCAGGTCGACGGCATCGATCAGGAGCGCACCGCCATCGCCCCGTCGCTGACCTGGCGGGCCGGGGACGACACCACGCTCACCCTGCTCGGCAGCTGGCAGCGCGACGATGTCGACGGCGGCTTTTCCAACATGCTGCCGATCGTCGGCACGCTGAAGGATGCGCCCTATGGCAAGCTGCCGCGCAGCTTCTATGCCGGCGACACCGATTACGGCCATTGGGACCGGGATCTCTATACCCTGGGCTACCAGTTCGAGCACCGCTTCGACGATGCGATCACCTTTCGTCAGAACGCCCGCTATATCGCCAACCGGCTGGATTTCGCGACCGTCTATATCCGGGCACTTCAGTCGGATGGCGTGACGCTGGATCGCAACGCCTTTGCGGCGCGCGAGTCATCGGACGTCTATGTGGTCGACAACCAGGTGCAGATCGACGGCACCACGGGGCCGCTGGACCACACCCTGCTGACCGGCTTCGAATACCGCCGCCACGACAGCGACACGATCCGGCGCTTTGCCCAGGTGAGTTCGATCACGCTGCCCCAGGGTGGCAATGCCACCTTCGCGGGCGAGCCGCCGATCTATCAGAATCTTGAGACGCGACGCAACCAGTGGGGCCTCTATGCGCAGGACCAGATCCGGATGGGCGGCTGGATCGTCAACCTCGGTGGTCGCTATGATCGGGCGGACAGCCGGGTCAAGGATCGTCGCACCCCCGGCGAGACGTCGCAGGATGATGAGGCTTTCACCAGCCGCATCGGCCTCGGCTATGCCTTCGATATGGGGCTGACCCCTTATCTCAGCTATTCGGAGAGCTTCGAGCCGCAGAGCGGTACCACGCCGACCGGCGCGGCCTTCAAACCCAGTCGCGGCACCCAGTACGAAGCCGGTCTGAAGTATCAGCCGCCCGGTTGGAATGCCATGTTCACCGCATCGGTTTTCCAGATCACGCAGACCAATGTTCCGAAGTCTCTGGGGTCGGGGCTGGGGTACCGCCAGATCGGCGAGGTGACGAACAAGGGGCTTGAACTCGAAGCGGTGGCGAGCCTGGCCTCGGGCTGGGATGTTCAGGCCGGGTTCACCTGGCTCGACAGCGAGGTGACCAAGAGCACCGAGCTGGATCTTCACCACCGCCCGACCATGGTGCCCGAGGTGACCGCGGCGCTCTGGACCCGCTACACCTTCCAGGCTGGCTTCGCCGAGGGGCTGGGGCTGGGGGCCGGCGTGCGCTATGTCGGCAGCACCTATGGCAACGACACCAACACCCTGAAGGTGCCGTCCTACACCCTGTATGACGCGGCAGTCAGCTACGATCTTGGCCGGGCGTCGCCGGCGCTCACCGGCGTCGAGCTGGCGGTCAATGCCTCCAACCTGTTCGACGAGACCTATGTCTCGGGCTGCGAGGTCGACAAGCAGTGCTATTGGGGCCAGGGCCGCACGGTGCTGGGGACCCTGAAGTACAAGTGGTGATCGCCATGCGGGGCGTTGGGTTGCGCCTGCTGGCGGCGGGGCCGGGCGGCTATCTGGTGGCGGCGCTGGCCGCCACCCTTGCCGTCCGGCTGCTGCCGGGGCCGGTGATCGAGACGGTGCTGGCCGGCAGCATGGGCAGTTTCCTGGTCTGGGTGGCGGTGGTGATCCGGGTGTTCGCCGTCGACGACCCCCGCCGCGCCCTGGCCGAGGTGGCGGTGCTGGCCGGGTTGATCGCCGCGGCGGGGGGCTGGCGATGAGCTTCCGTCAGAAGATGTCCTGGCTTCATACCTGGGCCGGGCTGGTGGTCGGCTGGCTGCTGTTCGCGATCTTCCTGACCGGCACGGCCTGCTATTTCCGGCCGGAAATCTCGACCTGGATGCACCGGCTGGCGCCGATCACGCGGCCCGATCAGCCGACCCAGGCGCGCCTGGCGGCGGCATGGCTTCAGGCCGAAGCGCCCGATGCGGTCAGCTGGCTGATCGATGTCTCGGATGGGCGGGAACCGGTGCTGAAGGTGGCCGCCGGTCGGCCGCACGGCTATGTCGCCCGGAGGCTGGATCCTGTCACCGGCACACCCGAGGCCGGCCCCGAGACCGCTGGCGGCGATTTCCTGTTCTATCTCCACTTCACCCTGATCATGACCGATTGGGGCCGGATCCCGGGCCGCTATCTGGTCGGGATCTGCGCGATGATCATGGGGGTGGCGCTCGTGACCGGGGTGATCGTCCACAAGCGGATTTTCAAGGACGCCTTCACCTTCCGCCCCCGCGCCGCGGCCCAGCGGACCTGGCTGGACGGTCACAACCTGCTGGGCGTGATGTCGCTGCCCTTCCATCTGATGATCACCTGGAGCGGGCTGATCACCCTGATGCTGCTCTATATGCCCTGGGCGGTCGATACCGGCTATCCGGGCGGCCGGGCGGACTATGCCGCCGATCTGGACGGGATCGCGGTGGCGGCGGCGCCTGCCGGACCGGCGGGGCCCGCGCCGCTCACCGATCTGGGGCCGGTGGTGGCGGCGGCCGGTGCTGCATGGTCGGCCGATGGCCGCGACATCCGGGTCGGGCGGATCGAGGTCGAGCGGCCGGGCACGACCGCGGCGCGGCTGACCCTGACCCCCCAGGATGCCGACCAGCTTGCCCGCCTGCCGGACGCGCTGGTCTTCGACGGCACCACCGGCCGGCTGATCGATGACGGCCGCGGCCGAAGCGGGGCGGTTGCCGCCACCCATCACACGCTCTACGGCCTGCATCTCGCACGGTTCGCCGGGCTGCCGCTGCGCTGGCTGTTCTTCGCCGCCGGCCTTGCGGGCACGGCGATGATCGCAACCGGGCTGGTGCTCTGGTCGGTGAAGCGCCGGCCTAAGGCCGGTGCGGCCGGCCGCGCGCGCGGCCACCGGCTGGTCGATGCGTTGAACATCGGCTGCGTGGTCGGGCTGACTGCCGCGATCGCCGGCCACTTCCTGGCCAACCGCCTGCTGCCGGCCGATCTCGCCGGCCGGGCGGAGCTGGAGCCGGCCGCCTTCTATCTGGTCTGGCTGGCCTTTCTGCTGGCGGGGGCCTGGCGGTCCGATGGTATCGGCTGGATGCGCGCCGTTGCGGCCGCCGCGCTTCTCTGGGCGGCGGTGCCGGTCGCGGATGTGATCGTCACCGGCCGCGATCCGCTCAGCGCCCTGGCCGCCGGCGATCGGGTGTTCTGGGGCATGCAGCTCACCTGCCTCGTCACCGCGCTCACGCTCGGCCGGTTGGCGATGATCCTCAGGGTGCGCAGCCGGCAGGGAGGGGCGGCATGATCCCGCTGCTCCTGCTGCTGATCATCGGCACCTCTGCCGCCACCGCGCTGGCGCTGGCCATGCCGCGCCATCACGAACAGGCCCATGGCCGCGGCGCGATGATCCGCCGCCAGCCGGTCCGGCGCCGCCTGGAAGGCTGGGGGCTGATCCTGATTGCGGCCGGCCTTGCCGTCTTCACCGACGGCTGGGGCCGCGGCCTGGTCGAGGTCGCGGGCGTGGCCGGCCTTGCCGCGCCGCTGACCGCCGGCCTCTTCGCCTGGCGCCCGGCCTGGGCGGGGCGGGTGGTGGCGGGCGGGTGGCTGGCCCTCGTGGCCGGGCTTTGCGGTCTGGTCTTCGGCTTCGCCTGACGCCGGATGCCGGACGTGAAACGGCCCGCCTCTCCATGAAAGAGGCGGGCCGTTCGGTCGTCAGACGTCGTCAGTACAGGATCAGCGCACGCCGACCTGGCGGGCATCGATGCCCTGGCCGTTCAGGTATTCGCTGAGTTCACCGGTCTCGAACATTTCCGAGACAATGTCGCAGCCGCCCACGAACTCGCCCTTCACATAGAGCTGCGGGATGGTCGGCCAGTTCGAATACTGCTTGATGCCCTCGCGGATGCCGCCATCCGCCAGGACGTTCACGTCGCGGAAGGGCACGCCCATGTAGTTCAGCACCTGAACCACCTTGGCGGAGAAGCCGCACATCGGCCGGTCGGCGGTGCCCTTCATGAACAGCACCACGGGCTCGGCGTCGATATGGGACTGGATTTCGGCGAAAACCGGATTGGACTGGTCGGTCATGATATCCTCGGACCTTAAAGGCTGTCATTCCTGGACGCCGGCCGTCTGGCCCGGCCGGCGGCCCGCCTCAGTCGGCGGGGGCGGAGGTCTGGAGGGCAAGGGCATGGAGCACGCCGCCCATGCGGCCCTGCAGCGCCTGATAGACCATCTGGTGCTGCTGCACGCGCGTCTTGCCCTTGAAGGCCGAAGAGACCACCCGCGCCGCATAATGATCGCCGTCGCCGGCGAGGTCTTCGACCAGCACCTCGGCATCCGGCAGGGCGTCCTTGATCAGGCGCTCGATCTCGTTCTGGTCCATCGGCATCCGCGTCTCTCCCGTCACACGCGATCTTTGTGTCGCTGAACCGCGCCCCGGGGTCGCCGGAGCGCGGTCCCGCCGGTGATCAGGCCGGCGTCGACATCAACCCCGGCAGCCATCCCTCGTGGGCACTGCGCAGCGTCTCCAAGGATATCGTGCCGGCCCCGGTCAGAGTCAATTCGGTGCCGCCGGTCACGCCGATCTGGGCGGCCGGCACGCCGGTCACCCAGGCCTGGGCGATGACGGCATCGGCCGCGGCCGCCGGGGCGGCGATCACATAGCGGCCCTGATCCTCGCCGAAAGCCCAGGCGAGCGGTGCCTGGAAAACCGGTGGATCGATCTTCGCACCGATGCCCGAGGCCAGCGCCATCTCGGCCAGCGCCACCATCAGGCCGCCGTCGGAGACGTCGTGGACGGTGTCGATCAGGCCTTCGGAGATCAGGGTGCGGACGAAATCGCCGTTGCGGCGCTCCACCGACAGGTCACCGGGGGGGTCTCGCCATCCTCGCGGCCCAGGATCTCGCGCAGATAGAGTGACTGCCCCATATGGCCGCGGGTCTCGCCGATCACGATGATCGCGTGATCCCGGCCCTTGAAGGCGATGTCGGCCCGGCGCGAGACGTCGGCGATCAGGCCGACGCCGCCGATTGCCGGGGTCGGCAGGATGCCGGTGCCCTGGGTTTCGTTGTAGAGCGAGACATTGCCCGAGACGACCGGGAAGTTCAGCGCCCGGCAGGCCTCGGCCATGCCCTGGATGCAGCCGACCAGCTGGCCCATGATCTCGGGCTTTTCGGGGTTGCCGAAATTCAGGCAGTCGGTGATGGCCAGCGGCTTCGCACCCGTGGCGGTCAGGTTGCGCCAGGTTTCGGCGATGGCCTGACGGCCGCCCTGATAAGGGTCGGCATAGCAGTAGCGCGGCGTGACGTCGGTGGTGATCGCCACCGCCTTCTGCGTGCCGTGGATGCGCACCACCGCCGCATCGCCGCCGGGGCGGCCGACGGTGTCGCCCATCACCATGTGGTCGTACTGTTCCCAGATCCAGCGCCGGGAGGCGAGATCGGGCGAGCCCATCAGCTTTTCCAGCGTCGGCAGCACGGCGTCCAGATCGTCGCGGCCGCGGGGCAGCACGATCGGGCGGCGCTGGGGCGTGGGCGTCCAGGGACGGTCATATTCCGGGCTGCCATTGGCCAGCGGCTTGATCGGCAGGTCGCCGGCCACGGCATCGTGGAACTTCAGCACCATGCGGCCGGTATCGGTCACCTTGCCGATGACGGCGAAGTCCAGCTCCCACTTCTCGAAAACCCGCCGGGCCTCGTCCTCGCGGCCGGGCTTCAGCACCATGAGCATGCGCTCCTGGCTTTCCGACAGCATCAGCTCGTAGGGCGTCATGCCCACTTCGCGGGTCGGCACCTTGTCGAGCCACAGCTCGATGCCGGCATCGCCCTTGTCGGCCATCTCGAACGACGACGAGGTCAGGCCCGCCGCACCCATGTCCTGGATGGCGACGATGGCGTCGGACTTCATCAGCTCCAGGCAAGCCTCGATCAGCAGCTTTTCGGTGAAGGGGTCGCCCACCTGCACGGTCGGCCGCTTCTGCTCGGCATCCTCGCCGAACTCGGCCGAGGCCATGGAGGCGCCGTGGATGCCGTCGCGGCCGGTCTTGGAGCCGACATAGACCACCGGATTGCCGATGCCGGCGGCGGCCGAATAGAAGATCTTGTCGGCATCCGCCAGGCCCACGCACATGGCGTTGACCAGGATATTGCCGTTATAGGCCGGGTGGAAATCGGTCTCGCCACCCACCGTCGGCACGCCGACGCAGTTGCCGTAGCCGCCGATGCCCGACACCACGCCCGAAATCAGGTGCTTCATCTTCGGATGCGACGGATCGCCGAAACGCAGCGCGTTCATCATCGCGATCGGCCGCGCACCCATGGTGAACACATCGCGCAGAATGCCGCCCACACCCGTCGCCGCACCCTGATAGGGCTCTATATAGGACGGGTGGTTGTGGCTCTCCATCTTGAAGATGATCGCCTGGCCGTCGCCGATATCGACGACACCGGCATTCTCGCCGGGGCCGCAGATCACCCAGGGGGCGGTGGTCGGCAGGGTCTTCAGCCACTTCTTCGACGACTTGTACGAGCAGTGCTCGCTCCACATCGCCGAGAAGATGCCGAGTTCGACCAGGTTGGGCTCGCGGCCCATGATCTGGCGGATCCGCTTGTATTCGTCGCGGGTCAGCCCGTGCTCGGCGACGATCTCGGGGGTGATCTTGGTTTCGGCCGTCATCGGTCGCGATTCCCGTCAGTCTCGGAAACTTGGGGCCCGGCCATGCCGGGCTTCGGAGGCTGGAACTCCGGGGCGGCTCAGGAGAGACCGCCCAGCAGCGAGCGGAACATCCGGGCTCCGTCGGTGCCGCCCAGCGCCGGGTCGGCCAGACGTTCGGGATGCGGCATCAGCCCCATCACATTGCGCGCCTCGTTGTAGACGCCGGCAATGTTGCGGGCCGAGCCGTTGGGGTTCGCCGCCCCGGTCGGGTTGCCGCCGGCATCGACATAGCGGAAGGCGACCAGGCCTTCGCCCTCGATCCGGGCCAGCGTCTCGTCGTCGGCGAAATAATTGCCCTGGTGATGGGCGACCGGGAACCGCACGACCGCGCCCTGCTCATAGCCTGCGGTGAAGGGCGTGTCGTTGCGCTCCACCTTCAGCAGCACGTCTCGGCAGACGAATTTCAGACCGGCATTGGTCATCAGGGCGCCCGGCAGCAGCCCGGCCTCGATGGCGATCTGGAAGCCGTTGCAGATGGCGAGCACCCGGGTGCCCTTTGCGGCGGCGGCCTTCACCTGCGCCATGATCGGCGAATTCGCGGCGATCGCGCCCGAGCGCAGATAGTCGCCATAGGAAAAACCGCCCGGAAGGACGATCAGATCGACCTTGGGCAGTTCATCGGCACGGTGCCAGACCATGTGCGGCGCACGGCCCAGCGCCGCCTCGACGGAAACGGCCACGTCGCGGTCGCAGTTCGAGCCGGGAAAGACGATGACGGCGGCATCCACGGGCTTGGATTCCCTGATTTCGGATCGGGTCGGCAGGGGCTGAAACATCGCCGGCCCGGGCGGGTGGCCCGGGCCGGCGGCGGGATCAGTCCGCGATCTCGATCGCGTAGTTCTCGACCACGGTGTTGGCGAGCAGGCGCTCGCACATCTCGGCGACGCGGCTGCGGGCGGTGGCCGCATCGGCGGCGTCGACGTCCAGCTCGATATACTTGCCGAGACGAACCTCGCCCGCTTCGGCATAGCCGAGGCCGTGGAGCGCGTTGGCGATGGCCTTGCCCTGCGGGTCGAGCACGCCGGGCTTCAGGGTCACGTGAACGCGGGCCTTCATCATGCGTCCTCCTCGGTCGGGGTCTCGGCCACGTCGCGACCCGGATCCTCGGGCAGGATGCCGAGCCGGCGGGCGACTTCCTGATAGGCTTCCTCGACGCGGCCCATATCGCGGCGGAACCGGTCCTTGTCGAGCTTCTCGTTGGTCTTGACGTCCCAGAGCCGGCAGTTGTCGGGGCTGATCTCGTCGGCCAGGATGATCATGTCCTGGTCCTCGTCGAACACCCGGCCAAATTCCAGCTTGAAGTCGACCAGTTTGAGGCCGATGCCGAGGAACAGGCCCGACAGGAAGTCGTTGACCCGGATCGACATGTTCAGGATTTCGTCGATCTCGGGGATCGTGGCCCAGCCGAAGGCGGTGATGTGCTCTTCGGTCACCATCGGATCGTTCAGATGGTCGGCCTTGTAGTAGTACTCGACGATCGAGCGCGGCAGCCGCTCACCCTCTTCGAGGCCGAGGCGGGTGGCGAGCGAACCGGCGGCGACGTTGCGGACCACCACCTCGATCGGGATGATCTCGACCTGCCGCACCAGCTGCTCACGCATGTTCAGGCGCTTGATGAAGTGGGTCGGCACGCCGATTTCGGCCAGCCGGGTCATCAGGTATTCGGAGATGCGGTTGTTCAGCACCCCCTTGCCGGTGATGACACCCTTCTTCTTGTTGTTGAAGGCGGTCGCGTCGTCCTTGAAGTACTGGATCACGGTGCCGGGCTCCGGACCCTCGAACAGGATCTTGGCCTTGCCTTCGTAGATGCGCCTGCGGCGGGACATGGGCGTCCTCCGGGGAGTTCGGACGGGCGGTAGGCCGTCGACGGGTCCGCACATCCGGGAATCGACCCGGGAGCGTCGGATCTCGACGAGCTGAGCCCAGGTCCGTGAGCAAATCGGGTCCATGAGCAAATCAGTCGGGCCGGGCCGACTTAGGAGTCGGTCCAGCGCGCGCGAAACATAGACAATCCGCTCCGCCAAGACAACGGCTTCCGACGCGACCCGGCCATGCGGTTTCGCCCGCTGCGCGAGCTTCGCAGGACTGCCCCGGCAGGCCCGGCGGACTCTGCGCTCGCGATTGTCATGCTGCAGGTGCACACTGCCGTTTAGCAGATGCAACCACGGAGTCGCTTCAGATGACCACCACTGCCGTCCCCGGGCCGCTTGCCGGCCGCAAGGGCCTGATCGCCGGCATCGCCAACGAGCATTCGATCGCCTGGGGCTGCGCGAAGGCGTTTCGGGCGCTGGGCGCGGATCTGGCCATCACCTATCTGAACGACAAAGCGCGCCCGCATGTCGAGCCGCTGGCGCGCGAGGTGGATGCCCAGCTGCTGCTGCCGCTGGATCTGCGGGTCGACGGGGCGCTGGAAGCGGTGTTCGAGCAGGTCGAGGCCGATTGGGGCCAGCTCGATTTCCTGGTCCATTCGATCGCCTTCGCGCCGGTCGAGGATCTGCACGGCCGGCTGACCGACTGTTCGAAGGCGGGTTTCCTGCAGGCGATGGACGTGTCCTGCTGGTCGTTCATCCGCATGGCGAAGCTGGCCGAACCGTTGATGAAACAGGGCGGCACCCTGGTCTGCATGAGCTATTTCGGCGCCCAGATGGTGGTCGACCACTACAACGTCATGGGCCCGGTCAAGGCGGCGCTGGAATGTGCGGTGCGCTATCTGGCGGCGGAACTGGGCCCCAAGGGCATCCGGGTCCATGCGGTCTCGCCCGGCCCGCTGGCCACCCGCGCGGCCTCGGGGCTGACCGGGTTCGACGATCTTCTGGCCAAGGCCCATGAAAAGGCGCCGATCTCGTCGCTGCTGTCGATCGAGGATGTGGGGGCGGCGACCGCGCATCTCGCCACCGACGCCGCCCGGCTGATGACCGGTCAGACCCTGTTCGTGGATGGCGGCTACCATATCATCGACTGAGCGGCCATATGATTGGGAAGGTACCGGGCCGGTTGCGCTAGGCATTGCCGCCTGCTGCTGGTATGAGAAAGGGCGACGGGGCCGTCGGATTGCGGGCTGGCGAGAGCCGCCGCGGCATGACGGCTGAAGCCAGGTCCGCACCACCGATCAGGTTTTGCAGGAGTAGTCCAGCGATGAGCACCTTCGACAACCGCGAGCGCGCCGAAGAAAACCGCTTCGCCCACGACCAGGAACTGGCCTTCAAGGCCCGCGTGAAGCGCGCCCGGCTGCTCGCCGCCTGGGCCGGGCCGCAGATCGGCCGCACCGACATCGCCGCCTATGGCGACGAGCTGATCGATGCCGACATGAAGGAGCCGGGCGATGAGGACATCATCGCCCGTCTGCTGGCCGATTTCGCCGCCGCGAATGTCGAGACCTCGCGCCATGTCGTCGAGATCCAGCTCCAGCGCCTGGGCGAGGAAGCCAAGGCAGCGGTGCTCGCCCAGGGCTGATCGCCCCGGCACCGAGACCGACTTCAGCGAACCCGCCCGGGCCTGGCCCTGGCGGGTTTTCTGCATCTGGGGAAGGGGCTGCGTCAGATGGTGAGCAGGGCGAAGCCCTCGCTGAGCCCTTCCTCGGGATAGCCCCATTGCCGGGCGACCACGCGGGTCCGGCCGACCCGGTAATCGACATCGTGATGGGTGTGGCCGTGCAGCCAGAGCGCCGGCTCATGCGCCTGCATCAGATCGGTCATGTCCGAGACGAAGGCGGGGGAGAGGGGGCTGCCCTCGAAGCGTTCGGCCACCGATGCCGCCGCCGGCCCGTGATGGGTGACGACCACGGTCGCCGACGGATCGGAGGCGGCGAGTTCCTGCGCCAGCCAGGCCCGGAAATCCAGATGCAGGCCCCGGGCATCTTCCGGGCTGAACGGCCGGTCGCCCTCGCGGATGCGCTGATGGTCGTAGAGCACCTGGCCCGCCAGATCCATGGCGGTTGCGGCTGCCTCGTCACCATAAAGCCGGTAGTCGGTCCAGGCCGTGCCGCCCAGAATGCGGACCCGGCGGTCCCGGGCGTCGATGTCGATCGCATCGCCGTCCAGCACGCGCAGATTGCCGGCGGCCGTCGCCGCGCGGCGCATCTCCCGAATCAGCGGCGCCCGGTCATGGCCGTAGAATTCGTGATTGCCCGGGATATAGAGCACCGGCAGATCGCCGAAATTCCGGCCGGCCCAGTCGATCCCGCCGGTACCGTTGGCGATGTCGCCGGCCAGAATCACCAGATCGGCCCCGGCATCCCGTGCGGCATCGGCCGTCCGGCGCCCCAGATCGTCTATCGCCGCCAGGGCGGCCTCCGGTTCCAGGCCGGCGCGTTCCAGCCGTCGGCGCCTGACGTCGAGATGAAGGTCCGAGAGAAGGGCGAGGCGGATATCGGTCATCGGGGGAGAACTCGCATGGGGTCGATGATGGCATATCATAACATGGCGCGGCGGACGGGCCGATGACACAGCCTGTACGGGACGGGAACTCGCGGATCGATCGAAAGAATTGACGCCTTGATCCCGTATGATAGCGTGTGCAGAGAGAGTTACCTTTCCCGAGTGCCCCGCCTCATGGACACCTTCAATCTCCAGACTTTCGAAGCCTTGGTCGAGACGCACGACTACGGGTTTCACAAGAGCATCCCGATCGAGGCCCTGGCCGAGTGGCTGGAGATGGAGTATCGCGAGGCGCTCGAGACCGCCAAGCGGATCGAGGCACTGACCGACTGGCAGCTGGTGATCGGCCGCCGGGGCCAGAAGACCCGGCTGGTGAAGCGCGATGCCGCCGCGATCGCGGCCGAGCCGCAGACGGTCGCCGCTTCTGACGCGGCAGCGCCCGCCCAGCCCTTCTATGCCGTCCGCACTCGCACCGGCGGCCCTCGTACGACCGAGACGGTCGAGGTCTATTTTCCGATCCGGCTTGGCCAGAACGTCGCGCTGCGCCTGCCGGCCGATGTGACGCGTGAGGAGCTGGACCGTTTCGCGCTGTTTCTGAAGAGCCTGCCGGTCCGCGCGCCCCAGGACGACGTGTGACCCATGAAAAAAACCCCGCAGCAGGTGCCGCGGGGTTTTCTCTGATATCCGGTGTGGGGATAAGAGTTCGGGATCAGGCCCGCCCGAAAACCCGCCGGAAGATCGTGTCGACCTGCGCCATGTGATAGCCCAGATCGAACAGCCCTTCGATCTCGGCGTCGGAGAGGCGGGCGGTGACCTCGGGGTCTGCCTTCAGCAGGTCGATGAACTGGCCCTCGCCGCGCCAGACCGGCATGGCGTTGCGCTGCACCAGGCGATAGGCATCCTCGCGGCTGACACCCTTCTTGGTGAGGGCGAGCAACACGCGCTGCGAGTGGACCAGGCCGCCCAGCGCATCCAGATTGGCCATCATCCGCTCAGGGTAGACCACCAGCTTGTCGACCACGCCGGCCAGGCGGTTGAGCGCGAAATCGAGCACGATGGTGGCGTCGGGGCCGATCATCCGCTCCACCGAGGAATGCGAGATGTCGCGCTCGTGCCAGAGCGCCACATTCTCCATCGCCGGGGTGACATAGCCGCGCACCACGCGGGCCAGACCGGTCAGGTTTTCGGTCAGCACCGGGTTGCGCTTGTGCGGCATCGCCGACGAGCCCTTCTGCCCGGGCGAGAAATACTCTTCCGCCTCGTAGACCTCGGACCGCTGCAGATGGCGGATTTCAACCGCCAGCCGCTCGACCGAGCTTGCCACCACGCCCAGCACCGCGAAGAACATCGCATGGCGGTCGCGCGGGATCACCTGGGTCGAAACCGGCTCGGGCTTCAGGCCCAGCTTTTCGGCCACATGCTCTTCGACCCGGGGGTCGATATTGGCGAAGGTGCCGACGGCGCCCGAGATGGCGCAGGTCGCGATCTCGTCACGCGCTGCCACCAGCCGGGCGCGGGCGCGCTGGAATTCGGCATGATAGCCGGCAAGCTTCAGGCCGAACGTCACCGGCTCGGCGTGGATGCCGTGGCTGCGGCCGATGGTGGGCGTGTCCTTGTATTCGAAGGCCCGGCGCTCCAGCGCGGCCAGCACCTTGTCGACATCCTCGATCAGCAGATCGGCGGCCTGCTTCAGCTGCACGGCGAGGCAGGTATCCAGCACGTCCGACGAGGTCATGCCCTGATGCACGAAGCGGGCTTCCTCGCCCACATGCTCGGCCAGGCTGGTCAGAAAGGCGATGACGTCGTGCTTCACCTCGCGCTCGATCTCGTCGATGCGCGGAATGTCGAAGGCGCCGCGCTCCCACACCGCCTTCGCGGCTTCTTTGGGGATCACCCCCAGCTCGGCCTGGGCGTCGCAGGCATGGGCTTCGATCTCGAACCAGATGCGGAACTTGTTCTCCGGTTCCCAGATCCGGACCATCTCGGGGCGGGAATAGCGCGGGATCATCGCTGGGCTGTCCTTCGCAGGCGAAACACACGCGAACCGGAGCCGTCCGGCCGCTTCGGGCAGGGTTATAGCCCGTGGCAGCCGCCGGGCAAAGGGCAGATGACCACTGGCGGGGCGGCGGTGCGCGTAAAGCTGCTGCGCCGGGGCCAATCGTGGCTTAGTGTGGGACGACGGCAGCCGTCATGAAGATGTCTTGAAGCAGATGGCTTCGGGAGGTCGACAAGAGGACACGGCCGCCCAATATCCAGAAACAACACCGTATGCACCGGTGTGGCGGGCAGGCTGTCGGGTGAAAGGTGAGGGGGCATGAGGGAAGCGACCACGCAACGCCTGCGCAACGCGCTGGGCTGGCTGGGTTTCCCGCTCGCCGGCATGCTCTGCGGCCTGGCCTTCGGCATCCTGGAAGGCAAGAACGACACCTGGATCGCCATGGTCTATGGCGCCGGCGTCGGCGGGGTGATGATCGCCTTCGCGATGGGGCGGCTGTTTCCCAAGGTCAGCCGCTGGCTGCGCGCCCAGGCGGCACCGATCTATGTCGGCGGCACCATGCTCGTCTGGTCGGCGCTGTCCTTCGTCTCCTATGCCGTGATGGGGCTGCTGCTGATGGTGGCGGACCAGTGGTTCGGGATCCTGGCCGGCCATCAGGATCACGGGCCGCTGATGTGGCTGGTGCTGCGCTTCGACGTGCTGCTCTTCTCCATGGGCGTGTCGGCCGTGGGCGGCCTGCTGTTCCGGATCCGCGACCTGATCGGCACGCGGGTATTCCTGGCCCTGCTGGTCGGCCGCTATCACCGCCCGACGCGCGAGGAACGCATCTTCCTTCTGGTCGATGTCGCCGGCTGGACCAGCACCGCCGAGCGGCTGGGCGAGCTGGGGGCGACCGATTATCTGGGCCAGATCCTGTTCACCATGGGCTCACCCGTGCGCCGCAACCGGGGCGCCATCGACCGCTATGTCGGCGACCAGGCGATCATTTCCTGGAACATCAGCTGCGGCGCGCGCCAGGCCGCGCGTCAGGCGGCCCGGGCGATCACCTGCACCTTCGACATTCTGGAGGCGGTGGAGCGGGCCGGTCCGGACTTCATCCGTCGTTTCGGCGAGGCGCCGCGGGTCCGGGCCGTGATGCATGTCGGCACCGTGGTGGTCGCCGAACTGGGCGATGCCAAACACGAGATCGCCTTCATCGGCGATACGATGAACACCGCCGCCCGGCTTGAAGGCCTGGCTAAGACGCTGAAAGTGCCGGTGCTGGTGTCTGAAGCCGTTCTGGCGCTGGCGCCGCTGCCGGCAGGAGTCGATTCGCGGTCATTGGGTGCGCATATGCTGCGCGGCCGGACCGAAACTGTTGATGTCTATGAACTCTCCCGCCCGGCGCAACGCCCGGCCCGTGCGCCCACCGAGCCGCCGGCAAGGGCGGTGCCGCAGCTGGCGGTCGACGTTACCCCGGCGGAGTGAGGCTCCTTTCAGAGCAGCCCCAGGGCCTTGAAGCTCTTGTAGCTGCGCCGGCCGATGATGATGTGGTCGTGGACCGAGATGCCCAGATGGCGCGCGGCTTCGACCAGACGGCGGGTGAGGTCGATATCGGCGGGCGAGGGGGTCGGGTCTCCCGACGGGTGGTTGTGCGACACACGATCACCAACCCCTAAGGGACTGGATTTATTGCTAATTTTGGCTCGGAAGGTGGAACTTGGTAGCGGCACTTGGGATCGGTGTTTGATGCTCCAACGTGCCCATCACGCGTCATCCTCGTCGGTCACGGTGAGGCGCCGTGACGCACGGCAAGCCACCAGGTTCTTCTCGTCCCAAGCATCGAGTTCGTCAACGGGGTATAGGACCGCCTTGCCGATCTTCACGAAGCCCGGGCCCACCCGCATCGCACGCCAGTTCCGCAATGTCCCGACCGAGATCTCGCCACGATACCGCTCCGCCACCTCGTCGGCGGTGAGAAATTTCCGTTCGGCCATTCGATACTCCCGAACCAAAAAGGCTCCATGTCCGTCTGGCTGGAGCTAGGTCAGCCATGGCCACCGGCTGTGGTTTGCGCTGATACCAGCCGCTCACCGCCGGTCCGCTTCTGACCAATCCGCTCACGCTCCAGCACTCAGCAACGAAGGCACCAGCTCGTCCGATGTGAAGAGAGAAAAGATCGTAGTAGCGCAAAGGGGCTGGAAAGGGCGGCGAATCGGCGTACGGCCCATAGCTGCGCTCTACCCGGCGCGCCACGCAGGCGCGTCCGGAACGGGGGCTGCGAGGACTCCGTCGCCCCGCCTACTCCGATGAGGCTTGATCAGCAGCAAGCTTCAGCAATGATCCAAGGCTACTCTATCTGTCGAGGCGCCGATTTCCTGCGGGCTTCGACAGATCGCGAACAACGGCGACGAACCGGCCCCTCGCAGGGTTGTCGTTCTCCTTGAGCCAAGCCGCAGTAACCGGGACCGCGGCGTCCGGTTCGGCAATGGGCTTGAAGACGACACCACTGTGGGCAACGCCGGTGGCCGACTCGCCGATGACGGTGGCTCCAAAACCCAGGCCGACCAACGAAAGCAGCGCCTCGCGCGAGACGAAGTGCTGGTCGGCCTCAAGATACGCATCCGGGGCAACCCGACCGGCGAGAAAGGTATAGAGCACCGACCCGCTCTCCCATGTCCGGAGAACCAGCGGTGCTTCCGCCAGATCGGACCATGACACCGCCTCGCGGGTCGCCAGCGGGTGATCCTCAGGGAGAACGGCGGCGAGCTCCTCGTCCCAAAGGTGCAGAGTCGCGAACTCAGCGGACGCGACCTCGAGCACCGTTAGCGCGACATCAATGCGGTGCTCGCGCAAGGCGGCGAGCAAGTCGGGCGGACTGCCCTCCTGGAGCTCGAGCGCGACTTCAGGGGCCTCAGCACGGAACGCCGCCAGCGCCGTGCGGAGCGGCCCGGTGCTCAGCGAGACGTAGAAGCCAATCGAGAGCGCACCGGCCTCGGCGCGAGCGATGCGACCGGCCTGGCCCGTTGCCTGATCGAGCTCGTAGATGATCCGGCGAGCCGACCGAAGGAAGCGCTGGCCGGCATGGGTGAGGCGAACGCCGCGTGGGTAACGCTCGAACAGGTTTGTATGCAGCCGGCTTTCGAGCCTCTGGATGTGCTGGCTGACGGTCGGCTGGATCACCCCGAGCGCAGCCGCCGCCCCGCTGAAGCTGCCCGCATCAGCCACCGCCACGAAGTAACGGAGCTGACGCAGTTCCATCTGACCTCCGGCTGACGAGTCGCAGCGCCAACGCTGCGGCTTGCCAGCGTGACAAGGTCAACAGGCCGCCGATCCTCGTCCGGGAGGGAGGTTTCCGGGCTCCGCGTGGGCTCTTGACCTTCCCATCGTTGGAAAGACCACCTTCACGACAAACGCCGCTGAAACCGCGCTCAGGAGTCCGAGCGCTGCGACGCACCGAAGGTGAATGCCATGGCACGCAGAGCCGCAGCCGTCCTCTTGGCGACCGCCGTCACCGCCGCCGCCGGCCTCGCCGTGGCCTACCGCGAGGAGGTGGCGCCCTACGCCGATCGCGTCCTCGCGCTTGCCTGGTCCGGAGAAGATGCAGGCGGCGCGCCCACCGAACCGGCCGCTGCGCCCCCGGCGCCGCAGGTTCCGGTGGCCGAGGTGGTCACGCGCGAGATCGCACCCTCCGCCGAGTTCACAGGCTTCGTGGCCGCGACGAGGAGCGTGGAGCTTCGGCCGCGCGTGGGCGGAGCGATCGAGGCGGTGAGCGTTCCGGAGGGCGGGCTGGTCCGGGAGGGCCAGCTCCTGTTCCAGATCGACCCGCGCCCGTTCCAGGTGGCGGTCGAGACGGCCGAAGCGCAGCTCCGCCAGGCCGAAGTGCTGCTCGCCCAGGCCGAAGCCGACTTCGAGAGGGCGGAGAAGCTCGTGCCCAACGGCACGATTTCCCGCAAGAGCTACGACGACGCGCTGGCCAAGCGGCGCGAGCGGCAGGCGCAGGTGCAAGCGGCGAAGGCCGCGGTCGCGGCGGCCCGGCTCGATCTCTCCTATTCCCGTGTCACGGCCCCGATCGCCGGCCGGGTCGATCGGGCCTTGGTGACCGAAGGCAATCTTGTCGCCGGCGGCGGCGCCGGCGCGGCGACCGTGCTCACGACCATCGTCTCCATCGATCCCGTCCACGTCTACTTCGACATCGACGAGGCAACCTACCTCGACTTCGTGGCAAAGGCTCGCCCCGACAGCAGCGGCCGCGCCACGGTCCGGCTGCCCGTCCGGGTCAGTCTCATGACCGATAACGGCTTCCCGCACGCGGGCGTGCTCGATTTCCTCGGCAACCGCGTCGATCGCAGCACCGGCACGGTGCGCGCCCGCGCCGTCGTTCCGAATCCGGACGGGCGGCTCACGCCGGGCCTGTTCGCGCGGGTGAAGCTCGTGACCGATGCGTCGCGCCAGACGGTGCTCATCGACGATCAGGCCGTCGGCGCCGACCAGGGCCGGCGCTACGTGCTGGTGCTGGGAGCGGACAACAAGGCCGAGTATCGCCCGGTCGAGCTCGGGCCGGTGATCGACGGCCTGCGCGTCGTCACGAGCGGCCTTGCTCCCGGCGAGACCATCATCGTCAAGGGGCTGGTGCGTCCCGGCATGCAGGTCGCGCCTCGCCCGACCTCGATGGCGCCCGGCACGGCGCCGTCCGGCCACGCGGCCAACGTGGCCTCCCAGGAGGCGCGCCGATGAACCTGCCCCGCTTCTTCGTCGACCGCCCGATCTTCGCGGTCGTGCTCTCGGTGCTGATGCTGATCGGCGGCGCCCTCGCGCTGCTGCGGCTGCCGCTCAGCGAATATCCCTCCGTGACGCCGCCGACGGTTCAGGTGACGGCGAGCTATCCCGGCGCCAACCCGCAGGTGATCGCCGAGACGGTGGCTTCGCCGCTGGAGCAGGCGATCAACGGCGTCGAAGGCATGCTCTACATGGGCTCGCAGGCGGCAACCGACGGGCGCATGACGCTCACCGTCACCTTCGCGCAGGGCACCGATCCCGACATGGCGCAGATCCAGGTGCAGAACCGGGTCTCGCGCGCGCTCCCGCGTCTCCCCGAAGAGGTGCAGCGCATCGGCGTCGTCACCCAGAAGACCTCGCCCGACGTGCTGATGGTCGTGCATCTCCTCTCGCCCGACAAGCGCTACGATCCGCTCTACGTCTCGAACTACGCCATCCTCCAGGTGCGCGACGTGCTCGCCCGCCTGCCCGGCGTCGGCGACGTCGTGGTCTGGGGCGCCGGCGAATACGCGATGCGGATCTGGCTCGACCCGGCGAAGGTGGCGGCGCGCGGCCTCAGCGCGAGCGACGTGGTCGCCGCCATCCGCGAGCAGAACGTCCAGGTGGCCGCCGGCTCGGTCGGCCAGCAGCCCTATGCCTCGGCCGACTTCCAGGTTTCGGTGAACACGCTGGGCCGGCTCTCGAGTGAAGAGCAGTTCGGCGACATCGTGGTGAAGACCGGGGCCGACGGCCAGGTCACGCGACTCAAGGACGTTGCACGCGTCGAGCTCGGCGCCGACGCCTATGCGCTGCGCAGCCTCCTCGACGGCGAACCCGCCGTCGCGCTCCAGATCATCCAGAGCCCCGGGGCCAACGCGCTCGACGTCTCGAACGCCGTGCGCGGTGCCATGGACGATCTCAAGCGCGGCTTTCCTGAAGGCCTGGAGTATCGGATCGCCTACGATCCGACGGTGTTCGTCCGCGCCTCGCTGGAAGCGGTCGCGGTGACGCTGCTCGAAGCCGTCGCGCTCGTGGTGCTCGTCGTGGTGCTGTTCCTGCAGACCTGGCGGGCTTCGATCATCCCGCTCGTGGCGGTGCCGGTGTCGCTCGTCGGCACCTTCGCGGTCATGCACCTCCTCGGCTTCTCGCTCAACACGCTCTCGCTGTTCGGCCTGGTGCTCTCGATCGGCATCGTGGTCGACGACGCGATCGTGGTGGTGGAGAACGTCGAGCGGCACATCGCGCTGGGCGAGCCGCCCAAGGAGGCGACCCGCAAGGCGATGGACGAGGTGACCGGGCCGATCGTCGCCATCACCTCGGTGTTGGCGGCCGTGTTCATCCCCTCGGCCTTCCTCTCCGGCCTGCAGGGCGAGTTCTACCGACAGTTCGCGCTCACCATCGCAATCTCGACCATCCTGTCGGCGGTCAACTCGCTGACCCTGTCGCCCGCGTTGGCCGGCGTGCTGCTGAAGCCGCATCACGGCGGCGCACCGCGCGACCGCCTCACGCGGATCATCGACCGCCTGTTCGGCTGGTTCTTCCGGCTGTTCAACCGCTTCTTCGAGGGCGCCTCGCGCGCCTACGTCTGGTCGGTACGCCGCGCCGTGCGCGTCAGCGGTCTCGTGCTCATGCTCTACGCCGGGCTCCTCGGCCTCACCTGGCTCGGATTCCAGAGCGTGCCGACCGGCTTCGTGCCGGCGCAGGACAAATACTACCTCGTCGGCATCGCCCAGTTGCCGACCGGCGCTTCGCTCGACCGCACCGAGGCTGTCGTCAAGGAGATGTCGAGGATCGCGCTCGCCGAGCCCGGCGTGGAGAGCGTCGTCGCGTTCCCCGGCCTGTCGGTCAACGGCTTCGTCAACATCCCGAACGCCGCTGTGATGTTCGCGATGCTGGACCCGTTCGAGCAGCGCCGGGAACCCTCGCTCTCGGCCAACGCCATCGCGGGCCGCCTGATGGGCAAGTTCAGCCAGATCCCCGACGGCTTCCTCGGCATCTTCCCGCCGCCGCCGGTGCCAGGCCTCGGCGCGATCGGCGGCTTCAAGATGCAGATCGAGGACCGGGCGGGCCTCGGCCTCGATGCGCTCGCCGCGGCGCAAGGCGCGATCATGGCGAAGGCGTCCCAGGCGCCCGAGCTCACCGGCATGCTGGCGAGCTTCCAGGTCAACGCGCCGCAGGTCCAGGTCGACGTCGACCGCGTCAAGGCCAAGGCGCAGGGCGTGCCGCTCACCGCCATCTTCGAGACGCTGCAGGTCAACCTCGGCTCGCTCTACGCCAACGACTTCAACCGCTTCGGGCGGACCTACCGCGTCATGGTCCAGGCGGACGCGCCGTTCCGGATGCAGGCCGAGGACATTGGCCGGCTGAAGGTGCGCAACGCGGCCGGCGAGATGATCCCGCTCGCGGCGCTCGTCACGATCTCGCGCAGCTCGGGGCCGGATCGCGTGATGCACTACAACGGCTACCCGTCGGCCGACATCAGCGGCAACCCGGCGCCGGGGTATTCGTCGGGTCAGGCGACGGACGCGATCGAGCGGATCGCCCGCGAAACGCTGCCGGCCGGCATGACATTCGAGTGGACCGAACTCACCTATCAGGAGAAGCAGGCCGGCAACACCGCCCTGTTCGTCTTTCCCCTGTCGGTGCTGCTCGCCTTCCTGATCCTGGCCGCCCAGTACAATAGCTGGTCGCTGCCGCTCGCCGTGCTGCTGATCGCGCCGATGGCGCTGCTCTCGGCCATCGCCGGCGTCTGGCTGTCGGGCGGCGACAACAACATCTTCACCCAGATCGGCTTCGTGGTGCTCGTCGGCCTCGCCGCCAAGAACGCCATCCTCATCGTCGAGTTCGCCCGGACCAAGGAGGACGATGGTCTCGATACCTTGAGCGCCGTGCTCGAAGCGGCCCGGCTGCGCCTGCGCCCGATCCTCATGACGTCGCTCGCCTTCATCGCCGGCGTCGTGCCGCTCGCGACCGCGACCGGGGCCGGCGCCGAGATGCGCCAGGCCATGGGCGTCGCGGTGTTCGCCGGCATGCTCGGGGTCACGCTCTTCGGCCTGGTGCTGACGCCGGTCTTCTACGTCGTGGTCCGGCGGCTGGCCGGCCGGCGGCACCCCCAACCGGCGCCGGTCCCGGCGCCTGCCGAATGAATCCAAAGAAAGGAGAGACCATGCACGGCCACACTTTCGCCGACCACCAGCACGATCACGTCTTCCTGGGCGCCTACCACGACCGCAACGCCCGCCGCACGCATTGGGTGATCCTCCTGACCGCTGTCATGATGGTCGGCGAAATCACGGCGGGCATGCTGTTCGGCTCGATGGCCCTCCTTGCTGACGGCTGGCATATGGCAACCCACGCCGGGGCCCTCGCAATCACCGCCTTCGCCTATGCCTTCGCCCGCCGCTATGCGCGCGACGCGCGGTTCACCTTCGGCACCGGCAAGGTCGGCGAGCTCGCCGGGTTCGCCAGCGCCATCGCGCTTGGCGTGACGGCGCTGCTGATCGGCTGGGAGTCGGTCGAGCGGCTGATCGATCCGGTTCCCATCGCCTTCGGGGAGGCCATCACGGTCGCTGTGCTGGGGCTCGCGGTCAACCTGGCGAGCGCCTGGCTGCTGGCCGGCGGAGGCCACGATCATCACCACGGCCACGCGCACGAGCACCATCACCATCATGATCACCAGGACCAGAACCTCCGTGCGGCCTATCTGCATGTTCTCGCCGACGCGCTGACCTCCGTTCTCGCCATCGTCGCCCTCGTGGTCGGGCGCTATCTCGGCTGGGTCTGGATGGATCCGGTCGTCGGCGTCGTAGGCGCCTTGGTGATCGGCCGCTGGGCCTACGGCCTGCTGCGCGACACCGCGGCCGTACTGCTCGACGCGGGCGCCGATCCACGCCTGGCCGAACGGGTGCGGGGAGCGATTGAGCGCGGCGGCGATCGGATCAGCGACCTTCACCTGTGGCGGGTCGGCCCGGGGCGTCACGCCGCGATCATCGCGCTCGTCACTTCGGAGCCGCGCGATCCCGAGCACTACCGCACCCGCGTGTCCGACTGGCCCGAGCTGGCGCACGTCACCGTCGAGGTCCATCGCTGCAGCGCACCGCACTGAGGCGTGGCCGGATCGCTTTCGAATGGAGCGGCGGCGAGCGCTTGACCTTGCCAGCGTTGCAAGCCGCACGGTCGGCTCATCCAATGATGAGGAGATCCGACGATGCCGAAGAACGAAGCCGCCATGCAGGCGCTGCGCGCCGCTAACGACCGCATGCACCACGCCATGGCGGTCGAGCTCACGGGCGATCCCGACCGCGACTTCGTCCGGGCGATGATCCCGCACCACGAGGGCGCGGTCGAGATGGCGAAGATCGCGATCGAGCACTGCGCCGATCCGGAGCTGAAGCGCCTGGCCGAGGAGATCATCGCGGCGCAGGATCGCGAGATCGCCTTCATGCGCGACTGGCTCGCGCTTCACCCGGCCTGAGCTGCCGCCTGGCCGGCGAAGGAGGGCTCCGCCATGTCCGATCGATGCGCCACCCCGATGCTCGAGGCGCGGGTGCTTGCAGCGTTCCATCAGGCCTGCGCGGAGCGCGCGCTGGAGGTCGCCGACGGGCTGCTCTCGATCCTCGAACTCATCGCCCGGCAGCGAGACGGCGAACTCGATCCCGACGGCGCTTTGGAGGAGCCGGCGCTAGGCGACGCCTATCTGGCGATCGCCGCCGCCGTTCGCCGGCCCCGCGAGCATTGAGCGAGCTCAGCGCCGCGACCTCAATGCCGTGCGTCGCGCAGGTTCATGATGGCTTCTCGGGTGTGGGACGAGGTTTCCGCTTAAGGGCGGTGGCAGCCAGCCAAACAGTCGCGCCGACCGCGATCATCACGGCCGGAACGGCGCTCCAGTTGACCGCGACCCACCCGAACCCCGTCTGGACGCCGCCGGCGGCGAGCGTGGCAAGCGCCGTCGCGCCGAAGACGAGGAACTCGTTCGCCGCCTGGACCTTGGCGCGCTCGGCGGGCTGGTAGGTCTCCGCGAGGAGCGTCGTCCCGCCGATGAAGAGGAAGTTCCACCCGACCCCGAGCAGAAGCAACGCGACGTGGTAGTGGGTGAGCGCGGCCGGGTCGGCCAGCGCGGTCGCCGCGCTCGCGAGCAGCAGGCCGGCACCCGCCAGCAGCACGCGGACGACGCCGAAGCACGCGATCAGGCTCCCCGTGACGAAGGAGGGCACGAACATGCCGAGCAGATGCCAGCGGGTGACGCTCGCGGCCGCGTCGGGCCCGTGCCCATCGGCCACCACCGCGAGCGGCGAGGCCGTCATCACGAAGCTCATCACCCCGTAGGCGATTGCGGCGTTGAGGACGGCGACGACGAAGGCCGGCTGGCGGGCGATCACGAGGAGCGGTCGACCGCCGCCCCGCTCGGCGGGGCCGGGCGCCGGCATGCGCAGGCCGGCGAGCACGACCATCGACAGAAAAGACAGGGCGACAACCGCCAGATACGAGCCGGCGAACTCCGCCGTGGGCAAGGCGCTTCGGCTCCACGCCGCGACCTGCGGCCCGATCAGCGCGGCCGCGACCCCGCCGGCGAGCACCCACGAAACCGCCTTGGCCTTGCCCGACGGGTCGGCAGCATCAGCGGCGGCGAAGCGATAGTACATCGCGAAGCCCTGGAACACGCCCATCAGGGCGCCGCCCAGGCAGAACAGCGCGAAGCTCCCGAGCATGATCGCGCCAGCCGAGACCGCGCCGCTCGCCGCGCCGAAGAAGGCGCCGAGCTGGAAGCCGCGGCGTCGGCCGACCCGCGCCATCAGCAGCGAGGCGGGAATCGTCGCCAGCGCGGTGGCGACCGTCATCAAGGCCACCGGCAGCGTCGCCAGCGCCTTGTCTGCGGCCAGCATGTAACCGGCGAGGCCGGAGAAGGTGAACACCACCGCGGCCGCGGACAGATAGAGAGCTTGGGCGACAGCCAGCACGGCAACCGCTCGACGGTCAGTTCCGATCATCGGACGGCTCAGCTCCTCTATTGCATGCAACTGGCCCGGTTGCTCCGGGCGCCGGCCGAGCTCAGTGGCGGGGCGCAGCCGCCGCACCGCGCCGCGTCGCCGAGGGCCCGCCGGCTTCGCCGAACCGCGGCGCCGCCGCGCGCTTGGGGCGCGCCGGCGCGGCCACCTGGGCCGCCTCGGCGAGATCCTCGATGATCGGGCAGTCGGGGCGGTCGTCGCCCTGGCAGGTTGCGGCCAGATGCTCCAGCGTGCGGGTCATGGCCTGCAGCTCGGCGATCTTCGCCTTGAGTCCGGCGACGTGGGAGAGCGCCACCGCCTTCACGTCAGCGCTCGCCCGGCCGCGGTCCCGCCACAGCGCGAGCAGCTCCGCGATCTGCTCGACCGAGAACCCGAGGTCGCGCGCCCGGCGGATGAAGCGCAGCGTGTGCACGTCGGACGGGCTGTAGTTGCGGTAGCCCGCGTCCGAGCGGATGGCCTTCGGGATGAGGCCGGTCTGCTCGTAGTAGCGGATCATCTTAGCCGAAACGCCGGAGGCCTTGGCCGCTTGCCCGATATTCATGGTTCGTCTCCTTGTCTCGATTGCTGTTACGCGCTCGCGGCGCGGGCCGCGGGCGCTTCTTCGGGCGTGAAGAACACGTCCGCATGCAGGTCCTCACGCCGCAGGCCGCGCGCGGTCGCGATGGCCATCGCTGCGTCCACCATCGCCGGCGGGCCGGCGACATAGGCCTTCCAGCCGTCGAGGTCGTGCAGATCCTGCCCGACCGCGTCGGTGACGAACCCCGTCCGCCATTTCGGTTGCGGCGGGGACTCAGAGAGGACCGGCGTGAAGGTCAGGTTGGGGTGCCGCGCTTCCAGCCCCTCGAAGTGGTCGGCGAGATAGAGGTCGCGCTCCGCCCGCGCCCCGAAATAGACGTGGATCGGCTGCCGCATGCCATGCGCGAGCGCGGTCTCGACGATCGACTTGATCGGCGCGAGGCCCGAGCCGCCCGCGACGCAGAGGATCGGCCCGGCATGCTTCTCGCGCAGGTAGGACGAGCCGAACGGCCCCTCGACGGTCACGGGGTCGCCGAGCTTCAGGAGCGCGTGGATGCGCGCGGTCGCGGCGCCGCCCGGCACGCGACGGATGTGGAACTCCAGCTCCGGCTCGCCGGGCCAGTTCGCCATCGAATAGTCGCGGGTCGGCGCGCCCGGGAAGGTCACCCGGGCGTACTGGCCGGCCGTGAAGGCGAGCGGCGCCCCGTCCTCGACGGCGAGCCGGACGCGCTTGATGTCGTGGGTGGCGTCCTCGATCGCCACCACGCGGCAGCGCAGCCGCCGGCGCGGGTGATCGGCGACCTCCTCGTCGCCGCCGAGCCAGGCGACGGCGGCGTCGGTCCGGGGCAGCGCCCGGCAGGCGAGGATCAGACCTTGCGTCTTCTCCGCGTCGGAGAGCGCAAAGCGGGTATGATCGAGCAGATCGACCTCACCTGACACGAGGCGGGACTTGCACGAGCCGCACCGGCCCGAGCGGCAGCCGTGCGGGTAAGGGATGCCCGCCTCAAGCGCGACCTCCAGGATCGTGCGGCCCTCGGGGACATCAATGGTCAGCCCGGCCTGTCGGATGTCGACACGTCTGGTCATGGCGACGCTCCCCCTCACGCCGCCTTCGACAGGCCGAGCGCCTCGGCGAGGCCCGGCTTCTGCGACGGGAAGGTGCCGTAGAAGACCTTCTCGCCCACCAGCGTGATGGGCGCCACGCGCACCCCGGTGCGCGCCTTGGCTTCCTCCATCACCGTCTGGTCCGACAGGTCGCGCTCCTCGAAAGGAACGCCTCGCGCGTCGAGCCAGGCTTTCAGCGCCCGGCAATCCGGGCAGGTCGGCGTGGTGTAGACGATCACCTTGGTATCTGCGGTCTCGGGCATGTCGGCCTCCTTGCGTTTCGTCTTGGGCTGACCCGGGCCCTCGTCGCGGCCCGGGCCGGCCGTCATTCGGCGGGCGCCAACGCGGGTCGGCCCGTCGCGCGGTCAGGCGCGGACGTCTCGGCCGCCATCGGCGGCCGGAAGCCCTTCAGCCGAAGCGCGTTGCCGAGCACGAAGACGCTGGAAAGCGCCATCGCGGCGGCCGCGAACACGGGCGAGAGCAGGACGCCGTAGGCGGGGTAGAGCGCGCCCGCCGCCACGGGGATCAGCACCGTGTTGTAAGCGAAGGCCCAGAACAGGTTCTGCTTGATGTTCCGGATGGTCGCCTGGGAGAGCGCAATTGCGTTGGGGACGCCCCGCAGGTCGCCCGACATCAGCACCACGTCGGCCGACTCGATCGCCACGTCCGTGCCTGTGCCGATGGCGAGGCCCACGTCGGCCTCGGCGAGCGCCGGGGCGTCGTTGATGCCGTCGCCCACGAAGGCGACGCTGCCGAGCCGTTGCCGCAGACCCTTGAGCGCCTCGACCTTGCCGTCGGGGAGGACCTCGGCCACGACCTCGTCGATGCCGAGCTGTCTGGCGATGGCCTGCGCGGTCCCCGCGTTGTCGCCGGTGATCATCGCGACCTTGAGGCCGAGCGCGTGCAGGGCCTGGATCGCCTCGGGCGTCGTCGGCTTGATCGGGTCCGCGACCGCGATCACTGCGGCGAGCCTGCCGTCCACGGCCGCATAGAGCGGGCTCTTGCCCTCGACCGCCAGCCGCTTGGCCGCAGGCAGCAGGTCGGCGACGTCGTAGCCGAGCTTCTTCATGTAGCGATCGGCTCCGACCTCGACCTTGCGGCCCTGGACCGTCGCGGCGACCCCGAAGCCGGGCACCGCGTCGAAGCTCTCGACCGCCCCGAGCTTGAGGCCCCGCTTGCGGGCGGCCTCGACGATCGCCTCGGCGATCGGGTGCTCCGAGCGGGTCTCGACGGCGGCGACGAGGCCGAGAACCTCCTCCGTCGCGAAGCCTGGGGCCGGGACGAAGTCGGTGAGCTCCGGACGGCCCTTGGTGAGCGTGCCGGTCTTGTCGAGCGCGACCACCTTGGCACCGCGCAGCGTCTGCAAGGCTTCGCCCTTGCGGAACAGCACGCCCATCTCGGCCGCGCGCCCGGTGCCGACCATGATGGAGGTCGGCGTGGCGAGCCCCATCGCGCAGGGGCAGGCGATGATGAGCACGGCCACCGCGTTCACCAGCGCGAAGGTGAGCGCCGGCGCCGGCCCGAAGACGAGCCAGATCCCGAAGGTTAGCGCCGCCACGCCCATCACGATCGGCACGAAGACGGAGGTGACCTTGTCCACCAGCGCCTGGATCGGCAGCTTCGACCCTTGCGCCTGCTCGACCATGCGGATGATCTGGGCGAGCACGGTGTCCGCGCCCACCTTCGTGGCACGGAAGGTGAAAGCGCCCGTCTTGTTGATCGTGCCGCCGACGACTTCAGCGCCCGCCGCCTTGTGCACGGGCACGGGCTCGCCGGTGATCATCGATTCGTCCACGTAGGACGTGCCCTCAATCACCTCGCCGTCCACAGGCACGCGCTCGCCAGGACGCACCTGGACGAGGTCGCCGGCCTGCACGTCGGCGAGCGGCACCTCAACGGCCTCGCCGTCACGCAGGACGCGGGCGGTCTTGGCCTGCAGCCCCATGAGGCGCTTGATGGCTTCCGACGTGCGGCCCTTGGCGCGCGCTTCGAGATAGCGGCCGAGAAGGATCAGCGTAACGATGACGGCCGCGGCCTCGTAGTAGACGTTCTGCGTGCCTTCGGGCAGCAGCCCGGAGGCGAAGGTCGCCACCACCGAGTAGCCCCAGGCGGCGCTGGTGCCGAGCGCGACCAGCGAGTTCATGTCGGGGGCCCCGCGCAGGAGCGCCGGCACACCCTTCTGGAAGAAGCGCAGGCCCGGCCCGAACAGCACGAGCGTGGTTAGCGCGAACTGGAGATACCAGCTCTCGCGGTGGCCGATATTGGTCATCACCCAGTCATGCACGGCCGGGATCAGGTGCGAGCCCATCTCGAGCACGAACACCGGCAGGGTGAGCGCGGCCGCGATGAGGAGCGCCCGGCGCAGCGAGCCCATCTCGCGCTCGCGCCGCTCCGCCTCCTGGTCGGAGGGAGCGTCGGACGCCACCGCACGCGCCTCGTAGCCCGTCGAGCGGACGGCCGCGACGAGATCGCCCGTGGAGACCGCGCCGGCGAGATGCCGGACCTGGGCCTTCTCGGTCGCGAGATTGACCGAGGCGCTCACCACGCCCGGGACGCGGACGAGCGCCTTCTCGACCCGCCCGACGCACGAGGCGCAGGTCATCCCCTCGATCGAGAGTTCGGTCGTCTCCTCGCCCACCGAATAGCCGACATCCTCGACCGCGCGGGCCACGGCTGCCGGATCGGGCTCGCCGGCGAACGCCACCTCGGCGCGTTCGGTCGCGAGGTTCACGGCGGCGCGCGTCACGCCGGGCAGCGCCTTCAAGGCCTTCTCGACGCGCCCGACGCAGGAGGCGCAAGTCATCCCCTCGATGCGGACGCTGAGCGTGCCGCCCGAGGGCGCCGGAGGATCATTCTCGCGCCGAAGCGCAACCACGGAAGCCATCGTTTCCACTCCCTTCATTGGGGCTTTGGACCCGATGTGGGGCTTCCAACGATGGGAAGGTCAAGGGCTAATCGATGCCGTGACTTCGGGGCTTGACCTTACCACGATGGCAAACCCCAGTTGGGTTGGAAGCGAACGAACAAGGAGAGTCGCATGCTTCGCTTCCACGTCCCCAACATGACCTGCGGCGGCTGCGCCAAGTCGGTCACCAAGGCGCTGCAGAGCGTCGATCCCAAGGCCCGGATCGAGACCGATCCGACGACTCGCGAGGTGCGGGTCGAGAGTTCGGCCGCTGAATCGAACCTCCTCGCGGTCCTGGAGGAAGCCGGCTACCCCGCCGAGCGCCGCTCCGAGCCCGCCGCTGGTTGAACGGGGAGCCCCCACATGACACGCAAGCCTCTCGTGACCGGCGCGATGGCGCTGGCGATCACCGCAGTCCTCGCTTCGGCTCCGGCCGCAGCACAGGCCTCGATCAAGGGCACCTTCGCGCTGCCGGGCGCTACCGAGAAAGCGGCCGGCGACCTCATCGTCCGGGGGACCGAGCCGCTGACCCGCGAGCTTGAGGTCGCCTTCATCGACAAGGCGACGGGCAAGCCGATCCTCCGCTACGACGAGGAGCTGAGCCAGGAGCTTCACGTCCTGGCCACCGACTCGGCGCTCTCGACCTTCGTGCATGCGCACGCGGAGAAGGCCGGTCCGGACGGGCGGTTCCGGCTCCAGGTCCGCTTCCCGAAGCCCGGCCTCTACCATGTCTATGCCGACGCGGCGCCGTCCGGCCTTGGCCAACAGGTGATCCGCTTCGACGTGCCGGTGGACGTCTCCTCCGACAATCCTGCTCCGAGCGAGCGGCCTGTCAGACCGGCGCCTGCCGCGTCGCCGAACGCCACGCTCGAAGGTGTCGATGGTCCTTACACCGTCAAACTCGACGCCCGGGCGCTGCGCGCGGGCGCCGCGGGCTTGATGGCGCTGACCATCCTCAAGGACGGCAAGCCCGCGACCGACCTTCAGCCGTACCTGGGCGTGCCGGCGCACGCGGTGTTCGTCGGCGCGGACGACCTCGCCTACGTCCACGCCCATGCGACCGCCGCCGATCAGGCCAGGAAGGGACATGGCGGGGCGCACGCCGGCCATGGATCGCACGGCGCTGCAGGGCCCATCCCAGCCGAGCTGACGCTCCACGCGACGCCGCCGCGCGCCGGCCGCTATGCGCTGTGGCTTCAGTTCATGGGAGGCGGACAGGTGCGGACCGTGCCCTTTGACGTGATGGTCCCGGGATCGTCCTGACAGTGACCGGCGGACTGCGGCTTCGGCCGCCATTCCCGCTCACGAGGACCCGATGGGGCTGAGCAATGACTAAGGAACCAGAACAATGAACCGACCCATCGCAAGGCGAGCGCTATTGAAAAGCGGCGCGCTCGGGCTGGCCGGCGCCGGCCTGTCGGGCCTCTTCCCCGCATGGGCGCGGAGCGGCACGCCGGGTCTCAGGCCGGACTCGCCGACCCTTACGGGGGAAGACATCCGGCTTTCCGTCGGCCACAGCCTGTTCGAGGTCGGCGGCCGTTCGGGCCACGCGATCACGATGAACGGCGTGCTGCCCGCGCCGCTGATCCGCCTGCGCGAAGGCCAGGACGTCCGCATTCACGTCGAGAACACCCTCGACGAGGACACCTCGATCCACTGGCACGGCCTCATCCTGCCGTTCCACATGGACGGTGTGCCGGGGATCAGCTTCCCCGGCATCCTGCCCAAGCAGACCTTCACCTACGAGTTCCCGATCAAGCAGTTCGGGACTTACTGGTATCACTCACACTCCGGCCTGCAGGAGCAGGTCGGTCACTACGGCCCATTGGTCATCGACCCGGCGGGCGCGGAGCCTGCGCCCTACGACCGCGAGCACGTCGTCGTGCTCTCCGACTGGACCTTCATGCACCCCCACCAGGTGATGGCGAAGGTCAAGAACGAGGGCGGCTACTTCAACCGGCAGAAGCAGACGCTGGCCGGGCTGCTGCGCGACAACGATCCCGAGGAGAGGATGCCGCTCTCGGAGCGGATCATGTGGGGCCGCATGCGCATGGACCCGACCGACATCTCGGACGTGACGGGCTCGACCTACACCTATCTGATCAACGGCCATGGACCGGGCGAGAACTGGACCGGCCTGTTCCGGCCCGGCGAGCGCGTGCGGCTGCGCTTCATCAACGCGTCGGCCATGACGATCTTCAACATCCGCATACCGGGACTGCCGATGACGATCGTGCAGGCGGACGGCACGCACGTCCGGCCGGTCGAGACTGACGAGTTCCAGATCTCGGTCGCCGAAACCTACGACGCGATTGTCACGCCCACCGAGGACCGCGCCTACACGCTCGTGGCGGAGTCGATCGACCGCTCTGGCATGGGCCGCGCGACGCTCGCGCCGCGCCTCGGCATGACCGCGCCCGTCCCGCCGCTACGCCCGCGTCCCACGCTGGGCATGAAGGACATGGGCATGGGCGGGATGGACCACGGCGCGATGGGCCACGGCAACGCCGGTGCAACGAACCATGCGGCTATGGGGCATGGCGCGCCTGCTTCCGCCGGCGCCGACCATGCGGCGATGGGCCATGGGTCCGGCGGCATGGACCACGACATGCGCGACGAGTCGCTCGTCCCGCCGACGGTGAAGGTCGGCGTCGGCGTCGACATGATCGCGCCGATGCCGGTTGACCGCACGGGCGACCGGCCGCTGGGCCTAGAGAACGAGCCGCATCGCGTGCTGACCTACCACGATCTCGCGCCGCTCACGCCCTTCCATGACAAGCGGCCGCCGACGCGCAGCGTCGACATCCACCTGACCGGCAATATGGAGCGGTTCATGTGGAGCTTCGACGGCAGGAAGCTCAACGAAGGCGCCGAGCCGATCCGCTTCGCGCGCAACGAGCGGGTGCGGGTGAACCTCATCAACAACAGCATGATGAACCACCCGATCCACATCCACGGCCACTTCTTCGAGCTGGTCACAGGCATGCCGCATGGGCATCCGGTCAAGCACACGGTGAACGTGATGCCGGGCGGCAAGGCGAGCTTCGACCTGACCGCGGACGCGCCCGGCGACTGGGCGTTCCACTGCCACCTGCTCTACCACATGCACGCCGGCATGATGAACGTCGTCAAAGTCCGGCCCATGGACGACAAGGGAGGTGCCGCATGACCACGGCCCTCATCCTCGCCGCGGCGTCCGCGCTGACTCTCGCCTCGCCCGCGCTCGCGCAGCACGCCGGCCACGGCACGCCCGCCGCCGATCCGCACTCCGGCCATGCGGCGCCCGCCGCGGCCCAGCCCGCGCCGCCCGATCCGAACTGCACGCCCGAGCATGCCGCGATGGGGCATTGCACGCCCGCTGCGGCAGCTCCCGTACCGCCGTCACCGGACCCGCACGCCGGCCACAAGATGCCGGGCGCATCGCAGCCGACGAACTCGAAGCCGCACGCGGGCCACGCGATGCCACAGCCGGCGCCGGCTCCCGGCGACCACGCCGGGCATCGGGAGACGGCTCCGGCACTCGCGGCCGACCCGCATGCTGGCCACGCGACGTCCGGGAACGCGCCGGCATCCGCTCCGCCGGTCGCGCCGCCGCCACCTGAAGCGTTCAGCGGACCGGAGCACGCCGCCGACACGGTGTTCGACCCGACGTTCATGGCCAAGAAGCGCGCGGGTGAGCTGATGGCCGAGCACGGCGGCTACACCGGCTACATGGTGCTCTTCGACCGCTTGGAGTACCGGGCGGTGGACGGCCACGACGGCTACGCCTGGGACGGCGAGGCCTGGTATGGCGGCGATTACAACCGCCTCTGGCTCAAGACCGAGGGCGAGGGCGCCTTCGGCGAGGCGGTGGAGAGCGCCGAGATCCAGGCGCTCTACAGCCGCGCGATCGACCCATGGTTCAACCTTCAGGCGGGCGTCCGCTACGACATCCGCCCCAAGCCCGACCGCGCGCATCTCGTCGTCGGCCTCCAGGGTCTCGCGCCCTACTGGTTCGAGGTGGACGCGGCAGCTTTCCTGTCAGACGAGGGCCATCTCACTGCCCGCCTCGAGGCCGAATACGACCAGCGCATCACCAACCGCCTTATCCTGCAGCCACGGGTCGAGCTCGATCTCGCCGCGCAGGATGTGCCCGAGCTTGGCATCGGCGCCGGTCTGTCGTCGATCGAGGCGGGCCTGCGGCTGCGCTACGAGATCGAGCGCGAGTTCGCGCCCTATGTCGGTGTCCAGTACGAGCGCCGCTTCGGCGACACCGCCGACTTCGCGCGCGCCGCAGGCGAGGACGTCGGCCGCTGGGCCTTCCTGTTCGGGATCAGATCATGGTTTTGACCGCGGCCGGCTCGCTGCCCCGGACGAGGACGGCCTGCGCGCCTCGGGTCACCGATCAGCACCGCCGGCCGATCTGGCCAATTCAACGGGAGACGTCATATGGAGCGCAATCATTCAACCCACGCCCATAGGCACCCTGACGCGGCCGGGGCGCAGGCTCATTCCGCCGGCATCTCCCTGAACCGGCTGGCCTTCACGGCCACCGCCCACTGCCTGTCGGGCTGCGCCACCGGCGAGGTGCTCGGCCTGGTGATCGGCACCGCCCTGGGTTGGGCGACGGCGCCGACGATTGCGCTTGCCGTCGTCCTCGCCTTCTTCTTCGGTTACGCCTTCACCATGATCCCGCTCCTCAGGGCGGGCTTGGCCTTTGGAGCCGTCCTCAAGCTGGCGCTCGCGGCCGACACCGTCTCCATCCTGATCATGGAGATCGTCGACAACGCCATCATGCTCGTGATCCCCGGCGCCATGGATGCGGGGCTTGCGAGCCCTCTCTTCTGGGGGAGCCTCGCGGTGGCGCTGCTGATCGCCGGCGCCGTCGCGTTTCCCGTCAATCGATGGCTGATCTCGCGTGGCAAAGGTCACGCCGTCGTTCACGCGCACCACCAGCACCACTAAGGAGGGCGGAAATGAAAGATCACGCGGACCACAAGACGAAGGGATCCTATGGCGCGCTAGGGTTCGAGATGGTGGCCCACTTCGTGATCATGTACCTCGTCATGTACACGATGATCGCGACGCTCGATCATTTTTACCTCAACATCAACAATCTCTACATGACGCTGATGATGGTGACGCCCATGGCGCTGATCATGCTGGTCTCGATGGGCTCGATGTTTCCCTCGCGGTCGCTGAACATCGCCATCGCCGGCGTCGCGATCATCGTCTTCGTCGCGAGCTTCGCCGCGATGCGCACCCAGGCGGCCGTCGGCGACGAGGAGTTCCTGCGCTCGATGATCCCCCATCATTCAGGCGCGATCCTGATGTGCGAGGAGGCGTCGATCACCGATCCCGAGATCGTGGCGCTGTGCGGCGAGATCGTGAAGGCGCAAAGGGAGGAGATCGCGCAGATGAATGCCATCCTGGCGCGCTATTGATCGTGTGCCTGCGGCGTCCGCTAGAGCCGCCAGTGCTCGATGATCTTCGGACGCATGAAGGCAGGGGTGCCCTCGCGCCAGCGTTCGAAGCTCCGCGAATTGGGGGACTCGAACAGCATCATGCCCTGGCTGTTGACGGCAGCCGGACGCACCACCTTAAGGTGGCCTTCCGCGTCGATTTCCACGTACGGGTAGAGGCCCAGGAACTCGCGACCACGGTAGTAGCCCTGGCCCTCGGGTAGCACCGGGAGCACCGCCACGTGCCCTTTCGCGCCATCGAACCAGCCGAGCTCCCAGCACATCCAAAGCGACTGGTCGGCATTCGCGGTGTCGAGAAACAGCAGGGTGTCGCTGACCGACATCACGCTGCGGATGAACTCGGCGTTCGCCGGCGTCACTTCCGCCCGGTCCGCCTCGGGCGCGTCGAGCCAGTCGCAGAATACGACGAAGCCCATCTCGACCAGCAGGTCATAGACGCCGAGCACAACCTCGGCGTCACGGATCGTCTGCGACAGAAAGATATCGTACCGCGTGGCCTGCCGGCGCGACACGCGCCGCAGCGCTTCGTCGACGCTGACTCCCTCGCGCTGGGCACGCTGCCGGGCACGCGCCCGGATCGCCCCTTCGCTCAGGATGGCCATGTCCCGGCTTGCCTCAGGTCTTTCGCCGTTCCAACAATCTATTTGCCGGCCTTTTTGGCGGCTTCCTCAATTCGAGCCGCCAGCTTGTCGCCGTCCACATATCTGTAGACGGGCACCCCGTGCTTCGTGAGCAAGGCCGGCGTGTCCCCAGGCGTGTCCGTATTCCCGTCCTTGTCTTTCAAGTGATGAATTTGAATGCCCACCAACCCATTGCCGCGCGCAATCGACTTTTCGATCTCATAGTTGATGAATTTCCGCCCAGCCGTCTTGGCCCCGATGAACACCACCGTGACCGTGGTCCGCTCCAAGGCTCCATCGATCATCTTCTTGATCTCGGCGTCACCCTTCTTCTTCGCCTCCTCCCACAAGGAGGCGTCCTGAAAGCCCGCGGCGGCGCAGCCGACGATCTCGTGCAAATTACGGATCTGGTTGATGCGCCAGATATCGCGCTGGTAATGGAAGCTGAAGAAGACCCGCCTTGCCATGATGATCACTCGCCGTTGCTGAACCCGAGGCCGATATAGTCGCTCCAGGCGGCTCCGCCGAGTCGCAAGGATAATCGGAGACCCATGGACCGCGCCACCTTCGTCGAACGCTGGACCAAGAGCCTGGAACTCGGTTCCGCTGCCGCCTTCATTGGCGCCGGGCTCTCCCAGCGCGCCGGCTACCCGGGCTGGCGGCGTCTGCTCCGTGACATCGCGAAGGAACTCGGCCTCGACATCGAGGAGGAGCACGACCTCGCTGCGGTGGCGCAATACAGCGTCAACCGCGCGGTCGGGAAGCGAAACCAGCTCGCGCGCCTCATTGCCGAGGAGTTCCCGCCCAAGGCGGAAGCGCCGGAGCCCTTCCGCATCCTCGCTCGATTACCGCTGCGACACGTCTGGACGACGAACTACGACGCCTTACCGGAGACGGCATGGCGGAACGAGCGCAAGCTCCTCGACGTCAAGTCACGCAACGAGGATCTTGGCATCGACAAGCCATGGGCGCACACCGTCCTCTACAAGATGCACGGCTCGGTCGACCACCCGGCCGACGTCGTCATCGCCAAGGACGACTACGAGCTCTACCGGAGCATGCGGCCGGGGTTCCTGCAGGTTCTGACCGGCCACTTGGTCAGCAAGCAGATCCTCTTCCTCGGCTTCAGCTTCACCGATCCCAACCTCGGCCATTTGTTCGGCAGCATCCGCGAGGCTTTCAAGGAAAACGGACCCGAGCATTACGCGATCGTCCGCAAGCCAGCGCTCGGCGGCGGCAAGAACGCCAAGAAGCGGCTCGAGACGGAGCTGATCCGCCATCGGCTCTGGGTCGAGGACCTGCAGCGCTATGGAATTCAGTGCGTCGAGATCGACGAGTACGAGGAGGTCGACGACATCCTGCGCGAGGTCGAGATGACGCTCGCCCGTCGCAGCGTGATGATTTCCGGCAGCTTTCCCGACGTGCTCGATCCGGCCGAGCTCGATCGCCGCCGGCGCATCGAGGCTGTCGCTCGCGGGATTGGCCGGCTGGTCGCCGAGCGCAGCAAGCGCCTAGTGTCCGGGTTCGGGCTCGTGGTGGGCAGCGCGTCGATCTCCGGGGCGCTCGGCGTCGTCCTGAAAGAGGATGCGCCCAATCTGGAGAAGAGCCTGATGCTGCGGCCGTTCCCGCAGGAGGCGCCGCCCGGGATCAAGGACGCCGATTTCAAGCGTCGTTACCGCGAGGGCCTTGTCCAGCAGGCCGGCGTCTGCATTGTCATCGCTGGCGAGAAGGACGTCCAGAAAGGCGGTCGCGCCGAGCGCGTCCTTGCCGATGGCGTTCTCGATGAATGCGAGGCCGCGCGGCGGATCGGGCGGGCCGTCGTCCCGGTCGGCGCCACCGGCGGCGCGGCCGCCGAGGTCTGGCGGCAGCTCGACGCCGAGTTCGACGACCATTGGCCCAAGGCGCTGCGCAAGGATTTCGACCTGCTCAACGACCCGAAGCGGTCGCCTGAGGATCTCGTCGAGGCGGTCGGGCGCTTTCTCGACCATCTCGACAAACCGGCACCGCAAGCTTCCCCGAAACGGAAGAAGGGTAGGTCGTCGTCGGCCAATAAAGGCGCGCTTTAAGGCCCGGCAGGCTGGCGCGTCACGTTGGTCATATGCTCCAGCGCGATCTTCAGGTTGTTGTCGAGGTAGACGACGGTATCGAAGCCGTTGTCCTGGCCCAGCCGGCGGTAGGAGAAGCGCACCGCAAAGGCTTCTCCGCCGGGCCGGGAAAGCTGGGCCGAAACACCCCGCTCGCGCGCGTCCTCGATTCTTACGGTCAAGCCGTCCGGCGGGAGGGAGGCGACGAGCAGAGCCAGCACGTCGCGCATGAAGATGTCTTCTTCGTCCCGCGCCATGGCTTGAGCGAAGCGCCGGCTGGCTTCTTCGTTGCAGACAATTACGCACTGGCTGAGGATTACGTAAGGCCAATCGTGGCCATGATCGACGAATGTCCATTCCATGATGTGGGTATCGTCGATGCTCTTCCAGTCGAGCGACCAGTCCGTGTTGAAGCGAGGCGTCTCCGATCGCCCCTGCAGCGGGTTCGAGATGCCTGCCAAGGCGCGGTTCACCTGTTCGAGCGCCTCGTCCGGGTTGGCGCGGAAATCGGCATAGACCTTGTCGCGCAGGAAAAGCGGAATCGTGCAGTCGTCGATGACGCACGGCATGAGAAGCGTCTTTCGTTCCTCAAGCTCACGCATCAAGCCCGCGTTCAACTCCCGTTTGCACCAAGCGGATTCGACCGAATTCTTCGACAGAACGACGAGGATGGCGCTCGAATCGGTCAGCGCCGATTGCACTTTGTCGAGCAGAGAGTCGCCGACCTTCAATTCCCAGCGATCCATCCAGATATGGTGCTTGTTCTGCACGAGATTGGCCGCGAGCGTGTCGACGAACGCCCGGTCCTTCTGGCTGTGGCTTATGAAGATCGGCATACGTGACGGTAGCTCATTCGCCGGTCGGCCGCACCACATAGGAAATACCGGTCGCACGGTCGCGCCCGATACCGCCGAGCTGAGGGGAGAAGGCCTTCTCCCTGGTCGTAGCCCGTGGGGCGGTCTCCTCCACACCCTCTTCTGCGGGGGCACCCCGCAACGCCCCGATCGGAGCCTGGCCCGGTACGGAGGCGGGCGTGCGCCCAGCGCAAGGCGCTGCCGCGATCCGAAGAGAGGGAGAGGCCGGCGGCTGCCGCCGTGACGGGTTTGAGGGCTGCGGGAGAGGCTCGCGGCCGGCCCGTCATGGAGAACCGCCATGGCGCGCAATGCCGCTCGCGGCCGCTCCGGTTCAGACCGGGCGAGCCTTTATCAGGAAATCACCGACAAGCTCATTGCCGAGCTGGAGGCCGGCCGGCTGCCCTGGGTCCAGCCCTGGGGGTCGCGCGGCGTGGCAGCGCCGCTCTCCATGCCGAAAAACGCAGCCACCGGGCGGGCCTATTCGGGGATCAACGTCCTGATCCTCTGGGGCGCCGTGGTGGCCCGCGGCTTCTGCTGCCAGAGCTGGCTCACCTTCCGCCAGGCGCTCGCGCTCGGCGGCAACGTGCGCAAGGGCGAGCGCGGCACCACCGTCGTCTACGCGGACCGCTTCGTGCCGGACGACGAGAAGCAGCGCGCCCGCGAGACCGGTGAGGAAGCCCAGGCGATCCCGTTCCTGAAGCGCTTCACCGTCTTCTCCACCGACCAGTGCGAGGGCCTGCCCGACGATCTCGTCACCGCGCCGCCGCCAGTGCCCGACGGCCTGATCCTGCCCGAGGTCGAGGCGCTCATCCGGGCGAGCGGCGCCGATCTCCGGCTCGGCGGCGACAAGGCGTTCTACTCGCCGGCGCTCGACTACATCCAGGTGCCCCGGCCCGAGGCCTACTTCGAGCCGGTCAACTGGCACCGCACCGCGCTGCACGAGCTCGGCCACTGGACCGGCCACGGTTCACGGCTCGCCCGTGACATGACCGGCGGCTTCGGGTCGAAGAAGTACGCGCAGGAGGAGCTCGTCGCCGAGATGACGGCCGCCTTCTGCTGCGCCACGCTCGGCATCGTGCCGACCGTCCGCCACGTCGACTATATCGGCTCTTGGCTCGAGGTCCTGCGCGAGGACAACCGGGCCGTGGTGCGCGCGGCGTCGGCCGCGTCCAAGGCCGCCGACTTCCTGCTCGCCTTCCGGCCCGGCGCCGAGGCGTCCCACACGCACGACGTGGATCTCGAGCGGGTGGCCGCGTGATCGGTTCCGCCGCGTGGGTCGCGCGCCTAGCCATGTCGGGTGCTTCCCGGTCACCCGACCGTCGGCGAGCCGCGCCACGGCGGAAGCGAAAGTCCACGGTTTGTCCGAGCCGGGCCGCGAACTAAAGTCCCGCGCCGCTCGGAGCTGGCCTTCGTCAGGAGCAGAACGAATGCAGGTGATGTGTTTGAACGGTTGGGGCGGGAAGCTGCATCAGACGCTCGTGCAGTATGTCGGCTCCGAGCGCCCCGACGTTCTGTGTCTTCAGGAGGTCGTGCACAGCCCCGAGACGGAAAAGGACTGGCTGACCTATCGCGACGGCGACCACGTGCTGCCGCAGCGCGCCAACTTCTTCCGGGACGTCGCGTCGGCGCTGCCCAACCACGTCGCCTACTTCTGCCCCGCCGCGCAGGGTGTCCTCTGGGACGGCGACGTCTCGATCCCCTCGCAATGGGGGCTCGCGACGTTCGTGCACAGGTCGCTTCCCGTGATCGCGCAGGCTCAGGGCTTTGTCCACAAGTCGTTCTCAGCCCATGGGTACGGCGACCATCCGAGGTCCCGCAGCGCCCACGCGGTCCGGGTCTACGACTACGGGCGAGATAGGACCGTCAGCATCGCGCACATGCACGGCCTGCGCGATCTCAGGGGCAAGATGGACACGCCGGAGCGGGCCAAGCAGGCCCGTCGCCTGCTGGAGCTCTCTGACCGAGTCTCCGAGGCCGGCGACCTCAGGGTTGTGTGCGGCGACTTCAACGTCGAACCCGACAGCGAGACTCTGGCGATCCTCAAAGGAGCCGGGCTCACCGAGCTGGTAACCAGGTTCGGGTTCGAGAGCACGCGCAGCTCGCACTACGCGAAGCCCGGCCGGTTCGCCGACTACATGCTCATCGACCGCATCGGCGACTTCGCGGGCTTCGAGGTGACCTACGAGCCAGAGGTGTCGGATCACTGCCCGTTGGTCCTCCGGCTCTAGCGGCAGCATCGACGTGGCCCGACTGTCGGCGGTGCGCCGCAGGCTCGGCGCGTGCCGCCGGCCCTGTTCTTCCTAGTCTCCGGCGCGGCTCTCCCGAGAGGAAGAGGGCTGCGCCGGGCTTCGTGACGGGCTGGGAGGCCGAGAGAGAGGCTCTCGGCCGGCCCGTCATGGAGACTGACCATGGCTCAAGCTGCCAAGAAGATCGTCCTGAGCGCGTCCCGGGACATCCCGTTCAACAAGCTCATCCTCTCCCAGTCGAACGTCCGGCGCGTGAAGGCCGGGATCTCGATCGAGGAGCTCGCCGAAGACATCGCCCGGCGGGGTCTGCTGCAAGGCCTCAGCGTCCGGCCCGTGCTCGACGGCGAGGGCCAGGAGACCGGCATGTTCGAGGTGCCGGCCGGCGGCCGGCGCTACCGCGCCCTCGAACTGCTGGTGAAGCAGAAGCGCCTCGCCAAGACCGCCCCGGTCCCGTGCGTCGTCAAGACGGCGGACGACGGCATCTCGGCTGAGGAGGATTCGCTGGCCGAGAACGTCCGGCGCGTCGACCTGCATCCGCTCGACCAGTTCCGCGCCTTCCAGTCCTTGCGCGAGCAAGGCCAGTCCGAGGAGGACATCGCGGCCCGCTTCTTCGTGACGCCCGCGGTGGTGAAGCAGCGCCTGCGGCTCGCGGCGGTGAGCCCCAAGCTCCTCGACCTCTACGCCGAGGACGGGATCACGCTCGATCTCCTGATGGCGTTCACCGTGACGAACGACCACGCCCGCCAGGAACAGGTCTGGGAGGCGCTCGCCCGCCAGCCCTACAAGGAGCCCTACCAGGTCCGGCGCATGCTGACCGAGGGCGCCGTGCGCGCCTCCGACCGCCGCGCCCAGTTCGTCGGAGTCGCGGCCTACGAGGAAGCCTGCGGCGTGGTGCTGCGCGACCTGTTCCAGCATGACGACGGCGGCTGGCTGCAGGATCCGGCGCTGCTCGACCGGCTCGTCGTCGAGAAGCTGCAGGCGGAAGCGCAGACGATCGCCGACGAGGGCTGGAAGTGGATCGAGGTCGCGACCGACTTCCCCTATGGCCACAGCGCGGGTCTGCGGCGGCTGCGGGCGACGGGGCCGGTGCTCACCGACGAAGAGCAGGCGACCTACGACGCGCTCCAGCAGGAGTACGGCGCGCTTGAGGAGGAGTATGCCGACTCACCCGACGACCTGCCGGACGAGATCGACCAGCGGCTTGGCGAGATCGAGGCGGCGCTCGATGCCTTCCATAACCGTCCGCCGTCCTTCGAGGCGGCCGAGGTGGCGCGCGCCGGCGCGTTCGTCAGCATCGACAGCATGGGCAACCTGAAGGTCGAGCGCGGCTTCGTGCGGCCCGAGGACGAGGCGCCTGTCGAGCCGGAGGTTTCGGCCGCCGGCGCGGACGGGGACGAGGCGACCGTCGCGTCCGGCACCGATGTCGGCACGTCGCCCGCCGTGCAGCGCGCCGTCATCACCATCGGCGGGGCGAGCGAGCCCGAGCCGGAGGAGGACGAGGGCCTGAAGCCGCTGCCCGAGCGGCTGATGATGGAGCTCACTGCCCATCGCACGCTGGCGCTGCGCGACGCCGTCGCGAACGATCCGCACGTCGCGCTCACCGCGCTCTTGCACAAGCTCGTCACCGACACCTTCGTCCGCACCTCGACCGCGGGCGGGTGCCTCGAGGTGTCGGTCCGTCACGTCTTCTTCTCGGCGCAAGCGGCGGACCTGAAGGACAGCCCGTCGGCCCGTTCCGTCGACGAGCGGCGGAAGGCGTGGGCGGCGGACATGCCGGTCGGCGACGACCAGGCGCTGTGGGACTGGCTCGACGCGCTCGACGAGGCGAGCCGGCTGGCGCTGCTGGCGCACTGCGTCAGCTACGGCGTCAACGCCCTGTTCGAGAAGGTCGACCGCTACGGCGGCGCGGGCCTCTCCCAGCACGGGCTCGAGCGCCGCATGCGCCAAGCCGACCGGCTCGCCCGGGCGGTCAACCTCGACATGGCCGAGGCCGGCTGGACGCCGACGGTCGAGAACTATCTCGGCCGCGTCACCAAGGGCCGGATCCTGGAGGCGGTGCGCGAGGCGAAGGGTGAGCAGGCCGCGCAGCTCATCGACCACCTGAAGAAGGGCGACATGGCGAAGGAGGCCGAACGGCTCCTCGCCGACACGGACTGGGTGCCCGAGCCGCTGCGCACGCCCGGCGGTCCGGAGCAGTCCGTCGAAGCCGAGCAGCCCGAGGCCGATGCCGCCGAGCTGCCGGCCTTCCTCACCGATGACGAGGATGGGTCCGCTCAGGGCGAGGAGTCCGATCCGGTCCACGCGATCGCCGCCGAGTGAGCGTCGTCTGCCGGGGTGCGCCCATCGCGCCCCGGCAGCTTCTCTTCCAAAGGAGACATTCCATGGATACCCGCCGTTACGGCGAGGTCTCGGTGCTGCATCTCGAGCCCGAGACCTATGCCAAGCTCCTCCACCTCGCCGAGACCGGCCCCGGCCGGCCAGGCGGCTCGCGCTACGATCCCGAGGACCCCTGGCATGGCCTCATCGTCGAGCCGCACTCTTACGGCTGCTGGGTTCACACCGGCATCGTTGAGGATGGAGAAACCGAGGGCCTGCCCGCGTCGCTTCTCGCCGTGCTGCGCGAAGCGCATGCGAGCGACGCCGCTTGGGTGCTCTTCGACGCCGACCTTGAACCGCTGCTCGATCTACCCGTGTTTGAGCACCCGGACGAGCCATCAAGACCGGGCCGAGGGGGAACTGCGTCGGCCGAGCCGCAACGGGTCGTCTTCTCCTATCTCGTCCCGGTCCATGTCGAGGTGGAGGACGACACGGTGACCAGGGTCGTCGTGATCGACGAGACGCCTGTCACCGACCCGAAGGTCGTCGAGGGCGACCCGGCTTACCTCGATCAGGCGCTCGCCGCGTCCGACAACGGCCAGGACTGGCCGAGCTGGCGCTTCGGCTACTGACCACCACCGCACCGACCAACCCCGCGAGCCCGGCCACGCGCCGGGCTTCGTCATTTCTGGAGATAACACATGACCGACACCACTCAGGCGGCTGCGTCCGCCCCGACCATCAGCCCCGATTACTCCGCCTACCTCGCTCGGGAAGCCGAGCGTGACCGCCTCGCGGCGGAGCTGCTCCCGGCCAACAAGGCCGCACTGTTCGGCGCGCTCGAAGCCGCCGGCATCGTCATCGTCCTCGTGACCTTCGACGGTTGCGGCGACTCTGGCCAGATCGAGTCCGTCGAGGCGCGCGACGCGCACAACAACGACGTCGCTCTGCCCGCCGATGCGATCGAGATCGCCAAGGCGCCGTGGGAAGGCACCGAGCCGGAGCGGCAGAGGCTCCCGGTCCACGGGGCGATCGAGGAGATGGCCTACCGATTTCTCGAACAGACGCACGGCGGTTGGGAGGACAACGAGGGCGCCTATGGCGAATTCACCTTCGACGTCGCCGCCCGGACCATCACGCTCGAATACAACGAGCGCTTCATCGACACCGAATATTCCGAGCACGAGTTCTGAGGAGGGCGCGATGGGACATTGCTATCACCACGCGCTCTCCTCGGCGAGGAAATGGGGCGGGACGGCCGAAGACTACCTCGCCCTGCACCAGTGGTTCGACGAGTCGAAGGCGATCACGGCCGACTTCCGCCACCGGGCGCTCCGGCACCATGCCGAAGGCATCTTCATGCTGGAGCGCTTCTTCGGCGCGACCATCACAATCTCGACCGGCCGCGTCGTGCCGGTGCGGCTGATCGGCGAACAGCATGTGCGCGAGGATCTCGGCTTCATCCCGAGCTTCGCCGACTGGGTGCGCTGCATCCGGGCCGAACCCTGGATGGGCCGCGCCCAGCCGATCCACCGCGACGTCGACCCGTTCGCGGCGACGGCGGCCTCCGCCGCCTGACCTCTCATCACCCAACCACCCTCGAAGAGCCCGGCCGTCGCGCCGGGCTCTTAGCATTTCACGACCATGAGAAAGGAACCACGCCATGGGCTGGCTCTACATGCAGTCCCTCCAGGGCCATTCCGGCCCGCGCCAATATCTCGACGCTCAGTTCACCTATGAGCGTCCCGACCATCGCTCGACCGTGCTCAAATCGGCGCTCGTCGGCATGCGCGTCTACTATGCCGCCATCGAGCACATCCGGACGGACAGCGGACAGCGCGAGGTTTTCGCCGCCGTATGCCTCGTCCGCTACAACCCGCGCGACCGCGAGGGCTATATTTTCGGCTACAAGGATATGGACGAGGGCATGGGGCCTTGCGAGGCCGACTGCCCGGAGTCGATCCTCGACCTCCTGACGCCGACCGATCGGCCCTTTGCCGTGAAGTGGCGTGCCCGCTGCCGCCAAAACGCGGCGGCGCGTCAGGCACTCGCTGCCAAGCCGACGCCCCGGCCCGGGCAGACGATCGTGTTCGAGGAGCCGGTCGCCTTCGCGGACGGCCGCAGCTTCGACCGGCTCGAGGTCGTGAAGAACCGGCGCAGCCATCGCACCGTGCTGTTCCGGGATCCCGAACGCGGCGGGCTCTACCGCATCCCGAACGTGAAACGGCGGGAATACCGGCTCGTCGACGCTCCGCGCGCCTGAGCGCAGCCGTTCCGTCCACCTCCAGGCCCGGCGCGTCCCCGCGTCGGGCCTTTTCTCTTGGGGGCGTCAGAGAGGGAGAGGTCGGCCGGGACGGGGTTGAGCCGGGCGGGGTCGAGAGAGCGCCGCGTCCGGCCGCTCCCCTCCCGCTCTCCGAAAGCTCAGCTCATGACCCCGATCTCCTCGTCGGCGGCGGCTCCGGTCGCGCCGTTGCTTCCGCCTGCGTCATCCCCCGCCGACCGTGCCGCCGCGCTGTTCCGGGCCGGCGAGCGGCTCTTGCCCGTCCTTGCCCGCGGCGAGGCGGTCGACGCCCGCGCGCTGCGCGCTGCGATGGAGGCCGCCTTCGGCGGTTCCGACGCGGAAGGCTTTTGGAGCTGGAAGGACGCCTACGAGGCGTGCGAGGTCGCGCAGCTCCTCTTTCTCCGCAAGTTCGGTCCGGCCATGCGCGCCCGAACGGCGGCGGCGCAGCTCGCCATGCTGGCGAAGGTCGCGGCGCTGTTGCCGTCGCAGACGCGCCGCTCGGAGGAGAGCCAGGCGCTCCAGCAGTTCTCGACGCCGACCGCGCTCGGCTTCGTTGCAACCCTCGCTGCCGGGATCGCGCCCGACGACCTCGTGCTGGAGCCCTCGGCCGGCACCGGCCTCCTCGCCGTCTTCGCCGAGCTCGCCGGTGCGCCGCTCGTCCTCAACGAGCTCGCCGAGACCCGGGCCGGGCTGCTCGATCAGCTGTTCCCGGACGCGCCAGTCACCCGTCACGACGCGGCGCACATCCACGACCTGCTCGATAGTGACATCCGGCCGACCGTCGTCCTGATGAACCCGCCCTTCTCGGCCGGGGCGCATGTCGAGGGTCGCGTCGCCGACGCCGCGTTCCGCCATGTCGTTTCCGCGCTGGCCCGTCTCGCCGCGGGCGGTCGCCTCGTCGCCATCACCGGCGCGAACCTCTCGCCCGAGAGCCCGGCCTGGCGTGACGCCTTCGTGCGGCTGCAGGAGCGCGGGACGATCCGGTTCACGGCGGCGATCGAGGGGCGCGTCTACGCGCGGCACGGCACCACGACCGAGACGCGGCTCACCGTCATCGACCGCGTGCCGGCCGCCGATCCTTGCTCCTTCCCGGCCTCGCCCGGCATGGCGCCGGACGCCGCCACCTTGCTTGGATGGGTCGCCGAGCAGGTTCCGCCCCGCGCGGCGGTCCCGCCAAGCCGGGCAGGCGCACTCCCGGCTTTCCGCAAGGCCGCATCTCCGGCTTTGCGCCTGCGCGCGCCTGCGGCGCGTCCGCTCGCACCCGCGGCGGCCGACGCCGTCGAGCTCGAGTACGAGACCTGCGACTGGGCACCGGCCGAGGGGCGGCCGATCAGCGAGGCGCTTTATGAGAGCTACGCTCTCCAGTCGATCCGCATCCCGGGCGCGCAGCCGCATCCGACGCCGCTGGTCCAGTCGGCCGCGATGGCCTCGGTCGCGCCGCCGAAGCCGAGCTACCGGCCTCACTTGCCGACCGGCCTTGTGGCGGACGGATTGCTCTCGGACGCCCAGCTCGAGACCGTCATCTACGCCGGCGAGGCGCATTCCGGCCATCTCGCCGGGTCGTGGACGGTCGATGAGACCTTCGATCAGGTCTCGGCCGCCGCGGACGACGCAGAGGGCGCGATCCGCTTCCGGCGCGGGTTCATGCTCGGTGACGGCACCGGCGCGGGGAAGGGCCGCCAGGTCGCCGGCATCATTCTCGACAACTGGCTGAAGGGCCGCCGCCGCGCGCTCTGGGTCTCGAAGAGCGACACGCTGATCGAGGACGCGCAGCGCGACTGGTCGGCGCTCGGCCAGGAGCGATTGCTCATCACGCCGCTGTCGCGCTTCCGCCAGGGCACGCCCATCCGTCTGGAGCAAGGCGTCCTTTTCACCACCTACGCCACGCTGCGGTCCGATGCGCGCGAGGAGAAGGTTTCGCGCGTCCGCCAGATCGTCGACTGGTTGGGCTCCGACTTCGACGGAGTGATCGTCTTCGACGAGAGCCACGCCATGCAGAACGCCGCCGGCGGCAAGGGCGAGCGCGGCGACCAGGCGCCCTCGCAGCAGGGCCGGGCCGGGCTGCGCCTTCAGCACGCGCTGCCGAACGCGCGCGTGCTCTACGTCTCGGCGACGGGCGCCACCACCGTTCACAACCTGGCTTATGCCCAGCGCCTCGGGCTCTGGGGCGGCGAGGACTTCCCCTTCGCTACGCGGCCTGAGTTCGTGCAGGCGATCGAGGCCGGCGGCGTCGCCGCGATGGAGGTGCTCGCCCGCGACCTCAAGAGCCTCGGGCTCTACACGGCGCGCTCGCTCTCCTACGAAGGCGTCGAATACGAGCTGGTCGAGCACGAGCTGACGCCCGAGCAGACCCGCATCTACGACGCCTATGCCGGCGCCTTCGAGGTCATCCACAACAACCTCTCGGCCGCCATGGAAGCGGCGAACATCACCGGCGCGGAAGGCACGCTGAACCGGCAGGCGAAGTCGGCGGCGCGCTCGGCCTTCGAGAGCGCCAAGCAGCGCTTCTTCAATCACCTGATCACGGCGATCAAGACGCCGACCTTGATCCGCTCGATCGAGCGGGACCTTGAGGCTGGACACGCCTGCGTTGTCCAGATCGTCTCGACCGGCGAGGCGCTGATGGAGCGCCGCCTGGCCGAGATCCCGACCGAGGAGTGGGGCGACGTCTCCGTCGACATCACGCCGCGCGAGTACGTCCTCGACTATCTCGCGCACTCCTTCCCGACGCAGCTCTTCGAGGAGTTCACCGACGGCGAGGGCAACCTCTCGTCCCGGCCTGTCTTCCGGGACGGCCAGCCGGTCCAGTGCCGCGAGGCCGTCGAGCGCCGCGACCGCATGATCGAGCGGCTCGCCGCGCTGCCGCCCGTGCAGGGCGCGCTCGATCAGATCGTGCAGCGCTTCGGGACCGAGCACGTCGCCGAGGTGACGGGACGCTCGCGGCGCATCGTCCGCAAGATCGGGTCGGACGGTGAGATGCGTCTCGCCGTCGAGAGCCGGGCCGGTTCGGCCAATCTCGCCGAGACCTCGGCCTTCCAGGACGACGACAAGCGCATCCTGATCTTCTCGGACGCCGGCGGCACGGGCCGCAGCTATCACGCCGATCTCGGAGCGAAGAACCGGCGGCTGCGCGTCCACTACCTGCTCGAGGCCGGGTGGAAGGCCGACGCCGCGATCCAGGGGCTCGGGCGCACTAATCGCACCAACCAGGCCCAGCCGCCGCTCTTCCGGCCGATCGCGACCGACGTGAAGGCGGAGAAGCGCTTCCTCTCCACCATCGCGCGGCGGCTCGACACCTTGGGCGCGATCACCCGCGGCCAGCGCCAGACCGGCGGCCAGGGGCTGTTCCGCGCCGACGACAATCTGGAGAGCGTCTACGCGCGGGCGGCGCTGCGCCAGCTCTACATGCTGCTCTACGCCGGCAAGGTCGAGGGTTGCTCGCTCGGGCGGTTCGAGGACGCGACCGGACTTTCGCTCACCGACCGCGACGGCTCGCTGAAGGAGGAACTTCCGCCGATCACGCAGTTCCTCAATCGGCTGCTCGCGCTCACCATCGACCTGCAGAACACCTTGTTCGAGGTGTTCGAGGGGCTGCTGCGCGCCAAGATCGAGGGCGCGATCGCGTCCGGAACCTACGACCGCGGCGTCGAGACGATCACGGCCGAGAGCCTGACCGTCGCCGAGCGGAGGACGATCTACACGCATCCGGGCACCGGCGCCGAGACGCAGGTGTTCACGATCGCGCGTCGCGACCGGAACGAACCGTTGACGCTCTCCGAGGCGCTGGACCGCGGCCGCGAGCGCGGCTGCCGGTTGCTGGTCAACGCCAAGTCACACCGCGCGGCCGTGCAGGTCCCGGCGCCGAGCCTCGTGCTCGACGATGGCGAGGTGGAGCGCCGCATCCGCCTCGTGCGCCCGATGGAGCGCACGTCGCTCGCCGCCGCCATGCTGCCGGCGACCTCCTGGGAGGAGGCGGACGAGGCCGCCTTCGCGCGGGCCTGGGAATCCGAGCTCGCCGAGCTGCCGGAGTTCACGACAAGCACGATGTATGTCGTGACCGGCCTGCTGCTGCCGATCTGGCGGCGGCTGCCCGACGAGGGCTGCCGGGTTTACCGCCTCCAGACCGACGAGGGCGAGCGGATCATTGGCCGTCAGGTGTCGCCAGCGTGGGTGGCACAGGCGATCGGCTCGAATGCGCCCACGATGACGGCGGGCGATGCCTGGACCGCGGTGCTCGCCGACGGCGCGACGCTCCACCTTGCCGACGGGCTGACCGTCCGCCGCGCCACCGTGATGAACGCCACGCGCGTCGAGCTCGCCGGCTTCAGCGATGGCATGGTCGATCGGCTGAAGGCGACGGGGCTCGTCTCCGAGATCATCGCCTGGAAGCTGCGGCTGTTCGTGCCGACCGGCGCACAGGGTCCGGCGATCCTGGCAGCCTTGCTCGACCGGCACCCGCTCGCGCGGGTCGCCGCGCGGGCGGCGGCGTGAGGAGGGGCCGATGATGCTGAGCCCCGCCGCCGACCTGGCCCACCGCCTCGCGCACCACGCCGAGGCGGTGTGCCGCCACTATCTTTCCAACGGCCGCAAGGAGGGCCGCTATTGGCTCGTCGGCGACGTGTTCAACACGCCGGGCCGCAGCCTGTTCGTGCGCCTGACGGGCCCGACCTCGGGCAAGGGCGCAGCGGGCAAGTGGACCGATGCCGCCACCGGCGAACATGGCGACCTCCTCGACCTGATCGCCCTCAGCCAGGACCTCGACAGCTTGAAGGACACTCTGGACGAGGCGCGCCGGTTCCTGTCCTTGCCCCGCCCGGTTCGCGAGGCACAACGGGTCGGTCCTGCACCGCAAGGATCGCCGGAGGCCGCACGCCGGCTGTGGGCGATCTCGCAGTCGATCGCCGGCACGCTCGCAGAAGCGTATTTGCGTAGTCGCGGCATTATGGATCTGCGCAACGTCGGCGCGCTCCGCTTCCATCCGCGTTGCTACTACCGGGCCGACGACGAGGGGCCGACGGAGACTTGGCCGGCGCTAATCGCCTCGGTCCGCGATCTCGACGGCACGCTCACCGGCGTCCACCGCACCTGGCTCGACCCGACCACGCGCGACAAGGCGCCGGTCGCCACGCAGCGGAAAGCGATGGGCGACCTTCTCGGTCATGCCGTCCGCTTCGGCACGGCTCTCGACATCATGGCGGCCGGCGAGGGCATCGAGACGATGCTGTCGCTGCGGCAGGTCATGCCCGAGCTGCCAATGGCCGCGGCGCTCTCGGCCAATCACCTCGCCGCCTTGTTGCTCCCTTCGACGTTGCGCCGGCTCTACATCGCTCGCGACGACGATCCGGCCGGTCACCGGGCGACGGCACGATTGACCGAACGGGCGGAGGCGGCCGGCATCGAGGCGCTGACGCTGACGCCGGCCCTGGGGGACTTCAACGAAGACCTGCGCACCTTGGGCGCCGGGGCGCTCGCCGCGGCGCTCCGGGTGCAGCTCGCCCCGGCGGACGTGGACCGCTTCCTCGCCGCCTTCATTGCGGCAGGAGACCGGGAAAAGGCGGTAGGCCCGGCGTCTCCGGTCACGGGCGGTTCGGTTGCGGCAGGGTCCGAGCGTCGGGAGAGAGCCCCGCCCACGGCCTTCTGAGAGGGCGATCGGACCGGAAGCGGCCCGGGCCGGCAACGGCTGCGGCCAAGTTTCTTCCCCGGCGCCGTGCCGGCGCCTCCTCGCGCGACAACAAACTTGGCCTTCGCCGTCCTTCGCTGCGCTGCGGCCGCTCGGGCTTTGCCCGGCGGTGCAGTCCCGTTCCGCCCCCGGTCTTCGTCGCCTGCGAAGGCCGCGATGGGCGCGGCCACCCGACGAGAGGACCCGACCATGACGACCGACCACCTTTCCGACGACGAGCCCGCACACGCCGAATCCCCGACCTCCTCGCTTCTCTCCGAACTCCAGCTCTACGGACATCGTCCCTTCCAGGACGAGCCCGACCCCCGGCCGCTCCCCGAGGAGCCTGTCGTTCGCGGCGCGCTGGCCGACATCTTCGATGCCCTGGTCTCGACACTCGCCGACACGCGCCTCGAACCCGACCTCGACGACCTCCTCTGGTCCACGGTCAACCTCTTCCACCGCACGACCGACCGCATCGAGCGCGAGCTCGACGACAACGAGCAGGCGCAGAAGCGCTCACAGCGCGAGCAGGACGGCTCGGAGGTGAAATCGGTCGAGCTGGAACGGCTGCTCGCCGAGGGCCTGACGCTGATCGAACGCCGCAACGCCTTCGAGCTCATGCGCGACCAGGCCGCCGACCTCTTCGAGACCCACACCGGATCGATGTGGCGTCCCCACACCGGCTCGATGGTCAACCGACGCAACCTGACCGCCGCGATGATCGACAGCCGCGACTTCATTGCCGCCCGCAGGCGGGCCGACACCGAGGTGATGCTGCCCTCAGGGCCGAAGGTTGCCTTCACCGGCGGGCTCGACTTCAACGACCACCAGGCGATCTGGGCCGCGCTCGACCGGGTGCATGCCAGGCACCCCGGCATGGTCCTCCTGCATGGCGGATCGCCGAAAGGCGCCGAGCGCATCGCCGCCTGCTGGGCCGACAATCGCAAGGTCGTGCAGGTCGCCTTCAAGCCCGACTGGGCCAAGCACCAGAAGGCGGCGCCCTTCAAGCGCAACGACCAGCTCCTCGAGGTCATGCCGATCGGCGTCGTCGTCTTCCCGGGCTCCGGCATCTCGGACAACCTGGCCGACAAGGCGCGCAAGCTCGGCATTCCGCTCTTCGACTTCCGCAAGGGAGGCGGCGCGTGAGCGCCGTCTACCGCTCTCGCTGCACCCGGAAACTCCCAGCTCGGAGCGGTCGAAGCAACTCCTCCTCGGGGATCGTCAGGTCGAGCCACGCCATCCGATCCTCACGGCGGATCACGGCCATCTGTCGGCCGTTGTAGGGAGCCACGTCCGGATTGGCCGCGATCGTGAGGACGGCGTAGGACTCCGGCCAGTCCTCCGACGCCGGCCACCAGATGCCCGCAAAATAGAAGGAGTCGCCATCCGCCAGGCTGAACTTCCACCGGGTGCGCCGCGCACCGGAACCCGTGGAGAAGAAGAACTCCGAGGCGGGCACAAGGCAGCGATGGCTCGGGAAATGCCGCCCCTCCGAGCGGATATTGATCGCCGGACGATCCTCCGGGCTCCTCGGCTTCAGGCCCCAATGGAGCTCGACGAGCTCGATGTCGTCGCCCGTCCGCCGAATGACCGGCGCAGGCTCGCCGGGCCTGTTTCGTGTCCAGTCTCCCCATAAGCTAAGCTGCCGACGCATCGAACTCAGTATATACGCAACCCAGCACCGAATATTGGGCCTCTCATGTGCAATGACTACCGCAGCCGCGTCGACCTGGACACGATCCGGCAGGACTTCAGCGACATCAAAGTCCGGATCCGTTTCCCGGAAGGCATCCCAAACCTGGAGCCGCGGGACGGCATCAAGATCACCGACATCGGAGCGATCGTCAGGGCCGCGCCCGACGAGCCCGGGACGGCCGACCTCGTCCAGCGCCGCTGGAGCTGGCCGGGGCCGAACAAACAGCCGGTCTACAACTTCAGGTCCGATGGCCGGGAGTTCATGAACGGCCGCTGCCTGATCATCGCCGACGGCTTCTACGAGTTCACGGCCCCAGAGGACCGCAAGGCCAAGCGGAAGCACAAGTGGCTCTTCACCAAGGCCGACGAGCCCTGGTTCTGCATCGCCGGCATCTGGCGCAGCACCGACGTCGGCGAGGCCTTCACCATGCTGACCACGGAGCCCGGTCCCGACGTCGCGCCCTACCACAACCGGCAAATCGTGGTGCTTCACCGGGCCGACTGGACGCGCTGGCTCGATCCCAAGGTCCCGGCCAGGGAGCTGCTGCGGCCGCTTGCTGCCGGAAGCCTGCGCGTGGAGCAGGTTGCTTGAGCGTCGGCACTCCTCGGAGGGCGGCCACCCCGCTCTTTGAGGCGCTATCCTTGGTCCGGCGCCTGGCCTGACGCCATCAACCCGTGAAGGGTCCGCTTACGCTGTCGCGTGCGGCCGCGGCGGCTTCGCCTTCGCGGTGATTGCGGCCAGCCGCCGGACACATCGGGCGCCTGTCGAGCGGGGACGGTCCCCGCTCCGAAGACAGGAGCCGACCGATGTCCGACAACCTCAGCCTCGCCCAGCAGCTCGCCTGGGACCTCGCTACCACCCTGATGGCCTGCGTCACCCTCTTCAAGGCCGGCAACGGCCTCTTCAGCGTCTGCCCGTCAGCCGAGTTCGACGGCGATCCCGACACGATCGTGACCGAATATGACCCGTTCGCCGCCTGAACGGGTCATCCGCCGGTCGGCCCGGACTTCCGAAACCGGATTCCGGGCCGGCCTCTCATCTGCTATTGCTGCCGACGCGCCGTGGAGGAGGTGGGAAGCGCGTCCGATGATCCATTCGTCATGGAGGACGCCATGTTTCTCGCCGTCGTGCTGACCATCCTGGGCCTCGGCTTCATCTGCTGGCTGCTGTTCACGCTCGCCGTCTACGCGCTGCCGTTCTTCGCCGCCGTGACCGCCGGCATGTGGGCCTACGGCACAGGCGCCGGCGTCCTCGGCTCCTTAGCGGTCGGCCTCATCGCGGGTGTCGCCACGCTCGTTGGCGGCCAAATCCTTTTCAGCACCATCCGCTCGCCCGTCGTGCGCCTGGCGCTCGCGGTGGCCTTCGCCGCACCGGCGGCCGTTGCCGGCTATCACGCCATCCTCGGCCTCTCGGCCATCGGCATCCCGTCCGAGACGTGGCGGCAGGTGTTCGCCGTAATCGGAGCGGCGATAGTCGGGTTCACCGCGGCGGCGCGTCTGACCCTGTTCACGGACCTCTCAGTACAGGCGCGCTCAGCGCCTGGCGGAGTTCCGCCGCAACCCCCTCCGGAGCCGCTGCGGCTGCCCGCTCCAGCCGAGTAATCTGCGGCGCCGCGACCGGGCGCAGCGCCGGCCTTGATCCCTAAGCGTGCTGGGTGACGCGCACCTCGGCCGTGACCTCACCCACCCTTTGGCCACGCTCGTCGCGCACCGCCACGAACAACTCCGTCGCGTCGCAGGGAACCAGGCTCTTGAGCATTTCAGCCGCGGCGACGGCGGCTTGCGCGCAGGCCGCCTCGGCATCCGGCATATCGACTCCATCATCATCGATCGTGCTGCTGCGACGGTCGCGAACGTCGAAGTAAAAGCGGGGCATTGTATCAGCGATCGTCAATTGCTTGTCGCCGGACCAATACCGCTCCGCCCAAGCGGTTGCATTCACCTGAGTAATGAACTCGGCAGTACCCATCCGGTCAGGTCGGGGTGCCTCTCGCGCAGGGTGAATTGCACCTCCCGAGACACCGAGTGGCTTCCCCGCAATCCCAACTTGCCACCCTTAGCTAATCCGCAGCTTCCCGGTGCGGCGGATTGACTCTGCGGCGAACAATAGAACATAACAGGAACATGGATCGGCTCGCAGCCGTTGGAGGACCATGGCGCATCCGCGGCACACCCGCGTTCTGGACGACTTGCGCGCGCAGATCGCGCGCGTCGAGCGTTCGGGGCGGACCCGCCGCGCCGTCCTGCCGTTCGGGGCGCCCGCCATCGACGGGCGCTTGCCGGACGGCGGCCTGGCGCTCGGCGCCCTTCACGAGGTCGGCCCGTCCGGACCCGAGCTGACGCACGCCGCCGCCGCCGGCCTGTTCGTCGGCGGCATCCTGGCACGCCTCAACGGGCCGGTGCTGTGGTGTCTCAGCCGCCGCGACCTGTTCGCGCCGGCGCTGTCGGCGGTCGGCCTGAAGCCCGAGCGCCTCCTGTTCGCCGAGACGCACGGGGGTGACTCAAGCGTGCTCCTCGTCATGGAGGAGGGCCTGCGCCACCGCGGCCTCGCCGGCGTCGTCGGCGAGGTCCGCAAGCTTTCCTTGACCGAGGCGCGCCGCCTGCAACTCGCCGCCGAGGCTTCCGGCGTCGTCGCGCTGGCGCTCAGGCGCTGGGCCGGGGCGGCCGTCACCGACCCGACGGCTGCGGCGAGCCGCTGGCGGCTGACGGCGCTGCCCTCGACGCCGCTGCCGGTCGCCGGAGTCGGCCGGCCGCGCTGGCGGGTCGAGCTCACCCGCTGCCGCGGCGGGGAGGCCGCCGACTGGATCATGGAGGGCTGCGATGTGCAGGGTCGTCTCGCTGTTCCTTCCGACGTGGCCGACCGATCGGCTTCGGCGGACGAACGGCACCGCGCTGCCGCCCGGTAGGCCGTTCGTCACCGCCGCGCGGGACGGCGCGCGCCGGGTGGTCGCGGGCGCCTGCGCTGCCGCGCGTTCCGCCGGGCTCCGTCCGGGCATGTCGATCGCCCACGCTAACGCGCTCGTCGCCGGGCTGGAGGTCGCCGACGCCGATCCGGACGCGGACGCCGCCGGCTTGCGCCAGCTCGCCATGTGGGCCGCCCGGCGCTGGTCGCCGATCGCCGCGCCCGACCCGCCGGACGGCATCCTCATCGATGCGACCGGCTGCGCGAATCTCTTCGGGGGCGAGGAGCCCATGCTGGCGCGAATCACCGGTACGCTGGAGCGGGCCGGAATCACCGTGCGCGCGGCCATCGCCGACACGCCGGGCGCGGCGCATGCCGTCGCGCGCTTCGGCGGTGAGCCCGTCAGCGTGGTCGCGCCGGGCCGGACGGCCGAGACGCTGGCGCGTCTGCCCGTCGCCGCGCTACGGCTGGAGCCTGAGGTGGCCGGCGATCTCCATCGCTTCGGCTTCAAGCGCGTGGGCCAGCTTTACGGCGAGCCGCGCGCGCCGCTCACCTTGCGCTTCGGCCCCGAGCTCGGCCGCCGCCTCGATCAGGCGCTCGGGGGCGCCTTCGAGGCGATCACGCCGCTGTTCCCGGAAGAGGCCCCGCGCCGCCGGTGCGCCTTTGCCGAGCCGATCGGCAGCGCCGAGGCGCTTGCCGGGGCGGCCGAGCGCCTCGCGGGGGACCTGTGCACCGACCTCGAACGGCGCGGCTACGGCGCGCGTTCGCTCGACCTCCTGTTCGAGCGCGTCGATCGCGTCACGCTCGCGCTGCGGGTTGGGACGGCGCGGCCCTCGCGCGACCCGCGCCACCTCGCGCGGCTCTTCACCGACCGGCTGGAGGAGGTGGACCCCGGCTGGGGCGTGGAGGCCATGATGCTGGTCGCCTCGCTGACCGAGCCGCTCGGGGCGCGCCAGTCCGCCCTGGCCGAACTGGGCGAGGGTGCCGGCCTGAGCGGCGACCTCGCCGAGCTGGTCGACCGGCTCGCCAACCTGCCGCAAGTCGCGCGGGTCTATGGCGCGGCCCCCGTCGAAAGCGACCTGCCCGAGCGGACGGTGCGCCGCATCGATCCGCTGAGCGTCGCGGCCGACACCGCCTGGCCGGCCCTGCCGCGCCCGTTCTGGCTGTTCGCGCCCGAGCCCGTGCAAACGGTGGCGCTCCTGCCGGACGATCCGCCGGCCCGCTTCGTCTGGCGCGGCCGCGCCTATCGCGTCCGGCGCGCCGACGGCCCGGAGCGCATCCATCTCGAATGGTGGCGGCAGCCTTCCGAGATCCGCGGCACCCGCGACTACTACCGGATCGAGGACGAGGAGGGCGGCCGCTTCTGGCTATTCCGCGACGGGCGCAGCAACGCCGGCGTGCGCTGGTTCATCCACGGGGTGTTTGGCTGATGGCCTATGCCGAGCTCCAGGTGACGACGCACTACAGCTTCCTGCGCGGGGCCTCGAGTCCCGAGGAACTGTTCGCGACCGCCGCCTTGCTCGGCCTGCCGGCGCTCGGCGTCGCTGACCGCAACAGCCTCGCCGGCATCGTCCGCTGCCATGAGGCGGCCAAGACCACCGGCGTCCGGCTCGTCGTCGGCTGCCGCCTCGACCTCGCCGGCGGCACGTCGCTCCTCGTCTATCCCACCGATCGCGCGGCCTATGGCCGGCTCTGCCGGCTGCTGACGCTGGGCAAGGGCCGGGCCGGGAAGGGCAAGTGCCGGCTGGCGTGGGCGGACGTGGCGGAGCACGGGGCGGGGCTCCTCGCCGTGCTGCTGGCCGGCGAGCCCGGCGACGAGCTGGCCGCGAACCTCTCGCGGCTGCGGGCGGCATTCGGGAACCGGGCGTATCTGGCGCTCACGCCGCGGTTCCGGCCGGACGAGGCGCTGCGGCTCCACGCGCTCGCCGGCCTCGCGGCGCGAGCGCGCGTGCCGACGATCGTGACGAACGACGTGCTGTTCCACGCCGAGGAGCGCCGCATCCTGCAGGACGTGGTCACGGCCGTGCGCGAGAAATGCACGGTCGACGCGCTCGGCTACAGGCGCGAGCGCCACGCCGACCGCTTCCTGAAAAGCCCGGCGGAGATGGCGCGGCTCTTCAAGGAGCATCCCGAGGCCGTCGCGCGGACGTTGGAGGTTGTGGACCGCTGCCGCTTCTCGCTCGCCGAGATCAAGTACCAGTACCCGACGGAGGCGTTGATCCCCGGCCTCACGCCGCAGCAGGCGCTCGAGAAGCTCACCTGGGAGGGCGCGGCCGAGCGCTATCCCGACGGCGTGGCCGAGAAGGTCGCAAAGCAGATCCGCCACGAGCTCGCGCTGATCGAGGAGCTCGCTTACGCGCCTTACTTCCTCACGGTGCGCTCCATCGTCGCCTTCGCACGAAGCCAGGACATCCTGTGCCAGGGCCGGGGGAGCGCGGCCAACAGCGCGGTGTGCTTCTGCCTCCGCATCACGTCGATCGACCCAGCGAGAAACAATGTCCTCTTCGAGCGCTTCGTCAGCCGCAACAGGGCCGAGCCGCCGGACATCGACGTCGATTTCGACAGCGATCGCCGCGAGGAAGTCATCCAATGGATCTACGAGCGCTACGGGCGCGACCGGGCTGCGCTCACCTCCACCGTCGTCCGCTACCGCTCGCGCGGCGCCATGGCCGACGTCGGCAAGGCGCTGGGCTTCCCGCGCGACGTCATCCTCCAGCTCACCCGGCTCGTCTGGTCCTGGTCGAGCGAGGGCGTGACCGAGAAGCACGCCCGCGAGGTCAACCTGAACCTCGGTGACTACCGGGTGAAGCTGGCGCTGCGGCTCCACCGTCACCTGATGGGCGTGCCCCGGCACCTCTCGCAGCATCCGGGCGGCTTCGTGCTCACCGAGGATCGCCTGGACGAGATCGTCCCGATCGAGCCGGCGCGCATGGAGAAGCGCGCCGTCATCGAATGGGACAAGGACGACATCGACGCCTTGAGGATGATGAAGGTCGACATCCTGGGGCTCGGGATGCTCGGCTGCATGCACCGCTTCTTCGAGCTGCTACGCAGCCACAAGGGCCTCGACTACGATCTCGCCACCGTCCCGGCCGAGGACGCGGCCGTCTACGACATGATCTGCCGGGCCGAGACGATCGGCGTCTTTCAGATCGAATCGAGAGCCCAACAGGCCATGCTCCCGAAGCTGCGCCCGCGCGAATGGTATGACATTGTCATCTCGATCGCGCTGATCCGGCCCGGCCCCATCCAGGGCCAGATGGTGCATCCGTTCATCCGGCGCCGGCTCGGGATCGAGACCTACACCTTCCTCACGCCCGAGCTCGAAGAGGTGCTCGGCCGGACGCACGGCGTGCCCTTGTTTCAAGAACACGCGATGGCGCTCAGCATCCGATGCGCCGGCTTCTCCGCCTCGAAGGCGGACGAGCTCCGGCGCAGCATGGCCACCTTCAAATACACGGGCGGGGTCAGCCATTTCGAGGCCGACTTCGTGGAAGGCATGGTCGCCAACAACTACCCGCGCGACTTCGCCCAAGGCATGTTCAACATGATCAAGGGCTTCGGGAGCTACGGCTTCCCCGAGTCTCACAGCGCCTCCTTCGCGATCATCGCCTATGCGTCGAGCTGGGCAAAGCACCATCACCCGGACGCCTTCCTGGCCTCGATCATCAACGCCCAGCCGATGGGCTTCTACTCGGTCGACGACCTCGTGGACGATGCGCGCCGGCACGGCGTCGAGGTGCGCCCGGTCGACGCCAACCATTCGCGCTGGGACTGCACGCTGGAGCCGTGCCCGAGCAGCACCGGCGGCTTCGCCGTCCGGTTAGGGATGCGGCTCGTGAAGGGCCTGCGCGATGCCGATGCGGCCCGCATCGTCGCCGCGCGCGGGCCCGCACCGTTCGCGAGCGTGGAGGAGGTGTGGCTGCGCTCCGGCGTGTCGGCCGCCGCTATGAAACGGCTGGCCGACGCCGACGCTTTTCAGTCCTTCGACCTCGATCGTCGCCAGACGGCCTGGGCCGCGAAGGGCCTGAAGGGCGAGCCGCTGCCGCTGTTCGCGGTGGCCGACCTCCGCGACGGGCTCATCCGCCCGGAGATCGAAGAGGCGGCGGTGACGCTCGTGCCGCTCACCGCCGGCGAGGAGGTGGTCGAGGACTACCGCAATCTCGGCCTCACCCTGCGCCAGCATCCGGTCGCCTTCCTGCGCCCGGAGCTCGACGCCATGAACATCCTGCCCGCGGCCGCGCTGAAGCGCGCCCGCGACGGGCGGCGCGTCACCGTCGCCGGGATCGTGCGCTTCCGGCAGATGCCGGGCAGCGCCAAAGGCGTCGTGTTCGTGACGTTGAAGGACGAGACGGCCTACGCCCAGCTTATCGTCTGGCCGAAGCTCTTCGAGCGCGAGGAGCGCCTAGTGCGCTCGGCCGAGATGATCGGCTGCACCGGCCGCGTGCAGAAGGACGGCGAGGTCATCCACGTCATCGCCGAGCAGCTTTACGACTTCACCGACATGCTGAGGATGATCGGAGCCGGCGACGACGGGCTGGCGGTTCCGCACGGCCGCGGCGACGAGATCCGGGGCGGCGGAGCAGGCCCGGACCCACGCTCGCCCAAGCTTCCGACGATGAAGCCGCGCGACGTCTGTATCCCCGATCCCACGGCGCCGGCTGCCATTCAGGTGCGCTCACGGGATTTCCGCTGAGGGACGCAAAGGGCCGTGCCCGGTATCGCCACTGCTGACCCGGCGGCCCGCGCGCGAGCGACCCGCCCGGGTATCGGGCGGAGCATCGGCCACCTTCGGGTGCCGCTGACCTGCCGTGGCAGGACCGGACGGCTTGATCGGTCCGCTTCGGCTCGCGATCGGCATAGGGGTGAGGTGACGTTTGGGAGCGCTTGGTCTCAGAGAAGCTCCTGCCCTCGTAGCGCTTGATGCAGGCGCGGCGACTCGGCAGCAGTTCCGCGAGCGGACCGCGTCGGAGGCGTTCCGTCCAGTCCAGAGTTGCAGGGAATGCACCCGCCGGTCTGCACGCCGGAGCCGCCGATCACGCTACGATCGTCTGCGACCTCTTGAGGCAAGGAGCCAATGCCCGCCACGTCTCCTGTGGAAGCGCTGTTCAGGTGCCGCGTCCCACGCCGCCTCTTCAATGGCCTGGTCTGGCCGAGGGCCGGCTTTGCCTCGGTCGCCTGAGCCGCAACGGCGGCCGCTCGACTTTCTTCCCCTGAGCTTCGCTCATTCCTCGCGAGGCAAGAAAGTCGCTCTGCCGCCGTCCTCCGCTCTGCTGCGGGCCTGAAGGCTGCGTCGTCGACCGCCCCCGGCCGGGCGACCGCCATCGAGGCCGCGATGGGCGCGGGCTCGAGACAGCGAAACAGGAGACTACCATGGCGACCATCGGCACCTTCAAGAAGTCCGGCAACGAGTTCACCGGCGAGATCGTCACCCTCTCGGTTCAGGCCAAGAACGTCCGCATCGTCCCCGAACAGAACCGGACCAACGAGAACGCCCCCTCGCACCGGGTCTTCGTCGGCCGCGCCGAGATCGGGGCCGCCTGGGAGAAGCGCTCGAACGAGGGCCGCGACTACCTCGGCCTCAAGCTCGACGACCCGAGCTTCACCGCCCCCATCTACGCCAACCTCTTCGAGGACGAGGACGGCAAGAGCCACAGCCTCATCTGGTCCCGCCCGAACGGCCGCCGCGGCGACTGAGCCGGAGGGCCAGGACGCCCCGCCCGATACCCGGGCGGGGCGTTCGCGCGCTTGATGGTCGCTTGCAGAGAGAGTCAGCGGTGGCCAACGCCCACATGGGCGTCGGACTCGATCCGCACCTCGCCTGCGCTCGTGCGGCCGAGGCGCTCGCGGATCGCCTCGCGCACCTGCCGGCGCTCGCCTTCGCCGAGCGCGGCATAAAGCGGGAACTGACGGTAGAGCCGGTCGACGTTGTCCGCCACCCATTCGGCCGAGGGCGCGGTCCACGCCCCAGTGACGGTCGTGACCGTCACCTCGCGCAGGCCCGCCTCGCGCATGTCTTCCGCCAGCGCGTCGGCGTGCATAAGCCGCCTCATCCCGGGCGCCGGGAATGACGGCGCCTCGCGGTCCGGAAACGCCGACCGGAACGCGTCCACCAGCACGAGCGCCGGACCCGCGCCTTCCTTACGGGTCCAGACGGCCACGGCCGCTCGCCCTCCGGGCCGCAGCACCCGGGCGAGCTCGGCAAGTCCCTTGCGGTGGTCAGGGAACAGCATGACGCCGAACATCGAGAACGCCGCGTCGAAGCCGCCGTCCGGCAGCTCAAGCGCCTGACCGTCCATCACCCGCGCCTCGCAGCCGGCGCGATCGAAGCCCTCGCTCCGCAGCCGCTCCCCGAGCCGTGCGACCATGCCGGGCGAGAAGTCGGTCGCGAGCACCCGCGCCCCGGCGCGGGCCGCCGCGAGCGTCAGCGCGCCGGTGCCGGCCGCCACGTCGAGCACGCGCTCGCCGGGACCCACGCCGCCAGCCAGCTCCAGCGCTTTCTCGGCGTACTGCCGCGTGAACGGCTCGGCCAGCGCCTCATAGTCTGCGGCCGTCGCGTCCCAAGTATCCGAATCGTGGATGATGGCAGCCGCCGAGTCGCTCACGCCTGATCTCCGGATGTTACACTATAACACCGTAGCGCTGCATGCGGAGCAGCCGCAACCTCGCTATTTGGTCCGAAGACCGTTCGCCTTCCCGGTTTCCCGGATCGCTTCCTCGTCCGGCGTGATCAGCGCGACCGGCGTCGTATCGAGGCGCTGCGCGAGCTCGAACAGGGTGATGACGGTCGGGTTCTCGAGCCCTCGCTCCAGATCGCTCACATACTTCTGAGAGAATCCGGCGCCCTCGGCGAGCTGCTCCTGGGTGAGCCCCTTCGCCTGCCTTGCCCTCCTGACGTTCCGCCCGACCAACCGCCGCATGTCCATGCGGTCAGCCTTGGCCAGCGGCGCCGATTGAGTTTATTACCTATAGTTCATAAGGTCTGTCCCGCGCTCACCGCTGATGCTCCTTGCGTCGCAGTGCCGTCAGGAAGATCAGGTTGAATGCCGAGAGTTGTTTTGGTGAATCTTTCGTCACCGGCGTATGCGGGCCGCTGCCGGCCCTCGTGAAAGATCTGTCTCCAATGAATGAGCGGCCGAGGCCGGCTCGGAAAGGAGGGACGATGCGGATCAAGGCCGAATTGGAACCCGATATTCAAGATGAAGCGCCGACCGTTTCTGCGCTGACCGACTACGACCGGCTGCACGTCGTCACCTACATGCGCCTGCTCGACTCGCTGGAAGACCCGACCGCGACTTGGGAGGAGGCGTGCCAGCTCGTGCTCCGCATCGATCCCGCACGCGAGCCGGCTCGCGCGCGCCGCGCCTACGACACGCACCTGACGCGCGCCAGGTGGATGACAGAGAGCGGCTACGCCGACCTGCTGCGAGAGGCTCGACTCCACTGACGGCGGGAGTTGGGCTTCGCCGGCATAGCGGTTCTCCGTAAAGCCGCCGATACGGCACTGCGGTTTTGCGCATCCCCGGATTAACCATTGGCCGTATGGCCAAGCCCGGTCTGGTAGAATCTTCCCATTCCTTCAACCTCTTGGGATGACTGCGCGCCTTGCGCGCACACGAATGGGAGATGCCAATGAGAGCCCAAGAGGCTTGGCGGCTTCCGGCCGCTTACCGCTACTCGCTCGACCTTGACGGCCAGGGCCTCGCCTGGGAGTTCCTGCGCCGCAATCCCAAGTTCCGCGACGAGGTTGCCGGTCCGCTCGCAGCTGCGTCTGCGTCGCCGACCGACGCGACTCGCCGCTCCCCGCCCAAGTCGACGATCTCGTCCAGTCGGCTGCCCTGGTCGGCGCCGCGCGACCCGCTGGGGCGATGGGGGTTGACCTTTCGCCCCGGACCCTGCGCTCCGGGCTGACGAGGTCGAAGCGATCTTCTGGCGACCCGACTGGCTCGTCGACGTCGTCTGCCTGATCCCGCCGCCGCCGCCCTGGACTGACGCGCCCCGCATTGTCTTCGATCCCTGGCGCTGGCCCGGCCGCAAGCATCTGCTCATCGCCGAGGACGGCGTCCACATCGTCACGACCGGCGCGCCCGCCGGCTCCTTGCGCCTCTGGCTGCCCCGGCGCAGCACGGTCCCGCCGCTCGGGACGGTGCTGGGCTTCTACGTCCATCCGGACGGATACGGGCAGGAGCGGACGGAAGCGGCGCTGCGGTTCTGGCGACTGGCCGCCGACCCGCCGGTTTCTCGCCGGCCACCAGCGCCGCTGGCCTGGCCGCGCCATGATCCGTTGCGCCTTGGCCTGATGCTCTGGGCGCTCGACCTCCAGCGAGCCGGCATGAGCCGGCGCGAGATCGCGCGCATCATGCTCGGAGTCGAGCCCGGCGCCGACTGGGCCGAGAGCGACGCGCGGAGCTGGGTGCGCCGGCTGCTGCGCGACGCCGAGAAGCTGATTGCCGGCGGCTACCGCGACCTGCTGCGCCCGCTGAAGCGGCGGCAGGGTCGCTCCTAGGCCCTCCTAACTTCGACCCTGAGCAACGGCCCTGGCGTGCCCGACCGTGCGCCTCGATGCGACGCGCTACCCCATGCGTCGCCTTCGAGCACACGGAGGTTAGCTCATGCCCGATCCGCTCGCCGGTCTCCCGCCGCGCTATCTCAGGACGCCTGAAGCGGCGCGCTTCCTCGGCCTCAGTGGCCGCACGTTGGAGAAGCACCGCACCTACGGCACCGGCCCCACTTACCGCAAGATCGGCGGCCGCGTCGTCTACGCGATCACCGACCTGCAGGCCTGGGCCGACCAGGGAGCCAAGTGCTCCACCTCCGATCCCGGCATCGGCGAGGTGCGCCCGGCCAAGCGGCACGCCGCCGTGTCGCCGGCCTACGCCGGCCACGCCGCCCGCCGCTGACCGCCCGCTGCTCCGATGCCGCGCAGCCGCTTCCACGCAAGCGAGCGGGCGACGCTCGACCCGTTCGAGGCGCTCGCCGGCGACGTGCCGCCGCGCGACCAGCGCGACCTCATGGAGCGGCCCTTCTTCTCCCTCGCCAAGGCCAAGCGCGTGAAGCCCATCCTCTACAAAGCATCCGGAACGGAGGTCCAGGTCTATGCCGTCCCCGAGCACGGGCTCGCCACCATCTGGGACGCCGACATCCTGATCTGGGCCGGCTCCCACATCGTCGAGGCGCTCGATCGCGGCCTGCCCACCTCGCGCTTCTTCCGCTTCACGCCCTACCAGCTCCTCACGGCGATCGGCCGCGCGACCGGCAACCGGGAGTACCAGCTCCTCAAAGGTGCGCTGACGCGGCTCCAATCCACCGTCATCCGCACCACGATCCGCCACGGCGAGCAGTGGCGCCGCCAGCAGTTCTCCTGGATCAACGAGTGGGAGGAGCTGACGACCGCCCCGGGCCGGTGCGAGGGCATGGAGTTCGTGCTCCCCGACTGGTTCTACCAGGGCGTCCTCGACCGGCGGCTCGTCCTCACCATCGATCCGGCCTACTTCCGGCTCACCGGCGGTATCGAGCGCTGGCTCTACCGCGTTGCCAGGAAGCACGCCGGCCGCCAGCCGGAGGGCTGGCGCTTCGACCTCAAACACCTGCACGCCAAGAGCGCCAGCCAGGCGCGGTTCTCCGATTTCGCGCTCGATCTGCGCCGCATCGTCGCCCGCCAGCCGCTCCCCGGCTATGCGCTCGCCCTCGAGCACGATGAGACCGGCCGGGCGCTGATCGCCATGCGTCCGATGCCGCTCGCCGCGGCTGTGGATAAGCTGGGGACGAGCGAGATCGCATATCGGGATTTCGGGCGCACGGATATCGGGACTTCGGGCGCATCCCTATCGGGACTTCGGGCGCACGCGGACTCGCCGGGATCCCAGCTTTCACTAGAGCTTCGCGCCGATCGGCCGGACTCTAACTTCCCTAACTCAGAATCTAACTTTGTTGTTGGGGCCGACCACAACGGTGGAAAACGCCGCGCCGGCACGGGAGGCGCCCCGTGATTGTCGCGCTCCTCAACCAGAAGGGCGGCGTCGGGAAGACGACGCTTGCGCTGCATCTCGCCGGTGCTTGGGCCGACAAGGGAAAGCGGGTGCTCGTCGTCGACGCCGATCCGCAAGGCTCGGCGCTCGACTGGTCCGAGCAGCGCTCCCGCGAGGGCCTGCCGCGGCCCTTCGGCGTGCTCGGCCTCGCCCGCGAGACGCTGCACCGCGAGCTGCCGGAGATCGCCGCCGGCTACGATCGGGTCGTCATCGACGGGCCCCCGCGCGTCACCGGCATCGCGCGCTCGGCGCTGCTCGCCGCCGACCTGATCCTCGTGCCGGTGCAGCCGTCGCCGTTTGACGGCTGGGCCTCGGCCGAGATGCTTCGGTTGCTCGACGAGGCGCGGGTGTTCCGCCCCGAGCTGCGCGCTCGCATGCTGCTCAACCGCTGCGCTGCGCGCACGGTGATCGCCCGCGAGACGGCCGAGGCGCTGGCCGACCATGACCCGCCGGTGCTTGGCAGTCGTGTCGGCCAACGCATCGCGTTTGCAGACACCGCGCGCACCGGACGGCTCGTCCACGAGGTGCCGGCCGGGCTGATCGCGGCGCAGGAGATCGCCGCCGTGGCGGCCGAAATCGACGGGCTGGCGTCATGAGCGGCCGCGACGCCAAGCGCTCCTTCGCCTCCCGGCCGTCCTCGCCGGATGCCTGGGTTCGCGCGCCGGACAAGCCGGTCACCGCGGTCGAAGCCTACACCGCGCGGCTCACGATCGACGTCACGCCGGAGCTGCGCGGGCGCATCAAGGTGACCGCGTTCCGGCGCGGCCAGACCGTCTCCGACATGCTGCGCGCGCTGCTCGAGCGCGAGTTCCCCGACGACGCCGGCAGCGCGCGATGAGCGGCCTCACGCACGTCGAGCTCCTCTGGATCGAGGGGAAGATCGAGCGCTGGATCCGGTTCGGCCGGATCGCGCACGAACAAATCCTGGACCGCCGCCGGCGCGTCGTCGCCTTCGCGCCGGGCAGCGTCTTCGCCTTCGCCCGCTGGGCGTCCAACGACTACGGCACGCTCGTCTCCCGCGTCGACATCCTGCGCGCCTGCGGCCCCGGCGAGCCATGCTCGACCGTCCCTGGCGTGACGCCCGGCGGCGAGGTCCTGCTGCGCATCTCGGGCTGGCCGAAGGTTCAATCCGTGCTCGCCGCGGTCGACGCCGTCGACGCGCTTGGGCTGCCGCCCGAGGACGCGTGCCCGGACCATTGGCGGCATGTCCACAACCGCATCAGCGCCGGCCAAGAGCCGCGCCCTTACGCGCGCGATCGGCATCGCGCCTGGCTGCTCAGACGGGAGATGACGGCATGAGCGAGTTCAAATGGAAGGTCCTCGTCACGACGTATATCGCGGCGTCCGTCGTGGCGCTCACGGCCTTCATCGAGCCGCCACCAAAGCTCGTCTGGAACGCCTCGGCCAGCGTGCCGGTGGGGCTCTACGCGGTGCAGCCACTCGGGCAGCCCAAGCTCACCGAGCTTGTCGTGGTGAAGCCGCCGGAGCCGCTTGCCGCCTTTCTCGCCGACGGCGGCTACCTCGGCTACGGCGCGCCGCTTCTGAAACGGATCGCCGCCCTTCCAGGTCAGACGATCTGCCGCGACGGTGCCGCCGTCAGCATCGACGGCGTGGTCTGGACACAGGCGCGCGAACGCGACCGACTGGGCCGCGTGCTGCCGTCCTGGAGCGGCTGCCGCCAGCTCCGCGACGGCGAGGTGTTCCTCCTCAACTGGAACGAACCGGACTCGCTTGATGGCCGGTATTTCGGGGCGCTGCTGACCTCTTCCCTTATTGGTCGCGCCGTCCCCGTGTGGACGGACGAGGAGCGCTGAGGATGCGCTCGCCCTTGCTCTCGCCGCTGTTCGCGGCCGTCGCCTCCGCCGCGCTGATGCTGTTGGTCGGCCTCGCCCCGTCGAGTGCCGAGCCGATCAATCCTGTCGCCTACTCGCCGCTATCGTCCACCGTCTCGCCCGGCGCTCCTGTTGTCGAGTCGCCTCCGCCGGTCAGGGCCGTGCCGGGCAATTCCTACGCCGCCTTCGTGGCCGAGGCGTCGCACCGCTTCGGCGTGCCGGAGAGCTGGATTCGCGCCGTCATGCGCGTCGAGAGCGCCGGGGATCCCAGCGCCACGTCGCACAAGGGCGCGATGGGCCTGATGCAGGTCATGCCGCAGACCTGGGCCGAGTTGCGTGCCCGATACGGCTTCGGTGCGAACGCCTACGATCCGCGCGAGAGCATCCTGGCAGGCGCTGCGTATCTGCGGGAGATGCACGACCGCTACGGCACGGTCGAAGGCATGCTCGCCGCCTACAATGCCGGTCCCGGGCGCTACGACGACTATCTGACACGAGGCCGACCGCTGCCGTGGGAGACGCAGAACTACGTCGCCATGATCGCTCCGGTCATCGGCGGCGCGGTATTTCCGATGTCGGCCGGCGCGCCAGTCGCTCGCGTCACGAACCCGCTCGCTGCGCCGATCTTCGTTAGCCGCGCGGGCAGCCTGGGTCCGTCGGCGGTGCAAACGGCCGCCGTTCCGGGCGGCGCGCTCACCGCTGAGGAAGCACAGTTCATGGCCACGCTGACAGCCAGGTCTGCGTCGCTCGGAGCGCCGTCGGCGCGCAATCCGGCAGCCAATCCATCCGCCACCGCCGTGCAGACGGAGCGCACCGCCAGCGCCAATGAACTGCAGCCTGCATCCCCCTCCGGCGGCCTGTTCGTGCCGCGATCTCAGCCGGAGCCGCATCCATGAGCCGCTCAAGCACCCATCGCATTCTGTCGCAGTCCATCGCACGCTGGGCAGGGAGGCAGGCTGGGAGGGAGACCCCGACCGACCGATGGCAAGATAAAGGCCGCGATGTGCGCGGCGGTCGGTCGGGGGTCGAGGCACGGCAAAACAAGCACTTGGCACGATGTGCGCCGGGAGCCCGCAGCCTGTGCAAACGCCGCAACGCCTGGAAATTCTCGCAATTCCGCACCTCGCGCCGGATCGCACCATGAGCCGCGACGACGATCTGCGCATCCGCCCCGGGCGCATCCGCTCGACGCGGGCGCCGCGCACCAAGCCGTTCATCACGCAAGCGCTGGCCGCGGCCGAGAAGGCGGGCGGCGTTAGGCAACGGGGCTCGCGCTCAGGCGCCGGCCGCAGCGCGTTCGGACGCGGCCGGGCGGCCAGCCTGCGGGCGGGCAGCGGGCTTGGCCGCCACGCTCGGCTGGTGACCGTGAAGGCGCGGGTGGTGCGGCATGGCGCCAAGCGCGCGCCGCTCACCGCGCACCTCAACTATCTCCGGCGCGACGGCGTCACCCGCGATGGCTCGCCCGGCCGGATGTTCGATGCCGCCAGCGACGACGCCGATCACAAGGCGTTCGCCGGGCGGTGCGAGGAGGACCGGCACCACTTCCGCTTCATCGTCTCGCCGGAGGACGCCGGTGAGCTCGCGGACCTTCGGGCCTACACGCGCGATCTGATGGCGACCGCCGAGCGCGACCTCGGGACAAAGCTCGACTGGATCGCGGTCGATCACTGGAACACCGAGCACCCGCACGTCCATGTACTCGTGCGAGGACGGGCCGAGGACGGCCAGAACCTCGTTATCTCGCGCGACTATATCGGCCAGGGCCTACGCGCCCGCGCGTCCGAGCGGGCAGCGCTCGAGCTGGGGCCGCGCACTGAGCAGGAGATCCGGCGCGGCCAGGAGCGCGAGGTGGAGGCGGAGCGCTGGACCGGGCTCGACCGCCAGCTCGCGCGCGAGACGGTGAACGGCGTCGTCGACCTTCGGCCCCGGTTCGGCGAACGGCCCAACGAGATGCACGGGCTCAAGGTGGGACGGATGCGGAAGCTGGAGGCGCTCGGGATCGCCGAGCCGCTCGGCCCCGCACAGTGGCAGCTCCCCGACACCGCCGAAGCGAGCTTGCGCGAGCTGCAGCTTCGCGGCGACATTATCGCGCGCCTGCACCGAGAGATGGGGGATCAGGGCTTCGAGCGCAGCCCCGCCACCTTCGTACTCGACGGCGCCGCGGCGGGGGCGCCCGTGCTCGGTCGGCTCTCAGCGCGTGGGCTCGATGACGAACTCGCCGGCTCGGCGTTCGTTGTGATCGACGGCGTGGACGGGCGCGCGCACCACATCCGTCTGCCCGACTTGGACGCGGCGAGCGATGCGCCGGTCGGCGCCGTGGTCGAGGCGCGCTGGACCGAAGCAGCCGAGGGTAAGCGCCCCCGGCTGCTGGTGGCCGTGCGATCGGACTTCAGCTTGGAGGCGCAGGTGACAGCGGAGGGGGCGACCTGGCTCGACCGCCAGCTCGTAGGCCGCGCGCCGGCGGCGCGGGCCGACAGCGGCTTCGGCCGGGAAGTGGAGGAGGCGCTGCAACGGCGGGCCGATCATCTCGCGACCGAGGGCTTGGCGCGGCGGCAGGGCCGGCAGGTGGTGTTCGCGCGCGACCTGCTCTCGACGCTTCGGCGGCGCGAGCTCGACGGGGCGGCGGCGCGGATCGCGGCCGAGACCGGCCTTACCCATCAGCCCGCGGGCGAGGGCGAGCATGTCGCGGGCGTGGTGCGCCGGCGCGTGGCCCTTGCCTCTGGTCGCTTCGCGATGCTCGACGACGGCATGGGTTTTCAGCTCGTACCGTGGAGCGATCCACTGGAGAAGCGACTCGGCCAGCAGGTCGCGGGCGTGGCGCTGTCGGGCGGAGGCGTCGACTGGAGCTTCGGCCGGAAGCGGGGGCTGGGGATCGGATGAGGCCGGGGCGGCATCTGCGCGATTGCCTAGCCGTTCGCGCGACGCCCCCTCGAAGGGTCTTGCGCGGTCCGCCGCACGAACTCTGTCTGCTCCGAGATCATCGTTAGCTGGGGAGCGGCTGTGTACGCCACCAAGATCCTTTGGGGCCAGGTCATCACCGTCAGCCTGATCGCGCTGGCCTTTGTCTGGGGCGCGACGCAGTGGACGGCCTGGCGGTTGGGCTTCCAGCCGCAGCTCGGGCCGCCCTGGTTCGAGCTTGGCGGCTGGCCCGTCTATCACCCGCCGTCATTTTTCCTGTGGTGGTATTGGTACGACGCCTACGCGCCGGACATCTTTGTCGAGGGGGCGATCATCGCTGGGTCGGGCGGCTTCGTCACGATCGCGGTAGCGATCGCCATGTCGGTGTGGCGGGCGCGCGAAGCAAAGGACGTAACAACCTACGGTTCGGCGCGCTGGGCCAACGAGCGCGAGGTCCGCGCGGCGGGCCTCCTCGGCCCCGACGGCGCCGTGCTCGGTCGGCTCGGCCGCGACTATCTTCGCCACGATGGCCCGGAGCATGTGCTCTGCTTCGCCCCGACCCGGAGCGGTAAGGGCGTGGGCTTGGTCGTACCGACGCTGTTGACCTGGCCGGGCTCCGCCATCGTCCACGACATCAAGGGCGAGAACTGGGGCCTCACGGCTGGCTGGCGCGCGCGGTTCGGGCGCGTGCTCCTGTTTGACCCGACCAACGCAGCAAGCGCGGCCTACAACCCGCTGATCGAGGTCCGCCGCGGCGACTGCGAGGTCCGCGACGTCCAGAACATCGCCGACATCCTCGTCGACCCGGAGGGGAGTATCGAGCGCCGGAACCACTGGGAGAAGACAAGCCACGCGCTGCTTGTCGGCGCCATCCTCCACGTCCTCTACGCCGAGAAAGACAAGACGCTCGCCGGCGTCGCCACTTTCCTCTCCGATCCCAAACGCCCGATCGAGTCGACGCTCAAGATCATGATGGCGACGCCGCACCTTGGAGACAGTCCGCATCCGGTGGTCGCCAGCGCCGCGCGCGAGCTCCTGAACAAGTCCGAGAACGAGCGGTCTGGCGTGCTCTCGACCGCCATGTCGTTCCTGGGCCTCTATCGGGACCCGGTGGTGGCGCAGGTGACGCGGCGCTGCGACTGGCGCATCGCGGACCTCGTCGAGGACGATCGCCCGGTCACGCTCTACCTGGTCGTGCCGCCGAGCGACATCTCGCGGACCAAGCCGCTGGTCCGCCTGGTGTTGAACCAGATCGGCCGCCGTCTCACGGAAGAGCTGGAGGGCAAGCGCCGCCGGCACCGGCTGCTGCTCATGCTCGACGAGTTTCCGGCGCTGGGACGGCTCGACTTCTTCGAAAGCGCGCTCGCGTTCATGGCGGGCTACGGCCTGAAGAGCTTCTTGATCGCCCAGTCGCTAAACCAGATCGAGAAAGCCTACGGTCCGAACAATGCGATCCTCGACAACTGCCATGTTCGGGTCGCTTTCAGCACCAACGACGAGCGCACCGCCAAGCGTGTGTCTGACGCGCTCGGCACCGCGACCGAGATGCGGGCGATGAAGAACTACGCCGGCCACCGGCTGTCGCCCTGGCTCGGCCACCTGATGGTCAGCCGCCAGGAGACCTCGCGACCATTGCTCACCCCCGGCGAGGTCATGCAGTTGCCGCCGACGGACGAACTGGTGCTCGTCTCCGGCTGTCCGCCGATCCGCGCCAAGAAGGCCCGCTACTTCGAGGATCCGCAGCTGCAGCGCCGCATCCTGCGCCCGCCGACACCCGCCGACCTCACAGGAGATCCGCCACCCGGGCGCGACGATTGGAGCGCCGCACCCCCGATCGCGGCGCCCCCGCAGGCGCTCGCGGCCGAGCGGGCGGGCGACGAAGATCAGGCGGAGCCCAATGCGGGCCTGCGGCGCGAACCAAACCTGCCGGAGCAGGTGGCGCTCGCGCCAGAGGATGCCGAGGTGCGCCGCGAGTTCGCATTCGACAAGGACGGCGAGGACGAACCCGACGACGAGGCGGTCAGGGCTCGAACGTTGCAGCGCCGCTTCCGCGCCGTGGCGCGACAGGCTGCGCTCGACCCCGGTGACGGCATCGAGCTGTAGGAGCCGGGCATGCGCAAACACCGTCTGTCAGTTTATCTCGAGCCGGAGATCATGCGGGCGCTCGCCGCCTATGCCGAGCGTCGCGACCGCTCCCTGTCGCTCGTCGCCGAGGCGGCGATCGCCTCTTTTGTGACGCCGGACGAGACGGAACGGCAGGAGGCCGCCATCGCGGCGCGCCTGGACAGGCTTTCGCGCGCCGTCGAGCGGCTCGAGCGCGATCAAACCATCACGATCGAGACGCTGGCGCTGTTCGTGCGCCACTGGCTGACCGTCATGCCGAGCTTGCCGGAGCCGCACCAGGAAGCGGCACGCGCCAAGGGCGGCGAGCGCTACGAGGCCTTTCTCGAGGCGCTCGGGCGTCGGTTGGCGAAGGGTTCGCCATTCCGCCGCGAGGTCTCTACAGAGGTCGAGGGCGACCCGACGCTTCCCGCTGGATAAGCTGAACTCAGCCTATGGATCAGGAAGACGACCGTTCGCTTTCAGCGGTCTTCCTGGAGCGCGCCGAGGAATTCCTGAGCGGCGCCGCCAGCGCGGGCGGCCGTACGGGTGCGGACATGACGGAGCCCGTGCTGCACCTGACTTGCTGCGCCCTGGAATTGTCGCTGAAGGCCGTCGTCCTGCACCATGACGGAAGCGATGAACGCAACCGCGTCGAGATCCGCCACAGTCTAACCAAGGCTCTCGCCGCCGCGGACCGGGCCGGCTTCAGAGCCGTGCCGGGACTTGCGGCTGCAGCACGACACCTCAGCCATTCTTACGAGACGCATGGCTTACACGCCCTCGCAACGGCTTTCTCCCCCGACGACGTCTCGTCCCTTATCTCCATGTCACGAGCGCACATCGAATCTGTCCGAGCTCACATGGCCTCGCCGGCAGCTTCGCGACCGATTCCCTGACGCGAAAGCGTGGGCGGCTCCACACGACTTTTTCCGAGACTGTCGGCTTCGCACCCGGCCTGCCTTTCTACGCTACGGCACTACGCCTCCATTTCCCTGTTGCCCGGCGTGAGATCCGCGTCTTCTTAATCGTCCCCGTTCCGAAGAGCCGCGATCCGAGCGGCCACAAGTTACGGGGGCGCACGTGTCCGCACAAATCATCCGTGCTGAAGCCAGCGCACGCGGCGCCAGGATGCTGCGCACCGCGCTCGGGCCGTCGATCGCCACCTGGCTCGAGGAGCCCGCTGTTGTCGAGGTGATGCTCAACCCCGACGGCCGGCTCTGGGTCGACCGGCTTACGGCCGGCCTCGCCGACACCGGCGAGCGGCTCTCGGCCGCCGACGGCGAGCGCATCGTGCGGCTCGTCGCTCACCATGTCGGCGCGGAGGTTCATCCAGGCAGCCCGCGCGTCTCGGCCGAACTGCCCGAGACGGGCGAGCGCTTCGAGGGCCTGCTGCCGCCCGTCGTTCAGGCGCCGACCTTCGCGATCCGCAAGCCTGCGGTCGCGGTGTTCACGCTCGGCAACTACGTCGACGCCGACATCATGTCCGCCGGGCAGGCCGAGGTGCTGCGCAAGGCGGTGGGCGCGCGCAAGAACATCCTGGTCGCCGGCGGCACGTCCACCGGCAAGACCACGCTCACCAACGCGCTCCTGGCGGAAGTCGCCAAGACATCCGACCGGGTGGTCCTGATCGAGGACACGCGCGAGCTGCAATGCGCCGCGCCGAACCTCGTCAGCTTGCGCACCAAGGACGGCGTCTGCTCGCTCGCCGATCTCGTGCGCTCATCGCTCCGCCTGCGCCCAGACCGCATCCCGATCGGCGAGGTGCGCGGGAGTGAGGCGCTCGACCTCCTTAAGGCCTGGGGCACCGGCCATCCCGGCGGCATCGGGACGATTCACGCCGGCTCCGCCCTCGGCGCGCTGCGCCGCCTCGAGCAGCTCATCCAGGAAGCCGTCGTCACCGTCCCGCGCGCGCTGGTTGCCGAGACCATCGACGTCATCGCCGTGCTCTCGGGCCGCGGCGCCGATCGCCGCCTCTCAGAACTCACGCTGGTCGAAGGGCTGACCTCGGCCGGCGACTACGACCTCACCCCCGCAGGAGACCTTGCATGACTCCCCGTCTTCGTCATCGCCTGCTCGGCGCCGCCTCGTTCCTGGCGGTCGCCGCGTTGTCCGCGCCGGCCTACGCCGCCGGATCGAACATGCCCTGGGAAGCGCCGCTCCAATCGATCCTGGAATCGATCGAAGGCCCCGTGGCCAAGATCATCGCGGTGATCATCATCATCGTGACCGGCCTGACGCTCGCCTTCGGCGATACCAGCGGCGGCTTCCGGCGGCTGGTGCAGATCGTCTTCGGCCTGTCGATCGCGTTCGCGGCCTCGTCCTTCTTCCTGTCGTTCTTCTCCTTCGGCGGCGGGGCGCTCGTCTGATGCAGGCCGCCGCCGATCCCGTGCCCGGCTTCACAGCGCCCGTCCATCGGGCGCTGACTGAGCCGATCCTGCTCGCCGGCGCGCCGCGGGCGGTCGCGATCGCTAACGGCACGCTCGCCGCCGCGATCGGCCTGGGCCTGCGGCTGTGGATCGCCGGGATCGTCATCTGGCTGATCGGGCACGTGGCGGCGGTGTGGGCGGCCAAGCGCGACGCGCAGTTCGTCGACGTCGTGCGCCGGCACCTGCGCTACCCCGCGCATCTCGGGGTCTGAGGCCATGCTGAATCTCGCCGAGTACCGCAAGCGGCCGCAGGCGCTCCCCGACTTCCTGCCCTGGGGGGCGCTGGTCGAGGACGGCGTTGTCCTCAACAAGGACGGGAGCTTCCAGCGCACGGCGCGGTTTCGTGGTCCGGATTTGGACTCGGCGACAGCGTCCGAGCTGGTCGGGGCCTCGGCCCGACTCAACAATGCGCTGCGGCGGCTCGGCTCCGGATGGGCGGTATTCGTCGAGGCGCAGCGCCATCCGGCCGACCGCTATCCCGACAGCCGCTTCCCCGATGCAGTGTCGGCGCTGGTCGATGCCGAGCGCAAGGCGCAGTTCGAGGAAGCCGGCGCCCACTTCGAGAGTTCCTACTTCATCACCTTCGTCTGGCTACCGCCGGCCGAGGACGCGGCGCGCGCCGAAGGCTGGCTTTACGAGGGTCGGAGCCAAGGCTCGCATCTCGACTGGCGCGAGCACCTGACGGGCTTCGTCGACCGCACCGACCGCGTGCTCGACCTGATTGAGGGCTTCGTGCCCGAGGCGCGCTGGCTCACCGACGCCGAGACGCTCACCTACCTGCACGCCTGCGTCTCGACCAAGCGCCAGCGGGTGCGCGTTCCGGAGACGCCGATGCACCTCGATGCGCTCCTCGCCGACGAGCCGCTCGCCGGAGGCTTGGAACCGCGGCTCGGCGGTCATCACCTGCGCACGCTCTCGGTCGTCGGTTTCCCGACCGCGACCTTCCCGGGGATCCTCGACGACCTGAACCGGCTCGCCTTTTCGTACCGCTGGTCGACCCGCGCCATCTGTCTCGACAAGACGGACGCGACGAAGGTGCTGACCCGCATACGCCGGCAGTGGTTCGCCAAGAGAAAGTCGGTCGGCGCGATCCTCAAGGAGGTGATGACCAACGAGGCCTCGACGCTGCTCGACACCGACGCCGCCAACAAGGCGCTCGACGCCGACGAGGCGCTGCAGGAACTCGGCTCCGACCTCGTCGGCGCGGTCTACGTCACCGCCACGGTCACCGTCTGGGACGAGGACGCCCGCACCGCGGACGAGAAGCTGCGCCTCGTCGAGAAGGTGGTCCAGGGCCGCGACTTCACGGTGATCCGCGAGGGCGTCAATGCCATCGAGGCCTGGCTCGGGAGCCTGCCGGGCCACCTCTACGCCAATGTCCGCCAGCCGCCGATCTCGACGCTCAACCTCGCCCACATGATCCCGCTCTCGGCGGTGTGGGCGGGGCGGGAACGGAATGAGCATCTGAGCGGCCCGCCGCTGTTCTTCGCCAAGACGGAAGGGTCGACGCCGTTCCGCTTCTCGCTCCACGTCGGCGATGTCGGCCACACGCTGGTGATCGGCCCGACCGGCGCCGGCAAGAGCGTGCTGCTCGCGCTGATGGCGCTGCAGTTCCGGCGCTACGCGGGCGCGCAGGTGTTCGCCTTCGACTTCGGGGGCAGCATCCGCGCGGCCGCGCTCGCCATGGGCGGCGATTGGCACGACCTCGGCGGTGCGCTCTCCGATGACGCCTCCGAGCCGGTCGCCTTGCAGCCCCTCAGCCAGATCCACTCTTCCGACGAGCGTGGATGGGCGGCGGGCTGGCTCGCGGGGGTGCTCGGCCGTGAGGGCGTGACCGTCACGCCAGAGGTCAAGGAGCACCTCTGGTCGGCGCTGGTGTCGCTGTCGTCAGCCCCGGTCGAGGAGCGCACCCTCACCGGCTTGTCGGTCCTGCTGCAGTCCAATGACCTGAAACGGGCGCTCCAGCCCTATTGCGTCGGCGGACCGTGGGGCCGGCTGCTCGATGCCGAGGCCGAGCGGCTGGGCGAGGCCGACGTGCAGGCCTTCGAGACCGAAGGGCTGATCGGCACCGGCGCGGCCCCCGCCGTCCTCGCCTACCTCTTCCACCGTGTCGAGGGGCGGCTCGATGGCCGCCCGACGCTGATCATTGTCGACGAGGGTTGGCTCGCGCTCGACGACCCGACCTTCGGCGGCCAGCTCCGGGAGTGGCTGAAGACGCTCAGGAAGAAGAACGCCGCCGTCGTCTTCGCCACTCAATCGCTCTCGGACGTCGATCGCAGCGCCATAGCGCCGGCGATCGTGGAGAGCTGCCCGACGCGGATCTTCCTGCCCAACGAGCGCGCGGTCGAACCACAGATCGCCGCCATCTACGACCGCTTCGGCCTCAACGCCCGGCAGGTGGAGATCATCGCAAGGGCGACCCCGAAGCGCGACTACTACTGCCAGTCCCGACGCGGCAACCGGCTCTTCGAGCTCGGCCTATCCGACGTGGCGCTCGCCTTCTGCGCCGCCTCGTCGAAGACCGACCAGGCCGCCATCGCGCGGGTGCTCAGCGAGAGCGGCCGCGACGGGTTCGCCGCGGCCTGGCTCGCCCACAAGGGCCTCGCCTGGGTCGCCGACCTCCTCCCCACCGCAGCCAAGGAGCATGCACGATGAAGACCAAGCCTAAACTCCTGCGCGCGGCGCTCGTCGCCGGCGTCACCTTCGCCCTGCCGTTCGCCAGCTCGATGACGAGCGCGCCGCCGGCGCACGCCATCACCGTGTTCGATCCGTCGAATTACGCGCAGAACGTCATCCAGGCCGCGCGCGCCTTGCAGCAGATCAACAACCAGATCACCTCGCTCCAGAACGAAGCGCAGATGATCTTGAACCAGGCGCGCAACCTCGCGAGCCTGCCATACTCCTCCCTGCAGCAGCTTCAGCAGTCCGTGCAGCGGACCCAGCAGCTTCTCGGCCAGGCGCAGCGCATCGCCTACGACGTCCAGAACATCGAGCAGCAGTTCCAGCAGAGCTACGGCAAGGGCGGGTTCGGCTCCGCCACCGACGCCGAGCTCGTGAACGGCGCGCGCGAGCGCTGGCGGACTTCGGTCGCCGGCTTCGAGGATGCGTTGAAGACCCAGGCGACCGTGGTCGGCAACCTCGACACCGCGCGCGCGCAGCTCTCGGCGCTGGTCTCCGCCAGCCAGGGTGCGACCGGCGCGCTTCAGGCGACGCAGGCCGGCAACCAGCTCGTCGCGCTCCAGACGCAGCAACTCGGCGACCTGACGGCGCTGATGGCCGCCCAGGGCAGGGCGCAGGCGCTGGAGCAGGCGCGTCTGGCGGCCTCTCAGGAGCAAGCGAGGGAACAGCTCCGCCGCTTTCTCGCGCCCGGCGCCGGCTACCAGCCGACCGCCGTGCGGATGTTCCACGGCAACTGAGATCGGGCGATGCGTCTAAGCCCCCAGACGCTCGCCCGCGTCGCCGCCGTGGCCCTCGTCGTCGTCGCCGCTGCGGTGGCGGCGGTGCGGCTCGGCGGCGGTCCGGCCGGGGAGGAGAAGGAGGTCCGCGTGCATCCCCGGCCGGACGACCCTTTGGCTGCGGACCTCCTCCGCTGCGCCGAGCTCGGCCGCGCGGCCCAAGACGACTGGCTGTGCAAGCGCGTTTGGGCCGAGAACCGCCAGCGCTTCCTCACGCCTGGGAAGCCAGCGGCACCGGGTAAGCCTGTCGAGATGTTCCCGAGCACTCCCACGTGGCCCAAGGACCAGTCCCGTCTCCAGAACGGCGCCGCCGCGTCGCCCGACCAATCCCGGCCTTCGGCCGACCGGCCGAAGGACGAGTAAGCCATGGGCGGCACCGGCGTCATCGACCGCTTCCTCGAGGTCTTCACCCGTTACATCGATTCCGGCTTCGGCCTGCTCGGTGGCGAGGTGGCGTTCCTCGCTACCACCTTGATCGTCATCGACGTGACGCTGGCGGCCCTGTTCTGGGCCTGGGGCGCGGACGACGACATCCTCGCGCGGCTTATCAAGAAGACGATCTTCGTCGGCGTCTTCGCCTACATCATCGGCAACTGGAACAACCTCGCCCGCATCGTCTTCGAGAGCTTCGCCGGCCTCGGACTTCAGGCCTCCGGCGGCTCGGTCAGCTCGGCCGAACTGCTCCAGCCCGGCCGCGTCGCCCAGGTCGGGATCGACGCCGGCCGGCCGATCCTGGAGTCGATCTCCGGGCTCATGGGCTACATCAGCTTCTTCGAGAACTTCATCCAGATCGTCGTCCTCTTGTTCGCCTGGGCGATCGTCCTGCTCTCCTTCTTCATCCTGGCGATCCAGCTCTTCATCACCCTGATCGAATTCAAGCTAACCACGCTCGCCGGCTTCGTGCTTATCCCGTTCGGGCTGTTCGGCAAGACCGCCTTCCTGGCCGAGCGCGTGCTCGGCAACGTCGTGGCCTCTGGCGTCAAGGTGCTCGTCCTCGCCGTCATCGTCGGCATCGGCTCGACGCTGTTCGGCGAGTTCACCGCCGGCTTCGGTGGCGCCCAGCCGACGATCGAGGACGCCATGGCCGTGGTGCTGGCAGCCTTGTCGCTCCTCGGCCTTGGCATCTTCGGACCCGGTATCGCCAACGGCCTGATCTCCGGCGGGCCACAGCTCGGCGCGGGTGCCGCGGTGGGCACCGGTCTCGCCGCAGGTGGTGCGCTTGTCGGTGGCGCCGCCGCTGCCCGGCTCGGCGCCGGAGCGCTCGCGGGTGCGGCCCGTGGCGGCGCGTCCGTGGCCGGCGGCGCGGTCGGCGCGTATCGAGCGGGATCCGGCGGTCAGAGCGGCCTCGGTGGCGTGGCGGCCGGGACGGGAGGCGTCGCCAAGGCCGGCGCCATGGCGGCATCGAGCCCGCTGCGCCGCGCCGCCGCCTCGATGCGCGAGAGCTACGTCGCCGGGGGCCAGGCGGGCGCGTCCTATGCCGGCGGCCCGCCCGCGTCGGCCGCCACGGCGAGCGCCTCCGGCTCGCCCGACGGCCCGCCGGCCTGGGCGCAGCGCATGCGGCGCCAGCAATCCATGAGCCACGGGGCGACCGCCGTCGCCCATGCCGTCAAGTCTGGCGACGCAGGCGGCAGCGGCACCTCCATCAGCCTGTCCGAGAAGGAGTGAGGATGTTCAAGCGAGCGAGCGTCCGCTACGGCAAGACGCCGGAACCCGAGACCCCGTATCAGCGCGCCGCGCAAGCCTGGGACGAGCGCATCGGCTCGGCCCGCGTGCAGGCGCGGAACTGGCGGCTCATGGCCTTGGGCGAGCTGGCGCTTGTCGCCGGCTTCTCGGCCGCGCTGGTCTTCCAATCCGCCCGCGGCACCGTCACGCCATGGGTCGTGCAGGTCGATCGGCTGGGCCAAGCCCAAGCCGTCGAGCCGGCGGTCGCGGACTACCGCCCGACCGACCCGCAGATCGCCTGGCACCTCGCCCGCTTCATCGAGAACGTCCGCTCTATCCCGGCGGACCCGATCGTGCTCCGCCAGAACTGGCTCAAGGCCTACGACTTCACGACCGACCGCGGCGCGGCGGCGCTCAACGACTTCGCACGAGCGAACGACCCTTTCGCAAGGGTCGGCCGCGAGCAGGTCGCGGTCGAGATCTCCAGCGTCATCCGCGCGTCCGAGAACAGCTTCCGCGTCGCCTGGGTTGAACGCCGCTACCAGGAGGGACAGCTCGCGGCGACCGAGCGCTGGACCGCGATTCTGACCGTGGTGCTTCAGACCCCGCGCGACGCCGAGCGCCTGCGCAAGAACCCCCTCGGCGTCTACGTCCATGCCCTCAACTGGTCCCGGGAGCTCGGCCAATGACCCCGCCGCACATCCGTCGAGCCGGCACGGCGGCTCTCCTGCTTTCCGGTTTTGCGCTTGGCGGTTGCCAGACCTTCAAGCCGCCGGCCATCGACTACGACGCCAGCGTGCCGCCGCTGCCCACGCCCGTTGCGGCGACCGTGCAGGACACAGGACCCCGGCCGCTGCACCGCCCGCCCGCGGTCACGCCGTCCCGCGGCGGTCCGGCCGGCGGCAGTGAGGCGAGCGACCCCTTGGAGCGGGTCGCCGTGGCGAACCGCGCCGCTCGCATCGAGCCTCGCCGCGAGGGCTACTTCAACGCCGTCCAGGTCTACAGCTACAGCCCCGGCGCGCTCTACCGGATTTACGCCTCGCCTGGACGAGTGACCGACATCGCGCTCGAGTACGGGGAGCAACTCACCGGCACGGGGCCCATCGCGGCCGGCGACACGGCGCGCTGGATCATCGGCGACACCACGAGCGGCTCGGGCGAGACCTGGCGCGTCCATGTGCTCGTGAAGCCGACCCGGCCCGACATCGACACCAACCTCGTCATCAACACCGACCGGCGCACCTACCATCTCGAGCTGCTTGCGCGCGAGCGCACGCACATGCCCTCGGTGGCCTGGTTCTATCCGCAGGACCCAACGCGTCCCCGAACCGCCGTGCCGACCACGCCGGCACCACCCGATCCGGCGAACGTGCGCTTCCGCTATGCGATCGAGATCCAGGGCGATCCTCCTCCTTGGCGGCCACAGCGCGTCTTCGATGACGGGCGCAAGGTCTACATCGAGTTCGCGCCCGGCATCGTCCAGGGCGAGATGCCGCCGCTGTTCGTGATCGGCGCCGACGGCAAGTCCGAGGTGGTCAACTATCGCGCCTACCGGAACTACCTGATCGTCGACCGGCTGTTCGCGGCCGCGGAGCTGCGGCTCGGATCGGGGAAGAGCCAGCAGGTGGTGCGTATCGTGCGAACGGACGGGAGGCCGACGTCGTGACTGAGGAACGCCCGAACGGGGAGAAGGAGATAGCCCAGGAGCTGCGGCTGCGGCCTGAGCCGCCGCGGGTGACGCGGCTGTCGCGCAAGGTGCTGACGGCACTGGGTGCGGCGGCTGGCCTGGGCATCGGCGGCGCGCTGCTCTTTGCGCTCCAGACGCGCGACGGCGACGCGCCGGCCGAGCTCTACAACACCGACCGCAAGCCCACGGCCGATGGTCTCGCGACCTTGCCGCGTGACTATGCGGGGTTGCCGAGGGACGTGCCGCAGCTCGGCCCGCCGCTGCCCGGCGATCTCGGCCGTCCGATCGTCTCGGCCCAGAACCGGGGCCAGCCCGTGCCGGTGCCGCCTGCGGCCGCACCGCCGGTGCCGCAGGTCGATCCGGCCGAGCAGCGGCGGCTGCAGGAAATGGAGGCGGCGCGCGTGAGCCGGCTGTTCGCGCAAACGGAAGGTGCGACCCAGCCCTCCGCTCAGATCGGCAGCGCCGGCGGGGATGGGACGCAGACCGCAGAGCGCCGCACCACGGACGAGGCGTTCGTGCAAAACGGTCAGGACCGGAAGCTCGCCTTCCTCAACGCCGCCGTCGACCGCCGCACGGTCAGCCCGGACCGCGTCCGCGCGCCGGCGAGCCCTTACGTCCTCCAGGCCGGCAATGTCATCCCGGCGGCGATGGTCACCGGCTTGCGCTCCGACCTGCCGGGCCAGGTGGTCGCGCAGGTGACGGAGAACGTCTACGACAGCCCGAGCGGCCGCTATCTGCTCATTCCGCAGGGCTCGCGGCTCGTCGGTCAGTACGATGCCCAGGTCAGCTTCGGCCAGTCACGCGTGCTGCTCGTCTGGAACCGGCTGCTGCTCCCGAACGGCCGCTCGATCGTGCTGGAGCGCCAGCCGGGCGCCGACAATTCCGGCTATGCCGGGCTCGAGGACGGCGTGAACTACCACTGGGGCCGGCTGTTCATGGCCGCTGGCCTCGCAACCTTGCTCGGGGTCGCGACCGAACTCGGCCAGGACGGCGAGGACGAGATCGCCCGCGCCATCCGCGAAAGCGGCCAGGACACGGTCGGCCGCGCCGGCGACCAGCTCGTGCGCCGGCAGGTGAACGTGCAGCCGACGCTCACAATCCGGCCCGGCTTCCCCGTGCGGGTGATCGTCACCCGAGACCTCGTGCTCGAACCCTACAGGGGCTGACCGATGACAAAGCTGAAGCTCGGGCCGCTGGTCGAGGAGAAGCCGGTGCGGCTCACGGTCGAGCTGCCGGCGCAGGTCCACCGCGACCTCGTCGCCTATGCCGAGATCCTGCAGCGCGAGACCGGCCAGGCGGCCGAGCCGGCGAAGCTCGTCGCGCCGATGCTGGCGCGGTTCATGGCGACCGACAGGGTATTCGCCCGCATGCGGCGGAGCCAAGACGCTCGATCGACCACACCGTTGTCAAATCGCACCCAGCAGCATCGTGGAGATCGGAGTGAACCAAGCGAGTAGACGCTTGGCCGATCCGAAGCAGTGGTCCTTCAGACGGTCGCGCAGCATCGCAACCAGACGTCCGCGCACAGGGTTGTCGTTATCGGCGAGCCAAGCTGCCGTAACGGGCACAAAGGCATCCGTCTCCGCGATTGGACGAAAGGCCACGCCTGGATAACGCGCACCGGTGGCCGTCTCGCCCAGCACTGTCATCCCGAAGCCGAGGCCGACAAGGCCGAGCAGGACCTCTCGCGACACAAAATGCTGATCGGCAGGCAGGTAGCTGTCCCGGGCGATTCGCCCAGCCAGAAACGTGTAGAGCACGGCGCCCGTCTCCCACGTCCGGACGACGAGCCGAGTGTCGGCCAGCTCGCGCCACGTTACCGTTTCTTCCGCGGCCAGCGCGTGGTCCTCTGGGAGGGCGGCTATTAGCCTCTCATCCCATAGGTGCAGTGTCTGAAATTCGGGGGACGTAACTCCGAGCACCGTGACGGCGAGATCGATTCGGTGCTCGCGCAAGGCCGACAGCAGGTCTGGAGGATTGCCTTCGTACAACTCGATTGTGATGTCCGGCGCCTCAGCCCTCAAGGCGGCCAGAGCCTCGCGCAGGGGACCCGAGCTTAGGGATGTGTAGAAGCCGAGCGGCAGCTTCCCAGCCTCGGTCCGTGCAATTCGGCTGATGCTTGTGAGCGCGCGGTCTACTTCGAACATGATCCGGCGTGCTGAACGAAGGAGCTCCTGGCCCGCATGGGTGAGGCGCACGCCTCGGGCATGGCGCTCGAACAAGTTGGTATGAAGACGATCCTCGAGCTTCTGAACCTGTTGGCTCACTGTCGGCTGGATGACCCCGAGTGCCGCGGCCGCACCGCTGAAGCTGCCTGCGTCCGCCACCGCTATGAAGTAGCGAAGCTGGCGGAGTTCCACGGATCGCCTCCCGTCAGCCTCTATGCTGTTTCCGCCAGGAAGCGGTGGGCGAAGGTGACGGCCATCGCGCCTTCACCCACCGCCGAGGCAACCCGCTTGACGGAGTTGTGCCGCACGTCGCCTGCCGCGAACGAGCCCGGCACGCTCGTCTCGAGGAAGAAGGGCGCCCGCTCGAGCGGCCACTGCTCAGGCGGCCGCACCTCGCGGAGAAGGTCGGGACCGGTCACGAGGAAGCCCTGGCGGTCCCGGATGATGGCGGTGTCCTTCGCCCATTCGGTATGCGGCACCCCGCCGATGCACACGAAGAGCCGCTTGGTGTCGACCCATGCGCTCTCATCGGTGCCCATGTCCTTGAGCTCGACCCGGCGCAGCACGGTGTCGCCTTCGAGGCCTGCAACCTCGACGTTGAACCGGACATCGACGTTGGCCGCTTCCCGGATACGCTCGATGAGGTAGGCCGACAGCGAGGACGCCAGGTCGGGGCCGCGCACCAGCATGGTGACCTGCGCGGCATGTTCGGCAAGGTGCATCACCGCCTGACCCGCCGAGTTGCCGCCGCCCACCACGTAGACGTGCTTGTTGCGGCACATCGGCGCCTCGCTCGCGCCGGCGCCGTAGTAGAGGCCGGCGCCGAGGAACCGGCTCTCGTCCGGCAGGCCGAGACGCCGCCACTCGACGCCCGTCGCGCAGATGTTCGCGCGGGCCACCATCTTCGAGCCGTCGGCCATGTCGACATAGATGCGTTTGTTCTTGAACTCCGCCTTGATGCCCTCGCGCATCATGAGGAGCTCGCAGCCGAACTTCACCGCCTGCTGGCGGGCGCGCTCGGCCAGATCGGCGCCGCTGATCCCGCGCGGGAAGCCCATGTAGTTCTCGATGAGCGAGCTCGATCCTGCCTGGCCGCCGACCGCGTGGCGCTCGATCAGGACGACGCGCAACCCTTCGGAGGCCGCATAGACGGCCGCCGACAGCCCGGCGGGTCCGGCGCCGTAGATGGAGAGGTCGTACTCGCGCAGGCGCGGCTGCGTCACCCATCCGAGGCGGTCCGCGATCTCGCGGACCGTCGGAGCGAACAGGCGGGCGCCATCCGGCAGCTCGACCACCGGCAGGCGAACATTGGCGAGCTCAGGCAGACCCAGCTCGCGCCGGCAGTCTTCGTCGGAGGCAAGCTCAATCCACTCGAAGCCGACAACGCTGCGCATCAGGAAGTCGCGGACCACGTACGCCTCGGCGCTGTCCGCGCGACCGAAGAGGCGCACCTTCGTCGCCGCCTCTTCACCCGGCCGCTGAGGTGCATCCGCTGTGATTGTTGCCATGCTCGTCTCCCGTCAGGCCCACGCCACCCGGCGGCCAAGCGCGAGGCCGTAGTGCGACATCGCTTGGCCGCCAGCGAGGCGATCCGCCTCCCAGCGCACGAGTTCGGTGTCGAAATCCGCCCGCCAGGCCTGCGCTGCCAGCGCGAGCGCCCGCGCGTCGTCAGCGGCCTTAGCGGTCGCCCCGGCGGTGTGCGGGCGAACGATGAAGGCGGCGTCGCCGACGAGGCACACGCGCCCGAACAGCATCCGCGGCACGGCCAAGTCCAGGATTACCTGGACGAACGGCTCCGGCGTCGCGGCGATCAGCTTGGCGAAGCGCGGGTGCAGCTCTCCGACAGCCGCCTCGCGCATGCGCGCCGCCACCGCCGGGGCGACCCGCCCCTGCGGCACGGACCCAGCCCGGCGCTCGCCGGCGTCGTCGGTCAGGATCTCGTCGAGCTCGGGGCCCTCATCGACATGCACGTACCAGACCCAGTTCAGCCGCCGCTCGCCGGGCTGCGTCCGCGCCTCGGCGCCGGGGATGAAGTAGCAGAGCGCATGCCCGCCGGCGCGGGCGTCCGAGAACGTGAAGCTGTCGTCGAAGAAGTCGACGAGATCGGCCGGGGCGTCGCTTTCGTCGAGGGTTCCACGCCAGGCGATGTAGCCGGCATAGTGCGGAGCGACCTGCGGCAGGAGGCGGCCGCGTGCCGCCGAGCGCCATCCGTCGGCGCAGACCAGAAGATCGGCCTCCGCGTTCCGGCCGTCGCCGAGCCGCACCGTTACCGGCCCGCCGTTCGGCTCCTGGTCGAAGCCCGTGACCTCGACGCCGCGATGGCAGTGTTCGTCGGGAAACGCCGCGACCAGCGTCCGGTAAATCGCCTCCCAGGAGGTGAAGCGCTGAGGCATGGCGCTCAGCGCGCCCGACCCGCCGTCCGGCGACAGATATTGACGGTGGGTGCAACGGGTCATCGGCAGCGCCGGCGCGCCGACCTGGCTGAGCAACGCCGTCAGCGAGGGTTGCACGACAATGCCGGCGCCCCGGCTCGTCATCTGATGCGGAGTGCGCTCGTAAACCTCGACGGCGCTCCCGACCGAGCGGAGCGCGGTCGCAGCCGCCAGGCCGCCGATCGAGCCGCCGGCGATGGCGACCCGCAGGCCGTCGGCTTCATGGCCGCGCATCGGCCCGATCCTCAGCACCGGGCGCGACGGCTGGTGTCTGCGGCGCCGTCGCCAGCTCGCGCAGGGCGCGCACGACGAGCGGGGTGCGCTGCGCCCCTGAGAACAACACGAGATCCCCGACCATCACCGTCGGCACGCCGCTGACGCCGAGCGACCGCGCCGCCATTTCGTGCCCGATAACGTCGGCAAGCCCGTCGTCGCCATCGAGAAGCGCCAGCACGCGGGCCTCATCCAGGCCGGCGCTCGTGCCGATATCCGCGAGCACGACCTTGTCCCCGATGTCGCGGCCCTCGTGGAAATAGGCCGCGAAGAGCGCCTCGACGACACGGTTCTGAAGGGCGGAGCCACCCACCTCGCCGGCGAGCCAGATCAGCCGGTGCGAAGCGCGCGTGTTGGGGGTACGGGTGATGCGGTCGTGCCGGAACGCGATGCCCTCGCGCGCGCCCTCGGCGGCGACCTGTGCGTCGAGCGCCTGGCTGCGCTCCCAGCTCCCGAACTTCGCCGCGCGATAGGTCCGCCGGTCCATGCCGGCCGTCGGCATTTCTGGATTGAGCTCGAAGGGCAGCCAGCGCAGCGAGATTCCAAGGCCTTCGGCCGCGAGCGCCTCGATCGCCCGCTCGATTCGCCGCTTGCCGACATAGCACCAGGGACAGATCGTGTCGGAAACCACGCTCAGCTCGAGCCGCGGACCGGGCAGCCCCGTCTCGGACGAGGCGCGCCTTGTCTCGGTGGTGCAGCCCTCGCTGCAAACGCCGGCATCAGCCATTGACGTCATTCGGGCCTCCTGTGCCGTGAGACTTGGAGCACGTTGCCCCAAGCTATGTTCCAGGTAACGATCATGCTAGTAGTCACCCAAAGGTAACCTGAGGCGCTAGGCCCGGAGTGGCACCATGACTGACGACGGCCCCGGCGAGGTGCTGGACGAGCGCTATCCGGCGCGGCGCGTGCTGAACCTCATCGCCGACAAATGGACGCCGATCGTCCTCTACTGCCTCGCGGGCGGGACGCGCCGCTTCGGCGAGATGCAGCGGCGGATCCCCGGTTTGTCGAAGAAGATGCTGATCCAGGTGCTGCGCGGCCTCGAGCGCGACGGCCTCGTCCACCGGGAGGTATTCCAGGTCGTGCCGCCCAAGACCGAGTACACGCTGACCGAGCTCGGGCGGCGGCTCCACGAGCCGGTCGCGATGTTGTGCCGGTGGGCCGCCGACCATGTGGAGGAGCTTGACGCGGTCGAGCGCAACCGGGGAAGCAAGTCCGCTATCTGAGCAGGCCAGATTCAGGCGCCCGACACGCCATCCGGAGGTGTCGGCGGGGCCCATGTTCGGCATCTTCATCTTGCGCCTCGCCTCCATCTGCGTCAGCGGGCTGTACGGCGTGAAGCAGCATCGCGAAGTGCGTTCTGATCAAACGACCGCTGAGGACTGGCGTCACATCACTGCCACGCATGATGTTGCGGGTGCGGTCACGTTCGTGCGCCGCTGTATACGGCCTTGCCAAAATGAACGCCGGCCTGACGAGCTTGAATCCGGACGCACTGTCCTGTACCGTTCGGTAAAGATCGGAATGGGCGGTACAGATCCTCGAGAGATCCCCGCCACCCACCGACTGAACGGCGGAGGCTGCTGACAATGCTGCTCACGACGCGGCGAGATCTCAACGCGTGGGGCGCACTCACCTGCGGACGCCCAGTCCGCCGCCTATCCACCTTCGATACCAGCCCAGCAATGGGCTTGGCCGACGCACCTTGCGCTCGCGGCAAGACGAGGTGGTAGGCGATGCCAAGGACGGTTGCGGAGCGAACTGACGCCCTGCCGGCTCTGGCCGAGGTCTTCCGTGAGCACGGCTACGAGGGGGCGAGCCTCTCCATCATCGGGAAGGCGACAGGACTCGGCAAAGGCAGCCTCTATCACTTCTTCCCGGGCGGCAAGGAAGAGATGGCCCGGGCGGTGCTCGCCGAGATTGATGGCTGGTTCGAGGGCCACGTGTTCGCGCCGCTGCGCGAGGATGCGCGGCCGCGCGAGACGGTCGCGGCGATGTTCGACGCCGTTGAGACCTATTTCCGCTCCGGCGATCGGGTGTGCCTGGTCGGCGCGCTCGCACTGGGCGAAGTCCGCGAGCGGTTCGGCGACTCCGTCAAGAGCTACTTCGAGCGCTGGCTCGACGCGCTGTCGCTCGCTTTGGTGAGAGCAGGGTGGTCCGGAAACGACGCTCGGGCGCTGGCCCAAGAGGCCGTCGTCGGGATTCAAGGCGCCATTGTTCTCACCCGCGCCCTCGACCGCCCCGACCTGTTTCAGCAGATCGTCGCGAGGCTGCGCGAACGACTGGACCCGTCGTCCGATGCTGGGCCTTTCGGGAGCGCCTCATGACCCCTGCACCCCGGTTCGCTGATCGGTCCTACGACAGCTTTGGAGCGTTCTATCGCGATGTTTACGGTCATGCCGTCTCCGACCTGCGACGAGTCGGGCGCGTTGGAGCGACCCTCGTCGCCGCCACCCAGCAAGCAGGCGACTGGTCTGATGCCCCCGTGCCCGAGCTTGTCGTCACCCGGCTCACGACGGCGCCGGTTCGCGCCTCAATGGATCTGGGCGCGGGACGGTTCAGCGGCACTCAGCTTCAAGGGCAGTTCATCGTCGTCGCGCCGGCCGTCGCAACCACGATCCTTATGGACGGCAGGCACGGTCTCACCGCGATCGCGATTCCCTATCGCAGTTTGCTTGCCCTAGCGGGAACTGAAAGCGGGCTGCCGCAGGACGGCGATTTCGGCCCCCTCCACACCCGTTACAATCAAGATTGCGAGGTCGCCCGGCTCATCGGCCGGCTTTGGACCGAAGCGAAATCCGAATTTTCCCATGCGGCCCTGTATGCCGATGGCGCCCTGCTTCAGCTCGCGGGCGCTCTGCTCCGTCTGCGTGATCGGGCGAGTCGAAACGCCTCGACCGTTCTTGCGCCATGGCAGGCCAAGCGCGCGACCGCCTTTCTCGCGGACAATCTCGCCTCCGACGTCGGGCTCTGCGAACTCGCGGCGACGGTAGGCTTGTCGCCGTATCACTTCGCGCGCGCCTTCAAGGCCACCGTCGGCGAGCCGCCGCATCGCTACCTGATGACTCTGAGGGTGGAACGAGCGAAGCAGATGCTGGCAGGCACGGACGAGCCGGTGACGACGATCGCGCACGCCTGCGGCTTCGCCTCATCGCAGCATTTTGCGGCCGTGTTCCGGCGGCTGGCCGGCGTCACGCCGACGGAATACCGACGCCAAGCCCGGCTTTGAGCGGCATCAGGGGGCGACGTCGCTTCCCTCGCTCGGCTCGACTAAGACCAGCGCCTCCCGCACGGATGCGGCAAGCATTCCCTGCAGGGGGCACTCGCGGCGAATGGCGGCGAGCGCGGCGGCGGCGCGTTCGTGCGCGTAGAGTCGCCGGTCGAGCACGAGGCAGGTCGCGTTATCCTCGATGTCCTCCAGCGCGGGGCGGATGCAACGGATGAGCCCCGTCACCGTTGCGTGGTCGGCCTCCAGACACCGCGCCATCTCTCGCGCGACCGGAACGCCCCGCTCTTCGGCGATGGGCGACAGCGCAATCAGGTCAGCGAACCCGGCGGGCGCGAAGAGCCCGAGCGCGCGGATGCGCGCCGACAAAGGGACGAAGGAGCGCCGAAGCTCATTCGCCTGGGCGCTCAGCAACCCGCCGAGGGCGATACTCTCACGGCCTTCGATGTTCCAGCTGAAGCCCTGCGTCTTCATCCAAACCACCGCGGTCGACGCGAGCACTTTCGCCACACCAGCCGCTGCAACGCGCCGGTCAGCCAGTGGGATGGCGTAGTGTCGGTCCATACGAGTCTCCGGCAGGCTGGCGCGGCATCTCGAGCGCCTGGCCTGCCTTGGGGGAGTCGGGGGCGCTCTTCAGGGCAGGGACGCTCGCAGCGTGCGAAAGCCGTTTCCGTCTTCGAGTCCGCGCGGCGCCTGTGCCGAGGCATTCGGCTCGAGCCATGCGAGCCGCTGGCGCGCTCTCCGGGCCCGCCAGCGGATCACGTCCAGATGTCCCGAGGTGAGAGGAAATGACCCGCCAGTTGCGAGTTCCAGAACCGTCGTCCGCTTGTCCTCGAGATCGCTGACGAGCCGGGTGATCTCTTCGGCGTGCGCCCGTAGCACCGGCCCGGCGTCTTCGCCATGGGCCATCGCTCTGAGGATCTGAACGATCCTCGCGACGGGCAGGTTTAGCTCGCGCGCCCAGCGAATGAAGGAGAGCAGAGCGACGTCGCTCGCGTCGAAATCTCTGTATCCCGCTTCGCTTCGGCCGACACCGCCGAGCAGACCCACGCTTTCGTAGTAGCGGATCATCTTGGCGGACAGTCCGCTCCGCTTCGCTGCATCACTGATGTTCACCTCAGCCTCCCGGCCGGGGAACCGCCTGGGAGGCTGAGTGTCGCTCTGGCCGCGACGGTCTGGAGCCTCTTGAACACATGCTGGCGGTCACTCCCGCGGCTACGCCGACGATTTGAGACGTCGCAGTTATCCCTGCGTGCTCGGCGTGTGCGGTCAGGATTGTGCTCGGCTGTACACGTCCTTGCGGAAACCTGCGTCGGGCTAGGTGCTTCCGTCGTGGCTGGGCCGAAGGCGCGTCGCTCCGGGCTTGACCTTACAACCGTGGCAAACCTCAGAGAAACCGAGGCAGTCGGAGTCGCTGCCGCTCATCATCGCGGGAGGATCATTGAGCATGACAACTGCCGAGGCCAGAAAGGCAACGCTCTTCCGAATGGTGACGCCGGAGCACATCTGCCCGTTCGGCCTCAAGGCCCGTCATCTCCTGAAGAACAAGGGGTTCGACGTCGATGACCGCTGGCTCCGGTCGCGCGCCGAGGCCGACGCCTTCAAGGCCGAGCACGGAGTCGAGACCACGCCCCAGACCTTCATCGGCGGCAAGAGGGTCGGCGGCTATGACGACCTGCGCCGCCTCTTCAAGATGGACGTACCCGATCCGAACGCCGTGAGCTATCGGCCCGTGATGGCCGTCTTCGGCGTGGCCGCGCTTATGGCGCTTGCGACGGGCTGGGCCGCGGACGGCGAGTTGCTGACGGTGCGAGCCGCGGAGTGGTTCATCTCCTTCAGCATGTGTATCCTCGCCATGCTGAAGCTCCAGGACGTCGAGAGCTTCTCGAACATGTTCCTGAACTATGACCTCCTGGCTCGCCGCTGGGTGCCGTATTCCTACATCTACCCGTTCGCGGAGCTGATAGCGGGCGTGCTGATGGTCGCAGGCGCGTTGATGTGGCTCTCCATCCCCGTCGCGGCCTTCATCGGGACGGTCGGCGCCGTGTCCGTCTTCAAGGCGGTCTACGTGGACAAGCGGCAGCTCAAATGTGCCTGCGTCGGCGGCAGCAGCAAGGTTCCGCTGGGCTTCGTCTCGCTCACCGAAAACGTCATGATGGTGGCCATGGCGGCATGGATGTTGCTCCGTGCCCATTGAGCCAAGGCACCAAATACTTCGATGAGCGTGCGCACCGCATTAAGCAGGTGAGCGGGCCAGCGCGGGCAGGGTCGGGTTGGTTTCGTCCGACCCTCAAGTCCCAGCACTTTCGGCGTAGGAGCAAGCTAGAGTAGGCTGGCGTGCAAACGCGAAGGCAGTGGGAAGACCGGCAGCTATTTCATAGCGCTGCAGCGAGAACGAAGTTCGCATCTTCGTCGACGATGGGGCGCCGTTTCGGCGTAGGGCGACAGGATGATCTCGAGTAAGGCGGCGCGCCTGAGCGTAGACGATCGCTTCATGGCGTAGGAGGCGCGCCGGAAGGATTCGAACTCAGTGCCGCAGCCCCACCCCGATGGCATGTCGCTCATCGGCTGCAGCACAACGCCTCCCAGTAGGTCCTCGTTTCTCGCGAAAGCTGACGGCCCCGGCACCTCCCATGTCAACTTTGCGGCCGCAACTCGCGGAAACCCATGGGATAGACTATGTGCGCTAATCCTGCCGCCGTGTAGGTTCTCGCACTCGGTTCGGGGAATCACGGCCGCAATCATGCCGATCGGCTAGGGCTGCCATATGGAGATTGGTACGAGCCGAACTCATTGAGCGCGGGCTAAAGCCGGAGACAGTGCTGTGGAAGCTAACCTGTCAGTTTTTCAGGACCTTGTTCTCCGCTCTACGGGTGACCTTCGCTCAAGTGTCCGTGACGCTCTCGTGAAGCATGCGACGCCCCCCTGGAGCCATGACCAGAAGCGAGAGAACGACATGGCCGCCCATGCGGGCGCGGGCGCCGATCTCATTGCGTTCGTGCGAGAACCTGGCGATGGCGTCGATGCGGTCTGCCTCGTCCTCTGGTCCCGTGACGACGCTTACGAGGTCACCAATATCGTGCCTCGCGATGTCGGCGAGTTGGGTCACCAGCGCTACAACGCGGCTCTTCAGGACTTCATCGCTCGCGTTGCCAGACCCGCCGCGACCGCAGCCCGCTTCGAAATTCAGACGACCTCGGCCCAGCAAGGGTTAAACGACTGGCTACCGGCGGCCGCCGCTGACGCCCTGCGCCGGTTCTCCGCGACGGCCAACAAGTCCACCGGATCATCGCACCCTTCGGACCGGAAGCGCTGGTTCGCGTTCCTGCTCCAAGCCCATCGAGATGCTGGCTCATTCGACACCGACCGTCTCGTACGGTGGTTGACGGAAGTGGAAGGTTGGCCTGACGACAAGGCGCACGATCTGGCGATCGAGTACGAGTTCGGCCTCGCGCTTCTCAACGAATACGACCGCACTCGGACGTAGCCTGATGGCCGGCACCGCCATCGCGCGCATTTCGGCGCTCGGCGCGCCTGTTCTATGCTTCGACACCTGCACGGCGCTCGATCTCATGCGCGACCCGACCCGAGATGCCGTCCGGGCGCATGAGCGTCAGGCCGCTCTGGCCCTCCTGGCCGCGGCCGAAGGCGGAACCGATCTGGTGCTGTTGATAGCCGACCAGGTCGCGTTCGAGTTCAGGGAGAACGTAACGACCGTCGAGGAGGAAGCGATCCAAGCGCTCAGCCGGTTGAAGGCGCAAGTCCGCCGGATTGACGCCGTCGCTGCTGCTTACGGGAGCTCCGGGCATGCCAACTTGGATCACCTCGACGATCATGTGATGCGCGCGCGGACAGTCGCGAATCGTTGGATCGCCGCGGCGACGCCAGCGCAGCAGGGGTCGGATATCGCCTCGCGGGCCTTTCTACGCCTGAATCAGGCTCGGACGCCGGCCAAAAAGGGCAAGGATTCGATGAAGGACTGCGTGGTGATCGAGACTTATCTCGACACGGTAGCGCAGCTTCGCGCGGCGGCCCTCGCGTCCAAGATCGTCTTCGCGTCCTCGAACACGAAGGATTACGCCGGCGCGACGGGGACGACCCTAAATGCGGATATCGCCTCCGAGTTCTCCGCCCTCAATCTCGATTACGCGCCCAATTTGGCCGCCGGCAAACATCAGCTCGGCCTGTAGGCAAGTGTCTGCGGAGGTCGGGCGAGCTCGCATCCTACTCGGGCCGATGGCGCGGCCACGCCGTTCTGGCGGCTTTCGCTGGCTGCAGCGGGGGCATGATCCCGCCGTATGCGAGCCAAGTACGGCAGTCGGCTATGCCGATTCCGCCGCCAAAGGATCGACAGTCATCTCCGGGAAGATCGCTTCCAGCTTACGGAGCGCTTCGGTAGCTAAGCCCCGCGCTCGGACGTGGACGCCGATGTCGCCCCACGGGAAATCGGGGTCGGCAGCGGCCGACGCCCAGTTTAGGCTGGTGACGACGAGATCGTCTTTGTCCCAGGCCACGAACTTGCCATGCAGGGGGATCTTTCTCGTCCTGACGAGCGCGAGGCCGTTCGACCGAGCCTCCTCAGCGAGGACGCGAGCGTGCCTGTTCTTCAGCGGTCCGGTCGGCTTGGTGTAGACAACCGTGGCTCGGACGCCCTCGCGGCCGGCGGCGACTTCGCCCTGCATGAGTGCCCCAGGGCGCGCCGTGGAGCCGAGTAGGTTGCTGCCGACCACGAACCGTTCGCTCGCGGCACCGCTCGCGGCCCTGATCAACTGATCATGGGCGTCTCCCACCACGAGCGAGACTTCCGCACTTCCTCCCGGCGACGGGACCCGGCGTAGGTCGCGAGCCGTAATGTACATCTCCGTAGCGATCGTGTCGGCGAGCCCTCGCCGTCCAACCATATTCTGCAGCGCTACGGCGACGTCTGCCACCGCACGCTGATCGCGAAGGAGGACCGTCAACTCGACGGCTTGGAAGGGCGACGACAGCCAGTTGCAGGAGCCCACACCCGCGATCCAGCCGTCCTCTGCCGTATCGAGCAGTATCAGCTTCGCGTGTGACCCGGTCGAGCGCATATGGACCTTGAAGCGCCCGCGCAGGTCTCGATCTTCACCAACAACGCGAGCGATCTGGGAGGCCTGCGCTGCGTTCCGCCGCTCCGTCTCCTCGTCCTTCTCGGCCCCCCACAACAGGTCAAAGCTAACGCCGCGGGCGCACGCGGCCTTGATCGGGCCGGACAGGACGGAGAACCGCGCGGCATCCAGAAAGGTCGAGTGAATAACCACGCGTCGATGAGCGTCCGCCAGCAGGCGCTCCAGGCATCGACCCTGGGCCGACCCGCCGATGATGAGATTCGCGTCGTCGAAATTGCATCTGTGCACGACAGGTTGCGGATCGAAAATCTCCTTTGGACCCGCATAGGTGACGGGTACCTCCGTTGTTCCGCGGGGCAGGGCGGCCGCCTCGGCGACGAGCCCCCTGAGACTCGGACCTGCCGTTTCCGGAAGGCCCTGGGGGATCCCGTCGATGACTCGTAGAACCATGAACTCGTCGTCGCGCATGATGGCCGTTCGGCCGTCCACCAAGGCGACCTGCTCGTCCCAACCCCGCGCAGCGATGTCCGACAGACGGTTGAGGTTGGCGTCGTGCGACATCGACGGCCCACCGCCCTCGACCGAGACGACCCGCACCTCTGTCCCCGCGCGACGCGCCTCCTCGAGCCTGTACGGGGTCATCAGCCGGATCTGGCGGGTGGGAAAGAAATCGCCCGTCGCCCACTCGATGACAAAGCTGACTCGCCGCGAAATCCGCTTTGGATAGAAGGGAAGCGGGTTGCCGCTGCTCACGGACTTGAAGCCGAAGGGGCTGGCGCGAAACGCGACGGTTCCTTCTCCGACCGTGACCTCCACGAGGCGGAAGCGCATCAGCCGTGCGATTGAGGCGACGATGATTTGGGGCGGCAGGTCCGCCGCGGCCGCGAGCGCCGCGATCGACTTCGATTGGCGGGTGATCGCCCAGAGCACCAGCTCATCGATGACGCTCCACGCGCGGCCGCGGTCGATTCCGACCTTGCAAGCCACACGGAACACCGGGATAGCGATGAGGACGCTCACCGGCGAGCCCTCAGCTCCGCCGGGGCGACCAACGACGCCAAAGGCAGATCGCCTCGCTTCCGGCGCGCCAAATCCTCTATCGCGTCTACCATCTCTGTCAGGAACGACAGGTCGTGAGACTCGGCGTCCGGGTTCACGCCTCGGACCGCCTCGCGCATAAAGGCCAGGCTCCCGACGATGATCAGCTGCGACTTCGCGCGGCTGAGTGCTACGTTCATGCGGCGCCGATCCCGAAGAAAGCCGAGCGCCCGCCCGCCTGTCATCGCGTTGTTCCGAACGAGCGAAAGGACGACCACGTCGGCCTCGCTGCCCTGGAAGGAATCGACCGTCCCCACGAAAGCGCCGTTGCTGCGCACCGCCCTGAACTCGTCGAGATGCTTGAGTTCGCGGCCGCGAGCCGATGCCACGCGATGGTGGAGCTTCTCGACCTGCGCCTTGTACGGCGACAGGATTGCAAGGCTGGGCGGGTCCTCGGGGTCGCGAGCCCGCAACAGCCGGAGGACGTCCACGACGGCGTCCACCTCACGTGGGTTGTGCCACCGCGGCCGCGCCTGCTCGAAAGCTTCCACTCGACCGGTCGCGCTGACGTGCGGGAAGTCGACGACCACGACGGGGGAGGCAGGTAGCGCGCCGTGGTGCACCATCGGCGGCGGCTCCCTTTCGGCAGCCTTGGCGCGCTTTTCCTCTGTGGTGAGACGGCGATTGTAGAAGGCCTTGGAGACGATCTCGGCAATCGCCGGGTCCATCCGGCGTTGCTCGGTCAGGGTAGCGGCGACGGGGCGGTGGGCGGGGTTGGTGAGAGCGCGCCGCTCGTCGTCGTCGACTACCGTCCGGAAAGGCTCGAGCAGCCGAAGGGCTGCGCTTGACGTCTCGCGCAATGTATCGGCGTCGCCCCTGATCTCCTCAAGCTCATCGAGCTCGCCGTCCCGGAGGAGCGGTCCGATCATCTGCTCGGCGATGCTCAACGCTCGCTCGACGAGACTATGATCGCTTAAGATTTTCACGAGCCGATCGGCCTCGAACGGCGGCAGCTGGTGGTGGTCGCCGATCAGAAGGCGACGACCCGAAAGCATTAGGGGGCCGACCAGCTCCGGTCCGATCGCCTTTGCGGCCTCCTCAATTAGGACCCAGTCGAACTGCTCGCGCGCCTCGACGAGGCGCTCGACATCGGGGGAGTTCGCCGTCGAGATGACGATGTTGGCGGCGTCGAGAACAAGATGGGAGACAGCCCCCAGACCGGCGCGGTGATCGCGATCCACCGTTTCCTTTGCCGTCTCGAGCCGGCCGGCGGCCTCCTTCAAAGCCGTCACTCGCGCGCGGATCGGTGAGGGCGCGTCCGCCGCGAGAGTGCTGCGCGACAGTCGTTCGAGATAGTCGAGCCCGGCGCGATGAACCTCCTCGTCGCTCGTCGGCCGCTGATCGTTGGTGGTCGAGCGCACGACGAGGACGTCGGTGAGCGCTGCCTCCGCCAAGCTCTCCTTGATCTTTTGCTGGAGGTTGTCGAGTGCATCGTGACCCTGCGCGCTCACGAGCATTCGGGTGGAGCGATCGGCAACAAAGCGACGGCGAACCACCTCGGTCGCTAACTTCGTCTTGCCGACACCCGGCGGGCCGACAACGAAGTATGCGGGGAGCGTCGCCCAAAGGCCGGCGAGCGCTTCTTGCTTTGGCACGTCGAGGTCCAAGAAAGCGGGGTCCTTGCGATCCTCCTCGCTCAAGGTCTCACGGCTGGACCGACGAACGCGCCATGGGTCGGCGAGCATTTCGGCGAGGTCCACTCGCGTGTCGAGGGCCTTGATGTTGCGCAGCCGTCGGCCGATGACTTGCTCGGTCCCGGTGTCGCGCTCAGTGCGCAGGAAGAAGCGATCACCGTCTGGGAGCTCCTCGTCGATCTCGAACCGGTAGGCCCGCCGCCCACGGTGCTCGACGACATCGACGAAGCTCGCCACAACGTCGCCCGCCCGTGTCGCGCCCAGGCTAGACGCTTGGCTGATGCGCCACTTCGCCTCGGCGTCTTGATGCTCCTCCTCGAACAAACGCCTGAGCGCGTTGGCACTCTCGAGGAGGCCAACTTTCTTGGCGACGCCGTCTCGCTCGTTATTTGGCTCGGCCCGAAGCACCACGAAGCGGCGCCCTCCGGCGCGCCCACTTTCCAGCACCTCAATCGGATAAACCTCAAGCGCCTTAACGACGGCTTCGACGACCTGCACCAGCATGAGCGCACGTCTTATGGCGGCGGTCTCGCTCGGGACTTCGACTTCGCGCGCTTGCGCGGCGAACCCGCTCCAGTCGAGGGCGTCCGGTCCCAGCCGTCCCCTAGTCTCCTGCGCTTCGCGCGCGTTCGCGGTGACGATAACGCCTTGCGTCAGCGCATGCTCCTCGGCATCGCCGAGGCTGAACCTGCTGCCCCTGACCTCGGCGCCTTGGGCCACCGCGATATCCCATAGCGCGACGCCGCCGTCCCGGAAGGCTCTAAGGCGGTAGACCATGTTGTCGGTCACGAGCCGGAGCTGAGACCTGCCGGGATCGAATGCTTGCGGCACCAGCAGCGTGGCTCCCGCATCGAGGTCCGCCTGGACCCAATCGAGCTGCCGACGGTACTCGTCGCCCGCGATCTCGCCTTGGGAAGCGTCGTAGATGGCTTCGCCGAGCCTCGCTGCGGCGTCGAAGGTCAGGACAAAGGCGCCGGCGCGCGCGGTCGCGGAGCGCCCCACGGTGACGATCAGATCGTCGATGGCGCGCCCGATCGAGCCAGCCTCCAGGTGGTCCATGCGTCCGGGAGCGACAAGGCGCTTTAGGAGAACGCGTTCCGGCACCTGCAGCATGATCGGCACCTCAAGGCCGGCTCGGGGCACGATGTCACCGGACGCCCTGACTTCCGAGTCGAGGCACTCAGCAGCGAGAAGCCCGAGAGCGCGCCAGTCCTCGGCGAAGGAGTAGCTTTCCGCGCGGTTGACGGCGGTGGCGGGAGTCACTCTGGCGTGAGAGTGCTCGGCGACATCAGCGCTGAGCCATAGGCTCCACTCGAAGCCCCCGAGCTGAAAGTCGGGCTCATCCGCCCCCTCGGTCATGATCGCGTCCGCGGTCAGTCGGCCGTGCACGAGGCCTTGGGCATGGACGATGCCGAGCGCGGTCACCACCCGCTTCAGGTTCCGCCAGAACAGGGTGCGGGGTCTAGGCGCGCCGAGGTTGCGTAGCCAGTGCGGCCGCGGCGCGCGGCGCCGGCGCTCGACAAGAGGCTGGCCAACGCGTTCGAGGACGACACCGAAGTTCTCGTCGTCCTCCACGAACTCGAGTACGTCGACAATAACGTCCCGAGCGCCCGCATATGCCATGACCCGTTGCACCTGGCGCATCTCGTGATGCCAGAGCTGGCGAAGGTCGTCATCGACCGCCGTGCCCGTTTTGCGCCAGAGCTTGAGCGTTCGTTCGAGGCCGGTGATTCGATCCTCGACCTCGAACATCGCCGAACGCAGGGCCTCGCGGTCGCCGGCCGCCACGGCGTCGCCTACGAAGACGAAGCGCTCTTCCAGGCTCGATCTGCTGCGTTTCGGCCTCTTTGCGCTGACCATGAGGAACAACTCGCCCAAATCCGAACTAAAGGGAGAAAAAAAGCTAGATCACCACCTCGTGTGAGCCCGCACGATCGGCGCGAGCGTTTTGCACACAAGATTTCATCATCTCACTCGTCCTCAGTATCCGAGAGAGTGGGGCGGGCAAGATCGTAACCCTGTGGTGGGAAGACGGAAGGGAAACGGTCTACCGTGCCGCACCAGGCTGCCGCGGCCGGAGAAAGCCATCCCGTCACTTCCCGCATCGACCGGTGGTGCTTGCGCAGATCCCAATGCAGGATCGGTTCATGATGGGCGATGCGGTTGCGCAAGATCCTGATCGGCGTCAACGGCCGGGAGAGCTGCTTGCGGCTGAGCCGCCGACCGGCAGCCTTCATCGCGATCGCGTTCAGGGTAGAGCGCCACAAGTCCTCGTAGGCGGGACTGACCATGGCGGTCCAGAAGCTGAAGGTGAGCGCGGCCACCACCCGGCCGGGCAGGGGCTCTTTACCCTCCCTGGCGAGATCGGCGAGCGCTACTTCGACCTGCTCGCGCTGGTGCGGCGCCTGGAGCAGCCCCTCCGTCTCGAACCAGCGCTCCCCGTGGGCTGCCGCCATGACGGTATGGATGCGGTTGCGGAGCGCGAGTTCCAGCACCTGGAGCGGCGTGTAAAGCGCCTCCGAGAGCCGGGTGTTTAGGGCATAGAGCTCCAGCGCGGCCGTCCGATCGCCGCCGGCCCAGGCTACATAGCGAGCGAAGCGCTCAAGCGACAGCGCCGCCTCCATCTTGGCGACCGCGGTCACGACCGCCTCCGGCGAACCCTTGCCAACGGGTGGGGTTTCATCTATCTATACCTACGGACACCCCGGGACCGCCTCTGCCTTCGGCATGCGCCCGGGGTAAATCGTTTCTAGGCTCACGCGCCCCGCCGGTGCTTCGGCGTCTCGGCCCGCTTTTGAGCCTCGCGCGCCTCCCGCTTCTTCGCCTTTGCCTCGGCGAACTCCGGCTCCAGCTTCTGCACCCGTTCGACGAGGCCGGTCAGGTGGTAGACGTTGGAATTCCAATCGCCGGCCGCGGTCCGCCGCATCTCGCGCGTCACCAAGCCCGCCTTTTCGAGCGCTCGGATGTTGGTCTGGATCGTCTTCGGCTTGCAGCCGATTCGGTTGGCAAGGTCCGCCTTGGATGGGAACGGCGCGCGGGCCGGGTCGCGCCAGTAGTCGAGGAGCTGCGCCAGAATGTTGAACTGGAGCGGCGTGATGCCGAGCCGACTCTGGGCCTGGATCAGGATCGAGGGGAGGGCGGTGTAGCCGTGGGTGAGCACGGGCTTGCCCCAGATGCGCTCGTGGGACGAGATCGTCTTGCCAGGTTTTTTCGGAAACTCGACGACAGTCGCGGGTGCGGAATCGGTCATAGAGCTTGGTCCTTTCGCCACGAACCTACGAACCGGCCGGTCGCCCTTCAATGGATCGGGCCCACGTGGGTATGGCAATCTGTCGACCTACCCAAGTAGGGCTCTTTACGCTCGTTACGGCTTCACGGTGACACGGTATGCGATGTTTCAGTGGCAGCTTCGGGCCTAACCTGAGGTGGCGCGATAACCCACCCCTGGGTTATCAGGACTCCACACCTCTCTGATGAGCCTTGCTGAATGTCCGTAGGACCCCGGCGTTGGCGCATAGCGTCACCTACCTCCCTCGCGAGCACGGACGACACGGAGCATGTCGCCTATGCTCGCCCCGCCGATGCGACAACGGGCGATCACCCGATCGAAAACGACGACGCGTCCACTCCGGCCGCGCTCTGCAGTGCAGGTCACGGGGCGATGCAGCGCGACCCGCGCCAAGGCGAATTTCGCCAACTCTCCGCCTGACGCCTGCAGCTCCGGCGCGTCGAAATCCGCGAGACGGACCTCGATCCATTCCCCGGGATTCGTGTTGCTTCCGATGCACAGACTATCGCCATCACCGACATAACGGACGACGCCGGCGAAAACCTGACCCGCGCGGGAGGGCAGCTCGCCCTCGCAGGGATCGGCAGAAGCCGGCGTCGCAATCGCGAGTAGAAAACCTGCGCCCAGCCAGTGCAGCCAAATGCGATCGATCACGCCGCTTTCCTGTCGGATTTCCGAGCAGCCTTCTTGGCGAGTAGAGCCCGCACGAATTTGTCCCACCGCCTCATGCCGGCGCGCTTCTCGGGCATGTAGTTCCAACGGTCGTAGTTCTTGGAGCTCACGTCCTGCAGCGCGTGGTTCTGAATGCGATCCCGGATCTCCTTCGGTACGCCAGCCTTCCCGGCAAGCGTCTTCCAAGTCCGGCGCAGGTCCCGGTTCGTCGCGAACGGGATAACCCCTCGATCCCGCTGCCGCCACACGAAGCTGTAGAGCGTGCCGTGACTGACGGGCTTCGACGGGTCTTTCGCCGACGGAAAGAACCAACCGTGCGCGTTCGGCTTGATGGACTCGATCAGCTCCGCCGCGATCGAGGGGACAGGCACGGCGTGCGGCTGCAGGTTCTTAGTCTTCGACCAGTCGATGATGCGCTCAGCCGCGTCCCACTGGTCGACATGGAGGCGGGCGATCTCCTCCACGCGCTGGCCCGTCAGCATGATCAGCTGAACAGCGCGAGGATAGGACGGGTGGACCGGCACGTCGGGGCACTCGAGCCAGCGATAGAGCCGAACGAACTCGTCCTCGTCGAGCCATCGCGTGCCCTGCACCTTGGGCTCGGTCGGGATGCCCGACGCGGGGTTGTACACGAGTCGGAAGCGCCGCGGTGTGGCGCTGCGGTAGTCGTGCTCTGACTTCATGCCCCAGCTATAGGCCGCGTGGATGTAGGACCGGACGTGGTCGGCCATGGCGCGTGAGCCGCGGTCGTAGATCGGTCGGATGACCTCCACGATCTCCTCGGGCTCGATCTCGCGCGCCGGGCGGTTCCGCCCGAGCGTGTCGGCCACCTTGTTCAGGCCCTTCTCCGTCTCCTTCCAGGACGGCTTCCCGGCCGCCTTGAGGGCCTTCACGTAGCCCTCAAACAAGTCCGCCACCGTCCCCGGCCGGGTGTCGCCGGCGATCTTGATGCTGCGGCCCTTCTGGATCGCATCGGCGAAATCCCGCTTGAACAGCTCGCGAGCCTGAGCCAGCGATGTCGACGGATAGGAGCCGATCTTTCGCTTGAACCGGCGGCCGTCGCGCCATTGCTGCGCCATCCAATCGGCCGTCACACGAGTGGGCATCGGCTTCAGAGCGAGCACGAGCCGGCCCGTACCTCGACCCTCGCCGTCGATGAGGTTCTCCTGCTTCCCGGTGAGCTCGACCCGCTTCAACGCTTGCCTGATCTCGCCATCAGTAAGGCTCGGCACTCGGATCTCCTATCGGCTCTCCAGCCGGATCACCGCACGGGTGCGAGCTGGGATCGGTCGACGGGTAAGAGGGAGCGGCAAACGGGGTATTTTGCTCTCTCGATCCCCTCGAAACCGCCCCCAATATGCCCCGAGCCGCCCCCAGTGCGCAAGACAGAAAATGCCTGTGCCTATAAGTGCTTAAGCGTGATCGAACGTGAGTTTCAGAGGCCAAGTGGGGTGGTTGTGGACCAGAATCAGCGACGAGGCGGCGTGTTCCAGCGCCCGCTTCATCACCTCCCGCGCATAGACCGGCGTATGGTCGACGGTGCCCTGCTGCTGGATCTCGTCGGCGATCAGCCGGTTCTTGCGGTCCAGGAACAGCACGCGGAACTGCTCCACCCTCAGATGGCCCAGATCGGCCATCAGATAGTCCATCAGCGCCTGCCATGACGCGAACAGCGGCCGGTTGATGACCTCTTCGCGCATGGAGCGGATCTTCAGCCCCTCGGCCAGCTTGATCTGCGCCAGCACCGCCGGGCCGACGCCGTCTACGGCCTTCAGCCGGGCCGGCTCGGCATGCAGCACGTCGCCCAGGCTGCCGAAGGTCTGAAGCAGGCGCTTGGCGATCGGCTTCACGTCGCCGCGTGGAATGGCGGCGGCGATCAGCAGTTCCAGCAGTTCATAATCGGCCAGCGCATCGGCGCCCCGCTCCAGCAGCCGGTCGCGCAGGCGCTGGCGATGGCCGTGGTAATGGGGCTTCGCCGTTCCGCTTTCGGGCGCCTCGGGCAGCGCCGGCCGGGCGACGCGGCCCGAGGCTTCATCAAGGCCCGTCGCCGATGTCCGCACCGGGCCCGCCTCCTGCCACCAGGGCATGGATTCCACGTCCAGAACCGGCGGCTGCGGTGCGGCCGACACTGCCTGTGGTGCCTCTTCGGCAGGCCGCGCCGCTGCACGCGCGATCATATCGGCGGCGCGGGCGAAACCGGTCACCGGCGCCGCGGTGGTCTGGTTCGGGTCGGGGCGGCGCCGGTCGGTCATCGCGATCGTGGATCCCCTGCGGGTGCCGTGGTCAGGCGGCGATGTCGGTGCGATAGGGCGGCCGGTCGAGGCCGAGGGGAGAGCCGGTAAAGATCTCGTAGCCGGTCTCCGTCACCGCCACCGTATGCTCGAACTGGGCCGAGAGCTGGCGGTCGCGGGTGACGGCGGTCCAGCCGTCCGACAGGATCTTCACGTCGGGCCGGCCCAGATTGACCATGGGCTCGATGGTGAAGAACATGCCCGGCTTCAGCTCTTCGCCTTCGCCGCGACGGCCGTAATGCAGCACGTTGGGCTGGTCGTGGAAGACCCGGCCGATGCCGTGGCCGCAGAAATCCCGCACCACGGAGCATTTCTGCTTTTCCACGAAGCTCTGGATGGCATGGCCGATATCGCCGAAGGTGGCGCCCGGCTTCACCGCCGCGATGCCCAGCATCATCGAGTCGTAAGTGATCTCGATCAGCCGCTCGGCCTTGCGGGAGATCTTGCCGACCGGGAACATCCGGCTGGTATCGCCGAACCAGCCATCCAGGATGACGGTGATGTCGATGTTGACGATGTCGCCTTCGACCAGCGCCTTCTGATCGGTCGGGATGCCGTGGCAGACCACGTGGTTGACCGAGGTGCAGATCGACTTGGGGAAGCCCCGGTAGTTCAACGGCGCCGGGATGGCACCATGATCGAGGATGAAGTCGTGGCACAACTGGTCGAGGCGTTCGGTTGTCACTCCCGGTTGTACATGTGGAGTGATGAAGTCGAGGACGTCGGCGGCCAGACGGCCCGCCTTGCGCATGCCCTCGAAATCCTCGGGCGCGTGGATCTTGATCATCGTTTCCTGCTTTCCCCCGGCGTCATCCGCCGGACCGAACCGGGTGTTCTGCGCGACCGGGTGTTCTGCGCGATGGCTTCTTTGACTGCATAGATATTACACCAGCGGCCATCCGGCAATCGCGGGACATGCGCGTTTTCGTGACGTCGGTCATCTGCCGCTTGCAGAACCGGCGACCGGCAGCAGCCCCGTGAAGCCGATGCCCCGGGGCGTTGCCTCGAAGCCGAGTGCCAGAACCCCGACCCCGGCCGCGCGGGCGGCATCCAGCGCCGCGGCATAGGCCGGGTCGATATCGGCCGCGACGTCGACGCGCGCCGCATCACCGCGCATCACCGCATAGATCAGTATGGCCCGGGCGGCGCCGCTCTCTGCCAGCGCCGCCAGTTCCGCCAGATGGCGGGCGCCGCGGGCGGTGCGGGCGTCGGGAAACTCCCCCAGCCCCGGCCTGCGTGACAGGGTGACCGATTTGACCTCGACATAGACCGGCAGGCCGCCCGCCCCCGGGGCCGGGTCGACCACAAGGTCGACGCGTGAGGCCTGGCCATAGCGCACCTCGCGGCGGAGCGTCGTGCCGGCGCCGCCGAGGCCCGGAACCAGCCCGGCGCGGATCACATCCGCAACCAGCCCGTTGGCGCGGCCGGTGTCGACGACCACATGGGCGCCGCCTGCCACCTCGACCAGCACCCAGGACAACGGCAGCTTACGCTTCGGATCGGCCGAGCGCTGCAGCCAGATCCGGGAGCCGGGCTCGGCAAGGCCGGCCATGCTGCCGGGGTTGGCGACATGGGTGGTGGTCTCCGTACCGTCCTCAAAGACGATATCGGCCAAAAAACGCTTGTAGCGCCGCACGAGACGCGCAGGTTCCAGCGGCGGCGTGAAGACGAGGCCGGGATGGTCGGTATCGGAAAGGGCCGCCATCGGCCGGGGCAGGGTGTCGGTCATGGCGTCAGACTAGGCGCGGGCCTGCCATGGCGCAAGCGGTCGCCCGATGGCCTGCGGACTGGAAGCCTGCGGCGACCGCGGTCATAATCGCGACCGAACGCCATCAATCGGTCGGATGTGTGACGGGGACGAGCATGAACAGGCGCGGTTCGGGAACACAGATGCCGCGGCGCGCCGTGGTGACCGGGGCGGGCGGCATGCTCGGCCGGCACGTGGTCGCGCGGCTGACGCAGGATCCCGGCTGGGCGGTCACCGCCTTCATCCGCCCCGAAACCCCGGCAGAGGCGCGCGGCTGGCTGAACGCCCGGGGCGTGCAGCTGATCGAGGCGCCGCTGACCGACGCCCATGCCATGGCGGCGCAGACGCCCGATGATACCGATGTCTATCTGCATCTTGCGGCCGACACCTCCACCGACCCGCGCGACAGGGCCCGGCAATGGCAGACCAATGTGGCGGGCACCGCGGCGGTGGCCGAGGCGGTGCTGCTGACCCGCGTCCGCCGGCTGGTTCATGTCTCCTCGGCCTCGGTCTATGGCTTCGATCGCCGGCGGGTCGACGAGCATTGCCCCAAGGTCGGGGCCGATCATCCCGTGGGTTACGTGGCGAGCAAGGCGGCTGCGGAAGAGGCGGTGCAGGATGCGATCGCCCGCGGCGTGGATGCGGTGATCCTGAACCCGGGCCATATGCTGGGCGCCTGGGACCGGCACAACTGGGCCGGGCTGATCCGGCTGGCCGCCCGCGGCCGGCTGCCGGCGATCCCGCCCGGCGGCGGCAGTTTTGCAGGCGCCGCCGCGGTCGCCGATGCCGTGATTGCCGCCGCAGATCGTGCGATGATCGGCGAGAACTATCTTCTGGGCGGGCCCGAGGCGAGCTTTCAGGAGCTGATCCGCCGGGCGGGCGACATTATGGGCCGGCGGCTGACCGACCGGGTGGCGCCGCCCCGGCTGCTGATGGCGGTGGCGCAGACGCTCGGCCTGGTCTCGCGGCTGACCGGCCTGCGCCCGGCCATCACGCCCGATGCGGCGCGGATCACCTGCCACATGGTCGCGATCGACAGCGACCGGGCGAAGCGCGACCTGGGATATGCGCCGCCGCCGCTCGACAGCATCCTGCGCGAGACCATCGACTGGTTGATCCAGGCCGGCGAGATCGACGCGCCATCTTCAAGCACGGGACCCGTCCGATGACCGAGACCACCCCCACCCCGTCCATTGCCGCCGACACGAGCCCCGCCACAGGGGGCGGCTCCCGCACCGCCGCGGTGCTGGTCATCGGCAACGAGATCCTGTCGGGCCGGACCCAGGACGTGAATGTGCGGATGATCGCGACCAAACTCGCCCCGGCCGGCATCCGGGTGATCGAGGTGCGGGTGGTGCCCGATGTCGAGGCCGAGATCGTCGACGCCATCCACGCGCTGGAGGCCAAGGCCGATTACGTCTTCACCACCGGCGGCATCGGCCCCACCCATGACGACATCACCGCCGAGGCGGTTTCCAAGGCCATGGGCGTGCGGCTGATCCGCCATCCTGAGGCCGAGCGCCGGCTTCAGGCCTATTACCCGCCCGACAAGCTGACCGAGGCGCGGCTGCGTATGGCCAACACGGCCGAGGGCGCGACGCTGATCGACAATCCGGTCTCGATCGCCCCCGGCTTCCGGATCGGCAAGGTCCACGTGCTGGCTGGCGTGCCGCAGATTGCGGCCGCGATGATGGACAATGTCGTGCCCACGCTTGAAGGCGGGGCGGTCACCCGCGCCGTCACCCTGGTGGTCGACGGTGCCGAAGGCGAGATCGCCCAGCGCCTGGGCGAGGTTCAGGACCGCCATCCGACCGTCGAAATCGGCTCCTACCCCGCCTTCCGCGGCGGCAAGCCCTCGGTCAGCCTGGTGCTGCGCGGCACCGACGATGCCGAACTCGATGCCGCCGAGGCCGATCTTTCCAAGGTGCTGGGCGAGATGGCCGTTCCCATCCTCTTCCGGGAAGGGTAACGAGATGGCACCCGGAGGTACTGGACAGTGAAAGCCGTTCCCGGTATTGGTGCGTTCGCAGCGCACGGGTTACAATGTGCCTACCCTCGCGCGCGGACGTGGCGAAACCGGTAGACGCAGCGGACTTAAAATCCGCTTCCGTGAAGGAGTGCGGGTTCGACCCCCGCCGTCCGCACCACTCCCTCTTTTCGGCATGCATATTGCAACATTCGTCCCCGACAGGCTTCGTAATGCCGGGGACGTAACACCATGGATGTACAGGCACGCGGTGCGGGCGGCTTTCCCGCCCAGTATTTCAGCCAGGTCGGCAGAGCTGAACAGCTCACCCGCCTGACCGGACCGGCGGCACAACTTGCCGCCCTGGCGGTGCCCCCGGCAGAATCTGCCGGGGCGGCATCTTCTGCCGGCCGCATGTCTTCGGCAGGATTGGCGGCGCCGGCTGCAGGCGGGGCGAGTGCGACCAGTCAGACGCTGTTCGACGCCCAGATGATCGGCCAGGCCGAAGACAAGGTGGCAACTTCGGCGGATGAAGCCACGGAAGCTGCCGGTTCCTCTTCAGCCGGTTCCTCTTCAGCCGGTGCGTCCTCGGGAAGCGTGACTGCGTCGGATGACGACAGCGGCTGGTCGGCGGCCGAACGGGCTTTCATGGATTTCATGTCCATGACCCCGGCCGAACGCTACCGTCAGATGTTCCTGGCCGATGAAGGACTGACCGAGGAAGACCTGGCGGCGATGTCGCCCGAGGACCGGGCAAAGATCGAGACGAAGATCCGGGAGCGGATCGACGCGGCCGTCAAGGATCAGGCGACCGAGGGCGTGGGTGATACGGCTTCGGCGGATGCCGGCGCCGTGCCGCAGGCGCCGGTATCCGCGGGGACGCCACCGCCGGAGGTTGCCGGCGCTGATGCCGTACCTGGGACCGGCGCGCCGGGTGATGCTTTCGGTTTTGGTGACGGCAGCGACCTGGATGAGATGATCCGGCTCGCCACCCGGGCCTGATCCCGGACCCGTCATCTGCGGTCGGGGTGAGGCCGGGGGGCGCCCTCGAACAGCTCACCTTCCGCCCGGTCCAGATCCTCAAGCCCCTTGGCGAGGCTGGCGCCCCAGACCAGATGTGCCGCGATCATCAGCAGATTGCGGCGCCAGGGGTGGCGGGTTGCCGGTTTCAGGATCCGGGCGGCCGGGATCCAGCCCAGATAGCTGGCCGCCCAGACGGCGACGCCATAGCCGGCCCCCGCCGCCAGCCCGCCCCGCGGGCGCAGCAGGGCGAAGACCGCGCCCGACGCGGCGCCGAAAGCGAAATGGGCGAGCAGGGTATGGCGGCGCCGGGCCTGCTCGTCCTCGGTGCGGTCTGTGGTTCTGTCGACGATCTCACGCGGGGGCAGGGGGTAGCGGTCCTCTTCAGGCAACAGCGGCCGCATGCGGCGCATCGCGGCGGTCATCGCCACCGTTGCCATCACGCCGGCGATTGCACCGAGCAGGGTGGTGTCGAGACGGGGGGCTGACATCGGATCCTCCTCCCTCCGTCACGCGCGGGCCGGACGGCTGCGCCGGTGGCGCCCCGCCAGCCAGAGGCCCAGAACCAGCCCGCCCGCAGCCAGCGCCGCCATGCGCATCTGCCGTCCATTGCCGGCGCTCTCCGCCCAGCCGCCATGGACGGCATGGCTGTGCCGGCCGGGGCCGAACACCGCCGGATCGCGGCGGTCAGCGGCCCGCCGGTTGCGGGTCACTTGCGCCGCCCGGCCGAACCGCCCGGTCAGCTGGTCGGCAAGCCCCGGCATCAGCCGGTTCACAAGGCCGAGCCCGCGGGTGGCGCGGCCGACCCAGGCGGTCCGCCTGCGCCGGGTGACCGCCTCCCAGATCGCCTCTGCCACCGTCTCGGGCGGGTAGACCGGCGGTGTCGGGCGGGGGACGCCCTCGGCCAGGCGGGCCCCGGCATGGGCGAAGAAGGGGGTGTCGGTGGCGGGCGGATGCACCAGCGCCAGATGGATCCGGCTGCGGTCGTGGATCAGCTCGGTCCGCACCGCCTCGGTGAAGGCGGCGACGGCGGATTTCGCGGCGGCATAGGGGGCGAGCAGCGGCATCGGGCGCAGGGCCACCACAGAGCCGATATTGACGATCACGCCCTGGTTGCGGGGGCGCATGCGGGCGAGGGCGGTGCGGGTGCCGTTGACCACCCCCAGATAATCCACCTCGGTCACCCGCCGGAATTCCTCTTCCGCCACGTCTTCGAAGGGCGCGTAGAACCCGACCCCGGCATTGTTGATCCAGGCATCGATCCGGCCGTAGCGGTCCTCGATCGCCGAGGCGGCGGCATCCAGGCCGCGGGCGTCGGAAACATCGGCTACGGCGGCCACCGCCTCGCCGCCCTCGCGCAGGATGTCGTCGCGCGCATCGGCAAGGCCGTCGGCGCTGCGGGCGATCAACCCCACCCGCCAGCCGCGCCGGGCGAACAGCAGCGCGGTGCAGCGCCCGATCCCCGATGATCCGCCGGTGATGACCACCACCGGGGCCGTCTGGTCCCGGTCGCCTGCCTGCGGATGCCGTGTCGTGGTCTCGCGCATGATCAACTCCGTCTGGTTCCGGAAGGACGGGCCAGCACAACCCGCTTCGGCCACAACCCGGCTCGGCACGGCCGGGTTCCGGTGGGACCGACGGTCGGCCGCTGCCGCTATGCCTTTGCTGCTGCGGTGAGGGCGATATCGCGTACATGTGCCCGTCGTGGACGCCGACACCTCGGGTCGGCTTTACCGGCGGCCCCGCACTGTCCGGGGATCGTGTGGCTGATGATCGCGAAACCGATGATACCCTTGGTCGGCGACTGAACGGGACGGGAGTGCAATGATGAATACCAGCAGCAGGCGGCCGGTCTGGATCGAGGCCGCATTGAACGGTCCCTGGGGCCGCGACCGTCAGCCGGGTATTCCGGTGACGGAGGCGGAGATCATTGCCGATGGCATTGCGGCCGCCCGGGCGGGGGCGGGCATCATCCATGTCCATGCCTATGATCCCGAGACAGGCCGGCAGAATGATGATGGTGCCACCTATGCCCGGATCATCGAGGGTATCCGCGCCACCACCGATGCCCTGGTCTATCCCACCATTCCGCTTGCCGGTGCGGCGCTCACGGGTCAGGCCGCCGGCCCGGCCGCGCGTTTCGCCCATATCGACTTCCTGGCATCCCGCGGCCTCATCGAGATGGCGGTCATCGATCCGGGCACGGTGTGCTTCATCGATCGCCGCGACGGACCGGCGGCGTTGGCAAGCTTCGTCTACACCAACACCGAAGCCGAGATCCGCCACGGGCTGGCGCTTGCCGCAACCCATCGCCTGGTGCCGAGCTACGCGATCTATGAACCGGGCTTCACCCGGGCCGGTGCCCTGCTGGCCGGGCAGACGCCCGGCCTTGCCACGCCGCTCTACCGGTTCATGTTCTCCGATGCCTTCGCCTGGGGGTTCCCACCCCGCCGCTATGGGCTTGAGGCACATCTGGCTCTGCTCGGAGAGGCTGCCCCGGCTGCCCCCTGGATGATCGCCGGGCTGTGTGTGGATCTGGAGGATCTGCTGCCGCATGCGGTGGCGGCCGGCGGCCATGTCCGAACCGGGCTGGAGGATGCGCCGTTCGGCACCGAAACGGGCAATGCCGGTCTGGTCGCACGAATGGTGCAGATGGTCGAGGCGGCGGGCGGCCTGCCCGCCACGCCTGCAGAGATCCGGGCCGGGCTCGGTCTCGGCGACTGAGCCCGGCGGCCCTTGGATCAGCGCAGCTCGATCTCGACGAAGGCGAAGGGCTCGTCGCCGTCATTGATCACATTGTGATCGGTGCCGGCCGTGCCGGTATAGGACGCGCCGAAAGACCGCTCCACCGTCCGGGCGGCGCCGTCGGGGCCTTCGATGCGCAGCCGGCCATTGGCCAGCGGCACGACCACATAATCCAGATCATGGCAGTGAGACCCCGTCTCGGCGCCGGGGGCGAAGCTCCACAGCGTTACCCGCACCCGGTCGTCATCGACCTGAAGGGTGGGCACGGCCTGGGGGCGGGCGGGGGGGGTGGCGTCGGTCATGGTGGCTGGCACTCCCTGTATGTCGCCCGGCCGGGTCTCTCCCGCCGGTCGGGCGCGTCTTCCGATCCGGCCAGCATACGACGGCGCGCCGTCCCACCGCATCTGCCGATCACGGGGCCGGATGAAGTGCCGCACTCAACACGGCGCGGATCAGCGGTTCCAGCCGCGCGCGCCGGTCATCACCCACCAGATCGATCTTCAGCACCTGGCGAAACAGCACGATGCCCGTCATGCAGGCGGCGGCAAGGGCTGCGCGTTCATTGATCGCCTCCGATGTCAGCGGCGGCCTGCCTGCGTCGCGCTGCACATCCGCGGTGCGCGCCGCGATCGGATCGATCACATCTTCCAGAATGAAGTCGCGCAGGATCGGCGCCGCCTGGGCGCTGGACAGGGACTGGACCATGATGTCCATCGGGTCCACCAGCCCGAATGTCCGGTCCAGCAGCGGGTCGAAAATCTCGCGGGCGAAGGCCTGCTCCGGGGGATCGGTCTGCTCCTCGATCGTGGTTCGGGCCTGCACGGCCGCGCGGACCACCTCGATGAACAACTGCTCCTTCGATCCGAAAGCGCGATGGACCATGGCGACGTCGATCTCGGCATCGGTTGCGATGTCGCGCAGCTTGGTCTCTTCGTAAGGATGCCGGGCAAAGCGGATCATCGCGGCCCGCAGGATGCGCTGACGCGTGGCTGCGGATGATCGCTGAGCGTTTTCCGACATCGGGTGTCTCCATTATTTCGATTGTGGCGCTGCAGCACGGATCCTATCCTGTGCCGTGTCAACGGTTGTTGATTCAGGTCAAGGTGCCTGGCCGGTGTTGCCGCCAGGATCGTCCCTGATCGGTACTGCCTTCTCCGAAGATATTCCGGTTCTCGCCGATGGCGAGGCCGACCTGAGAAGGGGGTGTCGCAACCAATTTCATCTCTGTCGATAGAGGCTGCAACTTTCATGATCAAACGATCTCATATCATACCCGTTTTGGTTATGGCTGTTGTCGCTGCCGCCGGCTGGTATGCCTGGACCGGGCTTCGGCCCGACGGACTGCCCGACGGCATCGCTGCCGGCAATGGCCGGATCGAAGCGGTGGAGATCGACCTTGCGGCACGGATCGCGGGCCGGGTCCGGGATGTCCTGGTCCGCGAGGGGGATTTCGTCACCGCCGGCCAGGTGCTGGCGCGCATGGATACCGATCAGCTGGAGGCACAGCAGGCGGAGGCTGAGGCCCAGCTCCGCAGGGCACGGATCGGTGTCGAGACCGCCCGCAGCCTGGTCACGCAGCGCGAGGCGGAGAAGACCGCTGCCGGGGCGGTGATCGCCCAGCGCGAAGCCGAACGTGATGCGGCCGCCAAGCGCCTTGGCCGGACCGAGATGCTGTCGCGCCGTGGCAGCGTTTCCGACCAGATCCTCGACGACGACCGCGCGCGGCTTCAGGGCGCGGTCGCTGCGGTTGCGGCGTCACGTGCGCAGCTTGCGGCCGCGGAAGCTGCGATCGGCTCGGCCGCCTCGGGCGTGATCGACGCCGAGGCCGGGGTCGAGGCTGCGGCGGCGACCCTTCAGCGGATCCGCGCCGATCTCGCCGATGCCGAATTGAAGGCACCACGCGACGGGCGCATCCAGTTCCGTGTCGCTCAGCCGGGCGAGGTGCTCGCTGCCGGCGGCGCCGTGCTGAACATGGTCGATCTGGGCGATGTCTATATGACCTTCTTCCTGCCCACCGCTGAGGCGGGCCGGGTGGCGCTGGGCACCGAGGTGCGGCTGGTGCTGGACGCGGCGCCGCAATATGTGATTCCGGCCGAGATTTCCTTCGTCTCCGACGTTGCCCAGTTCACGCCCAAGACCGTCGAGACTGCGGTCGAACGCGAAAAGCTGATGTTCCGGGTCAGGGCCCGCATCGCACCGGATCTGCTCCAGAAATACATCCGCCAGGTCAAGACCGGTCTGCCCGGCATGGCCTATGTCCGACTCGCCCCCGACGTCGCCTGGCCGTCGACGCTCGATGGCACGCTGGTGCACTGACCATGACGGCGGTTGTCCGGCTGGATCGGGTTTCGCTGACCTATGGCAAGACACGGGCGCTCGACGCGGTGACGCTCGACTTGCCGGCGGGCCGCATGATCGGGCTGATCGGCCCCGACGGGGTCGGCAAGTCCAGCCTGCTGTCGCTCGTCTCGGGCGCGCGGGCGGTTCAGGCCGGGCGGGTCGAGGTGCTGGGCGGCGACATGGCGGATGCGCGCCATCGTCGCGAGACCTGCCCGCGCATCGCCTATATGCCACAGGGTCTTGGCAGCAATCTCTACGCCACGCTCAGCGTGTTCGAGAATGTCGATTTCTTCGGCCGGCTGTTTGGCCATGATCGGGCCGAACGGGCGCGGCGGATCGGGGATCTGCTGACGAGTACCGGGCTTGCCCCTTTCGCTAAACGGCCGGCCGGCAAGCTTTCGGGCGGCATGAAGCAGAAGCTGGGTCTTTGCTGCGCCTTGATCCACGATCCCGACCTGCTGATTCTGGACGAGCCGACCACGGGCGTGGATCCGCTGTCGCGGCGGCAGTTCTGGGATCTCATCGACCGCATCCGCGCCGACCGGCCGGGGATGAGCGTCATCGTCGCCACCGCCTATATGGAAGAGGCGGCCCGCTTCGACCACCTGGTGGCGATGGATGACGGACGGGCGCTCGCCACCGGAACGCCGGTTGAGCTTCTGGCCCGGACCGGGGCGCCGACCCTGGACGATGCCTTCATCGCGCTGCTGCCCGAAGAGGCGCGGCACGGTCACCAGCGCGTGGTGATCCCGCCTCGCGATGCGGCAGCGGATGGCGGGATGGCGATCGAGGCCGAGGGGCTGACGATGCGCTTCGGCGATTTCACCGCGGTCGACCATGTCAGCTTCCAGATCCCGCGTGGAGAGATCTTCGGTTTTCTCGGCTCCAACGGGTGCGGCAAGACCACGACCATGAAAATGCTGACCGGCCTGCTACCGGCGAGCGAGGGGCGTGCGCGTCTGTTCGGCGAAGAGGTCGATCCGCGCGACATCGAGATCCGCCGCCGGGTCGGCTACATGTCGCAGGCTTTCTCGCTCTATTCCGAACTGACGGTGCGCCAGAATCTGGAGCTGCATGCCCGTCTGTTCCGCCTGCCGGAAGCGGAGATCCCCGGGCGGGTCAGGGCCATGGCCGGGCGGTTCGATCTGGACACGGTGATGGATACCCTGCCCGCGGCGCTGCCGCTGGGCATTCGCCAGCGCCTGTCCCTGGCGGTGGCGATGATCCACGGGCCCGACATCCTGATCCTGGACGAGCCGACCTCGGGTGTCGATCCCGTGGCGCGCGACGTGTTGTGGCAGATCCTGGCCGAGCTGTCGCGGCGTGACGGGGTGACGATCTTCATCTCCACCCATTTCATGAACGAAGCGGAGCGTTGCGACCGGATCTCGCTGATGCATGCCGGCCGGGTGCTGGTCAGCGACCGGCCGGACGAGATCCGGCGGGCTCAAGGGGCGGCGACGCTCGAAGAGGCCTTCGTCGCCGTGCTCGAATCGGCAGGGGCGGGGGGCGGCGATGCCGCGGCGCCGGTCGTCTCCGATGCCGGCCCTGCGGCGACCACGGCGGTGGTGCCCCGCCAGCGTCGGTTCTTCGATCCCCGGCGGATGCTCAGCTACACCCGCCGTGAGAGTCTGGAACTGCGCCGGGATCCGATCCGGGCGACGCTCGCCCTGCTGGGCAGCGTGCTGCTGATGTTCATCATCGGCTACGGGATCAACATGGATGTCGAGGATCTGACATTTGCGGTGCTCGATCGCGATCAGACCACGACCAGCCGCAGCTATGTCCGGGACATCGCCGGCTCCCGCTATTTTATCGAACGGCCGCCGATCACCGGCTATGCCGATCTGGACCGGCGTATGCGCGCCGGTGAAATCGTGCTCGCGATCGAGATTCCGCCGGGGTTCGGTCGTGACGTCGCCCGCGGGCGGCCGGTCGAGGTCGGTGCCTGGTTCGATGGCGCCATGCCACAGCGGGCCGAGACCATCCGCGGCTATGTCCAGGGCATGCATGCACATTGGCTGGCGACCCGCGCCGCCGAGGCCGGCACTGCCGCGGCTGACGTCTTCACCATCCAGACCCGCTATCGCTACAACCCCGATGTGGCGAGCCTGGTTGCGATGGTGCCGGCGGTGATCCCGCTGCTGCTGATCCTGATCCCGGCCATGCTGATGGCCTTGAGTGTGGTGCGGGAAAAGGAGCTGGGGTCGATCGTCAACATGTACGTGACCCCGGTTACCCGCTTTGAATTCCTGCTCGGCAAGCAGCTGCCTTATGTGGCTCTCGCCATGCTGAACTTCCTGCTGCTGACGGCACTGGCGGTCTTCGTCTTCGGCGTGCCGCTGACCGGCAGTTTCCTGACGCTGGCGGCGGCGGCGCTGCTTTATGTCACGGCTGCCACTGGTATCGGCCTGCTGATCTCGACCTTCATGCGCAGCCAGATCGCGGCGATCTTCGGTACGACGGTGCTGACCATCCTGCCGGCGGTGCAGTTCTCGGGGCTGACCGATCCGGTATCGTCGCTGGAAGGTATGGGAGCAGCGATCGGACAAATTTATCCGACCACTCATTTCATCCTGATCGCGCGTGGCACTTTCTCCAAGGCGCTGGACTTCCAGGATCTGCAGGCCTCGTTCCTGCCGCTCCTGATCGCGATCCCGGTGCTGACCGTGGTATCGGCCATGCTGCTGAAAAAGCAGGCGAGGTAGGTTCCCCATGCATCTCTCGACCATCTTCCATCTGGGGGTCAAGGAGCTGCGCGGTCTGCTGCGCGATCCGATGCTGCTGGCGCTGATCGTCTATGCGTTCACGCTCGCGATCTACAGTTCGGCCACTGCCCTGCCCGAAACCCTGAACCGGGCACCGATCGCGATCGTCGACGAAGATGTCTCGCCGCTGTCGACACGCATCGCCAGCGCCTTCCAACCGCCGTATTTCGCATCGCCCGAGCACATCACGCCCGAGGAGATGGACCGGCGGATGGATGCCGGGCTCGACACCTTCGCGATCGACCTGCCGCCGGATTTTCAGGCCGATCTGCTGGCGGGACGTTCGCCCGAGATTCAGCTGAACGTCGATGCGACCCGGATGACCCAGGCCTTCAACGGTGCCGGCTATATCCAGAGCATCCTGACTGCCGAGATCACCGAATTCCTCCAGCGCTATCGCGCATCGGCCACACCGCCGGTCGATCTGGCGCTCAGGGCCCGCTTCAATCCCGAACTCAACAAGAGCTGGTTCGGCTCGATCATGAGCGTGATCGACAACATCACCATGCTGTCGATCGTACTGACCGGCACTGCCCTGATCCGCGAGCGGGAGCACGGCACGATCGAGCATCTGCTGGTGATGCCGGTGACGCCGGCCGAGATCATGATCGGCAAGGTCTGGTCGATGGGCCTCGTCGTGCTGGCGGCCTCGGCCGTGGCGCTGGTCTTCGTTGTCCAGGGGCTGCTGGGCGTGCCGATCGAAGGGTCGCTGCCGCTGTTCATGGCCGGTGCCGCCCTGCATCTCTTCGCCACCACCGCGCTCGGCATCTTTCTTGCCACCCTTGCCGGATCGATGCCGCAATTCGGCCTGCTGCTGATGCTGGTGCTGCTGCCGCTCCAGATCCTTTCGGGCGGCAACACGCCGCGGGAGAGCATGCCGGAATTCGTGCAGACGGTGATGCTGGCGGCGCCGAACACTCATTTCGTCATACTGGCTCAGTCGATCCTGTTCCGCGGAGCCGGGCCGGGGACGGTCTGGCCGCAATTCCTGGCACTGGCTGCCATCGGCTCGGCCCTGTTCGTCTTCTCTCTCGGCCGGTTCAGGAGATCGCTGCAATGACCGAAGTGGACAGCTTCCTGTCCTTCACCATCGCCATCCTGTTGCTGGTGACCGGCAAGATCCTGACCATGAAGGTGCCGCTGCTCGCGCGCTATGCCATTCCTGAACCGGTGGCCGGCGGCTTTCTCTGTGCGGCGGTGGTCGCCTTCGTCTTCTTCACGACCGGGCACCGGATCGGGTTCGCGCTGGATGCCCGCGATTTCCTGCTCCTGCTGTTCTTCTCGGGCATCGGCCTGCGTTCGGACCTGCGCACCCTTCTCAAGGGCGGCCGGCCGCTGGTGGTGCTGCTGGTGCTCGCCACCCTGTTCATGCTGCTGCAGAACCTGGCCGGCATGGGCATTGCCGGCATTTTCGGCCTGGATCCTCGGGCGGGGTTGATGGCCGGGTCGATCTCCCTGACCGGCGGGGTGGGGACCACGCTCGCCTGGGCGCCGCATTTCGTCGATGATCTCGGCATCCTCAACGCGCTGGAACTGGGCATTGCCGCGAACACCGTCGGCCTGATCGCGGCCTGTGTGATCGGCGGTCCGATGGCCGCCTGGTTGATGGCGCGCCATGGTGTGACACCATCAGGTGATGCCCGGCTCGATATCGGCGCCGCCAGCGACGGACCCGAGCCGCGGCTCGACTACTTTGCCGTGCTCTGGGCGATCTTCATGCTGAATGTGACGATCATGCTCGGCACGGCCCTGCATGCGGCGATCGTCGAGGCCGGCATCAATCTGCCGGCCTTCGTTACCTGCCTGATCGCCGGCATCCTGATCCGCAACCTGGCACCGATGGGGCTGAACCGGGCCGTTCTCGGCATGTGGCCGTCCCTGCGTCAGGGGCTGGCGCTGGTGTCGGACATCGCGCTCGGCCTGTTCCTGACCATGGCGCTGATGGGACTGCAGCTCTGGGAACTCGGCGGCGTACTGGGCTTCATCGTGGTCGTGCTGGCGGTGCAGATCGCACTCACCATCCTGTTCACCCTGTTCGTGGTGTTCCGGACGATGGGCCGCGATTACGAAGCGGTGGTGATCGCGGCCGGCTTCGGCGGCATCACGCTGGGCTCGACGGCGACTGCAATCGCCAACATGACCGCGGTCGCCCAGCGTTACGGCGCGGCGCACCGGGCCTTCATCATCGTGCCGCTGGTCTGCGGCTTCTTCATCGACATCGTGAATGCCGTGGTGATCTCGGTCATGGCCGGTTGAGGCCGGCCGAGACGATCGCCCGCCAGACCCGCTCGGGCGTGGCCGGCATGTCGACATGGCGCACGCCCAGGTCGTGGAGGGCATCTGCGATCGCATTGATCACCGCCGCCGGCCCGGCGATGGCCGAGGCCTCACCGCAGCCCTTGGCACCCAGCGGATTGGTCGTGCAGAGGGTTTCCATCGCGACCAGCTCCACCGGCGGCACGTCGGTCGCCCGTGGCATGGCGTAATCCATGAACGATCCGGTCAGCAGCTGGCCGCTCTCGGGGTCGTAGCGGCACACTTCCATGCAGGCCTGGCCGATCGCCTGGGCGGCACCGCCATGGATCTGGCCTTCGACGATCAAGGGATTCACGATCCGGCCGAAATCATCCACCGCCAGATAGCGGTCGACTTTCGTGGTGCCGGTCTCGGCATCGATCTCGACCTCGACGATGTGGCAGCCATAGGGGAAGGTGAAGGCTTCCGGGTCGTAATAGGTCGTCTCGTCGATGCCGGGCTCCATCCCCGGCGGGTAGTCGACCGGGGCATAGGCGCGGCCGGCGACCTCGGCGAAGGTCAGGCTGCGATTGGTCGACCGCATGCGGAAGATGCCGTCGGCCAGATCGACCTCGTCGGGCGTGGTGCCCAGCATATGGGCGGCGATGCGGGTCATCTTGGCGACCACCTTTTCGGTGGTCACCGCCAGCGCCGAGCCGCCGACCGACAGCGAGCGCGAGCCATAGGTGCCGACGCCATAAGGCACCTTCGCGGTGTCGCCATGGACGATCTCGATCAGGGCAGGGTCGATGCCGGTCTTGTCCGCTACGATCTGGGCGAAGGCGGTCTCGTGCCCCTGGCCGTGGGAATGGCTGCCGGTCAGCACCATGATGCCGCCGGTGGGCCCGACCCGGACGGTCGCCACCTCGAACTGCCCGCCGCCGAGCCCGGCCTCGATCAGCAGCTTCGACGGCCCCATGCCGCAGGCCTCCATGTAGAAGGCGACACCCATACCGCGGCGCAGGCCCTTCGCGGCCGACGCTGCCCGACGGGCGTCATAGCCATCCAGATCGGCGGCCTGACGGGCCAGATCCATCAGCGCAGGCAGATCGCCCGAATCATAGGTCCACAAAAACGGCGTGCGGTAGGGGATGGCCTCGGGCGGGATGGCGTTCATCCGGCGGATCTCGAACGGATCCATGCCCAGCTCCCGCGCGGCCGTCTCGACGATCCGCTCCATCACATAGGTCGCCTCGGGCCGGCCGGCACCGCGATAGGCATCGACGGGCGTGGTGTTGGTGAACACGCCCTCGACATGGACATAGACGTCGCGCAGGGCATAGGGGCCGGGGAAGGGGTTGGCATAGAAGAAGGTCGGGATCGAGGGTGCGAAGGTGGAGAGATAGGCGCCCATATTGGCCAGCGTGTGCACCTTCATCGCCCGGAACCGGCCGTCCTCCTCCAGGCCGAGCGATACCGTCGTCACATGGTCGCGGGCATAGGTGTCGGCCTGGAAGGCCTCCAGCCGGCTTGCGATCCAACGCACCGGCCGGCCGGTGCGTTTTGCCGCCACCAGCACCAGCACCTCTTCGGAATAGTGGTAGATCTTCATGCCGAAGCCGCCGCCGACATCGGGCGAGATCACGCGGAGCTTTTCCTCGGGCACCTTGAGCGTCGCGGCCGAGAGCGTCACGCGGATCGAATGCGGGTTCTGGCTGGAGGTCCAGAGCGTATAGTCGCCATGGCCGCGGTCATAGATGCCGAGCGTGCCGCGGGTTTCCATCGGGCTGGCATTCACCCGGTTCTGGATCAGGTCCAGCGTCACCACCCGCGGACTGGCGGCCAGGGCGGCATCGACTGCGGCCTCGTCGCCCAGATCCCAGTCGAAACAGCGATTGGTCGGGATATCCGACCGGACCCGGGCGGCTTCGGGGTCGAGAGCGGTGGCGAGATCGGTCTGGCAGGGCAGGGGGTCGTAGTCGACCTCGATCGCTTCCACCGCCGCATCGGCCTGGGCCTCGGTTTCGGCCACCACCGCCGCCAGCGGGTCGCCGACATGCAGCACCCGGTCCACCGCCAGCACGGGATGGGGCGGGTGGATCATCGCCGAGCCGTCACGGCTGGTGACCGGCCAGGCGCAGGGCAGGCCGCCGATGCCCATCTTTTCCAGATCCGCCCCGGTGATCACGTCGAGCACGCCGGGCAGGGCGCGGGCGGCGCCGGTATCGATCGACCGGATCAGGGCCGCGCCATGGGGCGAGCGCAGAATGCGCATATGCGCGGCACCAAGCTGCGCCGCCGCGTCGGCGACATACTGACCGGCCCCGGTCAGAAAGCGGGCATCTTCCTTCCGGCGAAGCGGTCGACCGATCTGTCCCATGGGCGTCCGGACCTCCCTGATTGATCTCTCCCTGCCCGATGGCCGGTCACGGCGCACATCTCCCCTTGCCGGACATCGCGCAGGCGGTCTCCGGAGGCCGTATTCTCGGGTCATATCGGGCTATGCAGGCGTTCTGCCGTCAATCAGGCTCACCCGGCGACGGCCGGGTGTAAAATAGAATTAATCGTCCGCGGGTATCGGCTTTTCTGATGACCGGAGCGGACGCCGGGCGGCGGGGGCGAGCGGCACAGTCAGGGCGAAACGCGCCCCCTCTCCGGGGCGGCTGTCCAGCGTCAGCTCGTGTTCCAGGATCTGGGCCATCCGCCGCGCGATCGACAGGCCGAGACCGACCCCGGCCGAGCGGTCGCGGCGGGCATCGTCGATCTGGGTGAACTCGGCGAAGATCCGCTCCTGATCGGCCGGATCGATCCCGGGGCCGGTATCGGCCACGGTGAAGCGCACCGCCGGCCGGCCGTCGAGATCGGCCGGGCCCGCGGTCAGGGTCACCGATCCGGCAGGGGTGTAGCGCACGGCGTTCGACAGGAAATTGCGCAGGATCCGGCCGGTGATCACCGGATCGGTGCGGATCCGCAGGCCCTCCGGCAGCGAAATCCCGACGCCGAAGCCCAGCCCCTTGTCGTCGGCTACCGGCTCGAATTCGCGGGCGAGATCATCCACCAGGGCAGCCGGATCGACATCCTGAAGCTGCGGCGTGACCGATCCGGTATCGAGCCGGGCGGTGTCGAGTAGATTGCCGAGCAGGCCGCGCATACCCGAGAGCGCCTTGCGCATGTCGTCGAGCGGCGAAGACAGGGCCGGGTCGCGATTGCGGCGGGTGATCGATCCGGCGAGCAGGCGCAGCGATTCGATCGGTTGCAGCAGGTCGTGGCCGGCGGTGGCGAGGAAGCGGGCCTTGGCGACATTGGCCCGTTCGGCGTGCTCTTTGGCCTTTTGCAGTTCCACGGTGCGGGCAGCGACCTCTCCCTCCAGCCGCTCGGCTGCGGCCTTGAGCGCCAGGGAGGCGTTCTCAAGCTCGCGGATACGGCGCCGGGCCGCCGTGGCCATCGGCTGGAAGATCAGCAGGGCTTCCAGCGCCAGGGTCAGCAGGGTGGCGATCAGCAGGGCGATATGCAGGTCGTGCAGCCGGTCGACGGCGGCCTCGCCTTCGGCCTGGAAGCGGGCGACGGCATGGTCGAGCACGTCGAGCAGGGGGCCCGGCCCTTCGCGCAGCACCAGCGCCACGGCCGGCGCATCGCGCGGGATCGGCGCGCGCGGGTCGGTGAGGACCGCTTCCATCGCCGCCAGATATTCCCGCACCCGCCGGTCGATCGCCGAGGGCTCGTCGTGGAACAGCCGCGCCATTGCGGGCGAGAGGCCGATCGCGTCGCCCATGCCCGATCCACCCTTCAGCAGCGCCTCGTGATTGCTGCGCATCTGGGCGATCACCTCGGCCAGATGCTGGCGGGCATCCTGGTGGTCCTGGGCCGAGACCGGATAGGTCAACCGGCCGACGAACAGGGCGCCGCGTTGCGACAGGAAGCGTTGCTGGCCGCTGACATTGATGATGCCGGCGGTGGCCCGTTCACGGCTGATCACCTGCGTCAGCACCAGGAAGGAGCCGATCGCAAGCGCTGCGACCAGCCCCAGGGCCAGCCGATAGCGCCAAGCCATCCGTGTCGGGTCGCCGCCGTCGATCCTCATCGCCGCCGGTCGCTCCAGAGGCTGCGGGCAAGGGCATCGGCATCCGATGGTGTCGCCGCACGGCCGGCGATGCGCAGCGCCACGGCCGCCGTGCCGATCACCGTTGCCTCGCCTTCGGCATCCTCGCCCTCGCCCCGCCAGAGGGCGGCGAGGCGGCCGGGGTCGTCGGGGCTGTCGGCCGGTGCCGCCGCCAGCAGGGCCGGCCAGTGCTCGACCTTTGAGGTACCCTGTTCGACCAGGCGCAGATCCACCGGCTTATGCGGCCGGCGCTCCCCCTCGCCACCCGCCCCCTTGACGACACCAAGCCAGCGCCCGGCATCCAGCAGCAGCGAGGCCTCGGCATGGCTGTCGAGATAGTTGGGATGAAAGACCCCGATCAGGGTCGCGGGCGCATCCAGCGGGTTCAGATGGCGGACCAGCGTGTTCACCGGCGAGCGCAGCCCCAGCACGCTGCGCAGATCGAGCAGCCGCTTGAGATCGGGCGAGAGCCCGGCCAGCGGCAGATAGACGAAACCCTCGCGCCCCAGCCGGTCGGCGGCCTCGGACAGATCCGCCGCCGGGGACAGCCCCAGGGCCGAAAGCCCCTGCAGGGCACCGACACCGCCGGTCTGAAGATCGTTGTCGCCATGCATCAGCACCGGCACGCCGGCCTCGCCCAGCAGCCGGGCGGCGAGCAGATACCAGGGCAGGCCGCGGGTGCGGCCCGCGGCATAGCTCGGCCAGTCGAGCGCCGGCCGGCGGGCGCCTTCCGGCGCCGGACCGATATGGGCGCGGGCGGCATCGACCAGCCCGGCCAGTTCCTCGGCCGTTTCGCCGCGATAGCGCATCAGCAGGAGGAAGGCCCCTGCCTGGACATCGAGTGCCGTGCCCGCAAGCAGGGGCGCGAAGGCATCGCGTGCCTCGCTGCGGGTCAGCGGTCGCGACCGGCCGGGGCCGCGGCCGATGATGCCGAGGGCCTGGGCAAGGGTGGCGACGGCGTCGGATCTGGTGTCGGTCATCGGCATTCCGCTGCGGAAGGTCAGGCGGCGTCGCGCCCTTCCGCATCTGCCGGGCGGGCGGCGGTGGCGGAAGCGGCGATCGCCTCTCCCACCAGTATCGTCACCGGACCGTCGGCGTCGAGCCCTACCAACGCATCGGACAGCATGGCGAGCGGCACGCTGACCGATCGGGCCTGCGGGCGCCCGGCCCATTCGACCGCGGCGGCGGGTTCCGCCGGGTCGCGCCCCGCGGCGATCAGCGCCGCCACGATCGCCGGCGCCCGGTCGCGGCCCATATAGATCGCAAGCGTGCCGTCGGCCGCGGCAAGCGCCTCGATCGCCCCGGGCAGGTCGCCCGCCAGATCATGGCCCGCCACCAGCGAGACCGATCGTGCGGCCCCCCGCAGGGTCAGCGGCCGGCGGAGATGGGCGGCGGCCGCGGCTGCGGCGGTCACGCCCGGAATGATCCGGGCCGGGATGCCGGCCGCGTCGAGCGCCCCCAGTTCTTCGTCGAGCCGGCCGAAGATCGCCGGATCACCGCCCTTCAGTCGCACCACATGCAGCCCCTCTCCGGCCAGCCGCACCATCAGCGCCGATATCGCCGCCTGGCGCACGGCATGGGCGCCGCAGCGCTTGCCGACCGGGATCCGCCGCGCCTCGCGCCGCGCCAGTTCCAGGATCGCGGGATCGATCAGGGCATCGTAGAGCACGACATCCGCCGCCTCGATCGCACGGGCGGCATCGCGGGTGAGCAGACCGGGGCCGCCGGGGCCGGCGCCGACCAGATCCACCCGGCCCGCCTGGACCGGGATGGCGTCGGCCGGCAGGTCATCGATCGGGATCTCGGGATGGTCCAGCAGCCGGGCGGCCAGATCGCGCCAGAAGCGGCGCCGGGCGGCCGGGTCGGTCAAACGCCGGGCGATCTCGCCGCGCCGGCTGCCGGCCGCGGTGACGGCGGCACCAAGGCCGGGCGGCAGCAGCGCTTCCAGCCGCTGGCGCAGCACCGAGGCCAGCGCCGGAAACCGGCCGCCGGTGTGGATCGCGATCTGCAGCGGCCCACGTCGCACCAGGGCGGGCAGGGTGACGTCGGACAGTGCCGGCCGGTCGACCGCGTGAACCAGGGCGCCGGCTGCGGCCGCGGCCTCGGCGATCAGGGCTGTGGTCGCATCATCGATCTCGGGCGCGATCACCACCAGCCGGGTGCCGGCAAGATCGGGCAGGGGATGGAGCGGCCGGATCAGGCGGCCCGCCAGTTCTGCGCAGGCGGGCGCATCGTCATGGATCCTGATCTCGGCACCGGTGCCGTCGAGCAGGGCGAGCTTTGCCGCCGCCCCCGGCCCGGCGCCGAAGACCATTACCCGCCTGCCGGTGAGACGGAGAGCGAGGGGAAGGCCGTCAGCGGTGTCAGACTGGTTCGACATGGGGCGTGGCCTCGCTGAGGATGGATCTGATCTGGTGGCGGCAGGATCCGCAGCCACCGCCCGCGCCGGTGGTCTCGGTCACCCGGGCCAGTCTCCGGTCGAGGGGGCCGGTGCCGGCCGCGGCGAGGATGGCGCTTCGGCCCACGCCCGCGCAGGCGCAGATCGCGGGGTCACGCCGGGCATCTCCGCCATCGGGATCGTGATCGGCCAGCAGCGCCAGGCGCAGGGCGGCGGGGGCGGCGGCACCGCGATCGGTTGCGGGGTCGAGCAGACGGGCGAGTGCGGTGGTGTCGGGCAGGGCATGGGGGGTGCCGGGCAAGCGCGATCACCGCCACGATCCGCCCGTCGGCGCCGGTCCAGGCGAGCCGCAGCCGGCCGCGGGCGGCATCGATCAGTTCGATCGCCGGCCCCGCATCGATGGCGGCGCCGAAGCCGCGGGCAAGGCGGGTGGCAAGCTGGCGCCAGTCTTCCGCCCCGGCTGGCGTTTCGTCCCCGGCCATGATCACCGCCCGGCCGGCTTCGACCGCATGGCGGACCCAATAGGCGGGCAGGCGCACGCCGCGGCGCAGCGGCCCGCGGGTCGCGCGATCGACCATCACCCCCGACCAGCCCGGCCGCCAGGGGGCGAGGCGGACGACCGCATGCTTCAGCTCCGGCTGGCCCGAGAGCGGGTCGGTGGCGGGGGAGGCGAGGTGGCCGATGGCGGCCTCGGCGGCGAAGGCGTCGGACCAGTGCAGGGGGGCAAAGACCTCGCCCCGGCGCTGCCCCGGATCGATCGTCACCTTCAGCAGCGCCGTGCCGCGCCGGCCGGTGATCCGGGCAAAACCGCCCTGGTCGAGTCCGGCATCCCGTGCATCGGACGGGTTGACCGCCAGCAGCGGCTCGGGCGCATGGCCGGCAAGCCGGGCGGTGCGGCCGGTGCGGGTCATGGTGTGCCACTGATCGCGCAGCCGGCCGGTGTTGAGCACCAGTTCGCCGGTCCGTTCGGGGCGTTCCATGGGCGGTCGGTGGCGGAGAGCCACCAGGCGCTGGGACGGCACCACCCGCGCGGTTCCGTCCCGGCTGCCGGCCGGCACCGGCCATTGCACCGGCTCCAGCGCGTCATATTGCTGGCGGGAGAGGCCGGCGAGGCCGGCGATGTCGAAATGCCGGCCGAAGCGGGCGGCGGCGGCGCCCGAAAGCCGGGCGTGTTCATCGAAAATCTCTGCCGGGTGGCGCCAGGCGAAGGCACGGCTGAAGCCCAGCCGCCGTGCCACCTCTGCGATCAGCCACCAGTCGGGCCGGGCATCGCCCGGCGGCGGCAGCACCGCGCGTTGCCGGCTGATCCGACGCTCGGAATTGGTGACGGTGCCGTCCTTTTCCGACCAGCCGGCCGCCGGCAACAGCACATGGGCCAGCGCCTGGGTGTCGGTGCCGGTCACGCAATCCGATACCACCACCAGCGGGCAGCGGGCCAGCGCCCGGCGGAAGCGGCCGGCATCGGGCAGGCTGACGGCGGGGTTGGTGCCGATGATCCAGAGCGCGCCGATCTTTCCCGCCTCCAGCGCATCGATCAGCTCCACTGCCTTCAGCCCCGGGCCGGTGGCCATGTCGGTGGCCTGCCAGAATTCGCCGACCAGCCGGCGTTCGGCGTCGGAGAAACCCAGATGTGCCGCCAGCTGATTGGCCAGCCCGCCGACCTCGCGCCCACCCATGGCATTGGGCTGCCCGGTCAGCGAGAACGGCCCGGCGCCCGGCCGGCCGACACGGCCGAGCGCGATCTCCAGGTTCAGGATCGCATTCACCTTGTCGGTGCCGGCGCTCGACTGGTTGACGCCCTGGCTGAACAGGGTCAGGCAGCGCGGCGTCGTCAGCACCATGTCGGCAAGGCGGGCAAGGTCGGCGGGGGCCAGATCGGTCAGCGCCGCGCAGGCGGCGATGTCGGGGCAGTCGGTGCGGGCGGCCTCGATCGCGGCGGGGAAGCCCTCGGCCGCGCGATCGGCCAGGCCGCGGCGCTCGGCCTCCACCAGCAGGAACTGCCAGAGGGCGACATCGCCGCCGGGGCGGATGGCGAGATGCAGATCGGCGGCGCGGCTGGTATCGGTGGCGCGGGGATCGATGACCACCAGCCGCGTGCCCCGGGCCGCGCGGGCCTCCATCAGCCGGCCGAACAGCACCGGATGGCACCAGGCGGCGTTGGAGCCGACCAGCACCGCCAGATCGCAGAGATCCAGATCCTCGTAAGCCCCCGGCACCAGATCCTCGCCGAAGCCGCGGACCTGGCCTGCGACGGTCGACGACATGCACAGCCGCGAATTGGTGTCGACATTGGCGCTGCCCAGGAAGCCCTTGGCCAGCTTGTTGGCGGCGTAATAGTCCTCGGTCAGCATCTGACCCGAGAGATAGAAGGCGATGCCGCCCGGGCCGCGTTCGGCCCGCGCCCGGCGGAAGCCGTCCGCCACATGGTCGAGGGCGGCATCGAGTGGTACCGGCCGGCCGTCGATCCGCGCCCGGGTCAGCCGCCCGGCACCGCCCAGCGTGTCGGCGAGGCTGGCGCCCTTGCCGCAGAGCCGGCCGCGATTGGCGGGATGGGCCGGGTCGCCGGTCACCGGCAGCAGCCCGCCCTGCCCATCCGGCCGTGCCAGCACGCCGCAGCCGACCCCGCAATAGGCGCAGGTGGTGCGGATGGCGGCCGGTGGCGGCAGGGCGGTCATTCCGCCGCCTCGGCGATCAGCCCGGCACCCGCAGGCGCCGCAGGGCTCAGCGGCCGCAACCGCACCAGCACCCGGCCCTCTGCGGAGACCGTGACCGGGTAGCGGGCAACGCAGTCGCGATCGGGGGCTGCCGCCCGGCCGTCATCCAGGCTGAAGACCCGGCCATGCAGGGGGCAGCTGACCGCGCGGCCATGGACCAGCCCGTCCGCGAGCGGCCCGCCCTTATGCGGACAGGCATTGGCGATGGCGGCGGGGGGGCCCTCTGCCGGCCGGAACAGGGCGATGCTGCCGCCCTGGTGGCGGATCACCCGGGCACCGCGCAGCGGCAGGTCGTCGAGCGTGCCGCAATCGATCCAGTCGGCGCTGTCGGCAAGGACCGCGGTCATGTCGGCGAGGATGGTCATGGGCTCGCTCCTCCTCACTCGGCCGCCCGGCGGGCGGGGACGTCGATCGCGGCGAACTCGGCGCCGGGTGCCGCGGCGATGGTTGCCCAGGGGTCGATCTGGGCATGGGTCTGGGAGGCCAGGAACCGGGCGGCGAGGGCCTGGCGTCCGGCGGCATCCGCCACCACCACGGCCTTGACCCGGTCCAGGCCGATGCGCTCGATCCAGGGTGCGGTGCGCTCCAGATAGCGGGCGTCCTCGCGATAGAACTGGATGAAGGCGAGGCACATCTCGATCACCTCGGCTTCGGTCGAGACCTTGGCGAGCGGGTCGGTGCCGCGCAGATGGATGCCGCCATTGCCGCCCACCACCAGCTCGTAGCCGCTGTCGACGCAGATGACGCCGAAATCCTTGATCGTTGCCTCGGCACAGTTCCGCGGGCAGCCCGAGACCGCCATCTTGAACTTGTGCGGCATCCAGGCGCCCCAGGTGATCCGTTCGAGCTTGACGCCGAGCCCGGTCGAATCCTGCGTGCCGAAGCGGCACCATTCCGAGCCGACGCAGGTCTTCACCGTGCGCAGGCCCTTGGCATAGGCATGGCCCGAGACCATGCCGGCGGCGTTGAGATCGCGCCAGACCGCCGGCAGATCCTGCTTGCGCACGCCCAGCAGGTCGATGCGCTGGCCGCCGGTCACCTTCACGGTCGGGATGTCGTAGCGGTCGACGATATCGGCGATGGCGCGCAGCTCCGTGGCCGAGGTCAACCCGCCCCACATTCGCGGCACGACCGAGAAGGTGCCGTCCTTCTGGATATTGGCGTGCACGCGTTCGTTCACGAAGCGCGAGGCCGGGTCGTCGACACCGGCACCCGGATGGGTGCAAAGCAGGTAGTAGTTGAGCGCCGGCCGGCATTTCGAACAGCCTTCGGGCGTTTTCCAGCCCAGCACCGCCATGGCCTGGATCGCGGTCATGGCCGGCAGATCGCCGAGCCGTGCACGAACCGCATCATGGCCGAGGTCGGTGCAGGTGCAGATCGCCGGATCGGCATCCTCTGCCTCCGCCGGTGCCGCCCCGCCCAGGCACAGGCCGAGCAGCGCCTTCACCTGGCCGCTGCACGACCCGCAGGAGGCGGAGGCCTTGGTATGGGCGCGCACCTCGTCGAGGCTGGTGAGGCCCTGGCCCGCGATCGCCGCGGTGATCGTGCCCTTGCACACGCCGTTGCAGCCGCAGATTTCGGCATCGTCGGCAAGAGCGGCCACGGCGGCGGTCGCGGCATCGGCACCCGTGGCCGAGGGGCCGGCGGCGAAGGCCGGGCCGAAGATCAGCCGGTCGCGCAGGGCGCCCAGCGGCTCCGCCTTGCGCATGGTTTCGAAGAACCAGGGGCCGTCGGCGACATCGCCATACATGACCACGCCGTCCAGCCGGTCGTCGCGGATCACCAGCTTGCGATAGCTGCCGCGGGCGGCATCGCGCAGTGTGATCTCTTCGGCATCCGCGCCGCCCAGACTGCCGGCCGAGAACACGTCGACGCCCGAGACCTTGAGCCGGGTGGCGGTGGGGCGGACGGCGAAGCCGTCGCCGGGCCGGCCGGCCAATGCGCGCGCCAGCACCTTCGCCTGATCGTAGAGGGGCGCCACCAGACCGAAGCACTGACCGTCGAATTCGACGCATTCGCCGAGTGCGGCGATCGCCGGATCCGAGGTGCCGAGCCGGTCGTCGACCAGGATGCCGCGGCCGACCTCCAGCCCCGCCGCGCGGGCGAGACCGGTCTCGGGCCGGATGCCGACCGCCATCACCAGCAGTTCCGCCGGCAGCACCCGGCCGTCGGCGAGTTCCAGCCCCGCAACCCGGCCGGTGCCGTCGTCCAGGATCGCCCGGCTGTTCGCGGTGGTGACCGTGGTGATGCCGCGGGCGGCGAGGGCATCCGCCAGCATGCCGCCGGCCTCGGCATCCAGCTGGCGTTCCATCACATGGCCGGCCAGGTGGACCACCGTCACCTTCATGCCCCGCCCGGCAAGCCCCGCCGCGGCTTCAAGGCCGAGCAGCCCGCCGCCGATCACAACGGCCGGTGCGCCGGGCCGGCCCTGGGCCAGCATGGTGTCGACATCGCCGAGGTCGCGGAAGGTGACAACGCCCTTGAGCGCCGCCCCGGGCAGGGGCAGGCGGATCGGCTGGGAACCGGTAGCCAGCACCAGCCGGTCATACTCCAGCTGCCGGCCGGCGGCGGTGGTGACGCGCCGCGCGGCGCGATCGATGCCGGTTACGGCGTCGCCGGCCAGGAAGCTCACGCCATGGCGATCGAGGAAGTCGTCGTCCAGCAGACGGATGGCGGCTGCGGTCTTCTCTCCCGCCAGCACGGGCGAGAGCATGATCCGGTCATAGGGCGCATGGGGTTCGGCGCCGATCAGGGTGATGTCGCAGGCGCCGGGTGCGAGCGCGACCAGGTCCTGAACCAGACGGGTGCCGGCCATGCCGGCGCCGATGACGAGGATGCGGTCTCGGGGCGTGTTCATCGGGCGGCCTCCGCTCATTCCGCGGCGACGGCGAGCATCGCCGCCGCATCGGCATCCTCCACGGCATCGCCGTGCAGGAAGGACAGCATCTGGACCCGCGCCTCGATGAAGGCGGGATCGCGGAGCACCTGGGCGCGGCGGCGCGGGCGGGCGAGGGGGATGTCGACGATCCGGCCGATCCGCGCGGCCGGGCCCTCGGTCATCATCACCACCCGGTCGGCGAGCAGGGCAGCCTCGTCGACATCGTGGGTCACCATCATGACCGTCATCGACAGATCGGCCTGGATGGCCATCAACTCGTCCTGAAGCCGGGCGCGGGTCAGCGCGTCGAGCGCGCCGAAGGGCTCGTCCATCAGCAACACGGCCGGGCGCATGGCCAGGGCCCGGGCGATGCCGACCCGCTGGCGCATGCCGCCCGACAGTTCGTGCGGCCGGCGCGCGGCGGCATGGTCCATGCGCACCATCGCCAGATGCTCGTCGATCAGCTGTGCGCGGGCGGCGGCATCCATGGTCCGGCGATGCACCTGATCCACAGCCAGCGCCACATTCTCGCGCACCGTCAGCCAGGGCAGCAGGGCATGGGACTGAAAGACCATCGCCCGGTCGGGGCCGGGGGCATCGACCAGTTTGTCGTCGAGCAGGATCGCCCCCCGCTCGGGCGTGATCAGCCCGGCCACGATGTTGAGCAGGGTGGATTTGCCGCAACCGGAATGGCCGATCACCGCCACGAATTCACCACGGGCGATCTTCAGATCGATACCGCGCAGGATGGGGCGGACACCTTCGCGGGTGCGAAAGTCGAGATCGACGCCTTCGATCGAGAGATGCGGTCGGTTGGTCATCGGGATCGTCCCTCTCAGTGGGCCGTCTCAGTGGGAAAGGCGGCGCTGAACGGCGGCCATGGCGGCGTCGAGGGCGATGCCCACCAGCCCGATCAGGACGATCGCCACCAGGATGCTGGGGACCGAGAGGTTGTTCCACTCGTCCCAGATGAAGAAGCCGATGCCGACCCCGCCGGTGAGCATTTCGGCGGCCACGATCACCATCCAGGCGGTGCCGAGCGACAGCCGCATGCCGGCCAGCACATAGGGCAGGGCGGCGGGCAGCAGGATGCGGCGGAACATGGCAAGCCGGCCCAGGCGCAGCACGCGGCCGACCTGGACGTAATCGGCCGGCACGGCGCGCACGCCGGCGGCGGTGTTCAGGATCACCGGCCAGATGCTGGTGATCAGGATCACGAAGATCGCGGAGGGGTCGACTGCCCGGAACAGCAGCAGGCCGATCGGCAGCCAGGCGAGCGGGCTGACCGGGCGCATCACCTCGATGAACGGGGTGAAGGCGCGGGAAGCCGCCTGGCTGGTGCCGATCAGCAGGCCCATCGGCAGGCCGATCAGGCAGGCGAGACCGAAGCCCGCCAGCACCCGGCCCAGCGAATAGAGCAGCTGCCAGAAGATGCCCTGGTCGTTGGGCCCGGCGATGTAGAACGGGTCGGAAAACAGCTCGATACCGCGGGCGAGGGTTTCACCGACGCCCGGCAGATCGGTCGCCACCGTCTGCTGGATCAGCGTCCAGCCGCCGAGGGCGACGGCGAGGGTCAGAAGCGGCCAGACGATGCGCTCGGCCACAAGGCCGAGGCGCCGTCCGATGCCGGTGCCGGTCTTTGCGGCACCGTCGAGGGAGATGTCGGCCATGGGAACGGGCTCCTGGCTCAGGCGGCGCTGGCGCGCGGGGTGGTCTGGGCGGCGGCCAGTGCGGTCAGGTCAACGGCCGGGGCCTTGATCGCGAACTGGCGGATATAGCCGACCGGGTCGGCCGGATCGAAGCGGGTGCCGTCGAAGAACACATCCGGACCCATGGCGATCGGCCGCGTGGCCTCGGTCAGGGTCCAGGCGGAGGTGTTGACACCTTCGGGCTTGCGATCGATGGTCGGTGCGGCGATGTCCATCTGGGCCGCGACCTTGCGGTAGAGGTCGGGCTTGTAGACCGCGGCCGCGGTGGCGGCGATGTCGACCGGCCGGTCGATCTGGCCCCAGCGGATCATCTGGGTCAGCGTCCATTCGGCATGGCTGATCCAGGGGAAGTTGGCGGCATAGCGGCTGAAGACGTTGAAATCAGGCAGCGGGCGCGGTGCCTCGTCGGCGGCATAGCGGAAGGTGCCGGTCATCGACATCCGCACCACCTCGGCCGGTGCATTCACATAGGCGCGGCCGGCGATGATGTCGGCGGCCTCCGCCCGGTTCGCCGGATCGTCGAGCCACTGGCCGGCGGCGATCACCGCGCGCAGCATCGCCTCGTGGGTCGCGGGGTTCTTCTCCGCCCAGTCGGCGGCCACACCCAGCACCTTTTCGGGCTGATTGGCCCAAAGCTCGACGCTGGTGATCGCGACCTTGCCGATGCCGGCCTCGACCGCGCGTTCGTTCCAGGGCTCGCCCACGCAATAGCCGTCGCAATTGCCGGCACGCAGATTGGCGACCATCTGCGGCGGCGGGATGACGATGATCCGCAGGTCGGCATCCGGATCGATCCCGGCCGAGGCCAGCCAGTAGCGCAGCTCGTACATATGCGACGAGACGGGGAAGACCGCGGCGAAGGTGAGCGGCGCCTTGCCGGCGGCCTTGTCGGCATCGATCACCGCCTTCAGCGCCCGGGCGGTCATCGGCCGTTCGGCCATCGCCGCCGGGTCGGCCGCAACCATCCGGTCATGGAGCGCGTTGGACAGCGTGATCGCATTGCCGTTCAGGTCCAGCGACAGCGCGGTCACCTGCGCCTGGGGAATGGCGCCGAGGCCCAGGGTCGCGGCGATCGGCATGCCGGCCAGCATATGGGCGGCATCCAGCGCGCCGATGGTCATCTTGTCGCGGATATTGGCCCAGGACGCCTCTTTCGACAGGGTGACCTTCAGGCCTTCGCGCTTGAAGAAACCCTTCTCATGGGCGATGACCAGGGGGGCGCAATCGGTCAGCGGAATGAAGCCGATGGCAAGGTCGGTCTTCTCGGGCGCCACACCGGTCGCGGCGGCAAAGGCGCCGCCCGGCAGCAGCAGCCTTGCGGCGGCGAGCGTCGCGGCGGCCCCCAGCAGCCCCCGCCGGCTGATCCGGAAGCGGCGCGCATCCGCGGCGGCGGAGGCGTCGGGAGAGGCGGGCGGAATGATCTTGTCGGTCATGGGCTCAGGCTCTCGCAGATGGCGGCAGCAGGCGGGGGTCTCTTGGTATCGACACCAAGGTATCTACAAGATCCATGCCAAGCCCTGCATTCCGGCTGTATCCTGCGCTGCACAACGCTTTTGGAGCGGCGCGTGCGGGGCGAGATTGAGCGGCGTGACGCGAAGATATGCCTAATTTGTGGGCTATGTGTCTTATGTGCCTATTAAATAATCACATCCGAGTCTCTCATAGGAGCTTTCGGGTCTATATCGGGTCTATGGATCGACCCCGACTTGCCAACCGGCGGCGCGACGGGTATGCGGAACGGATCAGCCGGATCGGGGAGGGGACATGCGGATCATCGGCCTGGTGGGGCCCGGCAACAGCGGCAAGACCACGCTGATCGAGGGGCTGATCCCGCTGCTTGCGGCCGGCGGCCGGCGGGTGGTCACCGTGAAGCGCAGCCATCACCGTCCGGATCTGGATCGGCCGGGCAAGGACAGCGACCGTCATCGCCGGGCCGGGGCGGCCGCGGTCGTGGTGGGCGGCGGCGGCCTGGTCGGTGTGTTGCGGGAAGAGCCGGCAACCGCGCCGGACGGCGTTTCGGAACCCGATCCGGCGGACCAGCTGCGCCGCTGGCTCACCCTTGCCGGGCCGGCGGATATCGCCATCGTGGAAGGCTTCGCCGGCGCCGGCCATCCGCGGCTGGAGGTGCTGGCCCCCGGCCGACGCGATGCGCGCTGGCCGCTCTATCCGCGCGACGACCGGATCCTGGGCGTGATCGTGCCCGACCCGGCAGCCCTGACCTGCGCGGCCCTCGACCGCGACATGCTGGGTGGGCGGCCGATCTTCGGCCGCGACGACCTGCATGCCGTGGCAGGCTTCGTGATGTCGGAGGCGTGGCCCCGCTGGTCCTGATAAACCATCGGTTTAGTCGATGGAAACGTCATGACATTCGCGTGGAGCGCTTGCGCCCGCGGCCCGTATGGCGGAAAGTGCGGTCCTCTCCCCAGCCGTCTCCGGGACCCCATCCCTTGCCGCTCTCTTCGCTCTCCGCTGCCCTCATCGCCGCCCTGGTCGGCTTCGGCGGCACCGTCGCCCTGATCGTCCAGGCCGGCCAGGCCCTGGGCGGCACACCCGATCAGATCACCTCGGCGGTCACGGCCCTCTGTCTCGGCATTGCGCTGCCCGGTGCGCTGCTCAGCTTCCGGCTGCGCATGCCGGTGGTGCTGGCCTGGTCGACACCGGGGGCGGCCCTGCTCGCCGCCTCGACCCTTCATGCCGGCTGGGCCGAAGCGACCGGCGCCTTCATGGCGGCTGCGCTGATGATGATCATCCTGGGGCTGGTGCCGGCGCTGGGCCGGCTGGCCGCGAGAATCCCCGCAGCCGTCGCCGCCGCCATGCTCGCGGGCGTGCTGCTGCCCTTCTGCATGTCGCTGTTCCGCGCCTTCCAGAGCGACGCCCTGCTCGCGGGGCTGGTGCTGATCGTCTTCGTGGTCGCCCGGCAGCGCGCGCCCACTTTCGCCCTGCTGATCGTGCTGGTGGTGGCGGTCGCGGCGGTGGTGCTGGGTGGCAATTTCACCGCGCCGCATGACGGCGACCTGTTCGGCAGCCTGGTGCCGGTGATGCCGGTCTTCGATCCGGCGGTGATCATCAGCCTGGGCCTGCCGCTGTTTCTGGTGACGCTGGTTTCGCAGAACCTGCCCGGTTTCGTGGTGCTGGCCCAGGCCGGCTATACCGCGCCCACCCGGCCGGTGCTGACGCTCACCGGCCTCGCCTCTCTGCTGCTGGCGCCGATGGGAGCTCATGCGGTCAATCTGGCGGCGATCACCGCCGCGATCTGCACCGGCCCCGATGCCCATCCCGACCCGCGCCGGCGCTGGGTCACCGGCATCGCCTATGCGGGTTTCTACGTCCTGCTGGCCCTGTTCTCGGCACCGCTGGTCGATCTCTTCATGGGGCTGCCGCGCGACACCATCCAGATCATCACCGGCGTGGCCCTGCTCGGCCCGCTCACCGGGTCGATCGCGGGCATGCTGTCGAACCCCGACGACCGCGAGGTGGCGGTGATGACCTTCGCCGCCACGGCCTCGGGTGTCACCCTGTTCGGCATCGGTTCGGCCTTCTGGGGGCTGGTGACCGGCTTCCTGGTGCTGGCGGCCCGGCGCCTGCTGGCCCGGCGGCGCGGTGTGGTGCGCGGTTCCGCATGACCGGGGCCGTCAGGGTTGCAGCATGGGCGCGTGTGCGCACCGTCGCCACGCGCTAAGGTTTGCGGCGTCATCCGTCAGCGGAGAGCCGGAACGCCGTGTCAGCAGAACTGTCCCGTCCCCCTGAGCCCGGTTCCGGCGCGCCCCCGCCCCGAACCCTCCGCATGATCGCCGTGATGTGCCTGTGCGAAGTGCTGTCCATGGCGGCCTATGGGTGCTATCCGGCCCTGTTGCCGCTGCTGCGCGACGACTGGGCGCTCAGCAACGGCACCGCGGGCTGGATTTCCTCGGCCTTCTTCGTGGGCTATGTCGCGGCGGTGCCGGTGCTGACCGGTGCCACCGACCGGGTCGATGCCCGGCGGGTCTATATCGGCTCGCTGACGCTGATCGCGCTGGCCACACTCGGCTTCGGCAGTTTTGCCACCGGGCCGCTGTCGGCCGGGCTGTTCCAGGCGCTGGCCGGTGCCGGTTTCGCCGGGTCCTACATGCCCGGCCTCAAGATTTTGAGCGACCATGTCCGCGGCCCCAAGGCCAGCCGGGCGGTCGCCAGCTATACCGCCTGCTTCTCGTTGGGGGCCGGGCTGTCGGTCTGGCTGGCGGGGCTGGTGGCCGCCGCTGGTGGCTGGCAGGCCGGGTTCTGGACGGCCGGGGCATCGGCGGCGGCTGCCCTGGTTCTGGCGCTGGTCGCGGTGCCGGCAACACCGCCGCCCGCGCCGGCCGCCGGCATCCGCCATCGCCCCTGGTGGATGCCACCGGATTTCCGGCCGGTGCTGCGCAACCGCCGGGCCATCGCCTATACGCTCGCCTATGCCGGCCATTGCTGGGAGATGTTCGGCCTGCGCAGCTGGCTGGTGGCCTTTCTGGTCCATGCCGGCGCCGCGGCCGCCTGGGCCAGCAGCCTGGGCGGCGCGATCATCGCCTCGGGCATCCTCACCAGTTTCTTCGGCAACGAGATGGCGATGCGGCTCGGCCGGCGGCGCTGGATCACGGTCGCGATGTCGGTGACGGCGGTGCTTGCCGGCGTGACCGCGGCGGTCGCCGGCGCGCCGCTCGCCCTCGTGCTGGTGGTGGTGGCCGCCTACAACCTGATGGTCATGGCCGACAGTGCCTCGCTGACCGCGGGCGCGGTCGCCGAAAGTGACCCGTCGGTGCGTGGGGCGGCGATGGCCATGCATGCGCTGCTGGGGTTCGGCGGCGCGATCCTGTCGCCGATCACCTTCGGTCTGGCGCTCGACGGGGCAGGGGGCGACGGCGACCCGCTGGGCTGGGCGGCGGGTTTCGCGGTGCTGGCCCTGGGCGGATTGGCCGGCCTGGCTGCCTTCCGTCGGATCGGCGGCGGCGGTCCGCCACCCACTGTGACGATTTCGAGGGGCGACGGTGGCAACGGTTGATCCGTCATGCACGTGCCCCATATCCTGGGCCATGATTCGGGCAGACACAGGACCGATGATCGGAGGGCGCCATACCTGATCTCGCATCCATAGATCCGGTCTGGCTGGGCCTGGGCGGCAGCCTGCTTGCAGGCCTTGCGACCGGTCTCGGCGCGCTGCCCGTGCTGGTGATCCGACGGCCGGGCATCCGGCGGGAAAACCTGCTGCTGGGCGGCGCCGCGGGCGTGATGCTGGCCGCCGCCCTGCTGTCGCTGCTGGTGCCGGCGCTTGGAAGCGCGGTCGCCCGCTATGGCGCGCTCTGGGGGGCCCTCGGCATCGGGGTCGCCATCGGGCTGGGGGCCGCGGCGATCGCGGCCCTGCACGCCGTGGTGCCGCATCTGCATGTCCAGCAGGATGACGAGGCGGTCGAACACACCCTGCGCAGCCCCCATGGGCCCGGCAGCCCGGCCATGGTCGCGGCGGGCGGCGATGCGCTTCTGGTGGTCGATGGCGGTGGAATGGCGGCGATCGACGCCCGGCGGATGGCACCGGCCCTGCTGATGGTGCTGGCGATCGCGCTCCACAATCTGCCCGAAGGTCTGGCGGTCGGCGTCGGGCTCGGCGGCTCGGGGGCCGAGGGCGGCGGCGATCTGGGCCAGGGCGTGGCACTGGCGATCGGCATCATGATCCAGAACCTGCCCGAAGGCTTCGTCGCGGCGGTGGGCATGATGATGACCGGGGCCAGCCGCATGACGGCACTTCTGGTCGCCTTCGGCACCGGCGCGCTGGAAATCATCGGCGGCGGCCTGGGTGTGGCGCTTGCCGGGCTCGGTGCCGGTGTGCTGCCCTGGACCATGGCGTTCGCGGCTGGCGCGATGATCTTCGTCGTCAGCCATGAGATGATCCCCGAAACCCATCGCCATGGCCAGGAGATGGGGGCGAGCTGGGCACTGATTGCCGGCTTTGCCGTTATGACCGCAATCGCCGCCGGCTTCGGTTGAGGTCGGCTTCGGTTGAGAGCTGTGGCGGCGGGACAACCGGGACCATGAAAACACGAAGCGGCGGCCCTCTGGACCGCTGCCCTGGACGAGATGGCGCCGGCCGACCGGCGCGACGAAACGAAGAAGGAGACGAGCAGATGGCCGGAGAGGTCCTGCATGCCCCGCGCGAGAAGCTGAGCCGCCACACCCTGGCGCTTCATCATGCGATCTCGTCGCTGATGGAAGAGCTGGAGGCGGTGGACTGGTACCGCCAGCGGGCCGATGACTGCGAGGACGACGAGCTGCGCGAAATCCTGCTGCACAATATGCGCGAGGAAATCGAGCATGCCATGATGACGCTGGAATGGCTGCGCCGGAACGACGGCGACTTTGCCGAGCAGATCAAGACTTATCTGTTCACCGAAGGTCCGATCACCGAGGTGGAGGAAAGCGCCACCGGCAGCGGTGACGACAAGGGCGGCAACGGAGAGGGTGGCGGCGGTGACGGCCTGACCATCGGCCGCATGAAGAAGCGCCGCTGATCCGGCCTCGTCTGTCCCTTGCCGTCTATTGCCAGGAGTTTCACGAGATGGATTACCTGAACCGTTCCCAGGCCCCCTTCGGCACCGATCTCTGGCGCCGGATCGACGAGGCGGCGATCGATGCCGCCCGCGACGCGCTGACCGGTCGCCGCTTTCTGGAGGTCGACGGCCCCTATGGTGTCGGCCTGACCTCGATCGAGATCGGCAATGACGACTATTGCCGCGACCCCGGCCCCGACGAGGCGGGGGCTGTGATGAGCCGCGCGATTTCGGTGCCGATGCTGCGCAAGGGCTTCCGGCTGAGCGTGCGGCGCATCGCCTCGTCCACCGATCAGGGCCAGCCGCTGAACCTCGACCCGGTCGAGGATGCAGCCGAGGCCGTGGCCGCGCGCGAAGAGGAGATGATCTATTACGGCAACCCCGATTTCGGCCTCGAAGGCCTGTTGAGCGCCCGCGGCCGCCACGAGATCGAGGGCGGCGACTGGGCCAATATCGATCAGGCACTGCAGGACGTGCTCGCCGCGGTGAACAAGCTGGATGAAAGCGGTTTGCGCGGCCCCTATGCGCTCGCCCTGTCGCCCCGACTCTACAACTCGCTGTTCCGCCGCTATGACGGCAGCGACGTGCTGCAGCTGGAGCATATCTCCCGCGTCTGCACCGTCGGCATCTTCAAGGCGCCGATTGGAGGCGGTGTGCTGGTCGACCCTCGTGTCGGCGTGCTGGTGATCGGCCAGGATCTGCGCGCCGGCTATGGCTCGCATGACGGCATTCACCATCACCTCTACCTGTCGGAGAGCCTGGTGCTGCGCATCGACGATCCCAAGGCGATCTGCACCATCGGTGCCGATGTCGGCAAGGTGCCCGCCGGCAAGTGATCCGGTTCCGGCCCGACGACCGGGCCGGAACACCGAAACGCCGCCATCCGAAACCGGATGGCGGCGTTTCGTATTCAGAGGACAGTCCGGCAGGGGCCGGGCTGTTTTACTTCTTGACCAGCGGGCACTCACCCTTGTCCATGGGGCGGAAGGCCTGATCGCCCGGGATGGTGGCCAGCACCTTGTAATAGTCCCAGGGGCCCTTCGACTCCTCGGGCTTCTTCACCTCGACCAGATACATGTCGTGCACCATGCGGCCATCGGGACGGATATGGCCGTTCTTGGCGAAGAAGTCGTTGATCGGGGTCGCCTTCATCTGGTCGGCCACGGTCTTGCCGTCATCCGAGCCGGTGGCCTCGATCGCCTTCAGATACTGGGTGACGCCCGAATAGATGCCCGCCTGGAGCATGTTGGGCATCTTGCCGGCCTTCTCCTCGAACCGCTTGGCGAAGGCGCGGGTCTCGTCGTTCATGTCCCAGTAATAGCCGGTGGTGACCACCAGACCCTGCGCGACCTGCAGGCCGAGCGCATTGATGTCGTTGATGAACACCAGCAGGCCGGCCAGCTTCTGCCCACCCTGGGTGATGCCGAATTCCGACGCCTGCTTGATGGAGTTGACGGTATCGCCGCCGGCATTGGCCAGGCCGATCACGTCCGCGCCCGAGCCTTGAGCCTGGAGCAGGAAGGACGAGAAGTCGGTGGTCGGGAAGGGCGCACGCACGCCGCCCACCACCTCGCCGCCCGCGGCATTCACCGCGTTGGTGGTGTCACGCTCCAGCGCATGGCCGAAGGCATAGTCGGCGGTGATGAAGAACCACTTCTTCGCGCCCTGGCCGACCAGCGCCGAACCGGTGCCGGTCGCCAGCGCGTAGGTGTCGTAGACGTAGTGGATGCCGGTGGGCGAGCAGGCCTTGCTGGTCAGGTCCGAGGTGCCGGCACCGGCGTTCAGGTGCAGCTTGCCCTTTTCCTTGGCGATGTTCTGAACCGCCAGACCCACCGACGAGGTCGGCACGTCGACGATCACGTCGACGCCGTCGCGGTCGTACCACTGGTTGGCGATGTTGGACCCGATATCCGGCTTGTTCTGGTGGTCGGCGAAGACGACCTCGACCGGCACGCCCTTGACCTTGCCGCCGTAATCCTCCACCGCCATGCGGGCGGCGATGACCGAGGCCTGGCCGGTGACGTCGGCATAGATGCCCGACTGGTCGTTGAGCACGCCGATGCGCACGACATTGTCCGAGATCTCGGCCTGAGCCGCCCCCGCGGCGAGGCCGGTCATGGTCGCAAGAACCGCGGCAGCGATCGCGTTCCTGGTGTTCATCTGTATCCTCCCTGGGCGGATCGGGGCCGACGGCCATGGTCCCCGCGTGGTCCCGGCGGGTCTGCGACGGCCTGCTCTCCCTGCAGGAACGCCGCCGCCCGACATGCCCGTCGCAACCCGCTCCCCAGCGCGTCGGTCAGGCATGTCACGATCCGGAATGATCCGCATCCTTTGATCTGATCGGGAGATGTTTCATGGAACATGAAACCTCACTCCCGGGCCGTCTAGGGAAAGATGATGCTGTATTCGAGGGGCTGCATGAAAGGAAAAAACGCCGTCACCGCCCAAAAGCGGTAACGGCGTTCGTGGCTTCAACCAAGGGCGGGTTTCACGCGGCGCGGATATCGCCGAGGAAGCGATCGACCACCTGCTTCAGGTCATCGGCCTGACGATTGAGCCGTCCGGCGGCGTCCCGCACCGTGCCGGCGGTGGCACCGGTCTGGTTCGCGGCGGTGCCGACCGCGGCGATGCTGCCGGTCACGGCTTCCGTCGCCTGGGCGGCGGCCTGGGTGCTGCGGGCGATGGACAGGGTTCCGGCGCCTTGTTCCTGCACCGCGGCGGCGATGTCGCCCGCAATCTCGCTGATCGAGCTGATGATCTTCGCAATGCCGTCGATGGCGGTGACCGCCCGGCGGGTTTCTTCCTGCACGGCGCCGATCTGGCGCGAGATGTCTTCGGTGGCGCGGCCGGTCTGGCTTGCCAGGTTCTTCACTTCCGAGGCGACGACCGCGAAGCCCTTGCCGGCATCGCCCGCCCGCGCCGCTTCGATGGTGGCGTTCAGCGCCAGAAGATTGGTCTGGTCGGCAATGGCATCGATCAGCACCACCACCTCGCCGATCCGGTCGCCGGTATCCGACAGGCCGCGCACGATTTCGGTGGTGCGCCGCGCCTCTTCGGTGGCCCGTGCGGCGATGTCGGCGGCCTGGGTCACCCGGCGGGCGATGTCTTCGGTGGAGGTCGACAGCTCTTCCGCCGCTGCGGCGATGGTCTGGACGTTGGCATCGGCCTGGTTGGCGGCGCCGACCATGGTATCGGCCTGGCGGCCCGCCTGATCCGCGGCCTCGGTCAGCTCGGCGGCCGCCCGTTCCATGGCGCGGGCTGCGTCCAGCACCACCGACAGGGACTGGCGGGCATCGTCGTCGAAACGGCCGGTCAGCTCGTCGACCCGGTGGCTCCGCTCCAGCCGGGCCGCCTGTTCGGCCTCGCGCTGGCGGGTCAGTTCGTCGGCGGCGGCCAGCCCCTCGCGGACCACGCCGAAGGCGCGGACGATCGCACCGATCTCGTCGCGCCGCTCCGCTCCCTTCAAATTGATGCTCCGTTCGCCCTGGGCCAGACGCTCCAGCCCGCGGGTGACGGCCTTCAGCGGCGGTACGGTCGAGCGGATCACCAGCACGGCCAGCAGCCCCAGCACCAGCGCCGCCGCCGCGGCGATGCCACCCAGGCGCAGGGCCTGGGCCTGGAAGGCAGCCTCGATATCATCGGTATAGACACCCGTGATCACACCGATATCGGTCCCGGGCACGCGCTGGATGAAGGAGAGTTTAGGCTCCGGTTCACCGCCCTGCTGGCGGGGCCAGAGATAGGCGAAGGCGCCCCGTCCGGTGGTGGTGGCGATCTTGACGGCATCCGCCACATAGGCGACGCCATTGCTGTCCTTTGCGCCGATCATGTTGCGGCCGACGACGGACGGGAATTTGCCATTCATGAGCATGACGCCGGTCATGTCGATGGCCGACAGATATTCCTCGGCATCGTCATAGCGCACGGGCTCCAGGAGCGCGAGCCCCGTCCGGATCGCTGCCGCCCGATCGCCGCCGGTGGCCTCAGCGCGCGTGATCTCGGCCGAGACGATGGATACGCCCATTTCGACCAGAGCCTGCAGCTTATCCTGGCGGTCGGCGTAGAGGGTCTCGCGCAGGGTGGTGAGGGAGAGATAAATGGTTGCCGTCACGCCGAGCAGCGCGGCGAACAGCAGGATGCCAAGTTTGGCACCGGTCGAGAGGTTCTGCATCGTCCGGAACTCCGGGAAACCTCGGGGCCCGGGAAGGGCGCCGGATCGGGGGAGTCTAAACCGGCCCCATTAATCAATGGTTGAAATTTATTGCCAAAATGTGAGTCAGGCGCGCTGTATGGTTAATATCACGCGAAAAAGCCGCCATACCCCTGAGGTATGGCGGCTTTCGTAACGGCCACCGATGATGGCTGTGTCGATCAGGATTTGCGGCTGCGCCGCCGCTCCATGAAGGCCAGGTATTCGCCGACGATGCCGCGACGGAACAGCAGCACGCAGGCCACGAAGATCCCGCCCTGGATGATGGTCACCCAGGCGCCGACCTGCGCGAAATAGTTCTGGATGCCGGTGACCAGGAACGCGCCGACAGTCGGGCCGAGCACGGTGCCGACGCCGCCGAGCAGGGTCATCAGCACCACCTCGCCCGAGGCGTGCCAGTGCACATCGGTGAGCGTGGCGATCTGAAAGACCAGCGCCTTGGTCGAGCCGGCGAGCCCGGCGATGCCCGAGGACAGCACGAAGGCCAGCAGCTTGTAGCGGTTGACGTCGTAGCCGAGCGAGATGGCGCGCTGCTCGTTTTCGCGGATCGCCTTGAGCGTCTGGCCGAAAGGCGAGTGGATGACCCGGTGGATGAACAGCAGGCCGATCAGGAAAATGGCGAAGACGACATAATACATGGTCATGTCGTCATGCAGGCTGATCAGGCCGAACAGCATGCCGCGCGGGATGCCCTGGATGCCGTCCTCACCGCCGGTGAACGGTGCCTGAAGGGCCAGGAAGAAGACCATCTGCGCGAAGGCCAGCGTCACCATGGCGAAGTAGATGCCCTGGCGCCGGATGGCGAGCCCGCCGATGATCAGGCCGAGCCCGGCGCCGGTGAGGGTGCCGAGCAGGATGCCGATTTCCGGCGACAACCCCCAGACTTTGACCACATGACCGCAGATATAGGCGGCGAAGCCGAAATATGCGGCATGGCCGAAGCTGAGCAGGCCGACATAGCCCAGCAGCAGGTTGAAGCCCGAGGCGAAGAGCGCGAAGCACAACGCCTTCATCAGGAAGACGGGGTAGACGACGTGTGGTGCCGCGAGGCCGACCAGGATCGCGATCGCGACGCCGATCATGGTGAGGCCGGCGGCCTTCTGGCCGCGGGTGCTGCGGGCAGCGGGAACGGTATTGACGCTCATGGGATCACGCCGCCTTTCCGAACAGGCCCGCAGGCTTGATGAGGAGCACGATGGCCATGACCACGAAGATCACGGTGCTGGAGGCTTCGGGGTAGAAGACCTTGGTCAGGCCTTCGAGCAGGCCCAGGCCGAAGCCGGTGACCACCGCACCCATGATCGAGCCCATGCCGCCGATGACCACCACCGCGAACACGATGATGATGAGGTTGGAGCCCATCAGCGGGCTGACCTGGTAGGCAGGGGCGGCCATGACACCGGCGAAGGCGGCCAGCGCCACGCCGAAGCCGTAGGTGAGGGTGATGAGCAGCGGCACATTGATGCCGAAGGCCTGCACCATGGTCGGGTTCTCGGTCGCGGCGCGCAGATAGGCGCCGAGCCGGGTCTTCTCGATGATCGCCCAGGTCGCGATGCAGACGGCAAGCGAGGCGATCAGGATCCAGGCCCGATAGGTGGGCAGGAACATGAAGCCCAGATTGGTGCCGCCCTGCAGCGCCGCCGGGATGGCATAGGGCTGACCCGAGATGCCGTAGAGCTGGCGGAAGAAGCCCTCGATCATCAATGCGAGGCCGAAGGTGAGCAATAGCCCGTAAAGATGATCGAGGTTGTAGAGCCGGCGGATCAACAACCGTTCAAGCACCACGCCGAACAAACCGACGATGATGGGGGAGATGATCAGGGCGGCCCAGTACCCGATCCCGGCGTACTGCAGCACCAGCCACGCCACGAATGCGCCCATCATGTACTGGGCACCGTGGGAGAAGTTGATGATGTTGAGCAGGCCGAAGATAAGGGCCAGGCCCAGGCTGAGCATGGCGTAGAAGGCGCCGTTGATCAGCCCGAGAAGCAGCTGGCCGAAGAGGACCTGCGGCGGAATGCCGATCAATTCCATCATGAAGGATGTGCCCCTCGTGTCGGCGTCGGATGTGATGGGTGACGGTTGTTCAAAGGCTGATCACTTCGTGACCAGCGGGCATTCGCCCTTGTCCATCGGACGGAAGGCCTGGTCGCCAGGGATGGTGGCGAGCAGCTTGTAATAGTCGTAGGGGCCCTTCGACTCCGCCGGCGACTTGATCTGCATCAGATACATGTCGTGGACCATGCGGCCGTCCTCGCGGATGGTGCCGCCCTTGGCGAAGAAGTCGTTGACCGGGGTCTTCTTCATCTGATCGACCACGGTCTTGCCGTCATCCGACTTGGTCGCCTCGACCGCCTTCAGATAGTGCGTGACCGAGGAATAGATGCCGGCCTGGACCATGGTCGGCATCTTGCCGCCATTGCGCTCGCCGAACCGCTTGGCGAAGGCGCGGGTCTCGTCGTTCAGATCCCAGTAGAAGCCGGTGGTGAGCACCAGGCCCTGCGAGACTTCAAGGCCGAGCGAGTGCACGTCGGACAGGAAGACCAGCAGCGAGGCCAGCTTCTGGCCGCCCTGGGTGATGCCGAATTCGGCCGCCTGCTTGATCGAGTTGACGGTGTCGCCGCCGGCATTGGCCAGGCCGATCACGTCCGCGCCCGAGCCCTGAGCCTGGAGCAGGAAGGACGAAAAGTCGGTCGACGGGAAGGGCGAGCGCACGGTGCCCACGACTTCGCCGCCCGCGGCGGTGACGGCGTTGGAGGTGTCACGCTCCAGCGCGTGGCCGAAGGCATAGTCGGCGGTGATGAAGTACCACTTCTTGGCGCCCTGTTCGACCAGCGCGCGGCCGGTGCCGTTGGCGAGCGCATAGGTGTCGTAGGTCCAGTGGATGCCGGTGGGCGAGCAGGCCTTGCCGGTGAGGTCGGAGGTGGCCGCGCCGTGGTCGATCATCACCTTGCCCTTTTCCTTGGCGATGTTCTGCACCGCCAGGGCCACGGACGAGGTGGGCACGTCGAAGATCGCATCGACGCCATCGCGGTCATACCACTGGTTCGCGATGTTGGAGCCGATATCGGGCTTGTTCTGGTGATCGGCCGAGACCAGCTCGATCTTGGCACCGGCGACGGAGCCGCCGAAATCCTCGATCGCCATCCGGGCCGCATCCACGCCGCCGGGGCCCGACAGGTCGGTATAGATGCCCGACTGGTCGTTCAGCACGCCGATGCGCACCACATTGTCGGTGATCTGGGCCTGCGCCGCGCCGGCCGAGAAGGCGGCGACGACGGCGGCGGTGACGGCTGCGAGGGTCAACTTGAACGTCATGGCTTGAAAACTCCTCCCCTGAGGTCTTCTGCCTGAGGCGGTGATTACGTTCGCGGGACAGTTGAGGTCGGGTCACGTGCAACCGGTCCGGCCCGGCCGGCATCGGTCCTGGAACCGGCCGGGCGCGGGCGCGAACGCCGCGTGCGGACTCTTGGCGGGAGACAGGGCCTCGATCGGACCGGCAGACCTTCTGGATGGGTCCGTCACGTTCCGGAGGCGCGCCGCCGCGACCTTCTCTGGCCCGACGCCACGAGCGTGACGCCGAGAGTCGTGCCGGGACAGGCCCGGCCCCGGCGCCGGTCAGACGCCGAGATACTGCTTGAGCTTGTCCTGGCTGGTCGCGATGTCGTCAGCGGTGAGCATGTCCACCACATGACCTTCCTCGACCACATAATGCCGGTCCGCAACCGTCGAGGCGAAATGAAAGTTCTGCTCCACCAGAACGATGGTGAAGCCTTTCGCCTTCAGGGCGCGGATGATCTCGCCGATCTGCTGCACGATGACCGGTGCCAGACCTTCGGTCGGCTCGTCGAGCAGCAGCAGATTGGCGCCGGTGCGCAGGATGCGGGCGATGGCGAGCATCTGCTGCTCACCACCCGAAAGCTTGGTGCCCTGGCTGCTGCCGCGCTCTTTCAGGCGCGGGAACAGGCCGAAGACCTCCTCCACCGACATGCCGCCCTGTTTGATCACCGGCGGCAGCATCAGGTTCTCGATCACGTCGAGGCTGGAGAAGATCGCGCGCTCTTCCGGGCAGAAAGCGATGCCGGCGCGGGCGATCTGGTTCGAGGACATGCCGATGGTCTCGCGGCCCTCGAAGGTGATGCTGCCCTTGCGGCTGCGCACGATGCCCATGATGCATTTGAGCGTCGTGGTCTTGCCGGCGCCGTTGCGGCCGAGCAGGGTGACCACCTCGCCCGGATTGACGTCGACATTGATGCCGTGCAGCACGTGGCTCTCGCCGTACCAGGCGTTGAGATCGCGGACGGTGAGGAGGGGGGCGGCCGACGTGGCGGCCATCTTGCGGGCGGGCTCAGCCATGACCGGTTCCCATATAGGCCTGGACGACTTCGGGGTTCTCGGACACCTCGGCATAGGTGCCCTGGGCCAGGATCGCACCGCGCTGAAGCACGGTGATCTTGTCCGAGAGGTTCGCCACGACCTTGAGGTTGTGCTCGACCATCAGCACCGTCCGGCCCTTGGCCACGCGCTTGATCAGCTCGGCGATGCGGCCCACGTCTTCGTGCGCCATGCCCGCCATCGGTTCGTCCAGCAGCAGAACCTTGGGCTCCAGCGCCAGCGTGGTCGCGATTTCGAGCGCACGTTTGCGGCCATAGGGCAGCTCGGCGGTGATGGCCTCGCCATAGCCTTCCAGGCCGACATCCGACAGCAGCTCGTCCGCACGATCGTGCAGGCCGTTCAGCACCCGGTCGGAGCGCCAGAAATGGAAGGAGTTGCCGAGTTTGTGCTGCAGGGCGATCCGCACGTTCTCGCGCACCGTCAGATGCGGGAAGACGGCGGAAATCTGGAACGACCGCACCATGCCCCGACGCGCGATCGCGGCCGGCTGCTCGCTGGTGATATCCTGGCCGTCATAGAGAATCTGACCCGAGGTGGGGATCAGGAACTTGGTGATCAGGTTGAAGCAGGTGGTCTTGCCCGCCCCGTTCGGACCGATCAGGGCGTGGATGGTTCCGCGCCGCACCTGAAGGTCGACATTGCTGACCGCCGTGAAGCCCTTGAACTCCTTGGTCAGTCCCTTCGTCTCAATGATGATGTCCTGAGCCATGCATCTGTAAGCGTCCACGCCCACATGCGGCACGGCAACGCAATCGCGCAGACCTTCGGCCTGCGTGTGCGTGCACGACCCCGTGTGTTCACGGACGGCTCACTCCTCCCCTAGATGAGCGCGCGTTGACCGGGTGTTTCGGGAGACAGCGTCCGGTCGCAGCGAGGATCGGGTCCCTGTGTTCTTTTTGTAATTATATTTTATGTCGCAAGTCTTATCGGAATTCCGCAAGGCGGTCAAGGCGTCCGCGTTCCACGATTTGCGCCCCCGGGGGAGGTTGGCGCCTCCTGCGTGAACGCGGACGCCGCGCATCAAACCCGAGGTGGTGTGATGCGGTTCCGGAGCCGCCCGATGCCGTCGATTTCCAGTTCGACGACGTCACCCGGATCAAGGAGTTGGCCGGTTTCGATGCCGCAGCCATTGCCGACCGTGCCCGAGCCGATGAATTCACCGGCATGCAGGGTCTCATCCCGCGAAATATGGGCGAGAATCCGGTCGAACCGGTGCTGCATGGAGGCGCTGGAGCCCTCGCCCCGCAGCTCGCCATTGACGCGCACCCGCATGCCGAGGGCGTAGGGATCGGTCATCTCGTCGGCCGTCACGATCCAGGGACCGATGATGTTGCCGGTGTCGAAATCCTTGCCCTTCGCCGGCCCCAGACTGCCCTGCATTTCGGTGAACTGGGTGTCGCGGGCGGTCATGTCGTTGAAGATCGTATAGCCGAAGATGTGGTCATGCGCGGTCGTGGCCGGGATGTCGCGGCCGCCTTTGGCGAGTACGATCCCCAGTTCGAGTTCGTAATCCATCAGCTTCGAATGGCTTGGCCAGCGCACCGGCTGTTCATGGCCGATGACGCTGAACCGGTTCGCCTTGTAATAGATCGGCTGCTCGTACCACACCTGGGGCACGGTCACCGGCGGCAGGCCGAGTGCCTCGGGCGTGGTGCCCTTCAGCCCGGCCAGCAGGCGGCGGCCGCCCTCCATAGCCTGGATCAGATGGGTTTCGAAGACCAGGCAGTCGCGCATCTGGCGCGGCCGGGGCAGGGGGCTGCGGAACGAGATCGCGTCGAGCGCGACCACCGCATCCGCCGCCGCGCCGCCGCGTTCGGCTTCGGCAAGCAGCTCGGCCGCGCGGCCGAGCCCGTCGGCGCCGGCATCGATCAGCGCGAGCATCGAGGCGGCAAAGCCGGCCTCGGCGCCCATGCGGGCGGCGGCTGCGGTGGTGAGGTCGAGCACGCGGCCGCCATCGGCCATCAGCGCGCCGATGCGGCGGGCCTCGCCCGGCGCGGTTTCAAAGGCGCCGGCGCCGGGCACGAAGGTGAGCAGTTTCATCGGCAGGATCCGTGAAGAAGGGGAGGAGGGGCGTGGGCGGGGCGGCGGGATCAGTCCTCGAAGATCGCCACCGCCCGGGTCCAGCCTGCCGAGGCGCCGCGGATCTTCACGGGGAAACAGGCGACGGTGAAGCCGGTGGCCGGCACGGCTTCCAGGTTGTGCAGCTTCTCCAGATGGCAGTAGCCGATGTCGCGGCCGGCGCGATGGCCTTCCCAGATCAGCCCGGCATCACCGGTTTCCAGATATTTCTCGCGGGTATGGGTGAAGGGCGCGTCCCAGCTCCAGGCATCGGTGCCGGTGACCCGCACGCCGCGCTCCAGCAGGTAGAGCGTCGCCTCGCGGCCCATGCCGCAACCGGCATCGACATAATCGTCCTGGCCGTAGCGGCTGCCGGCGCGGGTGTTGACCATCACGATGTCGAAGGGCTGAAGCGTGTGGCCGATGCGGGCCAGTTCGGCCTCGACCTCGGCGGCGGTGACGACATGGCCGTCGGGCAGATGGCGGAAATCCAGCTTCACGCCCGGGCGGAAGCACCAGTCCAGCGGCACCTCGTCGATCGTGATCGCCCGCTCGCCCTTGTTCATGGTCGAGGCGAAGTGATAGGGCGCATCCAGATGCGTGCCGTTATGGGTGATCAGGTTCACCTGCTCCACCGCCCAGCCCTCGCCGTCGGGCAGATCCTCGGGCTTCAGCCCGGGGAAGAAGGCGGTGATCTGCGCGGGCGTCTGCTCGTGGTTCATATAGGTGATCTTGGGCTCGAAGCCGGGCGGATCCGAGCGGACACCGTTCTCCAGCATGATCGACAGATCGACGAAGCGGCGGGCCATGGACGTCATCCTCCTCAGGGATCGTGGGGTCCGCTTATGCGGCGAACCTCCGGTTGCCGGCATCATAGCGCGGCGCTTCATCGATCCTGCATAAAAAAATCGAAATTTCGAGTCAGAACGATGTATGATGGTCTCAGATCGATTTTGCAGCGCAATATCGTGTCGCAGCAAAACATCGGCTAAGAACACGCTCCCGCCACCCGATCCCCCGAATATACCCCCTCGCCACTCAGCCGGAGGCCGCCCATGGCCGATACCCTGCCCGACCTGCCGGAGGATGCCCTGTTGCCCGATGGCGCGCGTGCCGCGACCCTGTCGCTGGAAGCGCTGGAGCGCATTCGTCAGGACATCGTGGCGGGGGCGCTGAAGCCCGACACCAAGCTGCACCTGGGCAGTATGCGTGCCCGCTATGGCGTGGGGTTGAGCCCGCTGCGCGAGGCGCTCTCGCGGCTGGCGGCCGACGGGCTGGTCTCGTTCTCGGGTCAGCGCGGCTTTCGGGTGGCGCCGGTCAGCCGGGCGGATCTCGTCGACATCACCCGCTCGCGGCAGATCATCGAGGGGGCGGCACTGCGCCTTGCCATCGCCTGCGGCGGTGATGACTGGGAGGCGGAGATCGTCACCAGCCACCATTTGCTGCGCCGGGCGACCGAGCGCCATCTGGGGGCGGGCGACGATGCCGGCTGGGCCGCCTGGGAAGAGCGGCATCGCGCCTTCCATGCGGCCCTCGTCTCCGCCTGTCCGCTCAATGCCCTCAAGAGCTTCCGGGCGCTTCTTTACGACAAGGCCGAACGCTACCGGCGGCTGATGCTGGCGGGTCCCTTCCGGGCGGAAGAGGTGTCGGCCGAACACGACCTGTTGAGGGATGCGGTGCTCGCCCGCGACCCCGACCGCGCGGTGGGGGTGCTGGAAGAGCACATCGCCATCACCGCCGACCTGCTCGACGCTGAACTCGTGCGCATGGAGGCATCGGGCGGCTGATGCTGTTCCACCACCCGCCGGCACCGGCACCGATCACGGCCTTCAAGATGTCGTGGCGACCGAGCCCACCGGAGACGGCGGTTTCTGCAATGACGGGCTCCTCCTGGGAGGAAACGACAGATGACCAATACCGCTCCGGCCTGCGGCCTTCGCCGTGGCCTGACGGCAGCGCTGGCTGTCATGGGGCTCGGCGCCCTGGTGCTGCCGGTGGCACCGGCCAGCGCCGCCGAAACCATCCCGATCACGGTGACGGCCGGCCACCCGCCGGCCTTCCTCTGGGTCAAGACCCTGAGCGAGACCTTCATCCCTGGCGTGAACAAGCGGCTGAAGGATGGCGGCGACCAGTATCGCATCGAGTGGACCGAAGCCTATGGCGGCACGGTCGCGAAGATCGGCAGCGAACTTGAGGCGATCGAGGAAGGCATCTCGGATATGGGCTTCGTCGGCACGCTGTTCGAAGCGGCCAAGATGCCCCTGCACAACGTCACCTATATGGTGCCGTTCACCACCGACAACCTGTTCCTGGTGACCCAGACCGTCACGGCCGTGTCGAAGCGCGTGCCCGAGATGGACCAGGAATGGAGCCGCTACGGCCAGATCCCGCTCGCCGGCGCCTCGCTCGACAGCTATCACCTGTTCACCAACTTCCCGGTCAAGTCGATCGACGATCTGAAGGGCCGCAAGATCGCCGCCCCCGGCCCGGCGGCGAACTGGCTGAAGGGCACCGGCGCGGTCGCCGTCGCCGGCAATCTGCAGACCTATTACAACGACATCAAGACCGGGGTGTACGAGGGCACGCTGACCTTCGCGACCGCCGCCGCGGCGGCCAAGCTGCACGAGGTGGCACCCTATATCACCAAGGTCAATATCGGCGCCCAGTTCGCCGGTGCGATCAGCGTCAATGCCGATGTCTGGGCCGATCTGCCTCAGCCGGTGAAGGATGCCATGACCGCCGAGGCGGCGATCTATGCCGACACCTTCGCCAAGGCCCAGGTCGCGCGGGTGAACGCCTCGTTCAAGACCATGCAGGATGGTGGTGCCACCATCACCGAACTCTCGCCGGCTGAGCGCAAGCGCTGGGCGGATGCCCTGCCCAATGTCTCGAAGGAATGGGCCGACGAGCTTGAAGCCAAGGGCGTTCCGGCAAAGGCGGTGGTCCAGGGCTATCTGGATGGTCTGCGTGCGGCTGGCGTTCAGCTGCCGCGCAACTGGGACCGCGAGTGATGGCAGGACCCGGCATGAGCGGGCCGGGGCGGGTGGAGACGCCCGCCACGGCGCCGCGCACCGGGCCGCTCGGCCGGGTCGCGGCCCTCGCCAGCGCCGTCGGCACCGCCTGGATCCTGGTGATGATGGTGCTGGTCAATGCCGATGTTCTGGGCCGTGCGGCCTTTGCCGCACCGCTCAGGGGCGTGCCCGAATTCGTCGGGCTCTCCATCGTCGGCATCGTCTTCCTCCAGGCGGGCCACGCGCTCGCCTCGGGGCGCTTCACCCGGTCCGATGCCCTGCTCGACCGGCTGGCGGCGGCCCGGCCGCGGGCGGCGGCGGCGCTGGATGTCGTTCATCATCTGGCGGGCGCCGCCTTCTTCGCCATCCTCGCCTGGGCGCTCTGGCCCCGGCTGTTGCGGGCGATCGAAGCCGGCGACTATGTCGGTGCTGCGGGGGATTTCACCCTGCCGGTCTGGCCGATCCGGGCGCTGATGATCGCGGGCTCCGTGCTGGTCATCGGCCTTTATCTGATCCTCGCGGCCGCGGCCGCACGCCGTGCCGCAGGGGGGCGGTCATGACCGGTCTTGAAATCGGCCTGCTGTCGATCCTGGCGCTGCTGCTGTTGATCTGGGCGGGCATGCATGTCTCGGTCGCCCTCGGCCTGGTGTCGCTGCTGGCGATCTGGGAAGTGCGCGGCCGCTGGTCGGTCGCCGCCGCCGCCATCGCCCAGGCGGCGCTGGATTCGATCGACAGCTATGTCTTCGGCGTGGTGCCGCTTTTCGTGCTGATGGGCTATCTGGTCGGCGTCTCGGATCTGGGGCGCGATGCCTTCCGTCTGGCCGATCGGGTGGTCGGGCGGCTGCGCGGCGGCATGGGGGTGGCGACCGTCGGCGCCAATGCCGCCTTCGCCGCGGTCACCGGCATCTCGATCGCCTCGGCCGCGGTCTTCACCAAGGTGGCGGTGCCCGAGATGATGCGCCTCGGCTATCTGCCGCGCTTTGCGGTGGGCGTGGTCGCAGGCTCCTCGGTGCTCGGTATGCTTATCCCGCCCAGCCTGCTGCTGATCCTCTATGCCGTCGTCGCCGAACAGTCGGTGGGCGATATGTTCCTGGCCGGCATCGGCCCGGGGCTGCTGATGGCGCTGGTCTTCGGTATCTATATCGTGCTTCTCGCCCGCTTCCGCCCCGACCGGGTGCAGCCGCTGGCGGCGGCCCAGGCCGCAGCCGCCGCCCGCCGCGACCGTCCCGGCAATGTCTTCGCCGAAGGCGCGCCCCTGGTCGGGCTGATCGCCCTGGTGCTGGGCGGGATCTATGGCGGGCTCTTCACCCCCACCGAGGCCGGTGCGGTGGGCGCTGCCGGCGCGTTGCTGGTCGCGGTCGCCCGCAAGCGGATGGATGCCCGGGGCTTCTGGAAGGTGCTGGTGGAGACCGGCCATGTCACGGCGTCGATCTCGCTGCTGATCATCGCGGCCTCGCTCTACAGCCGCATGCTGGCGCTGACCGGCGTGCCCGAGGCGATGGGCGCGCTCTTCGCCGATGCCGGGCTCGGCCCGGTGGGCTTCCTGGTGGTCTATGTCGCCATCGCCGTCCTGCTCGGCACCATCCTCGATTCCAGCTCCATCCTGCTGATCCTGGTGCCGCTGGCCCTGCCGGTGGTCGACGGCTTCGGCATGAACCTGGTCTGGTTCGGCGTGGTGACGGTGATCGCGGTCGAGGTGGGGCTGCTGACCCCGCCTCTCGGCCTCTCGGTCTTCGTCATCCGCTCGACGCTCGACGACCCTCGCATCACGCTGGGCGACGTCTTCGCCGGCGCCTTGCCCTTCGCCATGCTGATGCTGCTGGTGATCCTGCTGATCAGCCTGATGCCGGCAATCGCGATCGCGCCGGTCGGGTGGTGATGCCACACGACCGGCAGTGCGGACCTCACCCCTCTGGGGTGAGGTCCAGCCGCCGCGGGAAGCGTTCGGCCACGGCGGGCGGGGTCAGCGGCAGTTTCAGATAGTCGCCCCCGCGCCAGAGCGGCACCTGATCGGCGAAGGTGCTGGAGCCGAGCCAGCCGTCCTGGCCGCCCAGAAGCACGAACCAGTTGGCATCCGGGTCGCCCATGTCAGAGACATGGCGCGACTGGGCGCCATAGCGGGCGGCGTGCAGCTCTTCCACCAGATCGTGGGCGGTCTTCATCGGCGTCTCGCGCGATCCGCCGACCGGCCAGTCGCCATAGGTGAAGAAGCTGCCGATCACCGGGGCCTGGCCCAGCAGATGCGACAGGCGCAACCGGTGCATGTCGCCCCAGGCGGGATAGTCGGCGAGCGCCGCATCGGCGGCGGCGAGGCCGTCCTCCAGGATCCGGCGGCGTTCGGCTTCGGGCAGAGCCGCCAGGTCGGCCGCCAGATAGCGGTTGAGCTGGGTCCAGCTGGAGGCGAAGGCAAAGCGGCCGTCGGTCGCTTCGGCCCCGCCATAGACCCCCGCCGCCACGCGTGAGAGCAGCACTTCGAAGGCGACCGGTGCCGCGGCATCGGCGGCATAGGCGCCGTCCCAGCCGGTGATCAGCTCCAGACTGCGGTGATTTCCGGCGACGCCGGCATCCCGCGCGGCTGCGGCCAGCATCGCCGCCAGCGCCTCGGCGAAATCCGAGGTCACATCCTGCTGCAGCCGTTTCAGATCGTCGACCGACACCGGCGCGGTGTCGCGCACCACGCTCTGCAGGTGCCGCACCCGTTCATCGGCCGAGAAGAACAACCCGATCGGCACCAGCCGGTCGGTATCGGTCGGCCGGTTGTTGGCGCTGGCCAGGAAGCCGGCCGCGGGGTCGCGGGCCGCCGGCAGTTCGCCGGCATCGACGAAGCGCGCCCAGTCGCGATCCGGGTCGCCGGCGCGCGCCACCAGATCCTGCGGGATGCCGTCGGGCCGGACCGGCAGCCGGGCCGCCAGCACCTGGCCGACATGGCCGTCGGTGTCCACCCACAGCATGTTCTGCGCCGAAACCGCATAGCGGCCGGCAAAGGCGGCGCGGAATTCCTCGCCGGTGCGGGCGCGCATGGCGCCGAGCAGGGCGCCGATCTCGTCGGAGACGTCATGGCCCAGCCAGCGCAGCGCGATCGCCTCGCCGGGGCGCGACGGGATCATCTCGCTGTCGGACACGACCGGGCCATAGGGCGAGACGCGGACGGTCACGGTCTTATCGAACCAGAAGCGGGTGCGGATGGTGTGGGTCTCGGTCCGGAAGGCATCGGCGGGCAGGGCTGACACGTCGTACAGCTCGCTCGACAGCGCCCGCATATTGGTGCCGCCCCAGGCGAGATGCGGGCTGCGGCCGACGGCGACGAAGGGCAGCCCCGGCGGCATCATGCCCACCGCCTGATAGGAGGGGGAGCGCATGCCCGCCAACAGCCAGAAATTCGGCAGGCTCATGCCCAGATGCGGGTCGTTGGCGATGATCGCCGATCCGCTTTCGGTCATCTGCCCCGAGACCGCCACCGAATTCGATCCGGTGCGCGACAGCCCGGCGAGTTCGGTCAGCAGACGTTCCAGCCGCGCATGGGTCTCGTTGGCGGGAAAGCTGACCACGCTGCCATGGCCGGCATCGGTGGCGCGGGCCCAGGTTTCGCGCCAGCGCGGATCCTGCGGGCCGTTGCGCGCACGCTCGCGCAGCAGCCCGGCCCAGGCCAGCCAGTTGATGTCGGTGCCGGCCAGCCGGCCGATGGTCAGGACGTCTTCCACCGTCCAGGGTTCGGCCCGGATGCCCAGCAGGCCGAATTCCGGCGGCCAGGGGCCACCGGCCCGGGCCAGGCGGTCCTGATAGTCGTTCAGCCCCTTCACGAAGGCCTCGACCCAGATGCGGGTATCGGGCGCGAGCGCCTGCGCTGTCGCGGCCGAGCCGCGACCGAAGCCCAGGATGCGCAGCGCATGATCGATGTCGTTGGCGACCGGCCCGCCCATTTCCGACAGCCGGCCCTGCGATACCCGCTTCATCAGGCTGATCTGCGCCAGGCGCAGATGGGCATGGACCAGACCCAGCGTATAGGCCAGGTCGCGATCGGTTTCCGCCTCGATGAACGGCACCTGTTCGTCCGACCAGCGCAGCGTGACCGGCCGTTCCAGGTCGAGCCCGGTGGTCGGGAAGGCGGCAATGCGTTGATCGACCGTGACCGGCTTGGGGTCGAGCGCCGCGCAGCCCGGCAAGATCAGGGCCGCCAGGGCCGCGAAGGTGCGGGCACGCCTGCCGGCGGGCCGGCGGAACGGCCGGCGGCGGCTGGCAGTGGCGGTCGATCGATCGGTCATGCGCGGACTCCGGCCTGGTCGGACAGCGACGGGATGATGGACGAGAGAGGTGGGGCGGGCCTGTCCATCCTGCACCAGGAGATGAGGCAGGATGGTGACGATCGGCACACCCCGAACCGTCTCACTCAACTTACGCCGTCACCGGAGGCCCGGATCAGCGCGCCGGCCATCGATATCAACGCTTCTGATACTGGGCGGCGCCGAACAGGGTCTGGAAGGCCTTGGGGTCGGTGGCGCTGCCGCTGCGCAGCTCCTTGCCGACATCCAGCCCCTTCGAGACCGCGGGCCGTGCCTTCATGGTCTCGTACCAGCGTTTCAGATGCGGGCGTTCATCGAAAGACTGGCCCTGGCGCTCATGCGGCACGATCCAGGGGAAGATCGCGATGTCGGCGATGGAATAATCGTCGCCCGCAACCCAGTCGGTTTCCGAGAGCCGCTTGTCCAGCACGTTGTAAAGCCGGCCCGCTTCGTTGGTGTAGCGGTCGATGGCGTACTGGATCTTCTCGGGCGCGTACTGGCGGAAATGATGCGCCTGGCCCAGCATCGGCCCGATACCGCCCATCTGGAACATCAGCCACTCCAGCACCGCATAGCGGCCGCGGGGGTCGGCCGGCATCAACCGGCCGGTCTTCTCGGCCAGATAGATCAGGATCGCCCCGGATTCGAAGATCGAGATCGGCCGACCTTCCGGACCCTCGGGATCGATGATCGCCGGCATCTTGTTGTTCGGGCTGAATTTCAGGAAGTCGGGCTGGAACTGGTCGCCGGCACCGATGTTGACCGGCCTGACCGTATAGGGCAGGCCCAGTTCCTCAAGCGCAATGGAGATCTTCCATCCATTGGGGGTCGGCCAGTAGAACAGGTCGATCGGGCTGGTCATGCGATCCTCGCGAGAATTCGATGGAGCTGCAGGGGGAGATGAGGTGCGCCAAGCCTGCGACAAGCAGCCCTCCGGCACAACAGCGTTGACCGAAGACGGCGCATCGGCAACCCTCGAACCCAAGCATGGCCGCCCGGAAAGACACCTGAATGACCCTGGACCAGATCCTGATCAGTGCGCTGCTCGTCATCGCGCTGGTCCTGTTCGTGCTCGGGCGGCCGCGCTACGACCTCGTAGCCCTGGGCACGCTGCTGACAGGCGTGGTGCTGGGGCTGGTCCCGGCGAAGGACGCCTTCTCGGGCTTCGGCCATGATGCGGTGATCACCGTCGCCGCCGTGCTGGCGATCAGCAGGGCGCTGGCCCTGACCGGGGCGCTGGAACCGCTGACCGGCCTGGTGCGCAAGGCCTCGGCCAACACCGTGACCCATATCCTCGTTCTCTGCGGCATCGGCGCGGTGATCTCGGCCTTCATGAACAATGTCGGCGCTTTGGCCCTGCTGATGCCGATCGCCATCCAGAGCACCACCAAGGCCGGACGGTCGCCTGCCGGCGTGCTGATGCCGCTCGCCTTCTCCACGGTGCTGGGCGGCATGGTCACCCTGATCGGCACGCCCCCCAACGTCATCGTCTCGGGCTTTCGCGCCCAGGCGATGGGGGAGCCCTATCACCTGCTCGATTTCGCCTGGGTCGGCCTGCCGGCGGCACTCGCCGGGCTGGTCTATATGGCGGTGCTCGGCTGGCGGCTGATCCCGGGCGACCGGCTGGGCAAGGGGGCCGTCGCCGATCTGATGGATGTCGGCGCCTATATGACCGAGCTGACCGTCAAGCCCGGCTCCCCGCTGATCGACCGCACGGTGGGCGAGGCGGAAGCGTCCTGGACCGACAGCGATCTGACGGTGGTGGGGCTGATCCGCGACGACCGGCGCATCTTCGGGGCCATGGCCCGGCAGAAGATCACCGAGGGCGACGTGTTGCTGGTGCGCGGCGAAAGCGAGGCGATCACCCGCCGCGCCCGGGCGGCGGGGCTGGATTTCGCGGCGTCCGAACGTCCCTCGGCCGAACATCTTCAGTCCCAGGATGTCGTGATGGCCGAGGTGGTGGTGGGTGTCGGCTCGCCGCTGATCGGCCGCCATGCGGGCGAGCTGGGCCTGCGCGAGACCTATGGCATCAACCTGCTGGCGCTGTCGCGTGAAGGCGCCGCCATCCGCTCCCGTCTCGGACGGGTGCGGATGCAGATCGGCGACGTGCTGCTGCTGCAGGGCGATTCCCGCCGGCTTCAGGCGGTGATGGCCGATCTGCGCTGCCTGCCGCTGGTGGAGCGCGACATCATCAAGCACGATCAGCGCCGCGGCCGGATTGCGCTCGGTCTGTTCGGCGCCGGCATCGCGCTTGCGGCATCCGGCCTGCTGCCGGCGGCGGTCGCCTTCGCCATGGTCGTGCTCGGGCTGGTGGTCACCAACGCCCTGCCGGTGCGCGAACTCTATACCGGCATCGAATGGCCGGTGATCGTGCTGCTGGGCGCGATGATCCCGCTCGGCGCAGCGCTGGAAAGCACGGGTGTGACCGGGCTGATCGCCGACGGCATTGTCGGCCTCGGCGGCGATGTGCCGGTCTGGGTTCTGCTGGCCGCCCTGCTGGTCGTGACCATGACGCTGTCCGACATCCTGAACAATGCCGCGACCGCGGTGATCATGGCGCCGATTTCCATCGCGGTCGCCCAGGGCATCGGCGTCTCGCCCGATCCCTTCCTGATGGCGGTGGCGATCGGCGCGTCTTCGTCTTTCCTCACCCCCATCGGGCACCAGAACAACGCCCTGGTCATGGGCCCGGGCGGCTATCATTTCGGCGATTACTGGCGGGTCGGCCTGCCGCTGGAGATCGTTGTCGCGGCGGTCTCCGTGCCGCTGCTGCTTCTGTTCTGGCCGCTCTGAGGACCGCTTTCCCGTCATGACCCGCAAGCCTGCCGACGCCGCCCGTGCCAATCCTGCACGCGCGATCGCCTTTCATCCGGGCGACACGCCCGATGGCGGGGCGGTCTCGCTCGCGCTTGCCGAACTGCGCCGGCCGGTGGTCGATCTGGCGCCGGTCGATCCGGTGATCGACCCGGCGGTCGCGGTCTTCATGGGCGACTGCCCCATGGCCTTCCGGCCGCCGGTGGTGGCGATCGCAGGCGGCGCGCCGATCGTCGGTGCGGCGGCGATCCTGGCGGCCCTGGCCGCGGCGGAGCCGTCGAAGCTGCTGCCGCGGCGCCCGGCCGAGCGGGCGGTGGCCGAACACTGGTCGGCCTGGATCGAGACCGATCTGGTGCCGCCGATGATGGCGTCGATCGCGCTCCGTCGCCTGGCGCCCCGCCATCTGCCCGAGGCGATCGAGCAGGCCCGCCAGGTGCTGAAGGACCGGGTGGCCCGGGTCGAGGCGGCGCTCGAAGACGGGCCGACGCTCGCCGGGCGCTGGTCCGTCGCTGACATGCGGCTGATGGCCTGGCTGCACCGGGCCGACTGGGTCGGGCTGGGCCTGGGCTCGCGGCCGGCGCTCGGCGCCTTTGCCGACCGTGCCTATGCAAAGCCGCGGATCGTTCTGGCGCTGGCTGCAACGAAACGGCCCCCCGTGATCGTGGATCACGAGGGGCGTGAAGGGCAGGGGGCGTGACCGCCGGTGGTCAGCCCTTGAGGTTGCGCCGCGGGTCGAGCTGGGGATGGGCCTCGGCCCAGTCCTTGACCGCTGCCTGAAGCGCCGGGTCGGGCTGGTCGGGCAGCACGATCTTCAGATGCACATACAGATCGCCCACGCCGCTGCGGGCCGGCACGCCCTTGCCCTTCAACCGTAGCTTGCGGCCGCTGCTGCTGCCGGCCGGCACGGTGATCCGGGCCTGGCCGTCCAGGGTGGGCACGTCGACCTTGGCCCCCAGCACCGCTTCGGCGAGCGTCACCGGCAGGTCCAGATGGATGTCGTTGCCCTCGCGTCGGAAGGTCGGGTGCGGGGCCACCTCCAGGCGCACGATCAGGTCGCCGCCGCCCTGGCCCTTGCCGCGGAGGCGCAGCTTGGTGCCGTCGGTGGCGCCAGCGGGGATCTTCAGGTCCAGCTCACCGGCGCCGCTCAGCGAAATCCGCCGGGTGGCGCCCAGCGCCGCCTCTGTGAAGCTGACGGTGATCCGCGCTTCCGTGTCGGGCACGCTACCGCCCATACCGGGACCACCCCTTCCGGGCCCACCCCCTCCGGCACCACCCATGCCGGCACCTCCCATGTCCGAAAATCCACCGGCGCGCGGCCCGCGGCCGCCCAGGATTTCCTCGAACAGGTCGGCGAACCCGCCGCCGAAGCCGCCATTGCGGCCGTCGAAATGGGTCTCGAAGCCGCTGAACCCGGCATTGCGCCCACCGCCGAAGCCGCCGGCTCCGAACCCGCCGCCACCGAAACCGGCGGCAACGCGCTCGCGGCCTTCCTCGTCGATCTCGCCCGCGTCATAGCGCTTGCGCTGCGCCGGGTCGCCCAGGATGTGCCAGGCGGCGCTGATCTGCTTGAATTTCTCTTCGGCCGCCTTGTCACCCGGGCGGCTGTCCGGGTGATATTTCTTGGCCAGTTTGCGATAGGCGGATTTGATCTCGGCATCACTCGCGGTCGACGCGACGCCCAGACGGTCGTACAGGATCCGGCTCACCGCTCGATGCTCCTCATGCTCTCTCGTGTCAAAGCCATGCGTGCGTGCCGGCGGGCCGCATCCCCTGCCGGGTGCCCCTGGCGGGGCCTCCCGGTGAACGGGCGGTGCCGCGCAGCCAGCCGCCGGACGGATCTGTCCGCACGGTATGGCGCGCGTCGCCTGCCGGCGCGAGCTGTCGCCTGATATTTAGGCATTCGGGTCCCGCTGCGCAATCTGGTGCCGCGGGAATGTTTGCGACGTCGTCAGGCCAGGGGGGCGGTCAGGCCAGGGGGGCGGGCAGAACCCGCCAGACCGTGGTCCGGCGCTGGGGCTTGTCTTCGATTTCGATCACCGTCGGCACGTCGATCACGGCCAGCGCCTCCACCCCGTCGCGGGGGGCATAGGCGCGGGCGGGGTCGCCCAGCAGCACCAGAACGCCATCGCCGGCCAGCGCCCGCAGCCAGGCGAAAACCCGTTCCGCCATCGGTTTTTCGTAGCAGACATCGCCCGCCATCACGATTTCGGGCCTGCCCGGCGGCGGCAGCTGCCCGACCAGATCTTCCGTCAGGGTGGTGATCTCGGCACCGTTGATGCGGGCATTCAGCCGCGCCGCCGCCGTGGCGAAGGGGTCGATGTCGACCGCATCCACCCGTGCCGCGCCGGCAAGGGCGGCCGCGATCGCGGCGACCCCGCCGCCGGTCGCGAAATCCATCACCCGCCGGCCCCGCACCAGTTCGGGCCGGTCCAGCACCAGCCGGGCCACGGCCTGGCCGCCGGCCCAGGCGAAGGCCCAGAAGGGCGGCGGCAGGCCGGCCTCGGCCAGCCGGGTTTCGGTCGCCTCCCAGAGCGGCGTCACCTCGCTTGCAAGATGCAGTCGGATTTCGGGCAGCAGGGGCGGTGCAGAGGGCAGGGTGGCGCCAGCTACGAAGGCTTCGGCATCGGCGGCAGAAAGGCCTGATCGGTGGCGGTCGTCGGTCATGTGCGGCTGTCCTCGATCTGATCGATGCGGATACGCAGGTCGCGGATCAGATCGGCCGCCTGCGGCAGATGGGGGGCTTCCATCTCCAGGATTGCACGAAACAGCCGGCATTTCGCCGGCACCGGATCGGGGGGCGTTGCGACACCGGCCCTGGTTGCGGCATCGACCAGCAGGTCGACCATGCGCTCCGCCCCATGCAGCCGGCCCCACAGATAGTCGTTCTCGCGCCAGGCCCGGCTGAAAAAGGCGCCGAAATGCTGCATGCCGATGCCCTTCAGCGTGGCGGCGGCGCCGCCCGGCTCCAGCAGCCGGGCATCGTCGGGGCTGATCCGCATCACGCCCACGGTCTGCGAGGGGTCCTGTTCGGCGCCGTCCAGAAGCGGCAGCAGCAGCACGTCCAGCCAGGCGAAACCGACATGGGCGGCAATCAGCCGGCGGCGGTGGATCAGGCCGAAGCCCTTGCCGGCATCCAGCGCCGCCAGCCGCGCGTCCAGTGCCCGGGTGGCGTCGATCAGCGCCAGCATTTTGGCCACCTCGCCCGCCGCCTCTTCCGGCGCCAGGCTCGCAACCCCGGCGGCCGCCTCGCCGCCGCCGCTGGCGCTGCGCTCGATCCGGGCGAGCAGGGCATAAAGATCGGCTTTCAGGCCGGCGAGGGCGTCGGGCGGCGGCGGGTTGTCGCCATCGGCGATCATGTTCACCACCCGCAGCAGGAAGCGCAGCCGCCGCCCCGCGAAGGCCGCATCGAAGCGGCGAAGGAAGGCGACCGGCCCGTCGCGCTCGGCCAGGGCGCGCACCGCGGGGACCAGCTCGGCCCGTGCCGTGCCGGCAAGCGGTGCGGCATCATCGCCCGCCAGCCCCGAAATGCGGGCGATCAGCAGGGCCAGCGCCTCGATCTCGCGGCCGGTCTTGAGGCGCAGATAGGCGTCATAAGTAAAACCGGCATCGGCACGCGCGGCCTCGTGGCCGGCCTCGCGGGCGATCGCCACCGCCTCGGCGTCCGATCCGGCGTCCAGCGCCGGCCCTGCGACGTCATGGACCCGGGCCTCGATCCGCCGCCAGGTCCGGCTCAGCGCATCCTGAATCTCGATGGCGCGGCGGTTGCCTTCGGCGATGTGCTCCAGCTCGTCGCGGATCGGCTCGTGGCGGGGGATGTCGGTCATTGCCGCCTTCATCGCCCCCAGGAAGCCCGGTGCGCGCAGATGGCCGTTCTCCAGCGCCAGATGGTCGCGGGGATGCGGGTCGACATAGACCAGCCGCCGGTCCACCGGCCGGCTTGCGGGATGGATCGGGATCCGCTCGATCGCCGCACCGAAAGGCTTGTTGTCGAGCACGGCGCCGTCGATCAGCCAGATCTTTTCAGGATCCACCCCGCCGCGCGCCTGGGCCGCGAAGCAGCCGGCGACGAAGCGCTGCCGGTCGGGCCAGCCGAGCCCGCGGGCGGCGAGCGCCTCGTCGATCTCGGCCAGATGGGCGGGCGGAAAGGCACCTGGGAAGGATGATGTCGCGCGCATGGCGAAGGCGAGCGCCGGCAGGCTGCCCGGGCCGAAATCGTCGCGGCGCACGCCGCTGCCGTCCTGCAGATAGGCGAAACTTAGCCGGTGGCGGTGGTCGCGCTCGGTCACCCAGGGCGGGTCCCCCACCGCCACCCGGCGGGGATGGCCGTGGAAATCGGTCGCGGTGACGACCAGATCGAGCGGCACGCCCCGTGGCATCAGCGATGGCGCCGCACCGGCGGCGACCAGATGCGGATCGGCCGGGGTCTGGGCGGTCAGGGCATCGAAGAACCGGCCGGCGAGGCCCGGTCCGTCGAAAGGCGGTTCGAACCAGCGGGCCCGCAGGAAGCGCGAGAGCTTTTCGGCGAAATCGGCTTCCGCCGCGGCCGAGGGGCCGAGCGCCAGCCGGCGGGCGATCGGTAGCAGAGGCCGCAGCACCAGCTTGGAAAACGGGCCGGCGCGGTTGCGCTCGGCCGTCAGCGCATCGACATCCGCCCCGTCCAGCCAGAGCGCGCGCAGGGGCTCCAGCGTCAGGTCATGGGCGAGTGCGCGGGCAAGGGTGACGGCATTGACGCCGCCGGCCGAGGCGCCGGACAGGATGTCGATCACCACCCGGATCGGCCGGTCGCGGCCGATATCCGCCAGCAGACCGGCATAGACCTGTTCGACCGGGTCGAGACGCCCCTCAGGCCGGCCGTGGCGGGCCGCGCCGACACGTTCCGACGCCCTGACCAGCCCGGCCAGTTCGCGTGTGACGCCATGAATATAGACGGCGAGCGAGATGCCGCCGAAGCAGACGACCGCCAGCCTGAGTTCGATCTCGCGCATTTCCCCAGGGTCCTTCCGGCGCCGTTCTGCCGCGGCGCTTTGTTCTGGCCTGCATCGTCGCGCAGTGCGAAAGGGGCGGCAAGCCCGGCGGTGACCGGCCCGGGGCGGGATGACCGGAATTTTTCAGGAATGTCCCGGGTTCTTGATACAGGTCAAAGCCGGCACCCGCGCCAGACGGCATCTTGTCTCTCGTGACCCACGTCTCCGGTCGCCGCCGGTCTACCGGACCACCGGCGCGGCCGACACTTCGGGGACCGCACCTTCTGGCTCGGTGCGGTCCCTTTTTTTATGTGGATCGGGTTTTTGTGCGGGGCGGGACCTATCCGGGGCGGCGCTCTGCGCCCCAGGCGATCCGGGTGCAGAGAAGCGTGCCGACCCCGCAGCCGACCAGCACGAAGACCAGCGGCCAGGCATCGTCGGCGCGGGTCCAGCCGATCACCTGAGAGGCGACGGCGCCGCCGCCCATCTGAAGAAACCCGGCCAGCCCGGCCGCCGCACCGACATTGCCGGTGCCGCCCGCCACCAGGGCGCGGGCGGTGGCATTGGGCAGGATGATGCCGTTGGCGAGCGCGATGCCGGTCATCGGCAGGAAGATGGTCATCGGCGCCATCGGCAGCAGGCCGGCCGCCAGGATCAGCGAGCCGTAGCCGGCAACCGCCGCAATCGCGCCCGCGGCCAGCATGCGCATCGGCCCGACGCGCGAGGCGAGGCGCGCGGTGATGATGTTGCCGATCATGTAGCCGCCCGAGGCGACGATATACCAGAGCCCGAATTCCGCCGGGGTGCGGCCCATCAGTTCGATGATCACATAGGGCGCGCCGGCGACGAAGGCGAAGAAGGCGGCGGTGCCGAAACCGGCGGCGCCGGCATGGCCCAGGAAGCCGCGATCGGCCAGCAGGCCGCGATAGGCGCGCAGCATGGGCGCCAGGCCCGGCATCGGCCGGCGGTCGTGATGGGTTTCGGGCAGGCGCAGGGTCACCGCCACGAAGATCGCGGCGGCGATCGAGGTGATGACCCAGAACCCGGCCCGCCAGCCCAGCCATTGATCGGCATAGCCGCCGACCGCGGGGGTCAGCATCGGCGCCAGCATCATGGCGAGCGTGACGGTGGCGATCCGCGACGCCGCCTCGGACGGATCATGGCGGTCGCGGATCATCGCCCGGCCCAGCACCAGGCCGGAACAGCCGCCGATCGCCTGCAGCACCCGGCCGCTGACCAGCTGCACGGCATCTTCGGCAAAACCCGCGACGACACTGCCCAGCGCCAGGCACAGCATGCCGAAGATCAGCGGCGGCTTGCGGCCGAAGCGGTCGGAAACCGGGCCATAGATCAGCTGGGCCCCGGCCAGCGCCACCAGATAAAGGGTGAGGGTCAGCTGGATCGCGGCATCGCTGAGGCCCAGCCCGCGCTGCGCCGCCGGCATCGACGGCACGAACAGGTTGAGCGCCACCGGCCCGATCGCGGTGATGACCACCAGGATCCAGAGCGGCGCGTCGCGACCCGGCCTGCCGTCCGCCGGGCTGCCGACGGTCGCTGCACGCAGTTCAGGCGGTGTGTCAGACCTCGGCATCGCGGGCTGCCGCTGCCGGCCGTATCTCGAAGACGTGCTCGATGTCGGCGGTCTTGCCCATCATGATCGAGGCCGAGCAGTATTTCTCGGCCGACAGCTTGATCGCCCGGTCGACCTTGGCCGGGTCCAGTCCGTCGCCATAGACCACATAGCGCACGGTGATCTTCGTATAGACCTTGGGGTCGGTCTCGGCGCGGTCGCCTTCGATCTCCAGCCGGCAGCCCTGGATCGGCTGGCGACCCTTCTTCAGGATCTGGACGACATCGAAGGCGCTGCAGCCGCCCATGCCGAGCAGCAGCATCTCCATCGGCCGGATGCCGTGATCGCGGCCGCCATGCTGGGCGGCCCCGTCCATCACCACCGTATGTCCCGAGCCGCTTTCGCCCACGAACATCATGCCGTCCAGCCAGGACACGCGCGCGGTCATCGTCGTCATCGTCATCCGTCCAATCACACCGGGTCCGTATGGCGGACCATTCATCCCGTCACCCGCATTTTCGGGCGGCCGTCGAGTAAACCACGCTCCCGGTGGCGCGGCCAGCGCGGAAGCTGACGGGACCAGGGCAATCGGGTGAAACAGTGCGTGACAGGACGGAAAAAGTCTGAATCTCTCGTTGTCGACGTTGCTGGCTTGGGAGGGATGGATGGAACCGTGTGGGGCCTTGGGCGAAGCGATTGGGTTTCTTGAGCATTTTGAGGAGCTTCCGGACGGGCGGCAAGCTGGCAAGATTGTGTATCCGCTTGATGAGGTGCTGCTCCTGAGCCTTCTGGCGGTGCTGGCGGGAGCGGAGACCTTCACGGACATCGCGCGCTTTGGCCAAAAGAAGCTCGATCTGCTGCGGCGCTTCCGGCCATTCGCGGATGGCACGCCGCCGCACGACACGCTGGGTGACATCTTCGCGTCGCTGGACGCGGAGAGCTTTCAGCGGTGCTTCGTGTCGTGGGTGGCGTCGGTTACCGGGACGCCTGAGGGCGTGATCGCCATTGATGGCAAGACCGTGCGGCGTTCGGGCGGGAAGAAGGACGCGAAGGCGCCCATCCACATGGTCTCGGCCTTCGCCGCCCGGCAGCGTCTGGTGCTGGGTCAGGTCAAGGTGGACGAGAAGTCGAACGAGATCGTGGCCATTCCCAAGCTATTGGACCTGCTGGCGATCGAAGGGGCCATCGTGACCATCGACGCCATGGGATGCCAGCGCGACATTGCGGCCAGGATCACCGACAAGAAGGCCGATTACGTGTTGGCCCTCAAAGGCAATCAAGGATCGCTGCGCGAGGACGTCGCCCTGTTCGTCGCCGAACAGCAGGCCAAGGGCTTCCAGGATACGACCATCAGCCAGCACGAGACCGTCGACGGCGATCATGGCCGGATCGAAACCCGCAAGACCACCGTCATCCATGATGTCGCCTGGCTCCGGGCGCGACATGACTGGCCCGGCCTCAAAAGCATCGTCGTCGTGGAAAGCACGCGACGGATCGGCGACAAAATCGACAGCGAAACCCGGCTCTACATCACATCATTGGCGCTCATCGCCGCTCTCGTCGGGCCGATCATCAGAAGTCATTGGGCCATCGAGAATAGTCTCCACTGGGTCATGGATATGGTCTTCCGTGATGACGAATGCCGGGTGCGTACCCAAAACGCCCCAGCCAACTTCACAACCCTGAAGCACATGGCACATAACCTGCTGCGACAAGCACCGGGAAAGGACTCCCTACGCCTCCGACGCAAGGTCGCCGCCTGGGACGACGACTTCCTCGCAAGCCTCATCGCAGTTTAAAAACTTTCACCCGATTCCCCTGCTGACGGGACGGGGTGGCGCGGATCGCGCGGCCGGTGCAAGATCGGCGCGTTCGTCCTGCCTCGCCATCCACCATAAGGGGAGAAGCCCATGTCCGCTGCCGACGTCCCGGGGCGCGCCTTTCTGACGGCCGACGTCTTCACCGATCAGCCCTTCGGCGGCAATCCGCTGGCGGTGCTGCCCGATGCGGACGGGCTGGACGAGGGAGCGATGCAGCGGATTGCGCGCGAATTCAACCTGTCGGAGACGACCTTCGTCCTGCCGCCGACCCGGCCGGATTGCGATCTGCGCTTCCGGATCTTCACGCCTGAGATCGAGCTGCCCTTCGCGGGCCACCCGACGATCGGCGGCGTGCTGGCGCTGGCCCATCTGGGGCGGATCAGCCCCGCCTGCGACGGCAGCCCTGTCCGGGTGGTGATCGAGGAAGCGGCGGGCCCGGTGCCGGTCGACATCCTGGCCGATGGCGCGGGCAGACTGCCGCGGGCGGTGATGGGGGCACCGCGCCGGCCCGAGCCGGTGGCCGATGCCCCGGCACGTGCGGATCTGGCTGCACTTCTGTCGCTGCCGGAGCGTGCGATTGCCGATGGGGCGCTGGTCGCGTCCGCCGGCATGCCCTTCCTGTTCGTGCCGCTGGCGCAGGATGCCGATCTGGACCGCTGCCGGCCGGATGCTGCCGTGGCGGCCCGGCTGCTGCCGGAAGGCGCGCCATCGCGTCTGGTGTATCCGATGGTTGTGGACCGGGCGGCGCGGCAGGTGCGGTCGCGGATGTTCGGGGCGGCAGCCGGCATCGGCGAGGATCCGGCAACCGGTTCGGCCGCGATGGCCCTGGCGGCCTGGCTGGCGGGGATAGAGCCGGTGCTGGTGCCACGGACGGTCGCCTGGACCATTCTTCAGGGAGAAGCGATGGGCCGCCCCAGCCGGCTGGATCTGGAACTCGACCTGGATCACACCGGGATTTCCGCGGTGCGCCTGGCGGGCAGCGCTGTGATCATGAGCAGCGGCAGACTGATCAGCGGCATATGAGGGTGTGGTCTCAGACACCATACGTCCACAGTATAAACGGACATTTGCTACAGATGCCGCAGTCCTGTTGTTTTTGTGCAACAGAGGCCCGATGCGATGCGGCGCCGTGCGGTCCGCCCTCCGCAGACCGGTGAAACGTGACGGGTGTTGTGCTACGGTCGCCTCGGTACGCATGTGGGTGCGCCACATGCTGCCCAGACAACTGGAGATGTGCCATGACCATGAACCGTATCAAGCGCGTTGCGCTGCCCCTCTTCGGCGCCACCGCCCTGATCGCGGTCGCCGGCTGCGCGAACCTCTCGGACGAGGATCGTATGCTCCTCAACGAGGCGAAGGCTGCCGCCACCTCGGCGAAGCAGAGCGCCGACGCCTCGCGCGCTTCGGCCGCCGAGAGCGCCCGCAGCGCCCAGGCCGCTGCCGCTTCGGCCGACCGTGCCGAGCGGGCCGCCGAGCGCGCCGAGCGCGCCTTCAGCGCCGGCCAGCGCAAGTGATCGCTCGCGCCGGGTGACCGGCGCGACGGAAACCCCCGGTCGGGCCTGGCCTGCCGGGGGTTTCGCTTGGCTTCGGTTTCCGCTGCGGCGGAGGACGTCCACCGGAGCCGGGCATCACCGGACGTCGACGAAAAGAAGGGCCGGCGGAGCATCTCCGCCGGCCCTTCTCGTTTCTCTGTGCTGATCCGGTCAGCGTTGCAAAGCTGCAATCGGAGCGCGGCGCGTCAGTCCGCGACCGGCTGGATCAACTGCACCGGGGCGCCGCGCGGGATGCGCGTGTCCACGGCTGCCGGCGGCGCCGGCTGGTTGATCGGTGCGGCATTGGCGGTGACGGGCGGGATGGCGGCGGTGGCCGTCGGAAGGGCCGCAGGGGCAGGCGTCGCCACCGGCTGCACCGCCCGGGCTTCGGCGGCGGCGCGGGCGGCCGGTGAGACGCTCAGCGTCACCACATTGGCGGGCTCCGCCGGCCGGGCGATCGGCTGGGCAGGCTTCAGCTCGGCCGGGAAGGTATGGGCGGTCAGCGGATCCTTGCGCGGATCGACCGCGGGTTTCGGCAGGCTGTCCGCCGCCGCCTGGGGGGCTGCGGTCGCCGAAACCGGTGTCATCCGCGCCGGCCCGCCGTCTTCCGCCGGCACCGACTGCTGGCCGGGCAGGGTCTTTTCCACCGGGGTGCGCGTGGGGTTGATCGGCAGCGCCGCCAGTTCGGGGATGGTGCCGCCGCCCAGGCTCACCTTCACCGGCAGGCCGGTGCGCTCGATCACGGCGCGGGTCACCGCTTCCCAGTCGACCTTGATACCGGCCTTGGTCGCGGCGGCTGCCACCTTGGGCTCCACCTCGGGCATGGCTTCGGGGGTGAAGCGGCCGACTTCCTCGATCTGGTCGACCTGCAGCTGGGTGGGGTGGACCTCCAGATACAACTGACCGTCGATCACCTGCACCTTGGCCGGCTGGTCGATCACCGTCACCTTGGTGCCGCTTTCGGTCATGCCGAACAGCTTGATGATGTCTTCCGGATAAAGCCGCACGCAGCCCTGGCTGACCCGGCGGCCCACGCCATAGGGGCGGTTGGTGCCGTGGATCACATAGTTCTGCCAGCCCAGATTCATCGCATGCGTGCCCAGCGGATTGTTCGGGCCGGGGCCGACGAAGGCGGGCAGGTTGGGGTTGCGGGCGCGCATCGAGGGCGTCGGTGTCCAGGTCGGCCCGTCGCGCTTCATGGTGACCCGGGTCACGCCATAGGGCGTGGCGAAGCCTTCGCGCCCGATGCCGATCGGGAAGCTGAGCGGCGCTCCGCCGCTCTTCGGGAAGTAATAGAGCCGGAGGTCGCCCATATTGACCACGATGCCTTCGCGTGGCACGTCGGGCAGCAGATGGGCGGCGGGCACGGTGATCTTCGTGCCTTCGCCCGGCAGCCAGGGCTCGACGCCCGGATTGGCCGCCAGCAGTTCGACATAGCCGATGCCCAGCGTGCGGGCCAGATCGACCAGCGTGTCTTCATGCTTCGCGGTCAGCGTCTCGATCCGGCCGATGATGCCGCGCGGTCCCTGGGGTACGGGTTTGGCCGCAGCCGCCTTTTGCGCGGCGGCCCCTGTGGCGCCTGCGGCAACGCCCTGCGCCTGGGCGGGCAGGGCGGCGCCCACCGCGGCGGCGATCAGGGCGGCGGTGGTCAGATGTCGGAGAGCGGCAGGGACCGTGGTCACAGGAATTTCTCCACAAGGTCGATGCTCGACCGCTTGCCGACCAGATCGGCATTGGCGGTCAGCCACGTGTCGGCAGAGGCGCGGCCGATGTCGCGAAGATGCAGGATGAAATCCCGATCGGCGTTCATTTTAGAGAAACTGCCGAGCGGCACCATCTCCTGTTCGCCGTCGATCCAGTGAACCCGCATGCGCTTGTAGCGCTGCGGATCCAGGCGGTTCTCGTCGAGCAGGCGGGCGACGAAGCCGATCGCACGCATTTCCCGCATCAGCGACGAATTGAAGCTGATCTCGTTGACGCGTTCCCAGATCTCGGTCGCGGTCTTCGGGATCTCGTCGCGATTGATCGGGGTCACCTGCACGATCACCACATCGGCGCTGCGGGCGCCGTAGATCAGCGGAAAGATCGCGGGATTGCCCATATAGCCGCCGTCCCAATAGGCATCGCCGTCCATTTCGACCGCCTGGAAGACATAGGGCAGGCAGGCGGAGGCGAGCAGGGCTTCGGCGGTGATAGCCTCGTTCTCGAACACCTTGATCTTGCCGGTGCGGACATTGGTGGCGGACACGAACAGCTTCATCGCCCCGCATTTGCGCACGGCATCAAGGTCGATCGCCTCCGAGACCACATCGCGCAACGGGTTGATGTTGAGCGGGTTCAGCTGGTAGGGCGACAGCACCCGGCTGGTCAGATCGAACAGCATCCGCGCCGGGCTCATATCCATGTTCCAGCCGCCCATCAGCCGGTCGAGCAGGGTGCGGCGGAGCGGGCTGTAGCGTCCGGCCTCCATCACTGCTTCCCACAACCGGTTCAGCGCGTCGCGGGCGCCCTGGCGGCCGCCGGTCGCAAAGCCTGCGACCAGGGCCGCCCCGTTCAGCGCGCCGGCGCTGGTGCCGCTGACGGCTTCGACGCCGAAACGGTCGTCTTCCAGCAGCCGGTCGAGCACGCCCCAGGTATAGGCGCCATGCGAGCCGCCACCCTGCAGCGCCAGTGTGATCGGTCGGGTCTTCGCGGGAGAGCGCGCCTCGCGCTCGGCATGGGTCTGCGGGCGGTGCCGGGCATCCGTCACCTGCGCAGTGTCACCCACCGGGTCGTCGACATGGTCCCTGACCCGGCGGTCGGGCGCGCGGTCGGTCATGCGGTCGTTCCTGCCCCTCATCGTCCCGGAAACCGCCGGAACACGGGTGCCGCATTGCGGCACGAAAGCTGACCCAAGCGATATAGGCGCAGACCGGGGGTCCTGCAAAGTCTGCTGGTGAGCCCGCGCCCGGAATGCCACGGGTTGTGGCTGTGCCGCAACCATCGCCGCCCCGTCATTTCCCCCAAAAAAAACGGCGGCCGCGCAATGCGGCCGCCGCGAGAGGCGACAGGGTTGAGGCTTGCTGGAGAGCGTGCGTCCACTCGGCCTGGTTGGGCGTCGCGGTCAGGGTCGATTGCCGGGCGAGGCATATCGACCGCTCACCATCGGGATTGATCATGCCCCGGCAGACCGTGCCCTGGGCGTGTCAAAACCCCGCCGGCTGTGACCTTGAAGAGACATCCACCAGCCGCGGGCCGGATCCGGGCCGATCCACCGATCATACGATCCACCGATCATACGTTTGCTTGACGCTCCGGTCGGGCGCGGCCCAGGATCACCCCTCGCGGCGGCGGATGATGGCCATGCAGGCGACCAACAAGCAGGCGGCCAACAGGATCGGGAGGAGAGACCCATGGAAGGCAAAGGGGCGATGCGGGCAGGAGCCAGCGGCACGCCGGGCAGCGATACGCGCGGGCCGTATCAGAGTGGGGTCCTGCAGGTTCTGACGGTCGCGGCGATCTGGGGGGTCAATTTTCCGATCGCGAAATCGGTGCTGGATCAGATGTCCCCGCTCGCCTTCTCGGCGACGCGTTATATTACGGGCGCGGTGCTGCTGCTGATCCTGCTGCGGCTGCGCGGCGTGCGTCTGCATCTCCAGCGGCGCGACATTCTGCCGCTGATCGGGCTGGGGCTGGTGGGCATCACCGCGTTTCAGGGCTTCTGGGCCACCGGCCTGCACATGACCAGCGCGTCGAGTGCTGCGATCGTGATGTCGGCCGCGCCGATCTTCGGGGCGATCTTCGGCCATCTGACCGGCCAGAAGGCGGGGCCGCGGGCCTGGGCGGGCATTCTGGTGGCCTTCGCCGGTGTGGCGCTGGTGGTCAACAACAGCCTGACGGGACTCCATCTCGAGACCGGTGATCTGGCCGGCGATCTGGTGATGCTGGGCGCCGCGGCGGCCTGGGCGCTGTATTCTGCGCTGTCGCGCCACCTGCTGGCGCGGCTGGGCGCCCTGGCGGTGACGGCCTGGACCATGCTGTTCGGCGCCCTGGCGCTCTGTCTGCTGGCGCTGCCGGGGCTGGCCGATCAGCCCTGGGCGGCGCTCGGGGCCGCCGACTGGGCCGCCTGGGGGTTCAGCGTCGTCTTCGCCTCTGCCCTTGCCTTCGTCTGGTGGTACGAAGGGATCGCCCGGCTGGGTGTCGCCCGGGCGATGGTCTTCACCTATCTGACCCCGGTGATCGCGGTTGCGGTTGCGGTTCTGCTGCTGGGGGAAGAACTGACGCTCGCCCGTCTTTGGGGTGCAGCTGTGGTCATTACAGGTGTTCGCCTTGCACGGCGCGGATGAACAATGGATTTCGATTGGTTTTTAAGAAAATTCTCCATAAATTCTATTGCCTGCCTCTGTACGTTCCGGCATCAATACCTATACACTCCCAATCGCGAGCAACCGGGTTGCAGGATGCAACGGTGCTCGATCCGGGGGCGAGGGGTTTAAGGTGTCACTGCTGTCGCGGGGTCTTTATGGATGGATCGATCGGACGGGGGTTCGCCGCAGCTGGTTGATGCCGCTCCTGTTCGCCGCGGCCCTGGCGGGAGCGGCGCTTGCGCTCGCTGGTGGAGAATTCGTCGCCCGGCGAATGTCGGATGCGACGCTTGAGACACATCTGACCGAGATGGTGGCCCGATCGGACGAGATCGCCGACGAGGCGGCGCGGATGCTTGTGGCCGCCAACACGGATATGGCGGCCACCTGTTCCGAGCTGGATCTGGCCCTGCTGCGCGAGCGGATCTTCGTTTCGCGCTTCATCCGCGATGTCGGCCGGCTGGACGGGGACCGGATCCTGTGCACGGCCGCCTGGGGGCAGCTGGACCTGCCGACCCCGCTGGATCCGCCGGATTACGAAGCACCGAGCGGCGCGCGGGTCTGGACCGCCTCCCGCAATCCGGCGGCCCGGCGCATCACCACCGACATGGTGAGCCTCGGCCGGACGATCGTGTTCATCTCGGACGCCGCCTACGATTTCATGCGCAACGAAGGCCGGCTGGTTTTCAGCTATGCGCGCAGCACCGGCCGGGTTTTCCGCACCGGCGACGGCACGCCGACCCGCAGCCTGAACGTGCGCCCGACGGCGGGTGGGGTCTTGCTGGAGGGCCGCGTCTATCCCGCCGCCTGCTCGCGACGGTTCGATATCTGCATCGCCGTTGCCTCGGGTGATCGGGGCATGCTGGGCCAGCCGATGCCGGTGGTCGCAGGCGTGGGCCTGCTGGGGGCGCTGGCCGGCGCCGCCTCGGCCCTGGCCATGACCCAGTGGCGCCGGCCGGGCGGGTCGATCGAACACGATCTTCGCCGGGCGCTGGCTGCCGGTCGTCTGCGACTGGTCTATCAGCCGGTGGTGCGGGTCCGCGACGGGGTGGTCGTGGGGGCGGAAGGTCTGATCCGCTGGGACCGGCCCGATGGCGGCGAGATCCCGCCCGACCTTTTCGTACCGGTTGCCGAACGGACGGGGTTGAGTGGCGAACTTGCCCGTTATGTCCTGATCCGCGCGCTGGACGAAATGGCGCCGCATCTGACCGGGCCGGGCGATTTCCGCCTGGCACTCAACGTCACCACCATGGATCTGCTCGATCCGGACATCTTCGATCTTCTGGAGACGGAAACCCGCCGGCTCGGCATCGCGCCCGAGCGGATCGCCCTGGAGATCACCGAGCGGTCGACCGCCGAATATCAGCAGCTGGCGCCGGCGGTGGCCCGGTATCGCCACCGCGGCTATCGCATTCATATTGACGATTTCGGTACCGGCTATTCCAGCCTGGCCCATCTGGGCGAACTGCCGGTAGATGCGATCAAGATCGACCGGCTGTTTACCCGGGCGATCGGCACCGGCGCGATCAGCGCCTCGATCGTGCCGCAGATCTTCGCGCTTGCGGGCCTTCTGGGGGCCGAGGTGATCGTCGAGGGTATCGAGACCGAGGCCCAGGCCTGCCATCTGGCGGTGGAACATCCCGATGCGCTGGGGCAGGGCTGGTTCTTCGGCCGGCCGGTGCCGGCCCGAGATTTCACCATATGAAACTGGACGTCATCGCCCGATTGGCCCTGGAGGGTCAGAACCCGTCGGCGACCGCCTCCGGATCCTCGCCCTGCAGCACCGCCAGGAAGGCGTCGCCATAGCGGCTGAGCTTGGTGGAGGCGACACCCGGGATTTCGGCCAGTGCGCGCTCGTCCAGCGGCCGGTTGCGGGCCATCTCGACCAGGGTCGCGTCGTGGAAGATCACATAGGGCGGCACGCCCTGGGCGCGGGCGAGCGCCAGGCGCAGGCGGCGCAGCGCCTGGAACATGGTCTCGTCCTCGCCCGCCAGGCTCGGGCGTTCGGGCCGGCTGCGGTCGCGGGCGGGGCCCCGGCCGCGGCGGCGCGGCGCCGGATCTTCGCGCAGCGTCAGGCTGGTTTCGCCGCGCAGCAGCGGCCGGCAGGTCTCGTTGTCGCCCAGCCTGAGCCCGCCATGGCCGGCGGTGTCGACCACCAGCAGGCGATGGGCGACCAGCTGGCGGAACACCGCCTTCCAGCCGCGCTTGTCCAGCTCGCTGCCGATGCCGAAGACACTGAGCTTGTCGTGGCCGAACTGGCGGACCTTGTCGGTGACGGTACCGGTCAGCACGTCGATGACATGGGCGGCGCCGAACAGCTGGCCGGTGCGATACACCGCCGACAGCGCCTTCTGCGCGATGACCGTGCCATCGAAGGTGCGGGCGGGCTCAAGGCAGGTGTCGCAATTGCCGCAAGGCTGCGTGCCGTGTTCGTCGAAATAGTCCAGCAGCACCTGGCGGCGGCAGCGCGTGGTCTCGCAGAAGCCGACCAGGGCATCGACCTTGCGCCGCTCCACTCGCTTCTGGGTGTCGGCCGCTTCCGACGCCTCGATCAGCTGATAGATCCGGGCGATGTCGGGCGTGCCGTAGAGCATCAGCACTTCCGAGGCCAGGCCGTCGCGGCCGGCGCGGCCGGTTTCCTGGTAATAGGCTTCCAGCGATTTCGGCAGGTCGAGATGGATGACGAAGCGCACATCCGGCTTGTCGATGCCCATGCCGAAGGCGATGGTCGCCACCATCACCAGCCCGTCTTCCTTCAGGAACCGGTCCTGGTTGCGGGCGCGGGCATCCTTGTCGAGCCCGGCATGATAGGGCAGGGCGTCGATGCCCTCGGATGTCAGCCAGGTTGCGGTCTCTTCCACCTTGGCCCGCGACATGCAGTAGATGATGCCGGCCTCGCCCTGGTGGCGATCCAGGAAATCCTTGATCTGCTGGCGCGGCGTCTCTTTGGGGGCCACGCGGTAGCGGATGTTGGGGCGGTCGAAGCTCGACAGGAACACCCGGCCCTGGCCAAGGTCCAGATGGGTCTGGATGTCGGCGCGGGTGGGGGCGTCGGCGGTGGCGGTCAGCGCCACCCGGGGGACATGACGCCACTGTTCGTGCAGCACCGTCAGCCGGCGGTATTCCGGCCGGAAGTCGTGGCCCCATTGCGAGACGCAATGCGCCTCGTCGATCGCGAACAGCGCGATCTCGATCTCGTCGAGCAGACGCAGGAAGGGTTCGGTCAGCAGGCGTTCGGGCGCGACATAGACCAGGTCGATCTCGCCCCGGCGCATCGCCTGCTCGATCGCCATCGCCTCGCGGAAGGGGATGGTGGAGTTGAGTGCGGCGGCGCGCACGCCCAGCTGCCGCAGCGCCTCCACCTGATCCTGCATCAGCGCGATCAGCGGCGAGACCACGATGCCCGACCCCCGGCCGGCAGAGCGCCGGGATCTGGTAGCAGAGCGACTTGCCGCCGCCGGTCGGCATCAGCACCAGGGCGTCACCGCCCCGGGTGACGTGGTCCACGATCTCGGCCTGAAGGCCGCGGAACGCCTTGTAGCCGAAGACCTCGTGCAGGACTTCGGCCGGGTCGCGCGTCGCGGCCTTCGAACCGGTCGTGATGTCCGGGGTGTTGCCGCCCCCGGACGTGGTGTCTGGCGTATCCAAGGTTGCGTGTCAGCCCTGGATGTCGGCCTTGACCTTCAGGCTCTTGATCGCATCCGGCTTCCGCGGCGGCTCGCCGCGGGCGATCTTGTCGATCGCCTCCATGCCCTCGACCACCTCACCCCAGACGGTGTACTGGCCGTCGAGGAAGCGGGCCGGGGCGAAGCAGATGAAGAACTGGCTGTCGGCGCTGTCCGGATCGGGGGTGCGGGCCGCACCGATCACGCCGCGCTCGAACGCGGTCTTGGTGAACTCGGCCTTGAGCTTCTTGCCCGAACCGCCCCGGCCGGTGCCGGTGGGGTCGCCGGTCTGGGCCATGAAGCCCTCGATCACGCGATGGAAGACGATGCCGTCATAGAAGCCTTCGCGCGCAAGTTCCTTCATGCGGGCGACATGGCCGGGCGCGAGGTCGGGACGCAGGCGGATCACCACCGTCCCGTGGTCCAGGGTCATCACCAGCGTGTTCTCGGGGTCGAGCGCGGTGTCGGTCATGAGCGGAGGGCTCCGTAACGGGTGGTCGGAAGGATGTGGATGCAGGATCGTCAAAAAGCCACACGGCACCGCCCGCAACCGGGTTCACCGCTGACGCGCCCCATCCTAGCCCGATCATCCGCCGATGCGAGCGAAAAAGCCGGAGGGGTGAAAAAGGCGGCGGCGGTGAGGTGGGCCGTCGATGGCATGAGCGACGCAGCGGTTCGATAACGCCCGGCTCGGACGCGGGCGGACCGTGAAGGAAGGCAACGCCTTCACTCGATGTCCTCATAATAGATCAACGCCGGCAGATGGCGCTTCTGATGCAGAATGCGCAGTATGACTGTGCGGCCGCCCGCGGAGCGGATCGGTGCATAAAATATAATGTGCCGGCCGAAGCCGACCGATCGCATGCCCGGCAGGAAAAGATCTCGTGGCCGTCCGGCCTCGGGCGCGTGTTCAATCTGCTCGAAGACGGACACCAGGCCGCGATAATAGCGCAGCCACTGCTCTCTGCCCCACTGCCGGATGGTGTACTGCCGGATTTCGTCCAGATCCCGCAGGGCGAGATCAGAGAGCTTGATCGACATTCAGAAGATCAGCTCTTGAAGGCATCAGGCTCGAACCCTCGCGGGTCGAATTCGATGAAAGCCCCACCCTCCGCCGCGGCAGCGGCGGTCTCAAGCTCGGCTTTCAACGCATAAAACTGCCGGGCGCCGTCCTTCTCCATCAGCAGGCGGATCCCTGCGCGTACAACTTCACTGAGATTGGCATAGGCCCCCGACCTGATCAGGCCGTCGACATAGTCCCGCATCGGTTCCGTCAGATGGACATTCGGCATGATCGCACCTCCTGTATGCTCAATCATATCAGATTCGAGCATATGGGCAAACGGGAGCCGGACCGCAGCAGGCCGCTCCTGTGCTGTTTCCGCAATGCGGAAAGGATTTGCAACGGAGCGCCACCCAATCCGATGTGAACCGGATCAGTTCGTAAGTGCTGTGCGGACAGCCATCAACGCCTGATTGCTTGCGTCCGAGCCCGAATTTCGGTTAAGTATGTTAATAGGTCACAACTTTGTTGTATTTGGCTATCGCAGCAGGGCGTCGAAAGCCTGCTGAGCGGATATCCTGGGGGCGCTGTCGGTCATGCCATTCTCTGATGAACTTATTACTGAGGCGGTTGCCCGCTATCGTCGTGAACGTGATCGCTACGTCAAACTTGCTGATCGTGTGGCGGAAATCTGCAGAGAGGATGTGTGCGAGCAGAATGCGATTCGTGCTCACGTAACTTTTCGTATCAAGACGGAAAAATCATTTGAGGGTAAACTTCGCCGCTTCGCGTCTCGCGAGGACCGCAATTATACGTCTATAGACGAGATATTCGCATCGATTAGTGATCTTGCTGGAGTTCGTGTATCTGCTTATCAAGAAAAAGATTGTAATCAAATTGTTCAAAAAATGGAAGAATTGTTTTGTGGCCCGGCCGGACAGCAAACAATCGAGATTGATCGTAAGGATAAGAAGACTGATTTAAATGAAAATTATTATCGAGCCACTCACGTTCAGGCTGCATTGCGCCAAGATCAATTGATTGGAATTTACGATAATGTCGGTGATATTAGTTGCGAAATTCAGATATGTACGATGATAGCTCATGTCTGGAATGAAGTTGAGCATGACATTGGCTACAAGTCGGACGATGCTGGACCTTCACCTGATGAGGCCTACCATCTCAGTGACCTGGGGAGACTTGTGCGTCGAGGAGATCATGTTATTTCCGCTCTCATGGCTGCGCATGAGAGACGTCTTACAGCAATCAATCCGGCGTCCAACTCTGTCGATCCTGAGCGGCCGTTCATGGATGTCCATGATTTTGTAAGTCGCATGCGAGATTTCTGGGGTGACGCCATGCCGAAATTTGCGGAGAATTCAGGGCAACTTTTTGATCTTTTGAATGACCTGGGAGTTAATTCGCCAAAAGCTGTTCAAGATACACTTCAGGGAATGAACGCGGAATGCGCGCGCGCCCTTCTCTCTCGCCTCAACGACCGACTCGCCGAGGAAGGCGTTACGGAGTTGTCGCTGAAGCCTGAAACATCGGATTTGATGCTGGTCCCACTAGCTAACAAGATGCCAGATCAAATCCGTGCGGCACTCCAGGGCCGGGCGGGCCGGGGGAGGGGAAGGCCAACCCGCCTGCACCGGGTCATGTTGCGCCATCTCAGCCAAGCTTGAAGCGCTCTCCACATAGTTGTATGTCGCCGCTCAAAATAAAAAACGGGTGACCGCCGAAGCGATCACCCGTCGTCGGTCTGACCGGCCAAAAGCCAGGCCGTATTCTACTGGTCAGGCTGCCGGCAGCAGGGCCTGGATGGGCCAGGCTGCGGCTTCCGCGGTCGGGCGGGCGACCAGCAGGCGGGCGCGGTAGAAGCCGTCGATTTCGGCACCGCCGGTGTCGATGCCGAAATCGGCCAGGCGGTCGAGCGCGGCGGTCTGCTCGCTCTGGTCGTGGAAGCGGCGGTGGCGGAACGTCTTGGAGCTGTGCTCCACCGCATAGCCGTGATCGGCCAGCATCTCTTCAAGGCCGTGCGTATCCACGGTGCGCACCGGCATCGACAGCACCCAGGGCTTGCGGCCGTCCTCGGCCGCCGAGATCAGCTTGGAGATGGTCGCCTCGCCGACATAGCCCATGCCGCCGGCCTCGACGATCACGTCGGTATCGGCCGCCCAGCGGGCCAGCTCGGCGCTCGGCGCGTCGTTCTCCAGATCCTCGACGAAGGCCCGTTCGATCAGGCCGACGGTGCGGGAATAGCGCAGCGCATTCTCGGCCACGTCGACACCGGCGATGCGGTGCTGGGCGGCCGCCTTGCGGCGTTGGAGCATGTTGCGGTCATAGGCGATGCGGCCGGCATCATCGGGCTGAGCCGCGCGCTTGGGATCGGTATAGAGCCGGTGCAGCGTGCCGGGCTGCAGATCGTGGTTCAGCATCATCGGCAGCGCGCCGTAGCCGCTGCACAGATCGATCAACTTCAGCGACCCGCGGCCGCGTGCCACCGCCAGGCTGCCGAGCAGCGAGCGGTAGAAGCCTGCGGCGATCTCGGGGGTCTGGTAATCGAGAGGTGCCAGGCGCTGCCAGTACGCTGCCGGATCCGAGAGGTTGTACACATCATCGAACATGGCCTTGCCGGGGCCCCAGAGACTGGTATCGGGACGGCCGCTGTTCATGGGAGATCCTCCTTGCATGTTGATCCGGAAAGTCTGCTGCATCACCTATCAACTTCGAGTTGATAAACGGACAGATGGAACGGTCCGCGGCGGCCTTTCGGGCCGCCGCGGCTGTGGGATTACTTCGGGGCTGCGTCGGCCAGGACCTGCATCTTCTCGATGCGGTCCGGGCGCCGCGGCGGTTCGCCGGGCGCGATGCGGTCGACGAGATCCATGCCTTCGATCACCTCACCCCAGACGGTATAGCTGCCGTCGAGATGGCCGGCACGGTCGTAGCAGATGAAGAACTGGCTGTCGCCGCTGTCCAGATCGCTGCTGCGGGCCATGCCCACGGTGCCGCGTCGGAAGGGCGTGTTCGACAGCTCCGCCTTCAGCTTCTTGCCCGAGCCGCCACGCCCGGTGCCGGTGGGGTCGCCGGTCTGCGCCATGAAGCCGGGGATGACGCGGTGGAAGACCACGCCGTCATAGAAACCCTGCCGGGTGAGTTCCTTGATCCGCGCCACATGGCCCGGCGCGATGTCCGGGCGCAGGCGGATCAGAACCTTGCCTGACGCAAGGGTCATGACCAGGGTGTTCTCGGGGTCCGGTGCCCCTGCGGGGGCCGGATTGGTCTGGGCCAGGGCGTTTCCTGCGATACCCGTGGCAGCTGCGGCGCCGGCAAGAATGCCGAGGGCCGCGCGTCGGCTGATCGTCACCAAGCGAGGGGTCCTGATCATGGTCGTTGTGGCGGGTTCGACGGAAATATAGGGGATCGGCGCGCCGAAACCAACCCGTGGACCGAAATTCGCTGCAGGGATCTGCCGTAAGTCGCTGAGCTGGCGGTGAAAATTCTCTGGCGTCACGCCATGGTCGGCGCGGGCGCCGGCGATTTACATTGATGTCGATGCATCGGTTCTGTCGGTTGCATCCGGGTTGCGCGGGTCGGTGACGATCTGCACCCGATCGCCGGCAAAGAGGGTGATGCCGTACTGCACCGGCCGGCCATTTACATCGACGTCGATGTATTCCGTCTTGAGCACCGGCCGGTTGGGCGGCTGGCGCAGCAGCCCGGCCTCTTCGGCAGAGGGCATGCGCGCGGTGATGCGGGTGCGGCCGCGGGTGTAGTCGTGGATGTCGAAGCGGGTGAGGGCGAGGGTCATGGAGGGGGTTTCGCGGAACACCTCGTCGATGCCGCGGAAGCGGTCGAAATCCAGGTAATGCCGCCCCAGGCTGACCGGCACGTTGTCGGCGAAAGAGAGGGTGGTGAGATAGATCAGCGGCGCGCCTTCCGCGACGCCCAGCCCCTCGGCGACGCGGCCGGTGGCGGCGACGGCGGCTGCCTCCAGCAGCATGCCGGCCGGCCGGCGCTCCTGCGCTTTCAGATTGGCGCTGAAGCGTGTGCGCGGGCCCAGGGCATAGTCCATCACGTTTTCATGCACGAAGGTGCCGCGGCCCTGTTCCACGCGGATCAGCCCGCGGGTCTTCAATTCGCGGATCGCCCGGCGGACGGTGTGACGGTTGGCCCCGAAGCGTTCCGCCAGCTGGTGTTCGGTGGCGAGCTGGGCGCCCGGCGTCATGATGCCGCGCTGAATCTCGTCCGCGAGCACCCGTTCGATCTGCCGCCAGAGCGTCACCCCCGGTTCCCGGTCAATGGCCATCCGATCCCCCTTCTGGTCCTGCTGCGGTACCGCATCGTCATGCAAACGTCACCCTCCCGGTCTTGCCCTCGGGCGGGGATGGAGGCATCATGCCCATGAGAGATACGGATGTCTATACAAATATACCAAGTTGTCGACATCCGCTTCGACGCGGGTACGGAAGGAACAAGTCCGATGACGATGACGGCGGAGATGGCCGGCGGCACGGCGGAAACGGCCGGTGGCACGGCGGACCAGGCGGCGCGCAGGCGCTGGCTGGCGGTGCTGGCCCGTGCCGATCGCGGCCGGTTGCAGGCGGCGCTGGATGATCTGCCCGGCGGCCGGGCCGGTGTGCTGGCGGGGGCGGTGGCCCTGCGCCGCCCGGAAACCGGTCTGGCCATGGTCCGCGGCCGAGCGGGCGGGGCAGGGGCCCGGTTCAATCTGGGCGAGATGACCGTCTCGCGCGCCGTGGTGCGGCTGAAGGACGGCGAGGCCGGGGTCGGCTATGTCGCCGGACGCGACCGGGCGAAGGCCGAACTGGTGGCGGTTCTGGACGCGCTGCTCCAGACCGGCTCCCACGGCCCCCGGCTGATGCGCGACCTGGTCGAGCCGCTGGCGGCCGAACAGGCCGCGGCCCGGGCCCTGGCGTCGCGCAAGGCGGCGGCGAGCCGGGTGGAGTTCTTCACCATGGTCCGCGGGGAGTGACACGGATGAGCCTGACCCTTGACATGCCGGCGGTGGCCCCGCTCGCCAGCCTTGCCCCCGGCTTCCCCGACCCGGTCGGCGATGCCCAGACCACCTTTCGCGCCGTGCTGGACGCCATGGCCCGCCCCGGCCGTATCGCCAGGGTGACGGCGGTCCCGGGGCTGGACCGGCCGCTGTCGCGCGCCGCAGCCGCCGTGCTGCTGGCGCTGGCCGATCACGACACCCCCGTCTGGCTGGACCGGGTCTCGGCCCCGGCGCTGCCCTATCTGCGCTTTCACACCGGCGCGCCGCTGGCGGTCGCCCCCGACAAGGCGGCCTTTGCGGTGATCGGCGATCCCGAGGCGATGCCGGCGCCCGATCGTTTCGCCCTCGGCACCGATGCCTATCCCGACCGGTCCACCACGCTGGTGATCGAGGTCGAGACGCTGTCGGCCGGGCCGGCGGCAGGCTGGCGGCTGGAAGGACCCGGCATCGATGGAGCGGCACATCTGGCGGTCACCGGGCTGCCAGCCGGCTTCGTTGAGGCCCGCGCGGCGCTGGCGCCGCTCTATCCCCGCGGGCTCGACATTGTGCTGACGGCGGGCGACCGGCTGGCGGCCCTGCCGCGCACCACCCGCATCACCCCGGAGGGCTGATCCGATGTATGTTGCGGTCAAGGGCGGTGAGGCGGCGATCGCCAATGCCCACCGGCTGCTGGCGGAAGACCGCCGCGGCGATCCGCAGGTGGCGGAGCTTGGCGTCGACCAGATCACCAGCCAGCTGGGCCGGGCGGTCGACCGGGTGATGACCGAAGGCTCGGTCTATGATCCCGAACTCGCCGGGCTCGCCATCAAACAGGCCCAGGGCGACCTGGTCGAAGCGATCTTCCTGCTCAGGGCCTATCGCACCACCCTGCCGCGCTTCGGCGCGACGGAGCCGGTCGATACCGCGCGCATGGCGATCGCCCGGCGCATCTCGGCCACCTTCAAGGATCTGCCGGGCGGCCAGGTGCTGGGCTCGACCTTCGACTATACCCATCGCCTGCTGGATTTCGGCCTGCTGGACGGCGAGACGGCGCCCGAACCGGTTCTGCCGCTGGCAGAGCCGCTGGACGACGCCATGCCGCGGGTCACCGATCTGCTGAACCATGAAGGGCTGATCGAGCGCGAGCTGCCCGCCGTGGACGAGGACGAAGAGACGGTCCCCGACCTCACCCGCGAGCCGCTGGATTTCCCCGCCGACCGGGCGCTGCGGCTGCAGAGCCTGGCCCGCGGCGACGAGGGTTTTCTGCTGGCGCTCGGCTATTCGACCCAGCGCGGCTATGCCAACAGCCACCCCTTCGCGGGCGAGATCCGCATCGGCAAAGTCGCCGTCGAGATGGTGCCCGAAGAGCTGGGTTTCGCGGTCGAGATCGGCGAGATCGAACTGACCGAATGCCAGATGATCAACCAGTTCCGCGGCACGGCTGCGGCGCCGCCGCAATTCACCCGCGGCTATGGTCTGGGCTTCGGTCAGGTTGAACGCAAGGCCATGGCCATGGCGCTGGTCGACCGGGCGATGCGCGCGGGCGAGCTGGGCGAAGCGGTGATGGGCCCGGCCCAGGACCCGGAATTCGTGCTCTACCACGCCGACAATGTCGAAGCCTCGGGCTTCGTGCAGCATCTGAAGCTGCCGCATTATGTCGACTTCCAGTCGGAACTCGACATGGTCCGTCGCCTGCGCCGCGCGCATGGCGAGCGGCACGGTGGCCAACAGGACGCTGACGACCAGGACGCCGACGACCAGAACAGGGATGCGGCAGAATGACCTCCCCCGCGACGACCACCGTTCTTGCCGCTGACGCCGATGGCAGCAGCGCCGACGGCTACAACTTCGCCTATCTGGACGAGCAGACCAAGCGGATGATCCGCCGGGCGATCCTGAAAGGCGTCGCCATCCCCGGCTATCAGGTGCCCTTCGCCAGCCGCGAAATGCCGTTGCCCTATGGCTGGGGCACCGGCGGCATCCAGGTGACCGCCGCCGTGCTGGGCCGGGACGACGTGCTCAAGGTCATCGACCAGGGCGCGGACGACACCACCAATGCGGTGTCGATCCGCCGCTTCTTCGCCCGCACCGCCGGGGTTGCCACCACCGAGCGGACGCGTGAGGCGACGATCATCCAGACCCGCCACCGCGTGCCCGAAGCCCGGCTGACCGAAGACCAGATCCTGGTCTATCAGGTGCCGATCCCCGAGCCGCTGCGCTGGCTGGAGCCGCGCGAGACCGAGACCCGGCGCATGCACGCGCTGGCCGAATATGGCGCGATGCATGTGAAGCTCTACGAAGACATCGCCCGCCACGGCCGCATCGCCACCACCTATGACTATCCGGTGATGGTGGCCGGCCGCCATCTGGCGCGGCCCTCGCCCATCCCCAAATTCGACAACCCGAAGCTGGATGATGCGCCCTTCCTGCAGCTGTTCGGCGCCGGGCGCGAGAAGCGGATCTACGCGATCCCACCCCATACCACCGTGCGCAGCCTGGATTTCGAGGACCACCCCTTCGACGTGGAAGGCTGGGACCGGCCCTGCGCGCTGTGCGGTGCCACCGACAGCTATCTGGACGAGGTGATCGTCGACGACCGGGGCGGGCGGATCTTCGTCTGTTCCGACACCGATCACTGCACCAGCCGGCGCGAGGCCGGCCATGAGGGGCCGGGCATGGATGCCCCGTTCCATCCGGGCGAGGAGGGCGCGCGATGAACGCGATCGCAAAGGCCGCCGAGACCCTGTCCCCCGCCCGGCCGTTGCTGGCGGTGGAGGGGCTGGAGAAGCGCTACGGCACCGCCATCGCCTGCACCGACGTCTCGTTCCGGATGTGGCCGGGAGAGGTGCTGGGCATCGTGGGCGAGAGCGGATCGGGCAAGACCACGCTGCTCGGCATGCTGTCGGGCCGGATCGAAGCCGATGGCGGTCAGGCGCTCTATACCGACCGCGCCGGCACCACCCATGACGTGGTGACCATGGGCGAGGCCGAGCGCCGCCGGCTGGCCCGCGAGGAATGGGGCATCGTCCACCAGAATCCGCGCGACGGGCTGCGGCTGGATGTTTCCGCTGGCGCCAATGTCGGCGAGCCGCTGATGGCGACGGGCGCCCGGCATTACGGCCGGATCCGCGACCGGGCGCTCGACTGGCTGGGGCGGGTGGAAATCGATGGCGGGCGGATCGACGATCTGCCGCGCACCTTTTCCGGAGGCATGCAGCAGCGCCTGCAGATCGCCCGCAATCTGGTGATCGGTCCCAGGCTGGTGTTCATGGACGAGCCGACCGGCGGGCTCGACGTTTCGGTGCAGGCGCGGCTGCTCGACCTGATCCGCGAACTGAACGAGGATCTGGGCCTGTCGGTGCTGATCGTCACCCACGACCTGGCGGTCGCCCGCCTGCTCGCCGACCGGCTGATGGTGATGCGCCGCGGCCGGGTGGTGGAACAGGGGCTGACCGACCAGATCCTCGACGACCCGCAGCACCCCTATACCCAGCTGCTCGTCTCTTCCGTGCTCCAGGTCTGATCCGATGGTGACCCCGATGACGCAAGATCTCGCCGGAACGGCGATGCCGGTCGCGGACGGCTGGCGGCTCAAGGCCGAAGGCATCTCCAAGACCTTCGTGCTTCACACCCAGGGCGGCGTGCGGCTGCCGGTGCTCGACCGGGTCGATCTGGAAGTGGCGCCCGGCGAATGCGTGGTGCTGGACGGCCCTTCCGGGACCGGCAAGAGCACCCTGCTCAAAACCCTCTACGCCAATTATCTGGCCGATCAGGGCCGGGTTCTGGTCCGCCATGGCGACGAGGTGGTCGACATGTGCACGGCGGAGCCGCGCGAGGTGCTGGATGTCCGCCGCCGGACCATGGGCTATGTCAGCCAGTTCCTGCGGGTGATCCCGCGTGTCGCAACGCTCAGGATCGTCGCCGAGCCACTGCGCCGGCGCGGGGGAGGGGCGGCCGAAGCCGAGACGCGCGCAGCGGAACTGCTGGTCGCGCTGAACCTGCCCGAGCGGCTGTGGTCGCTGCCGCCCGCGACCTTTTCGGGCGGCGAGCAGCAGCGGGTGAACATCGCCCGCGGCCTGGCCGCCGGTCATCCGGTGCTGCTGCTGGACGAACCCACCGCCTCGCTCGACGCCGGCAATGTCGATGCCGCCTGCGGACTGATCGAAGCCGCCCGCAGCAATGGTGCCGCGATCGTCGCCATCTTCCACGACCGGGCGGTGCGTGATCGCCTGGCGACCCGCCTTCTGCCCCTCACTCCCGCCGGAGCCGCCGCATGACCGCCCAGACCATCCTGACCAATGCCCGGGTGGTGACGCCCGACACCGTGCTGGCGCGGGCGACCGTGGTGGTCGCGGACGGCCGCATCGTCGAACTGGCCGAGGGGATCTCTCGGGTGCCGGGTGCGATCGACCTTGAGGGCGATCATCTGATCCCCGGGCTGGTGGAGCTGCACACCGACAATCTGGAGCGGCATTTCGCGCCGCGGCCAGGGGTGCGCTGGCCGGCGTTGCCGGCCGTGCGGGCGCATGATGCAGAACTGGCCGCGGCCGGCATCACCACGGTCTTCGACGCCGTGACCATCGGCGATCTGAAGCAGGGCAACCGGGCGCGCGATCTGGCCGACATGATCGATGCAGTGGCCGATGCCAAGACCCGCGACCTGCTGCGCGTCGACCATCTTCTGCATCTGCGCTGCGAGATCGCTCATGAACGGATGCAGGCGCTGGTCGAGCCGCTGATCGACCATCCGCTGACCGGCATGCTGTCGATCATGGACCACACCCCCGGCCAGCGGCAGTTCGTCGACGAGGCGAAATACCGCGAATATTATATGGGCAAGCATGGCGTCAGCGCCGACGAGATCGGGGAGATGATCGTCAACCAGAAGCGCATGCAGGCGGAACACGCCCCGGCCAACCGCGCCTATGTGGTGGCACAGGCGCAGGCGCGCGGCTATGCACTGGCTTCCCATGACGACGCCACGGCCGAGCATGTAACCGAAGCCGAGGCCGATGGCTGCTCGGTGGCCGAGTTCCCGACCACGATCGAGGCCGCGCGCGCATCGAAGGCCGCCGGCATGGCGGTGCTGATGGGGGCGCCCAATCTGGTGCGGGGCGGCTCGCATTCCGGCAATGTCTCGGCCCGGGCTCTTGCCGAAGCCGGGCTGCTCGACGTGCTGTCGTCGGATTACGTGCCGGCGAGCCTGCTGCATGCGGCCATGATGCTGGCGGATGTGGAGGGCGTGGGGCTGGCGGCCGCCATTCGCACCGTCACCGACATTCCGGCGCGTGCGGTCGGGCTCAAGGATCGCGGCCGGATCGCGGCCGGCGCGCAGGCCGATCTGGTGCGCTTCGCCGTGGTCGACGGCCATGTGCCGCTGATCCGGGCCGTGTGGCGGCGCGGCCGGCAGGTGCTCTGATCATGGCTGCGGCCGAAGGTGAGACCGGGGGCCTGCTCTGTCTGGTGGTGGGGCCGTCGGGCGCGGGCAAGGACACGCTGATGGCGCGCGCGCGGGCCGAACTGGCCCCGAGCGGCCGTCATGTCTTCGCCCGGCGGGTGATCACCCGGCCGGCCGATGCCGGGGGCGAGGATCACGAGCCCGAAACTGTTGCCGGTTTCGAAGCCCGGGCGACGGTCGGCGACTTCCTGCTGCACTGGCAGGCCCACGGCCTTTGCTACGGCATCCCGGCGACGGTTGCGGCGGCGCGGCGCAACGGGCTGACGGTGGTCGCCAATGTGTCGCGTGCCGTGCTGGACGATGCCCGGCGGCGGGCGGCGCCGGTCAGGATCGTGGTGGTCGATGCCCCCGATGCGGTGCTGGCCGAACGGCTGGCCGCCCGCGGCCGCGAGACGCCGGAGGACATCCGGCGCCGCCTGGCCCGGGCCCGGGCGGAGATGCCCGCAGGACCTGATGTGGTTGTGGTCGACAATGGCGGCGCGCTGGACGACGCCGTTGCCGCCTTCATCCGCGCGATCGGCGGCTGACGGCGGCCAGCCGCCGGCATGTATCAGTAGCCGGTGTGCAGAGGGTCGGGACCGAACCGGTTCGGTCCCTCGGTGCCGCGCAGGAAGCCGATTTCGACCAGCAGCCAGATCCAGCCGATCAGCGGGATCAGCATGATCAGCTGAAACCAGCCGCTGCGGCCGCGATCATGGCAGCGGCGGGCGCCGATCGCGAGGCTGGGCCAGATTGCCGCCAGAGAGAACAGCCCGCTGAACAACCCGCCCCCGGTTTCGGCATTGTAGGTGCCGAGGCCCACATCGAGCAGGGTCAACAGGATGCTGATCACGAAGACCGGCAGGATCAGATACAGCCAATAGGGTTTGCGGGTGGTGCGGCCACGGAACGAGAAATAGAACGCCCACCACGAGAAGCCGTCCCCGTCCCGGGCGGCGGCCGGCGCCTGCACCGGAAAGATCGCCTGGGCCATCTGGCCCTCGGGATGGAAGTCCACCTGAACACCGGCTTCGGGGCGGATGACGCTTCGCCATTCGGTGCCCGAGAATTCATAGCGCAGGCCGTCTTCGCCTTCGATGGCGCCCGTGCCCGTCCGGCTGTCGAAGCCGATGACCTTGCCCTTCATGGAAATTCTGCCTTCGGATGCGGTAGGGGGATGTCGTGCTTTTGCGCCGTTGTCGTTGACGTGTCAGCATCCCATCCTGCGTCTGCCGCATCAACCGCGGAGCGCGAAGCGGCGGTGGCAAATGAAGGGCGCGCCCGGCTCTGCCTCTACCGCGACCGCGACGGCATCGATGACGAAGGGCCGGGTGGCAAAAGCCGTGGTGGCGCCGGCCAGGGCATCGAACAGCCGGGCAACCGCCGGCTCGTCTTCGGGTAGCCGGCCGGTCAGGGTCATGTGGAAGCGGAAATCCTCCAGCACATGGGGATAGCCCCAGCGGTCCAGCAGCTCGATCTGTCGCGGGCTGAGACGGCTTTTGGCCAGCCGTTTCGCGCGGTCCTCGGTATCGAGCGGCCGGCGCAGATCATTGGTGCCCTCCACGATCCGGGCGGCGAAATCCTGCAGCGCGTCCGAGTGCGCGGCCGGTACCAGCGCCAGGAAATGCGCGATCCGGCGGAGCTGCAGCCCTTGCGGGATCACCACCCGGGGCAGGGCGGCGGCAAGCTCCGCCGCCCGGGCCTCGATCGCGTCCAGATCGACGCCGTCGGCCGGGCGGAAGGGCGCGCGCAGGGTGGCATGAAAGCCATAGCGCCGTGGCTCTGCCGTCACGGTATCAAGGGCAGTGGCGGACCAGGTCTCCGGTACCACCGGGCGCGGCGCCAGGGGGCCGCCATCTGCCGTGCGGCCGAGCCAGGCAGCCCCGAAGGCACCCAGCGGGTCCGAGGTGCCGGGCATGACGTAAAGGGCGGCACGGTACGGTACCGGCATCGGCGCGGATCTCCTGAAGACCAAGGGGCGACATCCCTCCGGATAGATCCGGAATTGCGGATGTGTATCAAGGATTTGTCTAGGGGGCAGGGCCCTCCGGCAGCCCCGTGATGCCATGGGGGCGGCCCTTCATCAATGCTTTACCGCGTCGTCACCGAAACGTCATCGAAGCCGGCTAATCAGATAGCCGACGGGGCCGCGCAATGTGGCCGCCCGGGGTACGGCCGCAGGTGATCTGAACCCGCCTGGCCGGCCTGACCGGGACGTCTCCGACGGGGGTACCCCTGCGCGAGGCGACATTGCCCCCCGATGCAGGACATTCGGAAGGACCGACCGGCGATGACCGACAGCGCCAGCGCACCCGCCATCGAGGTGGCGCGCCTGACCAAGACGTTCCGTGGCCATCGTGCGCTGGACGGCGTGAGCTTCCAGGTCGCCCGGGGCGAAATGGTCGCCCTGATCGGTGCCTCGGGCTCGGGCAAGTCGACGCTGATGCGCCATCTTTCTGGCTTGATCGCCTCAGACCGCACGGAAGGCGGCGAGATCCGCATGCTGGGCGGTTCGGTGCAGAAGAACGGCCGCATTGCCCGCGACATCCGCCGGCGCCGCGCCCGGATCGGCGTGGTCTTCCAGCAGTTCAACCTGGTCGGCCGGCTGACGGTGATCACCAATGTGTTGACCGGCACGCTCGGCAGCCTGCCGCTCTGGCGGGTGATCACAGGGCGCTTCCGTCGCGACGACCGCATGCGGGCGCTGGCAGCGCTGGAGCGTGTCGGCATCGCCGAATGGGCCCATCGCCGGGCCTCGACACTGTCGGGCGGCCAGCAGCAGCGCGCCGCGATCGCCCGCGCTCTGGTCCAGCAGGCCGAGGTGATCATGGCCGACGAGCCGATCGCGTCTCTGGACCCGGAAAGCGCCCGGCGGGTGATGGACACGCTCGCCCGGATCAATGCCGAGGACGGCACCACCGTCGTGGTCTCGCTGCACCAGGTGGATTACGCGCTCCGCTACTGCTCGCGGGTGATCGCGCTGGCCAAGGGCAGGCTGGTCTATGACGGCCCGTCTGCCGCGCTGACCAACGACATGCTCGCCCGTCTCTACGGGACCGAGATCGAGGATATCGGCCTGCCCGTGCGTGACCGCGCCGCGCCGGCCGCTGCCTCTGCTTCTGCGGGGCAGGCGCTGGCGGTCTGACGCCGCGCCCTGCCACCCAGTGCTTCCGCCTCACGCATCCCACGCCCCATGGAAGGCATGCACCCCATGTTCCTGAAGCGTCTGACCCAGGTGGCCGTGGCGGCCGCCATCGCCGTCGGTTCGGCCCTGCCGGCCGCCGCCGCCGAAGACATGAAGATCACCTCGATGAAGGAGATCAACTTCGGCATCATCTCGACCGAGTCGACCCAGAACCTGAAGAGCATGTGGGACCCGTTCCTGGCCGACATGTCGCGCAAGCTGGGCGTCGAGGTGAAGGCCTTCTTCGCGCCTGACTATGCCGGCATCATCCAGGGCATGCGCTTCGACAAGGTCGACGTCGCCTGGTACGGCAACAAGTCGGCGATGGAAGCGGTGGACCGCGCCGGCGGCGAGATCTTCGCCCAGACGGTCGCGGCCGACGGCTCGCCCGGCTACTGGTCGCTGCTGATCACCCAGGCCGACCGCACCGACCTGAACACGGTCGACGACATGCTGGCCAAGGCGAAGGATCTGACCTTCAGCAACGGCGATCCCAACTCGACCTCGGGCTTCCTGGTGCCGAGCTACTACGTCTTCGCCCAGAACAATGTCGATGCCCGCACCGCCTTCAAGCGGACGCTGGCAGCGAACCACGAGACCAATGCGCTGGCGGTTGCCAACGGCCAGGTCGACGTTGCGACCAACAACACCGAGAACATGGCCCGCCTTGAGAAGACCTTCCCCGAGAAGGCCAAGCAGATCAAGGTGATCTGGAAGTCGCCGCTGATCCCGGCCGACCCGATCGTGTGGCGCACCAGCCTGCCGGCCGAGGCCAAGGAGAAGATCGCGAGCTTCTTCCTGACCTATGGTGTCGAAGGCCCGGACGCCGAGAAGGAAAAGGCGGTTCTGCAGGGTCTGACCTGGGCGCCGTTCCGCAAGAGCAGCAACGACCAGCTGATCCCGATCCGTCAGCTGGAGCTGTTCCGCTCGAAGGCGAAGCTCGAGGCCGATACGGCCATGGCCGCCGACGAGAAGGCGAAGAAGATCGCCGAGATCGACGCCCAGCTCGACGCGCTGAACAAGCGCGCCGCCGAGATCGAGAAGGCCGCCAAGGCTTCGTGATCCATCGGCCTCAAACGACCGGCGGCCCCCGCGCCGCCGGTCGTTCTTCATGTCAGACCAGTCTCGACCATCGACGTCGTTTTCTCTGAAAGTTCCGGCCGCCATGACCGATCTTGCCCAGCCCCGCACGCCCGGCATCACGCCGCCGCGCGACCTCAAGGGATCGCTGCTGCGCTACGTCACCTACGGCCTGCTCGCCGCCGTGCTGGTCTGGTCCTGGGACGGCGCCGAGATGCGGCCGCTCGACCTGTTCCGCGATGCCGGCAATATGGGCGTGTTCGGGGCCGAGTTCTTCCCGCCGAATTTCCACCAGTGGCGCTTCTATCTGGACGAGCTGCTGGTCACCATTCAGCTGGCGCTCTGGGGCACGGTTCTGGCGGTTGTTTTTGCCATTCCCTTCGGCATCCTGTCGTCGTCGAACGTGGCGCCGGTCTGGGTGGTGCAGCCGGTGCGGCGGATGATGGATGCGCTGCGCGCCATCAACGAAATGGTCTTCGCCATGCTGTTCGTGGTGGCGGTGGGCCTCGGCCCCTTCGCCGGCGTGCTGGCGCTGTTCGTCCACACCACCGGCGTGCTGGCCAAGCTGTTCTCGGAAGCCGTGGAAGCGATCGACCCGCGGCCGGTGGAGGGCATCCGCGCCACCGGTGCCGGGCCGCTGGCCGAGGTGATCTATGGCGTGATCCCGCAGGTTCTGCCGCTCTGGGTGTCGTATTCGCTCTACCGTTTCGAAAGCAATGTCCGCTCGGCCACGGTGGTCGGCATGGTCGGTGCCGGCGGCATCGGCGTGGTGCTGTGGGAAGCGATCCGCGGCTTCTATTTCGCCGAGACCTGCGCGGTGATGATCATGATCATCGTCATGGTCAGCCTGCTGGATGTGATTTCAAGCCAGCTGCGCAAGCTGTTCATCTGACCGGAACCTTCCGCCCCGATCTCCTGTATCATCCCTGTCGAACCGCCGCCGGCCGGTGCCGCGGCGGTTCGTGGCGTTTGCAGGCAGGAGAAGACCGATGCGGTATCGCTGCGCGATCCTGGACGATTACCACGATGTCGCAACCGGCTTCGCCGACTGGTCGGCGGTGGAAGACCGGGCGGCGCTGACGGTCTTTCATACCGGCTTTGCCGACGAGGAGGCGGTGGTGGCGGCGCTCGCCGGGTTCCACATCGTCTGCGTGATGCGCGAGCGCACGCCCCTGCCGGCACGGGTGCTGGAACGGCTGCCGGATCTGCGCCTGATCGTCACCACCGGCATGCACAATGCCGCGATCGACATGGAGGCGGCCGGGGCACAGGGCATCACGGTCTGCGGCACCGAAGGCCTGGCGGCCCCCACGGTGGAGCTGACCTTCGCGCTGATCCTGGAGGTGATGCGTGGGGCCGGCGCCGAAAGCGCCCGCATGAAGGCGGGGCAGCCCTGGCAGACGGTGATGGGACGGGGGCTGGAGGGCAAGACCCTGGGCGTGCTGGGCCTTGGCCGGCTGGGCGGACGGGTGGCAGAGGTGGCGCAGGCCTTCGGCATGAAGGTCGTGGCCTGGAGCCCCAATCTGACCGATACCCGCTGCCGGGAGGTGGGGGCCCGACGCGTCTCGAAAGAGGATCTGCTGGCGACGGCGGATATCGTCACCATCCATCTGAAACTGGGCGACCGGTCGCGCGGGCTGATCGATGCGGCGGCGCTCAGGATGATGAAACCGGGGGCGGTGCTGATCAACACCTCGCGCGGGCCGATCGTCGACGAGGCGGCGCTGATCGACGCCCTGTCGACCGGCCGCCTGGCCGGCGCGGGCCTCGATGTCTACGACCGGGAACCGCTGCCCGCCGACCACCCGTTCCGGCAACTGCCGACGGTGGTGGTCTCCCCGCATCTGGGCTATGTGACGGCCGAAAACTTCCGCATCTTCTATCGCCAGACCGCCGAGGCGGTGGCCGCCTGGCTGGATGGGGCGCCGGTCAGACGGATCGTCTGAGCAGGGATGACAGATATGCAGGGAAATATTCAGGTATGCATAGAAATACTCAGGCCCTGCGAGCAGCCAGTGCTTCCCGGAGCAGCACCGCGAAATGACGATCGAGGTCTTCTTCGTCAAGATCTGGCCGAGGGTCGGCATCGGCCTCGGCGATCTTGCGGCGAAGAACGTCTAAGTCGAGCATATCAAGGCCCAACGGGTCGACGTTTTGCATGAGAGCCTCCATCTCCGGCGCATCGTAGCAGAAGATGGGGTGCGTGCCATCGAAGGTCAGCCCCGCGGCACGCCTTCGAGCGATTCGCTGCCGCCGCGATAGCGGAAGGTGCCCTGGGCCGAGGCGATGAGCGCGCCGGTCTCGTCGGTGACTTCGCCCGTGACCATGAAGATCTTGCGGCCGCCGCCCATCACCCGGCCGCGGGCGGTGAGGTGCCTGCCGCGGGTCTGGGAGATGAAGCCGATGGTGAGCGACAGGGTGACGCAATAGCGCGCCCGCGTGGGGTCGGGGCAGTAATTGCCGGCATAGCCGCAGGCGCTGTCGAGCATCGAGGCGATCACCCCGCCATGGGGCACGCCGGCACGGTTCAGGTGCTGGGGGCCAAGCTCGATCGAGACCTCGGCGTAATCGGGCTGCCAGCGGACCAGCTTTGTGCCGATCAGACCATTGTAGGCGCCCGGCGGTTCACCCTCGGCCAGGATTGCGGCCAGTTCCACCGCATCGGGCGGGGAGGCGGGCGAGACGATGGTGGGGCGTCCGGTCATGTCGGGTCTGCAACTCCTGGGGGCGTCGGTCCTGGGGGGGGCGTCGGTCGTGGCGGTCAGCGGCGGACCAGCGAGGCTTCGATCTGCTGGGCGATGCGCACCAGACGGGGGCCGATATCCTTCTCGATCCGCTCGCGATGGACGATGAAACTGGGGCCGCCGCAATTGATCGCCATCAGCCCGCCCGAGGGCCGGCGCAGCGGCACGCCCACGGCATTGACGCCGGTGGTCCATTCGCCGATCGAGGTGCAGAAGCCGCGGGCATTCACCTCGTCCAGCGCCTGTATGATGCCTTCCTTGATCTTGGGCCATTCGGCGCCGGAACGGCGCTGGATGTGTTCCATCAGGAAGCCGCGCTCCTGTTCGGGCAGGCCGGCGAGGAAGGCGCGGCCGATGGCGCTGGTCGCAATCGGGATCCGCGAGCCCACGTCGAGGCGCAGCGTGACCGCGGTATCGGCCCGGCAGCATTCGACATAAAGCACGTTCAGCCGGTCACGGTCGCCCAAGGCTGCCGACACGCCGGAATAGTCAGCGATCTCCTGCAGCAGGGGACGTGCGATGTCGCGCACCGTCAGCCCGGCCAGCATGCTGTAGCCCAGCGTCAGCACCGCTGAGCCCAGGCGATACTTGCCGATCCGCTCGTTATAAGAGAGATAGCCCAGCCTGGTCAGCGTATAGGTGAGCCGCGAGACCGTGGGCTTCGGCAGGCCGGTGATCTCGGCCAGTTCCTGATTGCCCATGGGCTGGTTGCCGACGCGGAAGGCGCGCAGCACCTCGAGCCCGCGGGCCAATGCCGTCACGAAATTCCGATCGCGTGCGGCTTCTTCCGGGTCGAGCTCTGCAATGGGCTCGATCTCGGCACGTTTGCGCATGCCTGTACTCCCAACTTCCTCCCCTGGGGCGCTTCCGATCGTCTGCCGGAATTCATACCCCGCCGCTCCGTCGTTTACCCGTGAAAATTGTCCGGACGAGGCTCGGCCTCGGGCAAATTCCGCGGATGCGCATGCTGATGGATTGCGGTTGCAGGCCAATCTGACACTGCCTAACCTCCCCGTCAACGCGATGGAATATGAGTCCGCCCTGCGGAAATCGCATGGCGGCGCCTGCCGGAGGACCCCGCCCGTGACCGATTTCGCTGCCCGAACCGAGACTTCCGCCCCCCGACGGATCGATATCGCCGGGGTGATCGGCACCGGATCCATGGGCCGCGGCATCGCCCAGGTTCTGGCCGAAGCCGGGGTCGAGGTCCGCCTGGCCGATGCGAAGCCGGGCGCAGCCGATGCGGCGCGTGGCTTCATCGCCGACATGCTGGCACGCAAGGCCTCAAAGGGCCAGTGTGACCAGTATCACATCGACGCAACCCTGGGTCGGCTGAAGGTTGTGGAGGCCGCTCCGACCTCGTTCGCAGGCGCCGATCTGGTGGTCGAGGCGATCGTCGAGGCGCTGGAGGTCAAGCGCACGCTGTTCCGTGATCTGGAACCGGCGGTGGGGCCGGGCTGCATCCTGGCCTCCAACACCTCGTCGCTGTCGGTGACCGCGATCGCGGCGGCCTGCGCGGCGCCCGAGCGTGTCGCGGGCTTCCATTTCTTCAATCCCGTGCCGCTGATGAAGATCGTCGAGGTGGTGGCGGGGGCCCGCACCGCCCCCTGGGTGACCGCGGCCCTGACCGATCTGGCCGGCCGCACCGGCCATCTGCCGGCCAATGTCACCGACAGCCCCGGCTTTCTGGTCAATCATGCCGGTCGCGGTTTCGGGGTGGAGGCGCTGCGCATCCTGCAGGACGGGGTGGCGCGGCCGGTGGATATCGACCGGATCATGCGCGACGCGGCCGGGTTCCGCATGGGGCCGTTCGAGCTGTTCGATCTGGTCGGGCTCGACGTCTCGCAGCCGGTGATGGAATCGATCTACGACCAGTTCTTTCAGGAGCCGCGCTTCCGCCCGTCGCCGATCGGCCGCAACCGGATGGAGTCCGGGCTGCTGGGGCGGAAATCCGGCGCCGGCTTCTATACTTATGAGAACGGGCGCGCGCGGATCGAGCCGGACCCCGAGCCCGACCCGCTGGCTGGCCGCGCGGTCGACGGGCCGGTCTGGGTGGGGCCTGCCGCCGATCCGGCCTGGCGGGCGGCGGCGCAGGAGCTGGTGGCGCGGGCCGGCATGGTGGTGGATGCGGGCGACCGGCCGGGCGAGGGCGCGATCGCCCTGCTGCTGCCGCTTGGAACCGACTGCACCACGGCGGCGCTGGAGGCGGGGGTCGATTCGGCCCGGGCGCTGGCGATCGACCCGCTGTTCGGCTTCGAGCGGCGGCTGACCCTGATGACCTCGCCCGCCACCGATCCGGCGCTCGCCGCCGGCATGGCGGTGCGGCTGGAGCAGGGCGGTGTGCCGGTGACGCGGATCCGCGACAGCGCCGGTTTCGTCGCCCAGCGCATCGCCGCCCAGATCGTGAATGTCGGCTGCGAGATCGCCCAGATGCGCATCGCCGCCCCGGCCGACATCGATCCGGCCGTAGAGTTGGGCCTCGGCTATCCCAAGGGGCCGCTGCGCCTGGGCGATAGCCTGGGGGCTGCCCATGTGCTGACGGTGCTGGAGGGGCTGCTGGCGGCGACCGGCGATCCGCGCTACCGGCCCAGCCCCTGGCTGTCGCGCCGCGCCCGCCTGGGCCTGCCGCTGACCCGCGACGAAGCCTGAGACAAGACCAGAGAAAAGCCCGGAGGAACCGTTCCCATGTCCGCCACCACCGACGCCTTCATCTTCGACGGCCTGCGCAGCGCCTTCGGCCGCCAGGGCGGCGTGCTGTCGCGCATCCGCCCCGACGACCTGCTGGGCCAGGTGATCCGGGCGCTGATGGCAAAGACCGGCGTCGATCCGACCGCGATCGAGGATGTGCTTGCCGGCTGTGCCTGCCAGGCGGGCGAGGATGCCCGCAACGTCGCCCGCCATGGCGCGCTGATGGGCGGCCTGCCGGTGGAGGTGGCGGCACAGACCGTCAACCGGCTTTGCGGCAGCGGCATGGCGGCGGTGATCGATGCGTCGCGTGCCATCCGCCTGGGCGATGGCGAGCTGATGATCGCGGGCGGCGTGGAAAGCATGACCCGCGCGCCTTTCGTGGTCGCCAAATCGGAACAGGCCTTTGGCCGCGATTTCAAGGTCTATGACAGCGCCATCGGCGCCCGCTTCCCGAACCCGAAGGTGATCGCGGCCTATGGCGGCGACACCATGCCCGAGACCGCCGACAACATCGCCCGCGACCTGGCCATCGGCCGCGAGGAGAGCGACGCCTTTGCGGCGCGGTCGCAGGCGAGCTATGAAGCGGCGCGCGCGGCCGGCTTCTTCGAGGGCGAGATCACGGCCGTCACCGTCGACCAGGGCCGCAAGGCGCCGGCGCTGGAGGTGACGGCCGACGAGCATCCGCGACCCGACAGCACCCTGGCGGCGCTGACGAAGCTTCGGCCGCTGGCGGCCGATGGCGTGGTGACGGCGGGTAATGCCTCGGGCATCAATGACGGTGCGGCAGCACTGCTGCTGGGCACCGAAGCGGCCGGTGCCCGTTTCGGCCTGAAGCCCCGGGCGCGGATCGTGGCGGCGGCGGTGGCCGGGGTGGAGCCCCGGGTGATGGGGCTGGGTCCGGTGCCGGCGGCACGCAAGGCACTGGCCCGCGCCGGGCTCTCGCTTGCCGATATGGATGTGATCGAAATCAACGAGGCCTTCGCGACCCAGGTGCTGGGCTGCCTGAAGCAGCTGGATCTGGCCTATGACGATGCCCGCGTGAACCCCAATGGCGGTGCGATCGCCGTCGGCCATCCGCTGGGGGCTTCGGGCGCGCGGATCACGCTGACGGCGCTGCGCGAACTGGAGCGTCGCGGCGGGCGCTACGCCCTGGTGTCGATGTGCATCGGCATCGGCCAGGGCATCGCGCTGATTGTCGAGAAGGTCTGATCAAGGAATGGGGGCCGGGCCTGGTCTTGCGGCTCAGCCGCAGAGCAGGCCCACCCAGTCCATGGAGATGACGCCAGAATAGCGGCCCCAGCCGTAGAGGGCGGCCCCGAGCACGAGGCCGATGCCGATCGCGGCGGCGTGAATGGTCCAGGCTGGCAAAGGCCGGTCGCCGTCGGTTGCTTCGTCCTCTGCCGCTTCGTGCCTCATATGCATCCGGTCGACGGGCAGCATTTCGCTCATCACGTTCGCCTCCGTAACGGGATATCCGGAAAGTATAGCCCGGATCGCCGCCCCGCTCACGCGGCTTTCGGCTGCCGGACCACCGGCCGATCGGAAATCGGCAGGTGCATCAGGGCTGCAATCGCCGAGATGACGGCCATCGCCGCCCAGACCGCATCGTAAGAGCCGAGCAGGTCGTAGGCATAGCCGCCGCCCCAGGCGCCGAGGAAGGCGCCGACCTGATGCGACAGGAAGACCACGCCATAAAGGGTTGAAAGGTAACGCGGTCCGAAGATCCGCGCCACCATGCCGCTGGTGAGTGGAATGGTGCCGAGCCAGGTGAAGCCGAAGAGCGCGGCGAAGGCCAGGATCAGCGGTGCCGAGGGCGGCAGAACGACCACCGCCAGAACGAAGATCGTGCGGAGCGCGTAGATGGCGACCAGCATGTTGCGGCCGCGGAAGCGGGCGCCCAGGCTGCCCAGCACATAGGCGCCGACGATGTTGCAGGCCCCGATCAGCCCCAGCGCCCAGGCCGCCACCCAGCCGGGGATGCCGACATCGCCGACATAGGCCGGCAGGTGCACGCCGATGAAGGTGATCTGAAAGCCGCAGACCCCGAAGCCGAGTGCCAGCAGCCAGAAGCTGCCGCTATGGGCGGCTTCGTGAAGCGCCTGGCCCAGCGTGTCGGCACCGGACGGGGCGGGCAGGGGCCGGCGCGGCCCCGGCGGTGCCCTGCGGTCTGCGCCGGCGTGCCCCGTCGAGCGCGAAGCCGAAGGCGGCCATGGCACTGGCGGCGATGGCGAGCAGCAGGATCGCATCCCGCCAGCCGAAGGCGTCGAGCATGGCATATGCCCCGGGGACCACCGCGAACATGCCGAAAGAGCCGCCGGCCGTGACCAGGGCGAAGCATTGCGGCCGCCGCGCTTCGGGCACGGCCCGGCCGACCGCCCCCAGCACCACCACGAAACTGGTGCCGGCGAGGCCGAAGCCCACAGCCACGCCCAGCGTGACCATCAGCCCGGTGGGGGAACCGGTCGAGGCGGCGAGCACCAGCCCCGCCACATAGGCGGCGGTGCCCGCCAGCACCACGCGCGAGGGGCCGAAACGGTCGGCGATCATGCCGATGAAGGGCTGCATCAGCCCGAAGAGCAGGTTCTGCACGGCGATCGCAAAGCCGAAGACCTCGCGACCGATGCCGAGTTCGGCGACGACGGGGGTAAGGAAGACGCCGAATGCCTGGCGCACGCCCATCGAAATGGTCACGACCACGGCGGCCGCAATGAGCACGAGGCGGGCTGTCCGGTCGAGCCCGGGACGTGTGTCGCGTATCCGAGGTGACTGGGGCGGCTGGCCGATGGCGGACGGGGCGGCACTCGGATCCTGGCTCATGGGCATCTCACGCGTAAATATGCTTATAAACCATCGTAAAGGTTGTGTTTTGGCTGGAAGAAAAATCCCGCCACAACGCCCCGGGAAGGGCGGTGTGGCGGGTAAAGTCAACCATACCGGGAACACAGGTAGATCATAATGTCGGATCTGATCATGACGCCAATGCATAATAGACATAATGATCATTACCGGATCGTGGCAGCTCCACCTGTAGTGGTGGCACGTGGGCCGATGGGAGAATGGTCACGGCCGCCACGGACCTGCCCCGCTTTTGACGCGGGGGATCCACATTATGCCCCTGTACCGGTTGAAGCCTGGTGCGTTGCAATGGTGTTGCTGGTAAAGCAGCGGGCCACCTTCACCAAGGACAAAACCGATGGACGCGACACGGCGCGGCCGGCTGAACGAGATCGATACGGTACGGGGCCTTGCCCTGGCCATGATCTTCATCGATCACGTGCCGGGAAACCCTTTGGAAAACATCACGATCCGTAACTTCGGATTCGCGGATGCGACCGAAATCTTCGTCTTCCTGGCAGGGTTGGCGGCGGCGCTCGCCTATTTCCGCAAGTTCACCGCCGACCGGCCCTGGCTGGCCAGCGCCAAGGCGGCAAAGCGCGGTTTCGACCTCTATCTGGTCCATGTCTTCTGCATCGCCGTAGTGGCGGCGCTGGTGGCCTGGATGGCCGGCGCCACCGCCGATCCGGAGCTGTATTCCTGGATCAATCTGGGCCCGATCTTCAATGACCCCGCCGCCGGCCTGATGGGGGTGGTGACGCTGGGCCATCAGCCCGGCTACTTCAATATCCTGCCGATGTATATCTGCTTCATGCTGGCCCTGCCGGTGATGATGCTGATCGCACGGGCGAGCGTCGGCGCCATGCTCGTGGCCTCGGCCACGGTCTGGGTGGTCGCCAACATGACCGGCATGAACGCCCCGCAATGGCCGAACGGCGGCGGCTGGTTCTTCAACCCGCTGGCCTGGCAGTTCGTCTTCGCGATCGGTTTCGTGGTCGGTGCCGGCATCCTGGGCCGGGCGCAGGTGGTGCCCTACCGGGCCTGGGCCTGGTGGCTGGCGGCAGCCTATCTGGTGCTGGCGCTGGTGATGAAGCTCGTGGCCTTCTATCCCGCGCGCGACATGCTGCCGATCCCCTTCTTCCTTTATGGTCAGGACAAGACCTTCGTCACCCTGCCGCGCATCCTGCATCTGCTGGCTCTGGTCTATGTCGTCGCCTATTCGCCGGCCGGCCGCTGGCTGCGGGATCTGGGGGCCAACAACCCCTTCGCGGTGATGGGGCGCCAGGGTCTGGCGGTCTTTGCCACCGGCTCTCTGCTGGCGGTGGCGGCGCAGCTGGTCCGGGTTCCGCTGGGTGGTGGCGTGGTTCTCGATGTGGTACTGGTGTCTGCCGGTCTCGTCATTCTCGTCCTGCTTGCCGGGGGCCTCGAATGGTTGAAGCGCAGCACTACCCAGACGCCCGCTCGTACGACCGTGACTCCTGCCCGCACCGCGCCCGCGGCGCCGTCCGCAGCCGTCCCGCCGGCCAAGGCCTTCGGTCCCGTCCGCGCCTGATCATGACCCGCCTGCTGCACCACGTTCTTCGCCCGCTGGCCGTTACCGCCGCCATGCTCCTGCCGGGGCTGGCGGCGGTGCCGCCTGCGGCACTGGCTGCCGAGGCAGCGGTGACACCGAAGCGGGCGCCGGAACAGGATGCCGGCAGCTTCGGCCTTGCCCTCGATACCAGCATCGATGGCGTCTGCCGTGTGCCGGAAGACGGCCCGGATCTGGCGGGCGATCTGCCGGTGACGGATGAGAAACTGGAAGAGGGCCGGCCGCTGGTGGTGCTGGCCATCGGATCCTCGTCCACCCAGGGCTATGGCGCGCCGCGGCCCGAGGCGAGCTATCCCTTCCGGCTGGAGCGCGACCTGGCCCGCCGTTACCCCGAGAGCCGCATCCGGGTGATCAATGCCGGTGTGGGCGGCGAAATCGCCGCCGATCAGCTGACGCGGCTGGACGAGCTGCTGGCCGAAAACGATCCCGATCTCGTCATCTGGCAGGCCGGTACCAATGACGCGCTGCGTGCGGTCGACCGTGCCCGGTTCACCGATCAGCTGCGCGAGGGGCTGGAGATGATCCGCGAGAGCGGAGCCGATGCACTGCTGATGGATCTGCAGCTCTATCCCGGTGCGAAGGATCCCGGGACCTATGCCGCCTTCGTCACCCTGATGCATCAGGTGGCGGAGGAGACCCATACGCCGATCTACAGCCGCTATGCGCTGATGACCGCCTGGGAAGAAGACCGCGCGCATCCGACCCCGGACCTGCTGTTCACCGACCGCTTCCATCTGAACGCGTTGGGCTATGCCTGCATCTCCCGCGCGCTGGCTGCGGCGATTGCCCATACGGTGGATGAAGACGAGGCGGCACCGGCAGGTCCCGGCCGGGTTCAGACGGCGGCGACGGCGACGGCCGGGGCTGCGGCGGGGGCCCAGAGGGCGGCGAGCGAACCTGCCAGATGATCGATGGCGGGGGTGAGCCGACCGGCGAGGGATGAGCGCAGCACCCAGACCGCCAGGGAGAGGTCCAGCCCCCGCACCTCGATCCGCCGCAGGTCACCGGCCTGGGCGCTCTGCATCACCCGGCGGGCCGGCACCAGCCCGAACCCGACACCCCGAGCGATCAGCGACAGCTGGATATCTGGTCCCAGAACTTCGGCCGCAACCTCCAGTCGTGCCCCCATACGGTCCAGCAAACGCTGCACCACCATGTGATAGCCGCAGCCTTCGGGGTTGAGCACCCAGCTTGCGCGAGCCAGCTCTTCGGGCGCGATCGGACCAGAGGAGGTTTCGTCACATGCGGAGCCCACGATCCAGACCGGTTCGGAGCCGACCCGCACCCCTTCGATATCCTGTGGGGGGTGCTCGTTGGGATCGATCAGGACAACGGCAGCGTCCAGGCGACCATCACGGACCTGATCGATCAATTCCCCGGTCCAGCCGCTGCCGATCTGCAGGGCGACCAGCGGGAAAGCCGCGCGCAGCTCGTCGATCGGCCGGGTGACGGCCAGATCGACCACGCCATGGGCAAAGCCGAGGCGGAGCCGTCCGGCGGTGGCGCCCTCGGCCATGCCCATCGCCTTCAGATCTTCCACCGCACTCAGCACACGGCGGCAATGCTCCATCGCATCGCGACCGGCGGCGGTCAGCGTCGGCGGTTTGCTGCGCCGGTCGAGCAGAATCAACCCCAGCTCCGCTTCCAGCCGCTGGATCTGCCGGGTGACGGCCGGCTGTGTCAGATGCATGCGACGGGCGGCGCCGTTGATTGACCCCGCCTCGGCGACCGCGAGGAACGTTTCGATCTCGCTGAGCTTGATGCCAAGCATCGTGGATGATCCTCCGGACAGGTGAACGGCTCATTTCTGCGGTGAGCGCATGAGATGATCGTTGCGCGCGATATGTGGTCGCGTCAATGCCACTTGCGCGCCGGGCCCGCCCCTGATCGGGCCGGTTCCAAAATTCGTCACGGCACGAAGGGGGAGCCCGGCTTGCCGTCCGGGGGCGGGGATCGTTAAGGTGAAGCGGCGCCCGTCGCGCATGATGCAGCTTGATCCGGAGGCCTCTCACAGGTGCCATGTCGCAAGATCGGCCCGTCCCACACTTCCCGTCTTCCGCTGGTTCCGGCGCTGTTTGCCGCAGCCCTGCTCGGTGGATGCGGGACCGTCAATGATGTCGGCCGCAGCCTTGGTCTGGTGGATGAGGAACCGGTGGCCGAAAGCGGTGAGCCGCTTTTCGCGACCGTGGGCGGGGTGACCTACACGACGCAGATCACCGTCGAGGGGCTGGATCCGGAAGAGGCGGCCGAACAGCAGCGCCTGGCCGAGGCCCGGGCCGAGAAGCGGGCGCGGGAGGAGAAGGAGGGGGCGACCGGCAGTGTTACCGGCAGCCAGCCGCAGGTAGACGAGTTGGCCGATGCGCCGCTGGACGAGCTGTTCGACAGCCTGTCGGAGCTGCGCCGGCTGGAGGACCGCCCGCCGCCGAGCCTGGCGGCGCTGCGCCGCCGCGGGCAGGGCGATGTCGAGCTGTTCCAGAAGGCCCTGCGCTCCCGCGGTTATTTCGACGGCGAGGTGCGCCTGCGCATCGATCGCGATGCCGAGCCGCCGGCGGCGCAGATCACGGTGCGCCCGGGGCCACGCTACAAGCTGGCCGGCTGGACGGTCGACTGGGCGGCCGGTCAGCCGCCGCTGGTCGATGCCGAAAAGATGACGCCCAAGGCGCTGGGCCTGCCGATGGGGGCGGCCGCCGAGGCTGCGGAAATCGTGGCCGGCGAGCGCCACCTGCTGACGACGCTGGGCGCCAACGGCTATCCCTTCGCCCGCCAGACCGGCCGCCGCGCGGTCGTCGACCATGACACCCGCAGCATGGCGGTGACGGTCGACATCGACAGCGGCCCCTTCACCCGCTTCGGCGATACCAGCGTCGAGGGGCTGGAAGACGTGCTGGCGACGGTTGTGGAGGGCAAGCGCCCCTGGCAGCCCGGCGACACCTATGATGTCGGCAAGATCGAAAGCTTCCGCGCCGACCTGCTGGCCACGGGGCTGTTCTCCTCGGCCGTGATCGAGACGCCCGAGACCCCGCCGGCCGACGGCAGCATGCCGGTGAAACTGACGGTGGTCGAAGGTCCCCCGCGGAGCATCGGTGCCGGCGTGCGTTATTCGACGACGGTCGGGCCGGAACTGCGTGCCTTCTGGGAGCATCGCAACCTGACCGGTCGTGGCGACAAGCTGCGCACCGAACTCGACATTTCGCCGGTGCTTCAGGAACTGGACGTGAACTACAAGCGGCCGCACCCGCGCGAGGACCGGTTCAATTTCGGTACCGTCAAGCTGATCAACGAAGACACCGACGCGTTCCAGCAGAGCGGTATCGAGACCCGTTTCGGCCAGGAACGGGCGCTGGGCGACGGCTGGCGCGGCTCGCTGGCGCTCGCCCCCGAATACAAGATCCTCGACGACGAGAAGGGCGAGCGGACCAGTTATCTGCTGGGCATGCCGGTAACCCTGTCGCGCGATGCCTCGGACAGCCTGCTGGACCCGCGGCGCGGCTATCGCATCTCGGGCGAGGTGATCCCCTATACCGGCGCGATCGAGGGAGCGGCGATCAGCTTCCTCAGGGCCGAACTCAACGGCTCGATCTATGTGCCGCTGGACGAGCTGGGGCGCTGGGTGCTGGCCGGCCGCGGCCGGATCGGCTCCGTCGCCGGTGCCGCAACGGCAACGCTGCCGGCGGACAAGCGCTTCTATGCCGGTGGCGGCGGGTCGGTGCGCGGTTACGGCTATCGCATGCTGGGGCCGCTGGACGGTGATGGCGACCCGCTGGGTGGCCGGTCGGTGGCGGAAGCCGGGGTCGAACTGCGCATGCCGGTGACCCAGGACATTTCCGTCGTGCCCTTCATCGAAGCCGGTCAGATCTCGGAAGAGCCCTGGCCGGATCTGTCCACCAATCTGCGGACCGGCGCCGGGCTGGGTCTGCGCTATTACACGCCGCTCGGTCCGTTCCGCTTCGATGTGGCCTTGCCGCTCGACCGCCGGGATGCCGACGACCCCTATCAGATCTATATCAGCCTTGGACAGGCATTCTGACCGACCGGTGACCCGGATGCGGCCTTCCGAGGCGGAGTGAGACCGAAACGTGAGCAGTGACACGCCCGAACGGGCACCCGATCCGACGACCCCGTCCTCCAGCGGCGGAGCCGAGCCACCCAAGCCCGGACCTGACAAAGGCAGGGCGAAACGGCGCCGTGGCCGGATCCGGAAGATCCTGGGCTATGGGGTGGTGGGCCTTGTGGTGGTTGTGGCCGGCGGCATCGGCGGCGCGGCGATCTGGGCCGACAGCGATCAGGGGCGCCGGACCATCGCCGGGTTTGCCCGTGACGGGATCGAGGCGGCCGGTCTGGGGCCGGTGGAACTGCCGGCGATCGAGGGCAGCCTGTTCGGGCGCCTGCATCTGCCGCGGCTCCGCATCGGCGATCCGGCCGATCCCTGGCTGGTGGCCGACGACGTCACCTTCTCGTGGCGGCCCTCGGCCCTGCTCGCCGGGCGCATCGAGATCGCGACCATCGCGGCGGAGCGGATCAAGGTTGCGCCGCCGCCCGATGACGGCACGCCGCCGCCACCGTCGGAGCCTTTCGATCCGCGGACCGTGCGCCTGCCCGACGAGGGCATGCTGCCGCCGCTGACACTCGATCTCCGGCAGCTGAGCGTTTCGCTGCTCGAACTCGATCCGCGGCTGACCGGTCTGGATGCGCCGGCCATGCTGGGGGTCGACGGCGCGGCGCGGGTCGGGCGTGGCGATACCTCGTGGGCCAGGCTCGACATCCATCGCCTCGACGGCCCGGCGGGACGGGTATCGGCTGCCCTCGAAACCGATCTCAAGGCCGGCACGCTGGATGTCGATCTGGTGGCCGAAGAGGCGGCAGGCGGGCTGGTCGCGACCATGGCGGATCTTCCCGGCCGGCCGCCGATCACCGCCAGGCTTGAAGGCTCGGGCCCGCTGGAGGGCTGGACCGGTCGGCTGACCGCGGATGTGGAGGGGCTGGCCGATCTTAAGACCGGCATCGCATTGGCATTGCGTCCCGATCCCTCGCTGCAGCTTCAGGGCGAACTCGACTGGGCCGGCATGGGCCGGGCGCTCGCCGGGGCCGATGCAGCCGCACCCGCAGCGGGCGATGCACCCGTCGAGGGCGATGCATCCCTCGCGCGTGACGCATCTGCGGATCAACCGGTGCCGCCGCTGGTGCTCGCCTCGGAAACCCCGCTCTCTTTCGATCTGTCGGCGCGGCAGCCGGATGGCCAGACGCTGGCCGTCGACCGGCTGGCGCTCTCGACCGGCGGCGTCAGCCTTTCGGGCACGGCCGGGATGGATACCGGCACCGGTGCGGTGCAGGCGCGGCTGACCGGCAATGTCTCGGGCACGGCGCCGCTTCTGGCGCTGGCGCAGCCGGCGGCGATGTCGGCGGCGACCCTGACGCTGGATGTCGATGGTACCTGGCCCGCCGTCGATGCCCGGCTGGCGGCGACGCTGGCGGCGCCGCGGCTGCAGGGCATCGGCGATGGCGGGCCCTTCGCCAATGCCGCCCGACTGACCGCGGCGGTGACCGGTCGCGCGCCGGCCCAGGACCTGCCGGCCGATCTGGATCTGGCGCTGGATCTGGATCTCGACGGGCCGCGCCCGGCGGCGCTGGGCCTGCCGCCAGAGGCGGCCGACGGGGTTCTGTCGCTCAAAACCCGGGGCAGCTTCGACGGTGCCGCGGACAAGGTGGTGATCGATGCGGCACTGCTCGACATCGGCACCGCCAACCTTTCGGCCACCGGCAGCTACGCCCTGGGCGACGGCACCATCGACGCCCAGGCCGGGCTGTCGGCCGAAAAATTGAGCCGGCTCGCCACCCTTGCCGGCCTGCCGCAGCTTGCCGGCACGCTGGGGCTCGATGTCACGGTCACCGGCAATCCGGCGAGCCGTCTGGTGGCGGATGTCTCCGCCGAAGGCCGGTCGTTGCAACTCGGCATTCCAGAGGCCGATGCGGCGTTGGCCGGGCGGATCGATCTCGCCACCCGGGTGACCGTTACGGGCGAGGGCGGGGTCATGGCCGAGAACCTGTCGCTTGCGACCGGAACCACCCGCCTCGCCGGACGGGCGGCGCTGGGGGCTGCGGGCGGGCTCGACGGCACGAAACTCACTCTTGCGGTGCGCGATCTGGGGCGGCTGGCGGATGCGGTCGGCGCACCGGCCACGGGCAGGCTGGAAGCTGATATCGCGCTCGGCGGCAATCTTTCCGATCCGGCGGCGCGGGTGACGGCCCGGCTGGCGGATGGCCGGCTGGGCACGATCGACGTCCAGCGCCTGACGCTCGATCTCGACGGTCGCAATCTGCTCACGGCCCCGACCGGTCGCGTGGCCCTGGATGGCGAGACCGCGGAAGGCCCGCTCAGGCTGACGGCCGAGGCGGCTTCGGCCGATGGCGGCAAGCGCCTGGACGTGAATGCGCTGACCCTCGATTTCGCCGGCACCACGGCACGTGGTCAGGCGGCGGTGACCCTCGCCAATGCGCTGGTGCGCGGCCGGTTCGACATCAATTCGCCGGATCTGGCGCCGCTCGGCCGGCTGGCCGGGCTCGATATGGGCGGGCGGCTGTCGCTGGATGTCGATCTGGGTGCCGACCGGCGCGGCCGCCAGACGGTGAAGGCCGATGGCGAGGCGGCAGCCCTTTCCGTGGCCGGCAGTGTCGCGGCCGAGCGGCTGACGCTGGATGCCGACCTGGTGCTGGACCAGGGCCGGCCGGGTGGACGGGCGACGATCGCGGCCGAGCGGGTGACCGCCGGTCCCGTGCAGCTGGCCACGCTGAAGGCCACGGCCACGCCACAGGGGGCGGCGACAGGATTCGATCTGGCGGCGACCGGCAATTTCAAGGGCCGGCTGACGCTGGATGCCGGCGGCAATCTGGCGACCGACCGGCAGGGGGCGATGGTGCTGACGCTCGACCGGCTGAAGGGCCAGGCGCTGGGTGAAGAACTGGGGCTGGGGGCGCCGGCGACGGTGCGCCTTGCCGATGCCACCCGCGTCGACCTGCCGGAATTGCGGATCGGCAAGGCCGGCCGCATCGTGCTCGATGCCGTGATGGCGCCGGATCGGCTGACCGCCGAAGGCCGGCTGACGGCGGTGCCGCTCGACCCGCTGCGCCGGTTCCAGGCGCCGATCGGCAATGGCGGCCGGCTGGACGGCACGATCGATCTGGCCATGGGCCCGCGCGGGCGGGAGGGCGCGGTGACGCTCACAATCCGCGACCTGCCGGTCGATGCCGAGGTCGAAGGCATGGAAACGCCGATCATCTCGGGCGATGTGAAGGCGACGCTCGGCGACCGCACGGCGGATCTGGACCTCGCGATCGCAGGTCTGGGCGAACAGCCGCTGACCGTCACGGCAAAGGCTCCGCTCCAGCCCTTCCGGCGCGGGGCGCCGACGGAGATTGCGCTGGATGACGCCGGGCCGGTCGAGGGCCGGCTGCGATGGCAGGGCGATCTGGGCCGGCTGGCGCTGGCCGCCGGCATAGACGGCCAGCGCTTCGCCGGGCGGATCGATGCCGACATGACCGTGAACGGTACCGTCGCCAATCCGGATGTCGCAGGCGGTATCCGGCTGACCGGTGCGGCCTATGAGAACCAGGATGTGGGCACGCTGCTGACGGGCATTACCGGTGAGATCGGTGTCTCCGGGCGGTGCTGTCTGGCGGTGAAGCTGGATGCGCGCGACGGTGGCAGTGGTACGGTCACCGTGAACGGTACGGTCAATCTGGATGACCTTGCCGACCCGCGCATGGACATCAAGGTGAAGATCGATCAGGCGCGCCTGGTGCGCCGCGACGATGTCGATGCGGTGCTCGACGGCAATCTGGCGATGACCGGCGGGCTGGGCGACGGACAGCTGGGCGGGACCGTGACGGTGCGTCAGGCGGAGGTCCGGCTGATCGACAGCGGCGGGCCGTCGATCCGCACGATCGACGTGGTCGAGGTCAGGAACGGCCGGGTGGTGGCGGATCCGGGCTCGCCCGAACAGCAGCAGCAGGCATCGGGCGGGCTGGCGCTCAACATCGATGTCCGGGCGCCGGGGCGGATCTTCGTGCGCGGCCGTGGGCTGGACACCGAATGGCAGGGCAATCTGAAGGTGCGCGGCACCACCGGCGCGCCGGTGATCAACGGCGAACTCAGCGTGGTGCGCGGCGAGGCCGATGTGGTCGGGCGGACCCTGACCTTCTCGAAGGGTGTCATCACCTTCGACGGTCTGGCCGATATCGATCCGCGGCTCGATATCGAAGCGACGCTGACCAATGCCGATGTCACCGCCATCGTGCAGGTCACCGGCCGGGCCTCGGCACCGCAGCTGACGCTGACTTCGGAACCGGCGCTGGCGCAGGACGAGATCCTGGCCCGGGCCTTCTTCGGCAAGCCGGGAGCGAAACTGTCGGCCGTGGATGCGATCAGGGTCGGGCAGGGGCTGGCGACGCTGACCGGCGGCGGGGGCGGCGGTTTCGATCCCACCGGCTTCGCCCGTGACCTGTTCGGGCTCGACGTGCTGGATGTCGGCACCGACGATACCGGCTCCGGCGCCTCGGTCAGGGCCGGCAAATATCTGAGCGACGACCTGTTCGTCGGTGTCGAGCAGGGGGCCGGCAGCAGTGCCGTGACGGTGGAGCTGGAGGTGCTGCCCAACATCAAGGTCGACACCGAAGTCGGTGCCGAGGGCGGCAGTTCCGTGGGTGCGACCTGGAGCTACGACTACTGACGGAAGATGATCGACGGAACGAGCGGCGCGGCGTCAGTCGCGCCGCGCCGCCGCCAGCACATGACGTGCGAAGCTGCGGAAGCGGGGCAGCACGAGATTGCGCTGCTTCGCCCGGTCGCAGTAGCGCCGGAGTCTGAGGGCGGTATCGGCATGGCGGCGGATGCGGAACACCGTCGCCTCTTCCTGCGACATCGCACCGCCACCGGCGGAGAGGGCGACACGGGCGGCCGGGGTCAGCGTCGCGGCATAGCCGGCATCCGATGCCGCCAGATAGCGCTTGGCCTGGACATGCAGGCGCACCGCCTCTGCCACCTCGGGCAGGAAATAGCTCGCGAGGAAGTCACCGCCGACCCGGGCATGCTCTTCGTCGTCGGCCAGGCGATGGGCGTCCTCGGCGGCGCCGCGGATCAGCTGACCCACATCATGGAGCAGGGCGGCGGCGATCATGGTCGGTGCGGCACCGTCGGCCTCGGCGATCATTGCCGATTGCACCGCATGTTCGTAGACCGTCACCGGCTCGCCCAGATACAGATCATGCGCCCGGCGCTCATAGAGGCCTGCGACGAGGTCGGGCAGGTCGGACGAGGACTGGTAGAGCACGGACATGAGGCGGGGGCCACCGGCACAAAGCGGGGTCGGTCGCCGGGATCTGCGACCGCAACCAGAGGGGGTGAACCCTATTCTTAGCCGCGCAACCCTCGGATCAGAAATGAAGTGTTGGTGACAAACCCTTGGTGCCTGACCGGTCTTACTCAGCCGATCAGTGCCAGGGCTGCGGCGCGACCGCTGTCCACCGCGGCCTCGGCACGCCCGCCGATGCACCAGTCGCCGGCGATGGCGATCCCGGTCCCGGTATCGGCCAGGCAAAGTGAGCCAAGCGGCACCTCTGCGAGAGCATAGCGCCAGCGATGGGCCTGGATCAGGCGCGGGGTGATCGCCCGGCCGATCAGGCGTTCGAGTTCGCGGAGCAGGGAAGCGGCGGCCACCTCCGGCGTTTCCTCAAGATGGATCCGGCTCCAATGCGGCGTGGCATGGACGACGAGGCTTTGCGGACCTGCCGCGCGGCCGGGCAGGGCGGTCTGGTCGCCGAGCCAGGCAATCGCCTCGTCCTCCGGCCGCCAGCGCGGGCCGGGCAGGGGCAGTGCCTCGTCCACCGCCAGCATCAGCGCCCAGCAGGGGGCGACGATGGTGGAGGCGATGCGGCGGCGCCAGCCTTCGGGCAGCAGGACATCGATCAGCAGGTCCAGCGTCTGCTCGGGCGGGGCGGTGACGATCAGCCGGCGCGCCTGGACCAGTGGCAGACCGTCTTCGTCCTCCAGCCGCCAGAGGCCGCGGCCGGTGCGGACGACCCCGCCGACGCGGGTGCCGGTGCGGATGTCGAGACCCTGGGCCAGATGTTTCGCGATCGCCGTCATGCCGCCCATGCCCACCCAGTGGGGCTGGCCTACCCAGCGGGGCTGGTCGCGTTCGGGTGCCGGCGGTTGACCATGCAGGGATGGGCCATGCAGGGGCGGGGCGGGCAGGCGGCGTGCCAGATTGGCGGCCTCGGCCCCGGCCATGGCGGCGACCAGGGCGGGGCTGCGGGCGGTCATGAACTGGGCGCCGTGGTCGAAGCGGAGAACCGTGCCGTCGTCGAGCGTGGCGCGGCGGGTGGCGAGCCGGCCGCCGATGCCGCGTCCCTTGTCGAAGATCAGGGGCGTGACGCCCTGGCGTCTGGCCAGCCGGCCGGCGGATATGCCGGCAAGGCCCGCACCGATGATCGCAAGCCCGATCGGGTCTTCGAAGGCAGGGGGCGGCGTTGAGGTCACGGACGATTACTCCCTCGACAGATGCCGAACGGGTGATCCGTTGGCTTCCGCCGTCGGTATATGGGGCGGAGACCGCGAATTGTGAGACCTGACCACCCGGGAGACATGCGATGCCGAAAATGCGACGCAAGGCCGATCTGCCGGCCAGGCTGTGTGCGGCATGCGGGCGGCCCTTCGCCTGGCGGCGCAAATGGGCCCGCGACTGGGAGGCGGTGCGTTACTGTTCGGATGCCTGCCGGCGCGGGCGTGGCGGGGTTGACCGGCGGACCGTGGTGGCCGGCCTGCTGGGGGGCGGGCTGCTGCTGGCGGCGCCGGTTTTTGCCGGCCGCGCCCTGGCGGCTGCCGCCCCGGGGACGGGTGAGCTGGCCTTCGACGTCTTCCGGGGCGATGCCCCGATGGGCCGCCATGTGCTGCGGTTCACGCCCGAGGCCGATGGCCGGCTGACGGTGTCGGTGGAGATCGATCTTGCGGTCTCGTTCGGGCCGATCACGGTCTATCGCTACACCCATCGCAACACCGAAAGCTGGGCCGGCGGCCGGCTGGTCGCGATCCGGACCCGCACCGACGATGACGGCACGGCCTATGCGGTCGATGGGCGGGCAGAGGGCGACAGTTTCGTGGTGGAGGGGGCCGACGGCCGGGTGGAGGCCCCGGCCGACGTGATCCCGACCAGCTATTGGCATCCGGACACGCCGGCGCGGCCGCGCTGGCTGGACACACAGCGCGGCCGGCTGCTGGAGGTGGCGGTGGCCGATCGGGGCACCGTGGAGCGCCCGGCACCGGATGGCGGCAGCATCGCCGCCCGCGCCTATGACGTGACCGGCGACCTGACCATGACGCTCTGGTACCGCGCGGCCGAGCCGCGCTGGCTGGGGGTGGCCTTCGACGGGCGCGGGCGCGAGGTGCGCTATCGCCTGGCGCGGGACACGGCGCCGTCGCCGCTGCGCCTGGCCCGCGGCGACTGGCAGGGGCCGGCCGCCGGTGCCTGAACGCCCGGGCATGGACGTCAGTGGACATGACCGGCCGGCATCCCCTGGGTGGCGGCCCAGAGCTTGATCACCAGCACCAGCGCATAGAGCAGCACGGGGGCCGCCGCGGCTGTCGTGGCGAGAAAACGGCGGCCGCGGGGTGTGCCGGCGGGCAGGACCAGCGCCGTGCGGCGATGCATCACCCGAAGTGACCAGAGGATGGCGATCCAGGGCAGCAGGTCGAAGATGCCGAGCCAGGGCGTGCCGCGCGCGACCAGCGGCCCGATCTCCGCGGCCGGCAGGCCATAGGCGGCAATGGCGCTGTTCCAGAGCTTGGGTGCATAGACCGCCAGGAAGAACACGATGCCGTGGGCGAGCATGGCGATGCAGGCGAGCGGCGCCAGACCATGGCCGAGCACGGCGGCAACTTCCGCCCGATTGCGGCCGGCAAGACGGGCGACCAGGCCCCAGCCTGTCCGGGCAGCCCCCAGTGTGAGGGTGATGGCGAGCAGCAGCGCGACCAGACCCGACCACTGGAACCAGGCCGGCATCGGGATCCGATCGGCCAGCAGCCCGCCCGCCAGGTTCCAGGGCATCATGGCGGCGAGCGGGGTGTGGTTCAGCCCGTGCTGGAACTGGACGCCGACCGCGGCAACCGCCGTCAGCCAGAGCAGGACCCGAGCGGTGCGGCCGTCATCCCGGGCCACCGGCCGCGCCAGCTGATGACCGGGACGGCGCAGTTCCACCTTGACCGAGGTACAGGCGGTTGCGCAGTCCATGCACAGCGTGCAGTCGGCCATGTCGTTGCGTTCCTCGAAACGGAACGGGCTGAGGTGGTGGGGGCAGGCGCGGGCGCAATCGAAGCTGCGGCAGGTGGCGCAGTTTTTGGCCTCGGTGGTGATCCAGGCCGACCCGGCGCGGGCATAGGCGGTGAGCACCCCGCCCAGCGGGCAGATATGGCGGCAATAGGCCATGTCGCGCCAGACGAGGAAACTGGCGGCGGCAAGCAGGGTATAGGCCAGGAAGAAGCCCGCGGTGATGTCGGCCGAGCGGGCGAAGGCGGCAGGTGCTGCGAACGAGACCGCCCAATAGGTCACCATGACCAGCACCAGGCCGATATTGGCCCGGATCAGCCAGCGCGGCGCATGCCGCTTCAGGCCGATCCGGCTCAGATACTTGCCCATGAAGCCATGCGGGCACACCGAGCAGAAGGCATTGCCCAGCGACGGCGTGACCAGGCTGGTGAAAAAGGGCCAGAAGATCCCCCACATCAATGCGAGTGTGAAGGCGCCGCTGCCGGCAGGGTCGGTCAGCCCGAACCAGATGGCGGAGGCAAGCAGGAAGACGGTCAGGCCGCGCAGCGCGTTCAGCACATGCGGCCGCCGCAGCACACCGGCGATACCGGGGAGTGCGGTGAGTTCGATGGCGCGCGCGGGTGCAGGCGGGCGCGGTCGGATGAGGACGGCCATGGCGAGGTCTCCTTCCGGGCTCAATAGCGCAGATTGACGCCGAGATAGAAGAAGCGCTCCGCCGGCTCGAAGGGCTGGAGGTTGTCGGGCACATGCGTGCCGATCAGCCCGTCGACGCCGCCGGTGATCTCCACCAGCTGCGTCAGCCGGTGGCTGACCTTGACGTCGATCCGGCCGTAATCGGTGGAGACATTGCCGAGATTGCTGGCGCCGAAACCGACCGGTGCGTAATAGGACAGCATGCCGGTGCCGGCCAGATGGACCAGGGTGTCGTCATCGGCCGCCCAGTCGAGGCCGATCTTGCCCTGCTGGCGCGGCCGGCGGCCCAGCCGTTCGTCGGCGGTGGTGTCGCGGGCATCGATCCATTCGAGGGAGCCCGTCAGCATCAGATCATCGCCGATCGGCGTGCGACCGGTGATTTCGACGCCGCGGATCCGGGCGGTGCCGATATTGGTGTAGTCATAGCGCCCGGGCGTCGTCAGCCGGGTGGTGATCAGGTCCTCGACTTCGGAATTGTGGACGGTGACGCCCAGCTCCGCGCCATCGGCGAAGCGATAGGCGGCGGCGGCTTCGGCCGTCCACGAGGTCTCGGGTTCCAGGTCGGCATTGCCGTAGATGACCGATCGGCCGCGATGGATGACCGAATAGAGCTGCAGATAGGTCGGTGCCTTGAAGGCCGTGCCGGCACCGATGCGGAAGGTCCAGGGCCCGGGCGTCCAGGAGAGCGTGGCCCGCGGATTGGTGGTGGTGCCGACATCGCTGAAGTCGTCATAGCGGATGCCGGCGAGCAGGGTCCAGTCTTCGGCGAGCGTCCATTCATCCTGGGCGACGGCTGCCCGGCTGCGCCGGTCGGCGGAGCCTTTGGCCAGAACCGACAGGTCGATATCCTCTTCCAGATATTCGAAGCCGACGGTCGCGACGTGATCGGCGCCGAGCGGCACGGTGTAGAAGCCGGTCAGCTCGCGGCCGTCGATGCGGGTGGTGTCGAGCGAGCCGGTGCGCAGCACGTCGCCTTCGGTGTGGTAGGCGCTGCCCGAGAGGGTGATCCGGCCGGGGCCGACCTCGCCCGCCCAGGTGAGCGCCCCGGTGCGGCTGGTCTCGTGCTCGCGCGAGTCGACCGGCATCGGCACCCGGCCGCCATTGGAGCCGAGCCCTTTCGCTCGCAGCTCTTCATAGCCGAGATCAAGGGTGATCTCGTGACCGGGGGCGACATCCCAGGCCGTGCGCCAGGCGGCATGGCGCGAGGACTCGCCCTTGAGGTCGTCAAAGGCGGAACCCGCCTCGCTCCACGGATCGCGGGAGCGGATCGAGAGGTCGAGCCGGTTGCGGGTCTGGCCGATCCGGCCGGTTTCCACGGCAGCCCGGCCGATGCGGGTCAGCCTTTCGCCGTTTTCCGACACGCCGGCCAGGGTCTGAAGGCTGGTCCCCGGTTCGGTGGCGGCATCCCGGCTGATGATGTTGACCACGCCCGAGACCGCGTCGGCGCCGTAGAGCGCCGACATCGGCCCGCGGATGATCTCGATCCGGTCGACCGATCCCAGGTCGAAGGCCGAGAGGTCGACATTGCCGAACCGGCCGCGGCGGCGGTGGCCGTCGACCAGGATCAGCGCCTGGCCGTCTTCGAAGCCGCGGATGGAGAAGCGGGTGGTGGAGCCGCCATCGGCGATGATCACACCGGTCGCCTGTTCAAGGGCCCGGGCGACGGTTGTCGCCGGCACGGCGTCGAGCCGGGTCCGGTCGATGATCTCGATCGCGGCCGGCACGTCTTCAAGTGCCTGCGGACTGCCGCGGCGGGCGGTGACGCTGAGCGCGGGCAGTTCGGTGCTGCCGACACCGGTGGCTTCCCCGGCGCGGGCGGGCAGAGGCATGGCGGTGCCGGTGAGGGCGAGGGCGGCGACGGTGGCACGGGCCGTCGCGGGCAGCAGCCGGCGGGTGCCGGCCGCGGTCTGGCGGAGGATCATGTCGGATGTCCTGGATCTGATACCGGTTCGGAGCGAACGAGGCGGTGTCAGGCCAGGGGTGGGGCGCGGGCCGGTGGGCGGGGGGCGAGGCGGTCCCGCGGCAGCGGCAGGCCGCGGGCGACCGGCTGCAGCCGGGCCAGGACCTCCGCCGCCGGTTCGGGCAGGGCGGGGGCGGTCGCGACCAGGGCGGGCGCAAGGCAGAGCCCGCCGCAGGGCAGGCCGTGATTGATGCGGATATGGCCGTCGCCATCGACCGGACGGCCGTCGTCGTCGACGGCGATCTGCACCAGACCTGTGGGTGTGCAGATCACCAGCCGGCCGGTCTCGGCAGCTTTTGCGGCGGAGACGTTGAGCGCAGCACCGCCCAGGATCTGGGCGAACAACACCACCAGCATGACCAGGGCGGCAGGCAGTTTATGGCCGCGAACGGCCGAAAGGCCGTGCGTCACCGCACGGCCGCTGCTGCTGCCCCGACCTTGATCCCGTGCTGTCGCCACTGCCCGTCCTGCTGATTCAGCAGCATATTATCGTCTGATCTTCAGCCGCCCGCGACGCGACATGCGGTCGCAGGCGGGTCAGAGCCAGCCGCGACGCTTGAACAGCCAGTAGGGCAGCACGGCGGAGCCGACCATCATCAGCAGGGCGAGCGGATAGCCCAGATGCCAGGAGAGTTCGGGCATCACCTCGAAATTCATGCCGTAGATGCTGGCGATCAGCGTCGGCGGCAGGAAGACCACGGCCACGACCGAGAAGATCTTGATGATGCCGTTCTGCTCGATCTGGATCAGGCCGAGTGTGGCATCCAGCATGAAGGAGAGCTTGTTGGCGAGGTAGCTTGCGTGATCGGACAGCGAGACCACGTCACGGGTGATGGTCTTCATCGCCGCCAGGCCGGTCTTGCTGGCCCGGCCGCGCAGATTGCGGCCGGCAAAACCCGCCAGACGGCCGATCGAGACCAGGCTCTCGCGGATCTTGGAGGTGAGGTCACCCATCCGGCCGATCGCGGCGATCAGCGCCTCGTAATCAGGCGCCGGCGGTCGCTGGTTGCTCTTGCCCGTCTTGCCGGTCTTGCCGCCATTGCCGGGGGTGATGCCGCGGGTGCGCTGGCCGGCTTCGAACACCGTCTGCGAGACCTGGTCGATCTCGGCGCCGACCAGCTCCAGCACGTCGGCCAGCCGGTCGACGATCGCCTCCAGCAGGCCGAAAAGCACGCCTTCGGCACCGGTCACGGCACCGGGATGCCGGTCGACATGGGTGGTGAAGGCGCGGAAGGGCAGAGGGTCGGTGTGCCGGACGGTGATCAGCCGGCCATGGGTCAGTACGAAGGTGATGGCGCTGGCGACCGGGCTGCCGGTTTCGACCGAACTCAGCACCGTCGCGGTCATGTAGAGCGCGCCGTCTTCTTCGTAGAGCCGGCTCGACGCCTCGATCTCGCGCATCTCCTCCTTGGTGGGGATGTCGACGCCGAGGGCCTGGTCGACGCGCTGGAGTTCCTCCATCGACGGATCGACCATATCGATCCAGACCACGGTCTCGCCGATCGGGCTGCCGGCGGGTGCGCGGCGGAGCACACCCGGTTCGGTGACATAGAGATTGATCATGCGCAGGGCCTCGCCGTGCTCGGGCGCAGCCGGGGCCTGGTGCCGCCGGCTGCGCCCGGTTTAGGCGTGCCGATCGTTTCAGGCAAATGAAAACTCCGTGTCGGTGGCAGGGATCCCCCGCATCATTCGCGCGGCGCCTGCATCGCCATCGCCGGCCGGCGATCGGTCTGCAGGCCGAGGGCGGGGGTCATGCGCGGCCGGTCCTTCTGAAAGAAGATGGTGGCGGTACCGAGTTCGATGCCGAACTTGGTGACTGTGGCGCGGTTCAGCACCACGCCGTCTTCCTGCAGGAACATCCAGTCGTCGAAACGGACCTCGATCTCGCGGCCCCCGACCTTCAGGTTCATGCGATAGGTCCAGTTGAGCGCATTGCCGAAGGCGGCACCGCGGGCCTCGCCCAGCACGTCGTCGGCCTGGCCGACATAGCCGTTGGGGCCATCGGGCCGAATGGTCCAGACCCGGCGGTCCAGCTCGCCATCGGCATAGCGGAAATGCTCGTCGAGCGTGAGGGTCTCACCATCCCAGTCGCCGTCGATGTCGACCACGAACTGACGGCGCAGATTGCCGAAGCGGTCCTCGAACATGCCCCAGGCCCGGGTTTTGCCGGTGAAGTAGTCTTCGAGGCGGAAGGCCGGTCTGGCGCCGGCGAAATCTTCGACTTTCATGGTGCTGCATCCGGTGATCGTCAGGAGGCTGAGGAGCGCGAGCACGACGCCCGCGGTGCGGCGACGGAGAGAGAACATGAGGGTTTCCGCGAAGAGGGTGGACCGCAGCCCGGCGGGGTGGCGACCGCCGGGCTGCGGCGCCGGGCGATTTCTTCCGCCAGACCGGACTGGATCTCCCGGGTCAGGGGGAAGCGGCGGACCAGCAGGATCGCCCAGATCTTGAAGGGCACCGGCAGGGCGCCGTAGACCAGGGCCAGCACGGTGAGAGCCAGAGCCCCGCCACCATCGTCGGCGGCCGGATCGAAGCCGGCGGCGTCGATCAGCGGAAAGGCGGTGCCGATGCCCAGTGCCAGCGCCGCCTTGGTGGCGAAGCCCCAGAGGGCGAAGAACAGGCCTGCCCGTTCCTGCCCGGTTTCCAGGCGGTCGATGTCGATCACATCGGCCTGCATGGCGTTGGGCAGGGCCAGATCGGCGCCGAGCGTCGCACCGGTGGCGATGCAGATGATCAGGAACGGCACGACGTCGCCGGTACCGAGGAAGGCCGCCGGCAGGAAGGCGGCCGTGGCGATGGCCATCGCGATCGTCCAGGCCCTGTGCTTGCTGGTGCGGGCGGCAAGCCGGAGCCAGAGCGGCGCCGCCAGGATGCCGGCGGCGAAATAGACGAAGAGCAGGGGTCCGGCCAGATCGGGCCGACCGATGACGTGCGAGACGTAGAGCAGGAACAGCGTCGCCGGCAGGCCGTTCGCGAAGCCGTTGGCGATATAGGCGCCGATCAGCCGCCGGAAGGGTCGGTTGGCCACAAGGGCGCCCAGCCGCGCCAGCTGTCCGCGCGCCCGGGCGACCGGGCGATCGGGTTCCGGCACCGCGATCACGGCGGCGGTGGTGGTGACCGGCAGCAGCAGGGCGATGGCGGCGCCGAGCGTGGCGAGGCCCGCGGCGGTGACCGCCGTGCCGCCACCGCCCGCCACCACCGGCAGGGCGATCGCCGCCAGCGTGCCCAGGATCACGAACACCTCGCGCACCGTGACGATCCGACTGCGCTCGTCATAGCCGTCGGACAGCTCTGCCGTCCAGGCCTGCTGGGAGAGCACCATCATGGTGCCGCCCAGATGCAGCACGATCGACCAGACCAGCAGATGCGCCGCCCCGGCGCCGTCGGGCGGAGACATCAGCATCCAGATGCCGGCGATGGTGAAGGGCAGGCCGGCAACCATCCAGCCCCGCCGCCGGCCGCCGGGCAGGCGGACGGCATCGGCGAGCACGCCGACCACAGGGTCGGTGACCATGTCCCAGATCCGCGCGGCGAGCAGCACGCCCCCCACGACGCCGAGCCCAAGGCCCAGCGTGTCGGCATAATAGGTCGGCAGGTAGATATAGAGCGGCAGGGTGAGTGCCGCGAGCGGCAGCCCGGGCAGGCCGAACAGCGCAAGGCGCCAGCCGGGCAGCGTGGCGATGCCGGCGGCCGCGGTCACGCGGGCCCCCCGCCGCCGATCGGCGCACCGATCGCGAGCGCGACCAGGGCACCCAGCGTGAGGCCGATGCGCAGCCGGAGATACCAGCCGGGCAGGCCCGCCCGCAGGGGGCCCAGGGTTTCGGCGGCAAGCAACAGGGCGAAGGCGGCGGTTGCAAGGGCAAAGCCCGAGGCCTGCGGCATCAGCAGGGCCGCCCAACCGAGCAGGGAGGGCAGAACCGAGATCGCGAAGCGGCGCATTGCCCGCCTGGTGTCGGTCGGGCCCGATGCCAGCGCCAGCCCCCAATGCACGGCGCCCAGGAAGGAGAGAATGACCGCGCCATAGGCGAGCAGGGCCGCGCGCGCCGCCGCGGCGTCATCCGTCAGCAGGGCAAGGGCGGCACCGGCGGCAAACGGGATCAGCCCGGCAATGCCCAAAGCCGTCGCCAGACGCGCCGGCCCGTTTGGCGTGGGCCTGTTTGGCGTGGACCCGTGCTGCGTGCCGCCGGTCCGTGCCTCCCGCGCGCCGCCCATGACATTGCCGCTGCCCATGGAACCCGTCTCCCTGACCATTTCACGGGTGATACGGGGATCAGGGCATTTCGGATCGGTCGGCCGTGATCAGGCGAGGAGACCAAGTCTTCGAAGCAGCCGTGTCGCGGGGTCGCCGAGGCCGCCGGTCTTGTCCACGATCGTGATCAGATCGTCTGCGATGGCGTTGAACAATCGGGTGCGATAGGCCGCTTTCACCCTGTGGGCGGCATCGCCTTCCAGCCCCGCGGCATCGAGGATCATGTCGAGCAGCCGCTCGGCGCCGTTCAGCCGGCCGAGCAGGATGTCGTGAACACGCGCATCGCGGGAGAGAAAGCCGGCGAAGGCCCCGAATTCATCGCCCAGGGCCTGGCCGACCACGTCGCGGGTCGAGCGGCAATCGATGGGGGAAATCCGGACGATTCTCGCCTCCTGCGGCTCCTCGATCCGGTGGCGGATCATTTCGGGGGCGGTGACGAGATCGACCAGATCGAACAGGCTGTCGGCCGCCTGAAGGGCGGTGGCAACCGGGCCCGGCGGGATGTCGGCGACGGTGACATCAAGCGCACCGGCCAGACGATCTGCGGCAGAGGTTGCGGCTGCAAGAGCCCGATCCAGCGCCGTCTGACCTGCCGCGTTCAGAACCGCGAAGGAGGCGCGGCCGGGCCCTGTGGTACGATCGATCAGCATGTCGTCGAGAGCGGTGGGATCGAAGGCGATGCCGGTGCCCGTCATGTCGATCACAGGGCGGATCTCCGCGAGGTCGGTGAGCACCGATTTGAAGGCGTCGACCGTCGCCCGGTCCGACGCCGACGCATAGAGCCGGTTGGCCTGTCTGACCAGGAAGCGCCGGCGGCGATCCTGGCGGGGGAAGGCCGCGGCAGCCGGGGCGCCGGGGTTCCCGGTCACATAGAGCCGGGCGAGCCGGCGGATCAGATTGGCCTGGCGCGAGGGGTAGGGCAGGCCCAGGGCGCCGTTGATCAGGCCCGCCAGCAGGGCGGCGGCGGACTGGCGGCAGGCCCTGTCATAGGGCAGGACACAGGCCGGCGCGAAGCTGTGGGCGGGAGCGTCGGGAGAGGCCGCGCGGAAGGCCTGCGCCGCCTGAAGGGTCTCGGCCTCCAGCAGCTTGAGTTCCTGCGCGACCCGGTTGCGCTCCGCCACCGCCTCCAGATCGTCGAGGATCGGTTCATAGCGGAAATGATCATAGAGCCGGCCGATCAGGGCGCCGCCGGCGAAGCGGGCCTCGTCGGGGATTGGCACCTCCTGCTCGGGCGTCGGTTCGACATAGGCGATCAGGCGGATCACCTGACGGCGGGCGGGCTTGTCGCCGATCGCGTCGATGACCGGGCCGAAAGGCTTGTTGTCATGCAGCCCGCCATCGGCCATCTGGGCGCGACTGCCCCAGTCATCGCCCGTCATGCGATCGTCGCCGGCCAGAATGTGTTCGCCCAGATGGCGATTGTGGAAGTCGGCGAGCCCGTCATGGGCCGACAGTTCTTCGGCGACGTCGCTGCTGCGCAGGGGCGCGAAGGCGATCGGAAAGCTGGCGGTCGACCGGCAGGCATAGGTCAAAGCGAAGATGTCGTCGAAATCACCGGTGAGGCCGCCGCGGGTCTCGAACCGCATCACATGCGGGAAGCGCCGTTCCTGCTGGCGGCCGTCATGCAGCCCGGCGTCGATCGGCAGGAAGCGCGGCCAGCCATGCAGGTCGCTGCGGGTGAGAAAAAGATCCAGCCGCTGGCCGTCGGGCAGGAGATGGGCGGTGCTGCGGCCGATCCCGTTCAGGGCCTCGCCGATCAGCCGGATGAATTTGCGGCCGTCGAGCGGCGTTCTGGTGCCGTCGCCGCCCCTCAGAAAGGCGGCGAGGTGATCGATCAGCCAGCCATGAGAGATCTGAGGTGGCAGGTTGCCCATGAAACGGTTCAGGATCGGCCGGCCGAGAGTGCGATACAGCCAGCCGGCGCCTTCCTCGGGATCGTCCTTCAGATTGGCGATATCCGCCTTGTCGATCCAGAAGCCGTTCATGTGACGCACGCCGCCGCCGGTCGCGATCGCCCGTCCCAGCACCGCGCCGTTGAGGCCGCCGGCGGAGGAGCCCGCGATGGTATCGACGACGACGCGGAGGTCGACCGTCTTCTCCGCCAGCTCGTCCAGCAGGTCGCGATAGATGGCGCTGGTCGGGGCCGGGTCCGGGGCTTTTGCCGGTGGTGGGGTGCTGCTCGCCCGATCCCGCGAGGCGCGGAGCAGGGCGTGCAGCTCTTCGGTGATGCCGGCCATGTAGATCGCCAGCGACACCCCGCCATAAAGCACGATGCCGAGCCGGAGTTCCCGGCAGGGGACGGTATCGGTCATGGCCGGACTCCCCAGGATGCAGGCTTCAGATGATCATGTTAGGTAATAAAAAGGGAACAGGCAACAACGTCTGCACGCGTCAGGTGACGGAGGCCGCAGGGGATCCGGCCACCAGGCCCGCCGCGGTTTCCAGCCGGTCGGCTTCGGCTGCGGGCTTGTCCCAGCGGATGCGGGCGATGCGGGGAAAGCGCAGGGCGAGGCCGGATTTGTGCCGGGGGCTGGGCTGGACGGAATCGAAGGCGACCTCCAGCACCAGGCCGGGGGCGACGGCGCGGACCGGGCCGAAGCGCTCGGTGGTGTTGCGGCGGATCCAGCGGTCCAGCTCGACCAGTTCCTGATCGGTGAAGCCGGAATAGGCCTTGCCGACCGGCACCAGCGTGTCGTCGTCGCGCCAGACGCCGAAGGTGTAGTCGCTGAAATAGGACGAGCGGCGGCCATGGCCGCGCTGGGCATACATCAGCACGACATCCAGGGTCAGGGGCGCGCGTTTCCACTTGAACCACGGCCCCTTGGGCCGGCCGGCGAGATAGGGGGTGTCGCGGCGTTTCAGCATCACCCCTTCGATCGTGGCGGCGGGCGGATCGGCGCGCAGCCGGTCCAGCTCCGCCCAGCTTGAGAAGGCGACCAGGGGCGAGAGGTCGAAACGGGGCGAGGGATGGGCGGCGACCAGGGCTTCGAGGGCGGCGCGCCGTTCGGTGAAAGGGCGCGGGCGCAGGTCCACGCCGCCTTTGGCGAGCAGGTCGTAGAGCCTGAGATGGGCGGGGAGGGATTTCAGCAGGCCTGCGCCGACCGTGCGGCGGTTGATGCGTTTCTGAAGCTCGGCAAAGGGCGCGGGCTGGTCGTTCGGCCCCATCACCACCAGCTCGCCGTCGACGGCCGCCTCGCCGAAAGGCCAGGCGTCGAGCAGATCGGGGAAGCCGCGGCCGATCTCGTCGCCCGATCGGGCATAGAGCCGGATCTCGCCACCGGCCGCCACCATCTGGGCACGGATGCCGTCCCACTTCCATTCGGCGCGGAAATCGGATGGGTCGAGCGGCGCCAGATCGGCCAGCTCGGCAGGCGTGGCCAGCATGAAGGACCGGAAATGCGGCAGGCCGCGCGGGTCGGGCCGGGGCCCCGTGCCGGTCGCCCAGGCGAAGAGCGCCTCGTAAGGTGGCTCCAGCCCGTGCCAGACCTCTTCCACCGCTTCGGGGGCGAGCTTCGCCCAGGCGGCGAAGGCCGCTTTGGCGAGACCGGCGGAAACCCCCACCCGCAGCCCGCCGGTGGCGAGTTTGAGCAGCGCCCAGCGCCCGGTGGTGTCGAGCCCGTCGAGCCAGCCGGCAAGCGACCGCATGGCCGCGGCGGCCGAGGGGGCGGCGGCGAGGGTTTCGGCGACCTCCGACAGCCGCACACCCGGGTCGTTGCGGCCGGCGCCCGTGGCCGCGGGTTCGGGCCACATCAGCGCCGCGGTTTCGGCCAGATCGCCGACATAGTCATAGGACAGGGCGAACAGCACCGGATCGGTGCGGCTGCCGATCAACTCGCGGATCGCCGAGGGGCGGGCGGCGCGCAGGTCGAGCGTGCCGGCCAGCGCCGCCAGGGCCCAGCCGCGATCGGGATCGGGGGTGTGGGCAAAATAGTCGCCGATCAGGCGCAGCTTGGTGGTGCGCGAGGGCGTGAGGATCAGGCGGTCGAGCAGATCGGCGAAGCGGCGCATCGGCTCAACCCTCCGTGCTGGCGGGTTGGGGGCCGGCGGGATCGGCCGGGCTGTCGTCGTCTTCGTCGCCATATCCCGCAAGGCGCAGCGGCCGGGCGTGGAGCCCCATTCCGGCCGCGGCATGGGCGAGGGCGTCTTCCCGGCCATGGGTGATCCAGGTCTCTTCGGGACGAAGATCGCTCAGCGTCTGCAGCAATTCGTCCCAGTCGGCATGGTCGGAGATGACCAGCGGCAGTTCCGCGCCGCGCTGCTTCGCCCGCTGGCGCACCCCCATCCAGCCCGAGGCGACCGCGACCAGCGGATCGGGCAGCTGCCGGGCCCAGCGATCGGCCACGGCGCCGGGCGGTGCCAGAACCAGTTCCCCTGCCAGATCGGCGCGCGCGCGTCCCGCCACCGGCAGCAGCGGGCCGAGCGGCACACCAAGGTCTTCATAGAGCGCCGAGAGCGGCGCCAGCGCGCCATGAATATAGATCGGCCGGTCATAGCCGGCATCGCGGATCATCCGGATCACCCGCTGGCATTTGCCCAGGGCGTAGACGCCGACCAGATGCGCCCGGTCGGGGAAGACGTCCAGCCCGTGCAGCAGTTTCGCGATCTCGCCCGCGGCCGGCGGATGGCGGAAGACCGGCAGGGCGAAGGTCGCCTCGGTGATGAACAGATCGCAGGGCACGGGCTCGAAAGCCGGGCAGGTGGGATCGGCGCGGCGCTTGTAATCGCCCGAGATCACCGCGGTCCGGCCCCGATGGGTGATCACGATCTGGGCCGACCCCAGGACATGGCCGGCAGGTGCCAGCATCACCGAGACATCCCCCACTGTCAGCCGCTCACCATAGCCGAGCGGTTGACCGCGCACCTGATCCGGGCCGAAGCGTGCCGCCATGATCGCCAGCGTTTCGGGCGTGGCCAGCACCGCCCCATGGCCGGGGCGGGCATGATCGGCATGGCCGTGGGTGACGATCGCGCGCGGCTTCGCCCGGGTCGGGTCGACCCAGAAATCGCCGGGTGGGCAGTAGAGACCTTCCGGGCAGGGGACCAGCCAGTCGATGCCCGCCCCGCGCGGAGCGGGTGGGGCGGGATCGGCAGGCGGCAGGCGGATATCCTCGGGCATGGGGGATCCCGGCTGGGGGGAGGAGATCGGGACGGAGATGGATGTACCCGGTTTGTGCTCCTGCCAAGATTGGGTGGCGGAGCGCCCAAGTCCACCCCCGCGGCATCATGCCGGGCTCGCCTTCGGGGCGGGCTGCACCATACTATCCGGCCATGAGCGTGCATGAACCCCGTCTGCCGGTGCTGGTGCCGGATGCCGACCTGCCGCCACCCGCGCCGCTGCCTGCGGCGGTGGCGGGCTGGTTTGCCGCGCGCGGCTGGACCCCGCACCCCCACCAGCTGCGCATGCTGGCCGCCGCGGATGCCGGGCTGCCGGTGCTGCTGATCGCGCCCACGGGGGCAGGCAAGACCTTGGGCGGATTCCTGCCCGGCCTTGCCCGGGCGGCGGCGGGAGAGGTGGCGGGCCGGCTGGATACCATCTACATTTCGCCGCTGAAGGCGCTTGCGGCCGATATCGCCCGCAATCTGGAGCAGCCGATCGCCGAAATGGGGCTGGGGCTGCAGGTGGGGGTGCGCACCGGCGATACCGATCAGCGCACCCGCGAACGCCAGCGCCGCAGCCCGCCCGAGCTGCTGCTGACCACACCGGAATCGCTGGCGCTGATGCTGTCCTACGCCGATGCGCCCAGGATCTTCGGCCGGCTGGCGACGGTGATCGTCGACGAGGTCCACGCCATCGCCGGCACCAAACGCGGCGATCTGCTGGCGCTGGGGCTCGCCCGATTGAAGTCGCTGTCGCCGGGGCTGCGCGTGGTGGGGCTGTCGGCGACGGTGGCGGATGAAGAAGCGGTGCGGCGCTGGGTCGATCCGCGGGCGGTGATCGTGCGCGGGCGCGAGGCGGCGCAGGCAGAGGTCTCGCTGCTGATCCCGGAAGGCGAGCGGGTGCCCTGGGCGGGACATCTGGCCCGCCATGCCATGGCCGGGGTCTATCAGGCGATCCGCGACCACGGCACCACGCTGGTTTTCGTGAACACCCGCGCCCAGGCCGAACTGGTCTTTCAGGAACTCTGGCATCTGAACGAGGACGGGCTGGCGATCGCGCTGCACCATGGCAGCCTTGCGGCCGAGCAGCGGCGCAAGGTCGAGGCGGCGATGGCCGAGGGGCGGCTAAGGGCGGTGGTGGCGACCTCCTCGCTGGATCTGGGCATCGACTGGGCGGCGGTCGATCTGGTGATGCAGATCGGCGCGCCAAAGGGCGTGTCGCGGCTGGTGCAGCGCATCGGCCGGGCCAATCACAGGCTCGACCTGGCATCGAAGGCCATTCTGGTGCCGGCCAACCGGTTCGAGGTGCTGGAATGCCGGGCGGCGCTGGAAGCGGTGGCCGAGGGCGAGCTGGATGGCGAGCCGCCGCGGCCGGGTGCGCTCGACGTTCTGGCCCAGCATGTTCTGGGCACGGCCTGCATGGCGCCTTTCGATGCCGATGCGCTGTATGCCGAGGTGACCGGCAGCGCGCCCTATGCCGCACTCGATCGCCCGAGTTTCGATGCGGTGGTCGATTTCGTCGCCACCGGTGGCTATGCGCTCAGGGCCTATGACCGCTTCCGGCGGATCGAGCAGGACGAGACCGGGCGCTGGCGGGTGGCGGGGCCGGTGGCGGCCAGACAATACCGGATGAATGTCGGCACCATCGTCGAGATGCCGATGCTGAACGTGCGGCTGACGAAACCCGGCGGCCGCGGCATGGGCGGCCGGATGCTGGGGCGGATCGAGGAATGGTTCGTCCAGGGGCTGGTCCCGGGCGACAGCTTCGTCTTCGCCGGCGAATTGCTGGTTTACGAGGCGCTGCGCGAGACCGATGTGCTGGTCAGCCGCGGCCGCGGCGGCGACCCCAGGATCCCGTCCTATGGCGGCGGCCGCTTCCCGATCTCGGCCTCGCTTGCCCGCCGGGTGCGGGGGATGCTGGCCGATCCGGCCCATCGCGACCTGCTGCCGCCGGCGGTCGCCGAATGGCTGGCGATGCAGGAGCTGCGGTCGGAGCTGCCGGGCGCCGACGGGCTGCTGGTCGAGACCTTTCCCCGAGCCGGCCGCTGGTTCCTGATCGCCTATGGCTTTGCCGGACGCAACGCCCATCAGACGCTGGGCATGCTGCTGACCCGCCGGATGGAGCGGATGGGCTTCCGGCCGATGGGCTTCGTCGCCAACGACTATGCCATTGCGATCTGGAGCCTGGATGCGCCGGAACGGATCGATGCCCTGTTCGGCCAGGACATGATGGGCGAGGATCTGGAAGCCTGGATGGCGGAATCGAGCATGCTGCGGCGGACCTTCCGCAATGTCGCGGTGATCGCCGGGCTGATCGAGCAGCGCCATCCGGGACGCGAGAAGACCGGCCGGCAGGTGACGTTCAGCTCCGATCTGATCTATGACGTGCTGCGCCGCCATCAGCCCGATCATGTGCTGCTGAAGGCGACCTGGGCCGATGCGGCGGGCGGGTTGACCGATCTCGGCCGGCTGAACGACATGCTGGTCGCGGTGCAGGGCCGCATCCTGCACCGGCCCCTGGCCAGGGTTTCACCGCTGGCGGTGCCGCTGCTGCTGGAGGTGGGGCGCGAAAGCGTGCCCGGCCAGGCCGATGACGACCTGCTGGGCGAAGCCGCCGCCCTGATCGAAGACGCCACCCGTGGATGACCGCCCGTGACCCTGCCCCCCGTAACCCTGATCTCCGCCCCCCGCGCCACTGCCCAGCCGATCGATCTCGGCGGCGAGTCCTTTCTGGCCGATCCGTCGGGCGCGCTGATCTGGCCGCGGCGGGACACGGTGCTGGTGGCGGATCTGCATTTCGAGAAGGGATCGGCCTTCGCCCGCAAGGGGCAGTTGCTGCCGCCCTATGACAGCCTTGAGACCCTGATCCGGCTGGAAGATCTGGTCGCGACCTGGGGCCCCCGGCGGATCCTCTGCCTGGGCGACAGCTTCCACGACCGGGACGGGCCGGCCCGTCTGGATCCCCTGGATCGGCAGCGCCTGGCGCGGCTGGTGGCCGCCCATGACTGGATCTGGATCACCGGCAATCACGACCATGGGGCGGCGGCGAGCCTGGGCGGAACGGTGATGGACGAGCTGCTGGAGGCGGGGGTGGCGCTGCGTCATGAAGCGGCTGCGGCCGCAGCGGATGAGCGGCTGGAGATCAGCGGCCATTTTCATCCGAAGGCGATCCTGCGCGTCCGCGGCCGGCGGCTGTCGCGGCGCTGCTTCGCCGGCGGACGCGCCCCCTGTGGCCGCGACCGGCTGGTCCTGCCGGCTTTCGGTGCCTATGCGGGTGGGCTGAATGCGCTGGACCCGGCCGTGACGCGGCTGTTTGCCGGCGGGTTCGACGTCTGGGCGACGGGGGACCGGGCGGTGCATCGCCTGCCGTCATCGCGGCTGGATCCGGACCAGTCGCATGTCGGCGGCCACCGGCCGTCATCTGGCCGGGCGGTGCAGGGTGCTGCCGTGCCGGGGATCACCAGCGACGCGGACGAAGCCTGACGCGCAGAAAAGCCCAGATCAGCGGGGCGGGGAAGGCGCGCGCACGATGGGCCGCGGCCCCCGGGCCGTTGCGCAGGGCGATCCCGGCCGAAAGCGTCCAGCGCCCGCGTGTCGTGCTCCAGCTGATCGAGACCAGTGCCCGCGACGGGCCGCCACCCTGCACGGGCGCCGGCACAAGGCGCAATCGAGCGGCCCTGCGCCCTGGCAGCAGCTGGTGGATCCTGGCGGGCGGCAGGGCCATGGGCAGAATTCCCTGTCACGCAGGTGTGGTTGTCGTGGGGGTGGGGCTCTCCGGGACCATGCGCGCCGGCCGATAACGAAAAGCCCGGGTGGAAACCGCGGCACCGGGAACGATGATGCGGCTTCCACCCGAAAGTTTTGGATCGGTCAGCACTGGCTTGGTCCGTGGAGTGCGGGGGCCGCATCCGTCCGCGCTTCCGGCATGGCCCCCGCCACCGGAACGGGCTTCACCCCGGACGGATGTCTTTGCTGTTCCCGGGGCACGGGAAAATTTGCGGCCCCCTGGGAACCAATCTCGTCAGTTGGCGGTTTCGGGCTGGTCCTCACCCTCACCGTCGAAGAGGTTGCCGATGGCGGAGAGAACCCGTTCCCCCAGCCCCGGCTCGCTTGCCGCTGCCGGTGCGGTTGCCGTGGGCCGTGTCGTCACCGGTTCCTGCCTGTCCGCAGCTGCGGTGACCGCAACTGCGGCGGCCGAAGTCTCGCGGGCGGGCGCAGTTCCGCGGGCGGGCGTCTCGGCAACGGCCGCGGTAGAACTGGCTGTGGTGTCGCCGGCCGGCGACGGGCCGGCCGATTGCGGATGGTCGAGTTCGTGGCGAGCGCGCAATTCCCCCACCAGACGCATCAAGGCGGGGTCGTGCTGCGCCATGGAGTCATCGGTCACGATATCGGCCTTGCGCGGCGGCTCCAGCGCCGCCGCGGCAGCGGGACTGATCAAAGTCGACGACGTGCCCGTGGTGGCATCCTGCCAGGATGGTGATGCAACGAAGGCGAGAAGAGCGGCAGCAGATACGGCCGGCAACACTGTGTAGCGAAGAGTCGCCATGTGAAGTCTCCTGAGCGGAACCCGGATGCGGATCCGGTTCCGACCGCGACGACCTTGGGTGCGGTCGCGGCTTGACCGACACTATGTGAAATCTCGTGTGGCGCCGCACGCGGCAAACTTGTGGCAAACAGGCGCTGATTTACGTCACGGACCGCTGCCATGACATGTTGTATCGTGGTGCCGAGTATTCGGACGGCGGGTTTCAATATATGCACATGGCGCATTTTGGGGCGGATGCGCCGATTGCATTGCATGGGCTGCAAAGCAAATGCGCCGGGGCACGCAACCTTGACTGTTCCATCGTCGGGCACTTCGGCTAGAATACACGGCACGTCGGCGCTGTAAGTTGCAACATCGGCGTCCGACCGACGACCAGGACGATAAAAAAGAGAACCAGAAAATTGGAGCCGGTCGGGCGAGACCAGGTTCCTGGATCGAGAGGCTGAGGTGACGGCATCCTCCGTCGAGCGCCGGACACGGCGCCGCGCAGCAGGCGCGGCAGTGTTGGCGGCCGCTCTTACGTTGTCCGCATGTGCGGCGCCAAGACCCGCGCCGGTCGCGTCAACGGCTATGACGGCGCAGCCGGGTCCCGTGTACGATCCGCAGCTCGCGGCGGCTGCGGGCATGCATAACGGCTCCCTGCTGACACCGCAGGAAAAGCCGGCCCCGCCGCCCCCGAAGCCGGACAACACGTCATCGGCCCAGGCGCAGCCGGTCTCCGGCAGCCGGAACGATGCCGGCGAAAGCCAGCAGGCCCTTCTGACGCCGGTCGTCCCCGATGTCGGGCCCGATGATCTGCGGGGCCTGTCGCCGGAACGCGTGCGTGCCCTGCTGGGCGGGCCCGTTTCGGTGGCCGAGGAACCCCCCGCAACCGTCTGGCAGTACCGCACCGGATCTTGTGCAGCGGATCTGTTTTTCTATCTGGATATCACGTCACAGGAGTTGCGGGTGGTGACGCTCGCGATTCGGGGCGCAGAGGATACCGAGAAGGCGCGCAAGGCCTGTCTCGCCGACATCAGAGCAAGGAACCGGAATGGCGGACGAAGCTGAACACGGCATGGCCGGGACGACCGGCGTGGATGATCTGCACGTCGCGATCGTTGACGATGACGACCTGTTCCGGGAATCCATCGCCCAGAACCTGGTCGATGCGGGCTTCGCCGTGGCCGATTTTCCAAGCGGCCCCGGCTTCCTGTCGTATCTTGCCGAGGGCGAAGCACCGGGACTGATCCTGCTCGACTGGAAGATGCCCGAGATGAACGGCATCGAGGTGCTGCGCCGCCTGCGCTCGGACGGGTGCGAAATTCCGGTGATCTTCCTGACCGTGCTGTCGGATCAGATCTACGAAGAGGCCGCGCTGACCAGCGGAGCGGTGGATTTCGTCGAAAAGTCGCGCAGTTTCTCGATCCTGCGTCGGCGCATCGAACTGATCCTGGGCGGGCAGAAGCGTCGGGCCGAAGCCGCAGCCCAGGGGCAGGCCGGCGAAGCGGCAGGCGCCGCGGCCGATGCGGCTGCCGCGTCGGACGTGCTGCGCAATGGCGAGATCGAGCTTAAGGTCGAAACCCACCGTGCCTATTGGCGCGGCCAGGAAGTGCCGCTCACCGTGACGGAATTCCGCATGGTGCTGCACATGGTGGAGCGCGCCGGGCTCGACGTGCGCTATCGCGACCTCTACGACCTTGTCCACGGCGCCGGATTCATGGCCGGTGACGGGTCGGAGGGCTATCGCTCCAACGTCCGGACCTTCATCAAGCGCATCCGGCAGAAGTTCCGCGATCTGGACCCTGATTTCGGCCAGATCGAGAACTATCCGGGCTTCGGCTATCGCTGGCTGGATGCAGAGCAGCCGCGGTCGACCGACGCCGCCGCGACGGAAGACTGAGGGGCGGCGGCTGGATGACGCTGCTGCGTGCGCTGAGACGAACGGTCGACAGTTTCGCCGTCAAGCTCGGTATTCTTCTGGTCGTGTTCTTCAGCGTCCCGATGATCCTCTACGACCAGTTCGAAGAGGCGGATCGTCAGCAGCGGACCCTGCTTCTCGACAGTGTCCAGCGCCAGGGCAATCTTGTTGCCCAGGCGCTGGTCCCTCTGCTGTCGGAATTCGATGCGGCCGCCGTACCGCGCGTGCGCCAGACCATCGAACGCATGGCGCAGCCCGATGTCTCGATCAAGCTGATGCTGCGGCCGTCGAACGAGGCGAACCGCAATTCATTCTTCTACATTGCTTCGGTCCCCGCCGTGCCAGTGGACTATCTGCAGGAAGAACGCGCCGAGCTGATCGAGACCGGGGTTCTGGACCGGCTGGCCGATACCTGCGGCGGCGGCCGGCCGCTGGCGGTGGAATACACCAATCCCAAGGGGCAGGTGGAGGTTCTGACCTCTCTGACCCCGATCGATGCCGCCATGGGCTGCTGGGTGGTGATCACCGCCCATGCGACGGATGGGATCGTGGGGCAGAGCCTGGCCCGGCCCTATTGGCAGATGCCGGAAGTCCGCTTCGCCGGTGCGGTCTATCTGACCCTGGCCCTGGTCGTGCTCTGGCTGTTCACCAGTGTCTGGCGCAATATCCGCGGCTTTGCCGGCGTCGCCCGCCGGATCCGCAAGGATCCCGGCACCCAGCGCTCCTTCTCGGAAATGAATCGGGTGCCGGAGCTGAACGACGTGGCCCGGTCTTTCGACGACATGGTCCGCGATCTGCGCGGCACGGCGGAGACCATGCGCCGCACGGCCGAAGAGAACGCCCATGCCTTCAAGACCCCGATCGCCGTCATCTCCCAGAGTATCGAGCCGCTGAAGCGCTCGATCCCCGAGGATGATCTGCGCGGCCGCCGCTCGCTGGATCTGATCGAGCGGTCGGTGCAGCGGCTCGACGTGCTGGTCAATGCCGCGCGGCGCATCGAGGAGACTGTGGCCGACCTGCTTAACCCGCCGCGGACACCGCTCAACCTTTCTGCCCTGCTGGAAGACATTGTCGACGAGTACCAGGAGAATGCCCGCACCACCGGCGATCGCCGGGTGGTGGGCCGGATCGATCGCAACATCTCGGTAAGGGTGGGGGCCGACATGATCGAGACGGTCATGCAGAACCTGCTCGACAATGCGCTGAGCTTCACGAAGCCCGGCACTGAAGTTATGGTGACGGCGACCGTCACCGATGGCCGCGTGCGGGTGCTTGTCGATGATCAGGGCCCGGGCGTGCCGCCGGGCGATCTGGAGCGGATTTTTGAGCGCTACGTCTCGATCCGCGACGAGAGCCAGCGCATGCCCGGTGCGGGTAATTTCGGCATCGGGCTCTGGATCGTCCGGCGGAACATCGAGGCGGCCGGTGGGTTGATCCGGGCAGAAAATCGCAAGGAAGGCGGTCTGCGGATGGCGGTGGAGCTGCCGCTCGCCCGGTGAGTCTGCGTATCGGGTGAGCGGCCGACGATGCCTGGGCTCGACCTGCCGCTCGTCATGGTGCAGCCTGAAGATGCTCCCGCCATTCCGGGAGGCGTGCCAACTGAGACTGGTTTGACCTATGCACCCTTTCCCCAGATGGTCCTTTGTCCTGTTGCTGATGGCGTTCGCCGTGCCCTGCGCAACCGTGGAAGCCCGGGCCTCCGGAGCAGGTGACGAGATGTCCGGCAGCTGTGCCGCTTCCGAGGTGGTGGAGCCGGCGGCGCCGGGGATTTTCGGCAGCGAGGTGGACGGGCACCTGTCGGAACATGATTTGCGCTGCCTGAGCATGGTGTTGAACGAGGCGGAACCGGCCCAGACGGCGAGATGGACCCTGGCCGACGGAGCGCTGATGCTGGTCACGCCCGGCCGGGAACGCGGTACCAGGGGCTTGCGCTCCTGCCGTGATCTGCGCGCCACGGTTCTGGAGGGGATGGACACCGATACCGCCTATGTCACCGCATGCCGGGTGGGAACCGGTCCCTGGGGGCCGGTAAGCTGAACCCTGCCGCCGCATCGAGGTGATGATCCCCTGCCCGAGGGCGCGGGCAGGACGGCAGCGCTTTCCTCTGGACCCGACTGGTCGGCTCGGCTATCCATCTGGGCATGATGCGATATTTCTACAGCCGCCCGATCGCGACCCGATACCGTGCTCGCCTGCTGGCCTGCGTGCTGGGCATGGCCGTGCCGGGAGGTCTGGCCGGGGTTCATACAGCTGTTGCTGCTGATCTGATCCGCCACCTGCCGCCCCGGACGCCGATGGTCACCATGCCGTGGGCCGTGGAGGAAGGCGGGCTGGATGTTGCGGTGCTGAGCACGCCCAGGCCGGTTGTGACGCCGCTGCCGGCCGCCCGGTCTCGGGCAAGCATGCTTCCGCCGATCCGGCTGCCGGGCGACATCGATGCCGCGATGGGGGATGAGCGCAAGGCGCGTTTCCTGGGCACGGTGCTGCCGGCGATCGTCGCGGTCAACAATGCCGTGCTGGGCGAACGGGCGCGGCTTCAGGCCATTCTGCGGGATGTGCGGGCAGGCATCACCCCGAGCCCGCGCGACCAGGCCTGGATCGCCCAGATCGCCCGCTTCTATCGCGGCAAGGCCACCGATCTCGACGACCTGCTGGCCCGCGTCGACGCCATTCCCACCTCTTTGGCGCTGGGGCAGGCGGCCCTTGAATCCGGTTGGGGTACGTCCCGGTCGGCGCGGGAAGGCAATGCGCTGTTCGGCGTGATGACCTGGGATGATGCGCTGTTCGTAGTGAAGCCCTACGAGACGATCGTGGAATCGGTCATCGACTATGTCCGCACCCTGAACAGCCATCCCGCCTATGCCGGGTTCCGGGCCGAGCGTCAGATGATGCGCCGGATGGGCGAACAGCTGGATGGCGGCCTGCTGCTGCGCCACCTGACCCGCTATTCCGAACTGGGCGGCGACTATATCGAACGGGTCACCGTGGTCATCCGGCAGAACGGCTTTGCCGAATATGATCGCATGGATCTGCTGGCCCCCTGGGTTCCGCACGGCTGACTGGCGCGAGGCATCCCCCCATGACGGGTTCCGACCTTCCGCCGCCGGTCGAACATCACGTCCAGTCCAGCGTGCGTGGCCCGGGCGAGGGCGGTGTGGTGGTCGGGCTTGCCGCTGCCATCGTGGCGGTCACCGATGATGACCCGCGCATTCTGGTGGTGCATGGGGGCGATGGCGACGCCCTGCCGGCCGGCCCGTTCCGGCCCGAGGCGCACCGGACGCTGGAAAGCGGTCTGCGCGCCTGGGTGACGGCGCAGACCCGGCTGCCGCTCGGCTATGTGGAACAGCTTTATACCTTTGCCGATCGTGGCCGTGACCCGCGGGAATGGCAGGGGGGGCCGCGGATCGTGTCGATCGGCTATCTGGCCCTGGTCCGCGAGGCGGTGCCGCCGGCCGATACCGAGGCGGGCTGGCGATCCTGGTACGACCTGTTTCCGTGGGAGGATCGCCGGGCCGGCATACCGCCCGTGGTGCGGGATGTCATCCGGCCGAAGCTGGAAGCCTGGATCGCCGCTGCGGCCTCGGCCGAACGGGTGCGGCGCCGGGCCCGGGTCGATCTGGCCTTCGGCGCCGGGGCCGGCGAGGCGGCCGACTGGCATGACGAAATGGTGCTGGAGCGCTATGAGCTGCTCTACGAGGCGGGCCTGGTGGCCGAAGCGGTGCGGGACCGCAGCTTCGGCGTCGCGGCGGCCCCCGGCGGGGGCAGTGACGGCGGCGTGCCGGCCAAGGGATGGGGCATGGGGCGGGCGATGGCCTTCGACCATCGCCGCATCCTGGCGACCGCCATCGGTCGGATCCGCGGCAAGCTTGCCTACCGCCCGCTGGTTTTCGAGCTGATGCCGCCCGCCTTCACCCTGACCGGGCTGCAGACGGCGGTGGAAGCCCTGGCCGGGCGCGGGCTGCACAAGCAGAACTTCCGGCGGCTGGTGTTGCAGGCGGGGCTGGTGGAACCGACCGGCCGGATGACCAACGAGACCGGCGGCCGCCCGGCCGAACTGCATGCCTTCCGCGAGGATGTGATGCGCGAGCGCGGCGGGGCCGGGCTGCGCCTGCCCGGCCGCCGCTGAGGCCCGCCGTCGCGACGCCCCCGCGCCCCCAATGCTGCGATCTCAGAAGCCGATGCGCAGGCGCAGCCGACCGGTATGCTCGGTCCGGTACTTGTCGCCGGCGAGCGTCGCATAATCTGCGGTCAGCGCCACGTCGTTGCCGATCAGCGCCGTGACGCCGAATTCCAGCCGGGCGTAGTCGGGGTCGACCTTGTCGATGGGTGCCGTGCCGCTCGACAGGGTGACGGCATCGGCGCCGTCTTCATATTCATGTTCCCAGGCCATGCGGCCCGAGAAGATCAGCGCGCCCCAATCCATCGACCGCATCACCGAGGCATGCATGCCGAGCTGCGACGTCACCGACTTTGCGCTCTGGTCTTCGAAGGTGACGCCGCCGCTGCCCCGTTCGGTGAAACCGTCGATATCGGCCTTCAGATACTGACCCTGAACGAAGGGTCCGAACACCCAGCGCGTGGGGGAAAAGCGGCTGATGCGGGGCCGGAAGTCATAGCCGACCCGCAGCGTGCCGCCCCATTCCCTTCCATCCGGCGTGGCGGTGACGTCGCCGGTGCCGGTGTCGCGGCGATAGTCGTAATCCAGCCAGCTATGGGCGAGGGTCAGATCGGCATAGGCCGATTTCGCGAAGGTCGCCGAGCCGTAGAGCATGGCGGTGTAGCCGCGGGTGTCGATGCGGGTGCGGGTGTTGTCGATCTCGCCGTCATAATCGCCATAGCCGAAACCGGCGCCGAACAGCAGGCTGTCGAAACCGCCCTCGTCGCGCAGCACCTCGTAATCGACACCGCCGACCAGGTTGATGGCGTCGTAGTCGACCGTGACACCGCTGGCCCAGGTGCCGTCGATCTCGCCCACGGAGTACGAGGCGGTGACATAGGCGCGCAGACCTTCGACACCACCCATATCGCGCGCCTGGGCCGTGTTGCCGGCGGGCGCTGCGGCCGCATTCTGGGCCAGCTGGGCCAGCTGGATGCCGCCATCCTCTTCGGCCGAGACCAGCTGGGCGAGCGGGGCGGTGAGGGCGGTGATCATGCCCGAGCGCCCGCCCCAGAACACTTCGGTCCCTTCACCGCCATGCGAAAGGCCGGTCAGGCGCTGTGAGACCAGGCGCATATGTTCGCGCGCCATGGCGAAGGCCATCTGCCGGAAGGCGTTGGCATAGGGAATGGTCAACCCGCCGCTGCCGCCACCGCCGCCACCGATCGGCGTCCCGCCGACGCCCGCGAAGGCGAAGATGAAGGTGTTGGGTGTGCCGGCGTCGGCGTCGCTGTGGGGGCCGTCCGAGGGCTTGCCGAGCGAATAGATCTCGGCACCGACCGCCTTGAGCGCTGCCAGCGCCTGGGCCTCGTTGCCGGCCGCCCCGTAATAGATGGTGAACGTGACCTCTTCACCCACCGGCAGCTTGCCGAAATCGAAGTCGAACACTGCGCCGTGGTCCGAGGGACCGCCATTGGTGAAGTTGCCGTTGGCGACCGTGCCCGTCGCCGGAATCGCGCCCTGCGGCGTGTTGGGATTGCCGTCGGCAAAGCCGTTGTTGCTGACGGCGATCAGCTTGGTCGCCGGCCAGCCCTGAATGGTCACGACCTCGGAGAACTGGGTGGGCGGAATATCCCAGTCCATGGCCCGGCGATAGATCAGCTTCGCAACCTCGCCCGCTGCCGAGGCCGAGATGTTCTTCACCGTGACGTCGACCTGGTACAGGTTCTTCACGCCGTCGATCGGCTTGAAATCGTGGGTCACCTGCAGCACCCGGCCGTCGGCGCCGGGCTCTACCACATTCACCACCGATCGTGCGGCGCTGCCTGTGGAGCTCGCATGGGTGCCGGTGCCGCTGACGGTCAGATCGACGCTGGCAGGGTCGATATTGGCGGTGCCGAAGCTTTCACCGGCCTTGCCGAACAGGGTGGTGCCGATATCGGCGATGCCCCAGCCTTCGCAGGCGCAGCCGGGCCCCAGCGCCTCGCCGAAGCTGCCGCCGGTGTTCTTTTCGGGAAGATAGGTCAGGCCGATCGGCGTGGATGCAGAGCCCGGGACGACCAGATTGCCTTCGGGATTGATACCGAGCTGCACCGTGCCGTTGTCGATGATCGCCTGGGCGAAGGCCCCGGTGGATGCCACGGTGGATGAAAGCGCAACCGCGAGCGCGGCGACCGAGGCCGTGCCCCGGAACCGGAGAGAAATCTGCATGGCCTCTAGCCCCTGATCGTATCGCGTCGTGATGCACCGGCCCCGGCGATGCCGGGCCGTCTTTACGGACTATGGTTAACCCGTCCTTGACGCGACGATGGCATTGCGGTCTCGGCCCCCACAACCATCGGAACGGGGGGCGCCTGAACAGGGCGGCCTGAACAGGGGGGCAGGAACCGGGGGTAAGGGGGGAACGGACGACATATCCGGGCACTGCTCCCGGCCGTCTTCCGACCGTCGGACTTGCGGCCGGCCTGCGCTGCGCTTAGGCTGATCGGCGGCCGGAGGGGCGGCTGCCGGGATGGGGCGATTCCGGCCTTCGTGGGGGCGGACAAGAAGAACAAGAAGGGGTGCGTATCGATGGAACATTCGCTGTTCCGCTATATCGTTCGCCATAGTCTGCGACATCAGATCATCCTTCTGATCCTTACCGTCGCATCCTTCCCCTTCCTCTATATTTTTCTGGACCTGCCCAAGGTCATCCTGAACAAGGCGATCCAGGGTAGCGATTTCCCGAAGACCTATTTCGGGTTTGAATTCGATCAGCTGGAATATCTGTTCGCGCTCTGCGCCATCTTCCTGTTGCTGGTCATCGTCAACCAGGCCTTCAAATACGTCATCAACGTCTACAAGGGCCTCTTGGGCGAGCGCATGCTCCGGCGGCTGCGCTATGACCTGTTCATGCGGGTGCTGCGCTTCCCGCTGCCGCATTTCCGCCGGACCAGTGCCGGCGAGACCATTCCGATGATCACCAGCGAGGTGGAGCCGCTTGGCGGCTACATCGCCGAGGCGATCGCGACCCCCGCCTATCAGGGCGGCACACTGCTGACCATTCTGGTCTTTTTGTTCGTCCAGGATCCGTTGATGGGCCTGGCGGCGATCTCACTCTATCCGATCCAGATCTATCTGATCCCGAAGCTGCAGCGGAAGGTCAACAACCTGGGCAAGACCCGGGTGCGGCTGATGCGCAAGGTCTCTGACCGGATCGGCGAGACGATCACTGGCATTCAGGAGATCCGATCGAACGATACGGCAGCATATGAGCTGGCGGACTTTGCGAACCGTATGAATGCCGTGTTCTGGGTTCGCTACGAGATCTATATCCGAAAATTCTTCATCAAGTTCCTGAACAATTTCATATCCCAGCTGGGGCCGTTCTTTTTCTTCACCATCGGCGGCTATCTGGTGATCAAGGGACAGCTGTCGGTCGGTGCCCTGGTGGCGGTGATCAGCGCCTATAAGGAGCTGTATTCGCCTTGGAAAGAACTGCTTGCCTACTATCAGATGAAGGAAGACGCGCGGATCAAGTATGAGCAGGTCGTGGCCCAGTTCGAGCCCGCCGGCATGATCGATCCCGACCGTCTGCTGTCGGATCCGCCGAAGATCGAGCCCTTCACGGGTGAGATCGTCCTCTCGGGCGTCAGCCTGGCCGACGAGGGCGAAATCCAGCTGCTGGAAGGGGTGAGCCTGCATCTGCCGCTCGACGCCCATACCGCCGTGGTCGGCGGCGCCGGCAGCGGCAAGCACGAACTGGCCTTGATCCTGGCGCGTCTGGCCGACCCGCAATCGGGACGGGTGACGATCGGCGGCCAGGATCTGGCCAGCCTGCCCGATGCGGTGGTCGGGCGGCGCATCGCCTTCGTCGGCGCCTCGACCGTGTTCTTCAACGGCGCCCTGGCCGACAACCTGCTCTACGGTCTGAAGCATCGCCCGGTCATCGCGCGCGAGCTGGACGGGGAGGCGAAGCGGCTGTGGGAGCGGGACCTGAACGAGGCACGGCGCTCGGGCAATTGCGAATGGGATATCAACGCCGACTGGATCGATTACGAAGCGGTCGGCGGCGAGGGGATCGAGGCGGTCGAGCGCCGGATGATCGAAGCCCTGAAGATCGTGCGGCTGGACGACGATGTCTTCGCACTGGGCCTGCGCGGCCGGATCGACCCCGAGGCGGAGCCCGAGCGCGCGGCCCGGGTGCTGGAAGGCCGCGAGAAGTTCCACGACGCCCTGGGCACGGAAGGCTTGGGCAAGCTGGTCGAACCCTTCGAGGTGGAGCGCTGGAACGACAACGCCAGTGTCGCCGAAAACCTGCTGTTCGGCGCCCCGCGCGGCGATGGTGAAGAGCTGGAGGCGCTGGTCGAGCATCCCTTCGTCGAAGAGGTGCTGACCGATGGTGCGCTGGATGCAGATCTGGTCGAGGCCGGCCGGCGCATCGCCGCCACGATGATCGAACTCTTCGCCGATCTGCCGCCCGACCATGAATTCTTCGAGCAGTACAGCTTCATCTCGTCGGAAGACCTGCCGGGGTATCAGACGCTGCTGAACCGTATCGAGCGCGAGGGCGTGGGCGCACTCGACGCCCAGGAACGTCGCCGCCTGGTCGGTCTGGCCCTGCAGCTGATCCCCGCCCGTCACCGGCTGGACGTGCTCGACGATCGGGTGCGGGAGCGGATCCTGATCGCGCGCAAGCGCCTGATGGAACACGGACCCGGCGACCTCAAGGCACGGATCGAGTTCTTCGACCGGACGCGCTATCATGCCCGCAGTTCCATCCAGGACAACATCCTGTTCGGACGCATCGTCCACGGCCAGGCCCAGGCGCGCGGCAAAGTGGGGCAGAAGCTCGCCCAGGTGATCGACGAGGCGGAGCTGCGCGACGTGGTGATGGCCGCGGGGCTGGCCTTCCAGGTGGGCTCCGGCGGTTCCAGGCTGTCGAATGCACAGCGCCAGAAGGCGGCGATCGCGCGGGCGCTGCTCAAGCGGCCGGATCTGCTGGTCCTGTCGGAAGCGACCTCCGCCGTCGACACGCTGGAGCAGGTGGATCTGGTGGAGCGCCTGCGCGAGGCGATGGCCGGGCATTGCATCGTGTGGTCGCTGCAGCGCCCGGCGCTGGCGCGGAGTTTCGACCGTGTGGTCGTGATGCAGGGCGGGCGGGTTGCACAAACCGGCACGCCGGACGAGATCGATCAGGAAGGCAGCGCCTTCCGCCGCCTGACGTCCGAGGGCTGACGGTGCGCGATCGGGGAATGCGTCCCGTGGGATGCATGCAAGGGGAATGGGCGCCGGCGATGACCCGGCTGCCAAGGGGCAGGAGGCGACGGTGAGCCTGATTCGCGATGTCGAAGTGCTGCGCAATGTGCCGATGTTCGCCAACATCGAGCCGGCCAAGCTCAAGCTCGTCGCCTTCACCAGCGAGCGGCTGACCTTCGATCCGGGCGACCGGGTGTTTGCCGAGGGCGATGTCGGTGATGCGGTGTTCATCATCGTCGAGGGCTCGGCCGAGGTGCAGGTGGCAACCCCGCGCGGCCCGTTGAAAGTGGCCGATCTGGGCCGCAACGACGTGGTCGGCGAAATCGCCATTCTGTGCGACGTGCCCCGGACCGCGACGGTGGTGGCGGCAACCCCGGTCATCGCGCTCCGGATTTCCAAGGAACTGTTCTTCCAGTTGATCGCGCAGGTGCCGCAGATGGCGGTGGAGATCATGCGCGAGCTGGCCCGCCGGGTTGATCGCACCACCGAGCGCTACCGCCTCGCAGTCGCGGGCGACGAGGGCGGATCGGGTGCGGCAGAGCCGGTCGACGCCTGAATTTCCGGGCGCCCATCCGCGGCGCGTCGTTGTGTCGCGTAGGCTGTCGGCCTATCTTTGTGGCATGAACATGTCACGCCTCGGGCGACGCCGGTTTCAGGCCGCACTGCCGGTCTCTGGCCGATACGCCGGTTCGGGTGCGTGACGTGTCCGAGCCAAGAGGAAGCGCCTCGTTCCGACCGGTCTCCCGACCGGAACCGGTCCTGCGGGAGAAGCCTTCCCGGCACGTGGGTCTCGAGCCCGACGGACGAACCGCCGGGCGGACCGCGTCACGACGTGTTGTGAGGTTAGTGATGGACTATCAGGCGTTTTTCGAGGCCGCGCTCTCTGATCTGAAGCGCGAAGGCCGCTACCGCGTCTTCGCCGATCTCGAACGCCATGCCGGCGCTTTCCCGCGCGCCACCCATCACGGTCCCCAGGGGACCCGCGACATCGTCGTCTGGTGCAGCAACGATTATCTGGGCATGGGCCAGCACCCCAAGGTGCTTGCGGCCATGCAGGATGCGGTGCGGAACATGGGCGCCGGTGCCGGCGGCACACGCAACATTTCGGGCACCAACCACCTGCATGTGCTGCTGGAAGCCGAGCTTGCCGATCTGCACGGCAAGGAAGCGGCCCTGCTGTTCACCTCGGGCTACAACGCCAACGAGGCGGCGCTTTCGACTCTCGCGCGTGGTCTGCCCGGATGCCATCTGTTCTCCGACGCGCTCAACCACGCCTCGATGATCGCCGGCATCCGGCATTCCGGCGCGGCGCGGCACATCTTCCGGCACAATGACCCGGCCGATCTTGAGGCGAAGCTCGCCTCTGTCGACCCGGCGGCGCCCAAGATCGTGGCCTTCGAATCGGTCTATTCGATGGATGGCGACATCGCGCCGATCGCGGAGATCCTGGATGTCTGCGAACGCCATGGCGCCTTCTCCTATATCGACGAGGTTCACGCCGTGGGCCTCTACGGCCCGCGTGGCGGCGGTGTCGCCGAAGCGCGGGAGCTGATGGGACGGATCGACCTGATCCAGGGCACCCTCGCCAAGGCCTTCGGCGTGGTCGGCGGCTATGTCGCCGCCTCGGCCGCGACGGTCGATTTCATCCGCAGCAATGCGCCGGGCTTCATCTTCTCGACCTCGCTGCCTCCGGCGATCGCGGGCGGTGCGCTGGCGAGCGTGCGGCATCTGAAGGAAAGCACGGTCGAACGCAGCCGCCATCAGGAGCGTGCGGCCCGGCTGAAGCGGCTGCTCGCCGAAGCGGGCCTGCCGGTGATGCCGTCGGTCAGCCATATCGTACCGGTGATGGTGGGGGATCCGGTGGCGTGCAAGAAGGCCAGCGACCTGCTGCTGGACGAGCACGGCATCTATGTCCAGCCGATCAACTACCCGACCGTGCCGCGCGGTACCGAACGGCTGCGCTTCACGCCCAGCCCCTTCCATGACGACGCGATGATGGACCAGCTGGTCGAAGCGCTGCTCTCGGTCTGGAGCGAACTCGGCCTCGATCGCCGCCAGGGGGTCGCGGTCGCCTGATCCGCCTTTTCCGCAGGCATTCGAACCGACGGCGCCGGAGAGCTTCCTCCGGCGCCGTTCTTGTATCGGTGCGACTTGTGTCGCAGGCCGGGCGGGGCCAGATTATCCGGATCATCCGCCGAAGGATCCGCCCATGGCCGCCGATGCCGATATTCTGCTGGAGATTACCGCGACCGCAGGCTTCCTGAGGGTGGCGGCCGTGGATGCGGCCACGGGTGAGGAGGTGGCGTTCATGGCGCCCCACGGCACGCCCGAGGCGGCGCTGGCGCGGCTGGCGCGCGACAAGCTCGCCTATGTCCGCAACCGCCGGAATGCGGGGGCGCGACCTGCACGGGATGCGGCGCCCGCGACGGTTCCGCGCCCCGGCGGCCGTTCGATCATCGCGTGACGGTCCGGGGCCGCCGACCGGCCGGATCCGCCGTCCACTGATGGTGGACGGGACCTGCGAATATGTTCGAAGTTGCATGTGCCTCCCGAGTTTCCCGGAAGGAACGCGATGCGATAGTGCCGTGGGCGCAAATCTTCGGGAAAGCGGCATTCGGGGCTTGCCGCACCCTGTGGCCAGTGGCTACTCTTTTCGACAGATCGATGACAGGGGATCGAGGCCGCGACCGGGGGGTCGCAGAGAAGCCTCGACACCGGGGGCTGCAAGACGATTGCAGGGCATGACGGGCGATCACGGATGACCAGGGGGAAGGCGTCATCCGTCCGGACCACGTAGACGACCGGGACGGTGGGTCAGGTCAGAGACCTGCCGGAAGCACAGGGCCATTCTCTCGGGGGAGAGGGGATGCCGGTTGCGGGGCGTGTGTGTCCGACGGAGGCGATCAGCCGGGCAGACGGGATGATGATGTCAGGGGCTGCGCGTCATGACGGCCGTGACCAAGACCGTATCGGGGGGTCATGGACTACTTTCTTCAGCAGTTGGTCAACGGGCTCACGCTCGGCGGCATCTATGGCCTGATCGCCATCGGCTACACGATGGTGTACGGCATCATCGGCATGATCAACTTCGCCCATGGCGAGGTGTACATGATCGGTGCCTTCATCTCGCTGATCGCCTTCTCGGTGCTCGGCATGGCCGGCATTACCTATGTGCCGCTGGCCCTGCTGATGGTGCTGTTGATCGCGATGGCCTTCACCGCCGCCTATGGCTGGACGATCGAGCGCGTGGCCTATCGGCCGCTGCGCGGATCCTTCCGCCTGGCGCCGCTGATCTCGGCCATCGGCATGTCGATCTTCCTGCAGAATTATGTCCAGATCGTACAAGGCGCGCGCACCAAGGCGCTGCAGCCGGTGATCTCGGGCGGGATCAGCATCCATGGCTTCGGCGACAACGCCGTCACCATCTCATACATCCAGATCCTGATCGTGCTGACCACGGTGGCGGCGATGACCGCCTTCACCCTGGTGATCAAGCAGACGCCGCTCGGCCGCGCCCAGCGCGCCTGCGAGCAGGATATGAAGATGGCCTCGCTGCTCGGCATCGACGTCAACCGGACGGTGGCGCTGACCTTCGTGATGGGTGCGGCGCTGGCCGCGGTGGCCGGGCTGATGGTCACGCTCTATTACGGTGTGATCGACTTCTTCATCGGCTTCCTGGCCGGGTTGAAGGCTTTCACCGCCGCCGTGCTGGGCGGCATCGGCTCGCTGCCCGGCGCCATGCTGGGCGGGCTGCTGCTGGGGCTGATCGAGGCCTTCTGGTCCGGCTATTTCTCGGCCGAATACAAGGACGTGGCGGCCTTCTCGATCCTGGTTGCGGTGCTGATCTTCCGGCCCACCGGCCTGCTCGGCCAGCCTGAGGTGGAGAAGGTCTGATGGCGACCACCACCGGAACCCCTGCCGCCGGCCGGCCCAATCCCGTCGGCGCGGCGATCAAGGATGCGGGTCTCGCCGCCTTCGTCGCCTTCATCCTGGCCCTGCCGATGCTGGGCCTCAAGACCGTCGCCGAAGGCCCGGTCGTGGTGGTGGAACCGCGTTGGGACTGGCTGATCATCGCGGTCGTCGCGGTGTTCTTCGGCCGGCTGGCCATCACCACCTGGGCCCGGGTCCGCGGCCCGGCCCATGGCGGCGCCCGCGCCGGCACCCATGCCGGCCAGGGTGTGGCGAAATATCTGAAGGGCATCGGCTGGGGCGGTATCGTCGTGGCGATCATCCTGCCGCTGATGCCGTTCATGGACCGCACCTCGGTCGACCTCGCCACCCTGGTGCTGATCTATGTGATGCTGGGCTGGGGCCTCAACATCGTGGTCGGCCTGGCCGGTCTGCTCGACCTCGGCTATGTCGCCTTCTATGCCGTCGGCGCCTATTCCTATGCGCTGCTGAACGCCTATTTCGGTTGGTCCTTCTGGGCCTGCCTGCCGCTGGCCGGGCTGTTCGCTGCCTCGTTCGGCATCGCGCTCGGCTATCCGGTGCTGCGTCTGCGCGGCGACTATCTGGCGATCGTGACGCTGGGGTTCGGCGAAATCATCCGCGTGGTGCTGCTGAACTGGAGCTGGTTCACCGGCGGCCCCAACGGCATCGCGAGCATTCCGCGGCCGAGCTTTTTCGGGTTCGAGTTCACCCGCAATGCCGGCGAGGGCGAGACCGCCTTCCACGAGCTGTTCGGGCTCTCCTATTCCTCGGAACACCGGGTGGTGTTCCTCTACTACCTGATCCTGGCGCTGGCGCTGATCACCAATCTGGTGGTGCTGCGTATGCGCAAGCTGCCGATCGGCCGCGCCTGGGAGGCCCTGCGCGAGGACGAGATCGCCTGCCGGTCGCTGGGCATCAATCCCACCAATGTGAAGCTCTCGGCCTTCGCGCTGGGGGCCACTTTCGGCGGCTTCGCCGGCGCCTTCTTCGCCACCCGCCAAGGCTTCATCAGCCCCGAGAGCTTCGTCTTCACCGAAAGCGCCGTGATCCTGGCGATCGTGGTGCTGGGCGGCATGGGCAGCCAGGTCGGCGTGGTTCTGGCCGCCATCCTGCTGATCCTGCTGCCGGAACTCGCCCGTGATCTGCAGCAGTTCCGCATGCTGTTCTTCGGCCTCGCCATGGTGCTGATCATGATCTGGCGGCCGCGCGGCCTGCTCGCCTTCCGCGAGCCGACCATGCAGCTCTCGCGATTGAGGTCCAGGCTGGGCCTCAATGGGCGCGACGGATGAGGCGGGGAGGATCCATCGGATGACGACGACCGCAACCGCGGCGCCCCGCGCGACCACCGCCCCGGCGCCGCTGCTCGAGGTCGAGCACCTGACCATGCGTTTCGGCGGGCTGACCGCCGTGAACGATCTGAGCTTCACCGCCGCCAAGGGCGAGATCACCGCGATCATCGGCCCGAACGGCGCCGGCAAGACCACGGTGTTCAACTGCCTGACCGGTTTCTACCGGCCGACGGCGGGGGCGCTGACCCTCCACACCGCGGCAGGCGCCCGCAAGCTGGAGCGGATGGACGGCTTCCGCATCGCCCGCGCCGGTGTGGCGCGCACCTTCCAGAACATCCGGCTGTTCCCGAGCCTGTCGGTGCTGGAAAACCTGCTGGTCGCCCAGCACAACCTTCTGATGCGCGCTTCCGCCTTCTCCATTGCCGGGCTGTTCGGCCTGCCATCCTATCGTAAGGTCGAGACCGAGGCCCTTGAACTGGCTGTGGACTGGCTGCGGCGGGTGGAGCTGATGGACCATGCCGACCGGCTGGCGAGCGAGCTGCCCTATGGTCATCAGCGCCGACTGGAGATTGCCCGTGCCATGTGCACCCGCCCGGCGGTGCTGTGTCTGGACGAGCCGGCGGCGGGTCTCAACCCGCGGGAATCGCTGGAACTGAACGATCTGCTGCTCTCGATCCGTGATCGTGACGGGGTCGGGCTGCTGCTGATTGAACACGACATGAGCGTGGTGATGACCATTTCCGACCACGTCGTGGTGCTGGATTACGGCCGCAAGATTTCCGACGGCCTGCCGGAAGCGGTGCGCAACGACCCCGCCGTCATCCGCGCCTATTTGGGCGAGGAAGAGGATGACGAACTGCCGCCCGAGGTCGCAGCCGATCTCGGCATCAGCCCGGAGGCGCAGTGATGCTGGAGATTTCGGGGCTGGAAACCTTCTACGGCAACATCCAGGCGCTGAAGGGTGTGTCGATGTCGGTGGCCGAGGGCGAGATCGTGTCGCTGATCGGCGCCAATGGCGCCGGCAAGTCGACCCTGCTGATGAGCATCTGCGGCAATCCGCGGGCGCGGTCCGGCCGGATCGTCTTCGACGGCCAGGACATCACCGGTCTCGACACCCACCAGATCGTGCGCATGGGGATTGCCCAGTCGCCCGAGGGCCGGCGGGTCTTCCCGCGCATGTCGGTGATCGAGAACCTGCAGCTGGGGGCGGTGACCACCGATCCCAAATATTTCGCGCAGGATCTGGAGCGGGTCTTCGACCTGTTCCCGCGGCTGAAGGAGCGGCGCAATCAGCGCGGCGGCACGCTGTCGGGCGGTGAACAGCAGATGCTGGCGATCGGCCGGGCGCTGATGAGCCGCCCACGGCTGCTGCTGCTCGACGAGCCGTCGCTGGGGCTGGCACCGCTGGTGGTGAAGCAGATCTTTTCGATCATCCGCGAGATCAACACCTCTGAGAAGATCACCATCTTCCTGGTGGAACAGAACGCCTTCCATGCGCTGAAACTGGCCCATCGCGGCTATGTGATGGCCACCGGCCAGATCGTCACCTCGGGCACCGGCCAGGCGCTGCTGGCCGATCCGGAAGTGCGGCGGGCCTATCTGGAGGGCGGGCATTGATGCGCGGTATCGATGGGGGGAACGGTTCATGGACGCCGTGATCGGAAGCAGCCTGCCGGTCTTCATCGGCGTGACGCTGGCGCTGATGGGCTTCTGCGCCTACATGACCGGCCGCGCGCTGGCCATGACCTGGCGGCCGGTCTGGCATGCCGTGCCCTATGGCATGCTGCTGGCCGCGGCGTCGCGGTTCCTGAAATACGCGCTCTATGACGGTGAGCTGATATCCTTCACCGGTTATGTGGTGGATGCGGTGGTGCTCGTCGCGATCGCGATGATCGTCTATCGTGCGTATAACGCGATGATGATGGTGAAGCAGTATCCATGGGCCTATGAGCGCGCCGGGATTTTCGGCTGGCGCGAGAAGGGCGGGGCTGCCGGCTGAAACCGGCCCGGCCCCTGGCTCAGGGCGGTTGAGGCCCGGGCGCTGGCGCCCAGGACGATTGAGATGGGTTTCCGTGCCGGGGGAGCGGGCGTGATCGCCCGTCGGCACGGGTCAACAGGGAGACGACCAGACCATGACCAGGACTTCGATCAATCGCGGTCTCAAGGGGGCGCTGCTCGGCGCCGTGGCGACGCTGGCGCTGGCCGGTGCGGCGCAGGCCGAGATCGTGATCTCGGTTGCGGGCCCGATGACCGGCCAGTACGCCGTCATCGGCACCCAGATGCGCAACGGCGCCGAAATGGCGGTGAAGGACATCAACGCCGCCGGCGGCGTGAACGGCGAACAGCTGCGTCTGGTGGTGGGCGACGACGCCTGCGATCCGAAGCAGGCCGTGTCGCTGGCCAATAAGCTGGTGTCGGACGGCGTGGTCTTCGTCGCCGGCCACTGGTGCTCGTCGTCGTCGATTCCGGCGTCGGACATCTACAATGACGAGGGCATCGTCCAGATCTCGCCGGGCTCCACCAACCCGCAGCTGACCGAACGCGGCCTCTCGGGCGTGTTCCGCACCTGCGGTCGCGACGACCAGCAGGGCGAGGTGGCTGCCGCCTTCATCAACGAGCATTTCAAGGGCAAGAAGGTCGCGATCCTGCACGACAAGACCACCTATGGTCAGGGTCTGGCGGATGAGACCAAGAAGAACCTGAACAAGCTGGGCGTGCAGGAGGCCATGTACGAGGCCTATACCGCCGGCGAAAAGGACTATTCGGCCCTCGTCACCAAGATGAAGAACGAGGGCATCGACCTGATCTATGTCGGCGGCTATCACACCGAATCGGCGCTGATCCAGCGCCAGGCCAAGGAAGCCGGCCTGAACGCGGTGCTGATGTCGGGCGATGCCATGGTCACCGAGGAATGGTGGTCGATCACCGGCCCGGCCGGCGAGGGCGCGCTGATGACCTTCAGCCCGGATCCGAAGCTGAACGAGGCGGCGGCCCCTGTGGTGGCGAAGTTCCAGGAATCGGGTTTCGATCCCGAGGGCTATACCCTCTACACCTATGGCGCGGTTCAGGCCTGGGCCCAGGCTGCCAATGCCGCCAAGTCGGTCGACTTCGAGCCGGTGAACAAGAACCTCCACTCCATGAAGTTTGACACCGTGCTGGGCAATATCAGCTTCGACGCCAAGGGCGACGTGGCTGCTCCCGGCTACGTGGTCTATAAGTGGAGCAACGGCAAGTACGCCTATTATTGATCTGCGCGTTCATTCGCAACGATCAGGAATGTCTGGCGGCCCCGCGCGTGATGCGCGGGGCCGTTTTTCTGTCGGGCGTCCGACCGTCAGCGGATGGCGGGGCCGGCTTCTACGACGCACTCCGCCTCGCGGTCCCAGCGCCAGTGGTGGGCGGTGGGATCGATCTGTACGCCGCCCAGCTGGCGCGGCGGCGGGGCGAGGCCAAGGGCATCGCGCCGGCCGGCAAGCACCGCGCGCCCGGCCCCGGTGAGTGCGACCACCGCCCGATACGGGTCGCCGTCTGCGGCATCGACAAGGCGGATCGCCGGATCGCGGGCCTGTGCAAGCTGGTGCAGGATCGCGAGATACATGGCGTCGCCCAGCCAGGGCAGAGGGTCGGTCTCGCGCATCAGCCGGCCGAACAACCGGCCGGCGGTCGGTGGCGCGTCCGGGGCCTCGGCGATCATCTCCAGCGTCAGGCGTTCGGTCAGCGACAGGCCGTCGCCGAGCCCAGGCAGTTCGGCCAGATACCGGTGTAGTGCCGGGGCCATCTGGGGCAAGACAGGGGTGCCGCCGGCGGCAATCGCCGCCAGATCGCGCGGATCGGGCCGGCGCAGGGCTGCCCAGACCGCCTGGCCAAGCCCGAGCATGTCGCGGGTGACCGGCCGACGCTCGGCCCAAAGCAGGCGCAGCGCCGGCGGCGGCAACTGGCCGAGGCCGATGAAGCGCGCCCGGCCGGGGAAGCCGTCGCGCAGGATCAGCTGCAACCCCTCGCCGCGGCCGGCTGCCGCGAAGGCGGCAAGGCATCGGGCCAGGATCAGCTGGTCATAAGGGTCATGCTCCATCCAGAGCACCACGGGCCTGGTGCCGCCTGCGGCTGCGGCGAGCCCTTCCGCCTCGCGGGTGAGCTTGTCGGTGACGGCAGCCACGGTCAGCCCGGGGAGGCTCTGATAGCTGCCGGCGATGAAGCGGGCGCGGACCTCGATGATGTCGTCGCCCTCGGGTACGGGGCCGTGGCAGATCGGGTCCGAGACCTCCAGGAAATCACCGGTAAAGCCGGCGAGGCGCAGGCCGTCGCGAATGTCGCTGCCGCAGCGCAGATGAAGGGTGCCCGGGGCTTCATCCGCCACGGGTTGCGCGTCGGCGATGGCCGCGCCGGCCGCGTCGAGCGCTGCGATATGGGCCTTGAGCTTCGGCCAGGAGGCGAGGCCCAGCTCGCGGGCGATGACGTGAAGCGCATCAGCCAGCACGGCTGGCCGGTCGGCACGGCGCCAGTGGCGGTGCAGCCGGGCCAGCGCATCGGGATCGCCCGCCCGGGCGGCACGGAGCAGGTTGCGTGCCTGGCGACGCTGCTGATCGAGATCGAGAAGGAATGGTTCGGGCCGCGCTGCGGGCGCAGAACGCCGGTCGGTCATCACGGAAACCCTTTCCGGTACCGTCCGTGTCCGCCGGCGGACGAGGGAAAGGGCGACGGAATGATCGGCCATATCTCTCGTCGGTCGCGGGCGCAGCCCTTTCCGCGGACGGGCGGGGCCGACCGGACCCCATGCCCGAAGCATAGGTCAGGTCGCGGGGGTGAGACAAGCGTCAGCCGACCAGCAGGGCCGTGAGCAGGGCGTGGCTGGCAAGTCCGATCGGCACGATCAGCAGCGGGCGGTCCAGGCGAAGGGCGATCAGGAAGCATTCGACCACCACCACCACCGAGACCAGCGTGCCGGGATGGGCATAGCCCATCAGCGGTCGCCCCGCCTGGGGCGCCAGCAGGGCGCTGCCGATGATCCCGCCCAGCACGGCGAAGGCGGCATAGTCGAAAAAGCGGAAGAGGGGGCTGGCGGCGGCGTTGTCGGGCGCTTTCAACACCACGAAGGGCAGCAGCCGGAGGGCATGGCTGATCACGCCGGCGAGCAGGATCGCGAGCCAGACCCGCCAGTCGGTCATCAACGAGTCGAGCAGAGCGGTCATGCAGCCCTCCCGCGGCGGGCGCCGATTTCTTCGACCAGAACGATGACCAGCCCGGTGGTGACCGCCACGATCATCAGGCCGAAACCGGGGACCAGCTGATCCGCGGGGTCGACCAGCACGAAGCCGATGAGGCCGGCGACGAACGGCGCCCGGCGCCGGGCCGCCTTGGCGAGCAGGGTGGTGAAGTAGACCGGCATCACCAGCAGCAGCAGGGCCGAAAGTTCGGTGGGCAGAACGTCATCGGCCAGGAAGCCTGCGACGGAACCGCCCGCGGCGAGCGGCACCGACAGCGTGACCACCCCCACATAATAGCGCAGCTTTTCTGTCGCCGACCGGGTGGCATGCTGATTGGCCCAGGTATAGCCCAGCGCGAAGGTGCTGGCCGAGAGGAAGAGCAGCGGCGGCAGCACCCGGCGATGGGGCAGGGACCCGTAATGCGGAACCAGTGCCGCGCCCATCAGCAGGAAGCGGAAGTTCACCACCAGGGCGATGCCGGTAACCGTGATCCAGGCGTGCTGCTTCAGCGGCTCCAGGATCACGAATTGTGCAGGCGCCGCAAAGATCGCCAGGGTGACCGCCACGGTTTCCGCGGCATCCAGACCGGCCTGCCGGGCAACGGCGCCATAGGCGGTGAAGATGAACAGAAAGGTGATCGCCACCGGGACGGCGTCGCGCAGCCCCTGCATGAAGGGGGTGGGCGCTGTTTCGGATGTCGATACTGTACTCATTCCACCCGGCCTCGACAGATCACGTCAGAGGCATCATGGCAGTCGATGCTGCAGTGCGCCATGCGGAAAAGAACGCAAAGGTTGCATGGGTGGCCTGCAAGCATCAGGCGGCATGGCGGCCGCGACGGCGCATCTCGTCGAGAGCGGCGACGAGAACCTCGGGTCCGGCCCCCTTGCGGGCATGGTTCTCGCTCAGATACCGGCGATAGGCGCGGGCACCGGGCAGGCCCTGAAACAGGCCCAGCATGTGGCGCGTGATCGCGATCAGATTGGTGCCGCGGCTGCACTCGGCCTCGATATAGGGCAGCATGCGCTCGGCGATCTCGAACCGATCCGGGATCCGGGTGGTCTCGCCGTAAAACCGGGTATCGACCTCGGCCAGGATATAGGGGTCGTGATAGGCGGCGCGGCCGAACATCACCCCATCGAGCCCGCCCCCGATCTCCACCCCGGCCTGATCGAGCGTGCTCAGCCCGCCATTGATCAGGATTTCAAGATCCGGGCGGGCGCGCTTCAGCGCATGCACCAGCGGGTAGTTCAGCGGCGGAATTTCCCGGTTTTCCTTGGGGCTCAACCCCTTGAGCCAGGCCTTTCGCGCATGGACGTAGAAGACGCCGACACCGGCCGATGCCACCGTTTCGACAAAGCGGAACAGGGTTTCGGTCTCGTCCTGGTCGTCGATGCCGATGCGGCATTTCACCGTCACCGGCACGTCGACCGCGGCCTTCATCGCGGCCATGCATTCCGCCACCAGCTCCGGCTCGGCCATCAGGCAGGCACCGAAGCGGCCGGACTGGACCCGATCACTGGGGCAGCCGCAGTTCAGATTGATCTCGTCATAGCCGGCATCGGCGGCGATACGGGCCGCCGTCGCCAGATCTTTGGGGTCCGAGCCGCCGAGCTGCACCACGACCGGATGTTCCGACGGATCGTAAGCCAGATGCCGGGCGGCATCCCCGTAGATGAGGGCCCCGGTGGTGATCATCTCGGTGAACAGCACCGCCCGCCGGCTGATCTGCCGCAGAAAATAGCGGTCATGCCGGTCGGTCCAGTCCATCATCGGGGCAACGGCTATCTTACGCCATTGATCGTTCACGGGTTTCCTGCGGCCTCGGCTTGTTGAGAAGGGGCGTGCATATGACGGCACGCCCTTTTACGACGTTTTCGGCCCGGTTTCGATGGTTGAGTGCGCAGGGCGCGCCTACGAAAATCGCCACGCCTTGATATTGAGGGGCCGGCCGTGATCGGCAAGCCCCGCTTCGCTTCCGGGTGGCGAGGTCGCACAGGGTCGGTGTCAGAGCCGGACGATGATCGTGTGGGATGTGCCGATGGGCAGCGCCGTTTTGTAGGTGATCTGTTTGAGAACCAGGTTGGACCTGATGGTGGCGACACCCTCGATTTTCGACAGCTTGCTCGTGATCAGATGTTCAAGGTCTTCGACGTTCCTCAGGATCACGCGCAGGAGGAAGTCGCAGTCGCCGGTCATCCAGTTGCATTCCATCACTTCCGGAATCCGCTCGACCGACTCCCGAAAATTCTCCAGCGCCGACTGCGGCTGTTTGTCGAGCGTGACCTGGATATAGGCGTTGATTTCAAGCCCCATCGCCTTCGGGTTCAGAAGGGTGACCCGCCTCTCGATGATGCCCATCTGCTCCAGCTTCTTCACGCGCGTGAGGCAGGGCGACGGAGACAGGTTGATGCGCCCGGCAAGCTCGACATTCGTCAGATTAGCGTCCTTCTGCAACTCGTTGAGGATCTTGATGTCCGTCCTGTCGAGCGTCAGCGTGTTCATGATGGTGACTCCCGTTCATCATGGCGACTCCCCTTTGCACAGCGGATGGCCTGGCTCAGAACCGGCGCGACGGCGGAAAACACCGCCGGACAGACCTCTTCGGGTCGATACGCCTTCCATCTGCCTTCCGGCTGTGCACATCGGAGAGTGTATCCGACACCAACCCTTGGCAGGATCTATGGGATTGCCATTTTATGTCGCGAAACTGTCAAATTGGGCGTATGTTTCGCGGTGGAATGCGTGAGGGGGCGCAATATTGCCGAAGATTGTGCGGAAGGGTGCCATACGGCCGGACGCCTCGACGATCGCCGAGGCGGTGGCGCGGCCATGGGATGTCACTGGCCTGCGTGTCAGCTTTGCCGCGCTTGATCCTGACGAGCTTGCCCGGCCGGTCACCTCGTTCCTGATCCGCCGCGAAGTGGACGACGACGAATTGCCGATCCATCAGCACCGGAAGGGGCAGCTGGTGGTGGCGGCAGAAGGTTCGGTCATGTGCCGGACGCTCGACGGGCTTCGTATCGTTCCGTCCAATGGTGCGGTCTGGATTCCGGGAGAGATCCCCCACAGCGTCTCCATGTCGGACAACGGCCGGGCATATTGCCTGTTCATCACCACAGGCGTTTCACCGCTTCCGAATGCCTGCGCGACGTTTTCGATCAACCCGATGCTGCGCGAGATGATCTTTCATCTGGCCAACCAGCCGCCGCTCTATCCTCTGGAAGGCCCCACGAGCCGTCTGGCGCAGGTCATTCTGGACGAGCTTGCGCAGATGAAGGCGGAACCGCTGCATTTCCCGGTGTCCAGCCATCCACGAATACAGCGTATTGCAGCACAATTGCTGGAGACGCCGGACGATCGCAGGACCCTGAAGGAATGGGCGGCAGCGGTCGCGATGAGCGAGCGCAGCTTTGCCCGGCTGGTCCTGAAACATACCGGGATGCCCTTCGGCCGGTGGCGCCAGCAGCTCCATATCGTGATGGCCGTTCAGCGGCTGTCGATGGGGGCGACCGTCCAGGCGATCTCGCAGGAGCTGGGATATGATTCCCCAAGTGCTTTCACCGCCATGTTCAGAAAGCACATGGGACAACCTCCGCGTCGATATCTGCGGGACCGGACGGAGGTCGTGGGGGACTGACGCGGGGTCGGCGCGGGTATCCGGCACGGAAGGGGCCCGATCAGGCGAGGCCGCCTGATCGGGATCTGCTTCGGGTATGAGGCCTGCGGGACGATCATCCCGTCAACTGACGATGTCCTGATGGATGCTCTTTCGCGCCGCCAGAAAGGCCGTGGCGGCAACGATGAAGACCACCGCAGTGCTGATCAGGGCCCAGCGGATGGCATCACCGGAGCCGAGCGAGGGGGCGAGAAAATCGCTGAGCAGGCCCACCGACAGCGGCCCGAGACCAAGCCCGATCAGATTGGCGAAGAACAGGAAGATGGCGGTGGCCGTTGCCCGGCTGCGCGGGCGGACCAGGCTTTGGACCGTCGCGAAGATGGGGCCGTAATAGATGGATTGCAGCATCATGGGCAGGCTCAGAAGGCAGAGCGCCGCCAATGTATTCGACGTGAGATAGGTTGCGAGCAGCGCAAAGGGCATGCAGAGCGCCGCCACGGCGGGAATGGTGGCATAGGCATTCAGGTTGCGGCGTACGGCGCGGTCGGTGACCCAGCCACCCAGCCAGGTGCCTGCCGCGCCGAAGATGCCGATGATGAGCCCCAGCGCCGTGCCGAGAAAGCCGGTGGCGCCCAGCTGAAGACCGGTGAGGTCGTTGACCGCAGCGGCCAGGGTGACCAATCCCTCGGCATGGTTGCGCAGGTAATGGGAGCCCAGAAATCCGAGATTGCTGTAGGTCCCGAAACTCATCGCGACCATGGCGATCGTCAGGCAGATATAGGTGCGGTTCCTGCCGAGTTCGCGCAGCGCGTCCCTGAGGGGGGGCGTCGTCTGCACCTCTTTCGCGGCAAAGGCGGATTTGCGTGGCTCAGGCAGGGTAAAAAACGCGAGAAGCCCCAGAATGATGCCGGGCACGCCGACCAGGGCGAAGGAGGCGCGCCAGCCGAGCTGGTCCGCGATCAGGCCGCCGACCATCATGCCGACCAGCGAACCCGCCGGAATGCCCATGGAAAAGAAGGCCAGCGCCGAGGCCCGCTTCTCTCTGCTCGTGTAGTCGGTGATCAGAGACTGGGAGGCGGGGGTGCAGCCGGCCTCGCCGACGCCGACGCCGACCCGGGCGAGGAACAGCTGGGCGAAGTTCTGGGCGATGCCGCAGAGGGCTGTGAAAAGGCTCCAGATGATCGCTGAGAGCGCCACGATCCTGGCTCGGTTCGCACGCTCTGCCCATCGCGCGATCGGAAGGGCCAAAGCCGCATAGAAAAGGGCAAAAGACAGCCCGGTCAACGACCCCAGCTGCCAGTCCGCAAGGCCCAGTTCCCGTTTGATCGGTTCCGCCAGAATATTGACGATCTGACGATCGACAAAATTCAGCATGTAGATGAGGAACAGCATCGTCAGGGCATACCGCCGATGGCGGGTCGGCGTGGCTGTCAGCGGCGGCGCCGACACCTTTGTGGTTGCGTCTTCGATCATCCTGCAGTCTCCAAAAGGACCGGGCATACGCGGTTGTGCCGGGTCGGTTTCGGTCGGAACCCGGTATCGGGCAGCACGCAGTGCTCACGTTCCGCTCCCGGAGGAGGTGACGTGGGCGAGCAGGGCATGGGGCTTGTCCATATCGGCGGGGAGTGTCGGACAAGCAGCATCGGAAGGGGGGAGGGGCGATAGTGGGGGAGGAGGGGGCGATGGAGGGGGTGGGCGAGACGGTGCGGCGGGGATCAGCACCGCGCACGCCACCCTCTCTCCGGATCCGAGATGTCCGGAAAGCCTGTCTGCGGGACGGTTATGGTGCAGGGTCGGGAGAGGGATTATTTCCCCGGGACCGCGAGGTCGAAATATTCCAGGGTTCCGAATCTGCCCGCGGCATAGATCAGGGGGCGTTTGTCATGGTTGTGGCTCTGCGCGACAACCGCACCCATGATGATGGTATGTGTGGAGACCTGGAGAGTGTCTTCTATCCTGCAATCGAAACTGCAGACCGAATGCAGAAGAACCGGCGCGCCGGTGGCCAGATCGTGCCAGTCGACGGGGGTGAAACGCGATGCGCCCTTGCTGCCGTCCATCGCGGCGAAGCGTTCCGCCAGCCGGACCTGATCGGCGGCGAGCACGTTCCAGGAAAAGGCGCCGGTGCGGAGGATGACGTCATGCGCCTCGGCATTGCGGTTGATGCAGGCGAGAACCATCGGCGGCTCGACGCATAGCGAGGTGGCGGCGGTAACGGTCAGACCACGTCTGTCGGGCCCCTGGCCCGAGGCCACGATGGAGACCGACCCGGCAACGGATCTGAGGAGCGTTCTGAAGGCCGCCGTCTCCACATGTTTCAGAACGGCATGATCGTGCGCGGACATGCTGAGCCTCCCACAAGGCGATGGAATGACATGCTGTCGACCCGATCGTGACTGCGGACACGGCCGTTCAGCATGGGGGCCGGATGTCGGGTGAACCGGCTTCACGGGGCAGCGGTGGCGACCGGCAGTGTCCGGCGCTCCACGATGTTCAGGCCATAACCCCTGAGGGCGACCGGGGTGTGCTCCGAATTGGAGAGAAGGATCATGTCGTGAATGCCCAGCTCGGCCAGAACCTGGGCGCCGATGCCATAATTGCGCAGCTCGGTCTTATCCACGATCGGCTCACCCGACTTCACCCGAAGAAGCTGCGACATCGGCAGATCGCGGCTGAACAGCACGATGACGCCGCGACCTTCCGCGGCGATGTCGGCCATGGACCGGGCGACGATATCGCTGCGATCACCGGTCTGGCCCAGCACGTCCGACAGGATGTCCAGCGGGTGCATGCGCACCAGGGTCGGCCGCGCGTCGATCGCGCCCTTCACCAGCGCGATCGCTTCCGTCCCGGTCGCCGTGCTGCGGAAGGTGATGGCGCTCCACGTGCCACCCCATCGGCTGTCGAATTTCGCCGTGACGACACGTTCGACATCATGATCATGGCGGCGGCGATAGGCGATCAGGTCGCGGATCGTGCCGATCTTGAGCCCGTGACGGCGGGCAAAGGCGATGAGATCGTCGAGACGAGCCATCGTGCCGTCTTCCTTCATGATCTCGCAGATCACACCGGAATGGTTGAGGCCGGCCAACCGCGCGACGTCGACCGCCGCCTCGGTATGCCCGGCGCGGACCAGCACGCCGCCCGGTCGGGACACCAGAGGAAATATGTGGCCCGGGGAGACGAGATGTTCGGGGCCGCGGGCCGCGTCGATCGCCACCGCCACGGTCCGCGCCCGGTCGGCTGCGGAAATGCCGGTGGAAACACCCTCGCGCGCCTCGATCGAGACCGTGAAGGCCGTCGCGTGCCGCGTGCCGTTCTCGGCGCTCATCAGTTTGAGGCCGAGCTGATCGACCCGTTGCTTGCTGAGCGCCAGGCAGATGAGGCCCTTGCCATGTGTCGCCATGAAGTTGATGGCGTCAGGCGTGGCCATCTGGGCCGGGATGACGAGATCGCCCTCGTTCTCCCGATCCTCGTCGTCGACAAGGATGAACATCCGACCATTGCGCGCCTCGTCGATGATCTCTGCCGTCGAGGACAGAAACGGATGGCGTGAGGTGCGAGAGAGCATCGTCATGACAATCCTTCGATCACGTCATATGTTCGAGAGGGCGCCGCGGATCAGTGAGTCCTCGGAATGGTCATAGAGCGAATCGATAAGGTCCTTGTAGCGTTCGTTCAGGACCTTCCGTTTCTTCTTTCTGGTGGCCGTCATCACGCCATTCTCGGCCGTCAGTTCCTCGGGGAGGATCCGGAATGACTTGATCTGTTCGACAGGCGCCAGCCTCTGGTTTGCCTTGGCGACTTCGCCCTCGATCAGGCGGATGACGGCTTCCGACGAACAGAAATCCGCATATGTGTTGATGATTTCGTTGCGGCTTTGGGCCCAGTCGGCGGTCGCGATGTGGTCGACCTCGATCAAGGCCACGAGGTATTTGCGCCCGTCACCGCATACCGCCGCTTCCGAGATGTACGGACTTTGCCGCAATTCATTCTCGATCTGCGCCGGGCTGATCGACTTGCCGCCGGAGGTGTTGATGATCTCCTTTTTTCGATCGATGATCGCCAGCAAGCCATCCGGGCGAAGTTGAACGACATCACCCGTGTGAAGCCATCCGTCGCGGAGCGCCTCAAGCGTCTCCTCGGGCTTGTTCAGATAGCCGATGAACAGGCCGGGCCCCGCGACCAGCATTTCGCCGTCGCCGGCGACCCGCGTCTTCCAGCGGGGATCCGCGATCGGTACGCCGATCGTGCCGGGCGTCGACCAGTCGCGCATCTGGGCGACGTTTGCCCCGACCAGTTCGGTCTGCCCATAGGCTTCCTTGAGATTCACACCCCATGTCTGCCAGAGCTTCATGACGTCCGGCGGCATCGGTGCGGACGCGGTATAGGGAGACGTCAGCTGGTCGAGCCCGATCTCCGCCAGAAGTGGCAGAAAGATCTGATCGCGACAGGTGGCGAAAAGCGCCTGAAGAAGCGGATCATCGGGGCCATCCGCCTGGCGATCCGCAAGGGCCTTCTGTGCGATTGACATCGCAAAGTGATAGGACGTCTTCCGTGCCGACGAGGATGCATTGATCCTGCTGACCAGTTCGGCGGCATAGCGTTGATAGAAGCGTGGCGGCGCCATCCAATAGGTCGGTTTCACGTCCAGAATGGTCGTCGCGAAGTCGGCACCGGTCTCGCCGAAATAGGGCGTTACCTTGCTGATGAGGGGAAAGACGATCCCCTGTCCGAGCCCCACGACATGAGAGAGCGGGAGATGGACGACCACCCGCTGGGGGTCGCGGTAAAGGGCCGGGCAATAGCTTCGGGTGGTCGCCGCCCCCTGGATCAGCGACCGGTGGGTAAGGATCGCGCCCTTGGGATTGCCGGTCGTCCCCGAGGTGTAGACGATGCAGGCATTGTCGCCGGGACGTGCCAGGCCGGCCTGATCGTCGAGCAGCGCGGCACAGGCCGAAGCCGGCGCGGAGAACTGCGACAGCGTCACGATGTTGCCGAGGGACGGAACCGTGGGATCGAACACCACGATCTTTTTGAGCGCTGCCGCCTGCCGGCTGCGCAGAAGGATGCCGAGTTCCTTTTCACCAGCAACAAAGACGAATGTGCTGCCGGAGTCTTCCAGGAAATATTCCACCTCCTCTGTCGACGAGGTGAAATAGATCCCGACCGCCACGCCGCCGGAACAGGCCGTCGCCATGAAGGCGATGACCCATTCCTGCGAGACGTCGCCGATAATGGCGACGTGATCCCCTTTCTGCAGGCCATGATCGAGGAGGGCGCGCGACAGGCAGGCGACCTGCCGTGCATAGTCATCCCAGGTCGAGGCGTGCCACGAGCCGGCACGCTTCTGAAAGAAGGCGATCTCCTGGCCCATGCTGTCCCGGCGGTCACGAAGCAGCGACGGCAATGTTGCGTCGTCGGGCGGCATTGGTGACGGGAGGATGGCAGAGGGGGCAATGGCAGTCGGCGAGGCCGGGGAAAACGAGTGCGATCCGCCCATGTCAGTAGCCACCTTCTGCAAAGCGCTTGCGCTTCTCCCGGAAGGTGGCCACGGCCTCCTTGCGCTCAGGGCTGTTGAAGGTGAGCATTTCCAGCGCCGCCGCCGTGTCGAGGTTCAGATGAACCTGATCCTTGATCAGCTTGTTGACGGCGTATTTGGTCCAGACGATGGCGTCGCGTGGGCCGGATGCCAGCATCTCTGCATAGCGGATCGCATGCTCGACGACGGTGCCTTCCGGTACCACCTTGTTGATCATGCCGGCCGCTGCCGCGTCCTCCGCCGAAATGAAGTCGCCGGTCATCAGATAGTGTTTCGCCCGGACCGGCCCCAGAAGGAGCGGCCAGATCACCGCGCCGCCATCTCCGGCAACCACCCCGGCCGTCACATGGGTGTCGGCGAAGCGCGCGCCGGGTTCTGCGAAGACGACATCGCAGAACAGTGCGAGCGTGGCACCAAGACCGACGGCAACCCCGTTCACGGCGGCGATCAGCGGCGCCTCCAGTTCGAGCATGTTGCGGATGAGATGACGCCCGGAGCGGGTGGCGGAAATCGTTCCCACGTCGTCGTCGAGCGCGTTCTGATCGCCGCCTGAACAGAAGCCGCGGCCCGCGCCGGTGAGCACGACGGCCTTGACGGCCGGGTCATTGTCGAGGTCGACGAACAGCTCTTCCAGCGCGGCGTGCATCGGCCAGTCGATGGCATTCAGAATGTTGGGCCGGTTCAGGGTGATAACGGCCACGCCGCTCGCACGCTTCTCGACGAGCAGGCCTGCATAGGTCTTGTCGGTCATGAGACTCTCCAGATCGGTCGGCAGGCTGTCAGGCCGAAGGGCCGGTCTTGCGCATCATGCGGATCTGTTCGAGGATCTCGTCCGTCGGGCGCACGACATTGTTCCGGTCATTGAAGTGCGGAATGACATAGCGGCCGACCAGCTCGATCGCTTTCATGATCTCCGCATGCGAAACCGAGTCGATGTGGAACAGAATTTCTTCGGCGCCGGCGTCGATGAACCGTTCCAGCTGACGGATGACCGTATCCGGGCTGCCGCAGACCAGGCTGGCCGAGTCGTTGAGGAGGTAATCCCAGTCGGTGGCCGCGCGCTGCAGGGCTTCCAGCCCTTCGCCCATATAGGCGTAATCGTCCGCGATCTTCGCGAGCCGGGGATAGGCATCGGTCGAGATGCGGGCGTAGTGCATCAGCGGCTCGGCATAGATGTCTTTCGCCGCCTGATCGGTTTCAGCGATCCCGAGGAACACTGGCATGCCGAGGCGCGGACGGTCGAGGGGGCCGTTCGGATCCCGGCGCCAGGCCGACCGATAGGCTTCGACCATCTTCGCCTGCGCCTCCCAGCCCTGATAGAGCGTGTGGCTGAGGACGGCGAGCCCCTGGTGGGCCGCCCAGACGTGGCTGCGCTCGCTGGTCGCGGCGATGCCCATCAGCGGATAGGGCTTCTGAAGCGGCTTCGGGACCAGCATGCGGGGTGGAACCTGGTAGTGCTCGCCGTTGAAGGTGAAGATGTCCTTGCTGAAGGCTTCGCGGATGAGCGCGATGCCTTCCTCCATCTGCGACAGGGTTTCGGCAGGCTCAACGTTGAAGGCCCGCATCGCGATCGTGGTGTTGGCTCGGCCGCAATAGAGCTCCATGCGCCCGTTGGACAGGATGTCGGTGACAGCGGCACGCTCTGCCGTCCGGAGCGCATGATTGATCTTCTTCGGCATCAGCGAGACCGCCGGCCGCAGCCGGATCCGGGACGTGACCGCCGCGAGGTAGCCATAGACGACCTCGGGCGCGGAGCTGGAAATCCCGCCCAGTGCGACATGCTGTTCGGACAGGCTGACGATGTCGAAACCCATCTTCTCGGCGAAGACCGCTTCCTCGACAAGCTCATGAAGCCGGCGCGCATAACTCTGGCCGACCAGAGTTTCCTGCTCGGACCAGAAGCCGAACTTGACTGCCATTTTGGGATGCCTTCTCGGGTTTGTTTGGAATACCCCTCTAATGACTGGAAGCTTGTCACGAAGCCCGCAGCAGAAGCTGCCGAAGATCCGCGAGGTTTGCCGGGTGTTCGGAATATTGTTTGGCGGGCGGAGGATCCGCCCGGTTACGCCGGATCGTCTTCGGCAAAACCCGCGACGAGGAGGGCGGCGATCCGCTCGATGCAGTGCCTGCCGATCGCTACCGAGGATCCGTTGGGGTCGCCCAGGATGCCGTTGGCGCTGACGGCCGCAAGCCCGTCGCGCCACATCAGTTCCAGGTCGCTCTGCGACAGAAGACCCGGTTTTCCGGCTTCGTACTTAGCGGTACGCACCCGCTCGGGGTGGATATCGAGCATCAGCGAGGTTTCGGCGATATCCGCATGACCGCCCACCCTGATCGGCTCACCCCCAGCTTCTTCGACGGCATCACGCCACCGTTCAAGCCAGGCCCTGGAATCGGTGAATGCCGAGACGCGGCAGGAGGCGGGCACGGCCGATCTCAAGCGCGGCAGCATGCCGGCCAATGGCGGGAAGTTGCCGACATGTGCCGAGAAAATGAGAATGCGGTCGAAGCCGTGCCGCGCCAGGCTGGTGCAATAATCCCGGCAGATCATTTCGAAAGTGCTGTCCTGCAGCGAGATCGTGCCGGGAAAGGCGAGATGATGGGAGGAGCAGCCGACCCTTATGGTCGGTGCAACCAGTGCATCTCCGATAGCTTTGGCCACCAGGACGGCCAGGTGTTCCGCATGGTCGGCATCGACGCTGAGGGTCAGATGCGGCCCGTGCTGCTCCACCGCACCGCAAGGGATGACGATGGTCCGCATGCCGTTTTCGATGGCACGGGCGACCTCGGGCGAGGTCATGAATTCAAGCCGGAGATGATCGCCGTCAATCATGGGTCTGCCTCGCCTTGCGCTGGAGGAACCGTTCGCGCGCCGCGGCGGTCTCTGCGCGGCTCAGATAATCCTGCATGTCGCTGAGGGTGCGCGCTTCGAGCTGCGCGTCGGTCATGAGGGGCGCGTCATTGAAGGTCCGCTTGATCGCGGCGAACAGATGCATGTCCTTGAGACGAAGGGCCTCGGCCACGACGCGGGCCCGGTCCTGCACATCCTGCGACGGAACGACCTCGTCGACCAGGCCCATCGCCTGCGCCTCGGGTGCCGAAACCAGTTCGCCGGAATAGAGGAGCCGCTCGGCAACCCGGCGCCCCAGGCGGTTCATCGCCTGACGCATGCCCTTCGCCGCCGGAAGCAGGCCATGATTGATTTCGGGGAAGCCGAACCGGGCGTCTTCGCTCGCCACGACGTAGTCGGCGTACAGCACCAGTTCCAGCGCGCCGCCCACCGCATAGCCGTTTACGGCGCAGAGCAGCGGGCAGCGATAGTTCTCGAGCACGGTCAGCAGATGGTGGAAGACGCGCATTCTGGGCAGCGCGATGTCTGCCTGCGTCTCGATTTCGCGTATGTCGCCGCCGGCACTGAAGAAGCGCTGACCGGCCCCGGTCAGTATCACGGCCGGTGCCTCGGCCGCTTCCCCGAAGCGCACGAGGGTGTCGGCCAGGGCCTGGATCAGATCCAGGGTGAGCGCATTGGCGGGCGGCCTGTCGATGGTCATCCGGACCAGCGCCGGGGATACACGATCGATCCTCAGCATGTCGCATCCTTTCACGTCAGCATGTTCAACCCGGCCTCGTCATCCCGGCGGTTGTTCACCATCGGCATGCGGGGCCTGCCTGCTGACGCGACGTTAGCGCGGGCGCCTGAAGGGGTTCTGCCGAAGACGCGTCATGCGCGCCGGCCTGAAAGAACATCGTGGCGTGACGGCGCGGTCCGGCGGTGGTCCATGCCGAATGCACCTTGGGTGATGCTCGCAAAAGAAAAGCGGAACCTGCACGATCCCAAGCGCAGGTTCCGCTAAAGCCGTTCGAAAACGGAGAGGCCGCCAGGGGCGGTTCGGGAGGTGTCAGAGGTCGGTGACGCTGGTCCAGTCGATCCAGCCGAACACCCAGGTCGCCAGGATGAACAGGCCGAAGGCGATGCGATACCAGGCGAACACGGCATAGCTGTGCTGACCGATGAATTTCAGCAGGCCCCGCACCGCGATCATCGCGAAGATGAAGGAGGTGACGAAGCCGATCGCCAGCACGCCCAGATCACCCGCAAGCAGGGTGGAGCCGTGCTTGAGGAACATGTAGACGGTGGCGCCGATCATGGTCGGGATGGCGAGGAAGAACGAGAATTCGGTGGCCGCCTTGCGCGACATGCCGAAAATCAGCCCGCCCATGATGGTGGAGCCGGAGCGCGAGGTACCGGGGATCAGCGCAAGGCACTGACATAGCCCGATCTTCAGCGCATCCGACCAGCGCATTTCTTCGGTGGAGTTTGCCCGGACGCGGTGATCCCGCTTCTCCGCCCAGAGGATGATCAGGCCGCCGATCACCAGCGCCGTTGCAACCGTGATCGGGTTGAACAGATATTCCTGGATGATGTCGGCGAAGAGCAGCCCCAGAATGACCGCCGGGAAGAAGGCGATCAGCAGGTTACGGGTGAAACGCTGCGCCTCGCGATCGCTGGGCAGGCCCGCGACGACATGGACGATCTTTCCGCGATATTCCCAGACGACTGCCAGGATGGCACCCAGCTGGATGATCACGTTGAAGGCGATGGCGAAGTCGCCGCGGAAATTCAGCAGATCGGCGACGACGATCTGATGGCCGGTGCTGGAGACCGGCACGAATTCGGTCAGACCTTCGACAATGCCCAGAACCAGGGCGTCGACGGCATCTCCAAGGGTCACGGGGTGGCGCTCCGGAAAGGATGGATGCGGCGGGTGCGGCGACCCTGTTTAGCACATCATCCGGTGCCAGATCATGATCCGATTGGGGTGTCAGCCCGGCGTTGCATGCAATGCCCTGGGACCGGAGCGTGACGAAACGTCACTCTGAAACCGTCCGCAGCCATGATAGATTTGATCTGCAACAAACACGCGGTCCATTAACGGTCCCGCAAAGGCGCCCGGCATATAACGGATGCGCCCCCAGACGATAAGGTCCGAGAGCCATGAACAACAGCCGCCTTCTGCCCAGTTCCGGACAGCCGCCCACGAGCTGCGCGCGTGTCGATTGTGATGCCTGCGACGTGCGTGCCCTGACTTTCTGCGGCGATCTCGGCCATGATGCGATGTCGGCGGTGGCGTCGATCGTGTCGCGGATCGAGGTTCCGGCCCATGCGCTGCTTGCCGAGGAAGGCGAGCAGTCGCCCTATGTGTACAACGTCACCGCGGGTACGGCGAAGCTCTATAAGAGCCTGCCGGACGGGCGGACCCAGGTTCTGGGCTTCCTGCTGCCCGGAGATTTTCTTGGCCTGGGCGACGACCGCCTGGGCGGCCTGGCTGCCGAGAGCCTGACCCGGGTGTCGGTCTGCCGCTTTCGGCGCCGTGATTTCGAAAACCTGCAGGAGCGGATCCCGGTTCTGGGCCGCCGTCTGCTGAGCCTTGCGCAGGACGAAATCGCCCGCTCGCGCGAGCAGATGCTGCTGCTGGGCCGCAAGAGCGCCCGAGAGCGTCTGGCCTCGTTCCTGCTGGGCCTCTATGACCGGCTGGAGGCACGCGGTGAGGCGAACGACCCGCTGCCGCTGCCGATGACCCGGACCGATATCGGCGACTATCTGGGCCTGACGATCGAGACCGTCAGCCGGACCCTCGCCGCCTTCAAGCGCGACGGCATCATCTCGCTGGACGGCGTCCATGCCGTCCGCCTGCTCGACCCCGAGCGGATGCGGTCGCTGGCGACCGGCGACGAAGCCGACCGTATGGCGGCCTGCTGATCCAGGCTGAACCCGCCTTCGACATGAAGAACGCCGGCCATCCTGTGGCCGGCGTTCTTTTTTGGGGCTCCAGGCTGTTCAGGTCTGGTACGGATCGGCCGCGTCGCGCAGCCCGTCGCCCAGGAAGTTGAAGGCGAGCACCGTCAGCACCACCGGTACCACCGGCAGCAGCAGCCAGGGATACTGGGTCACCACGTTGATGTCCTGAGCATCGTTGAGCAGCACGCCCCAGGAGATCAGCGGCGCGCGCACGCCGAGACCCAGGAAGGAGAGTGCGGTCTCGCCCAGGATCATGGCCGGGATGGTGAGCGTGGCCGAGACGATCAGATGGCTCATGAAATTGGGCAGAAGATGGCGGAGGATGACCCGCTTGGGCCGGGCGCCCATGACCACCGCGGCGGTGGCATAGTCTTCCTCGCGCAGCGCCAGAAGTTTCGAGCGCACCGCCCGGGCAAGACCCGTCCAGTCGAGCAGGCCCAGGATCACGGTGATGCCGATGAAGATCCAGAGCGGATGCCAGGTGACCGGCATGGCGGCCGACAGCGCCATCCACAAGGGCAGTTCCGGGAAGGAGCGGATCACCTCGATCAGCCGCTGGATGCCGGCATCGACCCAGCCGCCGTAATAGCCCGAGAGCCCGCCGAACAGGATGCCCAGGGCGAAGCTGATGGTGATGCCGATCAGACCGACGGTCAGCGAGATCCGCGCGCCTTCGATCACCCGCGAGAGCATGTCACGCCCCAGCCGGTCGGTGCCCAGCAGGAACAGCGTGCCGCTCTTGGGGGGGCAGACCAGCCGGATATCCATCGGGATCAGCCCCCAGAGCCGGTAGGGCTCTCCCGAACAGAAGAAGCCGATCGGCAGCGGCCGCACCCGGTCTTCGGAATAGGTGCGGGTGAGGGTGTCCATGTTCAGCGCATAGCGGGTGCCATAGACGAAGGGGCCGACGAACTCGCCATTGTGGAACAGATGCACCGTCTGCGGCGGGGCATGGATGTTGTCGATATGGCGGGTGTTGGGATTATAGGGGCTCAAGGGTTCAGCGAAGATCATCACCAGATAGATGAAGCCCAGGAACCAGAGCGAGGCCATGGCGAGTTTGTGCCGGCGCAGCCGCCAGAACATCAGCCGCCATTGCGAGGCGAGATAGTATTTCTCCTGCGCCGGGGTCAGGACCTCGTCATGAACGGGGTCGAAGGGGGCGTGGGAGATGTAGCGATCAGGGCCGCTCATCGCGAACGTCCTCCGTCGAGGCGGATGCGCGGATCGAGCAGGGCGAGCAGCAGATCCGACACCAGCACGCCGATCACCGTCAGCAGCGCCATGAACATCAGGAACGATCCGGCCAGATACATGTCCTGGGTCTGCAGCGCGCGCAGCAGCATCGGCCCTGTGGTCGGCAGCGACAGCACCACCGACACGATCGCGGCACCCGAGACCACCTGCGGCAGCACATTGCCGAGATCCGCGATGAACGGGTTCAGCGCCATGCGCAGCGGATATTTGACCAGGATCTTCGCCGGATGCAGGCCCTTCGCACGCGCGGTGGTGACGTATTGCTTGCGCAGCTCGTCCAGCAGATTGGCCCGCAGCCGGCGGATCATGCCGGCGGTGTTGGAGGTGCCGATCACCACAACCGGCACCCAGAGATGCTCCATGACCGACAGGAACTTGGCCCAGCTGAGCGGCTGGTCGAGATATTCCGGGTCCATCAGCCCGCCGATCGAGGTGCCGAACCAGATGTTCGACAGATAGAGCAGCACCAGGGCCAGCAGGAAATTGGGGGTGGCGAGGCCCAGAAAGCCGACGAGGGTCAGGCCGTGGTCGAGCGCGCTGTACTGGCGGATGGCGCCATAGATGCCGATCGGGAAGGCGACGGCATAGGAGAAGATGATGGTGGCGAACGATACCAGCATGGTCAGCCACAGGCGATCACCGACCACCTCGGCCACCGGCAGCTGATATTCGAAGGAGTAGCCGAGATCACCGACCAGCAGGCCCGAGGCCCAGCGGATGTACTGTTCCCAGAGCGGCAGGTCGAGCCCGTATTCCGCACGCAGAAACTCGATCTTGGCCTGGCTGGCGGCCTCACCCTGGGCTGCCAGCTCGGCAAGCTGCGTCGTCAGATAGTCGCCGGGCGGCAACTGGATGATGACGAAGACCAGGATGCTGATCAGGATCAGCGTCGGTATCATCATCAGCAACCGCCGCGCGATGTAGGCGAACATCGCTTGCCTTGCTCCCCCTCCTGGATCCGCCGTGGGGTTCTGTGGTGCCCCTCAGCTGTCGCGGCGGATCTTGAGCCCGATCGGTCGTCGGGCGCCCGTCAGTTGTCGAGCCAGAAACGCTCCGGCCGGTAGAGGCCGAAATGCGATCCCGGATCCCAGTTGTAGAGCCCCCGATCGGGCAGGTTGCGCAGGCGCCGATTGGCGACCACCGGCTGCAACACGCCCGCGACCAGAGAAATGGTGTAGACCTGATCGGCGTTGATCGCGAGCATCTCCCGCCAGATCCGCGCACGGTCGGCCGAGGACGGCGCCACCGTCCAGTCCTTGTAGAGCGCCAGCAGCTGATCGGGCTTGTCCATGTCGGGCGCTTCGCCCGACCGGCCGCCGGTCTCAAAGTACTGGCCCCATTTCGGCCATTGCAGTGATTGCTGGCTGACCGGCGCCAGCTCCCACGGGTCGGTCTCGGCGGTAGCGAGACCGGCTTCCATGCCGAACCAGACGCTCATCAGGGTATCGCCGGCGAAGATCCGGTTGCGGAACAGGTCGCGCTGCATCGGCCGCGCATAGGTCTTGATGCCGAGCTGCAACCACTGATCGTGGAGCAGTTCCAGCACGTCCATCTGCTCGGTGCTCTCACCCGCGGTCTCGATCACCAGCTCCAGCGGCCGGCCATCGGGCATCAACCGGATGCCACGCTCGTTGCGCTTGTCGAGACCCATATCGTCGAGCAGCTTGTTGGCCCGGTCGACATCGTGGTTGGCCCAGACCTTCCGATAGCCCGGGCGCGACAGCGGGCTTTCGTCGAGCACGCTGTTGCCGCCGCCGATGGTCAGGCCGTAATAGAGCACCGCATCGATCTCGTGCCGGTCGACGCCCATGGACAGGGCCCGGCGGAAGCGCGCATCGCGGAACAGGGCCCGCCAGCCCGGATCCCGGGCATTGAGATTGGGGTAGAGCGCCAGATGGGCCCCGCGCCCCGTCCGCCACAGCGATACCTTATAGTCCGCGCGCTTTTCGCCCGCCTTCAGGAAGGTGTAGTCGGTGAAATCCAGCCCGCGCGCCTGGAGCAGGGCGTCACCGGTGCCGGCCCGTGCCGCGATCAGCTTTCCGTCGACGATGTCGATCGCCATCTGGTCCAGATAGGGCAGCTGGCGGCCGTTCAGGTCGATGCGGTGGTAATAGGGGTTGCGCTCGACCAGGAACCGCACCGCCGGCGGCGCGGTCAGCAGCCGCCAGGGCTGCAGGGTCGGGAAGTCCGGATTGCTGAAATCGGTCGCCGTGTCCATGCGGTTGTGCAGCGCCGCCCAGCTCGACTGCTTGCGCTTTTCGATCATCGCCGCAAGCTTGTCGGGATCGGCATAGCGTTCGTGGAACTGGCGCAGATAGTGCGCCGGCCGGTAGAGCGTCAGCGGCAGCGGCCCGGCGATGGCCGGCAGCAGGCGCGGATTGGGCTTCGACCATTCATAGCGGATGGTGGTCTGGTCGATCACGGTAAAGCGCGGCGGCTCTCCATCGACCAGAAGCTCGCGCGGCGGGCCCGCCGGATAGAGCTTCTTGTTGTTGACCACATCCTCCCAGTAATAGCGGAAATCTTCGGCCGTGAAGGGCTCGCCGTCGGACCAGCGATGGCCGGGGCGCAGATGCAGGGTGAAGATCCGCCCGTCCTGGACATCTATCTCCCGCAGGATATCGGCCTCGAACGAGAAATCGCGGGTGTAGCGCACCAGCCGGGCATAGCCGTAGACCAGCGCCATGCGCACATCCTTGGGCCGGCCGACCAGCATCGTCCAGCTGCCGCCGTAGCGGCCGGGACGGAGATCGGGGCCGACGACATCGTCGACCGCCGGCACCTTGGGCAGTCGCTCGGCCATCGGCGGCAGCTTGCCCTCCGCCACCTGCTGTTCAAGCACCGGCGGCTCGATCAGCTGTGCCGGCATGGGCGCGCTGGGCGAGATCATCATCTCGATGATGCTGCCCATCGCGGGCCCGGCATCGTCGCCGTCCGCAGCGCGTGCGGGTGCGCCGAAGGCGAGCAGGGCCGCAGCGGCCAGGACGCCGGCAAGACGCGTGAGGCGGATCATGCCGCGGCCTCCGCGCTTGTGGCCACGCGGACGAAATGGCCGGGCGTCACCTCGTCCATCACCGACGGCATGCCCGGCGCCAGCCGCCAGGGCTCGGGCCAGGCCGCCGGATCCGAGGCGCGGCCATCCATCAGGGCCGCGAAGTCGAGCGGCCGGTCGGGATCGGCTTCGGGCACCGCGGCGATCAGCGCCTTGGTATAGGGATGGCGGGCATCTTCGAACAGGCGTTCGCGGGGCGCGCTTTCGACGATCCGGCCTGCACACATCACCAGGATGCGGTCGCACATATAGTCGACCACCGCCAGATTGTGGGAGATGAACAGATAGCCGAGGCCCAGCGCATCCTGCAGATCCTTGAGCAGGTTCAGCACCTGGGCCTGGACCGACACGTCGAGGGCCGAGACCGGCTCGTCCAGGATGAGCAGTTCCGGGCCGAGTGCCAGCGAGCGGGCGATGCCGATGCGCTGACGCTGGCCGCCCGAGAAGCTGTGCGGATAGCGGCGGAGATGGCGGATATCCAGGCCCACCATCTTCATCAGCGCCTTTACCCGCTCGGCGCGCTCTTTCGCGGTGCCGACCCCGTGGATCTCCAGCGGTTCGGCGATGATGTCGAACACGGTCATCCGCGGGTTCAGCGAATGGAACGGATCCTGGAAGACGTATTGCAGGCGCTTGCGGAACGGGATCCAGCCGCCGTCGTCGAGGGCGGCGAGGTCGGTGGGCGCGGCATCATGATCACCCTGGAACAGGATCCGGCCTTCATCGGCACGGATCGCGCCCAGCAGCATGCGCGAGGTGGTGGTCTTGCCGCAGCCGCTTTCGCCGACCAGGCCGACGCTTTCGCCCCGGCCGACGGTAAAGGAGACATGGTCGACCGCGGTCACGCTGCTGCCGCCGCCGCGGGCGAAGAGCCCGGTGCCGCGGCTGGTGAAGCGCTTGGTCAACCCCTCGACCGCGAGCAGCGGCGTGTCGGCGGCCGCTTTCGGGCCGGTGCCCTGACGCCCCACCACATCCGCCGCGAGGCGGGGATCGAGGGCGATTTCGCGCAGCGGCACCAGCCGTTCCGTGCGGTCCATGCCGATCCGCGGCACGGCGCCGAGCAGGGCCTTCAGATAGGGATGTTCCGGCTTGCGGATCAGCTCGGCCGCAGGGCCCGCCTCCATCACCTTGCCGCGATAGAGCACCACCATGTCGTCGGCCAGGCTTGAGACCACCCCCAGATCATGGGTGATCAGCAGCACGCCCATACCCAGCTCGTCCTGCAGGTCGCGGAGCAGTTTCAGGATCTGGGCCTGAAGCGTGACGTCGAGCGCCGTGGTCGGCTCGTCGGCGATGACCAGGGCCGGCCGGGCGGCAAGCGCCATGGCGATCACGCCGCGCTGACGCAGGCCGCCCGACAGTTCGAACGGGTAGCGGTCGAGGGCGGCTTTGGGGTTCGGGAAGCCCACCTTGTGCAGCATGTCGGCGGCGATCTCGCGCGCCGCTGCGGCATCTTCGTTGAGATGCAGCCGCACCGCCTCGGTGATCTGATCGCCGAGCGTGTGCAGCGGCGACAATGCGCTCATCGGCTCCTGAAAGATCATGCCGATACGCCCGCCCCGGATCCGGCGCATCGTCCGGCCGGTGGGGGCAAGCGTCGCAAGATCGGTGGCCTGTCCGTCGAGCGGGTCGGTGAAGACTGCGGCGCCGCCCTCGATCCGGGCGATGGAGGGCAGCAGGCCCATCACCGCCTGGGTCAGCACGCTCTTGCCCGAGCCGCTTTCGCCGACCAGCGCGGTGATCCGGCCCGGATTGATGGTGAAGGACACGCCGTCGACAGCGGTCAGCGGGCCTTCGGGCAGATGAAAGCGCACGACCAGATCGCGCACCGACAGCAGCGGCCGCGGCTGCGGCCAGGCATGGCGCCGCCCGCTCATGCGATCCCCCGGGCGAGGCCGAGCGCCGCCAGATTATGGGTGGTGACGTCGTCGAGCGGCAGGGCGCGGGCTTCGGCCGCAGCCAGGGCCAGGGCGACGAGGCGGTGGAAGTCTTCAAGCGTGTCTTCGGCCGCGAGCCGCACCCCGCCGTCGTCGACCAGGCGCAGGCGGAACCAGCCCGCACCCTTGCGGGGGGCGAAATGTTCCAGCCGGAAGGTTCTGAGGCGGGAGAGATCCAGCCGGCTCTGGCCGATGGCGCCGCGACGGACGATGTGATGGCCCTCCGCCGTCCAGCTTTCGGTGAGCTTGAGCCCGCGCTGAACCGCGAAGGCGGCGAACAGCAGCACCAGCGCGATCAGGGCCAGCTGCAGCACGCCGTTCATGCCATCGACCACCAGCAGGGGCAGGGCGATCACCGCACCGCCGGCGGCCGCGCGGGCAAGATCGGCGATCAGGGGGCCCGGCCGGTGACGCAACCGCGGCAGGGCAGCGGCCACCGCGCATGCCGGCGCGGGCCTGCCGGTCAGGTCCATGGCAGTCTCCGGCGTGGTCGGAAGCGACGTCGTGGAAAAGGTCACCGGTCCGGATCATCCTCGGCGTTGCGCGATCCCCATGTCGCGCCGTCGATAGGATGCCCGTTGCCCCCCGCGCCTTGCAAGCCGTTCTGCGCCGAGGTGGACCACCATCGACATGTTGCGTCGCACCAGCCGGGATCAGGCGGCGAAAACGGTCTGCAGATCCGGCCAGATCACGGCCGGATGGGCCGCAAAATGGGCCATCAGGCGGTCGAGAAACCCATCCAGTGCCTGGTCGTGCACAAGATGATGGGTCAGCAGGCCGGTCGGCTCCGTCGGATCGGCCCGACCGGTGCGACGGGCGGCCAGATGTGCGGCAATGGCGCCCAGGGCTGCGACCTCGCCCGTGAAGCCACGGCCGCCATGCCAGTCGATCGGGTCGATATGGGTGTTGACCTCCACCACCCCCGGCGCCGGAGTGCGGGTCTTGCGCGGTTTGAACCGGCTGAGACCGTTGATGCCGATCGCCGGCAGCTCCCGGATCAGGGGGGCCGGGAGCCGGTTCCAGGGCGGGGTCAGGACCGGCAGCAGGCGGGGACCGAACAACTCGTCCAGGCGGGCGCGGCCACGGGTAAGGTCGGCGGTCATCTCTGCCATCGGCCGGCCGCAGGCGAGTTCGGATTTCTTCTTGTCGGGCCGGGCATGGTTACCGTGCGACCAGCCATGGACCAGCACCCGGATCCCGGCGGGCGCCGCCGCCAGGCGATCGCCGAGGGCAGGCCCGGCCGTGGCCGGGATCACCGCCAGGGCCAGCGGCACGCCGCAGGCCTCGGCGCGGCCAAGCAGCCGGTCGAGCGCGGGCGACGGCGCGGTGGCGTCGTCGTCGCGCCACCAGAAGCTCGCCGCCCGGCCGGCCGCTGCCCAGGCATCCAGTTCGGCGGTGAGATCGACCCAGGGATCGGCAGCCATCCGATGCTATCCCCTGGCCGCCAGCCGGTCGTGCAGCAGCCGTGCCGAGGCGGCGGCCCCGTCCATGTCGAGCCGCGGCCAGTCCCGTTCGGCTGCGAGGGCGCGATCGGCAGCGGCGGCCAGGCCTTCGGCGGTCAGGGTCTCTTCATCGACCACTTCGACCAGGCCGCGCTCGGCGACCAGGCCGGCGCGCAGCCCCTGTTCGGTTTCAAGTCCGCCCGCATAGGGGACCACCACGGCCGGCACCCGGTTCTCGATCACCTCCAGAAGGGTGTTGTAGCCGGCCTGTGAGATCGAAAGGGCGGCGCGGCCCAGCATGGCGACGAAATCGGGACGGGCACGCTCCACCACGAAACCGGTGGCGTCGGCCTCTGCCGCCACCCGGCTGAGATCGTCCAGCACCGGATCGGCCAGGTTCCAGCCGACCAGAAGCCGCCAGCGCCGGCGGGCGAGGGCGGGCGAGGTAAGGGCGCGGGCGGCGATGGCGGCGCGGAACAGCGCCTCGCTGACGGCGCCGCCGCCGGCGGAGACCAGCACCTCGTCCCGGCCGTCCTGCGCGCTGCCACCGGGCGGGGGCGCCGTCTCGCGGGCCCGGTCGACGACATAACCGGTATAGCGGACGAGATCCGAGACCTCGGCCATCAGCGGGAAGGTGCGCTCGAACGGCACCAGCGCCGGATCGCCATGGACCATGACCAGATCGTAATAGTGCCGCGCCCGGGACAGCATCTCGCGGCGGCGCTCTTCCTTCGGCGGCTCGACCAGGATGTCGCGCACCGAGGAGACGATCAGCGCCGGGCGGGGAAGCGCACGCGCGGCTTCCACCATCGGCACGATTTCCGAGGCGAGCTGGCGTCGGCCGAAGGGGAAGAGTTCGGTGATCACCGCCACCGGTTGCAGACGTTCGACGATCGCCACCAGATGATCGCGGCGCCGGGCGCGCCAGGCATCGTCGATCACCTGGCCGTCGGGGCCGACCAGCACCTTGAAGAACTTGTCGACCGCCCGGGCCGGCGGCAACTGGACGACATCGGCCGGGCCGGTATCCAGCCCGCGCACCGGAAAGCCGCCGCTGACATAGGTGACGGCGAAGCCGGCCGCTTCCAGCGCCCGGGTCAGGGTCGCCGCCCGCTTCTGATGGCCGATGCCGAGCAGATGCTGGACATAGAGCAGGATGCGCGGACGATCGGTGCGGCTGGTGGTGGCGTCGGTCATGTGGTCTGGCGTCCTCAGACGAGCTTCAGGTTCAGGTGACGCACGGCGACGGCGCCGGTCTCGTCGACCCGGAACAGATGGGTGGCATCCCAGGCGAGCTTTTCCGGCGGCTTGCCCAGCATCGGCCAGCCGGTGGCCGCGGCATAGATCGCGCGGATCACGCCCTTGTGGGTGACGGCCACGACATTGCGGCCATGGGTGCCGATGGCCGCCAGCCAGGGCTTCAGCCGGCGCTGGACATCGCGCGGGCTTTCGCCCTCGGGCGGGCGGAAATCCAGGCCCTGGGCTTCCATCAGGGCCATGCGGTCGGGCTGCTCTCGGCGCAGATCTTCCAGCCGCCGGCCCTCCCAGATGCCCCAGGCCATTTCGACCAGTTCGGGCGCCACCCGGGCGCCGGGCGCCCCCAGCCGGGCCGCCGTCTCGCGCGCCCGGAGGAGGGGCGAGGTGTACCAGTCATAGGCGGTGGCGATGGCGGCGGGCACCTGCCAGCCGGTCACCTCGGCGCGGCCCCGGTCGTTGAGCGGCAGGTCGTGCCGGCCCTGCATGCGGCCCTGGTCGTTCCAGTCGGTGCGGCCATGGCGGATCAGGGCCAGGATGATACCGCCGGTGGTCGGGCGGGCAGGTCCGGTCATCTCGTCTCCTCCATCGGCCGCGGCCGCCGTGCGGCATGATTGAGAGCGGCGGCGGCCAGCGCGTCGTCGAGTGCGGCTGCTGCGGCGGCCAGATCGCGGCTGGCCGCACGCCGGCCCGCCGCGGCGGCCAGCCGGGCGCGGGTCTCCCGGTCATCGATCAGCCGTCGGGTGAGGACGGCGAGGGCGGCGGTGTCTTCCGGCGGGGCCAGAAGGCCGGTCACCCCGTCATCCACCACATCGGGTACGCCGCCGGTGCGGCCGGCAACCACCGGCAGCCCCGCCGCCTGGGCTTCGAGCAGCGCCATGCCATAGGCTTCGCGCACCGCCGGCCAGACCAGGATATCGGATGCCGCCATCGCCGCGGCCAGGGGGGCGGGGGCAAGTGCCCCCAGGAAATGCACCCGGCCGGCGGCTGTGGGTTCGAGTGCCGCCGTCACCTCGGCCCGGGCGGGGCCGTCGCCTGCGACCAGCAGATGAAGCGGTGTCGCGGCGAGCGCCGGATCGGCGAGCATGCGGCCGATCACGCGGTAGCTGTCGAGCTTGTCGCCGGTCCGCATCATGCCGACCGCCAGCAGCCAGGGCCGCGCCGGATCCAGCCCGGCGGCGACGGCAAGCCGGGCACGGGCCCGGGCACGATCGGCACGGGCGGCCTGGAACAGGCCGATATCGTCCAGAAAGGGCGGCAGCAGGCGAAGCCGGTCCGCCGGCAGCAGGCGCCCCAGGCAGACGGCGTCGAGCCTGGTCATCGGCATCACCAGATCGGCGGCGGCGAGCGCATGGCGGGCGGCGTGAAAACCGGCCTGCCAGGGCCCGGTCGCGCGTTTGGGCGCATCCGACGCCTCGATCACCAGATAGGGGATGTCGAGGGCGGCCGCGACCACCGGCCCCAGGTGATCCGGCGCCTTGTGATAAAGGTGATAGGTGATCCAGGCCTCGGGGCGCGCGGCGGCGGCGGCGGGGCGCATGTAGCGACGGGCCAGCATCCGGCCGAGGGCGGTGCCGATGCGCGCGATCCGCGCCTGCCGATCAGGATCGCCGCGGCCGTCGCGGCTGCCGAAGCGGCAGGCGAGCACGGTGTCATGGCCGGCATGGCGAAGGGCGGCCAGGATCTGGCGGGCCATCCGCCGGTCGCCGCTCGGCACCGGATGATCGGGGTGTTTCAGGGGGCAGTAGAGGGCGATCCGCATCAGCGGCCTCCGCGCGCCGCCACCGCCGCCCGCAGCCGGTCGATCAGCGGCCCGACCGAGCCGGTCAGCGAGAAGGCGCCTTCAAGCCTGCGCCGCCCGGCCGCGCCCATCGCCGCCCGGCGGGCCGGATCGCCGATCAGGGACGCGAGCGCCGCCGACAGGCCGGCGGCATCATCGGGCGCCACCAGCCGGCCGTTTTCGCCGTCGTCGATGAATTCGGGAATGGCCGAAACCCGCGTCGCCACCACCGCCAGGCGCTGGGACTGGGCTTCCATCAGAACATTGGGCAGGCCGTCGCGGTCGCCGTCGCCCGCGATGCGGCTGGCGAGCACGAAGAGATCGGCCCGGCCATAGGCCTCGATCACCTCGGCCTGGGCGCGGGCACCCAGCCAGTCGATCCGGTCGGCGAGACCGAGACGGGCGGCCTGATCCTTCAGCCGGTCCTTGAGCGGCCCGCCGCCGATATGGACGAAGCGCCAGGCGAGATCCGCCGGCAGCAGGGCCAGGGCGTCGAGCACGGTGTCCCAGCCCTTTTTCTCGACCAGCCGGCCGACGCCCACCAGGATGACCGGGCGGGCCGGGTCGGTGCCGTCCGGTCCCGCCGGCTGTGGCCCAGGATCGGGAAAGCGCGAGAGGTCGAGGCCGTGATAAAGCAGCTGCACCCGGCCGTCGGGGGCGAGCGACGCCAGATGGTCGCGATTGGTGGCGGTGCAGGTGACGGCCCAGGCGCAATCCGCCAGCTTTTCGGCCTTTTCCCAATCCGGGCTGGTCCAGATGTCCTTGGCATGGGCCGACACCGACCAGGGCAGGCCGCGCATGATCGCGGCATAGCGGGCGACCGAGGCCGGGGTGTGAAGGAAATGGGCGTAGATCATCGCCACATCGTCTTCCAGCTCGGCAGCGAGCACGGCCGCCTGGCCGAAGCGGCGGATGCGGTTGCGGGTCCGGTCGCGGGCAAGATCGCGCAGCCAGACGTCCCGGGCCCGGGCGAAGCCCGGCAGGCGGGCGGCACGCCGCAGGCCGCGCAGCACGCGGAACGGCTCCTGATGGAGATATTCCGGCAGATAGCGGACCCCGGCGGTGATTTCGCGATGGACCGGATGGACGCGGGTATCGGTGGGATGGCGCAGCGATACCAGCCGAAGCGGCAGCCCGGCCACTTCCAGCGCCCGGATTTCCTGGGCTATGAAGGTCTCGGACAGGCGGGGATAGCCCTTCAGGACCACGGCGATGGTCGGTTGTTGGCCATGGCTGGCAGAGGTCACGCCGGGGCCGGGTCGCCAGCCGTCAGGGTGCCGCACGGCGTCGTGCCCCGAAATCGGCCTCGTCGGACCAGGTTTCCTCGTCGGGCGCGGCCTCGGCCTGCGGGGCCTGAAGCAGGCCGGCACCGCCGCCCGATACCTGGCGGATCCGGGCCTGGGGCCGGCCGCGCCGGTCCAACTCGGCACCCACCAGATCGGCGACCGCATCTAGCCCGTCGAGCATGCCGGCCGGCATCACCGAAGACGGGTGGGGCTGGCGCTCGAGGCCCTGCAGCGCCTCGGCCATGGCGGCGGCGCTGCGATCGGGGCCCGGATCGAGCAGCATCCGGGTCAGCCCCAGCTTCTCGGCCCGGTCGGCGCGGATGAACTGTTCCAGCCGGGGCTCGGTGCGCGGCACGATGACCGCGGGCTTGTCGAGCGACAGGATCTCGCAGAAGGTGTTGTAGCCGCCCATGGCGACCACACCCAGCGCACCGGCCATCAGGGTCTCGATATTCGCATCGAAGGTCAGCGCTTCGATCTTGTCCAGCTTCTGGGCCCGGGCGCGCAGCCGGTCGCGCGCCTCGCGGTTCATGAACGGCCCCAGCACCAGCACGGCGCGGTGCGGCAGGCTGGACCCGTGCTGTTCATAGGCCTTCAGCACCCAGTCGATCAGCTCTTCGCCATCACCGCCGCCGCCGGTGGTGACCAGGATGTACGGGTCGCCGGCGATCAGCGACTGGATGCGTTCCGATGCAGCACCACGTACCGCTTCGCGGCGCAGATAGCCGGTAAAGGTCATCTTGGCGCGGACATCCGCCGGCAGGTCGATGCCTTCCAGCGGATCATGGATTTCCGGCAGGCCGTAGACCCAGATGTCGTCGTAAAGGTCGCGCAACGCCGGCAGCACCCGCTTGCGCTTCCATTCGGGCGCCAGCTGGGCGGGCTCGTCCATCACATCGCGCAGCCCCAGCACCAGCCGGGTGCCGCGGCGCTTCAGCCGCTTCAGCGTGCGGGCGACCTCGCCGCGCAGGCCCAGCGGTTCCTTGTCCACGATGAACACGTCGGGCTCGAACACCTCGGCCGTGCGCTCGATGATCGCCCCCCTGAGCTTCAGGATGTGGTCGACGTCCATCTTGAGCTTCAGCGAGGTGTAATCGCCATTGCGCAGCTTGATGACACCCGGCACCCGGACGAAGTCGGTGCGGGTTCTGAAATCGAAGCTGCCGATGATCGGCGAACCCGAGAGGATCAGCACCGACATGTCGGGGAATGTCCCGACCAGGCCGTGTGCAATCTCGCGGCATCTGCGCAGATGGCCGAGCCCGAAGCTGTCGTGGCTGTAGATCAGCACACGCGCGCCGTTCATGCCTTCCGGAACCTCCAGCTTGCGGCATATCGGCCGGACTATGGCACAGGCCGGCAGCGGACGGGAAGCACGGATGTCGCGACGCGGTAAGGGCGCCTGCAGGGCGCGACATCCATGCAATAACATTCGCATGAAATGAATGTTATCCTTGGCGATTATAAGAAACGTCTGATATACAGCTTTTTGTCCGGGAGGGCGGCCCTGCGGGATCCGGCCCATGCACCGGACCCAAGCCAGAGTTGAAGGTTCCGGAGAGTTCCGCATGTTGAGCGACGCGACCATTACCCTCGTCAAGGCAACGGTGCCCGTGCTGCGCACCCATGGCGAGGCCATCACCACCCGGTTCTACGAGCGCCTGCTGGCCGCCCCCGAGATCGCGGCGATGTTCGATCCGGCGCATCAGCGCGACGGGTCGCAGCCGCGGGCGCTGGCGGCGGCCGTGCTGGCCTATGCCGAGCATATCGACAACCTGGCTGCGCTGGCGGGTGCGGTGGAACGCATCGCCCACAAGCATGTCGCCGTCCAGGTTCGGCCCGAGCAGTACGACGTGGTGGGGGCCAATCTGCTGGCCGCGATTTCGGACGTGCTGGGCGATGCGGCGACACCGCCGATCCTGGCGGCCTGGGGCGAGGCCTATGGTCTGCTCGCAAAGGTGTTCATCGATCGCGAGGCGGCGCTTGCCGGCGAGGTCGCGGCACGGCCGGGCGGCTGGCGCGGTTTCCGCCACTTCGTGGTCGAGGCGGTCGCCGAGGAAAGCCGCGTGATCAAGAGCTTCCTGCTGGCGCCCGAGGATGGGGGGGCACTGCCGGATTTCGCCCCCGGCCAGTATCTGACCCTGCGCCTGACCCGGCCTGACGGCACCCAGCTGCTGCGCCATTACAGCCTGGCCGGACGTGCCGCCAACGGCCGCTGGCGGATCGCGGTGAAGCGTGAACCCGAAGGCCGTGGCTCGGGCCTGCTGCACGACACGATCCGCCCCGGCGCGGTGCTGGAGGTGGCGCCGCCGGCGGGCGACTTCTTCCTGGATGCGGAGACGCCGCGGCCGATCCTGCTGCTGGGTGCCGGTGTCGGCCAGACGCCGCTGCTCGCCATGGTGGAAACCCTGGCGGCGACGCGGCCAGACCATCCGGTGATCTGGGCCCATGCGGCGATTGACGGCGAAACCCATGCCTTCGGGGCCCATCTGCGCGCGCTGGCCGAGGCGACGCCCGGCCTGGATCTGCACATCGCCTATGAGCGCCCGGGCGCATCGGACCGCGTCGGCGTGACCCATCATTCGGTCGGCCGTTTCGACGCGGAACGCATCGCCGGGCTGCTGCCCGATCGCGAGGTCGATGTCTATATGTGCGGGCCCCGGGCGTTCCAGAAGGCGCAGGCCCGGCACCTGATCGCGGCCGGGGTCGCGCCCGCGAACATCCGCTACGAACTGTTCGGCGTGACCGACGAGGCCATCCTCGGCGCCGCCTGACGGGGGGACCCCGAGACATCGTCAATCGCCCCTGCTGTCTGCCGTCTTGAAGCGATGCCGCGACTGTCGGCAGAATGATGTGCGCCATGCGCGATCATCATGCGGATACGAAGCGGCAGGGGCGAGACGACATGGGGGACGGGCAGAGGTCGGTCGCGCGGATGATCGCGGCGGTGCTGGAGGATGAGGGCGTTACCCACGTCTTCGGCAATCCGGGTTCCACCGAACTGCCTCTGCTCGATGCCGTCGCCCGCGCACCCGGGCTCAGCTATGTGCCGGCGCTTCAGGAGGCAGTCGCCGTCGCCATGGCCGACGGCTATGCCCATGCCGCCGGCAGGGTGGGGGTCGCCCATCTCCACACCGCTTCCGGGCTTGGCCATGCCATGGGGGCGATGATCGGGGCGGCGCGCATGCGCACGCCGCTGGTGGTCATCGCCGGCCAGCAGGACAGCCGGCATCTGATCCGCGCCCCCTGGCTGGCCGATGATCTGGTGGGCATTGCCCGGCCGGTGGTGAAGCATGCCCATGAACTGACCCGGCCCGAGGATGCCGGCCAGGTGCTGCGCCGGGCCTTTGCGCTGGCCCGGGCCTGGCCGCCGGGGCCGGTCTTTCTGTCGCTGCCGGTCGATCTGACGCTTGCCGCCGCCGACCCGCCACCGCCGCGCATTCCCGCGCCGGCCCCGGCTGCGGGTGACATCGATGCCGCGGCGTCGATGATCGCAGGTGCGGAGGCCGATGATCTGGTGCTTCTGGTGTCGGACACGCTGGCCGGGCCGCAGGGGATGAGGGCGGCGATCGCCTTTGCCGATGCCACGGGCTGCCGGGTCTTTGCGACCCCGGTGCCGCGCGCCCATCTTTTCCCGACCGATCACCCGGGCTGGCGTGGTGTGCTGCCGCCCGATCTGGCGGAGATCCGCTCGATCCTCGGCGACGCACGGCTGGCGGTGCTGGCGGGAGAGGGGGCGATCAGGCCCTATCACTACCGGCCCGGACCCACCCTGCCGCAGGGGATGCGGGTCATCCAGCTGGCCCGCGATCCGGCGGCGCCCGGGCTCGACGTCGCGGCCGATCTGGTGGTCGGCGGCGATCCGGCGGCAGGCCTTGCCGCACTCTCTGCGGTCGTGGCGCGGCCGGGCGTCGCCGCCGTCACCATGCGGCGGCGGGCGGAGAAGGCGGTCGCCGATGCCGGCTTCACGGCGCGGCTCGACAGGCTTCGCGACCGGCTGCCGCTGCATCCGATGATCGCCGCCGATGCGGTGCTGAAGGCGGCCCCGCGGGGCGTGACCGTGGTCAACGAGGCCTCGGCCCTGATCGGGGGGCTGCGCCGGCTCTGGCAGGGCGGCATCGGCGACCGGCATGATTTCGTCGCCAGCGCCGGGCTGGGCTGGGGCATGCCGGCGGCTGCGGGCGTCGCACTCGCAACCGGCCGGCCGGTACTGTGCATGACGGGTGATGGCGGTGCCATGTATGCGCCGCAGGCGCTGTGGACGGCCGCCCGGCTGCGGCTGCCGGTCATCTTCGTGATCCTGAACAACCGGCGCTACGACATTCTGATGCGGACGGCGACGGCGATGGGGCTGGAGAGTGCTGCGGCAGGGCATGCCGTCGGCATGGTTCTGGACGATCCCGCCATCGCCTTCGATCAGCTGGCGGCGTCGATGGGGGTGGAGCATCTCCGTGCCGACACCGTGGCCGCAATCCGGGACGGCCTGCCAGGGTTGCTCGGGGCAGGGCGGCCGGCTGTTCTGGAGATCACCATCGGCGGTGCCGATCCGTATTGACCGGCATGTCGTTCAATGAGATTGCGTCGCAATCCAAGTTGCGGTCCCATGGGCGCCCGGATCGACCTGCTGGAGATGCCCGTCGTGCTGCGCCCGCTGATGCCCTTTGCCGCCGCTTTCGTTCTGGCCTTCGCGCTCTCGGGGACGCCGCTGCCCGCCAGGGCTGCGGGGGCACCCGGGGTTGCGGATGCCGTGCCGGTGGCGCCGGGCCTGCACGCTTTCGACCTGACGGCGGCGCGCAACGGCCTGACCTATCGGGTGGATGTGTCGGTGCCGCCGGTCACCCCGCCGCCGGGCGGGTTCCCGGTGCTCTATGTGCTCGACGGCAATGCCTTCTTCGGTGTGGCCGGTACCACGGCCAGGCTGTTAGGGTGGGAACGGCCGATTGCGGTGGTGGCGATCGGCTATCCCGGTGTGATCGGCTTCGATCTTACCCGGCGCTATCTGGATTTCACCTCGGCGGTGACACCCCGGGGACGGTCGATCATGGGCACGCGCGCACCGAAAGTGCCGACCGGTGGCGACGAGGCGTTTCTGGACGTCATTCTGAACGAGATCCGTCCCGAGGTGGTCCGTCGTTTCCCGGTGAACGACGACCGGGCGAGCCTGTTCGGCCATTCGCTCGGCGGACGTTTCGTGCTGCACGCCGCGTTCACCCGGCCGCATACCTTCCGGCGCTGGATGGCCTCCAGCCCGTCGATCTGGTGGAACGATCGGGAACTACTGACCGAGGAGGCGAATTTCGCGGCACGGGCCGATCGGCCTGCATTGAATCTGACGCTTGCCGTCGGTGGTGCCGAGCAGGATCCGGAGGCGGACGATACGCCGGAACGTGTCGCTTTCCGCAACATGGCGCGAATGATCGACGGCGTCCGGGACATGTATGTACGCCTGGTCGAGCTGCAGGGCGATGCCGGTCATCTGGAGCTGCTGGTGGTGCCTGGCGAAGGCCATATCAGCATGGTTCCCGCAGCCCTTGCCCGTGCCGTGCGTCGTGCAGGCGAGTAGTCGCCGCACAGCGGAGGCCTTCGGCTTGCATCGCCCGTAACGCGCGCCTAGGCTTGGCACCAGGGTTCCGGCGGGCGATGGCCGTCCATAATGGCCAGGTGCCGGCAGGGGGGAGATGCAGGCTGGATGGAGCGGCTGATCGACAGCGTGGCGGCGCGCCGGCGCCGGGCCGCGGCCGCGCGCGAGGCGGGCCTCAGGGACCGGGTCGCGCGCGCGGCAGTGGAGCTGTTCGACCAGCTCTATGAAGGCGCCGTCCTGATCGATGCCGCCGGCACCGTGCTCTGGATGAACGACAAATACCGCGCGATCCTGGGCTGGAACGGCATGGACCCCGTGGAAGGGCGACCGGTCGAGGACATCATTCCCAACAGCCGGTTGCGCGAAGTGGTGGCCAGCGGCCGCGCGGATCTGATCGATATTTTCGAAGTCGAAGGCCGCCAGCTGGTGGTCAGCCGCATCCCGCTGAAGGACGAGGATGGCCGGGTCTCGGGCGCGGTGGGCATGATCCTCTACGACCGGGTGCAGTCGCTGAAGCCGCTGGTCGACAAGTTTCAGGGGATGCAGCGCGATCTGGAAACCGCCCGCCGCCAGCTGGCCGATGCCCGCCGGGCCAAATACGGCTTCTCGCAGTTCATCGGCAATTCCGAGGCGGTGCGGCTGCTGAAGCGCCAGGCCCGCCGGGCGGCCGAGCGTGACATCACCGTGCTGCTGCTGGGCGAGACCGGCACCGGCAAGGAGATGCTGGCTCATGCGCTGCATGCGGCGAGCGAGCGGCAGGCCGGGCCGATGGTGCGGGTGAACACCGCCGCCATCCCCGAAAACCTGCTGGAGGCGGAGCTGTTCGGCGTGGCGCCCGGCGCCTATACCGGTGCCGGTAACAAGCCGCGCGACGGCAAGATCCGGCTGGCCCATGGCGGCACGCTGTTCCTGGACGAGATCGGCGACATGCCGCTCAGCCTGCAATCCAAGCTGCTCAGGGTGTTGCAGGAACGCGAGGTCGAGCCCTTGGGCTCCAATCGCGTGATCCCGGTGGATGTGCGGGTGATTGCGGCCACCAGCCGCGATCTGGGCCGGATGGTCGAGGACGGCCGGTTCCGCGCCGATCTTTATTACCGCCTGAACGTATTGCCGCTGCGCCTGCCGCCGCTGCGCGAGCGGCTGGACGATATCGAGCCGCTGGCCGATGCCCTGCTGGAACGGCTGGCGATCGAACAGGGCGGCCGGCCCCGTCGGCTGACCGATCGGGCGGTCGCCCGGCTGCAGCGCCATGACTGGCCGGGCAATGTGCGCGAGCTTGCCAATCTGCTGGAACGGGCGGCGCTGCTGACCGACGAGGCTGAAATCGATGCCGGCCATCTGGACGGGCTGATCGCCGCCGGGCAGCCCGGCACGACGGTAGCCGATCCGGTGGTGGGGGCCGATCCGGTGATGGGGGCCGATCCGGTGGCGACGGACGGGCCGGCCAGTGCCGCCGAGACCGTGGAACCGCTGCGTGAGGCGCTGGCGGCGGCTGAACGCGATGCCATCCGCCGGGCTCTGGCCGCGGCGGGCGGGGTGAAGACCCAGGCGGCGAAACTGCTGGGGATTTCCCGGGCACAATTCTACGAAAAACTCGCAACCCACGGCATCGAGGCCGGGCTGCCGGGACCTCGCGGCTGACCCGTCCGGAATTCCGGACAGAGGGCGAGGTGTCCGGCAGACCGGACGCTCCGGCGTCCGGAAAGCCGGACAGGATGCGGTGCGGCATCTTCTGTTGCGTTGCGGTAAGTGCCTGCTTTCCGAACATGTCGCATGAGTGGCATGCCCCTTGCTGTTTCTATCCTGAAACGGTTGCGCCGGGAGCGTAGCGCAGCCGTCAGGGCACCAAGAACAGGGTAGGGAGGCTGACCCCAATGTCGCTCAACTGGAAGCGCCTGGCCGTCGCGGCAGCGACGGCGGCGGCGATCGGCACGGCGCCCGCGATGGCGGCCGATCCGATCAAGATCGCGCTGATCTCGGGCAAGACCGGGCCGCTGGAGGCCTATGCCAAGCAGACCCATACCGGTCTGATGATGGGCCTGGAATATGCGACCCAGGGCACGATGGAACTCGACGGCCGCAAGATCGAGGTCATCGAGAAGGACACCCAGCTGAAGCCGGAAATCGCCCGCGCGGTGCTGGCGGAAGCCTATGGCGACGACGAGGTCGACCTTGCCATCGGCCCGACCTCTTCGGGCGACGCGCTGGCGATGCTGCCGGTGGCGCAGGAATACGAGAAGATCCTGCTGGTCGAGCCGGCGGTGGCGGATTCGATCACCGGCGACAAGTGGAACCGCTACATCTTCCGGACCGGTCGCAACTCGTCGCAGGATGCCATCTCGAACGCCGTGGCGCTGGGCAAGCCGGGCGTGAAGATCGCGACGCTGGCCCAGGATTACGCCTTCGGCCGCGACGGCGTCGCCGCCTTCCGCGAGGCGCTTGCCTCGACCGGCGCCGAGATCGTCCACGAGGAATATGTCCCGCGCGACACCACCGACTTCACCGCCCCGGCGCAGCGCATCTTCGACGCGCTCGACGGCGTGCAGGGCGACAAGGTGCTGTTCGTGATCTGGGCCGGCGCCTCCACGCCCTTTGCCAAGCTGGCGGCGATGGAGCCCGAGCGGCGCGGCATCAAGATCGCGACCGGCGGCAACATCCTGCCGGCCATGGCTGCCTATAAGGCGTTGCCGGGCATGGAGGGCGCCACGTATTACTATTACGACATTCCGAAGAACCCGGTGAACGACTGGCTGGTGACCGAGCATCAGAAGCGCTTCGGCACGCCGCCGGACTTCTTTACCGCCGGCGGCATGTCGGCCGGCATCGCTGCGGTCGAGGCCATCCGCAAGGCCGGCTCCACCGAGACGGAAGACCTGATCAAGGCCATGGAAGGCATGGAGTTCATGTCGCCCAAGGGCAAGATGATCTTCCGCAAGGAAGACCATCAGGCGCTTCAGGAGATGTACCACTTCAAGATCAAGGTCGACGACAACGTCGCCTGGGGCATCCCCGAGCTGGTGCGTGTCATCGGTATCGACGAAATGAATGTGCCGGTGCGCAACAAGCGCTGACCGGAGCGGGTGCTGATCCCGTGATCGTGTGTGACGGGGCGGGGCGGTTCTGCATGCCTCCCCCGGGTGCGGGCCTCTCTTCCCCCGCCGCCGTCACACACGGGTCTTCCGCCGCAGCCCGGGTGGTCCATGAACCCCGGTCGCCCGGCTGCGGCGGCAGAACCCCCACGGCTGCCCATACCAGTTGTTTCCCATACCAGACGCCGCCATCTGCGGCGCAGGCATCCACGGACACGGCATGACCGCTTCATCCGCCGCGGGCCAGGGCGGCGCCAGGCCGGCGCTCGAAACCCGCGACCTCACCGTGCGCTTCGGCGGCCACGTCGCCGTGAACGGCGTCAGCTGCCGGTTCGACCGCGGCACGCTGACCGCGATCGTCGGCCCCAACGGCGCCGGCAAGACCACCTATTTCAACTTGATTTCCGGCCAGTTGAAGGCGACCGCGGGCGAGGTGCTGCTCGACGGCCACGACCTGTCCTCGCATGGCGCGGCCGGGCGCACCCGGCGCGGTATCGGCCGCGCCTTCCAGCTGACCAACCTGTTTCCCAACCTCACGGTGCGCGAGAATGTGCGCCTGGCGGTGCAGGCCCGCCGCGGCCGCGGCTTCGACATCTTCTCGATGGCCGCCCATGGGCGGCATCTGATCGAGCGGGCCGACGAGATCCTGGAGCGGGTGCGCCTGGCCGCGCGCGGCGAGGATGTGGTCGCAACCCTGCCGCATGGCGACCAGCGCAAGCTGGAGGTGGCGATCCTGATCGCGCTCGAGCCCTCGATCTTCATGTTCGACGAGCCGACCGCGGGCATGAGCGTCGACGAGGTGCCGGTGATCCTGGACCTGATCCACGAGATCAAGGCCGATCCCGCCAAGACCGTGCTGCTGGTGGAGCACAAGATGGATGTGGTCCATTCGCTGGCCGACCGGATCATCGTGCTGCACAACGGCTATCTGGTCGCTGATGGCGACCCGCGAGAGGTGGTCGCCTCGCCGATCGTGCAGGAAGCCTATCTGGGCATGGGGGCCGCCACACATGTCTGACGCCCTGCTCACCCTTGCCGGCGTGCACACCCATATCGGCCAGTATCACATCCTTCAGGGGGTGGATCTGGTGGTGCCGCGCGGCGGACTGACCATGCTGCTGGGCCGCAACGGTGCCGGCAAGACCACCACGCTGCGCACGATCATGGGCCTCTGGCAGGCCTCGCAGGGGCAGATCACCTTCGACGGGCGCGACATCACCAGGGCTCATACCGCCGATCTCGCCGCTTCCGGCATCGCCTATGTGCCCGAAGATATGGGCATCTTCGCCGGGTTGACGGTACGCGAGAACATGGTGCTCGCCGCCCGGTCGGGGCCCATGGACCAGAAGCGCCTCGCCTGGATCTACGAGCTGTTTCCGGCCCTTGAGAAGTTCTGGAACTGGCCGGCCGGCAATCTGTCGGGCGGGCAGAAGCAGATGCTGGCCATCGCCCGGGCGATCGTGGAGCCGCGGGAGCTGCTGATCGTGGACGAACCGTCCAAGGGGCTGGCACCGGCGATCATCGGCCATCTGATCCAGGCCTTCCGCGAGCTCAAATCGACCCACACGACCATTCTGATGGTCGAACAGAATTTCAGCATGGCGACCGCACTCGGTGACACGGTGGCGGTGATGGATGACGGCCGCGTCGTCCATGCGGGTTCGATGCACGAACTCGCCCATGACGGAGATCTTCAGCGCCGCCTGCTCGGCCTCAGCCTGGACGCTCATCAATGACCGCGCGCGCCCTCAAGACCGCCGGACTGGTCGAGCGGCATGCCCCGCTCGCGCTCGCCGGCCTGATCCTGTTCCTGCCGCTCATCGCCATCGATCCCGGCACCTGGATGGTGCTGGCGGTCGCCGGCCTCGCCATGGGCATGATGATCTTCCTGATGGCATCGGGGCTCACCCTGGTTTTCGGCCTGATGGATGTGCTGAATTTCGCCCATGGGGCTTTTGTGGCCGTCGGCGCCTATCTGGCGACCGGGCTGCTGGCGCCGGGCGGCCCCTTCCATGACATGCTCGGCATCTCTCTGCTGGGGGATGTGGGGGCGATGCTGCTCTCGATCCTGGTCGCCTGCGTGGTGGCCGGCATTCTGGGCCTCGCCTTCGAGCGGATCATCGTGCGCCGGGTCTATGGCGCGCATCTGCGCCAGATCCTGATCACGGTCGGCGGGCTGATCGTCGCCGAACAGCTGATCACGGTGATCTGGGGCCCGGATCCGATCCCGCTGCCCAAGCCTGAAACCCTGCGCGGCTCGATCTTCTTTGGTGACATCGCGGTCGAGCGCTATCGGCTGGTCGCCTGCGTGCTGGGCCTCGTCGCCCATATCGGCATGCATTTCGCGCTCAACCGCACCCGCATCGGCCTGCTGGTCCGCGCAGGCGTCGAGAACCGCGAGATGGTCGAGGCGCTGGGCTACAAGGTCCGCCGGCTGTTCGTCGGAGTCTTCGTGGCCGGCACGGCACTTGCGGCCTCGGGTGGCGTGATGTGGGCGCTCTATCAGGAGCTGGTGACCGTCCATATCGGCGCGGATGTCATGATCCTGGTGTTCATCGTGGTGATCATCGGCGGGCTGGGCTCGGTGGGCGGCTGCTTCCTCGGCGCCCTGCTGGTGGGGCTGACCGCCAATTTCATGGGCTATCTGGCCCCGACGCTTGCGCTCGGCTCCAACATCCTGCTGATGGTGGCGGTGCTGCTCTGGCGACCCCGCGGGCTTTATCCCGCGACGAAGAACTGAGCCGGAGGCAAGCCCATGCTCAACTGGATCATCTCCGGCGATCATCCGCGCAGCCGCATCCTGACCATCGTTCTGCTGGTCGTGCTGCTGGGTCTCGCCTTCGCCCCCTTCGTCTTCCCCGGCACCCGCTCGCTTGCGGTTGCGGCGCGCATCTGCGTGCTGATCGTGCTGGTCGCCTCGTACGATATCCTGCTCGGCTATACCGGCATCGTTTCCTTCGCCCACACCATGTTCTTCGGCATCGGCGCCTATGGGGTCGCGATCTCACTGAATGCGCTGGGCCCGAGCTGGGGGGCGGTGGGCCTCGGCACGGTTGCGGGCGTGCTGCTCTCGATCGTGGTGGCGGCGGTGATCGGCCTGCTGTCGCTCAGGGTGAGGGCGATCTTCTTCAGCATGATCACGCTTGCGGTGGCGAGCTTCTTCCTGATCCTGGCGTCGCAGCTCTCGTGGCTGACCGGCGGCGAGGACGGCATGTCGTTCAGCATCCCGCGGCTGCTGAGCCCGGCCTTCAAGCTGGTCGACGGCGAGGTGCTGGGCCAGAAGATCAACGGCCGCATCATCGCCTATTACCTGGTCTTCCTCGTCTCTCTGCTGCTGTTCCTGTTCATGCTGCGCGTGGTCAACTCGCCCTTCGGCCGGGTGCTTCAGGCCATCCGCGAGAACGACTTCCGGGCCGAGGCGCTGGGCAACAGGGTGGTGATCTATCGCACCGCCGCCTCGTGCCTGGTGGCGGCGCTGGCGGCGCTGGCCGGTGTGCTGAACGCGCTCTGGCTGCGCTATACCGGCCCCGATGCGACGCTCTCTTTCGCGATCATGCTCGACGTGCTGCTGATGGTCGTGATCGGCGGCATGGGGACGCTTTATGGTGCGGTGATCGGCGTGGTGATCCTCAGCCTGGCGCAGTTCTATCTTCAGGACCTGATGGGCACGGCCTCCGAGGCGCTGGCCGGCATCCCGATCCTGCCCGAGCTGATCGCCGCCGATCGCTGGATGCTGTGGCTGGGCATCCTGTTCGTGCTCTCGGTCTACTTCTTCCCAACCGGCATCGTCGGCAAACTCAGGGAACGCTGATCCATGACCTTCACCCCCGATCCCACCTCGCCCCCGAATCCCACCTCAGAATTCCTGACCGCCTGCGGTCATGAAATCCATCTGATGCACTGGTCGAAGGACCGGTCGGACCCGGTGGTGATGTGGCACGGCCTTGCCCGGACCGGCCGTGATTTCGACCCCTGCGCGGCGTATTTCGCCGATCGCTACCGCATCGTGGCCCCCGACACCATCGGCCGCGGCCTGTCGTCGTGGTCAAAGACCCCCGATGCCGAGTACCGGCTGGAGCATTACGCCGATATCGCGGTGGAGCTGCTCGACCGGCTGGGCATCGAGCGGATGCGCTGGGTGGGCACCTCGATGGGCGGTGCCATCGGCATGGTGCTGGCCGCAGGCCCGCTGCGGGACCGGATCACCCATCTGGTCCTGAACGATATCGGCCCGGCACTGTCGCCGGTGGCGGTCGGCCGGATCCGGTCTTACGTCACCCAGCCACCGGTTTTCGACACGGTGCTGGAGCTGGAGGCCTATCTGCGCACCATCTACGCCCCCTATGGCGCGATCACCGATGCCCAATGGCGGCAGATGGCCGAAACCTCCACCCGCCGCCGCGATGACGGCAAGGTGACCGTGCATTATGACCCTGCCGTCATGCGCGTTTTTGCAGAGACGACAGACGATTTCGAGATGTGGGATGCCTGGGATGCCATTCGTGCCAAGACCTTGGTCATGCGCGGTGAGACCAGTGACCTGCTGACTCAGGATACGGCCGAAGAAATGACCCGCCGCGGGCCCAAGGCGAGACTTGCGGTCATTCCCGGCTGCGGGCATGCTCCGGCTCTGAACGTTCCCGACCAGTTGCAGCTGATCGAGGACTTCCTCGCCAGCTGATTTTTGACGCCCTTCCTCGCTGCGGCCGGTTCCGGGAACCGGTCATGGCGGGGGCCTCGATCGGCGGGGCCGGGAGACAGCCCGCCGGTCGAAACTGGACCGCCCTGGAAGCTGTGCTTCCAGGGCGGTTTTTTCGTCGAGCCGTGCGCCGGAATGCCGTGCCACAAAAAAAACCCCCGGAGACTCTCTCCGGGGGCGATGTCGTCCGGTGGTGCAGCCGGTCAGCCCGTGCGGGCAGATTTCAGCATGAAGGCCGGAATGTCCTTGCCGAAGCCCAGCGGCGTGTCGTCTTCACGCTGGCGGCGCTCGGACGAACGGGCCCGCTCGGGCTTGCGCTCGGCTGCACGGCGGGGCTCAGGAGCCGGTGCAGGGACTTCCTCGACGGCCTCGACCTCATCAACGGCAGCCTCAGCCTCCACGACCTCGACAGGCCGGCTCTCGACGGAGCGGGGCGCGCGACGCTTGCGCCGCTCGGGCTTTGCAGCCGGGGCAGGGGCGTCGTCGACCGCAGGTGCAGCCTCTTCGGCCTGGACGTCTTCGGCCGGCAGGTCTGCGCCTTCGGCCTCGCGGCGCCGCCGCGGACGGGTGCGGGCACCACGGGGGGTGCGGCCGCCGGCTGCGGCTTCGGTTTCGGCGTCAGCCGGGGCTTCGGCCGGCGCCTTGACCGACAGATCGCTCAGCTCTTCCAACGGCTTGCCTCCCAGCAGGGCGACCACGCGGTCGTAGAGCTTCTTGTCCTCGGGCGTGACCAGCATGATCGCGGTGCCGCTGCGACCGGCACGGCCGGTCCGGCCGATGCGGTGGATATAGTCTTCCGCGGCCAGCGGCACATCGTAATTGAACACGTGGCTGACATGTTCGATGTCGAGCCCGCGGCCGGCAACGTCGGTCGCGATCAGGAACTTGATCCGGTTGTCGCGGAAGGCGGCCAGCGTCTCGTTGCGCGCATCCTGGGTCATGTCGCCATGGAGCGCGCCGACATCGTGGCCGGCCCGCTTCAGCGCCTCGTAGAGAGTCGCGACCGTGCGCTTGCGATTGCAGAAAATGATGCCGTTGCCGACCGGCTCGTTGCGCATCAGGGTCTCGAGCGGGCGGCGCTTGGCGCGCTCGTTCGGCACCTGGACGACCAGCTGACGGACGGTGGAGGCGGCGGTGGACTGCGGCGCCACCGACACTTCTTTGGGGTTCATCAAGAACTTGTCGGCCAGACGCCGAATCTCGGGCGGCATGGTCGCCGAGAACAGCAGGGTCTGGCGGATCTGCGGCAGAAGGCTGGCGATCCGCTCAAGATCCGGGATGAAACCCATGTCGAGCATACGGTCGGCTTCGTCGACCACCAGAATGCGGACGTCGGTCAGCAGCACGCGGCCGCGCTCGAAATGATCGAGCAGGCGTCCGGGCGTCGCGATCAGCACGTCGACGCCCTTGTCGAGCGCCTTCTCCTGGTCGGAGAACGACACGCCGCCGATGAGCAGGGCCATCGACAGCGGCGTGTACTTGCCGTAGGTGTTGAAATTCTCGGCGATCTGCTGCGCCAGCTCGCGGGTCGGCGTCATGATCAGCGAACGCGGCATGCGCGCACGCACCCGGCCCTGAGCCAGGATGTCGATCATCGGCAGGGTGAAGGATGCCGTCTTGCCGGTGCCGGTCTGCGCGCAGCCGAGCACGTCCCGCCCCTGGAGCACCCAGGGGATGGCCTTCTCCTGGATGGGGGTCGGCTGATTGTAGCCGGCGTCAGTGACCGCCCGCAGGACTTCGGCACTCAGGCCCAGATCTTCGAATGTCATTGCGAGACGGTACGCCCGATCTGCTTGTCGATATCCGGATGTGTGGGCCATATATAACCGCCGCGGCGTGCAAGTCAATCACGGCGACCGGCCGTAACCCCCAGGAGGCAAGGACTTGACTGATTTCTCCCCCCGCCGCCCCGAAAACCGCACCCGTCCGGCCGGTGCGCTGATGGATGCAGATGCCGACCTGCTGGTGGTGATCGACCTTCAGGCCCGGCTGATGCCGGCGATTTCTGGCGGCGAGGCCGCGGTTGCCGATGCCGGCCGCCTGATCGACGGCGCCCGGGCGTTGGGCATTCCGGTGCTGGCGACCGAACAGTATCCCCAGGGGCTGGGCCCGACGGTCGACATGATCCGCAACCGGCTCCACCCGTCGGAGATCGTGTCCAAGATCACCTTCTCGTCCTGGAACGAGAATGCGTTCCGCGACCGGGTGATCGCGTCTGGGCGTCGGCGCCTGGTGGTCTGTGGCACCGAAGCCCATGTCTGTGTGCTGCAGACCGTGCTTGACGCCGCCCGCGCCGGCTTCCGGCTTGCGGTGGTCGCCGATGCGGTGGCAAGCCGCGCGCCCGCCAACAAGGCGCTCGCCCTCGACCGAATGGCCCGGCATGGCGTCGAGATCGTCTCGACCGAGATGGTGTTGTTCGAATGGCTGGGCCGCGCCGGCGATGACCGCTTCAAGGCGGTGCTGCCGCTGATCCGCTGAGCGTGTTACACATTCCGAAAGGTTGTTACGGATGTCCGACCGCCTGCCCCTGGTCCTGCTGCCGGGCCTGCTCTGTGACCATGACCTCTGGGCATCGGTTCTCGATGGGCTTTCGGAGCGCGCCGACATGACGGTGGCCGACCTCACCCGGGATGACAGCGTGGGTGCCATGGCCGCCCGGGTGCTCGACGAGGTGATGGCCCCGCGCTTCGCCCTCGCCGGGCTGTCGATGGGCGGCTATGTGGCGCAGGAGATCATGCGCCAGGCGCCCGACCGGGTGATCGGCCTGGCCCTGCTCGATACCTCCGCCCGGGCCGATACCGAAGAGCAGAAGGCGCGGCGTCGGGCGCTGATCGACGTGGCGAGCCGCGGCCGTTTCAAGGGTGTGACGCCGCGCCTGCTGCCGGTGCTGATCCACGAAGACCGGTTGACCGACGACGCGTTGACCGGGCGGATCATGGCCATGGCGGAGAGGGTCGGCCATCCCGCCTTTCTGCGCCAGCAGGAGGCGATCATGGCCCGACCGGACGGGCGGGCGGATCTCGCCCGGATTGCCTGTCCAACGCTGGTGGTCTGCGGGCGCGAAGACGCGCTGACCCCGCTGCCGCTGGCCGAGGAGATGGCGGCCGCAATCCCTGGGGCCGAGCTTCGTGTCATCGAAGATTGCGGACATCTGCCGCCGATGGAACGTCCGGCCGAAGCGGTGGCTGCGATGGCCGGCTGGCTTGACCGCCTGACGGCCTGATCAGATCTGACGAGTGAGCAGGCGCACGCCTGTCGCATCGGCATACATCACCCGGCCATTGACGATGGTGAGCGCCACCCGCGGCACCAGCGGATCGGTATCGTCGACCACGACCAGATCGGCGCGCAGATCCGGCGCGAGGCGGCCGCGGTCGCTGAGCCCTGCGGCACGCGCCGGCCCTGCCGCGACCAGCGACCAGGCCCGCGCAAGACCGAGCCCGGTCGTGGCGGCGGTCACGAAGGGGGCCGAGAGCAGTGCCGCATGGCTGTAATCGCTGGCGACCAGGGTGGCGGCACCGGCGGCGACGGCGTCGCGCGCATCCAGCCGTCCGGCGTGGCTGGTGCCGCGCAGCAGGTTAGGGGCACCGACCATCACCTCGTCACCGGCCGAGACGGCCGCTCTGGCCGTCGCCATGTCGACCGGGAATTCGGCGATGCGGGCACCGAGCGAGCGGGCAGCGCTGCGTGCCTCGGGCGTCTCGTCGTCATGGGACAGCAGGGGGATGCCGGCATCACGGGCGAGGGCTGCAAGCCGGCGTGCTGCGGCCCATTGTTCCGTCCGATCGGCCGCCAGCGCATCGATCCTGGCCAGAAGCTCGTCGGTCGACAGGCCGGACCGACCGGCGACGACCGCGAGCTTCGCAGGCCGGGTGCGCATGGCGACGAAATCGGGCAGATGATCGTTGAGCGCCAGAAGATCGATCAGCCCGCCCGCAAGCCAGGCCTCGACCCGTGCGGCACCTGCGGCATTGGCGACTTCGTGGCGCAGATGAATGCGGGTATCGACCATCAGCCGGGGCTTCAGGGCGTGGATCGCCAGGATCAGGGCTTCCGCCGCGTCCAGGCTGCGCAACCCCGGCTCCCATGACGCCGTGATGCCGTGCGCGGCCGTGGTGATGCCCAGCGCCGCCATCTGGCGGTCGGTATCGACGAGGCCCAGATCGACCGGAAAATGCACGCCGGGGCGGGGCGATGACCTGACGCTCGAAGGCGTCCCCGTGCAGGTCGATCAGACCGGGCGCCACCAGCAGATCGCCGAGATCGATCGCATCACCGCCGATCTGCCGCGAGGTGTCGACGATGCGCCCCTCGGCGAGGGTCAGCCTGCCCGGCGCGATTTCGCCATCGGCCAACAGCATGCGCCGGCCGCACAGGGTGAGCGGAGAGGTGGGGGAGAAAAAGGGGGCCGCCGTCATGATACCGTTCCGCGTGCAGGATCGGGGGAGGGGACGCGGACGATAGGACGGCGGCGGGGGGAGAGGGGATGAAACTCTCGTGACAGTCTGTGTTTCGTCGTCAGCCGACGCTGGAGATGAAGCGGTCGACTTCGGTACGCAGGTGGTGCGATTCCTGGTCGAGTTCCGAGGCCGCATCCACCACCCGGCGGGCGGCGACGCCCGTCTCGCGTGCGGCATTGCCGACACCGGTGATGATGTCCGACACCTTGTGGGTGGCGGTCGCGGCATCGGCGGTCGAGCTTGCCACTTCGCGGGTGGCGGCGGTCTGTTCCTCGGTGGCGGCAGCGATGGTGGTGGTTGTGCCGTCGAGTGCTGCGATCGCCGAGGCGACGGCATCCGACGTGCTGGCCACGCGGGAGATGATCGACCGGACCTGATCGATCTGGCCGCCGATCTCTTCCGTCGCCTTCTGCGTCTGGCCGGCCAGGGTCTTGACCTCGTTCGCCACCACGGCAAAGCCGCGGCCGGCCTCTCCGGCACGGGCGGCCTCGATGGTCGCGTTGAGGGCCAGGAGATTGGTCTGCTCGGCGATCGTGCGGATCAGGGTGACGATCTTGCCGATGCTTTCGGCCGCGCCGACCAGTTCGTTGATCGCGGTCCGCCCGGCATCGACATGGCCGACGGCATCCGACGACAGCTGCTTCATCCGCTCCAGCTGATGGGCAATCTCGCTGGCGGCCCGGCTCATTTCCTCGGTGGCCGCGGCGGCGGAGCCGACCGCACGGCTGGCATCGGCGGCCGCCATGTCGACCGTTTCGGCGCTGGTGCTGGTGGCCTCGGCATTGCTTGCCATCCGGCTGGCGCTGTCACGCATCGCACCGGCGGCGTCGCCGACGCTTTCAACGATCGTGCCCACGGTGGAGCGGAAGGCATCGACCAGATGGCGCAGGGCCTCGGCCTTTTCGGCGCGCCCGCGCTCCAGATAGACCGAGATCGCAAAATCCATGTCGAGCATGGCGGCGCGGATCAGAACGGTACCGTAGCGCGAGAGCTTTTCCGAGCGGCGTCCGAACAGGCCGCTTTCCATCTCGCGGGTCAGGCGCTCCATGATGCCCGAGAGGATGAAGGCATAGCCGCCGATATACCAGCGGGGCTCGAGGCCCAGACGAGCGTGGGTCTGGCCGATCCGACGGACGCTGTCGACATAGGTTTTGTCGAACCGGCCGTCGGCGATCACCAGCCAGTGGTTGAGCTGCGCCGTGCGGGCGCGGTCCTGGCCAGTCGAGCCGCCAAACATCCGGCCCAGTTCCGGATAGTTTCGGAGATGCTCATAGAAGGCGGCAAGTACTTCCGGAAGATGCTTCTCCAGGAAGGGCTTCAGGGACCTGAGATCGGCACGCGCCGCGTCATCCAGACGCAGAAACGCGAGCCGATCCGACGTTTCATCCGTCTGCGACAGAGCGGCCGTCATGTCCATTCTACTTCCCCGACGTCTCGTGCATGGCACTTGTTATAGCCGATGTCCCAATTTATCCCGTCAGAGGTTATCGAAGCGTAAAGCCGGTACACGATTTCTAGGGTAAATTTTTGTTAATCTAAATCAGAGGTGTATCTGATTTTCTCAAGATTATTCCTATTATGATCGGACAACATGATTGAAAATTTGATGGCGACTTGAAATGCAACATCAGGTCATCTGGCAGGCAGTGACCCGGACCATCGGCTGACCCGTATGTCGGGCGTCGATACCCATTGAGGATCTTCGCCATGGCGCATCATGTCTCCAGGCTGTCGCGTGAATGTGACGTCATCACCGACGCCCTGCGCTCATTGGCCCACCGCATGAAAGCCAGCCGTGAGCATCCGTCGGTCGCCGCCCGGAACTTTCAGGAGACGGCAAACCGCAACCGGTTGCTGTAACCATCCGGCGCAAGTGTTGAAAGCGACAAGGGGGAGATCGCCTTTCCCCCTTGTTTTGTGCCGTCTTTCAGGCCGTTCAGCCGGCCATCCACCAGGGACCGATCGGCGCCCGGGCGTCGTTGCAGAAGCCGAGGCAGTCATTGTCCATGTTCGGATTGCGCGGTGGGGTGACTTCCAGCAGCAGGGCACGGAACAGCGGCGCATAGCCCGCCCCATCGGCCGTCGGGATCGAAAGGTTGCCCTGGGTGGCGCTGACCGTGGTGTCGCCATAGCAGATGGCGAGGCCCAGCTGCTGCGGCCCGGTGGGGGCCGTATCCGGGGCAGGGGCCATTGCCGGATCGGCCATCTGCAGCGCCTTCGCCGTGCAGGCTTCAGGCCGCGGCGTGACGTTGCCGCCGGTCTGGACGACCAGATAATAGCCGGCGGGCACGCTGTCCGGGGCGGGATCGGCCAGAGTGAACCCGGCGGAGGGGCGCGGATAACCACGGGTCAGTGCATCGACGACCACAGCACCGCTCGCGTCCGCATCCATTCCCGCCAACGGACGCGGCACCACCACCGGCATGGGTTGCGCCCGGAAGGCACGGTCCACGGCATCGCGGTCGTAGAAGCTGCCGACGAAAGGCGGCTCGATCCGCGTCAGAGCCATGCCGGCACAGGCGCTGAGCGCCGGGGCAGCCAGCAGGGCGACAAGAGACAGTGCGCGCAGGCGTGAGGCGGACATGGGAGGGATACCCTTGAACGACGTCAGTTGCCGCCGCGGCGCGTGCCGGAATCGCCGGGCTGCTTCAGAAGGATGACGGCCTGACCCAGCGCCTGATCAAGGGCAGCCGGATCGTTGGCACGGACCGTTGCAGCGCCGAGAGGGTCGCCCGTATCGGCGCAGAGGGCAAGCTGCAGACGCTCGGTACCGGCCGGCCGGCCCACGGCTACCGGGTCGCAGGCATTGAGGACGATCGGCTGCGTATCGGCCCGCAGCAGGATATGCGGCCCGTCCGGCGGCGTGGTCGCGACCGGCAGGGGATGACCGACCGCGCGCCCGACGGCATCGGCCAGCGGCCGGGCCTGATCAGGGGTTCCGGCAGCGACCACCACCGGCGGGCTGCCCGACAGGAACATGGTGACGTCCTGGCTGGTTGCCCAGCCGACGCGGCGGGCGTTTTCGACCGTCGTACCGGCGCCGGCACAGCCGGCGAGCGCCGCGATGAGGGCGATCGTTCCCGCGACCAGGGGAAGGCGGCGTGCACTTACGGGGCGTGCGGTCCCGATCCGATCCATCTTGATCCAGGCTCCCATGACCGGCAGGGAAGCCGGCCGCGGCCCGGTCAGCTGCCTCTGCGTTGGATGTTCTCGCGCGGGTCGCGCAGGAGAACCAGGCTCTGGGCGGCGATGTCTTCAAGCGGGGAGGTTGCCTGAAGGTCGAATGGGCCGCGCGCCGTCACCGTTGCCACCATGGATCGAGAATTGCACAGGCTGATCCGCCAGCTGATGACGGGTGTCACCGCGTCATCGGCATCGCCATCATTTTCTCCGCCCGGATCATGATCGCCGCCCCTGAGATCGGCGGTACAGACTTCGTCGGTATTGGCGACGGGCGGATCGAACCGCACGAGGATATGCGGCCTGGTGCCGGCATCCGCCAGGATTTCGAGCGAGTTGCGGCTGCGGGACACCGCTTTCGCGATCCCGTCGATGACCGCGGCTTCGGTCGCAATGCGAGAAAGGCCGGGCAGGTCGCCGCGCACCACCACCATCAGCGGCTCATAGGCGAGCATCATCCGGATGTCGGTGTCGGACACCCAGCTTGCATGGCGTACGCTTTCAACCACCACCACGTTCTCGGCATCACAGCCCGCGACTGCGAGAAGTGATACGACGGCGACCAGCCCGCGCATCGGGCGAAAGCGGCGCATCGGGCCAAGGCGGCGCATCGGGGTGGGATGAGGCAGGCGTTGGGGGGCCATGCAGGATGCTCTTGGTTTGACGCGGACGTCGTGTGAAACGCCAGCATCGCCCCTTGATGATCAGACGTCGAGCGCTTCCGTGACGAAGCGGGCGTTTTCCTGAATGAACTGGAAACGTTTCTCGGGTCGCTTGCCCATCAGGGTCTCGACGCGTTCCGCGACCAGCATCCGGCTGCCCTGGTCGATGCCGACCCGAAGCAGGGTGCGGGTCTCGGGCGCCATGGTGGTCTCTTTCAACTGCCGTGCCGGCATTTCGCCGAGGCCCTTGAAGCGGCTGATCTCGGTCTTGGCCCCCTTGAAGCGGGTTGCGAGCAGATGCTTCAGGTCGGCGTCGTCGCGGGCATAGGCGGTATCACCACCGCGTGCCACGCGGTAGAGCGGCGGCACCGCCAGATAGAGCCGGCCGGAATCGATCAGCCCGGGCATCTGGCGGAAGAAGAAGGTCATCAGCAGCGAGGCGATATGCGCGCCGTCGACATCGGCATCGGTCATGATGACGATGCGCTCGTAACGCAGGTCCGCCAGCTTGAAGTCCCGGCCGGTGCCGCTGCCCAGCGCCAGGATGATGTCGTTGATTTCCTGGTTGCCCTTGAGCTTGTCGAGCGAGGCCGAGGCGACGTTCAGAATTTTCCCGCGCAGGGCCAGAACTGCCTGGGTATCGCGGTTACGGGCCTGTTTGGCCGAGCCGCCGGCCGAGTCGCCCTCGACCAGGAAAAGCTCGGTACCGTCGGCCTCGTCGCGGGTGCAGTCGGCAAGCTTGCCCGGCAGGCGCAGCCGACGGGTGGCGGTCTTGCGGCCGACGGTCTTTTCTTCCTTGCGGCGCAGGCGCTCCTCGGCCCGGTCGAGTACGAAGGCGAGCAGGTCGCTGGCGGCGGCCGGATTGGCGGTCAGCCAGTGTTCGAACCGGTCGCGGATCGCATTCTCCACCAGGCGCGAGGCCTGGGGCGAGGTCAGGCGGTCCTTGGTCTGGCCCTGGAACTGCGGATCGGGAATGAAGACCGAGAGCAGGACCACTGCGCCACCCAGGATATCGTCGGCGGTGATCTGCTGGGCGCGCTTGGCGGCGCGGGCCTGTTTCTGCGACAGCTCGGCAAAGCTACGCAGCGCCTTGGTGAGCGCCGAGCGAAGACCGAGTTCGTGTGTGCCGCCGAGCGGGGTCGGCACGGTGTTGCAATACCAGGAGGTGAAGCCCTGGCCTTCGAGCGGCCAGGTGATGGCCCAGTCGATCTTCGCCTGACCCTCACTCTCCACCAGGCCGGTGAAGGCCTCGGGCGTGACGGTCGGGCCGTCGACGAGCGTCGCCATGAAATCGGCAAGACCGCCCGGAAAGTGCAGGGTTTCTTCGGCCGGCACCTCGCCATCGGCGGCAAGGAGCGCCGGATCGCAGGCCCAGCGGATTTCGACACCGCGATGCAGATAGGCTTTGGAACGCACCAGCCGGTAAAGCGTGGCGGGCTTGAAGCGCAGATCGCCGAAGATCTCGGCATCCGGATGGAACCAGACCGTGGTGCCGCGACGATTGGGTGCGGCCCCTTTCAGGACCAGCGGCCCCTGCGGACGCCCGCGGGAATAGTCCTGCGCCCAGAGCTTCCGGTCGCGCGCGACCTCGATCACCATCCGGTCGGACAGCGCGTTGACCACCGAAATCCCGACGCCGTGCAGACCGCCCGAAGTCGCATAGACCTTGCCGTTGAACTTGCCGCCGGCGTGCAGGGTGGTCATCACCACCTCGAGCGCGGACTTGTCCTTGTATTTCGGATGCGGGTCCACCGGGATGCCGCGACCGTTGTCGCGGATCATCAGCGTGTTGTCGGCGGTGAGCCCGACCTCGATCCGGGTGGCGTGGCCGGCGACGGCCTCGTCCATCGAATTGTCGAGGATTTCGGCCGCGAGATGGTGCAGTGCACGATCGTCGGTGCCGCCGATATACATGCCGGGACGGCGGCGCACCGGCTCCAGACCCTCGAGAACCTCGATGTCCGCCGCCGAATACCCAGTGCCGCCGGTTCCGGCTGCGTCGCTTTCGAAGAGATCTGACATGGCGCGGATTATAGGAATCGCGCGGATCACCGGCAAGGGCTACAGTCGATGTTACGTCGCGGGTCGGGCGATGTCACGTCGCGGGCCGGCGGAAGCCCGGAGGATCGGCCCTGTTGCGCTGCAGCCTGTCCGGCCCTGCACCCATCGATGAGGGGAGCCCTGCGCCATGACCCGCAGCCACGAGCCCGGTACCATGCCGCGCCGCCCGGAAGGCGCGGCGGAGCTGCGCACCGTCGCCATGCCGGCCGACGCCAACCCGGCCGGCGACATCTTCGGCGGCTGGGTGATGGCGCAGATGGACATCGCCGGGGGCATCGCAGCGGGCCAACGCGCCCGCGGCCGGGTCGTCACCGCCGCCGTGGACGCCATGAGCTTTCTGAAGCCGGTGCGGGTCGGCGACCTGGTCAGCGTCTATTGCCGGATCGTCGGCACGGGGCGCAGCTCGATCCGCCTGCATCTGGAAACCTGGGTGACCCGCCGCCGCACCGGGCTTGATGATCCGATCGAGGAGCTGGTGACCGAAGCGGTCTTCACCTTCGTGGCGGTCGATGCCGAGGGGCGGCCGCGGCCTCTGCCGGATTGAGCGCTGCCGCCACCGCCGCGAGATCCCGGTCCCGTCGCAGCTCCAGGGCCGAAATGAAGGCCGCGGCCAGGGCGTCGGCGCTGCCGGTCGTGACCTGCAGCCGGGTGGTGACGAAGGGCAGGTCTGCCGCAAGGCGCAGCATGACCAGACCCTGCCCGATGAAATCCAGCGCGGTGATCGGGTTGACCACGCCGACGCCGACTCCTTCGACGACCATGGCGCAGAGCGCTGAACTGGTCGGCGTTTCGACCAGCCGTGCCGGTGTCACGCCCTCACCGGCCAGAAGACGATCGAGGCGCTGGCGGTAAGGGTCGCTCGCCCCCAGCATCACCAGGGGCTGCCCGGCCAGATCTGCGGGGACGACGACCTGACGGTCGGCGAGGGGATGGCCCGCCGGAACCACGGCGATCTCGGGGCAGTCGGTGAACGGGCGGGTGTCGAGCCCGGTGACGTCGATATCATAGGCGGCGATGCCGATATCGACCTCGCGGCTGCGGGTGGCGCGGACCACATCGGACGACATCAGCGGCGTGACCGACAGGCTGGCTTTGGGATGGTCGGCCAGGAAGTCGGCGATGGTCCGGGCGATGAAGCCCTGGGCGAAGGCGGGCAGGCAGCCGACGCGAAGATGGCCGGTATGGCGCCGTCGCAGCTGGCTCGCGACCTGGGCGATGCGGTCGATCCCGGCATAGCTCTGCCGGACCGTCTCCATCAGCTCGCGAGCATCCGCCGTGGGTTCCAGCCGGCCGCGGACGCGGCGGAAGAGCTGAAGACCGGTCGCATCTTCCAGCTGGCGGATCGACCGGGTGACCGCCGGCTGCGAGGTGGCGAGCACATTCGCGGCTGAGGTGACGGTGCCCAGCGTCATCACCGCCTGAAAGGCATCGAGCTGGCGCATGCCGAGTTTCATGAGGCCCTCCGCTCTTCCGTCATCCATATCAGAAACGAATGAAGTGCCGTCAAAACGGCATTGGACCGATATGGTACCCCTGGCCGATGCTCCGTGGCGAGCCGCCTGTTGCGGCGGATGTGGAATGGAGCGGCATCATGTCGATCGATGGTGACGACGGCGCAACCCTCAGGCGGACCGCACCTGCGGCGCCCGTGATCGGCGTCGAGGCGCAGGGCATTCTCTGGGCCGTGACGGCGGTGGGACTCTTCGCCCTGATCTTCATGTCGGGCAAGATTGCCGGCGGGCTGATCCCGGCGTTGCAGATCATGTGGCTGCGCTATCTGGGCGGGCTGGCGACGGTTGTGGTGGCCGTCACCGCCGGTGGCCGCTGGCGGTCGATGGCGACACGCCAGCCGGGCCTGCATGCCATTCGCGCCGGGTGCGGCGGGTTGGGCGGCATGGCGGCCATTCATGCCGCAACCGCAATGCCGGTTGCCAATGCCGCCGCGATCGGTCTGCTGGAAGGGCTGTTCACGGTGGTGCTGGGGGTGACGCTGCTGGGAGAGCGGGTGCGGCCGGCACGCTGGGCAGCGGCGGCGCTGTGTCTGGGCGGCGCCGCGATCGTGGTCTTTGCCGGCGGAGAGGGGGTGCGCTTCACGCCGGCCATGTCGGCGCCGGCCCTGGTGGCGCTCGGCGGTGCCGCGCTGATCGCGATCGAGGCCATCATGATCAAGACGCTGGCGCGCTCGGAAACCCGGCTGGTGGTGCTGTTCTACGTGAACCTGTTCGGTAGCCTGCTGCTGGCCCTGCCGGCGCTGCTGGTCTGGCAGCCGATGTCGGGCTGGATGCTGACCGCCTTTTTATGCCTGGGTCCGGCGGCGATCCTGGGCCAGACCTGCAACATCCAGGCCTATCGCCTGGCGGATGCCGCGACGCTCGGCCCGGTGCGCTATGTCTGGATCGTGTTCAGCGCAGCCCTGGGCTGGCTGCTGTTTGCCGAAGTGCCCGGGCCCGCGGCGCTGGCGGGTGGGGCGGTCATCCTGGCCGGTGGCATCTGGCTTGCCAGGACGGGCGGCGCGCCCCGCTGAAGGCGTGGCAGATACACCCGACATCCATGGCCGCACTTAAAAACGCCGGGGCCGCCGTCCCCACCCGAAGGCGGAAACGACGGCCCCGTCGGTCGACCGTCACCGGTGGTTCACGAAACGAAGGCCCCCGCTCCTCGATCCGCGACCCAGCCCGGCGCGATCAAACGCTTGGAGATCACACGCTATAGTAGTTCCGGAACTCGACCGGATGCGGGGTGTGTTCCCACTCGTAGACTTCCTCCATCTTCAGATCGATATAGGCATCGATCTGGGCGTCGGTGAAGACCTCGCCCTTCTTGAGGAACTCGCGGTCGGCGTCGAGAGACGCCAGGGCCTCACGCAGCGAGCCGCAGACGGTCGGGACGTCCTTCAGCTCCTCCGGCGGGAGGTCGTAGAGGTTCTTGTCCATCGCGTCGCCGGGATGGATCTTGTTCTCGATACCGTCGAGGCCGGCCATCAGCATCGCCGAGAACGAGAGGTAGGGGTTCGCGGTCGGATCCGGGAAGCGGACCTCGATGCGCTTGCCCTTCGGGCTCGCGACATAGGGGATGCGGATCGAAGCCGAACGGTTGCGCGCCGAATAGGCGAGCAGCACCGGCGCCTCGAAGCCCGGGATCAGGCGCTTGTAGCTGTTGGTCGACGGGTTCGTGAAGGCGTTCAGCGCCTTCGCGTGCTTGATAATGCCGCCGATGTAGTAGAGGCACATCTCCGACAGGTCGGCATAGCCCGAGCCGGCGAAGAGGGGCTTGCCATCCTTCCAGATCGACTGGTGGGTGTGCATGCCCGAACCGTTGTCACCCGAGACCGGCTTCGGCATGAAGGTGGCCGACTTGCCGAAGGCATGGGCGACGTTGTGGACGACGTACTTATACTTCTGCACGCCGTCGGCGGTGGCGGTCAGGGTGCCGAAGCCGGTGCCCAGCTCGTTCTGCGCCGGAGCCACTTCGTGGTGGTGCAGGACCGGGGTCATGCCGACCGCCTTCAGCTGCTCCAGCATCTCGCCGCGGATGTCCGACATGCTGTCGACCGGCGCGACGGGGAAGTAGCCGCCCTTGACCTTCGGACGATGGCCGGTGTTGCCCTCGTCATAGGCGCGGCCGCTGTTCGAGGGCAGCTCCAGTTCGTCGACCGAATAGGAGGCGCCGAACATGCCGACATTAAAGCGGACGTCGTCGAACAGGAAGAATTCCAGCTCGGGACCGAAGAAGGCGGTGTCGCCGACGCCGGTGTACTTGAGGTACGCCTCGGCGCGCAGCGCGGTCGAACGCGGATCGCGCTCATAACCCTGGCCGGTCGACGGCTCGAGCACGTCGCAGACCACGACCAGGGTCGGCTGGGCGGCGAACGGATCAACGAAGGTGCTGCTGCAGTCGGGCATCAGGATCATGTCCGACTCGTTGATCGCCTTCCAGCCGGCGATCGACGAACCGTCGAACATCACGCCGTCAGTGAAGGTGCCCTCGTCCACCGCCTCGGCGAAGTAGGTGGTGTGCTGCCACTTGCCGCGCGGGTCGGTGAAGCGGAAATCGACGAACTTGATTTCGTTGTCTTTGATCTGCTGAAGGACAGTCTTCGCGTCCGACATTTTCTATCCTGCCTGTTGATTGGCCTGCCTGTTGACGGGCCTGCCTGGACTGCGGCATGCGGACCACCGTGTCCCCGGATGATCCGTCATACCGACCGGTCGGCCCGCCGTCAGGCGTCTGCGGGGGCGGGGCCGAGCTTTTTCAGTCTCGTGAGTGCACCACCGGCGGCGGTGCGGATCAATGGCGATCTCGTCGCAGGGCAGCCATGGCCGCGCCGCTCAGTCCGGCACAGGCCCGGTACCCCGCAGAACCGGTCAGAGGGCGTCGTTGCCGCGCTCACCGGTGCGGATGCGGATGGCATCTTCCACCGGCGTCACGAAGATCTTGCCATCGCCGATCCGGCCGGTATGAGCGGCCTGCTGGATGGCTTCGATCGCGCGCTCGACCTGGGCGTCGCCGACCACGATCTCGATCTTCACCTTGGGCAGGAAGTCGACGACGTATTCGGCACCACGATACAGCTCGGTGTGACCCTTCTGGCGCCCGAAACCCTTGGCTTCGGTCACGGTCATGCCCTGAAGGCCGATCTCGTGCAGCGCCTCCTTCACCTCGTCGAGCTTGAAGGGCTTGATGATGGCTTCGATCTTCTTCATCTCGGCGGCTACTCTCGTCAGTCGCGCGCATGAACCGGAAGATCCGGGCCCCTGTATCCGGTCGCCGATCCTGGCGGCCAGGACCTGCGGGACCTGGGGCGGGGGTGCCGGTCATGCGCTGGACGCGCCCGAGCCGTACACCGGCAGGTGGCGCGCACCACCCACGCCGACCAACGTTTGCACGTGCCGTGCCAAACCCCGCAAGTCACTGGTACATCACGGACCAGCCCGGCCGGAGGCGCAGGCGTCGCGCGGAGGTCCATGGGCTTTGGCTAAAACACGGGCAGATGCTGCCCAAAACACAGGCAGTCGGGCCAGCATCTGTGCGGCCGCCTTGTCGGATGGCTCGGCTTCTGCGATCCTCGGGCCTCATCTCTATTCAACCCAACCCGAGATTGAGAAATCCGGGTCGGCGCATCAGCAGGAACGGGCCGTGCAGTTCGCCAATCAGATCCTCTCCGGCTATGGCACCACCATCTTCACCGTGATGAGCGCGCTTGCGCAAGAGCACGGGGCCGTCAATCTCGGCCAGGGCTTCCCCGACTGGGAAGGGCCCGAGGAGGTGCGGCGCGTCGCCGCCGACGCCCTTATGGCCGGCGGCAACCAGTATCCGCCGATGGCGGGGATTCCTGAGCTGCGCCGGGCGGTGGCCGAGCATGACCACCGCTTCTACGGCATCGAGGTGGACCCGATGCGCGAGGTGATCGTGACATCGGGGGCGACCGAGGCCCTGGCGGCGGCCCTGCTGGGCCTGCTCAACCCCGGCGACGAGGTCGTGCTGATCGAGCCGCTCTACGACAGCTATCTCCCGATCGTGCAGCTGGCGGGCGCGGTGCCGAAGCTGGTGCGGGTGGAGCCGCCGCACTGGCAACTGCCGCGCGAGGCGCTGACGGCCGCCTTCGGGCCCAAGACCCGCATGCTGCTGATGAATTCGCCGATGAACCCGACCGGCAAGGTGTTCAGCGACGACGACCTCACCTTCCTGGCCGATCTGGTCAAGGCGCACAACGCGGTCGTGGTCTGTGACGAGGTGCACGAGCATCTGGTTTTCGACGGTCGGGCCCACCGGCCGATGATGACCCTGCCGGGCATGCGCGAGCGTAGCGTCCGGGTCGGCTCTGCCGGCAAGACCTTTTCGCTCACCGGCTGGAAGGTCGGCTATCTGGTCGCCGACGCACCGATCGCCGCCGCCCTCGGCCGGGCGCATCAGTTCCTGACTTTCACCACCGCCCCCAATCTCCAGCGGGCGGTCGCCCATGGCCTGACCATGGACCGCAGCTATTTCGACGGTCTGGCGGCCGATCTCGCCGCCAAGCGCGATCTGCTCTCGGCCGGGCTGCGCCGGGTGGGGTTCGATGTGCTGGCGGCGGAAGGCACCTATTTCATCGGCGCCGATATCCGGCCGCTGGTCGGCGACATGGATGACGTGGAGTTCAGCCGCCGTCTGACGGTGGAGGCCGGGGTGACCTGTCTGCCGTTCAGTGCCTTCTATCAGGCGGGCGACATCCGCAACTTCGTCCGATTCTGCTTCTGCAAGCGGGAAAGCGTTCTCGAAGAAGCGGTTGCCCGGCTGGAGCGCTTCTTTGCCGCCGGTGGCTTCCAGCAGGCCCGCAGCGCCTGAGCTAAAAACTCAGGGCGCCGCTTCACAAACCGCTTGACCCGCCACGGGCTGGCGTATTAGAGAAGCGGCACTCCGGTGGCGGGTGTAGCTCAGTTGGTTAGAGCGCCAGATTGTGGCTCTGGAGGCCGTGGGTTCAAATCCCATCACTCGCCCCACTCCCCCTCTTGCCGTTCAGAACGGCGTGGGGGTCGAGGCCCGGACAAAGACTTGAGAAAGGCGCGGATCCCTTGGGGCCCGCGCCTTTCGTCTTTTCGGGGCAGGCGGCCGGCCACCGAACGACGCACGGCTCAGACGGGCAGGTCGATCAGCAGGGCGTCATGGTCGGAGAGGCCGTCATGCGGCAGGATGCGGACCGACGGCTGCGGCAGGGTGTCGGCAACCAGCACCCGGTCGAGACGAAGCCTGAGCGGACCCAGGCGGAAGCTGCCACCGATGGGGGTGGCATCGTGCCACCCGGGCAGGCGCAGGGCTTCGGGCCAGTTGAGGTCGCCTGCGATCAGGGCAGGGCGGTGGCCCGCCACCACACCCAGCTCCCGCCGACGGGCGAGGGGGCCATGGGACAGCTGCAGATTGGCGGCGACCGGCCCATCGGGCACAAGGCGGAAAAGCTGCGCCACGCGCGGCCAGGGCCAGCCACCGATACTCAACGGCTGAACCGGCCCCACCGGACCATGCCGCCGCCAGAGGAGATGGCCTTCAGCGCTCTGGCGGAGCGGGAAGGCGGCGGTGAAGGCCGACGTTCCGCCCAGCAGCCGGCCGAGCGCCGGACCGTCCCCAGGCCGGGTTTCCTGCGCCATCAGCAGCTCCACCCCCAGATCCCGCAGTCGTTCGGCGATGCCTCTGAGGCGGCAGCCGTCGGGGCGCTTCAGATTCCAGCAGAGGATGCGCATGACGGCGGCGATCAGCCGGCAGGCGGTGCGCTGCGTTTCTCGGCCAGAGCGACGAAACCGCGGGCGAGATCGGCCAGGGCGTGTTCCGACCGCTCGCGATGCTCGTTCAGGGCCGCTTCCAGCCGGGCGAGCCGCTCTTCGATCTCGGCGATGCGGCCGTCATCCACCGGTGCTGCCGCTGCGGCGGCCGGCGCCGGGGCGGCGGGATCCCCCCAACTGGTGCTCTCTGCGGCATGAACGGCCTGGGCTTCGGCGAAGGCACGGATCGCCTCGGCGAGCCAGATGCCGAGCGTCTGCCCGGACGCCTGGGCGGCGCGTTTGGCGATGTCGCGGGCGTCTCGGTCGACGCCTTTCACGCTCCAGGGCGGTGTGGTCGCCATCGTCTCCAGGGCCTCCGGGGGTGATTGGGGTCCATGTCGGGCAGTGTGACATTCCGAACTTTAGGTGTGGGGCAGGATTCTTGTCAAAGCCGGCCCGCACGTCGAAGATGCGGGGCGTGCCGTACGGGCCTTGTCCGTGCGGCTGTCGCCGATCGCCGGAAGGACCCCCGAGCCATGAGCCACGAGCTGTTGACCTGTGCCGAGATGGGCCGCGCCGACCAGGCCACTATCGTCGGTGGCACCGCCGGCATCACGCTGATGGAAACGGCCGGGGCAGCCGTGGCGCAGGAGGTGATGGCTGGCCTTGGACCGCAACCGAGGCGTGTTCTCGTGCTGGCCGGTCCCGGCAATAACGGCGGCGATGGCTGGGTGGCCGCCCGGCATCTCGCCACGGCCGGTTGGCCGGTGGAGGTGGCGTCGACGGTGGCACGCGGGGCGCTTCGGGGCGATGCCCGTCTGGCCGCTGATCAGTGGATGGGCAGCGTGCTGCCGATTTCTGAGGCAGCTGCCCGTTTTGCGGCCGCGCCCGACGAGACGGCGCCACCGGTGGTGATCGATGCGCTGTTCGGGGCCGGGTTGTCGCGGCCGATCGAGGGGGAGGTGGCCGATCTTCTGGCCTCGCTCGCCGCCTCGCCGGCGGCGGTGGTCGCGGTCGATGTGCCGAGCGGCGTGTCGGGGGATGACGGCGCGGTGATGGGCATGGCGGCGCCCGCCATGTTGACCGTGTCGTTCTTCCGGCCCAAGCCCGGCCATTGGCTGATGCCGGGCCGCGCCCTGCGTGGCCGGCTGGTGATCGCCGATATCGGCATCCAGGACGGCGTGCTGCGCGAGATTGCGCCGGTGACCATGCTCAACCGGCCGTCGCTCTGGCGCCACGCCCTGGGCGCGCCCGTCGCCTCGGACCATAAATACCGGCGCGGCCATCTGGTGGTGGCCGGCGGCCCGCCCGAGACGGCGGGGGCAGCGCGGCTTGCGGCCCGGGCGGGGCTGCGGGCCGGGGCCGGGCTGGTGACGATCGCCTGCCTGTCGGATGCGCTCTCCATCTACGCCGGCGCCGACCCTGCGGTGATGACCCGGGTGGCGCCGACCCCTGAAGCCTTCGAGCAGCTGCTCCGCGATCGCAAGGTGGCGGCGGCCGTGCTGGGGCCGGGGCAGGGGGTGGATGCGCTGACTCGCGACTGGGTGCGCAGGGCACTGGCCCGGCTGCCGGCCGCGGTACTGGATGCCGATGCGCTGACGGCCTTTGCGGCGACGCCCGACCTGCTGTTCGACCAGATCCGCGAAGTGACCGGCGACGGGGCGCGGGTGGTGCTGACGCCGCATGACGGTGAGTTTGCCCGGATCTTTCCCGACCTGTCCGATGCCAGCCGGCTGGATCGTGCCCGGATCGCCGCCGACCGTACCGGGGCGGTGGTGGTGCTGAAGGGGGCCGACAGCGTGATCGCGGCACCTGGCGGTGCGGCGGGCCGCATCGCGATCAACGGCAACGCGCCGGCGCGCCTTGCCACCGCCGGGGCGGGGGATGTGCTGGCCGGCATCACGGGTGGTCTGCTGGCCCAGGGGCTGCCGGCCTTCGAGGCCGCGGCCGCGGCAGTCTGGCTGCATGGCGCCGCGGCCCGCCGCCTGCCGCGCGGGCTGATCGCAGAGGACCTGCCCGATGCCCTGCCTGCGGTGCTGGATGCGGTGGCGCCGGGCACCGACCCGACCCTCGATCCGCTGGGCTTCGGGCTCGACGGCTGAGATGCCACGAAAGCTTCACCACTCGCGGGCATGTCAAGACTTGAACGCGGAGGTCCGCATCCCCTGATCCTCTGGAGGGCCGCAAGAGCCGAAGGAGGACCGCCGTGACCGACACCGTGACGCCAGTGCAGACAACCCTGCAGACCACACTTCCCGTTCCCGCCCAAGCTGCCGTCACGCCGCCCCCTGCGACCGATGCCGGTGCCGAGGGTCCGGGCTTTTTCGACCGGACCCTGGACCGGCTGAACCGGCTGTGGCGCGAGGTGTCGCAGCAGGCGCGGGCGCGCATCGGCGCGCCGATCCGCGCCGACCTGCCGGCTGAGGATCTGGACCGGATCCGGGCGCTGATCCGTCAGTCGCTTGATGCCGTGGGCGGCGAGGTGTCGGCGCGGGCGCGCACGGCCGAACTGGGGCAGGTCTATCTGGGGCTTGCCCCGAAAGGCAAGACTGCCTTCCTGGGCCTGCTCGCCAACGAATTCGACGTGCCGCCGGGAGAGCTGGACGCGGCCATGCTGGCGGTGCGTGAAGCGGGGGTAGACCAGACAGCGCGGGTGGCCGCGCTGGAACGGCTGCGGGCGACGCTGGTCAGCCCGCGGGCGCGGTTGCTGCGCCAGTTCAGCAGCCTGCCGCAGGGCGTGAAGTTCCTGGTCGACCTGCGCGCCGACCTGCTGCCGCTGGCCCGCACCGACCCGGCCGCGCGGGGCATGGAGCACGAACTGCGCGAGGTACTGTCGGGCCTGTTCGACATCGGCCTCCTGGACCTGACCCGGATCACCTGGGATGCGCCTGCCGCCCTGCTCGAAAAGCTGATCGAATACGAGGCGGTGCACGAGATCCGTTCGTGGTCGGATCTGCGCAACAGGCTGGAAAGCGACCGGCGCTGCTATGCCTTCTTCCATCCGAAGATGCCGCGCGAGCCGCTGATCTTCGTGGAAGTGGCCCTGGTCAAGGGTTTGGCCGGCGATGTTCACACCCTATTGGACGAGGCGGCGCCGACAGCCGACCCGGAAGCCGCCGACACGGCAATCTTTTATTCGATTTCGAATGCCCAGAAGGGCCTGGCGGGTTTCAGCTTCGGCAATTTCCTGATCAAGCGGGTGGTCGAGGACCTGTCCCATGATCTGCCCAACCTCAAGACTTTCGCGACCCTGTCGCCGATCCCCGGCTTCAGGGCCTGGCTGGACGAGTGCCTGGCGGCCGGCGGCGAGGGGCTCATCTCCGAGGCGGAACGGTCGAGGCTGAAGGCCGCCCTGCCCAGAGAAGCGGAGGGTCATCCGTTGGCGGTCGCGCTGGAGCACGACTGGCCGGCCGAGCCTCAGCTTGCCGAGGCTTTGAAGGCACCGCTGATGCGACTGGCGGCTCGCTATCTCACCCAGGAGAAGACCCGCGGCCGGGCACGGGACGGCGTGGCGCATTTCCACCTGTCCAATGGCGCGCGGGTGGAGCGGATCAACTGGCGGGCCGATCTCAGCACCAAGGGGGTCCGTCAGTCGGCCGGCATGATGGTCAACTATCTCTATAAGCGTGGCGAGATCGAGGACAACCACGAGGCCTATACCGGCGGCACGCATGACGTCCGGGCCGGCTCTGCCGTGCGGGGGCTGCTGCGCTGACTGAGAGACGGTTCCACACCGGCCGGACGTCTTGACCACTGGCAACTCTGCGGGCCGGCGTGCTATATCCACCGCCGGTTCGCGGGCGTGGCGGAATTGGCAGACGCGCGAGATTTAGGTTCTCGTGCCGGAAGGTGTGTGGGTTCGAGTCCCACCGCCCGCACCATCCTTTCCCTGATTTCAGTCTTCGGGCGCGCCGCGGGCATCCGGATATGACCAGCCTGCCGACCATCTTTCATGTCCAGTATCTGCGCATCGCGGCAGCCATGATGGTCATGCTGCTCCATGCCAGTCACAGCTATGCCGTACACCTGCAGGGCAGGGGCCTGCCCGTCTTTCTGGACGGGCAGAAGGGCGTTGACCTGTTCTTCGTGATCAGCGGCTTCATCATGACCTGCATGACGGCGCGGGACGGCGTACGGCCGGGTGACTTCTTCCTGCGGCGGCTGACCCGGGTCGCCCCGCCTTACTGGATCGTGACCGCGGCGGTGCTGGCGCTCGCGATGCTGGTACCGTCGATCTTCCACACGATGGGCCTGGACGCCGCTCATGTGGCGGCATCCTTCGCTTTCCTGCCCTGGACGCATCCGGAGACGGGCACGGCCCTGCCGCTGTTCCAGCTCGGCTGGTCGCTGAACCTCGAACTTGAATTCTATCTGCTGTTGGCTCTGGTGCTGGCCGTGTTGCCCGCCCGCCGCGTCGGGGCGATGGTCACCATTGTGGCCGGTCTGGTGGCGACGGGGCTCATCTGTCGTCCCGATGTCGCGGCATTTCGGGTCTGGACCTCGCCGATCCTGTTCGACTTCGTGCTGGGAATGGTGGTCGCGGTCGCCTTCCTTGGCCGGATGCGGCTGTCGCGTCCGGCGGGTCTGACCCTGCTGGCGGTGGGATCGGCTGCTCTTTTCATGACACCTGCGCCGCAGACGACCTATGACCTCTGGCGGTGGCTGAGCGCCGGGGTTCCCGCAGCGGTCATCCTGCTGGCGGCGGTGATGCTGGAGAAGGGCGGGCATGTCCGGCCGATCGTATGGCTTCGCGTTCTGGGTGATGCCTCCTATGCCCTTTATCTGTGCCATTATTTTGCGATCGGCGTATTGCGGGTCATCTGGCCGCAGGCCGCACCCGGCGGAACGGCTGGCGGCGCCCTGTTTTTGACGGCCGCGGCTGTGCTCTCACTCGTCGGATCTGTCTTTTTTCATCTACTGATCGAAAAGCCAGTCGTCGATACCGCTCGCCGGATGGTGGTGCATAAATAGCCAGTGTCTGACGTCAAGGCATCAAGATGTGCCGCATTGTTGCAGCACCATTACAGGCATTTCTCCGCATATTTTGCGGTATCTCTGGTGATGAATGCGGTTGCGTTCGTTGTTCCCCAGTAGATAACGGAGACGGAAAATGCCGACGTCCTCAGATGATGTGACTTATCTCGCCCCCTATCTTGGTGGAGTCTCTCGGACTCTCACGAACAAGCTCGCTGAATACGTGACGCCCGAGGATTTCGGGGCTGTGGGTAACGGCAGTGTCAATGACACCGCGGCTGTCCAGGCGGCCCTGAACAGCGGCCGAGACGTGGCGCTGGTGTCGCGCTATCTGGTAACCGATACCGTGGACGTGATCACCCGTGGCCAGCGCATCTTCGGTTTGACGGGGCCGGGGACGACCTCGCGTGCGTCCATCCAGATGGCGCCGACCAGCACGGCCGACATCGTGATGAATGTCCGCGCACATTCGGTCAATCTCGAAAACTTCGTGATGATCGGTCGCGACCAGAACGAAAGCGGCACGGTGGTCATCTTCGCCGAGGAAGACTATCTGGTGACGCCCGACGGTGAGAACAACGGCGATGTCGATCTCAAGATCACGTCCTGTGTGCTCGGCCGGGCCAATACGCTGATCCGGATCAAGGGCCGGGGGCTGAACGTCACCCAGTGCAATCTGGTTTCGTTCACCCATGGGATCGAGCTCGACTGGCCGGATGAACAGGAACCGGATGCCGACCCGCTGGATCCCTCACGTTTCAACCCCGGGCCGAACTTCGACAACAAGCTGGCTGGGGGCATGCGGGCCTATATGATCCGCGACAACCGCTTTCACGCGGGTTCGGGCGGCTATCTCGTCCGCAATATCGGCTGGAACGCATCGCGTATTCACGGGATCCAGTTCTCTGGGAACTATATCGATACCAATTGCCGGATCTTCGAGGGCGCGGCGAACGAGTCGCTCTTCACGGACAACCTGCTGATCCACTCGATCGCCCCGAATTTCCTGTTCGCGATATCGGGCGGTGACAACATCCGGATCGGCGGCAACGTCTTCTACGGCATGACGGACAACGCGGCCGGCACGCCCGAGGCCGGGACCGGCGACACCCGCGAGATCCTCGGCGGCGTGCTGATCTCGAACGTGAGCAACGTCTCGATCGAGGGCAACCACTTCAAGCGTATCGTGCGGGACGTGCTCTCCCTGAGCGGAACCTGCCGGAACATCCTGTTCCGGGGTAATGTCATGAAGGATGTCTGCCTGAGCAACAACGATACCGAGACCGATCCCACGCCACCGTCGCGCTATGTGGTCCGGGTCAATGGCCCTGTCACCGGTCTCATCGTCTCGGAGAACTCGGTCGATAATGCGCCGATGGCGCGGAACGAGCCGCTGATCGGTTTCGCGACCAGCACGGCAGCCGCCGCCGGTCTTGTCGTCCGGGACAACCTTCTCCCCGCATATATGGATGCGCAACAGCCGGCAGCGAACTGGAATCAGGCCGTCGGAAATGCGAGCCGCCAGGTGACCGCCTATGATGGTGACGGAGAGACGTCGAAGACGGTGTCCCTCACCTTTGCGCCCGCATTCGTGGCCGTCGTTGCTGTGACCGGGAGCGATCGCGGGCGCACGATGTCTGTCTCGACGATCTCGTCCGCAGGTTATGATCAGGTCGAGATCTCGGGCAAGGAGATCACCGTCAAGGGCGGCTGGAACAGCGCAGGCATCTCTTACACGCTCCATGCCTTCACCTGAACCGACGCGCGGCGCCCGGCGGGAATGATCCCGCCGGGCGCCGGTTTTCGCAGCGTATTGGACTTGCGTAACCGGGTGATTTCGTGCCACATGGCTGCCGCCCGTGTCGTGGTGCAGTGCTGCCCGCGATCACGTCTCTTCGCGCACCCGGCGTTTCGTCCGGAGGCGATCCCGGCCGGCCCGGGATGCGCCTCCTTCCCCGCGACGCACCGGGTGCTGCCGCAGTCAACCGACCCTGTGAGACCGTTTTGATGCAGATCACCGAGACCAACGCCGAAGGGCTCAAGCGCGAATACAAGGTCGTCGTGCCGGCCGCTTCGATCGACGAGAAGATCGACGCCCGCATCGCCCAGATCGCGGCCACGATCAAGATGCCCGGCTTCCGTCCCGGTAAGATCCCGGCCAAGGTCGTGAAGCAGCGCTATGGCTCCTCGGTGATGGGCGAGGTGCTGGAAGAGGCGGTGAACGAGACCTCGCGCAACGTGCTGGACCAGAACAATCTGCGTCCGGCCACCCAGCCGAAGATCGAGATCACGGCCTTCGACGAGGGCCAGGATCTTGAATACAGCATGGTCGTCGAGATCATGCCGGAATTCGAGCTGGGCGATTTCTCGGATGTCGAACTGGTCCGCGAGGCGGCCGAGGTCGACGAGAAGGAAGTCGACGAGGCGCTGGAGCGCATCGCCGCCGCCAATCGCGAGTTCGAGACCGTCGAGGATCGCGCCGCCGAGAACGGCGACCAGGTGGTCATCGACTTCAAGGGCTTCGTCGACGGCGAGGCCTTCCAGGGTGGCGAAGCCGAGGGCTATGCGCTGGCTCTGGGCTCGGGCACCTTCATCCCGGGCTTCGAGGATCAGCTGCTCGGCGCCAAGGCCGGCGAGGAGCGCAAGGTCGAGGTCTCCTTCCCCGAGGACTATGGTGCGGAGCACCTGGCCGGCAAGGCCGCCGTGTTCGAGACCACCGTCAAGGAAGTCAAGGCGCCGAAGACCGCCGGCATCGACGATGCCCTGGCCGAGAAGCTGGGCCTCGACAACCTGGATGCGCTGAAGGCTGCCATCCGCGACGACTTCCGCGGCCGTTACGACCAGATCTCGCGCCAGAAGCTGAAGCGTGCGCTGCTGGATGCGCTCGCCGGCCGTTATGAGTTCGAGGTGCCCGCCGGCATGCTCGAGGCCGAATTCGAAGGCATCTGGAAGCAGCTGACCGACGAGATGGCCCGCACCGGCCAGACCTTCGAAAGCATGGAAAAGACCGAGGACGAGGTCCGCGAGGAGTATCGCGCGATTGCGCTCCGTCGGGTTCGTCTGGGTCTGGTCCTTGCAGAAGTCGGTCGCGTGAACGATGTTCAGGTGGCGGACGAAGAGGTCAACCGTGCCCTGATCGAGCAGGCGCGCCGCTTCCCCGGTCAGGAAGCGCGGGTGATCGAGTATTACCAGAAGAATCCGGATGCGCTGCGTGCGCTCCGGGCGCCGATCTTCGAGGACAAGGTCGTCGACCACATCCTCGCCCAGGCGAAGGTCGAAGAGAAGGTCGTCAGCGCCGAGGATCTGATGAAGGATCCCGACGAGGACGGTGAGGCCGGAGAGGCGTCGGACAAGTCCGAGGCCTGATCCGCCGCCCTGCCGAGAGACCGTCCACGACCGCCCCCGTAGCCCGAGGGCGGTCGTGACGTCTCAAGCGCCCGGCAGGGGCTTTGTGAAGATCGGTGATGTCAGTTGAGGGGAGCGGAAAGCGCATGAGCGACATGCTCGATACCTACATGAATTCGCTGGTGCCGATGGTGGTCGAGCAGACCAACCGGGGCGAGCGCGCCTATGACATCTATTCGCGTCTTCTGAAAGAGCGCATCATCTTTCTGACCGGGCCGGTCGAGGACAATGTTTCGAGCCTCATCACCGCCCAGCTGCTCTTCCTGGAGAGCGAGAACCCGAAGAAGGATATTTCCTTCTACATCAACTCGCCGGGCGGCGTGGTGACCTCGGGTCTCGCGATCTACGACACGATGCAGTACATCCGCTGCGACGTGCAGACCCTGTGCATCGGCCAGGCGGCATCGATGGGCTCGCTGCTGCTGGCCGGCGGCGCGCCGGGTAAGCGCTTCGCGCTGCCCAACGCCCGGATCATGGTCCATCAGCCCTCGGGCGGGTTCCGTGGCCAGGCGACCGACATCGAGATCCATGCCCGTGAAATCCTGAAGCTGCGTGCCCGGCTGAACGAGATCTACGTTCAGCACACCGGCCGCCCGCTGGAGGAAGTCGAACGGGCCATGGAGCGCGACAACTTCATGTCGCCCGAAGAGGCCAAGGCCTTCGGTCTGATCGACACGGTCGTGGCCCAGCGGCCGAAGGCCGAGGATACTGCCTCCTGACCGACTGCCCCCGGTCGATGCCGCGCGTGATCGTCCGTCCGCGCAGCATCCGGCCGGCACGGCTGCCGATGGGACGTTTCGCCACATGACGTTGAGGCGTTCCGCCACATGAAGTTGGGGCGTTCCGCCACATGCAACCCGCCACCGCGCGCACGCGATGGCGGGTTCTTCATGTCCGGGGTGGGGGCGGGAAGCGTCGCCTGATGATTTTTCCCCCTTTGGCAAGCGCGAACTGCGCATTACATTTCCATTGACTGCGGCATGCTGAAGATGCTGCGGTCTCCCGGTCCGGACCCCCGCACCGGCAGACGACCCGGGGCGCGTTCCCGAAGCCAGGACGGTTCATCGTCGGTCTGCCGCTTTTTAGGGTTTGTGCCCGGGCGCGACCGGCGGCTAACATGGGCGCCGGGCAGAGCCAACGAGTGGAGACACGATGACCAAGTCCAGCGGCGGCGACGGCAAGAACACACTTTATTGCTCGTTCTGCGGCAAGAGCCAGCACGAGGTGCGGAAGCTGATCGCCGGGCCAACGGTGTTCATCTGCGACGAGTGTGTAGAGCTCTGCATGGACATCATCCGCGAGGAGAGCAAGACCTCGCTGGTCAAGACGCGTGATCGCGGACCGACCCCGAAGGACATCTTCAACGTCCTGGACGATTATGTGATCGGCCAGGAGCAGGCGAAGCGGATCCTCTCGGTCGCGGTGTACAATCACTACAAGCGTCTGAACCAGGGCGGCAAGGGTGCCGAGGTCGAACTCGCCAAGTCCAACATCCTGCTGATCGGCCCGACCGGTTGCGGCAAGACGCTGCTGGCCCAGACCCTGGCCCGCATCCTCGACGTGCCGTTCACCATGTCGGACGCGACCACGCTGACCGAAGCCGGCTATGTCGGCGAGGACGTCGAGAACATCATCCTGAAGCTGCTTCAGGCCGCCGATTACAATGTCGAGCGGGCGCAGCGCGGCATCGTCTATATCGACGAGGTCGACAAGATCAGCCGCAAATCCGACAACCCGTCGATCACCCGCGATGTGTCGGGCGAGGGCGTCCAGCAGGCGCTGCTGAAGATCATGGAAGGCACCGTCGCCTCCGTGCCGCCGCAGGGCGGGCGCAAGCATCCGCAGCAGGAATTCCTGCAGGTCGATACGACCAACATCCTGTTCATCGTGGGCGGGGCGTTCGTCGGCCTCGACCGGATCATCAATGATCGCGGCCGCAAGACCTCGATCGGCTTTGGTGCGAATGTCGAGCCGGTGGAAACCCGCCGCTCGGGCGACGTGCTTCGCCAGGTCGAGCCCGAGGATCTGCTGAAGTTCGGCCTGATCCCCGAATTCGTCGGCCGTCTGCCGGTGATCGCCACGCTGCACGACCTGGACCGCGACGCACTGGTCCAGATCCTCACCAAGCCCAAGAACGCACTGCTGAAGCAGTATCAGCGTCTCTTCGAGCTGGAGAACGTGCACCTGACCTTCTCCGACGACGCGCTGGGTGCCATCGCCGAGCGCGCGATCGAGCGCAAGACCGGCGCGCGCGGCCTGCGCGCCATCATGGAAGAGATCCTGCTCGACACGATGTTCGATCTGCCCGACCTCGACGGGGTCGAAGAGATCGTCGTCAATCGGGAGGTCGTTGAAGGCCGGGCCAAGCCTCTCCATATCTATGCGGACCGGCGGGGCGACGTGGGCGGCAACGCTTCCTGATCCCTGCGACAGTTCGGCCGCGGCACGGTCTGACCCGTGCCGGCTGTGATGCCCCGGCCATCGCCGGCCTCTGCGCGAGGCGGTGTGGTCGGCATCCGGTGGGCGCGTGTGCGCGGCCTCAACAGGAATCGGGCCGATGTGACGTCGAGGCGCCATGTCGGCCTTCCGGGGCCGCGTGTCCGACGCCGTGCCGATTCCGATAAATGCGAGACTGGCCATGACCGAAACTCATCGCACGCACACCTACCCGGTCCTGCCGCTGCGCGACATCGTCGTCTTTCCGCATATGATCGTGCCGCTCTTCGTCGGCCGCGAGAAGTCGGTGCGCGCGCTCGAGGAGGTGATGCGCAGCGACAAGCAGATCCTGCTGCTGGCGCAGAAGGATGCCGCCCAGGAGGATCCGGGCGCCGACGACATCTACATGGTCGGCACCATCGGCACCGTGCTGCAGCTGCTGAAGCTGCCTGACGGCACCGTCAAGGTGCTGATCGAAGGCGCCAGCCGCGCGCGGGTCGACCGCCTCATCTCGGACGGCGACTATTTCCAGGCGGAAGCCCAGGCAATCGCCGAGGGCGAGGATGCCGGCCGCGAGGTCGAGGCGCTGTCGCGCTCGGTCGTGGCCGAGTTCGAGCAGTATGTGAAGCTCAACAAGAAGATCCCGCCCGAGGTTCTGGTCACCCTGAATCAGATCGAGGAGCCGGCGAAGCTTGCCGACACCATCGCCTCGCATCTGTCGCTCAAGGTGGCGGAGAAGCAGGAACTGCTCGAGACGCCGACCGTCGTCGAGCGGCTGGAGCGGATCTACGCCCATATCGAGGGCGAGATCGAGGTCCTGCAGGTCGAGAAGCGCATCCGGTCGCGCGTCAAGCGCCAGATGGAGAAGACTCAGCGCGAGTACTATCTCAACGAGCAGCTGAAGGCGATCCAGAAGGAGCTGGGCGAAGGCGAGGACGGCCGCGACGAGAGCGCCGAAATCGAGGAGCGCATCCGCAAGGCGCGCATGCCCAAGGAGGCTCATGACAAGGCCATGGCCGAGCTGAAGAAGCTCAAGACCATGAGCCCGATGTCGGCCGAGGCGACGGTGGTGCGCAACTATCTCGACTGGCTGACCGGCCTGCCGTGGAAGACCCGCTCCAAGGTCAAGAAGGACCTGAAATGGGCCGAAGAGGTCCTGAACCAGGATCATTACGGCCTTGAGAAGGTCAAGGAACGGATCATCGAGCACCTAGCCGTGCAGATGCGCGTCGCCAAGCTCAAGGGCCCGATCCTGTGCTTCGTCGGCCCTCCGGGTGTCGGCAAGACCTCGCTGGGCAAGTCGATCGCCCGGGCGACCGGCCGCGAATTCGTGCGCGTCAGTCTGGGTGGCGTGCGGGACGAGGCCGAGATCCGCGGCCATCGGCGGACCTATATCGGCTCGCTGCCGGGCAAGATCATCCAGTCGATGAAGAAGGCGGGCAAGACCAACCCGCTGTTCATGCTCGACGAGATCGACAAGCTCGGCGCCGACTTCCGCGGCGACCCGTCCTCGGCCCTGCTCGAGGTGCTGGACCCCGAGCAGAACGGCACCTTTGCCGACCACTATCTGGAGGTGGATTACGACCTGTCGGATGTGATGTTCATCTGCACGGCCAACAGCCTGCGCATGCCGCAGCCGCTGCTCGACCGCATGGAGATCATCCGCATCTCGGGCTATACCGAGGACGAAAAGGTCGAGATCACGAAGCGTCACCTGATCTCCAAGCAGATCAAGGCGCAGGGGCTGAAGGAGGGCGAGTTCTCGATCTCCGACGGCGCGATCCGCGATCTGATCCGCTATTACACCCGTGAAGCCGGCGTGCGCAGCCTGGAACGCGAGATTGCCGGTCTGGCGCGCAAGGCGGTCAAGGAGCTGGTGATGGGCACCCGTAAGCAGGTGTCGATCACCTCGGCCAACCTCGACAAATATGCGGGCGTGCGGCGGTTCAAGTTCGGCGAGGCGGAACTCGAGGACATGGTGGGTGCCGTCACCGGCCTCGCCTGGACCGAGGTCGGCGGCGACCTGCTGACCATCGAGGCGGTGAAGATGCCCGGCAAGGGCAAGGTCACCATCACCGGCAAGCTCGGCGAGGTCATGCAGGAAAGCATCCAGGCGGCGCGGTCCTATGTCCGCTCGCGCGCGGTGGATTATGGGATCCGGCCGACGGTGTTCGAACAGGCCGACATCCATATCCACGTGCCTGAAGGCGCGACGCCGAAGGACGGCCCGTCGGCTGGTATCGCGATGGTGACCTCCATCGTATCGGTGCTGACCGGCATCCCGGTGAATCGCAGTGTCGCCATGACCGGCGAGGTTACGCTGCGCGGCCGCGTGCTGCCGATCGGTGGCCTGAAGGAGAAGCTGCTGGCGGCTCTGCATGGCGGCATCAAGACCGTGCTGATCCCGCGGGACAACGAAAAGGATCTGGCAGATATCCCGGCCAATGTGAAGAAGGGGCTGACCATCATCCCCGTCTCGCATGTCGATGATGTCCTGGCCCACGCCCTTCTGAAGCCCCTGACGCCGATCGAGTGGCCGGAGCGGACCGACGACAAAGCGGCCGACACCAGCCGCGACGAGGCCTCGGAGCAGGGTGAAGCGCCGGGTGCGCGGGCGCACTGAGCGCCTGCCGGACAGAGCGCGTACTTTCGGTTGAAAAGAATGAGCAGCCCTCGCGCCGATAACGGTGCGAGGGCTGTTTTTTGGCGGATTTGTGCGGTTTTCGACGGGCTGGCCGATTGACGCGCTTCTGCCGGGGGATTTACACTCCCCCCTGGTCGACGTATCACCGAGGTGTGATTTTCGAACCGCCACTCCAAGAAGGGGAGCCTCAGAAGTGAACAAGAACGATCTCGTTGCGCGCGTGGCCGACAGCACCGGGCTGTCCAAGACCGACGCGGCCCGGGCCGTCGACGGCGTGTTCGATGCCATCACCGCGGCGCTGGCTGCGGATGACGAGGTGCGCCTGGTCGGCTTCGGCACGTTCAATGTCGCGACCCGGGCCGCCAGTGAAGGCCGCAACCCGCGGACCGGCGAAGCGATCACCATTCCGGCGTCGAAGCAGCCGAAGTTCCGTGCCGGCAAGGGGCTGAAGGACGCCGTGAACGGCTGATCCTGCCCGGACTGTTCCATGGACCACCCGGCGGCTGCGCCCGCCCAAAAACACACAGATGCGCCGTTCAGGGCCATGCCAGGCCCAGGCCGAATGCAAGGCTGGCACCTCATCGAATTTCTGTGCGTACGACGCCGTCCCTCACGACGCCGGACGCCGGCGGCGCCACAAGGTCCGCAGGATCGGATCGACCCTCTGGCGCCGCGATGCGGTTCGTGGCACCGCAGATCATCAGACGCGGCCGTCCGCTCCACCTGAAGGGGCGGGCGGCCGTCGTTCACCGGTGAACAGTCTGCGTCGCTGCACGCCGGGCGATTAGCTCAGTTGGTCAGAGCGTCTCGCTTACACCGAGAAGGTCGGGGGTTCGAGCCCCTCATCGCCCACCAGTATCCGCCGGACGTTCAAGCTTCCGGCACATCTACACCGGGTTCATCAACTAAAACGTTTAATCCGTATTCCGAATTTCATATAGTGGGTGAAGAGCGGCCCGATCGCACATGGCGACGGATCATGATCGCCGGGCCGGCCGCTTCTGCCGCTGACGGGGAGAGCGGATATGAACGACCGGACGGTCACGTCGCGGACACGCGGCCTGCGCGTTGTTATCATCGGCGCGGGCTTCGGCGGATTGTGTATGGCCATCCGCCTGCGTCAGGCGGGTTTTCAGGCCGTCACGATCCTTGAGAAGGGGGAGGCGCTGGGGGGCACCTGGCGCCAGAACACCTATCCAGGGGCCGGCTGTGACGTGCCCTCCCACCTCTATTCCTTCTCCTTTGCGCCGAAACCGGACTGGAGCCGCACCTATGCGCGCCAGCCCGAGATTCTGGCCTATATGGAGGAGACCGCCGATCGCTTCGGCCTTCGGCCGCTGATCCGTTTCGGGACGGCGGTCGAGGCCGCAGCCTTCGACGATCAGCGTGGTCTCTGGACCATCGATCTGGTCGGGGGCGGCCGCATGGAGGCAGAGGTTCTCATTTCGGCGGTGGGCCAGCTGGACCGGCCGGCCGTGCCCGATATTCCGGGCCGCGAGAGTTTCGCCGGGCTGCAATTCCATTCGGCCTGCTGGCCGGGCACGATAGATCTCAAGGGGCGGCGCGTCGGCGTGGTCGGCAACGGCTCCAGTGCCGTGCAGCTGGTGCCTGAGATCGCGCCGGCCGCCAGGCATCTGACCGTGTTTCAGCGCAGCCCCGCCTGGATCGCCCCCAAGCCGGATCGCGCTTATACGACGGACGAAATCGCACGGTTTCGCCGAAGCCCGGTGGCCTTGCGTCTTCATCGCCTCGGCATCTTCCTGTCGCTCGAGAAGAACTTTCTCGTATTCGGTCGCAACGGCTTCGCGCGCCGCCGGTTTGAACGCCAGGCCCTGGCGACGCTGGCCCGCAAGGTGGCCGATCCGGTGCTGCGCCGGTGTCTGACGCCGGATTATCCCGCAGGCTGCAAGCGCATCGTGCTGTCCAACGACTGGTATGACACTCTGGCACGTCCCGATGTCGACGTCGTCGCCCGCCGCATCACCCGGATCACGGCGGAAGCCGTGGAGACCGTGGAGGGCGGGCGCCATGCGCTCGATGTTCTGATCTGGGCCACCGGCTTCCGGACGACCGAGTTTCTGGTACCGATGCGCATTGCCGGTCGGGGCGGGATCGACCTCCACGACGCATGGTCCGCAGGTGCCGAGGCGCATCGGGGGGTGACGGTCGCCGGCTTCCCGAACTTCTTCATGCTCTTCGGCCCCAATACCAGCCTTGGACACAACTCGATCATCTTCATGCATGAGGTGCAGGCCGGGTACGTGGTGCGCTGCCTGCAGCGGCTGGTGGGCGAGGGGAGACGCCGGCCGGTGATGGATGTCCGGCCCGAGGCCATGGCCGGCTATAATCGCAAGCTCAGGGATGCCTTGGATCGCACCGTCTGGGCGGCCGGCTGCAACAGCTGGTACAAGACCAGCGAGGGCCGCATCACCGCCCAGTGGTCGGGCTTCGCAAGCCGGTACTGGTGGGACATGCGCGGTGCGCCGCTGGATGAATACCATTTCGCCGAAGCCGGAGAAGCGGTGTGGCCCGGCGCGACAGGCGCGGTCCTCGACCGGCGTGAGCATGCCGTGACATGAAATCCGGGCCCCTTGCGGAAAGGCGTTGACAGAGGGGGGCTGGACCGGATAAACACCGCGCATCGCCTGAGGGGGTGTAGCTCAGTTGGTTAGAGCGCCGGCCTGTCACGCCGGAGGCCGCGGGTTCAAGTCCCGTCACTCCCGCCAGCGATCCTTCGGAAACCGGCAGACGATTTCCGGACGGTTGTATGATCCGCGTGCTCACGCATGCAGAAACGTCTTTCGGACGGTCGGACCTGCGGGTCAGGCCGCCTCATCAAGACCCGCGCATGTTCGTGCGCACTCTGTGGGCCCGCCCGATCTTCGTCGGTGCGGGCCTGTTCGTTTTTGGCCGGAAGTCCTTGTGACAACGTGCGTGTCAAGCCTTGCCGCACTGCGATGCCGGGGCATATTCGTGGCTGAAAATGGGGATTTTGTTGGCGAGCACGTTCGCCTATAGTGAGGCCGCCGCGCGGGGGTACCCGTGGCGGACCATCGGGCGTGGCCGGCGGTATGGCGTTCTTCGCGCATGCAGCATGGCACCCGCCGGAACGGTCTGCCGGTCTGCCCCGCAGCGTCGCCGGCGATGTTCCGACCGTGACGGTCAGACCGCACCGGCCGGCGTCCGCCTCAGGAGGGAAGCCTAGCCCATGCAGACCTTGCTGGCCGAGTATCTGCCGATCCTGATCTTCCTCGGCATCGCGACCGCTCTCTCCGCGGTGATCGTGATCGCTTCCTACTTCATCGCGCCCCAGCGGCCGGAGGCCGAGAAGCTCTCGGCTTACGAATGCGGCTTCGACGCGTTCGACGACAGCCGCGGTCAGTTCGACGTGCGGTTCTATCTGGTCGCGATCCTGTTCATCATCTTCGACCTTGAAGTCGCCTTCCTGTTCCCGTGGGCGGTGTCGCTCGGCGACATCGGCATGTTCGGCTTCTGGTCCATGATGCTGTTCCTGGGCGTGCTGACCATCGGCTTCATCTACGAGTGGAAGAAGGGGGCGCTGGAATGGGAGTGACCGATCCTCGCACCGCCTCGGCCGGGGCCATGGGGCATGGCCCCCTGGCCGGCGCCGATGCCGAGCGCGTGGTCGCGGCTGCGACCGATGAGCTGAAGGAAAACGGCTTCATCACCGCGCGCCTGAACGAACTCGTCACCTGGGCGCGCACCGGCTCGCTCTGGCCGATGACGTTCGGTCTGGCCTGCTGCGCGGTGGAAATGATGCATGCCGCCGCCGCCCGCTACGATCTGGACCGCTTCGGCTTCCTGTTCCGGCCGAGCCCGCGCCAGTCTGACGTGATGATCGTCGCCGGCACGCTGACCAACAAGATGGCGCCCGCGCTCCGCAAGGTCTATGACCAGATGCCGGAGCCGAAATACGTCATCTCGATGGGCAGCTGCGCCAATGGCGGCGGCTACTATCACTACTCCTATTCGGTGGTCCGCGGCTGCGACCGGATCGTTCCGGTCGACATCTACGTGCCGGGCTGCCCGCCCACGGCTGAGGCGCTGGTCTACGGCGTGCTGCAGCTTCAGAAGAAGATACGTCGCACCGGTACGCTCGAGCGCTGATCTCAGCGTTCGCGGCCGGAAAACAGCGGCGGCGGGCACCGGACCGGAAAACCGGACGGTGCTCAAGGTTTTGTGTCGAGGCACGAGAAGGCGGATGCCGTGAGTAACGTCAACGAAGACGCACTCCGGGAGCTGGGCGCGTATGTCGCATCAGCACTCGGCGACGGAGTGGACGGCTGGAAGGTCGCATTGGGTGAACTGACGGTCCGGGTCTACCGGACCTCGCTCATCCGGACGCTCACATTCCTGCGCGACGACAGCAACTGCCTGTTCAAGCAGCTGATCGACGTCTGCGGTGTCGACTGGCCGGAGCGTGAGGAACGCTTCGACGTCGTCTATCACCTGCTCAGCCTCAAGCACAATCAGCGCATCCGCGTGACCGTATCTGCCTCGGAAGACACCCCGGTCCCGTCGGCCGTGCCGGTGTTCAACTCGGCACTGTGGTTCGAGCGTGAGACCTGGGATCTCTACGGCGTGTTCTTCGCAGATCACCCGGATCTCCGTCGCATCCTCACCGATTACGGCTTCGAGGGGCATCCGCTGCGCAAGGACTTCCCGCTCACCGGCTATGTCGAGGTCCGCTATGACCAGGCCGAGAAGCGCGTGGTCTACGAGCCGGTGCAGCTGACCCAGGAATTCCGCCGGTTCGACTTCCTGAGCCCGTGGGACGGTGCGAAATACGTCCTGCCCGGGGACGAGAAGGCGCAGCAGGGGACGAAGTGATGTCGGCGACCGAAACTTCCATCAAGCCGATGATGCTCAACTTCGGGCCGCAGCATCCGGCGGCCCATGGTGTGCTCCGGCTCGTGCTCGAGATGGACGGCGAGGTGGTGACCCGCGCCGATCCGCATGTCGGCCTGCTGCACCGCGGCACCGAGAAGCTCATCGAGTACAAGACCTATCTTCAGGCGCTGCCGTATTTCGACCGCCTGGACTATGTCTCGATCATGAATCAGGAGCACGCCTATGTGCTCGCGGTCGAGAAGCTGGCAGGGATCGAGGTGCCGCTGCGCGGCCAGTATATCCGCGTCATGTTCGCGGAGCTGACCCGCATCGCCAACCACCTGCTGAACATGACGACCTTCGCGATGGATCTTGGCGCCACCACGCCGCTGCTGTGGGGCTTCGAGGATCGCGAGATCATCATGGGCTTCTACGACAAGGTCTGCGGCGCGCGCCTGCACGCGAACTACTTCCGCCCCGGCGGCGTGTCGATGGAGCTGCCGGCCGGGCTTCTGGACGAGATCTGGAAGTTCACCGAAGAGTTCCCGAAGCGCTTCGACGACCTCGAAAACCTGATGAGCCACAGCCGCATCTGGAAGCAGCGCACGGTGGATGTGGGTGTGCTCTCGGCCGAGGATGCGCTGGACTGGGGCCTGACCGGGCCGATGCTGCGCGGCTCGGGCGTGCCCTGGGATCTGCGCAAGGCGCAGCCCTATGACGTTTATGACCGCATGGACTTCGACATTCCGGTCGGTCGCAACGGCGACGTCTACGACCGCTACAATGTCCGCATGAAGGAAGTGCGCGAGTCGCTCAAGATCGTGCGCCAGTGCATCGAGCAGATGCCCGACGGCCCGTATCGGACCGAGGACCGCAAGGTGGCGCCGCCGGCCCGCGCGGACATGAAGCGGTCGATGGAAGCGCTGATCCATCACTTCAAGCTCTACACCGAAGGCTTCAAGGTGCCGGCCGGCGAGGTCTATGTGGGCACCGAGGCGCCGAAGGGCGAGTTCGGCGTCTATCTGGTGTCGGACGGCACCAACAAGCCCTATCGCTGCAAGATCCGCGCGCCCGGATTCGCTCATATCGCGGCCATGGATTTCATGTCGAAGGGCCATCTGCTGGCCGATGCCGTCGCCATTCTGGCGAATATGGACATCGTGTTCGGCGAGATCGATCGTTGAGGGGACCGGGACCAGTGAGCGACACCAACGTCGAGCCTGCGAGCTTCGCCTTCACGGAAGAGAATCTCGCCCAAGCCGCGAAGATCATCGCGAAATACCCTGAAGGCCGACAGCAGAGCGCGGTCATGCCGCTGCTCGATCTGGCCCAGCGCCAGGGCGATGGCTGGCTGCCGCGGGTGGCCATGGATTACATTGCCGATCTTCTCGGCATGCCGCCGATCCGGGTGTACGAGGTCGCGACCTTCTACACCATGTACAATCTGAAGCCGATCGGCCGGCATCACGTCCAGGTCTGCACCACGACGCCGTGCTGGCTGCGCGGCTCCGACGAGGTGCTGGGCGCGTGCAAGAAGCATCTCGGCATCGAGGTGGGCGAGACCACCGAAGACGGGCTGTTCACGCTGGCCGAGGTGGAGTGCCTCGGTGCCTGCGCCAATGCGCCGATGATGCAGATCGGTGACGACTACTACGAGGATCTGGACGCGGAGCTGACCGTGCGGGTGCTCGAGGCGCTGAAGCGCGGCGAGACGCCGAAGCCCGGTCCGCAGACCGGCCGCCGCCGGGGCTCTGAGCCCGAGGGCTGGCAGCCGTCGGCGACCCAGGCCGCACCCGGGACCGCAGGAGGCAACGATGCTGCGTGATCAGGATCGCATCTTCACCAATCTCCACGGCTATGACGATTTCCGTCTGGCCGGTGCCCGCCACCGCGGCGATTGGGATGGGACCAAGGACATCATCGCCAAGGGCGCCGACTGGATCGTCCAGGAGATGAAGGCGAGCGGCCTGCGCGGCCGTGGCGGTGCGGGCTTCCCGACCGGTGTGAAGTGGTCCTTCATGCCGAAGAACGACCCGCGCCCGTCCTATCTGGTCGTGAACGCCGACGAAGGCGAACCCGGCACCTGCAAGGATCGCGAGATCATGCGCCACGACCCGCACAAGCTGGTCGAGGGCTGCCTGATCGCCGGTTTTGCGATGAAGGCGGTCGCCGCCTATATCTACATCCGCGGCGAATTCCTCCGCGAGGCTCAGGCGCTGCAGACCGCGATCGACGAGGCCTACGAGGCCGGGCTGATCGGCAAGAACGCCTGTGGCACCGGCTATGACTTCGACGTCTACATCCATCTGGGTGCCGGCGCCTATATCTGCGGCGAAGAAACCGCGCTGATCGAGAGCCTGGAAGGCAAGAAGGGCCAGCCGCGCCTGAAGCCGCCGTTCCCGGCCATGGCTGGCCTTTACGGCTGCCCGACCACGGTGAACAACGTCGAGAGCATCGCGGTGGCGCCGACCATCCTGCGCCGCAGCGCCGCCTGGTTCGCCGGCCTCGGCCGCGAGAACAACACCGGCACCAAGATCTTCTCGATCTCCGGCCATGTGAACAAGCCGTGCAATATCGAAGAAGAGATGGGCATCCCGCTGAAGGAGCTCATCGAACGTCATGCCGGTGGCGTGCGTGGCGGCTGGGACAACCTGCTGGCCATTATCCCCGGCGGCTCTTCGGTGCCGTTGCTGCCCAAGTCGATCTGCGACGATGTGCTGATGGATTTCGACAGCCTGCGCGCGGTCAAGTCCGGCCTCGGCACCGCCGCGGTGATCGTGATGGACAAGTCGACCGACGTGGTGCGCGCCATCGCCCGACTGTCGAAGTTCTACATGCATGAGAGCTGCGGTCAGTGCACGCCGTGCCGCGAAGGCACCGGCTGGCTCTGGCGGACCATGGACCGCATGGTCAAGGGTCAGGCGACCGTCGCCGAGATCGACCGGCTGGAGCAGGTGACCTACCAGATCGAGGGCCACACCATCTGCGCGCTGGGTGATGCCGCGGCGTGGCCGGTGCAGGGCCTGATCCGTCACTTCCGTCCGGAACTCGAGCGGCGCCTCAGCGCCGCCCGGGACGCGGCCCGCGCGGCCTGAGGAGGATCCGATGCCTAAACTGACCATCGACGGCCTCGAAGTCGAGGTGCCCGCCGGGGCGACCGTGCTTCAGGCCTGCGAAGCGGCCGGCGCCGAGATCCCCCGCTTCTGCTATCACGAGCGTCTGTCGATCGCCGGCAACTGCCGTATGTGTCTGGTGGAGCAGGAGCGGGCGCCGAAGCCCATCGCGTCCTGCGCCATGCCGGCCGCCGACGGCATGGTGATCCACACCAACACCGAGCGGGTGAAGAAGGCCCGCGAGGGCGTGATGGAGTTCCTGCTGATCAACCATCCGCTCGACTGCCCGATCTGCGATCAGGGCGGCGAGTGCGATCTGCAGGACCAGGCCATGGCCTATGGCCGCGGCCAGAGCCGCTATGACGACGAAAAGCGCGCGGTGAAGGACAAGGATCTGGGTCCGCTGATCCAGACCTGGATGACCCGCTGCATCCATTGCACCCGCTGCGTGCGCTTCGCCACCGAGATTGCCGGCGTGCCCGAAATGGGCGCGACCGGCCGTGGCGAGCACATGGAGATCGGCACCTATGTCGAACATGCGCTGACCTCGGAACTCTCGGGCAACATGATCGACCTGTGCCCGGTGGGCGCACTGACCTCCAAGCCCTATGCCTTCAATGCCCGCCCCTGGGAGTTGAAGAAGACCGAATCGATCGACGTGCTCGACGCGGTCGGCGCCAATATCCGCGTCGATGTCCGCGGCCGCGAGGTGCTGCGCATCCTGCCGCGCCTGCACGAGGATGTGAACGAGGAGTGGCTGGGCGACAAGAGCCGCTTCGCCTATGACGGGCTGAAGCGCCAGCGCCTGGACCGCCCCTATATCCGCGAAAACGGCCGCCTGCGCCCCGCCGGTTGGGACGAGGCCTTCGAGGCGATCCGGGCCCGTCTGGCGGGCCGGGATCCGAAGAAGGTCGCGGGCCTGGTCGGCGACCTGGTCGATTGCGAGTCGATGACCGCCTTCCGCGATCTGATGCGCGACGTGATCGGCACGGTTCATGTCGACTGCCGCCAGGACGGTGCGGCGCTGGATCCGACCCAGCGCTCCACCTGGCTGTTCAACAGCACCATCGCCGGCATCGAGCAGGCGGACGCGGTGCTACTGGTCGGCACCGATCCGCGCCGCGAGGCGCCGCTGGTCAACGCCCGCTTCCGCAAGCGCTGGCGCAAGGGCGGGTTCCGCGGCTGGTCGATCGGGCCGAAGCTGGACTTGACCTGGCCGGTCGAGGATCTGGGCGCTGACGCGACCCGGCTGGAGGCGATTGCCTCCGGCGCCGATCCGCTGGCCGAGGTGCTGCGCAATGCCGAGCGGCCGATGATCGTGGTCGGCATGGGCGCGCTGACCCGTGCCGATGGCGCCCGCATCCTGGGTGCCGCCCGCAAGGTTGCCGAGCGCTGCGGCATGGTCCGCGACGGCTGGAACGGCTTCAACGTCCTGCAGACCGCCGCTGCCCGTGTCGGCGGCATGGAGCTGGGTCTGGTGCCGGGCGAGGGTGGCCTCTCGACCCGCGAGATCGTGGCGGCTGCCGGCCGGGGCGAGATCGATACGGTGTTCCTGCTGGGCGCAGACGAGATCCAGACCGATGCGTTGGGCGATGCCTTTGTGATCTATCAGGGCCATCACGGCGACGCCGGCGCCCATCGCGCCGATGTGGTGCTGCCGGGTGCCGCCTATACCGAGAAGAACGCTACCTATGTGAACCTCGAGGGCCGCCCGCAGCGCGCGCATCTCGCGGTGTTCCCGGTGGGCGAGGCGCGCGAGGACTGGAAGATCCTCCGGGCGCTCTCGGGCGTGCTGGGCAAGGCGCTGCCTTACGACGACCTCTCGGGCGTGCGCGCCCGGATGGCGGCGATCGCGCCCCGTCTGGCGAAGATCGACCGGATCGAGCCGGCGGGTCTGGGCGGTGCCTTCGGTCAGACCGGCGCACCGGACAAGGCGCCGCTCTCGTCCCCGGTCACCAACTACTACATGACCGACCCGATCTCGCGCGCGTCGAAGACCATGGCGACCTGCACCGCGATCTATGCGGGCAACCCGCTCCAGCAGGACAAGGCGACCGGCACCAATGGCTGAGTTCTTTTCCGGATATGTCTGGCCCGGGGTGATCATCGTCGCCCAGATCCTGGCCATCGTGCTGCCGCTGCTGATCGCGGTCGCCTATCTGACGCTGATGGAACGCCGGGTGATCGGCTACATCCAGATGCGCCGCGGTCCGAACGTGGTCGGCCCCTTCGGCATGCTTCAGCCTTTCGCCGACGCGCTGAAGCTGCTGACCAAGGAGACCATCATCCCCTCGCGCTCGAACCGGTTCCTGTTCCTGTTCGCGCCGATGCTGACCCTGATCCTCAGCCTTGTCGCCTGGGCGGTGATCCCCTTCGACGACGGTTGGGTGCTCTCCGACATCAATGTCGGCGTGCTCTATCTGTTCGCGATCTCGTCACTCGGCGTCTACGGCATCATCGTCGCGGGCTGGGCGTCGAATTCGCGCTATGCCTTCCTCGGCGCGCTGCGCTCGGCAGCCCAGATGGTGTCTTACGAGGTTTCGATCGGCCTCGTGATCATCACGGTGCTGCTGTGCGTCGGCTCGCTGAACCTGTCGGAGATCGTGCGGGCGCAGGAAACGGTGTGGTTCGCCATCCCGCTCTTCCCGATGTTCGTGGTCTTCTTCATCTCGGCACTGGCCGAAACCAACCGTCTGCCCTTCGACCTTCCGGAGGCGGAAGCGGAGCTCGTGTCGGGCTATAACGTCGAGTATTCCTCGATGCCCTTCGCGCTCTTCTTCCTGGGCGAGTATGCCAACATGATCCTGATGAGCGGGATGACCACCATCCTGTTCCTCGGCGGCTGGCTGCCCCCGTTCGACATCGCGCCGCTGAACTGGATTCCGGGCGTGGTGTGGTTCCTGATCAAGATCTTCCTGCTGCTGTTCACCTTCATCTGGATCCGTGGCACGTTCCCGCGCTACCGCTATGACCAGCTGATGCGTCTGGGCTGGAAGGTCTTCCTGCCGTTCTCGCTGCTGTGGGTGGTGCTCACTGCCGGTGTGCTGGTCGGTTTCGGCTGGCTGCCCGGGCAGTAAGCCCCCGTCAGGCAGCCTGCCCGGGCAAAAGCCGGGCAGGGGACCCAGAATGCAGGGACGCGTGCTTGCCAAGCGCGCGTCCCGGAGTAAGGTAAGCCCGCCATCCGGGCCGGCCCATGCCGGACCGTCCCGGACGGGGGAGGAGAGGTTGAGATGGCATCCATCGGCCAGACCGCACGCGCATTCCTGCTCACCGAGATCGTGAAGGGCATGGCGCTGACGTTGCGCTACTTCTTCAAGCCGAAGGTGACGCTGAACTACCCCTATGAGAAGGGCCCGATCAGCCCCCGCTTCCGCGGTGAGCACGTCCTGCGCCGGTATCCCAACGGCGAAGAGCGCTGCATCGCGTGCAAGCTGTGCGAGGCGATCTGCCCGGCTCTGGCCATCACGATCGAGGCGGAACCCCGCGCCGACGGCAGCCGGCGCACGACCCGCTACGACATCGACATGACCAAGTGCATCTATTGTGGCTTCTGCCAGGAGGCGTGCCCGGTGGATGCGATCGTCGAAGGTCCGAACTTCGAGTTCGCGACCGAGACGCGCGAGGAACTGTTCTACGACAAGGCCAGGCTCCTCGCGAACGGCGATCGGTGGGAACGGGAGATCGCGGCCAACCTGGCCGACGTTGCCCCCTACCGTTGACGGTAAGAGATCGCCGGCCCCGATGAGGGGCCGGCGGACGGTTTGAAGGGACCCGCCGCCGCAGCGGGTGCCATGCGACAAGAAACGAGATCGGACGAGGGCGGAGAATGGTTCTTCAGGCGCTGGCCTTCTACCTCTTCGCCGCGGTGACGGTGGCATCGGGCGTGATGGTGATCACCGCCCGAAACCCGGTTCACTCGGTGTTGTTCCTCATTCTGGCCTTCTTCAACTCGGCCGGCCTGTTCGTGCTGCTGGGTGCCGAATTCCTGGCGATGATCCTGGTCGTCGTCTATGTCGGCGCCGTGGCGGTGCTCTTCCTCTTCGTGGTGATGATGCTGGACATCAACTTCGTCCAGCTCCGCGAAGGCTTTCAGCGATATCTGCCGGTCGGCGCGCTGATCGGGCTGGTGCTGGCGGCGGAACTGGTGCTCATCGGCGGCAGCTACGGCCTCGCCGACGCGGCCCAGCCGCTCTTTGCCGCACCGGTGGGCGTGCCCGAGGGCGTCTCGAACGTCGAGGCGCTGGGGCAGCTCGTCTACACCAAGTACGTCTATCTCTTCCAGGCTGCCGGCCTCGTGCTGCTGGTCGCGATGATCGGTGCGATCGTCCTGACCCTGCGCACCCGTCCCGGCGTCGTCCGTCAGGACCCTGCCAAGCAGAGTGCGCGGACGATCGAGGAGTCGGTCGAGATCAAGAAGGTCCCAACGGGTAAGGGCATCTGATGAGCATCGGCGTCGAGCATTATCTGGTCCTGGCCGCGATCCTGTTCACCCTCGGGATCTTCGGGATCTTCCTGAACCGCAAGAACGTCATCACGATCCTGATGTCGATCGAACTGATGCTGCTTGCGGTCAACATCAACTTCGTCGCTTTCTCGACCCAGCTCCAGGATCTGGTGGGGCAGGTTTTCGCGATGTTCGTCCTTACCGTCGCTGCGGCCGAAGCAGCGATCGGCCTCGCCGTGCTCGTGGTCTACTTCCGGAACCGCGGCTCGATCGAGGTCGAGGACATCAACCTGATGAAGGGCTGAGGCCGCGATGTACGTCGCACTGATCCTGCTTCCGCTCGCGGCGGCGATCGTCGCCGGCTTCTTCGGCCGTGTGATCGGCGATCGGGGGTCGCAGCTCGTGACCACCGGCGCCGTCGGCCTGGCCGCGCTGCTCTCCGTCGTCGCCTTCTTCGATGTCGCCGTGGGCGGCAACGCGACCACCGTCAACCTCTTCACCTGGATCCGGTCGGGCGAACTCGCCTTCTCCTGGGCGCTCCGGATCGACTCGCTGACCGCCGTCATGCTGATCGTGGTCAACGGCGTCTCGTTCATGGTTCATATCTACTCGATCGGGTATATGAGCCATGATCCCCACAAGCCGCGCTTCATGGCCTATCTGTCGCTGTTCACCTTCGCGATGCTGACGCTGGTGACCGCCGACAACCTGGTCCAGATGTTCTTCGGCTGGGAAGGCGTAGGCCTGGCCTCGTATCTGCTGATCGGCTTCTGGTACAAGCGGCCGTCGGCGAACAAGGCGGCGATGAAGGCCTTCGTGGTCAACCGCGTCGGCGATTTCGGCTTCTCGCTGGGCATCTTCGCGCTGTTCTTCGTGACCGGCTCGGTCGGCTTCGATGCGATCTTCGCCGATCTCGGCACGGTGGCCGGCACCAGTATCGACTTCCTCGGCATGACCTTGCCCACGATCGAAGTCATCGCGGTGCTGCTGTTCATCGGCGCGATGGGCAAGTCGGCGCAGCTCGGCCTGCACACCTGGCTGCCAGATGCGATGGAAGGCCCGACCCCGGTCTCGGCCCTCATCCATGCCGCCACTATGGTGACCGCGGGCGTGTTCATGGTCGCGCGCCTGTCGCCGGTCTTCGAACTCACCAGCTTCACCAGCGACATGATCACGGTGATCGGCGCCTCGACCGCTTTCTTCGCGGCGACCGTCGGCCTCACCCAGACCGACATCAAGCGGGTCATCGCCTATTCGACCTGCTCGCAGCTCGGCTACATGTTCTTCGCGGCGGGTGTCGGGGCCTATCCGGCGGCGATCTTCCACCTGATGACCCATGCCTTCTTCAAGGCGCTGCTCTTCCTGGGGGCCGGTTCGGTCATCCATGCGATGTCCGATGAACAGGACATGCGCAAGATGGGCGGTATCTGGAAGCTCATCCCGGTCACCTACACCTTCATGTGGATCGGCTCTCTGGCGCTTGCCGGTCTGCCGCCCTTCGCCGGCTTCTTCTCGAAGGACATGATCCTCGAGACCGCCTATGCGGCCCATACCGGCGTCGGCGCCTATGCCTTCTGGCTCGGTATCGCCGCGGCGTTCATGACCGCCTTCTACAGCTGGCGCCTGCTGTTCATGACCTTTCATGGCAAGCCGCGTGCCGACAAGCACACCATGGATCATGTCCATGAAAGCCCGCTGGTCATGACCGCGCCGCTCTTCCCGCTGGCAGTGGGCGCGATCGTCGCCGGCTATATCGGCCTGCCGATGGTGGATCCGGAGCTGCACTTCTGGAATGGTGCCATCACCATGCTGGGTGAGCACAACATCCTGGAAGAGGCGCATCATGTGCCCGGCTGGGTGAAGCTGCTGCCGCTGGTGATGAGCGTGGGCGGTATTGCGCTGGCCTGGTTCCTCTACATCCGCCGGCCCGACCTGCCGGGCAAGATCGCCCGCGATTTCTCGGGTCTGCACAAGTTCCTGCTCAACAAGTGGTATTTCGACGAGCTCTACGATGCGATCTTCGTGCGCCCGTCGCTCTGGATCGGTCGTGTGCTCTGGCAGGCCGGTGATCGCAAGATCATCGACGGCCTCGGTCCCGACGGCATCGCCGCGGTGTCGGTCGATCTGGCACGGCGTGCCGGCCGCATGCAGTCCGGCTACGTCTACCACTACGCCTTTGCCATGCTCATCGGTCTCGCGCTGATCGTGTCCTACTTCTTCTTCGGTCTGGAGGCCGGCTGGTGATGACGGATTGGCCGCTTCTCTCAACGGTCGTCTTCCTGCCGCTGATCGGCGCAGGGTTCATCCTGCTGATCCGTGGTGACGAGGCGACCGTGGCCCGCAACGCCCGCAGCGTCGCGCTGTGGACGAGCGTCATCACTTTCCTGATCTCCCTGCTGCTGTGGACGGGCTTCGACAGCTCGACCGCCGCCTTCCAGTTCGTCGAGAAGGCGGAGTGGTTCCCGGGCTACGGGATCGACTACCATCTCGGCATCGACGGCATCTCGCTCTGGTTCGTCCTGCTCACCACCCTGCTGATCCCGATCTGCGTGCTGGCGAGCTGGGAGTCGATCACCAAGCGGGTGAAGGAATACATGATCGCGTTCCTGGCCATGGAAACGCTGATCATCGGCTCCTTCGTGGCGCTCGACTTCGTCCTCTTCTACTTCTTCTTCGAGGCGATGCTGATCCCGCTGTTCCTGATCATCGGCATCTGGGGCGGCAAACGACGGATCTACGCGTCCTTCAAGTTCTTCCTCTACACCATGCTCGGCTCGGTGCTGATGCTGGTGGCGCTGCTCTACATGTACTTCCAGGCCGGCACCACCGACATCCCGACCCTGATGGCGACCCCCTTCGGCCGCGAGGCGCAGATCTTCCTGTGGCTGGCGATGTTCGCCTCGTTCGCGGTGAAGATGCCGATGTGGCCGGTGCACACCTGGCTGCCCGACGCGCATGTCGAGGCGCCGACGGCCGGCTCGGTTCTGCTGGCGGGCATCCTGCTGAAGGTCGGTGGCTACGGCTTCCTGCGCTTCAGCCTGCCGATGCTGCCGGATGCGAGCCAGTACTTCGCGCCGCTGATCTTCGGCCTGTCGATGGTGGCGGTGGTCTACACCTCACTCGTGGCCCTGGTGCAGGGCGACATGAAAAAGCTGATCGCCTACAGCTCGGTCGCCCATATGGGCTTCGTGACCATCGGCATCTACACCTTCAACACCCAGGGCATCGAAGGCTCGATCATTCAGATGCTCAGCCACGGGCTCGTCTCCGGCGCGCTGTTCCTCTGCGTGGGCGTCGTCTACGACCGCATGCACACCCGCGATATCGACCGCTATGGCGGCCTGGTGAACCGGATGCCCGGCTACGCGCTGATCTTCCTGTTCTTCACCATGGCCTCGATCGGCCTGCCCGGCACCTCGGGGTTCGTGGGTGAGTTCCTGGTGCTGGTCGGCGCCTTCCAGGCCAACACCTGGGTCGCCTTCATCGCCGCCACCGGCGTGATCCTGGGCGCCTGCTACATGCTGTGGCTCTACCGTCGGGTGGTGTTCGGCGAGCTGGTCCGTGAGGATCTGAAGGGCATCCTCGACATGAACCGTCGTGAGGTCCTGGCCTTCGCGCCGCTGGTGGTGCTCACCCTCTGGATGGGCATCTATCCCGAGACCTTCCTCGAGCCGATCCGCGCCTCGGTCGCCAACCTGCTGACCCAGGTTCAGGTCGAGAAGGCCGCCATGGTGCTCGACACCGTGAACCAGCTCGCGCAGCGCTGACGAGAGGCATCGAGGCACAAGATGACGTCCTATCCTCTTCCCGATCTCGCCCCGGCGCTGCCCGAGCTCTGGCTCGCAGCGCTGGCCCTTGCCCTTGTCGTCGTCGGCGTCTTTGCGGGTAAGGACAAGGCCACCGGCCTGCTGTCCTGGCTGGCCGGCATCGGCTTCGCCATCGCCGCCGTGCTGATCGTGACCGGCCCCGAGGGGCGGGTCGTGACCTTCAACGGCATGTTCGTCACCGACAGCTTCGGCGCCTTCATGAAGGTGCTGGTGTTGATCGCGTCGATGTTCTCCCTCGTCATGGCCCGCGATTACCTCGCCCGCGAAGGCGTGGTGCGCTTCGAATATCCGCTGCTGATCGTGCTCGCCACGGTCGGCATGATGATGATGATCTCGTCGAACGACCTGATTGCGCTCTATATGGGCCTGGAGCTGCAGAGCCTGTCGCTCTACGTGCTCGCCGCCTTCAAGCGCGACAGCGTGCGGTCGACCGAGGCGGGTCTGAAGTACTTCGTCCTGGGGGCGCTGTCCTCGGGCATGCTGCTCTACGGGTGCAGCCTGGTCTACGGCTTCGCCGGCTCGACCAGCTTCGAGGCGCTCGCGCAGAGCCTGCAGGGTCAGCCCTCGCTCGGCGTTCTGGTCGGTCTGGTCTTCATCCTGGTCGGCCTGGCGTTCAAGATCTCGGCGGTGCCGTTCCACATGTGGACGCCCGACGTCTACGAAGGTGCGCCGACCAGCGTCTCGGCCTTCTTCGCCATGGCGCCCAAGATCGCAGCGATGGGCCTGCTGATCCGCGTGCTGGCCGAGCCCTTCGGTGGCCTCGTCCACAGCTGGCAGCAGATCACCTGGTTCATCTCGGTGGCCTCGATGGTTCTGGCGGCCTTCGCCGCGATCGGCCAGACCAACGTCAAGCGCCTGCTCGCCTACAGCTCGATCGGCCATGTCGGCTATGCCCTGGTCGGCCTCACCGCCGGTACGGCGGACGGCTTCCGCGGCGTGGCGGCCTATATGGCGATCTATCTGTTCATGACGCTCGGCACCTTCTCGATCGTGCTGGTCATGCGGCGCCAGGGCCGGATGGTCGAAGAGATCTCGGATCTCGCCGGCCTGTCGCGTTCGCGGCCCGTGCTCGCCTTCGTGATGGGGGCGATGATGTTCTCGCTCGCAGGTATTCCGCCGCTGGCAGGCTTCATCGGTAAGCTGTTCGTCTTCCGCGCCGCGGTCGATGCCGGGTTCATCGTTCTGGCGGTGATCGGTGTGGCGTCGAGCGTGGTCAGCGCCTTTTACTATCTGCGCGTCGTCAAGGTGATGTATTTCGACGAGCCGGCCGAGGCGCTGGATCGTGGTGTCAGCCCGGGTCTGACCGTGACGCTGGGGGTCAGCTTCGCCTTCACGATGCTGTACTTCATCTGGCCGGGCCTGCTGCTCGATTATGCCGGGCAGGCCGCAGCGGCGCTGATGCCGTGACCGCGGCCGCGGACGGCGCGCCGGAGCTGCCGCCGGCCTTCACGGTGGTGGCGCTGGAGGAGGTGGAAAGCACCAACCTCGAAGCGCGCCGCCTGGCCGAGGCCGGTGCGCCCGACGGCACCCTGGTCATCGCATCCCGGCAGACTGCGGGCCGCGGTCGCCAGGGCCGCCAATGGCTGTCGCCGGTCGGCAATCTCTATATGAGCCTTCTGCTGCGCCCGCAGGTTCCGATCGGACTTGCGGCGCAGCTTTCTCTCGTCTCAGGGCTGGCGATGGCCGACGCGGTTGCGGCAATCCTACCCGCGGGAAGTAGCGTACGGCCGGCGGTGAAATGGCCCAACGATCTGCTGCTGGCGGGCGAGGGGGACGTCGGTAAGCTGAGCGGCACGCTGCTGGAGAGTGGCGAGGATGCCCGCGGTCTCTATGTGATCGCGGGGATCGGCGCCAATGTCCGGGTGCATCCGGGGCCGACCGACGGGGTGTTTCCGCCGATCGTGCTGGCGGAACAGCCCGGCGCACACCATCTCATGGTTCGGGATCTGGTCGAGGCGTTCGGCCCTGCCTTCCTCAACCGCCGTTCGGCCTGGATGCGGGGCGGGCTGGCGGCCATCCGGGAAGACTGGTTGGCGGCAGCCTATGGTATCGGACAGACCGCGACCGTGCGCTATGGCGCGACGCCGGTGACCGGTCGGTTCGACAGCATCGATGATGACGGATCGCTGCTGCTCACACAGCCGGATGGCAGCGTCCGCCGGCTGGCGGCCGGCGAGGTGGTGTTTGCGAAACCGCCGGTAACGGGCGGCGCATGAACGAGATGAGACGGGAAGGAACACGCCCATGCTGCTCACCATCGATGTCGGCAACACCAATACGGTGTTTGCGGTTCATGACGGCGATGGCTGGCGCGGGCAATGGCGGGCGAGCACCGACGGCCGGCGCACGGCGGATGAATACGCCGTCTGGCTGCTGCAGCTGTTCGCGCTCGAGGGGCTGACCGTCGACGACGTCCATGCGGTGATCATTTCGTCGGTGGTGCCGCAGACCAAGTTTTCGCTTCGGCAGCTGTGCCTGAAGTATTTCCGCTCCGAGCCGATGATGATCGGCGATCCCGAGGTCAATCTCGGGCTTCGGATCGATATGGACCGCCCGCGTGAAGTGGGCGCCGACCGCCTGGTGAACGCCATCGCCGCCCACAAGATCTATGGCGGCGACCTGATCGTGATCGACTTCGGCACCGCGACCACCTTCGATGTGGTCGGCGCCGACGGCTCCTATCAGGGTGGCGTGATCGCACCGGGCATCAACCTGTCACTGGAGGCGCTGCACCGCGCCGCCGCGAAACTGCCGAGGATCGCCGTGGAACGCACGGAGAAGGTCATCGGCAAGGATACCGTGCCGGCAATGCAGGCCGGCGTCTTCTGGGGGTATGTCGGGCTGATCGAAGGTCTGGTGCGCCGGATCGTCGATGAATACGGCAAGCCGATGACGGTGATCGCCACCGGCGGACTCGCCCCCATCTTCTTCAACGCGACCGATGCGATCCAGCATGCCGACCCGGATATCACCCTGGTCGGCCTGCTGGAGATCCACCGGCTCAACATTTCCGAGAAGGCATGACACGACAGAAGGATGACGCGCTACCCCCGACCGTGAGGATCGAGCCGGGCGAGGAATTGCTGTTTCTGCCGCTGGGCGGGGCTAACGAGATCGGGATGAATCTCAATCTCTATGGCTGCCGCGGCAGTTGGGTTGTGGTCGATTTCGGCCTGGGCTTTGCCGATGACCGGCTGCCCGGTGTGGATGTCGTCCTGCCCGACATCGCATTCCTCGAAGCCCGGCGCGACGCGATCGCGGCAATCGTGCTGACCCACGCCCACGAGGACCATCTGGGCGCGGTTCCCTATCTCTGGCGGCGGCTGCGGCTGCCGATCTACGCCACGCCTTTTGCCGCCGCCGTGGTGCGCGCGAAGCTGAAGGAAAACGGCGTTTCTGAGCGCGAACTCGACATCACCGAAATTCCGCTCGGCGGCCGCCTGCAACTGGGGCCGTTCGACATGGAATTCGTGTCGCTGACCCATTCGATCCCCGAGCCGAATGCGATTGCGATCCGCACGCCCTTCGGCACGGTGATGCATACCGGCGACTGGAAGATCGACCCGGAACCCCTGGTCGGCGATGTGACCGACGAGGACCGGCTGCGTGAAATCGGCGAGGAAGGCGTCCTCGCCATGGTCTGCGACTCGACCAACGTATTCCGCGAAGCGGATGCAGGGTCGGAAGCCGATGTGCGCGCCAAGCTGGGCGATCTGGTCAAGGGGCGCAAGGGGCAGGTCTTCGTGGCCACCTTCGCGTCCAACATCGCCCGGGTCGAGACGGTGGTGAAGGCCGCGGCGGATGCCGGGCGTAAGGTGGTGGTTCTGGGCCGCGGCCTTGACCGGATGATCCGGGCGGCGACCGAGACCGGCTATCTGGATATCGCCGATCTTCTTGCCAGCGATCGCGAGGCAGACCGGCTGCCGGCCGAGCGTCTGCTCTATCTGGTGACGGGTTGCCAGGGGGAACCCAATGCGGCGCTTGCCCGCATCGCCCGGGGCGAGCATCCGGCGGCGGATCTGCGCGAGGGCGACACCGTTCTGCTGTCCTCGCGCCAGATCCCCGGCAATGAGCGCAAGATCGGCCGGTTGCTGAACCAGCTGGCCCGTCAGGGCGCCGAGGTGATCACCGAGCGTGATGCCGATATCCATGTCTCCGGCCATGGCGGCCGCGACGAGTTGGCCCGGATGTATCGCTGGGTGAAGCCGCGCATCGCCGTGCCGGTGCATGGCGAACCCCGCCATCTGATCGAGCATGTCGCGCTGGCCCGCAGCCTGCAGGTGCCCGAGGCGGTGACGGTGGAGAACGGTGCGCTGGTACGCCTGGCACCGGGGACGCCGGGGCGGATCGCGAAGATCGCCAGCGGCTATCTGATCGCCGACGGCACCGAGGTGTTGCCCGCCGATGGCGAGGTGATCCGCGCCCGCAAGCGCATGCTCTACGAGGGGGCCGCCTTCGCCACCGTGGTCGTCGACCAGTATGGCGAGTTGAAGGCGGATCCGCGGGTGGCGCTGCCGGGTGTATCCGACCCCGATGACGACGAGGACAGCCTGGCCGCCGATCTGGTCGAGGATCTGGCCGAGGCGATCGACGGGCTGGATGACGACGAGGTGCTGAAGGACGAGCGCATCCACGAGGTCGCCCGACTGGCCCTGCGTCGCCGGCTCAGGACCCGTCGTGGCAAGAAGCCCTTGATCGACGTGCATGTCGTGCGAATCTAGGTCATTATGTTGCGTTGCGGCCGGACAGGACGCAACGCAACAACGGCCTTCCGTCCGCCCCCGCGATATCCGCAGCCGGGGGCGGGCGAATACCGGGTGCAATCAATAGCAAGAACGGGTGCCGGCAAGCGGTTCCGGCCCCATCGTGAGGAGACACAGAGCCGATGATCGGACGCCTCAACCACGTGGCCATCGTCGTCCCCGATATCGAGGCGGCGGCGAACCTGTACCGGAACACTTTCGGCGCCACCGTTTCGGCCGCCAAGGATCAGCCGGCCCATGGCGTGACCACCGTCTTCGTGCGTCTCGACAACACCGCGATCGAACTGCTGCATCCGCTGGGCGAGGACAGCCCGGTGGCCAGGTTCCTGGAGCGCAACCCGTCCGGCGGCGTACACCATGTGTGCTACGAGGTCGAGGACATCTATGCCGCGCGCGACAAGCTGAAGGCCGACGGCATGCGGGTTCTGGGCGATGGCGAGCCGAAGATCGGCGCCCATGACAAGCCGATCCTGTTCCTGCACCCCAAGGACACCAACGGCACGCTGGTCGAGCTGGAGCAGGTCTGAGCGGTCGTCCGGTCAGATCCGGGTTTTGTGCGACGCCCGCCGGTCCGATGCGCCCGGCGGGCGTCGTGCATCATAATCCTTGCACATACGGGAGCCCTCGCCCGATGCAGAGCTGGTTCACCGCCGCCCTGGTCTATGTCATCGTCTGGTGGCTGTTGTTCTTCATGGTCCTGCCGATCGGCGTGCGCCACGACCGGAAGGATGAGCACGCCGAGGCATCGGGCGCACCGCGCAATCCGCGCATGTGGATCAAGGCGGGCGCCACCAGCCTGGTCGCCATTGCCGTCACCTATGGCATCGACCAGCTGATCCGGTCGGGCATGCTGGCCGGGCTGGTACAGTAGCCCGGCTCAGACGCTGCGCAGCAGCGCCAGCCGCAGCCCCAGCGCCATCAGTGCCCCGCCCGTCAGGCGGTCGATCCAGGGGCCAACCCTAAGCAGGCGGCGGCGGATGCCGGGGCTGCCGATGAAGCAGGCGACGCTGCCGAACCACAGAAGTTCCACCGCAACCATGGTCGCGCCATAGAGGATCTTCACCGGCTCGGGCGTTGCCGGGTCGATGATCTGGGTGAACAGCGCCAGAAAGAAGATCGAGACCTTGGGGTTGAGCAGATTGGTGGCGAGCCCGGCCATCATCGAGGCGCGGTAGCTGCGCGGCTCGACCGTGGTCTCGGCTGCCATGCCGGCGGCCACGATCGGCGAATGGCGCGAGAACAGGGCCTTGGCGCCGATCCAGATCAGGAAGGCGGCACCCGCCCAGCGCAGCACGTCATAGGCCCAGGGTGTGCTCGCGATCAGCACCGTGATGCCGACGAGGCCGAAGGTCGCGTGCACGGCATTGCCGCAGGCGAGGCCGGTTGCAACCGCAAAACCGTGGGCGCGGCCGCGGGTCAGCGTGGTGCGCATGGTGATGATCAGATTGGGCCCGGGCGACATCGCCCCCAGCATGCCGATGCCGAAAATCGCAGCCCAGGCCAGGAACAGGCCGTCGGGCAGGGTGTTGCTGACCATGGGAAGCGCTCATCCGTCGCGGAAATCGCCACACATGATCGGGCAGGGCGGGGGCCTGCGCAAGCCCCGGCCTAGGCCGCACATCGCCCGGGAAGCAGGGCGCGCAGCCGCTCGGCCACGAAGCCGGTGAAGGACTGGGCCAGAGCCGGCGGCGCCTTGGCCTCCCCGAAGACGGCGAGTTCCACCTCGCCCAGCGGCGGGAAGCCGTGTTCGTCGGTCAAGAGCCTGAGCCCGGCGGGCACGGTCGAGTCGCAGAGCACGCCGATGCCGAGGCCGGCCGTCACCGCGGCCGAGACGCCGGACACGCTTTCCGAGGTATAGACCACCCGCCAGCGCCGCAGCCGCTGGTCGAGGGCCTCGATCGCCCGGGCGCGAAAAATGCAAGGCGCGGGCAGGGTGCAGAGCGGCAGCGGTGCTTCGGCATCGATCCGGAAATCGGCGGCCGCCACCCAGCGCAGCGGCTCGGTCATCAGCACCCGGCCGCGGTCGACGCCGGCATCACGGTTGGCGATCACCAGATCCACCGTGCCCCGGTCCAGTGCCTCCATCAGGCTTGAGCCCATGGCGGCGCGAACCTCTACCCGCACCCGCGGATGGGCACGGGCGAAGGCCGAAAGCACCGCCGGCAGATGGCGGGGCACGAAGTATTCCGCAACCCCGATGCGCAGCTCCCCCTCCGCCTCGGGTTCCGAAAAGCGGCGCAGGGTTTCGTCGTGCAGCGCCAGCATGCGCCGGGCATAGCCCAGCAGCAATTCGCCATCGGCGGTCAGCGCCAGCGACCGGCTGGTGCGGGCAAAGACCCGCCGGCCCAGAATCTCTTCCAGCCGGCGGATCTTGACGCTGATCGCCGATTGCGTGCGGCCAAGCCGTTCACCAGCCGTGGTGAAACCGCCGGTCTCCGCCACCGCCAGAAAGCTGCGCAGCAGATCGACATCCAGATCGGGCTGGCTCATCACCCACCATCCATGAAGAAATGTGTTTCTTAGGATTGAGACTATTCATTTCCATCATGAATCGCGCCGCGCTTCAATGCGGTTCTACACAATGCCCCTCATTCCGGAGACCGACAGGATGACCACGATCCCGCGCGAAATGTCCGCCGCCGTGCTGCACGGCTTCGGCGATCCCGACAATCTGAAGCCCGGCCGGGTGCCGGTGCAGCCGCCGCGCCACGGCGAGGTGCTGGTGAAGATCCACGCCGCCAGCGTCAACCCGGTCGACTGGAAGATCCGCCGCAACGGTCCGCCGATGGCGCCGGCCCTGCCGGGCATCCAGGGCTGCGACATGGCCGGCGAAATCGTGGCGCTGGGTGAGGGCGTCACGGGCTTCGCGGTCGGTGACCGGGTGTTCGGTTCGCCGGGCGGTGTAAAGACCGTCGACGGCACCTATGCCGAATACATGCGTGCCGATGCCCGGCTGATCGCCCGCATGCCGGCCGGGTTGGGGTTCCGCGAGGCGGCCGCCCTGCCGCTGGTCTCCATCACCGCCTGGGAAGGGCTGATCGACCGGGCGCGGGTGCAGCCGGGCGAACGGGTGCTGATCCATGGCGGTGCCGGCGGTGTCGGGCATGTCGCGATCCAGATCGCCAAGGCGGCCGGCGCCCATGTCACCACCACGATCTCGTCGCCCGAGAAGGCCGCGATCGCCCGCGATCTGGGTGCCGACGAGACGGTGAACTATCGCGAGGAGAGCGTCGAGGCCTATGTCGGCCGGTTGACCGGCGGCCGCGGCTTCGACGTGGTCATGGATGCGACCGGGGGTAAGGATCTCGTGACGTCTTTCGCCGGTGCACGGATCAACGGCCGTGTGGTCACGATCGTGTCCCAGTTCCCGGCCGATCTGACCCTGATGCATCTGAAGGGGCTGGATCTGCATGTGGTGTTCATGATCATCCCCGTGCTGCACGATGTGGGGCGTGAACATCATGGCGAGATCATGCGCCGGATCGCGGCCCTGGTCGACAGCGGGCGGATGAGGCCGCTGCTCGATCCGGCGCGCTTCGATCTGGCCCATGCTGCCGATGCCCAGGCCCATCTGGAAGAAGGGCGGGCGACGGGCAAGGTGGTGATCGACGTGGCCGGCTGAGCCGCTGCACGGTCGACCGATGCGGGATCACTCGGCGGCGGCCATCGCCGGCTGCCGCCGGGGCCGGCCCGGGAAGACCAGGGCGCCGGCGAAGACCGCACCGCCGAAAGCGGCGAGCACCGGGAACAGCCCTGCAAAGCCCGAGCCGTGATCATGCATGAAGGCGACCAGCGGCACCGCGCAGGCGCTGGCCCCGAACGAGACCAGATAGCGCACGGCATAGGCCCGGGCCCGCCAGCGGTCGGCGGTATAATGGGCGACCATGCCGTCATTGATGGTCACCTGGCCAAAGATCGCGAACATCATCACCACCGCAAGCGGCAGCAGCACCCAGCCGCCGGTGGTGGCGGCCAGCAGCAGGCAGGGCGCCTGCAGGGCGGCGAGCGGCACGAAGACCGCCCGCAGGCTGTAGCGGTCGATCAGCCGGCCGACGATCAGCTGCGAGGTGGCGCCGAGCACGAATACCAGACAGGTAAGGGCACCCACGCCCAGCGGCGTGGAGACGAGATCGGCGAGCCGTTCGGTGAAGAGCTGCGGCATGACGATGGTGGTGGCGTTGAACACCAGCCCGCCGGCGATGGTGACCACGGCCAGAATGGCGAAGGCGCGGACCATCACACTGCGCGGAATCGGCCCGGCGGAGGCCTTGGTCTTGGGGGCCGGGGCCGGCCGGTCCGGCACCAGCAGCAGGAAGGCCACCCCCACCGCCATCACCAGAACGCCGGGAATGATGAACGCCGCACGCCACCCCAGATACTGGGTGATGCCGCCGGTGATCAGCGCCGCAAAGGCGACCCCCAGATTGCCGAACACGCCGTTGACGCCGATTTCATGGCCCAGCCGGTCGGCATGGGCGGTGAGCATCGCCGTGCCGACCGGGTGGTAGATGGCGGCGAACAGGCCAATCAGGGTCAACCCGGCGGCGATGCCCGTGGGGCCCGAGGCGAAGCCGGTCAGGATTGCCGCGGTCCCGATGCCGAAGAAGAACACCGCCATCATGTTGCGCCGGCTCCAGACATCGCCCAGCCAGCCGGCGGGGAGCGAGCCGGCGCCGAAGGCGATGAAGCCGCCGAGCGACAGGGTAAGCAGCTCGCCATAGGACATGTCGAAACTGGCGGTCATGCCGATCACCGCGGTCGGGAAGATCAGCATGAACATGTGGTCGACCACATGGGCGACGTTGATGAAACTGATGACGCGGCGGGCGTGGGTCATGGCGGCGGTCCGGCGGCGCGGGGTGGCAAGGGAGCAGGGATACCGGGCTTCCCGGCGATCTGGTTTCAGTCTAAGGTCGACCGATAGGCGATGTCTGGTCGAAGATCGTCGAGAATCGGACAGGACGCCATCGCCTGATAGGGAGGGCAGGGGCATGCGCAGCACCGACGCGGCCGACTATCAGCACGTCACCCGGCCGGTGGCGGCGATGGCCAAGGAACTGACGCCGGGCACGGTCATTCCGCCGCATATCCACCCGCGTGGCCAGCTGCTTCATGCTGCGGCCGGGGTTATGGAGATCACTGCGGCCGACGGCATCTGGCTGGTGCCGCCGATGCGCGGGCTGTGGGTCCCGCCCGGGGTGGAGCATTCGGTTCGGATGATCGGGCCGGTGTCGATGCGCACGGTCTATGTGGCGCCCGAGCCGGCGAAGCGGCTGCCCGCTGCCTGTACCGTGATCGAGGTCACGACCCTGCTGCGCGAGCTGATCCTGGCGGCCGTGGCCGAGCCCGTGGACTATGCAGATGGTAGTCGCGGCGAGGCGGTGGCGGCCCTGATTCTTCATGAATTGCAGGCGCCGCGCACCCTGCCGCTGCATCTGCCCTGGCCGCGCGATCCGCGGCTTCAACGCCTGTGCCGGCGGGTTCTGGACGATCCGGGGGAAGATGCGGGCTTTGAACGGCTGGCGGAAAGCGCCGGCGCCAGCACCCGGACGCTCGCCCGCGCCTTCGCGCGTGAGACCGGTATGGGCTTCCTGCGCTGGCGCCAGCAGGCACGGCTGGTCGAAGCGGTCTCGCTGCTGTCGCAGGGCATGCCGGTGGCCATGGTTGCAGCCCGTCTCGGCTATGACAGCCCGAGCGCGTTCACCGCCATGTTCCGGCGGATGCTGGGCACCACGCCCCAGCGATATGCGGCACGCGACAGCCGGTCCGAGGGCGACTGACGGGTGACCGCTCCTGCGCAAAAAAAAAGACCGTGCAAGCACGGCCTTGATCGAAGATTCCGCTTGGTGCTGATCACCACGTCCGATTCGACGGCAACCGATCGGCGTAGCTGATTGTTATCATTGTTGTTTTGTGGGCGGCCCGATCGTTGCTGCCGGGACGCCTGAACTCTTTACTCTCCTGGGATCGCCGTGGCTCCTGGCGCCGCGCATTCAACCCGGCGTGGTGGCATCGTGGCCACCGGATGCTCTTGCGGTCGATCCCTCCGGCTTGCGCCGGTTACACCCTCCCTAGACGTTGGGCCGGTTCTGTCTGCCGGTGCCCTTTACGTCGGCAAGGGGAGAGTACGCAGGAATGTGACGTCCGTCACCAGTTTTTTGCATGTGTGCGGTGCAAAAAACGCAAAAATCGTCAGGTCATTACAAAAACGGGGGAAATCGGGCAAGCTTCGAACCGTGCGGATCCGTGCGATGGTGCGGTGCACATTCGGGTTCCGACATATGAAAACGGCGACGCACCATGTGGAGCATCGCCGTTTTTAGTGTTATCAGAAGGTTATCCGATGAAGGCGAACTTCAGCACGAAGACCACGGCCAGCACCCAGACGGCGATCGAGACATCGCGGGCCCGGCCGGCCAGCAGCTTGATCGCGGCATAGGAGATGAAGCCGAGGGCGATGCCGTTGGCGATGGAGTAGGTGAGCGGCATGCTGATCGCCGCCAGCACACCCGGTGCCACCTCGGTCATGTCGTCCCAGTCGAGTTCGGCCAGGCCGCGCGCCATCAGCAGAGCCACGAAGAGCAGGGCGGGTGCGGTGGCATAGGCCGGCACCGAGCCCGCCAGCGGCGAGAAGAACAGGGCGACCAGGAACAGGATCGCGACCACCACCGCGGTCAGACCGCTGCGGCCGCCGGCATTGATGCCCGATGCGCTTTCGATATAGCTGGTGACGGTGGAGGTGCCGAAGACGGCGCCGACCATGGTGGCGCCGCTGTCGGCCAGCAGGGCCTTGCCGATGCGGGGCAGCTTGCCGTCCTTGTCGAGCAGGCCGCCGCGATGGGCGACACCGACCAGCGTGCCGGCGGTGTCGAACATGTCGACGAACAGGAAGGCGAAGATCACGCCGAACATACCGGCCTCGAAGGCCCCGGCGATGTCGAGTTCGAAGAAGGTGGGCGCGATCGACGGCGGCGCGCTGACGATGCCCTGCGCCTGGTTCAGGCCGAGCAGGATCGACAGGATGGTCACCAGCAGAATGCCGATGATGATGCTGCCGGTGATGTTGCGATAGTGCAGGGCGCAGATCACGAAGAAGCCGAGGGCTGCGAGCAGCACGGTGGGCTGGCCGATGTCACCCAGCGTCAGCAGGGTCGCCGGATGGTCGACGATGACCTTGGCGTTCTCGAGCGCGATGATCGCGAGGAACAGGCCGATACCTGCCGAGATCGACAGCTTCAGCGTCATCGGGATCGAGTTGATGATGTATTCCCGGACCTTGAGCAGGGCCAGGATGAAGAACACCGCGCCCGAGATGAACACCGCACCCAGGGCCTGGTTCCAGGTGTAGCCCATCTCCATCACGACCGTGAAGGTGAAGAAGGCGTTCAGACCCATGCCCGGTGCCAGAGCCACGGGATAGTTGGCATAAAGGCCCATGATCAGCGAGCCGACCGCCGCGGCCACGCAGGTGGCGACGAAAACCGAGCCCTGATCCATGCCGGTGTTGGCGAGGATCACCGGATTGACGAAGATGATATAGGCCATGGTCAGGAAGGTCGTCACGCCTGCGACGACTTCCCGGCGGACCGTGGTGCCGAGCTGATCGAGCTGGAAATAGGTTTTGAGCATTCCCGCAAGCTCCTGGACGGGTAAGGCAATGCCGATTGGGAAGACCGATCCGATGCTCCGGCGGCGGGGCTGCACACAAGCCGCACAGGGCCTGCGTCAGCGGCCCCGGGGGTCGCTTCGGTTTCTGTCGTTGTCGAGGGCGCCGCGACCGGAGGGACGTCACGGACCCGGTCGGCGGGCGACCGGACGTGCGGCGGGGATCGGCGCGATTGTCCTTCTCGGCTTATACACCGGCGCGGTGGCGGCTGGCGAGCATGCTACGGCACCGATCCGCATCGATGGCACGGGTCGTGGCGTGACCGTCACGGTCGACCGGGCCTTTTGCAACCGCCTGACCGTCCACAGGCCGGATGCCGACGTGACCTATCAGCCGGGCGTCGACGTCGATGGAAACCCCGTCGCACCTGCCGATCTGGACGGCGGCTACGGGGCGCGCGCGGCCGAACGCGCCCTCGGCCGCGGCATCACCATCGATCTGGGGCTGCCGCTCGAACGCTTCGGCTATTTCAAGGACCAGCCGCTGGGCGCGGCCGAGGTCGATCTCGGCCAGGTGACGATCGCGGCCGACGGCACGGTCACCTGGAATGGGGAGCGGCTGGACGATCCTGCCCAGAATGCGATTGCGGCGGCCTGCGCGCGGCTGGAGCGGGAGGGGCGATGAAAATGTCGGGTTACTACAGCCGTTCGGCGGGCGGGCGCAGCCACCACCAGAAATCGAGCGGGCCCCGGCGCTTGCGATAAGCGTGGTGTGAGACCGGAGACGTCCCTCGGGCGGCAGTGATGCCGAGGCCGAAAGCATAACCCGTCGGCCCGTCCTGTGCCGTCCATCGCGCCAGATGGTCGAAGAGCGCATCGCGTGTGCTCTCGTCGCCATAAGCGATCACCTGGCCTGCGCGCCAGAGGGTGGCGGATCCGGCGGACTTGTCCACCAGACCGAAACCATGCCTCTCCGGATCACCGAACAGGGATGGCGGCCCGTCACCCGGGCCGAGCCGCCAGGCGCGGAAGCGCGGCTCCAGCTTTGACATCCAGGCGGTAAAGGCGAGCGCCGGCGGCATCATTCGATCCGGTATCGGTTGGCCGAAGTCGAGCGATCGTGGCCGCCCGGTTTCGCCAAGCCGGGCGATGTCGGGGTCTGCGGTCAGGCGAGGCATGAGAAGATTTTCATCCGCGCCATCGCGACCGGTCAGCGGCACGAAACGGCAGAGGCGTGTCAGGCGCGACACCAGCGCCGGACCGCGCCGCTCCAAAACGTGAATCTCTTCTGACAAGCCTTTGTTACGAATTGGAAGAACGGCGAGCCCGTCTTCCGTGAGCAGGCTGAGAATCCTGGTCGGCAGCTGCCAGGCCGAGGCGGTCATGATGATGCGGTCGAAGGGGCCCGGGCCGGCGGCTGCGAGGCCGTCACCTGCGACGGCGATCGCATTGGTTGCTCCCGCCGCGGCAAGATTGCGGGCGGCCAGAGCCTGCAGAGCGGGGTTGATCTCCACGCCCACCACCGTTCCATCCGGCCCGGCGGCGTGCGCGAGGATCGCGAGCAGCCAGCCGGTGCCGCAGCCGATTTCCAGCACCCGATGACCGGGCCGGACGTCCAGCAACTCGGCCAGATGGAAAATGAAGCCCGGCTCGGAGCAGGAGGCAGGCAGGGAGATACCGTGCTCGTCGACGTAACAGAGCGGGCGGTCGTGATAGGCGCCCTCTGGAAAGCCGGCATCACCCGGGGCGCGTGCCGGCCCCTCAGGCTGATCCGCCGGGCGGTAGCGCGGCAGAAAGAGGTGGCGAGGATGGCGCCGGAACGCCTCGATCAGGGCCGGGCGCGGCGGTGCCGGCCGTCCGCGCACCGGCACATAGCTCTCTATTCTGTGCAGCAGCCCGTTCTGCAGGGCGTCAAGCCGAAGATCCTGTGGCATCGTCACCCGCTCCGCTCGCAGGGGATCCTGGAATCATGGACCGGTTTCCGGCCCCGATCCCGTGACGATGTCGTGATCCGCTCTGCATGACGGGGCATTTGGTTGCACCGTGGCCGGGCTGTGCCTAAAGTCGGCCCGCACGCATCCTTCCCATCCCCTCGATCCTCTGGCCAACGGAACCCGCATGTTCAGGACAGTCGAGCGTCTTCTCGCCTTCCGCTATCTCAGAGCCCGGCGGAAGGAAGGGTTCATCTCGGTCATCGCCGGCTTTTCGCTTCTGGGCATTGCGCTCGGCGTGGGCACGCTGATCGTGGTGCTGGCGGTGATGAAGGGCTTCCGCGACCAGCTGGTCGACCGGATCCTGGGCCTCAACGGTCATATGACCGTGTTCAGTGCCTCGGGGCGCGGCATCCAGGATTATGGCGGAATCGCTGCCGATCTGGAAAAGGCCCAGGTGGTCGTCCGCGCCCTGCCGATGGTCGAAGGCCAGGTGCTGGCGAGCGGGCCCGACGATGCCCGCGGCGCACTGGTGCGCGGCTTCACCCGCGAAAGCCTTGAGCGCAAGACCCTGATCGCGAACAACATCCGGGCCGGCAGCCTTGAGGATTTCCAGGGCAAGGGCGTGCTGATCGGCACCCGCATGGCCCAGCGCCTGGGGCTCCGGCTTGGCGACGAGCTGAACCTGATCTCGCCACGCACCGTGGCGACGCCGTTCGGCGGCATGCCCCGGCAGGTGAGTTTTCCGGTGGTCGGCCTCTTTGAAGTGGGCATGTTCGAATTCGACAGCTCGCTGGTCTTCATGCCCTTCGACACCGCTCAGGCCTTCTTCCAGACCGGGGATGCGGCGACCGCGATCGAGGTCGACGTCACCGACCCGCAGAACGTCAAGGCGATCCGGGGCGAGATCGGATCGATCATCGCCGACCGCGGCGTGGTGCTGACCGACTGGCAACAGACCAACTCGACCCTGGTCGGCGCGCTCGACGTCGAGCGCAATGTGATGTTCCTGATCCTGACCCTGATTATTCTGATCGCTGCCTTCAACATCATCTCGGGCATGGTGATGCTGGTGAAGGACAAGTCGCGGGACATCGCCATCCTGCGCACCATGGGGGCCACACGGGGCATGATCCTCAGGATCTTCATGATGACCGGCGCCTCGATCGGCATCGTCGGCACCTTCATCGGCTTCGTGCTGGGGCTTGCCTTCGCGACCAATATCGAAAGCATCCGCCAGGCGCTGCAGGCACTGACCGGCACGCAGCTGTTTTCGGCCGAGATCTACTTCCTGTCGAAACTGCCGGCGGATGTGGTCTGGTCGGATGTGGTGAGCGTGGTCGGCCTGTCGCTGGTGCTGTCTTTCCTGGCGACGCTTTATCCGGCGTGGCGCGCTGCCCGCCTCGATCCCGTGGAGGCGCTGCGCTATGAGTGAGCCCGTCCTGATCCTGGAACGCCTGGTCCGCCGTTTCGAACAGGGCGGCCAGGTGCTGGAGGTGCTGCGCGGCATCGATTTCCGCCTGCATCCGGGCGAGATGGTCGGTCTGATCGGCCCCTCGGGTGCCGGCAAGTCGACCCTGCTGCACGCCGCCGGCCTGCTGGAGCGGCCCGATGGCGGCCGGGTGGTGATCGACGGCACCGATGCCGGCCGTGCCGATGACGGCGTGCGCACCCGGCTGCGCCGCGCGACCATCGGCTTCGTCTATCAGTTCCATCATCTGCTGCCCGAGTTCTCGGCGATCGAGAATGTGATGATGCCGCAGCTGCTGGCGGGGCAGGGGCGGTCCAGGGCCCGTGCCCGCGCGGCTGAGCTGCTGGATCTGATGGGGCTGTCTGCCCGCGCCGATCATCGCCCGGCGCGGCTGTCGGGGGGCGAGCAGCAGCGGGTGGCGATCGCCCGCGCGCTGGCCAACCGGCCCCGCCTGCTGCTGGCCGACGAGCCGACCGGCAATCTGGATCCCGAAACGGCGGAACGGGTGTTCGGCCTGCTGGTTTCCGCTGCACGGGATCAGGGCGTGGCGGCGCTGATCGCCACCCACAATCCTGAACTCGCCGCCCGCATGGACCGTCGGGTGCGGCTGGATCAGGGGCGACTGGATCACGTCGCCTGAGGGTGATCCGCCAGCCTTTTTCAGAAGAAGAACAAGGGACTGACGTCATGTCTTCGACCGAACTCACCATCACCCCGCCGGCCGATCCGGTGCCGGCGGCGGAACTTGCCGCGCGCTTCCCCGGTGCGATCATCCTGCCCTTCGACGGCATCTGGCCCAAGATCGACGCCAGTTGTTACGTGGCGCCGGGTGCGGTGGTGGTGGGCCAGGTGGAGATCGGGCCCGAGAGCAGCATCTGGTATGGCTGCGTGCTGCGTGGCGATGTAAACCATATCCATATCGGCCGCGGCACCAATCTTCAGGACGGCACCATCGTCCATGTCAGCCGTCTGGCGCATCCGACGCTGATCGGCGACGACGTCACCATCGGCCATCGCGCGATGATCCATGCCTGCACCCTGATGAGCGGTGCCTTCGTAGGCATGAGCGCCACCGTGCTGGACGGTGCCGTAGTCGAAGGGGGCGCCATCGTCGGCGCGGGGGCGCTGGTCGGCAATGACAAGCGGGTCGTCACCGGCGAGCTTTGGGGCGGTGTACCGGCCAAGAAGCTGCGCGATCTGGGCGAGGAGGGCATGCCCCGGCTTGCGGCCACGGCCCGTCATTATTCGGGGCTTGCCGCGAGCCACCAGGAGATCGCCCGTGAGGTGCTGGGCGCCGCGGTGGTGCCGATATCCTGATCGTTCGCTAAAATCGATCAGAACAAGCTGTATAATTCATTGGAGCGAACGGTCGCCAACGGTCATCTTTCGGTCATGAACCACACCCCGGGAGGTGCAAAAATCACCCCCGGGCAGGACGGACCGGAGATCACGCCATGGCGAGCCTTCCCACCACTGAAACCGCAGGAGCCCTGCCACGGCTTGCGGCGAAACTGCCGGGGCTGGCGCTGGCCGGCGTGATCGGCGGCACGGCGATCCTGATGGTTCGCGCCTCGGGCATGCAGGCGGTGAGCCCGGTGCTGGTCGCGATCGGACTGGGGCTTGTCCTGCGCGCGGTGATCGGCCGGGCGCCTGCCGTGGCGGCCCCCGGTCTGGCGGTCGCCTCCAAGCCGCTGATGCGCCTTGGCGTGGCGCTGCTCGGGCTTCAGGTCACCGCCGGCGACATCCTGGGGCTTGGCCTCGACGGTATTCTGGCCGCGCTGGCGGCCCTGAGCGTGACGCTGTCGCTGGCCCGGCCGCTGGGCCGGCTGGTGGGCGTGGAGCCGCGACTGGCCACTGTGATCGGCGGCGGCACGGCGATCTGCGGTGCCTCGGCGGCGGCGGCCGTCGGCTCGGCCGTGCGGGCCCGCGATGACGAGATCGCCTATGCGGTGGGCGTGGTCACGCTGTTCGGGACGGCGGTGATGGCCCTCTGGCCGCTGCTCGGCACGGCGCTCGGCCTCGACGACCGCGCCTACGGCCTCTGGATCGGTGCCTCGGTGCACGAGGTGGCGCAGGTGGTGGCGGCCGGCTTCCAGCACGGCACGGCCGCCGGTGAAGTTTCGGTCATTGCCAAGCTCGCCCGTGTCGCCATGCTGGCCCCGGTGGTCGGCTTGCTGGTCTGGGCGGCAGACCGGGCCGCCCGCCGCGGTGACCACGCGATCGAGGATGCCGAGGCGGCCGCGGCCAAGGTGCCGGTTCCCTGGTTCGCGGTCGGCTTCGTGGCCCTTGCCGGGCTGAACAGCCTGGGCGTGGTGCCGGAAGAGGTCCGTCATGTGTCTGCGGCGGCGACCCCGATCATGCTGACGGTGGCGCTGGCGGCGATCGGCTTCGGCACCGATCTCGGCAAGGTGAAGGCCCGCGGCATCCGCCCGGTGATCCTGGGCCTGATGCTCACCCTGGTGGTCGGCGCCGTGCCGCTGGCCGTGGTCTCGGTGCTCGGCTGATCCGGCCGGCCATCCGACATGCCGAAGCCGTTGCCCCAGGAGGCGGCGTGGCGGCATGATGTCCGGATGACCCCAGCCGTGTCTCCCCCATCCGATCCGACGGCGGCGCCCCCACGGGCGCCGCTCTGGCTTTTGGCGCTGATCACCTTCAGCGGCACCCTCGCCATGCATATCTTCGTGCCAGCCCTCCCCGAGGCAGCGAAGGGACTTGATGCTGCAGCCGGCACGCTGCAACTGACGATCAGCCTGTACATCCTGGGGCTGGCGGTAGGCCAACTGTTTTATGGCCCGCTCTCGGACCGCTTCGGTCGCCGGCCGGTGCTGCTTGGCGGGCTCTGTCTCTATACGCTTTCGGGGATCGCAGCGGCGTTGGCGCCTGGCGCCGGCAGCCTGATCGCCGCCCGGCTGTTCCAGGCCTTCGGTGGCTGTGCGGGGCTCGTGCTGGGCCGTGCCATGGTCCGTGATACCTCGGCACCTGAGGACGCCGCCCGGCGACTTGCCCTCATGAACCTGATGGTAACGCTGGGGCCGGGCTTCGCGCCGCTGATCGGCGGCCTGCTGGTATCGGCCGCCGGCTGGCGATCGGTGCTCTATGCACTGGTCGTGATCGGGTTTGCCAATCTCGTCTGTGCCTGGCGACTGCTGCCCGAAACCGGCCGGCGGGCGGGGGCGGCCGCCGGAGGTTCGGTTCTCAGGCATTATCGCCGCCTCTTCGCCTCTCGGGCCTTCCTCGGCTACGCCATCGGCGGCGGCTGTGCCACCACGTCGATGTATGCATTCATTGCTGCGGCGCCCTTTATCATGACCGGCGAACTGCACCGGCCGCCACACGAGGTGGGAATCTATCTTGGCATTCTGATCTCGGGTGTCTGGCTTGGCAGCATGGCTGCCAGCCGACTGATCGGACGCGTGTCGATCGACCGGCTGATGGTGCGCGCCAATCTGTTGAGCGTGGCGGGCGCGCTGGTCTTTCTGGCGACGACGCTGTCGGGCATGATGAGCGTGACGGCGACGGTCGGGGCGATGTTCGTTTTTACCCTTGGGGTCGGCATGGCGGCACCGGCGGCATTGACCAAAGCAATCGGGGTCGATCCGAGGATCATCGGCTCGGCCTCCGGCCTCTACGGCTTCACCCAGATGGCGGTGGGGGCGCTCTGCACGTCTCTGGCCGGACTGGGCAGCCAGCCGGCACTTGCAGCGGCGCTGGTGCTGGCGGCAGCGGGGCTGGTCGGGCAGATCGCCTTCGCCATCGCACTTGGCCATGAACGCCGCCGGGCGGTGACGGCGCCATGACCCTCGAACAGCTTAGAATCTTCGTCGCGGTGGCCGAGCATGCCCATGTGACCCGGGCGGCGCGGGCGCTGAATCTGACCCAGTCGACGGTTTCGGCTGCAATTGCGGCGCTGGAGGCCCGTCACGGGGTGGCGTTGTTCCACCGGGTCGGGCGCGGCATCGAACTGGCGGAGACCGGCCGGATCTTCCTGGAAGAGGCCCGTGCAGTGCTTGCCCGGGCCGCGGCTGCCGAACAGGCCCTGGCCGATCTTGCCGGCAATCCGCGTGGCCGGCTGCGCATTCACGCCAGCCAGACGGTCGCCAATTACTGGCTGCCTGCGCGGCTGATCGGCTTCATGGCCGATTTCCCGGCGGTCGCCGTCGAGATCGCAATCGGTAACACTGCCGAGGTCGCGGCAGCGGTCAGGGCCGGAACCGCCGATCTGGGCTTCGTCGAGGGGCCGGTCGAGGATCCGTCGCTGTCGGAACGGCTTCTGCCCGGCGACCGGCTGATGCTGGTGGTGGGGGCAGGCCATCCCTGGGCGGCGCTGCCGCGTGTGGCCCCCGGCCAGTTGGCGGAAACCCCCTGGGTGCTGCGCGAACGGGGGTCCGGCACACGCGCCGAGTTCGAGGTGGCACTCGCCGGCCTGGGCGTGGATCCCGACACCCTGAATGTGGTGCTGGAGCTGCCCTCGAACGAATCGGTGCGGGCGGCGGTGGAGGCCGGGGCGGGGGCGACCGCGCTCTCCGCTCTGGTGGTCGCGGGCGGGCTGGCGCTCGGCAGCCTGCGCAGCCCCGTGCTCGACCTGCCGCAGCGGGCATTTCACCTGCTGTTGCATCGCGAGCGCTATCTGGGGCGGGCGGCCAGGGCCTTTCTGGAGACCGTCACCGCCTGAAACGGAACCGGCGGTTCCTCCTGGGGAGAAACCGCCGGGATCTTCGTCAGAGGCTCGGGTCAGTCACGCATCTTCACATAGCTGCCGGGGGCATCTTCGATCACTCCCAGAACCTCGCCCGGGGTGCGGGCCGGCACTTGCGCGCCGCCCAGGCGCTTGATCCATTTCGCCCAGTCGACCCACCACGAGCCGGCATGTTTCTCGGCGCCGGCGAACCAGGCCTCCGGATCGGCAGGCAGATCCTTGTTGGTCCAGTAGTTGTACTTGTTGGCCGCCGGCGGGTTGATCACGCCGGCGATATGGCCCGAGGCGCCCAGCACGAAGCGGGTGTTGCCCGAATAGAGCTGGGTGGCGCGATAGGTCGATTTCCACGGCGCGATATGGTCCTGCTGCGCCGACAGGATGTAGACCGGGATGTCGATCTGTCTGAGGTCGATGGGCACGCCGCGCATGGTGATGCCGCCCGGCTCCACCAGCTTGTTCTCGCGGTACATATGCCGCAGATAGAAGCTGTGCATCGCCGCCGGCATGCGGGTGGCGTCGCTGTTCCAGTAGAGCAGATCGAAGGGGAAGGGATCCTTGCCCAGCAGGTAGTTGTTGACCACGAAGCTCCAGATCAGGTCGTTGGACCGGAGCATGTTGAACGCGGTCGCCATCTTCCGGCCTTCGAGATAACCCTTCTTCGACATGACCTTTTCCAGGTTGCCGATCTGGGCCTCGTCGACGAAGACCTTGATGTCGCCGGCGTCACGGAAGTCGGTGAGGGTGGTGAAGAAGGTGGCGCTCTTGACCCGCTTGTCGCCCTGCGCCTTCAGATAGGACAGCGTGGTGGCGAGCAGCGTGCCGCCGATGCAGTAGCCGATGACGTTGACCTCGGCCACGCCGCTTTCTTCGGTCACCTTGTCGAGAGCGGTGATCAGACCTTCCACCATATAGTCTTCGAAGGTCTTCTTCGCCATCTCCTCGTCCGGGTTCACCCACGAGACCACGAAGACGGTGTGGCCCTGTTCGACCGCAAAGCGGATGAACGAGTTCTTGGGCTGAAGGTCGAGGATGTAGAACTTGTTGATCCATGGCGGCACGATCAGCAGCGGCCGCTTGTGCACGGTCTCGGTGGTGGGCGTGTACTGCAGGATCTGCATCAGCCCGTTCTGGAACACCACCTTGCCCGGTGCGGTCGCGACGTTGCGGCCCAGCTCGAAAGCCTTCTCGTCGGTCATGGAGATGCGCAGCTCGCCGCCGCCCTTCTCCATGTCGCGGATCATGTTGTTGAGGCCGCGGACCAGATTCTCGCCCTTGCTCTCGATCGTCGCCCGCAGCACTTCGGGGTTGGTGGTGACGAAATTCGACGGCGCCATCGCATCGACGAACTGACGGGTGTAGAAGTCGATCTTGCGGGCTTCGTCGGGGTCCATGCCCTGGACACCGTGCACGGTGTTCAGAATCCAGCGGGCGGTGAGCAGGTAGGACTGCTTGATGAAGTCGAAGAGCTGGTTCTCGCTCCAGTCCTTGTCCTTGAACCGCTTGTCGGACGGCTCGGGCGCAATGACCGGCTTCGCCTCGCCGCCGGCCATGCGGCTGGCGGTGGATTGCCAGAGATTGAGATAATCCTGCCAGAGCGCAGCCTGGGCCTCGACCAGACGGGCCGGGTTCTCCATCATGCGCTCGGTGAGATGGGTGAAAGCGGTGGTGAGGTTCAGGGGATCGGCGGGAGCGGACGTGTCCAGGCCTTCGTTCCGCGACAGAAAATCGCGGATGATCTGCTGGCTGCGCTCGGCAACCTCGCGCATGTTGCGTGCGAAGGCGTCGGCGTCGTCACGGCTGCCGGTGCTGCTTCCCCGGTCGGCTCCTTGCTCGGCCATCCTTACGTCCCTTATAGTTGCGCCGCCACAGTCGGCGATCGGTGGTACTGCGAGGTCGAGGTGAAGGCCATGATACGGGTGCAGGCGGCGGGGCTCAACGCTGCCTCGGTGGGGATGCGACGGAATTTCGCGGGACGCGCGGGCGGCGGCATGGCCGTGGCCGTCGTGTTCGCGCTCGCCCTCGGCGCCTGTGCCGAAGGGCCCGGCGCCGGCACCGATCCCGATATCCGGGCTGCCCGCGCGGAATTTGCGGCGGCGCCGTTCCCGACCCTGAATTCGGTGCCGGCCAAGGCACCGCCGGTGACCCCGCTTGCCGAACGGACCGAAATCCGCCAGGACCTGGCGAGTGACCAGGCCCGTGCCGGCCAGGCGATCGCCGAGGCTGCCGCCGCCGCTGCTGCGGTGGCGAACCGCCCCGAGGCGCCGCGGCCCGGGCTTTCGGTGGGCCGGATCGGTTTCGCCCCTGGTAGCGCCGCGATCGATGATGCCGCGGCGGCCGAACTGCGCGCCGCCTGGCGCATCGCCGCAGCCCGGGACGAAAGCCTGGCGCTCGTCGCCGGAACCGATCAGGGAACGGCGCTGGCCACCGCGCGGCTGGAGGCCGCATCCCGTCGTCTCGCCGAGATGGGGGCGCCCGCCACCCGGATCGCGCGGATCCAGGCGCCGGCAGGCTCGATGGCCCCGGATTTTGAAATTTTCATCGCACCCACCGGGGGCATCCGCTAAAAAGCGAAAATTTTCCCCTGTAGCGGACGACGGGCGCCGTGCGGGGGCGGCGCCCCGGCGCCGACGCATCCCGCGCCCGGAGACGTTCGAACCTCCCTTGCGGGCGACGGAAGTTCCGCCACCTGCTTCACCTGGTCTCCAAGCTGCGAGACGATCGACGGGAAGTGGTCCCATGGCAGACGAATTCGCGCGGATCCGGCGGCTGCCGCCGTATGTCTTCGCCGAAGTCAACCAGATGAAGGCCCGGCTGCGCGCAGCCGGCCGTGACATCATCGATCTCGGCATGGGCAATCCCGACACCCCGACGCCGGCCCATATCGTCGACAAGCTGGTCGAGGCAGTGCGCGATCCGAAGACGCATCGCTATTCCCAGTCGCGCGGCATTCCGGGCCTCCGCCGGGCGGCGTCGAGCTATTACCGCCGCCGCTTCGGGGTGGAGATCGACCCCGAGACCGAGGTGGTGGTGACCATCGGCTCGAAAGAGGGGCTCGCCAATCTCGCCTCGGCGATCACCACGCCGGGCGACGTGATCCTGGTCCCCAATCCGAGCTATCCGATCCATCCCTACGGCTTCGTGATCGCCGGCGCCAATATCCGCCATGTGCCCCATGGCCCCGGCTATGATTTCCTGGCCGAGCTGGAATATGCCGTGCGCCACACCTCGCCCAAGCCGGTGGCCATGGTGCTGAACTATCCGGGCAACCCGACCTCCGAGGTGATCGACGTCGCCCAGTATGAAAAGCTGGTCGCCTTCGCCCGCCGCCACGAGATGTACATCCTTTCGGACCTCGCCTATGCCGAGGTCTATTTCGACGGCGTGCCGCCGCCCTCGATCCTGTCGGTGCCGGGCGCGCGCGATCTGGCGGTGGAGTTCACCAGCCTCAGCAAGACCTACAACATGGCCGGCTGGCGCGTGGGCTTTGCCGCCGGCAACCGGCGTCTCATCCAGGCGCTGGCCAAGATCAAGTCCTATCTCGACTATGGCCAGTTCACCCCGGTTCAGGTGGCGGGTGCCGCGGCGCTGAACGGTCCGCAGGACTGCGTCGAGGAGATGCGGACGCTCTATCGCGAGCGTCGCGACGTGCTGGTCGAAGGCCTGCACGGCATCGGCTGGCCGGTGCCGACGCCGAAGGCTTCGATGTTCTGCTGGGCGCCGATCCCCGACGAGTTCAAGCATCTGGGCTCGCTCGAATTCTCCAAGCTGCTGCTCGCCCGCGCCGATGTCGCGGTGTCTCCGGGCATCGGCTTCGGTGAATATGGCGACGGCTATGTCCGCATCGCCATGGTCGAGAACAAGCACCGCATCCGTCAGGCGGTGCGCAACATCAAGCGGTTCTTCAAGGAATACCGTGAAGAACAGGCCCTGAAACCTGCCGAAGCACTCGAGGAAGTCCGATGAACGCCAGTCCCCTCTCCGCCGCCTCCGGGCATGCCGTGCCGCTCCGCGTGGGTGTGGCCGGCCTGGGTACCGTGGGCGTCGGGGTCATCGAGATCCTGCGCAACCAGGCGGCGCTGATCGCCGCCCGTGCCGGACGGCCGATCGAGGTGACCGCGGTCTCGGCGCGTGATCGCAGCCGGGATCGCGGCGTCGATCTGGCAGGCCTGGGCTGGGAAGATGACGCCGTGGCACTGGCCCGGCGCGATGACGTCGATGTGGTCGTCGAACTGATCGGCGGCGCAGAGGGGACGGCGCTGGATCTTGCCCGTGCCGCTTTCTCAGGCGGCAAGTCCTTCGTGACCGCCAACAAGGCCATGATCGCAGCCCATGGCCCCGAGCTTGCGGCAGCCGCCGAGGAAAGCGGTCTGGCGCTGGCCTTCGAGGCGGCGGTCGCCGGCGGTATTCCGATCCTGAAGGCACTGCGCGAAGGTCTGGCCGGCAATGCGGTCGGCCGGGTCTACGGCATCCTGAACGGCACCTGCAACTACATCCTGACCGAGATGCGGACCACCGGTCGCGACTTCTCGGACGTGCTGGCCCAGGCCCAGGCGCTGGGCTATGCCGAGGCCGATCCGACCTTCGACGTCGACGGCATCGACACCGCCCACAAGCTGGCGATCCTGGCGGCGCTGGCCTTCGGTGGCCGGCCCGATATCGATGCGATCCATGTCGAGGGCATCCGCCACGTCACCATCGACGACATCCGCTTTGCCGAGGAGCTGGGCTTCCGGATCAAGCTGCTGGGGGTGGCGCGGATGACCGGGCAGGGGCTTGAACAGCGGGTGCATCCCTGCATGGTGCCGCTGTCGGCGCCGATCGCCCATGTCGAAGGCGTGTTCAACGCCGTGGTCGCCGAAGGCGATGCCGTGGGCGGCACGATGTTCCAGGGTCGCGGTGCCGGCCGCGGCCCCACGGCCTCGGCGGTGGTGGCCGATCTGATCGACATTGCCCGCGGCCATGCAGGCCCAGCCTTCTCGGTGCCGGCCCTGGCGCTGGGTGCGCCGGCCGCGGCGCCGATCGATGCCCATGTCGGTGCCTTCTATATCCGTCTGATGGTGCTGGATCAGCCGGGGGTTCTGGCCGATGTGGCACGTGCCTTCGCCACCGAGCAGGTCTCGCTCGAAAGCCTGATCCAGCGCGGGCGCAGCGAGGTGGAGGCGGTGCCGGTGGTGCTGACCACCCATGCCACCTCCGAGGCGGCGCTGCGCCGGGCGCTCGACACCATCGCCGCCCTGCCGGCGGTGATCGAGCCGCCGCGGATGATCCGGATCGAAAACAGCCTCTGATCCAGGCGACGAGCGAGGAAACGGGTGGGACAGGCTGCATGTCCCGCCCGTTTTCCATCTTCGGGGTGTCCATCCCCCGATTCAGCCTCTGGCGCCGGAGGCGCTTCGGGCTTAGGGTATCGCCGGAGTGGGATGACATCCGTCGTCGGCGCGACCCGGCCGCAATCTGGCTGTCCGGAACCTTGATGATTCCGGGCGGTCGTTGCGTTATTTTCCCCCGCGGGTTTCAGACCGACGCTGAACGGCTACAAGACGAGAGCGATGATCACTTACAGCATGGATCGCAACCTGGCCCTCGAGGCCGTGCGTGTCACCGAATTCGCCGCGCTGGCCTGCGCCAAGATGATCGGCAAGGGTGACGAGAAGGCCGCCGATCAGGCCGCCGTGGACGCGATGCGCCGCGCGCTCAACAGCCTCGAAATCGATGGCACGGTTGTGATCGGTGAGGGCGAGCGCGACGAAGCCCCGATGCTGTACATCGGCGAGAAGGTCGGCACCGGCAAGGGGCCCAAGGTCGATATCGCCCTTGACCCGCTGGAAGGCACCACCATCTGCGCCACCGGCGGCCCCAACGCACTTGCGGTTCTGGCCATGGCCGAAGAGGGCAAGTTCCTGAACGCGCCCGACGTCTATATGGACAAGATCGCCGTCGGCGGCGGCCTGCCCGAGGGTGTGGTGAGCCTCGAGAACACGGTCGAAGAGAATCTGAAGAGCCTGGCCAAGGCCAAGGGCGTCGAGATTTCCGACCTGACCGCCTGCATCCTCAACCGTCCGCGCCATGCCGAACTGATTGCCAAGGTTCGCGAAGCGGGTGTGCGCATCCAGCTGATCGGCGATGGTGACGTGGCCGGCGTGATCGCGACCGCGCGTCCCGATACCGGCATCGACATCTATATGGGTTCGGGCGGTGCGCCGGAAGGCGTGCTGGCGGCGGCGGCGCTGCGCGCCATCGGCGGCCAGATGCAGGGCAAGCTGCTGTTCCGCAATGACGACGAGCGCGGCCGTGCCCATCGCCTGGGCATCACCGACCTCAACCGGATCTACAACCTGCTGGATCTGGCCTCGGGCGATGTGATCTTCTCGGCCACCGGTGTCACCGACGGCTCGATGCTGCGCGGCGTGCATCGCGTGGGCGTGAACCACTGGTCGACCCAGAGCCTGATCATGCGGTCCAAGACCGGCACCGTCCGGGTGATCTCGGCCGAGCATAATTTCGGCCGCAAGACCGCCTTCGACTGATCCGGCCGCTCTCTCCGAGCGACCCTCCTTCTCCGGAGTATCGAACCTGCCCATGGACGTTCTGCTCCGTGATGCCGCGGTTCTCGGCGTCGAACGCTCGCTTGGCGGACGACGTTGGGAAACGCGGCTCGCCGATCAGCGCCTGGGATTGGCCCTTGCCCAGCGCCTGGGCCTGCCCGAGATCGTCGGGCGGGTCCTGGCGGGGCGCGGGGTCGGCCTGGACGATGCCGACGATTTCCTGAACCCCAGCCTGCGTGTCGCACTGCCCGATCCGTCGCATCTGCGCGATATGGACCGGGCCGTCGATCGTCTGGCTGCGGCGATCGCCGCGCGTGAGCCGATCGCGGTCTTCGGCGATTACGATGTCGACGGCGCCACCTCCACCGCACTCGTCACCCGGTTTCTGCGCGGGATCGGCGTGCCGGTGGTGGTCTATATTCCCGACCGGATGACCGAGGGCTATGGCCCCAACGCCGCGGCCATGACCGCGCTCGCCGCCCGTGGCGTGCGGGTGGTGGTGACGGTCGACTGCGGCACCACGGCATTCGCCGCCCTCGAGGCCGCACGGGCCGCCCATCTCGATGTGGTGGTCGTCGATCATCATATCGGCGAGCCGGAACTGCCAGCGGCCCTCGCCGTGGTCAATCCCAACCGTTTCGACGAAACCAGCCCCCATGGCCAGATGGCCGCGGTGGGCGTCGCCTTTCTGCTGCTGGTGGGGCTCAACCGGGCCCTGCGTGACGGCGGCGTGTATGACAGACTGGGCGTCAAGCCGCCCGATCTGATGGGACTGCTGGATCTCGTGGCGCTGGGCACCGTCTGCGACGTCGTGCCGCTGACCGGTGTCAACCGGGCCTTCGTCGCTCAGGGCATCAAGGTCTTGGCCCGGCGCCGCAACACCGGGCTGGCGCGACTGGCCGACATCGCCCGTCTGGACGAGGCACCCGAAGCCTATCATCTGGGCTATGTGCTGGGGCCCCGGATCAATGCCGGCGGCCGTGTCGGTCAGGCCGATCTGGGCGCGCGCCTTCTCGGCACCGACGATCCCGACGAGGCTACCGGCATCGCCATGGAACTCGACCGGCTGAACACCGAACGCCGCGAGATCGAGGCGGCGGTCGAGGCCGAAGCGCTCGAGGCCGCCGAACGCCAGGCCGATGCACCCTTCATCCTGGTCGCGGGCGACGGCTGGCATCCGGGCGTGATCGGCATCGTCGCGGGGCGGATCAAGGAACGCTTCCATCGCCCGGTCTTCGTGGTCGCGGTCGATAGCACCACCGGCATCGGCAAGGGCTCCGGCCGATCTGTACCCGGCGTTGATCTGGGGTCCGCCGTGACGGCCGCGCGTCAGGCCGGGCTGCTGGTCAATGGCGGCGGCCATGCCATGGCGGCCGGGCTGACGGTCGAGGTGGCGCAGCTGGTCGATCTGCATGCCTTCCTGGCCGAACGCATCGTCGCCCAGACCGGCGGCGAGCCGCCGGCCCCGCGGCTGGGCCTGGATGGCGTGCTGGCGGTCGGCGGGGCCACCACCGATCTGGTCTCGGTGCTGGAGCGTATCGGCCCATTCGGGACCGGCAATGCCCAGCCGCGCTTCGCGTTGTCGGGCGTGCGGATCCTGAAGGCGGATGTCGTCGGCCAGGGGCATATCCGGGTGATCATGGGCGCCGAGGATGGCTCGCGGCTGAAGGGCATGGCCTTCCGTGCGGCCGACAATGCCATCGGCAGCGCGCTGCTTCAGGCGCGCGGTATGCCTTTGCATGTGGCGGGCGGCCTCAGGCGCGATCGCTGGCAGGGCCGCGACGACGTTCAGATGTTCATCGACGACGTGGCGGCCGCCCGCTGACGCCGCCGGCCTGTTGCGGCGTTCTGGCCGTCAGAGGCGGGCGGTCGGCAGCGGCACCCGCCGGCCGTCGATCTCCACCCGCGTGACCGAAACGCCATAGGCGCGGGCGAGGGCGGCATCGTCGAGCGCCGTCTCGGGCGGGCCATCGGCCAGGACCCGCCCCTCGCCCAGCAGGATCGCCCGGTCGGCGAAGCGGGCGGCAAGCGCCAGATCGTGCAGAACCACCACCACGACCCGTCCCTGGGCCGCGAGCTCCCGCAGCAGCGCCATGACCTCCAGCTGATGGGCCGGGTCGAGCCCGGCCAGCGGCTCGTCGGCAAGGATGACCCGCGGCTCGCCGGCGAGCACGCGGGCGAGATGGGCGCGCATCCGCTCTCCGCCCGACAGATGATCGATCCGCCGGTCGCGAAAGCCGGTCATGCCGGTGCGGGCGAGCGCGGCTTCGACCGCCGCTGCGTCGGCGCGCGGATCCAGGCTGCCGAAGGCGCCGCGATGGGGCAGGCGGCCGAGCCGGGCGAGGGCTGCGACGCTCAGCGGCCAATGGCATTCCGGCTGCTGTTCCAGATAGCCCATCACCCGCGCCCGGGCACGGTCGCCCAGACGGGCGAGGGGTTCGTCGTCCAGCCGGACCTCGCCCGTGGCCGGCGCAAGCAGCCCGGCCAGGATCGCGAGCAGGGTCGATTTGCCGGCCCCGTTCGGACCGACCAGGGCGATGAGGCCGCCGGCCGGCAAAGTGAGGGTAACCCGGTCCAGAATGGTCCGATCGCCCAGCACGGCGCGGACATCCGCAAGGTCGAGGGTCGGCATGGCACTCACCATGAGCCACGCTCCACCCGTGCCCGGGTCAGCAGGATGTGCAGGAAGACCGGTGCGCCGATCAGCGCGGTGGCGACGCCGACGCGGATTTCGGTGCCGTCGCCGATCAGCCGGCCGGCAAGATCGGCCAGCGGCAGCAGGACCGCGCCGCCCGCCATGCTTGCCGGCACCAGCCGGCCGGGGCGATGGCCGACGAAGGGCCTGAGGGCATGGGGCACGATCAGTCCGACGAAGCCGATGCCGCCGGCAACGGCGGTGGCCGATCCGACCCCGATCGCGGTCGCCGCCACCACCTGCAGGCGCAGCCGGCCAAGGCGCACGCCCATCGAACGGGCGGTGCGCTCTCCCAGCCCCAGGGCATCGAGCCCGGCGCCGCAGCCGGTGAGCAGCAGCAGAGAGACGGCCGCGAAGGGTGCGAGCAGTCCGGCATCGGCAAGCGTGCGATCGGCAACCGATCCGATCAGCCAGTCGACCATTTCCAGCGTCGCATAGGGGCTGGGGGCGAAAGTGAGGGCAAGCGAGACGAAGGCGGTGGCGAGGGCGCCGACGCCCACGCCCGCCAGGATCAGCGACAGCCCGCCGCCGCGGCCGAGCGCCAGCACCAGTGCCAGGCCGATGGCGGCGCCGGCAAGACCGGCTGCAGCCGGTGCCGGGCCGTCAAGGACGCCGGCATGGCCGAAATAGATCGCGGTCACGGCGCCCAGCGCCGCGGTCGACGAGGCGCCGAGGGTGGAGGGCTCTGCCAGCGGGTTGCGGGTCAGGCCCTGAAGTGCGGCCCCGCAGGCGCCCAGCACCGCGCCGATCATCATCGCGATCAGGGTGCGCGGCAGGCGCAGCTCCAGCATCACGATTTCGGAGGCGGTGGAGGGGGCATCGACGCCGAGCAGCACCCGCGGATCGGGGGCGATCCAACCCGACGGGCCATAACCGAGCGAGACCCAGCCCACGATCAGGGGCAGGACAATCAGCAGGATCCAGGTCACCCGGCGGATCGCCATGTCGCTCACGAGGCGTCTCCTTCGGGTGCGCCGCCGGCTTCCGGTGTAATTGGTGGTTTTGCCGACAGCCGCTCGGCTACGGGCAGCAGGGCTTCGGCGATGTCGAGGGCGTCGGGCAGCCCGCAGACCAGAAGATTGCCGGGCACGCGGATCATTTCGGGCGCCGTCTCGCCCAATGCCGCCAGACGGGCGAGGGCGGGGTGGCGGGGCAGGCGGTGGACCAGGGCCGGTGCGGCCCCGGGCATGCTCTCGATCAGGATCGCCTCGGGCCGGGCGCGGATCGCGGCTTCCAGCTCCACCCGCCAGTCACCACCACGGCGGGCACGCCCGGCCGGGTCGAACCGATGCTCAAGAATGTTGTCGAAACCGCCCATCACCAGCATGGCATGGGCAAGCCCGCCGGGACCCACCATGCTGCCATCCGCGCGCAGCATCAGCGCGCGGGGACGGCGGGGCAGCGTGGCTGCCCGTGCGGTCAGCATGGCGGCGCGCGCTTCCAGCCGGGCGACTTCTGCATCTGCACGGCTGCGGGCCTCGGGGCCCAGCAGGTCGCCGGCGCGCAGCAGGCCGTCTCGGATCATGTCGACGCTGGCGGCGGGGCGGAAGCGTTCGACCCGTGTCCCCAGCCGCTCCAGGGCGGCTGCTGCTGCCGTGGCGCCGAACCGGCCGGCCAGAACCAGATCGGGCTCCAGGGCATGCACCGTCTCGGCCGAGGCGGCCACCTGGGGAACGGTCGCCGCACGTGCGGCCTCGACCGACAGCTTCGGATCGCGCGACAGCGGGCCGACCCCGGCGATCTGGCCGGGGTCGGCCAGACGCAGCAGCAGCTGATCGGTGCAGAGATTGATCGACACCACCCGCATCGGCCCCTCCGCCGCATCCGCGGATGCGGTGAGCACCAGGAGCGCCAGCACGGCACCGGTCATGGCTCGGCGAAGGAACAAGGTCGGGCGCTGATCCGCTGGGGTGGAAGGTCGCGAATGGTGGCGCAAGCCCCGCCTGAGTGCAAGCCGGAGAGCGGCCGCGTACCCGCCTTGCGATCTCTCTTCGTAAAATGCTTGACGCAGCGCCCGACGCCGAATATGTGTACGCCCCGTGGACGGCAGCGGCGCCCTGAGGCACCGCAGACCGGCCACGAAGGCAAGGCTCAGCCCCTATCGTCTAGAGGTTAGGACACCGCTCTTTCAAGGCGGAGACACGGGTTCAATTCCCGTTGGGGGTGCCACTTTCCTGCATTCTGATGAATGTGTTTCCGTAGGTCGGTCCGGGTTCGGGCCGGCTTTTTTTGCGTTTTGCCTCATGGGGTCTCACGGCCGGGATCCGGACGTTGTCGCCTGCGGGCACCCGCTCATCCGCTCCTGATCACCGCACTTGCCCCGACCTCGCCACTTGACCCGCCGGGCCCGACGCGGTCTTAGTATGGCCCGAGCGCGGGAGCGTGGCCGAAAGACGCCGCGCCTGGCGCCGCGGTCGGTACCGGCCGGTGGCGATCGCGGTGAGGAACTGCGACGGCTGCCGGTCTGACACCCATAGCGGACGCTGACGAGGAACGAAGACGGCATGTCACTGGGGCTGAACGCCGGCCGCCGCCGCGAAAAGCGGCGCCGGCGGATGATGATGCTGAAATGGCTGGCGGGGCTGGCGATCATTGCCGGTGCGGGCGCCTATGCCTATCGCACCGGCGCGATGCTGGCCGAAGGCGAGGTCCGGCGACTGGAACAGTCCGTCGCCGACCTGAATGTCAGGCTTTCGGAACTGGGCGCCGAGAATGCCCGCCTGCGCGAAGCGCGTGAAAGCGCGTTGATCGAGGTGGAACAGTGGCGCCAGCGCTATCAGAAGGATGTCCCGACGGGGCAGCTGGCCGAGATCCTGACCCGCGCGCAGAGCCGGATGGCCGACGGGGTGAAGCCCGAGCGGCTGAATTTCGTGATCGGCGCGGTCAGCAACGAGCGGCGCTGCGAGGGGGGGCCGGTCACCAAGCGCTTCATTCTGCCGACTCCGCTGTCGACCGGTAGCAATGATGCGGTGACCTTCGCCGATGGGCTGATCACCGTCACCGGCCGGGGCGAGACCTCGGTCAACGACAAGGGCGATCGCGAGGCCTGGTTCGATCCGTCGCAGCCGGTGACGCTGCGCTTCATCGAGATCGGCGGTCGGGCGACCGAGGCGACCGGCACCCTGCCGTTGCAGCACAGCATGGTGATCGGTGACCGCGAATACCGCTTTGCGATCCGGGCCAGCAATCGCAGCTTCGTCGAGGTGTCGTCCGACGTCTGCGCCTATCCCTGAGCGGGTCCGTTCACCTCTGCGGTACCGTCATCGAACGATCATCCGGCGGTCATGGCCGCGACATGCGCCCGGGGCATGCTCTGCCCCGGCTTCCGCGGCGACCAGATGGTCGGGCGGAAGCGGCGATTGCATTCACGGAAAGGCCGACCTTCGCCCCGGGCTCGCCCCGGGCTTTTTTTTTACGTCGGCGCCGGGGTCCGGGCCCTTGCTCCGGATCAGGGGACATGCCAACGTCCAAACCTTGAAATCCGACCAGCTCCGGAGATGAGAGGATGATCCGCGCGGGTTGGCGGCCGCTCACGGCTGCAGATCTCGACCGTTTGAACGAGATTGCCGATGCGGTGCATCTCGATTTCCCGGAACGTGCAGAGGTTCCGGCCGAGCGGCTGCGCCTGTTTCCGGCCGGCTGCTTCGCCGCGATCGCCGATGACCGGATGGTCGGTTATGCGGTGACCCATCCCTGGATCGACCGCCGGCCGCCGGCATTGGACAGCCTGCTGGGCGCGATCCCCGGCGACGCCGACTGCCTGTATATTCACGACGTGGCCCTGCTGCCCGCGGCGCGGGGGCGGGGCTCGCCCGACAGCTTGTGGGGATGCTGGACCGGCTGGCCCGCGATTATGGCTTGCCGCGTCTGGCATTGACGGCCGTCGGCGGGTCGGCACCCGGATGGGCCGCGATGGGTTTCAGGGCGCGTGATGTGGCGCCGGGCTCGGCGCTTGCCGTGAAGCTCGCCAGCTATGAAGCCGATGCCCGCTATATGACCCGGGAGCCGGACACCCATGGATGACCGCCTGATCGCCATCGAAGAACGCATGGCCCATCTGGAGCGCATGCTGGACGAGGCTTCGGCCGAGATCCTGCGCCAGGACCGGCTGATCGACGGGCTGGTCCGGCGGATCCAGCGGCTTGAAGCCCGGCTTGCAGACGTCGCGGCTGGTATGGATGACGGGCCCGAGCCGGGCGCACCCTTCATGCCCTGATGCATACCCGGATCCACAAGTCGATCGGGGGCGGGCAAATTTTTGTCGGGTCATCGGGGCGCGGCGGAATGCCGCAGTGCGGCCGGATTTCCGTGGCCTGCGCGGGGGCGGAGCCGGCCGGCGGTGTGGCCGCAGGGCGATTTCTTCTTGAAGCCTGCGTGTCCGGGCAACAAGTGATTCATATCGGAGCCTGAATGAACCCGCATCGCTCCGGTCCGGATGGCGTACGGCAGGGCCGTTCGGGAACCGATCGCGGCTCTGAACCGCGACATGCGCGATAGACCTTCACGTCTGCCGTCGTTCGGCGATCAGGGTGACCCTTATCCGGCCGCATGGGCCGGTCGATCCGACGTCGGCGGACGCGAACCGGACGCAAGGGCTCTGGCTGGCCCCCGCGGCAATCGCTTCAACGGACGGGAAGGGCGATCATGGAGCAGCCCAAAACCTCTTTCGCCAGTCTGATCGAGAAGGACCGCGAGGAACGCACCTCGCAGGACTGGTCCGGCACTTTTCTGGAATATCTGGAAAAGGTCCGGGACAATCCCGAGATCACCAAACTGGCGCATGCCCGCATTTACGACATGATCATGAAAAAGGGCGTGGATCTGGTCGGCGGTGCCGACGACCCGCGCCTGCAGCGCCTGTTCGGAGACGAGCCGGTGAAGACCTATCGGTTCTTCTCCGACGAGTTCTTCGGCATGGAACGCACCATCCAGCAGTTCGTGCGCTATTTCCATTCCGCCGCCCTGCAGGGCGAGGAAAGCCGGCAGGTGCTCTATCTGATGGGCCCGGTCGGCTCGGGGAAAAGTTCGCTGGTCGAACGGCTGGAACGCGGGCTGGAGGAAGCCCCGCCCATCTACGCCATCGACGGCTGCCCGATCCGCGAGGAGCCGTTGCATCTGATTCCCCGCCATCTGCGCCGGGAATTCGAGAAGATGCTCAACGTCCGCATCGACGGCGATCTCTGCCCGATCTGCCGCTGGCGGCTGAAGGAGGAGTTCAACGGCCGGTATGAAGAGATGCCGGTCAGGACCGTTTCGATTTCCAAGCGCGCCCGGCGCGGCATCGCGGTCGTACCGCCGGTCGATCCCAACAACCAGGACACGTCGGTCCTGATCGGGTCTGAAGACATCTCGAAACTCGATCGCTTCTCCGAGGGAGATCCGCGGGTTCTGGACCTGAACGGCGCCTTCGACGCCGGCAATCGCGGCATCGTCGAGTTCATCGAGGTCTTCAAGAACGAGACCGAATATCTCCACGCCATCCTGACCGCGACCCAGGAGAAATTCGTGCCCGCCCCCGGGCGGCACGGCACGGTTTATGTCGATGAATGCATCGTCGCCCACTCGAACGAGGCCGAGTGGCAGAAGTTCAAATCCGACCACACCAACGAGGCGATCCTGGATCGTATCGTGATGATCCGGGTGCCCTACAATCTCAGGCTCTCGGAAGAGGTGAAGATCTATTCGAAGATCCTGGGCAAATCGGGCTATCGCCATCACATCGCGCCGCACACGCTGGAAGTGGCGGCCATGTTCGCGATCCTGTCGCGGCTGGCGCCGACGCCCAAATGCGATCTGATGACCAAGCTCAGGCTTTATAACGGCGAGGAGGTGGTCGAGAAGGGCCGGGCGAAGAAGATCGATGTCGACGAACTGCGCGACGAGGCGATTTCCGAAGGCATGAGCGGCATTTCCACCCGTTTCATCGTCAAGGCGGTGGACAATGCCCTTGCCGACAGCCCCGACGGCATCACGCCGATCCATATCCGCGAGGCGCTGATCGCCATGGTCAAAGGGAGTGAAATGCCCGACGACCGGCGCAAGCATTATCTGGAGCTGCTGCAGGACACCATCCACAAGGCCTATCTGGAGATCCTGGAGAAGGAGATCACCCGCGCCTTTGTGTATGCCTATGAGGAACAGGCCGAGACCCTGTTCCAGAATTACCTCGATCATGCCGAAGCCTATATCAACCGCACCAAGGTCAAGGACCGCAACACGCGGGAGGAGTTGCAGCCCGACGAGGCTTTCCTGAAATCGATCGAAGAGCAGATCGCGATCATCGGCACCGCGGCCGAAGGCTTCCGGCAGGAGGTCATCGCCTATCTCTGGGCAGCCACCCGCCGCGGCGAGAAGGTGCATTATTCGTCCTATGAGCCGCTCAAGGATGCGATCGAGCGCAAGCTGACCAATTCCGTGCGCGACATCAGCCGCATCATCACCAAGGCCCGGACCCGCGACGAGGATCAGCGGGAGAAGTACGACCAGCTGGTCAAGAACCTGCTGGGCAATGGCTACAACAGCTATTCGGCCGACGTGGTGCTGAAATACGCCGCCAACAATCTCTGGAAGGATTGAGGCGGGCGGCGGTCCGATCCAGCAGATCGCGATCGGCCGGCGGGCCCGTTCCGGGCCTCGCCGGCCGATCGCGGCAGCAGAGGGATGGCAGAGCTGCATGGCGACGATTTTCCGGGACTATGCCCAGAGCGAAGGCCTGCGCAGTGATCGCAGCGCCGGTGACCGCCAGCGGCATCGTGACAAGGTCCGCCGGGCGATCCGCGACAACATCGCCGATCTGGTCGCTGAGGAGGCGATCATCGGCCAGTCGCGGGAGAAGACGATCAAGGTGCCGATCCGCGGCATCAAGGAATACCGCTTCATCTTCGGTGACAACCAGGGCGGCGTCGGCCAGGGCGATGGCGATACCGCCGAAGGCCAGGTGGTCGGCAAGGCAGGCGACGGTCAGGGCAAGCCCGGCCAGGGCCCAGCCGGCGACCAGGCCGGCCGCGACGTCTACGAGACCGAGATCACGCTCGACGAGCTGATCCAGATCATGTTCGAGGATCTGGAACTGCCCGACATGGAGCGGCGCAAGCTGCGCGAGGTGATTTCGGAGCGCACCCACCGCCGCAAGGGCTATCGCAAGAGCGGCATCCGCGTTCACATGTCGAAACGGCGGACGGCCATCGCCCGCGTCCGCCGGCGGATGGCGACCGGCATGCCGCCCGTTTCGGATCCTGATCTCGATGCAGCCGAGGATATCGAAGACGAACTGCCAGAGGATGAGATGGCGGATGAAGACGGTGGAACCGTCGCCGGTACCCGCTTCCGCTTCCGCAAGGACGATCTGCGCTATCACCGTATCCGCCCGCAGGTGGAACCCGAAAGCAATGCCGTGGTGATCTGCATCATGGATACCTCGGGCTCCATGGATACGATGAAGAAGTATCTGGCACGGAGCTTCTTTTTCATGCTCTATCAGTTCGTGCGCACCAAATACGACACGGTCGAAATCGTGTTCGTTGCTCATGATGCGGTGGCGCGCGAGGTGAACGAGCATGATTTCTTCCATCGTGGCGAAAGTGGCGGTACGCTGATTTCCAGTGGCTACGAAAAGGCCCTGGAGATCATTCGCGAGCGCTATCATCCGTCGCTGTGGAACATCTATTCCTTCCATTGTTCGGATGGCGACAACTTCCCGTCGGACAATGACCGGACGGTCGCGGCCGCGAACGAGCTGTGCGAGGTGTCGAACCTGTTCGGCTATGGCGAGATCAAACCCAATGCCTGGCGGTTTCGCGATGCCACGATGCTGGATGTCTTCCGCCGCGTGACTGCGCCGAATTTCCACATGCTGTCGATCGAGCGGAAGGAGGATGTCTGGCCGGCCTTCCGGGCCTTCCTGACCAAGGAGAAACGCCCGGAGGAGGCACCGGCCGAGGCGGCCGCGGGCGCCTGACGGCGCATCCGCCATGCCTCGCCCCGTTATTCCCCGTCTCGTCGGACATGACCGGGAGGGCCTGCCCCCATGGGCATGAGCTGGACCATGCGCGATCTGGAAGAATGGGATGCGCGCATCCGCGACAAGGTCGCGGAATATGAACTCGATTGCTATGACCAGGAATTCGAGATCTGTGACCGTGACCAGATGATCGGCTTCATGGCCTATCACGGCATGCCGTCGCACTATCCACACTGGTCGTTCGGCAAATCCTATGAACGCCAGCGCACGCTCAACGACCTGGGCGTGGCCGGCCTGCCCTATGAAATGGTGATCAACAGCAGCCCGAGCATCGCCTATCTGATGCGCGACAACTCGCTGTGCCTGCAGATCCTGACCATGGCCCATGTCTATGGCCATAACGATTTCTTCAAAAACAATTTTTACTTTGCCCGCGGCACCCGCGCCGAACTGATCCTGGGCCAGGTGAAGATGCATGCCGATCGGGTGCGCAGCTATGTCGAGGACCCCTCGATCGGGCTGGAGGCGGTGGAGAAGATTCTGGATGCCGCCCATGCGCTGTCGTTCAACATCGGCCGCAACCCGGCCGTGCCGCGGCTGTCGCCGGCCGAACAGCGCGCCCGGGCGCTGGACCGGGCGACGGGTACGCCCGACCCCTATGCTGCGATCCATGCCCGCAAACGTCTGGACGAGGCGGCGACAAACGCTGATCTGGAACGGCTGCCGCTGGATCCGGACCCCGACCTGCTGCTGTTCATTCGCGACCACGGCGCCTATCTGGCCGACTGGCAGCGCGATCTGATCGGTATCGTGGACGAGGAAGCGCGCTACTTTCTGCCCCAGATGGAAACCAAGATCATGAACGAGGGCTGGGCCAGCTTCTGGCACCGCGCGATCATGAACACGTTGGGGCTGCCGCCCGACATCCACATGGAATTCCTGGTCCGCCACAATCAGGTGGTGCGGCGCATCCCGGGCGACGTGAACCCCTATTGCCTGGGGCTCGCGATCTGGGACAGGCTGGTGGCCGAGGAAGAGGGGCCCTGGGATCCGCGGCGCGCCCTGCCGGCAGCGCCTGCGGCCGCCACCCGGCAGAAGCTGTTCCAGATCCGCGAAAGCGAGCGGGATGCCAGCTTCCTGCGGCGCTTCCTGGACGAGGAGCTGATGCGCGATCAGGACCTGTTCGCCTATGAACCGCGCGGCAATGATCTGGTGGTGGCGAAAGTGTCGAATGAAAGCGGCTGGCGCGAGGTGCGCGACCGGCTGATCCGCCAGACCGGCACCAATGCCATGCCGATGATCCGGGTGCTCGACGGCGATTACGGCCGCAGCCGCGGGCTGCTGCTGGAACACGTCCATGACGGCCGGGATCTGCAGCTGGGTTATGCGGAGAAGACCCTGGATCACGTCTACACACTTTGGGGTCGAGAGGTGCACCTCAAGACAACGGTGAATCGCGAGACGGTGATTCTAAGTCGCGGAAGCGACGGGTTCCGCACGAGGGTGGTTCGCGACGAGTGACCTTATGTTGACAAGCTGCATCATTGGTGGTTGAGTCCATCGTCGACTTCGCTCCGACAGCGAACAAGAACACCGGGAAAGCGATCAGGACGGGCCCGATGGTGTCTTCATCACCATGGGGCCCGATACCGTGGTCGAAGCGGCGTAACCGTCTCCGGCGATGGCCGGAGGGGGTGGCGGGTCAAGAGGTTCGACGACGTGGCCTGGGGAGGCGTGCAGTTTTCGCGCGAGCCGTCAGAGACCGGCATGCCCGCCGATGCGGGGCAGCCGGAGGGGGCATCTGTGTCTCCGGTTCTGCCTGCAGCGCCGGTTTTGACCTTGCCGGCCACCGCCTGTGCCGGGCTTGAGCCCGCACTCATCGCCGCGGCCCTGTTGTTTGCGGGCGTCGGCATCTGCGCAGGTCTTCATCTGAGCGGTATCGTGCAGCTGCCCGGGGCGGCCCTTGGCGGCGGCCTTCTGTTGCTTGCGGTCGCCGGTGCACTGGTCGCGGGCGGGCTGTGGTGGCGCTCCAGGCGGATCTCGTCGTCGCCGCGCCATCTGATCGACGGAACCGGGCTTCTCTGGGACCGGACGAATGACGGCGTGGTCCTGTTCGATGCCGCGGCGCGGGTGATCGGATGGAATGGCGGCGCCGCCCGGATGACCGGGCTGGATGCCGGCCGGGTGGGGGGCTACACCATCCATCATGTTCTGGCGGGCGAGGATCTGCCGCGGCGGCTGGAGGCGATCCGGGATCAGGTGATGGAGACCGGCAGCTGGCGCGGTGCCCTTGATTTCCGCCGTCCCGACGGTGCGATCGGGCGGTGCGAGACCCTCGTCATGCGCCTCGCCTCGCCCCAGAGCGGCGGCGCCGTATCGATGATCGCGATTGCGCGCGACGTTACCGACCAGACCGAGGCGGAGCGGGCGGCCGATCTGAGGGACCGGCGGCTGAAGGCCCTGATCGAGAACGTGCTGGACGTGGTTCTGGTGCTGGAGCGCGACGGCAGCGTCGCCTTTGCGAGCCCCAGCACGCGGCGGGTTCTGGGGCGGGCACCGGGAGAGGTGGCGGGGACCGCCTTTGCAGCACTGCTCCATCCCGAAGATCGCAGCCGCGTCGCCGAAGTCTATCGCGCGGCTCTTGCAGACCCTGGTGTGACCGCCGTGCTGGAATTCCGCCTCCGGCATTCGCTGGGGCACTGGGTGACGGTGGAGGCGATCGGCCGCAGCCGGATCGAAGACCCGGCGGTGGGCGGTGTGGTGGTCAATCTGCGGGATGTGACCGGCCGCAAGCGGGTGGAAGTGGCGCTCAGGGCCGCCAAGGAACAGGCTGAGTCGGCCAACCGGATCAAGTCGCAGTTCCTGGCCAATATCAGCCACGAGCTGCGCACCCCGCTGAATGCGGTGATCGGGTTTTCAGAAGTCCTGACGGCGGGTTATGCCGGAGATCTCAGCGCCAAGCAGAGGGAATATGTCGAGGATATCCGGGTATCGGGCCAGCACCTGCTGTCGCTGATCAACGATATTCTGGATCTGTCCAAGGCCGAGGCCGGCAAGCTGGAACTGGTCGAGGAACAGGTGGTGGTCGACGCGCTGATCGGCCAGGCGGTCGGCATGCTGCGGGAACGGGCCGAGGTGGCAGGCATCAGCGTGTGTTCCGAGGTTTCGCCGGGCCTGCCCGTCCTTTCCGGCGACGGCCGCAAGATCAAGCAGATCGTGCTCAACCTTCTGTCCAATGCGATCAAGTTCACGCCTGCCGGTGGACGGGTCACGATAACGGCCGGCCGCGTCAGCGATGGCGGGTTGCGCATCGTGGTGGCGGATACCGGGATCGGCATGTCCCGCGACGAGCTGGAGGTGGCGCTGGAGGCCTTCGGTCAGGTCGACAGCAAGCTGAACCGGCGGTTCGACGGCACGGGGCTTGGCCTGCCGCTGGCCCGGATGCTGGCCGAACTCCATGGCGGCTCGCTGACACTCGACAGCGAAAAGAATATCGGCACCACGGCGACACTGCTGCTGCCGGCCGCGCGGTTGGGCGGTGCCGTCGGGATGGGAGCCGCTGCCGGCGGCTGCCCGCCGGATCGTGCAGCGGCGGGACCGTCTTGATATCGGCCGCGTCCGGCGTCAGCCGGTCAGCAGATCCGGATGGCGGCGATAGGTCCAGACCGAGGCCGGCCAGAGATTGAACGGTACGAAACGCGTGCGGCGGCCGTCTACCCGGGTCCGGTCGAAGGGCACCGGGCTGTCATACCAGTAGGTGAACTGAACGAAGCGGCCGGCGGCCGGTCGGGCGAGGTCGAGGGCGTCTTCCAGCAGCCGTGTCCGCAGGGCATCGGGCCGGCCACGGAGCGGCAGACCCGAGACCACGCCTGCAATCTGCGGTTCGGCACCACCGCCGATTTCGGTGGTGATCAGCCGGCGCATGTCGAAGGCCGAGCCGTTGAGCACGGTGGCCTGCGGAAACATGCGGCGGACATGGTCGGCAAAGCTGGGGTTGAGTTCGATCAGGATCAGGCGATCTTCCGGAATGCCGCGGTCGAGCAGCGCCCGGGTCACGACGCCCGTGCCGGGGCCCAGTTCGACCACCGGCCCGTCGGCCGCGGGGTCGATCTCGGCGGCCATGGCGGCGGCGAGGGCGCGGCTCGAAGGTTGCTGGGCTCCCGTGCGGAGAGGGGCGCGTAGGAATTCACGCAGAAAGAGGCTGTCGGCCATATATCGCCATCCGTTCATGCGCGCGCGCCCCGCGGCTGGAACGGCCCGACCGGGGCGGGTGCTGGTTCATCTGAAACGTCATCTTCCTTTATAGGAAGCCGACGGATGCACCCGGGTGATAAGGCGAGGACAACTGCATGGCCTTGTTGGGACATGCGGTGCCGTGCACGGAAGAAGCACATCCGCCTTCATCATAGACATGAAGCTGATCTGCGATCCATGGTTGATGAGATCATGGTGCCGGCCCGCCCCGTCCCCTGCGATCGGGGGTCAGTGAAAATCGCGCGATCGCAGGCGGATCTGGCCAGCGGGCGGGGTCGTCGTCGGCGCGGTCGCGTCCAGCCGGATGCCAAGGGCCGCCAGATGTTCGGCCGCGGCCCGGTCGTCGGCACGTCCGACCGCGGCGGTCAGCATCGGCTCGGCATCGGCCAGGGTTTCGACCAGCAGATGGATGATCTGCCCCGATCGCTCCAGCCGGCCGCGCGCGGTGAGCACCCGACCGGTATGAACCAGAACGCGATGGCGATCACGAATCTCGGGCCGGACGATCAGATTGGCATAGCCGGTTTCATCTTCCAGCGTGATGAACACGATGCCCTTGGCGGTGCCCGGTCGCTGGCGGGTGGTGACCAGCCCGGTCACCGACGTGCGCCGCCCGCTGGTGATGCCGCCGAGCGCCGAAACCGGCACCACGCCGCGCCGGTCCAGCTCGGCGCGGATCAGGGTGATCGGATGGCGGCGAAGGGTGAGGCCGGTCGAGGCATAATCCTCGACCATCGCCCGTGCCGCCGGGGTCGCCGGCAGAGGGGCCGGCGCCTCTGCGGGTCTGCCGCCATCATCCAGCCCGGCGAACAGCGGCAGGGCTGCTCCGGCCTCCATCCGGCTCAGCGCCCAGAGCGCCCGGCGCCGATCCAGCCCCATGCCACGGAAACCGTCGGCTTCGGCGATGCGCATCAGGGCCGCCGGTGCCACCCCCGCCAGCCGGGTGATGGCGGCCGGGCTGTCATAGCCGCCGGGCGGTCGCCGCTCGGCGATCCGCCGCCCATCCGCTTCCGCGAGCCCCTTCACCAGGCGAAAGCCCAGGCGCAGCGCCGGCAGACCTGCCGCACCGGTGGCGGCGGTGGTCGGTTCCAGCGTGCAATCCCAATCGCTGCGGGCGATGTCGACCGCCCGGATCTCCACCCCATGGGCTGCGGCATCGCGCACCAGCTGGGCCGGTGCATAGAAACCCATGGGCTGGCTGTTGAGCAGCCCGCAGGTAAAGGCCGCCGGGTGATGGCATTTCATCCAGGCTGAGACATAGACGATCAGGGCAAAACTGGCGGCATGGCTTTCCGGAAAACCGTACTCGCCGAAGCCTTCGATCTGGCGGAAGCAGCGTTCGGCAAAGTCGCGGTCATAGCCGCGGGCGACCATCCCTGAGACCAGCTTGTCGTGGAAACGGTTCACTGATCCGGTGCGGCGGAAGGCGGCCATGGCCCGGCGCAGTTCGTCGGCTTCTTCGCCGGTGAAGCCGCCGGCGACCATGGCGATGCGCATCGCCTGTTCCTGGAACAGCGGCACGCCCATGGTCCGCTGCAGCACCGCCTTCAGCTCGTCCGACGGATAATCCACCGGCTCCAGCCCGTCGCGCCGGCGCAGATAGGGGTGAACCATGTCGCCCTGAATGGGCCCCGGCCGGACGATCGCCACCTCGATCACCAGGTCGTAATAGGTCCGCGGCTTCAGGCGCGGCAGCATGTTGAGCTGGGCCCGGCTTTCCACCTGGAACACCCCCACCGCATCGGCCCGGCAGAGCATGTCATAGACCGCCGGATCCTCGGGCGGGAGGGTGGCCATGGTCCAGCTCTGGCCGGTGGTCTGCCGGATCAGCTCGAAACCCTTGCGCACCGCGGTCAGCATGCCCAGCGCCAGCACATCGATCTTCAGGATGCCGAGCGCATCCAGATCGTCCTTGTCCCATTCGACGAAGGTGCGGTCGGGCATGGCGGCATTGCCGATCGGCACCGTCTCTTCCAGCGGTCGGCGGGTGAGTACGAAGCCGCCGACATGCTGCGACAGATGGCGCGGAAAGCCGAGCAGGCTGCGGGCAAGCGCGATGGTCGCCCGGATCCGCGGCGCATCGGGATCGATTCCGGCAGCCCGCAGGGCCTCGCGGTCGAGCGGCTCGTCGGAATGACCCCAGATCTGACCCGAAAGCCGGCCGGCGGTATCCTCGTCCAGCCCCATGGCGCGGGCGACCTCGCGCAGCGCACTTTTCGGCCGGTAGCTGATGACGGTGGCGGCAAGTGCGGCATGGTCGCGGCCGTATTTTTCATAGAGATGCTGGATCACCTCTTCCCGGCGTTCATGCTCGAAATCGACGTCGATATCGGGTGGCTCGTCACGGGCATCGCTGATGAAACGCTCGAACAGCAGGTCGACCCGGGTGGGGTCGACGGCGGTGATGCCGAGCAGGAAGCAGACCACGGAATTCGCTGCCGATCCGCGCCCCTGGGCCAGAATGCCGCGATCGCGTGCGAAGCGCACGATCTCGTCCACCGTCAGGAAATAGGGCGCATAGCCCTTGCGGCCGATCAGCCCGAGTTCGGTTTCGACCCGTTTCCGGATCCCGGCCGAGGCCCCCTCGGGATAGCGCCAGGCGAGCCCTTCCCGCGTCCGGCGCTCCAGGGTCTGCTGGGGTGTTTCGCCGGGCAGGCCGGTCTCCATCGGATATTCATAGGAGAGTTCGTCGAGCCGGAAGTTCAGCCGGTCGGACATCCGGCGGGCAGCTGCAAGGGCGTCAGGATAGCGGGCGAAGCGGCGGGCAATCTCAGGCGGTGGCTTCAGATGCCGTTCGGCATTCCGGGCGAGCCGCCGGCCGGCCCGGTCGATGGTCACATGCTCGCGGATGCAGGTCATCACATCGGCGAGCATCCGCCGCTCCGGTACATGCATGCGCACGTCGCCGGTGGCGATCATGTCGATGCCGAGCCGGCCGGCCAGCGCATCGACCCGGGCGATGCGGGCGTCGTCATCGCCGGCAAGCAGATGGCGCGCCGCCAGATGCACCGCATCGGGGAAGGCGGCCGCCAGCCGGCTGGCGGCTGCGGCATGGGCATCCCAGTCGGAGTGGGGGCCGGTTGCAGGACACGACATCGGCGGCAGCAGGATGATCTCGTGATCCTCCGCCATGGCAAGAATATCGGCCAGGGTCAGCCGGCAGGCACCCTTGGGCGCCCGACGCTTGCCCAGGGTCAGCAGGCGGCAGAGCCTGCCATAGGCTTCCCGGTTGCGCGGATAGAGCAGCATCGGCGGCGCATCTTCGGGATCGAGCCTGGCGCCGACATGCAGGGCAAGGCCCAGCTTACGGGCCGAGACATGGGCCCGGACCACGCCGGCCAGGCTGGACCGGTCGGCGATCGCAACCCGGTCATAGCCGAAGGCGGCAGCGGTCGCGACCAGTTCCTCGGGATGCGACGCCCCGCGCAGAAAGCTGAAACAGCTGGTGATCTCGAACTCGACATGGGGGACGGGCTGCATCGGTGCGGAACCTGTGGCGATAGCTGAGGGTCCAGGGACAATGGTCTGGAAAATCAGGCAAAGATGCCGTGAACGAACCAGTCGTCTGCGGCTGCTACGTCATCGGCGGCCCCGCCCCCGTCGAGCACCAGCCCGGCCGATCCGCGGCTGCGGAACACCCAGAGTCTGAGCCCGTCCTCGGTTTCGACCCGGTAATAGTCGCGGGCCTCGGCCGGGGCGCCGGGACTTTCCCACCAGGGGCCGGTCAGCCGTTCGGGGCCATCGGCCAGATGCACCCGATGCAGCCGGCCGCGCCAGCGCAGCCGGGCCGGGGGATCATCGGGCAGGGCCGCCACCACCAGGGCCGGCTCGGGCCGGGCGAGCAGCCGCGCCGGCCGGGGTGCCGTTACCCGATGGGGGCCGTCGTCAATCCTGGCAGCCCGCTGCGGGGCGATGGCAGCGGGGATCAGCTTGATGGCCGTCTCGGGCATCACCCCGGCTTCGATCCTGACCGCCCGGACCCGGCCATTGCCGAGCCGGGCATCGATCCGGTCGATCAGGGCGGCGACGGCAGCGCCGCCGGTACCGGCTGAAAGCGGGGCCTGGCCAAGCCCCGGCAGCGATCGGTCCAGATCGGCGAGCGGCTGGACCACGGGCGCCGCCAGAACCATGACCTCGATCCCGAGGCCGGGATCGATCCGGTCCAGCCGTTCGGCCAGCAGCCGCATCATGTGCCGTGGCTCCCGGCTGGCGAGCGCCAGGCCCAGCTCGGCGCGATGCAGACGGCCATCGACCAGATGGACCGACAGCGCCAGCCGCCGGGCACCGAGGCCGGCGGCGCCCAGATCGGCCACCAGATCATCGACCAGGGCGGCGGTGGCGGCAGCGATATCCTCGGCCCGTCCGATCGGCTCCGCCCAGCTGATCCGCACCTCGACCGGCGCCGACGGCCGGCGGGGATGCAGGGGATCCGGCGCCCGGTCGTACAGCCGGTCGAGCAGGTCGAGCAGCCCCGACCCGAAGCGTTCGGCAACCGAACTGCGGGGCAGCGCATCCAGGGCATCGACCCGCCGGATGCCGAGCCGCGCCAGACCTTCCGCAACCCGCCGCAATCTTTCTCGATCGAGACTGATCATCTCCGGCGGCAGGGGGCCGACCAGCCGGGCGAGGGCGGCCCGGGTCTCGTCGGGACCGGCCCGGTCATGTGCCACCACCACGGTGGCATCTGCCGGGGGATGGGCCTGTGCGTGGGCATGTGTGTAGGCCTGGGCCCGGGCGAGGGCAGAGGCGGCGAGCGGTGTGGGGGCGATCGCCGCGGTCAGGCTGAAGCCGCGCCCGCGGATCAGGGCACCGGCCCGGGCGATCAGACCGGCCTCTCCCCGGAAGAGATGCGCAACCCCGGTGATGTCGAGAAGCAGCCCCTGATCGCCGTCGAGGCCGACTGCGGGCGAAAAGCGGTCGGCAAGATCGGCAAGCCAGGCCAGGGCGCGGCGGTCGCCCCGCGGGTCTGCCGGGGCGAGCAGGATGTCGCCGGCGGTCCGTGCCCGGGCTTCGGCCAGCGTCATGCCCGTCCGGACCCCGGCGGCCCGGGCGGCAGGGTTGGGGATGGTGATCATCGGCCCGCGCGGGCCCGGGGCATGGCAGGCGGCTGGGCCGTGGCGCCAGTGCCGGGCCGCATCGGCATCGCCGCTCGCCTGCGCGATCAGGATCTGGCGGTCGACGGCGAGCAATGGCAGATGCAGAGCCAGAATGCGCCGGCCGGAGCCGGTGCCGGCAGGGCGTGCGGGATCGGCGTGAGGGCTGGACATGAGAGATACTGAACCCCGGGGCAAGGCGGGACAGCGGCCCCGTGCCGGCGCGGGCGTCCGGTTCCGGGGGCGGGTCAGCCGGCGGTGAGCGGCCGGTTGCCCAGGCTGCGGGTGAGGGTACGGCCGAACCAGCCGCCGGTCCCGGTCTGGCGGGTCGGCAGGCCGTGTACGACCTGGCGTGCCGCCACGGCACCCGGGCCGTGGATCACGTCCAGCATGCCCGCACCGGTCGTACCGTCCCGGTTCGCCTCCGGCCCCTCGGCCGCCCAGGCGACGGTGAAGCGGGCGGGCAGGGCGCCGCGCGCACGGAGCAGGTCCAGCCGCCAGTGCAGCCGGCCGATCGGGCGGGCGGCATAGCCTGCCGCGGCCGGCCATTGCGCGGCTGTGCCGGGGGCCGTGGTCACCGCCCAGCGACTGGCGGCGGAACTGGCCGGCAGACGGTCGAGCAACAGGGCGGGATCGGCATCATGGGCGGCGGTGGCGGCAAGGATCCCGGCGGCGACCGGGCGGAGCATCAGGGCCGGCGCTCCGCCTTCGGCGGCGGCGAATTGCAGGCGCCGGGTGGCGAGCGGGTCGGCATCGGCGACCTCTCCCACCACGGCGGCGACCGCGCCGCTGCGCACCGCCTCTTCCATCACCCAGAGCCGTTCGGCACTACGCCGGGCCGGCACCACCAGCAGCCGGGAGGGATCGAGCCCGAAACCCGCCAGCCCCGGCGCATAAGGGGGCGGCCAGCCGCCGACCCAGAGAACCGGGCCGCTGCGCAGGCGCGCTGCCGCCGCGGCCCAGCTGGCGGCAAGCCCCAGCCCGGCACCATGGGCGGCACCGGCCGAAGGATGATCCCCCGCTTCCGCGGTCACGATTTCATGCAGCCGGGCCAGGCTGAGCCCGCCTTCGCCCAGGCGGGCATCGATGGCGGCATGACCGGTGCCGATCACGGCGCCCGCCTGGCCACGGTCATCTCCGGTGGCGGCATTGCCGCGGGTCTCGATCCGGGCGATCACCGCCCGCAGCTGCTCGACCCGATCGGGCACCTGGGCTGCGGCAAGACCGGCTGCCGCCGTGTCGTCGAGCTGATCGTCGCTGGCCTGAGGGTCGGGGTCGACCGCGGCCCGTGCGGTTGCTGCGGCAGCGGCCGCGAGCAGGCGCGAAGGCCTGACCCGGATGGCGGGATCGCGCTGGGTGAGGGGGAAAGGGGGGGCGAGACGGGTCGCGGATCCGAAAGCCATGCCATCCTCCGTCGTTGGGCCGCCTTCCGGCACTGGCCACGGGGTGGAAGGAACACCGGCAGAACCGGCCGGTGACGAAAGGAGCGGTGGTGTCGAAATGAGAGCAGGGCAGGTGGTCCCGGCGACCATCAGGTGCAGCTCCGCCATGGCCAGGCTGTGCGGCCGGCCGGGCTGCACGGCTATGGAAGAGGCGGTGCCGACGACCCGGTCATCGGCCGCGGCCGGTGTGCGCGGACGGCGGGGGCCATCCCTGAAGATGCGGACCACCCGGCCTGGTGCCGGCGCGATGGTCGTCGGCCTGATCGGTATCATCGCTGCCTTCCTGCAAGAGAGGCCGGCCTGCAAGAGGGGCCGGTGATGCAGGCCTGGCCTGTGCGGGCCGGGCTTGCGGGGCCGTTTCAGCGGACCGGGGGGCGTCCGTTTGTTCTCTTTTTGTTCTAGTCCGGCTCGCAGGTGGAGTCAAGCGGGGGGCAGACATCCCGTGGCTGCGGCCGATGGCTGCGACAGATCGGCATCGGATAACGGTTTCGCTTGCCTCGACCGGCCGGCCGCGCGAGCATCGGGGGGTAACGAGGCCGTCATATCACCGGATGGTGATACGGAACGGCCCGCGATCTGACGGGGCCGCCTTCGCTGCGGGCATCCTGCATCGCCGCCGACGGTTCCGCTGCCAAGGAAGGGACGGATCGTCCGATCCGCTCCGACGCGCGGCGCGCCTCTTCTGTGCCGACTTGTCCTGCTGCCGCCCGCGCCCGTGACACCCGACATCGGACGATCTCCATCCATTCCGGATGCTGGGGAGGATGCCATGTCCACCAACACGGCAGAGGGCAGGCCCGCGGGGGCCATGCCCGACAGAGTTCCGGCGGCGCCACGGTGCGCCGTCCTTATCGGACCTTATGGAACCGGTAAGACCAGCCTGCTCGAGGCCATGCTGTGGATCTCGGGCACCACCGGCCGGCTGGGCCGTGTGGCCGACGGCACTGCGCGGGGCGATGCCTGGCCCGAAGCACGCGGCCAGATCTCGGGCGGGCTGACCCTCAACACCGCCCGCATCGACTATCTTGGCGAGCGCTGGACGATGCTCGACTGCCCCGGCGCCGCCGATTGCCGCCAGGACATGCGCGATTGTCTGACCGTCGCCGATGTGGCGGTGGTGGTCTGCGACCCCGATCCCGCCCGGGTCGAGGCGCTGGCGCCGATCTTCACCCTGCTTGAGGAAATGCGCGTTCCCCACATGGTGTTCATCAATAAGGTGGACACTTTGAGCGTGCGCGTCGCCACCATCCTCGACGCCCTTCAATCCGCCAGCCGCCGGCCACTGGTGCTGCGCGAAGTGCCGATCCGAGAACGCGGCGCCTCGGGCGAGGAGCGGGTGGTCGGCCATGTCGACCTGGCCAGTGAACGCGCCTATCGATATCGCCCCGGATCGGCATCGGAGGTGGTACGGCTGCCCGCCTCGCTCAGCGCCCGCGAGCAGGAAGCCCGCCAGGTGATGCTCGAAACGCTGGCCGATTTCGACGATGTCCTGTTGGAACAGCTGCTCGAGGAAAACCATCCCGACCGCAAGACCATCTATCGCGACCTCGGCCGGGAATTCGGCCGCGAGACCATTGTGCCGGTGTTCTTCGGCAATGCGCTTGAAGGCTTCGGGGTCCGGCGGCTGATGAAGGCGCTGCGCCACGAGACGCCGGATGTCGCCGTCACCGCCTGCCGCGAAGGCGTGCTCGACCCGGTCGATGCCGGAGACGAGGGGGAAGATGCGGTCCTGCGCGGTCACGACGACGGCCGGATGCGGGCCCGGCTGTTCAAGGTGCTGCATCTGCCGCATCTGGGCCGGGTCGGGATCGCGCGGCTGTGGTCGGGGCGGCTGGCCGAAGGGGATGACTTCGCCGGTCAGCGTCTGGGCCAGATCGGCATGTTCGACGGCCCGGCCATGATCCGGCGAACCGATGCGGCGGTTGCGGGCGAGGTGGTGGTGCTGCCCCGGCTTGAAAACGTGCCGGTCGGCGTGACGGTCGATGCCAAAGGTGTGATCGCCGAGGGAGGAGCATCGGTGCCGATGCCGGTGGCCGGCCTGGTTCTGGCGGCGACCAGGGCTGCCGACGAGGCCAAGCTGGGGGCCGCCCTGGCGCGGCTGGTGGAAGAGGATCCGTCCTATCGGATCGATGCGCGTCCCGACATGTCCGAAACGGTGCTGATCGGCCAGGGGGCCCGTCATCTGGCCCTGGCGGTGGAGCGGTTGAAGCTGCGCTTCGGCATCGAGGTGGAGACCCGGCCACCCCGTATCGCCTTCCGCGAGGCGCCGCGCCGGCCGGCGGCTGCCCGGGCGCGGCACAAGCGCCAGAGCGGCGGCCATGGCCAGTTCGCCGATGTGTCCCTGGAACTCACGCCCCTTGGCCGCGGCGAAGGTTTCCGGTTCGAGGACCGGACCGTCGGCGGCTCCGTGCCGCGCAATTTCGTGCCCGCCGTGGAGGCGGGCGTGCGCGACGCGATGGTCAGCGGGCCGCTTGGCTTCCCGGTGGTCGATCTGGCGGTTTCTCTGACCGATGGCCTGCATCACGCGGTCGACAGTTCCGACATGGCCTTCAGGACCGCGGCCCGCATGGCGATGACCGAGGCCCTGGGCGAGGCGGATCCGGTACTGCTGGAACCGGTGAGGCCGGTGCGGATGACGGCACCGGGCAGTGCCACCGCCCGCATGCATGCCGCCATTCAGTCGGCCCGCGGTCAGATCCTGGGCCTGGAAGCGGTGGCCCAGCCCGTGGGTTGGGACCGGCTGGAAGCGATGGTGCCCGATGCCGAACTGCCCCGGCTGATCGACGATCTGGCGGCTGCGACACAAGGTCTGGCGGTGATCGAGGCCGGTGAGGCCGTGCTCCAGGAGGTACCGGGCAAGCTGGGGGAGAAGCTGGCCAGAACCCACGCTGCCTGATCGCCCGATCCGCCCGATCGTTGGCCATCATCCGTCATCGCCCGGCCTCTGACGGGGGCCGGGCGATGATGCATGTCGGACGTGGTCTGGAAAAATGCCACGATGCCAGCCTCTGCCTTGCGTCCGTCAGGGGGGCCTGCAACACTTCCCGGGCTGGATGGGGGAGCACGGTCGTGCGGGAGATCACGACCGGCGGGCGAGGACGGCAGGGGCACTGTGGCCCCGATCGCGCCAGCGGCCTCGATCGCCCAGTGGCTTCGATCGCAAGAGGGCATCGCGCAGGTGCGCATCGGCTGGCATCGGGACAAGACTCCATCCGCACAGACAGTGGCGGCCGGAAACGCAGATCATGATGACGGCGGAGCCTCGGCATCGCTGCCGCATTCTGCTGTCAATACGTCCGATGTCAGCTTTGGCCGGCTGATCCGGCCGATCCTGGGGGTGATGACCATCGGTCTGGTTCTTGTGGGCGCGATCGTCGTGACCGCAGCCGGCGTGCAGGACCAGACGGCACTGAACCAGCAGCAGCGCCTGATCCGCGATCTGCTGAACGCCCGCATGTCGACCCTGGAACGGACCGTGGTCGACTACGCCTGGTGGGACGAGGCCGTCGCCGCAACGAGCCCTCCGTTTGACGACGCCTGGCTCGACGATAATTTCGGGGCCTATCTGCGCCGCACCTTTGCCGTCGACGGCAGTCTGGTGATGGGAACCTCCGGACCACCGGTCTATCTTTCTGCCGGCGAAGGATTCTCTGCAGACGAGATCGATACCCTTCCGTCGATGCTGGCACCCCTGGTCGAAACCGCTCTGGCGACAGGCGGGCAGGAGCCGCGGTCTGTGAAACGGACGATCAGGATCGACGGCAGCATCGTTTTTGCGGTGGCCGCCCGCATCGCGCCTTTCGCAACCGAGGGCACGGTTCAGCCAACCGAGGAGCCCGGTCACGCGCTGGTCATCTTTCAGCGTCTGGATCGCAATTTTCTGGGGCATGACATAATCGGGGGGCTGCCTGACGTGACCCTGGCCCTGACGATGCCGCAGGGGGATGCCGCCCTGGCACTGGATGGTCCGGATGGTACCCCCGTCGCCTGGGTCACCTGGAGGCCCGATCAACCCGGTCGGGCGCTTCTGGAGAGCACATTGCCGCTGGTCGTCATCGCGCTTCTGCTGATGTCGGCACTGGTCTGGAGTGCGGCCGCCCGGGCGCGTCTGGCCGTGGGGAGCCTGACGCATAATGCGCGGTTGCTTGCGGACCGCAACCGCCGGCTCAGCGAGCAGGAACAGCGCTTTCGTGATGTCGCCGGCATCGCCAGCGACTGGATCTGGGAAACCGATGCCGACGGCCGGTTCATCTACGTTTCCCGCCGGATCGTGGATCGACTGGGAATTCCGGCCGACCGGCTGATCGGCACCCGCCGCGCCGAATTGCCGGCCATGGCCTGGCGGCGCGCCGAAGAGCGGCGCTGGCGACGGCACCTGGACGAGATGGCGGCCGGTGTCGCCTTCGATGGCCTGCGCTATGAATTGCTGGATGCCCACGGGCGTCGCCGGGTGATCGAAGAAGCGGGGCGGCCGATCCTGGACGCGCGCGGTCGGGTAATCGGCCATCGCGGTGTCTCGACCGACATCACCGATCGCATGGAGGCGGAAGCCCGAGCCTGGGCTGCACATCGCCTGATGCTGGATGCCCTGGACAGCACGCGCGAGGGCATCGCGATCTATGATCGCGACCTCAGGCTGGTGATCGTGAACCGTCGCATGGTTGATCTGTTTCAGGTGGTCGCGGACCTGCTGGTGCCCGGCACCCTGCTCGAGGATCTGGTGCGCGCCGCGGTCGATCGGGGCGCCTATGCTGGCGACAGGCTGTTTTCGGTCGAGGCGGCGATGCGCCGTTACGGCGACATCGTCCATCATCGCAGCGATGCGCTGATCGATGCCCACATGGCCGATGGCCGATTGCTGGAGTTGAGCGAGCGCGCCACGGCCGATGGTGGGCTGGTGGTCGTCGCCCGCGATGCGACCGATATCCGCCGGCGTGAACGCGCCCTGGCTGAAAGCGAGGAGCGGTTCAGGGCAATTGCCGAGGCGGCGCCGCTGCCGATGCTGATCGTGATGCAGGACGGCCGGCGTCTGCTTTTCGCCAATCGGGCCGCGGTAGATGCCTTCGGGCTGGACGATCTGGTCGGCGGCCAGACCGAAGGCGGGCTGATCTTCGACCGGCTGTTCGCAGATCCGGCGGCGGCGGCGCTGATCATGGCCGAATTGACCGGCCGGGCCGCGGCGGATCGGATCGAAGCGCCGATGATCCGGGCCGGTGATCGTGCCTTCTGGGGGCTGCTCAGCGCCTGTGCCCTGCGCTATGGCGGTGCAGCATCCCTGCTGGTGGTGGTGCACGATATCACCGATCGGCGCATGGCCGAGGATGCGCTGCGCAGTCGCGAGACCCGCCTGCGCCGCCAGAACGGGGCCATTGCCGCGATCGCCCATGGCGGCGGCCTGTTTACCGGCGACCCCGCCAGCGTTATCCGGGTGGTGAGCGAAACGGCGGCGGAGATCATCGATGTCGGCCGGGTTTCCGTCTGGCTGGCGGATACGATGCAGACCCGGGCGGGTACGCACGCTCCGGATCCGACCGATTTCATGTGCATCGATCATTTCGATGCGCGTGCCGGCAGTCATCTGCCGACCGATGGACGGCATATCTCGGTGGCCGGAATGCCGCGCTATTTTGAGGCATTGCTGCCTGAACGCGCGCTGGTGGTGGGGGATGCCCGTTTCCATCCGGCCATGACCGAGGTGATGACACTGCCGCGCTATGGCGACAACCTGGGCGCCCTGATGGATGCCACCGTCCGGGTCGACGGCCGGGTGGTCGGTATCCTGTGCTGCGAGCATTTCGGCTCGCCCCGGCATTGGGCTCAGGACGAGGTCAATTTCGTGGGCTCCCTGGCCGATCTGATCGCGCTTGCCCTGGTGGGCGCAGAACGCAGGCGCGCCGAGACGGCCTTGCTGGAGGCCAAGGAGACGGCCGAGCTGGCCAACCGTGCAAAAAGCGAGTTCCTGGCCAATATGAGCCATGAGCTGCGCACCCCGCTGAATGCGGTGATCGGCTTTTCCGAAATGATCGCGCTTGAGGCGCTGGGCCCGGTCGGCAACCCCCGCTACCTGGAATACGCCCACGATATCACCGAGAGTGGCGGCCATTTGTTGGCGGTGATCAGCGATATCCTCGACATGTCGAAGATCGAAGCCGGCCGCCTGGATCTCGACGAGCGGCCGGTCGATCTGCGGGCCATGGCATCGCGTGCCCGGGGGATGGTTCAGGCGCGTGCCGATGCCGGCGGCATCACCCTGGAGACCGAGCTGCCGCCCGGCCTGCCGCCGATTCTGGTCGATGAGCGGCGCATGAAGCAGGTGCTGCTCAATCTTCTCTCCAATGCGGTCAAGTTCACCGAGCCGGGGGGCCGGGTGACCTTGGCGGCAGTGCCGGGCAGGGATGGCGGCATGGACATCATCGTGACCGACACCGGCATCGGCATCGCCCCCGAGGATCTGCCCAAGGTTTTGACCCCGTTCGGTCAGATCGAGAGTGCCTTGAGCCGTCGTTTTGAAGGCACCGGGCTCGGCCTCCCCCTGTCCAAGGCGATCGTCGAGTTGCATGGCGGCCGGCTGCTGCTCGACAGCCAGCCGGGCCTGGGAACCACCGTTACAGTTCATCTGCCCGCGACACGGCTCGCGGGACATGGAGAGCTTTGGGTGGCGGGATCGCCGGGCTGACATCCCGGACCGGGGTGACCATGCGCGGAACCAGATCCCGCAGGACAGGTGGCCCCGGCTCTGGCGGCAGCGGATCTCCCGGGGGTGGTGGCGGCAGGGCCAGAGCCGAGAGGGCCGTACCCAATACCGCCACACGCGCCAATGCTGCCACCGGCGGACAGAACCGGACCGACCTCACTACATCAGCACCTGAATGAGGCAGGTATCGGTTGCGGCCAGATTGTACATATTGCTGCCGGTCACCTGACAGGCGGCCGTGCTGGTGACCACAGATCCGGTGGCCGGCAGCCCGTCATCCAGTTCCATGTCCAGCCGGCGCGCCTGATCGACGGTCAGCAGGGGCGTTGAATTACCTGTGGTTGAACCGGTGGTCATGCTGCCGATCCTGAGCCACACCCCGCTCGTTGCCCCGACCGTCGCCGACACCAGCTGATACTGCCCACCCAGCGGCGTGGACGGCGCCGACGTGCCGGCCGGCGGCATCTTAAGATTGGTCAGGAACTGGGCGGCGGTCAGATGGCGCCAGGCATTCAGGCTTTCCTGACTGGCACCGTCGCCCGAAAGTATGCCATTGCCGTCGCCGGCTGTGACGCCGCTCGCAAGCGCTGCCGCATCGGTGTAGTCGCCGGGCAGAGCGCCATAGCGTTCCTGGAATTGACCGAATGCGGTGCGGATGGCGCCGACCTCCGACACGAAGGCCTGGGCACGGCTGTTGCCGACCATCCCCTGGGCCTGCAGAACGGTGCCGACCAGCAGGGCGATGACGACAAGCGCAATGGCCACCTCCACCAGGGTGAAGCCGCGATCGTCTTCGGTTATGTCGGGCCCGGCGGCCGGATGTCTCGGGCCAGAATGTCTCGGGCCAGAATGTGTCGGGCCATAATGTTTCGGGTCGGGATGGCTGGCTGCGGAACGGGTTCGGATGCTCATCATTGTGGCTCGCTTTCGCTTTCTGGGACGGGACGGCCGGGTGTCGCCGCCGGTGCAGACGGCGGTGTGACTGCAGGGGAGGAGGAAGGCGCGGGGAAGGGCAGGGGCCGCGGATCGGTGGTGAAGCCGCGATACAGGTCGATATCGGCCGGGGCGATGGTGCCGCCGGTGTCGTCGGGCAGGATCGTGGCGCGCAGGAAGACCACCAGTTCCACCGTATGGCTGGCATCGGTGTCGGCGCGAAACAGCCGCCCCACCCAGGGCAGATCCTTCAGCACCGGGGCGCCGCTTTCGTCGAAGCGCGCGCGCTCTTCCATCAGCCCGCCCATGATCATGATCTCGCCCGACCGGATGCGCAGGACCGAGTCCAGCTCGCGGACCTCCACCACCGGCACCAGGCTTTCCACCTGGTTCTGAGAGGCGATGGCGACGCCCGGATCGGCGACCTCCCGGGCGATGCGGGTGATGGTCGGCCGGACGGTCATGACCACCGAGCGCTCGTCGGCCGCGATTGCCGGCTGCACGCTCAGCACCAGCCCGATGGGCACGGTGTTCAGCTTCGAATTGACCGTCAGGGTCACGTCGCCAGTGTCGTCATCGGTCTCTCGCTCGACATCCAGCGTGAAGTAGACCGCGTTCTCGGCGACTTTGAGCAGCGCCGTCTGGTTGTTGAGCACGGTGAGGCGCGGGCTGGAGAGCGTGCGCACCGCACCAAAGCGCGCCGCCAGCCCCACCAGGGCGTCGATGTCGGATCCGCTCACCCGGATGCCCAGGACATCGTCGACCCCGTTTGCGATCCGCGCGGCCGGTGCGCCGAACCGGCCGGCGATGGTGACGTCTCCCGACAGGATCGCGGACCAATCGATTCCGGCCTCGTAGCCCTCGTCGAGTGCGACCTCCACGACACGGGCCTCGATCAGAACCTGTCGTCCGGTGGTCCGACGCAGGCCGGCAATCACCCGGCGGACGACGTCCTGGGCATGGCGATCGCCATAGACGGCGATCACGCCGGTGCGTGGGTTCACGCTCAAACGGGGCCGGCGGTCATCCGCCGGATCGGCGATCTGGGCGGCATCATCGCCGGGGATACCAAGGGCGGCCGCCAATGTGCGTATGGCATCGTTCCAGAAGGCGCCGTCCGTGTGATTGCGGATGGCGATCGACGAGCCGTTGCGGTCGGCCGTGCCGCCACTGCCGGTGCCGACGGTGTCGAGTTCCGACGAGGCTGCGACACCGCCATCCACCCGGCGCACCATATCCGGCTGATCGATGCGGTAGATGCGGACCACCGGCCGGTCGCGTTCGACCAGAAGCACTCCGCCCTCGATCCGGTAGACGAAGTTCACCTGACGGCCGATCGCCGTCAGTGCGCTGCCGAGAGGCACGCCCGAGAGGCTGACCCGGACCATGCCGGCAAGGGTCGGATCGATCACCACACCCACACCCGCCTGATGGGCCAGATCTTCCACGACCTCGGCGATCGGGATCTGGCCGGCGACCCGGATGTCGACCGGGCGGGACAGGATGGCCCGGGCTTCCGGACCGGGCGCGGGATCGTCCAGCTCACCATCCCCTTCCAGCGGTGGCAGTTGTGGCGGTACCGGCGGCGGAGCCGGCCTTGTATCCGGCGACGGTGTCGCTGCAGGCGTGCCTCCGATCGCCCGATAGTCGCGGCGCTCCAGACCCAGCGCCCGGTCGCGCGGATCGGCGGTGCCGCAGGCGGTGAGAGCGAGAAGAACGAGGACGATCAGGAAGGGCCGGATGGCGGTCATGGACAGACCTCGTCGGGCAGGATGCCGTCGATGCCGAGACAGATCTCCCGCCCCAGGGCGAGAGAGACCGTGCTCCTGCCTTCCGCCAGGCGGATGCTGACGGTGTCCCGGCCAACCGCTTCGACGACGGGCTCGCCGGGACGGGCCGGCTCCGCCATTTCAATCCGCCGGCCGTTGATCCAGACCCGCCAGTCCGATCCCGGTCCACGTGCAATGCCGTCAAGCTTGATCCGGCGTGCGACCGCAGGCGGCTCAGCCGCGGTCGGTCGGTCCGGGCTGCTCAGGCGGCGGCGGTGCTCCGACGGCTCCAGGGCAAGGGCGACAACGGTTCCAGGCGGGTCCGGCGGGATGGCGGGCGCCGCAAGGTTGTGGCGGGTAAGGAGAGGGGTCAGTGGGTCCATGGCCTGGCCGTCGGGCAGGGGTGGCAGGCTGCCCGGATCGATGGTGGTGAAACGCAACACCGCCTGGGCATCCGCCCGGCCTTCATCCGGGCGATCGGCCAGATCCAGACGGTCGATCACGGCGCGGCCCGGCAGTGCGGCCCGCATGGCCGCAAGCCCGGCACGGATTTCGGCATCCGACGGCGCGGTCAGTTCGGCGATGACCAGAACCGGCCTGAGCCGGGGCAGAGCCTCCGCCGCGGGCGGATGCGGCAGCCGACGATCTGCCGGCCGTGGTGCGACCGCCTCCGCCGGGGCGTCGCTGAGCGACAGGCGGACGGTTCCGATGCCGGCCGCCATGGCCAGATCATGCAGCTGCCGGAGCAACGGGCCCGGCGCCGGCGGTGTGAAGAGTGGCCGCGGATCCGAGACAAGCCGCGCCACTCCCTGATCCAGCCGCCAGGCCGCGGCTTCGGCCTGCCGGAAACGCCCCCGTGCCGCCTCGGCGGTCCGGGCCAGATCTTCGGCATGCGCCCGTACCCGTTCCACCTCCAGTGCCATCGTCAGATCTGCGGCGATCACGGCCAGGCAGCCCAGGGCCAGAGCCGCCAGCCGGGGCACGCGCACGGCCAGGCGGCCAGCGGGATCTTTGTCCATGGCCGCGGGCTCGCGCCGGGCGGCATGCCGTCGGAAGCGTCGGGCGGAAAGCCGCGGCCTGCAGGCCGTACCTGATCTGCCGGCATCGGCCGGAAGGGGGGTCAGGATCAGCTGGCCGCGGAACGGGCCGCCTTCGGGGGCCGTGTTCCCGGCAGGGTCCGTGTCGCCGCCACTGAGTGCCGGAGCCTGGCGGGTCAGGGGCGGGCGGCCGCCCGGGGCGGGGGCGGGTCGGCAATCGTGGTCATGCCCAGCCCGGCGGTCGCGACGGTTTCGGCAAAACGCTGTCGCAGGGCATCGGCCGCCGCGGCATCGCTGCGGGCGATCTCGATCTCGAGCGTCAGCCGGCCGGCCTCCGGGCCGGTCCCGTCGCGTCGATGATCCAGCCCCGTGATGGCCAAGCCTTCAGGCCTCAGCACCGCCAGGCGGTCGAGCACGCAGAGCAGGTCCACCGGCGCCGCCTGTTCCATGGCGACAAGTCCACCCAGGGCAGAGGCAACGCGCATGCCCGCGGCCAGACGGCCGGGATCGGTGCCGCCGGCCGCTGCCGCGCGCAGATCGAGTCCCGTGGCGAGCATAAGGTTGCGCTGGGCGGCAACCATCGCCTCGTCCACCAGACCGGCGGCCTGCAGGCCGGGCAGGATCAGGGCGGCAAACAGCAGGCCAGCGGCCGCCAGCCCGGCCAGATTCCGGCTGCGGATCGGCTGATCACGCCAGGGCCGGGCAGCGACCGTGCCGGAGGCAGACATCGGCCCGAAGGTCCGGATGCGCAACGGTGGGGCCTCGTCAAGCAGGGCTGCGAGGGCCAGACGGGTGAGCGGCCCCGGCTGACGACCTCTGTCCGGGCTGGTGGGGCCGGACATCGCGGCGACTGGCATGGCGACGACCGGCGGCCGATGATGGCGCAGCTCTGTCTCCTCCCCGTCAGGGGAGGGGGTGGATCAGTGGTCCATGGTCGTCGATCAGCAGCGTGATCAGATCGGGAGTGGTGTGATGCCGATGCAGGTGGCGACGGACTGCCCGGCTCCCGTCCAGGGCGGCTTCGACGGGGGTGAGGCCCGAAAGCGGGCGGCGGCTGGAGAAGACCGGCAAACCGGCTTCGCAAAGGATCTGATCGATTGCATCGCCGGACGGCTGATCGGACGGCACCGGTACGTGCAGGGCCAGCCACTGCGCATGGTGACTTTTTGCCAGGGCCATTGCGGCTGTCAGCACCGGGGGCAGCGGCCGAAGATGCAGCCCGGCAATTGCCGCCGACCTGGTGCAGGCCTCAACTTCTGCCGAGGCAGGGACGAAGGCGAGTGCCAGCCTGTCCGGCCGTCGGGACGGATCGATTCCCAAAGCGCCACGGCCCATACCGCCACCGCCCGCTCCGCCGTCGGGCGGCAGGGGCCGGATGGCGACGAAGCCGCGATCAAGGCCGAGTTCGCCTGCAGCGGCGATGACGCGGCGGGCTTCGATCTGCCGGCGAATCCGCTGCCCCAGCCGGGGCAGGGCAATGGTTGCGACCCGTGGCCGGTCGTCTTCAACGATCAACGGCAGCGTACGACGCAGCCCCTCGCGGCGCCCCGTTGCGGCCAGGGCGCGCCAGGCGGCCGGCGTTTCCGGGCCCGGGCGGAGGGTGATATCGTTGGCGCCCCGTGTTGCCACCCAGAGCCGGCGGTCACGATCGAGCAGCAGAACCCGGCGGGGCGGAGAGGACGTGCGCAGTCTCATCCACCGACCTCGGCCAGCCCGGAATACAGCGCACCCAGCACCAGCCGGCCGATGCCGGCGACGACCAGTGCCAGAAACATGACCAGGGCAGGCTCCAGGAGGGCAGTCAGCCGATCGACCGAGCGTTCGATGCTGCGGTCCAGGGCGCGGGACGCGCTGCGGGCGGCGTCGGGCAGCCGACCGGCTGCCGCACCCGCAACCAGCGGTGCCTGGGCGACGGCGGGCCAGGGTTCGAGCAGGGTGAAGGCCTCTGCCGGCGGAACCCCACGAATGATCAGGCGGCGGACATTGCCGAGCTGCCGGGCAAGTTCGGCATCTGCGGCGCCGATCGCCGCCAGGTCCAGCGCCTCTGTGACCGGTGCCCCGGCCTCGGCGGCCAGGATCAGGGCGCGCAGGCTGCGTGCCGCCGCCAGTTGATGGCGCAGCCGGACGATCGGTGTCCAGCGGTCCAGCAGCCGGGCAACGGCCGGATGCCGGCGGGCGATCAGCAGCCCGGCTACCAGTGCTGCCGGCAGGCCGATGATGACCCCGATGGCCAGAGCTGGAGCGGCGCCGATTGCGATTGCCAATTGCAGCGTCGGGTCGTCGCCTGCAACACCGAGTTCGGCCATCAGCCCGGCAAGTTCAGGCAGCGCACCGCCGATGAGGGCGACGAGAGAGGCGAAGGTGGTGACGGCCAGCACGATCGGATAACGCAGCGCCCGGGCGATCCGGGCATGGATGGCGGCTTCGGTCTCGTGATGATGGGCAAGATCGTCGATCGCCGGCGCCAGCCGTCCGGTGCGCGCGGCGACCGCAAAGACCGCCGCAGCCACGGGCCCGAGATCCCGTCCGGCTTCGGTCGCCGCCTCGGCCGGGCTCTGCCCGGCGCGGATGGCTGCAGCCATACCGGCGAAGCCTTTTGCAGCTGCGCGGGAAATACCGCCCTGCGCCGCGGCATCCAGCGCTGCCGGCAGATCGCGCGCGGCTGCCAGATGCAGGCCCGCCGCAGACCAGGCTTCGGCGAGTGCTGCATGACGTTCGGCCGGGCCCGCCACCAGGCTGCCGGAACGGGTAAGCCCTTGCCACAACCGGGACAGACCCTCCCGAACGGGACGGATCGAGAGCGGATCGAGCCCGCGCGCCTCCAGCTGACCGAGGGCCGCGTCGACATCACCGGCCAGAATGCGGCCATGGAACAGGTTGCCATCGGCGTCGACCGCGCGGAACCGCCAGCGCCGCAAGACGGCATCCGGCGTGTCTGCCGTCGGCAGTCGCATCATGGGCCGGGCGGGATCGGAACGATTGATCATGGCCGGTCCAGCGGTCCCACCACCGCCTCGATTTCGTCGCGGGTGCTGAGGCCGCGCCGCTCGACCTCTCGGGCATCGGCCAGCAGGCTGTGATGACCGCATCGGCTGAGATGTGCGGCCAGGTGCGGGCGTGCGGCATCCCCGGCAAGCAGATCGTCGAAGGCGTCGTCGGGGATCAGCAGTTCGGCGATCGGTATCCGGCCACGAAAGCCGGTGAAGCCGCAGGCCGGACAGCCGCGGCCGGCGATGCCCGGCCCGGGCGCGCAGTCCGGGCACAGCCGTCGCACCAGCCGCTGGACCAGGATGGCCGCCAGAACACCCGCCAGGCGACGCGGTGCAAGTCCCAGATCGCGCAGCCGGTCGATGGTGCCCAGGGCATCGCCCGCATGCAGTGTGGTGTACACCCGGTGGCCGGTGACGGCGGCACGATAGGCCATGGCGGCGGTGGTCTCGTCGCGCATTTCACCGATCAGCAGCACGTCGGGATCCTGGCGCATCAGCGAGCGGATGCCGTCGGCGAAGCTCAACTCCGGCAGACGCGACAGGTCGGTCTGGCGAATGCCGTCCAGCGGATATTCCACCGGATCCTCCAGCGTGGCGACCGCAAGGCGTCGGCGGTCTATCAGGCCGGTCAAGGCGCGCAGGGTCGTGCTCTTGCCGCTGCCGGTGGGGCCCGCGACCACCACGATCCCGTCGGGCCGGCGGGCGATATGGCGCAGCCCCTCGACGATGCGCGACGTCAGACCCAGACCGTCGAGCTGGCGCAACCGGCGGTCGGCATCCAGCAGCCTGAGAACCACGGCCTCGCCGTGAACGGTGGGATGGGTCGCGATGCGGATTTCCACCGCCAGGCCGTCGATTTTTCTGGTGATCCGCCCGTCCTGCGGGCGAAGGGTGACGACGGCATCCAGCCCCGCCAACACCTTGAAACGGGTGACGAGCCCTGAGGCGATGGCGGCATCCAGCAGGCGGAACGGGGTCAGCACGCCATCGATTCGCAGGCGAATGCCCAGATGTCCCGGCGCCGGATCGAGATGCAGATCGGACGCGCCGGCCCGGACGGCGGCGGCGATCAGCATGTCGGCGAGACGTGTCACCGCGCTTTCTTCGGCATCGGCGGGCGGCCGGTCGCGGAACGGGTCTTCGGGCATGTGCTCGGCCGCGATCGTCAGGCCGGGAGCGGTGCCGCTGCCGGCCGCTGCTGCGATCATGGCGTCGATCATCGGATCATTGCGATGCAACCGGCCGATCAGCCGGGCGAAGGCGGTTCGCCCGATGACCATGCGCCGCAGCTGCCCCGCATGGCCCAGCCGGCGGCGGATGGTTTCCGCAGCCGTGAGATCGTCTGGATCAATCATTGCGAGAAGCAGCTCGCCCCGTTCGACACCCAACGGAACGGCACCGGCGGTGACCAGCGCCTCAGCTGACAGCCCGGCTGAATCCGACGGAACCGGATGGCCCGGCCAGGCGGCCAGGCCCGACTCCGCAGCCAGTACCGAGACGAGATCGGCCTCGTCGACCAGCCCCATATGTTCGATCGCACGCAGCAGCGATCCGCCAGGAAGCCGCTCCGCCTCGCGCCGGACCAGCCGGGCGGCATCTGCGGTCAGCAGGCCACGCGCCATCAGCGCATCGGCCAGATCTCGTCCCCCAGTCTCCGATTTGCTACCGTTGATCATGTTCATAATAAAAATCCACTACCTATAGAATTAAACCAAAAGATGTGGATCAAGATCGTTCAAGATGCATTATTTCTAAGTACATCTCGTTTAAAGATTGCATACGCAAGGGGTCACGATTTGTCGAGTCTGAATCGCCTGAGACGCGTGAATACCGAAGACGGTTTCGTCCTGGTAGAAATTGCTGTTGCCGTATTCGTGCTGGCTCTGCTACTTGGCAGCGTTCTGCCGCTCCTGCGTGCGGAGACCGTCTCGGCACGAGGGGCCGCGACCGATCGACGGATGGCGGCGGTCATGGCCGTTCTGGCGGCCGAACTGGCCCGAAGCGGGCATTTGCCATGCCCTGCAAGCGATACGGACGGGGTTGCGGACATCGTCTGCAGCGGCGCCGCAACCGGTCGGGTTCCGGCCGCGAGCCTCGGGTTGCCGGCGGCAGCCGTCCAGGACGGCTGGTCGCGGCCCTTCACCTATGCCGTGGATGCCCGCGCGACGCAGACTGCGGATCTGACGGACTGGTGCGGCCAGGCCGACGGCTTCGATGCGCTGACGCTGGACGGGGCCACCCCACACCATCCCCTGGTGCTGCTTGTGGCCCACGGGCCGGGCGGCGGCGCCTGGCTGACCGGAGGCGGGCGGGCACCAGGTGCCGCGTCGGACGCCGAGATGGAAAATGCCGACGACGATGCGATTTTCGCAACCGTCCCGATTGTCGCCTCAGGACCCGACAGGTTCGACGATCGTATTCTGGCCTATGCGGAACCGGCATTCACAAGCATGCATGGCATCCATTGCCCGGTTGCGGCCGTCGGGTCGGGGCAGGGGGAATGATCAGCCGGCCGCCACGGTTTCCCGTGCGGCCGTGACCTCGGCTTCCAGCCGGGATGCCGCGGTCGTATCCGGGGCGCCCACCTCCAGTGACGCACAGGCGGCGGCCAGACGGTGATAGCCGTAATTGGCCGCCAGCCCCTTCAGGGCATGGAGGGCACTGCGCCATGCATCCGCATCTCCTGCCGTGGCGGCTGCGGCGATCTGTTCATGGGTGTTGACCGCACTTTCGGCGAACATGCCGTAGAGGGCGCGGGTGCGTTCGGTGCCGAGGGCCTTTTCAATCTCATCACGCCGTACCGGGTCGAGCACCGGGGCCGTCCTGTCGGCGCCGCCGGATGGCTCGCTTTCCGTAACCGGCCCGGAGGGCGGCCGGCCGTCATCGAGCAGGCCTGTCAGGGTGTCGCGCAGTTCGCCCCAGTTCACCGGCTTTGCCACGAAGGCGTCGATCCCTGCGTCCAGATAACGTGAGCGGTTTTCCGGCATGGCGTCGGCCGACAAGGCCAGGATCGGGACCTTGCCATCCCTTCCCGGGCGCGCGCGGATCCGACGGGTGGCCGTGACGCCATCCATCCGTGGCATCTGCATGTCCATGACAATGGTATCGAAGGCGGCTTTGGCCGACATCTCGACGGCAGCCACACCGTCTTCTGCGACAGCCACGTCGAAGCCCATGCGCCGCAGAGCCTCGGTCAGGAGTTCCCGATTGACGGGATTGTCCTCGGCGATCAGGAGCCTGCGGCCTTTGAAAGCGGGGACGGCCACCAATGTGCCGGCAGTCTCGCTGTCCTTTGGCCGGGACGGGGGACGGGAGCCGGCTTTCCGTGTGGCTGCATCTCCGCTCCCGGCCCGACAGGGCAGCGTGATCGTGAAGACCGACCCGACGCCGGGCAGGCTGTCGACGGTGAGCTCACCGCCCATTGCCGCGGTCAGCCGGCGCGAGATGGCAAGGCCCAGGCCGGTGCCCGGCGTGGGCGCCGAATCGCTTGGGGCAGTGGTGGCGCCAGAGCGATCCGCCGCCTGAACAAAGGGCTGGAAGATTGCATCCAACGCGTCCGCGGCGATGCCGATGCCGGTGTCGGCGACGGCGATGGACAGAAAGGAAGGATGATCTCCCTCACCCTTGCCGTCGACGCGGATCTCGACGAAGCCGTTCTCGGTGAACTTGATGGCATTGCCGACCAGATTCATCAGCACCTGCCGCAGGCGCATAGGATCAGCCAGCACCGTTTCAGGAACGCCCGGACCGCGGCGGATCGACAGATTGATACCTTTTTGCGACGCCCGGCCTTCGAACAGCCCGACGACATCGTCCAGCAGCCGACCGATGGCGACCGGTTCCTCGTGCAGGACCAGGCGCCCTGCCTCCACCTTCGAGAGGTCCAGGATATCGTTGAGCAGCGTCATCAGCCCTTCGGCCGACCGGCGCATCGCTGTCATCCACCGCCGCTGCCGGCCATCCAGATCGGTGCCGGCCAGCAGGTCGAGCATGCCCAGCACCCCGGTCATCGGCGTGCGCAGTTCGTGGCTCATATTGGCCAGGAACATTGATTTGGCGGCGTTGGCGCGTTCGGCCGAGGCACGCGCGGTCCGCAGATCCTCCTCGATGCGATGCAGGCCGGTGCCGTCGATCGCCAGCACATCGGCGATCAGCCGGCCATCGGCCGAGGGGCGCGGTGTGGTCGCATAGAGCAGCACCCAGCGCGTTACCCCGTCGCGGCCGGGCAATGGCAGGCCGAAACCGGGCGGGGTCTCGCCGCGAATGGCGGCCTTGATGGCCGGCAGCAGGCGCTGGCCGTCGCGGAGGGCCATTTCATCCAGCCGGCGCGGATCAGAACGGATCAGCTCGGGGGAGAGGCCGCCGGTCAGATTGCGGATGCCGGCGCCCGCGTAAAGGACCGCAATGTCACCATCCGGATCCAGGCGGATCTGCAGGATTGCGCCCGGCACGTTGTCGGCGATGGCCTGAAAGCGCCGTCGTTCCGACGTCAGGGCGCGTTCGGCGGTCAGGCGCCGGCGTTCAACCGTCAAAAGCCCGCCCAGAACCACGGTAGCCACGATCCCGCTGAGGACGAGAAGGGGACCGAACTGTCTCAGCAGGAGACCGTCGTGGATCAGGCCATGCATGGCTGCGATCAATACCATCGCCGGCACGCCCACCACGGCACCGGCAACGAACAGATCAATCATCCGGATGCCGGTCTTGCGCCGCAAGGCCCACCAGCCCATCGACATCAGGCTGACCACCACCAGCGACAGGGCCGTGGGGATCGCGATCGGCCCGCCCTGCAGCAGCCGTGAGGTGACCGTCGTGGCCCCAACCACCAGCGTTGCCACCGGGCCGCCGAACGGCGCGGACAGCAGAACCAGCACGGCCCTGCCGTCGAAAGCGATATTGGGGGCGATCTCTACAGGGATTGCCATCGAGATCAGCGCAGAGCCGGCAAAGATCAGGCCGACCACGATGCCGCGCGTCAGCCGGCTCAGTTGCAGGCGGCTTTGCCCGAAAGCGCCGAAAGCGAGGGCGGCAAGCGCGATCACCCCCAGATTCTGCGTCAAGGGCAGGAGCAGCGGGCTCCAATGCTGCATGAACATGTGACGGGTCGTCCCTGGATGGCGTCCATGGCGTGCCGCTCCCCGTCGCCGGTCGTGCCGCCTGTCGAGGACCTCATTTTACACCGAGCTGATATGCCGCGGTACTTGCAACGACGTATTTTCTCTTGGGGTCTCATGGTTGAATTATGTGGCGTGTCGTGATCCGAAGATGATTGTCATACGTCTGGAACCGCGGCGGCCGGACAGGCATTCTGGCAGCGAGGCGCTCTTGACGTCGTTAAGCCTAACGTTTACGTTAACGTCAATCAGGGACCGGTCCAAGCCGGCCTGTATGGGGAGGTGAAGCATGGGCATCGACGATCTGGTCCGGCGCATGCAGGAGAAGGCTGCCAAGGGCAGCGCACTCGGGTCGACCGTGAAGTTCGAGCTGGAGGACGGCACGATCTTCATCGACGGCCGGTCGGCCCCGGCCGAGGTCTCGGCCGCGGATCGTGACGCTGACTGCACCATCCGCTGTTCGTCTGAAACCCTGGACCGGCTGATGACCGGCGATCTGTCGGCAACCATGGCCTTCATGACCGGCAAGCTGAAGGTCGAGGGCGACATGACGGTTGCTATGAAGCTGTCGTCCATTCTCTGAAGATACGGCTGGCTGCGGGGCTCGTCCGACGCTCGCGGCCGGTGATCCTATGCTTCCGTCTGCCGACACTGGTTGTGTCAGGCAGATCCCCCCGGAAGCAGGCGAGGGGATGCAGACCTTGTGGCTGCATCCCCTTTTTCGTGACCGCGCCTGATGAGCGGTGGATTCAAATGAAAAGGGCGAAACCCGTCTGGATTCCGCCCTTTTCATGTATGCGCCAAAGGCTGCCGGATCAGCCGGCCTGCTTCATCAGCCAGTCGCCATAGGCTTCGCGCAGCTTCAGCTTCAGCAGCTTGCCGGTGGCGGTATGGGGCAGCTCCTCGACGAAAATCACATCGTCGGGCAGCCACCACTTCACGACCTTGGTCTCGAGGTAGTCGAGCATGCCCTGCTTGTCGAGCGTCGCACCTTCGCGCCGGATCACCAGCAGCAGCGGACGTTCCTGCCACTTCGGATGGGCAACGCCGATGACCGCCGCTTCCTTGACGTCGGGATGGCCGACCGCCGCGTTTTCGAGGTCGATGGAGCTGATCCACTCACCGCCCGATTTGATGACGTCCTTGGCGCGGTCGACGATCTGGGCGTAGCCGTCCTGATCGACCGTCGCGATGTCGCCGGTGTCGAACCAGCCGTCCTCGTCGAGGATGTTCTCGTCATCGCGACGGAAATAGGACTTCAGCACCCAGGGACCGCGGACCTTCAGATGGCCGAAGGCGACACCGTCATTGGGCAGCTCGTTGCCCTCGTCGTCGGTGATCCGCATTTCGACGCCATAGGCCGGCTTGCCGATCTTGGTCTGCAGCTTGTACTTGGCCTCCTGGTCCAGCGACAGGTGCTTGGCCTTGAAGGTGCAGGCGGTGCCGATCGGGCTGAGTTCGGTCATGCCCCAAGCGTGCAGCAGGAAGGTACCGTGCTTCTCCTGGAACTTGCGGATCATCGATTCAGGGGCGGCAGACCCGCCGACCACGGCGATGCGCACGCCTTCCATGCGCCGGCCGATCTCGTCCAGATGGTTGAGCAGGGCGAGCCACACGGTCGGCACGCCGGCCAGCACCGTCGGGCGCTCCATCTCGATCAGTTCGGCCAGGCCGGGACCGTCCAGCCGCGGCCCGGGGAAGATCAGCTTCGCACCGACCATCGGGCAGGCATAGGGCAGGCCCCAGGCATTGACATGGAACATCGGCACCACCGGCAGCACGGCATCGGTTGCCGAGATGCCGAGCGTGTCGGTCATGCACACGCCATAAGAGTGCAGAACGTTCGAGCGATGCGAATAGAGCACACCCTTGGGGTTGCCCGTGGTGCCCGAGGTGTAGCACAGCGACGAGGCGGTGTTTTCATCGAAGCTGGGGAAGTCGTAGCTGTCGGACTGATCCGCAATCAGCTCTTCGTAGCAGATCGCGTTGGGGATCGAGGTCTCGGGCATGTTGGCCCGGTCGGTCATGATGACCACGGCCTCGACCGTCGGGATCTTGCCGATCAGTTTCTCGATGATCGGGACGAAGGTCAGGTCGACCAGGATGACCCGGTCCTCGGCATGGTTGACGATGTACTCGATCTGCTCGAGGAACAGGCGCGGGTTGATCGTGTGCAGGATCGCTCCCATGCCCGAGACCGCAAAATAGGCCTCGAAATGGCGATAGCCGTTCCAGGCCAGGGTGCCGACGCGGTCGCCCATGGCGATGCCGAAGCGCGAGGCGAGCGCATTGGCAAGCTGCTGCACACGCTTATAGGCATCCGCATAGGTGTAGCGGTGGATGGGGCCTTCGCAGGTCCGTGACACGATCTCCACGTCGCCGTGAAACCTGGCGGCGTTCCTGATCAGCGGTGCGATCAGAAGCTGCGTGTCCATCATCTGGCCGCGCATGGATCCTCCCTTGGGATATGCAGTGGCGCCGCTCCGTCTTCCGGAGCCGCGTCGGCCGGCCGCGCCTGAACGGCCGTGTCCTGGAATGTCCGTCGCAACCCATGCCGCACGATACTGCTCCCCCAAGCGGCTCGCCGGTCGTTGTACGGGTTGCCGGCGGGGGCCAGACTACCGCGTCGGTACCGCTTTGTGAACTGGCTTGCACCCTGGCAAAGCCCGCAGAAAACCGCCATTTGCGCGCTTCCCGCATCAGGTTCCGAAGGAGCGAAGATCTTCGCGTGTGCCGTGGGGTGATCCGTCCGGTGACCCGGGCATGGCCTCGTCAACGCAAGAGGCTGAGCGGTGTGCCGGAGACAAGAAAAAGCCCTGCAGGCGAACCTGCAGGGCGTTTTCAATTGGCTCCCCGAGCCGGACTCGAACCAGCGACCCGGTGGTTAACAGCCACCTGCTCTACCGACTGAGCTATCGGGGATCAGTGCGTCCGGGGCCTTCGGTGGGGCGTCCCGTCCGTGTCGTCTGTGGGCCGGGCTTTTATCATCGCTCTGCCGGCCTGTCCAGCTTTATTTTCGGTCGCTTCCAAAGCCTGCTCGGAAGTCTCCGGTATGCCGGCATCCTGCCGGGGCAGGATGGAAGAGCTGGAGGCCGGGGGCGGGATCGAACCGCCGATCGGGGATTTGCAGTCCCCTGCATTACCACTTTGCTACCCGGCCACCGGGTCTTCACTGCTGGCCGCCGTTCCGATCCGTGATCTGTCGATCCATGATCATTCAGGCAGCGATGTCTTCAAGCCGTGTCGCCGACTTGCGTCGATGACCGTCCCGTGACGGATCGCGTTTATAGAGAGGTCGGCAGGTGCGGTCAACCCCGCAATCGCAGCCACACCGATGATCCGTCGCGACGCCCAGTCTATCGGCTTGGGCGGCCCCCGTCACGGCCCGTCTGCATCTGCGGTGGACGGCGTGATTGTCATCCCCTGCGGCCCCCGGTATAAGTTGCGGCGATGCGTCACCCGATGCCGCGTCGTCGTCTGACCGACCGGAAGCAGCCGAGAGCCCATAGCATGCACGACTACAGCGATGCCCGCCGCAACATGGTGCTGAGCCAGCTCCTCACCAACAAGGTCACCGACGAACGTGTGATCGAAGCCATGGGCGCGGTTCCGCGCGAGCGCTTCGTCCCCGCGAGCCATCGGGCCGTGGCCTATGTCGATGAGGATGTGGCGGTCGGCCATGGCCGTTTCCTCATGGAGCCGATGCTCTTCGCGCGGCTGCTTCAGGCCGCCGACGTGAAGTCGAACGAGGCGGTGCTCGACGTCGCCTGCGCCACCGGCTATTCGACCGCGGTTCTCGCCCGCCTCGCCTCGGCGGTGGTGGCGCTGGAGGATCAGCCCGAACTTGCCGAACAGGCGAGTGAACTGCTCGATCAGCTGGGGGTCAGCAATGCTGCCGTGGTGTCGGGCCCGGTGGTCGACGGCTATGCCGCCCAGGCGCCTTACGACGTGATCGTCGTCGAAGGCGCCCTGGAGGTGGAGCCCAAGGCCCTGCTGGATCAGCTGGCCGATGGTGGCCGCCTGGTCGCGGTGATGAACGACGACGGCCGCGTCGGCCGCGCGACGATCTTCACCAATTATGCCGGGGCGATCGCCCGCCGGACCCTGTTCGATGCCTCGACGCCGCACATCGCCGCCTTCCGCAAGAAGGTCGGCTTCGTTTTCTGACGACGGGACCATCGCGCATCCCGGGTGACGGGACCCGGAATGCGCGACTGCCGGGCGGGGAGGCCCGGTCGACATCCACGGATGGGGAGACGGGACGGTGAGACGATCGGTACTCGCGGCGGTGCTCGCCGCCGGCACCATGCTGGCGACGCCCTTCGTCGCTTCGGCTGAATCGCTTCAGGATGCGCTGGTCTCGGCCTATGCCGGCAATCCGCGCATCGATGCGATCCGTGCCCAGCTGCGCGCCGTCGACGAGAACATCCCCACGGCTCTGGCGGGACGCAGGCCGCAGGCGCAGATCCAGGCGAGTGCCGGTCGTGCCGGAACCTCCGTCCAGAACAGCAAGACATACGGCACCGATCCGCGCTCGGTCACCCTGCAGATCACCCAGCCGGTCTGGACCGGTGGACGGGTGGATGCACAGCTGGGCCAGGCCGAGGCTCAGGTGCTCGCCACCCGCGAGCAGGTGCGGGCGATCGAGCAGGACGTCCTGCGCGAGGCGGCGTCGACCTATGGCGACGTGTTCCGTGACCGTGCCGTGGTCAATCTCAACGAGAACAATGTCCGCGTGCTGGAGCGTCAGCTGCAGGCGACGCGCGACCGGTTCGAGGTGGGCGAGGTGACCCGGACCGACGTCGCCCAGGCTGAAGCCCGGCTGGCCAGTGCCCGGGCCGATCTGACCGCAGCCCAGGGCGCATTGGCGAGTTCCGAGGCGACCTATCTTCGCGTCGTCGGCCGCACGCCCGAGACGCTGGAGCCGCCGCGTCCCTTTCCGGATCTGCCCGTCACTCGCGCCGACGCCATCGGCCGCGCCCGTGACGACAACCCCTCGGTGCGGGCCGCCCGCTACACCGTCGATGTCGCCGAGCAGCAGGTGAATTCGGCCGAAGCGACCCGCATGCCTCAGGTCTCGGTGGTCGGCAGCCATCAGCGCGAGCGCGACAGCTCTTATGCGCTCGACCGGACGGAAGACAGCCGGATCGTCGCCCAGGTCACCGTGCCGCTCTATCAGGGCGGCGGCGAGTTCGCCGGCATCCGTCAGGCCAAGGAAACCCGGGCCCAGCGGCGCGGCGAGCTGATGACCGCCGAGCGTCAGGCCGTGGAGGGTGCCACCGCCGCCTGGGAGCAGCTGCGGTCCGCCCAGGCCTCGATCGCCTCGCTGGACGCCGCCGTGCGTGCGGCAGAGATCGCACTGGAAGGCGTGCGGGAAGAGGCTGCCGTCGGCGCCCGCACCACGCTCGACGTGCTCGATGCCGAGCAGGAACTCTTTATCGCCCGGGTCAATCTGGTTCGGGCGCAGCGCAATGTCATCGTCGCCGGTTTCGAACTGGCGGCGGCGTTGGGCGCGCTCGACATCCAGGCGATTTCCGCCGACGTACCCACCTACGACCCCCAGGACAACTACCGCAAGGTACGTGATGCCTGGTGGGGGACGGGTGACTGACCGGAGGGGCGCCCTCTCCGACCCACCCCGGATGCCGGACCGACCGGCCCCGCCCGCAGCGGGGCCGGTTCGTCGTTGCTGGCATTCATCGGCCGACTGCCTTAGAGTGGCGGCAACCGGACACGCGCGAGGAGCCCCAAGGGGCCGATGACCGACAGGACTCAAAACCAGGAACCGTCGATGGAGGAAATTCTCGCCTCCATCCGGCGCATCATCGCCGAAGAGGACGGTGAAGAGGGTGGTGCCGCGGCACCGGCTGCGGCCGGTGGTACGCAGCCGCCGCGGGACGATCGTGAGGATGTGCTCGACCTGATCGATGTGGTCGAGCCCGATCCCTTCGACGATCCGGCGCCGGAGCCCGAACCCGATCCGCGCGGCGGCAACGATTTCGACGATGACGATTTCGGCCCCGGCCCAAGCTTTGCGGCGTCTGCCGACGACGATCTGTTCGACGACGAGCCCGCCAGGCCCGAGGCACCTGCGGCCGATCCCTGGGATGCGCTTCAGGACGACGAGGATGACGACTTCGCCTCGGAACCGGAGCCGGACCCCGAGCCGGAACCCGAACCTGCGCCGCCGCCCCGCCCGGAGCCGGCACCGGCCCCGCGGCCTGCCACAGCCGATGGCGACGGGCTGATGTCGCAGGCGGCAAGTGCGGCGACGGTCGCGGCCTTCGCGACGCTCGGCCAGGCCCTGACCGGCGGCGGGCCGACCGAGGGGCGGCCCCAGGCGGCCTTTGGCGGCCGGACGCTGGAAGAGCTGGTTGCCGACATCCTGCGCCCCCTGCTCAAGGACTGGCTGGACCAGAACCTGCCGCCGATGGTGGAACGTCTGGTACGTGAGGAAATCCAGCGGCTCGCGGAACGCTCGCTGCGTTCGTGAACCGCAGGCTGTCCGGCGGGCGTGCCCGCGGGCACGCCCTGATCACGCCGGACGGGGACGAAAGGCCGGATCATCCGGCCGACGCCGCGCCCGGCCCTGCACAGATCGGCGGCCGGTGAGCCTGTTCGGGCCCGACCGACCGCCCCAGAAGACAGCGGAACGGAACGGCATGCTGGACAAGACCTTCAGGCCTCAGGAGGCCGAGGCGCCGATTTACGAAGGCTGGCGCAAGAGCGGAGCCTTCCGCGCGGATGTGCGCTCGGGGGCGGACCCGTACACGATCATGATGCCGCCGCCGAACGTCACCGGCAGCCTGCATATCGGCCACGCGCTGACCTTTACCATCCAGGATGCGCTGATCCGCTATCGGCGCATGACCGGGCGCGACACGCTGTGGCAGCCCGGTACCGACCATGCCGGCATCGCGACCCAGATGGTCGTGGAGCGCCAGCTGGCCGAGCAGGGCATCACCCGCAACGACGTCGGCCGCGACGGGCTGATCGACCGGATCTGGACCTGGAAGGAACAGTCGGGCGGCCGCATCCTCGATCAGCTGACCAGGCTGGGGGCTTCGGCCGACTGGCCGCGGGAACGCTTCACCATGGATCCGGCCTTCTCCGCTGCGGTGCGCAAGGTGTTCGTCACCCTGTACAAGCAGGGGCTGATCTACCGCGACAAGCGGTTGGTCAACTGGGACCCGAAGCTCAAGACCGCGATCTCGGATCTGGAGGTCGAGCCGAAGGAAGTGAAGGGCCATTACTGGCACCTGCGCTATCCGCTGGCCGACGGCTCGGGCCGCCATATCGTGGTGGCGACGACGCGTCCCGAGACCATGCTGGGTGATACCGCCGTTGCGGTGCATCCCGATGACGAGCGCTATGCCGACCTGGTCGGCAAGGAAATCCTGCTGCCGCTGACCGGCCGGCGGATCCCGATCGTGGCGGATGCCTATTCCGACCCCGAGAAGGGGTCGGGCGCGGTCAAGATCACGCCGGCGCACGACTTCAACGACTTCGAGGTCGGCCGCCGGCACGGTCTGGACATGATCAACGTGCTCGACGCCGATGCCCGCATCGTCGACGAGCCGGTGATCCCGGCCGCCTATCGCGGTCTCGACCGGTTCAAGGCCCGCGAGCGGATCGTCGCCGATCTGGAGGCGGCGGGGCTGCTGGAGGGGATCGAACCGGTCACCCATACCGTTCCCTATGGCGACCGTTCGGGCGTGGTCATCGAACCCTGGTTGACCGATCAGTGGTATGTCGATGCGCCCAAGCTCGCCATCCCGGCGGTCGAGGCGGTGGAGACCGGCAAGACCGTCTTCGTGCCGAAGCAGTGGGAAAACACCTATTTCGAATGGATGCGCAACATCCAGCCCTGGTGCGTGTCGCGCCAGATCTGGTGGGGCCATCGCGTGCCGGCCTGGTACGGGCCGGACGGTACGGTGTTCGTCGAGGAAACCGAGACCGAGGCCAAGGCCGCCGCGGCGGCCCATTACGGCGAAACCGTCGACCTCACCCAGGACAGCGATGTGCTCGACACCTGGTTCAGCTCGGCGCTCTGGCCTTTCGGCACCCTCGGCTGGCCCGAACAGACCGCGGAACTTGCCCGTTACTATCCGGGCGACGTGCTGGTCACCGGCTTCGACATCATCTTCTTCTGGGTCGCCCGGATGATGATGATGGGCCTGCACTTCATGGGCGACGTGCCGTTCCGCACCGTCTACATCCACGCCCTGGTCCGCGACGAAAAGGGCCAGAAGATGTCGAAGTCGAAGGGGAACGTCATCGATCCCATCGACCTGATCGACAAATACGGCGCGGATGCGGTGCGTTTCACCCTGCTGGCGCTGGCGGCCCAGGGCCGCGACGTCAAGCTGGCCGAAGCGCGGGTTGCGGGTTATCGCAACTTCTCGACCAAGCTCTGGAATGCGGCACGCTTCGCCGAGATGAACGGCGCGGAGAGCGTCGAGGGCTTCGACCCGACATCGGTCAGCCATGTGCTGAACCGCTGGATCGTGGGCGAGGCGGCCCGGGCGACCCGGGCCGTCACCGAGGCGATGGAAGCCTTCCGCTTCAACGAGGCGGCCCAGGCCGCCTATCGCTTCACCTGGGATATCGTCTGCGACTGGTATCTGGAGCTGGCGAAGCCGATCCTGCAGGGCGGCGAGACCGCGGCTCTGGCCGAAACCCGGGCGACGCTCGCCTGGGTGCTGGATCAGATCCTGCTGCTGCTCCATCCCATGATGCCGTTCATGACCGAGCAGCTCTGGGAAACCCGTCCCGGCAGCCGCGCGCCTGCGCAGGCGATTACCGGTGCCTGGCCGGTGCTCGATCCCGCGACGCTCGCCGATCCGGCGGCCGATGCCGAGATCGGCTGGCTGATCGAGGCGGTCTCTGCCGTGCGCAGCGTGCGCTCGGAGTTGAACGTGCCGCCGGCCGCCAAGGTGCCGGTGCTGTTCCGTGACGCGTCCGAGGCGACCCGCAGCCGTGCGGCGACCCATGGCGATGCGCTGGCCCGTCTGGCCCGGGCCGAGCGGATCGAGTTCGTCGACGGCGAAGTGGCGGGCACGGTCGAGACGATCGTGAACGGCGAGGTGGTGCTGCTGCCGATCGCCGACGTCATCGACGCCGCCGTGGAGATCAAGCGTCTGGAAGGCGAGATCACCAAGCTCGACCGCGACATCGCCGGCATCGATAAGCGGCTCGACAACCCGGCCTTCGTCGCCAAGGCGCCGGAAGAGGTGGTGGAGGAGAATCGCGAGCGGCGTGCCCAGGCGGTTGCCGATCGTGAGGCTCTGTCCAAGGCGCTGGCGCGCGTCCAGGCGATGCGCAGGGACTGATTCGCCGAACGCAACCGGACGGCCGCATCCTTTCCGGATGCGGCCGTCCGTTTTGCGTTAAACATATGATGACCTGAAGTCTCGGACCCCCGCCTGATGTTTGTCGTCCATGATCTGCCCGGGCTGGCGCTGCTGATCGGCGCAGCCTTTGTCGCCGGCGTGCTGAACGCGCTGGCCGGCGGCGGCAGCTTTCTGACCCTGCCGGCCCTGATCCAGGCCGGCGTTCCACCGGTCATGGCCAATGCCACGGGCACGGTGGCCTTGCTGCCCGGTTATGTCGGCAGCTGCTGGGGCTATCGCGCCGAGATGGGCCCGGCCTTTCACGGCCGCCGGCCCTGGCCACTGCTGATCGCCGCACTGGCGGGCGGCCTGCTGGGGGCCGGGCTGCTGGTGGTGACGCCGGACGATGTGTTCCGCGGGCTGGTGCCCTGGCTTCTGGCGGCAGCCACCCTGCTGTTTGCCGCCGGCGACCGCATCGCCCGCGCACTCACCCGCATGGGGGCCGGCGGCCCGGCACAGATGGTGGCCGGGCTGTTTCTGGTCTCGGTCTATGGCGGCTATTTCAACGGCGGGGTGGGTATTCTGCTGCTGGCGCTGTTCACCGTCATGGGCATTGCCGATCTCAACGCCGCCAATGCGCTCAAGAACCTGATGTCGGTGGTGCTGACGACGATTGCGGTGGCGGCCTATGCCGCGGCCGGCGTCGTCGCCTGGCAGCCGGCTCTGGTGATGGCGGTGGCGGCGGTTGCAGGCGGGATGGCCGGTGCGCGGCTGGGCCGCCGCATCCCGCGGCCCTGGCTGAAGGCGGTGATCATCACCATCGGTGTCGCGATGACCATCGCCTTCTTCCGGGCCGGCTGACGGGCTGCCGTCAGCGCGGCTCGTTCCAGTGGATCATCGGCAGCCCGGCTACGGGCGCGCGGAAGAAGGGAATGGTGGTGCCGCGCAGGCTGCCCAGATAGACGGTCTGCAGGTCGGGGCCCCCGAAGGTGACGCTCGCCATCCAGGGGGCAATGGTCCCTTGGGCCTGCATCATGTCGTCGATGGTGATCGTGCCCGCATCGAATTTGGCCATATAGGCGCGGGAGATCTCGGGATCGCCGTCGTCCAGCAACACCCGCAGCTCACCCTCTGGCGTGATCGCGACCAGACGGTCGACCATGATCAGCGTGCACCACAGATTGCCGAAGGCATCAAAGGCGATGCCGTCGGGGCAGCCGCCCAGATGGGTGGGGCCGAAGATCTCGCGATCGGTCAGCCGCACCCCGGCCGGATCCTCGACCATCCGCATCCGGGTGATGTGCGGACCGGTGGTCTCGACGATGTAGAGCCAGTCTTCGTTTGCGTCGAAGCGGATCTCGTTGGTGAAGGCGAACCCCTCTGCCACCACCCGCAGCCCGTTCTGGTCGACCACCGCGATATAGCCGTCGCGGACGCGCCGGGCGGCCGCCTCGGTCCAGGGATTGACCCGGGTGGAGACCGTCAGCCAGATCCGGTCGCGACTGTCGCGCAGAACGAAATTCACCTTGCCGATCGGCTGGCCGTCGATCGTGTCGTAAAGCGTGCGGACCTCGCCGTCGCGGGTCATGACTTCGAGAAGATCGGTGCCGAAATTCGAGATCAGGATGTCGCCATTGCGGGCGAAGGCGAGCCCGTTGGGCAGGGTACCCTGGGTGAATTTGGCCTCGAGCGCGCCGGCCGTGGCCTGATCGGCGGTGGCGAAGCGGGCATCGGCGCGTTGGGCGATGAAATGCTGACGGCCGTCGGCGGCGATGCGGGTGACGCCCCCGCGGGCATCGGCCGCCCAGAGCGTGCCGTCACGTTCGGCCAGGATGCATTCCGGACGCTGCAGATCGCGGCCGATCGTGCCGATCCGGTCGCGATCGACGGTGAAGCCGTCCAGCGGATTGCGGGACATGAGCGGCATCTCCTTCCCTGAAGCCATCAGCCGGTTCAGGGAGTGGCCTTCTGCGGACCATGCACTACCCGATACCGGGCCGGCGGGATGCCGGCCCATGATGGGACAGTGTTCCGCCGCAATCTGCAAGACTGAACCGCCTCTCTGCTCACCTCAGAGAGCCCGGGGCGCCCGATGCAGGTGCCAGCTTTCCGGAAGTGTGAAGCCAGGCAGGTCGCCGCGGATCAGAGACAGGGCGACGGCCGCCACTTCCTGATCATAGGCCTTGCCGCCATGGCGGGAGAGTTCCTCGGTCACCGCCGCAAGGTCCAGATGGCGTCGATAGGGACGGTCGGTCAGCATGGCGTCGATGACATCCGCCACCATGACGATCCTCACCGGCAGGGCGATCTGTCGGTCGGTCAGCCCGCGCGGATAGCCGCTGCCGTCCAGCCTTTCATGGTGATCGGTTACGATGCTCCGGACGATTTCAGGCAGATCGATCCCGTCCATCATCTCGATGCCGATGCGGGCAGTGGGCGCGGATCAGGGCGTATTCCTCCTGCCGCAACCGCCCGGGCTTGACGAGCAGTTCGGTGGGCACCCCCCAGCTTGCCGACATCATGGAGCACGGCACCGAGCCGGATCATCTCGCGGGTTTCGTCGTCCAGATCGAAGGCGGCGGCGATCGCTTCCGACAGCTCCGCGACCTGGCGCTGATGGCCGGCGGTATAGGGATCCCGCGTCTCCACGGCCGTGGCGAGCGCGTCGACGGCGGTCTTCAGCGTCCGGGTCAGGCGCCGGCGCAGCGCTTCCTGTTCCACGACCAGGGCATGGGCGCGTTCGCTCAGCTGATGGACCACCGTGATGTCGTTGCCGGTGCCGATGACCCGCCGGACCATGCCGTCCGGGCCGCTGAGTGGGATCAGGGTGGTGCGCCACCACCGACGGCCCGCCGGCAGTTCAAGGCACTCCTCATAGGTCAGCGGCACCCGTTCGGTCACGCAGGTCGCATATTTGCGGCAGACCTGGACAGCGACGTCGTCGGGCAGGAACTCGTCCATCCGCAGCCCCGCCTTCTCGCGGAAGCTCAGGCCCGTGGCAGTTGCATGTGCCGCGTTGTTCGCGCGGAAGATGAAGCCGTCCCCGGCAGGATCGACCACGAAGGCCGGCGCGGCGATCAGATCCAGGAACATCGCCAGGTCACTACCCGTCGCATTCAGCAGCAATGTCGCGATGCGGCTGGAAGAGCCGCCGGCCTCGCCGTCTTCAGTCACGTGTCGCCCGTCCCGCAGAGTATGAAGCGATCCAGACTATCACCCTCCAATCCTGAAAGAAGGTTTAAAGCGGTGGATCAGATGCGCGTATCAGGCGTGCTATACCTTCATGGCATGTCGAGGCCGAGATCCAGGATCGGCGCGCTATGGGTGAGCCAGCCGGCCGAGATCAGATCGACGCCACTGGCTGCGACGGCGCCGACCGTCTCGCGGGTGATCCGGCCCGAGGCTTCGGTGATCGCACGCCCGCCGATGCGGGCCACGGCCTCGGCAAGCTCTGCCGGTGTCATGTTGTCGAGCAGGATCGCATCGGCACCCGCTTCCAGAACCTCGTCCAGCTGATCCAGGCGGTCGATTTCGACCTCGATCTTCACCAGATGGCCGACATGGGCGCGGGCGCGACGGATGGCGATGCCGGCACCGCCTGCGACCGCGATATGGTTGTCCTTGATCAGCACCGCGTCATCCAGGCCGAAGCGATGATTGGCACCGCCGCCGGCACGCACGGCATATTTCTCGAGCAAGCGGAGGCCGGGCGTCGTCTTGCGGGTGCAGGTGATCCGGGCCTGATGGGGGGCTGCGGCGGCGACCAGACCGGCGGTGGCGGTGGCGATGCCGGCCAGCCGGCAGGCGAGGTTAAGCGCCACCCGCTCCGCCCCCAGCACCGAGCGGGCAGGCCCCTCGATCGTCATGACCACGTCGCCGGGGACCACTGCGGCGCCGTCGGGGATGATGATCCGCGTCTCCACCCCGGGATCGAGCAGACGGAAGGCGAGGGCGGCGACGGTGCCACCCGCCATCACCCCCGGCTGACGTGCGGCCATCACCGCCGCCATGCGGGCCCCCGCGGGGATCACGGCGGCCGAGGTGATGTCGCCGGCACGGCCCAGATCCTCGATCAGAGCCGCGCGCAGGATCGGCTCCACCAGGATGTCCGGAAGATGAGAGAGATCAGGCAGGGACATGGCTGCGCTCCCGGAGGGCGAGGGGGGTGGTGTCGGCGCGCTGATGGGCACCGATGCTGTCGGGGCGGTCACGGGCGGCTTCCGCGATCAGACGGCAGACCAGGGCGCGATCGGCAATCGCCGCCGGCAGCTGCGGGTCGGCCTCGATGGCGGCTGCAAGACCGATCAGTTGGTCGAGGCCTGCGGCGTCGCGCAGCACGCCGGCTTGACGGGACATTGCGGCACGCAGGCGCCCGATCGCGACCGCGCCCTCGCCGGTTCCGGCCCGCCCGGTGCGGAGGGCCTGCCGGATGACCGGAGCGCGGGCATCGGGGGAGGTGGAAAGAATGTCGCGAGCCACCCAGCCACCGCAGACCAGGGCTTCGAGCAACGAGTTCGACGCCAGACGGTTGGCGCCGTGCAGCCCTGTCGCGGCCACTTCGCCCGCGGCCCAGAGGCCGGGAATGCCGGTGCGGCCGGCGAGATCCACGGCGATACCGCCCATATGGTAGTGTGCAGCCGGCGCAACCGGGATCGGCTGCGATGCGGGATCGATCCCTGCCGTCCTGCAGGCCGCGGCGGCGGTCGGGAAACGCTCGGCAAAGCCGGGGCCGATCGCGGCGCGGGCATCCAGGAATACCCGATCGCCCGCGTCGATGGTGGCGGCGACCTGCCGGGCGACGACATCGCGGGGGGCGAGGTCGCCACCGGAGATGCCGGCCATGACCGGTCGTCCGGCGCCGTCGATCAGCACCGCCCCGGCGCCGCGGATCGCTTCCGAGGCGAGTGGCATCGGATCGCCGCCGAGATCCATGGCGGTCGGGTGGAACTGCACGAATTCGAGGTCGCGAAGCCGGGCGCCGATCCGTGCGGCGAGGGCGAGGCCGCGGCCAGTGGCGCCGGGCGGATTGGTGCTGTGGGCGTAGAGCCCGCCGATGCCGCCGGTGGCGAGCACGACGGCCGGGGTACGGATCATCAGCCGGCGGCCGGTCAGGTCGACGATGATGCCGGCGATCCGGCCCCGGGCATCGGTCAGCAGGGCTGTTGCCTCGGCATTGTCGAGCCGGCGGATGTGGGGTGCGGCGGCCGCCCGGGCGGTGAGGGCGGCAAGGATCGCCCGCCCGGTCGCATCGCCCCCGGCGTGAAGAATCCGCGCGCGGCCGTGGGCGGCTTCGAGACCGCGGGCCGGACGGCCATCGGTACCGCGGTCGAAGGTCACACCCGCGCTTTGCAGCCAGTCGATGCAGCCGGGTCCGGCCGCCGTCACCAGGGCGGCGACCAGGGGATCGACCAGACCTGCGCCGGCGGCCGCGGTATCGGCGGCATGAAAGGCCGGGCTGTCGTCCGGTCCGGTGGCGGCGGCTATGCCGCCCTGGGCCCAGCCGGTGGCTGCAGGCCCATGCGCCAGAACCACCACCTGGCAGGGGGCGAGATTGAGCGCCGTGGCGAGACCGGCGGCACCGGCGCCGACCACGACCACCCCGGTCGTCAGTGTTTCGATCGGTGGGTCGAGAGGCGTGAACATGGCCGTCACCGGATGCTGAGCATGCGTTCCACCGCCCGGCGCGCATCCCGGGCGATATCGGCGGGCACCGTGACCTCGTGGCTCATGGTTTCCAGCGCGCGCCGGATGCCGGGAAGGGTGATGCGCTTCATATGCGGGCACATGTTGCACGGCTTCACGAATGAGATGTCGGGGAAGCCGGCGGCGACATTGTCGCTCATCGAGCATTCGGTGATCAGGGCGACGCGCGGCGGGCGCCGGCGGTCAACGAAGTCGATCATCTCGGCGGTCGAGCCGGCGAAATCCGCTTCAGCGACCACCTCGGGCGGGCATTCGGGATGGGCGACCACGGTGACGCCGGCATGTTCCGCGCGCATCCGGCGGATGTCCTCAGGGGTGAAGCGCTCATGAACCTCGCAGGCGCCATCCCAGGTGATGATCCTGACCCGGGTCCGCGCCGCGATGTTTCGCGCCAGATAGCCGTCGGGGATCATGATCACCTCGGACACGCCCAGGCTTTCGACCACTTTCAGCGCGTTGCCCGAAGTGCAGCAGATATCGGAGGCCGCCTTCACCTCGGCGGAGGTGTTCACATAGGTCACCACCGGCACGCCCGGGTGCCGGGCCCTGAGTGCCGCCACATCGGCGGCGGTGATCGAGTCGGCCAGAGAGCAGCCGGCCATGTCGTCGGGAATCAGCACCCGGCGGTCCGGATTAAGGATCTTGGCGGTCTCGGCCATGAAGTGAACCCCGGCGAGCACGATGACCGCGGCATCGGTCGCCACCGCCTCACGCGCCAGGGCCAGGCTGTCGCCGACGATATCGGCGACGCCGTGAAAGATCTCGGGCGTTTGATAGTTGTGGGCCAGAATCACGGCATCACGCTCGCGCTTGAGCCTGCGGATCTGCGCCACCTCTTCGGCATGCACGGCCCATTCGATCTCGGGCATCAGATGGCGGAGCGGGGCCGGCATCGGCACGGCGGGCTGAAAGGCGGTCATCGGCTCGATCTCCCGAAGCATCCCCGGGGAAGGCATTAATGCTCAAGTTGAGCATTTCCAGGGGGTGAAAAATCCCGGCACGGCCGGGCGATCAAATATAGTCAGAGTGAGCATAAGATAGTCAAGCTTTTCGGGAACGTCCGGCGTCATCCCGGCGTTGCCGAAATGCGTACGCAGGGTGCGCGTACCAAGCATCACGGGAGAGCAGAGACATGTCCGACGAAACCGTTCCCGTCCCCGAACGGAGGCGTCGTCCCTGGGCGCTGTGGATTCTGGCCGCCGTCCTGGTGCTGATCGGCCTGGTGCTCGCTATCGGCGGCGGCTGGCTGCTGGCGCTCGGCGGCTCGGCCTACTACCTGCCGGCGGGGCTTGGACTGATCATTTCCGGCGGGCTTATGGCCATGCGACGCTGGTCCGGCTTCTGGGTCTATGCGGCGGTCTTCGTCGCCACACTGCTCTGGGCCTTCTGGGAAGTCGGGATGGACGGATGGGCGCTGGTGCCGCGGCTGGTCGGGCCGCTGGTGCTGCTGCTGATCGCCGTGGCCCTGACGCCGATGCTGCGTCCGGTCCGTCTGCATGCAAGCGGGGCGGTGGCCGGTGTGGTGGTGCTGATCGTCGCGGCGGTTCTGGTCGGTGTCGTCGTCGTCCAGAATGCGCCGGAACGTCAGCTGGCCAATCTGCCGCCCCCGGGCCGGATGGAAATGACCGATCCCTCTCTGCGGGATACCGGGGCCGACTGGCCGGCCTATGGCGGCACCTATGCCGCCCGTCGCTGGTCGCCGCTGGACCAGATCACACCTGCCAATGTCGACGGGCTGGAACGGGCCTGGGTCTACCACACCCGCGATCTGCCGAGCGAGGCGGCCGAGGGGTCCTATGGTGCCGAGACCACCCCGCTCAAGATTGGCGACACGCTCTATCTCTGTTCCGCCAAGAACATCCTGATCGCGCTCGACGCCGAAAGCGGCGAGGAGCGCTGGCGCCACGACCCGGGTGTCGAGGATCGTTTCATCCCCTATACGGCGGCCTGCCGCGGGGTGAGCTATTTCGAAGCACCGGACGTGCCGGCTGCGGAAATCTGTGCGACCCGGATCATCGAGGGCACGCTCGACGGCCGAATTCTGGCCGTGGACGCCCGCACCGGCGCGCCCTGTACCGGCTTTGGCGAGAACGGCGCCGTCGACATCAAGCAGGGCATGGGCCCGGTGGTGCCGGGCATGGTGTCGATCACCTCGCCGCCGGTGATCGTGCAGGGGGTGATCGTGACCGGCCATCAGGTGCTGGATGGTCAGAAGCGCAGCGCCCCTTCGGGCGTGATCCAGGCCTATGACGCCGTCACCGGCGAGCTGCGCTGGGCCTGGGACATGGTCCGCCCTGATATCACCGGCCTGCCGCCCGAGGGCGAAACCTATACCCGCGGCACCCCCAATATGTGGACCACGGCATCCGGCGACGAAGAGCTGGGTCTGGTCTATCTGCCGATGGGCAATTCGGCGGTCGATTATTGGAGCAGTGACCGGTCTGAGGCGGAGAACCGCTATGCCACTTCTCTGGTCGCGATCGACGTGAACACGGGCCGGCCCGTCTGGTCGTTCCAGACCGTGCACAAGGATGTCTGGGATTACGACCTGGGCTCACAGGCGACCCTGGTTGATTTCCCGACCGGAGAGGGGGCGGTGCCGGCGCTGATCCTGCCCAGCAAGCAGGGCGACATGTATGTGCTCGACCGCCGGACCGGCCGGCCGATCACCGGTGTCGAGGAAAGGCCGGTGCCGCAGGGTGGTGTCGAGCCCGACGAGCGGTCGGCCACCCAGCCCTTCTCGCTCTACCATACGCTGCGCCGCGAGGATCTGACCGAGGCGAAGATGTGGGGGATGTCGCCGATCGATCAGATGATCTGCCGCATTCAGTATCGACAGGCGAGCTATAAGGGCTTCTACACCCCGCCGACCACCGACACTCATTGGGTGGAGTATCCGGGCTATAACGGCGGCTCCGATTGGGGCGGCATCGCCGTCGATCCCAGCCGCGGCGTGATCATAGCCAATTACAACGACATGCCGAACCACAACCGCCTGGTTCCGCGCGAGGAAGCCGAGCGGCTGGGCTGGGCGCCGCGAAGCGAGGAACGCGGGGAATTCGGCGGCCAGGAAGGGGCCGGCGACCCGCAGGCCGGCACGCCCTATGCCATCAACGTCAATGCCGGCTGGCGTCTGCCGGTCACCCTGCTGCTCTGCAAGGAGCCGCCCTATGGCGGCATCCGGGCGATCGACATGGAAACCGGCGAGACCCTGTGGGACCGGCCCTTCGGCGAGGCCCGCACCAACGGCCCCTTCGGCATCCCCTCGATGTTGCCGGTCGATATCGGCACGCCCAATAACGGCGGAGCGGTGGTGACCGCGGGCGGCCTGGTCTTCATCGCCGCCGCCACCGACAACCTGATCCGGGCCATCGACATCGAGACCGGCGAGACGGTCTGGTCCGACGTGCTGCCGGCCGGCGGCCAGGCGACGCCGATGACCTACGAGATCGATGGCCGCCAGTATCTGGTGATCATGGCCGGCGGGCATCACTTCATGGAAACGCCGATCGGCGATGAACTGATCGCCTATGCGCTGCCCCAGGGCTGAGAGGATTGCCAATGACGGCGAGCGCCGGCACGAAACGAACGATCTATGCGGCACTCGCCGGCAATCTGGCGATCGCGGTGACGAAATTCGCCGCCGCAGTTTACACCGGCAGCTCGGCCATGCTGAGCGAGGGGGTGCATTCGCTGGTCGATACCTGCAACGAACTGCTCCTCCTCCTCGGCCTTAGCCGTTCATCCCGGCCGCCGGACGAGATCCACCCGCTGGGCTATGGCCGCGAGCTCTATTTCTGGAGCTTCGTGGTCGCCTTGCTGGTCTTCGCCCTGGGGGCGGGGGTGTCGCTTTACGAAGGCATCCGCCATGTGCTGGCGCCGGAGCCGGCCGACAACCTGACCGTCAGCTATGTGGTGCTGGGGCTGGCCTTCCTGTTCGAAGGCTGGTCCTGGCGGGTCGCGCTGCTGGAGTTCCGGGCGCGGAAGGGCGATCTCGGTTGGCTGACCGCCATCCGGCGCAGCAAGGATCCGACGGTCTTCACCGTGCTCCTGGAAGACAGCGCCGCCCTGCTCGGCATCGTCATCGCAGCCGCGGGCATTCTCGCCGCCGATCTGCTCGACATGCCGGAGCTGGATGGCGCCGCCTCCATCGGCATTGGTCTGGTTCTGGCGGCAACCGCCGTCTTCCTGGCGCGCGAGAGCATGGGGCTGCTGATCGGCGAGCGGGCGGCGCCGGCATTGCAGGCTGCCATCATCGAACGCGCGCATGCCGATCCGGTGATCCGGGCGGTGAACGGCGTGGTCACCGTCCATCTGGCGCCGGAACAGGTGGTGGTGGCGCTGAGCGCAGAATTCGAAGACACGACCACCACCACCGCCATTGAGGCCTGTATCGAACGTCTGGAAGCGGCGCTCACCGCAGACCATCCGCAGGTTGTGGCCCTCTATGTGAAGCCGCAGACGCCCGAGGCCTGGCGGCAGCAGGTGGTGCGGCGCAGCGGAGAGGCAGAGGCGGGGCCTTGACCGGCCGCCTTCAGAACATATAGTGAACATCCATGAAGATGTCGCTGAAAGACCGTCTGGCCATCCTGTCCGACGCCGCCAAATACGATGCCTCCTGCGCATCGAGTGGCGGTGGCCGGCGCGATTCGGCGGCGACCGGCGGGCTCGGCTCCACCACCGGCATGGGCATCTGCCACGCCTATGCGCCGGACGGGCGCTGCATCTCTCTGCTCAAGATCCTGCTGACCAATTTCTGCATCTACGACTGCGCCTATTGCATCAACCGGTCCTCCAGCAATGTCGCCCGGGCGCGGTTCACGCCGGAAGAGGTGGTCTGGCTGACGCTCGAATTCTATCGACGCAACTACATCGAAGGGCTGTTCCTGTCGTCGGGCATCATCCGCTCCCCCGATCACACGATGGCCGAACTGGTGCGGGTGGCGCGCGAGCTGAGGCTCACCCACGGCTTTCGTGGCTATATCCATCTGAAGACCATCCCCGATGCCGCGCCGGAGCTGATCGCGGAGGCCGGGCTGTTCGCCGACCGGCTGTCGATCAATGTCGAACTGCCGACCGAACGGGCTCTCGCCGAGCTTGCCCCCGAGAAGCGGCCGCAGGAGATCCGGAGAGCCATGGGCGGCATCCGCGCACGGATCGAAGAGAGCGCCGAGCCAACCCTGCGCACCCGGAAGCGGCACCGCTTCGCGCCGGCCGGACAGTCGACCCAGATGATCGTCGGCGCCTGCGAGACCAGCGACGCCGGGATCCTGGCCACGGCCGGCGGGCTCTATGAGGCCTATGGGCTGCGGCGGGTCTACTACTCGGCCTTCAGCCCTATTCCAGAAGCTTCGCGCCGGCTGCCGCCGGTTCGCCCGCCGCTGGAACGCGAGCATCGGCTCTATCAGGCGGACTGGCTGTTCCGCTTCTATGGCTTCGCGCCGGGTGAGATCACCGCCGGCCGGCCGGACGGCATGCTCGATCTGGAAATCGATCCCAAACTCGCCTGGGCGTTGGTGAACCGCCAGCTCTTCCCCGTCGATGTTAACGGGGCGCCGCGGGAGATGCTGCTCAGGGTGCCGGGGTTCGGGGTGAAGACCGTCACGGCGATCCTGTCGGCAAGGCGGTATCGTCGGCTGGGGCTTGATGATCTGGGGCGGCTGCGCGTGTCGCTGCCCAAGGTGAAGCCCTTCATCACCGCCCGGGGCTGGACGCCGCTCAGGCTGATCGATCGCGAGGATCTGCGGGCGCTGGTGGCGCCGCCGGCACAGCTGGCACTGTTCTGAACCGGGAGGAGCCGCATGCGGGCCGCGTTGACCGGACGGGGAGATTTCGAGGAATGGCGGCGGGCGGCGCGCGCCCTGCTGATGGCCGGGGTGCCGCCCGAAAGGGTGGCCTGGGAACCGGCGGACGGGGGGCAATTGTTCGATCCGCCGCCGCCCCTTCCCGATCCGGCCCCCGGCGCCGAGGCACCGGGCGTGCCGGCGGCTTTTCTCGACCTTGCCCGGTCGGTGATCTGCCATGCCGATCCGGTCCGGTTCGGACTGCTCTACCGTCTGCTCTGGCGTCTGGTCCAGGACCGGCAGCTGCTTGGGCAGCGCACCGATCCGGATGTCGTCGCAGCGACGCGGCTGGAGAAGGCGGTGCGGCGCGATGCCCATAAGATGACCGCTTTCGTGCGCTTCCGCGAGGCGGGGCCGCCGGGCCCGACCGGCCGGCGGCGTTTCGTCGCCTGGTTCGAGCCCGATCACTACGTCGTTGCCCGCACCGCCCCCTTCTTCCGGGGCCGCTTCGCCGATATGGACTGGATGATCCTGACACCGCGCGGCAGTGCCGCTTTCGACGGCACCACGTTGACGGTCTCGACCGAACCCGCCACGCGCCCGGATCTGGCCGACGAAACCGAGGCGTTGTGGCTGACCTATTACGCCGGCATCTTCAATCCGGCTCGGTTGAAACCCAGGGCGATGCGCGCGGAAATGCCGGTGAAGTACTGGGCGAACCTGCCCGAAGCCGCCCTGATCCCGGAGCTGATCGCCGGGGCGGAGGCCCGGGTGCGGGGCATGGCCGAAACGGCCGGGCGCCCGGCGCCGGCCTTTCATCACCGTCTGGCGGCACGGCGGGTGAAGACGGGCGCGCGCGACGGCCCCTCACCGGGAGACTTGTCACCGGGAGACTTGCAACCGGGATCGGCGCAGCCCATGCTTGCCGATCCCATGGTCGCCCCCGGCGGCCCCAGTCATGACGAGGGAGGCGGCCCCAGGGGCCGTTCGTGATCATGCGCCGCAAGCGTCGCGCCAAGATCGTCGCAACCGTCGGACCCGCGAGTGCGGACCCGGCCATGCTCGAGGCGCTGTTTCGCGCCGGGGTGGATACCTTCCGGCTGAATTTCAGCCATGGCAGCCATGACGACCATGCCCGGGTCCATGCCGCCATCCGGGCGCTGGAAGACAAGCATCACCGGCCGATCGGCATTCTGCAGGATCTTCAGGGCCCCAAGATCCGGGTCGGCACCATCCGTGACGGCCGGATCGAGGTCACGCCCGGTCAGGCGCTGCGCTTCGTGCTGAACGGCAGCGAGGGCGGACCGGAGGCGATCCCCTTGCCGCATCCCGAGATCTTTGCGGCGGTGTTGCCCGGCCATCATCTGCTGATCGATGACGGCCGGGTCCGGCTGCGGGTTACCGGCCTCGGCGACGACCATATCGATGCCGAGGTGGAGATCGGCGGCGTCATCTCCAACCGCAAGGGCGTGAACCTGCCCGGCACGGTGCTCGACATGTCGCCGCTGACCCCCAAGGACCGCGCGGATCTGGCCTTCGGGCTGGAGCTGGGGGTCGACTGGGTGGCGCTCTCTTTCGTGCAGCGGCCGGGTGATCTGCTGGAGGCGCGCGGGCTGATCGGCGATCGGGCAGGGCTCGTCGCCAAGGTCGAAAAGCCCTCGGCGCTGGACCATGTCGACGAGATCGTCGCACTCGCAGATGCGGTGATGGTCGCCCGGGGCGATCTGGGCGTGGAGATCCCGCCCGAGGACGTGCCCGGCCGGCAGAAAGAGCTGGTGCGTGCCTGCCGCTTCGCCGCCAAGCCGGTGATCGTGGCGACGCAGATGCTCGATTCGATGGTCGCGGCCCCGACGCCGACACGCGCCGAAGCCTCCGACGTCGCGACGGCGATCTATGACGGGGCGGATGCGGTGATGCTCTCGGCCGAATCGGCCGCCGGTCAATATCCGGTGGAAGCGGTGGAGATGATGGACCGGATCATCCGCCGTACCGAGCAGCACAAATTCTACCGCAGCATCGTCGATGCCTCGGGCCCGCGTGAGGAAACCAGCGCGCCGCATGCGGTGGCCGCTGCCGCCGCCGACCTCGCCGTGGCACTCGGTGCTCCGGCGCTGGTGGCCTTCACCTCCAGCGGCACGACCGCAGCCCGCATCGCTCGCCGTCGCCCCGCCGCGCAGATCCTGGCGACGACCCCGAACCTGCCTGTCTCGCGGCGGCTTTGCCTGCTCTGGGGCGCGCACAGCGTGCTCTCGGAAGAAATCCATTCCTATGAGGAGATGGTGGAGAAGGCGACCCGCACGGTGATGGAGCAGGAACTGGCCGGGCCCGCCGATCCGGTGGTGGTGGTGGCCGGCATCCCCTTCGGGCAGGCGGGGTCGACCAACAACATCCGGGTGGTCCGCGCCGACGGAAACTGACTTCTCTGTCCGGCCGCGAGGTGCGGGAGACGGGACGGAACCGCATGATCCGGTTCCGTCTTTCCCATCTGATCCGACCGAGAGGCCCCCATGCAGCAACACCCGATCGCCCGGCTGAACACCACCGACTGGAGCGCCGTCGCCGGCGATCTGGATGCAGGCGGCCGGGCAGTGCTGCCAGGCTTGTTCGATGAACGGAGCTGCGCGGCGCTTGCGGGGCTCTACGAGCGGGAGGAGGGTTTCCGGTCGGAGGTGATCATGGCCCGGCATGGCTTCGGGCAGGGCCGCTACAAGTACTTCGCGCATCCGCTGCCCGAACTGGTCTTGGCCATCAGGGAGGTGGCCTGGCCGTATCTGGTGCCGATCGCTCATGGCTGGCATCAGCGGATGGGCCTGGATGTCCGGTTCCCCGACACGCATCGCGACTTCATCGCCCGCTGCCACGCCGCCGGCCAGAGGCGGCCCACGCCGCTGCTGCTCGACTACGGCCCCGGGGACTATAACTGCCTGCACCAGGATCTCTATGGCGCGCATGTCTTCCCGCTGCAGATCGCGGTGCTGCTTTCGGCGCCCGGCCGTGACTTTACCGGGGGCGAATTCGTGCTGACCGAGCAGCGCCCGCGCATGCAGTCGCGGCCCGATGTCGTGCCGCTGGGGCAAGGGGATGCCGTGATCTTTGCGGTCAATCAGCGGCCGGTCAGGGGATCGCGCGGCGACTATCGCGTCACCATGCGCCACGGGGTGGCACGGGTGCGGAGCGGCCGGCGGCGGACGCTCGGCATCATCTTCCATGACGCCGCCTGACGGAGAGGAACGGCCTCATGCCCGCCAACGGCCTGCTCTTCGACGATCTGCCGCGGCGGAGCGCGCCCGGTGCGCATCTGCTCGATGGTTTCGCGCTGCCGGTTGCGGCCGGCCTGCTGCAGGCGGTTCAGGCCGTCACCGCCGCGGCGCCTTTCCGGCATCTGATAACGCCGGGCGGGCGCCGCATGTCGGTGGCCATGACCAATTGCGGCCGGCTCGGCTGGGTGTCGGACCGGCGCGGCTATCGCTACGATCCGATCGACCCCGAGAGTGGCCGCCCCTGGCCGGAGATGCCGGCGCTCTTCGGGGACCTTGCCGATCGGGCCGCAACGGCGGCCGGTTTCCCCGGCTTCCGGCCCGATGCCTGTCTGATCAATCTCTACACCCCTGGCGCACGGCTGGGCATGCATCAGGATCGTGACGAGGGCGATCTCACCCAGCCGATCGTCTCGGTCTCGCTCGGCCTGCCGGCGGTGTTCCAGTTCGGCGGGCCGTCGCGCAGGGATCCGGTCACCAATATCGACCTGGTCCATGGCGATGTCGTGGTCTGGGGCGGCGCCTGGCGGCTTGCCCATCACGGGGTGAAAGAGCTGCGCGACGGATCCCACCCGGCGACCGGGCAGCGGCGGATCAACATCACCTTCCGCTGCGCCGGAGGCGGGCGCTGATCAGTCGGGCAGCGGCTGCCAGATGATCTCGGGCTTGTCGCGGAAGGCGAAGCGGGCGAGGTGGATGGCGATCACGTCCTGGGTGCGGGCAAGGTCGGCGGGGTTGCCTGCCGTGCAGGTCACCTGCAGATGGTCCGGGGTTGCGGCCATCCGGGCGACCGCCCCCCAGGGGAAATCGGCACGGGCGGTGTCGCCGGTGACCTCTGCCGGCACCTTGTGTCGGAAATGCCGGCAGAGCAGGGTCATGTAGCGCTGGCCGAGTTGGGTGACCACGCGGGCTTCGGAACGGGGCATGCGACGGCGTCCTCGGAGCTTTCTCATTCGTTCAGAAGCTGGCCTTGAGCGACAGCAGCACGTTGCGTGGCGCGCCGTAATAGTTGAACAACCCCGCACCGCCGACCCGGTCGTAATAGACTTCGTCGAAGACGTTGTTGACCGAGAGCGTGACGTCATAGCCGGGCGCGAAGCCCCAGCCGGCCTGAAGGTCGGTCACGACATAGCCGTCTTCTTCGATCTTGAGATTGCCGGCGACATTGTAGAACGAGCTGAGCCAGCGCACGCCGCCGCCCAGATGCACGCCAGCCATCGGCCCGTCCTGGAAGGTGTAGCGGGTGAAGGCCGAGACCACATGCTTCGGCGTATAGGTGCTGTAAGTACCGCCGGACGCGGTGGTGGCGTTCTTGAGGTATTCGGTGCGGGTATAGGTATAGCCGGCCTCGACTTCCCAGCCCGGCAGGATGGTGCCGGCGATCTCGGCCTCGACGCCGCGGGATTCGACCTCTGCGCCCTCGGCATAGTAGGTGGTCCCGCTCACCGCGACCGCCCGGTCCTTGTCGCGCATCCGGAAGACGTCGAAGGTGCCGAGCAGTCCGCTGTCGCCAAGCTTCGCCTTCACGCCCAGTTCGTACTGCTCTCCGGTGCGCGGGTTGAGTGCTTCCAGGGCGGCATTGGTGCCGGTCTGCTGCTGAAAGATGCCGGAATAGTTGGCGTAGAGCGCGATGTCGGGCGTCAGGTCGTAGACGATGCCGACATCGGGAATGAACTCTGCACTGTCTTTGACGCTCGACACCGATCCGGTGTTGCGGTTGGTCACCCGGGTCTCGGCCCAGGCCAGGCGGCCGCCCAGAAGCACGGTCCAGTCTTCGACCGGGCGGATGGTGGCCTGGGCGTAGATGCCGAACTGTTCGGGTTCGGTGCGGGTACGCTGGCTGATGGCGATGTCCGGCTCGGCGATGTCGGATGACGGGTTGTAGACGTTCACCGTGCCCAGGCCGCGGGCGGTACCGGCATCCAGGGACTGGACGTACCGCCGCCAGTCCGCCCCGATCAGCAGTTCATGACGCTGCCCGAAGGCTTCGATCGGCTTCAGATAATTGGCATCCAGCGCATAGGCGCGCTCTTCATAGTGGCGCTGAATGGCGATGAGGTCGGTGGTGCCGATGGCCGGATCCACTGCGGTGGAACCATAGGCATATTTCAGATCGACACTGCGATCGGCCACCCGGCCGCCGAACTGCAGCCGGCTGTCGTCACCGAAGCGATGGGTGAGGCTGGCCGAGGCTTCATTGGAGCTGTTCTCGAACCGGTTCCAGTCGGCGCCCACGAAGGTCGAGCGGCTGAGGCCCAGCGACTGGCCGGTGGTCGAGACCGGCAGGCCGCTGAACGGGGTCGCCTCGCGTTCCTGCCGCCAGGCGCCGAGCGAGAGCAGGGTATCCTCACCCAGATCGGCATCGATCGCGGCATAGCCGACGCCGACCTGGTTTTCGGTCACGTCGGTGAAGCTCTCCCGGTCCTGATAGGCGCCGACCACCCGGCCACGGATCGAGCCGTCGGCGGAAAGCGGGCCGGAGACGTCGGCGACCCCGCGGTAATTGTTCCACGACCCCGCCTCCAGCGTGCCCCGGGCCTGGAAGATCTCGGTCGGCCGCTTGCGGACCAGATTGACGATGCCGCCGGGCTCGCCCGTGCCGCCGAACAGCACCGAGGGCCCGCGCAGCAGCTCGACGCGATCGAAGATCGCAAGGTCGGGCTGGGTGCCGTAGATGCTGGAGATCGGTGCCGGCAGGCCGTCGACCAGGGCGTTGTCGATTTCGTAGCCACGCACGAAGATGCTCGACCGGCCGGGATCGTTGGTCAGTGCCAGAAAGCCGGGCGTGCGCCGCGCGACGTCTTCAAGCTGGGTCATGTTCTGGTCGTCCATTCGCGCGCGGGTGGCGACGCTGACCGAACGGGGCACTTCGCGAATGTCGCGCACCTGCTTGCCGCCCACGGCGACACGATCGGAGCCATAGCTGGTGCTGCCCTCGGTCCGGCCGGGATCCGACGGGAAGCTCCGCTCGTCCTCCACCTCCAGCGACGGCAGGCTCTGCGCATCCTCGGCGCGGGCCTGACTGACCATCAATGCCCCCGTGGCGACGGTGGCGAGCAGGGGCAAAACGAGGAACGGGCAGGGCTGGCGCATGGGTCACAGGTCTCCGGCGGAAGGGCTTGCTTTGCCCCAATTGCGAATGAGTTTCAATTACGATCTTGCGCCGGTATGCGCCACGGTCATGGCTTGTGCAGCCGCGGCGAAATCTTGTGCGGCCGTGTCAGGGGGGAAGGGCCCCCGCAGGGGCTTGCACGAGCGGCCGGCATATATGAGAATAAGTCGCAATCGCGTATCTGAAGGAGACGATGCCATGTCGCCGGGGAGGGGGTGGAGCCAGCAGCTTTGGCCGGCGGCGGCCTGACCGTCGCCCATCCGCGGCCGGGGTTGATGGTGCACACGACCGATGGGATCGAGCGGGATGACCGCGTCCATGACCGGCTGATCGTGCCCTCGCTCACCGCGGTGATCGTGCTCGACGGGCTGGTCGAGGCGAGTTTCGGCGGCCGTCGCCAGATCTGCGTCGCCACCCCCGATGCCCCGGCGGCCTTTGCCGTGGCCCTGGCCGAGCCCGAGCTGCTGCGCCGCCAGTTCCACACCGGCGCCCATGTCCGCAAGGTGACCCTTCGCCTGGAACGGCCCTGGCTGGAAGCCGCGGGCGTCGAGCCCGGGACGGCGGCCGGACGGTTCTGCGGCCGGCATCTGGCCGCGGTGTCGTGGCGGCCATCGGCCCGGCTTGCGGCGCTGGCGGCGGCCCTGATCGCGCCCGAGCCGATGACGGTACCGGTGGCGCGGCTGGTTGCCGAGGCCCATACCATCGAGACGGCGGCCGGCATTCTTGCTGCCGTGGCCGGCGAAGATGCCACAGCGGAAGAAAGCGGGCTCAAGCCGGCCGATCTGCAACGCGCAGGCCGGCTGCGCGAGCGGCTGGAGATGCTGTCGATCGCGTCAGAACGCGACGGCAGCGCCCCGACCCTCGCCGAGATCGCGGCGGAGTGCGGCGTGAGCGTCAGCACCATGCAGCGCCTGTTCCGCGCCGCCTATGGCACCTCCATCGCCGGCTGGCTGCGCGGCCGCCGGCTGGACCATGCCCATGCCGATATCGCCGCCGGCCGGTGCAGCATCGCCGAAGCCGCTTTCCATGCCGGCTATGGCGATGTCGCCAACTTCACCACGGCCTTCCGTCGCCGTTTCGGGGTGACGCCGGGGCGGCTTGCCCGGCAGGCGTAACGCGCGACATGGGCTTGACGCGGGCGCGCGGCGGGCGTGCTATGGGGCGGTTCCGTGACAGACGCCCGTCCCTGAAGGTGCGCATCCGATGACGACCCCGCCGACCCCGCTTTCCCCCGGCAGCCCGACCACCCATCTGCCCGATCGGGCGACGGTGATGCATGTCACCCATCCGGGCGGCCCCGATGTGCTGGCGCCGGCGACCGTGCCGCTGAAGCGGCCGGGACCGGGCGAGGTGCTGATGGCGACGCGGGCGATCGGCGTCAATCATCTGGATCTCTATTACCGCGACGGCACCCTGCCGCTCGAAGGCGGCGGGGTCGACATACCCGGCCTTGCTTCAGTGGGCGAGGTGCTGGCGATCGGGCCAGGCGTCGATCGTTTCGCACCCGGCGATCGCATCGCCCATGCCGGGCCGCCGCTCGGCGCCTATGCAACCCATCGGGTGCTGCCGGTGGGGCGGGTGGTGCGCTTCCCGCACATGATCCCCTGGGAGGTGGGGGCCGCGGCGCTCTTTCCCGGCATTGCCGTGCATATGATGATCTACGGCCTCGGCCTCAGGCTCGACGGGCGCGTCGTGCTGGTGCGTGGCGCCGGCGGCGGGGTCGGGCTCATCCTGGTGCGCTGGGCGGCCGCTATGGGCGCGCGGGTGATTGCGAGTGTGGCCACGCGCGCCAAGGCCGAAGCGGTGCAGGAAGCCGGCGCCGAACGGGTGGTGGTGGGTACGGGGGCCACCGCGCTGGCCGATGCCGGCCGGGCCGCCGCCGAACTGACCGGCGGGGCAGGTGTGCATATCGTCTTCGACGGGCTGGGCGGGCCGGATTTCGCGAAGCTGGCGGCGCTGGTGCGGCCCTTCGGCCGGATCGTCAGCTTCGGCCAGGTGGCAGGGCCGATCCCGCCGGTCGATGTCGGCGTGCTGGGGCCGATGCGGGCGCTCGGGCTCGACCGGCCCGGAGTCTTCGCTTATATCGCCGATCGCGAACGGCTGCGCGAGGCGACGTCTGCGCTGTTCACCGCTTTGGTCGAGGGGCTGCTGTCGCCCACCGTCGCCGGGGTCTTGCCGCTCTCACGCGCAGGCGATGCCCATGCGCGGCTGGAGGCGCGCACCGTCACCGGTTCTCTGGTGCTGATTCCCGACTGACCTCAGGCGGGGGTATCTGCCTCGGTCACCGGATCGTCGGGCCACAGCATCTGTGGCTGAGGCTGAGGGCTGTCATAGGTGGTGGTGCGGCCCGGGGCACGGCGAATGCGCTCGTTCTGAAGGCCCAGAAAGACCGGGGCGGCATTCAGCCGGTGCAGGGTGCATTTGGCATTGAAGAAGCCGCAGGGCCGGCCGTCCGGCCGGTCGATCTCGTAGCGCTTGATGGTGAAGACGCCTTCGATCAGCCGGTCACCGGTGAGGTAAGTCACCAGGCGGTTGAGCGCGGCCCCGCCCATGCGTTCGCCCTCGATCCGGTCGAGCAGGCTTTGGGCGTGGGTGATGAAGCGGGGCGTATCGACCATGCGGTAGATCTTGCCCTGACGCACCGGCCCTTCGACCAGCGGCGCCTGAAAATCGCCGATCAGCAGCTGATCGTCGGTCGCGACCGCCAGCATCTGGCGCAGCTGGCGTACCGCTTCGCCCATGACCACCGGCTGGGTGCCGGGACGGTCGTTCTCGGGCGGAAAGACTTCCAGCTGACTGCCGACATGGAAGGCGGCGGCAAGCCCGCTGCCCAGCTGGTCCGGCTCACCATCCTCCCCGACCGGCTCGCGCTCGGCACGCTGGGTGTCTGCGGCCTTTTCCGTCTTGTCCGACGTTTCGGTCCCTGTCTTCGCGTCTGCTTCGGCCATGCGGTCCAGCGTGGCATCGGCCAGCACCAGCATCATCAGAGCGAAAAGGGTGATGTCCGGCTTGTGGCCCTGCTGTCGGCTCCACAGCAGCAGGGTGTCGCCGCTCTGCAGGCTGGCGAGATCGATCTCCAGGCCCGATCGCGTCAGCAGCTGCCGGGCCCGGACCACACGGCCCCAAAGGGCGGCGGCAGCCTGTGCCGCCTGCATGGGATCGAGCTTCGACAGGCCGCGGATTTCGAAACCGGCGATGCCGCGGTACTGGATTTCGGTGCAGCCATAGCGCCGGACGGCGGCTTCGACCGCTGCGTCCGGCAGATCCGTGCCCGGCGTGAACGGCAGCTCGATCGCGATCGGCCTGAGCCCCAGAAGCTGCAGGGCCCGGCGCATGCGCGCATAGCTGAACTTCCGCGAGCCGACCAGCAGGAAGGGATCGCGGGCGACGGCCTCGTGCATATGGGTGGTGGAGACCATCAACAGTTCCAGCCGGGTGCCATAGGCATTCCAGGCCAGAATCTGCATCCGCCCCTGTCGTGACTTTTCGGCCAGCCGCCGGTCCAGATCGGCCAGGTGCTGGCGCATCAGACGCCGCGCGTCGAGGCCCCCGCCCGTGGCCGTATCGGCCGTGCGTCCATCGGTGCCGGTGGGTCCGTTCGCCACAGCTTGCGCCATCTCGTCTCGATCCGGGAGCAGGTTTGCCGAAGGCCAGCCGAAAGGCGGCCTTCGGCGAAGACTAGCCGGGGGATGGTATCCAAGTGGTTAAGACGGTCACCGTTCCGAAACAGGTCACCGCCTGCGTGTCCGCCATCCTGCATTCGGCCAGATGTCCGCATCCCGCCACGGAGACGGCGGACCGCCCCAGCTGGTGCGGCCGCGGCCGCGCTCGTCGAAGGTCGGCAGCACCTCGCCGTCGACGGCTGCGAGGACCGGCGGTTCGGCTTCTTCATCCAGGCCGTCTTCGTCGAATGTCTCACCATAGGTCGGGGCGGGCAGGGCACCGAAGGCGCCGAGACTGGTATAGACCGGCCCCTCATGGCCGAGGCGGCTTTCGTAAAGATGCATGGTATCGACGGTGAAATCCGGGGTGGTGAAACCTGCATGGGCTGCCAGATAGCGGTCGAGCCGATCATCCGGTGATTGCTTCAGTCTTGCAACCGTAACGTGGGGCGTGAAGCGGCGGCGCTCCCGCGGCAGGCCCGCACCATCGATCGCGGCGTCGACCCGGCGTTGCAGATCGGCAAGCGGGGCGCCGCCTTCGACGCCGGCCCAAAGCGTGCCGGGGCGCCGGCTGGGGCCGAACAGACCAAGCCCCTTGAGCGACAGGGTCAGCGGCACGACATCAATCATGTCGAGCGCGTCGATGGCATCGGCAACCGACGGCCCCTCAACTTCGCCGATGAAGCGCAATGTGAGGTGGAGATTGGCGGGCGCCGTCCATCTGGCGCCGACAAGGCCGCCGCGCAGGCCGGCGAGCTGGTCCCGTACCGCGGTCGGGAGAGGAAGAGCGACGAACAGCCTGTGCATGGGCATTTCCTTTCGCTCGCGCAGCCGGCCCGGGCGACCGGTCCTGACATCAAGGACGAGCATTACATGACGAGACCCGCCGCGCCAACCCGAAGCGACACCAGGATTGAAACATCTGCCGCGACGCAGCATCCGCGAAGCGGCGACCCGGCCCGCGCCCCCGATGCGCCCCCGGCACCCGATCCGGTTCCGGCGTCGGATCCGGCGCGACCGCATCGCCGGCGGCGTCGACGGGGCGATGCCGCTGCGCGTCGCGGAGAGGGGCCGGCCGCGGCGCCTCGGCCGCCGGTGCTGGGTGTGGCGCTGGGATCGGGATCGGCACGCGGCTGGGCCCATATCGGGGTGCTGAACGCGCTTGCCGCCGAAGGGGTGGTGCCGCAGGTCATCGCAGGCGCAAGTGCCGGCGCGGTGGTGGGTGCCTTCCATGCCGCCGGCCGGCTTGCGGAATTCGAGGCCTGGGTCCGGGATCTCACCCGGCTCAAGGTCGTCCGGCTGGGCGATTTCAGGATGGGGTCCGGCGGTCTGGTCGGCGGCGACCGGCTGACCGCGATGCTGCGGGAGGCCTTCGGCGAGACCCGGATCGAGGATCTTCCGGTGGCGTTCGGCGCGATCGCCACCGATCTCGCCAGCGGCCAGGAGGTCTGGCTCACCGATGGCGATCTGGTCGACGCGCTGCGGGCCTCGATGAGCATCCCGGGCATCTTCGCCCCGGTGCGGGCGGGTGGGCGGCTGCTGGTCGATGGCGGCCTGGTCAATCCGGTGCCGGTGTCGCTCTGCCGGCATCTGGGGGCCGAGGCGGTGATCGCGGTGACCCTCCATGGCGATCTTGCAGGCTACAGGCGCCGGCTCAGGATCGATGCGGCGGCGATACCCGCACCAGGTGTCGCCTCGCCCCAGGCGGCGGATGCCGTGCCCCGGCCGGTCGATCCCGAACCCGGCCCCACCAGCCGTGGTCATCCCGCCCCCCACGCCCATGGCCTTGCCCGCAGCGCCCAGACGGCCGCGGCGGCAGGGACCGTCGATCGGCGCGGGGCCCGTCGTCTGCTGGGGATCGGCGGCCGGCTGATGGGCCTCACCGGACGCAGCGTCGATCCCGAGCGTCGGGCGGCAGCGGTTGCCGCACGCGTCGGCGGCATCGGCATCGGCGAGGTCATGATGCACTCGATCGGCATCATGCAGGACCGGATCGCACGCAGTCGCATGGCCGGCGACCCGCCGGATCTGGTGCTTGCCCCCTGGGTGGGCCACATTCGCTGGATGGAGTTCGACCAGGGGGCCCAGGCGATCCGTGAAGGGGCGGCATCGGTGGTGCGGGCACGGGCGGCGCTGCATGATCTGCATCTCGTCCCCGAGGCGCCACCGGCCCCCGGAGACCTGCCGGGGTGATGCTGACCCCGCGGCTTCGGGGGATTTGCCATGAAGATGCCGAACGACTATGGTAACGGCCGTCCACCGGGCGGACGTGGCGCTGCCCGTGTACCCGGACAAGTGTGGCGTCTGAAGGAGGTTCCCGGGGCGTGTCGGAACAGTTCATCCGCGAGATCGAAGAGGATCTGCGTCGCGACAAGGCCCTGAAGCTGTGGAAACGCTTCGGACCCTGGATCATCGGCGCCGCGGTGCTGGTGGTGGTGGGCGTGGCCGCCGATGTCGCCTGGCGCGCCTGGGAAGAAAACCGCCGCAACGAACAGGCCTCCGCCTATGCCGCGGCTGAGGCGCTTGCCGCTTCGGGCAAGCCGGATCAGGCCGCGTCGGCGTTCGAGGCGCTGGCCGCCGATGCCGAAAGCGGCTATGCCGGTCTCGCCCTGATGCGCGCTGCCGAAGCCAGGCTCACTGCCGGGGATCGCGACGGTGCCCAGGCCGGGTTCGAGGCCGTGGCCGCCCGTGGCGACCTGGATCCCGCTCTCAAGGCGACCGCGACGCTCAAGGCTGCATCGCTGGCCATCCGCACCGAAACGCCCGATCAGATCCGCGCCCGCGTCTCGGGCCTGATCGACGGCGAGGAGAACTGGCGGCCGCTCGCCGAAGAACTGGTGGCACTCGCCGCCTTCAAGGCCGGCGACACCCAGCGGGCGGGCGAGATCTTTGCGCGCCTGGCCGACGACGCCGATGCGCCGCAGGATCTCCGCGGCCGTGCCGCCTCTTACGCCCGCGTGCTCGGAGCCCCCATCGCTTCTGAGGCCGCAGCCGAGGCTGCCCCCGCCGATGCCGCATCGACCGACGCAGATCAGGAGCCTGCGAAATGACCAGTCTTCGCCCCGGACGGCAGGTGGATGCCGTCCGTCGCCCGTCGCGGCCGGTGCGCGCAGCGGGTGTTGCGGTGTTGACCGCGATGCTGCTGTCGGGTTGCGGCAGCTGGTGGGGATCGGATGACAAGCCGGCGCTGCCGGGCGAGCGAATCGCCGTGATGCCGGAAAAGGCCGACATCCGGATCGATCCGGCGGTTGCGTCCGAAGCGATCACTGTACCGCCGGCCTGGCAGAACGGCGAATGGCCGCAGACCAGCGGCTACGGCAACCACGCCATGCATGCGCTGGCCGGCCCGGAAACCCCGGTCGAGGCCTGGCGCGGGGATGCCGGCGTGGGCTCTGGCGGGGCCAAGCGCCTGATGGCCCAGCCGGTGATGGCCGATGGTCGGATCTATGTGCTCGACGCCGATTCGAATGTCGTGGCACTCGATGCCTCGACCGGACGCGGGGTCTGGTCGGTGGAGCTTGCGCCCGACAGCGATCTGCTGGAGGGCGCCTATGGCGGCGGTCTGGCGATCGCCGACGGGCGGATCTACGCCGCGACCGGCTTTGGTGACGTGGTGGCGCTCAACCCCGCCGACGGTGTCGAGCTGTGGCGGACGTCGATGCATACCCCATTCCGTGCGCCGCCGGCGGCGGGTGAGGGCCGCGTCTTCGTGCAGAGCTTCGACAATCAGTTGATCGCCCTTGCCGGCGACAGCGGCCGCGAGCTGTGGCGCCATGGCGGCGTGCCGGCGACCCAGATGATCCTGGGCGGGGCGGCCCCCGGCGTTCTGGGCAATCTGGTGGTTGCGGCCTATTCCAGTGGCGATCTGGTGGCGCTGCGCGGTGACAGCGGCCGGGTCGGTTGGGCGGAGACACTCGCGGGCTTCGCCGCGGCCGGATCGTCGCTGAGCGCGCTGACCGATATTCTGTCGGACCCGGTGATCGATCGCGACATGGTCTTCGCGGGCACCGTCGGTGGCAGGATCGCGGCCTTCGACGTTCGCTCGGGCCTGCGGGTCTGGGAGCAGCCTTTCAAGGTGAATCAGACCCCCTGGGTGGCCGACACCACCGTCTATGTGGTGGTGGACTCGACCCGCCTGGTGGCGATGCGCCGCAGTGACGGCCGGGTGCGCTGGGTGGTCGATCTGCCGGCCTTCGAGGACCCTGAGGATCGCGAGGATCCGATCCGCTGGACCGGTCCGGTGCTGGCCGGTGGCCGTCTTTATCTGGCATCCAGTGCCGGCAGCCTGATGGCACTGAACCCGACCGACGGCAGCAAGACCAGCGAAACCGATGTCGGCGGGGCGGTGAACATTTCGCCCATCGTTGCCGACGGCAAGCTCTATGTGCTGCGCGACGATGCGACGCTGATCGCTTATCGTTGACGTGGGGCCCGCGCATCGTCATTGATGCGCATGAACCGATGCAGGGCGCCGACCCCGCAGGCACACGGCCTGCGGGGTCGCGTCCGCTTGGCAGCTTCATCCTGTGGAGCCGGCGGTCGTGACGACCGTGGCGGCTTCGCGACCACCTCATGTCCATTCCGGAGGTCCGCGTCCATGCTGACCGTGGCGCTGGTCGGCCGGCCGAATGTCGGCAAGTCGACCCTGTTCAATCGTCTGGTCGGGCGGCGCATCGCCATCGTCGACGACACGCCGGGTGTCACCCGCGACCGCCGCATGGGTGAGGCGCGGCTCGGCAATCTGCGCTTCAACGTCGTCGACACGGCCGGTCTCGAAGAGATCGAGGATCCGTCGGATCTGAACGCCCGCATGCAGGCCCAGACCCGAACGGCGATCGATGATGCAGATCTGGTGCTGTTCATGATCGACGGCCGCGCCGGCATCACACCTTCCGACGAGCATTTTGCCGATCTGCTGCGGCGGGTGGAGACCCCCGTCGTGGTGGTGGTGAACAAATGCGAGGGCCGGGCCGGCGATATGGGCCTCGCCGAGGCCTGGGGCCTGGGGCTGGGAGAGCCGATGCCGCTGTCCGCGGCGCATGGCGACCACACCTCGGACCTTTATGACGTGCTGTCGGCCCATGGTGCAGCCCATGCCGAGGCGCTGGAGGACGCAGCTGCCGCTGAAGCCGAGGCTGCGGCCGCCCGTCGTCGCGCGGCGGCCCGCGCCGGTGCCGAGGGTGCCGAGGCGGAGGAACTGGCCGAGCACGGCCCCCGCGAAGTCGGCCTCGATGATTTCGACGATGACGGCTCCGATGTCGATATCGACGAGGATGCGGACGAAGAGACCCTGGCCGCGGCCGAAGAACGGGCCATGGCCGAGATCGGCCGCCAGAAGGCGCTGCAGATCGCCATCGTCGGCCGGCCGAATGCCGGCAAGTCGACCCTGATGAACCATCTGCTGGGCGAGGACCGGGTGCTGACCGGCCCCGAGGCCGGTATCACGCGCGATGCCATTGCGGTCGACTGGCTGCATGCCGGCCGCCGTATCCGGCTCATCGACACTGCCGGCATGCGCCGGAAGGCGCGGATCGATGACCGGATCGAGAAGATGTCGGTCGACGAGACCCTGCGCGCGATCCGCTTCGCCCATGTCGTGGTGCTGATGATCGACGCCGAACGCGGGCTCGAGAAGCAGGACATGACCATTGCCCGGCTGATCGTCGACGAGGGCCGTGCACTGGTGCTGGCGGTCAACAAGTGGGACACCGTCACCGACGCCGATGCCTTCATGACCGAACTGCGCCGGCGGATGAGCCATGTGATGCCGCAGGTCAAGGGCGTACCGGTGGTGACGATCTCGGCGCTGGCCGGTCACAACACCGATCGGCTGATCGATGCCTGTTTCGACATCTACCGGATCTGGAATCGCCGGGTGTCGACCGGCCGGCTGAACCGCTGGCTGGAACGCATGACCGAGAATTATCCGCCGCCGATGGCCAACGGCCGGCGCCTGCGGTTGCGCTATATCACCCAGATCAAGACCCGTCCGCCCGGCTTCGCGATCTTCGTGAGCCAGCCGAAGGAACTGCCGGACAGCTATGTCCGCTATGTGGTGAACGGTCTGCGCGACAGTTTCGACCTGCCGGGTGTGCCGGTGCGCGTGGTGCTACGCACCAGCGAAAACCCCTTCGCCGACCGCAAGAAGAAGAGGTGACGACATGACCGGTCTCGCCATCGGTATCGAGGATGTCCGGGCTGCGGCAGCGCGGCTGGAGGGAGTTGCCCACCGCACGCCGGTGCTGACTTCTGCGACCGCCGATGCGATGACCGGCGCACGCCTGTTCTTCAAGCCCGAGAACCTGCAGCGGATGGGGGCCTTCAAATTCCGCGGTGCTTATAATGCACTTGCGAAACTGAAGGCAGAGCCCCGCCCCCCGCGGGGCGTCGTCGCTTTCTCGTCGGGCAACCATGCCCAGGCGGTGGCGCTGGCGGGGCGCCTTCTCGGGCTGGAGACGGTCATCGTCATGCCGTCCGACGCACCGCTGATCAAGCGTCAGGCGACGGAAGGCTATGGCGGTGAGGTGGTGGCCTATGACCGCTACACCCAGGACCGCGAGGCCATCGGGCGCGAGATCGCCGAAGAGCGCGGCCTGGTGCTGATCCCGCCCTTCGATCATGCCGATGTCATGGCCGGGCAGGGAACCGCCGCACTGGAGCTGTTGCAGGATGTGATGGCGATGCCCGATGCAGGCGGGCTGGACTTGCTGTTCGTCTGTGTGGGCGGTGGCGGGCTGATTTCGGGCTCCGCGGTTGCGGCAGCCGCCCTGCAGCCGGGCTGCCGGGTGATCGGGGTGGAACCTGCCGCCGGAGACGATGTCCGCCGCAGCCTCGCAGCCGAAGAGATCGTCTCCATCCCCACGCCACAGACCATTGCCGACGGTGCCCAGACCGCAGCCCCCGGCCGGCTGACCTTCCCGGTGATCCGGGCGCTGGTCGATCAGGTGATCACGGTCGAGGATGCCGCCCTGGTCGAGGCGATGCGCTTCTTTGCCGGGCGGATGAAGCTGGTGGTGGAACCCACCGGCTGCCTTGCCGCCGCGGGCGCATTTTCCCGCGCCATCGACATTCACGGACAACGCGTCGGCGTGATCCTGTCGGGCGGAAATGTCGATCTGGGGCGTTTTGCCGAGCTGATCGGGCAGGGCTGACCGGCTTCGGCGGCGTCTGCAGTCTTTCCCATATTATGCAATAATGTTGTTCTGGCAGCGGATGCCCGCGCTATTACACTACTTTCACGTGCTTTTCGTGCGGGCGATCGCCGTGAACGGGCAGGAATAAGCGTCGAACGCACCCATTATCATGGTCTTCGCGCGCAGATCCCGTCGGATTCACATAACATATACGCCGCGATTGTCGCAGGGCGGGGGCGCCGCCTGCGTTCGCCGGTATCGTGTGGGCAGAAGGCCGGTCAGCTCCACCCCTGATCGCGATCATTGGGTCGGATCAGGATCGTGACGGTCTCTGACGCCTGTTCGATATCGAGAAAGCGGAATGCCGACGACCGGTCCTCGGATTCGGGCGGCAGGTCGTTGATCACTCGCAGCAGTTCCTCCGGAAGGGAGCCAAGCCGCCCGCCAACCGATGTGTCCCCCGCTTCGGCCGCCGACAGCAAACTGGCGGCGAGTTCCAGAAGTTCCCGCGTGTTCAGTCGCGTCGGTCGCACCTGCCCGGCCTGCGTTCGGCCGTGCGCGTCCTGTTCGGGCATTGCCTGTCGTCCAAATTCTGCGCCGTGGCGGCAAAAACCCTCATCAGCGCAGCCCGAAAGCTGTACCTGAACGCTGGGGTATGCGCCGGCATCGGGGAGGGAGAGGATGTCCGCCGGCTCTGCGGAATTGCGCCACCTGCCGTAGATCGACGGCAGCACCACCCGTCGTCTGAAACCTTAGATGTCCATCCCAGGACATGTCAACAGGTGTTTGCATAACTTGAAGTTGATTTGATGAAGAAGTGATGTCAGATAAAGAGAGCAGGCCCCGCAACAGCGAGGCGACCAAAGCGGCGATCCTCGATGCGGCGCGCCACGCCTTTGCCGCGAACAGCTATGACACGGTCGGCCTGAGGGAAATCGCCCGGGCGGCGGACGTCAATGTTTCGCTGGTCATCCGCTATTACGGATCAAAGGAACGCTTGTTCGCGGTATGCCTGGGCGACGCGGCCTTCGATGCCCTGCTGCGCGACGTCCCGCGCGAGAGGCTGGCACGGGTTCTGACCCGCCTGACCGTGATGGCCGGCCGGCCCGGCGTGCTATCGGCTGCGCTGACGGAAGAACATGGGCGCGAGGCGGTCGATCACGAGATCGATGCTGCCGTTCTGGCTGCCTGCGAGCGGGTCAGCCGGATCCTGATGAGCTCCATCAACAGCCGGGCGGCCATGCCGCTGATCCGTGAACGGCTGGAGGCGGATGTTCTGGACCATCTGGTGGAGCGGATCGGCGGCACCCATGCTCGGGAGAAGGCGCGGCTGGCACTGGCACTGATGGTTGGCGTGGCGCTGGTACACGGCGTGCTGGATGACGGCAGCCCGACCTCGGGGGCAGCCCATGGCGACGGCAAACCGCCTCAGCTTCGCCTGACCGAAGATCTGATGCGCGCGATCATCGAACAGCTTCCCGGCGCCTGACGGTTGACCACGAAAAAGGGGCGCCGTCAGGCGCCCCGGAAGTTCCGTCGGTCTGGTGCAGTGCGCCGGTCAGTGGCAGCCGCAACCGGGACCATGATCATGGCCATGATGGTCGTGACCATGATGGTCGGGGCCATGAGCCGGTGCCTGAGGCGCGGTCTGGGCCACGAAGATCTCGCCATTGGCGGTCAGGCCGGGCAGGGCCAGATCGACGAACAGCTCGGCGATCGCCTCTGGCGGGGTCTGGAGGTCCTTTTCCTCCCCCGGATAGGCGGTGGCGCGCATACGGGTACGCAGGGCCCCCGGGTCGACCAGATTGGCGCGGATGCGGCTGTTCTCGATCTCCATCGCCCAGGTCTTGACCATGGCCTCGAGCGCGGCCTTGGAGGTGGCATAGGCACCCCAATAGCCGCGGATCCGGCGGGCGGCGCGCGAGGTGACGAAGATCGCGCGGCCGGCCGTCGACAGCTTCAGCAGCGGCTCGCAGTTCCGGATCAGCCGCTGATTGGCTGAGACGTTGACGGTCATCACCCGATCCCAGTCGCGCGGCTTCTGCTGCGACATGGGCGAGATGTTGCCGAGCAGCCCGGCATTGGCGACCAGGATGTCGAGCCGGCCGAAACGTTCGTAGATCTGCTGGCCCAGGCTGTCGAGCTTGTCGAGATCGGCCAGATCATGCGGCACCAGGGTCGCAGTGCCGCCCACGGCCTTCACCCGGTCGTCGGTCTCTTCCAATCCGCCGACGGTACGGGCAAGCAGGATGACATGGGCACCGGCCATGGCATAGCGTTCCGCAACCGCTGCACCCAGACCGCGCGACGCACCGGTGATCAGGGCGATCCGGCCCTTGAGCGGGCGATCGGTGGGGGCGGCGGGCTGGATGTCTTCGGTCATCGGTCGCGCTCCGGAAGCTCTGGGGGGCGGCAGCTGCGGTGTCGGCTCAGGCGAAGTCGCTGCGCAGGCGGAACTTGGCGTCGCTGCCGTCCACCTGGCCGTCGGTCAGCGGCAGGGCATAGTCGCCGGTGAAGCAGGCATCGCAATACTGCGGCTGAACCGGATTGCGGCCCTCTTCACCCATGGCACGGTACAGCCCGTCCATCGAGATGAAGGCCAGGCTGTCGGCATTGATGAACCGGGCCATTTCTTCGATGTCCATGCGCGCCGCCAGCAGCTTTTCGCGGCTCGGCGTGTCGACGCCATAGAAGCATGGATGGGTGGTGGGCGGCGAGGCGATCCGCATATGAACCTCGGCCGCACCGGCCTCGCGCACCATGTTCACGATCTTGGTCGATGTGGTGCCGCGCACGATGCTGTCGTCGACCAGCACGACCCGCTTGCCCTTGATCATCGGCACATTGGCGTTGTGTTTCAGCTTCACGCCCAGATGCCGGATCTGATCGGTCGGCTCGATGAAGGTCCGGCCGACATAGTGGTTGCGGATGATGCCGTAATCGAAGGGAATGCCGCTCTGCTCCGAGAAGCCCAGCGCCGCCGGCACGCCGCTGTCCGGCACCGGCACGACCACGTCGGCCTCGACGATGCTTTCCAGGGCCAGCTCACGACCGATGCGCTTGCGCGCCTCGTAGACACTGACATTTTCCAGCACGCTGTCGGGGCGGGCAAAATAGATGTGCTCGAAGATGCAGAACCGGCTGGCGGTCTTCGGGAACGGCTTGATCGAGCGCAGGCCGCTCTGCTCGATGACCACGATCTCACCCGGCTCAACGTCGCGGACGAATTCGGCACCGATGATGTCGAGTGCGCAGGTCTCGGAGGCCAGCATCATGGCGCCGTCGAGCTTGCCGATGACCAGCGGGCGCACCCCCCAGGGGTCGCGCACGCCGATCAGCTTGTCGCGGGTCAGGGCCACGATCGAATAGGCGCCGTGAACCTGGCGCAACGCGTCGATCAGCTTGTCCACCACATCGGTATAGAGGCTGATCGCGATCAGATGCACGATCACCTCGCTGTCCGAGGTGGACTGGAAAATGCACCCGCGCTGGACCAGCTGGCTACGCAGGGTCAGCGCATTGGTCAGGTTGCCGTTATGGGCAATCGCAAGGCCGCCGAAGGCGAAATCGGCATAGAGCGGCTGGATGTTGCGCAGGCCCGCACCGCCGGTCGTGGCGTAGCGGACATGGCCGATGCCCATAGTGCCGGCCATCTGCGCCATCAGCCGTTCATCGGCGAAAGCGTCGCCGACAAGGCCGACCGCACGGTGGGGGTGGAACTGGTCGCCGTCGTAACTGACGATGCCGCAGGCCTCCTGGCCGCGGTGCTGCAGGGCATGCAGGCCGAGGGCCACGTGACGGGCAGCCTCCTGATGGCCGTGAATGCCGAAGATTCCGCATTCCTCTCGCAGATGATCCTCATCTGCATGGACCAGGTCCCGGCCGTCGGGCCCGGATCGGAAGGGATGGGTGATGATCATCGCCTCGCACCGATTTCGACGACCGTCTTGGGACTTGCGGTCGCTCCGTCAGCCGGATGCGGTCAGTTGCCCTGGCCTTGCGTACCCTGGCCGCCCGCAGGTGCGGGCTCGATCGCATCGAGCAGGCGGTTCATATCATGTCTCTGCCCTTCGCCGTAACCGATTTCACCGCCGGAGGGGGTTGCACCTGTCACATTGCCCGAGGGGTTGTTCTGCGCAGGAGCCGTTCCAGGCGCAGTGTCGCGCGGCATGCCGGGCATCGCACCGCCCAGCGTGCCGCGCACCGCATCGCCTGCGGCGCCGGCCGCAGCGCCCGCCGCCTGGTCTGCGCGCTCCAGGAACTGGCTGCGCATGCGCTCGGGCACCAGTTCCTGAATGATCCGCGCCGCTTCGACCACCGCGGGACGGGTTTCCGATTTCCGAACCCATTCGGGCTCGCCATTCGGGCCCCAGACCCAGAGCAGGCCCAGATAGATGGCTGCCATCACCGCCAGGCCGCGGGCGACACCGAAACCGGCGCCGAGCAGGCGGTCGAGGAAGGTGAAGGGGCTGCCCGAGACCACGTCGCCGATGGCACGGGTGATCACCGACAGGATCAGCAGCGAGACCAGAAAGATGACCGCGATGGTGGCGATGTCGCCGGCGGTCTCGCTGGCGATGAAGTCATCGGCAAGCGGGCGCAGCGGATCGAAGAGATAGGCCGTGATCAGCGCGGCGCCGACCCAGGCGACGATCGACAGCACCTCGCGTACGAAGCCGCGGATCAATGCCACCAGGGTCGAAAGTGCGACGATGGCGAGCACAACCACGTCGGCGAGCGTCAGGGACATCCGGGTCTTCCTTCAACAGGGGCGGACGGCGGGGAGGGCAGGGAGGCCCGCTTCCGTCAGTCGATCGTTCCGCGCGGCTGGCCGCGCCGGCCGGGCCGGGCAGCGCCGTCCCGGTCGCCGGCCTGATCGCCGGCAGGTTTGGGGGCGTATTCGCCATTCGGCCCCACGAAGAGTTCCACCAGTTCGGCCAGGCGCTTCAGCGGCCGGATCTCGACCGGCATCTGCCGGCCGGCGCCGGCCTTGGGAACGAAGGCGCGGGTAAAGCCCAGCTTGGCGGCTTCCTTGAGCCGCGCCTCCATCTGCGAAACCGCACGCACCTCGCCCGACAGCCCCACTTCGCCCAGCACCACCGTTTCCTTGGGCAGGGCCCGGTCGGTGAGCGACGAAAGCAGCGCTGCTGCAACTGCGAGATCGGCTGCCGGTTCAAGGATGCGCAACCCGCCTGCAACGTTCAAGTAGACGTCGTTCGACCCGAGCGAAAGGCCGCACCGCGCATCGAGCACGGCGAGGATCATGGCCAGACGTCCGCCATCCCAGCCGACCACGGTACGGCGCGGCGTGCCGAGCGCCGAGGCGGCCACCAGAGCCTGGATCTCGACCAGCACCGGGCGGGTGCCTTCCAGCCCCGCGAAGACGGCGCTGCCCGAGACCTTCTCATCGCGATCACCCAGGAAGATGGCCGAGGGGTTCTCCACCTCCATCAGGCCGAGATCGGTCATCGAGAACACGCCGATCTCGTCGGTGGCGCCGAACCGGTTCTTGACGGCGCGCAGGATGCGGTAGGCATGGCCGCGCTCGCCCTCGAAGTGGAGCACGGTATCGACCATGTGCTCCAGCAGGCGGGGACCGGCGATCTGGCCCTCCTTGGTGACGTGACCGACGATGATGACCGCAATGCCGCGCCGCTTGGCCAGCTGGATCAGCTCCTGACCGCAGGCGCGCACCTGCGACACCGTTCCCGGTGCGCCTTCCAGACCGTCATGGCGCATGGTCTGGATACTGTCGATCACCGCTACCGCGGGTCTGTCCGCCGGGGTCTTCTCCAGCGTCGAGACGATGTCGCGGATATTGGTTTCGGCGGCGAGCCTGACCGACGAACCATCAAGACCCAGCCGATGGGCGCGCAGCCGGACCTGATCGACCGATTCTTCGCCCGAGACGTAATAGGCATCGACCCCATTGCCGGCCAGTGCCGCCAGGGCCTGGATCAGCAGTGTGGATTTGCCGATGCCGGGGTCGCCGCTGATCAGGATCGCCGCCCCCGGGACCAGGCCGCCGCCCAGCACCCGATCCAGTTCACCGATGCCGCAGCGCCGCCGGGGCACGACCTCGACCGGCCCGTCCAGGGTGACGAAGGACAACCCGCGCCGCGCGGAGGCCACGGCCGAACCGCGCCCACCCGCCACCGGCTGGGGCAGGACCTCTTCGACCATGGTGTTCCATTCGCCGCAGGCTTCGCAGCGCCCGGCCCATTTCGCCGCAGTGGCACCGCAGGACTGGCAGACGAAATGTGTGGTGGCTTTGGCCATCGACTGGTTTCCCGGAATCCGTCGCGCCGAAACGCGTCAGGGCCGGCGCAGTTCCATCTGGATCGGCCCGTCGGCACGACCATGGATGAACTGGTCGACATAGGGGTTGCCGCTGTGGTCGATCTCTTCCACCGGGCCGTGCCAGATGATCCGGCCCTGATAGATCATCGCCACATGGTCGGCGATCTTGCGGGCGCTCGCCATGTCGTGGGTGATGGTGATGGCGGTAGCACCCAGGCGCTTCACCTGATTGCGGATCAGATCGTTGATGACGTCGGCCATGATCGGGTCGAGCCCGGTGGTCGGTTCGTCGAAGAACAGGATGTCGGGGTCGGTGGCGATCGCCCGGGCCAGGCCGACGCGCTTCTGCATGCCACCCGACAGTTCCGCCGGGGCCAGTTCTGCAACATCGGCGCCGAGCCCCACCAGGGACAGCTTCTCGATCGCGATCTCCCGCGCCTTGCGCCGGGCCACCCCCTTGCCCTGGATCAGGCCGAAGGCGACGTTCTGCCAGACCGGCAGGCTGTCGAACAGCGCACCGCCCTGAAACAGCATGCCCATGCCGGCCATGACCTCTTCGCGGTCGCGGGCGCCGAGCCCCATGGTCTCGCGGCCGTCGATGCGGATCGAGCCCTTGTCGGGATGGATGATGCCCAGGATCGACTTGATCAGCACCGACTTGCCGGTGCCCGAGCCGCCGATCACCACCAGCGACGATCCGGCATCGATCGAAAGATCTACGCCGCGCAGCACCTGCTTGCGGCCGAACGATTTGTGCACGTCGGCGAGCGCGATCTTCGGGGTGGCGGTGGTCATGTCGCCTGGGGCTCCTCGGGGACGGGGCTGTGGTTCAGCGCGCGAAGAACAGCTCGGTGATGACATAGTTGAAGATCAGCAGCAGGATCGAACTCGACACCACCGCATTGGTCGTGGCACTGCCGACACCCTGGGCGCCGCCGCGGCTGTTGAAGCCGTGATAGCAGCCCATGGTTGCGATCAGGAAGCCGAACACCGCCGCTTTCACGAGCCCTGAGATCACGTCCAGCGGCTCGACGAAATTGAAGGTGTTGACCAGATAGGTGGTGGAGATGAAGCCCAGCTTGTAAACGCCGACCAGCCAGCCGCCCATCACGCCGATGATGTCGGCGATCAGCACCAGTACCGGCAGCATCAGGGTCGCAGCCAGAACCCGCGGCACGATCAGGTATTTGTAGGGGTTGGTGCGCAGCGTGGTCAGCGCGTCCACCTGTTCCGTCACCCGCATGGTGCCGATTTCGGCGGCGATCGCGGCCCCCACCCGACCGGCGACCATCAGCCCGGCGAGAACGGGGCCGAGTTCGCGGGTGATCGACAGCACCACCACGCCTGCGACGGCACTTTCAGCCGAAAAGCGGGCGAAGCCGGTATAGCTTTGCAGGGCCAGCACCATGCCGCTGAACAGCGCAGTCATGCCCACCACCGGCAGGCTGTAATAGCCGATCTCCATCACCTGCCGGCCCATGGCGCGGAAATAGAAGGGCGGGGTGACCAGATGGCGCAGCACGACCAGGACGAAGAGCGTAACGCGGCCCACGGTCTCGAACAGGGAGAGCAGGGCCCGGCCGATGGCGGCAAGCGGGTTCATGGGGCGGGGTCGACCTCCGTCTGCGGCGTGGGCACGCCAATCGGATAAACCTGCGTCTGGCCCGACGTCATCGGCTGCCGGGCATAGCGGCGGCCCAGGCGGGTCAGGATCTCATAACCGATGGTACCGGCGTCTTTTGCCAGCGCATCGATGTCGCGATGATCGCCGATCAGCTCCGCCACGGCGCCGCCATGGATCAGCGGTTCCGGCAGGGTGCTGACATCCACCGTCACCAGATCCATCGACACGCGGCCGAGGATCGGGGCCCGATGGCCGGCAATCACCACCTCGCCCTTGCCTGCGGCCGACCAGGGCCAGCCATCGGCATAACCGATCGCCAGCGTCGCCACCCGCATGCCCGGCCGCGCGCGGGCTGCCGCACCATAGCCGACGCTCTCGAAGCTGTCGATGGTTCGCACCTGCAGCACCCGGGCCTTCAGACGCACGACCGGGACCATCGGGTTCGGGTGCCCGGGCACCGGATTGACACCATAGAGCGCCACACCCGGGCGACCGAGATCGAAATGGAAGTCGGGGCCGAGGAACAGCCCGCTTGAATTCGCAAGGCTGAGCCGGCCACGCCCGACTACGGCCGTCACGGCCCGGAAACGGTCGAGCTGGCGCCGGTTCAGCGGATGGGCGGGATCATCGGCACAGGCGAGATGGCTCATGGTGATCCGGATATCGACGCCGCCGAGGCGTGCCGGGTCGGCTGCGAGGGCCTTGAAGCCTGCCTCGTCGAAACCGAGCCTGCTCATCCCCGTGTCGATATGCAGGGCGGCGGGCAGCGGCCCGCCTTGGGCCTGGCCGGCGCGGGTCCAGCGGTCGAGGTCGTCGGGGCCGTTCAGCACAGGGCGGAGGTCGAAGGCCAGAAAATCCGCACGTTCTCCCTCGGCCATGCCGTTCAGGATGTAGACCGGCAGGGCATGGCGGGCGGGGTCGGGATCCGCCCGGAGCGCCCGGCGGAGCGCTGCACCTTCCGACAGATGTGCGACGAAAAGCGCAGGCGCGCCGGCCCGCGCAAGGGCGGGGCCGACGATATCCGCCCCCAGCCCGTAGCCATCGGCCTTGATTACGCCCGTGACCTCGGCAGCCGGGTTGTGCGCGCGCATCAGCCCGGTGAGGCGGGCGTGGTTCTCTGCCAGCGCGTCGAGATCGATCTCGATCCAGGCCGGCGGCGGGGCGGCGGGTGCCGCGGGCAGGGCAGTGAGCGGCGTGCTCATTCGCTCGACGGGGCGTTGGCGGCCAGCAGGGCTGCGTGGTCGCGATCCAGATTGCCGAAGCGCGTGGTGTTCAGGTCGAAATGCAGCCGCACGGTGCCGATCGGGCCGTGGCGCTGCTTGGCCACGATCACCTCCGCGACGCTGCGCGACATCTCGAACCGGCTTTGCCAGTGGGAATAGCGCTCGGCGAACTTGTCGGGCTTCTCGTCCGGGCGCTGTTTGGGCTCGGCGCGGGCCAGATAGTACTCTTCACGGAACACGAACATCACCACGTCGGCGTCCTGCTCGATCGATCCGCTTTCGCGCAGGTCCGAGAGCTGCGGCCGCTTGTCCTCGCGCTGCTCCACGGCACGCGAGAGCTGGGACAGCGCGATCACCGGCACGTTCAGTTCCTTGGCGACGGCTTTCAGTCCCTGAGTGATCTCCGACACTTCCTGCACGCGGTTGTCGGTGGCGCGCACCGCCCGCATCAGCTGCAGGTAGTCGACCACGATCATCGACAGACCGTGCTGCCGCTTGAGCCGGCGGGCGCGGGCGCGCATGGCCGGGACGGTGATCGCCGGCGTGTCGTCGATGAACAGCGGGATGCGCGACAGCTCTCGCGCCGCCATCACCACCTTCTCGAAATCCTCGGGCGACATGGTGCCGCGGCGCAGCCGGTCGGAAGGCACGCCGGCGGCACCCGCCAGAAGGCGGGCGGCCAGCTGTTCGGCCGACATTTCGAGCGAGAAGAAGCCGACCACGGCGCCGTCGACGTGTTTGGGCTTACCGCCGGCCTCTTCGGGTTCCGTCCGGTAGGCGCGCGCGGCGTTGAACGCAATGGTCGTCGCAAGCGCCGTCTTGCCCATCGACGGACGGCCCGCCAGGATCAGCAGGTCCGAGGGCTGCAACCCGCCCATCAGATTGTCGAGATCGATCAGTTCGGTGGCGACACCGACCAGGTTGCCGTCGCGCTTATAGGCCGCTTCGATCTGGTCGAGTGCCGTGCTGAGTGCCCGGTCAAAAGAGACGAAGCCGCCCTCGATCTCTCCCTGTTCGGCCAGGGTGTAGAGGCGGTGCTCTGCATGCTCGATCTGCTCGATGGCCGGACGCTCGGCGCGGCCGTCATAGGCTTCGTTCACCACCTCTTCGCCGATGTCGATCAGCGCCCGGCGGAGCGCGAAGTCGTGGATGATCCGCGCATAGTCTTCGACATTGATGATCGAGATCGCAGAGCCGACCAGGCGCGCCAGGTAGGCGGCCCCGCCGACACCGGACAGGGCGGGATCGGCGTCGAACAGCGGTTTAAGCGTTGCGGGATTGGCGATCTGACCGCGCTCCATGAAGCGCAGGATCTGGCCGTAGATCCGCTGGTGAACCGGCTCGTGGAAGTGTTCGGGGCGCAGGAAGCTGCTGACCCGATGGGTGGCTTCATTGTTGATGAGCAGGGCGCCCAGCAGCGCCTGTTCGACTTCGGCATTGTTGGGGCGGCTGCGGACCGCGAGCCCGCTGCCGGCCGCATCGGACCCTGCCGTAAGCGCCGTGGAGGCGCCGGCGGTGACGGCGGGCAGGCCGGCTGCGTCGAAATCGGTGTCGGTCATCGGCCTCGGGATCGGTGCAGAAACAGATCAGGTCGTGGGCGACCGGTGGCCGGGACGGGTTGGCCCGGCCACCGGTCGCCCACGGTCGCGATCATGCACCGGCGGGCGTCGGGATGAAAGGCTTCTGAGGGCAGGGACCCCTGGCGGGCCAGGGCGTCGCGTCAGCAGGCCACATGCAACTCGTGCCGACGCTCCCGCGCGGCCCATTCGCGTTCGGTGTCGGTGATGTAGTCGCGGGTCAGCGGCACGGCATCCTGGCGGCGGGCCAGCTGAACCTGGAACACCACCTGACCCCAGTGACGGAACGAGGCCTCGCAGCCTGCCAGATAGAATTCCCACATCCGGCAGAACCGCTCGTCATACAGCGCCAGGACCTCTTTGCGGTGCTCCATGAAACGCTCATACCAGTGCTTCAGCGTTTCGGCATAATGCAGACGCAGGATTTCGACATCGGTGACGACCAGTCCGGCGCGCTCGATCGCCGGCATCATCTCCGAAAGTGCCGGGACATAGCCGCCGGGGAAGATGTATTTGCGGATCCAGGAATTGGTGACGCCGGGCCCGTCGGTTCGGCCGATCGTGTGAACCACGGCCACGCCGTCATCGGTCAGCAGGTCGTAGACCTTGCGGAAATACTCGTCATAGTGCTTCAGGCCGACATGCTCAAACATGCCGACTGACACGATTCTGTCGAAACGCTCGGAGAGGTCGCGATAATCGGTGAGCCGGAAATCGGCGCGCTGGGCGAGGCCTGATGCTTCTGCGCGGGCGCGGGCCACCTTGTGCTGCTCTTCCGACAGCGTCACGCCGACCACCTCGACATCGGCATGACCCGACAGATAGAGCCCGAGACCGCCCCAGCCGCAGCCGATGTCGAGCACCTTCTGACCCGGTTGCAGCAGCAGCTTTGCCGCCAGGTGCCGCTTCTTCTGCCGTTGCGCCGTCTCCAGATCGTCATCCGGCGTCTGAAAATAGGCGCAGGAATATTGACGGTCGGCATCCAGAAACAGCCGGTACAGCTCTTCGGACAGGTCGTAGTGATGGGCGACGTTGCGTCGCGCCCGGTTTCGCGGATTGTGCTGATAGAAGAAGTTGATCAGCCTCGTTGCCCAGACCGGCCAGTGATGGGCATGGGCCGACTGGCGGGCATAATTCTTCACGCCCAGATCGAGCAGGGTGCGCACATCCCCGTCGATGATGTCGAACTGGCCGTTCATATACCCTTCGCCGAGGGCCATCGACGGGTTGACCGCCATGCGCCGGAGCATGGCAGGGTCGTGGATCTGGATGCGGACATGCGGGGCGGTGCCGTCGCCGAAGCGGTGACTGCGTCCGTTCTCGTCATTCACAACCAGCGTCCCCGTGCGGATCAGTCCGCCGAGGAAGGTCAAACCGGATATCACGGTCAATCGCCTCCGTCAGGAGCCGTGACCGGGCCGTGGCGAAAGACGCCGGGTCTGTGCGGGGGCAACTCCACGCGTGCGGATGCCGGAAACCGTGCGGGAGGAGCACGGGCCGGGTATTGTGGGTCAGCCGACGCGCGGGGGATGGTCCGACGTCGCTCGCCGGTCCGGGCCGGCGTATTTTAGACACGTTCCAATCTTATGCCCCTTCAAAAGCGCCCGTCAAATGTCTACGGACTTGATGTGCTGCACTGTTGAATTTTTGCCACAGCATCCGGATGGGGCAGATCGGTCGTAAAATCCGCAGGTCCTGTTGCGGTTCCAGAAAGCCGGTCTGTCAAAACGATACGGCCGCGTCCCGGATGTACCGGAACGCGGCCGCATGTGTCGGCCCCAAGGGGTCCCGACGGGCTGTCCGGGCGGAAGAGGATCAGACCTCTTCCTCCTCCTCAACCTCGTCGGCCTGATAGGCAGCGCTTTCCTCGGCGAGCTCATAGGCGTCGTCGAGCTGCTCGTCGGCCTCGGCCGCACGGCGCTGCTGGTTCAGGAAGTCGTCCATGCTGCGGACGACGATGATGGTCACGTCGACCACAACGTCGGGGTGCAGCGAGATGGAGACGGTCTGAGTGCCCAGGGTCTTGATCGGCTCGCGCAGCTGAACCTGGCGGCCGTTGATTTCGAACCCGAACTGCTCCATCGCAATCGCGACGTCGCGGGCGGTGACCGAACCGTAAAGCTGGCCGTTGTCGGCCGCCTGACGGACGACCGGCAGAACCTGGCCGGTCAGCTTCTCGGCCAGCACCTCGGCCTCGCCGCGACGCTGATCGTTCAGCGCCACCAGGGCCTTCCGCTGGGTCTCGAAATAGCTGAGGTTCTCCTTGGTCGCGCGCATGGCCTTGCGCTGCGGCAGGAGGAAGTTGCGCGCATAACCCGGGCGGACCTTCACGCGGTCGCCGATCTGGCCCAGGTTCTGAATGCGCTCAAGCAGGATCACTTCCATCGGATGTACTCCTAAGGCTGTGTCAGGCGGCACCGGAGCGACGGCGCAGCCCGGCCCAACGTTCGACGAAGCCCAAGACAAGGATCAGCAGGATCGGCCAGTACAGCATCAGTGCCAGCAGATAGACCGCAGCGAGGATAAACCCGCCGCCGCGGACACCGCGGGCAAGCCCGTGTGCCACACCCAGACCGAGGACCAGATAGGGCATCGCGGCCAGCACCGCGGCAACTCCGGCAAAGAGGCCGAAATCACCGTCGCCGCCGGTGGCGATGGTCAGTGCGACGCCGGCGACCAGCACCCAGCGAACCGCCTCGGGCGGATCGAAGGAGGCAAGCGGCGGCACGGGCCGCATCGATCCCCCGAGCAGCCGGTCCGCGGCGAAGCGGCCGAGCATGCCGGAAAGGACCATCTGCACCACCCAGAAACACGCGGCGAAGGCGACGAAACGCCCCGCCAGACTTTCGGCCAGAACCGCGGCATTCGCCGTGGCGGCATCTGCCGCCATCAGCTCGATCAGCGGTTCCAGCGTCCGCGCGACCTCGCCGCGCAGGCCACCCTCGGCACCGGCTGCGAACAGCCATCCCCCGGCAACCAGCGCGCCGGCGAGCGCGATGGCCACCGTCATCAGCCGTCCTGCCGGGTACCATTCGGTTCCCCCCGCACCATCGGGGCGGGAAAGCAGGGCGAAACGGGCGATGACAAGCACGGGCAGCGCGGTGACCACCGCAAAGCCCAGGCCGTAGAGAACCTGTTCGGGCCCGGCCAGCGCCGCTGCGGTGGCGGCGCCTGCGATGGTGCCGGCCACGGCCGAAATCACCCCGCCGGGCAGCCCATAGCGGAACGCGGCGGCGAAGAGCGGTGCGGGCGCCAGATAGGCTGCGATCACGCCCAGCACCCCCGTCACGACCAGCAGGCTGCCGACGCCCGAAAGGGCACCCGCCGCCAGGGTGATGGAGATGTCGCGCGACAACCGCATGGGCGTCCTGTTCCGCTATCCGCCTCCGAAGCCGGGGCACCGTTACCGGTACCGGGTCGAAGGTCGTGTTTCCGGGACCATCCGGACCTGATCAGTCGGTCGGTCCATCGGATCCCGTCGATCACCGTCTTGAGCGGACGGCGTCGGAAGGGCTGATGGGTTACTGCACCACGAAGGGCAGGAGGGCGAGAATGCGCGCGCGCTTGATGGCGCGGGCGAGCTCACGCTGCTTCTTCGCGGACACGGCCGTGATCCGGCTCGGCACGATCTTGCCCCGCTCCGAGATGTAGCGGCTGAGCAGCTTCACGTCCTTGTAGTCGATCACCGGCGCATTCGCACCGGAGAACGGGCAGGTCTTCTTCCGGCGGAAGAACGGGCGACGCTGGCCCTGAGCCGCCGGAATCGTGACGGCGCTCTGCGACTTGTTGGAAGCCATGACGATCTATCCTCGCGATTTCTGATACAGGATCAGCGGTCGGCGCGCTCACGACGCTCGAAGCGGTCGCCGCGATCACCACGATCGCCGCGATCACCACGCTCGAAGCGGTCGCCGCCACGGCGCTCGCCACGCTCACCGCGTTCGCCACGCTCACCGCGGCCACGGCTCTGCATCATCACCGAGGGCTCCTCGGAGACTTCGTCGACGCGCACGGTCAGATAGCGGAGCACATCTTCCTGGTAGCGGAGCATGTACTCGATCTGAACCAGTGCCTCGGCCGAGGCCTCGATGTTCAGGTGCAGATAATGGGCCTTGCGGTACTTCTTGACCCGGTAGGCGAGCTGGCGAAGACCCCAGTTCTCCTGCTTGATCACGCGGCCCTGGGCGTTCTCGAGGATGGTCTTGATATCCTCGCCCAGCTTCTCGACCTGCTGGGTCGAGGCGTCCTGACGGACGATGATCGTCGTCTCGTAGAAGGGCATATAATGGACTCCTTACGGCTTTTTCCTGCCCGACGCCCCGGTCTCCGACGATCGCCTTCCGGCGTGTCGGACCGCCCGGGCGGGACGGGCTCAGCCGACATCACGCGATGCCGGCAAGGAGCGGTGTTGTGCATCTGGCCATGTCATAATGGCGTAGACGCACGACATCCCCACCACCGGATCGAGAGACCCGGTGCGGAGGCGCGCACTATACGTCATGCCCTTCGGCGCGCAAGGCAAATCGCCGCCGGCGGCCCGCCCGGCGGATGGCCGGGCACAAGGCGGCCCCCGGTGGGCACTGAAACTCGCCCTGTGATCACAAAAGTCCCGAAAAATACGTATTAAAGGTTGATTTCGCCTCTCGCATCTTCCGCGGCGTCGGCTAAACTGAGACCGATCCGGCGTTGGATGTTCCGCATCGCAAAGCCCTGGAAACTGCTGGTCGTGCCAGTCATGGCGACCATATCCGGTGCGCTGGGACGATGCGGTTCTTGACAATCGGTCGCGGTCGCGGTCATGACTTGGCGACGACCGGCCGGGCCTGCGGGCTTCGGTCCGGCGATCGGGTCGACAGCCAAGACTGAAGCGAGGCTCCATGGCACGTGCGTTCGTCTTTCCCGGACAGGGCTCGCAGAAGGTGGGCATGGGACAGGATCTTGCAGCGGCCTTCGCCGCGGCCCGTGAGGTCTTCGAGGAGGTGGACGAGGCGCTGAAGCAGCCGCTGACCCGCCTGATGTTTGAAGGCCCGGCCGAGCAGCTGATCCTGACCGAGAATGCCCAGCCGGCGATCATGGCCTGCTCGATGGCCGTGGTTCGCGTCCTCGAGCGGGAAGGCGGCGTCGATCTGGCTCAGAAGGCCGCCTTCGTGGCCGGGCATTCGCTGGGCGAGTATTCGGCGCTCTGCGCGGCCGGGGCGCTGGACATCGGCGATACGGCACGTCTGCTCAAGATCCGCGGCCAGGCCATGCAGATGGCGGTGCCGGTCGGGCAGGGCGCCATGCTGGCGCTGATGGGCGTGGATCCCGACGAGGCGCGGGCCATCGCCGACGAGGCCGCGGGGTCCGGCGAGGTCTGCGTTGCGGCCAACGACAACGCCCCGGGCCAGGTGGTCCTGTCGGGCCACAAGACCGCGATCGACCGCGCGGTCGAGGTCGCCAAGGCCCGTGGCAAGCGGGCGATCCCGCTGGAGGTCAGCGCGCCTTTCCACTGCCCGCTGATGCAGCCGGCCGCCGAGCGGATGGCCGATGCCCTGGCGCAGGTGGAGATCGACGCGCCGCGCCTGCCGCTGATCGCCAATGTGCTCGCCGCTCCGGTTTCCGATCCGGACCGCATCCGCGGTCTGCTGGTCGACCAGGTGACCGGCATGGTTCGCTGGCGCGAAAGCGTGCTGGCGATGAAGGAGGCCGGCGTCGAGGAAACCGTGGAGCTGGGGGCGGGCAAGGTCCTCTCCGGTCTCACCAAGCGCATCGACCGAGCGCTTTCGGCCCAGTCGGTGGGAACGCCGGCCGAGATCGAAGCGTTCCTGAAGTCTCTTTGAGGACGGCCCCTCAACCGTCCCGCGATCTTTCCCGTCCACCACAGTGATGGATCATCCATGTTCGATCTGACGCAGCGCACCGCGCTCGTGACCGGGGCCACCGGCGGCATCGGTGCCGCCATCGCCCGCGCTCTCCATGCCCAGGGCGCCGTGGTCGCGCTGCACGGCCGCCGCGCGGACGCGCTGGAAGGTCTTGCCGCCGAGCTTGGCTCGCGTGTTCATGTTCTGCCCGCCGACCTGGCGGCGGACGGCGCGGCCGAGCAGCTGGTGAAGGATGCCGAAGCCGCCATGGGCGGGCTCGACATTCTGGTCAGCAATGCGGGGCTGACCCGCGATACGCTGTTGATGCGGATGAAGGACGCCGATTTCGATCAGGTGATCGACGTCAACCTGAAGGCCGGCTTCCGTCTGGCCCGGGCCGCGATGAAGGGCATGATGAAGCGCCGCTACGGCCGCATCGTCGCCGTCACCTCGGTCGTTGGCCATATGGGCAATCCGGGGCAGGCGAACTACGCTGCTTCGAAAGGCGGGCTGACCGCCATGATCAAGGCGATCGCGCACGAAGTCGCTTCGCGCGGGATCACCGCCAATTGTGTTGCACCCGGTTATATCGCGACGCCGATGACCGACGTGCTGACTGACGAGCAGAAGACCGGTCTGCTCGAGAAGGTGCCGGTGGGCCGTCTCGGTTCACCGGAAGACGTCGCCGCGGCCATCGTCTATCTGGCGAGCGCCGAGGCGGCTTACGTGACCGGTCAGACGCTCCACGTCAACGGCGGCATGGTCATGATCTGACCGCCGGGCCGGGGACGCAAACCGGACCAGCCCCGTGACCTTCATTGCCGCGACATGTCCGCCGCGGCTGGCCAAGGTGCGGAAAGTGTGCTACAGCCCTGTTCGATTTCGGCGGGGCTGCCAGGCACGAGACAAACGGCAGTACGGCGCTACGCCCGAACGAACGCCACTTGCCAGTGAGCTTGAGGGACGACGACTGATGAGCGACATTGCTGAGCGCGTGAAGAAGATCGTGGTCGAACATCTCGGTGTCGACGAAGAGAAGGTCACCGAGACGGCCAGCTTCATCGACGACCTCGGTGCCGACAGCCTCGATACCGTCGAACTCGTGATGGCCTTCGAGGAAGAGTTCGGGATCGAGATCCCCGACGACGCCGCGGAGAAGATCCTGACCGTTCAGGACGCCATCAAGTTCATCCAGGAGAACCAGTCCTGATCGGACAGGTCTCCGGGCGACGTGCCGGCCACCAGGTCGGTACGGCCGCGCCCGCTTCCATGCGGGTGAGCTGATCCTCCGGAGCCGGTGCTGCGATGCCGATCAGGCATCTCCGCAGCCGGCTCTGCCGCGCAACCCTGACGGGCCGCGGAGATCCGCTATGAAACGGGCGTCGTCGGCCGGTCCGGAACGGGATCGGCTGCAACGCCCGCTTCTGGCGTTCCGGCAGGCGTCGCGCCGCCGGCACGCGACCGATTTCAGGCAGAAAGGACGCGCTGACCGAGATGAGACGTGTCGTCGTCACCGGGCTGGGTCTTGTCACTCCGCTCGCGGTCGGGGTGAAGACGAGCTGGGAGCGTCTGCTCGCCAGCAAGTCCGGAATCCGTCACATCGACAGCTTCGATGTGTCCGACCTTTCCGTCCGCATCGCCGCCATGGTGCCCAAGGGCGCCGGTGAAGATGCCTTCCGTCCCGAGGACTATGTTCCCGCGAAGGACGTGAAGAAGATGGACGAGTTCATCCACTACGCGCTGGGGGCCGCCGACGAGGCGATCCGCGACGCCGGATGGGCTCCGGAGGCCGAGGAAGAACTCGATCGCACCGGTGTCATGATCGGCTCTGGTATCGGCGGTCTGCCGACCATCGCCGAGGGCGCGGTCACCATGGAACAGCGCGGTCCGCGCCGCGTGTCTCCGTTCTTCATCCCGGCAGCGCTGATCAATCTGGCCTCGGGCCAGGTCTCGATCAAATACGGTTTCCGCGGGCCGAATCACGCCGTGGTCACCGCCTGCTCCACAGGTGCGCATGCCATCGGCGATGCCGCCCGGCTGATCATGTGGGGCGATGCCGACGTGATGGTGGCAGGTGGCTCCGAAGCCGCCGTCTGCCGCATGGGCATTGCCGGCTTCGCGGCGGCCAAGGCTCTGTCCTCCGGCTATAACGACACCCCCGAACGGGCGTCGCGGCCCTGGGACAAGGGTCGTGACGGCTTCGTGATGGGCGAGGGTGCCGGCGTGGTCGTGCTCGAAGAGCTTGAGCATGCCAAGGCGCGTGGCGCGAAGATCTATGCCGAAGTCGTCGGCTACGGCATGTCGGGCGATGCCTATCACATCACCGCGCCGTCAGAAGACGGCAATGGCGGCTTCCGCGCCATGCAGGCGGCGATGAAGCGGGCGGGGCTCAACCCCGACCAGATCGACTATGTCAACGCCCACGGCACCTCCACGCCCCGCGGTGACGTGATCGAACTGGCGGCGGTGAAGCGCCTGTTCGGCGAGGCGGCTTACAAGCTGTCGATGTCGTCGACCAAGTCGTCGATCGGCCATCTGTTGGGCGCTGCCGGCGCTGTCGAGGCCATCTTCTCGATCCTCTCGATCCGCGACGGTGTCGTGCCGCCGACCCTCAATCTGGACAATCCGGACGAGGGCTGCGACATCGATCTGGTGCCCCATCAGCCCAAGGAACGTGAGGTGCGTTACGCCCTCTCCAACTCCTTCGGCTTCGGCGGCACCAACGCCTCGGTGATCTTCGGCCGGCCCGAATGAGCCGTCCCGAGTGATGCCGACACTATGATCCGGGATCTGCGGGCTCTGCCGTGCGCTTCCTGAAGCATCTCATCATCGCCCTCGTCTCCCTGACGACCCTGGTCGTCGCGGGGGCGGGGGCGTTGTTGTGGTGGGGCTCCGTCTGGCTGGAAACGCCCGGGCCGCTGACCGAGGCCCGGACCGTGCTGTTGCCGCGGGGTACGGGCGTCGCCGGCATCACCCGTGAACTGGCCGATGCCGGGGCGATCGACCAACCGGCGGTCTTTCGGGCGGCGGTGGTGCTGCTGGATGTGCAGACCCGGCTGAAGGCCGGCGAATACCGGGTCGAGCCGGGGCAGAGCCCGTCCGACATCATCGACATGCTGGTCGAAGGCAGGGTCGTGCTGCACCGCCTGACCCTGCCCGAAGGCATCACGCTTCGCGCCGCCTGGGAGGCGGTGGCCGGCGACGACCTGCTCAGCGGCGACATGCCGCCGATGGAGGGGTTCGCCGAAGGTGCGCTGCTGCCCGAGACCTACACCTATACCCGTGGCGATGATCGCGGCGCCCTGATCCGCCGGATGAAGGCGGCGATGGACAAGGCACTGGACGATGCCTGGGCCGCAAGGCGGCCGGATCTGCCGCTGTCGACGCCCGAAGAGATGCTGATCCTGGCCTCGATCGTCGAGCGGGAGACCGGCATTCCGGACGAGCGGCCGCTTGTGGCCGGGGTGTTCGTGAACCGGCTGAAGCGCGGCATGCGGCTGCAGTCGGATCCGACCGTCATCTATGGCCTGAGCGAGGGCAGCGGCCGGATCGACCGCGGTATCACCCGGTCCGATCTGGGCAATGCCCACGACTGGAACACCTACGAGATCGACGGTCTGCCGAAGACGCCGATCGCCTTGCCCGGCCGGGCAGCGCTGATGGCCGTGGCCCAGCCGGCGGAGACCGATGCGCTGTATTTCGTGGCCGACGGGACGGGCGGCCATGTCTTTGCGCGCACGCTCGCCGAGCATAATGCCAATGTCGCCAAATGGCGCCGGATCGAGCGCGAGCGTCGCCGGGCCGCGAAGGCGGCGGCCGGCGACTGACGCCTCAGCCGCAGACGGCGTCCGGAGCCCGCCCACGAGTGGCAGGATCGATTGCATCGCCCCAGGCATCGATAACAGCCGTTCTGGCCGCCTGCGTCTGGCGGGCCTGACGCAGAGCCACACGAAGCGTCGCCCGCAGATGCCGGGCATCCTGATCATCGTCATCGACCAGGGCGTCCGGAGCCATCCCGTCCTGCAGTGCGGCCAGGAACCGCTGACGCAGGGCCAGCACCCGCGGATCGCCATGCGTCGTCATCAATTCCTGAAAGGTCTGATGGGCGATCGGGTCGAAGGCACGCGGCCGACCGAGAGCGTCGCGCAGCGGATTGCACGCATGCAGCGTCAGACCGGCGACCAACCCGTCGGGGATCGGCGTATTGGCGGAGGCGGCGCGACCGGCGGCCAGCAGCTTCGGCAGAAGATGGGTGTGGGGTCCTTCGGGAGAGGTTTCACCCGTCTTCGGAACGGCCTGAAATACCTCGATCCTTGCCAGCCGGGTCATGAAGACCCGATGGGCCCCGGTGGCTGCGGCGGCCCGGCGCGGGCCCGGATCCTCTCCCAGCAGCGGCCGGCCGGCCAGCCTGCGGAGAACCGAGAGCGCCTCGGGCGTCGAGGCGCGCAGGCAGGCCTCGGTATGAGGAATGCCGAGGCCCAGATCGAACAGGATGCCGCTCCGGTCTTCCGGCCGTACGGCATCCGCATCGGGGCCGAGTTCGGTGACCACCGTTCGGGCCGGCCCGGCGGCGGCGGCTTCGGGCAGGCAGAAGGCGATGGCCGACGACCAGCCGACGCCGTCGGAGGACGGGGTCTCGTAGGCCAGAGGCCGGACATCGCTCCGCGGCGTGATGGCGATGGCACCACGGGCGGTGGCCAGCCGGCGGCGCTCGGGGTCCTCTGCGGCATCGACCGACAGCGGCTCGTCGGCATCGCGCATGAACTCGGCGATGGCGCCGAAGCTGCCTGTGCTCCAGGCCTGGGCCGGATCGGCCAGAAGCTGGCCGATCAGCGGGCCTGCATCCTCATACCCGGAGATGGATGCGTGGGGCATGTCGTTGTCTCCCTTGACTGTTCCGACATCCGGGTGCGGGCCCAGGGCACGACCAGCAGATGGCCGTCGGCCTGGCCGTGCAGGGCGCGGATGCCATAGGCCCGTGCCAGCCTGTCGGGGGTGAGCACGGCTTCAGGTGGTCCGTCGGCAATCAGGCGACCCTCGGCCAGCAACACCAGCCGGCCGCAGAACCGGGCGGCAAGCCCCAGATCATGCAGCACGGCCACCACCAACCGGCCATCGCCTGCAAGGGCTTTGAGCAAGTCCATGACATCGAGCTGGTGTGCCGGGTCGAGGGCTGCGACCGGCTCGTCTGCAAGCAGGATCGGTGCTTCCACGGCCAGTGCCCGGGCCAGCAGAACCTTGAGCCGTTCACCGCCTGAAAGCCTGTCGACCCTGCGTCCGGCAAAGCCCTCCGTCCCGGTCGCCGCCATGGCCCGGGCGATCGCGCGGCGGTCCGCGGGCGTCCGGCCGTCACCATGAGGCAGGCGGCCGAGTGCCACCACCGCCTCGGCCGGCAGCGGCCAATGCACATCGGCACCCTGGGCCAGATACGAGATCCGACGCGCCCGGGCGGCGGCCGACAATTGGTGCAGCGGCTGCCCGCCGAGCAGCACGCTCCCATGCTGCGGGGTCAGAAGACCGGCGAGCAGGCGCAGCAGCGTGGTCTTGCCGGCGCCATTGGGGCCGATCATCCCCACCAGTTGCCCCGGGCCGAACGACAGGGACAGATCCTCGAGCCGGGCGCGGTCCGGCCCTGAAAGGGTGAGGTGTCGCGCCTCGAGGGTCATTGCGTCCATGGGTCAGCCGTCCTTTCGCGCGGTCTTCAGGATCAGGGAGGCGAGGAAGGGTGCACCGATCAGGGCCATCATCACCCCCAGCTTCAGTTCGGGACGGGTCGGCAGCAGGCGAACGGCGATATCGGCCGAGAGGGTGAAAGCGGCGCCAGCCGGCGCTGCGACCAGCAACAGGGCGCCGGGGCGATGGCTGACCAGCGGCCGCAGCAGATGCGGAACGATGAGGCCGACGAAGCCGACCGCGCCCGCGACCGCGACACCGGGCCCGACGGCAAGGGCCGTGCCCAGAATCGCCGTAAGCCGGGTGCGGGTGACATCGAAGCCGAGACTTGCGGCCGTGTCCTCGCCAAGGGTCAGCGCTTCGAGTGCCCGTCCCAGCCGGGCGAGCATCACCAGACCGATCATCACCGGCGGCACCGCCAGCCAGACATGATCCATACTGCGGTCGCTGAGCGATCCCATCAACCAGAAGACGATTTCGAGCGCCGCATAAGGTGACGGTGCGAGATTGAGGGCGAGGGCGGTGAGGGCTGCGGCGAAGCTGCCGACGGCGACGCCGGTGAGGATAAGCGCTGTGGTGCCGGCCCCACGTGCCGCGATCACGGCCAGGACCAGCGTGGCGGCGAGGGCGCCTGCGATGCCACCGAGCGGCAGGGCCAGCGACCAGGCGGCTGCCGCACCGCTGTAGAAGGCGGCAACGGCACCCAGACCAGCCGAGGCGGAGACACCGACCATGCCCGGATCGGCGAGCGGGTTGCGCAACAGCCCCTGCAAAGCTGCGCCGGACATGGCGAGCCCGGCGCCCAGCACAATCGCGAGGATCGCGCGGGGGAGGCGCAGCTGGACCAGGATCAGCGCATCCAGCGTGTCGCGGCCATGGGCGACGTCGGCCATGGCGCGCGGAAGATCCAGACCGTCCGGCCCGGCAGCGATGGAGGCCACCGACAGAAGGGTGGTGAGGAGGAGGAGCGCCGCCGATATCCGCCCCGTGGTCAGCGTCATGGCCGCGATCCTCGCGGGCGTGCGGCGAGCGACCGTCGCGCGGCCGACAAGCGACCGACCGCCTCTGCGACCCACGGGCCGGGGCAGACCCAGAGAGCGGCCGGCAGGCTGGTGACGGTTATACCCGCCGCCCGTGCCCGGAAGGCCGGATGGTCGAGCACCTCGCGCGCAAGGGCCGGTGGCGCATCCCCGTCGGAATCGAGCACGAGCAGATCGGGTTTCAGGCGCAACAGCCGTTCGAGGCCGATCCGGCCATCGCCATCGACCGGCGCATCGGGGGCCAGATTGCGGAGACCGGCCGCGGCCAGGATCTCGTCCTGCAGGGTTCCCGCTCCGGCGACACCGCCGCCGGGGCGCAGAACCACGACACCCGGTTGCGGTGTATCTTTCGCATCCAGGGTCGCCTCGCCAAGCATCCGGTCCATGGCGTCGAGCATCTGCCGGCCGGCAGCGGGGTTGCCCACGGCCGCCGCAAGGCTGGTGACCTGGGACCGGATGCCGGCGAGGCTGGTCGCCTCGTCGAGCAGCAGCACCGGGATGCCGGCCCTGCGCAGCATCTGCGTGGTCGTCAGCGTGGTGTAGCGGCCGGCGACCACCAGATCCGGGGCGAGCCGGGCAATCTCCTCCGCCCGGCCGTGATTGAACACCAGCCCTTGCGCTGCTGCAGGATCGATCGCCGCCGGCCCCGCGGCCAGCCAGGTGACCGATACCAGCCGGCCGGGCGGCGCCAGGCGCAGCAGCAATTCATCGGCACACAGGTTCATCGACACGATCCGGCGCGGCCCGTCCCCGGCGAAAGCCGGGGGCAGGATCGCGAGCAACAGGCCGGTCAGCAGAAGGCCGGTCGGGCGGAGCGTGAGGCGCCACCTCCGCATGGATCAGAACCGCATCCGCAGGCCGGCATAGCCTGCGCGACCGCGTGAGCCGTAACCCAGAACCTCCTGATACTCCTCGTCAAAGAGATTATCGATCCGGCCAAAAATTTCGACCGTGTCGGTGAGATCATAGGCGGCGGTGAGGTTGACGAGGGTGTAATCGTCGAGGGTGACGACGCTTCGGTTGTAGAAGGCATCGTAGGCCCAGTCTTTCTGTTCGCCGTTGTAGACGACAGAGAGGCCGGCCCGGCCACGGTTGTCGAGAAAGCGGGTCGCGAGATCGGCACTGGCGATGTGCGGCGCACGACGCACCAACTCCTGCCCGTTGGAGTCTTCTCCGTCTGTATACGTATAGGCCAGCCGCAGATCGGCCCACGAAACCGGCCGAATGGTGACCGAGGTTTCTATCCCATTGACCCGTGATGCGCCGGGCAGGTTGATCGACGTGCTGCCGCTGCCTTGGATCAGGTTTTCGATGTCCTGACGGAACCAGCCGAAATCGATCACGAATCGGCCATCGAAGAAGCTGTGCTCGATACCGGCATCCCAGCCGGTTGCCTCTTCAGGCTTCAGATCGGGATTTCCTTGATAGGTATTGGTGTAGCCGAACAACTCAAACAAGGTCGGGTTCTTGATGCCAGTTCCATAAGAAGCCCGCAGTTTGGTATCCGTGCCCGGGATCAGCCAGGCTGCGGTGAAGCGCCAGGTCTTCTGATCGTCGAAGATTTCATTCTTGTCGTAGCGTCCGGCCGCAGAGAGAAAGAGCTGGTCGTAGAGCCCGAGGCGGTATTCCCCCGCAAAACCTGTGGAATCAAAGGCACGGTCGACCGTTGACCAGGCACTGCTGGTTCGTACGGTTTCGCGTTCATACTCGGTTCCCAGCGAAAGATCGTGACTGACGGCGCCGGTCTCGAACCCGTAGTCGGTCTGATAGTCTGCCTTCAGCCGGCGGCCCAGATAGGTGCTGGTGATGCTGCCATCTGATCGGTAGTCGCGATCATGTTCGGTGTTGGCAAGGCCGACCTTATGATGCCAGCGGCCGTCCGCCATGGCGTAGCGCGCTTCGCCGCGCAGGAAGGTCTGCGTACCGCGGGTTTCCTCATCGGCGTCGTAAGGGAGGGTGGAATAGCCATCGCCTTCGGCCCGATAGCGCACGGTCCTGCCGACCAGGGCGAACTCCAGGTCTTCGGACGGCCGCAGGCCGAATTTGGCAAAGGCCGAACGGTTGCGGTAGCCGTCCTTCTCCGGATTGCCGGCGCGTTCGTCTGCGGACGAGATGCCGTCGGTGCGGAAGCTTTGGGCCGAGACCAGCGCGTCGAAGATCTGGTCGCCATAGGAGACCGTGCCGACCGCTTCGCGGGTGTCGAAACTGCCGGCCTCGGTCCGCACACTGCCCGAGAGCGGGCCGGAGCCACGCTTCGTCGTGATGTCGATCACGCCACCCACGGCGTCTGAGCCATAGAGCGCGCTCTGCGGCCCGCGCAGCACTTCGATCCGCTCGATCTCGTAGGCGAGCAGATGGCCGAAATCGAATTCCGAACCGCCCGAAGGGTCGGAGACTTCGATGCCGTCGATGCGCACCAGCGTCTGATTGCCTTCCGAGCCCCGGATACGGATTTGCGACATGCCGCCGACCGATCCGGTGCGGCTGACTGCGACGCCGGGAACCAGGCGCAACACATCGTCGACCTGACGGATCTGCAGAGCCTCGATCTGTTCGGCGGTGATGACGGTGACGGCGCTGCCGACGGTTTCGACCGGCACGGGGCTGCGGGCGGCCGAGACGGAAAGCGGTCCGAGGCGGGTCGCCTCGTCAGTGCCGGCATCTTCGGCTGTGGCGACGGTGGCGACCGCAAACGGAGAGAGGGCGACCAGCGGCAGGGTCAGACCGGTGCGGAGCAGACGGCGCGACCGGGCAAAAGCGGGCGGGCGATTCGTGGACACGGGATACTCGACCTCGTTCGACTGCATCATGCGGTCACTGCGAACGAGGCCGGCAGGGTGGCTGGTCGGGGCGGGAAGAGGGAAGCCTTGGGGGCCTATGGGATCTTCATGCCGCGCCGCCACCGCTTGCAGAACCCATCGGTACACCCCGCCCGACGTGCTCGCCCGTGACCGCGAATGACGGCAGGTCTCCTGGCTCGCGGGTCGTCGCACCACCGTCACCTTCCCGGCCCCCGTCGGGGCCAGTGGTTTCGAGACGGGGCACTCTCCGCTTACAGTTGCGGGGGCAGCCGCGGAATTGCCGGACTATTCCACCGGCGCACCGCATTCCCTTTTCATCCCGCGGAACGACCGCAGGACACCGTCAGTGGCGACATCCTGGCGCGGAGATCGCCCTTCTGGCAAGTGCGATGTGACATTCGCGTGTTTTCACGGGCCCGACGTGGCGGCCATCACTTTCCGGGCAGGCTGCCGAGCAGCCGGTCCGCCCAGGCGGCCGGCAGGGCGGCGAGCAGCCAGCAGAGGGCGGCAAGCTGCCAGGGAAAGGCGATGCGCGCCCGGTTGCGATCGAGCCCGCGGCGGATGATCCGCGCTGCCCGGTCGGCATCCATCAGGAAGGGCATCGGAAAGCGGTTGCGGGCAGTCATGGGCGTGCGCACGAATCCCGGGCAGACGACAGAGACCCGCAGCCCGCCATGGGCAAGGCGCGGACGCAGCCCCTCGCCCCAGGCCTTCACCGCCGCCTTGGAGGCGGCATAGGCCGGGGCCCCCGGCTGACCGCGATAGCCGGCGAGACTGGCGACGATGGCGATCGCTCCCCGCCCGCGACCCAGCATCAGTTCGGCTGCGGGCAGTACGGTGTTGACCACGCCGTCGACATTGACCGCGAAGATCGCCCTTGTGACCTCTGCCGAAACGGCGCCGCCGCTGCCGGTTTCATTGCCTGAGATGCCGGCATTGGCGATCATCAGGTCGAGGGGGGCGCGTGCGCCGATCGCGGTCACCCAGGCTGCGACGGCATCGGCATCGGTGACGTCGAACCGCGCCACATCCACCTCGGCACCTCGGCTGCGGGCGGCCGCCGCCACGGCTTCCGTGCGGTCCATGTCGCGCCCGTGCAGGGAAAGCCGGATGCCCGGCCCGGCATATTCCAGGGCCAGGGCGGCGCCCAGGCCGCTGGACGCGCCAGTGATCGCGATATGGCGGGGCGTGGGGGATGCGGTCATGGGACGCGGGTGGTCCTGGTGGACATCCGACGGGCAGCGTCGGAGACTGTGACGTGATCAGACCCGGATGGTGATCCGAGGCTTGGCGGGGGCGGGGCGGGTTCGTATAGTCCGCCCGTCCGACCCGCCCCTGATCATCGCTCATCCTCGGGAGATTGGCCATGGCGCTTGCCAGCATGACAGGATTCGCCCGCGCCGATGCAGGCGATGCCCGCTATGGCTGGAACTGGGAAGTCAAGAGCGTCAACGGCCGCGGGCTGGACCTGCGGATCCGGCTGGCGCCCGGTTTCGACCAGCTGGAACCGGTCGTGCGCAAGGTCGCCCAGGACCGTATCCGCCGTGGTCATGTCAGCGTGCAGCTGGGCCTGGTGACCCATGCCCGGGGCGCGCGTCTTCGCATCGATCCAGAGGTCGCCGATGGGCTGGGCGAGGTTCTGACCGAGCTTCAGCGGCGCTTTCCCAAGGCGAAGGTGCCGCGGCTCGACGGTCTGCTGCGGGTGCCCGGCCTGCTGCAGATGGTGGAGCAGGAGGAGAGCGAGGCCGTTCGGGCGGCGCGCGAGCATGCGATGACCGAGAGCCTGATCGCCGCCTTCGATCGCCTGGTCATTGCCCGCGCCCAGGAAGGGGCGGCTCTGACCCGGTTGCTGACCGAACATGTCGATGCGATCGAGGGGCTGGTGACCGAGGCTGCCGGCCTGGCCGCCACCCAGCCTGCGACCATCCGTGCCCGGCTGGAAGAACAGCTCCGCAGCCTGCTGCAGGACCGCGCGGGTGCTGCCGAAGACCGGATCGTCCAGGAAGCCGCAATGCTGGCCGCCAAGGCCGATATCCGCGAAGAGCTGGACCGTCTGGTCGCCCATGTCGCCCAGGCGCGGGAGCTGATGGCCGCAGACGAACCGGTCGGGCGCCAGCTCGACTTCCTGGCGCAGGAATTCAATCGCGAGGCCAATACGCTGTGCTCGAAATCTTCCGACACGGCGCTGACCCGGATCGGCCTTGCCCTCAAGACCCGGATCGATCAGCTCCGCGAGCAGATCCAGAACGTCGAATGAGCTTCGACATCACCGCCTCTCAGGGACCATGCTGCCGATGACCGACGCCACCGCTGCACGCCGCGCCCCTCATGATCGCCGGCGTGGTCTGATGCTGGTGCTCTCCTCGCCTTCGGGGGCCGGCAAGACCACGTTGTCGCGCCGCCTGCTCTCGCAGGATGACGACATCACGCTGTCGGTCTCGGTGACCACCCGGCCGATGCGCCCGGGCGAGGTGGACGGCGTCGACTATCACTTCATCGATCGCCCGAGTTTCGATCGCATGGTGGCCGAAGAGGCGCTTCTTGAGCATGCGACCGTATTCGAAAACAGCTATGGCACACCCCGGGCCGCGGTGGAGGCGACCCTGGCCGACGGCCGCGACGTTCTGTTCGACATCGACTGGCAGGGCACCCAGCAGCTGGCCGACCGGGCGCGCGACGATCTTGTGACCGTCTTCATCCTGCCGCCCTCGATCGCCGAACTGGAGCGCCGCCTGACCACCCGGGCTCAGGACAGCGCCGAGGTGGTGGCCAAGCGCATGGCCAAGGCGGCGGATGAGATGAGCCACTACGCCGAATACGACTATGTGCTGGTCAACGAGGATGTCGACCGTACCCTGGCGGATCTGGAAGCGATCCTCAGGGCTGAGCGCCTGCGGCGCCGGCGGCGGCTCGGCCTCAGCGGTTTCGTGAACGCGATGCGCGAAGGTGCCGGCCGCTGAGGAGAGGCGGTCCGGCAACCCGACGCATGTCAGGCGAGCCCCAGCGCCCCGCGGATGCCGGGTGAGAGCTGGGCCGCCAGATAGACCAGGTAGGCTGCAAGGAAGATGCCGGATTCCCGGCGTCCGATGCGCCAACCTGTCCAGGCGAAGAACAGCAGCAGGGCCGTAGCCCCGGCCATCGCCCAGAGATCCAGTGCCAGCACCTCGGCCGGAATCGCGATCGGCTTGACCAGGGCCGTCACGCCGGCGATGCCCAGGATGTTGAAAATATTGCTGCCGATGACGTTGCCGAAGGCGACGTCGCCATGGCGGCGGATCGCGGCCATCACCGAGGTGACCAGCTCGGGCAGCGACGTACCGACGGCGACCAGGGTGAGGCCGATGACGGCTTCCGACATGCCGTATTCGCGGGCGATCTCCACCGCCGAGCCGACCAGAAAATTGGCCCCGAGCATGACGCCCGCGATGCCGATCGCGGTGATCAGCAGGCCCTTGGGCAGGCTCATGGCTTTCACCTGCGGCTCTTCCGAGACGAAATCCGCCTCGGCTGCATGCATGCGGGCTGCAGCGTCGTTGCTCCGCCGGTCGGAGATGTAGCTGAACAGCGTGTAGCCGACGAGGCCAACGAGAAAAAGCACGCCGGCAATCCGGCCAAGCTCGCCGCCAAGGCAGGCGACGATGAAGGCGATGGTGGCGAGGGCGAGCGCGGTACCGTCGCGGCGAAAGGCGGACGGGTTCACGACCACCGGCAGGATCAGCCCCGAGACACCGAGGATGAGCAGGATGTTGGCAAGATTGCTGCCGACCACATTGCCGATTGCGATACCCGGAGCCCCGGCAAGGGCGGCCTGAAGACTGGCCACCAGTTCGGGGGTCGAGGTGCCGAAGCCGACCAGCGTCAGGCCGATCACCATGGGAGAGACGCCGAGACGTGTAGCGGTACCGACGGCTCCGCGCACCAGCAGTTCGCCACCCAGGAACAAAAGTCCAAGGCCGGCAGCGAGCAGAAGATAGGTCATGCGGTCTCCGGTCGAGAGGGAGGCCGGACGTGGCCGATGCCAATGTCGGGCGCCGTCGCGAGCCGTTCAAGATCGTCGACGGTGTAAATCGATCATGTCCTCAAGGCGTGTTGCGCGCTGTAAGGGCCCGTGCCAGGGCGCAGAAGCCTTCTACCGGCACCGTCTCTGCCCGGCGGGTCGGATCGATATCAGCGGCAGCAAGGAGCCCTTCTGCCTCGCCAAGTGCTTTCAGGCTCTGTCGCAGCATCTTCCTCCGCTGGCCGAAAGCAGCAGCGGTGACCGTCGACAACGCTTTCAGATCTGCAGGCGCCAGCGGTTCGGGACGGGTCTCGAAGACCAGCACGGTCGAGGTCACCTTGGGCGGGGGCGTGAAGGCACGCGGGCCGATATCGAAGCCCTTGTGGATGCTGAAGCGCCATTGGGCCAACACCGACAGCCGGCCGTAATCCTTGCTGCCCGGACGGGCGGTCAGCCGGTCGGCGACCTCCTTCTGGTACATCAGCACCATGCCGGCGATGCGTTCCGGACGCTCGGCCCACTGCACGGTCAACTGCGTGGAGATGTTGTAGGGCAGGTTGGAGGCGATCCAGCACCGACCGTCGTCACCAACCTCGTCGAGCAGCTTGCCGGGGTCTATCGTCAAGGCGTCGGCTTCGATGATCGAGAAGCGGCCGGGACAGACCTCGATCAGCGGCTGCAACGCCTGAACGGCCCGGCTGTCGCGCTCGATCGCGATCACGCGGGCGGCAGGGCCGGCGAGCAGACCGCGGGTCAGGCCACCCGGCCCCGGGCCGACCTCGATGACCGTACGACCGGCAACCCCGTCCCGCCCCTCTGCAAGCTTCGCGATCCGGCGGGTCAGGTTGAGGTCGAGGAGGAAGTGCTGGCCGAGCGATTTCCGTGCATCGAGGCCCGCGGCCGCGATCACGTCCCGGAGCGGGGGCAGGGCGTCGAGCGCCGATGTCGGATCGCGCATCGCAGCGGTGTCAGCCGGAGGCGTGGAGGTCATGAGGGCTCTGTAATTCAGGCAGAAGGGGAGACACGGCGCCGGGCGGCAGCCATGGTGCCGGCGAGGCGGATGGCGGCGATCAGGCTGTCGACACGGGCCGTGCCGCGGCCCGCCAGATCGAGCGCCGTGCCGTGATCGGGCGAGGTCCGCACAATCGGCAGGCCCAGCGTCACGTTGACACCGCCATGGAAGTCCAGGGTCTTGGCCGGGATCAGCACCTGATCGTGATACATGCCCAGAACCGTGTCATAGCCCGCCCGGGCCTCTTCGTGAAAGAGGGTATCGGCCGGCAGCGGCCCCCTGGCATCGATGCCGGCTGCCTTCAGCCGTTCGATTGCCGGGGCGACGATCTCGATATCCTCCCGGCCAAGCGTGCCGTCTTCGCCTGCATGCGGGTTGACGCCGGCAAGGGCGAGCCGAGGCCGAGCGATGCCGAAATCCCGGCGCAGCGCCTCGGCGGTGATGGTGGCGGTCTCGACAATCAGGTCGGGCGTCAGCAGGGCCACTGCCCGGATCAGGGCCTCGTGAATGGTCACAGGCACGACCCGGATGGCCGGGCTTGCGATCATCATGACCGGCCGCATGCCGCCACCACAGCGGGCGGCGAGGTATTCGGTATGGCCGGGATAAGGAAAGCCCGCGTCGTAGAGGGTCTTCTTCTGGATCGGATTGGTCACCACGCCATCGATCGCGCCCGCCATGGCAAGGTCGACCGCACGGTCGAGTGCCTCGACCACTGCCCCGGCATGGGCGGGATCCGGGCGCCCCGGGGTGGCAGGCGAGGGCAGCCGGACGGGCAGAACCGGCAGGGCGTCGTCGAAAGCCGTCAGCGCGTCGCCGGCCGACGCAATCTCGCGGATCGGCACCGTCCATCCAAGCTTGCGTGCAATCCCGGCCAGCCGGTCGGGATCGTCGATGGCCAGGAAGGCGGGCAGGGCGAGATCCGCCCGGCGCATCCAGGCGGCGAGGGTCAGCTCGCCGCCGATGCCGGCCGGCTCTCCCATGGTGACGGCCAGCGGCCGCCGTGCTGCATCGTCAGACGCGGACATCGATGAACGCCTGGCGGCGAAGATCGTGCAGATGGCGCTGGGCCATCGTGTCGAGCCGCTGGCGGATCAGCGCCTCGCGAATGGTATCGCGGTCCGGAAGCCCGGCGATGTCGCCACTGCGGTCGCAGACCACGAACACCCGCACCATGCCACCACCGGTAATCGGCCCGGAAACCTCGCCGGGGCCCAGATTGATCACCGCCTGACGCAGCGCCGGAGCCAGATCGCCGACCTTCAGCCGGCCGAGATCGGTGGTCGGATCGGCGCCCAGCTCCTTGGCGATGCCGTCCACGGCCTCGCAGGAGGCGAGATCGGCCGTGGCCGATTGCAGCCGCTCGGTGGCGGCCCGCTGGGCTGCCGGATCGTCACCGGTTTCAAGCGCAATCTGTTTCAGCGCGATCTCGATCTGTGAGGCGTCGCCGCCCGTCACCTTGCGGGTGTCGGCGACCGCCACGATGTGATAGCCCTCGGGCGTACGGATGGGCGTCGATACGCTGCCGGCCTGGGCATTGGCAAGGAAGGCGTCGATCTCCGGCGACAGCTGACCGGGCAGAACCCAGCCGACATCGCCCGACTGCTGGGCGGTGACGCCGTCGGAAAACTCGCGGGCCAGCGCCGTGAAGGGCGCACCTGCCTTCAGCTGTTCAAGCAGCCGCTCGGCATTCTGGCGCACCTCGGCCTCGCGTTGCGGGTCGGGCACGCTCAGCACGATTTCGAGCACGCGGTATTCGGTCTGGCCGGCATTGGCGCGGATGCGATCCAGCACCGCATTGATTTCATCTTCACCAACCACGATCCGCGGCCGCACCTCGCGGGCCACTACCTTTTCCCACGCGATTTCCGAGCGCAGACGGTCGATCACTGTGGCGGGCACGATACCCTGAGCCCGCAGCCCCTGTTCCAGGGTGCCGGGCGCGAAGTTGTTGCGGGTCTCGATCTGCGCCTCGGCGCGCGACAGTTCATCGGCGGTGACGTTCAGGCCCAGCCGGCGAGCCGCCTGCAGCTGCAGACGTTCGTCGATCAGCTGGCGGAGAATCTGCGGTGCCAGGCGCTGACGGGTCTGCTGATCATCCGGCAACTGAGAGGTCTTGATGACCATGTCCATCCGGGCAGTCAGATCGAACACCGAGACGATATCGTCATTGACGACGGCCGCGACCCGGCCCGCCGTCTGCGCGAGCGCCGTGCCGGGCCCAGTCGCCACCACTCCGCCCAATGCGGTGGTACCGGCGAAGGCGGCCAGGAGCAGAATGCGCAAGGGCTTCATCGAACGTCCTCTGTGCTCGTTCGTGTGCATGTCAGTAGGTTCCGCCCAGGGTGCGCAGCACCACACGGACCAGCACATCGGTCGACGGCTGGATGTCGCGGTCGCGCGAGAAGCTGCGCCGGACTTCGGAGACGATGTAGAGGCAGTTGTCGAGATCGACGGCGAAGCCCGCCCCATGATTGATCGAGCGGTCATTCTCCAGATCGCGGCGCAGGCTGCCGAAGATCTTGAAGTCGTCCGTAATATCGTAGCCGGCGCTGAAATACACCTCTTCGCGGTCGGTGTAATCCTCTGTGACTTCGCGCTCATCGGCCCTAAGGAGCGTATAGGACAGATCAAAACTCGCCCGATCGACGATCCAGGCCGCGCCCAGGTCGGTGCGGCGAGGTTCGAAGGTGTCCTTGTCGAAGCGGAACCGGTAATAGAGATCGAGGTTCGGGTTCGGCGTGACTACCACCCGGCCCACATAATCGGAAACCTTGTCCTCAAGCCCGCTGCCGGGCGCGAAGGTGTCGTCGGCCCTGGCCCTGAGCGACTGACCCACCAGACCGGTGATCTGTCCGCCATCGCCGGTATAATGGCCGACCCGCAGGCCGTAGCTGACCCGCGGCCCGCCTTCGACGCGGTCATAGCCTGAGAAGCGCTGGGTCGAGAACAGGTTGGTCTCGTCGAACTCGAAATCGCGGCTGTCTTCGTTGGGGATCTTCCACGAATTGCCGCCATAGGGGCTGATCACCCCCATCACGATCGGTTCGATCATCTGCCGGGTCTCGCCGTCGGAGCGAACCATCGGCAGGCGCCAGTCCAGCGCAATCTCGGGCAGGATACGGCCGGCGGTGCCATTGAAGCTGCGGCCGTCATCGGTCAGGTCATCGACCACATAGCCGTCACCCCGCAGATTGGCGGTCAGCGTGTACACCCCGCCTTCGCTGCCGATATAGCTGCGGTTCCACCCGCCGCCCACCGTGGCGCGGTAGCTGTCGGTCCCGTCCTGACGCGACAGGCCGGCAAAGCTCGATTCCATCCGCCACTGACCACCCAGCGGGGCCATGCCGGGCGCGCCGAGGCGGCTCCATTGCGCCATCGGCAGGGCTGTCGGCAGCTCCGATTGCCGCTGCGTGCTGCGGAGGCCCTGGAACCAGTAGCCGGCAATCTGAGCATAGTCCCGGCCGTTCAGCTCTTCGGCGTAAAGGGTAGAGGTCAGGGTCTCACGGTTGGTAATGTCGTAGACGCGCAGCACCGTGTCGTCGCCGGCCCATATGCCGTCAAAACCCCAGCGCCACGTATCGGTCAGGTCGAAACGCCCGCGGCCGGCGATGTAGCCGCGGACATTGTCGCGCGCGACATCGTCCGTTGCCTCGGCGATCATGCCTTCCAGCGCATAGGCCCCGTTATCCAGGGCCCGCCGGTATTCGGCACTGAGGCCTGCACCCTGGTCGGTGGTCCACATCGGCGTGACCGTGGCATCGGTCGCGGGATCGATCACGATGTAGTAGGGGATGTCGATCCGGCTGCCGAGCGTGCTGTTCGAGCGATAGGTCGGCGCCAGCACGCCGCTGCGGCGATCGACCGTCGGGTCCGGATGGCTGAAATAGGGCGTGTAGGCGATCGGCACCCCCAGCAGTTCCAGCGTCGCGTCGCGATAAACGATGTCGCGGGTCTGCTCGTCATGGGTGACTTTGTCGGCCTTGATCTGCCAGAGAGCCGGCCGGTCGGGCTTGTCTTCGCAAAGTTCGCAGGCGGTATAGGCCGCCTTGTCCATCTGCGTGAAGCGGCCTTCCCGGGTGCTGCCGGCGGCAACCAGAAGCGTCTGGTCGGCGAGTCGGGCCTTGAGATCGCGGGCGATGCCCTTGGCGAAGCCTTCATCCAGCTGGGCATAGCTTGCGAACATGACCGAGCCGTCGGGCTCGACCATCGCCACATTGCCCTGCGCCGTGACGATACCGTCGCGCCGGTTGTAGGTCAGGCTGTCGGCCCTGACGATCCGGTCGCCCTGGGCGACCTCGACATTACCGCGCGCGACCACAAGCTCCAGCTCGCGCGCATACTCCACCTCATCCGCCTGAAGCAGGATCGGCTCGTCGGAGGCAAGAGAGGGCAGGGCCTGGGCGCGGGCCGGATCAGGCAGGGCGCTCAACACGACGACGGCGGCTGCGGCCAGAAGATCGGCGCGCAGGCGATCGAGCGTGGAGCGGCGGCGGGTGGAAGCAGGTCCGGCGACCAAGGCTAGCCGTCCTCCAGATGCAACAGGGTCGCTATGCCGAACAGCGCCGCAACGCCGGCCGGAGTCCAGGCAGCCAGCACCACCGGCAGGCCTCCGGATTGGCCGAGAGCATAGACCACGCCCGTGAGGAAATACAGCAGGAAGCCGGTGAAGACACCGCCGGCAATGGTGATGCCGGCACCGCCCCTGCGGGTGAAACGCAGACCGAAAGTAGCGGAGATGATGACCATGGCCGTCATCAGCAATGGCAGGGCCAGAACCGAGTGCCAGTAGAGCCGATGCTGTAGCGCGCTGAAGCCCGCATCCCTGAGCTGCGCGATGAATCCGGGAAGCGCCCAGAAGGACATGGTTTCGGGATTGGCGAAGCTGTCCAGAATCTGCTCGCGCGTCATCTGAGTCGCCTGTTCCATGGTCTCTGCGCGTTCTGACATCCGGTCTGGTGCCGAGATTACGGCGTTCTCGATATGCCAGACCTGATTGCCCAGAGTGGCACGGGCCGCGTCGATCCGGTCGCGGAAGGTTTCATCCGGCCCGTAGCGGAAGATCGTGACATTGCCGAGATCGGTGCCCGCCGCAGCCATACGCGTGGCGTGGATGACCACTGGTGCGCCGTCCAGCCGCTCGCGCAGCCACAACCCGCCGGGGCCGACCGACAGAAGACTGCTGCGACCGCCGATATATCGGGCGTCGAGCGATTCGTATCTGGAGGCCATCATGGCGGCGAGAGGGTTGAAGACGGCGACCAGAAACGCCCCCAGCAGCAGGGCCACCCCGACGGGCGGCGCCATGAACTGCCAGACGGACACGCCGGCCGCTCGCGCCACCACCAGCTCATTCGTGCGGGTGAGGCGTGAGAAGGTGATCATGCCCCCGATCAGCACCGCGAAAGGAGCGATCTTCTGCAACTGAAACGGATTCTTGAGGATCGCCATCCCGATCAGCGTCGCTACCGGCACGTCGTCCCCGGCCGCGCGGCGCAGCAGTTCGATGAGGTCGACCACCAGCACCAGCCCCATCACTACGGCCAGCACCAGCCCGACCGAATTCAACATATGGCGGGCAAGATAGAGGCTGAGCGTGGTCGATACATGCCGGCGCGGGGTCGATGGTGCCCGACCCGCCCGCACGTGACCGGCACTGGATGATGGCTGCGTCATGCCCGGGCCTCCTCCGCCGCCGCGTCGGGCGCCTGGGGTGGAATCCGCCGGGGATGGCGCCCCAGCATGAGCCAGAGGGCGATGGCTGCAGCGCCGAAAATCGAGAGATAAAGCGGGATTGCGGCGAGCGGCGACGTGACGAGTGCCGAGGTCAGCATGATGCCGGCGAGCTGTACGGCGATCATTGCCGTCGCGGCCAATGCGACCCTCGTCCAACGGCTGCGCCGGGAGAATTCGCCGGCGAGCAGGGGGCCGAGGGCAATCAGGGTGAAGGCGAGATTGTAGAGCGGCCAGGCAAGGCGCTGATGCAACTCGCTGCGCAACTCGCCGCGGAACTTCTCCGAAATGCCGGCCTCAGGGTTCAGAAGCTGCGACAGATAACGCTCGCGCCGGTCCGGTGCACTGGGCGCCGCATCGCCTGCAACCAGTGCCAGATCGACGGTATAGCGGTCGAAATAGAGGAAGCTGACCCGCCCGTCGGGGCTGCGTTCCTGCCTGTTGCCCTCGACCAGGACGATCCGCTGGCCGGTGTCGGTGGCGACCAGGCCGCCCTTCGCCGCCATCATCGTGACCGGCGCCGCCTTGTTGCGCTCGTCCTGCACCAGAATGCCCGCGAGTTCGCCTGAGGGCAGGCGTTCGCGGACGAAGACCGTCAGCCCCGGCACCGGCGAATTGAACCGCCCTTCCTGGAGCAGCACGGCGGCCACATCGCTGCGGATCGAGATCTGGAGTTCGCGGAAATCCCGGGTGAAGGTCGGGACGATGTAGAGCGAGAGCAGATAGCCGATCAGCATGAAGACGCCGGCCAGCATCATCGCCGGCCGGATCAGCGCCCATGGGCCCAGGCCGGCGGCGCGCAGCACCACCAGCTCCCGGTCCGAGATCAGCCGGGAATAGACCGTGACCACCGCGCAGAACAGGGCGATCGGCATGATGATGGTCAGGAAAGTGGGCAGAAGCAGGATGGTGAGCTGAACGAAGACCAGTGCCGAAAGACCGCGGTTGACGATCAGATCCAGGAAGCGCACGGACTGCGTCAGCCAGACCACTGCGGCAAGGCCTGCTGTGATGGCGAGCGCCGGCAGCAGCAGCTGTCTGAACAGATAGCGGGTGGCAAGCGGCATGGAACCCGGCATGGAACCCCTGGGCTGGGAAGCGGCTTCACTGTCCATCCCCGAGCGGAGACCGGGGGCGGCGAGAGATGCGGAACGGGCGGGTTGTGACGTGTCCTGCGACAGGATGCGGGGACACCGCCCGCCGGGCGCAACTTATATTGGCCGACGCCCAGGGTCCAGTGCCCGCCTTCGGGGATGGGCGTGTCCGATATGCGTCACCGGTCTTCTGCCGGAGGGACACACCGCCTATATTGCCCGGAGACACCCGCCGGAGAGCAGTCCGCATCAGGATCACCTTCAGGCGTGTCCGAGCCATGCACAGGAACCCGGAGAGGCAGGCATGACCATCAGCTTCGCGACGTCGTCGATTCCAGCCGACGGCACACTCGTTCTTCCCGTCTCCGAAGGTCGGGCACTGACGCCTGCCGGGCAGGCGGTCGACGAGGCGACCGGCGGCGCGCTGGGCCGGGCCATGGCGGCGGCCCGTTTCGAAGGCAAGCCCGAGCAGCAGGCCGTCGTGCTGGCGCCACATGGCGTGGGGCTCGATCGGGTCGTTCTGCTCGGCATCGGCAAGACCGGAGAGTTCGATGCGCTGAAGGCGCTGAAGCTCGGGGGCAGGGCGGTGCGCTCGGCCGCCGGTGCTGCGGCGATCGCCATCGATATTTCCGGGCTCGACGGAGATCAGGCGGCGCTTGCCGCCGAGGTCGCGCTGGGCGCCCGGTTGCGCGCCTGGCGGTTCGACCGCTATCGCAGCAAGAAGGAGGGTGACGACGCCCCCGTCGATCCGGCGGTGACGGTGATGAGCGGCGCCGGTGCCGAGGCTGCCGGGGCGTTCGAGGCCCGCAATGCCGCCGGCGACGGTGTCGATTTCACCCGCGAGCTGATCTCGGAACCCGCCAACGTTCTCACGCCCCGTAATTTCATGGAGCGGCTGAAGGATCTGGCGCGGCTCGGCATCGATGTCGAGGTGCTGGACCGCGACCGCATGGCGGCGTTGGGTATGAACGCCCTGCTGGGCGTCGCGCAGGGGAGCGCCAACGAGCCCTATCTGGTGATCATGCGCTGGACCGGCCGTGAGGACGACGGCGATCCGGTGGCCTTCGTCGGCAAGGGCGTGTGTTTCGACAGTGGCGGCATCTCGATCAAGCCCGCGGGTGGCATGGAAGAGATGAAGTGGGATATGGGCGGCGCCGGCATCGTCGCCGGGCTGCTTCGCACGCTTGCCCAGCGCAAGGCGCGGGTGAATGTGGTGGGCGTGGTCGGCCTGGTCGAGAACATGCCGTCCGGAACTGCACAGCGGCCCGGCGACGTGGTCACCTCGCTCTCCGGCCAGACCATCGAGGTCATCAACACCGATGCTGAGGGCCGGCTGGTGCTGGCCGATGCGCTTGCCTATACGCGCGACCGCTTCAAGCCGTCTGCCATCGTCGATCTGGCGACCCTCACCGGGGCGATCATCGTGGCGCTGGGCACCTATAATGCCGGGCTGTTCGCCAATGACGACGGTCTGGCGAATGCCCTGCTCTCCGCCTCGGCCGCGACCGGCGAGGGGCTGTGGCGCCTGCCGCTGTCGGATGCCTATGACAAGGACATCAATTCCGACATTGCCGACATGAAGAATGTCGGCAAGGGACGGGATGGCGGCAGCATCACCGCGGCGCAGTTCCTGAAGCGGTTCGTGGGCGACACGCCCTGGGCGCATCTCGACGTGGCCGGCGTGGTCTGGGGCAAGGGTGACACCGATCTGGGGCCCAAGGGGGCCACGGGTTACGGCGTGCGCCTGCTCGACCGCCTGGTCGCCGACCGCTTCGAAGCCGGCGCGTGAGCGGCGGCGGAGAGGCGATGTCCGCCGACGCCGAGGCAACGCCCGCCGGGGTGGAGATCGCCTTTTATCATCTGACCGCGACCCCGCTCGAGCAGGCGCTTCCCGCGCTGCTCGAGCGGGTGCTCGCCCGCGACTGGCGGGCGGCGCTGCGGGCGGGCTCGGCGGAGCGGGTGAAGGCGCTGGACAGTCTGCTCTGGACCTATGATCCGGACAGTTTCCTGCCGCATGGCAGCCAGGGCGATCCCCTGCCGGAACGTCAGCCCGTCTGGCTGACGGCGGGGGATGATCTGCCCAACGACCCCCAGGTCCTCGTCCTGGTCGATGGCATGGATCATCCGGATCCGTCGGGTTTTGTCCGGGTGCTCGATCTCTTCGACGGGCGGGATGACCTGGCGGTTGCGGCGGCACGCGACCGCTGGCGGGCGCGGAAGGCCCGGGGGTTCGCGCTGACCTATTGGCGCCAGCGGCCGGATGGCCGCTGGGAACGGGCCGCCTGATTGCATGGCCGTCAGCCGGTCCGGTGGAGCGGCAGATCGATTCTGAAGCGGCTGCCGGCGTCGGTGGTTTCCCACCAGATCAGCCCGCCATGACGCTCCACCACCGCCCGGGTGACCGCCAGACCGAAACCGATATCGCCTGGGCGGCGTGGCGGGCTCGAGCGGTTTCCCTTTGTGCGCGGCATTGTCTCGGCCGGCAGGTTGGCCGGATCGGGCTGTTCCACCGACATCCGGACCCGGTGATCGTTCAGGCCCCAGGCCAGCCTGACCGCGGTACGGCTCCCGATCCGCGATGGTGGCCCTGCGACCTGATCGACGACGCCCAGCAGAGCCTGGGCGAGACGTTCCGGATCCATCATCACCGTGGTGGCCTCTGCACAGCCCATCTGATCCGCGGGACCGCTCACCGTCAGTCCGACATGCGGCAGATCGCTTGCGCGGGCGGCGATGGTTGCCAGCAGATCTACCAACCTCACCGGCTGACGTGCCAGAGTGAAGCTTCCGCTTTCGAGGCGCTCGACATCCACCAGCCCGTCGATGACGGATGAGAGGCGATCGGCATTGCGCGAGGCCATGTCGAGCAGCGCGTTCAGTTGCGGGGGCACATTGCCCCCGACACCGCTGTTTGCGAGACGCAAGGCGCCAAGCAGTGCCGTCGTCGGCGTCCGCAGCTCATGGGCCGCGGCCGCGATGAAGGCCGCCTTCAGCTTGTGGACGCGATGGACTTCACTGACATCCCGGATCAGGGCGATGACGCCGCTGAAGCCGGCAGAGGCCTCCCGGAGCGCGACGAAGGTTGCCTCGCCATCGCGGCCGGTGGGGCTGAAGTTCCCATCAGGGCCGGGACGGGCGATCGGGAAGGCGCGTTCTGCCATTTCGCAGCCGGACAGTTCGTCGAGCAGGGCCCGGGTCATCTGCTCCGCATCGGATGGACGGAGCAGCAGGCCGATGGGCTGCCCCTCTATGGCTGCCGCCGATACGCTGTAAAGCTGTTCGGCCGCCGGGCTGACATCCATGATTTTTCCGTCGGCATCGGCCAGCACTACGCCATCCGTCAGGTGTTTGAACACCAGAGCCTGACGATGCCGTGCGTGTTCCGCAGCTATGAGATCGGTGACGTCTGCCACGGTCACGGCACGGCCGCCATCGCTGCCGATACGAACCCTGAGCCGCAGCCAGTGCTCGTCGGCCAGCTTGACATCCAGGGCCGGAAGCAGCGCGCGTCCGGGCTCCGGCATGCTGTCCAATACATGAAGCAGGCGTCGATGTGCGGTTTCCGGGTCGGCCGCACTGGCGGCCAGGGCGGCGATCAGCAGCCCCGAGGGCTGGCCGCGGTGGACGGACGCCATGGTGCGAGGCAGATGGCTGCGCAGCCGTTCATTGGCAACGGTCACGCGGCCATTGCGGTCGATGTGCAGAAAGCCGTCGGACATGGCTTCGATGGCGTCGCGCAGTCGCCCGCGGCTTGCGCGGAGCCTGAGCTGCATGATCACCGACAACAGGGTGAGACCCGTGACCGAGACCACGACCCCCGTTGCCGACAGCATGCTCATCGTCTGCAACGTCTGAAGCTCAGCGCGGGCGGCCATCCGGGCTTCGGCCGTTTTTTCTTCGATCCTCGGCAGCAGCCCTGCGAGCCGGGCGGCGATCGGGCCCAGCTCCCGGACCACCTCGCCGGGATCTGCCGTGCTGCCTGCCCGGCGGAGTGTGGCGCGCAGTGTATCCAGGACCGGTCCGCCATCCGGCAAGGCGCGGACGATTGCGCCCATGCCGGTGCTGTCGATCGCGATCGTCAGCTCTCGGATATGATCGAGCCTGTTGCGCGTGATATCGGGCTCGTCAGGGATTGTCCGGTCCGTCGACGGGAGCCCCGCCACCACGGCCAGAATCGTGCGCTCAAGATCGCGGAGGGCGATCGCGGCACGCGGAAGATCGCCCGATGCGGCCGTTATGACGCCGCGGACCATCTCGTTGCTGCGCACCAACCCCACGGCAAACAACAGCAGGGCCGCGAGCATCAGCCCGACCGCCACTGGCTTCAGCCAGACGATCAAGGCGTCGGCGGCGATCGTCGATCGTCTCCCGGCGCTTCGATGATCAGGTGCAGGGCGCGCTGCGGCGCCCGGCCGGTCTTCGGTCATGACAGCTTTCCGTCCGCGACCACATGCAGGCGCCTGCCGGCATGTGCCGTGGTGGGGGGCGGTGGTGATGACCGAAGAGGTAAGCAAGTCCCGCGCCATGATCGTTCGGGCTGTGGCAGTCACAGCGCGGGCCCATGCCTATTGCAGGCGCCACACCCCGTCCAGGTGCCGCCAGCGTGCAGGTGCTGCCAGTGTTGAGTTGGCAACCGTTACCGAGTGAATTCGGCCATCAATCTCGCGGGCCCAGAAATCCAGGAACGAGCGTAACTTCGGAAACCGGGGAGCGATGTCGAGGAATTGCCAGACAAAACTCTGAAGGACTGTTGGATGATCCGGCATATGATAGAGAATCTCCGCAGTGGTGATGCGATTGTCGCGCAGGATAGCCTCAATTTCTTTCATGGCCGCACTCCTTACGGATGGAAGCATGTGAATTGAGCAGGGATCATATGGATTATTTAGGATCGTCTCGACGATGTGTTCAAGATGAAAAATGCGAAGCAAAATTTGAAGATGAGATCCTTTGATTATTGGCACTCGACGTCGGCTGCTGCTGATACGCCAGGCGTGAATAACGACCGCCGGGAATGGTTATGATGTCTTGATGCAAAACGCGATGCATTCTGCAGCGCATAGGGTTGCGTCTCAGTCGCAGTCTGCAACGCAAAATTCGCCCGTCGCGTCGTAGACGCGTTTCGGGCGCAAAAAAAGCAGAGGCGGCAGGCGGCGCTGGCCGGCCTGCGCATCGTGATGGCGATCGGATTGCGGAGGAGCGGACGCCGTCAGCGCGGCATCGGCATTCTCAGGCGTCGGCCAGTGCCTCGGCCTCCGCCGCCTCATAGGCTTCTGCAGCGGCAAGCCAGCGCTCTTCGGCAGCTTCGAGGTCGGCGTCGACCTTGCCCTTGGCCCGAGTCGCCTCAGCCACCTTAGCCTGTGGCCCGTCATAGAGCTTCGGGTCGGCCAGAATGGCGGCAAGACGGTCGCGTTCGCGGGTCAGCTTCTCGACCTCTGCTTCAGCTTTCCGGACCACATCCTTGAGCGGCTTCAGCTTTTCCCGCCGTTCAGCGGCGGCGCGGCGCTGGTCGCGACGTGTCGCCCTGGCGTCGGCGTCACTGGCAACTCCGCCCCGGTCAGGGGTGGCCCGGGCAGTTTCCAGCAGCAGGCGCCGGTAGTCGTCGAGATCGCCTTCATAGGGGCGGCAGCGGCCGTCGGCGACCAGCCAGAGACGTTCGGCGGCAAGTTCGACCATGCGCCGGTCATGGGCGATGAAGACGACGGCGCCGGAATAGTCGTTCACGGCCTCGATCAGCGCATCGCGTGCCTCGATGTCGAGGTGGTTGGTCGGCTCATCCAGCAGCAGCAGGTGCGGCGCATCGCGAGTGACCAGGGCAAAGAGCAGCCGGGCCTTTTCTCCGCCCGACAGCTGTTCCACCGGCGTATCGCCCCGCGCCTGGGTCAGGCCGAACCGGCCCAGATGCGCCCGCACTTTGCTCTCATGCTGGTCGGCCATCACCCGGCGCATATGCTGGAAGGCGGTTTCGCCCGGGATCAGCTCGTCGGCCTGATGCTGGGCGAAATAGCCGATTCTGAGCTTTGACGGCCGCACCATGCGGCCTGCACGCGGTTCCAGCCGGCCGGCAAGGAGCTTCATCAGCGTCGATTTGCCGTTGCCGTTGGCGCCCAGCAGGGCGATGCGGTCGTCCTGGTCGATGCGCAGATTGATGCCTTTGAGCACCGGCGGCGCATCACCATAGCCCAGCGTCACGTCGTCGATGGCGATCAGCGGCGGTGCCAGGGTCTCGGGCGAGGGGAAGGAGAAGGCAACTTCATAGGCAGGCGGCGGCGCGTCGGCCGAGCCCAGCCGCTCCAGCGCCTTCACCCGGCTCTGCGCCTGGGCGGCCTTGGTCGCCTTGGCGCGGAAGCGGTCGATGAAGGCCTGCAGTTTTTTCCGCTCGGCTTCCACGCGCTGGGCAGATTTTGCCGCGTGCTCGCGCCGTTCTGCGCGCTGGCGCAGGAACTGGTCGAAATTGCCGCGATAGGACACCAGCCGCCCGCCCTCGACATGGGCGATGCGGTCGGTGACGGCGTTCAGCAGGTCGCGGTCGTGGCTGACCACCACCAGCGTGCCCGGCCATGCGGCAAGATGGCTTTCAAGCCAGATCGTCGCTTCAAGGTCGAGGTGGTTGGTCGGCTCGTCGAGCAGCAGAATGTCGGCATTGGCGAACAGCGTGCGGGCGAGCGCAATGCGCATGCGCCAGCCGCCGGAAAAGCTTGAACAGGCCGCAGTCTGCATCGCCTCGTCGAAGCCGAGGCCCGAGAGGATGCGCGCCGCGCGCGCCGGGGCGGCATGGGCACCGATTTCGGCCAGCCGGGCATGGATTTCCGCCTGGGCCATGCCGTCATGGGTTGCTTCCGCCTCGGCCAGACGCGTGAGCAGGCGTGCCCGTTCGACATCGGCGCCCAGCACATGCTCCACCGCACTGTCCGGGCCGCCCGGTGCTTCCTGGGCGACGGAGGCCATGCGCGCACCGGGGCGCAGCTCCACCGATCCCGCATCGGGGGAGATCTCGCCACGGATCAGGCGCAGCAGCGTCGACTTGCCGGCACCGTTCGGGCCGACGAGGCCGACCTTCTGGCCCTCGGAAATGGCGATGGTCGCGCCGTCGAACAGCGGCCGACCCTCGATGCGATAGACGAGATCGTTGATGTGCAGCATGGGCGATCACATAGCATGAGCCGCGAGGGCTGTCATCCGCTGCCGGAGGCGGGGGGATCGGTGTTGTGTCGGCGTCGTGTCGTCACGGAGCGGCGGTTGCCCCGGCCCCGGGAAACCGTTATAAGCCGGCTCGATCGCGGCATGTCGATGCGCGCCCGGTAACGGGCCGGTCGGGGTGGCCGCGGAGACCCGTCGGCGCCCGGGGGATGTCCCTGCGGCACCGCTTCCTTCCGCTTCCGAGAGACGAGTTCGAGACATGGCCACCGAGCGCACCCTGTCGATCATCAAGCCCGACGCCACCCGCCGCAACCTGACCGGCCAGATCAATGCCCGTTTCGAGGCGAAGGGTCTGCGCATCGTTGCCCAGAAGCGCCTGCAGCTGACCAAGGCCCAGGCCGAGGGCTTCTATGCCGTGCACAGCGAGCGCCCCTTCTTCAACGATCTCGTCGCTTTCATGATCTCGGGCCCGGTGGTGGTCCAGGTGCTCGAGGGCGAGAATGCGGTTGCCGCCAACCGCGAGATCATGGGCGCCACCAACCCGGCCAATGCCGCCGAGGGCACCATCCGCAAGGACTTCGCCGAGTCGATCGAGGCGAATTCGGTGCATGGTTCGGATTCGGCCGAGAATGCGGCGATCGAGATCGCCTACTTCTTCGCCCAGACCGAGATCGTCGGCTGATCCGACGCCTTCGGGACGAAGAAAAGGGCCGCGTGGCACAAGCCGCGCGGCCCTTTTCATATCCATGACGTCCTATCAAGGACAGCCCGGCGTCAGCCGAGGGCGGGTGGCGAGATCAGCACCGAGTTGATCGCCACCGGATCGGTCAGGTGTTCGACCCGACCCGACTCTGCCAACCGCACGTCGCCGGCGGCAACCCAGCGCAGGGCGGCCGGATAGATCCGGTGCTCGGCGGCATGGATGCGCTTCGCCAGCGCATCATGATCGTCGCCGGGCAGTACCGGCACCGCCGCCTGTACCACGATCGGGCCGGCATCCATTTCGGGCACCACGTAATGCACCGAGACGCCGGTGATGCGCACGCCGGCCGCCAGGGCATCGTCGATCGCGCGTGCCCCCTTGAAGGCCGGCAGGATCGAGGGGTGGATGTTCAGCATCCGCCCGGTCCAGGCCTCGACGAAGGGGGCGGTCAGGATGCGCATGAAGCCGGCGAGGCAGACCAGATCGATCCCGCGCGCCTCAAGCTCGGCCTGGAGTGCGGCATCGAAGGCCGCCCGGTCGGGGAAGGCCTTGTGATCGATGACGACCGCTTCGATGCCAGCCGCGGCGGCGCGCTCCAGCCCGTAGACGCCGGGCTTGTTGGAGATCACCAGCCGGATCCGGGCCGGGTGGTCCGGATCGGCGGCAACCGCATCGATCAATGCCTGAAGGTTGCTGCCCGATCCGGAGATCAGGACGGCGACGTCACGCTTGGCCATGCGGCCTCCATGTTCTCGATCGCAACCAGGGCCTCGCCCGCCGCACGTGGCACCAGACGGCCGATCACGGCTGCGTCCTCACCGGCAGCACCCAGGGCCGCGACCACGGCTTCGGCCTCGGCTGCAGCCACCACGACCACCATGCCGATGCCGCAATTGAAGGTCCGGGCCAGTTCATGCCCCGACAGCCCACCCGTTTCCGCCATCCAGCGGAACACCGGCGGCAGGGCCCAGCGGGCGGCATCCAGATCGGCGCCGACGCCCTCGGGTAGCACCCGCGGGATGTTCTCCAGCAGGCCGCCGCCGGTGATATGGGCCAGCGCCTTCACCCGGCCGGCCCGGATTTCCGGCATCAGCGCCTTCACATAGATCCGGGTGGGGGTGAGCAGGGCCTCGCCCAGGCTGGCGGCTGCGGTCTCGAACGGGGCCGGCGCGGCATAGTCGAAGCCGCCATCGGCGACCAGCTTGCGGACCAGTGAATAGCCGTTCGAATGCACGCCCGAGGACGCAAGCCCGATCACAACGTCGCCGGCACCGACGTCGTCGCGCGGCAGCAGCGTGCCGCGCTCGGCGGCGCCGACCGAGAAGCCGGCGAGATCGTAATCCGATCCGGAATAGAGGCCGGGCATCTCGGCGGTCTCGCCGCCGACCAGTGCGCAGCCCGCCTGATCACAGCCTTCGGCGATGCCCTCGATCACGTCGGCCGCAAGCGGCACCGACAGCTTGCCGGTGGCGAAATAGTCCAGGAAGAACAGCGGCTCGGCGCCCTGGACCACCAGGTCGTTCACGCACATGGCGACCAGATCGATGCCGATGGTGTCGTGACGGCCGACCGCCTCGGCGATCTTGAGCTTGGTGCCGACGCCATCGGTGGACGAGACCAGGATCGGATCCTTGAAACCCGCCGCCTTCAGGTCGAACAGCGCGCCGAAGCCGCCGATGCCGCCGGCAACGCCCGACCGCTTCGTGCGGGCGGCGGCAGGCTTGATCCGGTCGACCAGCGCATTGCCGGCGTCGATGTCGACGCCCGCATCGCGATAGCGGTCACGTGCCCCGGCGGGGGCGGCGGGGGTCTGTGCGGTGCGGTCGTCGCTCATCGAAGGCATCGCCTCTGAGTGTCGTGGTCCGGGGCAGCGGTCACGCGGCCGGTGCCGCGTGCTGCGGCAATCCCGTGTCGTGAAGCTGATTTCCGGGCGAGATGGTTTTCAGCGCGCCGGCTCTCGACTAGAGTTGCCGTCGAACAACAACGGCGGGCGGCCCGGCGGGCGGTCCGGCGCGGTGAACATACTGCAACGATCGGCGTTTGCAATGCTAGCAATGCAGCCAGGCCACGCTGTACCCGGCCTTTCCGCCTTCAATGGCGTCCGACCCGTGCTCCGGCGCCTTATGCCGGCATTCGCCGCCCTTGTGGTGGCGGTGCTGTGCCTGGCTGCGTCGGGTGCCGCCCTGGCGCAGAGCCGCGCCCAGGTCTATACCCAGGATGGTGTCGCGGTCGACGAGACCTCCGGCAATGCCAATGCGGCGCGCGAAAAGGCGCTTGCCGTGGGTCAGCGCAAGGCGCTGGACATGCTGCTCAGCGGCATGACCGATCCGCGTGACCATGGCCGCCTGCCGCAGCCGTCGGACGATCAGCTGCTTCGGCTGGTGCGTTCGATCGACGTGGCGAACGAGGCGGTGGCGCCGCAGCGCTATCGCGCCACCCTGACCGTGCGTTTCGATGCCGAGGGGGTACGCGGCCTGCTGCGCAATGCCGGCATCGCCTTCGCGGCCGCCGATCAGGGGCTGTCGCTGGTGGTGCCGGTCATCCGCACCGATGACGGCATCTACTGGGATGACGGCTGGTGGCGGGCGGCGTGGGAACAGGCTGTCGGCCGCGGCGGGCTGATCCCGATGCTGGTGCCGCTCGGCGACTTTGCCGATCGTCAGGCCCTGCCGGCCGACGGCGCGTCGCTCGCCGACGACGTGGCCAAGGGCGAGCTGGCGAAGCGCTACGATGCCGAGGGTGTCTGGGTGGCCGAGGCGCAGGTGACCGGCAGCCAGCTTCAGGGGCGGATGACCGCCGCCGACGGGACCGTCTACACCGCCAACGGCCAGATTGCCGGCGACAACGGTGTCGCAACGGCCGCCGAGGCGGTGGTGGCCCAGCTGCTGGATCAGGCGCGCAGCGGCTGGCGCGCGACCAACATCGTCGACTACAGCCGGCGTGAGCGCCTGGACGCGGTGGTGCGCTTCGCCAATCTGTCGGTCTGGGCCGAGATCCGCCGGCGGTTGACGGCGCTCGCCATGATCGAGAAGGTCGAGGAGACGCTGCTCTCCAATGTCGGCGCCGAGATCACCATCCGGTATTACGGCGATCGCGAGGGGCTTCAGGCGGCCTTGACCCGGCAGAATCTGGCGCTGGTGCCGCTGGGGGTCGACTGGGAGCTGATCGATCGCATCCGCAACCCCGATGCGGCCGTACAGCCCGTGCCGCCGCAGAACTCCGGCCTCGCCCCCTATGGTGGGGTGGCGCCGACCACCACCTCCACCTCGCCGGCGGCGGCGCCCGCCGCCAATACCGGCACGCCGGCGGCCGGGACGTCCGGGCAGGGCGGCAGCGTGCCGCCGCGCACGGTGGGAACCGGCGGCTGAGCCATGGCCGCCGGCCTGCGCCAGCTGCCCAATCTGATCACCACCGCCCGGATCCTGATGGTGCCGGTGGTGATCTGGCTGATCCTGAAGGGCATGGTGGCCGAGGCCTTCTGGGTCTTCCTGTTCGCGGGCTTCTCCGACGGGCTGGACGGCTGGATCGCCAAGCGCTTCGACGCCCGGACAGAACTGGGCGCCTGGCTGGACCCGATCGCCGACAAACTGCTGATCGCCGGCACGTTCATCGCGCTCGGCTGGCAGAATCTGGTGCCGGTCTGGCTGGTGATGCTGGTCGCCTCGCGCGATGTGCTGATCATGGGGGCGGTGATGCTGGGCCAGACCATGGGCCAGCCCTTCGCCATCGCCCCTTCGCGGGCCAGCAAGATCAATACTGCCGCCCAGATCGGGCTGGCGCTGATGGTGATGGCCATGGCGGCGGCGATGCTGCCCGGTCACGGCCCGACCGACGAACGTCACTGGCGGACGGTGACGGAATTGCTGATGCTGGTGGTGGCAGCCACCACCCTGACATCCGGGGCGGGCTATCTGGGGCGCTGGCTGTCCCATGCCCGCACGCATGATCACGAGCCTCGCGACGACGCCGACGGCCGGCCGCCGTCCTGACGATCCGAAGGGAGACCGGATGAGCCGCAGTGCACGCACCCTGTTCTGGGCCGCCTTCATCGTGGTGCTGATCGGCAGCCTTTGGCTGCTGGGCGGCGTGCTGCTGCCCTTCGTAGCCGGGCTTCTGGTCGCCTATTTCCTCGACCCCGTGGTCGACCGCTTCGAACGCGCCGGTCTGGGCCGCATGGCATCTACCTGGCTGGTGACGATCATGTTCTTCGGCGTGATCGTGATCGGCATCGCCGTGCTCGCGCCTTATATCCAGACCCGGATCAGCGCCTTCATCGACAAGCTGCCGGATTACGTCAAGGCGGTCCGCGAGGAGGTCCTGCCGCAGCTGGATCTGCTCTGGCGCCGGCTGCCGCCTGAAGTGGCGGATCGCATCCAGGCGATGTTCACCTCGGCCGAGGGGGAGGGCTCGCGCGCGGCGGGTATGATCGCCGATGTGCTCAAGGGCGTGATGAACTCGGTGATGTCGATCGCCAACCTGGTCTCGCTGATCCTGATCACCCCTGTGGTCAGCTTCTATCTGCTGCGCGACTGGGACGCGATGATGGCGCGCATCGACGGCTGGGTACCGGTCACCGGCCGCGACGTTGTTCGCCGGCTGGCCCGCGACATGGATCGTGGCATTGCCGGTCTGGTCCGCGGTCAGACGCTGCTCTGCCTGATCCTGGGAACCTGGTACTCGCTTGGGCTGGTGACCATCGGGCTTGATCTGGCGGTCCCGGTCGGCATGGCGGCGGGTATTCTGTCCTTCGTGCCCTTCGTCGGCTTCATCAGCGGCTTTGCGCTGTCGGTCGGCTTCTCGCTGCTTCAGTTCGGTACCGACTGGCATGTGATCGCGGCGGGCGCGATCTTTCTGGCCGGGCAGGGGATCGAGACCCTGCTTCAGCCGCCGCTGGTCGGCAATCGTGTCGGGCTGCACCCGGTCTGGATCATCTTCGCCCTGATGGTCGGCGGCGCTCTGTTCGGGCTGGTGGGCGTACTGGTGGCCCTGCCGGCCGCCGTCTGTGTCGCGGTTGTGGTGCGCTATGCGCTGGAGCGGTATCTTGCCAGTGCGCTCTATGATCCGCGGCCGGCGGTCGATGCAACGGTCATCGATGCCACCGGCTCGCCGGATGCCTGCTCCACAGCTGCCCCGGAGGCCGGTGGTTGACACGACGCCCCGCTCAACTGCCGTTGGACCTTGCGCTTCGCCCGGCACTCGGGCGGGAGGATTTCCTCGTGGCGCCGTCCAATGCCGAGGCGGTGGCGTGGCTGGACCGGTGGCCCGACTGGCCGGGGCCGGCACTGGCCATCCACGGGCCGGCCGGCTGCGGCAAGACCCATCTGGCCCGGGTGTGGCAGGCGATGAGCGGCGCCGTAGAGGTGGCGGCTGACCGACTGACTGCAGATGCCGCACCGGTCGACCTGTCCGGCGGTGCCCGTGCGGTGCTGGTCGAAGATGTGGGCGAGGCGATTGCCTCAGGAGCGGACGAGACGGCGCTGTTCCATCTCTACAATCACCTGGCCGCCGCCGGAGGCACCCTGCTGCTGACCGGGGCCGAGCCGCCGGCCCGCTGGGCGCTGGCGCTGCCGGATCTCGCATCCAGGCTGCGGGCGGCCCCTGCGGTCAGGGTAGGGCCGCCGGATGACGCGCTGCTGAGCGCCGTGCTGGTCAAGCTGTTCACCGATCGCCAGCTCAGGGTCAGCGGCGAGGTGGTGCACTGGCTGACGCTGCACATGGAGCGGTCTTTCGATGCGGCCCGCCGGTTGGTCGATCAGCTCGATGCTGCGGCGCTGGCGGAGCGTCGCGGGATCACGGTGGCGCTGGCACGTGGTGTTCTCGGTATCCCGGCGCCGCGGGTCCGCGGTCGGGGCCGGACGGCAGGCGACGGATGATCCTGGGGCTCGACCATCTCATGATCCGCGTGCCGGCAACCGATGCTGCGGCCCGGCTTTATGCGCATATCCTGGATCTGGCGCCGGTCGCTGCCGATGACCACCTCGTCCGGTTCCGGATCGGCGGTCTGGAGGTGCGGCTGGTCCGCGCTGAAACCGGCGTGGGGCAGGGGGCGGTGGCGGAAGGCCTGGCTCATGCCGCCCTGGCGGTGTCGGACCTGGACCGGACCGCGCGCCTGATGTCGCGGCGCGGGCTTGCCGTCGATCATGGCACCGATGCCGTGGATGGCCGCCCGGTCGCGGTGCTGCGCAGCGGCACCGATCCGGCGCTCTGGCTTCTGGTCGAGCAGGATGCGGCGCGTCCGGCAGCGGCGGGCAGCGTTATAGGGCTCGATCATCTGGTCGTGGCCAGTGATGATCCGGAACGGTCTCTGGCGATGCTCGGCGGTCGGCTGGGTCTGGATCTCAGGCTGGATCGTGCCAACCCCGCCTGGGGGGCGCGGATGCTGTTCTTCCGCTGCGGCGATGCGGTGGTCGAGGTCATCCACGAAACCGCCGCCGCCGCACCACATCCGCCTGTGTCGGACCGGTTGTGGGGGCTGTGCTGGCGGGTGGCCGATATCGAGGCCACGCATCGGCGTCTGGCCGCGGCGGGCATCGCCGTGACAGGGATCCGGACCGGTCGGCGGCCGGGGACCAGGGTCTTCACCCTGTCCGAGCCGCCGGCTGCGGTCCCGACTCTGATGCTTCAGGCCGATCGCTGATCGATCAACGCCGATCGACCGAGGTCGATCAGTCTGCTGCGACGGCGTCCGATGCCGTGGCCGCATCATCGGCTCCAGCCGGCTCGCCATCCTTGCGGGACTTGCGCTTGCGCCGCTTGCGGCGGGTGGCCTGCAGAACGGCTTCGTCACCCGACAGCGACAGCACGGCAATCGACCGGCCGCGGGCGCCGAGGGCGACCTCACCTGCCAGAAGACGCAGGGCGTCCTCGCCGAAGACCTCGTGCCGCCAGCCCTTCAGGGCGGCGATCTGCGCAGCTGAGCCATCGAGCGCCAGGGTCTCCAGATCCTCCTGCGAGGCGATGAGCGTGCGCGCCACGCCGTGCTCCTCGCTCTTCATCTTGAGCAGGACCTTGAGCAGTTCGATGAGCGGCCCAAGGCCGCGCGGCAGTTCGCGCGGCGGCTCGCGATCGGGCAGGGCGTTGCGGTTCTCGGCCAGCGCCCGCTCGATCGCCGTCAGCACCTCGTCGCCACCGGCACCCTCGGTCGCCCATTTGGGCAGGCCGCGCACCCGTTTCAGATCCTCGGCGCTGCGGGGCTGGCTGGACGCCATCTCCAGCAGGGTCTCGTCTTTCGAGATGAAGGTCCGCGGCACATTGCGCGACTGGGCCTGACGTTCCCGCCAGGCGGCCAACTCGCGCACCAGCCCCAGGAAGCGACGATCCAGGCTGCGGGTGCGGATCCGCTCCCACGCCGCCTCGGGTCGGCTTTCATAGGTCTCGGGCGCGTTGAGCGTCGCCATCTCCTCGTCCAGCCACTCCTCGCGGCCGCTGTCTTCCAGCAGCTTCGCGAGCTTCAGATAGACGGTGCGCAGATGGGTGACGTCGGCCAGCGCATAGGCGATCTGCTTGGGCGTCAGCGGCCGGCGCGACCAGTCGGTGAAGCGCGACGACTTGTCGATCGACGCCTTCGCCAGCTTGTTGACCAGCGTTTCATAGCCGACGCTTTCACCGAAGCCGCAGACCATGGCGGCGACCTGGGTGTCGAACATCGGCCGCGGCACGTTGCCGAACAACAGCAGGAAGATCTCGACGTCCTGTCGGGCGGCGTGGAACACCTTCAGGACCGACGGATCGGCGAGCAGCTCCCCCAAGGGCGCGAGATCGATACCGTCGGCCAGCGGATCGACCGCGGCCGCCCGCTGCGCGCCGGCCAGCTGTACCAGGCACAGCTTGGGCCAGTAGGTCTTCTCGCGCATGAATTCGGTATCGACGGTCACGAAGGGCTCCGCCTTCAACTCGTCGACCAACTGCCGCAGCGACTGGGTATCGGTGATCATCTCTGTCATGATCCGTCTATAGCATGATTGCCCGCCCCGCCGCCACGGGCGACACACGTCACGTCACCTTCCGGGGGCTTCATGGCGCCCGCGCGAGGGATGCAAGGCGGCATGGCTTGACAATCCGGCGGCATCCGTGCGTTGTTCCGAACCGGTCCCGCGCGGAAAGCCTTTCGTCGCGGGGCCTTCGCGTGCGCTGCCGCACCCGGTCGCCGCACCCACAGTCTCGACCCGCCCGCTGACGAACAGGCCCGAACCGATGCATGCCTATCGCTCGCATACCTGCAATGAACTGACGCTCGCCCATGAGGGCCAGACCGTCCGGCTTTCGGGCTGGGTGCATCGCAAGCGCGATCACGGCAATCTGCTGTTCATCGACCTGCGCGACCATTACGGCCTGACCCAGATCGTGGTCGACGTCGACAGCGCCGCCTTCAAGCTGGCGGAAGAGCTGAAGAACGAGAGCGTGATCACCGCGACCGGCCGGGTCGTCGCCCGCAGCCCCGAAACGGTGAACGCCGGCATGGCCACCGGTGAGATCGAGGTCCGGGTCGAGGAGCTGTCGCTGCAGTCGGCTGCGGACCCGCTGCCGCTGCAGGTCAACAGCGACCGCGACTATCCGGAAGACACCCGGCTGCGCTATCGCTATCTGGATCTGCGTCGCGAGCATGTTCACAAGAACATCGTGCTGCGCTCGCAGGTGATTTCGTCGCTGCGCCGGCGGATGACCGATCAGGGCTTCATGGAGTTCCAGACCCCGATCCTGACGGCGTCGAGCCCTGAAGGGGCCCGCGACTTCCTGGTGCCGAGCCGTATCCATCCGGGCAAGTTCTACGCCCTGCCGCAGGCGCCGCAGCAGTTCAAGCAGCTGCTGATGGTGGCGGGCTTCGATCGCTACTTCCAGATCGCCCCCTGTTTCCGCGACGAGGACGCCCGCGCGGATCGCAGCCCGGGCGAGTTCTATCAGCTCGATATCGAAATGTCCTTCGTGACCCAGGAAGACGTCTTCCAGGCGATCGAGCCGGTGTTGCGGGGTGTGTTCGAGGAATTCGGCGGCACCCGCCATGTGCCCGCCGGGCCGTTCCCGCGCATTCCCTTCGCCGAAGCCATGCTGAAATATGGCTCCGACAAGCCTGATCTGCGCATTCCGATCGAGATCGCCGATGTGTCGGAGATCTTCCGCGGGTCCGGCTTCGGTGTGTTCGCTAAGGCGGTCGAGGCCGGCAAGGTGGTGCGTGCGGTGCCGGTCAAGAACGTCGCCGACCGGCCGCGCAGCTTCTTCGACAAGATGAACGATTGGGCGCGCGAGCAGGGTGCCCCGGGCATGGGCTGGATCGCCTTCGAGAATGGCGGCGGCAAGGGCCCGATCGCCAAGAATCTGGGCGATGAGCGTCTGGCGGAGATGAAGGCACAGCTGGGCCTGGGGGATGGCGACGGCGTGTTCTTCGCCACCGACGTGGCAGACAAGGCCGCGAAGCTGGCGGGCGCCGCCCGCCTCAAGCTTGGCGCCGAGCTCGACCTGATCGAGCCCGACGTCTTCCGGCTCTGCTGGATCGTCGACTTCCCGATGTACGAGTTCGACGAGAAGCTCGACCAGATCGTGTTCAGCCACAACCCGTTCTCGATGCCGCAGGGCGGGCTCGAGGCGCTGAACACCAAGGATCCGCTGGAGATCAACGCCTATCAGTACGACATCGTCTGCAACGGCGTGGAACTCTCTTCGGGCGCGATTCGTAACCACAAGCCCGAGATCATGTACCGGGCCTTCGAGATCGCCGGCTACGGTCCCGAGGTGGTCGAGGACAAGTTCGGCGGGATGCTGAACGCCTTCCGCTTCGGCGCCCCGCCGCATGGCGGTATCGCGCCGGGTGTCGACCGCATCGTCATGCTGCTGGCCGATCAGCCGAACATCCGCGAGGTCGTGGCCTTCCCGATGAACCAGCAGGCCCAGGACCCGATGATGAACGCGCCGCACGAGGCGACGCCTGAGCAGTTGAAGGAACTGCACCTGCGCGTGGTCCTGCCGCCCAAGGTGGTGAAGGCCGAAAAGCCTGCCGGAGATGCCGCGCCGGCTGCCGAGGCCTGACCAAAACTGCCATCACCGTGCCTGTACGAGGCCGGCCCTGCCCCATATCAGACGGGCGCGGCCGGCTTCGTCATTTCAGGATCGGGGACAGGACATGGTTCAATGCCGGTTGACATGTCTGCAGGTGCGGATTGCCCGAGCGCCTGCCGCAGGGGATGATCACCCGGCCAGCAGGATCGCCCTTCGGGGCCGCCGCTGCCGTGCATCATCCCTGAAAGGTGAGATCGCATGCTGTCCCGCGATGACGCTCTGAACCGCATTCTCGACCGCGCAACTGCCGATCCGGGATTTCGCGAGACAATGCTTCGCGATCCGAAGGCTGCGATCTCCACACTGCTCGGGATCGAACTGCCGACGGCGCTGGAGGTCGTGGTGCATGAAGAAACCCCCTCGCGCCTGCACATCGTGCTGCCGCCCGCCGGCGATGCACTGGACGACGCATCCCTGGAAGCGGTGTCCGGCGGCACTGTCGACTGGAATAACCTCAACTTTCCGATGTGAGGCCAATCCACCGGTGGTGGCGCCGGGGGAGAGGGAATTCTGATGAGCATGGACGAGATTCTGGCCCGGATTGCAGCGGCGGTCCGGGAGAAGCCGGAGCTGGCGGCCCTTCTGGAGAGCGACCCGAAATCGGCGGTCACACAGATCTTCCGGGCGGCGCCCGCCATAGAGGACGGAGCGTTGGACGACGACGCGCTGGATCGCGTCGCAGGTGGGACCGGCGGCTTTACCGATGCCGAGATTCAGCAGGCCCTGGCACAGTTTCTGGCGTCTCGCGGCAATGTCGACCTGACGCCGTGGCTGAACGCCCCGCAGTCTCCGCTGGTCGGCAACATGCGGTGACGGATGGTGGAGATCGATCACGCCTTCGGTGTGGCCCGGGACTGGTTGAACCGGACGGTTGCTGCCGACGGCTGCTGGCCCTCGCAGCGTGTGCCGGGCCCGCCCGATAATCCCGTCGGTCCCGGGATCGACGAGCGCACGCCCTTCGTGGCGGCGGTGGGGCTTCTGGCGCTTGGGGGGCTTGCAGATCCGGACCAGACAGAGATTGCCGCGCTGATCGACCGCTCGCGCGGGTTTCTTGTGCGCACTATGCGCGCACCCGGGATCTGGGCCTATCTTGAGGGCTTCGTGCCCGATTGCGACGACACCGCCTGTGCCTCCATGGCGCTCTCCGGCGCCCATCCCTGGATCGCATCCGGCCGCAATCGCACTCTGGGGCGTGCAGCACGGGTACCGGATGGCCGCTTCAGAACCTGGATGGCAGGGCCGAGAGCCGATCTGGACATCGATGCCGTGGTGAATGCCAACATGATCGGCTGGTTGGGCGATGCCGTGGAATGCCGCGCGGCGGCCGATTTCGTGATCGCAGCCTGTTCGGGATCTGCGCGGGAGGCGCTGATCTTTTACGACCATCCCATCGATCTGGCCCAGGCCGTCGCCCGTGCCGTTCGTCGGGGCACAGGTAGCTTGCGGCCAGCACTGCCGGACGTCTCCAGGACGGCGGCCCGGGTGCTGGAGGATGATGGAGCCTCGCCCTTTCGTCTGGCGCAGGCCCTGGATGTTGCCGACGCCCTGGACATGCTGCCGCTGCCTGTCAGGGACCGCCCAGTTGCCCTGCTGGTCCGCGAGGTCTTCACGCATGGATACTGTCGCTCGGACGCGATCTATCTCGGTGTCACCCCACCTGCACCGCCCGGCTGCCACTATCGCTCGGACGCATTGGCAACGGCATTGACGTTGGGGGCGTTGGCACGCGCGCGGAGGCGAGGGGACGGCATATGACGGTCTTCGGTTCGGATGACGGTCGTCTTCATCATGGTCAGGGGATGGGGCCGGCCATTCAGGCGCTGCTCGGGGTCATGGGGCGCGATCTGGTTCCCCCGGAAGACCGCCGGCGGATCATGGATGTTGCTGCGGCGATACCGGCTGCCCTGGCGCGCAATTCGTTCGGTGTCGAACTGCGTGCCGATGCGCCGGATGGCGGAGCCGTCGATCTCTGTGTTGCCATGACCCGCCAGGAGGTGGCGGACCCCGCCTGTGCGGCGGCCGATGGCCCCTGGCGGCGGCTCTGGTCGGATGAAGCCTGGGGGCGGGTGGTTCAGACGATTGAGGCATGGCGGGGAGGCATGTTTCCCCAATTGCGGGATCTGCTTCTGGAATTCGACACCGGCACACCCGGGGCTCGTGATGCAGGGGTGTTCACTGCGCCGGCCGATCTTGCGGACGAGACCCCTGAGATGAGCCCGACCAACCGGTTCCATGCGGACCCGGCTGTCGGCTTTGCCCCGCTTTGCAGCCTGTCGGGCGAGATCGGGCCCGGGATCCACGCGACCTTCAGACGTCTGCTCGGCCGGTTGCCGCCCTGGGCCGAAGTCTTCCAGGCGGGCCGAATGATCGGTCGGGCCGAAGGGGCGGAGACCCTGCGGGTGGTGATCCGTCGCCTGCGGCCCGACGCCATTCCGTCGCTGCTGGCCGGAGAAATGGCTCCGGAGGTGCGGGATCACGTGCTGGGCGCCATTCTGCCGCTTTCCGGTCGCCTGCAGGCGGGCGGGGGGAGCACTGGCGCTCTCCATCGACCTCACGCCGGCGGGGATCTCCCCACGGGTCGGTATCGAGATCAACGATGATGCCCGCTTCTATATGGGGCGCCCCGGAGCCTGGCCGCAATTCTTTGAACTGATGGGCGAGGCGGGGGCGGCCCATCCACGGCTGGCCGAGAGCGTCCTGCGGGCCGTCGGGCGCCACCGTCTCTTCGCCCGTATTCCCGCCGCGGCGATCCTGGTCGGGATCAGCCATGCCAAGCTGCTGCCAGCTGCGGGTGGCTCGGCGGCCAAGATCTATCTGGGGGCCCGGCTCTGGCATGGTGCTCAGGAGTGATAATCCAAAACAATGTATTTTATTTAAATTTATGGAAATTTATCTCGGAACATATTGCGCCTGAACACGAACGGGGCGCCGCAGATCTTGCGGCGCCCCGTTCGTGTAAACCGTCTGATGGCCGTTCAACGCGGTCCTGCGTGAACGCGACGCCGGTTTTCAGGCCTGCGCAGCCCGCCGGCCGCCACGCGCCCGCGGCGCATTCGTCGCACGACCCAGACCGATCTTCTTGGCGAAGTCCGAGCGTTGACGTGCATAATTGGGCGCAACCATCGGATAATCAGGCGCCAGACCCCATTTGGCGCGGTATTCCTCGGGGGTCATGCCATAGTTGGCACGCAGATGCCGCTTCAGCATCTTGAGCTTCTTGCCGTCTTCCAGGCAGACGATGTAGTCCGGCGTGATCGACTTCCGAACCGGAACCGCAGGCTTCTGCGCTTCCTCGCGCACGACTTCCTGTGCGGCGGCCGTGCCGCTCTGCTGATCGTTCAGCGCACTGTAGACCGTCTGGATGATCTCGGGCAGTTGCTGGGCCGGCAGGCTGTTGTGGCTGACATAGGCCGCGACGATCTGCGCGGCCATGCTCAGCAGCTTGTCATGGGCGATGATGGGGTTTTCGGAACTATCCGACATGGAACACTCGCTTTCCGATGGCTGGCAGCCGTTGTAGTCGCCGCACGATGTGTTGCTGCAGGACAGTCCGCATGCCTTCCAGATTATATCGAACCGTCATTGCTCCGGTTAGAACCACCTCCGGAACTTGGCCCGGTCGGAGGGCACAGGCATCCTGCAAATATCACTCGCCGCATGATGACTTGCGTCCACAGATATCACAACAGAAATATGGCGTGAGGTGGTGACTTTATCAGTATTGGGCCACAATCGACGCCGGTGGATTTGGAGAATGGGGATGCGTGCCGCCATGGCGGGCGATTGCGGTCGCCATCATGCATGCGCTGGCGAAGGGCCATGTGTGTACCGCAGTTGGCGTGGCACACGGGTTGTGTTAAGGGAGAGGGGCGCCGCGACCGGGCTTCCGCAACCGGGCTCCGACGCCGGATATCCGGCACCGGAACCCCGGCCATCGGGCCGGTCGCCTGGGTCTCGATGCGATGGAAGGGGCCGGAATGTCCGAGGACAGCACCCGTATCGTGGCGATCGCCTGTGATCACGGCGGCGTCGACCTCAAAACGGTCCTGAAGGAAGACCTCGCTGCGCGAGGTCTGGAGGTCCTGGACCTCGGGACCGATGGCTCCGCTTCGGTGGACTATCCCGATTTCGCCAATGCGCTGGCGGCCGCCCTGGCTGAGGGGCGGGCGGCGCGTGGCGTGCTGATCTGCGGATCCGGCATCGGTATCTCGATCGCCGCCAACCGTCACCCCCATATCCGGGCTGCTCTGGTCCACGACGCGCTCACCGCCCGGCTCTGCCGCGAGCACAACGATGCCAATGTCGTGGCCTTCGGGGCCCGCGTGACCGGTGTCGAGACCGCGCGGGACGCGCTCCGGGTCTTCCTGGACACGCCCTTCGAAGGCGGTCGCCATCAGCGGCGGGTCGACAAGCTCGGCTGACCGCACAGATCCGTTCGTGACGTCGGCGGTGCTCCGGTGTGTGCGGAGTGCCGCCGCCGCCGTTCCAGTATCCGACCGCATGAGGTCGTTTCGACCGTCCCGGTCTCTGCGTCTTGTCCCGCACGAGCGCGACCCCGTCAGAAAGTGCCGACCGATGACCGATCAGACCCCCAGCTACAGTGCCGCGGCCTTCTTCCGTGCCGCTCTCGCCGACGATGCCGAGCTGATGCGCTCGATCAACGACGAACTTGCCCGGCAGCGTGATCAGATCGAGCTGATCGCTTCCGAGAACATTGCAAGCCCGGCGGTGATCGCAGCCCAGGGCACGGTGCTGACCAACAAATATGCCGAAGGCTATCCGGGCAAGCGCTATTACGGCGGCTGCGAATATGTCGACGTTGCCGAGAAGCTGGCGATCGAACGGGCCTGTGCCCTGTTCGGCTGTGGCTTCGCCAATGTCCAGCCCCATTCCGGTGCCCAGGCCAACCAGGCGGTGTTCCAGGCTCTGCTGCAGCCGGGCGATACCATTCTGGGCCTGTCGCTGGCGGCCGGCGGCCATCTGACCCATGGTGCGGCGCCGAACCAGTCGGGCAAATGGTTCCATGCGGTTCAGTATGGTGTCCGTCCCGAGGACGGCCGCATCGACATGGACGAGGTCGAGCGGCTGGCGAAGGAAAGCAAGCCGAAGCTGATCATCGCCGGCGGGTCGGCCTATAGCCGCGTCTTCGATTTCGCGCGTTTCCGTGCGATTGCAGACGAGGTCGGTGCCTATCTGATGGTCGATATGGCCCATTTCGCGGGTCTGGTGGCCGCCGGTGCCCATCCGTCGCCGCTGCCGCATGCCCATGTCGTCACCACCACCACCCACAAGACCCTGCGTGGTCCGCGCGGCGGCATGGTGCTGACCAATGACGAGGCGCTTGCCAAGAAGATCAACTCGGCCGTCTTCCCCGGTCTGCAGGGCGGTCCGCTGATGCATGTCATCGCCGGTAAGGCGGTTGCCTTCGGCGAGGCGCTGCGTCCGGAATTCAAGGCCTATGCCCGCCAGGTCGTGGCGAATGCCCAGGTGCTGGCCGAGACGCTGGTTGCCGGCGGTCTCGACATCGTCACCGGCGGCACCGACAATCACCTGATGCTGGTCGATCTTCGTCCGAAGGGCCTTAAGGGCAATGCCACCGAGCATGCGCTTGAGCGCACGGGCATGACTTGCAACAAGAACGCCATCCCCTTCGATCCCGAGAAGCCGATGGTGACCTCGGGCATCCGCCTCGGTACCCCTGCGGCGACCACCCGCGGCTTCGGCGAGGCCGAATTCCGCCAGGTGGGCGAGATGATCGTCCGCGTGCTCGACGCGCTGGCGGCGACGCCCGAGGGGGATGCCGGGGTGGAGGCGGCGGTGCGGGCCGAGGTCAAGGCGCTCTGCGACCGCTTCCCGATCTACCCGGCCCTGTGATCGACGTGCCCGCCTCCCGCAACGAGGGGAGGCGGGCACGCGGCTCTCCCGGTTCATGACGCCCGGTTTGCGGAGGTGAGATGCGCTGCCCGTTCTGCGGCAACGAAGAGACCCAGGTGAAGGACAGTCGGCCGGCGGAGGAAGGTTTCGCCATCCGGCGGCGTCGGCATTGTGCCGCCTGTGGCGCCCGCTTCACCACCTTCGAGCGCGTTCAGCTCCGCGAACTGGTGGTGGTGAAAAAGGATGGTACCCGCGAGCCCTTCGACCGGGAGAAGTTGGCCCGGTCGATCCGCATCGCCGTCCGCAAGCGCCCGGTTGAGGCCGAGCAGGTGGAGCGGATAGTGAGCGCCATCCACCGCAGGCTGGAAGGGCTGGGTGAGACCGAGATCGAGACCGGCCGGATCGGCGAAGCGGTGATGGAGGCGCTGATGGGCGTCGACAAGATCGCCTATGTCCGCTTCGCCTCGGTCTACAAGGATTTCCGCGAGGTCGACGACTTCCAGGCACTGATCGGCAGCCTTGGCGGCGGCGATCAGGGGCAGGGCAACGATGGCTGAACCGATAATCTGGAGCGAGGCCGACCGTCGCCATATGGCCCACGCCCTGACCCTTGCGCAACGCGGCCTGGGACGGGTGTGGCCTAACCCGGCCGTCGGCTGTGTTCTGGTGTCGGCGGATGGTCGGATTGTCGGTCGTGGCTGGACCCAGCCCGGCGGCCGCCCCCATGGCGAGGCCATGGCCCTGGCCGAGGCGGGCGAGGCGGCGCGCGGCGCCACGGCCTATGTCAGCCTTGAACCCTGCGCCCATTGGGGCAAGACACCGCCCTGCGCCGATGCGCTGGTGGCGGCCGGTGTGACCCGGGCGGTGGTGGCCACAGGCGACCCCGACCCCCGGGTCAGTGGCCGTGGGCTCGATCGGATGACGGCCGCGGGTATGACGGTCGATCTGGGCCTGATGGCCGCCGAAGCGGGGGCGCTCAATGCCGGTTTCTTTTCTCGCATTCTGAAAGGTCGGCCGCTGGTCGCCTGGAAAGTTGCGACCACGCTTGATGGCCGGATCGCGACCGCAGCCGGTGAGAGCCAGTGGATCACCGGACCCGAGGCCCGTACCATGGGTCATATGCTGCGCGCGAGCCATGATGCGATCATGGTCGGTGTCGGCACTGCTCTTGCCGATAATCCGCGTCTGAATGTGCGTGTGTCGGGGCTTGAGGAACGTTCGCCGGTGAGGGTGGTGATCGACAGCCGCCTGCGCCTGCCGTTGACGCACACGCTGGTACGCGAGGCCTGCGAAGGCGGCCGCCCGCCCGTATGGATCATCACGCGGACCGACTGCGACCGTAGCCGTCATGATGCGCTGGCCGCCGCTGGCATCACCGTGATCGAGGTGCCCCACGGGGCCGACGGCCGCCCCGATCCGTTGCGGATGACCGAGGCGCTGGGCGATCGGGGCATCACCCGGGTGCTGGTCGAGGGCGGCGGAGAGCTGGCCGCTTCTCTGCTGCGCGACCGGCTGGTCGATCGCATCCACTGGTTCCGGGCGCCCGCCGTGATGGGGGGCGACGGTGTGCCTGCTGCGCGGTCTTATGGTGTGCAGGAGCTGGTGGACATGGCGGCCTTCGTCCGGCTCGATATCCGGCAGCTCGGCCCCGACCTTTACGAGGTTTATGCGGGCACCGCCGTGGTCACGCCCGGCGGCTGAGCCCTGCCTCTTTCGACGTTATCTTTCGACATCCCGCGCGTGTTCCGGCCGCGCTCCCCCGGCAGAAGGTCGTGTTCCATGTTCACCGGCATCATCACCGACATCGGCGAGATCGTCTCCGTCCAGGCGCCCGAAGCCGGGGCGGCGGAAGACCGCCGGCTGACGATCCGGACGTCCTATGACCCCGACGGCATCGATATCGGTGCCTCCATCGCCTGCTCCGGTTGCTGCCTGACGGTGATCGAGCGTGGCCGCGACGGAGCAGGGCAGGGCTGGTTCCTGGTCGAGGCGTCGGGTGAGACGCTGTCCAAGACCACGCTCGGCGGCTGGGGTGCCGGCCGGCGGATCAATCTGGAGCGGGCGGCGAAGGTCGGCGATGAGTTGGGCGGCCATGTCGTGCTGGGCCATGTCGACGGGCTGGGCCGTCTGGTCTCGATTGCGCCCGAAGGCGGTTCTCATCGACTGGTGTTCGAGGCACCGACGGAGCTTGCCGGCTTCATCGCGCCCAAGGGTTCGGTGACCATCGACGGCATTTCGCTGACGGTGAACGAAGTCGACGGCACCCGCTTCGGTGTGAACATCATTCCCCACACCTGGACCCACACCACACTGTGCGACCGCAAGCCCGGCGATGCGATTAACCTTGAGATCGACGTGCTTGCGCGCTATGTGGCGCGGTTGAACGAGTGGCAGGCGGGCATCCGCGGCTGATCAGCGGGAGGCCGCCCGGTCCGAAGGCGGCCCAGAGGAGAGGAAGACCATGACGGTGATCAAGGACGAGGGCGGCGCCGACGATGTCCGCGGCTATATCTCGAGCATCGAAGAGGTGATCGAGGACGCCCGCAACGGCCGCATGGTGGTGCTGGTCGATGACGAGGATCGCGAGAATGAGGGCGATCTGGTCATCCCGGCCGAGATGGTGACGCCCGAGGTGATCAACTTCATGGCCAAATACGGCCGCGGGCTGATCTGCCTGACCCTGACCGGTGAGCGGGTCGAGGAACTGAACCTGCCACTGATGACCCAGCGCAACGCCTCCCGGCACCACACCAATTTCACCCTGTCGATCGAGGCGCGCGACGGCGTCACCACCGGTATCTCGGCCGCCGACCGCGCCCATACCGTGCAGGTTGCGATCGATCCGGCCAAGGGCGCCCGCGACGTCGTCACCCCCGGCCACATCTTCCCCCTCCGCGCCCGCGATGGCGGCGTGCTTGTCCGGGCCGGGCATACCGAAGCCGCGGTCGATATCGCGCGGCTGGCCGGCATGAACCCCTCCGGCGTGATCTGCGAGATCATGAACGACGACGGCACCATGGCGCGGATGCCGGACCTGGTGCCCTTCGCCCAGTTGCACGGGCTCAAGATCGGCACGATCGCCGATCTGATCGCCTATCGCCGCCGCACCGAGAAGCTGGTCGAGCGCCTGACCGATGGCCTGTTCCGCAGCCATTTCGGTGGCGAGTGGCGAATGATCGTCTATGCCAGCAAGATCGACGGCTCGGAACACATGGCGCTGGTGAAGGGCGATCTGGCGGCTGCGGGCGATCAGTCGGTGCTGGTGCGTATGCATGTCGTGAACGCCTTCGACGATCTTCTGGGCGATCGCAGCAGCGGCCGTGCCGGTGCGGTGCGTGCTGCCATGGAGCAGATCGATCGTGCCGGCCGTGGCGTGCTGGTCCTGCTGCGCGAGCCGCGGCCGACGGGCCTGTCGGATCTGGCGCGCGCCCGGCTGGAAAGCCCGCAGGCGGCATCGACGCTGCGCGACTATGGCACCGGCGCCCAGATCCTGCTGGACCTGGGGGTGCGCAACATGATCCTGCTGAGCAATTCGCGGCAGACGGTGGTGGGGCTGGACGGCTACGGCCTCCACATCACCGGGCATGCCCCGCTGATCATCGAGAAGGTCTGAGACACCCATGGCCACCGTTACCACCTCCGATCTGCGCATCCTGATCGTCGAGGCGCGCTTCTACGAAGACATCGCCGATGCGCTGGTCGACGGCGCGATGGGCGTGCTTGAAGCCGCCGGGGCCCAGGTCGAGCGTCTGGCCGTGCCGGGCGCCTTCGAGATCCCGGCGGCGATCCGTTTCGCGCTCGACAGCGGACGCTATGACGGCTTCGTCGCGCTGGGCTGCGTCATCCGCGGCGACACCACCCATTATGATTACGTCTGCGGCGAAAGCGCCCGCGGGCTCAACCAGCTTGCGATCGATCGCAAGGCCTGCATCGGCTATGGCATCCTGACCGTCGAGAACCGCGAGCAGGCCTGGGCCCGCGCACGCGCCGACCGGGCCAACAAGGGCGCCGACGTGGCCAATGCCTGCCTGCGCATGATCGAAATCAAGCGCCAGTTCCAGCAGGGCTGAAGGACCAGGAATTGCCATGACCGACAAGCCGCGTGACGCCGCCCCGGCGAAACCGGGAGCCAAGACGGATGCGAAACCCGCTGCACGGGCGGGCAAGCGCAGCGGCGCCCCGCGCCCCGGCCGCGAGGCCGGCATGGCCCGCCGGACGGCGGCGCGCCTGGCCGCCGTTCAGGCGCTCTATCAGATCGATTTCAACGCGGCCCGGGCCGAGGCGGTCATCGCCGAATTCCTGAACCATCGTATCGGGAAGGTGATCGACGACGGGCTGGAGCTGGATGCCGATCGCGACCATTTCCGCGATATCGTGACCGGCGTCGCTGCGGCCCAGGCCGAGATCGACCCGATGCTCGAATCCTCGCTGGCCGAGGGCTGGCGGCTGGAGCGGGTTGAGCAGACGCTGCGCGCGATCCTGCGTGCCGGCGCCTACGAGCTGACGGCGCGCACCGATGTGCCGACGGCCGTGATCATCAACGAATACGTCAATGTGGCCCATGCCTTTTTCTCGGGCTCGGAACCGGGCTTCGTGAACGGGATTCTGGACCGGCTGGCGGGGCATCTGCGTGCCGACCACCGCGGTGGCAAGCCTGCCGGCGGGGCCCCCCGCAAGTGACAGGCAAGGCGCCGGACGAGACCGCCCCGGAGGCGCCGCTCGGCGAGTTCGGCGCCATTGAACGCTGGCTGCGGCCGCTTGCCCGGTCTTTGCCGGGCGCACTCGACCTGACCGATGATGCCGGCTGGCTCGCCCTGCCACCCGGGCGGATCCTGGTCGCCGCCAAGGATGCGATGGTCGAGGGGCGGCACTGGTTTCCGGGGGAGCCGCCGGAACTGGTGGCGCGCAAGCTGCTTCGGGTGAACCTGTCGGATCTGGCGGCGATGGGGGCAACGCCCGTCGCCTATCTGCTGGCCTTGGCGGTTCCGGGCCCCCATGCCGGAGACTGGATCCGGCGCTTCACAGAGGGGCTCGGTGCCGATCAGGGCCGCTATGGTGTGGCGGTACTGGGCGGTGACACGGTGGGGACCGACGGCCCGGCCATGGCCAGTCTTACGCTGCTTGGCCATGCCCCGGCGCCATCGGCCCTGCTCACCCGCGGCGGGGCCCGGCCGGGCGACGACGTCTGGGTCTCGGGCACGATCGGCGATGCAGCGCTGTCGGTCGAAGCGGGGTATGGCCGCTTCGACCCCGCCGCCCTCGGCCTCTCTGCCGAGGAAATCGCGGGGCTGGAGGCGCGGCGGCAGCTGCCGGAGCCGCGACTGGCGCTGGGGCGGATGCTGGTGGGGCTGGCCACGGCCTGCGCGGATGTCTCGGACGGCCTGCCGGCGGATCTGGGGCATATTGCCGAGACCTCGGGGGTCGATGCCGAGTTGCACATCGATCTCGTCCCCCGGTCGGCCGCAGCTGGCCGTGTGGTGGCTGCCCGTCCGGATCTCGGGTCGATCGTCTGGACGGGGGGTGACGATTATGAACTCGTCTTCACCGCGCCACCTGCCGCCGCCCACGCCATCACGGCGCTGTCCGCACGCGAAGGCATTCATGTCAGCCGCATCGGGCGCATCGTTCCCAGGGCAGGAGACAGAGGCCGGACCGTGCTGATCAACGCAGACGGGCGTATCATTGCGGCCGACAGGGCCGGACATGTGCATTTCTGACGCAGCTTGCATGGGCGTCATGCGTGAATGACCGTTCTCGCGACGGCAACGATGGCGTAACGTCCGCGGATACACCCTCGGGCCACGCAGGGCCGCGTGCCGCCGGGGATATCCGACCCGCCAGCTGCGTGCATCTGCGCCACGGTGGGGGCCCATCGATCGCGGGGGGACGAACGCAGACGATGCTGGCGCTGCAATACACAGTCCGTCTGAAGGCCGACGTGGACGCGGATATGATCCGCCGGCGCGTGGCCGAACGCGGATCGCTCTACGACAATCACCCGGGACTGGTGATGAAGTCCTTCCTCCTGAACGAGGAGGATCAGGTCTATGCACCGTTCTACATCTGGCGCTCGGAAGAGGACTGGAAGCAGTTCGTCTTCGGGGATCTGTTCGCCAATCTGGCTGCAGCTTTCGGACGGCCGCGCGTGCGAACCTGGTTCGTGCTCGGCTTCGGCCATGGCGCATGTACCGATCAGCCGCGCTTCGCCGTGCGTGAGGTCGATGTGATCGCACCCGAGACGTCGCTCGAGGCGGTGCGTGAGCGCGAGGCGGCGCTGCAGGCGCAGATGCTGACCAAGCCCGGCCTGTATGCTCATTCCATCGCGCTCGACGCCGACCGGTGGGAGCTGGTCCGCTACAGCCTGTGGTGTAACGAGGCTGCCTCGCGGGATGCGGCGGTGGGCGCGCAATCCGATTGCGTGAATACCTACGAAGTGCTGCACTTCTCAGAGCCGGGAGGTCGTGGCTGACCGGAAGCCCGGCGCCCTCGCGCCCCATCCTGACGGTCCGCCAGAATGAGAGTCCTGCTGATCTTCATCGTTTCCGTGCTGCTCGTGGTTGCGGGCGGTGGCGGATGGCTGATCTACCGGGATGACCCTTTCGGCGTCTTCGGGCACCATTTGCGCGCCCCCGCCGCCGTGCCTGCGCCGGAGTTCGTGGGGATGACCGGTGTGGGGGTGCCCATGATCCGACACGGTGTGGTTTATCGTTATCTCATGCTGGATCTGGTGCTCGAACTCGTCCCCGGAGCGGATGACGAGGAGGTATCGAACGGCATTGAGCGCCTGCGTCCGGTGCTGACCGGCGCTGCCCAGCATGTCTCGACCACCGCCGACCGCCTGGGGCGTGAGCCGACACTCGACGAGATCAAGGTCGGCCTTACCGATGCGGCCAATGACTGGTTCGGACGCGAGGTCGTGGCAGATGTCCTGATCCAGCGGACCAGCGACGTCGCGGCACAGAAGATCAATTGACGGCTTGCCGGAAAGGCCGGCCGGACATGAAGAAGGGGTCGACCGATCGACCCCTTCTTTCATCGTCTGCAGTATGGCATGCCGGCCGTCAGCGCGGTCGGCCCATGCCCGACGGGTTGCCCGGGTTGGTGGCCGAGGGGTCCGAATTGAACCGGCCGATATTGCCGACGAACTGCTCCAGCACGGTCAGCTCATTGCCCGAAGTCGGCGTGACCCGGTCGACATAGCTGACCTGGCGGGCATCATCCAGGCCGAAGCGAAGCACGTCGGCGAGCCGGCCATCTGCACCAAAGCGCAGGCCAAGGACATCCTGCTCCGTGACATCGGCCGAATAGAAGGCGATCGTACTGGTCCGTCGCTGGATATAATACCAGGTGTCGGTTTCGAAGGTGCCCGTCGTGGCCGGGGCGCCCAGGATGGCGCGGACATCCTCGCGCGTCTGGACGCCGGGCTGCAGCTGGGCGATCTCGTCCTTCGACGGCATGAAGCCGTGGGTGCGGATCACCGGCTGGCAGGCGCCGAGGGCGAGGCCGGCAAGAACCACCGCGACCATCGGCGTGGTGCGGGTGACGGACGGGAAAATGGGGCGGCGCCGGGGCGCTGACCGGATCATCTTGGCGATGTCACCGTTGACGCTGTGGGGCGTCGCCTCCATAACCACTTGCACGAACCGGCATCTGCACGGAACGACGCCGGCGAGCGGGCGTCAAAGAGAGCAGTGCTTCGGAAAGCCCAGAACGGCGGGGATGCGACGGCCCGTCTGCTGGCGGGCGGCCCAAGATTGCATTCCGCGATGCGGGGTGTCAATCGGACCGGCGGCCGTTCTGGTACAACCGGCTTGCAGATGGTCGAAAGAGGAGGTCCATGCCCGATGTTTCTCGACAGGCTGTTCGGTCGCACGGGGCCCCGTGCCGCCGCCGAAGCGCTCTATGATACGGCGGTCGCCCAGGCGCGGTCGGTGACCTTTTATCGTGACTTCGGCGTACCGGACACGGTGGACGGCCGCTTCGACATGTTGGTGCTCCACGTCTTCATGATTCTGCACCGCCTGAAGCGCGAGGGGGAGGCAGGACGTCGGACCGGACAGGCGCTGTTCGACCGCATGTTTGCCGACATGGACCGCTCGCTGCGGGAGATGGGCGTCGGCGATCTGAGTGTCGGTAAGCATGTCAAACGCATGGGCGAGGCCTTCTATGGCCGGGTCAAAAGCTATGATGCGGCCATTGAGGCGTCGGCAGCCGATGGCGGTGCAGAGCTTGGCGACGCCATCGCCCGCAACGTGTTCGGTGTGGAGGGCGAGGGGGCCGTACGACCCTCAGGCGTCGTGCTTGGGGCACTTGCATCCTATGTGCTCGCCAGCATCCGCGCGCTGGATGGGCAGCCGGCGGCAGACCTTCTGGACGGCCGGGCCGCCTATGCCGCACTGCCGGTGCCGTCGGCAGAGTGCGAGGATGCGTCCGACGCCGGTGGGGATTGATCCCTGCACATGACCCAACACATTGCCGGGGCTGGCGAAACCCGGGCTGATGGAGTAGGGTGCGCCGCCACGGGCCCGGCTGGGCCCGGCATTTCGCGTTCCAAGGACGACCGACGCCCATGACCGGCACCGATACCACCAGCGCTCAGACCCCCGAATTCTCGCGCGTCATCGAGATCGAGGCGATCGAGCCGGGGGAGCCGCGCACCTTCTCGTACACGGCCACGCCGGCCGAGTGTGCGGCGCTTGCCCGGCGTCTGGGGCAGGATCAGATCCTGTCACTGGAGGCCGAGGTTACCGTGACGCGCGTTCGGGGCGGTGCTCATCTGGTGTTCGAGCTCTCGGGCAGGTTGATTCAGACCTGTGTCGTGACCAATCTAAGGTTCGAGGCTTCGGTCTCCGAAACCGTCGAGGTGGATGCACTTGCCGAGCCGGAATACGGCCGGCGGCTGGCAGCCCTTGATGCGGCCGAGCCGGAAGACGACCAGGAACCGCCGGAGCAGCTGGTCGACGGCAGGGTTGATGCCGGCGAACTTGCGACCGAGTACTTTTCTCTCGCGATCGATCCCTATCCCCGGAGCCCTGAGGCCCCGGGGGAACCGGTCGAGCGTGAAGTCTTCACGCTCAGGGGTGGCAGCGCCCCTGAGGGAAAGGGCCGCGAACATCCCTTCGCGAAGCTTGCGGCCCTGAAGCAGCGCATGGATACGGACACGCCCGAAGGGGGTGACGCATCCTGACCGGCATGACACCGGATACGAGATCCGGGAGAAGCCTTGCCATCGAGCCGGTTTTTCGCTAACTAAGCGCGCTATTCGGCTCGTGACCGTTACCATCCCGAAAGGCGAAGACTATGGCCGTCCCCAAGAAAAAGGTCTCCAAGTCGCGGCGCGACATGCGTCGTGCCCACCACGCCCTGACCGCGACCAACGCGCAGGAGTGCCCGAACTGCGGTGAGCTGAAGCTCTCGCATCATGTCTGCGGCTCGTGCGGCTTCTATGACGGCCGTGACGTCGCGACCGAGGCGGCGGCCGGTTGATCCGGCCTGCCGGCTCCAGGTGATCGGAGGAAGACGTCGGGCCGGCCTGGCCCGACGAAGGGCGCGGAGGTGAGGTGGCCTTGTCCGGTGAAGTTACCATCGCACTCGATGCGATGGGCGGCGATCAGGCTCCCAAGATGGTGGTCAAGGGCGCTGCCATCGCACTCAAGCGACATCCGGGCCTCCGGTTCCTGATGGTCGGCGACGAGCCGCGGCTGCGCACGCTGATGAAGCGGCGCAAAAAGCTGCTCGCCGCGACCGACTTCCTGCACACCGACGAAGTGGTTCCGGGCACCATGCGCCCCTCGGTCGCGCTCAGGCAGGGGCGCAAGTCGAGCATGGGCCTGGCCCTTCGGGCGGTGCGGGAGAACCGTGCCAGTGCCGCCGTCTCGGCCGGGAATACCGGCGCGCTGATGGCGATGGCGCGGATGATGCTCGGCATGCTGCCGGGCATCGATCGCCCGGCGATCGCGGCAACCATGCCGACGCTGCGCGGTGAGAGTGTTGTGCTCGATCTGGGCGCCAATACCGAATGCGACGTCCGGAACCTCATCCAGTTCGCCGTGATGGGGGAACTGTTCGCACGCATCGTGCTCGGTTATCAGACCCCCTCGGTCGGCCTGCTGAATGTTGGCGAGGAAGAGGTCAAGGGGCTCGAAACGGTGCGGGAAGCGGCGGCGAGGCTGAAAGCCGCCGAGAGCATCCGCTTCCATGGCTTCGTGGAAGGTGACGATATCGCCAAGGGCACGGTCGACGTCGTCGTCACCGACGGATTTACCGGCAACATCGCGCTGAAGACGGCCGAGGGCACGGCGAAGCTCTACAGCCACTATCTCCGTTCTGCGTTCGGCCGCTCGCTGCTGGCCCGGATCGGGTATCTCTTTGCGCGGTCGAGCCTGAAGGCGATCCAGAAGCAGACGGATCCGCGTCACCACAACGGTGCCATGTTCCTTGGGCTCGGCGGCATTGCCGTCAAGAGCCATGGCGGTACCGATGCCCTTGGTTTTGCCAATGCCATCGGCGTTGCCTACGACCTGGTGGCGCACGGCTTCAACGAACGCATCATCGGCGAGTTCAAACGGATCGCGGCGGACCGGATCGACGGGACGTCCGACCAGCAGAAGGCGGCAACGGCATGACGGTATTGCGCGCGCGCGTGCTCGGCGTCGGCGGCTACCTGCCCGCCCGGGTGTTGACCAACGACGATCTGTCGAAAATGGTCGACACCTCCGACGAATGGATCCAGGAGCGGACGGGCATCCGCGAGCGTCGTATCGCGGCGCCCGAGGAGCTGACCTCGACCCTGGGCCTGCATGCGGCGCGCGCAGCACTCGCCAATGCCGGCATCGGCGCCGACGAGGTCGACCTGATCGTGGTCGCGACCTCGACGCCCGACGAGACCTTCCCGGCGACCGCGACCAAGATCCAGGCCGGGCTCGGCATAACCCGTGGCGCCGCCTTCGATGTCCAGGCCGTCTGCGCGGGGTTCATCTTCGCGCTGTCGACCGCCGACAATTTCCTGAAGGCCGGCCAGTTTCGCACCGCGCTGGTGATCGGTGCCGAGACCTTCTCGCGCATCCTGGACTGGAACGACCGCGGGACCTGCGTGCTGTTCGGTGACGGTGCAGGTGCAGTGGTGCTCAGGGCCGCGGAAGGCGAGGGCACGAGCGACGACCGCGGCGTGCTATCCACGCATCTCTTCTCCGACGGCCGGCATCACGACGCGCTCTATGTCGACGGCGGCGTGTCGTCGACGCAGAGTGCCGGTCATCTGCGGATGGAGGGCAAGGAAGTCTTCCGCCACGCCGTCGTCAAACTGGCCGACAGTGTCAACGAGGCGCTGGAGGCCAACGGCATGACGGCGGATGCGATCGACTGGCTGGTGCCCCATCAGGCGAACGCCCGGATCATCACCGGTACGGCCCGCAAGATGGGCCTGCCGATGGAGAAGGTGGTCATGACGGTGGACCGCCACGGCAACACCTCTGCCGCCTCCATCCCGCTGGCGCTGAGCGAGGCCGTGGCCGACGGCCGCATCCAGCCGGGGCAGGTGGTGCTCGTCGAAGCCATCGGTGGCGGCCTGGCCTGGGGTTCGGCGCTGATCCGCTGGTGACGCCCCCGGCCTTACCGTCGGTGGTGAGCCTTTCACGCTTTTTCCGAAACGACGCAACTGCGTGTCGCAAAGCCTTGAAGCGCATGGCGTTTGACATTCTTGTCTGCCATGGCGCATAAACAGGGTGAAGCTGCGCGCGCAAGTATTTGAGGACAAGACTATGGCACGCACCGTCACTCGCGCGGATCTGGCCGAGGCGGTCTATCAGGAAGTCGGTCTGTCGCGGCATGAATCGGCCCAGCTGGTGGAGGCGGTGCTGTCCGTCGTCTCCGACAGCCTGGTCGAAGGCGACACCGTCAAGATCTCGTCTTTCGGCACTTTTGCAGTGCGCCAGAAGGGCGAGCGCGTGGGCCGCAATCCGAAGACCGGCGAGGAGGTCCCGATCCTTCCGCGGAAGGTGCTGGTGTTCCGTGCCTCGAACGTGCTCAAGGACCGGATCGGCAAGAGCCTGGCGGATATCGCGGATCTGGACCTCGAGACAGAGGATGACGAGGCCGAAGCCTGAGCAAGGGCGATGCGGCCGGTGAGATGGAGGCGTTGACGAGATGACCGACACCACCGCCCATGATGGCGACCGGCGGCGCGGCGGCGGCAAGGCGCCTGGCGCGTACCGCACCATCAGCGAGGTGGCGGAAGACATCGACGTCCCCGCCCACGTCCTCCGTTTCTGGGAAGGCAAATTCCCGCAGGTGAAGCCGTTGAAGCGGGCGGGCGGGCGCCGGTACTACCGCCCCGACGACGTGGTCCTGCTTCGCCGGATCCGCGATCTGCTCTATGCAGAAGGCTACACCATCAAGGGTGTGCAGAAGCTGCTCCGCGAAGGCGGCGCCAAGGCCGTCGCCGAACGAGTGGAAGCCGGTGCGGCCGGCGCGGCGGCGCAGGATCCTGATCTGCTCGAGGCGTTGGCGCGTCAGAGCGAAGACGAGATCTTCGATGAAGATCAGGATGCCGATGATGCCGTCGTCGAGGATGACGAGACCGACAGCGACGGCTTCGATGAAGACGAACCGGCTGAAGAGATCGCCACCACTTCGATGACGGCCGAGGCTGTCGCAGCGGCGGAACGCGCGGAAAGCCGTGTCAGGGATCTTCTTGCCGCCGATGAACGGCGTCGTCTGGTCTTGTGTGAGGCGTTCGACCTGTTGAAGCAGGCGCGGGCAATCCTCGACGGGACCGATGAAGACGCAGGCGTGGACGCCACCGCCGGCGGTGGGGAGTTGACACCCGACGAGAGCTTCGCCCAGGACGTCTTCGTCGTCGAGCTTGCCGACGGCGAAACCGGTGCCGATCTGCCGGCGGCAGATGGGGATGCGACGGACGAGGTTGAGGCCGCAGGTGAAGAACGGGCCGAAACCGCTGGAACCGAGGAGATTTCCACCGAGGAGGTGGAGAAGGTGAGACAGCAGGGGCAGGGCTGACCAGCCCGGATACAAATCCTGCTTCAGAAGGGTTGCGCGGGCCGATCCGGTTGGCTATAGTCCGCGCACTTCGCAAGGGGGAGGATGGCGGAAACGGCATCGCGACCCCATGAAGAACGGTCGGAGCGTGGCGCAGCCTGGTTAGCGCACTAGTCTGGGGGACTAGGGGTCGGAGGTTCGAATCCTCTCGCTCCGACCAATTCTTCTCTTCACGGCATCATCCCCGGATGCCGTACCAGCAGCGAAGTCTGCAGCTTTCACGGCCGCACCATCCGACGGATGGCGCGGCCGTTCTCATTTTTGTACCATGCAAAGCTGCGTGCGCGGGTTTGAAGCCCGACCTGGCACTGTCCAGATCAGGTTGCCCACCTGGTGGGCATCGCTGGACAGGTTGAGATACCTGCCGTGCCCTCAGGAAGGACCGACGGGGTATGTCTCCGGTTCTCGGGATCTGTCTTCCAATGCGGGCGACCGGGCGACAATCGCCCGAAACGGTGGAGATGGGGATGGGTGAGCTTCGGCACGTGTTGCTCGTTGAAGATGAGCCCGACCTGCGCGAACTTGTTCGTCTGGCGCTGTCTGCCGTCGGGCGGATCGAGGTGACGGTTTGTGCCGACGGGCATGCGGCCCTTGAGGCCTTTGATGCCGCGCGGCACGATCTGGTGCTTCTGGATGTCATGATGCCGGGGATAGATGGGCCGGAAACCCTGAGGCGGCTCCGGTTGTTGCCGGGAGGAGCTTTGGTGCCGGCAGTATTTCTGACGGCCCGCACCCGCACCGATCTGGACGGGGTGGATGGGGTGGCAGCGGCGGCCGTCATTGCCAAGCCATTTGATCCGTTGACGCTGTCTGCCGAACTGCAGGCGATATATCGAGCCCTGCAATCCGGTGACCCGTCCGATAAGGGACTCTCTGAAAAGCACCCCCCCGAGCGGAGAAGCTGGTCGTGACTGACAGTCCCGAAACCGATGGGCCCGATGGTGGCAGGGCCGGCAGTGCTACCGACATCATCGCCACGCTGACGGAAGAGTTCCGCCAGGGCATGCCGGCACGGATCGCCCGCATCCGCGAAGGCATTGCCGCCTGGCGCGATCAGCATGAGGCTGCGGGGCTCGACGATGCGGAGAGGGCGGCGCATTCCCTTGCCGGCGCCGCAGGCAGCTTCGGTTTTCCGAAGGTCGGTGAAGCTGCACGACAGCTGGAGCGGCTTTTGGAAAGCGCACAGGCCGGCGAGCCGGCCGGGGGTAAAGACGTTGCACATGCCTTGTCGGCACTTGCCCTGGCGGTCGACGGCGTGGCACCGCTCGACGCCGCCGAGCGGTGCCTTGTCGAAGCGGCTGGTATGGTCGCGCGCGCCATGGTGGCCTATGTCACCTGCGGCAGCCGCGACGAAGCGCTGATGATCGGCCGCACGCTTGTCGAGGAACGCCTGGCCGCCTGCTGCAATCTGATCGGCGGCATGACGGCGATCTATCGCTGGGAAGACAAGGTGGAGACGGGCGAGGAAGTGGTGCTGATCGCCAAGACGACCGCCGATCGCCTCGAGCTTCTGACAGCGCGGGTGATCGCCCTGCACAGCTATGACCTGCCGGGCATATCTGCCTGGCCGATCGAGGGTGGATCTGCCGGTTTCCTGGCCTGGATCGCGCAGGAATGCCATAGTTGAGCAGGAATGCGGTGGCTGACCGGGAGGTCCGATGCAGGGCACTGGACCCGCTGGCGCTGCGGGTGCTAGATCAGGTGCCCGGCTGCGTGGGGCTTTCCGACCAGTGGCGCGGCATGCGAGCGGAGAAGGTATGACCGGACGGCAGATCACCATCTGGGACTTCGGAGTCGAGACGGCGGAGCCGCCCCATGCGCCCGCCATGGCCGAAGCTTTCGAGGATCTGGCCGACTGGGCACCGGTGTCGTGGCCTGAAGAGGCGAGGGCGGCGGGCGATCTGTTTCCCGAGGCGCCACGTTTCCGTTTCCGTCTGGACGACGGGGCCATCGCCCAGGCTTTTCCGCAAGCCCTGCATCGCGAGCTGATCGCCAGCCCCGGATTTCAGCGGCTGCGCGACATCTCGTTCCTGGGGGTCATCGACCGGCTGTTCCACCCGAACGGCAAGCCGTCTTTCGTCCGGCATAACCGCTATCATCATTCGCTGGGCGTGGCGCTGCTGGCCGTCAGCTACTGTCGGCTGGCGGGCGTTCAGCCGCGTGACCGCGATCTGCTGATTGCCGCCGCCCTGCTCCACGACGTGGGTCACGGGCCGCTGTCGCATACGCTGGAGCCGGTCTTCGCCGATCGGTTCGGTATCGATCATCATGCAGCGACTGCGGCGGTGATCCGGGGCGAGGTGCCGATCGGTCGCGATGTTCGCGCAGCGCTCGACCGGCATGGCGTCGACCCCGACGAGGTGGTGGCACTGATTGCCCGCCGGTCGAACCGCCCGCATGCGCATCTGTTCTCCGGCCCGATCAACATCGATACGATCGACGGCATCTGCCGTGCGAACACCTATCTCCACCGGGCGCCGGTCGATGCCCACCCGCTGATTTCGGTTCTGGCGCTGGCCCGGGTCGACCGCGCCGGGGTGCGCCGCCTGGATGGTTTCTGGCGGCTGAAGGAGCGGATCTACGACAGTTTCATTTATGGTGACGTCTGCCGCTCGGCCGATGCGCTGGTGCAGCGTCATGTCGATCAGACGATCGACCGGTATCGGGCCGAGGATTTCTTCCTGACCGAGCGCGCCCTGCTCGGTCGCGTGCGTGATCTTCAGGCGCTGATCGCCATCCTGGTGGGCCATATCCATGCCGATTTCAGGGCGGCCCGTGCTGCCGCTGCCGGCCGCAAGCGGGCAGCCGTCGAGGCGGCGGTGCCTGTCGAGATGGTCATGGGGCGGGAGCGCCGCTTCACCATCGAGCCCGACGTGGTGCTGGACTCTCCCGAAGCCTATGCCCGGCGCTACCGCGAGGTGAAGACCCGCCGCAAGCGGCCGCTTTACGGCCTGTCCGCGCTGGCGGCCATCGCGGCCGAGGGGGCAGGCGGGCGCCAGCCCGACCTGTTCGGCGTGGCGGCATGACCGCTGATCATGCCCCCGTCGGCGCGGGCTTCACGGCCCTCGAGGCCGACGCCCCGCATCTGGTGCAGTTGCGCCGACGTACGGAGGCGCAACTCGGACGGCTTTCCGATGCCCTGCCGATGGTGCCTGTGCTGGACGATGACGACCTCTTCCGGGGCGCTGAGCCTGCGGGTGTGATTGAACCCGGCCTGTCGGTGGTGGTCTGCGGATCCTATGGCCGCGGCGAGGCCGGTCCGCAGGCGGATCTGGACAGCTATGTGCTTTACGAGCCGGGGCGGGCCACGGAGGCCAGGGCCCGGGTGCTGGCCCGGCGGGTTCACGGGGCGGCGAAGGCGGCGGGTATCCGCCAGCCAGCGGATGGCGGCGCCTTCGAGAGTGCCCAGTCCACCGATGATCTGATCAACACCATTGGTGGCGTTGCGGATGTCAACCAGATCACCACCCGCCGCCTGCTGATGCTGCTGGAGGGGCGGGCACTTGCCGGCGAGGCCGTCTTCCGCCGGACCCTCGACGGGCTGATCGCCACCTATGTGCAGGATCATCATGGTCGCGACGATCCGGCGACCTTCCTGCTCAACGACGTGATCCGCTATTACCGCAGCATCTGCGTCGACTTCGAGATGAAGACCCGGGGGGCCGAGGCCAAGGGCTGGGGCCTGCGCAATGTGAAGCTGGTCTTCTCACGCAAGCTGCTCTACGTCTCGGGCGTGGTGGCTGCGGCCGAAACGGCGGGGCTCGCCGTGGAGGAGAAGCGCCGCCTGCTCGGGGGCCTTCTGGGCCGCCCGCCGATCGACCGTATGCTCGATGTCTGCGGCCCGGCGGCACTGGCGCCGGCGCTCAGCCATTACGACCGGTTCCTGGCTGCACTCGATGATCCGGCAAACCGCATGGCACTCGATGTACCGCCCGCCGAAGCGAGGGCAGTGCCGCTCTATCGCGACCTCAAGGACGAGGCTGCCGGCTTCAGCCGCGCACTCATGGCCTTAATTGAGACCCGCTATCCGGCAGACCATCCACTCCGGCTGCGTCTGGTGCTTTGATGCCCGCCTAGCGACTGGTCATGAGATCGGGCAGCCAGAGCACCAGTTCCGGAGACGTAAGCAGGATTACAAGGATCACCATCTCGACCACCAGGAACCAGGATACCCCGCGGAAGATCACCGTCAGACTGATGGAAGGTGGGGCGATCGATTTTGCGGCAAAAACGTTCATGCCGACCGGTGGCGTGATGACGCCGATTTCAATGTACTTCACGATTACGATTCCCATCCAGATCAGATTGAAGCCGGCCTGCTCCAGGGTCGGCAGCAGGACGGCGACGGCGAGCATCATGATCCCGAACGGATCAAGGATCATGCCGAGCAGCAGAAAGAGAAGCGACAGGGCTGCCAGCAGCAGGGCCGGTGAAAGACCCGCATCTGCTACGAAAGATGCCAATGCGGCCGGCAGACCGGTCAGAGCCATCGTTCTGGTCAGCATCATGGCGCCGGCGGCGACAAAAAGAATTGACGCGGTCTGCCGGGCAGTATCGGCGAATGCCTCGCGAAGACGCGGCCATGTCACGCCCGGCTGAAGGGCTGAGAGCGCGATCACTGCCAGGGTGCCGACCGCCCCGGCCTGACCGGGAGAGAACCAGCCGCCATAGATGCCTCCCAGCACCAGTATGGCAATCATCGGCAGGGCCAGGATCGACCATGAGATCGGGAGGTCCTCATCCGTGTCCCGGGCTGGTGGCGGGGCGAGTTCGGGATGTCTGACGGAGCGGATCCAGATCATCACCCCGTAACCGAGGGCTGTGAGCAGGCCGGGCAGGATGCCGGCGAAGAACAGCCTGACCACCGATTGCTCGGCCAGGATTCCGTAGACGATCAGTGGTATTGACGGGGGAATCAGAGCGGCCATGGTGCCGGAGCAGGCCGTGACGGCTGTGGCGAGCCCCGGATCGTAGCCGGCACGCAGCATCCTTGGCGTTGCCAGTCGCCCGAGGGCGATGGTTGTGGCGAGACTCGACCCTGAGGCGGCACCGAAGGCGGCGCCTGCGAAATTGGTAGCAATCGCGAGGCCACCAGGAATGCGGGCGAAGGCGCGGCTGGCCAGAATAAAAAGCGAATCCGACAAACCGGTCCGGACGATCAGAGCCCCCATGGCGAGGAAGAGGGGGACGGCCGAGTATTCCCAGCTGGCGGCGAATTCATGGGGGGTGCGGGTCATGATGCTGACCGCAGCGGGCAGAGGCAGGAGGGCGACGGCCCCGGCGAATGCCGAGAGACCCAGGGCGATTGCGACGGGAAGACGCAGCAAGATCAGCAGTACCGCACCTGCCAGGACCAATACGCTGATATCAATCGGGGTCATGATCGCCGCATCCTGTCGATCGATGCCAGGGCAAGCATGGCAAAAGCTGCCGGAATCGCTGCCTTGCCGGGCCAGGTGATGATGCGCATGGTGCCGATGACCAGATGCTCCCCCTGCTTCAGGGCATCCAGCGCCTGAAGGCTGGTCTGCCAGGCCAATGCGCCTGCTGCCAGTGCGACGATCAGCTGAGTCAGTTTTTCGAGACCGCGGCGGAGGGGCTGCGACAGAATTCCGTCGATGATGTCGACCCGTATCTCGTCTCCGGCGTACTGAACCGCGGCGAGCCCCCCGAAGACGACAAAGGGCATGTAGAGTTCCGAGACGATTTCAGCGGTTCCCCGCAATGGAGTGCCCGACAGGGCGAGAGCAGCCACGTCGAGCCCGATATGCAGGGTCATGAGGCCGATGACGGTGGCCGCCGCGAGTTCTCCGATGCGGCAGGCGCGATCGGGCAACGAGCGCTGCATGAGCGTTCTCCCTCAGGGGTGGACAGCGTCGTAGACACGAGCCTTCAGCAGTGCGGTGAACGTGTCCGGATCATCGGTGAAACGCGGCAGGAGATCTTCATGCCATATCCGGAAGGTCTCTACGGCCATGGCGACGAAACCTTCCGGATTCTCGAGTCCATGAGCGCGCGCGGCCTCGATCAGGGCAGTCGGCTCCGCCTTCTGAAAAGATGCCCAGGCCGCGGCCAGGGTGGGGCCGCCATCGGAGACGTGCAGCCGCTCTGCCATTTCGCCGCGGACCGCATCATCGGGCCCGACATAGGCAGACGTCACATAGTCGTGGATGATGCCTGGCATGGCGGCGATCATTTTTTGCCGGGTCGTTTGGGGAAGTGTTGACCAGGTATCGGCGTTGATCGCCAATGGAACTGCGCCGGTAATGATCCCCTGCGGCCGGTCGATCACGCTGCGGATCGTATCCTGCAACCCATAGCTCCGGATCCAGGACAGAGGGAGCAATCCACAATCTGCCTGCCCCAGTTGAAGGGCACTCAGGATATCAGAGACCGACGATCGTACCGGTATCGCGCCCAGCGCCTCAATCCAGCGCATTTCTGGCTGCCCGATCACTGCCACTCTCAGGCCAGCCAGATCCGGAGCATCCGATACCTGACCCGTGCACTGCAGAACCAGCGGCGTGGCTGACTGGATCATCATTGGCACCACATTCTGTCTGGCCATGTCAGCCATGCAGGCGGGGCAACGCGTGAAGAAGATCTCGTTCAGGGCGCCGATCGTCGCCAGGGGCGATGTGCCAAGCCCGGTCAGCTCCGCCATGAATGATGCGGCAGGCATATCGGCCGGATGGAATTGCGTGAGAAAGAAACCTGCATCGACCACATGGTCGCGGATGGCGGGGAGTCCCCCCGGGATTGAGACCAGTTGCCCCCCCAGTATGGGCGTGAAGCGAATCTCACCGTCGCTCACCTGTGTCAGCCGATCGAGCATCGGAAGGACACCGAGACGGTTGGCTGCAGCGCGTTCGGGAACTCCTGAGCCATAAGTCAGCGTTTTCGCGACGACGGACTGTCCCATAAGTGCCAGGGCGGTACAAACTGCGGCAAAGATCGTCACCCTCATCTTTATGTTCCCTTTGTGTTTGTTATTTGTTCTTATTTTGGTGCATGCGGGGGCGGTCAGGGGCCTGTTCAGGCAATCCTGGAGGCAGCTTCGACCCGTCGGGTGAATGCCAGCCAGTTCCCACCGATCATCTGGCGGACATCGTCAGCAGGATAGCCGGCGGCGAGCAGGCTGGCGGTCAGATGCGGCCACTGCTCCCAGGCCGTGAACTCGGGGAGGCCGACACCGAATTGTGGCGAGGTATCCGCCTTGAAACCCAGCCTGCGGAAGTTTTCCGTTGCGGCATCGATCAGTTCGGGGGGCAGATCGGGTGTCCAGCCACCCCAGTCGGTCGCGATGCCGACCTTGTCGGTACCAAGGATGCTCACGGCGTGGTCTATGTGGCGGAGCATGACACCGAGATCGGCCTGACCTTCAGGACTGAGGAATTTGGGAACCGTCACGATACCGAAGAAGCCTCCGGTGTCACGTAGCGCCCGCAGGACATCATCGGTTTTGGCCCGAGGGTGGGCGGCAACGGTATGGCAGCAGGCATGGGTCACGGCGACCGGAGCCCGGGACATGGAAATGGCATCCATGGTCGTGGCAGGCCCGCAATGCGATACGTCGACCACTATGCCCAGTGCGTTCATTCGGTGTACCGCGACGAGGCCGAACCGGCTCAATCCCGCAGGTGCACGCTCCTCACAGCCGTCGCCGATCGCGTTGCGGGTATTGTAGGTGAGCTGCGCGACACGCAGTCCCATGCGATAGAGCAGGTCGAGGCGGTCGAGATCGGTGCCGATGACACCGGAATCCTGCAGGCCAAAAACCAGACCGATCCGCCCGGCTGCCCGGGCCTGGACGAGGTCGTCCGCCGAGGTACAGACGGCCATGTCGCCGCCGGCGCGTGCCCGGTGCAGCCAATGGCCAACATCCTCGATGCATGCGTCCCAGAGCTGCGGAGCCAGTGCCCGGCCTCCCAGCGTGAGCTGAACTGCATCGACACCGCTCTGATCCCAGCAGGCCCGGATGCGGGCGCGCAGTTCCGTGGAGGTGGCGATCTCGTCCAGCCGGTCGCGGGTCATGGTTGCAAGGATGCGGCCGATCGGAAGTTTATGCTCCAGGCCGGCCATCATCTGTGCCCGGTGGCGCGGGGTCATTATGATCGGCTCCCCACAAGGGGCGTAGTCGAAGACGAAGGTCTCGGTCTGCAAGGCGCGGGCCTGATCGAGCCAGGGAGCGATGTCCATGAGGATCTTCCTCTTCCGTGTGCCGGCCCTTCCAAGCCGACGTCGTCATCAGATGAATTCGATCACCATGCCCGCAGCATGCTCCGGTCCCACGACCAGGGCATGTTCGCAGGCGGTGGCCGGGATACCGTTCCGGGCCAGCAAAGCGGCAAGGGCGTCCGGATCCGAGACCTCGATCGTCAGGCCGGCGAGGCGTGGCAATCCGAGCTGCATGTGTCCTGCAAGGCCGAAGCGGGAAGCGAAGCCGTCCTCGCTCATCAGTACCAGGTCGACGTCTCCCGGCCGGATTGCGAATGCGTCGTCGCCAAGTGTCGAGGCCTGACAGCCGTAGAGTTTTTCGTGCTGCGCCACGACCTCCGGCAGCTTGGCTGCCGGACAGGTGGCATAGACGCGACGGATATGGCGTGCGCCATTTTCATGAGTCTGGTATCGGGCCTGGCTATATTGCGCGATGGAGTCGGGGCGATAGGCATTCATGAAGAACGGCAGATGACCGCGTGCGGGAATCAGGACGGTGAAGCGCACATGCTCCCGTTCGCCATCCTCCCGGACCCAGTCACGCCCGACCGTCCAACTGTCGCCGATCGGGCTTCCGGCTTTGGCAAAGGTTGCCGCAGCCTGTTCTATGTCATCGGAAAGGTGCACGATCATCTTCAGCCCGTCAGGGCCCGACAGAATGTCCCGCATCAGCGGCGGTACGCGCAAATGGTCGTTGACGGTCATCAGTTCGAAGAAATTCGCTGCACCGGCCGGCCGGATCGGTTTCATCTGGACGAGGCGATTGGACATGCCGCCGATGGTGCTTTCCGGTGTGAAGCTGAAACCCAGCCGGCTCAGATCTGCCACAGTCGCATTGATATCCGAGACGCCGCACATAATGTGGTCGATGTCGACCAGGCCGGTTCGGGTCTGCATGGCGGACGATCTCCGTATGATCTGCGGGTTTGTTGGATGTCAGCCGGTCGCGGCCTCGATCGACGAGGCGATGATGCTGAGCCCCTCCTCAATCTCTGCGTCGGATATCGTCAGAGGTGGGGCGATGCGGAACACGGCGCCCATGGCGGGCAGCTTCACGATGTTCATACTGAGGCCACGTGCTGCTGCCGCTTCGGCAATCAGCGTACTGATGGCATGATCAGGCGTCTTGCTTTGCCGGTCGGTGACGATCTCCAGCCCGACCATCATCCCGCGGCCGCGTACGTCCCCGATGCAGTCGAAACGCTGCTGCAGTGCCAGCAGACCCTGTTTGAGCTTTGCGCCCGCGATGCGCGCCCGATCCACCAGCCCATCTTCCTCCACCACGTCGAGGACACTCAGTCCCACTGCGGCGGGCAGCGGATCGGAGACGTGCGTGGTGTAGAAGACGAAGCCCCGGTCATGTGCCTTTGCCTCAAGTTCGGCGCTGGTGATCATCGCGGCGAGCGGCAGCCCAGCACCCAGTGTCTTGGACAGGGTGAGGATGTCCGGTGTCACACCGTCGCGCTGGAAGGCGAACATGGTACCGGTTCGTCCGATCCCGGTCTGGGCTTCATCCAGGATCAGCAGCATTCCGCGTTCACGGCACTTCCGCTGCAGGGCAGCCAGATAACCTTCCGGCAGATCAATGATGCCGCCGGCGGAGAGAATCGGTTCGGCAATGAAGGCTGCGAGGCTTCCCGATGACTGGGCGTCGACCAGGGTAAAGGCGTCATCGAGTTCGGTTTGCCAGTCCAGGCTTCCATCCGGCAGGAAGAAGCGTGGTCTGTAGGGATTGGGGGCCGGGATGGCGAAGGAGCCGACGGTTGCGGGGCCGTAGCCGTGCCGATTGGTGCTGTATGTGGCGGAGACCGCAGCGCCGGTCATGCCATGCCAGCTTTTGGAGAAGGCGACGACCTCGTGTCGTCCCGTCACCAGTTTTGCGAGGCGAATGGCTGCCTCGTTCGACTCGGCTCCGGTCGAAAGCAGCATGACTTTTTCAAGGCCAGGAGCGAGGGATCCCAGGCGACGAGCGAGTTCGACCACCGGCCGGGATAGCATGCCGCTGAAGAGATGATCCAGCTCACCGATCTGACGACGCACGGTCTCCACAATACGCGGGTGAGAATGCCCCAGAAGCGCACTCATCTGCCCGGAGGTGAAGTCCAGGATCGGCTTGCCATCGGCATCATAGACGTAGCTGCCCTTTGCACGTTCGATGATTGCATGCTCGAAACTGCCGCCATAGCGCAGGACGTGGCTGTCTACGGCTGCCCAGAAAGACGGATCGTGGTTGGCCGACACATGTGTCCCGACGGACATAGATATTCTCCCTTGGATCTACCCACGTATGCCGTGGCTGAAGAGAGGGTAGTCAGGGCTTTGATTTCATTCAAATTCATAGTATGAAAATCAAAAATCAGGAAAATTGATATCATGCTGTCTCTCGACATCCAGCTGCTGCGCAGCTTCGTGGCCGTTTCGCGGAGCGGATCCATCAGCACGGCCGCACTTCAGGTCGGCCGTACCCAATCAGCGTTGAGCATGCAGATGCAGCGGCTGGAAGCCGTTATCGGCCAGCCGATCCTGCATCGCACCGGCAACGGTATGCGCCTGACGACGACGGGAGAGCGTCTGCTGGTCTATGCCGACCGCATACTTGGTGTGCATGACGAGGCCATCTCGGATCTGTCGGGGAGTGGCTTGCAGGGCTTGGTCCGATTCGGCTGTCCGGAGGATTATCTGACAGCCTTCTTTCCCGAAATTCTGAGGGGGTTCAATGCGCGACATCCGTCGGTGGAAATCGAAGTGGTCTGCGCGCCGACGGTGGAGTTACGCCCCATGCTGCATCGCCGGCAGATAGAGTTGGCGGTGATCTCCCTGCCTGATGACGCAAGCGGCGGGTCGATCATCCGGCCGGAATCTTTCGTTTGGGTGGCGAACAGCCCTCAACCCGAGGTCATGGGGCAGAAGATCGTTCCGCTTGCATTGTCGGCACCCGACACGCTCGATCACCGCGCTGCCTGCAATGCGATGGATAAGGCCGGCCGGCCCTACCGGATTTCCTTTGCCAGCAACAGCCTGGCCGGCCTGCTTGCTGTGGCGCGTTCCGGACAGGCGATCAGCGTGATTACCGGCTCGGCCGTGCCGCAGGACCTTTTCACCCTGGACGATCTGATGCCGGCTCTGCCCGGAATCGGAATCGCAGTCGTCTATGCCGGCGAGCAACCATCCATGGCGGTCAAGGCCTTTGGAGCCTTCATACAGGCACATCTTGCCGCGGCGTGAGATCTCCGCTTGGTTCAGGGGGTGTTCAGAGCATATGAGGGTTGAAGAGGGCCGACTTGTCGATCCGCCGTCCTGAGATCATGAAGACACCGTCACCGGTATAGTGCAGGGTCCGCGGCATGCGGGCCAGACGGGCGACCGTGGCATGAACGATCTCGAAGACGAAGAAGTTGTGGCTCTCCACCAGTCGGTCGTCCGAGAGCCGGCATTCGAAGCTTGCGAAGCACTCGGCGATGGACGGGGCCGGCACCTTGACGCCTGGCTCCGTCGTCAGACTGTAGGTCTCGAATTTGTCGATATCCGCGCCGCTGGTGTTGCCGATACCGACCACTGTATCGATCAGGTTGGCCGGCGGGACGTTGATCACGCAGCTGCCGCTCTGCCGGATCAGCTCGAAGCTGTGATTGCCGGCCGAAATCATGCAGCCGACCAGCGATGGCGAGAACTCCATCACCGTCTGCCAACCCAGTGTCATCACATTGCGGCTGGTGCCTTGGGCGGAGGTCAACAGGACCACCGGACCCGGCTCCAGATGGCGCCGCACCAGATGGAGCGGCAGTTCCTGCTTGATGAAGCGGCGGGCTACGGACATCTGCGGTCTCCTCGTGAATAGCCGGCCTCGCCATCGAACTCGTCCGCCAGCCGGTCGATCAGGCGGCGCACGGCCGGAACCAGACCGCGGCGGGATGGGAAGGCGGCATGCACTGCGCCCGATGGCGGGTGCCAGTCGGGCAACAGGGCAACCAGCCGTCCGGCCTCCAGATGCGGGGCTACCAGATAATCCGGCAGGATCGTTGCGCCGATGCCGGCCAGGGCCATGTGATGCAGGGTGGGCAGATCATCGACGGCGAGCCGCGGATGATGGGCCACCCGCACGATCTCGCCGCCCGGCCCGGTAAGCACCCAATGATGGGGCGGGTTGGTGTCATTGCCCGCATGGCTGCGCGTCCCCGGAAGGGTCTGGGCGATGGTCGGCAGTGTCGCGATCTCTTCAGGCCGCGTGACGGGCGGGCGGCCATGCAGCAGCTGCGGTGACGCCACGACCACGCTCGCGCTCTGTCCCAGGATCCGCACCACCAGATCGGTGTCCTCAAGCGGCAGAGGCCGGACCCTCAGCGCCAGATCGAAGCCTTCCTCGATCACATCCACCCGCCGCTGGGTCGCCTCTACCTCCACCCGGACTTCAGGATAATCGGCCATGAAGCGGGAGAGGATGGGCGCGATCGCCGTGAACAGCAGCGGCAGGGGGCAGCTCATCCGGATCAGGCCGCGCGGCTCTGCCCGGCTGTGATCGATCACCTCCTGTGCGGCCTCTGCGGCGGCGATCACGGCCTGGCAATGGCGGTGATAGGCACGGCCGACCTCGGTCACCGTCCAGGCGCGGGTATTGCGCTGGATCAGCCGCACGCCGAGACGGTCTTCGAGTGCGGCCAGCCGTCGGCTGACCGTGGATTTGGGCAGGCTCAAAGCGCGGGCGGCGGCGGCGACACCGCCATGCTCGACGATGCGGGCAAAGATCATCAGATCGTTCAGGTCCTGCATCGGCCACCTCGCCCTGGCGTTCCACCAATGGAACGTATTATCCAGAATTTGCCATCTGGTGTCAGGCCCGTTCCGTCGGCAGGTATAGGGAGAAGGTTTTCTACCATCTCAACTATCACTCAGGGATATGCTCCATGAAGCTGCTCCAGATCCAGTCCAGCGCCACGGAAGGCGCGTCGGTCAGCCGCCAGCTGGTCGAGACCATCACCACGGCCATCGCCGAGGCCATGCCGGGCCTCGAAGTCGTGACCCGCGATCTGGCGGCCCACGAGCTGCCGCATCTGTCGGCGGAGCGCATGCCGGTGGTCCGTGCCGGCAAGACCGAGGATCTGACGCCGGTCCAGCAGGATGAGCTGGCGCTGGCCGAGGCGGTGCTCGACGAGTTCCTGTCGGCGGACGTCGTGGTGGTCGGCGCGCCGATGTACAATTTCTCGGTGCCGAGCCAGCTCAAGGCCTGGATCGATCGTCTGGCCCGCGCCGGCCGCACCTTCCGATACGGCCCGAATGGTGCCGAAGGCTTGGCCGGTGGTCGCAAGGTGATCGTGGTGTCGAGCCGTGGCGGCGTCTATTCCTCGAACCCGGCGATGGCAGCCTTCGAGCATCAGGAGAGCTGGCTGAAGGCGGTCTTCAGCTTCATCGGCATCACCGATGTCGAGATCGTTCGTGCCGAGGGCATCGGCATGGGCCCCGAGGCACGCGCCAAGGCGATCGCGGCGGCCGAGGCCGAGATCGCCCGTCTGGTGCCGCAGGCGGTTGCCGCCTGACGGCTGCTGCGCACCCGCGCCGTCAGCTCCCCGGGATCCAGCAGCGCCACGACCCGTCGCGGGCGCGCTGGAACACCAGCGGCACGGCGTTCTGCGCCTTCTCGACCGGCATCGGTGCGCCGAGCAGCTTCGAGAGGGCGAGCGACGTGCCCGAGTGAGCGACGATCAGCGGGCGGCGCGGGCTGCCCATCATGCGTAATGCCCCTGCAAGGGCATGCGCCGTTCTATCCAGGAACGCTGCCCAGGGTTCGCCCCCGGGCGGCGTTTCTTCGTAGGGGGGCCGGTCGCCGAGTGGCGCACCTTCATACATGCCCCAGTTCCGTTCGCGCAGGCCCGGGACCAGCTGCACCACATCGGTCATGCCCAACCCTTCGGCGATGATCGCCGCGGTGCTCCGTGCCCGCTGCATCGGGCTTGCGGCGATGGCATCGGGGCCGAGGGCGCGGACCGGTTCGATGGCCGCCCAGGCCTCCGCGCGGCCGGTTTCGTCGAGCGGGATGTCGCTCTGGCCGGCGACGCGGCCCTCGGCATTGAAGGCCGTGCGGCCATGGCGCAGAAAGATCAGCCGGTCGACGGATGCAAGGGCGGGCAGGGCAGGACCTGCCCCGGGGAAATGCGACGGAGCCATGAACGGAATGGAAGCCTCGGGTCGGGGGACTTGTGTGGTCAGATCTGCGCGAAAGCCTGGTCGAGATCTGCGATCAGGTCGTCGACCGTCTCGATGCCGATCGAAATCCGGATGACATCGTCACCGGCGCCGCTCTTCGTCCGGTCTTCGGGTGACAGCTGGCGATGGGTGGTCGAGGCCGGGTGCAGGATCAGGGACCGGGTGTCGCCGACATTGGCGAGATGGCTGAACAGTTCCACGCTTTCCACCAGCCGGATACCGGCTTCATAGCCGCCCTTCAGACCGAAGGTGAAGACCGGGGCGACGCCGCGGGGCATCTGCCGGCACCCCAGATCGTATTGCGGGCTGGATGGCAGACCGGCATACGAGACCCAGGCGACCTTGGGATGGGCTTCCAGCCACGCCGCGACCGTCTTGGCATTCGCGACATGGCGGTCCATGCGCAGCGGCAGGGTCTCGATTCCGGTCATGATCATGAAGGCGTTGAAGGGCGAGAGCGTCGGGCCGAAATCCCGCAGCGCCACGGCATGGGCATGGACGGTAAAGGCAAAGTCGCCGAAGGTCTCTTCAAACCGCAGGCCGTGATAGCCGGGATTGGGCTCGGACAGCGACGGGAACTTGCCGGACGCCTTCCAGCCGAAACGGCCGCTTTCCACGATCGCCCCGCCCAGCGAATTGCCGTGGCCGCCCAGAAACTTGGTCAGCGAATGGGTGACGAGATCGGCGCCCAGATCGAAGGGCCGGCAGAGATAGGGGCTGGGAATGGTGTTGTCGACGATCAGCGGCAGGCCGTGGGCATGGGCGACATCGGCGAGGGCGGCGATGTCGGTGAGCACGCCCGAAGGGTTGGACTGGCTTTCGACGAACACTGCCTTGGTGCGCGGCCCGATCGCCCTGGCGACTTCGTCGGGGTCGCGGGCGTCGACGAAGCTGCAACCCCAGCCGAAGCGCTTGAAGCTCTGGCTGAACTGCGTGTACGAGCCGCCATAGAGGAAGCGCGAGGCGACCAGATCGTCGCCTGCCTCCATCAGGCTGGCCAGTGCCAGGAACTGTGCGGCATGGCCGCTGGCGCAGGCGGTGGCGCCGCGGCCGCCTTCGAGTGCCGCCACCCGTTCCTCCAGCGCCGAAACGCTGGGATTGCCCAGGCGCGAATAAATGTTGCCGAAGGTCTGCAGGTTGAACAAAGACGCGGCGTGGTCGACGCTGTCGAACACGAAGGACGAGGTCTGATAGATCGGCGTCACCCGCGCGCCGGTATGGGGCTCCGGCCGGTTGCCGGCATGGACGGCGAGGGTTGAAAAGCCGAAGCCGCCGGCGCCGCTGGCGGCATCCGGCTTCGTCGTCTGATCGGTCATCGGGGCGGCCCCATGCGCTTGGCGCTGATCACGCCGGTGTTCACGCCGCTCCAGCCCAGCTCTCCGGACAAGCGGCCGTATTCGATCTTCGGGCAGCGGTTCATCACCACGTTCAGCCCGGCCGCTTCGGCGCGGGCGGCTGCCGCGTCGTTGCGCACGCCCAGCTGCATCCACACCGTCTTCGCGCCCATGCGGATGGCATCGTCGGTGATCGGCCCTGCGGCTTCGGAATTGCGGAAGATGTCCACCATATCGGGGACCACCGGCAGCTCGTCCAGCGTCGCGTAGACGGGTTCACCCAGAATGGTCTGGCCGGCGGCGACGGGGTTGACCGGGATCACCCGATAGCCCTTTTCCTGCAGATACTTCATGGCGAAATAGCTTGGCCGGTTCCAGTTCGGGCTGGCGCCGACCATGGCGATGACGCGGGTGTTGCGCAGGATGTCGCGGATATAGGCATCCGGATAGCGGTCATGGACGACCGCACGGGTCCCGGTCATCGGATCAGCACCCCTGCCAGACGGGCTGGCGCTTGTTGATGAAGGCGTCGATGCCCTCTTCGGCATCGCGGGCCATCATGTTTTCGGTCATCACCCGGGAGGCATAGGCATAGGCGTCGTCGAGCGGCATCTCGACCTGCGCGTAGAAGGCCTCCTTGCCGATCTTAAGCGTCAGCGGCGACTTGGACGCGATGATCCGCGCCATGCCCATCACGGTGTCCGACAGCTCTTCGGGGGCGACCACGCGGTTGACCAGGCCGAAGCGGTACGCCGTCTCGGCATCGGCCATCTGGCCCAGCAGCAGCATCTCCATCGCGTGCTTGCGGCCGACCGCGCGTGAGAGCGCCACCATCGGCGTCGAGCAAAACAGGCCGAGATTGACCCCGGGGGTCGCGAAGCGGGCGGTGGTGGCGGCAACCGCCAGGTCGCAGCTCGCCACCAGCTGGCAGCCTGCCGCCGTGGCGATGCCCGAGACTTCGGCGATCACCGGCTTGGGCAGGCGCACGATCCGGGTCATCATCCGGCTGCACTGGGCGAAGAGCGCTTCGTATGAGGCGCGATCCGGTGACGCCCGCATTTCTTTCAGATCGTGGCCGGCGCAGAAGGCCGGGCCTTCCGCGCGCAGCACCACCACCCGGGCGGCGGCATCGGCGGCGATCTGTTCCAGCGCGGCTTCGATCGCGGTCATCATGCCGAGCGAGAGTGCATTGCGCTGAGCGGAACGGGTGAGAGTGAGCACGGCGACGCCATCGGCCTCCACCTCAAGCCGGATAGGGGCAGCCTCGGCGGTCCTCGTCGGCGACTGATCAGTCATGGCGCGGTGTCCCTCCCTTACTCAATCTGTATTCGCGGGCGTCATGCTGCGCGCGCTTTCGGGGGATGCTGTATGCTTTCGTGCGCATCATAACGCCGGCCGGCGCGACCGTCCAAGCCCTGCCGGACCTTCTGGCGTACAACAAACGGCCGGGAAGCCCCGGTTCTCCTGGCTCAGCGTTTGTGGTATTATGATACCGATTTTATAAGCTATTGATATAAGGCGCTTCTTCGCCATTGACGGCCGCGGGTTCCGTGGCATACTCCGCCTCCAGTTTCAAGAACCCATCTCGGTGCCAAGGCTCATGAAGACCTATACCGCCAAGCTGGCAGACCTTGAGCACAAGTGGACGGTGATCGACGCTGACGGGCTCGTGCTCGGCCGTCTTGCCGCCCTTGTTGCCAACCGTCTGCGCGGCAAGCACAAGCCGATGTTCACCCCCCATATGGATTGCGGCGATCACATCGTGATCGTCAATGCCGAAAAGGTGGTGCTCACCGGCCGCAAGCGCGTCCAGAAGACCTACTACTGGCACACCGGCCATCCGGGCGGCATCAAGGAGCGGACCGCGGACAAGATCCTCGACGGCCGCTACCCTGAGCGCGTGATCGAGGCCGCCGTGCGCCGCATGGTCCCCCGTGGCCCCCTCGGCCGCGATGTGATGCGCAAGCTGCACGTCTATGCCGGCCCCGAGCATCCGCATGCGGCCCAGACCCCGGAGCCGCTGGACGTCGCCGCCCTGAACCGCAAGAACGTGGGGTAATCGAGCTATGACCGAAACCAACGTTCAGGCCCAGGGCCTCGGCGCGCTGAAGGACATGGCCCAGGCCGCCGGTCTGATCGCAGACGAGCAGCTCCCCGAGCCGGTCCGCGATGCGCAGGGCCGCTCCTACGCCACCGGCAAGCGCAAGAACGCGATCGCTCGCGTCTGGGTGAAGCCGGGTTCGGGCAAGATTACCGTCAACGGCCAGGACGCCGACGCCTATTTCAAGCGTCCGGTTCTGATGATGGTCATCCGTCAGCCCTTCACCGTGGCCAATGTCGTCGACAATTTCGACATCGTTGCGACCGTGGTCGGCGGCGGCCTGTCGGGTCAGGCGGGTGCCGTGCGTCACGGCATCAGCAAGGCGCTCACCCTCTACGAGCCGACCCTGCGCAAGCCGCTGAAGAAGGAAGGCTTCCTGACCCGCGACAGCCGCGTCGTCGAGCGTAAGAAGTACGGTAAGGCCAAGGCCCGCCGCAGCTTCCAGTTCTCGAAGCGCTGATCCGCGCCGGGGCTGCGATCCTTCCGGGATCTGCGGCCCCGTGCATCGGGTATGCCTTTGCGAAAAGCCGGCAGTCCCCTCGGGGGCTGCCGGCTTTCCGTTGTGGGGCAGTGGGATGGCGTCGTTGCCGGATGCCTCGGGCCGTGTCAACATCGGCGGACGGTCTGCATGTCGTCTCGCTTCAAGGGGACGCTTCCCCCATGACCATGGGCATCCGCAGCTTCTCGGCTTGGCTCGAAGACGTCGACGGCTTCCTCGCTGAAGCCTCGCCGGCGGATGCGCTCGATCTGGCGATCGGACGGCTGGCGGGCGTGCTGGGTTTCGATTCCGCCTGGTACGGCTTTTCCGCGTGGGATGGCGGGCGGGTGGAGATCGCGGCCTCGCGCACCTTCAACATCACCGGTCCATTCTTCGACGACTGGCGGGCGATGCGTCATGACGATCTGATGCTGGGCCAGATCCGCCGTGCGCCCGACCGGGTTGCCACCTATCGCAGGCGGCAGCTCGAACAGACGCCCGGGCTGATACGGATGTCGGGGCGCTACGACCTCGATGCCGCGGCGGGTGCGATGTCGTTCCGGCCGGGACAGCCCGCCTCGCTCTTCCTCGCCTGTTATCGCGGTGGTGGGGACGGGAGATCCTGGCATGAGGACGAGCAGGATTTCCTCTACGGTGCGGTTACAACCCTCGACCGCATGGTTCGTGGCCGTGCAGAAGCGCCGAACGATGCCGATAGCGTGCACCTGCATGTCACCCCGGCGGGGCTGTGCATTTTCGGCTGGCGACATCTGGCACGGCTGGGTCTCGCAGCCGTGCCGTGGCTGCCGACACCGCTCCGCGAGATCCTCGGACACCCGGGGCGACAGGAGGTTCCGGCACTCGGACTGATGGCCGAGGTCGATGGGGCAGGGGCCGGACTGGTGCGGCTGGTGCTGCGCCGGGTGGCGCCTGTGGACCGGCTCTCCCCCCGCGAGGCTGAGATTGCCGCCCTGCTGGCCCGCGGCCAGGGCCACAAGGAAGTTGCCCGGCAACTCGGGCTGTCACCCGTCACCATCCGCAATCAGACCCGCCGGATCTACGACAAGCTGGGGATCAATTCCCGTGCCGCTCTGGTGACGGTGCTCGGGTCGATGTGATCCATCTGCATCCTGGAGGCCGGCCACGGATGGGCCGAAAATCCTCGGGTCCCGCCATACAAAACAGGGAGACGAGGGATGGATCTGAAGGATTACGTTGCCGAGGATGCGACCGGCCTTGCCGGTCTGGTCGCGGCAGGCGAAGTGAGCGCCGCCGAGCTGACCGAATGCGCCAATCAGGCGATCGAGGCAGTGAACGGCCGGATCAATGCGGTGGTTCGCCGTTTCGACGCGCCGGTCTCGGGTGACCCGTCCGGTCCTTTTGCCGGTGTGCCCTTCCTGGTGAAGGATCTGGTCCTGGCGGTCGGCGGCCATCCGGAAATGATGGGTTCGCGGATGCTGGGCCAGGGGCAGTTCGTGCCTCCGGTCGATTCGGAACTCTTTGCCCGTTTCAGGCGGGCGGGGTTGAACACGCTGGGGATCACCGCAACGCCCGAATTCGGCTTCAACGCCACGACGGAGGCCATACTCTACGGACCGACCCGCAATCCGTGGAATCTGGAGCGCTCCCCCGGCGGGTCGTCTGGTGGCTCGGCTGCTGCGGTTGCGGCGGGCGTCGTGCCGCTCGCCCATGCCAATGACGGCGGCGGCTCGATTCGGATTCCGGCTGCGGCCTGCGGGCTGGTGGGTCTCAAGCCCTCGCGCGGGCGCATACCGTTCGGGCCCTATTACGGTCTGCCGCTGCTGGGCATGGCCAACGAGTTTGCGGTGACGCGAAGCATGCGCGACGCCGCCACCCTGCTCGATGCGGTCGCAGGGGCCGATCCCGGGGCAATGACCGATATCCCGCCGCCAGCCGTGCCCTATGCCGAGGCCATCCGCAAACCGACGCCAAAGCTGCGCATCGCCCTGGCACGGCGGTGGCCGGGGTCGCCGGCAGCGGCGCCTCATATCGATGCGGCGCTGGTCCGGACTGCGAAACTGCTGGAAGCGGAAGGGCATGTCGTCGAAGAGGCGGCGCCGGATTACGATGTGGCCGCCTTCCACCGGGCGAATTTTACCGCCTGGATGTCGTTCCTCGCCGCGGGGGTTTACGGTATGGCCGAGATGCTGAACCTGCAGCCCGGGCCGGACACCGTTGAAGCGGTGACCATGGCCTGTGCGCAGGCAGGGGCGAAGCTCACGGCACTGGATGTCGAGCAGGCCTTTATGGTCATGAACACGGTGTCGCGGAGTTTCGGCGCCTTCTTCGGCACTTATGATGCCATTCTGATGCCGGTTCTGAAGGATATCCCGGTTCCGCTTGGCTATCTTGATCAGAATGATCCCGATCTCGATGCGCGGGGCTGGTATGACCGGTTGTTCGACACCGTCCCCTTCACCGCGCCGTTCAACATGACCGGGCTGCCGGCGATGGCACTTCCTGCGGGTATGCATGACGGCATGCCGTTGCCGATCCAGCTCGCAGCCGGCATGGGTCGCGAGGACATCCTGCTGCAGCTGGGGCGGGATCTGGAAGGGCTCCAGCCCTGGCGTCAGGACCGGCCGGGGGTGTTTGCCGTCTGATCTGCGCCGGGCTATAGCTGGAGGGCGGTCCCGGCACCGCTCTCCGGCAGCTCCAGGCACGGGTTCAGATTATGTCGCAAGTCTCTGGCCTCAATTGGGATGATCTGCGCCTGGTACTGGTCGTCGCCGAGCAGGGCACCGTGACCGCGGCGGCGGTAACCCTCAGGATCAGTCATCCGACCCTCTCCCGGCGCCTGCGGCAGATCGAAGCCGGATTGGGCGTGCGACTGTTTGACCGCACGTCGCCCCGTTGGCGACTGACCGCGGCCGGGGAGGAGATGCGCGATCTGGCCATCCGTCTGCGGGATGATATCCAGGGTCTGGAGAGCCGCATCCGCGGCAGGGATGATGCCCCTGGTGGCGTCGTCCGGCTGACGGCTCCGGATGCCGTGGCCGAGTACCTGCTGCCGGGCGTGCTGGCCAGCCTCTGCCGGGAACTGCCGGACGTCACCGTGGAACTGGTGGTGTCGAACGAGGTCGTTTCTCTGGCAGGACGTGCCGCCGATATCGCACTGCGCGTCACCGAAGCCCCGGATCCGGTGCTCAAGGGGCGGCGGGTGGGCACGGTGGCGATGGCGGTCCACGCCGATGCCGAACTGGCACGGAAGTGGATGGACGGCAACCCTGCCGACCGGCCCTGGATCGGCTATGACGCGGGGCTTGCCTGCACCGGCCCTGGCCGCTGGGTCGCGGCGCGTATCCCCGAATCCCGGATCCGCTTTCGCGCCAATACCCTGCCGGGCGCGGCACAGGCGGTCCGATCGGGTATCGGATTCGGAGTGCTGCCCTGCTTTATCGGCGCAGCCATCCCGGGGCTGGTCAGGGTATCGGAGCCTCTGACGGGGCTCTCGCTCGGTCTCTGGCTTCTGGTTCATCCCGAGATGGCCCGGGTGCCACGCATCCGCAGCGCGGCCGATGCGCTGGCGCGCGCCCTTCGGACCCTCGCCCCCGTACTCGATGGCAGGTCTGCCTGAAAGCTTCTTTCGTCGGGGTGTTCAGTATCTTCCATAGGTTTGCCGATGGTGTGTCCGCACACTGACCGGGCACGGCAATCCAGGGAGATGACTGACTATGTTCGTAGTGCTGCTGAAGTTCATCGATCGTGGAAAGGCCGCCGGGGTTTTGGCCGGCCACAAGGCCTGGCTTGATGAGGGCTTCGCCGAGGGGCGGTTTCTGCTCGCCGGCAGCCTTGCTGCCGGACAGGGCGGCACAGTGTTTATCCATGGCCTCTCCGAGGAGGACGTCGAAAGGCGGGTGACCGCTGATCCATTCGTGGCACAGGGCGTGGTCACAGCCGAGATCGTGAAGATCACGCCAAACCGAGCCGATGCGCGGCTCGATTTTCTGACCAAATGAACTCAAACTGAATCAAATGCGAGGTTTATTGCCTGGAATATGAACTCAGGATAGAATTTTTTGAGCTGCAGCGAGATGCGGATCATACGGGCTCGGATCGCGCTGCAGGCTTTCTATGAGACGTTCCGACACCGCCTTCTTCCTTTCCGGATGGCTCTGCCGCGCGGCCGGCCATAAGGTCCGCGGCCGGGCCTGCGACGTTTTCGCAGGAGACTTCCGATGACCCTTCCTTTGAATCTGCATCGTGATCCCTTGAATGATCGGCTGATTGCCGTTCTGGACCGGCTCGAGGCTTACGACTTCTCGCGCGTCAACGACATGTGCGCGGCGAAGTTCGGCTGGTCGGCCGAGAAGTGCCGCTGGGCCGAGATGAAGCTCAAGCAGTTCCTTGCGCTCATGTTCCTTGACCCCGACAGCTATCACGCACCGGGGGTGGAGGCAGATGAGTACTGGCACCGTGCTATTCTCGATACCCGCTGGTATATCGGGATGTGCGAGGACCTGTTTGGTACCTACATCCATCACGCCCCGCTCGCCACCCTGGGCGCCGAGCAGGAGGACTACCGTGCGCGCACGTTGCGGGCACTGACCCACTGGTTCGCCGACGATGACTATCGCGCTGACTACCGTCTGATCGAGACCTGCCAGCAGTGCAAGGGGCCGACGCCTGCGACCGATGGCATCGTGGCGCATCTCTCGACCCGACTGAACTGACCGTCGGCGAGGGGTGTGCCCAAGGTTGCTCCGGGCGGGGATTTGGTCCAGATTTCCGGGATCGTCCCCGCCCCGAGCGATGGAGCGCCCAGACCTGTGTCGCACGCCGATTTCGTCCATCTTCGCGTCCATACCGCCTATTCGCTGTCCGAGGGGGCGGTGAAGACCAAGGATCTGGTCAAGCTGGTCAAAGCGCAGAAGATGCCGGCGGTGGCGGTGACCGACACCGGCAATCTGTTCGGCGCGATGGAGATTTCCTCCACCCTGCCCAAGGAAGGCATCCAGCCGATCCTGGGCATGATCATCCGGCTGACCCGTGCTGCCGGCGAGGACCGCTTCGGCCGCCGGCCGGAACCCGAGCCGCTGGTGCTGCTGGCCCAGACCGGGGCCGGCTACGACAATCTCGGCCGGATCGTCAGCCGGGCGTTCATGGAGACGCCGACCGGCGAAACTCCCCAGGTTTCCGAACAGGTTCTGGCAGAGTTTTCGTCCGACATCATCTGTCTGTCGGGCGGCCCCAATGGCCCGGTGGGCGCCCGCATCCTGGAGGGGCGGGACGACGAGGCGCGGGCGCAGGCCGAGCGTCTGGCAGCGATCTTTCCCGGCCGGTTCTATATTGAGCTGATGCGCCATTGCGCCCCGGGGGAGACGCCGCCCGACGCCGAGGCGGACAGCGAGCCGGGGCTGGTCGAGATCGCCTATGATCTCGATCTGCCGCTGGTGGCGACGAATGACGTCTTCTTTACCACCGAGGCGATGTACGAGGCCCATGATGCGCTGCTGTGCATCGCGGAAGGTCGGCATATCGAGGATACCAACCGCCGCCGCCTGACGCCCCATCACTATTTCAAATCGGCGGCCGAGATGCGGGCGCTGTTCGCGGATCTGCCTGAAGCGGTCGACAACACGCTGGTGATCGCGCAGCGCTGCGCGGCCAAGGCGCCCTTCCGCAAGCCGATCCTGCCCAAATCCACCCGCGATCCGAATGCGCGGGAGGAGGACGAACTCCGCCGCCTTTCGAAAGAAGGGCTGGAGCGCCGCCTTGAGACGGCGGTTTACACGCCCGCCATGGACGAGGCGGCGCGCGAGGCCGTTGCGATACCCTATCGGGAGCGGCTGGACTACGAACTCGACGTGATCGTGAAGATGGGTTTTCCCGGCTACTTCCTGATCGTGGCCGAGTTCATCCAGTGGGCGAAGGCTCACGGCATTCCGGTCGGGCCCGGCCGCGGTTCCGGCGCGGGCTCGGTGGTGGCCTGGTCGCTGACCATCACCGATCTCGACCCGTTGCGGTTTGGCCTGCTGTTCGAGCGCTTCCTGAACCCGGAACGCGTGTCGATGCCGGATTTCGACGTCGACTTCTGTCAGGACCGCCGCGACGAGGTGATCCAGCACGTCCGCGAACTCTATGGCTTCGACCGCGTCGCCCAGATCATCACCTTCGGTAAGCTCCAGGCCCGCGCGGTGCTGCGCGATGTGGGCCGCGTGCTGGGCATGCCCTTCGGTCAGACCGACAAGATCTGCAAGCTGGTCCCGAACAACCCGGCCAACCCGGTCACCCTGCAGGAGGCGATCGACGGCGAACCGGCGCTGCAGCGGGCGCGGGACGAGGATGAACAGGTCGCGCGGCTGATCAGCATCGCGCTCAAGCTCGAAGGCCTTTATCGACACGCCTCGACCCATGCGGCCGGCGTGGTGATCGGCGACAGGCCGCTCGACGAGCTGGTGCCGCTCTATCGCGATCCGCGCTCCGACATGCCGGTCACCCAGTTTTCGATGAAGTATGTCGAGCAGACCGGGCTGATCAAGTTCGACTTCCTGGGACTGAAGACCCTCACCGTGATCACCACCGCCGAGCGGCTGATCCGGCAGGTCGAGCCCGATTTCGACATCAACCGCGTGCCGCTGGACGACCGGAAGAGCTTCGAGATGTTGGCCCGCGGCGAAGGCGTCGGCGTGTTCCAGCTGGAAAGCTCGGGCATGCGTGACGTGCTGCGCAAGATGCGCCCCGATAAGTTCGAAGACATCATCGCGGTGGTGGCGCTCTACCGCCCGGGCCCCATGGATAACATTCCGCGCTACATTGCGGTCAAGCACGGCTCGGAAGAGGCCGAATACCTCCATCCCATGCTCAAGCCGATCCTGGAGGAAACCTACGGGATCATGATCTATCAGGAGCAGGTGATGCAGGCGGCCCAGGTGCTGGCGGGCTACAGCCTGGGCCAGGCCGATCTGTTGCGCCGGGCGATGGGCAAGAAGATCAAGGAGGAGATGGACGCCCAGCGTGAGAGCTTCACCAAGGGTGCCGTCGCCAACGGGGTCGACAAGGAGACCGCCGGCCTGATCTTTGACCAGATCGCCAAGTTTGCAGGTTATGGCTTCAACAAGTCGCATGCCGCGGCCTACGCGCTGGTCGCCTATCAGACCGCCTACCTCAAGGCCAACTGGCCGGTCGAGTTCATGGCCGCCTCCATGACGCTCGATATGCACAACACCGACAAGCTGGCCGGTTTTCGCCAGGAGCTGAACCGGCTCAAAATCGGCGTGGTGCCGCCGGACGTGAACCAGTCGGACGCGGTGTTCTCGGTGCGCCGGACGAAGAGCGCACCCAAGGGCGAGATCCTCTATGCGCTGGGCGCCCTGAAACAGGTCGGCCCGCAGGCCATGGAGGAACTCGTGGCCGAGCGTCGTAAGGGCGGGCCTTATGCCGATCTCTTCGACCTCTCGGCCCGGCTCGGCACCAAGGTCATCAACAAGCGCATGATGGAAAGCCTGACCAAGGCCGGTGCTTTCGATCGTCTGAACGCCAATCGGGCGCAGGTGATGAACGCCATCGACATGGTGCTGCGCTACGGCCAGGCCGCCCAGGAGGAACGGGAGAGCAACCAGGTCAGCCTGTTCGGCGGGCCGGGCGGCGAGGCCGTGCCCAAGCCGCCCATGCCCTCGGTCGACCCGTGGATGCCGATGGAGCAGCTGAAGCGGGAGCTGGAGGCGGTGGGCTTCTATCTCTCGGCCCATCCGCTCGACGCCTATGACAAGGTCATGGACCGGCTGGGGGTGGTCAGGGCCGGCGATCTGGCGGCCAAGCTGGAGCGGGAAGGGGCAGCCGGCCTCAAGCTCGCGGGCACGCTGATCGCCAAGCAGGAACGCCGGTCGGCCAAGGGCAGCCGGTTCGCCTTCGCGCAGCTCTCGGATCCGACCGGGGTGTTCGAGGTGACCCTGTTCTCGGAAACCCTGTCCCAGGCCCGCGATCTGCTGGAGCCCGGTGTGCCGCTGCTGATCGAGGCGAGCGGCGAATGGCGTGAGGACACCGTCCGGCTGACGGCTCAGAACGTTCGCTCGCTCGACGATGTCGCAGCCTCGTCCTCCGCCCGTCTGACCATTCAGGTGGCGGAGGAGCGGGCGCTGGCGCTGATCCGCCGGCTGATCGAACGGGAACCCGAGGGCCGCGGCCGCATTACCCTGGAGCTGGATATCGACCTCGAGGGGGAGCGCCAGGTCGTGCGCCTGGATCTGCCCAAGCCGGTCTCGATCACGCCGGCGCTCAAGGCCGCGCTCAAGATCACGCCGGGGGTGATCGACGCGATCGAGGCCTGACGCGTCGCAAAAACGGCGGAAAGCGGCGGCGATCACCTGCTAAACCCTTGCCAAACCCCGCCGCCCGGGCTATAGAGCGGCCGTTCCGACGAGGGTTCGTCGGGGCGTTCACACGCACGCGAGGTCCGCGGCCAACCGCCAGCATGCCCCTTGAAAACATGGGGAAGGGCGGTCGGCGTCGCTCCGGTGTCGGTACCGGTGGCCGTCGCATCCCGGGGGAAAGCCCCAGGATACGATGCCGGTGCCGATCTCAACCTCGCGGAGGCCGAACCGGAAAAGGACGATTTTCCATGGCGCTTCCCACCTTCACCATGCGTCAGCTTCTCGAAGCCGGCGTTCACTTCGGGCATCAGTCCCGCCGCTGGAACCCGCGCATGGCGCCGTATCTCTACGGCACCCGCAACGGCATCCACATCATCGACCTGCGCGAGACCCAGCCGCAGCTCTATCGTGCGATGGAAGCGGTGCGCGACATCGTCGCCAACCGTGGCCGCGTGCTGTTCGTCGGCACCAAGCGCCAGGCGCAGGAGCTGGTCGCCGAGGGCGCGAAGCGTTGCGGTCAGTACTACGTCAACCGTCGTTGGCTCGGCGGCATGCTGACCAACTGGCAGACCATCTCCAACTCGATCCGCCGTCTGCGTGAGATCGAGCAGCTCCTCGATCAGCAGGCCGATCTGGGCCTGACCAAGAAGGAGCTGCTGAAGCTGACCCGTCAGCGCGACAACCTTGAGGCGTCGCTGGGCGGCATCAAGGACATGGGCGGCCTGCCGGACGCGCTGTTCGTGATCGACACCAACAAGGAAGAGCTGGCGGTCCGCGAGGCGGCGAAGCTGGGCATTCCGGTGATCGCGATCCTGGATAGCAACTCGAACCCCGACGGCGTGACCTTCCCGGTTGCCGGCAATGACGACTCGACCAAGGCGATCCAGCTTTATCTGGAGCTCGTCTCGGGCGCGGTCCTCGACGGCATCCAGCAGGAGATGATCCGTTCGGGCGCCGATCTCGGCGCGCTGGCCGATCCGGTCTCGGTCGATCTCGACGACGAAGCCGTCGAGGAAGAGGCGACCGAAGAGACTGCGGGCGAGGCCCAGGCCTGACGTATCCGGACCACGGACGAACGGCCGCCCTCACCCCGGGGGCGGCTGGCGATGCGGCGGCGCCCCGGGGTGCCGCCGTTCGCGTTTCCGGGCCGGATCGACGACAGAACTCAAGACGGGCAGGGCGCATGCGGCCCCTTAGCCGCAGGATATGCGAACCCGGACCCGCAGGATTTCCGTGACGCGATGCGCCGTCAGGCGACTGCGTTCGCAACAGAACTCACACGAGGTGGAATCATGGCTCAGATCACTGCTGCCCTGGTCAAGGAGCTCCGCGAGAAGACCGGCGCGGGCATGATGGACTGCAAGAAGGCGCTGACCGAGAACGACGGCGACCTGGATGCGGCCATCGACTGGCTGCGCACCAAGGGCCTGTCGCAGGCGGCCAAGAAGGCGAGCCGTGTGGCTTCCGAGGGCCTGGTCGGCGTGAAGGTCGACGGTCTGCGCGCCGCGGTGGTCGAGGTGAACTCCGAGACCGACTTCGTGGCCCGCAACGAGAAGTTCCAGGACTATGTCGCCAAGGTCGCGGGCGTCACTCTCGAGGCCGGCGCCGACATTGAGGCGCTGAAGGCGGCGGCCTATCCCGATGGCGGCACCGTCGAGGCGAAGCTGACCGATCTGATCGCCACCATCGGCGAGAACATGGCCCTGCGTCGTGCGGCCGTGCTCGAGGTCACCGATGGCGTGATCGCCGCCTATGTTCACAACCAGGTCGCCGAAGGCCTTGGCAAGATCGGCGTGCTGGTTGCGCTCGAGTCGACCGGTGACAAGGCGAAGCTGGCCGAACTCGGCCGTCAGATCGCCATGCATGCCGCGGCGGCCCGTCCCGAGGCGCTCGACGTCGCCGACGTGTCGGCCGAGTCGCTCGACCGCGAGCGCGCGGTGCTCATCGAGCAGGCTCGCGAGAGCGGCAAGCCCGAGAGCATCATCGAGAAGATGGTCGAAGGCCGGATCCGCAAGTACTACGAGCAGGTCTGCCTGCTTGAACAGATCTTCGTGATCGACGGCGAGACCAAGATCCGCAAGGTCGTGGAGAATGCCAAGGGGACGGTCGGTGCGCCGGTGACCCTGAAGGCCTTTGCCCGCTTCGAACTCGGCGAGGGCGTCGAGAAGAAGCAGGAAGACTTCGCGGCCGAGGTGGAGAAGGCGCTGGGCGCCTGATCCTCTGCCGATCCGCAGATGCGAAAGAGGGGCGCCTCGAACGGGGCGCCCCTTTTTTGTTCCCGCCGGCAGTGCCGCACGCCCTTTTGCGGCGGTTGCCTTGGCCCGCGCGCACGGCTATACGTTACACGGCCCGTGCCCGGCGTCGCTGCCGCGGCTGTCACACCGTGTCCGCATCCGTCCGGCCAATGCCGGCGTAGCCATTCCGGACCCGGTCGCATCCCTTCCGGGCCGAACAGCGTCGTCGAACAGGAGACAATCCATGTCGTTCTCCACCCCGCGGTTCCGCCGGGTCCTGCTGAAGGTCTCGGGCGAAGCGTTGATGGGCAATCGCCAGTACGGTCTGGACGTCGATATGGTGGAGCGCGTCGCCGGCGAGATCCGGTCCGTGCAGTCCATGGGCGTGCAGGTCTGCCTGGTGATCGGCGGCGGCAACATCTTCCGCGGCATTTCCGGTGCCGCGACCGGCATGGAGCGGGCGACGGCAGATTACATGGGCATGCTGGCGACGGTGATGAACGCGCTGGCGATGCAGAGTGCACTGGAGCGGATCGGCGTTGCGACCCGGGTGCAGTCGGCCATCCCGATGTCGAGCATCTGCGAGCCCTATATCCGGCGCCGTGCCGTGCGGCACATGGAGAAGGGCCGGGTGGTGATCTTCGCTGCCGGTACCGGTAACCCCTTCTTCACCACCGACACCGCAGCTGCCCTGCGTGCCGTGGAGATGGGTTGCGATGCGCTGCTGAAGGGAACCCAGGTCGACGGTGTCTATACTGCCGACCCCAAGAAGGACCCGCGCGCCGAACGCTATGACAGCCTCGGCTATCTGGAGGTTCTTTCGCGTGACCTGAAGGTGATGGACGCTTCCGCCATCACGCTGGCCCGCGACAACAACATCCCGATCGTGGTTTTCAACCTGCATCATGCCGGCGGCTTTGCCGAGGTGATGCTCGGTCGGGGACTTTTCACCATCATTACCAACGAGGCCTGAACCGTGTCCAAGGATGACATCATCAAGGACGTCCGCCGCCGCATGGACGGCGCGGTCGACGCCCTGAAGCATGAGCTGGCGGGTCTGCGTACCGGCCGCGCCTCGGCCAATCTGCTCGAGCCGGTGCGTGTCGACGCCTATGGCTCGGAGATGACGGTCTCCCAGGTCGCGACCATCAGCGTTCCCGAGCCGCGCATGCTGTCGGTCCAGGTCTGGGATCAGAGCCTTGCCAAGGCGGTTGAGCGGGCGATTCGTGACAGCGGCCTGGGTCTCAACCCGATCGGTGAGGGTGCCGTGATCCGGGTGCCGATTCCGGAGCTGACCGAAGAGCGCCGCCGCGAGATGGGCAAGGTGGCCTCGCGTTACGGCGAGCAGGCCCGCATTTCGGTTCGCAATGTTCGCCGTGACGGCCTCGATAAGCTCAAGAAGCTCGAGAAAGACAGCGAGATCAGCCAGGACGAACTGCGTGGTGCTTCTGATCGCGTTCAGACCGTGACGGATGAACGCATCAAGCAGATCGACGATCTGGTGGCGGCGAAGGAAAAGGAGATCATGCAGGTCTGAGTCCGGAGCGCGTCCCCTCAGGATGGAGCCGAGCCCCATGGCGCTGGTCTCAGATCCCCCCTTGCGCCACGTCGCGATCATCATGGACGGCAATGGCCGCTGGGCGAAAGCCCGCGGCCTGCCGCGCACCGTCGGTCACTATCGCGGGGCCGAATCGGTCCGCAAGGTGATCGATCGCGCCGTGGAGCACGGGATCGGTTATCTCACCCTGTTCGCCTTCTCGTCCGAAAACTGGAAGCGCCCGCTCGACGAGGTTCGTGACCTCATGGGGTTGCTTCGGTTCTATCTGGACCGGGAAGTCAAACTGCTGATCGATCGGAATGTCCGCCTCAACTTCATTGGCGACCGTTCGCGACTGTCTTCGGACATGCGCGATCTTCTCGATCGGTCTGTGGAACGGACCCGGCATTGTACCGGAATGGTCCTGACCATCGCGATCAGCTATGGCGGGCGGGCCGAGATCCTGGCGGCGGCGCGGGAGCTTGCGGCCGATGCTCTTGCAGGCCGGGTGGATCTGGACGGGCTGGACGAAGAGTCTTTCGGCGCCCGTCTTCAGACCCACGACCTGCCGGACCCGGATCTGATCATCCGGACCAGCGGCGAGCAGAGGATCAGCAATTTTCTGCTCTGGCAGCTGGCCTATGCGGAGATGATCTTCGTTCCGACATTGTGGCCGGATTTTGATGAGGCGGCGCTCGATGCGGCGCTTGCCGAATACAAACGCCGCGAACGTCGCTATGGCGCCGTCTAGCGGACCCCGACCCTCGGCAGGAGGTGAGGAGGCGGCCGCAGATGCCCGGGCGGAGCGGCGGCGGACGCTGGAATTGCGTCTGCTGACGACGTTGGTGCTTGGCCCGCCGGTGCTGGCCCTGATCTATCTGGGCGGCGATGTGTTTCATCTCTTTGCCGGCCTTCTGTCGGTGCTTCTGCTGAATGAGTGGCGCCGGCTGGTCGATCTGACCGGCATCACCTGGATGGCGGTCGGGCTGGCCCTCGGCGCCATCCTCGGTGGCGCTGCCTGGATCGCCGGGACCGGGCGCTACGAGGCCGCCCTGCTGATGGTTGCGGTTGCGGCGCTCGCCGCAGCCTTCCTGAAGATCGAAGGTGCGCGGCGGCGCTGGCTGGCGGCGGGTGTGGTCTATGTCGGCCTGCCGGTTCTGGCGCTGATCTGGCTGAGATCGCAGCCGCTCGGGCTGGAATGGACCTTCTGGCTGATGCTCGTGGTCTGGGCCACGGATATCGGCGCGTTCGTTTTCGGCAGGGCCATCGGCGGGTTCAGGCTCGCCCCGCGCATCAGCCCGAACAAGACTTGGGCCGGTCTGTTCGGCGGCATGTTTTCCGCGTTTGTCATTTCCGTGCTGGTTGCCGTCATCGCCGGTGTGCGCCTGCCCCAGGACCTCGTGGCCATTGGTGCTGCCGGGGCGGCGCTTGCGGTCGTCGAGCAGATCGGCGACCTTGTCGAAAGCGGCGTGAAGCGCCATTTCGGCGTGAAGGACAGCGGCCGGCTGCTGCCGGGCCATGGTGGCCTGCTCGACCGGCTCGACGGCCTGTTGTTCGCTGCCCCGGCGCTGGCACTCATGCTGATGGTGACCGGCGGCCTGTTTGCCGAGGGACTATGACCCAACCCTTACAGTCACCTGCGCAGCCTTCTTCCTCATATGCAGCGTCCGGAGCCCCGCGACGGATCTCCATCCTCGGGGCCACCGGATCCGTCGGTCGCCAGACCATCGATCTGATAGCCCGTGATCCCGAGCGCTATCCGGTTGAGGCGTTGACCGCCAACGGCAATGTAGAGCAGCTGGCGCGCGATGCCGTTCAGCTGAAGGCGCGGTTGGCGGTGACCGCCGATCCTGCACGCTATGCCGATCTGAAGGCATGCCTTTCCGGCAGCGGTATCGACGTGGCGGCCGGACCAGAGGCCTTGATCGAGGCGGCACAACGCCCGGCGGACTGGGTGATGGCGGCAATCGTGGGCTCGGCCGGTCTGGCGCCGACGCTGGCGGCCGTGCGTCGTGGCGCGCTCGTGGCGCTCGCCAACAAGGAATGCCTCGTCTGTGCCGGCGATCTGTTCACGGCCGAAGTGGAACGTCATGGCGCCCGGCTGCTGCCGGCCGACAGCGAGCACAACGCCATCGCCCAGATCCTGGAACCTGAGCGCCTGCATGTGGTCGAGAAGGTCATTCTGACCGCCTCGGGTGGCCCGTTCCGGAGCTTGACCCTCGATCAGATGCGCCAGGTGACGCCGGAGCAGGCGGTTGCCCATCCCAACTGGTCGATGGGGGCGAAGATCTCGGTCGACAGCGCGTCGATGATGAACAAGGGGCTGGAACTGATCGAGGCACATCATCTGTTTCCGGTGGGTCTCGACCGCCTCGACGTGCTGGTCCATCCGCAGTCGATCATTCATGGATTGGTCCAGTATGCCGATGGATCGGTGCTGGCTCATCTGGGCGCGCCGGACATGCGCACCCCGATCGCCTGGACGCTGGCCTGGCCCGACCGGCGGCCGGCGCCGAGCGACAGGCTGGATCTGGCGAGGATCGCAACGCTGTCGTTTGAAGCGCCGGATGTGACGCGGTTCCCCTGTCTGGCCCTCGCCCGCGACGCCTTGAAATGCGGGGACGGCGCCGCCACAATCCTGAATGCCGCGAACGAGGTGGCTGTGGCGGCCTTCCTTGCCCGCCGGATCGGCTTCCTCGACATTGCCGGTGTCGTGGCCGATACGCTGGAAGCAGAGCCTCGCCGGGCCCCCGGGTCGATCGACGAGGTGATCGCACTCGACGCAGCGGCCCGTCGCCGGGCTGTGGCCCTGGTGGACGCCCGTTGAACGGCCACGACCACCCTTCGGACGACCTTTTGCGCCGGCGGATGCGCCGATGCACTTCAAGCGGGATCTGACGCTGCAGATGGACCAGCTTATCCAATCGCTGAGCTACCCGATCGGCTTCGCCGTCGTGCTCGGAATCGTCGTCTTCGTGCACGAATTCGGCCACTATTGGGTGGCGCGGCGCTGCGGTGTGACCGTCGAGACCTTCTCGATCGGCTTCGGCCCCGAGATCTTCGGCTGGACGGCGAAATCCGGGACCCGCTGGAAGGTTTCGCTTCTGCCGCTCGGCGGTTATGTGAAGATGTATGGCGATGCCGACGCGACCAGCGCGGGCGGCATTGCCGCAGATGATCCTGCGACCGGCAAGGTGTCCTTCCACGGGCGCCCGGTGAAGGCGCGGGCCGCCATCGTCGCGGCGGGCCCCGTGTTCAACTTCATTTATGCGATCGTGGCACTGGCTGCGCTCTACATGATCTGGGGGCAGCAGACCACACCGGCGGTGATCGGGACTGTTCTCGAGGACAGTCCGGCGGCCGCTGCCGGGCTGGAGCCGGGCGACAGGGTCACCGGCGTCGACGGCCGCGCCGTCACCCGGTTCGAGGATCTGCAGACCGCGGTGGTTGCCGGCAATGGTCAGCCGGTGACGCTGGAAGTCGATCGCGACGGCCGTGTCATTTCCATGTCACTGACGCCTGAGATGGTGTCGGTCGATGACCGCTTCGGCAACACGCACCAGATGCCGCGGATCGGCATTTCGGCATCGGGCACAGAATGGGTCCGGCAGGGCCCGGTGGAGGCAGTCACCGGTGCGGTGCGCGAAACGGTGTCGATCGTCGCCATGACCTTTGGCGCCGTCGGGGAAATGATCGCCGGGACGAGGGGCACCGAAGAACTGGCGGGCGTGATCGGCATTGCTCAGATGTCCGGTGAGGTTGTGCGCATGAGTGTGGCGACCGTCATCTGGTTTACGGCGATGCTGTCGATCAATCTCGGCCTGATCAATCTTTTGCCGGTCCCCTTGCTCGATGGCGGACATCTGGCATTCTATGCAGCCGAGGCGGCGCGAGGTCGTCCGCTGAGCCAGCGGGCGCAAGAATATGGTTTCCGCTTCGGGCTGGTCTTGGTATTGACGTTGATGATCGTAGCGACCTGGAATGATCTCGTCAGGCTCCGGGTTGTCGACTATCTTGCAGGCCTCTTCACCTGACGCATTGTGATGCGGCAGGAGAGGGGGGCCCGGTGGGAGAGGTCCGGCGGGTCGCATGAATTTTTGAGGTCGGCCGGGCGTGATCGCCCGGCCGACATCTGGCTTGAGGTGGGAGGCCCCGCGTGCCGCGTTCTTGGCTGGCCATGACCATGACGGCGACGATGCTCGCCAGCACGGCAATCGCGCATGCTCAGGCGCCCGTGGCGCCACCGGCCGCCCAGGCGGTCCGGATCGACCGTATCCAGGTGAACGGCAATCAGCGCATCGAGGCGGAGACCATCCGGTCCTACCTGTCCTTGCGCCAGGGGGATCCTGCCGATCCATCCCTGATTGACGAGAGCCTCAAGACCCTCTACGGCACAGGTCTGTTTGCCGACGTCGCCCTGCGTGTCGAAGGCAATACGCTGGTGGTGGACGTGGTCGAGAACCCGGTCATCAACCGGATCGACTTTGAGGGCAATCGGCGCCTGGAAGACAGCGACCTCGAGAAGGAGGTGCTGCTGCGTCCGCGTACGGTCTACACCCGCACCCGGGTCGCCCAGGATGTGGAGCGTCTGCAGGAGGTCTATCGGCGCAACGGCCGCTATGCCGCCCGGATTGACCCCAAGATCATTCAGCTCGATCAGAACCGTGTCGACCTGATCTTCGAGATCGAGGAAGGTCCGCGGACCGAGGTGCGCAAGATCAGCTTCACCGGCAATGACCGGTTCAGCGACAGTGCGCTTCGCGATGTCGTCCTGACCACCGAGGCGCGCTGGTATAATTTCTTCACCTCGAATGACACCTACGACCCGGACCGTCTGAATTACGATCGCGAACTGCTGCGCCGGTTCTATCTGAAGAACGGTTATGCCGATTTCTCTGTGCAGTCGGCCGTGGCGGAACTGGCGCCTGAGGGCGAAGAGTTCTACGTCACTTTCGTGGTGGAAGAGGGCGAGCGTTACAAGCTGGGCAAGGTGGATGTGCAGAGCACCCTGCCGGGGCTCGACACCGCCACGCTCAGCGATGTGGTGGAAACCGAAAGCGACGACTGGTACGACGCGACGAAGGTCGATCGCACCGTCGAGGCCCTTACGACTGAAGTCACCAATCGCGGCTACCCCTTCGTGCGGGTTCAGCCCTCGGTGAGCAAGGATCGTGAGACCCACGTCATCAACATCACCTACAATATCGATGAAGGACCACGGAACTTCATCGAACGTATCGAGGTGAACGGCAACGCCCGGACGCTGGACGAAGTCATTCGCCGCGAATTTCGTGTGGCGGAAGGTGATCCGTTCAACGCCGAGCGCATCCGCACCTCGCGGGATCGCGTCCGCAATCTGGACTATTTCGACAAGGTCGAGGTGACCACAGAGCCCGGCAGCGACCCTGACAAGACGGTGGTCAAGGTCGATGTGGAGGAGAAGTCGACCGGTGAAATCTCGTTCGGCGTGGGCTACTCGACGGGCTCCGGTCCGCTGGGTGACGTGGGTATCCGTGAACGCAACCTGCTGGGCCGGGGCCAGGATCTGCGGCTGGGCTTCACGATTTCGGGCGATGAGCAGCTGATCGATCTCAGCTTCACTGAACCCTATTTTCTGAATCGCGACGTTGCCGCCGGCTTCGACGTCTTCCGCCGCGAGATCGACCGTGAAGACGAGTCCGGTTATGTGCAGAAGACGACCGGTGGTGCACTGCGTGCTGATTACTGGCTGACACCGAGCCTGCGGCATGGTCTCAAATATACCTTGCGTAATGATGAAGTAACGGACGTCGACGATGACGCCTCGCGCTATATTCGGGAGCAGGAGGGCGATCGTCTCAGTTCGATTGTCAGCCAGACCTTCACTTACGACAAGCGGGACAGCAAAGTCGATCCACGGGACGGCTATCTGTTGCGCTTGACTCAGGATCTGGCCGGCCTTGGCGGCGATGCCAAGTACGCGCGTCACCGAGTGGATGCCGCATGGTACTATCCGATTACTGACGACGTGGTCGGTCTGGTCAGTGGTCAGGTAGGCTATATCGTGGGCCTGGGTGAAGACGTGCCGATCAATGATCGCTTCTTCCTTGGCGGGGACAGCCTGCGTGGCTTCGCGACCGCCGGTGTCGGCCCGCGCGACGTAGAGGCCGGTGATGCCCTCGGCGGCAACTTCCTCTATTCGGGCACGGTCGAAGTCGGCTTCCCTCTGGGGCTGCCGGATGACTACGACGTGCGTGGCCGCGTGTTCAGCGATTTCGGCAGTGTCACCGAACTCGACGACAGCGGTCCCGAAATCCGGGATGTTAACTCGATCCGCGCCTCGATTGGCGTGGGCCTGACCTGGATTTCGCCTTTCGGTCCCATCCGCCTGGACGCTGCCCAGGCGGTTCTCAAGGAGGATTTCGATGATACAGAAGTCTTCCGTTTCAGCTTCGGAACGAGGTTCTGAACCCATGACTTCCAAGATCGGCCAGCGCCTGCGTGGTGTCGCGCTTGCCGCCGGGCTCGCCCTCACCTCCGCCTCTCTTGTGGCTGCCGGCCCGGCCGCCGCTCAGCAGAAGCCGTTGAGCGTTGCCGTCGTCGATGTGCAGAAGGTGATGGAGGAGACCAGCGCCGCCAAGAGCCTGCAGGAGCAGCTCGGCAAGGTGCGCGCCGGCTTCCGCGACGGCATCGCCAAAGACGAGGAGGCCCTGCGCAAGGAGCAGGAGGACCTCCAGAAGCAGCGCAGCCTGCTGTCTCCCGAGGCCTTCCAGAAGCGCCGCGAGGAGTTCGAGCGCAAATACGGTGAGATGCAGAAGGCGGTTGCCGAACGTCGTCGGTCTTTCGACGAGACCAGCGCGCGTGCGCAGATGGCCATCGACCAGGCCTTCCTGCAGGTGCTTGCCAATCTGGCCGAGGAGCGGGGCTACACCCTGGTCCTGCCGCGCCAGACCACCATTCTGGTGGACAACGGCCTGGATGTGACCGACGAGATCATCCAGCGCATGAACAAGAGCGTGCCGAAACTGGATCTGCCCAAGGCCCAGGCACCTAAGAAGTGATCGGTCTCTGCGGGCTCCGTTCGGGACCTGCGGACATGATCAGACGATCGGAAGCGGCACCGTGGCGGGAGCGTCACGGTGCCGTCTCCAACAGGAGGGATGGGAAAAGCCATGGCTGATCCACGGTTCTTCGATGTTGCCGGGCCGTTTACGGCGCAGGAACTGGCAGAGGCGGCGAACGCAGTTCTGGCCGGTCCGGCGCCTGCGGGCATGCTCAGCGCCGTCGCCCCGATCGATGCTGCCGGTCCGGCCGACGTCACCTTCCTGAACAACCGGTCCTATCTGCCCAGGCTGGCCGAGTGTCGGGCGGGGCTGTGCATCCTGTCGCCGGCCGATGCCGAGCGTGCGCCTGCCCATCTGCCCCTGCTGGTGTCGCCGGCACCTTACATGGCCTTTGCACGGATTTCCCGGCGGTTTCATCCACCACGGCCCACCAGCCCGGGAGTTCATCCTCGCGCGGTGGTTGAGGATGGCGTAGAACTGGGAAGCGATGTCGAGATCGGCCCGGGTGCGGTGGTGATGGCTGGTGCCCGAATCGGCGACGGCAGCATTATCCAGGCCAATGCCGTCATCGACCGGAACACGGTGATCGGTCGGAATTGCGTGATCGGCGCCGGCGCCTATGTCGGCTTCGCCATCCTCGGTGACCGGGTCTATGTCTATACCGGTGTGCGGATCGGCCAGGATGGTTTCGGCTTTGCCAGCGATCCGGCCGTCGGTCATGTCCGTATTCCTCAGGTCGGCCGGGTGGTGATCGGCAACGACGTGGAGATCGGCGCGAATTCGACCATCGATCGCGGCGCCGGACCTGACACGATCATCGGCGATGGTTGCATGATCGACAATCTGGTGACGCTGGGTCACAACGTCCGCCTTGGTCGCGGTTGCGTGATCGTGGCGCAGGTTGGCATTTCCGGGTCCACCGTGCTGGGCGATTTCGTGGTGGCCGGCGGCCAGGTCGGCATTGCCGGTCATCTCAACATCGGTGCCGGCGCCCAACTGGCGGCTAAGTCGGGGGTCATCACCGACGTACCGGCCAGGGCGGTGTGGGGCGGCTATCCGGCGGTTCCGGTGCGCGACTGGCATCGTCAGAGTGTGACACTGGCGAAGCTGATCCGGCGGCGCGACCGGGAGCCGAAATGACATCGGGCAGCCCGACAGCGGGAAACAATCCGCGAGGGCGACTTTTCAGGGGATATCCATCGAGATGAGCGAAACCACCGTGCCTTCTGCAGAACAGTCCGAGGTGATCGAGATCGAGCGGGTCATGGAGATGATTCCGCACCGCTATCCGTTCCTGCTGATCGACAAGGTGGTCGACGTAAAGCCGAACGTGGGCGCAGTCGGCATCAAATGTGTCTCGATGAACGAATATCAGTTCCAGGGCCACTTCCCCGGCGCGCCGATCATGCCGGGCGTGATGATCATCGAAAGCATGGCGCAGACGGCGGCCGTGCTCGTGGTCCGTACCCTCGGCCCCGACAGCGAAGGCAAGTTGGTCTACTTCATGTCGATCGATGAAGCGCGGTTCCGCCGGCCTGTGAAGCCGGGCGATGTCATGCGTGTGAATGTCGAGAAGAAGCAGAGCCGCGGTGCGGTGTGGAAGTTTGAGTCGAAGGTGACCGTCGACGACAAGGTGGTGGCACAGGCCACCTTCGCCGCCATGATCGTCGACCGCGCGTGACGGATGAAACCATGACCGAGGCCATCCAGATCCATCCGAGTGCGGTTGTCGAGGAGGGTGCCCGTATCGGCGCCGGCAGTCGCATCGGCCCGTTCTGCGTCGTCGGCCCGCGGGTGGAGATCGGCCCCCACTCCGTGCTCCACAGCCATGTCGTCGTCACGGGCAACACACGCATCGGGGCCCGCTTTCAGGCCTTTCCTTTCGCGGTCATCGGCCACCAGCCCCAGGACCTGAAATATCGGGGGGAAGACAGCCGGATCGAAATCGGGGACGACGTCGTCGCCCGCGAGCATGTGACCGTCAATCCCGGTACCGAGGGCGGCGGCATGCTGACCTCCATCGGCAACAACGTGCTGCTGATGGTGGGGGCCCATGTCGCCCATGATTGCCATGTCGGCAATCACTGCCTGCTGGTCAACAATGCGACGCTCGGCGGTCATGTCCGGGTCGAAGATCATGCGATCATCGGCGGTCTGTCGGCGGTGCATCAGTGGGTGCGGATCGGCGCCCATGCGATGATCGGCGGCATGTCGGGCGTGGAAGCCGACGTCATCCCCTATGGGACGGTGACCGGTGAGCGTGCCCATCTGGCCGGCCTCAACATCGTCGGCATGAAGCGGCGCGGCTTCAGCCGCGAGGACATGCATGCGGTGCGGGCGGCCTATCGCCGGTTGTTCCTGGCCGATGGCGGCACTCAGGCCGAACGCCTGGCTGCCGTCGAGGCGGAGTTCGGTGAGGTGGAGGCCGTGCGCCCGCTGATCGACTTCGTGAAGGCGGAGGCCGACCGGGCCCTGACCCGCCCGCGGGTGAAGGGCGGAGCGGGCGACGCATCGTGACCAGCGAGGCCACGCTCGGTGTCATCGCCGGCGCCGGGCGCCTGCCCGAACTGGTGGTGCAGGCCGCCCGCGATGCCGGCCGCGACGTCTTTGTGGTCGTGCTGGACGGCGCCGGAGATCCGGCACGCTTTGCAGACGTGCCGCATGCCCGGATCCGTATCGGTGCCGCCGGACGGATCATCGCGGCGCTCAAGGCCGCGGGCGTGCGCGACCTCGTGATGGCCGGCGGCGTGAAGCGGCCATCTTTCGCGACCGTCATGCCCGATGCCAGAGGTGCCAGGCTGCTGGCACGGGTGGCGACGCGGATCGGGCAGGGGGATGACGCCCTGCTGAAGGCTGTGGTGGCCGACCTGGAATCCGAAGGCTTTCGGGTGGTCGGGGCCGACCAGATTGCGGGCGGCCTTGATGCACCGCCCGGCGTCTGGGGGCGGCATGCGCCGGACGATCAGGCGCGGCTGGACATCCGCCGGGGCCTTGAGGTGGTACAGGCACTTGGCCGTCTCGACATCGGTCAGGCGGTCGTGGTTCAGCAGGGGATCGTGCTGGGCGTCGAAGCCATCGAGGGAACAGAGGCCCTCATCGCCCGATGTGGTGCACTGGCGCGGCCGGGGTCGCGACCGGTTCTGGTGAAGACGGCCAAGCCCGGGCAGGAACGCCGGGTCGACTGGCCGACCATCGGAACCGACACCATCGATCAGCTCCGGACGGCCGGTTTTGCCGGTCTGGCGCTTGGGGCGGGGCGGGTTCTGGTGCTCGACCGTCCGGCGATCATTGCAGCTGCGGATGGCGCGGGGCTGTTCGTCACGGGGGAAATGTCGTGACTGCGACCGAAGGGCCGCTCATCGCTCTTGTTGCCGGCGAAGCCTCGGGCGATCTGATCGGCGCCCGGCTGATCCGGGCGCTGCGCGAGATGACCGGTGGCCGGGTCCGGCTGATGGGTGTCGGCGGCGAAGCCATGGCGGCGGAAGGTTTTCAGAGCCTCTTCCCGATGGAAGAACTCAGCCTGTTCGGCCTGCTGGAGGTTCTGCCACATGTCCGATCGTTGCGGCGGCGTCTGAACCAGACGGCAGAAGCCATTGCAACAGCACGCCCCGATGTTGTGGTGACCATCGACAGCCCCGGTTTCAACCGCCGGCTGGCGACGCGTCTGAAGCCACTGGGGCTGAGGCTGGTCCATTATGTGGCGCCCACCGTCTGGGCCTGGCGGCCGAAGCGGGCGGAAAAGTTTGCGGCCATCTTCGATCACCTGCTGGCCCTGCTGCCTTTCGAGCCGCCCTGGTTCACCCGGGTCGGTCTGCCCTGCACCTTCGTCGGCCATCCTGCGGTCGAGGATGCCGTCGATGTCGGCGACGGAGCCGGGTTCCGGGCCGCACACGGCATGACGCCCGACGATCTGGTGGTGCTGGCACTCCCAGGCAGCCGCAAGGGCGAAATCGCCCGGCTGGCGCCGCCGATGGGGGAAGCTCTGGCCAGGCTGGCGCAGCGGCATCCGAAGCTGCGTGTGGTGGTGCCGGCAATCCGGGCGGAGGCGGACCGGGTTCGCGCCATTGTTGCGGGCTGGGCCTTGCCGCAGCCGGCCGTGGTGGTGGCGACGGCGGCCGAGCGCCGCGACGCCTTTGCAGCCGGTGATCTGGCCCTTGCCGCATCGGGCACGGTGACCCTGGAGCTGGCGCGACAGTCGGTGCCCATGGTGGTGGTCTACCGGATCAACCCGCTGACCTACAGCATTGCCCGGCGGCTGGTGACGGTACGCCATGTCAGCCTGGTCAATCTGGTCATGGATCGCGAGATCGTCCCCGAACTCATCCAGGACAAGGCGACACCCGACGACATGGTCCGGACCCTGACCCCGCTGATAGAGCGTGCAGACCTGCGCGATGCCCAGCGTGCGGATCTTGCGGAAGCGCTCAGCCGGTTGCGGGGACCCGCCGACGATCCGGCGCGGCCCAGCGCTCGGGCAGCGCGGGTCGTTCTCGACCTCGCTGCGCGGCGCATTGGACACGCCTGAAAATATTGGCCGGACTGTTTGATTTAAAAAGAGAGCCGGTTAGAATCCCCAGGACTGGCGCTGAACCGGGCCCGGGTCGTCAAGCTGATCGAGGCGATCAAGAACTTCCCGGAAGGTGCTGAGCTGCTCAAGCATCAGTTCTGGATCGAGTTGTGGAAGAACATCGCCGTTACGACAGAGATAGTCGGGGGCAGGGATCAGGGCGACTGCGGGAATACCAGCCTGAAACAAAGGTTGCCCCTCACCGAAGTGCAATCGGTTGTGAGGGCGCAGGATGATGGATCGGGTCCGGCTGCGATCGGCAAGACATTCGTGGTAGAGCCGGGCGAGACGGTCATTGCCGGCATAGACCAGCTCAGCCTCGATCTCCCCGGTGGGGCCGAAACCATCGGCCGTATCCCTCCACTCCATGCAGCCGAGATGCTCCAGCGTCATACCGGCGATGGCCCGACGGTGACCGGCCGCACCGTCCCACCAGTCACGATGATCTTCCAGCCAGCGGGAGGTCGCCTGTCTGTGATCAATGCCGAATTGCGGGATCTGGAAATGGCCGGTGGTGAAGACGAAAACCATCGTCCGTCGCGGTGCGATCGGCCGGCTGTGGAAATAGCGGGCGAGAGCAATCAAGCCGAGCGGCCCGTTTTCTTCACAGGCATTGGGGCCATCAGTATGCGTGTTGATAACGATGGTGCTTTCAGCATCCCGGCCCGGCAGAACTGCCCAGAGGGTGCGTGAGGTAGCGGGTCGCCTCTCTGCGGCCAGCGTCAGTGTCACGAGGCCGCCCTCGCCGGCATGTGCAATCAGACGATCGCGCGTCTCCACGTCGGCCCAGATCGCCGGACACCCCTGATAGGGCGTGGTGAAGGGGAGATGTTGGGCACGGGCATTCTCTGCTGACATGCCCTTCCAGAGACAAACGACCCCGAGGACACCCAGGGATGCGGCTTTGCGAAGATCCGGTGCCCGCAGAACCGAGGCAATCACTGCATTTCTGATGAGGCCGGGCAGGCGGAGATCGGCTGGTTTTGAACCTCGTCTGCGAAACAGCAGCCGAGCCGGTACGGCCGGCATGTCGACCTCCAGCAGCGCAATAGCCCCGCTCGCCCTGGCAAGATCCCGTCGGTTGCGACATCGGATCAGAGGCGCCGTCACCCCATCCGCGGGCGTTTCGCCAGAATACGGGAAAGGGGTGCATGGAATATGCACACCACCCGGCAGTTGCAGGCTGCAAGACCGCGGCTGCCAGAGATCGAAGTTGCAGACATCGGTACGAACTTCCAGGCCGATCCCGTGCAGGTGATCGGCGAGGCGCTCCGTGAAGGTTTCATGGGCGGTGCTGCCAGGCAGGCGCGGGCCGAGGGCATCCAGTTCCATCTGTTGTTGCCACAGCTCTGCGGCGTTGGTCCAGATGCCGTCCTCGGCCTGCATGGTCCTCAGGTCCTTCCCTTGGGATGGGGTTCCTGAGGGTGTCATGGATGGGGGATATGCGACAAGCCCGGCTTACCAGGTCGGCAGGATGCTGCCCTTGAAGCGTTCGAGCACGAAATCCCGCACCGGAGCTGAACGGTAGATCTCAATGAAACGTACCAGGCGGGCATCCTGGGCGCGGTCGCGGCGTGCAGCCCAGACCAGCGTCCAGTGAGAGGTCTCGTCCTCGAGTTTTAGCGCAGCCTTCGGATCGAGACCGGCAAGCACTGCATAGTTGAGGGTGATCACGCCCAGATCGATATCCGGCAGGGTGCGGGGTAGCTGGGCAGCGTCGATCTCGGAGAAGCGAAGATGTCTGGGGTTGTCGGCGATATCGAGGGGAGAGGCTGCATCCTGGTCGATGTCCGGCTTGAGGCGGATCAGCCCGGCGAGTTCCAGCAGCTTCAGCGCACGTGCACTATTGGTGGGATCATTGGGAATCCCGATGGTCGCGCCATCGGGCAGAGTGTCGAGGTCTTTGGCGCGCCCCGCATAGATCCCCATCGGCACCACGATCGAGGGCTGGAGTGGCACGATGTCGTAGCCCCGGGCGGAGATCTGAGCGTTCAGATAGGGGATATGCTGGAAATTGTTGGCATCAATATCGCCCGACTGGAGGGCGGCATTGATCACCGTCCATTCGGTGAACTCCACGATCTCGACCTTCAAGCCTTCCTGGTCGGCGATCTTTGCAGCGAAGTCGAGAATTTCGCCATAAGGCCCTGCAGAAACGCCAATTTTGAGGGGGGTACTTGTTGCAAAGCTGGTGGCAGGAACCGAGAGGACGATTCCGAGCCCCGCGATGGCGGTCAGGAAGCGGCGGCGGTCGATTGGCGGGAAGGGCGATAGGAGCGGTCCTGGCCTCTGGAGATGCAGGTGTCGAGGGGAGCGGAGCAGGGCGATGGCCCTGCCCTGGTCGTGATCGCTTCATCTATGTCCCGCAGCATAAAATTCGTCAAATGTATATGTTGATAGAAAATTTTATACGTAAATTCCGTGTTATTTTTGGCCAAAAGAAACCAGCTTCTTGCAAGAAAGCCGGTTTCAGTAATTCAGAGCGCGGCGTCGATCCGCTTCATGGCGTCCTCGCGGCCAAGCACGCGCAGCACCTCGAAGATCGGGGGCGAAACGGTGGTGCCGGTCAGGGCCGCCCGGAGCGGCTGGGCGACCGCTCCCAGCTTCAGACCGGTCTCTTCGGCATGGGCGCGGGCGATGTCCTCGAGAACCGCATCTTCCCAGGCGGTGGCCGCTTCCAGCTTGGGCTTCAGCGCGGTCAGCACGTCGCGACCGCCGCCATCGAGGATCCTGGCGGCCTTGTCGGTGAAGCTGAACGGCGGCTCCACGGTATAAAAGGCTGAAGATTCAGCCAGTTCGATCAAGGTCTTCGCACGCTCTTTCAGCCCTGCCATACCGGCAAGCAGGCGGGCGCGACCGGTCTTGTCCACTGTCTTGCCCGTGTTCGCCTCGATGAATGGCACGACCAGGTCGACGAGTCGGGCGTCCTCGGCAGTGCGCAGGTAGTGGTAGTTCAGGTTGGTCAGCCGGGCCATGTCGAAACGCGCGGCACTCCGGCCGATCGCCGGCAGGTCGAACCATTCGATCGCCTGAGCGTCGGAGATGATCTCGTCATCGCCATGCGACCAGCCCAGACGCAGCAGGTAGTTCCGGACCGCCTCGGGCAGCAGGCCCATGTCCCGATAGGCATCGACCCCCAGCGCGCCATGGCGCTTGGACAGTTTGGCGCCATCCGGGCCGTGGATCAGCGGGATGTGGGCGAAGGTCGGGGTCGGCCAGTCATTCGCCTGGTAGATCAGGCTCTGGCGTGCGGTATTGGTCAGGTGGTCGTCGCCGCGGATCACATGGGTGATGCCCATGTCGTGATCGTCGACCACCACCGCGAGCATGTAGGTGGGGGTGCCGTCGCCGCGCAGCAGGACCAGGTCGTCGAGCTGATCATTCGAGAACCGGACCGTGCCCTGCACCTGGTCGTCGACCACGGTCTCGCCTTCCGACGGCGCGAGCAGGCGTACCACCGGCTTCACGCCGGCTGGAACGGTCGCCGGGTCGCGGTGGCGGCAACGGCCGTCATAGCGCACCGGCTTGCCGGCCGCGCGCTGTTCGGCGCGCTGGGCTTCCAGTTCTTCGGGCGTGCACCAGCAGTGATAGGCGCGGCCGCGCGCCAGCATGTCGCGGGCAACCTCGGCGTGACGCTCGGCACGGGCGAACTGATAGGTCTCCGGAGCGTCCCAATCGAGGCCCAGCCACGTCAGACCATCAAGAATCGCGTCGATCGCCTCTTTGGTCGAACGCTGTCGATCGGTATCCTCGATCCGGAGTAGAAATTGTCCGCCGGTATGACGCGCATACAGCCAATTGAACAGCGCGGTGCGTGCGCCGCCGATATGGAGGAAGCCGGTGGGCGAGGGGGCGAATCGGGTGACGACGGTCATGGAACACGGCTTTCGAATGGGCGCCGCGGCGGGCACGGCGAGTGGCCCTCTGATTAGCACGAAAAATCCGCGGGTGCAGCCCCGGGCTTGGCGTCTTCGGCAGCAGACAGCGGGGATAGCATGAGCCTGGTGGATGAGATCGGAGATGCGCCGGCCACGGCTGGCCGCCGTCGCAGCCTCGGTGGGCCGCTCCTGCGCGCCTTCATCGCCGAGCAGGATCGATGGCGGCTGTGGAGTGCGGTCTTCTTCGCAATCGGCTGCGGAGGCTATTTCGGCCTGGCGGCGGAACCGCCCGTCTGGCTGGGGGTGGTGCTCACGCTCGGCGCGCTCGGTCTCGGCATCGCGCTCCGGTCACGACTGCCCTGGCTCGCTCTGACACTCTTCGCCTGTGCATGGACGGCGGCGGGGTTCTGGTCGGCGGTCACGGGAACGCGGCTGGTCGATGCCCCGATGCTGATGCGCCCGGCTCAGGGGGAGGTGACCGGCCGTGTGCTGGCGGTGGAGCCCGATGGCCGCGGTGGCGGGCGGCTTCTGATCGTTCCGACGGCGATCGACCGCGTCGCGGCAGAAGATCTGCCGGCACGGGTCCGGATCACCGTCCGGCAGGGGCCTGTGCCCCGTCCGGGGGATGGCGTCCGGCTGCGCGCCAGTCTGTCACCGCCGTCGCTGCCCGTGGTGCCCGGCGGTCATGACTTCGCCCGAAGCGCTTTTTTTCAGCGGCTTGGCGGCATTGGTTTTGCCTATGCGCAACCCGATATCGTACCGGCCCCGGAGCCGTCGGAAATCCTGCAGACGGCGCGCGAAGCCGTGGAACGGTTGCGCCTCGATCTGGATGCCGTCATACGTGGGGCGGCGCCTGGCGAGGGCGGTGCGGTGCTCTCGGCCATGGTGACGGGGCTGAGAGGGGCGATCGGCGATGAGGCGGAAGCAGCGATGCGCGACAGCGGCCTCGCCCATCTGATCTCGATTTCCGGTCTGCACATGACCATGGTCGCGGGGCTGATCTTCGGCGCCGTCCGGCTGGTCATGGCCTTCCTGCCTCGTATTTCGGATCGTTGGCCGGGACGAAAGATTGCCGCCGTGGCGGCCCTGCTGGGGGCTGCTGCCTATCTCGCGGTCGGCGGTTTTGCGGTGCCCACGCAACGCGCCTTCGTGATGACCGCGCTGGGCCTGCTCGCCATCCTGACCGACCGGCCGGTGTTGTCGCTGCCACTGGTGGCCAGTTCGGCGATCGTCGTGCTGGTGCTGCAGCCGGCGGCCCTGACCGGTCCCAGCTTCCAGATGAGTTTTGCAGCGGTCATTGCTCTGATCGCACTCTATGAAAGCCCGACCATCCGGCGCCTTGCCGGTCTCGACGCCGGCACGAGGCGCGGCCTGCCCATGCGGGCGGCAACATGGATCTTCGGCCTGCTCGCGACATCGATGATCGCCGGCGCTGCGACCGCGCCTTACGCCGCCTATGCCTTCGGCCGGGCGAGCGGCTATGGGTTGGTTTCGAACCTGGTTGCCGTGCCCGTCACCGGCTTCTGGATCATGCCTGTCGCATTGACCGGAAGCCTGCTCAGTCTCGTTTCGGAAAGCGCGGGCGGCATCTGCTTTGCGCTCGCAGCACGGGGCATGGAGCTGGTGATCGCGACCGCGACCACCGTTGCCGGCTGGCCGGGGGCGGTGGTGCCGGTTGCAGGCTTCAGCGTGACGGCCCTGTTGTTGATGACCTTCGGCGGGCTGTGGCTGGTGATCTGGCGACGGGCCTGGCGCTGGGCGGGGTTGGTGGCCATTGCGCTCGGAATGCTGCTGGCGGCCCGGCCGGTCCTGCCGGACCTGTTCCTGTCGGGGGATGGGCGGAGCATGGCGCTGCGCGGGCCGGACGGTGCTCTTTACGCGATGACACCGGAACGCGACCGCTTCGTGCTGGATCAGTGGGCGGAAAAGCTGGGGACGCTCACAATCCGCGACATGACCGAAGCCGTTGCATGTGACGGTGGGGATCTGTGCCGGCTTGAACGCGCGGGGCTTCGTATCGCCCTGGTCCGTGGACGCGAACGTCTGGCAGAAGCCTGCGCCCATGCCGACCTCGTGCTCGCCGGGGCCGATCCCCGTCGCGATGCCCCCTATATCAGGCGACCGGATGGTTGCGCTGCGACCACGCTGATTGAACGTACGGGCCGCAACTTCGGTGGTGCCGCCGTGACGGTGCGTCTCGACGAGGCAGGACCGGTGATCGAGGGGGTTGTGGGGCCGCGCGGAGATCGGCCCTGGACACGGTGAGCATCTGCTCCCGGATGCTTCTTCCGACAGAAAGCCGCCGACCGCAGAGGTGCGGGCGGCGGCTTTCCCAGGTTCGGAACGCGATCAGGCGTAGCGGCGGAAGAGGGCGATCAGTTGCCCTTGCACTTTCACCTGGTCCGGTCGGTAGATTCGGGTTTCGTAGTGCTGGTTCGCGGGCTCCAGCGCCACCGACTGACCCCGCCGGCGCAGACGCTTCAGCGTTGCCTCGCCGCCATCGATCAGCGCGACGACGATGGTACCGTTGTCGGCGGTATCGGTCCGGCGGATGATGACGGTGTCGCCGTTCATAATACCGGCTTCGATCATCGAATCGCCTTCGACCTCGAGCGCAAAATACTCAGATCCGGCCGGGATCATGGTCGCCGGCACCTCGACGGTCCGGTCCCCGTCGGACAGGGCCTCAATGGGGGTACCGGCGGCGATCTTGCCGTAAAGCGGCAGCACCACATTGCCGTTGTCGTCCGAACGACCGGTGCGCGGCGGCGCATTCAACGGCGGTCGGGTCAGGCTGCGAAAGCGCTGGGGCTGGAGTTGGGGGGCTTGCGCGGCGACGGGCGCCCGCCCGATGCCGATTTCGACCAGACGCGGCCCGCGCGGAGCCACGGGTGGGGTGACGAAGGGATTGGCCGAGGCCAGACTGGCCGGTGCCGTAGAGGGGCTGTCGCCCTGGCTCTGCCCCGGCATCTGGAACGGTCCGCCATCCGGCAGGCGGATGACTTCGATCGCCCGGGCACGATGGGCAAGCCTGCGGATGAACCCGCGCTCTTCAAGCCCAAGGATAAGGCGATGGATGCCTGACTTGGACTTAAGGTCGAGCGCGTCCTTCATTTCTTCGAAAGACGGCGCCACCCCCGTGGCCCGCACCCGGTCCAGGATGAACCGCAGCAATTCGTGCTGCTTGCGTGTGAGCACCCGCGCCTCCCGGTGATCGCGCGGCAAAAACCGGCCCCGACCGATCTCTGAACCGCAGACTGCTTGAACGAGACTGTTGTCGCACAGAACAAAGGCGCAACATCAATTTCAGGCTACGCCTGTCATCGCCACGCGTCAAGACGCTTGTCGTCTGTTCGTTTCAGTCTTGTTCGCACCTGTTCGCGAAAATACAACTGATGGGAGCTTATGAATGCAATTCATTCTAACAAAAGATGTAAATCATCAGATCAGTCGAGCCGGTCGAGACGGAGAATGTCGACGAGCTCTCCCGGTTCGGCCGCGGGGGCATGAGGCCGGCGGAGAATCAGGGCATCTGCATCGGCCAGTGCCGACAGAAGCGAGCTGTCCTGATCACGAACCGGCAGCACCGTTTCAGCGCCATCGCCATCACGCAGAAGGCGTGCCCGCATATAGTGTTGCCGCATGGCATTGGCTGCAACCGGCGCCGCCAGGGGCAGCCGTTCCGAGGCGGCATCGCGCGGCTCGCGCCCCGACAGCCGGTCGATGAGCGGCAGGGCGAAGAGCAGGCTGCAGACATAGGCCGAAACCGGATTGCCCGGCAGGCCCAGCACCGGCATGCCGCTCAGTCGTCCGTACATCAACGGCTTGCCCGGACGCATGGCGATCTTCCAGAAATCGATCTCTGCCCCCGCAGCCAGCAGTGCGGCCTGAACGAGGTCATGATCGCCCACCGACGCGCCACCGATGGTGACCAGAAGATCGGCGCCCCGCGCGGCGGCGATCTGCGCATCGATCCGGTCGCGCGCGTCAGGGGCGATGCCCAGATCGACGACATCGGCGCCGGCATCGGCAAAAAGCGCGGTGAGGCAGGGGCTGACGGCGTCGACGATCGCATCGGGCCCGAGCGGCTCCCCCGGCCGGGCCAGCTCGTCGCCCGTGGCAAGGATCGCCACCCGCGGCCGCCTGTGCACGGGCAACCAGGGGTGTCCCATGGCGGCGGCAAGGGCGATCGCCCGTGCTTCCAGCCCTCTGCCGGCCTGAAGACCGACCGCACCGGTCTGGAAGTCGATGCCGGCCGGCCGGATATTGTCCCCGGCCTCCGCGTCCGCGCGCTCCCCCGTGATCTCGACGGCAGCAGGGGCGCCGCTGTCGTGGTGGCCGGTCACCCTGGTATCCTCCTGGATCACCACCAGATCGGCCCCCGGGGGGACCGGCGCGCCGGTGAAGATCCGGACCGCCTCGCCGGGTCCGACATCGCCGCCGAAGCCTTCGCCAGCGCGGGCTTCGCCGTTGACCCGGAAGGTCCGGTGCCCCTCGGCAAGATCGACACTGCGCAGCGCCCAGCCATCCATGGCCGACATGGCCTGCGGCGGCTGGGTGCGGCGGGCGACGACATCGCGTGCCAGCACCCGGCCACGGGCGAGCCCCAGCGGCACCGTTTCGGCGCCGAGCGGCGTTGCGTCTGCAAGGATGCGGGCGCGGGCGTCGTCGACGGTGAGCATGATGTCGGGCTCCCGGTGCGTGAAGAGGGGCGTGTCGATCAGCCGGCGTCGTCCGGGGTGGCCGCCTGCCAGTGCCCCGACCGGCCGCCACGCTTTTCGATCAGGCGGATGGTCTCGATGGTCATGCCGCGATCGATCGCCTTCAGCATATCGTAGACCGTGAGGCTTGCGACACTCGCGGCGGTCAGCGCTTCCATCTCGACGCCGGTGCGCGCCGTGACCTTGGCGGTGGCACGGATGACCAGGCCGGGCAGGGCGTCATCCGCCTCCAGGTCGAGCGTCACCGACTGCAGCGGCAGCGGATGGCAGAGAGGGATCAGGTCGGCGGTGCGCTTGGCACCCATGATGCCCGCGAGGCGGGCGATGGCGATGACGTCGCCCTTCTTCGCATCCCCCCGCTTCACCACGGCCAGCGTCTCCGGCGCCATGCGCACCCGCGCTTCGGCCACGGCTACGCGCTCGGTCACATCCTTGGCCGATACATCGACCATGACCGCGGCACCGCTTTCGTCGAAATGGGTGAGGCCGGATGTCATCGCCATCACTCCGCCGCGGCCGGCGCCCGCGCCGACAGCAGATGGCGGGTCGCCGCCTCGACGTCGTTCTGTCGCATCAGGCTTTCGCCGACCAGGAAGCGGAACATGCCATGCCCCATCATCCGCGTGAGCGCATCGGGGCCGTCGAGCCCGCTTTCGCAGACCAGTTCCCGATCGGCGGGCACCGCGGCCGCAAGCTCGATCGAGGTCTGAAGATCGACCACCAGGGTCTTGAGATTGCGATTATTAATGCCGAGAAGCGGGCTCTTCAGTCGAAGGGCACGATCGAGTTCCGGGCGATCGTGAACCTCGATCAGCACATCCATGCCAAGCTCGAACGCCGCCGCTTCAAGCTCTGCCGCCTGACCATCGTCAAGTGCCGCCATGATCAGCAGGATACAGTCGGCGCCGAGCGCGCGTGCCTCCATCACCTGATAGGGGTCGAGCATGAAGTCCTTGCGCAGCACCGGCAGGTCGACCGCTCCACGCGCCGCGACCAGATAGGCATCCTCGCCCTGGAAATAGGGCGTGTCGGTCAGCACCGACAGGCAGGCCGCCCCGGCCGCGGCATAGGCGCGAGCAAGCGATGCGGGGTCGAAATCGGCGCGGATCAGTCCCTTGGAGGGTGAGGCCTTCTTGACCTCGGCGATCAAGGCCGGAAGGCCCTGCACCGTTCTGGCGGCCAGAGCCTTGCGAAAGCCGCGCGGCGCCGAGGCTTCGCCGAGCCGGTCCTCAAGTGCCGCAAGCGGCGTCTCGGCCTTCTTGCGGGCGATGTGGTCGCGCTTGTCGGCGCAGATCCGGGCGAGGGTATCGCCGGCCATGTCGTCAGCCCTCCCGGCCATTGGTGATCGCGATGACCCTGTCCAGAACCGCCTTGGCGCGGCCCTGATCCAGGGCGTCGCGGGCCATGGCGATGCCCTGGCCGACATCGCCCGCAACCCCGGCCACCAACAGGGCAGCACCGGCATTGAGCAGGGCGATGTCGCGGAGCGCGCCGGGCGTGCCGTCCAGCATCGCCAGGATCGCCGCGGCATTGGTCTGGGCATCGCCGCCTTTCAGCGCCTCTGCCGGATGGCGGGTGAGCCCGAACATCTCGGGCGAGACCGTGAAGCTGGTGACCTTGCCGTCCTTCAGCTCCGACACGGCAGTCTCGTCGGTGACCGTGATCTCGTCGAGTCCGTCGCGACCATGGACCACCCAGGCGCGTTCCGAGCCCAGATTGCGCAGCACCTGAGCGACCGGCTCCACCCAGCGCTCGGCGAAGACACCGATCAACTGGCGTGTGGCGCCCGCCGGATTGGCGAGGGGGCCCAGCAGATTAAAGATGGTGCGCGTGCCGAGCTCCACCCGGGGGCCGGCGACGTTCAGCATGGCGGCGTGGTGGCGCGGCGCCATCAGGAAGCAGAAACCGGCATCGCGTCCCGCGCGTTCCACCCGCTCCAGATCGGCCTCGATATTGAGCCCCAGCGCCTTGAGCACGTCGGCAGAGCCGGATTTGGAGGAGAGCGCACGGTTGCCATGCTTGGCCACCGGCACGCCGCAGGCCGCCACGATCAGTGCGGCGGCGGTCGAGATGTTGTAGGTGCCGCGCGCATCGCCGCCGGTACCGCAGGTGTCGATCGCGCCGGCCGGCACCCGGACGGTGGTGGCCTTGGCCCGCATCACCTCGGCGCCCGCGGTGATTTCCTCGACCGTCTCGCCGCGCACGCGGAGTGCCATCAGGAAACCGCCGATCTGCGCCGGCGTCGCCTCGCCGCCCATCATCAGCCGGAAAGCCTGGCGGGCTTCCTCGCGGGTCAGGGCATGGCCGTCGGCGGCACGGGCAATCAGCGCCCGGAAATCCGGGCTGGTGGTGTCGGAAGTCATGCGGTCTCCGTCGCGCGTGCGGTCCCGGAGGTGCGGACCGTCTTCAGGAAATTGCCGATCAGCTCGTGACCGTGGGCGGATGCGATGCTTTCGGGATGGAACTGCACGCCATGGATCGGCAGGTCACGATGCGACAGCCCCATGATGATGCCGTCATCATCCTCGGCGGTCACCACCAGCGCGGCCGGCAGGCTTGCGCGCTCTACGACCAGCGAGTGGTAACGGGTCACGGGGAAGGTCTCAGGCAGGCCGGCGAACAGCGGACCGCCATGATGGTGGATGGCGGTCACCTTGCCATGCATCGGCTTCGGCCCCCGTACCACATGGCCGCCGAAAGCCTGACCGATGGTCTGGTGGCCAAGGCAGACGCCGAGCAGCGGCGTGCCGGTTCGGGCAGCTGCCGCGACCATGTCGAGACAGATACCGGCGCGATCGGGATCGCAGGGGCCGGGCGAGAGCAGAATGCCGTCGGGCCGATGCGCCATGGCCTCGTCTGCGGTCATCTGGTCGTTGCGCACCACCTCGACCTCCGCCCCGGCCTCGCCCAGATAATGGACCAGATTCCAGGTGAAGCTGTCGTAATTGTCCACCATCAGGATCTTCGGGGTCGGCAGGATCATCGGGGTCGGGGTCCTCGCGCACGGAAGAATACCGGCCCATACAGGGCCGCCGGAGGCACAGGAAACCCCCTGCATCCGCTGCCGTCAAGCCGCGGGATGCGGCCGTAGCACCGGCCGGTTGCCGGAACGCCGCGACAGGCCGTCGCAATCGGTCAGGGGGTGCTTGACCTTCCAGCGACTGGAAGGTGCAGACTGGGTCGTGAAGGGATGCTCCATCCGATGCCGCCCATCGGCGTCACCCCCGCGGAGCATTCGAGAGAGGGTTGCGAAATGGATACGATCACGGCTGCGCAACAGGGCCCCGGAGACAACGCCGTCGAACGCCGTATCGCCGTGGAGGGCATGACCTGCGGCACCTGCGTCACCCGGGTGGGGCGGGCGCTGAAGCGGGTCGAGGGGGTCCGGGATGCGGAGGTCAGCCTCGCCACCCATGAGGCGCTGGTGACGCTGGAGCCGGGCGTCACAGACGAGCGTCTGATCCAGGCACTCACCCGCGCCGGCTATGAGGGTGACATCATTCCCGAAGCCGCCGAGGATGGCGGCCTGGGTGTCGACCCCCGCGAGGCGCGCGAGGCGCAGGAGCTGGCCGAGAGCCGCCGCATGGGCATCGAGGTCGTGATCGGCGCGCTGCTGGCCCTGCCGCTGGTCGGCCAGATGGTCTGGACCCAGTTCGGTATCGGCCCGCTGCCGGGCTGGGCGCAGCTGGCGCTGGCCGTGCCGGTACAACTCGGCCTGGGCCGCCGGTTCCTGAAACCCGCCTGGGGGGCGCTGCGCGCCGGGGTGGGGAACATGGATCTTCTGGTCGTGCTCGGCACCTGGGCGGCCTTCGGTCTCAGCCTCTATCTCTGGGTGGTTCATGGCCAGGTCCATCATCTTTATTTCGAGGCGGCGGCCGCGGTGATCGTGCTGGTCCTGTTCGGCCGCTGGATGGAGGGCAGGGCACGTCGTGCCACCGGCGCCGCCATCCGGGCCCTGGCGGCGCTCAGGCCCGACACCGCGTTGCGTCGCACCCCGGACGGAAACGACGTCGAGGTCGCCGTGACCGCACTCCGGCCCGGCGACGTGTTGTCGATCCGGCCGGGCGAGCGTATCGCAGCAGACGCACGTGTGATCGAAGGCGAGGGGGCCGCCGACGAATCCATGCTGACCGGGGAAAGCCTGCCGGTCACGAAGCGTGTCGGCGACACGCTGTCGGCCGGTACGGTGAATGGTTCCGATCCCCTGCTTGCCCGCATCGTCCGGGTCGGCCGCGATACCACCCTCGCCCAAGTGGTGCGGATGGTCGAACACGCCCAGGCGACGCGCGCACCGGTCCAGGCGCTGGTCGACCGGGTAAGCGCGGTCTTCGTGCCGGCGGTGATCCTGATCGCACTTGCAACCTTTGCCGGCTGGGTGGCGACCGGCACGCCCTGGCCCGAGGCGATCATTCATGCCGTGACCGTGCTCGTCATCGCCTGCCCCTGCGCCATGGGCCTCGCCACACCGGCCGCGATCGTGGCCGGGACGGGGGCGGCGGCGAAGGCCGGCATCCTGGTGCGGTCTCCCGCAGCCTTCGATCACGGGGTCGGCATCGACCTCGCCCTGATCGACAAGACCGGTACGCTGACCGAGGGGCGGCCGCGGCTGCTGCGGATGATCGGTGCGACGGGCAATGCGCTCGCCCGCGCCGCCGGCCTGCAGCAGGCGAGCGAACATCCGCTTGCCCGTGCGATCCGCGCTGCGGCGGAGACGGAGGATGTGGCGCCGGTCGAGGTCGCCCAGCGGCGCAACCGCACCGGTGCCGGCGTCGAGGGCGCGATCGCCGGGCTGCCCCACAGGCTGGGCTCACGACGCTTCATGACTGAGGCCGGGGTGGAGATCCCGGCGGCGCTGACGGCGGAGGCAGATGCAGCGGAAGCCGAAGGCGCGACGGTCGTCTGGCTGGCGGCGGTGCCGGAAGCCGGGGAACCGGACCTTCTCGGCGGTTTCGTGCTGGCGGATGCCCCCCGATCCGATGCCGCGGCGGCGGTGAAAGCGCTCGGCGATCGCGGCATCACCGTGAAGATGCTGAGCGGCGATGCCCCGGCGACCGCGCAGGCGGTGGCGGCACGGCTGGGCATCAGCGAGGCGGTCGGCGGGGCCGATCCGGCCCGTAAGGCAGCCGTGGTGGCCGAGGCGAGGGCGGCCGGCCGACGGGTGATGATGGTCGGCGACGGTGTGAACGATGCGCCGGCCCTGGCCGGGGCGGATCTGTCGGTCGCGATCGGCGGCGGCACCGATGTGGCGATGGCTGCGGCCGATGTCACCCTGATGCGACAGAGCCCATCCCTCTTGCCTGCGACCCTCGATATCTGTCGGGCGACCCGGGCGAAGATCCGCCAGAACCTGGTCTGGGCCTTCGGCTATAATGTGATCGGCATTCCGCTTGCCGCCCTGGGCATCCTGGATCCGGTGTTTGCGGGGGCGGCGATGGCGGCAAGTTCCGTGAGCGTGCTTGGCAATGCCCTGCTGCTGGCCCGCTGGCGGCCGGCCGGGATGAGGGAGCGCGCCGCATGACCGGCCTGACCATCGGTGCGCTCGCCGAGGCTGCGGGAACCAATCCCAAGACGGTGCGCTATTACGAGGAGATCGGGCTGCTGCCGAAGCCGGCGCGCGCCGCCAATGGCTATCGCGACTATCCGGCGACGACACTCGATCGGCTGCGGTTCGTACTGCGCGCCAGGCATCTGGGCTTCCCGGTGGATGACGTCCGCGACCTGCTGGCACTCTGGGATGATCGCGGACGGGCCAGCCGCGACGTCCGCCAGCTGGCCGAAGCCCGGATCACCGAGATCGACCGCCGGATGGCCGAACTCCGGAGCATGCGGCGCACCCTTGCCCATCTGGTCGCAAACTGCCATGGCGACGGTCGTCCGGATTGCCCGATCCTGGACGATCTGGCCGAGCATGACGGGCAGGATGTGGTCGCCGGTCATGACGTGCAGGCCCATCGGCAGCGGCCGGACGATGGGCTATAGTGCGCCCGCCGGCCGCGGGTCGGCCCAGGACCAGAGTGATTACGGACCAGACGCATGAGCAAGGGCGAGGACGGACGCCGCGACGGCGGCGCCGGCCGAAAGGGTGGCGGCAGCCGCAAGGGCAGCGACGAGACCGGCACGGCCGGCCGCAAGCCGGCTGCCGGAAGCAGGCCACGCAGTAGCGCCACTGGCGCGTCCAAGGCGGGGGCGTCAAAGGCGTCGGCGTCAAAGGCGTCGGCGTCAAAGGCGTCGGCGTCAAAGGCGGCTGGGGCGAAGGCCGGCGCGGCCAAGGGCGCCACCTTCAGGGCTGCGGGTGCAAAACCGGGGACGGCTGCCGGCAAGCCGGCATCGAAGGCGGCATCCCGCAAGCCCGCATCTGGTGGCACACCGCGCAGCCTGCGTGGGCCGGTCGGGGCTTCGGGGGCTGAAGGCCCCGGGTTTCTTGCTCGTTTCGGTTCGGCTCTGCTCGCCCGGCGGCGTTTCCTGGGCTATGGGCTGGTCGGCATCGCCCTATTGGTGGTCGCAGGCGCCGTGATCGGGTCGCTGATCAAGCCCGCGCGCTATGAACAGGTCGCCCGGCCGACCCTGCCTGCCGGTGCAGCCGTGACCGAGCCTGCCCGGCCCCAGGCCCCGGAGGCCCCGGCCGCAGCCCCCGAAGCACCGCGGAAGGAATGGACGCCGGATCTGGCCGGCAGCGGCGATACGATCACAGGTGCGGATGCGAGCCGTGAGTCGCAGCCCCAGGCCGCCGCGACCACGCCGCCTGCACCGGCCGCGAAGCCTGATCCGCAGCCGGCGGCGCCAAAAGCCGCGCCTGCGAAGCCGGCCGAGGCACCGGCTGCCGTTGCCACAGCTGAACCGGCGCCGCAGCAACTGGCGGCGATTCAACCGCCGGTGCCGGATGCCATCCGGCCGCCGGCCGACGGCAAGCCCGCCTGGCAGCGTTACGCGATGCCGGCACCGGTGGCATCCAAGGGGCCGCGGGTCGCCATCGTCATCGACGATATGGGGGTCAACAAGCCGCAGACCGCAGCCGCCATCGGCCTGCCGTCGCCGATCACATTCGCCTTCCTGCCCTATGCCCAGGATGTCGCCGGGCAGGCGGCCAAGGCGCGGGCAGCAGGGCATGAGTTGATCGTGCATATGCCGATGCAGCCGCAGGGCCCGGCCGATCCGGGGCCGGGTGCCCTGAATCCGGCGCTGCCGGTGGCCGAAAACGTCAAGCGGCTGAAGCATAATCTGGAGGCCTTCGGCGCCTATGTCGGGATCAACAACCACATGGGCAGCCGGGCGACCGAGGACACGCCACTGATGGCGGCGGTGATGGCCGAGCTGAAGGCGCGGGGGCTGCTGTTCCTGGACAGCCGGACGACCGCGAAATCGGTAGGCTCCAAGGCTGCCATTTCGGCCGGCATTCCGAATGTTCAGCGCGACGTGTTTCTGGATCACGAGATCGACGAGCGCAAGATCGCGGCCCAGCTTGACCGGCTGGAGGCGATCGCCCGGCGTCACGGCGCTGCGATCGCCATCGGCCACCCGCATCCCGAGACCCTGAAGGTACTGAACCGCTGGCTGCCGGCGGCCCAGGCGCGGGGCATTGTTTTCGTGCCGTTGACTGCGCTGGTCGCGGTCCCCGGCGCCAGTGAACCGGCCGGTCCCCGCACCGCGTCGGACGAGGCGGCCCCCGCACGGGCCGAGGAAGGCCCGGTCTTTGCCGACGGGCCGGCAGTGAAGGAGTGACGGACATGACCACCCAGACCTATCGTGTCGAGGGCATGACCTGCGACGGCTGCGCAAAGGCGGTCCGCCGCGCCCTGGGCACCCGCCTGCCCGAGGCTGAGATCGAGATCGACCGGCCGGCCGGCCTGGTCACGATCGCCGGCGCCCATGACGAGGCCGTGGTGCGTGAGGCGATCGATGATGCCGGCTATGACTTCGGTGGCAAGGCGGCCTGATGGCGCGCTCCCTGATGGTGCTCTACGGCCGCGGCAGGCGGTAGAGCACATGGCGAGCAAGGGGATGGTCCGGAGCAAGGCGCGGGTGATCGAAATCCAGCGCCGGATCCGGAACCATGCCCAGTCGCTGCATTACCGCCTGCGAGCGCTGGTTGGACGCGGCCGTGTAGGCCACGACCTCGTCAAGGCCCAGGGTTTCGAAGGCAAAGCCGCTTGCCGCCCGTGCGGCTTCGGTCGCAAGCCCCTGTCCCCAGAGGGCCGGGGAGAGCGTCCAGCCCAGTTCAATGGCCGGCGTGAAGGCCGCCTCGAAGGGGACCGGCCGCAGGCCGCCGAAGCCCGCGAAATCCCCTGAGCGGCGGTCTTCCATCGCGAAGAAGCCCCAGCCGCGCGCGGCGATCTCCGCCGCCATCCGCTGTGCAAAGGCGTGGGACTGGTCTCCGGTGAGCGTGCCGCCGAGCGTCTCGCCCACCCGTACGTCCCCGCGGAGAGCGGCAACGGGCGCCAGGTCGCCCTGCTGCCACTGACGCAGGATCAGACGGTCGGTTTCGATCCGGACCGACGACACTTCTGGCGGAACCAGCGGCTCGGTCGCGGATACCGTCATCGCGCAAGGCCACCCGCATAGCGCCAGGCTTCGCCGGCAGCGCGGATCAGGGCCCGGGCCTTGGCGCGGGTTTCCTCGTATTCAGAGGTCGGGTCGCTGTCGGCGACCACGCCAGCGCCAGCCTGGACGTGCAGCTCCCCATCCTTGATCACCGCGGTGCGCAGCACGATGCAGCTGTCCATGGCACCGCCGGCCGAGAAATAGCCGACACCGCCGCCATAGACGCCGCGGCGGTCGGGCTCCAGCTCGTTGATGATCTCCATCGCCCGCACTTTGGGGGCACCCGAAACCGTGCCGGCCGGGAAGCCGCCGATCAGGGCATCCAGTGCATCATGACGATCGGCAAGCCGGCCTTCGACGTTGGAGACCAGATGCATCACCGCGCTGTAGCGCTCGATGATCATATTCTCGGTGACCTTGACCGTGCCGATTTCGGCGAAGCGGCCGACATCGTTGCGGGCCAGATCGAGCAGCATCAGATGCTCGGCCACCTCTTTCGGATCGGCCGCCAGCTCTTCGGCCAGCGCCTGATCTTCCGCGGCATCCTTGCCGCGCCGACGGGTGCCGGCGATCGGGCGCACGGTGATCACGTCATCGCGGACCCGGACCAGGATTTCGGGGCTGGAACCCGCCACCTGGAAGGTGCCGAAATCCAGATAGAACAGGAAGGGCGAGGGGTTCTGGCGGCGCAGCGACCGGTAGAAGGCGAAGGGCGGCAACCGGAAGGGCAGGGTGAAGCGCTGCGAGGGCACGATCTGGAAGGCGTCGCCGGCCAGGATGTAGTCCTTGGCGGTGCGGACCATCTCCTCGAAGCGCGCCTGACCGACATTGGAGCGCGGCTCTCCGGTCTGGCCAAGATCGGCCGCCGAGGGCGCCAGACCGACCGGCAGGCCGCGGCCCAGATCCGCCACCACATCCATCAGCCGTTCCCGCGCCAGCCGCCAGGCCATGGCGGCATCGCATCCTGCAGCCGGGCGGACGGGCGTCACCAGGGTGACGGTGCTGTCGACCGCATCGAAGATCGCCATCACGGTGGGGCGCGTGAACACCCCGTCGGGTATGCCCAGCGCATCGTTCTTCGGGGCCGGCATGCGCTCCATGAAGCGCACCATGTCATAGCCCAGATAGCCGACCAGGCCGGCCGCCATCGGCGGCAGGCCGTCCGGCAGGTCGATACGGCTCTCGGCGATCAGCGCCCGCAGAGAGGCGATGGGCTCGGCGCCCTCCTCCGGCACGAAGGCATCCAGATCCGCCCGGGCGTCGCGATTGACCTCGACCCGGCCGTCGACCACCCGCCAGATCAGATCGGGCTTGAGACCGATCAGCGAATAGCGGCCGCGGACGGCACCGCCCTCGACCGATTCGAGCAGGAAGGAATAGGGCCGCCGATCCGCGAGCTTGAGCATGGCCGAGACCGGCGTTTCCAGATCCGCGGCCAGGGTGGTGGAGACCACCTGGGCCCGGCCTTCGCCGTAGAGCGTCGCGAAGCGGTCGAAATCGGGCGCGATGTCCATGGGCGGCCATGTGCTTTCAAAGAGGGGGCAGGCGAGGCGTGGCCTGGTACCGATGCGGATGGCTGCCGGTTCAGGAGCCGGCAGCCGGGTACATCTGGTTGATCAGGCCCTGATTGATCGAGGCCGGATGGCGGGCGCGCAGCACCTTCTCGTACTGGGTGAGGATGCTCTGGGACTGCGCCTGTTCCAGTCGCGCACCAAGAGCGGCCGCTTCCGCCCCTTCGGGCGCCTTGGGCACGATCACATCCGCCACGACCGCAACGATACGGCTGCCGTCGCCGGTATCGGCGGCGACGGCATCGCCGGTCTTTGCAGCGAAGGCATCACGGACAAGGGGCGCCGGCAGATTGGCGCGCTGCGGCTGCGCACCCGGGGCACCGGCAATCTGGCCGCGGCGATCGATTGCCGGCGGGGTTTCGACATCCAGGCCGAACCCGGCCGCCGCCGCGGCGAGTGCCGCGCCGCCCTTCACCGCTTCGACCAGCTTCTCGGCACGCTCGGAGGCCTGCTTGCGGGCTTCTTCGGCCCGCCAGTCGGCCACGACGCGCTCGCGCACCTCGTTGAGCGGCCGGTCCTCGGGCTGGGTGATACCGTCGACACGCAGGATGAAATAGCGGCCGTTTTCCCATTCGGTCAGCGGCGTGGTAGCACCCTGATCGGTGGAGAAGGCGAGGGCCGGGAAGCGGTCGGTCTCGGGCGCGCGGGCGACCGGATGACCCAGACCATCGGTGCCGTCGGCTGCGATCGCGTCGATCTTCACCAGGTCCAGGCCGAACTGCTGCGCGACCTGCTCGATGGTCGCACCGCCGGCAATGCTGTCCTCGATCCGGGTCGCTTCCTCATAGACCTTGTCGACCGCACGCTCCAGCTTCAGCTCTTCTTCAAGGCCTCGCCGGACCTCGTCGAAGCTCTGGGTCTTGCCCTCGACGACATTGCGTGCGGTCAGCACATGCCAGCCGAGGGGGCTCTGCACCGGTGCCGACACCGCGCCTTCGCCAAGGGCGAAAGCTGCATCGGCAAGTTCGGGCAGCATCTGCTCGCGGGTGACGTCGCCCAGATCGATGGTCGAGGCGTCGAAGCCCAGCGCACCGGCGACTTCGTCGAAAGATTCACCGGCAGCAATCCGGTCGCGGGCAGCCTTGGCCGCAGCCTCGTCCGGGAAGGTCATCTGCAGCACCTGGCGGGTGGCCGGGGTGGTGTAGCGGTCGAGATGGGCCTCATAGGCCTCGCGCAGCGCCGCCTCGTCGACGGTAATCTCGGATGCCAGCGCCTCGGGGGTCAGCGTTGCGAAGCTGACGGCCCGCCGCTCGGGGATCGCATAGGCCGATTTGTTGGCATCGTAATAGGTGGCCAGCACCTCGTCGGACGGCGCCTCGATCGCGGCCGGATCGGCGGGGACACGCACCGTGATCAGCCGGCGCTGCTCGCCCTGGAACATGTGCTCCAGCGTCACCAGCGGCTCCGGGGCCGGAACGGGCGTCGCCAGGGCCGAGATCAGCTGCTGACGCCGCAGATCATCGGCGAGCGACGCCTCGTAGGTTGCCGGCGTATAGCCGTTGCGCGCCAGGACCTGCTCGTAGACCATCCGGTCGAACCGGCCGCCCATGCCACGGAAGGCCGGCGCCTCGGTGATCGAGCGGGCGATCATGTCATCGGTGACGCCGAGCCCGAGCCGCGCGGTCTCGGCGCGGATCATGGCATCGCCCACCGCCATGCCGACCGAGCGCTCCAAGAGGCCCATGCTGCGGGCCATGTTCTGGTCGAAGGTCGGGCCGAAGATCTGGCGGGCGCGCTGGATCTCACCCTGATAGATCCGGTCCAGCTCCTGCGGTGTCACCTCCACGCCGCCAACCTCGGCCACGACGGTGGAATTGCGGCCGCGGAAGATGTCGCCGATTCCCCAGACCGCGAAGCTGGCTGCCAGCGCGATGAGGAACACGCGGAACAGCCAGTGGCGGGACGCGGTACGAAACTGGTTGAGCATGCGGGACGGATCCTGATCTCTGTTCGGCCCGGCGGCACGGTCAGGCGGGCACGGCCGGGGTCACGGTCGCGCGCATAATAGAAGGCGGGGCCTCTGCGTCGCAATCTTGAAACCCGCCCGCTGCATGTCGGGCCTGCGTTATGTGCTGTCGCACCGACTGGAAATGCCCTGCGAGGCGTGTTATAGCAGCCCCGACCGGACGCGGAGGGCGCGTTTGCCGGGCGTGAATGCGTGCGTGGACCTGATTGCCGCCGGCGATCATCCCGCGGATCCGCCGGTGAACCGGGCTTTCCTGCCGGGGAAGAGACCGACTCGTTTCTGCAGCCGCCTCTTATAAGATTACGGGAGCTACCGGGTATGCCGCATCGTCCCACGCCGCTGGTCGCCGGGAACTGGAAGATGAACATGCTGGTGGCCGATGGCCGCGCGCTTGCGGCCGAAGTCGCCGCCGGCGCCGAAGGCCTCGCCGCCGGGTTTGCCGTCTGCCCGCCCGCCGCACTGCTTCCGGTCGTGGGCGAGGCGATCCGCGGTTCGAAGGTCGCCCTGGGCGCCCAGGACTGCCACGCCAAGGCCTCCGGTGCCCACACCGGTGATCATGCCGCCGCCCTGCTCAAGGATGTCGGCTGCACCTATGTGATCGTCGGCCATTCCGAACGGCGCCAGGATCATGGCGAGACCGATGCCGTTGTCGCCGCGAAAGCGGAGGCGGCGGCAGCCGCAGGCCTCGTCCCGATCGTCTGCGTCGGTGAGACGCTGGATCAGTACAAGGCCGGCGAGGGCGTTGCGGTGGTGGAAACGCAGGTCGACGGCTCCGTCCCGGCCTCCGCCTCGGCCGACCGTCTGGTGGTGGCCTACGAGCCGGTCTGGGCGATCGGCTCGGGTCTGGTGCCCACGACCGACGATATCCGTGCGGTGCATGGCGCGATCCGTGCGCGCCTGGCGGCGCGCTTCGGCGATGCCGCCCAGGGCATCCGCATCCTCTATGGCGGTTCGGTGAAGCCCGGCAACGCAGCCGAGATCCTGGGGGTCGACGATGTCGACGGCGCCCTGGTCGGCGGTGCCAGCCTCAACGCCGCAGACTTCCTGGCCATCGGGGCGGCGGCACCGGCCCGCTGAGGCCGAGGCTCCCCCCTCTGAGAAACCCGTGCGGCCCGGCAGAAAGCCCGGGTCTCGCGACCACACTTTCGAGAACGGACCACACGCCCCATGGAAAGTGTTCTGCTGGTCATCCACCTGCTGCTGGCGATCGCGCTGATCATCACGATCCTTCTGCAGCGCAGCGAAGGCGGTGCGCTCGGCATCGGTGGTGGCGGTGGCGGCGGCGGGCTGATGTCGGTGCGCGGCCAGGCCAACCTGCTGACCCGTGCGACCGCGGTACTCGCCACGCTGTTCATCCTGACCAGCCTGGGCCTCGCCATCCTCGGCGGCACCCACAATCGGGGTGGCTCGGTCCTCGACCGCATCGACACCACCACGCCGGCGGGCCCGGCTGCGCCGATCACCCCGGCGACGCCGACGGCGCCCGTCGCACCGGCCGCACCCGCTGAGACGCCTTCGTCGCCTGCGGCACCGGCGCCTTCGGGCGACACGGTGACGCCGCCTTCGGCGCCGGCCGCTCCGGCCGCAAACTGACGACACTGCTTCGGGCCCCGCGCCGCTTCGGCCGCGGGGCTCGGAGCTTGATGGACGGGCCCGTCGGGGCCGGTCCGCTCAAGGACTTCGAGGACGGGCCGGTGTGTCGATCGCCGGCCGGGCCGCGCTTTCGGGGCGTGGCCTTCGCCCGTTGATCGACGTCCGGCGCGCCCCCGCGCCAAAGACCAGGACGAGCTTCTCCCATGACGCGTTTCATCTTCATCACCGGCGGCGTGGTCTCCTCGCTGGGCAAGGGCCTGGGCTCGGCGGCGCTGGGTGCGCTGCTGCAGGCCCGCGGCTACCGTGTCCGCCTCCGCAAGCTCGACCCCTATCTCAACGTCGATCCGGGCACCATGAGCCCGTATCAACATGGCGAGGTTTTCGTGACCGACGACGGCGCGGAAACCGACCTCGACCTCGGCCATTACGAGCGTTTCACCGGTGTCGCCGCCCGGCGCAACGACAACGTGACCTCGGGCCGGGTCTATTCCGAGGTGATCGCCCGCGAACGCCGGGGTGACTATCTGGGGGGAACCGTGCAGGTGATCCCGCATGTCACCGACTGCATCAAGGAATTCATCCTGGCAGATGCCGAGGCGCATGACTTCGTGCTTTGCGAAATCGGCGGCACGGTGGGTGATATCGAAAGCCTGCCCTTCATGGAGAGCATCCGCCAGCTCGGCAACGAGCTGGGCCCCGAGCGGGCGGTGTTCATCCATGTCACGCTGGTGCCCTATATCAAGGCGGCCGGCGAGCTGAAGACCAAGCCGACCCAGCACTCGGTGAAAGAGCTGCGCGGCATCGGCATCCAGCCGAACATCCTGCTGGTGCGCTGCGACCGTGAAATTCCGGCCTCCGACCGCCGCAAGATCGCGCAGTTCTGCAATGTGCGTGAAGAGGCGGTGGTGCCGGCCTATGACGTCGAGACCATCTACGAGGTCCCGATCCGCTATCACGAGCAGGGGCTGGACACCCAGGTTCTGAAGTCCTTCGGCATCACCGGTTCGCCGCGGCCCGATCTCACGGGCTGGGAGCGGGTGGTCGACCGGATCAAGCGGCCGGAAGGCGAGGTGACCATCGCCGTCGTCGGCAAGTATGTCGAGCTGATGGACGCCTACAAGTCGCTGAACGAGGCCCTTGCCCATGGCGGGATCGCCAACAACGTCAAGGTCCGCCTGAAGTGGATCGACGCTCAGGTCTTCGAGCGCGACGACGCCATGCTGCATCTGGAGGGCGTGCACGGCATCCTGGTGCCCGGCGGCTTCGGCGAGCGCGGGGCCGAGGGTAAGATCGCGGCCGTCACCTTCGCCCGCGAGCGGCGGATTCCCTATTTCGGCATCTGCTTCGGCATGCAGATGGCGGTGATCGAGATCGCCCGTCATCTGGCCGACCTGCCCAAGGCGTCGTCGACCGAGTTCGGCCCGACCGAAGAGCCGGTGGTGGGTCTGCTGACCGAATGGTCGCGGGGGGACGGCTCGACCGAAACCCGCATCGAGGGCGGCGATCTGGGCGGGACCATGCGTCTCGGTGCCTATGACTGCGCCCTGTTGCCTGGCAGCCGTGCCGCCGCCATCTATGGCAATGCGGAGCGGATTGCCGAGCGTCACCGCCACCGGTGGGAAGTGAACGTCAACTACCGCAGCCGGCTGGAGGCCGCGGGTCTGCGCTTCTCGGGCCTGTCGCCCGATGGCGTGCTGCCCGAGATCGTGGAGCTGCCGGATCATCCCTGGTTCGTGGGCGTTCAGTTCCATCCGGAGCTGAAGTCGCGTCCCTTCGAGCCGCACCCGCTGTTCGTGTCCTTCGTGCGGGCCGCGATGGAGCAGTCGCGGCTCGTCTGACCGACAAGATCCCCCTGCTGCGGACATCCCAAGGAAGGCCCGAGATGACCGAGACCCAGAACGGTATGCGCCGCGTGCGCGTCGGCGCGCTCGAGATCGCCAATGACCGGCCGCTGGTGCTGATCGCCGGCCCCTGCGTGCTGGAGAGCCGGGCCCACGCCCTAGAGGTCTCGGCGGCGCTGAAGGAGATGTCGGAAAAGCTCGGCATCGGCCTGATCTACAAGACCTCGTTCGACAAGGCCAACCGCACCTCGGCCAGTGCCGAGCGCGGCCTGGGCCTTGAAGACGCGCTGCCGATCTTCGCCGAGATCCGCGAGACCACCGGCCTGCCGGTGCTGACCGACGTGCATCTGCCCGAGCAGTGCGCCATCGCGGCCGAGGCCGTGGACGTGCTGCAGATCCCGGCCTTCCTTTGCCGGCAGACCGATCTTCTGGTCGCGGCGGCGAAGACCGGGCGGGTGGTCAATGTCAAGAAGGGCCAGTTCCTGGCGCCCTGGGACATGACCAATGTGGTCGCCAAGCTGGATGCGGCCGGAAACCCCAACGTGCTGCTCACCGAGCGGGGGGCGAGCTTCGGCTACAACACCCTGGTAACCGATTATCGTGGCCTGCCGATCATGGCCCGCACCGGTTGCCCGGTGGTGTTCGACGCCACCCATTCGGTTCAGCAGCCCGGCGGTCTGGGCGGGCGCAGCGGCGGCCAGCGCGAATTCGTGCCGGTGCTGGCGCGTGCGGCGGCGGCGGTGGGTGTGGCGGCGATTTTTGCCGAGACCCATCCCGACCCCGACAAGGCGCCGAGCGACGGGCCGAACATGGTGCCGCTGAAGGCGCTGCCCGAGATGGTGGCCGACTGGATGGCGTTCGATGCCGCCGCGAAGGCCCGCCCGCTGGCCGTCTGATCTTCTGCCGCCCCGACAGCATCATCGTCATGGGCGGCCTTCATTCTGATCCTGCATCGCTTCCTGTCGACGGCGCGTTTCGTCGGCAGGCAGCCCCTCGACAGTCGATCCCGGCCCCTTGCCCTTGAACGGAGAGCGAGACATCCCATGACTGCCATCGTCGATATTCGTGCCCGCGAGATCCTCGACAGCCGCGGCAACCCGACCGTCGAGGTCGATGTCGAGCTGGAAAGCGGTGCGATCGGCCGTGCCGCCGTGCCGAGCGGCGCCTCCACCGGCAGCCGCGAAGCGGTCGAGAAGCGCGACGGCGACACCGCCCGCTATCTGGGCAAGGGCGTCGAGCAGGCCGTCGAGGCCGTGATGGGCGAGATTTCGGACGAGCTGATCGGCTATGACGGCGAGGACCAGATCGGCATCGATCAGGCGCTGATCGAGCTGGACGGCACCGAGAACAAGTCGCGCCTGGGCGCCAATGCGATCCTGGGCGTCAGCCTGGCCGTTGCCCGCGCTGCGGCGGAAGAGGCCGGCTGGCCGCTGTTCCGCTATGTCGGCGGTGTCATGGCGCACACCCTGCCGGTGCCGATGATGAACATCATCAACGGCGGCGCCCATGCCGACAACCCGATCGACATCCAGGAATTCATGATCATGCCGGTGGCGTCGGACAGCATCGCCGATGCCATCCGCACCGGTGCCGAGGTCTTCCACCACCTGAAGAAGCAGCTGTCGGCGGCCGGTCACAACACCAATGTCGGCGATGAAGGCGGCTTCGCGCCCAATCTCGGCAGCAATGCCGAGGCGATCGACTTCATCATGAAGGCGATCGAATCCGCCGGCTACAAGCCGGGCGAGGACGTGGTGCTGGCGCTCGATGCCGCCTCGTCTGAGTTTTTCAAGGACGGCAAGTATCACCTTGACGGCGAGGGCCGTGTGCTCGGCGCCGACGAGATGGTCCGCTTCTACGAGGATCTGGTCGCACGCTATCCGATCGTGTCGATCGAGGACGGCATGGCTGAGCAGGACTGGGACGGCTGGGCGGCCCTGACCCGCGCCATCGGCGGCAAGGTTCAGCTTGTCGGCGACGACCTGTTCGTGACCAACCCGCAGATCCTGGCCGAGGGCATCGAGAAGGGCCTCGCCAACTCGATCCTGATCAAGGTCAACCAGATCGGCACCCTCACCGAGACGCTGCGTGCGGTCGACATGGCCCACCGCGCCGGCTACACCGCGGTGATGTCGCACCGCTCGGGCGAGACCGAAGACACCACCATCGCCGATCTGGCGGTCGCCACCAATTGCGGCCAGATCAAGACCGGCTCGCTCTCGCGTTCGGACCGTCTGGCCAAGTACAACCAGCTGATCCGCATCGAGGAGATCCTGGGCGATACCGGCTATTACGCCGGCCGCGGTGCGCTGAAGGCGCTTGCGCGCCGCTGATCCCGCCATCGTCGATCCCGGCGATCACGACCTGCACGAAGGCCCGTCCGGAGCGATCCGGGCGGGCCTTCGCCGTTCGCTGCCCTGGCCTTGTTCGCTGCCCTGGCCTTCGGCACGGATGACCTGCGAGATGCCCCAGGCAGAGAGCGCGGTGCCGACCACCATCATCCAGGTGAGCGGCTCACCGAACATGGCCCATGCCCAGACCAGGGTGACGGCCGGGCTCAGATAGAGAACCGTGGCCACCCGGGTGGGCGAGCTTCGGGCGAGGCAGAGCCAGTAGAGGCCATAGCCGCCGAGGCTGGACAGAAGCCCCGTCCAGAGCACCGCAACTGCGAAGCCGGGTGTCGCCGGCGGTGCGAGACCGCCATCGGCGCCGGCCAGACCGGCAAACACCAGGGCAGAGACCACCGCGTGCAGCCAGAGCCGTGCAAGGGGGCCGGGGTCCCCCCCGGCCGGCAGCCGGGCCTGCCAGAGGGTGGCGATCGCCAGTGCCGCCATGCCACCGAGCGGCAGCAGTATCGCGAAGACCGGTATCTCGTGAGACGCCAACGCATCCTGGCCGACAATAGCGACGCCGATGCCACCGGCAACGAGGCCCGCCCAGCCGCGACCCGGCAGATGCCGGCCGAAGAAGGCGGCGCCGAGCAGAGCCGTACCGATGGGGAGGAGATCTGCGATCAGGGCCGCGAGCCCCGCGGGCACCCCCAACTCGATGCCTTTCGCGACGCCGGCGAGATAGCCGCCCATCGCCAGCGCGCCGATTGCGGCCTCGGCGCCGAGGCGTCGCCATCCCGATCTGCGGAGCGGGCCAGTTCTGCGGATCTGGCGGATGGCCCAGGGCAGCAGGATCAGGCTGACCAGAATGCACCGCCAGAACACGACCAGAAAAATCGGCGCGTGATCGACCGCCAGGCGCGTGCCGACGAAGCCGGAGCTCCAGCTGACCACCAGGCCGGCTTCGAGCAGGGCCAAGGGCATACTGGTCCCCGGGTGGCGAAGCCTGGTGGAGATCATCGTCATGGCACATTCCGTTGCGGAGGGTCGTGAAAGGAGTCTTGATCCTGCCGCGGTGTTATCATTCACTAAAACGAAATGATTTGATCACCATGTTCGGAAAAATTTGATCATGCCGCCAATGCTCGACCTCGACCTTCTGCGCAGCTTCCACATGATCGCCCGGCTGGGACGGTTTCGGGCTGCAGCCGAACGGCTCAACAAAAGCCCGGCGGCCATCAGCGTTCAGGTCCAACGGCTCGAGGCGGTGGCCGGCGGTCGCCTGTTCGAGCGTGACAACCGCGCCGTCGTGCTGACACCCTTGGGCCAGCGTCTGCTCGCGGGGACGACCGAACTGCTTCGGGTCCATGACCGTCTTATGGACGAGATTCAGGATACCGGACCTGCCGGGAAGGTCCGCCTGGGGGTGCCCGATGAATATGCCGGGCATGTGATCCGGGACATCCTGCCCGTTATCGTGGCGCGATGGCCCCGGGTGGTGCTCGAGGTCGAAACGGCTGCAAGTGGTGTACTGACGGATCAATTCCGGCGCGGGCGGCTGGACATGGCGGTGATCGTGCGGCCGGCCGGGGGAGAGCATGACGGGCGGTACCTTGTGGCGACGACGCCGGTCTGGGTGGCGGCGCCGGCGCTGGCAAAGGCGCTGCCCGACATTCTGCCGCTCGCTCTTCATGCGGCCGACTGCCCCTATCGGGATGCGATGCTGGAGGCTCTGACATCAGCCGGCCGGTCGTGGCGGGTGCTGCTCGCCAGCCCGTCGGCCGGTGCGGTCGAGACCTGCGTCGAAGCCGGGCTTGCCCTGTCGGTGGTCGACAGGTCCAGAGTGACGCCGGCCATGCAGATCGTGGAAACGCTACCCCCGATCGGTGTGCACCAGGCTGTTGTCCTTGCGCATTCATCGGATGGCGACGACGCCGTCGGGGCGATTGGCTCCGTGCTGGCGCAGCATTTCAGGCTGTAGCCGTGGGGATATCAGTCCTTCAGGACACGAACCTGCGGACGGTAGGCCGTTACCGGGCCGTCGAGCACGACGGTATAGGTGGCGACCCAGCCGGGCGTGCCGTCTGCGCGGGCAAGCGGCATGATCAGCCACTCTGCCATGCGCCACTCGCCATCCGGCCAGGTGGCACGATCGACGCCCCAGATGAGTGTGGCCTCGTCGATGGCGCGGTCATAAGCGCGCAGGATGTCGGCACAGCGATTTCCGTACCAGATGCCGTCGACGAGATGGCCGGTGGCGTCGCGTCTGGCGAGCGCGACGATGACACTGCCGACATAGCGGTGCAGAAAGCCGCCATCGGCCAGGCGTTCAATGACCAGAAGATTGGGCAGGGTTCTCGGCATATCGACCAGCAGATCGAAATCCCGACGAAGCGGCATCGGGCGCCCCATCCGTAGCGACCGCCAATACGCGATCAAAGCCTGGATCCGCGGATCAGGGGCGTGGGGGCCGCGGCCATCGAAGCCGGTATCTGTGGGGTCCGTGGTCATCATGTGATCATCGGCCGGCCTGTCATTCGGGGCAAGTGTCTCGTCCGCGCAGCGTTGTGGCAGCGATAGACATCCTCCCGGTCGACAACCGTGATATGATGATAAAGTTCGTAGTCATCGCCCATACGATCCGAGGGATTCTCTGCCGTGGCCGGCCTGAAAACCATCATTGAACGACGAATGCCCCGGCTCTACGCCCGGCTGATCGACTTCCGCGATCGTATGGCCCCCGATTACGGCGAAAAGGAACTGGCGTTGGTACCGATTCTGGCTGAGGCCGATGCCGACGCCTATGACATCGGTGCCAATCACGGCGCCTATACGGCGCCCATGCTGCAGGTTGCCGGACGCGTGGTCGCCTTCGAGCCCAACCCCACCATGGGCAAGGTGCTGAAGACCCGGTTCGCCCGTGAATTGCGGGAAGGGCGGCTGGTGTTGATGCCGATGGCGCTGGGCGACGCCGAAGGAGAGGCTGTACTGCATGTTCCCGAGGCCGGATCCGGTCTCGCCTCCATGAAGGAGGAGGCAGTGCAAAGCGTCAGCACGCCTGGAATGCTGCACATTGCCGTCGCCGTCCGGCGGCTCGACGATCTCAAATCAGACATCGGCCGCGGCCGGCGCGTGGGCTTCGTGAAGATCGACGTCGAAGGGTTCGAAGGCACGGCACTTCGTGGCGCGGTCGAAACCCTGAAGGCCCATCAGCCCAGCCTGCTGATAGAGGCGGAAGAACGTCACACCCCGGGCACTCTGGCCGAACTCCAGGCTTTGCTCGGACCGATCGGCTATCGCGGTCTTTATCTGCTCGACGGCCGTCTGCATGACATGACGGGCTTCGATATCGCCCGGCTCCAGGATCGCTCTGCTTTGAATGCAGAGGGGACCCGCCGGCTGCCCGACAGGATCTACGTCAACAATTTCATCTTCGTCGCACGGCCTGAGCCGCTGGCCCGGCTGGAGGCGGCTTACGGCCCGGTGGTCTCTGCCTGATCCCGTTGCCCCGTTTCAGGGCTTAAGGGAGAACCGCATCGCATCCGTCGCGGCCGAAGCCCTCGCAGACGGCCCGCAGCATCATGCCGCCGCTGGGCGTTGCGGCACTTGGGCCCGAGGGCGGTGTGCCAAGCATGCCATAGACCATCACCCCGGCCTGCTCCTGGTCTTTCAGGCGTGCGGCAAGATCGCGAATGGCATCGATTCCCGGAACAGGTTGGCCGGTCGGGTCAGGGGGCACGATCAGCCCGAGTGCGAGCGGGCCGTCCCAGATTGCCCGATAGGCCGCGAAAGCGCGTTCCGGATCGTAGGACGGGCCGGCGGCATAAGCCATGATGGTCACCAGATCGACGGCGGCGGCCGCCTCGCGATCGCGGCTCAACCACAGCATGCTGCCCGTATACGGGCCGCCGGGCGGCTCGGTCTGAAATGCGCCGGTGCCATAAGCCCCAGTGCTCCAGGCCGGAATGCTCAGCATCATCGGGCGTGGAAGCACCGCACGGGTGTCGGCGATCAGCCTCGACCAGGTGAGATCCGTCCGACAGACGACGGTGGAGCCTTTGCGCGCCTCCGCCGTCTGACAATCCGGTTTTGCCGGCTCGTAGTCCAGATCGACGCCGTCGAGCCCAAGATCAGTGACCAGACGTGCCAGGGCCCCGGGGTCATAGCGGTGCCAGCCATCGACATAGCCGGACCCACCGACCGCCAGTAGCACCTTCATCGCAGGTGCGCGCCCTTTCAGCGCCCGAATGGCATCGGCGAGGACGGGGCCGGGGACCGGGGCCTGGAGCCCGGTCTCGGTAAGATCCAGCCCGCCTCGGTAGACGAGGTCCGGTTTGACGAAACCCAGGACCTGTACATCGATATGGTCCGGTGTCATCGCCAGCCGCGTGGCGCTGCCGAGTGCCACGGGTATCTCGTCCCAGCTTTCGTAATAGGCCATCGAGAAGGGCTGGGGAAGCGTGACCCGCTCGGCGCCCGAGGCCGCCTGCGTCGCCAGAAGGCCGATCGTCGTCAACAGAAGGGCGCGCATCGCCTGCATCAGAACACATCCCGTCCGGCCATGCCGCCGAACAAAGTCCGGGCCATGATCCGGATGTCGAACCACAGCGACCAGTTCTCGATATATTGCAGGTCCAGCTCGACCCCACGCCGGGCCTTGTCGGCATCGTGAATGCCGCCGCGCATGCCGTTGATCTGCCCCCAGCCGGTGATACCGGGCTTCACCCGGTGGCGGGCGGCATATTCCTGCACCGTCTCGAAATAGGTGCGCTCTCCGACCAGCATATTGGGGACATGGGCGCGGGGGCCGACGACCGACATCTCACCGCGCAGGACATTGAACAGCTGCGGCAGTTCGTCGATGCTGGTTTTGCGAATGAAGCGACCGAGCCGGGTGATGCGTGGATTGTCCATCGGCGTGCCGCGCGACCCGTCGTCGGTGGGATCGACGGTCATCGACCGGAATTTGAACATGTCGAATTCACGGCCGTTGAAACCGACCCGCCGCTGTCGGAACAGGACCGGACCGGGGCTGTCGAGCCGCACCAGGATCGCGACCACCAGCAGCAGCGGGGACAGCAGAAGAACGGCAATGCCGGCAACGATATAGTCCAGGATGCTCTTCAGAATCGCGTCAGTGCCCTTGAGCGGCCGGCGTGCGACCTGAAGAAAGGGCAGGCCGCCGACATTGAACAGCTGCGCACCGCGCAGATTGATCCAGTCCGCCTCGATCGGCAGCAGCACGTCGGCCGGGATGGCACAGAGTTTACGCATCATCTCGGCAATGCGCTGGCCGGCCCGCCAGGGCAGGGCGATGATCACCACGTCCACGCGTTCCTGACGCGCCCGACGGGCCAGTTCGTCGACACCGTGAGTGACGGTGAGGCCCGCAATTTCCACTGCGCGACGCGCTGCGCGATCGTCAAAGACACCGATCAATTCATAGAGATCACGCCGGCCGGGGGCATCGAGATAGCGGATCGCCGCCTCGCCTTCTTCGCCGGCGCCGATCACCGCCACCCGACGCTTCAATGCCCCACGCCGTTCCATACCCGCCACGGCGATCCGAGCCATGCTTCGCCCGATGGTCATCAGGATCAGGCCGGCAATCCCGAAGGTCGTCAGCCAGCTTTCGACAATGCCGCCCGGCAGAAAGCCGATGGCGAAGATGCCGGCCACCACCAGAGAGGCGAGCAGGCCCAGGATGATGTCGGCGACCTGCCCCCGCAGGTGGCGGTACCGTTCCCACCGATAGACCCGACGTCCCTCGTTCACCTGCACCATGGGCACGACGGCCAGTGCACCCAGAAGCACCGATTGTGCCCAGGTCACATCGGCCGCGGTGGCTTCCGACAGTGGCCGGGCGACTACTGCAGCGGCCAGCATGGCCAGGATATCGAGGAAGCGGACGGCCCGGTTCACAAGACCGAAAGTGATGTTGCGCAGCCGGGGCGTGATGCTGTCGGACGTGGTCATGCGCGGCGGGCCTCGTCAGCCGTGTGGTGGTGAGATGCGGGGCGGAAGCAGATGATCAGGTCGTTGACGGTTGCCGGTTCAGAGCCAGAAGATGGCGGAGCGTCGCCGGCAGAGGGAGCGCGGCAAAGGGACGGGCCGCCGGTAGCAGCGAGGCCGCGACCATGGCGGCCCCCAGGCCCCCCTGTGCAGTTGCGATTGCTGTGGCGAGTGCTGCACCGGATGCACCGATCAGCGGGATGAAACTCACGGACAATAGCAGAACCACCACCAGCTGCGCGAGATTGAGGCGCTGCAGGGTGCCGCCGTTGCCGGTCATGGCGAGCAGCACATCCTGCCCGGTATAAAGGGCGTTGATTGCCTGTCCGGCACCCAGGATCATCAGCGGAACCGCAGCAGTGATGAAGTCGGGAGAGAGGATGGCAAGCAGCGTCTCGGGCAGCACGATCATCGCCAGGCAGACGAAACCGCCGGTGACGGTGCCGATCAGCTGGATCTGCCGGTTCAGATGACCGAGGCTGTCCAGATCACCCTTGCGATGCAGGGCGGCAAAGCGCGGGCTGGCGACGGTGCCGAGACTGACCAGCACCATCCAGACCAGCATCGAGATCCGCAGCGCCACGCTGAATGCGCCGACATCGGCAGCGTCGGCCATCACTCCGAGAAGCAGGACCGGAACCGACACGATGGTCGCCTGGACGAGCTCGACCACCATAAGCGGCCAGGCCGTCGTCATCAGTGGCGGCATATGTCCGGCAGAGCCGGAGGCGGGCTCGCCGGCGCTCAGTGTTGTGTCGTGCCGGAAACGGGTCCGGTCGCAAAAGAAGATCAGGCCGGCAACACCGCCGGAAAACCAGATCGCAACACCCATCCAGGTCACCAGGCTCGCGGCGTCCCGCGCTCCTGCGATGACGGCGAGCACGGTAAGGGCAGGCCAGAACGCATTCTGCAGGAATTGCGCCCAGGTCGTCCGACCGGTGCCCGCGAGTGCGGCGGTCAGTGTGAAGGTTACGGACATGCCGGCGACGGCGATGGAGGTGTGGACGAGTGCGGGCGCCAGAGCCGGATCGCCGAAGACGATGTGCGCCAGAGTGGTACCGCCAAGTCCGGTGGCGATGCCCAGCACGAGCCCGGTCACGGTCACCCGTCCGACACCGGCCAGGAGCGTCCGCCGCGCGGTGGCACCCTGGGAGAGCCCCAGTTCCGCCCCCATGTGACGGGTCAGAGCCCGGTCGATGCCCATGCGCCCGAAGGTTGAAAACCAGCTGGACCAAGTAAGGCAGAGGAAAAACAGACCGGCTTCGGCCACCCCCAGAATACGTGCCGTCAGAAGATAAAGCGCCAGCTTCGCCACCACTTCAAAGGCTCGCACACCGAAGCCCGCAACCACAGGGCGCTGGAAGAAGAGGACGATCCGTTGCACCTGCCGATCCATCCGAGAGAGTGGGAAGACTGACGACTCGCGGGAACGGGTCGTTCCTGACGCGTTTCTGAAGTCTCTGCCAGTATACCTACTTCGTGGCCACAAGGCGTGCTTGAAGTCGTGGCGCGGGGCAAATATGCTGTGCTCAGCGAGTTCGAAGGCTGCAGCGTCCGCTCTATCGCCGGTTGTCGTCGATCTCTTGGCCGCGTCAGACTGCGGAAAGTCTCTGGAGAGGACGTCTTGGGACACCGGGCGGGCAGGCGGATCCTTAGCGCGATCGTATTCACCGTTCTTGCCGGTCCGGCGGCTTTCGGTCAGGAACTCCGTGCGGATGAGGATGACCCCTCGGTCGCAGCCATGAGGGCAAGTCGACAGTTGGATCCGCTCTATGAAATCCGCGAATACTTCCGACGCGAACTGCCTTTTGGATGGTGGGCCTCCGAGCCGGAGAAATTTCTTGGTGGATATCAGGTGACCTTGAACATTCCCAAAGATTGGGCCGGAAACCCTCATTCGGCAGCGATGAGCTATTGTCCGGATCGCACGAGCGAGATCTGGCAGGTGGTTCAGCGTCTGTATATCGAGACCAGATACCACGACCTCAGCTGGGCAGGTGTCGAATGTCGCTCGTGACAGGGAACGAGGCTGCGCGACGGCAGAGGCAGGGCACGGGACAGGGGGCATATACCCTGCGCGACCTGCTGATCGTCGCCTCCTATCATCGCAGGGCCATGATCGCGGTGTTCCTGGTGACCGTGATCGGTGCCTGTGTGGCGGCGTGGTTCAGCCCGATCCGGTACGAGGCGGAAGCGCGGCTTCTTGTCCTGTTCAATGCCGAGCAGTCCGGAAATCAGGACCTTGTCGAACGCCCGTCCATCCTGTCCATCGACGGCTTGAGGGCGACGGAGTCGGAAGTCGACATTCTCCGCAGCCGGACCCTGATCCGTGAAATGGTGCGCAAGGTGGGGGTCCAGACCCTGTTTCCTCGGCTTGATGGCGAGGGACCGCTGGGTTTCGGCAAAGCTGACTCCGAGGATCAACTGGTCGAACGCGCCACCGACCTGGCCGAGGCGCGCTTCCGGATCACCGCGCAGAGCGGTTCCAATCTGGTGCTCGTGGCATTTTCCCATCAGGATCGGGCTGTGGCGATCAGGGCGGTCGATGAATTGATCCGGGCCTATCTGGCGCGACGCGGTTCCATCTATGCCAATCCGCGATCGCCCTTCCTGGAAGAGGAAGCTGAGAAGTTTCGCCAGCAGATCGACCAGCTGCAGCGAAACCTGGCCACTGCCAAGGCGAAGTACAAGGTCCTGAATCTGGAGCAGGAGATCCTTCTGGCGGTGAACCAGGAGGATAGCATCATTCAACGCAGGCGCCATGTGATGGAGCGGCGAGAAGCGCTGCGCATCGAGGTGGCGAATGCGCAGGAGCGGTTGGCCAAGCTTCCGGAACGGGTGTTCGATTTCACGGAACGGACCAACCGTACCGACAATGACGAGGCGCGAAATGCCCGCATCAAACTCCAGCTTGAACGGGACCAGCTGCGGGCGCGCTATCAGGACAACCATCCGCGCCTGCAGGAAATCGAGCGCCAGATCAAGACGCTGGAGCAGTTTCAGGAGAAGGAACGGCCGGTCTATTTTGCCGACCGGACCGTTCGCAATCCCGCCATCGCCTTTCTGACCAACCATCTCATCCAGATTCAGCTGGAAGAGGAGGCGACGGCCCGTCAGCTGGAAGAGCTGGAGCGTCAGCGTGACGTTGCCCGCACGCGCATTGCCGAGCTGCGAGAGGGCGAACAGGTGATCGGAGACCTGACGCGCAGCCTGGACGTCGTCGACAAGCTCTACCGTCAGGCACGGGAACGCGCAGAAACGGCCAGTCTGGAAGAGGCTGCGGCTGCCGAACGGGCATCGAATGTGCGTGTGGTCGAATATGCCGATGCGCCTGCACGTGGAAGCAGCCAGGCAACCAATCTGGTGGCGGCCGGCCTGTTTGGTGGCCTGCTCCTTGCCGCTGTTGCAGGTCTGGCAGCTGCCTGGAACCGCAGGGTGTATCTCCTGCCGCTTGAAATCGAGCGCGGCCTCGGACTGCCGGTTCTGGCCACCTTCAACGAAGCAGGCGGTTTCGTGGGTGGTGGCGCCCAGGAGCAGATGATTTATTTTGTCGGACGCCTGCTTGCGGGACGGGAAGATGGGCAGTCGCTCCGGTCCATTCAGGTGGTCTCCTCAGGCGAAACTGAAAACCGTGAGGGTTTCTCCAGGGCGCTGGCGACCGAACTGGCGGAAGGGCATGGCCGGCGGACGCTTTTGGTAGATCTCGATCGTGACGGAAATGGCCAGGCTGGCGCACTGCGCGCCGGAGATGCCGTTGAGTTGGGCGTCGATGGTATCCGGGCCGCGCCGACACGGATTCCCCGCCTCGACGTGACCGTGGATGCTGCGGGTTCGACGCTGGGGCGCATGCGTACCGAGGTGGGTGAGTTGGGGGTGCTGATCGAGGGGCTTGCCAGCCGCTACGACTTCGTCATCGTCGATGCACCGGCGACCCGCAATAGCTTTGTTGCCTTGCGGCTTGCGCCGGTGGTCGACGGCTCCATCCTTGTCGTGCGGGCTGAACATACCCGTGCGCCGGTCGCCAGCCACACCCGGGACCAGATTCTGGATGCCGGTGGAGACATGCTTGGAGCCGTGGTGACCGGCCGCCGATTCCACATTCCGAGGGCGATCTATCGATGGCTGTGATGCGGATCGCAGGGAACTGGGGGCGGCTTCTGGCTGCCATGGGGCTCGTGCTGATGCTTGGCGCCTGCGAGACCGGCCAGGCCATTCGTCCGGTCGCGGCGGATTCGCCCTTCGCGTCCGGCACTTATAATCCGATCGCCTTTGCCGACTGGACCGACGAGCTGCCGCCCTATCGCATTGGAGAGGGCGATAAGCTCAAGGTCGGTTTCTGGCGAACGCCGGAGTTCGACGAAGAGGTTACGGTCCGGCCTGACGGCTATGTCTCGCTCAAATCTGCAGGTGAGGTGCTGGTGGCCGACCTGACCCCGGCCCAAGCCTCCGAGCGTGTGGCCGGCCAGTCGACGCGCATCCTGCGAGACCCGGACGTGAACGTGGCCGTCGACGATGCCATTTCGGCCCGGGTCTATGTCGGCGGCGACGTACGTGCGCCCGGTGTATATCGCATCGTCGGACGGATCGGCGTCGCCGAGGCCCTGACATTGGCCGGTGGAATAACGCCCAATGGCCGGATGAACGAGATCGTGCTGATCCGACGAGACCCGCAGGATCGACCGATGATGCGCACCGTCGATCTGCGGGGACTTCTGGAAGGCCGGTTGATCGACATTCCGATCGTGCAGGGCGACATCATCTTCGTCCCGCGCAGCCGGATTGCAGAGGTCAATCTGTGGGTCGCGCAGTTCATCGAGGGTGTCGTGCCGTTCCAGCGGGTCTTCCAGTATTCGATCACCCGCAACGACACGACGAAGAACACGCCGTTCTAGCGCAGGGAGGCACGACCGGATGACCGCCGAGACCGCCTCCACGCCGGCTGCGGTGCCGCGGATCGACTTTCTCGGGCTCGAGATCAGCGATCTCGATTGCGATCCGGCTGCGGCCGCCATCGCAGCACGCGATCCCGATGCCGGCTTTGCCTATGTGGTCACTCCGAACGCCCAACATATGGTTCGGCTTGCCCGAGGAGCTCCGGAGTTCGAGCGGGCCTATGCTGGTGCGTGGCTGGTTCTGTCCGACGGCAATGTGGTGCGCCGGTTCTCTCGCCTTGTCCTGGGGCAGGCCTTGCCGCATGCGTCGGGAGCCGATGTCACCGGCCGACTGTTCCATCACCATATCCGGCCCGACGACGGAGTCATGGTCGTCGGCGGTGATGATCGATTGATGACTGAACTTCGCCGCCAGTTCGGGTTGACCGACCTTCATCAATACGTGCCGCCCATGGGTTTCATTCGTGATGCAGCCGCAGTGGATGCCACGGTGGAGGCAGTAAAAGCGCGGTCGGCACGATATGTCTTCATTGCGGTCGGCTCGCCACAATCCGAGCTGCTTGCCCGGCGCATCGCCGACGCAGGAGGGGCGGTTGGCACGGGTCTGTGCATCGGATCTTCGCTGCTTTTCGTCACCGGACTGGTGCGTCGCGCACCGGCTTGGGTTCGAAAGCTCGGCCTTGAAGGCGGCTGGCGTCTGATGCTGTCGCCGGTGGGCCATTTCCGCCGGGTATTTCACGAGAGCCTGCCCATCCTCGGTATCATCATCCGCGCACGATTTGGTGGCCGCGGCATTCTGCAGCGACCGTCGTGAGAACCGGCGGCGGAAAGAAGGCGGTTCTGTCGCGCCGTCGCGGCCGGGTCGTGGCGCCCGGCCTCGCTGTCGATGGGGATGTCTCCGCCGATCTGGCAGAGAGGGTCCTTGCCAGTTCCGGGGCGACGGACCGATCGACCGGCCGGATGGAGATCCTGCTGCTCGTCGCGGCACTGCCGATGTTCGGGCAGGTCTTCCATTACCTCATCGATGCGGGACCATTTTACTATCTCTCGAAGGCCTGGCCGTTTCTGACCCTGCCGCTGGCACTCCACGGCGCCTTCCGGCTGAGCGGACGTCATCATCCGCTCTATGCCATCGTGCTCGGCTATGTCATCGGGATTACCCCGGCCCTGTCGATGCTCTGGCTGGGCAATGCCTTTATCGACGCGTTCGGCACGACGATCAAAGTCTGGCCGATCACCTATTATTTCAGCGTGCTCTCGACGCTGGCACTGCTGCGCCCGTCGCCGGATCTGCTGCGCCGGATCCTTCTGTCTTTCGGTGTGGCGACCTTCCTGCTGATGTGGCTGCTCTGGCTGATCGTGCCCCGCACGCACTATGCGGTGGATGCCACCCAGAGCAAGCTGTTCATGTACGAACTGGAGCGTGGCTACCGGATCTATATGCCGATGGTCTTCGGTGTGCTCTCGCTGCTTTATCTCGTTCGACGGATGAGCGTCTCGCCGCGGCTGCTCTATGTGGCGCTGTATCTGGCCGGGCTGATGACGATGGTGCTCATCTTCAAGCAGCGGATCAGCATTCTGGCTCTGCTGTTGATCAGCGCCTGGGTGCTCTACCGCAATCTGCCCAAGCTGCCCCGATCGCTGGTGACGCTGGGGCTCGGGATCGGTGTGCTGGTGCTGGCGATCACGGTTCTGATCCCGGCGGTCGAGGCCCTGGAGAAGAGCCTCGGCAACTCGCTCTCGATCCGGGCCCGGTCGCTGTCCCTGGCATTCGACTACATGCTGGCGGATGTCTGGCGCTGGCTCTTCGGCGTGGGGTCGATCACCCGCTTCAGCGCGGTGACGCTTTTCGACCTGTTTGGCACCGATCACTTTTATCTGGCCGATATCGGCTGGGTCGGCATCGTTTTTGAATATGGCGTGGTCGGGGCGCTGCTGATCTTTGGTCTCTATGTTGCGGGGCTGCGCGACGCCTATGGCCGGCGGGCGCGGGCGCCCGAGCGGCAGCTCGCCGACCCGCGTGCCGAGGCCATGGCAGCGGCTCTCGGCGACTATGTGCTGTTCCTGCTGGCGGCGAGCGCCGTCTACTCGGCCGTCTTCACGCCGGGTGAACTCGCGACGGTGACGGCGCTTCTCGTCTATCTGCGGGGGTTCTGGTCGACCCAGGCCGCAATGGGGCCGCGCACCACACTCCAGCCGGACGAGCATGTCCCGGTGCCCGGCCGTGGTGGCGTCGTCCGGCTCTGATCCGTATCAGGCAGCGGCCTCGGCTCTGGCCGCCGCGACATCCAGCGGTGCCGCAGACGACACGCCCAGCCGATCGTCCAGCCCGCCCAGGTCCAGCAGGCGGGCGATCAGGGCATCGACGCCGGCGCCACTCTTCATATTGGTGAACAGGAAGGGGCGGCGGCCGCGCATGCGGGCGGCATCCCGCTCCATGATCCCGAGATCGGCGCCGACCAGGGGGGCCAGATCGACTTTGTTGATCACCAGCAGATCCGATCGGGTGATGCCGGGGCCGCCCTTGCGCGGGATCTTCTCGCCCGCCGCCACATCGATCACATAGACCGTGATATCGGCAAGCTCGGGCGAGAAGGTCGCCGACAGATTGTCGCCGCCGCTTTCGACGAAGATGAGCTCCAGATCGGGGAAGCGGGTGCTCATCTCCGCCACCGCTGCGAGATTGATCGACGCATCCTCGCGGATCGCAGTATGCGGGCAGCCGCCGGTCTCCACTCCCATGATCCGCTCTGGTGCCAGCGCACCGGCCCGCGTCAGGATCTGCGCGTCTTCCTGGGTATAGATGTCGTTGGTGATCGCCGCGATGCGATAGCTGTCGCGCAGCCTGCGGCAGAGCACTTCGAGAAGGGCGGTCTTGCCCGAGCCGACAGGGCCGCCGACACCGATGCGCAAGGGCCTGGAACTACGCTCGGGGGTGAGCGGGATGGGCGCGGGGGAGAGTGTGGTCATGAGCGGAACAGCCTGGAATAGAGGGTTTCGTGTCGAAGGGCGGCAATGTCGGCAAGAATGGCAGCCCCGCCGGGAGCGGCCTCCGGCCTGGCGCGGGCGGCGGTGGCCACGGCACCGATCACAGGCCCCAGCGCCGCCAGCACCCGCTGGCCATCGGTCTGCCCCAGCGGCACCAGCCGGACGCCCGCCGAGACGAGATTGGCGGCAAAGGCGTGGACAAGGGCTTCGATCAGCATGTCTTCGGGCAGGCCGGCCCATCCGCCGCAGGCCCCTGCCGCAACCGGCAGGGTGACGGGAACCTCCACAGCGTCGAGCTGCGCCGCCAGGTCCGCGGCTTTGTCGAGCGCCCAGCCACGGGCAACCGCATGGAGGAACGACCGTCCCTGCTGGCGTGCCTCCAAGGCGCGTTCGCCGGCGGGGACCAGGGCGGACGAGACGATGGCGGTTTCCACAAGCCCGGCCATGTCGCCGGCACGGGCCTGGCGGGCGGCGCGCACAGCGAAACCGGCATCCGTCCGCCCGGCCCCGAAGCGCAGGACGCCGTCGATCCAGGCAGCGAGCGTTTCTGCCGTGCCGACCGTGCCGTCTTCGACCGCCTGCTCCAGCCCGTGACTGTAGCTGAAGGCACCGATGGGGAAGCTGGGGCTGGTCCAGGCGAGCAGCTGGTGGAGGCCCTGCACGTCGGTCGTGACTGCACAAGCTGCGGGTCCGTCCGGCCATCCGTAGAGCAGGGCCTGTCCTTCGGCGGTCATGGCGGGATCAGTGGTGATGGCCGTGATCGGCATAGGCACCGGGTTCAGGCTCGAAGGCATCTGCCGCCGGCAGAACACGCAGCCCCAGCGCGGCGGCGATCCGGCGGACAAGCGGTTCATCCGAGGCCCGGATCCGCCAGCCGTCCACCACCTGCACCGGCCGATGGCGGTTGCCGATCTGCCAGGCCGCACGGGCGGTGTCGGCACCGGTGCCGCCGACCAGATCGACGGCGGCGCTCGCCTTCATGGCATGGCCGTGGTCATGATGCCCGTGATCGTGATGCCCATGGCTATGACCGTGCTCATCCCCCGCCGCGATGCCGGCGGCCCCCAGGATCGGTTCCGGATCGAAGGGGGCGACGGTCTCCGTCAGATGCGCCCCCAGCCGGCCGAGCAGGTCGCGGGCAACCAGGTCGCGGGAAATGCGCAGCCGCGGCGTGACGATATGGGTGGTAACGGCCAGCGGCACATGCCGGTTGCCCAGATGCCAGGCGATGCGGACGAGATCCCGCCGATCCGCAGTTTCGGCTTCAATCACCGCTTCGGGTGCCGCCCGGACCACGACATGGCCGCCCTGGTCCAGCATCAGCCGGTCACCATCGGCCAGCCTGACCGCCTCGCGCAGGTCCAGCAGGAAGGCGCGGCCGTCATCGGTGGCAAGCCGGATCCGCCGGCGATGGCGGTCGGCATGCGGCAGGGTGATCGTGCCCCAGGCGGCATCCGGGCCCAGAACCGGCAAAGCAGCAGTCACCACCTGCACGGCCCTGGGCATGACCGACTGAGGGGCTTCGGGAACCAGGGGCGTGATCTTCTCGACGGCGGCGGCCGTGGCGGAAAGCTGGGTCATCTTCATGGGAACCGGTCTCCTGCGTGGCGACGCGATGCGGCTGTCGCATGCGGATCGTGCATCGGGACGGGGGGTTTGATCGGTGATCTTTCGGTGTGTCTCCCTGGAAAATCTGTGTCAGAAGAGGAAGTAGCGCTGGGCGAGCGGCAGGACCTCGGCCGGCTCGCAGGTCAGCACCTCGCCATCGGCGCGGACTTCATAGGTTTCGGGGTCGATCTCGATCACCGGGCAGGCGTCGTTGAGCGCCATCTGCGCCTTGGTGACCGTCCTGGTCCCACGCACGGCCGCAAGCCGCCGGCCGCCCGCCATTGCCTCAAGACGGCCGGAGGCAAGAGCGGCCCCAGAGACGAAGGTGAGGCAGGACGCCGTCCGCGCGGCGCCCATCGCCCCGAACATCGGCCGGTAGATCACCGGCTGCGGCGTCGGGATGGAGGCATTCGGATCCCCCATCGCCGCATAGGCGATGCTGCCGGATTTGAGCACGATGTCCGGCTTCACGCCGAAGAACATCGGCTTCCAGAGCACCAGATCCGCCAGCTTGCCGACCTCGACCGAGCCCACTTCGGCATCGATGCCGTGCGCGCGGGCCGGGTTGATCGTGTATTTGGCGACATAGCGACGGGCACGGAGATTGTCGTTGTCGCCGGTCTCGCCCGCCAGGCGGCCGCGCTGGCGGCGCATCTTGTCGGCCGTCTGCCAGGTCCGGATGATCACTTCGCCCACCCGACCCATGGCCTGGCTGTCGGACGAGATCATCGAGATGGCCCCCAGATCATGGAGGATGTCTTCCGCCGCGATGGTCTCGCGTCGGATGCGGCTTTCGGCGAAAGCGACGTCTTCCGGGATCGACGGGTCGAGGTGGTGGCACACCATCAGCATGTCGAGATGCTCGTCGATGGTGTTCACGGTGTAGGGGCGGGTGGGATTGGTGGAAGAGGGCAGCACATTGGCGAGCCCGGCCACCTTCATGATGTCGGGCGCGTGGCCGCCGCCGGCGCCTTCGGTGTGATAGGCATGGATGGTGCGGCCGGCGAAGGCGGCAATGGTCCGTTCCACGAAGCCGCTCTCGTTGAGCGTGTCGGTGTGGATGGCCACCTGCACGTCCATCAGGTCGGCAACGGTCAGGCAGGTGTCGATGGCCTTGGGCGTGGTGCCCCAGTCCTCGTGCAGCTTCAGGCCGCAAGCGCCGCCTTCGATCTGCTCCATCAGGCTTTCAGGCCGGCTGGCATTGCCCTTGCCCAGAAAGCCGACATTGATCGGCAGGTCGGCAGCCGCCTGGATCATGCGCATCATGTGCCAGGGGCCGGGGGTGACGGTGGTCGCGAAGGTGCCTTCCGCAGGTCCTGTGCCGCCACCGATCATGGTGGTTACGCCGCTTGCGATGGCGTCGATCGCCTGCTGGGGGGCGATGAAATGGATATGGGCGTCAATACCGCCGGCGGTCAGGATCCGTCCCTCGCCGGCGATGATCTCGGTGCCGGGGCCGATGACGATGTCGACGCCGGGCTGGATGTCGGGATTGCCGGCCTTGCCGATCGCGGCGATGCGGCCGCTGCGCAGGGCGACATCCGCCTTGATGATGCCGGTATGGTCCAGAATCAGGGCGTTGGTGATGACGGTGTCGGCAGCACCATCGGCGCGGGTGCGCTGTGACTGGCCCATGCCGTCCCGGATCACCTTGCCGCCGCCGAACTTGACCTCCTCGCCATAGATGGTGCGGTCTTCCTCGACCTCGATCACCAGTTCGGTGTCGGCCAGACGCACCCGATCGCCAACGGTCGGTCCGTAGGTGGCGGCATAGGAAACGCGATCGATCTCGTAGGCCATGGGTTCAACCCTCCCCGCCCTTGGGTGCCGCGGCGCCGAGCGCGCCCGACACCTTACCGTCGAAGCCATGCACCACCCGGTCGCCCTGATAGGCGACCAGGCGCACGCTGCGGGTCTGGCCGGGTTCGAAGCGGACGGCCGAGCCGGCGGGAATATCGAGACGCATTCCGTAAGCGGCCGGGCGATCGAAGGTGAGCCCGGTATTGGTCTCATAGAAATGATAGTGTGAGCCGACCTGCACCGGCCGGTCGCCGGTGTTCGCGACCTCGATCTCTATGGTCGGGCGGCCGGCATTCAGGGTGATCACTCCGGCGGCGGGGATGATCGCGCCCGGCGCCAGGCCTTCGGCGTCGGGAGAGAACGGGGTATCCGCAGCAGCGCGGGGCGGGGTGGTGTCGGTCATCCTGGCCCCCTCAGCGGATCGGGTTGTGGACGGTGACCAGTTTGGTCCCGTCGGGGAAGGTCGCTTCGACCTGGATCTGTTCGATCATCTCGGGGATGCCCGGCATCACCTCGTCGCGGGTGAGCACCCGACCGCCTGCCGCCATCAGATCGGCGACGCTGCGGCCGTCGCGGGCGCCTTCGACCACGACATCGGTGATCAGGGCAATCGCTTCCGGATAGTTGAGCTTCACGCCACGGGCACGGCGCTTTCGCGCCACTTCGGCCGCCATGGCGATCAGCAGTTTTTCCGTCTCCCGAGGGCTCAGATGCATGCGGCGGACGCTCCCTGGCCGTTCCCTGTATCGTTTAACCTGTCGCCTCTGACGGGCGGATTTCAGTTCAGCCGCGACGGATGCGCGGCAAACGCGGTGGATGATGAAGAAGTTCCGCCCGCGCCACCGCCCACAGCCGGTCGAAAACCCGCTTCAGACGGGCGGCATCGCCCCCCGCCATCCGCACCACCAGACACCCGTCGACGAGACCGATCCCGACGATGGGACGGGTGAGGGCATCCGGATCCGCAGCGGACCCTGTTGCATTTGATGCATGTTTCGTGCCGAAAGCCGGCTCCGGGCCTTCAGCCGCTTCCAGTTCCCGCCGCAACCGGTCGCGGAGCGCCTGGCCCGCGGTCTCTCCCGGACTGCCGATTCCGCAGAATCCTGCGATTGCGGTCATGCCGCCCAGCGCGGAGGGGCTGGCGATGGCGGCGGCGAAATCCTCCTCTGCCAGGTCGAAGGCATCGGCCAGCACAAGCCTGCCTGCACGCTCGACTGCCCAGGCATCGCGCAATCGTGCTCTGAGGACGCTCTCACCGTGGGCAGTCCGCCCGAGCACGAGTATCTCGCCGAACAGGGCGCGAGAGGTCTGATCGGCGAGCATTAGTCGGGTGCGACGCTCGAACCGGGCACGGTCGTAGATGATCGTCTCCTGCGGCAGCCATTCGAAGCAGGCATGCCGACCGACCCGGAACAGATTGTCGATCGTGGAAACCGGTCCGGTCGTCCGATAGACGCGCTCTGCCGCCTGCGGCATCAGCAGCAGCCGGGCCCCGTCCTCGACCGTCACGTCCAGCCCCAGCCGGTCGCCGCCCACGATACCGCCCGAGGTGCTGGTGACCACCACCATCGGCGGCTCGCCGGGTTCCGCATGGGGGAAGAGCGCCCGATAGGGCACCTGCTGGACAAGGTCGCGCAGGCCACGCCTGGCAGTGGGAGCGGGGCCCATCACCAGGGTCAGACGGCCGCAATCCAGGGCGGCACGCCGGGCACGAGCCGCATCGTCTTTGGGAATCTGCACCTTCGGGGGCTACCGGTATCAGACGGTGAGGTGGCGACGGATGTCGTCGTCGAGGGCTGCCCCGTCTCCGGCGGCGATCACCTCACCGCGATCCAGCACGATGAAGCGATCCGCAAGCTCCTGGGCAAAATCGAAATACTGCTCAACGAGGACCACCGCAAGCCCCCGTTCCCGGGCAAGCAGCCGGATCACCCGGCCGATATCCTTGATGATCGAGGGCTGGATACCCTCGGTCGGCTCGTCCAGGACCAGCAGCTTGGGGGCGGTGACGAGCGCGCGGCCGATGGCGAGCTGCTGCTGCTGGCCGCCGGACAGGTCGCCACCCCGGCGGCCGAGCATGGATTTGAGCACGGGGAAGAGCGCGAAGATGTCGTCCGGGATCTTCCGCTCCAGCTTGCGTGGCCGGGCGGCGAGGCCGGTGCGCAGGTTCTCTTCCACCGTCAGCAGCGGAAAGACCTCGCGGCCCTGGGGCACGAAGCCGATGCCGGACCGGGCCCGGTCATAGGGCGCGCGGCCGGCAAGATCGGCGCCATCCAGCTTGATGCTGCCGCCCGAGGGCTTCAGATGGCCTGTGATTGCGCGCATCAGCGTGGTCTTGCCGACACCGTTGCGGCCGAGCACGCAGGTGACCTCGCCGGCGCGGGCCTCGATCGAGACGCCCTTGAGCGCCTGGGCCGAACCGTAATGCACGTCCAGCGCATGAACGTCGAGCATGGGTGCAAGCCTCCGTCAGCGGCCGAGATAGACGTCCACGACCCGCTGGTCGGCCTGGACATGGTCGAGAGAGCCTTCGGCGAGCACCGAGCCTTCGTGCAGCACGGTCACCTTGCAGTCCAGATCGCGCACGAAGCCCATATCGTGTTCGACCACGATCACCGCATGAGACTGCGCCAGGCGCTTCAGCAGCACGGCGGTCTGTGAGGTTTCGGCATCGGTCATGCCGGCTGCCGGTTCATCGACCAGCAGCACCCGCGGCTGTTGCATCAGCAGCATGCCGATTTCCAGCCACTGTTTCTGGCCGTGGCTGAGACGGCCCGCGGGTTCATGGGCGCGGTGGGCGAGGGCGATGTCCTCTAGAACCGCCTCGATCCGCGCGGCCTTGTCGGCGGTGCGCCGGAATTTGAGGGCCGCAAACGGGCCGCGATCACCGGCAAGCGCCAGTTCCAGATTGTCGACCACGGTATGGGTCTCGAAGACGCTGGGCTTCTGGAATTTGCGGCCGATGCCAAGGGTGGCGATGCGCGCCTCGTCGAGCTTCGTGAGATCGATCGAACCGTCGAGCAGGACCTTGCCCTTGTCTGGCCGGGTCTTGCCGGTCATCACATCCATCATCGTGGTCTTGCCGGCGCCGTTGGGGCCGATCACGGCGCGAAGCTCGCCGTGATCGACCACCAGCGACAGCTCATTCAGGGCCCGGAAGCCGTCGAAGCTGACGGTCACGCCGTCGAGATAAAGGGCACTGCCCCGGGGGCTGCGGCCACCGTCGGGTGCGGTGCCGGCATCTGCCAGCAGGTCGGCGGTATGCACGGTCATCCGCGGTCCTCCGTGGCGGCGGGGGGGACGGCCTCGCGGCGGCGGCCGAAGGTGGGGAAGGCCGGCAGCCGGCCGACCAGCCCCTTGGGCAGGAACAGCGTCACGGCAACGAACAGCGCCCCCAGGGCGAAGAGCCAGAATTCAGGCAGGGCGCCGGTGAACCAGGTCTTTGCCCAGTTGACCGCGATACCACCCAGGGCGGCACCCCAGAGCGTGCCGCGGCCGCCGACCGCCACCCAGATCACGGCTTCGATCGAGTTGGCGGGGGCGAACTCGCCCGGATTGATGATGCCGACCTGCGGCACATAGAGCGCACCGGCAATGCCGGCCAGCATGGCCGAGAGCACGAAGACGAAGAGCTTGTAGTGCTCCACCCGATAGCCCAGGAAGCGCACCCGGCTTTCGGCGTCGCGGATCGAGACCAGCACCTTGCCGAGCTTCGAGGTCACCACGATGCGCGAGAGCGCATAGGCACCGACCAGGGCGATGGCGGTGGCGGAATAAAGCGCCACCCGCATCTCGGGTGCCTGCAGGCTGTAGCCGAACAGGTCCTTGAAGTCCGTGAGACCGTTATTGCCGCCGAAACCCATGTCATTGCGGAAGAAGGCGAGCAGCAGGGCGTAGGTCATGGCCTGGGTGATGATCGACAGATAGACGCCGGTCACCCGCGACCGGAAGCACAGCCAGCCGAGCACGAAGGCGAGCAGGCCGGGCACGACCAGCGCCATCAGAATGGCGAACCAGGCCATGTCGAAGCCATGCCAGTACCAGGGCAGTTCCTGCCAGTTCAGGAAGACCATGAAGTCGGGCAGAACCGGGTTGCCATAGACGCCGCGCGGGCCGATCTCGCGCATCAGATGCATGCCCATGGCATAGCCGCCCAGGGCGAAGAAGGCGCCGTGACCCAGGCTGAGGATGCCGCAATAGCCCCAGACCAGATCGAGGGCGAGGGCAAGCAGCGCATAGCAGAGATACTTGCCGAACAGCGACACCATGTAAGACGGGATCGCCAGCGGATGCTCTGCCGGCAGCACCAGGGCGGAGATCGGCATCAGCACGGCGGAGGCCGCGATCAGCCCCATGAAGATCAGCCCGCCACGATCGCCGAGCAGGGCCAGGAGGATCGGCCGGCGCGGGCCGCGTGCCAGGCCGCGCGGGGCCTGGCGGGGAGCGGCGGCGGGTTCGGTGGTCGATGCCATGGGATCAGGCCTCCACCGCGCGGCCCTTGAGCGCGAACAGACCGCGCGGCCGCTTCTGGATGAACAGGATGATCGCGATCAGCACCAGGATCTTGGCGAGCACGGCACCGGCGAAGGGTTCCAGCAGCTTGTTCACCACACCCAGGGCGAACCCGCCGATCAGCGTGCCCCAGAGCGTGCCGACACCGCCGAACACCACCACCATGAAGCTGTCGATGATGTAGCCCTGGCCGAGATTCGGGCTGACATTGTCGATCTGGCTGAGCGCCACACCGGCAATGCCGGCGATCCCTGAGCCGAGGGCGAAGGTGAGGGCGTCGATCCGGCCGGTCCGGATGCCCATGGACGAGGCCATGGACCGGTTTTGCGTGACCGCACGGACATGCAGGCCGAGGGGCGTTTTGCGCAGAAGCAGTGCCACGCCGCCGACCACGACCAGGGAGAAGGCCAGAATCCAGAGCCGGTTATAGGTCAGCGTGATGCCGCCGGCGATCTCGAAAGCGCCGCTCATCCAGTCGGGGCTGGAGACTTCGCGATTGGTCGGCCCGAAGATGGAGCGCACCGCCTGCTGAATGATCAGGCTGAGCCCCCAGGTCGCGAGCAGGGTTTCGAGCGGCCGGCCATAGAGCCAGCGGATCACGCTGCGCTCGATCGCGAAACCAGCGGCCCCCGAGACCAGGAAGGCTGCGGGCAGGGCGATCAACAGCGATACCGGCATCAGGGCCGGCGCCGCGGCCGCGATGCCCTGCTGGACCAGATAGGTCGTATAGGCCCCGAGCATCACCATCTCGCCATGGGCCATGTTGATCACGCCCATCACGCCGAAGGTGATGGCAAGACCGACGGCGGCAAGGACGAGAACCGATCCGAGGCTCAGCCCCTGATAGACATTGCCGACGAGCGCCCACATTTCGAGCTTGGCTTCCACGGCAGCCAGCGCATCGATCGCCGCACCCTTCACCGCCTGGGCGGCATCCGGGGAGAGCCCTTCCGGTGTACCGTCGGCGATCCGGCCGAGCAGGCTGCGGACCTGCGGGTCGGCATAGTCGCCCAGGGTCTCGATCGCCTGAAGGCGTTCCTCCGGGTTCTCGGCGTAGAAGGCCTGCACGGCGGCCAGCGCCTTGGTCAGGGCATCGCGGGCGCGGCCGTCGGTCTCGGTCTCGATCGCCTGGGTGAGCAGCGGCAGTGCCGCCGCATCCGGAGACTTGATCAGGCCGTCGGCCGCAGCAATGCGCCGTTCCGGCCGTTTTGCCCTGAGATCGATCAGGCCCATCGCGGCGCGGGCCTCGACCCGCACCCGATTGTTGACGCGGATGCGCTCGACCAGGCCGCGTTCGGCCTTGCCGAGATCCTCGCCGGTCACCGGATCGCGCATGCCGGCATCGTTGCCGCGACCTTCCAGGATCACCAGACCGCCATCGTTCAGGCGGCCGAGATTGCCGGACTGGAGGGCATCGATCGCCCGGGCGGCACGGGCATCGCCCGTGGCGGCCAGGGCGCGAATCAGTGCCAGCGCGCCGTCGAAGCCACTGCCTTCGGTGGCGAGTGCGGCGCGCAGCTGTGCATCCTCTTCCGCGGTCGGTGCGGCATCGGTCGTCTGGGCGACGGCCACGCCTGCGGGAGAAAAGGTGGATGGGCCGGTGGCGAACGGCAGGATCAGCAGCACCGCCGCCAGCGCGAGGGCGCGCAGCAGCGTGGCGGGGCCGCCGGCAGGCCGGCGGGGAGAAATCGCTTGTCCGGGCATCGGGCTCGTCTTCTGCAACCGCGTGCGGAGCCGCCGGTGAAGCTGACCGGCCGATCCGGGGCGGCAAGGGCAGGGTGGGGCTTCGGCGGTCGTGATGTCTCGGGCGGCGGGAGAGCGTACCGCGGCCACAGGCAGACAGCCGAAGCCCCGTCCTCCGCGATCGGGCGGCACGGGCCACCGTCCGATCGGTGAAGACTTTCCGTGAAGATGCTGCTGCGCCAGGCCATGCCGGGGTTGGGCCGGCCCGGCGCAGCCGCCGTGATGTCAGCGCATCACTTGTACTTCGGCGTCTCGCAGTTGCCGCAGACCCAGGGATAGGTCCAGTCGGCGGTCAGCTTGGCACTTTCCGGGATGTAGTCGGACCAGGCATCGCCGACGATCGGACCATCGGTCTTCCACACGGTCGAGAACTGGCCATCACCCTGGATCTCGCCGATCAGCACCGGCTTCGACAGGTGGTGGTTGACGTTCATGACCGCGGTGGTGCCGGTCAGCGACGGGACCTTCTGGCCGTACATGGCCTGGCGCACGGCATCGACGTCGGTGGTGCCGGCCTGCAGCACCGCCTGGCTCCACATCTTGAAGCCGATATAGGTCGCTTCCATCGGGTCGTTGACGACGCGCTTGTCGTCCTTGATGAAGGCGTGCCACTTCTTGATGAAGTCGGCGTTCTCGGGCGTATCGACCGACATGAAGTAGTTCCAGGCGGCCAGATGGCCGACCAGCGGACCGGTGTCGAGGCCGGCCAGTTCTTCCTCGCCCACCGAGAAGGCGACGACCGGAATGTCGGCGGCGTCGATGCCCTGGTTGGCCAGTTCCTTGTAGAACGGCACGTTGGCATCGCCGTTGATGGTGGAGACCACGGCGGTCTTCTTGCCGGCGCTGGCGAACTTCTTCACGTCCGAGACGATGGTCTGCCAGTCGCTGTGGCCGAAGGGCGTATAGCTCTCCATGATGTCGTCATCCGAGACACCCTTGGAGTGCAGGAAAGCGCGCAGGATCTTGTTGGTCGTGCGCGGGTAGACATAGTCGGTGCCAAGCAGAACCCAGCGCTTGGCCGCCCCGCCATCCTCGCTCATCAGGTATTCGACGGCCGGAATGGCCTGCTGGTTGGGGGCGGCACCGGTGTAGAAAACGTTGCGCGAGCTTTCCTCACCCTCGTACTGCACAGGATAGAACAGAAGCCCGTCCAGCTCTTCGAATACCGGTAGCACGGACTTGCGCGAGACCGATGTCCAGCAGCCGAAGACAACGTCGACCTTGTCCTTCTCGATCAGTTCGCGGGCCTTTTCGGCGAACAGCGGCCAGTTCGACGCCGGATCGACGACGACCGCTTCAAGCGGACGGCCGAGCAGGCCGCCGCTCTTGTTCACCTCGTCCACCAGCATCAGCACGGTGTCCTTAAGGGTGGTCTCGCTGATCGCCATGGTGCCGGACAGCGAATGCAGAACGCCCACCTTGATGGGTTCTGCGGCAGTGGCGGCGCTGACGGCGGCTGCGGCGAGAATGGCGCCGCTGGCGATGGTGCGGACGATGAGTTTCATTGACGGCCTCCGGTAGGGCGCGTTGTTCCGATCCATGAGCCAGAGCAGCAAGAAGCGGACCAAACATGCTTGGGTAGGAAGGCGGCGGTCTGCCGTCCGCAGGTCTCCGCGGTTCTCTCCGGGGAAGATTACGTAGAAGGCGACAGGCGCGCAGGTGTCCGAACGGTGTTGGGTTCGCTCAAAAAACCGTCAGATGACATGACATGGTTAAAATTTAGCCATATTTGTGACAGCCCGTGGAATGAGCCGGCGCGGCGACCGCGCCACAGGCGCCATGACAAATATCGGACGGGGAGGCCTGCGCCACGAAGGCTGATTGACGCCGTGACAACTGCGTGATTCCATGCACCCCATGTCGATGCAAAGGGATATAACGCGCCGCTTGCGCCAGATCGCGCCCCAGATTTTCTGGGGGTGCCTGGTCAGCTATTTTGCGTTCCACGCGGTTCAGGGCGACCGCGGGGTCGTGGCCTGGCTGCAGATGCGCCAGCAGCTGGCGGCGCTGAACCATCAGCTCGACGACGCCCGGACAGAACGGCAGCGGCTGGAGAAGCAGGTGGCTCTCATGCGCGCAGAGAGCCTGGATCCCGATATGCTGGACGAGCAGGTCCGCCGGGTACTCGGTTACACCGATGCGCGTGATCGCGTTGAATTTTACGACGCTGCAGCACCCGTCACGCCCGATGCGTCGAGTGAACCGCCGGCTTCGGGCGCCGCGGGTTCGGGTACGCCCAGTGTTCTGGACGTTCTGCCCGAGGCACCGCGATAACCCTTGGCTGCATGCCATCATGTGACGACCCGGTGATTGGACGCCTCTGCGTTTTGCGGTAGGCTTTCCATCAGGGGTTCACAGGCGTGGAGCGGCTGCCGTGACGATTTACTTCTCCACCGCCACCCAGGGCCGGGCCATGATTTCGGGCCCGCTGGCGGATGCGGTTCAGACCCTGTTGAACCGGAAAGGGGCGCGTCTGGTCGTCGATGGCCGGTTCGGCCCGGCGAGCGCCCGGGCCATGAATGACTGGCAGACGGGAAGCGGTTTTCCCGTCTCCGCCACCTTTCTCGAGGATGAGTGGCAGTCCCTCTCGACGCTGGGGCCGCTCACCGCCTTCGACCGGGTGCTGAATCCAACCGTCGCCTTCGAGGGCACCTATTTCACCGGTGCGGTGGGGGCCTTCGATTCGGGCGGACTTACCTGGGGCATTCTCGGCTTCACCCTGTCCTCAGGGGCGCTGGAGCAGCTGTTCTCGGATATCGAGATCAGAGCCCCCGGGCTGATTGCCGGCATCTTCGGGGATGAATACGATCAGATGATGCAGGCCCTGCCGCTCCGCGGCCAGGCTGCGGTCGACTGGGCGAAGACAATTTCGACGGGGGCCAACAACACCCGATTGATTGATCCATGGGCGGGCCATTTCTCCGCCCTTGGCAATCAGGGGGCGGCCAAATCGGTTCAGATGGACCATGCCTTCGCAACCTGGTTCGGCCGGGCGGTCGGCTATCTCAGCCGCTATATGTCGGGGCGGCAGGTCTCTCTGCTCGACATCGCCTTCTGGTTCGATGTCGCGGTACAGACCGGTGTGAGCAGTGCAGTTTCGGCCGATCTGCTGGCGGTCGATACGGCCGGGCTCGATAATGCCGCCTGCCGGGCAGCCTTTGCGCAGGTCATCGCCAACCACGCCGCCGCCCAGTGGCGGAACGACGTGCTGAGCCGCAAGATGACCTTTGCCACCGGTCGGGGCACGGTCCATGGGGCGGTTTATGACCTTGCGGACTGGGGGATCACCGATGAGGTGGTGCCGACGCCCGACGCGGAGACCCGGCCGGTGTTGTCGGTGATGTTCGCCGCCAGCTGATCATCGCTTGCTGCGCGAATGGCGGCGGCCAGGGCGGCGACTGCCTTCAGATATTGCACGCGGGCTGGCGAGTTCTCGGGCAGCGTGGAGAGCGCTGCCTGCAGGGCCATCACTTCGCGATCATCCGTGGCGGCGGCCTGTCGGGGTGACTCGATGTCGAGAAGATGGCTTGCGGTGGTGTTCAGCAACCGCGCAAGCGCCGGAATTGCTGCGGCTGGCACACGATTGACGCCGCGTTCGTATTTCTGGACCTGCTGAAAGGTGATCTCCAGGACGTTGGCGACGTCGCTCTGACTGAAGCCGCGCAGCCGGCGTAATCTCTTGATCTTCTGGCCGAGTATCACGTCGGCCTGACTGACGAGTCTGCCTGCCATTACCGGTCTCCATCCTGCCGGGAAGGGGTCTTGTCGAGAAAGCGGGCGAGCCTGGGCCCCGCCTCGCCAAAATCACCCAGGCTCGAATAGCCGTAGAGGGTTTCCAATCTGAGGGCGTCGTCGAGGGGGCGGCCGATCAGTTCCAGCACGGTCTCCTTGGCCGAGCGGACGGCGGTGCGGCCATTGGCCCGGATGCGTGCGGCCGTCTCCAGCGCGACGGTCATGAGGTCAGCGCGCGGCACCACCCGGGAGACCAGGTGCAGACGCAAGGCTTCGGCCGCGTCGACCGGTCGGCCGGTCAGGGTGAGATCGAGCGCCGTGCCGATGCCGGCGATGGCCGAAAGGCGCACGAGCCCGCCATCGCCCTGGTGCAGGCCATAGCGCAGCTCGAAGATGCCGAAGCTGGCATCCTCTGCGGCAATGCGGATGTCGCAGGCAAGAGCAAGTTCGAACCCGCCACCGATGACATGGCCGTGCAGGGCCGCCACCACCGGTTTGACCAGGCGATGGCGGCCGCGGGTGAGCCCGCCGCCGATGCCGGTTGGCGCATTGCGGCGCGGCGCCATCATGTCGGCACCCTGCCAGCGCGGAATGAAGCTCTTCAGATCGGCACCGGAACAGAAGGCCCGACCTTCACCCGAAAGCACGGCGACATCCGCCGCATCATCCGCCGCGAAGCGGTCCCAGGCGACGGCCAGGGCATCATTGAGCCGATCGTCGAGCGCGTTCAGCGCTTCGGGCCGGTTCATGGTGATCCGGGCGATGCCCTCCTCAACCATGTACAGCACCAGATCTTCGCGCATTGCCGGGGCCTCCTGAGCGGTGATGGCGCCTGTTACCAGGGCGTTCTCTGGCGCCATCATAGAAAGCAGCCTAAACTTAAGGAAAATGGATTATCTGGATCTTATCGATCTGAAAATTGGATGGAGGAACCGCCGTGACCCTCAGGCAATTGCGCTATCTGATCGCGGTGGTGGCGGCAGGCAGCATCACCGGCGGCGCACGCTCTCTGAACGTTTCTCAACCGGCGCTCTCGGCCGGATTGGCGGCGCTGGAAGATGAACTCGGTACGTCACTGCTGGAGCGGCAGCGCGGCGCCGTGCGGCTGACGGCTCTGGGGCGCCGGTTCCATCGGCGTGCACTCGGTATCGTGCGTGATGCCGATCTTGCGCGTCAGGAAGTGCGGCGTGGTCTGGAGCAGAGCGTGTTGACTCTGGGCGTGCTGCCGACCGTGCCGATGGGGCTGGTTCTGGGGCTGGCGGAGGCCTTGCACCGGCATCTGCCGGCGGTGGAATTGACCATCCGTGAAGCGCGGGAACCACGGCTTGCCGAGGCGGTGGGGCTGGGACGGATGGATGCAGCCTTGACCATCTCGGATCGTGCGGCCGATGGCTGGTGGGTGCCGGTGCGGGACGATCCGCTGGCGGTGGTGTGCCCGCCCGGCCATGATTTCGCCCGGCGCGGCTCGGTGCGGGTGGCCGATCTGGACGGGGAGGCCTTCGTTTTGCGTATGCATTGCGAGCGGGGCAGGGATGCGCAGGGGCTGCTCGATTCGCGTGGTATCCGGCTTCGCCCGTCCTTTGCCACGGATCAGGACGCACGAGCCTTTGCTGCAGTGCGGGCCGGGTTGGGCGTGACGATCGCTCCGCGGACGCTGGTACCGGAAGGTCTTGGTTTCGTTGCGATTGAAGATCTGGGGCTCACCCGTCGTCTGGGCTTGCAGCTGTCGGTCGGTCTTGATGAACGCTTGTCGGGCGCTCTGGTTGCTGCGCTGCGAGATGCCGAAGCCGCGCAGATGGCCATTCCAGACGCGAATGTGTCAATTAACTGAGGATAAGTTAATCATCTCTATTGCGCCGCAGCACAAGGATTTGCGCCCCCTGTTTCGCTTGCCAGCGGCGGATGCGGGGCTTAGGTTCAACTCCACCTAGGCGCTCCGGAGCCGGCTCGTGCGGCTCCCGCGCGTCACATCCGGGGAGGACCGCATGGCGACTTCGCGCCGTAAGCCCTCGGGCTCGCAGAGCAACGCGCTCGCGCCCGAGAACAGCACCATCGAACAGCTGGTCCACTACTACCGAGAGATGCTCCTGATCCGGCGCTTCGAGGAAAAGGCCGGCCAGATGTACGGCATGGGCCTGATCGGCGGCTTCTGCCACCTCTATATCGGCCAGGAAGCCGTCGTGATCGGCATGCAGGGCAGCCTGGTCGACGGCGACAGCGTCGTCACCAGCTACCGCGACCACGGCCATATGCTCGCCTGCGGCATGGAAGCCCGCGGCGTGATGGCTGAACTCACCGGCCGCCGCGACGGATATTCGCGTGGCAAGGGCGGCTCGATGCATATGTTTTCGGTCGAGAAGGGCTTCTTCGGCGGCCATGGCATCGTGGCGGCCCAGGTGCCGATCGGCACCGGCCTCGGCTTCGCGCACAAGTACAAGGAAGACGGCAAGGTCGCCGTCACCTATCTGGGCGACGGCGCGGTCAATCAGGGCCAGGTGTACGAGAGCTTCAACATGGCGAGCCTCTGGCACCTGCCGGTGGTCTATGTCATCGAGAACAATCTCTACGGCATGGGCACCTCGGTGGCGCGGGCCAGCGCGGTCACTGAACTTTACCGCCGCGGTGAGAGCTTCGGCATCCCGGGTTTCGCAGTTGACGGCATGGATGTGCGGACCGTGCGTGGTGCTGCCGAATTCGCCGTCGAGCATGCCCGCAGCGGCAAGGGTCCGATCCTGCTGGAGATGAAGACCTACCGATTCCGCGGCCATTCGATGTCCGACCCGGCCAAGTACCGGTCCAAGGACGAACTGAACCGCATGAAGGCCGAGCGCGACCCGATCGAACTGGTCAAAAAGCTGCTGATCGATAGCGGTGAATGGGACGAGGCGAAGCTCAAGGGCATCGACCGCGAGATCAAGGACATCGTGGTGGATGCCGCCGATTTCGCCCAGGAGAACCCCGAGCCCGATCCGTCGGAGCTGTGGACGGACGTGCTGGTCGAGAGCTGATCGAGGCTCTGCCGGTTCAAGGTTTTCACAGGAGACCGGGGCAGGGTGCGTCGGCGCCGCTCTGGTGACGGATTTCAGAGAGAAACGGGTCCATACATGCCGAAGATCACGGTACGCGAGGCGCTGCGCGACGCCATGGCCGAAGAGATGCGCCGGGACGGCGACGTCTTCGTGATGGGCGAAGAGGTCGCCGAATATCAGGGCGCCTACAAGGTCACCCAGGGTCTGCTCGACGAATTCGGGGCGAAGCGGGTGGTCGACACCCCGATCACCGAACACGGCTTTACCGGCCTTGCCGTCGGCGCCGCCATGCGCGGCCTGAAGCCGATCGTCGAATTCATGACCTTCAACTTCGCCATGCAGGCGATCGATCAGATCATCAACTCTGCCGCCAAGACCAATTACATGTCCGGCGGTCAGATGCGCTGCCCGATCGTGTTCCGCGGCCCCAACGGTGCGGCGGCGCGCGTGGCGGCCCAGCACAGCCAGGACTATGCCAGCTGGTATGCCCATGTTCCCGGGCTGATCGTCATCGCCCCCTGGTCGGCGGCGGATGCCAAGGGCCTGCTGAAGGCCGCCATCCGCAATCCGAACCCGGTCATCTTCCTTGAGAACGAGATCCTCTACGGTCAGAGCTTCGAAGTGCCGGACGACGACGACCATGTGGTCGAGATCGGCAAGGCCGCGATCGTGCGCGAGGGGCGGGACGTGACCATCACCGCCTGGTCGATCAATGTCGGCAAGGCGCTGGAAGCCGCGGATAAGCTGGCGGAAGAGGGGATCGAGGCCGAGGTCATCGACCTGCGTACGATCCGCCCGCTCGACGTCGACACCATCGTCGCTTCGGTGAAGAAGACCAATCGCCTGGTGACGGTCGAGGAAGGCTGGCCGACGGCCGGCATGGGCGCCGAGCAGGCTGCGCTGATGATGGAGCACGCCTTCGATCATCTGGATGCGCCGGTGATCCGGGTCTGCGGCAAGGATGTGCCGCTGCCCTATGCCGCCAATCTCGAGAAGCTGGCCCTGCCGCAGCCCGACGACATCGTCGAGGCCGCCAAGCGCGCCGTCGGCTACGAATTCTGAGCCGGCATCGCCGGACCCCATCGAGAATCCGAGGACCGAACATGGCTCAGACCATCCTGATGCCGGCCCTGTCGCCGACCATGACCGAAGGCACGCTCGCCAAGTGGCTGGTGTCGGCCGGCGACAAGATCGAAAGCGGACAGGTGATCGCCGAAATCGAGACCGACAAGGCCACCATGGAGGTGGAAGCGGTCGACGAAGGCGTGCTGGCGGAGATCCTGGTGCCGGAAGGCACCGAGAATGTGGCCGTGAACACGCCGATCGCCGTGCTCAAGGAAGAGGGCGACGACGATGCAGCAGTGGCGGAAGCTGCCGCCGGTGCCGGCGCGCCTGCGCCCGCCGCCAAGGCGGAAGAGGCCGAGGCCGAAGGTGACGATGCGGGTGAGGCGGAAGTAGCAGCAGCACCCGCTCCCAAGGCGTCGGCGAAGCCGGCGGCCGATGGCGAGGGCGGCCGGATCAAGGCGAGCCCGCTCGCCCGCCGCATCGCGTCGGAGGCGGGACTTGACCTCTCCGGTGTTGAGGGCACCGGTCCGCATGGCCGGATCGTGAAGGCCGATGTCGAGGCGGCGATCGCATCGGGTGCAAAGCCGGCCGAGGCGCCGAAAGCCCCGGGCCGCAGCGACGCTGCTCCGGCCGCCGAGGCGCCCAAGGCGACCCCGGCGCCGGCCCAGCAGACCGGTGGCGGCTACAGCGTGGCGGCGATCTCGGCCGCGGCTTCTGCCCAGACCCGCGATCTGGTCGACAAGCTGGGCATGCCGTATGAGGCCGAGGCCAATAACGGCATGCGCAAGACCATCGCCCGCCGCCTGCTCGACGCCAAGCAGACCGTGCCGCATTTCTACCTGACGGTGGACTGCGTCATCGACCGGCTGCTGGCGGTGCGCAAGGAGCTGAACGAGCGTGCCGGCGACGGCGTGAAGATCAGCGTCAATGATTTCGTGGTGCGGGCCAGCGCCCTGTCGCTGCGCAAGGTGCCGGCGGCCAATGCGGCCTGGACCGACGAGGCGGTGCTGCGCTTCAAGGATGTCGACGTCTCGGTGGCCGTTGCGATCGACGGCGGGCTGATCACCCCGATCATCCGCAAGGCCGATACCAAGGGTCTGGCCGCGATCTCGTCCGAGATGCGCGACCTCGCCACCCGTGCCCGCGACGGCAAGCTGAAGCCCGAGGAGTATCAGGGCGGGACCTTCTCGGTCTCTAACCTCGGCATGTACGGGATCAGGGAGTTCTCGGCGATCATCAACCCGCCGCAGTCGGCGATCCTGGCCGCCGGTGCCGCCGAGCAGCGGCCGGTGGTGAAGGATGGTGCGCTGGCGATCGCGACGGTGATGACGGTTACACTCTCCTGCGACCACCGGGTGGTGGACGGCGCCGTCGGCGCCCAGTTCCTGGCCGCCTTCAAGAAGCTGATCGAGGACCCGCTGTCGATGCTGCTCTGAGCGGCATCCCGCGGTTCATCCTTCGAGACACACACGAGACGGACGGGAGACCCATCCCATGCCGATCAAGGTTCTGATGCCGGCGCTGTCGCCGACCATGACCGAAGGCACCCTGGCCCGCTGGCTGGTCAAGGAAGGCGACACGATCGAAAGTGGTCAGGTGATCGCCGAGATTGAGACCGACAAGGCCACCATGGAGGTCGAGGCGGCGGACGAGGGCGTGCTGGCGAAGATCGTGGTACCGGAAGGCACCGAGAACGTCGCGGTCAATGCCCTGATTGCGGTCCTCGCCGATGAAGGCGAGGATCCGGCCGAGGCGGCAAAGGCCGCTGCCGGCGGTGCCGAGGCGCCGAAGGAAGCTACCAAGGCTGCCGAGGCCGCGAAGAAGCCCGAATCCCCGAAGAAGCCCGAGGCTCCGAAGAAGGCCGAGGCGCCCAAGGCCGAAGCGAAGAAGCCGGCGCCGAAGACGGCCTCGGGGCCGAAGAGCGGCGACGACTATGACGTGATCGTGATCGGCGGCGGCCCCGGCGGCTATGTCGCGGCGATCCGCGCCGGCCAGCTGGGCCTGCGCACGCTGGTGGTCGAGGAAAAGCACCTGGGTGGCATTTGCCTGAACTGGGGCTGCATCCCGACCAAGGCGCTGCTGCGGGCGGCCGAGGTGTGGACCCTGGTCAACCATGCCAGGGAATTCGGCATCACGGTCGAGAAGCCGAGCTTCGATCTGTCCGCGATCGTCAAGCGCAGCCGTGACGTGGCCAAGACCCTGTCGCAGGGCGTGGCTCATCTGCTGAAGAAGAACAAGGTCGAGGTTGCCGACGGCCGCGGCCGTCTGAACGGCCCTGGCAAGGTCGTGATCGAGGGCGCGAAGGGCAAGCGCAGCGTCACCGCCGATCACATCATTCTGGCGACCGGCGCCCGTGCCCGCGTGGTCAAGGGGCTGGAGCCCGATGGCGAGCGGGTCTGGACCTACCGCGAAGCCATGGTGCCCGAGAGTCTGCCCAAGTCGCTGCTGGTGGTCGGCTCCGGCGCGATTGGCATCGAATTCGCGAGCTTCTATCGCGCGCTCGGCGTCGAGGTGACCGTGGTCGAACTGCTCGACCGCATCCTGCCGGTGGAGGATGCCGAGATTTCGGGTCTCGCTCGCAAGGCCTTCGAAAAGCAGGGGATGAAGATCCTCACCGGCACCCAGGTCAAGGCGCTCGACAAGGGCAGGGACGGGGTGACCGCAACGCTCGAAGACGGCAAGGGCAAGACGCAGAGCCTGAAGGTCGACCGCGTTATCGTGGCGATCGGCATCGTCGGCAACACCGAGGATCTGGGGCTGGAGACGACGAAGGTGAAGGTCGAGAAGGGCCAGATCCAGGTCGGTCCGTATCTCGAAACCGACGAGCCGGGCATCTATGCGATCGGCGACGTGGCCGGCGCACCCTGGCTGGCTCACAAGGCCTCGCATGAAGGCGTGATCTGTGTCGAGGCCTTCGCCGGCGTCGAGCATGTCCACCCGATGACCCGCGAGAACATTCCCGGCTGCACCTATGCCACGCCGCAGGTGGCATCGGTCGGCATGACCGAAGCCAAGGCGAAAGAGGCCGGTTACGACGTCAAGGTCGGCCGCTTCCCCTATCGGGGCAATGGCAAGGCCCTCGCCCTGGGTGAACCCGAAGGGCTGGTCAAGACGGTGTTCGACGCGAAGACGGGCGAGCTGCTGGGCGCCCATATGATCGGTGCCGAGGTGACCGAGCTGATCCAGGGCTACACGGTCGCCAAGACCATGGAAGGCACCGAGCTCGACCTGATGCACACCATCTTCCCGCATCCCACCCTGTCCGAGATGATGCACGAGTCCGTGCTTGACGCCTTCGGACGGGCCATCCATTTCTAACCCGAAATACCCTCAGCGCCCTGCGACAGGCACGCCTGTGGCGCGGTCGACTGTGGTATGCTCGACCAAAGGCCCGGCTCCCGATCGCCGGTCGGGGCCGGGCCTCAACCCATCCAGGCCGGGGGACATCGCACGTGGCCGTGATCATCCATCCCGTCGAGACGGCGCCAGCCAGCACCACGCCAGCCCAGCGTCAGCGTAAGCCCGACTGGATTCGCGTCAAGGCGCCGACCTCGCCACAGGTGGCGGAGATGCGCCAGCGCATGCGGCGCCTCAACCTCTTCACCGTCTGCGAAGAGGCTGCCTGCCCGAATATCGGCGAGTGCTGGACCCAGAAGCACGCCACCGTGATGATCCTGGGCGACATCTGCACCCGTGCCTGTCGGTTCTGCAATGTCGCAACCGGCATGCCTCGCGCGGTGGACCCGGACGAGCCCGCACATCTGGCGGAAGCGGTGGCCGAGATGGGGCTGGCGCATGTGGTGGTGACCTCGGTCGATCGCGACGATCTCGACGATGGCGGCGCCGGCCAGTTCGTCCAGGTGATCCGCCGTATCCGCGAGATGTCGCCCGAGACCACCATCGAAGTTCTGACCCCCGATTTCCAGCGCAAGAAGGGCGCGCTTCAGGCGGTGGCCGAGGCGCGGCCGGATGTCTTCAACCACAACCTGGAAACCGTGCCGCGGCTCTATGCCGATGTCCGGCCAGGTGCGCGTTATTTCCACTCGCTCAAGATCCTGTCGATGGTGAAGGATGTCGACCCCTCGATCTTCACCAAGTCGGGCATCATGGTCGGCCTGGGTGAGACCAAGGGCGAGGTTCATCAGGTGATGAACGATCTGCGCGCCGCGGATGTCGACTTCATGACCATCGGCCAGTATCTGCAGCCGACGCCCAAACATCTGCCGGTCGACCGCTTCGTCACGCCCGAGGAGTTCCAGTCCTATGCGACCATGGGGCGGGCCAAGGGTTTCCTGCTGGTGTCGTCCAGCCCGCTGACCCGTTCGTCGCATCACGCCGACAAGGACTTCGCGCAGCTGAAGGCCGCACGCGAGGCGCAGCTTGCAGCGGGTGCCGCTCAGACCGTATAGAGAGACGGTCCGCCGCGGCGCCGTGGCAGCAGCCCCCGCATCGCGCGGGGGAGCTGCCCGGCTGCCGTCTGCCCGACGATTCTCGCCAACGGGAGTTAGCGTTCGACGATGCCGTCCTTCAGCGAAAAGCGCGTACTGCCCTACGCGCCCGACCAGCTTTTCGACCTCGTTGCCGCCGTCGACCGCTATCCGGAATTCCTCCCCTGGTGCATCGCCTCACGCATCCGCACGCGTGAGAGCTTCACCGATGCCGAGGGGCACAAGCGCGAGCGCATGGAGGCCGATCTGGTGATCGGCTTCAAGATGATCCGCGAGCGTTTCACCTCGAAGGTCGAACTCCTGCGCCCGCATGAGGTGCTGGTGACCGACGTGACCGGGCCGTTCGAACATCTGCGCAATCGCTGGTGTTTCGAGCCGCATCCCGAAGGTTGCCTGGTCGATTTCGAAGTCGATTTCAAATTCCGCTCGCGCCTGCTCGACAATGTGATGGGCGCGCTGTTCGGCGAGGCCACCCGGCGCATGGTCAAGGCTTTCGAGGCCCGGGCCGCTGATCTTTACGGCCGCGAGCCTCTGCATCGCGGCCAGGCGCCACGGCCGGCCGAGCCCTGATCCCGGCCCGTCCTCCGCGGCTTCTCGATTTTTCGATGTGACATCGCGATCAGGGATGTCACAGGATGTCCGGGGTGGACGTCTTTCTGGCAGCGTCTCCCTGTCGAAGGACGATCCGATGACCGACATCGCCACGCCGCCTCCGGGTTTCAGCCGCTGCCGCTCCGGCGGTTTTGCCGTGACCGGCCTTGCTGCCATCGTCTCGAATGACGATCCGGATGCGATCGGCGCCCTGTGGGGGCGCTGGTTTGCGGAGCGGCCGCTGGAGGGGCGGCCCTGCGCCGAGGCTGCGACCTTTGCCGTCTATGATCGGTATCAGGGCGACCACAGCGCCCCGTTCCGGCTGACCATCGGCCGGGTTCTGGTGCCCGGTCTGGCGGTGCCGGACGGGCTGATCCGGATCGATCTGGCCGCGGCCGATTTTCTGGTGCTGCAGACCGCCGGCCCGCAGCCGGCGGCGCTGGCCGCGGGCTGGGCCAGGATCTGGCAAACCCTGCCCGACCGCGCCTTTCGGGCCGATTTCGACAGATGGCCGGATGCCGAGCCGGACCGGGCGGACATTCATGTGGAGCTGCGCGCATGAGCCTGACCACAAGCGCCATGCCGGGACCCTCCGCAGCCCGAACCGATGCCTTTCTCGCCCATGCACCGGCGGCCTGGGCGCAGGCCTACCGGCTCACCGGCAGCTCGGCCGACGCCGATGATGTGATGCAGGATGCCTGGCTGCGCTGGCAGCGGGCGGAAACCGGCACCGAGGCCGGCCGGCCGCGTGAACCGCGGGCCTTTCTGCTGTCGGTGGCGACCCGGCTTGCACTCGACCGCTTGCGCAGCCGCCGGCGTGCCCGGACCGGCTATCCCGGCCCCTGGCTGCCGGAGCCGCTGGTGTCCGACATCGTGCCGCCCGAGGCGGGCCTCATCGAGACGACCGAGACCCTGTCGCTGGCGCTGCTCCGGCTGATGGAGCGGGTGCCGCCATCGGAACGCGCTGCCCTGCTTCTGGTCGAGGTGGCGGAGATGGAGGCCGACGAGGCGGCCGATGCGCTCGGCATCACCCCCGTGGCATTGCGTCAGCGGCTGTCGCGCGCCCGGCGCCGCCTGACGGCCGCCCGGGCGGAGCTGCCGGCGGCGGCAGATCCGCTGCTCGACCGCAGCCCCGGCAGTGGCAGCGCCGATCCCGAGGCGGCGCGTGCGCTTGCCGAAGCGGTTCTGCAAGCGGTGGCAAGCGGCGACGAGGTCATGCTCCGGCGCCTGTTCGCCCCTGAAATCGTGCTGGAGAGCGATGGCGGGGGCAAGGCGGCGGCGGCGCTCAACCCCATCCGCGGCATCGACAAGGTGGTGCGGTTCCTGATCTCGATCACCCGCAAGCACCCGGCGCAGGGCGTGCGCCTCGCCCTGGTTAACGGCGCACCCGGCTTCATTCAGGATTTTCCCGACGGCAGCATGAGCGTCAGCGCGCTCGTCCCCGACGGGCAGGGGCGGGTGGGCGCCATCCTGACGATGCGCAATCCCGACAAACTCGGCGCCGTCCGCCGTCTGCTCGATGGGCGCGGCTGACCACCCGTCGGGGCTCCGGCCGGGGTCAGTCCGCCAGGGCGTCGAGCAGCATGTCGAGCGCCACCGCGACGCTCTGCGCCCGCACGGCCTGACGGTCGCCCGGGAAGACATGCCGGCGATGGGTGACCGTGCCGCCGCGCCGCGCGCAGGCGAGATAGACCAGTCCCACGGGCTTGGTGGGCGTGGCGCCGCCGGGCCCGGCAATGCCGGTGATCGACACGGCAAGATCGGCACGCGACCGGGCAATGCCACCGGTCGCCATCGCTTCGGCGACCGGCCGGCTCACCGCGCCTTCGGCCTCGATCAAGGCTGCCGGAACGCCGACCATCTCGGTCTTGGCCTCGTTGGAATAGGTCACGAAGCCGCGATCGACCACATCCGAAGAGCCGGCGACGGCGGTGAGCGTGCCGGCAACCAACCCGCCGGTGCAGCTTTCGACCGTGGCGATCTTCAGGCCGCGGTCCCGCGCACGGGACAGAACAAGCTCTGCGGTCTCGATCAGGCTGTCAGTGAGCATAGGCAGGTGCTCCGGCGTGCGATCAAAGGGCAATGCCGGCCATGTCGAGGCCGGAGGCCAAAGCGACGAGCAACAGAATGGCGTAGACCCCGGCGATCAGGTCGTCGAGGATCACGCCCAGTGCGCCGCGGACATGGCGGTCGGCCCATCCTACCGGAAAGGGTTTGGCGATGTCGAAGGCACGGAAAGCGATGAAGGCCGCAAGCCACCAGTGCCAGTCGCCGAGCCGCCCGAGAGGGGCCAGTGCTGCCAGCGTAATCCAGAGGCCGGCCAGTTCGTCGATGACCACGCGTCCGGGGTCGTGGACCCCGTCATGAGCGGTGACCAGGCGGATGGCCCACCAGCCGGCGATGACCGCAAGCAGGGCACCGATCAGCAGCGCCGGGGCACCGCCCGCCCAGGCGACCGGGATGCCGATGGCCAGGGCGGCGACGGTGCCGACGGTGCCGGGTGCGCGCGGGGCGTTGCCGCTGCCGAGCACGGTCGCGATCAGCTCTGCCGGATGATGGGCCGGCAGATGCTCGCGATGGCGGCGGGGGCTCAAACCACCGGCTCCGGAGCGGAGAGATCGGGGAGCAGCACCGTGGCGGTCGCCATGGCCGCCAGTCCCTCGCGGCGGCCCGTGAAGCCCAGCTGCTCGGTGGTGGTGGCCTTGACCCCGATCCGTGCGGGCGGCAGTCCGGTCAATTCGGCAAGGCGGCGGCGCATCGCCTCGCGATGAGGACCGACCTTCGGTCGCTCGCCGATGATGGTCACGTCACAATGCACCAGCCGGCCGCCCATCGCGCCCATCAGGGCCAGGGCGTGGATCAGGAACCGGTCGGACGAAGCGCCGCGCCAGCGGGCATCCGTCGGCGGAAAATGACGGCCGATATCATCGGCGGCGATGGCACCCAGCACCGCATCGGTCAACGCATGCAGGGCGACATCCGCATCGGAATGCCCGGACAGCCCCTGATCATGCGGCACAGGAACACCGCAGAGCCAGACATGGTCGCCGGGGGCGAAAGCGTGGACATCGAAGCCGCTGCCGGTGGCCGGGAGCAGGGTGGCCGTCTGACCGCGCCGCGCCAGCAACTGCCGGGCCCTGTCCATATCCGCGGTCGTGGTGATCTTGAAGGCGGCTTCGTCGCCGTCGACCAGCCGGACGGCATGGCCGGCCGCCTCCATCACGGCCGCATCATCGGTCAGCGCGCGGGGCAGCGTGTGTCCGGCCGCGGCGCGATGAGCCGCAAGCAGCAGGTCGAGCCGTGCCCCTTGAGGGGTTTGCGCCCGCCAGAGGCCGTCGCGCGACACGGTCCCGGCGACCGTCATCGCCTCGCCCCGCTTCAGCGTGTCGGTGACGGCGAGTGCCGGCAGGGCTGCCGGCGCGTCACCCAGGGCATTCAGGACCCTGTCGATCATCCCGGCCGGCAGGAAGGGGCGGGCGGCGTCGTGAACCAGCACGAAATCGATGTCACCACGCGCCGCCAGTGCTTCCAGGCCGAGGCGCACCGAATCCTGTCGCTCCGCGCCGCCGATGACCGGCGGCGCCACCTCCAGCCCTGCCAACGCCCGGTCGTGCAGGTCCCGGTCATCCGGCCCGATCACGACCTGGACGAGATCGATCCGCGGGTGGGCAAGAAAGGCTGCGGCGGCGTGGGCGAGCAGGGCGCGGCCCCCAAGGGCCTGATACTGCTTGGGAACACCGCCGCCGAACCGCCGGCCGCGTCCGGCCGCGACGATGAGTGCCGCCGCGCGGCCACGCGGCGGAGCGTCGCCGACGGCATCGTCGGATGGCTGCGGCCGGGTCGGGGTCATCTGGCGCATCTCCTGGTCGGGCAGGGCGGGGTGGGGCTTCGAAACACCGCAGTGTCCTTCGATACCGGGGTCGGCCGATGGTTGCAAGCGCGGCCGACGCTTGCACCGCGCGGGCCGGCTCAATACACTTCGCCTAAACTTTATGCACTCAGCTCGGGCAATTGCCCAGCCCATGACCAGGAACCCGATGATCGATCGGCTTTTCTCACCCGACAGAGCTGCACCTCCGGTGCTGCTGGCACCCATGGCCGGTGTGACCGACCGTCCGTTTCGGACGATGGTGCGGCGCTTCGACGTGTCGGCGACGGTGTCCGAGATGATCGCCGGCGGCACCCTGGTCGAGGGGTGCCGTCGCACCCTGTCGATGATCGACCTGGCGGGTGAGCCGGGGCCGGTCGCGGTCCAGCTGGCGGGGCGCGACCCCGAGGTGATGGCCGAGGCGGCGGAGAAGGCTGTCGAGGCGGGGGCGGCCTGGATCGATATCAACATGGGCTGTCCGGCAAAGAAGGTGACCAGTGGCGCCTGCGGCGCCGCATTGATGCGCGAACCCGACCGTGCCGAGGCCATCGTTCGGGCCGTGATCCGTGCGGCCGGCCCGGTGCCCGTCACGGTCAAGATGCGGCTGGGCTGGGCCGAAGGTGAACTCTCGGCGCCCGATCTGGCTGCACGGCTTGAACAGATCGGAGTCGCGATGATCACCGTGCACGGCCGAACGCGCGCCCAGTTCTACAAAGGTTCGGCCGATCCCGCGGGCATCGCGGCAGTGCGGCGGCGGGTTCGCGTGCCCCTGATCGCCAATGGTGACGTTGCAAGCCCTGCCGATGCGCGGCGGCTTCTGGATCGAACCGGTGCGGACGGGGTGATGATCGGACGCGCCACTCTGGGGCGTCCGTGGCTGCCGGCAATGGTGATGGCGGGGCTGGCGGGGCGTAGCGTCGCCATGCCGGACACGGCTGCCATCTGGTCGCTTGCCCGGGCGCATTATGATCTGGCACTCGACCACTACGGCGAGGCCCATGGCCGCCGGGTGGTGCGCAAGCATCTCGACGCCTATGCGACCGTTGCCGGCGCCGGCCGGGCGATACGCGACCATCTTGTCCGTGCCGAGCAGCCGGACGACGTACGTGCCGTGCTCGATCGCCTTGCGCTGGGCGATCTTCCGGCAGATTTCGGAGTGGCCGCATGAGTGATCCCATCCTCCGGCACCCCGATCTTCTTAACCACGACACCCCCGATCCCGAGGATCCCGTCCGTGATGTGGACGGGACCGCGGACGACGGCCCCTCCACGCCCGCGGACGGGGGCCAGGACCCCGTCGGCAGCCCCCGCCAGCGCATGTGGAAAGGTCTGGCCCAGACCATGGCTCTGACCAGCTTCGGCCGGAAACGCCGGCCCTCCAAATCGTCCGTCCCGGGCGATGCGATTCTCGACGCCTTGCCGCACCCGGTTCTGGTGGTGGCCAATGACGACCGGATCCTCTATGGCAATCCGGCTGCGGAGCAGTTTTTCGGCACCGGCATCTCGGTGCTGATCGGCTCGGCGCTGACCGAGTTCATCCGCTATGACAGCCCGCTGATGGACATCATCCGCAAATGCTTCCTGCATGGCGGATCCAGCCTGAACGAATACGACATCGTGATCGACGGGCCGCGGACCGGCAGTCGGCTGGTCGATGCGCAGGTGGCCCCGCTGCCTGATCAGGGTGCCCCCGCGGTGCTGCTGTCGCTGATCGAGCGGTCGATGGCCCATAAGATCGACCGGCAACTGACCCATCGGGGCGCCGCCCGATCGATCACCGGCATGGCCATGGCGCTGGCCCACGAGATCAAGAACCCGCTTTCGGGCATCCGCGGTGCCGCACAGCTGCTGGAGTACAATGTCGCCGAGGGCGACCGCATGCTCACCCAGCTGATCTGCAAGGAGGCCGATCGGATCGTGAACCTGATCGGCCGGATGGAGCAGTTTTCCGACGGCCGACCGATCGAGCGGGAGCCGGTAAACATCCACGTGGTGCTGGAACATGTCCGCCGCCTGGCCCAGAACGGTTTCGCGAGCCATGTCCGGTTCATCGAGCAGTACGACCCCTCGCTGCCGCCGGTCTACGGCCATCACGACATGCTGGTGCAGATCTTCCTGAACCTGGTGAAGAACGCCGCCGAAGCCGTTCCGGAAGAGGGCGGAGAAATCACGCTCACCACCGCCTTCCAGCATGGTTTGCGTGTCCAGGTGCCGGGCAGCCGTGACCGGCTGGACCTGCCGCTGGTGGTGACGGTGCAGGATAACGGCCAGGGCGTGCCCGAGGATATCCGGGCCAATCTGTTCGATCCTTTCGTGACCACCAAACCCTCGGGTACCGGCCTCGGCCTGTCGCTGGTCGCCAAGGCGGTCAACGATCATGGCGGGGTGATCGAGGTCGACAGCCGCCCCCGGCGCACCGTGTTCAAGGTGATGCTGCCCATGTACAACCCCAAGGCCTGAAGGAACGACGGACGCGATGGAGCCCGCAACCATCCTGGTCGCCGATGACGACCGCAGCATCTGTACCGTTCTGCATCAGGCACTCAGCCGGGCCGGGCATACGGTGCGCACCACCGGCACCGCCGCCTCGCTGTGGCGGATGGTCGAGGACGGCGACGGCGATCTGGTGATCACCGATGTGGTGATGCCCGATGAGAACGCGCTCGACCTGTTGCCCCGGATCAAGCGCCTGCGCCCCAACCTGCCGGTCATCGTGATGACCGCACAGAAGACGCTGCTGACCGCGGTCAAGGCGACCGAACGCGGGGCCTTTGAATATCTCCCCAAGCCCTTCGATCTGAACGAACTTCTCCGCATCGTGCAGCGGGCGCTCAACACCCGGCGGGGCGATGCACCGCCGCCGGCGCTGGATCAGCGCGGTCAGCCGCAGGCCGAAGAAGAGATGCCGCTGGTCGGCCGTTCGCCGTCGATGCAGGAAGTCTACCGGGTCATGGCCCGGATCATGGGCACCGATCTGACGGTGATGATCACCGGCGAAAGCGGCACCGGCAAGGAGCTGGTGGCGCGGGCGCTGCATGATTACGGCAAGCGTCGCGGCGGGCCGTTCGTGGCGATCAACATGGCGGCCATCCCGCGCGACCTGATCGAATCCGAGATGTTCGGCCACGAGAAGGGCGCCTTCACCGGTGCTGCCCAGCGCAAGACCGGCCGGTTCGAACAGGCCCAGGGTGGTACGCTGTTTCTGGACGAGATCGGCGACATGCCGCTGGATGCCCAGACACGGCTGTTGCGCGTGCTTCAGGAAGGCGAATTCACAACCGTCGGCGGGCGCACGCCTATCCGGGCGGACGTTCGGATCATCGCGGCGACCCATCGTGACCTTCGCCAGCTGATCCAGCAGGGCCTGTTCCGCGAGGATCTGTTCTATCGCCTGAACGTGGTGCCTGTGCGCCTGCCGCCGCTGCGCGAGCGGCGGGAAGACATCGCGGATCTGGCCCGGCATTTCCTGAAGCTCGCCTGCGATCAGGGCCTGCCGCTCAAGACCCTGTCGGCCGATGCGATCGAGGTGCTGACCGCCTATCACTGGCCCGGCAATGTCCGCGAGCTTGAGAATCTGATGCGTCGCCTGGCGGCGCTGTCGGCGGAGGACGTGATCTATCGCCCCGATATCGAGGGCGAGTTCGCCGAGCCGATGCCGGCGGATGACGACCGGCGCCGCGGCGGCAGCCTGGGTGAGGCGATCGATTTCCATCTCGCCGAGTATTTCGATGCCCATGATGACGGCCTGCCGCCGGCAGGTCTCTATGATCGGATTCTGCGCGAGGTCGAGCGGCCGCTGATCGAGCGTACCCTGGTCGCAACCCGCGGCAATCAGATCAAGGCGGCCCAGGTGCTGGGGCTGAACCGCAACACCCTGCGCAAGAAGATCCGCGATCTGTCGATCGAGGTCACCCGCGGGGGTGAGCCGACCCGCATCGGCGGCAGCGTGGCCGGCAGATGACCACCGGATCCGCCGGGGAGGGCGTGCAGGAGGAACGGCCGCAACCGTCGCGGGCGCCCGAGATGCGGCACCAGCGGGTTGCCGGTCGCATTGCCGGCAATTTCGGCCGCCGCATGGCCGTGCTCGTGGCCCGCATCCGTCCCGGCCGGATCTTCACGATCGCCCTGCTGATTGCGGCGCTGGGTGCTGGTGTTGCGACCTATCTGGCGCTGACGGGGCTTTCGTTCTTCGGCAACAACTGGGGGACCGAGGCCCGGGCCGATGCCGGCACGGTGTTCATTCTGCTGAACATCGATCTGGCCCTGCTGCTGCTGCTGGTCGGCATGCTGGCCCATGGGCTGGTCCGGCTTTGGCTGCAACGGCGCCGGCAGTCGACCGCCTCGCGGCTGCAACTGAGGCTGGTGACGCTGTTCGCGCTGGTGGCGGCGCTGCCCGCGATCGTCGTGATGGTGTTCTCGGCGCTCTTCTTCGATTTCGGCGTGCAGACCTGGTTCAACGAGCGGGTCCGCACGGCGCTCAGCCAGTCGCGCGAGGTGGCCCAGGCCTATCTGCTGGAGCATCAGCGCACCATCCGAGCGGATGTCATCGCCATGGCGGGCGACATCGACCGCGAGGCCCTGACCACCTTTGATGCCAATGGCCGGCTTCAGCGGTTGATCGAGATCCAGGCGGCGCTTCGCAATCTGCCCGAGGCGATGGTCTTCCGCGGCGATGGCCGCATTCTTGCCCGCACGGAACTGAGCTTCAGCCTGGAATTCGCCACCGTGCCGCAGCCGCTGCTGGACGAGGCGCGGCGGGGCGAGGTGGTGCTGCTGACCGACCGCCAGGACGATCGGGTACGGGCGCTGGTCCAGGTGCCGAGCCTGGGGGACGTTTTCCTGTATGTGGGGCGGTTCGTCGACAGCACCGTGCTCGACCATATGGAGCAGGTGAACCGGGCGGTCTCGCAATACGAAGAGGCGGATACCCGCCGGTCGGGTATACAGCTCAGCTTCACCGGCCTGTTCGTGCTGATCGCACTTCTTCTGCTGCTCGCGGCGGTGTGGATCGGCTTTCTGGTCGCGCGCTCGATCGCCCGGCCGGTCAGCCAGCTGGTCGGCGCCGCGGAACGGGTGCGCGGCGGCGATCTGACCGCGCAGGTGCCGGAGGGGCGGGAGGATGACGAGGTCGGCATTCTGGCCCGGGCCTTCAACCGCATGACCCGTCAGTTGGCGGCGCAACGCGAGGCACTTCTGGCGGCCAATCGCCAGATCGACACCCGCCGCCGCTTCACCGAGAAGGTGCTGGAGGGCGTCTCGGCGGGTGTTATCGGTCTCGATGCCGAAAACCGGGTCAATCTGGCCAATCGTTCGGCTCTGGCCCTTCTGGGGGTGGATTTCGATCAGGCAGTGGACCGGCCGGTCACCGAGCTTCTGCCGGCGCTGGAGCCGTTGCTCGCCCGCCTGGCCGAACGGCCGGATCGGGTGGTCCAGGCCCAGATCGAGGCGGTTGCCGGCGGCAATCATCGCAATCTGATGGTGCGCCTGGCGGCCGATCTGGTGGTTCAGCGCGGCCGCGACGGCGCGGCGGCAACCGTCGGCGTGGTGGTGACCTTCGACGACATCACAGAATTGATGGTGGCGCAGCGCACGGCCGCCTGGTCGGATGTGGCACGTCGCATCGCCCACGAGATCAAGAACCCGCTGACCCCGATCCAGCTGTCGGCCGAGCGGCTGAAGCGGAAATATCTGAAGGAAATCACCTCCGATCCCGACACATTCGTCGCCTGCACCGAGACCATCATCCGTCAGGTCGGCGATATCGGACGGATGGTGAACGAGTTCTCGTCCTTCGCCCGCATGCCGCAGCCGGTGATGGCCGATGTTGATCTGGGGCCGTTGCTGCGCGAAGCCTCGATCACCCAGCGCATGGGACGCCCCGAACTGAAGTTTGATCTGGAACGGCCGGACGGTCCGGTGATGGTACGGGCGGATGCGCGCCTGCTCGGGCAGGCCTTGACCAATCTGCTGGTCAATGCCGGTCAGGCGGTTGACGTCGTGGCCGAGGGCGAAGGGGTGCCGGTCAAGGATCTGCCCGAAGAGCGCCGGGTGATCCGGATCGTTCTGGAGGCGGGGGAGAGGCGGGCCCTGATCACCGTCGAAGACGCCGGCAAGGGCCTGCCCGAGGCGTTCCGCGGGCGACTGACCGAGCCTTACGTCACCACCAAGGCGAAGGGAACGGGTTTGGGCCTCGCCATCGTCCGCAAGATCATGGAAGATCACGGCGGCCGCCTGTCGATCGACGACCGTCGATCGGCCGACGGGCGTATCATCGGGGCGGTGGCGACACTGGAACTGCCCCTGGCCGATCCGGGTGCCGTCCCCGGCGCGGCCGCGTCAGACAACCGGCATTCCACGCCACGGCAGGACGGTCCCAACAGCTCTTCTGGTTCTACAAGGCCCTGACGCGATGCCATCGGACATTCTGATCGTCGATGACGAAGACGACATCCGGCACCTGGTCGCTGAACTGCTCCGCGACGAGGGCTATACCGCCCGGACGGCGCGCAACAGCGACGAGGCGCTGGCCGAGGTCGCGGCCCGGCTGCCCGATATGGTGCTGCTTGACATCTGGCTCGATGGCAGCCGGCTCGACGGCATGGGCATCCTGTCCGAAATCGTGCGCGACCATCCCGGCCTGCCGGTGGTGATGTTCAGCGGTCATGGCACCATCGAGACGGCGGTCACCGCCATCCGCGAAGGTGCTTATGATTTCATCGAGAAGCCGTTCAAATCCGATCGCCTGCTGCTGGTGGTGCGCAATGCCATCGAGCATGCAAAGTTGCGCCGCGAAGTGGCCGACCTGAAGAAGCGCACCGGCGGCGATGCCGAGCTGATCGGCACTTCGGCGGCGGTGCGTCAGCTGCGGCACACGATCGAGCGGGTGGCGCCGACCAACAGCCGCGTGCTGGTGACCGGCCCGGCCGGTGCGGGCAAGGAGGTGGCCGCGCGGCGGATCCATACCCATTCGCGCCGGGCCGATGCGCCATTCGTGGTGCTGAACTGCGCCATCATGACGCCAGATCGCGTGGAGGCGGAGCTGTTCGGCGCGGAGCCGGGGGCGCTTGGTCCCGACACGCCGCGCAAGCTCGGCCTGTTCGAACAGGCCCATTCCGGTACTCTGTTCCTCGATGAGGTCTCGGACCTGCCGATGGAGACCCAGGGCAAGGTGGTGCGTGCCCTGCACGAACAGCGCTTCACCCGGCTTGGCGGCGAGCGGCCGATCGAGGTCGATGTGCGGGTGGTGGCGGCCACCAACCGCGATCTTGCGAGCGAGATCCAGTCGGGGCGTTTCCGCGAGGATCTGTTCTACCGCCTGAACGTCGTGCCGCTCAGGGTACCCAGCCTGAAAGAACGGCGGGACGACATCCCCGAACTGGCGCGGCATTTCATGGCGCGGGCAGCGGCGATGTCGGGTCTGCCGCCGCGCAGCCTGGGGGCGGATGCGCTGGCCGTGCTTCAGGCCGGAGAGTGGCCCGGCAACGTGCGTCAGTTGCGCAACGTTATCGAGTGGCTGCTGATCATGGCGCCTGGCGACGGCCAGACCGAGATCCGTGCCGAGATGTTGCCGCCCGAGCTGGGTGCAGGGGCACCAGTCCTGGTCAACCCGTCTGAAGATGGCGAGATCATGGGCCTGCCGTTGCGCGACGCGCGCGAGGTTTTTGAGCGCAATTACCTGAAGGCCCAGGTCGCCCGCTTCAACGGTAATGTGTCGCGAACGGCGAGCTTTGTGGGCATGGAGCGCTCGGCGCTGCACCGCAAGCTCAAAAGCCTCGGCATCAACACGTCGTCGTAACCCGCTGGCAGATCGTCGAAAGGGCAGGGCCACATGAAGGTCATCATCTGCGGCGCCGGCCAGGTGGGGCACAACATCGCACGCTCGTTGGTGCGCGAAGAGAACGACATCACCGTCATCGACCAGTCGGAAGACCTGATCCGCAAGCTTTCCGAATCGCTCGAGATCAAGGGGTTGATCGGCTACGCCTCGCATCCCGACGTGCTGGAGCAGGCGGGGGCGGCCGATGCCGACATGCTGATCGCGGTCACGGCCTCAGACGAGGTCAACATGGTCGCCTGTCAGGTGGCGCATGCGCTGTTCAACGTCCCGACCAAGATCGCGCGCGTCCGCCATCAGGGCTATCTGCAGCCGATGTGGGCCGATCTGTTCAGCCGCGAGAACCTGCCGATCGACGTGATCATCTCGCCTGAACTGGAAGTGGCACGGGCAATCGGGCGGCGGCTGAAGGTGCCGGGGGCGACCGACGTCATTCCCTTCGCCGGTGATCGGGTCTATCTGGTCAGTCTGAAGGCGGAAGCCTCGTGTCCGGTGGTCAACACGCCCCTCTCTCAGCTGACCGAACTGTTCCCGGATCTCACGCTCCGGATCGTGTCCATCATCCGGGGGGACCGGATGATCGTGCCCACCCCGCGCGATCAGATCATCGCCGGCGACCAGATCTATTTCGTCGCGGATCGGGACCACGTGCCGCGGGCAATGGCGATCTTCGGCTTCGAGGAACGCGAAGCGCGCCGGATCATCGTGGTCGGTGGCGGCAATATCGGCCTGTTCCTGGTCTCGCAGCTTGAAAAGCTGCAGCCGCGGCTGAACATCAAGCTGATCGAAGCCGATCGCCATCGGGCGGAACGGATCGCGGATCAGCTGACCCACAGCCTGGTGCTTTCGGGCAGCGGGCTCGACCCGGACCTGCTGGGAGACGCCAATACCGGCGGCGCCGAGACGATCGTCACCGTGACCAATGACGACGAATCCAACATCCTCTCGGCCCTGCTGGCCAAGCGCATGGGCTGCAAGCGGGCTATGGCGCTGGTCAACAATCCGACCTACCCGCCGCTGATCAGCTCGCTGGGCGTCGATGTGGTGATCAATCCGCGGGCCGTGACGGTGTCGCGGATCCTGCAGCATGTCCGGCGTGGCCGCATCCATGCCGTCTACAGCCTTCAGGATGGCGGCGGCGAGATCATCGAGGCCGATGCGCTGGAGACGTCACCGCTGGTCGGGCGTCCGCTTCGGGAGACCGGCCTGCCGCAGGGGGTGATCATCGGCGCCGTGGTGCGCGAGGGCAAGGTCATCGCTCCCGACGGCGATACGGTGATCAAGGCACGCGACCGGATCGTGCTCTTCGCCCTGGCCGACAGTATCCGCAAGGTTGAAAAACTGTTCTCTGTCCGCCTCGAATTCTTCTGAACCGATCCGGAGCCCCGCCTTCGCCATGACCCTGACCATGCCCGAGCGCGGGCTTGACGATGCGGCTGCCTTTGCGCGGCTCGGCCGTCCCGACGCCGTGCTGTTCGACTGGGACCACACCCTGGTCGATGCCTGGGGAGCGATCCTCGCCGCCTATAACGACGTCATGATCGCCTATGGCAAGCCGCCGGCGCTGACGCCGGAAGAGGGGCGGCTGCGCATCCGCCGCTCGATGCGCGACACTTTCCCCGAGATTTTCGGGGATCGCTGGCAGGAGGCGGCGCTGCGTTTCAAGGCAGCCTATGCCGCGCGGCACCTCGAGACCGTGGTCGCCATGGAGGGGGCTGCCGATCTGCTCGACCTGCTGGCGGGGCAGGGGATTCCGCTCGGTGTGGTCAGCAACAAGCAGGGGCCGTTCCTGCGGGCCGAGGTTGCCCATCTGGGGTGGGGGGAACGCTTCGGCGCCCTGCTGGGGGCCGGCGATGCCGCCCGCGACAAGCCCGATGCGGCGCCGGTCATAGAGGCGCTGGCCACCGTCGGCCGCGAGGCCGGCCCGAATGTCTGGTTTGTCGGCGATGCCCTGGTCGACATGGACTGTGCCCGGGCCGCGGGCTGCACCGGCATCCTTCTGGTCCACGACGGCACGAGTCTTGATGAAGGGGTGCTTACACGCGCAGATCTCCGGGTTGTCGATTGCCGCCACCTGCACGACCTTGTAACTTCGGCGATGGGTCTTACCTGATCGGGCGGTCCGATATGGTACGGCTCCGGGCCGGCGTGTGATGGCACGCGGTACCCGGGCGGGGGACGCCCGGCAACCGGCTCGACAAAGATCCCGGCTAAGACCCGAAAAGCGGTCGCGGCGGCCGGGAGACAGACCAACATCGCCGCATGATAACAAGAAGGGGTGCCTCTCATGGCGTCTGAAAAGAACCAGAACCTTCAGGATGTGTTCCTGAACTACATCCGGAAGAACAAGACTCCGGTGACCGTGTTCCTGGTCAACGGTGTCAAGCTTCAAGGTGTCGTGACCTGGTTCGACAACTTCTCCGTGCTGCTGCGGAGGGACGGGCACAGTCAGCTCGTGTACAAGCATGCTATCTCGACCGTCATGCCGACGGTGCCGGTCCAGCTGTTCGATGCCCAGGCTCAGGGCGATCGCGACAAGGATCACGGCGACCATTGATGGTCGAGACGGACGGGGAACACGTGCTCTGCCCGCGCGGGTCCCCTGTCCGGCAGGGTTTCTGACCAGGCCGCCGCGGGGTCGCGTGCGGCCTGTCATCGCCTTTGGGGGCGGGGTGGCGACCGCTGGCGACATGATGTCGCAACCTTTCCTGTCCTTTGCGCCCGGCGCATGAAGGAGCGGTTTGTCCGACGATAAGATCATCATCCGGCCCGACGGCGATCTGCCGGCCCGGGCCCTGGTTCTGCAGCCCGACGTCAAGGAGCAGCGGCGCGGTGCGCCGGCCCCGGTCGAGGACGATCCCGAAGCGGTGCGCAGCATGCGTGCGCGGCTGGACGAGGGGATGGCGCTGACCGGCGCGCTCGGCCTCGACGTCGCCGAGGGGCTGGTTGTGCCGGTTGCGCGCATGCGGCCTTCCACCCTGCTGGGGTCGGGCAAGGTCGACGAGATCAAGGCGAAGCTCGAAGCCGCACCGGTCGATCTGGTGGTGATGAACCGGCCGCTGACGCCCATCCAGCAGCGCAATCTGGAGAAGGCCTGGAACGTCAAGGTCATCGACCGGATCTGGCTGATTCTGGAGATTTTCGCCGACCGTGCCCGCACCCGGGAAGGGCGGTTGCAGGTCGAGCTTGCCCGGCTCGGCTATCAGCGCAGCCGTCTGGTGCGCAGCTGGACCCATCTGGAGCGCCAGCGCGGCGGCCGCGGCTTCCTGGCCGGCCCTGGCGAAACCCAGATCGAGACCGACCGCCGGATCATCGACGACAAGATGGCCAGGCTGAAGCTTCAGCTTGCCGAGGTCGTCCGCACCCGGGAACTGCACCGCAAGAAGCGCCGTGAAGTCCCCTATCCGGTGGTGGCCCTGGTCGGCTACACCAATGCCGGCAAGTCGACGCTGTTCAATCGGGTCACCGGCGCATCGGTGATGGCCAAGGATATGCTGTTCGCGACGCTGGACCCGACCATGCGCGCGCTCGACCTGCCCTCGGGCCGGCGGGTGATCCTGTCCGACACCGTGGGCTTCGTCTCCGAACTGCCGACCGGCCTCATCGCCGCCTTCCGGGCGACGCTTGAAGAGGTGCGCGAGGCGGCGCTGATCATCCATGTCCGCGACATCGCAGACCCGGACACCGGCGCCCAGCGGCGCGACGTGCTCCATGTGCTGGGCGAGCTGGGCATGGGCCATCGCCTGGCCGACGACGTGCTCGAATTCCGCAACAAGCTCGACATGCTGGAAGGCGAGGCGCGGGAGCGGGTGCTGAACGAGGCGGCGCGCGCCGAAGATGCGGTTGCGGGCTCAGCCCTCTCCGGCGAAGGGCTCGACCGGTTGTTCGCCGCGATCGATGCCCGGCTCGCGATCGGGGACGAGCTTGCCCATTTCGACGTGCCGCATGCCGACGGCCAGGCCCTGGCCTGGCTCTATGAGCACGGTGAAGTCGCGGAACGTGCGGATGATGAGGCCGTGGCCCATGTCGCCGTCCGCCTGAAGCCCCAGGATCTGAGCCGGTTCCACGCCCGCTGGCCGCATCTCTCGGCGCCTGTGTCGCCGACGTGATTTTTTTGGGCCGGCGGCCCTTGAACGATTTGCTAGCACTCTTACCTGAGGAGTGCTAAACAGCCCGTGCAGGTCCGGCCCATCCGGGAGAGCCTGAACGGGCCGGGCATATCCTCAGAAATCGCTCAGACTGGAGAGTACTCATGGCGATTCGTCCGCTGCATGATCGCGTCGTTGTGCGCCCGATCGAGCAGGAGCAGAAGACGGCCGGCGGCATCATCATCCCCGACACCGCCAAGGAGAAGCCGCAGCAGGGCGAAGTCATTGCGGTCGGCAATGGCGTCCGCGGCGAGGACGGCAAGGTTGTGGCGCTCGACGTGAAGGTCGGCGACCGCGTCCTCTACGGCAAGTGGTCGGGCACCGAGGTGAAGGTCGACGGCCAGGACGTTCTGATCCTGAAGGAGCAGGACATCTTCGGCGTGATCGAGGGCTGATCCCCTTCATCCCGCATCCGGTTCCGCTTTCGCCGGACCAAATTTCGTGACCAGGGACCGGGATGGCCGCCAGGCGGGTCCCATCCCCTGACCACATCAGAGCTTTTGAGGAAGAACCATGGCTGCCAAGGAAATCAAGTTTGGTAACGATGCGCGCGTGAAGATTCAGCGCGGTGTCGACGCCCTGGCCAATGCCGTGAAGGTGACGCTGGGCCCGAAGGGCCGCAACGTCGTGATCGAGAAGTCCTTCGGCGCGCCGCGCATCACCAAGGACGGCGTCTCGGTCGCCAAGGAAATCGAGCTGTCGGACAAGTTCGAGAACATGGGCGCGCAGCTGGTCCGCGAGGTTGCCTCGAAGACCGCCGACAACGCCGGTGACGGCACCACCACCGCCACCGTTCTCGCCCAGGCGATCTTCAACGAGGGCCTGAAGGCCGTCGCCGCCGGCATGAACCCGATGGACCTGAAGCGCGGCATCGACCAGGCCGTTGCCAAGGTCGTCGAGACCCTGAAGTCGCGCGCCAACCCGATCAACACCTCGGACGAGATTGCCCAGGTCGGCACCATCTCGGCCAATGGCGAGCGTGAGATCGGCGAGATGATCGCCGAGGCCATGCAGAAGGTCGGCAAGGAAGGCGTGATCACGGTCGAAGAGGCGAAGAGCCTGCTGACCGAGCTGGATGTCGTCGAGGGCATGCAGTTCGACCGCGGCTATGTCTCGCCGTACTTCGTGACCAATGCCGAGAAGATGGAAGCCGAGCTCGAGAGCCCGCTGATCCTTCTCTACGAGAAGAAGCTCTCCAGCCTTCAGCCGATGCTGCCGGTCCTTGAGGCCGTCGTGCAGCAGAACCGTCCGCTGCTGATCATTGCCGAGGACGTCGAGGGCGAGGCCCTGGCGACCCTGGTCGTGAACAAGCTGCGTGGCGGCCTGCGCGTCGCCGCCGTGAAGGCGCCGGGCTTCGGCGATCGCCGCAAGGCCATGCTGCAGGACATCGCGATCCTGACCGGCGGCCAGGTGATCTCTGAAGACCTGGGCATCAAGCTGGAGACGGTTACCGTCGACATGCTGGGCACCGCCAAGACCGTTCGCATCACCAAGGACGACACCACCATCGTCGACGGTGCGGGCGAGAAGGAGGAGATCCAGGGCCGCGTCGCGCAGATCAAGGCGCAGATCGAGGAGACCACCTCGGACTACGACCGCGAGAAGCTGCAGGAGCGTCTGGCGAAGCTGGCCGGCGGCGTCGCGGTGATCCGCGTCGGCGGCGCCACCGAGACCGAGGTGAAGGAGCGCAAGGATCGCGTCGACGACGCGCTGCATGCGACCCGCGCTGCGGTCGAAGAGGGCATCGTTCCGGGCGGCGGCACTGCGCTGCTCTACGCCACCAAGGCGCTTGAGGGCCTGACCGGCGTCAACGCCGACCAGACCACCGGCATCGACATCGTCCGCCGCGCCCTGACCCGTCCGGTCCGTCAGATCGCCGACAATGCCGGCGTCGACGGTGCCGTCGTGGCCGGCAAGCTGGCCGAGAGCGACGACAGCAACTGGGGCTTCGACGCGCAGAAGGGCGAGTATACCGACCTGGTGAAGGCCGGCATCATCGACCCGGTGAAGGTCGTCCGCAGCGCGCTGCAGGATGCGGCCTCGGTGGTCGGCCTGCTGATCACCACCGAGGCCATGGTCGCCGAGAAGCCCGAGAAGAAGGACGCTGCTCCGGCCGGTGGCATGGGCGGTATGGGTGGCATGGGCGGCATGGACTTCTGATCCAGCCGATACCTGCCGACCCGATCTTCGGATCGACGGTCTATGTATCGATGGAGGCCGCAGTCCCGGAAACGGGGCTGCGGCCTTCTTCTTTTCTGACAAAGAGTTATCGACCGATCTTCTGGAATTCCGGAAAGAAAAAGCCCGCCCCGGTGCGACCGGGGCGGGCTTTCTGATGATGGGCAAGGCCCGGCTTCAGCCGCGCTTCACCGCGAAGGCGTTGAAGGCCTGCATGACCGGCATCAGCTCCAGCACGTTGATGTTGAGGTGCCGGGGGGTCTTGCTGACCCAGTGGATGACGTTGGCGATGTCATCGGCACTCATCGGCGTCATGCCTTCATAGACCTTCGCGGCCCGTTCCTTGTCGCCGCCGAAGCGCACCGTGCTGAACTCGGTATCCGCCATGCCCGGCTCGATGCTGGTGACGCGGACATTGGCCCCCAGCAGATCGGCCCGCAGGTTGAGCGAGAACTGGTGCACGAAAGCCTTGGTGCCGCCATAGACATTGCCGCCCGGATAGGGGTAGGTGCCGGCAACCGAGCCCAGATTGATGATATGACCGCGATCGCGGGCGACCATGCCCGGCAGCATCGCGCGGGTCATATAGGTCACGCCCTTGATGTTGGTGTCGATCATGGTGTCCCAGTCATCGAGATCCGCGCTGGGGCGGGGTTGAGGCCCAGGGCGAGGCCGGCATTGTTGATCAGCACGTCGACGGCGTCGAAGGGGGCGGGCAGGGCGGCCATCGCTTCTTCCACGGCCTTGCGGTCGCGCACGTCGAGGGTGACCACATGCACCTCGCCGCCGAGTTCGACCTTGAGCGCTTCCAGACGCTCGGTACGGCGCCCGACCAGCACCAGACGGTCGCCGGAAGCGGCATAGGCGCGGGCGAGGGCGGCGCCGAAACCGGCGGTTGCGCCGGTGATGAGGACGGTCAGGCGGTCGGACATCACGTCGTCTCCTTGTCTGGTCCGGGGAGGTCTTCAGGTATGAGAGCGGCTTCGGCCTCGGAAGCCTTCACCGCCTGCCAGAGCGCTTCCAGCCGGTCGGCATCGACCGGCCCATCGCCTTCTTCAGCTGTGCCTTCTTCAGCTGCGAGCCGGGTTTCAAGGGCGCGAAACCGCCGCTCGAACTTGGCATCGGCCCGCCGCAGGGCATCTTCGGGATCGAGATGAAGCTTGCGGGCAAGCTGGGCAACGCTGAACAGCAGGTCGCCCACCTCTTCGCGCACGGCATCGTGATGGCCGGCATCCATCGCCTCACGCAGCTCCGCCGTCTCTTCGGCGACCTTGTCGAGCACGCCCCGGGCATCCGGCCAGTCGAAGCCGATCCGGGCGGCGCGCTTGCCGAGCTTTGCGGCGCGCATCAGCGCCGGCATCGCCCGGCCGACATCATCCAGCAGGCTTGGGGCGGTGGCCGGGGCGGCATCGGCGCGGGCGACTTTGGCGGCGCGTTCTTCCGCCTTGATATCCTCCCAGCGCCGGCGCACGGCATCCTGGTCGGTGCCGGCATCCTCCGCAAAGACATGAGGATGCCGGCGGATCATCTTGGTGACGATCGCGTCCACCACATCGGGGAAGGCGAAGGCGCCGGCCTCTTCGGCCATGCGGGCATGAAAGACCACCTGGAGCAGCAGATCGCCCAACTCGTCGACCAGATCGGCCATGGAGCCGCGATCGATGGCGTCCGCAACCTCGTAGGCTTCTTCGATCGTATAGGGTGCAATGGTCGAGAAATCCTGGGCGACGTCCCAGGGGCAGCCGCTCTCGGGGTCGCGCAGCCGCGCCATCACCCGCAGCAGGGCCCGGATGTCGCGGCGGTCCGCGGTTGCGTCGTCGGGCAGGGCGGGGCGGGCAGGGGCGGCGTCCGTCATCGGGCGGCTTCCATCTGGATGGAGAGGGGCGGCTTCGGCCGTGTCGGGCCCCTTTCATACCGCCGCCGCCGCCCCGGGTCCATGATGAACCACCGCAGGTCCATCTGGTGGATTTCCGCACGGGTGCAGGGCCGCCCGATGGGGCAGGCGCCTGGTAAGTCGGGCGCCCGGTGGGTCCGGCGGTCTGCGCCGCGTGGGTCAGGCGGCCTGCGCCGCCTCGGCCTTCAGCTCCGAGACGATCGAGAACGACCGACGACGCAGATCCTGGTCATAGATCGCCGCATTGATCATCACCTCATTGGCGCCGGTCAGCCCGATCAACCGGTCCAGCCCCTTGCGGACGGTCTCGCGGCCACCGATGATCGAGGCGCCGAGGAAGTCTTCCACGGCCCGGGCTTCGTGCACCGACCAGAGCGCGTCCATGTCGTCCACCGGCGGTGCCAGCGGCTGCATGTCGTTGCGGATCAGGTTCAGCACGTGCTGCTTCGCCGAGGTCGAGAGATAGTCGGCCTCTTCGTCGGTCTCGGCGGCAATCACGTTGGTGCCGATCATCGCATAGGGGGCCTGCAGCGTCTCCGACGGTTCAAAGGCCCGGCGGTAGATCGCGAGTGCTTCCAGCATGTAGCGCGGCGCGAACTGGCCCGCGAAGGCGAAGGGCAGGCCCAGCTTGCCGGCAAGGCGGGCGCTGAAATCGCTGGAGCCCAGCAGCCAGATCGGTACCTCCAGGCCTTCGCCCGGAATCGCCCGCACCCGGCGTGGCGACGAAGATTCCGGCTTGGCCAGGAAGCCGCGCAGCTCCATCAGCAGGGCAGGGAAGTCTTCCGGGCGGCCGGTCAGGTCGCGGCGCAGCGCCCGTGCGGTCAAGCCGTCGGTTCCGGGCGCCCGGCCGAGGCCCAGATCGATGCGGCCCGGATAGAGGCTCTCCAGCGTTCCGAATTGTTCGGCGACGATCAAGGGGGCGTGATTGGGCAGCATGATGCCGCCGGATCCGACGCGAATCCGGCGCGTGCCTCCGGCAATATGGCCGATGAGGATGGCGGTGGCCGAACTGGCGACCCCCGGAATGTTGTGATGCTCCGCCAGCCAATAGCGGGTATAGCCCAGCTCGTCGACATGGCGGGCCAGAGCGAGGCTGTCGGCATAGCTTTGGGCAATCGGATGGCCGGCCCTGATCGGCGACAGGTCCAGCACGGAAATCCGGGTTTGGGCAAGAAGGCTCATGGAATGCGGGCTCCCGGTCGGGTTCGGGTGGTCCGGTCTATATAAGACCGATTCGGTCGGGATTGCACCTGTCGCGTTGCATGGAGGCTGACTTGTTTATGTTGTACGCACCCGGATCAGCCGCTAGCCTGGAGATCTCAGGCCCGGCCCGGGCCTCCTCCCTCCGACCGGGAAAGCATCCGACATGCAGGGCGAATCGTGGACCGGAGATCCGGCTCGTCACGGGCAGGCCGCATGAGGAGGGGTTGCGACATCTGCCCGCGAGAGAGAAGGGCTCTCCGATGAGACTGTCTGCGCCGATTTTCCGACTGAAGCGCCATGCACGCCTGCTGTCTCGCAGCACCGGCAACCCGCTCCATCAGGCTCTGGACCATGTGGCCCGGGATGAAGGCTTTCGCAGCTGGAGCCATCTCGCCGCCGCTGCTCGTGAAGGTGCGGGCCCCGGTGCCCGGGTGTTGAACGGGCTGGTGCCCGGTGACCTGGTACTGCTTGGCGCTCGCCCGGGCCAGGGCAAGACGCTGCTTGCGCTTGAGATGGTGGCTGAAGCTGCAGTGGCGGGCCGTCAGGCCTTTTTCTTCACCCTGGACTATACCGAGCGGGACGTCGGTGAACGGATGATGGCGCCTGGTGTGGCTCAGGCCATTGCCAGTGGCCGGATCGTGATCGATACCTCCGACGAGATCTGCGCCGATCACGTCGTTGACCGGCTTCACGATGCACCGCATGGAACCCTGGCGGTGATCGACTATCTCCAGCTGCTCGATCAGCGGCGCCAGACGCCGGAACTGGGCCGGCAGGTCGACGTTCTCAAGACCTTCGCCCGGACGGCCGGCACGATCATCGTGACGATCTCCCAGATCGATCGGGCCTTCGATGCGCAGGAGCAGAGATTGCCCACGGTTGCCGATGTCCGGCTGCCCAATCCGATCGATCTGAAACTCTTCACCTGGACCTGCTTCCTCCACGATGGCGAGATACGGCTGGAGGCGGTTGCCTGACCGGAGGTCGGGACTGATCTCAGGCGCGGTTCTTGACGACCGGGGGATCTTGGCCAAAAACCGCGCCCTCCAGAATTTCATTAGAATCGCATAAGCAACATTATGGAAAATAAGACCTGAATTATGGCGGACGCTGTCATGGCCTGACATATGGTTTGGTGACCGGTGCCCGGTCTTGATGCATTCTGCCGCGCCACACTGCCAGCCAGACCCGAGGGTCGGTAAGCCATAAGGGATCGACATTGACCGACCTCCGACACGGGACAGCGATCCCCAACTGGTATCGCGCCGAGGATCATTTCTTCACGGCCATCAGCGCCCAGCATGAGGGCTTCGGGCGAGGTGTCCGGGCCTATGTCACCGGCGTGGAAACGGCGGCGCTGAACCTGCTGTCCCTGCATCTGCCGGCCGAGGCGCCGGACGCCGCGGCTGATCGTGGGGTTGCCTTCATGACCGGCGCCGGCCTGCCCTTCTCGCTCGCTTTGCCCGAAGACCGGGCGTCGGCATACGAAGCCTGGGCTGCCGGCTACGGGCTGACGCCGTCCGGGATCACGACCGCGATGACGATCGATCCGGCGAAGCGGCAACCCCGGCCGGGCGCCGTCGGCGTCGACCTTGTGGTCCGGGCCATCGATGACCTTGAGGTCTGGAGCCGCCCGTTGGCCGAAGCTTTCGGCGGCGGGCCTGAGATTTCGCGGCAGTATAGCGATCGCCACCATGCAGCCAGGCATGCCGGACATCGTCTGGTGCATCTGACCGGCTTCGTGGAGGACGAGCCGGTCTGCTCGGCGACCCTGTCCATGGCGGGCCGGATTGCGCGCCTCGACGATGTCGGCACGCTGCCGGCCCGTCAGGGGCGCGGCTATGGCAGCCGACTGGTCGCGCACGCCCTGCAGCTGGCGGAGATGCGGGGCGCCCTCGCCTGCTGTCTGGAAGCATCCGTCGACGGAACGGCGCTCTATGCCCATGCCGGCTTCGTCGAGCTGTTCCGCATCATGATCTTTGCCCGCGACGAGGCCTGAGCCGACAAAAAAATGCCGGGAAACGGTGAACCGTTTCCCGGCCAAGTCACTTCCGCATCGGCGACCGATCCGGGGGCAACCGGACCGGTTGGGCAAGGCTTCCGACCGTCAGGGCGGACGGGTCGGAAGCAGACCGGCACGAGACGTGGGCAGGGTCGAAATGGCCGTGCCGGCCGGTGTCAGCGAAGCGCCAGGGGTCTCGAGGACGACTTCGCCGAACGTCGAACCATCGGGCTGAACGGGGGCAGCCAGCCCGATGGAAAATCAGAACAATTCCTCGTCGCCGCCGAAGAAGTCGCCACCCTCGTCGGCCATCATGTCGGCCGCGGGATCGAGCTCTTCGGGCATGGCTTCGGTTGCGGCTGCCATGGCTTCATCGGGTGCGAGCATGCCGGCGATCATGTTGCCGAGCACCACGCCGCCCGCGACACCCATGGCGGTCTGGGCTGCACCCGCCAGGAACCCGCCGCCGGAACGCTGAGGCTGCGCCCCCCAGGGGGCCCCGCCCGGCTGCTGACCGTATCCCGGCTGCTGCTGGCGATAGCCCTGCTGAGTATAAGCCTGCCGGGGCTGCGGCTGCGGAGCCTGGCGGCTGCCGCCGCCGAACAGGCCCGAGAGGAAGCCACCGCCCGAGGCGGGCCGGCTGGCGAGCTGCTGCTCCAGCTCCTGGATACGGGCCTGCGCCGCATTCAGCGCATGCTCCTGGATGACGATGGTCTGCGCCATGTAGTAGGGCGAGCCGGGCTGCGCGTCGACGCGCTGACGGATGAACTGCTCTGCCTCGGCATCGCGCGCACCGGCGCTGCGTTCGACCTGGCCGAGCTTGGCAAAGAGGTCGTCGATGGCTTTGCGGTCCTGGGCGTCCATGACGTGATCTGTTCCCGTGATGACGGATGACGTGTGATGATAGTCGCAGCCTGGTGGACTTCACGCGGGACGCGAGGTGCTGGCGGCACCCCTGCCCTCCGGCACCGGGCGGAGGCCTTGAAGCCCCCTGCCCCGGCACCGGCGGCCGTCACTCCTCGCGCTGGCCGGTCAGGCTCAGCAGCAGCTGGAAGAGGTTGACGAAGTTCAGGTAAAGCGAGAACGCGCCGAACACCGCCAGCTTCTGGCTCGATTCATGGTCCCAGTTCTCGGAGTACTGCTCCTTGATCGACTGGGTGTCCCAGGCGGTCAGGCCGACGAAGACCAGCACGCCTGCCACCGAGACCACGAACTGCAGCATCGACGAGCCGATGAAGATGTTCACCAGGCTGGCGATGATCACGCCGATCAGGCCCATGACCAGGAACGAGCCGAACTTCGACAGGTCCCGCTTGGTGGTGTAGCCGTAAAGGCTGGTGGCGCCGAACATGGCGGCCGTGATGAAGAAGGTCCGGGCGATGCTGGCGCCGGTGAAGACCAGGAAGATCGACGACAGTGACAGGCCCATGACCGCACAGAAGGCCCAGAAGGCGGTCTGTGCTCCGGCAGCCGACATCTTGTGGATGCGGAACGAGAACACGAGCACGAAGGCGAGCGGCGCCAGCATCACCACCCATTTGAGCGGCGTGCTGAAGATCGGCACATAAAGTGCGGGCGTGGTGCCCACCACGAATGCGACGATGCCGGTGAGGACGAGCCCCAGGGCCATGTAGTTGTAGACCCGGAGCATGTGCCGCCGGAGGCCTTCGTCAAACGCGGCGCCCGTCTGGGCGTATGCCGCTTCGCGGGCGAAGGGTGGCAGGTTCATCTGGTGTGGTCCCCTTTGGGGGCCCGTTCCGGGCGGCATTGCCGCCGGGGGCCCTCGTCAACTCATTGCCGTTGCGTTTGCGTTCGATCGTTCAGTAGAGGCTGCGGGCCAGGCGATCCGCGGCTTTGCCGAGATCGCGCGGGTCCGCGACAGAGGCGGTCAGGACATAGGCCTGATCGCCGATCTGCCAGAAGGCGGCCGCCTCGTCTTCCGCCTTCACTTCCTGCGGCCAGGAGACGTCGAACTCGTCGACCCTGACCGCGAAGAGCGACATCCGTCCGAGTTTCCGGTCCTCGATCGTCATCTCAACGCTCGGGCCGTCATTGGACGGAAAAACCTGGACATCGATCACCCGCCAGTCTTCCGGCAGAACCGGCAGGGAAATGCGCGTGGCCTGGCGGATTTCCTGGGCGTCGAAGGCTGCCGCCGTCGGCGCGGACACCATGCCGTGACGAAGCATCGCCACCCGATGCGCCATCAGCGCCTCGTCTACGAAGCCCGGCGGCGTGGGGGCCGCCTCGCTGGTCGAGATGCCACCGAACTGGGCATGGGCCGCCCAGCCGATCGACAGCAGGGCAACCACCGCTGCCGCCCGCTGCATCCGACGCATCACGCCGGTAAAGGCCAGACCGCGTTCCACACGCCGCGCCGCATCGATGAGCCGTGGCGACGGACGGCCCTGGGCGCCACCGAAGGCGATCCGGAGCGCATCGCGGGTGCGCAGATCGGCCATCACCTGCGCCGCCACCTCGGGATGACGAGACAGGTAATCCTCAACCTCCATCCGCCGCGCAATGTCGAGCTGTCCGTCGACATAGGCATGCAGATCGAAATCGGGCAGGCGCTCAGTCGGTGCCGTCATCCGACCCTCCAACGATTCGGAGCTTTGGCGGGGAACCGGCGGTCCGCGCCGCTGCGGGCCCGGCCTCGTCGAGCGCCCGAAGGGCGGCCCGCGCGCGGCCGATCCGCGACATCAATGTTCCGACCGGCACGTCGAGCGCTGCCGCCGCTTCCTGGTAGGACAACCCTTCGATCGCCACCAGATGCAGCGCTTCGCGCTGCTCGTCGGGGAGCTGCAGGAATGCCCGCCGCACCTCGTCCAGCCGGACCGCGCCGTCCTGGGCCGGTTCCGCATGCAGCGGTTCCAGCTCGGCCGAGCGCTCCTCGCGGGTCTGACGCGCCAGCCGCGCGCGCCGGGCGGAGACGAAGGTGTTGTGCACGATCGCCAGCAGCCAGCCCTTCAGATTGCCGCCGCTGCGAAAGCTGCCCCGCTTTTCATAGGCACGGACCAGCGCGTCGTGCACGAGATCCTCGGCATCCGCCTCGTCGCGGGTCAGCACCCGGGCATAACGCCGAAGCGCCCCCAGTTCCCCAACCACATCGAAGCCGTTGCGTATCGTGCCCATATCCCGTAGACGCAGCGACGGCCGGGTTTCATCCCGGCCGTCGTATTTTTTCGGAATTTTTTTGACCCGGTCAGTTGCGGGTCCAGCGGGGCTCCCGCGCCGGCTCCGACGGCCGGCCGAACCAGCGGTCGAACAGCCGGTTCACCCGGCCGCGATGGTCGTCCAGGACCTCGGGCGGCGTTCGCCGCTCGGCCCAGCGCAAGCCGAAACTCACCACGGCGATATCGTCCAGAATGCCGAAGATCATCAGCACATCGGGGATGAGGTCGAGCGGGCTCACCACATAGGCGAGCACGCCGATCACAGCGGCCCTGGCCGCCCAGCTCTGACGGCGGTCACGGATGCTGGAGACCAGGGCAAGGGCATCGCGCCCGAGCAGGGCAGCGACGCGGAACAGGCGCAGTCGGGCCATGGCTGGCTGCGTCTCCCATTCGAAAGGGGCGGCGAAGGATTCGGCCGCCCGGCGGGGGCGTGCCCCGGCGCTCTTCACATGGGAACGGCGGACCGCCTTGCCAAGATCCCGGCCCCCGCCCCTGCTTTCCCCTTGTGCGACCGACCGTCTCAGGCGCATATCTTAACAACGATAAGATTGGAGGATATGCCTCATGACCATGCAGTCCGATTCCGCGCCGGCAGCCGATCGGCGCCTGATCCTGCTTCTCGCCGGCATGGCCGGCCTTGGGGAGTTTGCCGCCACGGCCTGGCTGCCGGCCCTGCCGGCCGTGGCGAATGATCTGGGGGTCGGCCTTGGGACCGTTCAGGCGACGGTGACCGCGGGTCTGGTCGCCTTCGCCCTCGCCAACCCGATCCTGGGGCCGCTTTCCGACCGCATCGGGCGTCGTCGGGTGCTGGTGCCGGGATTTGCGGCATACCTTGTCGGCTGTGTGATCGCGATGGCGGCACCTTCGGCGATCTGGCTGATTCTGGCGCGCATTCTTCAGGCCGTCGGTGCCTGTGCCGGACTTGTGGTCGGCCGCGCAATCGCCCGTGACCGTCATGACGGGGCGGCGCTGACGCGGATCATGGCTCTGATCACCCTGGTCTTCTCGGTCGCTCCGGTGGCGGCGCCGCTGATCGGCGGACTTCTGACCGATGGCGTCGGCTGGCGGGCGATCTTCCTGGTCGCATTCGTCTATGCCGCCCTGCTGCTGCCGCTTCTGCACCGGTTGCCTGAAACGCGGCCGTCGGGCACCGCCGCCACGCCGATCACTGCCCTGCCGCGCAGCTATGCCGGAATGCTGCGCGAGCCGGGCATCGGTACTGCCCTTGCCGGCAGCGCGCTGCTTCTTGCGGCGCTGTTCGTCTTTCTGGTTGGGGCGCCTGCGATTTTCGTGCAGGGCCTGGGGCTGGGCGCATCGGTGGTCGGCACGTTTCCGCTGCTCACCATGGGTGGGTTCGTCATCGGGACCGTGCTTGCCGCGCGGCTGGCAGATCGCATGCGTCCGCGCGGTCTGATGCGGGTCGGCGCCGGCATCGCCGTTGCCGGTACGCTCGCCATGCTCACCCTTCCGGTGGCTCCGCTACCGACGCTTGCCGCCATGGCGATCTTCGATCTGGGGCTCGGTCTGGTGCTGCCCGTGGTCGGCAGCACGGTGATGACGGCCTTTTCCAGCCGGGCCGGTCTGGCATCGGGATTGATCGGCCTTGTTCAGATCACCGGTGGAGCCTTGGGGGCCGGCCTGGTGCCTGCGGTCGGCGGGCCGGCCGAACTGGCCGTTCCTGCCCTTATGAGCGGTCTCGCCGGTGTCGCCTGCCTCTGCTTTCTGGCCAGAGACGCGGGCGGAAGCCGTTGAACAATCGGCTGGCCCTGATCACTATGGCCGTGCAGTGCTGTCAGCGTCACGGAAAGGGCCGATGGCCAAGGCCAGATATCATCACGGCGACCTCCCCAGAATGCTGGTCGAGGCGGCGATCGTTCATCTTAAGGACCACGACGCCTCGACCCTGGGGCTGAGGCCGCTTGCCAAGGTGGTCGGGGTGTCCGAGGCGGCCCCCTACCACCATTTCGCCGACCGGCGTGCGTTCGAGCATGCGGTGATGATCGAGGGCTATGCCCTGCTCCGGGCGCGCTGTCTGGCCGTGGCACCCCAATCGCTACGCGACCTGCTGGATGCCTATGTCGGCTTCGCCGTGGAGCATCCCAATCTCTTCCGGCTGATCCACCGCTCGGGCGAGGCCCGTGATCCCGCCAATGCAGCGCTTGCGGCCGCGTCGGAAGCCGCCTTCGCCCCATTGCTTGCGGAAGTGCGCCGTCGGGCGCAGATGGCCGGAGTTTGCGAGGCGGATCGGATCGGCTTTCTGGCCCTGATGGTCTGGACCCAGGTTCACGGCCTTGCCGAGGTCGTGATCTCGGATTTCCTGCGGCTTGGTGCCGACGGCGCGAGCTTCAGGGAGCGCGCCTATGCCTATATCGAGGCCGGGCTTCGCACGGCGCTGACCGCTGACTGAGATCAGCTCCGCCGCTTGCGGGCCCGGTCGTCATTGCGGCGCCTGCGCGGCGCATCGGTCTGGACCGGCCTCGTTCCGCCCTTCCGGCTTCCGCCCGGCCGGCTTTCGCCCTTCCGGCCCGTATCCTGCAGGGCGGTATCCCGTGCCTTCCCTCGCGCCTGCCAGGCAGAGCGCAGCCCGAACACGGCCATGCCGCCGGCGATGGTGAGCAGGGTTGCCGAGGCGATGACCATCCCGAACGTGTCGCCGGTGAGGGCCTCGTCGAAGCCGTAACGATAGACCAGCCCCCGGAACAGGCCGAAGAACAGTCCGCCCGCGACAAGCATCCAGAGCAGCTTGTGGAGCGGCCGGTCAGTCTGCCAGCCCAGCACGGCACACAGGATCCAGAGGATCGGGTCCCGCAGCGTGCCGAGGAAGATGGTCTTGATGATCAGGGGATCCATAATGCTGCTCACCCTTCTTCGGTCTCATAGGCCAGCTCGACCGCCAGGCCGTCGAAGGCGGGCTCGATGCCCTCGGGCAGTTTCGCTGCCAGTGCCGCATGGCCCATTTCGTGGTTCATATGGGTGAGCAATGCCCGTTCGGGCGCCACCCGGTCGATCCAGCTCAGGGTCTGGTTCAACCAGGAATGGGTCATGTGCGGCCGTTCGCGCAGGCAGTCGACGATCCACAGCCGGGTGCCGGCCAGTACATCGAAGGCGGCATCGTCGAGCGCATTCACATCGGTCGAATAGGCGATCGGTCCGAAGCGAAAGCCGAGGCTGGTGATCCGGCCATGGGTTTGTGGAAAGGCCTCGATGCGGATATCGCCGACCGTGAACACGGCATCCTGCGCGATCCGCATGGCCTCGGCCGTCGGCGGATAGAGCGGGTTTGGTTTGGCCGGGTTCGGGAAGACGTAGCGAAAGCCGTCGAACAGCCGATCGATGGTGAAATCGTCGCCATAGACCGGCGTCGGCCGGTCGGTCCGGAAGGCGAAAGGCCGCAGATCGTCGATGCCGTGGATATGGTCGGCATGAGCATGGGTGTAGAGCACCGCGTCCAACCGGTCGACCCGCTCCGTCAGCATCTGGTCGCGGAAATCCGGCCCGGTATCGACCACGATCCGGGTGGTCGCGGTCTCGACCATGATCGAGGCACGACGACGGCGGTCGCGCGGATCGGACGACAGGCAGACCGGACAGCCACAGCCCACCACCGGCACGCCCGCAGACGTGCCCGACCCCAGCACCACCACGCGGATCCGCCCGGGGGCGGGCGGTGTGCGCGGGTCAGGGTGCGGGGGCATCGGCGACATCACGCTCCGGTGGCCCCCGTCGCGGCAGGACGGATCGCCTTGGAGAACAGGCGGTAGAAATTGTCGGTGGTGACCGTTCCTAACTCGTCCGCCGTCACCTCCTTCAGCCCGGCCAGGAAGGCGGCGGTATGGGCGACGAAGGCCGGCTCGTTGCGCTTGCCGCGCTTCGGCACCGGCGCCAGATAGGGGGCGTCGGTTTCGACCAGCAGCCGGTCCAGCGGCACGCGCTTTACGGTCTGGCGCAGTTCCTCGGCATTGCGGAAGGTGATGATGCCCGAGATGGAGATGGACATCCCCATCTCGAGTGCCGCATCCGCCAGGCGGTCGGTCCCCGTGAAGCAATGGATCAGGCCCGGAAAGGCCCCCTTCCCCATCTGCCGGGTCAGCACGTCGATGGTGTCGTCATCGGCATCGCGGGTGTGGATGATCACCGGCAGCCCGGTGGCGCGGGCGGCCTCGCAATGGGCCTCGAAGGTCCGGATCTGGTCCTCGCGCGGGCTCTTGCCGTAATAGTAGTCGAGCCCGGTCTCGCCGATGCCGATCACCCTGGCATCAGGGGCGGCCAGGCCGATCAGCGTCTCCGCCGCGACCGGCCCCTCGGGGCCGGCCTCGTGCGGATGAATGCCGACGGAGCACCAGACATCGTCATGGGCTTCCGCCACAGCCCGCACCCGCTCGTAAGTGGAAAGCCGGGTGGAGATGGTCTGGAAGGCGATCACGCCCGAGGCGCGGGCCGCGTCGAGTACGGCATCGAGTTCCTCGGCAAAATCGGGGAAATCGAGATGGCAGTGGCTGTCGACCAGCATGTGACCCGTCTTCGTTCCGGATGATCGGTCGGCTGCGCGTCTCTTCGCGGATGCGTCAGCCTTCAGTCTTCGCAGTCGTGTCGATGCGCGGGAAGATCGGCTGCGGCGCCCCGATCTCGCGGCCGGGCAACAGAGCGTGCTTGGTGCCCAGTGCCGTGAAGCTGCGATCGGCGGCATCGACCTTCAGGAAGTCCAGGATGCGCGCTGCCGAGGTCGGCAGGAAGGGCTGCACCACGATCGCCAGATGGCGGATGGTCTCCATCAGGATATAGAGCACCCGGTTCATCGCATCCGGATCGGTCTTGCGCAGCGTCCACGGCGCCTCGCGATCGATATAGCGATTGGCGGCGCCGACGGTGGCCCAGATTTCTTCCAGCGCCTTGTTGTAGGCCTGGGCGGTCACCAGCGGGCGCACGCGGCTGATCAGGTTGTGGGCCTCGGCGATCAACGGCTCCTGGGCGAGCATGGCGGCATCGACGCCGGGGCTCGGCACCTTGCCCGCGCAGTTCTTGGTCACCATCGACAGCACGCGCTGCACCAGGTTGCCGAAATCATTGGCGAGATCGTTGTTGATCCGCCCGATCATCGCCTGGCGCGAGAAGTCGCCATCATTGCCGAAGGGCACTTCGCGGAGCAGGAAATAGCGGGTCTGGTCCAGGCCATAGGTCGACACCAGGTCGTGCGGATCGACCGTGTTGCCCAGGCTCTTGGACATCTTCTCGCCTTCGATCGTCCACCAGCCATGGGCGAACACCCGGCGCGGCGGGGTCAGGCCGGCAGCCATCAGGAAGGCCGGCCAGTAGACGGCATGGAAGCGGACGATGTCCTTGCCGACGGTATGATGCACGGTCGGCCAGAAGGTCTTGAAACGCTCGTCCGAGGTGTCGGGATAGCCGATCGCGGTCAGATAGTTGGTGAGCGCATCGATCCAGACATACATCACATGGGCCGGATCGCCCGGCACAGGCACGCCCCACGAGAAGGTGGTCCGCGACACCGACAGGTCGTTGAGCCCGCTGCGGATGAAGCTCAGCACCTCGTTGCGCCGGCCGACCGGCTGAATGGCGTCGGGGTTGCGCTCGTAATGCGCCAGCAGCTTCTCGCCCCAGGCCGAAAGCCGGAAGAAGTAGCTGGGCTCCTCCACCCATTCCACCTCGGCGCCGGTCGGGGCCTTGCCGTTGACCAGCTCGCTTTCCTGATAGAAGGCTTCGTCGCGGACCGAATACCAGCCGGCATAGGAGCCGAGATAGATCTCGCCCTTGTCGACCAGGGTCTTCCACAGCGCCTGACAGGCTTCGCGGTGACGGGGCTCGGTGGTGCGGATGAAATCGTCATTGCTGACGTTCAGCAGACCGGTCAGTTCGCGAAAGCGCTCAGACACCTCGTCGGTAAAAGCCTGCGGGTCGACCCCCTTCAGCTCGGCCGATTTGGCGACCTTCTGGCCATGTTCGTCCGTGCCGGTCAGGAACATCACCCGCTTGCCGTCCAGACGCATGAACCGGGCCAGCACGTCGCACGAGATCGTCGTGTAGGCGTGTCCGATATGGGGCTTGTCGTTGACGTAATAGATCGGCGTCGTGACGTAGAAGGCGTCGGCCGCGGACATCGGGCGTCTCCGGACAGGGGAGGGCCGGCCGCTCACGGGGTCGCGGGGCCGGGTCGGTCTCATCTCGGCATCGTGTACGGCGTCGTCAACCGCTCGCCGCCGCGAACTCGGCAACGACGGTGATCAGCACCTGCTTGCGGTCGAGATTTGCGGAGAGCGCCTGGCGGAGCCGCGCGCTCAACCTATCCCACAGCTCGACCCATTGTTCAAGGGGACGCGCCCCGGCCAGACGCGCGGCCAGGCGCGCCTCGCCGGGGATCACCTCCCGGTCGATCCCGCCCGCGCGTGCATGGGCGCGCAGCCAGCGGGCCATCCACCAGCCCCAGGCCTCGACCAGGGTCTCGTAGGCCTCCAGCGCATCGGGTCGGCCCACCGCCTCCCCCAGCGCAATCAGGGCCTTCCAGTCCGGCAACGGCCGGCCGGTGTCGAGGCAGGCGATCAGGGCGGCCAGCAGTTCGGGCCCCTGCCCCTGTGCGAGCGTCAAGGCGCGGCCGGGCGCGCCTTCCGCCATCGCCCGGGCGACGGCGCGCCGTGATGGCGCAAGTTCCGGCAGGCGCGCCGTCAGAAAGCGCTCCATCCGCGCATCGTCGAGCGGCGCCAGCGCCAGCCGTCGGGCGCGGGAGCGGATGGTGGGCAGCAGCCGGCCGGGCGCATGGGCGACCATCAGGATCAGCGCCTGCGCCGGCGGTTCCTCCAGCAACTTCAGCACCGAATTGGCGGCATTGCGGTTCATCTCGTCGGCGGCATCGATGATCACCACCCGCCAGCCGCCGGCGGCCGATGTCTGGCCCAGAAACGGTCGAAGTTCCCGGGCCTCGCCCACGGTGATCTCGGTGCGCGGGCGGCCCCGGTCGTCCACCCCGCGTTCCAGCACCAGCAGGTCGGGATGACTGCCGGCCGCGATCCGCCGGGCGGCCGGATGCTCGGCGGAGATGTCGAGACTTGCAGGCGGTGTCGCGGGATCGAAGAGCGGCGGGCCGCCGAACAGCCCGGCACCCTCGGTCGCGGCCCGGGCGGCATCCTCGGTGGTCGCCAGCACGAAGCGGGCGATGCGATAGGCAAGCGTCGCCTTGCCCAGCCCGCGCGGCCCGGTGATCATCCAGGCATGGGCCAGACGGCCGCCGTTCCAGGCCTCCAGAAAGCCGCGTTCCGCAGCCTCGTGCCCCACAAGCTGTGGTGTGAACCGCGGATGGCCCGAGATGGCCTCGCTCATGCCGGCACATCCCGGCCAGGAGCCAGGCGACCGGTCACAATATCGCGAATGGCTGCCTCGACCGCGTCGATATCGGCGGTGGCATCCACGACCGCGCATCTTGCGGGCTCTGCTGCGGCGATGGCCAGAAAGGCCTGTCGCAGCGCCTGATGGAAATCGATCCCCATGCGCTCGAACCGGTCTTCGCCCGTGCCGGGCGCCGCGGGGGCCGCGGTTTCGATCCGCCGCCCGGCGCGGGCCAGGCCGGTTTCGGGCGGAAGATCCAGGATCACGGTCAGATCCGGCATCAGCCCGTCCAGCACCCAGGCTTCAAGCGTCGCGATGACGGCGGGGTCGAGCCCGCGGGCGCCGCCCTGATAGGCGCGGGTGCTGTCGATGAAGCGGTCGGAAATCACCCAGAGCCCGGCATCGAGCGCCGGGCGGATGGTCTGCTCGACATGATTGCGCCGGGCGGCGGCGAGCAGCAGGGTTTCCGACAGCACGTCCCAGCGGGCGACATCTCCCTGGGTCAGCAGCGGCCGGATCGCCTCGGCGCCGGCCGCACCTCCCGGTTCGCGGGTTTCGACCACATCGATCCCCTGCCCGCGCAGATGCCGCGCCAGACGGCGAAGCTGGGTGGACTTGCCACCCCCCTCCCCGCCTTCCAGGGTGATGAAGCGGCCGGTCGCCGTCACGATCCGCCTCATCACTGCTGCGTCTGGGATTCGGCGTTGCCGGCAGCACCCGAAACGAAATGTGAGATGGCAGCCAGGATCCGGCCGACCGGTCCGGCCTCGGCCACGTTCTGGCCGGCAACCAGCGGCACCGAAAGCGGCTCGACGCCGGGCACGTCGACCACCAGCTTCGCGATCTCCTGACCCTGGGCGATCGGTGCCTGGATCGGACCCTCATAGACCACCTTGGCAGCCAGATTGTCGCGATCGGCCACCGGCAGGGTGACGACCAGATCCCGCGCCGGTACCAGCGGCACGGTGCCCTGATCGCCCAGCCAGACCTCGGCGCTCTCCACCACCTCGCCGGCGGAGAACAGCTTGCGGTTCTCGAATTCGCGCATGCCCCAGGACAGCAGCCGCTCGCCCTCGTTGGAGCGTTCGTTGACGTTGCCGAGGCCGTTCACGACCATGATCAGCCGCCGGTCGCCCTGCTTCATCGATGCGGTCAGACCGTAGCCGCCGGCTTCGGTGTGGCCGGTCTTCATGCCGTCGACGCCGATATCCTTGTAAAGCAGCGGGTTGCGGTTGCCCTGCTTGATGCCGTTATAGGTGTATTCGGTCTCGGAATAGAATTTATAGAACTCGGGGAAGTCGTCGATGATCCGCCGGGCGAGCGTCGAAAGGTCGCGGGCCGTCATATAATGCTCGGGATCGGGCCAGCCCGAGGCATTCATGAAGTGGCTGCCGGTCATGCCCAACTCGCGGGCCTTTTCGTTCATCAGCCGTGCGAAGGCCTCTTCGCTGCCGGCCAGGCCTTCGGCCACCACGACGCAGGCGTCGTTGCCGGACTGGACGATGATGCCCTGGATCAGGTCCTGAACCTTCACCCGGGTGTTCACCTCCACGAACATCTTGGAGCCGCCCATCCGCCAGGCGCGTTCGCTGACCGGGAAGGCGTCGTCCATCGACACCCGGCCTTCCTTGATGCGCTCGAACAGGATGTAGGCGGTCATCAGCTTGCTCATCGACGACGGCGCCATGCGCTCGTCGGCGTTCTTGGCGTAGAGCACGGCACCGGTGGTGTCGTCGAGCAGGATGGCCTGCTTGGCGGCGCTTTCGAAATGGGGGGCGGCGGCAAGCGCCGTCCCGGAAGCCAGCACCGACGCCAGCAGGGCGATACCGGCGCTCATCCGTGCCGTGACGCCGCGGATGTCGCGCCGGCGGCGGGGGAACGTCGTGCCGTTGCGCAAGCTCTGTGCGATCACCGTCATGCTCTTTCGATAGCTCGTCTGCTCAGGACTTGAAGATGGACCGGCGAAGGCGGGCGACAAAGGCCCGTCGCCGTCAGTCCGTGACGATCGAGCCGCGACCGTAGCCGTCGCGGCTCAGCCGCGCCACCACCTTTTCCGCGTCGCGTGAGGCCTTGAACGGGCCGATCCGGACCCGATAGAAGCGCTGGCCGTCGACATCCGCCGGTGCGATCACCGTGTGGCCGTAGTCGAGCAGCCGGTTTTCCAGCGCGCGCGCGTTCTCGGGCTCGCGGAAGGCGCCGACCTGGACATAGGTGCGGTCCGATCCCGGCGCCGTGCGGGTACCGGCGGGCGGCGGCACCGGGGTCGCGAAGACCTCTCCTGCCGGCACGGCCTCGACCTGTTCTTCCACGATGCTCGCGGTGGCGACCACGGGCCCGCGCGGCGAGGTGGCGGGCGGGGTTGCGGTCGCCTCGGCGCCGAGCGATGCCAGCATTACGCCATCCGCCTCGGGCAGGTAGTCGAGCCCGTATTCCTCGGTGACGTTTTCGAGCCGCACCCTGGCCGTGCCCTTCTGGATCACCCCCAGCAGCTGGGCCGAGCGTTTGGACAGATCGATGACCCGGTCACCCACGAAGGGTCCGCGGTCGTTGACGCGCACGATCAGCACCCGGCCGTTTTCGAGATTGGTGACCCGCACGATCGAGGGCAGCGGCAGGGTGGTATGGGCGGCGGTCAGCGCGTTCTGGTCATAGACCTCGCCATTGGCCGTGTACTTGCCGTGGAAGGTCGGCCCGTACCAGGACGCCACGCCCTCTTCCCTGTAGCCCGGCTCGTCGGCCGGATAATACCAGCGGCCCATCACCTGATAGGGCTTGCCGATCTTCTGGTTCGGCCGGGCGGCCGAGCTTGAGGACGGCGTCGTGCCCTGCCCCACGGCCGGGGCGGACGATGTCGGCTGGGTCGGCCGCCCCGCGCAGGCGGTCAGCGCCAGCGCGGCAAGGGCCACGCCCGTGAGCATCAGCGTGCGGCGGGAAGCGCGGGCGGCGCGGCCGTCGACGGGTGGAGCCATGGACGTGTCGTCTCCCGGAGAAGTGCGGGGATGGGGATGGGCGGTGTGTCAACAACAGACGCCGCTCTGGCGGACCGTCAGGGGAAGCCGCCGCGGCGCCACGGTTTCGAACGCTGTCGGGACCGGATGTTAACGGCCGGCAATCCGGTCGGCAAGGGTGCCCACCGCGGTCGCGAAGTACTGCGAGCGGTTCCAGCGCAGGATCACCTCGTAATTCTCGGTCGCGAGATAGGCCGGGCCGTTGCGGCCGCCGGGCAGCACGATCTTCGCCGGCACGTTGCCGGTGACCGGCAGGGCGGCCCCGTCCTTGCCCGTGACGCCGGCGGCGGCCCAGGCTGCTGCCGTCCGGCTTTCGCCGTCGAGGCCGATGCGGCTGCGATCGAAGCCCTTGGGCAGTTCCACCGGCCCGCCCCAGCCGAAATTCGGGTTCCAGCCGCGCCGCGACAGATAATTGGCGGCCGAGGCAAAGACGTCCTTGCGGGTGTTCCAGATGTCCTTGCGCCCGTCGCCGTCGCCGTCGACGGCATAGGACACGAAGCTCGACGGCATGAACTGGCTCTGGCCCATGGCGCCGGCCCAGGATCCGCGCATCTCGGCGGGCGAGATATGGCCCTCGTCCAGGATCTTGAGCGCGTGCAGCAACTCGCCCCGGAAGAACTTGGCCCGCCGCCCCTCATAGGCGAGCGTTGCCAGCGAGGCGATGACCGGATAGGTGCCGGTCACCCGGCCGTAATCGGTCTCGACGCCCCAGAGCGCCACCACCACTTCGGACGGCACGCCGAAGCGCGCCTCGACATCGGCCAGATCGGCCTGGAACTCGCCACGCAGGCGCCGGCCCTGATCGATGCGCCGCTGCGGCACCACCCGGGTCATGTACTGCTCGAAGGTGATGGTCGATTCCGGCTGCGAGCGATCGAGTTCGATCACACGCGGGATCGGGGTGACGTCGCGGAAGGCGGCATCAAGAATGCCTTCCGAAATTCCCTGGGCACGCGCTTCCTTCTTCACCCCCTGAACCCAGGCATCGAAGGCCGGGTCGGCCGGGCTGACGGTGCGGGCATGGGCCAGCGAGACCGGCACCGGGGCGGCGGGCTGGGCTGGCGGCTGCGGTGCCACCACCTGCGGCTGGACCGAGGCGACCGCCTCTTCCGCGCCACGTCCGCCGCCGCAGGCGGCCAGCACCATAGCCAGGCCGGTCGCGGCCATCAGCCGTGCCACCCGCCTTTCCGGACGGATCGCGGGGCGGTGGTCGGTCGTGGGAAGGCCGGTGTCGCGGATCATGCCGATCTCCGGAATGCTCTGGGGAGGATGGTCGGGGGCGTCCTGTCGCATCCGGTTGTGCCACACGTCTTCCGCGTGCGGCAAGCCCGGCCAGGGGCTCGCGGGCCTGAATTCGTATGGTCCTGCCCCGCTTCGGGCCACCCGGTCGGTATGGTTAAAATGCCGTGAAAAAAATCGGGCGAAAAATCATCCTGCGGTCTTGCCGGCGGTGAAAACCGATCCCATCCCTAACCTACAGGAAGCAGGACGAAACCCCGAGGCCGGGACGCCCCAGAGACGGGGCCGCCGCATAAAGGCCGGGCGAGGTCGGCAGCCGTTCACGACAGGGTGACGGTCCCCGCTCTCGGACCCGTGACATCCCCGCCGGAGGTTGATTAGGCGTCCTGCACGCAAAAGCGGGCGTGCGGTTATGTGCCTGGAGTGATCCTCCACCATATGACGTCGGGCCGCCCGCATGAACGGTCGGAGTTGCAAGCGGCACACGCGCGTGCGGCTGCTCCCCGCCCGCGGCGACGGCGGCACCCGCCCGAGGGACGCGCCGTGCGGCCGCCGACCCGCCAGAGGCCGGTAAGACGGACCATGGCAGCGGTTGGCAGACCCCACGGCGTGCCATGATCCCGACGGGACCGCGACGGACCGCGCACCGGAGGAGAGCCGCAACACCCCCGCAGAGGCGGCAGGGTACCTCAGGAGCAGGCGCGCGGCTCGCCCCGTCCGACTGTCGGGCCCGGCGGCGTCGGGTCCCGGGGGACTTTCCCGTCCACCCCGCCCCGACGCCGCCGGCGCTCTCTCCGCTCCACCTGCCCGTCATGTACCGCACAGGCCAGGCGTTTTCGCACCGCGCCTGCGTTGGCCTGCGTTCGCACGTCTTGCCGCCCCCCTCGCCTTCTGCTACCCATGTCGAACCGGATGGGTGGCCGAGCGGTTTAAGGCACCGGTCTTGAAAACCGGCGTGGGGTCATGCCCACCGTGGGTTCGAATCCCACCCCATCCGCCATACCGCCGATTGCCGTATAAATGGACAGGGTATCGCCTTATTTATCAATCAGATAGCGGGTTGCGGGCCGCTGACCTTGGGCGAGAGGTTCTCGCACGCCCTGCGGGGCAGATATAGCTCCTTCAAAGGGTGAAAATCGCAGCAGCGCAGAAAATAGTGAGCATGGTGCGGTTGATCGCAATCCAGGCTCGGCCGCAAATACTTGTCAGCGCTCACCAATTATTCAGACTGCGACATCATAGAGCCAAGTAGCCGCATACTGCGCTCTAACTCTGCGGCCGACTGATACTCTATCAACTGAGTTCGCTCGGCGTCTTCCTCGTTCGTCAAGCCATTCTGCGCTTGTTTGCGGTTCAGTATCGACAGACGAAGACCTCGATGGACGGGCGCACTTGTCTCGCGGAGCCGACTCCAAAGCCCTTCAGCCGCTTCGACCTCACCAAATCGGATTTCATATTTGCAGCGTAGCCCGACCTGAGCGTCGTGATTAGTACCACCAAATCGCTTCTGAGGGCCCGTCCGGAATGTTATTGAATCCGGTGAATCTGTTGTGATTCGATGCCGCCCCAAAGGAAATGGGAGCGGACAGAATGTGGACGAGGGAAAGCCGCCGGATTTATGAGCGGCCGGGGTTGAGATATCCGAGCGGATCGTGTCCCAAGGATTGGTGTAACAGCGCAGTCGCCGTTTAATCTCCGGCAGGGTTGTCCGTGATAGTCAGGCTGCCGCGACGGGCGGCAGGCTGGTCAGCGGATCATCGCCCAAGGGGGCGACGGATTCCAGGGTCATATAGCGGGATCGCTGGACGGCCCATTCGTCGTTCTGTTCCAGCAGGATGGCGCCGATCAGTCGGGTGATAGCGGCCACGTTGGGGAAGATGCCGACGACCTCGGTGCGGCGCTTGATTTCGCCGTTGAGGCGCTCGATGGGATTGGTCGAGTGCAGGCGCGGCGGGGAAGTCCATGTATGCGAGGACGTCGGTTTCGGCGTCGTCCATCAAGTCCGCCAGTTTCCGGGCTCTGGGGCGCAGTTGGTCGGCCACCTGGCGCCATTGCGCACGGGCGGCCTGACACGGGCGGCCCGGGCGGTGTCCTGGGCGAAGGCGGTGCCGATGAAGGCCGAGACGACGCGGCGGCCCTGTTTGCCCGCATGGGCCAGCACGTTGCGCATGAAATGGACGCGGCAGCGCTGCCAGGTGGCATTCAGCACCTTGGCAATGGCCGCTTTCAACCCTTCGTGGGCGTCGGAGACCACCAGCCTGACGCCGCGCAGGCCCCGCCGCGCCAGCTTGCGCAGGAAGTCGGTCCAGAAGGTCTCGGCCTCGCTGGGGCCGATGTCGATGCCCAGGACTTCGCGTCGCCCGGCGGTGTTGGCACCGACCGCGATGATCACCGCCACGCTGACGATGCGGCCGTCCTGGCGCACCTTGACGTAGGTGGCATCGAGCCAGACATAGGGCCAGTCGCCCTCCAGCGGGCGGTCGAGGAAGGTTGCGATCTTGCCGTCGATTTCGGCGCACAGGCGACTGACCTGGCTTTTCGAGATGCCGGTCATGCCCATGGCCTTGACCAGATCGTCGACCGACCGTGTCGAGATGCCCTGGACATAGGCCTCCTGGATGACGGCGGTCAGCGCCTTTTCCGCCATCCGGCGGGGCTCCAGGAAGCACGGCCTTTGCGCAGGCGTGGGATGCGCAACGCCACCGTCCCCGCCCGGGTCTCCCAGTCGCGCTCGCGGTAGCCGTTGCGGTGGACAAGGCGCTGATCGGGCTTGCGCTCGCCATGCCCGGCGCCGGTCAGCGTCGCCACCTCCAACTCCATCAGCCGCTCGGCGGCAAAACCGATCATCTCGCGCAGCAGATCGGCATCTGCGCTCTTTTCCAGCAGGCCACGAAGGCGATCGACCTGCGTGACGACCGGAAAACTGCCGAGACACTCTTCACGCTTCTGAACATGATCGTGGATAAGACCGTATCCGAACCCAAGTACATCGCGGAATTATACGCCTCACTACCAGAGAGCGGGATCCAGGCCATTGAAAGGCGGGACGGCAAGGTGTGATCCGTTCGAATAGCGCATTTATTTACATAACGACAATCGGTTGAATATCATCCATCACTCCACCCGCATCTGCGGCCATATCCAGATCAAACCGCATCTGCAAATTCAGCCAGAATTCCGGCGTCGTGCGCAGGGCGCGGGCCAGTCGCAGCGCGGTGTCAGGAGTCACCGCGGCCTGTCCGTTGATCAGACGGGTCACGCGATTAGGGGGCACGTGGATGGCGCGTGCGAGTTCCGTTGCGGAGACACCGAGGGGGTCGAGGAATTCGGTGCTCAGGATCTCACCGGGGTGAATGGGCTCGTATTTTGTCGGCATCACCGTCGGGCCTCCCTGCCCTCCATGCGGGGCTTAACCAAAGTAGGACTCAATGGTAGTCCACAATTTCGACGTCTCGGGGGCCGGCTTCTGTCCAGATGAAGCACAGTCGCCACTGATCATTGATCCGGATCGAGTGCGCACCCGCCCGGTCGCCGCGAAGGGCTTCCAAGCGATTACCGGGAGGGCTGCGCAGATCATCGAGAACGTGGGCTGCGTCGAGCATCAGAAGTTTGCGGCGGGCCTGACGTTCAATGGCGCCGAACCGTCGGGATCGTTCCCGATTGAAGAGGGCTTCCGTTTCCCGGCACGCAAAAGATTGGATCATGGGCTTGCTCCTGCTATCTTTACATATTACGTAAGACGTAAAATGTCAATGAAGCAGCTCTGGCGAGCTTCGCGCTGTCCGACAGACCCGAAGCGCGAAAGTGGACTCGTCCCCGCAAACTCCGACAATAGCTGCCACATATCCGCCTACCGACGCGCATGCTCCAAGGAGATCTCCCCCATGCCCCCCCGCCAACCGATCGACCCCGCCCTGCGCCAATACCTCGACACGCTCGACGCCGTCTCCGGCCCCCCGCCTGCCGATGATGCCGCGCGGGTGCGGGAGGCGCGGGAGGGGATGGTGCGGGCGCTCTTGGCGCGCGAGGCGATCCCTGGACTGCCGAATGCGGTGCGGGTGCGTGATGTGGTGATCGGGGCGGGGTTGACCGGGCGGCTTTATCTGCCCGAGCGGATGACGCCGGCGCCGGCGGTTCTGGTCTATACCCATGGCGGCGGCTGGGTGTTCGGGTCGGTGGAGACCCATGATCCCTTCTGCCGGCTGCTGGCCGATGCGGCCGGGGTGATCATCCTATCGGTCGAGTACCGGCTGGCGCCCGAGCATCCCTACCCCGCCGCCCGGGATGATGCCCTCGCCGCCTGGCATTGGGCGGTGGCCGAGGCGGCGGGTTTCGGTGGCGATCCGTGGCGGGTATTGCTCGGCGGGGACAGCGCCGGCGCGCAGCTGGCCATGGTGACGGCCCGTCGGGTTCTGATGGCGGCGGATGACGCGGATGGTCAGGCGGCGGTGCGGCCCGCCGGGGTGATGCTGCTCTACCCGGCGACCGATCATCCCTCGGGCGGCCATGCCTCTTATGTCGAGAATGCCACGGGCTATCGGCTGACGGCCGAGGCGATGCACTGGTTCTGGCGCCAGTATGCGCCGGATGGTGATCCGGCGGATCCGGATCTGTCGCCGCTGCGGGCTGGTGTCCTGCCGGATATGCCGCCGGTGCTGGTTGCGACGGCCGAATATGATCCGCTGCGGGATGAAGGCATCGCCCTTGCCCGCCGGCTGGAAACGGCAGGCATGGCCGTTACGCATCTGCATGCGCCAGACATGCATCACAACTTCCCGGTCCATCCGGGGTCGGTGGCGCGCTTCCCGCAATGTGATACGGCCATGGCCGGGATGGCCGGCTGGCTGCGGTCGGTGGCGGGCTGATCGCTCAGCCGGCTGCCTGCGCGCGCATGCCGTTGGTTTCATCCGTCGCGCGGCAGACCCGGTTGCGGCCGGCGCGTTTCGCATCGTAAAGCGCTGCGTCGGCCCGACGCACGATGTCCTCGACCCGGTCTTCGGGGCGCCAGGCGGCAACCCCGAAACTGCCGGTGCAGGGGCCGACCGCGAAGCCATGGGCGGCTATGGCCGCCCGCAGCACCTCGGCCCGCCGGGCGGTTTCGGGCAGATCCGCCCCCGGGCAGACCAGGATGAATTCTTCGCCGCCCCAACGCCCTGCCAAGCCGCCCGGGCCCTGGCCGGTACGCAGCAGGGCTGCCACATCGACCAGCACGGCATCGCCCAGCTGGTGGCCGTGCTGATCGTTGACGGCCTTGAAATGGTCGAGATCGAGCATGATCACCCCGAAGCTCTGCCCGGTTCGTCGGGCACGGGCCAGTTCCTCCTCGAGGAAACCGTCGACCTTCATCCGATTGAACAGCCCGGTCAGCGGGTCTGTGGTCGACAGGCGGACCAGTTCCCGATTCATCCGCGCCAGTTTACGGTTCCAGTAAAGCGCAAGCAGCAGCAGCACGGCCGCTGCGGCACCGACCTGCCAGACGAGGCGATAATCGATGCCGCGCTGGATCTGCACGGCGACATGACGGTTGGAGATCGCCTCCCGCTCCTGCGGTGTGACCGTTGCGATGCCCTTGTCCAGAATGTCGCGCAGCATCGGTTCTCCGGCCAGAACGCCGACCCGCAATTCATTCGTCAATTCAGGAACCTGGCCCGCAATCTTCAGATTGAACAACCCCTCCTTGCGGATCGCATAGGCGGCGACGATCAGCGACCGGATGGTTATGTCGGCCCGGTGTTCCGAAACCATCTCGACCGCTTCGGGCTCGCTGCCGGTGGTTGTGATCTGAAGATTGGGATAGAGCCGCCGCAGCCGCTCCTCGACCATGGTGCCGCGCGGCAGGGCCACGGTCTCGTCGCTGACGCCGTGAAGGTCACCGATATAGGGGTGCTCTTCACGGGTGATCACGATGTTCTGGTCGCGAAAGATCGGTGCGGTGAACACCAGCCAGCGCTCACGTTCTGGCGTCCGGTTCAGAAAGCTGAGGATCCGGCAGTGCCCGGCCTTCGAAGCGGCGAGGCTTTCATCCCAGCTGGCCGTGGGGTAGAGCACGATGTCGATGCCGAGCCGTGTCGCCACCAGACGGAGAAGATCGGCCGCGATGCCGACATGCCGGCCGGCTTCGTCGATCCGCTCAAAAGGCTCCCAATCCGGGTCGACGCACATGGTCACGGGGCCGCTTGTCGCCAGCCATAGCCGTTCGGTTTCGGTGAGTGCGACTGAAGCACCATCTGCTGCCGCCGTCGTGGCGGCGCCTGGGGTCATACAGGCTGCCCCGAGAGCAAGGCACGCAGCGATACCGCCCCGTCGGAGCCGTCTGCCGATCCGTGTTGTCCTCACCTGGGCGCCGTCTCCGATATCGTCTCGTGTTGTGAGCATAGCCGTATCGCATACGGTCGCAAAGCACGGAACCTGGCCCGGAAATCCTGGCATCATCGGAGATTGACCCAATGGTCACCATCGGGCTTAACTGAGACAGCCGACTGGACTGTCCCATGCGGCATCCACCCCGCGGAGGCCCGCATGATTGCCCAGATCCTTGCCGCGCTGGTTGCGGCCATCCATGCCTATATTCTCGTTCTGGAGATGTTTCTCTGGGACACGCCGCGCGGTCGGAAGGCCTTCGGCACCACCGCCGATTTCGCGGCGCAGACCCGGGTTCTGGCCGCAAATCAGGGGCTCTATAACGGCTTTCTGGCAGCCGGCCTGATCTATGGCATGGTGCGCGGCGGTGATGAGGGCTTCGCCTTCCTCGTCTTCTTCCTGGCCTGCGTTGTGGTGGCAGGGCTCTACGGTGCGGTAACGGCGAGCCGTAAGATCCTGTTCATTCAGGCATTGCCGGCGGTTTTGGCGCTGGCGGCGCTGCTCGCCGGGATCTGAGGCGCGGGTCGAATCATGATGTGCGGGCGGGCGACTTCCTGACGCCATTCTGTCAGTTGGGTGCCTGTCCAGCGCGAATTTCCGCCCTTCGGGTTCGGCAAGCGCGGAAACGGCTGCTAGGATGGACGGAACGAGAACGGCGCCGCTGCCGTTGTTCGCGTCGCGCTGGTGGTCCCATCGACGGAGCACCGGCATCGGAAAAGAGACAGACGTCGCAGACGTTCCGGGGTGGCGCGGCAGAGACCCGCCCCCGTCTTGTCAGGAACCAATGGGGGACGCCGCTCCATGCCGACCATCGATCGCCGCACCTTGTTCCGCCGTGCGGGCCTTCTCACCCTCGCCGCCACGCTCGCTGTCGGCACCGCTGCCGTCGTGACGGGTCCGGCCCGTGCGGCCGACGCCATCACCGTCGGCTCCAAGATCGACACCGAAGGTGCGGTGCTCGGCAATGTCATCCGCCTGGTGCTGGAGAATGCCGGCTATACCGTCAACGACCGGATCTCTCTGGGCCCGACCAAGATCGTGCGCGAGGCGCTGCTGGCGGGTGAGATCGATATCTATCCGGAATATACCGGCAATGCCGGCTTCTTCTTCAACATCGACGCCGATCCGGCCTGGAAGAAGGCCGATACCGCCTATGCCAAGGCGAAAGAGCTCGATGCCGAGGCCAATGATCTGGTCTGGCTGAAGCCGGCGCCGGCCAACAACACCTGGGCGATCGCCGTGCGCGGCGACGTAGCCGAGGCGCAGAAGCTCGCCACGCTGGATGATTTCGGCAAATGGGTTGCAGGCGGCGGCGATGTGAAGCTCGCGGGCTCGGCCGAGTTCGTCGAAAGCCCGGCCGCCCTGCCCGCCTTCCAGGAGGCCTATGGGTTCAAGCTCTCGGCCGATCAGTTGCTGGTGCTCTCGGGCGGTGACACGGCCGCGACCATCAAGGCCGCAGCCGAGGGCACTTCGGGTGTCAATTCGGCCATGGTCTACGGCACCGACGGCGCCATCGCCGCGGTCGGGCTGAAGGTCATGGAAGACACCAAGGGCGTGCAGGCGGTCTACGAGCCGGCGCCGGTGATCCGCGGAGCGGTGCTGAAGGCGCATCCGGATATCGAGGGCCTGCTGGAGCCGGCCTTCCAGACCCTCGACCTCGAAACGCTTCAGGCGCTGAACGCCAGCGTCCAGATCGAGGGGCAGGATCCGCGGGCCGTTGCCGAAGCGCATCTGAAGAAGGCAGGGCTGCTGAAGTGAGCACGCTCGACGGCCTGGATGCCGTCGACGACGAGGCGGCGCCCGCAGGGCGCCCCTCCCCGCGCGGCAACCGGCTGCTCGCGGTTCTGGTGGTGGCGATGGCGGCGGCGACCGCCTTTGCGGGCTTCGTGACCATCGCCCCCAACCGCATCCTCTCCGGCCGTGCCGTGGCTGCCGTCGACGCCCTGCCCGGGGCCGAGTTCGCCATCCTGGTGCTGATCCTGGCGGGGCTGGGTGCCACCGCGCTGGTCCGGCCCGGGCGCGGTGCCGACCTGGTTGCGGCGGCGCTCGCCGGCCTGCTGTTTTTCGGCCTGCTCTTCGCTGCCGGCGATATCGCCACCGGGGTCCTTGCCGAACGCGGTACCTCCGCCCGCACTTCCTTCGGTGCCGGCTTCTGGATCCTGGCCGCCGCGGCCCTTCTGGTGCTGATCGACGCCGTGGCCCGGCTGAGGCCGGGCCCGGTGCTGGGGCCGCTGGGTGTGGTGGTCCTGCTCGGCCTGATCTGGGCGGCGGTCGCCTCGGGCCGGCTCGATGATCTGTCGCTGATGCGCGAATACATGGCCCGCCGCGACCGGTTCGGCGTCGAGATCCTGCGCCATCTGCAACTGGTCGTGCTGGCGCTGGCGATCGCGTTGCCGTCGGGCGGTGCCCTCGGCCTCTGGGCGCGGGCCCGGCGCGGTGTGGCTCCGTTAATCTTCGGCGTGCTCAACCTGCTCCAGACCGTGCCCTCGATCGCGCTTTTCGCCCTGCTGATCGGCCCGTTGACCGGCCTCGCGGCGGCCTTCCCCGCACTCAAGGCTGCGGGCGTGTCGGGGATCGGCGTGGCACCCGCGGTGATCGCCCTTGCCCTCTACGCCCTGCTGCCCACGGCGCGCGGCGTGGTCGCCGGCTTCGCCTCGGTGCCCGAAGCGGCGATCGAGGCGGCCCGCGGCATGGGGCTCTCTGACCGTCAGATCCTGGTGCAGGTCTCGCTGCCGCTGGCCCTGCCGGTGCTGCTCGCGGGCCTCAGGATCGTGCTGGTTCAGACGATCGGTCTTGCGGTGGTCGCGGCGTTGATCGGTGCCGGAGGGCTTGGCGCCTTCGTCTTCCAGGGCCTGGGTCAGACCGCCACGGATCTGGTTCTGCTGGGGGCGCTGACCGCGATCGCCCTCGCCCTCGCTGCCGATGTGGTGCTGCGCGCCGCCTCGGCCTGGCTCGCCACCCGCCTCACCGGAGCCCGCACGTCATGAGCATGATCGTCTTCGACGGGGTGAGCAAATTCCACGGCAACCGTGCTGCGGTCGAAGACCTCTCCTTCACGGTGCCCGAGGGGGAGATCTGTGCGCTGGTCGGGCCCTCGGGCTCGGGCAAGTCCACCACGCTACGCCTGGTCAACCGGCTGATCGAGCCCGACAGTGGCCGGATCACGCTCGGCCGCACCGACATCGCGAGTCTGGAGCCCGTCGCGCTGCGGCGCCGCATCGGCTATGTCATCCAGTCGATCGGGCTGTTTCCGCACTGGACGGTGGCGCGCAATGTCGCAACCGTGCCGGTGCTGCTTGGCTGGCCCAGGGACCGGATCCGGGCGCGGGTCGAGGAACTCCTCGATCTGGTGGGTCTGGACCCGGCGGAGTTCGGCGGCCGACATCCGCACGAGCTTTCGGGCGGTCAGCAGCAGCGCGTGGGTGTTGCCCGTGCGCTGGCCGCAGACCCCGAGGTTCTGCTGATGGACGAGCCCTTCGGCGCGCTCGACCCCGTCACGCGCGACGAGATCCAGACCGAATTGCAGCGCATCCAGACGGCCACGGGCAAGACGATCGTGATCGTCACCCATGACGTCGACGAGGCCATTCGCCTCGCTGATCGTATCGCCATTCTGCGCGATGGCCGGCTGGTACAGATCGATCGCCCGGCCGCCCTGCTTGCCCGACCGGCGGATGATTTCGTGCGGGAATTCGTCGGCGGGCCGCTCGCCGGCCTGCGTATGCTTCGCACCCGCACGGTGGCCGAGCGGATCGAGGCCGGAGGCGACGTGGCCGGGGGGCCGGTGCTGCATCCGGACATGCCGTTGGATCTGGCCCTCGGCGCCATGGTGGCCGCCCGGGCCGATCGGCTGGCGGTGGCCGATGCCTCTGGTCGAAAGCTCGGGGTGGTGACCCTGGGCGGGCTGGTTGCAAGATGAGCCTTGCCGGCACCCCGCCCTTGCATCGCCCAGGCCGTCCGCTCTGGCGCGATCCGCTGCCCTGGGCCGCCGCGGCGCTGGTGATCGCGACGCTCGCCATGCCGGCAGCGGAGCCCCTGTTCCGGACGCTCTATCCGGACCTGCCCCGACCGATCTACACCCGTACCAATTTCCTGACCCTGATGCTGTCGCATGTCGGGCTGGTGGCCGCTTCGAGCGTGATCATCTGCCTGGTCGGCATCACGGTCGGCATTTTCGTGACCCGGCCGGCCGGTCGTGACTTCGCGCGCATGGTCGATATGGCGACGGCGGTCGGGCAGACCTTCCCGCCGGTTGCCGTGCTTGCCCTGGCGGTACCGGCCGTGGGCTATGGTCCGTTGCCGACACTGATCGCGCTCGCCTGCTATGGCGTGCTGCCGGTGGTCGAGACCACGGCAGCCGGTCTCCGTGCCCTGCCACCGGCATTGAAGGAAGCGGCGGACGGTGCCGGTTTCGGGCCAACGGGCCGTCTGCTCCGCATCGAACTGCCGCTTGCCTTTCCGGTGATGCTGGCGGGTATCCGGACGGCGGTGATCATCAATATCGGCACGGCCACGATCGGCTCCACGGTCGGCGCCGTCAGCCTGGGCTCACCGATCATCGAGGGGCTGTCGGGCTCCAACCCGGCCTATGTGGTTCAGGGTGCCATCCTGGTCGGACTGCTTGCCATCACCACCGACCTTTGTTTCGAACGTCTCGCCCGCCTGGGGTCAGTCCGGGGCTAGCACCGTCGCCATGCGGGTCAGGAGATCCTGGGGCTCGCGGGTCACCACCTCCAGCGCACCGGCATGAACCGCGCCGGTATTGCCGTCCAGCGTGATCCGGCTGCCGGTCCCGAAGATCCGACCACCGATCATCACCCGCCCGGCGGCCTCGTCAATCGTCAGCTCTCCACAACCGACCAGACAGACCTTGCCGAGCTGCCGGGCTACCACGGCCGCATGGGATGTTCGGGCGCCGCGCATGGTGAGCAGCCCGGCGGCGCGGTCGAGTGCGGCCACATCCCGGGTTTCCGCGTCCCGGCGAACCAGAATGGGTGTCTCGCCGCGGGCGCGCGCTGCCTCGACCTGGGCTTCGTCGAGGGCGATGGGCCCGCTCGCCACCCCGGCGGATGCGCTGGCCGCGCGGGCAAGCGGTTCGGCCACAGTTCCGTCGGCCGTGGCGATCACCCGCTCGGCGAGGCTCGCCCGGTCGAGGGACCGCAGGCGGTCGCGGGCGGTGCGGGCATCGATCAGCCCTTCGTCCAGCAGATCGAGCGCGATGCGTGCGGCGGCGAGCGGTGTGCGCTTGCCGTCGCGAGTCTGGAGCAGGAACAGGCGGCCGTTCTCGATCGTGAATTCGATGTCCTGCATGTCGCCGAAAGTCTGTTCCAACCGGGCCGCCGACGCCACCAGTTCCGCCCAAAGATGCGGCGCCGCAGCAGACAACGCCTCATGTCCCTCGGCCGAGCGGCGACCGGCGACGACATCCTCGCCCTGGGCATTGAACAGGAAATCCACCCAGAGACCGGGCACGCCGGTGGTGGGATCGCGAGTGAACCCGACGCCGGCGCCCGAGAGTCCGCCGGCATTGCCGAACACCATCTGTTGCACGGTGACCGCTGTGCCCATGCTGTCGGCGATCGCATGCAGTGCCCGCCAGGACCGTGCCTTGGGCGCCTGCCAGGACCGGAACACGGCCTGGATTGCGGCCTGAAGCTGGTCGGCAGGATCCTGCGGGAAGGCCGTGCCGGCGGTGCGGGCATAGGTGTCCAGATGGCGGCGGGTCAGCCTGCGCAGCGCATCGAAATCCAGCGCCCGCTCGGGCACCGAGCCGCGGATCGCATCCAGATCGGCATCGAAGGCGGCGGGATCGATACCCGCCACCACTTCACCGAACCCCGCCACCAGCCGGCGATAGGCATCCCAGACGAGCCGCGGATGGCCGGTCAGCCGAAGCATGCCGTCAACGGTTGCGTCGGAGAGCCCGATATTGAGCAGGGTCTCCATCATGCCCGGCATAGAGACCGGTGCACCGGAGCGCACCGACAGCAGCAAAGGCCGGCGGGGATCCCCAAGCCTGCGGCCCGTCGCTTCCTCCAGGCGCTCAAGCGCGGGGCGCCACAGGGCCGGGCCGACCTCTTCCGCCCGCGCGCACCAGGCCGTACCGATCACGAAACCCGGCGGAACCGGCAGGCCCAGCGCCGCCATCCGGGCCAGATTAAAGGCCTTGTTGCCGAGGCTCGCGGCGCTCGTATTTTCGGCCAGGGCGGCCCCCGGCAGGATGACGGGGATGGTGGTCGCAAGCCCTGCCATGCCCTCGCTCTTCACATTCTGGCGCGTCATGCTCCGGCTCCCATGCGGCTGAAGGCGAGGTCGCGCAGCCCGTAGCCGGTGACCAGCAGGGCGTCGGTCGCCAGTTCCAATGCGGCAGCGAAATCGGTGGCGAGATTGAGAGACGCCGCATCGGTCAGGTGCCGGGCAAGCACGCGGCGGACGTCGCGCAACAGCTGATCGGCGGCGCGTTCGGCCCCGACGATCCGCCAGAGGACCGCCACCAGCTCTTCATGATCGTCTGCCGTACCATCAGGCCCAAGGCTGCGTGCAATCGCCAGAGCGCGGACATGATCCTCGGCCGCGGTGAACGTGGTCTCAGCCAGGCGTCGCAGCACCTCGCGGACCTCGGACGTCCAGCCCAGGTCGTGGCCCTCGGCGATCACCGACAGCAGGAAAGCTGCCTCTTCCAGCGCATCGGCGACATCATCGGCCCGTTCGATCAGCCGCAGCATCGGCAGACGATGGGGCTGGCGATCTGCCTGTTCGCGCAACCGCATGACCAGTTCGTCTGCCTGACGTTCCCAGGTCTTGGCGCGGTCGGCAAAAGCGGTTGCGGCGGCAACATCGTGCTCAAGGCCATGGATCAGCCCGTCCCGCACACCTTCGGCGAGGGCATGGCAGAAGCCGGCATGGTCGGCCAGCGCCTCGAACTCGCTGACCTGGTGGCGCAGATGCGCCAGCAGCATCACCCGGGCATCATCTGCCACCACCCCGGCCGGCTGATTGCGCAGCAGGGCCTCTTTCGCCCGCACCATCAACTCGACCAGAAAGGCCATCGCGGCGGTACGGCCCATGACCTCGTCCAGCCGGTCGCCGATGCGGAAATATTCAGGCCCCACCGCCTGCATCGCGCCATGGACCAGATCGGGCCCGCCGGCCACCAGCCAGGCCATGTGCCCCGCCTCACGCGTTGCCGCGTCGGTGAGGACGGCGATCGCGTCGAGCTTCGACACGAAGGGGGCCAGTCGTTTGCGGGCCCGGTTCCAGTCGATCAGGAAGACGATCCGTGCGCCCAGCCCTTCCAGTGTGCCGTGCAATGCCGTCTCGTCGGCACAGTCGAAGATCGCCGTGCCGACGTGATAGGCCTCGCCGGCATTCAGCCCGCGGGTCCGGCGGCTCTCGCTGTCCGACCAGACGGCGCCAATCGCGCCCAGCAGTCCCTGAAAGAAGGCGAAGCGCTGCCGGTGGAGGTCGGAATAGGTCAGGGTGATGCGCAGGGCCTGTACCTGGACGACCAGCACATGGGCGTCATTGGTGCCGATGTCGTTCTGGATCAGCAGCCGCTCCCCGTCGCGGGTCGCGGCCGTCTCAAGGCCCGGATGATCAAATTTGAGCGGCCGGGTGCGATTGAGCCCGCGCATGAAAGCGGCAATCCTCGGCCGGTCAGCATCGGCAATGGCCCAGACATGGGCGCCGTCGATCTGCTCGTCGGCCAGCTCCGTTGCCAGCCGGTTCAGGCTCTTGTGCAGGTCCATCACCAGCGGATGGAAGCCGTCGGGGGCGATATCGCGACCGGCGGTCAGCGCCGTCAACACAATATCCTCCAGCCGGTTGCCCTCCATCCCGTCAAGCCGGGCCATCCAGGCCGCAACCCGCCTGGTCCAGGTGCCTGCCTCATCATGGCCGCCATCGATCAGCGGCCGGGCCATCAGCTTCAGGTCCTGGGCCAGCAACTGCCGGAGCCGGGGCAGATCCGACAGATGTACGCCGTCGGCATCGGGCGTTGCAGTTGCGACGGCTTCGCTGGCCCAGGCGCCGTCGACGCCGGCCGCGGCCGCCTCCCGCGTCAGGTCTACGGGGACAGCGCCGGGCCCGGTCGACCGATGTCGCGCGGCCTGCAGGATGCTCAGATACAGCTTCAGCCGGTCATTTGCCGCAAGGGCGGTGGTGATCCAGGCCGGCAGCAACAGCTGCACCTGGCCGAGCGCATCGACGACCCCGGTCTTCTCCATACCGTTCAGCTCCTGCACGAATGGGCATCTGCAGGATGCTAGCCCGGCCATGTGGCAGCTTCATGGCAGCGGGGCGCGTCTAGTGGTCGCAGCTTTCCGGCCCTCATCCGGGTTTCCTGCGTCGGGGCGTGCGGGGCTTTTTAGGAGGACGGGCACGCGATGCCGTCAGCGCCGCCTGCCAGGCTGCCCTTGCGCGGCTGCAAAGCGCCTCGTCATCGTCGAAGACCTCGTCGGGCGCCTCGTAATACGACCCGACGGTGACCGTTCGTCCCGGCCGGTCATAGCGGAACGGCTCCAGCCCCATGGCCTCGTATTCGGGCCGACTCTGGTCGTCGACCCTCAAATAGAGGGTACCACCGATCACGAACGCAAAGTTCACACCGTCGATGGACAGCCCTGCCCCGCTGAACATGCGCTTCACGACCACCGGGCCCAGCGTGCCCAACCGTTCCGCCACCTCCAGCGCCTGTTCGCGGGCTTCCGCACTGCTGCTCATGACCGGTCTCCTGCGTTATGGCTGCCCCGCAGACGCTTAAGCTCTTCTTTTGGGGGCAGATTGGGTGACGTATTGTATCTGAGGATGTTCTTATTTTGTCCTCGTCTCTCTGGATTACGCGGTCAGATAATTTTTCTTTTTCAAAGGCCGATAATTGTTGCAGCATGTGGCCGCTGACGGAAGAAGATGACTTCGGTGGGAATCTACCGCAGGGTATGCAGAAGACCTTCGGGTCGGATGACCCCTCGTCCCCTCCTCAGAAGAACAAGATCAAGGCGTCCGGGCTCCCCATGACCACCACATCCCCCGCATCTCCGGTCTTCCACGGCTGGTTCGTGGTTGCTGCAGCCTTTGCCGTGATGTTTATCGGCTTTGGAGCTGCCTACAGTTTCAGTGCCTTCGTCGACCCGCTGCAGGGCACGTTCGGTGCCTCTCGCGGGGAGGTCTCGCTGATCTTCTCCCTGGCGGGTTTTCTGTATTTCGCCCTTGGCCTCATCACCGGACCGATTGCGGATCGTTGGGGGGCACGACCGATCACCCTTGCCGGCATGGTCTTCGTCGGTCTGGGCATGATTCTGGCGGCACAGGCGACATCCATGAACCAGGTCTATATCGCTTACGGGCTGGGTGTCGGCCTGGGCGTCGGCTGTTCCTATGTTCCTGCGATCGCCTGTGTCCAGCGCTGGTTCACCCGCAAACGCGCCTTCGCATCGGGCCTCGCCGTGGCTGGCATCGGCGTCGGTACCCTGGTGGTTCCACCGGCGGCGTCTCTGGCGATCGAGGCACTGGGCTGGCGAACAGCCTGGGTGGTGATGGGTGTGGCGGCGATTGTCCTCGGCGCCGGGATGGCTCTGCTCCTGGAGGCGGATCCACGCCATCGCGGGCTTGCACCGGATGGCGGCGCTGCCGTCGCGGTTCAGGGAACCGGTCCGGCGCCAGGCATGTCGGTTGCCGAGGCCCTGCGCTCGCGTGCCTTCTTTCAGCTCTATCTGTCGGGCACCATCTCGGCCTTCGGCGTTTTCGTGCCCTTCGTCCATCTCGTCCCCTACGCCACGGATCGCGGCACGGCACCGGCGACCGCAGCCCTGCTTCTGGGGGTGATCGGTATCGGCAGCACTGCCGGCCGCTTTATGCTCGGCGGAATCGCCGACCGCCTGGGCCGGCGGACGACTCTGGTCTGCATGTATGTGGGCATGGGCGCATCGCTGATCATCTGGGCCGGGTTCTCCAGCCTTTGGGCGCTCGGCCTTTTTGCCTTCCTCTATGGCGTGTTCTATGGCGGCTGGGTCGCCGTGCTTCCGTCAGTGGTCATGGATGCCTTCGGCAGCCGCAATGTCAGCGGCATCATCGGCATTCTCTATACCTGCGTGGCGGTGGGCACGCTGGTTGGCCCCACGGCCGCCGGCTATATCTACGACGCCTCGGGCAGCTATCTGCTGCCGATTCTGGTGGCGATGACGGGAAACTTCACGGCCGCCGGAGTGATGGCGCTGGGCATGCGGCGCGGGCAGTGAGCGCAGCGTGGCGGTCCTGCGTCTTCCGCGCGACATCGGCGCCCCCCTCTGGCATCCCGAAAGATGCGGTCCGATGTCCTGATGCCAATGGCCACAGTCGGAGGATCCACCGCCATGGATACCAGCAGCAGCCACGACCAGATCGCCAAGAAGCTTCAGGATATGGGCGCGATGCTCGAAATGCAGACCCGCAAACTGCATGACGACGGCAATGAGGGTGGAGCGCTGTCGCGCGATCAGCAGGAGCTGCACGATGCCTATCGGGCCCTCAAGACGCGGCTCGAAGACGGCGTTCGTGATCTCGCCGCCTTCGATCGCGAAGTCGACCGGCTGGAAGAGCGGGTCACCGCCTGGATGGGGCAGGTCGAAACCAGGCCGGCAAGCCGCCCCTCACGATCCTGACCCGTCCCGATCCTAGCCGGCGCCGTTGCGTCCGACAGCCATGCCGCCCGTCGCGAGTTCGATGATCTCGTCGGTGATCTCGTCCTGATGGATCCGGCGGGCGAGATTGGTCAGATCCTCGCGCCGCCGTTCGATCCCCGTCTTGGCGGCGATCATCGCGGTCATGCGGGCGGTGTTCTCGGCCGCATAGGCGAGCAGCAGCACCTCGCAGAGTTCGGCAAAGACGTATTCCGCGGCCAGCCCGTCCAGCAGGTCGGCAGGCGGCAGCGTGATGAGCGGCGCCACGCGCCGGCCCGACACCGGGAAACGCGAGAAATCGAACGGCACCAGCTGGCGATGGATGATCTCGACGGTGTTGCCCTCCCCGCCGGACGAGGGCGTACCGTGCACCACCGCCAGCTGCCGCACCCGCCCGGTGTCGAGCCGGTCATAGACGGCGCCTGCAACATGATCGGCAAGGGCCGGCACGTCATCCACATGGGCCGACATCGGCACCGACCAGGCCACATCCAGCCCGCGCACGCCGGCCAGCATCAGCCCGCGGTCGCCCACGATCAGCAGATCCACCGGAGCCGACCCGGCCACCTCCATCGCCCGGTCGAGCAGCCGGTCGGGCAGACCACCAACAAAGCCCTGATCGGGTGTGACGACCAGAAGAGCGGTGCGCGTCGGCACCACCCGCCGTGGCGCCCCGCCCCGGTCATCACCCGCCTGCATCGCCAGCGCGTCGCCGATTGCGCGCCCGACGATGCCGGCATGGGCCCGGACCGCCTGTATACGCTCGCGCGCCTCCCGCGCCCGGACGGACGCGATGCCGCGCATGGCGGTCACGATCGCCTCCAGCTGACGGACCGTACCGATCCGCGCTTCGACGTCGTGGAGGCGGCCGCTCATCCGTTTGTCCCCGTGGCAGCGAGTGCCGGCAGATGACCCGTCAGCTCCTTCAGGGCCGCGACCAGTTCGGCCCGCGCGGCATCATCCAGCTTGCCGCCAGCCGCCACGACCCGGGCAGCACCGGGTGCATGCGCGTCCAGATGTGCCGCCAGCCGCGGCCGGACGGTCTCCACCTGATCCTTCGACAGACCATCGAAGACGCCTTCCGACAGCCCCACCAGCACGGCGATCTCGTCGATCGGGCGGAGTGCCGCATAGCGCGGCTGGCGCAGCCAGGCCCGGATCGCCTCGCCGCGGCGAATGCGGTCGCGCACGCGGGTGTCGGTCATGCGGCCGAAGCGGGTGAACATCTCCAGTTCCAGGAACTGGGCATAGTCCAGCCGCAGCCGGCCCACCGCGCCGCGAAGGGCTGCGGTCTGGGTCTTGCCGCCCACCCGGCTGACCGACAGGCCGACATCCACCGCCGGCCGCTGATCGGCCGCAAACAACCCGCGGTCCAGAACAATCTGGCCATCGGTGATTGAGATCAGATTGGTGGGGATATAGGCCGAAAGATTGCCGGCATCGGTCTCCGCGATCGGCAGCGCGGTCAGCGAGCCGCCGCCCAGTTCCGGTGACAGCTTGGCGGCCCGTTCCAACAGGCGGGAATGCAGATAGAAGACGTCACCCGGATAGGCCTCACGGCCCGGCGGCTCATGTGTGAGCAGAGCGAGTTCGCGGTGGGTTGCGGCATGGCGGGTCAGATCGTCGATCACGATCAGCGCATGGCCGCCGGCATCGCGTACCGCTTCGGCAATGGTCATGCCGGCGAAGGGTGCCATCCATTGCAGCCCGGCCGGCGCGCCTGCGCCGGCAACCACGAACACCGTGCGTTCCGGCGCCCCGAAACGCTTCACCGCATCGATCACCCGGCGCACGGCCGACGCACGCTGGCCGACCGCGACATAGACGCAGATCATGTCGCTATGGGCCTGGTTGATGATCGTGTCGACCGCCACCGCCGTCTTGCCGGTGGCACGGTCGCCCACGATCAGCTCCCGCTGGCCGCGGCCCAGGGCGAAGAGGGCGTCCACCACCAGCAGGCCGGTCTCCACCGGCTCGGTGACCAGATCGCGATCCATGATCGCCGGTGCAGGGCGTTCGACCGGCAGGGTTTCCGTCGCCTTCACCGCCCCGCCCCCGTCCAGCGGCCTGCCCAGCGGATCGACGACCCGGCCCAGCAGGCCCGGGCCCACCGGCACCGTCACCACCTGGCCGGTGCCGCGCACAGGGCTGCCGGCTGCGATGCCGGCGCCGTCATCCATCATCACCGCGCCGATCCGTCCGGTGTCGAGGGTGAGCGCGAAGGCGCGGCGGCCCTCGCCCATATCCAGCAGCTCCATCAGCCGGATATCGGGCAGGCCCGAGACCAGGGCGATGCCGTCACCCATACGCTCCACCCGGCCGACCGCTTCGGCGGCAGCCCCCACCCGGGCGCGATCGAGCCGGGCCTCGCCATCGGCCAGCCAGACGCCGGCCTCGGCCCTGGCTGCCTCCTCGATCGGATCACTGGCGGTCATCGCGCGCGAACTCCCGGGCAATCTGCGCCAGATCGGCGCGGAAACTGTTGGTGACCACGGCATGATCGGCTGCGGCCTCGAAGCCCGCGATCAGGGCGGGCTCGACCCTGATCTCCAGCGGGGGGACGGAACCGAGCACCCGGCCGATGGCCGCCTCGAGCGTTGCACGGGTGGCCGCGCTCACCTCGGTGGCGGCAAGCAGGACCAGCGTTTCACCGCCATCGGTGAAGCGTCGTTTGACCGCATCGGGCAGGCCGTCCAGGGCTTGAGCGAACCCGTCGATGAAGCCGTCGAGGCGCGCTCCGACCGGCAGGCGATCCAGCAGGCGCGCAGCGATCCTTGCTGCGAGGGTCCTGGCTGCGGCCTCGACTTCCGTGGTGCGCGCCGCCGCCGCGCGATCGGCCGCTTCCGTAGCCCGCGCCGTGATCCGCAGAGCTTCGGCCTGTGCCGCATCGATCACGGCGGCCGCCGCCCGATCTGCCGCCGCAACCGCCGCGGCCTCGGCAGCGGCATGGCCGGCCTTCAGGGCCGCATGTTCAGAGGCAGCGGTCGCCCGTTCGGCAAGGGCTGCCTGCCGCGCGGCCTCGGCTTCGCCGAGGATCGCCCGCGCCGCCTGCTGGCGCCGGTCGATCATCGCCGTCACCGGCTTGAACAGAAAGCGGCCGAGCAGCCAGATCAGAACCAGGACGTTGACCGCCTGGATGCCCAGCGTCCACCAGTCGATATGCATGGCGAGGGGCCGATCAGCCGACGAAAGGATTGGCGAACAGCACCAGCAGCGCGATCACCAGACAGTAGATCGCCATGGTCTCGATCATGGCGAGGCCGACGAACAGGGTGCGCGACAGGGTGGGCGCCGCCTCGGGCTGGCGGGCGATGGCATCCATCGCGGCGGCCACTGCCCGGCCTTCGCCGAGCGCGGGGCCGATGGCGCCGAAAGACACCGCCATCGCGGCGGCGAGGATGCTGACGATCTCGATCCAGTTGGTCATGACTCAGTCCCGGAGGAGGTAGGGGAGGAAGAAGATGTGGACGTATGGCCGGACGCGGGCGGTGAGCCGCCCTCGCCTTCCAGCCCGGAGGCGATGAACACCATGGCGAGCACGGCGAAGATGTAGGCCTGCACCGCCCCGGTCAGCAGGTCGAGCGCCATCAGCGGGATGGGCACCAGAAGCCCCGCCAGCGACAGCACGATGCCGATCACGAACACGCCGCTCATCACATTGCCGAACAGGCGGATGACCAGAGAGAAGGTCCGGGTGATCTGCTCGACGAGGTTGAGCGGCACCATCACCAGGCTGGGCTCGGCAAAGGTCTTCAGATAGCCGCCGAGCCCCTGCGCCTGGATGCCGAAGACGATCACCGAGACGGCGACGATGGCGGCCAGTGCCGCGTCGGTTTCGATATGGGCGGTCGGCGGTTCGATACCCGGCACCAGCGAGGACCAGTTGGCGGTCAGGATGAACACCAGCAGCGTGCCGATCAGGGCGCGAAACCGCGCAGGCTCCACCCGCATGGTCTCGCGGATCTGGCCGTCGATGGCCTCGACCACCAGTTCCAGCACGGCCTGCACCCGGCCCGGCATCAACTCCAGCCGCCGGGTCAGCATCCAGGAACCGCCGGCAAGCAGGATCATGATGCCCCAGGTCACCAGCACCGGCGTTGCGATCGGCACCGGCCCCAGATGAAAGGCGATCGGGGTTTCGAGCGGTGATCCGATCACGACGACCGCCCCCCGTCGGGCAGCATGGCGGCGGATCGACGGCGTACCCGGCCGACCACCACCCGCCGCGCGATCAGAACACCCAAGGCTGCCGCCAGCAGTGGTCCCGCCCCCTGGCGGGCCGCCAGCACCAGAACCGGCACCAGAACGGCGAAGCGCGCCACCTGCATCGCTATGGCGAGACCGATGCGGCCGCCGGCAAACAGATCCGTGTTCCGTCGCAGCACCAGAAAAAACCCGGCCCCGGCGGCAAGCCCCGCGACAAATGCCAGCGCCAGCGCCGTCGGATCCACCGTCAGGGTCGAGAGGGCGTTCATGGGCGATGCATCCATTTCCAGGCCGACCAGAAACCGAGTGCCACGCCCGCCATCAGCAGGGCGGCAGCGAAGGTGATGCCGGTGCCGGCCAGCCGGTCGAACCAGCGGCCGAGGAACAGGCCGAGCAACATCGGCGTCACGATCATCCAGCCGAGCACACCGATCTGCCCCAACCGGTGACCGATCCCGGGCTCATGATCCTTGCGTTTCGCCGCCTCGCGGGCGGCCTGGCGATCGGCGGCCTGCTCCATCCGCCGGTCCTGACGGCGGTCGCGCGGCGGGGTCATGGCGTCGCCTCCCCGGTCATGGCGTCACCTCCTCGGGCCGGTCACGCAGATAGCGCACCATCTGCCGCACGGCGCGGGTCTGCATGCCGACCTCTGCCGTGCGGGCCTTGCGGTCGGCATCGTCGCGTGCCTCGCGGGCCGCGGCGATGTCGGCCTTGAGCCGTTCCGGATCGCTGCCGGTCACCACGCTGCGTGCGGCCAGCGAAATATCGCGCCCGCCCTCGACCCTGAGCACGCCACCCGAGACCACACCATATTCCGCACGCCCGTCGGCCCGCCTCCAGCCGATCACCGAGGCGTCGAGGACGGTCAGGAAATCGGCATGGCCGGGCAGGATGCCGAAGCCGCCGCTGGCATCCTCGGCTCGCACCGACACCACGTCGTCCAGGTCGCGGACGACGGTTGCGGGTGTGGCGATCACCAGATGCAGGCGCCGCCCGCTCATGCTGCCGCATCCCCGCGCCGCTCGTCCCGGTGCCGGGCCTCCATGCGCTGGCGTCCTTCCTCCAGATCGCCGATCATGTAGAGTGCATCTTCCGGCCAGTCGTCGCATTTGCCGTCGAGGATCGCGCGGCAGCCGGCGATGGTATCGGCCAGCCTGACCGACCGTCCCGGTGTGCCGGTGAAGGCTTCGGTCACCTTGAAGGGCTGGGTAAGGAACCGCTGCAGGCGCCTGGCCCGCTCTGCCAGTCGCCGGTCTTCGGCCCCCAGCTCTTCCAGGCCCAGCAGCGAAATCACGTCCTGAAGTTCACGGTAATGCTCGATGGTCCGGCGCACCTCTTCGGCCGTGCGGGCATGGGTTTCGCCCACGATCAGCGGGTCGAGCAGGGTGGAGGACGAGGCGATCGGATCGATTGCCGGATACATGCCCTCGGCCGCCATCGATCGCGACAGCACGACCAGACTGTCCATATGCCCCGCAATTGCGGTCACCGCCGGGTCGGTGAAGTCGTCGGCCGGAACATAGACCGCTTCGATCGCCGTCACCGCCGCCCCGCCCACCGAGGCAATGCGCTCCTGAAGGGCCGCGACTTCGCTCGCCAGGGTCGGCTGATAGCCGACACGCGAGGGCAACCGGCCCAGCAGGCCCGAGACTTCCATGCCGGCCTGGACGAAGCGGAAGACATTGTCCATCAGCAGCAGCACGTTGCGGCCCCGCTGGTCGCGGAAATGCTCGGCCACGGCAAGCGCCGTCATCGGCACCCGCCAGCGGGCGCCAGGCGGTTCGTTCATCTGACCGAAGACCAGGACGGTCCGCTCCAGCACGCCTGAATTACGCATGTCGAGCAGCAGCTCGTGCCCTTCCCGCGACCGCTCGCCGATGCCGGCGAAGACCGAGATGCCCTGATAGCCCGACACCATGGCCTGGATCAGCTCCATGACCAGCACGGTCTTGCCGACACCGGCGCCGCCGAACATCGCGGCCTTGCCGCCATGGGCGAGCGGGGTCAGCAGATCGATGACCTTGATGCCGGTCTCGAAGACATCGGTGGCGGCGGTCTGATCGGCGAGGGCCGGTGCGGCCTGCAGGATCGGCGCGCGGGGCACGTCGTCGGGCAGGGCCGCCCCCTTGTCGCCGATCCGCCCGGTCGCGTCGAGCAGCCGGCCGAGCACGGCATCCCCCACCGGCACCATCACCGGCGCCCCGGTGGCGATCGCCTCGGCCCCCCGGCGCAGCCCGCCGGTCGGCATCAGGGCGATGGCGCGCACATGCTCGCGGTCCAGATGGGACTGAACCTCGGCCACGATCTCGGGCGCGTCGCCGTCGTGGACGTGAAGCACATGGCCGATGGCGGGCAGATCGCCCGCGGGAAAACGGATATCGAGCACCGCGCCACGCACGGCGGTGATCACGCCCGGACCGCTCATGGAGCTGGAACCTCCTGCTGAGCCTGCGGCCCTTCACGGGCCCTTCATTGCTGCTACGCACAATCTCCACCCCGATGCTCCCTCCGACCTTGATCAGGATCAAGCAATTCAGGATTCGGCCGCGGTTCATACACCGACCCTCATTTGGTTCATTCAATGAACCATGATTTGCATATTGACACCAACAAGCAGGCCGCGCAGGATCCACTCAAGTCAAGATGATCACCGGTGCATGAAATCTGGTGGCGTGACGGGAGGACAACAAGTCATGGGCTACACGCTCGCGGAGAAGGTTCTCGCGCGGACCTCGGGTCGCGATCATGTTCGGGCCGGAGACGAAATCGAGGCTCGCCCCGATTTCGTTATCGCGTATGATTTTCCCGGTTATACCGATGTGATCTTCCGTCAGATGCGGGATGATTTCGGTATAGAGCGTGTCGATGATCCATCCCGGTTTGCCATCTTCATCGACCACATGGTTCCGACGGCCACGCCGAAGGAAGAAGAGCTTCACCAGATGACCCGGGCCTGGTGCGCCGAACAGGGCGCAGCCCTTTACGAGCGCCATGGCATCGGTCATCAGGTCTCGGCCGAGGTCGGCTATGCGGTGCCCGGCGGCTTCGCGGTCCATTTCGACGGTCATGTCAGCCAGCTCGGCGCCTTCGGTTCGCTGGCGATCGGGCTGCGCCGCAACCTTCTTGAGGCCTTCGTCCGCCCCGCCATCTCGATCCGGGTGCCAGAGACGGTGCGGATCAATCTGACGGGCTCTCTCCGGCCGGGGGTGATGGCGCGGGATGTCTTCCACCATCTGGTCCGGGCGCTCGGCCCCAAATTCGCCGCCTTCAAAGTGCTGGAGCTGGGCGGGCCGGCGGTTACGGAGATGAGCATCGAAAGCCGGCAGACGATCTGCGGCCTTGCGATGTTCACCGGCGCCACCACCGCTGTCATGATGCCCGACGACAAAACCGCGGACTGGCTGGGAGACCGGCCGAAGCTCGCCCTCGACCCGGTATTCAGCGACACCGATGCCGTCTATGCCGCCCGCCACACCGTCGACCTGTCGGCGCTGGAGCCGGTGGTCGTCCTGCCGCCCACGCCCTCCAATACCCGCGATCTCTCGGAGGTGATCGGCACCGAGGTCCAGGCCGGCTATCTCGGCAGCTGCGCCAGCGGCCGGATCGAGGATCTGCGCGCCGCGGCCCAGGTGCTGAAAGGCCGTCAGATCGCCCCCGGCTTCGCGCTTCATGTCGTGCCGACCAGCCGGGCGCTGATGGCCCGGGCCGCGGCGGAGGGCTTGATCACCACTCTGGTCGAGGCGGGCGCCTTCGTCAGCAGCCCGTCCTGCGACTATTGCTTCGGCCGGATCGCGACCATGGCCGAGGGCCAGCGGGCGGTCTCTACCGGCACGCTCAACGTGCCTGGCCGCATGGGGCATCCGAAGTCCGAAATCTTCCTGTGCAATGCCGCAGCCGTGGCCGCAGCCGCCATCGAAGGCCGGATCGCAGATCCCCGCCGCTATCTCTGACGGCAGCGCCTGTCGTCGGCCCGTTGCCGCCATCTTTCCCCATCCAGGAGTGCAGCCCATGTCGCTGCCCGATCTCCGCGGTCGCGCCGTCTGGGTGTTCCGCGAGGACGACTACGACATCGACCGCATCATCGGTGTCGAGAACATCAAGATCACCGACATCGACGCGCTGGCCGCGCTGGTGATGAAGGATGACGAGCCCGGCTTTCCGCAGAAGGTCCGGCCCGGCGACCTGCTGGTCGGCGCCGACAATTTCGGCTACGGCCATCCGCATTATCCGGCGATGCGCGCCATGCGCCATCTGGGTGTCGCGGGCGTGATCGCCGACGGTTTCTCGCCCGGCTTCTGGCGGGGTGAAATCAGCATGGGCTTTCCGCTGATCCCCTGCCCCGGCGTCGCGGCCGCCACCGACCGCTTCGACAGCCTGGAGGTCGACTGGCAGGCAGGCTGCGTCCGCAACCTGACCAGGGGCTGGGAAAAGCCGTTCGAACCGCTGTCGGTCGCCGACCGGGCGATGCTCGAAGCGGGCGGACTGGTGCCCTATCTCAAGCGCGCGGTCGATGCCGATCGCGCCCGCACCGGAGGCTGATCCCATGCTTGCGCAAATGGCGGTCAGCGGCATCGCGCTCGGTGCCATCTACGGTCTCGTCGCGCTCGGCATCGTGCTGGTCTATCGGGCGACGGGGGTGATCAATTTCGCCCATGGCGAAGGCGTCATGATCTCGGCCTTCATCGCCTGGACCCTGCTCGAAGCCGGCGTCCCCTACTGGCTGGCGGCCATCCTGACCATCGCCGCCGCCGCCCTGATCGGCCTTGCGATCGAAGTGGTGCTGATCGGCCGTTTCATCGGCAAGCCACTGCTCGCCAATGCGATCGCCACCCTCGGCCTGTATCTCATCCTGGGCGACGTCGCGGTCTGGATCTGGGGCAAGGATCCCCACGACATGGCCGGGCCGTTCTCGCAGGCGCCGATCCTGATCGGCGGCGTGGCGGTCAGTCTCGCCGATCTCGGCATCATCGCGACCTGTCTGGTGCTGTCGGCGGCGCTCTTCGCCTTCTTCCGCTATGCCCGGACCGGTATCGCCATGCAGGCGGCCATGAGCAACGAAACCGCGGCCCGGCTGCAGGGCGTGCCAGTGGCCCGCATGCACGGCCTCGCCTGGATGCTTTCCTACATGGTGGGTGCTGTGGCCGGCCTGCTGATCGCACCGCTGACCTTCCTTCATTTCACCATGATGCAGCAGGCCCTGCACTTCGCCTTTGCCGCCGCGGTTCTGGGCGGGTTGACCTCGATGCCGGGCGCGCTCGTCGGCGGCGCCATCGTCGGGCTGACAGCGAACCTCACCGGCGCTTATGTCGACTCGGCGTTCAAGGAATTCATGCCCTTCCTGGTCATGCTCGCGATCCTGATCGTCAAGCCCGCCGGCCTGCTCGGCCGCCACGCGACCAAGAAGATCTGAGGCGGAGGGAGACCTATGACCATGAGCCTCGATCTGCCCGCCGCGCGCAGCCGCCCCGGCCGTCTGGCCCTCACGGGCCTCGGCGTCGCCATCCTGCTGGCCCTGCCCTTCATCCTCGGCGGCTATTTCCTGTTCATCGCCAGCCTGGTGCTGGTCTATGTACTGGCGGCCTTCGGCACCAATCTGCTCACCGGCTACACCAATCTCATCTCGCTGGCAGGGGCCGTGTTCTTCGGCATCGGCGCCTATGGCGCCGCCATCCTGACCGGGGAATACGGTGTCACTCTGCTGGTCGCGGCGCTTGCCGCAGGCCTTGTCGCCATGGTCGTCGGCCTGCTGCTCGCCATCCCGCTGCTGCGCCTGGAAGAGGTCTTTCTTGCCATGGCGACGCTCGGCTTCGTGATGATCTTCGCCGAGATCGCCAAATCGGGCGGCGAACTGACCGGCGGCGAGAACGGCATGGGTGTCGCCGCGCCGGATCTCTTCGGCATGGAACTCGGTGGCGCCGGCACCTACTGGATGCTGCTTGCGGTGGTCGCGGTGCTGATGTGGATGGGGGCCAATTTCGGGGCCAGCCGATGGGGGCGTGCGCTCAAGGCGGTGAAGGGCAGCGAATCCGCCGCCCGGATCATGGGGCTCGACACCGCCCGCCTCAAGATCGTCGCCTTCGCGCTGTCCTCCTTCTATTGCGGCGTCGCCGGTGCGCTCTACGGCCCGCTGATCCGCTTCATCGACCCGTCCACCTTCGATCTGATGGTCTCGATCAGCTTCGTGTCCATGGTGATCGTGGGTGGGCTGGGCTCGATCCGCGGCTCGATCCTGGGCGCCGCCTTCGTGATCGCGGTGCCGCAATGCCTCACCTATCTGGGGCTCGATCAGGTCCAGCGGTCGGTCTATGGCCTCGCCATGATCCTGTCGCTGATGTTCCTGCCGGGCGGCCTTTCGGGCCTTGGCCACACGCTGTTCCGGAGGCATCGCCCGTGACCGCTGCACCCGAACTGCTGACCATTCGCGACCTCGCCATCTCTTTCGGCGGCCTGAAGGCCGTGGACGGCATCGATGTGACCGTCGGGCAGGGGGACGTCCATGCCCTGATCGGCCCCAACGGTGCCGGCAAGACCACCGTGCTCAACTGTGTCAGCCGGTTCTACGACGCCGCGCGCGGCAGCATCCGCTTCGGCGGCCAGGAGCTTCTGGGCCTCAAGCCCCACCGGGTCGCCCGGCTCGGCATTGCGCGCACCTTCCAGAACCTTGAGCTGTTCCCGGAACTGAGCGTGCTCGACAACGTGCTGATCGGCCGCGACCGGGCGATGTCGGCGGGCATTCTGCCGGCCATGCTGCGCCTGCCGTCGGAACGGCGCGAAGCGATCCGCGAACGCGACCATGCCCTTGGTCTGATCGACGAGGTGGGGCTTGGCGGCGATGCCGACGCCATCGTCGCGGATCTCCCCTATGGCCGTCAGAAGCTCGCCGAACTCGCCCGCGCTCTGGCACTGGATCCCAGACTGCTGCTGCTGGACGAACCGGCCGCTGGCATGAACCAGACCGAAGCGCGCACCCTCGGCGACCTGCTGCTACGGCTGCGCGATCGTCACGGCCTGACCATCCTGCTGATCGAGCACAACATGTCGCTGGTGATGCGGGTGTCGGACCGGATCACGGTCATGGAGCAGGGCCGCTTCCTTGCCGCCGGCACCCCGCCCGAGATCGAGCGCCACGAAGCCGTGATTGCCGCCTATCTGGGCAATCGCGATGCGGATGCCATCCCCCGGCGCGACCGGCGCCGCCTGGGCCCGACGAAGGAGATGGCCCATGCCTGATACGCCCATTCTGGAGGTCTCGGGCCTCGTCGCCGCCTATGGGGCGATCCGTGCCCTGCACGGGATCGATCTGTCGCTCATGCCGGGCGAGGTTGTGGCCGTGCTGGGGGCCAACGGCGCCGGCAAGACCACCCTGCTGCGCTGCCTGTCGGGGCTGCTGAAGCCGGTCGACGGCCGGATCGTCTTCGACGGCGACGACATTGCAGGAAAGCCGGCCGAAGGGCTGGTCGCCCGCGGCATCTCGCATGTTCCCCAGGGCCGGATGGTGTTTCCGGGATTGAGCGTGCGCGAGAACCTGATCGTCGGCGGCTGGACCCGCGACCGTGCCGCCACGGCGCAGGGCATCGATCGCGCCTGCACCTATTTCCCCCGGCTTGCCGAGCGCATGGACCAGCAGGCCGGCACGCTGTCGGGTGGCGAGCAACAGATGCTCGCCGTCGCCCGCGGGCTGATGTCGCAGCCCCGCCTGCTGATGCTCGACGAACCCTCGATGGGTGTCGCGCCGGTGATCAAGGCCGTGATCTTCGACGCGCTCGCCGACATCGCCCGCGATGAGGGCGTCACCATGCTGATCGTCGAACAGGATGCCGAACTGGCGCTCGACCTCGCCGACCGCGGCTATGTGCTGGAAACCGGCAGTCTGGCGGTCCAGGGCCCGGCCGAAGCGCTGCTCGTCGATGATGCCCTGCGCCGTGCCTATCTGGGCGGCTGATCCGCCCCCCTTGAAGACTTCGCATCCGCACCGCCGGCGGATCCGCCCGCATCAAGAGATCCCCGGCACCACAGGGAGGAGAGACCGGATGACCCTGCGCTTCGACCGGCTGCGCCGCCGTCTGCTGACGGCTGCCGCCGCCATCGCCCTTGCATCCGCCCTGCCGGCGGGGCTGTCGCACCCGGCTTTCGCCGCAGATCCCGGCGTTTCCGACGACGCCGTCAAGGTCGGCAGCACCCTCGCCCTCTCGGGCACGCTCGCCTATATGGGCAAGGCCGTGCAGGAGGGTATGGAAACCTATTTCGGCATGCTGAACGATCAGGGCGGCGTCAACGGCCGCAAGATCGAACTCGTCTCCTATGACGATGAATTCAAGCCGCCAAAGGCCGTCGCCAACGCCAAGCTGCTGGTGGAGCGCGACGACGTGCTGGCCCTGGTCGGCCCGGTCGGCACTGCTACGGTACTCGCGGCCTACGAATATCTGGAACCGAAGGGCGTGCCGATCGTGGGCGCGCTCAGCATTTCGGATGCGGTGACCAACCCGCCGCGGAAGCTGCTCTTCGCCCTGCCCTCGCCGCAGTCGACCGAGGCCCCGGCCTATGTCGACTATGCCGTGAACGAGTTGGGCGCCCGAAAGATCGCGATGCTGGTTCAGAACGACGCCTGGGGTAAACCGGCGCAGGAGTATACCGAGAAGCAGCTCGCCACTCATGGCATGAAGCTGGTCGAGGTCCAGAATTTCGAGCGCCTGGCCACCGATCTCACCAGCCAGGTGGCGCGGCTGAAGGCGGCCGAGCCGGATGTGGTCATCCTCTACGCCCTGGGCCAGCAGGCGGCGATCTTCTTCAAGAATGCCGAGAAGCTGGGCTGGAACCCGACCGTGTTCGGCGCGGGTGGCCTGAATGATCCCAAATTCGTCGAGCTGCTGGGCGGCGGTGCCGGCAAGACCCTCTATGTCGCCTCCTATTACGACCCGGTCGATGGCGAGAACCCGGCGATCAAGGCCTTTGTCGCGGAATACGGCAAGCGCTTCCCGAAATCGACCCCGTCCAGCCTGGCGCTGATGGGCTATTCGGCGGCGGCGACTTTCGCCGAAGCCCTGAAGCAGGCGGGCGACGACCCCACCCGCGAAAAGCTGGTCGGCGCGCTCGAAGGCATGAAGGGCTTCGATCAGAAGATCGGCCCCGCGATCACCTTCGCGCCGCTGTCGGACGATCCCTATTCGCGCCGCGGCCAGACCGGCGTGGTGCTGATGCAGCTCAAGGATGGCGGCTTCCGCTCACTCGGCGCCGTGATCGACCCGGTTCGCGGTGGCAAGTAACCGTGCCTGAGGCCGGCCGGGTGGCGCACCCGGCCGGCCGCGCCGCACGACAGATGCGCTCCTTTCCACGAAAGAGAATCCAATCGATGTCCCATGCCCGCATGCTCCGCGACCGGATCGAGGCCGGCCAGACCGTCTGGATGGCCGGTGCCTATGACGTGTTGTCGGCCCGGCTGGTCGCCGATGCCGGCTTCGACGCCGTCTTCACCACCGGCTTCGGCGTCTCGGCCAGCCTGCTGGGAGAGCCGGATGTCGAGCTTTACACCATGACCGAGAATGTGGGTGTGGTCCGCGCTATCGGCGACGTGATCGACATGCCACTGGTTGCCGATGCCGATACCGGCTACGGCAATGTGGTCAACATCGTGCGCACCGTGCGCGCCTTCGAGAAGGCCGGTGCCGCCGCGATGATCTTCGAGGACCAGGTCGTGCCCAAGCGCTGCCCGGTGGTCGCTGGCGCGCTTGAGATCCTGCCCATCGACGAAGCCACGGCCAAGATCCGGGCGGCCGTCGATGCCCGCCGCGATCCGGACACCATCATCGTCGCCCGCACCGATGCCGAGACCATGGAAGAGTGCATCCGCCGCGGCCAGGCCTATGCCGAGGCCGGCGCCGACCTCATCCAGCCGATTTCACGCTGCGTGAAGTCGAAAACCGATCTCGTCGCGCTCCGGCATGCGGTGGGCAAGCCGCTGTCGCTGCAGATCCTGGGCTGGCTGGAAGATGAACTGTCGCCCGAGGAAATTGCCGATGTCGCAGGCTTTGCCACCTTCCCGCTGGTGCCGCTGATGACGGCGACCCAGGCGCTGGTCGACAATCTGTCCGTGCTGGCGCGCGATCGCAGCACCCGCAACCTGCCCCGCGCCCGCACCCAGCCGCAGCTGTTCAAGAGCCTGATCGGCTACTCGCGCATTGAAGAGTTGCAGGATAAGTATATCCGCGGCAGATGACGGCAGACGCGATCCCGGCCGAGCGGCCGGTATGGGTGAAAGTGGCAGGCATGAAGGCGAACGGACGGATGGGTGACGAGCCCGAGACGACAGCCGCAGGCGGCGAGACCGTAGGGAGCGACAGCGGCCCGACCACGGTGCGTGCCGTGCTGCGCGCGGTCCAGGTGCTGCGCGCCTTCACCGTCGTCGAACCCTGGGCGACCCTGACCGAAGTCGTCGCCCGGACCGGCCTCGACAAGGCCACGACGCGGCGGCTGCTGGTGACACTGATCGAAGCGGGTCTCGTGGTCCAGGACCGCGAGACCCATCGCTACGCCCTCAGCCTGGCGATGATCGAGCTGTCCAGCGCCGTACCCGACAATCTGGGGCTGCGCAAGGCTGCGGCCCCGATCCTCACCGATCTGGCGCGCGAGATCGACGGGACGACCTTTCTGTCAATTTACCGCGAACATTCAGCGCTTTGCCTTGAGAAGTTCCACCATGACCGATCGATTCAGGTGCGCTGGTGGGCAGTGGGCGGTGCCCTGCCCGCCAATGTCGGCGGTGCCCCCAAGCTGCTGCTCGCCTTCCAGCCATTGGCAGAGATCGAGCGCGCGATCGGCCAGGGATTGAGCCGGCTTACCCCGCACAGCATCACCGATGCCGATACCTTCCGGGAGGAACTCGGCCGGATCCGCACGCAGGGGCACGTCATCGCCGTCGATGACGTGGTCGAAGGCCTGGCGGCCATGGCGGCACCGGTGCGCGATCGCGACGGCCGGGTGATCGCGGCCGTTTCCCTCGCCGGCCTCACCCCGCATATCGCAGGCAGCCGTGCGGCCGCAAATCTGGCGGCATTGCTCGATGCCGCACGCCGGATCAGCCAGAGCGTGGGCTGATCGGCACGGCTTTCGCCCCGTGCCGCCACGCGCGCGATTCCAGGCCGTACAGGGGGTTGCGCGCCATTTTGCTGTCGCATCCGGCCTGGAACCTGCCTATAGTGGTTGAAGTCATCGTTTCGAATCAGACGATGACCCGCAGGCGATCCCGCCCGCAGGACGGTTCCGTGCCTCGTTCTCCGACCATACCCCGGTCTTCGTTCGAGCGCTCGGGGTGTCGTTTTCCGGGTGGGTTCCGGCGGAACCTCTGGAATCAGGAGCGCGCGCGTACCGGCAGGCGATTTCGCCCCCAGCCCCCGTCCGGCCAAGTCTTACGGATCCCGTCAGCGCGGTTCCAGACCTACCCGTTCAGGCAACGGCACGGCGCCATCGCCGCTCAGTTTCTCCGAAAGTAAAAACCAAACCGGCGGCCGAAAAGGCTGGAGGATTGCGCTACCTGGAGTGGTGTGTCCTGCCTTGGTCCGGGACATGGAACCTTTCGGCGTCTCACCGGTTTCCACGCCTCCTTGTATCGTGACGTCCGCCGCGGGGAACGGCGGGCTCCGCAGTCGGAAGGGAAGGGCGACGCGCCATGGCGACCGGCACCGTCAAGTGGTTCAACAGCACCAAGGGCTACGGCTTCATCACGCCTGATACCGGCGGCAAGGATGTTTTCGTGCACATCAGCGCGGTTGAGCGGGCCGGCCTGACGACCCTGAACGAGGGTCAGCGGCTGGAGTACAACGTGTTGACCGAGCGCAAGGGCGAGAAGGCCGTCGATCTCGTTCCGGCCGACTGACAACCCGGCTTCCGGATCCCGGTCGCAGGCCCCGCAGGGAGGCGGGGCAGCGGGTGGTATCCGGTCGGGTCTCCGGCGACGGAGACCCTGCACGACGCATGGCGCTTCCACAAGCGCCGTGACGGGTGGCTGTCAGGCCGGCCATCCGTACCGGATCAGGTTTGCACCAGATCGGGACGGATGCGGGGCCGGACCGCCGCAGGACCAGGAGTGCGCGTACCGGAAGATGCCGGACGGCGGGGAGGAACCGGCGATCCGCATCGACGCTGAACAGTGTCCGGTCACTTTCCGCCTCCATCATCACGTCCGGCGGACCGATCGCGTGTGGAGACGCGGCCGTCGGATCACCAAGACCAGGAAGAGCGACCAGACATGGCGACCGGCACCGTTAAGTGGTTCAACAGCACCAAGGGCTACGGCTTCATCACCCCCGACGAGGGCGGAAAGGACGTCTTCGTGCATATCAGCGCCGTTGAGCGCGCGGGCCTCTCGACGCTGAACGAGGGACAGCGTCTCGAGTACAGCCTGCTCACCGAGCGCAAGGGTGACAAGGCCGTGGATCTGGTTCCCGCCGACTGAGGCGGAGCCGGACTCCCGGGTTTCGAGAAAACGGGCGGCAGCGCAGGCTGTCGCCCGTTTTCGTTGCGGGATTACCCTTCTTTCCCGGAACCTCTTCTTTCCCGGAACCATCGTCACCGGAACGTCATTGCCACGCCATAAAACCTGACGGTCGAACGGGTTAAGACTTCGCTCCGAGAAAGCGACACGTGCCGAGGGAGCGGTGCTCCGCCGCTTCAGGCGCCAGTCGCCCGGAGGGCCCTTGCCGATGACCACGGTCGCACGAGTTCAGCCGCCGCTCTCCTTTCGCCCGGGTACCACGGCATCAGGCGATCACGACCATGCCGGCCATCCCCACCGACGGCCGCCGGCAGGCCAGGACCGGCGAACGGTCGACAGCCGTACGGAGGGCGAACGCCGGCAGTATCGGACGGTGTTCATTTCCGATCTTCATTTGGGTACGCGCTTCTGTCGCACCGATCTGCTGCTCGATTTTCTCGACACCGTCGACTGCGATCACTTGTTTCTGGTCGGTGATATCGTCGACGGCTGGCGGCTGCGCCGGTCCTGGTTCTGGGATGGGCCCCATAATCAGGTCGTGCAGGCGATCCTCGCCAAGGCCGCGGCGGGCACCCGGGTCACCTGGGTGATCGGCAATCACGACGAGTGCCTGATGGCCTATGCCGGCCTCGCCTTCGGCGGAATCGAACTGGTCCGCGAAAGCGAGCACGAGCTGGCCGACGGCCGACGCTTCCTGATCGTCCATGGCGATGCCTTCGACATGGTGGTGCGCTATGCGAAGGGCGTCGCCCTGCTGGGCGACGTTGCCTACAACCTGGCGCTTCGGGTGAATCGCTGGCTGAACATCGCGCGCAGACGGCTTGGCCTGCCCTACTGGTCGCTTTCGGCCTATCTGAAACAGCGGGTCAAGGAAGCGGTCGACTTCATCAACCGCTTCGAGCATGCCGTGACCGACGAGGCCCGGCGCCGCGGTTATGACGGCGTGGTCTGCGGTCATATTCACCATGCCGACATCCGCGAAACCGATGGCATCGTCTATGCCAATGACGGCGACTGGGTCGAAAGCTGCACGGCCATCGCCGAAACCCGCGATGGCCGTCTGCAGATCCTCGACTGGGGCGCCCGCGCCCGCCGCCGCGAACTCGTGGCCCTGGCCCGTGCCCGCCGGTCCCAGACCACCGGTGGGCTGCTGCCGGCGCCGGCCGATGCCCGTCGCCCTGCGCGTGAGCCGGCGGCCTGATCGATGACCCAGGACATCACGCCCCCCGTCACGCGCCTCGCCCTGGTCACCGATGCCTGGGCGCCACAGGTCAATGGTGTGGTCCGCACGCTGGGACGCATGGTCGATGCCATGACGGCAGGTGGTGCCGCAGTCAGGGTGATCGCGCCTGCCGACTTCCGCACCCTGCCCTGCCCCACCTATCCGGAAATCCGGCTCGCACTCGCCACCCCGGCCATGGTCGGGCGGCGGATCCTGGCCCACCGCCCTGATGCCCTGCACATTGCGACCGAGGGCCCCCTCGGCAGCGCCGCACGGCGCTGGGCTTTGCGCCATGGCATCCCCTTCACCACCGCCTTTCACACCCGCTTTCCGGAATATGTCGCCGCCCGCACCGGCCTGCCGCTCAGCCTCTCCTATGGCTTCATGCGCCGGTTTCACAATGCCGGGGTGCGGACCATGGTTGCGACCCCCTCGCTTGCCGAGGACCTCAGGCAGCGGGGGTTTTCGCAGGTCGCCATGTGGTGCCGCGGCGTCGACCTCGACGGTTTTTCGCCCACCCTCCGCGGGACACCGCCCCCTCAGGGCGATGATGAACTCGCGCGGCTTCCCGACCTGCCTCGCCCCCTGATGCTCTATGTCGGCCGGGTGGCGGTGGAAAAGAATATCCAGGCCTTTCTCAGCACGCCGGATCTGCCCGGCACCCGGGTGGTGATCGGCGACGGTCCGGCCCGGCCGGAGTTGATGCGGCGACACCCGGATGCCGTCTTCCCGGGGCTGCGCCGCGGTGCCGCCCTTGCCTGGGCCTATGCTCAGGCCGATGTCTTCGTCTTTCCCAGCCGCACCGATACTTTCGGTCTGGTCATGCTGGAGGCGATGGCGAGTGGCGTGCCGGTTGCCGGCTATCCGGTTACCGGCCCGATCGACGTGGTCGACGAGGCCGGCGGTACCGGCGCGCTCGATGCAGACCTGGGCGCCGCAATCCGCCGGGCACTGCCTCTGGGCGGCAGCGCGGCACGCAGCCATGCGGAGCGTTTTACCTGGGACGCCTGCGCAAGCCGTTTTCAGGCGCTGCTCGCACCGTTTTCCCCAGCCCGTCTGCCGGCGCCCGCCGGAAAGGCTGCGCTGGCAGGGTGACGGCAGGGCGGCTGCGCCCCATATCGACGATGACACCCCATCACGCGTCGAGGTTGCCGCAGATGCCCGCCACATCCGATCCCGCCGGCATCGCGGCGGTGGAAGGCCTTGTCCGCGGCCTGCTGTTCCTCGGCGGGTTCCTGCTGCTGGCCCTGGCGGAGCGGTGGCGGCCGCGGCGCGGCCGGCATCACAGGCTCGACCGTCGCCGGCGGTGGACCACCAATCTGGGTCTTGCGGTCATCGATACCCTGGTCCTGCGTCTTGTTCTGCCGGCAGCCGCGGTGGGCGCCGCTCTCGGCTTCGAAGCGCAGGGTCTGGGCGCCTTCCCGATGCTGGGTCTGCCCGGCTGGCTGGCCGCCGTGGTCGGTTTCCTGGCGCTCGATCTCGCGATCTGGGCGCAGCACGTGGCGATGCACCGTGTGCCACTGCTCTGGCGGCTGCACCGCATCCACCATCTCGATACCGCCCTCGACACGACGACGGCCCTGCGCTTTCACCCCGCCGAAATCCTGCTCTCTGCCGGCTGGAAGATCCTGGTCATTCTGGTGCTCGGCATACCGGCCACGGCAGTTCTCGCCTTCGAAGCGGCCCTGAGCCTGGCGGCGCTGTTCAACCATGCCGATCTCGATCTCGGCCAGGCAGACCGGCCACTCTCCAGTGTCATTGCCACACCGGACTGGCATCGCATCCATCATTCGACGGTTCCGGCCGAGACCGACAGCAATTACGCCTTTCTGCTGACCCTCTGGGACCGGCTGTCGGGGCTGGCCCGGACGGCGCCGGCAGGGGGGCATGACGCGATGAACATCGGCCTTCAGGACGACCCGGCCGGGCGGGCATCGCTACCCGGACTTCTTATCCTGCCCCTCCGGAAACACGATCCGGGATCTTCCAACCGGTTTGCATGATGCAGCACTTTTACGCAAATCATGTAAACTTGATTCTAGTAATGATTGATTAACCAAGCTCGGCATACCTTCGGAATCTCGGTGTTCGTCGGCCACTTCGCCCAAAGGGTTTCGCATGCGTATCTCACTCGGGCTCTCCGCCAAGATCATCCTCATCGGCGGCGGGGCGCTCGCAGCCCTTCTGGCGATCGGCATCCTGGCGGTCAGCCGGGTGGCCGAAGATCGTGTGCTCGACCTCTCCCGCGAGTCGGGTCGCACCCTCTCGCGTGAGATCGCACAGGAAGCCGCGCGAAGCCTCTCCCTCGATCTTTCGATCGCCCGCGGCATCGCCAGCACGATGGAGACGCTGAAGGCGCAGGGGGTCAGCAGCAGGGCAACCTATGATGCCGTCCTGGAACGGAATTTCACCGAGCACCCGGACCTGCTCGCCGTCTGGGCGGCTTTCGAGCCCAATGCCGTCGACGGCCAGGACATCCTCTTCCAGGGCGAGGAGAACACCGACGACAGCGGGCGCTACCTCACCCGGTTCAGCCGGGTCAAGGGGGCCCGCGAACTCGGCGCCGTCACGGGCTATGCCGACGGACCGGATGCCGGCTTCTACCGGTCGCCGGTCGAGACCGGCAAGCCCTATGCCAGCCCGCCGGTGATCCGGCGGATCGCGGGCATTGATGTGCAGACCATCTCGCTCTCTGCCCCGATCCGCCTCGACGGCAAGGTGATCGGCGTCGCCGGCGTCGATCTCAATCTGAAGGTCTGGAATGATCGCCTGAACGCGATCCATCCGCTGGATGCGGGCAACGCCGTGCTGTTCACCGACGGCGCCCTGACGGTGACCCACCCCGATCCGTCCAAAATCGGGGCGCCGCTGACCGATCTGTCGGCCGATGCTGCAGATTTCGCCGATGCCGTTCGCCGGGGCGAGGCGCTGGAGCGCACCGCCTGGTCGCCCAGTGTCGAGGCCATGGTTTTCCGGAACGCCGTGCCGGTCGCCATCACGGGTCTGGAGAGGCCGTGGAGCGTCCTGGTCAACATCCGCGAAGACGCCATGCGCGCGGCATCCTGGGAGATCCGCGATGCGATGGTGATCGGCGGCATCGTGCTCGTGGTCCTGATCGTCGCAGCGCTTGCAGTCACGGTCTGGCTGCTGGTGCAGCGGCCGCTCAAGGCATCGATGACCACGATCGGCCGGCTGACCGATGGCGAGACCGCGATCGACGTGTCCGGCACCCATCGTCGCGACGAGATTGGCGGGCTCAACCGCGCCCTGGTGCATTTCCGGGACACGCTGGCCGAGGCGGAGCGCCTGCGTCTTGCCCAGGCAGCGGCGGAACGCCGGGCGGAAGAGGCGCGGCGGGAATCGACGCTCGGCCTCGCCGATACGCTGGAACGCGAGGTGCGGGGCATCGCCGACGAAATGACCGAACTTGCCCAGGAGCTGGAGCGCGGCGCGGCCGAGATGCGGGGCATCGCCGACACAACCTCGGCCAATTCGGCGACCGTCGCCGCGGCCGGCGAAGAGACCAATGTCAACGTCCAGACCGTTGCCACGGCGACCGAAGAACTGACCGCGTCGGCTCACGAAATCGGCCGGCAGGTCACCACCGCCTCTGACATCATCGCCGAGGCATCGAGCCGCGCGGCCGACACCGACGGAATCGTCCGCAGGCTTGCCGGTTCGGCCCGCCAGATCGGCGATGTGGTGCAGTTGATCAACGATATCGCCGCGCAGACCAATCTGCTGGCGCTCAACGCCACGATCGAGGCGGCCCGCGCCGGTGAGGCCGGCAAGGGCTTCGCGGTCGTCGCCTCGGAGGTCAAAACGCTGGCGACCCAGACCGCCAGGGCCACCGAAGAGATCACCGCCAGGATCTCCGCCACCCAGGGCGATACCGAGCAGGCGGTGACCGCCATCGCCCGGATCGTCGAGACCATCGGCCGCGTCCGGGAAGCCTCCACCACCATCGCGAGCGCGGTGGAAGAGCAGATCGCCGCGATCGGCGAGATCGCGCACAACGTCAATCAGGCCGCCGACGGCACCCGTACCATCTCGTCGGCCATCGGAGAGGTGGCGGGCAGTGCCGGACGTACGGCGGAAGCCGCCACTTCGGTCGCCGACGCGACCGGCCATCTGTCCGGCGCGGCGACCACGCTGCGGCGTGCCGTTGAAAACGTGGTCGATTCGCTCCGTCGCGAAGCCCGGGAGACGGCGGAGCGTCTGGGTATGCAGCCCTGATCCCGTGGTCCCGCTTCAATCGGCATAAGGCGGCGGCGGCGGCTCCATCAGGCTGCGATGGGCGTCCAGGAAGGCCGCCATGGTCGCCTCCGCCCGGCGACGGTTCAGCTTCTGCACCGGCCCCGGCCGTTCGCGTGAGCGCAGCCGGTCGAACAGCACCAGACTTGCAGCCATGGCGACGTTCAACGAGAAGCGCATCGGGATCTTCACGACATGGGCCGCCCGGTCCAGGAACTCCGGCGCCAGCATCCCGCGCTCAGGGCCCAGCACATAGATCGCCCGCGACGGGTGTCGGAACGACGGCAGATCGACGGCATCCGGGGTCAGTTCAACGGCCACCAGGGTGAAGCCCTCGGGGAAAACCGTGGCGGCCGGTGTTTCGAAGGCAAGGTGCGGTACCGTCGGCCGTGGCGCCGCGGCCTCGGCGGCGGCGGCCTCTTCCCAGAATCGCCAATGCCGGCTCGCCTGCCAGTCCGCCCCGGCCGTGAAGGTGTAGGATCCGCCATGCGCCGCCGCCAGCCGGTTGAGCGTACCGGCGTTGAAGGGCTTGCTGGACCGGTCGAGGCCGATCGCAAAACAGCCACCGGCCACAGGATCCTCAATGGGTGTCGACATCGGTGCTTTCTCCGTCGGGCCTGTCATCCGCGCGGCAGGTATAACCGCCCGCCGACGGGACCGGCAATCCGTGATCGTCCCAAAGATCGATGCAAACCAATGATATTCACACAGTCTTGAACAATACGGAGATGCCGTGGCTTCCATGAGGGCACATTCCGCCCGCCACAAAATACAAAACTCTCTTTCCGGTTTTGTATTTCAGAATAAACTTCGACTATATAGGTCTAGATTCATTGATAACTGAAGGAGTTGATTAACACATTTCGTCTAAAGTACCTCGCAATGGACGAGAACGCTGTGCAGGCCGGCTGCAGCCAAGTATCCGTGTGGCCGGGACAGGCAGGACATGAACGCGGGGTACCGTATGCGTCTCACGCTCGGGCTTTCATCGAAGATCATCCTCATCGGCGGCGGAGCGCTCGCCGTATTGCTGACTGTCGGGATTACGGCGGTCACCCGGATCGCGGAGAACAGGGTTCTTGAATCCTCGCTTGAGACGGGGCGTACCCTGTCGAAGCAGCTGGCGGCAGAGGTCGGGCGCGATCTTGCCCTTGATGTGGGCACCGCTGCATCTCTCGCCAGCTCACTGAGCGCACTTAAGGCCAATGGCACGACCGATCGCGGTGCCTATGACGCGATCATCGACCGGACTTTTGCGGACAAGACCCATCTGCTCGGTGTCTGGGCAGGCTTCGAGCCAAATGCGCTCGACGGGAACGATGCCGCCTTCCGCAACACGCCCCGTTCGGACGATACCGGTCGCTTCATCAGCTATGTCAACCGGATCGGCGGCACTGAAAATACCAGCCACCTGACCGTCTATACCGGCCCCGGTTCCGAGTATTATCAGATCCCGATGAGCACCGGGAACACCTATCTGACGCCCCCCACCATCTATGACATTGCCGGTCAGAAGGTCATGACGCTGTCGGCATCGGTGCCGATCCTGGTCGCTGACAAGCCGATCGGCGTTGCCGGCGTCGATATCGAACTCGACGGCTGGAACAAGCGGCTGAACGAAACCAAGCCCTTCGGCACCGGCAATGTGCTGCTGTTCACCGATGCGGGGCTGGTGGTCAACCACCCCAAGCCGGAACTGCGCGGCCGGCCGATGAAGGATCTGACCACCGAGGACATCACCGACTATGCCCGCGCCGTGGTCGAAGGACGCGGCATGGAGCGTGTGGCCTGGTCTCCCAGTCTGGAAAAGAACGTCTTCCGCATGGTGGTGCCGGTGAAGATCACCGGCTACGACAAGCCCTGGAGCCTGTTCATCAACATTCCGGAAGACTCGATGCGCGCAGCATCGGTGGATGTGCGTGACAGCATGATCCTCGGCGGCATCGTTCTCGTCATCCTGGTCGTCGTCGCGCTCGCCATCACCGTCATCATGCTGATCAAGCGGCCGCTGACGGCGTCGATGGGCGTCATCGGGCGGCTGACCGAAGGTCATACCGGCATCGACATTCCCGGCACGGACCGCCGCGACGAGATCGGCGGGCTCAATCGCGCCCTGGTGAATTTCCGCGACACGCTTGCCGAGACCGAGCGTCTGCGCCTTGCCCAGGCTGCCGCCGAACGCCGCGCGGAGGAAGCCCGTCGGGAGTCGACACTGGGTCTTGCCGACACCCTGGAGCGCGAAGTGCGGGGCATTGCCGACGAGATGACCGGCCTCGCCCAGGATCTGGAGCGCGGCGCGGCCGAAATGCGCGGCATCGCCGACACGACCTCGGCCAATTCGGCGACCGTCGCCGCGGCCGGCGAAGAGACCAATGTCAACGTCCAGACCGTTGCCACGGCGACCGAAGAACTGACCGCGTCGGCTCACGAAATCGGCCGGCAGGTCACCACCGCCTCGGACATCATCGCCGAAGCTTCGAGCCGCGCGGCGGACACCGACGGGATCGTCCGCAGGCTTGCCGGATCGGCCCGGCAGATCGGCGATGTGGTGCAGCTGATCAACGACATCGCATCGCAGACCAATCTTCTGGCGCTCAACGCCACGATCGAGGCGGCCCGCGCAGGCGAGGCCGGCAAGGGCTTCGCCGTGGTCGCCTCTGAAGTCAAAACCCTGGCCACACAGACCGCAAAAGCAACGGAAGAGATCACCGCCCGCATCGCAGCCACCCAGGGCGACACCGAGCAGGCGGTCGGCGCGATTGCCCGAATCGTCGAGACCATCGGCCGTGTGCGGGAGGCCTCCACCACCATCGCGAGTGCGGTGGAAGAGCAGATCGCCGCGATCGGCGAGATTGCGCACAACGTCAATCAGGCCGCCGACGGCACCCGTACCATCTCGTCCGCCATCGGAGAGGTGGCGGGCGGCGCCGGGCGCACGGCCGAAGCTGCGACTTCGGTTGCAGATGCGACCGCCCATCTCGCCCACAACTCGGAAGCCCTGCGCCGGTCGGTCGAGAATGTGGTCGATTCGCTCCGCCGCGAGGCCCGCGAAACCGGCGAGCGCCTCGGCCTCTGATCCTCACATCATCAATGTCCTTCGCCCCCCGCTCCCCCGGAGCGGGGGGTTGTCGTTCGTGACCGGTACCCATCCGGTTCCGCGACGTTTCGATGGCCGTTTTTTGGCACTTCCGAAACCGCGCGTCCGGGCTTACCCTCAGCGCCATGATCAGTGACGCTTCCGTAAAGGGTGCCCCGGTGCCCGCAGCAGCCCCCGCCGCCTCTGCCCCTGCCGGCCAGTCCGACGGGCTGGTCGCCGCTTCGCCTGTCGTCGCATCCGCCGCCCTGCCGGCCATGCCTGCGGCGCAGCATGTGTTCGACACCGAGCGGTTCAACCTCACGGAATACTGTCTGGCCTGGAATGCCGAACGGCAGCCCGACAAGGCGGCACTGATCCTGCTGGACGATACTGGTATTCGCGGCGAGATCAGCTTCGGACAGATGTATGATCAGGTCCGCCGGGTGACGGCAGCGCTTCACGCGCTGGATCTGGCCCCGGGCTCGCGGATCATGATCCGGATGGGCAATCGTCTGGAATTCGCCCTGGTTTATTTCGCCGTAGCGGCCGCCGGGCTGATCGCCGTACCGACCTCGGCCCAGTTGACCCCGGCAGAAGCTGGTTTCATCGCCCGCGACTGCGGCGCTGCCGTGGCCTTCGTCGCCGACGGGCTGGAGATCGCACCTCCGCATCCGGGCGGTATGCGCCTGCTCGGCCTCGACTGGCTGGAAGCCGCCATACGAGGGCGCCGGGACATGGCGCCGATGCATCTGCCGGCCCATGATCCCGCACTGATGATCTACACCTCCGGCACCAGTGGCCGCCCCAAGGGCGTGCTCCACGCCCATCGCGCCGTCTGGGGCCGCCGGCCGATGGGGCCGGGCTGGCATGGCATGGGACCTGAGGATCGCGTGCTGCATGCCGGCCAGTTGAACTGGACCTATACCCTGGGCGTCGGCCTGATGGACCCCTGGGCACATGGGGCGACGGCAGTTCTTTATGCCGGGCCGCGTGATCCGTCGGTCTGGCCGCTGTTGATCGAGCGGGCGGAGGCGACGATTTTCGCTGCCGTCCCCTCGGTCTATCGACAGATGCTGAAATACGGCACGCTGACCCCCGAACGCCTGCGGACGCTCCGCCACGGTCTGACCGCCGGCGAAGCCCTGCCGCCCCCCCTGACCCATCGCTGGTTCGATGCCGCGTCCCTGCCGCTCTACGAGGCGCTGGGGATGAGCGAGGTGTCGACCTACATCTCCAGTGGCCCGGAGACGCCGCTCCGTCTGGGCAGCCCCGGCCGGCCGCAACCGGGCCGGCGGATCCAGGTGCTGCCGCTGGACGGGGGGACCGATCCGGTAGGACCGGATGAGGTGGGCGTGATCGCGGTGCATCGCGACGAGCCCGGATTGATGATCAGCTACTGGAACCGGCCCGAAGATACCGCAGCCGCCTGGCGGGGTGACTGGTTCCTCACCGGTGATCTCGCGCGCGTCGACAGCGACGGCTACTACTGGTACGATGGCCGCTCGGACGAAGTGATGACCGTGCTGGGCTATCGGGTCTCTCCGATCGAAGTGGAGGCGGCGTTGAGCGCCCATCCGGCGATCGCCGAAGTGGCCGTCGGCCCCAGGAAGGTCGATGATGCGCTGACCATCATCGCAGCCTATGTGGTCCCCAAACCCGGCCGTGCCGGGGAACTGGATCTCGACGGCGTGAATGCCTGGGTCGGCAAGCACCTCGCCCGCTACAAATGGCCCCGCGACCTCGTTCTGGTCGACAGTCTGCCGCGCGGCGTGAACGGCAAGATACTCCGGCGGGCTCTCGGCGCCGGATGATCGCAGGGGAACGGCAGAGGCATCCTTCGCGACGGGAGACTCCGGCGCCCATGGCTCATATCGCGCGCGTCCTGGTCGTCATGCAAGATCCTCGCGCCGCGCAGCAGGTGATGGACGGCCTGCGCGCGCAAAACATGTTTCTGTTCAGCGCGCGAACCGGCGCCGAGGGCCTTCGTCTTTCCCGACAGCTTCTGACCGACGTTATCATCATCGACGACCGCCTTCCGGATGGCGATGGCTGCGATTTCGTCGACATGATGCGCAACGATCCCGACACCCAGCACATTCCGGTGCTGATGATCGGGACCCAGGCGTCATCGGCCCTGAGGCGGCGGTCGCTCTCGGTCGGTGTCGACGAGCTGCTGTCCGGTGGCATCAATCTCGGCTTCCTGGCTGCCCGCATGGCCAAGCTGGTGCGTCTCGGCATCATGCAGGCGGAACTGCGCCGCCGCACCGCCACCGCGCGCAGCTTCCGGGTCGAACTGGACAAGCGCCGCCCGACCGCTAATGACGGGCCGCCGACCCTGCTTCTGGCAGCCCAGATGGGCGAGGATCTCGATGATGTGGCGGAGCTGCTGCAATCGCGCTATCGCCTGCTCAGAACGGCAGGCGCAGCCGAAGCGGCCCAGCTTCTGCACGAACAATCGGTGGACACCCTGATCCTGTCCTTCGACGGTGGCAACAGCGAAGACTGGCTGGGGCTGGCGCTGCATGTACGCGACACGCCGGCCCTTTACGACGTGCCGGTTCTGGCTGTCGGTCATGCCACAGTCGCACCCGATGCGGCTACCCTGCTCAAGACCGGCATCGACGACCTGATCCAGCGTCCCTACCCGCCCGACGAACTTCACGGTCGGGTACTGTCCGCCCTGCGCCGTCGGCGCATCCGGCGACGTCTGACCGATCTCTTCACCTCGCTCGAGGCACCCTCGACAATCGATGCCGAAACCGGCGCCTATCGGCCCGAATTCCTGCGCGTCCATCTGTCGCGCCTGGTTTTCGAGGCGGCGAAGTGGGAAAAACCGCTCAGCATCGCCACGGTCTCGTACCGCAATCTCTCACTGCTGATCGAACGCCGCGGTCCCGCCGCAGCCCGGTCGGTGATGAGCCGTGCCACCGAGACCCTGAAACGGCTTGTCCGGGTCGAGGACATGGTGGCGCGGGCTGATGATGCCACTCTGGTGGTGGTTCTGCCCGACACCCCCGGGGACCGGTCGATGAAAGCGCTGCACAAGATCGCCGGCAGCCTCGCCACCACCGACTACGGGCTGGGCGGGCTGCCGACGACGCCGATCTGGATGCAGATGGGCCATGCGACGCTGGAGCCGTCGGACACGGCCGATTCCCTGTTGCTCAGGGCGCGTCAGGTCCTGCTCTGACGATCATCCGAGGGCGGCTTGGGCGCGAGCGCCGCGCGCGCGGCATCGGCCAGAAGCCGGCGGATTTCCGGTGACGCGCCGATGGCGACGCCCGCAAGCGCTGCCATGGTGACGCCTTCGGCCGGATTGCGGCGGATCAGTTCCGAGACCACGCCGGTCATGGCGGCAACATCGGCCGCACCCGGGGGGCCTGAAGATCCGGCGGCAGAAGGCTGTTGACGCGCTGGCAGCCTCGGTGCGCGCAGAACCACGCGGCCCGCCCCCATCATCAGCAGGCCGATCACGGCCAGAAGCAGCCCCGTCCACAGCGCAGGCGAGGCCGGATGCCAGGTGATGCCGTCGATCCAGATGTAGAAGGCCGCCACACCAAAGCCGGCCGCGCCCAGAAGGACGAGGCCGGCCAAACCGTAGAGGCCTGCAGCGGCACCGGCTCTCGCCAGTGCCGCTTCGATACGTCTCATCAGCATGGCTGCAGGCTCCGGTGTCGTTGGGAGGTCGGAAGGGATCGGATGATCCCCCCTCACCGGCGATCGATCAGCTTGCCGATCACCAGGCCAACGCCAAAGGCCACCAGAACGCTGGTCAGCGGCCGCTCTTCGATCTTGTGCTCGGCGGCGGCTACTGCACCGCGGCTCCGCTCGCTCGCCAGATGCATCAGGCGATCGACCTCTGCCTTCAGTCGGCTGATCTCTTCATTGGCCTTGTCGCCCAACTCCTCGGCGCCGACGCCGGCCGTGCGTCCCGCCTGTCTGGTCACCTTCGCCAGATCGGCCTTCAGGGCGGCCAGGTCGGCCTTCAGGGTTTCCATCTCGGTGTCGACGGCCTTCCCGGCAGCGGTATCGGCGTTCGCCATGGCTGACGTCCTTTCCTGTCGCGATGGGGGTGCACCTGCAGACATCGTGTCTGCAGGCCATGAAACTCAAGGCATCACACATATGGGAAGGATGTCGGCCTGGCGTAACCCGTGGCGTGTGACCGTTTTGAGGTGCAGACGTGACAGGGACGCGACCTGCTCCGGCAGGGTCTATGCCGCCTTCCCGGTCCGGGCGATCCGGGCCAGGGTCGCGATCAGGTCGCGCGCCCCCTTCAGCCGGTCGTCGACGGTCGCCCAGGCCCTGATCACCACCAGCTTATGATCCGGCCGCAGCCGGATCGTGCCCGACTGGCCGGCAATGAACTGGATCAGCCCCTCCGGCCGGGCGAACTGGTCGAGATGGAAGGCGATGGTGGCACCTTTGGGTCCCGCCTCGACCTTTTCCACACCGGCGGCGATGCACAGCCGCTTGATCGCGACAATCTGAAGCAGCTGGCGAACCTCGTCGGGCAGCGGCCCGAAGCGGTCGACCAGTTCGGCGGCAAACGCATCCAGCTCGTCGCCCTCGTCCAGATCGGCCAGACGGCGGTAGAGCGACATGCGCACATCCAGATCCGAGACATAGGTCTCGGGGATCAGCACGGCGGCGCCGAGATTGATCTGCGGCGACCAGTCGCGCACCGGCGCCCGTGCGGGGGCGTCGCCGCCTCCGGTCTTTGCCGCCTCGATCGCGTCGTCGAGCATCTGCTGGAACAGTTCGAGCCCGACTTCGCGGATATGACCCGACTGCTCTTCACCCAGAAGATTGCCGGCACCACGGATGTCGAGATCGTGGCTGGCCAGGGTGAAGCCAGCGCCCAGGCTGTCGAGGGTCTGCATCACATCCAGCCGCTTCTCGGCGGTGCGGGTGACACCGTGATTGGCAGGCAGCATCAGATAGGCATAGCCGCGCAGCTTGCCGCGCCCCACCCGTCCGCGCAGCTGATAGAGCTGGGCCAGGCCGAAAAGATCGGCACGATAGATGATGATCGTATTGGCCCGCGGAATGTCGAGCCCGCTTTCCACGATGCTGGTGGAGAGCAGCACATCGTATTCGCCGCCATAGAAGCCGCCCATCACGTCTTCCAGCTCGCCCGCCGCCAGCCGGCCATGGGCGACCGCGATCTTGACCTCGGGCACCAGGCTGCGCAGCCGTTCCTCCACCTCTTTGACCTGCTCGATCCGCGGGCAGACGAAGAAGGTCTGGCCGCCGCGATAATGCTCGCGCAGGATCGCTTCGCGGACGATGACGCTGTCATAGGGCATGGTGAAGGTGCGCAGCGCCAGCCGGTCGACCGGCGGTGTGGCGATGATCGACAATTCCTTCACACCGGCCAGCGCCAGCTGCAGGGTGCGCGGGATCGGTGTTGCCGTCAGGGTCAGCACATGGACATCGGCCTTCAGCTCCTTCAGCCGTTCCTTGTGCTTCACGCCAAAATGCTGTTCCTCGTCGATGATCATCAGGCCGAGATCGCGGAACGAGATGCCCTTTGAAAGCAGGGCATGCGTGCCGATGACGATATCGGCCGTACCATCGGCGATCGCCTTCTTCGCCTCGGTGGCGCGCTTGCCTGCAACCAGCCGCGACACTTCGACGATCTTGATCGGAAATCCCTGGAAGCGCTTGGTAAAGCCCAGGAAATGCTGATGACAGAGCAGGGTCGTGGGCGCGACCACGGCGACCTGGACCCCACTCATCGCGGCAATGAAGGCCGCCCGTAGCGCCACCTCGGTCTTGCCGAAGCCGACATCACCGCAGATCAGCCGGTCCATCGGCCGGCCCGATGCCAGATCGTCGATCACATCCTCGATCGCGTGCAACTGATCTTCGGTTTCCGTGTACGGGAAACGGGCGCAGAACTCGTCATACAGCCCCTGTGGCCGCTCGATCCGGGCAGCGCCCTTCAGCTGCCGCTCGGCCGCGACCGCGATCAGCGCGTCGGCCATGTCCTTCAGCCGCCGCTTGGTGCGCTCCTTGCGCTGCTGCCACTGGCTGCCGCCCAGCCGATCCAGCGGCGCCGGCCCGTCGGCGGTGCCATAGCGCGACAGCATGTCGATATGCTCGACCGGCACGAACAGCCGGTCGCCGCCTTCATAGACCACCAGCACGCAGTCATGCGGTGCGCCGCCGGCGGTGATGGTCTCAAGCCCCTCATAGCGGCCGATGCCATGATCGACGTGAACCACCAGATCGCCGACGGTCAGGCTGTCGGCATCGCGCAGAAAATTCTCCGCCCGGCGCTTGCGGCGGGTCTTGCGGTGCAGACGGTCGCCCAGAATGTCCTGCTCGGTCAGGACCGAAAGATCGCCCGCAACATAGCCGTGGTCGAGCGGCAGCACGATCAGCACCAGCGCGCCCGGCTTCGCCTTGGCGATATCGGCCCAGGTCTCCACCTGCTCCAGCTGCTTCAGACCATGATCTTCAAAGACCGTCCGGATACGGTCGAGCGAGCCGGCGCTGTAACAGCAGACCACCACCCGCCGCCCGGCCGACCGCTCGGCATCGACATGGGCCTTCAGCGCCTCGAAGAGGTTGACGTCCTCGTCCTTGCGCTCGGGTGCGAAGTCGCGGGCAGCCCGCCCGGCAAGCCGCGCCGCCTGCCAGCCCTGCTCGAGCGGCCGCTCCGCAGCACCGGGCTGCACGGCGACCAGGGTTTCGCTGCGGCCGATTTCGGCCCATTCCTTCGCGGTCAGGTACAGCTGATCGGGTGGCAGCGCCCGGTAAGGGGCCTCGCGCTCGCCGCCGATGATCGACACCGGCCCCGTGCGCCGCGCCTCGTAATAGTCCTCGATCAGCACGCGCCGTTCGGTGAAGGCCTGATCGGCCAGATGATCGAACACCATCACCGGACGGTCGAAATAGGCGGTCACCGGCTCCAGATGGGTGTGGAACAGCGGCAGCCAGTGCTCCATACCGGCATGGCGCCGCCCGGCGCTGATCGCCTCGTAGAGCGGGTCGCCGGTACCGACCGCGCCGAAAGCCTGGCGATATCCCTGTCGGAAGCGCTGGATCACCCCTTCGGTCAGCAGGATCTCGCTCACCGGCTTCAGATCCAGCCGGCGGATGCGGGCATTGGACCGCTGGGTGACGGGGTCGAAATTCCGGATCGCCTCCACCTCGTCGCCGAAAAAGTCCAGGCGGACCGGGTCCGGCTCACCGGCCGGAAACAGGTCGACGATGCCGCCGCGCACGGCAAACTCACCCGGCTCCATCACGGTGCCGGCGCGGACATAACCGTTATGCGTCAGATAGTCGACCAGACGCTCTGTCGACAGCCGGTGTCCCGGCTCCAGCCGAAGCCTGGCCAGTGCCAGGCTCTCGCGCGGCGGCACGCGCTGGGCCAGCGCATTGACCGTGGTGACGACGATCGCGCGCGGCCGGCTTCCCGTCCCCGCCTTCGGGTCGTCCGCCGCCGGGCCGCCGGCCAGCCTGGTCAGCGTATCCATCCGCTCGGCGGCGATCATGCCGTTGGGGGACGCCCGGTCGTAGGGCAGGCAGTCCCAGGCCGGCAGGCGCAGCACCTCCGCTTCGGGCAGATGAACTTTCAGCGCGTCGGCCGCGGCCGCCATCCGGGCGTCGTCACGCATCACCAGAACCAGATCACGCTTTGGTCTGCCGGCTGCGAACTCTGCCGCCAGCTGCCAGACCAGACCGTCGGGCGCCTCGGTCAGCAGGATGCGTCCGGGGCGGTCGAAAAGCGTGGGATCGATCAGCACGGGCGTCGCATCCTTCAAGCGCGTCCTCCGTCCCCGAAGGACCGGCCCCGAAAAGGACCAGAGCGAGGCGGCGACGTCGTTCATTCGAAACGGTCTGGGGCGTGAAAGGTTGGCGGGAATGGAGAGGTTCCGGCGGGGCCCCGGTCTTGGAGGCCCGATCTCAGAGGTCAGTTCTCAAGCGCCGCCGAGGCCACCCTCGGCCAGACCGCGATCGGGCGCGGTTGCCACGTCGAACTGCATCATCATCTTCATGACCGGGTTGTCCGCCAGATCTTCGGGCAGAGGCTCGCGGCCGCTCAACCAGTTGTAGAGGTCGACATCGCTTTCGTCGAGCAGCGCTTCGAAGGCATCGAGCTGGTCGGCATCGAAACGGTCGATCCAGGCATCGGCGAATTTGCCGAACAGGATGTCGGTTTCCTTGCACCCGCGATACCAGCTCTGATAGCGCAGCCGGCGGCGACGGATTTCGAGGTCTTCGGCCATGAGAGCTGGTGCCCTTCCTGCTTGTCGTCTGCGTCCCGTGATATAGCCCGCGCGCCCTTCGCTGTCACCCCCCGGCGCGGCTTCGGGGCCTTGCGGCCATGCAGCTTGTCACGGCCCGGCCCCGCCCCTATCGTTGGCGCCCGATGCGCCCACCACGCCCGACCGTGCCTGTTGACCGGACCAGATGCGCCCCGAAGCCCTCTTCCCGCTATTTGCCGAAGCCACCAGCCTGCCCGGCATCGGCCCGCGCGTGCTTAAACTGGTGGAGCGTGCCGCACGCGGCAACCGGGTGATCGACGTGATCAACACGCTGCCGATCTCCGTGGTCGACAGGCGTTACGCGCCGCCCGCCGTGATCGCACCAGCGGGACGGATCGTCACCTTCACGCTCACCATCCTTGAACATCAGCCGGCCGAACGCCCGCGCCAGCCGCACCGGGTGCGGTGCGCGGATCCCGACGGCACGGGCGTGACCCTGGTCTTTTTCCACGGCCGCGAGGCCGACTGGCGGCGGCTCATGCCCGACGGGGAGGTTCGTATCGTCAGCGGCAAGGTCGAACGCTATGGCGGCGAGGTGCAGATGCCCCATCCCGACCATATCGTCCCGCCCGAGAAGCGGGCCGAGGTGGAGACGGTCGAGGCGATCTATCCCGGCACCGACGGTCTGTCGCCCAAGCTGCTGCGCAAGGCCGCGAAATTCGCGGTTTCCCGCCTGCCCGAGCTGCCGGAATGGATCGATCGCGGCGTGCTTGCCCGTGAAGGCTGGGCCGGCTGGCGGGGCGCGCTCGCCACAGCCCATGCCCCGACCGATGCCGATGATCTGTCACCGCTTCATCCGGCCCGCCGCCGCCTGGCCTATGACGAGCTCTTCGCCAATCAGCTGGCGATTGCCCTGGTCCGCAACCGTCAGCGACGGGCGGCCGGCCGCCATCTGGCCGGGAGCGGGCGGCTGACCCGGCCGATCGAAGCCGGCCTGCCCTTCCGTCTGACCCAGGATCAGCGTCAGGTCCTGTCGGAGATCGCCGGCGATATGGCAGGGCCCCTGCGCATGCTTCGGCTGCTTCAGGGCGATGTCGGCAGCGGCAAGACGGTGGTGGCGCTGATCGCCATGGCGATCGCAGTCGAAGCGGGGGCGCAGGCGGCGCTGATGGCGCCCACCGACGTGCTTGCGCGCCAGCACATGGAAACGCTGGCGAAGCTCGGCGCCCCGGCCGGGCTGCGCTTCGGCCTGCTGACGGGGCGCGAGCGGGCCAAGGCGCGGCGGGATGTGCTGGCGGCACTGGAGGCCGGGGAGATCGACATCCTGGTCGGTACCCACGCCCTGTTCCAGGAGGGGGTGGCTTTCCGCGATCTGGGCCTGGCGGTCATCGACGAACAGCATCGCTTCGGCGTCCATCAGCGCCTGCAGCTCTCATCCAAGGGCCGGGGGGTGGACACCCTGGTCATGACGGCGACGCCGATCCCGCGGACCCTGGCGCTCACCACCTATGGTGATATGGATGTCTCGCGGATCCGGCAGAAGCCCGCTGGCCGCAAGCCCATCCAGACCCGGGTGCTGCCGATGGACCGCATGGATCAGGTGATCGATGCCGTGCGCCGGACCATCGACGAGGGTCACAAAGTCTATTGGGTGTGCCCCCTGGTCGACGTCTCTGAGAAAGCCGATCTGTCGGCGGCGAGCGCCCGTGCCGAGGATCTGGTAGATCAGCTGGGGCCGCGGGTCGGCCTGATCCATGGCAAGATGAAGGGCGCGGACAAGGACGCCGCCATCGCCCGCTTCCGCGCCAGGGACGCCGATGACCGGACCGATGTGCTGGTGGCGACGACGGTGATCGAGGTCGGCGTCGATGTGCCGGATGCGACGGTGATCATCATCGAGCACGCCGAGCGCTTCGGGCTCGCCCAGCTCCACCAGCTGCGCGGCCGGGTGGGCCGGGGCGACGATCAGGCGAGCTGCCTGCTGCTCTACGCCGCCCCGCTGGGCGAAATCGCCCGCAAGCGCCTGGAGGTGATGCGGGCGACGGAGGACGGGTTCGTGATCGCCGAGGAGGATCTGAAGCTCCGCGGGGCCGGCGATGCGCTGGGGACGAAGCAGAGCGGCGAACCGGAAATGCGGTTCGCCGATCTTGATCTGCATGCCGACCTGATCGAGACCGCCCAGGCACAGGCCCGGCTGGAGATCGAGCGCACGCCGGAACTCGACGGGCCGCGCGGCCAGGCGCTCAGAACCCTGCTCTACCTGTTCGAGCGCGATCAGGCCGTGCGCTATCTCCGCTCCGGCTGATCAGCCGACCGCCGTCACGGTCAGATGGCGCTCGCGCCCCATACGGTCGCGCCAGGCGATCGATGCCCCGGTCCTGAGGCCGATCAGCGCGGCCCCCACCGGGGTCAGGATCGACACCCGGTTGGCCGCGATGTCGGCCTGGCGGGGGAAGACCAGCATCGCCTGATGCTCGGCGCCGTCATCGGCGCGATAGGCCAGGCGGCGGTGCATCGCAATCACGTCGCCGGGCAGTTCGTCATCGGCAACGATGGTCGCCCGATCGAGTTCGGCGGCAAGGAAGGCGACGGCGCTGCCGGGTTCCACAGCGGCCATATCGGCCAGCGCGCTCAACCGGTCGTAATCGCTTTCGCCCAGGATCACCGGCGGTGGCTGGGCGGGAATGGCCGGTGCGTGCTGAAGGTTTTCATTGGTCATCATGATGTTGTCTCCGTTTCTTTCGGATGATGGTTCAGGCGGCGTCACGCACCCCGTCCAGCCGGACGAGGCGTCGAGTGCCGCAGAGGTCGGTGAAGGGCATGACCGCGCCCGCGGCCAGCCCGACCAGTGCGATGCCGAGGGGGGTTGCGAGGGAGAGATCGAAGCCCTGGGCGGCCTGCCCCGCCGTCTCGGGCAGATGGAGACGCCGGCGGACGGGTTCTGCGCTTCCATCAAGGCGGAAACGCAGTTCTGCGCCGATCCGTGCAGTTCCCCAGGCGCCATGCGCATCGCGCACGATCACCGCACGGGCCAGTTCACGGGTCAGGGCCGCCACAAGCGGTGGGTTTTGTGTCACCAGCCGACCGGCAAGCGCGGCAAGCCGGCGGGCATCGTCCGGCAGCAAGCGGATCGGCGGCAGATGCCGGCCGGCCCCGCAAACGGGGCAGCCATCGCTGTGGAAGTCATCGGCCCCCACGGCACGATGACAAACGAAGCAGATCACGGTGGCCCGGTTTTCGGGGCCCCGTGACGGATCATGACGGGCGGACATCCTGACGGCTCTCTCGTCGCGAGGGAGGTAGACCGGGCGGCGGCGCCCCATGCCCCGAGACTGTGACCTCGGTTGCCTGGGCGGGTCGACGTTTCCGGTTTGTGGATGTGGCCCATGTCCCGAATGCGGACATGGCCACGGCGCCGCAACGGCGCAGGCACCCGGACCGGGCGCCGGGTCAACGGACGCGAACGGTCCGGGCGGTCAGCCCGTGACGAGATTGCCGCCGCGCAACAGGCAGGCGGACCGATGATGAACGCCGAAATGCATCATGATCCGTTAAACATGCGCATTCCCATCGGGTTTATCAAGTCCCTCGCGTCACTCGGTCACGCGCGGCACAGCTGGTGCCCGCGCTTCAGGATCTGCCGCATCCGGCGGCGTGATCAGACCGCCCGAAATGACCAGCTTCACGCCTTCCTCCACGGTCATCGCCAGGCGGACGATCTCGGTCTCGGGCACGAACAGCAGGAAGCCTGAGGTCGGATTGGGGGTGGTCGGCACGAAGACGTTCACCATCCGCGCCTTGGTCAGCCGCTGAATCTCCCCGCCGGTGGTGCCGGTGATGAAGGCCAGCGACCAGAGCCCGCGGCGGGGATATTCGATCAGGACCACCTCGCGAAACGACTGCGATCCCTGGGTCAGCACCGTCTCGAAGATCTGCTTCAGGGCCGCATAGATGCTGCGCAACACCGGCATCCGGGCCACGATGCCCTCGCCCAGCCGGACCAGTTCGCGGCCGACCAGACCGGCGGCAAAGGCGCCGATCAGGGTGATGCCGATCACGACCACAATCAGACCGGCACCCGGAATGCTGAACGGCAGGTACTGGTCCGGGTGGTAAGCCGGCGGCACGAAACGCAGCACCAGATCGTCGACAAAGGCGATAAACCACCAGGCGACATAAAGGGTGATGGCGATCGGCGCCGTCACCACAATTCCGGCCAGGAAATAGCGCCTGAGCCGCCCGCCACCATGCGGTCGCTCGGCTGTGTCGCTCTCGGCGTGTCGGTCACGTCTGCTCATGGTCTGGCCGGTCCCCTGATGCCCTGCATGTTTTGCACGGGCGAATGCCTCATCATGGGCATCGCCCGCGGCAGGGCTCAAGGGACAAGCTTGGGACACATGGCGTCCGGCTGGTTTTTATGTGGTGAAGAAAGCGATCATCCGCCGGGCCACCTCGTCCGGTGCCTCTTCCGGCAGAAAATGACCGCAGTCGAGCGCCTCGCCCTCCACCGTCTCGGCGTAACTCCGCCAGATCGCCAGCGGATCGAAACGTTTCCCGACCAGGCGATGCGCGCCCCACAACACCAGCAGCGGCACGGTCAGTTTCAGATCCCGATCCGCCCGATCATGCTCCAGATCGATCGTCGCCCCGGCCCGATAGTCTTCGCAGGTCGCATGAATGGTTTCGGGCAGAACGAACCAGCGCTTGTATTCCTCCCGCTCTTCGGGGCCGATCGCCGCCGGGTCGACGCACAGCCGGTCGCAGGCCCAGTCGAGCAGGAAGCCGGGATCGCCCGCAATCAGCCGCTCCGGCAGCCCGCCCTCCTGGATGAGAAAGAACCAGTGGAAATAGCTGGTGGCCACCGTGATGTCCGTCGCCTCATAGACGTCGAGCGTCGGCACCACATCCATCACCGAGGCTTTCACGATCCGCTGCTGGTGATCGCGCAGCAGCCGATGGGTCACCCGGGCACCGCGATCATGGCCCGCGACCGAGAACCGCTCATGGCCAAGGGCGGTCATCACCTGTGCCATGTCGGCCGCCATGCGCCGCTTGGAATAGGTCGCATGGGCCGCGTCGCCGGCCGGTCTGTCGCTGTCGCCATAGCCGCGCAGATCCGGAATGACCAGCCGGAAATGCGCCGCCAGCGCCGGCGCCACCTTGTGCCACATCACATGGCTTTCAGGGTAGCCATGCAGCAACAGCAGGGGCGGCCCCTCGCCGCCTTCGACCAGATGGATGCCGGTCCCGTCGTCGACGGTGATGCGACGACGTGTGAAGCGATCATCATAAAATCTTGTAGACATTGGGCCGGTCGTCTCCTCCTGTCGCGGCATCGTGTCTGACATGCAAAGGTCCGTCATCGCCGCCATGCGGACCTCTGCCTGACAGCATAACCTCGTGCCCGCCCGTGCGTCCGTCGCATCCGCGACGATCGGGAATGATCGTCACATGAAATTCGGTTGACACCCCCTCCCCCCATCCCTAGGTTCCAGCCACTTTATCCGGGCACGAGGCAATGCCGGTGACCCGTTCCGATGGCCGGACCGTGTTCCGATCGTGTGAAGATCGGGCGGCCCGGCTTTCGTCCTCTTGGGTGTGTAACGAACTGTGGCGTGAGACCTGGGGTGGATCGCCACCTTCTCTGAAAAGGGGGGTGTGCCGTGAAGGCTCTCGGACATCAGATCATCGCTGAATTCTACGACTGCGACGGCGATCTTCTGGCGAATGTCGACTACGTGACCGATGCGATGCTCGAGGCAGCCAAGCGCGCCAAGGCGACCATCGTCACCCATACCTTCCATCATTTCTCGCCGCTGGGTGTCAGCGGTGCGATCATCATCGCCGAAAGCCATCTGGCCATCCACACCTGGCCCGAATACGGCTATGCGGCGGTGGACCTGTTCACCTGCGGCGACAGCCTGCACACCGAACAGGCCTTCCACTATCTGCGCGAAGCGCTGAAGTCGGGAACCTTCTCGACCATGTCGCTGGAGCGCGGCCATCAGGCGATGCTTGCCGGTCGCGTGCCTGTCGAAGCGCCCAAGAAGGTCGTCAACGGCTGACCCCCGGTCACCCGCCCTTTCCGACGTTCCAGCTCAGGTATCGGACAAGATGGAAAAGATCATCGCAGCGGCGGACAGCGAGCTGTGGTTCACTGAACGCATGGCCGGCACCGGCTTCCAGTACAGTCTGCAGGTGGCCGAAGTCCTCCACGCCGAGCGGACCCCGTTCCAGCGCCTGGAGGTGTTCCGCACCACCGGTTTTGGCACGGCCATGGTGCTCGACGGCTTCGTGAACGTGTCCGACAAGGACGAGTTCTTCTATCACGAGGTCATGGCCCATCCGGCACTGTTCATTCATGAACGGCCCCGGCGGGTGCTGATCATCGGTGGCGGCGATTGCGGGGTCCTGCGCGAGGTTTTGCGCCATCCCGGGATCGAGCAGGTCGACATGGTCGAGATCGACGAGCGCGTCGTCCGGGTGTCGGAGAAATTCTTCCCCGAGCTGACGGCGTCGAACAATGATCCGCGAGCATCGATCCGTTTCGAGGATGGCATCGCCTGGGTGCGGAACGCAGCCGCCGGCAGCTATGACGTGATCATCGTCGACAGCACCGATCCGGTCGGCCCGGCGGAGGGGCTGTTCGGTGCCGCCTTCTATGCCGACTGCCACCGGATCCTGACCGATGGCGGCATGGTGGTGGTCCAGAGCGAATCGCCGCTCTTCCATCAGGGCCGCCTGAAGGAGATCCATCGCTGCCTGCGCGGCGCCGGCTTCACCGACAGCCACCCCATGACCTATCCCACCGTCATCTATGGCGGTGGTACCTGGTCGTCCTCGATCGCCCGCAAGGGCCGGCCGTTGAATGACGGCGTGCGGTGGGATGACATCGAGAGCCGCCCCTTCCCGACCCGGTACTACAATCGTGGCGTACATGTGTCGCTGATGACGCTGTCGGGCTATCTGGCGCCGGCTCTCGACGGCCTCTGAGCGCCGGACCTTCGGCCGAACCACGAGAAAGGGCGCCCGCTTCGCAGGGCGCCCTTTTCTCTTTGGCGGTCGTCGCTTATGCGGCCAGGCTCAGAACCGGCCGTAATTGATATAGTCGGACCAGACCCGCTCCAGCGTCCGCAGGCTCTCATTCACCTCGGTGAGATCATCGGCCTCCAGCACGCCCTTGGCGAGGGCTGTGCAGTTGCGCTCGTAGAGTTCATTGACGCGGTCGCAAAGATCCCGCCCCTTCTGAGTCAGGCGAATGCGCATCGCTCGCTTGTCGTGCGGGGAGCGTTCCTGTTCGAGATATTCATTCTCGACCAGTTTCTTCACGTTGTACGACACGTTGGAGCCCAGGTAATAGCCACGGACGGTAAGCTCGCCGATGGTGAGCTGTTCCTCGCCGATATTCGACAGGATCAGTGCCTGGACGTTGTTGATGTCGCTGATACCGAGACGATCCAGCTCGGCCTTGATCACGTCGAGAAAGCGGCGGTGAAGCCGCTCGATCAGACGAATTGTCTCCAGATAAGACTGTCGCACCTTGTCCTCGGCGTTGCCCGGCGGGAGTTCAGGCCATGGGTCGGGGCTGCGGGTGTCGCCGGTCCGCTGCCCGTGCCGCCATGAGCGGGGCCGTTTACTTTGACGAACGTCCTGCTTTCGCCGGTCTCTCTGCCGGCGTTGCAGTCCAATAGGCGATCATCTCGACCACGACGCCGAAGTCAAGATGGCCGCGCCGGCTCGCCGGTGCGGCCATTCATTTTGACGCAGAATCGACGCAAAATCAGTCGAAATGCAGGTCACGCTGGCCGAGGGGCGCGAACAGCGCGTCGATGGCTGCCGGGTCGACATCCTCGACACGTGCCGGCGACCAGACCGGGGCATGATCCTTGTCGACCAGCACCGAGCGGATTCCTTCGCCGAAATCATGGGTCCGCACGATGCGGGTCGCCACACGGAATTCGGTGATCATGCAGTCCTCGAAGGACAGGTTGCCGCCGATGCGCATCTGGCGGAGCGCAATCACCATGCTGGTCGGCGACTTGTGCGACAACTCCTTCGCCACGCCCGCACCCCATTCTCCGCCCTCGACCGGCAGCCGCGCGAGGATACCGGCCATATCGTCGCCCGCGAAGCAGGCGTTGATCGTGGGCAGATGCTGGGTGATCTGCGGGGTGCCGGCGGCAGCCGCATCCGAGAAGCGGTTCAGCACCGCCTCCACCTCGGCGTCGGCACCGGCACCGGCCGTCACCTGCGACAGGGCCTCGGTCAGCTCGCCCAGCTTCGCCGAGGGCACGAAATGGGTCGCGATGCCCAGCGCCAGGCAGTCCGCCGCCTTCAGGCGTGCCCCGGTCAGCGCCAGATAGGTGCCCGACAGACCGGGCAGGCGCGGCAGAATATAGGTGCCGCCCACATCCGGGAGCATGCCGATGGCGGTCTCGGGCATGGCGAAGAGCGTGTTCTCGGTCGCAATCCGCCAGCGGCCATGCGCCGACAGGCCGACGCCGCCGCCCATCACCACACCATCGATCAGCGACACATAGGGCTTGGCATAGCGGAAGATCTCGCGATTGAGGGTATATTCCTCGCCGAAGAACTCAGCCGCCAGCGTGCTGGTCGGGTCCTCACGCTCGTCCCAGAGCGCGCGAACATCGCCACCGGCGCAGAAGGCGGGCCGGCCATCGGGGCGCGCTGCACCGCGCACCACCACCACGGCCACCGCATCATCCGCAGCCCAGTCTTTCATCTGCGGCGCCATCAGGCGGATCATCGGCAGGGTCAGCGCGTTCAGAGCCTTGGGCCGGTTCAGGGTGATGATACCGGCCGAACCGGCACGGTCGAACAGGATCTGCGCGTCGCTCATCTGGTTTCCTCTGATCCTTCGTGTTGACGAGGCCGGCGGCGTGGCAACCGGGATCGGCCCGCGGCCATGGCAAAGGCCATGATATGCCGGGCATCATAGAGGCCACCGGGTGACTGTCAATTTCACCCGAATGCGGCCACGATGCACGCCCCGCCGGGCGATTTTACCGCGGCGCAGCGGCATCCGGTTTACGTCGGGCCCGGCCGGGTGCATTCTCTGGCCCCGGCAGAGCCTTTCGGACTTTCGATCAGGAGTATCGTGTCGTGGCACCGACCCCCCTCGGACGTTTCCCGCGCACCCGCATGCGTCGCAATCGCCGGACCGACTGGTGGCGCCGGCTGGTCGCCGAGAACCGGCTTTCGCCCGACGACCTGATCTGGCCGTTTTTCGTAGTGGATGGCGAAGGGGTCGCGCAGCCGGTCGCCTCGATGCCCGGGGTGGAACGGCTGTCGATCGATCGCGCGGTCGCTGCGGTGCGTGAGGCGCGCGATCTGGGCGTTCCGGCCGTGGCACTCTTTCCCTCGATCGATCAGGCGCTGAAGACCCCCGACGGCCGCGAGGCGGCCAACCCCGACAACCTGACCTGCCGTGCGATCCGGGCGATCAAGGATGCCGTCCCCGATATCGGCATCATCGTCGATGCCGCCCTCGATCCCTATACCAGCCACGGCCAGGACGGCATCGTTGAGAACGGCCAGATCCTGAACGACCCGACCGTCGACATGTTGTGCCGGCAGTCTCTGGTTCAGGCCGACGCCGGCGCCGACGTCATCGCGCCGTCGGACATGATGGACGGCCGCATCGCCGCCATCCGCGACGCGCTCGATGCCGACGGGCTCGCCGGCTGCGGCATCATGGCCTATGCCGCCAAATACGCCTCTGCCTTCTATGGGCCCTTCCGGGATGCGGTGGGCTCGGCAAAGAATCTGGGCGCCGCCGATAAGCGTACCTATCAGATGAACCCCGCCAACAGCGACGAGGCCCTGCACGAAGTGGCGCTCGACCTGGCCGAGGGCGCCGACATGGTGATGGTCAAGCCAGGCATGCCCTATCTCGACGTCGTGCAGCGGGTGTCGCAGGAATTCGGCGTGCCGACCTTCGCCTACCAGGTCAGCGGCGAATACGCGATGCTTCAGGCAGCGATTGCGAACGGTTGGCTGGATGGCGAGAAAGTGGTGGTCGAAAGCCTGCTGGCCTTCAAGCGGGCCGGTGCCGCTGGTGTTCTCACCTATTATGCGCGCGACGTGGCGGCGAAGCTGAACGGCTGAACCGTATCGCACGGCCTTTCTCTTTTCCCTGACGGTTTCCGGAGTTCCAGGTGCCGATCTCGTTCCGTCTTCCGGCCATGGCGGCCGCAACCAGCCTTGTGGCCGCCCTCCTCGCCCTGCCCGCCGTGGCACAGCAGTCGGGACCGCGGGTTCTTGTCCCGCAGGCACCCGCGGCACCCACCACCCCAGCGGCGCCAACCCCACCCGGGGTGTCGCAACCGGCAGGTGAGCCGCAGCCCGCGACACGGCCCGCCTCCGTCGCCCTTCCACCCAAGGTCGCCGAAGAGGCGGAACGTCTCGGCCGGGCCTGGCTGGCGCGGATCCAGCCCAAGGCGCCTGAGGTGAAGCCGGATCTTGCGCAGGCCTACGCCGCCCAGGACCGCTTCCTGGCTGCCGCCATGCCGTCGCGGCCGGCGCAGCTCGGCTGGAAGCTGACGCTGACGGCCCGCACCACGCAGGAGATGTTCGGGGCCCGCGCCCCGGTGGTGGGGCGGATCTTCGCCGGCCAGATCCTGGAGAACGGTGCCGATGTGCCGCGCGACGTCGGCGCGCGGCCGACGGTCGAGGTCGATCTGGCGGTTACGGTCAAGGATGCCGGCATCATGCAGGCGACCAACCCGCTGGAGGTGGCCGCCCATCTCGCCACGGTCTCGGCCTATATCGACGTTCCCGACCTGCTGCTGGCCTCAGGCGAGCCACTGAACGCCGAGACGCTCGCGATGATCAATGCCGGCATGCGTACCGGCGTGGTCGGCAAGGCGGTGCCGGTTCAGCCCACACCGGAATTCGTTGCCGCCATGGCCGAGATGCAGGTCAAGGTCCTCGACGGTCATGGCGGGCTGATCGTCGAGAGCCGGTCCTCGGCCATCATGGGCCAGCCCCTGAATGCCCTGGTCTGGCTGATCGGCCATCTGAAGGCCCGCGGCGAAAGCCTGAAGCCGGGCGATCTGATCACGCTGGGCGCCATCAGCCGGCCGCTGCCGCTGAAAGAAGGCCAGGTCGTGCGCGCGGTCTATACCGGCCTGCCGGGCGGGCCGCTGGAGGCGCAGCTGTCGGTCAAGTGACCGGAAGCACCGCCTCGGCCCGCCGCAACACCGAACCCGCCGCCCTTGCGGCGGGTTCGCCGATTTCGACCACGGCTTCGGGCAGGAAGCCGTTGAACCGGGTGGCGAGCGCGTTGGAATAGGCCCCGATCATATCGATCTCGATCCAGTCGCCCTCGCGGATGTCGGACGGCAGCAGCAGCGGCGCCGGCAGCACATCGGTCGAATCGCAGGTAGGCCCGAAGATGGTGAAGGGCTGACGCTCTGCATCCAGCGGCCCGGCCGGGCGGATGGCGCGGGCGGGGAAGCGCAGCTGGCCGGTCACGGTCTCCGACAGGCTGCCATAGATGCCGTCATTGATGAACAGCCGGTCGCCCTTGCGCAGATGCACCTGCACCACCAGGGACAGCCCGTCAGCCACCAGCGCACGCCCCGGCTCGCACAGAATGCGCCGGCCGGGCAGCGGCGGGATGGTATCGAGCGCCCGGCGGACGGCGGCGAAATAGTCGCCGACCGGCGGCATCTCAACACCCATGTCATAGCGTCCCGGGAAGCCGCCGCCGACATCCAGCGCCACCACGGGCACTTCCGGCGCGTGATCCATCGCCGCCCGCACCACCGCCATGGCCTCGTCATAGGCCTGCGGATCCGGACATTGCGATCCGACGTGGAAATACAGCCCGACCTGATGGCCCAGGCGATGGGCCTCGCGCATCATCGCCGCCGCCTCGGGCACCGAGGCGCCGAACTTGGCTGACAGGTCATAGGTGCTGCGGCTGCTGTCGGTGGTCAGCCGCACCATCATCACCACCGGCCCGCCGCGGGTCTCGGCATGGATCTTGGCCAGCTCGTCGGCGTGATCGACGGCGAAGCGTTCCACGCCATAGACCCGATAGGCATTGGCAATGGCCGCCCGGCTCTTGATCGGATGATGGAAGTGCAGCTCCGCCTCTTCGAAGAGATCGGCAACCAGCGCCACCTCGGCGAGCGAGGCGACGTCGAAGCCGGCGATCCCTGCTTCATAGAGCGTTGAGATGACAGCGCGTTCGGGATTGCACTTCACCGCATAAAGGACTTCGCCGGGAAAACCTTCGATGAAGGTGCGCGCGGCATCGGCCAGCCGCGAAGGTTTCAAACAATAGACCGGATAGCTGGGCTTCAGCCGCGTCACCATCGTATCGACATCCGGAAAACGGCCCGGGGTACTGCGTCGACGGGTGGGGAAGAGGTCCGACATCCGGTTCTGCTCCTCGTTGATCTGGGGGGCGAAGGTCATGGCTCTCCTGCATCATATGGGGATGACGTTGCGGATCCGCGACCATCGATCCACTCTTCTTCCTCAGTCCATGTGACGCAGAGGTTGATCCAAAGCTCCGCCTCCATCAGACTGCCGCCGTGACGCGGCACGGATTCCGCGGCGTTCTGACGGCAAGAGGCGGGGATCTTCATGCGCTGGATCGGTCGAATTCTGGGCGGTCTCGTCTTCATCGTGATCGCCGCTGTGGTGATCGGCGTGATCTGGCTGCGCACCAGCCTGCCCGAGACCGAGGGACGGCTCGCCCTGCAAGGGCTTTCAGGCGAGGTCACGGTCATCCGTGACGAGAACGACGTGCCCCATATCAAGGCCCGGAGCATCGAGGATGCGGTCTTCGCCCTCGGTTTCCTCCACGCCCAGGACCGGCTCTGGCAGATGGAGTTTCAGCGCCGGGTCGGATCGGGGCGGCTGTCTGAATTCGCCGGCAAGTCGACGCTGTCGATCGACCGCTTCATCCGAACCATCGGTGTCTACGGCCATGCCGAACGGGCCTATGAAAAGCTCGACGATCAGACCCGTCGCCGGCTGGATGCCTATGTCGCCGGTGTGAATGCCTATATCGCCAGTCATGACGGCGCCTGGCCGCTGGAATTCGTGCTGACGGGTATCACGCCGACGCCCTGGAAGCCCGCCGATTCGATGGTGTGGCTGAAGATGATGGCCTGGGACCTGGCCAAGAACTGGCGCGACGAGCTGCTGCGCGCCCGCATGCTTGCAGCCGGCATCACGCCGGAGCAGATCTCGGATCTCTGGCCGGACTACGATGCCGACGGCAATGTCGCCCTGCCGGAAATCGCCGGCCTCGGTACCGATCTGGACGCGTTGACGAAGATCTATGCCGCAACGCCCTTCGCAACCCTGCTGGACCAGGGGGCCACGCCGCCGATCGACGGTATCGGGTCCAACAACTGGGTGCTGTCGGGCGCCCACACCGCAACCGGCAAGCCGATGCTCGCCAACGACCCCCATCTGGGGCTCGCTGCGCCGTCGCTCTGGTACCTCGCCCATCTCTCGGCGCCCGGCCTGGAGGTGATCGGCGCCACCCTGCCCGGCCTGCCCAGCGTCATGCTGGGCCGCACCGACAGTTTCGCCTGGGGCTTCACCAATACCGGTCCCGACACGCAGGATTTCGTGATCGAACAGCTGACGGCGCCGGGCGCCGACACTTACGAAACACCGGATGGCCCCCTGGCCTTCACCACCCGCAGCGAGACCATCCAGATCAAGGGGGCGGAGCCCGAGAGCTTCACCGTGCGCGAAAGCCGCAATGGCCCGATCGTGACCGATGTCGTCAATGGCGGCGGGGAACTGACCGACCGACGCCATGTTCTGGCCTTCCGCTGGGTGGCGCTGACCGATGACGATCCCACCCTGCGTGCGGCCTTCGCCGCCAACACCGCCACCGATTTCCCCAGCTTCCGCGAGGGGCTGCGCGACTTCTACTGGCCGCAGCAGAACATCGTCTTCGCCGACACCGGCGGCCGGATCGCCTATCTGGCGCCGGCCCGCGTGCCGATCCGGGCCTCGGGCGACGGCTTTCTTCCCAGCCGCGGCTGGACCGGCGAGGGAGACTGGACCGGGTGGATTCCCTATGACGAGTTGCCGCAGCTGACCAACCCGGAAGATGGCCGGATCGTCACCGCCAATCAGCGGATCACGCCCGAGGGCTATCCCTATTTCATCAGCCGGGAATGGACGGCCCCCTATCGCGCCGACCGCATCGACCAGATGCTCGACGAGACGGACAAGCACGATACCGAGAGCTTCCGTTCGATGATGGGCGATACCGTCTCCCTGATGGCCCGCCAGTTCATGCCGCTGATGATGGCCGGCATTCGCGATGCCAGCCCCGAGCACCCGGCCGCCGCGGAGGCGCTCGATATCCTGAAGCGCTGGGACGGCGACATGGCGGCCGATCAGACCGCACCGCTGATCTTCTCGGCCTGGTATGACGCCCTGCTGCCGCGCATCGCAGCCGACGAACTGGGCGACGATCTGTTCGGCGACTATCGCGGCCACCGCACCGAATTCCTGCGGGTCGCGCTGACCCGCGACCCGGTCTGGTGCGACGACCGGCGGACCACGGAAACGGAGAGCTGCGCCGTCCAGATCGCCCGCGCGCTCGATGACGCGATAGCCCTGCTGATCCGTACCCAGGGTGAAGACATCTCAACCTGGACATGGGGCAAGGCGCATCCGGCAGTCTCAGAGAACCGGGTGCTGTCGGCCGTGCCGGTGCTCAAGGACGTGCTCGCCATCTCGCATCCGATCGGCGGCGATCCGTTCACCGTCAACGCCCAACGCTGGGCTGCCGATGCACCGGAAGGGCCGCAGATGTTCCGATCGACCCACGGCCCCGGCTATCGCGCGATCTACGATCTTGCCGACCCGCAGCGCTCTATGTTCATCCAGAGCACCGGACAGAGCGGCAATCCGCTCTCCGCCGGCTATGATGCCTTCGCATCGCGCTGGACCGAGACCCGCTTCATCCCCATGATCACCGACTGGTCGCGGATCGACGCCGCGGCCGGGACGAAGCGACTGACCCTGGCGCCCGCGACCGCACCGGCCAACTGACCGGACGCGGCACGGGCCCTGTACCGGAGCCCCCGACGTGCCAGCCTCCACCCTGCTGACGCTCGACCAGATCCGAGAGGCGGCCACCCGCCTTGCCGGATCGATCGAGCGCACCCCCTGCAAGGCCTCCCGAACGCTCAGCGACCTCACCGGCGCGAAGGTGGTCTGCAAGTATGAAAACCTCCAGTTCACCGCCTCGTTCAAGGAGCGAGGCGCGCTGAACCGCATGCTCGCCCTGGATGACGCGACCCGGGCGCGGGGTGTGATCGCCATGTCGGCCGGCAACCATGCCCAGGGCGTCGCCCTTCAGGCGCGCAGGCTCGGCATTCCCGCCACCATCGTGATGCCCCGCTTCACGCCCTTCACCAAGGTCGGCCACACCCGCGCACTGGGCGCAGAGGTCGTGCTTGAAGGCGACACGCTGGAAGAAGCCCGCGCCAGGGCGGATTCGCTTGCGGCCGAGCGGGGCCTCACCTTCGTCCACCCCTATGACGATCCGTTGATCGCGGCCGGTCAGGGTACGGTGGCGCTGGAAATGCTGGAACAGGCACCGGATATCGACGTGATGCTGGTACCGGTGGGGGGCGGCGGGCTGATCGCCGGTTGCGCCGCGGCCGCCAAGGCGCTCAAGCCGGAGATCGAGGTGATCGGCATTCAGGCCGATCGCTATCCGTTCATGGTGCAGGCGCTGGGCCGCGAGGTTCCGGCCGCCCAGGGCATGACCATTGCCGAAGGCATCGCAGTCAAGAGCCCCGGACAGTTCACCCGGCAGGTGATCGCCGACTGCGTCGACGACCTGCTGCTGGTGAGCGAAACCGCCATCGAGCGCGCGGTTCAGCTGTTCGTCGAGATCGAGAAGACGGTGGTCGAGGGTGCCGGGGCCGTCGGCCTCGCGGCCCTGCTCGACCCTGCGCATCACGAGCGCTTCGTGGGCCGCACGGTCGGCCTCGTGGTCTCGGGCGGCAATATCGATACCCGGATCCTGTCCTCCATCCTGCTCCGCGGCCTGGTGCGGGACGGCAAGGTCATGCGGCTCAGGGTGATTTCGTATGACCGGCCGGGAGAGCTGGCGCTGATCGCCCGGCTGATCGGGGACGCCGGCGCCAACATCCTCGAGGTTTATCATCAACGCGCCTTCTCTCATGTGCCGATCAAGGCGGTGGAGGTCGACCTGGTCGTGGAGACACGCGGCCCGGACCATGCTCGTGAACTGATCGCCCGGCTCGAAAAAGAAGGGCTGGAAGTTCAGCGCCTGGATCACGACATCAGCGAGAGCGGCTCTCTTCAGATGTAAGGCCCCCGCGGGGCCTTGGTCCGGGGTGGAAGCGACTGCTATAGTTATCGTCAGTGAACGCGCGTCACACGCCGCGCGTGCTCCCGCCTTCGGAGATCGCCATGAGGGAGTGGCCGCATCGGGCGCAGCATCTGTTCACCATGACCGTCGCCCATCCGTGCCCCTATATCGAAGGCCGGCTGGAGCGGGACGTCGTGGCGGATCTGAATGTGCCCAACGCCCAGTCCTTCTACGACTGGTTGCTGCGCTCCGGCTTCAGACGCGTGCAGCACATGGCCTATCGGCCCGCCTGCCCCGGATGCTCGGCCTGCGTGCCGGTGCGCATCCGGGTGGCAGGTATGGAGCCGACCCGCAGTCAGCGGACCGTATTGCGCCGGAACGCCGATCTCGCCCATACCATCGTGCCCCTGACGGCGACGCAGGAGCAGTACCAGCTGTTCCTGCGCTATCAGAAAAGCCGTCACGCCGATGGCGAGATGGCAACCATGACCTTCCATGATTACCGCATGATGGTGGAAGAAAGCCCCATCGACACCCAGGTTGTCGAATTCCGGGGCGAAGAGGGGCAGTTGATCGCCGTATGCCTGACCGACCGGGTGCGCGACGGGCTCTCGGCCGTTTACAAATTCTACGATCCCGACGCGGCACGCCGCAGCCTCGGGACGCGGATCGTGCTCTGGCACATAGACCGCGCACGCGAGTTGGGATTGCCCTATGTCTATCTCGGCTATTGGATCGCCGAGAGCCGGAAGATGGCCTACAAGGCCCGCTTCGCCCCGATGGAAGCCCTGGTCGATGGCGCCTGGGTGCCCCTGCCCCGTCAGGCATGACGCCGGTATTCGACACCATCGAAGACTGTTCGCCCTTCACGCTATGACCGCGGCACGCAGCGGTGGCGAAAGCATGCCGCGTGCATGGTCGTATTCGCGAACGCATGGTTGACCTATTCACTTTCGGCGCACGCCTCCTATAATCGGCGACCAAGAATGGTCGCGCGGCTCGTCCGTCCCGCAGACGGGGTATGCGCGCCCATCGGCCCGGCACCGGCAGATCCAGGTCCCACCGCATCGGGAGAGCGCGGCGGTGGCCGTCGGCAGCGGGCCGAACAGCATCCACGTGGGGAGGCCCGTCCAAAATGAATCGCCGTTCCTTCCTCCGCGGTGGCGCCGTCGCCGCCGCGGCAACCACAGCTGTGGCCGCCAGCGGCCTTGCGGCACCCGCGCTTGCCCAGTCGCGCACCGAATGGCGCATGGTCACATCCTGGCCGAAGAATTTCCCGGGTGTCGGCACCTCTGCCCAGCGGCTGGCCGATCGCATCGCGGCGATGAGCGCGGGCCGTCTGGTGATCAAGGTGTTCGGTGCCGGCGAACTCGCCCCGGCCTTCGGGACCTTCGATGCGGTCCAGCAGGGCGCTGCCGAGTGCTATCACAGCCCCAGCTACTATTTCGCCGGCAAGAATCCGGGCCTGACCCTGTTCACCTCCATCCCGCTCGGCATGACCGCCTGGGAAGCCCATGGCTGGTGGCTGCATGGTGGCGGTGAAGCGCTGCAGGACGAGATGACCAGGCCTTTCGGCATCAAGGCCCTGCCCTGCATCAACACCGGCGTCCAGGCCGCCGGTTGGTTCAACAAGGAAATCAAGACGGTCGAGGACCTGAAGGGCCTCAAGATGCGGACCGCCGGCCTCAACGCCGAAATCCTGCGCCGGCTTGGCGTCAATGTCGTGACCCTGCCGCCCGGAGACATCTTCCAGGCCATGCAGTCGGGCACCGTCGACGCGGCCGAATGGATCGGCCCCTGGAACGATCTGGCATTCGGCCTGCATCGCATCACCAAGAACTACTACGTCGCCGGCACCAACGAGCCCTGCGCCGTGGCCGAGCTCGGTGTCTCCGAGAAGCACTGGAACGAACTTCCCGAAGATCTGCAGGCGATCATCCGCAGCGCCTGCGCGGCCGAATACGAGACCGCCTTCACCGAGTACTTCACCCGCAACGCCGAGGCGATGGTGGTGTTGAAGAACGAGCATGGCGTCCAGGTCCGGACCTTCCCTGACGAGGTCCAGAAGGTACTGGCCGATGCCGCCCGTGCGGTCGCCCTGGAACTGCGCGATCGCGGCGACGACGTGACCCGGCGGGCCTGGACCTCGTACATGACCTATCTCGACCATGCCCGCACCTATGGCAACAGTGCCGAAGGCGGCTACCTGGCACTCCGGGCGAAGTTCGACCCCATCCCGGTCGGCTGATCCGCACCCGATCTTCAAGTCTGCCAAACGCAAGAATGCGCCGCACCATCATCTGGTGCGGCGCATCATTTTTCTGCAGATGCTCCTGGACAGCAGCGGCGCCCGGGCCTAGACAGGTCCCCCGGTGGTATACCGTTGGGGGTATGTCCATCGGGTTTCAGGAACCGTGCAAGGAAGACCGGCCGATGGACCGCCGTTCATTCATCAAGCGCAGCGTTGCCACCGGCGCTGCAGCCGCTGCCACCACCTTCGCCGCCCCGGCCATCGCCGAGGGCCGCATCGAATGGCGGTTGATCACGTCCTGGCCGAAGAACTTTCCCGGCCTCGGTACCACAGCCGAACGTCTCGCACAGAAAATCACCAGGATGAGCGGCGGCCGGTTGACCGTGAAGCTGTATGCCGCGGATGAACTCGTGCCGGCTTTCGGCGTGTTCGACGCAGTCCAGCAGGGGGCTGCCGAAGCCTACCATTCAGCCGCCTATTATTACGGCGGCAAGCACCCCGCGCTCAACTTTTACACCAGCGTGCCTTTCGGCATGTACGCGCCCGAACACATGGCCTGGTGGCTGTATGGCGACGGTGAAAAGCTGCAGGACGAACTGTACGCCCCGTTCGGCATCAAGGCCATCCCGGCCGCCAACACCAGCGCCCAGGCCGCGGGCTGGTTTGCGCGCGAGATCACCGGCCCGGATGACCTGAAGGGGTTGAAGTTCCGCACCGCGGGACTGAACGGCGAACTCTGGCGTGAAGCCGGCTGCAACGTCGTCCAGCTGCCGGGACGGGAGATGTTTCAGGCCTTCCAGAGCGGCATGATCGATGCTGCGGAATGGGTAGGGCCCTGGAACGATCTGGCCTTCGGGCTGCATCGTCTGGCGAAGAACTACTACACCCCCGGTATCGGCGAGGGCCAGGGTGCTGTCGAGATCGGCATCGGCCGCAAACATTGGGATGCCCTGCCCGACGATCTGAAGGCGGTCGTCCGCGAGGCAGCGATTTCCGAGTATCAGGCCAATGTTTCGGAGTTCCTTATTCGCAACGCCTCGGCGCTCAAGGCGCTACAGACCGAGCACGGCGTGAAAGTGCAGCCCTTCCCCGATACGGTGAATGACGCACTCGCCAAAGCCGGCGAGAGCATCATGTTGCGTCTGCGCGACGGTGGCGACGATCTGCTCAAGAAAGTCTGGGCCAGCTATTACGGCTTCCGGAACGACTGCATGACCTGGACTCGCCATGCCGAGCAGCCCTATCTGAACGCGCGGGCGAAAGGTCCCGCCTTTACCGACTGATACCTACGCGCGAACTTCGCACGGCAGTCATGGCCCTTGCGTGTTTCCTTTTGGTAAAGGCGCAAGGGCCAGATCATTTCTATCCCGTCGGACAGGTGCTCGGCACCGATTTGCATTGCATTGCATCATCGTATTTTGCGTCGCAACACAACAGAAGCCTTGATCCGATTGGGTGAACATTACTGACCCAATCTCACCATGTCAGCTTGCGTTCACTCGATGACCCCTTATACTACCCCCAGATCGTCGGGCCGGGGCCTGATCGCGGCGGAGACCCGCGGCCAGGGAGGGGCCGGACCGGCGATGGTTTCGGGGGTATCTCTACGTTCGCCGGCGATCCGCCCCCCGCCGGATCCGGGGACGTCGGGCAACCGACCAAAACGCACGAAAAGCTGCCAAAAAATTCATCAGGGAGAGACCGATCGATGGATCGTCGTTCGTTCCTCAAGGGATCGGCCGCCGCGGGTGCCGCTGCCGCCGCCGTCGCCGCTTCCAACTTCCCGGCGCCGGCCATCGCGCAGGGCAAGATCGAGTGGCGCATGGTCACCTCGTGGCCGAAGAACTTCCCCGGCCTCGGGACGGCCGCGGAGAGCATCGCGCAGAAGATCACCACCATGAGCGGCGGACGGCTGACCGTGAAGGTCTTCGCCGCCGGTGAACTGGTGCCGGCTTTCGGTGCCTTCGATGCCGTGCAGCAGGGGGCTGCGGAAATCTATCACTCGGCCGCTTATTACTATGGCGGCAAGCATCCCGGTTTCCATTTCTTCACCACGGCACCTTATGGTCTCTATGCCGCCGAACAGTTTGCCTGGTGGGCGATCGGCGACGGTGAGAAGCTCCAGGACGAGCTCTACGCACCTTTCGGCGTAAAGGCTTTCCCGGCGGTCAACACCTGTGCGCAGGCGGTCGGCTGGTTCGCCAAGGAGATCAACACTCCCGACGACCTGAAGGGCCTGAAGTTCCGCACCGCCGGCCTGAACGCGGAAATCTTCCGCCGGCTTGGCTGCAACGTGGTTCAGCTGCCCGGTGGGGAAATCTTCCAGGCCATGCAGTCGGGCACCGTCGATGCGGCAGACTGGGTCGGCCCCTGGAACGATCTGGCCTTCGGTCTGCATCGGGTTGCGAAGAACTACTACACCCCCGGCATCGGTGAGCCCTCGGCCACCATCGAGATGGGCATCGGCAAGAAGCACTGGGATGAACTGCCGGATGATCTGAAGGCGATCGTCCGTCAGGCCGCCTACAGCGACTACCAGGAGGGCGTCGGTCAGTTCATCGTCCGCAACTCCGCTGCGGTCGCAACCCTGATCAACGAGCACGGCGTGAAGGTCCGCCCCTTCCCTGACCCGGTCTACAAGGCCCTGGGTGACGCTGCCGAGTCGTTCATCAACGAGCTCAGCGGCGGCGGTGACGACATCCTCAAGCGGATCGTCAAGAGCTACTACACCTTCCGCAACAACAGCATGACCTGGCAGCAGCATGCTGAGCAGCCCTATCTGAACATCCGGGCCGCAGGTCCGAAGTTCGCGGTCTGAGGTCGCGCAGGGTATGGGCCTTGGCCCGTACCCATCCCGTTGTGCCGCAGACAAGCCGAGCCCGTGTCACCGCCTGCATCACCGCGGAGACACGGGTTTTTTTGTACGGGCGGCAGCGTTCCACATTGCGGCACAAAGATGGATCACTGATCAACCTTTACGCTCCGTGGCGGATGAGCTTTGAAACGTCGTTTCATAAATCGACGACTGCAAGACATCTTGCGTCGATGACTTGGCGAACTTTAAGTCGGATCGTTCGCAGGAACGAAAACGCGCGCTGATCTGTCAAAAAATGACAAAAAGACTGCAATTTCAGAGCGCTTCTTCTATACAAGGAGCACGTTTCGGCCGGGTTGTGGCCGATCGCTCCCCCAGCAGCCGCCTGTGAAGGCACAAAGAACCCATTAGGAGGGAACACCGTGAACGCCCTCAGAGCGCTTGCAAGCGCCGTGGACGCGGTGAACGAAGGGATCGGACGAGTCGTTTCCTGGCTTGCTCTCGTGCTGGTGGTCGTGCAGTTCGGAATCGTGCTGATGCGCTACGTCTATGGCGTTGGCGCGATCGCGGTTCAGGAATCGATCCTGATCATGCACGGCGTCCTGTTCCTCGTCGCTGCGGGCTATGCGCTGCTCTACGACGCGCACGTCCGGGTCGACGTGTTCTATGGCGAAGCAAACCCCGCAAGAAGGCGATGGTCGATCTGATCGGTTGCATCGTCTTCCTCGCTCCGTTCATCTACGTCATCTGGGATGTCGCCTACCCTTACGTCGCCTCATCCTGGGCGGTGAAGGAGGCATCCAACGAGACCAGTGGTCTGCCCGGCGTCTATCTGTTCAAAACCACCATCCTGGCCTTCACGGTCCTGGTCGGCATTCAGGGCGTGGCGCTGGCGCTACGCTCGATCCTGGTGATCGCCGGCCTGGCGGATACCAACAAGTCTCGGACGGGCGGGGCTGCGTAACGCCATGCTGATCAAGGACTATCTCGACATCGCCATGTTCCTCGTCCTGGTCGGGGCGTTGCTCATGGGCTTTCCGGTCGCCTTTACGCTCGGCGGCGTATCGATCATCTTCGCCTTTGTCGGCAACGCCCTCGGCGTCTTCGACCTGTCGTTCCTCAGTTTCCTGCCCCAGCGCATCTTCGGCACCATGACCAACGAGACGCTGGTCGCCGTGCCGCTGTTCGTGTTCATGGGCGTGGTGCTGGAACGATCCAAGGTTGCTGAGGAACTGCTGGAGACGATGGGTCTGCTGTTCGGCCGCCTGCGCGGCGGCCTCGGCATCTCGGTCTCGGTGGTGGGTGCCCTGCTTGCAGCATCGACCGGCATAGTCGGCGCGACGGTGGTGACCATGGGTCTGATCGCGCTGCCGACCATGCTGAAGCGCGGCTACGACCCGCGTCTTGCCACAGGCAGTATCGCCGCGGCAGGCACGCTCGGCCAGATCATCCCGCCCTCGATCGTGCTGGTCTTGCTGGGTGACGTCATGGGCTCCGCCTATCAGCAGGCGCAGCTCAAGATGGGCATCTTCTCGCCGGATACCGTCTCGGTTGGCGACCTCTTTGCCGGCGCGCTGATCCCGGGCCTGATGCTGGTCGGCATCTACATCCTGTATCAGGTCTTCGCCGGCATCATCAACCCGACCGGCTCGCCCGCACTCTCTGAAGAAGAGGTTGCAGTGGGTCGGGGTCCTGGTTTCGGCAAGCGCATCTTCAGCGCCCTGGTTCCGCCACTGGTGCTGATCATCGCTGTGCTGGGGTCGATCCTCGGCGGCCTGGCGACGCCGACGGAGGCAGCTGCGGTCGGCGCGGTCGGCTCGCTGATGCTGGGTGCAGCCCGCGATCCGGATCGCAGCCCCGTCCCGATCTACATTTCGGGCGCCGCGCTGATCGCCATCCTCGTCCTGACCGGCTTCATGGATCTGCGCTTCCAGCGCAGCGTGATCAGCACCGCCGAGAACATCGGCATCATCGTCGCGGCGATCCTGCTGGTGCTCATCGCCTGGGGCCTGATCATCTCCATCCTGCGCGCCGCCCGAACCAACATGCTGAACGAGGTGATGCGCGGCACCGCCCGGGTCAGCTCGATGGTCTTCGTCATCCTGATCGGTGCGGCTGCCTTCTCGCTGGTGTTCCGCGGCCTGGGTGGTGATGATCTGGTCCATGAAGTACTGACCGGCATGCCGGGTGGTACGTTCGGCGCCCTCATGATCGTGATGATCGTCATGTTCATCATGGGCTTCTTCCTGGACTTCATCGAGATCACTTTCGTGGTGGTCCCGCTGGTCGCCCCGGTGCTGCTCCAGCTGGATGTGAATCCGGTCTGGCTGGGCGTCATGATGGCAATGAACCTGCAGACCTCGTTCCTGACCCCGCCCTTCGGCTTCGCGCTGTTCTATCTGCGCGGTGTCGCACCGCCGTCGGTCAAGACCTGGGACATCTATAAGGGCGTGATCCCCTTCGTGCTGATCCAGATCGTGGCACTGGCCATCCTGTGGATCTTCCCGGGCATCACCACCTTCCTGCCCGATCTGCTTTACCGGTAAGCAACCCGGCTTCCGGCCAGCCCTGTCGGGGGACGGGACGACCGGAAGGGAGCAGGTCTACGAGAAACGGCCCGGTGGATGGGGATCCGCCGGGCCGTTTTTTACGTCTGATCAGATGTGCTGGACGCTCAGTCGCCGAACCGGTTGTCCCGCGGGAAGCCGTTGGGCGCCAGCGCGCCCGGGCCGCCCCGCGCTTTGGTGATCCAGCGCGCCAGTTCTGGCATCAGCACCTTGCGGGTCTGCGGTCCCCTCTGCCAGGAGAGGCCGTCCTGCGGATCAACCAGCTTCAGGCCCCGCACATCCGACGGACCGCCCTGGCGATAGGTTTGCAGCCGCACGCCCTTGCCCCGCGTCATATGCGGTACCTGATCGATCGGATAGATCGCCAGCTTCCGGTTCTCGCCCACGATGGCGAGATGGGTGGCATCGGCATCGATCCGGCGCACGAGCTTCAGCTTCTGGCCCTCGCCAGGCACCAGCACCTGACGTCCGGTCCGGGTCTGGGCAACGGCGTCCTCGGGCTTCACCATGAAGCCGCGACCGTCGCTTGCCACCAGCAACAGATCGCCCGGAGTCCCGGCCAGTGTCAGGGTCACGATCTGGGCGTCGGCTGCAAGATCCACCATCAGCCGCAGCGGCTCACCGAAACCGCGGCCGGGCGGCAGCTTGTCGCCCTGCAACGTATAGACCCGGCCGTCATCTGCGAAGACCAGGATCCTGTCGGTGGTCTGGGCCTCGATGCGCAGCGCCTCGGCGTCGCCCTCCTTGAAGCGCAACTCCTGATCGGGTCCGATATGGCCCTTCATCGCCCGGATCCAGCCCATGGTCGACAGCACGACGGTGATCGGCTCGCGCTCGACCAGTGCCTCGATCGAGACCATCTCGGTCTTCGGCGCCTCGCCCGGTGTGGTCCGCCGGCGGCCCAGTTCGGTTTCGGGGCCGAAACGCTTCACCAGATCGGCAAATTCCACATCCAGCGCATCCCGCTGGCGGCCTTCGTCGGCGAGCAGCCCTTTGAGCTTCTTCTGCTCGGTGGTCAGCTGCTTGCTTTCGCGCTCGATCTCGATCTGCTGCAGCTTGTGCAGGGCGCGCAGCCGCATGTTGAGAATGGCTTCGGCCTGGACCTCGGTCAGCTCGAACCGCGTCATCAGCCCGGCTTTCGGCTCGTCGGCGGTCCGAATGATATGAATGACCTCGTCGAGGTTCAGATAGGCGATCAGCTGGCCCTGCAGCACTTCCAGCCGCCGGGCGATTTCCGAGAGACGGTGCCTGGTGCGCCGGCGCAGCACCTCGATCCGGTGTTCGATGAAGGCGGCCAGCACGCCGCGCAGGCTCATCACCTGCGGCACGCCTTCGGCATCGAGCACATTCATGTTCAGGCTGAAGCGGTTCTCGAAATCGCTCTGGCGGAACAGGCTTTCCATCAGCAGGTTGGGGTCGACGTCGCGCGAGCGCGGTTCCAGCACGATGCGCACGTCTTCGGCCGATTCGTCGCGAATATCCGCCAGCAGCGCCAGCTTCTTGGCGGTCAGCAGCTCCGCCACCCGCTCGATCAGCCGGCCCTTCTGGACCTGGAACGGGATCTCGGTGACGACGATCTGATAGCGACCATGGGCCAGATCCTCGCGATGCCACCGCGCCCTGACCCGGAAGCCGCCACGGCCGGTGGCATAGGCCTCCGCGATCGAGGCCTTGCTCTCCACCAGCACGCCGCCGGTCGGAAAGTCGGGGCCCTGAACATGGCTCAGCAGTGTTTCATGGGGACAGTCGCGATAGCGATCCTCGGGGCGAACGGCCGTGCCCTCGGGGAAGTCCCCATCGGTCTTGCGATGGCCCAGCATCATGCGTGCCGCCTCGGCCAGCTCGGCGGCGTTGTGCGGCGGGATGCTGGTTGCCATGCCGACCGCGATGCCGGTCGCGCCATTGGCGAGCAGATTGGGGAAGCCCGCCGGCAGCACCACGGGTTCCTCGTCGGTGCCGTCGTAATTGGCACGGAACCCGACCGTGTCACGATCCAGATCCTGCAGCAGCAGCATCGCGACCTCGGTCAGCCGGGCCTCGGTGTATCGCATGGCCGCGGCATTATCGCCGTCGATGTTGCCGAAATTGCCCTGGCCGTCGACCAGCGGGTAGCGGAGCGCGAAATCCTGCGCCAGGCGGACCATGGCGTCGTAGACCGCGGTGTCGCCATGGGGATGGTATTTACCGATCACGTCGCCGACCACCCGGGCGCATTTCTTGAAGCCCTGAGCGGGATCGAGCTTCAGCTGCCGCATGGCGTAGAGCAGCCGCCGCTGCACCGGCTTCAACCCGTCGCGGACATCAGGCAGCGAGCGCGAGGTGATGGTCGACAGAGCATAGGCAAGGTAGCGCTCACCCAGCGCGTCGGCCAACGGTACGGTCTCGATCAGCCCCGCATTGTCCGGGCTTCCGGTCTCGTCGCTCATCGGATCTCCATCGGGTTGGTGCCGTCTGCGGAGGATGGTCCCCGGCCGCTCCGGCGCGCCAGCCGGTCGGCCAGTGCGATCCTGAGCGGCGGCACGGGCTGGCCGGCACCGGAAAACAGGTGTCGATCGAGGAAGTAAAGGGTCAGACGCAGGCCGTCAACGATCTCGGCGACCTCCGCTTCATCCAGCGGTACACTGCCGGTCATGAAGCCAGGCAGGGGGAGCAACCGCCCGGCCCAGGGCGCGCCAGCCGCTCGCGACACCGCCCGGCCGGAGCGGGGAGAGACATGGCTCAGATCCTCGGTCCCCCCCGTCAAGGCACAGCTGCCGAGATCGAGCCCATAGCCCAGATCGGCCAGAAGGTCGCGCTCCAGTAACACGAACGCAGCCGCCCAGACCGTTTCCGGTGCATGTTCGATTGCCGCGATCAGGGCGGCGGTCCGTTCGAAAAGCCCGCCAATGCGCAGCCGGTCGGGCAGGCTGCGATCCAGCACCGCCGACAGTGCACCAAGGGCCGTCAGTCTCAAGCCGTCGTCGATCAACCGTCCGGCCGGCTCGTCCAGCGCCTCGATCATATAGCCGCCAAGCTGACCGTCGAGGCGGCCCCGCCAGGTGACCAGCAGCCGGTTGCCGGGCTCGATCGTGCCGCGCATGCGCCGCCCTGCCCCGCCGCGAACCAGCCCCTGATGCCTCCCATGACCGTCGGTCAGGGCCGACAGCACGACATCGGCCTCACCATGGCGACGGGCGGCAAGCACGATGGCCTCCTCGGTCCATTCGATCATCCGGGCTCTCCCGCCGCGACATGACGACGAAGCCCCGCCACCAGGGCATCGAAGACGACCCGGCAGCGCGGGGCCCGGCGCAGGTTCTCGTGCATCGCAACCCAGGTGTCCAGCACCAGCCCGTTCACCTCGGGCAGTATGCGGACCAGCTCCGGGCTTCGACGGGCGACGGCCAGCTGGCAGAAGCCAATTCCGGCCCCGGCCCGGATCAGCGCCAGCTGCGCCAGATCATTGTCGGTCCTGAGCGCGAAGCGGGCGCGGGTGAACCCGGCCAGCCCCTGCGCCGCCGCACCGGCCATAAATCGCCGGACTATGGCGGTTTCGCGGTCGAAGCCGATCAGCCGATGCAGTTCCAGATCCGCCGGCGTGCGTGGCATGCCGTGGCGCTCCAGATAGTCGCGGCGGGCATGCAGCCCCAGCGGCACAAAGCCCACGCGCTGCGCAACCAGCGCCTCCTGCATCGGCGCGACCATGCGCACCGCAATGTCGGCGTCGCGGCGCAGCAGATCTTCCACTGCGTTCGACAGCACGATCTCGATCGTCAGGCCCGGATGGGTCTCCTGCAGGGCTGCCAGAATTGGCGGCAGAACCTCGACCCCGATCACCTCGCTCGCCGTCACCCGTACCGTGCCGGCCACCTCCGCAACCGACGCAGAGGCCGCCCGCAGCAGAGCCGCTGCGGTCGCCTGCAGGGTTTCGGCATAGGGGCCGAGTTCGAGTGCCGCCGGCGTCGGCATCAGCCCGTGCAGAGAGCGTGTGAAGAGCTGCTGGCCGACGGCCTGTTCCAGTGCATCGACATGACGCCCGACCGTCGGCTGGGCCAGCCCCAGATGGCGGGCGGCGGCCGACAGTGATCCCTCCCGCAGAACCGCAAGAAAGGTGCGATACAGATCCCAGCTCGGGTCACCCATGGCCATGCATGGAAGTATAGCGGCCATAGGAACCTCGTCAATTTTCTGGCAGCCGGATCGGGGGGATGCTGGGGCCGTCGCTATCAGACGGAGCAAAGAGATGAGCATGAGCGGTCAGGCCCTGGTCCTGGGGGCCTCGGGCGGAATCGGTGGAGAGACGGCGCGGCAACTGGTCGAGGCGGGTTGGCAGGTCCGGGCCCTCAGCCGCCGCGCAACCTCGATGCCGGTCACACCGGGCGTCACCTGGCTGCCGGGTGACGCCATGTCGCCGGACGATGTCCGCAAGGCTGCGGCAGGGTGCAACCTCATCCTGCACGCGGTGAACCCGCCCGGCTATCGCGACTGGCACCGGCTGGTGCTGCCGATGATCGATGCCAGCATCGCCGCCGCCCATGCCGTCGGCGCCACCATTCTGCTGCCCGGCACGATCTACAATTATGGCGCCGATGCCTATCCCATACTCACCGAAACATCCCCGCAGCACCCCGATACCGCGAAAGGTGCCATCCGCACCGAAATGGAGCGCCGTCTCGAACGGGCGGCAGATAGTGGTGTGCGCAGTATCGTCCTGCGCGCCGGGGACTTCTTCGGGCCCAGGCCCGGCAACAACTGGTTCTCGCAATGCCTGGTACAGCCCGGCGGACCGATCCGTCGGACGATCCATCCCGGCCGGCCGGGCATCGGCCATCAATGGACCTATCTGCCTGACATGGCCGCCACCTTTTTGCGCCTGGTGGCGATCCGCGACCGGCTGTCCGCCTTCACCACCCTGCACATGGCGGGTCACTGGGACCCGGACGGCACCGCCATGGCCGCGGCGATCACCCGGGTCGTTGGGCGACCGGTCAGGACGATCCACCTGCCCTGGCGTTTGCTTGGCCTCGCCGCGCCGTTCGTACCGCTGATCCGCAATCTGCGCGAGATGCGTCATCTGTGGCAGATCCCGATCCGGATGACCAATGACCGGCTGCGGGGAGTGATCGGCGACGAGCCGCACACGCCGCTGGACGAGGCCGTCCGTCGGACTCTGACCGGTCTCGGCTGCCTGCCCCGGGCTCAGACGTCCCAGCCGGGATGGCGATAGATCATCGGCCCGTCATCCTCCTCCTCGGGGCCGCGCTTGGGCGGCGGGGCCGGCTGCGGTGCCGCGTAGAAGCGGGGCTCGCGCCGGTCCCAGGTGGGTTCATAGGGCGAGCGCATCTTCAGCCCGTTCTGGTTTTTATCGGCGTCGCGCATCGCGTTCTGCAACTGCTGGGCCTGTTTCAGATCCCAGGGCAGAACGTAATAGCGCGGGATATTGCCGCCATCGGGCTGGATCCAGAGATAGATCCCCTCACCCTCTCGTATCACGGATCCCAGCACCGTGGCCTCGCCCGCCCCCTTGTCGAGCCATTCCATCGTGATCGGCTTGGGCTGTGACAGCAGCGTCGTGAAGCCAAGATAGGCTGCGGGCAGCAGCAAGGCCGTCAGCCCGATGGCGGCCATCCGGACCGGCAGGCGCCGGGGCGCCCAGATCGCAAGCGTCGCAAGCAGAGCGGTGATGCCGGCGGTGGCGGCGAAGACATAGACGACATCGTTCATGCGTCTCTCCTTCCCTCACCCGCGATTGCTGCGCAGGCGCTGATACAGGCTGTTGACGCTGTCCGGCACCAGCCGCGCCTTGTCGTCGAGCCGGAACCGCATCGCGGTGATTTCCTCGCCCTCGCGGTTCAGCGCCACCTCGGTCGCCAGGATCTGCCGGGCCGAAGACTGCTGGTCGCTCTTGACGCTGGCGACGACCTTCACCCGCACGGGCAGCTGCCGGCTCTGATTGCGGAACAGATGGACGTTCACGATGTACTCGCCCGGCGGAATGCCGCGGCTGTACGAGACTTCGTGATTGCTGTCGGTGGCGTCGCCATAGCGGCCGAGATCGTCACGCAGCAGGTTGAAGATCACCCCGCCCTTGTTGGAATAGCCGACCGGCACATCGCCCGGCGCCTTGACCCAGAGGTCGACATCGGTGTCGAGATCGGCTTCCCACAGCGCCTCGACAATCACATTGCCGGGCGCGGTGACTTCCGCCTGATCCTGCTTGCGCGGCGGGTTGAGATGCGGCAGCAGCAGGATGACCACGGCCACGAAACCGAGCAGGGTGAGCGTGATGACGTCGCGAAAGACGGTTCCCGCGCCATCGTCGCCATCGGGTTTGAGAGGGTCGTCATACAGCATCGCCTTCACCCCGCGCGACAAGATCCGCGACCAGGGTGACGGTGCCGCCCGCAAGGATCTGATAGTTCAGCCGAAGCCAGATGTGCAGGATGCTGCCGACCAGCGTCGTCCAGAGGGCGATCGCCATGCCGTCGAGCAGCTGGGCGACCATCGGCCCGACCGCCGAGACATCGGCGACACGGTTCTGATCGACGCCCGAGAGCGCCACGATGAAGCCGACCACCGTGCCGATCAGGCCCAGCAGAACCAGGCTGTCGGCGATGTAGCGCACATTCGATGCCCGGGCGTAGAGCTTGGCCTTCAACCCTTCGGCCACCACCGGGCGGCGCGCCTCGGGCACGCGGGTCAGCGTCGAAAGATAGGCAGCGACCCGGCCGTTCTTCGCCGGCTGGGCCCGCTTCAGATCGTTCAGGCCGTCGCTGATCTGGATGATCCGCCAGGCACAGAGCGTCAGGCCGACCAGAAACACCGCAAAGATCAGAACCGAGATCCGGCTCGAATCCGAGGCGAGCACCCGGTCGATCCAGCCATGAACCCAGGCCATGGCGAGCCCTGCGGCCGCCACCATGTTCACCAGCAGAAAACGATAGATCAGAAGATAGCGATGATGCATGCAAACCACCCCCTCGGACACGCGCGCCTCGGGCGCGGGTCGGGCCGCGCCATCGGCGTGGGACGGGGGGCGGGATCGGGGGCCGGCCGGGCGTGTCCGGCCCGGCGGGCGCTTGCGCGCACATCACCGGACCGGCAGCCGGATCGGCGCTGCGGGGTCCATGAACCGGACCGGAACCTCTCGCAGGAAACCCGCCCTCCTTTTCAGGAGGTGGTCGGGTACATGCGAGTGATCAAGCCGTTATTGAATGCTGCAACATCAATCCCTTGAGGGGATCCGGTGCGGTCAGCGGGGGTAGTCGAGGTTCATCTCGCGGTAGCGCTCGGGATCGTCGGCCCAGCTCTCGCGGACCTTCACGAACAGGAACAGGTGCACCCGACGTTCCAGGATCTGCTGTAGTTCCGTCCGCGCTGCGCTGCCGACATGCTTGATCGTCCGCCCGCCGGCGCCGAGCACGATCTTGCGATGGCTCTCGCGCTGGACATAGACCACCTGATCGATCCGGGCGCTGCCGTCCGGCTTCTCGGTCCAGGCTTCCGTCTCCACCGTCAGCGCATAGGGCAGTTCCTCATGCAGGCTCAGGAAGAGCTTCTCGCGGACGATCTCGGCGGCCAGGAAGCGCAGCGGCACGTCGCTCGCCTGATCTTCCGGATACATCCAGGGCCCCTTGCGGGCGATCGCGGCCAGGGCATCGGCCAGATCGTCGACGCCAGACCCGTTCTCGGCCGAAATCATGAAGATCCGGTCGAAGATGCCGAGCCCGTCCACCTCTGCCGCCAGCGGCAGAAGCTTCTCACGCGCCAGCAGGTCGACCTTGTTCAGCACCGCCCAGGCGCGGCGCCCTTCGGCCTTCAACCCGTCCACGATCAGCCGCACGTCGTCGGTGATGCCGCGCTTGGCGTCGATCATCATCAGCAGCCCGTCGCCGGCATCGCCGGCACCGCTCCAGGCGGCCTGCACCATGGCCTTTTCCAGCCGGCGCTTAGGCCGGAAGATGCCGGGGGTGTCGATGAACACCAGCTGGGCCGGCCCGTGCATCGCGATGCCGACGATGCGGCTGCGGGTGGTCTGCACCTTCGGACTGACGATCGAAACCTTGGAGCCGACCAGACGGTTCACGAGCGTCGATTTGCCCGCATTGGGCGCCCCGATGACCGCGAAGAAGCCGGTCTTCTGCTCGTCGACCGGCACCGAGGCCGGAGCCTCGGGCGGCGGCAGCATGTCGAGGCCGTCGTCTTCGTCCTCGTCGTCGTCATCCCAATCGTCGTCGAGATCGGAGGCGAGCCCGCCTTCCTGCAGGTCCTCGTCGCGGATCTCGCCTTCGGCGGGCGTCCCAGGGGTCTTGCCGGGGGTTTCAATCGTCATTTCTGGTCTCCACCGCGCCCCTCGGCGCGGCTCAGCAGGCTTTGGGCCGCGGCCTGCTCGGCAATGCGCTTGGAGGCACCGGTGGCCTCCTCGGCGCCGAGCCGTGCCACCTGGGCACGGACGCGGAAGGACGGGGCGTGATCCGGGCCTTCGCGGCCGATCACGGTGTAGACGGGCGCCTCAAGGCCCCGCGCCTGCGCCCATTCCTGGAGCGCGGTCTTCGGGTCCTTGGGCGGACGGAGGTCTTCCTCCATCAGCGGCGCCCAATAGCGTTCGACGAAGCGACGGGCGGTATCGAACCCGCCGTCGAGATACAGGGCCGCAATGACCGCTTCGCAGGCATCGGCAAGATTGGCAGGATTTCTGCGGCCACCGCTGTCGTCCTCGCCCCGCGACAGGCGCAGATAGCGGCCGAGCGACAGCATCTCGGCCACCCGCGCCAGGCTCTCGCGTCGGACCAGGGCTGCGAAACGACGGGCAAGCGCGCCTTCGCTCTCCCCCGGGAAGCGGTGATAGAGCTGGTCGGCCACCGCCAGCCCAAGCACACGGTCGCCCAGGAACTCCAGCCGCTCGTAATTCAGCCGGACCCGGCCATTGCGATCGCGACCGCCGCCATCGACGCTCGGATGGGTCAGGGCCGCTTCCAACAGCGACGGGTCGTCGAAGTCATGGCCGATCTCACGCGCGCATTCCGCAAGCGTGGTGGCCTGGCGTTGTTCATCCATGCTGTCGTCCGCGGCCGGCCTCGACCGCCGCCGCCCTCATGCCTCTGGTCTTCGTCACCCGGCTCATCCTCAACCCACGCCGTCCAGCAGGCGCGACCAGCGGATGGCCGACGGCCACTTCCACACCTGCCACCAGGCAGCGCTGTCGTCGATCGAGAAGAACAGCACTTCGGCCCGGCCGATCAGGTTCTCCTCGGGCACGAAGCCCACGGCCGACAGAACACGGCTGTCCTGGGAGTTGTCGCGATTGTCGCCCATCGCGAAATAATGCCCGGCCGGAACGGTATAGACCGGCGTGTTGTCCAGCGCGCCATAGGGTGTCTGGTCCAGCGTCTCGTAGGACGGGCCGCCCTCGGGCATCGTCTCGACATAGCGCGGGATGCGGATCTCCTGACCGCCCGGGCCCGTCTCGACAAAATCCTCGATCCGGCGCCGTTCAACGGCCGTGCCGTTGATGTGCAGGATGCCGTCGATCACCTGGATCCGGTCCCCCGGCAGACCGACGATGCGCTTGATGTAGTCGACCGAAGGATCGGTCGGCAGGCGGAAGACCGCCACATCGCCGCGCTTGACCGGGCTCGACAGGATCCGACCCTCGAAGAGCGGCAGGCTGCCCGGAAAGGAATAGCGGCTGTAGCCGTAACTGTACTTCGACACGAACAGATAGTCGCCGACCAGCAGGGTCGGCTTCATCGACCCGGACGGGATGTTGAACGGTTCGAAGGCGAAGGACCGGATCACCAGGGCGAAGAAGACGGCGATGACCACTGTCTTCACCATCTCGCCGAAACCGCCCGAGCGGTCTTCGGCTGCCCGCGGCTTGCGGTTCCGCGGATTGTCGCCGTCCGTCCGGCTCGTGTCGCGCGTCACGTTGAACTCCCGTCTTGCACCGAGATATCCGGCACGGCGCTGATGATCACGAGCGCCTGAGCATATGGATATTCGTCGGTCAGCGTCAAATCGATCTTCGGAAGGTACCCCGCCGGAACCAGTTGCGCCAGAAGGCGTTCAGCCCCGCCGGTGAGCTGCAGGGTCGGCCTGCCGCCGGGCAGGTTCACGACGCCGATATCCCGCCACGCCACGCCGCGGTCGAGCCCGGTTCCCAGCGCCTTGGCCCCCGCCTCCTTGGCGGCGTAGCGCTTGGCATAGCTGTTCGCCCGGCGCACACGTCCGTCGGAGAGGTTTCGCTCCGTCACCGTGAAGCAGCGCTGCACGAAACGCTCGCCGAAGCGGTCGAGCGTCTTCTCGATCCGCCGGACGTCGACCATATCGATCCCGGTGCCGATGATCCGCATCATAAGGTCAGTCGGCCCCGCGTGTCGCATGGCGCCGCGCCTGCCGGCGGGCGGCGTCGATCAGCCGGCGGGTATGGCGCACGGCCTCTTCGATACCGATGAACAGCGCTTCGGTGATCAGGAAACGGCCGCAGGTGATGCCCTGGATATGCGGCAGTCCGGCGATCGGCGCCAGCGTCGAATAGTCCAGGGCGTGGCCGGCCTGCAGGCCAAGGCCGATCCCGTGTGCGTGGCTCGCGGCATGGCGGATCTGCTGAAGCAGCGGTGCCCTCACTTCTTCGGCGGCCTCGCCATAGAAGGTGGTGTCGAGTTCGATACCGCGAATGCCCGAGGCGTGCACCTGATCGATGGCCTCCATCTCGGGCGCCACCAGCGCCAGCACCGGCACGCCGGCCTCGTGAAGGCCGCTCGCCACCTCGGCCATGCGCGCGACATCGGCCTCGGACTCGGGCAGCAGCATCACTGCCGCGGGGCTGAGCGAGGTGACCCAGGCGACCCGCGCCGGGTCGGGACGCATCTCCAGCGTCAGGGGCACGCGGGCACGTTCGGCGATGCGGCGCACATCATCGGCGGTGATCAGGCCACTGCCGTCATCAACACGCAGAACCACGCTGTCGGCGCCGGCCTTCACGGTCGCCTCGGCCAGCCGCGCCATGTCCGGGCGCTGGCCGTCGCCCGCCTGACGAAGCAAGGCTGCATGATTGAGCCGGAGCCCCAGGCGGAGCGGCCCGTCGCCACGCCGGCCGCCATGGGCCTGCAGGGGTGCGGACCAGGCCGCGAGCGGTCGGTTCTGGGTCACTGGCTTGCATTCCTTCTCGTGCTTTGGTGCCGGGGAGACAGGATCCGCCCGGCACCGGAAGCGGCCTCGCGCTCAGGCGAGGCCGCGGCTGCCCGGCTTGACGGCAGGCAGGGCCGCGAGTTCAGGCGGAAGATCGTTCGGGTCATAGCTCGGGACGTCGAGTCCGGTGAGCGACACGAACGGCACCCCCAGATCGACCTTGCCGGCCGACCGGTCGATCAAGGCCGAGGCGGCGACCACGCGCCCGCCGGCCGCCTCGATCGCCGCGATGCATTCCCGGCTCGACTTGCCGGTGGTCACGACGTCTTCGGCCATCAGCACCCGCCAGCCCGCCTCGATCGCGAAACCGCGGCGCAGGGTGAAGCTGCCGTCCACCCGTTCCGTGAACATGGCCGGCACGCCAAGCTGGCGGGCGACCTCATAGCCGACGATCACGCCCCCCATGGCTGGCGACACCACGCAGTCGATGCCACCGCCGGCGATGGTGCCGTCGGCCAGGCGCGCGTTGATCCGCTCCGCCAGCGCCCGGCACAGCCGCTCGCCCTGGACGGGATGCATCATGACCCGCGCGCACTGCAGATAGCGCGGGCTGCGCAGACCGGAGGACAGGATGAAATGGCCTTCGAGCAGCGCGCCGCAGGCGCGGAACACGTCCAGGACTTCTTCGGTGTCCATGGGTCGGGCGAACTCCGTGATAGGGATGCGCGGAAGCCGCGCATCGCCCGTGCGACACGCGGCCCCGAGGGGTGGGAAACCGGTGGTCAGCCGCGGGCGCGGTCGACCGAGTTGATCATCGGATCGGCCCGCAGGGCCGCGATGATATGGGTCAGATGCTTCACGTCATGCACCTCGACATCGACGATCATCTCGAAGAATTCCGAGGTGCGGTTGGTGATCTTGAGATTGGTGATATTGCCGTAATTCTTGGCGATCATCGTGGTCAAGGCCGCAAGACCACCCGGCTCGTTCGACACCATCACCGCAAGCCGCGCGGTATGCCCCGCCTCGCCGGTCGAACCCGTGTCCCAGGCGACGTCGAGCCAGCGTTCGGGCTCGTCGACATACTGCTCAAGGGTCTCGCAGTCGATGGTATGGATGGTGACACCCTTGCCGGTGGCCACGATGCCGACGATCCGGTCCCCCGGGATCGGATGGCAGCAGCCGGCATAATGCACCGCCATGCCCGGGATCAGACCGCGGATCGGAATGGCGTGGCCGTTGACACCGCTCTTGCCGCTGCGCATGCGCTTCAGCGGCACGACATTGCCGGTCTCCCCCTCATCCTTCGGCACACGGGCCTCGGGGAAGACGGTGTCGATGACCTGGCGGGCGGTGATGTCACCCTTACCCACCGCTGCGTAGAGGTCTTCCAGCGTCTTGTGGGTGAAGACCCGCAGCGCCCGGTCGAGGCCCTTCTCCGTCAGAGGCCGCTGTTCCTGACGGAAGGTCTTCTGAAGGATCGCCCGGCCCAGGCTGACATACTGCTCGCGCTCCCGCAGCCGGATGAAGCGGCGGATCCGGGATCGGGCCTTGCCGGTGACGACAAAGCGCTCCCAGGCCGGCGACGGGGTCTGCGCCTTCGAGGTGATGATCTCGATCTGATCGCCGTTCTGCAGCTGGGTGCGCAGCGGCATCATGCGGCCGTTGATCTTGGCGCCGACGCAGGTGTCGCCGATCTCGGAATGGACCGCATAGGCGAAGTCGATCGGCGTGGCACCGCGCGGCAGTGCGATCAGGTCGCCCTTGGGCGAGAAGCAGAAGACCTGGTCCTGGAACATCTCGAGCTTGGTATGCTCGAGGAATTCCTCGGGGTTCGACGCCTGCTCCAGGATGTCGAGCAGGCCGCGGATCCAGCGATACTGCCGGCCTTCGTGGCCGCCACTCTCCTGCTTGTAGAGCCAGTGGGCGGCGACGCCGTATTCGGCGACCTCGTGCATCTCGCGCGTGCGGATCTGAATCTCGATCCGCTGTCGTTCCGGTCCGATGACGGTGGTGTGCAGCGAGCGATAGCCGTTGGGCTTGGCGTTGCTGATGAAATCCTTGAACCGCCCCGGGACCATGCGATACGCGCCGTGAACGGCCCCCAGAACGGCATAACAGTCCCGGATGCTGTCGACGGTCACACGGAAGGCCATGATGTCCGACAGCTGCTCGAACACCACATTCTTGCGCTGCATCTTGCGCCAGATCGAATAGGGCCGCTTCTCGCGCCCGTAGATCTCGGCGCCGATACCGGTCTCCGCGATCACCGCCTTTAGTTCGGCGACGATCCGGGCCACAAGCTCGGACCCGTTCTCCCGCAGGAAGGACAGCCGCTTCAGGATCGAGTCCCGCGCATCGCCGTGCAATTCCTTGAAGGCCAGGTCGTCCAGCTCGTCCTTGATCGCCTGCATGCCGATGCGCTCGGCCAGCGGCGCGTAGATCTCGAGCGTTTCCAGCGCGATCCGCCGGCGCTTTTCCGGCTTGGCGATGTAGTGCAGCGTCCGCATGTTGTGCAGCCGGTCGGCCAGCTTGACCAGCAGGACGCGGATGTCGTCGGACATGGCCAGAAGCAGCTTGCGGAAGTTTTCCGCCTGCTTGGCCTGTTCCGATTGCAGTTCGATTTTGGACAGTTTGGTGACGCCGTCGACCAGCCGGGCGACTTCGCCCCCGAAGATCTGCTCGATCTCGTCAAGCGTCGCAGGCGTATCCTCGATCGTGTCGTGCAGCAATGCCGTCACGATCGACCGGCTGTCGAGCTTCAACTCGGTCAGGATGCCGGCAACTTCAAGCGGATGGAGGAAATAGGGGTCGCCCGATGCACGCTTCTGGCTGCCGTGCATCTTCATTGCGTAGACATAGGCGCGGTTCAGCGCCGTTTCGTCCACGTCCGGGTCATAGGCCTTGACCCGCTCCACCAGCTCGTATTGCCTGATCACCGAACAGCGTCACCCGCATGGCAGGACGCCACGTATTCGCACATCGCCGGCCTGGCCCGCGCGGGACCGGTCCGTCGACGGAAGCCGTGGCCCCCGTATGACCGGCCTTCCAAGCGAAACCCGTGCGCGGCCGGCCGGTCCGGCCGCTGCTGGGTTGCGACGCAGATACCCCGGACGAATCAATCGTCTTCGGGGTCGGCATCCTCGAACCGCGGGGCGCCGAAGCCATCGCCCTCGTCATCCGACACCGACAGCGAACCACCGCCCGACAGTTCGTCCTCGGCCAACTGACGGCTGGCGATCGAGGCGACCTCGCCGATGGCATCAAGGATGTCCTCGTCCGGCTCGTCGACCTCGGGAACGCGCTGATGGGTCTGCACCAGCTGCCGCGAGACGGTATCGAGATCAATGGTCTCGTCGGCAATCTCGCGCAGGGCGACGACGGGGTTCTTATCGTTGTCGCGGTCGACGGTCAGTGCCGCACCCGACGAGATCTCGCGGGCACGCTGGGCGGCCATCAGCACCAGATCGAACCGGTTGGGGACAAGACGGACGCAATCTTCGACGGTGACGCGGGCCATGGCTGGTTGCTCCGATGACTTTTAGAGTCGCTCAAAAAAGGTATGACGACGGAGAAGCGACCGCAAGGCCGTACTCCCGCGTCGGGCGCGGAACACTATGACACGACTATGCGGAAGTCAAAGCCTCGCCGCCGGAATCCGGGGCTTCCTCCATGCAGGGACGGATGATCTGCCCTGCAGGCAACGCGGCAATCAACTCTTCCACCGATCGGTCCAGGGTCGGATGACGCCAGCCCGGCGCCACATCGGCAAGCGGCAGCAGAACGAAGGCGCGTTCATGCAGCCGTGGATGCGGCAGTTCCGGGTCCGGCGCTCCGCCCCTGGTCTGAACCGGGGCGCCCGGCACGATGGGCACCGGCGCGATCCGAGGGCGACGGACCACGCCGCCATGGTCTATAATATCCAGATCCAGCGGCCGCGACTCCCAACGCTGGCGACGCACCCTGCCGAATGCCGCTTCGATCGCATGCAACCGCTCCAGGGCCTCGACCGGCTCAAGCACCGTTTCGGCATGCACGACACCGTTTACATACCACGGTCCGCCATTGTCCGGCAGCGGCGGACTCTCGTACCAGCGCGACACGCCGATCACATCGAAGCCCATCTTCCCAAGTTGCACCACCGCAGCCTGACAAGCAGCGCGCGGCATTCTACCTTCGGCATCGGGGAGATTGGCGCCAACTGCGATAAATATCGTGTCTTTACGCAATTCCATCATGATCGGACGTGTTCCGTCTTGTAATCTGGGGCCATGAGGGATTAAGTACGTCGCGCCGGCGGATGATCCGATACGCGACCCAACCGGCCTCTCCTGACGACGACCCATAGGCGAATTCTGGGGAAAGATATACTCATGCCACGGTCCATCGACAGTATTTTCCACGAAGGCGAGCGTGTTGCGCTGTTCATCGACGGTGCCAACCTTTACGGCGCCGCCCGCAGCCTCAGCTTCGACATCGACTATCGCCGGCTGCTGGATTACTTCCGGTCACGCGCTTACGTGGTGCGTGCCTTCTACTACACCGCCCTGCTGGACGAGCAGGACTACTCGCCGATCCGGCCGCTGGTCGACTGGTTGGATTATAACGGCTACACCATGGTCACCAAGCCGGCGAAGGAATTCACCGACGCCACCGGCCGACGCCGGGTCCGCGGTGACATGGATGTCGAGCTGACGGTCGATGCCATGGAAATGGCCGATCATGTGGATCACATCGTGATCTTCTCGGGCGATGGCGATTTCCGCCGTCTGGTCGAGGCGATCCAGCGCCGCGGCGTGCGCGTGACCGTGGTCGGGACCATCCGCACCCAGCCGCCGATGGTTGCCGACGAACTGCGCCGCCAGGCCGACGTCTTCCTCGACCTCAAGGATCTGGAGCCGGTGATCGCCCGCTCGCGCGCCGAGGCCGAGGCCGGCCGTCAGCGCGGTGAACGTCGCCGGAAGCTGATGGAAGACGTGCCCCTGCCCGCCTCCGAGCCGGAACCCGAGGACGAGGATCTGGAGGACGACGAGGATTACGAGGACGACGACGACTACGAGGATGATGACGACTACGAGGACGACGAGGATTACGAAGACGAGGACGAAGAGGACGAGCCGGCCCCGGCACCTGCGAAGCCCGCGCCCGCGCCGGCACCGGTGAAGCCGCGCACGCCGCCGCGTCGCAAGAGCTGATCCATCTGTGAACGCCGGCCTCTGATCCTGGACGTCGTCCCGGTCAACGATGTCACGCCACCCGCGCGGAGATCCGCCGGGTGGCGTCGTCGTTCATGGCCATCGTAACGTCGCCGCCGTCTTACTAATGGATGCCCCCATGCCGCCAGCCGTTGCCGCCCCCCTGCTTATGGTTCCGGATCCGGACTGCCCGCTCTGCCCCCGCCTCGCCGCCTGGCGGGCCGAACGGCAGGTCAGCGAACCGGATTGGCACAACGGGCCGGTGCCGGCTTTCGGCCCGCTGTCGGCACGCCTGCTGGTCGTGGGCCTGGCGCCGGGGCTGCGGGGCGCCAACCGCACGGGGCGCCCCTTCACCGGCGATTACGCCGGCGACCTGTTGTACCCCACCCTGATCGACCACGGCTTCATCCGCGGCCGGTTCGACCGCAGGCCCGATGACGGTCTGGAGCCGGTCGACTGCCGGATCACCAATGCGGTGCGCTGCGTGCCGCCCGAGAACAAGCCGACGCCTGCCGAGGCAAATACCTGCCGGCCGTTCCTGGTGTCTGAAATCGGGGCGATGACCGGGCTGCAGGTCATCCTGGCACTGGGCCGCATCGCCCATGATGCCGTGCTGCGGACCCTGGGCAGGCGGCTGGCCGATCACCCCTTCAGCCATGGCGCGATGCACGCGCTGGCACCGGCACCGTCCGGAAAAAAGGCCGCGTCTCCCGTGACACGGCCCCTGCTGCTGGCGGATAGTTTCCATTGTTCACGCTATAACGTGAACACCGGTCGGCTTACGGCCGAGATGTTCGACGCCGTCCTGGCGAAAATCCGCCGCCGCCTGCCTGCCGCGGAAGGTCTTGTTCAGGAATAGCGTTCTTCCTCGAACGGATCGGCGTAATTGTGATAGCCGCGGACCTCCCAGAAGCCCGGCTGATCGGTCTCGGAGAACTCGATCCGGCGGATCCACTTGGCACTCTTCCAGAAATAGCGCTTGGGCACGACAAGGCGCACCGGCCCGCCATGCTCGCGGGTCAGCGGCTCACCCTGCCAGGCATGGGCGAGCAGAACATCGTCATCCGCGAAGCCGTCGAGGTCGAGATTGGTGGTGTAGCCGTCATAGGAATGAAGCAGCACGAACCGCGCTTCGGGCTTGGGCTGCACCAGATCCATCAGGGCAAAGGCCGACACGCCGTCCCAGTCGTTGTCATAGCGCGACCAGGTCGTGACGCAATGAATGTCGGACCGCATCCGCACCTGCGGCAGGGCCTGAAAATCGGCCCAGCGCAAGGTGACCGGGTTCTCGACCGCACCTGCGACCGTCAGCTCCCAGTCGCCCGGCCGGATCTCGGGCTGGATCCCCAGGTCGAGAACCGGGAAGTTGGTGACGAGCCGCTGGCCGGCAGGCAGGCGTTCGGCCTCGGGCCGGGGCCCGGTGCGACCGCTCAGCCCGCGGCCTTCCGCCGCCCATTTCCGCTTGGTATCGATCAGCTTGCGACGAACCTGGCCAAGCAGGCCATCCTCGTCGCCGGTCGTGCGGTCTCCACCGGTCTTGCGGTCGTCACTGGCCATGACCTTACCCCTTCTCGCGCATCAGCCGGCCCTTCTGGCGGTCCCAGTCGCGGTCACGCTCGGTCGCGCGCTTGTCGTGCAGCTTCTTGCCCTTGGCCAGGCCCAGCTTCAGCTTGGCCATGCCCTTGTCGTTGAAATAGAGCACCAGCGGCACGATGGTAACCCCCTCCCGCTTGATCAGACCGAAGAGCCGGTTGATCTCCTTGCGGTGCAGAAGGAGTTTGCGCTTGCGGCGGGGTTCGTGATTGAAGCGGTTACCGCCGCCGTATTCGGGGATGTTGGCGTTGATCAGCCAGGCTTCGTTGCTTTCCACCGAAGCATAGCTTTCCGCGATGTTGCACTTGCCACCGCGCAGGCTCTTCACCTCGGTGCCGGTCAGCACAAGACCCGCCTCGACCGTATCCTCGATGAAATAGTCGAAGCGTGCCTTGCGATTGACGGCGACGTCGCCGTGACTGATCAAGCCGCTTTTGCGGGCCATGGGATTCCTCGGGCTTCAGGCCCCTTGGATGTCGGGCCTCGGGCGTCGCGCCGGCTCAGTTGCCGATGCGCGACGGGCCGACCGGCTCCAGGCCGGTACGGGCGATGGCGGCGTCGAGCACACGCTCGGTGCCGGGCGTCACCGGCACCAGCGGCAGACGGATCTCGGCTTCGCAGAGCCCCAGCTTCGCCGCGACATACTTCACCGGCGACGGGCTGGTCTCGGTGAACAGCGCACGATGCAGCGGCATCAGCCGCTCGTGAATCTCAAGCGCGGTCCTGGCATCGCCCGCCCGCCAGGCCGCCTGCATCTCGGCGCAGAGCCTGGGCGCGATATTGGCGGTCACCGAGATGCAGCCATGGCCGCCATTGGCCAGAAAGGCCAGCGCCGTGCCGTCCTCTCCCGACAGCTGAACGAACTCGGTGCCGATGGTCTGGCGCACCGCCAGCGGCCGAACCAGATCGGCGGTCGCATCCTTCACGCCGCGGATATTCGGCAGTTCGGCAAGCCGGGCCATGGTGTCGACGGTCATGTCGATCACAGAACGGCCAGGGATGTTGTAGATGAAGATCGGCAGCGAGGTGCTTTCGGCCACCGCCTTGAAATGGGCATAGAGGCCGGCCTGGGTCGGCTTGTTGTAATAGGGCGTCACCACCAGCAGCGCATCGGCGCCGGCCTTCTCCGCATGGATCGCCAGCTTCTGAGCTTCATGGGTGGAGTTCGAGCCGGCACCCGCGATGACCGGCACCCGGCCGGCTGCGGCCTCGATGCAGATCTCGGTGACCCGCATATGCTCGTCATGCGACAGGGTGGGCGATTCGCCGGTGGTGCCGCAGGGCACAAGGCCGTCGCTGCCTTCGCGGATCAGCCAGTCCACGAACGACGCATAGGCTTTCTCGTCGACCTTGCCGTCCTTGAACGGGGTCAGCGTGGCGACGATAGAGCCGTGGAAGCGTTCGGCGTTCATGGGGGTCCGTCCTCGAAGCGGAAGGCGTCAAGCCTGATTGGGCGGAGACTGGCCTTATGCGGGGTCAAGATCCCGGTCGATGGCGGCTCCGGCTTGTTCCGGGCGCGCGCAGCCGGGCGTTCGGGGCCGGCCGTGACCCGCGGGTTGTGACGGGTCATCGGCAGGTCCGCGCAACATAGCCCCGCCGGCAGGCTTCGACAAGGCGTGCGGCAGCCGGATCTGCCCGAATTCCTTTCAATCTGCGGCCAGGTCGGCACCCGGCCCCCGCCCTTGCCCGCCCCGGGGGCCATGATACACTGTTTCGCGGCCGGTCCGGCCCGGTGTCGTGCGATACCGCCTCCCGCAGTCAAGGCCGTCGCCCCGGCCACGAGGACAAGCTTTCCGATGCCCTCCGCTCAGCTCCGCCCCCTTCGTCATCTCGTCGCCGGCACCGCGCTGGCCCTGGCGCTCGCCGCGCCCGCCATCGCCTGGTCGGCCCAGCCCGTGGCGGCCCCGGCCGCCGCGACGGCATCACGTGCCGCGACCATCGCCCTGGTCCCGCCCGTGCGTGACATGTCGACGGTGCGGTCGGTCTTTGCGGCGGTCGATGACGGCCGCTACGACGATGCACGCGGCCTTGCCGCCGGGCTGAAGCTGCGTCCGCTGGACGATTACATCGACTGGGCAGAGCTTCAGGACAGCCGCACGCCAGCGGTCTACGACCGGCTGGAACGCTTTGCCGCCGCCCATCCCGAATGGCCGCGGGTTTCGCGGCTGATGGCCCGCGCCGAAACGGTGCTGCCCGACACCTGGACGCCGGAGCAGGTGGTCGGTTGGTTCGGCACCGACAAGCCGCGCACCGCAGAAGGGGCGGTGCGGCTGATCGATGCGCTGCGGCGGCTGGGTCGCGATGCCGAGGCCGGCCAGGTCGCCCGGGATGTCTGGGACCGGATGGTGATGAGCCAACGCCAGCAGAGCGCCCTGCTCGTCTCCGCCGCCGGGCTTCTGGGCCCCGCCGATCACCGCCGGCGGCTGGACATCATGCTCTGGCGCGGCCAGGAAGGCGCCGCCCGGATGGTGATGCCGCTGGTCGACGCCGATGCCCGGGCGCTTGCCGAGGCACGCCTGGCGCTGAATGCCGGCAGCCGCAAGGCGGATGCGCTGATCGCGGCCCTGCCGCCCGCACTGCGCGCGGATCCGGGCCTGACCTTCTCTCAGGCGCGCGCGGCGCGTCGGGCCGAAGACCTGGATCATGCCGCAGCCCTGATCACGGCGGCAACCAAGGCGGGGGCCGTCGATCTGGCTCCCGATGACTGGTGGCGCGAGCGCCATATCGTGACCCGGATGCTGCTGGAGCGCGGCGATGTCGCCAAGGCCTATGACCTGGTTGCCTCGCATGAGCAATCCGATCCCTCGGGCTTCTCCGAAGCCGAATGGCTGGCGGGTTGGATCGCGCTCCGCTTCCTCGACCGCCCGGATGCGGCGCTGCGGCACTTCATCGCCATGTACGAACGGGTCAGCCGGCCGATCAGCCGGGCACGCGCCGCCTATTGGGCCGGGCGCGCCGCGGGCGCGCTGGGCGATGCCCAGGCCGCTCAGGACTGGCTGATGGAAGCGGCGCGCGACCGCACCACCTTTTACGGCCAGCTGGCCGCCGAGCGCATCGATCTGCCGACCACGCTCGCAAGCTTTGCCGCCCCCAACGAGGCGCGGGCGCCGGAAGAGGCCTTCGCCGCCATCACCGGCCGGCCGCTGGCGGTGATGGTGGCGCTGATCGCCCGCACCGACGACAGCCGGCTGCTGTCGACCTTCGCCTATGCCCTGGCCGACAGCCTGGCCAAGCCCGACGAGCAGCACGCCTATATCGAGGCGGTGCGCGCCCTGGGCCGCCCGGATCTGGCGCTGCGCTTCGCCAAGCGCTTTGCCGAAATCGACGATCGTCTGGCGGTGGAACTGCGCTATCCGGCCGTTGGAGACGATGCCGGCGTCACGCCCGGTGTCGGCCGCGATCCGCGCCCCGATGATCCGGTCGATTTCGCCCTGGTCCATGCCATCGCCCGCCAGGAGAGCGAATTCAATCCGGAAGCCGTCAGCCCGGCGGGCGCAATCGGGCTGATGCAGCTGATGCCGGGCACCGCCCGCACCACCGCCGGCAAGATTGCGGTGGCCTATCAGCCCGAGCGACTGACCGACCCGCTCTACAACATGACCCTGGGCCGCGCCTATCTGGGCCAGATGATCGATCGCTTCAACGGCAATCTGGTATTGGCGGTTGCGGCCTATAACGCCGGCCCCGCCAAGGTCGACGAATGGATCGCCCGCTTCGGCGACCCTCGCGATCCCTCCATCGACGTCATCGACTGGATCGAAAAGATTTCGTATGGCGAGACCCGCAACTATGTGCAGCGGGTGATGGAAGCGCTGACGGTCTATCGCCACCGCCTGGGGCGGCCGGATCCGGGCCTCGTGCCGACACTGGCTCTCGGCACGGCCGCCGGCACCTTCGATGCCGCCATGCTCGATCGCAGCCGCCTGCGGGAGTGACGGACAGACCAGACTTCGCCTATCCGGCATATTGACGGCCGGGTTCCGGAACGCCAGATCCCTGGCACGTCATTTGTTGGAGGGGTAAGAGACGGCATGTCCACCATGGCTGAACCGCTGACAGGCATCCGCGCCTGTCTGTTCGACGTCTACGGGACGCTGTTCGACGTCCATGCCCCGGTCAGCTCGCGGCTGATCCGCGTCGGGGATCCGGCAGTGGAGCGCGCGCTCAGCGATACCTGGCGTCGCAAGCAGCTGGAATACACCTGGCTGCGCACGGTGATGGGAGAGCATGTCGATTTCTGGACCATCACCGGCCAGGCGCTGGACTATGCAATGGCCTCGGTCGGGCTGAATGACAAGGTTCTGCGCGCGAAGCTGATGGAGGCCTATCTGGCCCTGCCGCCCTTCCCCGACACCCGTCCGGTGATCGAGGCGCTTTCAGCCGCCGGCATGCCGCTCGGCATTCTGTCCAACGGCACGCCGGTGATGCTGTCGGCGGTGCTGGCCACCGCCGGCCTTACCGGCCATTTCTCTCAGGTGCTGTCGGTGGAAAGCGTCGGCGCCTTCAAGCCGGCGCGAGAGGTCTATGCCCTCGGCCCCGAGGCGCTGGGCATGGCGCCCCACGAGATCGCCTTCGTCTCGAGCAATGGCTGGGACATCGCCGGTGCCGCCCATTTCGGCTACAGCGCGGTCTGGATCAACCGCGGCGACCTGCCGGCCGACGGCCTGCCGGGTGCGCCCAAGGCGGTGCTGGGCGGCCTGTCGCAGCTGCCGGCCCTGCTTGGCAAGGCCTGAAGGCCGCATATATCCGCACACGACGAAAACGCCGGCAGGGGCCTGCCCTGCCGGCGTTTTCACGTCTGCACCGGGGTGCCGCGGCACCCCGGCTGACCCTGCACGGATCAGATATAGTAGGCCTGGATCGGCGGAAAGCCGTTGAAGCCCGTCGTGGCATAAGTGGTCGTATAGGCGCCGCAGGACAGGAAGGTGATCTTGTCCCCCACCTGCAGGGCATGCGGCAGCTCGTAGCCCGCCTTCTCGTACAGCACGTCGACGCTGTCGCAGGTGGGGCCTGCCAGGATCACCCGGCCGGTCTCGCTGCCGTCGCGTTCGGTGCGCAGGCGGTACTTGATCGCCTCGTCCATGGTCTCGGCCAGACCATTGAACTTGCCGACATCCAGATAGACCCAGCGCACCGGGTCGTCGAAGCTCTTTTCGGCGATCAGGATCACCTCGGCTTCCAGCACGCCAGCGTCACCGACCAGGCCGCGGCCCGGCTCGATGATCATCTCGGGCAGCTGATTGCCGAAATGACGGGTCATCGCCTGCGAGATCGCCAGCGCATAGGCGGCCATCGGGGCCACCTCGTCCTGGTAGCGCGCCGGCAGGCCACCGCCCAGGTTCACCATGCGCGCCGACACGCCCCGCTCCCCCAGGTCGCGGAAGATCGCCGCTGCCTGGCTGATGGCCCGATCCCACTGCTCGGGGTCGGTCTGCTGCGAGCCGACATGGAACGAGATGCCATAGGCATCCAGCCCCGCCGAAGCGGCGTCGGTCAGCAGCTCCAGCGCCATCTCGGGCGCACAGCCGAACTTCTTCGACAGCGGCCAGTCGGCGGCCTGGCAATCGACCAGGATCCGGCAGAACACCTTCGACCCGGGGGCCGAGCGGGCGATCTTCTGCAGTTCGCAGGCACTGTCGAAGGCGAACAGGCGCACACCCAACTGATAGGCGCGGGCGATGTCCCGTTCCTTCTTGATCGTGTTCCCGAAGGAAATCCGATCCGGGCTCGCACCGGCGGCGAGCACCATCTCGATTTCCTGCAAGCTGGCGGTATCGAAGCACGAGCCGAGCTCGACCAGCATGGACAGGATTTCAGGAGCCGGGTTCGCCTTCACGGCGTAAAACACCCGCACGAGCGGCATCTGCTCGCTGATCTCCCGATACTTCTCGGCGATCACGTCGAGATCGACAACCACACAAGGATTGCTGTCGTATTCTCGTCGGCCGGCGAGAAAGCGCTCGATCTTCGGAGTCATCATTGGCTGATCCCCTACAAACCGGCGGCGGCCCGGCATGGACCGGGACGCTCAGGTTGTTCCCATTCCGCTGCCGTCGTCCCTGGTCACGTAGCGGACGGGCGCCATGTCGGCCCGTCATTTCGGGGGGGTACGTCGGTGGAGGCGGTTTATACGGGCAACCCACGGGCAGGAAAAGAGAAAAATGGGATTTTTCTGCAGAAAAATTCGGGACCCCGAATGCCCCCTGAACGGCCGATTCAGGACCCCGCCCCCACGTCCGATGCAAGCTACGGAAATCACCCCAACGCGCTATTTTGGCCCTCCAGGGGGCGCATGCGGAATTGGCCCCCCTCGGGGCAAAACCAAAGGCCTCGCCAGCAGCCGTTCAGCGGCGCCCAGAAATATGACAGTCCCCGTGGCGGAAGCTCATGTCTTCGCGGTCGCACCGTCGTCGCGCAGAGGCACCAGCTCCTCCAGCCGTCCGCGATCGGGGCCGCAGGCCCGGCAATGACAGCGGGCGACGGGTCGGCGCGGCCGGCGGACGAAGGCGTGCTCGCGCCCACAGGAGACGCAGCGCCAGATCACCCGCGCCTGGGCCGAGGCGGAAAGATAGTCGATCCGGTGCGTGGTTGCGGGCACTTCGCCGATCGCCAGCATCACCGCGCGCCAGCGCGCATCATGGCCGCAGGACCGGCCATGCTCCAGATCGGCGATCAGATGGGCGCATTCGTGGAGAAAGGTCTGGTCGCGGTCGGTCTCGTGCCCCGGCTTCAGCAGATCGGGATGCAGCATGATCAGCCGCCGTCCCGGCCAGGCACTGCCGGCGCGGGTACGCATCCGGCGGCCGATGGTGACCTCGGCCCCAAGGCAGGCTGCAAGCCCCCGCACCGCCTTCCCGGCACCATTCAGCCGTCCCAGCAGCCGCCAGCGGGTGGCCAGCGCCGCGACCGTGCCCAGCGTCTTCAGCCGATGATCCAGCGGATGATTGGGCACCGGCCCCGTGACGGCGTCGACGGGATCGGCTGCGGGCGGGGCGGGATCAAAAGGAAGCGACGTCATCCGGGCTCGACGAAGATTGCGGCCGGGTGCCAGACTGGGCCCGGCCGGGCCGCTTGGCAAGCCCCGGCGCATATCTCCCGCCCTCGATGCCGTTGCCACGGAGCCGCCCTGCCCCATGCCCCGCCTTGCCGCCAATCTCGACTTTCTGTTCACCGATCGCCCGCTGGAGGCACGCTTCGATGCGGCTGCGGCCTGCGGTTTCTCGGGCATCGAAATGCTGTTTGCCGACCGCCTGCCCGCCCCGACGCTCAGGGCCGCGCTCGACGCCGCCGGGCTCGAGGCCGCCCTGATCAACATCGCCGTCGACGACTGGGCGGCGGGTGGTCGCGGCTGTGCGGCCCTGCCCGGGCACGAGGATCGCTTTCGCCGGGCGCTGATCGAAAGCGTGGAGCGTGCCGTTGCCGTAGGTGCCCGACGCCTGCATGTCCTGGCCGGCATCCCGGAAACCGGCGCCGATCTCGCATACGCGCGCGCGAGCTATAAGCGCAACCTGCACGAGGCCGCCGAGACCGCCGCCGCAGCCGGCATCGTCGCCACGATCGAGGCGATCAATCCGCGCGACATGCCCGGCTATTTTCTGGCCGACCCGGACGAGGCGGCCGCCATCGTGCGCGAGATCAACCATCCGTCACTGAAGCTCCAGTTCGACCTCTATCACACCCAGATCACCCGCGGTGACCTGACCCGGCGCCTGGACGCCCAGCTGCCGCTGATCGGCCATGTCCAGATCGCAGGCGTGCCCGACCGTGCAGAGCCCGATCAGGGAGAGATCGCCCCGGCACATCTGCTCGACCGGCTCGACACACTCGGTTATGACGGATGGGTGGGGCTTGAATACCGGCCCCGCGGCCGGACGGAGGACGGCCTGGGCTGGGCCGCCCCCTGGGGTATCCGCGGGCCCGGCTGATCTCCCGTCGATCGACGCCCCCTCAGAATGCGAAACGGCGCCAGACCGTCACCCTTGGGAGACGCCAGACCAGATGAGCGACATCTTCGACGACACCGCCCCGCCACGTGTCACCTATTCCAATACCGGCACCGACTTCAGCCCGGTGCACGACCGGTTGGACCAGCTTTTCCCGGCCCTGGAGGCCGGCCTGGGCCGTGAAACCGTCTTTCCCCTGGTCGAGGGACATCCGGTCACCGGGACCGTCACGACCACTATCCGCAGCCCGATCGACCGCGACATGACCCTGGCCGAGGTGGCGGAGGCGAGTGCTGTAACGGTTGCACGCGCGGTCGCCGTCGCCCGGGCAGCACAGCCGGCCTGGGCGGCCATGCCCTGGCCGGAGCGTGCCGCAATCATCCGGCGGGCCGGCGACATTCTGGCCGACATGAAATGGCGGATGGGCCCGCTGCTGGTTCTGGAAGTCGGCAAGTCGCGCCTGGAGGCGATGGGCGAGGCCGAGGAAGCGGCCGACCTTGCCCGCTATTACGCCGCCGAGATGGAGCGGAACCTCGGCTATGAGCGCCAGCTCCCCCGTGCGAAACCCGAGGAAAGCTGCGGCTCTCTGTTGCGCCCCTATGGCGTCTTCGGCGTGATCGCGCCGTTCAACTTCCCGGTGGCGCTGTCGGTCAACATGATCTCGGCCGCCCTGGTGGCCGGCAACGCGGTGGTCTACAAGCCCGGCCAGATCAATGCGCTGACCGGCGCCCTGCTGGTACAGGCCTTCCTGAAGGCCGGGGTGCCCGCGGGCGTGCTCGCCTTCCTGCCCGGTGGTGCCGCCACCGGCGAGGCACTGGTGGCCGACAAGGGACTTGATGGCATCGCCTTCACCGGCAGCCATGCCGTAGGTATGGAGATCCATCGCCGCTTCGCCGCCGGTCGGTTCGCCCGGCCGGTGATCGTCGAGATGGGCGGCAAGAATCCGGCCTATGTGACCGCGACGGCCGATCTCGACCGGGCGGCAGAAGGTGTGGCCCGATCGGGCTTCGGCCTTCAGGGGCAGAAATGCTCGGCGCTGTCCAAGGTCTATGTCGCGGCCGCGATCTATGACGATTTCCTGGACCGGCTGACCGCCCGCACCGCAACGCTGACCCTCGGCGATCCACGCCGGCGCGAGGTGTTCATGGGTCCCGTGATCGACGATCGGGCCGCCGCCCGTCAGGCTGCTGCAGTCGACGAGGCCCGGCGCGCCGGCCGGGTGATCATGGGGGGCGAGCGCCTCGGCGGCGGGATCTACGACCGCGGCTGCTATCTGGCACCGGTGATCGTCGACCGCCTCGGCCCCGACCATCGCCTGAACAGCGACGAGCTGTTCCTGCCTTTCATATCGGTGCAACCCTTCGACGACCTGGCTGCCGCAATCGCCGATGGCAACCGCGTCGCCTATGGCCTCACCGCCGGCTGCTATGCAGGACGGCAGGCGGAGATCGACCTCTTCCTCGACCGGGCAGAGGCGGGCGCGCTTTATGTCAACCGGGCAAGCGGCGCCACCACCGGTGCCTGGCCCGGGCACCAGCCCTTCTGCGGCTGGAAAGGGTCTGGAGGCGCGGGCGGCAAGGGCGGCCTCGGCCCCTGGTATCTGCCCCAGTTCATGCGTGAGCAGAGCCGGACGGTGATGCTGCGCTGACGCCATGAACGAAGACGGCCCCACAATCGCCTGCGGGGCCGTCTTCATCTCGTGCCCGGCCGGAACCGGATCCGTTGAGGATCAGCTCTGCGCCTGGGGAAGCCGCGAGGAATGGTGAGACACGATGCGCCAGCCATCCACGGTCTTGCGATAGATCAGGGTATAGCGCGCAGGTTCCGTCACCTGCTTGCCGCCCTGGGTGTAGGTGAAGGTGTAAAAGCCGGTGGCGGTGCCGATATCGGGGCCGAGCACGGTGATCCAGCCGTCGCCGAACGTCACCTTCAGGTCAGGGCGATGCGAGACCAGCGCGCCGTAATAGCGCACGATACCGCCGTTGTTGAACATCACCTGGCTCTGATCGTCGCTCATCATGATGGCGTCCGGGCCATACATGTTGGTGACCACGACACCCTGCTGGCCGCTGTTCAGCGACCAGGCCCAGCTGGCCAGGGCCGCGTCGATCTCGGACTTCACCTTGTTCGGATCATAGGCCGCAGCGCCCGCAACCACGGACGGCGACACCGCAGCCACCACCGTGCTGCCGGCCGGCGGGGTCGGCTTGGCCGTCGGGCGCGGTTCGGGGGCGAGGGCCGCGGTCTGGACGGGCTTCGCCTTCGCGGCGGCCGCCTGGGCGACAGGTGCGAGCGGAAGGGCGGCACCCAGCGCGACGATCGTCACGGCGAACAGCCCGGCACGGATCGGGGACTTCACGGTCATCGAGGCGAACTCCGGCTTCACGAGCAGGTCGGAAACTTCACGAGCAGGTTGAAACGCGGGCACCGCCCGCCGCATCAATCACTGCCGCGACATCGGTGCCATCCCGGTCGACGGCATGTCTCCGCCACCGGTGTCGAGGGACACAATGGCACGGTCCGACCGCTTCGCCAAGCCCTGATTCGCAGGGGCACTATGCTGGTCATGCCCGGCCATACCATTGATCCGCCATCGATATCCGAGCCGGTGTGACCAGAGATCACACGCTGTTCTGCCCCCCTGCCCTACCGGACCTACCGTCGGCCGAGGCCGGCACCCGCCGGGCTCAGCGGCACTCCCCGATATAGCGCAGCAGCCATTCCCGGCCCTGGGACGCCGGTGCATTTCCGATCACCCGTTCCTCGCGATCGACGATGCGATAACCGTTCGGGCACAGACGCTTACGGTCGAGTTCTCCAATCAGGAGTCCGGTTCGTGTGGCCTCTCCCTGATCGCTGTCCTTGGCATAACGCCCGCGATCGAAGGCCGTCGCTTCGAAAACGAAGTGCCGGTCATCCTTGACGATGATGTCCGACCGCATGTCGCGTTCGGCCGGAAACTGCAGGCAGCCGGTCAACAGCACGGTGCCCAGAAGGCCGGCGGTCAGAGCCGGACGGAGCGGAAACTGCAAGCCCATGACGTCCGTAAACCCCCTTCACTGATACGAGACGGGTGACAAGACCACAAAACACAGAGCGCCGCCTGATCCGCGACGCCCTGTTCGTCTCATAGCACAGATATATCAGAGAGCTGTGGTGATATCCTCATGTCATGCTGCAGACAGGCTCTGATTGCGCATGTCGGTAAGGAAGGCATCGATGTCGTGCCGCAGCCGCCCCGCCTGTGCCGACAGCAGATCGGTCGCCTGGGCCAGGCTGCGGGCGGCAGTGCCGGTATCGTCGGCCGCACGATTGACCTGCGACACCGTGGTCGACACCTCCTGAGAACCCACGGCAGCCTGCTGAACGTTCCGGGCGATCTCGCCGGTGGCGGCGGTCTGTTCTTCCACGGCACTGGCGATGGTGGTGGAGATTTCGTTGATGTTGTCGATCGTGCCACCGATCGCCCGGAAGGCCTCGACCGAGCGCTCGGTCGCCGCCTGAATGGCCGAGATCTGGGCAGCGATATCCGCCGTAGCCTTACCGGTCTGGCCGGCCAGGCTCTTCACCTCGCCCGCAACCACGGCGAAGCCCTTGCCGGCCTCCCCGGCGCGCGCGGCCTCGATGGTGGCATTCAGCGCCAGAAGATTGGTCTGGCCGGCGATGTCCTCGATCAGCCGAACGATGTCGCCGATCCGTCCTGCAGCCTCGGCCAGGCTCTGGATGGTCTGATCAGCCCCTTCCGCCTGTGCGCTGGCCTTGGCCGCGACATCGGTCGAGCGCACCACCTGGTTGGAGATTTCCCGCAGTGTCCCGGCCATTTCTTCGGCGGCTGCCGCCACGGTCTGGACATTGGCCGAGGTCTCCTCGGCCGCCGCCGCAGAGGACCCGGCCCGGCCGCGCAGATCGTCGGCCAACCCGGACATCGTGCTGGCGGTGTCCTGCAGGTGCCGGATCGCCTTGTCCACTTCGGACAGGATCGACACGACCTCCCGGTCGAAGCCCTGGATGCGCCGCTCCAATGCCTCGGCCCGCTTCAGGCGTTCGACCTGGGCCCGTTCACGCTCTTCGCCAAGCCGCCGCGCCGTCGCCTGCGCGCCCCGCAGCACCTCGAGCGCCCGGGCCATCACGCCCACTTCGTCCCGGCGATCGGTGCCCGGGACCGTCACATCGTCGGTGCCGGCCGCAATGGTCTCCATGGCGCCGCTGATCCGCCCGAGCGGCCGGCCGATGCCCGCGATCGCGACGAAACCAGCCGCGGCCAGGCCGAGCAGAATACCGGCCGCGGCAACGCCCAGCAGCAGCAGCAGCCGGCCATCATGGAAGTCGCGCATGGCGTCGACCCCGGCCTCAACGGCCGCCGCGTTCTGCACGGCCAGCTTCTCCAGCTGGTCGTTGAACGCCTTGCGGTTCGCGCGGTTGGCGTCGTTGTCGCCATAGGCACGTGCCGCTGCAGGCCCTTCAGTGCGGCCCAGACGCACAAGCTCGCTGCGGAACGCGATGAATTCCTGCGCTTTCGCCATCACAGGCACGAAGTCGGCGCGCTGTGCCTCGGGAACCGCACGCTCCCAGGCCGCCATGGTCTCGCCCAGCTTGTCGAGGGCGGCCATCAGCGTCACCGCAAACTTCTCTGCCTTCGCGGAATCGGCCGACATATAGATACCGCGGCTGTCGGACACCACCGACATCACCAGCCCGTTGGCGCGTTCGCCATAGGTGGCGCGTTCCGAGGCATTGCGCATCGTCTCGCCGTGGCGTTCGCTGACCATCAGCCCGTCATAGCTCAACACGGCAATGATCAGGGCCACCACCGCCATGATCACAATCAGCAGAGCTGATTTGATCGTGATGGTCATACGTCCGAGAATCCGGTCCATCGTCCACATCCACATCGGAATGGCGGCCGCAACGGCAGCCTGCTTTCCGGCGCACCTTAAAACGAATGTGGTAAATAAATCGAGAATGCCCGGTAAATTAACGGTAAACGACCATTCATCAAGAATGATCGATCCCGAACGTAAGCTGAGTATTTCAACCTCATTGTCGGACTCTTCCCCATCGGCAATAAAATGTTTCCGACAAAGATGATTCTGACCGAAAGCCGTAACGAAGAAAGCGGCACGCTCCTGAGAGCATGCCGCTTTCCAAAGATGGTGAGCCCGCTGGGACTCGAACCCAGGACCCTCTGATTACTCCACCACCACGGCTTTCGCCGCCGCAACCGCAACCGGTGCGTTTGTGGCCCGGACCATCCCTTCACCATGTCGGAACGCCCTCGGACGGGGCGCTTGAGTTAGGTGGGCGCCGTCTGGCCTCTACACCTTCCGATCCCCCTTACACTCAAGGGGATCGGCTTGGCTCGGGATTGCCGTCGCCGCGACGCGGACGGGTTCCCCGACTTTGACGCCTGTTTCATCCGACCGTTTCCGGCCGGCGCTCCCAATCGAAAGTCAGATGCTCTACCGGCTGAGCTACGGGCTCGCAGGATCTGCGGTTCGCCGCCACCGACTGCCCGGGAGAAGACCGCCCCGGCTGCGAACGGGCGTAACCATAGGGGCGAGGCTGCGATCGGTCAAGCCGTGGAACGCCGCGAAACACACGCCGATGCGATCCGGTTCAAACGTCGTGCGACATCGCAGCTTGGGCGCGTGCAGCGACGGGTCTGGTCACGCCGGGCGTGCTGTGTCAATGATCGATGGACGAGAACGGCCGGCGCACCGCACCTGCGACCGGTCGCGGCCGGAGGTACGACCTGAGAGGACCCTGTCGTCATGACCATGAACTATGCCGAGGCCCGCGCCTTTCTGCTGGCCCATCGCGAGGATTACGACCGCGCCTGTGCCGGATTTTCCTGGCCGCGCCCCGAGCGGTTCAACTGGGCGCTTGACTGGTTCGATGCCGTGCTTGCGACCGAGGCCGAAAGCCGCAACCGTCCGGCGCTTCGGATCGTCGACGTGCCGACCGGCGCCGAGACGTCGCTGAGTTTTGTCGAGTTGCGCGATCGCTCGGATCGGGTCGCCAATCATCTCCGCTATCTGGGCGTCGCGCGCGGCGACCGGATTCTGCTGATGCTGGGCAACACGGTTCCGCTTTGGGAGACGATGCTGGCGGCCATGAAACTGGGCGCCGTGGTCATCCCGGCCACCACCCTGCTGTCCACCGAGGATCTTGACGACCGGCTGGAGCGTGGTCGCGTGCGCCACATCATTGCCGGCGCCGAGCATGCTTCGAAGTTCGAGGCGCTGGAGGGGGCCCGCGGTCTGACCCGGATCACCGCCGATGGCAGCGCGCCGGGCTGGACCGACTTCGCAGATGCGCATGAAGATCCCCGCTTCGCTCATGGCTTCACCCCGGATGGCGAGACCCGGGCCGAAGATGAGCTGCTGCTCTATTTCACCTCGGGCACCACGGCCAAGCCCAAGCTGGTGATCCACACCCATGCCAGCTATCCGATCGGCCATCTTTCCACAATGTACTGGCTGGGGCTGCAGCCCGGCGATGTGCATCTGAACATCTCGTCGCCCGGCTGGGCGAAGCATGCCTGGAGCTGCTTCTTCGCCCCCTGGATCGCCGGCGCCACCATCTTCATCGCCAATCAGCCGCGCTTCGAGGCTGCCAGCCTGCTCGATGCCATTGCACGGGGTGGCGTGACCACCCTCTGCGCCCCGCCGACCGTGTGGCGAATGTTCATCCAGCAGGATCTGAAGTCGATCCGCACCAGCCTGCGCGAGGTCTGTGGCGCGGGTGAGCCGCTGAACCCCGAGATCATCGAGCAGGTTCAGGAGGCCTGGGGTCTGACCATCCGCGACGGCTATGGCCAGACCGAAACCAGCGCCCAGTTCGGCAACCCGCCCGGCCAGCCGATCAAAACCGGCTCCATGGGGCGGCCGCTGCCGGGCTATGTCGCAACCCTGCTCGATGCCGACGGCAACCAGGTCGAGGAGGGCGAGATCGCACTCGCCTTGGGCGATCGCCGTCCGGCAAGCCTGATGCGCGGCTACGAAGCCGCCGAGGGCAAGGCCCTGCTCGCCACCTCAGGCGAATTCTACCGCACCGGTGACGTCGCCATCCGTGATGATGACGGCTATTTTACCTTCGTCGGGCGCGCCGACGACGTCTTCAAGGCGTCGGACTACCGGATCAGCCCCTTCGAACTTGAGAGCGTGCTGATCGAACATGACGCCGTGGCCGAGGCGGCGGTGGTTCCCGCACCGGACCCGGTCCGCCTGGCCGTGCCGAAGGCCTATATCTCCCTGATCAAGGGCTTCGAGCCCGATGCTGAGACGGCGCGGGACATTCTGGCCTATGTCCGCAGCCGGGTGGCACCCTTCAAGCGCATCCGCCGCATCGAGTTCACCGAGGACCTGCCCAAGACGATTTCGGGCAAGATCCGCCGGGTCGAACTCCGCCGCGGCGAGAATGCGGGCGAGGCACCCGAAAGCCGCGGCGGCGTCGAGTTCCGCGAAGAAGACTTCCCCGACCTCAAGGGCTGACCAGGGAGGCCGGCCACCTTCGCCCGGGGGATAATATCAGAGCGGCGGAATGTCCCCCTCGGCGAGGCCGGCCTCGAATTCCGCCGCAAAGGCCTCCATCCGGCCTTCAGGGATGGCGGCGCGCATCCCACGCATGAGATCCTGATAATACCAAAGATTGTGCTGGGTCAGCAGCACCGCACCCAGAATCTCGCTCGACTTGTGCAGATGGTGCAGATAGGCGCGGGAATACTGCGTGCAGGCCGGGCAACCGCAGCGATCATCCAGCGGCCGCGGGTCGTCGGCATGGCGGGCATTGCGGATATTGACCGGGCCCCGGCGGGTGAATGCCTGGCCGGTCCGGCCGGAGCGGGTCGGCATCACGCAGTCGAACATGTCGATGCCGCGCCGGACCGCCGCCACCAGATCCTGCGGACGGCCCACGCCCATCAGATAGCGCGGCTTGTCCCGGGGCATCAGCGGTGTGGTGACGTCGAGGGTGGAGCACATCAGCTCGAACCCCTCGCCCACCGCAAGCCCGCCCACGGCGTACCCCTCGAAGCCGATCTCCGTCAGCCGTTCCACGCTTTCGGCGCGCAGATCGCCATGAACCCCGCCCTGGACGATGCCGAACAGCGCGTAGCCGGGCCGGTCGGTAAAAGCGGTGCGGCAGCGTTCCGCCCAACGCATCGACAGCCGCATCGAGCTTGCGGCCTGGTCATAGGTCGCAGGATAAGGCGTGCATTCGTCGAAGCACATGGTGATCGTGGCATCCAGCAGGCGCTGGATCTCGATCGACCGCTCCGGCGTCAGCCGGATCTTGCTGCCGTCCAGATGCGAGCGGAAGGTGACGCCGTCATCATCCAGCTTGCGCAGCGCCGCCAGCGACATGACCTGAAACCCGCCGCTGTCGGTCAGAATCGGCGCCGGCCAGTTCATGAAGCGGTGCAACCCGCCCAGGCGGTCGACCCGCTCGGCCCCCGGGCGCAGCATCAGGTGATAGGTGTTGCCCAGCAGGATCTGTGCCCCGGTCGCCGCCACCTGTTCGGGCGTCAGGCCCTTCACGGTCCCGGCCGTGCCGACCGGCATGAAGGCCGGCGTGTCGATGGCGCCGTGGGCCGTGACGATCCGGCCGCGCCGGGCCATGCCGTCCTCGGCCATCAGCGTGTAACCGAAGCGGGGTTCGGCCCCCTCGCCCGCGATGGCGCGGGTCGGGTTCTGGTCGTGCGGGGTCGTGGTCATGATGCGACGTCGTCCGGACAATGGTCGATCAGGCAGGCGTCACCATAGGAAAAGAAGCGATAGCCGCCTGCGATGGCATGGGCATAGGCCGCGTGCATCCGGTTCAGCCCGGCAAAGGCCGAGACGAGCATGAACAGGGTGGAGCGCGGCAGGTGGAAATTGGTCATCAGCACGTCGGTGCCGCGGGTCGGCCGCCCGCCGGGGGTGATGAAGATCCGGGTCTCGCCCTCGAACGGCCGGAACCTGCGATCCTCGCCGGCCGCCGTCTCCAGCAGACGCATGGCTGTGGTGCCGACGGCGATGATGCGCCGGCCGGCGGCACGTGCCGCATTCAGCCGGTCGGCCGTCTCTGCCGTCAGCCGGCCCCATTCGGCATGCATATGGTGGTCGACCGTATCCTCGGCCTTCACCGGCAGGAACGTGCCGGCACCGACATGCAGCGTCAACGCCAGTCGCTCGATGCCCCGGGCATCAAGCGCTGCAAGCAGTCGGTCGGTGAAATGCAGCCCCGCGGTGGGTGCGGCAACCGCTCCCTTATCACGGGCGAATATCGTCTGATAGTCGTCGGTGTCGCGGGCATCGGCGCCTTCCGGCCGTTCGATATAGGGGGGCAGCGGCAGGCGGCCGACCTCTTCCAGCGCCTGGATCAGCTCGCCACCGGCCAGATCAAAGCGCAGCACCACCTCGCCCGCATCGCGCCGTTCGATGACCTCGGCTCCCAGCACCCGCCCGCCGGCCTCCGCCTCGAAACGGTCGCCCAGGCGAAGCTTACGGGCCGGGCGTGCGAAGGCTGCCCACACGTCCAGCCCCTCGGCCTTGTGCAGGGTCACCTCGACCTTGGCCTCACCGCGCCGGCCGAACAGCCTGGAGGGAATCACCCGCGTGTCGTTGACCACCAGCAGATCGTCGGGGCGAAGAAGATCCGGCAGATCGGCGACACGATGATCCGACAACCCGTCCGCCTTGATCCGAAGCAGACGGGCGCTTTCACGGGGCTCGGCCGGGCGCTGGGCGATCAGCTCGCGCGGCAGATCGAAATCGAACAGGTCGACTTTCATCGAAGCTGAAGTAACCGATGCAAAGGGTTGATATAGCTTAGAACGGCGCGGGACGGTGACCGCCCTGGCGGACACCGTCCCGCGATATTCATCGGGTCTGGCGGCAACTCAGTCCAGCGGACGAAGGCCGTTTCGTTCTTCCTCGAACCGGACATCGAGGATCTTCTTCACCTGCGGGCTGACAAACTGCGAGATGTCGCCACCCAGCCGGCCGATCTCTTTCACGAAGCGCGAGGAGATGAACTGCACCTTTTCGGACGCCATCAGGAAGACGGTTTCGACCTGGGTGTTCAGCCGGGCATTCATGCCCGCCATCTGGAATTCGTACTCGAAGTCCGAAACGGCGCGCAGGCCACGCATGATCACGCCGGCCCCCTGCTCCACCGCAAAATGCATCAGCAGGGTGTCGAAGGATTTCACCTCGACCCGGGCTGCCTGATCCGGCGGCAGGGTCTGGAGTTCGGCGAGCACAAGGCTCACCCGCTCTTCCAGCGAAAACATCGGTCCCTTGCCGGGGTTGGCCGCCACGGCCACCACGAGCTTGTCCACCACCCTCAGGCTGCGTCGGATGATGTCCATATGCCCGTTGGTCACCGGGTCGAACGTCCCCGGATAGATGCCCTTGCCGCTCAATGCCTGGTCCTCCACTGGGTCTCCACCCGCGCCGGCTTACGCCTCGTCTTCGTCTCCGCGAAGATCGGTCGTCTCCGTCGCGTCCTGCTCCCCCTCGTCGCCGGCCTCGCCATCGCCATTGGCCTCGCCGGCGCCGTTCTGATCTTCTTCCGCGGTCTCGCTCAGCCGGGCGGCCGAGACGACCTTTTCGTCCTGGGCGGTCTTGAACACGATCACGCCCATGGTGTCGCGGCCGGCGATGCGGATATCCGCCACCGGCGTCCGGATCAGCTGGCCACCATCGGTCACCAGCATGATCTGCTCGCCCTGCGCCACCGGGAAACAGGCCACGATGTGGCCGTTACGCGCTCCGGTGGTCATGTTGACGATGCCCGACCCGCCGCGATTGGTGGTGCGGTATTCATAGGCCGAGGTGCGCTTGCCATAGCCGCGGGTGGTGACGACCAGCAGGAACTCCTCCTCGGCCTCCAGCCGCTGGGCGGTCTCGAGGTCGAGCCCGTAGCGGGCCGCGAGTTCGGCCTCGTCCCCGGGCAGGTCACCGGTCTCGACCGGTGCCGCCTCTTCGCCGTCCACCACCGCCGAAGTACCGGTCTCCAGCGCCTTCAACTGCGCCAGCCAGCGGCGCTTGGCATTGGCGAAGCGCAGGTAATTGTCGCGGGTGTCGACGTCCACCTCGCGGTGGCGGATGATCGACATCGACACGACCTCGTCGCTGCCGGCCAGAGAGATGCCGCGCACGCCATCGGAGGTGCGGCTCTTGAACAGCCGCACGGCCCCCACGGGGAAGCGGATCGCCTTGCCGGCCCGGCTGGCGAGCACCACGTCGTCACCGCCATTGCACGGCAGCACGCCGACCAGACGGTCGCCCTCGCCCAGCCGGATGGCGATCTTGCCATTGCTCATCACATTGACGAAATCGGCGAGACGGTTGCGGCGGACATTGCCCTTGGCGGTCGCGAACATCACATAGGCGTCGCCGTCGGCGATGGCATCCAGCGCCTCGGCCGCCTCTTCCGCCGCCTCATCGGCCGCAGCCTCATCGACCTCGGCGATCTCGGGCATGTCCGGATCATCGGGCAGCGGCATCAGGGTGGCGATGACCTCGCCTTCCTTCAGCGGCAGCAGGTTGACCATGGCCTTGCCGCGACTTTGCGGCGTCCCAGCCGGCAGCTGCCAGACCTTCAGCTTATAGACCTGGCCGGCGGTGGAGAAGAACAGCACGGCCGCATGGCTGTTGAGCACGAAGATCTGCGAGACGAAATCCTCGTCACGCACGGCCATCGAAGACCGGCCCTTGCCGCCGCGGCGCTGGGCGCGATAGGTCGACAGCGGCACGCGCTTGATATAGCCGCCATGGGTGACCGTGACGACCATCTCCTCGCGCTCGATCAGATCCTCGACATTGTAGTCGAACTCCGATTCCTCGATCACGGTGCGCCGCGGCGTCGCGAATTCGTCGCGGACCTCGATCAGCTCCTCGCGCAGCACCTCGAGCATGCGGGCGCGATCATTCAGGATGCGGAGATATTCCAGGATCTTGTCGCAGATCTCGCGCAGCTCGGCACCGATGCGCTCGCGCTCCAGCCCGGTCAGGCGATGCAGGCGCAGATCCAGGATGGCGCGGGCCTGGGCTTCCGACAGGCGGTACATGCCGTCGACCACGCTCCGGTCGGGCTCGCCCACCAGCGCGATATAGGGGGCGATGTCGCCGGCCGGCCAGGGCCGGTCCATCAGGGCATCGCGCGCGGACGCACTGTCGGGCGAGGCCTTGATCAGCTCGACCACCGGGTCCAGGTTCACGACCGCCACGCCCAGGCCCATCAACACATGGGCCCGCTCGCGCGCCTTGCGCAGCTCATAGATCGTCCGGCGGGTGATGACCTCTTCGCGGAACTCCAGAAAGGCCTGGAGCATGTCGCGGAGCGTCATCATTTCCGGCTTGCCGGCATTCAGCGCCAGCATATTCACGCCGAACGATGTCTGCAGCGGGGTGAAGCGATAGAGCTGGTTGACCACCACCTCGGGAGTCGCATCGCGCTTCAGTTCCACCACCACGCGGACGCCGTCGCGATCGCTTTCGTCGCGCAGATCCGCCACGCCCTCGATCTTGCGCTCCCGCACCGCTTCGGCGATGCGCTCGATCATCCGGGCCTTGTTGACCTGATAGGGGATCTCGCGAACGATGATCGCCATGCGATCCTTGCGGATCTCCTCCACCTCGACCTTGCCGCGCAGCAGCACCGACCCGCGGCCGGTCAGCAGGGCCTCGCGGCTGCCGCCGCGGCCGACGATGATGCCGCCGGTCGGGAAGTCCGGGCCGGGCACGATCCGCAGCAGCTCCAGATCGGTGATCTCGGGCCGGTTGACCATCGCGATGGCGGCGTCGATCACCTCGCCCAGATTATGAGTCGGGATGTTCGTCGCCATGCCGACGGCGATGCCGCCCGCACCGTTGACGAGCAGGTTCGGGAACCGGGCGGGCAGAACCGTCGGCTCACGGGTCGTGTCGTCGTAATTGTTCTGGAAGTCCACCGTCTCCTTGTCGAGATCCGACAGGAGGGTGCTGGCGGCCTTGGTCAGGCGGGCCTCGGTATAACGCATGGCCGCCGGGGGGTCGCCGTCCATGGAGCCGAAATTGCCCTGGCCGTCGATCAGCCTCAGGCGCATCGAAAAGTCCTGCGCCATGCGGACCATGGTGTCATAGATCGCGCTGTCGCCATGCGGGTGATACTTACCCATGACGTCGCCGACCACGCGTGCCGATTTGCGGAACGGCTTGTTCCACTCGTAGCCGCTCTCGTGCATCGAGAACAGGATCCGCCGGTGCACGGGCTTCAGGCCGTCGCGGACGTCGGGGAGCGCACGCGCCACGATCACGCTCATCGCGTAATCGAGGTACGAGCGCCGCATCTCGTCTTCGATCGTGACCGGAGCGATGTCGGAAGCGATGGGCGGAACGGGCGTGTCGGACAAGGTACGATCCCGGAACTTGAACCGGTGCCGTCATCGATGGACGGCGCCGGAAAAGGGGGCGACGCCTGCCGTCGAAACGCGGGGGCGCGGCGTCGGCGGGCGATCAGTCGAAGGCTTACACGCATCGGCCGGGCCGCTCGGAGATCCGTGCGTCACCGGCCGGTCGTGAAATCGTCCCCGAAGCTACCCAATTTTGCGCCGCCGAACAACCACGCCGGCCGGCCCCTGCATTCCGGGCGGATGCAGGGGCCCCGGAAGCCTCAGGCGACCTTCAGATCAACCTCGACATTGCCGCGGGTTGCCTTGGAATAGGGGCACACCTGATGCGCGGCTTCGACCAGCGCGTGCGCCGCAGCGGCATCGATACCGGGCAGGCTGGCGGTCAGCGTCACGGCCAGGCCGAAGCTGGTCTCGTCCTTGCCGATCGACACCGCGGCCGCGACCTGGGCGTCATTGCCCAGCTTCACGCCCTTCTGGCCGGCGACGAGCTTCAGCGCCGACAGGAAGCAGGCGGCGTAACCGGCGGCGAACAGCTGTTCCGGGTTGGTGCCCTTGCCGTTGCCGCCGAGGGCGGCCGGCATGGCGAGCGGCAGGTCGATATGGCCGTCGTCACTGGCGGCGCGGCCGTCACGGCCGCCGGTGGCGGTGGCATTGGCGGTGTAGAGGATCTGCATGGCCTGTCTCCTTGGCTCGGCCGGCCCTCTCCGGTGCCGGTCATGTCGTCGTTTCGAGTTTCATATTGGCATCAATTTAATTGTATGCAATTTAAAAAACATGACATCGCATCCATGGTCTGCCTTCAGCTGCCGCTGTCGGGTTCGGCGGCGGCATCGCTCAGCCGCGCCTGAAGGGTGTGCAGGCGCCGGCGGAGATCGCCCAGCTCGTCGAGTTCCAGTCCCATGGCGCAGAACATCTGCTCCGGCACGTGGCGCGCCCGCGCCTTCAGCGCCCTGCCCGCCTCGGTCAGGGCCACCCGCACCTGGCGCTCGTCGCGCGGGTCGCGACGTCGTGTCACCAGTCCTGCGGCCTCCAGCCGTTTCAACAGCGGCGTGAGCGTGCCGGAATCGAGTCCCAGCCTGCGCCCCAGATCACCGACCGTGATATCGTCGCTCTCCCACAGAACCAGCATCGCCAGATATTGCGGATAGGTCAGCCCCAGCCCTTCAAGCACCGGACGATAGAGTTTGGTCATGGCCAGCGATGCGCCATAGAGCGCAAAGCAGAGCTGCGCGTCGAGGCGCAGCGGATCATTGGTGTCGTCGGCCATGAGCGGCCCTCCGGTGGCGGCTGGTCCTGGGCGGAATATGGTCGCGCGTCCGGGATTGCACAACGCCGGAGGCTGGCCAAGCCCCGGCCCGAGGCGCATGCTGTTGCCCCTGAACGCCGCCGCGGGGACCCGATCTCCCCGCCAAACAAGATGCAGGACGTCCGGAGATGACCCAGACAAGACGCCTCGGCAGCACTGGCCCGATGGTCTCCGCCCTCGGCCTCGGCTGCATGGGGATGAGCCAGTCCTATGGCGCCACCGATGATGCAGAATCGATCGCCACCATCCATCGCGCCATCGAGATCGGCTGCAGTTTCCTCGACACAGCGGAAGTTTACGGACCGTTCCTCAACGAAAGCCTGATCGGTCGCGCCCTCGCCGGCAGCGACTCCACCGGTCCGCTGCGGGACAGGGTCGTCATCGCCACCAAATTCGGCTGGAAGATCGAGGGGGGCCGCAGCATCGGCGTCGACAGCCGGCCGGAGCGGATCGTCCAGGCGGTGGAAGGCTCGCTCTCGCGCCTCGGCACCGACCGCATCGACCTGCTCTATCAGCACCGCGTCGATCCGGCCGTGCCGATCGAGGAGGTGGCCGGCACCGTGGCCGATCTGGTGAAGGCCGGCAAGGTGCTGCATTTCGGTCTCTCGGAAGCCTCGGCCACGACCATCGCCCGGGCCCATTCCGTGCTGCCGGTTGCAGCCCTGCAGAGCGAATACTCGCTTTGGGAGCGTGACCTTGAAGCCGGAATCATCCCGACCCTGCGCCGGCTGGGTATCGCCCTGGTGCCCTTCGCGCCGCTCGGCCGCGGCTTCCTGACCGGTAGCGTCACCCGGGCCGAAGACTATCCCGAAGGCGATCGCCGTCGCACCGACCCGCGACTGATCGGCGCCAATTACGATGCCAACATGGCGGCCGCCGCGACGGTGCGCGAGATCGCGACCGAACGCGGCGTCACTCCGGGCCGTGTCGCACTCGCCTGGCTGCTCGGCCGGGGCGACGACGTGATCCCCATTCCCGGCACCCGCCGCCGCAGCCATCTGGAAGACAACTGGGCGGCCCTGGACCTGGCGCTCACGGCAGAAGAGACCGCCCGCCTCGACGCAGCCCTGCCGCCGGGCATCACCGCCGGCCCGCGCTACGGTGAGCGCGAGATGGGGTATGTCGACCGCTGATCCCCGCACCTGGCTGATACCCGCACCTGAACGCAAAAAGCCCGGCTGATGCGTGTCGCATCAGCCGGGCTCTTCATGTCGGTCTGTCGATCTGGCGCCGCTCAGAACGGAATTTCGTCATCCAGATCGTTCGAGCCACCGCCGCCACCGGCGCCGCCGCGGCCGCCGCCGGACGAGCCGCCGCCGTAATCCGATCCGTAATCGTCATAGCCGCCGCCGAAGCCGCCGCCCTGGCCACCGCCCGTGCCGCCACCCTGGCCGCCGCGTCCGCCACCATAGCCGCCACCGCCACCCCGGCGACCGCCGCCGCCCTGGCCGCCACCGAAGCCGCCGCCCGCCCCGCCGCCGAAATCGTCGCCGCCGCCGAATTCGGCGCCACCGCCACCTTCGCCGCGGCCGTCGAGCATGGTCAGTTCACCGCGGAACCGCTGCAGCACCACCTCGGTGGTGTACTTCTCCTGGCCCTGCTGATCGGTCCATTTGCGGGTCTGAAGCGCCCCTTCGACATAGACCTTCGAGCCCTTGCGCAGGAACTTTTCCGCCACTTCGGCCAGGCGCTCGTTGAAGATCACCACGCGGTGCCACTCGGTCCGCTCGCGGCGCTCGCCGCTCTGGCGGTCCCGCCAGGTCTCGCTGGTCGCGACCGCAAGGTTCACGATCTTCATGCCGTCCTGGGTGCTGCGCACCTCCGGGTCCCGGCCCAGATTGCCGATCAGGATCACCTTGTTGACGCTGCCAGCCATGGCTCTGTCTTCCCTCGACCTAACGGTTGGAGGCGCCGCACCGACAAGGGGGCGCCCGCGAATTGGCCGCATCCTGCGACAGGAAGGGCATCCGAGGGAAGGAGGAAATCCATGCCGGATGACGGGACCGGCCGCCACGCGCTAGGCTGAGCCTGCATCTCAACTGCCGGGGATCCTGCGCATGAGCGAACGCGGCACCACCATTGCGATCATCGGGGCCGGTTTCAGCGGAGCCCTGCTTGCCGTACACCTGCTGGACCGCTGCCGGCGGACGGACAGGATCCTGCTGGTCGAGCGGAACAGCCAGTTCGGCCGCGGCGTCGCCTATGCCACCGGCAATCCGCACCACCTGCTCAACGTCCGGGCCGGCAATATGAGCGCCTTCCCCGACCAGCCGGGCCATTTCGTCCAGTGGCTGGAGGCGAACCGCAGCACCCTCACCGCCTTCCTGCCCGACGGCCCGGCCGGGCGCGACAGCTTCGTGCCGCGGCGGATTTATGGCTCCTACATTCAGGATCTGATCGGCGACCGGATCTGGCGCCAGGGCAAGGCCATGAATCTGCAGCTGATCCATGATGCCGCCGTGCGTCTGGACGCGGTGGAGGGCGGTGGTTTCGCGATGCAGGTCGATGGCGGTCGAAGCTATCGGGTCGATGCTGCCGTGCTGGCGCTCGGCAATTTTCCGCCCGGCTGCGATGTGCCCGCCGGCCCCGCCTATGCGCCGGATCCATGGGCGCCGAACGCCCTCGACGGGCTGGATCGCGAGGCCGATGTCATCCTGGTCGGCACCGGCCTCACTGCGGTCGACGTCGTGATCAGCCTGCTGGATCGCGGCCATCGCGGTACCATCCATGCCATCTCTCGCCGCGGACTGCTGCCCCGTGCGCATGCACCGGTGCCGGCCCCGATCCCATCACTCACGCCGGACACCGCCCCCGGCCGGCTCAGCGCCCTGGTGAGGACCGTGCGTCAGGCCGTGCGGGCGGCAGAAGCCGATCTGTCGACCCGCGGCCATGGGGGCGGCTGGCGGGCGGTGATCGACGGGCTGCGGCCCATGACACAGCCGCTCTGGCAGGGGCTGGCCGCCGAAGAGAAGCGCCGCTTCCTGCGCCATCTCCGCCCCTGGTGGGACAGTCATCGCCATCGCATGGCGCCGGATGTCGCGGACCGCATCGCCGATGCGCGCGCCCGGGGCCAGCTGCTGATCCGGGCCATGCGCATCCGCGCCCGTCATGTGACGCCCGACCGGGTCGCCTTCGACCTGATCCCGCGGGGCGGCGGGGCGGTGGAACGCATCCTGGCCGCCCGCGCCATCGACTGCACGGGCCCCGGTTCCGATCTCGCCTGCACGCCCGAGCCCCTGCTGGCGGGCCTGTTCGCCCGTGGCGCCATCCGGGCCGACGCGCTGGCGCTCGGCCTTGATGTCGATACGGATCTGCGGGTCATCTCGGCCGACGGCATGGCAAATCGCCGGCTCGCCGCTCTGGGGCCGCTCACCAAGGGCGTGTTCTGGGAAAGCACCGCCGTACCCGACATCCGCAACCAGGTCGCCGCCCTCGCCCGCAGCCTTGCCGGAGAGCTGATGGAATAAACTAAAATATTTTGTGAAATAACTCATAAAACATCATGTCCGTGTTTAATTGTTGACATCCACGGCTGTGGATGCACATTCTCGTCACACATCCCGGATGGGCTGCGTGCGTGGGGAAAATATGTCCGAAGGCAACCGGCCTGAGGGCACGCCGCACGGCCTGCGCAGCACACCGGCCCGCGAGCTTCCCATCCCCGCCTTCCTGGAGCCTGCCAGATGAAGCGCCTCGCTTTTGCCGCCGCCCTCGCGCTCGGCCTCGCCGCCGGCGCGCCGGCGCGGGCCGCCGACGACACCCTCCTCAATGCGTCTTACGACATCGCGCGCGAGCTGTTCGCCGAGATCAACGAGAGCTTCGTGCCGGCCTGGAAGGCCGAAACCGGTCGCTCGATCGAGGTGAATCAGTCCCATGCCGGCACCTCGCGCCAGGCCCGGGCGATCCTCGAAGGGCTGAAGGCGGATGTCGTGACCTTCAATCAGGTCACCGACATCGATTTCCTGGTGAAGCATGGCGGCCTGATTCAGCCGGGCTGGCAGTCGGAACTGCCGAACAACGCCTCACCCTGGTATTCGATGCCGTCTTTCCTGGTGCGCAAGGGCAACCCCAAGAACATCAAGGACTGGTCTGATCTGGTCCGCGACGGGGTGGAGATCGTCTTCCCGAACCCCAAGACCTCGGGCAATGCGCGCTATACTTACCTGGCCGCCTATGCCTATGGTCTGGACGCCTTCAAGGGCGACGTTGCGAAGACGGACGAATTCGTCTCGCAGATCTTCGGCCATGTTGCGGTGTTCGATACCGGCGGACGCGGTGCCACCACCACCTTCGTCGAGCGCGGTATCGGCGATGTGCTGATCACCTTCGAAGCCGAGACCAACCTGATCCGCAAGGAATATGGCGAGGACGATTACGAGGTCGTGACGCCGTCGCAGAGCCTGGTGGCCGAATTCCCGGTTGCCGTGGTCGACAAGGTCGTCGACGAGCGGGGCAGCCGCAAGGCGGCCGAAGGCTATCTGAACTTCCTCTACGGCAAGCAGGTTCAGGAGATCGCGGCGAAGCGCTACAACCGGGTCGTCGACCCCGAGATCGCCGCAAACTATGCCGGCCAGTTCCCCGAGCTGAAGCTGGTGCGCGTCGAAGACGTCTTTGGCGGCTGGGACAAGATCCAGGCCGAGCATTTCGCCGAGGGCGGCAAGCTCGACCAGCTCTTCGCGGCACAGAGCCGCTGATCCGGCCATGGCCACCGCTCTCTCGCGTTCCCGCGGCGTGCTGCCGGGCTTCGGCCTGACGCTCGGCATCACGCTGTTCTACACCGCAATCATCATCGCGCTGCCGATCTTCGCCCTGGTGCTCAAATCCGCGAGCCTGGGACCGGCGGAGTTCTGGGCGATCGTGACCTCGCGGCGGGCGGTGGCCACCTATCAGGTGACGCTGGGCGCCGCCGCCGGCGCCACCGTCTTCAATGCCATCTTCGGCCTGCTGCTCGCCTGGGTGCTGGTGCGCTACCGCTTCCCCGGCCGCCGGGTGCTCGACGCTCTGGTCGATTTGCCCTTCGCCCTGCCCACCGCCGTGGCCGGCATCGCGCTTGCCAATCTGCTCGCCCCGACCGGCTGGCTCGGCGCGCCGCTCAAGGATCTGGGCATCAAGGTCGCATACACCCCGCTCGGCATCGCCGTCGCCATGGCCTTTACCAGCATTCCCTTCGTGGTGCGCACGGTTCAGCCGGTTCTGGAAGACCTGTCGCGCGAAGCGGAAGAGGCCGCCCATTCACTGGGCGCCCCCGATCGGGCGATCTTCCTGCGCGTGATCATGCCGGCGATCCTGCCCGCCTTCCTGGCAGGTGCCGCACTCGCCTTCGCCCGCAGCCTGGGCGAGTTCGGCGGCGTGATCTTCATTGCCGGCAACCGCCCCTTCCAGACCGAAATCACTGCCCTGCTGACCTTCATCCGTCTGGAAGAGTTCGACTATCCGGCGGCAGCCGCCATCGCGACCATGATCCTGGTCTGCGCCTTCGTGATGCTGCTGCTGATCAACATCCTGCAATTCTGGGCCGCCCGCCATTCAGGCCGGGGATGACAAGGACAGGATGAGGACAGGACGATGACCGATATCCCCTCGACCGCGAACCGCCATCAGAGCAGCCGCACCCCCGAAGCCTGGAAGGGAGTGGCGGGCGAAGGCTGGCTGCGCATCCTGCTCATCACCCTTGCCCTCGGCATCTCCGCCCTGTTTCTGGTGGTGCCGCTGGCGGTGATCTTCGCCCAGGCCTTTGCCGCCGGCATCGAGGGCTGGGCCTCGAATGTCGTCGCCCCCGACACGCTGCATGCGATCGGGCTGACCATCCTGACGGCGATCGTGGTGGTTCCGATCAATATCGGCTTCGGCCTCGCCGCCGCCTGGGCGATCGCCAAATTCACCTTCCCCGGACGCAAGCTGCTGATGACCGTGATCGAGCTTCCCTTCTCGATCTCGCCGATCGTCGCCGGTGTCGCCTATCTCTTCGTCTACGGCGCCCAGGGCCTGCTGGGGCCGACGCTCGACGCCGCCGGCATCCAGGTGATGTTCACCATCCCGGCCATCTTCCTGGTCAGCCTGTTTGTCACCAGCCCCTTCGTCGCCCGCGAACTGGTGCCACTGATGCAGGCCCAGGGCACCGACGAGGAAGAGGCCGCCATCACCCTTGGCGCCTCGGGTCTCAAGACCTTCCTGCGCGTCACCCTGCCCAATGTGAAATGGGCGCTGCTCTACGGCGCAATCCTCTGCAATGCGCGGGTGATGGGTGAATTCGGGGCCGTCTCGGTGGTCTCGGGCAATATCCGCGGACAGACCAACACGCTGCCGCTCCAGGTCGAGCTGCTCTATAACGACTACAATGCCATCGGCGCCTTTGCGGCCGCCTCCACCCTCACCGTGCTCGCCCTGGTCACCATCCTGGCCAAGCTGATCGTCGAACGTCGGGCCGAAGGGGCCATTCGCCGCCGCGGCGGCGGTCATTGAGAGGCGGCCACCAGCTCCATGAACCGCGCCGTCGGCGCCGTCACCGGTGCCGCGCGGTTACGCACGATCTCGATCGATGACCGATAGGCATAGCGTTCGGGCAGGATCGGCCGGATGCGCCCGGCATAGCCGGGCCGCCGGGTGAAGTGTGTGGGCAGGAAGGCCAGATAACGCCCTGACAGCACAAGGATCGCCAGGGCCTCGACGCTCTGTGCCTCGGCCGTGAACACGAAGCCGCGATGGGCGTCAGGGGTCTGCTCGGTCGAGACATAGCCGCGATGGGCATGTTCGGCGGCCCGGACCATGTCGGGCGTCGGTTCCGCCACATCGAACAGCGGATGCCCCGCCCCGGCGCAGAGTTCCATCACCACCTCGCAGGCCGGGGCATAGGTGAACTGGGCAAGCCGGCGCGGGAAATAGCCGATCGCCAGATGCGCAGCCCCGCCCAGTACCATTTCCTCCAGCCGTGCCGGTGAGGCCGTGTCGATGCTGACCCGGACACCCGGGGCGCCGTCCCTGAAGCGTGCGATCAGCGCGCTCAGGCTGAAACTCGGGTGGGTGATCAGATTCTCCATCACCGCAAGGTTCAGCCTGCCGGTCATGCCTCCGCCCAAGCCGCCGATCCGGGCCTGAAAATCCTCGATCTGGGCAAACAGCGCCTGCGCCGCCTCGTGCACACGCCGGCCGTCCTCGGTGAGCGCGAAACCGCCGCGCCCCCGCCGGCACAACACGACCCCCAGCCGCTTTTCCAGCGTGCCGATCTGGATGCTGATCGTCGACGCGGCAACGTTGAGCGCGGCCTGGGCCGGCGCGAAGCCGCCCGCCTTCACCACCGCCAGGAAGACGCCCAGGAGCTTCAGATCCACCGTCGAGAGGCTGGGCAGGGCCATGATCCGCTTCCTTTGATATTCATCGAAACGAGATTTATCACATCGATATTTATCGAAGCAAACCGGCCTTTTACGCTCGACATCAGAGGCATAAGACCAAGGGAGGCCGGACCTCAGATGACCGATACCATCACACCTGCATCCTCCGCACCCGCCGGGGCCCGCCCGGACGGCTCGCGGCTCGACCCCGCTCTGGCCGAGGCGATCCTCGCCTCGGTGAAACAGGGCATTGCAGAGCAGATCGCCTTCACCCAGGATCTGATCCGCCTGCCGTCACTGCGCGGTCGCGAGCACACCGCCCAGGACTTCATGGCGAAGACCCTCCGCGACCGCGGCTATGCCGTCGACCGCTGGGCAATCGATGTCGACGAGATCTGCCATCACCCGGGCTTCTCGCCGGTGAAGGTCGATTATCAGAACGCCCTCAACGTCGTCGGCACCCACCGGCCGCGCGACGAGACCGGCCGCTCGCTGATCCTGAACGGCCATATCGACGTCGTGCCCGAAGGGCCGCACGACATGTGGACCAACCCGCCCTACGAGCCGGTGATCGAGGGCGACTGGCTCTATGGCCGCGGATCGGGCGACATGAAGGCGGGCATCGCCGCCAATGTCTTCGCCATGGATGCCCTCCGGCGTCTGGGCTATCAGCCGGCCGCCACCGTCCATGTCCAGTCGGTGACGGAAGAGGAATGCACCGGCAATGGCGCCCTCGCCTGCCTGGTGCGCGGCTATCGCGCCGATGCCGCGATCATCCCCGAACCCGAAGACGAGATGCTGGTTCGCGCCAATGTCGGCGTGATCTGGTTCAAGGTCACCGTGCGCGGCATTCCCGTCCATGTCCGCGAAGCGGGATCGGGCGCCAATGCCATCGAAGCCGCCTACCGGCTGATGCAGGCCCTGCGCCGGCTGGAAGCCGACTGGAACGCGCGCAAGGCCGCGCATCGCTATTTCGAAGAGCTGGATCACCCGATCAACCTCAATTTCGGCAAAATCGAAGGCGGAGATTGGGCATCTTCAGTCCCGGCCTGGTGCACATTCGACTGCCGGATTTCGATCTATCCGGGCGTCGATCCCCGCGATGCCGCCGCCGAAATCGAGGCCTGCCTGTCGGAAGCCGCCAAGGGCGACGCCTTCCTGGCCAACAACCCGCCCGAGATCGACTACAACGGGTTCTTCGTCGAAGGCTATGTGCTGGAAGAAGGCAGTGATGCCGAGAAGACCCTGGGGCGCGCGCATGCCCGCGCCTTCGGCCGCGGGTTGGAGAGCTTCGTGACCCCCAGCTATCTGGACGGCCGGGTCTTCGTGCTCTACGGCGATTGTCCCTGCCTCGTCTACGGCCCCGTCACGGCGGGCATTCACGGTTTCGACGAGCGGGTCTCCATCGCCTCCATAGAACGCGTCACCGGCGCCATCGCTCTTTTCATCGCCGAATGGTGCGGCCTGGAACCCATCGACCAGTGACCTGATATATGCAAGGCACCTGAACCGTTGCGCGAATCCTATACGGTTCAGGTCGCCGTTTTTCTCGAACATCGATCGATTTTCTGGCGCACTTAAAAGAATTGATAAGGTTTTCAGGGCAGGATGATCCCCACCTAAGCCGGTCGAAGAAGGGATTGTCCCCATGCCCCGTACCGTCATCCCTCCCCGTTCCCATCGCCGCGTGCCCGCCCGCACCGCCGCCGTGCGTGCCCCGCTGCCGCTGATGATGAAGGCCGGTCTCGCCGCCGGCATCGCCCTCGCAGCACTCTGCCTTGCCCTGCCGGTGCGTGCCGAAGGGCCGCCGCCCGAACTGGAGGCGGGGCTTGCCAAGGTCGATGCCGGCCTGATGCACCAGCTCACGACCGATCCCGGGATCATCGCCGCGATCCGGGCGCAGAACACGGCCAATGCCGGGCTGACCGAGGCCGATATCCTCGCCCGGGACAAGGCCTGGCGCGCAGAGGTCGGTACCGCCAGCACGCCCACCATCTCGGCTGTTGCCGCCAATCCGGCCTCGGCCATTCTCCACAAGGCCAAGGAAGGCTCGGAGGGATTGATCACCGAGGCCTTCGTCATGGACAACCGAGGCCTGAATGTCGGTATGAGCGACACGACCTCGGACTACTGGCAGGGCGACGAGCCGAAATGGCAGGAGACCTTCCTCAAGGGGCCGGGCGCCCGCCATGTCTCTGACGTCGATTTCGACGACAGCAGCCAGACTTACATCATCCAGCTCAGCGAGCCGGTGATCGACCCCGACAGCGGCAAGCCGATCGGGGCCCTTACCCTCGGCCTCGATGCCGAGGCGCTCGGCAATCTCTGAGGGCCGACGCCGCTCCGGAACCGCATCTGCCCATTCTCCCGCGCCTGCCGACGGCCGCGATCTTCCCCGGATCGCGGCCGGCCGGATGCCCCTTGCCCAGACGCCTTTTTTGCCCAGACGGAGGCCCGAAACATGTCCCCAAAGCTCCGCCGCCGCCCGGTGAAACTGCATCTGCGCATCACGATCATGACCGTCATCATGGTCGGCATGGTTCTCACCGCGATCGGCCTTCGTGAAGCCCTCAGCCGGGCCGACGCGCTCTCTGATGCCTTCGGCCGGTCCGACCGTACGCTCACCGACATGCTTGCGGGCCAGGTGTCGGGCGGTGTGCAATATGCTAAGGCGGCCGGTATCCAGGCGATCGTCGGCCCGCTGATGGAGCGCGACGGCAACCGCCTCGCCTCCTTCGCCGCCTTCTCGCTCGACGGCAGCCAGATCGTCGCCGTGGATGATCCGCGCCTGACGGCAGCCGATCTCGCCGCCCTTCACGGCCGCGCCGCCGCGGCCCTCGATCGAGGCGAGGCCTATGATGAAGAGACATCGGCGGCCACGCTGGTGGTGCGCCCGGTCTTCGCCGGCAAGGACCAGAAACTGGTCGGTGCCGTTGCCGCCGCCTGGTCGCTGGCGGAGGTCGAGGCAGCGACCGCGACCGCCCTGCGGCAGAGCGCCCTTCTGACCGCAGTGGCCATGCTGGCGCTCATGATCGCCCTGACCCTGGGCCTGCGCACCCTGCTTGCCCGCCCGCTCGCCCGTGCGATCGGCGCCATGCGCGACCTGGCCGGAGGCCGCACCTCGGTCGAGCTGGGCGGGCTCGACCGGCGCGATGAATTGGGCGAGATGGCGCGCGCGCTGCTGGTCTTCCGCGACGGCATGGCCGAAACCGAGCGCCTGCGCGAGGTCAACGAGACCCAGCGCCTTCAGGCGGAGGCCGAGAAAGCCGCCGCAATGGACCGCCTCGCCGCCGATTTCGAGCGCTCTATCGGCGAAGTGGTCGCCGCCGTGCGCCAATCTTCGGAACAGATGCGCGAGACCGCGCGCGCCATGAGTGCCGGTGTCGATCAGGCCCGCGAGACCAGTTCCGGCGTCGCCGGCTCGGCCGGTGAAACCGCCCGCAGCGTCCAGACCGTGGCAGGGTCTACCGAACAGCTGAGCGCCGCGATCAGCGACATCCTCCGCCAGGTGGCGGAAGGTTCGACCATCACCACCGAGGCGGTGGGTGAAGCCCGCCGCTCGAACCACACCGTGACCGGGCTGGTGGAGGCCGCCAACCAGATCGGCGAAGTCGTCCGCCTGATCAGCGACATCGCGGAACAGACCAATCTTCTCGCCCTCAACGCGACGATCGAGGCTGCCCGTGCCGGCGAGGCCGGAAAAGGCTTCGCGGTCGTGGCCTCCGAAGTGAAGAGCCTCGCCACCCAGACCAGCCGCGCCACCGCCGATATCGATGCACGCATCGCCCAGATCCGGACGGTCGCAAGCGAAGCCGCCACCACGATCAGCACGGTCGGTGCGACCATCGACCGGATCAGTCAGGTGGTGGAGGGTATCTCGGGCGCGGTCGACCGCCAGCGCAGCGCCACCAGCGAAATCGCCGCCTCGATCGGCCAGGCGGCGGCCGGGGCGGACCGGGTCAGCACCGAGATCGGCCGTGTCTCGCGGAGCGCCGAGGATACCGGGGTCATGGCGCGGCGGGTGCTCGACACCTCGACGGCGCTCGTCGAGGAAGGCCAGCAGCTGACCGCCCGCGTCGGCGCCTTCATCCGCCATATCCGCGAGGCCTGAGCCGCGGCCCTGATACGCCACATCCCGGCGCAGCCATGCCGTCAGCGCATGGCTGCCGCCCCCGCTGCGGCGAATATACCGGGCCTCCTGACATGATTTGCCACGTGACGATCAGGCATCCGTGCACTATTTGTTCGTGTGCTGCCCTGCAGCGCGGGGCGCTGGAACGACATCCGGCCGGCGAGGCACATGGTGCGGGATCAGATGCGCGACACGACCAGACTGATCAGCGTCCGCGGGGCGCGGGAACATAATCTCAAGGACGTCGACGTCGATATTCCGCGCGACCGGCTGGTGGTCATCACCGGCCTCAGCGGCTCCGGCAAGTCGTCGCTGGCCTTCGACACCATCTATGCCGAAGGTCAGCGTCGCTATGTCGAAAGCCTGTCCGCCTATGCCCGTCAGTTCCTTGAGCTGATGCAGAAGCCGGACGTCGAGCGCATCGACGGCCTGTCACCCGCCATTTCGATCGAGCAGAAGACCACTTCGCGCAACCCGCGCTCGACGGTGGGCACGGTCACCGAAATCTACGACTATATGCGCCTGCTCTGGGCGCGGGTCGGCATCCCCTATTCTCCGGCCACCGGCCTGCCGATCGAAAGTCAGACGGTCAGCCAGATGGTCGACCGGATGATGGAGATGGGCGACGGCAGCCGCCTGCTGCTGCTCGCCCCCGTGGTGCGCGGCCGCAAGGGCGAGTACCGCAAGGAACTGGCCGAGCTGATGAAGCGCGGCTTCACCCGGGTGAAGATCGACGGCGAGATCCACGAGATCGAGGACGCGCCCGCGCTCGACAAGAAGCGCAAGCACGATATCGAGGTGGTGGTCGACCGCATCGTCATCCGCGAGGGGCTGGGCAACCGGCTGGCCGACAGCGTCGAAACCGCGCTCGACCTGGCCGACGGCATCATGATCGCCGAGAACGCCGATACCGGTGATCGCACGACCTTCTCGGCCCGCTTCGCCTGCCCGGTCTCCGGCTTCACCATCGACGAGATCGAGCCCCGGCTGTTCAGCTTCAACAACCCCTATGGTGCCTGCCCGGATTGTGACGGGCTGGGGGTGAAGAGCCATTTCGATCCCGAACTGGTGGTGCCGGACCCGTCACTGGGTCTGCGAGACGGCGCGATCGCGCCCTGGGCCAAGTCGACAACCCAGTTCTACAATCAGACGCTCGCCGGCATCGCCGCGCATTACAAGGTGACGCTGACCCAGTCTTGGGAGAAACTGCCCGACCGGGTCCGCCAGGCCATCCTGTTCGGCAGCGGCGAAGAGGCTATCAAGATTCGCTACGAAGACGGTGCGCGCAACTACACCGTCGACCGGCCGTTCGAAGGCGTGATCCCCAATCTGGAACGGCGCTGGCGCGAGACCGACAGTGCCTTCATCCGCGAGGAGCTGTCACGCTTCCAGGGCAACCGTCCCTGCGAGACCTGCGGCGGCCAGCGCCTGAAGGATACGGCGCTCGCGGTCAAGATCGACATGAAGAACATCTCAGAGGTCACCGCCCTGTCGATCGGCGAAGCACGATCCTGGTTCGGCGCCCTCGACGGCCGTCTGGATGCCAAGCGCCAGGAGATCGCCCAGCGGATCCTGAAGGAGATCAACGAGCGGCTTCGCTTCCTCACCGAAGTGGGGCTGGACTATCTCACCCTCGCCCGCGGCTCCGGCTCGCTCTCGGGTGGTGAAAGCCAGCGCATCCGCCTGGCCTCGCAGATCGGCTCGCGCCTGACCGGCGTGCTCTATGTGCTCGACGAACCCTCGATCGGCCTGCATCAGCGCGACAACGACCGGCTGTTGGCGGCGCTGAAGGATCTGCGCGATCTGGGCAATTCGGTGCTGGTGGTGGAGCATGACGAGGATGCGATCCGCGCCGCCGACCATGTCATCGATATGGGCCCCGGGGCGGGCGAGCATGGCGGCAAGGTGGTGGCGGAAGGCACCCCGGCCGAGATCATGGCCAATCCGGCGTCGCTCACCGGCCGCTATCTCACTGGCGCGAAGCTGATCCCGGTACCGGAGGAGCGGCGCAAGGGCACGGGCGAGAGCATCACCCTGGTCGGCGCCCGTTCCAACAACCTCCACGACGTCACCGCAAGCTTCCCCCTCGGCACCTTCACCTGCGTCACCGGCGTTTCGGGCGGCGGCAAGTCGACGCTGGTCATCGAAACGCTCTACCAGGCCATCGCCCGCCGCCTGAACGGCGCCCGCACCCATCCGGGCCAGCACGACCGCATCGACGGGCTGGAGCATATCGACAAGATCATCAACATCGACCAGTCGCCGATCGGCCGCACCCCCCGGTCGAACCCGGCGACCTATGTCGGTCTGTTCACCCAGATCCGCGACTGGTTCGCCGGCCTGCCCGAGGCAAAGGCGCGCGGCTACAAACCGGGCCGCTTCTCGTTCAACGTCAAGGGCGGGCGCTGCGAGGCCTGCCAAGGCGATGGCGTGATCCGGATCGAGATGCACTTCCTGCCCGACGTCTATGTCCAGTGCGACGCCTGCAAGGGCAAGCGCTACAACCGCGAGACGCTCGAGGTTCAGTTCAAGGGCAAGTCGATCGCCGACGTGCTCGACATGACCGTCGACGAGGGGCTGGACTTCTTCCAGGCCATGCCGTCGATCCGCGAGAAGCTTCGCACCATCGCCGAGGTCGGTCTCGGTTATATCCGTCTCGGACAATCCGCCACCACCCTCTCGGGCGGTGAGGCTCAACGTGTGAAGCTCGCCAAAGAGCTGTCGCGTCGGGCGACCGGACGGACACTCTACATCCTGGACGAGCCGACGACCGGTCTGCACTTCGACGACGTGCGCAAACTGCTCGAAGTCCTCCATACCCTGGTCGATCAGGGCAACACCGTGGTGGTCATCGAGCACAATCTGGATGTCATCAAGACCGCGGACTGGCTGATCGATATGGGTCCGGAGGGCGGGTCCGGCGGTGGGCGCATCGTGGCAGAAGGCACGCCCGAGGATGTGATCCACAATCCCGCCAGCCATACCGGACACTATCTGGGCCGGCATCTCGCCATGGAAGACGCAAAACGCGGCGGCAACCAGATCATTTCAGCTGAATGAAAGATAGATGCCGGATCAATTAAATCGGCCTTCACCATAAATTTCGCCGGATTTGCGAGATTTCCTCCGATTTTGCACCTGTCACCTACTCCCAACGGGCGCAAATGGACCGATTCCGCAAAAAATGTTGACTGTGGAACGCCGGTGACTTGCCGTCACCGGCGTCCTGTCATAGCGTGGGCACAGGACGGAACGCGTCGCGACCAGAACTGCGCGTCCGGCCGGTAACGGAACGTGATGATCGGGACAGACCGGGGGGTTTGCCACATGCTCGGAGCATCGGCGGCGAAGAACGACTCATGCGCGCAACATGCGGGCTCCACACGCCACGGGGACTCCGTCCATACATTGCCCGCCATACTCGCCGCCAGTGATCCCCGCGCCCCGGGCCTTGCCGGGCTGGCACCCGATGCCGCCGCCCAGGGGATCGCCCGCATCGGTCGCCGTCTGCTCACCGATGCCGCCCGTCCTGCGAACGGGGGCGACGCCGCCCATCCGGCCCAGGCACCGGCCCCGGCCGACATGGCGATGATTGCCGACACCATCGCCGACCTGATCTCGCGCGGTGCCCAGCGTCGGGAGCTGACCCAGCCGATGATCGCGCCGGCCGAGGCGCGACGTCGCGCCGGTCTGGTGACCGCCCTTCTGGTGGGGGGCGCGCTGTTCGCCCTCACCGGGCGCGACGGCGTCACCTCCGATGCCGCCCGCCCCGATGACGTGGCGGTAATCGTGGCGGCCCTTGGCCTTGCCGGCTTTCATGCCGCCAGCGCACCCGCCGCTCTCGAATCCGCCAGCCGCGCACCGCGCCGGGTCTGACCGCAGGGCCGCAAGCTGCGGCTCCCGCTTGAGGGTCGGGCCCGACTGTAATATGTCCTGGGGCGACGGCTCGTCTCCGCCGTCGGCCACAGGAAAGGTTGGTGCCCGTGAAGACCTCTGCCCCGGTTCACATCGCTCCCGTCCATGTCGTGGGCGGCGGTCTTGCCGGTTCCGAGGCCGCCTGGCAGCTGCTGCAGTCAGGCGTGCCGGTGATCCTGCACGAGATGCGCCCGGTCAGAAAGACCGAGGCCCACGCGACCGACGGTCTGGCGGAACTGGTCTGTTCGAATTCTTTCCGGTCCGACGACGCCACCTCGAATGCGGTGGGCGTGCTGCATGCCGAAATGCGACGGGCTGACAGCGTGATCATGGCGGCCGCCGATGCCCATCAGGTGCCGGCGGGCGGAGCGCTGGCCGTCGACCGCCACGGCTTTTCGGCCGCGGTCGAAGAGCGGCTGCGCGCCCATCCGCTGCTGGAGATCCGTCGGGAAGAGGTCACCGGCCTGCCGCCGGCCGATTGGGGGCGGACGATCGTCGCCACCGGCCCGCTGACATCCCCCGCCCTTGCGGAAGCGGTGCGGGCGGCGACGGGCGAGGACAGCCTCGCCTTCTTCGACGCGATTGCACCGATCGTCCATCGCGACAGCATCGATTTCGACATCGCCTGGATGCAGTCGCGCTACGACAAGCCGGGACCGGGTGGCACCGGTGCCGATTACGTCAACTGTCCGCTCGACCGCGAGACCTATGAAGCCTTCATTGCCGCGATCATCGGTGGCGAGAAGACCGACTTCAAGGACTGGGAAAAGTCGACGCCCTATTTCGAAGGCTGCCTGCCGATCGAGGTGATGGCGGAACGCGGGCCCGAGACCCTGCGCTTCGGCCCGATGAAGCCGGTCGGCCTCACCGACCCGCGCACCGGCCGTTCGCCCCATGCCGTGGTCCAGCTGCGCCAGGACAATGCCTCGGGCACGCTCTGGAACATGGTCGGTTTCCAGACCAAGCTGAAATACGGCGAACAGAGCCGGATCTTCCGGATGATCCCGGGCCTGCAGAACGCCGAATTCGCCCGGCTGGGCGGCATCCACCGCAACACCTTCATCAACAGCCCGCGGGTGCTGGACGGGGTGATGCGGCTGAAGGCGGCCCCGCATCTGCGGTTTGCAGGCCAGGTGACCGGCGTCGAAGGCTATGTCGAAAGCGCGGCCATGGGGCTACTGGCCGGCCGCTTCGCCGCGGCCGAGGCGCTGGGCCAGGAGATCGTGCCGCCGCCCGCCACCACTGCCATGGGTGCCTTGCTCGCCCATATCACCGGCGCTGCGAACCCCGAAACCTTCCAGCCGATGAACGTGAATTTCGGCCTGTTTGCGCCGCTCGAAGGCAAGATCCGCAAGAATGAGCGCAAGCAGGTGATGGCCCGCCGGGCGCTCGAAGACATCGCAGCCTGGGCCGATGCCCGGCCCGCGGCCGCCTGAGGACCGATCCGCCGGTCTCAGCGCCGGGCAAGCAGCAGGGTGAAAGCCCGGCGTGCCGGGCTGAGCACGGCCGGGGCCGTGAATGGATCATGACCCGCCCGTGCCAACCGTGCCAGATGCACCCGGGCGAGCGCCGCCTGCCCCGCCACAGGCCGCGGCAGGCGGCCGGCCTTGCGGGCATCGACGATCAGCGCCGCGGCACGCCCGGCGAGATCGGCGACGATGGCCGCAATTGCGGCCGTCACCGCCTGATCGCGCAGATGCGGCTCGATCACCTGGCCGGTTCCCAGCCCGGCCGCCGCCATCCGGTCCCGGGGCAACAGCACCCGGCGGCGGCGCGCCTGGTGCGGCAGAGCCCTGAGCACACCCGCCAGACCGAAGCCGGTGCCGACCGCCTCGGCCGCATCAAGCCGCGCGCCATCGGTTACCCCCAGCACCCTGGCCTGCAGCCGCGCCAGCTGTCCCGCCGTGTCGCGGGCGTAGGCTTCGACCGCGGCGGCGTCGGCAAAGGGTGTCGGTTCGAAATCCGCCTCGCGGGCATCGATCATCCGCTCCAGCCGGTCCCGCGGCAGATCATGGGCCGCGATCGCCGGGGCCAGAAGGTCGATCACCTGATGGCGCCGCGGCGTGCCGGCCTCGATTCCGTCCAGGACCTCGCGCCACCATTGCAGGCGGATGGCGCCGATCATGGTTTCGCTCACCACCTCGGCGGTCTTCGCGGTCTCGAAAGCAAAACCGAGCAGGGCGACCAGATCGGCACGCCGCTCCGGATCGGCCAGCATCAGGCAGGCGAAGCGATCCGGATCCAGCCGGGTCAGCTCTTCCGCACTCGCCGTCAATGCCGCTGCGCGTTCGGTATCGGAAACCGTGGTCATCCGTCTCTCCGGGCCGGGCGTGGGGGCCGAAGCATGCTCCGGCGGGTTTTGGCCGACCATATAGGCTTCGGGGGCTCCACCGCAAACCGCGTGATGCTATTCTGAAGGCGCGCGACCTTCCTCATCCCGGATCCCTTCCCTGCCGGAGACCCGCCGCCGATGACGGCTGATGCCGATCCACGCCCATCCGCCGTCGCTACCCGTCTGACCGTGGCCTCCGCCGCCCCTGACCGGGTAATCCTGCCGGTGCGCGCGCTGGCCGCCGGGCGCGAGGATTTTCCCGTGCTGGGGATGGCCGCCCCTCCCGGGCCGGGCCGGGCGGCGGTTCAGGCCTTCTACCGGGCAGCACGGCGGCTCGACGACATCGCCGACGACCGCAACCTGTCGAAGGCTGACCGTCACGCCGCCATTGCCGCCTTCATGGATGGTCTGGAAGGGGACGGGCAGCCCCGGCTGACGGCGATGCCGGCTGCTGCACACGACCTGTGGCGGCTTGCGGCCGAGGCAGCCGCCGCCTTCGCACGAGCCGGCATCGACATCACCCCGCTGCGTGATCTGGCCGAAGCCTCGCGCCGCGATGTCGACGGGTTCGTTCCGGCGGACTGGGCGGCGCTCGACGGCCATTGCCGGCTTTCGGCCGCGCCGGTCGCCCGCGTGGTGATGGCGGTGTCCGGCGACCAGGATCCCGCCCGTCGCCAGGCCGGCGACGATCTGGCCGTCGCCCTTCAATTGCTGAACCACATTCGCGATCTGGGGGCGGATTATCGCGCGGCCGGCCGGGTCTGGCTACCGGGCAGCTGGCTGACCGATGCGGGGCTCGGCGCCGCGGTGCTGGGTGCGCCTGCGGCACCGCCGCGCCTGCTCGCCGCAATCGGGCGGATGCTCGAAGCGGTGGACGACCTGCTCGACCGGGCGCGGCCGCTGCTCACCACACCGGTGCGCCGGCTGCGCATTCAAGCCGCCCTCACGCTCGGCATTGCCCGCCGCCATCGTCGCCGCTTCACCGGTACCGACCCCCTGGCCCGGCGCATCCGACCGCGCCGCCGGGACTGGGCAGGTGCCCTTGCCGATGCCGGCCTGGCGGCCCTGCGGGTGCCGGAGCCCGAAAGCCAGACCGCCGGCAGCAGCTTCGGGATGGCCATCCGCCTGATGCCATCGGATGGCCGACCGGCCATGCAGGCCCTCTATGCCGTCAGCCGGCTGGTCGACGACATTGCCGACGGCCATGCACCCGCCGCCCGGCGGCGACAGCTTCTGGACGCGATCGATGCGGATCTGCTGGCCCTCGGTGCCGACCATGCGCCGACCGGGCCCGATGCGGCGCTGCTCGACGATGCCGTCCGCCACCATCATCTGCCGGTCGACGCCCTTCGACAGATCGTCGCCGGCTGCCTGAGCGATTGCAGCGATCATCCCGGCGGTGCCCCTGCCTGGGCGGATCTGTTGCGCTACGCCGATCGCGTGGCCGGCGCCGTCGGCGAGGCCGCCCTGGTGGCCTTCGGTGTCCCCCAGGCTGCAGGCCGGGCCTATGCCCGTCATCTGGGCCGGGCGCTCCAGCTGACCAACATTCTGCGCGACATCGACGAGGATGCGATCCACGGGCGGATCTACCTGCCGGCAGAGGCCCTGATGGCCGCCGGTGCCGATCCGCGCGCGGCACCCGTGGTCATCGCCGAAGGGCCAGCACGCCTGCCCGCCGCACGCGCCCTTGGCCGTGCTGCCCGCGATGCCTTTGCTGCCGCAGATGCCGCCCTGCCCGATGATCCGCATCTGCGCCGCCGTCTGCGCCCGGCCATGGCCATGGCCGATGCCTATCGCGGCCTGCTGGCGGTGCTGGAGGCGCGACGCTTCACAGCCCTGCCCCCGGATCTGCGCCGGCAGCTGAAACGGCGGGCAGTCCGCGCAGCCCTGCGCCACGCCGTGCTCGCCCGGATCGGCGGCTGACCGCCTTGCCCGCTCGTCCCCCGCGCCCGACCCGCGTGCTGGTTGCCGGCGCCGGCATTGCCGGCCTCGCCGCGGCACTCGATCTGGCCGAAGCCGGGCTGACGGTCGAGTTGCTGGAGACGGCGCCCCAGGCCGGCGGCCGCTGCCGGTCCTTCTACGACCCGGTCACCGGCCATCGGTTGGACAACGGCACCCATGTCCTGCTCGGCGCCAATCCGGCCGCGCTCGATTTCGTCCGCAGGGTGGGCGGGCGGTTTCGCGAGCTGCCGGCCATCTATCCCGCGGTCGCCCTTGATGGCCCCGGCGGCGAGATCACCGGCCGGCACGCGATCCGGCTCGGCAGTCCGGTGCAGCTGATGCGCAGCCTGGGGCTCGGTGCGGGCGATCTGCTGGCCCTTGCCGGTCTTCTGCTCGACGGCCGCGTGAACGGCCCACTCGGGACGGCCCGCCCCGGCCTGCTCTCGCGTAAGCTCGGTCAGGCGGTGCTGGCACCGCTTGTCCGCGCCGCGCTCAACATCGATCCCGCGGCCGCCGATGCCCGGCTGGTCGCCCGCATGCTTCGCCGGCTTGCGCTCGCCGGCCCCCGCGGCTTCCGGCTGCACCTGGCCGAAGGCGGGCTGGACGCCGCCTTGATCGCCCCGGCAGTCGCGCGGTTGCGGGCACTGGGCGTCCGTCTGTATCCGACCACGCCGCTCGACCGGCTGCCGCCGCCCGATCCCGACCGGATGATCGTGCTCGCCCTGCCGCCGGCGGCGGCCCATCGCCTGCTGCCCAACATCACGGTGCCCCGCGCCAGCTCCGCCATCCTGAACATCCACTACGCCCCGGATCAGCTGCCCGCCGGCATGCCAGAGGCGCTGATGGTGACCGGCGGGATGGCCGACTGGATCTTTCATCGGGACGGCATCCTGTCCATCACCACCAGCGCCGCCGATGCGCTGATGGACCGGCCGGCAGAGGTGCTGGCGGCAACCGGCTGGGCGGAAATCCGGACCTGCCTCGCCATGGCCGGGCTTCCGGCCGCGATGCCGCCGGTCCGGGTTGTGAAAGAGAAGCGGGCGACCATGCGCCACGATCCGGGCGGCGAGGCCCTGCGCCCGGGCCCTGTCGATCGCACCCGCCCCCGGCCGGATGTCGTGCTTGCCGGCGACTGGACCGCCACCGGCCTGCCGGCCACGATCGAAGGCGCGGTGGTCTCGGGGCAGCGGGCGGCAGCGGCCGTGCTTCGCCGTCGCTGATCCGGCGCACCATGGGCACACACCAACCCGTGACATGTCGAAGGCAGCCCTTGGCCCGGGCCGAGACTCGCCCCATATTCGGGCGGAACGGTGACCCGGGCCCGCCAGCAGGCGGAACCGGGTGGCTGTTGAAGGGGTTTTGCCGCAAAGGCCCCGCCTGGGTCCATTCCGGTCCGAGGGTGGCCCGGCCCACCGATGGTTGGCACAGCGACGGTTGGCAGGGGGCGGCATTTCGCGGTATCACCCCATCGGGCTCCTCCCGACGGCATGCCGGTCTGCGGCATGTGGCCGGCGGGGCCTGTCATCCGGCGGCAGCCCACGACAAGAGGGGTCCGCCGCCTGGGCATAATGACAATTGAGGACGAGGATCGTCATGGCGTTCGAACTTCCCGCCCTGCCCTACGACAAGACCGCTCTGGAGCCGCACATCTCGGCCCAGACCTTCGAGTTCCATCACGGCAAGCACCACAACACCTATGTCGTGAACCTCAACAAGCTGGTCGAGGGCACCGATCTCGCCGACGCCAGCCTCGAGGACATCATCGTCAAGAGCCGCGGCGATGCGGCGAAGGCCGGCGTGTTCAACAACGCCGCGCAGGTGTGGAACCACACCTTCTTCTGGAATTCGATGAAGCCGAATGGCGGCGGCGCCCCCTCGGGCGACCTTGCCAAGCGCATCGATGCCGATTTCGGTGGCCTCGACAAGTTCAAGGAGGCGTTCAAGAACGCCGCCACCACCCAGTTCGGCTCGGGCTGGGCCTGGCTGGTGGTGAAGGACGGCAAGCTCGAGGTCGTGAAGACCGGCAATGCCGAGACCCCGGTCGGCACCGGCGCCACGCCGCTGCTCACCATCGACGTCTGGGAGCATGCCTACTACCTCGACTATCAGAACCGTCGCCCGGATTTCGTCCAGTCCTTCCTGGACAATCTGGTGAACTGGGACTTCGCAGCCGAGAACCTCGCCAAGGCCTGATCCGGCCGGCGCAGGTTGTCCTGCATATGAAAACCCCCGCCCGGCAGCTCCGGGCGGGGGTTTTCGTTTGGCGCCGTTCTGTGGTCAGAGAACGATCAGGGCGGCCGCGGCCTTGCGGTCTTCCATGGTCATGACGTTGTAGGTGCGGGCGGCGGCGCCGGTGTCCATGCCTTCGACACCGATGCCGGCGGCCTTCAGCGCCTCGCGCAGCGGCCGCGGTACCAGCTGGGTGCGCGGGCCACAGCCGATGATCAGCACTTCGACCGCCCCGGCGCGGCCGGCAGCCAGCACCGGCTCCAGGCTGTCGACCGAGGCGGTGGCGAGATCTGCCACCTGCCAGGCCTCGACGACACCCGGCATCACCAGCACCGAATGCGGAAAAATCTCGCCGCCGATACGGAAGCGGCCTTCCGCATAGCCCTGCACCACCTTGGCGCCGTCGGCGAGCTTGGGGGTCAGGTCCATCATCGGTGGAATACTCCGGTCTGAGGGGAAATTGGCTGGACGGTGGCGGCGTCAGGCCTTCACCTCGGCCTCCGCCTCCCCGTCACCGTTGCCATCGGTGCCCACACGGCCCCGCTGGCGCTTCTGCAGGTTCAGATAGACCAGGATCGGTACCGCGATGAAGATCGTGGAATAGGTGCCGATGAACACGCCCGCGATCATCGCGAAGGTGAAGCCCGCAAGCGCGGAGCCGGCCACGAAGTAGAGCGCGAACAGCGCGATCAGCGTGGTGAACCCGGTCATGATCGTCCGCGACAGCGTGTCGTTGAGCGCCCGGTTCAGCAGCTCCAGGATCGTCATGTCGCGGTACTTGCGCAGATTTTCGCGCACCCGGTCGAAGATGACCACCGTGTCGTTCAGCGAATAGCCGATGATCGTCAGCACCGCGGCAACACTGGTGAGATTGAACTCATAGCCGGTCACCGCATACATGCCGATGGTCATGATCACGTCGTGGAACAGGGCCGCGACGGCGCCCACGCCGAACTGCCATTCGAAGCGGAACCAGACATAGATCATCATGGCCGCAATCGCGACCACGAAGGCGATCACCGCCCCTTCGATCAGTTCCTGACCCACTTTCGGGCCGACGAATTCAGCACGCTGGATCTGGATATTCGGGTCGACCTTCTCGGACAGGGTCTGGCGCAGTGCCTCGACCATCCGCCCCTGGGCGTCGCCTTCGCCGGCATCCTGCCCAAGGCGGATCAGCACGGCGTTGTCGGCCCCGAAATTCTGCAGCGACACATCGCCGAAGCTGCCGTCGCCCAGCGCGTCGCGCATCGCCCCCAGATCGGCGGGGCCGGAGGTCTCGACCTCGACCAGCACGCCGCCGGTGAAGTCGATGCCGAAATTCAGCCCCTTGCCGACCACCAGACCGATGGTGGCGACCGTCAGAAGGGCGGTGAAGACCAGGGCCGCGATCCGGTAGCGCAGGAAGTCGATATTGGTCTTGCCGGGGTGGAGCGAGAACTTGAACATGTGATCGATCCCGGCGCGGTCAGAGGGCAAGGGTCTTCGGACGCGCCCGATGCAGCCAGCTGGCCACAAGCAGACGGGTCACGAACACGGCGCTGAACAGCGTGGTCAGAATGCCGATCGACAGCGTGACCGCGAAACCCTTGACGGGCCCCGAGCCGAACTGGAACAGCAATGCCGCGGCAATCAGCGTGGTGAGGTTGCTGTCGATGATGGTGGTCATCGCACCCTTGAAGCCCGCCTCCACCGCGGCGATCACCGATCGCCCGGCAGCGCGTTCCTCGCGGATCCGCTCATAAATCAGCACATTGGCGTCGACCGCCATGCCCATCGTCAGCACGATGCCGGCGATGCCCGGCAGGGTGAGTGTCGCCTGCAGGGCCGACAGGGCCCCCAGCAGCAGCACCAGATTGGCGAGCAGCGCGATATCGGCGTAAAGGCCGAGACGACGGTAGTAGAGCGCCATGAAGGCGATGACCAGAACGAAGGCCAGCACGCTCGCGAATTCACCGCGGGCAATGGCGTCGGCCCCCAGATCGGGCCCGACCGTGCGCTCTTCGATCACGGTCAGCGGTGCGGGCAGAGCACCGGCACGCAGCAGGACGGCCAGATTGTTGGCTTCCTGAACCGTGAAGGTCCCGGAAATGACGCCCGAACCGCCCAGAATGGGCTCGCGGATCACCGGCGCGCTGATCACCTTGTCGTCGAGGACGATGGCGAGGTTGCGGCCGACATTCTGCTGGGTGGCCTCGCCGAACCGGCGGGCACCGACGCTGTCGAAGCGGAAGCTCACCACCGGCTCGTTGTTCTGGAAGCTGGGCTGGCTGTCGGTCAGGCGTTCGCCCGACACCAGAACCCGGCGCTGGACCACATATTTGGTCGGCTGGCCACCCGGGCCGGTACCGTCCAGCAGTTCCGAACCCGGCGGCAGCCGCCCGCCCGAGAGCACCTCGGCCGCGCTGACCGTGGGGTCGAGCAGGCGGAAGCTCATCTTGGCGGTGGTACCGAGCAGGGCCTTGATCTCGCCCGGATTCTCGACGCCCGGCAGCTGAACGATGATCCGGTCGTCGCCCTGGCGCTGGATCGAGCTTTCGCGGGTGCCGAGTTCATCGACGCGCCGGCGCACGACCTCGATCGACTGCGCAAGCGTCTGGTCGCGGCGATGGGCGATCTCGGCCTCGGTGAAGGTAGCGCGGATCACGCCGCCATCGGTCGACACATCGAGGCCGGCATTCAGGCCGCGCATCGCATCCGCGATCTTGCCGGCATCGGCGGCATCGCGCGCCCGGACCACGATGGCATCACCATCGACGCCGATCGCGGCATAACCGGTTCCGTCCTCGCGCAGCTTCGAGCGCACATCATCGGCAACCGAGGCCAGGCGCTCGCGCAGCACCGCCCCCATCTCGACTTCGAGCAGCAGGTGCGAGCCGCCACGCAGATCCAGCCCCAGGCTGAGGCGCTGTTTGGGCAACCAGTCGGGCAGCGCGTCGAGCGTCTGCCGGCCGATCAGGTTCGGAGCGGTGAAGAGAACGCCGATCAGGCAGATGCCGATGATCAGCGCCGTCTTCCACTTGGCGAATTGCAGCATGGATACCGTCGTCTGGGCGGAAAGGCGGAGAGGCGGCCGGGAAGCGGACCTCGGGGAGACGTCTTATCGGGAAGGCCGCCGCCGGATGCCTCCGGCGGCGGCCTGGTCGTCACTTCCCGCTCTTCTCGGCGTCGGCGTCGGCGTCGGCAGCCTCGTCGGCCTCCTTGCCCTTGCGGCCCGAGCGGGCCGGCTCGGTCGCCGCGATCTTGTCGGTGATGGTGTGGCGCATCACCTTCACGCGCACGTCGGGCGCGATCTCGAGGGTGGCGTAGGTGTCGTCATCGACCTTGGCGATCGTGCCGACGATGCCGCCCGCGGTCACCACACGGTCGCCGCGACGCAGCGCCGAGATCATCTCGCGGTGCTGCTTGGCCTTCTTCTGCTGCGGCCGGATCAGCAGGAAATAGAAGACGACGAAGATCAGGAGCAGCGGCAGCAGCTGCATGAGCATGCCAGCACCGCCGTCGGCACCGGCGGCCTGCGCATAGGCCGGAGAGATGAGCATCGATACGTCCCCGTGGGTGTATATTGCGTTGGCAAGAGGAGGCCGCAGCCGCAAACCGGCTCCGGCGCAGTCGTGAGCGGACTATAGCGGTGCCCCGCAGCTTTGCAAAGCGAACCCGGCGGTCAGGGGACCGGGCCGGTCCTGCGGTGTGGGGGTCCCCATCGTGGCCCGCCGCTTGGGCCCGCATCATCAACGCGATATAACACCGCGTCACTGCCCTCTGTCCGACATCCGCCTGCAGGATCCTGCCCCGATGACCGATACCGCCTCTGCTTCCCCCGACCTTCTGTCGGCGCTCGACCGCATCGCCTCGGCACTGGAGCGCATGGCGCCGCCGCCGGCCGCCACCATCGATCTCGATGCCGCCGACGCCTTCGTCTGGGTCTCGACCAATCGCAGCCTGCAGCCGGTCCCCCGGGTCTCGCGGGTCGATATCGGCCTTCTGGAAGGCGTAAACCTCGCCCGCGATCAGCTGCTCGAGAACACCCGGCGTTTCGCCGCCGGCCTGCCGGCCAACAATGCCCTGCTCTGGGGTGCGCGCGGCATGGGCAAAAGCTCGCTGGTCAAGGCGGTGCATGCTAAGATCGTGGCCGAGACGCCGGCCGGCCACCGGCCGATCAAGCTGATCGAAATCCACCGCGAAGACATTTCGCAGCTGCCCGACCTGCTGGCAGTTCTGCGCGGGGGCGATACCCGCGCGCTGCTGTTCTGCGACGATCTCTCTTTCGATCACGACGATACCGATTACAAGTCGCTGAAGGCCGTGCTCGACGGCGGCATCGAAGGCCGGCCCGACGAGGTGCTGTTCTACGCCACATCCAACCGCCGCCATCTGATGCCGCGCGACATGATCGACAACGAGCGCTCGACGGCGATCAACCCGTCGGAAGCGATCGAAGAAAAGGTCTCGCTCTCCGACCGTTTCGGCCTCTGGCTCGGCTTCCATGCCTGCGATCAGAAGACCTATCTCGCGATGGTGCACGGCTATGTCACCGCCTATGGCCTGGGCTCGAAGGACGTCGATGTGGAGCGGGAGGCCCTCGCCTGGGCCCAGACCCGCGGCGGCCGGTCGGGCCGTGTGGCCTGGCAGTATATTCAGGATCTGGCCGGCCGGCTGGGCCGCCAGCTGGAAACCCGCAAGGGCTGAACCACCCAAAGGGCCGCGCTTGACGCGGCCCATTTTTGATGCTCCTGTTAAGTCAGTTGACTAACTAAACCCGAACGAACCACCGGTATGCGCCTCCCTGCCCGAGACCGTCGTGAGCGCCTGGCGCGAGCGGCGGCTGATCTCTTCCATGAACGGGGATATGATGCCGTCAGCCTGCGGGACATCGCCGCCCGGGCCGGCGTGCCGGCCGGTGCCGTGTTCTATCATTTCCCGACCAAGGCAGCCCTTGCGACGGTGGCAGCCGATGCGCAACTAAACCGGGCAGAGGAGATTCTGGCCCGGGCGGCCGAGGGCCGGTCTCCGGAAGAGCGGCTGACGATCATCGCAACCGGGCTGGCCGCCGGTGCCCCGCTCGCCGCCCGCCATGGCTGCCCGATCCAGCGGCTGGCCCGCGACCTGGCCAATGGCGGCGAGGCGGAGCGCGTCGCCCGCGAGACATGCATCCGGGCAGCAACCCTGTTGCGCACCAGCGTAGCGGCCGAACTGAAGGCGGGCGGTGTCGACGCAGACAGGGCGGACATCGCTGCCCGGGATTTCACCGCACGCTGGGCCGGCAGCGCCGTTCTCGCCTTTCTCGCTGGCGATCCCGCGCCGATGACCGACGGGATCGCCGCAGCCCTCAACGACCTCAGGACGCTGCTGTCCTCCGGGTCAAGATGAAGGACACCCCCATGAGACGCATCGTCGTCACCGGTATCGGCGTGGTCTCGCCGCTCGGTCAGGGCGCGCCCACGGTCTGGCGGCGCCTGATCGAGGGACGCTCGGGCATTCGCGCCCTGCCCGAGACCATGGTGCAGGATCTGCCGGCGAAAATCGCCGGCGTGGTGCCCGATGCGGCCGAGGATGCCGAGGGTGGCTTCGATGCCGCCCGCGCCGTGCCGCCCAAGGACCACAAGAAGATGGACCGCTTTATCCTGCTCGCCCTGGCCGCCGCCGAAGAGGCGCTGGGCCAGGCCGGCTGGCTGGAGGCGTCCGAGGCCGAACGCGACCGCACCGCCACCATCATCGGTACCGGCGTCGGCGGCCTGCCCGCCATGGCAGAGGCCGTGCGCACCACCGACGGCAAGGGCCCGCGGCGGCTTTCTCCGTTCACCGTGCCGTCCTTCCTGCCCAATATGGCGGCCGGTCAGGTCTCGATCCGCTTCGGGCTTCGCGGGCCGCTGGGCGCGCCGGTCACCGCCTGTGCCGCCAGTGTCCAGGCGATCGGCGATGCCGCCCGGCTGATCCATTCCGGCGAGGCCGATATTGCACTGGCGGGTGGTGCCGAAGGGTGCATCGACCGGGTCAGCCTTGGTGGCTTTGCGGCAGCGCGCGCCCTCTCGACCGGCTTCAACGACCGCCCGGCCGAAGCTTCCCGGCCCTTCGATACGGCGCGCGACGGCTTCGTCATGGGCGAAGGTGCGGCCATGCTGGTCATCGAGGCACTCGATCATGCCCTGGCCCGGGGCGCGGTTCCGATCGCCGAACTCACCGGCTATGGCACCAGCGCCGATGCCCATCACATGACCGCGGCCCCGGAAGACGGTGAAGGCGCCCAGCGGGCGATGCGGGCGGCACTCGCCTCTGCCCGTCTCGATCCGAAAGAGATCGGCTATCTGAACGCGCATGCGACCTCGACACCGGTCGGCGATGCCGGCGAGCTGGCGGCGATCCGCGCGGTGTTCGGCGAGGGCGCGGGCGTGTCGATCTCGTCGACCAAATCGGCCACCGGCCATCTGCTCGGTGCCGCCGGCGCGATCGAGGCGATGTTCTCGGTGCTGGCGCTGCGCGACGGCATACTGCCGCCGACGCTGAACCTCACCGATCCCGACCCCGCGGCGGCCGGGCTGGACCTGATCGGCCCCGAGGCCCGGCACCGCTCCGTCGATCATGTGCTGTCGAACGGCTTCGGCTTCGGTGGCGTCAACGCATCGGTGATCTTCAGCCGCTACCGCTGACAGCCGGGCCCATCAGCGACGACGCAGCCTGCCCCGGCTCATCGCCGGGGCAGATAGCGTTCAGGATCAACGGCTTCGCGGCCCCGGCGCAACTCGAAATGCAGCTGTGGCTGATCGACATTGCCGCTGGAGCCGACCCGGGCGATCACCTCGCCCTGCTTCACCCGCTGGCCGCGATCCACCAGCACCGCCTGGGCATGGGCGTAGGCGGTCAGCCAGTTGCCGCCATGGCGGATCAGCAGCATGTTGCCGAAACCCTTCAGGTCGCTGCCGGCATAGACCACCACGCCGTCGGCGGCCGCGCGGATCGGCGTGCCGCGCGGCGCCTGGATGTTCACCCCGTCATTGTGCAGACCCCCGGCCTTGTCGCCATAGGCCGAAACGACCCGGCCGTTGACCGGCCAGACGAAGCGTTTCGGCGCCGGCCCCAGATCACCGGTTTCCACGGGCTTGGCCTTCACCGGCGCAGGCGCCGGTTCAGCTGCCGGCTGGGCCGGTGCAGGCGTGGGCGTGGGCGCCGGTTCCGCCTTTGGCGGCTCGACCGGGGCCGGGGCCGGCTGCGGCGCGGGTTCTGCAGGTGCCGCGGGCGGCGGCGTGACGTCTTCCGCGCGCGGAGCAAGCGTCACCGGTTCACCACCGGTCGCGGGCTCGCCGGCCGAAGCCGGTGCCGTCGTGACGGGCGCAACCGTCGTCGATGCCGCGGACGTGGTCTCGGTTCCGGGCGGCGGCAGAGGAGCGGCCGAGATGCCGGTGCCGCCGGTGGCAGCGGTTCCCGCGGATGCGACGGCCGTGCCGCCGACCGCAGGCGATACAGAAATCGTCTCCGCATCCTCGATCCGGGTCGAGGGCGGCCGGCCCTCCGGCCCCGCCGCGGCCACCGCCGCCGCCGCGGCCTGGGTGCCGGGCCCCTGCCCTTCGGGCACGACCAGACGCTGGCCGGGCGACACAGGATAGGGCGGCTGCAATCCGTTGGCCTGGGCCAACGCCGTCATCTCCACGCCATAGGCCCGCGAAATGCCGTAGAGCGTCTCGTTCTGGCGCACGGTATGGATGCGGTTGGCCGGCAGCACCAGGCGGTTGCCGGGATAGATGGTATAGGGCGGTTGCAGATGGTTCGCTTCGATCAGCGCCCGCAGCGGCACATTGTTACGCCGGGCAATGGCATACAGCGTATCGCCCCGCTCCACGACGATCTCGCTCGCCCCGGCGGGGAGTGCGATCCCCCCAGGTTGGGCACCGCGAAAATCGACCGGCGCCGGCTCGTCGCGCCCGGCACAGGCGGCAACGAGAAGCACGAGCGCCGCTGCAGCGGCATGGCGAAAGGACAGGCTGGGTCTGATCATGGCGGCCCCGTTCATGGCGCGCCCAGTCTAAGCCGCATGTCGCACTGCGGCAACGGAAGCGTGATCCGGCACAAGCCGCCAGCGCGTATCAACCCGCCGGCGAGCCCGGATCATCTTCGCGCGGCACGCCGGGCATCAGCGGCACGAAACGGACGCGGGCAATCTCGACGTCGTCGACGCCATCTTCGTTGCGGATCAGCTTCATCAGGCGCTGTTCGCGGCCATGGGCGCCCACCGGCATCACCATCAGTCCGCCGATCGCCAGCTGATCGAGCAGTTCTTCGGGCACTTCGTCCGAAGCAGCTGTCACGATGATCCGGTCGAAAGGCGCCTGTTCGGGCCAGCCACGCATACCATCGCCGATCCGGTTGACCACATTGTGCATGGCCAGTTCCCCGAAACGGCTCTGGGCTTCCCGCGCCAGGCTGCGATGACGCTCGACCGTATAGACCCGGCGAGCCAGCCGCGACAGGATCGCGGTCTGGTAGCCGGAGCCGGTACCGATCTCCAGCACCTTGTGCCGGTCGCCCAGCTCCAGGGCCTGGGTCATCAGCGCCACCACCTCGGGCTGACTGATGGTCTGGCCCTGCCCGATGGGCAGGGCGCGATTGGCATAGGCCTTGGGCACCAGCGGTGTCGGCACGAAGATCTCGCGCGGCACCGTCTCGATGGCCTTCAGCACCCGCGTGTCGGTGATGCCCGCCGAACGCAGCTGCATCAACAGCTTGATCTTCGCTTCGGCGAGCGTCTCCATCGTCAGGCCCCCAGCACGTCCTCGAGCGCGCCCATATAGTCGCGGGCGGTCAGGTCGATATGCAGCGGCGTGACCGAGATGGCGCCCTTGCGGATCACCGACAGATCGGTGCCTTCGGTCTCGTGACCGTCGCGGCGCAGTCCGCCGATCCAGTAATAGGGCACGCCACGCGGGTCGCGGCCTTCGACGATCATCTCTCCCAGAACGCGCTGCCCCTGGGAGACGACCTTCACGCCGGTCACCGCCTCGGGCTCGACCGGCGGATAGTTGACGTTGACCAGCACGCCCTTGGGCCATTTCGTGGCGATCAGCTTCTCGACCAGGGCGGGGCCATGAGCACGAGCCGTGCGCCAGGGCACATCCTGCGGATCGACGAAAACCTGGCTCATCGCGATCGCCTGCAGGCCCAGCAGCGTGGCTTCCTTGGCGGCGGCGATGGTGCCGGAATAATGCACATCCTCACCCAGATTGGCGCCCCGATTGACGCCCGAAAGCACCAGATCCGGCGCGGTTTCGTGCATCAGCCGGCGGGTGGCGATCAGCACGCAATCGGTGGGGGTGCCGCTGACGCCATAGCGCTTGTCGGCGATCTTGCGCACACGCAGCGGGTTATGGATGGTCAGCGAATGCGACACGCCGCTCTGATCGGTCTCAGGCGCGACGACCCAAACGTCGTCGGACAGCTCGCGCGCAATCTGCTCCAGGATCGCGATCCCGGGGGCGTTGATGCCGTCGTCGTTGCTGATCAGGATGCGCACGTGCCGAACTCCTTGAGGATCGGGAAAGCCGGGCTTGGATACCCGTTCTTGGCTTTCATGGGAAGTGCCGCCGATGCAATCGGCGGCACTCGTTTCCGGTATTCCGGTATGATGTGATGCGTGTCGTCTGCAGGGGACAGGCGAACGGATCAGGCACCGACGACCTCGGCGCCGCCCAGATAGGGGCGCAGCGCCTCCGGGATGCGGATGCTGCCATCCGCCTGCTGATGGTTCTCGACCAGCGCAATCAATGCGCGACCGACAGCAACACCCGAGCCGTTGAGCGTGTGAACGAAGCGGGTATCGCGCTCGCCGGCCTTGCGGCAGCGGGCCTTCATCCGCCGCGCCTGGAAATCGCGGGTGTTCGAGACGCTGGAGATTTCGCGATAGGTGTTCTGCGCCGGCACCCAGACTTCGATGTCGTGGGTGCGCGCTGCGGCGAAACCGGTATCGCCCGAACACAGCACCACCACCCGATAGGGCAGTTCCAGCAGCTGAAGAACCTTTTCGGCGCAGGCCGTCATGTAGTCCTGCTCGTCGCGCGAGGCTTCGGCGGTGGTGATGGACACCATCTCCACCTTCGAGAACTGATGCTGACGGAGCATGCCGCGGGTATCGCGACCGGCGGAGCCGGCTTCCGACCGGAAGCATGGGGTCAGCGCGGTCAGCCGCAGCGGCAGGGCCGCCTCGTCCAGGATTTCGCCGGCCACAAGATTGGTCAGCGGCACCTCGGAGGTGGGGATCAGCCAGCGGTCATCGGTGGTGCGGAACAGATCCTCGGCGAATTTAGGCAGCTGGCCGGTGCCGTAGACGGCGTCGGTGCCAACCAGAAGCGGTGGCTGAACCTCGATGAAGCCATGCGTGCCTGTGTGCAGGTCCAGCATGAACTGCGCCAGCGCCCTCTCCAGCCGTGCCATCTGGCCGGCCAGAACCACGAAGCGTGCGCCCGACAGCCTGGCCGCCCGCTCGAAATCCATCGCCTTCAGCACCGGACCGGCAGCCATCATCTCGCCCAGTTCATAATGGGCGCGCGGCGCGAAATCGAAGGCGCGGGGCGTGCCCCAGCGGCGCAGCTCGACATTCGCGGTCTCGTCCGGCCCGTCGGGCACGTCCGCATCCAGCTGGTTGGGCAGGCTGGAGAGCGCATCGTCGAGTTCGCGGCCAAGCGCCGTCTCTTCGGCCTCCAGCTCGGGCATCCGTTCCTTGATCGCCTGAACCTCGGCGACCAGGGCCGCGGCATCGCCGCCGGTGCGCTTGATCTGGCCGATTTCCTTCGAGGCGACATTACGCCGGGTCTGCAATTCCTGCAGCTCACGGATCAGGGCGCGGCGCCGTTCATCGAGCGCCACGAGACGCTCCGACGACGCATCGAGGCCACGACGAGCAAGGGCGGCGTCGAAGGCGTCGGGCGCATCGCGCAGAAGGCGTATGTCGTGCATTGGTTCGCTCGCTGAATGAACGATGGTTCCGGAAACGACGAAGGGCGCGCCGGCCATCCGGCCGAAGCGCGCCCATCTAACGGCCCTGATCCCTTCGGGTCAAGCGCCGCTGTCGTCCTTGTCGGCGAGCGTCGCGGCGAGTTCCGCCTCCTCGGCCTTCTCCCGCTCTGCCCGTGCCCTCTCGATCCGCCGCGCGATGAAGATCGAAATTTCATAGAGGATCAGCAGCGGCACGGCCAGAGAGCACTGGCTGATCAGATCAGGCGGGGTCATCACCGCCGCAGCCAGGAAGACGATGACGATCGCAAACCGGCGCTTCTTGGCCAGGGCTTCGGCGCTCACCAGCCCGGCACGCACCAGCAGGCTCAAGGCCACCGGCAGCTGGAAGGCGAGACCGAAGGCGAAGATCAGCGCCAGCACCAGCGACAGATACTGATCGACCTTCGCCTCGAGTTCGATCGCCATACTGGTTTCGCTGCCGGTGGTCTGGAAGCCGGCGAAGAAGCCCCAGGCGAGCGGAAAGACAAAGTAATAGGCGAGCGCCGCACCGAGTACGAACAGGAACGGCGTGGCGATCAGGAAGGGCATGAACGCCTTGCGCTCGTTCCGGTAGAGCCCCGGCGCCACGAACATGTAGAGCTGGGAGGCGATGATCGGGAACGAGATGAACAGCGCGGCATAGAACGAGACCTTCACATAGGTGAAGAAGGCCTCGGTCAGGCCGGTGTAGATCAGGCGCTTGTCGTGGCCGAGCACCTTGGCGAGCGGCTCGACCAGGAAGCCGAAGATGTCCTCGGCGAACATGTAGCAGACGCCGAAGGCGATCAGCAGCGCCACGACCGAATAGATCAGCCGGTTGCGAAGCTCGATCAGATGCTCGAGCAGCGGCGCTTTGGAGTTCTCGACCTCGTCGTCATCGTCATGGGTCGCCATGAAGCGTCAGGCCTTCGGGGTGGTGGCATCGTCGGGTACCGCATCCGGCGCGGCCGGTTTCGGTCCGACCGGTGCGGCGGGCGTGGCATCCGTCGGTGCCGCAGGTGCGGGGGCCAAAGATGCGGGCGCCTGAGATGCAGGAGCCGGATGGGCAGCAGCCGGGGCCGCGGCAGGCGTCGCCGCATCCGCATCCGCGGGCTTCGCGGCCGGGGCGTCATCATCCAGACGAACCGGAGATGTCGCCCGCTCCAGCGCGCCATCGGGATCGATCGCCCTGCGGGTCGCCTCGCCCATGTCGAAGCGCGACGCCTTCTCGGCCCGGTCGCGCAGCTCCTTGAGTTCGGATTCGCGCAGAACCTCGTCAACGCTCGACTGGAATTCGCGCGCCATCCGCCTCAACCGTCCCATCCAGACGCCGGCCGCACGCAAAGCGACAGGCAGGTCCTTCGGGCCGATCACGATCAGGGCGACGACGAACACCAGGGCGAGTTCCGCCCAGCCGATGTCGAACATGGAGTCACGCAGACGGACGCAGCAGCCTGCGTCCGCTCCTCGAATGCGTCACCGGATCAGGCCTTCGGGCCGCTGACCTCATCACGACGGACCTCGTCCGCCATGCGCGCATCCTGCGGCTTGTTCAGCACTTTCGGATCCTGAGACGACGAGCTGTTGTTCTCGGTCTCCTCGTCCTTCATGCCGGCCTTGAAGCTCTTGATGCCCTTGGCCACGTCGCCCATCACCCGCGGCAGCTTGCCTGCCCCGAACAGGATCAGGACCAGAACCAGGATCAGGACGATCTGCCAAATACCGATGCTCATCGGGTACCCCTCCTCCGCAGTCCCCCGGACTGCCTAATCGTGCGGCGCATGATGGCAGAAGCACGGGGGCTGTGCAATGCAGCCGTCAGCGCCCATCCGCCGCGAATACGAAAGTCTGGCCCAGGTCGAGAGTCAGCCTGAGACGATCGCCCCGGTCATGGCGCGGCACACCGCCGAGCCGCAACCCCAGCCGGCCGGGCCAGCCCGCAACCCGTATTCCCAGCGCCGTCACCGGCCCGAGCGCCCGGACCTCGACGACCTCGGCCTCGATAACCCCATACGCATCCTCGATCAGCGCCTCGGGCCGGATCATCACCGTCACCGCCGCGCCATCAGCAAAGCCCGGTGCCGGCAACGGGCCGAGCGGCGTTGAGACCCGGCCGCCCGCAACCCGCAGGCTGATGGCATTCAGTTCGCCGAAAAGTCTGGCAACAAAGGGGGTTGCCGGCGCCTGATAAAGTTCCGTGGCATATCCTGCCTGCACGATCCGGCCGCCATTCATCACCGCGATCCGATCCCCCATGCGCAGGGCTTCATCCGGATCATGGGTCACCATCAGGGCCGCGGCGCCCACCTCGCGCAACACCGCCAGGGTATCGGCGCACAACCGGTCGCGCAGCGCGATGTCGAGCCCCGAGAACGGTTCGTCCAGCAGCATCACCTGCGGCTCGGGCGCCAGCGCCCGGGCCAGGGCCACGCGCTGCTGCTCGCCGCCGGACATCATATGCGGGTAGTCCCCTCCCCGACCGCCGAGCCCGACCAGATCGAGCAGCGCCTCGCTCCGCCGGCGGCGTTCGGCGGCGCCGGCCTGTCTCAGGCCGAAGCCGACATTGTCGCGCACGGTCAGATGTGGAAACAGGGCATAATCCTGGAAGACCAGCCCCACTCCCCGGGCCTCGGGTTTCACCGCCCGGCCCGGCTCGGCCACTGTCCGGCCATCGATGATCACCCGGCCGTGCTGCACGTCTTCAAGCCCCGCCGCAAGCCGCAGACAGGTGGTCTTGCCGCAGCCCGACGGGCCCAGCAGGCACAGGATTTCGCCCGCCGCAATACCGACCGAGACATGGTCGACCGCCACCCGCCCGTCATAGGCATGGACGATGTCGTCGAGGATCAGTCGCGAAGGCGTGGTGGAGGACGGGTTCATCAATTCCGGGCACCGGGACGGGACCGGGCGATCGCCCGGGACAACAGGATCACCGGCAGGATGCCGGCGGCGACGATGGTGAGAGCGGGCAGAGAGGCATCGGCGAGGCGTTCATCGCCAGCCAGTTCATAGGTGCGCATGGCCAGCGTGCCGATGCCGAAGGGCCGGAGGATCAGGGTCGCCGGCAATTCTTTCAGCACATCGACGAAGACCAGCAGGGCGGCGGTCAGCAGGCCACCCGAAACCAGCGGCGCATGAACCCGGACCAGCGTCGCCCCGGGCCCGAGGCCGAAGACCCGCGCAGCATCATCCATCGAGGCCGTCACCTTGCCGAGGCTCGCCTCCACCGTGTTCAGCGACACCGCCAGGAAGCGGACCATATAGGCGTAAAGCAGGCCGACCAGCGTGCCGGTCAGGACCAGGCCCGGATTGCCGAGACCAAGGGCACGGGCGATGTCGATGATCACCCCGTCGGCCGCCGCCAGGGGAACCACGATCCCGACCGCGATCACCGCCCCCGGCACGGCATAGCCCATGGCCGCCACCCGCGCCGCCAGCGCCGAGGCGCGACCGGGGGCCAGCCTGCGGGCATAGGCGACGACCAGGGCCGCCGCCACTGCCATCACCGCCGCTGCGGCCGCCAGCAGCAGGCTGGTGACCACAAGGCGCGGAAAGCCGCTGCCGGAATCGAGCCGCGAGGTCAGCGCCCACCAGCCGAGTGCTGCAGCCGGGATCAGAAAACCGCACAGGATCGGCAGGGCGCAGGCCGCAACGGCACCCGCCTTGCGCAGGCCGCGGAGCTGCCAGCCCGGCAGCGGCCGATAGCGGCGCGAGGTGTGGTGGAAGCGCCGCTCGCCGCGGCTCGCCCGCTCCAGCAGCACCAGGATAAGCACCACCGAAAGCAGCACCGCAGCCAGCTGCGCCGCGGCGGCCCGCTCCCCCAGGCCGAACCAGGTGCGGTAGATGCCGGTGGTGAAGGTGTCGACGGCGAAATAATCGACCGTACCGAAATCCGCCAGCACCTCCATCAGCGCCAGGCTGACGCCGGTAACGATCGCGGGACGAGCCAGCGGCAGGGCGATGCGCCGGAAGCAGGACCAGGGGCCATTGCCAAGCGTGCGGCCGATCTCCAGCACGCACATCGACTGTTCAAGAAAGGCCGCCCGGGCGAGCAGATAGACGTAAGGGTAGAGCACCAGCGTCATCACCACGATGGCACCGCCCAGGCTGCGGATCTGCGGAAACCAGTAGTCGCGGCGGCTGGTGGCGCCGATCAGAAGACGTAACGTCTCCTGCACCGGCCCGGAATAGTCGAGCAGGCCGGAATAGGTATAGGCGATGACATAGGCCGGCACCGCCATCGGCAGCAGCAGCGCCCATTCGAAACTCCGTCGCCCGGGAAAGCGGCACATGGTCACCAGCCAGGCCGTGCCCACACCCAGCGTCAGCGTGCCGGCGCCGACCCCGAGCGTCAGCCAGAGAGTATTTGCCAGATACCGGCCAAGCACGGTGTCGATCAGATGGGACCAGACGGCGAGATCGGGGGTGAGCCCCGCACTCAGCACCACCACCACCGGTACCGCCACCAGCGCCGCCAGCAGCATGGCCGCAAGCGGCCAGGCCAACCCGCCCCGCCCGCCACGACGGGCCTGCAGGACCGGTGCTACAGCGGCGCGGCCCGCCGCGGGCGGCTCGTCCTCCGGCTTGCCTGCATAGATGGTGGCCATGGGGCGGATACGCCTCCGTCAGCTGCCGTGGGTGCCAGGCATCCTGCCTGTGGAGCATGTCGCGATCGTGACTGCGACACATCCGCAGTCCCGGGATCGAAGATGGGTACACGTCGTCTGACGGCGGATCAAGCATTGCCGGCCTGAAACGGCGAAAGGGTGCCGTGACGTGGCCGTCACGGCACCCTTTCCGGAACGTCGCAGCCGCTCCGCTCAGCGCCAGCCGGCGCGGTCCATGATCTCCACGGCCTGACGGTTCAGCTCACCCAGGCGGGTGATCGCCACGGTGTCTTCCTTGAACGGCCCCCAGGACTGGATGATCTCCGAGGACGGCACGCCGGGCCGCACCGGGAATTCCTGGTTCACTTCGGCGTAGAACTTCTGAGCCTCTTCCGAGACCAGGAATTCCAGCAGCTTGACCGCCGCCTCACGATTGGGCGCGGTCTTGACCACACCGGCGCCCGAAACGTTGACATGGGTACCGCGGCCGTCCTGATTGGGGAAGAACACGGCCACCTTCTCGGCGGCCGCCTTCTGGGCCTCGTCCTTGCCAGCGAGCATACCGCCCAGATAGTAGGTATTGACCACCGCGATATCGGCTTCGCCCGAGGCAACGGCCTGGATCTGATCGCGGTCACCACCCTGCGGCTTGCGGGCAAAATTCTCCACCAGCCCCTTCGCCCAGTCCTCGGTCTTCTCGGGCCCGTTGGCCACGATCATGGCCGCGGTCAGCGACTGGTTGTAGGTGTTGCTCGACGAGCGGATGGCGATACGCCCCTTCCACATCGGATCGGCGAGCTGTTCGTAGGTCGACAGCTCTTCGGGCTTCACCCGATCCTTGGCGTAGACGACCACACGCGCGCGCTTCGACAGGCCGAACCAGGCATTGTCGCTGTCACGCAGATGCGCCGGCACCGCCTCTTCCAGCACCTTGGACGAGACGGGCTGGAAGATGCCTGCTTCCTTCGCCTGCTCCAGCCGCGCCACGTCGACGGTCAGCAGAATGTCGGCAGGGCTGTTCTCCCCCTCGGCCTGGATGCGCGCCAGCAGCTTTTCGCCGCTGTCGGAGAGCAGGTTCACCTTGATGCCGGTTTCGGCGGTGAAGGTGTCGAGGATCGGGCGGATCAGCTGTTCCTGGCGCGCCGAGTAGAGGTTAACCTCTGCAGCGGACGCCGCCGGGCCGGCGACCAGCAGAGCAAGGGCCGCGGCAGCGCCGCCGATGCTGCCGAACAGGCGATGACGGGCGGGACGGCGAAACATGTCGGTCATGGCAGTCTCGTCGATAAGCGGGGCAGGCGGAATCCGGGCCGCCGGGCCGAAGGCGCCAGCGGCGTGCGATTGCGAATTCCTATCAGCTCTTGCCTATCATTCCGGAAGCGTCGCTTCAAGCGCGGGTGAGACTGATTTGCGATACGCGGCGATTCGCCGCCCCGCGATATCGGCCGTCGGATTTCGTGGAGTTCGCCGTTTACAGCACAGCCCTGCATGGAGATACTGCGACGCGAAAGGATCGTTCCACGGCCTTCTGGTGCACAGGGGCGCACAGTGCAACGCAGATGTCCTTTCCCCACCTGATCGGGACGCGATCTACGCTCCTGCCCGGCGCAAGTGCTCCCGCCTGATCGACGAGGCGCCTTCGCGATGACCATCCGCTGCCTTCGTACCGCCCGCCCCGGGCGGATCCGTCTGCACAGCATCTTTCTGGCCGGTCTCATGGCAGGCATGTTTGCGGCCGCACTCCCTTCGGGCGAGGCCCGCGCCCAGGACGCCACACGATCTTCTTGTCGATCGGCCGTGCAGACCCTGGCGAAACTGGTGGCCGATCCGCCCCGGCGGGACCGTCGCGTCGCCGACTACATCGCGGCGCGTCAGCATCTGGATCGCGCCAACCGCGCCTGCGACGGCAACCAGGGAGAACGTGCGATGGCGGAGGCCGATGCCGGCATCCGGCGTCTGGCCCCCGATCTCCGCGGCGGTGTGCTGCGCTAAGCCGGCACCTGCGGCTCAGATCCCCTCGCCCGGCAGCACATCATCCACAGGCCGCAGCCGGATCAGCACCTTGTCGATCCGGCGGCCGTCCATGTCGACGACTTCGAAGCGGATGTCCTGCCAGTCGAAGACGTCGCCCGCCACCGGCACCCGCTCCATATGCCAGAGCAGGAAACCGGCGAGGGTCGCGTAGTCGCCTTCGCCGTGAAGGTCCTGACGGTCGAGCAGGCGCTCGACCTCGCTGATCGCCATGCGACCATCGGCAAGCCAGCCGCCTTCGGGCCGCGCGACCGCCGCAGGCCGATCATCATCCCAGCCGAGCGCGGTCTCGCCCGCGATCGCCGACAGGATGTCGGTGGCGGTCACCACGCCCTCGACACCGCCATACTCATCGACCACCAGGGCCATGGGCTCACGTTCATCGCGGAGCATGGCGATCATTTTCAGCAGCGGCACCGCTTCATGCACCACCAGCACCGGCCGGGCGAGCGTCGCCATATCGGGGGTGCCACCGGCCAGCACGACGTCCAGGATGTCGCGCGTGGCGACGATGCCCACCGGTTCGTCCAGGCTGCCGCGGGCAACCGGATAGCGTGAGCGCGCACTGCCCGAGATCCGGTCCAGCTGTTCGCCGAAAGGCCGATCGGCATCCAGCCAGATGACGTCGTGGCGCGGGGTCATCACGGTGCGGACCGGCCGGTCGTCGAGGGCAAAGACGCTGTCGATCAGGTTCTGTTCGGCACGATCGATGGCACCACTGTCCGCCCCTTCGCGAACCATGGCCCGGATCTCGTCCTCGGTGACCGCTTCGGCCGAGGCGGTGTCGACCCTGAGCAGCTTCAACCCGCCTTCGGTCGACACACGCAGCAGCCAGATCGCCGGGGTGGCGATCACCGCCAGCACCGACATCGGCCGCGCCACCGCCATGGCGATCGTGGTGGCATGGGCAAGCGCCAGCCGCTTCGGGATCAGCTCTCCCACCACCAGCGACACATAGGTGACGCCGGCGACGACAAGGCCCACGGCCACCGGCCGCGCATGGGGCTCGAAGCCCGGAATGGTCGCCAGCATATCGGCCAGCGGCCCGGCGAGGGTGGCGCCGGAATAAGCACCGGCCAGCACGCCCACGAGGGTGATGCCGATCTGGACGGTGGACAGGAACCGGGTCGGGTCGTCGGCGAGCCGCAGTGCGGCGGCCGCCGACCGGTCACCGGCCGAGGCCCGCTCCATCAGCCGAGGGCGGCGGGCGGAGACCAGAGCCATTTCCGACATCGCGAAAACCGCGTTCAGCAGGATCAGCGCGAAGACGATCAGTATTTCGAAGATCACGACGGTGCGACGTTGCTCATGGCCCGGCGGCGACGCCGGCGGCTCTTGGCCAGGATGTTGAGACCTTCGACCAGCGCCGAGAAGGCGATGGCGAAGTAGAGATAGCCCTTCGGTATATGGAAATGGAGTCCATCTGCGATCAAGGCCACGCCCACCAGAAGCAGGAAGGACAGGCAAAGCATTTTCACCGACTGATGCCGCTCCACGAAACGGCCGACCGGGGCGGCCGCCACGATCATCACGATCATGGCCGCGATCACCGCCGCCACCATGACCGGCAGATGCTGCGCCATGCCGACCGCCGTGATCACGCTGTCGAGCGAAAACACGATGTCGAGCAGGGCAATCTGTACTACGGCAGCGGCGAGGCTGAGATGGATCTTCGGCTCCCCTGCCCCGTGCTCTTCATCGCCATCCACCGTGTGGTGGATCTCGGTCGTGGCCTTGGCGAGCAGGAACAGGCCGCCGGCGATCAGGATCACGTCCCGCCAGGACAGGGCGAAGCCCTGGATGTCCACCAGCGGTGCGGTCAGGCCCGCCACCCACGAGATGGCCGCCAGCAGGATCAGCCGGGTGACGAGGGCGAGCGCCAGCCCCACCCGCCGGGCGGTGTCCCGCCGTTCAGGGGCCACCCGTCCGGCGATGATCTGGACGAAGAGAAGGTTGTCGATACCGAGGACGATCTCCAGCACCGCGAGGGTGAGGAAGCTGAGAATGACCTGCGGATCGGTGAGCAGATCGAGCATGGAGCCCGTGCGCCTTTCCTGAAACAAGAACATGCCGTTGCGGTCAGCATAACCGTCGGAGCCCTGCCGGCGATGCCGACAATCCACCGGAGGGTGACGATTTTCGACGACATGGCACCGAAGACACAGCTGCCGCGAGGCCCCCGGCCAGTTCAGGACGCCTCGGGCAGTGGCAGCACCACGCCATCCTCACTGCCGGCCTTGAACTCGGCCTCCAGCCCTTCCACCAGGCTGCCCAGCATCCAGAACAACCGCTCGCAGAGATTGGTTGCCAGCAGCAGGCGCCCGCGATCGGCCGGCGTCAGCGCCTCTTCCGCCGCCAGATAGCTGCTGCGGATGCGTCCCATGGTCTCGGCGCGATCGCCGGTCATCGCCCGCAGCAGCATCCGCTCGTCCGCATCGGCACTCTGCGCCACCTCGGCCAGCGTCATCACCACGGCATCGATACCATCCAGCATGCCGCGCGAGACCCGCCCCATCACCCCCGGATCGGTCAGCCGGTCGATGAGCGTGCCGGCCAGTTCGGCAAAGCCGTGGATCACTCCATCGAGACGCTGATGATTGGCCACCGCGCGAGCCAGCCGCTCATAGGCGGCAGCCGAGATGTCGGCGGCGCCGAGATCCCGCAGCACCTCGGCGATCCGCCCATGCAGGGTCAACAGCCCGTCGACCCGCTGGGCCATCGCCACCCTGCCGGCCGCCGGATCCCCCGGATCGGCCGCAATCGCCGACAGATGCGCCAGATGGGCAACCAGCCGGCGCTGCTCCAGAATGGCCAGATCGAGCGCACCGGCCGGGTCACGCAGCATGCCGTCTTCCAGGAAGGCCGGCTGGGCATCGGCCTCCACCCGCGTCACCGGCCAGATCCGCGCCAGAACCGGCGCGATCCAGGGCAGCAGCAGGCCCGACAGCCCGGCCCCTATCAGATTGAACAGCAGAAAGGCCCAGGCGACGCTCCGCCCCGCATCACCGGTCAGCGCCGCGATCGCGCCGATCGGACCGAAACCGGTAAGGCCGGCGCTTTCCGCCAGCAGCAGCGGCAGGGTCACCGCCGTGCCGACGAGATTGACCAGCACCTGGAACATGGCGAGCTGACGGGCGCGGCCGGTCATGCTGCGGGTCAGCAGCGCCATGTTGAGCGCCGTGCCGAAATTGGCACCGAAGGCGAGCGCGATCGCCTGTTCGGGCCCGAACAGGCCGGCTCCGGCCAGCGAGATGCCGATCATGCCCACGGCTGACGACGACTGTACCGCCAGGATCAGCAGGGCGGCCGCCAGGAAGACCAGGATGTCGTGGCCGCTGATCGCCGCCATGGTGCCGGTTACGATGTCGAGCCCGGCGATCGGCACCGTTCCCTGACGCAGCAAGCCCAGCCCGAACAGCAGCAGCCCGGCGCCGAACAGGGCAGAGAACTGGTCCCGCCAGGGCGCGAAACGGGCGCGGGTCATCGCGATGCCCGACAGACCGATAACGGCATAGACCACGATCCGGACATCGAAAGTCGCCACGAACAGCAGGCCGCAGACCCCGACATTGACGCCGGTCATGACCATCATCGCCCGTTCGGCCCGGATCAGCGCCGCGCGGATCATGCCCGCCAGGATGAAGGTGGCAACCTGGGTGGACTGGGTGACGGCCGCCATCACCAGCCCCATGCCGGCCGCCTTCAGCGGGCCGTCGGTGCTGCGGGCAACCGCCACCCGGACCCGGCGGCCAGCCAGACGTTTCAGGGCATCGCCCAGCGTGCGTGCGCCGAGGAAGAACAGGCCCAGCCCGGCCAGGGCCGTGGTAACGTCGAGCAGCATTCCACCTGAGCCGGAGAAGATCGGGACCGGACCGTCGGTCCCGCAGAGTGCGGAGTGTGCCGCACCACCCCACGCGCCGCAATCGTCACCCAGCAACGTCATTCAACTGTCATATACTGTCGTGCCCGGACAAAATTCCTTGGGCAAAATGCTGCCACCTGATATGGAATCCGGAACGGTTCCAGGGGCCGCGCGTCAGTGTTCTTGACGGCTACCGGCGGCCCCGGGCTCAAGTTGACGGGAGCGAAGATGCAGATCGAGCGTCAGTCCATCGGAACGGTCGTCGTCCTCAGCCCGAAGGGCCGGCTGGACGGCACCAGTTGTCCGGCTTTCGAAGCCGAGGTTCTGGCGGCGCTGGACTCCTCCGCGGGCCGGCTGGCGGTGGATCTTGCCGGGCTGGACTATATCAGCAGTGCCGGCCTCAGGGTGCTGCTGATCGCCGCCAAGCGGTCCAAGGCCAGCGGCGGCAAGGTCGTGTTGTCGGGCATGCGGCCCGAGATCCGCGAGGTCTTCGACATCAGCGGCTTCAGCGCGATCTTCCAGATCCTGCCGGGCCGGGACGAGGCGATCGCGGCTTTCGCCTGATCGCTCACCCCTCGCGCGGCCGGCAGGCCCGGCTGCGCCACACGCGCCCCGGATCAGGGAACCGCGCCATGACCGCAGTGACCGAACTGGCCCTTGCGGCCGACCTGAGCGAACTGACCCGGCTTGCGGATGCGATCGAGACTTTCTGCGACGCGCATGCTCTGCCGCCGGCGGTCTCGTACCAGATCTCGCTCGCGGCTGACGAACTGATCACCAATGTGATCAGCTACGGCTTTCCCGATGGCGCCACCGGCCTGCCGATCACGGTGCGGCTTGCCGCCGGAGAGGGCGACGCCGCCTCGGTCACCGTCGTGATCGTCGATGACGGCCCCGCCTTCGACCCCTTCGCCGAGGCCCCGCCGCCGGTGCTCGAGGGCGATATCGAAGACCGGCCGATCGGCGGTCTGGGTGTGCATCTGGTCCGCAGCATGATGGATCAGGTGGACTATGCCCGCATCGACGGCCGCAATGTAGTGACGCTCCGCAAGCAGATCCCGGCCGGCATCGCCGACGATTGATCCCCCGGACGGATCATCGCCTGTCGGGCCCGGCATCGCCGGGCCCGTTTTGCTTTCCGCCCTCGTTTTCCGCCCGCTCCCGCCCCGGTTTCTGCAGGCCGGCCCCCTTTCGACGCCACTGCGCTGCGCAGCACTGTTGTTCTCTGCCGAAAAGATGGGCAGGATTCAAGTGGGGAGCGGCCGGTTTCCGGGGAAGATCCGGCCGCAGATCGATGGCACGGCATTTGCTGGTCATGCCGTCGAACGTCAACACGGCGGAGGATGCTCTCTTGAGCAATACGACTGACATCCGGATCTTCGACGAGATGAACGGCTGGGCGACGGCGGGGACCGATGCGCCCGAAGAAGCCCGCACACCGGACGAAGTCAGGTCACCGGAGGACGTCAGAGCTGCCTATGCGGAAATCAGAGCCTGGTTGACACAGACACCGCATGACCGCCTGCAACTGAAGCGCCGCGAGGCCGAGGTGCTGTTCCGGCGGATCGGCATCACCTTCGCCGTCTACGGCGAAGGTGGCGACCCGGAGCGCATCCTGCCCTTCGACCTGGTGCCGCGGATCGTGACCGGCGAGGAATGGTCCACCCTGTCCCGCGGTCTGGCCCAGCGCGTTCGGGCGCTCAACGCCTTCCTGACCGACATCTATCACGGCCAGGACATCCTGAAGGCCGGCATCGTTCCACCGGATCTGGTGCTGCGCAATGTGGGCTATCTGCCCCAGATGCAGGGGCTCAAGGTCCCCGGCAATGTCTATACCCACATCGCCGGCATCGATCTGGTGCGGACCGACGAGAACGATTTCTTCGTGCTGGAAGACAATGTCCGCACGCCCTCGGGCGTGTCGTACATGCTGGAGAACCGCGACGTGATGATGCGGCTCTTCCCCGATCTGCTGTCGGCGCATCAGGTCCGCCCGGTCGACCACTACCCGTCCAGCCTGCGCGACACGCTCTGCTCGGTGGCGCCGCCGAACATGTCCGCCGGCCAGCCGACGGTGGTTCTCCTGACGCCCGGCATCTACAACAGCGCCTATTACGAGCACACCTTCCTGGCCGACCAGATGGGTGTCGAACTGGTCGAGGGCCCCGACCTCTTCGTCTCGGAAAACAAGGTCTTCATGCGGACGACCGAGGGGCCGAAGCGGGTCGACATCATCTACCGGCGCATCGACGACGCCTTCCTGGACCCGCTGGTCTTCCGACCCGACAGCCAGCTGGGCGTACCCGGGCTGATCGACGCCTATCGCGCAGGCAATGTGACACTTGCCAATGCAGTGGGCACCGGCATCGCCGACGACAAGATGATCTACACTTTCGTGCCGGATATGATCCGCTTCTATCTGGGCGAGGAGCCGCTGCTCAACAACGTGCCGACCCGCTGGTGCGGCCGGAACGACGACTGCCGCTATGTACTGGAACATCTGGACGAGCTGGTGGTGAAGGAGGTCCGCGGATCGGGCGGCTACGGCATGCTGGTCGGCCCGAAGTCGACCCGCGCCGAGCAGGCGGCCTATGCCGAGCGGATCAAGGCGAACCCGGAAGACTTCATCGCCCAGCCGACACTGGCCCTGTCGACCTGCCCGACCCTGGTCGAGGAAGGGGTGGCCCCGCGCCATGTCGACCTCAGGCCGTTCCTGCTGGTCGGCGCCAACGGCGTCTCGCTGGTGCCGGGCGGGCTGACCCGCGTGGCGCTGAAGAAGGGCTCTCTGGTGGTGAATTCCAGCCAGGGCGGCGGCACCAAGGACACCTGGGTGCTCGCCCGCTGAGGCGCCGCCCGGCGCCCGTCGTCAGCCCTGCCGCAGGGGCCGTTCCGGCGGCCCTCTCGACCGATCTTCCCGGGGAACCCCCTCGATGCTCAGCCGTACCGCCGACAATATCTACTGGCTCTCCCGCAATATGGAGCGGGCGGAAAATCTCGCCCGCATCATCGAAGCCGCCCATCGCATGGCCCTGCTGCCTTCGTCTGCCGAAGGCGGCTATGACGAATGGCGCTCGGCGCTCATCAGTGCCGGTGTCGCCGGGGGCTTCATGGCACGTCATGGCGAGGATGCCGTCGATCAGCGCCGGGTGGTGGACTACATCGCCTTCGATCGCGACAACCCGTCGAGCATCCGCAGCTGTATCGAAAACGCTCGCCGCAATGCCCGCTCGGTGCGCACCGCCCTCACCTCTGAAATGTGGGAGAGCATCAACAGCACCTGGATGGAGATGAACCGGCTCGACCCGGCCGCCATCACCGGCACGGAGCTGCGCAACTTCCTGGACTGGATCAAGGAACGCGTCACCCTGTTCCGGGGCAGCGCCTACGGCACCATGATCCGTGACGACGCCTATGCCTTCGTGCGGCTTGGCACCTATGTCGAACGGGGTGACAATACCGCCCGGATTCTGGATGTGAAATATAACATCCTGCTGCCGCCGGAAGAGACCGTCGGCGGCGCGGTCGACGAATACCAGTGGATGTCGATCCTGCGGGCGGTCTCGGCGCATCGCTCGTTCCACTGGCTGTACCGGACCAATGTCCGGCCCTGGCTGGTAGCCGAGTTCCTGATCCTGCGGCCCGAGATGCCGCGATCGCTGGTCGCCTGTGTGGGAGAGGTCGACACCCAGCTGGACTATCTGGCCAAGCTCTACGGCCGCAGGGCCGAATGCCACCGCCAGGCCGGCCAGCTTCACGCCCAGCTGACCTATGGCCGGACCGAGGACATCTTTCAGGCCGGCTTGCACGAGTTCCTGACAGACTTCATCATGCGCAATGCGCGGCTCAGCGACGAGATTCAGCGCTGCTATCTGTCTTGACCGGGATCTGCGGCGGGTATACCCCGTCGCTCCCGTCCGTATCGTCGAGGGATTCATGCGCCTGACCGTCGAGCACCAGACCATTTACACCTATGGGCGGCCTGCCCGATATGCGATCCAGGCGCTGCGCCTTACCCCGCCCGACCTGGCGGCCCAGCGTGTGATCTCGTGGCGGATCGAGGTTGAGCCCACTGCCCATCTGGTGCCGCTCACCGACGGTTTCGGCAACCGCGTTCATCAATTGACCCTCGATCGCGACCACGACCGGCTGGCGGTGACGGTACGCGGGATCGTCGAGACGACCGATACCGCCGGGGTCGTCGGCAGTGACCTGCCCGACACGCTGTCGCCCGAGGTGTTCCTGCGCGAAACCCCGCTGACCACGGCCGATGACGCGCTGAAGGCCATCGCTGACGAGGTCCGCCCTGTGCTGGAGGCCGAAGGGGCGGTGGCGGCCATGCATGCCGTCCTGCGCCTGACCGCGGGGCGCGTGGCATATGTCAAAGGGGCCACCGATGCCCGCACCACCGCCGCCGAGGCGCTGGCCCACGGGCGCGGCGTGTGCCAGGACCATGCGCACGTCTTTATCACCCTGGTGCGGGAACTGGGCATTCCCGCCCGCTATGTCAGCGGCTATCTCTCGCCCAATGACGACGACCATGCCGAGAACCCGGGCAGCGAAGCCAGCCATGCCTGGGCGGAAGCCTGGCTGGACGGGCTGGGCTGGGTCGGCTTCGATCCGTCCAACGGCATCAGCCCGACCGGATCCTATATCCGCCTCGCCCACGGTCTCGACTATCTGGATGCAGCACCCGTGCGCGGCATCCGTATCGCCGGCGACGAGGAACACCTCGCCGTCCGCGTCCACGTCACGGAACAGGCCCAACAGTGAAGGCGGGACGAAGCCGGGTTCCGCCAGCCCGCCCCTTCGACACCGCGCCCCTCAGACGGATTCCCACCCTCATGACATACTGCGTCGGATTGAAGATGCGCGCCGGACTGGTGATGCTCTCCGACACCCGGACCAATGCCGGCGTCGACAACATTTCGACCTATCGCAAGACCACGCTCTGGGGACGCCCCGGCAAGTCGGTGCTCTGCCTGACGGCTGCTGGCAACCTCGCCATCACCCAGGCAGTGGTCAATCGCCTGCGGCGCGGCCTGGAAGACGGCCGCCATCTGGACGATGCCCCCGACATGGTTTCGGCAGCCGAAATTGTGGGCGAGTCGATCCGGGCCGTCCACCGTGCCGACGGCCCGGCGCTGGAAGCCCATGACACCGCATTCAACGTCACCTTCCTGCTCGGCGGTCAGATCCGGGGCGACGAACTCCGCCTTTTCCAGATCTATTCGGCGGGCAACTTCATCGAAGCGATGAGCGATACCCACTACCTCCAGATCGGCGAGCACAAATACGGCAAGCCGATCCTCGACCGGGTGATGGGGCCGGAGACCCGCATTCACGACGCGATCAAGCTGGCCATGATTTCGATGGACAGCACCTTGCGCAGCAATCTGTCGGTGGGCATGCCGATCGATCTGACCGTGATCCGCACCGACACCTTCGAATACGACCTCGAGCGGCGGATCGACGAGACCGATCCCTATTTCCTCTCCATCCGCCAGCGCTGGTCCGAGGCCTTGCGCGCGGCCTATCTGGATCTTCCCGATCCGGAGTGGTGACCGCACCCTTCAGGGACGCCGCATGAAAAGGCCCCGATCCGGCCAGGGATCGGGGCCTTTCCGTATGACGGGCGGTCTCAGCGACGGCTGATGACCCAGACCGCATGGATGATGCCGGGCAGCCAGCCAAGCAGCGTCAGCAGGATATTGATCCAGAAGTGCTTGGTCAGGCCGACCTCCAGCAACACGCCCAGCGGCGGCAGGATCACCGCGACGATGATGCGGAACAGGTCGCCCAGAAAGCTGTCGTTGCGTCCCTCCATGGATGGACCTCCGTCTTTCGGGAAAGGCGGCTCGCGCAGGGTGCGAAAGCTGACCGGTATGTAAGGAGGGCGGCCGGTCACGTCGACCGCACCGCCCCGTGATGTTTTTGCGACGGGAACCGTCGGGATGGCGATCAGTCGCCGATGTCGATGTCGTCCTTGTCGGTCAGCGCGCCGGTCAGGCCACCGGCCGCACCGCCGACCAGCGCACCACCCAGCACGCTGCCGCCCGTGGCGGCGCCGATCGCGGCACCCGCACCGGCACCCAGGCCGGCACCGGTCAGACCGCGACGTTCAGGCGAGTTACCGCAGGCAGCCAGGGCAAGGGCCGCAACACACACGGCAGCGGCGGCAAGGGCTTTGGGGCTATGCTTCATGGCGGACATGGTTTCGGTGCTCCTCCTTCAGGGGACCGTCGCCGGGAATGGGCCAGCCATTGCATGATCTGGTTGCAAGAGCGGTGCGCATCGGGGGACGCGCGGGCCGGTTCGACGATCTGTAGCGCCACGGTCGATGTCTTGACATCAGCGGGTCGTGTGCGCCTCGGCTATGAGGAGAATGTAGGGCCGACCGCCTTCGATTGCATGAAACAAAGATAGGGCCTTGAACAGCCGCATCTTCCTCTACACCACAATACTCAGCGACACGGCACGCCCTTTTCATGACACACCGGAGAGGCGGTGTGCTTTACACCACGTGGCGAGGCGGGGTCTGTGTCATATTCAGTATGCAGGGAACTTTATGGCGGATGGGCCGACAGGATCAGTCGGCGGTGATCCGGTAGCCGACACCCGGCTCGGTGCGGATCAGGTCCAGATCCCCGGCGCCACGGTCCAGCTTGCGGCGCAGGCGGCTGATCAGGGTCACGACCGTGCGGTCGGAGACCGCATCCGCCCGCTTCGACACCACTTCCAACAGATATTCCCGGGTCACCGGCCGACCGCCCGCCTGGACGATGGCGGCCAGCAGGTCGAATTCGCCGCGGGTCAGCCGCACGACCTCGCCATCCGGATCGGCGATCTCACGGCGGGTGAGGTCGATGGTCCAGCCACGGACATGGCGGATGTCTGCGCCGATCGTCTCGGGCATCATGCGCCGACGCCTCAGGACCGAGCGAACCCGGGCGGTCAGTTCCCGCAGGCTGAAAGGGCGGACCAGGAAATCGTCGGCACCCATATCGAGGCCGATCACCCGTTCCACCTCGTCGTCACGCTTGCTGACGAACACCAGACCGGGCTGACCCTGCGCTAGAATGCGCCGGCCGAGTGCCAGACCGTCAACGGTGCGACCATCGCAGTCCAGCACGACAAGATCCACCGGCCGTTCGGCAAGCTGATCGCAACTTGCGCGATTGGCGATCAAAGCTACAGATATTAATCCTGCAGTTTTAAGATAGTCGGCAATTCGACGCGCTTCGCCGATGTCTTCCGACAGCACGGCAACGCGATCTCTAGGTTCAGACGGAAGTGCCGCCCCGTTATGCCGCAGAGTCACGCCTCTGCCCCCGATCCATCCCGCACGGCGGATAGTCCTCCGCCAGCCTCTACCCTTGGACTGCTTGTTATCTCGCCTTATATACCGGGGCGCCGAAGCTTGCATCCTGAAAAGGACGTCAGGCGGATCGGATCACCATGAACGACCTGAAGGACGACACGCTTCACGCGACAGGCGCGACCTTACGGCCACAGACGACGTGGCATCGTACCTCAATGCGCATGATATCTTGCATGTCGCATAAACGGCCATTGACCCAGGCAGTGGTGGGATTTACCAAACAGGTCGATCATAGCGTTGAATGCGAAAGCGGGCGCGTGCGGGCCCCGCAACAAAGGGCCCATCGCGGCGGGAACATGGACAAGGGCACAGCCTCTCACGATCAGGTGACGGACGAATTGCGCAAGCGCATTGGCGATATCATCGACCATGCCTGGCGGGATGCGGAGTTCCGCGCCCTGTGCAGGACGGATCCGCGTCAGGCCCTGGCGGCCCATGGCATCGACCTGCCGGCCGATGTCAGCCTCGTCGTGGTCGAAAACACGCCAGATCGCGTGCATCTGGTCATTCCGCCGGTCGCCCAGGATACCGATGGCGGCGATCTGGCGGATGATGCCCTCGATGCCGTCGCCGGCGGCGTCGGTGGTCCGGTTGTTCCACCTGGTGGAGATGACATGCTGTTGGTTTTCGGCTCCGGCGGCGTGACATTCACTCTGGGCGGAAGGTGACAGGTCATGAGTGAAGTGACCCGGATGCTGGCCGATCTGCTGCGCCGTGCCGCCAGGGATGCCGCCCTTCGCGACCGGCTGAAGGCCGATCCGGCCGCTGTCCTCGCCGAAGCCGGGCTGGACGTTCCAGACGGCTGCGAGGTCGTGGTGCTGGAAGACCGGCGTGACCGGATGCATCTGGTTCTCCCCTCGCCGCTGATGGCCTATGACGACGTCGACCAGGCCGCCGATGTCGGCGGCGATGTGGTCACCGTCGGCGATGCGGCCTTTGCCGCGGGCCTTTTCCCGAGGACCGACGGCAGCCGATGAGTGCCGGGTCCCCGGTCCGGCACCGGCCAGTCCGGCCACCCTATGCCTGGCGTCTCGCCGCCATCATCGCGGCGACCACGGCGGTGATCGCACCGGCCGGCGCACAAACCCTGTCAGAGACCCTGGCCGCCGCCTATCTCGCCAATCCGGATCTGGCGGTCGGGCGGGCACGGCTCGACGTCGTCAACGAGCAGCGCCCGCAGGCGCTCGGCGGTTTCCTGCCCAGCCTGTCGGCCTCGGCCAGCCGCGACGTACAGGACCTGACCTATGACGGCGTGGTCAACCGCACCAATCGCCAGGACCAGCAGGCGCTGACCCTGAACCAGCCGGTCTATAGCGGCGGCGCCGCCTCCGCCGGGCTCGACCGGGCCGAGAATACCATCAGGGCCGAGCGGGCCCGCCTCAGGACCACCGAGAGCGAGGTGCTGCTCGCCGCGGTCACCGCCCATGTGGATGTCGCGCGGGACCTGGACGTTCTGAACCTGAACCGCCAGGCCCGCGACCTGTTGGTGCGACGGCTGGATCAGACCCGCGCCCTCCACGATCTGGGCGATGCCACGGCCGCGGATCTTGCCCAGGCCCGTGCGCGCGTGGCCGATGCCGAGGCGCGTGTGGTCGCCGCCGAAGCCGCCCTGGCCAAATCGCAGGCCACCTATCTCGCGGTGACCGGCCAGGAGCCGACGGCCCCAGCGCCAGCGCCCTTACCCGCCCATCTGCCCGACACTCTGGGCGCCGCCCTGCTCCGTGCCAGGGAAGCCAATCCCCAGATCGTGGCCGCAGGCTATGATACCGAGGCGGCGACGGACGGGATTGCGGTCAGCCGCGGCGCCCTGCTGCCCAAGGTCTCCGTCACCGGAAGCCTCAGCCGCAATCGCTCCAGCCTTGATGTCAATCCACGGGAGACCGAAGCCGCGGCGGTCGGCCTGCAGCTGACGGTGCCGATCTACAGTGCCGGCATTGCCGAGAGCCGGCTGCGCGAGGCCCGCAAGACCGCCGCCGAAGCCCGTCTCTCCCGCTTAGCCACCGAACGCAGCATCGTGGAGCGGACCGAGCGGGTCTGGCGCGACATGCTGGCGGCCCGTGCGGCCATCGCCGCGCGCGAGGCGCAGGTCGAGGCGGCGACCACCGCACTCGACGGCGTCGCGCGCGAAGTCGATCTGGGCCGGCGGCCGCTGATCGACCTGCTCGATGCCCAACGCGACCTGCTCGATGCGAGCGAGGCGCTTGCCGGAGCGCGCCGCGACGTGGTCGTGGCAGCCTTCGGGGTGCTGGCGGCGACCGGTGGGCTGGAAGCGCGCGCACTCGCGCTCGATGTGCCGTATCATGATCCGACTGGCGACTATGAGGCGGTCAAATGGCGCGTGTTCGTAAACCCGGTCACCGGGGAATAGAGACGGCATCGGCGTGGCTTCTGGCGATGCTGATCTGCAATGTCCTGCCACATGTTGCCCTCGCCGAAGAAGAGGTCTACGGCTCCACGCTCGATGCCCAGGCAAGCGCCGCACGTGCGGCAGCCGCCGAGGACGGCGTCGAGGTCTCACAGCTCGCCGAGGCCTTCTGTGCCGTCTATCCGGACCTCCGCGGCGGCGGCCTGCCGCCCCCCGCTGCACAGCATGCCCTTGAACCTTTGATCACCCTCGGCCTGGATGGTGCCCTCACCGCCGCCCGGCATCTTCACGATGCCGCCATCCGCCACGCCCCTGGCGACAAACCGCCCTTTGCCGATGGCGATCTGTTCTCCAGCCTGTTCGAGGGTGCCACGAGCTGCCGCGTCGGCGCCGTGACTCTGGCACGCAACACCGCCTCGGTCGAGCTGCGCTATGCCTACGAGGCCGGCACGCTGATGACCAGCTGGACCGATCGCCTGTCGATCCTGCGCGGCGATGACGGCTGGCGGATCGATGACGTCGTCTATGACGGCCGCTGGGATTTCGCCAACACCGGCAGCCTGCGCGGCATGATCGAGAGCGCCGCCGCAACCGATGCCGGTCTGCCGACGGCGGATTGACGGCCGTGCTCCTTGGCTGATGGCCTACAGCAGCTGGCGCCGGGCCAGGGCCGCGAATTCGCCATCGAGCGCCATCAGGCTGCGATAGTCGCCCTGCTCCACCAGCCGGCCGGATTTCATGACATAGATCTGATGGGCGTCCTGAATGGTCGACAGGCGATGCGCGACCACGATCCGGGTCATGTTCAGCTTCGAAATGCTGTCATTGACGATCGCCTGGGTGCGGTTGTCGAGCGCGCTTGTCGCCTCGTCCAGCACCAGGATGCGTGGCCGGTGGACCAGGGCCCGGGCGATCATCAGCCGCTGGCGCTGCCCGCCCGAGAGTGTGCCGCCACCTTCCGACAGCACCGTGTGCATGCCCATGGGCAGGGCCCGGATATCCTCGTCCAGGCCTGCAAGCCGCGCTGCCGCCCAGGCATCATCCTGGGTCAGCGGCCACGAGCCGACGATGTTGTCGAAAATGCTGCCCGACATCAGCCGGCCGTTCTGCAGCACCACGCCGATCTGCCGGCGGAGTGCCGTCAGGTCCAGGCCGGCCTGATCCATGCCGTCGAAATAGACACCGCCCGATTGCGGCAGCTCGAAACCGAGCAGCAGGCGCAGCAGGGTCGACTTGCCCGAGCCGCTTTCGCCGACGAAGGCGATATAGCCGCCCGACTCGATCGTCAGCGACAGATCATCCAGCACCGGCGGCGCATCGGGTGCGTAAGCGAAAGTGACGTGAGAGAACTCGATCCGGCCGGTGATCTCGCCCGGATGGGCCCGGTCGGGGGTGATCTCGGGCATCTCGGTCAGGATCGGCGTCACCCGTTCGTAAAGCGGGACGATGGCGAGCACGGTGCCGGCCGTCGCGACCAGAGAGGTCATCGCCATGGTCAGCTGGCCGAAAGCGGCGGTGAAGGCCATGAACGGGCCGATACCGAATTCCGGCCGGCCGTCCGGCCCGGTCAGCAGGGTCGCGACCGAGAGATAAACCGCCAGCGTGCCCAGCACGGGGAACAGCTGCGCCAGCGCCGCCTGCGCCGCCGCATTCAGCCGCACCCGATAGGTCAGCCGCTTGCGCACCGAGAATTCTTCGGCCCAGCGGGCGAAGGCGCGCGGTTCGGCCGCAGACACTCGCAGCTTGGACAGTCCCGTCAACAGCTGGAAGACCAGCCCCTCGATCCGCCCGCCCAGGCTGAGCAGCGCCCGCTGATCGGGCAGCTGGATCCTGAGCAGAATGCCGGTGACCAGCACCTGGACCAGCAGCACGCCCAGTGCGACCAGGGCGAGCTTCGCGCTGTACCAGAACAGCAGGGCCAGGCTGACCAGCGAAAACAGGGCGTCCAACCCCACCTGTAGCGCCGAGCCGGTCAGCAATTCCCGGATCGCCGAAACGCTGTTGGCGCGATCGGCCAGATCACCGCCGGTGAACCGGCGGAAGAACGGCGCCGGCAGGGCAAGCAGCCTGTCCCAGACCGCCGATTGTACCGAGCTGTCCATGGTCGCCTGCAGGCGCAGCAGCGCAATGCCGCGCACCACGGCGAAGGTCAGGATGCCGACCGCGCCCGCCAGCAGCGCCAGCACCACCCAGAGATGGGTCTGCAGATCGGCCCGCGGAATAACGTTGGAAAACAGCGCCCCGCTGGCGATCGGGGTCAGCAGGCCGGTCAGCGCCGCCAGCAGCCCGCAGGTCATGATCGTGCGGACGTCGCCTTTCAGGCCGTACAGGCCGAACCGCCAGACCTCTCCCACCGACATCGGCTTGGCCGGGAACGGCCGGTAGAGCATCCAGCCCTCGCCGCTCAGGCTGTCGACCTCGGCACGGGTGACCGGCCGGCCCGGCCCGGCCGGCCCGTCGGTCTCGGGATCGACCAGCCGCCAGCGGCCATCGGCAGCGGGCAGCAGGGCCACGGGCCGGCCGCGCTCGCCCACCCCGGTCTCACCGATGAAGGCGACGAGGGGCGCGCCCGGGCGGCGCCACCAGTCGCCGGTCAGCGTCACCCGCCGACAGCGCAGCCTCAGGCTCTGGGCGATGTCGAGCACCCGTCTGCCGCGTGGCTTCGCGCCGCGCGAGGCCGGGTCGATCCCGGTCTCGCGGGCCACACGGTCGACCGCGGCAATGAGCGGGCCGGCGCCCTCGGCAAGACCGGCCGTCTCCGTCTGCCCGTGCCGGTCGAGCAGGCGCCCGATGCGGCCGAGCGAGGTCTCGAACCGGCGCCGGCTGGCATCCCGACGGGTTTCCAGCCGGCCGCCATCCTGCTCGGCCGCCTCGGCGAGCCGCCGGGCTGTGGCCGTCAGCACCATGTGGTGGAAAGCGTCCAGCGCCTCCCAGGCCATGTCGCGGAACAGCACCGTCGGCGTATAGGCCGGCGAGAGGATCGCATCCTCGGCCGTCTCGACCCAGAGATGGCGGGCGACCGGTATCGGCGGGTCATTGCGGCCGTATTCCAGCTCCGGCAGACCCATCAGCCGCACCCGACCGCTGTTGCACTGAACCCAGATCACGTCTTCGGGCTGCGGCCCCAGCACCCGGCCGGCCGGCACCTCCTGGCCCGGCTCGGCTTCCAGCAGCTCGGCCGCGCGGGCACCGGCGCCCGGCACTGCAAGCCCGGCCATATGGCCGATCCAGCGGTCCAGCCAGTCGACCACGATCAGGTCGAAATCGCCCTCGGCAACGTCGGCGCGCTTCGCCTCGAAGAGTTCTGTGCCCATCACGGCGACGGCACGGAGCGCCAGATCGGCTCCCTCTTCCGCCGCGACCAGCGCCCCCGCCGACGGCACCAGGCCGGGCGAGAACACCAGTTCGCCGGCCGGCACCCGGCCGACATGAATGCCGACGCCGATCACCTCGCCGTCACGCACCGGCACGGCATAAAGATCGACCGCGCCTTCCAGCACCAGCCAGATGAGATCGGGGCGGTCGAGCAGGAAGGGATTGTGATAGCCGACCTGGCGCCGCACGCCGTCGATCCTGGCCAGCAGTTCGGCCTTGGCCTCGACGAGTTCCGGATCGATCGCCGGCAGACCGGCGCTTTCGGAGGATGCCGCGGTCATCCGCGCCCCCTGGCCGCATCGGCCTGTTCGGACCGGATCAGCCGCGCATAGGGGCCGTCCTCGCGGATCATGTCCTCATGCCGGCCGCGCTGGGCGATACGCCCCCGTTCCAGTACGATGATCTCGTCGCAATCGCGGATGGTCGACAGCCGGTGGGCGACGATCAGGCAGGTGCAGCCGCGATGGCGCAGGCGCTCGTCGATGATCTTCTCGATCTGGGTGTCGAGCGCACTGGTCGCCTCGTCCAGGATCAGCACCGCCGGGTCGCCGACCAGCGCACGGGCGATCTCCAGCCGCTGACGCTGGCCGCCACTGAAATTGGCGCCGTTCTCGGCCACGGGGGAGTCGTAGCGGCCGGGTCGCGCCTCGATCAGGTCCAGCAGCGCCGCGTCCCGCAGGGCCCGGGTGACGGCGGCCTCGCCGATCGTATCGTCCCACATGGTGACGTTTTCGCGCACCGTGCCTTCGAACAGGAAGATGTCCTGGTCGACCGAGGCGATGGAGCCGGCGAAATAGGCATGGGGCAGGTCTTCGGCGGGAATGCCGTCGAACAGCACCCGCCCGCTCCACGGCCGGTAGAGCCCGCAGACCACACGCGCCACTGTCGACTTGCCGCTGCCCGATCCGCCGACCAGCGCCACGCGCTGGCCCGGGCGGATGGTCAGGGAGAAATCGTCGATCAGCGGCGCTTCGGCCTTGTTGTACCCGAAGGTCAGGTTCTCGATCCGCACTTCGCCGCGCAGACGCTGCGGCAGCCTGCGGCCCGAGGGTGCATCGATCCGCATCACCTTTTCGGTGGTATCGAGCGTGGGGTCCACGTCATAACGCAGCACGTCGTCGATCCGGGCGACCTGGCCCTTGATCGCATGCAACTCGCCGCCGAACTGCATCAGCCCGGCAATCGGCGCCGAAAAGCTGGCGAGCAGGCTCTGCACCGCCACCAGGCCGCCGACCGTGATGGCGCCCGACATCACCTCCAGCCCGCCGATGCCCAGGATCACGGCCGAGGTGAGTGCCGCCATGAAGGCCGGCACCGCATTGACCCAGGACGTGATCCGGCCGACCTGCTGCAAGGCGTTCAAATATCGGGCATGGACCCCGGCCCAGCGGGCGAAGAAATCGCTTTCACCACCGCTCGCCTTCAGGGTCTCCAGCAGCTGGATGCCGCTCATGGACGTCGCCGCCAGGGCGCCCTGTTCGCGGGCAAGACGCCGGCCGCCATCCTCCCGCGCACGCTGGGCCAGTTTCAGTACCACCGCATTGACCAGGGCGAGGCCGATCCCCACAGCCCCCAGCAGCGGCGAATAGCCGATCATGACCACGGCATAAAAGACCATGGTCACCAGCCCGACCGCATTGGTCGCGAATTCGCCCGACAGCAGCTGGGCGATCCGGTCACCGGATTCGACCCGCATCGCCACGTCGCCGTGATAGCGCTGAAGGAAGAATTCGACCGGCAGCCGGAAAACATGCCAGAGCAGTTTGGCCGAGCCCGAAATCGCCAGCTTCAGTTCCAGCCGGGCCAGATAGCGCATCTGCGCCCAGTCGAGCCCGGCCCGGATGATCGCGGTCAGCCCGATGCCGATCAGCAGCGGTTTCAGCCAGTCCTGCTCGTCGCCGATCAGCACGCCGTCGACGAAAAGCTTGGAGAAGACCGGCAGCGCCAGCCCCGGCAGCACCAGCATCAGGGTCAGCATCAGCACCATGGCGAGTGCCGGGCCGCTGCCGCGCAGCCGTTCGGCAAAGGCCTTGAACAGCCCCGGCGGGCGACCGCCGCGCTTGAACTCCGGCGTCGGCCGGAAAGCCAGACACACGCCGGTGAAGCCCTGGTCGAATTCCTCCACCGTCATCGCCCGCGGCCCCATGGCCGGATCATTGATCCAGACCCGGTCGCGCTTCGCATCCACCCCTTCCAGAACCACGAAATGGTTGAAGTTCCAGAACACGATCATCGGGAAGGGCAGGTTGACCACGCTGTCGGGCTCGCGCCGGTAGCCGCGGGCCTCGAAGCCGTAGCGACGCGCGGCCCTGAGCAGATTGGCGGCCTTGGAGCCGTCGCGCGACACGCCACATTCCCGGCGCAGCACCTCGAGCGGCAGCCAGAGCCCGTGATGGGCCATGATCATCGCAAGCGAGGCGGCACCGCATTCGGTCGCCTCCATCTGCAGAATGGTCGGCACACGGAAGCGGCGCCCGCCCTGCGGCGCGTTGGGCTTGATCAGGCTTTCAGGGGCGGCGGGCGCCGCGGCAGGCGCGGTCACAGCCCGGTCCACTCCTTGAGCAGCGGGATCACCATGTCGATGGGCCGCTCGGTCGCGGTCTCGACCTCGACCGAGGCCAGCGTACCGGCCGAAAGCGCAAGATCGCTGCCCTTGGACGAGGTCCAGCGATAGCCCGAGGTGCTCGACGGATCCCGATCGATGCGGACCCGGGCCAGGAAGGGCGGGCCCGCCTGAACGAAGCTCTCGACAAGTCCGGGATTGTCGACGATCGCCCGGATGCCGTCGGTCGAGACCGGGAAGTCCGACACCGAGACCAGTTCGCCGGTCAGCGTACCGAAGCTCTCGCGCGGCGCCGTCGACGGGCTGATCTGCACCGGCATGCCGGGCCGGATAGCCTTGCCGTCGGCCGGCGGCACGAACATCACCACTTCCAGCGTCTCGCCGCCGGTCTGCAGGGCCAGCACCGCCTGGCCGGCGCTCAGCTGGGCGCCGGGCAGCTGCTTGATCTCGGTCACCCGCCCCGTCTCGGGTGCCGTCACCACCGCGCCGCGGGCGGCCCGGGCCTCCAGCTCGGCAACACGGCGCTCCGCCTCGGCGATCGCCTCGTCGGCCTCGCGGCGGCGGCGCTCGGCTGCGATCTCGGCCTCGATCTTCCGCGAGCGGAGATCGGCGGTGCCGCTTTCGATCTCGGCCAGATCCTGGCGGGCCTGGGCGACCTCGTCGCGGGCCCGGGCGAGCGCATCGCGCGTCACCACCTTCTGGGCCAACAGGGCCTCCAGATCCGAAAGACGCCCCTGCTGATAGGCCAGCCGGCTGCGCGCGGCATTGAGGCGGGTGTCCAGCGCCTCGCGCTGGGCGGTCAGGCTCGCCTCCCGCAGGCGCGCTTCCTCGGCAAGATCCTGCTCCAGCCGGGTGCGGGCATCGCGGCGTTCCGCCACCACCGCCCGCAGATTGGCAAGCTGCAGGGCGAGATCCGGGTTGGAGATCCGCGCCACCGGCTCACCGGCCGTGACCTCGTCTCCCAGCCCGACCAGAAGCTCGGACAGCGTCCCGGCCCCCAGCGCCGAGGCATCCAGAACCCGGCCGCCTTCGGCGATCAGCAACCCTTGCCCGGCCTTGCGCACGGGGATCGTCCCCACCACCGACCAGACCACGACCCCGGTCATGGCCGCCGCCACGACAAGCGCCGCTGCCCAGCCCCGGGGGCTCGCGACGGTCAGTGTCTGATCAAGCTGTTCGGGGGAAGACAGACGGTCGAGGGCCGCCTTCCGGAAAATACCGCTGGCATTCATCGTCGGACCGACATCACCCCCGTACCCGCATCCCGCCCCAAAGCTAGCTCCCCGGGCGAATGCTGTCCATCGACCGCCGAACCTTCCCTGCCGAGCACAGGCCTGCAAGCGCTGACGTTGACCGGATCAATCATCGTTAACGTCGCCCGTCGCCCACCCTGGCTCACATCTCCCCTGGCTCGCTATCGCCGCCATCGAGCCCCGCTGTGAAGCCGCCAAGCCGTCCGCTCGGCTTCGGGCGGGGTTCCAGCGGCAGGGCCGGCTGTTCCTGATCGGCGGCATAATCGGCGATGCCGCGCCCCTGTCCCAGCAGGCCGGCCGCCTTCAATTCGTCCAGCCCCGGCAGGTCGGCCAGTGACGACAGGTCGAAATGATCCAGAAAATGAGGCGTCGTCGCCCATTCGAGCGGTCGCCCCACCGCCTGCCGCCGACCGCGGGGGCGCACGAAACCGGTTTCGATCAGCAGGTCCAGCGTCCCGCGCGCCAGGGCCACGCCGCGGATTTCCTCGATCTCGGCCCGGGTCACCGGCTGGTGATAGGCGATGATCGCCAGCACCTCCAGCGCCGCCCGCCCCAGCCGGCGCGGCTCCACCACCCGCGCCTGCAGATGCGGGGCCAGATCGGGGGCGGTACGGAAGGCCCAGGCGTCGTCGCGGCGCACCAGCTCCACCCCGCGCCCGGCATAATCGGCGGCAAGACTGTCCAGCACGGCATCGATCGGAGCCCCCGCCGGCAGATACTCGGCCAACCGGTCACGGCCGAGCGGCTCGGCGCTGGCGAAGAGCACCGCCTCGATCACGCGGCGCGCATGGGCGAAACGCTCCGTGTCGTCACCGCTCATCTCCGCCCTCCTCGTCATCCGTCGGAACCTCGTCCATAGGGGCCCGGGCGTCCGGATGTACCATCAGCGGCCCGCCGCCTTGCCTCTGTGCCACCGCAAGCCGGCCCTGACGGGCCAGTTCCAGCACCGCCACAAAACTGGCCGCCAGGGCGGAGCGTCGCTCCAGCCGTCTGGCGCGCGCAGCCGCCACCTCGGCCGCCGCCATGGCCAGCGGGTCGCCCGTCGCCGGCAGCGGCCGGGGGGCCGGCAGATCGGGCAGCAGGCCGATCAGCGGCACCCAGCGCCGCGGCAGCCCGGGCAGCATCGCTCCCAGCCGCTCGATCGCCTGATCGATGGTCATCAGCCGCGACGGGGTGACCGTCAGCACATTGCGAAAGCGTCGCTCGGCGATCCGGGCATAGGCAGCGATCAGGTCACCATAGCCGTCGGTCGCCTGGCGCTCCACGATCCTGACCGCCGCCCCTGCCCCGCCCGCGGGAAACCGGTCCAGCAGCAGCCGCGGCCGGGCGCGCAACACCTCGCCCGCCCGCCGCATCGCCTCCAGCCGGCGCAGCCGCAGGGCCAGGGCCGCCGCCATCTCCTCGGCCGAGGGCTCGTCTTCGTCCGCAGACGGCGCCTCGTCCGGCAGCAGCAGGCGCGATTTCAGGTAGGTGAGCCAGGCGGCCATCACCAGATAATCGGCCGCCAGTTCCAGATGGCGGCGGCGGGCCTCGGCGATGAAGCCCAGATACTGATCGGCCAGCCGGGTGATGGAGATCTTCTGCAGATCGACCTTCTGGTCGCGGGCGAGCGACAGCAGTAGGTCGATCGGCCCTTCGAAACCGTCGAGGTCCAGGACAAGCTGCATCGGACGCGGCGCCGCCGCCGCGTCCGATGCCGTCATGTCCGATATGGGGCCATGCCCGATGTCGCCGGCCATGTCACCGGCCCCCGAACCCGGTCAGTCGCCGATCAGGCCGGCAAGCGCCTTGCGATCGGCTGAAACATCCAGCTGGGCCGAACGGCGCTTCGCCGCCCAGGCCGCCGCCGCCGTCAGCCGCCGCCGGGCTTCGGCCGTCACCAGGGGGGCCGCTTCCAGCACCGCACGGGTTTCGGCCGTGTTGCCGTTGCAGTGGAGCACCGCATCACAACCGGCCGCCAGCGCCGAATTCGCCCGCCAGGACATGTCGCCCTCCAGCGCCGCCATGCAGACGTCGTCGGACAGCAGCACGCCGTCGAAGCCGATTTCGCGGCGGATCACCTCGTCGATCACCTTTGCCGACAGGGTCGCCGGCAGGTCGGGGTCGATCGCCGGATAGGCGACATGGGCGGTCATCGCCCAGGGCAGGCGGTTGAGCGCCAGGAAGGGGGCGAAATCGGCTGCCCGAAGCGCCTCCAGATCGGCATCGACCACCGGCAGTTCCGCATGGCTGTCGGTCTCGGCCCGGCCATGGCCGGGGATGTGCTTCACCACCGGCTGCACGCCGGCCTCGCCCAGCCCCGCCGCCATGGCGCCGGCCAGTGCCGCCACCTTGACCGGATCGGCGCAATAGGCACGATCGCCGATCACTTCATGAGCATGGGCGAAGCGGATATCGGCCACCGGCGCACAATTGACGTCGATGCCGAGCGAGATCAGGTCATGACCAATCAGCCGGCCGGTCAGCCGGGCAGCCGTCAGCCCGGCCGCGGGATCCTTGGCATGCAGGCGGCCGATGGTCCCCGCCGGCGGCACCACACCCCAATGCGGCGGCTTCAGCCGACGGACACGTCCGCCCTCCTGGTCGATCAGGACGGGGGCATAGGGATTGCCGGCCGCCTCGCGGAATTCAGCGACCAGCGCCGACAGCTGCTCGGGTTCGTCGACATTTCGGGCGAACACGATCAGCCCCAGCGGGCGCTCGCCGGCGATGATCGCCCGTTCCTCTGCCGTCAGCTTCAGCCCCTGACAGCCGATGATGATCGGGCGCAGATCGGCCGGACACGAGGGGGTTGCGGGCGTGCTCATGGTGCCACCGGAAAACAGGCGAGCTTCGCCTGGGCAAAGCGGCCGCAGAGCGCCTTGGCGGCGGCACCGTCGGCCAGCGGACCGGCCTGGAGTCGATACAAGGTACCCTTGTCCTTCACCTTGACCGGAACGATCACCGGCTGCAGGCCGGCGACCAGTTCCTTGTTACGGGTGCGCAATGTGTCCCAGCCCTTGCGCGCGCCGGCCTCGTCGCCGAAGGCTCCCAGCTGAACCTTCCAGCCGGCCAGCGAGGCAGTCGCGTCGGCGCCGGTGCGCACGTCGCGCAGATCGGGAGACTTCGGCGGCTCCACAGGCTTCGGGGCTTCGGCCGGCTTCGTCTGCTCGACGGGCTTGGCCTGTTCGACGGGTTTGGCGGGCTCCACGGGTTTGGCCGGCTCGACCGGCTTCGGGGCCTCGGGGGCGGGCTTCGCCTGTTCCACCGGTTTCGGCGTCTCGGCAGGCGCTTGAGGCTGCGGCTGGGCGGGAACCGGCGCCGCCTGGGCCGGCGCCTCCTGCACGGCCGGCTGCTCCGGCGTCTGGTTCTGGGCCTGCGCAACCTCCTGCCCGGCCGCGTCCGGCGCCTCGGCCACCAGCGCACCTTCATCCGGTTCGGGCAGGATGGGGTCCTCTGGCGGCGGCATCAGCCGCTCCACCGGCGCCCGCTCGGGCTCCGTCCCGGTTTCGGTGCCACCGCCGAGCGCGTCGTAGACGGTCTTGTCGCGATGCGGCACTTCCATGCCGCCGGGATCCTTGGGCAGCGACTTCATCGGCGTCTGATCGGCGGTGATCAGTGGCGGCGGTGCGTCGCGCATCGACACATCGCGCTGATCGAAGGCGTACCAGACCAGGCCGCCGAACAGGATCAGCGCCGCCGCCACGGCGACCGGACGCAGGCGATGGCGCCGCGGCAGCGGGACATGGCCGGCGGGCTCGAAATCGTCGTCGCGCGGCGGCCGCGGCCCTGCGGCGGGCCGGCGCGGCTCGGCGCGAAGCCCGCCCTCGTCGTCGCCGTTGAGCGGCGGTTGCGGCATCAGTGCAGCTCCTCGACCGGTTGCACACCCATCACGCCCAGCCCCGAGGCGATCACCAGACGGGCGGCCTCGATCAGTGCCAGGCGGGCGGCGACGATCTCAGGATCGTCAGCCACGATGATCCGCAGGCTCTCATCCTCTCGGCCTTTCGTCCACAGTCCATGAAGTTCTGCGGCCAAGTCCTGGAGATAAAAGGCGATTCGGTGTGGCTCATGTGCATCGGCCGCGCCCTGCACCACTCGCGGCCATTCGGCCAGGCGGCGGATCAGGCCCAGTTCGGCATCATGGGTCAGGCGATGAAGCGGTGCGGCATCGGCGGCCGGCGCCTCGATGCCCATCTGGTCCTTCGCATTGCGCTGGACCGATCGGGCACGGGCATGGGCGTACTGAACGTACCAGACCGGGTTGTCGCGCGACTGCTCGGTGACCTTCGCGAGGTCGAAATCGAGCGTCGCATCGTTCTTGCGGGTCAGCATGATGAAGCGGACCACATCGCGGCCGACCTCGTCCACAACCTCGCGCAGGGTGACGAAGGTGCCGGCACGCTTGGACATCTTCACCGGCTCGCCATTGGCCATCAGATTGACCAGCTGGCAGAGCTTGACGTCGAGTTCGGCCTCGCCGCCCGAGATCGCCTTCACGGCGGCCTTCATCCGCTTGACGTAGCCGCCATGATCGGCGCCCAGAACGTCGATCTGTTCGGGCCAGCCGCGACGATATTTGTCGAAGTGATAGGCGATGTCGGCAGCGAAATAGGTATAGGCGCCATCGGACTTCTTCAGCGCCCGGTCGACATCGTCGCCAAAATCGGTGGCGCGGAACAGGGTCTGCGGGCGCGGCTCCCAGTCGTCGGGCAGCTTGCCCTTGGGCGGCTCCAGCACGCCTTCATAGATGTGCCCGGCCTGGGTCAGCGCCGCCAGGGCGGCATCGATCGCACCATTGTCGTGCAGCACCTTTTCCGACGAAAACACGTCGTGGCGCACGCCCAGCGCTGCAAGATCGTCGCGGATCAGGGCCATCATCGCCTCGACGGCACGGGCCTTGAACACCGGCAGCCATTCGCTGTCGGGGGCCGCCGCCCAGCGGTCGCCGAATTCGGCGGCCAGCGCCTGGCCCAGCGGCACCAGATAATCGCCCGGATAGAGGCCGGCCGGAATCTCGCCCACCGTCTCGCCCAGCGCCTCGCGATAGCGGATATGGACCGACCGCGCCAGCACCTCGATCTGGCTGCCCGCATCATTGATGTAGTATTCGCGGCAGACGGTATAGCCCGCCTTGATCAGCAGGCTGGCCAGCACGTCGCCGACCACGGCGCCACGGGCATGGCCGACATGCATCGGCCCGGTCGGGTTGGCCGAGACATATTCGATATTGACCCGCCTTCCGGCGCCGGCAGTCAGATCGCCATAGGCGGTCCCGGCGGCCAGCACGCTCCGCACCACGCCCTGCCAATAGGCGGGCGACAGGCGCAGGTTCACGAAGCCGGGGCCGGCCACGTCCACCGTCTCGACATCGCCGTCGGCACGCAGCCTCTCGGCCAGCGCCTCCGCAATGTCGCGCGGTTTCATGCGGGCCGCCTTGGCCAGCACCAGGGCGGCATTGGTCGCGAGATCGCCATGGGCGGCATCACGCGGCGGTTCCACGGAGATGTTGGCGGTGTCCAGATCGGCCGGCAGGCGGCCCTCGGTCCCGAGCGCCCCGACGATGCCGGCGATTCTGGCGCGAAACTCTTCGAAGACGCTCACGTCACGTCCTGACGAATGGGTTGAACAACTTTTCGTACTCGTCGCGGGCATGCCTGTCGGTCATGCCCGCGACATAGTCCACGACCACGCGGGCGGTGACGGCATTCCCCGGCCCTTCGGCCCGTTCACGCCAGCCATCGGGCAGGCATTCCGGCTCGGCCAGGAACAGCGCCACCAGATCCCGCACCACCCGGCGCGCCTTCGACGTCATCCGGTTGACCCGGACATGGCGATAGAGCGCGCCGAACAGATAGGCTTTGATCGCGTGCCTGTCTTGGTCCATCTCGGCGGAAAACGCAACCGTCGGCGCGCCCAGCGCCCGTGCATCATCCGCATGGGCGATGCCCGCCGCGGCGATCCGGCGCCGGGTTTCCGTGATCAGATCCGTGACCATGCGATCGATCAGGCGGCGCAGAAGTTCGCCGATCAGCCGGCGCTGTTCAAGCCCCGGATACGCGGCAACCAGCTGCTTGAGCAGCGGCCCCGCCAGCGGCTGTTCCGCCACATCCGCAATCGACAGCAGCCCGGCCCTGAGCCCGTCGTCGATGTCGTGGGTGATGTAGGCGACGTCATCGGCCAGGGCCGCCACCTGCGCCTCGATCGACGGCCAGCCGTCCAGATCCAGCGGCTTGATGCTGCTGATCGCTGCCAGGGTCTCGGTCACCACCGGCGGCTTGGGGCGAGGATCGGCCAGCGGCCCGGTCATCGGCCCGTTATGCTTGGCGATCCCCTCGATGGTTTCCCAGCTGAGGTTCAGCCCGTCGAAGGCGGCATAGCGCCGCTCGAACATGGTGATCACCCGCAGCGCCTGGACATTGTGGTCGAAGCCGCCGAACTCCGCGGCCGCCTGGGCCAGCGCTTCCTCGCCGGCATGGCCGAAGGGCGGATGGCCCAGATCATGGGCCAGCGCCACCACCTCGGCCAGATCCTCATCAAGGCCCAGCACCCGGGCGATGGTGCGGCTGATCTGCGCCACCTCCAGGCTGTGGGTCAGGCGGGTGCGGTAATGGTCGCCCTCGTGGCTGACGAAGACCTGGGTCTTGTACATCAGCCGGCGGAAGGCCCGGGCGTGAACCACCCGGTCGCGGTCCCGCTGAAAGGGCGAGCGGATCAGGCTCTCGGGCTCGTCGATCAGCCGGCCGCGGGTCGGGCGGCAGGCATAGGGGGCGAGACGGGACGAGCTGTCCCGGGGGTCGGCTGCGGCCATGATCTCCTCGTCGACCTCTCGGCGATGCCGGCGCCGGGGCGGCCCGGTCAGGCCCTTCCAGGCTACGCCGAAGCCGGAAGCCCATCAACCGCCCGAGGACAGGCCGTCGTTGACCTCGGGGCCGCACTTGCCTACATCTTGGATCCAAATAACGGGTGAGAAACCCGCGATCCGGTATCGACCTGCGAGGAGGTCCAGCAGATGGCCGCTTCCGACGCCGCCCTCACCTCGGGCAACGGCTCCGCCGGCACGCCCGGCCTGCCGCCGCTGACGCTGAGCGCCCGCGCCGCCCGCCACATCAATCGCATTGCCGAGAAGGAAGGCGTGGCCGTCCGGCTGCGCATCGCCGTTTCGGGCGGTGGATGCTCGGGCTTCCAGTACGAATTCTCGATCGACAAGGGCGGCGTGCAGCCGGAAGACGTGGTGATCGCCCGCGACGGCGCCGAGGCACTGGTCGACGAGGCCTCGATCCCGTTCATCATCGGCTCGGAGCTTGATTTCGTCGAGGATCTGACCGGTTCGCGCTTTGCGGTCACCAATCCCAATGCCACGGCCTCCTGCGGCTGCGGCACCTCGTTCAGCGTGTTCTGAGGCAGCCCGGCCCCGATGATCATCGCCACCTGGAACGTCAATTCGCTCAAGGCCCGTCTTGGTCATGTGCTCGACTGGCTGGCCGAAGCGACGCCGGACATCGTGCTGCTTCAGGAACTGAAGCTCGAGACCGACAGGTTCCCCGCGGCGGAGATCGAGGCGGCCGGCTATCATTTCGCCGCCCACGGCCAGAAGACCTATAACGGCGTCGCGATCCTGGCCAAGGCACCGATCACCGACGTCACCCGCGGCCTGCCGGGCTTCGAGGACGAGCAGGCGCGCTGGATCGAAGGCACGGTGGCGATCGGCGACCAGGGCGTGCGGGTGGCCAGCGTCTATGTGCCGAACGGCCAGTCGGTGACGTCGGAGAAATTCCCCTACAAGCTCGCCTTCCTCGACGCCTTCGTCAGCCATGCCCGGTCGATGCTGGGCGATGCCAGCCGCCCGGCGGTGATCGGCGGCGATTTCAACATCGCGCCCGAGGCCGGCGATCTCTACGACCCCAAGGGCTGGGCCGGCGACGTGCTGTTCCATCCGGAAGAGCGCCGCCGCTTCCGCGCCGTGCTCCACCAGGGCTGGACCGATGCCTTCCGCGCGCTTCATGCCGAAGCAGGCCGCTACAGCTGGTGGGACTACCGCGCCGGCATGTGGCAGAAAGATCACGGCCTGCGCATCGACCATCTTCTGCTCTCGCCCGAAGCCTGCGACCGGCTGGAAGCCGCCGATATCGACCGCACCCCGCGCGGCCGCGACAAGGCGTCCGACCATACCCCGGTCTGGGCCCGGCTGTCCGATCAGGCGCGCATCAACGCCCCCTATGGTGCCCCGGAAGGCGAAGCTGCCGCCTGAGACGGCAGCTTCGCCCCGGGAAGGGCTCAGTCGGTCACAGCCCCCTCGCTCGCCGGACGGGCCAGCCTGGCGAACTTCGACAGCACACCGCGGTTGTAGCGCGGTGCAGGCGGCGTCCAGGCCGCCCGGCGGGTCTCCAGCTCGGCATCGCTCACATTCAGCTGGATCAGCTGGCGATGGGCGTCGATGGTGATCTCGTCTCCCTCCTTGACCAGCGCGATGGTGCCGCCCTCGCTCGCCTCGGGCGTCACATGGCCGACCACCATGCCCCAGGTCGCGCCCGAGAACCGGCCATCGGTGATCAGCCCGACGCTCTCACCCAGCCCGCGGCCGATGATCGCCGAGGTCGGCGCCAGCATCTCGGGCATGCCCGGGCCACCCTTCGGCCCCAGATAGCGCAGCACCACCACATCGCCCGGACGGATCCGGTCGCTCAGGATCGCATCCATCGCCGAGGGTTCGTCGTCGAACACCCGTGCCGGCCCGGTGATCACCGGGTTCTTCAGCCCGCTGATCTTGGCGACGGCACCTTCGGTCGCCAGGTTGCCCTTCAGGATGGCGAGATGGCCCTCGGCATAGATCGGCCGGCTGATCGGGCGGATCACCTCCTGATCGGCCCGCGGCTCGTCGGGCACATGCTCCAGCTCCTCGGCCAGCGTCCGGCCGGTGATGGTCATGCAGTCGCCATGGATCAGCCCGGCATTCAGCAGGATCTTCAGAACCTGCGGCACGCCGCCGGCCTTGTGCAGATCCACCGCCATGAACCGGCCCGAGGGCTTCAGGTCGCAGATCACCGGCACCTTGCGGCGCACCCGCTCGAAATCGTCCAGCGACCATTCCACACCGGCGGCATGGGCGATCGCCAGATAATGCAGCACACCATTGGTCGAACCGCCGGTCGCCATCATCAGCGCCACGGCATTCTCGATCGATTTGCGGGTGATGATGTCGCGCGGGCAGAGGTTGGCCTCCACCGCCTTCACCAGCACCTCGGCCGCGCGTGCCGCGCCCGCCACGATCTCCTCGTCCGGATTGGCCATCGACGAGGAATAGAGCAGCGCCATACCCAGCGCTTCGAAGGACGAACTCATGGTGTTGGCGGTATACATGCCGCCGCAGGATCCGGTCGACGGGCAGGCATTGCGCTCCACGCCCTCGAAATCCTCTTGTGACATCCGGCCGGCCATGAAGGCGCCGACCGCTTCGAAGGCCGAGACGATCGACAGGTCCTGGCCTTTCCAGCGTCCCGGCTTGATCGTCCCGCCATAGACATAGATGCCCGGCACATTGCAGCGGGCGAGCGCGATCATCCCGCCCGGCATATTCTTGTCGCAGCCGCCGACCACCAGCACCCCGTCCAGCCACTGGCCCTGGACGCAGGTCTCGATGCAGTCGGCAATGACCTCGCGAGAGATCAGCGAGTACTTCATGCCCTCGGTGCCCATCGCCATGCCGTCCGAGATGGTGGGCGTGCCGAAGACCTGCGGATTGGCGCCTGCCGTCCTGACGGCAACCGTCGCGGCATCCACCAGCCGCTGCAGCCCGGCATTGCAGGGCGTGATCGTGGAATGGCCGTTGGCGATGCCGATCATCGGCTTGTCGAAATCGGCCGCCTGATAGCCCAGGGCGTAATACATCGCCCGGTTGGGTGACCGCGCCACGCCCTGGGTGATGTTGGCGGACCGCCGGTTGTTCGCCATCTTCTCGTCTCCTCCCGCTTCCGTACCGCGGCATTCGGGGCTGCGGCTTCGATCCGCCCATTGTCGATGGATCGAAGGCAGGAAGAAACAGGTTCCGACGCGACGTGGACCCGTCAGGGCACGAGCACGGCCGCCCCCTGAAACCGGCCGTGGCGCAGATCGTCGAGCGCGCGGTTGGCATCGGCCAGCGGGTAGATGGTCGTCGACGTCTTCACGCCGGCCCGCGGCGCCAGCTCCAGGAATTCATGACCATCGGCACGGGTGAGATTGGCGACCGACACCAGCCGGCGTTCGCCCCAGAGCAGGCTGTAGGGGAAGGACGGGATGTCGCTCATATGGATGCCGCCGCAGACCACGATGCCGCCCTTGCGCACCGCCGCCAGCGCCTTCGGCACCAGATGGCCGACCGGCGCGAACAGGATCGCCGCATCCAGCTCCGCCGGCGGCGTCTGATCCGAGCCGCCGGCCCAGGCCGCGCCCAGGGCCCGGGCATGAGCCTGCGCCGCGCTGTCGCCCGGGCTGGTAAAGGCAAAGACCTCCCGCCCCTGCCAGCGGCAGACCTGGGCGATGATATGGGCGGCGGCGCCGAAGCCATAGAGCCCGATCCGGTCCGCCTCCCCCGCCATTTTGAGCGAGCGCCAGCCGATCAACCCGGCACACATCAGCGGCGCCGTCGCCACCGGGTCCAGATCATCGGCCAGCGGAAAGGCGAAACCGGCATCGGCCAGCATGTGGGTCGCGAAGCCGCCATCGCGGGTGTAGCCGGTGAATTCGGGGAAATCGCACAGGTTCTCGGCCCGCATGCCGCAATAGCGGCAGGTACCACAGGCATGCCCCAGCCAGGGCACCCCCACCCGCCGCCCGGCAAGCGACGGGTCGACGCCGGCGCCCAGCGCCTCGACCACACCCACCACTTCATGCCCCGGCACCACCGGCAGCTTCGGGTCCGGCAGATCGCCATCGACCACGTGCAGATCGGTGCGGCAGACCGCGCAGGCCAGCACCCGGACCAGGATCTGCCCGGGGCCCGGTTCGGGATCAGGCCGCGTCTCCATGACCAGCGCCGTTCCCGGCCGCTGCAGAACCATCGCCTTCATCTCGCCATCTCCCGCGGTGCCGTCACCTCGTCAGGCACTCTCGCACAGGGGTCGGGAGGGCGATTTGACCCCGGTCAAATCCGGTCAAGCGGTGCCGGCGATCATCGCCTTCAAGGCGTCGCCATCCAGGGTCTCCTCTTCCAGCAGCCGATGGGCGGCACGGTCGAGCAGTGCACGGCGTTCGGTCAGCGCGGCCACCGTCCGCTCGAAAGCCTGGTCGACGATCTGGCGGACCTCGGCATCGATCGCCGCCGCCGTCACATCCGAAAAATCGCGCGGCCGCGGCATGCCGGTCAGATCTTCCGGGCTGAGGAAGGATCGCCGGTCGCGCTCCAGCGCCACCTGGCCCAGCGTCTCCGACATGCCATAGCGGGTGACCATGGCGCGGGCGATGTCGGTCACCTTGGCGAGATCGTCGGCCGCACCGGTCGAAAGATGATGATAGACCACCCATTCCGCCGCCCGGCCACCCAGCAGCACCGCCATCTTGTTTTCAAGCTCGGTCCGGGTCATCAGGAAGCGGTCCTCGGTCGGCCGCTGGATGGTGTAGCCGAGCGCGCCGATGCCGCGCGGGATGATCGAGACCTTGTGGACTGGATCGACCCCGGGCAGCACGCTCGCCATGATCGCATGGCCCATTTCGTGATGGGCCACGATCTCGCGCTCACGCGGGTTCAGCAACCGGTTGCGCTTCTCAAGTCCCGCGACGATCCGCTCCACCGCGTCGTTGAAATCCTCCATGGTCACCGCGTCGCGGCCATGGCGGGTGGCGAGCAGCGCCGCCTCGTTGACCAGATTGGCGAGGTCCGCCCCGGTGAAGCCCGGCGTCAGCGCCGCCACCCTGGCCGCATCGACATCCGGGGCCAGATCGACCTTCTTCATGTGGACGTTCAGGATCTGGATCCGCCCGGGCTTGTCGGGGCGGTCGACCAGAACCTGACGGTCGAAGCGGCCGGCGCGCATCAATGCCGGATCCAGAATTTCCGGCCGGTTGGTCGCCGCCAGCAGAACCAGCCCCGATGACGGGTCGAAGCCGTCGAGTTCCACCAGCAGCTGGTTGAGGGTCTGCTCCTTCTCGTCCTGACCGCCCGACATCGGCCCGATCGCCCGCGCGCGGCCGAGCGCATCGAGCTCGTCGATGAAGATGATCGCCGGCGCCTTCTCCCGTGCCTGGGCGAAGAGGTCGCGCACCCGTGCCGCGCCCACGCCCACGAACATCTCGACGAATTCAGAGCCCGAAATCGAATAGAACGGCACCCCCGCCTCACCCGCCACGGCTCGGGCGAGCAGGGTCTTGCCGGTGCCGGGAGGACCGACCAGCAGAACACCCTTGGGCATGCGCGCGCCCAGCCGGCCATAGCCCTTCGGATCCTTCAGGAAGGCGACGATCTCTTTCAACTCGTCCTTCGCCTCGTCGACGCCGGCGACGTCGTCGAAGGTGACGCCGGTGTCGCGTTCGACATAGACCTTCGCCTTGCTCTTGCCGACCTGCATCATGCCGCCGCCGAGCCCTGCCCCCATCCGCCTCAGGATGAAGATCCAGACGCCGGCGAACAGAGCGACCGGCAGCACCCACGAGAGCAGATCACGGAAGAAAGTATTCTCCACCTGCCCCTTCACCACCACGCCCTTGTCCTGAAGCTGGCGCGCGAGGTCGGGCTCCACACGGGTGGTAACGAAGCGGGTCTGGCCGCCTTCCAGCGGCTCCTTCAGCGTGCCCTGGATGAAGCGGTCCGAGACCGCGACCTCGGCGATCTTCCCCTCGGTCAGATAGGTCTCGAACCGGCTGTAGGGGATCTCGGCGACCTGCTGGGCGGTGGTGAAGACATACTGGAACACCAGCAGCGCGAACAGGGCCGCGAACCAGTACCAGAGGTGAAACTGCGTCTTCTTCTCCATCACCCGTCACCTTACGTCGTGCGATCTGCAATGATGCTAACACCATCCGCCGGGGTGGGGGTGGCCGGGATCGCATATCAGCGACACGCCCTCACCCAGGGGAATCGGGTGAAAGTTTTTAAACTGCGATGAGGCTTGCGAGGAAGTCGTCGTCCCAGGCGGCGACCTTGCGTCGGAGGCGTAGGGAGTCCTTTCCCGGTGCTTGTCGCAGCAGGTTATGTGCCATGTGCTTCAGGGTTGTGAAGTTGGCTGGGGCGTTTTGGGTACGCACCCGGCATTCGTCATCACGGAAGACCATATCCATGACCCAGTGGAGACTATTCTCGATGGCCCAATGACTTCTGATGATCGGCCCGACGAGAGCGGCGATGAGCGCCAATGATGTGATGTAGAGCCGGGTTTCGCTGTCGATTTTGTCGCCGATCCGTCGCGTGCTTTCCACGACGACGATGCTTTTGAGGCCGGGCCAGTCATGTCGCGCCCGGAGCCAGGCGACATCATGGATGACGGTGGTCTTGCGGGTTTCGATCCGGCCATGATCGCCGTCGACGGTCTCGTGCTGGCTGATGGTCGTATCCTGGAAGCCCTTGGCCTGCTGTTCGGCGACGAACAGGGCGACGTCCTCGCGCAGCGATCCTTGATTGCCTTTGAGGGCCAACACGTAATCGGCCTTCTTGTCGGTGATCCTGGCCGCAATGTCGCGCTGGCATCCCATGGCGTCGATGGTCACGATGGCCCCTTCGATCGCCAGCAGGTCCAATAGCTTGGGAATGGCCACGATCTCGTTCGACTTCTCGTCCACCTTGACCTGACCCAGCACCAGACGCTGCCGGGCGGCGAAGGCCGAGACCATGTGGATGGGCGCCTTCGCGTCCTTCTTCCCGCCCGAACGCCGCACGGTCTTGCCATCAATGGCGATCACGCCCTCAGGCGTCCCGGTAACCGACGCCACCCACGACACGAAGCACCGCTGAAAGCTCTCCGCGTCCAGCGACGCGAAGATGTCACCCAGCGTGTCGTGCGGCGGCGTGCCATCCGCGAATGGCCGGAAGCGCCGCAGCAGATCGAGCTTCTTTTGGCCAAAGCGCGCGATGTCCGTGAAGGTCTCCGCTCCCGCCAGCACCGCCAGAAGGCTCAGGAGCAGCACCTCATCAAGCGGATACACAATCTTGCCAGCTTGCCGCCCGTCCGGAAGCTCCTCAAAATGCTCAAGAAACCCAATCGCTTCGCCCAAGGCCCCACACGGTTCCATCCATCCCTCCCAAGCCAGCAACGTCGACAACGAGAGATTCAGACTTTTTCCGTCCTGTCACGCACTGTTTCACCCGATTGCCCTGCGCCCTCACCTGCTTGCCAGAGCGGGTTTCGGCTGGTTAGGATAGGAGTGTTTCCCTTTCGTTCCGGAGCAGCCGCTGATGTCCAGACGCGCCGGCAGTGCCGACCTGCCGCTTCATGGCGGCCGGGTACCCGCCTGGCTGGGCCAGCGGATGACGAAGCTCGGCACGGTGATCACGCAGGCGATCATCCTGCATTACGGCCGTGACGAGTTCCTCCGCCGCCTGGCCCATCCCTTCTGGTTCCAGTCCTTCGGCGCAGTCATGGGCATGGACTGGCATTCCTCGGGCATCACCACCTCGGTGCTGGGGGCGCTGAAGCGCGGGCTGACGCCACTGTCGGCAGAGCTTGGCCTGCATGTCTGCGGCGGCCGCGGCCGCCATTCCCGTGCCACACCGGATGAACTCCTGGCCGTCGGCAACCGCACCGGCCTCGACGGCAATGCGCTGGCGTGGACCAGCCGGATGATCGCCAAGGTCGACAGCGCCGCCGTGCAGGACGGGTTCGACCTCTATCTTCACGGCTTCATCGTCGCCGATGACGGGCGCTGGGTGGTGGTGCAGCAGGGCATGAACGACGGCACCCGCCTCGCCCGCCGCTATCACTGGCTGTCGGAAGATCTGAAGAGTTTCGTCGAAACCCCGCATGCCGCGATCGACGGCCGCAATCAGGGCCGGATCGTCAATCTCACCGACCGCCGCGCCGCCGCCTCGCGCATCGGACAGCTGGATCTGCTGCGGGATCTGGGGCCCGACGGCATCGTCCGGGAAGCCGCGGCCCTTACTCCCACGCCCGCGCCCGCCCCGCCCCCACCCGCCACAGCCCAGCCGGACCTGCCGCATCTGGTGATGCCCGATCGTCACGAGGTCCGGCCAGGAGACGTGATCCTGCGCCGCCTGCATGGTGCGCTTGCCGCTGCCGCCGAGGCGGGCCCCCGGGATTTCGCCGAACTACTGATGGTCCCGGGCGTCGGCGCCCGGACGGTGCGCTCGCTCGCCATGGTCGCCGAGTTGGTCCACGGCGCGCCCTGCCGCTTCGACGACCCGGCCCGTTTCTCGCTCGCCCATGGCGGCAAGGACCGGCAGCCTTTCCCGGTGCCCGTGCTGGTCTATGACCGGACCATTCAGGTGATGAAATCGGCGGTCGAAGCCGCATCCCTCGGCAATGACGAGAAGCTCGACGCCATCCGCCGCCTGGACGCACAGGCACGGCGGCTGGAGCAGACCGCCGGCGGCCCGTCGCTGGATGCCTTCATCGCCCGCGAACGCCGCCGCTCCCACGACTATGGCGGCCGGAGCGTTTTCGGCGATGAACCGGCGCCGGCGGAAAGGACATCCCGCACAGGCAGGGCGGGCGGCTGAAAGAACGGTGCGTTTCCATGAGGCAGGACAGACAGTCCCCGATGCTCCGCCTAGGATGACTGCCCCTGCCTGTGCGTTCCAACCACCTGTCCGTTCCAACCACCTGTCCGTTCCGACCTGTTGAAGGACGCCCCGATGGCCGATCTCTCCGTCTTCCCGATCACCCGCAGCTGGCCCGCCACCCATCCGGACCGTATCCAGCTCTATTCCCTGGCCACGCCCAATGGCGTGAAGGTGTCGATCATGCTGGAAGAGACCGGCCTGCCTTACGAGGCACATCTGATCGACATCATGAAGAACGAGACCTGGACGCCTGAATTCCTGTCGCTCAATCCGAACGGCAAGATCCCGGCGATCATCGATCCCGCCGGCCCCGACGGCCGGCCGGTCGGCCTGTTCGAATCCGGCGCCATCCTGCTCTATCTGGCGGAAAAGACCGGCAGCTTCCTGCCCGCCGACCCGGTCGCCCGGATCGAAACCATCCAGTGGGTGTTCTTCCAGATGGCGGCGGTCGGGCCGATGTTCGGCCAGCTCGGTTTCTTCCACAAATTCGCCGGCCGCGAGATCGAGGACAAACGCCCGCTGGAGCGCTACCGCGCCGAAAGCGAGCGCCTGCTCGGCGTGCTCGAATCCCGGCTCGACGGCCGCGACTGGATCATGGGCGACGACTACACCATCGCCGACATCTCGCTGCTCGGCTGGGTGCGCAACCTGATCGGCTTCTACGGCGCGGGCGATCTGGTTCATTTCGAAAAGCTGATCAATGTTCCGGCCTGGCTGGAGCGCGGCCTTGCTCGCCCGGCGGTGCAGCGGGGTCTCGACATCCCGAAGCGGCCGGCCTGACCGACCCGTCATCAGGGTGCTTCATACTCAAGAAGATCCCCCGGCTGGCAGGCGAGCGCCTCGCAGATCTTCTCCAGCGTCTCGAAGCGGATGCCCTTCACATGGCCGCGCTTCAACAGCGAGAGATTGGCCTCGGTGATGCCGATCTGCGCCGCCAGATCCCGGGAACTCATCTTGCGGCGGGCCAGCATCACATCCAGACGCACGACGATCGCCATCAGACGATCTGCGCATGGTCTTCCGCCATGCGTGCTGCCCGATGCATGATGTCGGCGATCAGATAGACCACGGCCCCCAGCACCAGGGTCAGCAGCGGCCCGCTGCTGATGCTGATTGCCAGCTGGCGCTGGCCGGGGGCGGCCAGAACGGTCGCCCCCAGCACCACCACCGTCGGTGCGATCAGCCCCGCAATCCCGCCAAGCGTCACCAGACCGGCGATCCGCCGAAGGGCGGCCACCGTCTCCAAGGTGAAGATGGCTCCCCGGCCGACCGCCAGAAAGCAGCGCCGCGCCACCAGCAGGGCCAGGCTGACCGGCAGCACCGGCGCCAGCATGCCGGCCAGAACAATGCCGACCTGCCACCAGACCAGCGCCGCAAGGTCGATCGTCTTCGACAGGCCTGGAAGATCCGGCACCTGTCCCGCCGCACAGCTCACGACCACACCAACCGGCAGGGCCACGGCAAAGGCGGCGCAGAGATGCGCCAGGCGACGGCTGCGGCGGCAGAGGGCCCCGTCCTCCCGGCCCTTGCCATCGTCATCGGGCGTCTGATTGGTGGCGGGCAGGCGCATGATCCTTCACCTCTCGGCTGTGCCATCCATCGATGCCCGCATGTTGCGGCAAAAATTTTCTGTTTTACAGAAAAATTTTGCCGCCAATTCCGATTTATACCTGCCGATCAGCCCTCCCGCACCATCACCTGACGGGCCGGAAGACGCCCAGCAGTCCAGGCGCCGAACACGGCCACCGCATCCCCGATCCCGAACCGGCTTGCAATCTCGGGAACCAGCACGCCATCGGCCGCCAGTCCGGCGATCCGATCGAGCTGACCGCCGCCACCTGCCAGAGCCGCGAAACCGGCCTTGACGCCCGCAGGTACCGCCGCATCTTCGGGCAGCGGCTCGGCGATGGCCAGGAAACGGGCACCGGGGCGCAGACAGGCCAGCACCTGCCGCTGACGCGGTCCGCCGACGGTGTCGATCACCACCCCGGCTCCGGCGATCGCGGCGGCGAGGTCGGCCCCCTCTGCCGCAAGCACCTGCACCCCATGCACCGCGAGCCGGGCGGCATGGCGGCCGCTGAGCGTCACGGCACGCCCGCGGCGGGCGATCTGCACCAGCGCCGTACCCACCGCACCACTGCCCAGGATCACCAGCGGGCCATCGGCGCCGGCCACCTCGTCCAGCGCCTGCAGGGCAATGGCTGCCGGTGTGACCAGGGCCGCCGCGGTTGCGGCATCGATCCCCGCCGGGCGCCGCGCCACGAAGCCGGCCGGCAGGGTGATCGCGGGCCCGAAGGCGCCGCCGGCAACGGGATCACTGCGCCCGAAAACCTCGTCCCCCGGGACAAATCCCGTCACGCCGGCGCCGACGGCCACCACCCGGCCGGCAAAATCCGTGCCCGGCACCCAGGGCAGCACGATCGGAAACCAGTCGGCCAGATGGCCCCGGGCGAGCTTGGCATCCAGCGGGTTCAACGCCGCCGCATCTATGGCAATACGGAGCTCTCCCGGCCCCGGCTCCCGCAACGGCAGCTCCGCAAGAGCAGGCTCAGGCGTGGCACCCATGCGGGTGAGGATCAGGCTCCGGGTCATGCCGCTGCTCCTTCCATGGCGGGCCAGGCGCCGATCTGACGGAACAGGCCGAACAGATCTTCCATATGGTGGGTGACGGCGATGCGCTCGCCCTCGAAACGGTGGAATTCATGGATGGCCAGACTGACCCGCCGGCCGCTGGCCGGCACGCCGAACAGCGGTCCCAGATGGGTGCCGGTCGCCATCAGGCGCACGGCCGCCCGGTCGGGGCCGGTCAGCACCTCGACAATCTCGACCGTCAGATCGGGAAAGGCCTGCCGGAACAGGCGGAAGATCGGCTTGATGCCGGCGGGCCCGGCGGCCTGGCCGGGCATGGACGGAATGTCCTGCCAGTCCGCCGTCAGCGCAAGATCGACCAGATCGACGTCGTCCGTGCCGAATCCACCATAGAGATGCTCCAGTGCAAGGCGCCGGCCAGGGGAAAGATCCGGCGCTTCGGTCGGGGGAATGCGGGCGATATCCGTGGGCATGATGCCTCCATCATCGGGTGACGATGGAGAAGGTGGGACAGCCTGTGTCATCATTGAAATCGATGCAGATTATATGAGGACATAGATCTGGTGGATCACAACGGTTTCGACCTCAATCTGATCGCCGCCTTTCAGGCGCTGATGGCGGAACGCAACGTCACCCGGGCTGCCCGGCGGATCGGGCTGACCCAGCCAGCGATGAGCGCGGCGCTCGCCCGACTGCGCCGCGCCACCGGCGACGAGCTGTTCGTGCGCAGCCCCAAAGGGCTCGCCCCCACCCCGCGCGCACTGGACCTTGCCCGCCCCTTCGGGCAGATCCTGGAAGCGGTGGACGCTGCCCTGAACCACAGGCCGGCTTTCGACCCGAGCGCCGCCACCACCAGAGTGACGCTCGCGCTGTCGGAGCATCCGGCCCATCGCCTGTTGCCGGGACTGGGGCGGCGCCTCGCGGCGGCGGCGCCTGGGATCGACCTGCAGGTGCTGGGCTTTCAGGGGCGCGAAGATGCGATCCGCCTGCTGGACGAGGCGGTGGCCGATCTTGCCGTCGGCGTGCCGCCGGGCCCGGAAGCGCGCATCCTGTCAGCGCCGCTGTTCACCGAAGCTTTCGTCTGCATCGCCCGCAAAGGCGGGCCGGCAGAGGCGGCCCTTGCCGATCTCCCTTCCTTCCTCGACGCCCGCCACCTGCTGGTCTCCCCCGAAGGCGACGGCTTCGGAGTGGTGGACCAGGCGCTTCAGGCGCAGGGCCTCCGCCGCCGGGTCGGCCTGATGCTGCCGCAGATGTATGCAGCCCCAGCCATCATCGCCGAAACCGACCTGGTGGCCACGCTGATGGCCGGCGTGGTCGCGGGCGCGCGGCCGGATCTGGCCGTGTCTGCGCCCCCGCTGGCCCTGCCGGCGATCCCCTTTCATCTGCTCTGGCATCGGCGCACCGACGATCACCCGGCACAGCGCTGGCTGCGGCAGCAGGTGATCGAGGTCGCCGCCGAGCCGGCGCAGGATGAGGTCTTGTTATTTTAGAGACGATCGGTCTAAATTCACCGCATGACCGATGCCACCATCTCTGCCGCCCCCGCCATGCCTGCCCGCCGCCGGGGCCGCCCGCCCAAGGCCGGGCTGGTCGATGCGCGGGACCGGCTGGTGCGCTCGGGCGTCGCCATCCTGACCGAGAAGGGCTTCTCGGCCGTCGGGCTGGACGAGATCCTGAAATCGGCCGGCATCCCGAAGGGATCCTTCTACCATTACTTCGACGGCAAAGAGGCCTTCGGCGCCGCGCTGATCGGCGCCTATGCCGCCTATTTCGCCCGCAAGCTCGACCGCTGGTTCCTGGACGGCAGCCTGACGCCGATGACCCGGCTTGGCCGCTTCATCGCCGATGCCGAAGCGGGCATGGCCCGCCATGGCTGGCGGCGCGGCTGCCTGGTCGGCAATCTGGGCCAGGAGATGGGCACCTTGCCCGAAGGCTTCCGCGCGCAGATCGCCGCGGTGTTCCAGGATTGGCAGGCCCGCACCGCCGCCTGCCTGCGGGCGGCACAGGCCGCCGGCGAAATCGACCCGGCCCATGACTGCGATCGCCTGGCCGCCTTCTTCTGGATCGGCTGGGAAGGGGCGGTGCTACGCACCAAGCTCGACCGCGACCCGGCGCCGCTCCGGCTGTTCGCCGCCGGCTTCTTCGCCCTGCTCGGCCATGCGCCGCCGCCGGTGCCGGCCACGTCATCCATCTGACCCATCACCCGAACGGAGCCTCTCCCCGATGTTCAAGGCGATCCTGATCGACAAGGACGACAGCGGCTACCATGCCCGGCAGACCGATCTCGACGACGACCGGCTGCCCGCCGGCGATGTCACGGTCAAGGTCGGCTGGTCGACGCTGAACTACAAGGACGGCCTCGCCATCACCGGCAAGAGCCCGGTGGTGCGCAGCTTCCCCATGGTGCCCGGCATCGACCTGGCCGGTGTGGTCGAAAGCTCGGAACATGCCGACTGGAAGCCCGGCGACCGGGTGGTGCTGAACGGCTGGGGCGTGGGCGAGGTGCATTGGGGCGGGCTTGCCGGCAAGGCCCGGCTGAAGGGCGACTGGCTGGTGCCGCTCGCCAGCCCCTTCACCCTGCGTCAGGCGGCCGCCATCGGCACGGCCGGCTACACGGCCATGCTCTGCGTGCTGGCGCTGGAGCGTCACGGCGTCACCCCCGACAAGGGCGAGGTGCTGGTCACCGGTGCGGCGGGCGGTGTCGGCTCTGTAGCCGTCGCCGTGCTGGCGAAGCTCGGCTACAGGGTCGTGGCCCTGACCGGCCGGCCCGAAGAGGCCGATTATCTGACGCGGCTCGGCGCCGCCGACATCATGGACCGCGCGCCCTTTGCCGAGCCGGGCAAGCCGCTTGCGAAAGAGCGCTGGGCCGGTGCGGTCGACGTGGTCGGCGGCCAGACCCTCGCCAATATCTGCGCCCAGATGAAGTATCGCGGCACGGTCGCCGCCTGCGGCCTGGCCGGCGGCATGTCGCTGCCGGCGACCGTCGCCCCCTTCATCCTGCGCGGCGTCACGCTTGCCGGCGTCGACAGTGTGATGTGCCCCAGGCCCGACCGGCTGGAAGCCTGGCAGCGCCTCGGCCGCGACCTCGACCCGGCGCTTCTCGACGAGCTGACCACCGAAATCGGCTTCGACGAGGTGATCCCCACCGCCGCCCGCATTCTTGAAGGCAAGGTCCGCGGCCGCGTGGTCGTGCCTGTGAACCCGGAGCTCGGCTGACAATCGCCTCCGCCCGCCGCTTAAGAATCCCTCCCCAACGGAAACGCCCCGCCATGACCGACACCGCACCCGCCACCCTGCCGATCAGCCGCTTCCCGGTGCCCTCGCTCGACGAGATGCCCGAAGACATCCGCGACCGCCTGCTCAAGGTGCAGGAGAAATCGGGCTTCATCCCCAATGTCTTCGTGGTACTGGCGCGCCGGCCGGATGAATTCCGCGCCTTCTTCGCCTATCACGACGCGCTGATGGACAAGCCCGGCAACCTGACCAAGGCCGAGCGCGAGATGATCGTGGTCGCCACCAGCAATCTCAATCAGTGCCAGTATTGCGTCGTCGCCCATGGCGCCATCCTGCGCATCCGGGCCAAGAACCCGCTGATCGCGGATCAGGTGGCGATCAACTATCGCAAGGCCGACATCACCGAGCGTCAGCGCGCCATGCTCGATTTCGCGATGAAGGTCTCGTTCGAGGCCTATGCGGTGGAAGAAGCGGATTTCGCCACCCTCGCCGCCCATGGCTTCACCGAAGAAGATGCCTGGGACATCGCCGGCATCGCCTCTTTCTTCGGCCTGTCGAACCGCATGGCCAATGTCACCCGCATGCGGCCGAACGACGAATTCTACACCCTCGGCCGCTGACCATCACCCACCCCACAGAGGTTCCGGAACATGAGACGGATCACCCTCCTCCCCCTGTCCGGAACCTACGCCGTCGCCCGGCTCGATCCCCTTGCCCCCATTCCAGGCTGGGCCGACGGGCCGGGTTTCGTCTCGATCTCGCGCACCGCCGACGAGCTGTCGGTGGTGTGCCTGGCCGAGCGGGTGCCCGGCGATGTCAGGGCAGACCGGGCCTGGTCCTGCTTCAAATTCCAGGGCCCCTTCGCCTTCGACGAGACCGGCATCGCCGTCGCGGTTCTGCAGCCGCTGGCGGCCGACGGGATCGGTATCTTCCTGGTCTCGACCTTCGATACCGACTATCTGCTGGTCCAGGCGGCCGACAGGGAGCGGGTGATTGCAGCGCTCAGCGCCGCCGGCCACCGGATCGGGTGAGCCCCCTTCCTGATCAGGCCACCCGCGGCCTGATCAGGCTTGCCGCCACGAAGGCGAAGCAGGCGGCCGCCGCGAAGAAGGCGAGGCCGTGGCGGGTGGCATCCATGGCCGCCCCGGCGAGCACCGGCCCGAGCAGCGCGCCCACGCCCCACATCAGCCCCATGGCGGCATAGATGCCGACCAGGTCGCCGCCCTTGAAGCGGCTGCCGACAACGGCGAGCATGATGGTGTAGACGCCGACGAAGGCGCCGCCCCAGACGAACAGCAGCACCCAGGTCACGATCTGGTGGCCCAGTGCCAGCGGCCAGACCAGGGCGCCCAGCCCCGCGACGACCGCCAGAATCCGGACCAGCAGCATCCGGTCCATGCGGTCGCCGATCCAGCCGATCGGCAGCTGCAGCAGGATGGCGCCCACCATCATCACCGACATAAGCCCCGTGGCGCCGCTCTCGCTCCAGCCCAGATTTCCGGCATAGAGGGCAAGGAACGACAGGCCCGAGGTTTCGAGCGCCGCATTCAGCATGATCGCCGCGATCGCGACCGGGGCGAGCCGCATGAAGTAGAGCGGGCTTTTCTTCACCGGGTGCTCGAAGGCCGGCGCGGTCACTTTGGGGGCCGCGACGAACAGCGCCGCACCGGCCGCGATCGCCGCACCGACGACATAGGCGGTCGCGCCTTCCGAGCCGATGGCCGCCAGGATGGCCGGGCCGGCCGCAAAACCGACCGAGAGTGCTGCCGTGTAGATCGCCATGGCCTGCGCGCGGCTGCGTTCGGTGGCGAGCGCATTGGTCCAGGTTTCCGAGAGCACGAACAGGGTTTCGGACGAGGCTCCGAGCAGCAGGCGGAGCACGAACCACACCCAGACCGGCGTCGCCGGAAACAGCACCAGCACCACCGCCGCCAGCACCAGCGACAGGATAACCATGCGACGGATGCCGAGACGCGGCACCACCCGCGGCAGCAGGAAGGCCATGGCCAGCACGCCCAACGCATGCATCGCCGCATTCGCCCCGATCGCGGCCGGGTCCAGATCCCGCCGGTCGAGGTCGAGCGCGATCAGCGCCGCGCTGAGTGAATAGGTCAGGCCAAACATGGTCGCGGTGGCGATGACTGCCGCCCGCGACAGAAGATTGCCTCGCGGAGCGCCCTCATCTTCGGTTGCGCCGTCTTCGGTCGCGGTCGCCTCGGTTCCGGTCATGCCGCCGGCGCTCCCCTGTCGGTGATCTCACCATCGACCCGCCCCAGAAAGCCGCGGAACCGCCGCCCCCAGGACACATCCCGCCGCTCCACGATCCGGACCAGGATGCGGACATAGTCCAGCACCAGCCCCGGCGTCCAGGTCATCGAAGAGGCCCGGGTGCGGATCATCGCCGCCACCCAGAGATCGGGGTCGATCATCAGCCCCAGCAAGCGCAGCCAGGGGTGACGCCCGGCCAGCACGCCTTCCAGCGCCGCATCCAGCCCGGCCGCCACCACAACCGAACAGTTGCGGTTGGTGATATTGTAGGTGGCATCCTGCTTGTAGCCGGCCCAGAAGGCCTTGAGCCGCCGCGGGTTGAAACGGTGGACTTCGATCCTGAGATCGGCCGGTCGCCAGTCGGCAGCCTCTTCCTCATAGCTGCGCTGAAAACTTCCGGCCATGTCATTGTCCGCACGCGAACTGAACACGGTCATCAGCCCCCGCCCGTTCAGGTCGAAATCGGACGCAGGCCAATGGCTGATATATAGGTCCGGCGCCAGCTCCAGAGAGGCATGGCCGCCCGAGAACACCCCCTCGTCATCCTGCGCCCCCAGATAGCGATCGATCACCGGCCGGCCCGCCCGGGTCCGCTCCGGCCCCGCCGGCATCCAGATCCGCACCACGATCGGCGGGTCGTCGGGGCCGCGTGGCGGCGCCTCGCCGATCAGCACCGGGGCATGATCATACCAGCCGCGCCCCGAGAAGACCGGGAGCAGCAGGATCGCGGCCTCGTCCTCCAGCCCGCGCAGCAGCAGGCCCAGCCGGATCAGCAGCCAGCCCGACAGACCGATGAACAGGCCGATGCAGAACGCCACGTTCCACGCGCCGGAAAACGGCCAGCCCGCCAGCATCATCACCGCCAGGATCAGTTCGGCGATGCCGCAGGCGATCGAGGTCACCCAGCCGGTAAAGCGGGTGAGCAGGGTCATCAGGATGCGGAATGCCCCGTCCAGGATGAAGGCGATCGCAAAGGCCGTCGACAACAGCCAGCCGGTTTCGAAGGCCGTACCCAGGATCAGCAGTCCGGCCAGGATGGCCATCATCGGCCGGGCAAGCGCCAGCCAGCGGCGCGGCCCCGACGAGGCGACTGCCACCACCGCCATCAGCAGGCCCGAGCCCAGAAATGCGAGACCAAGCGCCAGATAGGTCGCAATGGTCAGCGTGGGAGACAGGCCCGCCATCAACGCGGCAGCGATGGCGAGCAGGAAGGCTCCGGCACCGGCGAGCGCATACCATCGCGCCCTGAATGCATCGGGACCAATCAGGAGAAAGGCGAGCTTGAGCAAAGGGGCACCGGAGAGCGGACGGCTTGGTTCAGACTGCAGATTTCATCCACGATCCGCGACCGGCGTCAATCCTGCCCTGCTGTCCTGCAAACCGCCGTCGACCGGACCTGCCCTAGTCCAGAACGATCGGGATCAGCGAGGCGACCAGCAGGGCCGCCATGACGATGTTGAAGGTCCGAAGTGCCCCGGCCGTGCGCAGCAGCCGGCCGGCCCCCACGCCGACCAGCGTCCACAGCACCGAGCAGGGAAAGGTGACGATGCCGAAGACCAGAGCCAGGGTGATCGCCGGCAACAGCGTGCCGCCCGCCCCTTCACCCTCGCCCACATAGGTGACCATGGCACTGGCCGCGATCACCCAGAATTTCGGGTTCACCAGCTGGAAGGCGGCAGCTTCCAGACTATTGAGCGGTCGGCTGCGCCCGCCGCTGCCTGCGGGCGTGCCCTCCGGCGCGGGCCGGGCCGTCGCGATCTTCCAGGCCAGCCAGAGCAGATAGCAGATGCCCGCCCATTTCAGCACGTCATGCACCCCGGGTGCGGCAACCAGCGGCGAGCCGAAGGCGCCGACGGCCGCCAGGATGACGGTCACCCCCAGGCTGATCCCGGCCATATGCGGCAGGCTGCGCAGGAAGCCCCAATTGGCCCCCGATGCGGTCAGCATGGTGTTGTTCGGTCCGGGCGTCGCCGACATCGCGATCGCGAAGACCACCACCGAGGCCATCCATTCCCAGCCCATCCGCACCCCCGCCTGCCCCGCCTCCACCACCGGAGGTTCATCGTCAGACGATAGCCGCACGGCCCGGCAATCGGGTTGCGAAGATGCCAGCCAGCGCCCGATACTTGGCATCAGATGCCAATCTTTTGCGCCGAAGGCCGGTCACATGCCGATAAAACTGGACGAGATCGACAAGCGGATCCTCCGTGCCCTGCAGCGCGACGGCCGGATGCAGAATGTGGAACTGGCGCGCGAGGTGGGGCTGTCGCCCTCCCCCTGTCTGCGCCGGGTGCGCTTGCTGGAAGAGGCTGGCATCATCCGTCGCTACGCCGCCGTGGTCGACCCGGCGAAGATCGGCCTGCCGCTGTCGCTCTTCGCCCGGATCTGGCTGGAGGCGCAGGATGCCGAGACCATCGACCGCTTCATCGCCGCGGTGCGCGAATTTCCCGAGGTGGTCGAATGCTACATCATGCTGGGCGATTGCGACGCCCTGCTGCGGGTTGTCGCCGCCGATCTGGACGATTACCGCCGCTTCCAGGCCAACCACCTCAGCCGGGTGAAGGGCGTGCGCAACATCAAGACCGATGTCCCCAGCCAGACGGTGAAGCAGAGCGTCGCCCTGCCCCTGCGTTGACCCGGCCCCGGCCGGAAAAATCCCGCCTGGACTCATACTTGGCCTTTTCATATTCTATCGATATGCCATTTCATAGAATATGAAATGCCGAGCTGCGAGGAGCCGGGATGACCGACCAGCCCATCATCCGCCAGGGGCCGCCCCTGCTTCACGATCCCGCCCCCGAATTCCGGGCGCGGACGACCATGGGCGACCGGGCGATCGCCGATTATCGGGGGCGCTGGCTGCTGCTGTTCTCCCACCCCGCCGACTTCACCCCCGTCTGCACCAGCGAATTCATCGCCTTCGCCCGGGCAGCCGACCGCTTTGCGGCCCTGGACTGCGATCTGCTGGCGCTGTCGGTCGACAGCCTGTTCTCGCATGTCGCCTGGATCCGCAGCATCCACGACCAGTTCGGGGTGAAGATCCCGTTCCCGATCGTCGAAGACCCGTCGATGGCCATCGCCCGCGCCTATGGGATGATCGCCCCCAACGCACCCGATGCCTCGATGGTGCGTGCGGCCTTTGTGATCGATCCGATGGGCATCATCCGCGCCATCAGCTGGTATCCGATGACCACCGGCCGCAATGTCGCGGAGCTGCTGCGCCTGGTCGCCGCCCTCCGGGCCGCCGACGCCCATGATGTCGCCACCCCCGAGGGCTGGATGCCCGGCGACGACGTGATCCTGCCGGTCGACATCTCGCCCGACACCCTTTTCGACCGCCAGGCCCCCGGAACCGACTGGTATTTCCGCACCGGCCCCCTGCCCGACAGCCCGACCGGAGACCGCAGATGAGCCTGGATCCCGAAGCCGTCACCGAAGGCGCCGCCCGGCTGCGGGTGCTGGCCCATCCGGCCCGGCTGCGTGTCGCCTTCTTTCTGATGGAGGGCGAATGCGCGGTCGGCGGGATCGAGGAGGCCCTCGGCATCCGCCAGCCCAGCCTGTCGCAGTATCTGGGGGAGCTGCGCGAGGCCGGGCTGATCACCGGGCGGCGCGAGGGCCGGACGATCTTCTACCGGGTCACGCCCGGCCATGCCGAGCAGCTTCTGGGCCTGCTGCGGCAGGGCTTCGGGGGCGCCGAAGCTGCCCCCATACCGGCTGCGGTTCCGGCGACCACCGCCCCTGCCAGACCTGCCACACCCACGCGACGCCTGACGCCGGCTGCGACTTTCGCCGTGGTGGGGGAGCGGTAAGGCGCTGAAGACAAAGCCATAGACAACGGCCGCCGGGCAGACCCGCGCCCCCGCGACCATCCGGGTTACGCCACGCGGGCGAAAGGGAACCCGACCATGATGGTGCTGCAATCGATCCTCGCCGTCGCCTCCGGCGGTCTCGTCGGCTTCACGCTGGGCCTGATCGGCGGCGGCGGCTCGATCATGGCGACGCCGCTGCTGCTCTATGTCGTGGGCCTGCCGCCCCATGCGGCGATCGGCACCGGCGCGCTCGCGGTCTCGTTCAATGCCTTCGCCAATTTTGCCGGTCACGCCCGGGCCGGCAATGTCCGCTGGCGCGATGCCGGGTTGTTTGCCGCCATCGGTGTCGGCGGTGCCGCCATCGGGTCGCGGATCGGCAAGGATGTCGACGGCCAGCGTCTGCTGTTCCTTTTCGCCCTGTTGATGATGGCGGTAGGTGTGCTGATGCTGCGCCGCGGCAGCGGCGGTGGCGCAAGCGGCGCTCATGAACCCCGGCGCCTGCCGCTGGTCATCCTGGCCGCCGCCTGTGTCGGGCTGCTGTCGGGCTTCTTCGGGATCGGCGGCGGTTTTCTGATCGTGCCCGGCCTGATCTTCTCGACCGGCATGCCGATGCTCTATGCGGTGGGCTCGTCACTGTTGGCGGTGGGTGCGCTCGGCCTCACCACCGCCGCCAGTTACGCAGCCTCGGGCCTGGTCGACTGGCCGATCGCGGCCGAATACATCGTCGGCGGCCTGGCCGGCGGCTATCTCGGTATGCAGCTCGCCTGCCGCCTGGCCACCCGCAAGGCGGTGCTGAACCGCATCTTCGCGGGCCTCGTCTTCGTGGTCGCCCTCTACATGCTCTATCGCAACGCTGCCGCTTTCGGCCTCGCCATCTGAACGCACGGCCCCTGCAGACACAGACATATCAAGAACAGGAGGAAACCCCCATGGTCCCGTCCCCGGCCACCGGCTGAGCCGGCCACGCAAGGGCCGATCCGCGCAGGCCTCGCCACGCGGTAGTCCGGCCGGCTTCTCAATTACAGGTTATATATCACCGGCCGATCCTGACGATCCTGCGCCGCGCGCGAGGGCGCATGCCCGCACGCGACCACACCGGACCGGCCCCGACGGGAGTAACCATCCCATGCCCCGCACGCACGCCCTGTCGCCGACAGTCTCGGTCGCGCCCCAGATCCATCCGGAAGACATGGCCGATCTGGCCGCCGCCGGCTTTCGCGCGGTCATCTGCAACCGGCCCGACGGCGAAGGCCCCGATCAGCCGGTTTTCGAGGAAATCCGCCAGGCGGCACAGGCCGCCGGGATCGAGGCCGCCTTTCTGCCCGTCGCCTCGGGCAAGGTGACGGATGACCAGGCCGGCGCCTTTGCCGGGCTGATCGACCGCCTGCCGCGGCCGGTGCTCGCCTATTGCCGTTCGGGTACGCGCTCGGCCACGCTCTGGTCGCTGGCCGAAGCCGCCCGCGGCCGGCCGCTGCCCGAAATCATCGCCGCCGCAAAAGCGGCCGGCTACGACATGACCGGCGTCGCCCGCCGGATCGCCAATGGCGGCCGCACGCCGGTGGATGGCACCAGCCTCCACCACGACGTGGTCATCGTCGGCGGTGGCGCCGCGGGTATCGCCGCCGCGTCCAGCCTGAAGGCCCGCAAGCCCGATCTCGACATCGCGATCATCGATCCGGCCGATATCCACTACTATCAGCCGGGCTGGACCATGGTCGGTGGCGGCGTGTTCGATGCCCGCACCACCGCCCGGACGATGGCCTCGCTGATCCCGCCGGGCGTCACCTGGATCAAAGCGGCTGTGGCGGCCTTCGAGCCCGATGCCAGGGCCGTCATCCTTGATGGCTGCCGGGTGATCACCTGGCGGGCGCTGGTCGTCGCCCCCGGCCTCAAGCTGGACTGGACCGCCATTCCGGGCCTGGCCGAGACGCTGGGGCGCAACGGCGTCACCTCGAATTACCGCTATGACCTGGCCCCTTACACCTGGGAGCTGGTCCAGGGCATGAAGAGCGGTCGGGCGATCTTCACCCAGCCGCCGATGCCGATCAAATGCGCGGGCGCACCCCAGAAGGCGATGTATCTGTCCGCCGACCACTGGCGCCGGCAGGCTGTGCTCTCCGGGATCGACATCAATTTCTGCACCGCCGGGGCGGTGCTGTTCGGCGTGAAAGACTATGTGCCGGCGCTGATGTCCTATGTGGAGCGCTACGGCATTCATCTCCGCTTCCAGGAAAGGCTGACCCGCATCGACGGGCCCGCCCGCACCGCCTGGTTCACCCGCACCGATGCCGCGGGGCAGACCAGCACGGTGGAGCGCGGTTTCGACATGATCCATGTCGTGCCGCCGCAATGCGCGCCCGATTTCGTGAAGGTCTCGCCGCTTGCCGATGCGGACGGCTGGGTCGATGTCGACCCGTCGAGCCTGCGGCACCGGCAGTATGACGGCGTCTATGGCCTGGGCGACGTCTGCAACGCACCCAATGCCAAGACCGCGGCCGCCGCCCGCAAGCAGGCGCCGGTCGTGGCCCACAATCTGCTGCGCGATCTGGGCCTGATTTCGGGGGGCGACGCGGTTTATGACGGCTACGGATCCTGCCCGCTGACCGTGGAGCGCGGCCGGATCGTGCTCGCCGAATTCGGCTATGGCGGCAAATTGCTGCCGAGCTTCCCGAACTGGCTGATCGACGGCCGCCGGCCCAGCCACCTCGCCTGGCTGCTGAAAGAACGGATGCTGCCCTGGATGTACTGGAAAGCGATGCTGCGTGGCCGCGAATGGCTGGCGAAACCCAAACCTGCCCTTCCCGCATCGGCGCAATGATCGCTCACCACCAGCCGCGGGTGGCGTAGTCGGCGCCCGACAGCGCGAAGAGGATGCCGAGCCAGGCAATGGCGCCCAGCGCCATAACCCTGACGAGCCCCGCCTCTTCGCCCAGATGCATGAAGAACCAGAAGATCAGCCCCGCCTTGATCGCGGCGATCAGCAGGCTGGCGGTCAGGCTGGCCGCGCCGTGGAGAACGGCACTTGCCGCCACCGTGGCCGCCAGCAGCACCAGCAGTGCCGCCCAGATCAGGATCAGCCGTCCGATACCGGTCATCATTCTCACCGTATCAGATAGAGCGCGGGATAGAGGAAGACCCAGATCACATCCACCAGATGCCAGTAGAGGCCCGCGACCTCCACCACCACCGCCCGTTCCGGCAGCTGCAGGCGGCCGAGGCCGATCCTGAGGGCAAGGCCCGCAAGCAGCACCACGCCGATGCTGACATGGATCGCGTGCAGTCCGGTCGCGATCATGTAGAGGTTCATGAACAGCCGGTCGACCGGGCCCGACAGGCTGCCCGACACCCCCCTGAACGGCAGCAGCCCTTCCTCTGCCTCCATTCCCCATTCCATGCCCTTGACGCCCAGGAACAGAAGCCCGGTCAAAGCCGCGCCCAGAAGCAGCATCCAGCCGAGCCGCACCCGCCCGGCCCGCGCCGCCCGCACGGCCACGGCGACCGCCAGACTGGAGGTCAGCAGAATGGCGGTATTGGCGGCCCCGATGAACAGATGCAGGCGCTTTGAGGCTTCCACCACCTCGTGCGGGTGCAGGCCGCGAACCACATAGATCGCCGCGAACAGCCCGCCGAACAGCATGATCTCGGTGCCGAGGAAGACGAACATGCCCATCAGATCGGCGGTGCGCTGCTGCACGGGCCGGGCATAGGGGTCGTGCAGCCGGACGTTCTCAGCCATGTTTCGACCCCTTCATCTCCACCTCATAGCCGTCATAGGGGCCTTCCGAGACCACGGGCGGCGGGTAGAAATTGTGCTTGGGCGGCGGCGAGGCGACCGTCCATTCCAGCCCGGTCACGCCCCAGGGGTTGGGGCCCGCGGGCCGGCCATAGCGCAGCGACCAGAACAGATAGGCGAAGGGCATGACATAGGCGACCGCCAGGATCGAGGCGCCGGTGGTCGACATGATGTGCAGCACCTGAAAGGCCGGGTCATAGCTGTGGTAGCGCCGCGGCATGCCCAGATAGCCCAGGATGAATTGCGGGAAGAAGGTGAGGTTGAACCCCAGGAAGATGAACACGGCCGACAGCGTGCCCCAGAGCCGGGGATAGATCCGGCCGCTGATCTTGGGCCACCAGAAATGCAGGGCGCCGAAATAGGCCGAGACCGTGCCGCCGACCATGATGTAGTGGAAATGCGCCACGACGAAATAAGTGTCGTGGAGATGGACGTCGATCGCCAGCATGGCCAGGATCAACCCGGTCAATCCGCCCAGAACGAACAGGCCGATGAAGCCGGCCGCAAAGAAGAAGGGCGGGTCGAGCGCGATATGGCCTTTGTAGAGCGTCGCCGTCCAGTTGTAGACCTTGATCGCCGACGGCACCGCGACCACGATGCTGAGGAAGGAAAACACCGCGCTTGCATACATCGACTGTCCGGCCACGAACATGTGATGGCCCCAGACCAGAAAGCCGATGATCGCGATCGCCATGGACGATCCCGCCACGAACCAGTAGCCGAAGACCGGCTTGCGCGCGGTGGCCGCGACCAGCTCGCTCACCACTCCCATGGCCGGCAGCACCATGATGTAGACCGCCGGGTGGCTGTAGAACCAGAACAGGTGCTGGAACAGCAGCGGGTCGCCCCCCAGCGCCGGATCGAACACCCCCAGCCCGAACAGCCGTTCGGCTGCGATCAGCACCAGGGCGATCGACAGCACCGGCGTCGCCAGCACCAGGATGATCGACGTCGCATAATGCGACCAGACGAACAGCCTGAGCCGCCCCCAGGTCATGCCCGGCGCCCGCAGCTTGTGGACGGTGACGATGAAATTGAGCCCGGTCAGAATCGAGGAAAAGCCGACGATGAACACCGCCACCGCCACCAGCACGACATTGCCGTTGGCGAACATCGACGACAGCGGCGTGTAGAAGGTCCAGCCGGTATCGACCCCGCCGGTGATCAGCACCACCAGCGTGAACAGCCCGCCCAGCATGTAGATGTACCAGCTGATCAGGTTCAGCCGCGGGAAAGCCAGGTCGCGCGCGCCGATCATCAACGGCAGCAGGAAATTGCCGAAGGTGTTGGGAATGGACGGGATCAGGAAGAACCAGACCATGATCACGCCGTGCAGCGTGAAGGCCCGGTTATAGCCCTCATTGCTCAGGAGATCGCCCTCGGGCGTCAGCAGATCGGCGCGGACCAGGGCCGCGGCCGCCCCGCCCACGAAAAAGAACAGGGTGACCGAGATCATGTAGAGGATCGCGATCCGCTTGTGATCAGTGGTGAACAGCCACGAGCGCAGCGTATGCCCCGCCCCCAGATAGCTTGCCCGTTCGGTCGCGGTGGTCGCGGTCATGGTCCGTCCTTCCAGCCCTGGCGCCGCAGCGACTTGATATAGGCCACCAGCTTCATCACCTGCTCCTCGTCCAGCAGGTTGCGGAAGGTCGGCATGATGCGCGGATAGCCGGCAGCGATCTCGGATTGCGGCAGCAGGATCGAGTCGCGGATATAGCGGTCGTCGGCGGTGATCACCCGGCCGTCATCCAGCGGTACGGGGCTGCCATAGAGCCCGTCGAGCGGCGGCGCATGAACCGTCGAACCCGACCCGTGGCAGCCGCTGCAGCCCAGCGTGCGGAACAGCTGCGCCCCCTGTTCGGCAAGGGAGGGGTCAAGATCCGACTCTGCCAGCCAGCGGGCATAATCGGCCGGGCGCATCACCACCAGCCGGCCGCCCATGGTGGAATGATCGGTGCCGCAGAATTCGGCGCAGGTCAGCCGATAGGTTCCGGGGCGGTCGGCGGTGAACCACAGGCTGGTATAGCGCCCCGGCACCACATCGCGCTTCAGGCGGAGCGCCGGCACATAAAGGCTGTGGATCACGTCCTGCGATGCCATGTTGAGCCGCACCGGCGTCCCCGCCGGCACGTGCAGCTCGTCGATCTCTCGCTGACCGCCCGGATGCTGGACCTTCCACATCCACTGCTTGGCCACCAGGTTGATTTCCAGCGCGTCGTCAGGGGGCTCGTAGAGGTCGATATAGCTGCTGGTCGACCAGACATAGAAGATCAGGATCAGAAGGAAGGGGATCAGCGCCCAAGAGGTCTCCAGCCAGACATTCCGGTCGGGGGCATGGCGGCGGTCGACCTTGCGGCCGCGGCGATAGCGGATGGCGAACACCACCAGCAGCAGGAAGACCGGCACCGACAGGGCCGCGATCAACAGGCTGAAGGCCAGGGCCAGCCGGTCGATTTCGGCCGCATGGGCCGATGCCTCGGTGATCCAGGGGGCAAGGGAGGCGGTCATGAGCGCGGCCCCCCGCTCCGCCGGCGCCGTTCGCGCAGCACCGCAAGGCCGATCAGCCCCGCCCCCGCCAGAACCGTGGCGCTGCCGCCGATCCTGAGCGCCCACGAGACCAGCGAGCCATAGCGGCCGGTCTTCGGATCATAGTGATAGCAGAGCAGCAGCAGCTGATCGCCCCAGTCGCCGAGCCGCCCCTCCCCGGCCTCGGTCAGGGCCAGCGACAGATCGGTCGGTTCCGGCGCCACACCATAAAGCCAGCGGGCCAGACGACCATCGGCCGTCAGCACCGCCACGGCGGCGACATGGGCGTATTGCCCGATACTCTCGTCCCAGGCATAGCGGAAGCCCAGCGCATCGGTCACGGTCCGGATCTGGGCGGCCTGGCCGGTCACGGCCGCCATGGCGCCATGGCCGAGATCCGGGAAGCCCTGCGTCAGCTCGTCCAGGCTGGCGCGGGCAGTTTCCGGCCCCTCACGCGGGTCGATGCCGAAGGCGACCACCGCGAAGTCCCGGCCGGCCGTGTAGTCCTGCGCCTGCATGGCGCGGGCCAGGCCGGCCATGGTCACGCCGCAGATGTTCGGGCAGTCGTGCAGCACCGGCGCCAGCAGGATCGGCCGGCCGCCGCCCAGCTCGCCCAGAGTGACGCGCGCACCGGTCTGGTCGCGGAAGGCCAGATCCAGCGGCACCCTCGCCCCGGGCTTCGGATCGATACCCGCCCGGTCGAAGGGGTCGAAGGGGGCCTGGGCGCCGGCCGGCAGGGCGGCGAGGATCAGGGTCAGCAGAATGGCGGCAAGGCGGATCATGGCGTCGCCCCTTCCCCCTGCCCCTGGTCTGGCGCGGGGTGAGCGGGATGGGTGGGATGGGCGGGCCAGCCGCGGGCCGCCAGAATCTGCATCGCCCGGTCGATCGGGATATGCGCCCGCCGGCCGGGGCCGTCGATCCAGCGATAGCCCTGAAGCTTTGCCGCGGCCGCGGCTTCCACCGCCGCGCGTTCGCGGCGCGGATCGACCTGAAGACGCGGTCCGGCGGGGCCCGGTCGGGTATCGCCGATCGCCTGCGGCTGTTCCGGCCCCACCCCGGGGGTCAGCAGCACCACCAGCCCGGCCACCAGCGCCGCCGAGAGTGCAATCCCGGCGAAGAGCCCGATCACGGCACGCACCACGCCGCGGGCGGGTACGTCCTGTGGCTCGAAGCCCTGGTCGTCCCGGCGGTTACGGTGGGTGGCGGTCATGGTCGGTCCTCCCGGCTGCGCCGCGCACGGAGCCGCGCGGCCCGTTCCAGCAGCGCCGGCAGCGACAGCCCCGCCAGCAGGCCCAGACCTCCAAGGCTCAGTCCCGTAACCACAAAGATCGACGTCGCCGGCGCCCCCGCCCGTCCCGCCGTGACCGGCAGCACCAGCCAGGCCATTTCCAGCATCCGGCCGACCAGCACTGCGATCGCAAGCCCGGTCAGCCGGCGCCGATGGTGGCGGACCGGCGGGAACAGAAGCAGAAGGGCGGGCACGAAGCTCAACGCCGCGACCAGCCAGATGGCCACCGTCCAGATCCCGTCCGCGCGATGCTCATACCAGAGCACGCTGTCGGGCAGATCATCGGACCAGCTGATGAAGTACTGCATGAAGGCGAAATAGATCCAGAGCAGCAGGGCCGAGAGCAGCAGCCCGCCCAGAATGCCCGGCCGCGCCGCGCCGCCGCCCCTGCGCAACCGGATCAGGATCGCCACCGCCAGTGCCGAGGCGGCCTGGATCGACAGCACATAGAGCCCGAAACCCGACGGAATGGAATCCCGGCTCCAGCGACATCAGCCAGTCGACCGCGAACATGGTGTGCAGCAGGGTGACGAGGATCAGCCCGCCGGCCGGTATGGCGACCGGCCGGCGCCGGGCAAGCAGCAGCAGGGCCGCAAAGCCGGCCACCACCGCCAGAAAGATCACCGTCCGCAGGGAGAAGAACCAGGGGGTGAGATAGAGGGTGCGGAAACCGGTCCGCTCGGGCCCCGACACCCAGGGATAGACCGCACCGGGCATGATCAGCAGCGGCAGGGCGGCAAGCACCATCAGCGGCGACAGCAGCAGCATCGCCTCTCCCGGCCCGCTCAATTCCTGGCGCCAGCTGCCTGGGATGATCCGGATCATCATGACCAGCACCAGCGCACCCAGCGGCAGCCCCGACCAGAAGGCCGAGGCCGCGAGCCAGCCGGCCAGCACCGCCGGCTCTGCGATCATCCAGCCGAGGGAGGCGAGGATCAGGGCCAGGGCCAGCATCCAGAGGCCGCGGATCCGGCCTCCGGCCGCGCGGGTCGTGTTGGGGGCGGGGGTGGTGTTGGGAGCAGGGGTCATGGCGCCCCCTCCGCCAGACGGGCCATATCCTGGTCGTCCAGCAGTCCGGCCGGCGCATCCTGGCTGAGTTGCAGCGCCCGGATATAGGCCGCGATCGCCCACCGATCGGCAGGGGTAACCCGGTCGGCATAGGAAAACATCACCCCATGGCCCCGGGTAATGACGTCGACGATATGGCTGTCGGGCGCCCCCCACAGCCGGGCGATATGAAAGCTCGGCGGCTCGGGGAAGCCGCGCGCCGGCACGATACCCCGGCCATAGCCGGCCTGGTCGTGGCAGGGGGTGCAGTAGATTTCGTACCGCTCCCGGCCGCGGGCGAGCAGCTCCATGCTCATCTCCGGCCGGGTGTTCAGGGCCGCAAGCGGCACCTCGTCGCCTCGCGCCATGGTACCGGCCGGCAGCGCCTGGCGGGATTTGCCGTCGGCGAACAACCCGCTCGGCTCGTAGGAATCATAGCGCGGCTGGTAGCTCATCTCGTCGCACGAGGGCAGAAGGGCAAGCGCGGCCGCCAACAGGACCAGACGTTTCATTCCGGCGCCTCCCCCTGCAGCACATCCTCGATGCCGATCGGCGACAGCGCCTCCAGCGCAGCCCGGGTGGCTGCCGGGTCGAAGCGGTCGTCATCGGCATAGACCACCAGAAAGAACCGGTCGGTGCTGGCCATGTGGAAGGCGGGCACGTCGAACAGCGGATGATGCAGCCGCGGCAGGCGGTTGAGCAGCAGCATGGCGCCGATCCCCGCCAGCACCGCAAACAGCACCATCAGCTCGAACGTGATCAGCATGAAGGCCGGGTTCGAGATCAGCGGCCGGCCGCCGATATCGATCACATAGTCGAGATTGGTATAGACCTGCATGCCATAGCCCGTAGCGGCCCCCAGCACGCCGCCGGCAAAGGTGGCCCAGGCGATACGGTTGTCCCGGAAGTCCAGCATCTCGGCCAGCCCCTCGATCGGGAACGGGGTATGGGCCTCCATCCGCCGATAGCCCTGGTCGCGCAGGCGGCGGATGCCGTCCTTCAGCCGGTCGGGATCGTCGAACTGTGCGATCATGCCGAAGACATTGCCGGCGGGGGCGGGTTCACGCATCCCGGCGCGCCTCCTTTTCTTCCAGCGCAGCCTCGTTCACCTCGAAGGCCGAAATCACCGGCAGGGCGCGGACGAACAGCAGGAAGGGCACCAGGAAGACGCCGAGCATGCCGGCGAACAGGGCCCATTCCCAGAAACTCGCGTGGTATTCGCCCCAGGACGAGACCAGCCAGTCGCGATAGAGCGAGCTGACCAGCAGCATGTAGCGCTCGAACCACATGCCGATCGCGACCGACAGGCCGATCAGGAACAGCGCGGTCGGGCTGCTGCGCAGGCGGCGGAACCAGAGCAGCTGCAGCGGCACGAAATTGCCGATCACAGCGCCCCAATAGCTCCAGGCATAGGCGCCGGTCAGCCGGTCGGTCAGGGTGCGGATTTCGTGTTCGCGGCCGGAATAGAGCACGTCGAACACTTCGGCACAGTAGCCATAGGCGGTCATCATGCCGGTCGCGAGCAGCAGCTTGCCCAGCAGGTCCAGATGCCGCGGCCGGACCAGATTGCCGAGCCCGAGCGCATGGCGCAGCACCACGGCGATCATCGAGACCACGGCAAAGCCCGAAAAGGCCGCGCCCAGCACGAAATAGGGCGGGAAGACCGTGGAGGCCCAGCCGGGGATCGGCCCTGCGGCAAAGAGCAGCGAGATTTCGGAATGGACCGACACCACCAGCGGCACCGCGATGGCGGCGGTCAGCCGATAGGCCTGCCGCCAGCGTGCCCAATGCCGGGCGGAGCCCCGCCAGCCCAGCGCCAGCAGGCCGTAGAACACCTGCTGGCGGCGCTTGCGCGCCCGGTCGCGGGTGGCGGCGAGATCGGGCACGATGCCGATATACCAGAAGGCGACCGAGACCGTCAGATAGGTCAGTACCGCGAAGAAATCCCAGGCCAACGGGCTCTTGAACTGCGGCCAGACCTCCATGGTGTTGGGATAGGGAAAGACCCAGTAGAACCGCCAGGGCCGGCCCAGATGCAGGATCGGGTAAAGCCCGGCGCAGATCACCGCGAACAGGGTCATCGCTTCGGCGAAGCGGTTCAGCGAATTGCGCCAATGAGCGTTGAGCAACAGCAGCAGGGCCGAGATCAGGGTGCCGGCATGGCCGATGCCCAGGAACCAGACATAGTTCGCAATGGCGAGGCCCCAGTTGACCGGGATGTTGTTGCCCCAGACCCCGACCCCGTAAAGAAACAGCACCCCCGCCGCCGCCAGGAAGGTGGCGAAGAGCAGCAGCGCCACGCCGAAGCAGATCCACCAGGCCCGTGGCGCCGGATAGTGCAGCGGGATGCCGGTGACCTCCGCTGTCACCGCCGCATAGGGGCCGCGGGCGCCGCCGGTCACGTCGCTCATCCCGCACCCTCCCCCTCGCTGCCCTCCCTGCTCTCACCCGGCCCCGTCTCACCAGGATCCTCTATCCGGGCCAGATAGGTGGTGCGGGGCCAGGTATTGGCCTCTTCCAGCAGGGCGTAGTTGCGGGGTCCGGTCTTCTGCCGGGTCACCTCGGCATCGGGGTCGGCGATGTTGCCGAAGGTGATCGCCCGGGTGGGGCAGGCCTGTTGGCAGGCGGTCACCACCTCGCCATCGCCGATCGGCCGGCCGTCGATCTTGGCCTTGATCCGGGCATCGCTGATCCGCTGGACGCAATAGGTGCACTTCTCCATCACGCCGCGGTCGCGCACCGTGACGTCGGGATTGCGCATCGCCCTCAGCTCTTCCGGATCGTCGCCGGTATAGTCGAACCAGTTGAACCGCCTGACCTTGTAGGGGCAGAAGGACGAGCAGGTACGGGTGCCGATGCAGCGGTTGTAGACCTGGACGTTCAGCCCCTCGGAACTGTGCACCGTGGCATTGACCGGGCAGCCCATCTCGCAGGGTGCCTGTTCGCAATGCATGCAGGGGACGGGCTGGAAATAGGCGCGCGGCTCCGCGGGGTCGCCCTCGTAGTAGTGGTCGACCCGCAGCCAATGCATCTCCCGGCCTTCGGCGACGAGATCCTCGCCCACCATGGCGACGTTGTTTTCGGCCACACAGGCGACCACGCAGGCATTGCAGCCGATGCACAGGTCCAGATCGATCGCCATCGCCCAGGACGGCCCGTCGCCGCTCTCCCGCACGGGATAGAAAGTCGGCGCCCGGGCCCGTTCCGCTTCGGCCGCCTTCGGTCCCGGTGTTGCGCGATGGTGGGAAATGTCCTGCGCATCGGGCGGCACGGTGCGGACGAAATCGAACCCGTCCATCGCCTGATGGGCCTGGGTGGTCGCGATCCGCCGGCCGGCGCCCGTCGCCTGAAGCCGGGCCTCTTCCACATGCCAGATTTCGCCATGTGGACGGATGGCAAAGGCATCATAGCCGATGCCCTGCCCCACCCTGCCGGCCTTGCGCCGGCCATAGCCGAAGGTGACCGACACCGTATCGGCCTCCTGCCCTGGCGTGATCCAGACGGGGCCCTGCAGGCTGCGGCCCGCGGCGGACAGCGTCACCACATCGCCGCCCTTCAGCCCGCGTGCCGCGGCAAGTGCCGGGCTGATCCCGATCACATTGGTCCAGGTCACCTTGTTCGCGGGCTTCGGCGTCTCCTGCAGCCAGGCATTGTCGGCGAAGCGGCCGTCCCAGATGGTGGGTCGGGGCCGAAGACCACGCTCAGCCCGTCGACCACCGGTTCATCCGCCACCACCGGCGGGTCGATCACGGCATCGGGCCTCACCTCCGGTGCCGCCGTGCCCTCGACCAGACCGGCGAGCAAGGCCGCCCGCCAGCGATCTTCGAAGGCCACGCCCCAGCGCTGCCGCCAGGTCTCCATCACCCAGGCGCGCTCCGGCGGCTCGGCACCGCCGGGCAGGATGCCGGTCAACCCGGCCAGCACCCGGTGCCGGCCACGCACATCGTGGAAGGGCCGCACCAGCGGCTGGATGATGCTGACGGTGCCGTCCACCGCCCGGGCATCGCTCCAGCTTTCCAGCTCGTGGGCCAGCGGCAGATGCCAGCCGGCGATGGCGGCGGTCTCGTCGACATGCAGCCCGGCATGGATGATCGTGCCCACCTGCGCCGCCGCCTCGCCGAAGCCGCTGCCGGCCGGGGCGGCATAGGCCGGATTGGCCCCCAGAACCGCCAGCGCCGTCACTCGCCCGGCGGCCATGTCCGCCACCAGCCGGTCGAAGGATTCAGGCCCATCGGGCGGCAGGGCCGCAATCGGTTCGGTGAAGCGTAACGTCTGCCCCAGGGCCCCCGTCCGGGCATTGACCAGAAAGGCCAGGGCCTGCACCTCCGCCGGGTGGCGGGGCCCCACTGTGAACAGCCCGCTCGGGCCCGCGGCGGCAAGCGCCCGGGCCGCACGCATCGCCCAGCCCTTTTCCCGGGCGGTCAGCGCCGGCCCGGTCGCCGGCACCTCGCCCACACCCAGTTCTGCGGCGATGGTCACCGCCAGACGGCCGATCCGCCGCGCCGGCGTCACCAGCCGGGCATCGGCCCGGGTGCCGGTCAGCGAGGGCACGGGTTCTGCCACCATCAGCCGGCTGTCGCCGGCCCCGGTCTGAAAGTCCCGCCGCCGCTCCGCCCAGCGCCGTGCCGTCACGATCTGGTGCGGCCCGGGCCCCAGCAGGTCGTCATCCAGCGCCACGACCACCTCTGCCGCCTCCAGTGCCGGCTGGCGGTCGAGCGGCCGGCCGAAAGCAAGCGCCGCCGCCCGGCGCGGGCCATCCTCGGCCAGCGGCTCGAACACATGCCAGCGCGCGCCGGGCCAGCGCGCCTGCATCGCCCCGATCTGCCGGGCCAGTGTCGGGGACGTGACGGTCCCGGTCAGCAGGCGGAAGCCCTGCCCGCCGGTCCCGTCCAGCAGTGAAACGAGGCGCGCCAGCGCGCGGTCGACCTCTGCCCAGGTTACCGGCCGCCCGTCCCGCAACGGCGCAGCCGACCGGTCGGGATCGTAGAGGTCGAGCAGGGCGGCCTGCAGAAACGGATCGGTGCCGCCGCGGGTCGCCGGATGGTCGGGATTGCCCTCCAGCTTCACCGGCCGGCCGACATGGGTCTTGCCCAGCACCGGCTGGGCATAACCGCACAGCGTCACCGCCGTCGCGTACCAGCGCGGCTCACCCGGCACCATGAATTCGGGCGCATTCACATAGGGCAGCGCCGCCTCGTCGCTCTCACCCTCGCAGCCGGTGAAGCCGGCAAGGGCCAGCGAGGCGGCCATGGCCTTCAGAACCGATCGGCGGTCCACCTCGGGCATCAGCCGGGCGAAACCGGGAAACTCCGTCGCCACCGCCTCGCGGAAGCCGGGGGCCGCGGTCAGTTCGTCCAGGCTGCGCCAGAACACGCGGCCGGTCTTGCCGTGCAGCTGCCCCCTCAGCCGGGCCGCCGCATCCGTCGCCTCCGTTTTCGGGGCGTCACCGGTGGCAGACATCGCAATCGTCGAGCTTCGCAGGCTCGATGCCATAGACCTTGATCATCATCTCGCCATACAGGGCATGGCGTTCGGGGTGGGCGTCCCATTCGGACCAGTCCATCCGGGTCACCTGATCGGGCGGTCTCAACCGCGGGGCGGGATCGCGGTGACAGTCCAGGCACCAGCGCATCTGGAAGGGCTCGGCCCGTGCGGTCAGCGGCATCCGGTCGATCCGGCCATGGCAGGTGACGCAGGGCACCCCCCGGTCGATATGGATGGCGTGGTTGAAATAGACGTAATCGGGCAGCCGTGCGACGCGCTGCCAGGCGATCGGCCGGCCCGTGGCCAGGCTGTCGCGCACAGGCGCCAGCACCGGCGCACCGGTCCAGAGTTGGGAATGGCAGGTCATGCAGACATGGGTCGGCGGCAGATCGGCATGTTCGCTGGTCTCCACGGCCGTGTGGCAATAGCGACAGTCGATCCCCAGCCCACCGACATGATGTTCGTGGCTGAACGGTACCGGCTGGTCCCGGACCCAGCCGATCAGCGTCGCATAGCTCGACTCCATGTATCCCCCGATGAACAGAACGGCGCCGACGGCGGCAAGGGCGACCAGAAGCAGCGCGGCCCTGAGCCGTGTATCGGCCGATTTGGTGAAAATCTGCGGCATTGCGCCCCTGCCCTCTTCGTCCGGCGGCAGCCTTGCCCCCTGCTGCCGAACAAGTGGTTGCAGTCTCGAAAGCCCCGAGCTGCCGATCGGTTCCGTATCAATCTGTCCCGGAACAGGAAAGCGGACGGCCGGTTGCCGATGCGTCTGCCCCAACCAAACCACCGGAGCCGCCGACGTGCTCTCGCTCTTCCAGCTTCTCGCCAGCCTGTTGACCGTCACCGCCGTCTTCGCCTGGCTGAACCACCGCATTTTCCGCCTGCCCGCAAACATCGGCCTGCTGGTGATGGGGCTGGGCGCCTCGCTGCTGCTGATCGCGATCGAGCTGCTCTTCCCGCAAACCCATCTCTATGGCGCGCTGACGCAGGGGCTCCGTCAGATCGATTTCTACGAAGCGGTGATGCACGGCATGCTGGCCTTCCTGCTGTTCGCAGGTGCGCTGCATGTCGACCTGGGCCGGCTGCGCCGGCGGGCACCGGTGGTGGGGGTGCTGGCGACGGTCGGTGTCGGTATCTCGACGCTGATCATCGCGGGCGGGTTGTGGGCCGGTGCGGCGGCGCTCGGCATCGACATCGCCTTCGCCTGGGCCCTGGTCTTCGGTGCGCTGATCGCCCCGACCGACCCGGTGGCGGTGCTCTCCACCCTCAAGGCCGTCGACGTGCCCGAAGCGCTCGAGACCGACATGACCGGCGAGGCCCTGTTCAACGACGGCATCGCCGTGGTGCTGTTCACCATCACACTCGAAGCCGCGACCGGCCCGTCGGAGGATTTCGGTCTCTCCCACATCCTCCGGCTGCTGGTGGTGGAAGCGGGCGGCGGGGCAGTACTCGGTCTCGCCACCGGTTTCCTGGCCTTTCGGGCGCTCAGGGCCATCGACGACTATTCGATCGAGGTGATGATCTCGCTGGCGCTCGTCACCGGCACCTACGCCCTCGCCGACATGCTGCAGATGAGCGGCCCGATTTCGGTGGTGGTGGCCGGCGTGCTGATCGGCAATCACGGCGCCGCCGATGCCATGAGCGCCCAGACCCGCCGCTATGTCTTCGGCTTCTGGACGCTGGTCGACGACACCCTCAACGCGGTGCTGTTCCTGCTGATCGGGCTGGAAGTGCTGGTGCTGGGCTTCGACCCCGACCTCGCCTGGATCGGGCTGGTCGCGATCCCGCTGGCCCTGCTGGCCCGCTTCGCCTCGGTCGGCCTGCCGGTCGCGGTGCTGGCGCATTGGAAAAGCTTCGCCCGCGGCACCGTCCCGGTGCTGACCTGGGGCGGGGTGCGGGGCGGGATTTCGGTCGCCCTCGCCCTCTCGCTCCCCGCCTCGCCCGACCGGCCGGTAATCCTGGTCGCGGCCTATGCGGTGGTGCTGTTCACCATCGTCGTCCAGGGGCTCAGCCTGGACCGGGTGGTCCGCCGCACCGCCTTGCCGGACGACGCGACGGCCCCGGGGCCGGATCAGCCCGACCCCCCGGCATCCGGCAAGGCATAGGCCACCAGATAGTCGCCGAGGCGGGTTCGCAGCCCGCCATGGCCACCGGCCGCGATCACCACATACTGGCGGCCATCATCGCCCATATAGGTCATCGGCGTCGCCTGACCGCCGGCCGGCAGCCGCGCCTCCCATAGTTTTTCGCCGGTTCGCTCGTCGAAGGCGCGCAGATACTGATCGGTGGTGGCCCCGATGAAGATCAGCCCGCTGGCGGCTGCCGTATTGCCGCCGATATTGAACACGCCGGTCGGCAGCGGCAGGTTGACATGCGTGCCGAAGGGGCCGGTATCGCGCGTGGTCCCCAGCGGCCGCTGCCACAGGATCTGACGGCTGCGAAGGTCGATCGCCACCAGCTTGCCCCAGGGCGGCGCATGACAGGGCGCCTGGAACAGGCCGAGCCAGGGCTTCACCACCGCCGCATAGGGCGTGCCGTATTGCGGCCCGACCGCGAATGCAGCCGGCTTCGGATAGGGCTGGCCGCTGTCCCATCCGGCCCAGGGTTCCATCAGCCCCTCGGCGATGGCCTGATCCTGCGGCATCGGACGCACGGTGAAGGGGATGTAGCTGGCATTGGCGATCAGCACCTGACGGGTGGGGTCGATCGTCGCCCCCTGCCAGTCCACCACGCCGTCGAAGGCGGGATAGGAAATGTCGCCACCCAGGGTCGGCAGGGTGAACCGCCCGTCATAGCGCAGCCGGCGGAAATCGATCCGGCAGAGCAGACGATGCGCTGTCGACAGGGCGTGCCCGCGGGTGCTTCGTAATAGGCGACACCCCGGCAGGCCAGATATTCATTGGCAGCGGTATCCGCCTCGGGGTCGAAGCGCCAGCGCTCCTGGCCCGTCTCGGGGTCGAGCGCAATCACCTGGCGGTGTGGCGTGCAGAAATAGAGCCCGTCGCCAACGCACCACCACCAGAGCCCCGGTCGCCGCCAGGCCGATGCCGGCGATGGCATAGTACCACACCCCGCCGAGCAGGATCAGCCAGCCGCCAAGCCCGATGAACACAAGGCCCAGCAGGATGACGAGCACCCCGGTCACGCCGGTCCAGGACGGTCTGAGCGATTGCAGCCTCATCGGGGATCCCCTCTTTCTGCGGCAGGTTCAATTCCTGCAACGGGGGCGTCCGGCGACTGTTCCGGCCGGGGCGCGTCGGAACCCATACGCCCGCCTTCCGTTGCCCCCGTACCTGGTCCGCATCACGGGAGGCGTCCGATGATCCCCACCTGGCTCCATATCCTCGCCATCCTGTCGATCGCCACCGGCCTGCTGGTCGCGATCGCCATTGCCGTCGACGAGTGGCGCCACCCCCAGCACATGTGGATCATGAATGTCGTCTGGCCGGTGACGGCGCTGTTCGGCAGTTTCCTGTCGCTCTGGGCCTATCGCCGCTATGGCCGGCTGGCCACGCGAGACCGCGCCATGGCCGCGATGAAGCGGAACGAAGACCCGCCCCATCGCCGCGAGACCCCGTTTCCGGCCATGGTCGGCAAGGGGGCGGCCCATTGCGGCAGCGGCTGCGCCCTGGGCGATCTCGCCGCCGAATGGCTGGCGGTGGCGGCGCCGGTGGTCGCCACCTGGTTCGGCTGGCAGACCCTTTTCGCCGAGAAGATGTTCGCGGTCTGGATCCTCGACTTCCTGTTCGCCTTCGTTCTGGGCGTGGCCTTCCAGTATTTCACCATCAAGCCGATGCGTCAGCTTGGTGTGGTTCAGGGGCTGATCCAGGCGGTGAAGGCCGATGCCGCCTCGCTCACCGCCTGGCAGGTCGGCATGTACGGCTTCATGGCGCTCGCCCAGTTCCTGATCTTCCGGCAGTGGCTGGGCACAAAGCTGGAAGTCGCGACACCGGAATTCTGGTTCATGATGCAGATCGCAATGCTGGCGGGTTTCACAACTGCCTATCCGATCAACTGGTGGCTGCTGTCGCGGGGCATCAAGGAACGGATGTAGGCTGTCGGATCGATCAGGCGGCGACCAGGGCCTCGATCGCGGCCACCGCATCGGCGACGCCGTTCTCTGCCGTCATCGCTGCAGCCAGTACCTCTGCCCGCGCGCGCATCTCGGGCCGGCCGGCGGCGGCGATGGCGGTGTCCAGGCTGTCCGCGTCCAGCCGGGCGACCTCCACCGGCGGCGGCGCCACGCCGGCCCGGCGCAGACGGTCGGCCCAGAAGGCATTGTCGACGGCAAACGGCACCACCACAGACGGCACGCCGGCCCGCGCCGCCGAATGGCTGGTCCCGGCGCCGCCATGATGGATCACCACCGACATCCGCGGAAACAGTCGGTCGTGGGGAGCCTCGCCGATGACGAACACGCTCTCGGGCAGATCACCGGGGTCGACACCGCTCCAGCCCGGGCTGAACACGATGCGGTGGCGTCCGGCCAGCCGTGACACCTCGCGGGTCAGCAACCGCGGATCCATGCCCGCCATGCTGCCGAAGCCGATATAGACAGGTGGCGGCCCCGCCGACAGAAACGCCTCGAGCGCCGGCGGCGGCGTCCAGGCCGCTGCCGGCCGGACCCATTGCCCGCAGACCCGCGCCGTGACCGGCCAGTCTCCCGGCCGGGGCACCAGGCCCGGCGAAATGCCGTAGAGCATCGGATGATCCCGCCAGGCGTGGAGCCGGGGCGGCAGACCGCAGACCCTGCGACGGGCGGCATTGGTGCTCTCGGCGAGGCCTCGCCAGAACCGCTCGTTGACCAGCCTGTGGCTCAGGCGGTTGAACGGCCTGAACACGCGCCCGGGCCGGATGAAGGGCGACGGAAAGGCCGAGGTCGGCGACAGCGGAATGGTCCCGAGGCCGATGGCCGGCACTTTCAGGCATTCCGCCACCGAAAACCCGACAAAGGCGGCAAGGGCCGAGGGCAGGATGGCGTCGCTGCCGGCCGCAGCCGCCAGAACCTGCCGCATCCAGCCTTCGACCAGCGGGTTCACCACTTTTGCCGCTGCGCGCGCCGTGCCATCCACACCGTCGGGATCGCCGACCAGGTCAGACAGCACTTCCCCAGGCTGCAGATCCTGGCGGATGTCGCCCGAAAGCCCGGTCGCCGGCACGCCCAGCGCATAGGCGCTGCTCAGCGTGGACGCATCGGCAAGCAGCCGCACCCGATGACCGGCATCCATCAGCCCACGCGCCAGCACGGCCAACGGGCGGGTATCGCCCTCGGTGCCGTAGGTGACGATGGTGAACTTCATCGGGGGATGCCTTCGCGGGGTGCGTGGCGAATCCGGGTGACGCCCGGGCTTCGTCGCCGTATATAAATGCACGTCGTATACTTTTGTAAAGATCGGAACCGAGCAGGAGCCGGAAATGACCCGGACCCGGAGATGACAGCCGGCAACACGGTTTCAGACCGGACGATGGCCCCGGACGAGACGCTGCACCCGGACGAGACAATGGGACGGAGGGAGCGCAAGCGCCGGCAGATGCTGGACCATCTGGCCCTGACCGCGCAGCGCCTGTTCGCCGCGGCGGGCTATGATGCCGTCACGATGGAGCAGATCGCCGCCGAAGCCGGCGTCGCCAAGCGCACGCTCTACAACCATTTCCCCACCAAGGAAGCGGTGCTGGCGCATTGGATGGACCAGGAATTCGCGCGCGAACGGGCGAAGCTTCGGGCCGGCTTTTACGGGCGCGATGGCGTGGCCGCGCGCCTCTTCTGGGTGCTCGACAGTTCAGCGGCCTGGTGCGAGGCCCACCCGGGCTATATGGCGACCTATATCCGACACCGCTTCACCATTTTTGCTCAGGACGGCGCTGCACGCCCCCCCTGCACCGAGAGCGACATCACCCATGTCTGGCGCGAGCTGGTCGAAGCGGGCCAGGCCGCTGGAGAGCTGACCGGCACCCTCTCCGCCGACCATCTGGCCAATGGGCTGCACCATCTCTATTTCGGCGCCATCATGCGCTGGCTCACCGAGCCCGGCCTGTCCCTCCGCGACGAATTCGCGGTCGTGGTACGGCTGTTCATGGAGGGGGCCCGCCCCCTTCGAAGGGGCGGCTGAATCCCGCGGCGTCAGGACAGCAGCCATGAAAAGGACTGTCTGAGCCGCGCCGTCCCGTCGGTTTCGAACCAGCGGCCATGGGCCAGGATCACCCGCTCGGGAGCCTGGCCGATCATGGTCTCGACCGCCGATTTAAGCCCGGCGCGGTTGTGACGGAAGGTCAGCCGCATATCCCTGGGCATGGAGCCATGCGGCGCCAGCACCCCGCCCAGCCGGCAGGCGATGCACAGTAGCGGCGAGCCCAGCCGCTCGCGCTCAAAATTCTCGATCAGGTCGGTCAGGATCAGTGTCCGGCTGGGACGGTGAAAGAACACGATCTCGGTCATGAAATCGCCGGCAACCGGCATGGTGTCCAGCACCCCGTCCCAGGGCCAGGGCCCCGGCCCGTCCAGCGGCTGAAAGGGGCCGCGGATCCGGTCGCCCGCCTGTTCGGGGATGCGGGGCGCAAGATACACCACGGCCTCGGGCCAGGCCGCCGACCAGTCGGGGATCCACCAGTAATGGATGCGGTTGGGGCCGATGATCCAGGCAGGCCGGCCGATCCGGTCGATCGCGGCCCGAAGCTCCGGCGTCAGCTCGGTGGGGGAGTGCACGAACAGCCGCCCGTCCGGCAGGCGGATGATGGTGGTCCGCGTCGGAAACGGAATTTTCGGCCAGGGCATGCCATAGCGGATCACCGGCCCGTCGACGATCCACACATCCTCTGCCACCGGCTTCAGCGTGAACAGCGGATCATAGGTCGCCCGCATCCTGCACCCCGCTCAGAACGAGATCGACTTGAACGCCCGGGTCTGCTCGGTCAACGCCACCTCGGTCGGCAGGCGCTCCATGGAACTCGCCCCATAGAAGCCGTGGCAGTGGCGCGCGGTCTTCAGCACATAGCGCGCATCCTCGGGCATCGAAACCGGCCCGCCATGGACCAGCACGATGACATCGGGATTGACCGATTGCGCAGCCGCCGCCCAGCGGTCGACCATCGCCGGGCAGTCTTCCAGCTTCACGGCGGTGTCGGCCCCGATGCTGCCGCCGGTGGTCAGCCCCAGATGGCAGACGATGATGTCGGCGCCGGCCTCGGCCATGGCGACCGCATCCGCCTCGCCGAAGACATAGGGCGTGGTCAGCATGTCTTTCGCGGCCGCAAGCCGGATCATCTCCACCTCATGGGCATAGCCCATGCCGGTCTCTTCCAGGTTCTGGCGGAACACGCCGTCGATCAACCCCACGGTCGGGAAGTTCTGCACGCCCGCGAAACCCAACGCCTTCAGCTGGTCCAGATAGTGATCGAAGATGCAGAACGGGTCGGTGCCGTTGACGCCGGCCAGGACCGGGGTGTGCTTCACCACCGGCAGCACCTCGCGCGCCATCTCCATCACGATCCCGTTGGCATTGCCATAGGCGAGCAGGCCCGACAGCGAGCCGCGCCCGGCCATGCGATAGCGGCCGGAATTGTAGATCACGATGAGGTCGATCCCGCCGGCTTCCTCGCATTTGGCCGAGAGGCCGGTCCCGGCCCCGCCGCCGATGATCGGGATCCGGTCGGCCACCATCCGGCGGAAACGGTCCATCAGCTGGCCACGATCGAAACGGGTCATCATCATCTCCCGGCAATGTCGAGGAAGGCCGCCACCACCGCCTCGGCAAAAGCGGGGTCGTTGACGGCATGGGGCAGGTCGATCAGCCGCCGGCGATCGGTCTGGCGGACCGTCTCGCGCAGTGCAGCGAACAGGGCGGCATCGGCCTCGGGGTCGTGGAAGGGCGCGCCGGGCACATCGATCACCGACACGCCGCCCAGCGGCAGCAGGAAGCGGACCTCGCCCTCCATGCGGTTCAGCCGCTCGCCGATCCAGCGGCCCATCCGGTCGTTCTCCTCGGGCGTGGTCCGCATCAGCGTGACCTGGGCATTGTGGACATGAAGCTGCCGGTCGCGATAGCGCGCGGGCACGGTCTCCAGCCCGCCGAAATTCACCATGTCGAGCGCACCGCACGAACCGACATAGGGCAGCCGCGTGCGGATCGCCGCACCCAGCCGGTCCTCGCCCGCACTCATCACCCCGCCCATCAGCAGATCGGCGACCTCGGTGGTGGTCACGTCGATCATGCCGGCAAGGCGGCCGCTATCGGCCAATTTCTCCATCGTCCGACCGCCGGTGCCGGTGGCGTGGAAAACGAAGCATTCGTAATCGGCCTCCAGCCGCGCCACCACCTGTTCGATGCAGGGGGTGGTGACGCCGAACATGGTGAGGCCGAGCGCGGGCTTCTCCGGTACCACGGCGTCGGGCAGCGGCCGGGTGACGGCGCCGGCCATCATGTTGGCGGCATTGCCCAGAACCCTGCGCGAGATCGAATTCAGCCCGGCCAGATCGACCACCGAATAGAGCATGGCGATGTCGTTGGGCCCCACATAGGGCGCCACATCGCCTGAGGCGACGGTCGAGATCATGATCTTGGGCGTGCCGACCGGAAGCCGCCCCATCCCCGGGGTGATCAGTGCGGTATTGCCCGAACCGCCCGCCCCGATCATACCCAGAATCCGGGGCGCCTGCGCATCCACCCAGGCCGCGAAGGCCCGCGCGACAATGGCGACCGCCTGGCCGCGATCCGCCGTTGCGGCCAGTTCTTCCGCCGCCCCCGGTAGCGCGGACAGCACGTCCCGCGTCGTGACGTCGGCGGCCCCGGAGCTGCCGCGGGGGGCCACATCGACCAGTTTCACGGCCACGCCGGCCGCACGGATCAGATCCCGCAGATAGACCAGCTCGTCGCTCTTGGTGTCGCAGGTGCCGGTGACGACGACGAAGGGGGCATCGGTCGTGTCGGTCATGGGGTCGTTCCTCCCGGTTCGGCTTTTGACCGAACCCTATTGCATCGGAACCCTTCAGCCCAAGAGAAATTCCACACCATTTCCCACGGAAAAAGCGAGCCCTCGGTCACAGCAGAACCATCACCACCAGCACCAGGGTGAGCAGCACAAGATATGCTCTGGCATGCAGACGATCGGGCAGGCGGCCGATCAGCGGCGCGCTCAGCCTGACGCCGATCGTCGATCCGATCGCGAGGGCCAGAAAGGCGCCGGCATCGACCTGTCCCGTCGCTCCCTCGGCCAGCCCCACATAGCCGATCGTCCCCGCCACCGCCATCGGCAGGGAAAGCGGGCTTGCCATCGCGGTGGCGGTGGTCATGTCGGCGCCGCGCCGGCGCAGCAGCGGCACGGTCATCACGCTGCCGCCGACGCCCAGAAAGGCCGCGACCGCGCCGATACCCAGCCCGATCAGGGCCGTGGCCCGCCGCCGCATCGGCCGGGCCGGCCTCGCCGCACGGGTCATGAAACCGGGCCGGAACAGGCAGTCGAGGATGGTGAGGCCCAGATAGGCGATGAAGGCCGCCCTGAGGCCTTCGCCCCCGAACGAGATCGCCGCCCGGGCGCCGATCACGGCCCCCAGGCTGACCGGCAGGATCAGCGGCCGCAGCTGCCCCATGTCCAGAGTGCCGGCACGGGCATGGCGCAGGCTGGCGAAGCCGGCGCCGACGATCATCACGGCCGTGGAGGTCGCGACCGCCACATGCATGGCCTGCGCAGGCGCGGTGCCGACGGCCGTGAACATCGCATAGAGCAAGGGTACGGCGACGAAACCGCCGCCGAAGCCGAACAGAACGGTGGTGAGCCCGGCGAGCCCGCCGAAGGCCAGAAGCAGAAGATTAAGATCGATCGGAAGATGCATGACACGGGGATCCGGATGAGGCAGCGTCCGGGCCATCATGGCGTCGGCAGGCCTTGCCGGCTTTCGAAGATCAGCCGACTATCTTCGTGTTCAGGCCACATTTCCGGAAGGGTGCCCTCCCTTGCGCAACATCGCCCTCGACACGGTCGATGCCACCCCGCGTCCGGTGCTGGCGATCGGCACCGACTATCGGTACGGGGCGCAGCTGCCGCCCCATACCCATCGTCGCGCGCAGTTTCTCTACGGCATGACCGGGCTGATGGAGGTGGAGACCGCCGATGGTGCCTGGGTGGTGCCGCCGCATGCCGGGGTCTGGATCCCCGCCGGCGCCCGCCATGCGGTGCGGATGGTCGGGGTCGCGACCCGCAGCCTGTACATCGAACCGGCGGCAGCGCCGCGTCCGGCGGCGGTCTGCGAGGTGCTGACCGTCTCGCCCCTGCTCCACCAGCTGCTGCTCTCTGCTGCGGAACTACCCGCCCTCTATGATCAGGCGGGCCGCGAGGGGGCGTTGATCGGGTTGATCCTGCACGAGCTTGCCGCCGCCCCGGTGCTGCCGGTCTTTGCGCCGCTGCCGCCGGATCCGCGCCTCGGCGCGCTCTGCCGCGAGATCCTGCGCGCCCCCGATATTCGCATCCGCCCCGACGACATCGCTCGCCGGCTGGCGATGAGCCCGCGCAGCTTCACCCGCTTCTTCCGCAGCCAGACCGGCCTCTCCTTCGGGGCCTGGCGCCGTCAGGCCTGCCTGATGGCGGCCCTCTCCAGACTCGCCGCCGGTCAGGCGGTCACCACCGTGGCGCTGGATCTGGGTTATGACAGCCCGGCCGCCTTCTCGACCATGGTCCGGCGCCTGCTGGGCCGGCCGCCCTCGGCCCTGGCGGGCAATGTCTGACGCAGCAATGTCCGAGGGGGCCGCCGGCCGAGATCGGAACACGCCGCCCCGGCAGGGGTTCGGACGGCAATGGGCGCATCGCCCGCCGATCAGGAGACCGGATCCATGCCGCTCACACTCCGGAGCCCCGCTTTCGCCGATGGCGAACGCATTCCCGACCGTTTCGCCCGGACGGGGGACAATCTGTCGCCACCCCTCGACTGGCAGGACGCGCCCGAGGGCACCCGAAGCTTCCTGCTGATCGTCGAGGACCCCGATGCCCCCGGCGGCACCTTCCGGCACTGGGCGGTATTCGACCTGCACGCCGATCGGACCGGACTGGAGGAAGGCGCCGGTCGTCCCGGCAGCGGCGTCCACCACGGCACCAATGATTTCGGTTCAGCGGCCTATGACGGTCCCGAGCCACCCGAAGGCCACGGCCCCCATCACTATTACTTCCGCCTGGCTGCACTCGACATCGACCATCTGGATGTCGACCCGGGCCGCCGCGTCGGCGAAATCTGGGCCGCCGCCCGGCCGCATATGCTCGCCGAAGCCGGGCTGGTCGGGGTGTATGAACGCGGCCGCGGCTGACCCGGGGCGGTCTCTATGCCGGCCGGGCCGCCCCTTCGGGCGGATCGCGGAAGAAGCCTTCCAGCTCCGCGAAAGGCATGGCCTGGCCGGCAAAGCCGAAACTGCCGTCGCGGCGCATCTCGCGCGCGGCCCGGACGAAGGCACCGAAGGCGAGCCGGGCGAGGGTCGACCCCAGGCTGATCCGCTTCACGCCTGCCGCGGCCAGTTCATCGGCCGAAGCCGCCATGCCCGCGATGCCGATCACCACATTGACCGGCCGGCTCACGGCGGCACAGACACTGCGCACCGCCTCCAGATCCGGCAGGCCCGGCGCATAGAGGACGTCGGCGCCGGCCGCTTCAAAGGCCTGAAGGCGGCGGATGGTGTCGTCCAGATCCGGGCGACCCCACATGAAATTCTCGGCCCGCGCCGTCAGCACGAAGTCCCGATCCAGCCCGCGGGCGGCCTCTGCCGCAGCCGCAATGCGCTCGACCGCGAGCCCGTGGTCATAAATCGGCTGCGACCTGTCGCCGGTGTGATCTTCCAGCGAACAGCCGGCAAGCCCGGCCGCCGCCGCAGCCCGGACGGTTTCGGCAGCGCTGTCCGGATCATCGCCGAACCCCTTCTCCAGATCGGCCGAGACCGGCAGCGCCGTCGCGTCGACGATCGACCGGCAATGGGCCAGAACCTGCGCCCGCCCGGCCACGCCTTCCGGCTGGCCGGCGGAAAAGGCCATGCCGGCGCTGGTGGTCGCAAGGGCCGGGAAGCCCATCGCCGCCAGGATCCGCGCGGTGCCCGCATCCCAGGGATTGGGCAGGATGAAGGCGCCGGGTGCCTCGTGGAGCCTGCGGAAGACGCGGCCGGGATCAGCTGCCGGGAGGGTCATTGGCGACCTCCATCATCATATCGGGGGCCCTCATCCTCTCAGCCGGATCCGAACATATCAAGAACAAATCATCCAGACCTGCTTGACACCGCCGCCTCAGGGCGAAATGGTCAACGCATATGCAATGTCTGGCGGATCTGCCGGCGCCCTGAATCTGAAGGGACTGCACCCGTGACGGACCACCCTCGCCGACACGCCCGGGCTGGCATGCTGGTTCAGAGCCTTCTGGTGCTCGTGTTTCTGCTGGCCTCGATCACCGGACCGCTGGCCGCGTGCTGCAATCACGGCCGCCCCGTCCGCGGAGGAACATCCGATCATCGGGGGTCCCGACCACATCTCCGGCAGACCGTCGATCATGGGCGGCCAGACCTCCCTGCACGCGCAGCGCTGCCCCACATCCATCTGTGGCCTGGGCATCTGTCGCCTGGGCTGCCCGACGCCATCGGGCCTCGACGGCGGCATGATCCGCACCGTTGCGGCCATTCTCCTGCCCGCGCGCAGCGACCCCTTGCCGGACGGCATCGCACTGTCTCCGCCCCCCGGTCCGCCGCGACCTCTGGCCTGACCGAAGGACGACGCCCCTCAGGGCATCGTCCATCCCGTCATACCGCCGGTTTTGCGCCCGGAACACGAAAGGGGGCCATCGTCATCATGTCCGATCACCATCAATCGCATCACGACCATTCCCACCATCACATGGACGGGCACATGCACGGGCACGGGCACGGGCACATGCACGCGGCCGGAAAGGCCGGGGCAATCGACGCCCCGCCTGGCACCGTCTGGACCTGCCCCATGCATCCCGAGATCCGCAAGGACGGCCCCGGCAGCTGCCCGATCTGCGGGATGGCGCTGGAACCGCTGATGGCCACCGCCGAAAGCGGGCCCAGCCCCGAACTCACCGATATGACCCGACGTTTCCGGTTCGGTCTGCTGCTGGCGATTCCGGTCTTCCTGCTGGAAATGGGGGCTCATCTCGTGCCCGCCCTGCATCGCCTGATCCCGGCCGGGGTATCGGTCTGGATCCAGTTCATCCTGGCAACCCCGGTGGTGCTGTGGGCGGGCTGGCCGTTCTTCCGTCGTGGCTGGTCCTCGATCGTCAATCGCAGCCTCAACATGTTCACCCTGATCGCCATGGGAACGGGGGTTGCCTGGACCTACAGCGTCGTCGCCACCCTGGCACCGGGCGTTTTTCCCGAGGCGTTTCGCGGCGCCGACGGCACCGTCGCGGTCTATTTCGAAGCGGCAGCGGTGATCACCGTCCTGGTCCTGCTGGGCCAGGTGCTGGAACTGCGCGCCCGTGAGCACACCTCGGGCGCCCTCCGCGCCCTTCTGAACCTCACCCCAAAGACGGCACGGCGGATCGGGGCCGATGGTGCCGAGGCCGATATTGCGGTGGAGGACGTCGCCATCGGCGACCGTCTGCGGGTGCGGCCGGGTGAAACCGTACCTGTGGACGGCATCGTCGAGGACGGCCGCTCCTCGCTGGACGAATCCATGGTGACCGGCGAATCGATGCCGGTCGGCCGCAGCGCCGGCGACCGGGTCGTCGGCGGAACGCTCAACCAGACGAGCGCTCTGGTCATCCGCGCCGAAAAAGTCGGCCGGGATACGATGCTCGCACGCATCGTGCAGATGGTGGCGGATGCCCAGCGCTCCCGGGCCCCCATCCAGCGCATGGCCGATCAGGTGTCGGGCTGGTTCGTCCCCATCGTCATCGTGATGGCGCTGCTCGCCTTCGCCGCCTGGGGACTCTGGGGTCCGTCACCGCGTCTGGCCCACGGGTTGATCGCCGCTGTCTCGGTTCTGATCATCGCCTGCCCCTGTGCCCTCGGTCTGGCCACGCCCATGTCCATCATGGTGGGCGTCGGCAAGGGCGCCGCCGCCGGCGTGCTGATCAAGAACGCCGAAGCGCTGGAACGGATGGAGAAGGTCGACACGCTGGTGGTCGACAAGACCGGCACACTGACCGAAGGCCGTCCGGCGGTGACGCACATCGCCGTCGGACCGAGCCATGAGGAGAAAGATATCCTGCGCCTTGCAGGCGCTGTCGAAGCTGCCTCGGAACATCCGCTCGCGCATGCGATCGTCGCTGCGGCGGAGGCCAGGGACATCCGGCTACCCCAGGTCACCGACTTCGACTCCCCCACCGGCAAGGGCGCCAGCGGGATCGTCGAAGGGCGACAGATCGTACTCGGCAATGCCGCCTTCCTGGAGGAACAGGGCATCGACGCGTCGCCTCTCTCCGACCAGGCCGACACCCTGCGGCAGGACGGTGCGACAGCGATTTATATCGGCGTGGACGGTCGCGCTGCCGGTATCTTCGCCATCGCCGATCCCGTCAAGCAGACCACGCCCGATGCGCTGACGGCGCTCCATGCAGACGGCATCCGCATCGTCATGCTGACCGGTGACAACCGCACCACCGCCGAGGCCGTCGCCCGGCGTATCGGCATCGACGAGGTGGAGGCAGATGTCCTGCCGGACCGCAAGGCCGAAATTATCCAGCGGCTGAAGGCCGAGGGCCGGGTGGTGGCGATGGCCGGCGACGGCGTCAACGACGCCCCGGCACTCGCCGCCGCCGATGTCGGCATCGCCATGGGGTCGGGCACCGATGTTGCGATCGAAAGTGCCGGCATCACCCTGCTCAAGGGTGATCTCACCGGCATCGTAAAGGCGCGCCGCCTGTCCCAGGCCACCATGACGAATATCCGTCAGAACCTCGTCTTCGCCTTCATCTATAACGCCGCCGGCATTCCGGTGGCAGCGGGCGTGCTCTATCCGGTGTTCGGCCTGCTGCTGTCACCGGTCATCGCCGCTGCCGCCATGGCGCTGTCGTCGGTGAGCGTCATCGGCAACGCACTCCGGCTCAGATCAATGAAGGTCTGAGACCCCGGCTCGGCCGCCGCCACATCGAGAGACGTGACGGCGGTCACAAACCATACCCGAATGTGCACTGGTGCAGAATCATATACTAATACTTGCCGTATCTTCCGGCGTTGTCTGCGCATCGGCGCGGTCACCCGCCGTTGACCAGCTCCATTACCCTGGATTGACTGGCACATCTCATGTCCCGCATAGTGGCCGCACGAGATCGGGCGCTGACCGGGAGGCAGAGATGACGCAAGAGAGCAAGCCGTCGACCATCGTCGCGGACGAGGATCTGGCGAAAGTGACGGGTGGCTCGTCAGGCGGCCTGAACTTCAACTCCATGGATCTGTCCAATATGGATATGAACCAGATCCTGGCCATGGTGCAGCAGGAAAGGCAGGGTCAGCTGGACACCAGCCTGCAGCAGCAGATGGACGGAATCCAGGAGCGCAACACCCAGCTCGCCCAGATGAACGGCACCCTGCAGGAACTGGACGGTTTGGGCGACATGCTGGAGGACCAGGGCCCGCTCTCGACCGACACGCTCGTCCACCATATGGGCCAGGAGACCACGCTCGGTGCCCTCGCCGCCGATCTGGGCCTGGATCAGGAGCGGATCGATGACGGCAGCATCGATTCTGCGGACATGGATGCGATCACCGGCCTGCTGCAGGACCGGATCACCACGGTCACGGCCGCCCAGGACATGGAGATGGCGGCCCTGCAGGCCATGACCGACAAGCGCAACGAAGCAATAGCGCTGATGCAGCAGTTCATGAACAGCATGCAGAACAATTTCAACAACATCATCGGCAATATGCGTTGATACGCCGCGACCGGCCGGCCGATCAGCTGCGGGGGCCTTGACGGGTGAGCGCGCTCTTCCGCCCGGCTGCCGTCAGTTCATCGGCGACCTCAAATCAGTACCGCGACGCGCTCGGCGTCATGCGACCGCGCCTCTGGGCGGGCGGCCTGTTTCTGGTTGTCCTGATCCTGGGAGCGCTGGTGTGGAGCGCCCTCTTCCGGGTGCCGGTCTCGGTGACGGGACAGGGCATCCTGCTCGCCCCGGGCGGCATGATCGACGTGGTGGCAGACGCGGCCGGCCAGGTGCTGGCACTCGACGCCGCCCCGGGCACGCCGGTGACGGAGGGAGCGGTGGTCGCCCGTATCGCCCAGCCGGATCTGGAGCTGAAACGCGATATCGCCCGTGCCGAACGTGCCGATGCGCTCAGATTCCGTGACGATCTGATCCGCTTCCAGGCGGCCGACGATGCCAATCGGGCCCGGCTGCGCGCCGCCCGCGAAGCCTCTCTGGCAGAGCGGATCCAGGCGCTGGAGCTGCGCGGTGCCGCCCTCCGCGACCAACAGGCCAATCTTCGCCGCCTGCTCAAAACCGGCAATGTCACCCGCGACCGGCTGTTGCAGGTGGATCAGGAAGTGCTGGCGGTCGAAAGCAGCATCGCCGATGCCCGCGACGAGCGGGTCGCCATGCAGGCCGAAGCCGCGCTCCAGGCGACCGAGCGCGAAAAGGCGCGGCTGGAAGCCGAGCGGCGGCTCGCCGAGGCCGAGCGGGAGCTGGCGGCCCTGGACCGACAGCTTGCCCGCAGCAGCACGGTGCGCTCCCCCTTCGCCGGGCGGGTGGTGGAAGCCAAGGTCAATGTCGGCCAGATGGTCCAGCCCGGCACCGCCATGGTGACCCTGGAGCGGCAGGCGGAGCCGGCCGATGGCAGAAGCACCCTGCCCTATGTCACCGCCTATGTCACCGCGGCCGACGGCAAGAAGATCCGTGCGGGGCAGCCGGTCGAGATTTCACCCGCCACGACACAGCGCGAGGAACACGGCTTTCTGCGTGGCCATGTGCTGCATGTCAGCGACGTGCCCGCCAGCAGTGCCGGCATGCTCAAGACCCTGCAGAACGACCGGCTGGTGCAGACCTTCCAGGACGGCATGGGCGCGCCCTTCGAGGTGACGGTGGCGATCGACCCCGACCCGGCGCGGCCGGATCGCCCGCTCTGGTCGTCCCCCCGCGCCCATCCGCCCCGGATCGAGCCCGGAACGCTGGCCGAGCTGCGCTTCACCATCCGGTCGGGGCCGCTGCTCGCCCTCGCCATCCCTGCGCTCCAGTATGCCGGCCCGGACGTGCCGCGCGACGGCCGCTGAATGTCCGGCCGGCGGAGGCGTACCCCCACCCTGTTGCAGATGGAGGCCGCAGAATGCGGGGCGGCGGCGCTCGGCATCATTCTGGGGCATTATGGCTGCTGGGTGACGCTGGAAGAACTGCGCCTGGCCTGTAATGTCTCCCGCGACGGCAGTTCCGCGCTCGCCATCCTGCGCGCCGCCCGCGCGATGGGGTTGGAGGCCCAGGCCGAACGGCTGGAACCGGCCGATCTCCGCGCCCGCGAGCTGCCGGCGATCATCCATTGGGGCATGAACCACTTCCTGGTGGTGGAAGGCTTCAGCGGTGACCGCGTCCGGCTGAACGACCCCGCCACCGGCCCGCGGGAGGTGGGCGCCGCCGAATTCGACCGCATGTTCACGGGCATCGTGCTGTTCATGCAGCCCGGCCCCGGCTTCCGACGCCGGGGCAGCCGCCCCTCGCTTGTCCGCGGGCTCACCCGGCGGCTCCACGGTGCCGGCGATGCCTTCGGCTTCATCCTGATGGTCTCGCTCGCCCTGGTGGTGCCGGGGCTGCTGGTGCCGGTCTTCGCCCAGATCTTCATCGACCAGATTCTGGTCAACCGTTTCGCAACCTGGCTCTGGCCGCTGATCCTGGGCATGGGGCTGGCGGCGGTGCTGATGGCCGCGCTCACCTTTCTGCAGCGCGAAGCCCTGCTGCGGCTCGAAACCCGGCTGGCGCTTCAGGGTGCGGCCGGTTTCGTCGGCCATGTCGTCCGCCTGCCCCTGCTCTATTTCGCCCAGCGCCATCCGGGCGAGGTGGCGAGCCGGGTGATGCTGAACGACCGGCTGGCCCAGCTGATCGCCGGCGATGTCGGCGCAGTGCTGCTGAACCTGCTGACGGCGACCGCCTATCTGGCCGCCATGATGTTCTATGCCCCCCGGCTCGGCCTGCTGGTCGCGGCGGGGGCTGTGGTCAATCTCGCCCTGCTCACCCGATCCTCGCGCGCGCTCGCCGACGACAACCGGCGGATGGTGGTCGCCGGCACCATGCAGGCCGGCTTCGCCAGGCAGGGGCTGGGTATGATCGAGGCCTACAAGGCCGCGGGCCTCGAGGATCTGTTCCGCGCGCGGCTGTCGGCCATGTCTGCCCGGGTGCTGAACCTCCGCCAGGGGCTGGCCCGGCGGCGCATGCGGCTGACCGCCCTGCCCGGCCTCACCAGTCTCGCACTGGGCGGGCTGGTGCTGGTGATCGGGGCCGACATGGTGATCCGCGGCGAACTGACCCTCGGCATGTTGATCGCCTTTCAGGCCCTGATGGCGGGCTTCCTGGCGCCGATGGCCCAGCTGGTCCAGCTCGGCGCCAGGATCCAGGACGGTCAGGCCTATATCCAGGTTCTGGACGACACATTGCGCCACCCTACGGCGCCCGAATTCGCCCCGATGCCCGCCGCCCCCGAGACGACCTCCGGTCGCCTGATCGGTGCCATCGAGCTTCGGGATGTCAGCGCCGGCTATGGCCCGGCCACGGCGCCGCTGATCCGGGATCTCAACCTCTCGCTTAAGGCCGGTGAACGGCTGGGTATCGTCGGGGCCTCGGGCTCGGGGAAGTCGACCCTGGCGGCGCTGATCGCCGGCATTCATCCGCCGTCGGCGGGCGACATCCTGATCGACGGTACGGCGATGAGCGCGATCCCGCGGGCGCGGCTGCGCCAGTCGCTCGCCTATGTCGATCAGCGCGCCGCGATCCTGGAGGGCAGCATCCGCGACAACATCGCGCTCTGGGACCCGTCCCTGCCCGACGAGCGGATCGTCGAGGCTGCCCGCATGGCGCTGATCCACGACGTCATCCTGCGCCGCCCCGGCGGCTATGGCGGCCATCTCGCCGAGGGCGGCACCGATCTGTCCGGCGGCCAGCGTGCCCGGATCGAGATCGCCCGTGCCCTGGTCCGCGAGCCGCGCATTCTGATCCTCGACGAGGCCACAGCCTTCCTCGACAACGAAACCGAGGCGAAGCTGCATGCCGGTCTGCGCCGGCTGGGTGCAACCATGATCATCGTCGCCCACCGCTTCAGCGCCATCCGTGACTGCGACCGCGTGATCGTGATGGACCGGGGCGCCATCGTGCAGGAGGGCACGCCCGAGGCCCTGCTCTCCCGCCCCGGCCCCTTCCTTCAGCTGATGGCCGAGGGGTGAGCCGGATGGATCGGCCCACCGCCACGCAACCACCGCCGCCGCCGCGCCCCGTGACCGAACGCCCCCTGGTGCTGGACCGGCCGGGCAGCTGCTATCTGGTCATGGGCGGGCCGGTCGACCTCTTCGCCCTGTCCTCGGAACGCCCGACGGCCCGCATGGCGGTCGGCCGGATCGAAAGCGGCGGCCTGCTGTTCGGTGCGGCACCGTCCCTGCTCGGGGCCGAGCATCTGATCGCGGTCGGCGACGCCGTCACGCTGATCTGGCAGATCCCCGACGCGCTCTGGCGCAACAGCGCCGGCCTGCCCGACTTCACCGCCGGCATCGCCGGCTGGCTGACCGCTCTGGGCGGCGGGCTGGGCCGGATGATCGAGCCCCGGCCGGTGCCGGATCTGGTCGCCACCGGTCAGCGGGCGACGGCTGTCCGGCTCGGTGCCGGATCGGTGATCGGCGCCACCGCCGGCATCACCTGGGTGCAGCTGCCGGCCGGGGCCTGGGCCCGGTTCTGCGGCCTGGAGCCGGTTTCGGGGCTCGTCCCCCTGCCCGCAGGCAGCTGGCTGACGCTCGACCATGCCGCGCATATCGACCTGCTGCCCTTTGCCGAGGGCCTGGCCCGGCCGGACTGGCCGGATGCGCTCGCCGCCTGGGGGGCGGCGGTGGCGGAATTGCTGCCGGTCCTGCGCGGTCTGGCCGAGGCCGACGAACTGAACCGGATCCGCGCCCGCGATCATGCGGGTGCCCAGGACCATCACCAGACCCTGGCGCGCTTCGCCGGGCTGCTCGGCAACCGGGTACCGCCGCTCGCCGAAGCCGATGGTGGCGATGGTCTGCTCGACGTGCTGCGCCTGCTCGGCCGCGAACTGGGCGTGCCGGTCCGGCGGCCGGCCACGGCCCGGCGCGCGCAGATGGACCGGCTGCCCGGGCTGGACGAGATCGCCCGCGCCTCGGGCCTGCTGCTCCGCCAGATAGAGCTGCCCGACAGGTGGTGGCGGCAGGAGGCGGGCCTGCTGCTGGCCCGCCATCAAGGCCGGCCGGTGGGGCTCGTCTGGCGCGGCGGACATTACGACATGATCGACCGCCACGGCGCCCGCCGACGGGTCACGGCTGCATCCGCCGCCGACATCGCGCCCGCGGCCTTCCAGATCTTCCGGCCCCTGCCCCGGCAGACCGGACTGGCCGCCATGATGGCCGCCGGCCTGACCAGGGCCGGGCCCGACAGTCTGGTCTTCCTGGCCGCGACGCTGATCGGCAGCCTGATCGGCCAGATCCTGCCGATCGTCACCGGCCTGGTCTTCGGGCTGCTGGTGCCGGCGGCGCTGCGCGGGGCGCTGGTCCAGATCGGGCTGCTGATGCTGCTGGTCGCCGGCGCCGGCTACCTCATCCAGGTCGCCACCGAGGCGGCGCGGGAACGGATCGCCATGCGCGGCGATGCCGGCCTGTTCGATCGTGCCTGGGCGCGGATCATCGCCCTGCCCCTGCCATTCCTGAGATCGCGCCCGGCCGCCTTCCTCGCGGCCCAGCTCGGGGCAGGGCTCGGCAGCATTTCGGGCTTCCGCCAGATGCTCTATCTGAGCGGCAGCACGCTCGGCATGCTGGTCTCGTCGCTCGCCGTCATCGCCTGGCACAGCCCGCTTCTGGCCGGGCTCGCCGCCGGTCTGGCGGGGGTGCACCTTCTGATCGGCCTTGTCGCCGGCCATGCCCAGGCGCGTGCCTATCGCAATGGCGAGGAGCTGATCGGCACCGCGGACGCCCAGCTGCTGCAGATGATCAACGCCATGGTCAAGCTGCGCAGCGCCGCGGCAGAAGACCGGGCCGTGCTGCGCTGGGCCGATCGTTTTGCCGCCATGCGCGACCGCTCGGTCCGGGCGCGGCGGATCGGCAATCTGTTCGAAAGCTGGCAGGCCGCCTTCCCGATCCTGGCCACGGCGGCGTTGTTCGCAGTGATGCAAGGGCTGGCCGAGACGACCGAGGGCGCACCGGCCCTGTCCATCGCCGCCATTGCCGCCATCGCCACCGCCTTCGGCCTGATGGCGGGCGGGCTATCGCAATTCCTGCGGGCGCTGCTGGGTGCCTGGATGATGCTGCCCGGCTGGCAGTTCGCCCGCCCGCTGCTGGAACGGGTGCCGCCGCCCTCGACGGGCCTCACCGATCCGGGGCCGCTTTCGGGCGAGATCAGCTTCGCCGCCGTCGGCTTTGCCTATGAAAGCGGGCCGCCGGTGCTGTCCGACATCTCGTTCCGGGTTACCCCCGGGCAGATGGTCGCGATCGTCGGCCCCTCGGGCAGCGGCAAATCCACCCTGGTCCGGCTGCTGCTGGGGCTGGAGGCCCCCGGGGCGGGGGCGATCTATGTCGACGGCCACGATCTCCGCACCCTGCATCCCACCGCCCTCAGGCGCCAGATCGGCACGGTGCTCCAGGACGAGGCCCTGCCTCCGGGATCGATCCTCGACATCGTCCGCGGCATCAGCGATGCCGGCCCCGACGAGGTGCGGGCCGCCCTGGCCGCCGCCGCCCTGGACCAGGATGTCGCGGCCATGCCCATGGGGCTCCACACCCTGCTGCCCGATGCGACCCGCATGCTCTCGGGCGGACAGCTTCAGCGCCTGGCATTGGCGCGTGCCCTGGTCCAGCGGCCGCCGGTCCTGGTGCTGGACGAACCCACCAGCGCCCTCGACGGCCCCACCCAGGCGCGGGTGATGCAGACCATCCAGGCCCTGCCCGCCACCCGCATCGTCATCGCCCATCGCCTGTCGACCATCCGCCAGGCCGGGCTGATCCTGGTGCTGGATGGCGGGCGGATCGTCGAGGCCGGCACGCATGACGAGCTGGTAAAGCGGAAGGGGCGGTTTGCAGGTCTGATGGCGACCGGTACGTAGACGGCCAACTCACCTCATCCATCGGATCGCGATGCCGACGGGCTCGAGTCTCTGATAAAAGCCGACGTCCTGCCCTCGGATCAGATGATCGGACAATTCAACCAGTTGCCGCCCATGCAACAGCTGTGCTGATGCCTCGATGGCCCCGGATATCACCAGCATTGCTGCCCCCCAGCCGACATGGCATGGGTGCCGTTACTGTTGCCCCCGCCAGTCGTAACTTCTCATGTAATCGAGAAATGCGCGCATGGCAGCGCTCGGGAGGCGGCGGCTGGGATAGTACAGAAACCAGTGCGGCAAAGTCAGGCTCCAATCGGAGAGAACCTCCACCAGCCGACCGCTCCGGATATGAGGTTTGGCATAATCGTCGAAGACATGTGCGAATCCTCTGCCGGCCAGCGCCGCCTGCAGCTCATTATGCGCCGAGCTGACCGTCAGGCGGCCTCTGGGTGAGATCGTCACCTCTTCATCCCCCTCGGCAAACCGCCAGGTGACGAGCGTACCGCCTGGAAACCTGCGCTTGATGCAGTCATGACTGACGAGGTCTTGCGGTGTCTGCGGCTGGCCGTGCCTTTTGATGTAGTCCGGTGACGCGACGATGGCATATCGAAGCGGGGGGCCAAACGGAAGCGCGATCATGTCCTGCGCGAGCTGCTTGCCAAACCGGACGCCGGCATCAAACCCGTGCTCCACAATGTCAATGACAGCTGCGTCGCTGATGATTTCAATCTTCACCTCACGGTGGATATCCATGAAGTCGAATGCCAGCGGACAGAGAAAATGATCGACGGCGGGGGCCGGCGCGTTGATCCGCAAGGTTCCGGAGGGGCTATCCCTCAACTCATCGACCTCTGCGATGGCGAGCCTGATCTCACTCAGTGCAGGGCTCAGACGTTCGAGGAGGCGTTGCCCTGCTTCCGTCGGAGACACGCTTCGGGTCGTCCGATTGAGGAGACGGATGCCGAGTGCCTCTTCCAGGGCGTTCATCGTTTGGCTCAAGGCCGAGGACGACACGCCTCGCTCGAGTGCTGCTGCGCGGAAGCCGCCGCAGCGGACAATCGCCACGAACACATCGAAGCTGTCCAGGCGAACCGGATCCATTGCGAAGCACTTCTTACCAAGCTTGTCAATTTTGTGCAGATTATCAGATCAATAGTCTCGTGTCATGGTTGTAGAAAAATCGGTCGGCGCGCCCTGACTGCTTCCTTTCACCGGTCGGATCGAGGCTGACGCTGAAACCCGGGCCGCTGTCGGCTTCGACGGGACTCACATCGAGCCTGCCAACCCCGCCAGTTCCGAATCTCAGGAAAGAGGAGAGATTTCATGAATCAGCCGAAGATCAACAGACGTCGTTTTCTCGGCACCATGGGGGCGGCGGCAACAGGGCTGGCCCTGGCTACCCACGCCACGGCACAGGTCCCAGGTCCGAATACGGTATCGCCAGTGTCAGGATCGATTCCCGATGTATTGACCCGCACCTTGCCGCGCACCGGCGAACGGGTCACGACCCTCGGGCTCGGCACCTTCCTGACCTTCGATCTGAAGCCGGGCGCCAGCCGCGATGGTCTCCGGCAAGTCTTCGAACGCTACATTGCAGCAGGCGGCCGCGTGGTCGACACTTCGCCGCTCTACGGCTCGGCCGAAGTCAGCGTCGGCCAGTTCATGGGCGAGCATCCGGGATCTGACGAGATCTTCCTCGCCAACAAAATCTGGGCCACCGGAGAGTATCTCGGCGATGAAAGCCACGCGGAAGAGAGCTTCCGGCAGTCGCGTCTGCGGACATGGCGCGACAGGATCAATCTTATGCAATGCCACAGCATCATCAATGCGCCAGTCATCATCCCACTCATGAAGGCCTGGAAGCAGGAGGGCCTCATACGCCATGTCGGCGTAACCCATCACGATTCGGCAGCACAGGACCAGTTGACGGCCATTGTGGAACGCGAAGATGTCGACTTCATCCAGACGAACTACTCAATCTTCAACCGCGACGCCGAACGCCGCCTGCTTCCGGCGGCCGCCAACAAGGGCGTCGGCGTGCTTATAAATCTACCGCTTGAAAAGGCGCGACTGATGAAGGTGGTCGAGGGTCAGCCGCTGCCAGGCTTCGCGCAGGAGTTTGGCGCGACGAGTTGGGCGCAGTTCTTCCTCAAATGGGTCATGGCGCATCCCGCCGTCACGAGCGTGCTGTGCGGTACGTCCAACCCCGACCACATGAGCGACAACGTCCAGGCGATGACCGGCCCGCTTCCCGACGAACGCATGCGCGCCCGCATGGTGGCACATATGGAGACGATCCCAGGCTTCGGATCTGTCGGCTCCATGCCTTGGTACCCCGGCAAGGAGAATATGTATTCAGGCCTGATCCGCGAGGCTCAGTCCAACGCCGCGCGACGCCTGCGGTGAGCGGCAGATGCCGGCGAGACACCAGAAACCGGCATCTGTCGGGATCGATCAGCCATCAGAGCCGGCTTTCCGGGTCGGCATCTACGGCAGGCCCGCCCCGTAAGAGGCCAGCCCCTCCAGACGCGAAACCTTGCCCACATAGCCCAGATCCCGCCGCGCGGCGCTGTCGTTGATCGTGAACGGGCTGCCGATCAGGCGCACCATCGTTCGGCTCAGCGGGGGATCCTGATCCGAGCGCCTGACGCGGGCGCCCAGTTCCATCATGCGCCCCATGAAGAAGGCCGCCCCATAGGGAACCGAACGAAGCGTGTCGATCGACAGCCCCTGCAGCTTCGCCAACCCGTCGATGAAGGCGCGGAAGGTCGTGTTCTCGGGATCGCGGATGAAATAGGCCCGGCCGCCCTCGCCCCGGTCGAGCGCGCAGATCAGCGCTTCGACGACATTGTCGACATGGCAGGTGGAATAGGGATAGTCGCCGCGCGCGATGAAAGCGAACCGGCCCGACCTGATCGCGTGCGGGATGTTTCGGCTGAAGGCGTCGCCCGGCCCCCAGATGCCCGGGGGACGAATGGCGATGGTGCGGAGACCGGAGCCGCTGGCTGCCAGAACGCCGGCCTCGCTGGTCGCCTTGCTGGCGATGTAGGGCGAGAAACTCTTCGAAAAGGTCGGCGCCCGCTCGTCGGCATTGCGGATCGGCGAGCCATGATCGTCCATGATGACGGCCGCCGCCGTCAGATAGATGAAGGATGACGCCCCCGCTGCCCGCGCGGCCTTCAACAGCGCTTTCGTGCCGTCGACATTGACGCGGAAGTATGGCGCGCGCGGACCGGCAAAGCGGAAGTGAGCCGCCAGATGGATGACCGCGTCGACCGGCGGCATTGCCATGTCGCCGGGATTGTTCATGTCGCCGCGAACCGGCACCGCCCCAAGCGCCCGCAGCTTGCCATCGGCCAATGGCGAGCGGGCCATGGCCAGCACCTCGTGGCCTTCCGCCATCAGCCTGGGGATAAGGCGCGCGCCGAGAAAGCCGGACCCGCCGGTCACAAAGATTTTCATGCGTCTACTCCGGTAGAGCCGGGGTGCAGATCGCCTGCACGGCGCCATCGCGCAGCCGGGCGATGGGGACGGGATCGGGAGTGCCCATATCGACGCCGGGCTGAAGCGTGGTGCCGAGGAACAGCAGCGCGGCGGAATTCGCCGAGGCCCAGATGACCTGAACGGCCGCCTCGGGCGCGATCGCCAGCCGGCCGGCAGCCTCGATCTGCGCAATGCGCTGGCGCAGCATGGCCTGTCCCTCCCGCGCTGCCGGCAGATCGGCGCCCGAGAGGAACCGCGCCATCATCGCCGCGTAAAGGCGGGGGCGCGCCGCGGCGAATCCGACATAGTTGTCCCAGCCTTCGATCAGCGCCGCGACCGGATCCGTCGACCGGATGGCCGCCCTCTTCGATGACAGGAACTGTTCGAACGCTTCGGCGATCGCCGCGCTCAACAGACCGTCGGCGCTCCGGAAATGATGATAAAGGGTGGGCGCCGTCACCTTCGCGATGTCGCAGACCGCCCGGGTCGAGAAAGCCGCCGCGCCCTCCTTCTCGATCAGCGTCAGGGCCGCCGCCACCAGTGCCGTCTTCGTATCCATATCGGGTGCCGCCCTCCTGACCGTTTTCAGACTATAGCACCGCTATAGGATCGAGTCTATAGCAGTGCTATATCGGCCTTGGGATCAGCTCTACTGGCACAAAGCGGCGACGACGGTCTTTCGCCGATGGGCCCGATGAAGCCGACGATCCCAAGCCGGTGGAACAGGTCGAAACTCAGGAGCAAGTTGTCCGGTAAGGCTGTGAGTCCTGGAAGACGAAAACCGCCGAAGCTTTCGCCCCGGCGGTTTCCCTCAGTCCAGCGATCTGTCAGAGGCCGCGGCCCCTCACTCCCACTCGATCGTTCCAGGCGGCTTCGACGTCACGTCATAGGTCACCCGGTTGATGCCCTTGACCTCGTTGATGATCCTGTGCGCCACATGGCTCAGGAAGGCGTGGTCGAAGGGGTAGCTGTCGGCGGTCATGCCGTCGGTGGAGGTGACGGCGCGCAGCGCGCAGACATTGTCGTAGGTGCGGCCGTCGCCCATCACGCCCACCGAGCGGACCGGCAGCAGCACCGCGAAGGCCTGCCAGATCGCGTCGTAAAGGCCAGCATTGCGGATCTCTTCCAGATAGATCCGGTCGGCCTTGCGCAGGATGGCGAGGCGGTCTTCGGCCACGGCGCCCAGCACGCGGATGGCGAGGCCCGGTCCCGGGAAGGGATGGCGGCCGACGAAGCCGTCGGGCAGGCCCAGTTCGCGGCCGAGGTCGCGGACCTCGTCCTTGAACAGTTCACGCAGCGGCTCGACGAGCTTCATGTTCATGCGCTCGGGCAGGCCGCCGACATTGTGATGCGACTTGATGGTCACGCTCGGGCCGCCGGTGAACGAGACCGATTCGATCACGTCGGGATAGAGCGTGCCCTGGGCCAGGAACGAGGCGCCGCCGATCTTCTTCGCTTCAGCCTCGAACACGTCGATGAAGGTCGCGCCGATGATCTTGCGCTTGCGCTCAGGATCGTCCACGCCCGCCAGCTTTTCGAGGAAGAGCGGGCCGGCATCGACATGGACCAGCGGGATGTTGAAGGCGCCGCGGAACAGGTCGACCACCTGTTCGGCCTCGCCCGAGCGCAGCAGGCCGGTGTCGACGAAGACGCAGGTCAGCTGGTCGCCGATCGCCTCGTGGATCAGCTTGGCCGCAACCGCGCTGTCGACGCCGCCCGACAGGCCGCAGATCACCCGCTCGCGGCCCACCTGCTCGCGGATGCGCGCGATCGCGCTCTCGCGGAAGGCGGCCATGGTCCAGTCGCCGGGGCAGCCGCAGATGTCGCGGACGAAATGACCGATCAGCTTCGCCCCGTCCGGGGTGTGCACCACCTCGGGGTGGAACTGCACGCCGAAGAAGCGGCGGGTATCGTCGGCGATGGCGGCGAAGGGCGCGCCGTCCGAGGTGCCGACCACGCGGAAGCCCTCGGGCAGCGCGGTCACGCGGTCGCCATGGCTCATCCACACCTGGTGGCGCTCGCCCGGCGCCCAGACGCTGTCGAACAGCGGGCAGGCATCGCGGACATCGACATAGGCGCGGCCGAACTCGCGGTGATCATCGGCTTCCACCCGGCCGCCCAGCTGATCGACCATGGTCTGCTGACCATAGCAGATGCCGAGCACCGGCACGCCCAGGCGGAAGACCACGTCCGGCGCACGCGGCGTCGCCGCCTCGGTCACCGATGCGGGGCCGCCCGACAGGATCACGCCTGCGGGTGCGAAAGCCTCGATCCACGCGGAATCGACGCTGAACGGCTTGATTTCGGAATAGACCCCCGCCTCGCGCACACGGCGCGCGATCAGCTGCGTCACCTGGCTGCCGAAGTCGAGGATCAGGATGCGGTCGGTCATCGCGCCTCCTGAGGGTCGGGGCGGTGCCGCCGGACCATCGCGCCGGCCACCGCCCGGTGGAGCGGAGAGAACCACGACCGGGCGGGTTTGGCAAGGGCGCAGACGGCGCGGGCGGCCCATGCGATCAGCCGCGGACCATCTCGCTCTCCTCGTCGCCCGCGCGATCCGTCCGCTCTGCCCGGGTAACCGCCCGGCGGGCCATGCGCGCATGCTCCCACGAGATCATGAGCACGCTGGCGAGCACCACCACAAAGCCGGCCAGATGCACCATGCGGAACGGCTCCCCCAGCAGAATGTAAGACAGCACCAGTGCCGACATCGGCATCAACGCCATGAACCCCGCCGCCACGGCCCCCTGCACCCGGGCGAGCCCGGCATACCAGAGCCAGTTGCCCATGGCGAGGGTGCCGGCGCCGTACCAGACGGCCGCCGCCCAGGCCTCGCCACCCACCGCGCGCGGGGTGAAATCGGGCAGCTGCCAGAGCGCCAGCGGCAGGAAGACGATCAGCGCCATCCAGGCAGACAGGGCCGCGACGAGCACCGGATCCACCCGCTGCGCCGCCAGCTTGCCGAGCAGGGTATAGGCGACCTGGCAGCACACGGCGGCGAAGACCAGCAGCATGCCGATCCAGCCCGGCCCGCCGCTACCGCCACTACCGCCATTGCCGCCCTGGCCGCCGCCACCGGCCCCCTCGCCCGCAACGCCGCCGGCGCCCAGCTGCAGCACCAGGACACCCGCCACCGCCAGCGCCACGGCAACCACCGTCCGCCAGCTCACCCGATCCTTCAGCACCAGAACCGAGGCGAGCGCCGTCACCGCGGGCGTGGTGCTCATCACCACCGAGCCTTCGATGCCCGAGACCATCTGCATGCCGTAGAGCATGAAGACGGTAAAGCCGACCATGCCGAAGGCGGAAATGAAGACGATCAGCCACCAGCTCCGCCGGTCGATCGCGGCCAGCGCCTTGCGCCGCCGGATGATCACCGGCAACAGCAGCAGGGCGCCGATCACCGCCCGCAAGCTGCCGGCCACGAAGACCGGCATCGCCGCGGTCACGATCCGGGCGACCGGCGTCGCCGAGCCGAACAGGACCATCGCCAGGGCGAGTTCCGCCAGGGCACGCCGCGTGCTGCCCGATGCCTGGTCACCCTGCTGATCGGCGGCGCGCACGGCCGCCTTCCGGCCGGTTACCTCCGTCATAAGACCTCCTCGATTGCCGATACCGGGAGTGGTATCGGGTCGGGAGCAACGAACAGCGAAACCGAGTGTTCCTTGCGGTCGATCGACTACGGTCGTGCCCGCTCAGGCTGCCCCGGCGGCGGCGGTCGGGGTGCCGAGGAAGCCTGCGAGCACGGCGTTGAAAACCTCCGGCGCCTCGATGAACGGGAAATGCGCGCCGCCATCGGCTTCGTCGAGGATCACCAGTTCGGCCTCCGGCAACCGGTCGCGGATCCAGATCTGCGAGCGGATGTCGACATGGCTGACCCGGCCGCCGATCACCAGCACCGGCATGTCGAACCGCGCGAACACATCGCGCCAGTCGATCGAACAATGATCCGCGAACAGCGCGGCGATGGTCCGGGCCTCGGGGCGAAGGTTCTCGTCCAGCAGGAAGCGCCGCAGCTCCGACGGGATGCCCGGAGTGATCATGCCGTCGAGAAAAGCCTCCCGCGCCGCCGCACTGTCGGGCCCCGCCAGCTGGCTCGCGATGCCGATCATGGTCGCGGCATCGAACAGGGCGCCGGCATCGGCCGCCTCGTCGTCGGTCATGCCGGCCTGACGCATCACCGAGGCGGGCTCGTCGACGAAGACGCAGCGGTCGATCCGCCCGCTGCCGAAAAGATCGACATAGGCCCAGAGCACCGACGCCCCCATCGACCAGCCCAGAACAGTTGCCCGCCGGATGTCTTCCCGCTCGATCAGCTCGGCCAGATCGGCCGCAAAACGGTAGATGCGATGACCGTGGGCGCAGTCGGGGGATGTGCCATGCCCACGGAAATCGGGTGCGATCACCCGCCGGATCCCGGCGAACTCCGCAATCTGATGCCGGAACATCGCCGCCGACTGCGCCCAGCCATGCAGCAGGATCAGCACCTCGCCGGCCCCCTCGTCGACATAGCGGATGGTGGCGCCATCGGATGTGAGCATGGATTTGTGCATGGACATTTCCTCCCGCCTCCCTGCGGCCCGTTGAGTGGGCCTGGTTGTCATCAGGGCATGTCCGATTGTACGAGCGCGACCCTCACTGTTCCACGACGCACAGGATTTCATGCCGCCCATCAGGCAGGCGCCGGCGGATCAGGCGGTCGGCGAGGCGTGTCATCAGCGCCAGCACGACGCCGTTCATCACCCCGTCTTCGTCGACATGATCCTCGAGGCTCGGCTGTGGTCCGGGTTCGAGCGCCGTTCCCGTCCAGCTCAGCGACACTTCCAGGCGGTATTCATCCATGCGCGTGGTTACCGCGACCGGGCTTGCGCCGGCGAGCGCCGGGGCTGCATGGCTGAATTCGTCGGCCAGCTGGACGAGCCGCAGCATGGCATCGGCGCGCACGCCGCCGGCCTCGCCGCTTTCGCGCAGAAAATCACGCAGCGGCGCGAAGCCGTCGGCGGGCCGCCAGGCGAATTGCCGGGTCGTCCGGCTGCCGATCCGGAAGGCCGCGTTCAGCAGCAGGGCCGTCAGCAGCCCCAGAACCAGGGACGAGGTCACCACCGGCCGCAGCAGGTCGGGCAGGTTGTCCGCATAAAAGGCGGGCATCTGGTCGAACGAGACCCAGAGCAGCAGCCCGAGCCCGATGACGATCGTCCGGCGGGCATCCAGCATGCGCTGGCCGAGAATGGAGATTCCGGCCAGCACCACGAAACAGGATGCAAAGAGCAGCGCTGCGCCAAGCACGCCCTGCGGAATGGCCAGGACGAAGGTCGCCGAGCCGGGCAGGAAGGCGAGCACGACCCACCCGGCCCCCGCGACCAGCGCAACCCGTCGTGCCCGGATGCCGGTCACGACAGAAAGGCCGACACTGGCCGAATAGGTGTTGATGCCCATGGTGCCGATCACCCCGGCGAAGACGCTGCCGATGCCGTCGGCGAGCACGCCCGCCTCGATGTTCGGATAGTCCGGGCGCCTCCAGTCCCGATCTCCGGCCTTCTGACTGGCCACGACGTCGCCGAAGGCCCTGAGCGTGCAGGCGAGCGCCCCGACCAGGAAGCCAGGCAGGGCCGTGGCCTCGAAGGTGGGCACGATCAGCGGCCATTCGATCACTTCCAGCGGCGCCGCCCCGTCTGCAAAGGGCAGCCCCATAGTCAGGCTGGCGCCGAAATAGGCGATCGTCCCCAGCCCCATGCCGATCAGCACCGCCAGATTGCGGATACGCGCCCCGCCCCAGACCGACAGGCCCAGCATGACCGCAAGCGCCAGGATCGCCGTCCCCGTACCGCGCGTTTCGAGCGGCTGCGGCTGCCCGATCCCCGTGATCAGCCTGAAGGCCACGATCCCCAGAATGATGCCGATCATGAAAACGACCAGGCCCACGATCTCGATCGAGAGATAGGGCCGCAAGCGGCCGATCAGTCGGCTGAGCACGATCTGCGAGAGGCCGGCCGCGATGGTGAGCCCGGCCACCGCCTCAAGTCCGCCGGTCCGGGCCACCTGAAGCGCGGGCGGCAGATAGGCGGCGGCAAACACCGCCGGCAGAAGGAAACCGCTGCCGATCCTGACGCGCCCGAAAAGCCGTCCGCCCCAGGCCTGGATCAGCGTGCCCACCCCCATCGCCAGCATGGACAGCTGCATGTAGTGGCCCTGCATCGAGGCATCGGCCCCTGCCGCGCGGGCGATCAGCAGCGGGAAAACCAGCGTGACCGCCATCAGCCCCATATGCTGGGCAGCGGCCGCCAGAACCACCGGCAGGGGCGGATGGGACAGCCGGTCATAGACCATGGGGACAGCCCTCCGCCGCGCCGGCCTGCCATTTCTGCGCCTGCCTCTCAATTGCAGCCGCCTGCCATCGGCTGCTCCGGCCCGATCTGCCCATCCACACTGCCTGATCCCCCATCATCATGTCGGATCAGCAAACCGGGTGCGATGGCGATTGGCAAGCGCGCCCTGCATGCGGAGCAATGGATGTCGACAAGGACCGGCGGTCAGTCCTCCTCCTTGTCGCTCCCCGGAATGAGCTTCGAGACGATCCTGACCAGGGTGACGATGATCACCCCGAGCCCCACGCCCACCGCCACCAGACGCATCTGCCCCGCGCCCGAAGCTATGCCGATGGCTGCAGCAAGCCAGATGTTGGCAGCCGATGTCAGGTTATGGACGGCGGACTTCGAGACAAAAATCGCCCCGGCGGCGACAAAGCCGATCGCCTGGGCCAGGCCCTGGACCACGCGCAGCGGATCCAGATCGGGCTGCCCCGAGGCCCGCAGATCATCGTAGAGAATCAGCGCCGACACCGTAATCAGCGCCGAACTCATCGCCACCAGCGCATGGGTACGGATGCCGGCCGAAATCCCGCGCAATTCGCGGTCGAGGCCCAGCAGCAGACCGGCGGCAGTGGCGATGCCGAGGCGGAGGATGATTTCTGAGGTGTCCATGACGACGGCGTTGGCAGGCGGCCGGATAGCGGACCGCTTCACAGATCCTGGAATGTCCGGGCCGGCCGCCGTCACCTGCGGATCATGTGGCAGCAGAATCCGACCCTGTCTCCACCACAAAACCCGCCACCCGCGCACTTGTTCCCACATCATCGAGCACGGCTGCGCCGGCGCCCGGCCTGATCGAGACGATCCGGCATGCCCGGCCTTCGTCTTCGGGACGGACAACCGCGGTGACGCCTTCCGACACCAACACCTGCTGCCGATCAGGCGTCAGCCCTTCCCGCGGCCGCAGGACGCGAAAGATGCGCGGGGATGGCGGAGGATCAGTCCGCGCCGACAGAAAGCAGATCTGGGCACCGTCGCTCCAGGATGCATCGCGGGTGATGATCTCGGCAACGACATCGGCATCGGTGGTCGACCGGCACACTGGCCTTGGCAGACCACGCAGCCGATCGACCAGTCGCTGAAACCGGCCTTCCGGAATTGCAGCCGCAAGATCACCACCCGGCAGTTGCACCCAGCCGTGCCCCGATGGTGACGGATCCTGCCATCCGATCAACGTCACCCGCGCACGGCGAACCAGCCCTTCCGCAAACACCCCGGCCACGATCGCCGGAAGACCGGCATCCGGCGGCGGTGGATCAATCTGCCATTGCAGCCAGTGGCCATCTCCGGCCGCAAGCTGCCGGATGGAGACGGAGACGATCCGGGCCATCTCCAGCACTGCCTCTCAAGCCACGACTACCTATAGTTTCTCAGAGGCGCGGCTCTCCCCGGGGTCACCTTATCATGGCAAAAATGGGCTGACCAGGCGCTCAGCCGCCCGCCGTATCCCCCTGCACCGCCTCGGTCGGCGCCGGGTCGGCGATGCGTTCGAAGGCGACGGCATAGAAGCCGTCGGTGCCGTGGGTGGCGGGGTCGAGCGCGAGATCGGGGCCGTCGAGCTTCAGCGCGGCGGCCAGATCGCCTGGCAGGATCTCGCGGGCGTCGAGCCGGCGGAATTCGCTGCCATGGCTGGCGAGGAAGGCCTCGGCGCGCGCCTCGTTCTCTTCGGGCAGCAGCGAGCAGGTGGCATAGACGATCCGCCCGCCGGTCTTCACCAGCCGGGCGGCACTTTCCAGGATGCGGCCCTGCAGCTCGGTCAGCTCGGCGATGGTTTCCTCGGTCAGCTTCCACTTGGCATCGGGCGCGCGGCGCCAGGTGCCGGAGCCGGTGCAGGGGGCATCGACCAGCACCCGGTCGAACTTCAGCTTATGGCGACGGACCCACGGGTCGCGCTCGTGCTTCAGGGCGCGGCGCTCGATATTGTGCACGCCGGCACGGCGCATGCGCTCGGACATCCGCTCCAGCCGCGCTTCCGAGATGTCGAGCGCCATGATCCGGCCCTTATTGGCCATGGTGGCGGCCATGGCCAGCGTCTTGCCGCCGGCACCGGCGCAGAAATCGGCGACCTGATCGCCCGGCTTCGCATCGACCAGCAGGGCCACCAGCTGCGAGCCCTCGTCCTGAACTTCGGCCAGGCCGTTGCTGAACGCGCGGGTGTGGAAGATCGGCATGCGCCGGGCGAGCCTGAGGCCCATGGGCGAGAACGGGGTCGGCTCGGACTCGACGCCTTCACGTGCCAGCTGCTTCGCCACTTCGTCACGATCGGCCTTGATGCCGTTGGCGCGCAGATCGACCGGTGCAGGCGTGTTCATCGCCTCGCCCAACGCTTCCAGCCGGTCGCCGAACCGGGCCATCAGCCGGTCGGCAGCGATGCCCGGCAGGTTCAGGCGCACGGCGCGGGGCTGGCCTTCCACCGCCAGATCCTGGCCATGGAGCATCTGCACAGCCATCTGTTCGATGTCCGACAGTTTCGAGGGGCCGTGGGTCGAGCCGTCGAACAGGGTCGGCATCTCGTTGCCGGTGCGGTGGTCGATCAGCATCAGCGCCACGATCACCAGGCTGCGCGCCCGCGCCGGCAGGCCGACGCGCGCCGCCCACCATTCCAGCCGCTGCTTTTCGCGCAGCGAGGCATAAACCGCCTCGACGATCCAGCCGCGATCCTTGGAGCCGACATAACGCCGGCCGCGCAGCCAGTGGGCGATGACCTGATCGGCAGGACGGGTTTCGCGCAAAACGGTGTCCAGAAGCTCGATCGCGGCATCGACACGGGCGGCGGGGGTCATGGGGCTCTGGCTCCTGAACGGATGACGGCGGGACGATGACAGGCAGGGAATGAATGACCGATCGGGGCGCGCGACCATCGGCCGCCCGCCCCGATTGGAAAAGTCGTCAGTCGGGTGACCGGATAACGTCAGCCCTGGCGATAGTTCGGCGCCTCGCGGGTGACGGTCACGTCATGGACATGGCTTTCGCGCAGGCCAGCGCCGCTGATCCGGACGAAATTCGCCCGCTCCTGCAGATCGGTGATGGTCGGGCTGCCGGTATAGCCCAGCGCCGCGCGCAGACCGCCGACCAACTGGTGAACGACGCCGGCGACCGGGCCCTTATAGGGGACCATGCCTTCCACGCCTTCCGGCACCAGCTTCAGCGTGTCCTTGATTTCCTGCTGGAAATAGCGGTCGGCCGAGCCGCGGGCCATGGCACCAACCGAGCCCATGCCGCGATAGGATTTGTACGACCGGCCCTGATAGAGCACCACCTCGCCCGGCGCCTCGTCGGTACCGGCCAGCAGCGAGCCCATCATGGCCGCATTGGCACCGGCGGCCAGCGCCTTGGCCAGATCGCCCGAGAACTTGATGCCGCCATCGGCGATCACCGGCACGTCGCGCTTCTTCGCCACCTCGGCGCAATCCATGATCGCGGTCAGCTGCGGCACGCCCACGCCCGCCACCACACGGGTGGTGCAGATCGACCCGGGGCCGATGCCGACCTTCACCGCATCGGCACCGGCGGCAATCAGCGCCTCGGCGGCCGCGGCAGTGGCGATATTGCCGGCGACGACGTCGAAATCGCCCTTCATCTGACGGATGCGCTTCACCGCCTCGACCACGCCACGGCTGTGGCCATGGGCGGTATCGACCACCAGCAGGTCGACGCCGGCGGCAATCAGCGCCTCGGCGCGGCCGACGCCGTCGGGGCCCACACCCACCGCCGCACCGACGCGCAGCCGGCCCTGATCATCCTTGCAGGCATTCGGGAAAGCCTGGGCCTTCTCGATGTCCTTCACCGTCATCAGGCCGACGCAGCGATACTGGTCGTCGACGACGATCAGCTTCTCGATCCGGTAACGGTGCAGCAGGCGCTTGGCCTCGTCGCGGGTCACGTTCTCGGTGACCGTGACCAGGTTCTCGCGGGTCATCAGCTCGTGCACCGGCTGGCGCGGATCGGTCGCAAAACGTACATCGCGGTTGGTCAGAATGCCGACCAGCTTGCCCGAAGCCTCGGTGACCGGGATGCCGCTGATCTTGTGGCGGGTCATCAGCTCGTGGGCATCGGCCAGGCGCGCATCCGGGCGGATGGTCACCGGGTTGACGACGATGCCGGCCTCGAACTTCTTGACCTTGGCCACCTCGCCCGCCTGGGCATCGACGTCGAGGTTCTTGTGGATGACCCCCAGGCCGCCCAGCTGCGCCATGGCGATCGCAAGGCCGCTCTCGGTGACGGTGTCCATGGCCGCCGAAACCAGCGGGATGCCCAGTTCAATGTTGCGGGTCAGGCGGGTCGCCGTCTGCACCTGAGCGGGCAGCACGTCCGATTCGCCCGGAACGAGCAGGACGTCGTCAAAGGTGAGGGCTTCACGAATGGTCATCGGTTTCCAGCCTCGCGTTCTCGGCCGTGGGCGCCCGGCCGGCATACGCGCGCCGACCCGGCGGGTACGCGGAAAACCCGGATCGATCAGGCCGGGCAGACCGTGATCGGGCCGAGTGTGGCGGGGTGAACAGCGCGTACCGTGTATGGGCGCGCAATATACACCGATGCGGCCGCGCTTGAAGCCGGTTTCTGTTCCGCCGGACGCAGGGCCGCCCTTCGTGCGGCGCATGCGCCCGGAACGAACGTTTCAGTCCTCGGCGGCACCTCCGCCCTGGCGCGCCCGCTCGGCCGCGGCGACCTCGGGCCGGAAACCCTGAGCGATCACATACATCTCGGAACTTTCCGGCCGGCTGGCCGCCGGCTTCATGTGCTTCACCGTGCGGAACAGCCGCTGCATGCGCTTCACCAGCTCCCCCTCGGCACCGCCACGGAAGACCTTGGCGACGAAGGCGCCGTCTTCCGCCAGCACCTCGGCGGCGAAATCCAGCGCGATCTCCAGCAGATGCATGATCCGCAGATGATCGACCTGCGGATGGCCGCTGGTCTGGGGCGCCATGTCCGACAGCACCAGATCGGCCGGCCCGCCCAGCGCCTGTTTCAGAAGGTCCGGGGCGGCATCGTCCAGGAAGTCGAGCTGGATCAGCGTCGCATGCTCGATCGGCTCCACCGGCAGCAGGTCGATGCCCACAACCCGGCCACCGCCCGCGCGGCCCGCCTTCGTCCGATCCACGGCGATCTGGGTCCAGCCGCCGGGGGCGGCGCCCAGATCCACGACCCGCTGCCCCGGCTTCAGCAGCCCGTATTTCTCGTCCAGCTGCAGGATCTTGAAGGCCGCGCGCGAGCGGTATCCCTCGCGCTTCGCCGCCACGACATAGGGGTCGTTCAGCTGCCGCTCCAGCCAGCGGGTGGACGAGGCCGACCGCCGACCGGCCGTGCGGACCCGCTGCTTGACCATGCGCTGGCCGGCGATCGGATCGCCGCCGCCGCCACTGCGTCCGGCCCGGCCGGTACCACCGCGTCCCGATCCGTTACGGCCGCCGCGGCCGCCATTGCCCGTCGTCATGGGGATGGATCTCCCGTTATGCCTTGCCAGGGGGCCGCCGATATCCGGTTCAGCGGCCATGCCGCCCGCCACGCCGCCCCGGCCGGCGGCGGCTGGCCCGATGGGCCGCGATCATCTCGTAGAGCATGCCTTCGCGCAGGCCCCGATCGGCGACGGTGAGCGACGCCACCGGGAAGGCATCACAGACGCCTTCCAGGATCGCCGCCCCGGGCACCACCAGATCGGCGCGCGAGCGCCCGACGCAAGGATGCCGCCCGCGATCACTCAGGTCCATGGCCCTCAACCGCTCGGCCGTCTCCCGCATCGCCGCCACCGCCACCTCGCGACCGTCCACCTGGTCGCGATCATAGCTCGCCAGATCGAAATGCACGCCGGCAAGTGTGGTCAACGTGCCGCTGGTGCCCACCAGCTGCACGGCGCCATCGGCGATATGACGGTCCAGTTCGACCCGCGCCACCAGCTCGGCCAGCCGGCCCGACACCTCGGCGCGCATCGCCCGATAGGTGTCGGGCGGTACGTCACCGCCGCCGAAACGATCGGCCATGGTCACCACACCCAGCGCCAGCGACACCCAGTCCACCCGACGCAGCCCGCCGGGGGCCTCGGGATCGGGGGCGATCACCGTCAGTTCGGTAGAGCCGCCGCCGATATCGACCACGATCACCCGCCGGGCACCGCGATCGATCAGCGGTGCGCAGCCGATCACCGCCAGCCGGGCTTCCTCGTCGGCGGGAATGATCTCGAGGTCGAGCCCCGCCTCGTCGCGCACCCGCGCCCGGAATTCCGTGGCATTGCCGGCCCGGCGGCAGGCCTCGGTGGCGACCAGCCGCACGCCGGCCAGCGGCCAGCGGCGCAGCTTGGCGGCACAGACCTTGAGCGCACGAAGCGTCCGGTCCATCGCTGCCTCCAGCAGCACCCCGCCCGCCTCGACGCCCTCGCCCAGCCGGGTAATGCGCGAGAAGCTGTCCAGCACGACGAAATCCTCGCCGGACGGCCGCGCGATCAGCAGGCGGCAGTTGTTGGTGCCAAGATCCAGGGCCGCAAAGGGCGGCACCGTCGGTCGCGCCGCCGGATGTCCGCGGTCGTCCCGGGGATCGAGTGCCCGAGACGGCGCTGCCCGAGACGGCGCTGCCTGAGACGATGCCTTCTGGCCGTCGGGCCGCGCTGCCTTTTGCGAGGATGGCATGGCAGGTTTCGGGCGCGGCCGTGCCGGCTGCGCCGCCGGGGCGGCAGACGGCAGGGACACGGCAGGCGGCGGCGCAGCCGGCGGGGGAGGCGGAGGCACAGACGCCGGGGTGCCGGCTGCTGCTGCCTTCCGCCGGCCGCGACGCGCCCGCCTCCGCCGCCGCGACTGTCGCGCGGCACGGTCGTCAGGTGTCTCGGTCACTGCTCTTCCCGTCCGCGGAAACCGGATCCCGGCTCCGCGTCGTTGACTTGAAAGAAATATCTCGCCGATCCGTCATGAACCGGCCGTCCCTGCCGTTCTACCGCCTTTCCATCCGCTTTGAAAGCGCCGCCATGGGGCCGGCGCCGGCCACGGCGTGGTTTCAGGCCCGGGCAAAAAAATGCGCGAAGCCCGCTTGACATCACGAAGCCGTCTTATTAGGTTCCCCAACACGACGAGGGCGGCACAAAACACTGCCCGGCGGACGCGAAAGCGACACCGCAATCCTGATGGGGGATCGTCTAGCGGTAGGACTACGGACTCTGACTCCGTCAGCCTAGGTTCGAATCCTAGTCCCCCAGCCAGTACTGAAAGGCCCGGTTCTTCGGAACCGGGCCTTTTGCATTTCCCGGCAGAACTGCGGCATGATGATCGGCATCTCCTTGCAAGAATGGGGACTTGACCCGTGATTGCTCTGCGTCCGCCGCCCGCCCGCTGGGTCCGCGTCGATCCCGCCGGCTGGCTGGTCCGGCCCGTTGCCGCCGACAGCGACCCCCCACCCGTCATCCGCCTGGTGTGCTTCCCCCATGCCGGTGGCGGTCCCGCAGCCTTCAGACCCTGGGCCCTGGTTGCCGGCCGCGATGCGGCCGTCACCGCCATCCAGCTGCCCGGCCGCGAACAGCGGGCGACCGAAGCGCCGGTCGGTTCGATCGCCACGGCGGCCGATGCGGTGACCGCGGCGCTCATCGCCCATGATGACGGCCTGCCGCTGGTGCTCTACGGGCACAGCATGGGCACGCTGGTCGCGCTCGAGGTGGCACATCGCCTGCACATGGCCGGTCACACGCCCCGCCTGCTGGCGGTCGGCGCACGGATTCCGCCCGACCAGCCGAGCCGTGCCACGGCACTTCTCGATCTCGACGACGATCGCTTCTTCGATGCCCTCGACCGGCTCTATGGCGGCACACCGGTCGCGGTACGAAACGACCCGTCGCTCCGGGCGCATTATCTGCGGCTGATGCGCGCCGATTTCGCCATCGGCAGCGGAGCAGTGGCGGCAGCGGATGGCACGCCCCTGCCCTGCCCGATCCTTGCGCTCTCCGGCGCCGACGACAGGGCAGCTCCGGCTGCCGCCATGGCCGGCTGGGCGGCAGTCACGGCGGCCGGTTTCAGCGCCGTCACCCTTCCCGGCGGTCACTTTTTCGCGATCGAGCGGCCACGCCCTACCGTGGCGCGGATCCTGGCCGCGGCCAGATCCTGAAGTCAGATCCTGAAGACCAGCGGCGGCGGCAGCGTCAGGCGCGTGCCCGGGTATCGCCGCCGGCCGCGTCCCATTTCGCCTTCTCTTCGGCGACCAATTCCTTCTTCGACAGCTTGCCCACGGGCGTCTTCGGCAGTTCCTCGCGATATTCCACCGCCGCCGGCATCTCGTGCCGGCCCAGCTTGTCGGCCAGATAGCTGCGCCAGCCCTCGATATCCATCTCCTCAGCCCCCGGCTTCAGCTTGACGAAGGCCTTGGCCGACTGGCCGCGATAGGCATCGGGCACGCCGATCACGATCACCTCCGACACCGAGGGATGCTCGTAGATCGCCTCTTCGATCACCCGCGGATAGACGTTGAAGCCGCCGGACAGGATCATGTCCTTCTTGCGGTCCACCAGATACAGATAGCCCTTCTCGTCCATATAGCCGACATCGCCGGTGTGGAAGCGGCCGCCGGCAAAGGCCTCGGCCGTGGCGTCCGGGCGCTTCCAGTAGCCCTTCATGACATTCGGGCCGCGGATGCACAGCTCGCCGGTCTGGCCGGGTGGCAGCAGCCGGTCCGGATCGTTCAGATCCACGATTTCCAGAATCAGCCCGGGCAGCGGCAGGCCGCAGGAGCCGCGCGGCGTACGATAACCGTCCCGCGCCTGGCTGGCGGTCCCGGCGGGTGACGTCTCGGTCATCCCCCAGCCTTCCAGCACGGGAATGCCGGTCGCCCGTTCGAAGGCATCGCGCACCTCGACCGGCAGCGGCGCCCCACCCGACGCACAGGTCTTCAGCGCCGAGAGATCGGTCTGGCGGAACTCGGGCAGCGCCAGCATGGCGGTATACATGGTGGGCACGCCGGGGAAGATGGTCACCTTGCGGGCAGACAGATCGCGCAGCACCGTAGCCGCGTCGAAACGCGGATGCAGGATCACATGCCAGCCCGCATCGACCGCCCGCAGGAAGCAGGGGGACAGCGCGTAGATATGGAACAGCGGCAGGACCAGCAGCATGGTCTCTTCGCCGCGCTTCAGCAGCGCATCCTCTCCGGTCATCGTCCAGGCATGCTGCATCTCCGTCGCCACCATCAGATTGGCGTGGGTCAGCATCGCGGCCTTGGGCACGCCGGTGGTTCCGCCGGTATATTGCAGCACCGCCACCTCTTCGGCCGGATCGGCAATCGCGGCCGGCGTCACCGGGTCGGTACAGGCGATGACGTCCTGATAGTCATGCACCCGCGGGTCGTCGGGCAGCGGGACCGGCCCATCGCCGGGCAGACCGTCGGGCCGCCGGGCCATCACCAGCGTGCCGAGCCCGGTCTCGTCGGCCAGCTTCAGCGCGGTCTCGGCAAAGGGCGGCAGGGCCAGGGTCACCAGCACGGCCACCTGGCCGTCCTCCACCTTGTGGCGCAGCTCGCGCAGCGCGTCGAGCGGGCTCATATTCACCACGATCGCGCCCAGCTTCATCGCGGCAAAGAACATGATCGGATAGACGGGCGTGTTGGGCAGATAAAGCCCCAGCTGCCGCCCCGGCCCCACCCCCAGCCGCGCGAGCCCCGCCGCAGCGCGGTCTGACAGCCGGTCGATCTCGGCATAGGTGAAGCTGGTCTCACCGAAGGAGACCATCGGCTTCGGGCCGAATTCGGCCACGGCCGAGGCCAGCACCGTCGTCACCGCCCGCGGCTGCCAGGGCAGGCGCCAGTCGATGCCCGGCGGATAGCTCGATGCCCAGTAGGGCAGAGGCTCGTCGGTGACCGGGACATTGGCGCCGGTGGTCTCGGGATGACGGGACGACTGCGTCATGCGGCCCTCTTCGGCTGGGGTTTCCTCGCGGGCGGGGACGGCATCGCGTATGGCCGTCACCTCGTTCTTCTGAAAACAGTGTTACCGCCACCCCGGGCACGCGCAATGATCTTTTATGCCGGTGATTTTCCGCGGAATATGCGAGGGTATATCTACCGCAAATGCGAAAAAGATTACCGCACCGCGTCAAAGTGCAACAGCCCCCGATCAGTCGACGGCGAAGGGATGAATGGTCACACGGCTCGCCGGAACCATCGCCTCGATCTCTGCGCCGATCCGGCGGCTGCGGGCGGCGATCTCGCCGATCGAGAGATCCGCGGCGAACCCAAGCTCGATCTCCACCACCGCCTGACCGCCGGCCCGCCGGGTCCGGATGCGGCCCAGATCGTCATACAGGTCGAAATGCCGGCCCAGCGCCGTCACCACCGGCATGTGGACCTCTTCGCCGCAGGCGGCGTCGATCAGCTCGCCCAGCGCATTGCGCATGATCTGGAACCCCCACCAGGCCATGGAGGCCACGATCAGCAGGCTGGCGACGGGATCGATCCAGCCCCCGGCCGGATGGCCGGCCATCGCCCAACCCAGGCCCAGTGCCACCACCATCAGCAGGTTCGACGTGACCTTGTCGACGAACAGGCGGGCCTGCGCCTTCAGCAAGGGCGACGGGTCGGATGTCACTGCCCGGCGCAACCGGGCGAGGATGGTGGCGTTGACCACCAGATAGACGCCGTTGACCGCAAGCCCCAACGCCACCGCCGGGCCGGTCGGCGCCGATGCCCCTTCGACCAGATCGATCACCGCCAGCGTGATCACCAGCATCATCGACAGCACCAGGAAGATGCCGGTCCCGGCCGCCGCCAGGCTTTCCAGCCGCTCCAGCCCGTGTTCCAGGCGGATCGGCCGCCCCTGCCGCGCAAGCCGGGCCACCGTCCAGGCCACCGCCAGCGAGGCGGTATCGAGCATCGACAGCAGGAAATCGGCCAGAAGCGCCACCGAGGACGAGCCGAAGGCCGCCACCGCGGTCAGCGCCAGCATCGGCAGGGCCGAGATGATCGCGGCCCGGGCCACCCGCTCCCGCAGTGCCAGGCGATCGACCGTCACAGGGGTAGCGGATGCCGGGGGTGCGTCCGGGGCCTGATCGGCCGATGATGTCGTCGTCACGGAAATGGCACGTCCCCCGGGTTTACAGCTCCGCGCTCATTAGCCGATCATCGCACGGTCGAACACCCGCCCAGAGTGCAGAAAGATCAACGGCCGTCAACATGTCCAACCCGTCCGCCGCCCTGCTCGTCGTCGACGTCCAGGAAACCTTTGCACCCTCGGCCGCGCTGGTCGACCGGATCGCCGCCCTTGCCCGCCGCTACCCGTCGGTCGCCACCATCGAACTCCACGACGAGACACAGGTGCCGTTCGCGGCGCAGGTCGGCTGGACACCGCGGACCAGCGACCGCTGCCTGGTTCCGGTCGACCGGGTGTTCGTGAAACATGGCTATCTGCCGCCCGATGCCGCCATCCGGCATCTGGCGGCGCTGAAACCCGCACAGGTGCTGGTGGCCGGCATCCAGGCGGATACCTGCGTGATGGCCGCGGGCTTCCGGCTGTTCGATGCCGGGCTGCACCCCACCCTGCTCAGCTTCGCGGTCCGCGGTTCGTCGGCCGATCCGGATGCCGCCATCGCCCGCAAGCTCTGGGTGCATCATTTCCGCAAGGTCATCGACGATCCGGCCGACCTGCCCTGAGCCTCGTCAGCCGCCCGGCCGCCGGATGCCGTGGCGGCGCAACTTCTCGTAAAGCGTGCTCTTGGCGATGCCCAGCCGGCGGGCGGTCGCGGCAAGGTTCCAGCCGGTTTCGGTCGCCGCGGCCAGGATCGCCTGAACCTCGGCCTCGTCCAGGCTGACCGCCGTCTCTGCCGGCTGCGGCCGCAGGACATGGCCGGCCCCGATCGTGGCCGGCAGATCGGCGGCCTCGATCCGGTCGGCGAGGGTCAGGATGGTCGCCTGTTCGATCACATTGCGCAACTCGCGGACATTGCCGGGCCAGTCATGGGTGGCGAGCCTGGCCAGCGCCTCGTCCGCGGGCGGATGGCGGACCAGCCCGTGGCGCCGGGCGGCCGACGCGGCGAAATGACAGGCCAGCCGGGCGATGTCGGGGCCGCGTTCGGCCAGCGGCGGCAGGGTGATGGCCGTCACCGCGATCCGGAAATAGAGATCGGCGCGGAAGCGTCCGGCCGCGACCTCGGCCGGCAGGTCGCGATGGGTGGCGGCGATCAGCCGCACGCGGACTGGCCGCTCATGCGCCTCCCCCACCCGCACCACCGCCCCCTGCTCCAGCACGCGCAGCAGATGGGCCTGCAGCTCGGCCGGCATCTCGCCGATCTCGTCCAGGAACAGCGTGCCGTCATGGGCCGCCTCGAACTTGCCGGCCATGCCGCCCTTGCGCGCGCCGGTGAAGGCGCCCTCGGCATAGCCGAACAGCTCCGTCGCCAGCAGATCGCGGGCCAGCGCGCCGCAATTGACCGCGACGAACGCGCCCTGCCCCATCGCACTCGCCCGATGGATCGCCCGGGCGAAGACCTCCTTGCCGGTGCCCGTAGGGCCGGTCAGCAGAACCGGCACCTCCACCCCGGCCAAGCGCCGGGCGGTGGCCTTGGCCTTGATCATCGGCGGGCTGTCGCCGATCACCTCGTCGAAGGGGTCGGCCGGCCGCTCGCAGATCGGGGGCGGGGTCAGATCGCGCGCCCGCGCCCCGCCGGGCAAATGCGGTCGGCCCTGCGGCACCACGCAGACCGCCCCGATCCGGCGCGCAGCATCGAAAACCGGCTCGGCGGCTTCAATCTTCAGCCAGTCGGGCAGCGCCGCGCCGCCGGTGCCGGTCCGTGCCGGATCCAGCGCCATCTCCTTCAGCAGCCGCCGGGCGCGATCGCCGATCCGCACCGGCCGGCCGCGATGATCGAAAACCACCAGCCGGTCCATCGGCCAGCGCTCCTCGCTCAACACCGCCTCGATCAGCCGGGCGCGCAGGTTCAGATCGCGCTTGGCGATCCGCCCCTCGATCCGCCCCGCCGCCGTTACCGCCAGCGCCAGGCAATGGGCGTTATGGGCGCCCGAAAGCCCTGAGATGTCCAGTACGCCAAGCGCCGTGCGGTCCACCGGATCGCGGATCACCGCCGCCGAACAGGTCCATTGCTTGATGCCGGCGCAGAAATGCTCCACCGCATGGATCTGCACGGGCGCCCCCAGGGCCAGCGCCGTGCCGATCGCATTGGTGCCGCTTGCGGTCTCGGTCCAGTCGGCGCCCGGCATCAGGCGGATCACCTCGCCCCGGTCGCGGGTGCGGCCATCGCCTTCGACATCCAGCACCACCCCGTCGGGATCGGCCAGCACCATCATGGTGCCGGTCTCGGCCAGGAAGGCGCGGGCATCGCCCATCACCGGGGCGGCGGCGCCGCGCAGATCCTCGGCACGCTCCCGGCGCAGGCCCAGCCGGTCTTCGGAACAGACCAGCGGCGCCTCGCGTCCGGCGGGGTCGACGCCGGTCTTCAGGCAGCGGCGCCAGCTGTTTTCGACCAGATCCCGCACGCCGGCGACGGCGCGGGCATCACCGGTGACCAGCGTCTCCCAGGCGTCGAAAACCGACGGCACGGACGGCGGATCGCCCGGGGGTTGGGTTTCCCCTTGCATGACGGCGTCCTCCCCAACACGGATTTTTATCGTTGGGACAGCAGCTTGCACCACTCTCCCACGACCTGTCCACCCGCCTCGATACCGCAGGACGCCCCCATCCGCGCGAGAGGCGTCCGGTTTCCGGACGCCCGACCGACATCCGGACGGCCGCACGCGACCGGTGCGGCCGCGAAACGGCACCGCAACAGAATCCGCAATCCGATATGCCATAAGGCTTTGCGAAGATTTCGCCCGTCTGGCACGCCGCTTGCCATTCATGTCTTCCGAGGGCGACGCCGATCGCCCCCGCCAACGACAGATCCTGGGAGGACACATGACACGCGCACAGACGACGGAGGACGCCCGGACCCCGGTTCCGGTGCAGGTGATGGGCATCGATGCCGGCGGCACGATGACCGACACCTTCTTCGTGCGCGCCGACGGCCATTTCGTGGTCGGCAAGGCGCAGAGCAATCCCGAGGACGAGGCCCGCGCGGTGATGGAAAGCTCCGCCGACGCGCTGGAGCAATGGTCGCGCGGGGTGGAAGAGGTCTATGACGAACTCGTCACCTGCGTCTATTCCGGCACCGCGATGCTGAACCGCGTGGTTCAGCGCAAGGGGCTGGAGGTCGGGCTGATCGTCAATCGCGGGCTTGAAGACCATCACCGCATGGGCCGGGCGATCCAGAGCTATCTGGGCTATGGTTTCGAAGACCGCATTCACCTGAACACCCACCGCTACGACCAGCCCCTGGTGCCGCCCGAGCGGACCCGCGGTGTGACCGAGCGGATCGACAGCCAGGGCCAGGTGGTCATCCCGCTGCGGGAAGACGAGGTCCGCACCGCCGTCCGCGAGCTGGTCTCGGCGGGGGCGAAGGCGCTGGTGATCAGCCTGCTGCATTCCTACAAGAACGGCACCCACGAGCGGCGCGTCCGCGACATCGCGATCGAGGTCACCCGCGAGCTGGGCGCGGATGTGCCGGTCTTCGCCTCGGTCGACTACTACCCGGTGCGCAAGGAAAGCCACCGCACCAACACCACCATTCTGGAGGCCTATGCGGCGGAGCCCTCGCGCCGCACACTGACGAAGATCAGCGACCGGATGCGCGAGGTCGGCGGCCGGTTCGATCTGCGGGTCATGGCCAGCCATGGCGGCACGATCAGCTGGAAGGCCAAGGAACTGGCCCGGACCCTGGTCTCGGGGCCGATCGGCGGGGTGATCGGCGCGCGCTTCCTGGGCCAGATGCTGGGCTATGACAACATCGCCTGTTCCGACATCGGTGGCACCAGCTTCGATATGGCCCTGATCACCAAGGGCAATTTCGCCATCGCTTCCGACCCCGACATGGCCCGTCTGGTGCTGTCGCTGCCGCTGGTGGCGATGGACTCGGTGGGCGCCGGCGCCGGCAGTTTCGTGCGGCTCGACCCCCATACCGGCGCGATCAAGCTCGGCCCCGACAGTGCCGGCTATCGGGTGGGCGTGTGCTGGGCCGAGAGCGGCATCGACACGGTCACCGTCTCGGACTGTCATGTGGTGCTGGGCTATCTCAACCCCGACAACTTCCTGGGCGGGGCGGTCAAGCTGGATGTCGCCCGCGCGCATGAGGCGATCCGCCACCAGCTTGCCGAACCGCTGGGGCTGACGGTCGAAGCCGCAGCCGCCGGGGTGATCGAACTGCTCGATCTGTCGCTCCGCGACTATCTCCGGGCGACGATCAGCGCCAAGGGCTACAGCCCGGGCGATTTCGTGTGCTTCTCCTATGGCGGCGCCGGTCCGGTGCACACCTATGGCTATACCGAAGGGCTGGGCTTCCGGGATGTGGTCGTTCCGGCCTGGGCGGCGGGTTTCTCGGCTTTCGGCTGTGCCACTGCCGATTTCGAATACCGCTATGACAAGAGCGTCGACGTGGCGATCCCGGCCGTCGCCGACGACGAGGCCAAGACCCGCGCCTGCGCCACGCTTCAACAGGCCTGGGCGGAGCTGGCCGACCGGGTGATCGAAGAGTTCGCGATCAACGGCTTCAAGCCGGAAGACGTGATGCTCCGGCCGGGCTATCGCATGCAGTATCTGGGGCAGCTCAACGATCTGGAGATCATCTCGCCGATCACCAGCGCCGCCACGCCCGCGGATTGGGATGCGCTGGTCGATGCATTCGATGAGACCTATGCCCGGGTCTATGCCGATGCCGCCCGTTCGCCCGAACTCGGCTTCAGCGTCACCGGTGCGATCATGCGCGGCGTGGTCACCACCACCAAGCCGGTCCTGCCGGAAGAGCCCGAGGCCGGGCCGGTGCCGCCCGAAAGCGCACGCCTCGGCACCCGCCGCTTCTATCGCAGCGGCCGCTGGGAAGACGCGACCATCTGGCGGATGGAAGACCTGAAGGCCGGCAACCGGATCGAGGGGCCCGCCATCATCGAAAGCCCGGCCACGACCTTCGTGCTGCCCCGCGGTTTCGCCACCCGGCTCGACGGCCACCGGCTGTTCCACCTGATCGAGACCGGCCGCGGCTGACCGACACCCGCTTCCCTGAAAAACCTCATCAGACGAAGGACCTGCATCAGATGAACGTGATGTCGTCCGAACGACGCGAGGGCCTGGTCCGCGGCGGCCTGACCCTGAAGGAGAACCGGGCCCGGGTGCTCGATCTCACGGCAAAGACCGGCCACTATGCCGGGCTCGAGACCCTGGCGCTCAAGCAGTCCGACCCGATCGGCTATGAGAAGATGTTCTCGAAGCTCCGCGGCGGCCTGGTTCATGCCCGCGAGACCGCCAAGAAGATCGCGGCCTCGCCGATCGTCGAACAGGAGGGCGAGCTGTGCTTCACCCTTTATAACGCCGCCGGCGACTGCGTGCTGACCTCCACCGGCATCATCATCCATGTCGGCACCATGGGGGCTGCGATCAAATACATGATCGAGAATGGCTGGGAGACCAATCCCGGCATTTCCCCCGGTGACATGTTCACCAACAACGACTGCTCGATCGGCAATGTCCACCCCTGCGACATCGCGACCATCGTGCCGATCTTCTGGCAGGACAAGCTGGTCGGCTGGGTCGGCGGCGTCACCCATGTGATCGACACCGGATCGGTCGGCCCCGGCTCCATGTCCACCGGCCAGATCCAGCGCTTCGGCGACGGCTATCAGATCACCTGCCGCAAGACCGGCATCAACGATGTGCCCCTGCGCGACTGGCTGCATGAAAGCCAGCGCTCGGTGCGCACCACCAAATACTGGATCCTGGACGAGCGCACCCGCATCGCCGGCTGCCACATGATCCGCGATCTGGTGGAAGAGGTGCTGGAAGAACACGGCGTCGACCACTGGGAGAGCTTCGCCTACGAGGTGATCGAGGAAGGCCGCCGCGGCCTGCAGAGCCGGGTGAAGGCGATGACCATCCCCGGTACCTATCGCAAGGTCGCCTTCGTCGACGTGCCCTATGCGCATGAAGACATCGGCTGCCCCTCGGCCTTCGCCAAGATCGACAGCATCATGCATGCGCCGGTCGAGATGACCATCAATGCCGATGCCTCGTGGCGGCTCGATTTCGAGGGCGCGAGCCGCTGGGGCTGGCACACCTACAATGCCAATCAGGTCGCCTTCACCAGCGGCATATGGGTGATGATGACCCAGACCCTGGTGCCGACCGAGCGGATCAATGACGGCGCCTATTACGGCACGAAATTCCGGCTGCCCAAGGGCACCTGGATGAACCCCGACGACCGGCGCACCGGCCATGCCTATGCCTGGCATTTCCTGGTGTCGAGCTGGAGCGCCCTCTGGCGCGGCGTGTCGACCGCCTATTACGGCCGCGGCTATCTGGAAGAGGTCAATGCCGGCAACGGCAACACCTCCAACTGGCTGCAGGGCGGCGGCATCAACCAGGACGGCGAGGTGCATGCGGTCAACAGTTTCGAGACCGCGGCCACCGGCACCGGCGCCTCGGCGATCCGCGACGGGCTGAACCATGCCGCCGCGATCTGGAACCCCGAAGGCGATATGGGCGACATGGAGATCTGGGAGCTGGCCGAGCCCCTGATCTATCTGGGCCGCAACGTGAAGGCCAATTCGGGCGGCTATGGCAAATACCGCGGCGGCTGCGGCTTCGAGACCCTGCGCATGGTCTGGAAGGCCGAAGACTGGACCATGTATTTCATGGGCAATGGCTACATGGTCAGCGACTGGGGGCTGATGGGCGGCTATCCCTCCGCCACCGGCTACCGTTTCGAGGCCCATGACACCGGCATCGCCCGCCGGATCGCCGCGGGCGAGCCCCTGCCCTTCGGCGCAGATCTCGATCCCGATCATCCGGAATACGAAACCCGCATCGATCGCAGCGCCCGGGTCAAACGCGACCATCAGGCGATGACCACCGAGGCGGTATTCGAGAACCACGATCTCTACCTGAACTACATCCGCGGCGGGCCGGGCTTCGGCGATCCGCTGGACCGCGACCCGGCGGCGATCGAGCAGGATCTGAACGAGCGCGCCCTGCTGCCCCGCTATGCCGCCTCGGTCCATGGCGCCGTGGCGACGAAGGTCGCCGGCGGCCGCTGGCAGGTCGACCGCGAGGCGACCGCCCGGCGCCGCGCCGAGATCCGCCGCGAGCGCATCGCCCGCAGCCGCCCGACCCGCGCGTGGATGGCGGAGGAGCGGGAGCGGATCCTGGCCAAGGAGGCGTCGCTGCCGGTCCGGCACATGTACGCCACCAGCTTCGGGCTTTCGGGCAAGTTCCTCGACCAGTTCCGCAGCTTTTGGGATCTGCCGGCCGACTGGACGATCGAGGAGAGCGAACTGGGCATCCCCTCCTTCGGTTCGAAGCACCGCATGGACCTCTCGGCCCTGCCCGACGTGACCACGATCCGTCTGGTGGAGGAGTGAGGCGCGGGCATCGCCGGGCCGGTCTTCCTCCCCCGGCGCCCGCCCCGGCGATGCCCCCTCATTTTCCCGAAATCACAATCTCTTGTAAGGAAGTCCGCAGATGTCGAGCTATACCCCGAAACAGGTTGCCGATCTGGTCGACGGCCGCCTGGATCCGGATGTCGTCCATCGCATGCTCTCCATGCCCAAGGATGCCGACCGGTTCGTGAAATATATCGAGGTGCTGCAGTCGCGCGCCGCCTGGCCGGACCGGATCCTGCTGCCGCTGGGGCCGCACCTGTTCATCGTTCAGGATGCAGCGAAGCACTGGAAGATCAAGTGCAGCTGCGGCCATGTCTTCTGCGATCATGACCGGAACTGGAAGCTGGAAGCGCTGGTCTGCGTCCGTGACACCGAAGCGGCGCTGAACGAGGTCTACCCGAAGCTGATGGCGCCCGATCCGGCCTGGCAGGTCTATCGCGAATACTGCTGCCCGGACTGCGGCGTGCTGCTGGACGTCGAGGCACCGACGCCCTGGTATCCGGTGCTGCATGATTTCGAGCCGGATATCCCGACCTTCTACCGCGACTGGCTGGGGCTTGCCGTCCCCGAACGCGCCAGCGCCTGACGTTTCGACATCCGGAAAGCCGGCCGTCCGTTCAGGACGGCCGGTTCACCATCCAGATCCCGCCCGCGACCAGCACCAGTGCGATCGCGAAGGCGGGCGTCAGTGCGTCACCCAGCACGGCCGCCGCCGCCCCGACACCGAAGAGCGGGGTCAGAAAGCTGAAGGCCGAGAGCCTGGAGGCCGGATAGCGCGAGATCAGCACGAACCAGCCCAGATAGGACAGGCTGGCCACGCCGACGATCTGAAATGCCATGGCACCGATCACCGTATCGGTCAGCGGAATGGCGAGATCGGCGCCCATGACCAGCGCCAGCACCACCAGCGCCACGGCCGAGACGCCCAGCTGATAAAGCAGCGTCACCAGTGGCGCCGTGCGCGAGAGCACGCTGCCCTTGATCAGCAGGGTGGTCAGCCCCCAGGCGATGGCGGCCGCGACCATCAGCAGGTCGCCCGCGATCGATCCGCCGCCTTCGACCAGCCCGTCGGCGAAGGCCGCGACGATGCCGCCGAAGGCCGCCAGCAGCCCCATCACCTGCCAGCGGCCCAGACGTTCGCCCGGGATCAGCAGATGGCCGCCGATCGCGACCACGAAGGGGGCGGTGTACAGAAACACCACCGCCCGCGACGCGGTGGTCAGCGACAGCCCGGTATAGAGCAGCGCAAATTCCAGCGCGAAAAGCAGCCCTGCCCCGATCCCCGGCCAGATCGTGCCCATGGGGATCACGCCCCGGCGGCGGCCGAGTGCCAGCACCACCACGCCCACGATGATGGTGGCACCGATCGAGCGCAGCGCCGCCTGGGCCATGGGGGCGGCACCATCGGCGACCGCCATCTTCACGGCCACCTGCTGCAGGCCCCAACAGGCGCACAGCACCACCATCATCAGCGCCGCGCCGGCATCCAGCCGGTTGGGCTGCACCGGCCGGCAGCCGGCCTCGCTCACGCTCGCCATCGGTACGGGGGATCTCCTCGGGCGGTTCCTCGGGCCACCGGTGCGTTGCCGGTAAACCATTGTGTCTTCTGGTCATACGCGGAATTCCACCCAGGGGCAACCCGGCCGACCCATGCATGCAGAACATGATTGACGGGCAGGAAACGAGGGGCTTAAGCTTATTTGGAAACATGGTTTCCCAATAGGAAACTTCTTGATGAAGTCTTTGACCTCGGCCCTCGCCATCTACGGCGCCTTCTCCACCACACGTCAGCCGCTCGGCATCACCGACATCTGCGAGCGGACCGGGCTTGCCAAAAGCCAGGTCTCGAAGGTGCTGGCCACCTTCCGCGAGCAGGGTTTCCTGGATCAGGATCCGGTCACCCGCAAATACCGGGTCGGGCCGATGAGCTTTCTGGTCGGCGTCGCCTATGCCCATACGCATGTCCTCACCCGTCAGGCGCTGCCGATCATGCGGGAGCTGGTCGATCGCTGCGGCCATTCCGCGGTGTTGAGCGTGCGCGAGGGCGACACCGTCTTCCATCTGCTGGCGGTGGAAGGGCCGTTCTTCGTCGACAGCCGCTGGCGCGTGGGCATGTCGGTGCCGTTCCACGCCACCGCGGCCGGCAAGATCCTGACCGCCTTCGATGGACCCGAGGTGCTCGACCGGCTGATCGCGGCCCACGGCCTGCCCCAGATCACGCCCAAGACCATCACCGATCCGGCCGGCCTTGCCGACCATCTGGCCGAGGTTCGCGCCGCCGGCGCCGCCGTCACCGCGGGCGAGAGCGCGCCCGGCCTGGTGGCGATCGCGGTTCCGGTCTTCGGCGAGCACGAACACATCCGTGCCGCCCTCAGCTTCATCATGCCGCTTCAAGGCTACGAGCCCGACGCGGCCGAGGCCCATGTGGCGGATCTGCAGGCTGCCGCGCGCAGCCTGTCCTTCCGCCTGGGTGCCGAAACCTATCCCTTCGGCACCGCCTGACATCGACACATCCCGGCCGGACGGATCCGCCAGAGATCCGCCGCCGGATGGAGACCCGCCGCGCAAAGCCGGTGCCACGCCCCCGCGGGCACTGCCACCGCGCAAGACGCAGCCCATCAAGAAACACGTGAGGCTACATGTTCCGGACCATCGATCGCCGCATGCTCGGCGCCGCCGCCGTCGCGGCCCTGATGCTGCACGCAGCCCCCGGCTTCGCCGCCGACGAGGGCAAGCCGAAATCGCTCACCATCCTCGCCGGCCCGACCGGCAGCTCGTTCTATGCCACCGCCGCAGGCGTCGCCGCCATCCTGGGTGACGAGGGCGTGCGCGCCAATGCCGAAATGGGCGGCGGCACCTCCAACGTCGTCGGCGTCTCACGCGGGACGGGAGAGCTGGGCCTGACCATGAGCATCGTGCCCAGCGTCGCCGCCGCCGGCAAGCCGCCCTTCCAGGAGCCGATCACCAATGTCCGCGGCATCGCCTCGTTCACCTCGATGCTGGCCCATATCGCGGTCGCGGGCGATTCGGGCGTCCAGTCGATCGGCGACCTTGCCGGCAAGCGCTTCGCCTCGCAGCCGGTGGGCCAGGCCACCGCACTGATCTTCGACGACCTGCTCGCCGCCACCGGCACCGATGCGTCGAAGATCGACATCGTCCGCGGCGGTCTCAGCTTCCAGACCGACCAGATCAAGGACCATCATTCGGTCGGTATGGTCTCGGTCGCGAACTATCCGGCCAGCTTTTTCACCGAGCTTGCCAGCACCTCCGACATTCGCTTTCTGACCATCGATGACGCGCTGGCGGCAAAGCTTCAGGAGCTGAACCCCGGTTATGCCCGCGCCGAAATCCCGGCCGGCACCTATCCGGGCCAGGATGCCGCGATCCCGACCGTCGGCACCTCGATGATGATGATCGCCTCGGACGAGATGCCCGAGGACGAGGCCTATTGGCTGACGAAGACGCTGATCGAAAAGTTCAAGCGTCTGCAGGGCGCCCATGCCGCCCTGGCCCGGCTGGAGCCGGCCGACATGGCCGCCATGCCCGGTATCACCATCCATCCGGGTGCGCTGCGCGCCTATCAGGAAGCCGGCGTCCTCGCGAAGTGAGGCGCAGGGCGCGGGCGCCCGGTGACCCCGGCCCCGCCCGCGCCCGTCCGACGCATCCTCGTCCGGAAGAAGATCCAGGATGACCACCGTCTCCGCAGCGGGCGAGGGCTCAGGCCTTCGCACCGTGCTGCGCCATGCCGCCCACGCCGTCGCGATCGGCATGTCGCTCTTCCACATCCATGCGGGCATCTTCGGCGAAGCGCCGGCGCTGGCCTATCGTCCCATCCATCTGGCGCTGGCCTTCGCGGTGCTGCTGCTGACCGCCGCCTCGATGCGGGCGCCGGAGACCGGGGCAAAACGCTGGATCGGCCTCGCCTGGGATACGGCGATGCTGATCGTGGTGCTGGCCTCGACCCTGTTCCTGGTCTTCGACCAGACCCGCATTTCCGAGCGCATGGAATACATGACCCGGCTGCTGACCGCCGAGCGCGTGCTGGGCGCCCTGCTGCTGCTGGTGGTGCTGGATGTCGTCCGGCGCAGCATCGGCTGGCCGATGGTCGTGATCACCCTCGTCTTCCTGGTCTATACCCAGGTCGGCGACAGCCTGCCCTATCCGTTCTGGCACCGGGGCTATTCCATCGACCGGGTCATCGAGCAGATGTACCTCACGGTCGACGGCATCTGGACGGTGCCGCTGGCGGTGACCGCCAGCTACATCTTCCTGTTCGTGCTGTTCGGCTCGCTGCTGGTCGCCTCGGGCGCCGGCGAGTTCTTCACCGATCTGGCGCGCGCCCTCACCGGCCGGATCGTCGGCGGGCCGGCCAAGACCGCTGTCGTCTCTTCCGCCTTTTTCTCCATGCTTTCGGGCAGCTCCACCGCCAATGTGGTGACCACGGGCAGCTTCACCATCCCGGCCATGAAACGCGGCGGCTTCTCGGGCTCATTCGCGGGCGGCGTTGAAGCCGTGGCGTCCACGGGCGGGCAGATCATGCCGCCGATCATGGGCGCTGCCGCCTTCATCATGATGGAGACGCTGGGCGTCCCCTATGGCGACATCATGATCGCCGCGATCCTGCCGGCGATCTTCTATTTCGCCACCGTCTTCGTGATGGTCGATCTGGAAGCCCGGCGGCTGAACCTGCGGCCCGCTGAAGACGAGGAAATGCCGAAGGTCTGGCCGGTGCTGCGCTCGCGCGGCTATCTGCTGGTCCCGGTGATCTTCATGGTCTGGGCCCTGGTCTCGGGCTATACCCCGGCGCGGGCCGGCGTCTGGGCCATCGGCATGCTGGCGGCGATGATCGTGATCTTCGATCGCCGCAAGGGCGTGCGCGGTCTCGCCCGGATCTTCGCCGACGCCCTGATCAACGCGCCCAAGCTGATCGCGCCGATCACCGCCGCCTGTGCGGTGGGCGGCATCATCGTCGGCGTGGTGTCGATGACCGGCCTCGGCTATCGCATGGCCACGATCATCATCGAAACCTCGCACGGCATCCTGCCGCTCGCGCTGGCGCTCACCATGATGGTCGCGGTGATCATGGGCATGGGCATGCCGACCAGTGCCGTCTATGTGGTGCTGGCCGTGATCCTGGCCCCGGCCTTCGTCGATTTCGGCGTGGCGCCGATCGCGGTGCATATGTTCATCTTCTACTATGCCGTGATCTCGAACATCACACCGCCCTTGGCCGTCGCCTCCTTCGCCGCCGCCGCGGTCGGCAATGCCGATCCCTGGCGGACCAGCATGCATGCGGTACGCCTGGGCCTGCCGGTCTTCGCGATCCCCTATGTCTTCATCTACCACCCCGAATTCCTGGCCCAGGGCACGATCGGCGAGATCGCCTATGTCTGCCTGCTGATGGCGATCGCGATCTTCGCCATCTCGGTCGCCTCGATCGGCTGGCTGAAGGTGCCGCTGTCGCGCGCGACCCGTGCGGCGGCCCTGCTCTTCGCGCTGCTTCTGCTGCCCTCCGAACATGTCGGCCTGATCTATCAGATCGCCATCCTGGCCGGCAGCTTCGCCCTGTTCTGGCTGTGCTACACCCTGGACCTTCGCCGCAAGGCCGGGGCCGCCACGGCCGGAACCGCCTCCCCCCACGGAAGAGACCCCGCCTCGTGACAATCATCACCGATCATCTCGCCCGGCTCGCCCCCGCGAGCCGCGGCCAGGGCCGCCTGGTCGCCGGTTCCACGGCGACCGGCGCCGAGATTTCCATCCCGTATATCGCCGCCCGTGGTGCGGCCGACGGCCCCACCCTCTGGGTGACCGCCACCGTCCATGGCGACGAGGTCAACGGCACGCTGGCGGCACTCGATTTCGTCCGCAATCTCGACCTCGCCGCCATGCGCGGCGCCTGCATCGTGATCCCGGCCGCCAATCCGCTCGCCTTCGATGCCCGGGCCAAGACGGCGCCGCAGGACGGGCTCGACATCGACCAGCAATTCCCCGGCGCCGCCGGCGGCCTGACCACCCAGCGGGTCGCCGACCGGCTCTGGCGCGAGATCGAGCGCGCAGGCGACTGTCTGGTCAGCCTGCACACGCTCACCGCCCATTTCGAGGCGAAGCCCTATGGCGTCTACAAGCTGCATCCCGACGGTCCGGTGGCCGAGGATGTGCTGCTGCGCCACCTCTCCTTCTATGACCCCAGCGTCGCCTGCCTGATGCCGACGGTGAAGGCCGCGGGCGAGCTGCCGGGCAACATCTCAGGCGCCATCGACTACCAGTTCCAGGCGCTTGGCAAAGCCGCCTTCATGGTCGAGCTGGGTGCCGGCAGCCGGATCGAATGGCCCTATGTCGAACAGGGCTCGGCGGGTCTGCGCCGGACCGCCGCCGAGATCGGGATGTTCGAGGATCGCCCGGCCCCCGGCGGCATGCTGCGCAAGGTTCTGAAGCGCCGCCACGTCACGGCCGATACCGGTGGTCTGTTCCGGGCCGCCTGCACACCCGGTGACATTCTTCAGCCCGGATCGCCATTGGGCGTGATCACGGACATTTTCGGCGATATCGTCGACACCGTGACCTTCGCCGAGCCGGTCCTGGTCATCGCCGCCCGCCGTGATCCGGTGGTGGCGACCGGCGACCGCATCGGCTTCGTCGCCACCGCCTGGGAGTCCCGGACCCTCCAGAGCGCCTGATCATCCTGCCCCCGCGTCCGGGCCATCAGAACCGAGAACCGTGTCCGCCATGTCCGATATCCGCCGTGTTCCGACTGCCTCCCATTGGGGTGCCTTCACCGCCGTCGTCCGCGATGGCCGTCTGGTGGAGGCGATCCCGCGCGAAGGCGATCCCTACCCCTCGGACATGGTCCGGACCATGCCGGACGCGGTTCACAACCGGGCGCGGGTCGCCCGCCCGTCGGTGCGCCGCAGCTGGCTCGGCAATGCCCCCGATCGCGGCCGCGAGCGCCGCGGCGCCGAGGATTTCGTCGCCGTTCCCTGGGACGAGGCGCTCGACATGGTCGCGGCCGAGGTCGCCCGGGTGCGGCGCGAGCACGGCCATGAGTCGATCTTCGGCGGATCCTATGGCTGGTCCTCGGCCGGGCGTTTCCACCACGCCAAATCGCAGCTCCATCGCTTCCTGAACGTCGGCGGCGGCTTCACCACCCAGGTGCAGAATTACAGCTATGCCGCTGCGATCACGATCCTTCCCCATATCCTGGGATCGATCGATGCCGTCCAGGGCCCCGTCTCGTCCTGGGACGGGATCCTGCAGCACTGCCGGCTGATGATCTGTTTCGGCGGCCTGCCGCGGATCAACATGCAGATCGAAGCCGGCGGCATGGGCGCCCATGAAGGCCGCGACTGGCTGCAGAAGATCCTGGATGCCGGCATCCGCGTGGTCTGCATCACGCCGTCGAAGGAAGACGTGCCGGATGGTGCTGAATGGCTGACCATCCGCCCCAATACCGACACCGCCGCCATGCTGGCCATGATCCATGTCCTGCTCGATGACGGCGTGGTCGACCATGAGTTTCTGGCCCGCTGCACCGTCGGCGCCGACCGGGTGATCGCCTATGTCGAAGGCCGCGCCGATGGTGTGCCCAAGACCCCGGACTGGGCGGCGGCGATCACCGGCCTCGACGCAGACACCATCCGGGCGCTGGCCCGCGGCCTCACGCGCCAGCGTTCCTTCATCAATGCCTCCTGGTCCCTGCAGCGTGCCGATCGCGGCGAACAGGCCTATTGGGCGGCGATTGCGCTCGCCTGCATGGCCGGCCATGTCGGGCTGCCGGGTGGCGGCTTCGCCCTCGGCCTCGCCTCGCTGGGCAATATGGGCGTGCCGCGGCGGGGCATGACCTCGCCGCGCCTGCCGATGGGCATGAACCCGACCGGCAGCTTCATCCCCGTGGCACGCATCTCCGACATGATGCTGACCCCCGGCGGCCGCTATCGCTATGACGGCGAAGACCTCACCTATCCCGATATCCGCCTGGTCTACTGGTGCGGCGGCAACCCCTTCCACCATCACCAGGATCTGAACCGGCTGGTCCAGGCGTTCCGCCGGCCCGAGACCGTGGTCGTCCACGAACAGTACTGGACGGCGACCGCCCGCCATGCCGATATCGTGCTGCCGGCGACCACGACGCTGGAGCGCAACGACATCGGCGCCAGCGGCCGCGACCGCTTCATCCTGGCGATGCACAAGGCGATCGAGCCGGTGGGCGAGGCCCGCGACGATTTCGCCATCTTCACCGCCCTCGCCCGACGGCTGGGCCTGGAAGAGGCCTTCACCGAAGGGCTCGACGAGATGGGCTGGCTGCGCCGGATCTATGCCGAAGCCGCCGGGGCCAATGCCGCCCGCGGCATGCCTTTCCCGGAGTTCGACAGTTTCTGGGCGGCCGGCCATATCGAGGTGCCGCCCCTCGACGAACCCTTCACCATGTTCGGCGATCTGCGCCAGGACCCGGCCGCCCACCCGCTCAACACGCCTTCGGGGCTGATCGAGCTGTTCTCGGCCCGGGTCGCCTCGTTCGGCGATCCGCACTGCCCCGGCCATCCGGTCTGGATCGAGCCCGATGAATGGCTGGGCGCGCCGCTGGCCGCCCGCTACCCGCTGCACATGCTGAGCCACCAGCCCAAAACCCGGCTGCACGGCCAGCTCGATTCGGCCGAACTCAGCCGCAGCGCCAAGATCCATGGCCGGGAGCCGGTCCATATCCACCCGGAGGATGCCGCCCGGCGCGGCATCAGCGACGGCATGGTGGTGCGGGTCTTCAACGACCGCGGCGCCACGCTCGCCGGCGCGGTGGTCACCGCCGATGTCATGCCGGGGGTGATCCGCCTCGCCACCGGCGCCTGGTACGATCCGGCGGAACCGGTGGCTCCGGGCAGCCTGGACAAGCACGGCAACCCGAATGTACTGACCGCAGATCGCCCGACCTCGGCCGTGTCCCAGGCCCCCACCGCCCATTCGACCCTGGTCGAGGTCGAACCTTATCGCGGGGCGCTGCCCGAGGTGACGGCCTTCGATCCGCCCGTCGCCGACATCGCCGCCGAATGAGCCGCGCGCGGATCCCTGGCCGCCGCCAGCAGTGCCTGCGTATAGGGATCCCGCGCCTTCGCCCCATGAATATCCGCCCGGGTGAGTTCCTCCACCGCCCGGCCGCGATGCATCACCAGCGCCCGGGTGCAGAGATGGGCGACGACCGCCAGATCATGGCCGACCATCAGCAGGGTCAGGCCATGATCGGCGCGCAGCCGGTCGAGCAGGTTCAGCACCTCGGCCTGGACCGACACGTCCAGCGCCGAGGTCGGCTCGTCGAGCAGCAGAACCCTGGGCTCCAGGATCAGCGCCCGCGCGATCGCGACCCGCTGGCGCTGGCCGCCTGACAGCTGGTGCGGAAAACGGAAGCGCAGCGACGCATCCAGCCCCACCGCCGCCATCGCCGCCGCAATCCGCCGCTCCACCTCCCCCACCCCGTGGATCACCAGCGGCTCGGCCAGGATCCGGTCGACCGTGTGCCGCGGATGCAGGGCCGTGGACGGGTCCTGAAACACCATCTGCATCAGCCGCGCCCGCGCCCGCCGGTCGGCCAGGCTCTGGCGTCCGGCCGTGACCACCGGCCGGCCATCGAACATCACGCGACCGCCATCCGGCGACAGCAGGCCCGCGATCGCGCGCAGCAGGGTCGACTTGCCCGACCCGCTTTCCCCGACCACGCCCACCGCCTCGCCCCGGGCGACGCTCAGCGACACCTGGTCGACCGCGGCCAGGCCCTGAAAGCGCACGGTCAGCCCCTGGACCTCGATCATCATCCGTCCTTCCACGCCGGGTCGCGGACCAGCACCGGCAGCGGCGCCACATGGGCATCCAGCCGCGGCCGGCAGCCGATCAGCCCGCGGGTATAGGGATGTCCGGCATGATCGAGTGCGCCGGCGGCCAGCGTTTCCATCACCCGGCCGGCATACATCACCGCAACCCGATCGGCAAAGGCCGCCACCAGATCCAGATCATGGGAAATCAGTACCAGCCCCATGCCCCGCTCGGTGACCAGCCCGTCGATCAGCTCCAGAATCTCGCCGCGCACCGAGACGTCGAGTGCCGAGGTCGGCTCGTCGGCGATCAGCAGGTCGGGTTCCCCCGCCAGCATCATCGCGATCATCACCCGCTGGGCCATGCCGCCCGACATCTGGTGCGGATGCAGGTCCAGCACCCGTTCCGGCCGGTCGATGCGCACCGCGGCCAGCAGTTCCAGCGCCGCAGCCCGGGCCGCGCGGCGACCGAGGCCACGATGCAGCCGCAGACCCTCGGCGATCTGCGCACCCGCGGTCATCACCGGATCGAGTGCGGCCTTCGGATCCTGCATCACCATGGCGATGCGCCGGCCACGCAGGCGCCGGATGGACCGCTCGCCGCCCTCGATCAGATCGATGCCGTCGAAGGCCAGCCGGTCGGCGGTCATGCGGGCCTGGCGCGGCAGCAGCCCCATCACCGCCCGCATCGAGATCGACTTGCCGGAACCGCTTTCGCCCACGATCGCCAGCCGTTCCCCGGGGGCCAGCGACAGTGAGACCTCGCGTACCGCCCGGACCGGCCCCTCGGGTCCCGGGAACGACACCGCGAGATTGCCGATGTCGAGCAGAGCTGCGCCGCCACTCATGCCTCACCCCCGGTCTGGGCGCGCGGGTCCAGCACGTCGCGCAGCCCGTCGCCCAGCAGGTTGAAGCCCATGCTGACCACGAAGATCGCCGCACCCGGCAGGGTCGCCACCCACCATTGATCGATGATGTAATCGCGGCCGGTCGCGACCATCGCCCCCCATTCCGGCGCCGGTGCCTGGGCGCCCAGGCCCAGAAAGCCCAGCCCGGCAAAGATCAGGATCACGCCGGCCATGTCGAGCGTCAGCCGCACGATCACCGAGGACAGGCAGAGCGGCGCCACATGCAGCACCAGAATCCTGAGATCCGAGGCCCCGGCCAGCCGGGCGGCCTGGACGAATTCCCGCTCCCGCACCAGCTTCGCCTCGGCCCGGGCCAGCCGGGCATAGGCCGGCCAGCCGGTGACCGCGATCGCCACCACCGCATTGCCGATGCCGGGGCCCAGCACCGCCGCCAGCGCCAGTGCCAGCACCAGCCGCGGGAAGGCCATGACGATATCGGTCAGCCCCATCAGCACTGCATCGACGCGGCCGCCGAAATAGCCGGCGGCGATGCCGATCGCAAGCCCCACCGGCCCCACGATCACCGCGACCGACAGCACCACCGCCAGCGTGATCCGCGCCCCGTACAGGATGCGCGAAAGGATGTCACGGCCCAGATGGTCGGTCCCCAGAAAATGCTCTGCGCCAGGGGCTTGCAGCCGATCGTTCAGGACCTGATCGATCGGATCATAAGGTGCCAGCACCGGCGCCAGGGCAGCCGCCAGGATCAGGGCCAGCACGATCAGGGTGCCGATCACGGTCGCCGGATTGGCCAGCGCCCGGGCCAGGAAACCCGCCGCCGCATAGCGCCGCGCCTCGGCCCGGCTGCGGGGCGTGCGGGCAGCGATGCGGGCAAGGGACGCGACCCCGATCATGCCCGCACCTCCTGCCGCATCCGCGCATCCAGCCGGCGATGGATCAGGTCGGCCGTGCGGTTGATCAGCACGAAGCCGAGCCCGACGGCAAGCGTACCACCCAGCACCGCATTCATGTCGGCCGCGAACAGCGCCTGGGTGATGTAGAGCCCGATGCCGGGCCAGGCGAAGACGGTTTCGGTCAGCACCGCACCTTCCAGCAGATGGGCGAAGGTCAGCGCGATCACCGTCACCAGCGGGACCGCGACATTGCGGAAGGCATGGCCCCACAGGATCCGGACTTCGGGCACGCCCTTGGCCCGGGCGGCGACGACATAGTCCTGCGACAGCTCTCCGATCATGAGCGACCGGGTCATCCGTGCCACATAAGCCATGGAGAAATAACCAAGAATCGAGGCGGGCAGGATCAGGTGGCGCAGGGCGTCCACCATCGCCTCGGGCTCCCCCGCCAGCGCCGTGTCGATCAGCACGAAGCCGGTCACCTCGGGGATGGTATAGGCCCAGGCGACATCCAGCCGGCCGGGCCCTGCCACCCAGCCGAGCCGGGCGTAGAAGACCAGCAACCCGACCAGCCCCAGCCAGAACACCGGCACCGAATAGCCGACCAGGGCCACCGCCCGCACCGCATGATCGGCCAGCCGGCCGGCGCGTGCCGCCGCCAGCACCCCCAGCGGCACCCCCAGCCCGACACCGATCAGGGTGCCTGCAACCGCGAGTTCGATGGTGGCCGGGAAGACCCGTGCCACATCCTCGGCCACCGTCAGCCCGGTCATGGTCGATCGACCCAGGTCGCCGTTCAGCACATTCCAGACATAGACCGCCAGCTGTTCATGCAGCGGCAGGTCCAGCCCCAGCGCCGTGCGGGCTGCGGCATAGGCCTCGGGGCTGGCCCTGTCGCCGGCGACGACCAGCGCCGGATCGATCGGCACCACCCGGCCGATCAGAAAGGTGACGACGATCAGGCCGAGCAGGGTGACGGCAAGGCCGGCCATGAAGCCGGCCGTCACCCGCACCATGCGCAGCCCCGCAGGCGCTGCCTTCACTTCGTGATCCGCCAGTAGATATAGGTGTCGAAGGCCGGGCCCGAGATCCAGCCTTCAACCGGCTTGCGCATCGCGGTCGGCTCGGTCTGCTGGAACATCACCGCCACCGGCCCCTCCTCGCGCAGCCGGCGCTGGATGTCGTGATAAAGCTCGACACGTCTGGCATCGTCACGTTCCAGCACCGCCGCGCGGGCCATCTCACCCAACTCGTCATTCTTCCAGGCATTGCGCCAGGCAATGGTCTTGGCGGTGCCGGTATCGGCGTTGTCGGGGTTGCGGGCGAAATAGTCGACCGTCGAATTGGGGTCGCCATAATCCGGCGACCAGTACATCAGCAGCAGCTCGTGGCCGCGCGCCCGGTACTTGGTCAGCACCTGCCGGGTATCGGCGGTCACGATCTTCAGCCGGATGCCGATATCGGCCAGATTGGCCTGCAGTGCCTGGGCGATGTCACGATAGGGCGCCGTGCCCGAGACGTCGATGGTCAGGTCCAGCCCGTCGGGATGGCCGGCTTCGACCATCAGCGCTTTCGCCTTTTCCACATCGCGGGTATAGGGCAGATCGTCTAGGGCCGCAAAACTGCCGGCGCCCAGGATCGACTGATGCGGCCGGTAGAGCCCTTCCAGCAGGTTCGCGGCGATGCCCTGATAGTCGATCGCCCGGCGGATCGCCTCACGCACCTTGGGCTCGGTCAGCGCCGGCACTTTCTGGTTCATCGCCAGATAATAGATCGTCGCCTTGGGCTCGGTTTCGACCTTGAGATCGGGATTGCCGGCGATGCCCTTCAGCTGTTCGGTGCCGAGCCGGCGGGCGATATCCACATCGCCCTTCTCCAGCAGCAGTCGCTGGGCGGTGGGCTCGGGCACATGGCGGATGATCACCCGCTTCATCTTCGGCGCGCCCATGTAAAAATCCGGGTTCGCCTCCAGCACCACGGCCTCTTTCGGCCGCCAGGTCACCAGGCGATAGGCGCCGCTGCCGGCGGTGTTGGTCTTCAGCCAGCCATTGCCCAGATCGCCATCGGTCTCATGCGCCAGCGCCTCGGTGCGGTCGACCACGGCGCCGACGCTGGATGACAGGCTGTTCAGCACATAGCTCGGCGCGAAGGGCTCCGACATGGTCAGCACCAGGGTGGTGTCGTCCTTCGCCACCACCATCCGGTCGACGTTTTCGGGCGTCCAGCCCAGCGCGTTCAGGATGAAGACCGGCGATTTGGCAAGCTTCACCACCCGCTGCAACGAGAAGGCGGCATCATGGGCGGTCAACGGCCGTCCGGTATGAAATTTCACCCCCGGCCGCATGGTGAAGGTGTAGGTGAGCCCGTCATCCGAGATCGTCCAGCTCTCGGCCGCCCCGCCCAGGATCTTCGTGAAATCATCCGGATCGGGCACGGTCAGGCGCAGATAGACGTTGTTCAGAATCTCGCCGGTGGCCAGCTCGAAACTCTCCGCCGGGTCGAAACTTGTTACGTCATCAATATAATGCGCCATCACCAATGTGTCGGGTGGCGTGGCCGCCCGCGCCTCTCCGGCCGGTAGCCCCTGGGCTGCGAAAAGGCCGATGGCCAGGGCGGCACAGGCCCTCAGCAGACCATGGCGCAGCCGATGACACAGCGTCGCGGGCGCCGACATTCGGGCCGTCGTCGATTGGATCACGGTCGTCACTCCCGGCGTGAAGGGGCTGCGGCCCAAGCCGGCCGCATCTGTCACGCATCATGAAGCAACTGGGCCGCCCTCGCCAAGCCCGCCCGCCACGGCAGTCAGCCCAGGGCATCCTCCACCTCGGCGTCCGGACCGGCCGGGCCGTCGGGCCCGGCATCGTCCGACAGCGGCAGCACCAGCCGCGCGACCGTGCCGAAGCCGTAGGTGCTCTCGATCTCGATCCGCCCGCCCTGCAATTCCGCCAGGGCCTTGGCGACGGTCAGGCCAAGACCGGCGCCCTCGAAGCGCCGCGACAGGCCGTCATCGGCCTGGAAGAAGGCGTCCGTCACCCGGTCCAGGCTGTCGGCCGGAATGCCCGACCCGCTGTCGGTGATGGTGATCGCGCCGGTGCCGTCCTCGCGCCGCTCCACCAGCAGCACCACCTCGCCATCGGCCTCGGTGAACTTGATGGCATTGTCGATCAGATAGTCGAGCACCCGCACCGCCAGCCGCGGATCGCCCAGAACCTCCACCGGCCCGTCATCGACATGGTCCAGCCGGACACCGCCGCGACGCGCCCGATCTGCGGCACTCCGCATCGCCGACCGGATGGCGGACTGGGCATCGAAGCTGCGCAGCTCGCAGCGCTCTTCGCCGCCGTCGATCCGACCGAGCCCGATGATCGCGTCGACCACCGAAATCAGCCGCCGGCCGGCGCGGGAAATCTCGTCGACATAGCCGTCATAGACCTCGGAACCGAGGGGCCCATGCAGGCGCGCCGTCATCAGATCGGCATAGCCCAGCACCGCCGCCAGAGGTGTGCGCAGTTCGTGGCTCATCATCGAGATGAAGCGCGACTTCGCCCGGCTGGCCGCATCGGCCAGATCCCGCGCCTCGGCAAGCGCCGCCTGCACCGCGGCGCGTTCCTCGACATCGTGGAAGGTCACCACCAGGGCCGCCACCGCCGCTTCGTCGCGCAGGTCGCGGAGTTTCACGTCGCAGGCCCGCACCCCTCGGGCGCCCATATCGACACGCAATTCCTCGGTCGCCGTGCGTTCGCCACCGGTCAGCACACGCTCGAACAGCGCGCGCAGGCGCTCCCGATCCTCGGTGACCACCATCCGCGCCAGGGGCCGGGCGCGGGCGATCGCAACCAGATCGGCCGGGCCCACCACATCCCTGATCGCGTGATCGGCATCGGCAACCACGATCAGATCGGATCCGGTGGCCAGCAGCGCCGACATCCGCCGGCTGCCCAAGCGCAGCGTCTCCGCCTCGCGCGCGGCCGACAGGGCGAAGCGTTTGTCGATGGTGGCCGAGGCGATGATGATGGTCACCACCAGCGCGGCGCTGACCGCCACCAGCACGGCGATCACCTGGGGATGCACGGCATAGGCGGACGCCTCGAGCCAGAGCAGCCGGCCGAGCGCCATGGTCTGGCCGGGTTCGAAACGGGCTGCCGCCATGCCGGTGTAATGCATGCCGCAGATCGCCACCGCCATGACCACCGATGCGCCCAGCTTGGCCGGGATGGAAACCTCCCGCCGGGCAATGGCCAGTGCTGCGGTTGCCGCGACCAGGGCTATGGCGACACTCAGCGCGAAGGTCCAGGGCTCGTAGAGCAGCCGGGCGGGCATGCGCATGGCTTCCATGCCCATATAGTGCATGCCCACCACGCCGGCACCGGTGGTGATCCCGGCGCCCAGCAGGGCACCCGGGTGGTTCCCGGCCCGCGATACCCAGGCAAGCCCCAGCCACGTCATCAGCACGGCGATGATCAGGGAGCCGACGGTCAGGTTCAGGTCGTAATCGACCGGAAAGGGCAGTTCATGGGCAAGCATCCCGATGAAATGCATCGACCAGATGCCGCCGCCCAGCACCACGCTGCCAGCCGTGATCCACACGGCGCGCATCCGGGGCCCTGCAGTTGGAATCCGGCCGACGGTCTGCAGCGCCGCGTAGGACGCGAACAGTGCGACCGCGACCGACAGCACGACCAGCCGCGTATCGTAGCCGCTTTCGGCATAGTGCCCGCCAGCGCCGTGGACGAACTCCAGAAACATATGTCAGCCGCCCTTCCGAAGGCCGTCACCGGAAACCCGGCGCGAACGTCGCCGCCGCACCACACATGGTTCCGAAGCGCGTCGGGCAGGGCGCAACGGACCAATTTTCATGGCATTCTGCCCGACGAGAGTAAAGGAAACATGGACGGAACCCATGACGAATTCAGAAGATCCGGCCCGTATCGCCGCAGCCGTGGCGGCTGCATCGCGCCGCGTGGGAGAAACCATGGCCGGCCGGCGCAGCACCCGCGCCTTCCGACCCGATCCGGTCCCGCGGGAGACGGTGGAACGGATCCTGGCCCTGGCGGCCCGCGCCCCCAGCGGATCGAACATCCAGCCCTGGAAAGTCCACGTCCTGGCCGGTGCCGCCCGCGCGCGCGTGGTGGCTGCACTGACCGCCGACCACGCCGCCGGCGCCCCGCGCGCCGCCTGGGGCTATACATACTATCCGGTGAAGTGGCGGGCGCCCTATCAGGATCGCCGTCGGGCGCTCGGCTGGTCGCTCTACGGCCTGCTCGGCATCGGCAAGGGCGATCAGGATCGCATGCAGGCGCAGGAGCGGCGCAACTTCACCTTCTTCGACGCCCCGGTCGGGCTGATCGTCACCATCGACCGCGACATGGAACAGGGATCCTGGGTGGATGTCGGGATCTTCGTCGGTCAGGTCCTGCTGGCAGCCGAAGCGATGGGCCTGCAGACCTGCCCGCAGGCCGCCTTCGCCATGTATGACGGCATCCTGCGCGACGAGATCGGCTATCCCGAAACCGAACAGGTGGTCTGCGGCATCGCCATAGGCCATGGCGATCCCGACGACGTGACCGCCCGGCTCCAGACCCCGCGTGAACCGGTGGAAGGCTTCGCAACCTTCCAGGGTTTCGCAGACTGAGACGCGGAGGCCGGCGCTGGGAGGGTAGTCCCCGCCCTGCGCCGGCCGTCACTGCTGGTCAGGCGGCATCCCATTCGGGTGCGAAGGACGGATTGATCATCCGGCCGTTGCCGCGCAGCGCATCGATCTTCGCCCGCTCGGCATCGCTCAACCGGATGTCGAGTGCTGCCAGATTGGCGCGGATATGGGCTTCGCTGCCGGCCTTCGGGATGGCGCTGACCATGGGCTGATCGATCAGCCAGCGCAGCACCACCTGCGCCGGAGAAGCGTCGTGCGCCTCGGCGATCTCGCGGATCACCGGGTCGTCGGCGACCTTGCCGCGGGCCAGCGGGCTGTAGGCGGTGACCATCATGCCATGGGCACGGGCATAGGCCAGCACCGGATCCTGGTTCAGATAGGGGTGGTATTCCACCTGATCGGCGGCGACGTCCACGCCCAGCTCTTCGACCACGCGCTTCATCAGCGCGACCGGGAAGTTGCTGAGGCCGATCAGCTTCGCCCGGCCGGCCGCCTTCACGCCTTCGAGCGCGCGCATGGTCTCGGCCAGATCGATCTTCGGGTTCGGCCAGTGGATCAGCAGCAGGTCGACCTGATCGACCTGAAGCTTCTTCAGCGACTCGTCCACCGATGCCTCAAGCGTGCCGGCGGCCAGTCGTTCATACCAGACCTTGGTGGTCAGGAAGACTTCCGAGCGGTCGATCGCGGACTCGGCGATCGCCTCGCCCACCTCGGCCTCGTTGTCATAAATCTGCGCGGTATCGATATGCCGGTAGCCGAGGTCGAGCGCGGTGCGCACCGCACGTACGCAGGCCCGGCCGGTGATCTGCCAGGTGCCGAAGCCGAGCGCCGGAACCCGGGCACCCTTGACGTCGATGATGGTCTGGTCAGGCATGGCTCATCTCCGGAAGCGGAAGGATAGGGTCCGCCGCGTCGGCGCGCGGGCGGCGCAGGGGAGGACGTCTTGTTGTGTTTGCCCCCGATGCGGGGGGAGAGATGGTCCGGCGGCGGCGGGCGTCAATCCAGCGTGACGCCCAGGCGCTCGGCCAGGAAGTCGAGACGGTCCTGGCCCCAGAAGGGTTCGCCGTCGAAGATATAGGTGGGCGCGCCGAACACGCCGGCCGCAATGGCATTGTCGGTCATGGCGGCGCGCTTCGCCGCCAGATCCGCGGTCGCCGCATCGGCGCGATCGAGCAGCGCCGCATCCAGCCCCTCACGCCGCAGCAGGTCGGCGAGCGTTTCGGTATCCGTGATGTCCCGCCCCTCGGCCCAGACCGCGCCGAGCACGCCGCCGATCAGCCCGGCGGGATCCACGCCCTCGGCCATGGCCTGCAGCACCAGATGCGCCGCCCGGGTGTCGTCGACCGGGAAGAAGCGCGGCTCCAGCTCCAGCGGCACGCCCAGCCGGTCGCGCCAGCGCTTCAGCTCGTACATGCGATAGGTCTGGCGCTGCACCGGGCGCTGTTTCAGCGGCACCCCGCCCGACGCTGCGAAGATCTTCGCAAAATCCACCGGATGCCAGCGAATGACGGCGCGGCCACGATCGGCGATCGCCACGAAGCGGTCATGGCCCAGATAGGCCCAGGGCGACATCAGCGGCAGGTAGCAGTCGACGATCCGTGTCATGGAACGGCTCCGGCAAGGGATGTGGGGCGGCCGTCGCGACGATGCCGCCCGCGAGCGGGCTCGCGGGCGGCATCCGGCAGGCGGCGCTTACGGTATACCGTTCAGGCGGGTCGGACAACGTAGCCGATGCGGGGGAAGTGCACGGCGATCTCTCCCAGCGCGGGATCCTCGCGCCGGATGCTGATCCGCCGCCGGCTGATCGCGGTCACCTCGCCGGCCACCGGGTCCTTGCCGAAATCCTCGGGCGTGACCGTCACACTGGTGCCGGGCTGCGGGGCATTGTCGTCCGCCTCCCCCATCGTCTCGGGCGGCAGCGGGGTCGCTTCGCGGGCGATGGCGAGTGCGGCATCCGGCTCCATCTCGATGCGCGTGCCGTGGCGGAACTCACGCACACGGCCGTTCCAGGCCTGGGCGTTCAGATATTCGGCCATCACCCCGCCGACCTTGCGGCCGTTGTTCTCTAGGAACCAGATCGGATGATAGGCGGCGAAATCCGCCAGGCTCGGCTCGTCGCCGAACAGATAGAGCGTGCCCTGCCCCAGCGCATCGTCGAGCACGGCAAGCGCATTGTGGAGCTGTTCCTTGAACATCGGCGCCGCCGCCTTCATCCGCTCCACATCGGCCCGCGGCGCGCCGTTCATCCGCGCACGGTCTTCCAGAAGTTCCGGCGGCAGCTTGTCGGCATTGAACGCCATGGCATAGCGCACCGCCGGCCAGAACAGCATGCGCTCGGCCCAGAGCGAGAAGGCGAGCAGGCCGCCCCAGCCGCCGGCGGCGGTGCCGTTCTCGGGGAACAGGGTCGGCTGCGGATGGCGGCGCTCCAGCTCTTCGGCGATCAGATTGGTGTCGACATAAACGTCGGCCCCGATCTGCATGACCGGCGTGCGGCGATAGCCGCCGGTCAACGGCGTCAGCTTCGGCTTCGGCGCCCAGATCGGCTGGACCACCGAATTCCAGGTCAGCCCCTTGAAGCCCAGCATCAACCGGGCCTTCTCGGCAAAAGGCGACGAATCGTAGTGATGGAGGATGATCTCCGTCATCGTCCTCTCCTGTCTGCGCGACATCCCGGCCACCGGGCACGAGCCGCCGCAGGTCTGAGCGTCCGGACCAGTCTCGTTCTGGCACTCTTCTCGTTTTGAGAACTCTATCCGGCGATCATTATACCCATGGTTTATTTTCCCGCCAGTGACGGCGGGGCTCAGTCTTCGGCGCTGCGCGGCGGCAGGGGGATCGGGCGCACCCGCTCGAAGGCTCGCGCCACCCGCAGAACCAGCGCATCCGCCCCCACCGGCCCCACGATCTGCAGCCCGACCGGCAGGCCGTCGCGATCGAAGCCACAGGGGATCGAGGCCGCCGGCTGGCCGGTCAGGTTGAACGGGTAGGTAAAGGGCGTCCAGTCGTTCCAGGTGGTCGCCGCCGGATCGCCCGGATGGTTGCGCCCGGCCTTGAAGGCGGTATCCGGCAGGGTCGGCGTCAGGATCACATCGAAGCGCCGATGCAGCCCGGCCATATGCGCCGCCAGCCCCGCGCGGCGGAACTGCGCCTGGGCGAGTGTCACGGCATCGAAGCCCTGGCCGATATTGGCCGCCGCCATCAGGGTCTGGTCCAGCCGGCGGCGCTGGTCGTCGCTCATGCCCGCGGCCATCAGGGCCGCGCCCGTGGTCCAGATGATCTGAAAGATCCGGCGGGTTTCGGGCAGATCCACCGTCACCGGCTCGACCATCGCGCCTTCGGCACGGAAAACGTCGATCGCGGCATCGACCGCGGCGGCAACGTCGTCGTCGACCGGCTCGTCATTAATGGTCGGCGCATAGCCGATGCGGAGCCCGCGCACGCCCTCTTCCAGCTCGGCGGTGAAATCCTCCACCGGAAACGGTTTCGCGTACCAGTCGCGCGCATCAGGCCGGGCCAGCACCGCCAGCATCAGCGCTGCATCGCGCACGGTCCGGGTCATCGGCCCGACATGCGACACGCTGGACAGCGGGCTGGCCGGCCAGGCCGGCACCCGGCCGAAGCTCGGCTTCAGGCCGAAAATGCCGGTGAAGCTGGCGGGGATGCGGATCGACCCGCCGCCATCGGTGCCGATATTGAGCACGCCCAGCCCGGTCGCCGCCGCCACTGCCGCCCCGCCCGACGAGCCGCCGGGTGTGCGGTCGCTGTCCCAGGGATTGCGGGTGATGCCGGCAAGCGGGCTGTCGGTCACCCCTTTGTGGCCGAATTCGGGCGTGGTGGTCTTGGCGGTGAAAACCACGCCGCTTTCACGCAGCCGGGCCACGGCCGGCGAATCCTCGTCCCAGTCCTGCCCGGGGTCGACCGCGCGGCTGCCGCGCAGCGTCGGCCAGCCGGCCGAGAGGAGCAGGTCCTTGATGGTGGCCGGCACGCCGTCGAGCGGCCCCGCCGGCTCACCCGCGATCCAGCGCAGTTCCGAAGCCCGCGCCTGGGACCGGGTGGTTTCGGGGTCGAGGAAGGCGCAGGGGTTCAGCTCGGGCTGAACCTCGGCGATGCGCGCAAGGCAGGCCTCGGCCACCTCCACCGGCGAAACCCGCCGGGCGGCATAGGCCTCGACCAGCGATGATGCGTCGGCGAAGCAGAGATCGTCGGGCAGGCTCATGATGGTCGGCCTTTCAGGGGGGAGAGGTAGGCGCTCAGGAAACCGGTTCGGGGTCGTCTTCGTCGGCCGGGGGGCGGCGCCAGCCGATGGCCGCGATTTCGGCGGCGATCCGGCCGGCAAGTTCGGCGCCCGGGCCCTGGGCGTCGGGCTGGTCGGGCAGCACCCGGCCGCCATCGGCAATCCGCAGCAGGCTGCGGGCAACCGCGGCAAACAGCGCCTCGGGCGTGCCCGGATCATCCAGCACACCGGCCGCCCCGGCCGCCAGCAGGCCCGCGGCAAGCACGGCCGGCGGCCGGTCGCCTTCGGCCGCCACCACCAGCAGCCGGCGGGCCGGCAGCCGCCCGAGCAGGGCACGGATCCCGTCCTCGGCCGCCGTCAGCGGCCGGCGCAGCGGCATCACGATCAAGAGGTCCGGATGATCGGCCAGGCGTCCCGGCAGATCAGACGCCGTCACCTCGATCGGCGGCGTCGCGGTCACGGCGGCAAGGCCGGTCCGCCAGGCGGCGGCGGTCAGGGCATCACCCTCGGGTCTGACCAGCAGAACCTGCGGCAGGCCAGGCATCACCGCCTCATCTCCCGGGGGTCGTGGCAGCCAGCCCCTGCGCCAGCCGCCGGGCCAGACCGTCAATGGCGCTGCGCGCATCCGCGAACCAGGCGGTCATGTGCAGGAAGCCGTGGAACATGCCTTCGGCGCAATGGTGGTCGGCCGCAACGCCGGCCGCCTTCAGCACCGCGGCATAGGCCTCTCCCTCGCTCTGCAGCGGGTCGAAACGCGCGGTCAGAATATGGGCGGGTGGCAGCCCGGCCAGGCTTGGCGCGTGGATCGGCGACAGCCGCGGATCTTCCAGCGAAACAGCCTGATCGGGGATATAGCAGGCGCGGAACCAGCGCAGCAGCCGCTCGGTCAGGAACAGTCCTTCGCCGGGCTTCTTCTCGCGCTTTTCGCCAGTGCCCAGATCGGTTGCGGGATAGATCAGCAGCTGGAAGACCGGCTGCACCGCATCGCCGGCATCGCGGAGCGCGATCGCGGCCGCCGCGGCCAGATTGCCGCCGGCGCTGTCACCGCCGATCGCCAGCCGGGCCGGGTCGAGCCCCAGCGCGCCGGCCCGCCCCGCCAGATCGCGGAAGGCCGCGACGGCATCGTCGAACCCGGCCGGAAACGGATGTTCGGGGGCCAGACGATAATCGAACGAGATGACCACGGCCCCCGATCCGACCGCCAGCCGGCGGCAGATGTCGTCATGGGTATCCAGATCGCCCAGCACCCAGCCGCCGCCATGCAGGAACAGCAGGGCCGGCGCAGGGCTTCCGTCGCAACCATCCGGCCGATAGATGCGCGCGGGCCGGTCGCCGGCGGCCCCCTTCAGCACCAGGGCATTTACCGCCACACCGCCCTGCACAGGGCCGCGGAAGCGGAGCATGGTGTCGCGGAACAGGGCACGCGCCTCGCCCAGCGCCATCTGGTCATAGGGCGGTGGCGGGCTGGCGCGCAGCATGTCGATGAACAGCTGCGCCTGCGGATGCAGGCCGTCGAAAGTGAACACCGGCACTCCCCTGGCTGGTCGCGTGACCCGCCGATGATCCGGCGAGGTCGCCTCCGACGTCAAGCCGGCAGTCTGCAACCTCGCCGCATTATAGGGAACGGCCCGTGCCTCTATCTGCCGTCGAAGACCGGCGCCCGCTTCTCGCCGAAGGCCCGCCGACCCTCGACATAGTCGTCGCTGGCGAAGCAGGCATCGACCGCCAGATCGGCGGCCTCGGCCATGGCCGGGTCGCCCAGCAGCACATGTTCGACCGACAGCTTGGCCGCCATGATCGTCAGCGGCGCCAGACCGGCCAACATCTGGGCCCGTTCGGTGACCACATCGGCCAGCGCCACATGCGGCACCACATCCGACACCAGCCCCCAGGCCAGGGCCTGGCTCGCCTCCAGCCGGCGGGCCGAGACCACCATTTCCCGCGCCCGGGCCGGGCCGACCGCGGCGGCAAGCCGGGCCAGCGCCTCGCGGCCATAGCCCACGCCCAGCTTCGCTGCCGGAATGGCGAAGACCGCATGCTCGTCGGAGATCCGGATATCGCAGGCGAGAGCGAGGTTGAGCCCGCCGCCGACACAGGCGCCGTGGATCATCGCGATCACCGGCAGCCGGCTGCGGGCGATGCGATGCAGCACCGACCTCGTGGCCTCGGCATAGGCCTGCACGCCCGCCGGTTCCGACCGTTCCTGGTCGAAGCGGGAGATGTCGGCCCCAGAGGCAAAGGCACGGCTGCCCTCGCCCCGGATCACCAGGGCGCGGATGCTGGTATCGGCCGAAAGCTCGTCCAGCGCCTGGGCCATCGCGTGCCACATGTGCAGGCCGATGGCATTGCGCCGGTCGGGATTGTCGATGACCAGGGTGGCGACCGCGCCCTGGGTGTCGACGCGGATGCGCCCGGCTTCGGGCATGGACATAGGCGTGTTTCCCCTCGATCGAGGACGGTGACGGACCGGTCAGATCAGATCAGATGACGCCCCGGTCCCGCAAGCCGTCGATCGCATCGGCTGCAAGACCCAGATCGCTCAGCACGCGATCCGTATCGGCGCCGAGCGCCGGCGGCGGCCCCGCGATGCCGCCCGGGGTCGTGGTCAGCGTGACCGGCAGCCGCAGCAGCGCCGTGCTGCCAGCCGCGTGCCCCGGCAGGTCGACGGGGGTTGCGAGCCGCAGATGGCGGACCTGGTCATCGGCGAAGACCTGGGCCATGTCGTTGATCGGCCCGGCCGGCACGCCGGCGGCGTTGAACACACGCGTCCACTCGTCCGCCGTCCGGGCTTTCAACCGCTCGGCGATCAGCCCATTCAACCGGTCACGATTGACGAGCCGCGCCTCCCGATCGGCGAAATCCGGATCGGCTGCCAGATGCTCCAGCTCTGCCACTTTGCAGAAGCGCTGCCAGATCACCTCGCCTGCCACCGCCAGATTGATCGGCCGGTCCGCGGTCGGGAAAACACCGGTCGGGATCGAGGTCGGGTGGTTGTTGCCGGCCTGGGCCGGCACCTCGCCCTCGACCAGGGTGCGGGCGGCCTGGAAGTCCATCATGAAGACCTGGGCTTCCAGCAGCGAGGTGTGCAGCCACTGGCCCTCGCCGGTCGCACGCGCATGCAGCAGGGCCGCCAGGATGCCCAGCGCGCAGAACATCCCCGCCGTCAGATCGGCCACGGGGATGCCGGCTCGCACGGGCCCCTGCCCCGGCAGCCCGGTCACCGACATCAGCCCGCCCATGCCCTGGGCGATCTGGTCGAAACCCGGCCGCCCGGCATAGGGCCCGTCCTGGCCGAAGCCCGAGATCGAGGCCATCACCAGGGCGGGGTTGATCGGTTTCAGATCCTCCCAGGCGATGCCGAGGCGCTGTTTCACGTCGGGGCGGAAATTCTCGATCACCACATCGGCGCGCGCGACCAGACGGCGGAAGAGATCCAGCCCCTCCGGCGCCTTCAGGTCCAGCGTCATGCTGGCCTTGCCGCGGTTCAGATTGGCGAAATCGCTGCCCTCGCGCCCCATCATGCCGTCGCCACCCGAAGCGGTCTCGGGCGGTTCTATGCGGATCACCCGTGCACCCCAGTCGGCGAGCAGTCGCGTCGCCGCCGGGCCCGAGCGCACCCGCGACAGGTCGAGCACGGTCAGCCCGGCGAGGGGGCCGCGCGGGGCCCCCTCGCCTGCCGTCCGGCCCACCTGATCCCGATCAGGAGACCCCGGCATAGCGCTTCCACAGCTCCATCAGCTTGGCGCCGTCCTCGCCATGGGCATCGACATAGCCCTGATAGATCGGCTTCATCAGCTCGTCGATGCGGGCGCGATCCTCGGCCGAGAGATCCTGGCTCACCTTGGCCAGCTTCTTGATCTCGGCATAAAGCTTGTCCTGCTCGGCCTTGAAGTTCTCGGTCGACCAGGTGATGGTCTCGGCCACTGCCTGTTCCACCGCCTTCTGCTGCTCGGCATCCAGCGCCTGCCATTTGCGGCCGTTCATGATCAGCAGATAGGGCGAGCGCACCAGATTGGCGTCGACATGCACCGGTGCGACGGTCGCGAGATTGTTGTTCACATAGGACGACCAGGTGGTGGCGATGCCGTCCACCGTGCCGGTCTGCAGCGCCAGGAACTGTTCGGCCGCGCTCATGAACACGATCGAGGCGCCCATGGCACGCAGCGCTTCGTCGGAGAGGCCGCCGGCGCCGCGGATCTTGCGGCCGTTCAGGTCGGCGACGCTCTCGATCGGGTCGCGCATGAACATGCCGACATCGCCCGAGCTGTTGATCACGCCCAGCATGCGCACGCCGAAGCGGCCGAGCGAGCGGTCGATGACCTCACGGACCTCCGGATCGGACGCAAACTTCGCCTGGGCGGCATCGTCATAGCTCGCCGGCGGGAACGGCAGGGTGAAGATGTTGAGCAGCTTGGCCTGGCCGGTGATGTAGCCCGCATAGATGGAATACATGTCGACGGTGCCCTGAGCCGTCGCCTGCAGTCCTTCGCGGCCTTTCACCAGGCTCTCGGCCGGGAAGACCTCGACCTTGATCGTCTTCGACAGGGTCTGGATGCGGTCGGCCAGGTACTGCGCGGTACGGCCGCGGAAATCCTCGGTCGCGAAATAATGGCCGAAGCGGAGTGTCACCTCGGCGGCACTCGCGGCACCGGCCGAGATCAGGGCGAGGGTCGCCGCGGCGACACCGGCGGCGAGCCGGGCGCGCAGCCGCGGGCGGCGCGCATTGGTCCGGAACAGGGGCATGGCGTGTCCTCCCTTTGGACGAGTTCGACTGTCATTGGGTTTTGGGCCGGCAGCCTCGGGGCCGCCGGCCGGCAGGCGTCAGCGGATGAAGCCGGTGACGAGCTCGGGGAAAAGGCAGAGCACCACGATCACCGCCGCCAGCAGCCCCATGAAAGGCAACGTTCCGCGCACGACCTGGGAAATGCTGGTACCAGGCAGGCAGGATTTGGCGACATACAGGCAGAGCCCGACCGGCGGCGTGATCACGGCGAAGGACATGTTCACGATCAGCACCATCGCGAACCAGACCGGGTCGAAACCCAGCTTGATGATGGTCGGGTACACGATCGGCATGGTGATCAGGATGATCGAGGTGACCTCCAGGAACATGCCGAGCACGAAATAGGCGGCCATCAGCAGAGCGAAGACGGCCCAGCGCGACAGCCCCATATGCAGCACCCAGTCGCTCAACCCCTGGGGCACGCGCAGCAGGCCCAGCAGATAGCCGAACAGCATGGCGCCGATCAGCACGAACATCACCATGCAGGAGGTGCGGGTGGCATTGACAAGTGCGGTGCGGAAGGCCGGCCAGCTGAGCTTGCCCGACACCGCCGCCAGCAGCAGCGCGCCGATCACGCCCACGGCAGCCGCCTCGGTCGGCGTCGCGATGCCGACATAGATGCTGCCGATGACCGCCACGATCAGCACCACCGTCGGGCCGGCCAGACGGATCGAGGCCAGCCGCTCCGCCCAGGTGAAGCGCGGCCGCGGCGCGTCGGGCTCGATGCCGTGGCCCAGCGAGACGGCGACCATGATGTACAGGCAGAAGGCGGCGATGATCAGCGCCCCCGGCACCAGGCCGGCCAGGAACAGATCGGCGATCGGGGTTTCGGTCACCACGCCGTAGAGGATCAGCGGCAGGCTGGGCGGAATGATCATGCCGAGTGCGCTGGAGGCGGCGACCGTGCCGGTCGACATCTCGCGCGTATAGCCGCGACGGACCATTTCGGGGATGGCCACGCCGCCGATCACCGCGGCCACACCGACGCCGGTGCCGGCGACGGCGCCGAAGGCGGCACAGGCCACCACGCCGGTCATGGCAAGCCCTCCGGGCAGCCGGCCCAGCCAGCGCTCGATCGCCAGGAACAGGTCGCGGCCGATTCCGGTGAAGCTGATGATCTCGCTCATCAGAATGAACAGCGGCACCGCGGTCAGCACGAATTCCGAGGTGGCCCCCCAGCTGATGTTGGAAAGCGCGGTCAACGCCCCCGCATCGCCGAAGGCGAGCAGCCCGGCCAGCGTCGCACCCGACAGTGCGAAGCCGATCGGTACGGCAAAGAAGACGAAGCCCAGCAGCAGGATAAGAGCGACGACGCCACCGGTCATGACCGCACCTCGGGTGCCGCGGCGGAACCGGTCAGACGGGTGACGGCATCCAGCGCCCCGGCAAGCGCCGACAGGGTCAGCACCGCCGCCCCCACCGGGATCGCGGCCTGCGGCAGCCAGAGCGGGGTGGCGAGCATGGTGGGGCTTTCCCAGCCGAAATCCCAGCTGTCATAGGCCATCCAGGCGCCGGTCCAGGTCATGGCGGCGCCCACGGCGCCGGCGATCAGGTTGCCGAACAGCGCCAGCGCCGCCCGACCCCGCGGCCCGGTCATTTCTTCCAGCATTTCCATGCGGACATGGCCGCCCTGGCGCAGGACCCATCCACCGGCAAGGAAGGTGGTCGCAACCAGCAGATAGCCGCTGACCTCGTTCACCCAGATGGTCGGCCGGCCGACGACGTAGCGGGCGACCACCTCGTAGAACACGAACACCGCCAGGCACATCACCAGCACGGCCGAGAGTGCAAAGGCGGCACGGGCCAGGCGGTCGGCGCCGGCCAGGATCACTTTCATGAAGGTCCTCCCCGAGGGATCGCCGCCGGTTTGCCCGGCAGGCTTCGTGATGAACATCAGTGTAGGCGGCGCCGATCAAAGTGTATATACTTTTCTAAATACGGGATGCATTGCACTGCAAAAGGAATACTGTTGCGCCGCACCCGAAGCCGCGACACTTTGGACGACCGCACCCTAGAATGTGCAGACGCATGCACCCGCAAACCGGATCCGGGACCCGATGACCGAGCAGACCCGCCCACGCCGCCCGACGATTGCGGAAAGCGTTCAGAAGCGCCTGGCCGACGACATCCTGTCGGGCGAGCTGCCGCCAGGTTCCGTCGTCGAGGAAACCCATCTCGCCGAACGCTATGGCGTCTCGCGCACCCCGGTGCGCGAAGCGGTGCGGCGACTGGCGGAAAGCGGGCTGATCGAAACCCGCCCCCGGCAGCGGGCGGTGGTCGCCCGGCCCACGATGTCGTCGGTGCTGGAAATGTTCGAGGTGATGGCCGAGCTGGAAGGGCTCTGCGCCCGCCTCGCCGCCCGCCGGATCACCGAGCGTGGCCGTGTCGCCCTGCAGCAGGCCTGCGCCGACGCCCATGCCCAGGCGGTGAAGGGCGATGTGAACGCCTATTACGAGGTCAACGAGCGCTTCCACGAGCTGATCTACGAAGCCGCCCATAACCGCTATCTGGAACAGGAAACCCAGCGGCTGCGCGACCGGCTGCGGCCCTATCGCCTGCATCAGGGCCGCAGCCCCGGCCGGCTCGGCCGGTCTGACGACGAGCATGGCGAGGTGATGGCCGCGATTCTGGCCGGAGAGGCCGACCGCGCCGCCGATCTGATGCGCGCCCATGTCGTCATCCAGGGCGATGTGCTGCGCGACTTCATCCTTCGCCCGCCGCCCGGCCTTGCCGAGACCGGCTGAGTTTTCGTTCGACCCGGACTTCACGCCCCACAGATCCCCTCCCCGGAAGGCAGACAGATGACCGACCAGACCCAGGCCGCCGACACCCCGGCGGTCACGCTTTCCCTCGACCGCGGCGTTGCCGTGCTGGAAATCCGCAACCCGGCCAAGCGCAATGCCGTCAGCTACGGCATGTGGGTGGCGATGGCAGAGCATCTGGCCGGGCTGCGCGACATGAGGCCGGGCGAGCTGCACGCCGTGGTCGTGCGCGGCCATGGCGAGCGCGCCTTCGTATCGGGCGCCGATCTCAGCGAGTTCAACGAGGCCCGGTCGGGCACCGAGGGGCCGAAGCGGTACGATGCGGCGGTGGAAGCCGCCTCGGCGGCCCTGGAAGCGATGCCGGTGCCGACCATCGCGCTGATCCACGGCGCCTGCATCGGCGCCGGCATGGGTGTCGCGCTGGCCTGCGACCTGCGCTATGCCGACGAGCGTGCGACCTTCGGCATCCCCGCCGCCCGGCTCGGCATCGGCTATCACGAAACCGGCGTCCGCCGGCTGGTCGACGCGATCGGCGCCGCCCCCGCCCGCGAATTGCTGATGACCGCAAAGCGCTATGACGCCGCCGCGGCGAAGGCGATGGGGCTGGTGAACGCCGTGCTGCCGGTCGACGCGCTCGACGGCCATGTCGAGGCCATCCTCGACACGCTGCGCGAAAACGCGCCGCTCTCGATCCGGGCGTCGAAATACTCGGTCCGCGCCGCCACCCGCCCCGAGGACGCCGCCGCCGTCACCGCCGCCCGCGCGGCAATCGCCGCCTGCAATGGCAGCGCCGACTATGCCGAGGGTCTGGCCGCGCTGACCGAGCGCCGCGCGCCCGCCTTCACCGGCAACTGACCCTCCCGCTTTCACCCGCATCACCACCGGAAGCCCTCAGCCGATGACCCGTACCCTGCACGCCCTGATCGATGCGGGCCTTGCCCGCAGCCCCGACGCCATCGCCATCCGGACCGGCGATGGCGGCACGGTGACCGCGCGGGCGCTTGGGGTACGGGCCCGGGGCTTCGCCTCCGCCCTGGCTGCGGCCGGGGTGCAGCCGGGCGACCGGGTGGCGGTGCGGGTGGAGAAGAGCGTCGATGCCATCGCCCTCTTCCTCGGCACGCTGCGGGCAGGCGCGGTGTTCCTGCCGCTCAACACCGCCTACACCCCGGCCGAACTTGGCCCCCTGCTCGCGGATGCCGCCCCCCGGATCTTCGTCACCGACCCGGCAGCGGTCGATCAATGCCGCGCGGCAATCCCCGAGGGCACCGCGCTTCGCACCCTCGGCACCCGGGGCGAGGGCGATCTCGCCGCCGCGGCCGATGCCGCCATCGCGGGCGGCGTGGCGGCACCTGCACCTGAGCTCGGGCCTGACGATCCGGCGGCCATGCTCTACACCTCGGGCACCACCGGCAGGCCCAAGGGTGCGCTGCTCAGCCACGACAACCTGCGCAGCAATGTCGAGACTCTCTGCACCGCCTGGGGCATGACCTCGTCCGACGTGCTGCTGCACGCCCTGCCGCTGTTTCATGCCCATGGCCTCTTCGTCGCCGCCGGCACCATCCTTGCCGCCGGCGGCAGCATGATCCTGCTGCCGCGCTTCGACGCGGAGACGGTCCGGGCCCGCCTGCCCGAGTCGACGGTGTTCATGGGCGTACCGACCTTCTATGCCCGGCTGCTCGACCTGCCGGGTTTCGGGGCCGCCGACTGTCTGAAGCTCCGGCTCGCCACCGCCGGTTCGGCCCCGCTCGGCCCCGATCTGTTCCGACGATTCGAAGCGGCCACCGGCCACGCCATCCTCGAGCGCTATGGCGCGACCGAGATGAGCATCGTGGTGTCCAACCCGCTCGACGGCGAGCGCCGCCCGGGCAGCATCGGCTACCCCCTGCCCGGCATCGAGGCGCGGATCGCCGGCGCCGGCGACATGCCCCTGCCGGCCGGCGAGACCGGCGAGCTGCAGATCCGCGGGCCGGCGGTGTTCCGCGGCTACTGGCACCGCCCCGAAGCGACGGCCGAGGCCTTTACCGCTGACGGCTTCTTCCGCACCGGTGATCTCGCCCGCGCCGACGCCGACGGCCGGCTGTCGATCGTCGGCCGGTCGAAAGACCTGATCATCACCGGTGGCTACAATGTCTACCCCCGCGAGGTCGAAATCCTGCTCGACGACATGGAGGGGGTGGGCGAAAGCGCGGTGATCGGCCTGCCCCATGCCGATTTCGGCGAGGCGGTGACCGCCGTCGTGGAGCCGGCCCAGGGGGCGCCCCGGCCCGACGAGGCCCGGATCCTGCCGGCCCTGCGTGCCGCGCTTGCTGCCTATAAATGCCCGAAGCGGGTGCTGGTGGTCGACCGGCTGCCGCGCAACACCATGGGCAAGATCGAAAAGGCGCGGCTGCGGAGCGAGCATGCCGGGCTTTACACTGCGGCGCAAAAAAAGTGATGTGTGGCGCATCCGAACAGTCCGATCCCGTGTAACATGATTGAGTCACGTCGCGCCGGCTTGGCCTTCCACCCGGAAACCGACTAACTTGGCGCGGATGTGAGGCAATCAGCCGGGAGAGGTGCATGCCGACAGGCGCCGGACCGCGTCGATCCGACGCTTCCGACATCACACAGACCAATTCGCCCGAGACCCGTTGGCCCGAGGCCAGCTGGACCGACGGCCCCCACGGGCGCAGGCTCGTGGTCCGCGGCGACTGGACGACCGCAAGGCTCGACCGGATCGAGCGGATCCGGCGGGGCAAGGAACCGCCGGCCGGCGAGATCGATATCGGTGAGGTCACCGCCATGGATGCCAATGGCGGGCTGATGCTGCTGACGCTCGCCGGTGTCTCGGAAGCCCCTGAGCAGACCGACGGCCGGCTTGCGGTCGCCGGCGGCGATGACCGTTATCGCGATCTGCTGAAGACATTGATGCCGGCGGCCTCGGTCGATTGCGGCACCCGCCGCCGTGCCGGTGGCTTCCTCGGCATGGTCGAAACCCTGGGCCGCGCCACGATCGGGGCGTTCAAGGAAGCGCGCGACCTGGTGGCCTTCATCGGCCTCGTGACCATCGCGCTGATGCGCACCGTCTTCCAGCCACGGCGGATGCGCTGGACGGCGCTGGTCAGCCATATCGAGCGCACCGGCCTGGACGCCATGCCGATCGTAGGCCTGCTGGGCTTTCTGATCGGTGTGGTGCTGGCCTATCAGGGTGCAGACCAGCTCCGCCAGTTCGGCGCCGAGATCTTCACCGTCAATCTGGTCGGTGTCGGCGTGCTGCGTGAAATGGGCATCCTGTTGACGGCGATCATCGTCGCCGGCCGCTCGGGCAGTGCCTTCACGGCAGAGATCGGCTCGATGACGCTGAACGAAGAGGTCGATGCGATCCGCACGCTGGGCCTCGACCCGGTCGACCTGCTGGTGATGCCGCGCATGCTGGCGCTGATGATCACCCTGCCCCTGCTCACCTTCTTCGCCGACATGATGGGCATCTTCGGCGGCGCGGTGATGGCGCTGCTCGCCCTCGACATCTCGTTTTCGCAGTACTTCCGCCAGCTCGGCACGGCGATCACGCTGACCACTTTCCTGGTCGGCATGGTCAAGGCGCCGATCTTCGCGGCGATGATCGCGGTGATCGGCTGCTTCCAGGGCCTCCGGGTCGGCCGGTCGGCGGCGGCTGTCGGCCGGGCGACCACCGCCTCGGTGGTCGAAGGCGTGTTCGTGGTGATCCTGCTCGACGCGCTGTTCTCGGTCCTGTTCTCGATCCTGGGGGTGTGAGGGCATGACCAGTTCGACACGCAAACCCTCCGGGGAACCGATCGTCGAGGTCGAGGGGCTGGTGACCCGCTTCGGCAGCACCGTCATCCACGATCATCTGAGCTTCACCGTCGATCGCGGCGAGATCATGGGCGTGGTCGGCGGCTCTGGCTCGGGCAAGTCGGTGATGCTGCGGACGATCCTGGGCCTGATCCATCCGGCCGAGGGCCGCATCCGCCTGCTGGGTGAAGAAATCACCGGCTCCGACGATGCCGCGCGCAGCCGCCGCCAGCGGCGCATGGGCATGCTGTTCCAGGACGGCGCGCTGTTCAGCCAGCTGACCATTGCCGAAAACGTCGCCATGCCGCTGATCGAACATGCCAATGTCCGGGCCGACACCGCGCATCGGCTCGCGATCGAGAAGCTGGTGCTGGTGGGCCTCAAGCCGGGGGATGGCGGCAAGCTGCCCTCGGAACTTTCGGGCGGCATGCGCAAGCGCGCCGGCCTCGCCCGGGCGCTGGCGCTCGACCCCGAGCTTCTCCTGCTCGACGAACCGACCGCCGGCCTCGATCCGATTTCGGCCGAGGGCTTCGACCAGCTGATCCTGGACCTCAACCACGCGCTGGGGGTGACCGTCATGCTGGTCACCCACGACCTCGACACCCTGCACGCCATCTGCGACCGGGTCGCCGCACTCGTCGACAAGCAGATCCGCATTGCGCCGATCGCCGAGCTTGCCCGCGACCCGCATCCATGGCTGCAATCCTATTTCGGCGGGCCGCGCGGCCGCGCCGCGCTCAGGGCGACGGAGATGCCGCGGGCTTCGGCCGGCACTCCCGAACCCGAGGCGCGGCCGGATGCGCCGCCGGCCCGTTGAACACCGGGGACGAAACCGATGGAAACCCGTGCCAATCATCTGATCGTCGGCAGCTTCGTGCTGGTCCTGCTCATCGGGCTCGTGGGCTTCGTGCTCTGGGTGGCGGGCAGCCGCTCCGACCAGTCCTATACCCAGTACGACATCTTCTTCGCCCAGGCGATCACCGGCCTCAGGACCGGCGATCCGGTCAGCTATCGGGGCATCCCGGTGGGGCAGATCGCCTCGATCCGCATCGCGCCCCAGAACCCGGATTACATCCTGGTCACCGCCGACATCGCCGAGACCACGCCGATCGGTCCCAACACCGTGGCGACGCTCGCCCTGCAGGGCATCACCGGCGGCGCCTATATCCTGCTCGACACCGATGATTCCGGTGCACTCGCCACCACGGGGATACGGGCCGAAAGCCCCAGCGGCCATCGGGTGATCCCGTCCAAGGCCTCGCGGATCGACCAGATCATCGCCGGCGCTCCGGATCTGATCTCGCGCGCCATCACCCTGCTCGATCAGGCCAACGAGGTCTTCGGTCCCGAAAACCGCGCCATGATCACGGCCACCCTGTCGGATCTGAAGACGGTGAGCGGTGCGATCGCGCAGAACCCCGAACGGCTCGACAAGGTGATGGCTGATGCAGAGGCGACGGTCGCGGCGGCCCGCGCCGCCGCCGAACGCTTCGACGGCATGATGACGAAGCTTGAAGGCACGGCGGGCAATCTCGACAGCCAGCTGAGCCGGACGCTCACCGAGCTGCGCAGCACAGTCGGCAATATCGATCAGGGGGCGACCCAGCTGCTCACCGAGCTGCGCGGCACCAACCGCAACCTCAACAGCCTGATCGACGAAAACCGCACGCCGATCAACGACTTTACGTCCAACGGCCTTTATGAACTGACGGCGCTGCTGGCCGAGGCCCGCAGCCTCGTCACCACCTTGAACAGCCTCGCCGTGCAGATCGAGCGCGACCCGCAGCGCTTCCTGCTCGGCGGCCAGCAACAGGGATACACCCCCGGTGACTGACGCGACCGCACCCCAGATCAACCGTCGCGCCGTGTTGCGGACCGGCATGCTCGCCGCCACCGCGGCGCTCGTCCTCTCCGCCTGCTCGCCGGGCTCGCTGCTGCTCGGCGATCCGCCGCAGCTCTATCGTCTGACGGCGCCCGAACAGATCCCGGGGGTGGCGACCGGCGGCCCGGACTGGCAGCTGTCGGTCGAACGGCCCACGGCCTCCGCCGCCCTGGATACCTCGCGGGTGGTGTTGCAGCGCGGACGGTCCGAGATCGGCTATTTCGCCAAGGCCAACTGGACCGACCGCACCACCGGCATGATGCAGTCGCTGATGGTCGATGCCTTCCTGAACGCCCGCTCGCATGTCTCGGTGGCGCCGGCCTCGGTCGGGCTCAGGCCCGATTTCACCCTGCAGTCGGAACTGCTGAACTATCAGGCGCAGTACCCGGCCGAAGGCGCGGGCGCACCGGTGATCCGGCTGGAGGTCAACACCCGGCTGGTCACCATGCCCGACCGGCGGATCGTGGCCCAGAAGCGGTTCGAGATCCGCCAGCCGGCCGTGACCGACGGCGTGCAGCCGGTGATCAACGCCTTCGACGCCGCGACCGACCGGTTCCTGCAGGAGCTGGTGGTCTGGGCGATCGATGCCGGCACGGCGGCCCTGCCGCCACGCTGAACGATGCCGATGATGTAGCCTGTCATGGGGAGGTGGCGATGAGCGGCATGATCCAGGGCCTGGTTCCGACGCTCGCCGCTGCCGCGGGCGGCTGGGGCCTCGCCCGCTATGCCATCGCCGCCGCCATCGCCCGCAATGAAGGCCGCGCCGGCCCCGTCAGATCGCGCGTCGATCATCTCCGCCGCCTGATCACCCGCGGCCGCCGCGCCACCACGGCCGAAGAGGATGCCGAGGCCTGGCGGCACCAGCGGAACCGGCAGGATGCAGGGGCGATCGCACCCGAGGCAGACGGCTTCGGCTGGACGCCGCCGGCCTCCCCCGGTCGTGCCGCCCTGGGCGCCGGGCTGCTCGCCGCCCTGGCGGTTCTGGTCGGCCTGCTGATCGGCTCTCCCGCGCCGCCAGCACAGGTCGCGATCCTGGCCGCCGGCTGTGCCGCCCTCGGCGCGGCCGATCTGCTCCAGGGCCGCCTGCCCGATCCGCTGACCTGGGGGCTGCTGATCCTGGGTCTGCTCGCCTCCCCCGACGATGCCGCACTGGGCGAGCGCACGCTTGCCGCAGCCGCGGGCTTCGGCGGCATGTGGCTGGTCGCCATGGCCTATCGGCTGGGGCGCGGGCGCGACGGCATCGGCATGGGTGATGTGAAACTGGCGGCCGCCGGCGGTGCCTGGCTGGGCGCGGCGCTGCCCTGGGGGCTGGCGCTGGGGGCCGCACTCACCGTCGCCCTGGCGGGGCTGCTCGCGGTCAAGGTCTCGGCCGACCGCCGCCTGCCTTTCGGCCCGGGGCTTGCGGCCGGGATGGTGATCCTGTTTCTGGCGGCCCCCGCTCTCGGGTGAGCCGACCGCTCAGCCGGCCGCGAGCTTAGGGACCAGCCCGGTTACATCCTCAAGCCGGTCAAGCACCAGATCGGCGGCCGCGGCAACCGTGGGGTCGATGCGCGCCCCGCCCTTCACCACCACGGCAAGTCCTGCACCACCCGCCCGCGCCAGGGCGACGTCGTGCAGGCTGTCGCCCACCACGGCCACCACGGAAGCAGGCCGGCCGATCGTGGCGGCAAAGGCGGTCAGCATGCCCGGCCCGGGCTTGGCGCCATGGCCGCTGTCATAGCCGGCGACGAAGTCCAGATGGGCATGCAGCCCGCACTGGGCGACCAGGGCCTCAGCCCCTGCGGCGCTGTCATTGGTGGCGATGCCGAGCCGCAGGCCGCCGGCGCGCAATGCGCCGAACAGCGCCGGCAGATCGCAGACCGGCTGGGCCGCGCCGGCGCCGAAGCTCACGAACATGCGATCGATCTCTCGCGACAGCCGCAGCGCATCGGGCTGGCCGGGCAGGAAGGGCGACCAGGTCCGCGCCAGGCTGATGCTGTCGCCCATTGCAAACAGGGATCCGGGCAGCACCCGGTCGGTTTCGGGGTCGTGGCCGGCCGCTTCAAGCAGGCGATGGGCCAGGCGGAGATCGCCCCGCGCCAGACGCTCGGCGACCCGGCGATTGACAGGGCCCCAGCTGGCATCGAAATCGACCAGCGTGCCGTCCTTGTCGAACAGGATCGCTTCGATCCTGGGCCGTTCCGCCCCGATGGTCATGGCAGCTGCCCTCTCCCCCCTGGTTCCCGTCCTGATCGCCGGACCATGCCCGAGCCGGGCGGCGGGATCAAGCCTGCGTCCTGCGCATGGCTGCGGGCCGCCCCCGTCACCGGGCTTGCGATCCCCGCCATGGCCGGCCCACAATCCCGGGGCATACCTGCCCGGGCGTGACCGCCCGGCACCAACCGCTCCCGGACCCACCCCCCCATGGCCCGCAACCGGCTGAAGCCGCTTTTCCGTGCGCTCGCCGCACCCGCCTATCGCCAGTATACGATCGGCAATGCCACCTCGCTGATCGGCATGTGGGTGCAGCGCCTCGCCATCGGTTGGATGGCCTGGAAGCTGACGGGGTCCGGCGCCTGGCTGGGCGTGCTCGCCATGTGCGAGTTGCTGCCGACGGTGATCCTGAGCCCCGCGGTCGGCGCGCTGGCCGACCGGCTGGACCGCCGCCGGCTGATCATCGCCACCCAGGGCCTGATGCTGGTCCAGTCCCTGACCGCCTTCACCCTGGTGGCGACCGGGCTGATCACCATCGGCTGGCTGGTGGCGCTGGGTCTGGTGCTGGGCGTGGTCACCGCCTTCGGTCAGCCGGCACGTCTGGCGCTGGTGCCCGAACTGGTGCCGCGCGACGATCTGCCAGCCGCGGTCGCGCTGAATGCCAGCCTCTTTAACCTGGCACGCTTCCTGGGCCCGGCGATCGCCGCCCCGCTGCTGGCGCTGGAGGACGGCACGGCCGCTTTTGCCGCCTATCCGCTGACGCTGATCCTGTTCCTGGTGCAGCTGATTCGCCTGCGCGTACCGGTGGCGGAAGACGCCGGCAGCGGCCGCGCGCGCACCGCCACCCGCCCCGGCCTGATCGCCGATTTCCGAGACGGCCTGGCCTTCGCCGTGCGCCATGGGGGTATCGGGCCGCTGCTCGCTCTGCTCTGTTTCGCCAGCCTCGGCGCCCGCGCCTTGCCCGAGATCCTGCCGGCCCTGGCCGATGGCCATTTCGGTGCCGGTGCCGGCGGCTATGCCGCCTTCACCGCCGCCATCGGCATCGGCGCGCTGGCGGCGGGGCTGTGGATGGCGATCGGTGCGGGCGAACGACGCCTGGTGCAGGTGGCGGTGGTGGCCACCGCCCTCGGCGCCGTCGGTACGGCGCTGTCGGCCCTCGCCCCCACCGAACCGGTGGCGATCGCCCTGCTGACCCTGGTCGGCTTCGCCATCACCTCCAACGGCATCTCGATCCAGACCCTGCTGCAGCTGCATGCGCCGCCCGACCGCCGGGGCCGGGTGATCGGGCTTTATCTCGTCGTCATGCGCGGCGTGCCGGCGCTGGGCGCGCTCGCCATCGGCAGCGCCGCCGATCTGGTCGGCATCACCCTGCCCCTGCTCGCGGCCGCCCTGATCGCGGCGGCAGGGGCCGCATACGCCTGGACCCGCCTGCCGCGGATCGAGGCCGGCCTTGCAGGAAGTGCCGCATCGGGCCGGAGCGAGGGCTGAGCCTCGCCCCGGTTCCGACATCAATGCGCGAACAGCACCGGCAGCGGCGAACGGTGCAGCAGGTCGTTGGTGACGCCGCCGAAGATCATCTGCCGGAAGCGGCTCTGGGTATAGGCGCCCTTCACGATCAGGTCGGCGCCCATGGCATGGGCCTCGGCGATGATCACCTCGGCGACGCTGCGGTCACCCTCGTCCAGCGTGCGCGCGCCGGCGGCGACGCCGTTGCGGGCCAGATGCCGCGCCAGTTCCTCGGCCGAGGGACCGGGCACCATGCCGCCCTTCACCGCCAGCACCAGCACCTCGTCGGCGGTGGTCAGCCAGGGCATCGCCATCGCCACGCATTGCGCGGTCTCGGTGCTGCCGTTCCAGGCGACCAGCACCTTGCGGCCCAGCTCGGCGCGCGGGGCCTGCGGGGTGACCAGAACCGGCCGGCCGCCGTCGAACAGCACCGCCTCGGCGGTCACCCGCCAGAGGTCGCGCGCCGGATCGTCGGGGCGGGCGACGATGGTCAGATCGAAGACCCGCGACTGATGGCCGACCACCTCGGCTTCCTGGCCCGAAAGCTCGCGCCAGGAAGCGGTCGGGCAGCCGAGTGCCGCACCGCCGGCATCGATCTCGGCCTTCTGAATGCCCAGCCGGGTGACCGTCTCCTCATACACCTTGCGCACCCGCTCGGCCATGTTCTGCCAGCGATTGCCCATCTCGACCAGATAGTCCGACGGGATGACCAGGCCGTCACCGGCCAGGATCTGCGGGTCGTGGCGGATCAGCAGGGCTTCGATATGGCTCTTGAAATGCTGCGCGACGGAATGGGCGGTCTCGAGCGCCACGGCGTCGCCATCGTCGCCATGCATGGGGACCAGTATCGTCTTCATCGGCCGGCTTCCCTCGTTCCAAGGTGTCAGACGCTCCGGGACCCCGGAACGTCCGGTGTCGCGCGCCGGAGCCCTGGCACCGCAGATGCACAATCCGCGTGGCGGGCAGCACGGGCTCCGGAGCCGAAGTTTAGCGCCCGGACCGGCCCCGCGCCACGGCGGAAGCCGAAATTCGCCGCGGTGTCACGGATCGATACCGGGTCGTCAAAAAAGCGACACGCAATCGGACTATGGTGCGCCGGATCAGGGAGCGGGAGGGGCCTCCGTCGCAACCGGGATAGACCGCCACCCCAGGTGGTGCGGTCCCGTCTTTGCGAATGATCGGTGACGTGCGATGCTACCCCGCGCAGCGAAAGCGTTTCGGGGAGCGTGAACGTCGACCTGCATTGGCAGTCCATCGCGGGAAGACGTACGCCGGGCACAAGGTCACCCTCCGCAGCCCCTGCCTGAAACAGCCCTCCGGGTCGGGCGATACGCCCCGGTGCCGGATCCAGACTGCGTTCGAGAGGAGCCGACGATGACCGACAAGGTCGATGCCAACTCCGTGGCGGCCGGGACCGCCGCCGCGGCCCGTGCCTTCACCCGCCGTGGCCTGCTCAAGGCCTCGGCTCTCGGCGGCGCCGCCCTCGCCCTCACGGGTCCGGCGATCCTGAACCCGGCCCGCGCGGCAGGTGGCGAGGTCCGGATCTTCGCCTGGGCCGGCTATGTCACCGACGAGATGCTGGACGCCTTCAAGGCGGCCACCGGCATCACCCCGGTGCGCACTGAATACGGCACTAATGACGAGCTGCTGAACCAGCTCCGCGCCAGCCAGGGCGGCGGTTTCGACATCATCTGGCCGACCGTCGACCGCGTGCCCAACTATGTCGAGTTCGAGCTGGTGCAGCCGATCGACGAGGGCAAGGTCGCCTTCGACCGCCTGCTGCCCGCCACCATTTCGGGCTCGGCCGGCATGGGCGGCGTGATCAGCGGCAAGCGCTATATCGTGCCGGTCGACTGGGGCACCGAGGCGCTGACCTTCCACAAGCAGCAGGCGCCGCTGGAATACGGCAAGGCCAGCTTCGGTGATCTGTGGAAGCCGGACTTCGCCGGCAAGGTCACCGTCCGCGCCCATTCGGCCCTGGCGGGCCTGGGTCTCTGGCTCGAATCCGAAGGCAAGCTGCCCGCGCCCTATCGCGACAGCTTCAAGGACGAGGCCACGATGACGAAGAACTACGACGTCATCATCGCCGAGGCCATCAAGCACAAGAAGAATGTCGGCCAGTTCTGGAGCAACGAAAACGAGGCCCAGGGCGCCTTCCGCGCCAATGGCTGCGTGATCGGCCAGACCTGGGATTCGTCGTCGCTCGCCCTGTCCAAGGAAGGCCTGCCCTTCGGCTATGTGGCGCCCAAGGAAGGCGCGCTGGCCTGGATGGAAGGTGTGTGCCTCACCTCCAAGGCGCCCAACCTCGACAATGCCTATGCCTTCATCAACTGGCTGCTGACCCCGGAAGCGGGCGCGATGCTGGCCAACCACATGGGCTACAACTCCACCGTCAAGGGCGCCGACGCGCTGCTGACGCCCGAGAACAAGGCCTTCTTCGCCGCCGCCTATCCGGGCGACGCGCTGGACAAGCTGTGGTGGTGGCCGGTGCAGGAAAGCTGGTTCGTCGCCAAGCGCAACGGCTATCAGGACCAGTTCCTGTCCGCCTGAGCCGGAACGGCCTGAAGCGGCGCCCCCGGGCCCGGGGGCGCCGCTTTCGGAGTCCACCCACCGGAGACGAAACGGCACCCCATGAGCCACGGCGTCACCCTTGAACACGTCACCATGCGCTTCGGCGCCGGCCCTGCGGCCGTCGACGACGTCGACCTGACCATCGCCCCCGGCCATTTCTTCTCGATCCTGGGCCCCTCGGGCTGTGGCAAGACCACGCTGCTGCGCATGATCGGCGGGTTCCTGGAGCCGACCTCCGGCCGGGTGCTGATCGGTGGCCGCGACATGGCCGGCCAGCGGCCCGAACAGCGGCCGACCGCCATGATCTTCCAGAACCTGGCGCTGTTCCCGCTGATGACCGTGGCCGAAAATATCGGCTTCGGCCTGGAAGTCCGCGGCATCGCCGCGGCCGAGCGCCGCAAGCGGGTCGAGAAGCTGCTCGACGTGATCGCCCTGCCCGGCATCGCCGACAAGAAGGTCACCGACCTCTCGGGCGGTCAGCGTCAGCGCGTCGCCATCGCCCGCGCGCTGGCGGTGGAGCCCCAGGTGCTGCTGCTCGACGAGCCGCTGTCGGCACTGGATCTGAAGCTGCGCCAGCACATGCGGGCCGAACTCCGCGCCCTGCAGCAGCGCACCGGCGTCACCTTCATCTACATCACCCATGATCAGGGCGAGGCGCTGGCCATGTCCGACGAGGTGGCGGTGATGAGCGCCGGCCGCGTCCAGCAGGTCGCAGCCCCGGCCGAACTCTACGACCGGCCGCGCACCGCCTTCGTCGCCGGCTTCGTGGGCGAGGCCAACCGCATCCCCGGCCGGGTGACCGGCATGGACGGCAACGAGGCGGTGGTCGACACCGCCTTCGGCCCGATGGCCGGCATCGCACCGGCACCGCTCAAGGCCGGCCAGCCGGCCGCCCTGTTCGTGCGCCCCGAACGCATGCGCCTGACCGCCGCCGAGGGTCTCTCCGCCATCGGCGCCCTGCCGGCGGTGGTGACCGATCAGCGCTTCGAAGGCCCCTTCCTGCATCTGGTCGCCCGGCCCGAGGGCCATGGTCCGGGGCTACCGGCCGAATTCCTGGCCCAGCTGGTCAATGACGGCAATCTGCCGCCGCTGGCGCCGGGTGTGCGCATCGGCCTCGCCTTCGGGCCGCAGGATGCGGTGGTGCTGGCCGATGGGTGACATGATCCGCCGACGCGGCCCGGCCCTCGCCTTCGCCATTCTGGGGATCAGCGCGGTCTGGGTGCTGATCCTGGTGGTGCTGCCGCAGCTCTGGATGTTGGACTATTCGCTGCGCCCCAACCTGCCGCCCTCGAAGGTCGGCGGACCGGAGGACATCCGCAGCTTCGCCAACTATGCCGCGCTGTTCTCGAACCAGATCCATTTCGCCATCTTCATCAAGACGATCTGGGCGAGCGCACTGGTCACCCTGCTGACCCTGGTCGCCTGCTACCCCATCGCCTATTACCTGGCCCAGGTCGCCACCCGCAGGCGGGCGGCGACCGTGATGCTGATCCTGATCATTCCGTTCTGGATCAACGAGGTGCTGCGTACTTTCGCCTGGTACATCATCCTGGCGCTGAACGGGCCGCTGAACGGCCTTCTGCTCGGCCTCGGCGTCATCGATCAGCCGGTGCGCTGGATCGACGGCAACGGCGCGGTGCTGGTCGGCATGGTCTATGCCTATGTGCTGTTCATGGTCTTTCCGATCTACAACGCGATCGAAAGCCTGGACCGGGCGCAGATCGAGGCCGCCCGCGATCTGGGGGCCGGCTGGCCGCGCATCCACCGCCGGGTGGTGATCCCCCATGCCAAACCCGGCATCGCCACCGGCTGCATCATGACCTTCATGCTCGCCGCCGGATCCTATGCCGTACCGGCCCTGCTCGGCTCGCCCGGCAGCCGCTGGTTCACCCAGATCATCTATGACTGGTTCTTCGAGGGCGGCAACTGGCATATGGGTGCGGCCTATGCCTTCGTGCTGCTGCTGATCTGCATGGGCTTCATCATGATCATGATGCGGGTGTTCAAGGTCGGCGTGGGAGACATCGCGAGATGAGCACCGGAACCGCCACCGGCGAAGACCGTCTGGGCCGCATGATGATGCGGCTCTATCTGGGCCTGTTTCTGTTCTACCTCTTCCTGCCGCTGATCGTGATGGGGGCGGCCACCTTCAACGACAGCCGCCTGCCCACCATCACCCCCTGGGCCGGCACCACGCTCAAATGGTTCGACGCCCTCTGGTCCGACAGGCAGATGTGGGAAGGGCTGACCACCAGCCTGCTGGCCGCGGCCGGCGTGGTCGCGGTCACGGTGCCGGTCGGTACCGCCGCAGCCCTGCTGCTCGACGGGCTGCGCGGGCGGGCGCGCAGCTTCGGCTTCGCGCTGATGGTCTCTCCCCTGCTGACGCCGGGCGTGATCATCGGCATCTCGACCCTGGTCTTCTGGCGCCAGATCGAGGTCGGCGGCGGGTTGTTCCTGATCATCGTCGCCCAGTCCACCTATATCGCGGCCTATGTGATGCTGATGGTCCAGGCGCGGCTGCAGCGCTTCGACCGTGGGCTGGAGGAAGCCGCGCGCGATCTGGGGGCCAGCCCCTGGACCTCGTTCCGCCGCATCACCCTGCCCTTTCTGGCGCCGACCATGCTGGCCGCCGCCTTCATCGCCTTCCTGCAGAGCTTCGAGAACTACAACACCACCCTGTTCGTGCGCGGCTTCGATACGCCGCTCACCGTCTATATCGCAAGCAAGGTGCGCACCGGTGTCACCCCCGCGGTCAATGCGCTGGGGCTGATCCTGATCGCGCTCACCATTCTGGGCGCGGTGATCTGGGAGCTGAACCGCCGGCGGGCCGCCAAGCGCATCGCCCCCGCCGGCTGATCGCCCGTCCCGACCCCTGCCCCGTCCCGACCCTGGCCCCGACCCGCCCCTACCCCAGCCGCCACCAGCCAGGGCGGCGGCTGCGGTTCGGGATGTCCTCGTCCAGCGCGCCGGTCATCACATGCAGCATATCGGCACGCACCACGGCATTGTTGCGGAAATACTGGTGGCCGGTCGGGTCGTCCTCCCAGGCGCGATCCCCGGTCAGATTGCGCAGGATGGCCGGAGAGACGTTGATCGCGGCAATCTTGGCCGGCAGGGTGTCGGGCCTGAGCGGACCCGACAGGCCCAGCCGGTCGGGATTGCCCATCGCCACATCACTCGCCTTCAGCGCCAGATCCTGCTGGTTGTAATAGACCGTCAGCCGGCGGCAGCCGCGCAGCAGCGGCGCCAGTTTTTTCGGCGCGGTCAAGGTGTCGTCGTCCTCGTCCGCGGCCGTCAGGATCACCTCGTCGAACAGCGGCGGAATGTTGTCGCCGACGAAGGTGCGCATATGGCCGATGCCCCCACGCAGCACCCAGTTGCCCATGCTGTGGGCCAGAAGGTGAATCCGCGCGATGCACACCGCCCCGGGGTCCCCCGCCCCGGCCGGGCCGGCGCGCAGGAAATCGGCGGCCTTGAGCAGCAGCCGGCCGAGCGCCGGGCCCGACATCTGCGCCCGGCCGCGCTCGTCCCGATAGGTGCGGCCGCTCACCCCGCGGCCGAGCGACGGCCAGGCGAACAGAACCATCACCATGTCCCGCCCGCCATCGGCCAGCCATTGCTGGATCTGCACGGCCCGCCCCAGCGACTCGCGGAAGCTGTGATTGTAACCATGAACAAACAAAAGCACATCGCGATTGCCGGAAACGGCCTGGCGAATGGCGGCGAAGGCATCGGTGCTGCCCAGGCGATTGCGGGCCAGATTCTCGGGCCGGATCGTCACCTCGGCACTGGCGGCGACCGCGTCCAGCGGCGCGCGATAGAGCGCGGATCCGTCGAAGCTTGCGGTGCCGAAGCGCAGCTCGTCCGGGTCGTCGTTGAAGCTTTCCGAGAACACCGTCTTCGGTGCCGGTCTGCGGTTGGTCGCGAAATGGATCATGGTCGCCATCAGCCTCGCCCCTCTCCCTGTCGGCCGTGATGGGAGAGAGGTTCAGATTGGCGCACATAAAAATCAAGGCGCGTGGTGTTGCCGCATGCCAGACGTCAGGGTAATGCGGCGCGCCTTGCGGGCTATGGCGCCACCAGTCGCTGCGGCAGCAGGGTGACCAGGCCGAAGATCATGGCCGCCGCCACCACCACGGCGGGTCCGGACGGCAGATCCCAGAACAGCGAGGCGCCCAGCCCCAGCGTGACCGCCACGGCGCCGGTCAGGGCCGCGATCACCGCCATTGCCTCAGGGGTTGGCGCCAGCCGCCGCGCGGCGGCGGCCGGGATGACCAGCAGCGACGTCACCAGCAGAACGCCGACGATCTTCATGGCGAGTGCGATCACCAGCGCGATCAGTGCCATGAAGGCCAGTTGCACGCCCAGCACCGGCACGCCCTCCACGCGGGCCAGATCCTCGTCGACGGTGATGGTCAGCAGCCGGCGCCAGAGCAGCGCCAGCACCGCCAGCACGGCAGCGCCGCCCAGCCAGATCGACCAGAGATCGCCGCCATGGATCGCCAGGATGTCGCCGAACAGATAGGCCATCAGGTCGACCCGCGGATTGCCGGCCAGCGCCATGGCGACCAGCCCCAGCGACAGCGCCGAATGGGCCAGGATGCCCAGCAGCGTGTCTTCGGCAAGCGGCTGGCGACGCTTCATCATCACCAGCAGCACCGCGACCGACAGGCAGGCGATCACGATGCCCGGCCCGAAGCCGAGCCCGGTGACGGTGCCGAGCGTGATGCCGAGCAGCGCCGAATGGGCCAGCGTGTCGCCGAAATAGGCCATGCGCCGCCAGACCACGAAACAGCCGAGCGGCCCCATCACCAGGGCGAGACCGATGCCGCCGGCAAGCGCCCGGAGCAGGAATGCGTCGAAGATCATCAGGGGGACAGGGTCCGGTCAGTGGTGATGGTGGTGGCCGACGGCAGCATGATCATGCGGTACCTCGTCCGGCCCGCAGCCCGCGGTGCACCCCCCGGGCCCGTGGACATGGTCGTGCACATGGTCATGGGCGTGGTGATAGGGCGCCAGCGCATCCGCCCCCAGCGGCCCGAACAGGGCAAGGAAGGCCGGGTCGCGGCTGACATCGTCGGGGTGGCCCGAACAGCAGACATGGCCGTTCAGGCACAGCACATGGTCGGTCGCCGACATCACCAGATGCAGATCATGGCTGACCATCAGGATGCCGCAACCGCGCCGGTCGCGGATCGCCCGCAGCGTGCGGTAGAAGGCGATCTGGCCGGGCATGTCCAGATGGGCCGCCGCCTCGTCCAGCACCAGCAGATCGGGCTGCTGCAACAGGGCGCGGGCCAGCATCACCCGCTTGGCCTCGCCCCCCGACAGCTTGTGGAAGGACCGGGTCTCCAGACCTTCCGCCCCGGCTTCGGCCAGGGCCTCGGCGATCTCGGATGCCCTGGGCCGGCGGCCATGGACATCGGCAAGTGTCATAAAGCGCCGCGCGGTCAGCGGCAGGGTGCGATCTACGGCGAGCGATTGCGGCACATAGCCGATCCGCAGCCCCGGCCGCCGCACCACCGTGCCGGCGGACGGCGCCACCAGGCCGAGCGCCGCCTTGACCAGCGTCGACTTGCCGGCCCCGTTCGGGCCGATCAGGGTGACGATCCGCCCCGGTGCGATGGCAAGGTCGATGCCGTCCAGCAGCCGGCGGCCGTCGCGCTCCACCAGCAGGTTGCGGATCTCGACCAGTGGCGGCCCGGAGGGCCTGGTCGCCGGGCGACTGTCCGACATCAGGCCGACCGCGGTCATGCGGCATCCCCTTCGCCGGCCGCGGTGGTGCAGGCGGGGCAAAGCCCGTGCAGCTCCACCATCTGCCGCTTCAGCGTGAAGCCGGCCGCCCTGGCCAGCGCCGCCAGGCGGTCGCTGGTGCCGGCATCGGTCACCTCGGCCACCCGGCCGCAGGCATCGCAGATCAGGAACTGGCCGGCATGGCTGCGCCCGGCCAGACCGCAGCCGACAAAGGCGTTCATCGACTCGATCCGGTGCACCAGTCCCTGTTCGAGCAGGAAGTCGAGCGCCCGATAGACCGTGGGCGGTGCGGCGCCGCTGCGCTCGTCCTTCAGCCGGTCCAGCACGTCATAGGCGCGCACCGGCTCGTGCCCGTCCAGCACCAGCTCCAGCACCCGGCGGCGCAGATCGGTCAGCCGTGCGCCATTGGCCGCACAGATCCGCTCCGCCGCATCGAGCGCGGTGGCGACACAGGCGTGATGATCGTGGTCGCCCTGCGGAAAGGCGTCCGCCGCGCCCTCGGCGGGTGCGGGACGCGGGCTGGCATGGGCGTGGTCATGAGCGTGATCGGCCATCTTGCGCTACGCTATAACATTCCGTACTCTGCGGGTTCACTGAGTTATGTTATATCGATGCCCGGATCATTGCCAGCCCGGGCAGATCCTAGGAGGGCCTATGCGAGGCATGACGGGTGTGCAGGCAACCGCGGCGGCAGCCCTGCTGCTGGCCGGAACCGCCCTTGGTGGTGCGTCTTCGGCACGGGCTGACGTGCCCGTGGTCGTGGCGACGATCAAGCCGCTGCACGCGCTGGCGGCCGGCGTGATGGCCGGCGTGGGCACGCCCGACCTGCTGGTCCAGGGCGCCGCCAGCCCGCATGACTATGCGCTGAAGCCCTCTGATGCCCGCCTGCTCGACCGGGCAGGCGTGGTGATCTGGGCCGGCCCCGGGGTCGAAAGCTTCATGCCCCGGATCGTCGACGGTCTGGCCGGCAAGGCCCGCACGCTCGCCATGATCGACGCGCCGGGGGTGAAGCCCCTGCCGATCCGCGAAGGCGGGGTCTGGGAACCGCATGAACACGCCCATGGTGATCACGACAATCATGATCATGACCATGAAGATCATGGGCATGACGACGACGGGCATGACCATGACGACCATGCCCACGACGACCACGGGCACGACGACCACGGGCACGGGGATCACGACCACGATCACGGCGCCATGGACGGCCATGTCTGGCTGTCGCCGGCCAATGCCCGCGCGATGGTGGCTGAAATCGCCCATGTGCTGGCCGAAGCCGATCCGGAGCATGCCGCGCGCTATCGCGACAATGCCGCCGCCTATGATGCGCGTCTGGCAAAGCTGGACCAGACAGTCACGGCCGAACTGGCGCCGGTGAAGACGCGGCCCTTCATCGTCTTCCACGACGCCTATCAGTATTTCGAGACCGCCTATGGTCTGGCCGGCGTCGGCTCGGTGACCCTCAACCCCGAGCAGCCGCCGGGCGCACGCCGTATCACGGAGCTGCGCCAGCGGATCACCGATGGCGGCGTCGCCTGCGTCTTCGCAGAACCGCAATTCGATCCGCGCCTGGTGAAAACGCTGACCGAGGGCACATCGGCCAAAAGTGCCGTGCTCGACCCGGTCGGCGCCGATCTCACCCCCGGCCCCGACGCCTATCCGGAACTGATCACCGCTCTTGTGCGTTCCATGACCGACTGCCTCGCCCCCGGCGCCTGAAGCGCCGGGTGGGAGCAGTCGGTTCCTGACGCTTCCGCTTCTGCTCCGCCTGAGCAGCGACTGGCCCCGCCGCCCTTCCGGACGGCGGGGCGTTTTTCGTCAGCCGTGAGTGTGATCCTGCGCCGCCTGATTCTCGGCCTGCACGGTCGCCTTCACCTCGGTGCGCGGTACCCGGAACCACAGGGCGTAGATGGCCGGCAACGCCAGCAGGGTCAGCACGGTGGCACCCATCAGCCCGCCCATGATGGTCAGCGCCAGCGGCCCCCAGAACACGCTGTGCGACAGCGGGATCATGCCCAGGATGGCGGCCAGTGCCGTCAGCACCACCGGCCGCGACCGGCGCACGGTGGCATCGACGATCGCCTGGGCCCGGCTGTGGCCGGCACGGACATCGGCCTCGATCTGGTCGATCAGGATCACGGTGTTGCGCATGATCATGCCGGCGAGCGCGATCAACCCCAGCAGAGCCACGAAGCCGAAGGGCTGGTTGGTCACCAGCAAGGCGCCCACCGCGCCGATCAGCCCCAGCGGTGCGGTCAGGATCACCAGGATGAGCCGCGAGAACGACTGCAGCTGAACCATCAGGATGGTCAGCATCACGATCAGCATCACCGGCATCACCGCCGCGATCGCCTTGTTGGCCTTGGCGCTCTCTTCGATCGAGCCGCCGGTATCGATCCGGTAACCGGCCGGCAGCTCCGCCTTCAGCCCGGCCAGGGCCGGCAGCAGTTCATTGGTGACGTCGGGTGGCTGAACGCCGTCGATCACGTCGCCGCGCACGGTCAGCACGATCTCGCGGTTGCGGCGCCAGATGATCGGCTCTTCGAAGACATAGTCGATGCGCACCACCTGATCGAGCGGCACGGGTACACCGTCGCGCGTGGCGATCGTCAGCCCCGCCAGATGGTCCAGATCCAGCCGTTCCTCGGGCACCGCCCGGGCGACGACGTCGATCAGATCGTTGCCCTCGCGATACTGGGTGATGGTGTAGCCGTCGAGCAGGGTGCGGAGCGATTCCGAAATGTCGGCCGGCGTCATGCCCAGCGCCCGGGCGCGATCCTGATCCACCACCAGACGCAGGCTTTTCTGCTGCTCGTTCCAGTTCAGATGCGGGTCGACGACCTTGTCATTCTGCAGCATCACATCGCGGACCCGATAGGCGATCTCGCGCACCTTCAGCGGGTCGTCGCCCACCACCCGGAACTGGACCGGGAAACCCACCGGCGGGCCGAAGACGAAGCGGTCGACGCGGGCGCGCGCCTGAGTGACGGCCCCCTCTTCGATCGCCTTGTCGAGCCGCGCCTTCACCCGTTCCCGCGCCTCGGTGTCGCGGGTCAGGATCACGATCTGGGCGAAGGCGGTGTTGGGCAGCACCGGGTTCAGGCCCAGCCAGAAGCGTGGCGAGCCCTGGCCGACATAGGTGGTGTAAGAGAGGATGTCCTCGTCGCCGACCAGCAGCCGTTCCGCCGTGCGCGCGGCGGCATCGGTCACCCCGATCGCCGTGCCCTCGGGCATGCGCAGTTCGAAGAACAGTTCCGGCCGGGTCGATGTCGGGAAGAACTGCTGCTGTACCATGCCGGTGCCGACGATCGAGGCCGCGAACATGCCGACCGTCATCAGAATGACGATGATCCGGTGGCCGACGCACCAGCCGATCATCCGGCGGAGGATGCGATAGATCCGGGTGTCGTAGACCGCGTCCGGGTCGTGATGGGCGCCCTTCTTCTTCGAGAAATCGGGCAAGAGCTTGTAGCCCAGATAGGGCGTGAAGATCACCGCCACGAACCAGGACGCGATCAGCGCAATGCCCACCACCCAGAAGATTGCGCCGGCATACTCGCCCGAGCTGGATTTGGCGAAACCGACCGGCAGGAAGCCCGCGGCGGTGACCAGCGTGCCGGTCAGCATCGGGAAGGCGGTGGAGGTCCAGGCGAAGGTGGCGGCGCGCGCCCGGCTCCAGCCCTGTTCCATCTTCACCACCATCATCTCGATGGCGATGATCGCATCATCGACCAGCAGGCCGAGCGCGATGATCAGCGCTCCCAGAGAAATGCGGTGCAGGTCCATGTCGATCGCGAACATCACCAGGAAGACGATCGCGAGCACCAGCGGCACCGAGAAGGCGACCACGATACCGGTACGCAGGCCCAATGACAGGAAGCTCACCGCCAGCACGATCACCAGCGCCTCGATGAACACCTTCACGAATTCGGCGACCGATTCGTCCACGACATGCGGCTGATCGGCGATCTGGACGACATCGATACCGACCGGCAGTTCGGCACGGATATCGGCCATGGCCGCGGTCAGATTCTCGCCCAGAGTCAGGATGTTGGCGCCGTCTTCCATGGCAACGCCCACGCCCACCGCAGTCTTGCCGCCCTGGCGGACCAGATAGTCGGCCGGATCTTCATAGCCGCGGCGGACATCCGCCACGTCGCCCAGCCGGAACACCCGGCCGCCGGCCTGGATCGGCGTGGCGGCGATCCGCTCCACCGCATCGAAGGCGCCGGTGACGCGCAGATAGACCCGGTCGGCGGTGGTATCGACGGACCCTGCCGGTGCCACCGCATTCTGCCGGGCAACGCTTTCGAAGATCGCCTGCGGGGTGATGCCCAGCGTCGCAATGCGCGTGTGACTGAATTCCACCCAGACCCGCTGATCCTGGTTGCCGATCACGTCGACCTTGGTGACGTCGGGCACCTTCAGCAGCCGGCTGCGCATGCCCTCGGCCACCTTTTCAAGGGCGGCCGGGTCCAGCCCGTCGGCGGTGATCATGTAGAGCGCCGAATAGACGTCGCCATATTCGTCGTTGAAGAACGGCCCCTGCACGCCCGATGGCAAGCGGTTGCGTATGTCGCCGATCTTCTTGCGCACCTGGTACCACAGCCCCGCCACGTCGCGCGGCGGTGTCGCATCCGACAGAGTCACCTGCACGAATGTGGCGCCGGGCTGGGAATAGGTATCCAGCCGTTCGAGATGGGGCAGCTCCTGAAGCTTCTTCTCGATCTCGTCGGCGACCTGAGACTGCATCTCCAGCGTGGTCGCCCCCGGCCAGCGGGCCGAGACCACCATGGTCTTGATGGTGAACGACGGATCCTCGGCCCGGCCGAGCTGGATATAGGACCAGATCCCGCCCACACCCAGGATCAGGATCATGAACAGCACCAGCGCCCGGTGGCTGATCGCCCAGGCGGACAGGTTGAAGCGCACCGGCCCCTGATCCTGAGCAGGTGCAGCGTCATGGCCAGAGGGGGCGTCATGGCCAGAGGGGGCATCATGGGTGGAGGGGGCGTCGGCACCGGGGGCGCGGTGCGGCGTCTCTTCGGACATCGGGGCCTCTCGACGGCGGGCCTTCAGCAGCGGGTGACGGCGACGAAGCGGAAGCTCAGCCGTCCTTCAGCATCCGGACGGCAACGCCGTCGCGCAGCTGGTGAACGCCCAGCGTCACCACCTGTTCGCCGGGCTTCAGCCCGGCTTCGACCAGCGCCACCTCTTCGGTGAAGCTGCGCAGCGCCACCTTGCGGCGATGCAGGATCGAGGTATCGGGGTCGACCACGAACACCGAGGCGCCAGAGCCGTCATTCATCACCGCCGCCAGCGGCAGGCGCGCCACCTCGCCATTGCCCGGCAGCGCCAGGGTTACGGTCGCGGTCATGCCCAGTGCCGGAAGGTCGGCCCCGGCCGCATCGATGGTGAAGCGGGCGGCATAGGTGCGGGTCACCGGATCGGCCTGGGGGGCGAGTTCGCGCAGGCTGGCAGGCCAGGCATCGCCCCGATCGGCCCAGAGCCGGACAGCCGCGTTGGCGCGCCGCGCCTCGGTCAACCAGCTTTCCGGCAGGGCGACCTCGGCCTCGCGCGGGCCGTCGCGGGCGACCGTCACCACCGTCTGGCCGGTCGCCACCACCTGCCCCGGCTCGGCGCCCACCGAGACCACCACGCCGTCGGCATCGGCGACCAGGTCGCCATAGGCCAGCTGGTTGCGGGCCAGATCCAGCGACTGGCGGGCCTGTTCAACCCGGCTGGCGGCGGCGTCCAGTGCCGCCTTCTTACGTTCGTATTCGGCCACCGGGGCAAACCCGCGCGAGCGCAGGCTGGCATAGCGCGCCTCGTCGGATTTGGCCTGGGTGTAGTTCGACCGCGCCGCATCCAGCTCGGCCTCGGCGCTGCGCACCTGCAGGGCCAGATCGGTCCGGTCCAGCCTGGCCACCACCTGCCCCGCCGTCACCCGGTCGCCCACATCCACCGGCCGCTCGACCAGCTTGCCCGCCACCCGAAAGCCCAGCGCGCTTTCGGTGCGCGCACGGATCACGCCCACGAAATCGCGGGTCTCGGCCGTAGAGGCATAACGCACCGTCGCCACCTTCACCGGCCGTTCCGGCGGCGGGGCATCGGCGCGGGTCTGCTCCTTGCAGCCGGCGAGCCCCACCGCCGCCACGATCAGCGCCGCAGCGGACACGCTGCGAAACAGGACGGCCGGGCGCCGTGCAGAACGGGCGAGGTCAGGGCGTGCAGGCCCGGTTTCGGTGCGGTTCATGGATCGTCTGGCTCCTCGGCCGCGGTCTGCGGCGGTCAGGCTTTATGAACCACGGCCGGTGGGGGGGCGGCCGCAGCGCGAGGTCCGGTGGTCAACCGGCAGGGCGTCCGGCGGTTGCGAAACCCGCCAGCAGATAGCGCAGCATCTGCCTTGCCTCGGCATCCAGATCGTCGTCCAGATGGTCGGCGATCATCATCGGATGACAGAAGCGGGTCCCGGCGCTCAACAAGGCAGAGGCCGCATCTTCGGCATCCAGGCCCGGAAACTCGCCGCGCCGGACGCCGTCGGCCAGAATCCGGGCCATCACGGTGCGGATCCGGTCTTTATGGGCCAGGATCGCCTGCCAGTTCTCGCGAATCGCGATCACCACCACATCGTGGATGCGCTGTTCGCGCAGCACGATCCGGCGGTGATAGTCCAGCACCCCCAGCACCAGTGCCTCGATCCGTGCCGCCGCCGGCTCCGGCCGGTCGGCGATGCGATCGCAAAGCACCACCACCTCTTCCAGATAACGGCTGCAGATGCTTTCGACGATCGCGCCCTTCGACGGGAAGAAGCGATAGACATTGGCCGGCGACATGCCGAGTTCGGCGGCGATGTCGGCGACCGTGGTCTTGGCATAGCCCAGCCGCCGGAACAGCTCTTCGGCGACGTCGGCGATGCGGACGCGGGTTTCGTCGTGGTCGGTGCGGGGGGCCATGGCGTGCGGGCGAGCCTCGTTCTCCGGATCTGACGACTGATTCCTGACGAAAGAGATAATTCGTCAGCCTTCAGGCGTCAATGGACCCGTCGGCGAAATCTCGATGTGTGGTCACCGGGTTGGCGGTCACCGGGTGGGCAGGGCCCCCGCCACGCCCTCGTCCAGCAACTGCGGCGGCCCGGCCTCGCCGGCGGCGATCGTCGCGCGCACGCGCCCGCGGGCGATCTTGCCGGAACTGCCCAGCGGCCAGTCCTGCACATGCCACAGCATCCGCGGCAGCTTGTGGCGCGCCAGCCGCCCGGCCAGCCGGCTGCGCAGCTCGATCAGATCGACCGGCGGCGTCTCAGGCCCGGCCCGCAGCACGGCGGCCACCGCTTCACCCCAATAGGGGTCGGGCACGCCGAAGACCAGCGCCTCTCCCAGTCCGGGCAGGGCGGCGATCGCCGCCTCCACCTCGCCCGGATAGACGTTCAGCCCGCCGGTGATGATCATGCCGCCGGCCCGGCCCAGAATGTACAGATGTCCGTCTGCATCCAACCGGCCCAGATCGCCCACCGTGGACCAGCCCTCCTCCAGCGCCACGAAGCCGCTGCCGTCCTCGCCCCCCATCACGTACCCGGCCGAAACCATGCGGCTGCGGATGTCGATCCGCCCCACCTCGCCCGCGGGCAGTGCCTCGCCCGCAGGGCCGGTGATGCGCAGCTCCACGCCCCGGAAGGCACGCCCGACCGACTCCGCCGGGTCGCCCCGGCCGCTGCGGGCAAGGGTCACGAAGCTCAGCTCCGACGCGCCGTAATATTCGTGGATCTCGGCACGCGGCAGCGCGGCGCCAAGGCTTCGGGCCAGCGCCGGCGGCAGTTTGGCCCCGGCCGAGACCACAGCCCGCACGCCCGGCAGCCGGGCGCGCGCATGATCCAGCCCCCGCCCCAGCGCCTCGAACATCGTCGGCACGCCGACCAGCAGATCGGCGCGTTCCGCCGCGGCCACCGCGGCGGCGCGGGTCGCGTCGAACCGATCCAGCAGCACCGCCGTTGCGCCGGCGGCCAGCGCCTCCATGGTCGCATAGAGCGACAGGCCATGGACCAACGGCCCCATTGCCAGAACCGTCTCGCCAGGTGCGATGGCGAATTCGGCGATGCTGTTGCGGAAGCTCTCCGCCCAGCTCTGATGATCGCGGATGAATGCCTTGGGTTCGGACGAGGTGCCCGATGTGGTGGCGATCAGGAAGGGCTGATCGGGTGCCACGGCGGCCGGCAGATCTGCGGTTGCCGGCTGCTCCCCCATCGCCCGGTCGCGCCACAGCCGGTAGGGGCAGCCCATGCCGCCTGTCAGCGCCAGAAATCCGCCCGCCAGCAACCCGGCCTCGGGGCTCGACACCCAGCCGGCGACGGCGGGGTCGTGGATCACCAGATCCGGCGCCAGCCGCTCGAACAGTTTCAGCCCCTGGTCAGTGGTCAGCTTGGGGTCGACGACCAGCACCACCGCGCCGGCCATGACGGTGCCGAGAAAGGCTTCGACGAACTCGATCCGATTGCCGGCGACCAGGGCAACCAGCCGCAATGAACGCAAGGGCCGCGGCCGTCGCGCCATGGCAGAGGGCGACGGACGCGGCAGGCCGGCAATGGCGCCCGCCACCGCCAGGCCGCGGCTCAGCAGCCGGCCATAATCCAGCCGGACATGGCCCAGCACCAGAGCCTCGTCGGCAGGGCGGGCCCGGGCGCGCTCCGCGAAGGCCTGAAACATGGCGTGGTGCCGTGTGTTGCCGCTGGCCCGCATTGCGCATCTCCCCTCGGATGGGGCAGGCCGCGCGGGCGATGTCAGCCGCCCGTCAGCAGGATCTTGCCCCGACGGTCGCGGCGCCCGGCCGCGGCCAGCGCCGCCCGCCAGTCGTCGAGCGCGAAGGCCGCCTCGGCCGGCAGGCACAGATCGCCCGACCGGATGGCATCGAAGATCTCCGCAAAGCCATCCCGCCAGGCATCGGCGCCGGCCTGATCCTGCCAATGCCGCAACCAGAACGGTCTTACCGTTACACCGGATGCGACCTCTCCGGCAAGACCAGCCCCAAGGCTGCGGCCGGAAAGCAGGCCATAGAAGCGGAACGCGCCGCCCGCCGACACGGCAAGCGCCACGCCCGTCCCGATCTCGCCGCCCACGGCGTCCAGCCCGGCATCGATCCGCCCGCCCGCGGCCCGGCGCAGCCGGACCGCCAGCTCCACCGCCGGCTCGCCCGCTTCGGTCACCACCACAGCGGCAGCGCCGGCCGCCTGCAGGGCACCTGTTCGTGCCGCCGCCGTGGTCACCGCCACCACCTGCCAGCCATGCCGCCGGGCGAAGGCCAGCACACAGGCTCCGAAGGCCGATCCGGCGGCATCGATCGCGATCACCGCACCGGCCGGCAGGGCCAGTTCGTGGGCCAGCAGCGCCCAGGCGGTCAGCGGATTGATATAGGCCTGGGCCGCGGCCTCGTCGGAAATGGCCGCCGGCACGGCCACGCAGAACGACGCCGGCGCCGTCACCCGACTGGCCCAGGTACCGCTGCCGCGCAGCGCCAGCACCCGGTCGCCGGGGGCCAGAGCCGAGCCGCCCGGCGCCCGTTCGACGATGCCGACGCCCTCGTACCCCGCGATACGCGGCGGCGCCACGCGATGGGCATAGGCGCCGGTGATCGGGATCAGGTCCGAAGGATTGATCGAGCGATGGGTCATGGCGACCACCGCCTCTCCGGCAGCCGGTGCCGGTGCGGGCTGCGCCTCCAGCGCCAGCACCTCGGCCGGGTCGCCGAAACGCCGGAAAATCAGGGCCCGCCCGCCGGTGTCGGTCATGCGCCGCCCGGCGCAGCGAACGGACCGGGGCCGCCGGAGAAGCGCACCCCGAAAGAGTGAAGGTATGTGGAAGCGGCCCGTGACATGGGGTCAGAGATTACGCCAGACCGAAGCCGCCGTCGACGGTGACGACCGACCCGGTCATGAAGGCTGAAGCGTCCGACGACAGCAGCAGCAGCGCGCCGTCCAGATCGACCGCAGCCCCCAGCTTGCGCTGGGCCACCTTGCGCAGCAGCTTCTGGCCGCCCTCGGTCTCGAAGAACGAGGCGTTGATGTCGGTTTCGATATAGCCGGGGGCGATCGCATTGACCCGGATGTTGTAGCGGGCCAGTTCCAGCGCCATGGCCCGGGTCATGTGGTTGACGCCGGCCTTCGACGCGCAATAGGGCACCAGATTGCCCATCACCTCGGTTCCCAGCACCGAAGCGATGTTGACGATGCTGCCGCCGCCGGTCTCGACCATCCGCTTCGCCACCGCCTGGGCGACCAGGAAAGCGCCCTTCAGATTGGTGTCGACCGTCGCATCCCAATCCTCTTCCGTCAGCTTCAGGAAGGGCTTGGATACGGCGATGCCGGCATTGTTGATCAGCACGTCGATCCGCCCACCCAGCTTCTCGGCCGTCTCGGCGATTGCGGCATCGATGGCGGCGGCACCCGAGGTCACGTCCATGGCCACGGTTGCGGCACTGCCGCCGGCCGCCTCGATCTCGGCCTGAAGCGCTTCGAGCTTCGACACCTGGCGGGCGGCAAGCACCAGCTTCGCGCCATGGGCCGCAAGCGTGCGGGCGAAATTCGCCCCCAGCCCCTGGCTGGCGCCGGTGATCAGGATGCCGCGGCCGGCGACGTCGAAGGTGTTGCGGGTGGGCGTGGTCATCATTGGTTCCCGGGTCTGATCGTTTTGGAAAGCGGAACGTATAGGCAAAGGTCAGCCGCGCGCCTCGATCAGCCGGCGGCCGACATCGGCCACCAGCCGGGCCTTGCGGCCGCGTTCAAGTGCGTAAGGCGACGAGGCATTGCCCTGCAGGGCGCGGGCATAGACCCCTTGCAGGATGCCGACCGAACGGAACAGCGCGAAGGCGACGTGGAAGGTCCAGTCGTTGATCGCCGGCCGCCCTGTCAGCCGGGCGTAATGGTCCAGCAGCTCGGCCTCTGCCGGCAGGCCGAGGGCTGCGATATCGATGCCGACATAGCCGCCGAAGTCATCCGCCGGCATGTAGTGGTGCATCAGATGATAGCCCAGATCAGCCAGCGGCTCGCCCAGGGTCGACAGCTCCCAGTCGAGCACGGCGCGGATCTCGGAGCCGTCTTCGGCCGCGATGCAGTTTTCCAGCCGGAAATCGCCATGGACCAGGGTGGTGCGCTCGGGGTCCTTGGGCATATTGGCCGGCAGCCAGGCGATCAGGGCTTCCATACCCTCGATCCGGTCGGTCTCGGCCGCGCGGTAATTGCGGGTCCAGACCGCGATCTGCCGCTCGTAGAACCCGCCCGGCCGGCCGTAATCGCCCAACCCGACCGCCGCCACATCCACCTCGTGCAGGGCGGCGAGCGTCTCGATCAGCCGGAAGCACACGGTGCGGCGCTGATCGGGCGTCAGCTCCGGCAGGCGCATATCGCCGAAGGTGGCACCCGCCACATGCCCCATCAGATAGAAGGGCGTGCCCAGGATCGATGCGTCCTCGCAGTAATGCAGCGCCGCCGGCACCGGCACGGGCGTGGGCCCCAGCGCCGAGAGCACCCGGTATTCGCGATCGATCTGATGGGCCTTGGGCAGCAGCTTGCCGGCCGGCTGCTTGCGCAGCACATAGGACCCGCCATCGGTATCCAGCCGGAAGGTCGGGTTCGACTGGCCATTGGTGAAGCGATGCAGGCGCGCGGGGCCGCGAAAGCCGGGCACCGCCCGTTCCAGGTATGCGGTCAGGCGGTCCTGCACCTCTGGCCGGGCCAGGTCGAAGGGATCGGCGGTCATCGACGGGCATTCCTCCGCTGGGCGGCCGCCTCGGCCCGCCCGGCGGGCGGATGCCCTGCCGGAAGATGCGCGGCGGCTCTGTCATTCAGACGTTCGTTCAAAACGTCTGTCCGCGCATATTGCCCGACAGCTGAGCCTGCGTCGACTGATCAAGCGCAGGGTCAGGCCGCCGCCGCTTCCGTCCAGGCCATGCAATGGTCCAGGAAATCGTCATAGCCGTCGAATTTTTTCGGCAGTTTCAAGCCGCTGTCGGCATAGACCCGGCCGATGCCGTCGATCATCTCGGCCTCGCGGGCAAGCGCGCCGCGGACCTTGACCAGCGCCTGATCGATCGCCGACTCATCGACCGTCGACAGCCTGGGCAGGCGGGCGGCGAAGTCGGTCATCTGTGCTTCCGACAGGAACAGCCGCGCCACATAGGGGAACAGGCTGGTGGCCGGATGCGACCAGTGCCGCTCGCACAGCACTTCCGACAGGGTATAGATCCCGTCGACCGCCTTGCGGCTGAGGGGCGCCCAGCGTTCGGCCCAGCTGTTGCAGGCAGCGCATTTCGGCCGGCCCTGCTTCATGACCATGGCGTCCTCGGCAAGTTCGGTGCGGCAGCGCTTGCACCACCAGCTCTGGCTGTACTGGAATGGGATGTTGATGAAAAAATCCCAATCGGCCTCGGGCACCACCTCGATACCCTCGGGCGGGGAGTGGATCAGAGGTGCGCGTCGGGCCAGCTGAAAGCGGGTCGGCTTCACGGTCAGCACGTCCCGCCCCTTCTCGGTCAGGAAGCGGAACAGCGGCAGGACATGGTGGATGGGCTCACCCGGATAGCCCACGATGAAGAAGACATGGTTCCAGATGCCCGCCGCGGTGGTATTGGCCAGGCTGCGGGCATATTCGTCGGGCGTGTTGCCCTTCTTCATCGCCTTCAATGTGGCGGGCGCGATGCTCTCCAGCCCGAATTGCAGGAAGCGCCCGCCGGCCTCGCGGATCTGCACGCAGGTATCGGGCTCCAGATAGGCGCGCTCGAACCGCGCATAGGCCTCCCAATGGATCTCGGAGAGGCCGCGCCTGGCCAGGTGTTCCCCCAGTTCCAGCATTTCCGAGACCCGAAACCATTCATCGGTGAAGCTGAACCGGGTGCGGCCGGTCTCGCCATGCCAGACCGCCAGATCCTCGGCAACCATCTCGATCGGCCGGAGGCGCTTGCGGAACTTCACCTTCACCGCCCCGTCGGGCTGGGTCTCGTGGGTGACGCTGTCATAGCCCTCGTTAATGTCGCAGAAGCTGCAGATCCCCGAGTAATAGCAGCCGCGATAGATGTTCAGTGCCGTCACCGGCTCGGGCGTCCAGGGCGCATAGGCCTCGGGGTCGGGCCGCGGCAGGCGGTCGAGCGCGATCGGCATGGAGGGCGGGCCGGAGACCGGCCGCGTGCCGTCGAAACGGATCACTTGCGGCACCGGCCGGTTGGCGACCCGGCCATGGACCAGTTCCTGGAGCAGCTGGTCCAGCGGCTGTTCGCCCTCGTGATGGATGAAGCTGTCGACCACGGAGTAGAGCGCTGCGGTCTCGGGTTCGTCGGCTTCCAGCGAGGTCTTCAGCCGCGCGATCAGATTGCCGCCGATGGTGATATGGGTGTCGGGCAGCGCCTCGCGCAGCATCGAGGCCAGCACCATCGACGGGATCAGCTGGTGATGGTCGTTCACCGACAGCCCGACCAGCCGCGGCTGCAGCGCCCGGATCGCCGGTACCTCGACGTCGCGGTAATAGTCGTGGAAGAGATGGGTTTCGCGGTCGCGCACCGCCGCCATCACCCCCGCACGCCGGCGGGCATCATGGGCCGAGATGTATTGCAGCGTGTTGCGGAAGATGCGGAAGGTGTCGGGCACCGCCGCATCGATCACCAGCGAGGCCTGTTCGATCACCTGCTTGGCGGCGAGATAGGGTTCAAGCGCGTGATGCGCCTGCCAGTCGCGCATGGTGGCGAGCGCCGGGCCGATCCCCGACACCAGCTCGGCCGGGGCGTCGGCGCGGGCCAGCGCATCGGGGCGCAGCGCATGCTCGATCGCGGGGATGTTGGCGTCGCGCTGTACCACCTGCCAGCCGCGCGACCGCAACCAGGCGGTAAGGTGCGACAGGCCGGGTGCCACGAACCACGGGTAATAGGAGGGCGGGAAGACCAGCACGGCATCGGTCATCGGGCACGTTCCTCGAAATCGACGCAGGGGTGCCCCATCGACTGTCGGCAGGACGGCACAATCATCAGGGCAGCACTTGAGCGGAAGAGGAAGGTGGTGCCGGAGGCAGGACTTGAACCTGCAAGGACACGAAGGCCCCGGCGGAAGAACGACCAGGGCCGCACTTCCGGTGTCTGCCAGTTTCACCACTCCGGCATCAGGTCCGACGGCGCATGATGGTCAGCGGTTGACCGTTGTCGTCTTTGTCGCGACAGGCCATCGTCTTGGGATGATGATATTTTGAATCACCAATCACCATCAACCAAAAATTGCAGAATCTTTGCAGACATATCGCAGTTCAAGATCACCAGACCACCAGCCCCACCACCGCGCCGGTCATGCAGGTCGCGATCGTGCCCGACACCAGCGACAGCGGCGCCAGCCGGACGATGTCGGTGCGGCGTTCCGGCACCATGGCCACCATGCCGCCGATCATGATGCCCAGGCTGCCGATATTGGCGAAGCTGCCCAGGGCATAGGTCAGGATCACCCGTGCACGCGGGCTGAAGGCCGAGGGGTCGGCGGTGAACTGCAGATAGGCGACCAGTTCGTTGATCACGACCTTGGTGCCGAGCAGCGGGCCCGCCGCCAGGGCTTCGGGCCAGCTCATCCCCATCGCCCAGGCGACCGGCGCCATGATCCAGCCCAGCATCCGCTCCAGCGTCAGCGGCGCGCCCCAGACGTCACCGGCAAGGCCCAGGATCATGTTGGCGAGGGCGGCGAGCGCGATGCCGGCGATCAGCATCGCCACCACGCTGATCAGCAGGTTGACGCCGTTGATCACCCCCATCGACCGCCGCTTCCAGGCTGGTCGCTGCATCCGATGGCGGGGCGGTCGCATCATCGTCCACAGTCCGCTCGCCATGCGCCGGCGGCATCATGACCATCGCCACCACCAGCGCCGCAGGCGCCGAGATCAGCGATGCGGTCAGCAGCTGGCCGATCGGGTCTTCGACCGTGCCGGTCAGGAAGGCGGCATAAAGCACCATCATATTGCCGGCCAGCGTCGCGAGGCCCGCCGTCATCACCATGAACAGCTCGGGGTTCGACAGTCGCGCCAGATAGGGCCGCACGAAGAGCGGCGCCTCGACCATGCCCACGAAGACATTGGCCGCGGTCGATACCCCCACCGCGCCGCCGATGCCCATGGTCCGGCGCAGCAGCCTGGAGAATGCGCGCACGAAGAACGGGATCACGCCCCAGTGATAAAGCAGCCCGGCAATGGCGCCCACCACCAGGATCAGCGGCAGGCCCTGAAAGGCGAGCACGAAGGAATTGGCCGGATTGGTTGCCTCGAACGGGGCCGCACCGCCCCCCAGATAGCCGAAGACCACGGAGGTGCCGGCTTTGGTGGCGGCGACCAGGGCCGAAACCGCCTGGTTGATCCAGACGAACACCGCCTGCACCGGGGGCAGTTTCAGCAGGATCAGCGCGATCGCCACCTGGATCACGATGCCGATGCCCACCGCCCGCCAGGGCACTCCCTTCGGCGCCCGGCCGATCATCCAGGCCAGCGCCACCAGCGCCAGCACCCCGAACGCGCTCTGCGCAACGCCGCCGAACGACGCTCCGGTTACTCCGTCCATATGCCCCTGCCCCCACTGCCGTCGCGTCTTGTGCCAGCTCTGCGCCCGGCCCCCAACCGAAACGCGAGACACCCTGTCATGGAGCCGACTCTAGGCGCAAACCGGCCCGGCGGTCCAGAACCGTGCGGGGCCGGTCACGCCGTCTCGTCCAGCCCGCGGCCGATCAGCAGATCCTGTTCCCGGCGGACCAGATCGCGGATGTATTCGGCAACCGTGCGCACCCGAACGATGTCGCGCAGATCGGCATGGGTCACCAGCCAGAAGCTGCGCTGGATGCTGGTCTCGCGCGGCATCACCGGCACCAGCCCGGGCACGGTCGCCGCCACGAAACAGGGCAGGATACAGAGGCCGAGCCCGGCCAGCGTCGCATCGCGCTGCACCACCAGGCTGGTCGATCGCATCACCACCTGCGGCGCCCGGACCAGCTTGTCCAGATAGCGCAGTTCGGGGGCGAAGATCAGGTCGTCGACATAGCCGATGAAATCGTGCCCCTCCAGCTCCTTCAGCGTGCGGGGCGTGCCGGCCCGCTCCAGATAGGCGGGCGTCGCATAAAGACAGAGGCGATAATCGGTCAGCTTGCGCGCCACCAGCCGGCCCGAGGTCGGCCGGGCGAGCCCGATGGCCAGATCCGCTTCGCGCTTCGACAGGCTGAGATAACGTGGCGCCGCCACAAGATCGATCTGGATACCCGGATGGGTGGCGAAGAAGGGTTGCAGCCGGGCCCCAAGAAAGGCCGTGGCGAAGCCTTCAGGCGCCCCGACCCGCACGGTGCCCGACAGATGCAGATCCTGGCCCGCGATGCTTTCCTGGATGGCGAAGGCGGTGGTTTCCATCGCCTCGGCATATTCCACCAGCTGTGCGCCCGCCGGTGTCAGGCTGTAGCCTGCGGGGGTACGATCGAACAGCTTGGTGTTCATCCGCTCTTCCAGGGCCTGGATACGCCGACTGACGGTGGTATGATCGACCGCCAGATGACGCGCAGCGGTCACCAGCCGGCCGCGGCGGCTGACTTCCAGGAAGAAGCGGAGGTCGTTCCAGTCGAACATCCGGGCCTCGTGTCAGGTGTGCATCCGCGCAGACGGCCTCTGCGCGTTTTGGGCTGGCCGTGCAGTTTTACATCGTTATCGTAGCGTCACCAAGCCGTCCGGACAGAGATTGTCCGGGATACCGGCGGCGTAACAATCAGGGCGGTGCAGGCCCCGGGGCCCTCACCCTCCGTGCAAGCCGGGGAACGGGCTCGGTCCTACACCCTCGCAACGTTGAGGAAACGCGGGATGGTCAAGCAGATCCATCACTTTATCGGCGGCAAGATCGTCGAGGGCACCAGCGGCAATTTCGGCGACGTGTTCAACCCGTCGACCGGTGAGCTGTCGGCGAAGGTCGCGCTGGCGACCAGGGCCGAGGTCGAGGCCGGCATCGCCAATGCGGCGGAAGCCTTCCCGATCTGGTCGAACACCTCGCCCATGGCCCGTGCCAAGGTGATGTTCAAGTTCAAGCAGCTCGTCGAGCAGAACATGGACAGCCTGGCCGAGCTGCTGTCCAGCGAGCATGGCAAGACCTTCACCGACGCCAAGGGTGACGTCACCCGCGGCCTCGACGTGGTCGATTTCGCCTGCGGCATCCCGCATCTGCTGAAGGGCGAGTATTCCGAGAACGTCGCCCGCGGCATCGACGTCTATTCGATGCGTCAGGCGCTGGGCGTCTGCGCCGGCATCACGCCGTTCAACTTCCCGGCCATGGTGCCGATGTGGATGTTCGCGGTGGCGATCGCCTGCGGCAACACCTTCGTGCTGAAGCCGTCGGAGAAGGACCCCTCGGTCCCGATGCGTCTGGCCGAGTTGATGATGGAAGCGGGTGCGCCGGCCGGCGTGCTGAACGTCGTCAACGGCGGCAAGGAAGCGGTCGACACCATCCTGACCGATCCGCGCGTGCCGGCGATCAGCTTCGTGGGCTCGACCCCGATTGCGAAATACGTCTATGCGACCGGTGCGGCGCACGGCAAGCGCGTCCAGGCCATGGGCGGCGCCAAGAACCACATGATCATCATGCCCGACGCCGACCTCGACCAGGCGGCCGACGCGCTGATCGGCGCCGGCTTCGGCTCGGCCGGTGAGCGCTGCATGGCGATCTCGGTGGCGGTGCCGGTGGGCGAGGCGACCGCGGAAGCCCTCCGCGAGCGTCTGGTTCCGCGGGTCCAGAATCTGAAGTTCGGCCCCTCGATGGCCGATGGCGATTTCGGCCCGCTGGTTTCGGGTGACCATCTGCGCAAGGTCCGCGGCTATGTGGATCTGGGCGTGCAGGAAGGCGCCGAGCTGGTCGTGGACGGCCGCGAAGTCAACATCCAGGGCTACGAGAACGGCTTCTACATGGGTGGCTGCCTGTTCGACCGGGTCACGCCTGAGATGCGCATCTACAAGGAAGAGATCTTCGGCCCGGTGCTCAGCATCGTGCGTGCGAAGTCCTTCGACGAAGCGGCAGCCCTGCCCACCGAGCACGAATTCGGCAACGGCGTGTCGATCTTCACCCGCGACGGCGACACCGCCCGCGAGTTTGCCCGCAACGTCCAGGTCGGCATGGTCGGCGTGAACGTGCCGATCCCGGTGCCGGTGGCCTTCCACACCTTCGGCGGCTGGAAGAACTCGGCCTTCGGTGACACCAACCAGCACGGCCCCGAGGGCGTGCGGTTCTTCACCAAGATCAAGACCATGACCAGCCGCTGGCCGACCGGCATCCGCTCGGGTGCGGACTTCCACATCCCGACCATGGGCTGATCGCCCGTCGCGTCCGGCTTTCGCCGCACCGCCCCGCGGACCGGATCTTCCGGATCGCGGGGCGGTGGGGTGCAATAAGATCGTGGAGGTGACATCCGTGGATTTCTCCCTGACCGAAGACCAGCGCGCCTTCCAGGAGATGGCCCGCGGTTTCGCGACCGACCGGCTGGCCCCCGGGGCCGCGGAGTGGGACGCGAAGAAGATCTTTCCCGAGGCGGAGCTGCGCGAGGCGGCGGCCCTCGGTTTCGGCGGCATCTATGTCCGCGACGACGTCGGCGGCTCGGGCCTCACCCGCCTCGACGCCGCGATCATCTTCGAGGAGCTGGCCGCCGGCTGCACCTCGACGGCGGCCTATATCTCCATCCACAACATGGCCGCGTGGATGATCGACCGCTTCGGCAATGACGAGCAGCGCAACCGCTTCCTGCCGAAGCTGTGCTCCATGGAACATTTCGCCAGCTACTGCCTGACGGAACCGGGGGCCGGCTCCGATGCGGCCTCGCTCCGCACCCGGGCGGTGCGCGATGGCGACCACTATGTCCTCAACGGCTCCAAGGCGTTCATTTCCGGCGGCGGCCGCTCCGACATCTATGTCGTGATGGTCCGCACCGGCGGCGACGGCCCGAAGGGCATTTCCACCCTCGTGGTCGAAAAGGACACGCCCGGCCTGTCCTTCGGCGCCAATGAGCGCAAGCTGGGCTGGAACAGCCAGCCGACCGCGGCGGTGATCTTCGAAGACTGTCGGGTGCCGGTGGAAAATCGCCTCGGCGAAGAAGGCGACGGCTTCAAGATCGCGATGATGGGGCTGGATGGCGGCCGCATCAATATCGGTGCCTGTTCGATCGGTGCCGCACGCGCCTCGCTGGACGCCGCGCGGGAATACGTTCAGGGCCGCCAGCAGTTCGGCAAGGCACTGGCCGAGTTCCAGGCCACCCAGTTCCGCCTGGCCGATATGATGACGGAGCTTGAAGCTGCCCGGCTGATGATCCGCCGGGCCGCCTGGTCGCTGGACAGCCAGCATCCCGAGAAGACCGCGATCTGTGCGTCCGCCAAGCGGTTCGCCACCGATGCCGGCTTCCGGATCTGCAACGAGGCGCTGCAGCTGCATGGCGGCTATGGCTATCTGATGGACTATCCGATCGAGCGCTATCTGCGCGACGCCCGGGTCCACCAGATCCTGGAAGGCACCAACGAGATCATGCGTGTGATCATCGCCCGCCGCCTGCTCCAGGGCATGGCGATCGATTGAGCCTGGCCCGCACCGGACCGGCGCGACCACACGCTGCACGACCTTAAAGATCAGACAAGATCGACCCGATCACACAAGATCGACGACTTCAGGGAGACGTTCCGAAGATGGCGACCATCGGTTTCATCGGCCTCGGCAATATGGGCGGCCCCATGGCGCTCAACCTGCTCAAGGCCGGCCATGCGGTGAAGGGCTTCGACCTCTCGGACGAGGCGGTGCAGCGCATCGTCGATGCCGGCGGCAGCAAGGCGGACAGCGCCGTCGCGGCCGCGACGGATGTCGACGTGGTGGTCTCGATGCTGCCTGCCGGGCGCCATGTGAAGGGCGTGTATCTGGGCGATGCCGGCATCATCGCCGCCTCGCGCCCCGGCACCCTCTTCATCGACTGCTCGACCATCGACGTCGACAGCGCGCGCGAGGTGATCGCGGCCGCCGAAGCCGCCGGCCGGCCGATGGTCGACGCCCCGGTCTCGGGCGGCGTCGGCGGCGCGGCCGCCGGCACGCTGACCTTCATGGTCGGCGGCACCGGGGCCGCCTTCGCGGCGGCCGAACCTTACCTGCAGAAGATGGGCAAGAAGATCGTCCATGCCGGCGGCGCCGGCAACGGCCAGGCGGCCAAGATCTGCAACAACATGCTGCTCGGCATCTCGATGATCGGCGTCTGCGAGGCCTTTGCGCTGGCCGAAAAGCTGGGCGTCGAGCACCAGACCCTGTTCGACATCTCGTCGACCGCCTCGGGCCAGTGCTGGTCGCTCACCACCTATTGCCCGGTCCCGGGCCCGGTGCCGACCTCGCCGGCCAATAACGACTACAAGCCCGGCTTTGCGGTCGACATGATGCTGAAGGACCTGAAGCTCGCCCAGGACGCCGCCGGCTCCTCGGGCGCCGCCACGCCGCTCGGCGCTGCTGCCGCTGCCCTCTACCAGCAGTACTCCGACGCCGGCCAGGGCGGCGCCGACTTCTCGGGCATCGTCCGCATGCTGCGCGAGATGGCCGGCAAGGCCTGAACCGACTCGTCATTATTCCTGCAATGCGGCCCTCCCCGAACGGGAGGGCCGCATTTTTTTCACGTGTCCCCGGGCATCACGGGGCGTAGAACTCGAAGAGTGCGGTGATGCTGCGTTGCGGGATCACCGCGTCAGAACCAGAACCGGCCACCGGTTCGCGAATGTCCGGAGTATCCGTCTTGGCTGCACCTGCCGATATCACCGTCCTGCTCGACATGGACGGCACGCTGATCGATTCCCACGACGCCGTGGTCCGCTGCATCCATATGACCATGGAGGAAATGGGCCATCCGGCGGATCGGACGGAGGATCTGGGCTGGACGATCGGGCCGCCGCTGACCGACACCATGGCGCTGCTGCTGGGGCGGCATGGCGACGACCGGGTGGCGGAAGGCGTTGCCGTGTTCCAGCGCCACCATGACGAGCTGGTGCTGGCGGAAAGCCCGCTCTTCCCCGGCATCCGCGAGGTGCTGGACCGCTTCGGCGCCGAGGGTCGGCGGCTGGTTCTGACCACCTCCAAGGCCCTGCCCGCCGCGCGGATGATTCTGGAACGCCATGGGCTGATGGCGCTCTTCGCCGGCACCTATGGCGCCAATGCCGACGATACCGGCGGCGAGAAGCCCGAGGTGATCGCCCGGGCGATCGCCGGCGAAGGGATCGATCCCGCCCGCGCGATCATGGTCGGTGACCGGCGCTACGACATCTCGGGCGCCCATGCCAACAAGGTGCGGGCGTTGGGCGTGCTCTGGGGTTATGGCGGGCGCGAAGAGCTGGAGAGCGCCGGAGCCGATGGGCTGGTCGACGAACCCGGGCAGCTGGCCGAGGCGATCGATGCGATGGCACGGGCTCTCTGACAAGTCTCCGTTCAAACGCTGATCAAAACGGCGAAACAGCGCCAAGATCAGCAATCCGTCGCGTCAAGTTGCGGATTGCTGTAGTCTGAGCCGCCAACCAGAACATACCCCGAGGAAACGCTCCCATGACCCCCAATCTGGTCATCACCGCGATCATCACCGCCGAGCCCGGCCATGCCGAAACCGTTCGCGCCGCCCTGGCCGAATGCACGGGTCCCAGCCGCGCCGAGGATGGCTGCCATCGCTATGACCTGCATGTCGACGTCACCAACGACCATCGCTTCGTCATGCTCGAGGAATGGACCGATGAGGCGGCCACCGTCGCCCATGGCAAATCCGACCATTTCCGCGCCCTGGGCCGGGCACTGAAGGGTATCGCGAAGTTCGAAGTGATCCGCCTGAAGCAGATCGCCTGACGCAAAGCCGGCCCGGTCCGCCTCCCCGACGGCCGGGCCGCGTGCTCTCCTAGAGCACCACGATATGCCCGTGCTCTCAGAGCACCACGACGTGATTATCCCAGGCGACCGGATGCGTGGCGCGCAGCTTCAGCCGGAAGCCCGCTTCCGCCGCCGGATCGGCCACCACCGCCAGCACCCGGCCGCGGCCGTCGGTGGCAATGAAGCCCTCGCCCTCCGGATCCGCCGCCAGACCGCAGACATCGGCGGCCACCAGCGCCGCGCGGAAGCGGCCGGTCTCGGTTTCGAACACCTGCAGCCGCCCGCCGACCGGTGAGGTCATCGCAACCAGATCGCCGCTGCGGTTGAAGGCGACCGAGCCGGCATAATTGCGCATCGCCGCATGGGCGGGCTCGGGTGCCGCGAGCAGCCGCACGGCCTCGCCCATCCGATGGAGCATCATCAGCGGCGGGCGTTCATGGCCGTCGCCCTGCCACTGCATCACCGCCGCACCCAGCCCGTCGGGACGGGTGGCGAGATGGCGGATGCTGTTCATGCGCAGCGCGGGCTCGTTCTCCACCGCATCGATCACGGCCCCGTCCGCCACGCGGATCCGGGTCAGATTGGGCTGCATGGTGCCGGGGTTCAGCACCTCGCGGCCCATGTCGGGATGGGTGGCATTGCCGCCATTGGCAACCAGCAGGGTGGCGCCGCCGGCTTCGAGCCGGATTTCGTGCGGACCCACCCCGCCCGACGACACCTCTCCCAGCCGCTTGTAGCCTGCCTCCACATCCCAGATGCCGACCCGGCCGCGCGCGCCCTCGTAATCATTCTCGGGCGTGAAGAAGGTCCGGCCGTCGGCCGAGAAGGCGCCGTGGCCATAAAACACCCGGCCCTCGGGCGGGGTGAAGCGCAGCTGCTCCCGCCCTTCGGCACAGTCCACCACCACGGCTTCGCGGCCGGGCCGGCGGGCAACGGCCACCGCCTCGGGCCGGGCGGGATGGACGACGCCGCCATGGCCCCGCTGGCCGAGCGGGATGGTGAAACGGATCTCGCCGCTCCGCATCAGCCCGTGAAGCGCATGGGACCCATCGGCCTGTTTCGCCGCCGCCAGGAAGTCAGGGGCGCCCGGCGCTGCCCAGAGCGCGTGATCGGGCCTGAGCACGGCGGCGGCCCCCGCCGCCAGCCCAAGGCCGCGCAGCATGGTGCGGCGGGTGATGGTGCCGGTCATGATCCCCCTCCCCCCTCAATCGCCGTCGAAGGAATTGAAGCCGACCCGCACGCCCAGCGCCGGGGCGAGTTCGGCCACAGCCAGCCGGCGGGCAGCGGCAAGCGCGGCCTTCAGCGCCTTCATCGCCTCCGCATCGTCCGGGGCGCGGGCCAGGGCCGCATCCGCAGCGGCGGCCGCTTTCTCCAGCGCCGCGGCCATGTCGACCTGCGCCACCTGATCGCTGGCCGCCGGGGCGAAGACCACCCGTTCGAAATCGATCAGCCCGCCGATGCCGGCGCGGATGTTCTCAAGCGACGCGCCCGCCCGCTCGTGCGCAGCCCGCGGGGTGCCGCCGGTCTGGTCAGCGGTGATGGCCGCCAGGCGCAGTTCCTCCAGCTCCTGCAGCGCCCCGTGGAAGGCGTTGAAGAAGGCGAAGGTGGTCTCGTCGGCCGAGAGATAGATCTGGTTCTCGTCGTCGCCGGCCGTGGTCAGCACATGTGCCGCCCCTTCCGGTCCTTCCCAGCCCTCGCGCGCCGAGACCGCCATCCGGGCCAGATTGCGGGCCACCGCCCGGATCAGCCGGTTGCGATACTCGGCCGCAGGCGTGCCGGCGGCCGGCACCGCCTCACGCGGGCGCAGCAGCCGTTCCATCGACACCAGGTTCTGCGCCCCGGCCGAGGCGCCGGCAAAGGCCTCCGGATCGTCGACGATCGGGTTCTTCGCCTTGACCAGGGCGCCGATCGCCCGATAGGCGATGCCGCTGCGCTCGGGCCAGAATTCCAGCCGGAAGCGCCGGCCCTCTTCTTCCAGCGGACCGAAGCGGAAGAACCAGATCCGCATCCAGGCGTCATAGGCGGCGTCATAGAGCGGCAGCAGCGCCTCGGGGCTCTGGTCGGTCTCGGCCTTGTCGGCCAGCGCCCGTGTCGCCGCCACGAAGCGGTCGAATTCGGGGCGGATATAGCCGTCGAGCGCGCGCGCCGTCAGCGCCGCATGGTCCGGACCGGCCGCCTCGGCCGCTGCCGCGGCCGGTGTGTCTGCCGCCATGGCAGCAGACAGTATCGGAGTGGCGACAAGCACGGCGGCCAGCGTGGCGAACAGGATCGGGCGGCGCATCAGAGCGACTCCAGGAAACGGATCAGGGCATCACGATCGGATTTCGGCAGGGCGACCACCGCCTGTTTCGCGGCCTCCGCCTCACCGCCGTGCCAGAGCACGGCCTCCAGCAGGCTGCGCGCCCGGCCGTCATGAAGATAGCTGGCCGGTTCGGCGACGCTTGCCGTCAGACCTATACCCCAGAGCGGCGCGGTGCGCCATTCGCGGCCGTCGGCCATGCCTTCGGGCCGGCCATCGGCCAGGCCGGGCCCCATGTCGTGGAGCAGCAGGTCGCTATAGGGCCAGATCAGCTGGAAACTCTGTTCCGGCCGGTCCTTCAGCCGCGCGGTGACGAATTTCGGCCGGTGGCAGGCGATGCAATTCGCCTCGGCGAACAGCTGCTTGCCGCGCAGCACGACCGGGTCGTCGAGATCGCGCCGGGCCGGCACCGCCAGATTTCGGGCATAGAAACTGACCAGATCCATCGCCGCGGCGTCGATCTCCAGCCCGTCGGTGCCAGGCGCATCTCCCCCATCGGGGGCCGCGCGGCAATCGGTCTGGGCGGGTGTGCATTCACCGTAACCCGCCGGATGCAGCGGGTTGGAGATGCCCATATCGCCGGCGAAGGCATCGGCCGATTGCTGGTGCACGGTGGGGGTGCCGGCCTTCCAGCCGAAGCGGCCCAGCATCACCCGGCCGTATTCCGGGCTCCAGGCGAAATTGGGCCGGCCGGAAATGCCGTCGCCATCGGCATCCTCAGGGTCCGCGAGCGCCAGGATGTCCTCGGCCGGGATCGCCTCCAGCAGACCCAATCCGATCATCGGCGGCGCCACACGCGGCGAGAGCATCACATCCGGGTGCAGCGGCCCATAAGCCGGGTCGGCGATGCTATAGCTCGGCCGGCGCAGATGTACGACCTCGCCGTCGGCCAGTTCAACCGGGATCTCGTCGTAAACAATCTCCATCCGACCCTCGGCCGGAATGCCCTGGATCGACATGTCCTGAAGCTGGGTGCCGTAGACCGGTTCCGGCACCACCATCAGCCGGTGGCTGGCGATGGCGGCCTTCAGCTCGTCGGTATCGGCCGGGATCGACAGCCGCAGGAACATCGAGATGCGGTCATCGTCGGGGTTTGCCGGCGGATGGCCGCGACCGTCCTTTACATGGCAGCTCTGGCAGGATCGGGCATTGAACAGCGGCCCCAGACCGTCGGAGGCCTTGGTCGACGATGGCGAGGAGACCCAGAATTTGCGGAACAGCCCGTTGCCGAGCTTGAAGTCCATCTCATGCGCGAAGGGCATGTTGGCCGAGAACTGCGAAAAGACATCGCGATTGACGGCCGCCTGCGTCGTGGCCGCCCCGCCCATGTTCAGCTCGTAATCTTCCGGCCGGGTAAAATCGCGGGTCGGTTCCACGACCTTCAGGATGCGGGCACGCTCTGCCGCCGTGCGCGGCACCTGGTTCAGATGCGGGTCGGGCTGTTCCAGCACATCGGACGGAATTGCATCCCCTGCCGATGCATCGCTCGCCACGGCCACCCCGGCCAGCACCGCCAGAGCGACCAGTCCGGTCCTCACCACCCCTGCCTGCTCCCCAAACCCGTCTCTGCCCCTGAACGCCAATGGCCGGCGACGCAGAGCGCCGCCGGCCGTCTGGCTGGACGTCGGTCGCTTACTTGAACACGGCCGTCGGCTGGTCCAGGCTGTCCGACCCCTCGATCGCCACCGGCTCCAGCTTCAGCGCCGTCACCGCGCGTTCGATCGAGCGGGTCTGCTGAACCAGGGCGTCGATGGCGGTGTTCAGCAGCGCCGCGCCGGCATCATTGCCGGGGGCGAGCAGCTGGTCGTAATGGGTGCCGGCCTCGGCCGTCGCCTTCACCGAGCCCAGCGCCGCCAGCGTCGTCGCCATATGGGCGCGGACATCGGCATCGACCTTCTGGTCCGCCGCAGCCACCAGCGACGACAGCGACGGTCCCTCGACCACCGAACCGTCGATGCGGACATAATGGCCGGTATAGACGTTCCACATGCCCACGGCGTCGTAATAGTGGGAGTTGTGGGTGTTGTCCGAGAAGCAGTCATGCTCCTCTTCCGGGTCGTTGAGCAGCAGGCCCAGCTTCATGCGCTCGCCCGCCAGCTCGCCATAGGACAGGCTGCCGAGGCCGGTGAACATGGTGCTGAGACCGGCTTCGGGGCTCACATCGGCCAGCGCCTTGCGCGCCTCGCCATCCTTGCCCCACTGGGCGGCCATCCACGACAGATCCTCGACCAGCAGGTCGGTCGCGGCCTGAAGATAGGCGGCGCGACGGTCGCAATTGCCGCCGGTGCAGTTGGCGGTGTCGTAATCGGTCCAGGGGCGGTTACCGGCGCCCGGGCCGGTGCCGTTCAGATCCTGGCCCCAGAGCAGGAATTCGATGGCGTGATAGCCGGTCGCGACGTTCGCCTCCTCGCCTTCCGCCTCGTGCAGCGCGCGCAGCAGGTCGGGGGTGATCTTCGAGGCGTCGACCGTCTTGCCCGACAGCGTGAAGCTCTTGTTGGCGATCACGTTCAGCGCCGCCGCCGCATTGCCCTCGGCCCCCATATACGAGCTGTCGACATAGTCGATCAGGCCCTCGTCGAGCGGCCAGGCATTCACCTGCCCCTCCCACTCGTCGACGATGGCATTGCCGAAGCGGAAGGCTTCGGTCTGCTTGTAGGGCACGTTGGCCGCGATCCAGGCGGCCTTCGCCGCCGCCAGCGTCTCGGGGCCGGGCTTGGCGATGAAGGCCTTCACGGCCGTCTGCAGCGTCTTCGCCGCGGTCAGGCTGTCGCCATAGGCCGCCTCGGCGATGTTCGCGTAATTGGTCACCACCGCGCGGGCATCACCGCCCGTCGCCGCCAGCGCCGAACCGGAGGCGAGCAGAACGCCCCCCAGCAGCATGCCGCCCAGCCTGCCCGTCTTGCCCACCATCTGTCGCTCCCTCGGTCCATGGTGCCGTCCCGCACATGCCATTCCGCAAGTGCGAATGACTTGCATTCCTACACCGGAGGTGGGGGTGACGTCCAGCGCGCTGACGGCCGGCCCAGGGATTTCGGACCCGTCAGAGCGGTGGTCGCCGGTTTCGCATCGGGCTTTGGGCTTCCAGCTGACGGCCCACGGCAAGCAGCCGGTCTTCCCGCCACCAGGGAGCCACCAGCTGCACGCCGATCGGCAAGCCTTCGCGGCTCAACCCGAACGGCAGCGACAAGGCCGGCAGGCCGGTCAGATTAAAGGGCACGGTGGCGCGCATCACATGACGGGCCGGGACCTTTGCCTCCGCCACCTCATACCCGGCCTGCCCAGGACGGGGGGCGGTCATGGGCAACACCGGGCAAAGCAGCAGATCATTGGCCCCGAACCAGCCGGCGAAGGCATCCCGCAGCCCCTGCACCGCCTGTTCCGCGGCGACGTAATCCGCCAGCGACGGCTCGGCCCGGGTCATAACATGACGGATCACCGGATGCACCTCCTCCACCCGCCCGCCGACCACGGCCCGGAAGAGCGGGCCGATCTCGGGCGCGTGCAGCACCGCACTCGCCTCCGTCCAGTCGTGATCCGCCAGCGCCGGAATGCCGGCCGGCGCCACCCGGTGTCCGGCCGCGGCCAGGGCGTCGGCGGCCAGGGCGACCGTGGCGACGATTTCGGGATCCACCGGCCCGAACCCCTCTGCCGCCATCCAGCCGATCCGCAGGCTGCTGGCGTCGCCGCGCATCAGGGGTACCGCCTGTACCGCATAGCCGTCGGCACCATCCGGCCCCGCCAGCAGATCGAGCGCCAGCGCGAGATCGCGGACACTGCGCGCCATCGGTCCGACATGCCACCAGCGCCGAAGCCCCGGCCAGTGGCCGGTGACGGGGATCCGGCCATGGGTCGCCTTCAGCGCCAGGATGCCGGTCATCGCCGCGGGCCCGCGTACCGAGATCGCCACATCGCTGCCCAGCCCCAGCGGCGACAGCCCGGCCGCGATCGCCGCCGCCTCGCCGCCGCTCGACCCGCCGGGGGTGCGGCTTCTGTCCCAGGGGTTGCGGGTCGGCCCCGACAGCGGGTTGTCGGTCTCGGTCCAGTACGAGAATTCTGGCAGATTGGTCTTGATCAACGGAATGGCACCCGCAGCTTTCAGCCGTGCCACCACGGTCGCATCGCGCCCGGGCACCCGGTCGGCAAACAGCCTGGAGCCGCGCCGGGTCGGCACGCCTGCGGTGTCGATGCAATCCTTGATCGAGAACGGCACGCCGTGGAGGGGACCTGCCGCCTCCCCCGCGATCACCGCCGCCTCGGCAGCGTGGGCCGCGCCGAGCGCGCTGTCGGCCATGACCTCGACCGCGGCCCCCAGCAGCGGATCGATCCGCGCGATCCGCTCCAGATGGGCCGCGACCACCTCGACCGGCGAGACCTCGCGGGCATGGATCATCGCGGCCAGCGCGGTCGCGTCCAGAAAACAGAGATCGGTGGCGTCCATGGCGGGGGCTCCCGGGCAGGTGGTCACGGCCTGCCGATCCTGTGCCCACCGCTGCCTCGTCACAATTCGCTTTGCGGCCGCGGGCCTTCCGGAAAGCTGAAGGCGCATGGCCGCTCAGGCGGCGCTGCGCGTCATTTCCGCCCGCAACCAGTCGCGCACCACCCGCACCGGCGGTGCCGGCCGGCTGCCGGTCAACAGATGGATGCCGCGCGAACTCGCCACCCGGTGATCCAGCGGCGCCACCAGCCGCCCGCTCTCGATCCAGGGCCGCACCAGCTGATCCAGAGCAATGGCCACACCCAGCCCGTGGGCTGCCGCTTCATACAGCATCTGCAGGCTGTCGAAGCCCCGCACCGGCGGCAACAGGGTGGGGTCGATGCCGACCGCCCGCGCCCATTCGGGCCAGAATTCCGGCCGGTGGGCGGGGCCCAGCAGCGGCAGATGCAGCAGATCCTGCGGCTGGTCCAAAGGCAGATCGGGGCTCGCCACCACCACCAGATGCAGCGGCATCGACGCCACCCGCATCACCCCCGGCCAGCCGCCCTCCCCCAGGCGAAGCGCCAGATCGGCGACACCGGCGCCGGGTTCGATGCAGTCGGCCGAGCCGTGCAGATCAAGCCGGATGCCCGGATGGGCCACCTGAAAGCCCGGCAGCCGCGGCAGCAGCCAGGTCATCGCAAGGGTCGGGATCAGGCTGATCCTGACCGCCCGGCGATCGACCTGACGCGCCCGCTCGGTCGCCTGGCGCAGGGCGTCGAGCGCCGGCAACAGCTCGGCGGCATAGGCGGCCCCCCGGGCGGTCGGCACCACGCCGCGCGGCAGCCGCTCCAGCAGCGGCGCACCCAGATGCTCTTCCAGGATCCGGATCCGCCGGCTGAGTGCAGGCAGCGACAGCCCCAGCGCCTCGGCGGCCGCGGTCAGGCTCCGCAGCTCCACGGCGGCGGCAAAGGCCTCGATCGATCGGAAGGGCGGCAGGGGTTTCATCGGCGGCATCCGGATGCAGGATCCCCGGACCTTAGCACCGCCCGTCGGTTTATCGAAGCCCGGCCGGGCATGGACGGGCTATGCTGCGGGCACGGAAACACCAGGAGATCCCCCGATGGCGCTGAAGAAGACCGTGAAGCAGATGGTGGCAGAGGCGACCGCCCGCATCCGCACCATCCCGATCGACGAGGCCCAGACCCTGCTCGACGACCCGGACACCCTGTTCGTCGACATCCGCGACGTCCGCGAGCTGGAGCGCGAGGGCATGATCCCCGGCGCCTTCCACGCCCCGCGCGGCATGCTGGAATTCTGGGTCGACCCGGAAAGCCCCTATCACAAGCCGGTCTTCGCCTCGGGCAAGAGCTTCGTGCTCTATTGCGGCGGCGCCTGGCGTTCAGCGCTGGCCGCCGACACCCTGCAGCAGATGGGGCTTGAACCCGTCGCCCATCTGGAAGGCGGCTTCAGCGGCTGGAAGGCCGCGGGCGCGCCGGTGGTGCCCCGGCCGGCCAAGGGCTGATCCGTCACAGGTCGCGCGCGGCTCAGCTGCCGCGCGGCTTGGCCCGATGGGTCGCGACCGCACCGGTCGGATCCTCGGGCCAGGGATGTTTGGGATAGCGGCCGCGCAGCTCCGACCTGACCTGGGCATAGCTGCCGGTCCAGAAGCCGGCGAGGTCGGCGGTCACCTGGACCGGCCGGCCCGCCGGCGACAGCAGGTGGACCAGCAGCGCCACCCGGCCGTCGGCGACCCTCGGGCCTTCGGCCGCACCGAACATCTCCTGCAGCTTCACCGCCAGCACCGGCGGGTCGCTCGCATAGTCCACCGCATGGCTGCGGCCCGACGGCACGGTCACCCGCTCGGGCGCCGCCTGATCCAGCCGGCTGCGCTGGCGCCAGTCCAGCAGCCTGAGCAGCGCGCCCTTGAGGTCGATCCGGGTAAGATCGTCCAGCCGCCGCACCCGCCCCAGATCCGGCCCCAGCCAGTCGTCGAGCCTGGCGAGCAGCCCGTCATCCGACACATCCGGCCAGCCGGCCCCGGGCCCGTCGATCCGCGCCAGGAAGGCGATACGGGCCCTCAGCGCCTTCGCCGCCTCGCTCCAGTCCAGCCGGTCGAGGCCCAGCCCGCGCACCCCTTCGGCCACCGCCGCGGCATGATGCTCGGGCGCGAGCTTCGCCAGCGGTTTCGCATCGATGACCAGCTGACCCAGCCGCCGTTCGCGCACCGCCACCAGGCCGCCGGATCGCTGGTCGAATTCCACCCGGTCCACCGTGCGGATCTCGCCGGCGAAGCTCTCCACGATCTCAGCCGGGGTGATCCGGGCGGCGAGAAAGGCACGAACGTCGCCCCCACCCTGTGTGCCGCCACCAGTCGTTGCGACCGCAAGCCAGTCCTCTGCGGCCAGCGGGTCGAGCGGATCAAGCGCAACCCCGCCGCCACCCATCAGCCGGAAGACAGCGTCACGCCCGCGCGCCTGCGCCAGCCGTTCAGGATAGGCCAGCGCCACCAACTGGCCGAGCGAGGGCGGTTCCACCCCCGCTGCCCGCTGCGGCTTGGGCAGCCGGCGCTCCAGTGCCCGGGCGCCGTCACGCAGCCGGGCGAGCGTGCCGCGGTCGACCACCGCCCCATCGGCACCGCCCATCGGGTCGCGGCCATCCGCCACCAGAGTCATGCGCCGGGCAAGATCGGCATCGGCGCGGGCGCGCTTGAACGGATCGCGTTCCGCCAGGATCTGGGCCAGGCGCGCCGCCTCGCGCCCAGCCCCCCGCCGGGCACCCTCGATCGCCAGATGGGCAAGCCGCGGATGCAGGCCCAGCTCGGCCATCGCCCGACCATGGCCGGTCACGCGCCCGGCCTCGTCCAGGGCACCCAGGCGACCGAGCAGCTCCCGGGCCTGGCCCCAGGCAGCCGCCGAGGGATGGTCGGCGAAGGCCAGGGCGCGGGTATCGTCCACGCCCCAGACCGCCAGTTCCAGCGCCAGCGGCGCCGGGTCGTCGACGGTGATCTGCGGGGCGGCAAAACCCGCCAGGGCGCGGGTCTCCGCCTCGGGCCACAGCCTCAGGCAAATCCCTTCGGCAATACGACCGGCACGGCCGCGGCGCTGCTCGGCCTCGGCGCGCGACACCCGCATCGTCTCCAGCCGGCTCATGCCGGTCGACGGGTCGAAACGCGGCCGGCGGGCGAAGCCGCCATCGATCACCACGCGCACGCCCTCGATCGTCAGGCTGGTCTCGGCGATGGCGGTCGCCAGCACCACCTTACGCCGGCCGGGCACCGAGGGGCGGATGGCACGGTCCTGCGCCTCTGCCGTCAGCTCCCCCGCCAGCGGCAGGATGTCGACCGCAGCCCCGCCGGCACCGGCCAGCAGCTCGGCGGTGCGTGCAATCTCTCCGGCACCCGGCAGAAAGGCCAGGATGTCGCCCGGCTCCGCCGCCAGCATCCGCCGCACGGCCGCCGCCATGGCCGGGGCCAGGTCGCGCGGCTCCGGCCGGCGATCGTCGTGGATCACCGTCACCGGGAACATCCGGCCTTCGGCCTGCAGCCGCTCGGCCCCGCCGATCAGCGCCGCCACCCGCTCGGCATCCAGCGTCGCCGACATGGCGATCAGGCGCAGATCCGGGCGCAGCGCCTGTTTCGCCTCCAGCGCCAGCGCCAGGCCCAGATCGCCATCCAGGCTGCGTTCGTGAATTTCGTCGAAGATCACCGCCGCGACGCCCTGAAGCTCGGGATCGCCCTGAATCCGGCGGGTAAAGATGCCCTCGGTCACGACCTCGATCCGGGTGGCGGGCCCGACCTTCTGGTCCAGCCGGACCCGGTAGCCCACCGTCTCCCCCACCGCCTCGCCCAGCATCGCCGCCATGCGTGCCGCCGAGGCACGCGCCGCCAGCCGGCGCGGCTCCAGCATCAGGATGCGCCCGCCAGCCGCCCAGGGGGCATCCAGCAGCATCAGCGGCACGGCGGTGGTCTTGCCGGCGCCGGGCGGCGCCTCGATCACCAGATCGCGCCCGCGCGCGAGGGCGTCGCGGATCGGGCGGGCAAGCTCCGCCACGGGCAGGGACCGGATTGCACGGGCGATCCGGTCGGGCAATGCGGGATCAGGCAGGGGGGCGTCCGACGTCAAGACGGGGTCAGTCTTCCAGGAAGAAGTCGATGGTCGTCACCACCCGCACCGTCTTCGTCACCTGGCGGTTCTCGGGCATGTTCGGGATGTCGGTGGCAGGCAGGATCTGGAACAGCCCCTGAGAGGCATTGCGGATCGCGCCGACATGGCTGCCGCTGTCGGTCGCGAACTGCGCGGCACCGTCGCGGGCATTGGCGGTCGCCTCGGCGATCATCTGCGGCTTCAGATCATTGAGCTTCGTGAAGATATAAGACGGGCCGCTGCCCCAGGCGCCCATGTCGTTGGACAGCACCACCCCGGCCTCGACCAGATCGCCCACCTTCTGCGAGGCGGCCTCGACCTTGTCGACATCGGTGGTCCGCACCGACACCGTCTGCGCCACGATATAACGCACCTCGACCGGCCCCGAGCGATAGAGCTGCGCGTTCTGGTCCGTCACCTCCAGGCTCAGCATCTCGATCGTCTCAGCCGGCAGGCCGGCATCGACGAAGAAGCGTCTGACCGTCTCGGTATCGCGCTTCAACTGGCCCAGCACTTCGTTCAGCTCGTTGCCCGAGGCGACATAGCGCAGCGACCAGACCGCCAGATCGGCCTTCACCTCGCGCTCCGCCAGGCCCTTGACCTGGACGGTGCGGTTGCCGAGACGGGCCTCGACAACACCCTGGCCGACCAGCCAGCCACCGGCGGCAATGCCCACGGCGATCACCGCGGCGCCGGCCAGCCCCAGAACATCCATACGCATCGGCAGATCTCCTGCACCGAAATTCGGCCCCGCGGGGGTTGCGGACAGCCATTGTCCCCTCTGCGGCGGCAGCCTGCGACGGGTCGTGGCCGGCGTCAAGCACGGCAGCGACACCGCCCGGACACGGGCAGGCCCCATTCGGGCCGTCTGACATCGCCCGCTCACAGCCGGCGGCTGCTTCATCATCTTCTACCAGTATTTGAAGACCAAACCTCACATGATTATGCCACAGCGCAGCACTTAACAATTTTCATCCAAGTTCCCAGATCATTGGAGAAGGCAAGAGAACTTGCCGGATTGCCGAACACAGGAGTAATTGACCATGTTCAAGTCCATGCGCGGCACGACCTCGGCTCTTGCGATCATCGTCGGTCTCGGTGCCGTCCCCCTCGCGGCCGGCAGCGCACTGGCTCAGGCCGCCTCGCCGGGTGCGGCACCCACTGAACAGCAGGCCCCGGCCGGCAGCGGCATGGGTGCAGGTGCCGGCAGCGCGGCAGCCCCCTCGGGCGCCATGCCCGCCACCCCGCCGGCTGGCGGCGGCGACACGGCCGAGGCCGAGGATCCGCAGCCGGCTGACACGCTGCTGTCGAACGACACCGTGGTCCGGACGCCGGATGGTGAGGAAGTCGCCTCCCTTCAGGGCGTGATTTTCGGGACCGACGGTCAGATCACCCATGCGGTGCTCGCCTATGGCGGCGTGCTGGGTTTCGGCGCCAAGGAAGTGATGGTGCCCTGGGATCAGCTGAAGGCCGAGCCGGCCGAGCAGGCCTTGATTGCCTCGGTGACGCCCGAGCAGCTGGAACAGATGCCGGCCTTCAAGTCGCAGGAAGCCGTGAAGAGCGATGCTGATGCCGCCACCGGCACCCAGCCGATGAGCACCACTCCCGCCCCCACCACCGCCCCCTCAGGCGGCTGATCCGGGCCTGACGTGGACGACGACTGACTGACTGACGACGGTCTTCCCCTGGACCACTGACGTTTCCTCCCGAACGTCTCCCTGCCTGATCACTTCGGGCGCCATCCTCCCCCCGCGAGGATGGCGCCCTTCTTTCGTGCCGCTTGCCCCAGGGCATCCCGGTCTTTATGGTGCGGGGCGACGGTTCCGTGCCGCCTTTCCCCGGAAAGGAGGCCGGCGAAGAGGGAATGCGGTGCGGCGCCAGGGCGCCCAGGCCGCGGCTGTACCCGCAACTGTAGGCGGTGAGCCCACCCCCATGACAGCCACTGGCGGTAACAGGCCGGGAAGGCCGGGGGTCCGGGCCTGGACCCGCGAGCCAGGAGACCTGCCGTCACCACCCCGCGTATCGCGCGGTCGTCGGGCGGGCATGACCGGCGGCAGGGAGATCCGGACAGGTGCCGGCCATCCCGTTCGCGTCGGTGCGCCAGCCATCGCGGGACCACGCCAGACCCATGACCGCCGCCGTCCGCCTGTTTCTGCTCGGCACCGCCCTTGCCGCCACCACCGGTGCCGCCCCGGCATTCGCCGATGACGAAAAAACCCGTCAGACCCTGACACCGCTGGTGGTGACCGCCACCCGCACAGCCGTCGACCCCGCCACCGTCGGCAGTTCGGTAACGGTGATCGACGGCGAAGAGCTGCGCCGTGCCGGCACCGTCTTCGTGGTCGATGCGCTGCGCCGCGCGCCCGGCGTGTCGTTCAGCCGCACCGGCGGCCCCGGGGCCGCGACCAATCTCAGGCTGCGCGGCACCGATGACAGCCAGACCAAGATCCTGATCGACGGGGTGGAGGTGAACGACCCGGCCAGCGCCAGCGGGGCCTTCGATCTCGGTCGGCTGCTTGCCGACGATGTCGACCGGATCGAGGTGCTGCGCGGCCCGCAGAGCGCGCTTTACGGCGCCGATGCCATGGGCGGCGTGGTTAACATCGTCACCCGCCGGGGTCTGCGCAATGGCGGCACCGGGGTGGAGGGCGACGCCTCGGCAGAATACGGCGCCTATCGCAGCCGTCGGCATTCCGCGGCGCTGCGCGGCGCCGGCGAGCGCTGGGACGGCGCCGTCTCGATCATCGACTTCCGCACCGAGGGGTTCTCGCGCCTGGAAGGCGGGCGCGAGGATGACGGTTTCACCGGCACCCAGATCGGCCTGAGCGGCGGGTTGACCCTGAGCGACCAGTTCGCGATCGAGGCCACCGGCACGGCCGCCCGCACTTCGGCCGATTTCGATCCGTCGCGCAAGCCCGAGGCGCCGGGCGAGAACGAGGCCGACAGCCTGAGCGGCCGGGTGACGGCCATCGCTACCCTGTTCGACGGCCGGGTTGAAAACCGCACCACGGTCTCGGGCTCGCGGCTCGACCGCAGCTCGAAGGACCCGACCTCCAGCTTTTCGGTTCGCACCGATTTCGACGGCCGGCGGACCGGGATCGAGAACCAGACCGACATCACCGTCGACGGTCATGACGACGTGGCCACCATCGGCCTCTCGCGCGAGCACGAGGCCGCCTCGATCGGTGATGCGAAGGCCCCCGGCGATCCGGTGATCAACACGCTCTCGGCCGATGCCGATACCACCGCGATCTTCGGCCAGTACCGGGCCGGGCTCTGGGACCAGCTCTATCTGACCGCCGGTCTTCGCCGCGATGATCATTCGGCCTTCGGGGCCGACACCACCTGGCGCTTCACCGGTGCCTGGATCGTGCCCGGCACCGGCACGACGCTGCGCGGCAGTTGGGGCACCGGCTCCAAGGCGCCGTCGCTCTACCAGCTTTATCACCCGACCTATGGCGATGCCGATCTGGAGGTGGAGAAGAGCCGGGGCTGGGATATCGGGATCGAACAGCAGCTGCTGGACGAGGCGCTGACCCTGGGCCTCACCTGGTTCCGCAACGACATCCGCAACATGCTGAGCTTCGATTCCGCCGCCAGCCGCTACCGCAACACCGCCCGCGCCCGCACCGAGGGGCTGGAGGCGACGGCAAAGGCGGTGCCGGCCGACTGGCTGACGCTTCAGGCGGCCTATACCTATCTGGAGACGACGGATCTGGAGACCGGCACGGCCCTGCCGCGCCGTCCGCGCCACACCCTGTTCGCCGCCGCCGATGTCTATCCGCTGGACGGTACCCGGATCGGCATCGAGGCGTCCCATGTCGGCGCGCAGGTCAATTCCGCCAGCCGGCCGACCAAGATCCGCCGCTATACCATCATGGGGATCAATGGCAATCAGCGCCTGACCGACGCGGTCACCGCCTATGCCCGGCTCGACAATGTCTTCGACGTGGACTATCAGGAAGTGGACGGCTACGCCACCCCTGGTCGAAGCCTCTATGTCGGCCTCCGGGTCGCCTTCTGACATTGGGAGACGTCGCCGATGGCAAGCTGCCTGATGGTGATGGGTACCGGATCCGACGTCGGCAAATCGCTGCTGGTGGCGGGGCTTGCCCGCATCGCGGTGCGCCGCGGGCTGAAGGTGCTGCCGTTCAAGCCGCAGAACATGTCGAACAACGCGGCCGTCACCGCCGATGGCGGCGAAATCGGCCGCGCCCAGGCGTTGCAGGCCCGTGCCGCCGGCGTGCCGCTTTCGGTCGACATGAACCCGGTCTTGCTGAAGCCGCAGACCGATATCGGCGCGCAGGTGGTGGTGCAGGGCCGCATGGCCGGCACGGCGCGCGCCGCCGAATATCGCGGCTGGCGCGATCGGCTGATGCCGAAGGTGCTGGAGAGCTTCGCCCGTCTCGCCGCCGGGTCCGATCTGGTGCTGATCGAAGGCGCGGGCTCGGTCTCGGAGGTCAATCTGCGCGCCGGCGACATCGCCAATATGGGCTTCGCGACCCTGGTCCGGGCGCCGGTGGTGCTGGTGGGCGACATCGATCGCGGCGGGGTGATCGCCCAGATGGTCGGCAGCCATGCGCTTCTGCCGGAAGATGAGCTGTCGCTGATCAAGGGCTTCATCATCAACCGGTTTCGCGGCGATGTCCGCCTGTTCGACGGCGGCCTGACTGAAATCGAGACCCGCACCGGCTGGAAGAGTTTCGGGGTGGTGCCCTGGCTGCCCGCCGCGGCGCGGCTGCCGGCCGAAGATGCGGTGGCGCTGGACACGCCGCGCGATCCGGGGCCCGGGGGCCTGAAGATCGCCGTGCCGATGTTCGCCCGCATCGCCAATTTCGACGATCTGGATCCGCTGAAGCTGGAACCGCAGGTGGCGCTGACCATGGTGCCGCCCGGCCAGCCCCTGCCGGTGGCCGATCTGATCGTGCTGCCCGGCAGCAAGGCGACGATCGCCGATCTCGCTTTCTTCCGCGCCCAGGGCTGGGATGTCGACCTTGCCGCCCATGTCCGCCGCGGCGGCCGGGTGATCGGCATCTGCGGCGGCTATCAGATGCTGGGCCGGGTGATCGAGGATCCGGACGGCATCGAGGGGCCGGCCGGCGCCGTGCCGGGTCTCGGCCTGCTCGACGTCGAAACCCGGCTCGGCGGCGACAAGGCGCTGATCGAGACCACCGGCACCGAAATCACCACCGGCGCGGCCGTGCGCGGCTATGAAATGCATGTCGGCGTCACCACCGGCCCCGGCACGGCACGGCCGATGCTGCGTCTGGCCGACGGCCGCCCCGACGGCGCCACCGGCCATGACGGCCGGGTCGCCGGCTGCTATCTCCACGGCCTGTTCGGCGCCGACGGCTATCGCGCCGCCCTGATCGAGGCGCTGACCGGCCGCCGGCCGGTGCCGATCGACTATGAGGCGTCCGTCGAGGCCGCCCTCGATGCCCTCGCCGACCATCTGGAAGCGGCACTCGACATCGAGGCCCTGTTCGCGGCCGCAGCCGAACCGGTGCTGCCATGACCGCCGCGCACCGCGATCACGGCGGCCGGCTTGCAGCCATGGCGGCCAGCCATCCCACGGCGCCAACGCCCTGGATCGATCTCAGCACCGGCATAAACCGCGACCCCTATCCCTTTGATCCAAGAGACATTCCTGCCGATGCCTGGACGCGGCTGCCCGATGGCGACCTGATCGGCCCCTGCCTCGATGCCGCCGCCCGCTTCTGCGGTGCCCCCGGCCCCGATCATCTCTGTGCCGGCCCGGGATCGCAGGCGCTGATCCAGGCCCTGCCCTTTGCCGTACCCCGGGGGCGGGTTGCCGTGCTCGGGCCTACCTATAACGAGCACGGGCCGGCCTGGGAACGCGCAGGCCACGTGGTTACGGTCGAGACCGATCCCGACCGGCTGACGGCTGCCGGTATCGACACCGTGCTGATCGTCAACCCCAACAATCCCGACGGCCGGCTGACCGGCCGCGACGAGCTGCGCCGGCTGGCACGGCTGATGGCCGATCGCGGCGGCCGGCTGGTGGTCGACGAGGCCTTCGCCGAGATCACGCCCGACGCCTCGGTGGCCGATCTGGCCGGGCCCGGGCTGGTGGTGCTGCGCTCCTTCGGAAAATTCTTTGGCCTTGCGGGCTTGCGCCTGGGCGTTGCGATCGCGGATCCGGCAACCACCCTGCGCATGACCGACCATCTGGGCCCCTGGGCCGTGTCGGGCCCGGCACTTGTGGTGGCGGCACGGGCCTATGACGATACGGCCTGGATCACTGAGACCCGGGCCCGCCTCGCCGCCGGGGCCGACCGGCTCTCGCACCTGCTTCATCGCAGAGGCCTTGTCCCGGTCGGCCAGACCGATCTTTTCGTCACCGTCGATGCCGGCAGCCGGGCGCGGGCGGCGGCGATCCTGGACCGGCTCGCCAGCCGCCACGGCATCCTGATCCGTGACTGGCCGGGCCCCGTCACCATCCCGGCCCAGGCCGGCTGGCTGCGCTTCGGCATCCCGGCCGAAGACGACGCGCTCGGCCGCCCGGGCGAATGGGCGCGGCTGGAAGGCGCGCTCGCCGATGCCGCGTCACACACGGAAGGCTGACAAGACACCCGGTTTCGGCTAACGATGTTCGGTCGGGGCGCATGGTCGGTCCTGCCCCCCGCCCTTTAGGAGAACTGCCGAGCGATGTCGTCGCGCCTGATCGGACTGGTCGCCTTTGTCGTCACCGCCGCGATCGCCTGGGGCTTCTGGTCATGGGCGAATGCGCCCGTGCAGCTGCCCGACGTTCCCAACGCCCACGTCGCCTGCACCTCCTATGCCCCCTTCCGGGGCCGCCAGACGCCCCATAACGAAAGCTTCGTGGCCCCGCCCGAGCAGATTGCCGAGGACATGGCGATCCTGAAATCGGTCACCGACTGCGTGCGGCTCTATTCCGCCCGCCAGGGGCTGGAAGAGGTGTCGGTGCAGGCCGCCCAGCTGGGCATGAGCGTGCTCCAGGGCATCTGGATCGGTGCCAACCCCCAGAACAATCAGATGGAGATCGATGCTGCACTGGACGTCGTCTCGCGCAATCCGCAGGCGATCAAGGCGGTCATCGTCGGCAACGAGGTGCTGCTGCGCCGGGAACAGTCGCCGGAGAACCTGCGCAAGCTGATCCGCGCGGTGAAGGCGCGCACCGACAAGCCGGTGACCTATGCCGATGTCTGGGAATTCTGGATGAAGAATCGCGACCTCGCCGACGAGGTCGATTTCGTCACCGTCCATATCCTGCCCTATTGGGAGGACGAGCCCGTCTCGATCGACGATGCCATGGCGCATCTCCGCCGGATCATCGACGAGGTCAAGGCCGCCTTCCCGAACAAGCCGATCATGATCGGCGAGACCGGCTGGCCCAGCGAAGGCCGCACCCGCGGCCCTGCGGTGCCGAGCCTGGTCAATCAGGCGAGCTTCATCCGCGACTTCATCCCCCTCGCCCGCAATCTGGGCGTCGACTACAACCTCATCGAGGCGTTCGACCAGCCCTGGAAACGGGTGCAGGAAGGCACGGTCGGCGGCCATTGGGGCCTGGTCGACGAATATCGCGAGCAGAAATTCCCGCTGACCGGCCCGGTGGTCGAGATGCCGAACTGGCACTGGCTGGCGGCCGGCGGCATCCTGGTTGCCGGCCTGCTGATGATCGCCGCCGGCCGGCGGATCCCCGATCACGAAATCGACGAGCATCTGGGCCGTGAAATCGCGGGCTGGGTATCGGCCGTCACCGCCGCCCAGCTGGCCGGCGCCACGCTGCTGCTCTCGATCGATCATCTGTCGCTGGTCAATCGCGGCCCGGTGGAATGGGCGATCGGCATCGGCCTCTGGCTGGTCTCGGCGGTCACCGCCGTGGTGCTGGCGCGCCGCTGGGCCGGGCCGGCCGAAGCCCGGATCCAGCCGGCCCCGGTGATCGAGGTGCTGCGCGCACTGCGCCGCCCGCTCGGCATCGACTGGCTAGGCGCGGGTGACGGCCCCCGCGGGCTGCGTCTCGGCCTGCTCAAGGGTCTTGCGGCGGTGGCGGTGGCCATCGCCATGATCGGTCTCGCCCTCGACCCGCGCTATCGGGACTTCCCCATCGTCACCTTCCTGATCCCGGCGATCGGCTGGGCGGTGGACGCGCTGATGCCCGTGGCCGGCCGGGCGCGCACGCCGCGGTTGCGGCTGAAAATCGAAGAGGCACTGCTGGCGCTGATGATCGGCGGCGGCGCGCTCGCGGTCGCCATCGGCGAGGGGCCCGAGAATGGTGAGGCGCATCTCTGGGCATTGATCGGCCTGGTTTTTGCCGCGGCAGTTGCCGTGGCGCCGCGCCGCAGCCAGTCCGACAGCGTCTGAACCGCACCCGCCGGGCGGGAAACAGTCATCAACCCGTCGCACTTCGCGCTTTCGCCCACCGCGCCTTTTGACGCATCATCGGTCCGGATGGCAGGGGGGCCATCCGCCGGGGCCGGTTCGCCGGCACCGCAGGGGCCTGCCGGTGGGGATCGGCATCTCCCGGCGGCCGGAAGAACAACGACCCGTTCACCGGGAGACGTCAGTATGTCCAACATGTCGCCAGCCGAGCGGGCACGCGAACGCGCGGTTGCGATCGCAGTTCTGGCAGACCTTGCCCTTTGCGGGCCGTTCGTGGCGGTCGCAATCTGGTCGGGCTCGCTCACCATGATCGCCGACGGCGTGCGCGGCACGCTGCTGATCTGCGTGGGGTTGGTGTCCTATGCCACGCTGCGCAACATCAACCGCCGCCGCACCGGCAATTTCGAATACGGCACCGCCAAGCTGGAACAGGCGGTCTCCATCCTGATCGCGATGATGCTGGTCGTGGCGGCCTGTTTCATCATCTACAAGATCGCGACCAAGGTGCCGGCAGCATCGGAAACCGGCAGTGCCGCCTATCTCGCCACCTTCTTCGTGACCTTCAACCTGTTTCTGAACATCGGTCAGATGTTGTCGCTGCGCCGCGCAGCCCGCGACGGCGCCTCGATCATCGTGGCCTCGCAATATCGCGCCCGCATCGCCAAGACCATCGGCTCGGTGGTCGTGGTCGGCTGCGTGGCGCTGGACCAGCTGGCCGGCAATGTCATGCTGTCCTTTTGGGCCGATATCGTGGGCTCGACGGTGGTCGCCTTCATCATGCTCGCCACCACCTACGGCATGCTCAAGGAAGCCATGCCGGACCTGCTCGATCGCTCGCTGGCGGAGCCGATGCAGATGGAGATCAACAAGGTCCTGGCGCAGTTCTTCGACGAATATGACGATATCATCCGGGTCCGCAGCCGCCGGCTCGGCAATGGTGCCGAGGTCGAGATCACGCTGACCTTCGAAGGCGACCGCCCCTTCTCGCAGATCGCCGGCATCCTGGACCGGATGCGCGCCGCCCTCACCCAGGCCCTGCCGGGCGCGCAGATCGTTCTGGTGCCGCAGCCGGCCGGCCATCACGTCATGGCCTGATCGCACGCCCCCGCCTGTCCACGCCCGCTCGCCTGTCCACGCCCGGCGGATGGCCGAAAAAGGCGGTATAGGCCCGGCCGAACGCCGCCTGGCCTGAGAATCCGACCAGGGCCGCCACGTCGACCAGACCATGGCGGCCCTCGCGGATCATCCGCCGGGCCGCCTGCATGCGATGGCGCTTGCCATAGTCGTGGGGTGTGCAGCCGAAACGTGTCACGAACCCCGCCGCCAGCCGGTTGTGGCTGATGCCCACCCGTCGCGCCAGGTCGCGAAAACCCGGCGGGTCGGCCAGTTCCCGCCGCAGGATGTCCGCCGCCCGTTCGATCTGCATCTCGTGGCGGGTCCGGGCGGGCACGCCGTCGGCGGCGCGGCGTGGCCCCGCCGCGGCCGCCATCACGCCCGCCGCCTCGATCATCAGTTCCTGCAGTTTCAGGCTCTCATAGGCCCGGGCCAGCGCCTGAGGCCGGGGCGGGCCGTCGATCAGCGCGTCCATCACCGCATGCATGGCGGGCGTCATCGTCACCGACAGGCCGAAGGGCGCCTCCAGACCCCCGTTCAGCAGATCGGTGAAAGCCGGCAGCCGGCCGGTGCGGTCGGGGAACAGCACCGCCGCCGCATGGGCGGGCGGAACCCAGAAGGCGGCATAGCGGATCGGCCGCCCTGCCCGCCAGCGCCGGATCTGGCGGCTGCCGGCCGGAAACAGCCCGATATAGAGCGTGCCGCCGCCATGGCGCTCAGTGCCATGGGCGGTGATCCGGCGGCGCCCGCCGCCGGTCTGGACGAACTGGATGCTGACGGTGTCGTCCATCACATGGCGCAGGGTCAGATCCGCGGTCAGCCGTCCGTCCAGCCACCAGCCGACGATGTCGCCCGGCATGATCTCGAACCGGCTCCGCCCCTCGAAAGGCGCCGCCTCCATCAGCGGCGTGCCGGCCTCCAGCGCCGCCACCACCGCCCGCTGATCGGTCCAGGGCGTGCCCATACCCGCCGCCATCCACCTTCTCCCGATGACCATCCACCTTCTTCCGAAGAATTTTGCATCCGGTCTCGTATCAGCGCATGCGGAGGGACGAAATGCAAAATCTCCGTGCATCCCTGGAAAGACGCCGGGCCAGCCCGCGCGCCACACTTCCCTCAACCCGCCATCAAGGCGGCAGACAGGGAGCACAACGACAATGACGGCATCAGACGGAGTTGCGACCGACAGGTCCGAGGGTGGGCCGACGATTGCACAGGGGGCCGGGCTCGCGCTTGCGCTGCTCGGCCTGATCAATCTTTTCAACTACATGGACCGGGTTCTGTTCTCGGTCCTGCTGGAGCCGATCAAGGCCGAGCTGGGCTTCAGCGACGCCCGGATGGGCCTGCTCGGCGGCTTCGCCTTTGCGCTGTTCTATGCCGTGTTCGGCCTCGCCATGGGCCGGCTCGCCGACCGGACCAACCGGGTGCGGGTGATCGCGGTATCGCTCGCCCTCTGGAGCCTCGCCACCGCCGCCTGCGGCCTGGCCCGCAGCTTCATCGGCCTTTTCGCCGCCCGCATGACGGTGGGCGTGGGGGAGGCCGGCTGCGTGCCCTCGGCACATTCGCTGATCGGCGACCTGTTTCCGCCCGAACGTCGCGCCTGGGCGGTCTCCGTCTTCACCGGCATCGGTTCGCTCGGCAGCATGATCGGCCTGGTGGTCGCGGCCGCGCTGGTCGCGGAACATGGCTGGCGGATGGTCTTCTTCTATTTCGGCCTGCCGGGCCTGGCCCTCGCCCTGGTCATCCCCCTGGTCCTCAGGGAGCCCCCGCGCGGCCGCTTCGATCGGGGCGGCGCCACACGACCGCCGGCGCTGAAGCCTGCGCTCGCAGATCTGCTCGGCTCGGCCGCCGTCATACATCTGCTGATCGCCATTCCCTTCTATTACGTCACTGTCGGCCTCGCCACCTGGATCCCGGCCTTTTTCCAGCGCGTCCACGGCGTCGGCATCGCAGACTTCGGCCGCAGCGGCGGGCTTGCCCTCGGGCTTGGCGTGCTGATCGGCACCTTCGCCGGCGGCTGGCTCGCCAACCGGCTGATCCGCCGCGCCCGGTCGTGGGAGTTTCGCCTGCCGGCACTGGCGGGCCTGGTCTCGGCCCCGCTCTTCGCCGCCACTTTCCTGGTGGGCGATACCGGCCTCGCCTATGGCCTGCTCTTCCTGGCCTTCCTGGTCTCGGGCCTCGGCATGGGCCCGTCGATGTCGTGCATGCAGGTCGTGGCCGGCCCGCATGTCCGCGCCACCGCTATCGCCTTCATGGTCTTCGCCACCTCGATCATCAGCTATGGCGGCGCGCCCGCCCTGGTCGGGCTGATCAGCGATCTGGCCCTCGCCCATGGCCTGGCCGCCGATGGCGGCGCCTCGCTGCGCCTGGCGCTGATCGTCACCCTGCTGCCGCCCCTGATCAGCGGCCTGTTCTTCCAGGCCGCGCTCAACCGCCGCCGCCGCATCGATCCGGAGCTTTGAGCCCCTCAATGACCACAGAAATCCTTCCCACCGACGCCCGCCCCGCCCCCATCACCGGCGCCCCGCCGCTCTCCGAGATCACCGGCCGCGTCGACCGGCTGCGCACCGCCATGGAGCTTGCCGGCATCGACGCCCTGGTCCTCACCAACCCCGACAGCGTCTACTACCTCACCCATTTTGCGAACTTCGTCCACGAACGCCCGTTTATCCTTGTGGTGACAGGCGACGGCCCGCTGCGCTTCATCGTGCCGGCGCTCGAAATCCCCCATGTCCGCATCCGCAGCCTGGGCGCGATCGACTGCATCGCCTATCGCGAATTCCCCGCCCCTGCCGGCCAGGGCTGGGATGACCGGCTGACCGGGCTGCTCGCCCCCGGCCTCAGGCTCGCGGTCGAACCCGACTGCCCGCTCTTCGTCGCCGGGCGGCTGGCGGCCGCCGGCCATGATCCGGTACCGGCCGCCCTGGTCGAGGATCTGCGGATGGTGAAATCCCCCTGGGAGATCGGCCGGCTGCGCCATGCCGCCGATCTGGTCTCCGACGCCCATGCCGCCCTTCTCGCCATGGCGCAGCCGGGGTTGAAGGTGATCGAGATCCACGGCGCGCTATCCCGCCGGATGACCGGCGCAGCCCTTGCCGGCAATCCGCATCTGAACCTGCTCGCCTGCAATTTCGCCGCGGTGGCCCAGCCGCCCGAGGTCTCGCACGATCCGCACAACTTCACCGACCTGTTCATGGCCCTGGGCCGGGGCGGCCCGCATGTCAGCGTCATCGCCTGCCGGGCCGACGGCTATGCGGCGGAGCTGGAGCGGACCTTCTTCCTGGGGGAGATACCGGCCGCCGCCAGGCCCGCTTTCGACGCGATGGCAGAGGCCCGGGCGCTGGCCTTCGACCTGTTGAAGCCCGGTGCATCGATGGCCGCGATCGACGAGGCGGTCAATGCATCGCTGATCTGCGCCGGCCATGGCGACCACCTGCTGCATCGCACCGGCCATGCCTTCGGCGTCACCGGCCACGAGGCGCCCTTTCTGGCCGAGGGCTATGACCGGCTCGTCGAGGCCGGCCAGGTGTTCAGCATCGAGCCCGGCATCTATATCGAGGGGCTGGGTGGCTTCCGCCATTCCGACACCGTGCTGGTGACCGAAACCGGCTGCCTGTCGCTGACCAGCGCCCCGGACCGGCTGGAAGATCTGGTGGTCCCGGTGTAAGCCGCCCGTCGCATCGTTTCCATCTGCGCGACGGAGCGTTGCAATTCTACGGTCTTCGGAAACAGTCTCCGACACCCTATCTTGGATCGGGAAAACAGGGCGGCGCCGGTGCGCCGCCCGCAGCCATTCGAAAGGGTGTGCCCGATGACCGCCACCACCACCCTCACCTCCTCGCCCCGGCCCGCGGATGCCACGACCGGTCGCCACGTCACGCAGGTGGTGGTCGGCCGTGCCGTCTCCGATGGTGACGGGGTCAAGCTCAAGCGGGTGATCGGTCAGCCGTCGCTCGACATGCTCGACCCGTTCCTGATGCTGGATGAATTCGGCTCCGACGATCCCGGCGCCTATATCGGCGGTTTTCCCGCCCATCCGCATCGCGGCTTCGAGACTGTGACCTATATGCTCGCCGGCCGCATGCGCCATGCCGACAATGCCGGGCACAAGGGCGTGCTGGTGCCGGGCGGCGTGCAGTGGATGTCCGCCGGCCGCGGCATCATCCATGAAGAGATGCCCGAGCAGACCGAAGGGCTGATGCGCGGCTTTCAGCTGTGGGTGAACCTGCCCGCGGCCGAAAAGATGGCGCGCCCCGCCTATCGCGAATTCGGGCCCGAGAGCATCCCCGCCGCCGCCCTGCCCGGCGATGCCGGCACGGTCAAGGTGATCGCGGGCGAGGTGTTCGGCACCACCGGCCCGGTGGCCGGCGTCGCCAGCGACCCGCTCTATGTCGATATCGAGCTGGTGCCGGGCGGTGAGGTGGAACTGCCGGTCCCTGCCGGCCACACCGCCTTCCTCTATGTCTATGACGGCGCGCTGATCGCCGGCACGGGAGAGGCGGCGCGGCCGCTCGGCACCGCACGCCTGGCGGTTCTGGGCGGGGATGGCGGGCTCGGCCTCGCCAATGCCTCGGACCAGCCCGCCCGGGCGATCCTGGTCGCCGGCCGGCCGATCGGCGAGCCGGTCGCCCGCTACGGCCCCTTCGTCATGAACACCGAAGCAGAGATCATCCAGGCGATCGACGACTACCGTCGCGGCCGCTTCTGATCGGTTACGACTGGCGCCCCCGGCGCGCCGGCACCTGCTGGGTAATGCAATGAATATTGCCGCCGCCCAGCAGGATTTCGCGCCCGGGCACGCCCAGGATCTCCCATCCCGGACAGGCGGTGGCGATTGCATCGGCCGCCGCCTGATCGCGTGCGGGATCCAGCAGCGGCATCACGATCCGCCGCCGGCCCGATGCCGCCCCGTGGGCCATCAGAAAATTGACGTAAGACCCGGCCAGGCGGTCGCCGGCGCGGCGCGGCTGGCTGCCGGGCACGACATCCACCCCCGCCGCTTCTTCTGCGGTCAGGGCAAGGGGGCCCGGCTGATGCACCCGGTGCACGGTCAGCCGCCGGCCGCGTGCGTCGCGTGCTTCGGCCAGCAGCGCCTCAGCCTCGGCCGAGCGTTCCCATTGCGGATCGCCGCGATCATCGGTCCAGGTCAGGCACACCACGCCCGGCGCCACCACATGGATCAGGTTGTCGACGTGGCCGGTGGTTTCGTCCAGGAACACCCCACGCGGCAGCCAGATCACCTGCTCGGCGCCCAGCGCCTGCCCCAGCGCCGCCTCGACCGCCGCCCGCCCGTCGGGGCCGTTGCGGCCGGGGGAGAGCAGGCATTCGGCGGTGGTGAAGACGGTGCCCTCGCCATCGCTGTGGATGGCGCCGCCCTCCAGCACCACGGGTGCCCGCCAGCTGCCATCGGCATCGATCTCCGACACCTTGGCCGCCACCAGATCGTCCTGGTCCCAGGGGAAGTACAGCCCGTCATGAAAGCCGCCCCAGGCGTTGAACCGCCAGTCGATGCCGAGCCGGCCGCCGGCGCCGTCGGTCACGAAACTGGGGCCGACATCGCGCATCCAGGCGTCGTTGGTGCTCATCTCCACCAGCCGCGCCTGGTGCGGCAGCCGGGATCGGGCATTCGACCACTGCCGGGCCGAGACCGCCACCGTCACCGGCACGACGTCGGCAATCGCCGTTGCGACCGCGGTAAAGGCCGCCTGGGCCGGCTTGGCGCCCAGCCGCCAGTTGTCCGGCCGCTCCGGCCAGATCATCCAGCAGCCATCCTGCGGTGCGAATTCGCCGGGCATGCGAAAACCGCGCGCCGCCGGCGTCGGACTTGTCTGGTCGCCGGTCATGGCGTCCCCCTTCCGCTTCTGGTCCCCTCGGTCAGACGGCCCGGTCAGTCGAAGACCGGCCCCGCCTCCCGCGCCGCCACCGCATCGGCGATGCCGGTCAGCCCCGCAAAGGCCAGATCGTCCCCGGCCGGCGCCAGTTCCAGCGGCACATTCGCGAGATAGGCCGAAAACCTGCCCTTGGCCCTGAACCGCGCCGCCGCCCGCCGCCGGTCGAACAGCCCGCCCAGCCGATGCAGCAGATCGCCCGAAAGCACCACGCCGCCGCGCGCGCCGGTCGCGATCGCCAGATCGCCGGCCACCGCCCCCGCCCAGCCGGAGAACAGTTCGAACGCCTCCCGTGCCCCGGCATCGCCGGCAAGGGCCGCCTCTGTCACCGCCTCAGCTTCACCCTGGACAGGGGCCAGCCCGCGCACCGCGGCAACCGCCGCCGCCAGCCGCGGCAGGCCGTGGCCGGAAACGAGATCTTCGGCCGAGACGTGATCATTCACCCCGGCCGTGCCGGGCAGCGGCCGCGCCGCCTCGATCACCGCCCATTCGGCGGCAGTTTCCGCCGCCAGCGTCACATGCCCGCCTTCGGCCGGCACCACCTGCGGCAGCCCGCCACGCCCGGGCAGGATCAGCGCGGTGCCGAAGCCGGTGCCAAGCCCGATCAGCAGCCGGGGTGCCTCGTCATCGGGCGTGCCCGGCGCCACCATCTCGCGCGTGCCGCCCGCCCCCAGTGCCAGCCCCATCGCCTGGGCCGCCAGATCATTGACCATCGCAATGCCGCGCAGGCCCAGCGCCCGTGCAATGGCGGCGGAGGAGATCGCCAGCGCCGGATGATTGGTCAACCGCGCCTGCCCGGCCCCATGATCGATCGGGCCCGCCACGGCGATGGCCAGCGCCGCCGGCACCCGGCCGGCCGCCTTCAGCCAGACCCGGCGCAGCAGATCGGGCAGATCCTCGATCTCGTGGCTGGCGAAGCGGCCGAGCAGGACAGTCCGGCCGCGGCCGTCGCGCCGGGCGATGCGCAGATTGGTACCGCCCAGATCCGCGATCAGCAGATCGGGCTGCGGCCGCGGTGCCGCTGGCCGCTCCGTCTTCGAACCGCCCCGCTGCGGGCGCCCCGGCTGCGAGGGGCTGCCGTCGGGAAAGCGCATCGCATCAGATCCTTCTTGAAAGCGCCGCCACCCGGCCCTTCATACCCTGCCACCCCGGCACTGCCTAGCCCGGAAGGCCGTGGGCCGGGTGATTAACGTTTACGTAAACGTCATTGACCGCGCCGAGACCCCGCCCCTAACATAACCTTTGGTTGATAAAAAGACGCCGGACCCCCTGGTCACGGCTGAGGAGGGGAAATGCCGATCTTCACCTATAAGGGCGAGGACGCCCGCGCCGATATCGAGACCGCCTTCGGTCTTGCCCGCAATGCCCAGTTCGCCGCCTTCAATGCCCTCGCCGGCGTCATCGGCGTGGTGGCCGAAGCCGGCGGCGGTGATCCAGATCTGCCCGCCGGCTGGCGTGCGGTCACCGCCGCCGAACTCGGGCTTTCCGCCGATCGGGTCGATGCTTACGGCAATTTCATCGGTCAGACCTCCAGCAGCCCGCAGGCTTGCATCCTGGCCGAGACGGCGGCTGACGGCAGCATCACCCGGCTGGCGGTCGCCTTCGCCGGCACCAGCGATGCGGGGGATGTGGTCGACTATCTGGATCTGGTCGATGCCGCCTATGTCGATGAATTCGCCTATCTTCTGGAGGCCACGGCCGGTTTCGCAGCCGATATCGGCCTGACGGGCGCCGACGTGCTGGTTACCGGCTACAGCCTGGGTGGCGCGGCCGTGAACAATCTGGCCGAACGCCGCGGGGAACTGGCCGATGGCTTCTATGCCGATGCCGATTATTTCGGCTTCTCCTCGCCGACGATCTATGACGACCCGGATGTGGTGCTCAATTTCGGCGCCGAGAACGACGTGGTCTACCGCATCATCGGCACCTCCGACGGCTCGGTCGGCGAAGGCCTGCTCGAAGCGCTGATCAACGAGGATCAGAGCTTCGCAAGTTCGGCCGACAACATCGTGCTGTTCAACGATTTTTACGCCAACCCGCTGTCGCCCTACGGCCCCTTCGGCATCCTGAACATCGCGGGCGGCTGGAACGCCCATGTCACCGGCATCCTGTCGGAACCGGCGGTGAGCGTGATCGGCCGGTCGAGCTTCTATGATCAGATCACGACCGACAGCGTGGTGGTGATCTCGCAATTGAGCGACCTGCTCCGCGGCACCGTCTGGGTGGAGGATGCGCCGCGCGCCACCTCGGATCACCACGGCGCGCCCGCCTTCATCCTGGGCACCGATCAGGCCGATCGCCTGCGGGACGGCCGGGGTGGCGACTTCCTCGACGGCTTCGGCGGCGATGATCTGGTGGCACTGTCCACCGGCAACGACACGGTCGCGGGCGGGGCCGGGACCGACCGGGTGGAGATCGCGGGCGACGCATCGGACATCACCGCGCTGCGCCTCGGCGACGGCACCGTCTTCCTCTATGACGAAACCGGGACGCTCGGGCTCAAAGAGCTGCGCTCGGTCGAGCGGGTGGATTTCGACGGCTGGTTCCAGTCCTTCGACCTGGGCGCGGACGGGCTCGACAACCGGTCGTGGTTCGGGGCGGATATCGCCTGGGCCGGCCATAGCGAGGGCAGCGGCGCCGCCGACACCCTGGCAGGCACGGCCGGCACCGACCGGATCTTTGGCCTGGCCGGCGACGATGTCCTGGCGGGGCTCGGCGGCCGGGATCTGCTCCATGGCGGGGCCGGCGGCGACCGGCTCGACGGTGGCGCGGGCGATGACGCCCTGTTCGGTGCCGCGGGCGACGACCTGCTGATCGCAGGCACCGGCAATGACCGGCTGTCGGGCGGCACGGGCAGTGACCGTTTCGACTTTTCGGCCGGCATCGCGGGCGTGAACCGGATCACCGATTTCAACGCCCATGCCGACGATCACGATCTGATCGTGCTCGACGCCGATCTCTTCGCCTCGGCCGGGGCCGCCCGCGCGGCCTTCATGCGCCTCGGCGGTGATGCCGTCCTCGTCACTGCCGCCGGCAGCATCATCCTTGACGGCGTGCAGCCGGGCGGGCTGACCGCGGCGGACTTCCTGCTGGCATAAGGGGTTATCCCCGGCTGCGGAACAGCCGCAACAGGGCGAAGACCGCGGCCGGGGCGGCCGCGCCGGCATTGTAGAGCGCGAAGGCGAAGATCGAGAGCACCAGCCCCGCCAGCGCCAGTTTCTGCCCCAGCGGATGGGCGATGATCAGGGCTGCGATCGAAACCACAAGGGCGGCGCCGCCGATCACGCCCATGTTGAAGGCTTCCAGCAGCAGCTGCCGGGGGCCGCACCAGAGCGGGCGCGCCTCGGCGGCGCAGGCCCACGTCAATGCCTCGGGCTGGACCACTTCCACCCTCAACCACAGGGCCAGAAGGATGGTTGCGGCGATCCCAAGACCAGCGAGGGGCAGAAACAGGGCGGAGGGATGTTCGCGGGACATATCTTGACACATGGCTATGCACGTTCCGCTGTTGTGTGGCCCGGGGCGGAGCATATATAACTCGTAACCGACGCGGGGCTGCGTCGGAACTAAAAAAGAAACGAGGACAGGTCGGGCGTGGCGAAGCCCGGTTTCGTTTGAGGTAAAGCTGGAAGTGGAAGGAACGACACAAGCCGTCTGAAAAGACGCATGTCGTTCAGTCCGGTGATCGAAAGAGATCAGCGGGCGCAGCCTTCAAGTGCACTCAAAAGACAAATGGTTGGCTCGTGGCGCACTCCATTCCGGGGCGCGCCGTTTTTCCGTGGCATCACTTGGGACGCAAGATCGTGCCGAACGACATGCCTGCTGAACCGACCAAGAAGACGCGCGGCAAGACGCGCGGCTGGATCGGCGCCATTGCCGTCACGGCCGTCATCGCGCTTGGCAACGTGGCCTTCTGGGCCCTCCCCAATCAGCACGAGCGGGAATTGCCCGCTGTGACCGAGCCCCTGCTCGGCGCCGCCTATTCACCCTTTCGCCCGGAGAATGATCCGAAGGCCGGCGAGGAGCCGACCGTCGATCAGGTCCGGGAAGATCTGGCGCTGGTCGCCACCCGGTTCCGCGAGATCCGGACCTATTCGGCCCTCGGCATCCAGGGGGCCGTACCGGCCCTGGCGCGCGAGCGCGGCCTGAAGGTCACCATGGGCTCGTGGCTGGACAAGGACGAGGCCAAGAACGATCGCGAGATCGAGGCCCTGGTCCAGGGCGCCCGCCGGAACCCCAACGTCACCCGCGTGCTGGTGGGTAACGAGGCGATCCTGCGCGCCGACCAGACGCCCGAACAGATCATCGCCCGCATCCGCCAGGTGAAGAGTCAGGTCCGCCAGCCGGTGTCGACCGCGGAGCCCTGGCATGTGTGGCTTGAACATCCCGAACTCGGCCGTGCCGCCGATTTCCTCGCCGTCCATATCCTGCCCTATTGGGAAGGTCTGACGGTCGAGCAGTCGATCGACCACACGGTGGCCATGTACAACCGCCTGAAGCGGATGTATCCGGGCAAGCCGATCCTGGTTGCCGAGGCCGGCTGGCCGTCGGATGGCCGCGCTTTCAACAAGGCCGTGCCCTCGATTGCCGAAGAAGCCAAGTTCATCCGCCAGCTGGTCGCGCGCGCTAAGAAGGAAGGCATCAACTTCTACCTGATGGAAGCCTTCGACCAGCCGTGGAAGCGGTATGACGAGGGTGGCGTCGGTGCCTATTGGGGCTATTGGAATGCCGACCGTCAGCCGAAATTCGACCTGACCGGTCCGGTCGATCCGCTGCCGGCCTGGCCCGCCATCGCGCTGGCCGCGGCCCTTATCGCCCTGCCGCTGAACCTCACCTTCCTGGCGCGTCGTCGTGACATGTCGTGGACCGGCCGGCTCTCCTTCGTGGTGCTGGTGCAGGCTGCGGCGGCCCTGGTCGCCTGGGTCGGCTATCGCTTCGCCGTCCAGTACATGGACGTCTCGGGTGCAGTTGCGGGCGGCGTGCTCGCGGTGCTGATGGGCATGCTGGTCATCCTGCTGCTCTCCCAGACGCTGGAATTCGTCGAGGTTCTGTTCGCCCGCGGCCGTCGCCGGCCGAGCGAACCGGTGGAAGCCGCTCCCGAAGGCTACCGCCTGCCCAAGGTCTCGATCCACGTGCCGGCCTATAACGAGCCGCCCGAGATGATGCGCGAGACCCTGGTCGCACTCTCGCGGCTCGACTACCCGGACTTCGAGGTCCTGGTCATCGACAACAACACCAAGGACGAGGCCGTGTGGCGGCCGCTGGAGCGGATCTGCGCCGAACTCGGCCCCCGCTTCCGCTTCTTCCACGTCGCCCCGCTCGAAGGCTTCAAGGCCGGCGCTCTGAACTATGCGCTGCGCCACACGGCCGAGGATTCCGAGGTGATCGCGGTCATCGACGCGGACTACGTGGTCTCGCCCGACTGGCTGCGGAAGATGACGCCGCATTTCGCCGACGAAAAGGTGGGCTTCGTCCAGTCGCCGCAGGATCATCGCGACTGGCAGGAGCATCCCTTCAAGACCGCGACCAACTGGGAATATGCCGGCTTCTTCGACATCGGCATGGTTCAGCGCAACGATCACGATGCGATCGTCCAGCACGGCACCATGACCATGATCCGCCGCAAGGCGCTGGAGAGTGTCGGCGGCTGGTCGGAGTGGTGCATCTGCGAAGACACCGAGCTTGGCCTGCGCCTGATGGAGAACGGCTGGAGCTCGGTCTATTCGAACCACCGCTTCGGCTGGGGTGTCACGCCCGACAGCTTCATGGCCTACAAGAAGCAGCGCTTCCGCTGGGCCTATGGCGGCATGCAGATCATGCGCGGCCATCTGGGCTATATCCTGGGCCGCAAGCGCTCGGCGCTGAAGCCGATGCAGAAGTATCACTTCCTGGCCGGCTGGGCCGGCTGGGCGGCTGATGCCCTGGGTCTGATCATCGCCGTGCTGTCGGTTCTGTGGGGTGCGCTGGCCATCGCTTTCCCGGCGATCGTGGAACTGCCCTCCTCGCTGTTCGTGGTTCCGGCACTCGCCGGCTTCGCGATCCGCACCATGCACATCATCGGCCTCTATCAGGGCCGCGTGAACTGCACCATCGGCCAGCGGCTGGGCGCCTGCCTTGCCGGTCTCAGCCTCAGCTTCACCATCGGCACGGCCGTGCTCTACGGTCTGATCACCAAACACCTGCCCTTCTTCCGCACGCCCAAGGCGGAGAATCAGCCGGCGGTGATGCAGGCCTTCCAGATGGCCCGCGCCGAAACCATCCTGGCGGTGGCCCTGGTGGGCGTGGCGATCGGCATCTCGATCGTCTACGCACCCTTCGTCGAAAGCCGGTTCTGGGTGGCGCTGATGCTGCTGCAGGCCGCGAATTACGGCTCCAGTCTGGTGATGGCGCTGATTGCCGCCCTGCCCGCGCGCAAGACCCGTGCGGCCCGCAAGGCGGCCAAGGCCCAGCTCCTGGCGGCCAAGACCGGCCAGCATGCCTGACATCTGACCACCATCCCGGATCCCGTCCCCGCCGTCGCCGGCTCTCCCCGGCGGCCGGGGCCGGAGGCAGGAAACCCCCGGCAGAGCCCGTGCTGCCGGGGGTTTCGCATGTCTGATCGGATGTGACGGGCGGTCAGCGCAGCCGGAAGACGATCGGGATCACGAAGGTCTTGGTGCCGCCATCCAGCATCTCGGGCGGTGGTGCCGGCACGGGGGAGGCCGCCTCGATCATCCGCTCGGTCTCCCGGTCCAGCGATGAGATGCCAGAGCGCTGCACGATCCGCCACGACACCACCTGACCCGTGCCATCAATCGTGAATTCCAGCTGCACCGTGCCCTGCTGGTTGCGCAACTGGGCCGATCGCGGATAGCGCCGGTGCCGTTCCAGCCAGGCCATGATCCGGGCGTTGTAGAGGTCGACCTCTTTCGGATCGGCAATGCCACTGGACCCGCCCTGCCCGCCGCCAGGCAGACCCGCTGCCCCGGCGACACCGGCCGCACCTGCCAGGCGACCGGGTATGCCGGCCGCCTGCGTGCCCGCAGGGCCCGTCTTCGGTGCCTCGGCCTCGGCCCCTGCCGCCGGCTTCGGTGCCTCGGTCGGCTGGGGCGCCGGCCGTGGTGCCGGACGCGCGGGCTTCACCGGCGCCGGCGGCGGGGTCGGCTTGGCGCGCGGCATCACCGCCGCCATCTGCCGCACCTCTTGCGGGGTTGGCTTCGGTTCGGGTTCGGGCTCCGGCTCGGGTTCGGGCTCCGGCTCGGGTTCGGGCTCCGGCTCGGGCTCTGGTTCGGGTTCGGACTCCGGTTCCTGAACAGGCTCAGGCTCGGGCTCCGGAACCGGTTCCGGCTCGAGTGGCGGGGTGACCGGCATCTCTTCGACCGGCGGCATCTCTGGCTCCGGTTCGGGTTCCGGCGCCTGCACGACCTCAGGCTCGGACTCCGGTTCCTCCAGTGGCGGCTCTTCGACCACGGCTTCAGGCGCAGCAGCAGCAGCCGGCTCGTCCATGGGCGCGGCATCGGGGGCATCGGGTGTGGCCACGCCACCGCCCTCGCCGCCCTGGCCGCCATCGCCACCGGCACCGCCGAAGCCGATCACGATCGCGACCTCACCGGGGATGCCAACCGGCTCCACCGGCTGGTTCAGCAGCCAGATCGCGCCCGCGCCATGCAGGGCGAGCGCCGCCATCACCGCGGCGGTGACCGCCCGTCCGCCGGGCGCCTCTGCCGACTGCCGTTTGCGCTGCGTCATTTCGGCACCCGCTGCACCAGCAGCACCACGCCCGGGAATCCCGCCAGCCTTGCCGCTTCGGTTGCGGCGATCGCCGCCCCTGCCGGTGCCGCGGCATCGGTCTTCACCGCCAGCGGCTGCAAAGCCTGGCCACGATCGGCGGCAGCCTGCACCGCACGCGCCAGATGTTCGGCCAGCGCCTCGCGGTCGAAGGTCTCACCATCGAAGGCATAGCGGCCATCGGCGCCGACCAGCAGCACACGCCGCCCCTCGGCGGCTTCCTTGCGCGCCTCGGCCGCGATCCGCGCCGGCTCGACCCGGAAGGCATCACCCGCGGTGATGGTGCCGGCGACCATGAAGAAAACCAGCAGCAGAAACACGACGTTGATCAGCGGGATCAGCGCGTCGTCGCTGTTATAGGGAGCGCGTTGCCGGCGCAGTCTCATCGCGGCCGCACCTCCACCGAGGCCGCACCCGACTGTCCGGCCGCTTCAAGCGCCGAGACGACCGCCTGCATGGGGGCAGCCTCCACCGGCCGCACATGCACCCGAAGGGTGGGATCGGCCGCGGCACGGGCGGTCAGGCGCTGGGCAAGGCTTTCAGGGGTGACCGCCTCGTCGTCGATCGACAAGGCGCCATCGGCGGCCACGGCGACCACCACAAGATTGCGGACGGTCGACGAAGGCGGCGGCGGGGTCGCCTGAGGCCGGGCCTCGGGCATCACCACCTCCAGCACCCGCCAGTCGGCCAGCGACGAAGCGAGCATGAAGAACAGCAGCAGAATGAAGACCACGTCGATCAGCGGCGTCAGGCCGATGGCCAGGCCATGACGACGGCGGCTGCGGGTCAGGCGCATGAGATGTGCTTCCCGTGCCGGCCGATCAGGCGGAAGGGCCGGCCGCGCGGGCGGTCCGGAGATCGGGGGCCATGCCGCCGCCATGGATGGCAGCAGGCCGCCGGACGTCGCCCGCCTGGCGGATCATGTCGCGCGAGACGAACAGCCGCGTGGCGGAATCCTCGATCACATGGGCCGCACGCTCCACCCGCCGGTCCAGCCAGGCATGGGCGACGACACAGGGGATGGCGACGATCAGGCCGACCGCCGTGGTCAGCAGCGCCTCCCAGATGCCACCCGACAGCTGCGAGGGGTCGACCGCCGAACCGGCGGTCTCCAGCGTCTGGAACACGGTGATCATGCCAAGCACGGTGCCGAGCAGGCCCAGCAGCGGCGCGATGCCGCCCATCAGTTCAAGTGCGCGCAGATGGCTGCGCAGGCTTTCCACCCGCTCCAGGCCGATCCGCTCGGCCTCTTCACGCAGGGCCGGCTCGGGCACGCCATGCAGGCGGCCGTCGAGCACAGTGCGGATCACGTCGGTGCCGGGATGGGTCACCCCGTCCAGCGCCGCGCGCCCGGCCTCGGGCCCCTCGCGCACCGCGCGGTCGACCGCCCGGGCCAGCTTGCGGCCATTGCCGAGGCCGGCGCTCAAAAAATGCCAGATCTTGAGCAGGATGATCGCGGTCGCGATCACCGACAGCACCCCCAGCACGCCCACGATCGGGCCGCCGGCGATCAGCAGATCCAGCGTCGACGACCCGGTGCCGCCATCGGCTTCGGTGGTGGCGACGGTATCGCCGGGCTGGGTCATGCCCGGCAGCGCGGTGATCGCGTCGGCGGCGACCGTGCCGTCAATCGCACCCGACGCCGCACCATCCGCCGTGGTTGTACCATTGGTCCCGGCGGCATCAGCGGCCGGCATTGCAGCACCGGCAGGCGCGCCAGGGCCCGGTGCAGCCGGAGTCTGAGAGGTGGGGGCCTGAGGGGTGGAAGTCTGAGGGGTGGAAGCCTGAGACGCGGGAGCCTGAGACGCGGGAGCCTGGGCTGCCTGTGTCTGAGTGACCTGCACCGGGACCACCTGAACCGGCGCGACCGGTGGCGGCGCAGCCGGGGCTCCCGTGCCGGCATCGGTGGCCGGCGCAGAAACCGGGGCCGCCGCCGGTGCGGCATCAGGCACCGCATCGGTCGTCGCGGATCCAGGAGCAGCGCTGTGCATCGCCCCCGGCGCACCGCTTCCGGGTTCGGATCCGGCCACGGGCGCAGGCGCGGCCGTCATGGCCGCCGGCGCAGTGCCGGGTGCAGCGGTATCAGGGGTGATGGGTTCGCCGGTCATCGCACGGAGATCCTCCGGTCGTCAGGACATCGCGTGCGACGCTACACCGAGATTTAAGCGATTGCAAATCATTCGCGGAATGATCCTGCCGCAGCGCACAACCGGTCTGCCCTGCCGGCCTCAACTCCGGGCCGGGCGCCGCAATTCCGGCCCGATGGCACCCATCACCTCGCGCGCGTCATAGGCATTGGGATCGGCGGGCCGGGGGCCCGAGAAGACCAGGATCTCAAGCCAGGCGGTATAGCGGGTATCGGGCTCGGCCGTGCCGGTCGACAGGCCCACGCCGTAGCCGCTGCCACGCCCGCCCCAGCCATACCCATAGCCCCAGACCGGGGGCGCGTCATAGGTATAGCGATTGCGCGGTTCCACATCGCGGTTCACGACCAGGAAATAGTCGTTGCCGGTGGTGGTCGTGATCTCGGCGGCGCGATAAAGCAGATAGTCCTCGACCACCGAACGCGGCGTGGCCGAATTGCCGGCAAAGCTGACCCGGAAGCGGTTGGCTTCCAGCCGCTGATTGGCATAGCCCTGCCCGTGAAGCAGCGGCTGGTAGGGCGTGGGCCCGGCGCAGGCGGCCAGCGCCAGACTAAGGCCGGCGATCACGATAAGCGGCCGGACAAGGTGCCGGCGGCGGGTCTGCGGCATCATGGGATCGGTCATCCGCTGTACCTGTCGCCCCGGCATAACGGGCCGGGGCCGGACCGGGCGGGGTCGCGCCGGGTGCGGGCCGCACCCCCTCCGCCATCGCTGCATATATGGCACCCCGCCTGCCGGCTCACCAGTGGCAGAGATATGTCATGGTGCCGCAGCCGGCCCTTCAAACGACGAAACCGCCCGTGCAAGAGACACGGGCGGTTCCGAAGCAGGTCTGGCCGGCCGGGACCGGACAAGCCGTCGCGACAGAGGGCGCGGATCAGAAGTTGACGCGCAGACCGACCATCACGTTGTGCGAGCCATAGCTGTCGCTGCTGGTGCGCGCGCCGTCGGCGGCGGTCGTGGTCAGCTCCACGCCCTGGGTGCCGAAGTAGCGGTATTCGCCGATCAGCGACATCGACGGGCTGAGGGCATAGGACGCACCCAGCATCGCCTGATAGGCGAAGACGGTGTCGTCATCGTCCAGCAGGGTGGGCGAGCCGTCGGCCGAATAGCCATCTGCCTCGACATAGGCCGCACCGACGCCCAGACCCAGATACGGGGTCAGGCGCGAAGCCGGCAGGTAGAAGTCGTGATAGACGTTCAGCATGCCCGACCAGACTTTGGACTTGCCGTTGCTCTCCGGCTGGTCCACGCCACCGACGGTGTGGTTGTCGATGTTGTTCTGGCGATAGCCGATTTCGAGTTCGGTGCGGAAGCCGCCCCACTGGGCGACGCGACCGAAATCGTAACCGACGGCGCCAAGCACGCCGAAGCCGGTCTTGTACTCCTGCTCGATCTTGCCACCGGCAAGGCCCGAGGTGAAGCTCGTGTCGGTTTCCATATTGGCGCCGCCGAGCAGCGAGCCGTACCAGCCCGGCTCCCCACCGCGCCGGAGCGCGATCTCACTGGCGACATCCTGCGCATATGCGAAGGCAGGGAGGGCGCAGAATGCGACGGCCATCGCGGCCACCGTCAGCTTGCGGGTCATCGCTCGTCGATCTCCTGTAGACGGATCTTCGTCTTGGTGGAACCGATGCAGTCCGGTTTCCGCCGGCCATTCACCGCCGTCGGCCACGTTCCACCCCCAACCGCGCCACCCGCAAAAGTGGCACCACCGGTTCAGGGGGGTCTGCAACCGTCATAGCGGCCGAAACGTCATACGGCAAGTGTCCACCGTATGGATCAGTCCGCGTCAGCGCAGTTGATTCAGCCAGCACCGCCGTTGGGACAGATGCCGGACATGCATCTTCCGTCCCCTTTACTATGGGGGTTGACGGGGCGCCTGTCATCAGCTCGGACGCCAGCTTCCGACAGAACTGCCACAGTTGTGCACTTCATGCAACATATCATGTGGTAACTTTATTGTAGAAATCGACCACCTTGCGCTGAAAAGCTGCACAACCATGTCTTCCGGATGACGAAAAGGTTTAACATGGTCCGGTCGCCCCCATCCGACATCTACCCTTCCGCTCTCCCCCTGGCCTTCCGCTCTTCCCCTGGCATTCTGACCTTGCCGTCGGACTCTCCCGCGTCCTGCGAGGCATCATGGATCTGCTGCACTGGGTTCGAGATCTTCTGACCAGCGATACCGCCGCGCCGGCCCGATCGAGCGCGGCCGTCGCAGAAGCCGACGACGACCGGCAGAACCTCAAACGGCTGGAACAGGTCCGCCGTCAGGTGGAAGCAGAGGTCAGCCGCCTGCTCAAGGCCCGCCCGGCGGCGATGGCCGGCCGGGTGGTCCGGCTGTCGCTGGAGCCGATCGCCGACCGGCTGGGCGACCGGTGGCCGGCGGCGGCCGCCAGGGTGCGCACCGCGGCATCTGCGATCCTGGGCAGGCGGCTGGGCCAGACGGCGGTGATCCTGCCCCATGGCCCGCTGGCACTGATCGCCGTGGCGCCCGACCGGACGCCCGACATGGTGCTGGCCGCCGCCGCCGGAGCCGCCGCCGAGATCACCCGGTTTGCCTTCGGCGGAGACGATGCAGGCCCCTGGCCCGCCATATCGGTCGCAGACGGGCTGAAGGGGGAGGAGCCAAAATTTACCGGCGTGCAGATTGACGATCTCGTGGCCTCACTGTCCGCGCCCGATCGGGCACGGTCTCCGGCAGATCCGCCGTCGAGCCGGATTCCGGTCCCGCCATCATCGCCGCCACTGGCACCGATCCATGCTCCCCTGCCAGACCTGCGCGCCATAGCTGCCGAAACGGCACGAGCGGCGCTCGGGCCGCTCTGGCAGCCCATGCGTGAGCTCGATCAGCCAACGCCCCCACCCACCGAGATGCCCGCAGAGGATGGACCAAAGCTTGACGAGAGCGTGCAGGCCCAGCTGGATTGCGATTATCGGCCCGTGGTCTCTCTGGTTCACGGCCGGGTCGCGGCCGGGATGCTCCGCCCAAAGCTGAAGCGCAGCAATGCCGTCCTGCGGGGATATGCCGTTCTGGGACCGCAGGCCGATGCTGTGGATATCGCCCAGCTCGATCTCTATTGCCTGCAGCGGGCGACCGCCGACCTCACGGAGGCGCAGCGCCAGGGGCGGGGAACGTTCGTGACCCTGTCGGTGCATTTCGAGACCCTGGCCCCCACGGCGCGACGGATGGTCTATGCGGGCAGGCTGGCCGCCGCCGCCGATCAGAGCGGCGCGCGGATCGCGCCCGAGATCGTCGGCTGTCCGCCGGATGTGGCACCGTCGATGCTGGAAGCGATGGTCGCGCCGATCCGCCCGCATTGCCGCATGGTGCTGATGCGCATCAAACTGGATCACCGGCGCTTCGAGGCGGCGACCGCCGCCGGCATCCGCCGCACCGGCATCCATCTTGGCCGCCACGCCGATGCGGCCGCCCGGCAGGCTGCCAGTCTGGTGACCGGCAGCCTCACACCGGAGGTGCGCATGTCCCCGCAGGCGCTGAAAGCCCTGGGGCTGAGCGTGCAGCGCGCGGGTCTGCGCCTCTACACGCTCGGCGTCGACGACGACGAGCGGCTCGACATGGCGGCCGCGGCCGGCGCCGATCTGGTCGCAGGCGAGGCGATCGGCGCCGTCACCGCCACCCCGCCTCTGGTCGGCGTGCTCAAGGCGCCGGGCTGACCCGGCGCCGGGACCGGCCCGCTCAGGGTTTCGGCTGACCGCGCTCTGCCGCCAGCAGATCGCGGATCTCCTGCAGGACCACCAGTTCCGGCGCCGGGGCCGCCGGGGCGGTGGGGGCCGCTTCCTCCTTCCGCTTCAGACGGTTCATCTGCCGGACCAGCAGGAACAGGACCCAGGCGACGATCAGGAAGCTGATCACCCGGTTCAGGAAGACGCCGACATTGATCGTAGCGGCGCCCGCCTCCTTGGCGGCTGCCAGGCTTGGATAGTCGCCGCCGGACAGATTGATGAAGATGTCGGTGAAATCGATACCGCCGGTGACATAGCCGATCGGCGGCATGATCACGTCATTGACCAGCGAGGTGACGATGGCGCCGAAGGCGGCACCGATGATGACGCCCACCGCCAGGTCGAAGGCATTGCCTTTGACCGCGAAGATGCGGAATTCGTCGATCAGCTTCATAGGCAGGACCCCTTTTCTATTGCAGGCCGCGGATGGAAAGAAACGCCACCACCCTGACATCCCGAACCCCGATTAGGCCGCGACGACGTGACAACGGCAAGTCCCGGAGGCAGCGCCCGCTCCGCGACGTCACGTCCACTGGTCCGGGAAACCCGGCTCCCCATATGATGCCGCAGAGGCCTTTCGTATTGCGATGCGGCAGATCATGCTATCGTTAATCATGGGTCGGGGTGAAGGATCCGTGCGGGGGCACCGATGACAGTGATCGGACAGGGCAACAAGGCCGGAAACGGTGGCCAGGCCGAGCCGATCGATTTCGGCAGCGCGGCTTTCCGCACCGATCCCTGGCCGGCCTATGCCAGCGCCCGCCGCGATCGGCCGGTCTGGTGGTCGGACCGGCTGGGCCAGCTTTGCGTCGTGCGCCATGCCGATGTCATGCGGGTGCTGACCGACCCGGTCTTCACCGTCGAATACCCGTTCAAACGTACCCGCCAGGCCTTCGGGGAAACCCTGCTCGACATCGATGGCGCCCGCCATCTTGCCCAGCGCCGCGCCGCCCAGCATCTGCTGGGCTTCGAGGGCGTGGCCGCGGCGGTGGCCGGGCTTGCCCCGGGCATCATCGGCGCCACGATATCGGGCCTGCCGGCGGGCCGGCCGGTCGATGCGGTCGCAGCTCTGGCCGAGCCGATTGCCCGCGGCGTGATCCGCGGCCTGTTCGGCATCGATGCCGAAACCGGCGACCGTCTTGCCCGGCATCTGTCGCGGGTCAGCCGCTATATCGAAACCGCCGATGTCGATCTGGGCGATGTGGTCGAAGACCGCCGGGCTCTCGAAGCCGAAATCGGCCGGCTGATCGACGAGGGGCTGTCACCGCGCCCCGCCGCGCTGGCCCTCAGGGTGCAGCGCATGGCCTCGGAACTGGAACGCACCCAGCTGATGCGGCTGATGCTGCTGATGATGGCGGCCGGTGTCGAAACCCCGCTTTCAGCCATCGCCAATGCGCTGGCGGTGCTGCTGGATCATCGCCATCTGATCGACCGCCTGGCGGTGGAGCCCAGTCTGGCCGACAGTTTCGCGCTGGAGGTGATGCGCTTCCAGCCGCCCCAGCACGACACCACCCGCTTCGTGCGCGGCCACACCATGCTGGGCGGCATCGAGGTCCGGCGCGGCACCTCGGTCCGGGTTTTCCTGGCCAGTGCCAATCGCGATGAAAGTGTCTTCCGGGCGGCCGATCGTTTCGACCCGGAGCGTTTCCTGCCCGGGCGGCCGCCGGTGCCGGTACTCTCCTTCGGGGCCGGGCGCCATGCCTGTCCGGGCCGGCCGCTCGCCTCGGCGATCATCGCCGAAGCCCTGCGCCGCCTGGCCGGCGGGTTTCAGGACATCCGACCCGCCGAGGACTGCGACCCCACCATCACCGGCGAAGGTTTCCGCCGGCCGCAGCGCCTGACCCTGGTGCTGGACCCGCGCCGGCGCCCGGCCACCGCCAGCCTGCCCGGTGCCGCCGTCGCCTGACGGGCGGCCCGGCTCAAAGCCAGCTGAAGCCGATCCGCGGCCTGCCGGTGGTGCCGTCCAGCACCACATGGGCGGTCACGTCATAGACGGCATCCAGCGCCGCCGCCGTCAGCACCCGGGCGGGGGCGCCGCGGTCCAGAATCCGCCCGGCCCGCATCAGCACCACCTCGTCGGCGACCGCCGCCGCCAGATCCGGATCGTGCAGAACCGCCGCCACCGCCAGCCCGCCATCGGCCGCCTGACGCATCACCCGCGCCAGATCGCGCTGGCGGGCGATGTCGAGCGCGGCATTGGGCTCGTCCAGCAGCAGGGCGCGGGTACCCGGCTCGGCCCGGCAGCCCGCCGCCTGGGCCAGCGTTCGGGCCAGCTGCACCCGGCGGCGTTCGCCGCCCGACAGCCGGGTGACGATACGATCGGCCAGCGGCCCGATGCCGGTATCCGCCATCGCCTGACGGATCGCCACCGCATCCTCGTCCGGCGTCGCGATACCGCGGAAGGGCGCCCGCCCCAGCGCCACCACCTCGGCCGCGGTGAAGGCGAAGCCCAGCATATCGGCCTGCCCCATCACCGCCCGCCTCAGGGCAAGCTTCCCGGCCGGGATCCGCTCCAGCGACACCCCGTCCAGCGCCACCCGCCCGCCATCGGGTCGGATTGCACCGGTGGCAAGGCCGAGCAGCGTGGATTTGCCCGCGCCATTGCAACCCAGGATCGCGACCAGGCGCCCCGGCTGAATGTCCAGATCGGCTTCATCGACCAGGGTCCGGCCGCCACGGCGGCAGGTGACGCGGGTCAGGCTCAGCATCGGGGCCCTCCGGTGGATCAGATGCCGCCACCGCGAATGCGGGCGCGCAGCAGATGAATGAAATACGGCCCGCCGATCAGGGCGGTGACGATGCCGATCGGCAGTTCGGCGGGTGCCGCCACCAGCCGCGCCGGCAGATCGGCGCCGACCAGCAGCACGGCACCGGCCAGCACCGACAGCGGCAGCACGCCGCGATGGGCAGGGCCCACGGCCAGCCGCACCAGATGCGGCACCACCAGCCCCACGAAGCTGATCGTGCCCGACACGGCAACCGCGGCACCAACCCCCAGTGCGGCACCGATCACCGCCCGGCGCCGCAGCCTTGTGCCGTCGATACCCAGATGATAGGCGTCCTGGTCGCCCAGCGCATGGGCGTCCAGCGGCCGGGCCAGCGGCAGCAGCAGCCAGGCCGCAATGGCGATGGCGATGGCCGGCGCCCAGATCAGCCCCCAGCGCGCCCCGCCCAGGCCGCCCATGGCCCAGAAGGTCAGTTCCCGCAGCTGCTGGTCGTCGCCGATATACGAAAACAGTCCGACGCCGGCCGCCGCGATCGCGCTGATCGCCACACCAGCCAGCAGCAGCAGCGACATGTCCTGCCCTGCCGCTGCCCCGTCCACCGCAGCCCCGCCGGCCAGCCGCCAGACCAGCATGGTGGCGGCAATCGCCCCACAGAAGGCGGCGACCGGCACGATCGCCGCCGCCGCCCAGCCGGGCAGCGCCGGTACCAGCGCATGGCCGAGCACGATGGCGGCCACTGCGAAGAGTGCGGCACCCGACGACACGCCGATCAGCCCCGGATCGGCCAGCGGGTTGCGGAACAGCCCCTGGAGCACGGCGCCGGACAGGCCGAGCACGCCGCCCACCATCAGCCCCAGGATCAGGCGTGGCAGGCGGATATCCATCAGCACCGCCGCCTTGACCTGATCGGCCCGGGCGATATCGACCGCGGCCGGATCGATCCAGCCAAAGCGGACCATCAGCGCCTGCGCCACCGCCGGATAATCGGCCGGCGCGATGGCGAGCGGCCCGGTCGCGAGTGCCGCGACCGCCACCGCCAGAAGCGCGATCACCAGTGCCGTGCCCATGCGCCGCCGGGCACGCGCCCGGGCGTCGACGATACCGGCCATGCCCGGGGACGAAGAGGCCTCGTCGGTCACGACCGCCACGGCCTCAGACCCCTGCCCTGTCGAGTTCGGCGGCGAAGCCGGCAGCGATCCGGGCGGTGGAGGGGCCGAGCCCGGCGAGCGCCCGGCCGTCGATCGAAAGCAGCCGGCCAGCCTGCGCGGCCGGTGTCAGCCTGAGCTGCGGCAGGTTCACGATGGCATCGTGGCCACCCATGCGGGCGATGGCATGTTCAGGCATCACCAGCACCTCGGGTGCCGCAGCAGCAGCCGCCTCGGCGGAGACCGGGGCATAGTCGGCGACCTCGTCAAAGGCGTTACGGCCGCCGGCCAGCCGGATCACGGCTGCCGCCGCGGTGTCGCGGCCGGCAGCCATCAGCCCGGAATTGCCGACGCCGATCACGCACATCACCGACGGGTGATGCGCGCGGGTCTCCGCCGCCGCGGCCAGGCTTGCGAGTTCAGCGGTGACCGTCCGGCCGAGTTCGGCAGCCGAACCTTCCAGCCCGACAGCCTTCCCCACGGCCATGATCGCCGCCTCGACCTCGTCGATCCGGGTTGCGGAATGGATCATCCGCACATCGATGCCGGCCGCACGCACCTGATCGAGCGTCGAGGCCGGGCCCGCGCCGTCATCGGCGATCACACGGGTCGCACCGGTGGCGATCAGCCCTTCTGCGGCCAGCGTGCGCATATAGCCGACCTTGGGCAGTTTCATCACATCGGCCGGACTCTGGCTGGTGGTGTCGACCGCGACGATGTGATCCCCCGCCCCCAGCGCCCAGACGGTTTCGGTGACGGCGGCACCGATGGTCACAAGCCGGTCCGATGCGGCGGCATCTGCTGCTAAGGCGGCCCGGCCGACCAGGCCGGAGACGGTGCCGCCAAGCCCCAGCGCGGCCAGGCCCGCCAGGAACCGCCGCCGGTTCAGGTCGGCCGGGCGCATCAGCCGGTTACCCCCGGCAGGGCATGAACCAGGGCGCGCCATTCGGGCAGCTCCGGCACGCCGGTCTCGCGCACGCCGACCATGATCAGGAACAGCTCCCCCGCCGCGTCGTACAGCTCGACCGCGGTCACGGTGCCGTCCACGGTCGGCTTGTCGACCTGCCAGGCGGCGGCGATGTGGTCCTCGCGGACATGCAGGTTGAAGCCCGGATCCAGGATGTTGATCCAGGGACCGCGCGGCTCCACCCGGTTGATGGTTCCGCCCGAGATCTGGATGCAGCCCGGATTGGGCACGAAGATCATGATCTTCACCTGATCGCGCGCCGCAGCCTCCAGCGCCGCGCGGAAGGCCCCCTGCGAAAGCCTGCGGGCGAAACGTCCTTCGGCCAGCTTCAGCGCCGCAGGGCGTGACACGCCATGGCGCTTCAGCATCGGCAGGAAGTCGTGGGTATCGGCCAGATGCTCCCAATCCGACAGGAAGGAGCCGGCATCGAAACCGGCCGGCGCCTCCGCCGGAATCTCGTCGGCCTCGGACGCCGGTTCAAAGGCCGGCGGCGCCTGCACGGCGGCACGCTTCGCCTCGATCAGCGCCGCCCAGGCGGCGCGGTCGCTTTCCGGGCGCAGATAGATCTTGTGCATGGCGACGCCATGGCGGTCGAAGAACTGCAGGCTGGACAGCTTCGTGTCGCCACGGGCTTCCTCGACCACCAGGCTCGCGAACCAGCGGTTCAGGAACAGGCGCAGATCGATCGGCTTGTTGATCACCAGGCCGGCATGGGCGCCGAGCGAGACATTGCCATAGGTGCCGACGATCTCGTGCACCGCATGCTCGTTGCGGGTCAGCGCCATCACCGGGCCCAGGCTTTCTACCGCCCGGATCAGGTCACCCGGCTCGGCATCCAGCAGGATGACGTTGCTGCCGATGCCGGAGGCCACGAGTTCGCCTTCCGACACGCCGAGACGCGCCGCCTGGTCGCGGACGCGCAGCCCCGGCTCGGCCGCGGCAAGGGCCGCGCGGCGGGCGGCAAGGTCGGCGCTCTGATCGATGGAGGGCATGGTCATCTCATTCGCCTCACTTGGTCAAAATCAGCTTGTTCTGTCTTGTCCGGCGCAGACGGTAGGTCTCGCCGCAATGCGCGATCAGCACCTCCCCCGCGGCGCCGAGCAGCGCATGGCTGTCCAGGCTGGCCGGCCCGCCCGGGCCGGTACGCTGTTGCGAGCGCTGGCCGGTTTCGGCTTCGATACGGACGTCCGCAGGGTCGGTGTGCATGATCGGCGGTCCTTGTCGGGTCGTTCCGCTAAGAACGGCGGGTCGGATCAGAAGCGATAGGCAGCGGTCAGCTTGACGGTCCGTCCCGGATCGTCCAGTTCCGACAGCGCCTGGCGATAGGTCTTGTCGAAGACATTGTCGACGGCCAGGTCGAAACGCGCCCCGCGCAACCCGCCATCCGACGGCTGGAAGCTGATCCAGGCGTCATGGACGGCATAGCCCGGGGTCACGGTCTCGCCATTGGCGATCCGGTCCTGGCGGTCATGGGCGACCATGCGCCAGCCGGTCACCACGTCGCCGCCCATGAACTTCAGGCCGCCGCCCAGCGACACCTTGTCGCCCGGCAGCCCGCCCAGCGGATCACCCTCGGTCCGGTCGTCGCCGCGGATGCGGGCGGCGCCGAAGGTCGCGAACCACAGCGGGGCATCATAGGCGAGTTCGAATTCCACACCCTCCAGCCGGGCGTCCTGGACGTTGCTCCGGGTGGTGGTTCCCGGCCAGCTGTCGAACCGGACCTGCATCTCGATGAAGTCTTCCACATCATTGCGGAAGGCGGCAACCCGGCCGGTCAGCCGGTCGCCCGAGGTCAGGACATCCGCCTCCGACAGGGTCAGGCCGATTTCCTTGTTCTTCGCCGTCTCGGGCCGCAGATCCGGGTTGGCCACGAAGTTGTTGCCCGGGAAGTGTTCGCCGGTGGCATAGAGTTCGGTCAGCGAGGGCGCGCGGAAGGCCTCGGCATAGCTGGCATAGGCCTTCAGCCAGGGCGTGACCGCATAGGCGACCGAGATCGACGGGCTGACGGCGTCGTCGGACTTGCCCTCCAGGCCATCGGCTTCGCGGTCGAAGCGGTCGAAGCGCACGCCGGGCGTGAAGGTCAGGCGTTCGAAGAACACGATCTCGTCCTGAATGAACAGGCCGAAAATGTCCTGCTGCGCATCCGGATATTGCGGCCGGGCATCGCCGTCACGCTTGCCGTCCTGCTCGTCGCGATAGGCCTCCACACCATAGGTCACGGCATGGCTGCCGAAGCCGCCGAGCTGGAAGCGGCTGGTATTGGCGATGTCGATGCCGGTGGTCGCAAGATCGGTCTCGTCGAAGCGGCCGGTATCGGTCCGGCGCTCTTCCAGGGCGGTCTCTGTCCGGTAGACCTTCGCATCCAGGTCGAACCAGGGGTTGCCGTTGCCGTCGAAGCGCCAGCCGAGCGTCATGGTCTTCTGGTCGGTCTTGCGGTCGACGATGATGCTGTTGGTGTTGGTATTGGCCGCCGACGGGATGATGTGGTCGTCGCGGAACTGCAGATAGGACGCGGTCAGCTCGTGGCCTTCGGCCGGCCGGAAGACCAGCTTGGCCAGGCCGCTGCGGACCTCGTCGGCGGTATAGGGGATGGCCTCGCCCGAGCCGTTCTCAAGATCGTCGGCATCGAAGCCGGTGATGCCGACCAGGGCTTCGGCATTGGCACCCAGCCGGGTCGCACCGATCGCATGGGCGCCGAAGCCGTCGCCATTGCTTTCCCAGCTGACACCGACCTCGCCGCCCCAGGGCTCACCGTCTTCCAGGAACCGGCCGGGGCTGAGCGTGTCGACCTCCATCACGCCGCCGATGGCGCCGCTGCCATAGAGCGAGGAGGCGGGGCCGCGCCGCACTTCCACCCGCTCCAGCAGCGAGGGGTCGATGAAGATCCGGCCGCGATGGCCGCTTTCGAAATTCTGCCGCGCACCATCGACGCGCAGCACCACCCGCTCCCCGGTCAGGCCGCGGATCACCGGCTGCATGGCGGTGCGGCGCGGGCCGCCCGACATTTCGACACCGGGCATGTCGTCGACCAGATCGCCCAGATCATCGGCCTGGCGGATCTTGATCTCTTCCTGTCCGACCACGCCGATCGAGGCCGGCACCTCGCTCGCCGTCTTCTCGGTACGGGTGCCGAGCACGGTTACCGGATCGAGTTCGATCGGCGCCCGGCCGGCGGCAAGCTGAAGCTCCTGCGCCGCGTCGGCGGCAGCGGCGGCATGGGGCACGGTGCCGGCGGCAAGGGCCGTACCGGCTGCAAGCATAAGGCCGAGCGCCGACAGGCGGCGGCGGGCGATGCCCTGATTGGTTAGAACGTAGAACGACACGGGGCCAAGCCTTCTCACGGCGGTTCTTATGACCGGACGGGCGCAGTGCCGCTCCCGAACGGGGCGCGGCGCCACGCCCGGGAGCGGGCACTGGCTGCCTGGCATGGGGGCCACCCCGGCCGCAGCGCGACCAAACGGCGGAACGGCCCCCATGCTGGGTGGCTGGCTCTAAGGGGGAGCGATCGCGACGTCATGTCGCAACCGCCTCACACGCCGAAACCTAAACGGAGTCTCACGCAATTGCAACTCATTCTCATTACCAGAGAACCGATCACCTGACTCCGGATGGCATTCATCGTGCGTGGTAATTTTCAGGACGCCATCTTTCCATACCCCATTAAAGCGGATAAAATCCCGATTAATATGAATTTCTCGGGATTTTGTCCGATGCTAGACGACGCCGACCGGAAAATCATCGCCCGGCTTCAGGCCGATGCCCGCACGCCGATGGCCGAGCTGGGGCAGGCCGCGGGCCTCTCCGCCTCCGCCGCCCACGATCGCGTGCGCCGGTTGACCGAACGCGGGGTGATCCGTGGCATGACGCTGCGCGCCGATCCCGCGGCCATCGGCCGGGGGGTGCTGGGCTTCGTGTTCGTGGCGCTGGGTGGCCCTGCAGTCGAAGCGGCCTTTGTCGAGACGCTTCGTGCCGATCCGGCGGTGCTGGAATGCCACCACGTCACCGGTGACTGGTCCTATCTGCTGAAAGTGAGGGTCGCGGACATCGCCGGGCTCGAAGCCCTGCTCGGCCGGCTGAAAGCGACCGGCGCGCTCGTCCGCAGCCACAGCATGATCGCACTCTCGTCGCCGAAGGATGACGGCGCCCCCTCCCCCTTCCCCGACATGCCCCTCTCCGATCTGCCGCCCGAGGTGACGCCATGACCCCGCTCGATGCACTCTTACGCGGCATGGCCCTCGGCCTTGCGGTCGCAGCCCCGGTGGGGCCGGTCGGCCTGCTCTGCCTCAGACGCGCCGTGACCGGCGGCTTTACAGCCGGGCTCGCCTCGGGCTTCGGGGTCGCAGCCGCCGATCTCGTCTATGCGGTGATTGCGGCCTTCGGCCTCGGCGCGGCGCTGGGGGTGGCAGCCGTCGATCCGCTCTGGCCGCGGCTGGCCGGGGCTGCGCTGATCCTCTGGATCGGCCTGGGGGCGGTCCGCCGCGGCTGGGCCGTGCTCGCCAGTGGCGATGCCGGCCCTGCGGCCAGCACCGGCCGGGCGGGGCGCGACGTGCTCGGCGCCTTCCTGCTCACCCTCTCCAACCCGATGACCATCGCGAGTTTCGCGGGCCTCTTCGCCGGGCTCGGCCTCGGTGCCACACCGGCGGGTGCCGGCCCCCTGGTGCCGGCCGCCCTGGCGACGGGGGTCTTCCTCGGCTCGCTCGGCTGGTGGGTGATGCTGTCGGCGGCCGGCAGCCGCTTCGGCCGCAGGCTCGGCGCCCGCAGCCTGGCCCGCATCGATATCGGGGCGGGGCTGGCGCTCATGGCCGGCGGGATCTGGCTGGCGGCCGAAGCCGCCGGCTGACCGGCTCAGGCTGCCCGGCTCAGGCTGCCCGGCTCAGGTTGCCCGGCTCAGGCTGATCGACTCAGGGCAGGCCGCGGACCAGTGCCAGCACCGCCGCAGCCACCAGCGGCACCAGAATGGCGGCAAGCGCCAGCCAGGGGCGCCGTTTCGGTCGTCGGCGGGCCCTGGGCCGGCCATCGTCGCGATGGGCGGTCTTCATCCGGGCCCTCAGAACCCGTCGAGTGCCAGGCGCAGGCGCGAGGTCAGCGCATCGACCTCGCCGGCCTGCAGTACCGGATCAGCCGGCGGCACCAGCGACGGCCAGGCCCGGGCCAGCTGGCGCAGATCGCCCGCCACCGCCTTCCAGCGGTCGGGATCGGCTTCCTGGAAGCGCGGCTGGGCCTGGCGCAGGATGCCGATCACCACCTGCATAAAGCCCAGACTATCCTGATAGCCGGCAGCATTGGTGATCCGCCCGCCGCTGATCGCCTGGCCATATTCGGCGGCGATGGTGTCCAGCATCAGGCTCGCCACCTTGAGCCCGGTATGAATGTCACGACGCTCCGCCACGGGCACGGAACTGGCCGCCGCCTTCAGCTTCGCCATCACCGCATCAATCGCGGCCGACACCTCGGCCGCAGGCTTGCCGGCCTCGGCCGCCTTCTGCACGGCATCGAGTTCGGCCTCGAACCCCGCCAGGCCCCGCGCCGCCACCGATGGCGCGATCAACGGGTAGATATGGGCAGCAGGATGGCGGAAATGGACCAGAGCCTCTTCCCGCCGGCCATCGGCGTAGAGCGCGCCACCGACCCGCAGATGCCCTTCGACATAACCCAGCTGGGCCACGAATTCCGGGGTCTGAAGCACGGCTGCCGCCGGCGCCGATGTCGTGGCTGCCGCTGCCGCCGATGCCGGCGCCGGCACCCCCGCCAGCGTGGCGCCAAGAACCAGAGCGGCACCAAGGCCGGTCCAGAGCGTGCTGCGGGTGTCGGTCATCCTGATGCTCCCGAAATGGCAGTCCCTCCCCGTCACCTGAAGGTGGCGGATCAGGGGAAACATACGCTGCACGGCAGGGTTTCGTCGATGTCGGGTTTCGTCGCAACCGGTTTCCCGGCAGCCTGTGTCTCCACACAAGGCGGGTGATGCCGTACCCGCACGGGTGCTATGCTTTTGCCCCCGGCGGACAGCCCGGCCTTGGCGCGACGTGCCGGACCTGCCATATCCGACGCCTGAACCATTCCCTCCCGTCCGAGGACCTCATGGAAAAGATTCCCGTCACCGTGCTCACCGGTTACCTGGGTGCCGGCAAGACCACGCTGCTCAACCGCATCCTGACCGAACAGCACGGCCGCAAATATGCCGTCATCGTCAACGAGTTCGGTGAGATCGGCATCGACGGCGACCTCGTCGTGGACGCGGACGAGGAAGTCTTCACCATGAACAATGGCTGCCTGTGCTGCACGGTGCGCGGCGATCTGATCCGGATCGTCGGCGCTCTGCTCAAGCGCTCGGGCAATCTGGACGGCATCCTGATCGAGACCACGGGCCTTGCCGAACCCGCACCGGTCGCCCAGACCTTCTTCCTGGACCGCGACATCGCCAGCCGCACCCAGCTGGATGGCGTGGTGACGGTGGTCGATGCCCTGAACCTTGAAAAGCGCCTGGTCGACGCGCCGGAAGCCGCCCAGCAGGTCGCCTTCGCCGACATCATCGTGCTGAACAAGACCGATCTGGTCGATGCCGACATGCTGGCACGGGTGGAAGCCACCATCCGCCGGCTGAACCCCCTGGCGCAGATCCATCGCACCGAGCGCAGCAATGTGGCCCTGGATGCGATCCTGGGTCGCGGCGCCTTCGACCTGAAGCGGGCGCTGGCGCTGGAGCCGGAATTCCTGACCGAGGGTGACGGCCACCATCACCACGATCATGATCATGGGCACGATCACGGGCATGGCCACCACGATCACGACCATGATCATACCCCCGCGACGCCCGGCGTGCTGGCCCATGACCACGACCTGTCGATCTCCAGCCTGTCGCTGACCACCGACCAGCCGCTCGACAAGACGCTGTTCGAAAGCTGGCTCAGCATGCTGCTGATGACCAAGGGCCAGGACATCCTGCGCTTCAAGGGCATTCTGAACTTCGCCGGCCAGAACCGGCGCTTCGTGCTGCAGGGCGTGCACATGATCTCAGAAGGCACGCTCGACCGCCCCTGGGCGGAAGGGGAGACCCGGCGCAGCCGTCTGGTGATGATCGGCCGCGACCTGGATGCCGCCGAGCTGAAGCGGGGATTCGATGGCAACGTTGCTTGATAACCCCGCACCCGACAGCTATTTCAACCGCCTGGCCTCGCGCCGGCGCAGCGAGGATCTCGACGCCCCGGCCGTGGGTCTCGCCTTCGATCGCAAGGGCGAGGCCCTGGCCGTGGCGCTGGGCGACGGCAGTGTGCGGATCTTCCGGCGCAATGACGGCTTCACCCTGGGCGCCGCCGTTCAGGCCCACAAGGGCCAGGTTCTGTCCTTCGCCCGCGACATCGGCGCCGGCGCCTTCCTGACCGGCGGCGATGACGGCAAGGTCACCTCGGTTTCGGCCGAGGGCAGCGTCACCGTGCTGGCAGAGCTGGGGCGGCGCTGGGTGGAAGCCGTGGCGACCTCGCCCCAGGGCGGTCTTCGCGCGGCGGCGGCCGGCAAGCGCGTGGTGCTGATCGATCGCCAGGGCCGGATCACCGGCGATGGCGACGATCATCCGCGCACCGTCACCGGACTGGATTTCCACCCCAAGGGCAAGCGGCTGGCCGTTGTCCATGGCGACGGGGTGACGCTGTGGTGGACGGCCTCGTTCGGTAAGTCGCCCAAGCGGCTGCCGGTCGAGGGTCAGTTGATCGGCGGCCGGATCTCGCCCGATGGCGACTGGCTGGTCGCCGCCACGGGCGATTCCACCCTGAATGCCTGGCGCCTGGCCGATGGCCACAAGCTGCGCATGGCCGGCTATGACACCAAGGTGCGCAGCCTCGCCTTCACGCCCAATGGCCGGATGCTGGCGACCAGCGGCTCGTCGAACGTGATCGTCTGGTCCTTTGCCGGCCGCACCGGCCCCGAAGGCAAGGCCCCGACCGAAATCCCCCAGCCCTATGGCACGGGGGTGACGGCGGTGCTCTGGCATCCGAAATCGCCGACCCTGATGATCGGCTATGATCACGGGCTGGTGGTGGCGGTGCCGGGGGCCGGCACCGGTGCGCCGATCACCGAACCCTCGGGCAGCCCGGTCGTCGATATCGCGATCAGCGACGATGGCGACTGGCTGGCCGCGGTCACCGAAAGCGGCCGGCTGACCGTGCTCGACATGCGCGCCCGCCAGACCGCCTGACCGCCTGACCGCCTGCCGCCGGATCGACCAGAACGAAGGGCCGGACGATCGCTCGTCCGGCCCTGTTTTTGGTCATCGCGTCGGCGATCACCAGGTGATACGGACACCCACCGTCCCGGCCTGGTCGGCGACACCGTCGCCGAAGCGGCCACGCCACGAGGCATAGGCGCTGGTCGACCCGTCGACCGCCAGCACCGCCTCGACGACGGGATCGAAGGTCAGCTCGTTCTCGCGCGCCAGATCCAGGTTGTAGGCACCCGCCGCCGTGCCGCCCAGCACGCCGGTCATGCTGTCGTCGCCGGTGGGGCTGCGATAGCCCATGCCCAGCGTCACCGCCGGCATCAGCACCGGGCCGCCCAGGTCGAAGCCGCGGCCGACCGTGACGCCCAGGCCGGTGCCGACCTCGCCCAGCCACAGCTCGTCGACCCGCGCATTCAGGCTGCCGGCGCCGGTTTCGGTATAGCCCTTCTGCTGCAGGCCGGTATAGCCCACCCAGGCCTCGGGGCCGACCGACCAGCCGGAGACGTCATAGGTGGCACCCAGCGCGATCCGGCTCTGCACGGTCAGACCCTCGGTCTCACCCTTCGCGGTCCGCAGCAGGCCCGGCAGGGCGATCACGCGGTCGGTCTCGCTCCAGCCATAGCCGACCGAGAGCGACCCATCCAGATGGTAGCGATCCTTGGTATAGCCGCCATAGACGCCGAGGGTCGCCAGATCCGCCGTGCCCTCGCCCAGGCCGCCATCGGTCTTGGTGCTGCTGCGGCCATAGGCGGTGAAGCCGCCGACCCGCCAGCCCTCGCCGACGATGGTGTCGATACCGGCGATCACGCCGCCGCCGCTCGCCCGATAGCCATAGCGCTCTGCCGTCGCGTCCCGATCCAGCCACTGGCCGAAACCGCGCACCCAGCCGCCGGTCTCACCACCCTCCATGCCCGGCAGGCGGGCGAGCGAGGCCAGGCTGGAGCTGCCCGAGGTGACATCGGCCATCACGGTGGCGGCGGCCGCAAACTGGCGCGGCGCATCCATGGCCGCGGTCACGCCCGCACCGCCCTGGCGCACGGCGCCGAGCCGTGCCGACACCGTCCGGCCGATCTCGCCCAGCAGGGCCAGCGTCGCCTCGGCGGTGGCGGTGTTGCGGTCGGGGCTCAGCTGCGACAGCGCGCCGTCCATGCCCGAGCGGCCGACCACGTCGAGGGCGCGATAGACCGTCAGCGGATCGGTGGCGAAATCCTCGCCCACCAGATTCCGGAAGGTCGTGCCCATCACCCGGCCCCGGTCGGAGGTCGCGGCCAGCGTCATGGCGTCGGCCCGGCTCGCGATCAGCAGGAAGGCGGCCTTGTCGACCTGGATCAGACGGAAGACCAGCTTCTCGGGCAGAGGCTGGCCCTCCCCGTCCACCCGCTCGATCAGGGTCGCCTCGTCATAGGTGACCTCTTTGCCGGTCAGCGCCAGGGCCTGATAGATCTCGTTGACCGAGGCACCGGGAGAGGCCGAGGCCAGAAGCGCGATGGCACCCGCCACATGCGGCGTCGCCATCGAGGTGCCGTCCATCTCGCCATATTCGCCGTTGAACACCGACGAGACGATGCCGACGCCCGGCGCCATCAACTCCACCAGTTCCGACTGGTTCGAGAACACGGCGATGATCTCGTCGCTGTCCACCGCGCCCACCGGGATGGCTCCGGTCAGGCAGGCGGGCGTCGAGACGGTGGTGGTGTGATACTCGTTGCCCGAGGCCACGACATTGGCGATGCCCGAAGCCTGGGCCGCCTGGAAGGCTTCGGAAAGCGCCGCGCCGCCGGGGGTCTGCTCGTCACAGATGCCGGAATATTCACCAGCCCCCAGGCTCATATTCACCGCCACGACCCGGTACTGCTGGGCCAGCTCCATCACGTGCGAATAGGCGCGGGTCAGACTGTCATTCAGGGCGCTGGCGCAATTGGGGTCGCCCTCGCCGCAGTTATCCTCGTCCTCGTCGAAACCGTCAGGGCTCTTGACCAGGATCGCGGCAATCTTCGCGTCCGGCGCCACGCCATAGGCCTCGCCATTGTTGCCGGCGATCGTGCCGGCGACATGGGTTCCATGGTTGGCATCTTCATCGGTGTAATCCGGAGCAGCCGTACCCTCGCCGGTCGCAAAGTCCGCGCCGCCGCCACAATCGCCGGTCCGGCCGCCGACTGAAATGCCGACGCAAGCCTCGTCGATCACCTTGCCGTCCAGGAAGGGATGGCTGGTCTCGACGCCGCTGTCGATCACCACCACCACGGTGCCCTGACCGGTGATGCCGCGCTCCCAAAGCGCGCGGGCGCCGATCATGTCCACCGAATTCATGATGCCGCCCGGCTGGTCGGCGCGGGCGGGCCCTGCGGGCACCAGGGCAGCCAGCCCGCCCGCCAGGGCGGTGCCGGCCACCAGGGCCGCGGTCAGACGGGAAGCAGGCAGACGGGAAGCAGGGCGGCGGCTCCGGCGGCCGCGGATCGATCCGACATTGATCATGGTCAGAGCGTACTCACACTCGCGGGGCGCGCGGGGGGCAGCGCGGCCACCCGGCCCCCGCATTTCGGGGGGTGTCACGCTCTCGTCATAGCCGATCCATGTAAACGGCGTGTAAACGGCGATTAACCGTGGTTTACCCGATACACGCGCAGTCCCCGATGACACATTCTAGCAACAGTCACCCGGTTCGGTCGTCGGGGGCCCAGGCTCAGGCCAGGCGCTTCTCCAGGCGGATCTTGCCGATCATCATGTGAAGATCCCGGTCGCGGACGGTCGACCGGCCGACCGCCTGATAGCCGCGACGACGGCAGAAGCCCAGCCCGCGTTCGTCGCCTTCCAGAACGTCGATCACGATCCGCTTGCGGCCGCGCTCTCCGGCCGCCTGTTCGAAGGCGGCCAGCAGACGGCTCCCAAGCCCCCGCCCCCAGGCGCGCGGATCGACCCAGAGATCGGTCAGCTGCTCCCCCTCGGGATCGCCCACCGCCAGGCCCAGGACATGGCCACCGACATCGGCGACCAGAATCCGCCCCGGCGTCTGGCGCAGCAGCGCATCAAACATCTTGCCGTCGGCCATTGGTGCACGGGCCGACGACGGCAGCACGCTGCCGGGCCCCTTTTCCCAGGCGGCGACCCCCACACGGGTCACCGCGGCGGCATCGGCCAGCCGGCCTTCGCGGATGGCCACCGGCAGCTCGCGCTGGGGCGGACGCGCTGCCCCGCTCGTGTCGGATGAACCGGCTCGTCTGTCCATGGATAAGATCGCCTTCGTCCCTGTCTCGTTCCTGGCCCGTATCCAACCGGGCCTGACCCGTTTTCCATCGGGCGGCCCATGCCCGTCGGGCGTCGCGGCATGCGGGGAAGCCGGCCGCCTCAGTGTCGCAGATTGCCTGCCCGTGGATCAAATGAAGCTTCTATCCCCAACCCCGTTCGACGGCCAGTGTCGATTTGCCTGAGCCAACGACCGTTCATTCGAAAAGCACCTTTTGCGCGAACGAACGGTTTTCTGTCGCCGAACCGTCATCAAACGAAAACCGAACCTTCCTTTGAACCGATGACGCGGTACGGACAGGATCGGGCCCATGAACACGACCCGCCGCCGCACCGAAATCCTGTCGCTTGTCCGCGAGACCGGCTATGCCGGCATCGACGCGCTGGCCGCCCGTTTCCGGGTGACGCCCCAGACCATCCGCCGCGACGTCAACGCGCTGTCCGATGACGGCCGGCTGAAGCGCATGCATGGCGGGGCAGCCTGGCCCGACCGCAATATCGCCTACGGCACCCGCCAGGTGCTGAACCTGGAGGCCAAGCGCCGGATCGGGCGGGCGGCCGCAGCCCTCATTCCCGACGGCGCCTCGGTCTCGCTCGGCATCGGCACCACGCCCGAACAGGTCGCCCGCGCGCTGGCGGAGCGGGAGACCGCCTTCACCGTCATCACCAACAATGTCGCCATTGCCGCCCTGCTGTCGGAAACGCCCCGGATCGATGTGACCATTGCAGGCGGCCGGCTCAGCGATCGCGGCGTCACCGGAGAGGCGGCCGCACGGGTCTTCGCCGCCTATCGGGTCGATTTCGGCATCGCCGGTGCGGGCGGCATCGATCCCGACGGCACCCTGCTCGACTTCACCCCTGACGAGGTGATCGCGCGTCAGGCAATCATGGCCCATTGCCGTCAGCGGGTGCTGATCGCCGATGCCACCAAATTCGGCCGCCCCGCCAGCGCCAGCGGCGGACGGATCGAGGACGCCCATCTTCTGGTCACCGATGCGGCCCCGCCGCCGGCGCTCGCCCGGCTGCTCGACACTGCCGGCACCCGCGTGATCGTCACCGCCGCGGAGACCGCCGCATGAGAGCGCCTCAGCCCTCCCCCACCGGTATCGGCCTCGATCTCGACGGCATCACCCGCCGCTGGGCGGGGGTGACCGCACTCGACGGCGTGTCGGTCCGGGCAGAGCCGGGCGAGATGCTGGTGCTCCTCGGCCCCTCGGGCTGCGGCAAGTCGACCACGCTGCGGCTCATCGCCGGCCTGGATCAGCCCGACGAGGGCCGGGTGCTGATCGGCGGCCGCGACGTCACCCGCGACGGGCCGGCGGCCCGTGGCCTCGCCATGGTGTTCCAGTCCTACGCCCTGTTCCCGCATCTGGATGTCGCCCGCAACATCCTGTTCGGGCTGGAGGTGCGCGGGGTTCCGGCCACGGAACGTCGCAGCCGCCTGGCCGAAGCAGCCGATCTTCTGGGCCTCGGCCAGCTGCTCGACCGCAGGCCCTCTCAGCTGTCGGGCGGGCAGCAGCAGCGCGTGGCGCTGGCCCGCGCCCTGGTCGCCCGGGCACCGCTCTGCCTGATGGACGAGCCGCTCTCCAATCTCGATGCCCGGCTTCGCGCGGAAATGCGGCGCGAAATCCGCGCCCTGCAGCAGCGCCTGGGGCTGACCATGGTCTATGTCACCCATGATCAGGCCGAAGCCATGAGCATGGCCGATCAGGTGGTGTTGATGAATGGCGGCCGGATCGAACAGGCCGCCCGCCCCGACCGGCTCTACGACTGCCCAGAGACCGTCTTCGCCGCCCGCTTCATCGGCCAGCCGCCGATCGGGCTGGTCGAGCCCGCGCGGGCGCCCGGCCTGCTGGCCGGGGCACGGGCCGAAGACATCCGACCCACACCGCTCGGCGACCCGGTTCTGACGCCAGACGCCACCGGCTCCCCCCTGAAGGGCATCGTGGCCGAGCGCGAATATCTGGGGGCGGATGCCGTCCTCGGCATTGATCTCGACGGCTATGCACCGGGCGCCGGCCGTCTCACCGCCCGGGTTCCGGGCCACCATGCCATCGCGCCCGGCACCGCCGTGGCGCTCTCCATCGCCCCCGGCCGGCTGCACGTCTTCGACGCTGCCACCGGCCGGCGCGTCGACCCGCCGGCCGGAACCGCGGCCGACCTGCTCAGACCTTGATCCTGCCTGCTCACCGGAGAACCGCACCCATGTTCCGCACCGTCACCGGCACGCTGGCTGCCGCCCTGCTGGCCTCGACCATGGTCGCCGGCAGCGCCTTTGCCGCAGACAAGACCACGCTCGACTTCTACTATCCGGTCGCCGTCGGCGGGCCGATCACCAAGATCATCGACGGCTATGTCGCGGCCTTCGAAGCCGAACATCCCGAGATCGACGTCAACCCGATCTATTCGGGCAGCTATCAGGACACGGTCACCAAGGCGCTGACCGCCTTCAAGGGCGGCGATGCGCCCGAGGTCGCGGTGATGCTGTCGACCGACATGTACACGCTGATCGACGAGGGCGCGATCGTCGCCTTCGACGACATCGCCGCCACCGATGACCAAAAGGCCCTGCCGTCGAAATTCTACCCGGCCTTCATGGCCAACAGCCAGGCCGGCGGCAAGACCTGGGGCATTCCCTTCCAGCGCTCCACCATCGTCGCCTACTGGAACAAGGAGGCCTTCCGCGAGGCCGGCCTCGATCCGGAGAAGGGTCCCGACAGCTGGGACGAATACGTGGCCATGGGCCACAAGCTGACCCGCACCGACGCCTCGGGCAATGTCATCCGCTGGGGCGTGCAGATCCCGTCCTCGGGCTTCCCCTACTGGCTGTTCCAGGCGCTGACCACCCAGAACGACGTCGAACTGGCCAGCGATGACGGCACCGTCACCCATTACGACGACCCGAAGGTGGTCGAGGCGCTGACCTTCTGGCGCGACCTGTCGGCCAAGGAGAAGATCCACGCCCCCGGCATCGTGGAATGGGGCACCACGCCGCGCGACTTCTTCGAAGGCAAGGCGGCGATGATCTGGACCACCACCGGCAACCTGACCAACATCCGCAAGAATGCGCCCTTCGAGTTCGGCGTCGGCATGCTGCCGGCCAAGGCGCGGCGCGGCTCGCCCACCGGCGGCGGCAATTTCTACGTCTTCTCCAGCGCGACCGACGCCCAGAAGGCGGCCGCCGCGACCTTCGTCACCTGGATGAGCACGCCCGAGCGCGCCGCCCAGTGGGGCATCGACACGGGCTATGTGGCGGTGCGCCCCGATGCCTGGCAGACCCCGGCGATGCAGGATTATGTGAAGGGCTTCCCGGCCGCCGCGGTCGCCCGTGACCAGCTGGACTATGCGGTCGCCGAGCTGTCGACGCATGAAAACCAGCGCGTGACCACCGCCCTCAACAACGCGCTGCAGGCGGTGCTGACCGGTGCCGCCGAGCCGAAGCCGGCGCTGGAGGCGGCCCAGGCCGAGGCCACCCGCATCCTCCGCCCCTATCGCTGAGGCGCCGTCCCCCCCCCGGCCCGGCCCGGCCCCTGCCTGCGCGCAGGGGGCGGGCCGGCTCCGTCTTTCGACCACCACCGGATCGCCGCCGATGACCTTCCGCCGCACCCATCTTCTGCCCGCCAGCCTGATGTTGCTGCCGGCGGTCGTGCTGCTCGCCGCATTCACCCATGTGCCGGCGGTGCAGACCTTCGTCACGGCGCTCTATTCCACGGCCAAGGGGGCGCGGCCGTCGAAATTCATCGGCCTCGACCATTATCTCTGGCTGCTCGACGATCCGGCCTTTCTCAAGGCGCTCTGGAACAATCTGATCTTCGCCCTCTGCACCGTGCCCGCCACCATCCTGATTTCGCTCGGCATGGCGATGCTGGTGTCGTCGAAGATCCGCGGTCGCGGCCTCGCCCGGCTCGCCTTCTTCACCCCCACCGTGCTGCCGATGATCGCGGTCGCGAATATCTGGCTGTTCTTCTACACCCCCTCCTACGGTCTGCTCGATCAGTTGACCGGACTGTTCGGTTTCGGCGCCACCAACTGGCTCGGCCAGCAGGAAACGGCGCTCGGCGCCGTGATCGTGGTCGCGATCTGGAAGGAGGCCGGCTTCTTCATGATCTTCTACCTGGCTGCCCTCACCCAGATCCCGCCCCAGCTGATCGAGGCGGCGACGCTGGAAGGCGCCGGTCCCTGGTCGCGGTTCCGGCGGGTGATCTGGCCGCTGGTCGCGCCCACCACGCTGTTCGTGCTGGTCAACGCCATCATCAATGCCTGCCGCATGGTCGACCATGTGATGATCATGACCCGCGGCGGCCCCGACAACGCCACCATGCTGCTGCTGCTCTATGTCTATGAAACCGGCTTCCGCTTCTGGGACACGGGCTATGCGGCGGCAATCTCGGTGGTGCTGCTGATCATCCTGGCGCTGGTGGGGATCGGCCAGTTCGTGCTGCTCGACCGGAAGGTGCATTATCGATGACCGTGATTACGCCCCCGCTCTCGCCCGCCGGTCCGACCGGGCTGCGTCACCGCCTGCCCCGGCTGGTCGCCCGCCTTCCCCGGCTGGTCGATCTGGGCGCCTGGCTGCTCGCCTTCATCTGGGCGGCGCCCCTGCTCTATGCGGTCTGGACCGCCTTCCATCCCGGCGCCTATGCCACCCGCTTCGACCTGACGGCGCCGCTCACCCTCGACAATTTCCGTGCAGCCTGGGAGGCGGCGCCCTTCCCGCGCTACATGCTGAACACCATGATGCTGGTCACCGGCACGCTGGCCGGCCAGCTGGTGATCGGCACCCTTGCTGCCTTCGCCTTCGCGCGGCTGCAGTTCCCGGGCCGCAACCTGCTGTTCCTGGGCGTGCTGGTTCAGCTGACGATCATGCCCGACGTGCTGATCGTGCAGAACTACGCCACGCTCGAAAAGCTGGTCCTGGTCGACACCATCACCGGCATCGCCATTCCCTATGTCGCCTCGGCCTTCGGCATCTTCCTGCTCCGCCAGACCTTCATGACCATCCCGAAAGAGCTGGACGACGCCGCGCGGCTTGAGGGCTGCAGCCTCGCCGGCCTGCTCCGCAGGGTCTATATCCCGCTGGCAAAGCCGGTCTATGTCGCCTATGGCCTGGTTTCGATCAGCCACCACTGGAACAATTTCCTCTGGCCGCTGGTCGTGGCGCGTTCGGTCGAAACCCGGCCGCTGACCGTGGGGCTCGCCGTCTTCGCCTCCACCGACCAGGGCATCGACTGGTCGATCATCACCGCCGCCACCCTGCTGTCGGCCGCCCCTCTGCTGATCGCCTTCCTGATCTTTCAGCGGGCTTTCGTGCAGTCGTTCATGCGGGCGGGGATCAAGTGACGAGATGAGGTAAACGGGCGCCCGGCATTCATCACGTCTTTACGATAAAAATCGCAGCCGGCTGATTTCACGTCAGAATTCCATTACATACGATAGCGTCATCCGATCTTGATCATCGCATGATTGACCAACGCCTCGATCGCATACCAAGATCTGCCCATTGACCGCACGGGAAGGACGGCCGCCGGGCCCTGGCGCCGTGCTTCGGAGATGGGATGGGGAGATCGACCTTGACCGATATCATCGGCACGGCAGGCAATGACACGCTGACCGGTACCACCGCGAACGAAACCTTCTACGGCCTTGAGGGTGAAGACGTGATCACCGGCGGTGGCGGCAACGACACCTTCGACGGCGGCGCCGGCAATGACACGATTACCGCCGGCAGCGGCACCGACATCCTCGATGGTGGCGATGGCGACGACCTCCTCATGGGCGGCGCCGGTGCCGATGTGATCGACGGCGGCACCGGCTACGACCGGGTCAGCTATGCCGATTATACGACCGGCCTGACCATCGACCTCGCCGCCGGCACGGCCTCCGACGGCGACCAGTTCACCAATGTCGAAGGTGCCATCGGCGGCAGCGGCAACGACACCATCACCGGTGATGACGGCGCCAACATCATCGATGGCGGATTGGGTGCGGATGCGATCGATGGTGGCCTCGGCTTCGACACCCTCACCTTCGCCGGGCGGACAACCTCGGTCACCGTCAACCTCGCCACCGGCACGACCAGCGACGGTGACACGCTGACCTCGATCGAAGCGGCGACCGGCGGTGAGGCCGATGACAGCCTCACCGGCGATATCTGGAACAATGTCCTGGATGGTGGCCTGGGCGCCGACACCCTCGACGGCGGCGACGGCAACGACTATGTCAGCTATGCCTATCGCCTCACCTCGGTCACTGCCAATCTCGCGACCGGCGCCAATACCGATGGCGACGGCTTCACCTCGATCGAGAACCTGATCGGCGGCTGGGGCGATGACATGCTGACCGGCGATGCCGGCGCCAACATCCTCCAGGGTGGCGGGGGTGACGATACCCTCCTCGGTGGTCTGGGCGATGACACCCTGGACGGTGGCGACGGCGCCGACACCATTGACGGCGGGGATGGCTTCGACACCGTGAGCTATGCCGGTGCCGGTACCGGTATGCGTATCGATCTCGCCAACGGGAACGCCGGCGAGGGAAATTATCTGGGCTTCACGACCGGCACGCCCATCGATCAGCTCCAGAATGTCGAAGCCGTCCTCGGCAGCGACCACAACGACGTCATCTTCTCGATCGCCAGCGCCAGGATCGATGGTGGCCGCGGCAACGACATCCTCATCAGTTCAGCCGGCAGCGACACGCTCATCGGCAATGAGGGCACGGACGGGGTCGCCTATCTGGAGGCTGCAAGTGGCGTGACGGCTAATCTTGCCACGGGCACGGGCACGGCCGGTGAGGCGAACGGCGACATCTATACCGGCATCGAAAACCTCTACGGCAGCCAGTTCGACGACGTGATCACGGGCAACGACGGCGCGAACACGCTTCTCGGTTACGCCGGTGACGATGCGATCGACGGTGGGCTTGGCGACGACATCATCTATGGTGGCGCCGGCATCGATCAGATTGACGGCGGCGACGGCATCGATACCTTCGTGGCAACAGATGCCACTGCCGGCATGACCATCGACCTCGCCAGCGGCACTACCTCGGACCAGGACACCCTCACCTCCATCGAAAACGTCACCGGCACCACCTTCAACGACACCATCATCGGCGATGCCGGCGAAAATCGCCTGAGCGGCAGCAGCGGCGACGACATCCTGATCGGTGGTCTGGGTGAAGATGCCCTCTTTGGCGGTGACGGCTTCGACTATGCGAGCTACGAGGATCGTACCACCGGGATCACGGTCAATCTCGGCACCGCGGAGGGCAATGAAGACCGCTTTTCGTCGATCGAAGGTTTGATCGGTGGCAGCGGCGATGATGTACTCAACGGTACCAGCCTCGACAATATCTTCTCGGGTGGTGACGGCAATGATCGTCTGGCCGGCGGCAATGGCGACGACGTTCTCATCGGCGGCAATGGCGACGATCTGCTGCGCGGCGGCAGCGGCGCCGATCGTCTGGAAGGCGGGGCCGGCATCGATACCGCGAGCTATGTCGAACAGGTCGTCGGACGGACGATCGATCTGGTGGCGGGCACAAGCAGTGAAGGCGATCAGCTGATCGACATTGAAAACGTCATTGGTGGTCAGTCGGGAGACCTGATCATCAGTGCCGTCGGCGCCAACGTCATCGATGGCCACTATGGTAGTGATACCGTCAGCTATGAGGTATTCACCACCGATCTCACCATCGATATCGATGGCGTCAACTCGGATGGAGACACGCTGATCTCGATTGAGAACCTGATTGGTGGCAGCGGCAACGACACCTTGAGTGGCGGCGAATTCGCCAATACACTCAACGGCGGAGCAGGCAATGATGTTCTCGCCGGTGGCAATGGTGATGACACACTGATCGGCGGTACAGGCGACGATCTGCTGCGCGGCGGCAACGGTATCGATGTCATGGATGGCGGCGACGGCTTCGACATCGCCAGCTATCTGAACCAGTGGACCGGCCAGACCATCGATCTTTCGACCGGCGACAACACCCATGGCGACACGCTGATCTCGATCGAAGGCGTCATCGGTGGCACCGCCGGCGACACCATCACCGGCGATGCAGGCAACAATTGGATCGATGGTCATTCGGGCAATGACACGCTGTCGGGCGGCGACGGCGATGATGTCCTGATCGGCAATACCGGCCGTGACATCATGACCGGCGGCGACGGCGCCGACCGGTTCGTGTTCCAGTCACTCAGCGACAGCAGCGCCGGCACCAGTTCGCGTGACCGGATCATGGATCTCGACATCGCCGCCGGCGACCGGATCGACCTCTCGACCTTCGATATCGATCCCTCGACCAGCGCACACGAGACCATGACCTATATCGGCAGCGGTGCCTATACCGGCACGGCCGGCGAGGTGCGGATCGCGGCCTCCGTCAATGCCGGCTATACCAGCGTCGGCATTGACACCGACGGTGATGGGACGAGCAACTTCCTCTTCGAGGTCGCCCTGCCCGTGGCGGACTTCTCGGCCGACGCCTTCCTGCTCTGACGTCCGGCAGGCAGCGCAGACCCGGCGGCCCGCGGTTGTCATCAGCCGCGGGCCGTCTTCCTGTCTGCGCACCATCAGAACCGGGCGTGCGAGCTGCCGCCTCCCATCCCACGCAAAAAGTTTATTAAAACCTCGTTAACCATGACATGGTCACCTGTTTGATCTGTCAGCGCATTTTTAACACCATTGATATTAACGTAAAATTGTCTGATTTCCTTGTAGTTGACTGACCATTCAGACACGCATCAACATGCCCGCATCATGTGACCCGCAGGCGAGGGAACCGCGGCATGGCGACCTACACCGGTACCGATGCGAACAACATCATCAACGGCACGTCCGGCGACGACACCCTTCTGGGCCTGGGTGGCGACGACACGCTCAGGGGCCGCGCGGGTAACGACATCATCGATGGTGGTGCAGGCGATGATCGCCTCCTCGGGGAAGCCGGAGACGATACGATTTGCGGCGACGGCGGGGACGACGAGATCGAAGGAGGCGCCGGCCAGGACATGATCCATGGCGGCGACGGCGCCGACATAATCGAGGCCGGTGACGGCAACGACACCGTCTACGGCGACCAGGGTGACGACAGCATCCTCGGCGGCGAAGGCGACGACATCATCGATGCCTGCGCGGGTGCAGATTTCCTTGAAGGCGGCCTGGGCAACGATACCCTCACCGGCGGCGCCGGTGCGGATCTCATCGCCGGCGGCGAACTGACCCTGCCCGCCGACACCACCGATCTCTACGACCCTGCCGAGGATGCCGACACGGCCTCTTACGCCGGCTCGGCAGCGGGGGTGACGGTCGATCTGGCCAACCGCCAGACGATCGAGGGCAGCTGGGCCGGCTTTGCCGGCGGCGCGACGGTCACCGTCGCCGATGCCGTCATCGGTGCGGGGGGCGATGCCGAAGGCGATGTGCTGGTCGGTATCGAGAACCTGGAAGGCTCCGCGTATGACGACGTGCTGGGCGGCGATGACGGCGTCAACACGCTCTTGGGCGGCGACGGCGACGACCTGCTCCGCGGTGGCGCTGGCGATGACGTGCTGTCTGGCGGTGGTGGTGCCGACATCATGGATGGTGGGGACGGCTATGACATCGGCGACTGGAGCATCGCCACGACCAACGCAACCTTCGATCTCGCACAGGGTACCAGCAGCGGCAATGACACGCTGATCTCCATTGAAGGGGTCATCGGAGGCAGCGGCAACGATACGATCATCGGCAATGCTGGGGACAATCTGCTCGAGGGTCGTTCCGGCAATGACACCCTGCTGGGCGGTGAGGGCGATGACGTCCTGATCGGCGGTAACGGCCGCGACATCATGACCGGCGGCGATGGTGCCGATCGCTTCGTGTTTCAATCTCTCTCCGACAGCGGCACTGCCCTCGCATCCCGCGACCGGATCATGGGTCTCGACATCGCCGCAGGCGACCGGATCGATTTTTCAACCCTCGACATCGATCCCTCGACCACCGCGCGCGAAGGTCTGACCTTTATCGGCACCGGCGCCTATAGCGGGACTGCCGGCGAGATGCGCATCACCGCATCCTCCAACCCCGGCTATACCGCCATTACCATCGACGGCGACGGTGACCGCATCAGCGACGTCATCATCGAAGTCGCCCTGCCCCTGGCCGATTTCACCGCAGACGCCTTCCTGCTCTGAGTCGGCGGACACCTCCATGCGGCATGATCTGCAGGTGGCATTCCACATTCTCCCATATGGGAGAATATCATACCCAGGGAGGCATAGCTGACGTCGCATCGCGACGCATGAAGTTCTTAGTAGATCATTAACCACATCATAGTGATCCCACCGACATTTCAGTAAAATATTGATAGACAATGCATTTTTCTAAAAGCAGCGCATTTCATATGGTTGACTGAACATGAACTCACATATCAAAAACGCTTCATCATGTAACCTGCAGGCGCGCATACTTCTGTACGAGCACATGACTGCGACATCCGCGGCTTGCAGCGGTGCTGTTCCCCTCGCGCCCGCTGCCCGCCTGCCCTGAACGATAGATGGAGAGATACACATGATCACCGGAACGGAGACTGCGGACATCCTCGTCGGCACTGATGACGACGACATCATCGATGGTCTGGCCGGCAACGACGCGCTCTCGGGCAGCGCCGGCGACGATGTTCTGATCGGCGGGACCGGCAACGACGTCCTGAATGGTGGTGACGGCTTCGATACAGCCGACTACTCTGATTATAGCAGCGGCATTTATTATCGATCTGACCAGAATTACTATGACGTAGAGGGACTCGAGTCCATTCTGGATCAACTCATAAGCATCGAGCGCATTGTCGGGACAGCATTCGCCGATCGCCTGTATGGTGATGCCTCAAACCAGATCTTCGAGGGGGGCGACGGCAATGACATACTCACGGGTCTCGGGGGCAATGATATCCTCTACGGTGGCGCGGGGAATGATAGTCTCTACGGCGCCGACGGTGACGACATCGTATATGGCGGCGCCGGCTCGGACTTCATCTGGGATGATTTGGGTAATGACATCATCTACGGAGAGACAGACGACGCCTACCTGGTCGGAAGTTCGGGAGACGATACCATCCATATCAGCCAGGCGACGAAGATCAACGCCTCTATGGATGTGAGAGGCGATATCGGCTACGACGCCCTCAACCTCACCGGCATGACCTCGGGCGTCAACCTGACCCTCGGGACAAGTTCCGCTTATGCGCGCGGAACCTTTCGTGCCAGCGGGTTCGAGCACATCATCGCCACAAACCAAAACGACATCATCCGCGGGAGCACCACCAGCGAGGTCATCGAGGGTCGCGACGGCGACGACCAACTGATGGGTCAGGACGGCGACGACATTCTGCTTGGTGGCAATGGTGCCGACACACTTGCAGGTGGCAGCGGGTTCGATCTTGCGAGCTATGCCGAACGAACCACAAGCATCACCATCCATCTTGGCAATGGCACGAATCCCGATGGCGACACGTACAGCTCCATCGAAGGCATTATCGGCGGCAGCAGCGATGACCTGCTCAGCGGCGACGATGGCGCGAATCGTCTGTTGGGCGGCGACGGCGACGACGTGCTCGACGGCGGCGATGGCGACGACATCCTTCTCGGTAACGCAGGGAGCGACGACCTTCGCGGCGGAGACGGCTTCGACATCGCCAGCTATGAAGACAGCACATCCCCCGTGGTCGTCGACCTCGCATCGGGCCAGGGTGAAGACGATCATTTTACCTCGATTGAGGGGGCCATCGGTGGCGAGGGCGACGATCACCTGACCGGATCTGCCGGTCACAACCAACTCGAGGGCCGTGCGGGCGACGACCACCTGGCTGGAGGTGATGGCGACGACCTGCTTGTGGGGGGCCTCGGAGCGGACCGGCTCGAAGGCGGCGCAGGAACCGACGTTGCGAGCTACTCCAATGCGACCGCAGGTGTCATGGTCAGCCTGGCCACCGGAGGAGTCGGCGCCGCCCCCGATAACGAGGCTGTCGGCGACGTTCTGATCGGCATTGAGGATCTTTTGGGCAGCGCCTATGACGACCTGCTGATCGGCGACAGCGCCGGAAACCGGCTCACCGGCGGCGCCGGTGATGACCTGCTGCGGGGCGGCTTCGGCGTGGACGTACTTGAAGGCGGCGATGGCGTCGATCTGGCCGATTACCTCGATCGCTACGGGCCTGTGACAGTGAACCTCGCCACTGGCGTCAATCCGGACAACGATACCTTCATCTCGATCGAAGGGGTTCGCACCGGCTCTGGTAACGACACGCTCATCGGCGATGACGGGGACAACCGGCTGGAAAGCGGTGACGGGGCCGACAGCCTGACCGGCGGCGCGGGCGATGACGTACTGGCAGGCGGTGGCGGCGCCGACCTCATGGATGGCGGCGACGGCTATGACATCGGCGACTGGAGCGTCGCCACCACCAATGCAACCATTGATCTCGCAAATGGCACCAGCAGCGGCAATGACACGCTGATCTCCATTGAAGGCGTCATCGGGGGCAGCGGCAAGGACACCATCATCGGCAATAGCGGAGACAATCTGCTGGATGGACAGTCCGGCGACGACACAGTGTCAGGCGGCGCCGGCGATGACACCCTGGGCGGCGCGGCAGGCGATGATGTCCTCAATGGAGAAGATGGCAATGACCGTGTCATCGGTGGCGCTGGTGATGACATTCTGAATGGCGGAAACGGCGACGATATTCTTATCGGCAACGCTGGCGCTGATGTAATGAATGGTGGCGAGGGTATAGATACGGCGGATTACAGCAGCTCTACCGTTTTTATCTCTGTCGATCTCCTTCAAGGTCGTGGTGCCGGTGATGCGAAAGATGACACATACTCGGGCATCGAGAAGGTCATCGGCGGCAAATCCTATGACCGCATCTATGGCGATGATCAGGCCAACATCCTTGATGGCGGTCAGGAAATGGACACCCTGATGGGCCGGGGTGGCGATGACATCCTGCTCGGAGGTGATAGCCAGGATACCCTCATCGGCGGTCTCGGTGCCGACCGGCTGGACGGTGGTGAAGGAATAGACACCGCAAGCTACGCTTATGCGACCGCTGCTGTCGTCGTCAGTCTGGTCCATGGCGGTATCGGCACAAGTCCCGACGACGAAGCGGTCGGCGACGTACTGATCAGCATCGAGACCCTCGTCGGCAGCGACCACAATGACTTGCTGATCGGCGGCGACAACGCAGATCGTCTGACGGGCGGTGCCGGTGATGACCTGCTGCAGGGCAGTCTGGGCACCGACTGGCTTAATGGCGGCAACGGCCTGGATCTGGTCGACTATTCTGATCGGGGAGTAGATATTACCGTCAACCTTACCACGGGCGAAAATCCGGACAATGACAGCTTGACCTCAATCGAAGGCGTTCGCAGCGGCAGCGGCAATGACACGCTGATCGGCAATGCTGGCAACAATAAGTTCGAGGCAGGCGATGGCAACGACACGCTTCGCGGCAGCGCCGGCGATGACGTGCTGTCCGGCGGTGGTGGTGCCGACATCATGGATGGTGGGGACGGCTATGACATCGGCGACTGGAACATCGCCACGACCAACGCAACCTTCGATCTCGCGCAGGGTACCAGCAGCGGCAATGACACGCTGATCTCCATTGAAGGGGTCATCGGAGGCAGCGGCAACGATACGATCATCGGCAATGCTGGGGACAATCTGCTCGAGGGTCGTTCCGGCAATGACACCCTACTGGGCGGTGAGGGCGATGACGTCCTGATCGGCGGTAACGGCCGCGACATCATGACCGGCGGCGATGGTGCCGATCGCTTCGTGTTTCAGTCCATCTCCGACAGCGACACTGGCCTCGCATCCCGCGACCGGATCATGGATCTCGATATCGCCGCAAGCGACCGGATCGATTTCTCAACCCTCGACATCGATCCCTCGACCACCGCGCGCGAAGGTCTGACCTTTATCGGCACCGGCGCCTATAGCGGGACTGCCGGCGAGATGCGCATCACCGCATCCTCCAACCCCGGCTATACCGCCATCACCATCGACAGCGACGGTGATGGCAGCAGCAATGCCATCATCGAAGTTGCCCTCCCCGTGGCCGATTTCACCGCAGACGCCTTCCTGCTCTGACCCTGATCCCTCCACGAAAGAAGGCGGCGGTGCCCCTTGGCATCCGCCGCCTTCTGCGTTTCAACGCATGAATCTAAAACAGCAATTCTTCAACATATTGATCGCGCAATGGTATTGCGATAGGTAATCTTTCACCGGACAGCTCCAGACCGGTTCATCCATGACGGGAGAATGATCTTGACCGACATCATCGGCACGCCCGGCGACGATATGCTCGGCGGCTCCCCCGGCAACGACGTCTATCGCGGGCTGGAGGGCGACGACGTCATCACCGGCGGCGGTGGCAGTGATACCTTCTATGGCGGGGACGGCAACGACATCATCACCGGCGGCACCGGCAATGACCGCTTTGACGGCGGGGCCGGTGACGACACCCTTTACGGCATCGGCGGCAGCGACATCTTCGATGGCGGGTCCGGCGCCGACCTGATCATCGCCGGGGACGGGAATGACCGGATCGATGGCGGCGATGGTGCCGACGACATTCGCGGCAATGGCGGTGATGACCTGATCACCGGCGGCGCCGGTGCCGATCTCATCGACGGCGGCGCAGGATACGACATCGCCAGCTATGCCGGGAACACCACCGGCATCACGGTCGATCTGGTCGCCGGCACTGCTTCCGATGGCGACCAGTTTACCGGAATCGAAGGCCTGATCGGCGGCAGCGGCGATGATCACCTGATCGGTAATGCCGGTGGCAACATCCTGGACGGCGGTGCCGGCGCCGACCTCGTCGATGGCGGCGCCGGCTATGACACGGTCAGCTTCGCCAGCCACACCACTGCCGTCACGGTCGATCTCGGCCTCGGCACCACCAGCGACGGCGACACCCTGATCTCGATCGAAGCCGCCACCGGCGGCGCGGGCGACGATCATCTGATCGGCGATGCCGGCAGCAATGTGCTGGATGGTGGCGCAGGTGCCGATCTGATCGATGGCGGAGGCGGCAACGACTATGTCAGCTTCGCCTATCGTCTGAGTCCGGTCAGCGCCAGCCTGTCGACCGGCACCAGTTCGGATGGCGACAGCTTCATCTCGATCGAGAATCTGATCGGCGGCTGGGCCGATGATCAGTTGACCGGTGACGACACCGCCAATCACCTCTCAGGCGGCGCCGGCGACGATCTTCTGGCCGGCCTCGGCGGGGCCGATGTGCTGGATGGCGGCGACGGCTTCGACACGGTGATCTATCTGAGTGCCTCTGCCGGCATGACCGTAAACCTTGCTGCCGGCAACGACAGCGATGGGGATCAGCTGATCTCGATCGAGGCCGTCATCGGCTCCCGTTTCAACGACGTGCTGATCGCCGGCCATGATGGCGCAACCCTGAGCGGCAGCAATGGCGATGACGTTCTGATCGGCGGTGACGGCAATGACGTCCTGCGCGGCGGCGCCGGTGCCGACACGATGACCGGAGGCGCCGGTGCCGACCACTTCGTCTACGGCTTCATCTCCGACAGCGGCACCGCTGGCGGCACCCGGGACCGGATCTCCGATTTCAGCCGCAGCGACGGCGATCTCATCGACATGTCGGCGATCGATGCCGACGCCGGTACGGCCGGGCATCAGCCACTCACTTTTCTCGGCACGGGGGTCTTCACCCATACGGCGGGTGAGATGCGGGTCGTGGGGCTGGGCAGCGGCGTCTCGATCATCGCCGTCGATCTGGATGGCGATGCGAACAGCGATCTGGTCATCGATATCGACGCCGATGTCACCGATCTGACCGCGGCGGCCTTCCTGCTCTGACCACCAGACAGCCTCACAAGACAACGGCGGCGGAGGTCACCCTCCGCCGCCGTTGTCTTTTCGTCTCCGACGTCGAGCCGGGTTCAGAAGCGCAACGTCGCAAAGGCCCGCACCGCACGGCCCGGCGCCAGGACCTCGTCCTTCTTGAACGACACCGCGTTGCGGATGTCCTCGTCCAGCAGATTGGTGCCCTTCACGCCGAAGGTGACGAAGGTCGGTACGCCACCGCTGGTGAAGGCGGTGGTCCAGGTGATCTCGGCATCGACAAGGTCATAGCCGTCGGTTTCGGTCTCGTTGAGCCCGGTGCGGGTCTGGTCGAAGGCGTGCAGCACGCCCACCCGCGCCCACCAGGCGTCATCCGCCCACCAGATGCCGGCACCCAGCCGCTCGGGCGGCAGGCGCGGCACGTTCTCACCACCGCTGAACTCGGCACGCACACTGTCGAAGCGACCGTCCAGGCCCAGCATGCCGCCGGCCAGCGGTGCCACATCCAGCTGGCCCTTCAGCTCGGCGCCATAGAATACGGCGTCGCGCTGGTCATAGGCCACCTGATCGAACTCGCCATCCGTGCCGCCGCAGGAGGCGAAATCCTCGTCGCAGGTCACCCCCGTCAGACGCTTGTAGATGAAGCCGTCGAAGCGGGTGTAGAAGGCCGAGGCATCGAAGCGGAGGCCGCCGGTGGCCCGGCCGATGCCGATCTCGAAGGTGGTCGCGCGTTCCTTGTCGAGGTTCGGATCGCCGATCTCGAAAGTGCCCGAGGCGTGGTGCGAGCCCTTGGAGAACAGTTCGGTCGCGGTTGGCGCCCGTTCCACATACTGCGCGGTCGCCCGCGCGACGATGCCGCCGCCCAGCTCCTGCAGCGCGCCCAGGCTGGCGCTGCCGGCCAGGAAGTCGAGATTGTGGTCGCGCAAGGCCGGATCATCGGCGCCGGGCAGCAGATCGGCCGGGAAATCGGCGCCGGTCCCCTTGACCCGCACCTGTTCCAGACGGCCGGCGGCCTGAAGCCTGAGCCCGCCGCCCAGCTGCAATTCTTCGAACACGAAGCCCGCCACCGCCGTGGTCTCGGCCGGCAGCAGCAGTTCCTCCGCCTCGCCGGTGGTGGAGAGCTTCTGGTGGTTGAGCTGCAGGCCGAAGGCACCGTTCAAGGCGCCGAGGCCGGTATCGATCTGCACATGCTCGGCTTCGATCCGGGCTTCCTGCTCGCGGCTGGCATAGCTGCCATGGACGCCCAGCCCTTCGGCCTCGTCATGATCATGATCATGGTCATCGTCATGATCGTGGTCATGGTCGTGATCGTGATCATGGTCGTCGCCATGCTCGTGCTCATGCGGCAGGGCGATCTCGTCATGGTCATAGCGCGACAGGCCGATCTGGCCGCGCACGGCCTTCAGGAAACCACTGTCCGGCCGGTATTCACCCAGCGCCCGCCACTTGATCTGCTCCATGTCGATCCGGGTTTGCAGCTCGGCCTCTTCGCCGCCCGGGATCTCGTAGACGCTGCCATAGCGGGTCAGCGAGGTGCCGATATGGCCCTGGTCGAAGAACACCGTGGCCCCGATCGACTGGCCGTCGGCTTCCACCCCGCTATTGGGCTGGGCGCCGTCGGGGGTGTCGTAATCGTTGGATTTACGCGCGAAGGCATCGGCATGCAGCGCCACCGATCCGCTGCGGGTCGTCACCGACGCCCCGCCATCGACCCCGCCGCCGATCGATCCGGCGCCGGCCTGAACGCGGCCGCGCGTGATGCCGGGGGCGATGTCGACCGGGATGCGGTCGTTCGACACATCGACCACGCCGCCGATCGCCGTCGATCCCCAACGCAGCGTGCCGGGCCCGCGGATCACCTCCACCCGCTCGGCCGACATCGGATCGATCGGCACGCCGTGGTCTTCACCCAGCGCCGAGACGTCATGGGCGCCGATGCCGTTCTCCTGGATCCGTACCCGCTCGTTGTCCAGGCCGCGGATCACCGGCCGGCTGGCACCGGGGGCGAAGCTGCTGGAGGTGAGGCCCGGCTCGCCGTCCAGCACATCGCCCAGCGTCTGGCCGCGGGACAGGTCCAGCTGGTCGCGATCGACGATGGTGGTGGCGATGAAGCCGCCGGTGGTCACCGGCGACAGCCCCGGCAGGCCGTCATCGGGCGTGCCCTCGCGGGAAATCGGGCTGGCCGCCCCCACCACCAGGTTCGGCAGAACCGTGGCCTCTTCGGCCCCGGCCGCGGCGACCGCACCGAAGAGCGATCCCAGGGCGGTGGTGCAGAGCAGCACCGTCCGGCGCGCGGTTTCGATCATGACAACCCCGTTTGACGTTCTTAAGAATGTTATAACATATCTTTTTCTACGAAGGCGCGCCCCTGAATGCAAGCCCCATCTATCCCATCTCCCCGCGGCCTGCTCTGTTCCGCCGCCGCTGGCAGGATGGCGGCGCCGGAGCGGCAGGGCTGCCGCCCGCCCCGCACCACGCAGCCCATCTTTGATTTACAGATACTTAACTTCATCTACTGCAGTCACTACGGATACTTTATAATCCTCTTCAACGACAGCCGATGACAGGCCATGACCAGGATTGCACGCATCACTCTTCCCGCCCTGCCCATCATGGCACTGGCTTTGCTGATGCTGGCGCTGCTCGGCCTCGCTGCCTGCGCGCCGCATCATCACGATCGCGGCGGCCCCGGTGAGGCCCCCCGCCAGGAGCAGGATTGCCGCCAGGGGCCGTGCCGGGACCAGAATCAGCAGCAGCCGGGTAGAGGTTCGTCAGGGGGTGGGCAACAGGGTCTTGCCCCACGCTGATGTTTCGGGCGGCCGCATGTTGTGCCGACTGAAACGGCGGGTCGCCCGCCGTCAAGCTGGCTGATGCCTCACACCTCCGGTACCGCCTCGTCCAGCCGGGCGCGGATCCGCGCGGCCAGGGCCTGCACCTCCGCCAGCCTTGCGGCATAAGCGGCGGCGGCGGCGGCGATGTCGGCGCCGCAATGCGGGCAGTCGGTCTCGTGCGGCCAGACATATTCATGGCAGGACCGGCAGAGATCCAGATGCGGCGGAATGCGGCCCCGGGCGCCGGCGGCGCGGGCGGGATCGTCGTCGCCTTCGGGCGCGATATGCACCGGCCGGCTGTCGGTGGCGGAAATGGCCGGCAGGCGATCCTGCGGCAGGGCCGCCAGCTCCTCGGGCGGGATCGCCTCTTCGATCAGCGCGAATTCGCCGACCGCGAAGCTTTCGGGCCCGGCCTCGCGGATCTTCACCACCCGTTCGCGGCGGCCCTTTTTCGCCAGATCGCGCACCCGGTAATGGCAATAGGGGTTGTTGCCCCGCCGGCCCAGCAGCGAATCCGAGGTCCAGGTGCAGCCCGCACGGCAGACATCGGCGTAATAGCAGCTGCGGCAATAGCCCCAGAGATCCTTCTCCACCGACCGGGTGCGGCCGAAGGCCATCGCCTCCTGGTTCCGCCAGATGTCGGCGAGCGCGAGATCGCGGATATTGCCGGCGGCATAGCCTTGCGTCGCCAGTGACGGGCAGCCCTTGATGGTGCCGTCGGCCTCGATGCCGATCACGTTCTGGCCGGCGGCGCAGCCGGTCCAGTGCACCGCCTCGTTCCCGAAGCCGCGCCAGAGCGATTCATAGGGGCCGAAATAGCCGATATTGTTGCCGACCACCATGGTCAGCCCGCGCCTTGCCCCCTCGCGATACAGCCGGGCCAGAAGCGGCATCAGTTCGATCAGCCGATAGGGCTGCAGCAGGATGTCGGGGTTGTCGACCGCATTGCCCATGGCGACGGTCATCTGGATCTGCCAATGGGTGGCGCCGGCCGCGATGATCCGGTCCATCAGTTCGGGCAGATCCTCCATGGTCTCGGCGCCGATCTGGGTGTTGACCGAAATGCTGAGCCCGGCCGCCTTCGCGCGGGTCAGCGCCGACATCGCCTGATCGAAGGATCCGGGCACCCCGCGCAGCCGGTCGTGCAATGGCGCCAGCCCGTCGATCGATACGCCGATGCCGTTGATGCCGGCGGCGATCGCCGCCTCCAGCCGCGTGTCGGTCAGGTTGCGGCCGCCGGTCTGGATCAGGCAGAGGATGCCATGGGCGCGCACGCGGGCCAGGATCTCCAGCCAGTCGCGACGCAGATAGGCCTCGCCGCCGATCAGCGTCACCTCACGCGTGCCCAGCCGGGCCATCTGGTCGACCAGATCCAGGCATTCGGCGGTGGAAAGCTCGCCCTTGCGGACATGGCCGGCGCGCGATCCGCAATGCTGGCACTTCAGATTGCAGGCCAGCGTGATCTCCCACACCACATGGACGGGAACCAGATCGACGATGTCGTCCAGGCTGCGGGCGCGGGGGATGGCGCGCTCCGCCGGGGTCTGACCATCGGGCATGCAGGCACCTCCGACACTCCGGGGCAAACGGCAATCTGATGCAAGTCGGTTCCCCGGCCGGTCGGCGGGGTGCATGCCGGCCAGGGAACCACCGGGACCAAGAACGACCGGGACCGGGAACCACCGGGACCGATCCGGGGCCTCAGCCCCGCTTCAGCCCGGCATGGGCGGCACGGGCCGCCGCCAGCGCGACACGGATATCGCCCTGCTGGCGGTTCTGCGTCTCGGCCGCGGCCAGCGTCGCCTTCAACACCCCCAGATCGCCGCTGACGATCGCAGCGCGCACACTGGGCCCATAAAGCGCACTCACCATTGCGGTGGCGCCGTCGGACGTCTTGTCGACCATGGCGTTTCTCCCAGCCGCGACGTTCAGCGTTCCAGCTTCGCGATCTCGGTCTTCAGCTGTTCGATCAGCGACGGCAGGTCGCCATACTTGTCCAGATAGGCTTCGGCCTGGCAGATCAGGCTGTCCAGCTCATCCACATCGTTGCGGGCCACCGCGGCATGCAGGGTGGCCGCATAAAGGGGGATCGGATGGGGCTGCGGCGGCGCGGCATAAAGCGGGCGGATGACGGAATCACTCATCTCCGGTCTCCTCGACTGGGTCGCGATCAGGTGATGGATCGCGCGGCAAGATCAGTTCTTAGGGCTGATCACTTCTTGGGTTTGCGGGCGGTCGCCAGATGAGCGCGGGCGGCCGAAACCGCCGAGCGGACATCCCCGTCCCGGGCATAGAGTTCCTGGGCAAGCGACAGCGCCACCTTCAGCGCATCGACATTGCCACTGGCCATCGCCGTGCGGATGGCGACGCCATAGGGCGTAATGGGGGTAAATTCGGTCACGGTAACCTCCCTGCCGGTTGACGCAGGTCAGGCCGGGGCGTCCAGGGTCCCTGCCGGCCCGTCCTGGCGCAGACACCCGCCCCAGACGCCCCGCAGATCACGCCTCTGCCACCATGCGTATGAATATGTACGCACAGAAACGCGCTTAAGGCGAGTCGATTCCGATGCAAAACGCGGAGGTTGTGCCGACCGGCCAGCGATGCCGGACAAGCCGCAACCATCGGGCATGACAAAGCCCATAGCCGGGGGCGTGGCCCCCGGCCGTGGGGTCGGTTCAGGTTCTGGAGGTCGGTTCAGGCGGCCCTGTGGGGCGCGACCCAGATGTTATAAAAGGAAGACGGCCAGAAGCCGTTTCAATCCACGCACCCCCGCGGGGTGCGACCTACCCCTCTTCAATACCCTGATTCGGCGCCAAAAAAGCCGGTTTGCGCGAACCTCGCGGCAGACCATGCCGACGCGTGTGTGTCATGTCACTGCAAAATGCATACGCTTGATAAATATGGGGAATCCCCGCTGCGAACCTCCCGGGGTTTTCACGTGTGCTTGGGGTTCGCGCAAAAGCCTGCGGGGGATCAGTCTGCCGGAAAGGCGGGGCGGCGTCATCTTTGATGGCGGCCGGGGCTGTCGGCGCTTGACGGGCGGGTGGATAAGTAGGTAGATCGGTCTACCTATTTATCGAGGCTGATGCCCATGCCCCCTGCCGCCACACCCCCTGCCGCCACGGATGACAAGACCGGCCGCCCCGCCGATGGCGCCCTTCCCGCGCGCGACCGCCTCCTGAGAGCGGCGGCGGCGCTGTTCTATGATCATGGGATCGCCGGCACCGGCATCGACGCCATCGTGGCCCGGGCCGGGGTGGCGAAGAAGAGCCTTTACAACAACTTCGCCTCCAAGGCCGATCTGGTGAACCAGTATCTGGAGGCGCGCCATGCCGAATGGCTGGGGCTTTACGCCCGGCGGGCCGCAGTGGCGCAAACGCCGCTGGATCATGTGCTTGCGGTTTTCGATGCCTATCGCGACCACGCCGAATTCGCCTATGAGCACGGCTTTCGCGGCTGCGGCCTGCTGAATGCCGCGGCCGAGCTTGCCGCCGACGATATCGGCCGCCAGGCGGTGCGGCGGCACAAGGAAGAAATCGAGGCCCTGCTGGCCGCCCCGCTGGTCGGGCTGGCCGGCGGCGACGGCGCGCGGGCGGCGCGGCTGGCGAAGCGGCTGGCCTTTCTGCTGGAAGGCGCCATGGCCCGCGCCGGGCTGGAGGGCCAAAGCACGCTGATGATCGAGGCCCGCAGCATGGCGGAAGAGATGGTGAGGGACATGATGGCCGATGGCGGGGCGGTTCTGAAGTGAATAACGCATCACGCGACCAGGGGTTGGGTAGTCTGGCGGTGCTGTTTGCCGCCCTCGTCTGGGGCACCACCGGCACGGCCGCGACCTTCGCGCCCGAGGTCGGCGCCGCCGCGATCGGGGCCGCGGCCATGGGGCTGGGCGGGCTGCTTCAGGCCCTGCGTGCCGGGCGCGGCATCCTGCGCGCCCGGCACGATCTTGCCCGCAACCGGGTGCTGCTGATCCTGGGCGGGGTGGCGGTCGCGGTCTATCCGCTCGCCTTCTATGCCTCCATGCGGCTGGCCGGCGTCACCATCGGCACGGTGGTCACCATCGGCTCCGCCCCGCTGCTCTCGGCGCTGATCGAGCGGATCTTCGACCGCACCCGCCTGTCGCCCCGCTGGCTGGCCGGGGCGCTGACCGGTGTCGCCGGCATCCTGCTGCTCTGCCTGGCGGAAGGAGGGGCCGGGGTCGGGGTGACCGAGGTGGGGGCCTCTGACACCGGAGATGCCGTGCTCGCCGGCATCGGGCTCGGCCTGGTCGGCGGCTTCACCTATGCGCTCTATTCCTGGACCGCACGGGGGCTGATGCTGCGCGGTATCCGGTCCTCCGTCGCCATGGGGGCCACCTTCGGCATCGGCGGGCTGCTGCTGATGCCGGTGCTGGCCCTGACGGGCGCGCCCTTCCTCACGTCCTGGGGCAATGCCGCGGTCGGGATCTATATGGCGCTGGTGCCGATGTTTCTGGGCTATGTCTGCTTCGGCCTGGGTCTGGCGCGCATCCCCGCCAGCCTGGCCACCACCATCTCGCTGATCGAACCGGTGGTCGCCGCCATTCTGGCGATCCTGGTGGTGGGCGAAAGACTGCCGCCGGCCGGCTGGGCGGGGGTGGCACTGGTGATCGCCTGCCTCGCCATCGTCACCCTGCCCGCCCGGCGGCGGCCGTTCAGACCAGCACCGCCGGCAGCCACATCGTCAGGGCCAGAACTGCCGTAAGCGCCGGCAGCCGGCGCGGCGCGTAGCTCAGCCCCAGCACCAGCCCGCCGCCGGAGAGGCCAAGCACGCCCCAGAGCGCGGCAAGCCCGATCGACCAGCCCCAGCCGGCGATCGAGGCAGCGGTGGCGAGCCCGAGCAGGCCCCAGCCGGCAAGGGTCGCGATCCGCCGCCGCAGGACCGAGGGCCTGCCGCCCAGAACCTGATCGTGGTGGCGGTCCATGGCCAGTGCCAGCCCCAGAAACCCCGCCCAGGCCAGCACGCAGGCGGGCCAGGTGAATGCAGCCGCGCTCATGCCCGCTCTCCCGCCGCCATGGCGGTTCTGCGGCGGGCGGCGGGCCTGCCAGCCGCCGCCGGCCGCGACAGCCGCCGCGCGGCATGGGCCAGCCCCGCCGCTGTTGCCAGCGACACCAGCGCAAAGCCGATCACCCGCGCATCTCCGGCCAGAAGCCCCGGCATCCCGGCCAGCGGCAGAACCGCCAGCAGCAGCGCCGAAACCCCCAGCTGTTCCACCCAGCCGCGGCGGACCGGGCGCGCCAGGGCGTGCAGCGCGGTTGCCGCCCAGACCAGGAAGAAGATCCTGATCTCCCATTCCGCCCGACCCGCCAGATCGGCCGGCAGCAGGCGGTTGGCCCAGAAATAGCCGGCGGTGGCAAGACAGAGCCCGGCGATGCCGGCCACATTCAGGCGCTCGACGATCCGGAAGCCGATGGAGGGGCCGCCATTGCGGGCATGCTGTGCAGCGCGTTTCACCACCCAGAGCACCAGCCCTGACGCGACCATGATCGTGCCGGCGACACCTGCCACGAAGAACAGCCAGCGCAGCCAGGGCTCGGCAAAGCGGGCCCGGTGCAGCACATTGATGACGGTGTTGATCTCCGCCACCGTGCTCATCCCCGCCGAACCGTCCACCGCCCGGATCAGCCGGCCGTCGGCGGCATCCAGGATCAGCCGGTCGCCGGTGCGGCCGGCGGTCGGCAGGCTGGCGGCATGCAGCGGCCGCAACTCGATCTCCGCCCCCGGCCGGCCGGGTCGGGTGATGGTGACACTGCCGACCTTCCCGCCCCAGCGCGCTTCGGCAGCCTGGATCAGCGGCGCCAGCGGCACGACGGGTGCTGCGGCAGAGGCCGGCGCCACGGCGTGCGCCAGCGGCCGCTCCCCGCCCCGCTCACCACCACTGCGCGGGCCGTCGAACAGGAAGGGCATCAGCGTGCCGGCCAGCAGCACCAGGCCGCTATAGGTGATCATCACATGAAAAGGCAGGGCCAGTACCGCGGTCGCGTTATGGGCATCCAGCCACGACCGCTGCCCGGCCTTGTCGGGGCGGAAGGTGAAGATGTCCTTGAAGATCCGGCGATGGGTGATGATGCCGCTGATGATCGCCACGAACATGAACATGGTGGCGATGCCCACGATCCAGCGCGCGGTGTCGCGCGGCACGGCATACAGCTCGAAATGGAAGCGGTAGAGGAAGTTGCCGCCCGCCGTTTCCCGCGGGTGCAGTTCGGCACCGGTCGCGGGGTCGAGTTCGGCGCGGCGGAACCCCGCCCGCCCCGCCGGCGCGCCATCCGGCCGCCAGGCAGCGCCCAACACGGGCGAACGTTCGTCGGGCAGGGTCAGCATCCACATCCCGGCACCGGCGGCATTGCTCCGCAGCCAGTCCAGCCCCACATCCGCCGCCGTCGCTCCCCCGGCCTCGGCCCGGACCCCGTGCAGTTCGGGCTGCATCCAGTGGGTGACCTCGTCGCGAAAGAAAGCGATCGTGCCGGTCAGGAAGATGGCGAAAAGCAGCCAGCCCATCAGCAGCCCGGCCCATTCATGCAGCCACGCCATGGACTGTCGGAACCCGGCCTTCATGGCAGCCTCCAGGCCAGAAGCAGTGCCACGCCCAAGGGGCAGAGCCAGGCCCAGGCCCGGGCGGCGCTCGCCGCCGCGAACACCCAGATCACCACCCCGCCATGAACCAGAAAGCCCAGCATCATCGCCGCCTGGGCGGCGTCGCGCGCGGGGCCCGGCAGATGGCGCGCGGCCACCAGCGCCGTCATCGCCCCCAGCGCATAGCCGAGCGGCCCCGCCGCCAGGACCCGCAGGATCACACCCAGCCCATGGGGCAGACGCTCCCCGGACCGTGCCTCGACCTGCGTCGTCATCGCAGCCCCTCCCCGCCCCGGCGGCCGCCCTGCCGCCCGTGCCGATCCGTCATGCCCGTCTCCAGTCTTCAGTGTTCTTGCCCGGCCGGCGGGCGGGTTCAGAAACTCGCCCGCAGCCCCAGCCAGAAACGGCGGCCGTCCTCGACATACCAGTACTTGCCCTCCTCGGGCTCGTGCACCTGGTCGGTGACGTTGTAGACCGCGGCGTTCATCGACAGGTTGGGATGGATCTTCCAGGTGCCGCCCAGATCGAAGGTGGTGGTCGATCCGATGCCGTCGCTGGCGGTGTTGCCCTGGCCGAAGGAAATCCGGCTCTCGCGGCTGCGATAGGATCCCGTTACGAAGGTCGAGACATCCTCGGTCACCAGCCAGTCCAGCGTCAGGCTCAGCGTGTGGTCGGGCACGCCGACCAGTTTCTCGCCGTCCAGGCTTTCAAGGCTGTAGTTGTAAAAGGTGGCACCCTTGGTGTTCATCTCGGAATCGATGAAGGTGTAATTGCCGCGCAGCCCGAAGGCTTCGGTGATCTGCCAGCGGCCGGCCAGTTCCAGGCCGCGCATGGTCGCCTCGCCGATGTTGAAATAGCCGCTATAGGGCGTGCCCGATCCGTCGGGGCTGTAGATGATCTCGCCGTTCTCGTCGCGCAGGATGGCCGAGCCGGTATTGGCGATCTTGTTCTTGTAGTCGGTGTTGAACAGCGTCGCGTTGACCGAGAAGTCGCTGCCTTCGTAATAGAGGCCGATTTCGGTGTTCACGCTCTCTTCGGGCTGAAGATCCGGGTTACCCCAGGTGACGGTGCCGCCGCGCTGCGGGTTGCCGATATCCGGGTTGATCTGCACCAGAGCGGGCGATTTGAAGCCCTTGGCGATGCCGCCCTTCAGCGTCCAGTCGGGCGCCATCCGCCAGACCGCATAGGCACGCGGGGTCCAGTGGTCGCCGAAATACTCGTTGTCGTCGACGCGCAGGCCGCCGGTCAGGCTCAGGCTGTCGGTCACCCGCCATTCATTCTCGACGAAGGCCGAACGCTCCCAGACGGAGGTGGTGGTGCGGTCACCATCGGTGCGTCCGCGATAGCCGCCGGAGGAAAGTTCGGACTCCTTCCATTGCAGGCCGATGGTCGGCACATGCTCCTCGAATTCCGTCACCACCAGCTTCGCATCGGCCACGATATTGGTGGCTTCGGGCCGCCAGGTCTCGGTCGGGCCCTCGCGACGGGCGACCTCGCGATACACCGCCACCTCGCTGCGCCCGAACGACCAGTTGCCGCCATGAGAGATCGACATATGGTCGCGGGTGTATTCGGTCTCGCGGTCCTGGCCGCTCTTGTCCAGACGGTTGCGGAATTCCTGGGTGGTGCGACCGCCTTCCAGCTGGATTTCATGGATGTCGTCGGGGGTCAGGGTCAGCCGGGCCGTGCCGTTGCGGCGCAGCGAGCGGCCATGGCCGCTGGCGATGTCGTCCTCGTCGCGCCGCTTCTCATACCCCCAGACCTGCAGCCCCAGCCGGTCTTCGACCAGCGGTCCCGACAGGTAAACATCGCCCTGCCACTCATCGCCGTACTTGCTATGGCCCTGGGCGGTGTAGTCGGCGCCGACGGCCCCCGACCAGTCGCGGCCGACCTTGCGGGTGATGACGTTGATCACGCCGCCCATCGCTTCCGAGCCGTAAAGCGTCGACATCGGCCCGCGCACCACCTCGATGCGCTCGATCGCCTCCAGCGGCGGGATCCAGTTCTGCGCCAGCCCCTCGGCATTGGCGCCCTTGGGATTGGCGGCGCTGGTCTCCTGGCGCTTGCCGTCGACCAGGATCAGCACATGGCCGGCCTCCATGCCGCGGATCGAGATCGAACCCTTGTCGCCGCCCACAACATTGACGCCTTCGACATGGCGCACGGCATCCGACAGCGATCGGAAGGGCCGCTTCTCCAGCTCCTCGCGCGGGATCACGGTGACGCTGGCCGGCGCATCGACCAGCTTCTGTTCATAGCCGGCCGCCGTGGTGGTCACCAGCATGTCTGGCAGCACCACCGACCCCGCCCGTGTGCGCACCGGATCGATGGTGACGGTGCGGCCGTCGACGAAACGGTGGCCGTAGCCCGTGCCCGCCAGCAACCGGCGCAGCGCCTCGTCCACCTGATGCGGCCCGCGAAGCCCGTCCGACGGAATGCTCGCCGCCTCGGGTGCCGAGAACAGCAGCACCAGCCCGGCCTGATCGGCCAGTGCCGTCAGCGCGCCATCCAGCATCTGCGGCGGAATGTCGAAGGTGACCAGCCCGGCCTCTGCGGTTGCCGCCGCCTGCGCTCTGGCCGGCGTTGCCAGCCCTGCCGGCGCCAGCGCAATCACTACCGCACCGGCCGCCGCCAGCCCGATCCCCGCCTTGCGCCCGCCGATCCGGGCACCCTGCCCCGCCATCCGTTCCGTCATACCGATACTCCGTGGACGTGCCGTCTTGTTGGTCGCTGCCGATCCATCAAGCGATTGCGGATCATTCGCAGCTCTTCTATGACCAGGACGACGGGACGGAGGGGAACCGACAATGGGATGCGTGATTTTTTTCGGGACGGGGCATTCAGGGAACGACCGGCGCCCGCCGGGCCGGCACGGGTCAGGCAGCCGCCGTCACCACGACCACACCCCCCACCCGCCGCACGCGCACCGGCAGCACGGTTGCGATTGCCCGCAGCGTCCCTTCCGGATCATCCAGGTCGAAGACGCCGGTGACGGGAAGGGTGCGGGCGGTGTCGCCCAGGACCAGCAGGCGCAGCGCACCGTCGCGGTCCAGGCGGGCGGCCACCTCGGACAGGGGCTGGCCGGTCACGATCAGCCGGCCGCGGGCCCAGGCGGTGAGGCTTGCGGCGTCGACCGGCTCTGCGGTCATGTCGGGGCCGGTGGTGGCGGCCTGGCCGGCGGTGAGGGGCATCGGCACGTGGCCGTCGGCGGGGCCCGCCTCGACGCGCCCCTCGACCACCACCACCCGGGCCGCCCTGCCCGCACAGGCAACCGAGAACAGCGTGCCCATGGCCTCTGCACGGCCGGTGCCGGCCGTCACGATGAAGGGGCGTGTGGTGTCGGCGGCCACCTGGAACAGCGCCTCGCCGGCCAGCAGCTCGATGCGGCGGCCGGCCGCCGAAACATCGACGCGGATTGCCGAGCAGCCGGCGAGCGTCACGCGGCTGCCGTCGGCGAGGGTGATCGCCCGGCGCTCGCCGCGGGATGTCGTCTCGCCGCCATCGAGCGCGGCGATCACCCGGCCGCCGACCCCGGGCCCGGCGGCGACCAGGGCGCCTGCGCCTGCGGCTGCAACCACGCCGGCCGCAGCGGCGCCGGTCAGCAGGCGGCGGCGCGACAGGGCCCGGGGGTGCCGCAGGGTCGGGGCCGGTGGCGGGCGGAGCGGCACGACCCGCTCGGCCCCGAAGGCCCGCTCCGCCCCGAAGATCTGTGCGGTCGGCGTCTGCCCGATCTCGTCGAGCAGGGCTTCGGCCTCGACCGCGGCCGCCTCATGCGCGGGTGATGCCGCGCGCCAGAGAGCGAAGTCCTCCGGATCGGCCGCCCCCAGGCGCACACGCACCAGCCAGTCGATGGCGATATCCGAGACATCGCCACCCTCGGGCGGGGATGGGGGAGAGGATGGCAAGGACGCGACCATCAGGCGCCGCCCTGCCGGCCATGCCCGACGAGCGGCAGAGCCCCCTCGTCGATCCGGCGCTGCCAGTCGCGGCAATGTTTCAGGGCCTGGGCCACGTATTTGATCACCATGCTTTCCGACACCCCCAGCCGCCGCGCGATCTCGGCCTGGGTCAACCCCTCGACACGATGCAGCAGCAGCGCCCGGCGCGGATTATCAGGCAGCGCCTGCAGGGCGGCGTCAAGCACCCGCAGCCGTTCGCGCGCCGCAACCGCGCGGTCCGGCAGGGGCCGCTCGCAGGCCACCACCATGCCTTCGATCTCGTCGCCCTGCTCGCGCCGCAAGCGAAGGTCACGGCGCTGACCGTCGATCGCCAGGTTGATGGCGATCCGGCGCATCCAGGCCGGCGGATCCTCGACCACCCGCCCCTCTTCCTCGGCGGCGCGGACCCGGAAGTACAGATCCTGGATCAGATCGGCCGCACGTTCGGGGTCGCCGCAGCGCCGTTGCAGAAAGCGCAGCAGATCGCCGTAGTGCATCTGGAAGCTCTCGACCAGCCCGGGCAGGTCTGCGGATTTCGTCGGGGCCATGGCCGGCAGCCGTCTGCGGATCAGCGAAAAGGGACGGCAGGCTATCGATTTTGCAACTCATTATCAATATCACTGAAACGCCGCAACCGAGACAGCCGCTGCATCGGCATGATCCGCAACCTTGTGGTTGCACGCCCCCGCCCCTATCCTTCCGTTGGCGACCGGCATCACAGGAAGGACAACCGGCGGATGACCAAGCCCGACAGTTTGCCCACCCATCCGCCGCGACTGAGCCATCCCCCGAAACCGCGCCTCGCCCTGTCCGTCGGCGTCACCGGCCACAGGCCGAACCGGCTGCCGGCATCCGGCGTCCACCGGATCAGCGCAGAGGTCGCAGACGTGCTCCGCCAGATACAGGTCGCCATCGCCGATGTGCAGAAAAGGCATGCGGCTGTCTGGAGCACGGATGATCCGCGGCTGTCGGTCGTCTCCAGCCTGGCCGAAGGCGCCGACCGCATCGTGGCCGAAGCCGGGTTGGCGGCGGGTTTCGAGCTGGAGGCACCCCTGCCCTTCGCGGCGGAGACCTATGCAGAGGATTTCGCCGACGCAGCATCCCGCCAGGCGTTCAGCGCCCTCCTCACCCGTGCCGCCCGCGTGGTGGAGCTGCCCGGACAGCGGGCTGCGGCGGACCAGGCCTATGAGCGCGCCGGACTGGCCATGCTCGACCATGCGGCCCTGCTGATCGCCATCTGGGATGGCGGCCCCGCAGCCGGCCGCGGCGGCACCCCCGACATGCTGGAAGCCGCCGCCCGCCGCGGCATCCCGGTGGTGGTGATCGCAGCGGCCGACGACACCACACCGCCGACGATCCGCTGGCGCGATCTGGACCGGCATCCGCGCACGGATCTTTCCTTTCACGACCTGCCGCCGCAGCCGATCGGGCAGCTGGGCAGGGTGATCGAGCAGCTGACCGCTCCGCCCGTCCATGGTGACGAGGTCGCACATCTGGCCGACTATCTGAGAGAGGGGCGCAGGCATATCCAGTTCCGGCAGGCCTGGCTGTGGCTCCAGGCCATGGCCTTCATGCGCCGGCCGCGCTGGCGGGATTTCTACGCCACGAGCCCCGAAACGGCAGCGGACGACGAAGCGGCGGCCCATGCCGGCGCACCGCCCGACCTTACCGCGGCCTATGGCTGGGCCGATGCACTCGCCAATTATTACGCCCAGATCTTCCGCAGCGCGGTGGTGGTGAACTTCCTCTGCGCGGCCCTGGCGGTGTTCGTCGTTGCCCTGTCGATCCTGGTCGGCAAGAGCTTCGGGGTAAAATCGATCGGCAAGCCGGTCTTCGTCGGCATCGAAATCCTGCTGCTGCTCTGGGTGGTGCTCAACACCATCCAGGGCCGGCGGCGGGCCTGGCATCGCCGTTGGCTCGAGGCCCGCGAGGTGGCGGAGCGGCTGCGCGTGGCGCTGCCCATGCACGGCCTGGCGGCCCGCCCGACCGTGCAGCAGGGCCGGATTGGCATCTGGACCGCCTGGTATGAACGGGCCCTGCTGCGGGCTGCCGGCCTGCCCGTCCTGCGGCCTGCCGACGACCACGGCATCCGGGCCCGGACCGCCCTGCACAGTATGCTCGACGGTCAGTGCCGGTACCACGGCTCCACCCACAAGCGCATGCACCAGCTGGAACACCGCCTCGAGACCTTCGGTGAGCTGCTTTTCGTCCTGACGCTGATTGTCGCAACCGTCTACATGGCGGTCGAATTGTCGGTCGGACCGATCCGCGACTCGTGGCAATTCCTCGTCACAGCCCTGACTGCCGGCCTGCCGGTGCTGGCCACGGCCGCCTATGGCATTCGCGTCATCGGGGATTTCGAAGGCAGCGCCCGCCGTTCGAAACGCATGGCCGCCGACATCACCGCCCTGATCGCCGCCATGGAGGCCGACGATGCGGCCGGCACCGACGGCCTTGCCGCCGCACAGGAACGGGCGCGGCAGGCCGCCGACATCATGCTGGGCGATGTGGCAAGCTGGCGTGTCGCCGCCGAAGGCCGGACCCTCGCCATCCCGGGATGACGAGATCCGGGTTCAGCCGCCCGCCAGCGCCCCAAGACAGATCCGCTCCAGCCGCCCGGCCCAGTCCCCCACCTCCGTCTCGGTCGGCTCCACCAGCAGCACATAGCGGCGGGTGCCGAGCACGGTGAGGAAGGCGGCGCGGATGGCCGCGGCGTCGATGCCCTGGGGCCGGCCGGGGGTCGCCTCCAGGATCCGCAGCCAGGCGGCGGACAATTCCTCATAGGCGCGGCGATGATGTTTCTCTTCGGCGATCGCGTGCTCGACCATCAGCATGTCGTGGTCGAAACAGGGCGCGGCACCGTCCCGGCCGCAGGTCATCCGCACCAGCCGCACGATCCGCGGCCCCCAGGGCAGATCCGGTTCCGCGGCGGCATCGGCCTCCAGCCGCCGGATCAGATCGTCGATGCAGTGGCGGACATAGCCGGAAAGCAGCGCCGCCCGGTTCGGGAAATAGTCGTAGAGCGTGCCGACCGCAAAACCGGTCTCGGCGGCAATCGCTTTCATCGTCACCGCATCCGGCCCGTCGCGCAGCCAGATCCGAACCAGACCGTCATAGATCGCCTGAACGGTGAAGCGCGCACGGGCCTGAACCGGCCGTTTCAGCGGCCTTGCGACCGGCGGTGTCAGCGGCGTGGCAGGCATGGCAAATCCGAACCCCCGGAGCCCGGCAAAGGGCTAGGCTGATGGCAGACAAAGGGAGGATACACCCATGACCGACAGCCCTGCCATCACCCGGCTGCTGACACCGAAGGCCGATCTCGGCGCGGCCCTGATCGAGACCATACCCGCCCCGGCCGCCGCGCCGGGCAGCATACGGCTCCGGCTCGACCGCTTCGCGCTCACCACCAACAACATCACCTACGCCGCCTTCGGCGAGGCGATGCGCTATTGGGATTTCTTTCCGACCGGCCGGCCTGATCACGGCCATATGCCGGTCTGGGGCTTTGCCGAGGTCGAAGCGTCCGATGTCGACGGCATCGCGCCGGGCGAGCGCTTCTACGGCTATTTCCCGATCGCCACCCGGATCGTCATGCAGCCCGGCCGGGTGACGGAGCGCGGCTTCTATGACCAGGCGGAGCATCGCCTGCCCCTGGTTTCGGCCTATAACCAGTATACCCGCTGCACGGCCGATCCGGTCTGGTCGCCGGCCCTGGAAAACGCCCAGATGCTGATCCGGCCGCTGTTCATCACCTCTTTCGTGCTGGCGGATTATCTGGCCGACAATGGCTGGTTCGGCGCGGCGCGGCTGGTGATCTCGTCCGCCTCGGCCAAAACCGCCTATGGGGCCGCCTTCTGCCTGGCGGGCCTTGCCGATCGCCCCGAGCTGATCGGCCTCACCAGCCGGGCCAATCGCGGTTTCACCGAAGCGCTCGGCCTCTACGACCGGGTGGTGACCTATGACGAGCTGGACGGCATCGCCGCCGACCGCCCGACCACCTATGTCGATTTCTCGGGCGACGACGGGCTACGTGCGCGCGTCCATGGCCATTTCGGCCCGGGCCTGGTCCATGACTGTCTGGTCGGCTCGGCGGCCAACACCGCGCCGCTCGACCGGACGCTCGCGGCCGGTGCCGCCCTGCCCGGCCCGGCGCCGGTGATGTTCTTCGCGCCGGTGCAGATCCGCAAACGCAATGCCGACTGGGGCGGGGCCGAATTCACCCGCCGCTTCAACCTGGACCAGACCCGGTTCATGACTGCCGCCACCACCGGCGGCGATCCCTGGATCCGGATCGAGGAAGCCCGCGGGCTGGGGGCCGCCGCCCGGATCATCCGCGCGCTTCATGACGGCAGCGCAGATCCCCGGGCCGGCCATGTCGTGCTTCCGGCAGCCGGGTCGGAGCCCGTATAGTCATCCCGCAAAAAAATCACAAACATGCCGGAGGAACTCCCCCCATGCAGCTGAAGGACAAGGTCGTCGTCGTCACCGGTGGTGGCGCGGGCATCGGCCGCGCGCTCTGCCGCCGCTTCACCGACGAGGGCGCCAAGGCGGTGATTGCCGTCGACCTGAACGAGGCCGGCGCGGCCGAAACCGTCGCCCAGGGCGCCGCCACTGCGTCTTACAGGGCCGATGTCTCGAAATTCGAGGACATTCTGGCGGTGGTCGACGATGTCGAAGCGAAGTTCGGCCCGATCGACCTCTTCTGCTCCAATGCCGGCATCGCGATCGGCGATCCGGATTTCGACGACGTCGCCTCCGCCACCGAAGCCGACTGGCAGCGCAGCTGGGGCGTGAACGTCATGGCCCATATTCATGCGGCAAAGGCGCTGCTGCCACGGATGAAGGCGCGCGGCGCCGGCTATTTCCTGAACACCGTCTCGGCCGCCGGGCTGTTGTCGCAGATCGGCAGCACCACCTATTCCACCACCAAACATGCCGCGATCGGCTTCGCCGAATCGCTCGCCATCGCCCATAAGGACGACGGCATCAAGGTGTCTGTGCTCTGCCCGCAGGGCGTGGATACCGCCATGCTGCGCTCCATGGACGGCAATCCCGCTTCGCTCGACGGCGTGCTGACGCCGGAAGACGTGGCCGGCATCGTGGTCAAGGCGCTCGACGACGAGCGCTTCCTGATCCTGCCGCACGAGGTGGTGCTCACCTACATGCGCAACAAGACCAACGACTACGACCGCTGGATCGGCGGCATGGTCAAGCTGCGTCGCCGGATCAAGGACGCCCGCCCGGCGTAAGCCGTCAGCTCCCCCACCGCTTCCAGTGGGGGCGCAACGCCTCGACCAGGGTGGTATAGACGCCATAGCGGCGGTCGTGGATCTCCGCGGCCGCCGCATCCGGTTCATGGGCGCGGTCCACCACCACCATGCGTGCCGCGGCGGCGGCGAAATCCGGGAAGATGCCGGCGCCGACACCTGCCACCATGGCGGCCCCCAGCGCGCCGGTCTCCTGGCAGCGGGTGACGGTGACCGGCAGGTTCAGCACATCGGCGAAGATCTGCGACCAGACCCGGCTGCGCGCGCCCCCGCCCGAAAGCACGGCGTCTTCGACCGAGATGCCACGATGGCGCAGATTGTCGACATGGGCGCGATGGCCGAAGGCGACACCTTCGAACAGGGAGAACATCAGATCCGCCCGCTGATGCCAGCCGGCCAGACCGAAGAATCCCGCCCGCGCCGCGGCATCGTCGCCGGCCCCGAACAGGAAGGGATGGAAGATCGGCAGATCGGCCGAGGGTTTGACCGTGCCGGCCAGCCGGTTGACCATGTCATAGGGCCGCTCGGCGGCATCGGCCTCGGGCGCCACCCATTCGCGCATGAACCATTCCAGATTGGCGGCAGAGGTCGCCGAGGCCTCCACCTCCATGAAGCGGGTGCCTTCATAGACCGAGGTGATGAAGGGCGGGTTGTCGCGGATCGGCTCGTCCACGATCACCTGATTGATGCTCCAGGTGCCGGCGACCAGAGAGGCAGCACCGGTGCGGACGACGCCTGATCCGAGCGCGCTCGCGATCACGTCGAACAGCCCGCCGACCACCGGCGTGCCGGCGGCAAGCCCGGCATCGGCCGCCGCCCGCGCCGTCACCCGGCCGGTCACCGCGCTCGACCGGTGCACCGGCGGCAGGATGCCGCCGCAGCCCTCCAGCCCATAGGCGGCGAGCAGCTCGTCGTCATAGCGCCCCTCGGGCAGTTTCAGGCAGGCGGCACCGCTCATATCGGTCTCGTCGCTCGCCACCTCTCCCGTCAGCCGGAAGGCGATGTAATCCTTGCAGGTAAACGCGGTGCCGATCCGGGCGAAGGTTTCCGGGTCGGTTTCGCGGATATGCGACAGCAGGGTCGGCAGCTGCGCCGCCCAGGGCCGTTGCAGTGCCAGACGACAGATCCGGTCGGTGGTGCCGTCGCGGTTCCAGCGCTCGACCAGCCCGCCCGCGCGGACATCGATCGACTGAATGCCCATCAGCGGCTGCCGGTCGCGGTCGAGCGCATACAGCCCGTTGCCATGGCCGGCGCAGCCGATCGCCGCAATCTCGGCCGGATCGATCCCGGCCCGGGCGATGCAGCCGCGGATCGCCGCGGCCGCACAGGCCCAGAGTTCGTCCAGGTCGCGTTCGACATGGCCCGGGCGCGGATGGCGGGTCGACCCGCCCTTCTCGGCGACGGCAAGCTCGACACCGTCGATCGAGAACAGCACCGCCTTCACCATGGTGTTTCCGGCATCGAGGCCCAGAAGATAGGCCATGTCTTTTCCTCCCTGACGTCTTCTTACGGGTGGCGCTGCCTCGGGGGGCAGCGCCCGCCCCCGCCTCAGGCGGCAACGGCCTTATACGCCGCGAAGGCCTCTTCCGCGGTGGCGTCGTCATGGATCAGCGTCATCAGCGCCCGGGTCACCCCCGTCGGGTTGTCGTGCTGATAGACGTTGCGGCCATAGACCAGCCCCTTCGCCCCCTGCTTCAGCAGCGCTTCCGACTTCTTCAGCACCGTCAGCAGATCCTCCTTGCCGCCGCCGCGGACCAGCACCGGGCACCGGGCGGTTTCGACCACACGATGGAAGTCTTCCGGGTTGGTAGTCGGATCGGCCTTGATCACATCAGCGCCCAACTCGCGGGCGAAGCGGACCAGGGCGACGATCTTCTCGGCATCGCCATCCACCATATAGCCGCCGGCCTCGGAATGGGGCGCCATCACCAGCGGCTCGATCATCAGCGGCATGCGATAGCGATCGCAGGCGGCGCGGACCTTCGCGATGTTCTCCACGCACTGGCGGAACAGGTCGTGTTCGCCCGGCAGCATCAGCAGGTTGATCACCACGCAGGCCGCATCCAGCTGCACCGCCGGCAGCACCGGATCATCGGCCTGCTGCAGGGTCGACCACATGTGGGTGTGCTTGTGGCGGTTGTAGACATTCGCTGCATCGACCCGCATCACCAGGGCCGGCTTCGCCGAGGTCGGCACCGATTGCAACAGGTCGGCCTGACCGAAATTGGTCTGGATCGCATCGGGTGCGGCCGCGATCAGCCTGTCGAACACGGCCTTGGCATCCTCCAGCCCCGACAGCATGGTCGGCTCGTTGAAGATGCCGTGGTCGATGGCGACGTCGAGGCAGCGGCCATTGCGGAACAGGCGGTTGAGGCGGAACTTGTCGGACATCGATGGTCGGCCCTTTCTTCAAGCCAGGTGTTCAGAGGCAGGTTCGCGCCGGGCTCAGCCTGCGGCCCGGGTCGTCTCGTTGCGCGCGCGGAGCATGTCTTCGGTGACATCGTGCAGCGCGGCCAGCCGCTCCAGCGTCCGGGCCCGTTCATCGGCGGCCCGTTCCGCCGTCCAGCCGCGCTCTTCACTCAGCAGCGCCAGCAGCTCGTCGAGCAGATCGGCCGACAGCTCGCCCGAGATGGCGAGCGAGGTGCGCCGGCAGATCAGGTCTTCCAGCGCCTCGACATGCTCGGCCCGGATCAGATGGCGGATCTCGGCGGTGCCATAGCCCGGATCGGCGGCGAGCGGCCGGTCGCCCGCGGCCACGAAATCATCCGCCAGCCGGCGCGCGGCAGAGCCGTAACGTTCGGCCAGCGCCCGTGCCCGATGGGCACCGATGCCCGTCGCGGCCGCCAGATCGGCGATCCAGCGCTCCCGCGCCGGCCCGGCCGGCGGGAAATCGCGGCCGCCGCCGATCGCGAGCCTGTCGGTCGACACCCGCCGCCGCCCGCCCAGCCGTTCCAGCGCCTGGTCGGCGGCGATCTCGCCGAAGCCGCGGAAGGTGGTCCATTTGCCGCCGATCATGCACATCACCGGGAAGGGCAGCCCGGCCTCTTCCGGCACGAAACGGCAATGGTGATCGCGCGGGATCTGCCCGGTGGTCGCCGCTGCGGCATTGGTCAGCGGCCGCACGCCCGAGAAGGTGTAGAGGATCTGGTCGGGCGTGATCTCGATATCCGGGAAGACGAAGCGCAGCGATTGCAGCATGTAGGCCCGCTCGTCGGTCTCGCAATGCACACCCTCCGGCGTGTCGACCTTGATGTCGGTGGACCCGATCAGGACATTGCCGAAATAGGGGAACAGGATGCAGACCCGGCCTTCCTGGTTCTCGTAATAGATCATCTGGTCGCCCAGCGCCTTCAGCAACCGCGGGTTGCGCACGATCAGATGCGATCCCTTGGTGCCGCCGATCATCCGCGGCAGCGCGCCGGCACCGGGGGCGTCCACCAGGTTGGCCACCCGCCGGTTGGTCAGGTCGATCCAGGCGCCGGTGGCGTTCACCACAAGCTTCGGCCGCAGGCGGAATTCCCGGCCGCCGATGCGGTCGCGCAGCAGCAGGGCGTCGCCATCGGTGCCCTCGGCGGCCAGATAGTTCACCGCCACCGCATCGGGGCAGGTCGCTTCCAGATCACGGATCATCTCCAGCCCCAGCCGTTCGGGATGGGTGATCCAGGCATCGTAATAGGTGGCGCTGCACTTGACCTTCGGATTGAGGTCGGGCCAGTCGCGTGCGGTGCGCGCCTTGCCGGCAAAGCGATGGGTCGGCACCATCCGGCTCTTGCGGGTGAAGATGTCGTAGAAGGTGAGCCCCAGCTTCAGCACCGCCGCCCCGCGCCGGCTGGGCTTGCGGCTCAACCCCACGAAGCGCAGCGGCGCATTGCCGATCCCTGAGAGGTATTCGAACACCGGCACGGTGGTGGCCAGCGGCGCCACGAAATGCGGCGCGTTGCGCAGCAGCAGGTCCCGCTCGCGCAATGCCTCACGCACCAGATCGAACTCGCCGTTCTCCATGTAGCGCAGGCCGCCATGGATCATGCGCGACAGGGCACCGCTGGCGCCGGCGCAGTAATCCTGCGCCTCTGCCAGCACCACTCGCAACCCCTGCAGGGCCAGTTCACGATAGACGCTGATCCCGTTGATGCCGCCGCCGATCACGACGACGTCAGGATCGGGCGCCTTGGCCAGGACATCCAGCCGATGTCCGCGTGTGCGGGTGGTCATGACGGGCAGGCCTCCGGAAAACTGCGGTGACGCGAAAGACGGGACGGGAAAGCGAGGGGTGCGGGCCGGCGGCGCGGAGACAAAGCCTCCCCTCGCGCATCGCAAGGCTGCGATGCGGCGGGCGTCGTCGGCGGAAGGATCTGGGGGCGGGGGGCGGGCTCAGCTCCGGGCGGCAGGTGCCTCCGCCTCAAGGCCGGGCAGCACGGCATCGGCCGTGGTCTCGTCGGTCACCAGCCCTTTCAGATGCCGGCCGCGCAGCACGGCGCGGATCGGGCCGATCTTGGCCGGCCCGACCGCGACGCCCATCGAGAATGGCACGCGGGAGAGTTCCTCCGGGGTGACCGCCACCAGCCGGTCGTTCATCTGATAGCGACAGACCCGCCCTGCCCCATCCAGAAGATGGGCGAGCAGTTCTGCCTCGGCGCCCGACCGCTCGATCTCCGTCCGGTCGTCGGCGAGTTCCGGATGAAGGTCGTAGTAAGAGCTGCCGGCCGGCGTGACCGAGCCCACACCCACCACCGCGATATCGGCATGGCGTGCGCGGTCCAGGATGTCGCGGGTGGACCGCATGTCGATCAGCATGGCGCGCTGGTCCACCGTGTCGGCGAACATCGGCGCATGGATGCGATGGGCGCGCCCGCCCAGCTTCTCGGCCATCTGCGCCGCTACATAGTTGACGTCGGTATAAAGCGGACCTTCGACGAGACCGGTCGCCGGCACGACCGAGACGTCGTAGCGTCGCGCCGGGTTCAGCCCGGCGACCAGGGCGCTGACACCCTTGCCGCCCGAGATGCAGATCGTGTCGCCGTCCTTGAGGCGCGAGAGCAGCAGCCCGGCCGCCGCCTCGCCCACGCTCGCCAGCGCCACCTCGTCATTGGCCGACAGGTTGGGCACCACCAGCGCCTCCATCAGCCCGGCCGCCCGGGCCAGCCGCCGCTCCAGCTCCAGCGAGGGCTGGAAGGGCGCGCGGACGGTGATCTCCACCATGCCCAGATCGTGACCCTGCTTGATCAGCCGGCTGACGGTCGCGATCGACTGGCCGGTCAGCCTTGCGATCTCGGCCTGTTTCAGGCCTTCGACATAATGCATCACCAGCGCCCGGTAGATCCGGCGGGTCAGGTCGTATTGTCTGACATCCCCGGTGGGCGTCCGGTCGTCATGCCGCATGGTCACTCTCCGCATGGGCACCCGACGTTTGAGCGGTTCGGTCATGGGTCGGGTGGCAGGTCAGGCGCGTCTGCGGTTCAGCATATGGTCGACCGAGACCGCGACAAGCAGGATCAGACCTTTCACCATATCCTGCCAGTAGACCGAGACGTCGAGCAGGATGAGCGAATTGGTCACCAGCGACAGCAGGGCGACACCCAGCACCGCGCCCAGCACCGAACCGGACCCGCCCTTCAGGCTGGCGCCGCCGATGACCGCGGCCGCGATCACGTTCAGCTCCATGCCGACGCCGAAGGTGGGGGTGGCGGCGCCGAAGCGGGCCATGAAGATCACGCCTGCCAGCCCGGCCAGGGCCGAACTCAACACCGTCACCCAGAAGATGACGCGCGAGGTGCGGATGCCGGAATAGTCGGCCGCCTTGGGGTTGCTGCCGGTATAGAACACCCGCCGGAAGGCCACGGCCCGGCGCATCAGCAGGTCGAAGACCACCACGATCGCCAGGAAGATCAGGATCACCACCGGCACCTGACCGAGCGAGCCCTGACCGACGAATTTGAACTCTTTCGGCAACGAGAACAGCGACAGCGGCGTGCCCTCGGTGATCACCAGGCAGGCGCCGCGGACGATCACCATCATCGCGAGCGAGGCGATGAAATGGTTGAGACCGATCCGCGTGACACAGGCGCCCATGATCACGCCGCACATCGCCGCCGCGGCGATGCCGCCGAGCGACGCGGTCCAGGGGTCGACGCCCAGCAGGAACAGCTTGCCCGCCACCACCATGGCGAAACAGACCACCGCCCCCACCGACAGGTCGATGCCGCCCACGATCAGCAGGATGGTCATGCCGACCACCACGATGCCCTCGATCGAGAACGAGAGCATCAGCGCCTTCATGTTGGCGACGGTCAGGAAATAGGGCGAAGCGAAGCTCATGATCACGAACAGCGCCGCGATGATCACGATCAGCCCGGCCTCGCGCATCTTGTTGAAGCGGGCGAGCAGCGACAGGCGGGGTTCGGCCGGATGCGCCCCGGCCTTCATGTCTCCGGTCTTCCGCCCGTCAGTCTCTGCGCGGTTGGTTTCTGCCGTGCTCATGGCCGCAGGCTCCCTTCGCCGGCGGCGCCGGGGGCGCCCACGCCGGATGCAAGTCGGATGATGTGTTCCTCGGTCATCTCCGGCCCCGCCACCTCACCGGCGATCCGGCCTTCGCGGATCACCAGGATGCGATCGGCCAGGCCGATCAGCTCGGGCAGTTCCGACGAGATGACCACGACCCCCCTACCCTCGGCCGCCAGGCCGCGGAGGATCTGATAGATCTCGGATTTGGCGCCGACATCGACGCCGCGGGTCGGCTCGTCCAGGAAGACGATACGCGGGCCGGTCAGCAGCAGCTTGGCGATCGCCACCTTCTGCTGGTTGCCGCCCGACAGCTCCGACACCTTCTGGCCGGGGCCCGCCATGCGCAGCGACATCCGCCGGCCGAATTCGGCCGCCTGGGCCGCCTCGGCGCGGCCGTCGATCATGCCCAGCCGGCCGGCTACGCGGCCCGGATCCTGGGCCGAGACATTGGCCGCGATCGACATGTCGAGGAACACGCCCGCCCCCTTGCGGTCTTCGGAAAGATAGGCGAGGCCCTGTTTCGTGGCGCCACGATAGTCGGGGATCCGCGCCTCGTGCCCCTCGACCACCACCCGGCCGGCCGCGCGGTGGCGCAGCCCGCAGACGGTCTGGGCGATCTCGCTTCGCCCGGCGCCCATCAGCCCGGCCAGACCCAGGATCTCGCCGGCCTTCAGGTCGAAGCCGATTTCCGCGATATGGTCGTCGGCATCGGCCAGACCCTCCACCTGCAGCAGCACCGGCGCGCCCGCGGGCACGCCCGGCTTTTCCGGGTAGAGGTCGCCAAGTTCGCGGCCGACCATGCGTTCGGCCACCTCTTCGGGCGTGGTGTCGGCGATCGCCTTGGTCACCACCTTGCGGCCGTCGCGCAGCACCGTGATCCGGTCGCAGATCTCGAAGATCTCGGCCATGCGATGGCTGATATAGATGATCGCGATGCCCCGTGCCTTCAGCGTGCGGATCACGTCGAACAGCCGCCGGGTTTCGGCCTCGGTCAGGGCGGCGGTGGGCTCGTCCAGGATCAGGATCCGGCAGTCGAGCGTCAGCGCCTTGGCGATCTCGACCAGTTGCTGGGCCGAAATGCCGATCTGCCCGACCGGCGTATCCACCGGCATCGGGTGCAGCAGCCCCAGCACCGCCTCGGCCTTGCGCCGCAACTCGCGCCGGTTCAGGAACCAGCGGCCGCGGGCATGGGGTGCCGCCATGAAGATGTTCTCGGCGATCGAGATGTCGGGGCAGAGGGCGATTTCCTGGTGCACGAAACCGATGCCCCGCGCCTGGGCCTCGGCCGGCCCCGACAGATGCACCGCTTCACCGAACAGCTCCACCTGCCCGCCATCGGGGCGATGGATGCCGTCGATGATGTTCATCAGGGTCGACTTGCCGGCACCGTTCTCGCCGGCCAGCGCATGGACCTCGCCCGCCTTCAGGTCGAAATCCACCCCGGTCAGCACCCTGACCGGGCCGAAGGATTTGGTGATGCCGCTAAGCTTCAGGACGGTCTCGCCCTGTGCGCCGGCCACCGGTTCAGGATGGGTCATGGATCAGCCGGACCGTTCTCGGGTGATGCTGAGGCAGGAAAGAGAGGGGGCAGGAGAAAGAGGGCGGGAGCATGCCGGGCGGTCACCCGCCCGGCCGCAGGGGCCGCACCCCTCAGTTCACTCGTCGATGCCCTTGGTGCCGCGGCGCTTCAGGTAAGCGTCCCAATAGAAATCCTGGGCGTTCTCGGGCGTCACGATCGAGAAGCCGTTGTCGATGACCGGCAGCGTGAACGGGTTGAAGCCGCTGCGCTTATAGTCGTTCATCGGGTCGATCAGATCGGGATGGGCCGCCAGGAACAGCATCATGAAGCCCATATAGCCCTGGACGCCCTGGTTCGGGTTGATCGCGCCGAACATCTGGCCGGCCTTGATCATATCGAGCACCTTGGCGTTCACGTCGACGCTCATGACCTTGATCTTGCCGCCCAGCTCGTTCGCCGCCTGGGCAGCGCCCAGCGCCGAACTCGCCTCGGGCATGAACACGGCGCCGAGCCCGGGATGGGCCTGGGCCATGGTCAGCACCGCGTTATAGGCGCGGGTCGGATCCTGGTTGGTGGCGGTGCGGGCCACCAGCTTCATCTCCGGATACTTTTCCTCCATCTGCCTGATGAAGGACGACACCCGGCGGTCGTGATTGTCCTGGCCGGGATTCTCCAGGATGGCGTAGTCGCCCTTGCCGCCCATGGCCTTGGCGAGAGTATCGGCGGCCGTGGCGCCCTCGCGGAAATTGTCGGAAGTGACATAGGCGACGCGCTTGCTGTTGGGCGAATCGGCCGCAAAGGTCACGACCGGAATGCCCATCTCTGCGGCGCGATCGATCGGCTCGATGAACGGATCGGGGTTCATCGGGTGCAGCAGCACGCCGGCCGGCTGTTTGGCCAGCACCTGTTCGAAGGTCGCCAGCTGCTTGGTCACGTCGTAATCCGGCGTGCCGGTATAGACGGTCTTGCAGCCCATCTGATGGGCGGCCTGCTTGAACATCTCATAGACCGGGAACCAGTATTCCACGCCCGACACCATGACGTTCATGGCATAGGTCTCGCCTTCCTTGCAGCGGAAGGGAGAGGTCTCTTCGGCCTTGGCCGCGGCGGTGGTCATGCCCATCCCGGCCACGGCGATCGCCCCCGCGAGCAGGGCGGCGGTGAAAGTCTTCATCTCGGCGTTTCCCCAACGTCTCGGACCGGGATCGCTTGGCTTCGGATCCCTCGGCGCCCGTTCTGGCCCATACCCTCCGCCCGGCCCTCCCGGCCTGCGTCGGTGCTTCACTGCGGCCGCATCCCGCGGCCCGATGATGGCTGTGAAAGTTTTTTCATAGATCAGAATTTCTTTCACGCCTCGACGTTACGGCGCCGTGACAGGCCGAGTCAAGGGGACCGGAACACGCAAAAAAGCCGGTACCGCTCGCCTCTCGCGCGCAGGCACCGGCCATCGCAACCGGTCGGATCAGGGAATAAAAGAGGGAGGATTCGGATTTATGTCAGGCGGGTTCTTCCGGACGGGCGGCCAGCCGCCCCAGGAACATGTCCCGCAGGGAATTCCCCATCAACCGGCTGAAATCAAGCCGATAGGGCGCCATCTCGGGCCGCTCGTACAGCCCGGCCAGATTGGGCGGCGGCATCGCGACGTGATGGCAACCGATCATGCACACGAACAGGCCGGGCACGACCTCCGCCGCCTCCCGCGCCGGCAGGCCGAGCACCCGGCCGAGATCGCGGGCGATGCCGTTCAACCGTTCGATCATGCCGATCTTGACCGCATAAAGCGCATCCGCATCCAGCCGCGGTTCCAGCGAGCCGTGCAGCGCGGCGTTCAGCCGGGCCATCAACGGCACGTCCGTACAGGCCCCCACCACGGCGGCCGCCGCAGCCCGGGCCGCATCGGCGGCATAGCCCGCCCGCGCCGGATCGGCTGCCGACTTGGCGGCAAGCCGCGCCTCCAGCCGGTTGAGCCAGGCCAGGGTGGTGCGCTCATAAAGCGCCAGGAACAGCGCTTCCTTGGACGGCGCATAAAGATAGACCGTGCCCTTGGCGACACCGGCCGCGCGGGCGACCTCTTCTATACCCACCGCCTCGATCGTCGGCGCCGCCTCGTAAAGCCGCCGGGCGGCATCGAGGATCGCCTCGCGCCGGGCAGCCTTGGCTTCGGTACTGCGTGCGCGCCGTCCGGGGGCAATGGTCAAGGGGGCTCCATCCTGGCCAGTGGCGGGACGTCCGCACGGATCGTCCCATCTGGGTGCCAGAATGGCCGGGAAGTCGCAGCGGGGCAAGGCCGGGACGGCATGTCGACCTGCGCGCACACGCGAAGCGGAGGGGCGCCGCCGCGGCGGCCCTCCGGCCGTCACGAGGCTCAGAGGTCCTGCGCCGTCGGGCGGATGACGATCTCGTTCACGTCGACGGTTGCGGGCTGGGCCATGGCATAGGCCACGGCATCGGCGATCGCCTCGGGGCCGATGGCGATCTCCTGATAGCGGCGGATCATGGCCGCCACCTCGGGCACGGTGATGGTGTCGGCAAGTTCGGTCGCAACCGTGCCGGGTGAAATCACCGTGGTGCGGATCTTCGGCCCCGCCTCCATCCGCAGCCCTTCCGACAGGGCCCGGACGGCGAATTTGGTGGCGCAATAGACGGCGGCGCCGGGGAAGACCTTGTGAGCTGCGACCGAGGCCACGTTGATCACATGGCCGCGCCCCTGGGCCTGCATCTTGGGCAGCACCGCGGCAATGCCGTAGAGCACGCCCTTCAGGTTGACGTCGACCATCCGCTCCCACTCCTCCACCTTGCCGGCGGCGAGCGGCGAGAGCGGCATCAGGCCGGCATTGTTGACCAGCACGTCGATGGCGCCGAAGCGGGCTTCGGTTTCGTCGGCCAGACGCTGCACCGCGGCGCGGTCAGCAATGTCGACCGTGGCAATTGCGGCCGTGCCGCCGGCGGCGGTGATCTCTGCGGCAAGCGCCTCAAGGCGGTCGGTGCGGCGGGCGGCGAGCATCACGGCCGCGCCGTCGGCGGCAAGGCGGCGGCCGATGGCGGCGCCGATGCCGCTGCTGGCACCGGTGATGAGCACGCGGCGGCCTGCGAAGATGGGGGCGGGAGAAGCGGACATGCTGGAAATCCCTGGCTGAGTGATAGATCGACGGCCCCCATAATAAATGACCAATGGTCATTTATGGCGCGACATTGGTCACAGCCCTCGTTCCTCCGCCGAAAAATCTCCCGATACAATCGCCGCTGCCGTCTCGACCGCGCGCCCCGGAACGGGCATCATCCGGCAACACCAGGACGAAGGAGGCCGGCCTGCCGAAGAAGCCGGCCCCGCGCAAGGGAGACCGCCCCGGATGCCCACGACCACCAACCCCGCCGCCACCCGCCACCCGATGGGGCCGCGCTTCCGCATCGCCTCGATCGCCGATGTCGAGCGGATCGAGACCGAGATGCCGCTCGACCAGCGCCTCGGCTTCACCAGCACCTATGACGTGCTGCGCTGGGCGGCGATGGCCTATGGCGATGCACCGGCCATCACCCATCTGTCGGCAGGTACCGCCGAGGAAACCCCGCGTGAGCTTGGCTACGCTGCCTTTTTCGAGGCGGTGACCCGTGCGGCCAATGCCTTTGCCGGGCTCGGTCTCGGGCGCAGCGATGCCGTGGCCATGCTGATGCCCAACCTGCCTGAAACCCATATCGCGCTCTGGGGTGCGGAGGCGGCCGGCATCGCGGCGCCGATCAACCCGCTGCTCGGCATCGACCAGATCGTCGAAATCGCCGAGGCGGCGGATGCGAAACTGATCCTGGCCCCGGGTCCCCTCCCCGGGCTCGACCTCTGGGAAAAGGCCGTGGCCGCGGCCGAGCGCCTGCCGGGCATCACGGCGGTCATCAAGGTCGGCGGCGGGCCCGTGGACATGGCGGTGCATCCGAAGGTGAAGGACTGGGGGGCCCTGCTCACCGCCGCCCCCGCCGACCGGCCGGTCGGCTGGTCGGAACCCGGCCCGGACGATGTCTGCGCCTATTTCCACACCGGCGGCACCACCGGCACGCCCAAGCTCGCCCGCCATCTGCACCGCAACGAGCTGTATATGGGCTGGATCCTGTCGCGGGTGATCGGCATGTCGCCGGCCGACTGCACGCTGTCGGGGCTGCCGCTGTTCCATGTCAATGCCGTCCATGTCACCGGCCTGGCGCCGTTCATGGCCGGCGCCCGGGTGCTGCTCGCCACCCCGGCCGGCTATCGCAACCCCGATCTGATCCGCAATTTCTGGAAGATCGTCGAGCGCTACCGGGTCACGACCTTCTCATCCGTGCCCACCGTACTGACCGCGCTGATGCAGGTGCCGGTGGCGGGTGCCGATCTCTCCAGCCTGCGTTTCGCCGTGGTCGGCGCCGCCCCCCTGCCGCTGGAGGTGATCCGCGGCTTCGAGGGGCTGACCGGTATCAAGCTGCTCGAAGGCTATGGCCTGACCGAAGGCACCTGCGCCTCTGCGGTCAACCCGCCTTATGGCGAGGCACTTGCAGGCTCGGTCGGCATCCGCTTTCCGTACCAGCCGATGAAAACCGTGATCCTGGATGCGGACGGCAAGCTGGCGCGTGATGCCGCGGTCGACGAAATCGGCGTGCTGTGCCTCAAGGGCCCCAATGCCATCTCGGGCTACAAACAGAGCCGGTTCGACGCCGGACTGTTCGTCGGCGACGGCTGGATTTCGACCGGCGACCTGGCACGCATCGACGATCAGGGCCGGATCTTCCTGGTCGGCCGCGCCAAGGATCTGATCATCCGTGGCGGCCACAATATCGATCCGCAATCGATCGAAGAGGTGCTGCACGCCCACCCCGCCGTGGCGCTGGCGGGCGCGGTCGGCCGGCCCGATGCCTATGCGGGCGAGATCCCGGTCGCCTTCGTGACGCTGAAGCCGGGCGCCGCCGCCAGTTCCGACGAGCTGGTCGCCTGGGCGCGCGACCGGGTGCCGGAACGGCCCGCAGCCCCGCATGAGGTGATCATCCTGGCCGAGATGCCGGTGACCGCGATCGGCAAGATCTTCAAACCGACGCTCCGCCAGCTCGCCACCGACCGGGTCTATGCGGCCGAACTGGCGGCGCTGGAGGGCCTGGCCGCGACCGTTAAGACCGGTCCCGACGACCGGCTGGGCACCTGCGCGGTGGTGACGCTGACCCTGGACGACGGCACGCCGGTGCCCGAGGACGACAGGCCGGCGCTGGTCGATCGGGTGGAGCAGATCCTGGGCCGCTTCCCGGTGCCGCACCGGGTCGTCTTCGGCTGAGATACATCGACGTCGATGGATATTGAAATACATCGACATCGATGCATATACTTCGACGTCGATGCAGTTCGGAGACAGGAGCGCATGTCCAGACCACCCCGCCTGATCCACCTTCTGGCCGCCGCCAACCGGCGGGTGATGGCGATCGCCGAGGCGGGGATCGAGGATCTGGGCATCACCACCTCGCAATCGGCGGCGCTGTTCGTGCTGGGGGAGCGCGGGCCGTCGTCGGTGACGGCGCTGGGGGCGGCGCTGGATCTTGGCCAGTCCGCCACCTCCACCCTCGTCCAGAAGCTGGAAACGGCCGGGCTGGTCGCCCGTACCGATGATCCGGCCGACCGGCGGGCGGTCACTCTCCGGCTCACCGAGCGTGGCGAGGCGATCCGCCGGGTCGCCGCGCGCCGCGCCAACGACCTCACCCGCCGCATGGCCCACGGGCTTACGCCCGAGGAGCGCGCGGTGATCGCGCATTGGCTGAAGACGGTCGGCACGAACACCGATGCCGGTCTCCCGCCCGAGGATCAGGAAAGCACCCCCATCATGACGTCACCGATCGTGACCGACGATATCCGCACGACCACCGCCGACGGGATCATGGAGATCGTCTTTGCCCGCCCGGCGAAGAAGAACGCGATCACCAACGAGATGTACGGCGCCGTCGCCGACGCGCTGGAAGCGGCCGAGGCCGATGACGCGATCCGCGTGGTGCTGATCCGCGGCGAGGGCGGCGATTTCACTGCCGGCAACGACCTCGGCGATTTTGCGAAGATCGCCGCCGGCCAGGGCCCGGCGGTGCGCCATGTCCAGCGGGTGCTGAAACAGCTCGCCCGGATGCAGAAGCCGGTGGTGGCGGGCGTGCTGGGCCAGGCGGTGGGCATCGGCACCACCATGCTGCTGCATTGCGACCTGGTCTATGTCGCCCGGGATGCCAAACTCTCCACCCCCTTCGTCGGCCTGGCCCTGGTGCCGGAAGCGGCATCGAGCCTGCTGCTGCCGGCCGCGATCGGCCATCGCCGCGCCTTCGCGATGTTTGCCCTGGGCGAGGTGCTGAGCGGTTTCGACGCAGCCAAGATCGGCTTGGTCAATGCGGCCCTGCCCGCCGACGATGTGCTCGGCGCCGCACGTGCCGCCGCCGGCCGGCTTGCGCAGCAGCCGATCGGCGCGCTTAAGGCGACCAAGGGGCTGATGCGGGATGCGGCCGCCATCGCCTCGGTGATGGACACCGAAAGCAAGCTGTTCTTCGAGCGTCTGCAGAGCCCCGAAGCCCGCGAGGCCTTCACCGCCTTTGCCGAGCGCCGGCGGCCCGACTTCACAAAGCTCGGCTGATCACGATGCGTTCACGTCTCCTGACAAGATGCTGTCAGGAGACGTGCGCTATGGATGGGGCGCAGATGGGACAACCCAGACAAGGCCTCAGCCCCATGGACCAGATCAGTCAGCCTTCCCCGGTTCTCGAAATCGTCCGCTTCCGCCTCAGGCCCGGCATAGATCCTGAGGCCTTCACCGCCGATGCCGCCCGCATGGACGGCTGGCTGGCCACCCGCCCCGGCTTCGTCCGCCGGCGCCTGGGCCTCGCCGATATGGGGGTCTGGATCGACTGCATCGAATGGCAGGATCTGGCCACAGCCCGCGCCGCGGCCGATGCGCTGATGCAGGAACCCACCGCCCGCCCCTTCCTTACTGCCATCGACGGGGGTAGCGTGGTGATGACCCATCTCGACATCGCCCACGCGAGCTGACGCCGATGCGCCGCGCCGACCGCCTCTTCGCCATTCTTCAGTCGCTTCGGGGCGGTCGGCTGCGCACGGCACAACAGCTGGCCGACGAGCTGGAAGTCTCGGTCCGCACGGTCTATCGCGATCTGGCCGATCTTCAGGCCCAGGGCGTGCCGGTGGATGGCGAACGCGGTATGGGCTATCTGCTCCGCGACGGCTTCTTCCTGCCGCCGCTCGCATTGTCGGCGATCGAGCTTGAAGCCCTGACCTGGGGTGTCGCCATGGTCCGTGCCCATGCCGATGAAAGCCTGGCGCGGGCGGCGGAAGAGCTGGAGATCAAGCTCCGCGCCGCCACCCCCACCCGTGGCATAACCATCCCCACCACGGCCGCCGCCTACGGTTTCCGCCTGACCGCCGCCGACCGCCAGCGGCTCAAGGCGGCGCGCGAGGCGATTGCGACCCGCGAGAAGCTGGCGCTCGACTATGCCGATGCGGCCGGCGCCACCTCCGAACGGGTGGTCCGGCCGCTGGAATTGCAGCATTGGGGCGCGGTCTGGACGCTGACCGGCTGGTGCGAGCTGCGCGGCGATTTCCGGGCCTTCCGCATCGACCGGATCCGCCAGCTTACCCGCACCGGCGAGCATTTCCGCCCCGAGCCCGGCAAGCGGATCGAGGATTACATGGCGCTGGTCAGATGCGAAGCGCGGCCACCAGCGTCCTGACGTTATAGTCCATCATGTCCAGATAGGTGGCCGCCGGCCCGTCGGCGGGGGAGAGCGCATCGGAATAGAGCGTGCCGCCGATGGTCGCATCGGTTTCCGACGCGATCCGCTCCAGCAGCCGCGGATCGGAAATGTTCTCCATGAACACCGCCGGGATCTTTTCCGCCCGGATCTGGTCGATCAGCTTTGCGACATCCCCCGCCGAGGCTTCGGCCTCGGTGCTCACCCCCACCGGTGCCAGGAATTCCACGCCATACGCGGCCTCGAAGTAGCCGAAGGCATCATGGGAGGTGACGACCTTGCGGCGCTCAGCCGGCACGCTCGCGATCTCAGCCCGGATCCGGGCGTCGAGCGCGTCGATCTTTTTCAGATAGGCGGCCGCATTGGCTTCGAACACCGGCTTGTCGTCGCTGTCGGCGGCAATCAGCGCTTCCAGCACGTTATGGACATAGATCCGGGCATTGGTCAGGCTCTGCCAGGCATGGGGATCGGTGCCGCCATGGTGGTGGTCGTGATCGTGGTCGTGATCATCGCCCCCGGCGTGATCGTGATCGTGATCGTGATCCTCTTCCTCCGCCATCTTGCGGGGTACGATGCCGGTGGTTGCGACGGCAACCGGGCCGTCATAGCCCGAGGCCTGAACCAGCCGGTCCATCCAGCCCTCGAAGCCCAGCCCGTTCATCACCACCAGATCGGCATCGGCGACCGTGCGGGCATCGGCCGGTGCCGGCTGCCAGACATGGGCATCGCCGTCGGGGCCGACCAGGGTGGTGACGCGGACCCGGTCGCCACCCACTTCCTGCACCATGTCGCCCAGGATGCTGAAGCTGGCGACGACCTTGATCGGTTCATCGGCCGCAAGGGCCGGAACCGGCAGCCGGAGGGCGAGCACAGCCAGCGTGCCCGCGGCCAGCAGATGGCGACGGTTGATCATGAGACGGTCCTTTCTGTCCGGGAGGAAGGTTCCGGGAGGAACCGCCGGCGCGCGCCGGCAGGAGCGGTCAGCAGCGCCGCCAGATAGCAGGCGCCGGCGGCCAGGATGATCGCGGGGCCGGAAGGCAGACCCAGATGATAGGAAAGCAGCAGCCCGACCATCCCCGACACGAAGGCGATGGTTCCGGCCACCAGGATCCGCCACAGCAGGCTGTGGGGGGCGATGAAACGCGCGGCCGCAGCCGGCAGGATCATGATGCCCACCGACATCAGCGTGCCCAGGGCATGGAAGCCGCCGACCAGGTTCAGCACCGACAGCACCAGCAGCCCGTAATGGGCCATGGGGCTGGAACGGCCGACCGCCCGCAGGAAGCCCGGATCGACGCATTCCAGCACCAGCGGCCGCCAGATCACCGCCAGGGTCAGCATCGACACCGAGGCGATCCCTGAGAGCAGGAACAGTGCGGCATCGTCCAGCGCCAGCACCGAGCCGAACAGCACATGCAGCAGATCGACATTGCTGCCGCGCAGCGACACGATCAGCACACCGGCCGCCAGCGACAGCAGGTAGAAGGCAGCGAGGCTTTCATCCTCGCGCCCGCCGGTACGCCGGGCCACGAGGCCTGAGAGCACCGCCACCACCAGCCCGGCGATCAGGCCACCCAGCGTCATCCAGGCGAGCGACAGCCCGGCGGCCAGATAGCCGATCGCGGCCCCGGGCAGGATGGCATGGGACATGGCGTCGCCGGTCAGGCTCATCCGGCGCTGGGTCAGGAACACGCCGATCGGCGTGGCGCCCAGCGCCAGCGCCAGACAGCCGACCAGGGCGCGCCGCATGAAGGCATAGTCGGCGAAGGGACCGATCAGCAGATCGTGGATCACGGTGAATGCGCCTTCGCTTCAGGAATGCCGCGCCTGGGCAAGCCGGGCCCTGCCAAGGGTCTCGGCCGTCAGCACGCGGTGTGTGGGGCCGGCGGCGATCATCCGCCCTGCGATCAGCAGGCAGTCGGGGAAATGCGCGCGGATCGCGTCCAGATCGTGGAGAACGGCCAGCACGGTGCGGCCCTCTTCATGCCAGCCGCGGATCACCCCGATCAGCTCGGCCGCCGTCGCCTCGTCGATCGCGGCGAAGGGCTCGTCGAGCAGGATCAGCCGGGCGTCCTGCAAAAGCAGCCGGGCGAAGAGCAGGCGCTGCATCTGCCCGCCCGAGAGCGCCGCGATCGGCCGGTCGGCCAGATCGGCAATACCCACGGTTGCGAGCGCCTGGAGCACTGCCGCCCCCTGCCTGCGGCCGATCGCCCGGAACGGCCCAAGCCGCTGCCAGAGCCCCATCGCCGCCATCTCGGCCACACAGATCGGAAAGCTGCGGTCGATCTCGGTCTGTTGCGGCAGATAGCCGAGGGCACGCCGGTCCAGCCCCCCGAGATCGATCCGCCCGGCTTCCGGGGTGAGCTGTCCGGTCAGGGCCTTGAGCAGGGTGGACTTGCCGGCCCCGTTCGGCCCGGCAATGGCGGTCAGGCTGCCGGAGGCAAGCGTCAGGCTCACCCCCTCTACCGCCGGCCGGCCGGATCCGTAGCCGAGGGTCAGGTCGGTGCACACCACCTGCGGTCCCGGCACCGATATGGGAGAAAGCCGCCCACCGGCGGCAGGGGACATCATCACCGGATCGCCCCCATCACCGCCAGCCAGAGCAGGGCGACCGGAATGGCCGCAATCAGCAGCCGGCGCAACACGCCGACCCCGAGCGCACTGCGCATCAGCGCCTGCCCCGGCGGCGGATGGGGAACGGGCGGCGTGGCGACGGGGCGATGCAGGTCCATGGGCTCAAGGTCCGGAAGGAGGCGGAACCCCTTCTGCTTACGCCCGCGCCTACGTTAATGCAACAGTATAACATAACTCCTACACAGCCCGATCCCGACCGCCGGAGCGGTCGGGCCGGAAGCTGCCGTCAGAGCTGCAGGATGCCGCGGCTGTACTGGTCCGGCCAGGGCAGCTCCGCCCCCAGCGCCTTGGCGGCGCGGAGCGGCCAATGCGGGTCACCCAGGGTCACGCGGGCCAGCGCCACCAGATCGGCACGGCCATTGGCGATGATCTCCTCGGCATGTTCGGGCTGGGTGATCAGCCCCACCGCGGCGGTGGCGATGCCCGCCTCGCGCCGGATCGCCTCGGCGAAGGGCACCTGATAGCCGGGATAGGCGCGCAGCTTCTGGCGCGGATCACCGCCGCCCGACGAGCAGTCGATGAGGTCGACATCGCCGCGCGCCTTCACCCGCTTCGCGATCTCGACCGAGGCCGCGATATCGAGCCCGCCCTCGACCCAGTCGGAACACGAGAGCCGCAGGAACAGCGGCAGCTCCGCCGGCCATTCGGACCGCACGGCATCCAGCACCAGCATCAGCGCCGCCATCCGCCGGTCGGCATCGCCGCCGAAAGCATCGTCGCGGGTGTTGGACAGGGGGCTCAGGAAGGAATGCAGCAGATAGCCATGGGCGCCATGGACCTCGATGATCCGGAAGCCGGCCCGACGGGCGCGGGCGGCAGAGGCCGCGAAGGCATCGGCGATGCGATGGATACCGTCTTCGGTCAACGCCGTCGGCACCGCATGGGCGGGTGAGAAGGCGGCATCGGTCGGCCCCACCGGCTGCCAGCCGCCCTGATCGGGGGCAAGCAGCCCGCCGCCCCGCCAGGGCGCATCGGTCGAGGCCTTGCGCCCGGCATGGGCCAGCTGGATCGCCGGCACCGCGCCCTGCCCGGCCACAAAATCGACCACGCGGGCAAAGGCCGTCTCCTGCGCATCCGACCACAGCCCCGGGCACCAGGGCGTGATCCGCCCTTCGGGCAGCACACCGGTCGCCTCGGCGAAGACGATGCCCGCCCCGCCCTTGGCGAAGCCGCCCAGATGCGCCAGATGCCAGTCACCCACCAGCCCGTCCGGCACGCTGTACTGGCACATCGGCGCAATCATGATCCGGTTGCGCGCGGTGACGCTGCGGAAGCTGATCGGCTTGAACAGCTGCGGATCCCGCCCCGGCGCCGGAATGGCACTCGGCACAGGCGTGGATGCAGGCGCAGAAGCGGGGGCAGAAGCGGCAGGCTTGTCGGACATCGGTCTCTCCGCGAGGCATCGAACGGGATCGCGGAGAGGATGGAACGACCGGGCGGCGGTGCCAAGCCCGGCGTCCACATCACGATGTATTCAAACCCTGTTCGACTTCAAACCCCATTCGGATTCAAACCCCGTTCGATCGGCCCCGCCGGATCTGCCGGGCCGCCAGCCCCATGGGCGGCAGCAGCGAGGCCGCCAGCGACAGCACCCAGGCGGTCATCGGTGGGGTGGAGGTGACGGCAAGCGCCATGACGGTAGTGAAGACGGCAAGGCTGCTCATGCCGCCGAGCGCCGCAAGCATGGTCTGGCGGGCGGTTTCGCCGCCATAGCGCTGGTGGACGGTCAGCGAGATGGTGATCATGCCGATCGGGAAGCCCATCAGCAGCCCGGCCCAGACCGGCCCCGCCAGGGCCGCCACCACCGAGACGCTGGCAACCAGCGTGCCGGCCAGGATGCCACGCAGGACAAGGTCGGCGATGCGCCGCGCGCCCCGCGGGGCCGGGCCGTCGCCGGCGGCGTGGCGGCAGAAGCGGAGCGCGATGATGGCGACCACGACATAGAGCGGCAGCGCCACCACCAGTTCCACCGGCAGGGCCGCGGTCACCGCGGCCACCACGCACCAGGCGAGGATGGCCGCGCCGACCGAGGCGAAGGGCCCTGCCCGTTTCGCGACCACGATGAAGCAGGCGACGAAGATCAGGGTCGCCACCAGCGCCATCAGCGTCGCCACCGCCGCATCATGCAGGAAATCCGGCGGGTGGTGGCCGATCAGGAAGAAGAAGCCGGGGCCCATGACGATGGGCAGCCCGGCGGCGATACCGCCGAGGGCGGGCCCCGCATGCTGAACCAGCAGCGAGACGCCCATGACGACGATCGCGGTCGCAACCACGCGGGCCGCGATCGGCAACAGCTGGACCGAGAGGTCGGCGAGCAGCGTTTCCATGGCGCGGGGGGAGCCAGGGCCGCTCAGGCAGCGCGGGTGCGGACGACCAGCGCCTCCACACCGGCCGCCACGTCGAGCAGGTCGTGATCGGCGCCGTTGCGGCCCAGCAGCATCAGCCCGGCCGGGAGTGCGCCCGGCTCTGCGATCGGCAGGGTGACGCCGCAGAGGTCGAGCACATTGCCGAAGGTCGGGTTGCGCAGCACCAGCAGGTTCAGCCGGGTGTAATCGGCATCATCGGCCAGATCCGCGATCCGCGGCGGCACGATCGGCACCGTCGGCATCAGCAGCGCGTCGAAGGGGCGGAGCGCCAGATCGGCGGCGGCGACCATCCGGCGGCGGCGCTTGATCAGGTCGATGTAATCGGCCGCCCCCATCGCCTCGCCGCGGCGGATGCGCGACAGCACCCGCGGATCATAGCGCTCGGCGCCGGTCTGGATGATCGCGCGGTGCCAGGCCCAGCTTTCGGCAGCCGAGAAGCCGCCGGCCGCGTTCAGCTGCGGCACCTCGGCGATCTCGGGCAGTTCCAGCTCGATCAGCCGGACGCCGGCATCGCGGAGCCGCTTCAGGGCCGCGTCATAGGCATTGGCGACCTGGTCGTCGACACCGTCCATCGGCAGGCCGCGGGCAACGGCGAAGGTCAGCGTCTCGGGCGCGCGGGGGCGCAGGATGCGCGGCGCCTCGCCCGCCAGCACGGCATCGACCAGCGCGCAGCAGGCGACGGTGGGGGCCAGCGGGCCGATCGAATCCTGGGTGGACGACAGCGGCAGCGCGCCTTCCAGCGGCACCCGCGCCTGCGAGGGCTTGAAGCCGACGATGCCGGCGAAATTGGCCGGGATGCGGATCGAGCCGCCGGTATCGGTGCCGATGGCGGCGGCCGCCATGCCCTTCACCACCGAGATGCCGGCGCCGGCCGACGAGCCGCCGGGGATGCGGTCGGCATCGAAGACATTGCCGGGCGTGCCGTAATGCGGGTTGAGCCCGACGCCCGAAAAGGCGAATTCGGTCATGTTGGTCTTGCCGGTGATCACGGCACCGGCCGCACGCAGCCGGGCCACGATCGGGGCATCGGCCATGGCCGGGGCGGCATCCTTCATCACCACCGAGCCCGCCATGGTGGTCTCGCCCGCCACATCGAACAGATCCTTGATCGAGATCGGCAGGCCGGCCAGCGGCCCCTGGGACAGCCCGGCCGCGCGGCGGTGGTCGGCGGCCAGGGCCTCGGCGCGCGCAGAGGCGTCATAGACGCGGGTGAAGATCTGCGCGCCCGGCGCGAACCCCTCGTCATGAATGCGGGCGAGCGCGGTCTCGGCCAGCTTCAGGGCCGAGACGCTGCCGTCGTTGAACCCGGCCGCGATCCGGGACAGAGGGGTCGGATAGGTCATCTCGCGCGCTTCCTCGTCGGACTGTTATGAAGGCGAACCTGTTACGAAGCCCCGGCGCCGCGGGATCAGGCGACCACGGGCAGGATCTTCGGGGTATAGCGGTGCGTGATCCGCCGGCCAAGCACGGGGTCCTCCAGCTGGACCTCGAAAGCGTCGGCCGGGCGGATGCCGCCGATGACCGCGAGCGTGCCGCAGAGCATCGCCTGGCCGGGGGCCAGACCGTCCCGGCCGGCATTGTAGTCCCGAACCAGCTCCCGCGGGTCAAGCAATCCGTTCACCGGGCCTTCCTGATAGAGCACGGCCTCACCGCCGAAAAAGGCGCGGGAGCGCAGAATCAGCCGGTCCCAGTGGGGGGCGACCTCGTCGAAACGCCAGGCGTCGCGGGCGACCGGCTTGGGGCACATCTGCTTGGAGACGGCGACCGAATAGGCCTCGACACGGCGATCGGTATGGTCGGAGCCGACCGTCACCCAGATCGTGCCGTCGGTATCGCCGACCAGCACCGCCTCGGCCTCGCCCGAACTGTCGGGGCCCAGAACCTCGATGCTCTCGTCCTGGGTCAGCATCTGGGCCGACAGCCGGTAGAACAGCGGCACCCGCGACGGGCGGGGCACGCCGATCGCTTCCAGTTCGCGGATATGTTCCTCCACGTGATGGCGGTCGCGGCCGGCCCAGCCGGCAATGACCAGCTCGGTGACGTCGATGCGGCAGGTGCCTTCGGTGGTGTCGAGGCTGATGACGGACATGAGGGGGGCGTCTCCTCTGAACGGGCGATCGGGCCCGGAGGTTGGCGGATGTCTGCGATTGGAAGGCCGGGGAAAAGCGGCAGGCGGGATCAGCCCGCCATGGCCCCCGGCAGATAGAGGGCGATCCCGGGGAAGAGCACCAGCAGCAGCGCCATCACCAGCATGGCGGCGACGAAGGGCAGCGCGCCGGTCATCACCCGGTTGAGCGAGATGCCCCCGCCCACGCCCTGAACGACATAGAGGTTGAGCCCGACCGGCGGCGTGATCAGCGCCATTTCGATCATCAGGATCAGCAGCACGCCGAACCAGATCGGATCGAAGCCGAGCGCGATCACCACCGGGGCTACGATCGGGATGGTGATGACCATCAGCGACAGGGTCTCGATGAAGAAGCCCAGGATCACATAGAGCAGGATGATGCAGGCGAGCATGCCATAGGCGCCGAAGCCCAACCCGTCAATCAGGGCCGCGAGCTGGCGGGTGACGCCGGCGCCGGCGAGCACGAAGTTGAGGAAATAGGCCGAGATGATGATCAGCATGATCATCGCCGTGGTCTTGACCGCGCTTTCCACCGCCTCTTTCAGCATGCGGAGGTTGAAGCTGCGGTTGGCGACCGACAGCGCCAGTGCCGCAACCACGCCCAGCGCCGCCGCCTCGGTCGGCGTCGCCCAGCCGGCATAGATCGAGCCCACGATCACCGCGAACAGGCCCAGCACCGGCAGCAGATCGGGCAGCGCCCGGAACCGTTCCGACCAGCGCGCCGGGCGGCGGGGGCCGCCAAGCTCGGGGCGGAGCGTGCAGGCGGCGGCCGCGGTCGCCATGAACAGGGCCGCGAGCAGCAGGCCCGGGATCAGCCCGGCGAGGAAGAGGCGCGGAATCGAGGTTTCGGTCAGGAAGCCGTAGACGATCAGGTTGATCGAGGGCGGGATCATAATGCCGAGCGTGCCGCCGGCCGCGATCGAGCCCGCGAACAGCCGGTCGTCATAGCCCAGCGCCTTGGCCTGGGGCATGGCGACCGAGCCCACCGTCGCCGCGGTCGCAACCGACGAGCCCGAGGTGGCGGAGAACAGCGTCGCCGTGCCGATATTGGCGTGGAGCAGCCCACCCGGCATCCAGGACAGCCATTTGTCGAGGGCCGCATAGGTGCGCCCGGCGATGCCGGCCCGGACCAGGATCTCGCCCAGCAGCACGAAAAGCGGCACCGCGATCAGCAGGAAACTGTTGCTCGCGCTCCAGAACACCTCGCCCATCGCCTTGTAGAGCGGGAAGAACGAGAAGGTCTGGTCGAGGAACAGGCCGAGCCCCACCAGCGTGGCCGCGATCGGCACGCTGAGCAGAAGCAGGACGAGCAGGACGACAAGGGCGATGCCGAGCACGGGACGAGGTTCCCCTGAGAATGCGGACGGGCGGAACGAAGCTAAGGGCGACGGATGAGCGGCGGCCGGTCAGCCGCGCGTCGAGTGGTCGTTCTCCGCGATCTCGTCCTCAATGCTGCGATTGCCCCAGACGCGGGCCACGGCATCGCGATCGCCGGTCAGCGCGCCGAGCAGGGTGCGGGCGGCGAGCACGAAGACCGTGAAGGCGAACCAGACCAGGCCAGCCATCCACAGCATCTGCGGGATCCAGAGCGGGGTTTGCAGCGGCGTGTTGGCGGTGGAGCCGCGCTTCAGCGTGCCGGCGACCAGTTCCCAGACCTGGGAGAGCAGCACCACCACGAACAGCGCCATCATCAGGATCGCGATCAGGTCGAGCACGGTCCGCAGCCGGGGGCCGACCCGCATATAGATCACGTCGATCCGGATATGCGCCTTTTCGATCAGCGCCCAGGCCAGCCCCCAGGAGGTGACGATGGCCAGCACATAGCCCGAGAGTTCATGCGCGCCGTGCAGCGACGAGCCGAAGGCGCGAAGCACGATCTCGATCACGATCATCGCCACGGCGGCAAACAGCAGCGCGCCGCAGGCCCAGACCCCTGCCCGGCTGATCCTGGTCGAGATGCCCAGAAGGCAATCGAGGGTTCGGACGAGCGGAGCGGTAGAGGCGGTTCTGGCCATGGGGTCGGGTTCCTGCGGCGGCTGATGGCTGGAGACTGATCTTACGCGACGGCTGCGATCACTTCTTCGCCGCCGTGAGGCCGGTGACCGCACCGACGCCGTCGTTCCAGGCGGTGACCACCGCCGGATCCACGCGCCCCGCCCAGCCGGGCAGGATGGTCTCGGTCAGCACCTTGCGGGCAAGCTCCCGGTCGCCGTCGGTGACCTGAACCAGGGTCATCTTGCCGGGCTCGCCGCGGGTGCAGCTGCCCTTGCCGGTGAGGCACGCGATGCCTTCGACCGTCTCGCCCACAGCGGCGTTCCAGACCGGGGTCTCGAACTTGGTCGCGATCTCGTGCTGGATGAACTTCTGCGTCGCCGGGTCGACCTCGGCCCATTTGTCCTTGTTGACCGCGGTCACGACATAGTCCCAGCCGCCGAGCGGCATGGGCAGAAGATGGGTCGAGACCTCGTGCCAGCCCGAGCTGTAGCCCGACAGCGAGCCGGTGACGGCGCAGTCGACGACCTTGCGCTGAAGGGCGGCCGGCACTTCCGAGAAGGCGAGCGTGATGCCCTCGGCGCCGATGGCGTTCAGGAATTCGGCGGTGGTGCGGCCGCTGGCGCGGACCTTCTTGCCCTTGAGGTCCGCCAGGCTCTCGATCGGCGCATTGCAGAACACGATCTGGCTGGGATAGGGCACGATCGCCAGGATCTCGGCATTGAAACGCTTGCCGAAGGCCTCGTTCAGGGTCGGGCGATAGGCCTCCACCACCTTCTTCGCATCGGCCACACCCGGCGCGATCATCGGCATGTCCAGGCCCTCGATCTCGGGCGCATCCTCGATCGAGTAGTCGGCGACGGTGGCGCCGATGGTGAACACGCCGCGCGACAGCAGGCGGTAGACCTCGGCACCCGCCAGGCCCATCTGGTCGAAGGTCGTGACCTGAACCTCGACGGCGCCCTTGCTGTCGGCGGGCAGGGTCTCGGACCAGAACGGCTTCTCGAAATTCTTGTGCAGGCTGAGCCCGCTCCAGCTGCCCACGAAGCTGAGCTTCGCGGACGGGATATCGGCGGCGGAAGCCGGCGCCGCCAGGATGGCGAGAGCGGTTACCGGAAGCGCCACACCGGCGAGAAGGGCCTTGCTGATGCTGGTCATCTGATCCTGAACTCCTGTGTCAGTCGTCGGGCGGTTGCGTTGCCGCACGATCTCATCGCGGTGCCTCGTGGTTCTGTCGTCTGCTCAGATCACCGCCAGCCGCGCATTGCGCAGATCGGTGATCAGCATATGTCCGGGGGCATGGGCAATGGCGATCGGCGGCTTCGCCGCTTCCACCGCCACCTGGGGCGTGACGCCGCAGGCCCAGAAGACCGGAATCTCCCCCGCCTCCATGATCGGATCGTCCCCGAAATCGGCATGGGCCAGATCGGTGATGCCGATTTCCACCGGGTCGCCCAGATGGACCGGCGCGCCGTGCACCGCCGGGAAGCGGCTCGTCACCTGGATCGCGCGGATGGCGTCGGCCGCCCTGAACGGCCGCATCGACACCACCATACCGCCGCCGAAACGGCCGGCGGACGTCAGCGGAATGGAACTGCGATACATCGGCACATTGCGACCGCGGGCGACATGGCGCACCTCCAGCCCGTCCTGGATCAGCGCCTCTTCGAACGAGAAGGAGCAGCCGATCACGAAGGTGACGAAATCATCCTGCCAGAGATCACCGATATCGGTGGGTTCCCCGGCCGCGGCGACGCCGTCGCGGAACACGCGATAGCGCGGCACGTCGCTGCGGATGTCGATATCGGCGCCCAGCCCGGGCAGCATCGGATCGCCCGGCTCCCCCACCGCCAGCAGCGGGCAGGGCTTGGGGTTGGCCTGGGCGAAGCGCAGGAAATCCCCGGCATAAGAAGCGGGCAGGATGATCACATTGCCCTGCACGAAACCGGGGGCGAGCCCCGCCGTCTGCCCGGTGAAGGCGCCGCTGCGGATCGCCGCCCGGCAGATCGCCGGATCCGCGCGGTCGACGCACAGCTCTCCCGTCGCCGCATGCCTGGTGCCTGCCGCCATCTCGTCCCGTCCGTCCTGTCGTCAACTGGGGGCCGGAGACGCCCTCCCATGGCATCTCCGTGTCCGTCAGGCTACGCCGTCCCGACTGAGCGGGTCCAATGATTCGTTTGGATGGTGACTGATCGGAATTTTCGATCAGTCATGACAGTTGCATAGTGTCCGGGCAAGGCGCGGCTTGAGTGGCCGTCCACGCACGCCAGCGGGACAAGACAAAAAGGGACCAGCCCCCTTTTTCTTCTTTCGGTTGATGAACTGGTGCATTTTGCGTTACCGCTGAAAATTCAGAACAGTCGGCGGCTGTTGCTAATGAAAATTTAAGATGATCAGCGTCATCATGTCCTCACGCCTGCTCCGCACCTGTTTCATAGATGCGCTGCGAAGATGAGACTTCCCTTCAACCTTCGCGACCCAGACCCGGGGCACCGTCAAAGATGTCGTACAGACCATCAAAGCCCAGATCGTGAGGGACGACCACATGTTCGATTTCCTGTCGCCGCGTCGACGGAGCGATGCCGAGGCAGTGATTGCCGCCATCAACCGCTCCCAGGCCATGATCACGTTTGATATGGATGGCCGGATACTCGATGCCAACGCCAATTTCCTGACCCTCGTCGGCTATACGCTCGACGAGATCAAGGGCCAGAACCACCGCATGCTGGTGGATGTGGCGGAGCGCGAGAGCCCGGCCTATACCGCCTTCTGGGACGCGCTGCGCCGGGGCGAGTATCAGGCACGTCAGTTTCGCCGGATCGGCAAGGGCGGCAAGGTCGTCTGGATCGAGGCCTCGTACAACCCGGTGCTCGATGGCGCGGGCCGGCCGGTGAAGGTGGTCAAATACGCCACCGACATCACCGCCGAGAAGACCGCGGCCGCCGACCTCGACGGGCAGATGCGGGCGATCCGCAAGGCGCTGGCCGTGATCGAGTTCGACCTGGACGGCAAGGTCCTGTGGGCGAACGACAATTTCCTGAACGTCATCGGCTATCGCCTGGACGAAATCCAGGGCCGCCAGCATGCCATGTTCGTAGAGCCCGCCGAACGGGACTCGGCGGACTACAAGGCATTCTGGACGGCGCTGCGGCGCGGCGAGTACCAGGCCCGGCAGTTCAAGCGCATCGGCAAGGGCGGCCGTACGGTCTGGATCGAGGCCTCGTACAACCCGATCCTGGATGCCGATGGCCGGCCGATGAAGGTGGTGAAATACGCCACCGACATCACCCGGCAGATCGGCATGCTGACCGATCTCAAGACTCTGATCGACAACAATTTCGCCGAGATCGACCACGCGGTCGACCGCTCCACCAACGAGGCCGGCGCGGCCGCCACGGCCGCCGGCCAGACCAGCGGCGCGGTTCAGATGATGGTGGCGGGGACGGAAGAACTGGCAGCCTCGATCGCCGAGATTTCGCAGAGCATGGTGAAGTCGCGGGAAGCGACCGATGGCGCGGTCGACCGGGCCACGCGCGCCGACGAGGCCGCCCAGCGCCTGGACGGTGTCGCCCGCTCGATGGAGGGCGTGGTCGAGGTGATCCGCGGCATTGCCGGCCAGATCAACCTGCTCGCGCTCAACGCCACGATCGAAGCCGCCCGCGCGGGCGAGGCCGGCCGCGGCTTCGCGGTGGTCGCAACCGAGGTCAAGACCCTCGCCAACCAGTCGGCCGACGCCACCACCCGCATCTCGACCGAAATCGAAGGCATGCAGGGGCTGTCGGGCGAGGTGGCGGAAGCGCTGCGCACCATCCGCGGCTCGATCCTCACCGTCCGCGACCATGTCACCACCACCGCGGCCGCGGTCGAGGAACAGAGCGTCGTCACCCGCGACCTGTCGGCCAATATGCACACCACCGCCGCCGCAGTCGACACCGTCACCCGCAGCCTGGACGGCATCACCGACGCGGTCAGCCGCGTCGCCGGCGCGGTTCAGACCACCAAACAGGCCGCGACGGTACTGGCGCGGTGAACGTCTAACTACTTTAGGCTGTAACTATGCCGTGAATTCGTATTTTCAATTGCAAAGAGTGACCATGCAGGATTAGCGTCACAAGATGCTCTGCTGCCAAGGGCCTCCTTGCCATGCCTTCACCCGCCAGCAAGATCGCAACGACCGTCGAGCCGGAGCAACTTCTCCGGCTCGACATCGCCTATCCAGCCGAAGCCGTTCTTCACACCGCCTATGAAATGGCGGCGGACGCGCTGATCTGGCTGGTGCCCGACGCACCTGAGGACACCCGGCTGGTGGCCTTCGCCCGCAGGCTCCCCGATGGGGTGCCGGTGGATGCAGCACTCATCGCCCGCTTTCTGGAACGACTGACAGATCAATCCCTGCGGGTCATGTTGCGTGATCGCACTGCCGGGATGCGCGACGCCGTTTTCAGGACGGCCATGGCTGCGCTGATACCAGGATGAACAGCCTCGACCTCATGCCCCTGCGTTTCGAGCGGCTGACCTTCCCACCGGCTCAGGTTCTCGTCACCCATGATGGTGGTGATTTCGCGTTTCTGAGCCAGACGGATTTCCGCCGCCTGATCGAGGATCCTGCCGAACTCGCGCCCGATATCCGGGACGACCTGCTCGCCCGTGGCTTCCTGCACGACCCGCTCGCCCCCACCACCATGCGGATCACTGCCGCTCAGCTTGCGACCCGGAAGCGTTTCGTCGCCGAGGGGCCGTCGCTGCATATCTGCGTGGTGACGCTGCGCTGCGACCATGCCTGCGACTATTGCCAGGTCTCGCGCCGTGGCCCCTCCGCCGCCGGCTTCGACATGTCGGAAGAGACGGCCCGAGCTGCGGTCGACCGGATCTTTGAAAGCCCCGCCCCCTCGCTCACCATCGAATTCCAGGGTGGCGAACCGGCGCTGGCGTTCGATCGGGTCCGGCAGATCGTGACACTTGCCCGGGAGCGCGCGGGAACGGACGGACGACCGCTCACTTTCTCGATGGTCTCCACCCTGCAGCGCCTCGATCACGACATGCTTCGCTTCTGCCTGGAGCATGAAATCGCGCTCTCGACCTCGATCGACGGCCCGGCTGCGCTGCATGACCGCCATCGCCGACGGCCCGACGGTGGCGCGTTCGATGCCACCCGACGCGCACTGGACCGCGCCCGCGAGATTCTGGGGGCGGAGGCCGTTGCCGCGATTGCCACCATCACCGGCGATGCACTGGACCGGCCCGACGACGTCGTCGACGCCTATGTCGATCTCGGCTTCCGGTCGGTGTTTCTGCGGCCGGTCGCCCCCTACGGCTTCGCCCGACGCCAACCCGGCCTCGCCCCGTCCGTCGCCGGCTTCATCGAATTCTATCGCCGGGCGCTCGATCGCTGCATCGAACATTGCCGTGCCGGCCGGCACATCGAAGAAGCTTATGCCGCCATCCTGTTGACCCACATCCTCACCCCCTTCGGCGGCGGCTATGTCGATCTCCGCTCCCCCGCGGGTGCCGGGCACGGCGTGCTGGTCTATAACCATGATGGCGGCGTCTATGTCTCGGACGAGGCGCGGATGCTGGCGGCAAACGGGGATCATCGGCTGAGGATCGGGGACGTTCACACGCCGTTCCGGGAGCTTGCCGGCAGCGGCACCCTCCGCGCCCTCCTCGCCGCCGGTCTGGCGGAAAGCCTGCCCGGATGCTGGAGCTGCGCCTTTCTGCCCTATTGCGGCAATGACCCGGTTCACCATCTGGCCACGCAAGGCGACCCGGTGGGCCATCGCGCTTTCAGCGATCACTGCGCGCGCCACAAGGCGCTGTTTCGCCTGCTCTTCGCCCGGATCGCAGCGAACGACCCCGAGGTCAACCGGATCTTCGCAGCCTGGGTCGGTCGACGACAGCCCGCCGATCTCAGCGGCAACATCCGCCTCGACTGATCGGAGAGGCTGCACGCCATGTCCCTGCCCCTGCATCAGCGCCTGATCCGCACCGGTCCTCCGGTCGCCATCGACGTCGCCAAAATCGCGGACCTCGATGTCCTCGCCGCAGGCCGGGTACCAATCGATCACTGTCTGCTCTGGCAGGATGATCTGTCCGGCGGGCGTCTTCCCGCCGGCGTCGAGGCTCTCGCCGCCGGCGTCTTCGGGGCCGGCCATGCCGCGCCACCGACCGGCTATGAAGGACCCTGGTGGGGCGGCGGAAGCCGACGGGATCTGGTGGCACCGGGCGACGTCGTCGGGCTCACGCCTGAAGGCGGACTCGTCACCATACTCTGGCGGCGCGGCTCGCATGCGAACACACTGCTCGCCACGGAACGCTGCAACAGCCTCTGCCTCATGTGCTCCCAGCCCCCGCGTGAGGTCGACGACACGCACCGCGTCGAACATCTGACGCGGATCATCACGCTGATCGACCCCGAAGAGACCCAACTCGGCATATCCGGCGGCGAGCCGACCCTGCTCGATGACGGCCTGATCGAGGTGATCTGGACCGCCCGCCGGCATCTGCCGGCGACCTCCCTGCATGTGCTGAGCAATGGCCGGCGTTTCGCCGATCCCGGCCTGGCACGCGCCATGGCCGGTGCCGCCCCCGAGGCAGTGACCTGGGGCATCCCCCTTTATGGCGACATCGCCAGCCTGCATGACCATGTGGTGCAGGCCGAAGGCGCCTTCGCCGAGACCATGGCGGGCCTGTACAATCTTGCAGCGATTGGCGCGACGGTGGAGATCCGTGTGGTCCTGACCCGACAGACCGTGGCGCGTCTGGAAGCGCTTGCCCGCTTCATCTATCGCGCACTGCCCTTTGCAGCCCACATCGCTTTCATGGGGCTGGAGCCGATGGGCTTCGCCCGGCGCAATCGCGCGAAGATCTGGATCGATCCGGCCGACTATGCCGATGCCCTCTCCCGCGCCGTTCATCGGCTGACGGCTCTGGGCATGACGGTCTCGATCTACAACCTGCCGCTCTGCGCGCTTCCTGCCGATCTTTTCGCCGTCGCCCGGGCGTCCATTTCGGACTGGAAGAACGATTTTGCGCCGCTCTGCGCCCCCTGCCCCGCCCGGCAGGACTGCGCCGGCTTTTTCACCTCGGCCGACGCCCGATGGATCGGGCGCGATGTCAGGCCGTTCGATCACTGGCCACCAACTGCCCATCAGGGAACAGGACCGTCATGTCCCGTCTGATCAAAAAGACCGTCACGGCTCTGGCGGGGCTGTCCCTGCCGGCCATGCTGTCAGGCCTTCTGCCACAACCGGCACTTGCCGCGCGCGGCCCCGCACCCGAATTCGGCCCGGACGGAGGCCTGCCTGTTCCCGTATTCGACAACCCGTTCGATGCGGCAGGTGCCGGCCTGAACCGCTTTGCCGGCCACCGCAGCCATTCAAGCCATCGCAGCCATTCGAGCCACCGCTCGCACTATTCATCCAGCAGCTATCGCAGCACGCCCGGCTATACGGTGCCGACCTACCCGGCCCCCAGCTACACGGCACCGCTCTACACCGCACCGGGCCAGACCTCTTCCGGCAACAGGTCTTCGGCCACCACGTCCGGCCCGGCGGCCGGCAATGCCGTCGCGGCCACCCGTCAGGAGCTGCGCGACATGGTTCTGCGGGCGCAGATCGCCCTCAATGCCCGCGGCTATGATGCCGGGCCGGCGGACGGCATTCTGGGAGAGAGGACCAGATCTGCGATCAGAACCTTCCAGGGCGACAGCCGCCTGCCGGTTACCGGACGACTGGATGGCGACACGCTGGTGAAGCTTGGCATCACCGGCATGTGAGGCAGAAAAAAACCCGCCGGCACCAGGCCGGCGGGTCTGACCTCACATCGTGTGCAGGTCGTAGGAGAGATTGTAGAAGCGGGTGCCTGCGAAGGTCACCGTCATGACCGCGGGATCGGTCGAAATGACCGCGGTGCTGACATTGGTGCCGATGACGTTGTCGATCGCCACCGTGGCCGTCGTCGCACTGCCCGAGGCGCGGGCGAAGGTGACTTCCGCGTAGGACGGGGTGCTGTTCCAGGCATTGGTCCAGACCTTGATCCGCCCGCCGATCGCAGTGCCGATCGGCACGTCGACCGAGGCCGCCTGCGGCAGGCCATAGGGCTGACGCGGCGTCGACATGCCGGGGATGGTCACCGAGCCCAGGCGCACCGGCCGGCCATAGACCAGCTGCTGTGCCGAGGTGTCGGTGCCCCCGAACACACCCGACCCACCCGGATAGCTGGCGGCATAGCCGCCGAAGCCGCCGCCCGAGGCGGTTTCGCCGGCATTGGCGAAGATGGTGATGTTCGAGGTGACGCCCGCGGTACCATCCATGTTGTAGACATAGGCCGGTGCCATCGCGCCGCTGCCGCCGTCATCGACGCCAGCGCGATAGCGGTTGCCGGTAATGGTGCAATCGCGCTGATAGTAGATCTTGATATGGCAGCTGTCGGCGACGGTCGGCGGTGCCAGATAGGCGTTGTGGCCCGGGATCGCCCAGTTCCAGCGGCCCATGCTGCCGTCGCCGCCGGCGCCGTTGCGCGAGAAGTAGTTGCCGGTGACCACATTGCCCCAGCCGCCGTTCAGGTACAGGCCGGCCCAGCCGTTGCGATCGAACAGATTGGCGGTGAAGGTGTGCTCGCCGCTGTTCGACTGGATGCCGTAGGTGGCATTCCATTCGATGCGGCAGCTGGTGATGATCCAGTAATTGGTCGTCAGCAGGATGCCCGCCTCGTGGCAGAACATGGTCACGCTGTTGGTGATCATGCCGTCCGAGCCGCTGGTGGTGATGCCCCGGCGCGAGCGGAAGATGTGGCAGCGCATCACCTTGGTGGTGGTGCCCAGAACCAGCGCCGAATCGGCGAACCCCTGGGAGACCACGTCCTCGACCGTGTTGGCCGAGCCGGTCCGCAGACCGATCGAGGTGTTGCCCGTGCCGGAGGGATAGACCGCACGTTCGTAGGTCACCGCCGCCTCGTTATGCGGCTGCAGCTTCAGATCGCGGATGGTGCAGGACTGCCCCGTCTCCATCACCGCATCGCCGGCGGTGTCGCCATTGGTCTTGACGATGGTGGTGCGGGCATTGGCCGGACGGAAGGCACCCGAACCGTCACCGGTGACGATCGTACCGGCCGGCACGGTCAGCGTCGCCGAGACGGGATAGGTGCCGGCCGGCAGGTGCACGGCGGAAAAACCCGCATCCAGCGCCGCCTGGATGGCTGCGGTGTCGTCGGTGCTGCCATCGCCGCGGGCACCCCACCAGCGCACGCTGACCGGGGCGGCGCTGTCCACGATCCGCTGCCAGAGACCGCCGGTCGCGACCGTGCTTTCGATCCAGAGTCCACCGTCATCGGTGGCGGTGGCACCCGCCTGCCAGGCGAACAGACCGCCGCCGCCATCGGCAACGGCGTGGTAGCCCAGCACCTCGACTTCCATGTTGGAAGACGTGACCGCAAGGGCCTTCAGGTCCGCAATGGTATTCGTCATAATCGACACCTTCTTCTCCGGTGGAAACGAAGACGAGGTGCAGTTTCCTCGCCCTCTTGCAGTGACGATCACTGCTCCAAGGGCGACATTATTGATGTTCTCCAGGCATCGCCACGTGTGGTCTGTTGCAACTTGCGGCAACAGGATCAGGAAGCGGCATCCCGCACAAGTCCGTCAGCGGCCCGGGTCATCTCCGGATCCAGCGCCTGCATCGCCGCATGCTGGCTGAGAAACACCCGACCGGTCAGCTCGTCCAGGAAATGGCTGCGGGCCAGCCGGTCCATCACCGGCCCCTTCACTTCCGACAGGTGGAAGCTGATGCCGCCCTCGGCGAGGCGGCGGTTGATCGCCTCCAGGCTTTCCAGGGCGGAGAGGTCGATGAGATTCACCGCCGGGCACATCAACACCACATGGCGGAGGCTGGGCCGGCAGGCGACCAGCGACGAGATCCGGTCTTCCAGCGCCCGCGCATTGGCGAAATAGAGGCTTTCGTCGATCCGCACCGTCAGCACGGTGTCCGAAACGGCGACGCGATGGCGATCGACATTTCGGAAATGTTCACTGCCCGGCACCTGTCCCACCACCGCCATATGCGGCCGGGCACTGTGGCGCAGGAACAGGGCGAGCGAGGCGATTACACCCGCCAGGATGCCGGCCTCCACCCCCGCCAGCAGCACGCCCAGAATGGTCACCGCCATGGCGATGCCGTCGGCCCTGGAATAGGCCCAGGCCCTGAGCGGCGCCTTGAGGTCGACCAGCGACAGCACGGCGACGATGATGGTCGCCGCCAGCACCGCCTGCGGCAGGTCGCGGAAGGCCGGGGTCAGGAACAGGGCGGCGAGCGCGATGCCGGCCGCGGTGAACACGCCCGCCATCGGGGTTTCCGCCCCCGCGTCGAAATTCACCACCGACCGGGCGAAACCGCCGGTGACCGGATAGCCGCCGGTGACCGAGGCGGCGATGTTGGCCGCCCCCAGCCCGACCAGCTCGGCATCGGCGGAAATCCGCTGGCGGCGCTTGGCGGCCAGGGTCTGGGCGACCGAAATGCTTTCCACGAAGCCGATCAGCGAGATCAGCGCCGCAGGGCCCAGCAGGGCCAGCACGGCATCGGCATCCAGCGGCGGCAGGGTCAGCGGCGGCAGGCCCGCGGGCAGCACGCCCACGACTTTCACCCCCGCGGCGGCCAGATCCAGCTGCCCCACCGCCAGGATCGAGGCGAGCACCGCCACGGCAGGGGCGGCCTTGGCGACGGCATCGGCCGCACGCGGCCCGAAGCCGGCCTTGACCAGCAGCGGCTTCAGCCGCTTGCGGCACCAGAACAGGAAGATGAGCGACAGCCCGCCCACCACCAGGGTCGGCAGGTTGATGCCGCGGGTGAGCAGCCCGTCGTAAAGTGCCGTCAGAATGGCCGGCAGGGTGTCGCCGCGGGCGGAAACACCCAGCAGATGGCCGGTCTGGCCCAGCGCGATCAGCAGGCCCGAGGCGGTGATGAAACCGCCGACCACGGGATGGCTGAGGAAATTGGCGACGAAGCCCAGGCGCAGCGCCGCCATGGCGAGCAGCATCAGCCCCGACAGCCCTGCCAGCAGCAGGGCCGCTGCGGCAGGCGCGATGCCGGTCGCCGCGGCGGCTTCGGCGGTGGCGGCCGCGGTCATCAGCGAGATGACCGCCACCGGCCCCACCGCCAGCGTCCGGCTGCTGCCGAAGGCGGCATAGGCGATCAGGGGCAGGATCGAGGCATAAAGCCCCGCTGCCGGCGGCAGGCCCGCCAGCATGGCATAGGCCAGGCTCTGCGGTACCAGCATGATGGTCACGATGACTGCGGCAAGACCGTCGGCGCCGGCCGTCCGGCCGTCATAGCGCCGCAGCCAGTCGAGCGCGGCCGGACGGAAACGGGCCATGGCGAGGTCGACCTTCAGGCGGGGGGCGGGTTTATGCGGTCAGCGCCGCGCCAGCGGGCAGGTGCGGATGCCGAACAGCGTATAGGCCGGGCACCAGCGCACCAGGCCGGTGGCGAGCGGCAGCAGGCCGATCAGCCCGTACCACTTCCAGCCCTCGTCGCCCCAGAGCAGCATCGACAGCAGGGCCAGGCCCACGACGATGCGCAGCACGCGGTCGAGACCGCCGACATTCGCCTTCATGTTTTCATCTTCCGTCATCTGCGGGCCCGGTCGGGACCCATTGGTTTCCGGCGATAATCCAGGCTTTCCTCAGAAGAGGTTCACCGGGATCTTGAGATAGGCGACGCCATTGGCTTCGGCCGGTGGCATCTCGCCGGCCCGCATGTTCACCTGCACCGAGGGCAGAATCAGCCGGGGCATGGACAGGGTGGCGTCGCGGCCCTGGCGCATGGCCACGAAATCGTCTTCGGAGATGCCTTCGTGGACATGGATGTTGCGCGCCTTCTCTTCCGCCACGGTCGTGACCCAGCGATAGTCGCTCCGCCCCTCGGGCAGATAGTCGTGGCACATGAACAGCCGGGTTTCGCCGGGCAGCGCGAACAGGCGCCGGATCGAGCGGTAGAGCACCCGGGCATCGCCGCCGGGGAAATCGCAGCGCGCGGTGCCGTAATCGGGCATGAACAGCGTGTCGCCCACGAAGCCGGCATCGCCGATGACATAGGTCATGCAGGCCGGCGTATGGCCGGGCGTGTGCAGGGCCACCGCCTCGATCGAGCCGATGGCGAACCGCTCCCCATCCGCGAACAGATGATCGAACTGGCTGCCGTCGCGGGCAAAGCCGGGCTCGGCATTGAAGGCGTCGCCGAAGGTCTTCTGCACGGTGCGGATATTGGCGCCGATCCCGACCCGTCCGCCCAGGGCGTCCCGGATATGGGGCGCCGAAGACAGGTGATCGGCATGGACATGAGTCTCCAGGATCCAGTCGATGGTCAGGCCCCGGGCACGGACATGGGCGATCACCGCATCGGCCGACTGCGTCGAGGTCCGGCCCGAGGCCGGGTCGTAGTCGAGCACCGGATCGACGATGGCCGCCCGCTTCGTCGCCGGATCGGCGACCACATGGGTGACCGTGAAGGTGGCCGGGTCGAAGAAGCTCTCGACCTCGGGCGCCACGGCGGCAGGGATGGCGAAATCGGGCTGGAACGCGGTCGCGGACATCGGATCACCTCTTCAGGGCAGCGGGGGACGCGGAGGCCGGAGACGCCGAAGCCGGCGCGGCGGAGATGAAGCGGGCGGCAATCATGCCGGCGAGCATGGCCGCCACGAAGATCACCACCTCGATCCGGCCGCCGGCGAGGGAGGCGATCGCCGGGCCCGGGCAATAGCCGGCGAGCCCCCAGCCGATGCCGAAGATCGCCGCACCACCGACCAGACGCCGGTCGATCGCGGTTGCGGTCGGCCAGGAAAAGCCGGTGCCGAGCAGTGGATGGCGGCGGCCGCGCAGGATGCGGAAGCCGATGAAGGTCACGATCACCGCCCCGCCCATCACGAAGGCGAGTGCCGGATTCCAGGCACCGGCGACATCCAGGAAGCCCAGCACCACCGCCGGATCGGTCATCCCGGCAAGCGCCAGACCGGCACCGAAGATCAGACCGGTGATCAACCCTGAGGCGAGCCTGAGCATAAGCGTCTCCTTGATCCGCAGGGTGTGCGGATAGCGTGTTGTCTCAATATTTTGGCCTGATCAGATTCAGATCAGGTGGCGCATAACCAGAACGGTCAACGCACCGGTGGCCATGAAGGTGCCGGTCGCGACCAGCGAACGCGGCGACAGCCGTGACAGGCCGCAGACGCCATGGCCGCTGGTGCAGCCCGAGCCGATCACCGTGCCGAAGCCGACCAGCAGTCCCGCCACCACCAGGAGCGGCAGCGACACCACCGGGGCGCCGATCGCCGGGGCGCCGGTCACCGCCTGGACGATCAGCGGACCACCGATCAACCCCAGCGCGAATGTGATGCGCCAGCCGCGATCGCCACCCGCCGCAGGCTTCGGCGGCAGCAGGCCGGCCAGGATGCCGCTCACCCCCATGATCCGCCCCTGGGCCGCCATCAGCCAGACCGCGGCCGCCCCGATCAGCACGCCGCCGATCAGGGCAATGCTCCAGCTCTGGATCATCTCGGGCGTCATGCCACGCTCTCCGTGATGGGTGCCGCACCTTCGGTGGTTTCCGAAGGCGTGCAATAGGTTGCGTAGAGAAAGCCGAGCAGTTCCGCAACATCCGGCCGCGCCAGGCGATAGAGGATGCTCTGGGCTTCCCGCCGGGGGGCGACGATGCCCTCCCGGCGCAGCAGGGCCAGCTGCTGCGACACTGCGGTCTCGCGCATATCGGTCAGCCGGGCGAGGTCGCCGACCGATCGTTCGCCTTCCACCAGGTTGCACAGGATCAGCAGACGCTTCGGATGCGACAGCGTCTTCATCAACTCGGCGACCCGCTCGGCGGTCTCTGTCATGGCTTCAATCTTCATATCTTTGAATATATGCAGATACGCAGATTCCACAAGCCCGAATCGGAAAGATCCTCCCGCCCCTGCCCGCGACGGGTTGCCGCATGCCAGGCGTTGACGGGGCGCCCCGATTGCGGCAATGCTTCAGGTCATGATCACGATGCGCGCATATCCGGCCATCCATGGCCGCCAGTGGCGGGGCCCCGTTCGACCGGGGTCGCCGATCACGCGCGTCTGACCGACCGCACGGCCGCCCCGGAAGACGGGGGTCCGGCCGAGACTGCCGCCCATGCCCGCACGCGGGCGGGCCGCAACCCCTGCCCGCTCTCCCGCCCATCCGGCCGGACCATCCGGTTGTTCCACGGCAAAGGAGAGCCCGCCGCATGACCGCCGAGACCATCCCCGCCCCGTCCAGCTGGCGCACCGCCGGCGGCGTGATCGTGCGCCGCCATGTCGAGGCCCTGCCCCATGACGGTGCCACCCAGCCGCTGATCGATGCGCTCGACACCCGGCCCGGCGTGCTGCTTGCGTCCTCTTACGACTATCCGGGCCGCTATGTCCGTTTCGATCTGGGCTTCACCGATCCGCCGCTGGTCTTTACCGCGCGCATGACCGGGCTTGCCGGTGCCGAGGTCGAAATCCGGGCGCTGAATGCCCGCGGCCGGGTGCTGCTGCCGGCGATCACCCGGGCGCTGGGCGATCACCCCCATGTCACCGGGCTGATGATCGACGAAGACCAGGTCACCGCCCGCATTCTCGACGGCCCGGCCGAATTTCCGGAAGAGGACCGCAGCCGCCAGCCCTCGGCCTTCTCGGCGATCCGCGCGATCATCGATCTGTTCGCGAGCCCCGAGGATCCGCATCTGGGCCTCTATGGCGCCTTCGGCTACGACATCGCATTGGCCTTCGAGCGTATCCCCCTGGCTCGCAAGCGGATGTCGGATCATCGCGATATCGTGCTCTACCTGCCCGACCGGGTGATCTCGGTCGACCATGCCGCCCGCCGGGCCTGGTCGATCGCCTACGACTTCACCGTCGACGGCACCTCCACCGACGATCTGCCGCGCGAGGTGCATGCCGACGTCGCGGCGCCGCCTGCCGCCAATGCCGCGGCCGACGACATGGGCCCGGGCGAATACGCCGCGATGGTCGAGGCCGCCCTGCCCGAATTCGCCGCCGGCAATCTGTTCGAAGTGGTGCCCGGCCGCGTCTTCCGCCGCCCGGCGACGACACCGCCATCGGAACTGTTCCGGCGCCTCTGCCGCCGCAACCCCGCCCCCTATGGCTTTCTGATCAATCTCGGCCGGTCTGAGCATCTAATCGGCGCCAGCCCCGAGATGTATGTCCGGGTGACCGGGCGGCGGATCGAGACCTGCCCGATTTCCGGCACCATCGCCCGCGGCCGCGACGCGATCGAAGATGCCGAACGCATCCGCACCCTGCTCGCCTCGGCCAAGGAAGAGGCCGAACTGACCATGTGCACCGATGTCGACCGCAACGACAAGTCGCGGGTCTCGGTCCCGGGCAGCGTGCGCATCGTCGGCCGGCGCCAGATCGAGATGTATTCCCGCCTGATCCACACGGTCGATCATGTCGAGGGCATGCTGGCCGACGGCTATGACGCGCTCGACGCCTTCCTCAGCCATTGCTGGGCGGTGACGGTAACCGGCGCGCCCAAGCGTGCGGCGATGAGCTGGATCGAGCGGATGGAGAAGAGCCCGCGCGCCTGGTATGGCGGCGCCATCGGCCGCATCGGCTTCGACGGCGACATGAACACCGGCCTCACACTCCGCACCATCCGGGTGAAGGCGGGCGTGGCCGAGGTCCGCGCCGGCGCCACCCTGCTCTTCGACAGCGAACCGGCCGCGGAGGAGGCCGAAACCGTGCTCAAGGCCTCGGCGATGATCGACGTGCTTGAGCGTCCGGATCAGGAGCGCCGCGAGACCCTGCCGCCCCGTCCGGGCAAGGGCCGCCGGATCCTGCTGGTCGACCACGAGGACAGTTTCGTCCACACGCTCTCGGCCTATCTGAAGGCGACCGGCGCGGAAACCGTCACCTGGCGCGCGCCGCTCGCGGCCGACCTGCCCGCCCGCCTTGCCCCCGATCTGGCCGTGCTCTCCCCTGGGCCCCGATCGCCGGCGGATTTCGGCATGAACGCCACGCTCGACCTGCTGACCGCCGCCCGCATCCCGATTTTCGGCGTCTGCCTGGGCCTGCAGGGCATCGTGGAGTATTTCGGCGGCCGGCTGGGCCGTCTGCCGGTACCGATGCACGGCAAGCCGTCGCGCATCCGCGTCCTTGTCCCCGATCTGCTGTTCGAGGGCTTGCCGGAGCAGATCACCATCGGCCGCTACCATTCCCTGTTCGCCGCCGAACTGCCCGACTGCCTGGAGGCGACCGCCGTCGACGAGGCCGGCATCGTGATGGCACTGCGCCACCGCGAGCGGCCGATCCGCGCCGTGCAGTTCCACCCCGAAAGCCTGCTCAGCCTTCAGGACGAGGCGGGCCCGCGCATGATCGCCAATCTCTGCCGCGGACTTGGATGAAGCCACACGGCATCCCGATCAGAAAAGGCTTGGACACACTTCGCGCGTCTCTCATATCGTTGCGGATGACCGGTCTGCCGCACGCAATCCGTGTGCAGCGGACCGGTTGCGCGACAAGATCGGATGCCCCGCCCGAATGAAACTTTTTTCCTGCCAGAACTGCAGCCAGACCCTGTTCTTCGAGAACACAACCTGCCTGCGCTGCGGGCACCGGCTGGGTTATCTGCCCGATGCCACCACGCTGAGTGCGCTGGAGCCTGAAACCGGCGGGCGCTGGCGGCCGCTGGCGATGCCCGATCAGATGTTCCGCTTCTGCGCAAATGCCACCCACGACGCCTGCAACTGGCTGATCCCGACCAGCAGCCCGCATGCCTGGTGCAAGGCCTGCCGGCTGAACCGCACCGTGCCGGACCTTGCCGTGCCGGCCAATCTCGCCGCCTGGCAGAGGCTGGAGGTCGCCAAGCACCGGCTGATCTACGCCCTGCTCCGCCTGGGCCTGCCGGTCGCGGCCAAATGGGAAGATCCGATCGGCGGGCTTGCCTTCAACTTCCTGGCCGATGTCGATCCCGAGGCGCCGCGGGTGATGACCGGTCATGCCGAAGGGCTGGTCACCATCAACGTCGCCGAGGCCGATGATGCCGAGCGCGAGCGGATCCGCCGCGACATGGGCGAACCCTACCGCACCCTGCTCGGCCATTTCCGCCACGAGATCGGCCATTATTACTGGAACCGGCTGATCCGCGACGCCGACCCGTCCCTCAGCCGGCTGGACCGGTTTCGGGCGATGTTCGGCGACGAGAGCTGCGACTATGCCGAAGCGCTGGCCCGCAACTATGCCGAAGGCCCGCCGGCCGACTGGCAGGAACGCTTCGTGTCGACCTATGCCGCCTCTCACCCCTGGGAGGATTTCGCCGAGACCTGGGCGCATTACCTGCACATCGTCGACACGCTGGAAACGGCGCATGCCTTCGGCATCCGCCTGAAGCCGCAGAACATCCTGGACCCCGCCGCCCCTACTGACGTCGCCTATGATTTCGACGCCTACCGCCAGCGCGATTTCGCACCGCTGATCGAGGCCTGGCTACCGCTGACCTATGCCGTCAACAGCCTGAACCGCAGCATGGGCCAGCAGGATCTCTATCCCTTCGTGCTGGCCCCGGCCGTGATCGACAAGCTGCGCTTCGTCCACGACCTGATCCGCGAGGCGGGCTGAAGCGCCCCCGCCGCCCTATTCCGGCCGCGGCGTCGTTGCCGTACTGGCCGGCAGGATCGGATAGGTCACCACCGGCGGCGTGCCGGTCAGCGTGTGCAGGAAGGCGGTGACAGCGCGCACGTCCTCATCGGTCATTTCGGTGCCGAGCTGAGCGGTGCTCATGATCGCCACCGCCTGTTCCAACTCCCACGCCTGGCCGCTGTGGAAATAGGGCGCGGTCAGCGCGACGTTACGCAGCGGCGCCGCTCGGAAGACATATTCGTCGTCGGCAGTGTTGGTCACCGCAAACCGGCCCTTGTCTCCCTGGGGCAGGACCTCGGCGCCCGGACGCTCGACCACACCAAACGGGAAATAGTCCTGGCCACCGACATTGGGGCCGTTATGGCAAGCCGCACAGCCGCTATCGATGAAGACCTGCAATCCGCGGCGCTCGGTCGCGTCCAATGCCGCATCATCGCCGCCCAGAAAACGGTCGAACCGCGCGCCGGGCGTGATCAGCGTGGTCTCGAAGGCCTCGATCGCCAATGCCATATTGTCGAAAGTCACCGGATCGGCCATCCCCGGAAAAGCACCGGCGAATTCGGCGACATAGTCGGGAATGCTTTTCAGGGTAGCCACCACCCGCTCAGGGGTGCTGTTCATCTCTACGCCCGCCTGAACCGGACCTTTGGCCTGCTCGCGCAGATCCGCGGCACGGCCATCCCAGAACTGGGCGACGTTGAAGGCGGCATTATAGACCGTGGGCGAGTTGCGCGGCCCCTTCTGCCAGCCATGGCCGATCGACGTGGGGACATTGTCGGCCCCGCCGGTGCCGAGATTGTGGCAGGTGTTGCAGCTGATCACATGGCTGCGCGACAGCCGGGGCTCGAAGAACAGTTTCCGCCCCAGCTCCACCCGTTCGGCGGTCACCGGCGCGCCACGCACCTGCTCCACCCTGGCCGGCACCGTTGCGAACAGACCGAGAGCCGTTTCCCGCAACTCGTCTGCCATGGCCGGCACGCCCGGCAGGGCGAACGCCGCCATCACGGCGGCTGACATCAACCGACGCATCGTCTTCTCCTCACTTGGATCCGGAACCGGTTTCTTTGGAACCGTTACAAGGAAGGAGACGACAGCCGGTTGCCGCCGACTTTGATCTGGATCAAACGCTGCATGCGACATCCTGGCCGTCGGGGCCGGATCTCACGCCTCGGCATCCCCTGCCGCGGTCTCGATCGCGGCTTCGGCAATGGCACGGGCCAGCGGCGTGTCGGCCTGGGCCTGCCAGGATACGGTGAAATCCATCCCCGGCAGCGTGGCGGCGGCATCGGTTTCCACCAGATGCAGGGCGCCGGAGGCCAGTTCCTCGCGCACGATCCGGGGCGGGATGGCGCTGATCCCGATGCCGTCCAGGGTCATCCGCACGATGGTGGCGAGCGAGCTGGAGCCGTAGATCCGCGGCCGGCGCCCGGGCAGGCCGTGCATCATGTCCTGAATGGCGATATAGGGCCGGCTGAGCCGCGGATAGGTGATGATCGGCCAGTTGGCGAGGGTGTCGAGCGTGACCGCACCGTCGCGCGGCAGCCCCAGCCGGGGGCTCGCCACCCAGGCCAGGGGATAGTGGCAGAGCGGCCGGTTCTGCACCGTCGGCTGGCTGACCGGTCCCAGCAGGAAGGCGATGTCCAGCCCGCGATTGACCAGGCCGTCACGCAGGTTGAGCGAGGTATCGACCTCCAGTTCCAGCGTCACACCCGGGTAATGCTTGTGGATCCGCTCGATCAGCCGCGGCAGCCAGGTGTGGACGATGGTTTCGGCCGCCCCCATGCGGATCGTGCCGCCCAGCCCCGAAATATCGGCCACAGCCGACAGCATCGAGGCCCTGAGCCCCAGCAGCCGTTCGGCATAGTCCAGCAGCACCCGCCCTTTCGAGGTGAGCGTCACATTGCGGGCGCTGCGATCGAAGAGCTGGACACCCAGCTCCTGCTCCAGCTTGGCGATACGCGCCGAAACCGAGGGTTGTGCCGCATTCAGCTTGTCCGCCGCCGCCCGAAAACTGCCGAGGCGGGCGATCCAGACGAAGCTCTCCAGGCTGCGGAAATCGACCATGGCGGCAGTCTAGGGCGCCGCCGCTGCCATGCAAGCGGCTTCAATCGGCGCTGTCTTGCCCTGCCCGCGCCACCCGGTCGCGGCCGGCAGCCTTGGCCGCATAAAGGGCGCGGTCAGCTGCGGCGATCAGGGCGTCACGGTCGCGTTGGCTGCCGATGTCCCGGGGAGGCAGGCCGGCCACACCCAGGCTGATCGTCACATGACCCGACGGCACGTCATCATGGGGGATGGCCAGATCGGCCACCGCCTGGCGCATCCGCTCCGCCACGCGGGCAGCACCGTCCAGATCGCTGCCAGGCAGGATGGCGACGAATTCTTCGCCCCCATAGCGACAGAGTTCATCTTCTCCCCGCCCCAGCGCCGCCGCCGCAGCCTGCGCCACCAGTCGCAGGCAGTCATCGCCGGCCGGATGGCCATAGCGGTCGTTATAGGATTTGAACCGGTCGATATCGGCCATCACCACCGAGAGGGTCTGCCCGCTGCGACGGGCACGGCGGATCTCACGCGCCAGCGCCGCATCCAGATAGCGGCGGGACGGGATGCCGGTCAGGTGATCTTCCCATACCCGCGCCTTCAGGCGCCGGTTGGCTTCCGACAGGCGCTGTTCGACACGTTTCAGCCGGCTGATGTCCGTGAAGGCGATCACGAAGGCCGTGACATTACCGTTGTCGTCTCTGACCGGACGGACCGATACCTGATAATGCCGACCGTCAAAAACCATCTCGTGATCCGGAAGCGTCAGTCCGGCCTCGGCCAGCCAGCCGTCGCGGGCCAGATTGCGCGTCGCATCCTGGTGGAACTCCGACACCTTGCGCCCCACCACCGCCTCGGGTGAGTGGCCCTGCAGAACTGATGTCGCGGGATTGGCGGCGAGGATATTTCCATGACGATCCACCAGAACGACCGCCACCGGAAGAGCTGCGAACAAGGACGGTAGAGAAATTGCCGTCTTGCCGGCGAAGATGTTCGACATGACCATCCATTCCTCCCGATCAGCCAGCTTCGCATGTCGTTCTCGTTCTCATGCAACCGGCAACCTCGGAAGAAATATGTCGTCGTATCAGATAAGAAACCATGAATATCGACGAGGGGACGGCCCCGCCACGGGAATGGCGGGGCCTCTGCCTCAGGCTGCCGTCTCTTCCGCCTCGCGGATGCGGCGGCGAACCTCGTCGGCATAGGCGACGAAGACGTCGAGGCTTTCCGGGTTGCGCATGGCCCCCGGATTGGCCGCCTTCTCGATCGGCGCCCCCATCAGGATGCGGCGCACCGGCACCTCGATCTTCTTGCCGGTCAGCGTATAAGGCACGTCGGGGATCTCGACGATCACATCGGGCACATGGCGGGGGGAGCAGGCCTCGCGGATCTCGCGGCGGATCCGGTTCTGCAGCGCCTCGTCCAGGCTCGCCCCCTCTTCCAGCGACACGAAAAGCGGCATGAAGAACCGACCATGGGGCAGATCCAGGTTCACGATCAGGCTGTCGCGCACGCCGGGCAGATTGTCGACCACGCGATAGACCTCTGCGGTGCCGATGCGGATGCCGTGACGATTGAGCGTGCTGTCCGACCGGCCATAGATCACCGCGGTGCCGCGCTCGGTGATCTTCAGGAAGTCGCCGTGGCGCCACCAGCCGGGATACATCTCGAAATAGCTTTCGCGATAGCGGCTGCCACCCTCGTCGTTCCAGAACATCACCGGCATCGAGGGCATCGGCCGACGGATCACCAGCTCGCCCACCTCGCCGATCAGCTCGCGGCCCTCGTCATCCAGCGCGGCGACGTCGACGCCGAGCGCCCGCGCCTGCATCTCGCCGGCATTGACCGGCAGGATGACCGATCCGCCGACGAAGGCGGCGCAGGTGTCGGTGCCGCCGCTGATCGCGTTCAGCCACAGATCCCGCTTCACCTTTTCGTAGACGAAGGCATAGCCCTCGGGCGGTAGCGGCGAGCCGGTGGAGCCGATCGAGCGCAGGGCCGACAGGTCGAACATGGCACCGGGCTCGGCACCGGCGGCGGCCTGGGCGGTCAGCCAGGCGGCCGACGTGCCGAAGACGTTGAGCTTCGTCTTCTCGATCAACCGCCAGAGCGGATAGGGGTCGGGCCAGGCCGGGTTGCCGTCATAGATCACCAGCGTCGCGCCGACCAGCAGCCCCGACAGCTGGCTGTTCCACATCGTCCAGCCGGTGGTGGTGAACCACATGAAGCGGTCGCCCGGATTGAGATCGCCCGCAAGGCCGTGGCTCTTCACATGCTCCAGCACGATGCCGCCATGGCTGTGGACGATGCCCTTGGGCAGGCCGGTGGTGCCGCTGGAATACTGAATCCAGAGCGGGTGTTCGAACGGCACCTCTTCGAATTCCTGGGTCGCGGCAAGGGCCATCGCCTCGGGCCCCTCGACCAGATCATCCCAGAGCACGGCGCTCTCGACAGGCAGGCTGCGATCGGCCGGGTTCAGATAGGGCAGGAAGACCAGATGCTCGGCATCGGGCAGATGGTCGAAGATCTGCTTCACCACCGCCCGCCGGTCGAACTGCCGGCCGCCATAGGCATAGCCGTCCACCGCGAACACCACTTTCGGCCGGATCTGGCCGAAACGGTCGAGCACCGATCGGGTGCCGAAATCGGGCGAGCAACTGGACCAGATGGCGCCGACGCCGGTCGCCGCCAGGCAGGCGATCGCCGCCTCGGGCGTGTTGGGCAGATAGGCCGCGACCCGGTCGCCGGGCTTCACGCCCATGGCGCGCAGCCGGCCCATCAACGCCCGCACCTTCACCTCGAAATCGTCCCAGGTCAGCGCCCGGAGCGGGCGGACTTCCGACTGATGGAAGATCGCGACCTCGCCCGGCCGGGCCTGATCGAAGGCGACGCGGGCATAGTTGATCATGGCCCCCGGAAACCACACCGCCCCCGGCATCTCTTCCGAGGCGATCGGGGTTTCGGCCGGGCTGGAGAAGCGGATGCCGAAGCGGTCGATCAGCGCCTGCCAGAAGGCCGCGGGCTCGGTCACCGACCAGCGGCGAAGCGCCTCGTAATCGCCGGTTTCGACGCCGCGCTCGGCCGCGAGCCAGCGCATGAAATCTGTGATGCGCGCGGCCTCGACGGTCTCGGCCGAGGGGCGCCAGAGTTCGGCGCCCTCTTCGATACGCATGGGCATGTGCTTCCTCCTGGGGCGCGGCCCTCGGCTGTGCCGGTCTTCACCGGCCGTTTCCCTGCCCGGGGCCGTTCGTGTCGTCCAAGTGTTAGCCTCTGAGAGGCAAGATACGCAAGACTGTTGTATTATTTCGCATGCCGATCAATTGCGTTCGCCGCTGCGGCGCGCCGAGACAAAAGGTCGCTGCGTCGCTATACTGTCATTCTCCACGGGGCCTGCGCCACACTTCCGCAGGCCGCCGGCCATCATCGGTGACGCCACGGCATGACCTCACCCGACAACGGGCGTGCGGCCGCCCTTTCCGAGACCACCGCCGCTTCGGGAGCCACCACCGGCTCCGGAACGGCGGATGGGCCGCTCGCCGGCGGCGGGCCGCATGGCGTCACCCGCGAAATGCTGCAGGCCGACGAGATCCGCCGCCGCTTCGCCCGGCTTTATCCGCACATCCACATTCTGGACGATGCCGAGCTGGCGCAGTCGCTGGAAGAGATGCTCGACACCGCCCCGCCCGGCGCTTTCGCGGGCGGCGCACCGCGGCTGTTCGGCTATGGCTCGCTGATGTGGAACCCTTGCGTGGCGATCACCGAGCGGCGGCGTGCGCGGGTGGTGGGGCTGCACCGCAGCTTCTGCCTGTGGATGCCCTTCGGCCGCGGCACGCCCGATCAGCCCGGGCTGATGCTGGCGCTCGACCGGGGCGGCTCGTGCACCGCCATGACCCTGATGCCCGATCCGGCCGACTGGCGCGCCGAACTTGCCCTGATCTGGCGGCGCGAGATGCTGACCGCCTCTTACTTGCCGCGCTGGGTATCGGCCCAGACACCCGACGGGCCCGTGCCGGCCCTGACTTTCGTGATCAACCCCGCCCATGAACGCTATGCCGGCCGGCTGACGGAAGATCAGACCGCCCGGATCATCGCCCATGCCGCAGGCGAACTCGGCTCGTCGGCCGACTATCTGCGGGCCTGCGTGGGGGCGCTCGACGCCGCCGGCATCCACGACCGGCGCATGGTCGCTCTGCTATCACGGGTGGAATACCACCAGCAGGCGTACACGGATATGCCCGAAGACATCGGTGGTCGCTGAGTCCCATATTCGTCACGCGGAATGCTGTGGACAGGACCGTCACCACGGGTTAACCAGGACACATCATGCGCCCTGCACTGTGGAACGGGCGCGCCACCGCGGGCGGCGACCGGGCCGCGCAGGAGAGATGACGTTCGACCTGACCACCGACCGGCGGAAAATCGAGACGCTGCGCCGCTATCGGGTTCTCGGATCGGAGTCTGCGCCGGCGTTGAGCCAGCTCGTAACGGCGGCGGCCTCGGCGCTCGACGCAACCGCCGGTCTGTTGGTCGGGCTGGATGAACGCGGCCCGCGTGTCCTTGCGGGCACACAGGCCGATGGGCGTGGCAGCTCCGCTTCCCAGGACCTGTTCGACCGGGTGACACGTCAGCTGAGCAGCGAAGGCGATGAGGATCTGCTGCTGGCCGCGATCCGGGCGAAAGACGGCACCACGATCGCCGTTCTGGCGCTGGACGGCTGCCCGCGCATGGATGCCCACGCCACCGCCATTCTGCAGCGACAGCTCGACGCCCTGTGCGCGGTGATGGATCTGGGCGTGACAGTGGCGACCGCCCTCGATCAGGCCGACCGCCTGGCCGCACACGAGGCCGAACTGACCCATCAGAGCAGCCTTCTGGAACAGCAGGCGGAAGAACTGGTCCGGCTGGCCGAGGAAAACTACGCCCAGCGGCTGTCCGCCGAAGGCGCCTTTCAGCAGAAATCGCTGTTCCTGGCCACGCTGACCCACGAACTGCGCACGCCGCTGACCGCGATCATCGGTTTTGCCGAGCTGATGGAACAGCAGGTTCTGGGACCGATCGGCAACGAGACTTATCTGGGCTATCTGAACTCGATCCACGGCAGCGGCAAGCACCTGCTCTCGATCATCAACGACCTGCTCGACATGGCCAAGATCGAGGCCGGCAAATACGACGTCACACCAACCGCCATGGCCGCCAATCCGGTGCTGTCGCAGACCATTCGCGTGGTCGGCGGGCTTGCGATCGAAAAGCGGGTGCGGATCGCCTGGACACCGCTGCGCCCCTCGCCCGAGATCGTCGCCGACGACCGCGCGCTCAAGCAGGTGATGCTGAACCTGCTGTCGAACGCCATCAAATACAGCCCGCCCGGCGGGTCGATCACCGTCGACAACCGGGTGCAGAACGATCGCTTCATCGTGGCGATCAGCGATGAAGGTCCCGGCATCGCGCCGGAAGATCTGGCACGGCTGATGCGCCCCTACGAGCAGGCGCGCAACGGCGGTGCCGAAACCCAGGTCAAGGGCACCGGGCTCGGCCTGACCATCAGCCGCATGCTGGTGGAATTGCAGGGTGGCACGCTGACGCTTGAAAGCGCCGAGGGCCGGGGCACCACCTCGTGCTTCGACCTGCCGCTGGCCGCACCCGACGCCCGACGGGCGGACTGACCTCTCGCGCACACCCGCATATCCGACCCGTGACTGGCACAGTACTTGCTGTTTCCGGGGGCGCACGCATTCCCGACCGTCGGGGTGCGGCCCCCCGGTCGAAAGCCGTTGCCGATGTCCGCTGTTGCCCCCGCATCGCTGACCGAACTTTTGTCGGGCCTGATCGGCCGTTCCACCGGATCTGCCGGCGGCACGGCTGCCCCTCAGGCCGTGACGGTGTCGGACGACAGTGCAGCCGCCTTCCAGGCGCTGCTTGCCGCACATGTGACGGCGGCCGCCGATGTGGCGGGCGAGGTGCGTGCCCCGGCCCAGCCCTCTGCCCCGGCCCAGCCCACCGCCCCCGAGCGGCAGGCCACCCCCTCGGCTTCCGGTCCCGCCATTCCTGCCCCGGCCGGCCGCACGGTCGGTGTGACGGCGGACCAGGGCGCCGATACGCCCGCATCCCCGGCCGCCGCCCCCGCCACCCCGATGGCGGCAGAGGCGCCGCAGACCCCGGTGGCTGCGAACACACCGCCCATGGCGCACGCAGCGGCAGGCGCTGAGACCACGGCGGAGCCTCCGCGCCCCACGGCGGAGCCTCCGCGCCACGCCACCGATCCGGCAGTTTCCCCCCGGCAGGATTTGCCGGGACCGGCAATTGCTGCCGTCGATCGCCCGGCGCCCGAGTTCCTTGTCGACACGAAGACGCAGGCGAGCGCAGAAGCGCGGGTGACCGATACCCCGAGCGGTACCGATACCGCCACGTCCTTGCCGCTTGGCCAGGATCTGGCCGCCCGCGCGGTGACCGCGGCCGCGGTGGTGATCGATACCGCCCGCATCCGCATGGACAGCGCGCCGGCCATGCCCGAGGGCCGCGTCGACCTCCAGCCCGGGCGACCGGCCGGCACAGAGGCCCCCGCCGGCCAGGCGCCGCGCGCCCCCCGCGCCATCGCCGATGAAGACGACGAGATCGATCCGGCGACGCTGGCGGCGGTCGCGAGCGCCGCGGCCCCTGCACCGGCAATCCTTGCGCCCGCGACGACGGCTGCGGCACCCCTGACGCTTACCCCCGACGAGGTCGTGGTGGCCGGCGTGGCGCAGCCGCCCGCGGCAGCGCCCGCCCTGCCCGACGCACCCGCTCTGCCCGATGCAGCCGTGGTCGGGCAGACCGTCACCGTACCGGGGGCGATCAGCTTCGAAGACGCGGTTTCGACCGCGCTCGACAACCCGCCGGCGGGCGACGACGCCGTTCTGGCGGTGACGGTCCGGGCCGGCAATGACGGCGTGGTCACCACCCGCACCCGCCAGCCGGTCGCCGCCGACCAGGCCGTGGACATGATGGGCGGCGAGCTGGTGGCGCGGATGGACCTGCCCATCGGTCTGGCGCGCCCGGCCGGCCGCACCGTCGCCTTCACCGCCCACACCGATACGACCTCGGTCCCGACCGGTCGCAACGCCACCCCCGATGCGGCGCTGGTTTCGGCAGAGCCGGCGGCAGCCGGGGCCCCTGCCCCGGCCGGCCGCCCGGCTGCCCCCATGACCGGTTCGGAAACGGCACCGGTGATCGATGGTCCGGCCGTCGACCGCCCGGTCACGGTTCTTGCGACGGCCGACACGACGCCGACCGTCGCGCCGCGTGACGTGGCGGATACCCGCCCGGCCGCGCGGCCGCAGGTGGAGATGCCGGCACAGCCGACCATCATTGCCCCGACGGTGATGGCGAACGACGCCGGCCCGGTCGCCGGCGATGCCCGCACCGCCCCGACGGCCCCCTCCGCCGAGACGAAACCGGCCCCGCAGGCGGCATCGATGGCGGAAACCACCCCGGCCGGGCGCGACGTGCCCGAGACGGCGACCATCACCGACGGCACCGTTCAGGCGGCGCCTGTTCGGGTGACGACCACCCAGGCAGCGACCGTGCCGGCGGCCGCTGGCCGGAGCGCCCCGGGGACCGCCGAGGCCCCCACCATGCAGGCCCCGGCCACGCAGGCCACAGCCGTGCGGGCACCGACCGTTCAGGCACCGGCTACTGAGGTCCAGGCCGACCGGATCCAGACCGACCGGGCGCCGGCCGTCGAACCCCCGGCAGCCCCGGCGCCGCAGACGGCAAGGACTGCCGTGCCGACCGCCGCGCCGACGGCAGAAACTGCCGCCCCGGCAGGAAATGCCCGCGCAGCCGGTCAGAACCTCGCGCCCCGGCAGGATCCGCCGGCCGGCCGCACGGAGATGGCGGCGGCCCCGGCGGCACCCGCCGCAGCCGATGTCGCCCCCGTCGCGACGGCCCGGACGGACGAGGCCGTCCAGCCGATGGTTGCCCGACCGGACGCAGCCGCCGGCGCCCGGCAGACCGATGCCGAGCCGACCGCTGCCCCGCGTTCCGCCGCCGAACCGGCCCGGGAGGCCGCAAATCCCAGGGTTCAGGCCCCGATCCAGGCCCTTCCCGCCGGTGCAGCAGCCCTTTCGGCCATGACCAGTTTCGACGAGGCGAGCCGCCCCTTGGCGGCCGGCGGCGATCTGGCAGCGGCGATGGGCCTGCCCGAAACCGGCCAGCTCCGCACCGGCTGGACCGGCCAGACCCAGGCCCTGCCGATGCAGGATGCCGCACCGGGCCGGCCGGCGATGCAGGTGGCACAGCACATGCATACGGCCTTGGCAGGCAGCATGTCTCCGGCAGGTGGTATGCCGCTGGCAGGTGGTGAGAGCCACTTCGTGATGACCCTGATGCCGGCCGATCTTGGCCGGGTCCGGGTCGAAATGAAGATCGACGCCCAGGGCCGGATCAGTGCCCGCTTCTCGGCCGAAAAGCCGGAAGCCGTCGATGCCCTCTCCGCCGATGCGGGCGATCTGGAACGCAGCCTCACCCAGGCCGGGTTCAAGATCGAGCCGGGCGCGCTGCGCTACGACATCGACCGTTCGCTCGCCAACCAGGCGGGGGGACAGCAGATGGCGGGGCAGCAGGGCTCCGGTCAGCAGGGCCAGGGCTTTGCGGGCCAGAACTTCGCAGGCCAGGGTTTTAACGGAATGGCCGGTGACGGCAACCGCCGCGGCAATGGCGCCCCGCGCCGCGACCGCGACACGAATATCGATCGCGACCCGCTGGCCGGGATCGGCAGTCTGAACGGCCTGGCGGCGGACCAGGTGGCCACAATCGACGGCCGCCGCGTCGACATGCGGATCTGAGGCGAGAGGAGCAGAGGACATCATGGCGACCAGCTCCGTCACGAACACCACGACGACCACCGCGACGACGTCGAAGGCGACGATCGCCAACAACAAGCTCGCCGATGATTTCGATCAGTTCCTGACGCTGCTGACCACGCAGCTCAAGAACCAGGACCCGACCAATCCGCTCGACACCAACGAATTCACCAACCAGCTGGTTCTGTTCACGCAGACCGAGCAGCTCGTCCAGTCCAACAGCAATCTGGAGAGCCTGATCTCGCTGTCGGAAGGCCAGCAGGTTGCAAACGCCGCCTCGTATATCGGCAAGGTCGTCGACGCCAATGGCGACACGATCCAGATGACCGACGGCAGCGCCAGCTATCACTACCGCCTGCCCGAGAACGCCGAAAAGGTGACCGTCAACATCATCGACGAAAGCGGCAAGGTGGTCCGCTCCGAAGCGGGCGAGACCACGGCGGGCGTGCACAACTATGAATGGGATGGCAAGGACAGCGAGGGCAAGCTGCTGGAAGACGGCCAGTACCGGATGAGCGTCACCGCGCTCGATGCCACGGGCAAGACGATCGCGGTCACCACCTCCATCACCGGCACCGTCGACAGCGTCGGCATCACCAACGGCAATGTCGTGCTGAACGTGAACGGGGTGGAAATCCCGCTCTCCGAAGTGACCGGCATCCGCGATGCCTCGGCCGCAACCAGCGAGGCCGACGCCACGCTGAAGGCCCTCCAGCAGCTCTACAACTCCGGTCTCATCGACCAGTCGACACTTCTCGCGGCTCAGGAAGCGGCCGCGGCTTAAGGATCTCGGGAAGCGACGGCGCAGACCGCGCCGACCTTCAGAGCTTGGGCGGGTCGCCAGGACGGCAGCCCGTCAGAACCATCGGCCGGTGGACCAGACACCCCGGCCCGAAAGTCAGAATCAGGCGGGCGGACGTGCCCCGCCCCCATGATTGAGGAGTGCCCCTGATGAGCTTCGGTCTCTATGGCTCGCTCTATTCCGGTGTGTCGGGCCTGGGTGCCCAGAGCACGGCGATGGGCGTCATCTCGGACAACATCGCCAACGTCAACACCGTGGGCTACAAGGCGAAGACCACCAACTTCCAGACCCTGGTCACCGACAGCGGTTCCGAGTCCTTCTACGCCCCGGGCGGTGTGCGCGCCAGCGTGCAGCAGCTGATCGACCAGCAGGGCCTGGTGCAGGGCACGACCTCGGGTCTGGACGTGGCGATTTCGGGTGACGGCTTCTTCGTCGTCGAAGGCAAGGCCACGGGCACCAACGAGGTGCTCTATACCCGCGCCGGCTCTTTCGTGCCCGACGAGCAGGGCTATCTGCGCAACGCCGCCGGCTTCTACCTGCAGGGCTGGCCGCTCGATTCGGCCGGCCGTCTGCCGGGCGAGGCTGGCAACGTGACCAACACCACCTCCTCGGCCGATATTTCGAGCCTTGAGACGGTGAATGTCGGCCAGATCAGCGGTACGGCAGTGGCGACGACCGAAATGACGGTCGCGGTCAACCTGAACACCAATCAGGAGACCTATACCGGCGCCACCTCGACCAGCACCTCGACCCCCGGCGTCTCCACCTCCGACGATCTGATCGCGGCCGGCGTCGTCACCGCCGGCCAGACGATCACCCTGTCGGACGGGGTGAACACGGTGACCTTCACCGCGGGCACGGGTACGGGTGAGTTCTCGACCCTGGCCGAACTGGCCGATCTGGTGGAAGGCACCGGCAGCTTCGTCGCCGAGCTGGGTGGCACCGCCACCGCCGGCACGATCTCGATCTCGGCCTATGATCCGCGCCGGACGCTGGACGTGTCCGGAACCGCAGCCAGCGGCTCCCTCGCCCTCGACACTGCCGGCACCCCGGTCGCCGCCACCTATGATGCCTCCGACAGCGCGCTCAACATGAGCTCGGGTGCCGTCTCGTCCGATTTCAGCCGCTCGGTGCGCGTCTATGACGGTCAGGGCCGCGGCCACGATCTGATGGTCAACTTCCTGAAGGTCGGCAACAACGAATGGGCGGTTGAAATCAACGCCGTCGACAAGAACGACGTCGTCACCACCGCGCCGACCCCCGAGGCGCAGATCGCCGCCGGCGTCGTCACCTTCAATTCCGACGGCACGCTCAACACGGTGTCCACTTCTCTGACCGACGCGCTGCATATCGACTGGGCGGCCGGTGCGGGCTCGTCGGACATCACCATCGACTGGGGCACCGCCGGCCCGCTCGGCACCGGTCAGGCCGATGGTCTGCGGCAGTATGCCGGCGACTACGAGGTCCGCGACCTCAGCCAGAACGGCGCCTCCTCGGGCGAGTTGACCGAGGTGAAGATCGACGCCGACGGCTTCGTGGTCGCCTCGTTCAGCAATGGCGAGCAGAAGCAGCTCTACAAGCTGCCGATCGCGACCTTCGCCAGCCCGCAGAACCTGCAGGAGCGCACCGGCAACGTCTTTGCCCAGACCGACAAGTCGGGCAATTTCAACCTGCGCGCCTCGGGCCAGAGCGGCGCCGGCCTGATCTCGCCCTCTTCGCTCGAGACCTCGAATGTCGACCTGGCGTCGGAATTCACCGACATGATCATCACCCAGCGCGCCTATTCGGCCAGCTCGAAGATCATCACCACCGTCGACGAGATGCTGCAGGAAATCATCAGCACCAAGCGCTGATCCTGGCGGCACCCACGCCAACGACGCCGGGCACCGCGCCCCGCCCCCGAAAAAAGGGGGCGCGGGCCGTGGTGCCCGGCGTCGTTCTGCCGGCCTTCAGATTTTGTTAAACACATCGGACTAGCATCGGATCCGTGTCGGGTGTTCGGGCGAGGTCGCCCTATGCCCCGCAACCGTTGCGAGACCGCCCTTCCGATGACCACACCCAGGTTGAAGCTGGTATCCCCAGCGCCCGACATTGCCGAGGCCACCGACGGCAATGTTCTCGTCCTGCCGGAGAAGCCTCCCCGGCAGAAGCGGTCCACCACGCTGCGTTTCGACCTGCCGCCCGGCAACGGGGTCAGGTGGGTCGCCCGACGGAAGATCGAGGTCGTGGCGGCGGTGATGGCCGGTGCCGCAGCCCTCGACGAGATCTGCCGGCGCTATGCCCTCAGCCTCGAAGAGTTCGAAAGCTGGCGCCAGACCCATGGCGCCGAGGCCAGCCGGCTGATCGCCAGCCGTTCCCGCCGCGGACGCAAGGGTTGATCTGACCGCACAATCCCGGCAAATGCTTACCTTTCGTTAAGACACCGATCCTCCGCCCGCCACCTCCCCCCTGCCGGCGCGGCCCCGGTCCGCGGACATCATCGCCGCGGATTTCTCTGTATTTTTCGCAAAAACAAGACATTGCCATTGCGTTGAACCACAGTATGATCCGGGCGGAAATTTTTGCCGCCCACCCGGCAAAATCTGCCGGGCATTAACCTTCTGTTCACCAAAGATCGCGTAAACAGGGGTGGGCGGTGCACTGCATCGCCCGGCTTCTTCGTGCGTGCCGATCCCCAGACCCGGGGTCAGGCATCGCGGAAAGAGGATCGTCGGGCGCCCCGATCGGGGCATTGCGAGACGGAGTGGAACGGGTCTCATGGCGGATACGCTGAAGGCCTGGATGCAGGCACTGAAGGGATTGGGGCCGGCGCGGCTTGCGGCACTGGGTGCCGTGGCGGGCGGTCTGCTGATCTTCGCGGTCTTCCTGGCCACCCGGCTGGGCAGCCCGACCATGGGCCTGCTCTATGGCGACCTCGACACTGCCGATGCGGCCTCGGTCGTGGCGGAACTGGAACAGGCGGGCGTGCCCTACACGCTCAGCCCCGACGGCCGCCGGATCATGGTGCCGCAGGATCAGATCGCCCGGCTGCGCCTGACGCTCGCCGAAGGCGGCCTGCCCAAGGGCGGATCGATCGGTTACGAGATCTTTGATCGCTCCGAAGGCCTTGGCACCACCGATTTCGCCCAGAACGTCAATCTGGTCCGCGCGCTGGAAGGCGAGCTGCAGCGCACGATCATGACCATTGATGCGGTTTCGGCCGCCCGGGTCCATATCGTGCTGCCGCGGCGGGAACTGTTCTCGCGCAATCAGGCCGAGCCCACCGCCTCGATCGTGGTCAGCCCCAAGGGCGGCCGCAGCCTGACCCAGGGCCAGGTGCGGGCCATCCAGCAGCTGGTCGCGGCCGCCGTGCCGGGGCTGCGCCCGGAACGGGTGGCGATCGCCGATGATCGCGGCACCCTGCTCGCCCGCGGCGACGGCGGCACGGAAGGCGCCCCGGGTGCCGCCCTCACCGCCGCCGAAGAGGTCCGCCAGAACGTCGAAAGCCAGCTGCGCGCCCAGGTCACCCGCCTGATCGAAGAATCGGTCGGCCCCGGCCGGGTGCAGGTCGAAGTCCATGCCGAGATCGACCACAACCGCGTGACCATCTCGCAGGAAACCTTCGACCCCGATGGCCAGGTGATCCGGTCCCGCCAGGTGAACCGCGAGAACGAGCTGTCGACCGAGGCCGGCGACGAGGCGGTGACTGCGTCCAATAACATCCCCGATGCCCAGCAGGGCCAGGGGGCGGGCGGCAACCGCACCCAGTCCAACCGCGACGGCCAGACGGTCAATTACGAAATCTCGCGCACCGTGCGCAACGAGGTCCGCGAGGGCGGTGCGGTCAAGCGGCTGTCTGTGGCCGTGCTGGTCGACGGCACCTATGTCACCGCCGATGACGGCACCCAGACCTATCAGCCCCGCGCCGCCGACGAGATGGAGCGTCTGACCCAGCTGGTCCGCTCCGCCGTGGGCGCCGATGACGAGCGCGGCGACCGGATCGAAGTGGTGAACCTGCCCTTCGCCCGCAGCCAGGAGACGGTGGTGAATGCCGGCCTGCTGGGGCTGGAGACCAGCGACTATATGCGCATCGCCGAAATGGTGGTGCTGGCGATCGTGGCCCTGCTGGTCATCCTGCTGGTGCTGCGGCCGCTGGTCGGCCGGCTGGGCCCGCAGCCCGCGGGTGCGGCAGCCGGTGCCGGCGGCATGGGCGGCGTCGGTGGCGTGACCATGATCCCCGGTCCCGACGGCACCCCCATGGCCGCCCTGCCCGGCCCCGACGGCAACCCGGTTCCGGCCCTGGCCGGCCCCACCGCCGAACGGGCGCTGGCCGCCGCCATCGAAAGCAGCGAGGCGATGATCGACATCAGCCAGGTCGAGGGCCGGGTGCGGCAGTCCTCGATCCGCAAGATCGCCGAAATCGTCGACCGCCATCCCGAAGAAGCACTGGCCGTGATCCGTTCGTGGATCCGGGAAGAGGATTGAGCCTCCATGGCACGTGGCAAGAGTGAACTCCGGGGGCTGGGCGGCCCCGAAAAAGCCGCCATCCTGCTGCTGGCGCTGGGCGATGAATACGCCGCCAAGCTCTTCCGCATGATGGAGGACGACGAGATCCGCGAGATTTCGCAGGTCATGGCCTCGCTCGGCAAGGTCTCGTCCGAAATGGTCGAGGGGCTGCTGGTCGATTTCGCCGAACAGATCTCGTCCACCTCCACCCTGGTCGGCACCTTCGAGACCACCGAGCGCCTGCTGCTGGCATCGGGCCTGGAGAAGGAACGGATCGAGGCGATCATGGAAGAGATCCGCGGTCCCGCGGGTCGCACCATGTGGGACAAGCTCGGCAATGTGAACGAGCAGATCCTGGCCAATTATCTGAAGAACGAATACCCGCAGACCGTTGCGGTGGTGCTCTCCAAGGTCCGGCCGGAACACAGCGCCCGGATCCTGGCCGCCCTGCCCGATGATTTCGCCATGGAAGTGGTGATGCGCATGCTGCGCATGGAGCCGGTCCAGAAAGAGGTGCTCGACGGGGTCGAGCGCACGCTCAGGGCCGAGTTCATGAGCAACCTGGCCCGCACCAGCCGCCGCGACGCCCACGAGATGATGGCCGAGATCTTCAACAACCTCGACCGGCAGGCGGAATCGCGCTTCCTGGACGCGCTGGAAGGCCGCAACAAGGATTCGGCCGAGAAGATCCGCTCGCTCATGTTCACGTTCGAGGATCTGGGCAATCTGGCCCCCACCGGCGTGCAGACGGTGCTGCGCGTGGTCGACAAGGACAAGCTGGCGCTGGCGCTGAAGGGCGCGTCGGAAAAGATCCGCGAGCTGTTCGTCCAGAACATGTCGGAACGCGCCGGCAAGATGCTGCGCGAAGACATGGCGGCGATGGGTCCGGTCCGGCTGCGCGACGTCGACGAGGCCCAGGCCTACATGGTGATGGTCGCCAAGGACCTGGCCGACAAGGGCGAAATCGTCATCGCCGACGGCAAGGGCGACGACGTCCTGGTCTACTGAGGATCCGCAGTCACGGCATCCGGCCCCGGAGGAACGGCAGAGACATGGCGGGCTACAAGAAGTTCACCTTCGACGTCAGCTTCGACGACGACATCGATTTCGGGCGGCCGCGCAAGAAGAAGCCCGAGCCGGTGGTCGAAGCCGCCCCCGTGCCGCCACCGCCCCCGCCGCCGCCGACCTTCTCGGAAGCCCAACTCGCCGAGGCCCAGGCCGCCGCCTTCGAGGAAGGCCGGCGGGCAGGTGCCGCCCAGGCGCTGGCCGCGATCGAGCAGCAAACCCTGCAGGCCATTCAGCGGCTGGAACGCCAGTCGGCCGAGGCCATCCATGGCTGGCACGACCGGCTGGATGCGACCACCGCCGATCTGGTCCGGCTGGCCCGCATGATTGCGGTCAAGCTGGGCTGCACCGAGGAACAGCGTCTGGACCGGATCGAGACCATGCTGCGCGACTGCATCGCCGGCATCGCCGAGACCGGCGAGGCGGTGCTGCACGTGAACCCCGCCGCCGAGGCGGTGATGAGCGCGCGCGTGGCGCCGGTGCTGGCCGAGGAAGGCGTTCTGGGCCAGTGCCGGGTGATCGCCGATCCGGGCATCGCGCCGGGCGATGCCCGGCTGGTCTGGCCGGGCGGCATGGCCGTGCTCTCACGCGAGGATATCCTGCAGCGGATCGACGAAACCCTGGCGGAGGCGACCGCGTCGGGGCACGGTTCCGGCATGGAGCACTTGACGCCGGGGCATGCTCCGTCCGAATGATGACCTGACGCCTTCTTCCGTTTCACCCCTCTTGTCCCTCCAACCGGCGCCGCGGCGCGGAGATCATCGATGGCCGACGACAAGGACAATCTGAGCCTCGAGGAATTCGACGGCGAGCGCCGCCGGGAGCCCTCGCGCGACGAGATGGACCAGCAGGTCCCCGACGTGCCGCGCAGTGCCGCCGACCTCGAAGCCGTCTATCAGGTGCCGGTGCAGGTCTCGGCGGTGCTGGGCAAGGCCACCATGCAGGTGAACCAGCTGCTGAAGCTGGGCCGCGGCGCGGTGGTGGAGCTGGACCGCAAGGTCGGCGAGGCGGTGGACATCTATGTGAACGACCGGCTGGTGGCCCGCGGCGAAGTCGTCGTCGTGGAAGACCGGCTGGGTGTGACCATGACCGAAATCATCAAGACCGATCGCGGCTGACCTTCCGGTCCGCACACCGTTCTTTTCTGACGTCAACCTCCAGCGCCTGCCCTCGCCCCCCACCGCCTTCCACGTCGGACCGGACCGGAACCCAGGACCTCATGGATCTCGCAACCGTCATCGGCCTTATCGTCGGCTTCCTTCTGGTGGCGGCGGCCATCATCCTCGGCGGCTCGGTCGGCGCCTTCATCGACATCCCGTCGATCCTGATCGTCATCGGCGGCACCTTCTTCATCACCATGGTCAACTTCTCTCTGGCCGAGGTGATCCGGGCCCAGAAGCTGCTGGTGAAGACCATGGTGTCGAAGCCGGTCGATCCGTCGAAGGCGGCGATGCAGGTGGTGGAACTGGCGGATCAGGCCCGGCGCAAGGGCGTGCTGGGCCTGCAGCAGACGCTGGCCCAGCTGCAGGGAGAACCCTTCCTGCACAAGGCATTGAGCATGGTGGTCGACGGCATACCGGTGGAAGACGTGGAGCGGATCCTGAAGCGCGACATTTCGCAGATGGCCTATCGCCATATGCAGTCGGCCCAGATCCTGAAGCGTTCGGCCGAAGTGGCGCCCGCGATGGGGCTGATCGGCACGCTGGTGGGTCTGGTGCAGATGCTGGGCAATCTGGAAGACCCCAGCACCATCGGCCCGGCGATGGCGGTGGCGCTGCTCACCACCTTCTACGGCGCGGTGCTGGCGAACATGGTGTTCAACCCGCTGGCGGGCAAGCTGGAACGCAACTCCATGGAGGAGCAGATGTTCAAGCAGATCTTTCTGGCGGGGGCGACCTCGATCGGCCGGCAGGAGAACCCCCGCCGGCTGGAGCTGACCCTGAACGCGATGCTGCCCCCGGCAAAGCGGATCCAGTTCTACGACTGACCAAGACACCAGGGGCCGCCGCCCGTGCGGAACGACCCCACAAGACGACGAGTTCCGGTTCAAGAATGCCGGTGACGCCCCCCGGGGCGTAACGGCGGCAGGAGTAACCCCGAGATGCGACTTCTGATCATCGGTTCCCTGGGCGGCCAGATCGGCGCGGCGACGCGCATCGCCGTGTCGCGCGGCGCCAAGGTGTCGCAGGTTCCCGACGTGGAAGCGGCGCTGGACCATCTGCGTGCCGGCCATGGGGCGGAGCTGGTGATGGTCGATGTCGGTCTCGACATCGGCCGTCTGGTCCGAAGCCTGGAACAGGAACGCATCCATGTCTCGGTCGTCGCCTGCGGGGTGGGGGCGGATGCCCAGGCCGCCGTGCGCGCCATCAAGGCGGGCGCACGCGAATACATCCCCCTGCCGCCGGACCCGGAGCTGATCGCGGCGGTGCTGGAGGCGGTCGCGTCCGAAGACCATGCGCTGATCTTCCGCGACCCGGCCATGGAACGGGTGGTGTCGCTGGCCGAACAGATCGCGCCCGCCGATGCCACGGTGCTGATCACCGGCGAAAGCGGCACGGGTAAGGAGGTCATGGCGCGCTTCCTGCACCGCAAGAGCCGCCGGGCCGACCAGCGCTTCGTGTCGGTCAACTGCGCCGCCATCCCTGAAAACCTGCTGGAAAGCGAGCTGTTCGGCCACGAGAAGGGCGCCTTCACCGGCGCCGTCGCCCGCCGGGTCGGCAAGTTCGAAGAGGCCGATGGCGGCACGCTGCTGCTGGACGAGATCAGCGAGATGGACCCGCGCCTGCAGGCCAAGCTGCTGCGCGTGATCCAGGAACGCGAGGTCGACCGGGTCGGCGGCACCCGGCCGGTCAAGGTCGACATCCGCCTGATCGCGACCTCCAACCGCAATCTGGAAGACGAGGTCCGCCGCGGCAATTTCCGCGAAGACCTCTATTTCCGCCTGAACGTGGTCAATCTGCGCCTGCCGTCGCTGCGCGAGCGGCCGTCGGACGTGGCGGCGCTGGCCGATCATTTCGTGCAGCGCTATGCCGCCGCCAATGCCCTGCCCGACCGGCCGCTGTCGCCCGACGCGCGCAACCTGCTGCTGACCTATGACTGGCCGGGCAATGTCCGCGAGCTTGAAAACACCATGCACCGGGCGGTGCTGCTGGCCCGCGGCACCGAGATCGGTGCCGAGGCGATCATGCTGGCCGACGGCACCAGCCTGGCGACCGCCGCGGCCCGGCGGCAGGATTTCCAGCCCCCGCGCGCGCCTGCGGCACCGGCGGGCGTGCCCGCGCACAACCCCTATGCCAACCCCTATGGCGGGCCACCCGCGGCCTATGGCGTGCCGCCCGCGGCCTATGGCCAGCCGGCCGGCTTCGCCCCGGCGGCCCCGGCCGCACCGGTCGCCGCCGACGACGAGGACGCCACCCGCGCCCTGGTCGGCCGGACGGTGGCGGAGGTGGAGCGCGACCTGATCATCAACACCATCCAGCACTGCCTGGGCAACCGCACCCATGCCGCCACGATCCTCGGCATTTCGATCCGCACGCTGCGCAACAAGCTGAAGCTGTATGCCGAAGAAGGCGTGGCGGTGCCGCCGCCGGCGGGCGGGGATTTCGAACGCTCCGGCGCCTACGACCGCTGATCCGGGGCGATCACACCGTGGCGGGGGATGGATGCATGACCAAGGCTGCTACCGATGGCTGAACGAGGCGGTCTTCCGACACCCGTGACCGGACGCGGCCCCGGCGGCATGCCGCAGGGCGGCGGGCCGGGCGGTGGCGGCGGCGGCCTGCTCGGCCGGCTTGGCGCCATGCTCGGCAGTGCCGATCTGGTCGTGGCGCTGGGCATGCTCGGCATCCTGATCGTCATGATCTTTCCGGTGCCGACCTGGACGCTCGACCTGCTGCTGTCGATGTCGATCAGCCTGTCGGTCGTCATCCTGCTGATCACGCTGTTCATCCAGAAACCGCTGGATTTCAGCTCTTTCCCGACCATCCTTCTGGTCTCGACGATGTTCCGCCTGGCGCTGAACATCGCCTCGACGCGCCTGATCCTGAGCCATGGCCACGAGGGCACATCGGCCGCCGGCCAGGTGATCGAGGCCTTCGGCCAGTTCGTGATGGGTGGCAACTTCCTGATCGGCGTGGTGGTCTTCATCATCCTGGTGCTGATCAATTTCGTGGTCATCACCAAGGGTTCGGGCCGCATCGCCGAAGTGTCGGCGCGCTTCAGCCTGGACGCCATGCCCGGCAAGCAGATGGCCATCGACGCCGACCTGTCCGCCGGGCTGATCGACGAGGCCGCCGCCCGCACCCGGCGCAAAGAGCTGGAGGACGAAAGCACCTTCTTCGGTGCCATGGACGGTGCGGCGAAATTCGTGCGCGGCGATGCCATCGCCGGCCTGCTGATCACCGTGATCAACGTGGTGGGCGGCATCATCATCGGCACGGTGCAGCAGGGCATCACCTTCAACGAGGCGCTGCGCAGCTATACGCTGCTGACCGTCGGCGACGGTCTGGTCTCGCAGATCCCGGCCCTGCTGATCTCCACCGGCGCCGGCCTGCTGGTCACCAAATCCGGCATCATCGGCACCGCCGACCAGGCGATCATCGGCCAGCTTGGCCGCTATCCCAAGGCGCTGGGCGTCGCGGCCGGCCTGCTGCTGTTCATGGGGCTTCTACCCGGCATCCCGACCGTGCCCTTCTGGGGTTTCGCGGTCGTGCTGGGCTTCATGACCTGGCGGCTGATGAAGCGCAGCCAGCGTCTGGCGGTGGAAGCCGCCGAGGCCGACATCCCGCCGCCGGCCGTGCCGATGGACGAGCCGATTTCCTCGGCGCTGCACATCGATCTGGTCCGCATCGAGCTGGGCTATGGCCTGCTGCCGCTGATTTCGGAAGAGCGCGGCCACCGGCTGACCGAGCAGATCAAGGCGCTGCGCCGCCAGATCGCCGGCGATCTGGGCTTCGTGATGCCGGCGGTGCGCATCCAGGACAATATGCAGCTGCCCGCCAACACCTATGTCCTGCGCGTGAAAGAGATCGAGGCCGGGCGCGGCGAGCTGCGCCCCGCCATGCTGCTGGTGATGGATCCGCGCGGTGAGCCGATCTCGCTGCCCGGCGAAGAGACCACCGAGCCCACTTTCGGCCTGCCGGCCAAATGGGTGGACGAGACCCGGCGCGAAGAGGCACATTTCCGCGGCCTGACCGTGGTCGACCCGGCAACCGTGCTCACCACCCATCTGACCGAGATGGTGAAAGAGTACATGCCCGAGCTGCTCTCGCGCCTGGAGACGCAGAAACTGCTCGACGAGCTGGGCCCCGACCACCAGAAGACCGTGGCCGAGATCGTGCCCAGCCAGATCACGGTCGGCGGGCTGCAGCGGGTGCTGCAGAACCTGCTGCGCGAGCGGATCTCGATCCGCGATATGCCGACCATCCTGGAAGGCGTGTCGGAGGCCTGCAGCTATACCCAGTCCGCCATGCTGATCACCGAACATGTCCGCGCAAGGCTCGCCCGCCAGATCTGCGCCTCGGTGATTTCGGAACAGGGTTATGTGCCGATCGTGACGCTGTCGCCCGATTGGGAGCATGCCTTCGCCGAGAGCCTGGTCGGCCAGGGCGACGAGAAACAGCTGGCCATGGCGCCGACCAAGCTTCAGGAGTTCATTTCGCGTGTCCGGCAGAGCTTCGAGCGTCAGGCGATGCTGGGTGAGACACCGGTGCTGTTGACCAGCCCCATGATCAGACCCTATGTCCGTTCGATCATCGAGCGCTTCCGGCCCATGACCGTGGTCATGTCCCAGAACGAGATCGATTCCCGCGCCCGCATCCGAACGGTGGCCCAGATCTGATGAGTTTGCTGTCGACGTCTCAGCTCCGACGCCTTCGGGCCGGTGACCGCCGGACAGCCATCAACCGGCCCCGGGAGGTCTGCCCATGCGGCTGAAGACCTTCCAGGCCCGCAACATGGCCCAGGCGCTTGCCGAGGTGCGCAAGGTGCTGGGCGAGGACGCGATCATCGTCGCCACCGTGCCGGCCGAAGACGGCCGCGGCGTGGTGGTGACCGCCGCGGTGGATGGGGCCGCGCGACCCTCCGTCGCCACGCCCGCCAGCCTGCCCGCCGCCGTGCCGGCCGCGGAAGCGGTGCTGGCCGAACGCCGGGCCGCTGCCGGTCGCAGGCGCCCGGGCGCGGCCGAGATGCCCTTGCGCAGCGGCCCGCGCGCCGTGCCGCCGGCGGCACCGCCCCCCGATCTGCCGCCCGCCTCGCCCCCGGCGCGGCCCGGGCTTCGCAGCCGCGCCGATGATGTCGACGACGAGATCGAGCTGGAGTTCGAGCGCGAGGAAACCGCATCGATCACGCCGGCCGCCGCTGCGACCGCCCGCCGGGAAGCCGCTGCGGCAGAGGAGGATCCGGAGACCGTCTCCAAGGCGGTCTCGCCAGAACTCGCCCAGATCGAACGGGCGCTCGCCTTCCATGGTGTCGGCGGCCAGACCGGCCGGCGGCTGCTGGCCATGGTCCGCGAACGGCTGCGGGCGGGCGAGGCGCCGGATCGGGCGCTGGCCCAGGCGCTGGACCGGGTGGTGGGTTTCGACCCGCTTGGCCGCACGGCCGGCCGGCCCCAGGCGCTGGCGCTGATCGGCCTTGCCGGCGCCGGCAAGACCGTGACCGTCGCCAAACTCGCCGCCCGCGCCCTCACCCAGGGCCGGCGGCTGACGGTGGTGACGGCCGATACCATCCGCGCCGGTGGGGTGGAACAGCTCGCCGCCTATACCGGCCTGCTCGGCATCGACCTGCTGGTCGCCGGCTCGTCGCGGGAACTGGCCCGCGTCGCCGCCCGTGCCCGGGCCGACGCAGCGGGAGAGCCGATGACCCTGCTGGTGGATACCGCCGGCGTGAACCCCTTCTTCACCGAAGAGACCGAGGAACTCGCCACCCTGCTCGATGCGGCCGAACTGGAACCCGTGCTGGTGCTGCCGGCCGGGATCGACCCGTTCGAGGCCGCCGACCAGGGGGCCGCCTTCTCGGTGCTGCATCCCAGACGGGCGATCTGCACCCGGCTCGACGGTGCCAGGCGATTGGGCGCAGTGATCTGCGCCGCCGCCGCGGCACGCGTCCGGCTGTCGGAGGCCAGCGTGACCGCTCATGTTTCCGAAGGACTGAACCCGTTGAGCGCGACCGGGTTGGCGCAACTCTTGCTTAGAGATCCGCTGAACCTCCGCCCCGCCAAGCTCGACCGAGACGCCGAGATCCGCCCATGAACGTCGACCGTTCGGTTCACATACATCCCGCCGCGAAGCTGCGCGCCCGCAACGTCGTCGCCATCGCCTCCGGCAAGGGGGGCGTCGGCAAGACGTGGTTCTCGATCACGCTCGCCGGCGCGCTCGCCCGCCGCGGGCGGCGGGTGCTGCTGTTCGACGGCGATCTGGGCCTCGCCAATGTCGACGTTCAGCTGGGGCTGACGCCGCCCACCGATCTGGCGGGTGTCGTCACCGGCCGGATCGGCTTTGCCGAGGCGATCAGCAGCTACGAGGCCGGCGGCTTCGACATTCTGCCCGGCCGCTCGGGGTCCGGCTCGCTGGGCCGGCTGCCGGCGGAACGGGTCGCCATGCTGCGCCTCGGCATCGTTCAGGCCGCGCGCCAGTATGATACCGTGCTGATCGATCTGGCCGCCGGGCTCGATCAGTCGGTGCGGGCGCTGGCCGCCACCGCCGGCACCGCCCTGGTGGTGACCACCGACGAGCCGACCTCGATCACCGATGCCTATGCCTTCGTGAAGGCGATGCTGCGCGACAACCCCGAGGCCGACCAGCGCATCGTGGTCAACATGGCCGACAGCCAGGCCGGCGGCTTCCGCACCTATGAAACCCTGCGCAATGCCGCCCAGAACTTCCTGGGCGTCGCGCCCAGGCTTGCCGGCATCGTGCGCCGCGACAAGCTGGTGCGCGAGGCCATCCGCCGCCAGACGCCGCTGACCATCCGCCACCCCAACGCCCCGGCGGCCATGGACGTCGACAAGATCGCCGGCGAACTGACCCTCTGACGGAATACAGGGCCGACGGGGCGTTTTCTGCACGAAACTTGCGTGGCACCCGGCAATAATTGCCCTGACCCGGCAAAATCTGCCGGGTCATCCGCGCATCCGCCCGGGACGCCATGGTCGACATCATCCCGCCTGCCATCCCAGCCGCCCTGATCCGCACCTCCGTCGACGGCCGCCCGGCCGGTGGACGAGAGGGGGCGACAGGACGTGACGGCGCGGGCCAGCGACGTGCGCCGGATCAGGGCCAGGCTTCCCAGACCCCGGCGGGCGATCCCGGCCGGACGGGCAGCCGGCAGGACGGCGCCGTGCAGCGCGATGCAACCGGCGGCCGCAACCCCGGCACCGGCGACCAGCCGCCCGGCCAGCTTCCCCGCCGCCCCGGGGACGCACCGCCCCCCGATCCGCGCAGCCCCGACGGCCGGGCCGCCACCACCGCCGATGGCCGGCCCGTCCGCCAGCAGGGCACCACCGGCCTCCAGGGATCCGAGACCGGCCGCCCCGGCGATCCCCGCCTGACCGGCCCCGACGGCACGGCCCGCACGACGGCCACGACCAGCGGGTCCGAGGTCCGCCAGCCCACACCGCCCGAAGACACCGCCGGCCGGATCGCCCTGCCGGTGGTTCTGCGCGGCCGCGACGAGGCCGGCAGGCCGCTGGTCCGCACCCCGCTCGGCCAGCTGGCCCTGACCGCGGCGCCGCGCGACGGCACGGCGCTCGCCTCTGCCCCCGCCTCTGCCACGGCGGCCACGCCAGCCCCCTCGGCGCCCGCCTCGGCACGGGCCGCGCCGCCTGCCGCCCCGGCACCCTCTTTCGCCGCCGGCCTGCTCGCCGATGACGGGGTTCTGGCACGGGTGGACCATGCCTCGGTCGGCCGCCTGCCGGATCATCGCGGCCGGGTGCCGGTCACCCTGCTCGATGCCGCCGGCCGCGCATTGGTCGAGGCGATGGGCCTGCCCACCCCCGATCCGGAAGCCCCCGATCCCGAGACGGCCGCGACACCGCAGCGCGACCGCGCCCTGCTGGCGCTCCGCCTGTCGCCGCCGCTGCCCCATCCCGCCGCGACATCCCGGGCCGCCACGTCCTCGGCCGCGACAACCCTGGGCGGAACCACTGGCACGGCGCCCCGGCCCCAGCCGACCGGCGTCGACCCGGTCGCCCGGCTGGTGGAATGGGCCGCCCGCGCACCGGCCGGCACCGGTCTCACCCTGCTGTCAGTGGAACTGCCGGCCCTCGCGCCCGGACCGACAGCCGCGGCACCGGCGCCCCTCCCCGGCCAGGCCGCACCGGCGCCGGGACCGTCAGGTCAGCCCGCTCCCCCCCAACCCCTGCCGACCGCAGCATCACCAGGCAGCACTACACCGGTTCCCCCTGCGCCGGCAGGCTCGCCATGGCCTGCAACCGGCGGCACGCCGCCGCCTGCATCCTGGCCGCCGGCCGGCCCGACCGGCGCCCCGACCGGCGCCACATCGATGCCGGCCCCTCCACCGGGTCTGGCCGCACCTGCCGTCCCCGCACCGGCGCCGCCCCTGCCCGGTGCAGCGGCACCCGCAGCCGCGCCGCCACCGCATATGGCAGCACCCGATCCCAGCCCGATGCAGGCCGGCGCCTGGCAACCGCCCGCGCCCGCGACGGGCTGGCAGGCCGATCCGGCAGGCGGCCCGCTGCCGCACCGCATGCCCGCCCCCCTGCCATCCGATGGCCGGGCACCGGCGCCCGCGGCCGGGCCGCAGCCATGGACATCGACACAACCGCCGCAGCCGCCGGCCCCCGCGGGCAGTGCAACCGCCTGGCTGGCGCAGCTCCCCGACGCGCCCCGCGCCGCCGGCCCGACATTGCCGTCTCCGACATCCGCGCCCACCGGCACACCAGCGGCTGCGCCGCCATCGCCAGGCCTCGCCCAGAGGCCACATGTCACGCCGGAAGCCGCACCGGAGCCGCAACCCGCGGCACCGGGCCGGCCGGCTGTGGCAACGGCTGAAACCGCCTGGCGCCCGGCATCCTCCTCGCCGCAGCCCCCGGCCTGGGAACCCCCGGCGCCGGCCATGTCCGCAGCACCGTCGCCAGAGGCTGCACAGCCCCCGCCATCCGCCGCCCGCCCGCCGCAGGCACCACCGCCCGTGCAGAGCCCGTTCACGACAGCCTCCGCACCGGAGGCACCCGCCGCCGGAGCCCCGCATGTCCAGGCGCCACCTGCCGCGGCTGCCAGCGCCGGTGCTCCACCTGCCGGCGCCGCGCCTGCCGCGACGGCCACCTCGGCCGTGACCCAACCGACGGTGCCGCAGCCTGAAGCGGCCATGCCGGCAGACCCTGCCGTTCAGCGGTCGCCGGCCCAGCACCCCGCCCCCGCAGCCCTGCCGGCCGACGCAGCCGCCCCGCGCGTGCCCGGCCCGGCTGGATCTTCGGTCCTGGCGACGCCTGATGCCGCGGCCCATGGCGGCGATCCGACCCGGCCTGCCGCCAGCCCGCCGGCCCAGCTCCCCTCCACGCCAGGCCCCTCCCACGCCGGCCCCGTCCATACAGGCTCCGTCCGTGCAGACCCCACCCATGCAAGCCTGGCCCGGCACGGCCCCAACCACCGGCGCGACGGTCCCCCATGCGGAGCCGACGGCATATCAGACGCCCGCCCAGGCACCGGCGTCCCAGCCCCGCCAGCCCGAGGCCGATTTGCCGCGCCCGGCGCTGCCGCAGGCGTCGGCGGCCGGGTTCCAGCCGCTCAACGTTCCGACGGGCGGGTGGCCGGCAGAGGATGGGGCGGCACCGGTGGCCCGGCCGCTCTGGGCACCGGCGCCCGCACCGGCGGCGGCGCCCCCTCCGGCAGCGGCCCCCCTGCCGACCTCCCCGGCGCAGCCCGCCGCCCCGACCACAGCCGTGCAAGCGGAGCCCACCGCCCCCATGCCGGCCGATCCCGCATCGACGATGGCCGCCGATCCGGTCGCGGCCGGAGAGGATCTGGCCGGCGCCCGCGAACTGGCGCAGCGCACCCGCGCGCTGATCCTGGCCGAGGCCGGCCGCAGCGCCCGCATCCCTGCCGACGATGCGCCGCCGGTCCGCCCGGCCCCCGAACACGGGCCCGAGGCGAGCCGTGTGACCGGCGTGGTGCTGGGCCGGGACGGCAATGGCCGGATGCTGGTCTCCACCGCCCTCGGCCTTTTGTCGATCGACCGGCCCGGGCCGTTGCCGCCGCCGGGCACGCGACTGGCGGTGGTGGTGGCGCCCGAAGCCCCGCCCGCCGGCCGCAGCGGTGCCACCCCCGGCGGCGCGCCTGCCGTTCCGCTTCCCGGAACCTCGGCATCGGGCGACTGGCAGTCCCTGGCCGATGCCGCGCGACTGATCGCCACCCTGCATCCGGCCGCAGCCGAACGCCTGCTGGCCCCCGTGCTGCCGACACCCGGCCGGGATTTCGCCGCCAATCTGATGGTGCTGCTGAAACAGGTGCTCTCGGGCAACCGCCCCGCGGCCGCGGACAAACTCGCCGACGAGCTGAACGAGCTGGACGCCGCCGACACGGCCCGTGCCGTACTGTCCGAGTTCGACGGCGCCGGCCGCGGCGCCCAGACGTCCGCCGGTCAGGCCTTGGGCGGTGAGTGGCGCAGCGTCCAGATCCCGAGCTGGGCCAATGCCACCGTCATCCCGGTGCAGATCCACATCCACCAGCCCCGCCGGGATGATGACGGCACCGGGGACGGCGGCGGGCGCGGCGACGGCATCTGCCGTTTCGTGGTCGAAACCCGGCTCAGCCGTCTGGGCGACATCCAGCTCGACGGCCTGGCGGCTCCCGGCCGGGTCGACATGGTGATGCGCACCGCCCGCGCCCTGCCGCCCGGCACCGCCGCGGCGCTGGCACGGGTGATGGACGACGTGCTCGCGGTCTCGGGCCTGCAAGGCGGTCTTGCCATACGAACCGAACCGCCGATTCGCCTGCCCGCCCATGCACGCCCGGCGCCGCGCCCGGATGGCAGCGGCGTGGTCGCATGACCGGTCCGATCGCGCTATGATGGCTGATCCGGTCTCATCCGAGGCCGGTCCTCACGAGATCCGCCGAGATGTCCGACGACGACACCCCGCCGGGCCCCGACCCGGAGCACCCGATCAGCTCGCTCGACCGCCGCTGGCAGGCGGTGGGGGAACGGCGCGCGCATCTGGTTACCGCCGACAACCCGGCGATCGCCCATGACTATCTGGTCGAACATCGCGGCCGGCTGAAGCTGCGCTTCTCGGAAGACGGTCCCCCCGCCACGGTGCTCTGGCGCCTGCGCTATGTGCCCGACCGCCTGGTCCTGCCGCGCCACGCGCTCGACACCTACATGACCCACCTCGCCGCCACCCCCTGGCCGCTCCCCGAAGCAGCAGCCGCCGCCGTCATCGCCGACATCGGCAGCGAAGTCATGCCCCGCTTCCTCCAGCTGGTCCTGCTGCTCGACGCCACCTCGGGCGGCCTGCGCGTCACCTTCGAGGAACGCCGCCCGAACTGGTCGAACCCGGCCCTGATGGCGCGGTTGGCGTTGCTTTAGCAGCCCGGCAGATCCCCCGTCTCGCGGTCATCAACGGAAGGCTTTCGAAACGATGGAAAACACCACCCGCACCACCATCATCGAAGCCGCCGAAGCCCTGTTTTATGAACAGGGTCTGCGCAGTGTCAGCGTGGATGCGATCGCCGCGCGGGCCGGTGTCACCAAGCGGACGCTGTACTATCATTTCGACAGCAAGGATGCGCTGATCGCCGCCTATCTGGCCGCGCGCGATGCGCCGACGGTGGAGCGGTACCGCAGCTGGCTGGGGCCCGATGACCGGCCCTTGCCGGATCGGATCCTGGCCATGTTCACGGCGCTGGCCAATTCTGCGAAGCGGCCCGGATGGCGGGGGTGCGGCTTTACCCGGGCGGCGCTGGAGATGGCCGGCCAACCCGGCCATCCTGCCGTGGTGATGGCCGCCGATCACAAGAAGAGGTTCGAAGCCTGGCTGGTGGAGGAGCTGACGGCGGGCGGTGTTGCCGACCCCGATCTGGTCGGCCGGCAGGTCATGATCCTGCTGGAAGGCGCGATCGTGCACACGCTGATCCACCGCGACACCGCCTATGCCCTGGCCGGCGGCCGCGCGGCGGCGCTGCTGGTCGCCTGCGGCAGCCCGGCGGTGGCGCCGGCCGCCGCACGGGAGCTGATGTATACCGACTAGTGAGTTTCCAGGGCCGGGTGCGGCTCTATCGTTGAGGGGATGTCTTACGAGGAGGACGCCCCCGTGCCACACGCCGCTGCACGATCCTGGACCCCGGCGCTGATCCTGTCGCTGGTCGCCGCCGGTATCATCCTGTCGCTGTCCATGGGGTTGAGGCAAAGCCTCGGCCTGTTCGTCGAGCCAATGGTGCGCGGCACCGGCATCACCGTCGCCACCTTCGGCTTCGCCATGGCGGTGCAAAACCTGGCCTGGGGCATCGGCCAGCCCTTCATGGGCGCGCTCTGCGACCGCTTCGGCGGCCGGCTGGTGGTGCTGATCGCCGCGGCACTCTATGGTCTCGGCCTCTATCTGGCCGCGAGCGGCAGCCATGTCGGGCTCTATCTGGGCGGCGGGCTGCTGATCGGGCTTGCGGTCGCCGGCACATCGCATGGCGTGCTGGTCGGCATCGTCTCGCGCCTGGCGACCCCGGCGGTGCGGGCGACGGCGGTGTCGATCCTGGCCGCGACCGGATCGCTCGGCACCTTCGTGATCGCACCGGCCGCTCAGGGCATGATCGATCGCTGGACCTGGCAGGACGCCATGATCGGCCTTGCCCTGCTCGCGGCGCTGATGGCGGTGGCGACGCTGCTGTTCCGGCGCGGCCCCGCCCCCGCACCCGCCACCGCGGGGGCCGTGCCGCCGGTCAATGCCCGGGCGGCGATCGGCCAGGCGCTGGGCAACCGCACCTTCATCATCACCACCATCGCCTTCTTCGCCTGCGGCTTTCAGCTGATCTTCATCGCCACCCATCTGCCGAATTTCATCGGCATCTGCGGCCTGCCGCCGATCGTCGGTGCCCAGGCGATCGCGCTGATCGGCATCTGCAACGCCTTCGGCACGCTGGGCGCCGGCTATCTCTGCCAGCGCTGGGGCAATCGCAACGTGCTGGCGCTGATCTATCTGCTGCGCACCGCCGCCATCGCCGTGTTCTTCGTGGTGCCGGTGAGCGTCGAGACCACGCTGATCTTTGCGGCCGCGATGGGGGTTCTGTGGCTGAGCGTGGTGCCGCCGGTCAGCGGGCTGATCAACGGCCTGTTCGGCCCGGCCAATTTCGGCGCGCTGTTCGGGGTGATGTTCCTGAGCCATCAGGTCGGCGCGTTCCTGGGTGCCTGGCTGGGCGGGCTCAGCTTTGAATGGAGCGGCAGCTATTCCACCGGCTGGGTCAGCCTGATCGTGGTCGGCACCATCGCCGCCGTGCTGCAGATGACCGCCGGCGACGAGGCCGACCGGGACGGCCCGGCCGGCACGACGGCCGGCCGGGCGCCCGCAACCTCGTGATCTCGCAGCCTCGTGATCGCCCTGGGCGGCAATCCTAGGCCCTGATCTCCTGGCGCTGGAACAGCACGTAAGCCGCGGTGAACAGCAGGATCATCGCGGCGATCAACCCCGACATCTGCGGCCAGACGATGGCGAGGCTTTCGATCGTCGGCAGCGGGGCGCCGAGCAGCGCGCCCCGCAGCTGGTCGATGAACAACGGCCCCACCGACCGGGCCGCCGGGTCCAGCAGGATGGCGGTGATCTCGCCATAAAGCGTCTGAGGCGAGAGCCGCGCCACCGCCTGCTGGGTCTGGAAGGCATCGATCAGCGACATCGGGTTCAGCGGATCGACCGGCGAAATCGCCGAGGCGACCACCGGTGCGATCATGCCCCAGAACACCGACAGCACCAGCCAGATGGAGAGTGCCGCCAGCGCCGAGGTGGCGGTGGAGCGGATCACCGTCGACAGCGTCATCGCCAGCGCCAGCCAGACCCCGGCATAGGCGATGGTCGCCACCAGATAGGCCAGGCCGCGCAGCACCTCAGCCCCCGTGGGCGGCAGCCCCAGGAACAGGATGCCGAGCCCCGTGGTGCCGAGCCAGAGCGTCACCATCGCCACCGCGATCACCAGCAGCCCGCCCAGGAATTTGCCGAACAGGATCGCATCGCGATAGATCGGCTGGGCGAGCAGGCGGCTCATCGTCCGCCGGCCGTGTTCGGCATTGATCGCATCGAAACCGAGGGCGATCGCCACCAGCGGCAGCAGGAAGCCGAGCAGCCCGGCAAAGGACGGCACCGGCTGGCGGGCGGTGGTGAAGAGTTTCAGGAACAGAAACGTGTCGTCGGTGGCCCCGGCACGGATGGTGCCGATCGCGCCATAAAGCGCGCCGGCGGCGGTGAGCAGCACGAGCAGCATGATCAGATGCAGCCGCGCCCCGGTCATATGGTCGGCCGCTTCCTTGAGCGCGATCGTGCCGACCCCGGTGAAGGGAGATCCCTCACGCATCTCTGTCCGCCTCCTCGAAGAACCGGCCATAGGCCTCGTCCAGCCGCACGCGCCTCAGATCCAGCGTGTGGAGTGCAATGCCGGCCTCGACCAGCCGCCGGGCGATCGCCGCCCGCAGATCGGCACGGGCCTCGATCTGCCAGCCGCCATGGGCCGTGGGGATCACGGCTTCGATGCCGTCGAGCCCCGACAGCAGGGCCGGCAGGTCGCCGGCATCGGCCTCCACCTCGATGACATAGACCCCGCCGCCGATCCGCGCGGCCAGCGCCTCCACCGTGCCGATGAAGCCGATCCGGCCGCGATTGAACAGGGCCACCCGCGTGCACACCGTCTCGACCACATCCAGCATGTGAGACGAGAGCAGCACGGTCATACCGTCGGCGGCGAGGCTGCGGATCAGCGCCAGCAGCTCGCGGGTCGATTGCGGATCCAGCCCCGAGGTCGGCTCGTCCAGGATCACCACCCGGCAGTCGCGCATCAGCAGTTCGGCGATCCCCAGGCGCTGGCGCATGCCGCGCGAGAAGGTGGAAACCCGCCGGCCGGCAACCTCCACCAGCCGCACCCGCTCCAGCGCCGCCAGGATCCGACGGGCGGCCTCTGACCCGTCGATCCCGGCCAGGCGGGCGGTATAGGCCAGGTTCTCGCGCGCGGTCATCGCCTCGTAGAAACCGACCTGGTCGGGCAGATAGCCGACCCGCCGCTTCACCGCCAGCGGCTCGCGCAGCGGGTCGTGTCCCAGGATGCGGACCTGGCCCGCGCTGGCCTCGGTCAGCCCCAGCAGCATCAGGATGGTGGTGGTCTTGCCGGCGCCGTTGGGGCCGAGCAGGCCGACCACCTCGCCGGCACCGACCTCAAGGTCGATGCCGGCGACCGCAACCGCCGCGCCATAGCGTTTGACCAGGCCGCGCGCCTCGATCACCGGCGGCCCGGCCGGGGCGGCCGCGATCGCGGTGCCCTTCGGTCTGGATGAGAGTTCGGGCGTCATCGCTTCACCTCCGCCCATAGCGCAGCACCGCGCCGGCCAACACCAGCACCGCCACGGCGATCACGCCCAGGCCGATCATCCCCCAGAGCGTGGAGGTGGTGACGGTGGTGCGGAACTGCACCGATTGCGAAAGACTGCCGCTGCCGGCGCGCACGCCAACCACGTAATCCCCCGCCACCGCCTTTTCCGACGGGGTGATCCTGACCGCCACCTGGGCGTCGGCGCCGGGGGCCAGGCTGGGGATCTGCTGCGGCGCGAATTCGACTTTCCAGCCCGAGGGCGGGGTCGCCGACATCTCCAGCCCCTCGGCCGGGGCCGAGCCGGTATTGGTGACGGTGAAGGGGAATTCTGTCTGCTCGCCCGCGACCACATCGCCCGACAGCCGTTCCTGCGGGCCCGAAATGGCGAGGTCGGGCTGGCCGGTGATCTCGATGCCGAGATCGGTGGCGGCGCTGACCTCGCCGCCGGTCACCGCGACCTTGACCGGATAGCGGCCGGCCGGGGCGGTGCGCAGCGGCACCACCTCCAGCGTCAGGGTCTCGGACGCGCCGGGCTCGATCGGCAGGCCGGTGATTTCTTCGGTGCCGTAGCCGCGCTTGAACCGGGTCTGGAAACCGTCGGGCGCCTGGGCCGACAGGTTGAACAGGCCCCCCTCGCCGCTCTGATTGGTCACCTTGATCCGGAAGCTGAAGGTGGTGCGCGCGGTTCCGCGGAGCGCCGGCAGTTCAGGGGCGAGTTTCAGCCCGCCACCCGCCGCATCCGACAGCCGGATGGTCAGCGGCAGGGTCGTGGTCTCGCCGTCATGGCGGGCATTGACCGCAAGCGGCACCGGCGCCCTGGCGCCCGTCTTCGGCGGGGTCACCTCCAGCGTGATCCGCTCCCGGTCGTCGGGGCCGACCATCACCGCGCCGATCTCGCGGCCGCCACCTTTCAGCGTGGAGGTCCAGCCCTCGGGCAGGCCCGAGACGTCGAGTGTCGCGCGTTGCGGCGGCAGGCCCTGATTACGCAGGGTCAGCGGAATCGAGGCGGTCTCGCCCGGCTTCACCGCCAGATCGGGATAGGGGGTGGTCATCCAGAACCCGTCGGGCCCTGAGCTGGTCTCGGCCGAAGCCGCCATGGGTGCGATGGCGGCGGGCATCAGCAGCGCCGCGATCACCGCGGCGCGAAGGAGCATCGTCTTCATCATTCTCTTCGCCGGAACGGGGGCGCAAGGCGCCACCCCGGGCATCTCCGCCTCCCTCCGCGCGGATATGCCGGTCTCTCTCTGCCGAAGATCGGGCAGCCTGAACGGGGCGCACCCCCGCATGGATCAGGCAGACCGGACCCCCGGCCCCTGCCGACACCGTGGCCCGGCCGGTGCAGACCCGGCGGCATCACGTGCCGGCCCTGGCGCAATCGGGCCATGCAAGACCCGATCCCGCAGGATGGTGGTCAGGCTGTGCTGTGAATGACGGTGCCGCCGGGCGTGGCCTTGCCGGACGCGATGCGGCTGACGACGCAGTCGTGCGAGGGACGGATTTTCATGCCCATCTTCCTTACGCTGGACGACGATGTCGTATGCGACGGATCTGTTGTCCGTCACGCCCGCAAGCGTAGGCAGATGCGGGGTGGGGTTCAAGTGTTTCCGGGTGGAAAGTGGCGGGACTTACGAGACCTGCGGCTTGCCGAGGGGCCATCCCGACTACTCCCCCTCCTCCGCCGCCTTGCGCCGGAAGCCGGCCATGCCGATTTCGTCCATGCGGTCGGTTTCGCGCAGATCGGCCTCGTGGGCGGCGCGGGCCAGGCGGTTGTCGCGGGCGATTTCATAGCGCTTCACGGTGCGGAAGGCCTCGGCCAGGTCTTCAAGCGCGCGTTCGCGGGCCTTGCGCAGAAGGGTCAGATGCCGGGCGATCTCTGCCCGCCTCCGGTCGACCCGGCCGGCATAGGCGACCCAGCCGGCGATCATCGCCGGGTCGTTGCCTGCCGCCGCCTTTTCGGCCGCGACCTCGGCGACCAGCCGGGCGTCGTCGGCCTCGATCGCGGTGATCTGGTCTTCGACCGCGGTGACGTTGCGCCGGGCGGCATCGACGCCGTTGCGGGCCAGGCGGATCAGCCCGTCGAGGGCCTTGACCGGGTTCGCCATCGGGGATCAGCCTCCGGGCTTCGGCATGCCGAGCAGCTGGGCGAGCTGGTCATAGCCTTCGGCCAGCGTCGCGCGTTCGGCCTTGCCCTGCGAGAGGAACCGCTCCAGCCCCTCGTGATAGCGGATCGCCTCGTCGACCGCGGGGTCCGAACCGGCGCGATAGGCGCCGAGGCGGATCATCTCGGCCATGTCTTCATAGGTCGACAGCAGGCGGCGGGCGCGGATCACGACGGCGTTCTGTTCGGGCGTGTTGCAGTCGGGCATGGTGCGCGACACGCTGCGCAGCACATTCACCGCCGGATAGCGCCCCCGTTCGCCGATCGACCGCTCCAGCACGATATGGCCGTCGAGAATGCCGCGGGTGGCGTCGGCCACCGGCTCGTCGTGGTTGTCGCCTTCGACCAGCACGGTGAACAGGCCGGTGATCGAGCCCTGGCCGGTGCCGGGCCCCGCCCGTTCCAGCAGGCGGGGCAGTTCGGCGAAGACCGATGGCGTGAAGCCCTTGCTCGCCGGCGGCTCGCCCGCCGCCAGGCCGATTTCGCGCTGCGCCTGGGCGAAGCGGGTGATGCTGTCAATCATGCACAGCACATCGGCGCCCTGGTCGCGGAAATGCTCGGCCACCGCGAGCGTGGTATAGGCGGCCTGGCGGCGCATCAGCGCCGGCTCGTCGGAGGTTGCGACCACCACCACGCTGCGCGCCAGACCCTCGGGGCCGAGCGCCCCTTCGATGAATTCCTGCACCTCGCGGCCACGCTCGCCGATCAGCCCCACCACCGAGACATCGGCCGCGGTATAGCGGGCGATCATGCCCATCAGCACCGATTTGCCGACGCCCGAGGCCGCGAAGATGCCGAGACGCTGGCCGCGGCAGCAGGTGACGAAAGTGTTCAGCACCCGCACACCCAGATCGATCTTGGCACCGACCCGGGTGCGGGCATGGGCGGGCGGCGGCGGCGCCCGCATCGGCCGCGGACGGGCGCCGGGCACCAGCGGTCCCTTGCCGTCGATCGGCCGGCCGAAGCCGTCGATCACCCGGCCGAGCCAGCCTCCGGAGGGGCGGATGGTCGCCTCGCCGCCGCTCGCCTCCACCTCGGCCCCCAGCGCCACGCCGTCGAGCGGGCCGAAGGGCATCAGCAGGGCACGGCCGTCGCGGAAACCGACCACCTCGGCCGCAAGCCTGCCGCCGTCACGCAGCCGGATGCGGACATGGTCGCCAAGGGCCGTGCGCGCAGCCACGCCGCTGGCCTCGGCCATCAGCCCGCGCACCGCCACGATGCGCCCGCGCACCACGTAGCTGTCGAGCGCCTCGATCGTGCCCGCCAGAGAGCGGATCAGATCCTGCATCGACCCGGCCCTTTCATCTGCCGCCTCTCCATCTGCCGCCGCCTCTTTTCATTTCGGATCCGCGGACGATATCCCGATAAGCGATCCTACACCCTGAGAAGTGCTCGCAAAGCCGTCTGTCCGATTTTCATCACAATCCTGACGTGATACCGTGGGACGACATAAGAAGGGTCGTTCCAGCGCGCCATGGTCGCCAGACCACGTGCGGGACTGGCGGATTGCCGCCGATCGGAAGAGGTTGCTGATCCATGCGTATTCTGCTCGTCGAAGACGATCCGTCGACTGCCCGCTCGATCGAACTCGCCCTGAAGAAGGAAGGGTTCGTCTGCGACACCACCGATCTCGGCGAAGAGGGCCTCGAGATCGGGCGGCTCTATGACTACGACCTCATGATCCTGGATCTGATGCTGCCAGACATGGACGGCTACGAGGTGGTGCGCCGGCTGCGCGCCGCCCGGGTTCAGACGCCGGTGCTGATCCTGTCGGGGCTGACCGATACCGACAAGAAGATCAAGGGCCTGGGCGTCGGCGCCGACGACTATGTCACCAAGCCCTTCGATATGGCGGAACTGGTCGCGCGCATCCAGGCGGTGGTGCGCCGGTCGCGCGGCCATGCCCAGTCGGTGATCCGCACCGGCCGGCTGACGGTCGATCTGGACAAGCAGTCGGTCACGGTCGACGAGCGGCCGGTCCATCTCACCGCCAAGGAATACGCCATCCTGGAACTGCTGTCGCTGCGCAAGGGCACGACGCTGACCAAAGAGATGTTCCTGAACCATCTCTATGGCGGCATCGACGAGCCCGAGCTGAAGATCATCGACGTCTTCGTCTGCAAGCTGCGCAAAAAGCTGACCAGCGCCACCCATGGCGACAACTACATCCACACCGTCTGGGGCCGCGGCTATGTGCTGAAGGACCCGGAACTGGGCAGCCGCAGTGGTGACGACGGATCGGGCCGTCGGCGCACCGACGCCGCCTGAGCGACCAGCAGCCGCCTGGCTGCCGCGTCGGCACTCCCCAAAGAAAACCGCCGGCGGAAGACATTCCACCGGCGGTTTTTTCTGTGTCGTTTTTGCCTGTGGTGTGCCGCCCGGCGGGCGCCGGATCAGGCCGGGACGTAAACGCCCCGGTGATCCGGCAGCGGCCGGAAGCGGTCGGTGATGCCGAGCACGGTTTCGGCACCGCCCAGGAACAGGAAGCCGTCGGGCGCGATCACCTTGCGCAGATCCTCCAGCACCTTCCGCTTGGTGTCCTGATCGAAGTAGATCAGCACGTTGCGGCAGAAGATGACATCGAAAGTGCCGAAGCCCGAAGCCCCATTCAGCAGGTTGTGCTGACGGAACTGCACCATCGACCGGATGGTCTGGTTCAGGCGCCACTGCTCACCATCCTGCTGGAAATACTTCACCAGCATGGTGATCGGCAGGCCGCGCTGCACCTCGAACTGCGAATAGGTCGCAGCCTTGGCCTTGTCCAGCACCTCGTTGGCAAGGTCGGTGCCGATGATCTCCAGCCGCCAGCCGTCGAGCTTGGCCCCCATCTCCTTGAACAGCATGGCGATGGTATAGGCTTCCTGCCCGGTCGACGCGGCGGCCGACCAGATCCTGAGCTGGCGGCGATCCTGCCGCCGGCCCAGCATCTCGGGCAGGACGAAGGTGCGCAGCTCTTCGAAGGGCTTGATGTCGCGGAAGAACGACGTCTCGTTCGTCGTCATCGCATCCGTGACGTCACGCCGGAGTTCTTCCGCCGACGGCTTGCGCAGCTCGGCGATCAGCTCAGACAGTCCCGGCAGCCCACGGCGCCGGGCAAGCGGCGACAGTCTGCTTTCCAGCAGGTACAGCTTGTCGGGGCCGATCACCAGCCCGGACCGCTGCTTCAGCATGCCGCTGATGAAGGCGAAATCCTCCGGCGCCATCACGGTCCTCCGTCGACCAGCCGGCGGACTTCGCCGGCCATACGATCCAGCGGCAGCACGGCGCTGCACAGCCCGGCCTGGGCAGCCGCACCCGGCATGCCCCAGACGACGCTCGACGCCTCGTCCTGGGCCATGACCACGCCGCCTGCCTGCACGACATGTTCGCCACCACGCTGCCCGTCCGACCCCATACCGGTCAGGATCACGGTCAGCAGGTTGCGGCCATAAATCTTCGCCAGCCCCCGCAGCATCGGATCCACCGCCGGCCGGCAGAAATTCTCCGGCGCGTCCTGGTTGATCCGGATCACCGCCCCGCCGGCCGCTTCGGTCGGCACCATGTGCCAGTCACCGCGGGCGACGTGGATGCGACCGGCCTTCACCGGCATGCCGTCCTCGGCCTCGACGCAGGGCAGGCCGCTTGCGCGGGCCAGATGCTCGGCCAGGATGGTGGTGAAGGTGGCGGGCATGTGCTGGGTGATGAACACCGGAATCCGCTGCAATGCGGGCCCCAGCGCTCCGAACAGGGTGAACAGCGCCTGCGGGCCGCCGGTGGAACTGCCGACCGCCAGCGCCTTGGCCCGGAAGGCCGGCGGGAACGGGCGCAGCACCACGGGCTTGCGCTGCAGACCCAGCCGCTGCGGCAGATCCGCCGCCGCGGCCGGCACCGCGGCCGGACGTGCGGCAGGTGCCGCCGGCTCGGTCCGCGGACGATAGGCCGTGGTCGGGCTGGCGGCAGCGGCAGGTGCCGCCGGTGCGGCGGCACCGCCACCGAGTGCCGGCGCCGTGCCGTCGCGACGACCGCGATCGGCATGGGCCTTCACCTTGGCCAGCAGCTCGCGCGAGAAACCCTCGTTCGAGTAGACCTCGCTGGTGGCGCTGGGCTTGGGAATGTAGTCGACCGCGCCCTTGGCCAGGGCCTCCATGCTGACCGCCGCATTCTTGCGGGTCAGCGTGGAGGCCATGATGACCTTGAGCCCGGGCTGCGCCCGCACCAGCTCCGGCAAGGCGGTCAGACCGTCCATTTCCGGCATCTCGATGTCGAGCACGACCACTTCCACCGGCTGGCGCTTCAGCTGGTTGAGTGCGATCCGACCATTCGCGGCAGAGGCGACGACACGGATCTCGGGATCGGCTTCTAGGACACGGATGAACAGACCGCGAATGACCGCGCTGTCGTCGACCACCATCACGCGATAGGGTTCGACACCTCCGCCCCCTGCTGTGTAAGAGCTCACTAGATGAGGCCCACCTGCGTGAATTTGGTTTCGATGATCTCGCTGTCGAACGGCTTCATGATGTATTCGTTCGCACCCGCCATGATCGCCTCCTGAATATGGGAGAGATCGTTCTCGGTGGTGCAGAACACGACGATCGGCGCGTCGCCGCCCGGCATCTGACGCAGTGCCTTCAGGAACTCCAGCCCGTTCATCACCGGCATGTTCCAGTCCAGCAGCACGGCGTCCGGCATGGCCTCGCGGCAGCGATCCACCGCCTCCTGACCATCCGCGGCTTCCCTGGTGGCGAAGGAGAGACCCTCAAGGATACGCCGCGCGACCATGCGGATGACCTTGGAGTCGTCAACGATCAGGCAGGTCTTCATTTCAGATCGGATCCTCGAACGCGCCGCCCGACGCCCGGGCACTTGTGGGGAGGAAAGGCTTCGGTCGGACAGGCCGGGCCGGCGCGAGGGGCGGCATCAGCCGAATTCGAACAGACGCTCGACATCAAGCACCAGCAGCAGCTTGTCGTTCAGTCGGTATACCCCGAGAGAGACGTCTCGCCAATGCTGCGCGAGATTGGCCGGGTTGCGTTCGAACCGGGCATCGTCGAGCGAGAGCACCTCGCCCACCCCGTCGACCATCAGGCTGTACAGCTCGCCGTCGTGTTCGACGACAACGTTCATGCCCTTCATCTCCGCCGGGCGGGGCGCCAGGCCCAGCCGCCGGCGGACATTGATCGCGGTGACGATGCGGCCGCGCAGGTTCAGCGCGCCTGCGACCTCGGCCGGGGCCAGCGGCACCCGGGTGATCTTCTGGGGGCCCAGGATGTCCTGGACCACCAGCACCGGGATGCCGAAGGTCTGCCGTTCGATCACCACCGTCACGAACTGCCGCTGGGCGCCGACGACCTCGTCGTCACCGGTGCGGGCCAGGGCGTTGCCGCCACCGGCGTAGCGGACGATATCCGCACTCATGCCACGCTCCCCTTCGCCATGTTCATCACCTGACCGATCGCCGCGATCAGGCCCTCACGGTCGAACTTCGCCACATAGTCGTCATACCCGCTGTCGCGGCCGCGATCGAAATCCTCGGGCGCGGTATGCGACGACAGCGCAATCATCGGGACCTGGGACCAGGCGCCCTCTTCGCGGATGGTGCGGGCGAAGGCGAAGCCGTCCATGCCCGGCATCTCGATGTCACTGACGATGATATCGAACTCGGCGCCCTGGTCGCGCAGTTTCAGCGCCGCCTCGGCACTTTCCACACCCGAGACCTCGTAACCGGACACGCGCAGAACCGGCGCGATCAGGCTGCGGAAGAAGGCGCTGTCATCGACCAGCAGCACCCGACGGGCACGCGCGGCGCCGATCCTGCGCGGCTCGGCCTCGTACCAGTCGCCGGTGGCGCGGAGCAGGTAATAGCCCACATCCACGATGTCGGTGGTGCGGCCCGCGATCACCGCGGTGCCGATCAGGCCGTCGCGGCGGCTGCGCAGCTCCACATTGAAGCTGTCTTCCACGATGTCGACGATCTCGTCGACCACCAGGCCCATGGTGCGATTGCGCTCGGTGAAGACCACCACCGGCTGCCGGCCCTCGCGCGCCAGTTCCTGGCTCTCGTTCACCATGACCAGCGGCATGATCTGGCCGCGATACTGCACCACCGGCCGGCCGTCGGAGCGTTCGACCGTGGCCAGGTCGATCTCTTCCAGACGTGCCACCAGCGACAGCGGCACCGCCTTCGGATCCTCGCCACCGGCGCGGAACACCAGCAGCGACAGCTTGTCGTCGGCATTGGCGGCGGCCTCGGCCGCTGCCGCCTCGGCGCGGCGGTCGCTGGCGGTCTGGATCTCGCCCACCGAGGTCGCCAGGCCGTTCGGATCCAGGATCATGACCACGCTGCCGTCACCCAGGATGGTGTTGCCCGAGAACATGGTGATGTCGCGCAGGATCGGCGCCACCGGCTTGACCACGATTTCCTCGGTGTCGAAGACCTGGTCGACGATGATGCCGAACGAGAAGGTGCCCACCTTGCAGACGATCACGAACAGGCCGTCGTCGTCGATTTCGACCTGCGGGTCGTGCTCGTCGACCAGGGCCAGGGCGTGGCCCAGGCTCACCAGCGGCAGCAGATGGTCGCGCAGGCGCAGAACCGGCCGGCTGTTGATCCGCTCGATGCGATGCTCGGAAGTGTTGGAGGCACGCACCAGTTCGACCACGCTGATCTGCGGCAGCGCGAAACGGTCGCCCGCGGCTTCCACGATCAGCGCCGCGACGATCGCCAGCGTCAGCGGGATCTTGATGACGAAGGTCGAACCCTTGCCACTGACGGTGCGCAGTTCGATCGTGCCGCCGATCTTCTCGATATTGGTCCGCACCACGTCCATGCCGACGCCGCGACCCGAGACGCTGGTTACCTTCTCGGCGGTGGAGAAGCCCGGCCGGAAGATGTACTGGGCGATCTGGGTGTCGGTCATGCCGTCGAGTTCGTTCTCGGTGGCAAGCCCGACCTTCACGATCTTCTGGCGCACCTTCCCGAGATCAATGCCGCGGCCGTCATCCGCGATCTCGATGATGATGTGGCCGCCTTCGTGATAGGCGTTGAGGGTGATGGTGCCGGTCTCGGGCTTGCCCGCCGCCCGCCGCTCGTCGGGCCGCTCCAGGCCGTGATCGGCCGAGTTGCGGACCATGTGGGTCAGCGGATCCTTGATCAGCTCCAGAACCTGACGGTCCAGCTCGGTTTCGGAGCCGTACATCTTCAGGTCGAGCTTCTTGTTCAGTTCCTGGCCCAGGTCGCGGACGATGCGCGGCAGCTTGGCCCAGGCATTGCCGATCGGCTGCATGCGGGTCTTCATGACCCCTTCCTGCAGCTCCGACGTCACATGGGACAGGCGCTGCAGCGGCACGGTGAACTCGCTGTCGCTGCGGCCGCGCACCATCTGGAGCAGCTGGTTGCGGGTCAGCACCAACTCGCTGACCATGGTCATCAGATGCTCGAGCAGGTCGACACTGACGCGGATGGTCTGACCAGCGATGTGGCTTTCGCGCGGGCCGCCATTGCTGCCGGCATCATGGTGATCGCCGGCATCGGCCCGCGGTGCGGCCTCTGCCGCCGCCGGCGCCTGCTGGGTTGCAACCGCACCGGCACCTGCGGCCACCAGCGCCTGGGGCTGGGCCGTGCCCACCGGCAGGCCCGCCGGGGCCTCGGCCTCGGCCTCGTCTTCGTCGTCCGGCAGGGCGTTGCCCGACATCTCGGCCGCCATCATCCGGCGCACCGCCTCGAAATCGGGGGCGCCGTCGGCACCGGTCGGCGCGGCGGTCTTGGCCGGGGCCTCGACGCCTTCGGCCGCGGCGTCCAGGCGGCCGATCAGGTCGGCATCATTGCCGGCGGGCTCGGCCTGGGTCCGTTCCAGCTCGGCCAGGATCTCCTTGATCTGGTCCAGGCTTTCCAGGATCAGCGTCACGATATAGGGGGTGACCGTCAGTTCGCGGTCACGCACCTTGCCCAGCACGTTCTCGGCCGCATGCGCCACCTTCTCGAGCCGGGGCAGGCCCAGGAACCCGCAGGTTCCCTTGATGGTGTGTACAAGGCGGAAGATGTTCTGCAGCAGTTCCGGATTGTCTGGATTGCGCTCCAGGCGCACCAGTTCGACGTCGAGCGTGGACAGGCTCTCCGTCGTTTCGGTGAGGAACTCGCTCAGCAGCTCGTCCATGGCGTTCTCATCCCTGCTGCCGTGAATGGCTGGCGCCGTGGCGCCTCGCGTGTGAAGTCGTCGGAGTGTCCGCAGACGGAACCGCCGCGGGCAGGCCCGCCGGCGGTGAGGAGAGAGGTTCAGGGACCGGTCTCGCCGGTCCGTTCCAGGCTGGAGACGCCAGCCCGGGCAGTGAAGACCGGCAGATCGCCCGTGATGGTCAGCCGGCGCAGATCGGCGCCCGACCAGTCGGTGGCAACCGCAAGTCGGCCGCCGACGGCGGCGGCCATTTCGGAAACCATGAAGGGCAGCACGGTGCGGGCATCCAGCGCCGCCGGATCGATCCGTCCCTCGATCGACGGGACCAGCGTCTCGGGCAGGCGCATGGCGCCGCCTTCGGCCACCACGCTCACGCTGCCGCCCTCGACCGTGGTCCGCCAGGCAAGGGTGACCGTGCCGCCGCGGAGCAGGGCCTGTGCCGAGATCGCCGCCAGGCACAACACGATGCCGCCATGGGCCCTCAGCACATTGCCGTCGCTCGGCCAGGCGATGACGTCCAGACCGGCACGCTCGTCGGTGAAGTATCCGGCGAGTGCTGCCGACAGATCGCCGGCTGCTACCCGTTCGTCGGGATTGCCGCCGGCGCCCAGGGCCAGACGATAGAAGCTCAACCGGCGGGCAGCGCGGGCCGCACTGTCGGCCAGCAGTTGCAGCGCGTCGTCTCCCATGCCGTCTTCGGCCAGAAACTCAACGCCGTTGACGACACCACCGACGGGACCGACCAGGTCGTGGCAGAGCCTGGCACACACCAGTCCGGAGAGTCGTACCCAATCTCCCTCGCCCACGTCGCGTCACTCCCTGAAACCGATCGCATCCCCGGTGAACCTACCGGGGCTCGCCTTCTTCTTTTACGGCGGCAAGCGTTAAATTTCCCTTAGGCGCAGCGCGATTGCCGTAACCATATGCGCGTCCCCCCGGATCCCGGCCACGGACGGCATCGGCTCCCCGGAAACGGCCCCTGGTGCAGGCGATGCCGCCACCCCATCTGTGTCGGGAACGGACCCAATCCGGAAGGATCGTCAGATGACCACGCCGGCACCTTACGGCATGCTGTACCCGCCGGGAAGCCTCGTCCGCCTGCCCGGTCAGCCCGATTGGGGGCTGGGTCAGGTCCAGAGCGTGGCCGCCCATCGCGTCACCGTCAATTTCGAACATGGCGGAAAGCGCACCGTGCATGCCGATGTCGTCGATCTGGAACTGGTCCGCGGACCGAACCCGCCGGATGATGACGATTGAGCGACCAGGGGCACCGGAAAGCCACGGTACAGCTTTTGCGGTTGCAGCCGCCATCCGGGCTTCGTAAATACAGGATGCGCCGGACGCTGCGTCCCGCGAGACTTTCTCCGCCGAAGGCCAGGGTCTGCGGTTCTCCGCCAAAGACCAACGCCTGCGGTCACTCTGCTATGGGCCGGCCTGCGGCCGCTCTGCCACGGAACGTGATGATACCTGCCCCCGCATCACCATACCCGCCCCGGGACGCTTCGATGATCCGCATCGTGGATTCCGTTGTCGTGGAGAGGGAAGCCGGGCCATATCGGGGAAGCTGCTGGTGGTCGGCGGGGGGATCGTGATCGAACGCGAGGTCGAAGCACTCGCGCGGGCGGCTCTCCAGAAGCCACCATCGCAGCGGCAGGCGATTGCCGGCACCATCGCAACGATGCTGATCGACCGTGAGCGCAAGCTGACCGAACGGGTGCGCGGGGTCGTCGCCCATTTGATCCAACCTTTGGTTGCGGATATCGAGCACACGCTCCGCCGCGAACTGGCGGAAGAACTGGCGGCGATGCCCGAAGCGGGGGAGCTGCCGCCCAATCTGTTCGTGATGCTGGCCAACGACCGGATCGAGGTCGCCCATCCCCTGCTGTCGCGCTCGCCGATCCTGACCGATCCGGATCTGATCGCGATCGCCCGCGAACGGTCTTCCGCCCACCGCACCGCCATCGCCCAGCGACCGGATCTGAGCGACGCCGTCACCGGCGCCCTGCTGGATGCCGCAGAGGCCGAGGTGGTGACGGCGCGACTGGCGAACCGGACGGCACCGCTCTCGCCGAAGCTGCTGGAGCGTATCGTGATGCTGTCGCAGCGGATGGAGGTGATCCAGCCGCCGCTGTTGCAGCGCCAGGAATTGCCGGCGGGGCTTGCCTATCGGATGTTCTGGTGGGTGGGGGCGTCGCTGCGCCGCCACATCGTCCAGCGGTTCGACGTCTCACCCGAGATGATCGAGCGGGCGGTCGCCCGCGTGGTGGACCGCAGGGTGACCGAAACCGGCCGTCTGGCCGAGGATCAGGGCCGGGCGCGGCAACGCGTCGCCATGCTGGCACGCGGCGGTGGCGTCACCGAGACCTTCCTGCTGCAAAGCTATCGCCAGGGCGAGATCGCGCTGTTCGAGGCGGCACTCGCCCATATGACCGAGATCCGCCCGATCACCGCCCGGCGGATCGCCTTCGAGACCACCGGCCAGGCCCTGGCGATCGCCTGCAAGGCGGCCGACGTCACCCGTCAGGGCTTCTCGACGCTGTTCATGCTCACCCGTAAGATGAGCCGCGGCACCAAGGTGTCGGATCCCAAGGATCTGCTTGAAGCGGTGGCGTTTTTCGACATGGTCGACCGCCGGCGGGCGCTCGCCATCCTGGCGCTGTGGGACGGCGACGCGATCTGAACCGCCGGACGCGGCCCTGCCCGGTTGCGTTGCGGCCCTTGCGCGGCAACCTCTGCACCCCCACAATGTTGTCTCAAGACAGCCCGGTGAACGGGACACGCCCCTGATGACGGCCTTTCCATGACGGGCCTCCGGACGAGCGAGCCGCCGCAGTGAGCCAGATCCGCAATGCCTCCCCCATGCCCCTGAGCGATCGCCCCTCGCTGGTCGATCCCTTCGGCCGGCATGTGCACTATATGCGCCTGTCGGTCACCGACCGCTGCGACCTGCGCTGCGTGTACTGCATGGCCGAAAGCATGACCTTCCTGCCCAAGGCCGATCTGCTGACGCTGGAGGAACTTGCCCGGCTGTCGCGCGCCTTCATGGCCCTGGGGGTGCGCAAGCTGCGCCTGACCGGCGGCGAACCGCTGGTGCGCCGCGGGATCATGGATCTGATCGGCGAGCTGGGCCGGGATGTCGCCGCCGGCCGGCTGGACGAACTGACGCTTACCACCAACGCCACCCAGCTCGACCGCCATGCCGAAGGGCTCTACCGGGCCGGCGTGCGGCGGATCAACGTGTCGATCGACAGTCGCGATCCGGTGCGCTTCCAGCGCATCACCCGCTGGGGCACGCTCGATCGGGTGATGAACGGCATCGCCGCTGCCAAAGCGGCGGGGCTGGCGGTCAAGATCAACATGGTCGCGCTGCGCGGCGAGAACGAAGACGAGATCGAGGACATGGTCCGCTGGTGCGGCGAGAACCGGTTCGACCTCACTTTGATCGAGACCATGCCCTTGGGCGAGATCGACGAGGACCGGGTCGACCAGTATCTCTCCCTCGCCGAGGTCCGCCGCAGGCTGGAGGCTCGCTTCACCCTGACCGATCTGCCCGACCGCACCGGCGGGCCGGCCCGCTATGTGCGGATCGCCGAAACCGGCGGCCGGCTGGGCTTCATCACCCCGCTCAGCCACAATTTCTGCGAGAGCTGCAACCGGGTTCGGGTCACCTGCACCGGACGGTTGTATATGTGCCTGGGCCAGGATGATCAGGTCGACCTGCGCGAGCCGCTCCGCGCCAGCCCTGACGACGACACGCCCCTGATCGCGGCCATCCGCCGCGGCATCGACGCCAAGCCCAAGGGCCATGATTTCGTGATCGAGCGCCGGGGCGCCGCCCCTGCCCTCACCCGGCATATGAGCATGACGGGCGGCTGACCGGCAGATGACCCAGATCCCGCCCCAGGGTGTCGCAACGGTCGGCACCACCCCGATGCCGGCCGCCGCCGGCCGCATTCCCACCTTTGCGGTGGTCGCGGGCGATACCGAAGAGGCCTGCGCCGGCCGGGCGGCGATCGAAGCCGCCTATGCCACAGTCCCGCCCGAAACCGCCGAGGTCATCGTGGCGCTGGGCGGCGACGGGCTGATGCTGGAGACCCTGCACCGCTTCATGGACCGCGATGTGCCGATCTATGGCATGAATTGCGGCACGGTCGGCTTCCTGATGAACGAGTTTCGGGTGGAAGGGCTGGACCAGCGCCTGGCCGATGCGGTGCCGGCAACGATCTATCCGCTGCTGATGCGCGCCTATACGGTCGACGGCACCGAGCACAGGGCATTGGCCATCAACGAGGTGTCGCTGCTGCGGGAAACCCGGCAGACCGCCAAGCTGCGCATTCTGGTCGACGACATCGAGCGCCAGCCGATGCTGATCGCCGATGGCGCATTGGTTTCCACCCCCGCCGGCAGCACCGCTTACAACCTGTCGGCGCACGGCCCCATCCTGCCGCTGCGCGCGGGCGTGCTGGCGCTGACGCCGATCAGCGCCTTCCGGCCGCGGCGCTGGCGCGGCGCCCTGCTGGCGGATACCGCGACCATCACCTTCGAGATTCTGGAGCCGATGAAACGGCCGGTCAGCGCGGTTGCCGACTATACCGAGGTCCGCGATGTGCGCCGGGTGGATGTCGCCCGCGATCCCGCGCGTGAACTGACCCTGCTGTTCGACCGCGGCCACAGCCTGGAAGAGCGCATTCTGCGCGAACAGTTTGAACCCTGACCCACAGAGCCCCTGACCCACAGAGCCGGAGCCCCGCTGCCCGATGACCGTCGCCTCGCCCTGCGTCAATGTCTGCCGCATCAGCACCATCACCGGCTGGTGCGAAGGCTGCTATCGCACCATCGACGAGATCCGCGTCTGGCGCCGGCTGGATGACGACGGCAAACAGACGATCCTGGAGCATGTCGAGGATCGCCGCCGCGACATCCGCGCCGGGCGGGTGGTGCCGGCCGGCGCGGCCAGGTGACGGACGAATCAGCCCGTCAGCATGTCGGCGGGCCGCACCTGACCATCCAGCATCACCCGGTTACGGCCGGCATGCTTCGCGACATAGAGTGCGGCATCGGCCGCTGCGATCAGACGGGCATCCTCGTTCACCGTCTCAGGGAAAACCGCAACACCGAGCGAGATGGTGACCGGCCCGAGCGCTGCATCGCCGCTTTCTTCCACCGTCCCGGCCAGGGCACGGCGGAAGGCGTCGGCCCGTGCCGTGGCATCGGCGGCGGTGGCGCCCGGCATCAGGATCAGAAATTCCTCGCCGCCATAACGACAGACCACGTCGCTGCGGCGGAAATGATCGGCCATCACCCGGGCGGTCATCCGCAGCACCCGATCGCCGGCTTCGTGGCCGTGGGCATCGTTGAAGCGCTTGAAATGGTCGATATCGGCCATCACCGCCGCCAGCGGCCGGCCGTCGCGGCGCGCCACGGCAGCCTCGCGGGCCAGGGTTTCATCCGCGAAACGACGGTTGTAGAGGCCGGTCAGCGGATCGCGGATGGTCATGCCGCGCAGCGTCTCGCGCAGCTTGACGTTGGCGATCGACAACGCCACGCGGTCCAGGGCCGCGATTTCGTCTTCGGCCCAGTCGCTGCGGTCGTCGACGGCATCGCGTTCCAGGGTGATCATCCCCAGGATCTCGCCATGGGCGATCAGCGGCACGCAGAGATGCCGGCCCGGCACCCCGTCCAGATGCCGGCAGATCGGCATCGTGCCTTCCGCCCGGCTGACATGGGCATGGCCCAGGCGCAACGACCAGCAGTCGTCCTCGGTGATGCTGTGCCCGGGCAGCAGAGGCTTGCCCCACAGCGCCGCCGGTTCCAGTGCGGCCTGCCCCGGCCGGTGCAGGAAGGCCCGCCCGCGATCGCCGTTCGACAGTGATGGCATCATCCGCGCCAGCACGTCCATCGCCTCGTCGACCGAGGCGCAGGACTGGATCAGATCGGTCATCCGGCCGGCGATCCGCTCACGGTTGCGGCCGCGCTCCAGATCACGCGCCCGCAGGCGCGCCGCCTCGTGCGCATCCGCGAGTTCCGCCGTGCGCGCCGCCACGGTCCGCTCCATGCCCGCCAGGGCACGCTGCAGGGCTTCTTCCGCCCGGTTACGCTGGGTCTCGCGCTCGGCCAGATCGGCGAAAAGAGCATCCAGGGTGGAGGCCAGGTCGCTGATTTCGCGCACCTTCGAGACATCCGGAATATGGCGGGGCGCCTCTCCCCTGGCCATGGCCTTGGCATAACGCGACAGACGGCCGAGCGGGCGCACCAGCGCCATCCGCATCACCGCCATCGACAGGATGACCAGACCGGCCGCCAGCCAGAGCGCCAGGACGAAATTGCTCGACATCAGCGCCCGGACCGGGCCGAACAGCCGCGCCTCGTCCATCGAGATGCCGAGGGTCAGCGCCTCGTCGCCAAAGGACACCGTCTCCAGCATCATCACCCGTTCGGGCAGGTCCTGCACGGCGGGAAGGCTGAGAATAGGAATGGCGAAGCCGGGATCGAACGCCGGAAGCGCGCCGCCCGCGCCGGTCGGCGGGTGAGGCTCCGTTCCATTGGGGTCCGGCGGTGGCAGCGGGCCGGCATGGGTGACCAGCGCCCCCTCGGGCGACCAGAGCGTCACCCCGGTATCCGCCGGCAGCTCTGCCCGGATCCCCTGCACGAAGGCCAGCAGGTCGATCGACGCCCCGACCATGGCGACGGGCCGGCCCTGAGCGTCGCGGACCGGCATGACCACCGGCAGGATCGGACGGCCATTGGCGAGGCCGGGCAGCCAGCCTGCGACCAGCGGATCGGTGGCCCGCATGCCGGCCGCGAAATAGGGCCGCGCCCCCAGGCTGGCCGGCTGGCCGTCCGCCGAGGGGATCGGCCGTGCCGCGCAGACGATCCGGCCTGAGATGTCGGTGACGAACATGTTGTTGTAGATCGGCCGCAGATGCACCAGCTGGGCGAAGCGCGCATCACAATCCGGATCATTCATGCCCGGCACGCCGCCCGCCGCCATCGCGGCGATCAGCTGCCGGGCGGCATCGATCCGCTGGCGCAGTTCCTGAGCGGCGGTATGCGTCGTCACTGAAAACTGCTCGCCGACGCGCTGCTGATCCAACCGGCCGGTGGTGATCACCGACCAGCCCAGGACCGCCATCAGGGGCAGGACGGTCATGACCGTCAGCGCCAGTGCCAGCTGTCTGATACCAATGTTTCGCATGGCCTCACTTCGGGTCGCCGTTTTTCACCCAAAGATCCAGTAGCCATGCGACTTGAAGCGCGAGGCCCCGGTCACCCCCGTCCGCCATATTTATATGAAGGCCGGGGCAGTCGCACAATATCGTCAATATTAGAACGGAATTTACAGATCAGTCCGGCGCGTTGGACTCCAAGGGTGCGGGGAATACACGGTTCATCCTGCCCGTAATACGATAGGCGAGCAGGCCAACCCATTCACGTGTGGCCAGATGGATCTGGTTCAGCCGGTCGGTAAAGCGATAGTCGTTCCAGCCCCAGACCGGGGCGAAGGTATTGTAGTCCACCGGATAGGCGGTCACGTTCCAGCCCTGGGAAACGAAAATGCCGTAAGAGCGCGGCATATGTGCAGCACTGGTGATCAGCAGCCAGGGACGGGTGGAAACGTCGCCCGCCATCTCTTTGGCCAGGATCGCATTCTGAAACGTGTTGCGGCTCTCGCTCTCGATCATCAACCGGTCGGGCGCCACCCCCAGATCGCGCAACAGCGCTTCGGCGACCGGGCCGCCCTTCGCATCCGGATCGCTGAAGACACCGCTGCCACCCGTGAAGAGCACCGGCAGATCGGGGCGCAGCCGGGCAAGAATCGCCGCCTCGATGAAGCGTTCGGCCGCTGCGCCGACCGACGGCTGATGATGCGCCTTGGTCAGTCTGCCGTCCTCGGGGCCGCCGAGCACGACGATGCCGGCAAAATCCCCTTTTGCCACCGTCTCCCGCTCCACCCTCGGGAAGCGGTTTTCAAGCGGGGCAAGCAGCCAGTAGTCAAGCGGCGTGAACAGGGCCACCGCCAGGGCGACACCACCGGCCGTGCCCAGGAAGCGTGAAATCCGCTTCAAGCCCGCCCAGCGCAGGAACGGCACCAGAGCCAGACTCAACAGCAGGAGCGTCACCGGCAGAACCAGGTGCCCCACGAGCTTCGACACCGAGAAAAACATGGCCGGAATTCCTCTTGCGGATGAGATGGAGCCGGAACGTCCCGGCACCGTCGATGCCGGATACGCATTCCGTAATCATTTATCAACCCTCTCAGCCTTAAGATTTGGTATCGGTTTGCCTCACGGCCTGCCACAGGCCGTGGGCAAGCCCCAGAAAAACGTCACGAACCAGCAGGTTGGTCCCGAACATCATGGCTTCGCCCGTCACCGCTTCCGCGCTCGATGCCGAGCGTCTGCGTTTCCTCGGCATCGATGCCGCCACCATCGCCGATCTCGCTTTGGTCCGGCCGGTGGTCGAAGCGGAGATCGAGGATCTTCTGGACGTTTTCTACCGCACGCTCGCGACCTACCCGCCGATGCAGGCGCTGATCGCGAAGCCGGGGATGGTCGACCATCTGAAAACGGCCCAGAAAGCGCATTGGACGGCGCTGATGTCCGGGCGGTTCGACGCCGATTACGTCGCGCGCGCCACCCGGATCGGCAATGCCCATGTCCGCATCGGGCTGGAGCCGCGCTGGTATATGGGCGGCTATCAGATGGTGCTGCAGCGCCTGCTGGCCGCCATTTCGCGAAGCTATCGCTGGTCGCATGACAAGCGGGAACGCGCCATGTCGGCGGTGAGCCGGGTGGTGTTCCTGGACATGGATCTGGCGATGGAGCAGTACATCACCGGCGTCATGGCGCAGGTGCGCGCGGCACGTCTTGAAGCGGCCAGCGAACTCGACGCCTCGATCCGCGGCGTGGTCGAGGATCTGACCCAGACGGTCGGCCGGCTGGGCGGCGCGTCGAACGGGCTGACCAGTGCGGCCGACATGGCGCGGTCCGAAGCGAGCAGCGTGGCCGGCGCCGCAGAGCAGGCCGCCGCCAATGTCGATGCGGTGGCTGCCGCATCCGAGGAATTGTCGCGCTCGATCAGCGAGATCGCCGGCCAGGTGTCGCAGTCGTCGGAAATCGCCCGGCAGGCGGTGGAGGATGCGCGCCAGACCACGACGACCGTTTCAGGCATGCTGGGTGCCGCCGGCAAGGTGGGCGAGATCGTCCAGCTGATCAACGACATCGCCGAACAGACCAATCTTCTGGCACTCAACGCCACCATCGAGGCGGCGCGGGCCGGCGAGGCCGGCAAGGGCTTCGCCGTGGTGGCGGGCGAGGTGAAGAACCTCGCCGCCCAGACCGCGCGTGCGACCGAAGATATCAGCGCCCAGGTGGGCGACATGCGCAATGTCGCCTCGGCCACCGCACAGGCGATCGAGAAGATCGCCGAGACCATCCGGCGGATGAACGAAATCGCAACCGGTGTCGCCGCGGCGGTGGAGGAACAGAGTGCCGCCACCCGCGATATTGCGCTCAACATTCAGCAGGTCTCGTCGGGCACCCGCGAGGTGACCCGCGGCGTGTCGGGTATCGAACGGGTGAATGCCGATACCAAGACCGCCGCCGACGAAGTGGCTGAAACCGCCCGGGCGCTGGAGGCCCGCGCCAATCATCTGTCGACCGAGATGACCGGCTTCATGAACCGGCTGCGGGCCAACCGCGACTGAGAGAGCATTGAGCATTGACCGGACAAGGCGCACCCGCGTCCGGTTGAGGAACGCCCGCAGGACCGGGGGGGCCGTGCGGGCGTTCGTCGTTTCAGGACCGCAGGGTCTCCGACGGCCGTTCGCCGAACCGGGCGCGATAGCTGCGGGCGAATTCCCCCAGATTGACATAGCCCATCGTATAGGCGGCACGCGACACGGTCATGTCCGACCCGCCCGCCTGCAGCAGACGGCGCACCTCCTGCAGGCGGCGTTCGCGCAGGAAGGCGCTGGGGGTATAGCCGCGGAAGCGCCTGAAGGCGTCGGTCAGGCTGCGCAGGCTGACGCCCGCCGCCCGGGCGACCTCGGTCATGGCCGGGAGGCTGGCCGCATGCTCGGCCATGTAGGCTTCGGCGAGCCTCACATGGCGCGGCACCACACTGCGCCCCGGCTCGGCGGGGTCCAACCCGGCCCGGGCGGCCCAGTCGTTCAGCAGATGAAGGCAGACGGTCTGCTCCAGATGCCGGCCGACCCGGTCGGCCGCCAGCCGGTCCGGGGCCTCTGCAATCGCCCGGACCAGATATTCCATCAGCGCGAGCCAGGCCGAGCCCGGCCGCCGATCCGGCATTTGTGCTGCCAGAGCGCATCGCCCGGCACGAAACCCAGCCAGTCGCGGCAGGCCTGTTCCAGCACCGCATGCGGGATGGTCAGGTTCAGCTGCAGATGGTCGGGGTCGAAATCGATCAGATGGTCGATACGGCTGCAATCGGCCACGAAGCTTTCGCCGATGCCGGTATCCTCGAATTGTCGCGCGGTCGCGGCGTGGCGGGCATTGCCGGCGATGGTGGTCAGCACCACCGCATTGCCGGCATCTTCGGACCAGTCCTGCACGCGGACCGGGATGCCATAGGCGAAGCGGGTGACGATGATCCGCCCCACCCGCGCCGAATGCATGGTCGAGGCCGGCGTCGCGGCCGCGCCCGTGGGCGCCACCCGATAGGGCATGTAAACCCGGTTCGACCAGTCGCGGATCTCGTCCCAGTCGCGGGAATTCACCTTGTGATGCTGGCGGATCGGGTTGCCCCGGGCGTCATAGATCAGCGCATCTTTCAGCATGTGCCCGCCTCCCCTGTCGAAGCACGCAGACGTCTTCCTTCCCCCTCCCCCCTTTACGGGTGGTGCTTTGCCATCACGATAGCGCCCCGACCCGCCGGCTGGCGAGTTTCAGGCGGGTCTGCGGTGCAGAAACTGCCGAAATCCGACAGGCGCTGCCGATGCCGGATAGAGACGGGTCGCCCCTGCCCGCTACCCTTGCCCGCCATGGGCCCCAAGGTCGAACCCCGCCCGGATCGAGAGCGGAGAGGCCTGAGGCTCCGTCCAGGGAGGATGGCAATGACCGAGACATTGAAAACCGCCGCCGATGCGGTGCTGAACCGGGCCGTGACCGAGGGCCCCGGTCTGCCGGGCGTGGTCGCCGTGGCGACCGATCGCGCGGGCGACATCTATCAGGGGGCCGCAGGCCTCCGCGCCGCGGGCGGGGATGCGCCGATGACGGCGGACACCGTCTTCGCGATCTTTTCCACCACCAAGGCGCTGACCGGCACGGCCGTGCTGCAGCTGGTGGAAGACGGCCTGCTCGACCTCGACGCGCCGGCGCGCGACTATCTGCCGGCGCTGGGCCGGGTGCAGGTGATCGAGGGTTTCGAGGCCGATGGCAGCCCGCGGCTGCGGGCGCCGCGGCGCGAGATCACCACCCGCATGCTGCTGCTGCACACCGCCGGCTTCGGCTACGACTTTTTCAACCCGGTCTACGAGCGCCTGGCCACCACACGCGGGCAGCCGAGCGTGATCACCGCCACGGCGGCGGCGCTCGACACGCCGCTGCTGTTCGATCCGGGCGAGGCCTGGGAATACGGCAGCAATATCGATCAGGCCGGGCGGGTGGTGGAGGCGATCACCGGCCGCCGTCTGGGCGAGGTGATGCAAAGCCGGATCCTGGATCCGCTGGGCATGACCGACACCGCCTTCACCATGACCGCCGACATGCAGGCGCGGCTGGCGGTGATGCATCAGCGCGGTGCCGATGGCAGCCTGACGCCCCTGCCCGACTTCATGCTGCCCCAGGATCCCGAGATCCATATGGGCGGCCATGGCCTGCAATCGACCGCCACCGACTACACGAAATTCATCCGCATGTGGCTGAATGACGGCATGGGGCCCAACGGCCCGGTGCTGCGGCCCGAAACCGTGCGGATGGCGGAACAGAACGGGCTGGGCGAGATGAAGATCAAGATGCTGCCCGGCGTGATCCCGTCGTTGTCGAACGATGCCGAGTTTTTCCCCGGCATGCCCAAATCCTGGGGGCTGACCTTCATGATCAACGACGAGCCCGCCCCCACCGGCCGGCCGGCGGGCGCGCTCGCCTGGGCGGGGCTCGCCAATCTCTTCTACTGGATCGACCGGCAGAACGGGCTCGGCGGGTTCTGGGCGACGCAGATCCTGCCCTTCGCCGATGCCGCCTCGGTCGGCGGCTATCTCGCCTTCGAAACCGCGGTCTATCGCCACAGCTGACGGGGACAAAACAGGGGGCGGCGCCGTGACGGTGCCGCCCCTTCCCGGTCAGTCGCGCAACCTCGGTCGCGCAACCTCAGGCCAGCGACTTGCTGACCATCTCGTAGACATCGCGCGACAGGCCCTGGCGGGCGGCGATGCGTTCCAGCGCCTGGCGCATCAGGGCCTGACGCTGGTCGTCATAGCGCCGCCAGCGCTTGAACGGGCCCACCAGCCGGGCCGCGATCTGCGGGTTGCTGGCGTCCAGCGTGATGATCTGATCGGCCAGGAAGTCATAGCCGCGGCCCGAGGCCTCGTGGAAGCCGCGTGGATTGCTGGCGGCGAAAGCGCCGATCAGCGAGCGCACCCGGTTGGGGTTGCGCATCGAAAAGGCCGGGTGCTCCATCAGTTTCAGCACATGGTCCAGCGCATTGGCGCGCGAGGCCGTCGCCTGAACCATGAACCATTTGTCGACCACCAGCGGCTCGTCCTTCCAGCGGGCATAGAAAGCATCGAAAGCCGGCTGCGACAGCGCGTCTTCCTGGTCGGCCAGGACCAGCAGCCCGCCCAGCGCATCGGTCATGTTGTCGGCGGTCTCGAAGCGCCGGCGGGCACGCTCCAGCCCGGCCGTACCGCCTGGGGCGCCCAGATAAGCCAGGCACAGATTGGCCAGCGACCGCCGGCCCACCGAGGCGGGATCGAAACTGTAGGGCTTGCCCGCATCCTCGGCCGCCAGCCGGTCGAAGACCTCCAGCAGCAGCCCTTCCAGGCTGCGGCCGATCTCGCGTCGGACGAACTGCCGGGCGGCGGTGATGCCCTCGACATCGATCCGGGTCATGGTCTCGGCCAGATAGCTTTCGCCCGGCAGGGTCAACGCCTCGGCGATCAGGGCCGGATCCAGGCTGTCATCGCCGATCGTGCGGGCGAAAGCGTCGCGGAAATCCGCGGGCAGCACCAGGGGCCGGCCGGCGGCGGCATCGGCGATCAGGCGGTGGATCACCCGGATCGCATAGGTCTGCGCCGCCTCCCAGCGATTGAAGGCGTCGTCGTCATGGCCCATCAGGAAGGCCAGATCGGCATCTTCCGCGCGCGTCTCCAGCTTGACGGGGGCCGAGAAGCCGCGGAGCAGCGAGGGCACCGGCCGTTCGGCCACATCGGCGAAGGTGAAGCGGGTGACGCGATCCTCCAGCACCAGCACCCGCTCGGTCTGGTCGGCTTCGGGTGCATCCGCCGCCTCGTTCGCCAGCCTGAGCGCGAGCGGCGCGCCGTCGGCGCCGATCAGCGCGGTGCGCACGGGGATCACCATCGGCTTCTTCACCGGCTGGCCGGGGGTCGGCTTCAGGGTCTGGGTGAAGGTCAGCTCGAAGCTGCGGCTTTCGGGGTCGTGGCGGGTTTCGACCGAAACCTCGGGCGTGCCGGCCTGAACGTACCAGCGGAAGAAATCGCCGAGGTCCAGCTCGTTGGCATCGGCATGGGCGCGGACGAAATCCTCGCAGGTCACCGCCTGGCCGTCATGGCGCTCGAAATACAGATCCATGCCCCGGGCGAAGGCCTCGGGCCCGATCAGGGTGTGGAGCATGCGGATCACCTCGGCGCCCTTGTTGTAGACGGTCGAGGTGTAGAAGTTGCTGATCTCGATATAGCTGTCGGGCCGGACGGGATGGGCGGTCGGCCCGGCATCTTCGGGGAACTGGGCGGCGCGCAGCACCCGCACGTCGTGGATGCGCGACACCGCCGCCGACTGGTGGTCGGCCACGAACTGCTGCTCGCGGAAAACGGTCAGCCCTTCCTTCAGGCTGAGCTGGAACCAGTCGCGGCAGGTGATGCGGTTGCCGGTCCAGTTGTGGAAGTATTCATGCGCGACCACCGCCTCGATCCCACCGTAATCGGAATCGGTCGCGGTGTCGGGGCGGGCCAGAATGTACTTCGAATTGAAGACGTTGAGACCCTTGTTCTCCATCGCCCCCATGTTGAAGTCGTCGACCGCGACGATCATGTAGATGTCGAGATCGTATTCCCGGCCATAGGCCTGCTCGTCCCAGACCATCGCCTTCTTCAGCGAGGCCATGGCGTGCTCGCATTTGTCGGCGTTGCGCGGCTCGACATAGAGCCGGAGCGAGACGTCGCGGCCGCTCATGGTGGTGAACGGGCTTTCGCAGAGCGCCAGATCGCCGGCCACCAGGGCGAAGAGATAGCTGGGCTTCGGGAACGGGTCTTCCCAGGTGATGTGCCGGAGCCCGTCTTCGCCGATCTCGTCGGCCACCGGATTGCCATTGGACAGCATCACCGGCAGCACCGCCGGATCGCCGATGATGGTGGTGCGATAGCGCGCCATCACATCGGGCCGGTCGGGGAAATAGGTGATCTTGCGGAAGCCTTCCGCCTCGCACTGGGTGCAGAAGATGCCGTTGGAGAGGTAGAGCCCTTCGAGTGCGGTGTTGCCCGCCGGGTCGATCTCGGTCACCACCGTCAGCTCGAAGGCGGCCGGGACCTTGCGGATCACCAGGCGTTCCTCTTCCTGCAGCCAGCGGTCGGGGCCGACGGGCGCGCCGTCGATCGCGACCGAGACCAGCTTGAGCCCGGCGCCGTTCAGCACCAGCGGTGCATCGGCCGGCGTATCGGCGGTCCGCTCCATCCGCGAGACGGCGGTCACCCGGGTGGCATGCGGATCAAGCCGGAATTCCAGATCGATCGACGGCACCAGATAGGCCGGCGGGGTGTACTCGGAGAGCAGGATGGTCTTCGGCGTATCGGTCTTCATGCGCGTCCCGGTAGAAGCGAGGCGATGCCGGCCACCGGGCCGGCCTCATGCATCGATCCTGCACCCCCATGCCGCCAGGAGCAAGGACGCATCGCCGGGGGCAAGGACGCATCGGCATCAGCCGCCGACGATACCCCCGGCCATGGCCCAGGCGACGGCGATACCGATGACGACGGTGATGGCAAGCGGCGCCCGGGCGAAGGCGGCCGCCGCCGCGGCGCCGGCAACCGCCAGTCCGGCCGTCACCCCGCCCTCGATCTGGAACACACCGGGCACGATCAGCGCGCCCAGCGCGGCAAAGGGCACCGCATCCAGAAAGGCCTGAAGCCGACGGCCGGGCCGCCATCCCGCGGGCAGCAGCGCCGGCAGCACCCGCGGCACGGCGGTCGCCGCCGCCATGCCCAGGATGGTGATCAGCAGCAGGGTGTCCGACATCATCACCCGCCCCTCCCCAGTCGGCGCCCGGTCGCATCCGTGGCGGGCTCGGGCGCCGACCCGCCGCCCGAGATGAAGGCATGGCCGCCGGCCACGCACAGGATGGCGACCAGCAGCGCAATGCCCGCCGGCAGCACGGTGCTCAAGGCCGCGTTCAGGATCGCCGCAGCGCTCACCACCAGCGCCATCGCCGGCCGCGCCTTCAGCCCCGGCACCAGCAGGGCGACGAACAGGGCATAGAGCCCGGCAGCCATGGCGGCGCGCAGATCCGCCGGCACCAGCGCACCGGCGGCAATGCCGCCCAGCGTGCCGGCGATCCACGACAGATAGATCGCAAGCACCAGCGTGCCCAGAGTGGCCGGCCTGGCCGCGGCGGGGTCGCGGGCGAAACTCGCTGCGGCAAAGGCCTCGTCGGTGATGCCCGCATAGAGGGCCATCCGCCAGGGCCGCTTCAGCCGGCCGACCGCCGGGCGGATCCCGGGCAGGGCCAGGGTCATCACCATGTGGCGCAGGTTCAGCACGCCCACCGCCAGCACGATCGCCGGCATGGCGGTGCCGGCCGCAATCAGCGCCACGGCCATGAATTGCGAGGCGCCGGCATAGACCAGCACCGACATGGCCACCGCCGCCCAGGCCGGCAGGCCGGATTCGGTCGCAAGCAGGCCGAAAGAGAAGGCCACGGAGAAATAGGCGGCCATGATCGGCAGGGCCAGTTTCAGCCCGGCGATCACCGGCGACGGCGTGTCGCCCGATCGATTGACATCCGACATCGGCGGGGGAGTCCTGACAGGTCGGAGGAATGCCCGGATCAGCCCTGGCGGGCGGGCGGGGCCATCAGCAGCCGGCCGCGCGCGCCGGCGATCCGCTGCAGGGTCTTCATGCCGCGCACCAGATCGAACAGGCGCGGCATGTCGTCAGCGGCCCGTGCCGCACGCGCAGCGCTGCGGGTGCGGTCGTGCAGGGCCGCCAGATCGTCGAGCGCCAGCGCCATCAGCATGGACTCGACGGCGGGACGCTGCGGATCGGCCTCGGCCAGGGCCAGCACCCGAGGCACCGGCACCGGACGCAGATCCGACGCGGGAAAGGACGAGGCGAACATAGGGGTCGCATCCTCGAAGGAGAAGAAAACCGGATACGCCGGGCAGGCGCCCGGTCACAGATGGCCCTCACCGTTCCCCAGCCGCGGACCGGCGTCAAGCCATGCCGCACACAATCATGGATTTATCATCTAGATCTGCCGTTCGCGCCCCTTCCAGAAGCGGTCACGGATCTTGCGCTTCAGCACCTTGCCCACCGTGCTGCGCGGCAATTCGGGCCAGATTTCCACATGTTTGGGGGTCTTGACCCCGCCGAGTTCAGCGCGGAGCCGCAGGGTCAGCGCCTGCACATCGACCGCATCCGGGGCGGCAGGCTCGACGATCGCGGTCACCGCCTCCCCCCAGACCGGATCGGGGATGCCGATCACCGCACAGTCGCGCACGGCGGGATCGGCCAGGATGGCGCGCTCCACCTCGGCCGAATAGACGTTGAAGCCGCCGGTGATGATCATGTCGCGCGCCCGGTCGACGATCGAGACATAGCCGGCCGCATCCATGAACCCCAGATCGCCGGTGCGGTGCCAGTCGCCGAAACGATGTTCGGCCGTCAGCTCCGGCCGGCCGTCATAGCCGGGGGTGACCAGGCTGCCGCGGAAGCAGATCTCGCCGGTCTCGCCGCGCGGCAGTTCCCGTCCCCCGGGGTCGCGGATCGAAACCTGAGACGCGATCCCCGGCCGGCCGGCGGAAACCAGGCGGGCATGATCCCCGGCATCCAGCGCCGCCACATGTTCGGCCGCGCTCATGAAGGTGCCCATCAGCGGGATTTCGGCCTGGCCATAGCCCTGAACCAGAACCGGGCCGAACAGGGCCATCGCCTCGGCCAGCTTGTCGGGTGCCATGGGGGCTGCGGAATAGATCAGATAGCGCAGCGACGACAGGTCATGGCCATGGGTCGACCGGTCGGCCAGAATCATATAGACGACCGTCGGCGGCAGAAAGAGATGCGTCACGCGATAGCGTTCGATCGCATCCATGATCACCACGGGATCGGCCTTGGGCAGGATCACTGTGGTGGCCCCGCCGGCCGTCAGCGGCAGCGCGATCACACCGGCGGCATGGGTCATGGGTGCGGCCACCAGATGCACCGGCCGTTCGCCTTCGGGCATGGGCATATGCGCCCAGATCGACAGGGTCAGCGCCTCCCACATCCGGTCGGTCCAGACCACGCCCTTGGGCCGGCCGGTGGTGCCGCCGGTCGACAGGATCGCCGACACCCGGTCGGGATCATGCACCGGATCGGGCGCCGGCGGCGGCGGGGCCGCGATCAGCGCCGCCGCCCGTGCCAGCTGCAACCGCCGCGCGGGCGGTTCCGGCGGATCGCCGGCCCCAGCAGCAGCACCGCCCCGATCCCCGGCGCCGCATCCAGGATCTCGGGCAGATCGGGCAGAAAGGCATCGGCGATCGCCAGCACGCCCACCCGCGCCTGATTCATGATGAACAGATTCTCAGCCAGGGCGTTGCGGGCATTGATCGGCACCCAGACCACGCCAGCCCGCATGCAGGCCAGCACGGCGGCAAATCCCATGGCGGCATTGGGGGAATAGACCGCCACCCGCAGCTGCCCCGCCCCATCGACCGGCAGCCCCGCCAGCCAGCCGGCCAGCGCCTCGACCCGGGCATTGAGGCCCCGATAGTCGATCGGCGGATCATCGCTTCCGACCTCTATCGCCGCAGCCGCATCGGGGGCCAGCTGCAGGCCGCGCAGGAACGGGTCGATCGGACGCATCGCTTCACCCCATGGTCGATGGCAGCCACAGCACGATGCCGGGCGCCAGGCAGATCAGGAACACGCGCACCAGATCGGCCGCGACGAAGGGGGCGACGCCGCGATAGATGGTGGCAAGGCCGACATCGCGGGCGATGGTGTTCAGCACCAGCACGTTCAATCCGTAGGGCGGGGTGATCAGCCCGATCTCCACCGTCATGGTCACCACCACGCCGAACCAGATCGGGTCGAAGCCCAGCGCCACCGCCACCGGATAGGTGATCGGTACGGTGAGCACGATCATCGCCAGCGTGTCGAGAACGCAGCCGAGCAGGAAATACCCGGCCAGCATCGCCGCCATCACCCCCCAGGGCGACAGGCCGGTTTCGGTCAGGGCCTGAACCAGCAGCTGGGGCGCCCGGGTCAGGGCCAGGAAATAGCCGAAGACCAGCGCGCCGATCAGCACGACCATCACCGAGGCGGCACTGCGGGCGGCCTCGGTCAGGGCACCGCCCACGGCCGCCAGCGTCAGCCGGCCGCGGATCAGCCCCACCGCCGCCACAGCCAGCGCGCCCATCGCACCGGCTTCGCCAGGTGCAAAGACACCCAGATACAGCCCGCCGATGATGCCGAGAAAGATCGCGGCCACCGCCCAGAGCCCGCGCAGGCTGGCGAAGCGTTCGGCCCGGCCGGCGGGCGCACCGCCGGGGGCGGCTTCCGGCCGGCGCCCGGCGATCAGGGTCACCGTCAGCGCATAAAGCGCCACGGCCAGCACGCCGGGCACCAGGCCCGCCACGAACAGCCGGCCGATATCCTGTTCCGTCAACAGCCCGTACAGGGCCAGTACCAATGAGGGCGGGATCAGAATGCCGAGCGTGCCGCCGGCGGCCACCGTGCCGGCCGCAAAGCCGGGCGCATAGCCCCGGGCCCGCATTTCCGGCAGGGCCACCCGCGCCATGGCGGCGGTCGAGGCGACCGACGAGCCGCAGATCCCGGCGAAACCGGCGCTGGCCAGAATGGTGGCGAGGCCGAGCCCGCCCCGCGCGCGCCCCGCCCAGGCATGGCCGGCCGTGTACAGCTCTCGCCCCAGCCCGGTGTGGTTGGCAAGCGCGCTCATCGCGATGAACATCGGGATCAGCAGCATGTCATAGCCGGTCAGCGTGCGCAGCGGCGACTGCACCGCCACCGCCGCCGCCGGGTCGACGCCGATCAGCGCCGCAATGCCACCCAGCCCGGCGATGAGCATGGCGAAGCCCACCGGCACCCGCAGCAGGGCCAGCAGAAACAGACCGCCGAAACCGCCGAGGGCGGCAATCCCGCCATCGATCATGTAGTCTTGTCCCCTTCCCCCTCCACCGGGGCCAGCAGCCGCAGCAGGGCCAGCAACGCCGCCACCACCAGCCCCGCCGCCATCACCAGATGGGCGGGCCAGAGCGGCAGCTGCAGATCGGCCGTGGTTTCGCCCGAACGCAGCAGCAGATCGGTGCCGAGCACGCCGGACCGGGCGAGCAGCACGGCACCGGCCAGCGCCCCCGCCCCGCCCAGAACCGCCACCACCGCCGCCAGCGGCCGCGGCAGGGCCCGGGCGACATCGATCCGGATCAACTCGTCGGCCGCGATGGCGGCGGCGATCCCCCAACAGGCGGCGATGCCGCCGGTCAGCCGGACCAGATCGAACCCGTCGGGCACGGCATAGCCGAAAAGATAGCGGGCAAGGGCCGTCACCCCACCCGCAACCACCGCAAGGCCGAGTGCTGCGGCGGCAGCCGCGCCGGCAAGGCGGCCGGTGACGGTCACCACCTGCATCAACGCCGCCTGCATCGGATCAGCGTGGGACGGGCGGCGCGGCAGCCGCGATCGCGGCTTCCAGCTCGGCCAGCGCCGCGGCACCATCCACCCCCTTGGCGCCGGCATCGGCGATCCACTGCGCCCGGAAGGGCTTGCCGGTTTCGGCCCAGAGCGCGCGCTGCGCCGCATCGGGATTGGTGAAGGTCTGGTTGGGCAGGGCGGCAAGAACGCCGCGGCCGGCACGTTCCCAATCGCCCCAGGCCGTGGACTGACGCACGGCGTCGGCCACCGAGCAATGGGCGTCGACCGCCGCCCTGGCATCGCCGCTCAGCCCCTGATACCAGCGGGTATTGGCAAGGTAGAGCACCGGCACGCTGTAGAGCGGCAGATCCATATGGTTGTTCAGCACCTTGTCGAGCCCGAAGGAGACCAGGGTGCCGTAGGCGAGCGTCGCCGCATCGATCACGCCCCGTGCCGCCGCCTCGCGCGCTTCGGGCGCGCTGATCGACACGGCGGATGCGCCCATCGAGGCGAAGAGCCGGCCGACCAGCGCCGAACCGGGGCGCAGCTTCATGCCCTCTACATCCTCGGGCACCACTACCGGCTTGCGGCTATGCAGGATGCCGGGTTCCTGAACGATGCCCAGGCAATAGGTGACCTCGGGCATTTCGCGGGGGGCGAGCGGCCGGTACCAGCTGTCGAAGGGGGCCGCCGCCTGCGCGGCCGAGGGCACCAGGAAGGGCAGTTCCAGCACCGACACGACCGGGAAGCGGCCGGGGGTGTAGCCCGGCACCACCAGCGCCAGATCGGCGATGCCGCTGGCGACCATGTCGTAATGATCGCGCGCCTTGCCCAGCTGTTCGGCCGGGAAGACCTGCACCTCGAGCGTGCCCTTCGACTCGGCGGTGACCGCCTTCGCCCAGTCTTCCACCCCCTGATGCAGCGCATGGGTGGTGGGCACCCAATGGGCGAAGCGTACCGCCTGCCCCGCCGCATCGGCCCGATCGCCCAGTCCCAGCAGCATCGACGCCACCGCCAGGCCACACGCCATCACCCGCCGCATCCGCCTGCGGCGGATGCCCGTTGCCGTTTCCGTCATCTGACCGTCCCCTCGCCCTGTCTGACGTGCCCGCCCGATGATGCGCTGCCCCGTACCCGTCTGCTGCGATCATACATTCTTATGGTTGAATTTAGCGGCGCATCTCTTCTGTGAGGGTTATATCAGCACGTATGGTTTTTCAAGGGATTTGATCATCGCGGGACAGGCGCATACGCCGGCAACAGAAAGGCCCGCCGGAGGTCGGCGGGCCGGTTGGTGATCAAAGATGTTCCGTGCCGTCCGGGGCGGGGATCAGGCGATCCGGCGCTCACGGCTGCCGCGGCGCTGCGACAGCCGGGCCGCCAGCTGCCGGCGGGCGGTATCCATCGCATCGCGGACGACCTGCACCACGTCGTCGGGGCCGGAGACGCGCGGGCGGATGCGAGTGACCACGATGTCCGGCCCGGGCACCGCCATTTCCACCCGCACCGTCAGGCCCTGCACGCGATCGTCGGCGGTCCGGTTCGCTGCCTCGATCACGATCTGGAGCTGCTCGATACGACCGCCCATGCGGTAGAGAAGCTCAGCCCGATCGTGTATCGCCGTCTCGATCGCCGGGGAACGGTCGAGGTTGCGGAAAGTGATGGTCGGCGAACCTTTGGTCATGATCGGTCTCCATCTGGATCAGGGCTGCAGCCGAGGCGCCGCAGCCTCTATTGATCCACTTGGGCGCCCTTCCCGCGCAGTTCACGTCTTGACAAAAACTTCTTCTGCGTTCCAGGCCGTTCGGGGCTGCGACCTCCCGCCGCAGCCTAAAAACGCAATTTAATTTCAATGAGATGCCAGGATCTTCAAACCCGCGATGCCAGAGACGATCAGCAGGATGCAGGCCAGACGCGCCGCCGTTGCCGGTTCGCCCAGCACGAAGATGCCGAAGAGCACGGTGCCGACCGTGCCGATGCCGGTCCAGACCGCATAGGCGGTGCCGAGCGGCAGGCTGCGGAGCGCCAGGCCCAGCAGCACCACCGAAGCTGTCATCGCACCGGCAGTCAGCACCGAGGGCCAGAGCCGGGTGAAGCCATGGGTGTATTTGAGCCCGACCGCCCAGCCGATTTCGAACAGGCCGGCGATGACGAGAATGATCCAGGACATGCGCGGAGACCTCCCGCAGTGATGCGCAGGGTCGTCCCCGCAGAGGCGCCGGTCCTGACATCGGCCCCCGGGCCGATATCGGGCGAAGGGTCGTCCCCTCGCGGCGCGTCACGATCCCCGTGATATAGCGGCCTTGCCCTGGTGCGTCCAGAGCGCGGATGGCTGGCCCCGGCGACCGGGGAATGCCAAGATGACGGCATGCACCGCCCCGCACACCGCAGAAGGGACAGGCGATGACGGCACGGACGGAGATCGCGGGACTGATCCTTAATGGCGGCCAGGCCGTCCGGATGGGCGGGGTCGACAAGGGCGCCCTGGAACTCGCCGGCCGGCCGATGCTGATCCATGTCATCGACCGCATCCGCCCGCAGGTCGGCCATCTGGCGATCAGCATCCGCGCCGGGCGCACGCTCCCCCGCATTGCCGGCGACGCGCCACCCGGCTGCGCCTCGGGCGCGCTGCGGGCGCTGATCGATCAGCCAGGCCCCCCCATCGGTCCGATCGCCGGCATCGAGGCCGGCCTTGCCTGGGCGGCGACGCTCGATCCCTGCCCACGGGCTCTGCTTGTGGTGCCGAATGATGCGCCGCTGCTGCCCGAGGATCTGGTGCGCGGCCTGCTCGCCGCCCTGCCGGCGGGCGGGCCGCCGCGACCGGCGGTGGCGGCCAGTTTCGGCCGCATCCATCCGGTGGTCTCGCTCTGGCCGCTGACGCTGGCCCCCAGGGTCTCGGCACTGGCCGATACCGCCCGCGCCTGCGCCACCGGCGGCGGCAGGGCCGCCTCTCTCGGCGGGGCGCTGGCCGCATTGGGGGCGGTTGCCGCCGACTTCCCGGCCCGCCGGGATGGCGGCGATCCCTTCCTCAACATCAACACGCCCACCGCCCTGGCGGTGGCCGATGCGGCGGCGCGGCGAGGCTGAGCGCTCTCCCCACCTCGACATCACATAATACCGACATGAAACTGTCATGATTCCCGGGCATGATCCGCCGGACCTTTCCGACCAGGAGCACGCCCAGATGCAGATCTCCGTCCACAAATCCGACGATGCCGTCACCCGGATCGTGCTCGAGGGCCGTCTCGACGTCGCCGGCAGCGCCACTGCCGAACTGCCCGTCTCCACCGCCTGCGGTGCCGCGAAGAACGTGATCGTCGACATGACCGACGTCGCCTTCCTGGCCTCGATCGGCATCCGCCTGCTGCTGGCCAATGCCAAGGCGGTCACCCGCCGCGGCGGCCGGATGATCCTGGTCGGCGTACAGGATCAGGTGCGCCAGACCATCACCATGTCGGGCCTGGCCGACCTGCTGCCGATGGTGGACGACGAGGAGACGGCGCGCCGGCTGATCGCCGGCTGACGCGCCCCTCCGCATCTTCGACATCAGGCCGCGGCCTGGCTCGCCATCCAGGCGCGCCAGCCGCCATGGCCGGTGATGTCGCGCGCCTCCGATGCGGCCGCCCCTTCGCAGATGAAGCCTGCGACCGTGCCGCCATCCTCCAGCACCAGCGTGCCCAGACCCAGCGGCGCGGCGATGCCGGTCACGAAACGGCCGAGCGCCGCCACCGGCATCCGCCAGATCTCCACCGCGATCCCGGCACCGCCCTCGTCCACCCGCACCAGCCCCGGCCGGGCGGGGGACAGCTGGTTCAGCGCATACAGCCGGTAGACCGGCGCCGTGGTCGCCGCCCGCACGAACTGCGCCCCGGCCGCGACCAGCTCGCCATTGAGCGGCAGCCCCGCCATATGGGCGCCGACCACGGCGAGATCGACCGTACGCCCGGCCTCCACCGGTCCGCGCGGGCCCGCAGGCCCAAGCGGCAACCCCGTGGCGCCGGCGGTCAGCCCGGCTGCCCGGTGCAGCCGGTCGCCCAGCGCCAGCAGCCGACGATCGGCGAAAGCCGGCGCCAACAGGGTCACGCCGAAGGGCAGCCCGTCATCGCGAAACCCGGCCGGCACCGCCACCGCGGCATAGTCCAACAGGTTCATGAAGTTGGTGTAATAGCCGAGGTTGCTGTTCAGCCGCACCGGATCGGCCTCCAGCGCCGCCACGGTGTAGGTCGTACCGGCGGTCGGGGTGATCACCAGATCGACGGCCTCCCAGACGGCATCGCAGACCTTGCGCAGCTCTTCCAGCCGGTACATGGCGCGGAAGGCCTCGACCGCGGTGACGCCATGGCCGCCATCGATGATCCCGCGCACCACCGGATGGCCTGCCTCGGGGTTGGCGGCCAGGAAATCGCCCACCGCCGCGGTGCGTTCGGCCACCCAGGGCCCCTGATAGAGCAGGCGCGCGACCTCAAGGAAAGGCGCGAGATCGATCTCCACCGCCTCGCCGCCCAGGCTTTCGAGCCGGGCGACGGACGCCGCGAAGAGCGGCGGGTTGAGCCGGTCGCCGAAGAATTCCAGCGCATCGGCAGCGGGCACGCCGAAGCGGAAGGCCGATGGCGCCGCCGGCAGGGGCTGGCCCGCGGGCCAGGGGGCCGGGCGCGAATAGGGGTCGGCCGGATCATAGCCGGCGGCCACATCCAGCACGGCAGCGGCATCATCGGCGGTCTGGGCGAAGACGGTCACGCAGTCGAGCGAGCGGCAGGCCGGCACCACGCCGGCGGCGCTGACCAGCCCGCGGCTGGGCTTCAGCCCCACCGTGTTGCCGAAGGCGGCCGGCACCCGGCCCGAGCCGGCGGTATCGGTGCCGAGCGAGAACGAGACCAGCCCGGCAGCCGCGGCGACACCCGATCCGGAACTCGACCCGCCCGAGACATACTCGGCATCGAAGGCGCTGCGGGGCGCCCCCCAGGGGGAGCGCACGCCCACCAGACCGGTCGCGAACTGATCCAGATTGGTCTTGCCGATCAGCAGGGCGCCCGCCGCCACCAGCCGCGCCACGACCGTGGCTGAACGTTCAGGCGTGTAGGTGAATTCGGGACAGGCGGCCGTGGTCGGCAGCCCCGCCACATCGATATTGTCCTTCACCGCGAAGGGGATGCCCCAGAGCGGCAGCCCCGCAGGCCCCCGCGCCATCAGCGCCCGCGCCTCGGCCAGCAGATCCGCCTCGTCGCGCAGCAGGATCCAGACGGCCGGGTCGGGCCAGGCGCGGATCCGCTCGAAGGCGAGCCGCACCACCGTCACGGGGTCGGTCTCGCCCGCGGCATAGGCGGCGGAAAGCCGGGCAACGTCGAAGGCGGCAGGCAGGGTGTCGGTCATCGGGCGACGTCCTTAAACGGGCTGGTCGGATCTGGCGGTGCTGCGGGCGCGGGTGCCGACATAGGCGACGGAGGCGGCGCTGACCGTCAGCACATGGGCGCGGGTCTCGGCCGCAGCGGCCTCGGCATCGCCGCGCAGGATGGCCTGCACCATGCGGTCATGTTCCTCGCAGGACGAGGCGAGCCGGCCCAGAACGTTGAACTGGGCACGCCGGAAGGGCGCCAGGCGCTTGCGGGTCAGCCCGACCAGCTCCTCCAGATAAGAATTATGGGCGCCGGCATAGATCGCCTGGTGGAAGCGGGTGTTGAAGGCGGCATAGTCGTCGGTGGCGCCGGCCCGCACCGCGGCGGCGCTGTCCAGATGCAGCGCCTCCAGCCCGCGGCGTTCGGCGCCAGTCATATGCAGGGCGGCCAGCCGGGCCGCCGCGGCCTCCAGCTCGGCCATGGCCACGAACATCTCTTCCAGCCGGGCCTCGGACATCACCATCACCAGCACGCCGCGATTGGGGCGGCGTTCGGCCAGGCCCATGGCGCAGACCTGGCCCAATGCTTCACGCACCGGCGTGCGCGAGACATCGAAGCGGGCAGCCAGTTCATGCTCGTCAAGCCGCACGCCCGGCAGCAGGCGGCCTTCGATGATGTCGTCGGCAATCGCACGGGCAAGGGTATCAGCCAGGCTGCGACGCAGCCCGCCTGGCGGGCCGTCGGCGGCGGGTCGGATCTGATCGGTCATCGGGGGCCTTCGACTGCTGATGCGGGGGCCAGAAGCTGCATACGAATTTGCATGCAAAATGCCAATTCAGCAAATGCCATATTTTTCTCTTTTAAAACAATATATTAATCCAAAAATTCCGAAGAGCTTCCCCGGATATTTCGAGCATCATCCCTATATATGATTATAAATTAATCATTGCATGCAATTAATGCACATAAAATAGACAAACACATGCGGTCAGCCTCTGTGTTGACGGCGCAACTGTCGGCTTCTTCTTTTTGAATCAATCCATTGCGACGGACAGAGGCGCTTGGCACGCGGCTTGCGGACGGCGGATCAGACACGGCCGATCAGCCCCCATCGCCCGTCCGGCCCCACAGCCCGCCCGTCCCGAGGAGGATGCTCTCGTCATGGCCCATGATCTTTTCCTCAACCGCCGCACGCTGCTGAAGGGCGCCGGCGCCCTCGGCGTGCTCGGCGCCACTGCGGGCCTGCCGTTCAGGCGGGCGCTGGCGGCCGGTAAGCTGACGGTCGGCTTCATCTATGTCGGGCCGCGCGACGATTTCGGCTACAACCAGGCCCATGCCCAGGGCGCTGCCGCGGTGAAGGCCGCCTTCCCGAACGTCACGGTGCTTGAAGAAGAGAACGTGCCCGAGACGATCGAGGTTCAGAAGACCATCGAGAGCATGATCAATCTCGACGGCGCCGAACTGATCTTTCCCACCTCCTTCGGCTATTACGACCCGCATGTGATGAAGATGGCGGAGAAGTATCCGGAGGTGACCTTCCTGCATTGCGGTGGCCTCTGGGCCGAGGGTCACCCCAAGAACGCCCACAGCTATTTCGGTTATATCGACGAGCCGCAATATCTGTCGGGCATCGTCGCCGGTCATGCCTCGAAGACGAAGAAGCTGGGCTTCGTCGCCGCCAAGCCGATCCCCCAGGTGCTGCGCAACATCAACGCCTTCACCCTCGGTGCCCGCTCGGTCGACCCTGCCATCACCACCCAGGTGATCTTCACCGGCGACTGGTCGATGCCGGTCAAAGAGGCCGAGGCCACCAACAGCCTGGCCGATCAGGGCGCCGATGTCGTGACCTGCCATGTCGACAGCCCCAAGGTGGTGGTGGAGACCGCCGAACGCCGGGGCATGTTCACCTGCGGCTATCACGCCACCCAGGCGCCGCTGGCGCCCAAGGGCTATCTCACCGGCGCCGAATGGAACTGGGAGAGCCTTTATCCCCGCTTCGTGAAGGACGTGCTGGCCGGCACCGACATCCCGTCGCTGGTTCGCGGCGGGCTGAAAGAGGGCATCGTCAAGACCTCGGCCTATGGTGCCGCGGCGCCCGAGGCCGGGCGCGCCGCGGCCGATGCGGTCAAGGCGCAGTTCATGGCCGGCGATTTCGCGATCTTCAAGGGCCCGATCAGGGACAACAAGGGCGGCACCGTGATCGCCGCCGGCACCACCCACGGCCAGACCGACATCGCGCTTGAAAAGATGGACTACCTGGTCAGGGGGTGATCGGCGCCACCGCCTGATCGGCCCCCTCCCCCCAACTCGCCCCCTCCCCCCCGCATCCTCTTCCATCGCCGTCAGGAAGTCGCACAGCGCCATGCTCCAGGCCCGGACGATGTCAGACCCGAAACTCCGGCAGGCGGCCGAGGCCGTCGCCATTCCCGTGTTGGCGGTCGCGGTCAGCATGGTGCTGTTCGGCGCCTTCGTGGCGGCGGTGGGGGTGGATCCGATCGAGCTGTATCAGCTGATGTATCGCGGCGCCTTCGGCACCTGGTTCTCGTGGCAGAACACGCTTCAGCGTGCGGCCCCGCTGCTGCTGGTGGCGCTGTGCACCGCCCTGCCGGCCCAGATGGGGCTGGTGGTGATCGGCGCCGAAGGGGCGCTGGTGCTGGGCGGGCTGGCGGCCATGGCCGCCGGCCTGCCGCTGGCCGATGCCGGGGCACCGGTGCTGGTGGTGCAGCTGGCCATGGCGGCGGCCGGCATGGCGGCCGGTGCGGTCTGGATCGGCGTCGCCGGCGGGCTGCGCCATGCCCGCGGCGTCAGCGAGACGATTTCCAGCCTGCTGATGGTCTATATCGCAATCGCGGTGCTGAACCACATGGTCGAAGGGCCGATGCGCGACCCGGCCAGCCTGAACAAGCCCTCCACCCCCGCGATCGGCGATGGCTTCATGATCGGCGACATGCCCGGCATGGACGTGCATTGGGGCTTCGTGATCGGCGTGGTCTTCTGCCTGGCCGCCTGGGTGCTGATGTTCAAGACCACCTTCGGCTTCGCGGCCCGCATGGTCGGCGGCAATGTCCGCGCCGGGCGCGCCGCCGGCCTGCCGGTCGGGTGGCTGATCGTCGCCGTGACCATGATCGGCGGCGCCGCTGCGGGACTTGCCGGCATGGTCGAGGTCGCGGCCGTCCATGGCCGTGCCAATGCCACGCTCGCCGCCGGTTATGGCTTCACCGGCATTCTGGTCGCCTTCCTCGCCCGCCAGAACCCGCTCGCCATCATCCCGGTCGCGATCCTGATGGGCGGGATCGGTGCCAGCGGCGGCCTGCTTCAGCGCCGGCTGGACCTGCCCGACGCCACGGTTCTGGTGCTGCAGGGCATCCTGTTCGTGGTGCTGCTTGCCAGTGAAACCCTCTATGGCCGGCTGCGCCTGCCCTCTCTCCCCCGCCGCCGCAACGCCGCCCCCGCGGCACCGGCCGCCACCGGAAAGGCCTGATCCCATGGAAGACGCGGCTCTGGGCTGGTGGGGCGTGCCGCTGGCGGTGATCGCAGGCGCGATCCGCATCTCCACCCCCTTCCTCTTCGTCAGCCTGGGCGAATGCCTGACCGAGAAGAGCGGCCGGATCAATCTCGGCCTGGAAGGCACGCTGGTGATGGGCGCGATGAGCGGCTACGGCACCGCCTATCTCACCGGCTCGCCCTGGGCGGGCGTGCTGGTCGCGGGCCTCGCCGGCACGGCCTTCGGGTTGCTGCATGCGCTGATCTGCGCCCTGCCGCGGGTCAACGACATCGCGGTCGGCATCGCGCTGATGCTGCTGGGCACCGGCCTCGCCTTCTTCCTGGGCAAGCCCTTCATCCAGCCCACCGCCCCGCATCTGCCGGCGATCAGCCTGGGCTTCTGGAGCGAGGTGCCGCAGATCCGCGCGGCGCTGGAGGTGAACGTGCTCTTCGTGATCGGCGCCCTGCTGGCGGTCGCCATGCTGTGGGCCTTCCGCGCCACCCCCTGGGGGCTGATCATCCGCATGGTCGGCGACAGCGCCGATGCCGCTCGCGCCATGGGCTACGACCCCGACCGGGTGCGGATGTGGGCGACGATGACGGGCGGCTTCCTGGCCGGTGTCGGCGGCGCCTTCCTGTCGCTCTACTACCCCGGCAGCTGGAATGAAGGCCTGTCGAGCGGCCAGGGCATCACCGCGGTGGCGCTGGTCATCTTCGCCCGCTGGAACCCGATCTGGTGCTTCTATGCCGCGCTGCTCTTCGGCGGCGCCAGCGCGCTCGGCCCCGCGCTCCAGGCGGTGGGGGTCACCCAGGGCTACTACCTGTTCAACGCCGCCCCCTATCTGCTGACCCTGGTGATCATGGTCCTCGCCTCTTCCTCGCGCCGCCGCCTGGCCGGCGCGCCGGGCGAGCTGTCGGTCACCCGCTGATCCCGCCCCACGCTCGCCTGAACCGAGGATGTCCAGAATGACCGTGACCGATCTCCACACCATCCCGGGCGATCCCTATCCCTGGCCCTTCGACGGCAGGCTTGCCCCCGCCAACACCGCGCTGATCATCATCGACATGCAGACCGATTTCTGCGGGGTCGGCGGCTATGTCGACAAGATGGGCTACGACCTGTCGCTGACCCGGGCGCCGATCGGGCCGATCGGGGCGGTGCTGGCGGCGATGCGGGCCCGGGGCTATCACATCATCCACACCCGCGAAGGCCATCGCCCGGATCTGTCGGACCTGCCGGCCAACAAGCTCTGGCGGTCGCAGCGCATCGGCGCCGGCATCGGCGATCCGGGCCCCTGCGGGCGGATCCTGGTTCGCGACGAACCGGGCTGGGAAATCATCCCCGAACTGGCGCCGCTGCCGGGCGAACCCGTGATCGACAAGCCGGGCAAGGGATCGTTCTGCGCCACCGATCTGGAGCTGATCCTGCACACCCGCGGCATCCGCAACATCGTGCTCGCCGGCATCACCACCGATGTCTGCGTCCACACCACGATGCGCGAGGCCAATGACCGCGGCTTCGAATGCCTGCTGCTGGAAGACTGCTGCGGCGCCACCGACCGGGCCAATCACGATCATGCCATCCGCATGATCAAGATGCAGGGCGGCGTTTTCGGCTCGGTCTCCAGCTCCACCGCCTTCATCGAGGCTCTGCCATGAGTACGGCGGCAGAGATCGAAGCGGTACCGGACGCCCCGGTACCGATCGGGGCCGATGACGGCCCGGAGATCCGGGCGCTCGGCATCGAAGCCGTGGCGATGACCAAGCGCTTCGGCGCCTTCACGGCGCTCGACGGCGTGAACCTGCGGGTCCGCCCGGGCAGCGTCCATGCCCTGCTGGGCGAGAACGGCGCCGGCAAGTCGACCCTGGTCAAATGCATCATGGGCTATTACCGCCCCGAAGAGGGGGCGGTGATCGTCGGCCGCCGCGAAACGCCGATTTCCAACCCGCGCGAGGCCCATGCGTTGGGCATCGGCATGGTCTATCAGCACTTCACCCTGGTGCCGGGCATGACCGTGCTCGAAAACCTGGTGATGGCCCGGGCGGATACGCCCGCGATCATCGACTGGGTGGCGGCGCGCGCCGAGGCCGAAGCCTTCATGGCCCGCATGCCCTTCCGGGTGCCGCTGGATGCGCCCGTCGCCACGCTTGCCGCCGGTGAGAAGCAGAAGGTCGAGATCCTGAAACAGATCTGGCTCGATGTCCGCTTCCTGATCCTGGACGAGCCGACCTCGGTTCTGACCCCCGACGAGGCCGACGACATTCTTGGCCTGCTGGCGGACATGGCGCGGGCGGGGGAGCTGACCATCCTGATCATCACTCACAAATTCCGCGAGGTTCTGGCCTTTGCCGACGAGGTGTCGGTGCTGCGCCGCGGCCGGCTGGTCGGCGGCGGCCGGGTCGCCGATCTGGATGTCGACCGGATGGCGGCCATGATGATCGGCGAGGCGACACCGGCGGCACCGGCCGCCCGCCTTGCGGGCACCCCGGGCGAGGTGGCACTCGACATCCGCGATCTGGAAGCGCTGGACGATACCGGCGAACCCACCTTACGCGGCGTCTCGCTCCAGGTCCGACGCGGCGAGATCGTCGGCATCGCCGGCGTGTCGGGCAATGGCCAGAGCGCCCTGGTCGAGGTGCTGGCCGGCCAGCGCCGGGCCGAGGCGGGACACATGGCCGTCGACGGCGCGCCCTATGCCGCAAAGCGGGCACAGATGCTGCGCCACAAGGTGTGCCTGCTGCCCGAAGAGCCGCTGAAGAATGCCTGCGTCGGCCGCATGAGTGTCGCCGAAAACATGGCCTTCCGCCGCTTCGATCAGGCGCCCTATGCCCGCGGCTGGTTCCTGTCGAAGGGCAGGATCCGGGCGGCGGCGCGGGAACTGATCGCCCGCTACAACGTCCGCACGCCATCGCCCGACACCCCGATCGCAGCGCTGTCGGGCGGCAATGTCCAGCGGGCGGTGCTGGCGCGCGAGATCGGCGGCGAGGTCGAGGTGCTGATCGCCGCCAACCCGGTCTTCGGGCTGGATTTCTCGGCGGTGGCCGACATCCACGGCCAGATCGTCGGCGCCCGCAATCGCGGCGCCGCGGTGCTGCTGGTCAGCGAGGATCTGGACGAACTGCTGGAACTGGCCGACCGGATCCTGGTCATCTCCGACGGCCGCATCGTCCACGAGACGGCCGGCGCCACGGCCGACCGCGTGGCGATCGGCCGCCACATGGCCGGCCACTGACGGGAGCCCTGCCACACCATGCCGGTTACCATCACCATCGATGCCGCCCCTTACGCCTTCACGGCGTCCGCCGACCGGCTGGCGCTCATCGTCATCGACATGCAGCGCGACTTTCTGGAGCCGGGTGGTTTCGGTGCCTCGCTCGGCAATGATGTCGCCCGGGTGCGGCCGTCCATCGCGCCGACTCGCCGCCTGCTGGACGGCTTCCGCGCGGCGGGGCTTCCCGTCTTTCACACCCGCGAATGCCATCTGCCGGACCTTTCCGACTGCCCGCCTGCCAAGCATGGCCGTGGGCCGGGGCCGCTCCGGATCGGCGATCCGGGGCCGATGGGCCGGATCCTGATCCGCGGCGAGCCGGGCGCCGACATCATTCCGGAACTGGCGCCGCTGCCGGGAGAGGTCGTGATCGACAAGCCGGGCAAGGGCGCTTTCCACGCGACATCTCTGGGTGACGAGCTTGCCCGCCGCGGCATCAGCCATCTGGTCTTCGCCGGCGTCACCACCGAGGTCTGCGTGCAGACCACGATGCGCGAGGCCAATGACCGCGGCTTCGACTGCCTGCTCGCCACCGACGCCACCGACAGCTATTTCCCCGAATTCAAGGCCGCGACCGTCGCCATGATCACCGCCCAGGCCGGCATCGTCGGCTGGGCGGCACCGGTGGATGCCGTGCTTGCCGGATTGAGGGCCGATACATGACCGCCGATCTTCCCGCCGTGCTCCGCGCCGGCCTGCTCGACCCCGCCGCCCGCGCGGCGCTGGACTGGCAGCCCTTCCGCCCGGGTGTCGAGGCCCACTGGCTGCACCGCAGCCCCGATGGTGGACCTGCGGCAGCCCTGCTGCGCTACGCCCCCGGATCCGACGTGCCGCGCCACGCCCATACCGGCCGCGAGACCATCCTGATCCTGGAAGGCCGCCAGAGCGACGATGCCGGCACCTACGACACCGGCACGCTGGTGGTCAACGAGCCCGGCACGGAACACAAGGTGCGCAGCGACACCGGTTGCACCGCCCTGCTGATCTGGGAACGCGCGCCGCGGCTTTACGAAGGCACCTGACGTGTGGGCACGGGAACGATCAGTGGAGGCCGATCATCGCCTCCGACAGATCCCAGACCGGCTCGCGGGTCTTCAGCGGATGACAGAGATGCTCTGCCAGCATCTGCGGATAGACATAGATGTGCTCCGACATCATCGTCGGGGAGCCGTCATAATAGCGCTGCGGCCGACCATGGCGGTACAGGTCCGCGAGGTCGCGCCGCGGCAGCCAGAGGATGAAGTATCCGTTCCGATCCCCGTCCCGCCACAGATCGACGAGCGCCAGCTCGTCCGTTCCGAAAAAGTCGCGGGCATCCGTGCGATCGTGAAGACCGGCAATTTTCCAGTCCTGCCCCAGACCGCCCGCAACCATTCTGGTGGTCCACAGCCTGTAGAGCGCGCGCGCCCGGATGATCTTCGCAAACCACAGGACCGCGTCGATCTCCTTGCCCCGGTTCAACAGCTCCGCGACCCCCGCCCGCAGCACAACCTCCAGCCGGGCCGCCAGGTCATTCATGTCCTTCAGATGTCTTTCGACTTCGGGCGTGTAATCCGGGTCTTGCGCAATCCCGTCGATGCGGTGATGCAGCGACCGGCGCAATGATCCGTAGTCCTCATCCTCGACCAGAGCGATCTGGTCAGGCGACAGCACAAGGTCCGGGTGGCGTCGGCGCATATGCTTCCAACTTGCCTCCAATACCGCCGCGTCCAGATCGACCGGCCGGGTGAAGCGCAAGGGCAGCACCTCCCGCTCCGGCGGGACCGCCATGTCGGCAGCGCCTTTCGAGACGAGCACCCGGGCCAGATCCTCCAGAGCTTCGGAGAAGCCGCGTGTCGCGAAATTCGCATAAAGCCGGTCCGCCACCTTGAGCGGCATATTCGTGTCGTCGATCCGGATGGGGATCACGAAACGGCGGCCGGTCTGCTCTTCCCGCGCCAGTGCCGCATTCAGCTCCCTGTTGACCCAGCCGGAGCGGATGGCCGCGTCGGACACCACGACCACGACAAAACCGCTCCGCTCCAGACCGTCATAGATGGCATCGAGCAGCGAATCGCCGAGCGTGATGCTCCACTTGTCGAGCCAGACCGGAATGCCCTTTGCGAGAAGCCCCACGGCCAGCCGCAGCACGAAGGGCTTGTCCACTGATGCATGCGAGATGAAGACGTTCGACATGGGGCCTCCCGACGGCGGTGACGCACTTCCGGCCCCGGTGATTCAATCGGAGATTCGGTCAGGTGACAACATCATCGCGTCCCGCCGTCTCCGCCTCCGCTCACCGCCGCATACTCCGGCCTACCCCACCCGCCGGCGCCAGAAACAGGCAGCGGGTCATCGCCACCAGTTCGGCCAGAACCCGCGCCGGGTCGTCGGGGTCGATGGCAGTACCGGCCAGAGCCACCAGCCGGGTGCGGTTGCGCAGCACGTTGTCGCGGATGCCCAGTGTGGCATGCAGCCGCCAGCCGAGTTCCGCCCGGTTCAGATGCGGGGCGATCCGGGCCAGCACATCCAGGAACAGCCGCAGATGGTCGACCTCTTCGGAAAGCGCCCGGCCCAGCGCCGGATCTGCGCTGCGGCGGGTGATGGCGCGGAAGTTCAGGAACACGCGATAGTCCGAGCCCGGGTCGTAACGCCAGCGCACCGACGGCTCCAGCAATGCCGTCAGCACCGCATCCAGCGGCGGCGGTGACGGCCGGGCGGCATCCACGGCCGCGGTCAGCTGGTTCAGTCGCTCGGCATTGAAGCGGGTGTAGCAGCGCGCCATCGCCGCCACCATCAGCGCCTCACGCGATCCGAAATGATAGTTGATCGCCGAAACCGCCACCCCGGCCGCGGCCGCAATGCGGCGCACGGTGATCCGATCGGGATCATCCGCGGTCGCCATCAGGCGCTCGGTCACCTGCAGGATGCGGGCCGTGGTCAGTTCGGTGGACATGCAGGTTCGATGGGCATGGGGCCGGATGCTCTTCACGACGGTTCGATGACGGCTTTCGGGCGCCGTTCTAAGCCGGTCACGCGGATGACATCATGACCGCTTATGGTCGGCGCGTCACCTCGCTGCGGCCGCATACGTCAGGCTGCGCCGGGGGCCGGAAGGATCTGACCGGCCGAAAGGTTCGCGCCCATGCGCATCGCCCTGATTTCCGACACGCATATCGCCACCCGCGCCCGCGGCTTCACCGCCAACTGGCACGTCGCCGCCCGGCTGATCGAGGCAGAGCGCCCGGATCTGATCATCCATCTGGGCGACGTCACCGTCGACGGCGCGGGTGATCCGGCCGAGCACGTCCAGGCCCTGGACGCCCTGCAGGCGCTGTCGGCGCCGCGTCTGGCCGTGCCCGGCAATCACGATCTGGGCGACAACCCGCCCCATCCCGGGGCCTATGTGTCGAGCCCGGTGACGCCCCCGCGCCTGGCCGCCTGGGAGGCCGCTTTCGGCCCCGATCACTGGGTGACCGAGGCGGCGGGTTTCCGGCTGATCGGGCTGAATGCCCAGCTCTTCGGCACGGAGCTGGCCGCCGAGGCGGCACAGTTCGACTGGCTGGCGGCAGCGCTCGCCGCCGCCCGCGGCCCCACGGGCCTGTTCCTGCACAAGCCGCTGTTCCGCGACGGCCCGACCGATGACGAGGCCCATGTCCGCTATGTGCCGGCGGGCCCGCGCGCCCGGCTGCTGGATCTGCTGGCGGGCGTCGATCTGCGCTTCGTGATCTCGGGCCACGCCCACCAGGCCCGACGGCTGATGCTGGCCGGGGTAGAGCATCTGTGGATGCCCTCCACCGCCTTCATCATTCCCGATCACATCCAGGAGCGGATCGGCGAGAAGCGGGTCGGCTGGGCGATGCTGACGCTGGAAGACGGCCACCATCGCCTGGATTTCCGACACCCGGCCAGCCTGCCGGAGAACGACCTGCTCGACCATGACGATGCCTATCCGGCCGTCCGGGCGCTCAGACGCGCCGGCCCTGCCTGATCAGCACCTCCCTTATCCGTATCTCACAGATCCGCATCGATCCGATCTGAATCCGACGAGAGGCCTTCCCGCCATGACCATCACCCGTCGCGACCTGCTGCGCCTGATCGGCGCCGGCACCGCCACTGCTGCCCTGCCCGGCACCTTCTCGTCGGTGGTGCAGGCGGCAGGCGCTGATCCGCGCCCGGTTCTGCGCATCGCCGTTCAGGCCCTGCCGGCCAGTCTGGAGCCGCTGGAGACCATCTCCAATATCGGCCTGCGTCAGACCACCTGCCTGTTCGACAGCCCGCTCCGGCGCGACTTCAGGGCGGAAGCCGCCACGCCCGGCACGGCGAAGACCGACCCGCAGCTCGCCACCGCCGTCACCCGCGTCGACGACCTCACCTGGCGGATGACGCTGCGCCCGGGGGTGAAGCTCCATGATGGCACCACCCTCTCGGCCGCCGATGTCGCGGCGACCTTCGCTCCAGCCCGGATCGGCCCCGAGACCCCCTGGCCCGAGGGCCGGATCCTGTTCGGCCATCTGGCCGAGGTCCGGACGGTGGACGCGCTGACGGTCGATCTCGTCACCCGGAACCCCGACCCGGTGATGCCGCAGCGCCTGGCCGCCTATGGTGCCTGGATCGTGGGCGCGCAGGCGATGGCGGCCGGCGGGCCCGAGACCATGCGCACGGCCCCGGTCGGTGCCGGCCCCTACAAGCTGGCCGAATTCGTCCGCGATACCCGGCTGGTGCTCAGCTCTCATGACGACTACTGGATGGGTCGGCCGGCGGCGCGCGAGGTGCGCATCGAGGTGGTGCCCGAGGCCGCAACGCGGATCGCCGGGCTGATCTCGGGCGAATACGACATCGTCACCAATCTTCTGCCCGACCAGATGCCGCAGCTCGACGGCTATGACGATGTCGAGGCGGTGGCGGTACCGCTCGATCTGGTGCACATGCTGTTCTACGACACCCGCCGCCCTGCGGTGGCCGATGCCCGCATCCGCCAGGCGCTGAACCACGCCATCGACTATGATGCGCTCGGCCGCGCAGTCTGGGGCGAACGGTTCAGCCGGCCGAACGGCCTGCAGACCCCCGCCTTCGGGCCGCTCTATGATGCCGACCGCCGGCATTTCCCCTTCGATCCCGCCCGCGCCAAGGCGCTGCTGGCCGAGGCCGGCTATGGCGGCACGCCCGTGCGCATGCGCCTGATCTCGGGCTATTACGTCGGCGCCGAAGCGGCCGGGCAGATCATTCAGGCGATGTGGGCGCAGATCGGCGTGCCGCTGGAGCTGGAATTCGTCGAAAGCATGAAACAGGCGCTGGAACCCGGGGCCGACGTCCGGATGATCTCGGCCGCCTTCCGCTTTCCCGATCCGCTGGGCGGCGGCGTGGTGCCGGCCTGGGGGCCGGATTCGGCGGTGCAGAAGCGCGGCTTCTGGTCGTCGGACCGGTTCAATGCCGGGATCGCCGAGCTTCAGGCCGCGCAGGACGCCGCCGATCGCCGGCGGATCTTCCAGCACCTGCTCGACCTCTTCGACGAAGAGGCGCCGGGGGTGGTGCTTTACGGCGTCAACGAGGTCTACGGCAAGCGCCGGCCGGTCAACTGGACCCATTACCCGCTCTATTATCTCGACCTCCGCCCCGACAACCTGTCCTTCGCATGACCGCACTCACCGTCGAAAACCTCAGGATCGACGTGCCGGGCGGCCCGGCGGTGGCGGGGCTCGACCTCGCCATCGGCCGCGGCCGGGTGTTCTGTCTGGTGGGCGAAAGCGGTTGCGGCAAAAGCCTGACGGCACTGGCACTGATGGGGCTGCTGCCGGCCGGCGCCCGGGTGGTATCCGGCACCGCCCGTATCGACGGCCGGCCCTTCCGCCCGGGCGGCCCCACCCCTGCCGGGCTCGCCATGGTCCATCAGGATGCCATGGCCTCGCTCGACCCGCTGATGACCGTCGGCCGGCAGATCGCCGAACCGCTGGTGGCACAGGCGGGGCTCAGCCGCCGTGCGGCCATGGCCGAAGCGGTCCGGCTGATGGAACGGGTCGGCATCGCCGGGGCGGCGGAACGGGCCCGGGCCTGGCCGCATGAATTCTCCGGCGGCATGAACCAGCGGGTCGCGATCGCCATGGCGCTCGCCTGCCGCCCCGCCCTGCTGATCGCCGACGAGCCGACCACCGCGCTCGACGTCACCGTCCAGGCCCAGATCCTGGACCTGCTGACCGGTCTCGCCGCCGAAACCGGGATGGGGCTGGTCTTCATCACCCATGACCTGGGCGTGGTCGCCGAAATCGCCGACGAGATGGCGGTGATGTATGCCGGGCGGATCGTCGAACAGGGCCCGGTCGGCCGGATCTTCGATGCCCCTGCCCATCCCTATACCGCCGAACTTCTGGCCTGTCGGCCCGGTCTTCAGGCGCGCGGCAGCCCTCTTGCCGCCATTCCCGGCATGGTGCCCCGGCCCGGGCGGCGCGGTTCCGGCTGCGACTTCGCTCCGCGCTGCCGTCGCGCAACCGAAAGCTGCTCAATGATGCCGCCGAAACTTCTTCCGGCTGCGGGCGGCGGGGCGGTTGCCTGTGGGGTGCCGGCATGACCGCCCCGGCCACCACGCTTCCCGGTACGACATCGGCGGCGCGGCCCGCCGCTATGCCTGCCCTCACCTCCGCCGCACCGCGGCTGATGGCCCGCGGGCTCGGCCTGGATGTGCGGCACCGCGACCCCGGCCTCTTTACCCGGCCGCGCCGGGCCGCGATCGTCTCGAACATCGATCTTGAGGTCGCGCCGGGCGAGATTCTGGGCCTGGTCGGCGAAAGCGGCTCGGGCAAGACCACGATCGGCCGCATGCTGGCCGGCGAGATTGCGCCCGACAGGGGGCGGGTGCTGCTGGACGGCGCGGCCCTCACCCTGCCCCTGCCGCCGGCCCGGCGGCGGGCGGTGCAGCTGGTGTTTCAGGACACGCTCGGCGCCTTCGACCCGCGCATGACCCTTGGCCGGCAGCTGGACGAGCCGCTGGCAGTGGCGGGGCTGCCCCCGGCCGACCGGCGTCGGCGCATCTCTGCGGCGCTCGACGCCATGGGGCTCGATCCCGCCCTGCTCGACCGCTGGCCGCATCAGGTCTCGGGCGGGCAGCGCCAGCGCGCCGTGCTCGCCCGCGCACTCAGCCTCGACCCCTCGGTGCTGGTGCTGGACGAACCGGTCTCGGCGCTCGACGTCTCGGTCCAGGCGCAGGTGGTCAATCATCTGGCGGCGCTGGCCCGGGATCGTGGCCTCGCCATGGTGTTCATCAGCCATGATCTGGGCGTGGTCGGCCATCTGGCCCATCGGGTGGCGGTGCTCTATCTGGGCCGGGTGGTGGAAACCGGGCCGGTCGAGGCGGTGTTCGGCGCCCCCGCCCATCCCTATACCCGCGCCCTGCTCGATGCCGTGCCGGTCGCCCATCCGGGGCTGCGCCGGCCGCGCCTGCGCCTTGAAGGGGAGCCGCCGGCGATCCTGAACCCGCCCACCGGCTGCGCCTTCCATCCGCGCTGCCCGCTGGCCGAAGACATCTGCCGCCGGCAACGCCCGGAACCCTCAGCCCGCGCGACCGCGCGCCATCTCGCCGCCTGTCACTTTCCCCCTCCGGCCGAGGCCTGATCCGCGATGTCCCGCGCCCTTCTGATCCGCCTGGCCCGCACCCTGGTCACCGCGCTGATCTGCATCACCCTCACTTTCGTGATCCTCCGGCTGTCGGGCGACCCGCTCGATGCCCTGCTGCCCGAGGATGCGCCGCAGAGCATCCGCGACGCCTATGCCGCCCGCCTCGGCCTCGACCGGCCGCTCTACGAGCAGTATCTGGGCTATCTGGGCGGGCTCGCGACGGGGGATTTCGGCCGCTCGCTGCTCGACGGGCGCAGTGCCGCGGGCGTGGTGGCCGAACGGCTGCCGGCGACCCTGCTGCTGGGCGGCACCGCCTTCGCCCTCGCCTTGCTGATCGGCATCCCCGCCGGCACCATCGCCGCCCTTCGCCGTGGCGGGCCGGTCGATCGGGGCGCGATGGGGGTGGCGGTCTTCGGCTATGCGATGCCGAATTTTTTCCTGGGGCTGGTGCTGATCCTGGTCTTCGCGCTCTGGCTCAGGGTGTTGCCGTCGTCGGGCTTCGGCACCGCGGCGCATCTGGTGCTGCCGGCGCTGACCCTCGGCACGGCCATGGCCGGCAAGCTCGCCCGTTTCGTGCGCGGCGCCGTGCTCGATGTCCTGGGCCAGCTGCATCTCAGGGTCGCGCGCGGCAAGCGCCTCGGCCGCATCCGCCTGGTCGCGGCCCATCTCGCCCCCAATGCCGCCGTGCCGGTGATCACCTTCCTGGGGTTCGAAGCCGGACTGCTGGTCGGCGGCGGGGTGGTGGTCGAAAGCGTCTTCGGCTGGCCGGGGGTCGGCCGGCTGCTGGTCCAGTCGGTGGCGGCCCGCGACCTGGCGGTGGTGCAGACCATCATCCTGATGATCGCGCTCGCCATGATCCTGGCCAATCTCGCCGCCGACCTGCTCCATGCCCGGCTTGACCCACGGGTTCGCGCCGCCCTTGCCGGAGAGGCCCGCCGATGAGACCGATCCCAGCCCTGCCCGCAGCCGGCCGGCTGCATCGGTTGTTCCGGCCGCTCAAGGCCGGGAAGCCGGCGCACGGTCGCGGCCTGCCCTGGTCGATCCGCTGCGCCCTGGGCTTTCTGGCAGCACTCGTCCTGCTCGCGATCTGCGCCCCCTGGGTGGCGCCGGCCGATCCGCTCGCCATGGATCTGGGTGCGCGGCTGCGCCCGCCGGCAGGTTTCGGCGGCACCCTCGCCCATCCGCTCGGCACCGATGCGCTCGGCCGCGACCTGCTCTCGCGCGTGCTCTACGGTGCCCGGGTGTCGATCCTGATCGCGGTCGCCGGCACGGCGATCGGGGCGGTGCTCGGCACCTGCGCCGGCTTCCTCGCCGCCCGTTTCCGCGGCCTGGCCGACCAGCTGCTGATGATGCTGGTCGACGTGCAGGCGGCGCTGCCCTCTCTGATCCTGGCGCTGGCGGTGATCGCCTTTCTCGGCAACGATCTGGTGCTGTTCGTGATCCTGGTCGGGCTCGACGGCTGGGAGCGCTATGCCCGGCTGTCGCGCAATCTGGTGCTCGCCACCGGCTCGGCCGGCTGGGTGCGGGCGGCGCGGATGACCGGCATCACCGGCACGCGTCTGCATCTTGGCCATGTTCTGCCCAATGTCGCCGGGCCGCTGGTGGTGCAGGCCACCCTCAACTTCCCGGGCACGATCCTGCTGGAGACCGCGCTCTCCTTCCTCGGCCTCGGCGTGCAGCCGCCGGCGACATCGCTCGGCCAGATGCTCGGCGATGGTCGCGGCCTGCTGCTCAATGCCTGGTGGATCGCGGTGATCCCCGGTCTGCTGATCCTGGCCACCACCATGTCCGTCTGCCTGATCGGCGACCATCTCCGCGACCGGCTGGACCCCACGACCGGCAGCTGAGCCGTCAGCCGCCGCGCATGCGCTGATATTTCAGGATCGCCTGGGTCCGGCTCTCCACGCCGAGCTGGCGGAAGATCCGCGACAGATGGCCCTTTACGGTGTTGAGGTTCAACCCCAGCAGATCGCCGATCTGCTGGTTGGAATGACCGCGGGCCAGCAGGTCCATGATCTCCATCTGCCGCTCGGTGAGCGCGGCACCGCTTTCGCCCTCGCCCGCCTCAGCCTGACCGATATCCCCGGCAATCGGCACGGCAGCCGCCGGGATCGGCGCGGGCCCGCGTTCTGCCTCGGCATCCCGCGCCAGCAGTTCATAGGGGAAATAGGTGCCGCCGACCTGGATCATCCGCAGGATGCCGATGATCACCTCGTCATGGGTCGATTTCGGAATGTAGCCGCGCAGCCCCGCCGCCAGCGCCGCCCGCAGATCGGACTTGCTCTCCGACATGGTGAAGGCCACCACCGGCGCCGGCTCCAGCCGCCGCCGGATCCGGTCCAGCCGGTCCTGGCCCAGGAAATCCGGCAGATAGAGATCGACCACCGCGAAGCTGAACCGCATGCCCTCGTCGAGCAGCGCCTCCAGCGCCGCCAGGCCGTTCGCTTCCACGATCTCGACCGGATCGAACACCTCCGCCAGCAGATGCCTCAGCCCCGCCCGCACCACCGAATGGTCGTCGACGATCAACACACGATAGGCGGAGACGGGCTCGGACATGGGTCGGGCGGCATCCTCGGGATTGGGTGTCGTGTCGAGGATAGCGCGGGGCGGGGGGAACGCAAAGCCGTGACACCGGGCGTCACGTGGTCCCCCTCGTCAGTGAGCGGTGCGCGTCCGAATTTTGCCACGCCCGGAATTTCTCCAAAAGGGCGATTATCCTTCTCATAAAGAACGCCAATTGAGTCATGGCCCACAACCTCTGCTTCCGACCCGAACGCCTCACCTCCCTGCTCCTCTGCATCGTCGGCGTCTTCGCCGTTTGGTGGACGCCGCTTTATGGCGGCGAGATCGGGGCGGCGTATATCGCGGGGTTCTGCCTTTATCTTCTGGTCGTCAAGGCGATGCTTCTGCGGCGGGGCGTTTCGGAGCGGCAGCCCTGGGTGAAGACGCGGGTGCTTGCCGGGTGGGTGGCGGTCACATTGGTGGCGGCCGCCGTGGTGCGGCTGGCATTTTGATGGATGCTGAAAGCTTGCCCGCCCGGACTGCGTTGCTCGCCCAGATGCTCAGACAAAGGGGCCACCCGGATGTGGCGCGCCCTTAAGACCTTGTTTACGCCTGCCCGCCTCTCCTGGCCTGAATACCTCGTCCTTGCTTTGGCCGTGCTGCTGATGGTCTGGTCTGCCTGGTGGGGGCGTCTGATAACGGGCGAGGCGCTGACGCCGTATTTCGCCGGGATGTTGATCTATATGGTCGTGGCGCGTCTGCTCACCGGGCCCTGGGACGAGGCAGTTGCGGGCAGGCCCGGAATGCGGCGGAAGCCCTGGGTGCAGACGCTGGTCTATGCGGGCTGGTCGGTGATCACCTTCCTCGTCGCGGCTGCGGTCAGGCTTTGAACGGTATCGGGTCACGAGGGTGACGGCAGTGGCGACGGCGCGCTATGCTGCGCGCCGCCTTCCCCCTTGCGTCTCTCCCCTGCCGGAGCCTGCATACGATGACAACCAGCGCCACCCCCCGCCTGCCCGTCACCGCCATCATTGCGCCCGGCTGGGACCAGCCGCGCTGGCAGCGGGCGCTCATGGCCGCAGCGCCGGGGCTGGAGGTCAGGCTCTGGCCCGATCTGGGGGATGTGTCCGAGATCGAGGCGGTGCTGCTCTGGAAGCAGCCGGCGGGTGCGCTTGCGGGCATGAGCCGGCTTGGTCTCGCCCAGTCGCTGGGGGCCGGGGTCGAGCATCTGCTGAACGATCCGGCGATCGGCGACCATGTCGTCCTCGGCCGGGCGGTCGATCCGGCGATGACCGGAGAGATGGTGCGCTTCGTGGTCCATGCCGTGCTGGCGGTTTCGGTCGATGCGGCCGGCTATCGCGCCCAGCAGGCCGCCGGTCTGTGGGAAGAGCGGAGCGTGCCGGGCGGCGCGCTCAGGGTCGGCATGCTGGGGCTGGGCGAACTGGGGGCCGCGGCGGCGCAGGCGCTGGCAGGCCTCGGCTTCACCGTCACCGGCTGGTCGCGCAGCGCCAGGCAGGTGGCGGGCGTCACCTGCCTGTCCGGCGCCGAGGGGCTGGACCGGCTGATCGCCGGCACCGACTGCCTGGTCAACCTGCTGCCGTTGACCGACGAGACCCGCGGGCTGATCGATGCCGCGCTGCTGGCCCGCCTGCCCCAAGGCGCGCATCTGGTGAACGTCGCCCGGGGCGGCCATGTGGTCGAAGCCGATCTGCTCGCCGCACTCGACGACGGCCGGCTGGCCTCGGCGACGCTCGACGTCACCGCGGTCGAGCCCCTCCCCCAGGGCCACCCCTTCTGGTCGCATCCGAAGATCGTGCTCACGCCCCATGTCGCGGCGGCCAGCACCCCTGAGACCATGGCGCCCATCCTGGCCGAGAGCCTGCGCCGACATGCCGCCGGCCGGCCGCCGCTCGACCCGGTGGAACGGACCCGCGGATACTGACCGACGTTCAGTTGAACCGCGGCGAGCCGGTCTCAAACCCGGTCGCAATTGGTGCAGTGCGGCATAAATCCGCCGTTTTTTCCCGCCGGTTTCCCCCGCCATCACCCTTGACCGGCCGGCCCTGGCGGCGCCAAACTCTTCCTGCCGGATCGGAGCGAACAAGGGGGAAGACCCCCGGCCCCGGACCGGGGGAGGATTGAGTCAGGAACACCCGGCGGGATGACGGTCGTCCCGCCGCCCATGCGGCCCCAGCCGTGCCCCTGCGCGTTCCCGCCATCGCGGTGGTCGATCGCGCGGCTGTACGTTCGCCGCCGGAATGTCGCCGCCCCTCTCCCCGTCCGCCTTTGGGCCTGGCCTGCCCGGGCCGGCACCGCGTGACCTGCGGCAGCCTTGCGTGTGCGGCTGTCCGTCTACCGACCGATGGGGAGGTTATACATGCCGGTCCAGATCAGCCTGACGGTGAACGGCGAGCGTGTCGAACGCTCGGTCGAGCCGCGGACCCTGCTGGTTCAATTCATCCGCGACCATCTCGGCCTCACCGGGACCCATGTCGGCTGCGATACCAGCCAGTGTGGTGCCTGTGTCGTCCATGTCGACGGCAATGCCGTGAAGTCCTGCACCATGCTGGCGGTCCAGGCCGAGGGCGCCGAGGTCACCACCATCGAGGGCCTGGCCACCAACGGCACGCTGCACCCGGTGCAGGAAGCCTTCCATCAGGAACACGGGCTGCAGTGCGGCTTCTGCACCCCGGGCATGGTGATGAGTTCGGTCGACCTGCTGAAGAACAACCCGAACCCGACCGAAGCCGAGATCCGCAAGCACCTGGAAGGCAATATCTGCCGCTGCACCGGCTATCACAACATCGTCAAGGCCGTGCAGTCCGCCGCGGAGACGATGCGCGGCTGACCGCCGCCATCCGCCAGGACAGACCCGGCGGGCAAAGATCCTGCCGGGCGACGGGAGGAGTGAGGACGAGATGACCGAACAGGTGATCGGCAAGCCGGTGAAGCGGACCGAGGACCGGCGCTTCCTGACCGGCCGCGGCCGTTATACCGACGACATCCAGCTGGCGCGGCAGACCTATGCCTATATCATCCGCAGCCCGCACGCCCATGCGAAGATCCTGAACATCGACCCTTCGGCCGCGCTGGCGCGCCCTGGCGTGGTGGCGGTGTTCACCGGCAAGGACATGGCGGCCGACGGCATCGGCGGCCTGCCCTGCGGCTGGCTGGTCCATTCCAAGGACGGCTCGCCGATGAAGGAGCCGCCGCATGCGCCGCTGGTGCCCGACCGGGTGCGCCATGTGGGCGACAATGTGGCCGTAGTGATCGCGACCTCGAAGGAACTGGCCAAGGACGCCGCCGAAGACGTCGCCATCGACTATGAGGAACTGCCCGCGGTGGCCGATGCCCGCCGGGCCCTGGCCGATGGCGCCGCCTCGGTCTGGGACGATCAGGCCCCGGGCAATCTCTGCTACGACTGGGAACTGGGCGACCGGGCCGCGACCGAGGCCGCCTTCACCAATGCCCACCGTGTGGTGGAGCTGGAGCTGATCAACAACCGCCTGATCCCCAACGCCATGGAGCCGCGCGCGGCGATCGGCGATTACGATCCGGCGAGCGGCCAGTACACGCTCTACACCACCAGCCAGAATCCCCATGTCATCCGCCTGCTGATGGGCGCCTATGTGCTGCAGATCCCCGAGCACAAGCTGCGCGTGGTGGCACCGGATGTCGGCGGCGGCTTCGGCTCCAAGATCTATCACTATGCCGAAGAGGCCATCGTCACCTGGGCGGCGAAAAAGCTGGAACGCCCGGTCCGCTGGACGGCCGAGCGCACCGAAAGCTTCATGACCGACGCCCATGGCCGCGATCACTGGAGCCGCGCCCGGCTGGCGATGGATGCCGACGGCAATTTCCTGGGCCTGCATGTCGAGACGGTCGCCAATCTGGGCGCCTATCTTTCGACCTTCGCGCCCTCGATCCCGACCTATCTTTACGGCACGCTGCTCGCCGGGCTCTACAAGACGCCGGCGATCTATTGCGAGGTGAAATCGGCCTTCACCCACACCACGCCGGTAGACGCCTATCGCGGCGCCGGCCGTCCCGAAGCCTGCTATCTGCTGGAACGCCTGGTCGACAAGGCCGCGGCCGAAAGCGGCATCGACCGGATCGAGCTTCGCAAGAAGAACTTCATCACCGCCGACATGATGCCCTATCAGACCCCGGTGGCGGTGCAGTACGACAGCGGCGAGTTCCACAAGAATCTCGACGACGCCATGCGGCTGATCGACTATGCCGGCCTCGACGCCCGCAAGGCCGAGGCGCGGTCGCGCGGCAGGTATCTGGGGCTGGGTGTCTCGACCTATATCGAGGCCTGCGGTCTGGCGCCCTCCGCACTAGCCGGCCAGCTCGGCGCCCGTGCCGGCCTCTACGAAGCGGCTGAAGTCCGGCTGCACCCGACCGGATCGGTCACCGTGTTCACCGGCGCCCACAGCCATGGCCAGGGCCACGAAACCACTTTCGCGCAGGTGGTGGCCGACCGTCTGGGCGTGCCGCTTTCGCAGGTCGAGATCGTCCATGGCGACACCGACCGCATCCCCTTCGGCATGGGCACCTATGGCTCGCGCTCGCTGCCGGTCGGCGGCTCGGCCCTGGTCAAGGCCATCGACAAGGTGATCGACAAGAGCCGCAAGATCGCCGCCCATCTGCTGGAAGCGGCCGAAGGCGATATCGAGTTCCAGAACGGCCGGTTCTCGGTCAAGGGCACCGACAAGGGGGTCGGCATCGGCGAGGTGGCGCTGGCGGCCTATGTGCCGCACAACTACCCGCACGAGAAGCTGGAACCGGGCCTGGATGAGAGCGCCTATTACGATCCCGTGAACTTCACCTATCCCAATGGCTGCCATCTCTGCGAGGTGGAGGTCGATCCCGATACCGGCGTGGTCGAGATCAAGCGCTTCGTGGCGGTGGACGATTTCGGCCGGGTGGTGAACCCGATGATCGTGGAAGGCCAGGTCCATGGCGGCATCGCCCAGGGCATCGGCCAGGCGCTGCTGGAAGCGGCGATCTACGATCAGGACAGCGGCCAGCTGATGTCGGGCTCGTTCATGGATTACTGCATGCCGCGCGCCGACGACCTGCCCAGCTTCACCGTCGCCCATAACGAGGTGCCCTGCACCACCAACCCGCTGGGGGTGAAGGGCTGCGGCGAGGCCGGCGCCATCGGCTCGCCGCCCGCGATCATCAATGCGGTGATCGACGCGCTCCGGCCGCTGGGCGTGACCGACATGGACATGCCGGCGACGCCGCACCGGGTGTGGTCGACCATCCAGGCGGCGCGCATGCCCGCCGCTGCCGAGTGAACACCTCCTGACCCGGCGCCCCGCGCCGGGTTACCGGGACGTCATCGGGGAAGACACCGATATGTACGCATTCGAATATCACCGTCCCTCGTCGGTCGCCGACGCCGCCCAGGCGCTGGGTGCCAACGAGGACGCCAAGCTGGTGGCGGGGGGCATGACCCTGCTGCCGACCATGAAACAGCGTCTGGCGGCACCGTCGGACATCATCGACCTGAACGGCATCGCCGAGCTGGCCGGCATCAGCCGCGACGGTGACACCCTGGTCATCGGCGCCATGACCCGCCATGCCGCCGTCGGCCGCTCCGACGAGGTGAAGGCGGCGATCCCGGCGCTGGCGCATCTGGCCTCGCATATCGGCGATGCCCAGGTCCGCAACCGCGGCACCATCGGCGGCTCGCTGGCCAATAACGACCCGGCGGCGGATTATCCGGCGGCGGCGCTGGCGCTCGGCGCCGAGATCGTCACCGACCAGCGCAGCATTCCGGCGGACGACTACTTCGTCGGCATGTTCGAAACCGCGCTGGAGCCGGCCGAGATCATCCGCGAGGTCCGCTTCCCGATCCCCGAGAAGGCCGGCTATGTGAAGTTCCCGAATCCGGCCTCGCGCTACGCTCTGGTCGGCGTGTTCGTGGCCCGGGCGAAGGACGGCTCGGTCCGCGTCGCGGTCACCGGCGCCGGCCCCTCGGTCTTCCGGGTGGAAGCGATGGAAGCCGCTCTTGCCGCCGATTTCCGCCCCGAGGCGCTGGACGGCATCACGGTGCCGGCCGACGGGCTGAATTCGGACATGCATGCCGGCGCCGACTATCGCGCCCATCTGATCGGCGTGATCGCAAAGCGCGCGGTGGCGGCGGCCCTCGGCTGACCCCAAGACCGACGCAGCGACGCCATAGCGGGCAGCACGGGCACGGATGACGTGCCCGTGCTGCCGTCTCTGCATGTCGTGACGGCTTGCCGCGCACAGATCCGCGCGCCAGATTACGGGTCGTAGCTTCCTGCCCGCCTGTCCATCCCATCCTTTCCAGGAGCCGGTCTTGACGCTCTTCCCCTCCCCGTCCCGCTGCCTGCCTCGGTCGCCGACACGCTGGCCCTGCTCGATCAGGGCGATTATGTGGCCGACGAGGCGCTCGCGACGGTGCTGTTCCTGGCCATGCGCCTCGGCCGGCCGCTGCTGCTCGAAGGCGAAGCCGGGGTCGGCAAGACCGAGATCGCCAAGGTGCTGGCCAAGACCCTGGGCCGCCGGCTGATCCGCCTGCAATGCTATGAAGGGCTGGATCAGGCGCAGGCGCTCTACGACTGGAACTATGCCCGCCAGATGCTGGAAATCCGGCTGGCCGAAGCCTCGGGCGAGGCGGGAGAGGCCGGCGCGCGCGAGCGCCTGTCGGATGATCTGTTCTCGGAACGCTTCCTGCTCCGCCGGCCGCTGCTGGACGCGATCAGCCCGGACCCTGCCGGCGCGCCAGTGCTGCTGATCGACGAAATCGATCGGGCCGACGAGCCCTTCGAGGCTTTCCTTCTGGAATTGCTGGCCGATTTCCAGGTCACCATCCCCGAGATCGGCACCATCCGGGCCGAGACCCCGCCGATCGTGATCGTGACCTCGAACCGGACGCGCGAGATCCACGATGCGCTGAAGCGCCGCTGCCTCTATCGCTGGATCGACTATCCGGATGCCGCGCGCGAAGTGGCGATCATCCGCCGCAAGACGCCCGCGGTCGCCGAGGCGATGGCCGCCCAGATCGTCGGCTTCGTGCAGCGGCTGCGTGCCCAGGATCTGTTCAAGGCCCCCGGCGTGGCCGAAACCCTTGACTGGGCCAATGCCCTGGTCCAGCTGGATGCCGTCGACCTCGACCCCGGGCTGATCGACGGCAGCATGGGCGTGCTGCTGAAATACCAGGACGACATCGCCCGCATGACCGGCGCCGAAACCGCCCGCCTGCTGGCCGAGACTCGCGCCGACATGGCGGCGCGCAGCCATGAGACGAGACCGGCTTGATCCAGGACGGCACCAGCGGCCGCCTGCCGGCCAATATCGGCCGCTTCGCGCGACTGCTGCGCCGGGCCGGCATCGCCATCGGTCCGGGCGACGTGCTGGTTGCAGCCGCGGCGGTGGCTGCCGTCGACATGGCCTCGCGCACCCAGGTGCATGCGGCGCTCAAGGCGACGCTGGTCAAGCGGCGCGAACATCTGCCGCTGTTCGAACAGGCCTTCGACGTGTTCTGGCGCGATCCGCAGCTGCGAGAGCGCCTGCTGTCGCTGCTGCTGCCGCAGGTGGAAAGCGAGCGAACCCCCGACGGCCGCAAGCTGGCCCGCCGTCTGGCCGATGCCTTTGCCGGCGATGCCCCGCCGCCGCCCCCGCCGCCGGAAGAGAAGCTGCGCGAAGAGACCCGGATCGATGCCAGCCTGACCTGGGATGCGACCGAGCGGCTGAAGACCCGCGATTTCGAACAGATGAGCGCCGACGAGGCGGCCGAGGCGCGCCGGGCGATCCGCCTGCTGCGCACCCGCCTGCCCGAACGGCCGGTCCGGCGGCTGAAGGCCGCGCCGCGCGGCCCGCGCATCGATCTGCGCCGCAGCCTGCGCGGCCAGATCCGCACCGGCGGCGAGGCGGTGACGCTGGCCCGCCGCCGCCATCGCCGCGCCCGGCCGCCGCTGGTCGCGATCGTCGACGTCTCGGGATCGATGGATGCCTATGCCCGGATGATGCTGCATCTGCTGCATGCGATGATGCAGGATGCAGGACAGCGGGTGAGCGTCTTCCTGTTCGGCACGCGGCTGAGCGAAGTGACCCGCGAACTGGCCCGCCGCGACCCGGACGAGGCGCTGGAGGCGATCGGCCGCAAGGTGAAGGACTGGTCGGGCGGCACCCGGATCGGGCCGGCGCTTGCCGCCTTCAACCGCCGCTACGCCCGCCGGGTGCTGACCCGCAATGCCGTGGTGCTGCTGGTGACCGACGGGCTGGACCGGGCCGAGGACGACAGTCTGAGCCGGGCGGTAGAGCGGCTGGCGCATCTGACCCCGCGGCTGATCTGGCTGAACCCGCTGCTGCGCTTCGACGGCTTCCAGCCGGCGGCGCGTGGCGTGCGGGCGATTTTGCCCCATGTCCACGAGTTCCGGGCAGTGCATAATCTGACCGGGCTCAAAGCGCTTGCAACCGCGCTGACCCGGACGAAGGCCGAGGCGGACCCGCGGCTTGAAGCCTGGCGGCGCGGCCTGCGGGCCGATGATGCCGCAGTCCCGATCAGGAGGTGACGCAGATGACCGGCGGATCCGATATGGCCACGGGCGACGACGTTCTGGGTGCCGCACTCGACTGGCGCGGCCAGGGTGTGGGCGTGGCGCTCGCCACCGTCGTCTCCACCTGGGGCAGCGCGCCGCGCCTGCCCGGATCGCAGATGGCGGTGGCGGCCGACGGCCGGTTCGCCGGCTCGGTCTCGGGCGGCTGCGTGGAAGGTGCGGTGATCGAGGCGGCCCAGGCCTGCATCGCAGGTGCCGCGCCGAAGCTGATGGATTTCTCCGTCGGCGACGATCAGGCCTGGGCGGTCGGCCTCGCCTGCGGCGGCCGGCTGGAAGTCTGGGTCGAACGGCTGGATTGAGGGGAGCGGCAGCCTGATGGACGCGACACTGATCCGCCGCATCGCCGAAGACCGGGCCGCACGCCGTGGCGTGGCGCTGGTCACCGCCCTGGATGATGCCGCAACCACCGCCCTGGTGGCGACCGACGGCGGCGACATGGGTGCCGCCCTGCCGGCCGCCGTGCGCAATGCCGCGCTGGACGCGATCCGCCAGGACCAGGCGACCAATGTCGAGGCCGAGGGCCGGCGCTGGTTCGTGAACGTCTTCGCGCCGCGCCCGCGGCTGATCGTGATCGGCGCGGTGCATATCGCCCAGGCGCTGGCGCCGATGGCGGCGGCGGTCGGCTATGACATGGTCGTGGTCGATCCGCGCGGCGCCTTCCTCACGCCCGACCGTTTCCCCGGCGTCACCGCCCGGATCGCCTGGCCCGAGGATGTGCTGCCCGAGATCGGCCTCGACCCGGCCTCGGCCCTGCTGGCGCTGACCCATGACCCGAAGCTCGACGATCCGGCCCTGACGCTCGCCCTCGACGCGCCGCTGTTCTATATCGGCGCGCTGGGCAGCACCCGCACCCATGCCAGACGCGTGGCCCGGCTGGAAGAGGCCGGGTTTGATGCCGGCCGCATCGCCCGCATCCATGCGCCCGTAGGCCTCGCCATCGGTGCACGCACGGCACCGGAAATCGCCCTCTCGATCCTGTCGGAAGTGGTCGCTGTCCGGCGCCTCGGCAGTGCCGAGGCACTGAGGCGGCGGCCGCCCAAGGGCTGATATCCGGGCCTTTCACCCCATCCCGTCCCCCTTTAGCATGTGAACCGATCACGCCCATGGATTTCTCCGAACATCCGCTCGACGATGCAGACGGCGTTCTGCTGGCCCACGCGATCGCGGTCGACGGCCGCGTGCTGAAGAAGGGGCACCGGCTGGATCCGGAGACCATCGACCTGATCCGCAAACAGGGCCGCACATCCGTGCTCGGCGCCCGCCTCGGGACCGATGACGTGCACGAGGACGAGGCGGCGCGTCTGGTCGCCCAGGCGGTGGCCGGGCCCAATGCGCGCGTCGCCCGGGCCTTCACCGGCCGGGTCAATCTCTATGCCGCCACCCGCGGCCTCTGCCGGATCGACGAGGCCCTGGTGAAGGCGATCAACCGGATCGACGAGGCGATCACCATCGCCACGCTTGCCGACGATACCGCCTGCGAAAGCGGCGAGATGCTGGCGACGATCAAGATCATTCCCTTCGCCGCCCCCAAGGCCGCCCTCGACCGGGTGCTTGCAGTGATCGCGAAGGCCGGCCGGCCGGCGATCCGCATCGCCCCCTGGCAGGTGATCCACGCCGCCCTGATCCTGACCGAGCTGCCGCATCTGAAGCAGTCGATCTATGAAGAGACCGCCCGGGCCATCGGCAGCCGGCTGATGCATCTGGGCGCGCGCACCCCGGTGATCGAGCGCGTGCCCCACGACCGCACCCGGCTGGCCCGGGCGCTGGCCGATATCGCGCGGGAGCCGATGGATCTGATCGTCGTGGCCGGCGCCTCGGCGATCGTCGACCGCGCCGATGTGATCCCGGCGGCGCTGACCGATATCGGCGGCACCATCGTGCGCCTGGGCATGCCGGTCGATCCCGGCAATCTGCTGATGCTGGGCCGGCTGGCCGGCCGGCCGGTGATCGGCGCGCCGGGCTGTGCGCGCAGCCCCAAGATCAACGGCTTCGACCGGGTGCTGCAGCGCGCGGCTGCGGGCGAGGCGATCGAGGCGCTGGACATCGCCGATTTCGGCGTCGGCGGCCTGCTGAAGGAAGTGGGCGAACGCCCGCTGCCGCGCGCCGCCGCCTCACCCGGGCCACGGCGCGGCGCGCCCAAATCGGTGCGCAACGTCGCCTCGGTGGTACTGGCCGCCGGCCGCGGCACCCGCATGGGCGGGCCGGTGAACAAGCTGGTGCGCGAGATCATGGGCAAGCCGCTCATCGGCCATGTGCTCGATGCAGCCCTCGAAAGCCGGCTCAGGGCGCTCACCGTCGTCACCAACACCGATCCCTCGGTGCGCCTCGCGATCGGCGGCCGGCCGGTGCCGGTGGTGGTGAACGAAGAGCCGGAAGCCGGCATGTCTCGCTCGCTCGCCATCGGCCTCGCCGACGTGCCCGAGGGAGCCGAGGCGGCGCTGGTGCTGCTCGCCGACATGCCCGGCATCACGCCCCGCCATATCGACATGCTGATCGATGCCTATGACCCGGACGAGGGCCGGCTGATCGTGGTGCCGGTCTGGCAGGGCAAGCGCGGCAATCCGGTGCTGTTCGACCGCCGTTTTTTCGCCGAGATGATGGCCCAGACCGGCGACCGCGGCGCCCGCGACGTGATCCGCGCCCATGAGGATGTGGTGGTCGAGGTGGAAATGCCCGACGCCGCCTGCCTGGGCGATATCGACACGCCCGAGGCACTGGCAGCCGCCGAAGCCGCCGCCCGCGCCCAGGGCCTGCCGCCGGCCAGCGGTGCGCCCCTCCCCGCCGCAGGCGGGTAAACCGTGGCATAATCCGCCGCACCCCTGATACCGAGGCCGGCCAACCGGCCCGAGAGACCTGTCTCATTTCCGACAGACCTGTCTCATTTCCGACAGACCTGTCCCGTTTCCCAAGGAACACGCCCCGTGACCACCCTGCCCCCCCATGCCGAACGCACCCGCCAGCAGAGCGATCTCTGGTCGTCCAAGGCCCGGACCTGGAGCCGCTGGGCCCGGCCGCTCGAAGCGATGGCGACCCGCTTCAACGAGATCCTGACCGAGGCGGCGGGCGTCACCCCCGGCGCGCGGGTGCTGGATCTGGCGGGCGGCGCCGGCGAGCCGGCGATGACGCTGGCGCGCAAGGTGGGCGACGACGGTTTCGTGGTCTCGACCGATCTGGTGCCGGCGATGCTGCCCACAATTCGCGCGCGCGGCGAGGAAGCCGGGCTGGGCCAGGTATTGACCGTCGCGGCCGCCGATATGGAGCATCTGCCTTTCGCCCCGGCCAGTTTCGATGCCGTGGTCAGCCGCTTCGGCGTGATGTTCGCCCCTCACACCCAGGCGGTGGCCGACGGCATCCGCCGGGTGTTGCGCCCGGGCGGCCGTACCGCGCTGATGATCTGGACCACGCGTGAGGCCAGCACCATGCTGGAGGTGCTGGGCACCGCAGTCGAGGCCGAGCTTGGCATGGAGCCCGCCCATCCGGACGCCCTCGGCCCCTTCCGTTTCGGCAGCTGCACCCGCCTGCCCGACGCGCTGACCCGCGCCGGCCTGACCGGGGTTACCGCCGAAACCCACGTCTTCTCGCCACGCCCGCGCCTCGCCGACGATTTCTGGCGCCCGCAGCTGGATATGAGCTGGGGCCACCGCCTGGACGCCCGCCCCGAGGCCCGTCCGGCGATCGAAACCCGCATCCGCACCGCCTTCGCCGCCCTCGCCGATGCCGAAGGCCGGGTGCCGCTCCGGGCCGAGATGCGGGTGGTGTCGGGGATCGCGCCGGTGTAAAGCGGCACAGAGCAACGGCATCGGAGCCCTGACATCGCATGCGCATTCTCGTCTTCGGAGGCCGAAGTCTTCTGGGCCGTGCCTTTGTCGGGGCCCCGCCGGCCGGAGCGCACCTCCGCGTCGCCTGCCACACCGCGCTGGAGCATCCGGATTTGATGGACGGCGTGGATGTCGTGGTCAACTTCGCCCGGCATCCCGACGACATGCACCTGCCCCACGACCCCGCACGCAGTGTCGACATCCGTCTTGCCCGACATGTGGCAGCAGCGGGTGCCCACTACATTATGCTGAGTTCACGCAAGGTTTATGCAGCGGACGCACAATGGCAGGCATCCGAAGATGCAGGTCTTTCCGGCCTGGATACCTATGGCCGGAACAAGCTCGCCACCGAGGTGGCCCTGCGGCAGATGCTGCCGGCCGACCGTCTCACCATCCTGCGGCTCGGCAACGTCATCGGCCACGAGCACATGCCCGGCCGCCGGAGTTTCATGGGTCTGATTCTGAACACATTGGCCGACACCGGCGAAATCGTCTTCGACATGAGCCCGTTCGTTTCTCGCGACTTCGTGACGGCCGAACACTTCGCAGCCCAGCTGGGCAGGGTCGTGGAGCTGGGCCTGACCGGCACCTACAATCTGTCGTCCGGCACCGGCGTCATGTGTGGAGAGCTTGCTCTTGCCGTGATCCGGGGATATGGCAGGGGACAGCTGCGCGTCATCGACCCGCGGCAGGCAGATGCCTTTCGCCTCGATGTGTCCCGGCTGACGGGAAAAACCGGCCTCCGGCAGACGGCGGATGATATCCTCCGCTACTGTCACGACCTCGGAAAGGCGCTCGGATAATGCCGAAGATCGTCATCACCGGTGGCGCCGGTTTTATCGGGTCGCACATTGCGTATCATGTTCGGAACCAGTTTCCCGCTCACCAACTGGTCATCTTCGACAAGATGACCTATGCGGCGGATGTCAGAAACATCCAGGACCTGACCGCGGCAGGGGATGCGGAACTCGTTATTGGCGATGTTTGCGATTTCGACCTCGCCTGCAATGTGGTGGCCGGTGCCGACTATGTGGTTCATGCCGCCGCGGAAAGCCACGTCGACAATTCGTTCGGAAACTCGCTGCTCTTCACCAGAACCAATGTCTACGGCACCCATACGATACTGGAAGCCTGTCGCCGGATGGGCGTGAAGCGCATCGTGCATGTCTCGACCGATGAAGTGTATGGCGAGGTGAGAACCGGGGCGGCTGACGAGACGACGTTCCTGAACCCGACCAATCCCTATTCAGCCTCGAAGGCCGGTGCCGAGATGGTGATCTCCGGCTATCTGCATTCCTACCGGATGCCGATCGTGACCGCACGCGGCAACAATATCTATGGCATCCGCCAGTATCCGGAAAAAATCATCCCGCGCTTCGCAATGCTTCTGGATTGCGGCAAGAAGCTGACCGTCTACGGCTCGGGCAAAAACCGCCGCCACTATCTGGCAGCGGAAGATTTTGCCGCGGCGATCGTGCTGCTGATGCGGCGGGGCGAGATCGGCGGGATTTACAATATCGGCTCCGAAGATGAGTTCGAGAATATTGAGATCGCCGGCATGATCGCTGACATCTTTGGTCACGCGCTGGAAGATGTGATCGATTTCGTGCCCGACCGGCCGTTCAACGACTGGCGCTATGCGATCGACAGTTCACGGATCCGCGCCCTGGGATGGGCGCCACAGCACAGACTGGTCGATGACCTGGCCGGCGTCGTGCAGTGGTACCGCGACAACAGGGCCCGCTTTCAACGGCTGGTCTGCGACATCGCAGGCCAGGCCACCGATATCGGAACCGGCTTGCAAACCGGGACGCAGACCCCCTGATCAGTCTCGTTGCGCGAAATCCCCCTCGTTTGTGACGGATCTCACATAGCGTCGACCCGGCCTCCATGGCACAGTGCGGCGGGGCTATATCGGATCGATATCACGGGACGATCCACCAGGGAGACGGGGCGGGCCGACGCCATGGACGTGCGGACGTTGTGCCTGGGCGTGCTGACGCTCGGCGAGGCCACGGGCTATGAGATCAAGCAGGTTTTCGAGGGGGCCTTCGCGCATTTCCACGCGGCGGGCTTCGGCTCGATCTATCCGGCCCTGGCCGATCTGGCCGCCGAAGGGCTGGTGACGGTCACCGAGGTGGAGCAGGAAGGCCGGCCCGACAAGAAGATCTACAGGATCACGCCCGAAGGCCTGACCCGCTTCACCGAGGCGCTGTGCCGCACGCGCCCGCGGGAGCGGGTGCGCTCGGAATTCATGATTCAGATGTTCTTCGCCGCCCTGCTGCCGCCGGCGCGGATCGAGGACGCGCTCAAGATCAAGGCCGGGGAATATCGCGAGATCCTGGCCGATCTGGACCGGCGCGAGGCCGAGGCAGAGGGCGAGATCCCGCCCGGGCCGCGTTTCACCCTTGAATTCGGGCGCGCCGTCTATGGCGCCGCCCTCGCCCATGTCGAAACCCGGGGCCCTGCCCTGGTCGAAGCTCTTGCCGCAACCGCCGCCCGCAACGACGGGGATCCTTCATGAACCGCTCCATCCTGCTCGCCCTGATCCTGGCCGCCGCCCTCGGTGCCTGGATGTATACCGGCCGCATCGAATACGGTTTCGACGCCGATGCCGCCACCGATCCGGCGACGGATGCAGCGGCCGGGACGGCGCCGGCCGCCGGGGAGGCGGCCCCCGCGGCGTCAGCGGAGCCATTCACGGTCAGGGTGGCCGAGCTGACGCTGACCGCCCAGGTCCGGGATCTGGTGGTCAGCGGCCGCACCGAGATGCGCCGGGTGGTGGATGTGGCAGCCGAAAGCGCCGGCAGGGTCATCGAACTGCCCGTGTCCCAGGGCAGCCGGGTCAAGGCCGGGGCCGAGATCGCGAAACTCGACACCCGCGATCTTGAGCCGCGCCGCGCCCGCGCCCAGGCCCTGATCGAACAGCGCCGGGCGGAACTGAAGGCCGCCTCATCGCTCAGTGCCAAGGGATTCCAGACCGAGCTGCGCCTGGCCGAGGCCAAGGCCGAGTTCGAGGCGGCCCGCGCCGAGCTTGCCCAGATCGAGCAGCAGATCGACGACACCATCGTCCGCGCCCCCTTTGCCGGCATCGTCGACCGCCGCCATGTCGAGATCGGCGACTATGTCTCGCCCGGCACTCAGGTCGCCCGGGTGCTGGCGCCCGAGCCCTATCTGATCGTCGCCGACATCGCCGAACGCGATATCGGCGCCATCAGGGTCGGCCAGCAGGCCCGGGCCCGACTGGCCGACGGCAGCCTGGTGACCGGCACGGTCGCCTATATCAGCCGTCAGGCCGATGCCCAGACCCGCACTTTCCGGGTGGAAATCGAGGTCGGCAATCCCGACGGCCTGCTCCCCGGCGGGGTGACGGCCGAGGTGGCGGTGCCGCTGGATCGCAACCCGGCCGTGCTGCTCACCCCCGCCCTCCTGTCGCTCGACGAGCGCGGCCGGGTGGGTGTCAAGGTGGTGGACGGCGACGACCGGGTCGCCTTCGACGTGGTCTCGATCCTCTCGGCCAGCGATGCCGGGGTCTGGGTCACCGGGCTTGCCGAACATGCGCGCGTGATCGTGGTCGGCCAGGGCTATGTCGCCCCCGGGGACAAGGTGATTGCGGTCGAGGTGCAGCCGCAGGAGCTGCGCGGCCTGGTGCCGCTGCCGCCCGAGGTGGAGCGCATGCTCGACCAGCTCGATCTGTCGGCGGCCGGCGCCACCAAGGCCCCGGCGCGTGAAGGGGCCGGCTCGTGAAGACGCTGATCAATGCCTGTCTTGCACGCAGCCGCACGGTGCTCAGCCTGCTGCTGCTGCTGCTGATCACCGGTTCGGTCGCCTATAATGACATCCCCAAGGAAACGCGACCCCGATGTCGCGATCCCGATCCTCTACATCACCATGCGCCATGACGGCATCTCGCCCGAGGATGCCGAGCGGCTGCTGATCCGCCCGATGGAGCAGGAACTGCGCTCCGTCGAGGGGCTGAAGGAGATGCGCGCCACCGCCGAGGAAGGCTATGCCACGGTGGTGCTGGAATTCGAGGCCGGTTTCGACATCGAAAAGGCCAAGCGCGATGTCCGCGAGCAGATGGACATCGCCAAGGCCGACCTGCCCGGCGAGACCGAGGAACCGGAACTGCACGAGGTCAATGTCGCGCTGTTCCCGATCCTGGTGGTGACGCTGTCGGGCGATGTCGACCAGCGCCTGCTGATCCGCCTCGCCCGCGACCTGCAGGACAAGATCGAGGGCCTCTCGGGCGTTCTCGAGGTCGACATCGCCGGCGATCGCGAGGATCTGGCCGAGATCGTGGTCGATCCGCGCGCGCTCGACAGCTATGGCATTTCGCAGGACGAACTGGTCCAGCTGGTCGGCCGTAACAACCAGCTGGTGCCGGCCGGCGCGCTCGACAGCGAGGCGGGCCGGGTCTCGGTCAAGGTGCCGGGGCTGATCCAGTCGATCGACGACATCCTCGACATGCCGATCAAGGCCATCGACGGCCGGGTCGTGACCTTCCGCGACGTCGCGGTCGGCCAGCGCAGCTTCAAGGACCCCGAATCGCTCGCCCGCGTCGACGGCAAGCCCGCGATCGCGCTGGAGGTGACCAAGCGGATCGGCGTCAACATCATCGACACGATCAACGAGGTCCGCGCGGTCGCCGATGCCGAGGCCGCCCTCTTCCCCGAGGGCGTGAAAATCTCGTACAGCCAGGACAAGTCGCAGCAGATCGAGCTGATGCTGTCGGACCTGTCGAGCAATGTGGCGAGCGCGATCATCCTGGTGATGATCGTGGTGCTGGCGGCGCTGGGGCTGCGCTCGTCGATCCTGGTCGGCATCGCCATTCCGGGCTCGTTCCTGACCGGCATCCTGGTGCTGCACGCCATGGGGCTGACGGTCAACATCGTGGTGCTGTTCTCGCTGATCCTGGCCGTGGGCATGCTGGTCGACGGGGCGATCGTGGTCAGCGAATATGCCGACCGCCGCATGCTGGAAGGCGTGCACCGCATCCAGGCCTATCGCGAGGCCTCCACCCGCATGGCCTGGCCGATCATCTCGTCCACCGCCACCACGCTGGCCGCCTTCCTGCCGCTGCTGTTCTGGCCGGGCATCGTCGGCGAGTTCATGAAATTCCTGCCGATCACCCTGATCGTCACGCTGTCCGCCTCGCTCGCCATGGCGCTGATCTTCCTGCCGGTGCTGGGCAGCATCATCGGCAAGCCGGCGAAATCGAGCGGCCGGGTGGTGGAGATGCTGCGCGCGGCCGAAGACGGCGACATCCGTTCGGTCGGCGGGCCTGCCGGGCTTTATGTCCGCACCCTCGACAAGGCCGTCCGCTACCCCTGGGTGGTGGTGGCGATTGCGCTGGTCACGGCGGTCGTCACCCTGCAGGCCTATGGCATGTTCGGCCGCGGCGTCGAATTCTTCCCCTCGGTCGAACCCGACAATGCCCAGGTCCAGGTCCGCGCCCGCGGCAATATGTCGATCTCGGAAAAGGAGACCCTGGTCCGCGAGGTCGAGGCCGAGGTGCTGAAGCTCGACGGCTTCAAAACCGTCTACACCCGCACCGGCACCATCCGCGGCGAGGATCTGCCCGAGGACGTGATCGGCATCATCAATCTGGAATTCGCCGACTGGCGCACCCGTCCGCATGCGAGTGAAATCCTCGAAACCATCCGCCAGCGCCTGAAGCACCATCCGGGCCTGGTGATCGAGGCCCGCGAGGAAGAGGCCGGCCCCCCGGTCGGCAAGGCCATCCAGATCGAACTGGCCAGCCGTTTCCCCGAAACCCTGCCGGGCGCCGTCGACCATGTGCTCGCCGGCATGCATCAGATCGGCGGCATGATCGACATCGCCGACAGCCGGCCGGTGCCGGGCATCGAGTGGGAGATGGTCGTCGACCGCGCCCAGGCGAGCCGCTTCGGCGCCGATGTGCTGGGGGTTGGCAATGCCGTGCGCTTCGTGACCCAGGGCGTCAATGTCGGCACCTATCGCCCGGACGATACCGATGACGAGGTCGAAATCCGGGTCCGCTTCCCTGAAATCGACCGCACCGGCGACCGGCTGGACCAGCTGCGCATCCAGACCGCGATGGGCCAGACGCCGATCAGCAATTTCGTCGAACGCCGCGCCGCCCCCACCCAGGGCATCATCAACCGCACCGATGCCCGCCGGGTGATGACGGTGGATGCCGAAGTGCCCGATGGCGTCCTGGCCGACAACAAGGTACGCGAGATCCGCGCCTGGCTGGCGGCCAATCCGCTCGATCCCCGGGTCGAGGTCAAGTTCAAGGGCCAGGACGAAGAGCAGCGCAAGGCCCAGGAATTCCTGAGCCGCGCCTTCGGCATCGCGCTGTTCCTGATCGCCATCATCCTGGTCACCCAGTTCAACAGCTTCTATCAGACGGCGCTGATCCTCTCGGCGATCGTGTTCTCGTCGCTGGGGGTGCTGATCGGCATGATGGCGACCGCTCAGCCCTTCGGCATCGTGATGGGTGGCATCGGGCTGATCGCGCTGGCCGGCATCGTGGTCAACAACAACATCGTGCTGATCGACACCTATAACGAGATCCGGGGCAAGGGCGTGGATGCCGTGGAAGCGGCGCTCCGCACCGGCGCGCAGCGCCTGCGGCCGGTGATGCTGACCACGGTCACCACCATGCTGGGCCTGGTGCCGATGATGCTGTCGATCAATGTCGACATCCCGAACCGGGTGATCGCGATCGGCGCCCCGTCCACCCAATGGTGGACGCAGCTGTCCACCGCCATCGTCTACGGCCTGGGCTTCGCCACCCTGCTGACCCTGATCCTGACCCCGTCGATGCTGGTACTGGGCGACCGGGTCGGCCGTTGGGTGCGGCGGGTGGCCGGCCGGCTGTCGCGGCGAAAGGCAGATGCCTGATACGAGGGGGCGCCGATTACGACACGCGACATGCCTGTCAGGCGGTCTTCGCAGCCCCGTCCCGCTTTTGCACGATCATTGCGACCTCGGCAGTGTGACGGGTTCCCCACTCGCATAGCGGCGCGAGGACCTGTGCCAGGCTTCTGCCAAAACCGGTCAGGTCGTATTCGACATGCGGCGGCACCTTCTGGAAATCGATCCGCCGGATGACGCCGTCCTCCGTCAGCTCCTTGAGGTGCTGGATCAGCATTTTTTCGCTCACGCCGGTCACCAGTCTGCGAAGCTCGCCGGTGCGTCTGGGCCCGCCGGCCAGATGATAAACGATCAGCGGTTTCCACTTGCCGCCGAGAATGGCCAGAACGGCTTCCAGGCCGCATTGGAAATTTGTCCCGGTCATTCTGATCTCCTGTTTCCGACACTTACAAAAAGGTCAGTACTGGATCGAGAGTCTGCCCTGTCATACCTGGATCGGACGACGATGTCGACGCGCAGGAGCGCGAGCCTATAGAGGGAACATCATGACCAGGATCCTTGTGACGGGCGCCACCGGTAATATCGGCCGAATGACTCTCGACCATCTTTTGAAGCGCAGGCCTGCCGGCGATCTTGTCGGTCTTGCCCGCGATCCCGCCAGGGCGTCAGGCCTTGCCTCGAAGGGGATTGAGATCCGTCGCGGCGACTATTTCGACCACGACGGACTTCTGCGCGCCTTCGATGGCGTCGAGAAAGTGATGCTCGTTTCCGCCACGGCCTTTACGGATCGGACAACCCAGCACGACAACGTCATCAATGCGGCACGACATGCCGGCGTGAAGCACATCGTCTACATGCCGATCATCCACAAGGCCGGCTCTGGCTTCAGCCTTCCGCAGGTAACCGGGGAAGATCTCCGCGTCGAAGAAAAACTGAAGGCATCCGGCCTGACTTACACGCTGGTGCGTCATCCGCCGTTTCTCGAAAACATTGAACTCTATGCCGGTGGCAATCTTCTGAATGCCGGTGTCAATGCCCCGACCGGCGCCGGCAAGGCGGGTTATGCCTGCCGCGACGACCTGGCAGAAGCGCATGCCGTCGTGCTGAGTGAAAGTGGGCACGAGAACAAGGCCTATTCGCTCTACGGCGGTCCGGCCGTGTCCTTCAGGGATGTTGCGCAGATTCTGTCTGACATCAGCGGCAGGCCGGTGCCGTTCAATGCCATCCCGGACCAGGACTACATCACCCGGCTGATGGCGGCAGGACTGCCCGAACCGGTTGCCGGCTTCGTGCTGGCCTGGGTACAGGGCGTCAATGCCGGCGAGTGGGACGGCCAGAGCGACGATCTGGAGAAACTTCTCGGCCGCAAGCCGACGACACCGATCGAGTTCCTGCGGGCCAGCTATGGCGGGAACCGCGGATGACGGCTCAGGCAATGACCACCTCGCCGACCAGATCGATCAGCGCCTCCAGTGCCGGCAGATCGCGGGCGCGGGTGTCGGTGACCAGCAGATCGATCCGCTCGGCCGGGCAATAGCCGACCCGGCTGCGCTGGCCGATCTTGGCATGGTCGGCCAGGATCGCAACCCGGTCGGCGCGGGCGGTCATGGCGCGGGCCAGTTCGGCCTCGTCATGGTCGTGGCTGGTGGCACCCGCGCCGGCATCGACGGCAACCGGTGAGAGCAACGCCCAGTCGGCATGATGACGCAAGGCCTCCGCGATGGTGGCGGCGCCCAGCGTGGCCCCCGCCCCCGGCACGACCCGGCCACCCAACTGGATCACCTCCAGCCCGCGCATGCCGGCACCGGCCATGGCGATGCGTCCGGCGACCTCGAAGGAATTGGTGACGACCGTCAGCCCGGTCAGGGTGGCGAGCACAGCCGCCAGTTCCGCCACCGTGCTGCCGGCATCCAGGAACAGGGTCTGGCCGGGCTCGATCTTCAGCGCGGCGGCGCGGGCGATCGCCTGCTTCTCGCGCGGGCGGATCCGGCTGCGTTCGGCCAGCGGCGGCTCGGCCGCCGGCCGCGGGGCCAGCACGCCGCCATGCACCCGGCAGAGGTCGCCGCGCGCCTCCAGCTCCACGAGGTCGCGGCGCACGGTTTCGCGCGACACGCCCAGATCGGCCGCAATGCGATCGGTGGCGACCCGTCCGAGGGTCGCCACCAGGGCGCGGATCCGCTGATGGCGTTCATCCGCAAGCATGTGTCAGTTCCGGGCGGCAGGCTGACGGGCCGGCAGCTGGCGGCCGGTGGCGATCTCGGTCACCGCGCCATCGGTCAGGCTGACGCGATAGATCTCGCGGGTCACATTGCCGGCAAAACCCAGCTCGACGATCGAGACGGTCTTGAAGTTGACCGGGATCGGGTCGGGCAGGATCTGGTTGAAGGCTTCGGCGGTCTGGTTCATCGCCGCCTGCAGCTCGGGCGTGAAGCGGGCCATGCTGTAGACCAGGGTGGTGTGCGGGTTGTGGCTGCGCAGCTCCTTGCCACCGTCCACCACATTCACGCCGCTGACGCCCACGGTCTGGACCAGCTTCTTGCCGGCATCGCCCATCGCGGCATAGACCGGACCGGTCACGCGCGGCAGCGGCCCGTCGCGCAGCGGCGCCAGGGCGGCGGTGGCGGTGGTGTTGAAGCCCATCATCGCCTCGAATCCGTCACCTTCCTTGGCGAGGCCCAGATCCAGCCACCAGGGGTGGCCGGCGCCCTTGGCCGCCTCGGTGGTGTAGAACCGGCCGAGGGTGACGTTCAGCACCGGCGGCAGCCGGGGCAGCGCCTCCAGCATCCGCGCCGGCGTCTCGGGATCGGCATTGTGGACATGGACGACGGTGACATGGGGGATGTTCGGCTTCACCGCCTCGGCCACCAGGTCCAGTTCCAGCAGCCGTTCCCTCAGCGGGCCACGGATGGTGCGGTCCAGAAGATCATTCACCTCTGCCGGCAGGGTATAGACCAGGCCGAAGGTGCGGGCATGGGGGCGGAAATCGGCCTGGGAAAGCGCCGAATTGTCGATATCCGCAGCCCGGGCGGGCGCGGCGAAGGTCATCGGAAGCACCACGGCCGCAGCGGCCGCAAGCGTGGCGAGGCCACCGGAGACGAGCTTGAACATGGCTGTCTGTCCTTGGGAGGGGAAGATCCGTGCGCGCATCGCCGCACGGCCGTCATCCTGCCGCGGCTGGTTTGCAGATCGATGTCAGCTCTGTGTATTTCCGTGGACTCGTGCATTTCTGTGGATATACCTCCGCCCTCATCTGAACACGCGCATGCCCTCGGCGATCCGGGTTGCGGTGGTGATCAGGCACAGCCCGCCGAAGATCCAGGCCGCCCAGGGAAAGGTCGCCGGCCACAGGCAGATGATCACGAAAACCAGGATGGTCTCGGTGCCCTCGGTCAGCCCGCCCAGATAGTGGATCGCCTTGCCGCGGTGGCCCGAAGGCGGCACGCCGCCGCGTCTGGCGGCGATCGCCGCGAAGGCCAGAAAGCTCGATCCCGTGCCGACGAAGGCGAAGATCAGGAAGGCCGCCGGCAGCGCGTTCACCGCCGGGTCGGCCAGGGCGAAACCCAGGGGCACGGCGGCGTAAAACAGGAAGTCGCAGGCGATGTCCAGAAAGCCGCCGCGATCGGTCGGCCCTGCCGCGCGGGCCACCGCACCATCCAGCCCATCTGCGATGCGGTTAACCAGAATGCAACCAAGCGCAGTCCAGAATGCTCCCAGGGCAAGGGCGGGCACGGCGGCAAGGCCGACCCCGAAACCGGCGAGTGTCAGAGCATCGGCCCGGACGCCACGACCGGCGAGGCCGCGGCCGATACGGTCCAGGATCGGGTCGAGACGTCGGCGGACGGGAATGTCAAACATGAGACCTGGCGAAGATGGAGCCCGGAATGCGCGTGGAAGGGAACCGGCTGCGAAAGATGCGTCCTCCGCATCATGACATGCCTGACAATTCCATGCAGAGCCCCCTATATTTTGAACTGGCACTGTCGGCAGCGCATCACGCCGCCGGCATCGCCGCGAGACCGGTATCGCAGCGGGAAACTGACCGACGATGACCCAGAACAACGCCGTCGATCCGATTGCGGATATCGGCCATCAGACCGAAAGCGCCGCGGCGCGCCGCGAGCGGCTGATCCGCTTCATCTCGTCCCAACCGCTGCCGATCATGCCGCTCAGCGTATCGATCGGCGAGGATGGTGAGATCCGTCGCAAGGATGGCACCGATCCGCTGCGCTTCACCTTCCGCTGGCGCGAGATCGCCTATACCGGCACGCTGCGCGCAGCCCCCGAGGGCGTCTTCCTCAGCCTGATCGCCGATCTGGGCGTGCTGCCCTATTCGGCCGAAGCGCCGGAACGCCGCCAGCGCTTCCTGTCGCTGGTCGGGCGCAAATCCTGGTCGGGCCGGACCGGCATCGGCGTGGAAGTAACGCCGCGCCAGCATATCGTGGTGGTCAATCAGGAACAGCTGATGGAACCGCCCTATTCCGCCAATGCCATCGTCGGCCAGGTCGCCCGCATGGCGCTGACCGCCGCCCCCGTGGTCAACTGGCTGCATGACGAACTGGCCCCGCCGCCGGATGTGGCCGTGAAGACGGGACCGCGCCCGCGCTCGGGCCGTCCCTTCACCGCCGACCGCCGCACCCACGCCCCGGTCTGATCGACCGGCGGATCGGAACCCGCATCGCCCGCACGGGTTGGTCTCCCTCCCCCCTCTCACGGAAGGAGAGACTCATGCCCGTGATCGAAAACGCCCGCATCCTGATCCTCGCAACCGACGGCTACGAGCGCGCGGAACTGACCTATCCGCGGGACGAGCTGCTGCGCCGCGGCGCAAAGGTTCAGATCGCCGCCCCCGAAGCCGGCCGCATCCGCAGCTGGGATGAAACCGATTGGGGCGACCGGGCCGATGTCGACCTGAAGGCCGCCGATGTGCGGATCGAGGATTTCGACGCCCTGGTCCTGCCCGGTGGCCAGATCAATCCCGATAAGCTGCGCCAGGTGCCCGAAGCGGTGCAGGTGGTGAAGGATTTCGTGGCCTCGGGCAAGCCGGTCGCCGCGATCTGCCACGGCCCCTGGATGCTCGTCGAAGCCGATGCACTGCGCGGCCGCACCGCCACCTCCTACCCCTCGATCGCGACCGACGTCCGCAATGCCGGCGCCACCTGGATCGATGAGGAGGTCGTCACCGACCAGGGCATCATCACCTCGCGCAATCCGGGCGACCTGCCGGCCTTCGTCGACAAGATCGTCGAGGAAGTGGCCGAAGGCCCTCATGCCCGCTGAGCTGAGGGGCAGGCTGAGAAAGGGTCAGGAGGCCGTCAGAAAGACCAGCCCCCGCCGGGCGAGTGCCGCCACCGCGGCACGCAAGGCCGCCGGATCCTCGGACGGCAGGCCGGCCAGGATCTCGCCCGTCGTCGCGATGTCGCGGTCCAGCAGCAGTGCCAGGATCGCGCATTCCTGCGCATTCAGGTGGGTCGTCACGCCACCAGCCCTGATGTCGGCCGGCCCCGTCGCCGGCAATACCGGGCGTCGGCGCAGGGCGGGCTGAACCAGAACCGCATCTTCCGGTCCGTCGGCCCCGGTGGCCAGCCCGAGGGCCATGGCCCCGGCCAGCGGGCGCGCCGCGGCCTGCGCCGCCCGGAAGCGGTCCAGATCCAACCCGGCGCACAGATCGGCCAGAACCGCCTTCAGCTGCGCTTCATATGCACCCATTGCGGACGGATCCATCGGCACCGGTGCCGCCAGGCGGTCCGCCATCTCTCGCAGCCGCCAGCGCAGCACCTCCGCCCCGTCCGGCCGCTGGATCGCCACCGTCAGATGCAGCGACTGCCCGCCGGCATCAGCCACTTCGGCGCGGTGATAGTCGCCTTTGGGCACGAACAGCAGATCGCCCGGCTCCAGCACCATCTCCGCCTCGGGCGGGCCCGGATCGCGGCGGGGATCGACCGTTTCGCCGCCGAAGGGCGGGTCGCTGCGCCGGCCATGACAGAACCAGCGCTTGCTGCCGGCGATCTGCACCACCAGCACGTCATGGCCGTCGCGATGGATCTGGAAGGCGCCATCCCGGGTAAAGCTGGCATAGGCGTTGATGGTGACCGGGGCCTCGACATGACGCTCGACCATGGCGGCCAGCGCGGCCAGTGCCTGAACATGCCTATGCATGCCGAGCAGCACCAAGCTGGCCCCGCCCTGGCAGAGCGTCTGAAGCTGGGCATCCAGCAAAACCCGCTGGCCGCCAACCAGGCGGGTCAGCATCTCCAGCGGCACCTCGCGGCCCGCCCGCATCACCGAAACCTCGCCCTCCATCAGCGCCTGCGCCGACAGACGGGCATTCACCGCCGCCCATGGCAAAAGACCGGCACAGGCGGCTGCCTGTCCGGTCTTCACATGCAGGCGCTGCCCTGCCTCCATGGCCGCAGACAAAGGGCCTTCCGGGCGCCGCCGCAGAAGGTCTCTCAGTGTCGCGATCATGCAGGCCCTCACACGCTCGCGATCAGGACGTGGTGGGACCTCCGTCGGGGGTGACGACGTCCATCAACCGGGTCGCCGGCGCCAATGCCCAGACTTCAAGCGCCGGCCGCAGCCAGAGTGGACGATCCTGAACCTGCTTCCGGCTTTCGGTCGTGATCTCGTTTCGCGTCATATCCCGCCCCCGACGACAGACGACGGCATCATTGCCATCCTGCTTCCCTGATAGCCGATCTGCAGTGACCTGTCATCAGACATGCAGATCACCTGGGCAGCATGCTCTGCGGTGTCTGATAGACCTCGGCAAAATAGCCACGGAACAGGCGCATCGCAGGGCTGAGATCAACGCCCTGGCGCCAGGCCAGGCCGACATTCATCGGCGGTACCTCTTCGGCCATCACCACCGTCTCGATCCGTTTGCCTTCCAGCGACCAGGGCCGGTAGACCATGTCCGACAGGATCGAGATCCCCTGGCCGTTGGCCACGATCGATCGTACCGCCTCGATCGACGAGGTGCGCAGGCGGATATTCGGCTGGTGCTGGGTGCGGTTCCAGTATTTGAGCGCCGAGTGCGCCGCTTCGTCGACGGTCAGCATGATATAGGGCTCCTCCGCGATGTCGCCGAAACGCACCCGGTCGCGGCCGAGCAACGGGTGCCCGGCCGGCAGCCACAGCCGGCGCTGGCTCGACATCAGGGTTTCGGTGACCAGTTCCGGATTGTTGACGTTGGACGTCAGCACCACCGCCATGTCGAAGCGGTTGGTGACCAGCCCGTCCTCGATCATCTCGCGGCTGAGTTCATAAAGCTGGATGCGCAGATTGGGATAGCGCCGCTCCAGCCGCTCCAGATGCTGGGGCAGGAAATAGCCGAGCACGGTATAGCTCGCCGCCACCGACAGCGTGCCCGAGAAGGCGTCATCGGCGGTGCCCGGCTGCAACGCTTCCTCGATGCTGGCCAGGATCCTGTAGCCGGCCGCCAGGAAGCGGCGGCCGGCATCGGTCAGCTCCATGCCATGGGCGGTGCGGTCGAACAGCCGGCTGCCGGTCTCGGCCTCCAGCTCCTTGATCGCCGCGGTGATCGCCGATTGCGAGATCGACAATTCCTTGGCCGCCCGGGACACCTGCCCGAGCGTGGCAGTGGCCACGAAGTACTTCACGTGGCGGAAGTTGAGCGACATCCGCGACACCTTCTGATTTTCAGATAATGCCTCACCGCATTTTCGGAACAGATGCCTGAACGGGGGTCAGCGCCCTCGATCATATGCATGAGAATGAAGGATTTGAAAGAGCCGTTGAAGATTCAAGCGTTCGATTTTTTCGATAATGCATTCTCATAATTTAGAAATTGCCGAGGGGTTAAATCCTGGATCACCATATTGTCATGAAGACGTGAACAAGCGCGTTCCGGTATCACGCCACCGCGTCGGATCGCATGCAGCAGGAGAGAGACGCTTGGCTAAAAGACTGGTCGATCTCAATTGTGATCTCGGTGAGAGCTTCGGCCACTGGACGATCAGTGAAGCTCCGGACGATGTCCTGCTCGACCTGATCAGCTCGGCCAATGTCGCCACCGGCTTCCATGCCGGCGACCCCAACCTGATGGACCGGGTGGTGCGGCTGGCGGCCGAACGCGGTGTGGCGCTGGGGGCCCATCCGGGTTTCCGCGACCTGCAGGGTTTCGGCCGGCGGGTGATCCAGGCGCGGCCGGAAGAGCTGGTGAACGACATCATCTATCAGCTGGGGGCGCTGCGCGAATTCGCCCGCCGTCATGGCGTTCGCCTTCAGCACGTCAAGCCGCATGGCGCACTCTATATGGAAGTCGCCCGCGACGAGACCCTGTCGCAGCTGCTGGTCGAGGCGCTGCTGAAATCGAGCCCCGAAACCTATCTCTACTGCATGGATGTGTCGGTGACCTGCACGGTCGCCCGCGCGGCCGGCCTGCCAGTGATCCGCGAATTCTATGCCGACCGCGACTACGACAATTCCGGTTCGATCGTCTTCGCCCGCCGGATGCGCGCGCTCGACCCCGAGGATGTGGCCCGCAAATGCGTCCGGGCCTGCCTGGAGGGCCGCGTCCGTACCGTCGAGGGCGACGATATCGAGATCGAGTTCGAATCGATCTGCTTCCATTCCGACACGCCGGGCGCACTCAAGATCGGCACCGCCATCCGCGCCGGGCTGATCGATGCCGGCATCCGCATCGCCAATGCCGCCGAGGTTTCCGCCGCAGCCTGACGACCACGCACGACCCGCCCTTCTCTCCCTCTCCCCCCCCGCATCTCCACGGTCTCAAGCCCCCGAACCACACCCGCATTCCTGCCAGCCGGAAGGACCCTCATCGATGGCCGAAATCCGCTCGCCGCTTCCCGGTACCTTCTATCGCCGCCCGGCCCCGGACCAGCCGCCCTTCAAATCCGACGGCGACACGGTCGCGCCGGGCGAGGTGATCGGGCTGATCGAGGTGATGAAGTCGTTCATCGAGGTGAAGGCAGAGGTCGCCGGCACCATCACCCGCTTCCTGGCCGAGAACGAGACCCCGGTGATGGCGGGCGCGGTGCTCGCCGAGCTTGAAGGCTGAGGGCGCGATGGCGATCCGCAAGCTCTTCATCGCCAATCGGGGTGAGATTGCGGTGCGCATCGTCCGCGCCGCACAATCCCTCGGCATCGCCACGGTGCAGGGCCATTCCGAAGCCGATGCCGACATGCTGGCGGTGCGGCTGGCCGATCAGGCGGTGTGCATCGGCCCGGCCCCGGCGAAAGCCTCCTATCTGAACGCCGCCCGGATCATCGAGGCCGCAAAGGCCGCCGGCGCCGACGCGATCCACCCGGGCTACGGCTTCCTGGCGGAAAACGCCGCCTTCGCCGACGCCGTCGAGGCGGCGGGGCTGATCTTCGTCGGCCCCTCGGCCGACACCATCCGGGTGATGGGCGACAAGGCCGCCGCCCGTGCCGCCGCCATCGCCGCCGGCGTGCCGGTGGTGCCCGGCTCGGACGGCCGGCTCGCCGATGTCGAGGCCGCCGTGGCAGCGGCGGAAGCCGTCGGCTATCCGGTGATGATCAAGGCGACCGCCGGTGGCGGCGGCCGCGGCATCCGCATCGCCGAAAACGAGGCGGAGCTGCGCAAGCTGGCCCCGCAGGCGGCGTCCGAGGCCGAGGCGGCCTTCGGCGATGGCGGGCTTTATCTGGAGCGGGTCATCCGCGATGCCCGGCATATCGAGGTCCAGATCCTGGGCGACGGCCGCCACGCGATCCATTGTTTCGAGCGCGAATGCTCTTTGCAGCGCCGCCGCCAGAAGGTCTGGGAGGAAGCCCCCGCCGCCTGCCTGGACGAGGCCACCCGTGCCGAGCTTTGCGCGTCGGCGGTCGCACTTGCCCGATCCGTCAGCTACCGCGGTGCCGGCACGCTCGAATACCTCTATGACGACGCCGCCAACCGCTTCTACTTCATCGAGATGAACACCCGCATTCAGGTGGAGCATCCGGTGACCGAAATGGTGACCGGCATCGATCTGGTCGCCTGGATGATCCGCATCGCCGGCGGCGAGCCGCTCACGATCGCACAACAGGATGTCCGCCTCCACGGCCATGCGATCGAGGTCAGGATCAATGCCGAGGATCCCGCCAACGGCTTCATGCCCTTCCCCGGGCTGGTGGGCGCGATGTCGGTGCCCGAGGCCCCGCATATCCGCTTCGACGGCATGATCTACGAAGGCTATCAGATCCCGCCCTTCTACGACTCGCTGCTGGCCAAGCTGATCGTCACCGGCGAGGACCGCGGGGCGGCGATCGACGCGATGGCGGCGGCGCTGGCGGCCATCCGGATCGACGGGCTCAAGACCACCATTCCGCTGCATGCGGCCCTCGCCGCATCGCCGGAGGTGCGCGAGGGCCGCACCCATACCCAGTTCCTCGAAGCCTGGCTGGCCGCCGACGGCCTCGCCACCCGATAGGAGGACCGGATGAAGACGCGCTATTCCTTCGGGGGTGACGAGCACATCTTCGTCGAAATGGACGAAGAGATGTCGCTCGACGCCTTCTTCAAGGCGCTCACCATGAGCAACGCGGTCAAGGCCGCGAAGATCGCCGGGGTGACCGAGGTCTGCCCCGCCAATGCCAGCTTCCAGGTCAAATTCGACCCCGACATCATCGCGCCCGACGAGATGATGGCGAAGCTGAAGGCGCTGGAAAGTGCGGCCGAAGCGGGGCCGAAGCGGCTCGATACCCGGATCATCGAAATCCCGGTCTACTACCAGGATCCCTGGACCCACGAGACCCTGATGCGCTTCCGCGAGCGCCACCAGGACCCGAGCGGCACCGATCTGGACTATGCCGCCCGGATCAACGGGTTCGACGATGCCGCGGGCTTCATCCGCGCCCATCATTCCGCGCCCTGGTTCGTGTCGATGGTGGGTTTCGTGGCCGGCCTGCCCTTCCTCTACCAGCTGGTGGAGCGCGACCGGCAATTGCAGGTGCCGAAATATCTGCGCCCCCGCACCGATACGCCCAAGCTGACGGTCGGCTATGGCGGGTGTTTCTCGTGTATCTATTCGGTGCGCGGCGCCGGCGGCTACCAGATGTTCGGCATCACGCCGATGCCGATCTACGACCCCGAACAGTCGATCTCCTACCTTCAGGACTTCATGGTCTTCTTCCGCCCGGGCGACATCGTGAAGTGGAAGCCGATCGACCGTGCGGAGTACGACGCGATCACGGCTCAGGTCGCGGCCAATACCTATGTTCCGCGCATCCGCCCGGTCTCCTTCGATCTCGATGCCTTCAAGGCGGATATCGACGGCACCAACGCCCGGCTGATGGAGGCCCTCGATGGCGATTAAGGTTCTGAACCCCGGCCTCGCCACCACCGTCCAGGATCTGGGCCGGCCCGGCTATTTCCATCTGGGCATCCCGGTTTCGGGCGCGATGGACACCCTCTCGCTCACTGCCGCCAACCTGCTGGTCGGCAACCCGGCAGGGGCCGCGGGGCTGGAAGTGGTGTTCCTGGGGCCGCAGCTCGAATTCCAGCGCGACGCCACGGTCGCCGTCACCGGCGCCGATCTGCCGCCGAAGCTCGACGGAGAGCCGCGCCAGGGCTGGACCGCCTTCAAGGTCAAGGCCGGCCAGGTGCTGAGCTTCGACTATCTGAAGGCCGGTGCCCGCGCCTATGTCGCGGTCTCGGGCGGCATCGACGTGCCCGAGGCGCTGGGCAGCCGCTCGACCTATGCGCTCGGCGCCCTCGGCGGCTTCCAGGGCCGGGCGCTCGCCGCGGGGGATCTTCTGCCGCTGGGCGAGGGGCCGGGGGCCGACGAAGGCCGCTCGGTTGCCCCAAGCCTGCGCCGCCTGCCCGGCACGCCGGCCGAAATCCGGGTGCTGCCCGGCCTCTACTGGCGTCTGATCACCGAAGAGGCCGGCCGCAACTTCTTCGAGGATGACTGGAAGGTGGCGCCCGAGGCCGACCGCATCGGCTACCGTTTCCGCGGCGGCCGGCCATTCAGCTTCGAGCCGCGCGAGCAGCCCTTCGGCGCCGGCTCCGACCCCTCCAACATCGTCGACGGCTGCTATCAGTACGGTTCGATCCAGGTGCCCGGCGGCTCCGAGCCGATCGTGCTGCATCGCGATGCCGTGTCGGGCGGCGGTTATTTCACCCTGGGCGCCGTCATCTCGGCCGATATGGATCTGATCGGCCAGTTGCAGCCGCACACCCCCACCCGCTTCGTGAAGGTCGACATGGCGACCGCGCTCACCGCCCGCCGGGATCGCGCCTCGCTGATCGCCCGCCTGCACGACGCCCTGGTCTGACCCATGACCGGTCCTCCGGGCGGGGGAGACCGCCCGGAGGACCAGACCACCTGCCTACCCGCCTGAGCAAGAAGAAGACAGCCGAAAACAAGAACAAACACGAAACAACGTGAACGTTCAAAGACGACATCAGAGGCTCACGTCATGAAAAAGCTCGCGATCGCTCTTCTGGCCGGCACGCTCTTCACAGGCGCTGCCCAGGCCGCGGACTGGTTTCCCTATCCCGCCGCCGAGGTGACCCCGGCCTTCTCGGCCGACGGCACGTCGAAAGACATCGACTATGTGCCGCTCGACAAGGCGTCCAAGCCGTGGAACGTCTGCGTCTCCTTCCCGCACATGAAGGACGCCTACTGGCTGGGCGTCGACTATGGCGTCACCGAAGAGGCGAAGCGCCTGGGCGTGAAGCTGAACGTGGTCGAGGCCGGCGGTTATACCGAACTGCCCAAGCAGATCAGCCAGATCGAGGATTGCGTCGCCTCGGGCGCCCAGGCGGTGGTGATCGGCGCGATCTCGTATGACGGGCTCAACAATCTGGTCAAGGAACTGGCGGAAAAGAAGATCCCGGTGATCGACGTGATCAACGGCATCTCCTCGCCCGAACTGGCCGCCAAGTCGCTGGTGTCGTTCTACACCATGGGCAACGAGACCGGTCAGTATCTGGCGGCCAAGCATCCGGCCGGCTCCGCCCCGGTCAAGGTCGGCTGGTTCCCGGGGCCGGCGGGTGCCGGCTGGGTGGAAGCCGCGCATAAGGGCTTCATGGACGCGATCAAGGGCTCGGCGGTTCAGGTGCTGGAACCGCGTTATGGCGATACCGGCAAGGAAGCCCAGCTGCGCCTGGTGGAAGACGTGCTCCAGGCCACGCCCGACGTCGCCTATATCGCCGGCACCGCCGTGACCGCCGAGGCCGCCCAGGGCCTGCTGCGGGAACGCGGCCTTACCGACAAGGTCGGCATCCTCGCCTTCTACATGACCCCCGGTGTCTATCAGGGCATCAAACGCGGCTTCATCGAAGCGGCACCGGCCGACAGCATGGTCATTCAGGGCCGTATCGCCGTCGACCAGGCGGTGCGCATCCTGGAAGGCAAGGACTATGTGAAGCATGTCGGCCCGAAGATCTTCGTGGTCGATCAGAAGAACATCGGCAAGGTGGCGCGCGAAAGCATCCTGCCGCCCGAGAACTTCTCGCCGGTCTTCTCGGTGAACTGATACCGGGCCGATCCCGAACCGCTCCACCGGCGGGGTGCCGGATCATCCCGCGCCCCGCCGGTCTGCGCACCCCCGCAGTCAACGAGCAGGCAGCCCGAGACCATGGCCCAGACATCAGACACCAGCCCGACGCCCCTGATCGAAACCCGGGGGCTGACCAAACGCTATCCGGGCGTCACGGCGCTGAACGCGGTCGATTTCGACCTCCGGCGCGGCGAGGTCCATGTGCTGTTCGGCGAGAACGGCGCCGGCAAATCCACCCTCATCTCCATGCTCGCCGGCGCCTCGACGCCGAGCGAGGGCGAGATCCGCCTCGACGGCCGGCCGGTCGCCTTCCACTCGGTCGCGGATGCCCGCATGGCCGGGATTTCGGCGGTCTTTCAGGAATTCTCCCTGGTCCCGACCCTGTCGGTGGCCGAGAACATCTTCCTCGGCAACGAGCTGAAGACCGGGCCGTTCATCGACCGGCCGGCCATGCGCCGGGCCGCCGATGCGCTGTTCGCCCGGCTCGATTTCCGCATCGACCCGCGTCGCAGGGTGTCGGATCTCAGCCGCGCCGAACAGCAGATGGTCGAAATCGCCAAGGCACTCCAGGGCGAGGTGTCGCTGCTGATCCTGGACGAGCCCACCGCCTCGCTCACCGATCGTGAGGTCGACCATCTGTTCAGGGTGGTGACGGCGATGAAGGCCCACGGCGTCGGCATCATCTACATCTCGCATCGCATCCAGGAATTCGCCCGCATCGCCGACCGGATCACCGTACTGCGCGACGGCACAAAGATCGGCACCTACCCGATGCAAGGCACCGACGAGGCGACGCTGGTCGAGCTGATGGCCGGCCGCGCCATCAGCGAAATCTACCCCGCCATCGCCCATGCCCCCGGGGCGCCGCTGGTCACGATCCGCGGGCTGAATGCCTGGGGCGTCAACGGCATCGACCTCGACATCCGTCCGGGCGAGGTGTTGGGAGTGGCGGGGCTGGTGGGTTCCGGCAAGTCGCGCGCCTTCCGCGCGATGATGGGCCTGCTGCCGGTCACGGCCGGCCGCGTGGTCTGGCACGGGGATGCGTCCGACCGCGACGTCACCGGCATTTCGACCCGTGCCATGATGGCGGCCGGGGCGTATTACCTGCCACCGGATCGCAAGACCGAAGGACTGCAGCTGGCCTTCACCGTCCGCGACAACCTGGCCCAGGGGGTGCTGCCCGGTCTCACCGGCCGGGGGCTGCTGCCCTGGCCGCGCATCCGCAAAACCTGCGAACAGGTGGCGGAGCGGGTGGAGCTGCCGCCCGCCTATCGCGGCCGGCTCGCCGCCCAGCTTTCGGGCGGCAATCAGCAGAAAACGCTGTTCGGCCGCGGGCTCGGCCGCGATTACGCGCTCTACGTCTTCGACGAGCCGACGGTCGGCGTCGACATGGGCGCCCGCGCCGCGATCTACCGGCTGATCCGTGATCTGGCCGAGGCCGGCAAGGCGGTGGTGGTGATCTCGTCGGATCTGCCCGAGGCGATGAACCTCGCCCACCGGCTGGTGGTCTTCTCCCGCGGCCGCATCGCCGCCGAACTCGGCCGCGACGGCATCTCGGAAGCGGCCGTCCTCGCGCATTTCTTCGCGGAAGAGGAGGAGGTCGCATGACCGATACGCCCGCACCCGCCACCGGCATGACCAAGGGACCCGCGCCCATGACCGATACCGCCCGGGGCGCCGCCGCCAACCCGCTGCGCCGCCTGTTCGTCCGTCTGGGTGTCCTGCCCTTCTTCCTGGTCGGCGCACTGATCGTGTTCACGATCCTCTCCGACCGCTTCCTCACCGTCGACAATCTGGTCAATGTCGCCCGGCAGTCGGTCTATCTGATGCTGGTCTCTCTGGGCCAGATGCTGGTGCTGATCACCGGCGGTTTCGACCTGTCGGTCGGCGCCGCGGTCGCCGTCACCTCTGTCGTCTCGGCGCTGGTGATGACGGCGCTGGGCCAGATGTTTCCGGATGCCGTGTGGCTGGTGATCGTGGCCGGCGCCACCGCCGGCTTCTGCGCCGCCATGCTGATCGGCCTGGTCAACGGCATCGGTGTCGCCGCCTTCGGCGTCTCGCCCTTCATCATGACGCTTGGCGTCAGCTCGGTCGCGGCCGGCATCTCGCTGTTCCTGACCGGCGGCGTGCCGGTTTCCGGCCTGCCCTTCGAATTCGCCGACCTCTTCGGCTTCGGCCGGCTGTTCGGCGTGCCGGTGCCGGTGCTGGTCGCGGCGCTGGCGGCGCTGGCCATGTGGGTGGTGATGAGCCGCACCCGCATCGGCATGCATGTCTATGCCATCGGCGGCAACATGAAGGCGGCGCATCTGTCGGCCATCGACACGAAGAAGGTGCTGGTCTTCGCCTATGTGATCTGCGCGCTGATCGCCTCGCTGACCGGGCTGCTGCTCACCGCCCGCGTCGAGAGTGGCGAAGCCAATCTGGGCGGCACCATCGCGCTGGAGAGCATCGCCGCCTGCGTCATCGCCGGCGTGTCGCTGCGCGGCGGCATTGGCCGGGTCGAGAATGTCGTGCTCGGCGCCTTCTTCATCGTCCTGGTCCAGAACGGCATGAACCTGGCCCAGATCAGCTCCTACATGCAGATGGTGCTGCTCGGCGCCCTGCTGATCCTGGCCGTGGTCTTCGACCAGATCCGCTACCGCATGCTGATGGGGCGGGGCTGAGGCCCCACCCCGTCGCCGGGATCAGCTGCCGCCGCCACCGGTGGATGCCGCCGTCTGGCCGAAGAGCAGCTTCTTGCCCTCTTCGGTCACGGTCGGCCGCGACATGTAGGGCTCGCCCTTCTCATAGGCACGGACCGTCGCCGGGCGGGCACGGATATCGTCGAACCAGCGGCGCAGATCGGGGAAATCATCCAGGTTCTGCTGCTGGCGCTTCCACGGCACCACCCAGGGATAGCTCGCCAGATCGGCGATGGAATAGTCGTCGCCCGCAATATAGCGCCGACCCTTCAGCCGGCGGTCGAGCACGCCGTAGAGCCGGTTGGTCTCGTTCACATAGCGGGTGATGGCATAGGGCAGCTTCTCGGGCGCATAGAGCCCGAAATGATGGTTCTGCCCGGCCATCGGCCCCAGCCCGCCCACCTGCCAGAACAGCCATTCGGTGACGGTCTTGCGGGCGCGCAGTTCCGTGGGCAGCAGCCGGCCGGTCTTCTCGGCCAGATAGAGCAGGATGGCGCCCGATTCGAACACGCTGACCGGCGCGCCGCCATCGGCGGGCGCATGATCGACGATCGCCGGCATGCGGTTATTGGGCGAGATCGCCAGAAACTCCGGCTTGAACTGATCGCCCGCGCTGATGTCGACCGGATGGATCCGATAGTCCAGCCCGGTCTCTTCCAGGAACATGGTGATCTTGTGGCCGTTCGGCGTCGGCCAGTAATAGAGATCGATCATATCGGGCCTCACCCGGCTTTGGGATAGTTGGACGGGTAGAGCGCGCGTTGCGCCTGTTCATCGATCACGGTCTTGAAGTCATGATCGCTCCCCACCCTGCGGGCCCGCTCCGCTGCCGGCCGGGCATCGACCGCCTGGAAGAGGCGCTTCAGGTTGGGATAGTCGGCCAGCGGATCGGTCTTGCCCTTCAGCACCCGCTCGGCCCGCTCCAGCCAGCCCCAGGCCGAGATGTCGGCGATGGTGTAGCTGTCGCCCGCGATCCAGTCGCGCCCATCCAGATGCCGGTCCAGCACCTCGTAATGCCGCTCGGCCTCGCGCCGGTAGCGGTTGCGGGCATAGTCCAGCCCCTCGGGGGCGGCGTGCTGGAAATGCACCGCCTGGCCCGAGAACGGTCCCAGCCCCGAGGCGATGAACATCAGCCAGGACAGCAGCTCCGGCCGGTCGTCGGGCGCACCGAGGAAGGCATCGGCCTTTTCGGCGAGGTAGATCAGGATCGCTGTCGAATCGAAGACGCGCGCCGGCTTGCCGCCAGGTCCGTCGAGGTCGACGATCGCCGGCACCTTGGCGTTGGGATTGACCGCCAGGAAGGCCGGATCATGCTGCTCACCCTTGCGGGTATCGACCGGCACCACCTCATAGGGCAGACCGGTTTCCTCCAGCAGCAGCGCCACCTTCGCCGGGTTCGGGGTCGGGTGATAATAGAAGCGGATCACGAGGGCTACCCTCTCTGTTTTCGGGGGAGGAACTTTTGGGGGGAGGAACTCAGGGTCAGGCCGGCCGCCGCACCGGGCGTGCCACCAGCAGCACGCCGGCGACGATCAGCAGGATGGCCAGGGCCTCGGCCGGGGCCGGCAGTTCGCCCAGCACCGGAACGGCTAAGGTCGAGGCGACCACGGGCACCAGGGCGATGATGCCGGTCGCCGCGGCAGGCCCCAGCAGGCCGACGGCACGGTTGAAGGTGATCACCGCCACGGCGCTCATCAGCACACCCTGGTACAGGCCCTGCACGACGACTTCGCTGGCCGGGGCGCTGCCCAGATTGGAAAGACCGGCGGCGAGATAGACCGGCAGGAACAGCACCGCCGACCAGAAGCAGATCAGGGCAGCAGACTGGATCGGGGTGACCAGACTGCCGCGAAACCGCAGGGTATAGATCGCCCAGAGAGCGGCTGCCCCCAGCAGCGCCAGGATACCGCCGGAGTCGGGCAGGCCGTGGATGGCGCTGCCGATCAGGATCAGCGCCGCCTGGCCCAGAACGATCGCGGCATAGCCCGCCCAGCGCAGCCGGCCATGGCGTTCCCCCAGGAAAATGGCCCCCAACACCCCCGCGAAAAGCGGCATGGCGGTGGGGGCGATGGAAGCCGCCTGGGCTGCGGACGTCAGCTGCAGCCCCGCCGCCACCAGCAGCACGAAGGGCACGCCCCAGAGCATGGAGAAGACCAGCCCTTCCTTCCACGCCCGGGCGGGGAGTGGCCGACCGCGTGGAAACAGGGCCGGCAGCAGCAGCACGGCACCGATGCCGAAGCGCAGGGCGGTGATGTCCCAGACCTCCAGGCTCTGGACAACTGCCAGGCGGGTGACCACGAACCAGCCGGAGAAGATCGAGACCGCCAGCGCCGCCCAGGCGAAGCCCTCGATCCCGCGCCCTCTGGGGGCCGTCTGCTGCATGGTCATCGCCAGTCCCATCTGTCCTGTTCCCGGAGCGCCGTCTTGTGTTTTAGGACGCTTGTTTTATAATGCACGTCAGAAAACGATTGGCAAGATGCCGATCGCAGGGATCGAGACGAGGGGACGAACGTTCGACATGGCCCGCCCGAGGGAATTCGACGAAGCGAAGGTTCTGGATGCGGCCACCCGGTGTTTCTGGGCCCGTGGCTATGAATTGACCTCGGTGCGGGATCTGGTGGAGCATACCGGCATCACCAGTGCCAGCCTGTACAATGCCTTCGGCGACAAGCGCGCCCTCTATGGCCGCGTGCTCGACCAGTACATCGAATGCGGCATCGCCGAGCGGATCCGTCGCTGTTCTGCCATGCCGCCACGTGCCGGCCTCGCCGCCTTCTTCGACGAACCGCTGGAACGGTCGATCTCGGATCCCGATCACAAGGGCTGCATGCTGATCAACGCCTCGCTTGAAGTGGCCCCGCATGATGCCGGCTTCCGCGAGGTGGTTGCCGATGCGCTCAGGCGGATCGAGGCCTTCTTTCTGGACCGGATCACCGCCGGTCAGGCCGATGGCAGCGTGACCCGGCGCCTGCCCCCGGAGGACCTCGCAGCCCATCTGCTCGGCACGCTGATGGGGCTGCGCACCCTCTCACGCGTGCGGCCCGAACCCACCCTGCTGACGGCGCTGGTGCACACGGCGCTCGCCCTGCTCGATGAGCCGGCGGCGATCGCCTGCTCTGCCGATTAAACCTCCCGCATAAATTGTATTGCCGATCGGTCACATCTCTCTTGTTTGCGGTAAAGTTCCGCGAATAAGATGAAAGTGCTCGATACATCGGAAACCTGTCCGTTGGACCGCCCTCGCCCTCGATCGCGGCCTGTCTCACCTGCCTCACCCCGATGTATTGCAAAATGCAACATATTTGACAGAAGGATCGGCAGGATGGCGTCCATCACCCTCACCGTCACCAACAATTCGGGCACGCCGGACACGGATGTCTATCTGGGCTTCTGGGGCAGTTCTCTGAGCGCGACCATCAATGGCGCCGCAATGACCGCCCAGACGTGGTATGCGCTGTCCTCGATCACCAGCTTCACCATCGAAGACACCACCAGCGGCCGGATCTATGTGGCCTATAGTGCCACCACCTGCACCATCGATCCGAATGCGTCGGTCCTGACCGGCAATGACAACATCTTCGACAAGTTCGAGCTGACCTTCGACGGGACGCCGACCGGGTGTGCCGACCTGACGGCGATCGATTTCTGGAGCATCCCGATGAGCCTGGACACCTCGCTCCAGGGGACATCGGTCGGCAGCCTGGCGGGGCTGACCGGCAGCACCACCGCCGCCGATGTCTATACGTCGCTGGCGGCCCTCAGCGATCCGGTCCAGTCGACACCAGCCGCAAAAGCGGTGATCGCGGCTTTCGCCGCCGACGGCAATGCCCTGCCGGCCGGCGTGGCGCAGCAGCTGCTCAACCCCGCTTCGGGCGTGGTCACCGACGGCTCGGGCAATTTCGTCCGGATCATCGGCCCCAACAGCTATCCGCCCTTCGGCAGCCCGTCGACCGACGCCATGCCCGGCCTGCCGGCCACGCCCTATGACACCTTCCTGTCCTATTACGATGCGCTGATCGAAACCTTCGGCCCGAAGACGACGGCGCCGGTCCCGGGCTTCACCAGCCTCGGCGGCGGCACCATCGCGCTGATCAAGGGCAATTTCGCCGGCAACGACAAGGAAACCGGCCCGATCTACGAGGCCCAGACCTACGATTTGACCGCGTCGATCGATGCAGCCGGCACCATCACACTCTCGGGCAGCACCGGCCAGTTTTCCAGCGTGACCATCACCATCGACCGCTGGAACCTGCTGAACCCGGCCGCGAGCTATGGCGCGAACCCCGCCTTTTCACTGAATGGTGGCGCGCTTCAGACCCCGGGCAACGACGTCTGGGGCTGGGTGCTGGGCGATTTCTTCGCCGGGCTGAACATCGGCGCCATCGGCTCGGCGGTGACGGTTCAGGGCTCGGGCGGCACGATTGCCGTTGGTGACATGGCAAGTTCCGACTGGTTCTCCACCCTGCCCGGCAAGGGCCTGCTGTTCGCGGCACTGTGGCCCACCGGCATCACCAATCACTGGAACCAGTGGGCAGCCGCCCTGAACCCCTGTTCCCAGGCCTATAACTTCGCCTTCGCCGAACGTTTCTCGGCACCGCAGCTGAACCTGAACCCGGCCAGCGTCGACACGCTGACCGTCACCCTGCTCGACCGGACCGTCACCTCGGGCTGAACGCGCGCGTCCCCAGGATGCGTGGTGCCGCCGATATCCGGCTCCTGCCCGCCATCGCCCTGCCCGTGTGGCCGAGATACCGGCCGGTCTGCCCGGCTGGGCGATGGCGCCGCTGCTGATCGATATCGTCAGGCCGCAGGGCCGGGATCACAACCTGTTCCACATAGGCGAGGAGGTCAGCACCGCCCATAGCGCCATCCAGCGTCACGGCGCGGTGATATCGGACAGCCCGAGGCCACCAACGAAGGTTGTCGCTTTCCATTGACCATGCGGCACCGGCGCGCGGCACTACGCGCTCCGGCCATACATCCGGGCCATCCTGGTCGATGAGCCGCATCCATCAATAAAGACAAGCTGTTCCGGATCAAAATCCGTCTGACCATCGAACTAGGCCTCACGACGCGCAGCTCTTTGGGGCCGGTCCTGCTCGGCTGCATGCGCCGTCTTTCTTGCGCGTCACGGCGTGGCGCTTGAAGAACCGGCACATAGGGCTAGGGCGCGGATGATAGCCCGTCGCCTCCGAGAGACGGTCAACCACCCCTGCCAGCGTCAGATCAGGCTCCGCCTCGATCAGATCCAGAATGAAAGCGCGATGGGCGTCGATCTGGTGGGAGCGGACATCGCCCCCGCGCTTGTCCGGCCTCAGATCACCGCGTGTACGGGCCCGAGCAACCCAGCGGGTCGCCGACGACACACCCACACCGAAACGCGCCGCCGCGGCACGGCACGACATCCCGGACGCAACCGCAACCACCACCCTCTGGCGCAGGTCGACGGAAAGAGCTTTCGCCATACAGGCTGGCCTCCTTCTCCAGCCTCTATCTTGAATCACAACTGACGGCTGAGGGGAATCCCCTGATTTCTATGCTGGGTAATTTGCTCGAGAAAGAGGATGGCAGAACGCAAGCTACCCCCGTTAGACGAGCAAATCCGCCTGCTGGAACGCTTCCGCCCGGATTCCGGGAGCGGCAGGTGCCCTTGTGGCCGTCGACACCTTCTTCGTCGGCACCCAACACCGCACCTGATCACCTCGTCAGAGGGGGCGGCTCTCAGGTAATGACCATCTCGGTACAAACTGCCATATGTCTTAAGAAATTTTCTATATTACATTTCATCTCGATCATTCAATTTTAATTTCGAATGATATTTTTCGAGAGTTCCCTCATATTTTCGTATTCCCTGCACATATCTTTATAATAATGACTTATTTCATCTTTATTCCTCGCCAAAAATTTTTCAAATTCAATAATAGATATGGATTGTATATGTGTACTATTTGAAGAATTTTTGTGCTTAATTGCTTTAATAAATATTTTTATAATTTGAATACATATGTAAGCATAGATATGCCCTACACAATATCTGCGTATATCACGGAGTCCTACAATAGAATTGCGACATCTATTTCTTTTTTCTTTAATTGATTTGCAATTATTCAGTATTTCGTTTAATTTTATTTTTATTTCTCCTCTGTTTTCTTCTATTATTTTTCCCGGCTTATCTCTGGGCAATAGAGATGACTTGGATTGGATCGCTAGAAAATCCGCCCTCACAGGCCATTTCATCCTTCTCATTATATCTTCATGCATTTTTCTTATATTTGATAATGCATCTTCGGGAATTTCATTCGTCATATAAAGTATTGCTTTTATCGCGGAAATCATATTTTCGATATTATACACATCATTTTCCCAACTATATCCATACGTATAAAAAATTCTATGATCTTCAATTTTTTGGTTTAAAATCTGATCGTAATCAGCATCCATTGCAACTATCGTGTTCGCAATATTTTCGGAAATAATATTTTTAGCCAAATTCTCCAGAATTGGCTTTCCTCCCCTCGGCTCGAATTTTATTCTCAGTTCCGGTGTACAAGCAGAAAAAACTTTACTCCAGAAATAGCTGTCTTCAGAAAAGCGTGCGCTACCATGCTCCCCTTCCACATAACAAACAATATCCACTCCTAGAAAGAGTGCTCTATTTTCCTGCCCAGATTTCGTTCTTTCAAAGGTCATCCAATCAATTCCTCCATATTTATTATATTATTCTGAAACCTCCCTACAACATCAGGAGAGTGAGTAGCAAATATCACCTGCGCATTCGGATTAATTCTAAGTAAACTTGGGACAAGTTGCTCTTGCCACTCAATATGCAAAGAGAGCTCTGGTTCGTCAGCAAGGAATATATATGTTTCCTGCTCTTGCAAAAGAGTTTCCACCAAGAAAATAATTAACTGCTTTTCACCAGATGACATGTTTATTAGAGATATAACCTCATCTTTATGAGATTTTACTCTAATTGTATTACTAGAATCAACATCCAAACGCTTCTGAAAAAGCATTTCTGATGCAATTTCGACGAGATTATACTTAGGTCTATAAATTTCAGTTTGCTTATCTTGCAGATCTTGCCACTGCTCGACAAGAGCATGCAACTTCATGACGTCATACATAATTAAAAAATCCTTGAATTCAATTTTTTCTTTCTCCCTAAAGCCTTTAAAAACCCGCTCAGCAAGCTTTCCATGACGCTCAAGCTGACTTGCATAGCTATCTCGTGGAAATTGAAATTTGGAAAATATCTGTTCAATAGCCTTTTTATCTTCATCAATATTGATATCACCTCGCAGGATCGTACCGACGCTCTTCTCAGTGGCAAAAAAGGAAATAAGCCAGCCTCTTTGAAAACTAAGCGTCAGATCTGATACTTTTTTATCCAACCTAGAGAAATATCGAGTGAGTTCATTTGATACTTCCGAGATTTTCTTATCTACACCTGAGGTATATGTGATTTCATCATAGTCAAATTCATCTCTTTCAAACGAATCAGCCCCTCTCTGCAGAGAAAGCCATGTTTTTTTGAAAAGTTTATCCAAATTTCTTTTAATTTCGGTGTAATTGTCCCGTGAAAAATCTGTCTTTCTTTGTCTATTGATCATAACTATCCGCCGTCTCATTTCAGAAAGAAGGATCATTTTCTCCGGATTTGCCTTACTACCATTTTTAAAAATATAGGTTATTTGCTTAAATCCATCTGAATCATTCGATTTTTCTACTGTCATCTGAGGCACAATTCTAGATTGTTTTTTTTAAAGTAAGAACGTTATCTTCGAAAATTTCAAATCAAGCAACGCTTGTCCATCGGCGGAAAGCGCAGCATTTATCAAATTAATAAATGTCGTTTTTCCAGTTCCGTTTCTTCCAATAATAAAATTAGCATCTGGAGATAAATCTATCTTTATCTCACGATTAGAATCCATGAAACCAGAAACGGAAATCGTTTTGACGGTGTACATGGTTCCTCCACGATTTATTGAAAATATACATCGAATCGAGGCACGGACCCAATGTTAGCGAACAACATGACGACATTCAACAGAGCCCCTTCCACCGAACGCGCGTTCGGCTATTCTGCGCCGCGATCCCTCCCCCGGATGCGTGGTGCCCCCGATGTCCAGTTCCTGCCCGCCATCGCCCTCCCCCGCCCTTGCGGCCGACATGCCGGCCGGCCTGCCCGGCTGGGCGGTGGCGGCGCTGATCGCGGCGGTGGCCGGGATCGGCACCGAGGCCTTTGCGGTCGCGCCGCTGCTGATCGATATCGCCCGCGATTTCGACATGGCCGCCACCGATGCCGCCTTCGCGATCAGCGCCTATGGGCTGGCGGTGGCGGTCTCGGCACCGCTCTTCGGCTTGTTCGCCGGGCATCTGCCCCGGCGGCGGCTGATCGCGGCCGGCATGGTCATCGCCACCATCGCCGGCATCGTCGCCGCCACCGCGCAGAGTTTCGGCATGCTGCTGGCCGCGCGCATGCTCTCTGGCCTGGCCTGCGGTGCGGTGTTGCCGACCATCTATGCCTATGTCGGCGACATGGTGCCCTTCGCCGCCCGCGGCCGGGTGATGGGCCGGGTGATGTTCGGCTGGGCGATCACCATGGTCACCGGCGTGCCCCTGGCCGGCATCGCCGCCGAACATCTGGGCTGGCGCGGCACGCTGACCGCGGCGGCGCTGATTATCCTGGTTCTGGCGGTTGCCGTGCTGCGCCTGCCGCAGCCGCCCGCGCGCGATGCCGCCGGCCCCGCCGCGGGCAGCGGTCACGATGCGGCGAGTTTTCTGGCCCGGCTGCGCCATGCGGTCACCCGGCCGGGGGTGGCGGCGCTGCTCGCAACCAACCTCGCCAATATGGTGTCGTTTTACGGCATCTATGCCTATATCGGCACGGCCCTGCGCAACCTTGAGGGCAGCGGTGCCGCCGCAGCCGGCGCCATCGTGCTCTGGTATGGTGTGGGCCTGGCGGGCTCCACGCTCAACGCCCGGCTGGTCGACCGCGTCGGCAAGGATCGCGCCCTCACCGTGGCGCTGGCGTTTCTGGCCGTCGACATGGTCGCCATGTCGCAGAGCCTGGGCCGGCCGGTCGCCTTCGAGGCGACGCTGATCCTCTGGGGCCTGGCCCAGGGCACGGTGGTCACCGCGCTCAACACGCTGGCCACCGAACGTGCCGGCACTGCCCGCGGGCTGGTGATGGCGCTGATGAGCGCCGTCACCTATCTGGGCATCAGCACCGGCACTGCGGTTCTGGGGCTGGTGATGGCCGCCCATGGCTTCGTGGCCGTCGGGCTGACGGCGGCGACCATCAGCCTGGCCGGTGTCGCCGCCGCCCGGATCTCGGCCCGCCGGGGGCGGATCGGCGGCTGATCAGCCGTCATGCCCGGGCAGGACGAAGACCTGGCCCGGATAGATCAGGTCAGGGTTACGGATCTGGTCGCGATTGGCTTCGAAAATGGTGGTGTAGCGGATGCCCTGGCCATAGGTGGCGCGGGCGATGCGCCACAAATAGTCGCCGGGCTGGATGACGACATAGGTCTGGCCCTCGGGCAGCATCATCGGCGAGGCCGCGCGCGAGAACGGGGTCTCCAGCCGCGCCAGCACCTTGCCACCCTCGTCGACCAGATCCACCCGCAGGGTCGCCTTGCCTTCCGGGATCCGGCCTTCGGGCGTCACAACCCAGATGCCGCCGCGATCGGGGTCGGGCCGGGCGGTGGCGATCAGGTCGTTGTCGAGATAGATCCGCACTTCCTTGCCGGCCCTGGCCCGCCCCGACAGGCTGACCCGGCCCTGATCGTCGTAATCGATCACTTCCAGGCTGAGCGGACCTTCCGACACGCCGGTCGGGTCGCTGCGCTGAAGCAGGCGGCCGGTGCCGTCGCCGTCGCGCGGCATCAGCACCGCCATCGGCTGATCCGGCTGGGGCGTCGCATCCCCCGCCGCCGCCGAGGCCTGGGGGGCCGTGTCGGGCACGGCCAGCACCACGACATCCTTCGATTTCACCTTCGCGCCCCCGGGCAGGGTCGCTTCCAGATCGAGTTCGCGATTGCCGCGGTTGAGCGGTTTTTCGGGCAGGATCACCCATTCGCCCCGCTCGTCGGCCCGGGCGCGGCCGATTTCGGTGCCGCCGTCGCGCAGCACCACCTCGGCATTGGGCTCGGCGCGGCCGGCGACCACGGTGTCGCCGCGCGGATTGACCCGCACGATGTCGAAACTGGGCGCTGCCGGTTCGGCGACGGCCCCGGGCGCGGTCGCCGGTGCAACGGGTTCAGGCGTGGAGGGCTTCACCAGCACGTCACGGCCGGTGGCCTCGGCGACCGGCGCAGGTGCCGGCGCGGAGGTCGCCGTCTCTGGCGCTGCCGTCTGGGGCGCGGATGCCTGCGGAGCCGCGGCCTGAGACGCCGCAGCCTCAGGCGCTGCGGTCTGAGGCGCCAGGGCCTGCGGCGCTGAAGCTGCAGGGGCCGGTGTCGCCGCCGGCGCGGCGGGTGCCGGGACCGCCGGCACCGGTGCGGTGGCCACGGCCTTGTCCTGCGCGTCCCCACCCCAGATCAGCCATCCGGCGATGGCGGCGATGATCGCGGCCACAACCGCGATGATGGCGATATTCCGTGACGTCACCTGCGCCTCCCCTTGCGGACCACACGTCGTGCGTGGTCACGCATTCCCGTCCGCAGGAACATTAAACGTCATCCCGGAATGCTTCAACGCCGGCTGAGGCCCCCGACCGCTCAGGACGGCAGGCCCGCCCCCACCAGGATGGCGATTGCCACCGCAATCGCCGCCGGCACGACCGCGACCAGCCCCAGCACCACCAGCCGGACCGGCTTTCCGAACCGCCCCTGGCCGATGCCGAGACGTTTGGACAGTTGCGCCGCGGGTCCGTCGGCGAAGGGCACCAGCAGCAGGATGGCGAGGCAGGCTACGACCAGACCGCTCGGCCGCGACAGAACCAGATGGGCAGCCAGCAGCGCCAGCGAACCGCCGGCGGCAATGACACCGGCCTGACCGAATGCGGCACGCCCGGGCAGAAGCAGCCAGGGCAGGAAGCCCGCCCCGGCGGCGGCGGCCATGAACCCCGCCTGCCCCACCGAGGCACTGCCGCCATTGATCGCCACGAAACCCAGGCCCAGCGCCGCCAGGATCACCAGCAGCTGACGCCCGGCGCCGTCGGCTTCGGCCCTCTGGCTCAACCGGCCGAGCAGGGCGGCAAAGCCCAGGCCCAGCCCGCCCAGCAGCAGCACCAGATCGATGGTTTCGTACCGGCCGAGCCGGGCGCCGGCCATCCAGAGCGTGCCGCCGCCCACCACCAGAAGAGCGGCGGGGATGGCGGCGATCCGGGCGGGCCTGGGGTTGAGCAGCCCCAGCATGGCCGCCGCTGCGGCGGCGGCCGTCAGCAGATAGGGCAGTTTCTGGGTGCTGGACGGGGGCGGCAGCGCCGGCCGGCCCAGCATCAGCACCAGCCCGGCCAGCAGCCCCAGCGGCACCGCCACCACCGCGATCCGCCAGCCGGTGACGCCGCCCGCCAGCCAGCGCAGCGCCGGCGGCAGCAACAGCCCCAGTGCGAACGGCCAGATCAGGGTCACCGCCAGCGGGTGCTCGACAAGGCTGAACAGGTCGGTCAACGGAGAGGGCCTTCCGGTGGTGAAGCGGCTGTGCCGAAGACCGTGGTCCGAACCGCGCCCCGGGTCAAGCCGGTGCCGTGCACGCGCAATCTTCCGTATCTGCGGAAGCTGTTTGCGGCCGGTTTGCAACGGCCGCGCACGATGCTATGTTGCGCGCCGATCGCGACCGGCGTTTGCCGCCCCGGACCGTCCCGGCCCGGGAGCCGCCCCGGTCGCAACGGCGCCCCCGGGGTGCCGCGCATCGCCGAGGAGATCGTCCGCATGACCAAGATCAAGGTCGCCAATCCTGTCGTCGAACTGGACGGTGACGAGATGACCCGCATCATCTGGCGGTTCATCAAGGACAAGCTGATCCTGCCCTATCTCGACGTCGACCTTCTCTACTACGATCTCGGCGTCGAGCATCGCGACGCGACCAACGACAAGGTGACGGTGGACGCCGCCGAGGCGATCGCCAAGCACGGCGTCGGCGTGAAGTGCGCGACCATCACCCCCGACGAGGCCCGCGTCGAGGAGTTCAAGCTGAAGCAGATGTGGAAGTCGCCGAACGGCACCATCCGCAACATCCTGGGTGGCACCGTCTTCCGCGAGCCGATCATCTGCCGCAACGTGCCGCGCCTGGTGCCGGGCTGGACCCAGCCGATCGTGATCGGCCGTCATGCCTTTGGCGACCAGTATCGCGCCACCGACTTCAAGGTGCCGGGCAAGGGCACCCTGACCGTTCGCTTCCAGCCGGAAGACGGCGGCGAGGCGATCGAGTACGAGGTGTTCAAGTTCCCGGGCTCGGGCGTCGCCATGGCGATGTACAACCTGGACGAGTCGATCCGCGGCTTCGCGCGCGCCTGCATGAATTACGGCCTGCAGCGCGGCTATCCGGTGTATCTGTCGACCAAGAACACGATCCTGAAGGCCTATGACGGCCGCTTCAAGGACCTGTTCCAGGAGGTCTTCGACGCCGAGTTCGCCGACCAGTTCAAGGCCGCCGGCATCGTCTACGAGCATCGCCTGATCGACGACATGGTCGCCTCGGCCCTGAAGTGGGACGGCGGTTTCGTCTGGGCCTGCAAGAACTATGACGGTGACGTGCAGTCCGACACCGTCGCCCAGGGCTTCGGCTCGCTGGGTCTGATGACCTCGGTGCTGATGACGCCGGACGGAAAGACCGTGGAGGCCGAGGCCGCCCATGGCACCGTCACCCGTCATTTCCGCGAGCACCAGAAGGGCCGCGAGACCTCGACCAACCCGATCGCCTCGATCTTCGCCTGGACCCGGGGCCTCGGCTATCGCGGCAAGTTCGACGGCAACGACGCCCTGATCGGCTTCGCCGAGACCCTGGAGCGGGTCTGCGTCGAGACCGTCGAGGCCGGCCACATGACCAAGGATCTGGCGATCCTGGTCGGCAAGGATCAGGCGTGGCTCAACACCAACGCCTTCCTCGACAAGATCGACGAGAACCTCAAGAAGGCCATGGCTTCCTGAGGACCTGCCGTTAAGGCAGACGGCTGAAGATCGCGGGCGCGGCAGGGTTTCCTGCCGCGCCCGTCGTCTTTTCAGGGCCAGTATTCAGGACAGGGGGCCAGTTCAGGACGAAGGCGTCGTCCTGCTCCCCCGCGCCAGCAGATAGGCCAGGATCAGCCGGTCGCGCTCGGCCGCCAGCTCCTCGATCGGGCGGGCATCACCGCCGGCCGCCACGCCCTCGGCCAGCATGTCGACCACCTCGGGCGTCATCATCGGCGTGCCCAGATCCTGCCACCAGCTCTGGAAGGCGCCGCCCAGATGGTCGCAGAAGGCGCGGATGCCGCCCGGGCCTCCGCCCAGATGGAACAGGCTGACCGGCCCCATCGCCGCCCAGCGCAGGCCGGGCCCATAGGCCACGGCCTTGTCGATATCCTCGACACTCGCGACGCCCTCGGCTGCGAGATGGATGGCTTCGCGCCAGATCGCCGCCTGAAGGCGGTTGGCGATATGCCCGGGCACCTCCTTGTGCAGCCGCACGCAGACCTTACCGAGGCCGGTATAGAAGGCGTCGGCGGTGTCGATCACATCTGCATCTGTCAGGTCGTTGCCCATCAGTTCCACCAGTGGGATCAGATGCGGCGGGTTGAAGGGATGGGCGATGATCAGCCGCCCGGGTACCGCACATCCGGCCTGAAGCTGGCCGAGGGTAAGCCCCGAGGTGGAACTGCCGATGATCGCCTGCGGCGCCAGCCGATCCGCGATCCGGGCATAGAGCGCGTGCTTGACCTCGACCCGCTCGGGCACGCTTTCCTGCACGAAACCGGCGCCGTCCACCGCCTCGGCGGGGTCGGTGGTGAAACGCATCCGGCTGTCGTCGCCGGCCTGGGGCTGGCCCAGCGCGCTCAGCGCGTCGGCACTGGCCGCCACCAGCCGGCGGCAGCGCGCTTCCGTATCCGGGGCGGGGTCATAGACGACCACCTCGCGGCCGCTCGCGGCGAACAGCGCCGCCCAGCTCATCCCGATCGTCCCCGCCCCGAGGACGGCTATCCTGTCGAACATCGTCATCTCCAACCCGTGCAGCCCCAGGGGCCGTGGCCCCAACACTACGGCGCCGTCCGCCATCTGAAAACACGGCCATTCTCCCAAGCGGTCACGTCTCGACGACGGTTGCGGGCCTGCCTATTCTGGTGCCCCCTTCCCGATGAGGCGCACCATGACCGAACGCCGCATTCCCGTGCTGGTGATCACCGGCTTCCTCGGTGCCGGAAAGACCAGCCTGATCGCCGACATCTTCCGGCAGCGGCCTGAGATCGCCCCATCGACCGCCTTGATCGTGAACGAATTCGGCGAGACCGGGATCGACCATGAATTGCTGCGCATGGCCGGCGAACGGCAGGTGGCGATCGATGCCGGCTGCATCTGCTGCACCCTCAGATCCGATCTGACCGACACGCTGATGCGGCTGCATCTGGATCATGTCCGCGGGCAGATCGACCGGCTGGACCGGGTGATCATCGAGACCACCGGCCTGGCCGATCCGGCGCCGATCATCCACACGCTCGCCGCCCATCCGCTGACCGCGGCGCGGTTCGCGCTGGCGGGTATCGTTGCCTGTGTCGATGCCGAACATGGTGCCGCCCAGCTCGACACCCATGAAGAGGCTCTGCGTCAGGCGGTTCTGGCCGACCGGATCGTGATCACCAAGGCGGATCTCGCCGGGGCCGCCGCCACGGCGGCGCTGACTGCACGGCTGCAGGTGCTGAATCCGGGCGCCCTGATCCTGTCGCGAGAGGCGGCGCTGGCCGATCCCGACCGGCTGATCGCCCCCCTGCCCTATGCGCCCGAAGCCCGGGGCGACAGCGCCCGCGCCTGGCTTGCCGCCGAAGCGGAGGCCGATCGCCGGATCTGTGCCGACGGCGCCTGTTCGGTTCCGGGGAATGGGCATCATCACCATGATCACGGGCACGATCACGACCACGGGCACGATCATCATCACGGCCACCACCACACCGCCGATGCCCGCATCGCCACCGCCACCCGGCGGCTGCCGGCCGGCACCTCGCAGGCGCGGGTGATCCGCGCCGCAGAGCGCCTGGCCGCCCGGATGGGGCCGGCGCTGCTGCGGCTGAAAGGCCTGCTGCCGCCCGAGGGCGACCGCCCGGGCGCCGCCCTGCATGGCGTGCAGCACCGGCTCTACCCGGCCATGCCGCTCGGCCACGATGCCGATCTGCCCGGGGAACCGACGCTGGTCGCCATCACCCTGGATGCCGACCCCGTCGCGGCGCTGGATCAACTGGCGGCCGAGGCGGCGGCATGACCGGCAGTCGGGTGGTCTTCAGCTGGTTCGGCATGGACCGGCCGCCATCCGGTCCAGACCACCCGCAGCCGCCCCGCCCGCAACCGCCCCACCTGCACCTGACGCAGGCCGATGGCGATGTCGAAACCTATCTTGCCGCCTATCGCGCCGTGGGCGGCCCCCATGGCTGGTCGCGGCGCCTGAGCCTGACACGCGATGCGCTGCAGGCGATCCTGGACCGCCCGGGCCGGCGGGTGCTGATCGCACGGGATGCCGCCGGCACGATTCTGGGGTTCGTGGAGCTGGACCTCGCCCATGGCACGCCCGCGGCCCCGGCTGCCGAGATCGTGCATTTCGGCCTGGCCCCCGCCGCCCAGGGCCGCGGCTGGGGCAGCTTCCTGCTCGACCATGCGCTTCGCACGGCGTTCGAAGCCGGCGCGGCCCATGTCGTGCTCCACACCGACACCACCGACCATCCCCGCGCCTTCGGGGCCTATCTGAAGGCCGGCTTCCGCCTGCTCAGGGTCACGACGGCAGAGCCCGACGACTGGAACTGACCGCCGGCTCCCCATGGGGTCCGTGCGGGGGGTCCGTGCGGGCACATTATCTACCATAGATTTCTTATCTTTTCAGAAATATTTTCTTTAATTCATATTTGGCTACCTTTGCGATTTTATTTTTGATAAAAAGCTACGAATAAGTGACTACCCCATTGTTACCCGAACGAACGCGACCGGCGCATGAATGCCGGCCCGGGAGGAGCCCCATGGCCGATTTCTACTCGCAAGCCTTCAACTTCCCCAGCGCATTGCAGGGCGGCGTGGATCCGCGAACCGGGCTTTACAGCGTGACCCTGCCGGTCGCGCGACTGATCGGGAACGCCAATCTCGGGCCCTCGATCGATCTTGCGCTGCGCTATGACCCGCTGGGCGCGGCGGCACCCGGCATCGGCCAGGGATTTTCGCTCGGCCTTTCGCGCTACGACAGTGGGCAACGCCTGCTGATCCTGTCGACAGGGGACCAGTTCAAGGTCAACGAGACGACCAATGGTGTCTCGCTCCAGCAGAACCGGCTCGACACGGTGCGCTTCGAAAAGCTCACGACGGGGCCATACGCCGGCTATTACCGGATCACGCACAAATCCGGCGATGTGGAACTGTTGCGCAACGACGCCTTCGCCGTGAAGGTGCCTGGCCGGATCTACAGCCCGACCGGACGGCGCCTCGATCTGACCTGGGATCAGTCGGGAACCACCCGGCGGCTGACCCAGGTGAAGGACGAGACGACGGTTCTGTTTCAGGCGACTTACGGCACCTCGGTCAGCACGCTCACCGTCTGGCCGGGACAGGCCGGAAGCTACACGCTCCGCCTCTCCTTCCAGGGTAACTATCTGAGCCGGGTGGAGAATACCGCCCAAAACCCTGCCCTCGCCTGGAGCCTGACCTACAATCCGGTCGGCGGCCGGCAGATGCTGACCGAACTTCAGTCGCCCACCGGGCTGATCGAACGGGTGACTTATCTGGCCAGCGGCGCCGCCTTCCCCTCGGGTGCGGGCCTGCCCGCCCTGCCGCGGGTCGACAGCTACACCCAGTATCCGCAGGGAAATCAGCCGGCGATCGCCCGGACTTACACTTATTCTTCAACCAACTACCTGGGCGCCTCGGCCAGCGGCGGTCGCTGGAGCCCGGATTCTGATTATCTCTACGATGTCCTGACCAGCTACAGCTACTGGTCCCGCGAGATATCGGTCTGCGGCGACCGGACGATGACCATCGAGCGGACCTATAACAACTTCCATCTGATGACCAAAGAGGTCGTCAGTCAGGGCAAGGCCGCCCGGACCACCGAGACCGTCTATTACGCGCGGATCGGCACCCAGTTCAAGGATCAGCCGGCACAGTTCCAGCTGCCGCGATCGAGCACCGTGACCTATGCCGGCAATGGCGGCCAGTCGTCACGCACCGAAACCACCACCACCGAATTCGACGGCGCGGGCAACATGACCCTGCAGGTGACGCCGGACGGCACCACCACGAGCTGGGTCTATTATCCGGCCGGTGGCGAGGCGGGCAAATGCCCCGCCGACCCGAACGGCTTCGTCCGTTTCCCCAAAACCTGCACCGTCACCCCGCCCACCACCGGCTACGACGCCCCTGTCGAAGTGACCAGCTATATCTATGGTCAGCTGGGCGTGGTGGCGGGGACGCCGGTCGCAAGCGCGGTGATGAAGACGCGGGAAGATCTGTCCCGCGACGGGCGGCTGCTTCACAGTGCCACCTATGCCTATGTCACCGACACGGGATCGGCCGAATTCGGCCGGATGTCGCGGCTGACCGAGACCATCCATGTCCCCGGCGGCAACCCGCCCTCCTATGACCGGCGCACCGATTTCACCTTCACCCGCCAGGGTGGGGATCTGGTTCAGACCGCGACCATCACCACCCATGACGGCTTCACGGTGACCCGCCGGCGCGTACAGACCACCTATGGCGCCCGACTGGTCTCCGAGACCGATCCCTGGGGTGTGGAGACCCGCTACACCTATGACGGGCTCGGCCGGATCCTGACCAGCACGGCCAGCCCCGGTACCGGCTTCGAAACCGTGCAGAGCTATGCCTACGACCTGCTGACCGGCCCGCAGAAGACCTCGGCGACCACCGTCACCGACACCCGCGGCGTCCGGACCCGCTACTGGACCGACGGGCTTGGCCGGGAAGTCCGGCGCGAGATGGCGGATGCCGACGGGACCCTCCAGGGCTGGATCACCATCGCGTCGCGAAGCTACGACGCCTGGGGCCGGGTGACGGAAGCCACCGATCTCGACACGCTGCGGCCGGATGGCGGCAGCGGCCAGACCACCGTCTCGGGCACCAGCCGTTTCGGCTATGACGACTGGGGCGGCAACGACATCATCACCCTGCCCGACGGTCATCAGGAGCGCAGCGCCTATGATCCGGTGACCCTGCAGACGCAGACCGGCCTGGTCGGCGCAGGACAGGGATGGCAGATCACCACCTGCAATCTTATGGGCCTGCCGACGACGACCCGGCGCTACGCCGCCGACGGCAGGCTCCAGGCCACCATCACCTGCACCTATGACGGCATCGGCCGCCTGCGCCGGCGCACCGACGAACTCGGCCAGGTAACCGCCTATGCCTATGACGACTGGGATCGTGTGACCGCCACCACCCTGCCCGACGGCACGGTGGTCACCAAAAGCTATGCACCCGATTCCAACGGCACGCTGATCACTGCGGTGCGGGTAGGCAACACCTCTCTCGGCACCCAGACCTTCGACGGTCTGGGACGCAAGCAGACGGCCGTCACGGGCGGCCAGACCAGCAGCTTCTCCTACGACGGCAACCGGCCGGTTCCCGCAAGCGAAACCCGCCCCGACGGCGTCACCGCCAGCTTTGCCTGGGAGCCGGCCCTCGGCTTCGCCCGCACGCGCGTCAGCGCGGGCGGCATGGTTCAGACCTATGCCTATGCGCCGGCGGGCATCCTACTGACCGACGCCACCCAGGCCGGCGGCGCCGTCCGCGACATCGCCTATTACCCGTCGGGCCTGCTCAAGGGCGAAACCACCCGGACGGCCACCGATGCGCCCGCCCGCAGCACCTCATATCTGCACTCGCTGCAGGGCCGGCTGCAACACTGGACCGATGTCGGCGGCACCACCCAGCGCTTCGCCTATGACGGGCTTGGCCGGAACACGAGCATCACCGATCCCGGCCTGACCGCCAGCCTCAGCTACGACGCCTTCGGGCGCCCGTCGAGCTGGACCACGACCGACCCCACCACCGGCCGCACGCTCACCACCACCCTCGGCTACGACGCCTTCGGCCTGGAGACCAGTCGGGAAATCTCGGGCGCCGCCAGCCTCTCGATCTCGCAGAGCTGGCGGGCGAACGGCCAGATCCAGAGCCGGACCACCCGTCAGGCCGGCGCCACGCTCCGGCAGGAGAGTTTCGGCTATGACAGCCGCAACCGCCTGACGAGCTACAGCTGCACCGGCAGCCAGCCGCCGACCGATGTCTCGGGGCGCCCCATCTCGGCCCTGGCGCTCACCTATGACGCGCTCGGCAATGTGCTGGGCTGCACCACCACCCTGGCCGACGGCACCGACACCGCCGTCTTCACCTATGATACGACCGATCCCACACGGCTGGTCCGGGTCACCCACACCCATCCCGGCTATCCGGCTCGGATCGACCTCGCCTATGACAGCGCCGGACGGATGATCCTCGATGCCGCCGGACGCCGACTGGGCTATGACCCGCTCGGCCGGCTGATCACGGTCGATGGCGGTGCGACCGCAAACTATGGCTATGATGCCACCGACCGGCTGATCCTTCAGGGCCCGACTGGCGGTGGCCAGGAGCTCCACTATCGCGGCAGCCTGCTCACCAATCAGATCGAGAGCGGCGGCTCACTGCGCTTCCCCAGCCTGGCAGGCCTCGCCCTTGGTCAGCGCCGCGACGGAAGCGGAGCCGCCACGACGCTCTACGGCACCGACGGCAAGGGGAGTGTGCTGCTCGCCGCCGGTATCGGCAGCTTCGCCTATACCCCCTATGGCTTCCGGCCGATCTCGACCGCCGTACCCAACGGCTTCGATGCCGAACGGCAGGATCCGGCGACCGGCATGATCCATCTGGGCAATGGCTACCGGGCCTATGATCCGGCCCTGATGCGCTTCACCACGCCTGATTCCTGGAGCCCCTTCGGCCCGGGCGGCATCAATCGCTACGCCTATTGCGCAGGCGACCCCATCAACCTGGCCGATCCGACAGGGCATCTGAGCGTCAGCGCCTGGATCGGTATCGGTCTCGGCATCGTGGGGATCCTCGCCACCGTCGCCACCTTCGGTCTGGCTGCTGCGCCGGTGATCGCGGCGGAAGGCGTGATCGCGGGGATCAGCGCCGGCGCCTCGGCGGTGGGGGTGATCGGTGGGCTGGGTCTTGCCGCCGACATCACCGGCATCGTCAGTGGTGCCCTTGAGGACGCGGCACCGCAGGCCTCCGCCATCCTGGGCTGGGTGTCGATGGGCCTCGGCGCTCCGGGTGCGATGGAGGGCCTGGGAAAACTCGGCAGCACGGTCGGCCGCCGGGTCAGCAACAGCCTTTCGGAGCTGTCAGAACGTGTCGCAACGATCCAGCGCGAAGGACTGGGCGGCCGTGGCGCGCCCAGGGCTGCGCGCGCCTGGGCAGCGGAGGCCCGGGCGGCCCGCAGACCCTGGGAAGCCGCTACGGAAGGTCGCCAGACCGTACGCGCAACCTCGGGCGTCGAATCGCCCCGGACGGGTTTCGACAATGGCAGGCCTACCGACGTCCAGGGCGGGGGAACGGCCCGGACCAGCGAATACCCGCATCTGTCCCCGGCCGAGAACGACCGCGCCCGCCCTGCAGGACAGCAGCGCGACCATGTCACCTCCACCCGTTATGTCACCACGACGATCGGTGACTGGAACCCGGAGCAGCGCATGCGCGAACGCTTCGACGTCGTTCAGCGCTTCCGCCAGGACAACCAGATCGGCGCGCAACCGCTGCATGACAGATTCATCGCGGCCGACAACCAGGGGCGCCTCTACAACGTGACGGCAAGTTCGCCCAGCGGCAGAACCCAGGTCCCCACCCGGGGCGTTCCGCTCGCCGAGACCAATGCGGACCGGCTGACATTCACCGTCGGTGCACCGACCGGCGACCCGCCGCTCAGCCCGCGCAGCATCCGCCGACGCGTGCCCGACACCGGCTATCGGTAATCACCCCTCCTCCGCAACCCCACCCGCATGTCAAAGGGAGACCGCCAGATGGACGCCGTGCAGAGACAAGCCGCCGCTGGTACCTACGAGAACCCGAAAGTCTGGGGCAATGACGCCCAGAAAGGCGACATCTTCGTCGTCCGCCCGTCCGATGCCGACAACAACCACATCTATGCCGCCGGCGACTTCATGATCGCCCAGTTCGACGGCAGCAGCCAGGGCCGCTACTACCCGGCCTGGGGCGAGAACAATGCCGACTGGCAGCACGCCTGGAGCGGCCTGTCCGATTTCCGCATCGTGTTCGAAACCGGCGCCACCTCCGGCTCGATCTACGGCAACGGCCTCAACCAGATCGGTGTGCGGATCTACTTCACGCCGATCGATGTGAACAGCACCGTAGTGCCGCTGAGCCCGGCCGTGCTGGCGCGCACCAGCATCACCCTGCTCGACTATACCACTGCCCAGTCCCTGCCCTCGGGCTGGGCCTATGGCACCTCGGTCAACCAGTTCCACACCCTGCCCGAAGGACAGAACGCAGTGGCGCGCTTCGCCCAGTTCGTCCAGGAAGTCACGACCTATTACGTCACCTGCGCCACCGATGCGCGGTCACGTGCCATCACCATCGGCAGCAAGATCACCCTGCCGGACGGCGGTTACGCGCTGAACGCCGACCAGCATTTCAGCGCCCCTGCCGGCAACTTCAAATACAGCGTCGCGCTGCGCGCACTGACCCCGATCTTTTACAATTCGAGCAACACCCGTCTCGACCGCGAGGATACGGCGAACGGCAAGGATTGGGACCAGGACAACTATTACTTCACCATCACCGAACAGGGCTGCTACATCATCCGCTCCGACATCAGCGGTGCGCCGAGCGGGCCGTCGAACTGGTCGATCATCTCGAAGGACAAGCACCCCAACTGGCACTACATCTGGCAGTTCGGGCCTGAAAACACCGCCTATATTTCTCAGATCGGCATCAATATCCGCTACAACCAGCGCCGCAATGCCGTCTGCCTGACCCGGCTGCACAGCAGCAGCTACAACTCGGGCTATGACAACTGGTATTACGAGACCCGGTTCACGATCTACGACCAGTACGGCAACAGCGGTCTGTTCAGCGCCGTGCGCAATGAAAGCGACTGGGGCAACACCATCTGGGTGGCCGAGGGCAACCACACCAGCAAGGGATGAGGCCGGATGCAGAAGGGCGGCAGGTCATCACCTGCCGCCCCCCTGGTGAATGATGGAACCGAATGACGCTCAGCCGGCGAGCGCCGCCGCCACTGCCTTCACCGCATCGGCCGCCTTGTCGGCCTCGGGGCCGCCGGCCTGGGCCAGGTCGGGACGGCCGCCGCCGCCCTTGCCGCCCATGGCCTCGGCCGCGGCGCGAACCAGGTCCACGGCGCTGAACCGGCCGGTCAGGTCTTCGGTGACGCCGACCACGACGCCGGCCTTGCCCTCGTGGACGCCCACGATCGCAATCACGCCCGAGCCGATCTGCTTCTTCAGCGCATCGGCAACCCCGCGGAGTTCCTTGGCCGGCACGCCGTCGAGCACGCGGCCGGCGAAGCGGACATCGCCGATCTGCTCGATCTGTTCGCCGCCGCCGGCACCGCCGGTCGCGATGTCGCGGCGCAGCTTCGCCACCTCGGCTTCCAGCTTCTTGCGCTCGTCGAGCAGGCCCTGAATGCGGTCGACCAGTTCGGCCGCCGGTGCCTTCAGCACCGAGGACGCCTCGGCCAGACGGTCCTGCTGCAGCTCCACATAGGCCAGCGCCGCATCGCCCGCCACCGCCTCGATCCGGCGGACGCCGGCAGCGACGCCGCTTTCCGAGACGATCTTGAACAGGCCGATATCGCCGGTGCGGGTGACATGCGTACCGCCGCACAGCTCGACCGAATAGGCCGAACTGCGGCCGTCTTCGCCGAGCAGGCTGCCCATGTCGACCACGCGGACCTCGTCGCCGTACTTCTCGCCGAACAGCGCCATGGCGCCCTGGGCGATCGCCTCGTCGGGCGTCATCAGCCGGGTGCCGACCTCGCCATTGGCGCGGATCAGCCGGTTGACGTCGGCCTCGATCGCCTTCAGATCCTCACGCGCGATCGGGGTCGGCTGCGAGAAATCGAAGCGCAGCCGGTCGGGCGCGACCAAAGAGCCCTTCTGGGTGACGTGATCGCCCAGCCGGCGACGCAGCGCCGCATGCAGAAGATGGGTCGCCGAGTGATGGGCGCGCAGGGCATCGCGCCGGGCGGTATCGACGGTAAGCCGCACCGCGGCACCCTTCGCCACGCGGCCCGCAACCACACGGCCCATATGGATGATCAGGTCACCCAGCTTCTTCGCCGTATCGGTAACCTCGATCTCAAGCCCGCCCTCGCCGGTGATCCGGCCGGTATCGCCCATCTGGCCGCCGCTCTCACCATAGAAGGGCGTCTGGTTGACCACCAGGGCGATCTGGCTGCCGGCTTCCGCGGCATCGACCGGGGCGCCGTCGACCAGCACCGCCTGCACCACGCCGTCGGCCGCCGTGGCGCCATAGCCCAGGAATTCGGTGGCGCCCGCGGCGTCACGCACCTCGAACCACACCCGGTCGGTGGCGGCTTCGCCCGAGCCCGACCACGAGGCACGGGCCTTGGCGCGGGCTTCCGCGAGCGAGGTTTCGAAACCGGCGGTATCCACCCCGCGGCCCTCGGCACGCAGCACGTCCTGGGTCAGGTCGAGCGGGAAGCCATAGGTGTCGTAAAGGCGGAAGGCCACCTCGCCCGGCAGCTTCTCGTCGGCACCCAGCGTCTGGGTGGTCTCTTCCAGCAGGCGCATGCCGCGGTCGAGGGTCTGACGGAAGCGGGTCTCTTCCAGCTTCAGCGTCTCGGTGATCAGGGCCTGGGCGCGGCGCAGCTCGTGATAATGGTCGCCCATGGTCTCGATCAGCGCCGGCACCAGCCGGTACATCAGCGGCTCGGCCACGCCCATCTTATGGGCATGGCGCATGGCACGGCGCATGATCCGGCGCAGCACATAGCCGCGGCCCTCGTTCGACGGCAGCACGCCGTCGGCGATCAGGAAGCCCGACGAGCGCAGATGATCGGCGATCACCCGGTGTGACATCTTGAACGGGCCGTCCGGTTCGGTACCGCTGGCGGTGGCCGAGGCCGAGATCAGCCGGCGGAAGATGTCGATGTCGTAATTGTCGTGCTGGCCCTGCAGGATGGCCGCAATCCGCTCCAGCCCCATGCCGGTGTCGATCGACGGCTTGGGCAGGTCGAGCCGGTTGCCCGGCGCGATCTGCTCGTACTGCATGAAAACCAGGTTCCAGATCTCGATGAAGCGGTCGCCATCCTCGTCCGGGCTGCCGGGAGGGCCGCCGGGGATGTCTTCGCCATGGTCGAAGAAGATCTCGGAGCAGGGGCCGCAGGGGCCGGTATCGCCCATCGCCCAGAAATTGTCGCTGGTCGCGATGCGGATGATCCGGTCGTCGGACAGGCCGGCGATCTTCTTCCAGTAGCCCGCCGCCTCGTCATCGGTGTGATAGACGGTGACCAGCAGCCGGTCCTTGGGCAGGCCGAATTCGCGCGTGACCAGGTTCCAGGCCAGATCGATCGCCTGTTCCTTGAAATAGTCGCCGAACGAGAAATTGCCCAGCATCTCGAAGAAAGTGTGGTGCCGGGCAGTATAGCCGACATTGTCCAGATCGTTGTGCTTGCCGCCCGCGCGCACGCATTTCTGCGAGGTCGCCGCCCGGTCATAGGGCCGCTTCTCGGCGCCGGTGAACACGTTCTTGAACTGGACCATGCCGGCGTTGGTGAACAGCAGGGTCGGGTCGTTCTGCGGGACCAGCGGGCTCGACGCGACCACCTCGTGGCCGTTCTTCGCGAAGAAGTCGAGGAAGGTCCGGCGGATCTCGGTCGCGCTGGTCATGGTGGAAAACGTCATCCCGTGTTGCAAACGCAGGTGAAGATCGACGGAACGGGGGGCCGGGCCGGATTGTTTCCGGCCATCTGCGCCCCTGGCTTCAACAGCCCCTTCGGCCTTAACGGCAACGAGCCCCGCAGGCGGTGCCGGCGACCCCAAGGATCCCAGGATCCCCATGCGTCGCCGCCCCACCCGGAGGCCCGGCCATTCAGGTTCAGCCGCTCCCAGGGTTCGGACGTTTTACCCGTGCCGCCCGCCATTGTCCACGCGGGCGTTCAGGGCGTGACCACCCGTGGTGATCACGCCGTCCCCCAGAGGGTTTCAGTCCTCGTCGTCAGACGCCATGAAGGCCGTGCCGCCGACCACCGAGAGCGGGGTCTTGTTGGCACCCAGGCCATAGGCCTCGCGCACCCGGTTTTCGACCTCGCGGGCGATTTCGGGGTTGTCGCGCAGGAAGGTCTTGGCGTTCTCACGCCCCTGGCCGATACGCTGGTCGCCATAGGAATACCAGGAGCCCGACTTCTCGACGATGCCCTGCTTGACGCCCATGTCGATCAGCTCGCCGGTCTTCGACACGCCCTCGCCATACATGATGTCGAACTCGACCTGCCGGAAGGGCGGCGCGACCTTGTTCTTCACCACCTTGACGCGGGTCTGGCTGCCGACGACCTCGTCACGCTCCTTCACCGCGCCGATGCGGCGGATGTCGAGGCGCACCGAGGCGTAGAACTTGAGCGCATTGCCGCCCGCGGTGGTTTCGGGGCTGCCATACATCACACCGATCTTCATGCGGATCTGGTTGATGAAGATCACCACGCAGCGCGAGCGCGAGATCGAGCCGGTCAGCTTGCGCAGCGCCTGGCTCATCAGCCGGGCCTGCAGGCCGACATGGCTGTCGCCCATCTCGCCCTCAAGCTCCGCCTTCGGCGTCAGCGCCGCGACGCTGTCCACCACCAGCACGTCGATCGCGCCCGAGCGGACCAGCGTGTCGGCGATTTCCAGCGCCTGTTCGCCGGTATCCGGCTGGCTGATCACCAGCTCGTCGATGTTCACGCCCAGCTTGCGCGCATAGGACGGGTCCAGCGCGTGCTCGGCATCGACGAAGGCGCAGGTGCCGCCGCCGCGCTGGGCTTCGGCGATCGCATGCAGCGCGAGCGTGGTCTTGCCCGAACTTTCCGGGCCGTAGATCTCGATCACGCGGCCGCGGGGGAACCCGCCCACGCCGAGAGCGATGTCAAGGGCGAGAGAGCCCGTCGGCACGACATCCACATCGACCTTTTCCTGCTGGCCGAGCTTCATCACCGAGCCCTTGCCGAACGCGCGCTCGATCTGACCGAGCGCGGCTTCGAGTGCCTTCTGCTTGTCCATCTCGTCCTTGCCTGTCAGGCGCAGTTCGGTTTGAACCATGGGCACCATGGCCACGCCCCTCTTGTTCCACAGGCGGTCACCCGATGCAAGCACCGCCGCCTGCAATCACTATGTACTCTTTTTGTTCCGGCTTGCAAGCCTCCCGTCGAGCAGGACGATCAGGGCCGTGAAAAATGGCCGTGTCACAGCGTGACAGGGTACCGCCCCGCTTCTGTCACAGCTTTGTCCGTGTCCGCACGCCCCGCCCTGCAGGCATCATCCGGATCGAGGGGTGGTTCGCCGTGGCGCCAGCAGAGGATCGGTGCCGGTCGAGGGACCGCGAACTGCCCCGACGCAACAGTTTTGGCTACCCCGCGCCTCACACCGGAGGCCGGACCTCGTCACGGAGGGTCGTGTAATGACCGACAGCACCATCAAGCGGATGGACAGCCTGCTCGCCATGGCGCTTGCGATCGCCTGCGCCGGCGCGGTCGCGACCATGACACCCGCCTTCGGCCAGGACGTGATGGATCGACCGGACCCGATCGACTCGCAGACGCTGGAAGCGACACCCGACACCGATCCGCTTGCCGGCCAGTCTGCCCCTCTCAGCCGCGACCTGCCGAGCGATGCCCAGGAACGCATCCGCTTCGAACAGGCTGCCAGTGCCGAAATCCAGCGCTGGGACGCCGAGGTGTCGATGCGCGTCCGCGAGCTTCAGCTTCAGGACGATTATGGTGCCGACCGGGCCCGCACCGACCTGACCAGATCCTGGCAGGAGGTTACCGAGAGTTATCAGCGGCTTCAGGCCGCGCCCGATCGACAGTTCGAGGATCGTAAGGAGAAATTCCTGACCGCCTGGAACGGCTTCGAAGAGACCTGGCGGCGCACGCGCGCGACGTGACGTCGCTCCCTGCCGTCAGCAGGCGCCGGGGCCCGATGCGCCGCGCATCCCGTCCCCTCCCCGCGGCCCCGTCCAGGCCCCGGCGTCGCATTCACCGGTCGATGGCCCGCCCTGCCCTCCCCAGGCATGGCGGGCCATCGCCGTTCAGGACCGGTCAGCCTGCCGCTTCGTCCATGGCGTCGCGCACCGTTTGAACCAGCTGCTTCAGGTTGAAGGGCTTCGGCAGGAAGCGGACATTCGGATCGTCGCCGAGCTTGCGGCGGAAGGTGTCTTCGGCATAGCCCGAGATGAAGACGATCGAGACCCCCGGCACCTTCTCGCGCACTTTCTCGGCCAGTGCCGGGCCATCCATGCCCGGCATCACGACGTCGGTGACCAGCACGTCGATGCCGGCCTCGACCAGTTCGTCCAGCCGGGCCGCCGCCACATCGGCACTTTCGGCCTCTTCCACCGTAAAGCCCCGCTGACGCAGGGCGCGGGCGGCAAAGGCACGCACCGGATCCTCGTCTTCCACGAACAGCACCCGGCCGCCGGAACCTGCGATCTCGGATTTGCGCGGCGGCGCGGCTTCGGGGGCGAGATCGATTTCGAGCCCGCTGGTTTCCACCTCGGTGTGACGGGGCAGCAGAATGCGGAAGGCGGTGCCGCGGCCGGGCTCGCTGCGCACGAACAGGAAGCCGCCGGTCTGGCGGATGATGCCATAGGCGGTGGCGAGGCCGAGCCCGGTGCCCTGCCCGGCCGCCTTGGTGGTGAAGAACGGCTCGAAAATCTTGGGCAGGATGTCGCGCGGAATGCCCGAGCCGGTATCGCGCAGCTCGACCATCACGTAATCGCCGGTCGGCACCCGCTCGCGCCCGCCGGCCATCATCCAGTCGCGATCCATCGCCAGCGTGTCTTCGCTCGCGAAATTGCGGGTCGCGATCGACAGCTGTCCGCCACTCGGCATCGCGTCGCGGGCATTGACCGCCAGATTGATGATCACCTGTTCCAGCTGCCCCTGATCCACCCTGACCGGCGCCAGATCGCGGCCGTGATGGACGTCGAGCATGATCGCCTCGCCCAACAGCCGGCGGAGGAGATGGGTAAGCTCGGCCAGGACATCGGTGATGTCCAGCACCCGCGGCTGCAGGGTCTGCTGGCGCGAGAAGGCAAGCAGCTGGCGGACGAGATTGGCCGCGCGATTGGCATTCTGCTTGATCTGCATGACGTCGGCAAAGGACGCATCACCCGGCGGATGGCGCATCAACAGCAGGTCGCAGAAGCCGATCATCGCCGTCAGCAGGTTGTTGAAGTCATGCGCGACGCCGCCCGCCAGCTGGCCCACCGCCTGCATCTTCTGCGACTGCGCGAACTGGACCTCCAGCTCCTTGCGCTCGGTGACGTCGATGACGTGGATGAGGGCCGCAGCCAGATGATCTTCGTCGGCCCGGCGGAGCAGCAGAGAGGCGACCCGGTCGGGGCGCTGGCGAAACGAGACCTCGATCGGCGCGGTGATCCGCTCGGCGCCGCCGAAGACCGCATCGAAGGCGTCGGACAGGGCAAACCGCCGGTCATGGACCACCAGATCGGTGAAGGCATATCCGGGCTCCAGCCCGTCCTCGCCGGTCAGGCGGATCAGCGCGGCATTCGACGCCAGCACCCCGCCGCGATTGTCGACCAGGGCGATGCCGATCGGTGCCAGATCGAACAGGCGCCGGAAGCGCCCTTCCGCCGGCTCGATCGGCACGATGTCCAGATCGAGCCCACCGCCATGGCTGGCGGGCAGCTGCGACGGCGGCTGCGGCAATCGCAGCGGCTCTTCCGCCTCGGGCACGACCTCAGGCACATGATCCGGCACGGCGGTCACCGCGGAGGGCGTGTCGATGGCGGCAGCCCGCAGCATCGCCGTACGGGCAAGTCCGGCGCCGGCGAAGATGATCAGGATCAGGCCGGCGACATCGACCAGCGTGGTCATGCCGCTTTCCGGCATGCCGCCCAGTTCGACCCCGGTACTGCCCGCCAGAAGGGCGATGCCGGTGATGCCGATCACCAGATCGCGCATCACCGCCTGGGTCGCGCCCTTCAATGCTTCCATGCTCATACCGCCCTGCTCGCCCGTCCTGGTCTCCGGCCGGATGCCGTTCGGGCATCATGCCACAGCACGGGTCATCCGCGCACGCGCCGCCCTTTGGCCCGGAAGACATAGCCGATCACCTCGGCCACGGCCTGATAGTGCTCGACCGGAATTTCCCGGTCGATCTCGGCCGTATCCCAGAGTGCGCGGGCAAGCGGCGGATTCTCCACCACGGCCACATCGTTCTGCAGCGCCAGATCGCGAATGCGGAAGGCGACCGCATCCACGCCCATCGCCACAACCATCGGCGCATGCATCTTGGGTGGGTCGTATTTCAGGGCGACGGCGTAATGGGTCGGGTTGGTGACCACGACATCGGCGGTCGGCACCGCCGCCATCATGCGCTTGCGGGCCCGTTCCATGCGGATCTGGCGCAGGCGGGCCTTGATGATCGGGTCGCCTTCGCTCTGCTTCATCTCGTCGCGGACCTCGCGCTGCGACATCCGCATCTGCTGCATGAAGGTGTAGCGCTGGAAGGCATAGTCGGCCGCGGCGATCACGGTCATCACGCAGGCCGCCGCCAGGACGATCACGAAGGCATCGTCGGCCAGCCGTTCCATCAATGCCGCCGGCGCTTCGCGCGGCACCAGATCCAGATCTTCCAGCCGCGGCCGGGCCACCAGCCACGACACGCCGGCGACCACCATGATCTTCAGCAGCCCCTTCACGAATTCGACCAGCGCCTTGGCCGAGAACTGGCGCTTCAGCCCGGCGATCAGCGAGATCTTTTCGAATTTGGGCTTCAGCGATTCTGCCGAGACGTTGCCGCCGCGCTGCACGAAGCCCGAGGCAAGGGCGGCGATGATGAACACCAGCACCGGCAGCGCCAGCCAGGTGAGCATCTGAATGGCCAGCGCCCTGAGCAGATGGCCGACGGCGCTCGGGTCCATCAGAAAGGTATCGGCGCTGGCGATCAACCCGCGCAGGCCCAGACCGACATCGCGGACCATGCCGGGAAGCACCGCCACGATCGCGATCGAAACCGCAACCAGCATGAGCCAGTGATTGATTTCCTGGCTGGACGGCAGCTGACCCTTCTTGCGCGCGTCCTCGAGCTTTTTTGGCGTGGGGTCTTCGGTTTTTTGGCTGTCGTCTTCGCTCTGCTCGCTCATGGCTCAGGATCCCGGATTCAGGGCAGGAGCATGTCGAGACGCTGGCCGACCCGATCGAGCCAGACCAGCATCGCGGCAGACAGGGTGATCGCCATGACGGACAGCCCGATCAGCATCTGAACCGGAATGGCGATGAAGAACACCTGGATGGTGGGCATCAGCCGCGCCAGCAGGCCGAGCGCCACCTGGAACAATGTGCCGACCAGCAGCAGGGGCGCTGCGACCTGGGTCGCGAGCACGAAGGCCTGGTCCAGCAGCCGCCCCATCATCTCGGCCGCATCGCCGAAGGGCAGCGGCTCGCCCACCGGGAAGGTCTGGTAGCTGTGGATCACGGCGCCCAGCATCATCAGATGCATGCCGCTGGTGAAGATCAGCACCAGCGACAGTGCGGTCAGGAAATTGCCCGGCAAGGCGCCCTGGGCCTGCTGGGTGGGGTCGTACATCATGGCGGTCGCAAGACCGCTCTGCATCGAGATGACCACGCCCGCCGTGTGCAGGGCCGCCACCAGAAGCCGCAGCATCAGGCCGAGCAGGATGCCGACGGCGGCTTCGAGAAAAGCGAGCCGGAGGATCTCCGCCGGCTGGTCGGGCGTAACGGGCAGCTCGGCCTCGATCACGGGCGCGAGTGCCACCGACAGCAGCAGGGCCAGGATCAGCCGTGCCCGGGCCGAGACATTGGTCTCACCGATGCCGGGCATCAGCATCAGGGCGGCGCCGAGCCTCAGGAACACCAGCAGGACCGAGAAGACCTCGACCCCGAGCAGGTCGGTCATGCCCCAGGCCCTCCGGGCGTCATGGCGCCGCGCCGATGGCCGGGATGCGCTCGTAGAGCAGGCGGGTGTAGTCGGCCATGCCTGTCCAGATGAACGGCAGGAAGATCACCAGCGCCACGACGATGGCGATGATCTTCGGCACGAAGGACAGGGTCATTTCCTGGATCTGGGTCAGCGCCTGGACCAGCGAAATGGCAAGGCCCACGGTCAGCGCGACCAGCATGACCGGCGCGCCCAGCCTGAGCATCGTCCACAGCGCCTCGCGCCCGATATCGATTGCCTCGTTGGGCGTCATGGCCGGCCGGTCCGGAACTGGGGAAGACGAAGCGGAAGAGAGAGAGGAACGGAACGCAGGCCAAAGCCGCGCTCAGATCGGCATGCGCATGATTTCCTGATAGGCACCGATCACCCGGTCGCGGATCGCCACCACGGTCTGCAGCGAGGTTTCGGCGGCAGCCACCGAGGTCACCACGTCCTGAAGGCTGGCGGTGCCCGAAACCGCCTGCATCGCCGACCGTTCCGACGCCTGACCGGCCTTTACGCTCTGGCCGATGACGTCACTCACCATGTCGGCGAAGGCGCCGGAAGCACCGGCCCGGTCACCGCCCTCGGTGCCCGGCGCCTTGATGCCGCGGGCGGCATTGGCGTAGGCGGCGGCGGCTGAGGCGAACTTGGCATCCATGGGTCTGATCCGTCCGTGTTCTGGGCCGATACCGGCCGGGGCCGGGTGTCAGGTCAGGTGTCAGCGCAGCAGATCGAGCGCGCGCTGCACCATCGTGCGGGTGGTCTCGATGACGCTGAGATTGGCTTCATAGCCCCGCTGGGCCTCGCGCATGTCGACCATCTCGACCACCGGGTTGACGTTGGGGCGCAACACATAGCCGTTCTCGTCGGCCGCCGGATGGCCGGGATCGTATTCGCGATCGAATGGCGACTGATCGACACCATAGCGCGACACCCGAACCGTCGGCAGGCCCAGTTCCTTGTTCAGCCCCTCGGCGAAACTGATCGTCCGACGGCGATAGGGTTCCGAGCCCGGCGTGGTTCCGGTGCTGTCGGCATTGGCGAGATTTTCCGCCACCACCCGCAGACGTTCCGACTGCACCTGCATGCCGGCCGCGGAGATCCGCGTGATCTTCATCAGGTCCATGAGGCAAGCCTCCCCTGGCCGATGTCAGCGGGATGATCCGTCATGGCCTCACCCCGCCCCGCCACCGCGACCCAGCGCCGTGCGGATCATGTCCATATGCTTCTTGTAGAGGGTGGATGCAAGCGTGAACTGGCTGGCATTGCCGGCAAGCTTCACCGCCTGATCCTCAATGTTGATCTTGTTGTCGTCGATCGTGACCTCGAGCGGCTTGCGGTCTTCAGCCGCACGGTAGCCGCCATCCGCGACGGCCGGCGCCATGTGGCCGGTTTTCGTCGCGGCCATCTGCAGCTCTCCGCCGGCCGCCATGCTGCTGCCGCCGCCCGTCGAGGCGCCGGTCATCCGCAGCCCCGAGGCCCGTTCGGCCATGGCACCGAAATCGACGGGCTTCAGGTCGCGTGCCTTGTAGCCCGGCGTGTTGACGTTCGCTATGTTCTGGGCCAGCACCGCCTGACGTTCGGTCAGCCAGCCCATCCGCTTCTTCAGGGAAGAGAACAGCGGTATGCGCGTTATGTCCATCGTCGGGCCCGGTCCGATCGGATATCTTCAGGAAGCGCGCGAGGCGGGCCGGCAAGGCCGGCAGCAGGATCCGCTTCCGGATGCCTGTCCCGCATCGTGGCAGGAAGGTCGCCGCAGGATCAACAGGATATGCCGGCGGCCTTAAGGAAACGTAAAACCGCGGCGCCCGCGGATCAAGAGAAGGACGCGCGCGACAGATGCGCGCGCCGGCTGCAGAGGGCGGTGAGACCGCGGAAATCGACGGTTCGGAACCGGCGCCCCGATCCGGCTGGCCAAGGCCTGCCGGCAACGGGCCCCGGACATGGAAGGGGCGAGCATGCTCTATCTGACCCGCAAGGTCGGTGAAGCGGTGGTGATCAACGACGAGATCGAGGTGACCGTGATCGAGGTGCGCGGCAAGACCGTGCGGCTCGGCCTCACCTTCCCCGCCGACGCGACCGTACTCAGGCGCGAGGTTTATGACCGGGTCCAGGCGGAAAACCGCGCGGCGCTGGGCCTGGACGAAGCCGGGCAGACCGGCGCGCCGGAAGACGTGCCGGCCTTCGTGACCCGCGGCCCCGCCCCCGACGAGGCCGGCTGAGCGGGTTGACCGGCTCTCTGAGTTGCTTATGGGCCTGGAAGGGATCATCATGAAATCTGTTGCCAGACGACGGCCCCGGTCTGCCAGACGAAGGGCTGTGTCAGCCCGACGGGATGATCCGAGATGACCCAGAAGCAGCCACGCCAGGTGGCGGTGGCCCTTGGCTTCGACCCCACCGGCGACGACGTGCCCAAAGTGCTGGCGGCCGGCCACGGCGCCCTTGCCGAAAAGATCCTCGCCATGGCCTTCGCCTCGGGGATCCCCGTCCGGCGGGATGCCGACCTGGCCGCGATCCTTGAGGCGCTGGAGCCGGAAAGCCCGATCCCGCCGGCCGCCTTTGCGGCGGTGGCGGAGATCCTGGCCCATCTCTACCGCCTGAACGGCAGTCTGGGCGGCGGCGACCGCTGAACGACGTGTACGCTGAACGTGGATACCGACGGAGGAAGACGGGTGATGACGCCTGATCAGGGCGACGACGATCGCGGAACCGGCCTCGGAGACATCCAGGATCCGGTGGCGGCGCTGGATGCCATCGCCGCCGAGATTTCCGTCGCCCGCGAGATGTTGGCCCGCGGCGATGCCGTGGACCTGCACGGTATGGAAGTGCGGGTCACCCGGTTCTGCGAGCAACTGGCGAGCCTGCCGCCCGGCAGCGGCCAGTCAGTACGCCCGCGCATGCTGGGCTTGATCGACGCGCTGAACGTTCTGGAGCGCGAGATGCGGCAGGTTTTCGATGAAACCGCCCGCGAGATGGGCGGGTTCTCCGCCCGCCAGCGCGCCACAGCCGCCTATGGCCGCACAGGCAATCGCTGACCGCGACGAGGCACCGCAACCCCGGCCTTTCCGCCCCTGTACCGGCCTTCCCGCCCCTGCCCCCGCCTTCCCCTGTACTCCCGGACCGTTTGCATGACCTTTAACGACATTCTCCAGATGATCGCCGGGCTGGCACTCGTGGCCGGGCTGATCGGCCTTGTCGCCCTGGCGATCCGCCGCTGGGGCGATCGGGCCGGCGCCCCGGCCCGCGGCCGCCGGCTCGCCCTGGTCGAAAGCCGCCAGATCGACCCCAAGCGGCGGCTGGTGCTGATCCGCCGCGACGATGTGGAACATCTGCTGCTGATCGGTGGCGACGGTGATCTGGTGATCGAGCGGGCCATCGAGGCGCCCGACATGGCCGCTGCACCCGCGCCCATGCGGGGGACCGAGCCCGGCTTCCGCCCCGCAGGCGCCCCCGTCGCCGCGCGCGACTATGCGGATGACGATGACGAGGACGAGCCGGTGCTGCGCGTCGACCGGCGCGGAACCGGACGGCGGCGTGGTTTTCCGCCTCAGCCGGGGCGGCGGATCCCACCGGAGTTCGATCGGTGAAGCAGGGCGTGCGGCACAAGACCGCACAGCTTGCCGGAGTTCTGATCCTGTTCCTGCTGGCGGCCCTGGCCGGCAGTCATCCGGCTTTTGCCCAGTCGGTCACCGTCGATCTGGGGGCCGAGGATCCGGGCGGCTTCACCGGCCGGATCGTTCAGCTCGTCACCCTGGTCACCGTGCTGTCGCTGGCACCGGGGCTGCTGGTGGCGGTGACGTCTTTCACCCGGATCGTGGTGGTGCTGTCGCTTCTGCGCAGCGCGCTGGGCGTGCAACAGACGCCGCCCAATGCGGTGCTGATCGGCCTTGCCATGTTCCTGACCGGCTTCGTGATGACGCCCACTTTCGAGCGCGCCTGGACAGAGGGCGTGGCGCCGCTGGTGGCCGAAGACATCACCGAAGAGGAAGCCTTCGACCGGATTTCCGCGCCCTTCCGCGACTTCATGACCGCCCATGTCGGCGAGCGCGAGCTGACGGCCTTCGTGGATATGGCGGCGCTCGATCCCGAACCGGCATCGGTAGAAGACGTTCCCCTTCAGGTGCTGGTGCCGGCCTTCATGGTCAGCGAGCTGCGCCGCGCCTTCGAGATCGGCTTCCTGGTCTTCCTGCCCTTCCTGATCATCGACATGCTGGTGGCATCGCTGCTGATGTCCATGGGCATGATGATGCTGCCGCCGGTGATGATTTCATTGCCGTTCAAATTGATTTTCTTTGTTCTGATCGACGGCTGGTCGCTCATTGCGGGAAGCCTGGTGCGCAGTTTCGCGGGTTGACCCCTTGAACAGGGCCTCGACCTTCCGATCGGCCCTGCATTATGCGTCGAGACCTGATATCCTCCGAACATGGGACGTCGGGAGGTTCCGGGTATGTACGGCAACAACCAGCCCCACGGGATGACGACATGCCGCGGGCGCGTGTCTGCGGTCATGAAGGCACTCACCATATGCCTGCCTCTGTTCGCTGCACAAAGTGCCGTTGCAGCGGGCCCCGTCGAGCTCTCGACACCCGTTTCACGCGTCGGTGATGGCGAAGGCGGGCTCAGGGCATCCCTGCAGCCCGTGCCGGATGGCAGCGGTACGCTCGAGATGACGGCCTGGGCCACACCTCGTCTTCTCGGCGATTATGCTCAGACCAATGCGATCGCGCTGCTGACGGACGCTCAGGGTACCATACTGATGCAGGCCGCCTTTTCCTGCCGGCGCCATATGCGGCAACTGGCCCAGACGACGCATGCCGCGTGTCAGCAACCCTACAAGATCAGCCGCGATATTCTGGCGCGGGCAAGCTATTTGTTCATATTCAATACACTCTGTGTATGGCAGCAAGCGAGTGGTCAGCCGACCAGAGTTGCCGGATGTGTTGCCGAAGGAGACACGGTTCAGCAGGCCGCTGCTTTCGCAACCCAGACCCTTCCGGCCCTTCTGGACGAAAGTTCACTCGCTGTCGGAGGCCAGATCACGGCAGGCGCGTGGCGAGGGGTACGGCTGCGCTGAGGGGAAGATCGGGCCGCTGATGCCGGTCTCAGCCTCCCGCCGCGAGGCCCGCAAGGGTGGCGACAAGATCCGCCCCCAACCCCGGTACCGCCAGAGGGCGCAGCATGGCGCCCGGCAGAGCCGGCAGGCCCAGCCCGGCGGGCGCATGCGGAATGTCATCATAGCGACCGACATCCGGTACGGCGGCGACGCCCAGACCGGCCGAGAGCGCTGCTGCCAGGGATCGGGCATCAGTCGCCTCGTGCACAAGCCGCCAGCGGCGTCCAGCCCGGCCGAGCGCCACGATTGCCGCCTGCCGGAAAATGCAGGGCGGCCGGAATGCGATCAGCGGCAGGGCCGCCGCCCCTGACGTCTCCGGCCCCCCACGCCAGTGGATCGCGATCGGCAGGCCGCCCCCACCCCCGGCTTCCGCAGCGCCATCCACCGCGATCGCCAGCGGCAGCGCCAGATCCAACTCGCCCGCCGCGATTTCTGCGGTCAGCTGGGCATTGTGGGTGATGCGCAGATCAAGGCCCGTGCCGGGGCGGAGCCGCGCCACTTCCGCAACCAGCCGTCCCAGGATCTCGTCGCTGGCATGCTGGTGCACGCCCAGCCTCAGCGTGGCCGGCAGCTCCTCCAGCCCCAGCATGTCGGCCACCAGCCCGTCATGCAGCGCGATCAGCCGCCGTGCCTGTTCGGCCAGCCGCTCCCCGGCCGCCGTCGGCTGCGGCGGCTGGCTGCGTCCGGGGGAGGCGCGCTGGATCAGCCGGTGGCCCAGCAGATCTTCCAGCCGCCGGATCTGCTGGCTGACGGCCGGCTGGGTCCGGCCAAGCAGGCTGGCCGCGCGGGCGAAACCGCCGGCGTCGAGCACCGTCAGAAAACAGCGCAGCAGGGTGATGTCGAGATCGGGGCGGATCATCCGGCGGCCTGTCGCAGGGAAAACCTATAACGGAGCGTGATAGGATGGATCACGCCATTCGATTTTACAAGCGCTTACCTTGGGAACCACACTGCGCGTGTTCTCCATCGGGCGGTGCCGCACGAACGGCCCTGCCCCGCCCTCCCGAGGATGCGCCATGATCCGCACCGCATCGCATACCCAGGCCCCCACCCTCCCCCTGGCCGACCGGATGATGCCGAGCGGTTTCGTTCTGTTGTGGAGCACCGGTTATATCGGCGGCGCGATCGCGCTCCGCGGGCTGGAGCCGCTGACCATGAGCGTGATCCGCTTCGCCCTTGCCACCCTGGTCATGGCCGGCATCGTCGCCGTCCTGCGCATCCGGCGGCCGGCGCGGCCGATGCTGCTGGTCCATGCCGCCGTCACCGGACTGCTGATGCACGGCCTGCAGTTCGGCGGGCTGTATGGCGGCATGGCGGCCGGCGTGCCGGCGGGCACGGCGGCGCTGATCATGGGGCTGATGCCGGTGGTGGTGACGGTGGCCGCCGGGCCGTTTCTGGGCGAATGGCCGGGGCGGCGGCATCTGGCGGGGCTGGCGCTCGGGGTGGCCGGTGTCGGTCTGGTGGTGGGGCAGCGCCTGGGGGATCCGGGCCAGGCACCGCTCCACGCCTATCTGCTGGTGGCGGCGGGGCTCGCCGGTCTTTCCTTCGGCTCGCTCTGGCAGAAGCGGTTCTGCGCCGGGCTTGACCTCAGGCTGGCCGGCATGGTGCAGACGGCGGCCGGCGGGCTGGTCCTGGTGCCCGCCGCCCTGCTGCTGGAAACCGGCCATATGGTCTGGACCGTCGAGGTGACCGGCGCGGTGGTCTGGCTGGCCCTGGTGAATTCAATCGCCGCAATCGCGATCCTGGGCGCGCTGATGCGGCGTGGTGCGGCTGCCCGCGCGGCCGGGCTGTTCTTCCTGGTGCCCTCTGCCACCGCCATCATGGCCTGGCTGCTGCTGGGTGAGCCGATCACCCCTCTGATGCTGGCCGGCATCGCCCTGTCGGCCGCGGGGGTGCGGCTCGGCCGCAGCTGATCCTTATCAGATCACGGTCATGCCGCCATCGACCGTCAGGGCATGGCCCAGAACGAAGGCCGCGTCGTCCGAGGCGAGGAAGACCACCGCATTGGCGATCTCCTCTGCCTCCCCCACCCGGCCGATCGGGTGCATGGCGGCCATCAGCGGCTCGTGATCGGGCCGGCGCTCCACCGCCCGGGCCATCATCTCGGTGCGAATGACCCCGGGGCAGACCGCATTGATGCGGATACCCTTGCGGCCGTTCTCCACCGCCGCACTCTTGGTCATGCCCAGAACCGCATGCTTGCTGGCAGCATAGAGCGCACGGCCCGGCGCGCCGACCAGCCCGGCCACCGAGGCGGTGTTGATGATCGCCCCGCCGCCCGGACGATCCAGCATATGCGCAAGCTCGTGCTTCATGCACAGCCACACGCCCTTGACGTTCACGTCCATCAGGTGCTGATAGATCTCGTCGTCGCTGCGCACCAGCGGGCCGGTTTCGATCTCTATGCCGGCATTGTTGAAGGCGATGTCCAGTCGGCCGAAGCGTGCCACCGCCTCCGCCACCATCCGGCTCACCTGATCGCCATGGCGGACATCGGCCGCCAGCCCGAAGGCCTCACCACCGCCGGCCGTGATCTCGTCCGCCGTCGCCGCGGCGGCGGCGGCATCGATATCGGCGACACAGACCCGCGCGCCCTCGCGGGCAAAAGCGAGTGCGGTGGCACGACCGATCCCGGCACCGCCGCCGGTCACCAGCGCGGCCCTGCCTGACAGGCGCTGCGTCATCCCGTTCCTCCCGTCTTGTCCTTATGGCCGTCTTGTCGTTATGGCCGTCTTGTCGTTGTGATGCGTCAGGCGGCCCGATGCGGGTCGGCCTGATGATGGGGCCAGAGCAGCTGCCCCAGCAGCAATGTCATGCTTTGCCGCACGGGCTCCGCCGAGCGTTCCAGCTTCATGCGCAGCAGCGCGCCTTCCCAGGCATCCCAGATCAGCCCCGACAGCAGCCCGGCCGGCAGATCGCGGCGCAGCTCCCCCTTGTCCTGCCCCTCGCGGATCAGCCCGACCAGACGGCCGCGCCAGGCCAGATGCGCCGTCTGCAGCGCCTCGCGACACAAGTCGCTCGACAGCGTGATCTCGGCCGCCAGATTGCCCATCAGGCAGCCGGGCCGGTCGGGCGCGCGCTCGTGCCAGGCGATCATCTCGTTGAAGACATGGGCGATGGTGGCCTGCGCCCCCGGCGGGGCGGCGGCGACCATCGCATCCCAGGACCGTTGCAGATGGTCGCCATACTGGCCGATCACCGCGACCGCAAAGGCTTCCTTGCTGGGGAAGTGATTGTAGAACGAGCCCTTTGGCACGCCCGCGGTCTCGGTGATCTGCAGGATGCCGGTGGCGTTATAGCCGTCGCGCCAGAACAGATCGCGCCCCGCCTTCAGGAGACGGTTCGGAATGTCGGCGCTGTCCTTGGTTCGCGGCATGGCAGTCACCCCGGGGGCGGAAGGATTGATCGAACAATATGACCGGTCGTCTCAAGCGGTCAAGCAGCTGCGACACCGCGGTCGATTTCTGGGCTAACCCATTCGTGGAATGGCGAAACCGGGATCCTGCCCCGCCGTCAGCGGCGTCGTGATCAGATCGGCGAGGTCAAGCAGCACCGCACGCGCCGGCCTGAAGCCGCCGTCTTCCGCCCCGACCAGCAGCCCGGCATCCAGCAAGGCATCCCGCACCGCCGAGGGCCCGAGCGGCCGGCCTTCGGCGGCAGCGGTCAGAAGATCGATCGCCCCAGGCAGGGCCAGGGCCGCAAAGGCGCGGCTGGTGGCGGCCTCGGTCATCTGCTGGTCCTTCCGCTTGCCCGGTCAGCTTTCTGCCAGCGGCTGGCGGCAGCGCACGACCTCGTAAAGCATGATGCCGGTGGATACCGCAAGGTTGAGGCTGTCGGCCCGACCCAGCATCGGAATCTTCACCGTCCGGTCGCAGGCCCCCACCATCTGGGGCGGCAGGCCCGATTGTTCATTGCCCATCATCAGCAGCAGCGGCGGCCGGTAGTCGACCAGGCGGTAATCCACCGCCGCGGTAAGCGCGGTTCCCACCACCGTGCCGGTCCAGCCGCGGCGCCAGTCCAGGAAGGCCGCCATCGGGGCACGCACGATGCGGTTCACGAACAGCGAACCCATGGTTGCACGAACCGCTTCCACCGACCAGGGGTCGCAGGTGTCGCCGACCAGGATGGCCCCGGCTCCTTTCACTGCATCCAGCGTGCGCAGCACCGTGCCCAGATTGCCGGGATCCTTGATCCCTTCCAGCACCACCCACAGCGCACCGGGTTCGGGCCGGACGTCGGCCAGGGTGAATTCCCGGCGGCGGAAGGCGCCGATCACGGTCTGCGGGTTGTCGCGCCGGGCGATCTTGACCAGAACCTCGGGTGTCACCTCCAACGCACGGGCGCCGGTGCCGGCGATCAGCTTCGCCAGCCGCCGCCCGGGCGGCAGATCGCGCAGCCGGTCGACGAAGACCACCTCCTCCAGCGTGAAGCCCAGTTCCACGCCTTCGATCACCGCCCGCAACCCTTCGACCAGGAACAGGCCGGTCGCCTCGCGGTTCTTCTTCAGGTGCAGCCCGGCCAGCCGCTTCACCGCCGGATTGGACAGGCTGCTCACCGGCCTCGCATCGATTTCGAAGGTCATGTCTCAGGCTCCGCGAAGGGCGGCGGGCTCGGCCATCAGCGCCGTATCGGACATCCAGCGGGCGAAGAGCGCGGTGGGCAGCACCCGGCCGGCCGAGAGTTCGGCCGTGGCGATCTCGCCGCAGAACACCCGCCCCTGCAGCCGGCCCATGGTTTCGGTCATCAACCCGGCCAGCGCCGCCGAGGTGAGGCGCGTGGCATAGGCGGTCAGGATCACGAACATGGCATCGGGGGCGGTCACGGCCGCGACATCGGCAAGGATCGGCGGCAGATCGTCGAACAGCTTCCAGACCTCGCCCTTGGGGCCGCGGCCGTATTTGGGCGGATCGAGCAGAATGCCGTCATAGGTGTTGCCGCGACGGACCTCGCGCGCCAGGAAGCGGCGGGCATCTTCCACCAGCCAACGGATCGGCAGATCATCGAGACCGGCAGCCGCCTGGTTCTCGCGCGCCTGATGGATCGCCTTTTTCGAGGCGTCGACGTGCACGACCTCTGCCCCGGCAGAGGCGGCCAGCAGCGAGGCGACGCCGGTATAGCCGAACAGGTTGAGCAGCCGCGGCGGCGGGCCGCCGGCGGCGACCCGCGCGCGGATACGTGGCAGCATCCAGGCCCATTGCGTCGCCTGCTCGGGGAAGAAGCCCAGATGCCGGAAGGGTGTGAACCGGCCGAGGAAGCCCACGCCTTCGAATGTCATCGGCCAGGTCTCGGGCATGTCGCCGCGGGCGAAGCGCCAGCGGCCGCCCTCGTCTTCCGATGTCCGGTCGGCATCGAACATCGCATCCGCCCGCTCCCACGCCGCCTCGTCGAGCGCCGGGCTCCACATTGCCTGGGGCTCGGGACGGATGACGGTCATCCGACCGGCGCGCTCCAGCTTGCGGCCATAACCGCTGTCGAGCAGGGCGTAATCGGCCCAGCCCTCGGTGATCATCAGCTCAGGCCGGGGCCAGGCGGGATTGCGGGACGGATCGGCGGGCGCGGACAAGATGCGGACGAAGCTCCGGCAGGGACAGGACATGCGATCCCGGCGGCAGACGGCCCGGGACCGGAGGCGCGCATCCTAAAGCCTCGCCGCGGCAGACGGAACCGCAAAGCGGCAGCCGGGATCAAGGGGACGCGCCCCGATCAGTTGATCGTGCTGAGGCGCTGGGTCGCGACCTGCTGACGATAGGCGGCCAGGAAACTCTCATAGCTGCCGACCTGCGAGAGCGCCGCGCGGAAATCGGCACTTTCCGGCCGTGCGATCGGGTCGGTCACGAAACGGAAGGCGCCGGCGACGGTGGTGCCGGCCATGCGCTGGCCCAGCTTCTGGCGCAGCTCGCGGCGCAACTCGTCATTGCCGGCCAGCACGGCGGCAACCGCGGTCTTCAGCGCCTCGCGCGCGGTGACGTCGTCGACCCGAGCCTCGGGGCTGTTCAGCACCGGCTCGATGACATGGCGATAGGCGGTGGCCGCATCGCCCCATTTCTCCTGGGCCCAGTTGAATTCGGCCCGCAGCCGACGGGCTTCGGCACCGTCATCCCCCTGGATCGCCGCGAAGGCGCCGGGATATTCGCCCAGATCGGCCAGCGCCCGTGCCTCCAGCCGCTGGCGCTGTTCGACCAGCGCCGGGGTCATGTCGGCGGTGACACTGTCCTGCAGGGCCTGGCGTGCACCGGCGGGGTCGTTGTCCAGCAGGCGGATCAACGCCAGCCGGGCGCCCACCCGCGACTTATCGGCGCCGCTCAGCCGGAAGGCGACCTGATGGCGGAGCAGTTCCGAGGCTTCGTCGAGCAGATCGACCGCGGCCAGCTTGTCGGCCATGATCCGGATCATCTCGTCGCCGCGTTCGCCCACCGGGGTCAGCTCGCGATAGTCGTAGAACAGGGCCAGCGCATCCAGCGGCGCCAGTTTCGAAGCGCCGCCATCGACGAACAGCCACGAGAAGGTGTCGCTCATGCGCTTCGCCAGCGCCGCCGATTGCGGGGCGTCGGGATAATAGGTCACGGCCTCTTTCCAGGCGGCGAGCGCATCATGGTAGTTGCCGGCCTTCTCGTGCATCTCGCCCAGAAGCTGCAGCATGTGCAGCTCGATCTCGTCGCCGCGCCAGTCGAAGCGCAGCTTGTCGATCGCGGCCGCCCCGTCGGATGCGGTGATCGCGCCGGTCTCCACCTCAGTCTGGATCTGCGCCAGACGGGCCAGAACCGAGACCTTGCGATCGATGCCCTGATCGGCAATGGCGCGCCAGCGCTGGATGGCCGCCTCGGGATTGCCGGCCGCCTTGTCGGCCAGCCCCGACAGATAGTCGGTCATCGCCCGATCGGACGGCGACAGGTTCATCGACGACAGATTGTCCAGGATCTCGCGGCCGATTTCCAGCCGGCCGCTGGTCAGCGCCGACTGTCCGATCTGGACCAGCATCCGCACCCTGAGTGCTTCGGGGAAATCGGCCGGCACCTTCACGCCGCCCGAGGCATACTCGCCCACCTGTTGATGGCGTTCCCGCCCGGCCGCCACCGCCGCGCGCCACAGCGCATAGCCGGGATCCTGGTCGAAGCGCGGATCGTTGAAAGCGGTCTCGGCCTCGTCGTAATGCCCCTGCATATAGGCCGCCGCCCCCTTCAGGGCCACCACATCCACCCGATCGGCAATGCCCGGCTCCAGGGCGATCGCGGTTTCGATCACCCCTGCCGCCTCGGCCGCGAAGCCGTTGGCCAGCAGGAAGCGGGCCAGCGTCAGCCGCGGTCCGGTGCGCAATGGCGGCGCCACCGACACGATCGCCTGCTGCAGGGCCTGGCGGGTCTCGGTGATCAGATCGGGGGTGCGCACCCAGCGGGCGAAATCGAACGGATCGCGGCCGCCGATCGCCATTTCAGTCATCAGCCGGGCCGCCTCGGTATCGGCCTCCTGCACCGGGGCCGCCGGAGCCGGCGGCAAGGCGGCCGGCGCCAGTGCCTCGGCCGAAATCGGCAGGCCGCCACCACCGCCGATCTCCACACCGTCGCGGCGGCTGGCGACCGGCAGGGTATCCGGCCGCGGCCGTATCGCGACGCCCTGCGCCGTTTCCAGCAGCTCGAAGGGCACGAATTTCCGGGCCGGTACCACCCCGCGCGACGACGCGCGGATCGGCACCAGAATCATGTGGATGCCCGAGACGGGGTCGGTGACGTTGAGCGGTGCTGCACCGTCGCTGCCATCCACCACCAGCCCGCCGGTCGTGCCGCCGGCCACCGTCAGCGGCTGGTTGGGCAAGGGGGCGTCTTCCAGCAGCCGCACCCGCCAGATCCCCTCGTCGCGGCGGACGTGCGGCCGGAGCCCCGGCCGGGTGTCGAGCCGGAGCACCAGCGCCCGGTCGGGATTGTCGACCACCAGCACCCGTTCGATCTGCCCCGCCGACGGCCCGGTCAGGCTTTCGGTGACGACATTGGCCGGCCGGTCGAAGGCGATCCAGATGGCATCATAAGCTTCGAACACCACCGCGGCCGGGGCATTGCCGCCCCAGTCGAAATCGATCACCACACCGCGATCGGCGGGCGTGGTGATGATCGTGACACCCGAGGCCTCGGTGCTGCCGGAGCCGGCCTGAAAACCGGGCAGCAGGCCCGGCAGGCCACCGGCAGGGGCAGGCGTCGCAGGGCTGGGGGCAGCGGGCGCCGCCGGCGTGGTTCCCGAGGTCCCGGCACCGCCCGGCGTCGCACCCGGCGCCGTCTGGATCTGAACCGGCGGCACCGGCCCGTCGGGCATGGCAGGCGCCGGCGTCGGTGGTGTCGGCGTCGCTGGGGCCGGGCTCTCGCCTACCAGGGTCGCGATGTCGGCGATCGGCTCCCGCCCGGCGGCACGTGCCGCGGCATCGGCGGGTTCGTAGATGTCGATCACCACGCGATTGCCGACATAAAAATGGCGGATGCGGGCATCGGCCTTGACGGTAAAACCCGCCGCAGTGCGACCATTGCCGGTCTCAACCGCGGCCGCTGCGACATAGCGGCCAAGGCGCACCGGCACATCGGTGACGTCGATCGTCACCGGTTCCTGAAAGACAATGGTGAGGGCATTGCCCTCGACCTTCACTTCATAGCCGACACGGCCGGTCCAGTCGAAGACGATGCGGCCGAACGTGGGATGCAGGCCGGTGCGCACGCGGATGGACGGCAGGGTTTGCGCGGCCGCCCCATCCGGCCGGGCCGCGGCGGCGGCAGGCGCCTGCTGGGCGAAGGCACGGGGAGGCATCGACGGCAGGCACAACCCCGCCGCCACCGCCAGCGCGACCGTCAGCCGCGTTACGGGCCCACACCCTCCCTTCAGATCCCTCACGATCCGAAGCCCTCCGCTTCCGGTTCGTCGATCAGCACGTCGACCCGCCGGCTCTTCGCATAGCGTTCGGCCCTGGGCAGGCGGATATCGACATCGTCGAACCGCGAAGACCCGTGACCATAGACCGCTATCGTCTTCGTGTACCCGCTCTGGCGCAAGGCCCGTGCGACCGAAGCGGCACGATCGATCGACAGTTCCCAGTTGGACGGATAGCGGTCGTTCTGGATCTGGATCGGATCGGTGTGGCCCTCGACACTCACCCGGTTGGCGAAAACCGACAGGCTTTCACCCAGCAGGAACAGCACCCGGCGCGCCCCCGGCACCAGATCGGCGCTGCCAGGCGGAAACAGGCTGTCGGCCGGCAGGGACAGCACCACCCGGCCGTTCTCACGCCGCAGTTCCAGATCCGGGATCCGTTCCGCCATGGGCAGCTGGGCCAGCTTGGTGGTCATGATCCGGCGCAGATAATCCAGATCCACCGCCCGCGGGATCAGCACGCTCGGCATGTCGACCGAGGCCGAGGGCCGGGGGGCCGGCACCGCCTGGGTCAGGTTCAGCCGCGCGCCGAGCGAGCTTGCGATCTCCTGGAAACGGTCGTCCTGAAGGGAGGACATGGCGAACAGCATCACGAAGAAGGTGAGCAGCAGCGAGACCAGATCGGCGAACGTGTACATCCAGTCGGCCTTGGCGGGCTCACCATGGACCGGACCGTCCTCGGCACCTGTCTGATCGTCGACACCGCTCATCGCGCGCCTCCCGCACCTTCGGTGTCGATCTGCGGCGGAGAGCCTGCCCGGAACTCGATCACCAGTTCGGGGTCCCTGTGGTCGCCGACACCGGTTGCCAGGATCCGTTCGGGCATGCCGAAGGCGACGGCGGTGCGGGCCAGCACCCCGGCGCGGAGCAGGGATTGCCGGTCGACATCACCGCCCGGGCCGCGGGGCAGGCCAAAGGTCACTTCGCGCACCTCGGGCCCGCGGGTGGAGAGCAGATCGCTCACCCGGTCGAGCAGGTCCGAAACCCGCGGCCGCACCCGGGGCTCCCCCTCGGTGAAGACCTCGTCCATCGGCACGCGCACCTGCAGCACATTGCCATTGTCGAAGGCCTGCACCCGGGCGCGCGGGATCGCCGCTTGCAGCAGTTCGAACAGGGCTGTGCGGAAGGCTTCCGAGATATTGCCCGGGCCATAGAGGATCGCGATCCGGTCGAGCCGGCCATCGGTGGCGGTCGAAGAGGCGAAGGTCGACTGCAGGCTGTCGACCGTCGACTGAACCTTCTCTTCGCTGACCTTGGAGATCACGTTCAGCATGATGAAGAAGGACAGGAGAATGAGGTAGAGCCCCAGATACAGGGCCACGTTGCCGTCGGCGTGCCGCCGCTTGGGGCGTGGCGCCTCATCCTCCATTCCCCGTCTCCCTCAGCTTCCCGCCGATCGCAGCATCTGAGCCTCTGGTCTCAATCGAACAGCGCGTCGATGTCTTCCTGGCGGATCGCATCGTCGTTCGACGCCGGCCCTTCCAGGGTCTGATCGTCGTCGACGCGCGAGACCACGTCCTTCCAGGTCTTGTGCGACGGGTCGGCCGGGGCCTTCTCCGCCTCGCCCATATCGCCGAAGACCGAGATCATGGCGTCGATCTTGATCTCGATATACTTCAGCGTCTTGACGACCTTACCGATGCGCTGACCGGTCACGTCCTGGAAGTTGCAGGCCTCGTAGATGCGGGTCACCTGATCGCGCATCCGGTCGGCCGCCTCGCCTTCCAGGCCATCCAGCACGTTCTCGATGGTCTCGACTGCATCCAGGATGTTGCTGGTCGCAACCTCGGTCGCACCCACGATGGCATCCAGCTCGTCGGTGGCCGACGGAATGTGATCGGTCCGGATCTCATGCGGGCTCAGCTCGGCGATTTCGAGCTTGGCGCGCTGGATGTAGGTCGCGAGTTCGTTCAGTTCGCCATAGAGCTGCAGCTCCTGGGCGGTGATGTCGCCATCCATCGTGCCGAGCAGCGCCTCGACCACTTCGGTCACTTCCGAGAGCTGCACGTTCTCGCCGCGTTCGGCACGCAGCGTATCGATACGCTGCTGCAGGTCGGCACGCAGATTGCCTTTGACGTTCATAGCACGGTGCTCCCGATGAGCCTGCGAAAGGACCGGAACCCGCCTGAAATCAGAACGGCCCGAGGACCGCAACAAGCTTCGACTTGAGCGTCTCGGCGTTGAACGGCTTCACGATGTAGTTGTTCACGCCGGCTTCCTTGGCCGCCAGCACGTTCTCGGTCTTGCTTTCGGCCGTGATCATGATGAAGGGGGTGTCCTTCAGCTTCACGTCCTTGCGCACTTCCTTGAGCAGCTGGAGACCGGTCATCGGCTCCATGTTCCAGTCGGAGATGACCAGCCCATACTTCTTTTCGCGCAGCTTGCGCAGGGCCATGCCGCCGTCGGTCGCCTCGTCGACGTTCACGAAGTCGAGCTGCTTCAGCAAGTTACGGATGATCCGCAGCATCGTCTTGTAATCGTCGACGATCAGGATCGGCATGTTGAGGTCGACACTCATTAGGGTCCAACTCCGTTCGTTCTTCAGTTGCCGTTTCCGGGAGCAGCCGGGGTTGCGAGCGTCCCGCCCTCCACTGCACCTTCCGCGCCGGGCGGCAGCTTGCGCCGCTCGGCGAGTTCCGTCGTCACCTCACGTGCGCGGACCGGGTCCATCTGGGCCAGGATCGGCGCGGTGCGGCGCTCTTTCATACGTTCCATCACCTGCATCAGCACCGGCAGGTCCAGGCCCTGGAAGATCCGGGCGGCATCTTCGGGCTCCATCGCCTCGTAGATGCGGACCAGGCGCTGATATTCGCTCTCCTGTGCCTCGCTGACCTTGCCGAGCAGGGACTCGATCTCGGTCTGGATGGAACGGAGCTGGGCGATCTTGTCGTCGATGCGGGTCTCCATCGCCGCCAGCAGCCGCTCGCGCTCGTCGACCCGGGACTGACGTTCGTCAAGCTCGCGGCGACGTTCGGACAGGCGCTGCAGCACGGCCACCTCGCCGCGGGTCAGCTTGCTCACGTCGATCGGCTCGGACCCCTCGCTCCCCGACGGGACGTCGGGGGTGCGGAAGGCATCGGTCGCGATCGGACGGTCGGGTGCCGGTGCAGGCTCGGTCGCGGCAGGCTGGGCCGGCGCGGCCTCAGCCGGGGCAGCGCCCCCCTCGGTGCCGGGCTTGCCCTCGGGCGGGGTCGGCGGCACGGCCTGGGCCTCGGCGGGCGCGCCGCCGACACCGATCTCCACCGCCGGATCCCGGCCGTCGAAAATGTCGACCACGCGCACCGACAGCATCAATGCCGCCACGAAGATCGTCGCCGGCAGCAAACGCAGGCCCAGCGGGCCCGAGCGGCGCTGCACGGCGGCAACACTCGGCCTCGGGTTCGCGGCAGCGGCGTGTGGTGCAGGCGCCGTCGTCCGCCGCCTGCGGATCAGAGAGGCCATCAGTCACCCCCCTTCAGCATGCGCAGGATCGCGGCCGTGGTTTCGGCGCGACTGCGCTGGGCGCGCGGCTGTGCGGGTTCCGGTGCCGTCGCCGGCCGCTCCGCGCGCAACGGCCGGTCGTCGTCCTCGTCGTCGAAATCATGGGCCAGGGGCTCGGCGGCGCCGTTGCGCCGCGCCGGCCCGCTCCGCTCGGCAGGCCCGCCCCGCTCGGCAGACTCGGGCCGTGCGGCCGCCAGGGGGGCGGCAGCACGGCTCTGGGCTTCCACCCGCGCCACCCGGACAGCGGCTTCCAGCCGGTCGGCCAGCTTGCCGCCATGGTCGATCATGAAGGCCAGATCCTCACGCAGCACCTGCGCCTCGCCGAGCTTGGGCCCGATCTCGTCGGCGGTGGCGGCGCTCGCCGCCTTCAGCCCGGCGATGCCGGCCTCCGCCCGACGGGTGGCTTCGATGAAATTGTCGATCAGCTTGGGCAGCTCGCTCTGGGCGGCACGCAGCTCCCCCAGGCGCCGGTGCAGGGCGACGCAATAGCCGATGGTGGCACCGAGCAGCACCACCAGCGTCACGTCGAGAATCATGCCCAGGCTGAAGCTCATCGTGTCATCTTCGACTTGCGCACGCTGTCCTTGAGCTGGACCGCGATGTTATCCATAACCCGCCCCAGACGGCCGCGCGCCAGCGGCACACTGCCGCAGCGCACCAGCACATCGGAATTCGGCCGTGCATTCAGCTTCAGGGTGGTCCCCACCTTGAACCTCATCACCTCGCCCAGGGTCAGGGTCTGTTCGTCGAGCAGAGCCTCGACGGTCACGTTCGTATACCACAGCTCCTGAGCGAGATGAGTCTCCCAGATCGTATCGCGACCGAACTTCTCGCCCATGAACATCTGAAGCAGCAGCTCGCGCACCGGCTCCAGGGTCGCATAGGGTATCAGGATCTCCAGTCGCCCGCCGCGATCCTCCATATCCACCCGGAACCGTGCCACGATCGCGGCATTGGCGCCGCGGGCGATGGTCGCGAAGCGGGGGTTGGTCTCCAGCCGCTCGAACTTCATGTTCACCGGGCTCAACGGATCGAAGGCCGCGGACAGGTCGTTCAGCACCACCCGGATCATCTGTTCGACCAGGTTGCGCTCGATGGTCGTATAGGGTCGGCCCTCGATCCGCATGATCGTGGTGCCGCGCCGGCCACCCAACAGCACGTCGACGATCGAATAGATCAGCGAGCTGTCGACGGTGACCAGGCCGTAATTGTCCCATTCCTCGGCCTTGAACACCGCGATCATCGCTGGCAGCGGGATCGAATTCAGATAGTCGCCGAAGCGGATCGACGAGGTGCTGTCGAGCGAGACTTCGACATTGTCCGAGGTGAAGTTACGCATCGAGGTGGTCATCTGCCGTTGCAGGCGGTCGAACACGACCTCCAGCATCGGCAGACGTTCGTAGGAGACCAGCGAGCTGTTGATGATCGCCCGGATGCCCGAACGTTCCTCGTCGCCCTCATCCCCCTGGTCGAAGCCCAGCAGGCTGTCGATTTCGTCCTGGCTGAGCGCACGCGTGCCCTCTTCGGCGAAGAGCGCATCGACATCGCCCTGATCGCCGCCGCCCTCGCCGGAGCCCTCGGCCGCCATCATCGCTTCCCATTCGGCGGCGATGGCGTCTTCGTCGGGGCTGCCGTCTTCGTCGTTGGGATCGGCCATGGACCTGGTCTCCTTCCGGCAGAGGCGGCGTGGCCGGGGCCCCGCCGCCCGCCGCCTACTGGACGAGCATCTCGCGGAACAGCACGTCGTTCACCACGACAGGCCGGGCCGCCACATTCACCCGGTCGAGCAGCTCCTCGCGGAGGCGGTAGATGCCGGCAGACCCGCTCAGATCCTCGACGCGCATCTCGCGCAGATAGACCTGGAAGCTGTCGATGATGCGCGGCAGCACTTTTTCGACCAGGGGCGTATCTTCCTGCTTCTGGAGTTCGAGGGAAACCTTCAGCTTGAGGAAACTCACACGTTTGCCGCCGGTGTTCAGGTTCACCAGCATTTCGGGGAGATCGTAATACACCGCGGTCAGCGGATCGCGGGCCTGCTGGCCGGCCGGGGCCGCGCCATGGCCGCCGCCTGCGGCGGCCGCTGCGCCGTGCCCGGCCGCATCGCCCTCCGCATGAGCCGCTTCCTCGCCGCCGCCACCTATCATGCCGGTCAGGAAGGCAGCGGCTCCGCCACCGCCGATCAGCAGAAGGGGGAGCAGGATGAAAAGGATCAGCTTTTTGCCGCCCTTCTTCTTCCCCTCGCCCTCGCCGTCCATACCGACTGCCTCGTCAGCCATCTTCCAAGCTTCCCGCTTCTGTCCGTCCCGTCGGAGATCCGGGCACGTGCCTCTGATATACGAGATCGTCCGCCTCTGACGGAGCTGCAAGCCCCGGTGCAGTCCGATCCGCAGGTGCGGCCGTCCTCTCCACCGTTCAGCCGTACCCTAATCGGAACACGGTTAACAAGCTCTTGCGCTGCACCACGAACCGGCAATTTTTTCCGGACCGGCCGGCGGTCGACCCGCAGATCCTGCCGCCCGGCAGGGGCCGAGTCGGCTTCCTGCCGCAGATCCATTCATCAAATTTCATATCTTTCAATAAGTTACGAGTTTGGCACGCCATCTGCATAGAGGTTCAGCGACCCCGCCGGGATGCCGGCAGCAAAGCGTTTCGAGGCCGATCCGATGCAGAACACCAGTTATGTCGCCCTGTCGCGTCAGATGACGATGGCCCGCGAGCTGGAGCTGGTGGCGAACAACATCGCCAACGCGGAGACCACGGCCTATCGCGGCGAGCGGATGATGTTCACCGACTTCCTCCACGACCCGTCCGATGCGCCCAAGACCCATTTCGCCCGCGACGTCGCCGTCGTCCGCAACCTGGCCCAGGGCCGGCCGATCGAGACCGGCGCACCGCTGGACGTGATGATCGAGGGCGACGGCTATTTCCAGGTCGAGACCCCCTTCGGCCCCCGCTACACCCGCAACGGCAAGTTCTCGACCGATGTCGACGGCCGGCTGGTGAGCGTGACCGGCGACCCGGTCACGGCGGCGGGCGGCGGTACCATCACCGTGCCGCTGAACGACGGTCCGATCAGGGTCGGTACCGACGGCACGGTCGCAACGGATGCGGGCCCGGTGGCGCAGATCCGGGTGGTGAATTTCGAAAGCGAATACCTGCTGCGCAAGACCCAGTCGGGCCTCTATGCCACCGACTCGCAGCCGCAGGACATTGACGAGCCCAAGGTCGTGCAGGGCATGATCGAAGGCTCCAACGTCCAGCCGGTGGTGGAGATGACCCGGATGATGACGCTGCTGCGCGCCTTCGAGGCCGCCCAGAACGTCATCGACACCGAACACGACAACCAGCGCCGCGCCGTCGAGCGCATTCTCCGTCAGGCCTGAGCCGGCTGACCCCAGGACGTACAGGATCGGAAGAGAGAGGCCAGGCAGATGAGATCGCTCAGCATCGCAGCCACCGGCATGGTCGCCCAGCAGACCAATGTCGACGTGATCGCGAACAACATCGCGAACATGAACACCGCCGGCTACAAGGTGCGGCGCCCGGAATTCCAGGATCTGCTCTACCAGAACCAGCGCCGCGTGGGCTCCGCCTCGTCGGATGTGGGCACGATCGTGCCGTCGGGCGTGCAGATCGGTCTCGGCGTGCGCACCGCTTCGGTCTACCGCATCACCTTGCAGGGCCCGCTGGAGGTCACCGACAACCCGCTCGACCTCGCGATCCAGGGTGACGGCTATTTCCGGGTGGCGCTGCCCAATGGCGACGACGCCTATACCCGCGCCGGCTCTTTCCAGCTGTCGCCCCAGGGCGCGATCGTCACCGCCGACGGCTTCACCGTTCAGCCGCAGATCGTGATCCCGGCCGAGGCGACCGAAATCTCGATCAACCCGACGGGCGAGGTGCAGGTGAAGCTGGCCGGCCAGGTGGATCCGCAGAATGTCGGCCAGCTGGAACTGACCATCTTCCCGAACGAGGGCGGCCTGGAAGCACTGGGTAATAACCTCTTCGCCCAGACGCCGTCTTCGGGCGAGCCCGCCAATGCCGTGCCCGGTACCGCCGGCTACGGCACCCTGCTGCAGGGCTATATCGAGCGCTCGAACGTCGACCCGGTGAAGGAAATCACCAACCTGATCACCGCCCAGCGGGCCTATGAGATGAATTCGAAGGTCATCACCGCCTCGGACGAGATGTACTCCACCGTCACCAAGCTGCGCTGATCGCCCCCTTCCTCTTCCGCCTCTTCCGTTACCGGAGCCCGGCCGCCATGACCCGCCCCACCGCCCGCCTCACCCGTCATCTCCGCGCCGCCGGCCTTGGCCTGCTGCTTGCCGGCGTTGCCGTGGTCCCGGCCATGGCCGGGGTCGTTCTGCGTGCCGCATCGGATGTCGGCGGCGCCCAGGTCCGCCTGGCCGATCTGTTCGACGGCCTGGCGCCCGAGACCGGCAGCCTGATCGCCTTTCCGGCCCCCGCCCCCGGCGAGAGCATGACCATCAATGCCCGCCAGCTGGACGGCATGGCCCGCCGGGCAGAAATTGCCTGGCAGCCGTCGACCGGCACGGAAGAAGTGACCATCACCCGCCGGGGCCAGCGCATCCCGCGGGAGCAGATCGACGCGCTGATCACCGATGCGCTCGACCGGGCGCCCGGTGCCGGCATGGCAGACGAATACCGGCTGGACTATACCGGCCGCGCCCCCGAGGTCATCGTGGCCGAAGGGCTTGAGGTGATGCCGCGCCTGGCGGATTTCATCTACGACCCGCGCAGCGAGCGCTTCTCGGCCCGGATCGAGGTCGATCAGGGCGAGGGGCTGGCGCCGCTGGTGGTGGTGGCCGCCGGGCGCGCGACCGCGGTGGTCTCGGTTCCGGTGCTGCGGGAACGGCTGGCGCGCGGCGCCATCATCGGCGCGGGCGATATCGACCTGATCGAGGTGGAACGCCGCCGGCTGACCAACCAGCAGGTCACCGACCCCAACCAGCTGATCGGCCAGGCCCTGCGCCGCCCGGGCTATCCCGGCCGGCCGCTGATGGCCCGCGACGTCGGCACCCCACAGCTGATCCGCAAGGGCGAGATGGTCACCATGATCTTCCGCCGCGGCGGTCTGGTGCTCACCGCCCAGGGCCAGGCGCTGGACAATGGCGGCGAAGGCGAGACCGTCCGGGTGCTGAACCCGCGCAGCCGCAACACCGTCTACGGCCGGGTCGCCCCCGACGGCACTTTGGAAGTGGGCGATGCCGGCCCCAGCCTGGCACGCAACTGACCACTGCCGCATCTGCCCGAGCTTTTTCCTTTCCCAGGCTTCCCGAGATCCGAGGACCGCATCATGACGACGGCCCGCACCCCCCGCACCTCTGCCCCTGCCCGGACCGGCCGCCGCTTCGGTGGCGCCCATGTCGCCGTCCTCGGCCTGGCCCTCGCCCTCGGCGCCTGCAATGCCGGTGAGCGCATTGCAAACATCGGCAAGGCGCCCGACCTGTCGCCGATCGACAACCCGACCCAGACGGAAGGCTACAAGCCGGTCTCGATGCCGATGCCGCCGGTGCGCACCGACAGCCGCGCGCCCAACTCGCTGTGGAAGGCCGGCGCCCGCGCCTTCTTCGACGATCAGCGCGCCAAGCAGGTCGGCGACATCCTGACCGTGAAGGTCACGATCAACGATCGCGCCCAGATCAACAACCGCACCAACCGGTCGCGCACCAACAGCGAAAAGATCGGCCTCGACGGCTTCTTCGGTGTCGAAAACCAGCTGGGCAAGGTGCTGGCCGAGCCGATCGATCCGGGCAGCCTGGTCGATCTGGGTTCGTCGACCAGCAATGTCGGCCAGGGCGGCGTGCAGCGGACCGAGGCGGTCGCGATCTCGATCGCCGCGGTGGTGACCCAGATCCTGCCCAACGGCAATCTGGTCATCAACGGCCGCCAGGAGATGCGGGTGAATTACGAGGTCCGCGAGATCCTGGTGGCGGGCGTAGTCCGGCCGGAAGACATTGCCGGCGACAACAGCATCCCGCACGACAAGATCGCCGAGGCCCGCATCGCCTATGGCGGCCGCGGCCAGATCTCGGACGTGCAGCAGCCGCGCTACGGCACCCAGGTCATGGACATCCTGCTGCCCTTCTGACCCGAGCGGCAGATCAATGCAGACGGCCACCCGGCCCCGGAGAGACATCTCCGGGGCCGATGGTTTTTACGGCCGTCGCCGGCGGCTCTGGCGCACCGTCCAGTCCGAGCGTGCGCTCCGCGGGCAGGGTCACCCGCACCGTCGTACCGACCCCCTGCCGGCTCAATATCTCCAGCCGGCCGCCATGCAGTTCGGCGATCGCACGGGCAAGCGGCAGGCCGAGCCCCGTGCCGCCGCCCCGGCCGCGCCCCGCCGCCAGCTGCTCGAAAGGTTGCAGGGCGATGGCGATCTGCTCGGGGTCCATCCCGATGCCGTCATCCACGACCTCCAGCATCACGCCGCCTTCCTTGCGCCGCACGACCGAGAGCGAGACGGCGCCGCCGGTGTCGCTGAACTTCACCGCATTCGACAGCAGGTTCAGCACCAGCTGGCGGAGCTTCAGCCGGTCGGCCAGCACCACCGGCGCCGGATCGGGCAGGTCGAGAGAAACCTCCACCCCGCGCGTCTCCGCCTGCGGCGTGATCAGCCGTACCGCCTCGCGGCCGATAGCGCCCAGATCGGCATGACTTTCATCCAGCCGGGCCTTGCCCGCCTCGATCTTCGACAGATCCAGAATGCTCTCGATCACCCCGAGAAGATGCCGGCCGGCCGACAGCACATCGGTCAGATAGCCGCGATGCCGCTCCGAGGGCGCGCCGCCCAGCCCGCCGAGCATGGCTTCGGTAAAGCCGATGATCGCATTCAGCGGCGTGCGCAGCTCGTGGCTCATATTGGCCAGGAAGATCGACTTGGCCTCGTTCGCAGCCTCGGCCTGTTCCTTGGCGCGGCGCAGGGTCTGGGCGGCGACCCGGTCGGCGGTTGCGTCCAGCAGGGCGGCCAGCAATACCCGCCGGCCGCCATCCACCTCCATGGCGCCTTCCACCCTCAGCCAGCGGGGCTCTTCCCCCGGACGACGGATGCGCAGATCCATGCGCAGCGCGGCACCCGTTTCGACCGTATGGGCCAGCGCCCGGTCGAGCAGCGCCATGTCTTCGGCCACGACATAGTCCGCCAGCCGTTCGAAGGGCAGCGGGCCGGAAGCGGGCGGACGATCGAACAGCCGGTAGGTTTCGGCCGACCACCACACCGTATCCGTCGCCGGGTCCCATTCCACGATGCCGAGGCCGGCAACGCGCTGGGCCGAGGCCAGGCTGCGCTCGCTCAGGCTCAGCCGGCGCATCATCACGGTCTGCTCGGTCACGTCGTCGACCACGATGATGACATGATTGAGGCGGTCATCGCCGCCCGCGAGCGTGTCGCGCACCAGGCTTGCCGTCACCCGCAGCCAGATCGCTTCGCCGGCGCGGATCACCCGGCAGTCGGTCGACAGCACATCCGTCTGCCCCGAAAGCAGGGCGGTGACCCCGACCGTCCAGTCCGGGCGATCGTCGGGATGGACGAAATCATCCACCCGCCGCCCGCGCAGGGTCTGGGTCGACAGGCCGAAAATGGTGGCGAAGCGGCTGTTGCTGCGCTCGATCGTGCCGGCCGGGCTCAGATGGGCGATGCCCACGGCCGCATGATCGAAGGTGCTGCGGAAGCGGCGCTCGCTGATCGCCAGGCGCTCCACCGTTTCCACCAGCCGCCGCTCGGTGTCGTCATGGGCCATGATTTCGGCCTCCAGCTGACGCAGGGTGGCCAGATTACCCGCCCGCGCGTCTTCCAGCATCGCAGCGCGCCGCTGGGTGCGCCGCAGCAGCCCGGCGGCCATGCCGGTCACGGCAAAGCCGGCCAGCAGCACGGCCAGCGCCGGCACTTCGATCGTCCAGCGTCCGGGTATGTCGCTGCCGGCCGCGATCTTGATCCGGAACAGCCGGTCGCCCACCTCCACGGCCCGGACCCGGGTCCAGGCCGAGGGGTCGGATCCTTCCGGCATGCGGTCATAAATTCTCGGTGACACGGCGGCACCCGAAGGCAGGCGCTCGATCGGCCGCAGGCTGAGCTTGCCGGCCCGGGTCAGGTCATCGGTACGCCGGCCGACATCGTCGACCAGCCGCATGGCGTCGATCAGGCCGATCACCACGTCCAGCCCGCCGACCCTGCCGCCGGTGCGGACCGGAATGGCGAACAGCAGCCCGGTGACCGGCCCGCTCGCATCCGGATGGCCGAAGGGTTCCACCGCCGTCGCGCCAGAAAACAGGGCCCGTTCCACCAGCCGCGTCATGACCGACGGCTCCACGGGCGGGCCGCTCGACAGCTGCCCGGTTTCGTCCTCTGGCCCGATCGCATCCCGCGCCTGGACCAGGACCTGCCGCTCCAGCCGCGCCGCCATCAGATCCACGTCATTGGGCAGCATCTCCCCCGGCGCCAGCGGTACCTCCCGCAAGGGCGAGACGATCTGGCCGCGATACCAGGCCAGAGCGCTGATCGCCGGCGCCCGCCTGCGGGCCGAGACGACATAGCGCTCGAACTCGTCGGCCGAAACCTCGTTGGACGAGGCGAACAGGGCCGCAAGATCGTCGGCCACGCCGATATGGCGGTCGATATCGAGCGCCATCGCGGCCGCGGTGGCCGTCGCGATCTCGGAAAAAGCATGTCGGCTGGCCTGAAGCCGGTCATGTCGGGCGATCGACCAGACGAAGATCGAGAACACGACGCCGAGCGAGGCGACGACGATCAGCCAACGGCGCTCACGCCGACGACGCCGGTCCATCGACATCGTCGGATCGGCCATCGACATCGTCGGATCGGATTCCCCCGTCGGCCCGGTCAAGGCCATGCACGACCGTCCATCGGCAGCCACGCCCCCCACGTGTTCCCGGCACCTGCCCTGCGGGACCATCCCCTCCCCGCATGCAACCGTCACACGACTATGGCATCACATTCATCGCCGGACCACCCTTCAGCTCGCTTGGTTCCCCAGCCATCTGCAAGAAATCCAGCCACCTGCAAAAAATAAGGGGCGCACCGATGTTCCCGGCATCGGTGCGCCCCTTATATCTTCATGGTTGCGGAGCGGTGACGCGCCCCGCCTCTGGTGCGTAGCCCCGCGGTCAGTCGTCGCGATAGCTGCGCTCGCGGCGCTCGTGGCGTTCCTGGGCATCGATGCTGAGGGTCGCGATCGGCCGTGCGATCAGCCGCTTCAGGCTGATCGGCTCGCTCGTTTCCTCACAATAGCCGTAGGAACCATCCTCGATGCGCTTGAGCGCGGCATCGATCTTGGAAATCAGCTTACGCTGACGGTCGCGTGTGCGCAGATGGATCGACCAATCGGCCTCTGCCGAGGCACGGTCGGTAATATCCGGCTCCTGCAGGCTGTCTTCCTGCAGGTTGCGCAGCGTTTCCGAAGATTCCCGGAGGATTTCCTCGCGCCATGCCAGAAGGCGACGACGGAAGAACTCGACCTGCCGATCATTCATGAACGGCTCGTCTTCGGACGGCAAGTAGTCGGGCGGCAGCGTGACAGCCATCCTGGTCTCCCCTCAGAGAGGCCATCCACCCACGATACGGCCGCGGGCAGGTGGTCGCTCGCGTTCCGGTTGGCGGCCGGCCCGCGGGGGAACACGGCGGCCCGTCCGGTCGGGCCTGTAGTTACCCGATACGATCGAGTTTCGCAAGCTCGACGGCAGCACGAACGTCGATCTCGGCCAGAACCTCTGCCAGACGGGGATCGGAGACCTTGCCGCGCTCGGCATCGACCAGACTGCGGAGCTGGCCGAGCGCCGCCTTCGGCACCCGCCCGTCCAGCAGGCCCAGGCGGATGTCGTCCAGCAGGTCGAGCATCTGACCGCCGCGCTCGGCCGCATCACGATCGGCATCCTCGCCGCGGCCCGGCACACCCTGCAATGCCAGCAGGGCGTCCATGGCGGTCAGCGGCCCCGCCTTGGCGGGCGCCGCGGTCGAGCGGGTCTCACCTCCGTCGTCGACGCGGCTCGCGAAATCGTCGGAGCTGCCGCTGCGACCCTGGGTCCGACGGCTCTTGGATGCGGGCGCGCCGGTACCGACGCCTGTGACCTTCATTGCCTCGTCAGCCTCCACTGCCTGAAGCGGTCCCACCGGGGACCGCGGGCTGCATACGACGTTTATAACAACCGGCACCCACATCTGTATATCGGCGTGCATGTGCCGGGTGCCAAGCCCCGGCGGCAAGCAGCCATCCGCCGCCCCGCTGTTGCAGCGGGAACCCGGCAGTTTCTGCCGGGCACCATGCAGCGCTTGCCGCGACCCCCGTGGCCGCTTCTGCCCGCCCTGCCCGGGTCGCACCATAAAAACCACGACACGGCAAAGGCTTCGGTCCTGGCACGGTTCTCGCATCTGCACTGCCGAAGCGAAGCCCCCCGAACCGGAGCAGATCCGCCCATGTCCGCGTCCCGCCATCTGACCCCTGACCGCCCGCGCCGCGCACTCCGCGCGATCCGCGCCGTGTTCGCGGCGTCGCTGGTCGCCGTGGCGACCATCGCCCTGCCGGGCGGGGCACTGGCCCAGTCGCGGATCAAGGACATCGCCGATATCGAAGGCGTGCGCGACAACCTGCTGGTCGGCTACGGCCTGGTCGTGGGCCTGAACGGCACGGGCGACAGCCTGAACAACGCCCCCTTCACCGAGCAGAGCCTGGTGGCCATGCTGGAGCGTCTGGGCGTCAACAGCCGCGGATCACGCCTGCGCACCGACAATGTGGCGGCGGTGATGGTCACCGCCAACCTGCCGCCCTTCGCCCGCCAGGGCAGCCGGGTCGACGTGCGGGTCTCGGCGATCGGCGATGCGGAATCGCTCCTGGGCGGCACCTTGCTGGTCACCCCGCTGCTGGGTGCCGATGGCGAGATCTACAGCGTCGCCCAGGGCCAGGTCGCCGTCGGCGGCTTCTCGGCCCAGGGCCAGGGCGCCTCGATTACCCAGGGCGTGCCGACGGTGGGTCGGATCGCCAGTGGTGCCATCGTCGAGCGCGAGGTGACCTTCGCCTTCGACTCGCTCGAACAGGTCACCATCGCGCTCCGCAACCCCGATTTCACCACCGCCCAGCGCATCGCCTCTGCCGTGAATGCCTATATGGGCGGCGCCATCGCCAAGGCGACCGATCCCGCCAGCGTGCGGGTCCAGGTGCCGGCGCAGTGGCAGGGCGACGTCGCCGGGCTGATGACCCAGATCGAACAGCTGCGTGTCCAGCCCGACCAGGTCGCCAAAGTGGTGATCGACGAGAACAGCGGCATCATCGTGATGGGCGAGAACGTCCGGATCGACACCGTCGCCATCGCCCAGGGCAACCTGACCATCCGGATCACCGAGACCCCGCAGGTCTCGCAGCCCGGCCCCTTCTCCCAGGGCCAGACCGCGGTGGTGCCGCGCACCAATATCCAGGTCGACCAGGGCGAGGATCGCAAACTGGCGGTGCTGCCCAAGGGGGTCACGCTGCAGGAACTGGTCGACGGGCTGAACATGCTCGGCATCAGCCCGCGCGACATGATCTCGATCCTGCAGGCGATCAAGGCTGCAGGCGCCCTCCAGGCCGAAATCGAAGTGATGTGAGGACCGGTCAGATGTCGATCAGCAGCTCCGGCGCCCTTGCCACCCCGCTCATTCCCACCGCCTTTTCGGGCACGCGGAGCCGCGATGCCGAAGGCCGCGTCGAGAGCGGCCGGCTGAACCAGCTGGCCACCGGCCGCAGCATCGACATCGACAAGGCCCGCGACAAGACCGAAGCCCTGGAAGGCGTTTTCCTGTCGCGGCTGATGTCGACCATGCTGGAAGGCATCGATCTGATGCCCGGCATGGGCGACGGCGCCGGCGCCCGGGCGGCGGAAGACTTCCAGAAGTCGATGCTGGCCGAAAAGACCGGCCAGGCCATGGCCCAGGCGGGCGGCATCGGTCTTTCGGCCGAAGTCCTCGACCAGTTGATCCGCATCCAGGAAGCCCAGTCCTGAGCTGTCCTGCCGTCCCTTCGGGAGTTTCGTCATGCCCGCACCCACCGACATCATCACCGCCGGCCAGGACGGCCTCGCCGCCGCCATTCGTGCCGCCGCCAGCCGCCAGGATCCCGAAGTCGCCACCCTGGTCGCCGACCTGGCCCATGTGGTCGAGGAACTGACCCGGGTGCTGGAAGAGGAAACCGCGGCGCTGGCGATCAAGGATATGGACCGGATGCGCGCGCTGCAGGGCGACAAGCAGCGCCTGGGCCGCGGCTACGAGCAGCTCTATGCCCTGCTCGGCCGGCAGGATCAGGCGGCGGTGCGGGCGACCCCGGATTTCGCGCGCCTGGGCGAAATCGCCCCGCGCTTCGCCGAGGCGGTGAAGGAAAACCTGCGCCGGATCGGGGCGGCCCGCTCGCTCAACGAACGGATCCTGGGTGCCGTGCGCAGCGCCATCGTCCGGGCCCAGGCGCCCACCACCGTCTATGGCGCCAATGGCCGCACCTGCACCGCAGGCCGCGCCGGCACCATCCGGGCGGGTGCGATCAGCGTGAACACCAGCATCTGATCCAGACCCCGAGCCGCCGGAGCCCTTCGCCATGTCGCTCTCCCTCGACGCCGCCTTCCGCAACGCGACCACCGGCCTGAACGCGGCCCAGGCGGGGTTGTCGGTGACGTCGCAGAACGTCGCCAACGCCAACACGCCGGGCTATACCCGCAAGACGGTCGTCCAGGAATCGGCGACCATCGGCGGCTACGGCATGGGCGTGCGGGTGACCGGCGTCGAGCGCGAGGTCGACAACTATCTGCGTGCCGAGCTGCGCCGCGCCTCTTCCGACGAGGCGCGCGACAGCACCCGCGCCTCGATCCTGGATCAGGTGCAGAGCATGTTCGGCGAGGTCGGCGGCAGCAACTCGATCTCGGCCGATCTGGATGCCTTCCTCACCCAGCTCGAATCGGTCGCCAACGCCACCGAGTCGGGCAGCGAGCGCTACAATCTGGTCTCGGCCGCCAAGTCTCTGACCGACCGGCTGAACACCAATGCCGCCCAGGTCGGCCAGGTGCGCGCCGACACCGATTCGAAGATCGGCGACTCGGTCGAGGCCGCGAATGCGGCGCTGCGCCAGATCTATGATCTGAACGCCCGCATCCAGCGCGCCAATGCGCTGGGCGAATCGGCCTCGGAGTTGGAGGACAAGCGCGACATCGCGATCGCGAGCCTGTCCGCCGAGATCGATGTCGAAATCGTCAGCGGCAGCAACGGCCGGATCGCGATCTATACCGGCGCCGGCCAGACCCTGCTGGACGAAAGCCTGCGCCAGCTGACCTATACGCCGGTGATGGAGCCGGGTGCCGACGCCGTCTATGGCCCGATCAAGGCGGTGGCGGTCGATCCCGACACGCTGGAACAGCTGAACGACGGCGATGTACTGGCGACCGGCGGCACCAGCGACCAGGTCACCTCCACCATCAAGGGCGGCAACCTCGCCGGCCTGCTTCAGGTGCGCGACAAGGATCTGGCGGCGCTCAGCGGCCAGCTCGACACCCTGGCCGACAATCTGGTCGAGCGGATGAACGCCATCCACAATCAGGGCACCGGCTGGCCGGCGCCTTCGTCGCTGACCGGGTCGACCGATGTCGCGGCGACCACGCCGCTCTCGGCCACCGGCACCTTCCGCATCGCGGCGGTCGCAGCCGACGGTACGCTGGTCGCCCCCCCGCTCGACATCGATCTTTCCACCGTCACCAGCATCGGCGACCTGCGCGACACCATCAATGCCAGCGCGCTCGGCCCCTATGTCTCGGCCTCGATCGTGGACGGCAAGTTCACGCTGACCGCCACCGGAACCGCCTCGGGCATCGCGCTGTCGGAAAGCACCAGCCAGGTGACCGACACCGACGGTACGGTGCGCGGCCTGTCGCATCATCTGGGGCTGAACAACCTGTTCGACGGCGACGATGCCGCGACGATCGAAGTATCCAAGGCCGTGGTCGCCGATCCGGGCCGGGTCGCGACCGGGCTGCTGAAGGACACCGCCCTGCTTGCGGGCGACGTCGCCATCACCTCGGGCGACAACCGCAACGCCCAGGCGCTGGCGGTCGGTGTCAACACCGCCCAGGCGATGCCCGGCGTGGGTTCGCTCGCCCGCGGCAACTACACGCTGACCGGCTATGCCTCGGGCATCATCTCCAACATCGCGAGCGTGTCGGCTGAAGCCTCTACCCGCGCCAGCGATTCGGCGATCCTCAAGGAAGATCTCTCCTATCGCGATGCCTCGGTGACGGGGGTCAACATCGACGAGGAGATGAGCAACCTGATCGTGTTCCAGAACGCCTACACCGCATCGGCCCGCGTGCTCACCACCGCGAAGCAGATGTTCGACGAGCTGCTCAACATCGTCGGCAACTGACCTGGCCGGCCCCTTCATTCAGCATGACGCCCGGCCCCCGCCGGTTCCGCCAGATCCTCTCGATGCAGGTTTCCGATCATGATCCGCGTCACCAACTACGCCCAGATGAACCGCAGCCTGAACAACGTGATGGAGGTTCAGGCCCGGACCTATGCGACCAACACGCAGATCTCCAGCGGCAAGGTCGCCCAGAACTATGCGGGCATCGCGGGGGATTCGGAAAAGACGCTGAACCTGCGCTCCGAGGCGACGCGGATCGACAACTATCTGTCGAATGCCAAGGATGTGGATCGCCGGCTGACCCTGATCGATCAGAGCCTCTCGGCCATCGGTGATGCGGCGAGCAGCCTGCGCACCCTGCTGATGCAGGCGACCACCTCGGGGCTGTCGGATGCGGTGCCGCTGGAACAGGAAGCCCAGGGGCTGCTGGACACGGTGACCGGTGCGCTGAACGTGTCGGAGGACGGCCGCTATCTGTTCGGCGGCTCGCGCACCGATACCAAACCGGTGACCGTCCCGGTCCCCGATCCGGCGATCTGGGGCGACCCGGATGCCAGCTATTACGCGGGCGACGAGGTTGAACTCAGCGCCCGACTCGACGACCAGATCACCATGGATTACGGCATCAATGCCGACCGCCCAGGCTTTCAGCAACTGATCGGCTCGCTGAAGGCGGCGATCGAGGCCGGCCAGACCGGATCGACCGCGATGGCGGAAACCGCCTTGACCATGGTCAATGACGCGATCGCGACACTCGCCGATTATCGCGCCGAGGTGGGCACCAATCAGGCCCGGCTCGACAGCATCATCACCGGCCACGAAGACCGGAAGGTGACGCAGGAAGAAGCCATCTCGGCGATCGAGAATACCGACATCCCCTCGGCCACCATCCGGATGTCCAACGACCAGACCATTCTGGATGCCTCTTACATGATGGTGTCGCAGATCAACCGGATGTCGCTGGCCGACTATCTGAAGTAAGCGCCCGCGCAGGGCTGAAGTAAGCGCTCCCGCAGGGGCCTCCCCCTGCGCCCACCCGATTCTCCCCCGTATTGCGGCACAGCCCATACGGGGACTGCTCAAGCGAAGGAAAGCGTGTCATGCTGACGGCTGTCGCCCATGCTATCCGGATGTCGCCCGACATGTCCGAAACCACCCCCGATGCCCCGATGACCCCCGATACACAGATGGTGCTCGACACCCGCTTCGGCCGGATCGCCATCGACCCCGATCGCGCCATCGAAATTCCCCGCGGCCTGGTCGGCCTCGGCGGTCGCGGCCGCTTCGCCCTCGCCGAGGTCGCGGACGAACGCATCGACCATCTGAAGATCCTGGTCTCGATCGACAATCCCAAGGTGTCGATGCTGGTGCTGCCGGTGCCGGTGAAGACCGATGCCATCGATGCCGAGGATCTGGACGAGGCGCTGGCCCATCTGGGCATCGCACGCACCAATGCCGCCGTGCTGCTGGTGGTCGCCAGCCACCGGGTAGAAGGCGGCGTGCTGCTGACCATCAACCGCCGGGCCCCGATCCTGGTGGATGTGGAGGCGCGCCGGGGCTGGCAGCATGTGCTGCACAATCCCAAATATCCGATCCGCCAGCCGCTGATCGCAGGCTGAGCCCAACCCGTCTCGTCCGGACCGCATGGAGCAGGACAGCCCGCGCAATCAACCCGTTCTCGATGCCTTCACGTGCATCGGCCCCGCCTGCGGCGACACCTGCTGCGCCGGCTGGTCGATGCAAGTCGACGACGAGACCTGGGCGCGCTGGCAGGACCTGTTCCCACCGGCAGAGCTGGCGGCACTCACCAGCACCGATGCCGATGCGGGCCGCAGCATGGCCCGTCGCGACGGTGCCTGTGTGGCGCTGGATCAGGGCTGGTGCCGGCTGCACGCAGCCCATGGTCATGACGTGCTCTCCAAAGCCTGTGGCGGCTTCCCGCGCCGGGTGGCGAGCTTCGCCGACGGCAGCCGGCTGCGCATCGCCCAGCTCGCCTGCCCGGAAATCGCCCGACTGGCGCTCGACCCCACCGCCCGGGACGGTGTCGGCCCTCCTGCCCCTCAGGGAGAGGGGCTGAGGGCCGTGATGGCCCGGCTGGCGGCCGATGCGCCGGCCGATCAGCGCATGCGCGCGCTCACCGCGCTCACCGGCTCGGTCGCCCGGTTTGGCGAGGCCGAAAAACCCGCTGCCGCAGCGGCGCTTGCCCGATCGATCCTCGACCGTCTGCCTCGGCCGGCAGGCGACCCGCTCGACGAACCACGCCTGCTGCTGACCCTGGGCGCCCTGGTCCATGCCACCGGCGGCGTCTGGCGGCCGGCGCTCGACCGGCTGACCGGGCGACTGGAGATCGCGCTGGGTGTGACGCTCGATCGCAGGACGCTCGCGCTCGATATCCGAGGGCAAGACGATCCTGATGCATTGAGGGCCGCACGCGACGCGGCCTGGCGGCGCCGGGCCGCCCCGTCGGGCCTCGCCCGGATGCTCGATGCCTGGATCGACCATCAGCTCCTGGCCTCTCCCCACGCGCCGGCGGCGGCCCCGCTCCCCACGACGACGCCGGAAACGCTGCCCGGTATCCGGCTGGCCGTCACCTTCGCCATGACGGCGCTCGCCGCACGGGTGGCGGCCCTGGATCTCGACACCGATGCCGCCCTGCGGGCCGAAGAGGCGCGCGCGGCCTTTGCCGCCGACGCAGCCGTGATCGCCCGCCTGTTCGAGCATCTGAGCCGTCCGGCGCTGATCGATGCGCTTGCCGTCGAGTGTGGCTGGAACAGCGCAGGGCGTGTCCATGGTCTGCTGTCTTACGCAATGTTGACTTGACGGGCCCATCGCTCGATGCGCCATCATGCATCGAGGGATGGCGGGCACGCGGGCATTCAAAAGATTCTTCGGAAAATTTTACTGGTATTTTATGTTTCTCGAGGTTCATATCAGTCCATACCCTGGTCATCGCACCGGTCAGCCCCCGACATCGCAGCGGAACGTCGACGACGATCCGTGTCCCTGGCATCACCCTGGACCCGGTATGGAATTGACAGGATGGTCGCACAACGCTTCGGGCGCCTCGCGCTCGGTCTGATCTGGGTCCTGGCGCTGGTCGCGCTGCTGGCGGCCGCGGCACAGCCGGTCAGCCTGCCGGCGCAGATCGTGCTCATGATCCTGCTGCTGGCGGCCATGGCGGTGCTGAAAGGCACCCGGGCGCACGAGGACGCCAGCGTCCGCCGCACCATGCTGGTGATGATCGGCGGCTTCATCGTGGCGCGCTATCTGTGCTGGCGCACGCTGTCCACCCTGCCGCCGCTGGACGACCCCTTCGCCTTCGTGCCCGGCCTGGTGCTCTATGCGGCCGAGGTCTATGCGATCGTCATGTTCTTCGTGAACAACTTCGTCGTCATCGACCCGGTGACGCGGATGAGCCCGCCTTTGCCCGAAGATCCGGCGGAACTGCCGACGGTCGACGTCTTCGTGCCGAGCTTCAACGAGGATGACGGGCTGATCGAGACGACGCTGATCGGCGCAAAGCGGATGTGGTATCCGGCCGACAGGCTGAACGTCTATCTGCTCGACGACGGGTCGACCGACATGAAGCGGATGTCGGCCGATCCGCAGGAGGCGCTGAAGGCGCGTGAACGGCACGAGCGCCTCAAGGTGATGTGCGCGCGGCTGGGCGTGCACTATCTGACGCGGGAAACCAACGCCCATGCCAAGGCCGGCAATCTGAATGCCGCACTGCCGGAAACCCATGGCGACCTGATCGCGGTGTTCGACGCCGACCACGTGCCCACCCGCGACTTCCTGCTCGCCACTGTCGGCTTCTTCCGCAAGGACCCGAAGCTGTTCCTGGTGCAGACCCCGCATTTCTTCCTCAGCCCGGATCCGCTGGAGCGCAACCTCAAGACCTTCGAGCGCATGCCCAGCGAGAACGAGATGTTCTACGGCATGATCCAGCGCGGCCTGGACCGCTGGAACGGCGCCTTCTTCTGCGGATCGGCCGCCCTGCTGCGCCGTGCCTGCCTGGAAGAAGTGGGCGGGTTCAGCGGCCTGTCGATCACCGAGGATGCCGAAACCGCGCTCGACCTGCATGCCCGCGGCTACAACAGCGTCTATTACGGCAAACCGCTGATCGCCGGCCTGCAGCCGGAAAGCTATGCCGCCTTCATCGGTCAGCGCTCGCGCTGGGCCCAGGGCATGACCCAGATCTTCATGATGAAGAACCCGCTGATCAAGCGCGGCCTGCGGCTGCCCCAGCGGCTGTGCTATCTGGCGAGCAGCATGTTCTGGCTGTTCCCGTTCTCGCGGCTGATGTTCCTGATTGCACCGCTGTTCTATCTGTTCTTTGGTCTGGAAATCTATCGGGCGACGGCGGCGGAGTTTGCCGGCTATACGCTGACCTATCTCGTCGCGTCGCTGATGATCCAGAACGCGCTCAACGGCCGGTTCCGATGGCCCTTGATCTCGGAGCTCTACGAACTCAGCCAGTCGCTGCACACCTCGGTCGCGATCGTCAAGACGATGATCGACCCGCGCAAGCCCGTCTTCAGGGTCACCGCCAAGGGTGAGACGCTGGCCCATGACCATGTCTCGCCGCTGGCAAAGCCACTGGTGGGGGTGGTCGGCCTGCTGATTCTGGGAATGGGGGCAGCATTGTGGCGCTGGTGGATGGAGCCCGCCACCCGCGACGTGCTGCTGGTGGTGACCTTCTGGAACACGTTCAACCTGTTGCTCGCCTCTGCGGCATTGGGGGTAGTCTGCGAGCACGCCCAGCATCGCGCGGCCCCGCGGGTCATGGTGAAGCGCCCGGCACGGATCCTGATCGACGGCACGCTCTATGAAGGCGCCCTGCTGGACCTGTCGCAGGGCGGCGCCCGGCTCGCCATCCCCGCCCGCCAGGCGCCCAAGGGCCGCCTGGCCGGCCGCTTCGCCGAACTTCTGGTCGACGAGCTGACGGCGCCCGCCCACCTCGCCACCGGCGAGGCCCGCCCGGTGCCGGTCGAAATGCGCTATGGGCGGCCCGACGATGCCGGCAACATCCAGATCGGCCTGCGCTTCATGCCCGAAACCGACGCCGCCAAAGAGGCCATCGTCGATCTGGTCTATGGCTCCAGCGCGCTTTGGGCCGAACTGCTCTCGCGCCGTCACAGGCGGCCGGGAGTGGTGCGCGGCGTTGCCCATTTCATCCGTCTGAGTGCTGCCTACGGCTTCCGATCGCTCGGCTTCGTGCTGGGCGGATCGCGCTTCCGTGCCAACCCGGCGCCACCCCCGCCGCCGCGGCTGCAGACCGAGCCGGCCAGCGCGCAAGAGGGTGTGCCGCCGGACGGAAATCTTACGCCGCCCACCGGCTGGAGCGGCAGCGCAACCGCCCCGCGCACCAGCTGAGCCGGAGGACGACGCAGATGGCCATCCATCCATCATTCACCGCACCGGCCCGTGCCCGTGCCCGCCGCAGCCACATCCGGCTTCTGGCGCTGGGCGCGCTTGCACTGCAGCTGGGCGCCGCACCCGCCATGGCCCAGTCACAGGGACCGGTGGATCTGAAGCTCTGGGGGCAGACCCCGGCCGATGCCGGCGGCGCCTATCGCGGGGTCATCGCTCCGGCCCCGGCGCCGGCGGAACCCGCACCGGCACCGCGGATGGTGGAACAGCCGCGGCGTGCCTCGCCGCCGGCCCCCGGCCCGGCATCACAACCAAGACCGGCACCGGAACCGGCGGCGCCCAAGCCGCAGGCACCGCGGGTGACCGTGCCGCCGACATCGCTGCCGGCGGCGTCGGCCCCGGCACCCACGCCCGCCCCCCAGCCGGTGCCGGCGGTGCCGGAAGACATGCTCGGCTACGCCCTGGTGCCGCTGGACCCGACCGGCAGCCGCGGCACGCTGCTCTCGGGCGAGTATGCGGTCGGCCGCTTCTCGGTCCTGCTGCCCGATGCGGTGGCGGTGGATCACGCGGTGCTGAAGCTGGTCTACAGCAATTCGGTCGAGACCTCGCCCGATGCCTCGGCGCTGGATGTCTGGATCAACGGTCAGCCGGTGGCCCGTCTGCCGCTGGATGCCCATCGCGGCCCGGTCACCGCACGGATCGAACTGCCGGTCGAGATGCTGACGGTCGGCCAGAACCGGGTGGATGTCATCGCCCGACAGCGCCACCGGCTGCTCTGCGACATCCCGTCCACCTATGAACTCTGGGCGCGGCTCGACAATCAGGCCTCGCGTCTGATGCTCGCCGTCGCCGATGACGGCCCCAGCCTTGCCGATTTCGACAGCCTGATCACCGACCCGGCCCTGGTGGACGATCCGGTCGCGATCGTGGTCGCCGACGGCTTCCGGTCGGATGGCGGGATGACGGCGGCCGCGATCGCCGCCCAGGCGCTGGCGATCCGCACCGGGGTTTCGATGCCGTCCTTCGAGATGATCGACGCCACCGACGATACCCGGCTGGCCCGCCAGCTGTCGGCCCCCGCCTCTGCCGACGGCCCCCGGCGGGTGATCGTGGTGGGCTCGGCACCGGCCATTGCCGGGCTGGTGGGCGAGGATCCGGGCGATGCCGGCGACGGCGTGCTGCGCCTGATCCGCAGCACCGGCGGCCGCAGCATTCTGGTGCTGACCGGCCGCGACACCCGCGAGGCCCAACTGGCGGCCCGCCGCTTCGCCGACCAGACCCGGCCCCTGCCCGGCAGCGACCGGCTGGTGGCGGACCTCTATGACATCGAAACCCGCGTGCCCGCCCGCCCCACCCCCAGGATCGACGGCGACGCAAGCTACAGCCTTGCCCAGCTGGGCTATCACACCGATCCCTTCGACGGCCTGCGCCAGCGCATCGACCTGCCGGTCGACATGCCCATGGATCTGTATGTCGGCGACAATTCGCGGGTCCGGATCCGTCTGGATGCCGCCTATGGCGCAAATGTCGGCCCGCGGGCCGAAGTGGCGGTGCTGATCAACGGCAACTTCGCCACCGCCCTGCAGCTGGATGCCCCCGGCGGCGCACTGATTGAAAATGCCGAGCTGCTGGCACCGCTGTCGATGTTCCAGCCCGGCCGCAACGTGATCTCGTTCGAGACCCGCCTGCCCGGCACCCCTGCCTTCTGCGGCCCCGACGGCGTTCTGGCCGGCCCCGGGGGCGGCGGCACGGCGGGCGGCGGCGCACCGCGCTTCACCCTGTTCGACACCACGACGATCGAGGTGCCGCCGGTCGCCCATCTGGCCAGCCTGCCCGATCTGCGGGTCATGGCCGGGACCGGCTTTCCCTATAACCGCCCCGGCCACGACATCAGCGCCTTCCATGTGGTGACCCCGCTGGACCAGCCGCTGGGGGTAACGGCGGCGGCCACGGTCATTGCCCGCATGGCCCGGGCGGCCGGCGTGCCGATGGAACCGCATTTCTACGACCAGATGCCGCGGCTGCGCGCCCGCGACACGCTGATCGTGGCGCCGATCGCGCGGCTGGGCCTGGATCTGATCGCGGCGGCACCGGTCGGGCCCGAACTGCTGGGCGATCTGAACCGCGGCCGTCTGCCCGAGACGATCGTGGAGGGCGACGATGCCATAGCCACCGGGGGTGCCGAATCCGGCCCGCAGCTGCTGCAGGCACAGACGGCCCGGCGGCTGGAAGCCCGGGCCGCCGCAACCAGTCGCTGGTCCGAGGGGCTGCGCGAGGAATGGCAGCGCCGGCTGGGGGAAAATGCCGAAGACCGGGGCGACGGCATGATCGGCTGGGCCAGCCGCAGCTGGGGTTGGCTGCGCACCCAGACCCGCTGGATTCTGGATGAAACCCTGCCCGACCGGCGCAGCCCGGAAACGCTGTTCACCGAGGGCAGCCGGCCGTTGCTGGCGGTGATGCAATACGCCGCCCCCCAGGATGTCGGCACCACCTGGACGCTGGTGACCGCGGCCGACGATCAGCGCCTGCTGGGCGGCGTGCGGCTGCTGGCCGCCGACGAGGCCTGGGACGCGCTCAAGGGCGGCGTCGCCACGCTGGCCAGCGACGGGCGCACGGTAGCGACGGCCGATGGCGGCCCGGCCTATCACGTGCTGACCGGAGAGGTGGGGCCCTTCGGCGTGCTGTCGATCACCGCCAGCTGGTTCTCGCGCAATGTGTTGATCTGGGCCGCGGTGATCGCCCTGCTGATCGGCACGCTGGGCATCGCCACCCATATTCTTGTCCGCCATTCCCCCCGGAGACCCGTATGAGCAGCCGTTCCCGCGTGATCAGCCTGGCGGTGATCGCCGCGATCGCCTTTGCGGTCTGGGCGACCACCAAAAGCCGCACGCCGGACGGCACCGCAGAGGCCGGGACGACATCGGCCCTGCCGGCCCCGCGTGCCCTGGCTGCGGCGGCGACGCCGGCGATCGTGCCCGTCTCGTCAGAGGGACAAGCCATACCGAAAGACCGGGCACAGCTGCAGACCCCTGCCCCTGCCGATACCCCGCCGGTTCAAACGGCGCGCGCCGAAGCCCCGCGGACCGAGGCCGATCGAAAGGCGGGGCTGGATGCGGACACCGTGGCCCTGTGGGAAGACTGGCGGCAGCGCTTTCTCACCCCCGAAGGCCGGGTTATCGACACCGGCAATGGCGGCATCAGCCATTCGGAAGGCCAGGGCTATGGCCTGCTGCTGTCGGTGCTGATGGGCGACCGGGCCAGTTTCGCGCGGATCTGGTCGTGGACATATACCACGCTGTTCGTGCGCGATGACGGCATGATGGCCTGGCGCTACGACCCCAAGGCCGATCCGGCGGTGACCGATCGCAACAGCGCGTCGGACGGCGACATTCTGGCGGCCTGGGCACTGGCCGAAGCGGGGCGGCGCTGGAGCGACGATCGCTATCGCGAGGCGGCGGCAGAACTTGCCGCCGCGATCCGCCGCACCGTGATCGTGGAGCATGCCGGGCGGCTGATGGTCCTGCCCGGCCAGGAAGGCTTCCGCCGCGACCCGTCGGTGGTCGTGAACCCGGCCTATTGGGTGCTGCCGGCCTTCCCGGTTCTGGCCGACATCGATCCGGACGGCGCCGCGATCTGGAACCGGCTTGCCGCCGAAACCCCGGCTGTCATGGCCGCCGTGCGGTTCGGCACCCCGGCCCTGCCGCCCGAATGGGTGGTGGCAGAGCCTGACGGCGCCTTCACCCTGCCGCAGGATCCGAATTTCCCCGCCGCCTTCGGCTACAACGCCGTGCGGGTGCCGCTGTATCTGGCCTGGGCCGGGGTGCTGGACCCTGCCCTGCCGATCTATGTCGATCTCGACCGGCTCTGGCCGGCCGGGGCCGCCCGCATCGCCGACCGGCCGCAGGTCGTGGCCCTGCCCGACGGCAGGGTCACCGAGCGCGGCAGCGATGCCGGTTTCCGCGCCGTGGCCGGCCTGGTCGCCTGTATCGTTCACGACCGGCCGATGCCGGCCGATGTCACCGCCGTCGACGACGACGCCTCGTATTACGCGGCCAGCCTGACCCTGATGGTCCGCCTTGCCGCCGCCGGGAGGAAGCCTGCATGCCTGTGACCCTGAGACCGCTTCTCCGCGCCTCCGCGCCGGCGATGGTGTCGGTGATCGCCCTGCTCGCCGGCACCGGCATGGCCGCGGCACAAGGCACCGCCACCCCGCGATCCGGCGCCGAAAGCCTGGCCCCGGGCGTGCGGGTCGAGGTTCAGCCGAGCACGCCGGCCACGGGCGCCGTCGACGAAACGGCGCTGCGCTATTATGCCCGCATCCGCGACATGGAGAAGCTGGAGGCCGAAATCCGCCGGCTGAAGGCGCTGTATCCCGATTGGCAGACGCCGACCGACCTGTTCAGCCGCACGCCCGACAGCCCGGTGGACGAACGCCCGATCTGGGATCTGATCGGCGACGGCCGCTTTGCCGAGGCACGGGCACGGGTGGCGGAGCTGCGGGGGCGCTATCCCGGCTGGTCGCCGTCGCAGGCCATGCTCGACACCCTGGCGATGGGCGAAGACCGCACCCGGCTCGTCTCGGCCAGCGATGCGAAGCAGTGGCGGACCGTGGTGGAGATCGCCGACCGCCATCCGGCGCTGATCAGCTGCTCCAGCGTCGACAGCATGTGGCGCCTGGCCGAGGCGCGGGCCGAACTCGGCGATCCGGATGCGGCATTCGGCCTCTACCGGACCATCGTGTCGACCTGTGACAACGCGCAGGAGCGGCGTGCCACGTTGCAGAAAGCCGGCACCATCCTGCCGTCCGATCAGGTGGAACAGCTGGTGGCGATCGAACGCGGCCGGGTCGGCACCGATCCGGCAGCGCTGCAGCAGGTGGTCGGCGGGCTGCGCCGCGGCGAGCTGGCCGCGGCGATGTCGCCCGAGGCCCGCAAATCCGGCACCCGGCCGCAGGTGACCGCCGAAACGCTGGACGCGGTGAAGGCCGATGTCGAGGCGGGCCGCGATGCCGACGGTGCGATGCTGGTCGCCTGGTATCTGATGGAACAGGGCCAGGCCGGCGAGGCCGAAGCCTGGTTCCGCAAGGCCGAAAGCTGGGGTGCGAAGGAGGCCGGGCTGCGCGGCCGGATTCAGGCCCTCACCCGCCAGGGCAAGACCGCCGAGGCGGCGCGCCTCGCCCGCTCGTCGGGGCTTGGCCGCGACTATGTCGACAGCATGAGCGCCATGCTCGGCCGCCAGACCAACGCGCCGCGCGCCATGGTGGTGGATTTCGCGACCTGGGCCGAAGAAAAGCACGATGCCCGCGCCGCCATGGCGCTCGGCTGGTGGCACAGCCGGCGCGAAGATCCCGCCACGGCAGCGCTCTGGTTCGAGAATGCGCTGGCCTGGGGCGGCGGAGACGAGGCGGTCGAAGGCCTTGCCCTCGGCCTGCAGGGCAGCGGTCAGACCGCCCGGTTCCAGGCACTGGAACAGCAATATGGCGGCCGCTCGGCGCGGCTGACGAAGTTCTTCAGCGGGCTGCGCGGCAGCGGCGGCGGTGGCGGCGGCCCCGCGACCGAAGCCTATGCCCGCGGCGACAATGCCGGCTGCCTGCTGGTGCTGGATGGCCGGCTTGCCCCGGATCCGCGGGGCGGGGCGGCCGGATATGCCACACAGATGCCCACCGACGCCACCCGCGCCCTGGCCGGGCGCCTGCCACCGGTGCTGCCCCCCGACGCCGTGCCCACCGCCTATACCGGCTATGGCACCGGCCGGGCGGGTGTGTCCTGGTCGGCGGGCGAGCCGGTCTATCGGGCGGGCCTGCCGGCCGCGGCCGGCTATGCGCCGACCACAGGCTATACCGGGGGCGACGTCTATGGCCGCTCCTACGGCTATACCCCCGATGCCGTGGCGAGCCGTGGCGCCACCAGTGCACAGACGGGTGTGCCGGCAGGGGTGTCGACCACGGCAGGGCGGGCCACGGCAGGGGGCATCGTCCCCGGCGGCGTGAGCGCAGGATCGCGCGCCACCGCCGTTGCCGCACCGGCAGCCACGACGCTTTCAGGCGCCGCCGCCCTGCCGCCGGTGCCGGTAGAGGCGCCCGGCACCGCCATGCAGCGCGCCTGGTGTCTGCTGGGCCTCGGCCGGCCCGCAGAAGCCCAATATGCCTTTGCCCAGGCCCGCGCGGCCGGCGGCGAGATGGGGGCGGATGCCGTCTATGGCGAAATCCTGACCCTGATGCAGATGGGTCTGGTCAGCGAGGCGCAGCGGATGATCGAAACCCAGCCGATCACCCCTGAACGCCGCACCGATCTGCAGGCGGAACTGCTTGCCGCCCGTGCCCAGGCCGCCTATGACGACGAGGATTACCTGCTGGCGATGCGCCTGCTCGACACCCGCCGCCAGATCGCCCCGGAACGGCGGGATCTGGCCCTGATGCGGGCCTGGTCGCTCTATCACACCCGCAAGCTCGGCCAGTCGCGCCGGCTGTTCGAGCGGCTCGACACCGAACTCAGCACGCCCGAATCGCGCGAGGGCCTGCGCGTCGTCACCTTCTATCCGGAGTGAGCCCGATGACCCGGATGCGCAAGCCTGCCCTCCCCGGCCTCGTCGCGGCTGTCCTGGGCCTTCTGGCCCTTACCGGCTGCACCTATGAACGTGCCGGCCCCGAACCGACGGCGCTGGCGGAAGAGGCCGGTGCCACCCGTCTCGGCCCGCTGGAGGCGCTGGCCCGGCTGGCGGCGGCCCCTGATCCGCTGATCGTCACCCAGACGAAATCGAACAACGGCTCGGAGCTGAAGCAGGTGTCGATCCTGCCCAACCGTTCGGTCGAAGCCGGACAGAACCGGCTGGAGGCCGATCTCTGGCTGGTGCGCACCGACAGCCTGTGGTCTTTCGCCGATCTGCCGGTGAATGCGCCCCGCGACCGGTTCACCCAGGAAAAGCTGAGGCTGCTGCTGGCCAAGGAATTCCCGGGGCTGGAGCCGCAGATCTCGGCCGTGCCGCGCCGCAACGCCTATGGCCGCTACGGTTTTGCCGTCGCCCGCCGGCCGCTGGGCGTGACCTGCGTGCTCGCCTGGCAGCGGCTTCAGGATGAACGCGGGATGCTGCCGCGCCATATCGAGGGCTTCGACATCATCTTCCGGGCCTGCGACCCGGTTCTCGGCCCCGAGGCGCTGCTCGACGGCTACGACACCCTGCAGATCCGCCCCGAGACCGGCGTGGTGGGATACGGCTACCGCTGATCGCGGCCCGCCCGACGCGCCCTGACCTGAGTTGACCGCGGCCGGCGCTTCGACGCGTCGGCCGCATCCGTTTCGGCGGTGGCGGCCGGCGGCTCGTCCATCGGCACCTGATAGCCGAAGACCAGGCGGTTGGTCTCGTTGGCCATGCCGACCACGGCCAGCATCTCGCGGATCATCTCGGGGCTGGCGCCGGCCTTCGCCGCCGCGCCGCCATGGCTGGTGACGCAATAGGCGCAGCCATTGGTGGCGCTGACGGCGGTGAAGATCAGCTCCTTCACCATCGGGTCCAGCGCGCCCGGGGCCATCACCTCCTTCAGACTTTCCCAGGTCCGCTTCAGGGTCGGTGGGTGGACCGCGATCACCTTCCAGAAATTGTTCAGCCGGTCGACGCGGCGGGTCTGCATGATGTCGTCGAAGACCGCCCGCACCTCGGGCGATGCATCCTCGTATTCGACCATCTCGGGTCCGGCCATGGGGCTCCTCCGGCTCGGCAGATATTGACGGGGTCGCGACGAGATTACCGCCGTGCCTCGGGCGATGCGAGCCTGCCGATCGGCAGTTTCTGCCGCCCGCCCTGGCGGAAACTGCCGGGTCGGAATCTCCGCACGGTCTGCAGATGCGGCGGATCAAACTTTTTAACCCATTGTATTTAAATATTTTTCAGACTTGGCACACCCCGTGCAATAAGCGTCCCCGATCAGATCGTGCCGTGCGGGCCGGGCCAGGGTTGGCCGCTCGAAGTGGCGCGATGGAACGCTCCAAAGCCACCGGAAGCGCAAGTATCGGAGAGACCAAGTCATGGCGCTGACGATCAATTCGAACTACGCCGCGAACGTCGCGCACCGCCATCTGAGCGCGAGCGACTCGGACGCCACCCGTTCACTCGCCAAGCTCTCGGCCGGCACCCGTGTGCTGTCGGGTCGTGACGACGCCGCCTCGCTCGCCATCGGCAAGCGACTGGAAGCCGAAACCGCGGCGCTGCGTCAGGCCAGTGTCAACGCCGGCCAGGCGGGCTCCATGCTGCAGATCGCCGATGGTGCGCTCTCCAGCATCAGCGACATCCTGACCCGGATGAAGACGCTGGCCACCCAGTCCGCATCGGATCAGGTTTCGGATGCCGAGCGCGTCTACCTGAACGACGAGTTCGCCTCGCTCCGGTCGGAAATCGACCGCATCGCGGCCGACACCGACTTCAATGGTCAGAAGCTGATCAACGGTTCGCAGACCGTGACCGCGGGCACCATCGGCACCGATATCGAATCGGCCGACGGTTTCGGTGCGATCACCTTCGACACCAACGCGGCCGGCGTGTCGAACGCCGACCAGTTCACCATCGCCTTCGACAGTGCCACCAGCCGCTTCACGGTCACCAACACCACCACGGGTGTTGCCCAGACCTCGGCCCAGGTGACCGCCGCCCCCGCGGCCGGCGCGACCCAGGATGTCCGGCTCGACGAATTCGGCCTGACCCTGACGCTGACCTCGGACTTCGACCCGGCGACCGATATCACGACGAACAACACCTTCGACGTGACCATCGCCAACAACGCCTCGGCGACCTTCACCTACAAGATCGGCACCGGCACCAACGCGATCGAAGACGATCTGGCCTTCACCATCGACAGCGCCGCCGTCGCCTCGCTCTCGGCCGGTCTCGCCGCCGACACGCTCGATACCCGGGCGAATGCCGAAACCGCAATCGACAACGTCGCCGCCGCGATCGACGAGATCAACAGCCGCCGCGCGGGCATCGGTGCCAACCAGAACCGTCTGGAATTCGCCGCGGCGAACCTGGCGTCGAGCATCGAGAACAGCGAAGCCGCCCGCTCGGAACTGCTCGACCTCGACATCGCGTCCGAGATGACCGCCTTCACCTCGAAGCAGATCCTGCAGCAGGCCGGCGTGTCGATGCTCGCCCAGGCCAACCAGATGCCGCAGAACCTCCTCAAGCTGCTGGGCTGATCAGGGCGGCCGCCGCCGCGGCCCCCTCTTCCGCTTCAAGACCGTCCTCCGGGGCGGCTCCGTCCCGCAGCGGCACCTCAGGGTCGCCGCAAAGGGAACCGGGCCGCCCCGCAGTCGTTCAAGCCGGTGTGCCCGGCACGCGCCCCATCCGGCGCATGGCCAGCCCGGCAAAAATAGCCCACTTGCGCCGTCTCCCGGCAAAATCTGCCGGGCCAGACCGCCAACACCCGGCAGATTTTGCCGGGTTTTCTCTGCCTGCGACAGGCTGCCTCACGGTATTTCAGGGGCTTGCGTCTCTGGCATCGTCATTGCATACTTACCCACAGGCACGACCAGGAAGGACGTGCTGCCGACAGGATGTCGGCATCAGCGGGCGGATGCCCGCGCCATCGGTTCCAAGTAGGAGACCGTACCATGGCCATGACCATTGCCTCCAACTATTCGGCCAACGTTGCGTACCGCTACCTGAAGGAAAGCGACAACGACGCGACCCGGTCGCTCGCCAAGCTGTCCGCCGGTACCCGCGTTCTGTCGGGCCGTGACGACGCCGCCTCGCTCGCCATCGGCAAGCGTCTCGAATCCGAGACCGCGGCGCTGCGTCAGGCCAGTGTCAACGCCGGCCAGGCGGGCTCCATGCTGCAGATCGCCGATGGCGCGCTGTCCAGCATCAGCGACGTTCTGACCCGGATGAAGACGCTCGCCACCCAGGCCGCCTCGGACCAGGTGTCGGACGCCGAGCGTGTCTACCTGAACGACGAGTTCACCTCGCTGCGGTCGGAAATCGACCGTATCGCCGGTGACACCGAGTTCAACGGCCAGAAGCTGATCAACGGTTCGCAGACCGTGACCGCGGGCACCATCGGCACCGATATCGAATCGGCCGACGGCTTCGGCGCGATCACCTTCGACAACAACGCAGCCAATGTGTCGAACGCCGACCAGTTCAGCATCGCCTTCGACAGCGCCACCAGCCGCTTCACGGTCACCAACACCACCACCGGTGTTGCCCAGACCTCTGAGCAGGTGACCGCCGCCCCGGCGGCCGGTGCGACCCAGGATGTCCGGTTCGACCAGTTCGGCCTGACCCTGACGCTGACCTCGGACTTCGACCCGGCGACCGACATCACGGCGAACAACACCTTCGACGCGACCGTCGCCAACAACGCCTCGACCACCTTCACCTATAAGATCGGTACGGGGACGACGGCGGCCGAAGACGATCTGGCCTTCACCCTCGACAGCGCCGCGGTGGCGTCTCTGTCGGCCGGTCTGGCCGCCGACACGCTCGACACCCGGGCGAATGCCGAAACCGCGATCGACAACGTCGCGGCGGCCATCGACGAGGTCAACGACCGTCGCGCCGGTATCGGTGCGAACCAGAACCGGCTTGAGTTCGCCGCGGCGAACCTGGCCTCGAGCATCGAGAACAGCGAGGCCGCCCGGTCCGAGCTGCTCGACCTCGACATCGCCTCGGAGATGACCGCGTTCACCTCCAAGCAGATCCTGATGCAGGCCGGCGTGTCGATGCTCGCCCAGGCCAACCAGATGCCTCAGAACCTGCTCAAGCTGCTGTCCTGACGGCCCTTCCGGAGCCGCCGGCGCCTGATGGCCCGGCGGCTCCGGCGCCTTTCCATTACGGTGGCACGATCCGAGAGATCGCACCTGACGGGCGGCGGGGCCGGTTTGGCGCTGCCGTCCGCTTTTGCGTGACATCCATCGTGTACCGCACGTCTCGACCCGACATGTACAGCAAGCCGTCAAGGCATCCTTAGCAGCCGCGTCAGGGCAAGGGAACGCGGCAGCCATGGAGGGGACAATGGACATCGCATCGGTACGCGGAAGCTCATACGTTCAGACCGTGACCGACCGGCCGGCGACCAATGCCCGGTCAGGCAGCGGTGGCGGCGGCGAAGCAGCGGCAGCGGCAGGCTATGCGCGCGCCGCCACGATAGAACCCTTCCGGCGGGTCGACGTGACCCAGGCGGAAGATCAGAGCAGCGGCAGCAAGGCAGCCGAGGCTCTGGCCAAGGCCCTGCGCGAACAGGGCATCGATCTGGGCAGCATGGCCAGCCAGGTCAAGCTGGCGCTCGACATCGATACCAATACCGGCGATGTGGTCGGCCGTATCGTCGACCGGAGCACCGGTGAGGTGGTGGAGCAGCTGCCGCCCGAGAAGACGCTGCGCATGATCGCGGCGCTGCGTGAGATGGTCGGTGCCGTCGTCGACCGGACGTTGTAAACTGTCCGGGTCGGCCCGTCCGACACGCATCTGCCGGTTACAGCCGGCCGCCTGATCCAGTTCTGCGAAGAGGCAAGGCCCCATGTCGACCAGTTCGGTAAGTTCCAGCTACAAGCTGTCGACGGATGCGAACGGCCGCCTCACCGTGACCGGCCTGTCGAACAGCGGTATCGATACCGACGCAGCGGTCGAGGCGCTGGTTGCGGCAAAGCGTGTGCCCATCGACCGGCTTGAAACCAAGGTGGAGACGGTCGACAAGCAGATCGCCGCGCTCAAGGAATACCAGACGCTGATGCAGAACTTCCGCACCGCGGTTGATGGTCTGCGCGGCAAGGTGACCTTCGACAAGAGCGGCAGCGCCTTCGAAACCAAGAACATCTTCCTGCAGACCTCGCGGCTCGACGGCGGCACCGCCTCCAGTGCCGCCAATCTGGTCAGCATCTCGGCCACCAATCAGGCCGAGGTCGGCGTGCGCTCGATCGAGGTTCTGCGGGTCGCGACCCAGGCCAAGGTGGCGACCGGCGCCGCCGCGTCGCAGACCGCGGATCTGGGCACCGCCTTCGGGGGTGCGGCCAATTCGGTCTCCGGCAGTTTCGACATCGTCAATGGCGATGGCGCGGCGACCACGATCAACGTCTCCGGCACGGATACGCTGCAGTCGCTGCGCGACAAGATCAACAACGCCAACACCGGCACCACCAAGACCGGTGTCACCGCCAGCATCATCTCGGTCGGCGGCACCCAGAATTATCTGGTGCTGACCAATGATGCGACGGGCGAGCCGATCCAGATCGGCAACGAGACCGGCGGCGTGCTCTCCACGCTCGGCATCTCGGCAGATGGCGGCGCCACTTTCTCCAACGTGTTGCAGGAAGCGCAGACGGCACGTATGGCGGTCGACGGCCTCAAGGATCCGTCCCGCTACGAAAGCCATCGCTTCGCCAACGACACGGCCTCGATCAAGTCGCTGGTATCGACCGCGCCGTCGACCGGCAGTTTCACGCTGTCGACCGGCCTGGGCTCGGTCGCGATCAATTTTGACACCACCACCGACAGCCTCTCCGACCTCGCCAGCACCATCAACGCCAATGCGGCGGCGATTGGTGTCGAGGCCTCGATCATGGATGACGGCGGCGGTGCGCGGCTGGTACTGAAGGACACCAATGGCGGCCAGCTCAGCGTCATCGACAGCGACGGGCTGATGGCCTCGCTGGGTGTCGACAATGATCTGGTGGTGGAGCGGAGCAGCAACACGGTCTCCGACCTCTTCACCGGCATGACCATCAATCTTTATCAGGCCGAGGAAGGCACCAAGATCAACCTTCAGGTCGAACGCGACCTGAACGGCGTGAAGGATCAGGTCTACGCCTTCGTCGACGCCTATAACGAGATGCGCCGGTTCTATAACGAGCAGAACCTGACCGCAGCCGACGGCACCAAATCCGAAGATGCCGGGCCGCTGTTCGGCAACAGCGCGCTCAAGGACATGAACACCTCGCTGCGTGACGCCATCAACGGCGATGTCGAAGGCCTGGGTATCGATTTCGCCGCCCTGTCGGCGATCGGCATCACGCTGACCTCGACCGCGACGCTGACCGATCCGCTCGACAAGGAAACGCTGCAGATCGACGAATCGAAGCTGAACGAGGCGCTGCTCAACAATTTCGACGATGTGCGCAACCTGCTCAGCTTCCGCTTCACCACCGACAATGCCGATCTGTCGCTGGTGAGCTTCGCCTCGACCACCGGTTACAAGAATGGCGGCTACAATCTGGAAGTCACCGTCGCCGGCGGGGTGATCACGTCGGCCAAGCTCGACGGCGTCGACATGCAGGTCAGCGGCACCACGCTGACCGCCACCGAAGGCAGCGCCAAGGGGCTGAAGCTGTTTTTCCGCCCGGGCGCGGACGGCACCACCAACAGCACCTTCAGCGTCACCCAGGGTGTGGCGTCCCAGCTCTACGACGTTGCCGACAAGGCGCTCGCCAGCGGAACTGGCACGATTGCTGCACAGCTCGATACATTCGAGACCCGGACCAGCGCCTGGGAGGATCAGATCTCCCGGATGGAAACCCGCCTCGACCTGTACAAGACCCGGATCACGGCGAAGTTCCTGCGGATGGAAGAATCGCTCTCGCAGATGAATTCGATCCTGGAAAGCCTGAAAGCCCAGGTGGACGCCATGAGTTCGAGTTCCGACAACTGATCCGCGGCCCTGCCACACGAGGAATAGGCCGATGAGCAACCCCTACGGCGCCTCCGCCCAGACCTATCGCATCCAGTCGGTGATGACGGCCAGCGCCGCGCAGCGCGTGGCGATGCTCTACGACCGTGCCATCACCTGGCTGCAGGAAGCGAAGGCCGCCATCGCGCGCGGTGACGTCAAGGCTCGTCACGACGCCAACAACCATGCCGGTGAGATCATCGTCCATCTGCAGGCGACGCTGGACCTCGACAAGGGCGGGGAAATCGCCGCCAATCTGTCGCGGCTCTACCGCTTCATGCTCAACCGGATGATCCAGATCGACCTGCGCAACGACGCCAATGCCGCTGATGAGGTGATCGGCCTGCTCCGGCCGTTGTCGGAAGCCTGGCATGCGCTGGACGCCCAGATCGTCGCCGAGGCTGGTGCCAGCGGGCGGGCCTCGGGCCAGCAGGGCTATGGCCAGAACGCCACCGGCGGTGCCTATTCGCGGGTCAGCGCCACCGCCTGACCGGCGCTCGGGAACGACACAACCCGGCAGATCCCCCGGCATTTTCTGCCGCCGGGTCGGATCTGCCGGGTATTTTTTGCCGGGCACCGGAATTTTACGGCGACGGATGTCACGCTCAGAGCCCCGTGATCGTCTGACAGGTATCAAGCCCCTGGTACAAGACCCCGGGGGCGGCATTGCCTGACGAAACGGAGTGTCCGTCATGACCAATCTCGCCAATCTGCCCGCCGCCACATCCCTGATCGACATCCACGGCTCAAAGGCTACGGCTGCAACATCGCGCAAGCTGATGGCTGCGAGCGAGGCGTTGAACGGCCCTGCCCTGCCCGCAGCTCTCGGCCATCTGATCGACCTTCACGTCTCGCGGCTGAACGGCTGCAGCTATTGCAAGCTGCTTCACCTGGCAGAGGCTCGCGACACCGGCGTGGATGAAGCGCTGATCGCGCAGATGGGCGATCAGGCCGCCGTGGCTGCGCTTGAAGACCGGCGCCTCGCCGCCGCCCTCGCCTGGGCCGAAGCCCTGACCCTGCCCTGTGACGAGGCGGCACTCGATGCCCCGCGCGCCGAACTGGCCCGCCACTGGTCGCCCGAGGAACAGGCGGCCATCACCGTGAAGATCGCCCTGATCAATGCCTGGAACCGTTTGGGGCGCGGCGCCTGGCACGTCACCGAAGCGGCGTGACCGCCGCCTCGTCCAGTCGCAACCGCGGCACGGTGCCGGCTGAGCCGGCATCGTAGCCGGTGACCGCCACTTCGATACAGCGCAGGGCCGCGGGCCACCAGCCATGCCAGGCATCGGGCCATCGGGCCGGGTCGTCATGGATCACGGCATCGCCGTCGACCCGGAGCCTCAGACCGCGGGCGAAATCGAGGAACAGCAGGCTGACCGCCGGACGCTGGATCAGGTTTCCCAGCGAATTGAACATGGCATTCCCCTTGTAGTCGGGGAAGACCAGCCGCCGGGGGCCCGTCACCTTGACGAGGGGATCATGCCCCCCCTCGCCCCCGCCTTCTGCCCGAGGCATGCGGCCGCGATGGGAACAGTCCGCCGCACCCGCGGCATCGACGGTTCCCAGCATGAAGAAGGGCAGTGCCTCCAGCACCGCCGCCTCGGCGGCCGGGATGGTCACCATGCGGTCGGCCTCCCTGGCATTCTTTATGTGCCCCGAATCGAAAAGGGGCCTCCGCCACCATCACCCCGGTGTGGCGGAGGCCCGGCTGCATCGCCGGATCAGGCGGCCGAGGTTTCGGCCGCGCCGGCGAGCACCAGCTGTTCATCCCAGAACCGCACCCAGAGGTCGCAATACTCCAGGCTGATGCGGCGGACGTGATCGAACTGATCCTCGGTGATCGCCTGGGTCAGGATGAACCAGAGATCGTCCTCGTGATCGTCATCGGCCGCCTCGGCGGTGTCGTCGTCACTGACACCATGGACGTAGTAGTAGCCGTCATCGACCCCCAGACCCAGGGCACCGGTGGCCCGGCGCAGCGGCGGGCTGAACAGGATCACCTCTTCCTCGGCCACCGCCAGCAGGGCCGAGACGTCGACATAGCTTCCGTATGCGTCTTCCAGAAAGGACCGCACCTCGGTGGCGATCGCGGTCGGCCTGAACGTCGCCCGGTCCTCCGCGCTGACGCCGTAATCGTCCAGCACCGCCTCGAACAGCGGATAATGGGCGCAGGCCGGATTGCCGCGGTAATAGCCCTCGGCATCCTTGCCCGGACGGAAACCGAATTCGTCGAGCACGTTCAGGGTCAGCAGGAAACGGCCGGCCATCTTCGAGGCGGGGGCCAGGCGCGGCTCCAGCTGGCGGCTCTGCATCTGGGCGGCGAGCAGCGCATCGGTGAAGATCTGCACGATGGCGTGGCGATATTCCAGATGGATCAGGCGCATCGCGTCGTGATCGAGCACACCGCGGTTCAGGATGTCGATCGCCGGGTGGCGCGACACCGGGTGCGCCGAAATCTCGCGGCGCAGCTCGGCCACGAAGGCGGCGTTCCGCGCCCATTGCTCAGGCGAAAGGCTCGCCTTCATGGCGTCGATCGCCTGGCGACGGGGGGCATTCAGATCGGCTGACTTCAGGGACACCATGTCGTCCTCCCTCTTTTATCTTAGGTTGTGTTCCAAGGCATGCGAGGTCGTCACGAAGACCGGTCAAGGTCAGCGTGAGAGACCGTGTCAGCGGGTATGGCTGGCGGCGTTCAGTCGGCGGCGATCAGCCGCACGATGCGCGCCGGGCAGTTGGCATAGGCCTGGTCGACGGTCACCTCTACCAGCGCGCGGGCCTGGGGCCAGAGCGTTCCCATCTCCGCCTCGATCGCCGCCGGATCGACGGCGCGGCACCGGCCATTGACGCGATAGCGCGCCCGCCGATCGAAATCGACGAAGAGCAGGCCGATGCCGATATCATCCTGAAGGCAGTTATCAAGAACGTCCAGATCGTCCCATGGTTGCAGGGCCATGATCAGGCGTTTCGAGTCGGCGGCGCGGATCAGCGGGGGTTGCCCCGGCATGTCGTCCGGTCGCGCCTTGAAGGCCGTGACCGGACGGCCGGTGCCGTCGACGGTGGTGACGAAGACGATGGACCGGGCCTCGATGAAACGGCGCACCCCCAGGCTCAGCCGGTCGGTGACCATGTCCGAGATCTCCGCCGCCTCGTCCTCGACCCCGAACCGGCGATGCGCCTCGCGCTCGCCCTCGTGATAGACCAGGCGTGCCATCGTCTTCGCCCTCCCCGATCAGACCGATGCCCGGCTCAGAAGAAGCCCAGGGCGTTCGGGTTGTAGCTGACCAGCAGGCACTTGGTCTGCTGATAGTGCGACAGCGCCATCTTGTGGTTCTCGCGGCCGATGCCCGACTGCTTGTAACCACCGAAGGCGGCGTGGGCGGGATAGAGGTTGTAGCAGTTGGTCCAGACGCGGCCGGCCTCGATCTCGCGGCCCATGCGATAGGCGCGGGTGCCGTCACGGCTCCACACCCCGGCGCCCAGGCCGTAGAAGGTATCGTTGGCGATCTCCAGCGCCTCGTCCTCGTCCTTGAAGGTCATGACCGAGGCGACGGGGCCGAAGATCTCTTCCTGGAAGATCCGCATCTTGTTGTTGCCGAGCAGCATGGTCGGCTTGACGTAAAAGCCGTTGGCCAGGTCTTCCGACAGGCGGCTGCGCTCACCGCCGGTCAGGCACTGCGCGCCTTCCTGACGGCCGATATCGATATAGGAGAGGATCTTCTCCATCTGCGCTTCCGACACCTGCGCACCGACCATGGTGTTGCGGTCGAGCGGGTTGCCGGTGGTGATCGCCTCGACGCGCTTGATCGCGCGCTCGATGAAGCGGTCATAGATCGATTCCTGGATCAGCACGCGCGACGGACAGGTGCAGACCTCGCCCTGGTTCAGCGCGAACATGGCGAGCCCTTCCAGCGCCTTGTCGAAGAACGCGTCGTCGCGGTCCATGACGTCGGCGAAGAAGATGTTCGGGCTCTTGCCGCCCAGCTCGACCGTGGTCGGGATCAGATTGTCGGCCGCCGCCTTCAGCACCAGCTTGCCGGTGGGGGTGGAACCGGTGAAGGCGAGCTTGGAAATCCGGGTGCTGGTCGCCAGCGCATGGCCGGCCTCGCGGCCATAGCCGTTGACCACGTTGATCACACCGGCCGGGAACAGGTCGCCGACCAGCTCCATCAGCAGCAGGATCGAGGCCGGGGTCTGCTCGGCGGGCTTCAGCACCACGCAGCAGCCCGCCGCCAGCGCCGGGGCCAGCTTCCAGGCCGCCATCAGCAGCGGGAAGTTCCAGGGGATGATCTGGCCGACGACGCCGATCGGCTCATGGAAATGATAGGCGACGGTGTCGTGGTCGATCTCGGAGATCCCGCCCTCCTGGGCGCGGATGCAGCCGGCGAAATAGCGCAGATGGTCGATGGCCAGCGGCAGGTCGGCCGCCATGGTCTCGCGCACCGGCTTGCCGTTGTCGATCGAATCGGCCACCGCCAGCAGCAGCAGGTTCTGCTCCATCCGATCGGCCATGCGCCACAGCAGGTTGGCGCGCTCGGTGGTCGAGGTGCGCGCCCAGGACTTGCGGGCGGCATGGGCGGCGTCCAGCGCCTTCTCGATGTCGGCCGCACCCGAACGCGGCACCCGGCAGAAGGGCTTACCGGTGATCGGCGAAACATTGTCGAAGTATTCGCCACCGACCGGGGCCACCCACTGGCCGCCGATATAGTTCTCGTACTGCCCCTTATACGGGTTGTCGACGTCGAGCCCCATCTTCTTCGGCTGGATCGTATCCATCAGGTCTTCCTCCCGGAACATTCGGCGCGGCGTTCCCTCGCGCGCCGTCGTTCCGGTCATCGCAACCGTCATGCCACCCGGGAATGATCAGGATAAGACCGCGGAATATCTGGAGTTTCAATCCGTCATTGCCCCGCGTCACCCGGGGTGGCGTCGCGCGTTGCGACGGCCCGGCTGTCGCATACGACGCCGCCCCTGTCGCGTTCTGCGACAGGGGTCAGATCTCGACCACCACGCGGGTACCGACACCCGGGCGGCTGGTGATATCGAACCGTCCGCCATGGGCCAGGACCAGCAGGCGGGTCAGCGGCAGGCCGAGCCCGGTGCCGCCCGCCCGCCGCTGGCGGTCGGCCGAGACCTGTTCGAAGGGCTGAAGCGCGCGGACAAGCTCCGCCTCGGTCATGCCCGCCCCGCCGTCTTCGACCACGAAACGCACCGCATGAGGCGCCGCCTCGGCCGGCGCGATGCCAAGCCGGATCTCTCCCCCCTGATTGCCATAGCGGATGGCATTGGTCAGCAGGTTGATCAGCACCTGCTTCACCCGCCGCGCATCCAGCCTTGCCTGATCCGGGGCATGATCCGCCTCCAATACGATCTCCACACCGGCATCGCGGGCCATCGTCGAGACGATCGACATCGCCTCGGCCGCCAGCTGGCGCGGCGAGGTTTCCACCGGGTCGATATCGATCCGCCCGGCCTGGATGCGCGACAGGTCCAGAATATCCTCGATCAGGGCCAGCAGATGGCGGCCGCTGGCCAGAATGTCGCGTGCATAGCCGGTGTAGCGCGGGTTGCCGACAGGGCCCAGCATCTCGGTCGCGATCATGTCCGAAAACCCGATCACCGCATTCAGCGGCGTGCGCAGCTCGTGGCTCATATTGGCCAGGAAGCGATCCTTGACCGCATTGGCGTCGGCGAGCGCGCGATTGGCACGCAGAAGCTCGGCCGTCCGCACCGCCACCCGGCTTTCCAGCTGCAGATTGGCGGCTTCGACCTGAAGGCGCAGATGGCGTTCCTGTTCCCGGCTGCGGCGCAGGCGGCGAAACATGGCGATGGCGGAGGGGATGGCGAAGCTGAAGCCCAGCAGCGACGCGCCGGCAGCGATGGTGAAGTTCTCGTCCGCAGCCGTAAGCCGCGCGGAAATCCGCTGGCCGATCTGGGTCTGCGCCAGGGCGATCTGCTGGCGCGCCAGATCGACGGCCTGCATCTGCCGCGCTTCCGCGGCCATCAGAACCTCGTCATCGGGACGCCCCTGACGGAGATCGATCACCCGGTCCATGCTCCGGAACGCTTCTTCCAGCATCGCCGTCATCACGCTGCACCCGGCGCCGCTGTCAGGCTGCTCCGCCTCTGCCAGACGTGCCAGCTGACCGAAAGCGACCGGTGCGCTGCCACGGGTACGGCGGTAGTCGTCGAGCGCGCGGGCGGTCTGCAGGCGCAGATAGCGCCCCTGCGCGACCTCGGCTTCCTGAAGCAGATGCAGCAGGCTGTCGGTCTCCCGCATCAGCGCATCGCCGTCGGCCACCGCACGGGTCGACGAGATCACGCCGAAACCGGCCCAGATCTGCAGGGCGAGCATCAGCGTCATCAGGCCCGCGATCCCCGCCGATCCAGATCTGCGATCCGAGTCCGGATCTGCCCTCGCGGGCTGCCGCAGGACCGGCTGCGTCGCGCGCCATTTCACCTCCAGGACCGGCATGTGGTGGACCGTTGTATTATCCTGGATAGAAAACGACAGGAAGCATGAAGAAAGCGTTTGGAAGATGATGCGGGAACGCGAAAACTTGTGATGAAGACACTGGTACCTGCGGATGCCACCCATCCGACGGCTTCATTTCGGTGGAACAACCGTTTCCGAAATACACCCCGGTGCCACGCGGGGTGATCTGGACGAAGGGGAGGATGAGATGCGGAGGCCACGGCACGCAACTCTCATGCCACCGTGTGACAGACGGCAGGGTATCGCATGACCGGCGGCCTCCTCGCCCTGGCCATCAACGTCGTGGTGTCGGGGCTGTTCGCCGCCGTCTTCCTGCTGGTCGCCCGTTCGCACCGGGCCTTCCGGCATCTGGGCTGGATCGCGGCCGCCTGGGCGGTGGGCGCCGGCGCACCGGCCGCGGAGGTCCTGCTGCGGGTCACCCCCTGGACCACGGTCTTATCGTTCACCGGCTATGCCTGTTTCTCCGCCGGTGCCCATCTTCTGGCGCATGGGCTGGCCCGCCACTACCGTCGCGCCCTGCCCCGCTGGCTGTTGCCGGCAAGCTTCGCCGCATCGCTGATCATCCGCCTGGCGATCTGGGACGGTGAGCGCAACACCATGCCCTACGAGCTGTACTATCAGCTGCCCTTCGTCACGGCGCTGGCAATCTCCGGCGTCATCGTCTGGCCTGCCCGCCGCCGCAGCGTGTGGGACGCGATCCTGGCCGGATGTCTCTGGCTGTTCACGCTGACCTTCGCCAGCAAGCCGGTCGCCGCCATCCTGCTCGGATCGGGGGCCACGGCACGCGACTATGCCTCCAGCCACTATGCGATCTATTCGCAGGCGGCCTCGGGGCTCATCGCGCTCGGCTGTGGCATCGCGCTCATGGCCGTGGTGATCCGCGATCTGCGGGTCCGGCTGAAACGCGATCTGGTGACCGACGCCCCGACCGGCCTGCCGAACCGCCGGGGCTTCCTGGCCGGGCTGCAGACCCGGATGGATACCGCTCCAGCCGGCGGTCTGCTGATCGTCTGCGAGACCGGCTGGCAGGCGGCACCGCATGACCGGATCACGGCCCTGCGCCAGGCGCTGCCGCCCACGGCGCTGCTGGGGCGGATCGACCCGCAGCGCCTTGCGGTGCTGCTGCCGGGCGAGACCGACCCCGACCGATCGGCAATCGTCCGGGGGATGATCCGCGACCTGTCGGGCGCCGGACATGATGGCGGCCTGGGAGAGGTGAGGCTTGCGGCAGGCGAGGATGCCGCCGCGGCGCTCGCCCGTGCCGAAGGCAGCCTGTTCCTGGATGCCGAGTTGCGCAAGGGCCGCCGCGGCCCGGCGCCGCAGCCCTGACGCCTTGCTCAGCGCTCTGTCAGCGCCATTTCGCGCAGCTTGACCACCGGCTTCAGCAGATAGTCCAACACGGTGCGCCGCCCGGTCAGAATGTCGACCTGGGCGACCATGCCCGGGATGATCTCGAGCGGATGGCCATCGGGGGCGGTCAGCGCCGCGCCGGTGGTGCGGACCTTGACCAGATAGCTGCTGGAGCCGTCTTCCTTGACCACCGCATCGGCGCCGATGGTCTCGACCTCGGCATCCAGCATGCCATAGACCGAATAGTCATAGGCGGTCAGCTTCACCCGCGCCGGCTGGCCCGGATGCAGGAAGGCGATGTCGGCGGGCTTGACCTCGGCATCGATCAGCAGGGTGTCTTCGACCGGCACGATCTCGGCCAGCGGCTGGCCGGGGGTGGCGACCCCGCCTTCGGTGGTGACCAGCACGCGGTTGACGATGCCCTTGACCGGCGAGCGCACCTCTGTCCGGCGGACCTTGTCGACCAGCGCCGGCAGCTGTTCGACCAGCCGGTCGTGGTCCAGCTTGGCGGTGGCCAGTTCCTCGATCGCGCGGGTGCGAAAGCGTTCGCGGGTGGTGCGGCGCTGCTGCTCCACCTCGTCGATCGCGGCATCGGCCCGGGCAACCGCAAGCCGGCCGGCCTCGATCGCGCCCTCGGCCTCGGCCAGACGCTGTTCGGCGCGGATCCGCTCCAGCTTCGGGGCCAGGCCGCGGGCGACCAGCGGGCCAAGCACGTCCAGCTCTTCTGCCGCCAGCGCACGCCTGCGGCCTGCGGCATCCAGCGCGACGCGGGCCTCGTTCAGCGCCTCCTGCCGCTGGCGGGACTGGGCGTCGACCATGGCGAGGCTGGCCGCCAGTTCGGCGGCCCGCGCCGCATGAATGCTGCGCTCGACCTCGATCATCTCGGCCGGCAGATCGGGCGCGAAGGCCGGGGCCTCGAAGCGCGCCTCTGCGGCCAGACGGGCAAGCCGCGCACGCGCCGCCAGGAAGTCGGTGCGGCTCTGCTCGTAATCGGCGCCGAACTGGGTCGAATCCAGCCGGATCAGCAGGTCGCCCGGCTCCACCCGGTCGCCGGCCATGACCGCGATTTCAGAGACGATGCCGCCTTCCAGATTCTGGGCCACCTGCACCCGTTTCGACGGCACCACCTTGCCGTCGCCGCGGGTGATCTGGTCCAGTTCGGCGACGGCCGCCCAGGTGATCAGCGCAAAAACCGCCAGACAGACGGTGACGATGATGATGCCCGGCACCGCCGAGCGGCGCGGCGGCGCCTCGCCGGGAAACAGGTCGGCGACCGGATCAATCTGCATGGCCACGGAGACCTCGCCGGACGGTTGGGGTTTCACGAAGATTGGCCGGTGCCGCCCCGTCGGCGGGGGTCTGAAGCGCCGCCAGCACCTCGGCCTTGGGGCCGTCGGCCACCACCCGGCCCTGATCGAGCACGATCACCCGGTCGACCAGTTCCAGCATCGACATGCGATGGGTGACCAGGATCAGGGTCCGGTCGCCCAGATGCGGTTTCAGCCGCTTCACGAACAGCGTTTCCGAGCGCACATCCATGGATGCAGTCGGCTCGTCCATCACCAACACCCGCGCGGGCGAGACCAGGGCGCGGGCCAGCGCGATCGCCTGGCGCTGACCGCCGGAGAGCCCCTCGCCCCGCTCGCCCAGCATCAGGTCGTAGCCGTCGGTCATGCCGCCGATGAAATCATGGACGCCGGCGACGCCGGCGGCCGCCAGCATGCGTTCGTCCGAGGGCTCGTCCGCCCCCATCAGGATGTTGTCGCGGACCGAGCCGCTGAACAGCGGCGTGTCCTGCAGCACTGCGGCGACATGGCGGCGCAGCTCGTCCGGGTGCAGCTGGCGCAGATCCACGTCATCCAACAGCACCGTGCCTTCCGACGGCGCATAGAGCCCCGAGGCCAGGCGGACGATGGTGCTCTTGCCCGAGCCGATCCGCCCCAGCACCGCCACCTTTTCGCCCGGCTGAATGATGAAGCCGGCACGGGTCAGCGCCGGCTGGCGGCCGCGGGGATAGGTGAAGGAAACGCCGCGGAAGGTCATCCGCCCCTCGACGGTCCGGCGGGTGAGATAGCGCCGGCCCGGCTCCACCGTCGCCGGCAGGCGCATCAGCCGGTCGATCGCCCGGTAGCTCTGGGCGACGTGGTTGAGACGGGTCAGCAGGGTCGCGATCTGGGCCAGCGGCGCCAGCGCCCGGCCGCAGAGGATCACGCTCGCGATCAGCGCGCCGATGCTGACCGTGCCCTCACGCACCAGGAAGACGCCGGCAAAGACGATGGCGACCTGGGCGCCCTGCTGCACGAAGCTCGCCAAGTTGACCGCCAGCTGGCTCCAGAACCGGCTTTTGGACTGGATGCCGGCCTGAAGCTCCACCGCATCGCGCCAGCGCCCGGCCATGATCCGCTCGGCCCTGGCCCCCTTCACGCCTTCAAGCGAGCCCACCGTTTCGACCAGCACGCCATGCTTGGTCTGGGCGGCCTTGTGGCCCTCGCGCGCGGCACGCGCCAGCATCGGCTGGACGGCGAGCCCCGCCAGGATCACCAGCGGCACCGCCAGCGCCGGCACCCAGACCAGCGGCCCGCCGATCATCAGGATCACGCCCAGGAACAGAAGGACGAACGGCAGATCGACGAAGGCGGCGAGACTGGCCGAGGTCAGAAAATCCCGCAGCGATTCGAATTCGCGCACCGTGGCGGCGAAGGCGCCGGACGAGCCGGCGCGATGCTCCAGCGGAATGCGCAGCACATGGCCGAAGACCCGGCGGCCGATCCGCTCGTCCGCGGTCTGGCCGGCGACGTCGATCACATGGCTGCGCAGCATCTTGAGCAGGAAGTCGAAGACCAGCACAAGCACCATGCCGAGCGTCAGCGCCACCAGAGATTCGACCGCGTCATTGGGGATGACCCGGTCATAGATCGTCATGATGAACAGCGACGAGCCCAGCGCGAACAGGTTGATCACCGCTGCGGCGAGCGCGATCTGGCCGAAGGCCGGCCATTCCCGGCGGACCCCGCTCCAGAACCAGTGGCCGGGGCGCCGGCCCGGATGGACGGCCGCGGCCGTCCCGTCGTCGTCGATGCCTGCGGTCATTCGTCATCTCCCTGACGGGCGAGGCTGAGCAGGCCGACGGCCCCGCCCAGGGCGCCGCTCGCCTCCAGCAGCCGCCAATGGGCACGTTCGGCCTCGACCCGCCCGGACACCAGGCGCGCCGCGGCAAGGTGGTAGTCGCGTTCGACCTCGATCAGGTCGAGCAGGTCGCGCTGCCCGGCTTCGAACTCGTCGCGGAAGATCGCGCGGGCGTGCTCATTGGCCTCCAGCGCGCTCATCAGCGCGCCCAGCTCGGCATCCCGGGCGGCACGAACCGCCACGGCCGCCGAAACGTCGCGGGTCAGCATGCGGCGGATGCGGGCGGTATCGGCCTCGGCCGCGCGCATCGCGGCGCGGGCCTGGGCCTGACGGCCGTCGCGGGCGCCGCCGTCATAGAGCGGCAGGCTGACCACCACCCGCCCGACCAGATCGCTTTCGCGGCCGTCGTCGAAAACGTCATAGCGCCGCCCTTGCACTTGCAGGCTGAGTTCCGGCCAGTCTTCGGCATCGGCGGCGTCGACATCGAAGCGCGCGGCGCGCTCGGCGTCGCGGCGGGCTGCCAGCGCCGGGCTCGTGCCGTCGATCAGCCCGATCGCCTCCTGCACCTCGCGCGGGGCGTCGGGCCGGGGTGGCAGGATCAGCCCCGCCGGCGATTCCTGGCCATAGAGTTCCAGATAGGCTTCGGCGGCGGTGTCGAGCGCCCGGCTCTGCGCGGCCTCGGTCGCCAGCGCCTCGGACAGCCGGGCGGCGATGCGCAGCCCGTCGCCGCGGGTGCCGCCGCCCAGATCCAGACGCTCGGCGATCCGGGCTTCGAGCGCGCGATAGGCATCGGCCTCGGCGCGGGCGAGATCGAGCCGGGTGCGCGCCTCCAGCACGTCCAGATGGGCGATCACCGCATCGCGGATCAGCAGGGCCGCCTCGTCCCGGTCTTCGTTGCGGGCGGCGGAGACCCGGGCGCGGGCGCCGTCGATCCGGTCGAAGGTGGCACCGCCGTCATAGAGCAGCTGGCGCGCGGTCAGCACCACATCGCTGCGGTCGTCGGAGCCGCGGATCCGGCTGTCGAGCGTGTCGACGCCGTGATCGGCCAGCCGGCGCGAGGTATCGAGGCCGATATCGACCGCGGGATACTGGCCGGCACGGGTTTCCCCCAGCCGGCCGCGGGCGGCATCGATCCGGGCCGCCGCCACCGCGCGGCGCGGATGATCGGCGGCAACGGTCAGCAGCCGGTCGCGAAAACGCGCCCAGTCGTCCGGTGCAAGGGCGACCGGAACCGGCCCGTCACGGAAGGCGCCGGGCAGCGGCAGCGGCGGCAGCACGGGCATGCCCGGCAGGGCCGGCTCCACCGCCGGCGCCGTCTCGTCGACCATGGCGGATGCAAGACCCGCATCGAGGGTGAAGACCGCCGCCGCCGCGGCGCCGGCCAGCACCACCCGCCTCAGGGTGGCGCCGGCCGGGCTGCGGCGGCGGGGATGGTTCGGGTTGAACGGAAACAGTGCCGGGGCACTCCGGTGGCAGGTGGGTCGGAAGGCAGGTGGATCAGGCGGCAGCCGGGGTGCCGAGGGCATCGTCCAGATCGTCACGCCAGGCAGGCGCTGCATCGAAGACGAAATCCCCGGCGCCGAGGTTGCCGGCATCGATGCCGGCCAGGGTCAGATGGCCGGTCACGGCACCGCCGCCGGCCCCGGTCAGGCCGTCCAGATCGATCACCGCATTGCCGTCCACCGTCTGGGCGCGGCCCAGCACGTCCTCGATGGTCAGCAGGGCACCATCGGCACCCCGCAGGTCACCGAGATCGATCAGGTCGCCCTCGATCCGAGAGAAGTCGGCGATGGTGACGTCCAGATCGAGCGCGCCTTCGGCTTCATGCGGGGCGATGATGAACCGGTCGGCGTCGGAACCGCCGAACAGATCCACCGCCTCACCCGCCTGATGGGTGGCGACGATGCGGTCGGCACCCGATCCACCCGCCAGCCGGTCGGCACCGGCCTCGCCCAGGATCAGATCTGCACCGGCACCGCCGAAGACGGTATCGTCGCCGGCGCCGGGCAGGATGATGTCGGCACCGGCGCCGCCATCAATGGTCTCGGCCCCACCGGTGCCGAGCAGCAGATCGTCACCATCGGTCGCCCGCCAGGCCGGCACGTCGACCAGCACCAGGCCCTCGGCCTGATGACCGGCGGCATCCTCGACCACATAGGTGAAGGCGGCGGTGCCGTGGAAATCGAGCGCGGGGGTGATGGTGATCGCGCCGGTCTCGGGGTCGAGGGTCACGACCAGCTCGCCCGCCATGCTCTCGGGCACACCGACTGAGACCAGTTTGAGCGTGCCGCCCGCGGCATCCAGCGTGATGTCGTTGGCAAGCGGGTGGTCGTCATCGCCCGCCTCGACCACCAGGCTCTCGCCGCGCGCGACCACGAAGAGATCCGCACCGGCCACCACCTGCGCATCCGCATCGGCGACATCCGGCAGCACATCGGCGAGGCGGGTGATCAGATCGTCGAGCCCGTCGCCATAGCGCGCGGCCAGCCGGTCCAGCGCCGAGGCATCGGCCGTATCGTCGGCAAGCGCCGCGATTTCCTCGGGCAGCACATATTCGGCCAGCAGCGCCGTCGCCCGTGCGCTGGACGACAGCGGATCGGCCGCCATTTCGCTCGCCAGCCGGTCGTTGACCGCGGCCAGCGCATCGGCCAGACGGGCGATGTCGGCGGTGTCGGCATCGGTTCCGGCAGCACCCGCCAGCAGATCGCCGATCAGGGCGCTGTCGGTGAGGTCGATCGGGTCGCCGGTCTCGATCTCGGCGCCCAGCAGGTCGAGCGCCCGGTCGGCGGCGGCCGTGTCGGTGACGCCGTCCTGGATCGCCTGGAGCGCGGCGAGGGTTGCATAGACCATGTGGCCCTGGGCGAGCACATCGCGGGCAAGGGCATCTTCGGCCCCGCCCAGCGCGGCCAGCGGATCGAAGGTCGCAAGGTTCGTGCCCTCGGGCAGGCCCAGCGCCTTCAACAGTTCCGCGGCATCGCCGGTCTCGACCAGCAGCGTGGTCAGGGGCGTGACGACCTCGGCGCCTTCCGGTGCCATCAGCCGGCCCATCACCGCGCCGGTGGTGGTGTCGATGCCGCCCTCGGTGACGATCTGGCCGTCGCGGCCATCGATCTTCACCCGGCCATCGGCATCGGAGACGTCGCCCTTCTCACCCTCGTCGCGGATGCGGTCGCCATCGGCATCGAGGAAGGCCTCGGCGCCGGCAATCTGGTCCTTGACCAGCCGGGCCTCGGTGGCGCCGGCCGAGGGCAGCGGGCCGTCATTGTCCGACGAGCACGCGGCGAGCGCCAGGGCGGCGAGTGCCACACCACCCAGGCCCATGCCACGGTTTTCGATGAAGCGCATCAGCCGCCGGCGCAGCTGGCGACGCAAGGCGCCATGGGCCGCCGCATCGGCGACCGGTGCGGTGGCATTCAGGAAGCCGGCCCCGGACAGGGGTGCGGCACCGGGGAGCCGAAGCCCCCCGGTGCCGTCGTCCAGGCCCAGATCCGCGAGAGACGGGATCGTGGCGAAGGTCATCTCGTGCCCCCCGCTCACGCCGCCGCCGCGGCGGCGACCAGATCCTCGTCGAAGGCGCCGTTCGAGAAGACGAACATGCCTGCATCGAGATCCGCCGCATCGAAGCCCGCGATGGTCAGCGAGCCTGCAACCGCCTCGCCACCGGTGGTGGTGAGGCCGTCGAGTGCGATGACCGCATTGCCGTCGACTGTCTCTGCCATGCCGACCACGTCGTCCAGCGTCAGCACCGCGCCGTCGGCGCCGCGCAGGCCCGACAGGTCGATCATGTCGCCTTCGATGGTCGAGAAGTCGGCGATGATGCCCTCGACATCGATGCCCTCGTCCTCACCGGCCGAGAGGCCGAAGACGTCGGCACCCGAGCCGCCGAACATCACCACCGTCTCACCGGCCTGATGGCCGGCGACGATGACGTCGTCGCCCGAACCGCCCGCGAGGTTGTCCTCGCCGGCATCGTCATAGAGCTGGTCGTCGCCAGCACCACCCAGCAGGGTGTCGTTGCCGGCGCCGCCCGCGATCATGTCGTCGCCGGCACCGCCGTCGAGAACGTCGTCACCGGCACCGCCCGCGACCTTGTCGGCGCGGCTGCCGAAGTCGATCTCGTCATTCGAAGCCGACAGGGTCAGCACGCCGTCTTCCACCGTGAAGGCGCGATCGCCGAAGGCGATGACATCGGCCTGAACCCGGGTCTGCGCGCCGGTCTCCAGATCGGTGATCACATAGGCCGGGGCGTCGGCGTCGAAGGCGGCATCCCCCGCCGCCAGCAGGCGGTTGTAGAGCGAGATGTCGAAGGCGTTCATCGTGGTGATCCCGATCTCGGACGGGTCGAGGTCGAGCATCACGGTGTCGCGGCCTGCGCCGCCGATCGCGATGTCGGCACCGCTGCCGGTCGAGATCATGTCGTCGCCACCGACGCCGACGATGATGTCGTCACCGGCCGCACCCGCCATATGGGCGTCGCCGCCCTCAACCGCCTGGAAGCGGTCGTCACCCGCGCCGCCTTCGGCCGCACCGACGATCTCGACCGTCACGGTCGAGGTGTCGGTGTTGCCGGCCTCGTCGGTCGCCACGATCTCGAAGCTGTCGGTGGTAACCTCGCCCGGATCCAACGCGCCCAGCACCGCCGCATCGGCCTGGTAGGTGTAGCGGCCGTTGTCGTCGATCTCCACCGTCCCCTTCTCGGGGCCTTCGCCGGCCGAGAACACCGGCAGGTCGCCGTTGAGGTCGACCGCCAGCGGTGCTGTGATGTTGTAGAGGCTGGTGGTGCCGCTGACCTCGTTGGCGACGATCAGCTTGGCGATGCCATCGGCCGAGTCGGCGGCCGCGATGTAGAGCACGCCTTCGGGGCTGACATCACCCTCGCTGCGGATCATGTCGAGGAAGGTGACGTTGTCGGGGTCGGTGATGTCGAACACCATCACCGCGCTCGAACGCTCAAGGCCGATGAAGGCCAGCGTGCTGGAGCCGTAGCGGCCGACGGTGACGCCCTCGGGCTCGGGACCCTTGTTGTCCGAGCGGCTGTCGTCCCAGAGTTCCGGGTAGCGGGCGGCGATGATCTTCTCGATCGAGGCGCCGCTGTCGAAGACCATCTCGCCCTGATCGTTCAGGATCGAGAAGGACCGCGCACCATAGGCGTAGAGGGCGTCGTAATCGCCGTCGCCGTCGGTGTCGCCCAGCTCCTTGGTGACGGTCAGCCGGCCGATATCGGCGTCCGCCTGCAGTTCCTCGGCATTCGGGAAGGCGGTCGGGTCGAGATCCAGGTCCTTGACCCGCTCTTCCTCGGCATAATCGCCCCATTCGCGGGCATCGCCCTCGTTGGCGATGACCAGGTAGGTGTCGCCATCGGCGCCGGTATAGGACGCGATCGAGTCCGGCATGTACATGCCGAAGACCGGGTGGTTGGCGATGTTGATGCCGTCGTCACGATCCGAGGCGTCGAACTCGTTGCCGGCCAGCGAATGGTCCTTGTAGCCGAGCGGCACGATCTCGGTCACGACCGGCTCGTCACCCGACAGGTCGACGATCGCAATCGCGTTGTTTTCCTGCAGCGTGACATAGGCGGTCTGGCCGTCCGGCGCGATCGCGATGTATTCCGGCTCCAGATCCTGGGCGACCGTCGAGCCCGGGCCGAAGATCCGCACGCCGGCATCGCGCAGCGCGTCGATCTGATCGTTGAACTGGGTGAAGCCGGCGGTCTGGACGGTGCCCGAGGCAAGGTCGATCACGCTGATCGAGCCTTCCGGATCACCGACGGTGTAGTCCTCGGGCTCGCCCTCGTTGGCGACCAGGATCTTTGTACCATCCGGGGTGAAGGTCACCATGTCGGGCAGGGAGCCGACCGTGTAGCGGCCGATCTCGGCGCCGTCGGTATCCATGACCACCACGGTGCCGGGCTGGGTCTTGTCTTCGGCGCCGACCGCGACCGCGACCATGCCGTTCTTGACCGAGACCGAATTGGCGCCGCCGAGCGCGGAGAGGTCCACGCCACCCAGCACAGTGCCGGTCGCGGCGTCGATGATGTCGACACCGTTCGGGCCGACCGCGAAGATGCGGTTGGTCGCCTTGTCATAGGCGACGATTTCCGAGGCACCGGCGGTCGTGTCAGCGCTGCTGGTGGTCCAGACATTATGCGCGATCACCGAGCCCTCGGCGACATCGTCGCCCGAGACGGTGATGCTGCGGTCGGCCGCGACGGGGCGGCTCTCGATATCGGTCTGCACCGCAAGGTCGACGATGCGGGTATCGTCCGAGGCCGGGGTCTCGGCCTCGCCGAAGGCGGTGCCGCCATTGTCGACATTGTGCGCGTCGAGCAGGTATTCGGCGAGCGCATCCTGTTCGCTGCCCGGGGCGGCGAAGCTCGCATCACCGGCCGCGACGTTGTTCTCGTCCAGCGCCACGACATTGGCGAAATCGGGATCGGCCTCGGCGAATTCCGCGAAGGGATAGCCGTCGCCGCCTTCCTGCATGAAGCCGAGCGTCACGACCCGGATCGGCCGCGAGGCATCGCCCTGCACCTCGCCGCCCGAGACGATGGTGTCGACCACCTCGCCCGCCTCGTTGACGATCTGCAGCGTCTCGATGCGGTCACCGGCGGCGCGCTCGGGGTTGAAGGCGAAGGTCATGCCGCCGACCTGGGCGAACTGGCCCGGGGTGGCGCCGTTGCCGCTGGCGGCAACCGCATGTTCCATCACCGCCTTCAGCTGCGCGGCGGTCACGGTCTGCATCGACAGGGTGTTGTTGAAGCGCAGCGCATTCTCGATATCGAGCTGCGAGACGTCACCCTCTTCCTTGCCCGCCACCGGATTGGCCTGCGGCGGCAGTGCCGAGACCTGGCCGGTCGCGTCGTCGACCACGACCTCACCGATGCCGGCGCGGATGCCGCCGCCATTCTTGATCGAAACCATCACGGTCTCGTCCACCTCGCGCGCCGTCGCCAGATTGGCGTCGGCCGAGAGATTGCCCAGATTGGTTTCCTGGGTGCGGACATCCGCACGGTCGCCATCGAGATAGACATCGGTCTGACCGAGGATGTTGCCATCCTTCTCGACCACCACGGCCTCGACCGCGTCGACCAGATCGTCGACCAGATCGCCCTTGGTGCCCTCGGCGAAGGCAGCGTCCAGATCACCGTCCCAGGCAGCGGCAACATTCTCTTCGGTGCTCGCGACCGGGCCGTTATCCGGGTTGGTGAGGCTCTCTGCGACCACCTTGCCCTCGTCGTCGAACTCGACGATCAGGCGGCCCAGATAGGAATACTCGCCATCGGTCGAGACCACGACCGCGGTGTCGCCATCGGCATTGGTGGTGACGACCGGATAGCCGGCGACCGCCTCGTCACCCGGGTTCAGCACGTCGTCCTCATTGGCGAGGATGGTGTCGGAGCCGCCGGCGATGACCACGTCGACGCCGTGCAGCAGCTTCACCAGCGCCTCTTCAAGCGCGATCTGCTGCAGATGGCTGACCAGAACCACCTTGTTCACGCCCTGGGCGATCACCTCGTCGATCACCGGCTGCAGCACCTCGGCCAGCGCCGCCATATCGTTCTGGTCGGTGCCGATCATCTCGACGCCGCCGGGCGAGGAAATCGTGCCGAGAACCGGCGTCGTCGCGCCGACCACACCGATGGTCTCGACGATGCCGGTCTCGGGGTCGGTGACCTCGATCAGGGTCGCAGGCGCGATCTTCGGCGCGGTGGTCGAGCTCGCCGACTGCTCCGGCCCGGTCGCGAAGGCGTCCGAGGTCAGCAGCTCGTCGGTATAGAGACCGCGGAGGCTCGAATCTCCCGAGAAGTCCAGATTGGCCGAGAGATAGGGGAACTGGGTACCGACCCAGCCGTCATCGGCGACGCCGTCCGCCGCACCGAAATTCGGAGCCAGCAGGCCGCCGATGGTGCTGGTGCCGAGGTCGAATTCGTGGTTGCCGAGCGCCGAGGCATCGAAGCCGATCACGTTCATGATCGAGATGTCGACCCGGCCGGCACCGGCGCCGAGACCGGCATAGCCCTCGCCATCCGCCAGGTCGTAAAGCTCGTTATAGACCTGATCCAGCACGCCGCTTGCGCCGAAGGACGGGTCGGCGGCCGCGTTGAAGAACGGGCCCGACAGATAGTTGTCGCCGGCGGACAGGGTGATCGAATAGGCGTAGTCGTCTTCGAAGGCATCGACCAGCGCCGCAAAATTCGCGGCACGACCGATGGCATCGACGCCACCCTCAAGGTCAGAGGCGTGCAGGATCTGGAGCTGCATGAACCGTATCTCCGGCTTGCGGACCGGTGCGGGGGATCGCCGTCACCGGGTCCGTTTCTGTCGGGAAATTCTGGACGGGTGCGACGTCGCACATGCCTTCGCCTGAAGCCCTGCGCGACGCCCAGGTGTGGAAGATGCCCAAGGAAAGTTGCAGCTTCGGGACAGGACCGTTAAATCCGTGCCCGCCGGCGAACATCATGCAGCGGGTTTCATCCCTGCGCGGTGCCGGGGGCCGCAGCAGCAGCAGCCGTCTCGGCCAGCTTGCGATCACCGGCGGCGATACCCGCCTGCACCAGGCGCTGGGCGACGCCGGCGAACTGGCGTTCCGCCCGCAGGAACGCTTCCACCGGCATGATCAGCATGCCCTTTGGCGCCAGTTTCGGCCGGCCGTCGGCGTCGGCGTCATCGAACACCGCACGGGCCAGTTCAATACGGACCACACCGCCGGCGAGGCGGATGGTGCCGAAACCGTCGATGAAGATCTCCTGCTCGACCATCGGTCTGCTCCTGAAACGAGGCCGGAGGCAGCAGCGCCCCCGGAACGGCCGGCACCCTAGCCACCGCCGGTAACCGTTTCATGACAGATCCCAAGTGGAGCAAATGAGATCGGATATCCATCCAAAGGCGCGCAGATTGCTCCACCATTCGGGGAGTTTCATGATGCTCAATGGTTAGAAAGGTTGACGTATCGGGGCCTTCGGCGCCAGAATTCAAGGATTACGCACTCCAGAACAGAGCGGCCCGCGACGACGAGGCCGCCCACCTGCGACGACAGGTTTCACCGGAACACGAGGAGGAGACAAAAATGACCGAGAGGGACGCCACCGCCACCGACGAGTTGGAGCCTGTCGCCACCGAGGCCGAAGGCACCACCGACAGCACGGCGGCAACCGATACCGCGGCAACGGACACGGCCACCGACGGTGCCAAGACCGTCGAGGCCGACGCTCTCGAAGCCGATGGCCTTGAAGACTTCGATCTCGAAGACGTCGAGATCATCGAAAGCAAGGTTTTCGCCTGACCGGCCGACACGGCCCGCGCGACGCCGCCCCCGCTGCTCCGCGATCCGTCCCGGCCGGACACCGGCCCGCTCCGACATGACGACGACAGGATCCGGCCGTGCCTTTGCGCACATCGCGCAGGCACGGGGCGTTCTCGTTATGTCCGCCGACCGGCCGGTGCGCCCCCGTGACCCCCGGTGTAAATTCCCGCGTCGCTGCCGCCCCGTCGCATGACCGGCCATTTCCGAATGAGCCAGGATCCGGACCTTTTGTCTCCGGATCATCAGGGGATGGACATGCCCGATACCATGATCGCCCGCACCGCCACCGCGGCCTCTGCGGGCTTCGGCGCGAAGCCGACCCTCCGCGTCGGTCTCGTCGCCTATAACTGGGAAGCCGACACCTCGCTCGCGCTGTGGAACCTGGTGACCTATGCCCGGCGCACGCCCGCGATCGCCGACCGTGTCACCTTCATCGAACACTGTGCCGCCACGCCCAAATCCCTGATGGATGAGGAGGCGCAGCTGTTCTTCCTGCTGAAATGGCAGGAGACCCACAATTTCGACGTGGTCGGCTTCTCCTGCTACATCTGGAACATCAAATTCGTGCTGCGCGCCGCCAAGGCGATCAAGGAGCTGTGGCCGCAGACGGTGGTGATCTTCGGCGGCCAGCAGATCCGCGGATCCTATGTACCCTTCGTGTTCGACCGCGAGCGCTGCGCCGATATCTGCGTCTGCAACGAGGCCGAGGTCACCTTCCGCGACCTGCTGAATTCCTTCCTCGACGGCAGCCCGAAGCTCTCGACCGTGGGCGGGATCGCCTATATGGCGCCCGACGGCAACACCGACGACTTCCTGATCTTCGACGGCAGCGGCCGCGTGCCCGCAGGCACGGCCTATCACGAGACCGCCGAGGCCGCGCTGATCGAGGACATCAACGACATCCCCTCGCCCTATCTGGGCGGGATCGAGCTGCCCCATGGTGGCGCCTTCCTCTACGAAGCCTCGCGCGGCTGCCCCTATCGCTGCTCCTTCTGCATCTGGGGCGAGAGCAAGGGTGTGCGCGAATACGAGATGGAGCGGGTGGAGGCAGAGCTTCACAACATCCTCTCGCATCACCCGTCGCACATCATGTTCTGCGACGGCACCTTCAACATGCGCAAGGAACGCGCGGCCCGGATCCTGGAAATCCTGGTCGAGCATCTGCGCGACGGCCGGGTCCAGCCCTTCAGCCTGCTGCTGGAGCTGAAGCTCGAGATCATCGACGACAACCTGGCCCGGGTGATGGACGAGCTGGTGCGGCTGAACCCGCTGGTCACCTTCGAATTCGGCCTGCAGAGCGCCAGCCAGGAAGCGGCGAAGCTGATGCGCCGCCCCTTCACCGAAGACCGCTTCCGCCGCGCCTGGAACCGGCTGTCGGACAAGCTGAAATCCTCGGCGATCATCGATTGCATCTACGGCCTGCCGGGCGACGGCATCCCGCAATTCATGCAGACGGTGGATTTCTGCTACTCGCTGAGCCCGCACCGCATCCAGGCCTTCCGGCTCTCGATCCTGCCCGGCTCGGAATTCGAGCGGCAGGCCCAGGAGCACGAGATCCGCTATATGCGAGAACCGAACCACATGGTCTACGAGACCAAATGGCTCAATCTCGACCAGATGGCCTGGGTGGAGACCTTCGGCTTTGCGGTGGCCGACCTCTATCACTTCCACGGCACCACCATCAAATGCCTGCTGGCCATGAAGGATCAGCTGGGTGTCGACGGCTTCAGCGACCTGATCCGCCGCTTCGTCGACTGGGCGGGCCGCGACCGGATCCTGGGCAGCATCTATGCCGGCAACCGGCCGGAGGGCCGCTGGCGGGCGATCGACCTGTCGAAACCCTTCGAGCAGTTCATCCAGACCCGGCTTCTGCCCGATGCCGGCATTACCGATCCGTCGCTCCGCGACCGGCTGCACGACCTGTTCCGCTACGAGGTGACCATGGGCCGCGTGGCCGTGGGCGGGCTGGCCGAAACGCCGCTTCCGGCGCTGTCGGCCGGCGGCGGGGCGGGTGAACTCGCCATCCGGGTGGAGCTGATGCACAGCCGCTTCGACATTCCGGGCTTCATCATGGGAGCCCATGGTCGCGGCGACATAGACATCATGGATATGGACGAAACGGACAGTTACGTCGCCTTCACCCAGAAGGCCGGCCATCAGGGGGTGCTGGTGCCGATCTCCTACCGGATCAGCGGCCGCATGGCCGGGCTGATCGAGGCGGCGCGGCGCGACACCGCGGCCGGCGCCGGGCTGGCGCCGGTGCTCTCCAAGCTGGTGAAGATCGGCATCGTCGCCGAAGCGACCGGCAGCTGAGGCATCGCATCGCCCGTATTGCACTCCGGGTCCGGATGGATCAACCTTCGGTTATCCATCCAACCCGCGCCGGAGCCGCCCCCGTGCCGCCCATCGAACCACCCTCGCTCGACTTCGTCTGGCCGGTCGTGACCTTCGCGATCGTGGCCCTGCTGTCACCCGGCCCCAACACCGTGCTGCTCACCACCTCGGGCGCCAGCTTCGGCTTCCGGCGCAGCCTGCCGGCGATGGCCGGCATCTGCTTCGGGGCCCCCCTGCTGATCCTGGCGGTGGGGCTGGGCTTGGGCGCCATTCTTGAAACCGTGCCCGCAACCCGGATCGCGATCGAGGTGATCGGCGTCGCCTACATGCTCTGGCTCGCCTGGAAGATCGCGAGCGCCGAGCCCAAGGGGCTGGATCAGAACCTGAAACAGGCCGAGGGCAGGCCGGTGGGCGCGTTGCAGGCGGCTCTGCTGCAATGGGTCAATCCCAAGGTCTGGACCATGGCGGTCGCGACCATGGGGGCCTATGGCGCGGCGGCCAACAACCCCACCGTTCAGGCCGTGATCATCGCGCTGATCTTCTTTCTGGTCTGCGTGCCGGCCGCGGTGATCTGGACCGGCTTCGGCGTCGCGGTCCGCCGGCTGCTCGCCACCAGGCGGGCGGTCAGGATCTTCAACACCGTCATGGCGGTCCTGCTGGTCGCCTCTCTCATTCCTATCGTGGCGGGCTGACGCTGCAACGCGGCCAGGCCTCCCCAGGATCAACCTCCCCGGGATCAACCCTTAAGGACTCCCCGATGGACAAGCCCGCACCGCTCGGCGTCGGCCTGCAGTACAATCCCGAAATCCTCGACTGGTTTCCGTTCGAAACCCAGCCGGTCGACCTGTTCGAGATACTGCTGGACGCGATCATGGGGCCGCTCGACAGCCCCTGGATCTTCCGCCCGGGGCAGGAGCGGCGCATGCAGGCGCTGGGTGCCGCGAAGCCGCTGCTCGCCCATTCCAATTACGGTTGCGAATTCGGCTTCGGCCGGCTGGAAGACACGCCGGCCGTGCGCCGCCATGTGGCGCTGGCCAAGGCGATCAACAGCCCCTGGGTCGGCGATCACTGCTTCTATGGCGACGGGTCCTGGCTCGACATCTGGTCGAGCCCGGTGCAGTTCTCCTCGCCTGAACTCGTCCGGGTCGCCGACCGGGCACGGCGGCTTCAGGACATCTACGGCATGCCGCTGGCGCATGAGAACGCGGCCTATTACATGCCGACCCCGGGGGCTGCGATGCGCGAGGCCGAATTCATGGCCCGGCTGGTCGATCGCGCCGGCACCTGGCTGCATCTCGACCTGCACAATGTCTACACCAATTCGGTCAACCTGGCCGGTTACGACGCCTCCGACTATCTGGCGACCATCCCGCTCGACCGGGTGGTCTGCATCCATCTGGCCGGCGGATCCTGGTATGACGGGCTCTATCACGACTGGCATGACAGCACGGTGCCCGAACCGGTCTGGGCGATGCTCGACCAGGTGCTGTCCCGGGCCCTGCCTTCGGCGGTGATCCTGGAATTCCAGGGCCGCGCCCATCACCCCCAGACCCGCGAGCTGGGCGGGGCCGAGGACGAGGCGATGATCGCCGCCGATCTGGCCCGCGCCAAGGCGGCCTGGGATGCGGCCGCGCGCCGCCATGGCGTGGTGCCGCCGGTTCGGGAGATCGCGTGATGACCGCCATGACCCCGCCCGCCGCCCCCATTCCCGGTGCCGGGCTGCCCGCCGCCACGGTCTATGCCACCTGGCGGCGAATCCTGCGCGAAGCGCCGCTGGCCGAGGCGATGTTCGATCCCGCGATCGACGATCAGACGCTGGGCCGCCGCTTCGGCCTGGACGATGACGGCGTGGCCACGGTACGTGCCTATGCCGCAACGCCCAAGCCGACGCGCATGTTCATTCTGAACTACCGCTTCCGCATGACCGGATCGGTGCAGAACGCGCTGGAAACGGCGGCACCGCTGACCATGCGGGCGCTGAAGGCCAAGGGGCTGGACCTGCGCGAGCTGGCCGAAGGCTTTCTTGAAGCCGATCACTGGCAGGATGACGGCCCCTTCGTCGTGGGCTATTGCGCCCGGATCCTGGACCATCTGGCCGGCGATCCCGCAACCGAAGCGCCGGCCGGGCTGCGCGACCTGATCGCGCTCGACCGCGCCACGGCCGGACTGCTGATGCGGCTTGCCGATGCGCCGCCGCAACCGGCGGTGCCCGCAGGGCATGTCGGCCTCACCGGCCGCGCGGTCGCCGTCACCACGGCCCATGATCTGGCCCCCTGGCTGCGCAATTCTGCGGCGCTGGGCCGCGAGGATCTGCCGGCGCGGCCGGCCGCCTATCTGGTGGCCATGCCCGATCTGGCCGCCGCGCCCAAACTCTCGGCGCTGCCGCCGCGGGGGGCCCTGATGCTGGCGGCCCTGGAAGAAGGACCGCTCAGCCCCGCGGCACTCACCCGGCGGCTGGGCGGTGCCGGCCCGCAGGATGCGGCCCTGTTGGGCAAGCTGGCCGAACGCGGCGCGGTGGTGGGGGCATGACGGTCGCGACCCGCCCGGCCCCATCCGCCACCCGTCTCGCCACCGCAGATCAGGCCGCCACCACAGACCAGGTCTCCACCACAGGCCAGGCATCCGCTGGCGATCTGCCCGCCATCGACTGGTTTCCGCTGTTCTGGATGCGTGGCGCCGGTTTCGGTTTCGCCCGGCTGCGGTGCGCCTGTCTGGACGCGGACATGCTGGCCGTGATCGATGATCCGGCCGTCACGCCCGATAGCCGCGCCGCCGCCTTCGCCCCTGCGGCGGCCGATGCCCGGCGACGGCTGGTTGCGGCGCTCGGCGATGCCATGGCGGAAGAGGCGCTGTTTCTGTCCAACCGCGACGCGCCGGCGCGCATCGCCGAACTCGCGGCCGAAAACCTGGATCAGCCGCGCAAGCGCGCCCGCCAGAAGCTGCGTCTGGCCTGGAGCTATCTGCAGCGCTTTGCGGCCAAGAACGATACCGCGAGCTTTTTCGGCCCCGTCGCCTGGGGGCGGATCGATCCCCGATCCGAAACCGCGCTGCAGGTGACCGGCGATCCGGACCGGGTGCCCGACCGGGTGATCGGCGACCGGGTGATCGGCGACCGGATCACGGTGATCGAACACTGGGTGGCCGAGGCCCTGGCCGAAGCGGTGGCCGCCGATCCGGCGCTGGCCGGGCAGCTGCCGCTGATCCTAAACCCCGGCTGCACGCTGGATGATGCCGGCCGGCTGCGCCTGCCGGTCGATCGCAGCACCCCCCTGCCCGCCCGGGTCGCCGCGGTGGTGCGCGCGGCCATGCGGCTGGGGCCCGCGCGGCCCGCCGGGCTTGCCGCCGCCGCAGCGACCGGGGACGCGGCCGCCGCCATCGACATGCTGGTCGGCCGGCGGGTGCTGCTGCCGGCGCTGACGCCCGCGCCCGGCAGCCGCCGGCCGCTCGATCATCTGGCAGGACTTCTGGGGCGGATCGGCACTCCGGCCGCCGACCTCTGGCTGGATCGCATCGCCGCGATCGAGGCCGGTGCCCGCGATTTCGCCGCCGCGGCCGGGCGGCCACGCGACCGGCTGGCGATCCTGGACCGGTTGCACACCCTGCTGGCCGCTGCCGGCGCCGACCGCGAGCGCGACCATGGCCGGATGTATGTCGGCCGTCAGCCGGTCTACGAAGATTGCGCCCGGGCGGGCAATGTCGTTCTGGGCGGGCCGTTCCTCAAGGCCGCCGAACCGGATCTGGCCCCGGTGCTGAACCTGTACCGGCGAGTGGCGACGGCCGTGGCCATGCTGATCGCCGATGGTCAGGCACAGGCCTTCGACCGGCTGGCGCATGACGGCGCCGCCGATGCCGGGGGAACGGTCGATCTGGTCCGCCTGCTGGCCGCCACCCCCTCGGCCGATCTCGCGACCGCTGCGGTGGCGGTGATCGAGCCGGTGCTGCGCCAGGCCTGGGACCGGTTGGCCACTGACGCCTCCGTCGACGAAATCGCCCTCACCCCGGCCGATATCGCACATGTCGGTGATGCGGTGGAAACGGCCGTTCGCCGCCTGCTGCCGCGCGCCCCCCAGCCGGTCACCCTCGGCCTCGACATCGCCTCGCCCGATCTGATGATCGCGGCCGCAAGCCCCGCGGCGATCGCCCGCGGCGACTGGCGGCTGGTGATCGGCGAAGTGCATCCGGCGGTCGCGACCGCCGTGCAGCCGGTGGCCATGCCCTTCTGCCCCGATCCGGACCAGGCGGCCGACATGGCGGCCGGCTGGGCGCTTGACGGCGCCGCAGGTCCGGCGCGGCTGGGCCTGGCCGATGATGGGCGCCATTACCAGCGCTCGCATATCGACTGGCCGGAACATCCGGCCTTCATCGACATCGCCCTGCCCGGCGATGCCGCGACCGGCCCGCGCCGGCGCATCCGGTCGGCAGAGGTCCGGGTCCGGCGCGCGGCCGACGGCACGCTGCGCATCCGGAGCCGCTGCGGACAGGATGACGACCTGGGCACGCTGACCCGCACGGCCCTGCACCGGGCGATGTTCACGCTTGCCTCTGCGGTGACCGGGCGGCATCTGGCGCCGCGGCTGGTGCTGGGCCGGCTGGTGGTCAAGCGGCGAAGCTGGCAGATCAAAGCCGACGACCCTCGCCCCGGCGGCAAGCCGGCAGAGGATGCCGAGGCCTTCCGGGCCATGCGCCGCTGGGCGCGGGATCTGGGCCTGCCGCCGGCGATCTTCGCCAAAGCGCCGGGGGAGCCCAAACCGGTCTGCATCCTGCTCGATGCCCCTCAGGGGGCGGAAATGCTCGCCCGGCTGTTCGACCGCGACGAGCCGATCGATCTGGCTGAAATGTCGCCGGGCCCGGACGAGCTCTGGCTCGATGCCGGTCCGGAAGGTCGGGTGACGGCAGAATTCCGCCTCAGCACCCGGCTTCGCCCGGCAGCCCCCACGAAAGACCCGGCATGACGACGCTGACCGCGCCTGAGATCGACACCACGGCCGCTGAGAGCGCCGGCGCCGCGATCGCCCGCGGCTGCTTTCCCGCCCGGTTTGAACATGCCGAGATCACCGATCCGGCCCGCGGCCGGCGGATCGAAATCACCGATCCCGCGGGTGACGGCCATTGGGTGCTGGGCCCGGCCGAGTTCGAAGTGGCCCGGGTGTTCGACGGGCAGTCGAGCTTCGGCACCCTGTCCGCCCGGCTGGCGGCGCGCGGTATCCGCGCCGATGCGGCCAAGCTGATGCGGTTCGAAACCAAGCTTCTGGGCCTGGGCCTGCTGGAAATCGACGGCCGCGGCAACCGCGCCCGCGACCCCTTCACCGGCTTCGATTTCGCCCTGCTCCATCATCTGGTCATCCAGCGGCTGGGTGTGGTCCATCCCGAACCGCTGCTCGACCGGCTGCTGGCCTGGCCAGGCGCGGTGCGGATGGGGCTGCTGGGGGTGGTTACCCTGGCCGCCCTGGCAACCCCGGTGCTGCTGATCGTGATGGGCGGGCGCTTTCTTGACGAGGCATCGGCGACGCTGACCGGCTGGATGCTGCCGCTGCTCTATCTCGTGACCCTGGCCAGCGGCTTCCTGCATGAAGGCGGCCATGCGCTTGCCTGCAGGGCGCTTGGCGTCAGGGTGCGCGAGACCGGGTTTGCGATCTATTTCCTGATGCCCTTCGCCTGGACGCGCCCCGACCGGCGCGACTGGGAAGCGCTGGCCATGGGGCCGCGCATGGTCGCGATCCTGGCCGGGCCCTTCGCCAGCCAGGCCCTGGCCGGGCTGGGGCTGGCGGCGATGATGGCCGCCCCCATGGGCAGTCCGCTGCATTCGGGCGGCGTGATCCTGGCTGCCGCCGGGCTGTTCGGGGCCACCGTCACCCTGCTGCCGGTGCTGAACGGCGACGGCTATCTGATGCTGGTCGAGGTGCTGCGCCTGCCCAATCTGCGCCGCCGGGCCTTCGATCATCTGCGCCGGGCAGTCGGACTGCCGGCCCCGGCCCTGGCTGGACCACTGCCCGCCGGGCGCGGGCCGCTGCTGCTGGCCGTCGCCCTCGGCACCATCCTCGGCTGGGCGGGGATCTGGGTCGGCATGGCCTGGTGGCTGGGCGGCATGATGCTGGAGTTGATCCGATGACCGCAGCGCCCACCACCGACGGGGCCGCCGCCACCTATGGCAGCCGCACCCACTGGGATGGCGTCCATGCCCTGCTGGAGGATCGGGCCCTGCTGGAGGATCGCAGTGGCGCCCGTCCGCAGGCAGCGGGCGCCCTGCTCGACCACATGGCGGCGGTGGCCGATCGCCTGGCCGGGGCCGGCGGGGTGGTGATGGATCTGGGGGCAGGCCAGGGCGCGCTTGTCCGTGCGCTGGCCCAGCCGGGCCGCCTGGTGATCGCCAGCGACATCGCGGCCGGCCCCCTGGCGGCCATCCGGGTACCGGGCATCGCCGGGCTCGTCGCCGATGCCGCGCGGCCGGCGCTGAAGCCGGGGGTGATTGATCTGATCACCTGCCTGCGCGGCCTCTGGACCCTGCCCGATCCGGCAGGGGTGCTGACCGCGATGGCCGGGCTGCTGGCGCCCGGCGGCCATATTCTGGTGCAGCTCTGGGACCGGCCGGCCCGCTGCCGGCTGATCGGCACCGGGGCAGCACTGCTCGGCAAGGTGCTGCCCGGTCTGACCCGCCCGGCAGGTGAGGCCGGCCCTTTCGACATCGATCCGGACGGGCTGGTGGCGCTCGCCGCCCCAGCCGGGCTGGAGTTGGTCGCGATCGAAGATGGCGCCGCCACCGCCGGGATCTGCGACGCCGCCGGCTATTGGCGCGAATTCGACGCCCTGGCGGAAACCGCCGCTGCGGCCAGGCTGCGCGCCCCGGCCGCCCTGCAGGCCAGGCTGGATGCCGCCCTGCCCGGCGTGCTGGACCGGGTTCTGCCGCGCGGCGGCGATGCCGCCGTCTGGCAGGCGCCGATCGCCTGGCATCTCTGCACCCTGGCGCCGCGCACGGTGCAGGACCGGATCACCCCGCCGGGCTGATGCCCCCAGCCGCACGCGTCTTCGCCAGCTGACGGTCCATCGCCGCCAGCAGATCGGATCTTAGGGCGTCGAGATCCGCCAGCGCCCGGGTGAACTGCCGGCCGGTCTCGGCGATCTTCGCTGCGGCATCATCGCGGGCCGCGGCATCACCATCGCGGCAGGCGAGCGCATGGGCCAGTTCGGCATCGCCGCGGGCATGATCGATGCGTCCGATCCGGGCATCGAGTTCGCCGATCCGGTTCTGCAGGGCCGCTACCGCAGGGTCTTCGGCATCCTGCAACAGCCCCACCGCCTCGATCATCCGCACCCGGGCCGCAGTATGGCTGCAGGCAAGGCGCTGGCGACGCACCGGCATCGGGCAGAGCCCCGCGCGCACCACCCCGTTCGGCATGTCGGAGGGCAGCGGCGTCTGCCCGTCTGCCGCCCGCAACACCCGTTCATGGACCATCCCGCAATCGACGATACGGGCAGCGGCAATCTCGGCGCGCAGCCCCTCCAGCCGCGTCTGCGGCGGAAGGGGCTGCAGGACCGAAAGGTCAGGGACGACGGGTGCGGCAGGATGCAAGCAGAACCCCTCCGGCGTTGGCGTCAGGCGATAGCGGTGGCCGCGCGCAGCCGTTCGACCGGCCGTTCGCGGATCAGGATATGCAGCAGGGCCGAGATCAGGCCCAGCCCGACCGACAGCCACCAGACCGGATCGTAAGAGCCGACCATGTCGAAGATCCGGCCCGCCAGCCACGAGCCCAGGAAGCCGCCCACCTGATGGCCCATGAACACCAGGCCGAACAGGGTGGACAGATAGACCGGCCCGAACATATGCGCCACCAGCCCGCTGGTCAGCGGCACGGTGCCGAGCCAGGTAAGGCCCAGCAGGAAGGACATGGTGATGACCAGGGTGGGCGACAGCGGCAGCAGCAGGAACCCCAGGAAGATGAACGCCCGGATGGTGTAAAGCAGCGCCAGCGCGTCCTTTTTCTGGATCACCGTGCCCAGCTTGGCGAAGCCATAGGTGCCGAAGATATTGCCCAGCCCCACGGCAGTGAGTGCTGCGGTCGCCACCCAGGGCTCCAGCCCGCGATCCGCGGCATAGGCCGGCAGATGCACGCTGATGAAGGCGAGGTGAAAGCCGCAGACGAAGAAGCCGGCATTCAGCAGCCAGAAGCCCGGGGTGCTGAAGGCTTCGCGCACCGCCTCGCCCAGGGTCTGGCGCGACACGATCGGATCACCCGACTTGGCCGCGCCCATCAGCCCCAGCGCCAGCGGCACCATCAGCGCCGAGGTGATGCCCAGGATCACCAGGCTCCACCACCAGCCGGCGGCATCGGTCAGCCCATGGGCATAGGGCAACGCCACGAACTGGCCGAGCGACGAGCCCAGGCTGGCCAGCGCCAGCGCCGAGGCGCGGAAGCGTTCCGGTGCGGCACGGCCGACGGCGCCGAGGATGACGGTGAAGCCCGCGCCGCTCAACCCGATGCCGATCAGGATACCGGCGCCGGCGAGTTCGAGTTCCGAGCCCGAAAAGGCGAGCCAGACCACGCCCACGGCATAAAGCGCGCCGCCGGCGAGACCCACCGCCATCGGCCCGCGCTTGTCGGCCAGCACGCCGGCAAGGGGCGCAAACAGGCCCCACATCAGATTCATCAGCCCCAGCGACAGCGCATAGGCTTCGCGCCCGGTACCGATCGCCTCGCTGACGGGGGTGAGATAAAGGCCCAGGCTCTGCCGGACCCCCATGGACAGGGCCAGGATGCAGCCTGCCGAAATCACGATCAGGGCAAGCGACCGGGGCATCCGCCCGTCATCGCCGCCTCTGGACACACCGCCTGCGGTGCCGCGCGCCACGCTCATGGCGTCGTCTCCTCCACACGGGCCCGGATCCCCGGCCCGGCCGGCCCCAGCCGCCCAGGTCCGCTGATCGGGCTCTGGCTCTCCGGTGTTCCAGGCGGCATGGCGTCTTCTGGTCCTGCCCTGTCGAGCCGGCGCCATGTTTCTCATTGCTTCTTGGGGCGCAGTATCGCGCGAAGCCGGATGCGCTTCAACGGTCGAATGTGGTTGTAAAATACGCACGCACGACGCGCAGCAGCGCAACCGGCCTCCGCAAGCGGATCCGATCAGGCGAACAGGCTCTCGTCTTCGGCCCCCAGCGATTCGACCGCCAGGCCGTCGGCCCCTGCGGTGAAGATGGTGACCGAGGCCGGGCGCGGGCGGAATTCCAGCACCCGGTCACTGCCGCGGGCATGGCCGACCAGCACGTTGATCGGCACGAAATGCGACACCACGACCACCAGCCCCGACAGGCCCCGGGCGGCCTCTACCACCCCGACCGCCCAGGCGCGCTGTGCCGCCGGCATGTCGCCCCAGCCGCGCCCCAGCCAGTCCTTGATGTCGGCCGCGCGGGAGACGACCGGCTGGCCGTCGGTCCAGGGGATCTCGGCAAAGGCGGGCGCGGGTTCGGGCGCAAGATCCAGCGCCGCGCCGATGATGGACGCGGTCTCGGTGGTGCGCGCCAGCGGGCTCGCCAGCAGCCGGGGGCGCCGGCCTGCAAGCAGCGCCGCCAGATGCGCTGCGGTCTCCGCCGCCTCGTCCCGGCCGCGCGGCGCCAGCGGCGGGTCGCGCAGCTCCTCGGTCATGCGGGTGGCGGTGCCGTGGCGAACGAAAAGCAGGCGTGTGGTCTGGCTGGTCATCTGGCGGGCTCCCGGCGTTTCCGTATCTGTTATGGCGCCAGCCTGCCCGCGCTTTGATGACGCTTGCAACCCCGGGGACGCACAAGCGGGCCGGAACCCGCCGATCCGTCAGGATTGCCGCCGCCGTTCAATCATAGGATGATGATCTTCGCCGACCGCCCGTCCCCCCATCGGAGGCCCTTGTTCCATGCCCTCTTCGCCCCGTCTGAACCGACGTCTGCTGCTGGTCGGGCTTGCCGCCCTGCCCCTGGCTCTTGCCGCCGGCCATCCTGCCCTGACCCGGTCTGCCCTGGCCCAGTCTGCCGACGATCAGGCCGGGCACGGCAATCCCGATGCCGCCGGGCTGTGGCGGACGATCGACGACGAAACCGGCAAGCCGCGGTCGCTGGTCAGGATTTCTGAGCGGGATGGCCGCTGGTACGGCCGGATCGAAAAACTGTTCCGCGAACCGGGCGAGGATCCGGATCCCGTCTGCCATGAATGCACCGACACCCGCGCCGGGCAGAAGATCACCGGCATGGAAATTCTGACCGGGCTGGTTCGCGACGGCCTCTCCTACGAGGGCGGCGAAATCCTCGACCCCAAGAACGGCGAGATCTACGACGCGAAGATGACGCTCTCGCCCGACGGCAACACGCTGGAGGTCCGCGGCTTTATCGGCCTGTCGCTGTTCGGCCGCAGCCAGACCTGGATCCGGGAAGGCTAAGCCCGGATCCGCAAAGGCTAAGGCTGGGCGACCAGCGGCCCGTACACCTCGGTGCGGGCCAGGGCGTGGCGACGGCGGATCCTGTCGGCCATGACGCCGATCGCCACATAAAGCGCCGCCCAGGACGGCGTCACGTCCGGCGGCGGCTTCAGGCCGCCGGTCATCGACAGCATCCGGTCCAGTTCCTGCTCGATATCCGCCTGACCCGCCTGGACGGCCCGGATCATGTCGGCCAGCATCGGGCTGCCGCCCAGGCGGATCAGCGGATACACGATCCCCGCCTCGGTGCGCAGCTGGTCGATCAGCAGGGTCCTGACCCGGATCAGTGCCGCCACCAGCCCCACCGGGTGCCGCGGATCGTCGCGCGCAACGGTCGCCACCGTCTCGGCCAGCCCGATCAGATCGGGCAGCTGGTCGTGAACCAGCGACTGGCCATCGGCCACCAGCGCCGCCAGGACCGAGTCACGATCTGGCATGACCTTCCTCCCCTCGACGCTGTGGCCCCTGGAAAGGATGTCGGCGCTCGCCTGTACCTCGACAAGTCTGACGATGACCGAAGCTCACCGGGATCAGCCGCCGACCCGGCGATACTCTCCTGAAAAATAGAGCAGCGGATTGCCCGGCCGCTCGGCATAGCGCCGGACGGCGCCGACCAGGATGACATGGTCGCCGCCGTCATGCACCGCATGCAGCGCGCATTCGAACCGTGCCAGACAGCCGGGCAGCAGCGGCACCCCGCCCAGCCCGTCTTCGACCGCAAGCCCGGCGAACCGGTCGGCCTCGGGGTCGGCGAACAGGTCCGAAAGCGGCCGCTGATCGGCATCCAGCACGTTGATCGCGAAATGGCCGCTGGTGGTGAAGGCGTTCAGGCTGGGGGAGCTGCGCTCCAGGCACCAGAGCACCAATGCCGGGTCCAGCGAGACCGAGGTGAAGGAATTTACCGTCAGCCCCGCCGGCCGGCCGGCGGCATCGCGGCAGGTCACCACGGTCACCCCGGTCGCGAAACGCCCGAGGGCGGAACGATAGGCACGGCTGTCGCCATCGGCCGGGCTGCCTTGCAGCGCCCATTTCCGGGTGTCGGTCATCCCATCCTCGCGCGCGATCCGCCGGCACCAGGCCGGCCTTGGAGTGTCATGGATATGCGATCGGATGGAGACGAGTCAAACCCGTGCCGATGCCGGCCCCTTTCGGGCGGCCGCGGTCTCGCGCGCCGCAACCTGCCGGCGCGCGCGGCGCTTGCGCCACCAGATCACCACCCCGGTGACCGACACCACCGCCAGCGCCACGCCCGCCACCGCGATCAGGATGCGGCCGGCAAGCCCGCCGATCCGGCCCGAATGCAGCGGGAACTGCACTTGGAGGAACACGTCGCCGGCGGTGCCCTGGCCGGGGATGGTCGCCATCAGCACCTCGCCGGTCTGGTCGTCGAGATAGAGATGCGGGTGGCCGGTGTCGATCGCCCAGACGCTGTGCGTCGCCGCCTCGTCCAGGCTGATGATGTAGACGCCGAAGACGGCATAGTGATAGGCGTCGACCGCCTGCGGCGCCAGGCCCCGGGCCGCGGCATAGGCTTCGGCCCGGGCGGCCGCCGCCTCGAAGCCGAGCGCGGGTGGCGGCGGGTCGGGCCGGTAGCGCGGCGCGCCGATCTCCCGCGCACTCGGCGACAGCGCCGCCACCTGGCCCAACAGCGGCCGCACCAGTTGGGTTTCCAGGTTCAGCGTCACGCTGCTGATCGCCAGCACCAGGAACACCAGCCACAGCCACAATCCCGGGGCCCGATGCAGATCCAGCACCCGGCGATGGCTGCCGGCGCCACCGAGCGACAGGCCGGGCTTGATCTTCCAGGCCGGCGCCCAGCCGGCCCCGAAGCCGCGGGTAAAGGGCAGCCGCCCCCGCGGCAGGGTCAGCCACAGCGCCACCAGCGCATCCAGCGCCCAGATCAGCGCCACCACCCCCAGCAGCCATTTGCCGACCGGACCTGCGGTCAGCGAATAGTGGAAGGTATAGAGGAAGGGCATGATCGCGGTCATCTGGTCGCGCCGGCCCAGAATCTCGCCGCTCACCGGGTCGACGAAGACCTGGTCATAGCCGGGCGGCGGGCTGCCCGGTCGCGGCAGCACCGTCACCAGCACCGCCTCGCCCGCCACCGGTTTCAGCGGCAGCGCGGTGACCGCGATGCCAGGATCGAGCGCCGCCACCCGTGCCGCGATCCGGTCGGGCGAAAGCACCGCCCCCCGCCCCGGCGCCTGGAACAGCGCCGGGTTCAGCCAGGCGTCCAGCTCGTGCCGGAAGACGATGGCACTGCCGGTCAGCCCGGCCAGAACCAGGAAGAGCGCGGTGGAAAGCCCCGCCCAGCGATGAAGCCTGACCAGAAAGCTGCGCATCGCCTGCCCGTCACCACCGGTACTTGATCGCGGCGGTCACCGCCCGGCCGGGGCCCCAATAGCAGCCGGTGGCCGACAGGCAGGTGGAGACATAGCGCTCGTCCAGCAGGTTGGTGGCGTTGACCGCCAGGCTGGCCCCGGCGGCATCGGGGCTGAGCCGACCCAGATCGAAGCGCACACCCGCATCGAACAGGGTTACGCCCGGCGATTTGAAGTCGTTGTTCAGGTCGCCATAAAGGTGGCCGATATAGCGCACGCCTGCACCGAGCCCCAGCCCTTCGGCAAAGCCATCCTCGAAGCTCTTGTCCAGCCAGAGCGACGCGGTGTTGCGCGGCACGAAGGCCAACTGGTTGCCGCGCTGCGCATCGCGCAGGGTCTCGGTGATCTCGCTGTCGCTGTAGGCATAGCTCGCGATCGCGCGATAGCCATCCCCCAGCTCCGCATGGGCTTCGACCTCCAGCCCCTTCACCTCGACCTCACCCGTCTGGATATAGGCGGCACCCGAGGTGCTGGTGGCGACGTTCTGCTGTACCAGGTGATAGGCCGACACCGTGATCATTGAGGCATAGCCGGTCGGCTGATAGCGCAGCCCGATCTCGGCCTGACGGCCCTTGGTCGGCTCCAGCGGCTCCCCTTCAAGGTTCGATCCCCCGAGCGGCTGGAACGAGGTGGTGTAGCTGACATAGGGGGCCAGCCCGTTGTCGAAGGCGTAGACGACACCGGCGCGGCCGGTGAAAGCATGGTCATTCTGACGGACGACGGCACCATTGGTGTCGGTCTTGGCCTCCGCATGGTCATAACGCCCGCCGAGCATCAGATGCCAGCCGCCGAAGCTCATCAGGTTCTGGGCATAGACACCGGTCTGGCGGCGGGTCTGGTCGATGGCTGTGCCGACCGGAGGCACAGTGATCCCGCCGACATACACCGGATCAAAAATGTCGATCGGGGCCGCCAGCGTCAGCTGGGTCTCATCGAACTGGCTGCGCTCATACTGGAGGTCCACGCCCATCAGCAGGTCGTGCCCTACCGGCCCGGTCTCGAATTTCGCTTCGGTCCGGGTGTCGAGGGTCACCGTCCGCGACGTTTCAGGGAAGGCCCAGGCATATCGGTAGAGGGTCTGATCCGACAGGGCATAGCCCTGCACCCGGCGGGTGTCGGTATCGACATCGGCATAGCGCAGGCTGTGGCTGAAGGTCCAGACATCGTCCAGCCGGTGCTCGACCTCGTAGCCCAGCATCCATTGTTCGTTGGTGAACAGGTCGTAATCGGGCTCGCCCACGAAACGGCTGGTCGGGATATAGCCGTCGGGATGGGGGTAGAGCGTGCCCACCGCCGGCAGGGCCGGCGCACCGCCGCCGCCTTCCGAGCGGATTTTCTGATATTGCGACAGGATGGTGACCGTGGTGTCGTCGCCGGCCCAGGTGAAGGCCGGAGCGACGAAGATCTTGTCTTCCTCGACATAGTCATACTCGGTGTCGGCCTGGCGCCCGAGCACGGTCAGGCGATAGAGCAGCCGCCTGTCGTCGTCCATCGCGCCCGAGAAATCGCCGGCGAGCTGGCGGCGGTCGTAGCTGCCGGTGCCGAGTTCGATCTCGTTCAGGCTTTCGGCGGTCGGGCGCTTGGAGGTCATGTTCAGCAGGCCGCCCGGGGCGTTCTGGCCGTAGAGCACCGAGGCCGGGCCTTTCAGCGCCTCGATCCGTTCCAGCCCATAGGGCTCGATGCGGGGCTGGCTGTAGCCGCGCGCACCGAAGGGCAGACGCAGCCCGTCCAGATAACGCCCGGGGGTGAAGCCGCGCACTGTGAACCAGTCGACCCGGAGATCGACATCGCCATACTGGCTGATCACGCCCGGCGTGTAGCGCAACGCCTGCGACACGGTGGTCGAGCCCTGCATGTCCATCTGGTCCCGGGTGACCACCGACACCGCCTGGGGGGTGAGCATGATCGGCGTGTCGGTCTTGGACGCCGTCACCGAATGGGTCGCGACGATGCCCTGAACGGCGCCGCGCGCCGTGCTCTGGCGCCCCGCATCCACCGTCAGCGGATCGAGCTGCGTTGCCCCGTCGGGCGTGGTCGGCAGGGCCTCCAGCATCACCGCCCGCGGCCCCGTCAGCCGATAGGTCAGCCCCGTGCCCGCCAGCAGCCGGCGCAGGGCCTGCTCGCTATCCAGCCGGCCCCGCACACCAGGCGAGACGACACCGGCATCGAGCCCGGCCGCGAAACCCGTATTCCAGCCGGTGGCGGCGCTGAAGGCGTTGATCGCCCCGACCAGCGGCTGGCTGGGGATGTCGAAATCATGCGGCTGATCCTGAACGGCAGCCGCGCTCTGCGCCTGCACCGCCGTGCTGGCGCCCATCCCGGCGCCGGCCAGAATGGCCGCGCCGACCAGGGCCATGGCGGCCTGGCGCCCGGTGGTGTGGCGGCCTGCACTCTTGCGCCGCTGCTGATGCCGTCTGGTCATGTGGATCGTCCCGCCTGTGCGTCACCGAAAGGGCGGGGCGTGCTGCATGTTTTGCGATTGCGTCTCGTATGCAGTTACGCCCCGCAGACCTGACGTCACCGGGCGGCGGATCGCGTAAATTTTTCTGAAGAAAATTTTCCTTATGAACGTCGCATGCCGTCAGATCTTCAGGAAATCGATAAGGGCACGCAGCGGCGCCGGAACCTGCCGCCGGCTCGGGTGATAGAGAAACGCGCCAGGGAAAGGCTGGCTCCAATCATCAAGAACCTGCTCCAGCCGCCCCGCTTCGAGATCCTCCCGCACATCCGTCTCCATATGCCATCCGACGCCCCGCCCCGAACGGACCACAGCCAGCGCAAGATCCGACGAGTTGCAGACGAGAGGCCCCGTAACCTGCTGGCGGAGTTCCTTGCCCTCCTTCTCGAAGTCCCAAGGCATCAGCGTTCCGCTCGACAGGTTGCGATAACCGATGCAGGGATGGCGTCGCAGATCCCGCGGGTGCTCCGGCCTGCCATGAGAACGCCAGTAGTCCGGCGTCGCAACGACCACGGCTCTCATCGGCGGGCCTATCCTGATGGCGATCATGTCCTTCTCGACGGAGTCGCCAAGCCTTATGCCGGCGTCGAATCCTGAAGAAACGATGTCTCGCAGACCATCGTCGACATTTATCTCGACCATGATTTCCGGATGCCGGGCCAGGAATGCCGGCAGACGGTCGGCCAGGAGCGTCGAGGCCATCCAGTGAAAGGTGGTCAAGCGAACGACGCCTGCAGGCGTGTCGCGGAAGTCCGAAAGCGCCGTCACCGCTTCGTCGATCTGCGCGAGCGCAGGGGTCAGTCTTTCGAGCAATGCGTTCCCCGCCTCGGTCGGGGCGACCGAGCGAGTGGACCGTGCCAACAGCCGCACGCCGAGCCGCTCTTCCAGCCCGCGCATCGTATGGCTGAGTGCCGAGGGGGAAACCCCGAGTTCAGCCGCTGCGGCGGTAAAGCTTCGTGCGCGCGCGACCGCCGCGAAGGCTGCAAGATCGTTGAGGATGTGTCGCGGCATTGCTGAAGCCTTCTCACAGGTTCATGCACAAGTGAGAGGGTAATGCCGACAGACGCAAGCTTCTATCCTCTGGAGCACGCCATCAACGACGGCTCGCAGCAAGGAGATGGACATGCACATGAAAGACTATCGCACCTTCGGGCGATCGGGTCTGGTCGTCAGTCCGCTCGCGCTCGGCACGATGACCTTCGGAGCCGGGCGGTGGGGCAGCGACGAAGCCGGCGCCCGCGCGATCTTCGATACCTATGTTGAAGCCGGCGGCAATCTGGTCGATACGGCCGACATCTATAGTGGCGGCGATAGCGAACGGATGCTGGGGCAATTCATTGCCGACAGTGGCATGAGGGATCGGCTCGTCGTCTCGACCAAATCAGGTTTCCCCCGATCGCAGGGACATCCGATGCATGGCGGGAACGGCGCGTTCAACATCCGTCTGGGGATCGAGGGATCGTTGCGGCGGTTGGCGACGGACCGGATCGACCTCTATTGGATTCACGTCTGGGATCGGACGACACCAGCCGAAGAGGTTCTTCAGACACTTGCGGCCGCCGCCACACGAGGCGACATCCTCTATTACGGCTTTTCGAATACGCCTTCATGGTATGTGGCCCGGGTGGCCACGCTCGCCGCAGCCCATGGTCTGCCGGGACCGATCGGTCTGCAGAACGCATGGTCCCTGGTGGAGCGTGGCGTTGAGCTGGATCTTCTGCCCATGGCCCGCGAGCTTGGCCTTGGCATGATGCCGTGGAGCCCTCTTGCGGGCGGTCTGCTGACCGGGAAATATGGCCGCGAGATGCTTGCCCGGGCAGATCAGGCGGTCTCGCTTCCGGATCGCGCCAGGGGCGGAGGCACCGGAAGCGGCGACAGGCTGAGCGGGGACAATCCTTACGGGGGCATGCTGTTCAGCGCACGGAATTTCGACATCGTCGATACCGTCCGAGAGATCGCGGGCAAACTCGACATCACCATGGCGCAGCTCGCGCTCGCCTGGGTGCTGTCCCGACCCGGGATGTCCTCGCTCCTCCTCGGCGCGAGCCGGCCGCAGCAGGTGATCGACAATATGGCGGCACTTGCAGTCCAGCTCAGTGACGAGGATCTCGACCGATTGGACACCGTCAGTGCATTGCCGGTGCTCAACCCCTATTTCATCTTTCAAATGCCGACGGAGATGATTTTCGGGAGCCAGTCGGTGACCCGCCGCCCCGCCGTCTGACCACGCTACGCGCCCGGCACGACAGTGCCGACCGGCGGCCGGCGGCAGTGCCTGACAGATGTCACTGATGCAGAATCAACAGCCTGCCGGTGATCTGCGTGACGTGGGCGCCGGCCACGGCGGCAAGGGCGAGCGTGCTGCCGGCCGGATCGTCCAGCCGGTAATTGCCGGTAACGCGGCGGGCAGCGATGGCGGGGTCGGTGACGAGGATCCGCCCGGGCAGATAGCGGTCGAGTTCGGCCAGGACATCGCCGAGCGGCCGGTCGACGAAGACCAGCCGGCCATCCAGCCAGCCCAGTCCCTGGGCGGGATCGGGGCGGGTGACGATGCCGGGGCCGGCCCCGTCCAGGCGCAGCGCGTCGCCGGCACCCAGCGCGCGGCTGCTGCCGGCTGCCCCCGCCTCCACCCGGCCGCTGCGGACCTGCACCATGACCGCGTCGTCGTCACTGAACCCCACGGCAAAGGCGGTGCCGGTGACCCGCACTTTGGCAGGTCCGGCCGCCACTTCGAACGGCCGGGCGGCATCGGGCGTGACCTCGAAAAAGGCCCGGCCCTCCAGCAGGGTCAGATGCCGTCCGGTCTCGTCGATCGTAACCGCGATGGCGCTGTCGGTGTCGAGCGTCACGCGGGAACCGTCGGCCAGCACCACGAGCCGGCGTTCGCCGGTGGCGGTGATCGCATCGGCCCGCAGCCGCAGCGGCAGGTCGAGTGCCGCCCCGATGCCGATCATGAGCAGGACGGAGGCCGCCAGGGCCAGCGGCCATGCCCGCCGCCGGGGCCGGCGTGCTGCGCCAGACATCACCGGCTGCATCGTTCTGACGAGCGCCGCTGCGAAGGCATCGGCCCCCCACATCGCCTCCACCCGGGCGAGTGCGGCTTCATGGGCCGGATCGGCGGCCGCCCACTCGGCCAGCGCCTGGCGGTCGGCCGGATCGGCATCGACATCGCGGGCGCGGATGAAGCGTTCCAGCGCCGCATCGAGCAGAGCGGCATCGACGGGCACCGTGTCCGTGGAACCGCTCACCGACCGTCCCTCGTGAAACTGCCCAGACAGGCGGCCATCGCGTCCTTCAGATCCTTCTGAACCGTGCTGGTCGACACACCGAGATCGGCCGCGACCTCGGCATAGCTGCGGCCTTCCAGCCGGCAGGCGACCATCACCCGGCGCTGGCGCGGCGTCAACCGCGACATCACCTGTTCCAGCCGGTCGAGCAACTGACGGTCGCCGACTTCCGCCTCGGGGCTGGGCGTGTCGGCGGCGACATGGGCAAGATCGTCCTGATCCTCGCCCTGGCGCAGCACGGCGCCCCGGCGTCGCTCCCGGCGCAGATGATCCAGCGCCAGATTGCGGGCGGTGCGGAAAAGGAAGGGTTCCAGATGCTGGATCTGGGTCTGTGCCAGAGCGGCGCGGACCTTCAGATAGGTCTCCTGCGCCAGATCCTCGGCCACCGCCAGGCTGCCGACGATCGGCATCAGGCTGCGCACCAGGATGCGCCGCTGGCCTGAATAGATGTGGTTGAGCCGGTCGAGCGCCGTTCGGTCCAAGATCCGCACTATCCCGAAGAGCCCGCCGGTCCGCCCGGCCTCCATCAGCTCCCGGAATATCAAGATTGAGACTTATTTGCAATTAGGGGATCGCATCGGACGGGCAGATCCCGTCTCTGAAACGAGGACGCCCGGCGCAGGTTTCCCCACACCGGGCGTACGGCCGGACCGCCCTCCCCCCCGGCGGCAGTCCGGCAAGCTCTCGACACGGGGCTCATGGCCGCCGCGTTACGAAACGTTTACTCCAGGATACGGAAAAAGCAAGTGGGTCCCGCATAATTCCGCCAAATACGATCATTCTGCATCGCGAAATCAGCGTCCGCCGCGGATCTCCCGGCTCAAGAGGCGATGGCGGCCGGCATTCTGCGCGCGACCGGCAGCATGGCGGCACCCTCGGCACTCGCGATCGCGGCATCGACGGCGGCCTGAATGGGCGCGCGACCAAAACCCGCCCGGGCCATAACGTTCAGCCCCTGCAGCACCGCGGTCAGCATGGAGGCGACGGCAGTGACCTGCGTCTCGTCGGCACCGGTCGCACCGCGCACCAGCGCACCGGCAAAAGCCGCGCGAACCCGCAGCAGATGCGCGCGCGCCGCCTCGGCCGCCGCCTCGTCCCAGGGCGCACGTTCGACCGCACAATTGGTCATCAGACAGCCCCAGCGGCGCTCCCCCGCAACGATGCCGTCGACCACCCGGGTGAAGAAGGCGCGGATCGCCCCCAGCCCGTCGCCGCGATCCTGCTCCAGACCATCAAGCGCCTTGTCGACCACCCGCGCGCGGTAGCGGTCCACCGCCTCGAAGAACAGCGTGCGCTTGTCCCCGAAGGCCGCATACAGGCTGCTGGGCCCGATGCCGGTGGCATGACGGATGGCCTCCACCGAGGTGCCGTCATATCCGTGACGCCAGAACAGATCCACCACGTGATCCAGGACCCGTTCGCGGTCGAAGCCTCGCGGCCTGCCCATAATGTGCTTCTCCTTCACTGCCGGTCGGCCCGCTGTTGCATTGCGGGAAACCACATAAAAAAGTCGGATGACAGGCTCAGTTTGACCGAGTGGCGCGCGAACGCCAAGCCCTGCGCTGAGGGCGCGTGCAGGGCGCCTGCGCAGGCATGTCGCCATCCGGCAGCGGCGGCGCGGTGATACCTGCCACCCGCGCGGCCATATCGGGCCCGGCAATGCCCGCCCAGCGGCGGATTTCCGCCGATCCCGGCCCCATGGCGAAACTCAGCGCCAGACCGGTCAGCATCATCGCCTCACCCAGCTGGCGATCGGCGGCAATTTCGGCGCGATAGGGTGCGATCAGCTCCAGCCAGGGCATGGCGTCGCGGCGGACAAGATGGGGCGGCCGCCACAGCAGCACCGAGAGCCCGGCCAGCGCCGCAGACCGGCGTGGCCCCGATCCGTCCTCGGCACCGCGTGCGATCCGCAGCATGCGCCGCGCGCGCCGCTCAGCCGCGGGGCAGTCGCCGCCGGCCAGTTCGGTGACGGTCAGGGCGGCGACCGCCTGCCAGCGCGCGTCCCGTGCCGGGCTCACGATTCCGGCCTGCCGGCCGGACGCCCCGGCGCCCAGCCCGGTGCCGCCAGTTCGAAACCGTCGAAGGTGAAGGCAGGCGCCACCGAACAGCCGACCAGCGTGTACTCGCCCAGGGTTTCCGCCGCCTGCCACCAGCCGGCGGGCACCACCAGCACCGGCCGGCCGGCATCGGCGTTTGCGGGACGGTCTGGATCGAATCCCAGCAGATGGCGCCGCGGGGCCGCAGCATCGTCGGGTGCCATGTCCAGCGCCAGCGGCGCCCCGGCATAGTGATGCCAGACCTCTTCGGCATCGACCCGGTGCCAGTGCGACCGCTCTCCGCGGGCCAGCAGGAAATAGATCGTGGTCAGCGCCCCCCGGCCCCCATCGGGTGCAGGGCTGCGCCAGACTTCGGCAAACCATCCGCCTTCGGGATGGGGGGCAAGCCCCAGGGCCTCCACGATCCGTGCTGCCGCCTGGGGCAGAGCCGCAAGGCGTGCGTCTTTGGGGGCATGGCTCATCGGGCGTCTCCACTGTCGCCTTTCATGTCCCGTCCGCTCAGGATAGCGGCGGAAGGGACATGGCCGCAATCGAACAGACGCCATGATTGCATGGCGGAGACGACCAGGGCATTCTTTCGGCATGCCCGATCGCTGGCGCCGCGCGCTCATCGTCTTCACTCTGGTCTGGATGACCTTCGTCACCGCGGTGACCGGGGCGGATCCCGCGCATCCCCTGTTCGACGGCTTCTTTCTGGTCCCGCTTGCCGCCTGGATCCTGGCCCTACTGGTCCACGGTCTGCGCAATCGCGGCAGGCAGGAACGGCCCCCCGTCAACCCCGACAGCCGGCCGCCCCGCGGCCCCTGAACCGGGCCGGCCGACGAAATCCCGCAATCCATGCGACCACGGGTCGGGAACCCTTGTTTCGCATGCGCCACGCGACCATAACTATGGCGCCGCGGCGTGCTGCCACGCTCAAGGCCTCATCCCCGCGCCCCCGCACGGCCCCGCCTCCTCAGCCAGGCTGCCCGACATGACCGACGGTATGACCATCGATCACGACGCCCGCATGCTGATCAGCGACGGCGACGCCGAACAGGCGGCCGCCCGGGCGGAACAGCTGGGCCAGGCCGCCCTTGAACAGGGTGACCGTAATCTCGCCCGACAGATCTTCTTCCTGCTGGTCGACCGCATCGCCTCCAATGCCGATACGGCGGCGGCGGCCTATCGCCTCTCCCAATCCGCTGCCCAGGTGGGGGAGCCGCTGGCGGTGGCCGATGCCGGTCGCGGCGATATCGATGCCGCCCGCGATGTCTTCCGGCGCCTGTCCCAGCAGGCCACTCGCCACAACCGGGTGCTTCTGCCGTCGATGGCGCGTGTGCTGACCGCCATCGCCGATGCCCATGCCCGCGCCGGGCGGATGCGGGTGGCCTTTGAAGAGGTCCAGCGCGCGGTGCTGCTGCTCCGTCCGCTCTTCCTGGCCGAACGCGAGACCTATGGGCCGTCGATGGCGCCGATCCTGCGCGCCTATCTGGCGCTGGCCCGCGATGCCGGCCAGCCGGTCGATCGCGCGATGGCGCGGGAACTGTTCACCGCCTTCGCCATCGGCACCCCCACCGGCAGCTGACCCGCCCTCCCCCGCCTCTCCCCAGAGGGCCGAACCTCAGGATGAGACGGCCTGTTGCGTATATCCCGTACAAGTTGATCTGCATGCTTCCGATTCGGGGCCGGTGATGTTAGCCTGTCGCCATAATTGATCGGATCATGGACCAGGCGATCCAGGGTTATGTTCGGCCGGAACACGGCCGGTCCCCGGGGCAACGGGGGCAGAACCCGGATCGGCATGGTCCGCACGGGCAAGGGACGGCAGGCACCATGGTCAATATCGTGAAACTTTCCGCCGGCGCGATCGACGAGGCGGCCGAGGTGATCCGCGCGGGCGGGCTGGTCATCACCCCCACGCGCACGCAGTACAATCTGATCTGCGACGCCTTCAACGCCGATGCCATCCAGCGGGTGTTCGACGTGAAGAAGCGCACCAAATTCGGTCCGCTGACCTTCTCGATCGCCAATCCGGCCGAGGCGGCCCGCCATGTGGTGGTCCCCGACTGGGTCGCCCCCGATGCCTTCGTGCGGCTGTGGCCGGGGGAGCTGACGCTGATCTTCGACAAGGCCTGCGACCTGCCGCCGGCCTTCACCATGGGCTATGACACGCTGGGCGTGGCCTGCCAGGGCGCCTCGCCGCTGGAAGACATCATCCGCGCCGCCGGCCGGCCGGTGGGCGCCACCTCGGCCAACATCTCGGGCCAGGGCGACATCTTCGTCGATCTCGACAAGGCGGTCGCCGATATCGGCGACGGGGTCGACCTGATCATCGACCTGGGCGGCGACACGCCCGGTGCCACCTCGGACAGTGCGGTCAAGGCCAACACCATCGTCGACTTCACCTTCGAGCGGCCGTATCTGGTCCGCGCCGGGGTCTATCCGGTCAGCCGCATCCAGGAGGTCTTCCCCAACCTGGATACCGATACCGAGGCCTACAAGCAGCGCCTGATGCAGCGGGTGAACGAGGTCCGCGGCCGCGCGGCCAGCGCGTGAGGACCCGGTCATGAGCATCCGCAGCCCACGCGACGTGCCGCTGATCTATGTCTATCGCATCCTGTCGCGGCTCTATTTCCACCTGCCGATCCTGTTCGTGTTCTTCTACGAACGCGGGCTCGACATCTTCCGGCTGGAACTGCTGCTGGCGGCCTATGGCCTGACCATCTGCCTGGCGGTCGGCCCGGCCGGCCGGCTTGGCCGGGTCTTGCCGCAGAAGGGCGTGATCGCCACCGGCGAGGTGCTGAAGGCGGCCGGCCTCGGCATGATCGTGGCCTTTGCCATGGTGCCGGCATTGCCGGCGCCGCTGGATGCAGCCGGCGGCTTCTGGTGGCTGCTGGCGGCCCAGATCGCCGGCGGTATCGGCTATGCGCTGGCCCAGGGCACCGATTCGGCCCTGCTCCGCAGCCTGCACGGCGATGACGAGGTCATCGCCTATCGCACCCATGAAAGCCGTACCGCCTCTCTGATCTTCCTGGCGGTGCTGGTGGCGGGTACGGCGGGCAGCGTGCTCTATCGCTTCGCCCCGGAACTGCCCTTCCTGGCCGCACTGGCCGCGGCGCTGGTCTCGGCGATCGCGATCCTGATGGTCAGCACCCCGGCGGCGCCGGCACAGACCGCGGCCAGCCCCGGCGCGCCCGCTTCCCTCGCTCCGGCGACCAGCGTGCCGGGCGAGGCGGGCTGGATGGCCTATTACGTGCTGATGCGCGCCTTCGCGCTTGCCGCCTTCGTGGGCTTCCTGCCGGCGCTGTTCTTCCTGACGCTGAAGGTCGATCTCTACTGGTTCGGGCTGGTGCTCAGCCTGTTCAACCTGGCGGCCTTCCTGTCGGCGCGCTATGCGCCGACGGTGATGGACCGGATCGGCGCCCGGGCGATCACCGTGGCCATGCCCGCGATCGGCCTGATCTCGCTGATCCTGTTCGCCACCGCCTCGAAAAACCTGATCGCCGGGCTGGTCGCGATCACCGCACTCGGTTTCGCCACCGGCGGCATACGGCCGGTCACCATGGCCAATCTCAACCGCCTGCCGATGGCGGCCCCCACCCGCGCCCGGCTGATCGGCCGCATGGAACGCTGGTACGGCCTCACCAACGCCGCCGTGCTTGCGGTGGGCGGCTGGTGCCTGGCGGCCTATGGCTTCGTGCCGCTGATGTCGGGCGTGGCGGTGCTGTTCGCGGCCCTGGTTCTGGCCTATGCCCTGGCCGGCGAACAGCTGATGGGCCGCGGTACGGAACGCCGCGCGGCATAGACGGGTCAGCTCCTGCAGATCAGCTCGTGCAGCTCAGCTCGTGCAGCTCAGCTCGTGCAGCTCAGCCGCGCGCGTAGCTGGCAATGGTCTCGCGTGCGGTTGCAATCTCGGCCAGCAGCCAGTCTTCCACCAGGCGGACCTGGCGGCGGCGGCGAAGTTCGGGGCGGCGGACCAGGAAATAGGACACGCCGCTCGGCACCGCCTTGTCGATCGGCACCACCAGCCGGCCGTCGCGAATCGCCTGATCGGCCAGAACCACATCGGCGATCGCGACGCCGAGGCCGGCTTCTGCGGCACTCAGCGCCATGTCGAGCGCGTCGAAATCCAGCCCGTCATGGACGCGCAGCGGCATGCCCGACTTCTCGGACCAGGTGATCCAGTCCTGATGATCGGGCAGCGGGTGGAGCAGCATGGCGCTGCGCAGATCTTCCTCCGGCCGGTCGGGATCCAGATGCCCGGGGGCCGCCACCGGCACGATCCATTCGGCGTAAAGTTCGGTCGCATCCTCGTTGGGAAAGCCGCCACGGCCATAGCGGATGCCCAGATCGGCGCCGGTCTCGTCCACCGTCATGTCGTTCAGCCGGGTCTGGACCACGATCCGGATCATCGGATGCTGTTCGTGGAATCTGTGCAGCCGCGGGAACAGCCAGCGCAGGGCGAAAGTGGGGATCACCTTCAGCGTGACCACATCCTGGTCGTTCTGGAACGGATCGATCGCATTGGCGATGTGATCGAAGGCTTCCGTCACCGCCAGCGCCAGACGGCGGCCCTCTTCGGTGATCTCCATGCCGCCATGGGTGCGCAGGAACAGCGACACGCCCAGCTGGTCCTCCAGGATGCGCACCTGACGGCTGACCGCGCTTTCGCTGACATTCAGCACCTGCGCGGCCTTTTTCACCCCCATATGGGTCGCCACCACCTCGAAGCATCTGAGCGCGTTGAGCGACGGCAGACGTCGGGACATGGCGCGCCTCCTGATGGCCGGTCGTCAGCGATGGGGGTCGAGTGTATCCCTGAGCCCGTTGCCCATGAAGTTGAAACTGGTGACCGTCAGGGTGATGGCGAGGCCCGGCAGGATGGCGAGCCAGGGGGCGGAGGTCAGATAGACCTGGGCATTGTTGAGCATGTTGCCCCAGCTCGCCATCGGCGCCTGAATGCCATAGCCCAGATAGCTGACATAGGATTCGAGCAGGATCGCCCGCGCGACGTTGAGCGTGGCCGCCACGATGATCGCGCCTGCCGCATTGGGCAACAGCTCCACCACCATGATGCGAAGATCCGAGGCACCCGCGGTGCGGGCGGCCGCGACATAATCGGCCGTGCGCAGCGACCGGTACTGCCCCTCCACCAGTCGGGCCACGCTCATCCACGAGGTGGCGGCGATCAGGATGGTGGTGGAGGCAAGGCCGGGGCTGATCAGCAGGGCCAGGGCCAGCACCAGAAAGACGGTCGGAAACGCCATCATCGCATCGACGAAGCGCATCAGCACGGCACCGATCACCCCGCCGCGCCAGCCCGCGACCATGCCGATGGCGGTGCCGATCACCACCGAGAGCAGCATGGCCGAGAAGCCGATGGCGAGCGAGATCCGCCCGCCGCCGAGCAGGCGGGCGAGCACGTCGCGGCCCAGCTCGTCGGTGCCCAGCAGATGACCGGGGCTCAGCGGCGGCAGGAAACGCTTCAGCACGTCGATCCGGTCCGGATCGGTCGGGTCAACCAGGGGGCCGAGAAAGGCCGCAAGCGTCATCAGCAGGATCAATCCGGCGCCGGCCATGGTGGCGGGCCGCGCCATCAGCTGCCGCAGGAAACCGCGCGGCGCGGCAGGGGCTGCGATATCGGAGGCAGTCTGCACGGTCATCGCGGTCAATCCATCCTGATCCGTGGGTCGGCCACGGCATAGAGCACATCGGCCAACAGCGAGCCTGCCATCACCATCAGCGCCGAGAGCATCAGAATGCCCATCACCACCGGGTAGTCGCGATATTCCAGGCTGTCGAGGAACAGCCGTCCCATGCCCGGCCAGCTGAACACCGTTTCGGTGACCAGCGCACCGCCGAGCAGGGTGGGGAATTGCAGCCCGACCAGGGTGATCATCGGCAGCAGCGCGTTGCGCAGCGCATGGGCGCGGATCACCACCCGTTCGCGCAGCCCCTTGGCCCGCGCCGTGCGGATATAGTCCTGCCCCAGCGTGTCGAGCATCGAGGCCCGCATGAACTGCGCCCAGACCGCGGTCTCCACCAGCGCCAGCACCATCACCGGTGCGATCATGTGATGGAGCACATCGCCGAGCGAGCCGTCGCCGATGGTGCTGCGATTGCCGGACGGCAGCCAGCCGAGTTCGATCGAAAACAGATAGATCGCCATCAGGGCGAACCAGAAGGTCGGGATCGACAGCGCGATCATCGCCCCGCCGGTGGCGAGCAGGTCGGTCAGCGAATGCCGGCGCACCGCCGCCCGCATGCCGATCACGCCGCCCAGCAGGGCGGCGATCACGGTGGAGGCAAGCATGATTTCGAGCGTCGGCCCGATATGGGTCGCGATCTTGGTCAGAACCGGCAGCCCGTCACGATATGACTGCCCCCAGTCGCCGGTCACCATCCGGGCGAGCCAGTCGACATATTGCAGCAGGAAGGGCCGGTCCAGCCCCAACTGGCGGGTGATCCGGTCGATATCTTCCTGCGCCATGTTCGACGACAGGACGTATTGCGACAGCGGCCCGCCCGGGGCGAGATGCAGGATGCCGAAGCCGATGACCGAGACCAGCAGCATCAGCACCACGGCCTGCCCGCATCGTCGCGCCAGATAGATCGTCATGGTCCGGAAGATCCTCCGTCACGCCGCCCAGAACCAGTGTCGCATGTTCCAGCAGTTCGACGAGGCATTGATGTTCGGGCGATAGCCGGTGAGCTTCGCCTTCACGCCTTCGACGATCACCGACTGCGACACCGGCAGGAAGACCAGATCCTCGCGGATGATCTGCTGCAGACGCTGATAGATCTTGCGCCGCACCGCCTGGTCCATCTCGCGGCTGCCGCGTTCCAGCAGCCCGTCGACTTCCGGGTTGCGGTACTGATAGGTGTTGAGCCCGCTGCCGCCCTGGGCCGGGATTGCCTTGCTGGAGAAGCGCGGCGTGACGTCCGGGTCGCTGCCCTGCAGGAAGTTGGAGGCGACCATCACCGACTGATACTGCGACTTCTGCCAGAATTCGCCCCAGATCACGGCGCCGGGCATGTTCTCGATCGTCATGTCGACGCCGATCTCGCGCCAGTCCTGTTTCAGCAGCTGCTGGGCCTGTTCGCGCGACTGGGATCCGGCACTGGTCGAATTGGTGAAGGCCAGCCGCACGCCGTCCTTCTGACGGATGCCGTCGGCGCCGGGCAGCCAGCCGGCCTTGTCGAGCAGGGCCTTTGCCGCCGCGGGGTCGTGGCTGTGCTTCGGCAGCCCGTCATCGAAGGCCCAATGACCGTGGGGCACATAGGACTCGGTCTCGATCGGCCGGCCGTGATAGATCGCCTCCAGCCGCGCCTTGCGGTTCATGGCCAGATACAGCGCCTGGCGCACCGCCTTGTCGGCGAAGGGGGCAAAGCCGTGGTTGAGGGCGATATGCTCGACGAAAGGCGCCGGTGCCGCCACGATCCGTCGGTCCGGCAGGGCGCGGGCCTCGACATCGAAGGCCGGCTGCAGGCCGGAGAGGCCCAGATAATCGATCTCGCCGCTGCGGAACTGGGTGTAGAGCATGGTCTGATCGGGGATGTAGCGGAACACCACCCGGTCGAGATAGGGCCCGTCGCCATGATAGGCCGGGTTCTTTTCCAGCAGCACCAGCTCGCCAGCCCGGCGCTCCCCCCAGCGGAACGGGCCGGTGCCGACCGGGGCCGTGTTGAAGGGGGCGGTGTTCGGATCATCCGCCTTGCCCAGAATATGGCGGGGCACGATGAAGGTGAGCGACAGCACCGACATATAGGGCGCGAAGGCCTCGGACAGCACCCACTGGATTTCGTCGTCCGCCGTGACTGTCACATTGCGCAGCAGCGAATGGCCGACCCGGTTGCGCACCTTGAAGTCCGGATTGTTGATCAGATCCAGCGTGTACTTCACGTCATGGGCCGTGAACGGCGTGCCGTCATGCCAGGTGATGCCCTTGCGCAGCCGGACCTTCCAGATCCGGCCATCGGCCGACAGCCCGCCATTGGCGACCGTGGGCAGCTCCGCCGCCAGATCCGGCACGATCGTGCCGTCGGCGTCGATGTACCAGAGCGTGCTGAACACCTGCCACCAGATGCCCTGGTCGTATTCGCTGCCCGGCATCAGCGGGTTGAACACCGTCGGCTCCTGAGAGATGCCGGCGATCACCTGGCCGCCCGGGCGCGGCTCGGGCCCGGCGGCAAGCGCGCGGAGCGGCCCCGCGGCCATGCCGCCGACCGCGCCGGCCACCCCTGCCGCGGCGGAAAGTTTCAGGAAGCTGCGCTTCGAAAGCGAAGGCGTCTGCATGACGTAAGTCTCCCGATGGATCTTCTTTTTTGGTCGATCGTGCCGGCTTTTTGCCGGTCATAGGGCAGCGCGGGGGAAGAGAAGGCGTCAGCCGGCCGCAAGGCCCGGCCGGTCGGGCGACAGCGCCGCAAGGCGGAGGCCCCAGTCGTCCAGATCGTCCGGCAGGGGCCGGTTGCAGGCGATCGCCGCCACCGCCCGGCCGAGCGCCGGCGAGGTCAGCACGCCGCAGCCGCCCTGCCCCGCCAGCCAGACAAAGCCGGGCGCCGCCCCCGACATGCCGCAGACGGGGTTGCGGTCAGCCACGAAACTGCGCATGCCGGCCCAGCTGGCCAGCGGCCGGCGGATGGTCAGCCTGGTGTCGCGCTCGATCGCATGGATGCCGAGGGCGACGTCGAAATCTTCCGGATACATCTCGCCCGGCTGAACCCGATGGGCATCGGCGGGCGAGCCCATGAAACAGCCGGCCTCGGGCTTGACGTACCAATCGTATTCGGCCGAGGTGACATGCGGCCAGTCGCCCCCGATGCTGCCGCCTTCCGGAGCCTGGATCAGCGGGAAGGTGAAAGCGGTGCGGCGATAGGGGGTCAGGCCGATCGGCGCCACACCCGCCAGACCCGCCACCCGGTCGGCCCAGCCGCCGGCCGCATTGACCAGCACCGGCGCCTCGTGGCGACCGGTCGCGGTATCGACCACCCAGAGCCCGCCCTCGCGATGGATGGCGGTTACCGCAGCACCGGTTTCGGTCTGGGCGCCGTTGCGCCGGGCGCCGCGCAGATATCCCTGAAGCAGGCGGTCGACATCGATATCGGCGGCATCCACCTCCAGCACCGCCTCATCGACCGTCTCGGGCCGAAGCGCCGGGAAGGCCGCGAGCGCGCCGGCGCGGTCCAGCCGCTCCGCCCGGCCGCCGGCCTCGGCGATCCGTGCCTCCAGCCGGTCGAGCACCGCAAACCGGTCGCGCCGCGCAACCGTCAGGCTGCCGCGCGGGCTGATCAGCGGCCCCTCGGCGAAGCCCTCGGGCGGGGTCTGAAAGAAGCTGCGGCTGGCGGCAGCGGCGACCCGCATCGTGTCGGCGGAAATGCCGACGGTGAACTGGCCCGCGGTCCGGCCCGAGCTGTGGGTGCCGAAATGGCTCTCCTGCTCGATCAGCACCACTTGCCCTGCTTCCGACAGGAAGAAGGCCGCCGCCGCCCCCGATATGCCACCACCGATGATGACGAAGTCCGCACGCATATCCGTCCGCTCTCCCTGAGGCTGTCTCGTCGCCGTCGATCGGCTGAGCCAATTGGATCGCAGGGCCGGATCGGGTGTCGATTCTAATAAATCGCAGGCCCGACCCAATAAAGTGTGGCGGGGTGACAGCGGATCCTGTCTCGCGCAGGGATCCTCGCCCCATAGAACCAGCTCCTATGCCGGTTCGATTTATTGCACCCCAGGCGCGATTTTTTGACATCGACGTCGGCGGCGCCGGTCTCCGATCCTCATGGCGGAGTTCAACCCGCGACGGTGCCAGAGATGACCGACTTCCCCCATCCCGTGTCTTCGACCCCGCCTTCGACCGGCCGCCGGCTCTATTCCGGCAGTGCCTGGGAACGCCGCTATGCCTATGCCCGGGCGGTGGTGACCGGAAACCGGGTCCGGATTTCCGGCACGACGGGATACGACTACGCGACCGACACCCTGGCCGAGGGTGCCGCGGCGCAGACCGCGCAGATCTTCCGCAATGCCGCCGCGGTTCTGGCAAAGGCCGGCGGCGGGCTCGCCCATGTGGTGCGGGTGCGGATCTACATCGCCCGGGCCGAGGATTACGACGCGGTGATGGACGGCTATGCCGAAGCCTTCCGCGGCATCGATCCCGCCTGCACCACCGTTCAGGCCGGGCTGTTCGACCCCGACATCCGGGTCGAGATGGACATGGATGCCGTGCTCGATGCCGTCGCTTAGTCTTCTGGGCCACGCCCCTGCCGACACCCTCGCCCGGTTGCAAGACGGCGCCGAGCCGCTGCCGGCCACGGCCGACGCCGTGATCCTGGGCGGCGGTATCATGGGCTGTGCGACAGCCCTGTATCTCGCCCGGGCGGGGCTGAAGGTGGTGCTGCTGGAGGTCGCGCGGATCGGCTCGCAGCAATCGGGCCGCAACTGGGGCTTCGTGCGCAGCCTCTGCCGCGATCCGGCGGAACTGCCGCTGGCGGGGCTCGCTTTGTCGCTCTGGCCGGGGCTTCGGACCGATCTGGGTCACGAGACCGGCTGGCGGCAGCGCGGCTGCCTGTTCGTCGCCGCCGATGATGCCGAACAGGCAGCCCATGCCGGCTGGCTGAAAGATGCCGGCGACCGGGTCCACGACACCCGGCTGTTGAGTGCGGCCGAGGTGGCAGAGCGCTTCCCCGGCCTCGGCCGCCCCACGGCCGGCGGCATTCTGGCGGCGAGCGACGGCCAGGCCGAACCGCTGCTCGCAACCCTCGCCTTCGCCCGCGCCGCCTGTGCAGCCGGTGCCGTGTTGATCGAGGATTGCGGCGCCCGGGCGATCGAGACCGCGGCCGGCCGGATCAGCGGTGTCGTCACCGAACACGGCCGGATCGCTGCATCCACTGTCATCTGCACGGCCGGCGCCCGCAGCCATCGCCTGCTGGCCGGGCTGATCCCGGCCCTGCCGCAGAAAACCGTGCGCAGCACCGTGGCCCTGACCGCGCCGATGGCCGATCTGGACCTGCCCTGTTTCGTGGGCGCGGGGCTGGGCCTGCGCCAGCGGCCCGACGGGTCGTGCATCATCGCCACCGATGGCGGCACCGATGTCGACCTCACCCTCGATTCCTTCCGCGCCGCCGGCTTCTTCCTGCGCGAGTTGATCCAGCGGCGGCGGGCCTTCTCGCTCAAGCTGGGGCGCCCCTTCGCCGATGACCTGATCGAGCGTCTGGCGGAACCCGCGACCACGCGCACCCTGCGGCCGCGCGCGCCCGACATCCCGGCCAATCCGAAACGGGTGTCGGATGCGGCCAGGCGCTTCGCGACGCTGTTCCCCGCCGCCGGCACGCCCCCGATCGTCAAATCCTGGGCCGGCGCCATCGACGTGATGCCCGACGCCCTGCCGGTGATCGACGCCCCCGCCGCCACGCCCGGCCTGCTGGTCGCCACCGGCTTTTCGGGCCACGGCTTCGGCCTCGGCCCCGCGGTCGGCCAGGTGCTGGCGGATCTGGCCCTGGGCCGGCCGGCCCCGGTCGATATCACCCCCTTCGCCGCCGACCGCTTCGCAACCGGCAGGTGGCGCCGCCCCTATGGCGGCATCTGAAAGCTATTGCGCCCGGTCTGCTTCCCATCTTTCGCCACGGAGCCTGCGCCCATGACCTGGTCGACCCTCGAAGACACCCGGCGGATCGCCGCAGAGCTGCGCCTGCCCTCGCGGGCCTTCATCGACGGCGCACCAGCCGCCGCCCGCAGCGGCGCCCTGTTCGAGACGCTGAACCCGGCGACCGGCGCGGTGCTCGCCACCCTGCCGCTCTGCGGTGCCGACGAGGTCGACCGCGCGGTTGCCGCAGCCCGTCGATCGTTTCGCGACGGTGTCTGGTCCCGAGCGACGCCCGAACGGCGCAAGGAGGTGCTGCTGCGCCTGGCCGGGCTGATCCGCGCCGCCGCCCCGCGGCTTGCGGTGATGGAAAGCCTGGAAAGCGGCAAGCCGGTCAGCGACTGCCTGAAAGAGATCGGCGGCGAGGTGCCGGACTTCTTCCAGTGGTATGGCGAGGCGATCGACAAGAGCTATGGCGACGTCGCCCCCACCGGCGATGCGGCCTGCGCGCTGATCATGCGGGAGCCGATCGGCGTGGTCGGCGCCGTGCTGCCCTGGAACTTCCCGCTGCTGATGGCGGCCTGGAAGCTGGCACCGGCGCTCGCCGCCGGCTGTTCGGTGGTGGTGAAACCGGCCGAAGAGACCTCGCTGACGACCCTGGCGCTGGCCGAACTCGCGATCGAGGCCGGGCTGCCCGAAGGCGTGCTCAACGTCGTCACCGGCCCGGGGGAGACCACCGGCCGGCTGATCGGCCAGCATGGCGATATCGACGCGGTCTCGTTCACCGGCTCGACCGAGGTCGGTCGGCTGTTCCTGCAATATGCCGGCAGCAGCAATCTGAAGACCGTAGGGCTGGAGATGGGCGGCAAGAGCCCGTTCATCGTGCTCGACGATGCTGAGCTGACCCCTGAGCTGATCGACCATGCGGTGACCGCCGCCTTCTGGAATGCCGGGCAGAACTGCTCGGCCAATATGCGCCAGATCGTGCCGCGCCGCCTGCAGGATGAGTATCTGGCGCGGATCGTCGACCGGCTGCAGTCGCTGGCGCCGGGCGATCCGCTCGACCCCGCGACCGGGATGGGGCCGATGATCTCCGCCGGCCATCGCCGCCGGGTGCAGGCCCATCTGGAACGCGGCCGGGCCGAGGGGGCGAGACTGGTCCATGCCGGCCGGGTCGATCCGGCGCTTGCAGCCGGCAGCTATCTGGCACCAGTGGTCTTCGGCGACCTGACCGCCGGCATGTCGATCGCACGCGAGGAAATCTTCGGCCCGGTTCTCGGCACCTTGCCGGTCGACGGCATGGACGAGGCGCTGGCGGTCGCCAACGGCACCGAATACGGGCTGCATGCCACGGTCTTCACCCGCGACATCGACCGCGCGCTTCATTTCGCCCGCCGGCTCAGCTGTGGCACGGTGGCGGTGAACGGCTTCACCGAAGGCGACGTCAAGACGCCCTTCGGCGGCTGGGGCAAGTCGGGCTCCCTCGCCCGCGACAAGGGCCGGGAAGCGATGGCGCAGTATCAGCAGGTCAAGACGGTGTGGATCGGCCTGAAGACGCCGGTCGACCGCAGGGCTGGAGGGGCGGCATGACCGAGACGGCCTCCCCGCCCGCCCCGGCACCCGTCCTCGAAATCGAAGGGCTGGGTGTTGCCTTCCGCGGCCCCGCCGGCTGGACCAGCGTCGTCCGCAACATCTCGCTCGCCGTCGGTCCGGGCGGGACCGTAGCCGTGGTCGGCGAAAGCGGCTCGGGCAAGAGCGTCACCGCCATGGCGGCGATGCGCCTGCTGCCGGCCGCGACCAGCCGGGTCACCGGCTCCGTCCGCCTTGAAGGCCAGGAGCTGACCACCCTGTCCGAGCCTGATATGTGCCGGGTGCGCGGTGGCCGGATGTCGATGATCTTCCAGGAGCCGATGACCAGCCTGAACCCGGTCCGGACCATCGGCTTCCAGATCGCCGAAGCGCTGATGCTGCATCGCGGCCTGGACCGCCGCGCCGCCGATGCCGAGGTGGTGCGCCTGCTCGACCGGGTCCGGATTCCGGCCGCGGCCTCGCGCCTCGGCGACCATCCGCACAACTTCTCGGGCGGCATGCGCCAGCGGGTGATGATCGCCATGGCGCTGGCCTGCCGGCCGAAACTGCTGATCGCCGACGAGCCGACCACCGCACTCGACGTCACCATTCAGGCCCAGATCCTGGGGCTGATCCGCGAATTGCAGGCGGAAGACGGCATGTCGGTGCTGTTCATCACCCATGATCTGGGCGTGGTGGCCGAAATCGCCGACCGGGTGGTGGTGATGTGCCGCGGCGCCCTGATCGAAACCGCCGGGACCGCCCGGATCTTCGACGCCCCGCAGCAGCCCTATACCCGCGCCCTGCTCGCGGCCGTGCCGCGGCTGGGCGCTATGCGGTCGATCGATCGCCCGACCCCCTTCGATGCGATCGATCCCGAGAGCGGTGCCGCCACCCCGGCGGCGCCGCTCGCAGGCCCCCCCGACCATGCCGCCACCCCGGCGCTGGAGATCCGCGGCCTCACCACCCGTTATCTGACCGGCGGCGGGCTGTTCGCCCGGCGGCGCCCGGCCGTCCATGCGGTGGAGAACGTGTCCTTCACGGTCGCACCGGGCGAGACCCTGGCCCTGGTTGGCGAAAGCGGCTGCGGCAAGTCCACCATCGGCCGCACGATCATGGGGCTCACCCGCCCCCATGCCGGCGAGGTGCTGGTCGACGGCCGGCCGCTCGACGGCCTTGCGCGCCGCGATGCCGTGCGCCGGGTGCAGATGGTGTTCCAGGACCCCTTCTCCAGCCTCAACCCGCGTCATTCGGTGGGCACCGCGATCGCGGCACCGCTGGAGATCAACGGCATCGCCCGGGGCGCCGCCGCCCGGGCGCGGGTTGCGGAGCTGCTGGCCCTGGTCGGCCTCGATCCGCAGATGGCCGGGCGGCGGCCGCAGGAATTCTCGGGCGGGCAACGTCAGCGGCTGTGCATCGCCCGGGCACTTGCTCTCGAACCCTCGGTGCTGATCGCCGACGAGGCGGTCTCGGCGCTCGACGTGTCGATCAAGGCCCAGGTGGTCAATCTGATGCTGGAGTTGCAGGCCCGTCTCGGCCTCGCCTATCTGTTCATCTCCCATGATATGGGCGTGGTGGAGCGCGTCGCCCATCGGGTGGCGGTGATGTATCTGGGCGAAATCGTCGAGATCGGCCCGCGCGCCCAGGTGCTCTACGATCCCCGCCACCCCTATACCCGCCGGCTGCTCGATGCCGTGCCGGTAGCGGATCCGGCCGCACGCTTCCGCCGCCGCGACATCGCCCCCGCCGAGATCGCAAGCCCGCTGCGCCCCGCCGGCTGGCAACCGCCGGTCCGCCGGTATGACGAAGTGGCGCCCGGCCATTTCGTGATGGCCTGACATACCTTTACATGATTTCCGACAGACGAGGACGACCGGACATGGCCCTCTCCGCCGCGGCCCGCGCTCATCTCACCCGCTTCTATGACGGCCAGCTGCTGCCCGACGAGATGATCCGGACCATGACCACCGACACCGGCTGGTTCCCGACCCGGACCATCTCGCGCGGGACCGGTCCGGTACGGGATTTCCAAGACCACCCGGCAGGCGGCCTGCCGCCGCTCGCGATCCACGACAAGGGCCGCGTCTTCGACCTCTACGACTATCTGACGACCAATGCCGTCGCCGGGCTGGTGGTGCTGAAGGACGGCCGGCGGGTGGCCGAGATCTGCCAGCGCGGCGTGACGCCGGATACGCTCTGGCATTCCTGTTCACTCGCCAAATCGATCGCCTCCACACTCGTGGGCGTGGCGATCGCCGAGGGTGCGATCGGCTCGATCGACGACCCGGTGACGGCATATGTGCCCCTGGGCGGCGGCTATCGCGCGGTCACGCTCCGCCAGGTGCTGCGGATGTGCTCGGGTATCCGCTGGAATGAAGACTATGTGGATCCAATCTCGGACCGCCGGCAGCTGCTGGAGGTTCAGGCCCGCTGGCAGCCGGGCGGCATCATCGGCTTCATGACCGGCCTGCCCGCCGCAACGCCACCCGGCGGGGCCTGGGCTTACAACACCGGCGAAAGCTATCTGGTGGCGGCGGTGGTCGAGGCCGCGACCGGCATGCGCCTCACCGACTATCTTTCAAGCCGGATCTGGTCGCGGATCGGCATGGCCCATGATGCCCGCTGGTGGTGCGAGGCGCCCGGCGCCATGACCATTTCGGGCAGCGGCATGAATGCGGCCCTTTCGGACTATGCCCGCTTCGGCCAGTTCGTACTGGACGACGGCCGGATCGACGGCCGCTCCATCCTGCCCGCCGGCTGGCGCGACGAGGCCGGCAGCCCCTATCAGATCGACGGCCGCCGCATCCCCTATGGCTATATGTGGTGGGTGCCGGAACTCGACGATCCGATCCTGGCCGGCAGCTTCCAGGCCGAAGGCATTTACGGCCAGTACATCCACATCAACCCGGCCCATGGCCTGGTGGTCGTGGTGGCGAGCGCCCGCGCCAAGCCCGGCTACAGGCGCCGGCTGGAAATCGACGACGACGCCTTTTTTGCCGCGATCGCCCGGGCGTTGAGTTGACCTGACCGCAACGGCCTAACCGTCGCGCAGCATCTCCACCGCGCGGCGGACATGGGGGTCAAGCCCCTCGCCGCCGGCGGCCAGGTGCTCCAGGATCGCCGCGCGCATCCGCGGGTCCCAGAACTGGCGGATATGCTCCGCGGTGCCCTGGGCCGCCTGATCGGGGCCCTGGGCCACGAAGAAACGGCCGATCTGATTGGCCATCATCACCAGCTTGTCGGGGGACATCGGCGGTCAGCTTTCCTCAGGATTGGTCGAGGCCGGCGATCCGCCGTACCCCGGTGAAGACTTCGAAGCCATCGGCGCGCGCAACCGCGACCAGGGTGATGCCGGCCGCCTCGGCCGTGCGGATCGCCAGTGCCGTGGGTGCCGAGACCGCGATCATCACCGTGATACCGGCCATGGCCACCTTCTGCACCATCTCGATCGAGACCCGGCTGGTGATCACCGCCACGCCCTCGGCCGCAGGCAGGCCGCCCAGCACCAATGCGCCCGCCAGTTTGTCGAGCGCATTGTGCCGGCCGACATCCTCGCGCACCAGCGCCATACCGCGATCGGGATGCCACCAGCCGGCGGCATGCATCGCCCGGCTTTCCCGCCCCCAGATCTGATGCGGGCCCAGCGCGTCCAGCGCCACCAGCACCTGATCGGGCGTCAGCCGCAGCCCCTCCCCCACCGTCTTCGGCGGCCGCATGGCGCCGGCCAGACTGTCGATGCCGCAAAGCCCGCAGCCGCTCGGCCCCGCGACATGGCGGCGCCGTTCGATCAGTCCGGCGGCACGGTCGGCATCCAGGCGGATGCGCAGATCGATGCCGTCTTCCAGTACCACCGCCCGGATCTCCTCGATCTGGCCGGGATGCTCGACGATCGCCTCGTTCAGGCTGAAGCCCACGGCCAGATCCTCCAGATCCGCCGGGCTCGCCATCATCACCGCATGGGTGCTCTGGTTGTAGGTGAAGGCGACCGCGACCTCGTCGGGGATGATGCGCGCCCGGCTGCCGGCATGGCCCTCGTGCCAGAAGGCGGGCATCACCCGGGCCAAAGGCCGCTGGTCCTCGTCACTCCGCTGCATCGACCACGATGCGCCGGCTCTGCCGGCCGAAATCGTCATAGCGTGCCTGCCAGTCGGTGGGGCCGTTGGAGGGCGAGACCTGGACCGCGGTCACCTTGTATTCCGGGCAGTTGGTCGCCCAGTCGGAATAGTCGGTGGTCACCACATTGGCCTGGGTCATCGGGTGATGGAAGGTGGTGTAGACCACGCCCGGCGCCACCCGGTCGGTGATCAGCGCCTTGAGCGCGGTGGCGCCGGCGCGGCTCTGCAGCTTCACCAGATCGCCGTCGCGGATGCCGCGTTCTTCGGCATCATGGGGATGGATCTCCAGCAGATCCTCTTCATGCCAGCGCACATTCTCGGTCCGCCGGGTCTGGGCGCCGACATTGTACTGGCTGAGGATCCGGCCGGTGGTCAGCAGCAGCGGGAAGCGCGGCCCTGTCTTCTCGTCGGTCGGCACATATTCGGTGATCATGAACCGGCCCTGGCCGCGCACGAAACCGTCGACATGCATCACCGGCGTGCCCTGGGGCGCCTTGTCGTTGCACGGCCACTGGATCGAGCCCAACGCGTCGAGCCGGTCGTAAGAGACGCCGGCAAAGGTCGGCGTCACCCGCGCGATCTCGTCCATGATCTCGGACGGATGGCTGTAATCCATGCGGAAGCCCATGGCATGGGCGATGTCGAGCGTGATCTCCCAATCGGCCTTGCCCGAGCGCGACGACATCACCTTGCGGACCCGCTGGATGCGGCGCTCGGCATTGGTGAAGGTGCCGTCCTTCTCAAGGAAGGTGGAGCCAGGCAGGAAGACATGGGCGTAATTGGCGGTCTCGTTCAGGAACAGGTCCTGGATCACCACGCATTCCATCGCCGCCAGCCCGGCCGCGACATGGGCGGTGTTGGGGTCGGATTGCAGGATGTCTTCGCCCTGGACATAGAGCCCCTTGAAGCTGCCGCCGACGGCGGCATCCAGCATGTTCGGAATCCTGAGCCCCGGCTCGTGATCCAGCTCCACGCCCCAGAGTTCCTCGAACATCTGGCGGGTGGCATCGTCGGCGACATGGCGATAGCCCGGCAGCTCGTGCGGGAACGAGCCCATGTCGCAGGCGCCCTGGACGTTGTTCTGGCCGCGCAGCGGGTTCACGCCCACGCCCGGCCGGCCGAGATTGCCGGTGGCCATGGCGAGGTTGGCGATCGCCATCACCGTGGTCGAGCCCTGGCTGTGCTCGGTGACGCCCAGCCCGTAATAGATCGCGGCATTGCCGCCGGTGGCATAGAGCCGGGCGGCCTTGCGGATCTCGTCGGGATCGACGCCGGTATACTGCGCCACGGCTTCGGGCGAATTGGCCGGGTCGGCGACGAACTCCGCCCAGGCGCCGAAGCTTTCCATGTCGCAGCGCGCACGCACGAACGCCTCGTCGACCAGGCCTTCGGTGACGACGACATGGGCGAGTGCCGTCAGCACCGCGACATTGGTGCCCGGGCGCAACGGCAGGTGATGGGCGGCGGCGACATGGGGCGTGCGCACCAGATCGATCCGGCGCGGATCGACCACGATCAGCTTCGCCCCCTGACGCAGCCGCTTCTTCAGCCGGGATCCGAAGACCGGGTGGCCGTCGGTGGGGTTGGCGCCGATCACCATCACCACATCCGACTGTTCGACCGAATCGAAATCCTGGGTGCCGGCCGAGGTGCCGAAGGCGGTCTTCAGCCCATAGCCGGTCGGCGAATGACAGACCCGGGCGCAGGTATCGACATTGTTGTTGCCGAAACCGGCGCGGATCAGCTTCTGAACCAGGAAGGTCTCTTCATTGGTGCAGCGCGACGAGGTGATGCCGCCGATCGCGGTGCGGCCGTATTTGGCCTGGATGCGGCGGAATTCACGGGCGACATGGCCGATCGCCTCGTCCCACGACACCTCGCGCCAGGGGTCGGTGATCCGCTCGCGCACCATCGGCTTCAGAATACGCTCGCGATGGGTGGCATAGCCCCAGGCGAAGCGGCCCTTGACGCAGGAATGGCCGCGATTGGCCTTGCCGTCCTTGTAGGGCACCATGCGCACCAGCTCTTCGCCGCGCATCTCGGCCTTGAAGGTGCAGCCCACCCCGCAATAGGCGCAGGTGGTGACGACCGAGCGTTCGGGCTGGCCGATCTCGATCACCGTGGTCTCGGTCAGCGTCGCCGTCGGGCAGGCCTGGACGCAGGCGCCGCACGACACGCATTCGCTGTCGAAGAAGGCCTCGCCCTGGCCGGCCGCCACCCGCGAGCCGAAGCCGCGCCCTTCGATGGTCAGGGCGAAAGTGCCCTGCACCTCTTCGCAGGCCCTGACACAGCGCGAGCAGACGATGCATTTCGACGGGTCATAGGTGAAATAGGGCGTCGAGACGTCCTTTTCCGCCACCAGATGGTTGGCGCCGTCATAGCCGTAGCGGACATCTCGCAGGCCCACGGCGCCCGCCATGTCCTGCAGTTCGCAATCGCCATTGGCGGCACAGGTCAGGCAGTCGAGCGGGTGGTCGGAAATATAGAGTTCCATCACCCCTCGGCGCAGCTTCTGCAGGCGCGGGGTCTGGGTATGGACCACCATGCCGTCGGCCACCGGCGTGGTGCACGAGGCGGGCGTGCCGTTGCGGCCTTCCACCTCCACCAGGCACAGCCGGCACGATCCGAAGGCATCGAGCATGTCGGTGGCGCAGAGCTTGGGGATGGCGCCCCCCGCCTCGGTCGCCGCCCGCATGATCGAGGTGCCCTCGGGCACCTCCACCTCGCGGCCGTCGATGGTCAGCCGCACCATGGCGGTGGCGTGCGAGGCCGGGGTGCCGTAATCGGTTTCGTGGATCAGCGACATGTCCGGTCTCCTCATTCGGCCGCGGCGGCGGACCCGGCCGCGCCCGCACCGAAATCCTCGGGAAAATGATCGAGCGCGCTCAGCACCGGATAGGGGGCGAAACCGCCCAACGCGCAAAGCGATCCGAACTTCATGGTTTCGCAGAGGTCGCGCAGCAGGGTGATCTGTTTCGGATCCCCCGCCCCGATCCGGTCGATCACCTCCACCCCGCGGGTGGAGCCGATCCGGCAGGGCGTGCATTTGCCGCAGCTTTCGATCGCGCAGAATTCCATCGCGAACCGCGCCTGGGCGCGCAGGTCGACGGTGTCGTCGAACACCACCACCCCGCCATGGCCGATCAGCCCGCCGGCCGCCGCGAAGGCTTCGTAGTCGAAGGGGGTGTCGAACAGGGCGCGGGGGAAATAGGCCCCCAGCGGCCCGCCCACCTGCACCGCCCGCACCGGCCGGCCGCTGGCGGTGCCGCCACCGATCTCGTCGACCAGCTCGCCCAGGGTGACGCCGAAGCCGGTCTCGTAAAGCCCGCCGAAGCGGACATTGCCGGCCAGCTGGATCGGCATCGTGCCGCGCGACCGGCCCATGCCGAAATCGCGATAGGCCCCCGCCCCCTCGGCCAGGATGAAGGGCACGCTGGCGAGAGAGATGACGTTGTTGATCACCGTCGGCCGGCCGAACAGGCCCTGATGCGCCGGCAGCGGCGGCTTGGCGCGGACCTGGCCGCGCTTGCCTTCGATACTGTCGAGCAGCGCGGTTTCCTCGCCGCAGACATAGGCGCCGGCGCCCATGCGCAGCTTGATGTCGAAATCATGGGCCGAGCCGCCGATGCGGCGGCCCAGAAGCCCGGCGCGGCGGGCCTCGTCCAGCGCCAGGGCAAAGGCCGCCGCGGCATGGGGATATTCCGAGCGCAGATAGACATAGCCGCGGGTGGCACCCACCGCGATGCCGGCGATGACCATGCCCTCGATCAGCACGAAGGGGTCGCCCTCCATGATCATCCGGTCGGCATAGGTGCCGCTGTCGCCTTCATCCGCATTGCAGACGATGTATTTCTGCGGCGCCTTTGCAGCCGCGACCGTGCGCCATTTCACACCGGTCGGGAAACCCGCCCCGCCGCGGCCGCGCAGCCCCGACTGCACCACTTCTTCGACGATGCCCTCAGGGCCCAGCTCCAGTGCGCGTTCAAGCCCGGCCCAGCCGCCATGGGCGCGATAATCCTCGACCGATGCCGGATCGACAATGCCGGTTCGCGCGAAGGTCAACCGGGTCTGACGGGCCAGGAACGGGATCGAGGCCGCGGTGCCGAGGCGGAGCGGATGAGCCCCACCCTCGAAGAGACCGGCTGCGATCAGCCTTTCGACGTCGGATGCCTCGACCGGGCCATAGGCGATGCGGCCGGCCGGGGTCGCCACCTCGATCATCGGCTCCAGCCAGAACAGACCGCGAGAGCCGGTGCGCACCAGATTGAGATCCCGCCCGGCTGCGCGGGCGAGACGGGTGAGTTCGGCCGCGACCTCGTCGGCGCCAAGCGCCAGCGCGGCGGCATCCTTGGGCAGGTAGATCGTCACGCTCATCGCACGGCCTCGTCGATCAGGCGTTCGAGCCGGGGCCCGCCCAGCCGGGCGCCGAGCCGCCTTCCGCCCTCGACGCCCGGGCCTTCGAGCATGGCCGACGGCGCCGTGGCGCAGAGGCCCAGGCAATAGACCGCCGCCACCGCCAGCGCCCCGTCGGCCGAGGTTTCCCCGCAGGCAAGGCCGGTCCGCTCCGCCACCCGGCGGGCCACCTGGTCGGCGCCGGCGGCCTGGCAGGCCTCGGCCCGGCAGAGCTTCAGCACCCGGGGTGCCACCGGTGTTTCCTGGAAATCATGATAGAAGCTGACCACGCCGTGAACATCGGCCCGGGTCAGGTTCAGCGCCTCGGCGATCATCGGCACCGCCTCGGCCGGCACATGGCCGAAGCTCGCCTGGATCTCGTGCAGGATCGGCAGCAGGGCCGTGCGGCCCTCCGCCGCCATATCACCGATGATCAGGGCGCCCTTTTCGGGCGTCCAGCTGTCGTATCGCGTCATTCCCCGGCCCGTTTTCTGGTTGTCCTGGGCGAAAGTCCTCTGAGGTGAGGATGGCCCCGGGCCGACGCCGTATCAATATCGCGTTTCCGTTACACGATCAGCTTTTCCTATCGTCGCGATCGGGATTGGGGCATCGACACGCTGTCGGCGGCCACCAGGCGGCGGGCTTCAGCGACCAGGGCTGCGGTCAGCGGCATCATCGGCTCACGCTGGGGTACGACCAGTCCGACCTGGTGAGACACATCCGGATCGACCAGCGGCACGGCATTGATCCGGCCGTCGCCCACCAGACCCAGCGCCTCGGCCAGCCCCACCGGCATGATCGTGGACCAGCGGGTGGTGCGGATATGAGCCGAGAGCACCGAGACCGAATTGGATTCGAGCAGCGGCGCCGCATCGCCGCCGGCGGCCGCCAGCATGCCGTCGATGATCCGGCGGTTCTGCATGTCGCGGCTGAGCAGGCAGAGCGGCAGCCCGGCGGCTTCGGCCCAGGCGATGGAGGCGCGGCCGCCCTCGGGGCTGTCGGCGGCGGTCAGCAGGTGATAACGCTCGCGATACAGCGGCACCGTCCCCACCCGGCCGAGCGGTTCGTTGTCGAGATAGGTGATGCCCGCCTCCACCGCCAGATCATCGACCAGCTGCAGCACCTCGGTGGAGGTGCAGGTTCGTATGGCGAAACGGACCTGGGGGTTGCGGATCCGGAAGCCGGTGGTCAGCCGCGGCGTGATCCCCAGCGCGGTCGGGATCACCGCGATCCTGAGCGTGCCCGACAGGCCGCGCTTCAGCGCATCGATCTCCTGCCGCATCGAGCGTGCATCCCCGACGATGCGCCGCGCCCAGTCCAGCACCCGCTCACCTTCCGGCGTAAAGCCGCGAAAACGTGAGCCGCGCTGGACCAGCATGGTGCCGAGCATGTCCTCCAGCGCCTTCACCCCAGCCGAGAGTGTGGGCTGCGACACGCCGCAGGCCTGGGCGGCGCGGCCGAAATGACGTTCGCGGGACAGGGCCAGCAGGAACTCCAGCCGGTCGATCAAGGGGGCAGCTCCTCGGAAGGCGGTGCAGACATGCTGTGATACCGCCCAGATCCCCGACTGCCAATCCCGGGACCGCATCATCGCGCAAGGCGCGTGTAAGTTTTGGATCGACAAAACCATCAGGTATATGTACCAGTGGTTGTGTATGCAGACCCGCGCCACGATCAAAGGGTTCTGCACGATCGGCAGCAGCCAGCGACGGGGCAAGCCATGGACACCACCGAGAACGGCATCGTTCACATCCGCCAGCCCGCCACCGCACCTCAGCCGCGACGGGTGATGGTCTTCGATACCACGCTGCGCGACGGCGAGCAGGCGCCGGGCAATGTGATGTCGGCCGAGCAGAAGGTGGCGATGTTCCGCCGGCTGGATGCGCTGGGGCTGGATCTGGTCGAAGGCGGTTTTCCGGCCTCGTCGGGCGAGGATTTCGAAGCCTTCCGCGAAATGGCCCAGGGCCCGCGGGCAAGCAAGATCTGCGCCTTCTGCCGGGCCGCCGAACGCGACATCGACATCATCGCCGAGGGGCTGGGCTCCAGCGGCAATGCCCAGATCGAGATCCTGCTGGTCGGCTCGGAAATCCATCTGGAGCACAAGCGCCGGATCACCGCCGAAGAGGCGATTGAGGAGGCGGTGCGCAGCGTGCGCCACGCGGCCTCTCTGGGGTTCGACGACATCGCCGTCGCCCCGGAAGACGCCACCCGGGGCTCCCTGCCCTTCCTGGAGCGCCTGCTCAAGGCCTCGGTCGAAGCAGGCGCGCGCACGGTTGCGATCCCCGATACGGTCGGCTGTGCCCTGCCCCATGAATTCGCCGCCCTGGTCCGCGCCATACGGTCCTGGGTCGGTCCGGACGTGATCCTCTCGGCCCATTGCCACGACGATATGGGGCTGGCGCTCGCCAACACCCTGGCGGCGCTGGAAGCCGGCGCCGACAGCTTCCAGGCGACGCTCTGCGGCATCGGCGAGCGCGCCGGCAACACCGCACTCGAAGAGGCGATCGCCCAGCTGCGGCTCAACGGCCCGCGCATGGGGCTTGCGACCGATGTGGCGCTGGAGCCGGTGATCGAGGCCGCCCATGCCCTGCGCGAGATGATCCGCCTGCCGCTGATGCCGACCAAGCCGCTGCTCGGCACCGAGGCCCGCACCGTCACCGCCCCCACCCATCTCGGCTGGGTGCGCACGGCCGAGGCCTGGCCGGTGCGGCCGGTGGCGGCGCTTCGCCCCAATGCGATCATGGTCGGCGGCACGCCGCGCAACGCCATCACCCGCCGCCTGGCCGAGGCCGGGGTGGTGATCGACATCGACAAGATCGATGCGGTCTGCGACCGGCTGGCAGCCGATCCGACCCCGACCGCTTCAACGATCACGGCGCCCTGGTCGCCCTCTATCGCGAAGTGGCCGACAGCGGCACCGGCCTGCCCGGCTGAGCTGCCGCAGGCCGCAAGGCGTCCTCTTTCCTGTCCCGCAGGGCCTCCCGGCCCCTCTGCTCCCGGCGGTCATCATCGTCGGGAGCTTTTTTCTGCCAAATTGACAAAGATTTTTTGTGTTTGAAGCCGGTTCCACAATGCGTGTCGTTTATATACAGTGCCGCAACGGGCCGGCACTGCCCCCTTCAAGACATGATCCGGGCCCGGCACCATCCAGGGAGCGAGACAAGATGACCCAGTACCGTCACCCCGAGACGGCCGTTCTGCATGCGGGCTATCGTGCGGACCCCACCACCGGCGCGGTGGCGGTGCCGATCTATCAGACGACGTCGTATCAGTTCGAAAGCACCGCGAAGGCCGCCAATCTGTTTGCGCTGTCGGAGCTGGGCAACATCTATACCCGGATCATGAACCCGACCACCGACGTGCTGGAGCAGCGCCTGGCCGCCCTCGAGGGCGGTGTGGCGGCGCTCGCCGTCTCTTCGGGTCAGGCGGCCTCGGCGCTGGCGATCCAGAACCTCGCCCAGGCGGGCGACAATGTCGTCTCCTCGACCGATCTTTACGGCGGCACCTGGAACCTGTTTGCCAACACGCTGCGCCAGCAGGGCATCGAGGTCCGCTTCGTCGACCCGTCGGATCCTGAGAATTTCCGCCGCGCCACCGACGACCGCACCCGTGCCTATTACGGCGAGACCCTGCCCAACCCGAAGCTCCGGGTGTTCCCGATCGCCGAGGTTGCCGAAATCGGCAAGTCCTTCGGCATCCCGCTGATCATCGACAACACCGCCGCCCCGATCATCGCCCGGCCGCTTGAACATGGCGCGGCCGTGGTGGTCTATTCCACCACCAAGTATATCGGCGGCCACGGCACCTCGATCGGCGGCATCATCATCGACGGCGGCACCTTCGACTGGGAAGCCTTCCCTGAGCGTCAGCCGCTGCTGAACACCCCCGATGCCAGCTATCACGGCGCGGTCTGGACCCAGGCGGTGAAGCCGCTCGGCCCCATTGCCTATATCATCAAGGCCCGCGTCACCCTGCTGCGCGACCTGGGTTGCGCCGCCTCGCCCTTCAACGCCTTCCAGACGATTCAGGGGCTCGAGACGCTGCCGCTGCGCATGCGCGAGCACAACAAGAACGCGACCCTGGTCGCCAAGTTCCTGTCGGAGCACCCGGCGGTGCTGACCGTCACCCATCCGAGTCTGGCCGAGGGTGAGGCGCGCGCCCGCGCCGATAAGTATCTGAAGGGCGGCTATGGCGCGCTGATCGGCTTCGAGATCAAGGGCGGCGCCGAGGCCGGCCGCGCCTTCATCGAGGCGCTGAAGCTGCTCTACCATGTCGCCAATATCGGCGATGCGCGCAGCCTGGCCATCCACCCGGCCACCACCACCCACAGCCAGCTGTCGGAAGAGGAGCAGAAGGCCTCGGGCGTGACCCCGGGCTATGTCCGCCTCTCGATCGGCATCGAGCATGTCGACGACATCATCGCCGACATCGAACAGGCGCTGGCGGCGGCGACGTCGGCCTGATCGGCCGGTCCCTGCGGAATGCCTGCGGCGGGCGCGTGGTGAAAGCCATGCGCCCGCTGCCGTTTCGCAATCGGGCAGGATTGCCTGCGGTTTCCACATGGCTGCCGTGTTGTCGATCGGCAATTGACGTAAGCGCGGCGGTGTTTTAGGGTGCCCCTGTCGCGCCGATTTGAGCCACAGCTTGCGGGCGCGTTACAAATGCAGCTAAAGCGGAGGGGTCGGAAACCCGCGCGACGCTGTCACGCGGGTTTTTTCGTGTTTGGTCCGGCAGGTCTCCCGCAAGGGTGAGGCGGCCGGACGGGATCAGGGTCGCAGCCGCCCCCGTGGCCCCGATCCGACGGACAAGATGCAGGGACACCAGTCCAGATGCGGATTCTGAAGACATTGGGCGGCGCGGCCGCCATCCTCGGCCTCATCGCCGCCGGTGCGGCACAGGCCGAAGAGATCAAGATCGGCGTGACCCCCGGCCCCCATGCCCAGATCCTGGAGCAGGTGAAGCCGATCGCCGCCGCGAAGGGCCTCGATATCGACATCATCGAGTTCAGCGACTATGTCGTGCCGAACCAGGCGCTCGCCGCGGGCGATATCCAGGCGAACTCGTTCCAGCACCAGCCCTATCTCGACAACCAGAATGCCGATCGCGGCTATGGTCTGGTGTCGATCGCCAAGACCGTGGTCTTCCCGCTCGGCATCTATTCGAAGAAGATCAAGAGCCTGGCCGAGCTGAAGGACGGCGATTCGGTCGCCATCCCGAACGACCCGACCAATGGCGGCCGCGCGCTGCTGCTGCTGCAGGCTCAGGGCGTGCTGAAGCTGCGCGAGGGGGCGGGTCTCAAGGCCACGCCGCTCGACATCGCAGAGAACCCGAAGAACCTGCGGATCATCGAACTCGACGCCGCCCAGCTGCCGCGCTCGCTGGACGACACCGCAGCCTCGGCCGTGAACACCAACTACGCCGTCGAGGCGGGGCTCGATCCGGTGAAGGATCCGATCGCGCGCGAGGCGGCCGAGTCGCCCTATGCCAACGTGATCGCGGTCCGCAAGGTCGATGCCGACGCCCCCTGGGCCAAGACCCTGGTCGAGGCTTATCACGACCAGAAGATCAAGGATTGGATCAACGAGCAGTACAAGGGCGCGCTCGTCGTCGCCTGGTGATCCGTCCCCAGATCTCGAAGAACGGGCCGCCCGGGGACATCCCCGGGCGGCCCGTTTGCATGTAGGGCTATGGTGTCGTGCTCAAGCCATCTCGTTGCGGGCGATGCCTGCCGCCTCCCAATAGCCCTCTTCCCAGGTGATGAAGGCCTGGGTGTCGGTTTCATAGGGGTTGTCGGTCGCGGTCTGGCCATCCAGGAAGGCGATGAAGCCTTCCTGCAGCTCGCGGACCACCGGCGCCTTGCGCATCGGCGCGTCGCCGCCCTCGACCGGCGGCTCGATCGCGCCGTCCAGCCCCGCGGCCGGGTCGATCACCAGGCCGCAGCGCCGGGCCAGATGGGCACGAAATTCCGGGTAGCGCATCAATACGGTGTCGTCGAGCCCTTCCGGGTTCTCCTTCAGCGCCTCGCGCCCGCGATCGGTGATGCCGAGCAGGCCGTCGCCAACCCGCCGGATCAGTCCTGCGACCAGCAGGCGCCGGAGATCGATGACCACGCGGCGGTCGAATTCGGCCCGCGCCGCCGGATCGCACAGCTCTGCCGCCTTGGGCGCGATGCGCGCCAGATCCTGCAGCAGACGCTCCCCCACCCGGTGCTTGTCGGCCGGCTGCATGACCAGCATCCGGAGCGCGGTGAGCATGATCGTCGAACTCGGCGGGCGGACCTCGGTTTGGAAGGGCATGGGTGATGTCCTCGACTTTGGTACTCGGACCGGCGCCGATACCGGCCCTCTTGCTTCAACATGTGGCGGCGACGCGCAATCGTCACAAGGCCGAAAAAAAGGGCTTTTCAAGCGCACGCCGACTGGCTATAAACCGCGCACCCACTGAGACACGGTGGGGCACGCGAGAGGCTACGGGGGTGTAGCTCAGTTGGTTAGAGCGCCGGCCTGTCACGCCGGAGGCCGCGGGTTCAAGTCCCGTCACTCCCGCCACTCGCTCGGGTTTTGAAAACGCCCGGTTCATCTCTGGATGAGCCGGGCGTTTTCCTTTTGCGGTATTTGCATCGGCCCGACACGGCCGCGCGGAAGACTGGCGACCAGCGCCGGTTTGTCTGAGGCATGAATCTCACAGCGCGCATTCGTTTTCAATTGAACAACCCTTGATGTTGACGGCTGTCGCCCCCCCTCCTAACCTTGACGGATCGCGGGCATCGACCCCCGCGAGAGGGCATCAACCGCGACAGGGCACAAGGGGAGAGCCGCGGCAATGACCACGGTGCTGACCGATGAACTGATTCTGTGCGCCGCACCGCCCGGCGACCGGGATATCGATGCGGCCGGTTTCGCATCCATCTGGCTGGCGGCCGATGTCTATGCCCGTGGCCAGCGGTTGCTGGGCCGGTCGGCCCGGGTGCTGGTGGCGGCGGGTGATGCGCCGCGGCCGCGCAGCAGCCGGGACGGCAGCCCGCGGGACGGCGTCGAAGAGGGCGGCCGCGCGGCCGCCACGCTGCGCCGCGCCGGGATCGGCATCGACGGCGTGCTCACCTTCCAGGGCGAAGGCCCGGGCGTGCTGCCGCTGCGCCGCCAGCGGGGCCGCCAGCTGGGCGACAAGCCGATGCCGGTGCGCCTGACGGTCTTCGCCGGCCGCGATGCCCTCACCGCCCGCAGCCTGATCGAGGCGGTGGCAGAAATTCCGGATCTGGGGCCGATCACCGACACCCGGATCGTGGCGCCGCCGGCACTGACCGACCTGTCCGGCCGCAGCTTCGACCCCTCGACCGGCCGGGCCATCTTCCTGAACGACCTGCTCGATCGGGTTCCGGCCGAGGCACTGCGCTTCTATCTGGCGCTGATGTCGGAACCACACGACGCCCGCGAGCTGTCACTGGCCGATCTGGCCCGCACCCATAATCTGTTCCTGGTCCGTGACCTCGGCACCTCGCTCGGTGCCATCGCCAATCTGGACCCGGTGGCCGGCACCGCCCTGCCCCAGGACCGGGCCGAGGACGACCTCATCGTCGATTTCCGGGCCCGGCTGCATGCGGCGCTCGATGGCCGCAGCTTCTCTCTGGCGGCGCTGGCCGGCGTGGTGCTGGGGCTGAACGGGCAGATGAAGCAGGCGCGGCTTTACGGCACGCCGGAACGGATCCCGCGGCTCGCCGGCCTGTTCCAGCTGTTCGCGCGCCCGGTGATGCCGGCCACCGCCGATGCGGTTGCGGGCTTCCTGGGACTCGGTACCGGCTGGGGCGAGGCCTGGACCCGGGTCGGCGGCGAGATCCCGTCATGCAGCGCCCGCTTCGTGCGTGGCGCCGCCCCCGGTTTCGACACGGTCGACGAGGCGGATCTCGTTGCGCTGGAAAGCGGATCGGCCGCCGCCTGACCGGGCGGACATATCGGCCTCAAACGAAAACGGCGGCCGCTTCACAGCGCCGCCGTTCGCATAGCGAAGCATTGGTACGTCAGTCGAACAGGCTGTCGATGTCGCTCTGCGACACACGGGTGGCGTCGTCGACCGGGCCGTTGAGCAGCCGGGCATCGCCCTCGCGCTCCGCCGGCGGCGGCAGGGCCGCCACCTGATCATGGCCCACGATCTCCAACAGCTCTTCCAGATGGGCATCCACCTGCTGCAGCACCTTGCGCACCTTGGCAATGCGCTGGCCGGTCAGGTCCTGGAAGCCGCAGGCCTCGTAGAGCGCGGTGATCGCCATGCCGGCATTGTCCAGCGCCGCACGGGCCTGACTTTCGGGCGACAGCTCGGCGCTCACCGCATCCAGGGCGGTTTCGATCGCCTCGATCTGCGACAGGATCGCCTCGGTCGCGGCCTCGGTGCCCTCGACCACGCCCTCCAGCGCCTGGGTGGCAGAGGCCAGCGGGTCTTCGCTCGCAGCCGGATGCCTCAGCACCGCCACCGCGCGCCTGATCCGATCGATGGGCGCGGCCTGCGGCATTTCCATGCCGACATCGCCCCAGTCGATATCATCGTCTGCAGGCTCGGTCTCGTCCGTCGCCATCCGTGCCCGTCTCCTGGCCGTCACGCCGTCCGGCCGGGGCCGGACCACTTCCCTCAGGCGCCGTCCAGGCACCCGCGGGCAAAGTTTAAGGCATTCACCCCGGGCGGGAAAGCATCCCCGACCGGCTTTTTCGCAGTGCGGCAGAGACATGCGCCGCGTCGATGCTCAGAATGCAGGACGGGCGGTAAAGAATGCGTCAACGCCTCCGCATACGACGCAGATATCGCAGCCGAGGGTCAGCTGGTGATGTTCGGCCGCCGGGCCTGATCACTCGCCGAAAACACGCAGGAAATTTCCGGCATAGAAGGCGGCGCGCTCTGCCTCTATGCAACCGCCGAGCGTGGCATCGAAGGATGCGACAGGGTCCCGGCCGCCTTCGATATGCGGATAATAGGTGGACAATGCATAAAGCCGGCTGTCGGACGCCCGGATCATCGCCTCCACATCCTCGTGGTGATAGGGTGTGAACAGACACTGATCCAGGATATGTTCCGCTATTACGATGGGACGGAGGCCGGCGCCTGCGAGGATCTCGTCCGTATCCTGTCGCACCTGCAGGCAGCCGGACCGGCCATCACCGCCGAAGCGTGACCTTGTCCCGATCACGCACGGACCCCGTGGTCACTCATCAAGAATTTCCTCGCGCTGTTCCTCGTACTCGTCGGGGGTGATCGCGCCCTTGTCGTAGGCGCCCTTCATGTCGGTCAGCGCCTCGCCCTTGGTGCGGCCGTCGACCGCGACCGAGTCGTCGCCCCCACCGCAGGCGGCAAGCCCGGTGGCCAGACCCATGGCGACCACGGCCGCCGCCAGCATGCGCAGGGGGCGGCGGGCGGCGGCGGTGACCTCGGTGGTTTCGGCTTCGCGATACATGATCGGGCTCCATTCCGGTTGGCTCATGAAGTTGGCTCATGAATCGGAACTGGGCCATCCGGCCCCCGCCCTCAAGCGCTGCACGGTCTTGTCACCGCCTTGGCGCCGTGCCGTCACGGGCGGCGCCCCTCTGCCCCCGAATGGACATGGAACCCGAAGATCGAGGGGGGGGGAGGAGAAACGACGAAGCCGCCGCTGCGAATGGCCCTGATCGGGTCGGCAGCGACGGCTTCGGAGAAGATGGTGCCCAGGGGCGGATTTGAACCACCGACACGCGGATTTTCAATCCGCTGCTCTACCAACTGAGCTACCTGGGCGTGTCCCGCTGCGGCGTCCGCCGCGGCGTGGGTCGGGTTATAGGGCAAAGCCGGACGGCTGTAAAGCGCCGTTTTCAGCGAAAATGAACATCCGATGACGATGGTTGATCCGTCAAGGGCTTGGCCCGGAACCACTCCCGCCGCAGGGCGTGGCCGCGCCTCAATGCTTCAGGCTGTCGGCCGACCACAGCTCGCTGTCGGCCTCTTCCGCCTGGGCGCCGGCCACGACGTAATTGCCGCTCAGCCAGCGGTTCAGATCGATGTCGGCGCAGCGCTTGCAGCAGAACGGCCGATAGCGGGCCAGCTCCGGATCGGGTTTGCGCGGACGCCCGCAGACAGGGCAGCTGCCCTGGCCGGCGGTGCCCTCGCCGGCCGCGGCCGGGGTGTCGTCATGGCTCATGGGATCGGTCCCCTCTTCCGGGACGCCGGCCGCTCAGTCCCGCTCCACCAGATCGAAGGCATCGCGGGCAAGCGCCGGATCGGCGCGCACCTCCAGCACGGCGTCGGTCAGTTCGGCCACCGCCTCGACCATGCCGAGGCGGGGTTCGGTCAACAGCGCCGCCACTTCAGGCGCCGCCATCACCGTCAGCGCCCGGGCGGCCACCTTGCCCGGCCGGGGGCGGAGCAGCAGGCGGCGCGCGGCGCGCATCACTTCATATGCGACCGTCTCGGCGGATTTCACCCGGCCGGTGCCGCCGCAGGCCTGGCAATCCTCGGTCAGCACCTGGGCCAGACTCTCGCGGCCGCGCTTGCGGGTCATCTGAACCAGGCCCAGCTCGGACATCGGCAGCACGGTGGTCGCGGCCCGGTCGCCGACCATTGCGGCGCGGAAGGCGTCGTAGAGCTTCTGGCGGTTTTCCGCCCGCTCCATGTCGATGAAATCGATGACGATCAGCCCGCCCAGATTGCGCAGGCGCAGCTGATGGGCGATGACCTCGGCGGCTTCCAGATTGGTGTGCAGCACCGTCGCTTCCTGGTCGGCCTCGCCGACGAACCGCCCGGTGTTCACGTCGATCGCGGTCAGCGCCTCGGTCTGGTCGATGACGACGAAACCGCCCGACGGCAGCCGCACCCGCGGCTGCAGGGCTTCCGCGATCACCTCTTCGACGTCGAACACCTCGAACAGCGCTTCGGGCCGGTCCCAGAGCCGGATGCGATCTTCCAGATGCGGCATGAAGCGACGGGCGAAGACCAGCGCACGTTCATAGGCCACCGGCTCGTCGACTAGGATTTCCGCCACGCCTTCCTGCGCCTGATCGCGCAGCGCCCGCAGCAGCGGATCCAGATCCAGATGCAGGGGCCGCGGCGCGCCGCCGCGGGCGGCAGAGGCTTCCAGATCCGCCCAGAGCGTGCGCAGATACTGGGCATCGGCCTGAAGTTCCTCGGGCGTCGCCCCTTCGGCGGCGGTGCGGACGATGAAGCCGCCCTCCCCCGCCTCGGCCAGGGGCTGCACGATATCGTGCAGGCGCTGGCGTTCGGCCTCGCTCTCGATCCGGCGCGACACCCCCACCCCACCCTGAAAGGGGGTGAAGACCAGATGCCGGCCGGGCAGGCTGATATTGGCGGTCAGCCGCGCGCCCTTGCCTTTCACCGCATCCTTGGTGACCTGGACCATGATCTGGTCGCCATCGGCCACGCAGTCGCCGATGGTCAGGCGGCGGGCCCGGGCATTGGGCACCGGCGGTGCGGCCACCACGGCCTCGGGCTCTTCAGCGTCTTCGTCGGGCTCCAGCGCCGCGGTCACGGCGGCGGCCGCAGCGGCGGCAGCCGCGGCCGAGGCGGCTGCCGCTTCGGCCGCCTCTCGCGACAGGCGTTCGGCTGCCGCCCTGGCCCGCGGCAGCACGCGGGCATCATCGGCATGCAGGAAGGCGTTGCGCCCCAGCCCCACGCCGACGAAGGCCGCCTGCATGCCCGGCAGCACGCGCGATACCTTGCCCAGATAGATATTGCCGACCGCGCTGCGATGGGCCTGGCGTTCGATCACGACATCCACCACGCGATCGCCCTCGATGAGCGCGACGCGGGTTTCGTGTTCCGCCTGGTCGATCAGCAGCCGGTTGGTCATGGGGTGGCCTCTCCGGTCATCGGGCTGGCATCGGCAGCGGTGATGTCGATGCCGGATGCCGCCAGCAGCACCGCGGTCTCGACCAGCGGCAGCCCGACGACATTGGGATACGACCCGCTCACGAACGGAATGAAGGCGGCCGCCCGGCCCTGGATGGCATAGCCGCCGGCCTTGCCCGCCCATTCGCCCGAGGCGAGATAGGCGCGGAACTCGGCCTCGGACAGGCGCTTGAAGCCGACCTGGGTGGTCACCAGCCGCGACCGCGCGCGGCCGTCGGCATCGATCACGCACAGCCCGCCATGCACCCGGTGCCGGCGCCCCGACAGCAATTCCAGAAAGCGCCGTGCTTCAGCCGCATCCTGCGGCTTGCCCAGCGCCCGGCGCCCCGCCGCCACCACCGTGTCGGCCGCCAGCACCACGGCCCCGTCGGCCGCAGGCCCCAGGGCCTCACGCGCGGCCATCGCCTTGGCGATCGCGAGCCGCAGGGCCAGCGCGCGCGGGGCTTCGTCCTTGAGCGGGGTTTCGTCGATATCGGCGGCCTGGACCAGATCGGGCACCAGGCCGATCTGCTTCAGCAGATCCAGCCGGCGCGGCGAAGCCGAGGCGAGCACCAGGCGTGGACGTGCGAAACGACCGCCCGGGCCATGATCGCCCGCCGGTCCGCCGTCCCCCGCTCCGCCGGTGCAACCGCCGGCAGCGGCCGCTTCGTCGGGCGCGGACACGCCGCGCCTCACTTGAAGCGGTAGGTGATACGTCCCTTGGTCAGGTCGTAGGGGGTCATCTCGACCGTCACCCGGTCGCCCGCCAGGACCCGGATGCGGTTCTTGCGCATCTTGCCCGAGGTATGGGCCAGGATCTCGTGCTCGTTGTCGAGCTTCACGCGAAACATCGCGTTGGGCAGCAGCTCCGTGACGGTGCCCTGGAATTCGATAACGTCTTCCTTCGCCATGTAACCTTCTGCTTCCGTGTGTAATCTGGGGGAAAACCGAACGCACGCACCGCACGCGGCGGTCGCCGCGGCGGCGCGGGAAACTTTTGCGGGATCCGGCAACGGGATAAGCGCCCCGCCGGAAACGAGCGGCGAATTATCGACCGGAGGCGTCCGGGACGCAACCTTTATCGGAGAGGCATCCGGACACACGATCTCTAAAGCGCCACCGACCCCGCCGGCGGAAAGCGCTCGCGGATGCGGCGCATCAGCTGGTCGCGGACGCCGCGATAGGCATCCAGGCGCTGCTCGCGGCTGCCTTCGGCGACCGAGGGGTCGAAGGTCGGCCAGTATTCCACCTCGCAGGCCATGTCGCGGGTCAGATCCACGGCCTTGTGCTGGGCCTCGGGCGACAGCGATACGATCAGGTCATAGGACCCGTCTTCAAGGTCGTCGAAGGTCTTGGCCCGGTGGCGGGAGATGTCGACGCCCAGCTCTTCGGCCACCGCCACGGCGAAAGGATCGATCGGTGCGGTGCGCACGCCGACGCTGTCGACGAAGATCCGCCTGCCGTGAAACAGTTTCAGCATGCCTTCGGCGAGCGGCGAGCGGATCGAGTTCAACGTGCAACAGAACAGCACGCTGGACGGCGTCCTCAGCCTTCCCGTTCCGGCCGGTACCTGCAGCCCAGCCCCGCCCCTCATTGACGGATATGCAGCACGCAAAGCAGGGTGAACAGGCGCCGCGCCGTATCGAGGTCAAGCTCAACCTTGCCTTCCAGGCGGTCGCGCAGCAGTTCCGAGCCCTCGTTATGGATGCCGCGACGGCCCATGTCGATCGCCTCGATCTGCGACGGGCTCTGGGTCTTGATCGCGGAGAAATAGCTCTCGCAGATCATGAAATAGTCCTTCACGATCCCGCGGAACGGCGTGATCGGCAAGGTGATCCGGGTCAACTGACGGCCGCCGGTCTCGGAAATGTCGAAATAGAGCCGGTTGTCCTGGATGCTCAGCAGCAGGTCGAAGGGCCCCTCTGATTCGACGCCCAGCGGCACGAAATGGTTCTGCTCCAGCAGGTCGAAGATCGCCACCTTGCGCTCATGCTCGACCTGGGGGCTCCAGGCCAGAACGCTGCCCTGATCGAGGGTGAGGTTGGCGATCCGCGGTTCGGACGGCCGGCGCGGTTGCGGATCGGTGGGCTCAGGCTCGGGACTATCGGTCATCGGGGGCGCTGACTCCTGAAGGCGGCGGTCGGCGGTGGGTCGGCGGGGGCCGCCCCGGAACGGCGGCGGGCCCCGTTATCGTACCGGATGCCCGCCTTCCATCGCACCGCAGATCAGTCGTCCGCCACATCCAGGCGGATCGCGACCGAAAGGGCATGGGCGCCAAGCCCTTCCGCCTCGGCCAGGCTGATCGCATGGCCCCCGATCACCCTCAGCGAATTCTCGTCGCAGGCGATCAGTGAGCTGCGCTTCATGAAGTCGAGCACCGACAGGCCCGAAGAGTAACGCGCACTGCGTGCGGTGGGAAGCACATGGTTCGGCCCGGCGACATAGTCTCCGATCGCCTCCGGTGTATAACGCCCCAGGAAGATCGCGCCGGCATTGTTGACCCGGGCGGCCAGCGCATCGGGGTCGTCCACCGCCAGTTCCAGGTGTTCAGGCGCGATGCTGTCGATCAACGGGGCAGCCTGGGCCAGATCGCCGGTCACGATGATCGCCCCATTGGTGTTCCAGCTCTCGGCCGCGATATTGCCGCGCGGCAGTTTCGCCAGGAGCTCGTCCACCGCCTGCGCCACCCGGCTGGCAAAGCCCGCATCATCGGTGATCAGGATCGACTGGGCGGCGGTGTCGTGCTCGGCCTGCGACAGAAGATCGGCGGCGATCCAGCGCGGATCGTTGGCCGCATCCGCCACCACCAGGATCTCGGAGGGGCCTGCGATCATGTCGATGCCGACCGTGCCGAACACCTGGCGTTTGGCCGCCGCGACATAGGCATTGCCGGGGCCGACGATCTTGTCGACCGGGGCCACGGTCTCGGTGCCATAGGCCAGCGCCGCCACGGCCTGGGCGCCGCCGATGCGGTAGATCTCGTCCACGCCGCAGATCCGCGCCGCCGCCAGCACCAGCGGGTTGATCTCACCCCCGGGCGTCGGCACCACCATGGCGATGCGTTTGACCCCCGCAACCCGTGCCGGGATCGCGTTCATCAGGACCGAGGACGGATAGGCGGCAAGACCGCCCGGCACATAGATGCCGGCCGCCGCCACCGGCCGCCAGCGCGCCCCCAGCCGCACGCCGGTCTCGTCGACATAGTCCAGATCTTCCGGCACCAGCTTCGCGTGATAGGCGCGGATGCGCTCGGCGGCGGTCTCCAGGCTGTCGAGCAGGTGATGCGGGCAGGCCGCGAGCGCGGCATCGACTTCTTCGGCGGTGATCGCCAGCCGCTCGGCATCGATGGTCATCCGGTCGAAGCGGGCGGTGTAGTCGATCACCGCGGCATCGCCCCGCAGGCGCACATCCTGCAGGATCGCATGCACGGCGTCGTTCACTTCGGCCGTGGTCTCGCGCTTCATGCCCAGCAGGGCCTGGAAGTCCTGGGGGAAGGACGGGTCGTTGACGTCAAGCCGGAACGGCATCGTTCACCACCTCGCGGAAACGGTCGATCCAGGTGCCGACCAGTTGCGGCCGGGTCTTCAGCGCCGCCCGGTTGACCACCAGGTAAGAGGTCACCTCGGCAATGGTCTCGATCTCGACCAGACCGTTGGCCTTGAGCGTCGATCCGGTTGAGACCAGGTCGACGATGCGCCGGCAGAGGCCGAGCTTGGGCGCAAGCTCGATCGCGCCGTTCAGCTTGATGCACTCCGCCTGCACGCCACGCGCCGCGAAATAGGCGCGGGTGACATGGGGGTATTTGGTCGCGACGCGGACATGGCTCCAGCGGCGGGGATCGTCGCCATGGGCCAGATCGGCGGGTTCCGCGACGGCGATATGGCAGCGGCCGATATTCAGGTCCAGCGGCGCGTAGAGCTCCGGATAGTCGAACTCCATGATCACGTCGCGGCCGCAGACGCCGATCTCGGCGGCACCGAAGGCCACGAAGGTCGCCACGTCGAAGCTGCGCACGCGCACAAGCCGGATGTCCGGCACGCTGGTCTCGAATTCCAGCTTGCGCGAGGCGTCGTCGAAGAAGTCGGGCTCCGGCTCGATCCCGACGCGCGCCATCATCGGCAGCACTTCCTTCAGGATGCGCCCCTTGGGCAGGGCGATCGTCAGGCCGCGGCGGGCGGTGGTGGCGGGGCTCATCTCTGACATGTCCTCGGGTTTTGCTGTCCGCAGGGTCGGCCGCGGCGACAATCAGGCGCCGCCGGCGACCCGGACGATATCGGCGCCGCAGGCGGCGAGCTTGGCTTCGATGTTCTCGTAGCCGCGATCCAGATGATAGACGCGGTTGACCAGGGTTTCGCCACGCGCGGCAAGACCGGCCAGCACCAGCGACGACGAGGCCCGCAGATCGGTCGCCATCACCGGCGCCCCGTTCAGCCGCGGCACGCCGCGCACCAGCGCCGAGGCGCCGTGGAGCACGATGTTGGCGCCCATGCGGTGCAGCTCCGGCACATGCATGAAGCGGTTCTCGAAAATGGTCTCGGTGACCATGGCGGCCCCCTCCGCCACCGTCATCAGCGCCATGAACTGCGCCTGCATGTCGGTCGGGAAGCCGGGATAGACCTGGGTCATCACATCGGTGCCGCGCAGCGGACCGTCGGTGCGGGCGATGCGCACGCCCCGCGCCGTGGGGGTGACCCGCACGCCGGCATCTTCCAGCTTGTCCAGCACCGACCGGATCAGTTCCGCATCGAGCCCGGTCAGCTCCACATCGCCGCCGGTGATCGCGCCGGCGATCGCGTAGGTGCCGGCCTCGATCCGGTCGGGCAGCACCGCATGGGTGGCGCCGTGCAGGCGCGCCACGCCGTGGATGGTCAGGGTCTCGGTGTCGATGCCCTCGATGCGCGCACCCATCGCGGTCAGGCAGCGGGCCAGATCGCCGATCTCGGGCTCACGCGCGGCATTGTCGAGCACGGTGGTGCCCTCGGCCAGGGCCGCCGCCATCAACAGGTTTTCGGTCGCCCCCACCGAGACGAAGGGAAAGCGGATATGCGCGCCCTTCAGCCCCTTGGGCGCCGTCGCATGGATGTAACCGCCCTCAAGCTCGATGACCGCACCCAGTTCCTCCAGGCCCTTGAGATGCAGGTCGACCGGACGGGTGCCGATGGCGCAGCCGCCGGGCAGTGAGACCTGGGCCTCGCCCACCCGCGCCAGCAGCGGCCCAAGCACCAGGATCGAGGCGCGCATCTTGCGCACCAGATCATAGGGTGCGGTGGTGTTGCTGATCCGGCCGGCATCCAGGGTGATCACCCGACCGCCATTGGCGGCATCGCGTGCCTCGTCGATCGCGCAGATCACACCGTGCTGGGCCAGCAGCTTCACCATCGTGGTGATGTCGGCCAGGCTCGGCAGGTTGGACAGAACCAGCCGGTCCTCGGTGAGCAGGGCCGCGGCCAACAGCGGCAGTGCCGCATTCTTGGCGCCCCCGATCGGGATCGCCCCTTCGAGCGGCCGCCCGCCGCGGATACGGATGCTGTCCATGCCTGCCCCGTTCTGCCTGGGAGTGGGATCGAGCAACGATGCCTGCTGCAGTGCAGTCGAATTCAGTACGGTCACGTGGATCCCGATCTCAGAGGCGCGGCAGGGTCACGCCCCGCTGCCCCATATACTTGCCCAGCCGGTCCTTGTACGAGGTCTCGCAGGGGCGATCGCCCTTCAGGAACAGAAACTGGCAGGCGCCCTCGCCCGCATAGATCTTGGCCGGCAACGGCGTGGTGTTGCTGAACTCCAGCGTCACATGCCCTTCCCATTCCGGCTCCAGCGGCGTCACGTTGACGATGATGCCGCAGCGGGCATAGGTCGACTTGCCGACGCAGATCACCATCACGTCGCGGGGGATGCGGAAATACTCCACCGTCCGGGCCAGGGCGAAGCTGTTCGGCGGGATCACGCAGACATCCAGCTTGCGGTCCACGAAGCTCTGATCCGAGAACTGCTTCGGATCGATCACCGCGCTGTCGACATTGGTGAAGATCTTGAACTCGTCGGCGACGCGCGCGTCATAGCCATAGGACGACAGGCCGTAAGAGATCATGCCCTCGCGGACCTGCTTCTCGACGAAGGGCTCGATCATCCCCTCGTTCAAGGCTGTTTCGCGGATCCACAGATCGGACATGATCGACATCGGGGCGTCTCCCGGACGTTTGGCAGCGGGCAAAGGCAGGCGGCTGGCAACAGGCGAAGGCCCGCATTCCGCCACCCATGGCATGCGGCCGGCCCCAGATGGTGCGGGCCGGGCACGAATGGGCGGGCGGTGCAGGCCCGAAGCTGCGGTCAGGCAGCCGGCCACTTATAGACGACGCCGCAGCACGGCTCAACGCCGCGTTGGCGGAACTCTCCCCTGCATCGGCAGCACGGGGGTCAGAGCCCTTCGTCCTCGGCGGCACGGTCGCGGGACTGCGCCTTGCGCCGGGCCAGATTGGCACGCAACTGCGCCGCCTGCCGCGCCCGGCGTTCGGCCGCCGCCTGGCGCGCCGCCTCGGTCTCGTTCGGGCGTGGCCTGGGCTCTGGCGCGGATTTCGATGTCATATCAATGGATTCGATCGGCTTGCGGTCGGTCATCGGGCGTCTGGCCTTGCAGTCGGATCAGGGTTCGATGAAGAACAGGGTTGCATGACGCCCGGAAACATGGCACACCCCGCCCACATTCGCGAGCGTCGCCGCCGTAGCTCAGTGGTAGAGCACTCCCTTGGTAAGGGAGAGGTCGCGTGTTCAATCCACGCCGGCGGCACCAGCTTCCGCGAATGATGGCGGCCTCGCCCGAAATCAGGATGATCTTCCGGAAAAATCCGGTTGCGGCTCTTCGGATTTCATGGCAGGTTCCGCCCCGCTTCGCCAGAGGCGCCGCCGTAGCTCAGTGGTAGAGCACTCCCTTGGTAAGGGAGAGGTCGCGTGTTCAATCCACGCCGGCGGCACCATCTCGACCTGGTGCAGATCAGATTGTTTGCCGCCCGCCGGAGATGTGCTCCAGGCGGGCTTTTTCGTCTCGGGAGCCGTTTTCCGACGAAGCGACCGGCATGCAGGTTCAGGACGCGCCGCTCATCTCCACATCCCGCACCGATGACATAGCACCGCCATCGATCGGCAGCACCACCACCGCCCGGGTGCCGACGCCGCGAGCGCTGGTCAGGTCGAAGCGGCCGCCCAGCAGTTCCACCAACCGGGCCGCCAGCGGCAGGCCGAGGCCGGTGCCGTGATGACGGCGATGCATGGCGCTTTCGATCTGGCCGAAGACGCTCAGCGCCACCTCGATCTCTTCCGGCGTCATACCGATGCCGGTGTCTTCTACCGTCAGGATCAGCCGGTCACCAGCCAGGCTTGCCCGCAGCGACACCGTGCCGTCCCGCGGCGTGAACTTCACCGCATTGGACAGAAGATTGATCAGCACCTGGACCAGGCGGCGCTCGTCGGTCCGCAGCCGCGGCAGATCGTCCGGAACCTCGACCACCAGCCGGACCCCGTTCTGCTGGGCCTGGGGCTCGATCATCCTGAGGCAGTTGGCGGCCAGGCCGGCCGGCGAGACGTCCTTCACCTCCACGCTCATCCGGCCGGATTCCACCTTCGACAAATCCAGGATATCGTTGATCAGCATCAGCAGATGCCGGCCCGATGTCGCGATGTCACGCCCGTAAGAGGCATAGCGCGGATTGCCGGCAGGGCCGAACATCTCGGCGCCGATGATCTCGGAAAAGCCGATGATCGCATTCAGCGGCGTGCGCAGTTCATGGCTCATATTGGCCAGGAATTCCGATTTGGCGCGGTTGGCGCGCTCGGCAACCATCTTGGCTTCCATCAGCGCCTGCTCGAAACGGCGCTGTTCGGTCACGTCCTGCACCGCCAGCAGCGCACCGCCCGAAGCCAGCGGCCGGACGAACTGGTCCAGCACCCGGCCGTCGCGCAGCTCCTCGGACCAGGTGCGGATCTCGCGGGTGGCCAGCCGGGCCAGCCGCCGCGACAGGATGTCGCCCAGCTCGGCCACCACATAGCCCTCGGCCCGTGCGGCATGTTCAAGGATCGCGTGCAGCGTGGTGCCGCGGCAGGCCAGTTCCTCACTCAAACCGAACAGCTCGCGATAGCGCTGATTGCACACCACCAGCCGGCGCTCGGCGTCGAACATGGCGAGGCCCAGGAAGACGTTCTCCAGCGCTGCATTGAACTGCTGGCTGCGTTCTTCCAGCTCGCGGGTCCGGGTCTCCACCTCGGCATTCAGGTGGTCGGTCAGATGGGCCAGCGACAGGCGCAGATGCTCTATGCCGGCCATGGCATCCTCGATCTCGCGGATGCCGCCGCTGCCGCCGACCGGGCGGTCGAAACTGCCCTGTTCCACCCGGCGCACCGCCGCACACAGCCGGTCCAGCGGCCGCGACACGGTGCTGCGCGCGATCAGCACCGTGCCGGCGAGCCCGGCGGCCACGATCAGGGTCAGCCCCGCCGTCCGCCAGACTGAAGCCCGCCAGCCGCCCAGGGCATCGGCTGTGGCCAGCAGCACCGCCACCTGCATGTCGCGGCCATGAACCGGCGCCACGGCCGCCACCCAGGGGCCGTCGACATCCTCCTCTCCCACCAGAAACGGCCCGGCAGGGCCTGGATGGTCCGCATCGGCAGGCATCGGCGGCACCTCCTCCGCCAGCGCCGCCATCCGCAGCCGGGTTTCATCGGGCAGGTCGGGGGCCGCGGCCATCACGCCACCGGCCAGCGACGACAGCAGCATCACCCGGCCATTCGGTCCGACCGAAGCAAGGCGATACAGTGCCGCGAACTGGTCGGCGTCCACCACCACCACCACCGCACCGGTGAAATCGCCAGCCTCGTCCGTCAAGGCACGGGCCAGGAAGACCTCCTTGCGGGCCCCGGCACCACCATCGCCCAGCATGCCCACGACCGGTCCGACCGCCGGGTTCAGCATCAGCCGCTGCACGGCCGCCATCCCGGAGAGATCGACAGGCGGCGCCGGGAAGACGCCGGTGTGCAGATAAATCCGTCCCTCACGATCGATCACCCAGATCGCGCTCAGCGCGGTGCCGGTGCGGATGATCGCCTCAAGCCGCTCGAAAAGCCGGCGCGCCTCGGCACCGCCGCCGGCCTCCGCCATGGGAGCCGGCCCGGAGGCGGCCATGTCGATCGCGCGGCCGAGCGTCAGATCCACCCCTTCCAGCGTCCGGGCGGCATGCTCCGCCAGCAGACGAGCGGTGCCTTCGGCACGCACCGCTGCGTCCTTCAGCGGCTGGTCATAGGCGGTGACCAGTTGCACCGCCCCCACACCGACGAACAGCAGAAACACCCCTACGGCCGCCACGATCAGCGCATGGATCAGCCGCCAGCGACCCGGGGACCAGCGCGGCAGGCCATGCCAGCGGCCACGCCGGCCGGCGGGTCCGGATTGTCCTTCCGGTTGAGGACGCAGGCGTGTGGGATGCTGTTCGCTCATCCGTCTCCGACCTGTCAGGGGGGCTGATCGAAGTGTAGCGGCAGAACCTGTGGCGTTTCATCATATTTTACGCTTATCGCGCGCACCACCCGCGAAGCGCGAAGCTGATACGCGATACAACACCATTGATCGCCACATCAGGGACACTGGTTCCATGAGGCAGAAGCGGCCAGAATGCCGGTCCCGTCGACCACCAGCCGCCCCACCCACACCGGAACACGCCATGATCCGTCGCCCCCTTCCGGCCGCCCTGCCCGGGCGCCGTCGCCCCGTTCTCGCCGCGGTCACGCTGGCAGGCGTTCTCACCCTTCCGCCGATCGTCTCGGAGGCCGCCGCCGATCGCAGCTTCAAGGACTGGTGGGTTGCCTGCGACAACCTCAGGTCGTGCTCGGCCTATGGGCCGGAAATGGCGCCGGCCGATGATCACTACGGTGCCTGGCTGCGCCTTACCCGTGAGGGTGCGGCTACGGCGCCGCTCACCGCCCGGATCGGCATGATCCTGGTCGACCAGGCAACAGGCGGCACGGCGACGCTGCGGGTGGGTGGCGATGCCGGGCCTGCGGTCGCGACCGCCCCGGCCCGGATCGAAGGCGGTGTGGTCCTGGCGGACCTGCCGGCCGACAGCCTGCCGGCGCTGCTCGACCAGCTGCGCCGCGCCGACACGCTGCCGGTGACACTCTCGGGCGGCGCCGTCACCATCCCGGTCAAGGCCGGCATCTCGCTCTCCGGATCGGCAGCGGCGATGCTGTTTCTGGACGACGCCCAGGGCCGGGTCGACACCGTCACCGCCGCCTGGAAGCCTGGTCCGAAGCCGGCCGATGCCGTGCCGCCGGTGCCGGAACTGCCGGTGATCCGGGCGGCGCCGGCGTCTCAAAAGCCGGTGCCGGCGGCCCGGCCGGCGATCCTGTCGCGTAAGTCGGACGACGGCGACTGCGAGTCCACCACCGCCGAACAGTTCGATCCGATCATCGAACGCCTGGACGACACCCATGTTCTTTATGGCCAGGCCTGTTTCTCCGGCGCCTACAACGTCGCCTATGATTTCTTCGTCGCAACCGAGGGCGCCGAGCCGGTGCCGGCCGTGTTCGATGTGCCCGACGGGCTGATGGGCGCGGCCGAGCTGATCAATCCCGGCTACGACCCCGCAACCCGCACGCTCTCCACCTTCGCCAAGGGGCGCGGGATCGGCGATTGCGGGGTGGGCGCGCGCTGGGTGTGGGATGGCGCGCGTTTCCGTCTGGCCGGCATGGAGATGATGGGCATCTGCCAGGGCATCGCCTGGGACGACTGGCCGGTGGTCTATCGGGCAAAGGTGGAAGGGGTAGACTGACCGGCCGGAAGCCGGTCAGGTCTCGGCCAGGGTGGCGGCGATGTCCCCGCAGGGTGCGCCGCCCGCCACATGGATGCGATGCCAAAGCGCCAGCATCAGCAGCCCCCAGGCACGCTGTCCCTGGCGGCCGGCCTCGCGGAACAGCCCGATCACCGCCTCGCGCCGTGCCAGTCGGGCGATCAGCGGCTCGTCCGCCACCAGATGGCCCAGCCGGTCGGCATCGGCCGCGATCCAGGCGCCCACCGGCACGGTGAAGCCGCGCTTCGGCGCAAAGGGTGCGGCGGCCGGCAGGTGCTGCGCCAGCCAGTGGCGCAGCACCAGCTTGCCGCACCGGCCATCCATCTTCAGCCGATCGGGCAAGGGCAGCGCAAAGCCGGCGACGCCGCGATCGAGGAACGGGGTGCGCCCCTCGATCCCGTTGAACATCAGCATCCGGTCCAGCTTCAGCAGCAGGTCATTGGGCAACCAGTCGGTGCAGTCTACCGCCTGAAGCCGGCGCAGCCGGCTGCCGCCCGCCTGCGCCGCCGCCGTCTCTGCCGCCTCCATGCCGTCGCGCCAGCGCGCGGCCGCCGCCTCGTATTCGGGACGCAGCAGCCCCGTCCCGTCCAGATCGCCCTTGCGCCGCATCGGCCGGCCGCCCAGCAGCCGCCAGCGCGCGGCCCGGCGATAGCGGCCATAGCCGGCGAAAAGTTCGTCCCCGCCCTCGCCCGACAGCACCACCTTGACCTGCGGCCGGGCGATCTCCGCCAGGCGGAAGCTCGGCAGCACGGCATAGTCGAGTGTGGGGTCGTCGAGCGCCTGTGCCGCGAGCGGGGCGATCCGGTCGAAATCCGCACGCGTGACCAGGGTCTCGATCAGCTCGGCACCCGCGGCATCGGCGACGATGCGGGCCTGGGCGCGTTCGTCGTGGACGCCGCCATCGGCAAATCCGGCCGTGAAGGCGGTCACCGGGCGCGGGTTCAGCCGGGCCATCATCGCCAGCACGGCCGCACTGTCGATGCCGCCCGACAGGAACAGGCCATAGGGCACGTCGCTGCGCTGATGCAGGTCGATCGCCTGTTCGAACACCCGGTCGAAGGCCTCGACCGCCGCCGCCATGTCGCGGCCGGGATCGGGGTCAGGTCGGGCATCGGCTGCCGGCAGGGCCGGGCTCTGCCGGCGAGCGGTCACCTGCCCCGCCGTCACCACCAGCCGTTCGCCCGGCAACACCCGGCGGATCGCCGGGAACACGGTCTCGGGCCCGGTGGTGAAATGCAGCTGCAGCAGTTCCAGGATGCGGGCATCGTCCAGCGCCGCGCCGGCCAGCCCGGCCCGGATCAGCGCCCCCGGTTCCGAGGCGAAGGCAAGACCGAACGCCCCCTCGACATAATAGAGCGGCTTGATCCCGAAGGGGTCCCGTGCCAGCACCAGCCGCCCGCCCTGCCGCGGATCGTGGATCGCCAGCGCATACATGCCGCGCAACCGATCCAGCCCGTCCAACCCCTGTTCCAGGTACAGCGGCAGCGGCGGCTCGCAATCGGATCCGGTGCGGAAAGCGTGGCCGGCCAGCTCGGCCTTCAGCTCGCGATAGTTGTAGATTTCGCCATTGCCCACCAGTGCGAGCGTGCCGCCCGCCTCCCCGGCCCCGGGGTCCAGCGGCCAGAGCAGCGGCTGATCGCCGGTGACGAGGTCGATGATCGCAAGCCGGGTATGGACCAGCCCGACCCCGCCGCGCACCGTGACCCCGTGGCCATCGGGCCCGCGATGGGCCAGCCCCCGGGCCAGGCGGTCGAGCAGTTCCGCCGCAGGCGGGCTGCCGTCGCGGGTCATGATGCCGGCGATGCCACACATGGGGGCGGTCCTCTCAGATCGGCGGGTTCCGGTCAGCGGGTGGGCAGGATGCGGGCAAAAAGATCGGCATAGGCGCGAACCACGGCTGCCTCGGTGAAATGCCCCTCATAGGTCGCCCGGCCGCCTGCGACCATGGTCTCGCGCAGGGCGGTCTCGCGCAGCACCGTCTCGATGCTTGCGGCCATGGCGGCATCATTGTCGACCGGCACCAGCAGCCCGTTCACGCCATGGGCGATCAGCTCCGACGGCCCCTGGGATGCGGCGGCCACCACCGGCACATGATGCGCCCAGGCCTCCAGCACGATATTGCCCAGCGGTTCGTGGCGTGACGAGCAGACGAACACATCGGCCGCGGCATAAAGGGCGGCGACATCGGCGCGCCAGCCCAGGAACGACACCCGATCGGTGATGCCCAGCGACCGCGCCAGCTCGCGCAGATCGTCTTCCAGCGAGCCCACCCCCGCGATCCACAGATGGGCGCGTGGCACCTGCGCCACCGCCCGGATCAGCACGTCGAAGCCCTTGTTCGGATGCAGACGGCCGAGGCCCAGGATCAGCGGCGCATCCTCGGGCGTGCCCCAGCGGGCGCGCGGTTCGGCCGGCAGCGGCGTTGCGTCCACGAAATTCGGCACGTAATGGCTGCGATCGGCCGGCACGCCCTTGCGGCGCAGATAGGCGACGATGTCGCGGGTATTGCCGACGAGATGATCGGCACCCCGATAATGGCGCAGATCGTAATAGCCGCCCAGCCGGGCGACATGCACGAAATCGCCCGAGGGACAGGCCGCCGTCGCCCGGTTCATCCAGGTGAGCACGATGTCCGGACGGAACCGCTTCACCATCCGCCGCAGCGTCCACCAGGTCTTCAGATCCGCATGGCGGCCGAAGCGCAGCCCCTTGGGGTCAAGCCCCGCGGCCCTCAGCTTCGCCATCCGCTCTTCATGCGGCCTGACCGCGATGGCCTGCTCGATGCCGGCGCGATGGAAGGCGATGGCCAGGCGGTCGAAGAAGGCTTCGGCACCGCCATGGGCGGCACCCGCCATGAGCTGCATCACCCGAAGCGGCCGCCCGTCTCTCTGCAGGCCGTCCCTCTGCAGAATGGGACGGTCGGGGGCGGTCGCAGGTCGCGGCTGTTCGGTATCAGGCATCATCCGTCCGTTGGGTTAGCGGGGGTCGGGGCGGGTTACCGGACGTCGAAACCGGCGGGGCGGACACGGGCTGTCCCAGCCGGTCGCGGCGGGCCCGGTCCATCCCGGCCGCGACGTCGCGGATATCGTAGCCCTGGCGGTCCAGATGCGCACGGCCGTTCCGCGCCAGGGCCTCGCGGCGCGCGGGATCATCGGCCAGCGCGCCGATTGCGGCCGCCAGCGCATCCGGCGTGGCCGGATCCAGCGTCAGGCCCGCACCATGGACGATGTCTCGCAGACCGCCGCGTTCGGTCGCGATCAGCGGGCAGCCCATGGCCACGGCCTCCACCGCCGTGCGGCCGAACGGCTCGTCCCAGACCGAGGGCACCACCGCCATTGCCGCCCGGCCGTAAAGGTCGAGCACCTGGTCGTAGGTCCGGAATCCGGTCATCTCGATCAGCGGCCGGTCGCGGCCGGCATTGATCGCCGCCACCCGCGCCCGCACCGCCGTTTCGAACGGCGACACCGCCGCCGCGCGGGCAGTCGCCCCCTCCGGCGGCCGGTCGGCACCCACCATCACCGCCCGCCAGCCCGGCCGGTCGGCCAGCGCCGCCGCCGCCGCTTCGACGAACAGATCGGCGCCCTTGTCCTTCACGATACGGCCGACGAAGAGCACGACCGGCTCTCGGGGTGCCGATATCGCGGCACGCTTCGCGTCGAACACCGGCAGGTCGAAACCGATCGGGCAGACCACCGCCTTGCGGGCCAGCGCGGGATCGTCGATCCCCTCCAGCAGCCGTGATCGGATATGGCCGCTGACACAGAACACCGTGTCGAGCCGGGCGAGCAGCGCCCGACGCTCGCCCGCGCTGCGGAACCGACGCATCGCCTGGGGGTCGTTGTGCAGGAACAGCGCGAAGCCCGCACCGGGTGCCACCCGCATCAGCCAGGGCAGGAATTCCGGCCGGTTGTGAACCTCGATCAGCTTCGGGCGCGCGGTCAGCAGGGCACGGGTTGCCGAGAGCAGATAGGCAAGCCGGCGAGAGCCCGCCAGCCCGCGGGTGGCGAGCCCGCGGAAACGGATGCCCGCAAAGGGCTCGTCGACCCGGGCGCCGAACACCGTGGTCCGGTCGGCATAGCCGCTGAAGCGGACGAAATCGCGCACCGACAACGAGATCGCGCCGGCATTCGCCGCCTGGAAACTGTCGCTCGGCGGCAGCAGAATGGCGAGATCGGCCGGCCGCGCGGTCATGCCGGTATCCGTCCCGACCGCGCCACACGGTCGAGCAGCGCCACCGCCGCCCCTTCCACCGTATCCGTGGCCAGCCCGGTCATGTAGCAGCGATCGGCGGGTGAGGTCGGCCGTTCGGCGGCCAGGCGGTCATACGATTCGGGCGTGCGCACCGCCACGGCATGCGACCCCCAGGGGCCGTAGAGCGAATCGGGTGTGGGGCCGAACAGGCCCAGGGTCGGCGCACCGGCCGCCGCCGCCATGTGCATCAGCCCGCTGTCATTGCCGATGAACAGGGCGCTACGTTCCAGCAGCGCCTGCACGCCCAGCAGCGGCAGGCTGCCGATGATGTCGGGCGCCTCCAGCCCCGCCGCGCGCGCAGCGGCCAGCGCCGGCTCGGCCTGCGGACGTTCGTGGGGGGCGGCGATCACCGCCACCCGTGCCCCGGCCATCGCCCCGCCCGGCCCGGCCAGCCGACCGACCAGTTCGGCGAAACGCTCCGCCGGCCATTGCTTGCCCACCCAGTTTGCGGCCGGTGCCAGCGCCAGGATGGGCTGCGAACCTTCCGGAAAGGCCGCCAGAGCCGCGGCATGATCCTGCGGGCGGGTCCAGATGCGCGGTGCGGGCGGCGGGTCCAGATCAAGCGTGCGCGCCAGTTCATAAAGCTTGTGCCGGCCGTCTTCATGGCGCGACAGCACCCGCCGGTGCCGGGCCCGCAGCAGCCAGGCGATGGCGGAACCGCGCAGATCGACCACCAGATCCCAGCGCGTGCCGATCGTGGCCCGCCAGAGATCGCGCCAGTGGCCGGCGTGGGGCCGCTTGACGATCGGCAGCACCCGCACCAGCCCAGGCACCCCGGCGAAGAGCGGTGCGGCGGGCGCGCCCACGGCCACCGTCACCCGCGGTACCGGGCGGCCGGCAGCGGTTTCGGTTGCGATCAGATGATCGAGCAGTCCCGTCGACAGGACGGCGTCACCGATGCGGGTCGAGGTGATGAACAGCAATTCCATGCGCGGTCCCGGAGATGGGCATCCCGCCGGTTATAGGGCGCGCGGGGGTTCGGGCGCAACCATGGCCGGTCATGGCCGGCCGTCGCCTCTTGAACCATCGGCCCGGCGACGCCACTGTTGAGCGACCTTGTCCGCCCGCCCATCAAGGATCCGGATCCATCGCCATGACCGAGCCCGCGACGACGACCGCGACACTGCCCCTCCGGCCGACGGTCCCCGCCTTCACCCGCCTGCCCGCCCGCAGCCTGGTCGCGGTGGAGGGAGAGGACGCGCTCAAATTCCTCGACGGTCTGGTCTCGGGCGATCTCGACCCGGTGGCCGACGGGCGGGCCTGTTACGGCGCCCTGCTCACGCCCCAGGGCAAGATCCTGCATGACCTGATCGTGGCCCGCGCCGGCGACGACCGGCTGCTGGTCGAATGCGCAACCGGCCTTGCCGCCGACCTGATCCGGCGCCTGACCCTTTACAAGCTGCGGGCGAAGGTGAGGATCGCACCCGCAGCCGGGCTTGCTGTCGCGGTCGCCTTCGGCCCGGGGGTGCAGGATGCGGGACCTGTCGTCGAGGGCGACGGCAACGATGTTCTGCAGGTCCCCGATCCGCGTGGGGCCGGCCTCGGCCTGCGGCTCTGGGGGCCCGAGGCGGCGCTTGAAGCCTTTGCGGCCGATACCGGTCTCACCCCGGTGCCGGAAGCGGCCTGGCATCTGCACCGGATCGAGGCGGGCGTGCCGGAAGGCCCCGAGGATCTGCCGCCCGAACAGGGGCTGGCGCTGGAACATGATCTGGACCGGCTGAACGGGGTTGCGTTCGACAAGGGCTGCTATGTCGGCCAGGAGGTCACCACCCGCAGCAAGTTCCGCGGCCAGGTCCGCAAGCGCCTGTTCGTGGTCGATGCCACAGATGGCGCGCCCCTGCCCGCCCCGGGCACGCCGGTGATGGCGGGGGAACGCGAGGCCGGCCAGCTGCGCAGCGCGATCGGCCCCGTCGGCCTCGCCTTGCTGCGCATCGACCGCACGACCGCAGCCACCGACGGCAGCGGCCCCGCCCTCACCGCCCAGGGGCTGACCATCACCGCCCGGCCGCGAACCGATGGCTGAGCAGGAGGAAGCAAGGCACGGCCCCTGCCCCTGGTGCGGCACCGACCCGCTCTACCGGGCCTATCACGACACCGAATGGGGTGTACCGGTCCGCGACGAGCGGCCGCTCTTCGAGATGCTGGTGCTGGAGAGCTTTCAGTCGGGCCTGTCGTGGATCACGATCCTGCGCCGGCGCGAGGGCTTTCGCCGGGCCTTCGCCGGCTTCGATCCCGACATCCTGGCCCGGTTCGGCCCGGCAGATGTGGACCGCCTGCTGGCCGACCCCGGCATCATCCGCCACCGCGGCAAGATCGAGGCGACCATCGCCAATGCCCGGGCGGCGCTGGCGCTGCGCGACAGCGGGCCCGGCCTCGCCGCCTTTCTGTGGGCGGCGGTGGACGGGCAGCCGCTGACCAATCATTTCACGACCGGTGCAGAGGTGCCGGGCAGGACCGCCCTCTCGGATGCCTTGGCCCGCCGGCTGAAACAGGCGGGTTTCCGGCATCTGGGCTCGACGACAGTCTATGCCTTCATGCAGGCGGCGGGGCTGGTCAACGACCACCTCACGACCTGCCCGCGTCATGCGGAGATCAGCGCCGGCGCCTGATCCTGCCCATGGTCCCGGCGGATCTGGTCAGGCCGGGAACTGCAGCACGGTTTCGGTCCGCACCTCCTGCACGTCCAGCCGCTCGCGGCCGCCGAGGCCCATCAGTTCAATGATGAAGGCAGCGGCCGGAACCTCGGCCCCCACCTTGCGCAGCAGCTCGATCGACGCCGCAGCGGTGCCGCCGGTGGCGAGCAGGTCGTCGACCAGCACCACCCGCTGGCCGCGCTCGATCATGCCGTCCTGCACCTCGACCACATCCTCGCCATATTCCAGCGCATAGGCATGAGACACCGTGCGCCCCGGCAGCTTGCCGCGCTTGCGGACCATCACGAACCCCTTGCCCAGCGCCAGCGCCAGGGGGGCAGCGGCCAGGAAGCCGCGGCTTTCGATCCCGGCCAGAAGATCCGGCTGCATCGGACGGATCGCTTCCGCCATCCGGTCGATGGTCTCGCGCCAGGCCCCGGAATGGGCCAGCAGGGTCGAGATGTCGTAGAACAGGATGCCCGGCTTGGGGAAATCGGGCACCCGGCGGATATGGCTGGCAAGATCCATCGCGGCAGTCTTCCTTCTGGACGTCGACAGGCGGGTCGCCCGACATGGGGCCTGATGGTCGCAACGCGATCCACCATGCGAGAGCCTAGCAAACCGACAACCTGTAGTGGAGATGTTTCGGCATCACTACCGTCGATACGATCAGCGGAAGGTCGGAACGAATTCCGTCACGCCCTTCGGATCGAGATGGGTGATGACCTCGGCATCGGGATAACGTGCACGCAGCAGCGTTTCAACCCGATCGGCGATCCCGTGCGCATCCGCCAGCGGTGCCGCCGGATCCAGTTCCAGATGCAGCTGGATGAAGGTGTGCACGCTGGACGACCGGGTGCGCAGGTCGTGCATGCCACGCACCCCCGGCACCGCCAGAACGATCTTACGGATCTCGTCGCGCTCGGCCTCGGGCAGTTCCCGGTCCATCAGCGCATCCAGCGCGCCCCGCGCGATCTTCCAGGCGCCGCGGATCAGGTGCAGCGCGATCAGCACGGCGATCACCGGGTCGGCCTCGGTCACGCCGGCATACTGGCTGAGCAGGATCGACAGAATGACGCCCAGATTGATCAGCAGGTCGCCCACATAGTGCAGCCGGTCGGCCCCCACCGCCAGAGACTGCGTGCGGGCGATCACCCGGTCCTGATAGCGGACCAGCAGCAGTGTCGCCACGATGGCGAAGACCATCACGGCGATGCCGACCGGTCCTTCGCCCACGGGTTCGGGTTCGATCAGCCGGCGCACCGCCTCGACACACAGCAACAGGGCAGAGCCGGTCACGAACAGTGCCTGGCCCAGCGCTGCCAGCGGCTCGGCCTTGCCATGGCCGAAGCGATGATGGGCATCGGCCGGGCGCATGGCCTGGCGCACCGCGATCAGCGTCACCAGGCTTGCGCCCGAATCCGACACGCTGTCGACCAGGCTCGACAGGATGCTGACCGATCCGGTCATGATCGAGGCGGCGAGTTTCAGCGCCACCAGGATGAGCGCGACCGCAAGCGAGGCGAGCGTCACCCGCCGCTTCAGCCGCGCCACCTCGGGATCGGGCGGCGCCAGAACGCCCAGCGGTCTGATCACGGGAACAGCCACTGACGGGTCCAGCCGTCCCCGTCCTTCAGATAGACCAGACGCTGATGCAGGCGGAAACGGCCTTCCTGCCAGAATTCCATACGCTGCGGCACCACCCGGAAACCCGACCAGTAATCCGGCCGCGGCACCCGGCCGACATTGAACCTGATCGCGAATTCCGCCACCCGCTTCTCAAGATCGTAGCGGCCGGTCATCGGCCGCGACTGGCGCGAGGCCCAGGCGCCGATCTGGCTGTCTCGGGCCCGGCTGCCGAAATAGGCATCGGCCTCTTCCGCCGTCACCTGCTCTACCCGGCCCTGCACCCGCACCTGCCGGCCCAGCGGCATCCAGTAGAACAGCAGCGCCGCCTGCGGATTGGCCAGCAGGTCGCGGCCCTTGTCGCTCTCGTAATTCGTGTAGAACACGAAGCCGTCGCGGTCCCAGGCCTTCAGCAGCACCATGCGCGCCGCCGGCAGCCCGTCGCTCCCGGCGGTGGCGACACACATCGCCGTCGGCTCGGTGATCGCGGGTTCGTCCCGCACCTCGGCATACCATTTGCCGAACTGCTCGAACGGATCTTCAAGTTCGGGGAGGGACATGGTTTCAAAGGCTCCGCGAATGATGGGCGGGGGAGTGGGGGCGGTCTGGTGGCGCGAGCCGGCCCTCCGCTCAATAGATGCACCACACCCGGCAGGGCGGCAAGCGCTGCGGGCAGCACCCGCCCCCTTCCATGGTCGCATCTGTCGCACCCCTTGGCAGACGGGGGTGGGCCGCCGATATCTTCCCCAAGGCCCGGATGTGTTGTCCTCCGACCGAAATTTGACACGCCGAGGCCGCTTGGCCATGGCTGGTCGCGTGCTACCATGCGCACCTGACACGAAACGGCGCCCGGATGTGGCGCCCGCACCCCACACCTCCCCGCACCCGACACATCATCTACCGGAAGCTCCCATGAAGCCGTTCATCCCCCTGATCGTCGCAGCCGGCCTTGCCCTCGGCGCCTGCGCCCAGTCCGACATGGGCACCAAGCAGGGTGTCGGTGCGGTGCTGGGCGGCGTCGGCGGCGCCGTCGCCGGTGCCCAGTTCGGCAAGGGCACGGGCCAGCTGGCCGCCACCGCCGCGGGCGCGCTGCTCGGCGCCTTCGCCGGCAATGAAATCGGCAAGTCGCTCGACCGTGCCGACCAGCTGGAGGCAGAGCGTGCCAGCCAGCGGGCGCTTGAAAGCAACCCCACCGGACAGAGCAGCAGCTGGAGCAACCCGGACAGCGGCAATTCCGGCTCGATCACCCCGGTCAAGACCTATCAGCGCTCCAGCGGCGAATACTGCCGCGAGTTCACCCAGCGCGTGAATGTCGGCGGCAAGACCGAGGAAGCCTATGGCACCGCCTGCCGTCAGCCGGACGGCAGCTGGAAGATCGTCAACTCCTGACGTCTACGGGCTTGACGCAGGGGCCGGCCGCAACGACCCTTGGGCACGGGCCGCCGCCTGATCGGGCGGCGGCCCGCTTACGTCCACGGGGGACCGCGTGAACGCCGATCCTTATCAGACACTGGGCGTGGGCCGTGATGCCACGCCCGACGCCATCAAGACTGCCTACCGGCGCCTCGCCAAGGCCTATCACCCGGATCTGCACCCGGGCGACGCCGAGGTCGAACGCCGGTTCAAGGACGTGTCTGCCGCCTATGCGATCCTGTCCGACCCGGCCCGGCGTGCCGCCTTCGACCGTGGCGAGATCGATGGTGCCGGCAACGGCCGTGCCCGCCCGCGCCCCCGGGGTGCCGAGGGCGGCGGCTTCGCCGATTTCTTCTCGGACATCTTCACCGACCCCGCCCGCAGCCGCCGCGCGCAGCCGGGGCGCAGCGACCAGGCCGCCGGTGGCAACGGCAGCGGCGGCCGCACCGGCATTCATCGCCGCGGTGTCGACGTCACCTATACCGTGACGGTCGAATTCATCGAGGCCGCCCGCGGCACCCGCAAGCGCATCCGCCTGCCCGAGGGGCGCGAGCTGGAAGTCGCCGTGCCCGCCGGCATCCGCGACGGCCAGAAACTGCGGCTGAACGGCCAGGGCATGCCCGGTTTCGGCAATGCCGAGGCCGGTGATGCGCTGGTGGAAGTGAATGTCCGACCCCACCCCCTGTTCCGCGCCGAGGGCCGCGACATCCTGATCGATGTGCCCATCACCCTGCCTGAAGCGGTGCTCGGTGCCGGCATCGTCGTTCCCACCCTGGACGGCCCGGTCCGGGTCGCCGTGCCGCCCGGATCCTCGGGCGGGCGCCGGCTGCGGCTCAAGGGCCGCGGCATGGGTGCGGACAAGAGCGATCGCGGCGACCTGTTCGTGGTGCTGAAACTGGTCCTGCCCGATCGCGACGACCCCGCGCTGACGGAATTCGTGAAGCGGTGGAAGCCGCCCGCGGATTACGATCAGGTCCGGCGGCGAGCCGGGATCGAATGACGGCAACGGCAAACCCTGACAAGACCCCCTTCTACCGCCCTCTTCTCCGCCGGTTGCGCAGCAACCGGCGGGTCCGCGAGCTGATGGTCACCTACGGCCGCTTCACCCGCGACGGCGCCGACCAGATTGCAGGCCATATCGCCTTCGCGAGCCTGTTTTCGATGTTCCCCTTCCTGATCGTGCTGGTGGTGCTGGCCGGCGTGATCGGCCAGGGTGGCGAGGTTCATGCCCTGATCCTCACTCTGCTCGACTATCTGCCGCCCGATGTCGCCCAGGCGCTGCGCGGGCCGATCGACACGATCATCTTCGGCCCCAAGGGCGGGCTGCTCACCTTCGGCATCCTCACCGCCCTCTGGTCGGCCTCCAATGCGCTTGAAAGCCTGCGCAACGCGCTCAACCGCGCCTTCCGGGTGAAGATGGTCCGGCCGCTGTGGAAACGGCGGCTGCAAAGTCTGGCCCTGGTGGCGGGCGGGGCGCTCGCCCTGCCGGTGGCACTGGCGCTGCTGGTCTTCCTGCCGATCGTGATCGGCCCTGCGGTCGATTTCTTCGGCCTGTCCGATGCCTGGGTCTGGCTGGTCCATACCCTGCGCCCGCCCCTGGTGCTGGCCGGCACCGTCACCGTGGTCTGGGGCCTGCTGCGCCTGCTGCCCGATGCCCTGCCGCCGCGCCGGCGGGTGCTGCTGCCGCCGGCAGCCGTCATCGTGCTGGGCTGGATGGCCCTGCTGATCGGCTTTTCGGTCTATCTGCGCCAGACGGGTGGCATGAACGCGGTCTATGGCAGCCTGGGCAGCATGATCGCAACCCTGTTGCTACTGTATCTGGCGGCCTATGTCTTCCTGCTGGGTGGCTATTGGGCCGCCGTGCGGTCGCGGATCGACCGTCACCGGCGCCGGCATGCGGCCGCCCGCAGGCTGGCACGACGGCACATGCACCGGCCCGGACAGCGCTGAAATCCGCCGTTCAGGCCCCGTCCGGTGCCGATTTGACCGGACCGCCGTTTCGTGTAGGATGCGCCGCACCTGTGCCCGGCCGCCGGCCGAACGGCACGTCTGCAACCTGCAGGATGCAACCTGTCACACGAGGTCCGCCAGGGCCGGCCGCGCCCCCGGCGCCTCCCTGGACCGGCCGCCTGGATACTGCGAGGGGACCGCATGATCGTTCAATCGAACGTGATGGCCGGCAAGCGCGGCCTGATCGTCGGCGTCGCCAACGACCGCTCGATCGCCTGGGGGATCACCAGGGCGGTGACGCTGAACGGCGCGGAGGTGGCATTGACCTATCAGGGTGAGGCGCTGGAAAAGCGGGTCCGCCCGCTGGCCGCCGAAGTCGGTGCCACGCTCGTCGCCCCCTGCGACGTCACCGACGACGACAGCATGAAGGCCCTGTTCGACACGATCGCCGAAAAATGGGGCCGGCTCGACTTTCTGGTGCACGCCGTCGCCTATTCCGACAAGAACCAGCTGAAGGGCAAGTATGTCGACACCACGCTCGACAACTTCCTGCGCACCATGCAGATCTCGGCCTTCTCGCTGGTGCAGATGGCGCAGTATGCCCGGCCGCTGATGCAGCATGGCGGCAGCATCCTGACGCTCTCCTATCTGGGGGCGGAGCGGGTGATCCCGCATTACAACGTCATGGGCGTGGCCAAGGCGGCGCTCGAATCCAGCGTGCAGTATCTGGCGGCCGACCTCGGCCCCGAAAACATCCGGGTCAACGCCATCTCGGCCGGGCCGATCAAGACGCTGGCCGCCTCGGGCATCGGCGACTTCCGCTACATCATGCGCTGGAACGAGATGAACTCGCCGCTGCGGCGCACGGTCTCGATCGAAGAGGTCGGCAACGCCTCGCTGCTGATGCTCTCGGACATGGGCACCGGCATCACCGGCGAGGTGATGCATGTCGATGCGGGCTATCACATCGTCGGCATGAAGGCCGAGGATGCGCCCGACATCAATCTCGGCTGACCCCCACCTCTCTCCCACAGCACCGTTTTGAAGGATCGGACCGGCCATGGCAGGCAACAGTTTCGGCGAGCTTTTCCGCTTCACGAGCTGGGGTGAAAGCCATGGCCCGGCAATCGGCTGCGTGGTCGACGGCGTGCCGCCACGCCTGGCGTTGACCGAAGCCGACATCCAGCCTTTCCTCGACAAGCGCCGGCCGGGCCAGTCGCGCTTCACCACCCAGCGGCGTGAGCCCGACGAGGTCGAGATCCTGTCGGGCACCTTCGAAGGCCTCACCACCGGCACCCCGGTCAGCCTGCTGATCCGCAATACCGATCAGCGCTCGAAGGATTACGGCGAGATCAAAGACAAGTTCCGTCCGGGCCATGCCGACTTCACCTATCAGGCCAAATACGGCATCCGCGACTATCGGGGCGGCGGCCGGTCGAGCGCCCGCGAGACCGCGGTGCGCGTGGCGGCCGGCGCGGTGGCCCGCAAGGTGCTGGGAGAGACCGTCACCATCCGCGGCGCCCTGGTCGAGATGGGCGGCATCGGCGTCGATCGCAGCCGTTGGGACTGGGACGAGACCGGCCGCAACGACTTCTTCTGCCCCGATGCCGAAACCGCCGCGCGCTGGGCCGAGTATCTGGACGGCCTGCGCAAATCCGGCGACAGCTGCGGCGCGGTGATCGAAGTGGTGGCGGAAGGCGTGCCGGTCGGGCTGGGCGATCCGCTCTACGACAAGCTGGATGCCGATCTCGCCAAGGCGATGATGGGCATCAATGCGGTCAAGGCGGTGGAGATCGGCGACGGTTTCGCGGCCGCCCGTCTCACCGGCTCGCAGAATGCCGACGAGATGCGGATGCGCGAGGGCAAGCCCGCTTTCCTGGGCAACCGCGCCGGCGGCATCCTGGGCGGCATCGCCAATGGCGAACCGGTGGTGGTGCGCTTTGCGGTCAAGCCGACCAGCTCCATCCTCACCCCCCGGCTCAGCGTCACCCGCGACGGCGCGGATACCGAGGTGGTGACCAAGGGCCGTCATGACCCCTGCGTCGGCATCCGCGCGGTGCCGGTGGGCGAGGCGATGATGGCGGTGGTGCTGGCCGATCATCTGCTGCGCCATCGCGGCCAATGTGGCGGGTGACGCCCGGCTTCTGAAGACAGCCCCGGCCACGGCAGGCATACTCCCCGGATCATACAAGAACCGGGGAGACGCTCACCCATGTCCGCCGACAAGCCGCTGCAGCTGAAGCCCGAGGTGATGGCCCTGCCCATCCCCGACGAAGCCGGCCATGCCGATGACATCCAGGCCTATTACGCGAAGTGCCGCGAGAAGCTCGGCATGGTTCCGCATGTGCTGCAGGCCTATACGCTGCGGCCAGAAAAATTCCGCACCTTCAGCCGCTTCTACAACGAGTTGATGCTGGGCGACAGCGGGCTCGACAAGCTGGAGCGCGAGATGGTGGCGGTGGTGGTCTCGTCGATCAACCGCTGCTATTACTGTCTGGTCGCCCATGGCCAGGCGGTCAGGGCACTGTCGGGCGACCCGAAGCTCGGCGAGATGCTGGTGATGAACTACCGGGTGGCACCGCTGTCGCTCCGCCACCGGGCGATGCTCGATTTCGCCGCCAAGGTCACCGAAACCCCGACCCTGGTCGATGAGGCAGACCGGGCCCGGCTGCGCGACGCGGGCTTTTCGGTCGAAGACATTTTCGACCTGGCCAATGTCATCGGCTTCTACAACATGACCAACCGCGTCGCGAGCGCCGTCGACATGCTGCCGAACGACGAATATCATGATATGAACCGCTGACCACGGATTTGCCGCAGCGCGCAGATGCCGCTTGCCTGACGATCTCATTTGGCGTGATCATTCCAATTAAACGCAACCCACAGTTTGCGAAGGAATGGTCCCGCCATGCGAAACGTCAGGATCTTTCACCTCGATGCCTTCGCCGAGCGGCTGTTCGCCGGCAATCCGGCGGCGGTCTGCCTGATGGATGCCTGGCTGCCGGTGCCGGTGATGCAGGCGATCGCGGCCGAAAACCGGCTGTCCGAGACCGCCTTCCTGGTGCCCGAGGATCCGGGCGGGTTCGGCACGGGCGATGGCGCCGCCGCCGGTCCCTTCCATCTGCGGTGGTTCACTCCCACCACCGAAATGCCGATGTGCGGCCATGCCACGCTGGCCGCCGCCCATGTGGTGTTGAGCAGGGTCGCGCCCGAGGCACCCGCGGTGGTGTTCCGTACCCGGGGCGGGCTGCTCCATGTCACCCGCGATCATTCGGATGGCGGTCGACTGTGCCTCTCCCTGCCGCGTGAGCGGCTGACCGGAATCGAACCGCGCCCGGCGATGCTGCGCGCGATCACCGCGGCCCTGGGCGGTGTCGCCCCCGCCGCCGTGCTGGAAGGCCGCCACGACTGGTATGTGCTGGTCGAGGATCCGGCAGAGGTCGAGGCGATCCGCCCCGACGACGCCGCCATTGCCGCCCTGCCGCCTCGGGGGGTGGCGGTCGCCAGCCTCGCCGACGGCGCCTCTCTGGCCGATGGCGCCGACTATGTCTGCCGCTTCTTCGCCCCGAAGCTCGGCGTGCCTGAAGACCCGGTCACCGGCATCGTCCATGCCGGTCTGGCACCGCTTTTCGCCGACATGCTGACCCGCGACCGGCTGGACGGTCTGCAACTCTCGCCCCGCCGCGGGCGGGTGACGGTGATGCCCCGCGCCAACCACATCGTGCTCACCGGCCGGGTGGTCGAATACTCCGAAGGCCGGCTCACCCTCGACCGCCTGGACGTGGAGCGCACCACCGCCGCCGCGCTGGCGGTCGGCCGCCTGCCCCCCACCCTGGCCGCCGGCGCGGGGCTGCGGGCGCGGGGGTGAGCGCGACGCCCGCTCAGATGAGAGGAATGCGCCAGATTTTCTCTCACGATATATTCTCCAGATAAAATCATCTAAAAACTACTGTCTGCCGCATGCGCTGGTGCGGCAGGGTGTTTCCGAGCTGCGCATTCATGAGGGACCAGGGTATAGGGTTTACTTCGCCCAGCGTGGCACTGTTCTTATTGTTCTTCTATGCGGTGGCACGAATAACCGTCAAAATGACGACATTGAGCAAGCAAAGAGACTTGCGGCGGAAATGGAGAGGTGACAATGGCGCTGGAGACCACGGCCTTTGATCCGGCAGAATATCTGGACGATGACGAGGCTATGGCCGGCTATCTATCCGATGCGTTCGAAACAGGAGACCCTGCGTTTATTTCCGACGCGTTGGGCGTCGTGGCACGCGCTAAAGGAATGAGACAGATTGCCGAAGATGCAGGACTCTCCCGCGAAAGCCTCTATCGAGCCTTGAGCGACAAGGGAAATCCCGAATTCGGAACTATACTGAAAGTTCTGGCTGCCCTTGGTCTTCGTCTTTCTGTAGAACCGCTGCCTCACCCCGGGGAATAAAACGGGCCCGCCCGATCATCGGGCAGGCCCCATCCTCAGATCGCCGGCAGCCGCGCCGTCAGAGCGAGCGCGCGATCAGCAATTTCATGATCTCGTTGGCGCCGCCATAGATCTTCTGGATCCGGGCGTCGGTATACATGCGAGCGATTTCGGTTTCTTCGATATAGCCATAGCCGCCGAACATCTGCAGGCAGGCGTCGACGGTCTGGACCTGGCGTTCGCTGCACCACCACTTGGCCATCGAGGCGGTGACGTTGTCGAGCCGGTTCTCGGCCAGTTTGACCAGACAGTCGTCGACGAAGACGCGCGCGATATGGGCTTCGGTCGCAAGCTCGGCCAGGCGGAAGGAAATGGTCTGGAAGTCGAACAGGGTCTTGCCGAAGGCCTTGCGCTCGTGGACATAAGCGCGGGTGATCTCGACCGCATGCTCCATCGCCGCAACCGCGCCAATGGCAAGGATCAGGCGTTCGCGGGGCAGCTGCTCCATCATCTGATAGAAGCCGCGACCCTCGATGCCGCCCAGAAGGTTGTCGACCGGCGCACGGGCGCCGTCGAAGAACAGCTCGGCGGTATCGGCCGCATGCAGGCCGATCTTTTCCAGCGGCCGGCCGGGCTGGAAACCGGGCGCGCCCTTCTCCACACCGATCAGCGAGATGCCCTTGGCCCCCGGCGTGCCGTCGATGCGCACCGCCACCAGCACCAGATCGGCGGCGATGCCGTTGGTGATGAAGGTCTTCTGGCCGTCGATGACATAGTCGTCGCCGTCGCGCCGGCCGCGGGTGGTCAGCGCCTGAAGGTCGGACCCGCCGCCCGGCTCCGTCATCGCGATCGCACCGATCCACTCACCCGAGCACAGCTTCGGCAGCCAGCGCCGCTTCTGATCCTCGGTGCCATAGGTCAGCACGTAATGGGTCACGATGCCCGAATGCACGCTATAGCCGTTGGCGAGGTCGGAACAGCGCCGGTTGATGGTGTCGAGCAGCACCATCTCCTGATAGACATCGCCGCCGCTGCCGCCCCATTCCTCGGGGATCGCAGCACCCAGCGCGCCCATCCCCCCCAGCGCCGTCCAGGCCGAGCGGTCGATCATCCGCTGCCGGCGCCAGCGCGCGGCATGGGGCTTCAGTTCGGCGTCCAGAAAGCGGCCGAACTGGTCGCGAAGGCTTTCAAGCTCCGGCGTCATCCAGGAAGAGGTCGTCCGGGGGGCAGAAGCGGTCATGGGGATGTCTCCGTCGGATCGTGTGCGGCGGCGGGCCCGGCGGTCACGCCGCGGGGCCCGCCGCCGCCGACAGGTATCAGAGCAGGATGCCGCCGCCGCAGACCAGAACCTGGCCGCTGACGTAATTGCTCTCGGGTGCACAGAACAGATAGACCGCATCCGCCGCCTCGTCCGGCGTGCCGGCACGACCGAGCGGGATCAGCTGGGCCATGGTGTCGAGCAGCTGATGCTGCACGCCGACCTTGATCTCGCGGCCGTCGACATCGATGGTCGCCTGTTCCTTCTCGATCGCCTGGGTCAGACGGGTGGCGATCAGTCCGAAGGCGACGCAGTTCACGTTGACCTTGTAGCGGCCCCATTCCTTGCACAGCGTGCGGGTCATGCCGACCAGCGCCGCCTTGGCCGAGGAATAGCTGACCTGGCCGGCATTGCCGTAGAGGCCCGCGATCGACGAGATGTTGACCACCTTGCGGAAGACCTCGCGCCCCTCCTGCGCCTCGCGCTTGGAGAAGATGCGGATCGGTTCGGCAGCAGCCCGCAGGATCCGGAACGGTGCCGTCAGATGGACGTCGATCATCGCCTGGAACTGCTCGTCGGTCATCTTCTGGATGGTCGAGTCCCAGGTATAACCGGCATTGTTGACGATGATGTCGAGACCGCCGAAGCCCTCGACTGCGGTGTTCACGAAGCGGGTGCCGAAATCCTCGGCCGCCACATTGCCGGCGCAGATCAGGGCTTCGCCGCCCATCTCGCGGATTTCAGCGGCCACCGCCTCGGCCGGTGCCTCGTCGAGATCGTTGATCACGACCTTCGCACCCTCGCTCGCCAGCTTGAGGGCGATGGAGCGGCCGATGCCGCGGCCGGATCCGGAAACCAGCGCGACCTTGCCGTCGAGCTTGCCCATCTTGACGTCACTCCCGATATTTTCTGAGGTTTTTTGAAAAGGGCAGACAGGCCCGGGCCGGATCAGCCGGCGGCGATCAGCGCTTCGCCCTGCACCTTCACCTGGCCGTTCTGGTCGCGGACGGTCACGTCCAGCCGGCGGTCGCCGGCCTCGGTGACGCCGGTCTCCACCGCTTCGACCGTCAGCCGGTCGTGGACCTGGGTGATGGCGGTGAAACGCACGCCATAGGACTTAAGGCGCGAGAGCGGCACGGCCCCGGTCACGGCCCGGGCGGCGAGCCCCATGACCAGCATGCCGTGGGCGAAGACGTCGGGGAAACCGGCGGCCTTGGCGAAGTCGATATCGATATGGATCGGGTTGTGGTCGCCCGAGGCACCGCCATAGAGCGCCAGCTGCGTGCGGGTGATCGGCGGCATCTCGGCCACCACCCGGATCGGTTCACCGCTCATGCCGCACCTCCGGCCACGGGATTGCGGATCACGGTCACCTGCCGCACATCGGCGACATGGGCACCGTCCGACACGCGCTCAACCCGGATCTCCTCGACCAGGAATTCGAGCGCCCCGCCCTTGCGGTCGAAGATGTCGGCGATCCGGCCGATGAAGCGGATCTCGTCGCCCGCCACCACCGGCTGGTGATAGGTGAAGCTCTGCTCGCCATGCAGCACGGTGCCGAGATCGACCCCCAGCTCGTCGAGCAGGGCATAGGGCTCGGGCGCATCCAGCATGCGCAGGCAGAACAGATAGGTGGGCGGGATGGGACAGTCGCGATAGCCGGCGGCCTGCGCCGCGGCCGTATCGTGGTGGATCGGGCTGGTCTCGCCGATCGCATTCAGAAAGAACCGCAGACGGCCGCGTTCGACCGTCGCGGTGACGGGCGGGAGAACCCGCCCGATCGCCGCTCTATCGAGCATGGATGATCATCCTCTCCTGCTCGATGCCGGTCAGGCGCGGTCGTAGAGCGAGATGACGCAGGCGCCGCCCAGACCCAGATTGTGCTGAAGCGCGATCTTCGCGCCCTCCACCTGGCGCGGACCGGCCTGGCCGCGCAGCTGCCAGACAAGTTCGGCGCACTGGGCAAGGCCGGTCGCGCCCAGCGGATGGCCCTTGGAGATCAACCCGCCCGAGGGGTTGGTGACGACGCGGCCGCCATAGGTGTTGTCGCCGTCCATGATGAACTTCTCGGCCGTGCCCTCGGGCGTCAGCCGGAGCGCCTCGTAGGAGATCAGCTCGTTGGCGGTGAAGCAGTCATGCATCTCCACCACGCTCACATCCATCGGGTCGACGCCGGTCTGCTCGTAGACCGCATCGGCCGCGGCGCGGGCCATGTCGTAGCCCACTGCCTTCATCATACTCTTCTCGCCGAAGCTGGACGGGAAGTCGGTGGTCATCACCTGGGCGCGCAGGCGGATCGCGTCGGTCAGGCCGTGCTTGCGGGCGAAGGCTTCGGAGACGACCACCGCCGCCGCGGCACCGCAGGTCGGCGGGCAGCACTGCAGGCGGGTGAGCGGCCCGTACATGTGCTTCGACGCCAGCACCTCTTCCACCGAGGTCGGCGTGCGGAAGATCGCCCGCTCGTTATGCTCGGCATGGCGGCGCGCCTTCACCGAGATCATCGCGAAAGCCGCGTCGCTCGCGCCGTATTTCTGCTGGTATTCCTTGCCGGCACCGCCGAACAGGCGGATGGCCATCGGCGCCTCGGCGGCGGGGTCGAATTCCTTGGCGACCTCGATGAACTTCGCCATCGGGCTGGGCCGGTCCTGATAGACGTCGGCGAGCGCACCCGGAACCATCTGCTCGAAGCCCAGCGCCAGCACGCAATCCGCCGCCCCCGAGGCCACGGCCTGCCGCGCCAGGAACAGCGCCGACGAGCCGGTCGAGCAGTTGTTGTTGACGTTCACCACCGGGATGCCGGACATGCCGACCTCGTAGAGCGCCGCCTGACCGCAGGTGCTGTCGCCATAGACATAGCCGACATAGGCCTGCTGGATCTGGTCGTAGCCGATGCCGGCATCGGCCAGGGCCTGACGGGCGGCTTCGGCCCCCATATCGCTATAGGGCGCGCTGGTGCCCGGCTTCACGAACGGGATCATGCCGACGCCCGCGATCCTCACGCTCTCGACCATAATGAGCTTTCCTCGCCTGTTGGGGGGAACGACTGCCCTCAAGGCTCGCCGTCCTTGGGATGACTGGGCCCTTGACTGGACTTGTGGACAGGCCCGGCGGCCGGTCGCCGCGACGGGCATGGACATTTTCTTTTACCCATGGGTAAGATACCGAATACGAAGTCGGGCCGTCAATCGTCCGGATTGTGATGCGCGGCCGTTCCGATCCGGGGCCGGTCGTGCGATCATCCCCCGGATCTGCCCACCGGCCCGCTCCGGCGGTTACCGGAGGGCGGCGACCCGAGGCCCGTGCAGCAGAGAGATCAGACCCCCCGTGCAGATCGAGATTCCCGCCTCCCCCTGGAAGCCCGCCGCCGAACGCCAGCGCGACCGCGATGCCAAGCGTGATGCGGTGCTGCGCACGGCGGCGCGGCTGTTCGTCGAGAACGGCTTCCACCGGACCAAGATGGCGGACGTGGCCGAGCAGCTGCACATCACCAAGCCCGCGCTCTACCACTATTTCCGCAACAAGGAAGACATCCTCTACGCCTGCTATCAGCTGGGTGGGGAGCTGATCGAAGCCGAGCTTGCCGGTGTCGATGATGCGGGCAAGCGCGGGCTGGACCGGGCGGTCGCCTTCCTCAGGGCCTATACGCTGAACATGACCGCCGATTTCGGCATGTGTCTGGTCAGCGTCGACGATCGCGACCTGGCGCCCGACAGCCGGCGCAAGGTCCGCGACTGGAAGCGGTCGATCGATACCAGGCTGCGCGGCTATATCGCCCAGGGTGTCGCCGACGGCTCCATCCGCGAGGTCGATATCCGCATCGCCGCCTTCCTGCTGGCCGGTGCGGTCAACTGGGTCGGCCAGTGGTTCCGTGAAGGCGGCCCGCGCACGGCCGAAGAGATCGCCGACGTCATGGCAGACATGGCGCGGCACGCGCTGGCACGCTAGGGCCCGGGCGGCGGCCCGCCGCCCTGCCCTCCCTCCCGTGCCGGCGTTCCTGCCCGATCCGCCCGATAAAGAAGTGCGGACGGCATACCGGAGGCAACGCTCAAACCCACTGGGAGGATATATGGGCATCACATCAGGGCTCCGACGGACGATCGCCATTGCCCGCGATCGGACCTCGACGATCTGCGCCGGCCGCACCCGCAGCTGGGGCGAAACCGCCGACCGCGTCGCCCGCATCGCCGGCGCCTTCCGGGCGCTGGGGGTGGAGGATGGCGACCGCGTCGCGCTGCTGACGCTGAACTCCGACCGCTATATCGAATTCTACCTCGCCACCCCCTGGGCGGGCGCGGTGATCGTACCGCTGAACATCCGCTGGAGCCGCGCCGAGAATGCCGACGCGATCGAGGATTGCGGCGCCAGCCTGCTGATCGTCGACGACGCCTTCGCCGAAATGGGCCGGGCGATCGCGGCGGCCTCGGGCTCGCAATTCGCCCTGATCTATGCCGGCGACGGCCCGGCGCCTGAAGACATGCCCCATATCGAGGATCTGATCCGGAACCATGATCCGATCCCCGATGCCGAGCGCAGTGGCGACGATCTGTTCGGCATCTTCTACACCGGCGGCACCACCGGCCGGTCGAAGGGGGTGATGCTGTCGCACGAGAACATCATCTCCAACAGCCTGCATTCCCTGGCCGAAGGTCTGTTTCCCGACGGCACGGTCTATCTGCACAGCGCGCCCATGTTCCATCTGGCCGACGGAGCTGCGACCTTCTCCCTGCTGATGAAGGGGGAACCGCATGTGATCGTCCCCTCCTTCACGCCCGAAGGCGTGATGAAGGCGATCCAGGAGCACAAGGTGACCTCGGCCCTGCTGGTGCCGACCATGATCCAGATGCTGGTCGACCATCCGGCGATCGGCAATTACGACCTCTCGTCGATGAAGCGGATCATCTACGGCGCCGCCCCGATCACCGAAGCCGTGCTCGACCGCGCCACGGCGAAGCTGCCCGGGGTCGAGTTCATGCAGGCCTATGGCATGACCGAGCTTTCCCCCGTCGCTACCCTGCTCCACCCGCAGGAACATGTGGGCGAAAGCCGGGCCAAAGGCCGCCATCGCTCGGCCGGCCGGGCGGTGATCGGCTGCGAGGTGCGCATCGTCGATGCCGACGACCGGCCGGTGCCGGTGGGCGAGGTCGGCGAGGTGGTCGTGCGCGGCCGCAATGTGATGATGGGCTATTGGGAACGCCCGGAAGAAACCGCCAAGGCGATCGTCGACGGCTGGATGCACACCGGCGACGGCGCGCGCATGGACGAGGACGGTTTCATCTACATCGTCGACCGGGTGAAGGACATGATCATCTCCGGTGGCGAGAACGTCTATTCGCTGGAGGTCGAAAACGTCGTCGCCCGCCATCCGGACGTCGCCCAATGCGCGGTGATCGGCATCCCCGACGAGCATTGGGGCGAAATCGTCCATGCCGTGGTGGTGCCGAAGTCCGACGCCCGCCCCACGGCCGAAGAGATCATCGCCTTCTGCAAGCAGCACATCGCCGGCTACAAATGCCCGCGCAGCGTCGAAATCCGCGACGAACCGCTGCCCATGTCCGGTGCCGGCAAGATCCTGAAGCGGGATCTGCGCAAGCCCTATTGGGAAGACCGGGACCGGCGGGTGAACTGAGGTCGATCACATCACTTGTGCCTCCCGCCGCCGGAGATCATATACCTGGTCAGCCAGCGGCGGGAGGACAGGATGGTGTCGCGTTCAGATCAGGACCGCATGACCTTCAGGGATTACCTGCTGAGCGGCCCGAAGACGGACAGCTTCGACCTGCACCGTGACCGGGATACCGGCCGGGACATATCTCTGGCCGATGACGACCCGGCACCGGCATCACCCGCCCCTCTCACTTCCTGACCGGCCCGCCCGTCGCAGGGTCGGTGGCGATATAGGGCAGGCCCCGCTCCTTCCAGGCGCTCATGCCGCCAGCCATATGGGCGATGCGGTCGAAGCCCGCGGCGGCGCAGCGTTCGGCCATGCGGGTGGAGCGCATGCCCGATCCGCAATGCAGCACGATGCGGCGGCTGTCCTGGGGTGGCAGGAAGCGCGGGTCGAAAAACGCCATGGGCATCAGCAGGGCGCCCTCGATATGTTCCACCGCATATTCCTGCGGGGTGCGAACATCGATCAGCACGATTTCCCCCGCCGCCAAGGCGGCGCGGGTTTCTTCAGGGGTGTAGGCATCGAATTCGGTGATGCCCAGAATCTCGCGGATCGGCATGGGATCGGACCTTTCCTTGCTGCGATTGGCTGGCCCTGATCATCTTCAGATCCGCCGTCCTGTCCTTGCGGAATCTCAAAGCGCGCGCCCACCTTCCCCGCCAGGATCGGCGATGTCCCGATCCCGCCTGGCCCGAGGGAGGTTCGTCATGCCCGTCACCACCGATGCCGCGATCCGGGCGGCGCTGGACGAAGCCTGGCGGGCGGCGGCCATCGCCGAGGCGGTGATCGCGCGTTTCGGGCCGGTCATGCCCTTTCGCAACCTGCTGATGTCGGATTATCTGCATGCCGCCACCCTGATCCGCCTGCTCACCGCCCGCGGCCTCCCTGCCCCGGCGCGCCCGGTTGCCGCCCCGCCGGCCCTGCCCGATGATCTGCGGGCCGCCTGCCGGATGGCGGCCGACAACGCCGTGGCGGCGATCGGCTGCTATGAAGGCCGGCTGCTGCCGGCGGTGCAGGGCGATGCCGAGGCCGGGCCCGTGCTGATGCGCCTCCATGATGCGCTCAGCCATGTTCAGCTGCCGGCCCTGCTTCATTGGGCGGAAATGCATGGCTGCCCTGCCCCGGCTGCCGCATCCTGACAGGGAATTCATTTTTGCCATGCTGCATTGCGGCATAGACTCGACCCGTCGATGAGATCGTCGAGCCTCCGCTCCGAACGGCTGCCCCGCTTGCACGCGCAGCCGGAGACCCGGCGACGCCACGCAAAGGAAGTCGCTCATGTCATCGAAATCCGCCGGATCCGCCAGCACCGCCACCCCCAGCGCCGTCCCCGCCTTCTGGCCGCTCGCCATGGCGAACGACATGCTGCAGCAGGGGCTGGAGCTGTACGCCCGCAACGCGAAATTCGTCGAGGAAGAGATCCGCATCCACGATGATCTGCGGCCGAAACTCGCCACGCCCAGCCGGCTGCGCCTCGACCTGCGGACCATGGCCCTGCGCGAGTATGGCCAGCAGGGCAAGGGCATCCCGACGCTGGTGAACGCCCCCTATGCCGGCCATACCGCGATGATCGCGGATTATCACCAGGGCCAGAGCCTGGTTGAAACCCTGCTCGCCAACGGCATCGATCATGTCGCGCTGACCGACTGGAAAAGCGCCACCGCCGATATGAAGGATCTGGAGATCGACGACTATCTGGCCCAGCTGGTGGTCGCGATCGACGATCTGGGCGGCCGGGTCAATCTGGTGGGCCTCTGCCAGGGCGGCTGGACCTCGGCGATGATCGCCGCCCGTTTCCCCGAGAAGGTGAATTCACTGGTGCTGGCCGGCGCGCCGATCGATACCGATGCCGGCGACGGGCCGATCAAGCGCATGGCCCATGCCTCGCCATTGGCCTTTTACGAGGATCTGGTGAAGCTGGGCGGCGGGCTGATGCGCGGCAAGTTCATGCTGCAGGGCTGGAAGAACATGCATCCCGAGCAGCATTACATCCAGTCCCATATCGACCTCTACGAGCATATCGACGACCCGGCCTATCTGGCCAAGGAAGAGGTCTTCGAAAGCTGGTACGAAAACCCGCTCGACCTGCCCGGGCGCTGGTACCTGCAGGCGATCCGGCTGCTGTTCAAGGAAAACCGTCTGGCGAAGGGCGATTTCATCGCGCTCGGCCGCCGGCTGGACCTGAAGACGATCACCTGCCCGACCTATCTTCTGGCCGGTGCCGGCGACGACATCACCACGCCGGAACAGGTGCTGGACGCGGCGAAATATATCGGCACGCCCGCAGCCGACATCGTGCAGCAGACCGTGCCCGGCGGACATATCGGCCTGTTCATGGGCGCACGCACGCTCAAGGAATACTGGCCGGGCATTGCGCGCTGGATTGCCAGCCAGAATTGAATTTGTGGATCAGCCGGCGATGTCTGCAAGCGCGGCGCGGTCGCAGCGCACCAGATTATGCGACAGCGTGGTCAGCACGCCGCTGCGGCGAAACTCGGAAATCGTCCGGCTGGTCGTCTCCAGCGTCACCCCCAGGATCGCCCCCAGATCCTCGCGGCTGAACAGCCGCACCGGCTGATCGGGGGCATCCTCGCTCAGCCACAGCAGCAGCCGGGCCAGGCGCTGGCGGGCATGGCCGGTCGCAAGCTCGGTCAGGAAATCATCGGCGACGCTCAACGCCTCGTACCACTTCTCCATCAGCCGCTGATGCAGCCGGGGCGTTTCGGTCTGCAGGCGGGTCACCACCGAGGTCGGGATCCGGCAGAGTTCCACCGGCTGCAGGGCCATCGCAGCATGGGGATAGGTCGGCCGGACCAGCGCCTCGATCCCGGCCACCCCGCCCGCCCGCACCAGCCGCACGATGCGCTGGCCGCCATCGGGCTGGATATGGACCAGCTTCACCAAGCCGGCGCGCACGGTGAACACCGCCTCTGCCGGATCGTCCAGCCCATAAAGACTGGCCCCGGCTGGTATGCTGCGTTCCTCGATCGGCAGATGGATATGGGCGAAATCCTCCGCCTCCAGATCGGCGAAGAGCGCAAGCCGGCGGATGCCGCAGCTCTGGCACGCGGCGAGACCCTTCCAGGCGGCGGCGATCCGGGTTGGCTGCACGGGCGGGACCTCTCGGTGAGGGGCGGAACCTCTCGGGCTGTGCAGGCCACCGGTCAGGCGCCGGCGGCATCCGCTTCAGCTTCGCCCGGATCGCGCGGCGTGAAAAGCCCTGCGCCGCCGGTGGTGAAGCGGGCCACGATCAGGAATTCGACATTGCCGTCCGGGCCCTTGATCGGACTCTGGGTCACGCCGGTCACCTCGACACCGGGCAGGCCTGCGAACCAGCCGGAAATCGTCTCCACCACCTCGGCATGCAGTTCGGGCTCGCGCACGATGCCGCCCTTGCCGACCCGGCCCTTGCCGACCTCGAATTGCGGCTTGATCAGCGCCACCGCCAGCCCCCCGGGCTTAAGCCGCGAAAGCGCGGCCGGCAGAACCGTGCGCAGGCCGATGAAGCTTGCGTCGCAGACCACCCAGTCGACCGGCTCGGGCACATGCTCTTCGGTCAGATAGCGGGCATTCAGTTTCTCAAGCACCACCACGCGCTCATCCTGACGCAGCTTCCAGGCCAGCTGGCCATGTCCCACATCGACCGCATAAACCCTTGCGGCGCCGCGGGTCAGCAGCACGTCGGTGAAGCCGCCGGTCGATGCGCCGACATCGATGGCGACCGCACCCGTGGGATCCAGCCCGAACTGGTCGATGGCACCCTGAAGCTTAAGCCCGCCCCGCGACACCCAGGGATGGTCGGCCCCTTTCACCAGCAGGGCCGCCCCGGGCTTCACTTTCGTGCCGGGCTTGGTCTCCTTGCGGTCGTCGACGAAGACGTGGCCGGCCATGATCAGCGCCTGGGCGCGGCTGCGCGTCTCCACCAGCCCCCGATCGACGAGGGCCTGGTCCAGACGGGTGGTTGCGGTGGCCATGGGGCAGCGGTCCGGATCAGGCGCGGCTGTTGGTGGTCAGCACCACGTCGACATCGTTATGGCCCAGCGCTTCCAGCGCTTTGGCCACGATCGCCTGCACGCCGAGGCCCGCCATCTCCACCTGATCGCGCGGGCTGGCATGGTCGATGAACAGATCCGGCAGCATCATCGGGCGCAGCTTCAGCCCGCGCTCGATCAGCGCACCGTCGCACAGCAGCTGGGTCACCTGGCTCGCGAAGCCGCCGATGGCGTTCTCCTCGATGGTGATCAGCACCTCGTGTTCAGAGGCCAGGCGGCGGACCAGATCGGCATCGATGGGCTTCGCGAAACGGGCATCGGCAACGGTGGTCGAATAGCCGCGGGCGGTGAGTTCCTCGCCCGCCTTCAGCGCATCGGCGACCCGGCTGCCCAGGGCCAGGATCGCGACCTTGGTGCCCTCGCGCAGGATGCGGCCGCGGCCGATTTCGAGCGGGGTGCCGCGCGCCGGCAGGGGCACGCCCAGCCCCTCGCCGCGCGGATAGCGCACGGCGCTCGGCCGGTCGTCGATCTGGGCGGCGGTCGCCACCATATGCATCAGCTCGGCCTCGTCGGCCGGCGCCATCACCACGAAATCGGGCAGGCAGCACAGATAGGTCAGGTCGAACGAGCCCATATGCGTGGCGCCGTCGGCGCCGACCAGTCCGGCCCGGTCGATGGCGAAACGCACCGGCAGACGCTGGATGGCGACGTCGTGCACCACCTGGTCATAGGCGCGCTGCAGGAAAGTCGAATAGATGGTGGCGAAGGGTTTCATCCCCTCGGCCGCCAGGCCGGCGGCAAAGGTCACGGCATGCTGTTCGGCGATGCCGACATCGAACACCCGGTCGGGGAAGCGCCGGCCGAAGCGGTCGAGCCCCGTGCCCGTCGGCATGGCGGCGGTCACCGCCAGCACCCGCGGATCATGTTCGGCTTCCGCAATCAGCGCATCGGCGTAGACATTGGTATAGCTGGGCGCGCCGGCCGCCGGCTTGACCTGGGCGCCGGTCACCACGTCGAACTTCGCCACGCCGTGATACTTGTCCGCAGCCTTTTCGGCCGGCGGATAGCCCTTGCCCTTCTGGGTGACGATGTGGATCAGCACCGGCCCGTCCTGGTCGGCGTCGCGCACATTCAGCAGCACCGGCAGCAGGTGATCCAGATTGTGGCCGTCGATCGGGCCGACATAATAAAAGCCCAGCTCTTCGAACAGCGTGCCGCCGGTGACCAGGCCGCGGGCGAATTCCTCGGCCCGCCGGGCCGCCTGCTCCAGCGGCTTGGGGAAGACCCGGGCCATCTGTTTGGCGATGTCGCGGAGCGAGCGGTAGGAGCGCGACGAGATCAGCCGCGAGAGATAGGCGCTCATCGCGCCGGTCGGCGGCGCGATCGACATGTCGTTGTCGTTCAGAATCACGATCAGCCGGTCGGGCATGGCGCCGGCATTGTTCATGGCCTCATACGCCATGCCGGCGCTCATCGCGCCGTCGCCGATCACGGCGATCACCCGCCGCTCCTCCTCACCCTTCAACCGGCTCGCCACCGCCATGCCCAGGCCGGCGGAGATGGAGGTGGAGCTGTGCGCGGCACCGAAAGGGTCGTATTCGCTTTCGTCGCGCTTGGTGAAGCCCGACAGCCCGTCCTTCTGGCGCAGCGTGCGGATGCGCTCGCGCCGCCCGGTCAGGATCTTGTGCGGGTAGCACTGATGGCCGACATCCCAGATCAGCCGGTCGCGCGGCGTGTCGAAGACATGGTGGATCGCAACGCTCAGTTCGACCACACCGAGCCCTGCGCCCAGATGGCCACCGGTGACCGAGACCGCGGAGACGGTTTCAGCCCGCAGCTCGTCGGCCAGCTGGCGCAGCTGGTCGCGGTTGAAGCCGCGGATATCGGCCGGCACCCGAACGGTGTCGAGCAGCGGGGTGGACGGGCGATCGGACACTTGCGACCTCTCCTCGCGCACGCGATGTTTTGTTGACCGACCCGGCAGAAAACGACCCTGCCGCATCGGGAGCCCCGTTTCTTAGGGCTCTCGGCCTGCCCTTGCAACCCGCAACGACGGATTTCGCCGAGGGGATCAGGCATTACCGGTGATATGGCATCCCGTCACCGGCAATGAAACCCGCCGAACGGGGGATCGGCGGAATCCCGCCAATATAACGACAGCCATGGGACTTGCACAGCCCGCGGCCACGTACCGGTCAACCGTCATCATTGCAGAAAGGTTGCACTCAGCGGTCACGCGTCACGACATGAACCGCCAGCCGGCGCAGGTCGTCGGCCCGGCCGTCGAAGCCCTGAAGGGCGGCCAGCGCCATGTCCATCAGCCGTGCGGCCTCGGCCCGTGCGCCGTCGACTCCCATCAGCCCCACGAAGGTTGCCTTGCCGCGGGCGGCATCCTTGCCCACCGCCTTGCCCGCGGCCGCGGCATCGCCGGTCACGTCGATCAGGTCGTCGGCGATCTGATAGGCCAGCCCCACCGCGCGGGCATAGTCGCGCAGGCTGGTGCGGGCCTCCATGCCGGCACCGCCGAGGATCGCGCCGGCCCGGCAGCAGAATTCGATCAGCGCGCCGGTCTTCAGCCGCTGCATCCGGCCGATGGTCCCCAGATCCTGCGCCTCGCCGCGGGTTTCGGCCTCGATGTCCAGCATCTGCCCGCCCACCATGCCGCCGGCACCGCCGGCCTCGGCCAGTGCCACCACCAGATCGGCGCGGACCGTGCCATCGGGATGGGTCTCGGGCTCGCCCAGCACCTGGAAGGCCAGCGTCAGCAGAGCATCGCCCACCAGGATCGCGGTCGCCTCGTCGAAGCGGCGATGGGTGGTCGGGCGGCCGCGGCGCAGATCGTCATCGTCCATCGCCGGCAGATCGTCATGGACCAACGAATAAGTGTGCAGGAACTCGGCCGCCGCCCCGGCGCGGTAGAGCCGGTCCGCCGGCACGTCGAACAGCGCCCCCGATGCCGCGATCAGGAAGGGCCGCAGCCGCTTGCCGCCGGCAAAGACCGCATAGCGCAGCGCCTCGGTCAGCCGGGGAGAGGCACCGCCGCCTTCGGGGGGCAGCAGACGGTCCATCGCCGCATCGACGCCCGCCGCCACTTCGGTCAGCCGGTCATTCAGCGCCGCGCGCGCCGCCGCATCGAACACCGGCAGCGGCATCACGGTCTCGTCACTGGCGAAGGGGTCTTGGGCAACGGGATCCCGGGGGCCGGTGCTCATTCGGGATCCACCGGCTCAAGCCCGGCGGGGCGGCCGTCGCCACCCAGCACGATGCGCTCCACCTTGGCCTTGGCCTCGGCCAGCTTGCGTTCGCAATGCCGGCGCAGCAGGGCCCCGCGCTCGTAGTCCTCGATCGCCTCTTCCAGCCGTGCCTCGCCGCTTTCCAGCTTGCGCACGATCTGTTCAAGCTGCTTCAGCGCATCCTCGAAGCTCAGCTCCGCGATCTCCGGCGGCAGGGTGTCGGCGGCGGCCATGGCCTCGGAACCTCCTCGGTCTGTCTGGGGCGGGCGGATCGAATGAGGGCGGAGTGTAAGCCGGCCCTGCGCCGCCGGGCAAGGCAGACCAGGATCAGACTGCAGGATCAGGGCGCCGTCATCAGCACATGGACATGCGAAGCGGTGGCATCGGCCAGCGCCCTCAGATCGTAACCACCTTCAAGCGTGGAGATGATCCGGCCACCGCAATGACGCCGGGCAACCTCGATCAGCTCCTTGGTCATCCAGGCGAAATCCTCGGTGCCGAGGTCCATGCCGCCCACCGGGTCGCGGTGATGGGCATCGAAACCGGCCGAGACCAGCAGCAGGTCGGGCATGAATTCATCCAGCGCCGGGATCAGCCGTTCGATGAAGGCCCGGCGGACCATGATCCCGCCCGATCCGGCACCGAAGGGGATGTTCATGATGTTGCCGGCAACACCCCGCTCCGAAATCCGCCCGGTGCCGGGATAGAACGGCGCCTGATGGATCGAGCCGTAGAACAGGTCCGGGTCGTTTTCGAAGATCGCCTGGGTGCCGTTGCCGTGATGGACGTCGAAATCCACCACCGCGATCCGGTTCACCTTATGCACGGTCCGCGCATGCAGGGCACCGACCGCGACGTTGTTGAACAGGCAGAAGCCCATCGGCCGCGCCGGCTCGGCATGATGTCCGGGCGGGCGGATGGCGCAGAAGGCCCGATCGAAACGCCCGCCCATCACCGCATCCACCGCCGCCACAACGGCGCCCGCGGCGCGGCGTGCCGCCTCTCCCGATCCGGGCGAGACCACGGTATCCGGGTCCAGATGCAGGGCCTGCGCACCGGTTGCCGGAATGGCGGCGAGCACGCTTTTCACATAGGCGGCATCATGGGCGAGGGACAACGTCTCGTCCGAGGCGAGCGGCGCCTCTTCGCGCACCAGGGCCGCGAATTCGGGGGCGTCCAGCGCCTTCAGCACCGCCCGCAGGCGATCGGGCGATTCCGGGTGCCAGGATCCTGTCTCGTGATCGAGACAGGCCGGGTGGGTCAGCAACAGCACCGACATCAGGTTCAGCGTTTCCTCGCATGTCCCGCGGGTCGAGCGGGACGAACTGTCCGGCGTTGGCCGCCGCTCTTGTTTCAAGCGCAGGCGGCGTCGCCGGATCGGCATCGAACTTCCACAGTCGCCCTACTCTCCCGCGCAGGCGCGCCAGAGGCAAGTACCGATACATGCACGGGCAGCAGCATGGGGACAGGATGGGAAAGCCGCGGCCAAACTGGTATACCATCTGGCGCTATATCGACCGCACTACAACCCGAAGGCGAGCAGGATACCCTCGGACGTGATGCCCCTCAGGATCGCCCTCACCCTCGCGACCGGCGCACTCGGCGGTGCCCTCTTCGCCTGGTTGCACCTCCCGCTCGCCTGGATGCTGGGGGCAATGAGTCTGACCGCCGCCGCCGGGATTCTGGGGGCGCCGCTCGGCACCAACCGCCGGCTCAGGATCTGGACGGTGGTGGCGCTCGGCATCGTGCTGGGCGGCAGTTTCCGGCCCGACACCTTTGCCAATGCCGCGGGCTGGCCGCTGGGGCTCGCCGCCCTCACCCTTTATATTCTGCTGCTCTTCGCCCTGGGCTACGGGCTGATGATCGCCTTCGGCCGGGTCGACCGGGCCACGGCCTTTTTCGCTGCCATGCCCGGCGGGATCAACGAAATGACCCGCGTCGCCGAGGAATACCGCGCCGACATCGCCACCGTCGCCCTCACCCATGCCGTCCGGATCTATGCGGTGGTCTTCACCGTGCCGCTCTACCTCGCCTATGTCGAAGGCCACGGGGTGGCCGCGACCATCCGCCCGGCAATTGCGGCACATACCGGCATCATCTCGACCTGGGCAGGCGGCGGCGATACCGGCCGGGTGCTGGAATATCTGGTGCTGATCGCAGGCGGCCTTGCCGGCTGGCGGCTGGCGGAACGGTTCCGCCTGCCGGGGGCCAGCTTCGTGGGCGGGCTGATCGTCTCGGGCGGCCTTCATCTTTCGGGTACCGTCACCGTGCAGATCCCGGTCTGGGGAATCGCTCTCGCCCAGCTGGTGGCCGGTGCGATGATGGGGGCACGTTTCGCCGGGCTGTCGCTGCATCATCTGGCGCGGGTGGTGATCCTCGCCCTGCTCTCGGCCGCGATCATGCTGGGAACTGCCGTCCTGCTTGCCCCGGTCTTCACCTCGCTGACCGGTGCGCCACGCCTGGCGATGCTGCTCAGCCTGGTGCCGGGCGGCTTTACCGAAATGGGGCTGATCGCCCTGTCGCTGGGGCTGGATGCCGCCGTCGTGGCGGTTTTCCATGTGATGCGGGTGGTTTACGTCATCATGTTCGCACCGGTCTTCTTCCGGTGGCGGCGGCGCATCAGCAGCGTGCCACCGGAAGCCGGATGACAGCTTGCGGTTTCGTCGATATTGATAAAAGAGACCAGCGGGGCTCGCTCACAGGTTCCGTCGCCGGTCCTTTGCCGATCCAGCCCGATTCGTTGTCAGATCCTCATGCCATGAGTCACGGCCGCACCCCACGGAAGCCGACCTCCCGATGAACGCGACCCTGCCCGCCGCCCGCCAGGCCGTTGAACGAAAGCCCGACCCGGTCGATGCCGCCGACGGCAACCGCCTGATCGCCGAAGCCCGCGCCTCGATCCGCCGGCATCTGGGCGGTACGGCGGCGTTCAGCGCCGCGGTGAACCTGCTCTACCTGACGCCGTCGCTCTACATGCTGCAGGTGTATGACCGCGTGCTGTCCAGCGGCAGCGAGGAAACGCTGATCTTCGTCAGCATCATCGCGCTGGTCGCCCTTGCCACCATGGCGGCACTCGATCGGGTGCGCGGCATCCTGATGGGCCGTGCCGGGCTCAGGGTCGACCGGGCCCTGGCGGGGCCGCTGCTTGCCCGGCTGATCCGCCAGTCGGCCCTGCCCGGCCAGCCGCCGGCGGCACAGCCGCTGCGCGATCTGGAAACGGTGCGGGTCTTCCTGGCCGGCCCGGCGCCGGGGGCGGTGTTCGACCTGCCCTGGATGCCGGTCTATGTGGCGATCATGTGGGTCATCCATCCCTGGCTCGGCATGCTGGCGCTGGGCGGTGCGCTTCTGCTGATGGCGCTGGCCGTCGCCGGCGAATACAGCATGCGCAAGGCCACGACCACGGCCGGCCAGGCACAGCTGCGCGCCCATGCCGCCAGCGACGCCCTGATCCGCGAGGCGGAGCCGATCGAGGCCATGGGTCTGGCCCCGGCCCTGGTTTCGCGCTGGAACGACGCGCGGGGCGAGGCCCTGGCCGGCCATGCCCGCGCGGCCGAACGCGGTGCCTTCTGGTCCGCCACCACCAAGGGCGTGCGCCTGTCGCTGCAGATCCTGGTGCTGGCGATCGGCGCTTATCTCGCCATCGAACGGCTGGTCACCCCCGGCGCCATGTTCGCGGGCTCGATCCTGATCGGCCGGGCGCTGGCCCCCATCGAGCAGATCGTCGGCATGTGGCGGCAGATGACCTCTGCCCGCGACGCCTGGGGCCGGGTCACCAAGGCGCTGGCCGCCACCCCGCCGCCGCGCCCGGGGGAGACGAAGCTGCCGCGGCCCAAGGGTGCGATCACCCTCGACAAGGTCGTCTTCCGCATGCCCGGCACCGACCGCGCCGCAATCGGCGGTGTGGATCTGGATGTCCGGCCGGGAGAGACCATCGGCATTCTGGGCCCGTCGGCCGCCGGCAAGTCCACGCTCCTGCGCCTGATGATCGGGCTCTGGGTGCCGCTGTCGGGCAGTGTGCGGCTGGATGGGGCCGATGCGGCGCGCTGGCCGCGCGAGACGCTCGGCCCGGCGATCGGTTATCTGCCGCAGGATGTCGTGCTGCTGGCGGGATCGGTCCGCGACAACATCGCCCGCTTCGGCGAGGCCGATGATGCGGCGGTGATCCAGGCGGCCGAACGCGCCGGGGCACATGATATGATACTGGGCCTGCCCCAGGGCTACGACACCCGGGTCGGCGATGGCGGTCTCGGCCTGTCGGGCGGCCAGCGCCAGCGCATCGGCCTGGCGCGCGCTCTTTACGGCGACCCTGCGATCGTGGCACTGGACGAACCCAATTCCAGCCTCGACAACGAGGGCGAGCAGGCGCTGGTCATCGCGCTGAAGCGCCTGCGCGCCGAGGGTCGCACCGTGCTGATCGTCGCCCACCGCACCGGCATTCTGGGCCTGGCCGACCGGCTGCTGGTGATGCGCGACGGCCGGGTGCAGATGTACGGCCCCACCGCCGAGGTCGTGAAGGCGTTGAGCGCATCCCAGGGCGGCCGCCCGCCCGCCCCCACCCATCAGGGGCACAAGGCGGGACATGAAACCGGTCCCGGCCCCGATACATCCCCGCGCGGAGGCACGGCATGACCGCGACGACGATCGCTCCCCGCATCGATGACGGCGCCGGCCGGCCGCTGCGTACCGGGCTGATCATCTCGGTGCTGTTCTTCGGCGTGCTGGGCGGCTGGGCCGCTTTCGCCCCGCTCGACAGCGCCGCGGTCGCCCCCGGCGTGGTGGTGGTGGAAAACAACCGCCAGGCCGTGCAGCACCGCGATGGCGGCATCGTCGCCGAACTGCCGGTGCGTGAAGGCGATCGGGTGGAGGCGGGTCAGTTGCTGCTCCGCCTGGACGACACCGAACTCGCGGCCCAGGTCTCGATCCTGTCCAAGCAGATCGACGCACTGAAGATCCTGGAAGCCCGGCTCGTCGCCGAGCGCGACGGGCTGGACGCGATCGTCTTTCCCGCCGACATCACCGCACGGCTGGGCAAGGGCGAAGAAATCGACCAACTGGTTCATGGTCAGGAACGGGTTTTCGCCACCCGGACCAGTTCGCGCGGTAACCAGGTCGACATCCTGCAACAGCGCATCGTGCAGCTGGGCGCCCAGATCAAGGGCTTCGAGGCCCAGGCCGCGGCCAATGCCCGTCAGCTGGCGCTGATCCGCGACGAATTGAAGGGCACCCGGTCGCTCTACGAAAAGGGCCTCACGCCCAAGACCCGGGTGCTGGCGCTGGAGCGTGCCGCCGCCTCGCTCGACGGCGAGCGGGGAGAGAACGAGGCCAATGCCGCCCGCGCCCGCCAGGCGATCGGCGAGGCCCGCCTGCAGATCGATCAGATCGAGCGCGAGCGCCAGACCGAAGTGGCCGAGCAGCTGCGCCAGACCCAGGAACAGCTCTTCGACCTGACGCCCAGGCTGGAAGCCGTCCGCGCCCAGCTGGGCCGGACCGAGATCCGCGCCCCGGCCTCGGGCTCGGTGGTCGGCCTGACGGCCTTCACGGTGGGCGGCGTGATCCGGCCCGGGGGAGATGGTGATGGAGATCGTGCCCAGCGACACGCCGCTGGTGGTGCGGGCCCAGCTCCGCCCCGACCAGATCGACGATGTCCACCGGGGCATGGTCGCCGAGGTGCGTCTGACCGCCTATCCCTATCGCACCACGCCGATCCTGAACGGCAATGTCGCGCAGATCTCGGCCGACCGCTTCACCGACGAGCGCACCGGCGTCGCCTATTACGACATGCGCATCGAGGTGCCGACCACCGAGCTGCACCGCCTGCCCGATGCCGGCCTGACCCCGGGCATGCCGGCCGAGGTGATGGTGCCGCTGCGCGAGCGCACGGCGCTGGACTATCTGGTGGAGCCGCTGTTGCGCAGCATCGAAGGCACGGCGCGGGAGGACTGATCCCCCCACGCCGCGTGGCCTGCGCTCCGCAGCCCGCGGCCATCGTCAGAGCCTGAGCCAGGCCGCCGCCAGCGCGGCCAGAAGCGACACCGCCGTCGCCGGCGCCAGCAGCCCGGCCATCACCCTGCCGCCGGCGGTGGCGGCCAGCCCGTATTTGACCCCGGTATTGACCAGGGCGGCCGCGACGATCGCGGCCGCGGCCACATCCAGCCGGGCGGCTTCGGCCAGGCTGCGTTCGGCCATGGAGACGGTGATCGCATCCACATCCGCCAGGCCCGACAATGCCCCCACCGCAACCAGCGCCTCGGGCGCCAGATAGCGTTCGGCCAGGGCGGAGGCGAACATGATCACCGCCATCAGCCCTGCGAAGCGGATCGCCGGGCCCAGGCTGAACGGGTTGGCGACCGCGGCCGACACCCTGGCCGCCCCATCGCCCGCCCCCCCGTCGCCCGCCCCCCCATCGCTCGCCACACCCTCGCTCCCCATACCGTCGCCAACCGGGGCGGCAGCCGGAGCGGCCGCGCCCGTCGGTCGCAGCAGCAGCCACGCCGCCCCGGCCATGGCCGGCAGGATCAGCGCCAGCAGCACCGGCCAGAGCAGCACCAGCAGCGACGGGTTGACGGCCACCAGCAGCACCGCGATGCGCCCGGCCATCACCGACCAGCCGATCAGGATGCCGCCGGCCGCGGGGCGCACGGCGTTGCCGTCGACCGCCGCGGCATGGCGGGCCAGCGACAGCGTCACCGCGGTGGACGACACGAGCGCGCCTGCAACGGCAGTCATCAGCGTGCCGGTACGGGCGCCGAAACGGCGCACCGCCACATAGCCCACCAGCCCGAGTGCGGTGATCAGGATCACCAGCAGCCACAGCCGGTAGGGGTTGAGCGCGTCGAACGGGTCGAGCGTGCGGTCGGGCAGCAACGGCAGCACGATGAAGCTTGCGATCAGCAGCTTCATCATGCCCAGCAGATCGGCCTTGTCGAAGCCCTTCACCACCCGGCGGAGCGGCTTCTTGAACGCCAGCGCCGCCGCACAGGCCACCGCCAGCGGCACCGCCATGTCGCGATGCCCCAGCACCGCCAGTGCCGCGAGAGCCGTGGTCGCGACGGCGGCGAGTTCGGTGGTCGCCCCCGATTTGCGCGGATCGAGCGAAACCTCCACCACATAGGAGGCGACCACCACGCCCGAGACCGCCAGCAGCACCGCCACCAGCGGCCAGGGGCTGTCGATCGCGCGGGTCATCAGCGCGCCGACGGCACCGGCCAGCGCCGCGATGATGAAACTCCTGAGGCCGAGCGCGCCCTGGAGATGTTCGTCGGCCTTGTGCTTCTCGCGCTCGAAGCCGATCAGCGCGCCGATGGCCAGCGCGCTAGCCACGTCGAGATAGGGCGTCGGCCAGGCAATTTCCGGCATGGAAGCGGCCGCCGGGTCAGGAGGGGTCGCCGAAGAAGGCGCGGATCAACGGCGGCACCGTCGGCTCGCTGACATCCACGCCGTCGCCCAGGCCCTTGATGATCGCCTCGAAGGCGGCGACCCGGGCCATGTCCTTGTCGTTGGCGTCGATGCGCTGCCAGGGCGCCCGGGGCAGCGAGGTCCGCTCCACCATCTCACCATAGGCGATCTCGTAATCGCGCCAGCGGGCGCGGTTGCGCAGATCGTCTTCGGTCAGCTTCCAGCGCTTTTCCGGGTTGTCGTAGCGCGATTGCAGCCGGTCGAGCTGGGTTTCGGGCGTGATGTCGAGCAGCAGCTTGACGATGTGGATACCCTCGTCCAGCAGCGTTGTCTCGAAAGCGCGGATTTCGTCATAGGCCCGGGTCCATTCGGATTCGGTGGCGAAGCCCTCGATCCGCTCTACCAGCACCCGGCCGTACCACGACCGGTCGAAGATCGCCATGCGGCCGCTTTCCGGCACCCGCGTCCAGAAGCGCTGCATCCAGTGCTGGCGCTTCTCGCCCTGGCTCGGCGCACCGATCGAATGCACCCGCAGATGCCTCGGGTCCAGGCACCAGCCGATCCGGCGGATCAACCCGCCCTTGCCGGCGGCATCCCACCCCTCCAGCACCACGATACCGCGATGGCCGTGGATGACATAGGCATGCTGCAGCATGATAAGCTGATCCTGCAGCCGCTTCAGCGCCGCCTCGGGCCCTTCACCCTTCTCCAGCTCCGGCTCTGCAACCTGCGCATCTTCGCGCCAGTCCGCCGCCTCGGCCTTGGCCTTGCGCTCGGCCTCTTCGGCCTTCTTCTGCTTCTTGTCCTTCTTGCCCATGGGCAGCAATCCTTGCGCGGGGATGGGCCGGCGAACCGGGATGCTCTCATTGAAACGCCGGCCGGCGCGGCGATCAATCCGCGACCTCGCGATTTCCACCCTGGCGACCGGCATCCAGCTGCATATCATGTTCCGGACCCTGCCGCCGAGAGCCACGGACAGCACCGGACCCGATGTCGCATCCTTCAGCCCCTTCCCGACGACGCCCGGCCGTCCTTGTCGCGGGCCTCGTTCTGTTTTCGGCCGGGGTCGGCATCGGCCACTGGTCGGACCGGCTGATCCCGCCCCTGCCTGCCACGGCCGCTGACGAAGCCCCGGCCGGGCTGAAGGTCGTCCGCGGCACCATCGAACGGACGATCTCGGCCCTTGGCGTCGTGGAGCCCCGGGTTTTCGTCGACGTCGGCACCCAGGTATCGGGACAGCTGCGCGCGGTCCATGTGGGTGTCGGCGACGCGGTCACCCGAGGTACGCTGCTCGCCGAGATCGATCCCAGAATCTACGAGACCCGGGTGACCGGCGACGAGGCGCGGCTGCTCAATCTGGAAGCCCAGCTCCGCCAGGCAAAGGCCGAACGTGATCTGGCACGCTTGCGTGAGGCGCGGATCCGTCGGCTGTTCGAAGGCCGTGCCGCCAGCCGCGAGGACGCCGATACCAGCGCGGCCAATCTCATCATCGCCGAGGCTGCGATCGCAGCCATCGAAGCCCAGATCGGCGAGGCGCGATCCACCCTCGACGGCGACCGCACCAACCTGTCCTACACCCGCATTCTGGCCCCCATCGACGGGACCGTCGTCTCTCAGACCTCTGTGGTCGGCCAGACGCTCAATGCCAACCAGACATCCCCGATCATCCTGAGACTGGCCGATCTTGCGACGATGACGGTCAGGGCACAGGTGGTCGAGGCAGATGTGGTACGTCTTGCCCCCGGTCAGCCGGTCCGCTTCTCGACCCTCGGCCGGCCCGACCGCGTCTGGCACAGCCGGGTTCGCCAGATCCTCCCGACCCCGCAGACCCTGAACGACGTCGTACTCTATGACGTGCTGGTCGACGTCGCCAATCCCGATGGTGCGCTGATGACCAGCATGACCGCCCAGGTCTTCTTCGTTCTGGATCAGGCCGTCGATCAGCCGCTCATCCCACTGACGGCACTCGATCGCAGGGAAGACGGCGACCGCGTGCATGTGCGTCTGGCGGATGGCCGGATCGAAAGCCGCAGGGTGGCGGTGGACGTCGTCGCTCAGGGTCTGGCCGCGATCACGTCGGGGCTCAACGTCGGCGACACCGTCCTGCCGATCAATGCCCACGATCCCGGGACGCTGACCGCCCGGGTCGGCGACTGGGGCGCAAGCGGCCGGGCACCGGCCGCGGCAGCGCCAAGATGACCACCACCCCGCCCCTCTTCAGGCTGCGCAGCGTCTCGCGGCGCTTTACCGCCATCGGTGGCGTCGTCGCCCTCGACGACATTTCCCTCGACATCCATCGCGGCGAGATGATCGCGATCACAGGTGTCTCCGGCTCTGGCAAGAGCACGCTGATGAACATCCTCGGTTGCCTCGACCAGCCAAGCAGCGGACAATGCCTGGTCGACGGGCGGGATACGGCGACTCTGGAGCCTGACGAGCTTGCAGCCCTGCGCAATCGCCTCTTCGGCTTCATCTTTCAGCGTTACAACCTGCTCTCCGATGCGACTGCCATCGAAAATGCCGAACTCCCGGCACTTTATGCCGGGGTTCCGGCGGAATGGCGGCGGGCACGGGCATCGGAACTGCTCTCCCGGCTCGGGCTGGGCGATCGTCTCTACCACCGCCCCGCGGAGCTGTCTGGGGGCCAGCAACAGCGTGTCTCGATTGCCCGCGCTTTGATCAACGATGCCGAGGTCATCCTGGCAGACGAGCCGACGGGAGCACTCGATGCCGCCAGCAGCGAGGACGTGCTCCGCCAGTTGGAAGAGCTGAACCGCGAAGGTCGGACGATCATCATCGTGACGCATGATCCGCAGGTGGCCGCGAGAGCCCGGCGGCTGATCCACATGGCCGACGGACGGATAGCCCGCCACGAGACGCGGTGCCCGGAAAACCCGCCAGACCACATACGCACCGGAACATCTGCGTCCCCGCCACCGCAGCCAGGACGCCGCCATCTGGACATGTCGATTGCGGCTGCCCGCACGGCATTAAGGTCGCTGTGGCGTGACCCGTTCCGCACCCTGCTCACCCTCTTTGGTGTGATGATCGGCGTCGCCTCGGTGATCGCAATGCTTGCGGTCGGTGAAGGTGGCGCAGAGGCAACCCTCGCCCGACTGGAGAAGATGGGGACAAATCTGCTGACGGTCAGGCCGGGCGCGCCCGGCGTGCGCAGCACCGCCGATCTCACGTCGCTGACGGTCGAAGATGTCCAGGCCATACGGGGCATCGAAGGATTGACCGCGGTCTCGCCGGTCCGAAGTCTGCGGACCACGCTGCGCGCAGGCGCTACCGACTATATCACCATGGTCCACGGTGTCTGGCCGGATGTCGCAATGGTTCGCAATTGGCGGGCGGTCACGGGCCGCTTCATCACTGCCGAAGATGTCGCCGACTACGGTGCGGTCGTGATGCTGGGCCGGACGGTCGCCCACAACCTGTTCCCCGACACCCCCGATCCCACCGGGCGCTTGCTGGTGATCCGGAACATGCCCTTTCAGGTCATCGGTATCCTGAGCACCCGCGGTGCCGACCAATGGGGCAACGATCTCGATGATCTCGCGCTCATTCCGCTCTCGGCGGGCTTCCTGCGGATCCTCGGCAAACCTTATCTGAGCTCCGTCACCGTGAAGGTCGATCAGGCCGATCGTATGGCCACGGCCGCCGCGGATATCGACCGTCTGATGATGGCGCGGCACGGCATCCGGAATTTCCAGATCGCTGACAGCGCCGCGGCCCAGCAGGCCCTGTCGGAAAGTCAGCGCAGTTTCGCGATGCTCCTCGGAGCCGTGGCCGCAATTTCCCTGCTGGTCGGCGGCATCGGCGTCATGAACATCATGCTGGTCGGCGTCACCGAGCGCACCCGCGAAATCGGCATCCGCATGGCCACCGGCGCCCGCCGCCGCGACGTGCTCACCCAGTTCAACGTCGAAGCCGTCGTGGTTTGCGGCCTGGGCGGGATCATCGGCGTGGCACTGGGCACCGGTGCGGCCCTCATCCTTGCCCGCAACGGCTTCGACGTCGTCATCCGGCCCGGCCCGGCGGTCGCAGCCTTCGGCTGCGCCTTTCTGACCGGTGTGATCTTCGGCTGGCTGCCGGCCCGCAAGGCGGCCGGCATGGACCCGGTCAGCGCACTTGCGGCCGAATGACGCCGGCCTCGCCCTCCAGCGGCACACCGGTCGGTATCACCAGATCCGCGGTAAGACGCAGGCCCGAGGCGTCGGACCGGACAAGCCGCACCCCGTCGGAGGCAAGCGGGAAGCCGCGCAGGACAAGGCTGCCCAGATGAAGATGCACATGGGTCGCATCCCGGGCGAGGCTGAGATCCTTCACCCCGACGGCCAGTCCGACCGCCCCTGCGGCTGGCGGCACGCCCCTGCGGATATCCGCAAGCAGGCTCGACGGAGAGGCGCCGCCGGTACCGCCCGATGCCGCGATGCCGGCAAGCAGCCGCGAGGCTGCGATCCGTGCCGCCGAGGGATCGAGCCCCAGCCGCATCAGCAGGGCGATCAGCTCTCCGTGCAGTGCCTGGGCACCCTTGGCCATGGCCTCTCCAAGCCGGGCAGCCGCGCCGTCCTCGACAGCGACGCCCGCAAGCCCGAACGAGGCCGCTGCCGTACCGCCCGTCGCCGGGACGCGGTCGCTCTGCCCCTTGGGGAGGTCTTCGCCTGCCACGGCCTTGTCTGCGACACCTGCCGCCTCGGCAGGGCTCATGCCCATCAGGCGAAACAGGGCTGCAAGTGCCGCGCGCAGATCGCGCAGGCCGGCCAGAAAGGGATCGTCCTGATCGGACACATCCGACGCGCGATCGGCTGATGCCGTGTAGAGAAGGGGAAGACTGGTCGAAGCTGCGGCGCCGCCGATGCCGAAACGGCCGCCGCCACCTGCCTCGGGCCCGGCGATGGCCGCGGCCTTCAGGCGTTCGATGGTCGCGTCGGACACATGCCTGGGCACCGTCGGCGGATCGCTCCACGCCGACGGTGCCGTCCTTGACCTGAGGAACCGCATCGGGTCCCTGTCTGATGTAGAAGACACCATCGTGCCACCATTCGAAAAACGCGGACACCACCGTCCGGTCAGGCCGGCAGCGTGTTCCGACAGGCCTGGGAAGCCCCTGGCCGTTTGATTTTCGTGGCACGATTCTCGAACCGTCGTTCTCGCAGTTCGTTGGACGCAACTATAACGTCGAAAGCCGCTCAAGCGCAACCATCAAGCCCGGTGACGCACGCATCAACGGCTCAGATAGCGCAACGCCTCGTCCAGGCCGCGCAGGGTCAGCGGATACATCCGGTCCTCCATCAGCTTCTGGGTGATCTTGGCGCTTTCGGTATAGCGCCAGCGCTGCTGGGGTTCGGGGTTCAGCCAGACCATCTTCGGGAAATGGTCGGTGAAGCGCTTCAGCCAGACCTGGCCCGATTCCTCGTTCCAGTGTTCGACCGATCCGCCCGGCATCACGATCTCATAGGCGCTCATGGTCGCATCGCCGACGAAGATCACCTTGTAGTCGGGGCCGAACTTGTTCAGCACGTCCATGGTCGGCGTGCGTTCCGAGAAGCGGCGATAATTGTCCTTCCACACATTCTCGTAAATGAAGTTGTGGAAGTAATAATATTCCAGGTGCTTCAGCTCGGTGCGCGCGGCACTGAACAGCTCTTCGCAGATCTTGACGTGATCGTCCATCGATCCGCCGACATCCAGGAACAGCAGCACCTTCACCTTGTTGCGCTTTTCCGGCACCAGCTTCAGGTCCAGCCAGCCGGCATTGCGCGCCGTGGAGCGGATCGTGTCGTCGAGATCCAGTTCCAGATCGGAGCCTTCGCGCACGAAGGCGCGCAGCCGCTTCAGCGCCACCTTGATGTTGCGCGTGCCCAGCTCGACATCGTCGTCGTAATTCTTGAAAGCCCGCTGATCCCAGACCTTCACCGCCCGGCGGTGGCGCGACCGGTCCTGGCCGATGCGCACGCCTTCCGGGTTGTAGCCATAGGCGCCGAAGGGGCTGGTACCGGCCGTGCCGATCCATTTATTGCCGCCCTGATGGCGCCCCTTCTGCTCTTCCAGACGCTGCTTCAGCGTCTCCATCAGCTTTTCCCAGCCGCCCAGGGCCTCGATCTCGGCCATCTCTTCGGGGGTGAGATGCTTTTCGGCCAGCTTGCGCAGCCATTCCTCGGGGATCTGCCCCTCGATGGCCGCGAAATGCGCCTGGGCGCCCTTGTAATAGGCGGCGAAGACCTGGTCGAAGCGGTCGAAATGCTTCTCGTTCTTCACCAGCGAGGTGCGGGCGAGATAGTAGAACTCCTCAGGGGAGAACTGGGCGAGCCCGGCCTTCATGCCCTCGATCAGGACCAGATATTCCTTGATCGTGACCGGCAGCTTCGCCTCGCGAAGCTTGAAGAAGAAATCGATCAGCATCCGGACCCGCCCTCTCGCCTCGACCTGTGCACCAATGCCTGCCCTCTGCCCCCGGCCTCAGCCCGGACGGCCGGGGCCTTCGGCCCGGCGGCGGGCCATGAACACCAGGCGCTGGGCCAGCGACACGTCCTGCTCGTTCTTGATCAGCGCGCCATAGAGCGGCGGCAGGGCCTTGTCCTTGGACTCGCGCAGCGTCTCAGCGTCCAGATCCTCGGCCAGCAGCAGCTTCAGCCAGTCGAGCAGTTCCGAGGTCGACGGCTTCTTCTTCAGCCCCGGCATCTCGCGCACGCTGAAGAAGATCTCCAGCGCTTCCTTGACCAGCAGCTGCTTGATGCCCGGATAATGCACGTCGACGATGGCGCGCATGGTGTCGGCATCGGGGAAGGAGATGAAGTGGAAGAAGCAGCGGCGCAGGAAGGCGTCGGGCAGCTCCTTCTCGTTGTTCGAGGTGATGATCACCAGCGGCCGGTGCACGGCGCGCACGGTCTCGCGGGTTTCGTAAACGTAGAACTCCATCCGGTCGAGTTCGCGAAGCAGGTCATTCGGGAACTCGATATCGGCCTTGTCGATCTCGTCGATCAGCACGACCGAGGGCTCTTCGCTGGCGAAGGCCTCCCACAGCGCGCCGCGCAGGATGTAGTTGCTGACGTCCTTGACCCGGTCGTCGCCCAGCTGGCTGTCGCGCAGGCGCGAAACGGCATCGTATTCGTACAGGCCCTGCTGCGCCTTGCTGGTCGACTTCACATGCCACTGGTGAAGCTGCCGGCCAAGGGCGCGCGCCACCTCTTCCGCCAGCATGGTCTTGCCGGTGCCGGGTTCACCCTTGATCAGCAGCGGACGGCCGAGGGTGAGTGCGGCATTGACCGCCATCATCAGGTCCTCGGTCGCAACGTAGCTGTCGGTGCCCGTGAATTTGGCCGGCTGCGTGGTCTGGTCCATGGCCCGTCTGGTCCCGTGAAAGCCTCATCTCTGGCCAGAGGGTAGCATCGCGACCGACGGGTTCAAGGCATTAAACCATTAAGCAAAATTTCAAGCGATGTTCGACCGCGCAAAAGTTGCATCGCACACACGGGCGCACGCCCGAAGGTCGATCGGATGCATCGACATCGATACATCGACGTCGATGAAGTTACCCCGCGCCCGATACATCGATATCGATATATCGGCGTCGATGGATCAGCGCTTCCGGGGCCGCTTCAGCGCCGCCAGCGTCGCCAGCACCCAGCCGATCAGAAAGGCGGTGCCGCCCACCGGCGTCACGAAGACCAGCGGCCGCCAGCCGGTGGCGGCATAGAGATACAGGCTGCCGGGAAACAGGATCGCGCCGGCCGCCAGCGCGCCGGCCGCGGCCATCAGCAACCGGACGTCGAGCGCCACCAGCCCGCGATCGACCAGCGGCCGCAGCACCGCGAGCAGCATCAGCACCAGGGAATGGACCAGGCCGTAAAGCGCGCCGGTGCGCACGATCTGCGCGGTGTGCAGATCGCCTGCCTGTTCCAGCCCGTGGGTGGCGAAGGCGCCTGCCGCCACGGCGATCAGCGCGCCCAGCGTGCCGATGATCCAGATCGTCCGCGTCATCCGTCTTCCCTTCCGGTTGAGGTCCGTATCATGGGTCGATCCTGGCGGAAAGCTTGGCCCGAACGCCAGAGGGGCTTATATCCTGGGGCGCCTGCGCCGGACAAGGCGGCGCGCGGTCGCAGGTCTGCCGGCATATCCGCTGCCATCGGAGGGGTGCGTTCGTGAAGGTGGTGGTTCTGGGCGCCGGGGTGGTGGGCATCGCCACCGCCTGGCACCTTGCCGATCAGGGGCACGAGGTCACGGTCATAGACCGCAGGATGGGCCCCGGGCTGGAAACGAGCTTCGCCAATGGCGGCCAGATCAGCCCCAGCCATGCCGAGCCCTGGGCCAACCCCGCCACGCTGAAATCGTTGCCCGGCTGGCTGCTGCGCGAGGATGCGCCGCTGGTGTTCCGCTGGCGCGCCGATCCGGATCTCTGGCGCTTCGGCCTGCGGTTCCTGGCCAATTGCACCCGGGCGGCCGCGCGCCGCAACACCGAACGCGCCTGGCGGCTGGCCCGCTATTCCCTCGACGGCATGAAGGCGATCCGCGCCGCCGAAGGCTTCGCGTATGACGAGGCGAGCCGCGGCATCCTGCATGTTTTCGAAGACCCGAAGGGCTTCGACGCCGCCGGCCGCCATGCGGCCGAGCTGGACCGCACGCTCGGCATCCCCCACCGGGTGATGAGCCCGGCCGAGTGCGTCGCCCATGAACCCGCCCTGGCACCGGTGCAGACCCGGCTGGCCGGCGGCGTGTTGAGCCCGATCGACGAGCAGGGCGATGCCCGGCTGTTCACCGCAAACCTGGCCGAGAGGGTCGCGGCCAAAGGCGGCCGCCTGCTCTATGGCCGGAGTGTCGAGGCCCTGGAAACCAGCGGCGACCGGGTCACCGCCGTGCGGCTCGACATGGGCACGCGGATCGAGGCCGATGCCCTGGTCGCCGCCATGGGCAGTTTCACGCCGCTGCTGCTGCGCCGGATCGGCATCCGCCTGCCGGTCTATCCGCTGAAGGGCTATTCGGTCACGCTGAACGTCGCCGGCCGCAACGACGCGCCCCAGGGCAGCCTGACCGACGATGCCCGCCGGATCGTCTTCACCCGGCTGGGCGACCGGCTGCGCGCCGCCGGCACGGCAGAGCTTGCCGGCTATGATCTCAGCCTCAACCGGGTACGCTCGCAGGCGATCCTGAAGGGCGTGCAGGCGGTGTTCCCTGAGATTGCGCGCGACGCGGTGCCGGACTACTGGTGCGGGCTCAGGCCGGCCAGCCCCGACGGCGTGCCGGTGATCGGCCCGACCCGCTTCCGCAACCTGTTCCTCAACACCGGCCATGGCACGCTGGGCTGGACGATGGCCGCCGGATCGGGCCGCCTGGTCGCCGATCTGGTCTCGGGCCGCACGCCCGAGATTTCGACCGAGGGGTTGACGCTCGACCGGTTCCGGATCTGATCTGGCCACATCTCAGGCCGCCGGCGCAAAATCCAAGGCGACCCGTCGACCATGGCTGCCCGGCGCGATGGTCATGCCGATCCGCTCCGCCACCGCGATGGCATGGGCGACCGCCAGGGTGAAGCCCTGGACCGAGACGTGGCCGAAATCATCGGCGCCGGCCATCTCGGGCGGCAGATCGCCGGTAATGGCAGGGGCAATCGACCGGGGCAGATCGTGGCCGGTAAATCCACCCGGGGCCGAGACGGCGACTTCCGGCCGGCCGCCGGGTGCCTGCCGCAGTTCGATCCGAACCTCCCGGCCCCGCTCCGTGCCGGCGATCAGGCCCGACAGGGTGAACATCAGCAGCTGTTTCAGGATCCGCGGGTCTTCCATAACCAGGCCCGGTGCCGGAGCGGCTCCCCCCGGCGCCATCTGGGGCACCACGGTCACCACCACCTCGCGCCGCCCGGCATGGACCAGCTGCAGATTGGCGACCTCGCCCAGCAGCTGATGCAGATCCACCGGCTCCAACCCGTCGCGGGCAGGACCGCCGCGGACCGGGCCGGCCTTGGCCTCGCTCATCTTCAGCAGCCCGTCGACCATATGGAGCAGATCGCCGCCGCTGCTGTGGATCAGCCCGGCATAATCGGAATAGGCCCGCGCCCCCACCGGCCCCATCATCTCGCCCTGGATCACCTCGGCGAAACCCAGAATGGCATTCAGCGGGGTGCGCAGCTCGTGGCTCATCCGCGAGAGCATTTCGAAATGCGCCTGACGCTCGTCGATCAGCCGGCCGCGTTCGGCATGGACGGCATCCAGCGCGGCGGCCAGCCGGGTCACCGCCTCCTGCACATCGGCCATCAGCCGGCCGGCCTCGTCAACATGGCCGGTCGGCAGCGAGGGAACCCGACCGCCGCGCATATAGTCATGCAGGGCACGCGAGGCCAGTCGCACCGGATCGAGCAGACAATGAAGCGCCCAGAGCGTCGCCCCTGTCCCGGCGAGCGTCGCCAGCAGCACCACCGCCAGCACCGGCTGCGCCTGGTTCCAGGGCAGATCCCCGGCAAGCATGAGATAGATGACAAGACAAATAAGAGGCACATGGACGCCGACAAAGCTGATCGCCAGCATTTTACCGACATAAGACCGGCGCAATCCCAAGTGATCGAGCGCGGCATAAAGCTTCAATTTTTTCATGAGGAGGCGATTTTCTCCAGATGCATCAAGACTATTGTGTGTTTTTGATTTAAAGAAGATTAGCCGAGATATCCACCGGTGAGGAATGCTTGAAATACAGGCCGACCTGCACCACAGGCAGGGCTTGAAGCCCCCGGCTTTCACCCTTGCCGTGCCGGCCCTCCTGAATTAAAACAAGTAAGAACTTGGAAAAAGGAAGTACCATGCCCCCCGCAGGCCATGCCCGCACCCCCCGCCCGGCCAGTGAATGGGCCGAGATCCGCCGCGGCGGACGTTTCGGCGCCTTCATGGTGCTGTGCCTGGGCATCTGGCTGCACGCCGCCGACAGCCTGCTGACCACCACGGTCATGCCGGCGGTGACGGCGGAAATCGGCGGGCTCGCCTGGGTGAACTGGGCGCTGGCGCTCTACGAGCTGGGGTCGATCGTGGCCGGGGCCTGCACCGGGCTTGCCGCCCGCGCGGCCGGGCTGGGCCGGGCCACCACCATGGCGGCCACCGCCTTCGCGGTCGGCTGCGTCGTCAGCGCCGTCGCCCCCGATATGGGCACGCTGCTTGCCGGCCGGCTGGTGCAGGGGCTGGGCGGCGGCATGCTGGTGGCGCTGGCCCATGTCTCGGTGTCGCGGCTTTACGAACCCAGGCTCTGGCCCAGGCTCTATGCGATCATGTCGGGGCTGTGGGGGGCCTCCGCGCTCGCCGGGCCACTGGTCGGCGGGCTGTTCGCCGATGCCGGCCACTGGCGCGGCGCCTTCTGGGCCTTCGGCGCTCAGGCCGCCCTGGTGGCCGTGGCCGGCGGGCTGCTGCTCCGCCGGGTGACGGCAGCCGCCGAAGCCGCCGCCACATCGGGCGCAGCCCATGCCCTGCCCTCGGCCGCGGTTCCGACCGGCCGGCTCGCCCTGCTGATCGTGGCGGTGCTGGCAGTGGCGACCGCCGGCGTCACCGGCGACGCCCTGACCGCTGCCCTCTCGGGCCTGGCCGGCCTTGCCCTGCTCACCCTGTTCTTCCGCCGGGACGGCCGGGCGCCGCTGGGCCAGGGCCTGCTGCCGCCGGGTGCGCTCGACCTGCGCCGCCGCCAGGGCATGGGGCTCGCCATGGTGCTGACCCTCTCGGCCGCAACCGTGCCCTTCACCGTCTACGGGCCGATCCTGTTCGTGGTGCTGCATGGGGCCGATGCCCTGACCGCGGGCTATCTGGTCGCGATCGAAAGCGTCGCCTGGACGCTGGCCGCGATCACCCTCTCAGGCGCCGGCGCCCGGCTGGAGCCCTGGCTGATCCGCGCCGGCGCCCTGGTGATCGTGGCGGGCGTCGCCGGCTTCGCGGTGGTCGTGCCCCATGGCGAGCTGTGGATGGTGGCACCCTTCGCGGCAGCCCAGGGCGCAGGCTTCGGCATGTGCTGGGCCTTCCTGGTCCGCCGGATCGTCTCCGCCGTGCCCGACGAGGTCCGTGAAAGCGCCTCCTCGGCCGTGCCGACCATGCAGATCCTGGGCTATGCGCTCGGCGCCGCCGCCGCCGGTATCGCCGCCAACCTCTCGGGCTTCGGCGGCGCCCATGGTGGCGCCCTGCCCGACCCCGCCACGGCAGAGACCGTCGGCTTCTGGGTCTTCGCCGCCTTCCTGCCGGTCGGGCTGATCGGCATCATCGCGGCGATCAGGTTGACGCGGCGGGGGGTGTGAGGAGCAGAGCGTCTGCCGTCTCGGACGGTCAGTCCTCCGCCGTCAGATCCGCCATAAGATCTGCAACCGTGTCGAATCTCACGCCCTTGCCCGCCTTCAGCTCGGCCATGGCCTGCATCGTGGCTTCGTTGGGCTCCTTCCGGGGCGGAGGCAGCTGCGGTTCGGCCGTGCTCATGATGCACCCCTTGGCTGAACTGGTGCATTTCAGAATAGCCTTGCCGGACGGCCCCGAAAAGAACCGACGCCCGCAGGCCAGGCCTGCGGGCGTCGGACGGTGGCGAGGTCCAGGCGGGAGCAACCCGGCCGGCCGTCAGGCGGCGCGCGAGAGCGCGTCGGCGGGGGTGACGGCGGTCAGGTTCTGGGCCTCGGCCACGGCCTCGATGGTCAGCTGTCCGGCATGGACGTTCAGACCGTTCATCAGATGCGGATCCTCGGCCAGTGCCCGGGCGGCGCCCTTGTCGGCGAGGGCCAGCACGAAAGGCAGGGTCGCGTTGTTGAGCGCGAAGGTCGAGGTGCGGGCAACACCGCCCGGCATGTTAGCGACGCAGTAATGGACGATGCCGTCCACCTCGTAGGTCGGCTGGCGATGGGTGGTGGCGCGCGAGGTTTCGAAACAGCCCCCCTGGTCGATGGCGACGTCGACCAGCACCGCCCCCGGCTGCATGCGCCCCAGGAGCGGCCGGTCGATGAGTTTGGGCGCCGCCGCCCCCGGCACCAGCACCGCACCGATCACCGCATCGGCCGTTGTCACGGCCTCTTCGATGGTCTCGCGGGTGGCATAAAGGGTGCGCATGGCCGGGCCGTAAAGCGCATCCAGTTCCTTCAGCCGGCCGAGCGAGCGGTCGATCACCACCACCTCGGCACCAAGCCCGATGGCGAGGCGGGCGGCATTGGTGCCGACAACGCCGCCGCCCAGCACCACCACCCGCGCCGGGCGCACGCCCGGCACGCCGCCCATCAGCACGCCGCGCCCGCCCTGGGTCTTTTCCAGCGCATGGGCAGCGGCCTGAACCGACATGCGGCCGGCGACCTCGCTCATCGGCGCCAGCAGCGGCAGGCGGCCGGCCGCGTCGGTGACGGTCTCGTAGGCGATGGCGGTGGCGCCGCTTGCCAGCAGCAGCCGGGTCTGTTCGGGATCGGGCGCCAGATGCAGATAGGTGAACAGCAGCTGGCCGGGGCGGAGCCTGCGGCATTCCACCGGCTGCGGCTCCTTGACCTTCACGATCATCTCGCCGCGGGCGAAGACCTCTTCGGCATCGGCGGCGATGGTGGCGCCGGCCGCCTCGTAGGCCGCATCGTCGAGCCCGGCGCCGAGCCCCGCCCCCTGCTCCACCAGCACGTTATGGCCGTGATGGACCAGTTCGCGCACGGCGGCGGGGGTCAGGCCGACGCGGTATTCGTCGGTCTTAATCTCTTTGGGCACGCCCAGAAGCATGGTGTTTCCTCCCCAGGAAAGACGCAGCGCCGCCTCCGCATCTCCGGGCCGCCGGGTCTTGTGCCGGCCTGGGCCAGACCGCCCGGGGAATACCCGGGCGGGGGATGCGGATCGGCGACGACAACGCCGGTCGGATGACGGCGGATCAGGCGGTCGCCTTGATGGCCTCGGCCAGGACCGCATAAAGATGGTCGATCTGGGCTTCGTCGATGATCAGCGGCGGCGAGATGGCGATGATGTCGCCGGTGAAGCGCAGCAGCACGCCCTGCTCATAGGCGCGCACGAAGATCTCATAGGCCCGCTTGGTCGGCTCACCCGCCCGCGGCGACAGCTCGACCGCGGCGACCATGCCGTAATTGCGGATGTCGATGACGTTCGGCAGATCGCGCAGCGCATGCGCCGCCTTGCCGAAATACTCCGACAGGTTCGCCGCCCGATCGAACAGCTTCTCCTCGGCATAGATGTCGAGCGTGGCGAGCGCCGCCGCACAGGCCAGCGGATGGCCCGAATAGGTGTAGCCGTGGAAGAACTCGATCAGGTGCTCGGGCCCGGTCATGAAGGTGTCGTAGATTTCCTTCTTCGCGAAGACCGCGCCCATCGGCACCGCACCATTGGTGATGCCCTTGGCGGTGGTCATCAGATCCGGCGTCACCTCGAAGCTGTCGGCGCCGAAGGCCTTGCCGGTCCGGCCGAAGCCGCAGATGACCTCGTCGAAGATCAGCAGGATGCCGTGACGGTCGCAGATCTCGCGCAGGCGCTTGAGGTAGCCCTTCGGCGGGATCAGCACGCCGGTCGAGCCCGCGATCGGCTCCACGATCACCGCCGCAATGGTCGAGGCATCGTGCAGTGCCACCAGCCGCTCCAGATCGTCGGCCAGCTCCGCCCCATGCTCGGGCTGGCCCCACGAGAAGGCGTTGCGGGCCGGATCATGGGTGTGACGCAGATGGTCGACGCCCGACAGAAGCGTGCCGAAATGCTTGCGGTTGGAGACGATGCCGCCCACCGAAATGCCGCCGAAGCCGACACCGTGATAGCCGCGCTCACGGCCGATCAGACGGGTGCGGCTGCCCTCGCCGCGGATGCGGTGATAGGCGAGCGCCATCTTCAGCGCCGTGTCGACCGCTTCCGAGCCGGAATTGCAGTAGAACACATGGTCGATGCCGTCGGGCGCCAGCTCGACCAGGCGGCTCGCCAGCTCGAAGCTCAGCGGATGGCCCATCTGGAACGAGGGCGAATAATCCATCTCCGAGATCTGACGGGCGACCGCCTCGGAAATCTTGTCCCGGCCATGGCCGGCATTCACGCACCACAGACCCGCGCAGCCGTCCAGCACCTGACGGCCGTCATGCGAGGTGTAGTACATGTCCTTCGCCCCGACCAGCAGGCGGGGCGCCGCCTTGAACTGGCGATTGGCCGTGAACGGCATCCAATGCGCGTCCAGATCGTTCGGAACCGTGATGCGCGCCATGACCGCGTCGCTCCTGTTGGTTTGTCAGCCCCTCGCCGGGCGGGCGCTGCCGCGCCCTTGGCCGCCGCCGCAATGGCGGCTGGGAGTGGTTGTTAGTCCCTCGCCGGGCGGGCGCTGCCGCGCCCTTGGCCGCCGCCGCAATGGCGGCTGGGGAGATGAGCGGCGGCAGCCGTCTGGCCGTGCCTCTCATCCTGTGAAACAGCCTAGCATTGACAATTAAACTCGACAAAGTGATTTCCATGGGAGATGCAAGCTATTGATTTTGCGTTGCGGAACCCATGGAATGTCAAATATCTTGAACAGGAACCGGCAGGGCGGCCGGCAAGGAACAGGGAGAAGCGGGACGATGAGCGGCGATCTGGGCACGCGCCTCAAGACCATCCGACAGATCTACGGTCTGTCGCAGCGCGAACTGGCCAAGCGGGCCGGGGTGACCAATGCGACCATCTCGCTGATCGAGCAGGACAAGGTCAGCCCCTCGGTCGGATCGCTGAAGAAGGTGCTGGAGGGGATTCCGATCTCGCTGTCGGAGTTCTTCTCGCTCGACCTCACCACCCGGCAGCGGGCCTTCTATCGGGCCGATGAACTGACCCAGATTGCCCGCGGCTCGGTCGCCTATGCCCAGATCGGCGAGAATCTGAGCCGGCGGCGGATGCAGATCCTGCACGAGCGCTACGCCCCCGGGGCCGATACCGGCAAGCAGTTGCTGCGCCATGAATCGGAAGAAGGTGGGATCGTGGTCCGCGGCCGGATCGAACTGACGGTCGGCGGCGAAAGCTGCGTGCTGGAAGCCGGCGACGGCTATTACTTCGACAGCCGCCTGCCCCACCGCTTCCGCAATGTCGGCGAGGAGGAAGCCGAAATCGTCTCCGCCTGCACGCCGCCAAGCTTCTAAGAACACATTGCCACTATGGCGCGCATAGCAATTTTGATGATGTCGCAAGAGGATTGACGACGCCGCGCCTTCATCCTAGGCTCCGGCTATGTCGATCGTGCACCGTCGGCCCGAAGGGATGGCGGATCGTCCCCCGATCCTGGCGCCTGAGCCCAGCCCGCCATCCCGCCCGTTCCCCGGTCTCTGGTCCCGGACCGGCACGGATCCTGCGCGGGCCGACCCCGCGATGAACGAACTGACGGCTGTTCCGCCGATGCGGAACAGCCGTCTTTGTCGTTCTGAGCCTGAAAGGACGGGCTTACATCGTCGTCTCGGAGAGCGGCAGCGTGGTCTCCAGACCCGCCGCCTCGTCGAGGCCCAGCATCAGGTTGAGGTTCTGGACCGCGGCACCCGAGGCGCCCTTGCCCAGATTGTCCAGCCGGGCGGCCAGCAGGATCTGGCCGGCAGCATCGTTGCCGAACACGAACAGCTCCAGCCGATTGGTGCCGTTCAGCTCGCGCGGGTCCAGGAACTTGCCGTCGCGCAGACGGTCGCCGCCGCCCAAGGGGGCGACGCTGACGAAGCGCTCGCCGGTATAGCGTTCGGCCAGCAGCGCCTGCACATCCGCCACCGTCGCCGCCTTCGCCAGCTGGGCCCGGGTCAGTGGCACATGCACCAGCATGCCGCATTTGAAGTGGCCGACCGCCGGCACGAACAGCGGTGCGGCGGCAAGGCCGCCATAGACCGCCATTTCGGGCAGGTGCTTGTGCTCCAGCCCCAGGGCGTAGTCACCATAGGGATAGGCCGCCTCGCGTCCGACCGGGGCAGCTGCCTCGTAATCTTCCACCATCTGCCGGCCACCGCCCGAAAAGCCCGAGACGGCATTGACCGACAGCGCCGCATCGGCCGCGATGATCCCGGCATCGACCAGCGGCCGCACCAGGGCGGTGAAACCGGTCGGATAGCAGCCGGGATTGGCGACACGGGTGGCGGCGGCGATGGCCGCCCGCTGGCCGGGCAGCAGCTCGGCGAAGCCGTAGCTCCAGCCATCCTTGACCCTGTGGGCGGTGGAGGCGTCGAGCACCTTCACGGCCGGATTCTCGATCATCGAGACGCTTTCGACCGCCGCCGCATCGGGCAGGCAGAGGATCGCGAGGTCGACCTCGTTCAGCAGGCGTCGACGCTCAGCCGGATCCTTGCGACGCTCGGGGGCAATCGAGACCAGCGCGAGATCCTCGCGCCCGGCCAGACGTGCCCGGATCTGCAGGCCGGTGGTCCCGGCCTCGCCGTCGATGAATACGGTGGGCTTGCCGCTCATGGGAAGGGCCGCTCCTCGAAGAGTCGCATGGGCGTGGGTCGCATGGGTGTGCCGGCCCGGGCCGGCGCGGCGCACTATAGCGCAGCCGGTGCGGGCTTGCGAGCAGTCGCGCCTGCAAGGCTGCCACGCAGCACTCGCCGTGCCGCGGCAGACAAAAAAAGCGGGCGGACCGAAGTCCGCCCGGAATTTGCTCGTGAACGGAAGGCCGGACAAGGGCCATGCGCGTACCATTGTCCGGTACAGAAGACGGACCACCAGGCTCACCGGCGGCCTGACGGGTAGCGATCCCCCATCGCGTCCCCGCCTGATCGATCCGGTGACAGGACCATTCAACCTGTTCGTGATAATCGACCCTTCCCGCCCCCGCTGTCAAGCTTATGGCGAGTTATGGTCCACATGTTATCGCTTAAGGTGTGGTGGGCTTGCAATGTGCGGGCCCCCCGGTCAGGATCGGCCGCTGCCTTCGGCCGCCTGGAAGTCCCTATCCCGAGACAGACCGAGATATGCAGATCCTGATCGATGTATGCCTGCCGTTCTTCGCGGTGATTCTGACCGGCTGGATCGTCGGCCGGCGGCGATTCATCGATGCGGGCGGGCTGGCCGGGCTCAACCGGTTCACCTATTGGGTGGCGCTGCCGCCCTTCCTGTTCGTGAAGGTCGCGGAAATCCCGCTCGACCGGCTGCTCGATCCCAAGCTGATCGGTGCCTATTACGGCGCCGGGCTGATCGTCTATGCGATCGCGGTTGTGGGCGGGCGCCGGCTGTTCGGCGGGGGTCCTGCGATCTCAGGGATCCGCGGGCTGGGCGCCACCTTTTCGAATGTCGGCTATATGGGCCTGCCGCTGGTGATCTTCGCCTTCGGCCCGGAAGCCGCCGCCCCGGCGATGACCATCATCGTGCTCGACCATGTGCTGATGATGGGGCTGACCGTGCTGCTGATCGAAAGCGAGCGCGCGGCCGGCGGCGGGCTGAAGCGGGCCCTGATCAAGATCGCCCGCGGGCTGGCCTTCAACCCGCTGATCCTGACCATCGTGGCCGGCGCGCTTTACGGCGTCTCGGGGCTGCCGCTGCCCAAGCCGGTTGCGGCCTATGGCAACCTCGTCGGCCTGGCGGCGGCCCCTTGCGCGCTGTTCGCGCTGGGCGCCAACCTCGCCGGCTGCTCGCTCGCCCGCGGCATGATCGAGGTCTCGGGGCTGGCTCTGCTCAAGATCGTGGTCCACCCCCTGCTGGTGCTGGGGATGGCCACCATCGTCTTCGCGCTCGACCCGCTGCTGGTCCGGATCCTGGTGCTGGAGGCGTCGCTGCCGATCGCGGTGTCGGTTTTCGTACTGGCCGATCAGTACCGGATGGATACCAGCCGGATTTCGGCCGCGATCCTGGTCTCGACCCTGGGCTCGGTCGCGACCGTCTCTCTCGCCCTCACTTTGCTCGGCAGCTGACCCCGACGGAAGCCGGGATCAGCGCGGCGGCACTGCGCAGCCATCCTCGGGCGAGCAGCCGTCGCCATCAGCGTCGTCGTCCGACATCTCGCCCTCGCCGTCATCGGCGACGCCGCCGCCGGCCGGGTTGGTGGCGGCGCGGACCAGGGCCATCATCATCTGCTCGGGCGCCTGCGCGCCCATCACCGCCCAGCGGCCGTCGATGATGAAACAGGGCACGCCGTCGACGCCGATCCGCCGCGCCTGGGCATCGGCCTCGGCCATCATGTCGCGGTCTTCGTCAGAGGCGAGCCATGCGCCGAGATCGGTGTCCTCGGGGTCGACCGCCAGGCCGATCTCGGTCAGCACCGCCGCATCGCCGATATTGCGGCCCTGCTCGAAAAAGGCGGTGAACAGCGCCTCGACCACCCGGTCGCCGCGATTGCCGCCATCGGCCGCCGCCAGATCGCGCAGCTGCATGCGGTGGATCAGGCGGTGGCTGTCGAGCGTGTTCGGCATCACCGCCGCGCGCTCGGGATCGATGTCGATGCCCGCTTCGGCGCCGGCGGCACGGATGCGGCCATAGATCTGGGCGGCACGCTCGGGCCCGCCGAACTTGGCCGCCAGATAGCCGGCCCGGTCGGTGCCCTCGCGCGGCATGGCCGGGTTCAGCTGGAAGGGATGCCAGCGCACCTCCACCGGCTGGGCAGCCGGGTGCTCCGCGAACATCTCCAGTGCCTCTTCAAGCCGGCGCTTGCCGATGAAGCACCAGGGGCAGACGGTGTCGGAAATCACGTCGATACGCATGGTGCCGGCCTTCCGGTTGCGGACCTTGAAAAAACACGGGGACGGGAGCGCGGGAGAACGAGGCGCCTTCCCCCGTCTCCCTTCACATGCCCCCGCCTCCGGGCGGATGCAAGCGCCGCGGCGCGATCAGCCGGCGAAGAGGCCCTGATGAGCGTCGCGCAGCAGGTTCTTCTGCACCTTGCCCATGGCGTTGCGCGGCAGTTCGGCCGCAAACAGCACCCGCTTGGGCTGCTTGAAATTGGCCAGCTGATCGCGGGTGACCGCCAGCACGCCGGCCTCGTCGGGCGCATCGGCCCCGGCCTCGCGCACCACCACCGCCACCACGGCCTCGCCGAAATCGGGGTGCGGCACGCCGATCACGGCGCTTTCGTCCACCCCCGGGATCCGGTCGATGACCAGCTCGATCTCCTTGGGGTAGACGTTGAACCCGCCCGAGATCACCAGATCCTTGGCCCGGCCGACGATCGAGACATAGCCGTCACCGTCGATGGTACCGATATCGCCGCTGCGGAAGAAGCCGTCGGCGGTGAAATCCTCGGCGGTCTTCTCGGGCTTGCGCCAATAGCCCTTGAACACGTTCGGGCCCTTCAGCTCGATCATGCCCGCCTCGCCCGCCGCCACCGGGCTGCCATCCTCGCCGGTGATGCGCAGCTCCACCCCCGGCAGCGGCCGGCCGACCGTGCCCTGGCGGCGATCGCCGTCATAGGGGTTGGAGGTGTTCATATTGGTTTCCGTCATGCCATAGCGTTCAAGAATGCGATGGCCGGTGACGGCTTCGAACCGGGCGAAGGTTTCGGGCAGCAGCGGTGCCGAGCCCGAGACGAACAGGCGCATATGGGCGGTGGCGTCGCGGGTGAGCCCGGCTTCGGCCAGCAGGCGGACATAGAAGGTCGGCACGCCCATCATCACGGTCGCCCTGGGCATCAGCGCCAGCGCCCGGGCTGCATCGAATTTCGGCTCGAACAGCATGGCGGCGCCCGACAGCAGCACGCAATGGGTGGCGACGAACAGGCCGTGGGTGTGGAAGATCGGCAGCATGTGCAGCAGCACGTCGCGATCGGTGAAGCCCCAGGCATCCACCAGCGTCTCTGCATTGCTCCAGAGGTTCTCGCCCGACAGCATCACCCCCTTGGGCCGGCCGGTGGTGCCCGAGGAATAGAGGATGGCGGCAAGATCGTCGCGGCTGCGGGCGACCGGCTCGGCCACGGTCGCCGTGGCGCGGACCCGGTCGGCGAAGGCGCCGTCGCCGGTGGCATCCAGGGTCGCCACCTCGATCGGCCGGCCATTGGTCATGGTCCGGACCGCGGTTTCCGCTTCGGGCCGGCAAACCACCAGCCGCGGCTCGGCATCGTCGATGAAGTATTCAAGCTCGGCCGGCTTGTAGGCGGTGTTGAGCGGCAGATAGACCGCGCCGCGCCGCAGGCAGCCCAGATAGAGCATCAGCGCCATCGGCGATTTGTCGACCTGCACCGCCACCCGATCGCCGGGGGCGACGCCCATCTGGTCGAGCAGGGCCGCGACCTGGCCCGAGATCCGGTCGGCATCGCCATAGGTGAGCACGCTGCCATCGGGCCGGTAGAGCATCGGCCGGGCCGGGTCGGCCGGGAAACGGGCACGGATACGGGCGTAGAGGTTGTCGCTCACCGCGGGGCCTCCTCTCTGAGCAATTCTGGTCTGAGAAATCCTGGGCCCGGGCACGATAGGCCCGGCCGGGGAAGAGGACAAGCGCGGCGGCAGCCCGGCAAGATCCGGCGGCGTATGCTGAAGATCAGGGAAAATGAAGCCAAGTCCAGAAATGCGAAACGCCGCGCTGGATCGTGAGATCCGCGCGGCGTTTCGCTGACGACGCTTGAGGATTGGCACCCCCAAGGGGAATCGAACCCCTGTTTCCGCCGTGAGAGGGCGGCGTCCTGGACCGCTAGACGATGGGGGCGTCGTCGTGTGGGCGGATATTTACAGCCAGCAGTCAGGCCGTGCAAGAGAAAAAATGAAGGTCAGATGACGAAATATTTCCGGGAGGATCAGGGGGCCGGAAAATCAACGGCTTCGCGCCGTCCCGGCCCGCCTCGGCCTCCTCAGCGCCGGCCGTGGGCGGCCGCGATCGAGGCATGATCCAGGAAACGGTCGACCTCCGCCGGATCGGTCGCCCACGAGGTGACCAAGCGGATGCGCACCGTGCCGGGCGCGGGCTCGGCCCAGCGATAGAAGCCGGCGCCTGCCTTCTCCAGCGCCGCGACGGCCGGTTCGGCCAGATCGACGAACAGCTCGTTCGCCTCCACCGGATGGGCGAGCGAAACGCCGGGCAACGACTGCAGGCCATGGGCCAGCCGGGTGGCCATGGCATTGGCATGGCCGGCCAGCGACAGCCAGAGATCACCTGCCAGATAGGCGCGGAACTGGGCCGACAGGAAGCGCATCTTGGGGATCAGCAGGCCGGCGCGCTTGCGCAGATAGCCCATCGCCTCGGCAAGCTCGGGGTCGAAGACCACCACCGCCTCGGCCCCCAGCGTGCCGTTCTTGGCCGAGCCGAAGCTCAACACGTCGACACCCGCATCCCAGGTGATTTCGGCCGGCGCCACGCCCAGATGCACGCAGGCATTGGCGAAGCGGGCGCCATCCATATGCAGCCGCACGCCCTGCTCGCGGGCGATCGCGCCCGCCCGCCGCACTTGATCGGGGGTGTAGACCGTACCGGCCTCGGTCGCCTGGGTCAGCGTGATCGCCGCCGGCTGGGCGGCATGAACGAAGCCGCGCGGCGCCGCGGCCAGTCGCGCCGCCAGCTGGTCCAGATCCATCCGGCCGTGATCACCGGGCACGAGCGAGAGCTTGGCGCCGCCGGTATAGAATTCCGGCGCCGCGCATTCATCCATCTCCACATGCGCTTCGCTATGGGCATAGATCGTGCCCCAGCGCGGGGTCAGCGCCGCCAGCGACAGCGCATTGGCGGCGGTGCCGGTGGGCGTCATGAACACCCGGACCTCGCGGCCGAACAGCACCGCCAGATCCTCTTCCAGCGCCGCCGAGACCGGATCATTGCCGTAGGACGGGACAGAGCCCTGATTGGCGGCGACCAGCGCCTCCATCACCTTGGGATGGGCGCCCACGACATGATCGCTGTGAAAATTCATCGCATCCCCCTCTGCTTCGGACCACGATCGGTCTTGGCCGCGCCCCGGCCACGCGGCGGGGCATGCGGGTCGTCACGCGGCGCCTGCCGCCCGGTGCCGCCACGGGCTGCCGCCAACGCCGGATCCAGCCGGAATTCGGCCGCAAGCTCCACATGGCGCGACCACAGGAACTGGTCGACCGGCATCACCCGGACCAGCCGGTAGCCGGCCGCGGCCAGGATCTTCGCGTCACGCACGAAGGTCACCGGATTGCACGACACCGCGGCGATCAGCGGAACGCCCGAGGCGGCCAGCTGTTCCGTCAGCGCCCGCGCGCCCGCCCGCGGCGGATCGAACACCGCTGCGTCCAGGATGGCGAGATCGCGGGCAGAGGGCGGCCAGCGCATCAGGTCGCGCGGCTCCACCGTCACCCGGTCGGACAATCCGGCCGCGGCAGCGGCGCGAGAGAGGGCGTCCAGCGCCGGCCCTTCCACCTCGGCCGCGATCACCCGCGCGCCGCGATGGGCCAGGGCGAGCGCGAAGGTGCCCGAGCCGGCAAAGAAGTCGCCGATCGTGCCGCCCTCTTCGATCACATGGCCGAAGACGCCGGCGACGAAGCTCACCAGCGCCTCTTCGCCCGCGGCGGTCGCCTGGGCGAAGCCGGCCGGGGGCGGTTCCAGCGCCACACCGCCGCGATGGACCACCGGCGCCTGACGTCGCACCACCACCTCGGGCTCGGCCAGGATCGCCGGCGCATTGCCGGCGCGGGCCCCCCCGCGGGCGGGGCTTCTCTGCCGGCCCTTCGGATTGCGGCCACGGCCGCCACGCTGCGGCTCGGGCACCGGGTCGGGCTCCGGCCGCCACGAGATCCGGGCAAGGCCGGCGGTTTCGGCGAAGCGCGCCAGCGCCTGCAGCCCCTCGGCGTCGGGCGCCTGCGACAGCGTCAGCACCAGATCGACGCCGCCTTCGGTCGCCTCGGCATGGGCGTCCCGGAAATGGGTCGGATGGGGATAGCCGTCGGGGCCGGACATGAAGGCCCGCAGCTGCGGGATCAGCCGATCGAGTTCGGGCACCAGCAGCAGGCAATGCTCCACATCGACCACATGGCGGCTGCCGGCCTCCATATAGCCGACCACCGCCTTGCGGGCGGTGGCACGCAGCTTCCAGCTGGTCCGCCGGCGCTCACGCGGCTCCGCCGGCAGCATCGGCGCCAGTTTCGCATCTTCGAAGCCGTTGCGGGCCAGGATGTCGGCGACCAGGCCGCGCTTCCAGCCGCGATAGTCGTGCAGCGCCATGTGCTGCAGGGCGCAGCCGCCGCAGGGGCCGAAATGCGGGCAGGCCGGCTCCACCCGTACGGGGCCCGGCTCCACCAGTTCCAGCCAGCGGGCACGGATGCGGTCGCGTTCCACCGTCTCCACGGTCGCCGCCACCAGGTCGCCCGGCAGGGCATGGGACACGAAGACCGGCTGGCCCTCATACGAGCCGATGCCGTCGCCATGGCTGCCCAGATCGGTGATCCTCACCTCGATCTGGGTGCCCGGGCGCAAGCCGCCTGCGTCATCCTCGTCACCCGGGATGCCGTCCAGTTCCGCATCCTCGCGGTCGTCGTCGCGATCGTCGTCCACACATCGTCTCGTTTTTTGACGGAGCCGGTCCCATCATACCGCCGGCCCCTGGTCGAACATCGTTACAGGCGGCGCCAGGTCAAGGCTCGACCGGCCGCGGCGGCCCATAGGCGGCAGGTCTTCCCTCGCCCACGCGCAGCAGGCACTCGATGAAGCAGCTGCCGTCGGCCGCCAGTTGCCAGCAGCGGGCCTCGATCATCTGGCCGTCCTCGACCCGGAAGATCACCCAGATCAGCCCTGCCTCCCAGGCGCCGGCCAGATCGGCCGCCGAGGGCGAGGCCGCCATGTCCGGATGGCCGTGATAGAGGCCGATCACCGGCGCCGCCCCGTCTTCCCGCGACCGGCGCTGCAGACGCAGGCGCAGGGCCGGGTCGATCTCGAAATTGCGCTGCGGATCCGGGGCAACGTTGATCGACGCCACTGCTTCCGCCACCTCTATCAGGTCAGCCCGCACATGCCCCAGCAGCAGGCCGCAGCCCTCGGCCGGATAGGCGGCTTCGACCGTATCGACCGCCGCCCGCATCGCCGCCGGGCGGATCGTCACCCGCGGCGCCCGGATCATTTCGCCTCGGCCGCCGCAGCCGCGGCGTTCAGCGGGATCCGCCGGATCAGCAGGCCCGAGGCCCGGTCGATCACCACCAGCACCTGCGCGCCGTCGGCCCCTTCGGCGACCATCATCACGTCCTCGCCCGCCGCGGCCAGCGTGACGACCTTCTCATCCGGCATCAGCGCCGGCCCGTCGCTGCCGGCCGGGCGGAGCGGCCGGGCCGGGGCGGCAGGCGGGTTGGCGGTGCGGAAATCGCCGGCGATCTGGCCCGGCGCCGCCGGCTGCGGCGCCGGGGTGGCGGCCTCCGGCGTCGCCGGGGCCGTCGCAACCGGGACCTCTGCCGGCTTCTGGTCCTTGTTAGACGTCGCCCGCTGGTATATCAGCACGCCTAGACCGGCACCGACCACCAGGATGGCGATGCCGAGCCCGATGATCACCCGCTTCAGAATGCGGGTCATGCGCTGTTCGATCGTCTCGGGCGCCTTGTCGTTCATCTGGAAGTCCCCGATCCCCCGAAGGGAGTTGATGTTTTGAGCGGACGCGATTCCCGCCGGCCCGGCGACGACGACCTGCCCCGCGAGACGGCGGTGCCGGCCCATTCCGATCCGACCGAAGAGCCTGACCTCATCGAAGACCCGGAGCTCATCGAAGACCCGGGCCTCATCCCGGACGACGACGCCGGGGCGGAGGAGGACGAGCCCTTTGCGGAGGCCGAGGCCGGCCTCGACGACGACGAGCTGTCGGCCCTCGAAGCCGCGGCGGTGCTGGGCGGCACGGTCGACATCACCCTGCCGACCGGTTTCGCGGAGGAACGGGCGGATCGGCTGCTGGCCAATGCCGCGCCCTCGCTATCGCGCGGGCGGGTCCAGGCGCTGATCCGCGACGGCCGGGTCACGCTCGACGGCGCGACGATAGCCGACGCCTCCCGGCGGGTAAAGCCCGGCCAGAAGCTGACCGTGACCGTGCCGGTGCCCGAGGAACGCCGCCTTGAGCCCGAGCCCATGGCGCTCGACATCGTTTACGAGGACGAGTGGCTGATCGTGGTCGACAAACCGGCCGGGCTGGTGGTGCATCCGGGCGCCGGCAACGACCGCGGCACCCTGGTCTCGGGGCTGCTGGCCCATGGCGACGGGCGGCTGTCCTCGATCGGCGCCCCCACCCGCCCGGGCGTGGTGCACCGGATCGACAAGGACACCAGCGGCCTGATCGTGTTCGCGAAGACCGATGCCGCCCATCTGGCCCTGGCCCGGCAGTTCGCCGACCACACCATCCGCCGCGCCTATACCGCCATCGTCTGGGGCGTGCCGGCGGTCGATCCCGGCCGGATCGAGGGCAATATCGGCCGCCATGCCACCGATCGCCAGCGCATGGCCGTGGTCACCCGCGGCGGCAAGCCTGCGGTGACCCATTACCGGATCGCCAATATGGTCGGCGTGGTGGAGGTATCGGAAAAGCCTCTGGCCTCGGTGCTGGATTGCCGGCTGGAGACGGGGCGGACCCATCAGATCCGCGTCCACCTCTCTCATGTCGGCCACCCGCTGGTGGGCGACCCGGTCTATGGCCGCAGCCCCGCCCGGCTGCAGCGGATGGAAGATCCGCGGATCAAGGCCATGTGCAGCTTCCCGCGGCAGGCCCTGCATGCCCGCCGGCTGGGCTTCGTACACCCGGTCACCGGGCGGCGCCTGAAATTCGAAAGCCCCCTGCCGCAGGACATGCGGGAGCTGCTGGCTAGTTTGGAATTCTTCTAAAGTGTGATGGACGTCATCGTCCGGCTGTGTCAGTCTGGGCTACAAGACAAGCGTGCCCGGGAACGGGTGCGCCTGTCTACCCCGACCAAGGGCGGACCAGATGAGAGATCGCCTCACCCGGAAGGTGAAATCCGGGGGATGTAGATTCTCGCGGGCTCTTAAGGTCGTGGTAACGAAAGGCGTGACATCCTCGGGACGTCGAGGGGACGCATGGTCACGAAAAGAGCATGTCGTCCCTTGGGAACTTCGGGGTGATCATATCGGTTGGCCGGACAAGAGAAACCGGAGAGCCTGACGCCACAGAAGAAGGTGGTGCGGCCGCATCCGGATGGACGACCGGGACGTAAGATTGGTGCAACCTGAAACGTAGGATATTGGGCGGCGGCTCGTATAAGCCTCAGAAGAGGGACGAAAACCGCCCGAGATGAACTCAACGGGTCACGCGCGCCGGAAACTGGCGCACTGCTTGCATATCTCCCTGCGACAGGACGCAAGGGCCTTCGCTCCGCATGGTGCGGGCGAACCCTGCCGGTCGCACCAGGGAGAGGCGCGGCCGGACCCACCCCACCGGGACCTTGACTCCCCTGGGGTCAGTCGAGAGGAGGCACGTGCCATGGCTTCACGCACGCCCCGCACCGCCGGACGCGACAACATGTTCGATGCCGGCCTCGGCCCCTATCTGCAGCAGATCCGCCGCTATCCCGTGCTCGAGCTTGAGCAGGAGCAGCGCCTTGCCCGCCGCTTTCGCGACGAAGGTGATGTACGCGCTGCGGATCAGTTGGTCAACAGCCATCTCCGCCTGGTCGCAAAGATCGCGATGGGCTATCGCGGCTATGGTTTGCCGCTGGCCGATCTGATCTCCGAAGGCAATCTCGGCATGATGCAGGCGGTGCATCGTTTCGACCCCGATCGCGGCTTCCGGCTCGCCACCTATGCGATCTGGTGGATCCGTGCGGCCATCCAGGAATACATCATGCGGTCCTGGTCGGTGGTCCGCATGGGCACCACCGCCTCGCAGAAGCGGCTGTTCTTCAACCTGCGCCGGGTGAAGAGCGAACTCGACATCATGGGCGAGGCCGGGCTCAACGACGATCAGGTGGCGATCATCGCCGAAAAGCTGGATGTCGAGCCTTCGGACGTGGTGGCCATGGAACGCTATCTGGACGGCATCGCCAGCTCGCTGAACGAGCCGGTGCGCCAGGAAGCCGACACCGAATGGCAGGACTGGCTGGAAAGCCCTGAGGACGACCAGGAAACCATGCTGGCCGAAGCCGAGGAAACCGGCCGCGCCCGCACCCTGATCGAAGGCGCGGTCGCGAGCCTCGGCGATCGGGAGCGCGACATCTTCAGCCGCCGCCGCCTTGTCGAGGCGCCGGCAACACTGGAGGATCTGAGCCAGGTCTACGGCATCAGCCGCGAACGGGTGCGCCAGATCGAGGCCCGCGCGCTGGAAAAGGTCAGCCGCTGGGTCAAACGCGAAACCCGCCGCGAAATGGGCCGCACCCCGGTGCTGCCGGCAGTGGCGATGCATCACTGAAGATCAGACGGAAAGGGCGGCCGAGAGGCCGCCTTTTTTCGTATAAGATGCGGTATGTTCGGGAGACTGACCTGCCCGGAACGACATGCACGGCAGGATGCAACGCAATGACGATCGAGCTGAAGGTCCGGAACATCGACGGGTCGCTGTGCGTGGATCTTCCAGAGGAGATGATTGCGCGCCTGAACGTCCGCGAAGGTTCCCTGCTCTATCTGGCCGAAACGGAGGATGGCGGATATGTGCTGGTGCCGGATCATCCTCATCGCGAGAGAATACTTGCGAAGGCCAAGGAGATCATGAAGCGCTACCACAACACGCTACACCGTCTTTCGCAGTGACTGCCGTACCCATCCCGACTGCGCCCTGAACGATCACCATCGGGCGGATCTGCCTAAGCTTTCGGCAGATCCGCCCTTTCGCGTCCGGTGCCCGGCAGGGGCTGGAGGGGGAGCGAGACGACGAATTCGGCACCGCTGCGGCCGGTGCCGAGGCCCAGCCGGCCGCCGAAGCTTTCGACGATCTGGCGGCTGATGGCGAGGCCGAGCCCGGCGCCGGTCTGTTGATGGGCTGAGCCGCGGGCAAATTTTTCGAAGATCCGCTCCCGATCCTCTTCGGGCACGCCGCGGCCGTTGTCGCGCACGCTCGCCTCGTAAAGATCGCCGCGCACCCGGCTGGATACCACCACCTGGGGTGTGGGGTCGGTGTTGTATTTGATCGCATTGGCGATCAGGTTGACCATCACCTGGGCGAGCTTGTCGCGATCGCCCAGAATCAGGACATCACGGGTCCGCGTGCCCCGTTTCAGCACCACGCCCGAGCGCAGGGCCAGCGCCTCGCAGCTTTCGATCGCCTGATCCAGCGCCATCTCCGGATCGAGCAGTCCCGGCGACCACGAGAGGCCGCGGGTCTCCAGCAGGTTCATGTCCAGGATCCCGTCCAGCAGCCGGGTCAGGCGCAGGCTTTCGTTCTGGATGATGCCGAGAAAGCGGAGCTTCTTCGCCTCGTCCAGATCCTGATTCTCCAGCAGGATATCGCTGAACGAGCGGATCGAGGCCATGGGTGTGCGCAATTCGTGGCTGATCTGGCTCAGAAAATCGTCCTTCTGCTTGTCGACCTCACGCAGGCGGGCATTGGCGCGGGCAAGTTCCGCCGCCGTGCTCTCGATCTGCTGCGATTTCCGTTCCAGCTCGGCCGAATAGGCGCGGATACGCTCGGTCTCTCCCGCCAGCCGCTTCAGCTCTTCGACGCTGATCGTCTCGCTGGAGACGATGCGCGAGATCATCGTCCGGGCCGAGGCCGCACCGATATGGGCGGCGAGCCGCTGTTCCACCGCCGTGATCAGCTCGTCGCTCGCCACCGTCGCACGGCCCGCCCGGCGGTCGCGGACGAAGATCTGCACGGTTTCCGCCGGGCCCAGCACCCGGTCGGCGATCTGGCGCAGTTCGGTGATCGGGGCCGTGCGGCGCAGCACCCGCTGCTCGCTCTCGGTCCGGCGGCGGAAGACATCGATGAACAGCGCCGATTGCAGCCGGGCGAGCGGCGTCGGCTCGGTCATCATCGAGACCACGACGAAGAGCGCGGTGTTGACGAACAGGCTCCAGAAGGCGGCATGCACCAGCGGGTCGAGCCCGCTCAACCCGAACAGCGTGCGCGGCTTAAGCCAGGCCCAGCCGAAGGGGCCGTTCTGGACCAGCGCGGTCGAGATCAGGAAATGGTCCTGGAAACTGGGCAGGAACAGCATATAGGCCCAGACCAGGAAGCCGGCGATCATGCCGGCGAGGGCCCCCTTGTGGGTTGCCCGCCGCCAATAGAGCCCGCCGACCAGCGCCGGCAGGAACTGCGCCGCGCCGCAGAACGAGATCAGGCCGATATCGGCAAGGGCACCCGCCGTGGCGGCCAGGCGGAAATACAGGAAGCCCAGGAGGATGATGAACAGGATGCTGGCCCGACGCGAGCCCAGGATGAAACTGCGCACGGTTTCGGCATTGGCATCCGACAGCGACGAGAAGCGCAGCGCCAGCGGTGTGACGATGTGGTTGGAGATCATGGTCGAGAGCGCGATCGACGACACGATCACCATCGAGGTGGCCGAGGAAAACCCGCCGATGAAGGCCATCAGCGCGATCACGTCCTGGCCGGCATCCAGCGGCAGGGTCAGCACATAGAGGTCGGGGTTGGCATCGGGCGGCAGGCGGTTGAGCCCGGTGACCGCGATCGGCACCACCAGCAGGCAAAAGACGAAGAGATAGAGCGGAAACAGCCACGAGGCGGTGCGCAGCTGGCGCTCGTTGGAATTCTCGACCACCGTCACCTGGAACTGGCGCGGCAGGCAGATGATCGCCGCCCCCGACAGGATGCAGAGCGTGATCCAGCGCACGCCGAAGGTCTGCTGCGGATTGGTGAGGCTGACCGGCGCATCGGCAAGAGCGGCCGCGGGGGAGCCCGCCAGCCAGAACACCACCCAGAGCCCGACCGCGAGCAGCGCCACCAGCTTGACCACCGCTTCGAGCGCGATCGCCGCGATCACGCCGTGATGGCGTTCGTTCACGTCGATATTGCGCACGCCGAACATGATCGAGAAGACCGCGAGCCCGAGTGCCACCCAGGCACCCGACCAGTAGTCTGGCACGAGATCGATCTTGGTGGCGGTGACGGCGCCCGCCGGGAAGGTAATGACCTGGAAGCTGGCGGTCAGCGCCTGCAGCTGGAGGGCGATGTAGGGCGTGGTCACCACCAACGCCACCAGGGTGACCACGGCCCCCAGCGCCGGATTCTTGCCGAACCTGGCCGAAATCAGATCGGCGATCGAGGTGGTGTTGTGCACCCGGCCGACGGTGACCAGCTTGCGCAGGAACACCCACCAGCCGGTAAAGACGATGGTGGGGCCGATATAGATGGTGGCGAATTCGAGCCCGCTGCGCGCGGCGGAGCCCACCGCTCCGAAAAAGGTCCAGGAGGTGCAGTAGACCGAAATCGACAGGGTGAAGATCAGGGGAGAGGCCGACCAGCGGGCACGCCCGGCCCGGGCCTGCCGGTCGCAGATGAAGGCCACGGTGAACAGCACCGCGACATAGAGCAGACAGACGGTGATGACCAGATTGGCCTGGAGCATCGGTTCAGCCCCGCCCTGCCCGACTGCGCGGCGCCAGGGGCCCAGTCGCCGTCTCCTGCCGGCGCAGCCGCTCTGCCACGATAAAGGCGCCGGCCACGATCAGCGCCCAGACCCCGAACAGATAGACCACGATCAGCGGAATGCCGGCGATCTGCACCGGTGCGGTGAAGATCAGGATGATCGGCGGCATCAGCAGCAGGATGGCGGCATAGGGCAGCACGCCGGCCAGGTCGCGGATCCCCTGCCCCTGCTCGTGCCCCCCGCCGTCATCGACGGGATCGGTCTCCATGCCTGCGGACTTTCGGTAAGATCAGGCCCCGACGAAATGGCTGACCCGTTCGACGATATGGGCGTTGGAAAAGGGCTTCACGATGAAGGCGCTGGCGCCGATCTGCTCGGCCATCTCGCGGTCATGGGCCTGCCCCTTGGCGGTGAGGACGATCACCGGCAGCCCGCCGATCGTCCGATCGGTCCGGATCGCCCGCAGCACGTCGAAACCGTTCATGCCCGGCAGCATGACGTCGAGAATCACGGCTTGAAACGGCTGTCGTCGCAGCCGGTCCAGCGCATCCGCGCCATTGGCGATGGTATCGACCTCGAAGCCTGCCCGCGTGAGTATGAAGCTCAGCGACTCCGCGATATTCGGCTCATCTTCGGCGATGAGTATGCGCGCCCTTGACAAGGCATCTATCCTCCCCGGTTTTTTCTCCAGCCTACAGCCTTCGCCGACCCGCCCCCAAGGGTTTTCCGGATCATGTGATCAACGGGGCTTCCTGGCGATGGTCACAACCGTTGCGCGGACAGAGCCGGCAGACCGTGCCGAGGGGTATGGTGGCGGTCGTCCGGTCGATGCCGTCGCCCTGCACCAGCCGGTCGGCATCGGTTGCCGCGGCGGCCAGCATCACCGACAGCAGGTGCCGGGGTCGGTCGGCCGCAGGCGGCCGCTTTTCCACCGCGCGGGCGAAGAACAGGAAGGCATCGCCCGAGGGCAGCTCACCGAAGGCGCGCGCCGTCACCCCCGGGGTCTGGAAGGCGCCGTAGATCGGCCAGAGCGGACAGGCATTGCCATAGCGCGGCAGCGGCAGCCGCGGCAGCGACATGCGCTTGGTGACATAGCCGGAGCTGTCGGAACGCATGAAGGCGAAGCGCACCCCTTCGGCGCCCGGCCGGCGGAGCGTGGCGGCCCGGTGGGCAGCCTGTTCATAGGAAATGCCGAAGATCCGGCCCAGTCGGTCCAGGTCGTAGCGATGGCGCTCCGCCGCCTCAAGAAACCGGTCATAGGGCATGACGATGGCGGCGGCCATGTAGGATTGCAGCGCTGCCGCGGCCAGCACCCGCGCCTCGTCGGTGCCGAGTGCCGGATGGGCGGCGACGAAGGCCTGGATCTCGTCCCCCGCCAGCACGGCGGCAAGATCGCGCAGCAGGCCGAAGCGCCGCCGCTCGGGCGTCAGCGGATCATCCTCGGGCAGGGCGATCCCCAGCCGGGCGGCAGCGGCGGCTTCGGGCGTTTCTCCCCGCCGCAGCCCGGTGCGGAACCCCTCGGCCGCCGTTTCGAGAAACGGAAAATGGTTGCCGGTCTCATAGATGAATGTGTCGACATGCTCCATCACGGTCGAGGACCGGACCCGCATATGGGCGCTGTCGAAAAACCCGGCCAGACGCTGAGCGGTTTCCGCCAGACGGTGGCTGTCCGAGGCGACGATGGCGGTGAAGCGCGCCCGGTCCGCCTCTTCCAGATCGCCGCCTTCCAGGATTTCGGCCGCCGACGACACCGCCGCCGCCCGGGTCAGGATCCGGTGGACGCTCTCGCCCAGGAAGGGGTCGTGGTTCAGCCGGTCGGCCATGGCCAGCACCACCTGGCGCTGATCCATCCAGGCCCGATAGACCCCCAGCAGCAGCGCGGCCCAGCCCGGGGCACGGCCAACCAGTTCCTCGGCCGCTTCGGCGGGCGGCGCGCCATCGGACACCGCCGGATCGGCGGCGATCTCGTTCAGCATGTCGACCAGCCGGCGCTCGGCACCGCCATCCAGCAGGCCGCGGGGCACGCCGATCCCGCGGGCGATCCGGTCCAGCAGCTCCCCCGCCACCGGCCGGCGATCATGTTCTATCAGGTTGAGATAGGCCGCAGAAATCCCTGCGCGACGCGCAAGCGCGCCCTGCGTCAACCCCGCCTCCTTGCGCAGGGTCCGGATCTTCATGCCGGTGAGCGTGCGTGACATCGGCCCCTCCCCTGTCTCGCCCTCTTGTAAATTAATCACAAACTGATGACATATCGACTCAAAAGATTTACAAAATTATATAACCAAAACAATGACTTATTGAAACACGTCACAAATGAGGGAAGGATAGTGCCCAGGCGGGAACGCCTGACGCGCCGGCCCGCGGATCGGCGCGATCAAGATACGGGAGGAGACATAATGAGCATCGTTCGGATGAACCGACGTGCCTTCCTGAGGAGCAGTGCACTCGTCGGTGCCGGGCTCGCCGTACCGACCATCTTCACCAGCGCCTCCAGAGCCGCGGACTTCTGCAACGCACCGACCGGCAGCACCGTGACCCTCGGCTTCAACGTGCCCCAGACGGGGCCCTATGCCGACGAGGGTGCGGACGAACTGCGCGCCTATCAGCTGGCCGTCAAGCACCTCAACGGCGAGGGCGACGGCGGCATGCTGAACACGTTCAAGGGCTCGCAGCTGAAGGGCAACGGCATCCTGGGCAAGAAGGTCGCCTTCGTCACCGGCGACACGCAGACCAAATCCGACGCGGCCCGCGCCTCGGCCACCCGCATGATCGAGCGTGACGGCGCGATCATGATCACCGGCGGCTCGTCGTCGGGTGTGGCGGTGGCGGTGCAGTCGCTTTGCCAGGACGCCGGCGTGATCTTCATGTCCGGCCTGACCCATTCCAACGACACCACCGGCAAGGACAAGCGCCGCAACGGGTTCCGGCACTTCTTCAACGCCTATATGTCGGGTCAGGCGCTGGGGCCGGTGCTGGGCGAAGCCTATGGCAAGGACCGCAAGGCCTATCACCTGACCGCCGACTATACCTGGGGCTGGACCCAGGAAGAATCGATCAAGGCGGCCACCGAGAAACTGGGCTGGAAGACGGTCGCGACCGTCAGAACCCCGCTGGGTGCGGCGGATTTCTCGCAGTATCTGACCCCGGTGCTGAGTTCGGGCGCGGATGTGCTGATCCTCAACCACTATGGCGGCGACATGATCAACTCGCTGACCCAGGCGGTGCAGTTCGGCATGCGCGACAAGCAGGTGAACGGCAAGAATTTCGAGATCGTCGTCCCGCTGTTCTCGGAACTGATGGCCCAGGGTGCGGGCGATGCCGTGAAGGGCATCTACGGCACCGCCAACTGGGACTGGAAGCTGGAGGACGAAGGCACCAAGGCCTTCACCAAATCCTTCGGTCAGGAATACGGCCAGCCGCCGTCGCAGGCCGCCCACACCTGCTATGTGCAGGCCCTGCTCTACGCCAATGCCTGCGAAATGGCCGGCACCTTCAATCCCGAGGGTGTGGTCAAGGCGCTGGAGGGCTTCAAGTTCGACGGGCTCGGCAACGGCCCCACTCTCTATCGTGCCGAAGACCACCAGTGCTTCAAGCCGGTGCTGGTCGTGCAGGGTAAGGAGAACCCGTCCGACAAGTTCGACCTGATGCGCATCGTCAAGCAGGTGCCCACCGAGGACGTGATCTACGACGCCGCGATGTTCGGCGGCGAACTCGGCCCGGTCAACTCCCGCTGCTGACCCGTTGAGGGATCCAGGGCCGGCCCCGGCGACGGGACCGGCCCGTCCTCATATGCGCGCGTCGCGCATGCGCGTATCTCCTGCCCTCTTGGAAGCGGCCCGCGCAGGCGGGGCTGGGAAAAACCCATGGACGCATTCGCTCTCCAACTGCTCAACGGTCTGGACAAGGGCGGCGCCTATGCGCTGATCGCCCTGGGCCTCACTCTGGTCTTCGGCACGCTCGGTGTGGTGAATTTCGCCCACGGCGCCCTGTTCATGATCGGCGCCTTCATCGCCGTCAGCGTGAACGGGCTGCTGCGCCTGGAAACCGTGACCATCGATCCCACCAAGCTGACCCCCTGGGGATCGCCCATGGAGGTGCGCACGCCCCTGGTCCAGGCCTGGCTGGGCGATTTCGGCGGCTTCCTGCTGCAGTATTCGGTGCCGCTGTCGATCCTGGTCGCGATACCGGTGATGCTGCTGCTGGGCGTCGCCATGGAACGCGGGCTGATCCGCTATTTCTACCGCCGCACCCATGCCGAACAGATCCTGGTGACCTTCGGCCTCGCCATCGTGCTGCAGGAGCTGATCAAGGCCGCCTTCGGCGCCAACCCGATCTCGATGGCCGCCCCGCCGGCCTTTTCGGGCAGCGCCAATATCGGCGAGTGGATCGGGCTCGGCGCCGGGGTGATCTATCCCTGGTGGCGGCTGGTCTATCTGGGCTTCGCCCTGGTCATCATCGCGGGCGTGATCGCCTTCCTGCAATTCACCACCTACGGCATGGTCGTGCGGGCCGGCATGCAGGACCGCCAGACCGTGGGTTTCCTGGGCATCAACATCCAGCGCCGCTTCACGATCGTCTTCGGCATCGCGGCCGCGGTCGCCGGCATGGCGGGGGTGATGTACACGCCGATCGTGCCGCCCAGCTACCATATCGGCATGGAATTCCTGGTGCTCTCCTTCGTCGTCGTCGTGGTCGGCGGCATGGGATCGATCAGCGGTGCGGTCGCCGCCGGCTTCCTGCTCGGCATCCTGCAGAGCTTCGCCTCGATGACCGAGGTCAAGGCCGTGATCCCCGGCATCGACCAGGTGATCGTCTACCTCGTCGCCGTCGCCGTGCTCCTGATCCGGCCGCGCGGGCTGATGGGTCGCAAGGGCGTGATGGAGAACTGAGATGCGCACGCTTCGCCACGACCTGATCTACATGGCCGTCTTCACCCTGGTCATCCTGACCATGCCGCTGTGGATGCAGCCCTTCGGTGCCGCCTATCCCGATCTGCTCCAGCGGTTCGCGATCTACGGCATTCTGGCCATCGGCTTCAACGTCCTGTTCGGCATGACCGGCTATCTGTCCTTCGGCCATGCCGCCTTCCTGGGCGTCGGGTCCTATGCCGCGATGTGGTCGTTCAAGCTGCTGACCATGAGCGCCATCCCGGCACTGATCTTCGGCGTGCTGGTCTCAGGGATCTTTGCCGCGGTGATCGGCTTCATCAGCCTGCGCCGCAGCGGCATCTATTTCTCGATCCTGACGCTCGCCTTCGCCCAGATGTCCTACAATCTGGCCTATTCGGTGCTCACCCCCATCACCAATGGCGAGACCGGGCTGCAGCTGTCGCAGAGCGACCCCAGGGTCATCGATGCGGCGCTGGGCGTCGAACCGACCGTGGGCCTGCCGGTGCCGACCATCTTCGGCATGGATATGAGCGGCTTCGGCGGCTTCTATTTCTGCGCGGTGCTGCTGATCCTGGGCTTCTTTCTGACGCTCCGGATCGACAATTCGCCCTTCGGCATGATGCTGCGGGCGATCAAGTCCAACCAGACCCGCATGGCCTATACCGGCTTCAACACCCGGCCCTATACCATGGCGGCCTTCGTGATCTCGGGCATGTATGCCGGCCTCGCCGGCGCGCTGCTGGTGGTGACCGACCCGCTGGCGGGGGCCGAGCGCATGCAGTGGACCGCCTCGGGCGAGGTGGTGCTGATGACCATCCTGGGCGGCGCCGGCACCCTGCTCGGCCCGCTGATCGGGGCGACCGTCATCAAGTATTTCGAGAACATCTTCTCGGCCTATCACCATGCCAAGCTGGAAGATGCGCTCTCCTTCCTGCCCGACGGGCTGCAGCACACCATGGTAACGGTCATCTCCCCCTTCGTGGGCGAGGGCTGGCACCTGACGCTCGGCCTGATCTTCCTGGTGATCGTGATCTTCCTGCCCGGCGGGCTGATGGAGGGCGCCCGGCGGATCCGGGCGGCCTGGACACGGCGCCGGCAGCCTGCGACGGCGGACCAGACCACGGGCGGCCTGCGCCCGGCCAAGGCGGAATAGGAGATGACGGCCATGGAGAATGCAGTCCTCCACGTCGCCGATGTGCAGAAGAATTTCCGGGGTCTGAAGGCGCTGTCGGATATCGACCTCCAGGTCATGGAGGGCACCACCCACGCCATCATCGGCCCGAACGGCGCCGGCAAATCCACTTTGCTCAATGTCTGCATCGGGCGGCTGCCGCCGGATTCGGGTGCCGTGGTGTTCGACGGCGAGGTCATCACCGGCAAGAAGCCGCACGAGATCAACCAGATGGGCATCGCGCGCGTCTTCCAGACGCCCGAAATCTTTCCCGATCTCACCCTCTTGCAGAATGTGATGGTGCCGGCCTTCGCGAAGCGCGACGGATCGTTCAGGCTCAACCCGTTGCAGATGGTGTCGGCCCAGGCGGTGATCCGCGACGAGGCGGAGCACTGGCTGACCGATGTCGGGCTGAAAGAGCACATGCACCGCACCGCCGGCAGCCTGTCGCGCGGCGACAAGCGGCGGCTGGAACTGGCCATGGCGCTGGTCCAGCACCCGCGCCTGCTGCTGCTGGACGAGCCCACCGCCGGCATGTCGCGCCACGACACCAACTCCACGATCGATCTGCTGAAGAAGATCAAGGAGCGCGGCATGACCAAGGTGATCATCGAACACGACATGCATGTGGTGTTCTCTCTGGCCGACCGGATCACCGTGCTGGCCCAGGGGCGGATCATCGCCGATGGCGCGCCCGACGAGGTGCGCGCCAATCCGAAGGTGCGCGAGGCCTATCTCGGAGGAAACCACTGATGAACGCGATGCCTTCCGCCGGGCCGGCCGCCGCCTCCGCCAAGGCCCCCTATTTCAGCGTGCGCAACATTCACGCCTATTACGGCGAAAGCTACATCGTCCAGGGGGTCAGCTTCGACATGGCCGAGGGCGATGTCGTCGCCCTGCTCGGCCGCAACGGCGCCGGCAAGACCTCGACGCTGCGCACCCTTGCCCGGGCCACCGACCCTGAACTCAAAAGCGGCGAGATCTGGCTGAACGGCGCCGCGCTCCACAAAATGCGCGATTTCGAGGCGGCCAAACACGGCGTGCAGCTGGTGCAGGAAGACCGCCGGATCATCCCCGGCCTGACAGTGGAAGAGAACCTGCAACTGGCCCAGATCGCCGAGCCCAAGGGCTGGCCGCTGGAGCGGATCTATGAACGCTTCCCGCGGCTTGCCGAACGGCGCCACCAGGAGGGGGTGACGCTGTCGGGCGGCGAACAGCAGATGCTGGCGGTGGCGCGCGCCCTTGCCCGCGACCTGAAGCTTCTGCTGCTGGACGAGCCCTATGAAGGGCTGGCGCCGGTGATCGTGGAAGAGATCGAGCGCATCGTCGCCGAGATCAAGCAGATGGGCATCACCACCATCATCGTCGAACAGAACGCGGTTGCGGCGCTTCAGCTCGCCAACCGCGCGCTGATCCTGCATATGGGCGAGATCGTCTTCGACGGCTCGGCGCAGGCCGTGCTCGACGATGCGGAACTGCGCAACGAATATCTGGCGATCTGAGACCGGCCGGACCTGACGACGACGGCATCACCCGGTGATGCCGTCGCCCCATTCCTCGCGCAGCTTTTCCTGACGGGCTTCGAGTTTCGCGACCGAGCGGTCATGGCCGGCATCGGCGAAGACGCCGGCGACCAGCGGCGCCAGCCAGACCAGCGACCAGCCGACGCCGGCGGCACCATACATCTGCAGCCAGACGATCGGGTCACCGACCATCATCCGCGCCTGCGAGAGCAGATGGCCGGTCAGCCACAGATCGCGCAGCACCGGCAACACGCCGGCCAGATTGCAGGCGGTGATGCATTTTGCGGTATAGGCGCCCGGCCGGTTTTCCATGAACACCGCCACCAGCGACGGCGCCATGCCGATGGCCAGCACCAGCGCGGTCGGCGTCGCGAAGATCGCGAGCGTGCCCAGCACCGCCAGAAAGGTCAGCGGCAGGGTCATGCTCTTCTGTTTGGCCGGCGCGCGCCGGGCCGCGGTCTTCTTCTTCGCCATCCTTGCCCCCGCCGGTCAGACGTCGCCCAGGGTGAGCGCCGCCAGCACCCCGAGCAGGATCATATAGCCCAGCATCGCCGCCACCTGCCGGCCGAAATGCTGCGCCTCCAGCCGCCGGGCCGCCCGGGTCTCGTTCAGTCGGCGGATGCCGAAAGACAGCTGGGCATGCAGCGCCTGGGCATTGGCCATGCCGCGGTTGTCGGCCTCGCGCCGTTCGGGATTGTCGACGATCGCCCGAAGCGCGTTCAGGGAGCCGAGCGGCGCCACCCGCTCCAGCTCTTTCTCCATCCATTCCCGCGTGGTCTTGCCGTTATAGCTCTGCACCACCGGCCCCAGCCGCTGCACCAGCCAGCGGGCCAGCATCGGCACGCGCACCTGGGGCTGGGTTTCCTGGGCGAGGCTCAACAGGTTGAGCTGGGCAAGCCGTTCCGAGGCCTCGCCGTCGCCGCCCACCACCACGCCGCGCAGCGCCCCGGCATAAGAGATGCTGAGTTTGGTGGCGATGAAGGCGGCAATATGGCGGTCGACCGGTGCCGTGCCCCGCCCCGCCCCGCGGGCGCGGTGATCCAGCGCCATCAGCAGGTCGGCCACGCTCTGCGGATAGGCGTCGGCGACCAGCGGGCTCAGGCATGGCAGGGTCGGGTTCAGGTCGTAGAGCACCCGCTCCAGCCCGAAGCCCATCATCGGCTCGGCCACGAAACCGCGCAGCCGCATGAAATCGGCCATCTCGCTCTGCGCCAGGCGCCGCTTGGTCTGATCGTTCGGATCGACCAGACTGAGCCCGATCATCGGCAGGCCTTCCATCAGTATTTCGGCCATGGCCTGGCGGGTGTCGCGGTCGTCGTCGAGAAAGGCGACCGCGATCAGCGGCCCCAGCCCGTCCTTCATCACCGCCACATGGCGCAGCCGCAGCGGCCCCTCGGGATCGAGCGCCGCGAGCACACGAGCGAGCGTGGCATCGCCGCCCGGCCCGGCATCGACCCGGCCGGCGGCGATCGCCTGGGTGATCATGTTGCCGCGCCGCTCGTCGCCGATCGCCCGCGCGACCCAGCCGTCGAGCTTTTCGTCGATCACGATCCTGAGCGCTTCCCGCCAGTTCTCGGCCAGCGCGGTGGCGAGACTCATGGCATTGGTGTGCTCGATGCCCTTGAAGATGAAGGATCGCGCCGCCTGCGGCCGGGTGGAATGCATGGCGCCGATGCTGCGCCGGCCGTCCAGCCAGGCCCTGACCTCTTCATAGCCCCAGCGTTCCTCGGCATTGTCGCTCAACAGCCCGCGCAGCAGGCCGCCGACATCGGTGCCGAACCGCGCCCGATCGGTCAGCGCCACATAGGATCCGCGATCCAGCCGACGGCGCATCAGATCTGCCGCGGCATCCGCACTTTCCAGCCCCGGCACCCGGCGGGCCAGCGCCGCGGCGAAAAGCGCACCCAGCGCAAAGAAATCCTCGCGCGGGCCGCCCTCGCCCCGCCCGGCCGGCAGGGCGGCCGCCCGTTCGACGCTTTCGAAGGCGATCGGCTGGCCTTCGCCCGGCGGGCCGCACAGGCAGTCGCCCAGCGCGATGCGGGTGCGGGCCAGATCGGCGAAATAGAGATTGTCGAGCGCGATCGCCCGATGCGCCATGCGCGCGTCGTGCAGCGCCTTCAGCGCCGCGATCAACGGCCGGAGCAGCAGCCGCGACAGTTCCAGATCGTCGCGGTTCTGGCCGTCGGTCTTCAGCCAGTCGATCACCCGGCCACCGAGCGGACGTTCCAGGATCACCGCGAAGCGCCGGCCCTTGCCGTCGCCCGGATCGATCACGCCGCCTTCGATGGTCCGCAGCAGCCCGGGCTGGTCGAGCCGGCGGACCACCCGCAGCCAGTCGTCGCGCACCGGCCGGCCGCGCCGGGCGACCAGGGCGATCAGCGGCCGGTCCTTCTCGCGCAGATCCTCGGCCCCGAAAGCTTCGACATGCGGCCGGTCGAACTCCTCCAGCCGCACGCCCGGTATCATCCGGTAGCGTCCGCCGATGATGGTGTGTTCGTTCTGCCCGGCTTCCGACATCCAGACGTGCCCCGTCCCCTACCCGCTCCCGTCCGGTCGCGGTCCCCTCCCCCTGTATACCCGGTTCCACACGATGCTGCACGGCCGAAGGGGGTGCCCGAACGAAGGGCCGCCGGCAGAAATCCACCGGCGGCCCTGATGTCGTCCCGTCCTGCGACGATCCGGTCAGTCGATGAACGGATCGTGGACCAGGATGGTGTCCTCGCGCTCGGGGCTGGTCGACAGCAGCGCCACCGGCGCCTCGATCAGCTCTTCCACGCGGCGGATGTACTTGATGGCGGTCGCCGGCAGATCGGCCCAGGACCGCGCGCCCTGGGTGCTCTCGCTCCAGCCCTCGATGGTCTCGTAGACCGGCTCGATCTCGGCCTGGGCCCGCGGGCTCGACGGCAGATAGTCGATGACCGCGCCCTTGTGGCGATAGCCGGTGCAGACCTTGATCTTCTCCAGCCCGTCGAGCACGTCGAGCTTGGTCAGCGCGATGCCGTCGATGCCGCCGGTCTTGATGGCCTGGCGAACCGCGACCGCATCGAACCAGCCGCAGCGGCGCGGACGGCCGGTGACGGTGCCGAATTCATGGCCGCGCTCGCCCAGCAGCTTGCCGATCTCGTCATGCAGCTCGCTCGGGAACGGGCCCGAGCCGACGCGGGTGGTGTAGGCCTTGGTGATGCCCAGCACATAGCCGATCTGGCCGACCGCAAAACCGCTGCCGGTCGCCGCCTGCGCCGCCACCGTATTCGACGAAGTGACGAAGGGATAGGTGCCGTGGTCGATGTCGAGCATCGCCCCCTGGGCACCCTCGAACAGGATGCGCTTGCGGGCGCGGCGGGCCTCGTTGAGCGTCCGCCAGACCGGGTCCATATAGGGCAGCAGCTTCGGCGCGATCTCGTCGAGCTTCGCCATCACCTCGTCGCGCGAGAACCGCTCTTCGGCGCCGAGGCCGGTGAGCAGCGCGTTGTGGTGCAGCAGCAGATCGTCGAGCTTGGTCGCCAGCAGGTCGCGATCGGTCAGGTCGCAGAGGCGGATCGCCCGGCGGGCGACCTTGTCCTCGTAGGCAGGCCCGATGCCGCGGCCGGTGGTGCCGATCTTGTTGCCGCCGCGCGCCGCTTCACGCGCGCGGTCGACCACGCCATGCAGCGGCAGGATCAGGCAGACATTCTCGGCAATGCGCAGCGTGTCGGGGGTGATCTTGACCCCCAGCTTGCCGATCCGGTCGATCTCGTCGAGCAGGGCCCAGGGATCGACGACCACGCCATTGCCGATCAGCGACAACTTGCCCCGCACCACGCCCGACGGCAGCAGGCTGAGCTTATAGGTCTTGCCGTCGATAACCAGCGTGTGACCGGCATTATGGCCGCCCTGGAACCGCACCACCACGTCGGCACGGTGCGACAGCCAGTCGACGATCTTGCCCTTGCCCTCGTCGCCCCACTGGGAGCCGACAACGACCACGTTGCTCATGAGCTTACGCCCCCCGGATATCGATGGCGTCGAGCGGGATGGCATCAGCCCCCCGCAGGATGTGGGAACAGCCCTGCGCGCGCGCCTCCGCGACAGGGTCGGTCTCGGGCGCAAGGCCCTGGACGGTGATCCAGCCGTCGGCACGGAAGGTACGGCCCGCAACCGGGCCGCAGCCGAACGGCAGGTAGAGATGACGCGGCCGCACGGGCGCATCGATCGCCCGGAGCACGCTGTCCATATAAAGACTGAAGCCGGTGGCGGGCTCGCCGCCGCCGTTCTGATCGGCACCGGCGACATAGCGGCCGCCGCTGCCCAGCTCTCCGCGAACGCCGGCTGCAAACAGCGAGAAGCTGACGCCGGTCTGATAGTCGAGCCCGCGATGCTCGATCGGATCGATCGTCACCTGGGCATCCAGATCGGCGAGGTCGATGACCCGGACCACATCGGCGACCATGGCGACCAGACGGCGCGCCTCGGCCGGCAGCTCCAGCGCATCCAGCCGGGCCAGCGCCTCGGCGGCGATGCCCGCGGCATCGAGCAGCCCGGCATAGAGCGGTGCTGCGGCACCGGCGAGTTCGGCCACCGCCGTCGGATCCTTGCGGTCCAGCGCCTCGCGCAGCGGGCCCAGCTGATCGGTCGGCAGGCCGAAGGCTTCGGCCACCACATCGACCATGGTCGGCAGGTTGAGGTCGATGGTCAGCCCCTTCACGCCGATGCCGGTCAGTGCCTCGGCGGCCAGCCGCACCACCTCGGCATCCGCCGTGGGTTCGGGCGCGCCGATCAGCTCGATGCCGACCTGAGCGAACTGGCGTTCGGGCCGCAGCATGCCGCCGCGCACGCGCAGCACCTGGCCGGCATAGGACAGGCGCAGCGGCCGGGCGGCATGGGCCAGGCGGGTGGCGGCGATGCGGGCCAGCTGCGGCGTCATGTCGGCGCGCACGCCCATCATCCGCTGCGACACCGGATCCATCACCCGGAAGATCTGGGCGGCGAGCAGCCGGCCCGGGCCGGTCAGCAGGCTGTCTTCGAATTCCACGAGCGGCGGCTTCACCCGCGCATAGCCTTCGGCCGCGAAATGAGCCATCAGCCGCTCGATCGTCTGCGCCTCGAAGGCGGCATCGGGCGGCAGGAGGTCCTGCAACCCGTTCGGCAGGAGCGCGCGCTGGCGGTCGTCGATCATCGGCCCCGGTCTCAACCCATGGAAAACATCCGGACCGCGCATTTCCACGGCCGGTTCAGGACGCACGAAAGCCGTCACGACCCCGTTTCCCGGGCGCCGACGGCCGGGGCGGAGTGTAGCCCCGCGGGGCCCGGCACTCAACCGCAAACGCACGAAACCGGCCGCCCCGGAGGGGACGACCGGTTTCGATACTTTTGAGACCGCTCGCGCTCAGAAGCTGAGCGCGGTCCCTTCGATGAGAGTCGCTCAGAAGCTGAGCGCGGTCCCTTCGATGAGAGTCACTCAGAAGCTGAGCGCGGTCCCTTCGATGAGAGTCGCTCAGAAGCTGAGCGACAGGGCGGTGATCACGTTCGGCAGGCCCTGGACCTGCTTCAGCACCGCCTCGCGCAGGGGCTGGTCGACTTCGATCAGGCAGATCGCGCGGGCGCCGGGCGCCTGACGGCCGAGATGGAAGCTCGCGATGTTGATGCCCGATTCGCCGAGCGTGCGGCCGACGCCGCCGATGAAGCCCGGCTTGTCGTTGTTGACCACGAACAGCATGTTCTCGGCCAGTTCGGCTTCGATCGCCACATCCTCGACCGAAACCAGACGCGGGCGGTTGCCCGCGATCAGGGTGCCGGCGACGCTGCGGCCGCCGCGCTCGTCCGACACGGTCAGCTTGATCTGGGTCTGGAAATCGGTCGCCTTGTCGCTGCGCACCTCGGTCACCGAGATGTTGCGCTCCTTGGCGACGATCGGGGCGTTGACCATGTTGACGCTGTCGAGCAGCGGGCGCAGCAGGCCGGTCAGCAGGGCCGCGGTGATCGGCCGGGTGTTGAGGGTGGCAACCTGGCCCGAATACTCGACGGTCACGCCGCGCAGGCCGGTTTCGGCCAGCTGGCCTGCAAAGCTGCCCAGCTGTTCGGCCAGCTTCATATAGGGCTTCAGCTTCGGCGCCTCTTCCGCGGTCACCGACGGCACGTTGATCGCGTTGGTGATGGCACCGGTCAGCAGGTAGTCGGCCATCTGCTCGGCCACCTGCAGGGCGACGTTCTCCTGTGCCTCGACGGTGCTGGCGCCCAGATGCGGGGTGGCGACCACGCGCTCGTCACCGAACAGCGCATTCTCCTTCGCCGGCTCTTCGGCGAAGACGTCGAGGGCCGCCCCCGCCACCTTGCCGGAGTCGAGCGCCGCCTTCAGGTCCTTTTCGACCACCAGGCCGCCGCGGGCGCAGTTCACGATATAGACGCCGTCCTTCATCTTGGTGAAGGCGTCGGCGCCGATGATGCCGCGGGTGCCGTCGGTCAGGGGCGTGTGCAGGGTGATGACGTCGGCGCGACGGAACAGCTCGTCCAGCTCCACCTTCTCGACGCCCAGATCCTGCGCGCGCTCGGGCGACAGGAAGGGATCGAAGCCGATCACCTTCATCTTCAGGCCCTGGGCGCGGTCGGCGACGATGGCGCCGATATTGCCGACGCCGATCACACCGAGGGTCTTACCCGTCACTTCCACGCCCATGAAGCGGTTCTTTTCCCACTTGCCGGCATGGGTCGAGGCATTGGCCGCCGGAATCTGGCGCAGCATCGACAGCATCAGCGAGATCGCATGCTCGGCCGTGGTGATCGAGTTGCCGAAGGGCGTGTTCATCACGACCACGCCATGGGCGGAGGCGGCCGGGATGTCGACATTGTCGACGCCGATACCGGCGCGGCCGACGACACGCAGATTGGTTGCGGCCGCCAGGATGTCCTTGGTGACCTTGGTGGCCGAGCGGATGGCCAGGCCGTCATATGCGCCGATCACCGCGCGCAGCTCGTCCGGGGTCATGCCCGGCTTCACGTCGACCTCGATCCCGCGCGAGGCGAAGATCTCGGCGGCGGCGGGGCTCATCTTGTCGGAAATCAGGACCTTGGGCATGGGAAGTCTCCATCGCGGGCCGCACGCCTTCCCACGCAGTCTTGCGCGGAAAGGCGGGGCACCGTTTTCGAACCGGGAATACGGGAAAGCAGGGGTCGTATGGAGGGCAGGAAAAGCTCAGGCCGCGGCGGCCTTGGCCTTCACCTGATCCCAGGCCCAGTCGAGCCAGGGCAGCAGCGCTTCCAGATTGGCGCGCTCGACGGTCGCACCACCCCAGATGCGCAGGCCGGCCGGGGCATCGCGATAGGCACCGATATCCAGCGCCGCCCCCTCGGCATCCAGCAGACCGGTCAGGTCCTTCTGGACCTTGGCCTGGCCGGCGGCATCGAGACCCTGGAACCAGGGGTCGACGATCGCGAGGCAGATGGAGGTCGGCGAGCGGGTGGCGGCATCGGTGGCGAGGAAATCGACCCAGTCGGTCTTCGCGACCCAGTCGGCCAGCACCGCGAAATTGCCTTCGGTGCGGGCGATCAGGGCTTCGAGGCCGCCGATCTGCTCGGCCCATTTCAGGGCGTCGAGATAGTCTTCCAGCGCCAGCATCGAGGGGGTGTTGATCGTCTCACCCTTGAAGATGCCGTCGATCAGCTTGCCGCCCTTGGTCATGCGGAAGATCTTGGGCAGCGGCCAGGCCGGGGTGTAGCTCTCCAGCCGGGCGACCGCGCGCGGCGAGAGGATCAGCATGCCGTGCTGGCCTTCCGAGCCCAGCACCTTCTGCCACGAGAAGGTGACGACGTCGAGCTTGTCCCAGGGCAGGTCCATCGCGAAGGCGGCGGAGGTGGCGTCGCAGAAGGTGAGACCCTCGCGATCGGCCGCGATCCAGTCGCCGTTCGGAACCCGCACGCCCGAGGTGGTGCCGTTCCAGGTGAAGATCACGTCGCGGGTAAAATCGACCTGACCCAGATCCGGCAGCTGGCCGTAACCGGCGGTGAAGCTGCGGACATCCGGCAGCTTCAGCTGCTTGACGATGTCGGTCTTCCAGCCGTCGCCGAAGCTTTCCCACGACAGGATGTCGACGCCACGAGCGCCGAGCATCGACCACATGGCCATCTCGAAGGCGCCGGTATCGGAGGCGGGAACGATGCCGACCTTGAAGTCGGCCGGGACGCCGAGGATCGCCGCGGTGCGGTCGATGGCTTCCTTGAGCTTGGCCTTGCCAAGCTTCGCGCGGTGCGAGATGCCGAGCGCAGCGTCGCTCAAGGCATCGAGGCTCCAGCCCGGGCGCTTGGCGCAGGGGCCGGACGAGAAGCGCGGATCGAGCGGCTTCGCGGCGGGTTTCGTCGTCATGTGCCTTCCCCTCAGGAAGAGTGGCGACCCGTTGGGGGGTCGCGGCCCGCTGCCGACGATAGTGAGGTCGCCCCCACCGGTCAACACATGTCAGCCGGGCAGGAACCCGACGGAAGCCATGCACCGGACGCATGGCTCATACGCCGGCCTGTCCCCCGATGACCCGCCAGACCCCGATTGTCCACATGATTTCTTAACCCTGCAGCCCGCATAGTGCTGGTCTGCCCCTGCTGCTTACGGCGACGACTGCAAAATGCTCTCCTGGCCGGACGTCATCGACCTCAGGACGGTCGGGATCATGATCATCATGACCTGCGTCATCTCGTCGATGGTCTCGATCGTTATCTGGCGCCTCAACCGGCCGATGGCCGGCCTCATCTCGTGGATGCTGGCCGCCTTCGGCGGCACGCTGTCGTTTCTCGCCTGGGTATCCATGCCCTGGCTGGGGCGGGAGATCGCCATTCCGCTCAACATGACGATCTCGACCGGCAGCCTGATGCTGATCCTGGACGGGGTGCTCCGGTTTCGTGGGCTGATCCCGGCGGGGAGACTGCGCTGGATGACGCCGACGGCCATGCTGATCGAAGCCGTTCAGGTGATCGTGAACCTGAACCAGGACTGGCTGCGGATCACGCTGAACGACATGCTGAACAGCATGATCCTGGTCGCGATGATCGCGGCCCTGCTGCATCGCGCCCGCCGCGACGAACGGACCATCCATCTGATGATCGCCGCCGGTACCGCAGTGATGGTCTGCAGCTATCTGTTCCGGATCGACGCAGCCCTCGCCGCGCCGCGCGGCACCTTCCGCGCGCCGGGCGATCCGGCGCATGCCTATGTGTTCTTCATCTCGCTGCTGTTCATCCTGAGCTGGACCTTCGGCATGCTGCTGATGGTGAACCTGAAAGTGCATCGCGCGCTGGCAGATCTGGCCGATCGCGATCCGCTGACCGGCATCGGCAACCGCCGCCTGCTCGACCGTCTGGCGACACGCAGCCTGGCCCATGACCGGGCCGGCCTGGTGCTGATCGACCTGGACGGGTTCAAGCACATCAATGACAGTTTCGGCCACGATCAGGGCGACAGGGCGCTGACCTGGATTGCCGACACCCTGCGCGGGCTGCTCAGGCCGGGCGAGACGCCGATCCGACTGGGCGGCGATGAATTCGCGCTGTTCATCGACGGAACGGGCGACAGCAGCGATCTGGATGGCCGGGTGGCCGAACTGGATGCCGACATCAATGGCCGGATCTCCATCGGGGCCGGCTTTCCCCTGCCGGCGCGTGTCAGCATCGGTGCCGCCGCGGCGCCCGCCGACGGATCGACGCTGGATGCGCTGATCATGGCGGCCGACCGGCGGATGTATGCCGACAAGCACGGTTTCCGGCCGGGAACCGAAGCCCGGCCTTAGAGGTAGATGATGCCTTCCATGTAGCGCTGAACCAGGGCTGCCACCACGGCCCGGTCACGCCCGCTGCTGCACCAGGCACTGCCGCCGCGCTGACCGACCACACGGACGGTGAGGTCGTCGCGGTCCAGACGCTGGCGCCAATAAGGCAGCAGGGTGCACAGCGCCGAGGACCGGACGGCAAGTGCCTCGGGCCCCCATTTCGCCGCCACCACCCGAGCGGTGAAATCGCTCTGATCGCCGGGAGAGGTGAGCACCACCACCGGCCGGCCGAGCGTGTCCATGGCAGCGCGGTCGATGCGCACCGCCTCTACCGCCGCCTCGTCGGCCAGCACCGCCACATAGCACGAGCTGTCGAGCATCATCACCGTCTCGGGCGTGATGCCGCCCAGCGCGGCAGTGAGGTCCACCCGGCCCAGCATCTTCACCGGCGGGCGCAGCGGCAGATCGACCAGCACCGACGAGGTGTCGCGCTGGCCCATGATCATGCCCGAGGGGGTGAGCAGCTGCACGCGGCGGAGCTGCGGCTCCAGGTAATGGAAGACGGTATGCGCCGCCGCCAGCGCGCCCGGTGCCGAGAGCGGCACCTCGGCCGCGCGCGAGAACCAGCGAACCTCGTAGACCCCGGCGGAGCCCACCAGGAACACGGTTTCGGCCTTGGCATGCTCGCCGGCGATATCGGCCAGGATGTCGTCGGGCAGCCAGCCGTCCAGCGGGCAGACCACAGCGGGCACGCCGCGGAACACACGGTCGGCGAAGACGTCGAGATGGCAGATGGGGATCTGCATGCGGCGGCCGGAGGTCTCGGAACGTTGGGATCGGGTGGCGGTCGTCGAGGCCCCTCCCGCAGTGGTGGGAGGCCTGGTCGGGGTGAACCGGACCAGTGTGCTGGCTTCAACCGGCGCTGAGGGATCGCCCCGCTCCGGCTTCTCTGACGGACCGCTCGACATCTGGCAAGGTTCCGCGACGACAGGGGAAAGGGTAGACGATGGGTAAAAGGGCAGGCGACAGGCAAAACAATAACGGGGCCCGTGCTGCCGCCGGACGGCGATGCCCGTGCCCCATTCGTTCACCTTACACGCCTTGGCCGCCGGATGCCAACCTGGCGCGCCCCCACCGTCAGTTTCACCATAACGTCGTTATGGGTGATCGGCTGTCACAAAGCCGCCACCATCCGGTTCCAGTCGTGGCGAAGCGGGCCATGGCCATGGCCCAGTCCGGGCGCCGCCAGCATGGCCTGGCGGACATAGGACCGCGCCACCGCCACGGCTTCGGCCATGGGCCGGCCGCGGGCAAGGCCGGCGGCAATGGCGCTGGCGGTGGTGCAGCCGGTGCCGTGGGTATGGCGGCTGTCGATCCGGGCGCTTTCGAAGCGCAGCACCTTGAGGCCGCCTTCGGGGGCGGGCGTCACCAGCATGTCGACCAGCACCGGCCCGTCCATATGGCCGCCCTTGATCAGCGCGGCGCGGGCGCCCTGGGCGATCAGGCTGCGGCCGGCCTGGATCATCGAGGCCGGGTCGGTGACGGCAAGGCCGGTCAGCACCTCGGCCTCGGGCAGGTTCGGGGTCACCACGGCCGCCCGCGGCAGCATCAGGGCCTTCAGCGCCTCTACCGCATCGGCGCGCAGCAGCCGGTGGCCGCCCTTGGCGACCATCACCGGGTCGACCACCAGATCGAGGCCGCCTGCCAGCGCCGGATCCAGCCGCTCGACAACCGTCCGGATCACTTCGGCCGAATGGAGCATGCCGGTCTTGGCCGCGGCGACACCGCCGGCCAGCACCGCGTCGATCTCGGCGATCAGGGCCGGGGCCGGCACTTCCCAGACACCCGTCACCCCCAACGTGTTCTGAACGGTGAGCGCGGTGATCGCCGGGCAGCCGTCGGCACCCAGTGCCAGCGTGGTCTTGACGTCGGCCTGGATGCCGGCCCCGCCGCCGGAATCAGACCCGGCGATGATCAACACACGTGGCAAGCTGGGCACACGCGGCAGGCTGGTGGTCACGGGCAGGTCTCCTCGCCGGCGGGATCGTCGGGCGTCACCGCCCGGAAAGCGGCATGCAGGTCGGTGAAGGGATGAGAGCCGGCCGCGGCGCGCGCAGCCGGATCGGCTGCCACCGTCGCCCGGATCAGCTCGGCATGATGCCGCCACGACCGCCTTGCGTCGAGCCCCCGGATCGCGCCCATGGCGACCGCGGTCGCAAGCCCGATCGGCGGCCCGCCCAGCGGCCCGGCCGCCAGGCCTTCATCGGCGATCAGGTCGATATCGTCATCGGCGAGCATGGCGATGCCGAAGGCGGGACCGCCGGCCACCACCACCTGCTCGGGCCCCAGGCTCGCCAGCGTGGCCACCGCATCGATCAGCCCGTCGACATGGCGGATTTCGCGCCCGACCATCATTTCGGCCGCGGCCAGATCCAGGATCAGCGCCTGGGCGCGGACCACCAGACGGGCCTTCAGCACCTGCAGCGCATCGCGGTTCATCAGATGGCGGCCGGTGGCATCGACCAGCACCGGATCCAGGATCAGCGGCACGCCATGGCCCAGATGTTCCACCACTTCCGACACCGCCAGCAGCTGGTCGGTCTCGGTCACCCGGCCGATGCGCAGGGCATCGGCGCCGATATCTTCCATCACCGCCCTGAGCTGACCGCCGACGATGTCGGCCGGCACCGGCATCGCCTCGCCATCGGCGACGATGGCCGTCACCGTGCTCGCCGCATAGACCCCGCAGGCGGTGGCGAGCTTCAGGTCGAAGGCGATACCTCCCCGGCCTTCGGGATCGCCGTGGTCCACGCTGAGCAGCCGCGGCATCGCCGTCGCAGATGAAGCACCCGTCATCGGACTGCCCTTTCCCCTACCCTGACGGTTCCGGTCCGACAGCCCCCGGCCGGCGGTGCCCGTTCACATGATCCGGCGGAAGCGTTCCTCCACCTTTGTCTGGCATGATGTTAGCGGGCCGAAAGTTAACGCTTCCACCCCTTCCATGCAGATCATTCAGGTCGCGTGGCCACCCGTTCCATCACTTCGACGATGCGACCGACGACCTGTTCCACCAGGACGGGATCATCGGCTTCCGCCATGACCCGGATCAACGGTTCGGTGCCCGAGGGGCGGATCAGAATGCGGCCATGGCCGTCCAGCCGCGCGGTTTCCTCCGCGATCACCCGAACCACCGCGTCGTCGACCGTCGGCGCCTGGCCGGCATAGCGGACATTGCGCAGCAGCTGCGGCCAGGGGTCGAAGCGGCGGGTGGCGGCAGAGGCGCTGATCCCCTCCTCCACCATCACCGCCAGCACCTGCAAGGCGGCGACCAGCCCGTCGCCCGTGGTGGCATAGTCGCTGAAGATCATGTGGCCCGACTGCTCGCCACCGACATTGTAGCCGTCGGCGCGCATGCGCTCGCCCACATAGCGGTCGCCGACCTGTGTGCGCACCAGGGTGAGGCCGCGGGCCTCCAGATAGCGCTCCAGCCCCATATTCGACATGACCGTGGCCACGATCCCGCCGCCGGTCAGCCGGCCGCGCTTCGCCCAGCTGGAGGCGATCAACGCCATGAGCTGGTCGCCATCGACCTGATGGCCGGCCTCGTCGACCACGATCACCCGGTCGGCATCGCCGTCGAGCGCAATGCCGATATCGCAGCCCTTCTCCACCACCGTTCGCGCCAGCGCCTCCGGCGCGGTGGAGCCGCAGTCGCGATTGATGTTGAAGCCGTCGGGCTCCACGCCGATCGCCGTGACCTCGGCGCCCAGCTCCCACAGGATGGTGGGGGCGACGGCATAGGCGGCACCATTGGCGCAATCGACCGCAACCTTCAGCCCGTCGAGCCTGAGGCCCCGCGGCAGCGTGCCCTTGATCGCCTCGATATAGCGGTCGCGGGCGGTATCGAGCCGGCGGGCGCGGCCGAGTTTCTCGGGTGCCGCCAGCCCGCCATCCTGCGGCCCGTCCATCATCGCCTCGATCTCGGCCTGAACCTCGTCGGACAGCTTGTAGCCGTCGGGGCCGAACAGCTTGATGCCGTTATCGGCGAAGGGGTTGTGCGAGGCCGAAATCATCACCCCCAGATCGCAGCGCATCGACCGGGTGAGCATGGCGATCGCCGGCGTCGGGATCGGGCCGACCAGGAAGACATCGCAGCCGGCCGAGACGAAGCCCGCGGTCAGCGCCGGCTCGATCATGTAGCCCGACAGCCGCGTGTCCTTGCCGATCACCACCCGGGTGCGTGCGCGGGCAGAGCGGAAATGCATGCCGGTGGCGACACCGACCCGGAGCGCCACCTCGGCCGTCATCGGCCAGGCGTTGGCCTGGCCACGAATGCCGTCGGTGCCGAAATAACGTCGCGCCATGATCAGATCACCCGAATGTCCTGGTCCCGAGGGCCCTCCGCGCCGGGCTGGCCGGCGGGCGGATGGGCAAGGCTTGGCCCCGCACAGGGGCCCGATGGTGGTGCGACGACCGATGCCGCAGCATCGGCCGGGCGCCGCCGGGCGGCGGCGCGGGCGGCCCTACGCCCGGCCGCGGCCGATTGCCTGGCCGACCACCAGCGCCTGAACCGTTTCAGCCACGTCATGCACCCTCACGATCTGGGCGCCCTGGCCGACCGCGAGCAGAGCGGCGGCAAGCGAGCCCGGCACACGCGCCCGGGGCGCCTCTTCGCCGGTGATCCGGCCGATGAAGCTCTTGCGCGACACGCCGATCAGCAGGGGGCGGCCAAGGCCGTGAAAGATCGACAGGTTATGCAACAGAGCGAGATTCTGGTCCACCGTCTTTGAAAATCCGATCCCGGGATCGACCGCCACCTGCCCCGGCGACACCCCCGCCTCGTCGAGCAGGACCAGCCGATCCTCGAGTTCGTCGAAGACATCGAGCACCACATCGTCATAGCCGGTCAGCTGCTGCATGGTTTCCGGCGTGCCGCGCATATGCATGGCAACGGCCGAGAGCCCCGTCTGTGCCACCACCCCCGCCGCCGCGGGGTCGTAGGTGAAGCCGCTGACATCGTTGGCGATGGCGGCACCGCGGCCGGCGGCATGGTGCATCACGGCGCCCTTGCGGGTATCGACCGAGACCACGGCCCCGGCGGCCGACGCCTCGTCCAGCGCCGGATCCAGCCGCCGGATCTCTTCGGCCGGGTCGATATCGGCGGCGCCGGGGCGGGTCGATTCGGCGCCCAGATCCAGCAGATCGGCGCCATCGGCCAGCGCCCGGCGGACGGCCGCTGCGGCATCGGCGGGCGCAAAGGCGTCGCCGCCATCCGAAAAACTGTCGGGCGTGACGTTCACGATCGCCATCACCCGGGCGCGGCGCTGCAGATCGAGCCCGGCAAAGCGCTGGCGGGGGGCCTCCAGCGCCCGCAGACGCCGGGCCAGACGCCGGCCACCCGGATATTCCATCACCCGGTCGGCGAGCCTGAGTGCCGCCTCTACCGGCAGCACCACCCGCCCCGGGCGGCCCTCCCCGCCCCGCCAGAGCAGCTCCACCATGTCGAAGGCGAGCCAACCGCCCGCCAGGCGCCGGAAGCCCGGCCCCGGCAGGCGCGTGGCGGGTTTCAGAAGCCCCGCCCCCGGGGTGACCGCGACCGGCGCAAAACCGAAGGGGCGGGCATACAGACGAAGACCCGCATCGCCCTCGCGGATGCGGGTCTCCAGAGACGCGGCTGCGGCCGCATCCGAAGATGCGGCCGCAGCGTTGGCAGGCAGGTCATGGGCCAAGGTCGTGTCCTGGTCCGGTCGGTTGATCAGGCGCCGGGCTGCGGGCTGGGACGAAGACCGTCGTCACCGCCGGCCGTGGGAACAGAGGCCCGCGGCGGGCGCGGCTCCGACACCGTGGCCGAACCGCCATCGCCCATGTCGTCGGACCGGCGCGGCTTGATCTGCTCCCCGGCCGCGATCGCCTTCAGCTCGTCACCCGAGAGCGTCTCGTATTCGAGCAGCGCCTGGGCGACCCGCTCCAGCTGGTCGTGGTTTTCAGTCAGGATCGTCCGGGCGCGGTCATAGGCGGTTTCCACGATCCGCCGGACTTCCTGGTCGATGACGTTGGCGGTGGCTTCCGAGATGCCGCGCGACTGGGTGACCGCATAGCCGAGGAAGGGCTCGTTGTCGCCCTCGCCATAGTTCAGCGGGCCCAGCTTGTCGCTCATGCCCCACTGGGTGACCATGTTCTTGGCCAGTTTGGTCGCCATCTGAATGTCCGACGACGCGCCGCTGGTCACCTTGTCGTGGCCGAAGATGATCTCTTCCGCCAGACGTCCGCCCATGGCCACGGCGAGGTCGGCTTCCAGCTTCTCACGCGAGACCGACAGCCGGTCGCGTTCGGGCAGACGCATCACCATGCCGAGCGCACGGCCGCGGGGGATGATGGTCGCCTTGTGAATCGGGTCGGAAGCCGGGCAATGCATCGCGACGATGGCATGGCCGCCCTCGTGATAGGCCGTCAGCCGCTTCTCGTCCTCGCTCATCGCGATCGAGCGGCGCTCGGCACCCATCATGACCTTGTCCTTGGCGTCCTCGAACTCGGCCATGCCGACCACGCGCTTGTTGCGGCGGGCGGCGAGCAGAGCCGCCTCGTTCACCAGATTGGCGAGGTCGGCGCCCGAGAAGCCGGGGGTGGCGCGGGCGATGACGCGGGCATTCACATCCGGGCCGATCGGCACCTTGCGCATATGCACCGACAGGATCTTCTCGCGACCCGACACGTCGGGGTTCGGCACCACGACCTGGCGGTCGAAGCGGCCCGGGCGCAGCAGCGCCGGGTCGAGCACGTCGGGGCGGTTGGTGGCGGCGATGATGATCACGCCCTCATTCGCCTCGAAACCGTCCATCTCGACCAGCAGCTGGTTCAGGGTCTGCTCGCGCTCGTCATTGCCGCCGCCGAGGCCGGCACCGCGATGGCGGCCGACGGCGTCGATCTCGTCGATGAAGATCAGGCAGGGCGCGTTCTTCTTGCCCTGTTCGAACATGTCGCGCACGCGGCTGGCGCCGACGCCCACGAACATCTCGACGAAGTCCGAGCCCGAAATCGAGAAGAACGGCACATTCGCCTCGCCGGCGATAGCACGCGCCAGCAGCGTCTTACCGGTACCCGGAGGACCCACCAGCAGCACGCCCTTGGGGATGCGGCCGCCCAGGCGCTGGAACTTCTGCGGGGCCTTCAGGAATTCGACGATCTCGTGCAGCTCGTCCTTGGCCTCGTCGATGCCGGCGACGTCCTCGAACGTCACGCGGCCGGCCTTTTCGGTGAGCAGCCGGGCCTTGGACTTGCCGAAGCCCATGGCCTTTCCGCCGCCGCCCTGCATCTGACGCATGAAGAATATCCACACGCCGATGAGCAGCAGCATCGGGAACCAGGAGATCAGGATGCCGAACAGCGAGGGAACGTTGTCCTCCACCGGCGCGACATTGATGCGGACATTGCCCTCGCGCAGACGCTCGACCATGCCGTTGTCGTTCGGCGGCGCGATGGTGCGGAACTCGACACCGCTGCCGTCATTGAAATGACCGCGGATCGTGTCGCCCTGGATGGTCACGTCGGTGACGCGCCCCTCCTGGACGGCATTGAGGAAGTCCGAATACGCGACCTGGCGCGACGGGCCCTGACTCTGGGGACTCTGGAACAGATTGAACAGAGCCACCAGCAGCAGGGCGATGATCACCCAGAGCGCGAGGTTCTTAACGTTGTTCACGACCGAGGTCTCTTTCCTGCCGAATGTTCGCCCGCCATCGCCCAGAAGACGCCGTCACCGTCGAGCGGACGGGATGGCGCGAACCATGCCCGGAAAGTGGAGTGGGCAAGGGTTTCGTCCTCCGCAGCCTCCCTGCGGATGCTCTCTGTTAAGTGGGGGAACGCGAGGGGTACGTCAAGTCGCGTGAGCACGGGCAGCGACGCGATCGCCCGCGGAGCGACACGGGCGCGCAGCCATGCCGCCGCGGCCGGCGCCGCCTCGCCCAGGCGTCGGGCCAGATCCTCCCCCATCGCCCGAAGCCGCAGGCGGCCGTCATCGGCGGCGGCGCGACATGCCGGCGTATCGGGAACGACAACCATGAAACGCCCATCCCAATGCAGCACCTCCCCCGGCCTCACCGCCCGGGGCGCTTCGATCGCCCGCGGCTCCCGCAGCACCAGAAGCCTGCGCCCGCCCCAGAGAAACCGGCAGCCCCCCAGCGTGCGCCCGCCTTGTCCCCGCCCGCTCTGCGGCAGATGGTCGCCCCCCGCCCGGCTGCGCGCCATCGCCACCAGATCGGCGGCGAGCCGGGCCGCGGCGGCGCCACGCGGCGGCAGGTCCTGCCCGCCCACCACCATGGCCAGCCGCCCGACCAGCCGTTCGGGCAGGTCATCCTCCAGCCCCGGCGCCGAAAGATCGGGGTCGGCAAACAGCGCCAGCGGCAGTTCCGCCCCGCCCCAGACATGCAGGCGCAACCCGCCGCGGAAGGCGACCCTGAGCATCTGCGCATCAAGGGCGGCCCTGGCCGCCGCGGCACGGGCGGCGGACTGAACCACCCGGGCGGGATCGAGCCCGGCACCTTCAAGGGCGGCGGCGGTCGCCGCGGCGCGCAGACGCACGCGCTGCACCCGGTCGTCATCATTCATCGGATCGTGCAGGGGGGTGAGCCCTGCCGCCGCCACCACCGCCGCAAGGCTTGCGCGGCGGATGCCGAGCACCGGCCGGATCAGGCGGATGCCGTCTTCGGGCCGGACCGGCGGCATGGCCGCCAACCCGTCGACGCCGCTGCCGCGGCCGAGGCGGATCAGCACGGTTTCGGCCTGGTCATCCAGGCTGTGGCCGGTCAACAGATGCAGGATGCCCGCCGCCCGGCAGGCATCGGTGAGGGCGGCATAGCGGGCGGCGCGTGCCCCGGCCTCAATCCCCGTCATGCCGATCGCGCCGGGGGCGAAGGTCAGGATCCGCGCCGGCACCCCGGCCGCAGCCGCCAGCGCCGCCGCCCGCCGGGCATCCCCGGCACTGCCGGCACGGAGGCCGTGGTCGACCACAAGGGCCAGGACCCGTCCGCCGCGTGCCGCGGCCCAGTCGCGGGCAAGCAGGGTCAGGCCCAGACTGTCGGGCCCGCCGGAAAGCGCCACGGCCAGATGTGGCGCCGGTTCCGCGCAGCCGGCCGCCGCCATGGCCCGGGCGAAGCAGGCCCCGATATCGTCGTCCGCCACCGGCTCAGCCGCAGCCGAGCTTCTTCTGCTCACGCTCGGTCAGCACCTTGATATTGGCCGGCGCGTTGGGGAATTTGCGGTTCAGGATCGAATAGGCGCCGCAGGCATCGTCCTTGCGGTTCAGCGCCGCGAAGCTCATGCCCAGCTTCAGCACCATGTCGGGGGCCTTGCTGCTCTTGTCGTGGCTGGTGACGCCCTCACCGAAGGTCAGGGCGGCCCGGTCGTACTGGCCCTGGGCGTAATAGGTCTCACCCAGCCAGTAATAGGCATTGCCGACCAGCTCACCCTGCTTGAAGCGCTGGATCAGCTCGTTGAACGCCACCTCGGCGCCGGCATAGTCGCGATCCTTGAGCAGCAGGTCGAGACCGTAGCGATAGAGTTCCTGCTCGGACTGGATCGACGCGGCCCGGGTCTTGGCCGCCTCTCCGCCCGCGACCGGCGGCGGGGTCGGCTGCGAGGGCGCGGCCTCGGTGGTGGTCACGGAATTGCCGGCCGCATCACGCCGGGTGGTGATGGTGCCGAGCGGCTGCACGGCCCCGCTGCGCGGCGCCTCGCCCTGCCCTGCTGCCTGGCCCTGTCCTGCCGCCTGGCCCTGCCCCGGCGCAGCATCGGCCGGTGCCGCAGCACCCGGGGTCATGCCGGTCGCATCGCCCGTACCCGCAGCAGCGCCGGCGGCCGCGCCGTTCTGAAGCATCTGCTCGATGCGGCCCAGACGGTCGTTCAGATTGCGCTCCAGCCCGTCGACCCGCTCTTCCAGCCGGCGCATGCGGAATTCCAGCTCCTCGATCCGCCCGGTATGGCGGCGCTGGGTCTCTTCCACCCCGCTCAGCCGGCCGTCGAAGGCGCCGAGCGCGGCGGGGGGCAGACTGCCCTGCTGCTGCGCGCCGGCATCGGGCCGGTCGACCACCAGCAGAGCCAGGGTCGTCATCACCAGGGCGGTGCCGCCGACGAGGCGGCGCTTCAGGCCGGACGGACGGGACCGGGTCGCGGGAACGGACATGGTGGTCGATGCCTCGATGGGGAGAAGAAGACGGACGAGCCCGTCCCTTATAGCGCAGGCTGTGGGGCGTCAGAAAGACTGCCACGGGGAAACTGCCGCAGTAAAAACGGCAAAAACGGCCGACGGCCGGTGCTTCCCGTTGGTCGCGGGAAACACCGGCCGCCGATCGAGGTCGGAGCGGACCTTGCAGGAATCCGGCCTGGCCGGATGCCGTCGTCAGTTGACCAGCACGGTCACCGCACGACGGTTCTGCGCCCAGGCGGCCTCGTCGGAACCGAGGACGGCCGGACGCTCCTTGCCGTAGGAGATGGTCTCGATGCGGTCCGGCGAGATGCCGAGCGCAACGAGGTAGTTCTTGGCGGCGGTGGCACGACGGTCGCCCAGGGCCAGGTTGTACTCGCGGGTGCCGCGCTCGTCGGCATGACCCTCGATCACGATCCGCTGCGCCGGGTTGGCGCGGAGGAAATCGGCCTGAACCGACAGGGTCTGGCGACCCTCGGCGGTCAGCGACGAGCTGTCCAGCTCGAAGAAGACGCGGTCGCCGGCGGTCTGCTGGACGTATTCCCAGCTGCCGGGCTGCGCGCCGGTGGAAACGGTGCCCTGGCCCGAGCCATAGGACGACGACGAGGTCGCACCCGAGGCGCCGGTCGAACCGGTATCTTCCGGCGCGGACGAGCAGGCGGCCATGAAAGCCAGGGCGGCGACAGCAGTGAGGATCTTGGTGCGCATTTTCTACCTAAGGTATCCGAGACATGTCGGAGCACCGGAAAGCGGAGAGGCAGTCCTGGCCGGCGTTCGCTCCAATCGCCAGCGTAGGTCACGCGAGGGTCATGACCTACCCGGTCGCCAGGCACACGACGAGTCAAAGTATAACTATTGACCTCATCGAATCAAGGCCGACCACGCCGGATCCGATGCTTCGCCGGGAGTGACGATCAACCGCTCGTTATATCCCGTGATATCGATCGAATACAGTCTGGTCGGTCCGCCAGGACGGTCTTGACGGAAGAAGGCGAGGACACGGCCATTGGGCGCCCAGGTCGGGCCCTCAACCAGATAGCCGTCCGTCAGCAGCCTTTCGTCGCTGCCATCGGGGCGCATGACCCCGATGTAGAACCGTCCGCGGTTCATCTTGGTGAACGCGATCAGATCGCCGCGGGGCGACCAGACCGGCGTTGCATAGGTGCCGTTGCCGAAGCTGATGCGCTGGGCACCCGAGCCGTCGGCACCGGACACATAGATCTGCTGACCGCCCGAGCGGTCGGAATTGAAGGTCATCTGCCGCCCGTCGGGCGACAGCGACGGCGAGGTATCGATCGCCTGCGACGAGGTCAGCCGCTGCACCGACCCGCCATTGGTGTCGAGGCGATAGATCGAGGTCACGCCGTCGCGCGCCATCGACATCACCACGCCACGCCCGTCGGGGGTGAAGCGCGGGGCGAAGGTCATGCCCGGGAAGTCGCCCAGCACCCGCTGACGGCCGGTATCCAGGTCGTAGATGAACACCCGCGCCTGCCGGCCCCTGAAGGCCATATAGGTGATCTCGCGCGAGTTGGGCGAGAAACGCGGGGTCAGAACCTGATCCGCCCCATCGGTGAGATAGCGGTTGTTGGCGCCGTCCTGGTCCATGATCGCCAGCCGCTTGACCCGCTTGTTGGCCGGGCCGCTTTCCGCGACATAAACGATCTGGGTATCGAAATAGCCGCCCTCGCCGGTCATCCGCTCATAGATCTGATCGGCGATCATATGGGCGACGCGGCGCCAGAGCTTGGGATCGACGCGATAGACCACGCCGGCCATCTGGGTCTGGCCGAACACGTCCCACAGCCGGAATTCGACCGCGATCTGATCGCCTTCGCGCCGCACCTGGCCGGTGACCAGCGCCTGGGCATTGATCTGCCGCCAGTCGGCGAAATCCGGCATCGGGTTCATCTCGGCCGGGCCCTGCAGGAAGGCGGCACGGTCGATCGGCCGGAACAGGCCCGAACTCGCGAGATCGTTCGCGACCACACCCGGAATGTCGGCATCGAAGGGTGCCGCCGAGGGATCGACCGCGAGGAAGGGACTGATCGCGATCGGCATCGGCTCCACGACACCGCGGGTGATGTCGATGCGCACCTGCGCCGAGGCCGGCTGAGGCAATCCCGCCCCGCCCAGCCCCACGACCAGCCCGACTGCCGCAACCGCGAATGCCCGCAGGACCGGCCGCATCTTCTGACGCGGCGCCTGACCGGCGGTTGCGGAACGGATCGTGTCTGTCATCGGCCCACCATGTTCTTCGGGTTGAACGCCAGGACAATGTCCTTGAGCTGCTCGTATTTGCCTGCCGGCAATTCCAGCGGACTTGCGGCACGCACGGCACGGACCGCGCTTTCCGCGGCCACGCGATATGCCTCTTCGCCCGGCCGCGACATCCGTGCGCGGTCGACCACGTCGGCAGAAAGCACCGTACCATCGGGCGCCAGACGGATGCGAACCTCGACCACGAGATTCTCAGCCTCCGGCGCACCGACCGGCACCGACCAGCGCCGCTCGATCTGGCTCCGGATGAAGGCAATGTCGCTGATCGACACCTGGTCGGTCTGCTGGGCATTGCGCTGCATCACCGGCGCCTGCGGCTGGCTGGACCGCGCAACCTGCTGTTCCCGGGGGGCGTCCTCTTTCGCCTGCGATTTGAGCTGATCCAGACTCTTACGCAGCGACGCCAGAGGATCATCCGGCTCGGGCTTCTTTTCCGGTTCCGGCTTTTTCTCCGGCTCCGGCTTCTTCGGTGCGGGCTTTGGCGGTTCGGGCTTCTTTTCAGGTTCGGGCTTCTTCTCCGGCTCAGGCTTTTTCGGCGGTTCCGGCTTCTTCTCCGGCTCGGGCTTCTTCGGCGGCTCCGGCTTCTTCTCCGGCTCCGGCTTTTTGGGCGGGGGCGGCGGAGGTGGGGGCGGAGGCGGAGGAGGCGGCGGTGGCGGAGGAGGAGGAGGCGGCGGTGGTGGCGGGGCCGGCTGCGGCTTGGGGGCCGGAGGCGGCGGTGGAGGTGGAGGGGGTGGAGGCGGAGGCGGCGGCGGTGGAGGCGGCGGTGGTGGAGGCGGAGGCGGTGGTGGCGGAGGCGGAGGAGGTGGTGGCGGAGGAGGTGGTGGTGGCGGGGCCGCCGGCGGCGGGGGTGGCGGAGGTGGGGGCGGCGGAGGCGGAGGCGGTGGTGGCGGCGGGCTGGCCTGCGCCACCTGCTTTTCGGGCTCGGGCTTCGGATCGGGCTTCGGGCGCAGCTGCGATGCCCGCGTCACCTCGCTCACCGGAACGACGTCGATCACGATCGTCTGTTCCTCCGGCGGCAAGGGTCGGCTGAGCGACGGCAGGCCGAACCACAGCAGCGCCGCGACGGCGCCATGTGCTGCCAGCGAATATGTCAGACCGCGCTTCACCTGAGGTCCGAAGCTCCATGGAATGCCGGCCGGGGGGAACACCCTCCCCCGCAGCCACGATCCCGGCCGGTATCAACCGGCGCGGGGCCGAAAGGTTCCCGCAGGCGCGGGGCCGTCAACGCCGGGCGGGCGTGCCCTGCTGCAGGGTGGTGACCAGCGAGACCTTGGTGAAGCCGGCGCCGGTCACGGCCCCCATTGCCTGCATCACCCGGCCGTAATCGACGCTGCGGTCGCCGCGCACGAAGATCCGGGTGTCGGTCTTGTTCTTCGCCACGGCCATCAGCGTCGCCGGCAGCTGTTCCAGCGTCACTTCCTTGTCCTGAACGAAGACCCGCCCCTCTGCATCAACCGACACCGAAAGCGGTTCGTCCTGGCCGGCGAGCGGTGCCGCCGAGCTTTCCGGCAGGTCGACCTCGACGCCCGCCGTCAGCAGCGGCGCGGTCACCATGAAGATGATCAGCAGCACCAGCATGACGTCGACCAGCGGCGTCACGTTGATCTCGCTCATCGGCTGACCGCCGCCCCAGCGCCGGCGGCGGCCATGCCCGTTGGAAGGTCGGATGCCACCGGCCATGGGTCAGCGCCTGTCTTCGATCTGGCGGGCGATCAGCGCACCGAACTCGCCCGTGAAATTCTCGAGCCGGGCCCCGTAGCGGCCGACATCGCTCGACAGCTTGTTGTAGAAGATGACCGCCGGGATCGCGGCGACAAGGCCGATCGCGGTCGCGAACAGCGCCTCGGCGATACCCGGCGCCACCACGGCAAGCGTGGTGTTCTTGGTCATCGCGATCGAGGTGAAGCTGTTCATGATGCCCCAGACGGTACCGAACAGGCCGACGAAGGGCGCCGTGGAGCCGACCGTCGCCAGGAAGCCCAGATTGCGTTCAAGCCCCGCCATTTCGCGGTTGAGCGCGATCTCCATCACCTGCTGGATCCGCTGCCGCAGATTGGCCCGCGAGGTGGCATCGGTCAGCGCCGTGCCCTTGGCCTTGGCGCGCCGCCATTCGCCCATTGCCGCGGCGAAGACCTGGGCCATGGGATGGTCGGCCCGTTCGGAAATGGCGTCGTAGAGTTCTTCGAGCGAGCCCCCCGACCAGAACCGGTTCTCGAAATCGTCGGCGCGGCGCTTCAGCCGGCCCATCAGCCGGAACTTGTCGAAAATGATCGCCCAGGACCAGACGGAGGCCAGGACGAGCATGAGCATCACCGCCTTCACGATGATGTCGGCGTTCATAACCAGGCTGAAGATGCTCATATCGTGCGCTGCCACCGATCCGGCGAGCGCCGCCTGGCTCACGACCTCCTGCTCCATTCACGTCCTCCGTGGATCGGACGGGCCCCGGCATTGCCCGGGAAGCTGCCCCGTCCTCATTCATCGACCCGTTTGATTACCAGAGTTCGGCCGAAACCGCTGCCGTTTCACGAATTTGACACGGGATGCCCGGCCGAAGCTCCGACAGTCGGACGAGGTGCGGACACATCATCCCCGGCCGTGAGCCGGCCACGAGATATGCCAACCCGCGTGACTTGTGAAGGGGCCATGTGAGGCGGCGATACGGTCGTTGTGGCGAATGTCATCGCGGCGCAACAGATCCCCGATCGAGGCCCGTGCCGCACTGCAATATTCTCAATATTATACAAAGATTTACGAGAGGAAATTCACAACATGCCAATGCATTTGCCTGGACCCTGCCCTGCGCCGGACGCCATAATCGGGCCGGTCCGATCCGAAGGCACACGGACCGGGCAGCCGGCCCGGCATTTCCCGCCGCCCGATGCCTGCCTCTGCAGGACGAAACCGGCAGATCCAGGCCGGGCCCCCCTGCCCTCCCCGCCTTCGGCCTGTACATACGAAAGGCACCTGTACCCATGACGTCGCTCGCCGATCTGTCCGCCGTTGAGCTGGGGCGGCTCTATGCCGCCGGGGACACCTCGCCCACCGAGGTGACCGAAGCCGTCATCGCGCGGATCGAGGCGTGGGAGCCGAAGCTCAACGCGACCTGGGCCTTCGACCCGGAAGCCGCGCGCACCGCCGCCGCCGAGGCCACCAGCCGCTGGAAGAAGGGTGAGGCGCTGGGCCCGCTCGACGGCGTGCCGGTCACGATCAAGGAAAACATTGCAACCAAGGGCTGCCCCGTCCCCGTCGGCACCGCCGCATCGGACATGACCCCGGCCGCCGCCGACGCCCCCGCCGCCGCCCGGCTGCGCGAGGCCGGCAGCGTGATCCTGGCGAAGACCACCATGCCCGATTACGGCATGCTCTCATCCGGGCTTTCCAGCTTTCACAAGCTGGCGCGCAACCCCTGGGACCTCAACACCAATCCCGGCGGCTCCTCGGCCGGTGCGGGGAGTGCCGCCGCGGCCGGCTATGGCCCGATCCATCTGGGGACCGATATCGGCGGCTCGATCCGCCTGCCGGCCAGCTGGTGCGGTATCGTCGGCATGAAGGGGACCAATGGCCGGGTGCCGGTCGATCCGGCCTATCTGGGCCGGGTGGTCGGGCCGATGACCCGCACCGTCGCCGATACCGCGCTCGCCATGTCGGTACTGTCGAAGGCCGACTGGCGCGACGGCAGCGCCCTGCCGCCGGCCGATATCGACTGGATGGATCTGGACGGGCTTCAGATCCGCGGGCTCCGCATCGGCCTGATGCTCGACATCGGCGCCGGCATGGCGCCGAACGCGGAAGTGCTGGCTGCGGTGCAGGAAGCCGCCCGGCGCTTCGAAGCGGCCGGCGCCGTGGTGGAAGAGGTGCCGGCGGTTCTGACCCGCGAGATGCTCGACGGACTGGACGATTTCTGGCGGGTCCGCGCCTGGGATGACGTCGAGCGCCTGCCCGAGGCGACCCGCGCGAAGATCCTGCCCTATATCCGCGCCTGGGCCGAAAGCGGCCAGACCCGGTCGGCCCTGCAGGCGGTGCGCGGCCTGAACCGCATTTTCGAGATGCGCAAGGCCGCTGGCCGGCTGTTCCATGGCGGCGGCTACGATTTCGTGCTGTCGCCGGTGGCCCCCACCGTCACCTACCCCGCCGACCAGGCCTCGCCGCTGGACGATCCCGAGCGGCCGTTCGAGCATATCGGCTACACCGTCGTCTGGAACATGTCGGAACAGCCGGCGATCTCGGTCAATTGCGGCTACGACGCCAAGGGCCTGCCGATCGGCCTGCAGATCGTCGGCCGGCGCTTCGACGATCTGGGCGTACTGCGCGTGGCGGCCGCCTGGGAGGGCATGCGCGACGAGCAGCGCCCCTGGCCGAACTTCGACTGACCGGATCGGATCCCCGAAGAAGACCTGCCGGGGCCGTCCCGCTCAGCGCGGGACGGCCCCGGCATCGGCAAGGGCGATCAGCGCCTTGGGCAGGCGCCGCGGCTGGCCGCTCGCCGGATTCAGCGCCACGCATTTGATCCGGCCACGCACCAGCACCTGATCGCCGCGCGCCACCACCTGCTCGAACTCAACCCAGGCCGCGCCCCGCCCGGTGACGACGGTCGAGACGGTCAGCAGATCCTCAAGCCGTGCCGGAGCCTGGTAATCCAGCGCCACCTCGCGCACCGCAAAGCCGAAGCCGTCATTCTCAAGCAGCGGCCGCTGGTCGATGCCGCGGCGGCGCAGCCATTCGGTGCGGCCACGCTCCATGAACTTCAGATAATTGGCGTAATAGACGATCCCGGCGGCGTCGGTGTCTTCCCAATAGACCCGCACCCGGATGACATCGGGCTGCACGGTGGCGGGCGTGGTGTCCATGGGGATCCTCCAGAAAGTTCGCGACTCGCGAAATGCAACCTGCGCGCCGCATTATGCGGAATGACACTACCGCAGCGCAAGATGCCCCGAGGGTGGGACCGTTCAGGCTTCGGGGTCGGGGTCGATATCGGCACCGGCGAACAGATCGGCCTCGCCGTCGCGGGCCGGCGGCATCAGCCCCAGATGCTGCCAGCCGCCGCGGGTCAGCACCCGGCCGCGGGGTGTGCGGGCCAGGAAGCCCTGCTGGATCAGGAAGGGTTCGATCACATCCTCGATCGCATCGCGGCTTTCCGACAGCGCCGCCGCCAGGGTCTCCACACCCACAGGCCCGCCGCCATAGTGGCGGGCGATGCAGCCCAGATAGCGCCGGTCCATGGCATCGAGCCCGCGGGCGTCGACCTCCAGCCGGTTCAGCGCCCGGTCGGCGACCCCGGCATCGATCGCGGCCGCCTCGGCCACGGCGGCGAAATCGCGCACCCGGCGGAGCAGCCGGCCGGCGACACGCGGCGTGCCGCGCGACCGCCGGGCGATCTCCATCGCCCCCTCTTCGGTGAGCGGCGCGCCGAGCAGGCGACCGCCGCGCCGGACGATCGAGGCCAGTTCGTCGATCTCGTAATAGTTCAGCCTGAGCGGAATGCCGAAGCGTTCACGCAGCGGCCGGGTGACCAGCCCGGCGCGGGTGGTGGCCGCGACCAGAGTGAAGCGCGGCAGATCGATCCGCACCGAGCGCGCCGACGGCCCCTCGCCGATCACCAGGTCGAGCTGAAAATCCTCCATCGCCGGATAAAGGATCTCTTCCACCGCCGGGTTCAGGCGGTGGATCTCGTCGATGAACAGCACGTCGTGTTCGTTGAGGTTGGTGAGGATCGCGGCCAGGTCGCCCGCGCGCGCGATGACCGGTCCGGAGGTCGCGCGAAACCCCACCCCCAGCTCCTTGGCCACGATCTGCGCCAGCGTGGTCTTGCCCAGACCCGGGGGCCCGTGCAGCAGCACATGGTCGAGCGCATCGCCACGCGCGCGGGCGGCGGCGATGAACACCGCCAGATTGCCCAGCACCTGGCGCTGGCCCACGAAATCCGCCAGCCGTTCCGGGCGCAGCGCCGGATCCTGCCGATCCTCGGCCAGCGCCGCGGGCTGGACCAGACGCTCGTCGCCGCTGCTCATCGCGCCAGCTCCTTGAGCGCGCCGCGGAGCAGGACCTGCACGTCACCCGCCGCCTCGCCCGCGGCCTCGGCCACCCGGCGCAGCGCCGGCTCCGCCTCTGCCTCGCGATAGCCCAGATTGACCAGGGCCGAGAGGGCATCATCGAAGGCCGCGACCTCGGGCGGCTTGCTGACCGCAGCGGCGGCCTCGGGCGTTTTGATCGACTTCGCCAGCACGGCGACATCGGCGGCACCGATGCCGACCAGCGCCGCCTTGTCTTTCAGCTCCATCACGATGCGTTTGGCGAGCTTGGGGCCGACGCCGGTGGCCCGGGCCGGGGCGCGGGCGTCCTGGGCCGCGATCGCCGCCGCCAGGGCCGACGGATCCAGCACCGAGAGCACCGCCAGCGCCACCTTGGCGCCGACACCCTGCACCGTCACCAGCAGGCGGAACCAGTCGCGCTCTGCCCGGTCGATGAAGCCATAGAGATGAATGTCGTTCTCGCGCACATGGGTTTCCACGTGCAGCGTGGCGGCGGCACCGGTTCCGCCCAGTGCGCCGAGGGTGCGGCGCGACGCCTGCACCAGATAGCCGACGCCATGGACGTCGATCACCGCATGATCGGCACCGATCTCGTCGACGATGCCCTTGAGCCGCGCGAACATGCCGGGTGTGGTCTCCCCTGTTGGGCCGCCCTTCAGCGGGCCCGGGCCGTCCAGCCGGCCCGCGTGCCCCCATGATGCGCGTGACAGATCGCGACGGCGAGTGCGTCATAGGCATCGGCGCGCGCATCGCGGTCGATGCCCGGCAGCAGGCGGGCGACCATGGCGGCGACCTGGGCCTTGTCGGCCCGGCCGCTGCCGGTCAGCGCCTTCTTCACCAGGCTCGGCTCGTATTCCGCCACCACCAGCCCCGACTGGGCCGGCACCAGCAGCGCCACCGCCCGGGCATGGCCCAGCTTCAGCGCCGACATCGCATTGGCGTTGACGAAGGTCTGTTCGACGGCTGCCCCTGCCGGCTGGTAGCGCTCCACCACCTCGTAGAGGCCGTCATAGAGCGTGCGCAGCCGGTCGGACAGGGCGGCCTTGTCGTCCGAGGTCACCACGCCATGGCCGACATGGGTCAGCCTGGAGCCCTCGGTATCGATGATGCCCCAGCCGGTGATCCGGAGCCCCGGATCGATGCCGATGATGCGCATGCCAGGCGGCCGCCCCACCCAGGTTCAGCTTGTCCGGCTCAGCCGTTCAGCTTCGCCATCACCTCGTCGGAGACCTCGAAATTCGCGATGACCTCCTGGACGTCGTCATTGTCTTCCAGCACCTCGATCAGCTTGAACAGCGTCTGAGCCTGTTCCTCGTCGATCGCGATGGTGCTGAGCGGCACCCAGCCGAGCTTGAACTCCTGCGGATCGCCGTAATTGCCTTCGAGCGCGGTGCGCACTTCCTGCAGCGCGTCGGGCTGGGTGTAGACGACATGGGTTTCGTCGTCACTCTCCAGATCGTCGGCGCCGGCCTCGATCGCGGCTTCCAGCATCGCCTCGCCGTCTGCGACCGCGAGCGGATAGGTGATGCGGCCGACGCGGTTGAAGTTGAACGCCACCGAATTGGTCTCGCCCAGCGACCCGCCATGCTTGCTGAAGGCCGACCGCACTTCCGACGCGGTGCGGTTGCGGTTGTCGGTCAGCGCCTCGACGATCAGCGCCACGCCACCCGGGCCATAGCCCTCGTACCGCACCTCTTCGTAATTGTCGCCATCGGCACCACCGGCGCCGCGCTTGATCGCGCGTTCGATGTTGTCCTTGGGCATGTTGGCGACGCGGGCTGCCGCCACGGCACTGCGCAGCCGCGGATTGGCGGTCGGATCGGCGCCGCCTTCCTTGGCGGCGATCACCAGTTCGCGGAGCAGCTTCGTAAACACCTTGGCGCGCTTCTTATCCTGCGCGGCCTTGCGGTGCATGATGTTCTTAAACTGTGAATGACCAGCCATCTCTGCCGCCAACCCTCAAGAGCCGAAATCTCTGACACAGGTGGCGCTCGGCCATCCCGTGCTTCCGGACGCTTCGATAACAGAACTCGCCGCCGGATGCATCCCCGGAGACGAAATCATGAACGTCCGGCGCCTCAGCCGACCGTCTCGGCCTGCCCCTGGGGCAGATGCAGCTGCAGCAGGCTTTCGGGCATCGGCTCGGCGCCGGGCCAGGCCGGGCTGAGCCGTCCGCCCACGCGCAGCGGCGCGATCGACTTCGCAAGGCCGGTCGCATCATCGGTCTCGATCAGCGTGCCGCAGATTGTGGCGGGGCCATTGGCCGGCAGCAGCTTCTGGCCGCGCATCTTGCGGGTGAAGCGGTCGAGCGAGGCGTTCTTGTCCATGCCGATGACGCTGTCATAGTCGCCGCACATGCCGGCATCGCACTGGAACGCCGTGCCGCCGGGCAGGACCTGATGGTCGGCGGTGGGCACATGGGTATGGGTGCCGACCACGGCCGTCACCTGACCGTCGAGGAAATGGCCATAGGCCATCTTCTCGCTGGTCGCCTCGCCATGCAGATCGACGAAAATGCCCGAGACCAGACCGCCCAGCGGATAGTCGCGCAGCACCGGCGCCAGCGCCCGGAACGGATCGTCGAGCGATTCCATGAACAGGCTGCACATGACGTTGATCACCACCACGCGGCGGCCGTCGGGCAGGGTCGCCATGGTGGCGCCGCGGCCGGGGGTGCCGGGGGGAAGTTGATCGGCCGCACCAGCCGCTGGTCCTGATCGATCCAGCCCAGGATCTCGCGCTGGTCCCAGATGTGATTGCCGGTGGTCAGGATGTCGACGCCGGCGGCATAGAAGCTCTCGCAGATCTTGGGCGTGATGCCGAAGCCCGAGGCGGCATTCTCTCCGTTGACGATCAACAGGTCGACACCGAGGGCCGACCGGATGGTCGACGCATGATCGATCACCGCCTGCCGGCCGGACCGTCCGACCACGTCACCAAGAAAGAGTATCCGCACCGTTCGACCTTTCGTCTCTGCCGCGTCTGGACAAGAGCGGCACGGGCCTCGCCGTGTCGCCACTGTTGGATATGAGGCGCAGCCGTGGCCGCGCCCAGCGATTTTTCGGCTCACCTGACCGGGACCAGCAGACCCCGTTCGGTCAGGATCAGGTCCAGCGGCCGGTCGAGCGGCCCGGCCGGCACCTCGTCCGTCAGCTGGACTGCAAAGCACACGCCGATCGTGAGCGGCATCTGCCCGGCCGCATCGGCCGCCGCCAGCGTGCGGTCGTAGAAGCCGCCCCCCTGCCCCAGCCGGCGCCCGGCCCGATCGACCGCGACCAACGGCATCAGCAGCAGGTCGGGCAGGCAACGCCCCGCTGCCTCCTCGGGCATCAGGATGCCGAAGGCACCCGCGACCAGCGGCGCGTCAGGCTGCCAGACCCGGAAATCGAGGGCCGTATCGGGCGCCGTCACCACCGGCAGACAGAGCCCGGCGCCGGTTGCGGCGCCAAGGGCCACCAGCAGCGGCAGCACATCGATCTCGCCGCCCGCCGCCACATAACCCGCGATGTGCTGCGGCGGCCGGGGCAGCCGGGTCGCCAGAGCACCCGCCTCCGCGGCCAGAGCGGCTGCGGCATCGGCACCACCGGCCGCCGCAGCCGCACGGCGCAGGCGCCGGAAGTCGCGGCGCATGGCGGCCTTGCGGACATCAAGTGCCGGGTCTGGCAGCCCGGGATCCTGCAGCGGAATGGTCAGCGACGGCGCTCCGAAGGCGGGCCGGGATGGGGCCGGCCGTAAGGGTTTGGCGGCAAGCGGCCGGGCCGGCCGCAAACGGCGACGCCCCGGCCGCGAAGACGCGGCCGGGGTCGTGCGAAAACTGGCGGACGGGGACCGGCACGAAGGTTGGCGGTGAAAATCCACATGGACCCGCGTGTGCAGGTGGGCGCCGTGATCCCCGTGGCTTGGTCCGGGCGTACCGGTCCGGACGAACCGGCCGGTGCCCTATCCGCGCGCACGGGGAGGGACAGCTCCCTCATGTAGATGGTATCGGTCCCTGGGATTTAGGTTGCCTCACCGAAAGGCCAGAGCCCGTCCTGCCCCGAGATTTAGAGTTTCTCGAGCCGGGTTGCAATAGTCTCGATGCGCGCCGCGAAATCATCCAGCGCCCGGGCGAGCGTCGCATCGACATCAGCGGCGGAGCGGTCGGCGGTGCGGCGGATCTTTTCCACCTCCACACGCGCCCGGTAGAGCCCCTGCTCGGCCTCGTTAGCCTGTTCCGCCAGCAGGATCGCCGCCATCAGCATCACGCGGGCATCCACCGCCACGCTGCGGCCGCTGGCCGCCTGCTGCACCCGCTCCTCGACCTTCCGGGCCAGGGTGCGGACGCTTTCCTCCTGTCCCTCGCCGCAGGCGAGCGTGAACGCCCGGCCCAGGATGCGTACCTCGACTTCGGCCATGGCTTTCTCGTCTCCGATCCGGTTCGGCTCAGCGGTCATCAAGCGCACGCCCGATGGCATCCATGGCCCGGTCGATCTGCTCGCCGGCCCGGCGGCCGCGATCATCGGCGCGCAGGCGGGCCTCTTCGGCCGTGGTGAGCGCGGCCTTCAGCCGGTCCCGCTCGGCCGCCAGGCTCTCGATTTCGGACCTGAGCGCGTCGATCCGGACATCGGCCGCGCCAGAGGCCGCCGCCTCGCCCGCGGCCCGTGCCTGGGTCACCCGCTCGGCCGCCTTGCGGCTTGCGGCATCCAGCCGCGTCAGCGCGCTCGACAGCCTCTGCCACGCCATTTCCATATTCGCCATAGATCCGGCCACCATGAAGACAGGAGGTTGCGCTTGTTCGTCGGCACGGCCCAAGCCGGGAGAACCTCGTCAGAATAGCACGGCCCGGCACCGGGCCGGAACGCGATGACCGCCCGGTACGGGACACATTCGTTTCCCATCCGGCGTTTCCCATCCGGCAGGCCGGGACTGACGAGCTGAGCCGACATCCCCCGAAGACCGTCACCGGCCGCCCGGGGGCGCGCACCTTCGGATCGGGCGGGTTGTCCCCACCTCGACGGCGCCCCGCCAACATAGGGAGCCTGCGCCCCCTGCGTCAATGCGTGATGCCGGGGCGATGCCGCACTGCGGTGCGGCTCACCGCCGCGCATAGGCGTCGAAGGCATAGGGGCCGGAGGTGCTGTTGTCGATCATCTCGGGCACATGGGACGGGATTTCGGGATGGCCGGGGTCGAACAGGCCGCAGGCCCTGAGCGCGCCGGTCAGCGACAGCCGCGCCGGAATCCGCTCCAGATAGACCCGGACGGAACACGGCATATGCGCCTGATCGGCCGAGACGCCCAGCTTCACCCCATGCAGCCGGGTCCAGCGGAGCGCGTAATCCGGATAAAGCACCGTCTGGGTCAACTCGATCCCGGCACCGTATTCATAATCGGACATGAACACCCGGTCCCCAGCGACCAGCGCCGCCCCCTGATAGCGGTAATGCCGCCGGCCGGGCCGGTCGTGCGGCCCCATGCGTTCCAGACGCCGGTAGAAGGTTCGCCCGTCTTCGACCGAGAACACGATCAACCCGCGGATGACCTTCCCCTTCTGCGACATCGAATAGTAATATTCGAAGAACATGCCGGTCAGATTGCGCACCCGGGCATCGCCCAGCGCCATCACCCGGTCGAAATGCTGGCGCAGCCGACGGTTGGTGGTGCCCTCGTCCAGACCGCGCACCCGGACGATCTCGGCGAAATCGCGCGGCGGCAGCATCATCTCGTAGGGCTCGACACCGAAATAGTCACAGATCTTGCGCAGCAAGGCCGGCCGCGGCGTGGAACTGCCGGCCAGATAGCGGTTGAGCTGGCTGCGGTTGATGCCGAGATCCCGTCCGACCTGAGAGATCGACGGCCGGTACGAGCAGAGCAGGCGAAGATTCTCGGCAATCTCGGTCATTTGCGCTCTTCGGTGCCGTAACAGCATAAATCTGCATCAGATTGAGCACCGAGTGCCGCATTGTCAAGCCGTGCCCCCGCCGACACCATTCCATGGCAGCTTCTGCGTCTTCGGACCATGCCTTCGGACCAGGCCTTTGGGCCATCTTCGCGGGAAAGACCCCCACGCCATGACACCGCGCCCCCATCCCTCCCGGGCCTATACGCTCGGCATCATCACCGGCTCGGGTCCCGAAGCCGGGCTCGATCTCTGGGCCAAGATCCTGCGCCATACCCAGGCCCTGATGGGGCCCGGCTTCCGCGGAGATCTGGACGCGCCGCGGCTGGTGGCGGTGTCAGAACCCGCCCTCGGCCTGTCGATGGATCTGAAGGCGAACGAGGCGGCGGTCTGGGCGGCGATGGAGCGGACGGTGCGCGAGATCGCCACCCGGGTCGATGCCTTCGCCATCGCCTGCAACACGCTGAACTGGTATGCCCCCCGCATCGACGCGCTGCTGGCCGGCATGCCGGGCGCCGGGCAGCTGGTCTCCTTCCAGGGCGTGCTGCACGACGAAATCCGACAGAGCGGTGCCGGCCGGGTCGGGCTGCTGGGTGCGGCCCCGGTCGTGGCGCTGGACGACCACTCCGCCTATGCTGGCCTGGCGGCTCAGGTTGCGATCGAAACCCCGGCCGATCCCGACCGGCTGCAGACGCTCATCCACGACGTGAAGCGGCTGGGCGGCGCCCATGCGTCGCTTGGCCCGCGGCTTGAGGAGATCATCATACAGATGGAGGCCGATACCATCCTGCTCGCCTGCACCGAACTGCCGCTGATCGCGCGGCCCGTCGCCGGGCGGCGGCTGATCGACGTGACCGATGCCGTCGCCGCCCGTCTGGCGGCGCTGGCGCTGGGTCATGCCGGCATGAAGGCGGCCTGATGCGCCTGCTGCTCATCCACACCGGCGGCACCATCGGCATGGGCGACACGCCCCATGGCCTCGGCCCCGTCGACGGGCTGGTCGAAGCCGCGGTCGAGGGGCGCCTGCCCAAGGGCATCCGGCTGACCACGAAGGTCTTCACACCGTTGCTCGACAGCGCCGATGTCGGCCCGGCGCACTGGAACCGGATGCTCGACCTGATCGACGACCAGCCGGGCACGCCGGTGATCGTCACCCACGGCACCGACACCATGGCCTTCACCGGTGCGGCGCTGTCGCAGGCGCTGGCAGGCCTTGGCCGCCATGTCGTGCTTTGCGGCGCCATGCAGCCGCTCAGCCGCGGCGGCGATGCGGAAGACAATCTCGATCTGGCGATCGATGCCGCCCTCCGCCCCGGCGAGGCGGTGATGCTGGCCTTCGCCGGCCGTCTGATGCCGGCGGAAGGGCTGGTCAAACACGATTCGCAGGGCGCCGACAGCTTCCGCGCCATCCCCCAGGCCCCCGCCTGCCCGCCCCGCCGCCGGCGGTTCGGCGACCGGCGGCTGGCGGTCCTCTCCCTCTCGCCCGGCATGCCGGCCGCCATGCTGCGGGCCTCTCTGGCGGAACTGGACGGCGCGGTGCTCAGGGTCTTCGGCTCGGGCACGGCGATGGCCGATCCCGAGGTTCTGTCCGCCCTGTCCGAGGCCGTGCGGGCCGGCAAGCGCATCCGCGCGGTCAGCCAGTGCGAACAGGGCGGACTGATCCCCGGCAGCTATGCCGCCGGCGCCGGTCTCTGGTCCTGCGGGGTAGAGAACGGCGGCACCGAGACCCCGGAAGCCGCCCTGATCCGTCTCTGGCTCGCCTGACCCCAGCCCCCGCACAACGAAATCGGGGGAGCCTCCCCCCGAATCTCCCCCGATCCGTCGCCGCGCCGGCTCCGCGTCAGCGAAGCCAGGCAGCGATCTCCTCATGACTGCCGAACCCCAGCCGCTGAGCGGTCTCGGCAACCCCTGCCCCGTCTGCCAGCGCCGTCTTCGCCACCCGGGCGGCCCGTGTGTAGCCGATATGGGGGACGAGCATCGTGGCCAGCACCAGCGAGTTCTCCAATGCCCCCTCGCATTGGGCGACATTCGCCTCGATGCCGACCACACAGCGCGTGGCCAGCGTATCCATGGCCCTGATCAGCATGCGCATGGACTGAAGCAGGTTGAGGATGATGACCGGCTCGAAGGCGTTGAGCTGCAACTGCCCCGCCTCTGCGGCCATGGTGACGGTCAGGTCGTTGCCGATCACCTGAAAGGCGACCTGGTTGACGACTTCGGGGATCACCGGATTGACCTTGCCCGGCATGATCGAACTGCCGGCCTGCATCGCCGGCAGCCGGATCTCGTTGAAGCCGGATCGCGGGCCCGAGGACAGCAGGCGCAGATCGTTGCAGATCTTGGACAGCTTGACCGCGATCCGTTTGAGCACGCCCGAGAAGGTGACATAGGCGCCGGTGTCCGACGACGCCTCGACCAGATCGCCGGCGAGCGTCACCTTCAGCCCCGAGACCAGGGCCAGTTCGGCGATCGCGCGCTCGGCATAACCGTCGGGTGTGTTGACCCGGGTGCCGATGGCGGTGCCGCCCAGATTGACCTCCAGCAGCAGCTCCGACAACCGGGCGATGATCGCGATGTCCTCGCGGATCGTGGCGGCGAAGCCGGCGAATTCCTGGCCCAGTGTCATCGGCACGGCATCCTGAAGCTGGGTGCGGCCGATCTTGCGGATATGGGCAAAGGCCGCCGCGCGATCGTCGAAGGCGGCACAGAGCCGCAGCTGGGCGTCGCGGAAGGCGGCGCACTGGTCGACGATCGCCAGCCTCAGCGCCGTCGGATAGACGTCGTTGGTCGACTGCGAGCGGTTGACGTCGTCATTCGGATGCAGATGGTCGTAATCGCCCGGCCGATGGCCCATGCGGATCAGGCCCAGATTGGCGATCACCTCGTTGACGTTCATGTTGGTCGAGGTGCCGGCACCGCCCTGGATCATGTCGACCCGGAAATGCTCCAGATGGCGGCCCTCGATGATTTCGGCCGCGACCGCCACGATCACGTCGTGCTTTTCGGGCGCAAGCACGCCCAGCGCCAGATTGGCGCGGGCCGCCGCCATCTTCACCCAGGCCAGCGCCCGGACGAATTCCGGAAACAGCGACAGCGGGATGCCGGTGATCGGGAAATTGGCGATGGCCCGGGCGGTGTGGATGCCCCAGAGGCAATCCTCGGGCAGAGGCATGCGGCCAAGGCCGTCCTCTTCGATGCGCATGGTGTGGTGCATCGGTCTGATCCAGGCTGTGATGTGCGGGGGTGGACCGGGGCCGCCCGGAAAGAACGGCCCCGGCAGTCGGGTCCGGGTTACTTCCAGACCGTCGGATCCCAGGCCTTGCGATCGATGTCGAGATCGGGGAAGCGCGCGGGATCGAGCACCGGGCGGGCGACGCCGGCCTTCAGCTGGGTGCGGTAGTCGTCGATCACCCGCATCGCCACGGGGAAGAGCATGATGATCGCGATCAGATTGACCAGGGCGAGCAGGCCCATCATCGGGTCCGAGAAGAAGAACACCGAGGTGGCCTGCGGGGCGGCGGCGCCCAGGAAGACCATCGCCAGGATGGCGAGGCGCAGCGCCAGAACGGCCGGCTTCGACCGGGTCATCACCGCCAGGCCGTTTTCGCCCAGATAGTAGTTGTAGATGATCGACGAGAAGGCGAAGAGCAGGATGGCGAGCGTCAGCAGATAGCGCGCGGCATCGCCCAGATGGCTGGCCAGCGACTGCTGGGTCAGCGCCACGCCGTCGATGCCCTGGGCACCCGGAACATAGACGTCGCCCAAAAGGATGATCAGCGCCGTGCAGGTGCAGATCAGCATGGTGTCGATGAAGACCGACAGCGACTGGGTGATGCCCTGGCTGACCGGATGGCGGACCAGCGCGGTGGCGGCCACATTCGGCGCCGAGCCCAGGCCCGCTTCATTGGAGAACAGACCCCGGCGCAGGCCCTGGGCGATGGCCGCGCCCATGCCGCCGGCCACCGCCTGATCGAAGCCGAAGGCCGAGCGGACGATCCGCACCAGCATGTCGGGCACATCGGCGATGTTGAGGCCGATGACCAGAATGGCGACCGCGATATAGCCGAGCGCCATGACCGGCACCACCACATCCGCCGCCCGGGCGATGCGCTTGATGCCGCCGAAGATGACCAGCGCGGTGACGGCGACGATGACGATGCCCGACCACAGGCGATCGATGCCGAAGCTGTCATGCAGGGCGCCGGCCATGGTGTTGCCCTGGAATGCATTGAAGCCGAAGCCGAACGAGGCCATCAGGCAGATGCCATAGACGATGGCCAGCCAGTTGTAGCGCCCGCCGAGACCGCGGCGGATGTAATAGGCCGGCCCGCCCCGGAACCCGCCCTCGCCGTCGCGGGTCTTATAGAGCTGGGCGAGCGTGCATTCGATCAGGCTGGTCGCCATGCCGCAGAGCGCGATCGCCCACATCCAGAACACCGCACCCGGGCCACCGAGCGTGATGGCCACCGCGACACCGGCGATGTTGCCGCCCCCGACACGCCCACCCACCGAGACCAGCAGCGCCTCCCGCGCCGAGATCGCGTTCGGATCGGCATTGTTGGCGCCGCGTCCCAGCACCCGGAACATCCGCCGGAAAAACACGAACTGCACGAAGCCCGACATGATCGTCAGGAACACGCCGAACACGACCAGGATCGGGATCAGCGCCCATCCCCAGGTCAGATTGTCGATCGCTCCGAAGAACGCCGTCAGAAACGCCATCGTCTCCCTCCTGCCCCACGGCCGTAATCCGGCCCGTTTTGGATGAGCGTCATGGTAGAGAGACCCCGCGCAGCGCAGGATTCCGCTGTTGGCTGCAACCTGATGCAGTTTGGTGCTGTTCACGCACCAGGGTGAACCAGTCATGCCGGGGCGCCCCGCAGGCGGCCCCTGCCGGGCCCGGATGCGGCGACCCTTGGCCCGCAACGGGAAGGCGCTGCGGAAATAGGCGGTTGACGGAGAGATGACACCCCGCCATCTTTGCGCCGCACGGCACTCGTTAAAGGTGGTTGACGCGGTCGCTGAGGCGTGCAATTGCCCGCGCGCACCGCAGGCCCGCTTTGCCCGTGGCGCTCCTTGTCGGCCCTGCGCCGGCCGCTGCCCCTCTTCGAACGCTTGCGTGAAGGCCCATGACCGCTCAGACGACCGATGCCACCTCGACCGCCACGCCGCGTGACATGGCCAATGCCGTGCGCGCCCTTGCCATGGACGCCGTCGAGCGTGCGAATTCCGGCCATCCGGGCATGCCGATGGGCATGGCCGACGCAGCCACCGTGCTGTTCACCCGTTTCCTGAAGTTCGATCCCAAGGCCCCGAAATGGGCCGATCGCGACCGTTTCGTGCTCTCGGCCGGCCACGGCTCGATGCTGCTCTATGCCCTGCTGCATCTGACCGGCTACGAGGACATGACGCTGGACGAGGTGAAGAACTTCCGCCAGCTGGGCGCCCGCACCGCCGGCCACCCCGAATACGGCCATGCCTCGGGGATCGAGACCACCACCGGCCCGCTCGGCCAGGGTATCGCCAATGCGGTCGGTATGGCACTGGCCGAGCGTCTGCTCGCCGCCCGCTTCGGCGGGTCGGTGGTCGACCACTACACCTATGTCATCGCCGGTGACGGCTGCCTGATGGAGGGCATCAGCCAGGAGGCGATCTCGCTCGCCGGCCATCTGAAGCTCTCGAAGCTGATCGTGCTCTGGGATGACAACGGCATCTCGATCGACGGCCCGGTCTCGCTGTCCAGCTCGGAAGACCAGCGGGCGCGCTTCGAGGCCGCCGGCTGGGCGACCGATGCGGTCGACGGCCATGATGCCGAGGCCGTCGCCGCTGCCCTCGACCGGGCACGCAGCTCCGACAAGCCGGTGATGATCGCCTGCCGCACGGTCATCGGCTATGGCGCGCCGAAGAAGGCCGGCACCTCGGGCGTGCATGGCGCGGCGCTGGGCGCCGAAGAGATCGCCGGCACCCGCGAGGCGCTGGCCTGGCCGCATGCGCCCTTCGAGATCCCGGCCGATATCCGCACCGCCTGGGCCCATGCCGGCGCCCGCGGCGCCGCCGAACGGGAAGCCTGGGAGAAGCGTCTGGGTGCGCTCGACGCAGAGGTGCAGGCCGACTTCACCCGCGCCATGGCGGGCGAACTGCCGGCGGGCTGGAAGCAGGCACTCGACGACTACATCGCCGGCCTGATCGCCTCGCCCAAGACCGTCGCCACCCGCAAGGCGTCGGAAATGGCGCTGGAAGTTCTGGTGCCGGCCATTCCTGAGCTGATCGGCGGCTCCGCCGACCTCACCGGATCGAACAACACCCGCACCAAGGGCATGAAGCCGGTGGCGCCGGGCGAGTTCGACGGCCGCTATGTCTTCTGGGGCATCCGCGAGCACGGCATGGCCGCCGCCATGAACGGCATGGCGCTGCATGGCGGCGTGATCCCCTATGGCGGAACCTTCCTGGTCTTCACCGATTATTGCCGGCCGGCTATCCGTCTGTCGGCACTGATGGAGCAGCGGGTCATCTATGTCATGACCCACGACTCGATCGGCCTGGGTGAGGACGGCCCGACCCATCAGCCGGTCGAGCATCTGATGAGCCTGCGCATGATGCCGAATGTGGCGGTGATGCGTCCGGCCGACGTGGTTGAGACGGCGGAATGCTGGGCGGCGGCGCTGGAGCGGACCAACGGCCCGTCGGTGCTGGCGCTCAGCCGCCAGAACCTGAAGCAGCTGCGCCTCGAGGCATCGGCCGAGAACCTTTCGGCCAAGGGTGCCTATATCCTGCGCGAAGCATCGGCCGCCCCTAAGGCCGTGCTGCTCGCCACCGGTTCGGAAGTCGAGATCGCGGTCGCCGCGGCCGAGGTACTGGAAGCCAAAGGCGTGCCGACCCGCGTGGTCTCGATGCCCTGCTGGGAGCTGTTCGCAGCCCAGCCGGCCGATTATCAGGCCCGGGTGCTGGGCGGCGACGTCGTCCGCATCGCGATCGAGGCCGGCATCGGCTTCGGCTGGGAACGCTGGACCGGCCCCAAGGGTGCCGTGATCGGCATGACCGGCTTCGGTGCCAGCGCGCCGGCGCCCGAACTCTACCGTCACTTCGGCATCACCGCCGAGGCTGTGGTCGACGCAGCACTCGCGCGCGTCTGATCATGGATCCGGGTCCGGCCCCCCGTTCAGGGGCTGGCCGGCCCGCGGTGCCGCAGCGACCGTAACAACCCCCCAGGGGAGCCGCCATGGCGGTCGGCTTCCCAACGTCGAAGACAGTTCGGAGGAAGGCATGACCATTCGGGTGGCGATCAACGGCTTCGGCCGCATCGGCCGTGGCGTTCTGCGTGCGATCGTCGAGTCGGGCCGGACCGACATCCAGGTCGTCGGGATCAACGATCTCGCGCCTGCCGAGACCAACGCCCATCTGTTCAAGTACGACTCGGTCCATGGCCGTTTCAACGGCGAGGTCAAGGTCGAGGGCGACACCATCGACGTCGGCACCGGCCCGATCAAGGTGACTTCGGAACGCGACCCGGCCAAGCTGCCCTGGGGCGAGCTGAAGGTCGACGTGGCGCTGGAGTGCACCGGCATCTTCACCAAGCGTGATGCCGCCGCCAAGCACCTGGAAGCCGGCGCCCGCAAGGTGCTGGTCTCGGCCCCGGCGGACAATGCCGATTACACCGTGGTGTTCGGCGTGAACGAGGCCGGGCTTACGCCTGAGCACACCGTGGTGTCGAACGCGTCCTGCACCACCAACTGCCTGGCCCCGGTCGCCAAGGTGCTGAACGACACCATCGGCATCGAGCATGGCTACATGACCACGGTCCACGCCTATACCGGCGACCAGCCGGTTCTGGACGTGGCCCACAAGGATCTGCGCCGCGCCCGTGCCGCCGCGCAGTCGATCATCCCGACTTCGACCGGTGCCGCCCGTGCGGTCGGCCTGGTGCTGCCTGAACTGAAGGGCAAGCTGGACGGCGTCGCCGTGCGCGTGCCGACCCCGAACGTGTCGATGATCGACCTGACCGTCGTCGCCAAGCGCGCGACCTCGGTCGACGAGGTCAATGCCGCGATGCGCGCCGCCGCCGAGGGCCCGATGAAGGGCGTTCTGGGCGTGGTCAGCGAACCGCTGGTGTCGATCGACTTCAACCACGACCCGCATTCGTCGAGCTTCGACACCACCCAGACCGCGGTGATCGACGGCACGCTGGTGCGTGTTCTGTCGTGGTATGACAACGAGTGGGGCTTCTCGAACCGCATGGCCGATACGGCCGTGGCGCTCGGCAAGCTCTGATCTTGTCCGATGCGGGCCCCGCGCAGCGATGCGCGGGGCCCGTTTCTTTAGATCGTCGTCAGATCGCCTCTCATACGGCCCTTCCCTCGCGAGAACGGAACGCTCCCCCATGCCCGCCAGCTTCAAGACCCTCGACCAGATCGACGTCGCCGGCAAGGTCGTCCTTGTCCGCCTGGACCTGAACGTGCCGATGAAGGACGGTGTCGTCACCGACGCGACCCGCATCGAGCGCCAGGCCCCGACGGTGCGCGCGCTGGCCGAACGCGGCGCCCGGGTGGTGGTTCTCTCGCATTTCGACCGGCCCAAGGGCAAGGTCGTGCCGTCGATGTCGCTGAAGCCGGTGGCGGCCCCGCTCGCCGCCGCGATCGGCCGTCCGGTGGCCTTCGCCGAGGATTGCATCGGCGACACCGCCGCGGCCGTGGTGGGCCGACTTGGCGATGGCGAGGTGGCGCTGCTCGAAAACCTGCGCTTCCATGCCGGGGAAGAGAAGAACGAGGCCGGTTTCGCCGATGCGCTGGCGAGCCTGGGCCAGGTGTTCATCTCCGACGCCTTCTCCTGCGCCCATCGCGCCCATGCCTCGACCGTGGGTCTGGCCGAGCGTCTGCCCACCGCCGCCGGCCTGTCGATGCAGGCGGAGCTTGAGGCGCTGGGCGCGGCCCTTGCCGAGCCGCAGCGCCCGGTGGCCGCGATCGTCGGCGGCGCCAAGGTCTCGACCAAGATCGATCTGCTCAACAATCTGGTCGCGCGGGTCGATGCGGTGATCATCGGCGGCGGCATGGCCAACACCTTCCTGCATGCCCAGGGCATCGCGGTCGGCAAGTCGCTCTGCGAGGCGGACCTGGCCGAGACCGCGCGTGGCATCCTGGCCAAGGCCGAGGCCGCCGGCTGCAAGGTCGTGCTGCCGGTGGATGCCGTGGTGGCGCGCGAGTTCAAGGCCGGGGCCGACAACCGCACCGTCGATGTGGCCGAGGTGGCGGCCGACGAGATGATCCTGGATGTGGGCCCCAAGACCGTCGCCGAGATCGAAGCCTGCCTCGCCGGCTCGAAGACCCTGCTCTGGAACGGCCCCTTCGGCGCCTTCGAGATCCAGCCCTTCGACGCCGCGACGGTGGCGGTCGCGAAGGCGGTCGAAAAGCTGACCAGCGGCGGCACGCTGGCCTCGATCGCAGGCGGCGGCGATACGGTCGCGGCGCTCGCCCATGCCGGGGTGGTCGACGCGCTCACCTATGTCTCCACCGCCGGCGGCGCCTTCCTCGAATATTGCGAGGGCAAGGAACTGCCCGGCGTGGCAGCGCTTTCCCGTTGACCGATGACGGTCGGTGCAGGCGGGGATGATCGCGTGGCGGCGGTGGCGGCCCTCGCCGACATCACTGCCCTCGCCGATGCGATCAGGGACGGGCGACGGGCGGTGCCCGCCGTGGTGACCACCCCGCCCGGCCTGATGGCCGCAGGCGGGATCGGCTGGATCCGGGAACTGGCCGCGGCGCTGGCCGCGCGCCCTGAAACCGCCGGTTGCCGGCTGGTGGTCGACTGCGGCAGCGATGCCGCACGCGCCCATATGCTGGCGGCCTCGGGGCTGGCCGATCCGGTGATCGAGACCTCACCGGCGGTGTTCACGACGCTCTGCGCCGCCGCCGCCCCCGAAACCAGGGTACGAACGCCCCGAGACCCTCTCTGAGACGCCCTGTCGAGGCCGCTGACACGAAGTTGTCGCGCCCCCCACCGTGGTCGGGTGATTGCAAATCACGCACGTCTCGGTTACAAGGCGCATCGGACGGGCATACCCCGCGGCCGGTACTGCTTTTCAGCGCCGGACCAGGAGTTTACAGCAAAGGTGGCCGTCCCGACGGCCACCGGCGCATCAGCCAGGGAACGACGACCGGATGAAGATCACTCAGCGCGTGAAGCGGATCCTCGCCAATTACGAAGGCGAGAACCCGGGTGTGAAGGCGAACCTCGCCCGCATCCTGATGGAAGGCCGTCTGGGCGGCACCGGCCGTCTGGTCATCCTGCCGGTCGACCAGGGCTTCGAGCACGGTCCCGCGCGCAGCTTCGCCCCGAATCCGCCGGCCTACGACCCCCACTACCACTACCAGCTGGCGATCGATGCCGGCCTGTCGGCCTATGCCGCGCCGCTCGGCATGCTGGAAGCCGGTGCCGACACCTTTGCCGGTGCGATCCCGACCATCCTGAAGGTCAACAGCTCCAACAGCCTGGCGACCGAGAAGGACCAGGCCGTGACCGCGACCGTCGACGACGCCCTGCGTCTCGGCTGCGCAGCCATCGGCTTCACCATCTATCCGGGCTCGGAATACCAGTTCGAGATGATCGAGGAGCTGCGCGAGCTGACCCTCGAGGCGAAGTCGAAGGGCGTCGCCGTGGTCGTCTGGTCGTATCCGCGCGGCGGCATGCTGTCGAAGAAGGGCGAGACCGCCCTCGACGTCTGCGCCTACGCCGCCCATCATGCGGCCCTGCTCGGCGCGAACATCATCAAGGTGAAGCCGCCGACCGCCGATCTGGAGCAGGACGAGGCCAAGAAGGTCTACGAGAAGTTCGACATCGCCCGCTCGACGCTGGCGGAGCGCATCTCGCACGTCATGCAGGCCTCGTTCGCCGGCCGCCGCATCGTGGTGTTCTCGGGCGGTAACGCCAAGGGCACCGACGAGCTGATGGACGAGATCCGGCAGCTGCGCGACGGTGGTGCCAACGGCTCGATCATCGGCCGCAACACCTTCCAGCGCCCGCGTGAGGAGGCCCTCGCCCTGCTCGACCAGATCATCAAGATCTATCAGGGCAAGGCGTGAGCGCGTCCCGCGATTGCCGCCTCTATCTGCTGACGCCGCCGGCCTTCGTGCCGGCGGCGTTCGCGGATACGCTTGCCCGCGCGCTCGACGGCGGTGACGTCGCCTGCCTGCAGATCCGTCTGAAGGATGCGGCCGACGACGACGTCCGGCGCGCGGTGGAGCGGCTGCTGCCGGTGGCCCAGCCGCGCGGTGTCGCCGTGCTGGTCAACGACCGGCCCGACATCGCCGCCGAAATGGGGGCCGACGGCGCCCATATCGGTCAGGACGACATGGATCAGGCCAAGGCCCGCAAGATCCTGGGGCCCAACGCCATCCTGGGTATTTCCGCCTATGCCTCGCGGCACCGCGCCATGGTCGCGGCCGAAGAGGGGGCGGATTACGTCGCCTTCGGCGCCTTCTTCCCCTCCACCACCAAGACGCCGCCGGCGACCGCCGGGCTGGATCTGCTGGACTGGTGGCAGGAGCTGATGGAAGTGCCCTGCGTCGCCATCGGCGGCATCACGGTTGCGAACTGCGCGCCCCTGGTCCGTGCCGGTGCCGATTTCCTGGCGGTCACCGCCGGGGTGTGGAATTACGAGGCCGGCCCCGCCCAGGCGGTCGCCGACTTCAACCGCGAGATTGCGCGGGCCCTCGAAGACGAAGGCCCCGTCCCCGACCGGGGCTGACGGCCCGAGGGTTCCTCTCCGCGGCAGCGGCCGCGCGGACCCGCGGCGTTCCGTCAGCCCCCGAGACCCGGGGCGGCGGCGATTTCACGGGATGGCGGCGCCCCTTATCATCGCCCCCGTTCGACCAGCGCCATCCCGAAGACCCGTCCCGAGCCCCCCGCCCCGGCAGCCTGTCCGGCGGCTGAGCGGGGCCGGAAACGAAGGACCGCAGGCCATGAAGATCAACGGCAACGCCATCCGCCCGGGCATGATCATCGAGCATCAGAACCGGCTCTGGGTCGCCCGTCGCACCATGCACACCCAGCCCGGCAAGGGTGGTGCGTATCTGCAGGTGGAGCTGAAGGACATCCGCACCGGCACCAAGCTGAACGAGCGCTTCCGCGCCTCGGAAGCGGTGGAGCGCGTGCGGCTGGACGAGAAGGAATACCAGTACCTCTACGCCGACGGCGACATGCTCACCCTGATGGATCAGGAGACCTACGAGCAGATCAACGTGCCCCGGGATCTGGCCGGCGACGCCGCGGTCTTCCTGCAGGACGGCATGACCGTCACCGTCTCGTCCTACGAGGAAGAGCCGCTGTCGGTGGAACTGCCTGAGTCGGTCATCCTCGAGGTCACCGAGACCGAGCCGACCGTGAAGGGCCAGACCGCCGCAGCGTCCTACAAGCCGGCCCTGCTGGAGAACGGCGTGCGCATCATGGTGCCGCCGCATATCGAGACCGGCACCCGCGTGGTGGTGATGACCGCCGACCAGACCTATCTGGAGCGCGCGAAGGACTGACCTGCGGCATCCGCAGTTCCGTCCCGCGCCCCGTTCGGGCATGATGCGCCCCCGCAGGCGGTTCCACGCCGGCGGGGGCGCTTCGTCCTTGGACGACGGCGCCCGCGCGGCCCCCTGCCCCGTTCTTTCTGTTCGTCCGACGACCTCGTGCCCGGGAGTTGCCACCGATGGCCATCCGTTCCCCCATCCTCAATGTCATGATCGGTGCCGCCCAGAAGGCCGCCCGCGGCCTGATCCGCGATTTCGGCGAGGTCGAGAACCTCCAGGTGTCCCGCAAGGGGCCGGCCGATTTCGTGTCCAGCGCCGACCTGAAGTCCGAGAAGGTGCTGCGCGCCGAACTCGCCAAGGCCCGCCCCGATTTCGGCTTCCTGATGGAGGAAGGCGGCGAGGTGAAGGGCTCGGGCGACGGCCCGTCGCATCGCTGGATCATCGATCCGCTGGACGGGACCCACAACTTCCTGCACGGCATCCCGCATTTCGCCGTAACCGTGGCGCTGGAACGCGAGGGCGAGATCATCGCCGGCGTGACCTATGATCCGCTGCGCGACGAGATGTTCTCGGCCGAAAAGGGCTATGGCACCTTCGTCAACGACCGCCGCATCCGCGTCGCTGCCCGGCGGCAGCTGATCGACTGCGTGGTCGCCACCGGCATTCCGCGCGCCGACAAGCCCAACCACACCGAATACCTGAAGATGCTGGCCGGCATGATGAAGAACACCGGCGGCATCCGCCGCTTCGGCTCGGCGGCGCTCGACCTCGCCTATGTCGCGGCCGGCCGCTTCGATGCCTTCTTCGAGCTGGACCTGCAGCCCTGGGACATGGCGGCCGGCGTGATCCTGGTCCGCGAGGCAGGCGGTTTCGTCAGCGACCTGACCGGCGGCGACGGCATGCTGACCAGCGGCCATATCATCGCCGGCAATACCACCGTCCACGGCCAGACCCACAAGGTGCTGAGCACGATGCTGGCCAAGCGGCCGCGCCGCCCGGGCGAGGCGCCGGCCAAGGCGTAAGACCGGCGATCCTGCGACGGCGGGGCGCAGTCATACCCGCCGGGCTTGCCGCTGCTTCGGCGGGTGGGCTATGGTTGGACGGGTCGGCGCACCCCGGTGCACCGGCCGGTCCTGCCGTGCGGCCGCATGACGGCCGCAGGCGATCAGCCATCAGGATGCCATGACGCCCGCGTCGACGCCGACATCCACCGCCCGGCAGCGCAGCACCCCCCGGCCCCATGGCCGGGGCGTTCGTGTCGCGCCCGCCCACCGCTGCCGCCGGATCCGCCGCACCGTGGCCCGCCGCACACTGGTCGCCGTCATGACCGGTCTGGCCGCCCTGCTGCCGCTGGCGGCCGGAACGGCCACCACCGCGGCGGCCCAGCAGGCCGTATCGCAGGCCCCCCTTTCCATTCCCTTCGAGACCGGCAGCGCCGACATCCCGACCTCCGGGCGGCGCGCGGTCGAAGATTTCGCCCGCGGCCTGCCCGACCGGACGCGCGTGCTGGTCGATGCCTATGCGACCGCCGCCGCCGATGCGCCGCCCCATGCCGCCCGGCGGCTGGCGCTCGACCGGGCGCTGGCGGTGCGCGAGATCCTGTCGGGCGCCGGGATCGGGCCGACACGTATCGAGTTGAAGGTTCACGGCGCCGCCACCGACGGCCCGGCCGACCGGGTCGATCTCGACATCCGGGGGGCGGGATGAGCGGTGTTGGCGTTCCGGGCCGGCCGCCGCCGTTCCCCCACCACATATTCCCCTGCCCGCAGGTCGGCATCGCCCGGCCGCATGCCAGACACCGATCGAAGAGCAAGGGTTGATCCGCATGGCCCGCCCGACGACCGACACCCTGACCCGCCCCCAGCGCTATCTGGTGCGGATGATCATCTTCCTCGTCCTGGCGCTGGCCGTGGCCGCCCTGCTCGGACCCACCCTGATCGACGCGTTCATGACCAACCCGGTCCTGAACGCGCTGATCATCGGCACCGCGGTGCTGGGCTGCGCCTACACGCTGCGCAATGTCTGGCGGCTGAACGGCGAGGTCGCCTGGCTGGAGGGCTTCCGCCAGAACCGGCCGGGCATGGCGGCAACGCCCACCCCCGACCTGCTGGCGCCGATCGCCGGCATGATGTCGCAGACCCGCGAGGACGCGAAGCTGTCGCCGCTCGCCAGCCGCTCGCTGCTCGACAGCCTGGGCTCGCGGCTGGATGAAAGCCGCGAAATCAGCCGCTACATCATCGGCCTGCTGATCTTCCTCGGTCTGCTCGGCACCTTCTGGGGGCTGATCCAGACCATTACCTCCGTCGCCGCGGTGATCGGCGACCTCTCGGTCGGCACGGGCGATGTCGGGCGGCTGTTCGACGACCTGAAGGCCGGGCTGGAGGCACCGCTCGCCGGCATGGGCACGGCCTTCTCGTCCTCGCTCTTCGGCCTTGCCAGCTCTCTGGTTCTGGGCTTCCTGGACCTTCAGGCCGGCCAGGCTCAGGGCCGGTTCTTCAACGAGGTCGAGGAATGGTTCTCGCGCCTCACCAAGCTCGGCGGCGGTGCCGGTGCGATCGAGATCGAGGGGGCGCCCGGTGCCGGGGCCTATCTGGCGGCGCTGGTCGAACAGACCGCCGAGAACCTGTCGGATCTGAAGCGCACCCTGCAGCGCTCTGAAGAGGCCCGCCGTCAGGGCGACGAGAACCTGAAGGCCCTGACCGAACGGCTCGCCACCCTCACCGATCAGATGCGCGTCGAACAGACCGTGCTGGTGAAGATGGCCGAACAGCAGAAGGATCTGAAACCCCTGCTTTCCGCCCTGGTGGATGCCCAGAACCGCGATGACGGCTTCGACGAGGCCAGCCGCGCGCATCTGCGCAATGTCGACATCCTGCTCTCGCGGATGGTCGAAGACATTCCCCAGGGCCGGCAGCAGGCGGTGGAGGACATCCGGTCCGAGGTCCGCCTGCTTGCCCGCACCATCGCGGCCCTTGCCGCCGAGGACGACGCCCGGCGCTGAGCCGGGCGCCCTCTTCGTCAGCCCCTGCCGGCATCCCACCCGATGCCCCGCCAGCCTTCCAAGGATCGACGCTCATGCGCCGTTATCGCCGCAAACAGGGCGGCAGCGACATCTGGCCCGGCTTCGTCGACGCTTTGTCGTCGCTGCTGCTGGTCATCATCTTCCTGCTCGTGGTCTTCATGCTGGCCCAGTTCTATCTGAGCCAGGCCCTGTCGGGCCGCGAGGAGAAGCTGGACCAGTTGACGCGGCAGCTCAACGAGATCACGGCGCTTCTGAACCTGGAAAAGGCCGGTGCGGATGAATTGCGCACCACGCTCGACCGGGTCTCCAGCGACCTCGAACGGTCCACCGCCGAGCGCGACAGCCTGGCGGCGCGGGTGTCCGAGGCCGACCAGCGGATCACCGCCCTTGAACAGGCGCTGAACGAGGCAGCCCAGACCCAGCAGGCCACCGAGGCCGAGCGGGCGCGGATCGCAACCGCGCTGGAAAGCGCCGAGAGCGACAAACGCAGCCTGAACGACCGGGTGGCGGAGCTGGAAGAACGGCTGCGCATCCTGGACGAGCGGCTGGTGGCAAGCGAGCAGACGGCGGATCAGCGCGCGCTGGCGCTGCAGAGCGCCGGCGACCAGCTGGCCGACGCGAAATCGGCGATCGAGGCCCAGGCCTCCAGCGTCGATGCGGCACTGGATCGCGCCGACCGGCAGAAACAGCGCGCGGATGCCGCCGAGGCCCGGGTCGCCGACATGGCCGCACAGCTGGAGCGGCTGAACCAGGAACTGGCCCGGCTTGCCGGGCTGCTGGACGAAAGCCGCAAGCGCAGCGAGGAACAGCAGGCGACCATCGCCGATCTGGGCCAGCAGCTGAACCAGGCGCTCGCCGCCAAGGTCGAGGAACTGGCCCGCTACCGCTCGGAATTCTTCGGCCGGCTGCGCGAAGTGCTGGGCGGGCGCGACGACATCCAGATCGTCGGCGACCGCTTCGTCTTCCAGTCGGAAGTTCTGTTCGACAGCGGCTCTGCCGATGTCACCGGCCCGGGCCGCGCCCAGCTCGCCCGGCTGGCGGACGCGCTCAACCAGATCGCCGGCGAAATTCCGGAAGACATCAACTGGGTGCTGCAGGTCGACGGCCATACCGACATCCGGCCGATCTCCACCCCCGCCTTCGCCTCCAACTGGGAACTGTCGGCGGCGCGGGCGATTTCGGTGGTCAAGTTCCTGATCTCGCAGGGTGTGCCGCCCTGGCGGCTGTCGGCGGCCGGCTATGGCGAGTTTCATCCGATCGATACCGCCGAGACCCAGGAGGCCTATCGCCGCAACCGCCGGATCGAGCTGAAGCTGACCAACAAGTGAGGCGATTCCGCCAGGCCCGGCGTTATTCGGCTGGACGGGTTGCCCTGTCCATGGTATGTCGCAGCCTCGAATTTTCCGCGAGGAGGCATCGCCATGAAGCAGGGCATCCATCCGGATTACCACGAGATCACCGTGGTGATGACCGACGGCACCACCTTCCAGACCCGTTCGACCTATGGCAAGCCCGGCGACACGCTGCAGCTTGACGTCGACATCAAGACCCACCCGGTGTGGACCGGCGGCACCGTCCGCCTGTCCGAGAAGGCCGGCCAGGTCGCGAAGTTCAAGAAGCGTTTCGCGAACTTCGGCATCTGAACGACCGCCGGGCGGCCAGCGCCGCCCTCCGGAGCGTCCTCGCTGAAACCCGGCATTCGTCCCCGTCCAGGGGCTCGGATGCCGGGTTTCAGCGTTGAGGGGGCAGGTTTTCGGATGGAGGGCGGGGCGGGGGTCAGGATTCGACCGGCCTGAGGTGGCTCAGGGGAATCGGGTGAAAGTTTTTAAACTGCGATGAGGCTTGCGAGGAAGTCGTCGTCCCAGGCGGCGACCTTGCGTCGGAGGCGTAGGGAGTCCTTTCCCGGTGCTTGTCGCAGCAGGTTATGTGCCATGTGCTTCAGGGTTGTGAAGTTGGCTGGGGCGTTTTGGGTACGCACCCGGCATTCGTCATCACGGAAGACCATATCCATGACCCAGTGGAGACTATTCTCGATGGCCCAATGACTTCTGATGATCGGCCCGACGAGAGCGGCGATGAGCGCCAATGATGTGATGTAGAGCCGGGTTTCGCTGTCGATTTTGTCGCCGATCCGTCGCGTGCTTTCCACGACGACGATGCTTTTGAGGCCGGGCCAGTCATGTCGCGCCCGGAGCCAGGCGACATCATGGATGACGGTGGTCTTGCGGGTTTCGATCCGGCCATGATCGCCGTCGACGGTCTCGTGCTGGCTGATGGTCGTATCCTGGAAGCCCTTGGCCTGCTGTTCGGCGACGAACAGGGCGACGTCCTCGCGCAGCGATCCTTGATTGCCTTTGAGGGCCAACACGTAATCGGCCTTCTTGTCGGTGATCCTGGCCGCAATGTCGCGCTGGCATCCCATGGCGTCGATGGTCACGATGGCCCCTTCGATCGCCAGCAGGTCCAATAGCTTGGGAATGGCCACGATCTCGTTCGACTTCTCGTCCACCTTGACCTGACCCAGCACCAGACGCTGCCGGGCGGCGAAGGCCGAGACCATGTGGATGGGCGCCTTCGCGTCCTTCTTCCCGCCCGAACGCCGCACGGTCTTGCCATCAATGGCGATCACGCCCTCAGGCGTCCCGGTAACCGACGCCACCCACGACACGAAGCACCGCTGAAAGCTCTCCGCGTCCAGCGACGCGAAGATGTCACCCAGCGTGTCGTGCGGCGGCGTGCCATCCGCGAATGGCCGGAAGCGCCGCAGCAGATCGAGCTTCTTTTGGCCAAAGCGCGCGATGTCCGTGAAGGTCTCCGCTCCCGCCAGCACCGCCAGAAGGCTCAGGAGCAGCACCTCATCAAGCGGATACACAATCTTGCCAGCTTGCCGCCCGTCCGGAAGCTCCTCAAAATGCTCAAGAAACCCAATCGCTTCGCCCAAGGCCCCACACGGTTCCATCCATCCCTCCCAAGCCAGCAACGTCGACAACGAGAGATTCAGACTTTTTCCGTCCTGTCACGCACTGTTTCACCCGATTGCCCTGTGAGGTGGCTGCCCCCCTCTTGAACGGGCTTCGGGCCTTCCTACATCATGGTCGTGCCGGGGCCGAAGCGTCGGACCGGCACCGACCGACCACCACCCTGTGCGGCCCCGAAGCGGGCGCATGAACGGATGCAGCGGCGTCGGTCGATCCACACATTGCTCGTCTATCGGAGGATGTGACCCATGGCTGGTCTCCTGCAGTTTGCCCCCGCGTTCCGTGCCACCCGCGGCTTCGATCCCTTCCGCGCGCCGCTGTTCGATCTGGTCGACCGTCTGGCCGACGGCCGCACCGACGGCGTGAACATCGCCCGTACCGGCGAAGACACCTTCCGCATCGAACTCGCCGTCCCGGGCTTTGCCGAGAACGAGATCGAGATCACCGTCGACAACCGCGTGCTCACCGTGAAGGGCACCAAGCCGGCCGAGGCGGCTGAAGAGGGCGTCACCTATCTGAGCCGTGGCTTCGCCCCCGCCTCGTTCGAGCGCCGCTTCACCCTGGCCGAGCATGTCGAGGTGGCCGCGGCCGATCTCGCCGCCGGCGTGCTGACCGTGTCGCTGATCCGCAAGCTCCCCGAGGAGCGTCAGCCGAAGCGCATCGCCATCGGTGCCGCCGGCAACGCGTGATCATCGGTAGGGCCTGAATATCGGCAAGGCGCCGGGGCATAACGCCCCGCCCCCCTGACACCGACACATCAAAAGGCGGGAGCCGCGCCCAACGGCCCCCGCCCTCGCCTGCCAGAAAGCCCCCGCCACCGGCGGGGGCTTTTTGCGTTCGGGCTCCGGCGTCTGTCGATCGGGCGGCAGCTCAAGATCCACGGATCTCGTGAAGGATGTCGCCAAGTGATTGATCGGACGTTCCGCTCTCCTCGCCCTCGATCAGGGCCGCCACAAGGGCATCCCGGCTGCGCTCGGTGTCGCGATCGCGTGCGATCAGATCAGCGATGTAGCTGTCGACATCACCAAACCGCCCGCGGCCAAGTTGCTCGCGAACCCAGTCTTCTGCCGCATCGGGCAGGCGCACCTTCAGGACAGCCATGTGTCGGATCCCCGGACGTGAAGCAGGAGCGATACACACCTTGATAATGGCCCCGTCGCCGGGCAGCGGCAAGGCTGGGACGCCCCCACGCCCGACGGCATATTTCAGACCACCACGCTCGTTTTACGTGAGCATCGTGATCACCCACAGACTTTGTGGAACCCCATGGGTTTTCAAACCGGCCCCAATGTGATACACACAGATCACGCATAGATTTCCGGGCATGACATGAAGTCAGTCCGGACATAACCGGCGGCCCATCCGTCCAAACGGCATACGCGTCGTCTGGATACTCGTGGTCGGCGCCCATAGGCCCGTTACGAACGGCTATGCGCATCTCTGATGCGATTGTCACCCGATGGTCAGGCGGTTCCGCTCGACTGTCCGGGGCCTTTTTTGTCTGGTGTCTTCCGTGATGCCCGGCATCGGCGCCGCCCCCACCTCAAGCCCGGTGGGCCCGCCCGATCAGATCGACGGAGCATGAGCGACAACAGCGAAAAGATCGTCGTCCAGGGGCTGACCAAGGTTTTCGGGCCCCACCCCTCTCAGGCGCTGAAACGCATCGCCAAGGGAGAAAGTTCCGCCGCCATTCACGAAGCCACCGGGAATACCGTGGCGGTCCGCGAGGTGGACTTCACGGTCCGCGCGGGCGAGATCTTCGTGATCATGGGGCTGTCCGGTTCGGGCAAGAGCACATTGGTGCGGATGCTGAACCGGCTGATCGACCCGACCGACGGCAAGGTCCTGATCGACGGGGTCGACGTGACCGCCATGGATACCAGGACGCTGCGCGACCTGCGCCGCCGGGATATCGCCATGGTGTTCCAGAGTTTCGCACTGATGCCGCATCTGACCGCGCTCGACAACGCCGCCTTCGGGCTGGATGTCGCCGGGATGAAGGTGTCGGAGCGCCGCGACCGCGCCCGTGCCGCGCTCGAGAAAGTCGGCCTCGGCCATCTGGCCGACCGCTATCCGAACGAGCTGTCCGGCGGCCAGCAGCAGCGTGTCGGCCTTGCCCGGGCCCTGGCCCAGAACCCGACCGTCCTGCTGATGGACGAGGCGTTCTCGGCCCTCGACCCGCTGATCCGCAGCGAGATGCAGGACGAGCTGATCCGCCTCCAGGAAGAGGAAAGCCGGACCATCGTCTTCATCAGCCATGATCTGGACGAGGCGATGCGCATCGGCGACCGGATCGCGATCATGGAAGGCGGCCGGATGATCCAGGTCGGCACGCCCGACGAGATCCTGCGCGACCCGGCCGACGACTATGTCCGCGCCTTCTTCCGCGGCGTCGACGTGGCCCAGGTCTATACCGCCGCCGATGTGGCCCGCCGCGAAGGCCTGACGGTCGTCAATCTTCAGGAAAGTCATCTGCGCGCGGCGCTTGAACGTATCCGCCGTGCCGAGCGCGACTTCGCCGTGGTCCACGACCGTCGCCGACATTTCCGCGGCGTCATCTCGGTCGAGAGCCTGGAAGCCGCGATCGCGGAGCGCGACCGCAAGCATGGCGACAAGCCCGTCGACCACGAGGCCGTGATCCGGGCCGCCTATCTGCGCGATCCGGTGACGGTGCCCGCCGATGCCGCATTGTCGGACATCCTGGGCCCCGTGGCCGCCGCCCCCTATCCGGTACCGGTGATCGACGCCGAAGGCGTCTATCGCGGTGTCGTCAGCCGCCGGGCGCTGCTGAATGCGCTCGATCGCGGCAGCGACGACCAGACGGCGGTCGATGCCGCCTCGGCAACCGGCAGCGGGGAGGCCGCGTGATGAACGATCTTGGATTTACCCTTCCGATCGGCGATGGCGTCGAGGCGGTGGTCGACTTCCTGCTCGACAATTTTTCCCCCGCCTTCGACGCGATCGCCGACGTGGTCGAGACCGTGGTTTCGGCCTTCGCCAGCGTGCTCGCCTTCATTCCCTGGTGGCTGATGGTGATCGCGCTGACCGGCATCGCCCTGTGGCGGGTCAGCCGCGGCTTCGCGGTCTTCGTCCTGGTCGCCCTGCTGGCCCTGGTCGGCATGGACCTGTGGGACGCCACCATGCGCAGCCTGTCGCTGGTGATCGCCTCCACATTGCTCAGCCTGGCGATCGGTCTGCCGCTCGGCATCGCCGCCGCCCGCTCCGACAAGGTGGAAACCGCGATCCGGCCGGTGCTCGACCTGATGCAGACCATGCCGCCCTTCGTCTACCTGATCCCGGCGGTGATGTTCTTCGGCCTGGGCCAGGTGCCGGGCGCCATCGCCACGGTGATCTTCTCGATGCCGCCGGCGGTGCGTCTCACCAATCTCGGCATCCGTCAGGTGCCGGCCGAAATGGTCGAGGCCGGACGTGCCTTCGGCTGCAGCGGCGGCCAGCTGCTGGTCAAGGTCCAGCTGCCCAGCGCCCTGCCCTCGATCATGGCCGGCGTGAACCAGACCATCATGCTGGCGCTGTCGATGGTGGTCATCGCCTCGATGATCGGCGCCGGCGGCCTGGGCAACGAAGTGCTGCGCGGCATCCAGCGGCTGGATATCGGCCTGGGCTTTGAGGCCGGGCTGGGCGTGGTGGTGCTGGCCATCGTGCTCGACCGCCTGACCCAGAGCTTCGGCCGGAGCCGCGGACGCAGGCGCTGACGCCGCCGGCCAGTCCCCGTCACGGCCAGTCCCCGCCACCCACCAACGCCTTTCTGAAGTCACCTGCACCCGAAACCATTCCCTTGAGGAGATCGACATGAGCTTCATCCCGAAGCGTGCCCTCACGGCCCTCGCCGCCACCGCCCTGGTCGGCACGATGGCCACCTCCGCCATGGCCGCCGAGGAGAAGAAGATCAACATCGGCTGGACCGCCTGGTCGGATGCCGAGACGGTCACCAAGATGGCGGCCAAGGTCATGGAAGACCGCCTCGGCTATGACGTCGAGCTGACGCTCGCCGATATCGCGCCCCAGTATCAGGGCGTCGAGAAGGGCGATCTGGACCTGATGATGATGGCCTGGCTGCCCGACACCCATGCCGATTACTACGAGAAGGTCGCCGGCAAGGTGATCGACCTCGGCCCGATGTATACCGGTGCCAAGCTCGGCTGGGTCGTGCCCAACTACATCCCCGAGGATCAGGTCAAGACCATCGCCGACCTGAAGAAGCCCGAGGTGGCCGAGAAGCTGGACAACAAGATCCAGGGCATCGACCCCGGCGCCGGGCTGATGCGCCTGTCGGACGAGGCGATCAAGACCTATGGCCTTGATTACGAACTGGTCTCGGCCTCGGGTGCGGCGATGACCGCAGCGCTCGACCGCGCGATCAAGCGCAACGAGTGGATCGTGGTCACCGGCTGGAGCCCGCACTGGATGTTCGGCGCCTATGACCTGCGCTATCTGGAGGATCCCGAGGGCGCCCTGGGCGGTTCGGAGCGTGTCCACGCCATCGCGCGCATGGGCCTGGATCGTGAGCATCCGGAACTCTTCGCCTTCCTGACCCGCTTCTCGCTGCCGCTGGAAGAGCTGCAGGCGGTGATGGCCGAGGCCGAGAAGACCTCCTACGAGGATGCGGTCGCCAAGTACATCGAAGACCATCCCGCCCGCGTGAACTATTGGGTCACCGGCGAGATCAAGGGCTGATCCCGCAGGATCACCCCCATGACAGGGCCGCCGCCGGGCAACCGGCGGCGGCCTTTTCGTTTGAAGGCGCCTCCGATATTCTACCTGAACGTTTATGATCGGGAGGCAGACATGCGACGTGGATGGAAAGCGGGCATTCTGGCGGCCGGGCTGGCCGTGCCAGGCATTGCGGCAGCCGGCCCGGCATTGCTGCCGGGAGAGGCCGGGCAGACCGCGGAAGAGGCCCGCGCCATGGCCGACCGGGCGGTCGCCTATTTCGAGGCCCATGGCCGGGCGGTGGGACTGGCCGAGGTAAATCGCGGGCCGCTCGAATTCGATGACCGCGACCTCTATGTCTTCGTCTACGACCTGAACGGCACCTGCCGGGCGCATGCCCGCCGGCCCGGACAGACCGGCATCAATCTCCGCCGGATCAGCGACGGCGACGGTAACCGCTTCATCGAGGAATGGATCCGCATTGCCCGCTCCCCCGAAGGCCAGGGCTGGTCCCGGTACAGCTATGCCCACGAGGCGAGCGGCCGGGTGCTGCCCAAGATGGCCTGGATCCGCCGCTATGACGATCTGCTGATCGGCGTATCGGCCTTCATCTACCCTGAGCACTGACGCCCCGCGACATTCCGTCGCAGGTGCAGAACCGGCGCCCGCCGGGCATGCTGGCCGGATGACCAGAAACCGCCGCCCTCTGCATCACCGCCACCCGCTCGCCGCCTGGGCTCTTGCCCTGGCGCTGCTGCTGCGTGCGCTGTTGCCGGCAGGCGTGATGCCCGATCTTTCGGCCGCAGCCGAAGGCCGCTTCGATCTGGTCACCTGTCTGGGGCTGCGTTTCGATCCACCCGCCGACGGCCCGACCGACGGCAGCGCCGACGACCGGCGCGGATCTGTCTGCGATTTCGCCATGGTGGTCGTGCCGGATCTGCCACCGGCGCCGGCAGGCCTCGCCCTGCCCATGGCCCTGCCGGCGATCGACCATCCGCCGGCCCTGGCTGCCGTGGCACCGGTGCCGGCCCGGGCCGGCCCGCCGCTCGGCGCCCATGCGCCACCTCTCGGTCCGCTCTCCGCCTGATCACAGGATCCCACGGACCGGACCGGATACCGACTCATGACCGTCACGACCCCCGCCGCCACGGCGGCGCGGCCGGCAAGCCTTGCCGGCACGCTCTATCGCGCGCTCTGGCGCTGGCATTTCTTCGCCGGGCTGCTGACCCTGCCCTTCCTGCTGCTGCTGGCCTCGACCGGGGCGATCTATCTCTACAAGGACACCTTCGACCGGCTGATCGACGGCCATATGCTGGTGCTGGACCGGCCGGTGGCACCGGGCGAGACGACCCTGCCGCCCTCGGATCTGATCGCAGCTGCCCGGGCCGCCATGCCGGAGGCCCGTCCGGTCTCGTATCTGGCCCCCGCCGCCGCCGACCGCAGCGCCGGTGTTGGCATGAAGACGGCCGACGGCACTGCGCTCACCGTGTTCCTGGACCCGCGCAGCGCCGAGGTCCTGGGCAACCGTGCCGATCTCGCCGCCCCGATGATGGTGGTGCGCCGGCTGCACAGCCTGATCATCGCAGGGCCGGTGCCCAATCTGCTGATCGAGATTGCCGGCGGCTGGACGGTGTCGCTGATCCTGACCGGGATCTGGCTGTGGTGGCCGCGGGGACGCAGGCCCGAGGGGAAGCAGCCGGGCGGCATCCTGCGCATCCGCACGGCCTCCCGCGGGCGTCCCGGGCCGGCGGGGAGGGTCTTCTGGCGCGACCTGCATGCCGTTACCGGCATCCTGGTGGCACCGGTGATCCTGTTCCTGGCGGTCTCGGGCATGACCTGGAGTCAGGTCTGGGGGCCGGCCATGCGATCGGCCGCGACCGATGCCGGGCTCGGCTATCCACTCGGGGTCTGGCAAGCGGTGCCGACCAGCCCCGTGCCGACCTCGGTGCTGGGGGAGACGGCCTGGACCCTGGAGGATGCCCCCCTGCCCCGCTCCCCCGCCACGGGCAGTGCCGTGCCCGATATCGGCATCGACCGTGCCCGCATGATCGTCGAGACCCTGGGCATCGCCCCCGGCTACAAGCTCGCCCTGCCCCAGGCGCCCGACGGGGTCTATACCGCCATGGTCTTCCCGCATGACCTTGCGCACCAGCGGATCATCCATCTGAACCGCTGGACCGGCGAAACGCTGATCGATGCCTCTTACGCCGATTACGGCCCGGTCGCCCGCGCCACCGAATGGGGCGTCAACGTCCATATGGGCCAGGAATGGGGAGCGCTGAACCGGCTGGGACTGCTGCTCGCCTGCCTCGCTCTGATCGTCATGTGTCTGGCCGCCCCGGTGATGTGGTGGAAGCGCCGCCCCAAAGGCCGGTTCGGGGCGCCACGACAGACTGAGGGACGCAGCCAGGCCCAGGCGGCGGCGCTGATGGCGGTGCCGGCGGTCATCTTCCCGGTGATGGGGGCCACGATGCTCGCGGCCCTGCTGGTCGAAACGATCCTGTTCCTCATGCGGCGAAGAGGTTTGTAGTTCGGCCTTCGCCGGGGGAATGTGGGACACCCTCGCAGGCGTCCCAGATCCTCATCCGGCAGGTTCAGGCTCGCCCGCCTTGCGATAGGCGAAGGTTTCGTCAAAACGCGACAGGATGTAGTCGCCCGAGGTGACGGTGGGATAGCGCGCCGGGCGCTCCGGGGTGGTGCAGGTGTCCAGCACCTCGATCGGCGTGTCGTAATCGGGGCCGAAAAAGAACGGAATCGAATAGCGCTCGCGACCGGAGCGGTTGATGGCGCGGTGGATGGTCGAGGCGAAGACGTCATTGGTCCAACGCGCCATCTGGTCACCGACATTGATGATGAAGGTGCCCGGAATCGGCGGCGCCTCGATCCACTCGCCCGCACCGTTCAGCACCTGCAGGGCCGATACCCCCTCCATCTGGTTCAGGATGGTGAAGCACTCGTAATCCGAATGGGCGCCGATGCCGATCTGGCGCTCGTCGATCGGCCCCTGCTGCGGCGGGTAGTGAACCACGCGCAGCTGCGCCATCGGCTTGCGGATCAGCGGCTCGAAATGATCCTCGGGCAGGCCCAACGCCAGGGCGAAGCCGCGGAAGATCCGCCGGCCGAGCTGATAGACCGCCTCGTAATACCCCTCCATCGCCGGGCGGAACCCGTCCAGCTCCGGCCACACATTGGGGCCGTACATGGTCTTGCCGGCCAGCACGTCGGCATCATCGGCCGGCACTTCCAGCGCCATGTCGAAGGCCTCGTGCAGGTCGCCTTTCGCGGTCGGGTCGGTGTTCTCTTCCAGCAGCGGCACATAGCCGCGATGGTTGGTGGATTTGCGGATATGGATGCGCATCTTCTCGTCCATCGGCAGGGCGAAGAAGTCGCGCGCGGCCCCGTAGGTACCGGAGATGACCGCCGGATCGACACCATGATTGCGGACATAGAAGAAGCCGACCCGCGTGCAGGCATCGCGCACCGCATCGCCCACCGCCATACGCTCGGCCTGGGTGGAAGCAGGGTCGACCAGCGCCCCGAAATCGATCACCGGAATTTCGGTGAAGGCGAGGCTGCGGGCATCGAGCCCGCTGTCGACAAGTTCGCGCGGCCCGTTGCCGGTCTGAACCACGGCCATGATCTGTCGTCTCCGTTCGGCATGTCGGTGGGGGAGATGGTCCGCTGACGGCTCAGCAAGAAGCGGACCAGCCAGCGGGGCCACGCCACCGCACGCCCTCTTGCCGGCAAATCCCGACCGGATGGTCAAAATTTAGACAGCACCCGAGTGCCTGTGCGGAAATTGTGCACACCATGTGATGTGGCCGACCGGAGCGCCCCGCATTCCGGGGCCGGCAGCATGCGGCACGGGGATTGCTAAGACGGAGCGGACACCCCTGACCCTGTTCCGAGGACCGCACCCGGATGTCTCTTTCGCGCTTCGCCCGCCGGCTCGGCATCGCCGGCTTCGCCGCCCTGATCGCCGCCACCTCGCTCACCATGGCCCCCCGCGCCCATGCCGCCGACGAGGCGCTGCGCGTCGCGGCCGTGCTGCCCGGCAGCATCCGCGACCAGGCCTGGAATCAGAGCGCCTATGACGGGCTGATGAAGGCCAAAGAGACCATGGGCATCGACGTCGCCTATGCCGAAGGCGTCGCCGAACCCGACCAGATGTCGGCGATGCGCGATTTCGCCCGCCGCGGCTATGGCATCGTCATCGGCCATGGCGGCGAGTTCCAGGACCCGGCCGACCGGCTGGCCAAGCAGTTCAAGGACACGCTGTTCGTGGTCTCGTCGGGTGCGACCGCCGGCGGCAATGTCGCGACGATCAATTTCGACTACCGCCAGCTCGGCTATGTGCTGGGCTATATGGCCGCCAAAGTGTCGAAGACCGGCACCATCGGCTGGCTGGGCGCCACCGAGATCAAGTTCTCGACCGAACTGGTCGAGGGCTACACCAAGGGTGCGGAGGCCGGCAAGCCGGGTACCAAGGTCCTGGTCACCTATATGGGCGACTGGAACGACGTGGCGAAGGGCAAGGAGGCGGCTTCCGCACAGATCTCGCAGGGCGCGGACGTCCTGTTCCCGACCATGGATCTGGCATCGAACGGGGCGCTGACCGCGGCGAAGGAAGCCGGCGTGAAGGCCTTCGGCATCTATTACGACGCCATCGTCGACTGGCCCGACACCGTGATCCAGTCGGTGATCATGGATGTGAATGCAGCGCTGGTGCATTTCCTCGAAGACGCCAGGGCCGGCAAGGCCGGTGGCAAGGAATATGTCTACGGTCTCGCCACCTCCGATGCCGCCCGTTTCGGCAGCTTCCACGAGGCCGTGCCCGCCGAGGTGAAGGCCGAGGTCGAGGCGCTCATCGCCGATCTGGCTGCGGGCCGCAAGCAGATCTGACCACCAGCCTCTCCCACCTCGTCTCCCCTCCCCCGCCAACCACCCCGGATACCTGACCCATGCCGCGCCTCACGCTCGACGGCATCGCCAAGAGCTTCGGCGGTGTGTCCGCCCTCGACGGCATCACCCTCGACATCGCCCCCGGCACCGTGCATGCGGTGCTGGGGGAAAACGGCGCCGGCAAGTCGACGCTGATGAACATTCTCTCGGGCCTCTACCGTCCGGATGCAGGTCAGGTGGCTCTCGACGGTCGGCCGGTGCCGCCGGGCGATCCGAAACGGGCGCTGGATCTGGGCTTCGGCATGATCCACCAGCATCTGACCCTGGTCGACCGCTTCACCGGTGCCGAGAATGTCGCGTTGGCGACCGGCGGCCGGCTGGATCGCGGGCTGGTCCGCGCCCGGGCGGAAGCCGAAGCCCTTGCCGCGGAACTCGGCTTCACGGTCGATCTGGATGCGAAGGTGGAGGACATGCCGCCCGGCATGCGCCAGCGGGTCGAGATCCTGAAGGTTCTGGTCCGCGGCGCCCGGATCGTGGTGCTGGACGAGCCGACCAGCGTGCTGACGCCGGCCGAAGCATCGGGGTTGATGGCGGCGCTCCGCCGGCTGGCCGCCGCCGGCCGCACCGTGCTGCTGGTCACCCACAAACTGGCCGAAGTCTTCGCGGCAGCCGACGAGGTCACCGTGCTCCGCCGCGGCCGGCTGGTGGCCACCCTGCCGATCGGCAAGGTCGATGCCGATGGGCTGGCGGCGCTGATGGTCGGGGCCGACGAAGCCGATATGATCACCGCCGTGCCTGCTGCAACTGCCGTGATCGACAGCCATGCGACACCCGTCCTGGAGGTCGCCGGCCTGGACATCGACGATGATGCCGGCCGGTCGGCGGTGCGCGGGGTTTCGTTCCGGATCGCCCCGGGCGAAGTGCTGGGCATTGCCGGCGTCGACGGCAACGGCCAGGCCGAACTGGCCGAGGCGCTGGCGGGGCTGCGCCGGCCGGTTGCAGGCGATGTGCTGGTCGACGGCGTGACGGTCGCCCCCGGCCGCGCGCGCGAACGGCTGACCCGCCATCGGGTGGCCTATGTCCCGCGCGATCGTCACCATACCGGGCTGGTGCTGGACATGGACGGCGCCCGCAACCTGATCCTGCGCGATGTCGACCGCCCGCCGGTCCGCCGCCGGTTCGGCCTCATCGATCGCGCACTTGCCGCCCGCCGGCTGACCCAGGCGATCACCGAATTCGATGTCCGCGGCGCCGCCCACGGCCCCGCCCGCGCGCTGTCCGGCGGCAATCAGCAGAAGCTGGTTCTGGCCCGCGAACTCGGCCATGCGCCCCGGCTGCTGATCGCCGAGCAGCCGACCAAGGGGCTCGACGTCGCCGCCACCGCCTTCGTCCAGCGCAAGGTGCTGGAGCTGACCCGCAGCGGTGCCGCCGTGCTCTACATCTCGACCGAACTCGACGAGCTGCGCACGGTCGCCGACCGGATCGCGGTGATGAGCGGCGGCCGGATCACCGGCATCGTCTCGCGCGCCGAGGCAGACCCGCAGACCCTGGGCCGGCTGATGGGTGGCGGTACCGCGCGCCCTGCCTCCGACACCCGAACCGGAGACGCAGCATGACGCCCTCCCGCCTCCTCAGCGGTGCCGCAGTGCCGGTCGGTGCGGTGGTGCTCGCCCTTGCCGTGGGCGCCGTTCTGGTCGCAACCACCGGTGGCGATCCGGTTCACCTGGGCCACGAGATCGTCGACCGGGTGCTGCTCGACTATTGGGGCCTCTCCGACCTGCTGTCGCGGATGTCGCCGCTGCTGCTGGCCGGCATTGCGGTGGCCATCCCGCTCAGGGCCGGGCTCTACAATGTCGGCGCCGAGGGCCAGATCTATATGGGCGGCCTGTTCGCAACCGTGGTGGCGCTGAATCTGCCCGAGGGTGTGCCGATGTCGGTGGCGGTGCTGGCCGCCAGCCTGGCGGGTGCCGCAGGCGGGGCGCTCTGGGCCGGGATCGCCGGCGTGCTCAAGGCCCGGCGCGGCATCGACGAGGTGGTGACCACGCTGCTCATGAACTATGTGGCGCTCAACCTGGTCAGCTATGCCGCAAGCGGGCCGCTGAAGGCGCCGGGTGCCCCCTATCCCTATTCGCCGGAAATTCCCGAAGCGAGCTTCCTGCCGCTGCTGATGGCGGATACCGAGGCCCATCTGGGGGTGATCGTGGGTCTGCTGGTCGCCGTGCTCGCCCGGTTCGCCCTGGGTCGCACCGCCTGGGGCTATGGGGTAGAGGTGGCGGGCAAATCGCCCGGGGCCGCCACCTATGCCGGCATCGCCGTCGGCCGCACCACCGTCATCGCCTTCGCGCTGGGCGGCGCCGCGGCCGGGCTGGCGGGTGCCTTCGAGGTGATCGGCCTCAAGCACCGGCTCTATGCCAATTTCGCCGCCGGCTATGGCTATGACGGGCTGGTGGTCGCCTTCCTGGCCGCCGGCGATCCGGTCTGGTCGATCATCTCGGCCGCCTTCATGGCGCTGCTGCGCACGGCCGTCACCACGCTGAAAAGCGCCGGTCTGGACGCCACCGCCGTCACCATCGTTCAGGGGCTGATCGTGCTCTTCGCAGCCTCGGGCCTCGCCCTTCAGCGCTATGGCGCCTTCGACCGGCTGCTTGCCCGCAGACGCCGACCTGCAGGCACCACAGCGGGCAGCGGAGCCGCATCATGATCGACATGCTGACCGATCCCACCGCTCTGGGCGACCTCTTCGCCACGATGCTGCGCCTGTCGGTGCCACTGGTCTTCGCGGCGCTGGGGGGCGTGTTTTCCGAACGCGCCGGCGTCGTGAACATCAGCCTGGAAGGTTCGATGATCCTGGGTGCCTTCGGGGCCGCCTGGGGCGCCATCGCCGGCGGCTCCGCCGGCTGGGGCGTGGTGACCGGGGCATTTGCGGGCGGCATGCTGGGGGCCGCCTTCGGGATCGCCACCATCTATGCCGGCGCCAACCAGATCGTCGCCGGCATCGGTGCCAATCTGGCCGGGCTCGGCCTCGCCGCCTTCCTGCACCGGCTGAGCGCCTCCGGCCGCGCGGCCGAAAACCGCGTGCCGGGCTTCGGCGACGTCAGCATTCCCGGGCTTGCCGACATCCCCATTGTCGGCAAGGCCCTGTTCTCGACCGATCCGATGACCTGGGCCGCCATCCTGGCCGTGCCGCTCGCCGCCCTGATCCTCGCCCGCACCGGTATCGGCCTCAGGCTGAAGGCGATGGGCGAGAACCCGCGCGCCGCCGATGTCGCCGGGCTGCCGGTCCGCCTCTACCGGCTGGGCGCGGTCGTCGTCTGCGGCATGCTGGCGGGGCTGGGCGGCGCGGTGCTGGTGCTCTCCCAGGTTTTCCTGTTCACCGAGGGCATGACCGCGGGCAAGGGCTTCATCGCCGTCGCCGCGGTGATCCTGGGGCGCTGGTCGCCGGTGGGCGCCGCCCTCGCCTGCCTGCTCTTCGGCCTGTCGGATGCCATTCAGCTCCGGCTGCAATTCGCCAATGGCGACGTGCCCTATCAGCTCTTCGTGGTGCTGCCCTATCTGGCGGCCATCCTCACCCTGGTCGGGCTGGTCGGCCGCAGCCGTCCGCCCCAGGCCTCGGGCAGCTTCTATCGACGGGAGAGCCGCTGACCCCATGGATGGCCTGATCCCGCCGGGCAACCCCGACCACCGCCCCCGCCGCCACCGTGCCTCGGACGAGCGGATCGACCGCATCCTGACCGCGGCAGTGGCGGTGTTCTCGCGCGTCGGGCTCGACGGGGCACGGATCGAGGCCATCGCCCGCGAGGCGGGCATGTCGAAAACCAACCTGCTCTACTATTTTCCGACCAAGGAACGGCTTTATACGGCAGCACTCGACCGGGTGCTCGACCGCTGGCTGGTGCCGCTGCGCGACATGGATGTCGAGGACGACCCGGTGGCCGCGATCCGCGGCTATATCGCCGAAAAGCTCGACTGGTCGCGCCGCGACCCCGCGGCGTCCAGGCTCTTCGCCATGGAGATGCTGCGCGGCGCGCCGCTGCTCAAACCCCTGCTCGAGGGCGCGCTGCGCGATCTGGTCGACGAGAAGAGCCACATCATCCGGGGCTGGATCGCCGCCGGCCGCCTGGCCCCGGTCGACCCGCACCATCTGATCTTCGCGATCTGGGCGACCACCCAGCACTATGCCGATTTCGCGGTCCAGGTCGAAGCGGTCTCGGGCCACACCCTCGACGACCCCGCCTTCGCCACCACCACCGCCGACGCCCTCACCCGGCTTCTGCTCGACGGGCTGCGGCCGCGGGCGAACAGCGGTACGGGCGGCCTATAGCTCATGATGGCAGATCAGGTCTTCGGTGTCCGCCGCCAGCGCATCAAGGGCCTTCTGGCGTGCCTCGCCTGCTGCCTGGAGCTTGAGGACATCGGCCAGACGCACGCGTCGGTGACTGCCGACCATGCGGAAGGGCAAATCGCCCCGGTCCATCCGCAGAACGACCATCGGTCGTGACATGCCGAGGATCTCTGCCGCTTCGGCAGGCATGAGTTCCTGATCCTCCGCCAGAACGGCGACCCGATCGCCTTCGATAAGCGAGGTCAGCAAGGTGCTTACGGCACGCACGGCCCCCTCGGGCAATATCAGCACGTGCTCGCGCCCATCCTGCCGGACGCGAAGTTCGACCTGATCCGCACCGACAAGGGACGGCAATGTATCCGCGCCCTCGCGCTCCCGGGCCGGGAGACCGGCATAGTGCAGAACACGTGTCGTCATGAGGCGGGTCCCTCCCTTCGTTGAGAAGGTGGGAGGGACAGGCCTCGCGTCAATAACTGAAATAACTGAAAGTTCCGGCTGCCGCTTCAGACCACCGGGCTGATCACCCCCACCGCACGGCGGAGCACGGCCAGCACCGGTTCGGGCTTTTCGTGCAGCATCATGTGGCCGACGCCGTCGAGACCGGTGACCTCGGCATGGCGGAAGGCGGCGGCGAGGGCGCGGCCCTGCTTTGCCCGCGTCATCTTGTCGGCCTCGCCCACCACAACATCGACCGGCACCGCGATTGCGGCGGCAAGGTCGAGCGCGCTGCCGAAGGCGTTGCAGGCGGTGAGGTCGGCATGGAGCACGCCCGCCGGCGCATCGGCGGCATTGGCGCGAGCCTCGGCGCAATGCGGGCCGTCGGGGATGCCGTAGGACCATTTATCCATCATCGCCTGGGCGGCAGCCGGGTCGTTCAGGGTCTGCTGCAGCAGCGCATCGTTCACCGCCATCACGTCGGCCGGCGCCAGAAGAACCAGGCGGTCAACCGTCACCGCGTCATCGCCGCGGAGCAGCAGCGCCGTCTCCATCGCGATCACGGTGCCCATGCTGTGGCCGACCAGCACGGCGCGGCGCACGCCCGCCGCCTTCAGTGCCGCCGCGATCCAGGCGGCACTGTCGGAGATGCGGGTGAAGGCCGTCCCCTCGCTGCCCTGGCGGCCCGGCAGGTCGAAGGCGATCACCGGGGTGGTGATCGCGGCATCGTCGAAAACCGGGCGCCAGAAGCGGCGGTCGAGACCGGCGCCATGCAGCAGCACCAGCACCGGTGCAGCACCGGCGGCCGGATCGCCCTTCACCCGGGCGGTGGCCGGCTGGCCGTGCACCATGTAGACGCGCGGATCGGTGGCGGAAGGGCTCTCGGTCATCGGGGGGCGTTTCCTCGGCTGGTTCTTGTTGGTGATGATGAAGACGGGATCAGCGGGCGGTCCAGGCACCATCGACCGGCAGCGAGATGCCGGTGATGTTGTCGGCAGCGGCACTGCACAGGAAGACCGCCACGCCACCCAGCTGTTCCGGGGTGGTGAAGCGCAGGGTCGGCTGCTTCTCGGCCAGCAGGTCGCGGCTGGCTTCCTCGATCGAAATGCCGTGCTCCTTGGACTTGGCCTCGATCTGGCGCTCGACCAGCGGCGTACGCACCCAGCCCGGGCAGATCGCATTGCAGGTGACGCCGGTCTCGGCGGTCTCAAGCGCGGTGACCTTGGTCAGGCCGACGATGCCGTGCTTGGCCGCCACATAGGCCGACTTCTCGGCCGAGGCGACCAGACCATGAGCGGACGCGATGTTCAGGATCCGGCCCCAGCCCTTGGCCTTCATGCCCGGCAGTGCCAGCCGGCTGGTGTGGAAGGCGGAGGACAGGTTGATGGCGATGATCCGGTCCCACTGCTCGACCGGGAAATCCTCGATCTTCGCCACATGCTGGATGCCGGCATTGTTGACCAGAATGTCGATCCCGTTCGGGGCCGCATTGGCGAACAGGGCCTCGATCTCGGCGGGCTTGCTCATATCGGCGCCGTCATAGACGACCTTCACCCCGGCCTCGGCCTGGATCTCGGCCACCAGCGCCTCGATCTGCGCTGCGTCGCCGAAACCGTTCAGGACCAGATCGGCGCCGGCCGCGGCCAGCGCGCGGGCGATGGCCAGCCCGATACCGCTGGTCGACCCGGTGACGAGCGCGGTCTTACCCTTGAGATTCATGACGAAACGGCTCCTCTGAACTTGACGGCGCCGCCCGCCCCCGGAAGCCCTTCCGGAGGATCCCGCAGCGCCGTGGCAGTCTAGCCCCGCCCGCCCCGCCGCCGCCAGCATCAAGGCCCGCTCCGCCTGCTGCATCGCAACATGGTCACACGCATACTGTCGCAGTCCGACCTTTCTCAAACCATGTTTAAAGTGACCGAAATATCAAGAAAGTATGCGTAAGATTTCTTACAACGCATCCAATTTATAATCAGCTTGCGTGACGATAACATTCAGTTAACCATCTAAGCAAAGGGACGGCATCCGGAGCTATCTCCGGGACTGAACGACACGTCCCGACGGCATGCACCCCGCCACGATGACGATGGCGGGGGCTGCAGGTGGACCGGCTGCCACTTCTGCCCAACGGAGCGGCCGGCCACGTCAGGCAGCGGCCCGGCCCGACCTGCCGGACCGCGAAGGGAGGAGAAGACCAGGTATGACCACGAACCGTCAGGGGACGGGTGCGTCCGTCCGCCGGCACGGCCGGCGCCTTGCGCGCACCGCCGCAGCCACGGCCATGGGCTGTCTGATCGCCGGCGCCGCACTGGCCGCCGACGACTGGACCAAGTCCAAATGGGGCCCGGATGACGAGATCGGCGCCGCCAACAATCTCAGCCCCGAGAAGGTTCTCGAGGCGGCCCAGCTGATCAAGACCGGCAAGACCTATCCGCTGGGTATCGAGACCAATTCCAAGACGCCGGCCTATGCGCCGCGCGGCTTCAAGATCTATGTCGTCCAGCCGGGCCAGACCCAGGGCGGCAGCCTGGGGCCGACCAAGACCACCTACAACGACGACATCATCGAAGGCTGGCTGGGCATCGGCAGCCAGATCGACGGGCTTGGCCATATCGGCATCGACGGCACCTATTACAACGGCCATCAGGCCAAGGACTTCGCCGCGATGACCGGGCTCACCAAGCTCGGCATCGAAAAGGTGCCGCCGATCACCACCCGCGGCGTGCTGCTGGACATGGCCGCCCATTACGGGACCGACATCGTCAAGGAAGGCACCGCCTTCAACAAGGCCGAGATCGACGAGGTCGCGAAGAAACAGGGCGTCGAAATCCGCAAGGGCGATGTGGTGCTGTTCAACACCGGCTGGATCAGCCTGATCGGCAAGGACGACAAGCGCTATTCCAGCGGCGAGCCCGGGCTCGGCCGCGAGGGCGCGCGCTACCTGGCCGAAAAGGGCGTGGTCGCGATCGGCGCCGACAGCTGGGCGCTGGAAGCCATTCCCTTCGAGGAAGGTGCCGGCGTGTTCGAGGTGCACCAGATCCTGCTGCCCCAGAACGGCGTCTATATCCTCGAAAACATGAACACGGCCGAACTCGCGAAGGACAAGGCCTACGAGTTCATGTTCGTGCTGGGCCAGCCCCGCTACACCGGCGCGGTGCAGGCGATCATCAACCCGGTCGCCATTCGCTGAGCGAAGGCGGCCGAGGCTTTCGTGGCCGTCATGCGACGAGGCAGCAGGCATGACGGCGACGCGGCATGGGCGGGTGCTCCCTCCTGTCTCCCCGCCTGCCCGTGCCACTCGGGGCGGTGCCGGTGCGGCCCGGCGCAGGGCGCCGCCCCATCTTCTTAACTTCGCAGGGTGCCGCCCCATCTTCACTTCGCAGTGACGACGACGCCCCGTCCGGCTTGGGCCGGGCGGGGCGTGATCGTCAGCGCGGCAGATCGTGGAAACTGTCGGTCAGCAGATCGACCACCAGGCCCTCGCGGGCGACGAACGCGCCGGGCCACATCACCGCGGCCGCCGCCCCCACCCGGTCCATGAAATCATCCTCGTGATCCGGGTCGTGATGGAAAATGGCGAGCCGGCGCGCCCCGGCCATCCGGGCGAGGCGCACCCCTTCCTGCCAGGTGGAATGCCCCCAGCCGGCCTTGGCCGGGTATTCGTCGTCGGTATAGGTGCTGTCATAGATGGCGAGGTCCACCCCGTCCATCAGCGCCAGCACGTTCTGGTCCGGCCCGTCGGGGCGATGTTCGGTATCGGTGATGTAGGCTACAGACCGGCCGGCATGGTCGATGCGATAACCGGTAGCACCGTCGGGGTGGTTGAGCGGCAGGGTCCGGACCCGGATGTCGGGGCCCAGCATCAGCGTATCGCCGGCGGCGAAATCGTCGAAGGTCATTTCGGCGTTCATCGCCTCCAGCGGCACCGGAAAGGTCGGGGCCTGCATCTGGCGGTCGATGACCCGCCGGATGCCGCCCGACGCGATCAGATGGCCGGCCAGCACTTCGAACCGGTTGCCGCGGCGGAAGGCGGGCGAGAAGAAGGGGAAGCCCACGATGTGGTCCCAATGGGTGTGCGACAGCAGCAGCGTAGCCGTGCGCACGCCCGCAAGATTCATGTGGTGCCCCAGCTCGCGGATGCCGGTGCCGGCATCGAAGATCAGCTGGCGGTCCCCACAGGTCACCGCCACGCATGACGTGTTGCCGCCATAGCGCATATGACGGGGTGTGGGGCAGGCGATGCTGCCGCGTACCCCCCAGAAGGCGACTGAAAAGGTCATCATGCGCCTGTTCGTGGTGATCGGCCTGTCGTCTTCAGAACCGTAGTGTGCGGCGGCGTTCCGGGCAAGATGTGCGCGGTTTGCATCACGCCACCGAAGCAGGCAAACTGCCGTTCGGGAGACGCACGGATCACCGCCGGGAGAGCGGTGGCCGAACGGACAGGGACCGCCGGAGAGGCACCGATGCGGGCCGGCCATGCCGGAACCGCAGGGGGCGTCGTCGCATCCCTGTCACCATATACCTGTAGAGCACGCGGGGTCGGACAGGAGAGGCCGCTCGAAACGGCGGGTAAGGGATTGGCAAAGACACAGGAATTCTGGGTGAAGTTCTGGGGCGTGCGCGGCAGCATCGCCTGCCCCGGCCCGTCGACGGTACGCTATGGCGGCAACACGTCGTGTCTGGAGATGCGATGCGGAGACAGACGCCTGATCTTCGATGCCGGCACGGGACTGCGCGTCCTGGACGACGAATTGAGAACCCGGGTTCCCGTGGATGCGGACCTGTTCCTGACCCACACCCATTTCGACCATATCTGCGGGTTTCCGTTCTTCTCCACTGCCTTCGATCCGCGCAATACCTATCGGATGTGGGCCGGGCACCTGCATCCGGAGCGCAATCTGCGCGACCTGCTGTGCGCGCTGATGAGCGACCCGGTCTTTCCGGTCCCGGTCGAGATCATGAAGGCGGATATGAGCTTCCGTGATTTCGTTCCCGGCGACGTGCTGGAGCCGCATCCGGGGATCCGGATCCGCACCGCCCTGCTGAACCATCCGCAGCGGGCGGTGGGCTATCGGGTCGAATTCGACGGCCGCTCCATCTGCTACATCACCGATACCGAGCATCCGGCCGAGGGCGTCGATCCGCGCATCGCCGAGCTGGTGGCCGGCGCCGACATCATGGTCTACGACGCCATGTTCACCGACGAGGAATATCCGAGCCGGGTCGGCTGGGGCCATTCCACCTGGTCGGCCGGCATGCGTCTGGCCGAGGCGGCGGGCGTGAAGACCTATGTCGTCTTTCACCACGACCCGGCCCATGACGACGACCAGATGGACCGCATCGCCGCCGAGGTGGCCGAACGGCGGCCGGGCACGGTGGTCGCGCGTGAGGGCATGGTGCTGGAGCCCTGAGCCTCCGCCCTGCCCATCCTCCCCCCTTCCATCCGGCCGGCTTTGGGTCCATGCTCGGCCGCGAACCGGAATGATCATTCCCGACAGCCGTTCCCCGCCCGACCGGGGCCGCGGTGGTGCCCCGCCACCGCAGGACAAGACCGGAGACGCCCTGCATGACCGCCCTGCCCCAGACCGCGCTACCCGACACGATGACCGCGATCGAGATCACCGCCCCCGGTGGTCCCGAGGTGCTGAAGCCCTGCACGCGCCCCGTCCCGCAGCCGGGCCATGGCGAGGTGCTGATCCGGGTTGCCGCCGCCGGCGTCAACAAACCGGATTCGCTGCAGCGCCAGGGCAACTACCCCCCGCCGCCCGGCGCCTCGGACATTCCGGGCCTGGAGGTGGCGGGCGTGGTGGTGGCGGCCGGCGACGGCGTCACCCGGGTGAAACCGGGTGACCGGGTCTGCGCGCTGGTCACCGGCGGCGGCTATGCGGAATATGTGGCGGCCCCCCAGGAACAGTGCCTGCCGGTGCCGGCGGGGCTGGATCTTGTGAAGGCGGCTGCCCTGCCCGAGACCTATTTCACCGTCTGGACCAATGTGTTCGAACGCGGCGCGCTGAAAGCGGGCGAACGTCTGCTGGTCCATGGCGGATCCAGCGGCATCGGCACCACCGCCATTCAGCTGGCGGCGGCACTCGGCGCCGAGGTCTATGCCACGGCGGGGTCCGACGACAAGTGCCGGGCCTGCGAAGAGCTGGGGGCGACGCTTGCGATCAATTATCGCACGGCCGATTTCAAGGAAGCGGTCGAGGCTGCGACCGTCGGCGATCCCGGCGTCGACGTGGTCCTGGACATGGTCGGCGGCCCCTATCTCGGCCGCAACCTGCAACTGCTGCGCCGCGACGGCCGGCTGGTCTATATCGCCTTCCTGCAGGGGCCGAAGACCGAGGTCGACCTGCGGCCGATCATGATGAAGCGGCTGACGGTCACCGGATCGACCCTCAGGGCCCGGCCGGTGGCCGAGAAGGCGGCGATCGCCGATGCGCTGGCGGAAAAGGTCTGGCCGCTGATCGAAGCCGGCCGGGTCGGCCCGGTGATCGACAGCGTGGTGCCCTTCGACCGGGCGGCCGAGGCGCATGCCCGGCTGGACGGCAGCACCCATGTCGGCAAGATCGTGCTGAAGGTGGCCGATCTCTGACCCCCGGGCCACGGGTCACACAAAATGGCCGCGCGACGGTGCTTGCCTGTCGCGCGGCTTTCGTTTAAAGCCGGGGCTTCGCTATAGTCATCGGCACGACCGCCGCCGGGGGCCCATCCCCGAGCCCCCAGCGGGTGCCTGCCAGGCGGTAGCCTGAACAGTTCGAACGAGGAGCGACATGGCTGGTCCCCTGATGCCGAAGGCCACCGCCGTCTGGCTGGTCGAGAACACCGCCCTCACCTTCGACCAGATCGCCGAGTTCTGCAGCCTTCACCCGCTGGAGGTTCAGGGCATCGCCGATGGTGACGTCGCGACCGGCATCGTCGGTCAGGATCCGATCAAGAACGGTCAGCTCACCCCGGAAGAGGTGACGCGCTGCGAGCGCAACCCGGCGGCGCGGCTGAAGCTGCGCGAGCCGACCGTGCCGCTGATGCGCCGGACCAAGGGCCCGCGCTACACCCCCGTGGCCAAGCGCCAGGAGCGGCCCGACGCGATCGCCTTCCTGCTCAAGAACCATCCCGAGCTCGACGATGCCCAGGTCTGCAAGCTGCTGGGCACGACCAAGCAGACGGTGAACGCGGTCCGCAACCGGACCCACTGGAACAGCCCCAACATCAAGCCGCGCGATCCCGTGCTGCTGGGCCTGTGCACCCAGACCGACCTGAACCGCGAGTTGGCCATCCGCCGGCTGAACCGCGACCCCAACGAGCAGATCCCCGAACCGATGCAGTTCGACGAGGATGACGATCACGGCTACAACGACGACTATTGAGCCGTCGACGGCCGGGCTTTTCAGACGGGCGGCACCTTCACGGGTGCCGCCCGTCTCGTTTGTGGCCGATCCGGTTTATGCGTCGGGCTCCGACAGCCGCACGGCCCGCCAGCCGGTGCGGCCCTTTTTGTCGGTGCGCCGGATCGCAAGGCAGTTCCGGCCCGGCCAGCTGCCGACCGCGATCCCGGCAGCAAGATCGGGCGGTACGAAGACATCGCCCCCGGGGCCGCGCAGAAAGGCGAAGGCCTGATCCTCCTGGCGGTCCAGCACACCGGTGAAGCGCTCGCACAAGCCCGGCAGCGTGTCGGCCGCAGAGGGGCGCCAGTCGATCGCCGGCCCGTCGGCCGCGGCATGGCCCACCTCCACCACCGTGCCCGGCGGCAGCGTCCTGATCGCCGGAAACCGGCCATGGGGCAGAACGAAACCGCTGGTCGCACCGGTCGCCACATAGCTCAACGCCTTGGCCGTGTTGACATGGTCGATCACGCCCGGGCTGTAGCCGAGATTTGCCCGTTCCAGCCCGCGCAGCAGCGCCTCGGCTTCGGCATCGACCGGGGCCGGCGCACGCGGCACCGCGGCGGCGAACCAGTTGGCCGCGCAGAGGGCCGCCAGGTCCGGCGGGATGCGATAACCGTGCTGCTCGCGATACCGCATCGCCTGGCGCAGCTGTTCCGCCGCCTCGTCGAAGCGACTGTCGAGGGCCAGAAGCCGGGCCAGGCGGATGCGCAGCTGGCCCAGCTCCTGTTCCTCGCGGGCGAGGCGGGTGGCATGGATCAGGCAGATCAGGGCATCGCCCCGCGCACCTGCCTCTTCCAGGATCTCGCCCAGCAGACCCCAGACCCAGGCCGCCCGCCCCTGACGGCGCAGCACCGGGATCAGGCGGCGGCTCGCCGGTGCGGTCTCGCCATCGGCGAGGTGCAACCTGCTGCGGTAATAATTCAACCATTGATCGTCGGGTGCGCCCTCCAGCGCCCGGTCCAGCACCTCCCGCCCCCAGGCCACGGATGCCGCCTCCGGGCCTTCGGCGCCGGCCTTCGCCACCGTGGCACGACAGACCGCCCGGACGAAGCGGGTGCGCAGATCATCGAGCTTGCGGCCGGTCTCGTCGACGAAGGGCTTGTGGTCGTCCCAGGTGAAATCGTCGATGCCGGCCCAGTGGGCGAAGGCCAGGAAGTCGGGCCAGACGCCCGAAACCTTGCCGGCCAGACGCAGGACCTGCGAAAAGGCGCTGTCGCGCCGGAGCGGATCGGCCATGCGTGAGAATTCGCGCAAGGCCGGCGAAATCTCCGCATGAAGCGCCGTGGGGGAGAGACGCCCGGCTTCGTGCGCATCCACCGCCTGTCGGATCCGGTCGTAGAGCACCCAGGCATAGGCCCGCAGCAGCCAGATGTCGGGGGCGCCCTCGCCCGCCCCGGCATGGGCGCGGCGCGCCAGATCCAGCGCCTCGGCATGTCGGCCCTGCCGGCGCAGGGCAAAAATCTCCCGCGCGCTCATCCGCCGCGTCCGATCCGGTCGGTCATCAAGCGGCGCAGTTCATCGCAAAGCCCGCCGGTCGCACCCGGGCCGCCCACTTCCTGAACCGCCGTCCAGTTCTGGCGGGCATCGTGGATGACATCGACCTCGCCCGTGCGGGTCCGGTCGGCGAGACCGATGCGCAAGCGATAGGGCATCGGCGTCTGGCCGGTACGCTGGATGGAGGTCCCCGCCAGCGCCGCATCCAGCTCGACGAGGAAATCCCGGATGAAGGCCGGCTGTTCCGCTTCAGCCGCGCCGTCGGCAGAGCCTTGGAAGGCCGCAAGCGCCTCCTCTGCCAGGGCCGCATCCCCGCCACCCGGCGCCATGCCGGCCCGGCCGGGCCGGAACTTTCCGTTGTAATGATACTGCACCATGACCCGCCGGCCCTCGCGGGCCAGGGTGTAGCGCTCGCAATATTGAAGATGCCGCAGGTCTTCGATCGTGATGCCCCGGGCCGCCCAGAGGGCGCGCAGCCGGCGGTGGACCTGCATCAGCGGGGCGGCGGCCGCGGGAAAGGACAGTCGATGCCAGTCGGGATCCGCCCGCGGATCCTCCGCCGGGTTGTCCACCGTGGCCGCCGGTACCGGATCGGGCGCCCAGATATCCGCCGGGCTGAAATCGGGCGGGTTGACCAGGATCAACCGGCCCACCGCCCGGGTGACGGCGGTATAGGCCCAGCGGAAGAAGGCCGGGTTGCGCTGGCCACGGCCGGGGGCGAAATGGACCAGCACCGTCTGCCACTCCCCGCCCTGCGCCTTGTGGCAGGTCATGGCATAGCCGTATTTGACCAGGAGCGCGTTGACATAGGGGTCTTCGACGATCGCCTGCCGGAAGGCCGCAGATTTCGGAGACAGCTCCGGATGGCGGATGCGGAAATGGACCAGCAGGGCCCGCTGTTCCAGCGGGGTCAGATCGCGCCCCGGCTGGTCGAGCAGGTTTTCGAGCAGCAGGCAGCGGGTGCGGACGACGGTGCCGTCGCCCTCGCGATGCGCCACCACCGCATGCCGGAAGCGCAGGGTGACGAGATGGCCGCCGGCCAGCGGCACCGGCACGGTCTCGGCCGGCTGGTCGACCGAGAGCACCTTCACCACATCGCCATTGCTGAGGCCATAGCGGCGCGAATTGCGGTTGACCAGCAGCGTGTCGCCCGGCTGCACCGGCAGGGCGGCATCCCCCCACAGCCGTTCGCGAACACTGCGATTATAGTCGAGCGCGGTGGCGTTGGAGGCAACCACGGCCACCACCTGGTCGCGCGCGCGGATGCCGTCGACGATCAGCCCGACGGCACCGGCGGCATCCACCTCCACGATATCTGTGGCATCGGGCCTGAGCGAGAGGGTGTCGAACCGCCCGGCCGCCAGCGCCTCGCGGATCCGGGTCGCGCGGTCCAGGATGGCGCTGCCCTCGGCCTGGCGCAGCACCGTCGCGAGGTCGAAGCCGGCGACCTTCAGCCCGAAGGTCACGGCCAGATAACCGGCATCGAGCGCCGGCGAGGTTTCCTCCCCCACCGGCGGCAGCTGGGCGGGGTCGCCGACGAAGAGCAGTTTCGCCAGCCGGTCCCCCGCGCGCCCCGGGCGCCGCATGCGGCAGAAGGCAATCAGATCCGCCAGCAACCGGCCTGAACCGAAGCGCAGCAGATCGCCCTGCATCTCGCGATCGCCGACCATCGAGGCCTCGTCGACCACGATCAGCGGGGCGACCGCCTCCTCGCCCCGCAGCGGAAAGATCATCCTGAGGCCGGGATCGGTCTCGGAGACGGCCTCCTCGTTCACCTCGATCCGGTCGAGGGCATAGATCGCGCGGTGGATGGTCACCACCGTGGCCGCCTCACCACCGGCCATCCGGCCGACCTTATGGGTAAGGATCCGTGCCGCCCGCCCCGTGGGGGCGACGAGGGCCGGAGACAGGTTCCGCGCCGACAGACGGCCGACCAGGGCCGCGATCAGCGCCGTCTTGCCGGTGCCGGCCCCGCCCCGCAGGATGAAGGCATCCAGCCCGTCATCCCGCAGGAAGCCCTCGATCGCGTCGAGCGCCGCCGCCTGATCCGGCGTCGGCCTGATGGGCGTCACATCGTTCGGTCTGGTCATCTCGCCTGTCATCGCGTTCCCGTCGGCCCCAGCATAGTCGCCGGACAGGGCGGCGGGGAAGCTGCGTGACACGAAATCGAGGGCAGGTGACCACGCGTCAGGCCGGCAGCGCCGCGCGCCCCGGGCGCAGATCCCGGCCGCGTGGCCGCGCAAGGGTGAGCACGATCAGCACAGCCACACCCGACAGGGCGGCAGCCCCATACCAGAGCCCGGCATAGTCGCCGGTTGCGGCGAAGATGCGCCCGCCCGCCCAGGCACCGAGCGCGGCGCCGAGCGAATGGCCGGCCGAAAGCAGCCCCATGGCCAGCCCCATCCGGTGCAGCCCCAGGCGGTCGGCGACCAGCCCGGCCGTGGGGGCCACGGTCGAATAGTCGAACAGACCGAACAGCACCGCGAAGATCAGCAGCAGGCCGTAATCGTCGCCGATGAATACCAGCAGCACCAGCGCCGCCGCCCGGCCGGCATAGATCACCGCCAGCAGCCGGCCGCGATCGATCCGGTCCCCCAGATGGCCCGCCAGGATCATGCCGCCCAGATTGACCGCGCAAAGCACGCCATAGGCCGTGGCCGAGGGCAGCGGCGGAAAGCCGCAAAGCGCGGCATAGGGCATCAGATGCACCTCGATCACGCCCGAGGTGGTGATGCCGCAGATGAAAAAGCTCCAGAACAGCGCGTGAAAGACCGGGTTGGTGGCCAGGAAGCCGATCCGTCGGCCCATGGGCTCGGCAGCCGGTGCCGCCCCCCCCGGGACCGCCGCCGCGGCACGGGCGCGGGGCAGCAGCACGAGGGCGGCCACGGCCGCCACGCCGGCCGCAAGGGCGAGGCCGATGAAGCCGGTGCGCCAGTCATCCGCCGTCATCCAGACCGACAGGATCGGCACCAGGGCAAGCTGCCCGGCCGTGGCGCCGGCGGTCGCAATGCCGGTGGCGAAGCCGCGACGGGCGGCCGGCACCATCAGCGCCACGGCGGTCGCCACCACATGGGTCGCCACCGCGCCAAAGCCGATGCCGCCCACCACCGAAAAGGCCAGGATCAGCATCACCGGCCCGTCGGCCAGCGAGATCAGCCCGGCCGCGGCGGCCACCATCACCAGCCCGGCACCCAGCAGGCGGCGGGGGCCATGGCTGTCGGTCAGAAGGCCGGCGGTCGGCGCCAGCAGGGCCATGACCACCAGGGCGAGCGCGCCGGCATTGGACACCTCGGTCCGGCTCCAGCCTTCCGCCTGTTCCCAGACCGGCATGGCGAGGCCCAGCGCCGCGCGGGTCGAGAAGGCGAGGCCGAGAGACAGGAAGCCGATGATCACGACGGTCCAGGCAGCCAGGCCGAAACCGGGCTGACGCGGCAATGGAGAGGCGGCGGACATGGGGCGGGAGGCTCCGCGAGAGATGAAACTGCGCGGCATTTAGCCGCGGCAGGCAAGCTTCGTCATCATCTCAATGTCGGCCGCGATCCCATACCCCCGTCCATCTTCGGGCAAGGCAAAGCCGAACTTGCCCTCGGGGCCCGCCGCATCACACAAAAAAGGCCGGCCGATCAACCGCTGATCGGCCGGCTAACTCCCGGAAACGAGCCGCGGCGGGGACGAAGGAGATGGCCGCGACAGAATGATCATGTCGTTCTATGGGCGAACACGCAAGTAGATTTTTTCTTTGGCTTATTCGTTATAATTTAATTTCAAGATATGTGATGTATGAATGCTGTGATCCGGCCCCTCCTGCGGACGCATGTCTGCAGGGGCGGCCGGCCCCCCGACCATCGGAGGGGGTCCACACCCTTGACTTGAACCATGTTTTACCCGATCAACTCTTTCAACGGGACCCGGTGGGAAATTACGCGGACGATGGCCCGGGCATCCCGATAATTATTGCATCCAGGCGCAAGCCGTCCGCAGCCAGGGGGAAACGACCATGTCCGATCAGGCCGCCGCCAAGATCGCCGCGCTGCTGACCGTCACCGAACGCTTCGATCCGCCGGCGCGTGTCGTCGAGGCCGCGACGGTCAAGGATCCCAAGGCCTATGTCGCCGCCGCCAATGCCGACCCGCTGGCCTATTGGGCGGAGCGGGCAGAGAGCCTGACCTGGACGAAGCCCTGGGACGAGGTCTGCCGCTTCGAGATGCCGGACCATCAGTGGTTCACCGGTGGGCGCACCAACATCTCGATCAACTGCCTGGACCGCCATGTGCAGGCGGGGCGCGGCGATGCGAATGCCATGACCTTCGTCTCGGAAAACGGCGAGGAACGCAGCTTCACCTATGCCGAGGCGCTGGCCGAGGTCTGCCGCATCGCCAACGGGCTGAAAAGCCTGGGCGTCGCCCGCGGCGACCGGGTGGTCATCTACATGCCGCTGACCCCGGAAGGCGTGTTCTCGATGCATGCCTGCGCGCGCATCGGCGCGGTGCATTCCATGGTCTATGCCGGCATGGGCGAAGGTGCGCTGAAGAAGCGCATCCAGGACAGCGGCGCGAAAGTGGTGCTGGTTTCCGACGCCACCTGGCGGCGGGGCAAGATCGTCGACCTGAAGGGCATCGTCGACCGCGCGCTTGCGGGCGACGATGCGCCGAAGCTGGATCATGTGGTGGTGCTCTCGCGCACGGGTCGCGAGGCCTCGGCCGGCGAGGTCGATTTCGCGGCCCTGATCGCTCATCAGCCCGATTTCATCGAGGCCGAGGAGATGGAGGCGGAGGATCCCCTCTTCATCCTCTACACCTCGGGCACGACCGGTGCGCCCAAGGGCGTGGTCCATGTCCATGGCGGCTACATGGTCGGCTGCGACACGCTGATCCGCACCTTCTTCGGCGTGACGCAGGACTCGGTCTGGTGGTCGCTGTCGGATATCGGCTGGATCGTCGGCCATTCCTACATCGCCTATGGCCCGATGCTGGTCGGTTGCCATCAGATCATCCGCGAAGGCACGCCCGACTACCCGGATGCCGGCGTCACCTGGGACGTGGTCGACCGCTTCGGCGTGACCGAGATGTTCACGGCACCCACGGCGGTGCGGATGTGGATGCGGTTCGGCAGCGATTTCGTGAAAAAGTACTCCCGCCGCAGCCTGAAGGTCATGGCCTGTGCGGGTGAGCCGCTGAACCCCGAGGCCTGGTCCTGGGCGCAGCGCGAGATCCTGTCGGATGACGGCGAGCCCTTCGCGCATTGCGTCGACAACTTCTTCCAGACCGAGGTGGCGAGCCCGATGCTCGGCACCTACCCGGCCATGGCCAGCCGCCCGGGCCGCGCCGGCATCGCCATGCCCACGCTGCTCGCCCGCATCGTCGACCCCGAGACCGGGGCGGACGTTCCCAACGGCCAGGGCGGGCTGTTCGTGGTGGAGAAGCCCCTGCCCTACATGCTGCGCACGGTCTGGGGCGATCCCAAGCGCTATGCCAGCTATTGGTCGGAGCGTCTTGGCGGCTATGTCACCGGCGATCTGGCGGTGCGGGACGACGAAGGCTATATCGCCCTGCTCGGCCGGTCCGACGACGTGATCAATGTCGCCGGCCACCGCATCGGCACCGCCGATGTCGAAAGCTCTCTGGTCGGCCATCCGGCTGTCGCCGAGGCCGCCGTCGTCGGCCTGCCCGATGATCTGAAGGGCGAGAAGATCAAGGCCTTCGTAGTGGTGCGCGCCGGCGAGACCGGCGATCAGGCCCTGGTGGCGAAGCTGGTCGCCCATGTCCGCGAGGATCTGGGCCCGATCGCCCAGCCTTCGGAACTGGTGATCGTCGACAAGCTGCCCAAGACCCGGTCGGGCAAGATCATGCGGCGCCTGCTCAAGGCCCGCGAACTGGGCCTGCCCGAGGGCGACACCTCGACCCTCGACGAATGATCCGCTCTGCGGAATTATAGCGATCCGGGCGCGACTGCCTTTCGGGTGGTCGCGCCTTCAGGTTTTCAGGACCATCCGGAGAGACCGCCCCATGTCGGCCGAGAGCACCCCGTCGAAATACGACACCAACCTCGATCGCAACCCGGCGAACTATCAGCCGCTGACCCCGCTCTCGCTGCTGGAGCGCACGGCCGACGTCCATCCCGACCGGGTGGCGGTGATCCATGGCGATCAGCGCTGGACCTATCGCGAACTCTATGCCCGCTGCCGGCGCCTGGCCTCGGCGCTGGCGGCGCGCGGTATCGGCTATGGCGACACGGTCTCGATCATGGCGCCCAACACCCCCGCCATGCTGGAAGCCCATTACGGCGTGCCGATGACCGGGGCGGTGCTGAACGAGCTGAACATCCGGCTCGATCCGGAGGCACTCGCCTTCATCCTGAAGCATGCCGAAACCAAGGTCCTGTTCACCGACCGTGAATTCAGCGGCGTGATCAAAGCCACGCTGGAGCTTCTGGACGACAAGCCACTGGTGATCGACATCGACGACCCGGCGATCACCCATGGCGATTTCCTGGGTGAGATCGAATACGAGGCGCTGCTGGCTGAAGGCGACCCCGACTATGCCTGGGAGATGCCGGCCGACGAATGGCAGTCGATTTCGCTGGGCTACACCTCGGGCACCACGGGCGATCCCAAGGGCGTGGTCTACAGCCATCGCGGCGCCTGGATGAACGGGGTCAACAACATCCTGACCTGGGATCTGCCCAAGGGTTCGGTCTATCTCTGGACCCTGCCGATGTTCCACTGCTCGGGCTGGTGCTTCCCCTACACCATGGTCGCCGCCGCCGGCACCCAGGTCTGCCTGCGCCGGGTTGAAGCCAAGGCGATCTTCGATGCGATCGAGACCCATGGCGTCACCCATCTCTGCGGCGCGCCCACCGTGCTCGGGCTGCTGGTCAATGCGCCCGCCGAGGTGAAGCGGAATTTCGACCACAAGATCCAGATGATGACCGCGGCCTCCGCCCCGCCTTCGTCGGTGATCGCGGGCATGGAGGCGATGGGCTTCGAGATCACCCATGTCTATGGCCTGACCGAGGTCTACGGCCCGGTGGTGGTCTGCGAATGGAAGCCCGAATGGGATGCGAAGCCGCTGGAGGAACGCGCCCGGATCAAGGCCCGCCAGGGCGTGCGCTACGCCCTGCAGCAGGGGCTGACGGTCGCCGATCCGGAAACGCTGGAACCGGTACCGGCCGACGGGCAGACGATGGGCGAGGTGATGATGCGCGGCAACATCACCATGAAGGGCTACCTCAAGAACAAGTCGGCCACCGACAAGGCTTTCGCCGGCGGCTGGTTCCATTCCGGCGATCTGGGGGTGATGCACCCCGACGGCTATATCGAACTCAAGGACCGCTCGAAGGACATCATCATCTCTGGCGGCGAGAACATCTCCTCGATCGAGGTGGAAGAGGTGCTCTACAGCCATCCGGCGGTGATGGAAGCCGCGGTCGTGGCCCGGCCCGACGAGAAATGGGGCGAGACGCCCTGCGCCTTCATCACCCTGAAGCCGGGCTCCACGGTCACCGAGACCGAGATCCGCGAGCACTGTGCAAAGCACCTGGCCCGCTTCAAGCTGCCCAAGACCTTCGTCTTCACCGACCTGCCCAAGACCTCGACCGGCAAGGTGCAGAAATTCGTGCTGCGCGAACGCGCGCGAGGGCTGTAAGGCGCCGACAGCCGGCCCGGACATACGAAAACCCCTGCCGTCCTATCCGGGCGGCAGGGGTTTCGCGGGATCGCGGGGGTCTTCATCGGCCGTATCGGCGCTGGGCGGCCGCGGCCTGATTGCCGCAGTGCAGGCCGGCATCCCGCCGGCGGGCACTACGGCCTCGGACAGGCAGGTCTACCGGTCAGTTGATCTCCAGCCGCGAGATCTCTTCCTTGACTTTCAGCTTGCTGCGCTTCAGCTCGGCGATCGCGTGGTCGTCGGGCTTCGGGCGGATGTATTCACTGTGCAACGCCTCGTCGAGAGCGGCATGCTTCTGCTTCAAGGCTTCGACACGCGCCTGAACGCTCATGGACACCTCCGTTGCGCAATACCATCTTGGACCGGGACAGGCGGCCACGTCCCGTGGCACGGCCCGATCCCTTACACAGGGCGACCCCTCAGAAAGTTACGTGGATATGACGACGGACGGCTTCAACCCCCCCGATGACGGTTCGATGACGGCAATGAATGGCATGGGCCGCCCCGGGCCCCGCCGTCTGATCGTCGGCATCTCGGGCGCCTCGGGCGTCGTCTACGGTATCCGCCTGTTGCAGTTGCTGAAATCGGCCGGGATCGAGAGCCATCTGGTGATGAGCAAGGCGGCCGAGATGACGGTCGCCTATGAAACCGCTCTGCGCATCGCCGAGGTGAAGGCCCTGGCCCACACGGTCCATGATCCGCGCGATGTGGGTGCTGCGATCTCCAGCGGCTCGTTCCGCACGCTGGGCATGGTGGTCGCCCCCTGCTCGATCCGCAGCCTGTCGGAAATCGCCTATGGCAACACCACCGGCCTGCTGACCCGTGCCGCCGATGTGGTGCTGAAGGAACGCCGCCGGCTGGTGCTGATGGTCCGCGAAACCCCGCTGCATCTGGGCCATCTGCGCGCCATGACCCAGGCCGCGGAAGCCGGCGCCATCATCGCCCCGCCGGTCCCGGCCTTCTATGCAAAGCCCGACAGCCTGCAGGCGATGATCGACCACACCCTCGGCCGGGTGCTGGACCTCTTCGACATCGACACGCCGGGGCTGAAGCGGTGGGGGGAGACGCCGCCTCAGGGCCAGGAGGATTGATCCGAGGGCAGACGGCCTTCGGGGTCGTACACCACGACCCGATGCGGCAGATCGGCCCCCCACCGCCACAGAACAAGGTTCTGGTCGTCCGCAGCGGCACCCGTCGCGAAACTCGGGACCAGGACGCCTGCAGCTCCGGCCCCGATCAGCCGCCGCGCCAGTCTCCAGGTCGGAGGTTCTTTGCCGGCCAGAGCCAGCATGAGCCACGCGCACGCCATGTCCTGCGAATCAATCCCGGCGTTCTGCCAGTCTTTTGCAGTCCGCAGATCGACGACGGGTTCACAATCGACGTCGTAAACGCACAACGTGCACGGAGACATCCGCTCAGGCAGGCCTGCGGACACTTCAAGGAGAGTGGTTTCGATCCTGAGCGACAGGTAGAGCGCGGGCACGCCTGGCGGATTGAACCGGCCGCCCCGAACCGCCGCACCGTCACCCGAAAGTGGCCTGAACGCCCATTTCGGATCGTGAGCCCGATAGCAGACGCCGGCGAACCTCACGCATAACCGCCCAGAGCGACATGATCGAGATAGTCGCGGACGGCGCTCGCCCCGCCTGTCTTGACCAGAGACTCGGCGGTACGATTTCCCAGAGCCGGAATGGGATAGGCGCGATACCACGAAAGGGCGGCACGTGGGCCTCCGGCCCAGGCTTCGACACGCTGGAGGATCTCCAGCATTTCCTTGAGACGCCTGGCCGCTACGGTGTGGCGCGGTCCCCGTCGCTGCAACAGGCTGTCCTTATCCACGCCAAGCATGTCCACGACATCCGGCATCGGAACGCCCAAAACACGCGCAATCTTTTGGGTGGCGATCAAACGTCGCCTCAAATCTCTCTGGAAAGCCGAGTCGAACTTCCCTATGTCATGAAGAAGGCCGGCAATCGATGCCGGACGTTCAGACAGATGGGTGGGAACACGCCCGCGATTATCTCGCACATGCAACTCTGAGGCGTAATTCTTCATCGCGTGCCTCCATTACATGGTTGAAATGTAAGGGAGCGCTGAGAAACGGTCAAGGTCTCCGCCGCCACCCCACCAGCTGCCGGATCTTGTCATCCGCCCCCGGTCCCGCCACGGCGGTGATCTCCTGCGGGCGGAGGGGGCGGCCGTCTTCGGAGCGGACCGCCATCTGCGCCACCGGGCGGCCGGTGGCGGTTTCGGTCAGGAACATGCGCTCGCCACCGGGATCCGGGGTCCAGCGCTCGCCCCAATGGAGCAGCGCCACCATCACCGGATAGAGGCCGAGCCCCTGTTCGGTCAGCCGGTATTCATAGGACCGGCCGTCGGTGGGCGACGGGGTCTTGCGCAGGATGCCCGCCTCGGTCATCTGCTTCAGTCGGGTGGAGAGCACGCTCGACGACAGGCCCAGATGGTCCTGGAAGGCGTCGAAGGTGCGCATGCCGTTGAAGGCGTTGCGCAGGATCAGGAAACCGTCGATCGATCCCACCACGTCGAGCGCATGGGCGATGCTGCAATTCATCCGATCGAGCGGTTCCCGCGCCACCGTGCTCCCCTCCCGCGTACTCTCCTCCCGGCCGGATATCAGCCGGCGATCATGCCGGCGAGGCGCTGATTGATCAGGCCTTCCGCCTCGGACATGATCCGGTCGATCAGCTCCTGACAGCTCGGCACGTCGTGGATCAGGCCGGCGACCATGCCGCAGCTCCAGGCGCCGGCATCCATCTCGCCCTCGATCATCACCCGCGGATAGACGCCGGCCACCAGATCGTGGATGTCGTCGATCTTGAGGTCGGCCCCCTTTTCGCGCTCGATCTCGACCAGCCGGTCGACCGCGGCATTGGCCAGCACGCGCTCGGTATTGCGCAGCGGGCGCATGACCAGGCGGGTATCGAGTTCGGTCGCGGCCACGATCGCCTGCTTGACGTTCTCGTGGACCGGCGCCTCTTTGGTCGCGATGAAGCGGGTGCCCATGTTCATGCCGTCGGCACCCAGAGCCAGCGCCGCGACCAGACTGCGCGCATCGGCCATGCCGCCCGAGGCGACGAAGGGGATGGTCAGCTCTTCCGCCGCCCGTGGCAGCAGGATCATGTTGGGGATGTCGTCCTCCCCCGGATGACCGCCGCATTCGAAACCGTCGACGCTGACCGCATCGCAGCCGATCTTCTCGGCCTTCAGCGCATGGCGGACCGAGGTGCATTTATGGATCACCTTGATCCCCGCCGCCTTCAGCGCCGGCATATAGGCCTCGGGGCTGCGGCCGGCCGTCTCGACGATCTTCACACCGCCCTCGACGATCGCCTGGATGTATTCCGGATAGGGCGGCGCCTGGAAGGTCGGCAGGAAGGTCAGGTTCACGCCGAAGGGCTGGTCGGTCATCTCGCGGGCCCGCGCGATCTCGCGCGCCAGAAGCTCGGGCGTCTTCTGGGTCAGGCCGGTGATGATGCCGAGCGCACCGGCATTCGACACCGCGGCCGCAAGCTCGGCGAAGCCCACATAATGCATGCCGCCCTGGATGATCGGATGCCGGATGCCCAGCAGTTCCGTGATGCGCGTCTTCATGAGGCGTTCCTGCCTTCCCGTTCAGGACCGGGGCCTTCGATGGCCCCCGTGTCATTTAGCTTCGATTTTCGAAGCTATCTCCGGGCGCGACGGAAGGCAAGCCCGCGACGGGCGGCGCGGCATCGCGGGTGGCGCGGATCATCAGGTCGCGCCAGGCCGCCATCGGCCGGACCGGCGCATCGGCGGCAAGCGTCAGACCGGGGGTCAGCCCCTCGGCCTGGAAGGCGCGGATCAGGCCGGCATCGCGGGCGATCACATGGATCGGCACGCTGTGCGGGGCATCCGCCGGGGTGACCAGCGGCGGCTGGTGATCGCCGACCACGATCAGCAGGGCGTTTTCCGGCATGCGCTCCACGGCCCAGCGGCCGACCAGGGCCAGGGTGTAGTCCAGCGCATTGGCATAGCGTTCCGCCCAGACGGCCGTGTCGCGGGCAAAGGGCTGGCCCTCGGGCGGGGCAGCTGTCTCGAAGATCTGCCCGCCGGCGGCGCCCGCCATCGACCAGTCGTCGAGCAGCGGCGGCAGCGGCCCCCAGGGGTGATGGCTGGTGATCATGGCGAATTCGAGGAAGAGCGGCGGCCGATCCACGGGTGCCTGCTCCTCGGCGGCATAGCGGTCCAGCGCATACTGATCCGGCACCGTCGGCCAGCCGAAAGCCGGGCCGCGATAGTCGAGTGCCACCGCATCCATCACCCGGTCATAGCCGAAGGCGGCCGCCTCGGGCCAGGTTTCGCGGATGGCCGGCATCAGCGCCACCGTCCGCCAGCCGGCACGGCCGAACAGGTCGACCAGCGTCGTGCGCCCGGCCGAGAGCGCATAGTCATAGGCCCGCTGCCGGTCGAGCGTCAGGCCCGAAAGCAGCGTGCCATGGGCCAGCCAGGACTGGCCGCCGACGACGGGGCTGTCCAGCCAGCCGCTCACCACCCGGAAGCCCGCGGCATCGAGCCTGTGCCCCAGATCCGCCAGCCGCCGGCCCACCGCATAGCGGATCCGCGGATCGTGATGGGCCGACCAGCCATAGCTTTCCATGAAGAACAGGTTCACGTCGCGGCCGCTCAGCCGCGGAAACAGGGCCGGCCCCGGCAGGTGAGCTGCGGGATCATCCGCCACCGCCGCGGCAAGCTCCGCCTCGATCCGGGCCCGTGCCTTCAACGCATCGGCCTGGAAGGCGGCGAGCCGCAGCGCCCCCGCCCCCACCGGCCCGCCGGTCTGGCTGGCGGCCCCGACCACCTGGCCCAGCGCCAGCATGCCGCCCAGCACCGCGACGGTCATCGCGGGGCGACGGCCGCCGGTCAGATGGCGCCGGGCCAGGATCTGGCCGCGCCGCGCCAGCAGATAGACCGCCACCGCCGGCAGGATCCAGAAGCCGAGCACGACGGCGAGCCGCGCCGGATCACCCGCCAGCACATCCCAGAGCGCCGGCATCAGATAGAGATCGCGACCGAGATCGAGCGGCCGGCCCGCGGCGGCATGGGCGACCAGATCGGCGCCCCTCAGCAGCACCAGCGCCGCCAGACCGGCCGCCGCCAGCCGGAGCAGGAAACCCGGCAGCCAGCGTTCGGCCTGTGCCGGGCTGCGGGCCAGGTTGCTGCCGCGGCTGACGGGAAAGCCCCCCGGCAGGGCCAGGGCGAGCAGGATGACCGCCGCCACCTCGACCGACAGGCGGAAATGGGCCGGCGTGAACCAGGCATCGAAGCGCGCCGGCATGTTGACCAGCAGGCCGGCCAGGATCCAGACCAGCAGCAGGCGGGCAAGGCCGGCTGCGAAGCTTGTGGGGGGCTGTCTCACCTCGGGGCGATCCTCGTCAGCACGGGAGGCGGGGATGCGGCAGGCACGAGCGGCAGGCAGAACGCCCGGAAGTGGAAGAAGATGGGCCGGCCCGGTCCGGGATCAAGCGCGGTCGCCGGCCTCCTCCCGCGGAATGCTCTCCCCCCGCGGAATGGCGGGCCCCATGCTGGCCACCAGCCCGTCCCGCACCCGGGTCCAGCCGTCGGGCAGGGCCACCAGCAGCACCCCATACAGATTCAGCATGCGGGCAAAGGCGGTGCGGCCGTCTTCCCCCGCGCCGAGCGGCCGGGCGAGGCCGTCCAACACCGGCGCCAGGGCATCGAGCATGGCGGTCTCTGCCGCGATCTCCTGGGCGAGCAGGCCGTCGCCGATCGCCCGGGCACGATCCGCCGCCATGCCGGCCATGACCGGGGCATCGCCGCGCAGCCGACGGCGCAGGGCGCGCAGCGGCCGCACCACCTCGGCCCGCCAACCGGCGGCTGCGGCATCCAGCGCCGCAATGCCATGCGCGTCCAGCCGGCGGCCGGTCGCAGCGGCATGGTGGAAGGCCAGGATCAGCACCACATCGGCGCCATGGCCGTCCTGGGCCTCAAGGCAGACCTCCCGCGCCGACGGCCGGCCATAGACCGCATGGGCATGGCGGCCGAGGGGGGTCTGCGGCGTGGAGGGTGCAGGCACGGGGCTGGGCATGATGCGCATCTTCCGGCAATGTCTTGGGAGAGAGCGTGCTGGGGAGGGCGGCGCGCTGGGCTTATGCGTCGGCGCGAGTATACACGGCCGGGCGGTGTTTGTATGATCCGCGGCCCCCGATCCCTCCTGAAGGTCCGGCAGCCGCGCCGGCCCGATCCGCCAGAGACAGAAGGACCAGGCTTCATGACCGGAACGCCCGCCGGAACACCCGCCACCACCGCGCCCCTGGTCGGCATCGTGATGGGCAGCCAATCCGACTGGGCCACCATGCGCCATGCCGCGGTGCTGCTGGAACGTTTCGGCATCCCGCACGAGGTGCGCATCGTCTCGGCCCATCGCACGCCGCAGCGCATGGCCGATTACGCTGCCGCCGCGCGCGGCCGGGGCCTGCAGGTCATCATCGCCGGTGCCGGCGGCGCCGCCCATCTGCCGGGCATGATCGCCGCCCAGACCAGCGTGCCGGTCTTCGGCGTGCCGGTGCAGAGCAAGGCGCTTAACGGCATGGACAGCCTGCTGTCGATCGTGCAGATGCCGGCCGGCATCCCCGTCGGCACGCTGGCGATCGGCGAGGCGGGCGCCAAGAATGCCGCCCTGCTCGCCGCCGCCGTGGTCGCCAACCACGATGCCGCCGTGCTGGAGGCGCTGGAAGCCTTCCGCGCCGAGCAGACCGACGGCGTGGCGCTGGAACCGGTCGACGACCAGGCCTGAGCCGCCTTCTCATCTTCCCTCACCCTGTACGGACGACCCCGATGACCGATCGCACCACCACCCCCGCCCCGCTCGCCCCCGGTTCGGTGATCGGCATCATGGGCGGCGGACAGCTTGGCCGGATGGCTGCGATCGCGGCCGCGCGGATGGGCTACAAGGTCCATGTCTATGCCCCCGAAGCGGAAAGCCCGGCAGCCGAGGTGGCCGATGCCTGGACCCGCGCGGCCTGGGACGACGCGGCCGCCCTCGACGCCTTCGCGGCCGCAGTGGATGTGGTGACCTTCGAATTCGAGAACGTGCCAGCGGCAAGCGTCGCGGGGCTGGCGGCGAAGCGCCCGGTGCGTCCGGCCTGGACGGTGCTGGAGACCACCCAGGACCGCCTGTCCGAGAAGGATTTCGTCAACCGGCTGGGCATCGGTACGGCGCCCTATGCCCGGGTGGACGATGTCGACGGGCTGGTGGCCGCGATCGAGAGGCTGGGCCGGCCGGCGATCCTGAAGACCCGCACGCTCGGCTATGACGGCAAGGGTCAGGCCCGCATCGCGGCCGAGGGCGACATCCGCGCCGCGGCCGAAGCCGCCTTCGCGACGATCGGCAGTCGGCCGGCCATCCTCGAAGGGATGGTCGATTTCGGCTGCGAGATCTCGGTGATCGTCGCCCGCACGCCCGCAGGCGAGGTGCGCTGCTTCGAGCCGGCCGAGAACGAGCACCGCAACGGCATCCTGCATCTGAGCCGGGTGCCGGCGCGGGTGCCGGCCGCCATCGCCGCCGAGGCCGAACGCATCGCGCTGGCGCTGGCCGAGGCCTTCGGCCTGGAGGGGCTGCTGGCGGTGGAGATGTTCGTCACCCGCGATGGCCGGGTACTGGTCAACGAGATGGCGCCGCGGCCGCATAATTCGGGGCACTGGTCGTTCGACGCCGCCGCGACCAGCCAGTTCGAGCAATTCATCCGCGCGGTCGCCGATCTGCCGCTGGGCGACCCCGCGCGGCTGGTCGATGCCGAAATGGAAAACCTGCTGGGCGACGATATCGACCGCTGGCGCGACATCCTGGCCGAGCCGCGCGCCAAGCTGCATCTCTACGGCAAGAGCGAGGCCAAGCCGGGCCGCAAGATGGGCCATGTCACCCGGCTCGGCACCGCGCGCAGCAACAGCTGATACGTCGGGCAGGGGCTCAGCGCCCCCGCATGCGCAGGGAATTGCGGCCGGCGAAGCGGCTGCCGCCGGGCAGGAAGCGGCGCGGATCGGGCAGCATCTTTTCCACCCGGCCGCGGACCTTCTGGATGCGCATCACATCGGCGATCCGCCGGTCCAGGAAGGCGCGGGTATCGGCGAAGCCCTCGCTTTTGTCGTCCAGCCAGACCGCCAGCGTCGAGCTGTAGACCGCGGCCAGGGTTGCGCGCTTGGTGTAGAAGCTGAAATCCGTCGCGGTGTCGCCCGCCGCCCACCACATCGCATCGACCGTGCGATAGAGCGTCTTCAGGCCGAGGGCGGCATTCTGCGGCAGGGCGAGCAGGCCGAGCGCGGTCCGGATCGCCTCGCGATGGGGCAGGTTCTGCTCCAGCCGCACCAGAACCGCGGTGGTGATCCGGCTGCGGATCGGCAGCGACGGCAGATCGATCCGCTCCAGCTCCGCCGCCATCCGCCGGTCGGCATAGTCGCAGAAATGCACGATCAGATCGATCCGCCCGCGCGGGAACAGCCGGCGGGTGGCAGCGGCGTCGAAGCCGGCGGCCTGGCCGGCGCGGCGGACCAGGTCGTCCGTCCAGCCGTCGAAGGGCACATCGGGCAGTGCCTGTTCCAACACCGCGTCGCGATCGCGCAGAAGCTGCGGCACGCCGGCTTCAGGCGCATCGGCACCGCCGGTTTCGGTATCTGAGGGCGGCAGAACCCCGGCCTCGTCGTCAGCGCCCGTCTGGTCGCGGGTATGTCCGTCGTCTGCGGTCATCTTCCGTCTCCCTCAGGATCGGCATGGTCGTCGCGGCACCATGCCAGATCAGCTAGCGTCGCAAGGCTACGCCGTCAACGGGTCATGCCGCCGCATAGGCCGCGTCGAAGAAGGCGCGCTCCGCCGCCACTGCGCGCCGGAACAGATCTTCGACCCGCGCCCGGGCCGCATCATCCAGCATGGCCCCCACCCGGTCGAGCTCCGAGACCAGCCAGCCCACGAACTCCCGGAAGAACGGATTATCGTGGAGTGTGATCCATTCGGCGTGCTCGAAACGTGGCGGCAGGCGGCCCCCGGCTCGCTCGGCCCAGGAGAGATAGCTCCATTCCGCCACCACCAGCACCGCCAGGCAGCAGGCATAGTCGGCCGTCAGCCGCGCCTCGGCCATCAGCGCCTTGAAGGTGGCGGTCGCGGGATGGTCGGGCAGGTCCGCCCGCATCGCCTCGTCCACGCCCAATGCCTTGAAGGCCCGGAGGAAATAGTCGTTCTCGTCGCTGGTCACCATGGCGGCGAAGCGGCAGAGCGGGATCCGCGCCTCGAAGCGGTCGGCCGAGGCGATGGCCGCTCCCAGCAGGGCCACGAATGCGTCGATGAACCGGTGATCCTGAACCAGATAGCGGGCGAGCACCGCATCATCCAGCGTGCCGGCGATCAGCTCGTCGGTGAAGCGGTGGCCGGTGACCGCGCTCCAGTCGGGCTCGGCGGCGGCACGCAGGCTGAGGCTGAAACGCGCCTCGGCGGGGCTGGCGGACATCTGGCATCTCCCTGGGTCTTCTGATCCGGCCACACGCCCTTGCCGGCGTGGGCCCCTTCCCCTATACTCGGTTTCGAACAAACACGCACGCCGTCGGGATCTCGGGACGAGAGGCTGGGAGGCCACTCGTGCCGGCTTTCGTTTCGCAACGGTCGAATCGGTTTGACTTTCATCCGTCGCCCCGGTACCAAAGGCGGCCGATGGTCGCCGAGGGTTTCGGTGGTCGTGATCTGTCGCGGTGCGTCGCGACGGGCCCGGACGGAGGACGTCCGGACCGGGTTTCAATCGACTGACAAGACGGGTGTAGACTTGGTGCAGGTCATCGTTCGCGACAACAATGTCGACCAGGCGCTTCGCGCGCTGAAGAAGAAGATGCAGCGTGAAGGCATCTTCCGCGAGATGAAGATGCGTCGGCATTATGAAAAGCCGTCGGAGAAGCGCGCCCGTGAGGATGCGGAGGCCGTTCGTCGCGCCCGCAAGCTCGCGATGAAGCGTGCGCAGCGCGAGGGCCTGCTCTGAGCAGCAGGCGCGTTCCGCGCCCCGACGACCGGATGCATGCCCTGAAGCCGAACCGGCCCACGGCATGACATACCTGCCGTTACGAAAGACCGCCCTCCCCGCGAGCGGCGGTTTTTTGTTGCCCGGATTCCGGTGACGGGTCTAGCTTCCGCCGGCGCCCTGCCGCGCCGCCCTCCCTCCCCCCGGTCGTGAAGGAAGCCCGATGATCCGGCATATCGTGATGTTCAGCGCCAAGACCCCGGCCGATCTCGCTGCGGTGCGCGACGGCCTCGCGATCCTGGGCGGCATTCCCCATGCCCGCCGCTTCGAGGTCGGCACGAATACCAAGCGCGATGCGCTGTCGTCGGATGTCGACCTGATCGTCTATGCCGAGTTCGACGACGAGGCGGCCCTCGCCGCCTATAAGGCCGACCCGCTTTATGCCGAATCGATCGCCCGCGTCCGCCATCTGCGCGATCTGCGCGTCGTGGCCGATTATGTCGTCGAGGATGCCGTCATCGCCGACCGGCGCGGCTGAGACCGGGCAAAGCGCCCCGGCGTCTCTCCGGTCCAGCGCCGGAAGGCGCGGGTGAAGGCGGCGGCATCGGCATAACCCAGCGCTATCGCCACCCGTTCGACCGCCACCCCCTCGACCAGCAGTCGCCGGGCGCGTTCGGCCAGTGCTGCATCCCGCCGTTGCCGGAAGCTGGTTCCGGCCGCGGCCAGCCGCCTGCGCAACGACCGCTCCGACATCGCCAGCCGCCGCGCGGCCTGAACCAGATCGGCCGGCGGCCCGGCCTCGTCGCGCAGCAGCACGTCGAGTGCCGCCATCGGGCCGCCGACGCCGCGCCTTGCCGCCTCGGCCAGAAAGGCCCGTTCCGCCGTGCGCGTGGCCACCGGATGGGCAAAGGGCAGCGGCCGACCGGCCAGGGCTGCATGATAGACCAGCCGATGCCCGCCGCCCCCGCCGAAGACGAGATGCGGCCCCAGAACCTCGTGGAAACGGTCCCGGTCCTGAACCTCCGACGGTGGCGGAATGTCGATCCCTGCCGCCATCGGCATCACCGGGGCCGCCAGCAGATCGGCGGTGAGCACGGCGGTCGAGACCAGCCCGCGCGCCACCAGAAAGCGATGCACCGCACGCGGCAGAGAGACCAGGCCGTGATCGTCGAGGGTGAAGACGATCGCCTCCCCCGGCGGATATCGGGCGGTGATCGCACTGAATGACAGGCCGAGCGTCGGCAGCCGCGCCCAGAGTGCCAGGGCATCGGCAAAGACCGCGCGGGTCAGCATCGCCCAGCCGAACAGGCCGAAGGCGGAGACGCGATAGCACAGCCCGGTTTCCAGCCCCAGCAGGGCCGGATCCTGGTCCGGCAGGGCGCGCAGCACCGCTTCGATCACCGCCAGTTCCTGCCAGGCCAGCACCGGGGCATCGGCCGGCCGCAAAGCATCCAGCCCGCCCGCGACCGCGAGTGCAGCGGGATCGAGCCCGCGCCCGCGGGCCATCTCCAGGATGTTGACCACGCCCACCGGATCGCGCCGGTCGCCGGCATGGACCATCGTCCCCCTCCTCGTCTTCAGCGGTCGATCTGGCCGATTTTATCAAGAATCCGGCCGGCTCCGCCATAGCCGCCCGGCCCTTGCGGCGGCACTCTCGATCTATCGAAGCCGGCATCACGAACCGGCCGCCCGAAGGGAGGACATGCCCGATGACCGCCAACCCGTTCTTCTCCGCCAAGCCGCCGACCGCCCGCAGCAATGCACCCCGCCCGTCGGCCCATTTCACGGCCCGGCCCCTGACCGGTGCGCTGGGTGCCGAAATCACCGGCATCGACGTCGCCACGGCCTCCGACGCCGCCATTGCCGATCTGCGTGCGGCCCTGGTCCATCATCAGGTGCTGGCCATTCGCGGCCAGAGCCTCGATCCGGCAGGCATGGAACGGGTGGCGCTGCGTTTCGGCGCCTTCGGCCAGGATCCCTACGTGCGCCCCCTGCCCGGCTTCACCAATGTTCTGCGCCTGCTGAAAACGGCGGACGAGGCGCACCCCAATGTCTTCGGCGAGGCCTGGCACAGCGACTGGTCATTCCTCGACACGCCGCCGGCCTTCACCCTGCTCTACGGTCATGACGTGCCCGACTGGGGCGGCGACACCATGTTCGCCAGCCAGATCCGCGCCTGCGAGGCGCTGAGCCCGGCCATGGTCCGGCTGCTGGAACCGCTGAAGGCGGTACACAGCGCCCGGCGCGGCTATGGCCCCGCCAGCCGCGAGGCGGTGGCCGACCGGCTGCCCAATATGGACATCGTGGTCAGCGAGACCGCCATGGCCACCCGCCTGCACCCGGTGATCCGCACCCATCCCGAAACCGGTGCCCGCGCGCTCTATGTCAGCCCGGCCTACACCATCGGCCTCGACGGCTTCACCGATGCCGAGGCAGAGGCCCTGCTCGGCTATCTGTTCCAGCTCTCGGTCGACCACCGCTTCACCTGCCGGGTGCGCTGGGAACAGGGGACCCTGACCATCTGGGACAACCGGTCGGTGCTGCACCTGCCGGTCGGCGACTATCACGGCGCCCGCCGCGAAATGTACCGCGCCACGGTGGCGGGGGATGAGCCGGTGTTGATGCCGGCGTAAGTGCAGGAGCCGGAGCCCTTCGCCGTCCGGATCAACCGGCTCCGTCGTCAAGATCCCGATCATAGATGCGACCGGCCCTTGCATCTGCCATCCCACGATGCAGGCGTTCTGCATTTCGCGGGGACCGGAGCAGATGAAGGGTCTCGATGAGGCCAACCCAGCTTCCACGCGACAGGATGACCACCGGCTCTCGCCCATCGGAGCGACGGACAAGCACCAGCTCCCCGCCATCTGCAACCTCGTCACAGATCTCCTCAAGACGCTCCGCGAAGTCGCACTGACTGACGATGCGCATGTCACCTCCCCTGAGCCGCGCGTCTTTCTGCAGTTTACGAAAAAACGCGGCCTCCGTCGCTGGAGGCCGCGTCTTTCGTCGTCTGATGCGTCGTCGTGGTGCGGTCGGGCGGCGCCTGATCAGGCGTGCTCGATCGCCTTCACGATTTCCTCGGTCATCTTCTTGGCGTCGCCGAAGAGCATCATGGTGTTGTCGCGGAAGAACAGCTCGTTCTCGACGCCGGCATAGCCCGAGGCCATGCTGCGCTTGATGAACAGCACCGTGCCCGCGCGCTCGACGTCCAGGATCGGCATGCCGTAGATCGGGCTTGCCGGGTCGGTCTTGGCCGCCGGGTTGGTCACATCGTTGGCGCCGATGACGAAGGCCACGTCGGTCGAGGCGAAGTCGCGGTTGATGTCTTCCAGCTCGAACACCGCGTCATAGGGCACATTGGCTTCGGCCAGCAGCACGTTCATATGGCCGGGCATGCGGCCCGCGACCGGATGGATGGCGTAGCGGACCTTCACGCCTTCCTTCTCCAGCATGTCGGCCATTTCCTTCAGCGCATGCTGCGCCTGGGCCACCGCCATACCATAGCCGGGGACGATGATCACCGACGAGGCGTTCTTCATGATGAAGGCGGCATCTTCGGCGCTGCCCTGCTTCACGGTGCGGTCACCCAGGTCGGGGCCACCGGCAGCAGCCGAGCTGCCATCGGTGCCGAAGCCGCCCAGGATCACGTTGAAGAACGAGCGGTTCATGCCCTTGCACATGATGTAGGACAGGATCGCGCCGCTCGAGCCCACCAGCGCGCCGGTGATGATCAGCAGGTGGTTTTCCAGGGTGAAGCCGATGCCGGCCGCCGCCCAGCCCGAATAGCTGTTCAGCATCGAGACCACGACCGGCATGTCGGCGCCGCCAATCGGGATGATCAGCAGGATACCCAGCGCCAGCGCGATGAGGGTGAGCAGCCAGAAGGCCGCTGGCGCCTCGGTCAGGCAGAACACCACGATCAGCGCGATCACAGCGATGCCGAGACCGAGATTGATCGGATGCTGCATCGGGAAGCGCACCGGCGCCGACTTGAAGATGCCCTGAAGCTTGCCGAAGGCGATGATCGAGCCGGTGAAGGTGATCGCACCGATGGCCGAGCCCAGCGACAGCTCGATCAGGCTGTTCACCTTGATGCTGCCGGCGGTGCCGATGCCATAGGCCTCGGGCGCGTAATAGGCGGCGATGGCGACGAAGACCGCGGCGAGGCCCACCAGGCTGTGGAAGGCCGCGACCAGCTGCGGCATCGCGGTCATCTGGATGCGCAGCGCGATGATGGTGCCGGCAGCACCGCCGATGATCACGCCCAGCACCACCAGCCAGTAGCTTTCGACACCCGGCTGGAACAGGGTGACCAGCACGGCCAGCGCCATGCCGGCAATGCCGATGCGGTTGCCGTTGCGGGCGCTGACCGGCGAAGACAGCCCCTTCAGCGCCATGATGAAGCAGACGGCGGCGACGAGATAAAGGAGTGAGGAAAGGTTTGCGTTCACGGTTCCGCCCTCAGCCCTTCTTCTTGAACATCTGCAGCATGCGGTTGGTCACCACGAAGCCGCCGAAGATGTTGACCGAGGCGAGCGTGACCGCCAGGAAGCCCATCACCGTGGCGAAGCCGAAGGTGGCGGGACCGGCGGCGATGATCGCGCCGACGACGATAATGCCCGAGATGGCGTTGGTGACCGCCATCAGCGGCGTGTGCAGCGCCGGCGTCACCCGCCAGACCACGTAATAGCCGACGAAGATCGCCAGCACGAAGACGGTCAGGCCAAGCACCAGCGGATCGACGCCACCATGGGCGGCGGCACCTTCCGCGGCGAGGCGGGCGATTTCGGTCTGCGCCTGACGCGCGGCGTCGAGGCTGGCATTGGCCGCCTCGAGATTGGCATCGGCGGCAGACTGAAGCTGGTCGAGCGCGCTCATCACTCGGCCTCCTTGAAGTTCGGATGCACCACGGCGCCGCCCTGGGTCAGCAGCGTGCCGGCGATGATCTCGTCGGCCGTGTCGACCTTCAGCGCCTTGGTTTCCTTGTCGACCATCAGCGTCACGAAGGTCAGCAGGTTCTTGGCGTAGAGCTGGGCGGCATTCACCGCCACCCGGGCCGGCACGTTCGGGAAGGCGACGATGCGCACGCCACCCGGGGTCTCGACCACCTCGCCATGGCGGGTGAGCGCACAATTGCCCCCGGTTTCCGACGCCAGATCGACGATCACCGAGCCCGGCTTCATCGAGGTCACCATCTCCTCGGTGATCAGCACCGGGGCGGGTTTGCCGGGGATCTGGGCGGTGGTGATGACCATGTCGTTTTTCTTCACATGATCAGCCAGCACCTGCGCCTGGCGGGCCTTGTAGGCGTCGCTCATCTCGCGGGCATAGCCGCCCTTGGTCTCGGCAGAGGCGGCCTCGTCATTGGGCACGTCGACGAAGCTCGCCCCCAGGCTTTCGACCTGTTCCTTCACCGCCGGACGCACGTCGAAGGCCGAGACGACACCGCCCAGGCGCCGCGCGGTCGCGATAGCCTGCAGGCCGGCGACGCCGGCGCCCAGCACCAGCACGCGGGCCGGCGGTACGGTGCCGGCTGCGGTCATCATCATCGGCATTGCGCGGCCGAACTCGGCAGCCGCGTCGATCACCGCCCGATAGCCCGCGAGGTTGCTCTGCGACGAGAGCACGTCCATCGACTGGGCGCGGGTGATGCGCGGCACCAGCTCCATGGCGAAGGCGGTCACCCCGGCCGCCGCCAGCCGCTTCACCAGATCACGATTGGTGTAGGGGCTCAGCATGGCGACCAGGGTCGCCCCCTCGGGCAGGGCCGCGGTCTCGGCCTCGTCGGGTGCCTGCACCTTCAGCACAAGGTCGGCCCCGGCCAGCGTCGCCGCGGCATCGGCGGCGATCTCGGCACCTGCTGCCTTGAACGCATCGTCGGTGATGGCGGCCCCCAGCCCGGCGCCCGCCTCCACCACGACCTCAAAGCCCAGGTCGCGATATTTTTTGACCGTTTCGGGGGTCGCCGCGACGCGCTTCTCGTGCGCGCGGGTCTCCCTCGGAACTGCGATCTTCATGGTCTCTCCGGCCCTCGTTCTGTCTCTGCGGCGCCCCGACGCCGCCGACGCTGCGGTGCAGCAATATTATGAGGCAGTTATTCTTGCCTCAGGTAACTTTGTTTGCCAAGTCCGCGATTTCGTGGAACGCCGTTCCATACGCCACTGCATCTGGCACCGCACATGCCGCAGTGCACCCACGGTCCGGCAAACCTGTCCAGACATCCACCGGCGGAGATGATCACCCGCCGGCTTCAGGGCCCCCCGGATCGGCGGGATGGTATCCCATGCCGGTCCCCTCCTTCCCTTATCACCCGGACGGGCGCGCGGTTCAACGGTGGATTCATGACGTTCGATGCAATCGCCGCAGCGAGGTTGCGGCCGATCGTCACGGAACCATCCTGCAGATCATCAACCATAACGCGCAGAACTGGACAAAAGGAAAGCCGGCCCCGGATGCAACCGGGGCCGGCCTCGGGTGGCCAGATCCCCGTCAGACGGAGAAATACTTCGCCTGCGGGTGCAGCAGCACGATGGCCGAGGTCGACTGTTCGGGATGCAGCTGATCCTCGTCGCCCATCTGGATGCCGATGCGATCGGCGCCCAGCAGCTCCAGCAGCACCCGCTGATCTGCAAGGTTCGGACAGGCCGGATAGCCGAAGCTGTAGCGGGAGCCGCGATAGCCCTGTTTCAGCATCCGGTCGATCTCGCGCGCATCCTCGGCCGCATAGCCAAGCTCGGCGCGGATCCGCTTGTGCACGTATTCCGCCATCGCCTCGGCGATCTCCACCCCCAGCCCGTGGAGGTAGAGATAATCCTGATAACGGTCGGCAGCGAACCAGTCGCGGGCGACGTCCGAGGCATTCTGGCCCACGGTCACCACCTGCAGGCCGATCACGTCGCGCACCGGATCCGAGATGTCGCGGACGAAATCGGCGACGCAGAGCCCGCCCTCGCGATCCTGCCGCGGCAGGCGGAAACGGGCCAGTTCGGTGGTGCCGTCGGTTTCGAACAGCACCAGATCATTGCCCTCGCCCGCCGCCTTCCAATAGCCGTAGGCCGCCTGCGGATCCAGGATCTTCTCCCTGGCGCAGGTCTTGAGCAGGGCTTCGAGCTTGGGCCACAGCTCCTGCTTCACATAAGCATCGAACTCGGCCGGCTTGCGGCCGGCGCGCTTATAGCCCCAGTGAAACTGGAACAGCATGGTCTCGTTCAGATAGGGCACCACCGATTTCAGCGGCACATGCTCGATCACCCGGGCGCCCCAGAAGGGCGGCTCCGGCACCTCGATCCCGCCATGCAGTTCCGAGCGGCGCACACGGACCTCGTCGAAATCGACCGGCCGGTCGAGCATCGCCTTGATGTCCTCGTCGCTCGACGCCCGCTTCTTCGGCCCCCGGATGCTCGACGGCCGGGCCTCGCGCTTGCGCTTCGCCTCGTCGAGCACCGCATCGAAACGGCCGTCGACCACTGCATTCATCAGGCTGAGCCCGTCGAAGGCATCGCGGGCATAGGCGACGCGGCCGGCGCCATAGGCGGCGACGCAGTCTTCCTCGACATATTTGCGGGTGAGCGCGGCACCGCCAAGCAGCACCGGCACGTCCAGCCCCTCGCGCGTCATCTCTTCCAGATTCTCGCGCATGATCACGGTCGATTTGACCAGCAGGCCGGACATGCCGACCACATCGGCCCGATGTTCGCGCGCCGCCTGGATGATCGAGGCCACCGGCTGCTTGATGCCGAGGTTGACCACCCGATAGCCGTTATTGGTCAGGATGATGTCGACCAGGTTCTTGCCGATGTCGTGGACATCGCCCTTGACGGTGGCGAGCACGATCGTCGCCTTCTGCTCGCCCTCCACCTTCTCCATATGCGGCTCCAGCCAGGCGACCGCCGCCTTCATGGTCTCGGCCGATTGCAGCACGAAGGGCAGCTGCATCTTGCCGGCGCCGAACAGCTCGCCCACCACCTTCATGCCGTCGAGCAGCACGGTGTTGATGATCTCGAGCGGCGGCATCTTCGCCATCGCCTCGTCCAGATCCGCGCCCAGCCCCTCGCGGTCGCCGTCGATGATCCGCAGCTTCAGGCGTTCTTCCACCGTCTCGGGCCGCACTTTCGTGGCCTGGCTCTCTGCCTTGCGGTCGGCGAACAGCGCCATGAACGAGATCAGCGGGTCATAACCCTCGGCACGACGGTCGAAGATCAAGTCTTCGGCGACCTTCACCTCGTCCTCGGCGATCTTGTGCAGCGGCATCAGCTTGGAAAGATGCACGATCGCCCCGCTCATCCCCGCCTTCAGCGCATAATCCAGGAAGACCGAATTCAGCACATGGCGCGCCGCGGCCTTCAGACCGAAGGAGATGTTCGACAGGCCGAGGATGATCTGACAGCGCGGGAAGCGCTCGCGGATCAGCCGGATGCCCTCAAGCGTCTCGATGCCGAGCTTGCGGTCGTCCTCGTTGCCGGTGGCGATGGTGAAGGTCAGCGGGTCGAACAGCAGATCCTCGGGCGCCAGACCGTATTCGTCGACCGCAAGCGCATAAAGCCGCTCGGCGATCGCGAGCTTGCGATCGGCGGTCTTGGCCATGCCCTCTTCATCGATGGTCAGCGCCACCATGGCGGCGCCGAACTTCTTCGCCAGCGCCAGCCGGGCGCGGGCCGGCTCTTCGCCGTCCTCGAAATTGATCGAGTTGATGATCGGCTTGCCGCCATAGAGCTTCAGCGTGGTCTCGATGACGTTGAGTTCGGTCGAATCGATCACCAGCGGTGCCGAGACGGAACCGCGCATGGCGGTGGTGAGCGCGGTCATGTCCGCGATCTCGTTACGACCGGTGAAGGCGGCGCAGAGATCGATCGCGTTCGATCCCTCTTTCACCTGCTCGCGCGCCATGCCGACGCAACCATCCCAGTTGCCGGCATCCTGCATCTCGCGAAATTTCTTCGAGCCGTTGGCGTTGCAGCGCTCGCCGATGGAGAAATAGGCATTTTCCTGGAAATAGGGCACGAAGCCGAACAGCGAGGCCGCCCCCGGCATCCAGTTGACCTCGCGCTTCACCGGCGCCGGGCGGTGCCGGGCGCCGCCGCGACGGCGCAGCATCTCGTCGATCGCGCGGATATGGTCGGGGCCGGTGCCGCAGCAGCCGCCGACGATGTCGATGCCGTCCTCGACGATGAACCGCTCCAGCCACTGGGCCAGTTCGCGCGCGCCCAGCGGATAATGGGTGCGGCCGTCGACCAATTCGGGCAGGCCGGCATTGGGCAGCACCGAAATCCGCCTGCGCCAGGTCTGCGACAGGTAGCGGACGTGTTCCTGCATTTCCTGCGGGCCGGTGGCGCAGTTCAGCCCCATGACGTCGACGTCGAGCGCATCGACGATCGCGGTCGCCGCCGCGATGTCGGTGCCAACCAGCAGCGTGCCGACGGTTTCCACCGTCACCTGAACCATGATCGGCAGGTCGACGCCCGCTTCCGCCCGGGCGATCTTGACCGCATTCACCGCCGCCTTGATCTGCAACGGGTCCTGGCAGGTTTCGATCAGGAAGGCATCGGCGCGGCCGGCGATCAGGCCGCGGGCCTGGATGGTGAGCGCCGCCTCCATCCGGTCGTAGTCGATATGGCCGAGCGAAGGCAGCCGCGTGCCCGGCCCGATCGAGCCGATCACGAAGCGCTCACGGCCGTCGCCCCTGAACCGCTCCGCCGCCTCATGCGCCAGCTCGCAGGCCTTCACGTTGATCTCGAAGGCCTGATCGGTGAGGTCGAACTCCCCCAGCGTGATCGGAGAGCCGCCGAAAGTGTTGGTCTCCACCGCATCCGCGCCTGCCTCGAAATAGGCGGTATGGATGTCGCGGATGATGTCGGGGCGGGAGAGGTTGAGGATTTCGGAGCAGTTCTCCTTGCCCCAATAGTCGCCGTCGACGCTGAGATCACGCGCCTGAAGCTGGCTGCCCATGCCGCCATCGAGCAGCAGGACGTTGGAGCCGAGAAAGTCGAGAAGCCGTGACATCTTGCCTCGATCGCGCTGTTCGGGGGCCAGGATAACGTGGTGAGGGCTGCGGTCAGCCGGCCGCGCGGGCGGCGGCCACTTCCGCCCGCGGGCGGATGCCGAGCAGGTGGCAGGCGCTGATGGTCAGCTCCGCCTTGTTCAGGGTGTAGAAATGCAGATCCGCGCAGCCTTCGGCCGCCAGCACCCGCGCCTGTTCGGCGAGCAGCATGGCCGAGACCGCCTGATGGGTGGCTTCGTCGGCATCGGCGCCATCATAGAGCCGTTCCATCCAGTCCGGAATGCCGGCACCGCAGGCGGCCGAGAACCGCTTGATCTGCTGGAAGCCCAGCACCGGCATCAGCCCGGGCAGGATGGGTCTGGTGATGCCGGCCGCCGCCGCGCGGTCGCGGAAGCGCAGGAACACCGCCGGGTCGAAGAAATACTGGGTGATGGCGCGGGTGGCGCCGGCATCCAGCTTGGCCTTCAGATTGTCGAGATCGGCCCCGGCGCTTTGTGCCTGGGGATGAACCTCGGGATAGGCCGCCACGCTGATCTCGAACCGGCCGAGATCGGCCAGGGCGCGCACAAGATCCACCGCGAAGGGGAAGCCGTCCGGATGCGGAACATAGGGCCCGGCCCCCTGGGGCGGGTCACCGCGCAGCGCCACCACATGATCGATGCCGTCGGCGATGTAGCCCTCGGCCACCGCCATGACGTCCGCGCGTGAGGCATCCACGCAGGTCAGATGAGCAGCGGCGGCAAGGCCGTAGTCCCGGCGCATGCGCAGCACCGTGTCACGCGTCTTGTCGCGGGTGGACCCGCCGGCGCCATAGGTCACCGACACGAAGTCGGGCGCATAGGCGGCAAGCCGCGCGACAGTCTCCCACAGCCGCGCCTCCGCCTGGGCGCCGCGGGGCGGGAAGAACTCCAGGCTGATCTTCAGCCCGGGCACCGGCGCGGGCGCGTCCCAGAGCGCCCGGGGGGTCAGGACCCGCCCGTCGGTGGTCACCGTCATCACGTCGTCTCCCTGTTCTTATGGCCGGTCCTGCGGTCCGCCGCAGCCCGACGAAGGGTTTCGTCCTCCCCGGACCCCGCCGCGCCACCCGTCCGGCGCGCGGGCCACAACACCACCGTCAGCGGCTCCCCCGGCAGCCGGATCGGCGTTTCCGCCTCCAGTCCGGCCGCGGCAAGCCAGCCATCGACCTCGTCGTCGGAAAATCCCAGCCGGCGATGCGCGTGATCACGCCGCAGATCCTCGAGCGTATGGGCAGCGAAATCCACCACCACCATCATGCCGCCCGGGCGCAGCACCCGTGCCGCTTCGGCCAGCGCATGGCCGGGATCGTCCAGATAGTGCAGCACCTGGTGGATCACCACCGCATCGAAGGCCGCATCGGTCACCGGCAGCTGGTTCAGATCGCCCAGCCGCACCTGGCAATGATCGAGCCCGGACGAGGCCAGCTGTTCGCGCGCCACCGCCAGCATCTCGCGTGAGCGGTCGATCCCCAGCCCGAAATCGACCAGCGGCCCCAGCAGGTCGAGAATCCGGCCGGTACCGGTGCCGATATCGAGCAGGCTGCGCGGCCCGGCCGTGCGGATCAACCCGGACAACGCCGCCTCGACCTGTGCCTCGGGCACGTGCAGGGCGCGGATGCGGCGCCATTCTGCGGCATTGGCGCGGAAATAGGCCTCGGCCTGGCGGGCGCGGTCTTCCTTCACCCGCCGCAGCCGGCCAAGATCGACCGCCAGCGCCGGATCGTCCAGCGGCAGCAGTTCCACCAGGCGCCGTGCCAGACCTGCGGCAGCGCCTTCGCGCGCCAGCCGATAGAACACCCAGGCCCCCTCGGGAATCCGGTCGAGCAAGCCGGCCTCGCACATCAGTTTCAGATGGCGGGAGACACGCGGCTGACTCTGGCCCAGGATCTGGGTCAGCTCGGTGACGGTCAGCTCGCCGGCCGACAGCAGGGCGAGCAGGCGCAGCCGGGTCGGTTCGGCCGCGGCCTTCAGCCCGTCCAGCAGCGTGTCCATGGCTGCCACGGTCGCCGTCTCATGCGGCCCGTCGACGGCCGGAAGACTTCCCATCCCCTGATGCTCCTCAGCGGGTCATGACATAAACATATCTTTATATCTTAAATCGACCTGTGGCAAGCCGGCAGCGCATAGCCGGCGCAAGCCCCCCGAAGCACGGGGGCTGCGGGCTTTTCCGTGGCCTGCGGCAGTGTCCTGTGATAGGTGAACCTGTCGCACGTCGTCTTTCCATGTGATAGTTCGGGGTGCGGGTCGGATCGGGGCCGCGAATACGGAGGACGGACGCATATGGCCGCAGTCGCAAGCCGGGCGGAGTGCCAGACCATGACCATCCAGTCCCCGGAAGCGGACGGCCCCCGGCCCCGGCGTCTGGCGGCACGTCTTGGCGGTGCTGTTGCGGCCCTGGCGATGCTGGGAGCCTGTGCCACCGCCGGAAACGACGTGCCGATGTCGGCCGTACCCAATCAGCCGGCCGAGCTGTCGGATCCGATCGAGCCCGTGAACCGGGCGATCTTTGCAGCCAACACCTTCGTCGACGGCCTGCTGATCCGTCCGGCGGCGATGTTCTATCGCCAGATGATCCCGCCGGCGATCCAGACCGTGATCGGCAACTTCCTCGTCAACCTGTCGCTGCCGCTGGTTTTCGTCAACGACGTGGCCCAGGGTGAGCCGGAACGCGCGGCGGAAACCGCCGGCCGCTTCATGATCAACAGCATCGCCGGTGTCGGCGGCCTGATCGATGTGGCGACCGATGCCGGCATGCCGCCCGCGCATGATGAGGATTTCGACCAGACCTTCGCGGTCTGGGGCATCGGCCCCGGCCCCTATATCGTGCTGCCGATCCTGGGGCCGGCGACGCTGCGGCACACCTTTGGCCGCGCGGCCGATTCCTTCGGCGACCCGGTCAATTACGCCATCGACGATCAGGGCACCACGATCGGGATCGCCGTCGCCAACGGCATCGTCGCGCGTGAACGTGCGATCGAGCCGCTCGACGACCTGCAGCGCAATTCGGTCGATTTCTACGCCGCCGTGCGCAGCGCCTACTGGCAGCGCCGGCTGGCCGAAATCTCCAACGGCAAGGTCGGCACCGGTCAGGGCAATGACGACGTCTTCCGTCTGGACCTCGACGCGGACTGAGTCATGGCCCATATGATGGCGGTACGTCCGTCGGGCAGCGCAGCACCCGGCGTGCAGCCCACCATCACCAGGCACACCACCAGGAGAGTCATCGCGATGACCATCCGTCTTCGCGGAATCGCGGTTGCCGTGGCACTCGGCGCAGCGCTGCCGGTTCTGCCAGTCTTCGGACCCGCCACCTCGTCCGTGGCGATGGCCGCCATCTCGCCCCAGGCTGCGGCCAGCTCGATCGAGGATTTCGGCAACAAGGCGATCTCGGCCCTGTCCGAACCCGGCCTCGATCGTGAGACCCGGACCGAGCGGTTCCGCAAGCTGTTCCATGAAGGCTTCGATTTCGACTGGATCTCGCGCTTCGTGCTGGGCCGCCACTGGCGGACCGCGAGCGAGCCCCAGCGCGACGCCTTCCGCGACGCCTTCGACGCCTATGTCGTCGCCACCTATTCCAGCCGCTTCGCCGACTACATCGCCGATACCTATTCGAAGCAGCTGGCGGCATCGGGCGAGGGCAAGGCCTTCAAGACCACCAATGTTCGCGCCGACAGCAATGACGACCGGATGGTCGTGATTTCCGGCCAGATCTGGCGCCCGGACGGGCCGCCGGTGCCGCTGGATTTCCGCGTCCGCGTGGACGGCAGCAGCCCGCAGATCATCGATATCGCGATCGAGGGCGTGAGCATGGCCATCACCCAGCGCTCCGAGTTCTCGTCGGTGATCGAGCGCTCGGGCATGGATGGGCTGATCGGCGAGCTGAAGCGCCGTACCGAACAGGTCACCGCCTCGGCCCGGTAAGCCCGGCTCTGCACACCCGTCACTGAAAGCCGGTGGCCTCTCCAGAGGGGCCGCCGGTTTTTCATGTCAGCTGCCCTCGACCGCCTGCATCACGGCCAGGACGCAGGTCACCGGATCGACGCGCTCATTCCCGAAATAGACACTGCCCTGCTGACGCAGGAAGCCTTTGGTCGTCAGCACCTTGCCGATGTCGTTGTAAGCGTTCTGCCACGAGGGATTGTGGCAGGCCGTCTTCAACGCTTCGGTGTCCAGGTCGAAAGCAATGGCATGCACGGTGCGCCTCGGCTGTCCGGTGTTGTGGCCGACACCCGCAGTCACACCTGATGCACTGAGGTCGGACGTGGCGCTGATCATGGCATGCCTCGCGTCATACGTTATCTTCCGCCTTCTTTCCATCGCCTGAAACGATATCGCCCCCATCCCTGCAAGAGATGGGGGCGATGATGTCGCTGTGACAGGTCTCCGCAGATGCGAAGATCCGTCGCCTCAACCGCGGGTCAGCGGCTTGTACCTGATCTGGTGCGGCTCGACCGCGGCATCGCCCAGGCGGCGGCGCTTGTCGGCCTCGTAGGCTTCGAAATTGCCCTCGAACCATTCGACATGGCTGTCGCCCTCGAAGGCCAGGATGTGGGTGGCGATGCGGTCCAGGAACCAGCGGTCATGGCTGATCACGATCGCCGAGCCGCCGAAATCGAGCAGCGCGTCTTCCAGCGCGCGCAGGGTATCGACGTCGAGGTCGTTGGTCGGCTCGTCGAGCAGGATCAGGTTGCCGCCCGACTTCAGCGTCTTGGCCAGATGCACGCGGTTGCGCTCACCGCCCGAGAGCTGGCCGACCTTCTTCTGCTGGTCAGACCCCTTGAAGTTGAAGGCGCCGCAATAGGCGCGGCTCTTCACGGTGCGCTTGCCGAGCACGATGTCTTCATGCCCGTCGGAAATCTCTTCCCAGACCGTCTTGTTGGCGGCCAGCGCGTCGCGGCTCTGGTCGACATAGGCGAGCTTCACGGTCTCACCCACCCGGAAGCTGCCGGAATCCGGGGTCTCGTGGCCGGTGATCATCTTGAACAGGGTCGATTTGCCGGCGCCGTTCGGGCCGATCACGCCGACGATGGCACCCGGCGGGATGCGGAAGTTCAGGTCGTCGATCAGCAGCCGGTCGCCGAAGCCCTTCGAGACATGCTCCGCCTCGACCACCACATTGCCCAGACGGGGCCCGGCCGGAATCACGATCTGGGCGACCTCGCCCACCCGCTCGCGGTCCTGCTCCAGCAGGCGCTCATAGGCGGCCAGACGCGCCTTGGACTTGGTCCGCCGGGCCGACGGCGAGGAGCGCACCCATTCCAGTTCCTGCTTGAGGGTCTTCTGGCGGGAGCTTTCCTCCTTCTCTTCCTGCTCGAGCCGCTTGGCCTTGTGGTCGAGCCAGGCAGTGTAGTTGCCCTCGAACGGCAGCGCCCGGCCGCGATCCAGTTCCAGGATCCAGCCCGCGACATTGTCCAGGAAGTAGCGGTCATGGGTGACGGCCACGACGGTGCCCGGATAGTCGTGCAGGAAGCGCTCCAGCCAGGCCACCGACTCGGCGTCGAGATGGTTGGTCGGCTCGTCGAGCAGCAGCATGTCGGGCTTGGAGAGCAGCAGCTGGCAGAGCGCCACGCGGCGGCGCTCACCACCCGACAGCTTGGTCACGTCGGCATCGGCCGGCGGGCAGCGCAACGCATCCATGGCGATGTCGACCGTGCGGTCGATTTCCCAGCCATTGACCGCGTCGATCTTCTCCTGCAGCTCGGCCTGCTCGTTGATCAGCGCGTCCATCTCGTCCGGGTCCTCGACCTCGGCGAACTTCGCGCTGACCGCCTCGAAACGGTCGAGCAGATCCTTCACCGGCCGCACGCCGTCCATGACGTTCTCGAGCGCGGTCTTGGACGGATCGAGCTGCGGCTCCTGCGACAGATAGCCGACCTTCAGCCCCTCGGCCGCCCAGGCCTCACCGGTATAGTCGGTGTCCATGCCGGCCATGATCTTGAGCAGCGTCGACTTACCGGCACCGTTCACGCCCAGCACGCCGATCTTGGCGCCGGGCAGGAAGGCCAGCGTCACATCCTTGACGACCTGACGGCCGCCCGGATAGGTCTTGTTCAGACCACGCATGGTATAGACGTACTGGTAGGAAGCCATATGCCACCCCGTGAGGCCCTGGCGGAGGCGATCTCCGCGGGCGCTTGAAGAGAAATGGTGCCGGGCAGCGCTCGCCCGTGTCGGCCCCGCCCGTGTCGGCCCCGGTTGTACCCCATCAGGGCCGGTCGCTTCAATGTTCTGGGGCCGGGGGCGCCCCTGTCAGCTGCGCATGGCCGAGAGCTTCTTCACCTGATAGGCCCGGACCGTCCGCCGGTCGGGCTCCGGCGCCGCAAGCGGCTCCGCCCGCCGCAATTCGCCGGCCAGCGCCCGGCGGCGGAGGTCGTCATAGCTGAGCGCGCCCTCGCGGATCCAGCCGATCTCGGCCTCGCCCACTTCGCGCAGCGGCTTTGCCGGCACGCCCGCGACCATGGTCCGCGGCGGTACCTTCATGCCGGTCTTCACGAAGGACATGGCGGCGACGACCGAGAAATCGCCGATCTCGGCATCATCCATCACCACCGCATTCATGCCGACCAGCGCGAGCTGGCCCAGCCGGCAGCCATGGAGCACCGCGCCATGGCCGGCCGCCGCCATCTCGCCCACCACGACCTCGCCGCCCGGATAGGTATGGGCGACGACATTGTCCTGAAGATTGGCGCCCCGCAGCACGGTGATCCGGCCGCTGTCGCCGCGCAGCGATGCCCCCGGGCCGACATAGGCCTCGGGGCCGATGATCACGTCGCCGATCAGCACCGCGGTCTCGTGCACGAAGGCGGTGGGATCGATCACCGGCACCACGTCGTCATAGGCATAGATGAAAGCCATCGGGAGCGTCTCCTCGTCTCGACCGGCGCCCGCTCGTTGGGGGAGGTGGCAGCGCCTTTGCTTTCCGGTTTATAGCGCGTTTCGCAGGGCTGCGGGGTCAAATCCGTCCAATACGCCACGGCTTTCCACGGGTTAGGATGACCTCTCCCCCCTTCCCCAACGGTGATGTCCGGACGTGGCCCGATACGACCCCGACAACCATGCCGTCTTCAGCCTGGACCGCCAGATCGCCGGGCTCGGCCTGCTGACCGCCGCCTTCGGCACGCTGGTCTTCGCGCCCCATGTCCACGAGGAAATGGTCATCGCCGTCACCCAGGCCGGGGCGGGGCGCTGCGTCACCCGCGGCACCGCCTCGGTCGGCACGCCGCAGACGGTGATGGTGTTCAATCCCGGGGAACCGCATCAGGGCGGCGTGACGGGCGACGCGCCCTGGTGCTATCGCAGCTTCTATCTGGGCCCCGATCTGCTGACCACCCTGGGTGACGAGACCTTCGGCCGCCGCATCACCCTGCCCTGGTTCCGCGAGGCGGTGGTGAACGACCCTGATCTGGCCCGGTCGATGCTTGCGGCCCATCGGGCGATCGACGGCGGCGCCGGGCGGCTCATGCGCGAAACCCTGCTGCTGGAGGCCCTGGCCCTGCTGTTCCGGCGCCATGGCGCCCCGGCGCCCCACCTGCCGGTCCCCGGGCGGGAAGGCAGGCCGGTGCAGCGGGTGGCGGCGGCGCTCCGCGACGACCCCGCCGCCGACTGGTCGGTGGCGACGCTCGCCGCCCTGGCCGGCATGAGCCCGTTCCATTTCTGCCGCGCCTTCCGCAAGGAAACCGGCCTTGCCCCCCATGCCTTCCTGACCCAGGCCCGGCTGGATCTCGCCCGCCGGCATCTTGCGGCGGGCATGGCACCGGCCGAGGTCGCGGCCGCGACCGGGTTCTGCGATCAGAGCCATCTGACCCGCCAGTTCAAGCGCTGCTACGGCATCACGCCGGGGCTTTGGGCGGCGGCGGTCGCGGGCGCAAGATCCGCCAATACAGAGGCCCGCTGACCGGCCAGTCTGGCAGGACATCATGATCAGGGAGCCTGCCGCCATGACCAGACCCGTCGTTCTCGTCTCGGGCGCCACCTCCGGCATCGGCCGGGCCACGGCGCTGGCCTTTGCCCGTCAGGGCGCCCGGCTGATGCTGGGCGGGCGGGATGCGGCACGCGGCGAGGCCGTGGTGGCCGCCTGCCGGGCCGAAGGCGCCGAGGCCACTTTCCTCGCCGGCGACCTTGCCGAGGCCGGCACCGCCACCGCCCTGGTCGATGCCGCGATCGCATGCTGGGGGCGGCTCGACATCGCCTTCAACAATGCCGGCTGGCAGGAACCGCAGGGGTCGCTGGTCGATCGCGATCTCGCCGTGCTCGACCGGGTGTTCGCGATCAACCTGCGATCGGTCGCCGAGGCGATGCAGGCCCAGATCCGGGTCATGCGCCAAAGAGACGGCGGCCGGGCGGGCGGGGGGGTCATCGTCAACGACGCCTCGGTCAGCGGCGTGCGCAACCCCTATCCGGGCTTTGCGATCTATGCCGCCTCCAAGGCGGCGCTGCTCTCGCTCACCCGTTCGCTTGCCATCGAGCACGCGCCCCGGGGCATCCGGATCAACGCCGTCTCCCCCGGGCGGATCGAGACGCCGATGATGGCAGGCGCCGGGGTCGCCGATTACGCGACCATCGCCGCCACCCTGCCCGCCCGGCGCATGGGCCGGCCCGAAGACGTGGCCGCTGCCGTGCTCTGGCTTGCATCGGATGCCGCTGGCTTCGTGATCGGCCAGAACCTCTGCGTCGATGGCGGCTTTCTGGCCGGGTGATCAGATGCCTTCCAAGGCCTGCGTGATCGCCGCCCGGGCGGGGGCCTGGATCTCGTCGGTTTCCATCAGGATCTCGTGCAGCGCCCCCGGCACCACCACCAGCCGGGCGCGGGGCAGCCGCGCCACCAGCCTGGACTGCGCGACCGGGTCGACCACCATATCGGCGCCGCCCTGCAAGAGGGTGACCGGAACATCCAGCCCTGCGCCCGCACGGATCACCGCCCGCTCCAGATCGCGGATCGAATCGAAGGCCGCCGCCAGCCAGCCCCAGCTGCTGCCGCCCAGATGCAGGGCGGGATCGGCCGCCAGCAGCGCCTGTTCCCGCGCCCAGCGCGCCGGATCATGGGTCAGCCGGTTGCCGGCGAAACCGCCGCCGCTGGCCCGCCCCGGCCCCTGGCCGGGGGCATAGGTCATGCCGCGGCCGCGGGCGCGCATCAGCCGCGCCAGCGGCGGCACCAGCCGCCGGGCCGGCAGCGGCATGCGGATGTCGATCATCGGCGCCGACAGGATAATGGCCGCCGGCCGTGCCACGGCCGGCACCCGTTCCAGCACCCAGCGCATGCCCAGATGGCCGCCCATGGAATGGCCCAGCATCACCAGCGGCCGCGGCAGGCCGGCAAGCGGCCCCGCCGCCAGCGCATCCAGATCGTCCAGGCAGTCGTCGAACCGGTTCAGATGCCCCATGGCCCGATCAGGGGCAAGCCGGCCGGACCGGCCCTGTCCGCGCCAGTCGGGGGCGAAGACCGCCCAGCCCGCCGCCCGCAACCATCCGGCCAGCTCGGCATATTTCTCGACGAATTCACCGCGCCCCTGAAGCAGCAGCACCGTGCCGCGCGGCGGCATCCCGGGGGCCGGATGCCAGATCAGATAGCGGATCACCATGCCGTCCGGCCGGTCGAGCAGATCGGCCTGATCTGCCTCGGGCCCCTGGGGCGCGGGGGGCACCGTCACCGAGGCGAGCGCGGCCCGGGCGGCCGCAACGGCGTCGAAATCCATCGGAACCTTCAGCCTCCCAGCGAGCTGCGCATCACCCAGGTCATCGCATCAATATGCTTGAGGGCCGATTTCAACCGCGACCGGCGGCGGGAGTCCAGCGCCGTGACGTCGACCAGGGTGTCCGGGACCTTGCCTTCGCGCAGGCGCGCGACCTGCGCTTCCAAGAGCAGCGCCATCACCAGGGCGTGGGACCGGTCCAGCTGCTCGGCATCGGCAGGGTTCAGCAGGCCGGCCTGGGCCAGCGCCTTTACCCGGGCCGCGGTACCGGTGGCGGCGATGCCGTGGCGCAGCGCCAGCGCCCGGGCGGTCAGCGTCAGCGGCAGCAGCCCGTGGCGCTTCAGGTCCAGCCGGCCCTTACCGTCGGTGCGCAGATCACCGAACAGGCCGATGGGCGCGTGCATGCGGTCCAGATCGCGGATCATCGCCTGCAGGAAATGCGGTGCATGGGCGGCCTGGGCAAGGGCATAGCCATGCAGCTCTTCGGCAAGCGCCAGATCGCCCGCGACCGGCGCCATGTCGAAAAAGATGTCGGCGTTGAGCATGTTGTCACCGTCAGGATCGCCGATCCAGGCCCGCACCCGGCCACGCCAGCCCTCCAGCCCATGGCGCCAGGCAGGCCTGGAGGCCATCACCCCGCCCTGGCAGAAGGGGATGCCGGCATCGGCGAGCAGCCGGCACATGCGCTGGCCGAACGCCCCGAACCAGCCGTCATCGGCATCGCGCCCGGCATGGACGATGGCATTGTCCTGGTCGGGCACCAGCAGGGTCTCGCCCCGGCCGGCCGATCCCAGCACCAGCACGGCATAGGGGGCGGGGGCGGCACCCTGCCCCTCGGCCACCATGGCCGCTTCGGCGAGGGCGGCGGCGCGCTGGGTCAGGTCGCGCGTGACGGCGGAAATCACCGAGGCAATGGCCCGCGCATCGACCGCCTGATCCAGCAGGCTGGCGGCCAGCGGCCCCAGATCTGCCCGGACCAGGGCCAGCCCCTTTGCATCTTCCGCCGCCTCCACCCGGTCGCCCATGGCCAGCGCATCGCCGGCGCGGAGCCTGAGCAGGGCGCGGCGGGTGATCATGCCGGTGGCCCGGCCGGCCGCGTCGACCACAACCAGATGCCGGATCTCGAAGCGGCGCATGCGGCCGATCGCCACATAAACGAAGGCGTCGTCGTCGACGGTGCGCACCGGCCGGCTCATCAGCGCCGCCGCAGGCAGAACCGCCGCTTCGGCACCCTCGCGGGCCAGGGCACGAACGACGTCACGCTCCGTCAGGATACCGGTGGGGCGGCCATCCTCGTCCCGCTCGACCAGAGCCGAAATGCCCGCCCGCGCCATGGCTCGGGCAGCGTCCTGAACCGTCATACCCGGCTCTGCCGTCACCAGCGGTCGCGAGGCGACCTCCCCCGCCCGATGGCGATAGGGATAACTGTCCAGCCGGAACAGGGCTTCGGCTTCGGAAGGCTCCATCGGGACGGGCTCCCCTCTGGGATCATGAGGCTGCTGCGATCATGCGCCCCCCGATCATTCCATGCCACGCCGCCGATCGCCAGCCCGCGCGACCTACCAGCCCGCGCGACGCTGCGCCGCAGCCACGGCCCCCGCAGCATCGGCAAAGCGCCGGGCCGCCCCCAGATCATGCACCCCGATCTCGACCAGGCGCGGGATCATGGCCGCGAACACCCGAGCGGTGAGCAGGGCATCGCCCAGGGCCGTGTGCCGGCCCGATACGGCGATGCCGTAGCGGTGGGCGATGGCCTCCAGATCCAGTTCCGGCCGGTCGGGGTCGAGCCGTGCCGCCAGGCGCAGCGTGTCCAGTGCCGGCCCGCCCGGCTCCAGCCAGTCGGGTACCGCGCGGCCCGCCCTGGCCGCTTCGGCACGCAGCACGGCCAGGTCGAAGCCGATATTATGCCCCACCACCACCCGACCGGCCGCCAGGGCCGTCAGCCGTTCCACCGCCACCACCGGCGGCGGCGCACCCTGCAGCATCGCCCGGTCGATGCCGTGAACGCGGGTCGCGGCCGCAGGCACCGGTCCGCCCGGATCGACCAGCATGTCCAGGACATCGGCCAGGAACAGCCGCCCGCCCACCATGCACACCGCGCCCGCCGAGACCATCCGGTCGGTGGTCACCTCAAGGCCCGTGGTCTCGAGATCCAGCGACAGCACCGGCAGCCGGTCGAGCGGCGTGGCATCACAGGCCGGCGGCAGATCGGGAGCAAGATCGTGGAGCGCCAGCGCCATCGGCAGCTCGGCGGCCGGCAGGACCGGCATGCCGGCCGCCGGTGGATCGGCAAAGATCAGCCAGCCCGCCGTCGCCGCCGGGGCGGGCAGCTGTACGGCCGTCAGGTCCAGCAGCCGGCCATCGACATGATGAACGCCGGCCCGCCGCATGCCGCCGCCGGCGGCCGCCAGCAGCGGGGCCAGGCTTTCCCGCGCCAGCGCCGCATAGACCGAGGTTCCGGGCATCACCGCCCCGATCAGCGCCGCCATCGCCGGGTTGACCAGGGTGACCAGGCCGGTCGCCCCCACCCCCATCAGCGGAACCGGCAGGGCCGCGACCAGGGCGGCAAGCCGGGCATCGCCGCGGCCGCCGGCGGCCCGCGCGGTTTCGGCAAGCGCCCGCGCCAGCGCCACCAGCCGCCCGTCGGCGCCCGGCAGATCCCCGGCCGCAAAGGCCGGGAGCGGCAGATCGGGATCGGTCGCCGCCCGCAGCGCCTGGGCCAGATCGCCCCGCAGCCGCCGGCCAGCCCGGGCGGCCGAGCGGATGATCCAGAGGCCGAGCCCCAACCCCGAGGCGCCGGCGAACAGGGCAAGCCCCAGCGGCAGGGTCGCGGCCCCCGCCGCAAGCCCCGCCCACCCCGCACCGGCCAGCCCGCCCGCCGCCAGCAGCCCGGCGGCGATCAGCGCCGGCCGGTTCTCGTCACGCGCCAGCCCGTCACGCGGCAGCACGTTACGCGGCAGCACGGGCACCGGCAGCCAGATCGGCGGCGAGTGCGGGCCAGTCGAAGCGCAGATCGGCCCTGGCGAGCGCCCCCACGGCGTGGAAGCACACCCCGTTCACGATCATCTCCCGCTCGTGGTCGCGCAGGCTGGGATGGATGGGCAGGCAGTCGAACACCCGGCCGCCGCCCTGGGCGAAAATCCGGGCCGGGGGTTGCGGATCTGCGGCCCGGCCAAGCGCCAGGCGCGCCGCAAGCGCCGCCACCTCGGCAGCGAAGCCGTCTGGCCGGTCGGTGAAATGCGGGGCGGCCGCCAGGGCGGCCGCGAAGTCTTCGACCAGCGCCCTCTCGATGGCGGCCGGATCCCCGGCATGGAGCCGCAGCCGGTCGCGGATCGCCACCGCCATATCGGCCCGCACGGCGGCAAAGGCTTCCCAGCGCGACCGTTCAAGCAGGACCTGAAATCCCGCTTCGCGAAACAGGCTGTGCCGCAGGGGGCCTGCCTTGATCTCGCAGTAACCGATGGTCATGCGCTGCGCAATATAGGCAGACTGCGCTTCGACGAAGCGGTCGAGGGCAGCCCGGTCGCGATCGCGCGGCGTCTCGCGCAGAAGGCGCATCATTCTCCGGAGCATCGGTGGGGGCAACCTCCTCCCTCGGGAAACATTCTGTCGCATTTTACAGAAGAAGCCGCTGCGATCAGCGGATCGTCATCTTGGTTGTTGACAAGATTACCAGTTTGGCCCGGAAATCTATAGAAGATCGTCACCCGCCCCTGGGTTGATCCGACGGGTGACCGCCGGCCCGGCCGGCCAAGGCTGCATGAAAGCGGCCATGTGGAGCTTATGGGGGGAGACATGTCTGAAAATCGCAGCCTGACGCCGCAGAAGGCGCAGGAGTACTGGCAGAGAACCAAGGGCCTGATGTGGACGGTGCTCGCGATCTGGTTCCTGTCGGGATTCGTGATCCACGCCTTCGCACCGGAACTGAACCAGATCCGGATCCTGGGCTTCCCGCTCGGCTTTTACATGGCCGCACAGGGCTCGCTGATCATCTTCGTCTGGCTGATCTTCTGGTATGTCGCGCGCCAGAACCGGATCGACGACGAATTCGGCGTGTCCGAAGACTGAAGGGGCACGGGCCATGAAAGGCGATTTCACCCAGAATCTGGGCAAGGTCTACGGCATCTACACCGGCGGCTTCGTCGGCTTCACCATTCTGCTCGCCATCCTGGAACAGATGGGCGTGCCCGACCGGATCATCGGCTACGCCTTCGTCGCGGTGACGATCGGCGTCTATGCGATGATCGGCATCCTGAGCCGCACGGTCCAGGTCTCGGAATATTATGTCGCCGGCCGGCGGGTGCCCGCCCTCTATAACGGCATGGCCACCGCCGCCGACTGGATGAGCGCCGCTTCGTTCATCGGCATGGCCGGCACGCTCTATGCTTCCGGCTACAACGGGCTCGCCTATGTGCTGGGCTGGACAGGCGGATACGTGCTGGTGGCGGTGCTTCTTGCACCGTATCTGCGCAAATTCGGCCAGTTCACCGTGCCCGACTTTCTCGGCACCCGCTATGACGGTCACGCGCCACGGCTGATCGGCATCGCCGTGCTGATGATGTGTTCCTTCACCTATGTCGTGGCCCAGGTGACCGGCGCCGGCATCATCGCCTCGCGCTTTCTGGCGATCCCGTTCGAGATCGGCATCTTCGTCGGCCTCGTCGGCATTCTGGTCTGCTCGATGCTGGGCGGCATGCGTGCCGTCACCTGGACCCAGGTTGCGCAGTACATCATTCTGATCATCGCCTATCTGATCCCGATCATCCTGATGTCGGCGCAGCTGACCGGCGTGCCGGTGCCGCAGATCATGTACGGCTATGCGCTGCAGGAAATCGAGCAGATCGAGCCGACGCTCGGCGTTGCGGTCGGCCATGTCACCGCCTTCGCCCGCGACGGCGACATGCTGAACTTCTTCAGCCTGGTGCTGTGCCTGATGGTCGGCACCGCCGCCCTGCCCCATGTGCTGATGCGCTTCTTCACCACGCCCAGCGTGCGCGAGGCGCGGTCTTCCGTGGGCTGGAGCCTGCTGTTCATCTTCCTGCTCTATTTCAGCGCGCCCGCCTATGCCGCCTTCGCCAAGCTGGAGGTCTATACCAACGTCATCGGCCAGCCCATCGCCAGCCTGCCCGACTGGGTGCGGATCTGGTCGGATATCGGTCTGCTCGCCATCCGCGACGCCAATGGCGACGGGCTGCTTCAGCTTGCCGAATTCACCATCAACAATGACGCGATCGTGCTGGCGACCCCGGAAATCGCCGGCCTCCCCTATGTGATCGCCGGTCTGGTCTCGGCCGGCGGCCTTGCCGCGGCGCTCTCCACCGCCGACGGTCTGCTGCTCGCCATCGCCAACGCCCTCAGCCACGACATCTACTACAAGATGATCGACCCCAAGGCGAGCGCCGCCCGCCGGCTGATCGTGGCCCGGGTGCTGCTGATCGTGGTTGCGATGCTTGCGGCCTATGTCGCCTCGTTCCGCCCTGCCGGCATTCTTGCCATGGTCGCCTGGGCCTTCTCCATCGCCGCGTCGGGGCTGTTCCCCGCCCTCGTGATGGGGGTGTGGTGGAAACGTACGACCAAGGCTGGCGCCTGTGCCGGCATGCTGGCCGGCCTCGGAGCCTGCCTGTTCTATCTGGCCGGCACCCAGTGGTATGGCATGGAGCTGTGGTTCGGCGTGCGGAACGTCTCGGCCGGTCTGTTCGGCATCCCTGCCGGCTTCCTGGTCACCTGGGCGGTCAGCCTGATGACCCGGGAACCGTCGAAGGACATGCAGGATTTCATCGAGTTCGTGCGGGTGCCGAGCGCCCGCCTGGCCGAGAACAATCCTTATGCCCAGGGCCTGAAGAACTGACCGATCGCCCGTCAAGCCAGCGCGGCGCCGGAGGGAGTAACCTTCCGGCGCCGCCGTCGTTGAGAGACCGCACCACCCCATGCAGTTCGATCCGTTCTTCTGGACCTACTGGACCTACAACCTGCCCAATTACGTGCTGTCGCTGCTGATCTACACCCTGATCGGGCGCGCCCTGCTCTCGGCCTTCATCCGGCCGGGGGACCCCAACTACATCTGGCGCTTCTTCTGCCGGATCACCGATCCGGTGCTGCGGCTGACGGCGCCGCTGACCCCGCGTTTCGTTCTGCCGGGGCTGCGGCCGCTGGTGGCGGCGGGTTATCTCTGGATCCTGCGAATCATTTTCTGGCTGGTGATGTACAATCTGGGCCTGGCGCCGCGCCTGAACGCCCCCGCGTGATATCCACACGGCATTCCGATGAAATTTCGCCTGAAGATCGCGCGGACGGGGCCTCTTCGCGCAGAAGGTCATGACATGCCCTCGTATCGGGGGATGACAGGCCGGGGCCCCGCGGGCTAGGATAAACGCACCAATTTTGCCACTGGCGTCGCCGTGACGGGGCCCCCATCTTCGGTAACAGGTGCAGGTCGTCTGCCGTATCGGCCCCTGCTCCCGTGTTCTCCCGTCGCGTGCTCTTCCTCCGTCACGTGGTCCTGCCGTCCGGCACCTCTGCCCGTCGCCGTTCCACAACGCGCCGTCTCCGCAACGCACCGTCGGCCCGTCCCCCAAGGAGCCGGCCTCAGCCCGTCGTTCTCAGATGCAGACAGATCTCATCGAACAAGCCGCGGCGGTGTCCGTCCGCCGCGCCTGTGCCTTTTCGCTGTTCGCCATCTGGGTCATCATGATGGCGCTGGTCTATGACCCCATGATGAGTCTCAGATCCCGCTCCAATTTATGATCTACAGACTTCCACTGACGTCTGTAAGTCATTGAAAAGAGGAGCTTCGGCTCCTTTTTTCATTCCAGCGAAAGCCACGAAAGTCCACTGACAGCCACCATTTTTGAGGCCAAAAACAAGGCCAAAGAATGCGGGTCGTGCCGGTTCCGGGTTGTTGCTGGGGTTGGATCGGGATGACAAGCAGCATCGGGCCTAAGTCCAAGACTTAGGAGCTTGATGATGACACTCTCTGATCTGACCGTGCGGCAAGCCAAGGCCGCCGAGAAAACCTACAGCATCCCCGACACCGATGGCCTCGGCCTGGTGGTCGCCCGCACCGGCGGCAAGTCGTGGCATTTGCGCTATTACTGGCTCGGCAAGCAAAAGCGCATCTCCCTGGGGAACTACCCCGAGATCGGTTTGCGCGAAGCGCGCACCTTGCGCGACGAAGCCCGGGCGCTTCTGGCAAAGGGCGTCAACCCCCATACCGATCGGAAACAGAAGCGACACGCGGTCAAGCTTGCGGCCGACTACACCTTCAAGGCCGTCTTCGATGCGTGGGTCGAGCATCGCCGCAAGGAAATCAAGGAGGGCAGGAACAGCACGCTGTCGCAAATCCTGCGGATCTTCAACAAGGACGTGCTGCCTAGCCTCAAGCAGATGTCGATCTACGACATTCGCCGGCCCCAACTCCTGGGCGTCCTGGCGAGGATCGAGGAGCGCAAGGCGTTCACCACTGCCGAGAAGGTCCGCACCTGGCTGGGGCAGTTGTTCCGCTATGCCCTCGTCATCGTGGAGGGGCTGGAAGCCAATCCGGCCTCCGACCTGGACGTGGTGGCCGAGCCCAAGCCCCCGGTGAACCACAACCCCTACCTGCATCTTCCGGAGCTTCCCGAGTTCCTGCACAAGCTCAGGCTCTACAACCCTCGTGGTTGGCAGACCCAACTCGGCATCCGGCTGCTGTTCCTGACCGGCGTGCGTACCGGCGAGCTGCGGCTGGCGACCCCGGACCAGTTCGATCTCGACCGTGGCCTGTGGATCATCCCGCCGCAGATCGTCAAGCAACTCCAAGACGAGATGCGCAAGGCCGGCAAGCGCCCGCAGGACGTTCCGCCCTACATCGTGCCGTTGTCCGTGCAGGCCATCGAGATCGTGCGCTACCTGTTGGGTGTGATGAGGCCGGCCCAGGTCCATCTGCTCACGCACCGCAGCGAACTCAAGAAGCGCATCAGCGAGAACACCCTCAACGCGGCCTTGAAACGAATGGGCTACGAGGATCAACTGACCGGTCACGGCATCCGCGGAACCATCTCGACGGCGCTCAACGAGATCGGCTATCCCAAGATTTGGGTGGACGCGCAGCTTTCGCACTCGGACCCGAACAAGGTGAGTTCGGCCTACAACCACGCCAAGTATGTTGAGCCGCGCCGCCGGATGATGCAGGACTGGGCGGATCGTCTCGATCTGCTCGAACAGGGCCAAGTGGAAGCGGCCAGCGCGCACCTCACGATCCATATCGAGGGCGTGCCGGCCATGGCAGAGGAGGACAAGCCCAACACCATCGTCGCTGCTGCTTCTGCGGCATCCGTTCCGCCTGTGGTGGCCGAACCCATCGTCGTGACGCCAAACGACGGGGGAATCACATTCCAGCGACTGTCGCAGGTACCACCGCCCCCGACGCATGCGCCAGAGCCGGAGGTGTCTGTCATCCAGCGCGAGCGCGAGGAAATGCTGGTCATCTACGAATCGCCGAGCAGTCTGCCGGTCCCGCTGTTCGGCAAGTTGGCCGGGAAGTCCAAGGACCAGATCAACCGCGAGCTGAAGGCGGGCAAGCTGCTGTCCATCAGCTTGGGCAACCGCGGGCAACGCGTGCCCGACTGGCAGCTGGTACCCCTCAAGCACAAGCTGGCACAGGTGCTCATGAACCAGTGCCCGCATGCGGATCCGTGGGACCTGTACCGGATGCTGACCCGCCCACATCCGGACCTGGGTGATCGCGCAGCCATCGACATCGTGACACCAGGAAATTTGGGCATGGTCGTGCGGGTCATCGCGGGCACCCAGCAGCAGCCAAACAGGCCCGGACCTGACTCGTCTGTGCAAGGTATTCCAGAGGAGACTCGCCAGCGCATTCAACGGTTGCTAAATGATGCGGCAATGCTCGAAAGTGCCTGACGCTGTTGGCGCGCATCCAGAACTGACCCACTTTCGGCGGTGATGCGCGGGTAAAACTGACCCACCTGAAGCCCACATCCTGAGCATCTTTTGCTCGGGGGATTTCAGGAGTGATCACCATGGTCATGTTGGCCAAGATCCGGCGGATGCATTTCCGCGATGGCCTGCCGCTGCGCGAGATCGCCAAGCGCACGGGCCTATCCCGCAATACCATCCGGCGATGGCTGCGCAGCGGCCAGTCCGAGCCGGTCTATCCCAGGCGAGCCTCGCCCTCCCGGCTCGATCCCTACCGGTCCCAGTTGGAGACGTGGCTGCGTGCCGACAGCCATCGTCCCCGGCGGGAACAACGCACCGCCAAGGTGCTGTTCTCGCAGTTGCAGGCGATCGGCTATCCGGGCACCTACACCCGGGTGACGGCCTTCATCCGCCAGTGGAAGGCGGCCGGCGGCGCCAGCCGCCGCCCGGCCTTCGTGCCGTTGCACTTTCCTCCGGGTGAAGCCTTCCAGTTCGACTGGAGCCGCGAGTACGCCTTCGTCGGCAGCCACGCCAAGATGCCGCTGGATCTCGCCCACGTGAAGCTGGCCTGCAGCCGCGCCTTCTGGTTGGTGGCCTATCCCACCCAGAGCCACGAGATGCTGTTCGATGCTCATACCCAGGCGTTTACCGCCTTCGGTGGCGTGCCGCGCCGCGGCATCTACGACAACATGAAGACGGCGGTGGACGGGATCGGCCAGCACCGGGAACGGCGGGTCAACGCCCGCTTCCACGCCATGACCAGCCACTACCTGTTCGCCGCGGAGTTCTGCAACCGCGCCGCGGGTTGGGAGAAGGGGCGGGTCGAGAAGAACGTGCAGGACCGGCGCCGACAGATCTGGATCGAGGCCGGGGCCCGCCACTGGCCAGATCTGGACACCCTCAATGCCTGGCTCGCCAGCGAGTGCCGCGCCGCTTGGCCGATGCAGGCGCATCCGGATGCCTCCGACATCACCGTGGCCGAAGCTCTGGAGGACGAACAGCCCCACCTGATGCCGATGCCCGCGCCCTTCGACGGCTACATCGAGCGGCCGGTGCGGGTCAGTTCGACCGCGCTGGTCAGCTTCCAGCGCAACCGCTACAGCGTGCCGTGCGAACACGCCCACGCCGTCGCCAGCCTGCGCGTGTATCCCTTCGAACTGGCCGTGGTGGTCGGCGAGGCCGAGGTCGCCCGCCACCGGCGCAGCTTCGAGCGTGATCGGGTCCACTACGACTGGCAGCACTACATCGCCCTGGTCCAGCGCAAGCCGGGGGCACTGCGTGACGGCGCGCCGTTCCTGTCCATGCCCGATCCGCTGCGCAAGCTGCAGCAGGTGTTGCTGCGCCAGCCTCACGGCGACCGCGCCATGGCCCAGGTGCTGGCCGCCGTACCCGTGCACGGGCTCGAAGCGGTACTGGTGGCGGTGGAACTGGCACTCGAGTCCGGCCTGGTGCGCGCCGACCACGTGCTCAACGTGCTGGGGCGATTGCAGCATCCGGACCGCACGATCGAGACGGTCGCCTCGCGAGTGACGCTGCGTCATCCGCCGGTGTCCGATCCGGCCCGCTACGACGCCCTGCGGGAGGCAGATCATGTCGACGCCTGACCTGCCGCTGCGCATGCAGCAGCTCAAGCTGCACGGCATGGCCAGCCAGTGGCCCGAACTGCTGGCCAAGATGCGCCTGCACACCATGGAGCCCGAACACTGGATGGCCGAACTGCTGCAGGCCGAGTCCGCCGAACGGCAGGTTCGTGCCCAGGCCAACCAGATGAAGGCCGCACGTTTCCCCGTCCATCGTGACCTGCTCGGGTTCGACTTCGCGGCCAGTCCCGTTGATCGCGCACTGGTCGAACGACTCCACCAGGGTGACTTCATCCACACCCCCGAGAACGTCGTCCTTGTCGGTGGACCGGGCACCGGCAAGACCCACCTGGCCACCGCCATCGGCATCCAGGCCGTGCGCCAGCATCGCCTGCGCGTGCGCTTCTTCTCCACCATCGAACTGGTCAATGCGCTGGAGAAGGAACAGGCCCAGGGCAAGGCCGGGCAGATCGCCCTGCGCCTGACCTATGCCGACCTGGTCATCCTCGATGAACTGGGCTACCTGCCGTTCACCCCCTCAGGCGGCGCGCTGCTGTTCCACCTGATCAGCAAGCTCTACGAGCGCACCAGCCTCGCCATCACCACCAACTTGGCCTTCTCCGAATGGGGTCAGGTGTTCGGCGACGCCAAGATGACCACCGCGCTGCTGGATCGCATCACCCACCACTGCCACATCCTGGAGACCGGCAACGACTCCTGGCGGCTGCGCAACAGCACCGCCGCCAACAAGACCAAAGCCAGAATCAGGGCAAAGGAGGCCACCACCCAGACCACCAACTGATACCCTCAGCCCCGTACACCGGGTGGGTCAAAGTTCAACGCGCAGCCTGGGTCAGTTTTAAGTGCGCGCCAACACTCCGGGCGCCACCTCGCGGCCGGCCTCGTCCATGATCCGGATCTCGGCGCAGCGCACCGGCCGGCCGACGGTGTCGCCCCGGGTGGCACCTTCGCCGAGCGGCATGATCGTACTGGGCGAGGTGGTCTCGGTCGCGCCATAGGCATTGACCAGGATCAGCCCGGGCAGCAGTTCGGCCAGGCGCGTGATCGTCGCCATCGGCATCGGCGCCCCGCCATAGCCGCCGATCCGCCAGGCGGCGAGGTCGTAGCCGGCGAAATCGGGCTGGAGCAGGCAGAGATTGTACATCGCCGGCACCATGATCCCATAGGTCATGCGCTCGGCTTCGGCGAGCTTCAGAAAGGCGGGCGCTTTGAAGGCGCGCATCATCACCGTGGCGCCGCCGACCCGGATCATCAGCGCCACCACCGCCACCAGCCCGGTGACGTGGGTTGCGGGCACCGCCAGCACCGATCGCTCGCGCCCGTCCATGGTGAGCGCCATGTGATCAACATAGTGCTCGCAGGAATGGACGATGTTGATGTGCGACAGCTCGGCACCCTTGGGCTTGCCGGTGGTGCCGGAGGTATAAAGGATGACGGCGGTGTCGTCTTCGCCGACCGCGGCCCAGCCGCCGAAGGGCCGGCCCGCCTCGATCTCGGCCCAGGGCACAGCGCCCGCGGGCGCCGGCCCGTCACCATCGCCCACGGCGATGCGCAGGGCGAGCGCCGGGACATCCGCCGCATCGGGCAGGCGGTCGGCAAGCTCGTCCTCGAAGATCACGGCCTTCGCGCCGCAATTGCCCAGCACATAGGTGAGTTCGGGCTTCTGCTCGCGGGTGTTGAGCGGCACCGCGATCGCCCCCAGCCGGATGCAGGCCACCCAGGCGGTCACGATCTCGGCCCGGTTGCCGAGCAGCAGGCCGACCCGGTCCCCCTGGGCCACGCCCGCCGCCGCCAGGGCACCCGCCACCCGGTCGGATGCCGCTTCCAGCCCGGCATAGGTCATCCGCCGGTCGCCGTCGATCACCGCCTCGGCCTCGACCATGCGGGAGAAGGTGGCGCGGACCAGCGCGCCCAGATCGGCGGGGCGATCGGCGTAACAGGGCAGGACGCGGTCGCCGAAATGGAGTTCGCGCCGGAGAACGGGAGCGGGATTGGTCTGATCAGTCTGGGACATCGGTCTGGCTTCGCATCTGACTGGGGAGCGGAAGGCGGCAGCTCAATGCGCCGCAGCACCGGCCGCGGCATTGGCGCCGCGTTCGATGACGGTCACGTCGTCGTAGAGCGATTTGTCGTGGTTCATGTCGGAATGCGAGATCAGGATCGACTGCTTCTCGGCACGCAGCCGGCCGATGACATCGGCCAGGCGCTGGGCCAGCGCCGGGGCGACGCCCTCGAAAGGTTCGTCCAGCAGCAGAAGTTTCGTGCCGACGGCCAGAGCGCGCGCCAGCGCCACCAGTTTCTGCTGACCGCCCGACAGCTGCAAGGCCCGGCGGTCGCGCATCTCGGTCAGCTCGGGCATGTAGCCGTAGACCAGATCCAGCCGGGGCTTGGGCTTCAGGCTCTTCGACACCCAGACCGGCAGCAGGATGTTCTCTTCCACCGTCAGTTCAGGGACGAGGCCACGATCTTCCTGCATGAAGCCGATGCCGAGCGCCGCCCGGGCGTGTTTGGGCCGGGTGGAAAGGTCGATGTCCTCGAACGTGATCCGGCCGCCGGTCACCGGCAGATGACCCATCACCGTGCGCATCAGGCTGGTCTTGCCGGCGCCGTTGCGCCCGACCAGCCCGACCATCTGGCCGGTGCCGACGGTGAGGTTCACATCGCGCAGCACCCGGACCGAGGCGATGGCGGTGGAGACGTGATCGATCTGGAGCATGGGGATCCCTCCTCCGCCGTCAGTGGCCGGTGACGTGCCGGCGCACGCCCTCGTCGGCCATCACCATGTCCGGGGCGCCGTCGGCGATGATCTGGCCGGCATAGAAGGCCAGCACCCGGTCGGCATAGGCCCCGACGATGTCCATGTCGTGCTCGACGAACAGCACGGTCACCCCGTCCCGATCCAGCGCCGCCATGATCCGGTCCATGAACGGGAATTTCTCTTCCGCCGACACGCCGCTGGTCGGCTCGTCCAGCATCAGCAGCTTTGGCCGGCCGGTCATGGCGAGGGCGATGTCGAGCAGCTTGCGGGTACCACCGGCCAGTTCCAGCACCGGCCGATCGGCGATCGCCGCCAGGCCGAAACGCTCAAGCACCGCGAGGGCCGCATCACGCGCTTCTGCCGACCGCGCCGGACGGAAGAAGGGCAGCCCGCCCTCGGCCGCCGCCCGCGCGACCAGCATGTTCTCGAGCGCCGTCAGCTCGGCGCAGAGTTGGGGGATCTGGAAGGACCGGGCGATGCCGCGACGGGTCAGCCGCCGCGGGTCCAGCCGGGTGACGTCTTCCCCCGCCAGCAGGATGGATCCTTCGTCGGGCTTGAGATAGCCGGTGACCATGTTGACGAAGGTGGTCTTGCCGGCGCCGTTGGAGCCGATGACGCTGAGCCGCGTGCCCGCCTCCACCGCGACCGAGATGTCGCGCGCGGCGGTGACGGCACCGAAGGATTTCTGGAGATTGCGGGTCTCCAGCACCGGGGTCGCCTTGTTCATCGGCCACTCTCCTTGGCAAGAGGCCCATCGGTGACTGGCCCATCGGTGACTGGCTCGTCGGCGGCGGAGCCGCGGCGGCTCGCAGGGCCGCGATGCCAGATCGACCCGATGCCCTTGGGCAGGAACAGAATGACCGCCAGCAGGAAGGCGCCCAGCGCCAGCTGCCATGTCTCGGGGAAGTAGAGATTGGCGAAGGACCGCACCAGTTCCAGGATCAGCGAGGCGACGAACACCGCCACCACGCTCACCTGGCCCGACAGGATCGCCAGGAACACGATTTCGCCCGAGGTGGTCCAGTAGGCGAAGGTCGGCTCGATATGGCCGAGGGCGATGGCGGCGAGCGCCCCGCCGATGCCGCCATAGACCGCAGCGACGATGAAATTCACCGCCATCATCGAGCGCACCGAGGCGCCCATGTATTCGACGCGGAGTTCGTTCTCCTTGACCGCCAGCGACATCAGCCCGCGCACGGAATTGAAATGCGCGGCCGCGATCGCCGAGAGGATGCCGGCGGTGACGATGGCGAGCAGGAACAGCGCGTAATCTGCGGTCTCGGCCGTGGGCTCGACGCCCAGAATGGCCGGTCGGGCGATGTTGAGGCCATCGGAGCCGCCGAGCGGCGTGGCCTTGACCAGCAGGCCGTAGAGCACCATCGACAACGCCAGCGTCAGCATGGCGAAGAAGATGCCGCGATAGCGGGCGAGCAGCGGGCCGAACACGGCGGCGACGACACCGGCGGTGATGCCGCCAAGGATCAGCAGCCAGACCGCATCGGCAAGGCCCAGCCACGGCCCGGCCAGCCCGGCGGCATAGGCGCCGAGGCAAAAGGGCAGGCCCTGGCCGAAGGAGACCAGGCCGCCGCGCATCATGAAGACGAGACCAAGCGCCACCACCGCATGGGCGATGGCCATGGTGGCGAGGAACAGCAGCCAGGACGGCAGCGCCAGGCCGGCCGCGGCCAGGGCCGCCACCACCAGGGCAGCCACCCCGAGCGGGCGCAGGACGGCGGATCGGGTCGACATCAGAGGCACCCCCGTCAGATCTTGCGCGCCTGGACGCGGGCGAACAGGCCTTCCGGACGGAAGACCAGCACCGCGGCCATCACGAGATAGATGATGAACAGCTCGGCATCCGGCACCAGATGCACCGCACCGGCGCGGGCGATCCCGACGATCAGGGCGCCCACCGCGGCCCCCTCGATCGAGCCGAGCCCGCCGATGATCACCACCGCGAAGCTCAGGATGATCACCCCGACGCTGAGCCCCGGCTGCACAGAGATCTGGGGCGAGGTAAAGGCACCGCCGAGTGCCGCCAGGAACACGCCGCAGACGAAGGCACCGACATAAACCCGGTTGATGTTCACGCCCATCGAAGCCGACATCTCGGGGTTGTGGATGACGGCGAGGACGATCTTTCCGATGGTGGTGCGATTGAGCCCGAACCAGACCGCCAGGCCGCAGAGCACGGCCAGCCCGATCAACGCGATGTCGTAGCCGACATAGAACAGCGGCCCGGCCTCGATATTGCCGAACAGCATATAGGGCTCCGACACGTAATAGGGATCGACGCCCCAGACCAGCTTGACCAGATCTTCCAGCATGAGGAACAGCGCATAGGTGACCAGCACCAGCAGCACCTCGTCCCGGCCGTAGAACAGCCGCAGCAGGCCGCGTTCCAGCAGCGGCCCCAGCAGCGCCGCAACGCCGGCCGCCGCCAGCAGCATGGCGAACAGCGACCATTCGGGTGCAAGACCCAGGCTCGCGAACCAGCCGACGGTCGAGGCGGCGGCATAGGCGCCGATCGCGTAGAAGCTGCCATGGGCGATGTTCAGGATCTTCAGCACGCCGAAGACCAGGGTCAGCCCCAGCGCCACGATGAACAGCCAGGCTGCATAGATCAGCCCGTCCACGAGGACGGTGAGCAGAAGCTCCATCGGAGAGGTCTCCGGGAAGACGACGGGTGGGGCTTGCGCCCGAGACGGAACGGCCGGTCCGGGCGGCGGGGCGGATTGCCCACCGGCCGGACCGGCCGCGGAGGAAGGATCAGGTCAGTTGCACTCTGCGCCGGGGAAGCCGGCCTTGATCCAGTCGATCGCCTTCATGTCGGCGGGCGGGTTCACGCACTTCGCCGGATAGCGGCCGACATCCTCGATCACCACCATCTTCTTGTCGGCGTCATAGCGGGTGCGGCCGAAAGCGATGTCCTGGATCGCCTGATGGCCGTCGCCATTGGCCATGGTGATGGTGCCGGCCGGGCTTTCCCAGCTGGAGCCCTTGAGCGCGGCCGCGATCTCGTCCGGGGTCGGCTTCTTGCCGCCGTTCGATGCCATCGCCTTCTCGACCGCGGTCTTCAGGCCAAGCAGCGCCTGGGCCATGCGGTAGGGCGCCTGAACCGGATAGACGCCATGCTCGGCGGTGTAGGTCTTCTGCCACCAGTCATTGAGCGGGCTGGGCTGGCTCATCAGGCCATAGGCGCCGCGGGCGCCGATGATGGTGCCGTCGGGCATCTTGTCGCCCAGGGCCGGCAGGACATGGTCGGCAGCGGACAGCACGACCTGGCTGCGCTTGAACAGGCCGCGCGGACCGGCCTGCAGGATCAGTGCCTGCAGATCACCGCCCCAGTTGCTGGAATAGACCACGTCGGAGCCCTGGCGGAGCAGCGCCGAGATTTCGGTGCCGTACTGGCCGGCGCCGAACTTGGGCAGCAGATCGGCTTCGAACTTCGCCTCGGGATAGAGCTGGCCCATCGCGGCGACGAAGTCGTTGCGGCTGTCATGGCCCCAGGCATAGTCCTGGTTGATGCCGCTGAAGGTGTTGATCTTGACGTCGTGGTCCTTCAGGTAGCGGACCAGACCGACATTGTCCATGGTGGCATGGGCGGCGGTGCGGAAGACGTAGCTGAACTTGTTGTCTTCGAAGATGCGGGGCGTGCCGCAGTCGAACAGGATCAGGAGCGCCTTCAGTTCTTCCGCCACCGGCCCCACCGCCAGGCAGTCGCCCGAGCTGATATAGCCGACCACCGCGTCCACCTGCTCGCGCTGGATCAGGTTGCGCAGTTCCTGCACCTGCTTGGTGGCGCCGCCGGCCTCGTCGATGATCACCGGCTGGATTTCGAGCCCGCCGAAGCCCTTGGTCGCATAGGGGGCCGGCAGCTGGCCGGCATTCAGCCCGGCGATCATGGTCTTGGCACCGTTCGCCGCCGGCACGCCGAAGGCTTCCGCGGCCTGGCCGGACAGGAAGGTGACGATGCCGAGCTTGAAGGTCTCGGCCGAGGCGGGAACCGCCCCGAGGGCAAGGGCCGCGGCGGCGACGCCGCCGGCCAGACCGCAGACGAGGCGGCCCAGGCGCGTGCGCATGGTCATTGGTGGTTCCTCCCTTCAGGTGCCGTCCGGGAGCCACCCGCCGGCCCTGTCATTGTTCGAACAAGCGTCCGTTCGATGCATCGGCTGCCGATCCCGCCATCCCATGTCCCAAGGCGCCACATTCCGGTTTCCTCCCGGATGGCGCCTCAAACACTGTTCGGATGTCGACTCGGCCGCTCTTTTTGTAAGGATATTGCCTGGCCATCTTAGGAGGCTGAGACAGGGCGGGTCAATGGATCAGGGCAGATGATCCACAATATGGATCCACTGTGCGGGTGCAGCATTTTTGAGAACAGACCGGACTCCGCAAAACGCCAGGGATACGACGGCCTATGTCCTGCAAAAAGATTCTGACATCTTCTGCAAAAATGCACGATATGAAGACGGATTGTCGGACCATCGGACAGGAGCGGGAAGGCCTCGCCGGCAGAACCGGAGGCTATATGGCAGAGGTCCACCAGGTGGAGGCCAGGGACAGGCCGGCTTCCTCAAGGAACGCCGTCTTCTCCAGATCCCTGCGGGCGCTCACCACGACCACCTGGGCAAAGCCCTGCCGTCTCATCTCCGCCCGGATGTCCCGCAACAGGGCCCGACCGACATCACCCCACCGGTCCGCGCTGACGACGCAGAAATCATCGATCATGGCCGTGGCACCGCCGGGATCGTAGACAGGCGGCGTGGGAAAGCCGCGCCCGATGACGAAGCCCAGGATGCTGCCCTCCTCCTCTGCCACGAAACACATGCTTCGCCCGTCGGAGAACAGCGTCTCGAACCAGGTTCGGCAAGCCGAAGCAGAGTCTGGCGACTTCTTCCAGAACCGGGGCTCATATGCCTCGTAGGCGTCACGGCGTGCCTCGGCGAGCGCCACGCAGACCGTCACATCTTCCGGCGTTGCCTGCCTGACATTCATCATCGGCTCTCCTGGCTGGGGATACGGCCAGGATGGGCGGACTGGTGGAAGACTGTCGCCAAAAAAATGGCGTGCAGCCGCCGGAGGGGACGACTGCACGCCGGGAACGCCCCTCTGCCGGCAGGGGCCGCCGGCCTGGGGATGACGGGCGTTCCGATCACCTGGAACGGCCCGATCTTCCGGCAGACGGCCTGCCCCCCGCAAACGAGGCTTTCTCGGGGTGAGGGTCAGGAGGATTGACCCTTTTCCGACGCGCCCTCACCGAAGGCAGCGGAGGCCAGATGGCGGGCATGGCCGGCGATATCGGCGGGCCAGGCGGTCGTCGCCGCATCGAAGCCCGCGCGGTCGGCGGCATGCAGCGCCCTGAGCGCCGCCTCGTATCCCGGCAGGTCGCCGGCCATGGCGGTCATGAAGCGGTGCGCGGCAGCCTGGGCCGCACGGATGCGCGCCGGGCCGGCATCGCGGCGGCGTGCCTCTTCCACCAGCCGGCGCAGGGCGACCGAGGCGCCGCCCGGCTGGTCGGCCAGCCAGTCCCAGTGCCGCGGCAGCAGGGTCACCTCACGCGCGACCACGCCCAGCTTCGGCCGGCCGCGACCACGCGGTGCCTCGTCCGGCACCGGGTCGGAGGCGAGGCGTGCCGCCACCTCGTCGGCCGAGCCACGCAGATCCAGATCGATCACCGCGCCGCTCCGGTCGTCGAAGACCAGAACCGGGCCGGCCGTCCCCGCCTCGACCACCGCCTTCACGGCCGGCGCCACGCGGGAGAGCGGGCCGGCGGCGATGCGGCGCGGGCCGTCGAAGGCGGTGCAGGGGGTGGAGGCGGTGCAGGGGATGGAGGCGGTGACGGGCATCGGCCGGGCCTTTCGGTGCGCGAGACCGGTTTTATACCCGGGTATTATTCCCTTGGCAAACCGCATGCCGGATGGTATCGCATTTTTTACCCGGGTAAAAAATGGCAGAAAGGACGATGAGATGAACCGGCAGGATCGCAAGGCGGCGATCGACGCCTGGAAGGAGCGCAGGAGCGCCGCGGGCATTTATGCCCTGCGCTCGGCCACCACCGGCGCGGTCTGGGTGGGGTCGGCGCCGGATGTGCGGACGATCCGCAACCGGATCCTGTTCACGCTGCGCCATGGCAGCCACCGGGCGCGCGATCTTCAGGCCGCCTGGGCCGGCGACGGCGAGGCCGGGCTGGGCTTCGAGGTGCTGGAGGTGATGGACCCAGGCAAGGAAACCCCGGCGCCCTATGTCGTCACCGACTGGCTGAAGGCGCGCGCCGCCCATTGGCGGGCGGCGCTGAAGGCCCATCCCCTCTGACGGCCCCCTCTGACGGTTCAGCGCCTGGGCATCGCGAAGGGGAAAAGCGCCAGCCCGGCCAGGAAGCCGCCGATATGGGCGACCCAGGCGACCGATTCGCCCTCTGCTCCCGGCGTGCCCCAGATGCCCGTGATCACCGCGGTCGCGATCCAGAGCAGCGCCAGCGGCAGGATGGCGCCGCCGCTGGCGCGGTGACGACGCATGATGATCAGCACGCCCGCAAACAGCCCGCTGATCCCGGCCGAGGCACCGATCATCGGCACCATGCTCTCAGGATAGAGCAGCACATGGGCCAGCGCGCCGGCCCCGCCGCAGACCAGATAGAACACCACCATGCGCAGCGGGCCGATCACCCGTTCGACACCCGCGCCCCAGGCCGCCAGCAGCGCCATGTTCAACAGCAGGTGCAGAAAGCCGCCATGCAGGAACTGGAAGGTCAGCGGCGCGATGATCGACGGCAGGTCGAAGCCGGGGCCATAGGTATAGCGGGCGGGGATCGACCGCCGCATTGGCGATCAGCTCCCAGTCGGTTCCCTGGGGCAGGATCTGGCGCACCAGATGCACGATCACGTTGATGGCGATCAGGATCTGCGTCGCCCGCGGCAGGTTGAACATCGGCTGCCGGCGGCGCAGCTGCTCGGCCATGCGGGGATCGTGCTGCATGCGCAAGGTCTCGTCTCTCCTCTGCGGGGCCCGCGAAGAGAGCGGGACCGGGGCGCCGGCGGGCATCCGGCGCCCCTGCATGTCGGCGATCGGGCCGCCGCTGTCAATGGTGGCGGCCAGCCCGGCTTTCGACCCGGCCCCGATCAGATCACGTTCAGCCGGTTCCAGGTCGGGCTGATCAGGATCTCGTTCAGGCAGACATGGGCCGGCATGGTGGCGACGAAGCGGATGGTCGCGCCCAGATCTTCCGACTGGAGCATGCGCGCCTTGTCTTCGGCGGAAACCGGCACCGGCCGGCGGTCCAGGATCGGGGTGTTGACCTCGCCCGGGCAGATCGCGCAGGCGCGGATGCCGTTCTGGCCTTCCTCGATGTTCAGGCTGGCGTTCATCGCCAGCATGGCATGTTTGGCGGAGTTGTAGGCGGGGCCGGTCAGGCGCGTGTCGTAGCGCCCGGCCCAGGACGAGACGTTGATGATCAGCCCGCCGCCGGCCTTGCGCATCGCCGGCAGCACCGCATGGGTGCAATAGAAGGCGCCGTCCAGATCGACCCGGATCACCTGATCCCAGCCGTCCGGCGAGACCACGTTCCAGGCGCGTTCCGGCACGTTCAGCCCGGCGCTGTTGATCAGGATGTCGATCCGGCCCTGGGCGGCCAGGATCTCGTCGGCCACCCGCTTCACCTCGGCCTTGTCGGCCACGTCCAGCAGGGCGATCAGGGCCTGGCCCCCGGCATCGCGGATCCGCCCGGCCACGGCCTCCAGCGGCTCGGCCCGCCTTCCGCTCAGATAGACCACCGCACCGGCTTCGGCCAGCGCCACGGCCCCGGCCTCGCCGATGCCGCTGCCGGCACCGGTCACCCAGACGACCTGGCCGCTCAGGGGTTGGTCAGTCATCAGGCGCATCTCCTCTCCCGGATGATCGTCCGGACACTATCTGTCCGGTTGCGGATGAAATCATGCAGGAGCCGGCCGTCGACCGCCATGCCAACGCGACTTGAAACCGGGTTGGGCATGCAGCCCCGCTTCCGGTCTCCCGCCTGCCCGCTTATGCTGAACGCCCCGCACCATAAGACGCCGGCCCCATAAGACACCGGCCCATCGAACACCGGGCCCAACCGGCGCAAACCCGCGGGGCATCCGCAGGGGCGGACAGGAGAGGAGACCCGGCAGATGACCGGCTTCAGTTTCGATTTCACCGGCAAGACCGTCTTCGTAATGGGCGGCACCTCGGGCATCAATCTGGGCATCGCCCATGGCTTCGCCCGGGCCGGTGCCGCGGTGGCGGTGGCCAGTCGCAAGCCCGAAAAGGTTCAGGCCGCCGTTGCCGAGCTCGCCACCCATGGCGGCGCGGTCGAGGGCTATCAATGCGATGTGCGCGACGTGGCCCAGGTCCGCGCAGCCTTCGAGGCGGCAGCCAAGGCGCTGGGCCCGATCGACGTGCTGATCTCGGGCGCTGCCGGCAACTTCCCGGCCCCTGCCCTCGGCATCTCACCCAACGGCTTCCGCACCGTGGTCGATATCGACCTGATCGGCACCTTCCATGTGATGCGCGAAGCCCATCCGCATCTGCGCAAACCGGGGGCCGCGATCGTCAATATATCGGCCCCGCAGGCTTTCCAGGCGATGGAGCTGCAGGTCCATGTCTGCGCCGCCAAGGCCGGCGTCGACATGATCACCCGGGTGCTGGCCCAGGAATGGGGGCCTGAAGGCATCCGCATCAACAGCCTGGTCCCCGGCCCGATCGCCGGCACCGAGGGCATGGCCCGCCTTGCCCCCACGCCCGAGGCCAATGCCATGGTCGAGCGCAGCGTGCCGCTCCGCCGCCAGGGCAGCCCCGAAGACGTCGCCCGGGTCGCCCTGTTCCTGGCCTCGGATGCCGCATCCTATGTCAGCGGCGTGGTCCTGCCGGTCGATGGCGGCTGGTCGGCCGGCGGCGTGCCGCAGCTGACCCAGAGCTGGGGGCATGAGCCGGGCTGAGACACCCGGCCGCACGGCCAAGACCAGAAACAGCCCGGCGCATGTCCTGATCATGGCAGAAAACGCCGGAAATCCGCCCTTGTGGACATACTGACACCCCCTTAGCCTCGACTGTATAAGACGGCCCGATCAGAAGATGCAGGATCAACTTGCCGATCGGGCCGTGCACGCAGGGGAAGACTGCGGGAACGGACGCCACAGGGGGACCACGACATGACGATGAAGACGGACGACAGGTCCGTGTCGAAGACACGCGGCCTGGCCGGTCGACTGCTGACTGCCGCCGCCATAACCATATCCGCAGCCGGGCCGGCAGCCCTGCCGGCAAGCGCGGCCGGCATTTCGGGCGATGTGGTCAGGATCGGCGTGGTCAACGACCAGTCGGGGCCGCTGTCGGATCTGGCCGGCGCGGGCTCGGTGGTCGCGGCCGGGCTGGCGCTTGAGGATTTCAAGGCGCTGGCGCCGTCGCTCAAAGTCGAGATCGTTGCGGCCGATCACCAGAACAAGGCCGATATCGGCGTCGAGATCGTGCGCAAATGGTACGAAGCCGAGGGTGTCGACATGGTGGTCGATGTCGGCAATTCGGCGGTCGCGCTGGCCGTACAGTCTATCGCCCGCGAACGAAACAAGCTGGTGATCTACGCCGCGGTCGGCACCACCGACATCACCGGCAGCCAGTGTTCCCCCACCGGCCTTGCCTGGCTGCACGACAATTACAACCTGGTCAGCGGCCCGATCCGCCGGCTGGTGGCGCAGGGCCAGGACAAATGGTTCTTCATCGCCGCCGATTATGCCTTCGGGCAGAACATGGTGAAGGAGTCCGAAAGCGCGCTGAAGGCCGCCGGCGGCACCTCGATGGGCGCCGTATTCCACCCGCTCGGCACCACCGACTACGCCTCTTTCCTGCTGCAGGCGCAGAGTTCGGGGGCAGATGTCGTCGCCTTCGCCAATGCCGGCGCCCAGCTGGTCACCTCGATGAAGCAGTGGAACGAGTTCGGCATGAGCGCCGGCAATCAGCGCCCGGTGGCCGAGCTGATGTTCCTGACCGACATCCACGGCATGGGGCTGGAAACCGCCCAGGGCCTGACCGGCGTCACCGCCTGGTACTGGGATCTGAATGACGGGACACGGGCCTTTGCGAAGCGCTTCTTCGACCGCCACGGCGCCATGCCCACGGCACCCCAGGCCTCGGTCTATTCGGCGGTGCTGCATTATCTGAAGGCGGTTGCCGCAACCGGCACCGACGAGACCGGGCGGGTCGTCGCCCATATGCGCGCGACGCCGGTCAACGACATCTACGCCCCCGGCGCCCGGTTGCGCGCAGACAACAAGCTCGTCCACGACTTCTATCTCGTCCAGGTGAAGCAGCCGGGCGCGCAGGAGAAGCCCTGGGCCTATTACAACGTGCTGGAGACGATCCCGGCCGCCTATGCCTATCGCCCGCTCAGCGAGAGCGATTGCAGCCTGGTGACCGCTGCCGGCAAGTGACGGCCGGGCCTCGTCAGTCCGGGCGGGAAGGCCTCCCCGCCCGGATCTGCCGCACCAGATCCATCCGCTGCTGCCGGGCCGTCCGGAAGCGGTCTTCCATCACCGCAAGAACCGCCGCCGGAGCCGTCTCGGGGGAACCGGCATCGAAAGGCGGCGCCGGGTTGTATTCCATCCGCAGCTGGATCGTCTCGGCAGCCTGACGGTCCAGCAGCCGGGCGATGATGGTGAGGCCGAGGTCGATGCCCGCGGTCACCCCGCCGCCGGTCATCCGGTTGCGATCGATGCAGACCCGCTCCCGCGAGACGGTCACGTCGAACAGGGCCAGCGCCTCCACCGCGCTCCAATGGGTCGCCGCCCGGTAGCCGTCGAGCAGCCCGGCCGCAGCCAGAACCAGCGATCCCGTGCAGACCGAGGTGACATATTGCGCGCCGGCAGCCTGGCGGCGCAGGAAATCCAGCACTTCGGCATCGTCCATCAGCGCGTCGGTGCCATAGCCGCCGGGCACGCAGATCACGTCCAGTTGCGGGCAGTCGGCGAAGGTGGTCGTGGGCGTGATCGACAAAACGCCGTCGCTCTGGACTGCATCTGTGTTTTTCCAGAGCAGATGAACCTCTGCCCCGGGTAGAAATGAGAACACCTGGAGTGGCCCGGTCATATCCAGCTGGGTGATATTCGGAAAGACCAGAAGACCGAACCGCAGATTCTTTGACATCGAACACCTCGAAACGACTTGACGAGATGACGGTGCCATGTTCGGATTAAATCCGAAATGCCGTAGTTCCCTCATAAACGGACAGAACCGTGATCGGCATCCTGATCTTTCCCGACTTCCAGCTTCTGGACGCAACCGGCCCTGCCTCGGTCTTCGAGATCGCGCAGCGGCTGGTGCCGGCCGCGGCGACCGCCGGGATGATTGCGGTGCGCCCCGGCGTGGTGCGCAGTTCGTCGGGCGTCGAGGTTCTGGCCGGCGGGCTGGAGGCGGTGGATGACATCACCACACTGGTGGTCGCGGGCGGCTTCGGCGTCGACCAGGCGGTCGACTGCCGCGACACGCTCGCCCTGCTGCGCCACCTGGCCCGGCGCGGCACCCGGATCGCCAGCGTCTGCTCCGGTGCCTATGTCCTGGCGGCGGCGGGGCTGCTCAACGGCCGCAAGGCGACGACGCATTGGTGCCGCACCCAGGATTTCGTCGCCCGCTATCCCGAGGTCCGGCTGGATCCCGACCGCATCTTCCTGCGCGACGGCAATATCTGGACCTCCGCCGGCATCACCGCCGGCATCGATCTGGCCCTCGCCCTGATGGCCGAGGATCATGGCGATGCGGTGGCGAAAGACATCGCCCGGCAGCTGGTGCTCTACCACCGGCGTGGCGGCGGGCAGTCGCAATTCTCGTCGCTGCTGGAGCTGAAGACCCCGGACGGGCGCTTCGGGCCCCTGCTCTCCTGGGTGCGCGAGAACCTCGACAAGCCGCTGACGGTGGAAAGCCTGGCCGAACGGGCGGGGTTGAGCCCGCGCCATTTCGCCCGCAGCTTTACCGCGGAGACCGGCTCGACCCCGTCGAAGGCGATCGAGCGGCTGCGGCTGGAGGTCGCGCGCGAACGGGTCCAGTCCTCGGGCGACTCGATCGAACGGGTCGCCGAGACGACCGGGTTCGGCGATGCCGAACGCATGCGCCGCGCCTTCCTCCGCGCCTTCGGCCATCCGCCGCAATCGGTGCGTCGGACGGCGCGACTGTCCTGAAACGCCGCATTCAGGTGAAGAAGGGCCAGATCAGGCAAAGGGCCAGGGGCCGGGAAATATCCCCACTGGCAGCAGGTGGGTGATCAGGCCGGTGCCTGGGCGCCAGTGATGCAGCAACAGGGCCGGCGGTTCCAGAAACGAGGCGGGCTCTGCCCCGGGCTCCGGGCGGAGCGCGATGGCGGTGGTCGTGCTGGGGGCGGTGACCAGCAGCGTGCCGGCAAAGCGCATCTGCATATGACGGTGGATATGGCCGCAGGTGATCCGCTCCACCTGCGGATGGCGGGCGATCACCGCCGCCAGCCGGTCGGCGCCGAGGCAGCGATAGATGTCGATATAGGGAATGCCGCTTTCGAAAGGCGGATGGTGCAGCATCACCAGCGTCGGCCGGTGGGGGGAAGCGGCAAGGGTGGCATCCAGCCAGGACGCAGCCGCGTCATCGACCATGCCGTGATGGGCCCCGGGCACGGTCACGTCCAGCCCGACCACACGGACCGGTCCCTTGTCCTCCACCACCAGATGCAGCGGCCCTTCGGCCGGCAGGAAACCGTCCGCAGCGAAGGCCGCACGGAAAGCGTCGCGGTCGTCGTGATTGCCGGGCAGCGCGACCAGGGGCGCGTGCAACCCGCCCAGGATCTCCCGCGCCATGGCGTATTCGTCCGCCCGGCCCTCGTCGACCACATCGCCCGACAGCAGCACCAGATCCGGCGCCGGCGAAAGCGCGTTCAGCTGGCGCACCGCCGCGGCCAGCTGCGCATTGGAATCGACCACCCCCTGATAAAGCCGTCCGCGCGGGCGGATATGCGGGTCGGATATCTGCGCGATCAGCATGAATGCCCCTCTCTTCTTCCGTCTCCGAAAACCGATCCCGAAGCTCTAGAAATCGAAGCCGAGCTGCCGCGGATCGACCGGCTTGCGGCGGCCCCGGCGCGGGGCTGGCGGGGCCGTGGCCGTGTCGGCCGGCACGGCTGCAGCGATGGCGATCTGAAGGCGGAGACGTGCGGCGCGGAGGGTGGCTCCGGGATCGGCGACCGGGTGCGGGTAATCGCGGCCGAGGGTGAGGCCTGCCGTGGCCAGCACGTCCGCCGGTGCCGTCCAGGGGGCGTGCAGCCAGGCGGCGGGCAGACGGGTGAGCGCCGGCAAATGGCTGCGGATGAAGCGGCCGTCGGGATCGTGGCGTTCCGAGAAGCGCACCGCGCTGCCCGGCCGCGGCACAGTGCCCCCGGGGGCACCGGCGGTCTGATCGCGCAGCCGGCGCCAGTGGATCGCCGGTTCGTAGTCGACCAGGCCGCGGGCCAGCGCCAGGCCGGCCCGCACCGGATCCAGATCCAGATGCAGCACCGCCACCTGCATGACCAGCGCCCGTAAGGTGAAGGGCAGCCAGCCGTCGCGGGCGAGCGCCTTCATCGCCGCATCGACGATCGGCCAGCCGGTCTCCCCCCGGCTCCAGGCGTCGAAGAGCGGGGTGCCGGCCGCCTGGGGCATCAGCTCGCCGGGCAGATCCTGCGGCGGGTCGGCAAGGGCCGCGCCGCGCAGGTTCAGCCGTTCGCCGAAGACCTCCAGCGCCCGCGGCCGGGCGCCGGTGATCGCCTCAGGCAGGTCGCGCAACTCGTCGCGGCGCCGGGCGGCCGCCGCCCGCACCTCGCCCGCCGACAGCGTGCCCCAGGCCAGATGCGGCCCCAGCCGCGACACCGCCTCTCCCGCCACCGCCGGGATCGCCTGGTCGCGCAGATAGCGCGGCAGCCGCCGCTCAAGAAAGCGGGCGGTGGCGGCAAGCCCGGCGCGCCGCCCCCCGGCCGGGCGGCCGGGGCAGGTGTCGGGCAGCCAGCCCGGCACACGATCGCCCATCACCCGGTCGATCGTCTCGGGGATGGCACCCGGCTCGATACCGGCAACCGGCGGCAGCGCTTCGGGGGCCGGCAGCGGCGCCCTGACGGCCGGGCCGGGCGTCGTCACCCGCCAGGGAATGCCCTCCCCCGCCGCCCAGGCGGCCACGGCGGCATCGCGGTCGCGGGTGCCGGGCGTGCCGTCGTCGGCATGGGCCCAGAGCCCGGCGATGCCGTGGCTGCGATGCAGCGCCGCCAGCACCGGCACGGCGGCCCCGGTGCGCAGCACCAGCGGCTGGCCCAGCGCCGCCAGATCGCGTCTCAGATCGACCAGCGCCTCGCGCAGGAACGCCCAGTGGCGGCCGGCCAGATCGGCCCGCCGCCAGAGATCGGGATCGAAGACATAGAGCGGCAGCAGCCCGGCACCCGCCGCCCGCGCCGCCTCTGCGGCCGCCGTCAGCGGCGCATGGTCGGCCGGGCGCAGATCGCGCCGGAACCAGACCACCTGCACGCCTGCCGCCGTTCCGGCCATGCCCGTCTCCCCGTTATCGGTTCCAGGCGCAGGATAGCGCAGCCACGACACGAGTCCATGACAGCCGGAGGGCGACGCCCCACGGCTGCCCGCCGGTTGACCATTGATCCCAAAGCGGGTTCCCTCGTATAGTCCGATCCATGAGGATCATCGCCCGCAGCACGCTTCACGATCTGATCGCCGACCTGAAGGGCCACAGGGACCGACGGGCGGTCAGAACCGCGCTCGACATCTGGGTCGCCGAGGTTTCGGCGGCTCAGTGGCCGGATGCCGCCGCATTGACCCGGCAATACCCGACCGCAAGCCTGACCGGTGTCGACCGGGTGGTGTTCGGCATCAAGGACGGCGGCTATCGCCTGGTCACGGCCGTCGACTTCGACAGGGGCATCGTCTGGATCCGCTGGGCGGGCCGGCACCGGGCCTTCGATAAAATCGACGTCATGGAGGTGAACCATGTCCGCGAGCCTGAAGCCCATCCGCACCGGATCGGACCACGCGGCGGCGCTCGCCGAGCTGGAGCAGCTGTGGGGCGCCCCGGCCGGCAGCCCCGAAGGCGACCGGCTTGAGGTTCTGACCATCCTGATCGAGGCCTACGAGGCGCAGCATTTCGCGCGGAACCATCCCGATCCGATCGATGCCATCCTGTACCGCATGAACGCCCTGGGGCTGAAACGCCGGGATCTGGAGCCGATGATCGGCACCCGCGGCCGGGTCGCCGAGATCCTGAACCGGCGCCGCCCGCTTTCGATCGAGATGATCCGCAAGCTGCACGAAGCGCTGGAGATCCCGGCCGAGGTGCTGATCCGCCAGACCGAGATCGTGCCGCCCACGCCCCTGGCCTCGACCACGTCCGACGGCGACTGAACGACAGCCGCCGCCCTTTTACGTGCCGCAGAAGGTCCGGTAGCGGCCGCTGCCCACGGGCGGCGGTGCCTCATAGGCGTCGAGGCCGTCCCGCGCCTCGTAGGGGCGGGACACCACCTCCAGCAGGCGGCGGAACGGGGTGAGATTGCCCTCTTCCGTCACGGCGGCCAGCGCCATTTCCACCTGGTGGTTGCGGGGGATATAGACCGGGTTGGCTGCCGCCATGGCGGCCTGCTGCTCGGCCTCGGGCGCATCATCGGCCGCGCGGCGGCTGCACCAGCGCGCATGCCAGCTGCGGAAGCCTTCGTCGGCCCAGACGCCGTCTTCCGGCAGCCGGCCCATCGTCAGGTGGCGGAAGGTCAGCGTGTGGTCGGCGCCACGATCGACCATCCAGGCGACCAGATCGCCGATCAGCGCGGCATCACCCGGCTGTTCCGACACCAGGCCCAGCTTGCGGCGCATCATCGCCTGCCAGGCGGTGGTATAGAGCGCCTCGAACCCCTGGATCCGCTCCTGCGCCACGGCCACCGCCGCCTCCTGGTCGTCGTCGATCAGCGGCAGCAGGGCGCCGGCCAGGCGGGCCAGGTTCCACTGGGCGATGGCCGGCTGGTTGCCATAGGCATAGCGGCCACCGCGATCGATGGAGCTGAACACCATCGCCGGGTCGTGGGCGTCGATGAAGGCGCAGGGGCCGTAATCGATGGTCTCGCCCGAGATGGTCATGTTGTCGGTGTTCATCACCCCGTGGACGAAGCCGACCCGCATCCAGTCCACGATCAGCGCCGCCTGGCGCCGGATCACGTGATCGAGCAGCGCCAGCGCCGGCACCCGGTCGAGGGCTGCATCCGGATCATGGCGGGCGATGGCATAGTCGAGCAGCGCCTTCAGCCCGGCGACGTCGTGGCGGGCGGCGGCATACTGGAAGGTGCCGACCCGCAAATGGCTGGCGGCGACGCGGGTCAGGATCGCCCCGGCCAGCACCTCTTCGCGATAGACCGGCTCACCCGTCGCCACCACCGCCAGGCTGCGGGTGGTGGGGATGCCGAGCCCGTGCATCGCCTCGCTGATCAGATATTCGCGCAGCATGGGCCCGAGCGCGGCGCGGCCGTCGCCCATCCGCGAATAAGGGGTGGGGCCCGATCCCTTGAACTGAATATCGACCCGGTGGCCATCGGGGGTCAGATGCTCCCCCAGCACGATCGCCCGGCCGTCGCCCAGCATGGTGAAACCGCCGAACTGATGGCCGGCATAGGCCTGGGCCAGGGGTTCGGCACCGTCGGGCAGACGGTTGCCGGCGAAGAGCGCCGCAAGCTCCGGAGACCGGTCGTCGATCCCGCCCGGCGGCACCAGCCCCAGCGCATCGGCAAGCCCCTGATTGAAGACCACCATCACCGGCGCCTCCACCGGTGTCGGCCCCTGCCGGGTGTAAAAGGCCCCGGGCAGACGCGCATAGCTGTTGTCGAACCGCCAGGTGAGAGCCGTCATGACGTCGGGTCCTCGCTGAAGATGGCAGCCCCGGGGGGCGCCGACTGTACCCACCCTGCCTGGACTGGCCGGTGCCTGTCCAGGGGCGTCAAACGACGAACCAAAGCAGCGCCAGCCCCATGCCGGCCAGGGTCATCGGCACGCCCGATCGGGCATGGGTCGCGAAATCCACCACCAGCCCCAGGCTGCGGACGCGTTCGACCGCGATGATATTGGCAAGGCTGCCGACCACCAGAAAGTTCCCGGCCAAGGTCGAGAGCACGGCAAGCGCGGTCAGCGCCGCCGGCGACCAGTCGGGCTGGATGGCCAGCAGCAGCATCACCAGCGGCACATTGCCGATGGTGTTGGAACCGGCAAGCGTCAGCGGGGCCATCACCGCCAGCCGGTCCGGCGCGATACCGGCCCCCGCGAGCCAGGCCAGCGCCTGCCCCGGCAGACCGGTGGCGGCGAAGGCGCCGGTCACCACGAACAGACCGGCGAAGAGCAGCAGCAGCGACCAGTCGACCTCGGCCAGCAGGCGGCGGGTTTCGATCCGCCGGCTGATCATCAGCGCGGCAGCGATGGCAACCGCAGCCTCGACATGGGGCACCGGGGTCGAGAAGGCGACCAGCACCGCAACGAGCGCCACCACCGCCTTGATCAGCGCCGGGCGGTCGACGGCCGGCGCCATCCCCATGTCGGGGGCCGTCCCGGACAAGCTGTCCGCCGCCAGATGCCAGCGCCGCCGCCAGACCAGGACGATGGCGAGATGCACGGCCAGAAGGGCCGCGAGCGAGGGCACGGCCGCCGCCGCGGCATAGCTCCAGAAATCGAGCCCGCCCAGCTGGCCGATCAGGATGTTCTGCGGATTGCCGATCAGGGTCAGCGCCGACCCGGCATTGGCCCCGCCCGCCAGCCCCAGCACGAAGGGCCGGGGATCGAGCCCCCGCCCCCACACCCCACGGGCCAGCGGCAGGGCCAGCGCGAAGACCACGACATCGTTCGACAGCACGGCGGAGGTGAGCCCTGAGACCGCCACCACCAGCCCCAGCAGCAGAGCCGGCCTCACCCGTCCCGCCGCCAGCCGCGCCGCCGCCCGGTCGTAGAAGCCGGCGAGCGCGAACTGCGCCGACAGGATCATCAGCGCGAACAGCAGGATCAGCGTCGGCCAGTCGATCGCCGCCAGCGCCGCCTCGGGCGCCACCGCCCCACTGATGACCATGGCCAGCCCGCCGATCACGGCGATCCCCGTCCGGTCCACCGCCAGCCCCGGCCAGCGCCCGGCCGCCATGCCGGCATAGACCGCCAGGAAGATGGCGAGGGTGAGCCAGGTCATGCCGCTACCGCTGACGGCATGAAGCGTTGCGGGCCTGCGGGCGGACGTGATGCATGGCTTCAGAGCCTCGGACGGAATGGCATATGCATCCCGTCAATCGGCCAGTCAGACAGGTAAGTCAAGATGCCGCTTGCCGGGCGCCTGTCAGAAGGGCGGCTGGTGGTAGGGCGCGCTCCGGAAACGCCCCCAGCCCGGCGACGGGCATGAGACGTAGCCCCAGCCATCCGGGATCCCGCAATTTCCACGGCAGCCCACGCACCACGACATCGCGCCGCGGAAGCTCCGGATGGGCTGCGGTCAGGGCTGCAACCGCCGCCAGCCCGCCCGGCACGAAAGGCCCGATGAGCCAGAATCGGCCCTGGCCCTGCCGTCGGCGGCCATGGATGATGTGGAAGCGTTCATCGCCCTGGTGGATCGGGTCTTCCAGCTCGCAGTCATCGATACAGACGATCTCCGACGGTGCCACCTCCGTCACCCTGCCGTTTCTGGTGATCCGCAGGCGGCCGTCGGCATAGTCGACACGCTCCATCGCTCAGTCCCCGGTCGAGCATCTGGTTCCTGGCATCTGGTTCCTGGCATCATGGGCCTGACCCGACAATCATGCCCCTGAAATTCAACTCATGGTGCGACAAGACCGTGACATGCCGGCGGCTGCGGGCCGCCCCTCAGATCCGCTCGAACGTCACGAAGGGGGAGAGCAGCGAGATCAGGAAAGCGGCCGGGTTGAGCAGCGGCGGGGCATCGTGGAGCAGCGGTTCGGCGCGAGCGGCGGCGTCGATATCGACCGCGTCCCCCGTGCCGGGGACCAGGGCATCGGCCAGCGCGCGGGCGATCAGGGCCTGGCCGGCGCCGTTGAGATTGAGGTTGTCGATGCCGTAGAGCCCCGGGGTTTCGGGATCGGTGATCAGATTGCCGAGGGCCAGACGGCGGCCGCCGACATCGACCGGCAGGCCCGCGCCGCCATGCTTCTGGTCGTAAGGGGCCAGCACCGCAGCCGGATCGACCTCGATCACCCGGTCGGCCGCCCGACCAATGGCGCCGCGGAAGGCCTCCACCGCCTTGCGCCAGGTTTCGGCGGCGTGGGCGTCGAACTCCACCACTTCTCGGCCGGTCATGTCGCCGCGCATGGCCAGGAAGCCGACATAGCGCCGCCAGTGGTCGCGCGCCTTGGGGTCGCGGCCGGGATCCTGCTCGTCCGGGTGCAGGGTCTTCGGACGGAGATTGGCGACCAGGCCGGGCCGGGGCAGGCCCAGCAGAACCACGCGCTGCGTCTCTTCCAGGCCCGGCGCCAGGGCCTCGCCCAGCCGGCGCATCGCCTCGGGCAGACGGGCGAGACGGCGGTCGAAGACGTCGATCCGCTTGCCGGCCATGATCGCGCTCACCAGCCCGTCATTCTGGCCGACGCCGATCACCAGCCGCTTGGGCCGGCGCAGATCGACATGGTCGACCTGGGTCAGCCCGTCGAGTTCGGCGAGGCCGCGCGGGTTGAGGGTATGGACGGTTTCCACCCCCATATGGATCTCGACCAGCTCGTCACCCGGCAGGCCCGCGGCGGCCCGGAAGCGCTTCGCGGCTCCCGCCAGCATCCGCCGCGCGCCGCCCGCACTGCCCGAGGCCGCATCGGTGAGGTCGGCCACCGCCGCGCCGGAAATCGCGAGCACGTCGAACCAGGCCGGACCCTCGGCCTTCGGGCCGGCCAGATCCGCCTCCCACAGCGCCAGATCACCCAGGATCCGCTCACGGAAACCGGCGACGTTCAGGGCACCCGCCGCCAGATCGCGGCAGGCCTGCTCCATATCGGCCAGCACCGCCCGGGGCAGCGTCACCGGCCGGATCGGCAGCCCGGCAGCCGCAGCGGCCAGCACCGGCGGTGCCGCCGCCGCGCGGCGGCCGTCGAGGGTGGCGGAACTCATCCCGTTGAGCGCGTTGTCGCCGATCACCATCAGCTCGGGCGACCGGAAGCCGCGCCCGTCGATGGCGTCGATCATCTCTGCCAGCGCAGACCGCGCCGCGGGTTCGAGGGCCATGATCCTTGTCTCCTCCCTGGACGCGGGGCCGGAGCGATCATCCAGGCATGATCTGACTGCATGCCATCAGATGCGCGCATCCCGCGCTTTTCTTATGGTGATAACTATACCATGAAGAGAAACGACACGGCTACGGTCGCGCCGGGGATGCAGGAGCAGAGAGGCGGCAGCGCCTGGCCTGGCTTCGTTCACCGAAGATATCGGCATAGAGGGCCTCCACCGCGGCCGCCTCGGCGTCGGTGAGGGCCTGGAACTCCCCGCGGCGCGGCAGAGGCACGTTCAGCCGGTACGCCTCGATCAACGCGGCATACCCCGCCGGTGTTGCAGGCGCCGGCAGACGCCGATCCCCAAAGACCGTCACACGACCGGGAAACGCGGCATCCGATGCGGCACGCATGACAAATCCTCCGGCTGTCGTGAAAAACGATTCCACGCCGTGAAGAGCGATTCCTCAAGCCCTTTGATCGTGAAAAACGATTCCAAAGACCTTCGCCGTCAGCGCGCCCGACAAAAAACCGCCGGGCAGCGCTGCCCGGCGGTGGGGTGGGTCGGCGGGTGGGGCGACCTTATTTCGCGGCGAGCAGGGCCGCCTGAAGCGCCTTGTCCTGAACGACCTGGCGGACCGCCTCACGCAATGCCTCTTCCAGCGCCGGGGCGGCGTTCTCGGCCGAGGCCATCATGATGTCCTTGTTCATGCCGACCGCGCGATAGGCGCGGCTGTAGACCAGCGTGCCGTCGGGCTTCGTCGCGGTCAGCATGAAGGCGACCTCGGCCACGGCATCGCCGCTCCAGAAGCCGGTCTTGAAGTCGTTGTAGAAGGTCTGGGTCTCGATGACGACGTGGATGCCGCCCTCGCCGAGGGTGAAGCCCAGCGACTGCAACTCGGTGCGCACCGCGTTCGCAACCTCGGCGACCACGTCATTGGCCGCCAGGATGCGGGCGGTCTCCATGCCGTAGCCGTTCTTCTTGCTGGAGATGCGATCGCGGTTGGCGACGCGGCCATCCTGGCCCACCACCTCCAGCGTCACGTCCGACGCCCCCTGCACCAGCTCCAGATTGGCCGGGGCGGTGTAATGGACGGGGATCGAATCCTCGGTGAAGGCGCAGGCGGAGAGCATCAGCAGCCCGAGGGCCACGGTGATGAGCTTCTTCATGGGCGGGTCCGGCTTTCTTCTGGACGTCAGCGGGCCGTCGGGGGTCAGTCGACGATCTTCACTTCCTTGGGGCGCGACACTTCCGATGGCAAGTTGGCGGTGGAGAGCACGCGCTGATAGCTGCCATTGGTCTGGATCATCACCGGGGCGCCGGGTGCGAAGATCTCGTCGCCCTCGTCCTGTTCCTGGACCACGGTGATGGTCTTGCCATTGGCCAGGATCAGCACGTATTCGATGCCGACCCGGTCGGCCGCCGCCTGCTCGATCACGGCACCTGCGACCGCACCGACCAGCGCACCGCCCAGAATAGCGGCGACATTGCCGGTGCCCTGCCCCACATTCGACATGGCAAGCCCGCCGGCGGTGCCGCCGACCACGGCGCCGGCGCCGGTGTTCTGGCCGGTGATGTCCACCTGGCGCGACGACAGCACGGTGCCGAAGGCCACCTCGCTCGCCCGGCCGACGTCCTTATAGCTGTAACGGCTCTGCCCCTGCGTCGCGCAGCCACCGAGTGCCATGGCCAGCCCGGTCATCAGCGCGATCCCGGCGATTCCAATCCTCGTCCGCCTCACGCACGCCTCCTTCAAGAGATGTCAGGTCCCGAAAACGCGCGGAGGTTATGCCAGGGATATGGTTAATGCAACGACGTGTCCGCACCTTGTCGCCAAAGGTTTACCACAGAACGAAAAACCGCCGGGCACCGCTGCCCGGCGGCTTCTGTGCAGATGCGGTTACCGCGCAGACTGCACCGCTCAATGAGCGGTGGCATCTCCGGCGGTCTCGATCACCGGCAGCTCGATGTCGCGGCGGTTGACCACCTCGTCGCGCATGCGGGCGATGACCTCTGCGATCGGCATTGCCCCCAGATCGGTGCCGTTGCGCAGGCGCACGGCCACGGTCCGGTTTTCGGCCTCCTTGTCGCCGACCACCAGGATGTAGGGGATCTTCTCCAGCTGGGCGTTGCGGATCTTCTTCTGCATCCGCTCGGTGCTGGTATCCACCTCCACCCGAAGGCCGCCGGTGCCGGTGGGCACGTCAGCGTCGAACAGCAGGTTGCGCACCTCTTGGGCATAGTCGTTGTGCCGGTCGGCGATCGGCACCACCATGGCCTGCACCGGGGCGAGCCAGGTAGGGAAGTTGCCGGCGTAATGCTCGATCAGGAAGGCCACGAACCGCTCGTGGCTGCCCAGCGGCGCCCGGTGGATGACGTAGACCGGGTGCTCCTTGCCGTCCTCGCCGATATAGGTGAGGTCGAAGGTCTGGGTGGCCAGGAAGTCGAGCTGATTGGTCGAGATGGCGTATTCGGTGCCGATGACCGACTTGATCATGAAGTCGACCTTGGGCCCGTAGAACGCCGCCTCGCCTTCCACCTCGCGGAAGGGATAGCCCGACTCGATCATCGCCTCGCGGATGATCTTCAGCGCCGCCAGCCACTTCTCGGGCTCGTCGACATATTTGTCGAGCTTGTCGAGATCGGGCAGCGACAGGCGCATATAATAGTCCTTGATCCCGAACAGGTCATAATAGCGGGCATGGAGCCGCATGACCTTCAGGAACTCGTCCTTGGCCTGATCGTAGCGGCAATAGATATGGGCGTCGTTCTGGCAGAAGCCGCGCACCCGCATCAGGCCCGACAGCGCGCCGCTCGCCTCGTAGCGATAGACCTGGCCGTATTCCGACAGGCGCACCGGCAGGTCACGATAGCTGTGCTTCTCCGCCAGATAGACCTGGTGGTGATGCGGGCAGTTCATCGGCCGCAGATAGAAGCGCTCGCCGTCGATCTCGAAGGGCTTGTACATGTCCTCGGCATAATAGGGCAGATGCCGGGACCGGTAGTACAGCTCTTCCTTGGTGATCTGCGGGGTGACGACACGCAGATAGCCGTCGCGCCGCTCTTCCTTCTGGGCCAGGAATTCCAGCTCGTCGCGCAGCGCCGTGCCGCGGGGCAGCCAGAGCGGCAGGCCCGCGCCCACCTCGGGCGAGAAGCGGTAGATCTTCAGCTCGCGGCCGATCTTGCGATGATCGCGCAGCTTGGCCTGTTCCATCTGCCACAGGCAGTGCTCCAGCTCCTCCTTGGTGGGGAAGCAGAGACCATAGATGCGCTGCAGCTGCGGGCCGTCGCTGTTGCCGCGCCAATAGGCGCCGGCGATGTTGATCAGCTTGAACTCGCCGCACTGGCCGGTGTTCTCGACATGCGGCCCCCGGCAGAGGTCGACGAAATTGCCCGTGGTGTAGAACGAAACGCTGTCCACGCCCGACTGGTCGCCATCGACGGCGGTGTCGTCGCCGGTCTCCTTGGCGATGGCGGTGGTGCCGCGATCCCGCAGCAGCTGGAGCAGCTCGACCTTGTAATCCTGGTGATGCTCACGCATGAAGCCGATCGCATCCTCGATCGGCAGTTCGCGGCGGTCGAACCGCAGCTTCTTCTTGCGCAGCTTACGCATCATCTGCTCGATCTTCTGCAGATCGTCGAGCTTCAGCGGCTCGGGCAGGTCGATGTCGTAATAGAAACCGGTCGCGGTCGGCGGCCCCACGCCGAATTTGGCTTCGGGATAGAGTTCACGGATCGCCGCTGCCATCAGATGCGCACAGGAATGGCGCATTGCATAGACGTCCGGCGCGATCTCGCTCGCCATGGGTCATGTCCTCATCTGCGAGGCGCGCCACCCGCACCCGCATACGACACGGGTGGGCCATGAACGCGCCTTTCCGAGAAAGGGGTATAGGGCCCGCCAGGGGCCATGGTCAAGGACCGCAGATGTCGCAACACCCCGACATCTTTTCAAGCCAGCCCGATACTTGTGGCGGCAGTGCAGGGCGCGCATACCTGCGCCTGCGCGCTCCGGCTGCATGCCGCCGCGCGTTTTCGCGGGACAGTTACTACCATAAGTTCGAAATCATGATTAAGCTCCCGGTCGAGTTGTTGCCCCCTCCTCCGACCGACCAGGAGCCCGATGTTCCCCCGCCTCGCTTCCGCGGCTGCCGCCCTGCTCGCCCTTCTGGCCCTGCCGGCCCAGATCACACCGGCCCTTGCCGCCGACGTCACCGGTCGTGCCAGCGTGATCGACGGCGACACGCTCGACATCCACGGCACCCGTATCCGCATGTTCGGCATCGATGCGCCGGAAAGTTCGCAGATCTGCGCCGATGCACAGAACCGTGCCTGGCGCTGCGGCCGCGACGCGACACAGCTGCTCGACCGGCTGACCTCGGGACGCACCGTCGCCTGCGAGATCGTCGATCGCGATCGCTATGGCCGGGTGGTGGGGCGTTGTGCGGTGAATGGCGAGGACATCAACCGGCGCATGGTCTCGGAAGGCCTGGCGGTGGCCTATGTCAATTACGGCCGCGACTATGTACCGGCCGAAGCCGAGGCGAAGGCTGCGAAACGGGGGCTGTGGTCGGGCCGCTTCGTGATGCCCTGGGACCATCGCAAGGGGGTGAAACTGAACCCGCCACCGGGAGCACTGGTGCCGGCCAAGCCCGAGCGCGCGCCGGCCACGCCCGCCACCGGCAGCGGCGGCCATCCCAAGGGCTGCGACATCAAAGGCAACATCTCCAAAGACGGCCGGCGGCTGTATCATGTGCCCGGCAGCCGGTCTTATGAGCGCACCCGCATCGACGAAGGCGACGGCGAACGCTGGTTCTGTTCCGAAGCCGATGCCCGCGCCGCCGGCTGGCAGAGGGCCGGCGGCTGAGCCTGCCAAGGGCGAGGTTGGGGCGAGGGCAGGGTTCGGGCGAGGGCAGGGTTCGGGCGAGGGCACGGGCCGCCCCCCGCCGGTCACAGTTCGCACATCGGCTGATCACGCCCGCGCGGCCACAAACTGCGGCATCATCGGATCGATATGGGGCGCGGTCTTGTTCTGTGGACAGGTCCCTGCCTCGACCCGATGGAGCAGATGTCCCGATGCGCAACCGCGCCAGGCCCCACCTCCCCTGCAGAAACCGGCGGATCGTCGTCAGCGTCGCCGCCGGCACCGCCCTTGCCGCGATGCTGGGCACGCCCGCCATGGCCGGCGACGGCGGCAGGCTGGTGATCGCAGCTGTGCCGGGGCTGGAAGTCGCCCTCGAGGTGCCGGCAGCCCCGGGACATCGCCGCGCCATCGGCCGTTACGATGATCGTTATGGTGGCGGTTTCGACAGCCCTCGGGGCGCTGAAGCCGAGCTTTGGTCGGAATGGGACGAAGCCGATGTCTGAGCACCCGTCTGCCCCGCACCGGTCAGTGCGGCGCCATCTGGCCGTTCTGGCCATATCCCTGATCGCCCTGCCCGGCATTGTGGCCGGGCCCGGTGTCTTCAATCCCGCGCTGGCCGACCCGCCCCCGCATGCAAAGGGCGGTGGCGGGCCGAAACATGGGAAGCATGACCGGGACGACCGCCACGATGACCGCGGTCCCGGCCGGCATGATCATCGCCATGACGATCGTGCACCGGCCCTGATCAATGTGAACATCATCACGGGCAACGAGCGCCGGATCATCACCGACTATGTCGGCGACCATCGCGGCCTGTTCACCTACGAGCCGCTGCCGCCGGGCATCGCGCGCAATCTGGCGCGGGGCAAACCGCTGCCGCCGGGCATCGCGAAGCAGCGCCTGCCGGGCCCCCTCTACGATCGTCTCCCCCGGCGCGAGGGATATGAATGGATCCAGGCCGGCCGCGACATCCTGCTGATTGCAGCGGCGACCGGCGTGATCGTCGATATCCTGAACAACGCCGTCGATTGAACCGGCGGCGGACGGCGGCCCGCTTACATGCGTGTCCGGCTGCGGTGTTCCGTAACCAGCAGGGCGTGGATCAGCGCCGCCTGGCCCAGCGCCCGCTGCCAGTGGCGCCAGCAGGTGGTGCGGTCCAGCCCCAGATCGCCGGCGATCACCTTCCACAGCCGGCCTTCCGCCCGCGCCCAGATGATCCGCCGGTGCACCGGTTCCAGCCGGAGGCTGATTTCCAGCGCCAGATCCAGCCGCGAGATCTGCGCCGCATCGGGGGCAAGCCCACGCCCCTGGACCTCACGCTGCCCACCCGCGGGGCGGCCGTTGCCGACCCCCAGATCATCCCAGGAAATCCGTGCCCGCTGCGGCCGCTCGGCCGGCGGCAGCCGGCGCAGCGTCTGCGCCGCCTCGTCGAACAGCGCCTTCACCGGCGCCAGAAGGTCCTGCGCGCGGGGCGCGCCGAACATACCCCCCCTCCATCTCGTCAAGAGAACCCAGGGCTTCAGGGCTGCGTGCCATCGTATTGCCTCCCGTTTTGGTTGCGTCCCCAAAGATTGACCATGGCCACCCCTCTGATCAAGCAAAATATGTCCGTTTTGGCCATTGCACTTTGCGGCCACATCGACCATTTTATGGCCATGCAGAACCGCATCCGCGAGTGGCGCGAACGGCGCGGGCTGACCATGCATGAGCTGGGACAGCGCGTAGGAACCGAGGCGTCACAGATCAACAAGCTGGAAAAGGGCTCCCGCCGGCTGACCGCCGAGTGGATGAGCCGCCTTGCGCGGGCGCTGGACTGCGCGCCGGCCGATCTGCTGGTCCCCGACCATCTGCCGACAGCCGGCGGAGAGCTGGGCGAAACGGCCGGTCTGCCGCCGGTGGCGCCCCATCCCTCCCCGACACTTGCCGGCGCGGCGCTGCCTACAGGCTTCGTCGCCGAGCCCGCCCATGAAACGGCAACGCCGCCCGGCGCCACACCACGTGACCTTCCGGTCTATGGTGCGGCCATGGGCGGCGATGACGGGGCGTTCGATTTCAACGGCACGGTCAACGAATACGTCGCCCGGCCGCCAATTTTGGCCGGAGTGGCCAACGGCTATGCGGTCTACGTGCAGGGGGAGAGTATGGAGCCGCGCTACTTCGCCGGCGAACTGGTCCATGTCAACCCGAACCGGCCGATCACGCCCGGCTGTTTCGTGGTGGTCCAGATCCGCACCGGCGATCCGCATGTGCCGACCCGCGGCCTGATCAAGCAGTTCGTCCGGCGCACCGCGACCCGGCTGCATCTGCGCCAGTTCAACCCGCGCGGCGAGCTGGAACACGAGCTGGGTCAGGTACTGAGCATCCACCGGATCGTCGGCGCCAGCGATTACGGCTGAGCCACGGGCTTCTGCGGTTCCGGTGCAGCATTGCGGGCGGCGAGCCGTGCCTCGACCATGCGGTCGAGCGTCTCGGGGGCGATCGACAGGGTCTTGAGCGCCTGGGGCACGGTCTCGCGCAGATAGGCCGTGGCGGCCGGCACCAGCTCGCCCGCAGGCGCATGGCCGAGTGCCCGGTCGACCGCGCGGTCGAGCGCCGCTTCCAGATAGGCCCGGACCCGGTCGTCACGGGCGACACCCGCCCAGCCGGCGATACGACCCAAAGCCCAGGCGCCGGCGATCATCAACCCGGCCCCGGCCAGTTCGGCCACGGCACCGCCCAGACGGTCGATCAGGATATCGTCGATCCCGGTCATGCGGCTGCTCCTTCTTCGACGGCGAGCGCCACGGCCCGCCCGTGAACATCCAGCACCCGGCGGGTCCAGCCGCGCCCGAAGCGCGGAAAGCCGGGGCGGGTGGCATAGATCTGCAGACGGCCTGCGGCCATGTCGGCCAGGGCCTGGGTCAGGCGCTGCGGCCGCTGGGCGGCGGCCCGGGCGGCATTGACGGTGCGCGGGCCCATGATGCCGTCGACATCGGCGCCCACCGCCTGCTGCAGCAGGCGCACCGCGCGCGGCACGCCCAGATTGACCGCACTGTCGAAGGTGAAGAGGGCGAGCGGCGGCGGCAGCTGGTCGCCGCGGATCGGGCGCCAGAAGTCGCGGGCATAGATCGCCGCCGCCTCGTCGCGGCCGAGAGTCCGGATCTGGTCGGGCCCGGCGCCGGGGTCGATCCGGCGCAGAAAGGCCAGGCTGATCCCCCAGCGGGTGATGCCGCCGGGGTCGAGCGGGTCGTCGGTGACGGTCTCGCCGCCCTCCCAGGCCAGCACGATCTGCAGGCTCGCCTCGAACAGGCGTGAACGGGGGGCGGCGTCGGGCAGAGACATGTCCATGGGATCGGTCTCCCTCAGCTGCGGCGCACGGCGATGAGCCGCACGATGACTTCCTCGAGCCCGCGGGGCCCGAGATAGGCGATGGCCACGATGGCCGCGGTGCGGGGCGGGCCGGCCAGACCCAGCTGATGGGCAATGCCGTCGGCGACGATGCCGATCGCGATCGCCGTCACCAGTTCCCACAGCAGGTGCGTGCTGAAAAAGCGCCGCCGGCCACGCTGCACTTCGCCCACATGGACGAGCAGCCGGCCCAGATAGGCGGCAATCACGGTCAGGCCCAGAAGATCGGCGGTTTCACGCATCGCCGACCACAGGCCCTGGAGAAGGTCGTGCATCGGATCAAAGGTCCTGTCGGATGAGGGGATGACGCATGCCAAAGCAGGCAGAGACGCCGATCCGTCATCCGACAGCATGCAGGTCAGGGGGCGGCGATGCATGGCCGGGGATGCGGCCACTTGCGGCCGCGCGCCCTCTTGTCCGCTTCCTACTCATCAGTATATTCAAATGATGATCAGTATATGATCGTCAACGACGGGACGCGGCCGCAACGAGCCGGCGCCCGCCCAGGGAGGAGAGACCGGGCCATGAAACAGGGGGTGATCGCCTGCGCACCGATGGAGCAGGTGGTGTACGGAACACCTGCCGCCGAGGCGGTGGCTGCGGAAGCGGCGCGGATCGGGGCCAGCCGGGTATTCCTGCTGCATTCGGGCACGCTCGACCGCGAAACCGACGAGATCGCACGCATCCGCGCCGGCCTGGGTGACCGGCTGGTCGGGAGCAGCGCCGACATGCCGCCGCACAGCCCCCGCGCCCGGGTGATCGCCCTTGGCCAGACCCTGCGCGAAAGCGGTGCCGACCTGCTGGTGACGGTGGGCGGCGGTTCGATCACCGATGGCGGCAAGGTCGCCCGGCTGGCGGCGAAGATGGGCTGGACCGATCCGGCGGAGATGGAACCGCACCACATGTATCCGTCGGAAGACGGCGGCATCGTGGTGCCGCCGGTGCCCGATCCCGACATCCCGCAGATCGCCGTGCCGACCTCTCTGTCGGGCGGGGAATTTTATCCGCTGGGCGGCAGCACCGACGAGGTGACCGGGCTGAAGCAGGGCTATCTCAGCCGCGGTATGGGTCCGCGCGTGGTGGTGCTGGATCCGGCCATCACCCGCCATACCCCCGAATGGCTGTGGCTGTCGACCGGGGTGCGGGCGCTGGATCATGCCATGGAGACGCTGGGCTCCCTGCTCTCCAACGATTATTGCGACGGCATCGCCGCCTGCGCGCTGGAGCTGCTGGCCGAAGGCCTGCCGCGGGTGAAGGCCGACCCCGAGGATTTCGAGGCCCGGCTGAAATGCCAGATCGGCGTCTGGCAGAGCATGATCCCGATCGTCGCCGGCGTGCCGATGGGGGCGAGCCACGCCATCGGCCACATGCTGGGCGGCGTGGCCGGCGTGGCCCATGGCCACACCTCCTGCGTGATGGCGCCGGCGGTGCTGCGCTTCAACGCGCCGGTCAATGCCGGCCGCCAGGTCCGGATCGCCCTGAGCCTGGGCGCCGCGGCGGGCGAAACTGCGGCCGATGCGGCCGACCGCTTCATCGCGGCGCTCGGCATGCCGCGCAGCCTGTCGGCGGTGGGCGTGACGGCGGCCGATTTCGACCGCATCGCCGAGGCGACCATGCACGACATCTGGATCCGCACCAATCCGCGCACCGTGGACGGGCCTGCGGTCGTGCGCGGCATTCTGGAAAGCGCCGCCTGACGGGCGGAACCGGCGCCCCGCCTATTCGGGGCGCCGGACCATGCGCAGCACCAGCCCCGCCATGCGCCGGCAGATCTCGGCGGTCGACAGCCGCCCCCGGGGATTGTACCAGGTGAAGGCCCAGGAAATCATGCCGCCGATGGCGAGCGCCGTGAGGCGCACATCCTCGATCTCGAACACGCCGGCCGCCACCCCTTCCTCCAGCAGCGCCGACAGCTTGTGGTCGAAGGCCTTGCGCCGGCGGTTCAGCTCCACCGCGTCATCGGCGGGGTAATTCTTCTCTTCGCGAAAATAGATCGCGGTATAGGCCTGCTGTTCCAGCACGGTGCGGGTGATCGCCTCGATCGCCGCCGCCAGCCGCTGATCGGGGGTGCCCTCGCCCGCCTGCGCCGCATCCAGCGCCGCCACCGCCTCGGTGATCCCGCGGCGGCAGATTTCCGACAGGATCTCGGCCTTGTTGCGGAAATGATAATAGATGAAGGGCTTGGTCACCCCCAGCCGGGTGGCGACCGCCTCCAGCGTGGTGCCCTGATAGCCGTGTTCGTAAAAGGCGGCGGCGGCCTCTTCCAGAATCCGTTCGCGCTTGAAGGCGATCACCTCGTCGCGCATGGCACCACTACGCCGGGACATCCGCCCGCCGCCCGCCGCTGCCCGATCACCGCTTTCGCCCTGCCCTGCCATCCGACTTCTCCCGGCTCGTTACCGGCGACCCTAGCTTGCGGGATATGATGGCGGCAACATCGACAGCGCCGCATCACGACCATATCTTCTGGGCAGCGGATGAGGCATGATCCGCGCGATTGATAGTCACTCGCATATATTGCCTCTGGCATCAGCGATCCCTGGACGGAAAGGTCTCCGGACATGACCGATGGAACCATCACCCTGCCGGCTGCCGGCACTGCCGATGCCGAAGCGCATGTCGTGCCGCCGGCGGCCTTCCGCGCCGGGCTGCGCCGGCTTGCCGGGGGTGTCACCATCGTGGCGACGGGCGATCGCGGCGACCGGGCGGGGCTGACCGCCACGGCGGTGATGTCGCTGACGGCGGAACCGCCGCGGGTGGCCGTGGCGATCAACCGCTCAGCCCAGGCCCATGACCGGATCCTGGCCGAGCGTCGTTTCTCGATCAATCTGCTTGCCGCCGATCACGGGCCGCTTGCCCGGCTGTTCGCCGGTGGCGACCCGGCGCGCGCCGGCGAGGCCCGGTTCGAGGATGCCCTCTGGACCACCGGCATCACCGGCGCGCCGCTGCTGGCGCCTGCCGCCGCCAGCCTGGATTGCCGACTGGCCGATACGGTGACCTTCGAAAGCCACACGCTGATCATCGGCCGGGTGGCCGAGGTCCGCGCCCGCGATGCCGCGACCGCCCTGGTCTATCACGACGGCTGCTTCGCGGGCCTCGCGCCCATCGACTGAGCGCCTCTCCCCTCTCAGCTCCGCCTCAGATGGATCAGCGGAAAGGCCCGTCCCTGTCCGTCCAGGGGCGATCGGCCGGTTTCGATGAAGCCCAGTGCCGCATAAAACCCCCGCGCCCCGGGGTTCTGTTCATTGACGTCGAGGTCGAGCCGCGGCCCCGCCAGAGCCGCGGCTGCCTCGATCAGGGCCCGTCCGACCCCGCATCCGAAATGATCGGGGTCGACGAACAGCATCTCCACCCTGTTGCCGTCGAGGCCCAGAAAACCCGCGATCCGGCCATCGGCATCCGCTGCAATCAGCAGACGGACGGACGGCAACGCCTGGTCACGCACCACGGGCACCAGATCACGGATATCCGCCCCGGTCAGGAAATCATGGGTCGCCCGTACCGATCGCTCCCAGATGCTCAGCAGGACCGGCAGATCGTCACCCCGCCCGTCACGCACCCGTCCGTCGAATTCCGTGGCCATATCGTCCGATGTCTCCGTCGCACCAGCGCGCCGGGCAGATGCCAGGCACAAAGCCGCACAGAATGGCGCGGGCAGAGCAGCAGGTCCAGGATCACCAACCGGACACCGTCTGATCACTTGGCCGCGCCCGCGGGATCTGGTGCGATACCGGCATCGCAATCGTGATCGCCGCAACCAGGAGCCCGCAGCCCGCCCATGACCCAGACCCTTCCGGAGCATCGTCCGTCGGCGGCGCTGCTTGCGCATGGCCGGAACTGCTGGCGGACCGCCCGGGCGGAGCGGTTCTCGCTGATCATCGATGCCGATGCCTATTTCAACGCCGCCCGGGCGGCGATGCTGAAGGCGCGCCACAGCATCCTGCTGATCGGCTGGGATTTCGATGCCCGCATCCGCTTCGGTCGCCCGGCCGGCCCGCAGGAGGGGCCGGAGAAGCTGGGCGATTTCATTCTGTGGCTGGCGCGGCGCACGCCCTCGCTGGAAATCCGGCTGCTGCGCTGGGATACCGGCGCCTTCAAAGCCCTGTTCCGCGGCGACACGCTGTGGAGCGTGTTGCGCTGGAAGGCCCATCCGCGGATCACGCTCCGGCTCGACGGCGCCCATCCCTTCATGAGTTCGCACCATCAGAAGATCGTGGTCATCGACGACGGGCTCGCCTTCTGCGGCGGCATCGACATGACCGGCCAGCGCTGGGACCGCCGCGCCCATGCTGATGACGATCCCGAGCGCACACTGCCCGACGGCCGGCCCTCGCCCCCCTGGCATGATGCGACCAGCGCCTTCGACGGCGCGGCCGCCCGGGCGATCGCCGATCTGGCCCGGGCGCGCTGGTTTGCCGCCTCGGGCGAGACGCTGCCGGCGGTGACCGGCGCCGGCGACTGCTGGCCCGCGATCCTGGATCCCTGGCTGCGGGATGTGGAGATCGCCATCGCCCGCACCCAGCCGCGCATGGACGGGGTGGAGCCGATCCACGAGATCGAGGCGCTCTATCTGGATCTGATTGCCGGCGCCCGGCGGCTGATCTATGCCGAAAGCCAGTATTTCGCCTCGCGCCGGGTGGCCCGCGCCATCGCCGCCCGCCTGCTGGAAGAGGACGGGCCCGAGGTGGTGGTGATCAACCCGGTGATCGCCGACGGCTGGCTGGAGCCGATCGCCATGGACACCGCCCGCGCCCGGCTGTTCGAGGCGCTGCGCCGCCTGGACCGCCATGGCCGCTTCCGGATCTATCATCCGCTGACGGCGAAAGGCACGCCGATCTATGTCCACGCCAAGGTGACGGTGATCGACGATCGCTGGCTCAGGGTCGGCTCGTCGAATTTCAACAACCGCTCGATGCGGCTGGATACGGAATGCGACGTGGTGATCGACACCAGCCTGCCGGCCAATGCCGCCCTCGGGCCGCGCATCGCCCATATCCGCGACGATCTGCTGGCCGAACATCTGGACACCACGCCCGAAGACATCGCCGATCGCTACGCCGCCTGTGGCTCGATGATCAAGGTGATCGAGGATCTGCGCGGCCAGGGCCGCACGCTGGTGCCCTATGAACTGCCCGAACTCAGCCCCACCGAAAAATGGCTGGCCGACAACGAAATCCTGGACCCCGACGGCCCCGAGGCGATCTTCGAACCACTGAGCCGCCGCGGCCTGTTCCGCAACTGGCATTTCCCGAAAAAGCTGATGCGCAAGGGGCGCAGGCTGTTGCCGCGGTCGCCGCAGCGGTAATCACGGCCGGTCTGTTTTCAACGGCGCGGCCTGGCGCTCCGACCGATGATCTCCGCACCGTCAGGCATATCGGCTGAAGCTGCGAGATCGGCGCGGAACCGGTCCATATCGACAACATAGCCGGCAAGGCGGAGCTCTGCCCGCGTGATTTCCTCGGCGGCGTCATGGTCCGCCGACGAGCCATCTGCCGCCATGAAATGCATGGTCTGGTTGCCGCCCGGCTTCCTTACCTGATTCATAGCCATGTCCTTTCCTGATGCCCGCCGGGTGATCATGGCAGGCTTCGATGCATGTAGACCAGCCCGCATACCCGCTGAAGATAATCAGACAAAAAAGAAAACCCTCCGATGCAATCTCTGCACCGGAGGGTTTTCGAATTTGGTGGGCGCACAAGGACTCGAACCTTGGACCCGCTGATTAAGAGTCAGCTGCTCTACCAACTGAGCTATGCGCCCGCATCGTGCGGTGCGCGGCTTATAACAAGGGAAAGCAGGGTCTGCCAAGAGGGTTTTTCGATGTCCCGTGAATTTTTTCCGACGCCCTGAATTTCCCCGCTGTTTTCAATAGCCCTCCAGCCCGGGCTGGCGGCGCAGCTGGACGTCGCGGTGGGTGTTCACGCAGGCGAGCAGGCCGAAGGCGATCATCAGGGTCATCATCTGCGTACCGCCGTATGACACCATCGGCAGCGGCACGCCCACCACCGGGATCAGCCCCATCACCATCGCGATGTTGATGAAGTAGTAGAAGAAGAAGGTCGTCCCCACCCCCGCCGCGACCAGCCGCCCGAACACCGTGCGGGCCCTGAGCGAGACCGAGAGCGCATAGAGCACCACCGACACGAACAGCAGCAGCAGCAGGATGCCCCCGATCAGGCCGAATTCCTCGGCATACATGGTGAAGATGAAGTCGGTCTGCTTTTCGGGCAGGAAGCTCAGATGGCTCTGGGTGCCCTGCATGAAGCCCTTGCCGGTGACGCCCCCGGAACCCAGCGCAATCTTGGACTGGGTGATGTGATAGCCGGCACCCAGCGGATCACGCGACGGGTCCATGAAGGTCAGCACCCGCTGACGCTGATATTCGTGCAGCATCGACCAGCCGACCGGCAGCGAGGCGCCGAACAGGGCCAGCACCACCAGGAACTTCCAGGCCCGCACCCCTGCCACGAAGAAGGTCGCGCCCGCCCCCAGGATCAGCATGCCGGTGGTGCCGAGATCGGGCTGGCGCAGCACCAGCAGGGATGGTGCCGCCACCATCGCCAGCGGCAGCAGCAGGGTGACCGGCCGACGGATGTCCTCGGCCGTGCAGCCGTGGAAATAGCGGGCCAGCGCCAGCACGATGGCGATCTTCATCACCTCCGACGGCTGAAGCTGGAAGAAACCGAGATCGATCCAGCGCTGGGCGCCCATGCCGATATCGCCCATGATCTCCACCGCCACCAGCAGCAGCAGGGCCACGCCATAGAGCGGATAGGCGAGCCGTAACCACAGCTTCAGATTGGTCAGCCCGATCACCACCATCAGCACCACGCCGATGGCGAACCGGATCATCTGCGCATTGGCCCAGGGATCGAAACTGCCATTCGCGGCGGAATAGAGCACCAGAAAGCCGGTGCCGGCGACCAGGGTCAGCAGGGCCAGAAGCCCCCAGCCGAACGACCGGATGCGCTGGGCCAGGCCCAGGCTGGCCGGGGCGGAATGATCGTGCAGGCTCATGTCGCCTCCCCTTGGCCCGGGCGGCCGGGGCCCTGGACGATCCGATCGGGACGCCCGGGCCCTGCCGGCTGCGGCTGCGGCGCCGGCGGCCGGTTGCCGCGGCGCTCGCGCTCGGCCCCGAGCGCAATCGTCGCCCGCAGGATATCGGCCACCACCGGGGCCGCAACGCCGCTGCCGCTGCCGCCATGTTCGATGATGCAGGAACAGGCATAGCGCGGGGCACCGAGGGGTGCATAGCCCACGAACAGCGCGTGGTCGCGTTCAAGCCAGGGCACGTCCGCCGCCTTGTAGCGGCCGCTGTCGCGCTCGGCCCGGGTGATGCGGCGAACCTGGGCGGTGCCGGTCTTGCCGGCATAGGCATAGGCCGGATCCTCGATCGCCGCCTTGTGCGCGGTGCCACGGCGGTTGTTCACCACCCGGCGCATGCCCTCCAGCACCAGTTCCATATGGCTGCGGTCGATGCCCATGGTATCGGCCAGCTGAATGCCGCTTTCGGGCAGCGGCACGGCCGGATCCAGCCCGGTGCCGGCAGCGGGGGCCGCCACGTTCCAGAGCTGCGCACCGGCGGCACGGGCATCGTCGATCTCGCGATAGAGCCGCGGCACGACAGCCCGGCCGCCATTCGCCAGCCGCGCCGTCATCACCGCCAGCTGAAGCGGGGTCGTGAGGACATAGCCCTGGCCGATGCCGGCGATCAGGGTCTCGCCCTGGGTCCAGCCACGGCCGCGGGCGGCCATCTTCCAGTCCTTGGTCGGCATCAGTCCCGGGCGTTCCCCCGGCAGGCCGATCTGCAGCCGGTGGCCCAGGCCGAAGCGCTGGCCCATGGCGGCGATGGCATCGATGCCCACCCGGCGGGCGATGTCGTAGAAGAACACGTCGCAGGACTGGGCGATGGCTTCCACCACGCCGACCTCGCCATGGCCGCCGCGCCGCCAGCAATGGAAGCGGTTGTCGCCCATGTCCAGATGGCCGGGGCAGAAGACGGTGTGGTCGCGCGGGATCACGCCCGCTTCCAGCGCCGCCAGCGCCACCACCATCTTGAAGGTGGAGCCGGGCGGGTACTGGCCGCCCAGCGCCTTGTTGATCAGCGGCGCCCGCGGATTGGAAGTCAGCTCCGTCCACTCGGCCATCGAGATGCCGCGGTCGAAGAGCATCGGGTCGAAGGTCGGCACCGAGGCCGCGGCCAGAATGTCGCCCGAATGAATGTCCATCACCACCGCGGCCGCGCTGTCGAAGGCGAGCCGCGCGGTGGTGAAGGTCTGCAGGTCGGCATCGATGGTCAACTGGACGTCGTCGCCCGGCACGCCTTCGGCGCGGTCCAGCTCGCGGATTTCGCGGCCATAGGCATTCACCTCCACCCGGATGGTGCCGGCGCGGCCGCGCAGCCGCGGCTCCGCCGCCCGCTCGATCCCCGATTTGCCGATCCGGAAATCGGGCAGTTCCAGCAGCGGGTCGCCATCCAGATCCTTCTCGGCCGGGGCGCCGACATAGCCGATGATATGGGCCATGGTGGCCCCCATCGGATATTCGCGGGCAAGGCCGACATCGATCATCACCCCGGCCAGATCGGGGCCGTTGACCTCGACCTTGGCGACCTCGTCCCAGGTGAGGTTGTCGCGCACCGGCAGGGCCGAGAACCGCCGTCGCCGCTCCGCCTCGCGCACCACCCGGGCCTGGACGTCCTCGGGCAGTTCCACCAGCTGAGCGAGCTGCGAGAGAACCTGTTCCAGATCGGCGGCCTGTTCGGGCACCACCAGCAGGCGGTAATTCTCGCGGTTCAGCGCCAGCGGCCGGCCGTCACGATCGAAGATCCGGCCGCGCGGCGGCGCCAGCAGGCGCAGGCTGATCCGGTTGTCGTCGGCCAGCGTCTTGTAGCGGTCGGCCTCTGCCACCTGCAGATACCACATGCGCGCACCCAGCACGCCGGTCAGCGCCAGTTGGGCGCCGCCCAGCAGCAGGGTGCGGCGAGTGATGAGCCGGTGGCGGTTCTGTTCGTCACGCATGGAGCAGGACACCGAAGGTCGACGCGCAGGGGACGGGCGCTGCGCCGCCGGGGCCGGCCGGGGCCGGACCCTTGGGAAGATAGGATCACTGCCGGCGCAGCGCCAGCGCGTGGATCTGGCCCAGCAGCCATGCAGCCGGCGGATAGGCCGCAACGCTCGCCATCCACTGCGCCACCGCCGGGGCCGGCGACAGCGCCGACCAGGCATAGATCATGGTGGTGATCCAGACCAGGCCGCAGGCGACCAGCGCCACCGCCGCAAAAGCCGCCCAGATCAGCAGGAACGACTTGCCGCGAAACACCTTGCGCTGGCTGACCAGGATCGCCCGGACCACCAGAAGCACCAGCGCGGTCTGGCCGAACGGCCCCCAGCCGATCGCATCCTCCACCAGCCCCAGGATGAAGACCGACCAGTAGGGCAGCCGGTCCGGGCGGTAGATGCTCCAATAGGTCACCGCGATCAGCACCGGCCAGGGCACCATGGCGGTGCCGCCCAGGCGCGACCAGGGGGCTGCGGCGACCAGCACGAAGGCGAGGCTCACCAGGAAGGGCACCGAAGCCCGCACCTGACGGTCGAGCTTCTGCAACAGGGTGTCGTTCATGCCCCTCCGCCGGCCGTCACTGGCTGCGGGCCGGCGCCGGTGCCACCGGCAGGGCCGGCGACACCTCGGGCGCCCCTTCCGGATGCAGCTCGATGCCGAGCAGGATGCGCACGAAATCCAGCCGCCGCCAGTCGACGAAGGGCTCGACCCGGATCTGGCCCTCTTCGACCGAGATCACCCGGCCGACGGCCAGACCGGGCGGGAAAATGCCGCCCTCGCCCGATGTCACCACCCGCGCGCCCACCTCGGGCATCACATGGGGCGGCAGATAGGCGAGCGCCGGACGCGGCGAATTGTCGCCGGCCAGAATGGCCCGCTGGGCCGCCCCGTCCGGGGTTTCCACCGTCACCGGCACACGGCTGTTCAGATCCGACAGCAGCAGCAGGCGCGACGAGGTCTCGCCCACCTGGATCACCCGACCGACCAGGCCGGCCGAGGTGACGGCGATTCCGTCGCGGGCCATGCCGTCGCGGGCGCCGGCCGAAATCAGCAGGGTGCGCACGAAGGGCCCGCCGGTGTCGGCCAGGATCCGCGCCGACAGGAAGCGCTGTTCGGGATCGGGCACCACGCCCAGCTGCCGGCGCAGCGCCGTGTTTTCTGCCGCAAGCCTGAGCGCCACCTGCTCCCAATGGCGCAGGCGCTCGTTCTGTTCGGTCAGACGGGCATTCTCGGCGGCAAGATCGGTCAGCGTGCCGATCCGGTCGGTCAGCCCGGTCAGGCTGGAGACCGGACGCGAGAACAGTTCCAGCGCCGGCGTGGAAGCGTCGGCGATGGCGGTGCGCAGATCGGTGACGGGCACGACGTCGAAGCGCGTCGCGATCATCAGGCCGACGGAGCCCACCACCAGCGCTCCGAAGGCGAAGCGATGGGCGAGCTGTCTGAGTGGCTGAGCCACGGCGCGGCCGTATCCGAGCGGCTTCACCGGAGCGTTCTCCCCGAGGCTGAGGGGCTCGACTGATCTTCAAGCATGACATGACGACGGCCACAAGACCATGGTCCGGACATCATCGCGCCTGCAGGGCTGGTCTTCCCGGAGTGCGGGCATCGACAGCCCGTTTCCTGGAAGACCTTAAGGATTTCTTTACCGGCGATCCGATCGCCGGCCAGCACTGCTTGCAGAGTCAGTACTGTTCGTAGAGGACGTGCTTCAGCTTCTTCATCTCTTCCAGCGCCCGGCCGGTGCCCAGCGCCACGCAGGAGAGCGGATCATCGGCGATCGAGACCGGCAGGCCGGTCGCATTGCGCAGCACCAGATCCAGATTGCCCAGCAGCGCCCCGCCGCCGGTCAGCACGATGCCCTTGTCGACGATGTCGGCGGCGAGTTCGGGGGCGGTGTGCTCCAGTGCGACCTTCACCGACTCGACGATCTGCCCCACCGGTTCGGCCAGGCTTTCGGCGATCTGGCGTTCGGTGATCACGATCTCGCGCGGCACGCCGTGCATCAGGTCGCGGCCCTTGATCTGCAGCACCTTGCCGTCGCCATCGGCGGGCGGACAGGCGGAGCCGACCTCGGTCTTGATCCGCTCGGCGCTCGACTCGCCGATCAGCAGGTTATGATTGCGGCGGATATAGGCGATGATCGCCTCGTCCATCTTGTCGCCGCCCACGCGCACCGAGCGCGAATAGACGATGCCGCCCAGCGACAGCACCGCCACCTCGGTGGTGCCGCCGCCGATATCGACCACCATCGAACCGGTGGGCTCGGTGACCGGCAGGCCGGCACCGATCGCGGCGGCCATCGGCTCCTCGATCAGGAACACCCGGCGCGCGCCGGCGCTTTCGGCCGATTCCTGGATGGCCCGGCGTTCCACCGCGGTCGAGCCCGAGGGCACGCAGACGATGATCTGCGGGCTCGCAAAGGTGCGCCGGTTGTGCACCTTGCGGATGAAATGCTTGATCATCTCTTCGGCGACTTCGAAATCCGCGATGACCCCGTCACGCAGCGGGCGGATCGCCTCGATATTGCCGGGTGTGCGGCCGAGCATCAGCTTGGCCTCTTCGCCCACGGCGAGGACCTGCTTCTTGCCCTTGACGTTCATGATCGCAACCACCGACGGCTCGTTGAGCACGATACCCCGGCCCTTCACGTAGACGAGCGTGTTGGCGGTGCCGAGGTCGATGGCCATGTCGGCCGAGAGAATGCCGAGGAGGCTCGAGAACATGTAGCTGGCTTTGCTCGCTGGATCTGACTGTCAGTGCCCGGACCGGGGGTGCGCCGGCGGCGTCGAAGCCTGCGCCCCGGTTACCGTCCGGGCTGCGCGCAAGGGTCTGCGCGCTCTGGGACGGTCGGGGGCGAACGCGGCGAGATTACGCCACAAACCGCACCGCATTGAAACTGTCAATTCGGTGTCAGCGCATCGAACGCGACGACGCCCGCGCGGGGAACGGGCGGGGGCCGTTCCCGGGCGGGCGTCGTGTCCGGCGGGGGCGCCGAAACAGGCAAGCCGGGCGTGATCAGATGGCGGCGCTGCGGATCGACGGATCGGCCGCCTCTTCCGGTGCGTCCGCCGCCTTTTCCAGCAGCTTGGCGAGGGCATTCACATAGGCGCTGGCCGAGGCGACCACGGTGTCGGGATCGGCGCCGATGCCGCCATGGCTGCGGCCGCGGGCGCCCAGACGTACGGTCACCCGCGCCTGGGCATCGGTGCCCTCGGTCACGGACTGGACCTGATAGAGCTGCAGCACCGCCTCGTGCGGGATCGCCTGGCCGATGGCGTTGAAAGCGGCGTCCACCGGGCCGTTGCCGCCGGCGCTGGCCGAATGGGCAACGCCTTCGCGCTCGATGGTGACGGTGGCGACATGGTCGACGCCGATGCCGCAGGCAACCGCGAGCGCGGTCAGCTTCAGGCTTTCACCCTCGTGGCCGGCACCATCCGACACCAGGGCGACCAGATCGTCGTCGAACACGGTCTTCTTGCGGTCGGCCAGATCCTTGAAACGGCGGAAGGCGTCTTCCAGGGCGTTGTCGCCCAGCTCGAAGCCCAGCTCCTTCAGCTTGGTCTTGAAGGCATGGCGGCCGGAATGCTTGCCCATCACCAGCGACGACTTGTTCACGCCCACCGATTCCGGGGTCATGATCTCGTAGGTCTGGGCATTCTTCAGCATGCCGTCCTGATGGATGCCGCTTTCATGCGCGAAGGCGTTCCGGCCCACGATCGACTTGTTGTACTGGATCGGGAAGCCGGTGACCGACGAGACCAGCTGCGAGGCCTGGGTGATCAGGGTGGTGTCGATGCCGGTGCCCACGCCCATCAGATCGGCGCGGGTGCGCATCGCCATCACGATCTCTTCCAGCGCCGCATTGCCCGCGCGCTCGCCGATGCCGTTGATGGTGCATTCCACCTGGCGCGCACCGGCCGAGACCGCGGCCAGAGAGTTCGCCACCGCCAGACCCAGATCGTTGTGGCAATGCGCCGACAGGATCGCCTTGTCGATGTTCGGCACATTGTTCCGGATCGCCCGGATCAGGCCGATATATTCCTCGGGCATGGTGTAGCCGACGGTGTCGGGCACGTTGATGGTGGTGGCACCATTGGCGATCGCCATCTCGATGGCCCGGTACAGGAACTCCGGCTCGGTGCGGGTGCCGTCCTCGCAGGACCATTCGACGTCGTCGGTGAAGCGGCGGGCGAAGGAGACGCTGTCGGCGATCGCCTCCAGCACCTGCGCCTCGTCCATGTTCAGCTTGAACTTGCGATGCAGCGGGCTGGTGGAGATGAAGGTGTGGATGCGGCGGCGGCGGGCAGGCTTCAGCGCCTCGGCCGCGCGCTCGATATCGGCATGCTTCGCACGCGCCAGACTGCAGATCACTGCCTCACGCGACCGCTCGGCGATCTTGTAGACCGATTCGAAATCGCCGTTGGAGGCGATGGCGAAGCCGGCCTCGATCACGTCGACGCCCAGGCGCTCCAGCATCTCGGCGACACGCAGCTTCTCGTCCAGCGTCATCGAGGCGCCGGGGCACTGCTCGCCGTCACGCAGCGTGGTGTCGAAGATCACGACGCGGTCGCCGGCATTAACCTCGGCGGCACGGGTGGTGTCGACCGGCTGACGGGCGGGATTGGTCTCGGTGGTCATCTGAAACTGCCTTGCTTCGAAGAGAGACGGGCCGGGGCCGCGGGCGATGCGGTTGGGAAGGGCCCGGACGGGGTCGGCACGCACCGGCATCCTGCGCCGGGCATGCGGGTCTGTCTCTTGTCCCCTGAGCGTGTGTCACCCGTGGTTTACGCAGGTGACCGTGCGGCGCTCAGGGGCCGATAAGTCGAAGCGAGAGGGCAAGGCCAAGGAGGATGACGATCACGCCACCGGAGGCCATCAGGAACAGTTCCGCGCGCCGCGCCTCGGCACGTGCAATCACCGCGGCCTGCGCGGAAGCGCGGCGGCGTGCGGCAATGGCGGTGTGGCGCGGATCGTCGTACATCTGCTTCCGGGTTCCCGGGTCTCTGGTCCTGGTGGGTGTCTGGTCCCGACGGTGTGTCACCGCCGTCGTGTAAGGCTCATACGGCTGGTGGCGTCTTATGGACCACGTCTGACCGCATGATGGCCGACATCGCGACGCTTGTCGACCGGGTATTCCGGCTGTCACGTCATCGTCCGGCAGATCACCGTATCGATAACACTGTCATGGACCTTATGCGGATGCCATGTCGGCTGTCCAGCGGCAAATGTGCAAAATCGAACGTTTATGTCGGATTCGCCACAACTATGGCAACTTTCTTGTCCTACTTATTCCGGGAGACGAAACCCCGGGCCGCCCCGTCATGCAGCCGGACATGGCCGCGCCCGCCGCGCTTGACCGCGTAGAGGGCGGCGTCCGCCAGCTCCAGCACCTCGCGCGGATCGGCATGATCCGCCGGCCAGAGGGCGACGCCCGCACTGCCGCCGACGGTGACGGCGGCCCCCTCGCCCAGCGGCACCGGCAGCCCGACCAGGGCGATCAGCCGTTCGGCGGTCCGCCTGGCCTGGCCCGCCGGATCCTCGCCTTCCAGATCCAGCAGCACGACGAATTCGTCACCGCCCAGACGGATGGCGACGTCACGCTCGCGCACCGCATGCGCCAGCCGGCCGGCCACCGTGATCAGCAGCTGATCGCCCGCCGCATGGCCGTGAACGTCGTTGACATCCTTGAACCCCCGTCCAGATCCATGAAGATCACGCCCAGCGTGCCGTTATGGGCCGCGATCCGGTCGGTCAGCAGATGCAGCACCTCGTCGAAGAAGCGGCGGTTGGGCAGGCCGGTCAGCGCGTCGCGCCCGGCCGCCGACAGAGCCTGGTCCAGTTCACTGCGGCTGTGGGTCAGCCGGTCGATCAGCGCACGCAGCGACCGCGACAGCAGTTCCACCTCGGTCGCGCCGCCGACCTCGGAGATTTCCACCCCGTCGTCACCCGACCTGATCCGGTCGGCCGCCTGGGCGATACGCCGCAGCGGCCGGGCGATCCAGCCGGCGGCCCCCCAGCCGTTGCGGCCGTCCGCCGCCGGCATCGCCGAGCTGCGGGGCACCGGTTGCCCGATTGCAGCTTCCGGGCCGATGATCACCTGCCCGGCCGCGTCGGCGACCAGGATCTCCAGCGGCCGGTCGCGACGCAGCGCCCGGCCCAGATCGCGCTGAATGTCGCGGCCCCAATCCCAGCCCAGCCACGCGATCAGCGTGCCGTGACGGGCGCCATCAGGCGTCACCGCGGGCGCTGCAACGTTCAGCAGATGCGGCCCGGGGGTGCCATCGACACCCATGGCCCGGCGGTGGGTGTCGATCACCACCGGCCGGTCGGTGGCGGACAGCAGGCTCTCGTTGGACCGGCTCCAGATCTCGCGGTCGAAACGGTCGGCGACCTGCTGCGCCACCTCTGCCAGCCCGGCACCGATCTCGGCCGCCATCTGGTCGGCGGCGCGCCGGCCGATCAGGGTCTGCAGGCCGATCACCAGCACGGCGATCAGCACCAGGGCAAGCAGGGCCACGCGGCTGCGCAGGTCATTCAGACGAAGCGGCCGTGCATCGATCTCCCGGAACGGGTGGAGCGGAACCGCGTCATCATCCGTCGCGGCGGATGAAGGGCGCGAGTTTCAGCTTCGTGCGATGGGGGCCCCCGGCGGCATTGCCGTCCGGCGTGCGGCCGCGGAAATAATCCTTCTGCCAGCCGGCCCGGCGCTCCAGGCTTCCCTCGTCACCCAGGGCCTCGATGAAGGCGGACCGGCCGGCAACGAAGGCGGCGTGGGCGCGCTCGGTCTCGGGCTCGCTCGCGATCGGGCGGATCTCGGGCCGCATCGCCTCCACCAGGGCCGGCAGCACCGGCACGATCGCGGCGAAAGGCTCCCCCGCCTCGAACCGCACCGGCGTGTCCGTGCGGGTGAAGCGCCAGTTCATGGTGAAGCCGAAGGGCGACCAGCCGGTTTCCACCAGCCCCTGCAGACCGGCGATCGCATCCTTGGGCCGGTTGACCGGCCCCTGCACCATCAGCGCCACCTCGGGCGCGGTGCGGAACAGCCAGGGGACATGGAAGGTCAGGATGCCCGATCCGAAATGCCCGACCGCGGGCACCGCCGCCGCGGGGTCGTCGGGTGTCACCACCACCCCCGCCGGCGCCTCGTCCCCCGTCCAGACCGCGGTGAAGCCGGCCGGGTTCAGCAGTTCCCATCCCCAGGCATTGGCGATGGCGAGCGGCAGGCAGCGATAGGCGAAGCCCTGGGGGGTGGCATCCATCCATGCCCGCTCCACCGGCGCCGGCCGGATGGCCGGGCCGTCGGCGCCCAGGGAAAAGGCGGTCAGCCGGGTGATGTCGTCCGCATCGCTCATGGGCCCAAAGACTAGCGCCTTCAGGCGAGCAGCACCAGCAGCACACCCAGGATCACCGCCAGGCTTCCGGGGATGTCGGCGGCCTTGGGCGTCTCGCCCAGCAGCAGCCGGCCCATGATCACGGTGAAGACCAGTTCCACCTGGCCGAAGGCGCGCACCAGCGCCGCGGTCTCCAGCGTCATGGCCCAGGCCCAGCCGGCCGAGCCGGTGACGCTGAGCAGGCCCACCAGCGAGGAACTGCGCCAGGTGCGGAACACGGCAGTGAAGGTTGCGGGCTCGCGGGCCAGCAGCCAGACGCCCATCAGCACCGCCTGGATGGAGTTCATCACCGCCAGCGTCGCGATCGCCCGCGGAAAGGCGTCGCCCTGCCCCAGCTCCAGCGCACCCGCCCGGATGCAGACCGAGGCGACGGCGAACATCGCCCCGGCCCCCAGCCCGTAAAGCGCCGCCCGGTCGCCGGCGCCGCGCGCCAGAGCCTTCAGTCCTTCGCGGTTGCCGCGGGTGGCCAGCGCCACCACGCCGGCCATACACACCAGAATGCCGGCCCAGGCCGTTGCAGCCAGGGCCTCTCCCAGCACCGCCCAACCGACCAGGGCCACGATCACGGTCTCCGCCTTGGAATAGACCGTGCCCACCGCGAAGCCGCGGGCACCGAAGGACATGATCAGCAGATTGGTCCCCAGGATCTGGGCGATGCCGGCCAGCGCGCACCAGCCGGCATGGGCGAGCGTCAGATCCGGCACACCGGCGGGAGAGGCAGCAACGACCGCCAGCGCCGCCAGCGACACCGGCGCCCCATAGGCATAGCGCACGAAACCTGCGCCCTGAACGCTCAGCAGCCCGCGCAGCCGCTGCTGAAGCGCCGTGCGCGACGCCTGCAGCGCGGCCGCGGCCGCCGTGACCACCACCCAGGTTTCGACCATGCCCTTGCCCCGCCCTCATCCGGTTGTTATGGGCATTGGTATACCATTATGCCGGATATTGGTATACCATGCGAATCCTGCGAGCCAGACCCGCAATTCCCGCGCGGGTGTCACGTCACGATCTGCGCGTATTCTGTACGGCTCGGGCGCCGGATGGCGACAACAGCCCAGGCTGCCATCGCAGCCCCGCCATCCTCGGACCGTCAGACGGCCATGACCATGGCAGGCCGCATCCCCCTTCCGGGGCAGGTGCAAGGCCCCCCGCCGGTCAGCCAGCCGCCGTCGCCGGATTCCGTGCGCGCATTCACCATTTCGGCACCAGAGATCATGACCGGCATCGCTCCCCCCGCGGCCGGCGCACAGACCCCGTTCGTGCGCGAGGCCCCGTTCATGCGCGAGGTAAGGGCGACCTTCGCCCTCGCCTGGCCAATCGTGCTGACCAACCTCGCCCAGATGGCGATCACCACCACGGACGTGCTGGTGATCGGCCGGCTGGGCCCCGAGGCACTGGCAGCCGCCACCCTCGGCGCCAATCTCTATTTCGCGCTGTTCATCTACGGTATGGGCCTTGCCATGGCCACCGCCCCGATGCTCGCCCAGGCGGTGGGCGCCAGGCTGGGCATGGTCCGCGATCTCAGGCGCACCGTGCGTCAGGGGCTGTGGCTCTGCCTTGCCGTCTCGACCGCCTGGATCCTGGTGCTGGGCCAGACGGAGACCATCCTGCGGGCCATGGGCCAGGCGCCCGATCTGGCCGCCGCCGCCGCGGTCTATGTCGACACGCTGCGCTGGGGCATCCTGCCGGCGCTGTGGTTCGTGGTGCTCCGCAACTTCATCTCGGCCCTCGGCCGGCCGCGGCCTGCGATGGTGATCACCATCGCGGCGGTCGCGGTCAACGCCGTGCTCGATCTGGGCCTGGTGCTGGGGCATTTCGGCCTGCCGGCGCTGGGGCTGGAGGGAGCCGGCATCGCCAGCACGCTCGCCAACATCTTCCTGTTCGGCGCGCTGGCGCTGGTCACCCTGGCCGACCGCCGCTTCAACCGCTTCGCGCTCTATGGCCGCTGGTGGCGGACGGACTGGCCGCGGCTTCGCGAGATGCTGAAGATCGGTCTGCCGATCAGCCTGACCATGGGCTTCGAGGTAACCGTCTTCAACGCCGCCGCCTTCCTGATGGGGCTGATCGGCACCAACCAGCTCGCCGCCCACGCCATCGCGCTGCAGCTGGCCGCCGTCACCTTCATGGTGCCGATGGGGGTGGCCCAGGCGGGCACCGTGCGGGTCGGCATCGCCGCCGGCCGGGGCGATGCCGGACGGATCCGCGAAGCGGGCCGTGCCGCCATCCTGCTCGGCATCGGCTTCATGGCGCTCTCGGCCATCGTGATGCTGACCATGCCCCGCACGCTGATCGGCTTCTTCCTGGACGGCAACGATCCGGCGGTGGCCGAGACCACGGCGATCGCGGTCGGCTTCCTGGGCATCGCGGCCATCTTCCAGCTGGCCGACGGCGCCCAGGCGGTGGGGGCGGGCCTGCTCCGCGGGCTCAAGGACACCGCCGTTCCCATGATCTATGCCGGCCTCGGCTATTGGGGCGTTGGGCTGGGGGTGGGCTCTGGCCTCGCCTTCGGGCTGGACATGGGCGGCACCGGGCTCTGGATCGGCCTGGCCTCAGGCCTCGCCACCGTGGCGGTGCTGATGCTGACGCGCTGGACCCGGCGGCACCGGCTGGGGCTCGTCCCCGCCGGTGCCGCCGGGATGCGGACCCCGCCCGCGCCCGGCGCACTTCCCGAGGTCGCTTGATCCCGTCATAGTTAAGGGCGTATAAATCGCCGGTCACTCAACCACGGAGAGATCGGCGATGCCCTCCCCCGCTCCGCACTCCGGCGCCGGCAGTCGCCCGCGCCCGGCCGTGCTGGTCCTGGCGCGCGAGACCACGGCCGACGTCACTGCCATCGACGGCGCATTGCGGGCACGCGGCGCCCGCCCGATCATCCGCCGCCCGGAAGCCCTCACCATCCGCATCGACGGCCGGCGGCCGGTGATCCTCGAGGCGGATGGCAGCCCGCTCACCCCCGATGCCTGCCTGGGCTGGACATCGCTTGCCGCACGCGATGCCGGGCTCTGGCTGCTCAAGGCGCTGGAAATGGCCGGGGTGCCGGTGATGAACCGGGCGGCCGTGCTCGATCCCGGCCAGTTGAAGCCCACCCTGTCGCTCCGCCTCGCCGCCGCCGGCCTGCCCCATGCCCGCACCCTGATCGCGGGCGCCGATGCCGATCCCGACGTGCTGATCGCCGGGCTTGGCCTGCCGATGGTGGTGAAACCCTGCCTGGGCACCAAGGGCGGCGGGGTCGGCCCGCTCGGCCACCGCGCCGAGCTGATCGCCCGTCTGGCCGAGGCCGGGGCCGCGCGGCTGCCGCTCTATCTTCAGGAATTCCTGCCCAATGACGGCAGCGATCTGCGCATTCAATGCGTCGATCACCGGCCGGTCTATGCCTTCCGCCGCCACGCCGCCCCGGGGGCCTTCGTCGCCAATCTGCATGCCGGCGGCAGGGCCGAAGCGCTGACCAGCATCCCGCCCGCCCTCGCCCGCCTTGCCACGGCGGCGGCGCGTGCGGTCGATGCGCCGCTCGCCGGTGTCGACCTGATCGAGGTGCCGGGCCGCGGCCCGGTGATCCTGGAGGTCAACATGACGCCCGGCATCTACACCGCCGCGACCCTTGCCGGGCCGAACCGCCCGGTACTGGAGCCGCTGGCACGTCAGGCGGTCGACCTGCTGGCCCAGAGCCTGATCCGCCTGGCCGGCGACGGCCTCAGGCGGAGGCAGGCGGCATGAGCCTGGTTCAGCCCACCCGCCGCGCGACCGCGGCAGAGCTGCTTTCGGGCCTGGCCTGGCCGATCCGCGCCCGGGGGCCGGCGCGGGCGCGGGGCCGCAGCATCGGCCAGGCCCTCGGCCCGGCGATCCGCGCTTTTCTGGACGAGGACGTCGCCCATCTGGACCGGCTGCGGCCGGAACCGCTGGGCCGCGAGGCCGCGCGACGGCTGGCGCTCACCTTCGCAGCCCCGATCGCCGATCTGCTGCCCGAGGTGATGGCAGAGATCGAGGGCCTGGCCGAGGGCGCCGGTATCCCGCTTGCCGATGCGCTGATCCTGCAGTTGAGGCGCGAGCTTGCCGCCCCCGGCACCGGGCCGGTGGTTGCAGGGGCCGCACAGCCCGAAGACCGGTCGGGCGGGCTCGAAGGCTGCACCACGCTTGCTTTCACCGGCGCGGACGGCCGCTCGCTGATCGCCCAGACCGCCGATCTGCCGGGCGATATGGACGGGCTCGGCACCGTGCTCGACCTGGATGGCGACGGGCCGGGCGGGCGGTCGCTGGCCTGGGCGCCGCTCGGCCAGCTGGGCTTCCTCGGCCTCAACCGGGCCGGGCTCGCCATCGGCATCAACATGGTGGTCGCCCCCGGCTGGCAGGTGGCACCGCCGCCCTATCTGATCGTCCGTCATCTGCTGGGCCTGGCCGATGCCGATGCGGCCGAAGCCGCCATCGCCCGCCTGCCGCGCGCCACCTCGCGCTGCTACACCCTGGCCGACGGCACCGGCCACCGGATGATCGAGACCACCATCGACAGCTGCCGGCGGCTCGATCCCGGTCCGGGCCTGCCCCAGGCGCGGCTTACCCATTGCAATCATTACCTGCATCCCGATCTGGCGCCGCTCGACCGGGTGCCGGCCTGGTCGTCCACCCGTCTGCGGACGGCGCGGCTGGACGAGATCTTCGCCGAAAGCCCTTGGGCGGAGGGTGCTGCCGGAGCCGGAGATGCACGGGCCGTGCTCGCCGACCATGCCAATGCGCCGTTGTCGATCTGCGCCCATGGCCGCAACAGCCCGCGGCTGGGCCGCACGGTTGCGAGTGTGATCCTGGACCCGGCCGCCCGGCGGATGGATGTCGCCCTCGGCACCGCCTGCGATACCCCCTTCACCACCTGGCGGCTGGAGGACGCGTCATGGAACGGGTGATCCGGCTCCGCCTGGCGGTGCTCTTCCTCGAAAAATTCGCCGAGGCCGCCATCTTCCCCTTCATGGCGCTGCTGTTCGCCGAACGCCTCGGCACCGGCACGGCCGGGCTGCTGATCTTCGCGGCCTTCGCGGGCGCGACGGTGGCGGGCATCTGGGCCGGACATCTGGCCGATACCCGCGGCCGGCGCCGGGTGCTGGTACCGGCCGAAGCCGGCCGGGCGCTGGCTGCCGCCGCACTCGCACTCGCGGTGCTGCCCGAAACCCGCGCCGCCGACCCGGTGCTCGCCGCCTGGATCGCCGCCCTGCCTTTCCTCGCCCTCGCCATCGCCGCCGGCATCTCCACCCCCACCGCCGAGGCGACGGTGATCGACCTCGCAACGCCCGAACGGCGGCGGCAGATCTATGGCGCGGTCTACTGGGTGACCAATGTCGCGCGCGCCAGCGGGACGCTGGCCGGGGCGGCCGCCTATGGCTTGTGGTTCGGCTGGCTGCTCGCCGGCATCGCCGGGCTCGCGGCGGCCGTGACGCTCGCGCTGGCGCTCGCCCTGGTCGAAACCCGGCCGGTGGAGCGGCCGGCCCCCTTCCGACCGGCCGAGATGCTGGCCGGTTATGCCGAGGTGCTGCGCGACCGGCTGTTCCTGCGCTATGCCGCAGGCGTGGCGCTCTCGCTGGCGGTGGCGGCCCAGCTCGCCCATTACGTGGCGGTGCGGCTGGGCAGTCTGCCCGGAACGATCAAGCTGATCGACTGGTCGGGCCTGCATCTGGCGCTCGACGGCCCGGGCCTGTTCGGCCTGCTCCGGATCGAAAACGGGCTGATGGTGGTGGCCCTGGCGCCGCTGGTTCAGATCCTGGCGCGGAACATGTCGGATACCGGCCGCCTCACCATCGGTTTCGCGCTCTTCGCCGCCGGGTTCTGGGTGCTGGGCTGGTCGACCGATGCCTGGCTGCTGATCGGCTTCACCGCCCTGTTCACGGTGGGCGAATTGCTCTATGCCCCGCCCAAGCTGGCGCTGATGGCCGCACTCGCGCCCGAAGCCGGCCGCAGCCGGGCGGCGGCGGTGATGAATCTGGGCTTCCGCCTGGCGCTGATGACCGGGGCCGCTGGTGTCGCCGCGGTCGGCCATGTCCCGCCCCAGGTGATGGCGGCGCTGTTTCTGGCCGGCGGCCTGCTGGCCGGCTGGCTGCTGGTCGATGTCGCCCGCAGGGTAGAGGGCGCCGCGGTCCCCGGCCGGGCGGCGCGCAGATGACGCCCGCCCCCACCTCCGAACGGCCGGCATCGGAACGGCCGGCCATGGCCTTCTGCCGCGCCGACGGCAGCGGCGGCAACCCGGCCCTGGTGCAGCTGGGCGGCACCGAAGCCCGGGCACGCGCGCTGGCCCAGCGACACGGCGCCGAAGTCACCTGGCTTCAGCCCGATCCGGACACCGGCTGGCGGGCGCGGTTTTTCCTGCCGGCGTCTGAGATCACGCTCTGCCTGCACGGGCTGCTGGCAGGTGCGGTCCGGCTCTGGCAGCACGGGCAGGCGCGTGACCGGGCGCTGGTCATCGCCACCGCCGCCGGGCCGCAGACGGTCAGCCCGGTGCCGGCCGATCATCGCCCGCCGGGGGCGGCGATCCGGCTTGCCGGCAATCACCACCGGCCGATCGCGGACGGCGCAGCGCTCCGCGCCGATATCGCCGCCGCAACCGGGCTCTGCGCGGGGCTCGACGCCTTCCCGCCGGCGCTTGCCGGCGCCGCCCGGCCCAAGCTCGTCCTCAGGCTGGAAGATCCGGCACTGGTGGGCCGGGCGGTGCCCGATCCCGCCACGGTCGCCCGGCTGGCCGGACGGACCGGCGCCACCGGCCTCTACCTCTATGCCCTCGCCGGTCAGGCGGAGAACGGCTGCCTCTGCATCCGCGCCCGCCATTTCCCCGCAGGGCTCGGCATCGCCGAGGATCCGGCGACCGGCGGCGCGGCCGCCGCCCCCCTGCTCGATCTGGAACATCAGGGAACGGGCCGGATTGAGGCGGCCGTCATCGATCAGGGGCCAGGCATTCTGACCGGGACCACATCGATCGGCGTGCAGCGGCTCGATCCGGCAGGGACGGACTGGCTCGTATCAGGGCGCGTCACCATCTAAAGTCTTTCTAAACACTTTCTTAAATTGCAGACAGTTACGATCGTGACACGAGGGTGCCGCCGGCATCCTGCCCCCGTACGTGAAAGGAGGGGAGATGTCACGATCCTCGTCAATCCGGGCCCGGCTCACCTGGTCGAGCCTTGTGTCCGTCGTGCTGATTGCCGCCGCGGGCGGCGCCGGCATTCTGGGGCTGATCCGCTCCGACGACGGGCTCTCGGCCGTGACCCGGGTGACCGCGGCGGTGCGCCAGCAGATGCAGGGCGACATGATGCATGATGCCCTGCGCGCCGATGTGCTGATGGCCCTGCGCCTGGCCCCCGATGCCCCGGCGGCGGATCGGGCCGCGGTGTCGGCCGATCTGGTGGAGCATGCCCAGGAGTTTCGCGCCGCGATGGCCAGCCTGCGCGATCTGAACGTCTCGCCCGGGATCGCGGCCCAGCTTCCGGCGGTCACCGCCGCGGTGGATGCCTATGTGCGGGCCGCAGAGGCCATCGTGACGGCGGCGGCCCGGGATCGCGCCCGGGCCGAGGCCGGCTTCCCCGCCTTCATCGACGCTTTCGACGCGCTCGAGACCCGCATGGGCACGCTCGGCGACGAGATTGAGGCGGTGAGCGGCACCGTCGCCGCCGAGGCCCAGGCCGACAATGCCCGGCTGATGACCATTCTGCTGGTCACCGCCGGCTTCGCCACCCTGCTGGTGCTGTCGGTCAGCCTGATCATCGGCCGCGATGCCGGCCGGTCGATCGACCGCATGGCGCAGCGCATGACGGCGCTGGCGGCGGGCGATACCGCCGCCGAGGTGCCCGGCACCGGCCGGCGCGACGAGATCGGCCGCATGGCCCAGGCGGTGGAGGTCTTCCGCAACACCGCACTCAGCAACGACCGGCTCACCGCCGAACGCGCCGAAGAGACCGCGCGTCGCGAACGCCGCACGGCCGAGATCGAGGCCGCCTGCCGGCGCTTCGACCACGAAGTGTCCGAGGCGCTGCGCCAGGTGATCGCGGCGGTCGCCGGCATGGAAGGAACGGCGCGCGAGATGCGCGGTCTGGCCGATGCCGCCACCGGCGATGCGGGCGAGGTCGGCCGCGTGTCCGAGGTATCGGCGGCAAATGTGAAGGCGGTCGCCGAAGCGGCCGAGGCGCTGGCGGCCTCGATCGCCGATATCGGGCGCGAGACCGCGCGCAGCGGCGGGCTTGCTGCCGATGCCGCCCGTCAGGCCCGCGAGGCCAATGCCCAGATCACCACACTCGCCGACGCCGCCAGCCGGATCGGCCAGGTGGTGGGCCTGATTTCAGAGATTGCCGAACAGACCAATCTTCTGGCGCTCAACGCCACGATCGAGGCGGCGCGTGCAGGCGACGCCGGCAAGGGCTTCGCGGTCGTCGCCTCGGAAGTGAAGCAGCTTGCCGACCAGACCGCCCGCGCCACCGCCGAAATCGCCGAGCGGATCGGCGGCATCCAGAGCGAGACCGGCCGGGTGGTGACGGTGATCGGCCGGATCGGCACCACCATCGGCGAGATCGACGGCATCACCGCCACCGTCGCGGCCGCGGTGGAGCGTCAGGGCGCCGCCACCCGCGAAATCGCCGGCCGGGTGGATCAGGCGGCCGCCGGCAGCCGCGATGTCTCGGCCGGTCTCGGTCGTGTCACCGGCGCCGTGCGCCGCACCGGCGATCAGGCCGCCGAATTGCAGCAGGTGACCGACGATCTCGGCGCCCGCGCCCGGGGGTTGAAGGGCCAGATCGACGGCTTCCTCGGCACCGTCCGGAGCGCGTGAGTCAGCCCAAAAACAGATGAAAGGCGCGGTCCCGTTTCCGGAACCGCGCCTTTCATTTTCGTTCTGATGCCCGAGGCCGGGATCAGCCGGCGTACCGGCTCACCCGGCACAACGTCTCAGCCGGCATACTGACCCTGCCGGCGCGGACGGCCTTCACCGCCACGGCCCTGCTGGCCCTGGGGCCGGTCGCCGCGCGGCGGGCGCGCGCGCTGGGGCCGGTCGCGCTGGGGGCGATCGCCATGCGGCCGATCCCCACGGAAGCCGTCGCCCCGGAAGCCGTCGCCCTGCGACCGCTCACCGAAGGAGCGCTCACCCTGGGCCCGATCGCTATGGGCCCGATCGCTGTGGGGCCGATCGCTGTGGGGCCGATCGCCATGAGCGCGCTGGCCCTGGCGCTGCGGACGCTGCGGCCGGGGCGCACCCTCGCCGCGCTCGCTGCGCTCGCCCGGGCGGCCATGGCCGCGGCCGGCAGGCCGGCCGACGCCGCCGCCGGGGCGCGCCTTGGAGGCAGGGCGGCCATTGCGCATCGGCTGACGCTGGGGCAGGCGCTCGGGTGCCGAGGCGATCGATTCGGCCGTGCGACGCTCGTCGATCGGCAGGGTCTGACGGGTCAGACGCTCGATGTCACGCAGCAGGCCCAGCTCGTCATCGGCGCAGAGCGTGATGGCGATACCTTCGGCGCCGGCACGCGCGGTGCGGCCGATGCGGTGGACATAGCTCTCGGGCACGTCGGGCAGTTCGTAGTTGAACACATGGCTGACGCCCGAGACGTCGATGCCGCGCGCCGCGATGTCGGTGGCGACCAGGATCCGCACCCGGCCGTCACGGAAACCGCCGAGGGCCCGCTCGCGCTGGCTCTGGCTCTTATTGCCATGGATGGCGGCCGCCGGCAGGCCGGCGACTTCAAGGTCATGTGCAACACGGTCGGCACCGCGCTTGGTGCGGGTGAAGACCAGGGCGCGGTGAACGCCTTCGGACTCCAGCAGCTCGATCAGCACACCGCGCTTGCGGGCGGGCTCGATGCGCACCACGCGCTGCTCGACCCGCTCGGCCGTGGTGGCGACCGGGGTCACCGACACTTCGATCGGATCACGCAGCATCTCACCGGCCAGCGCACCGATCTCCTTCGGCATGGTCGCCGAGAAGAACAGGCTCTGCCGACGGGTCGGCAGCTTGGCCAGGATCCGGCGGATCGGGATGATGAAGCCGAGGTCGAGCATGTGGTCGGCCTCGTCCAGCACCACCACCTCGGTGCGGTCCAGCTTCAGCACGCCGCTGTCCAGATGGTCGACCAGACGGCCCGGCGTCGCCACCAGGATGTCGAGGCCGCGGGCAATGGCGCGGATCTGCGGGCCGGCGCTGACGCCGCCCACCACCACGGCCACATGCACGCGCATATGGCGGGCATAGGTCTTGATGTTGTCGGCGATCTGGGCGGCCAGTTCGCGGGTCGGAGCCAGGATCAGGCAGCGCGTGCGGCCCGGCATGTTGGCGCGGTTCCGGTCGGCGGCGATCCGGTTCAGGATCGGCAGCGCGAAGGCGGCGGTCTTGCCGGTGCCGGTCTGGGCGATGCCCAACAGGTCACGACCCGCCACCAGATGCGGGATGGCCTGTTCCTGGATGGGGGTCGGCGTCACGTAGCCCGCCTGGTCCAGGGCGCGAAGCAGCGTCTCGGACAGGCCAAGCTCGGAGAAATTGGTCAAGGGTCGGTCTTTCGAACGGGTGGCGCCGCCGCGACCGGCGGGCAAAAAGCCACGCCGGCTGCGGACATACCGGCAGCCGGATAAGTAAGGGACGTGCCCCGCGTGCCTGGGCCAGTCATGGGCGTCCGCCGCAGATCGGCGCCAGGACGGCGAACCCGGTGTCCCACGGGGAGACCGTTTGCGGTTCGTCACGCGGCCGGGGCGCCCGGCGGGTGGCAGGTCGCGGAGCAGTAAAGCCCGAACATGCCCGTTTGAGGTTTTATGGGTGGCGGGCGGGACCGCCACCGATCGGATTGCCTGAGTAACACCCGCGGGTACCTGCCGCAAGTGCGAAATGCCCGGGCCTGCCCTGCGTGGAGATGCCGGATGCGCGAAGGCCCCGGTCGAGCAGCGCTCGGCCGGGGCCTTCGGAACTGGCGGAGGAGAAGGGATTCGAACCCTCGATAGGGCTTTAGACCCTATAACGGTTTAGCAAACCGCCGCCTTCAGCCACTCGGCCACCCCTCCACGGCAGGTCGTGCGTCTAGATAACCGTGCGTCATCGGCTTGTCAACGACAAGCGGGACGATCACTGCGCATCGCCTGCGGGCGCCTTGCCCAGCGCCTGGTCCAGGTCGGCGATCAGATCCGCCGCCGCCTCGATCCCGACCGAAATCCTGAGCAGATCGTCGGGTACGGGACTGTCCTTGCCCTCCACGCTCGCCCGGTGTTCGACCAGGCTTTCGACCCCGCCGAGCGAGGTTGCACGGGCGAAGAGGCGCAGCCGCGCCGCAACATCGATCGCGCGGTCGCGGCCCCCCGCCACCCGGATCGACAGCATGCCGCCGAAGCCGCCGGTCATCTGGCGTTGGGCGATCTCGTGGCCGGGGAAATCGGGCAGGCCCGGATAGAGCACGGCATCGAGCCGCGGGTCGCGCGCGAAATGCTGCGCGATGGCCAGCGCATTGGCCGAGGCGCGCTCCACCCGCAGCGCCAGGGTGCGCATGCCGCGCAGCAGCAGCCAGGCCTCGAACGGCCCCGGAATATTGCCCGACATCGACCGGAGCTGCCGCACCCGGGCCCAGAGCGGATCGCCGGCCAGCCCCGGTGCCACCGTCAGCGTGCCGGCAAGCACGTCGGAATGGCCGTTCAGATACTTGGTCGCCGAATGCATCACGATATCGGCGCCGTGTTCGATCGGCCGGGTCAGGATCGGGGTGGCGGCGGTCGAATCCACCGCCAGCACGGCCCCGGCACGATGGGCGAGCCGGGCTGCCGCCGCGATGTCGGTAATTCCCCAGAGCGGGTTGGCCGGGCTTTCCACCCAGACCAGATCCGCCCCTTCATCCAGCGCCGCCGCCAGCGCCTGCTGATCGGTCATGTCGACGAAGGCGACGCCCAGCCCCGCGGGGCGGCCCACCTCGATCAGCCATTTGCGCAGGCCCCAATACATGATCTCGGGCGCCACCACCCGCGCGCCCTGGGGCAGGGCCTGGAACAGGGTCACGGCGGCCGCCACGCCCGAGGCGAAGACCAGGCTTTCCGCCCCGCCTTCCAGCTCGGTCAGCACCGCTTCAGGCGCGTCGTAATTGGGGTTGTCGGCCCGGGTGTAGACACGCCCCCTTGGATAGGACAGATCCGCCGCCCGTTCATAGGTCGTGGCGGGGTGGATCGGCGGCACGACGGCACCGGTCGCGGGATCGACCCGCCCGGTGGCCCGGGCGGCAACGGTCGCGGGCGCGAGCGGGCGCGCAGCGTCGGTCTTGTCGGTCACGGCCACTCCTTTCACAATGCGCGTCCGGTCTGGGCAGAGACCTGACGACACATCATATGTCGCCCCGATCCCGCGCCGGACAAGACCTGCGTCCCGCCACAAGGCACCTTCTCAGGAGCGCCAGCCCCATGACCGCCACCGGATTCCCCGCCCCATCCGGCATCGCCGTCGACAGCCGCTTCGACGGCGGCAATGGCGATCTGATCGCCATTGGCACGGCCGGCGGCCGGACGGTGGTCGACCTCGCCATCCGCACCGATGCCGGTTGCAGCTTCCGCCAGTGGTTCGACGTCAGGCTGTCGGGCATCACCGGCCGGCCGGTGACAGTGCGGCTGCTGAATGCCGGCAGCTGCACCTATCCCAAGGGCTTCGACGGCTATCGCCCGGTCGTCTCCACCGATCGCAGCCGCTGGACCCGGGTGCCGGGCCGCTACGACGGCCGGGTGCTGAGCCTGGATCTGGACATTGATGCCGATCAGATCGAAGCCGATCAGGTCGAACTGGCCTATTTCGCGCCCTACGACCTGTCGGCCCATGCCGATCTGGTGGCGCGGGCCGGCAGCCGGCCCGGGGTGCGGCGGATCCGCCTGGGCAGCACCGTCGATGGCCGGCCGCTCGATGCGCTGGCGATGGGCGCCTTCGACGGCAGCCGGCCGGTCTGCTGGATCATCGGCCGCCAGCATCCGGGGGAGACCATGGCCAGCTGGTGGATGGAGGGCGCGCTCGACCGGCTGACCGATGCCGCCGACCCGGTGGCCGCGGGCTTGCGTGCCGCGGCAGATCTGGTGGTGGTGCCGAACATGAACCCCGATGGCAGCTTCCGCGGCCATCTGCGGGCCAATGCCGCCGGCGCCAATCTGAACCGGGAATGGGCGGCCCCCACCCTGGCCCGCAGCCCCGAGGTGGCGGTGGTGCGCGCGGCCATGCTCCAGACCGGCGTCGCCTTCTGCCTGGACGTCCATGGCGACGAGGCGCTGCCGCATAATTTCATCGCCGGCTTCGAGGGCATCCCCGATCTGCGCCCGGGGCAGCTGGACCTGCTGACGTGCTATCGCGGCCGGCTGGACGAGGTCTCGCCCGATTTCCAGACCCGGATCGGCTATCCGGCCGCCCGGCCGCAGACCGGCGATCTGTCGATGTGCACCAACTGGGTGGCCAACACCTTCGGCGCGCTGGCGATGACGCTGGAACAGCCGTTCAAGGATTGCGTCGAGGCACCGGATGCGGAAGAAGGCTGGTCGCCCGCGGGCTGCCGGCGGCTGGCCCGCGCCTGCCTCGACGTCCTGGCCGAGATGGCCCCCACCCTCAAGACGGGACACGCCCGCTGATGCTCCCCACGCTGAACGGCATCAAGACCTGCGACACCTGCCGCAAGGCGGCGAAGGCGCTGGAAGCCGCAGACCGCGCCCACCGGATCCGCGACCTGCGCGACGACGCGCTCAAGGCCGAAGAGGCCGGCGCCTGGCTGGACCAGATCGGCGCCGACCGGCTGGTCAACCGCCGCTCCACCACCTGGCGCAATCTGGGTGACGCCGATCGGGCCGTGGTCGAGGCGGCGATCGCGGGCACCGGCGACCGCGCTGCCCTGGCCGCCCTGCTCGCCCGCGAACCCACCCTGGTCAAGCGCCCGGTCTTCACCGACGAGGACGGCCGTGTCATCGCCCTGGGCTTCGACACCGCCGCCAAAGCCGCCCTCGGCATCTGACGCAGCCCCCTGCCAACGCACCGCGCCGGCCACCAGACGGTGGCCGGTGCAAGCCGCCATTGCGGCGGCGGCCAAGGGCGTGGAACGCCCGCTTGGGCCGAGGGACTAAAAGACTCCCCTCCCCTCCCTCAATCAAACACCTGATCCGCCATGCTCCACGAGAAGTCGGTCTTCATGGCATTGCCGAACAGCGCCGGATCGTCGAAGGCCACCGGCTGGTCGTAACTGGCGGGGTAGCTCGGCGTCTGGCTCTGGGATCCGGCCGGATAGACCGCCGCCATGCCATGGCAGGTCATGCAGTTCGAGGTGATGCCCGAGGGAATGCCCGGATTGGTCTCAAGATAGGGGTTGTAGCAGACCAGCATCTGGCCGTTGACCTGCTGAGAATAGGCCGTGCACATGGCATAGGCGTTCCAGGGTGCCGCAAGTTCCGCGGGCTGACCGGTCATGGAGCCGGGGCCTTCCGAGGTCTGGAATTCGGACATGCCCTGCCAGTAGAAGGTCTGCCAGGTCCAGGGATCCTGCTCTTTGGTGCTGACATGCATGGCGACCAGCACCGCCATGTCGCCGGCGGCGACGTTGGCATTGGCGAAGCCCTGCGCCTGGGCCGCCGTCATCGCGAAGGCATAGAACATGCCGATCGGCGCCGTGTAATAACTGCTGCAGCTGAGCTGCGGATCCTGGAAGAAGCTGCCCGGGGTCGGCGCCGCCGAAAGCTTCGTCATGCCCGTGGTCGCCGTGTTCGACGGGTCGACGATCACGCAGTCGTTCCAGTTCTGGACGTAATAGCCCAGGGCCGGGTCGTTGTCGGTGTTGACCGCGCCGGTGCCCTGCCAGTAGGGCACGGCGGTGGGCGTCGTGGCCTTCACATAGCCGAAGACCGGTTTGGTCTCCATCCCGGTTTCGGGGAAGTCGCGCACGGCCCGGGCCCCGGTCGAGGTATTGGCCGGGAAGGCGGCGGCATAGGCCTGAAGGCTGCTGCCGTTGTTCACCTTGAAGGTACCGTAAGGGGTGACCTGCGGCGTGGAGACGAAGATGGCCGTGGCGTCGTTGAAGCGCTCGGTCTCGACGATCACCGATCCCTGCGACGCGGTCGCCGCCAGCGCGTTACGGCCATGCGGGGTGTGAGAGAACTGGCGCGGAATCCTGAGCGGCCTGAGCTGCGGCAGGGCGACGCCGCGCTCCAGCTGGCCCTGAACGGCGCCAAGCGCATCGGTCTCCGCTGCGGCCTTGGTACCGGTTTTGCTCGTCTGGCCGAAAATCTGGGCCTCCGACACCCAGGTGTCCCAGACCGGCAGGTTGTTCTGGCCGGTGGGCTGGGTCATCGCCTGCCAGATCTCCCAGCCATGTCCGGTGATGGCCGTCTGGTCGTTTGCATCGCCCCACTGCCCGATCACGTAACCCGGGGTGGGGAAGTTGAAACCGCCCGGCATCGGCTGCGGGATCACCAGGCCGTCGGCCGCTGCCGCAGGGAGGGATGCGGCTGCCAGGCCGCAGAACGCAAGGGCCATGCACAGCGCACGGCTCGGATGGACACCAGCTTTCATGACTCGCCCCGTCTACAGGTGTTTTTATGGTTTGATAGTCACCTGATGATAAGGTCGAACGGCCCATTATGCGAGGGATAAAATACTTATGGTTGATAATCATCTGGTGATGATGTCGAAAGAGCCATCAGATCGCTGCGCAACCGCCCGGCCTCGCCCCCGGCCAGCAGCGCCTCGGTGGCGGCATGGGCACGCTCCCAGATCGGGACGGCCCGCGCCAGCACGGCCATACCTTCGGGCGTCAGCCGCAACAGCCGGCCACGACGGTCCTCGGGGTCGATCTCGCTTTCGATCAGGCCGCGGCGTTCCAGCGGCTTCAGATTGGCGGTGAGCGTGCTGTGATCCATCGCCAGCAGGCTGGCCACATCCCCCTTGCGCGGCGGCACCGGCCGGTTCAGCGACATCATCAGCGAAAACTGGCCATTCGTCAGCCCGACCGGACGGAGCGCATCGTCGAAGCGCCGGGCCAGTGCCCGCGCCGCCCGCTGCACATGCAGGCAAAGGCAGGCGTCGCGGACCAGAAGTGTGGTTTCGAAGGGAACGATCGCAGGTTTTGACATGGTCCATCAAGGTTGATATCAAGGTAAAAAGACCACACCCAGAGTGCAGCCCTGGCATCGCAGCAGGCGCCCCCGCCCGCATTTCCTGACGAGGATACCACGCATGCACACCGATCCGGCACCGGAACACGCCTGGCTCCGCCATCTCATCGGCCGGTGGCGCTATACCGCCGACTGTCTCATGGGCCCCGACCAGCCCCGTCGGACCTTCACGGGCATCGAGACCGCCCGCATGCTGGGCGATTTCTGGCTGATCGCCGAGGGAGAAGGCGAGATGCCCGACGGCGACACCGGTCGGAGCCTGCTGACCATCGGTTTCGATCCCGCCCGCGGCGGCTATACCGGCACCTGGGTCGGATCGATGATGACCCGGCTCTGGGTCTATGAAGGCCGCATGGACGAAAGCGGTCGTGAACTGACGCTCGCTGCCGAGGGGCCGGATTTCTCCGGCACCGGCATGGCTCTCTATCACGACATCCACCGGATCGAAAGCGAGGACCGGCGGCTCGTCGTCTCGAAGGTCCGCATGCCCGATGGCAGCTGGCAGGAATTCATGACGGCGGTCTACACCCGGATCTCGGCCTGACCCGTCGATCCCGACCTGTCCGGCCGCCGCCGAAACCCGTATCATCCCCGCCTCTGATCATCCGAAGACATGCGGGGGAGATATGGTGACGCCGGATCTGCTGACCTACGAGGCCTGTGCAGGCGCCCTTGACTGGGCGGGAGCCGTCGAGGCGTTGCAGCGCGGCCATCTGCGCCCCCGGGCCGAGATTGCGGATATTTTCCTCGGCCCCCGCACCGCCACCCTGCTCAACCGTGCGGCCTTCATTCCCGGTCTCGGTTATGGCGTGAAGGCGGTGACGGTGATGGACGGCAATGCCGCGCGCGGCCTGCCCACGGTCCAGGGCGCGATGATGGTCTATGATGCGGAGACCGGCAGCCTGCGCGCGGTGATCGACAGCCGCCTGGTCACCGAGTTCAAGACCGCGGCGGATTCGGTGCTGGGCGCGCGCCTGCTCGCCCGGCCCGACAGCCGGCATCTGGTGATTGTGGGTGCGGGCGTGGTCGCCACCAGCCTGATCCGGGCCTATGGCGCGATCTTCCCCGATCTGAAGCGGATCTCGGTCTGGGCGCGGCGGCCGGAACAGGCCCGGGCGCTGGTCGATGCCGCCCGCGGCACCGCCGAAGCCGCGGGCATTACCGCCCGGCTGGAGGCCGCCCCCGATCTGGAGGCGGCGCTGGCCGAGGCCGACATCATCTCCAGCGCCACCATGGCGCGCAGCCCGGTCATCCATGGCGCCCGGGTCCGCCCCGGCACCCATGTCGACCTGATCGGCGCCTTCAAGGCCGATATGCGCGAGGCCGACGATACCCTGATCGGCGGCAGCCGGCTGTTCGTGGATTCGCGTGCCACCACGCTGCACCATATCGGCGAGCTGACGATGCCGATTGCAGCCGGCGTGATCACCGAGGCGGATGTCCTGGGCGATCTCTACGACCTGGTGCCGGCGACTGCACCGGCGCGGCGCTCGGCCGACGAGATCACCGTCTACAAGAATGGCGGCGGCGCCCATCTCGACCTGATGATCGCGGATTACATCGCCGCCAGCGCCGCCGGCTGAGGCTTAGGCAGACTTGGCCTTCCGGCTTGAAAACCTCGGTTGCGGCGGCGGCGCATGGCGGGTTTCATGGCCGGCGACAGTCAGGCAATCCGGAGGTGCGGCATGGCCGCGGGACGCAGCATGACACTGCGGGAATGGGGGCTGCTGGTGCTGCTCTCCATTCCCTGGGGCGGCTCGTTCTTTTTCATCGGCGTCGCGGTCAAGGAGCTGCCGCCCTTCACCATCGTGGCGGCACGGGTGCTGCTGGCGGCACTCGCCCTGCACGTCGTGCTGCGCCTGCGCGGGCTGGCCATGCCCCGCTCGCCCCAGGTCTGGGCGGCGTTCTTCGGCATGGGGCTGCTCAACAGCCTGATCCCGTTCAGCCTGATCGTCTGGGGCCAGACCCAGATCGCGAGCGGGCTTGCCGCCATCCTGAACGCCACCACACCGCTGTTCGGGGTGCTGGTGGCGCATCTGGCGACCAGCGACGAGAAGGCGAGCCCCAACCGCATCGCCGGGGTGCTGGCCGGGTTTGCCGGCGTCGCGGCGATGATCGGTCCGGCGGCGCTGAACGGCCTGGGCGGCAATGTCGCAGGCCAGCTCGCTATTCTGGGCGCCGCCTTCTCCTATGCCCTGGCCGGCGTCTTCGGCCGCCGCTTCGCCCGACTGGGGGTGGCGCCCATGGCGACCGCCACCGGCCAGATGACCACGGCGGCGATGATGCTGGTGCCGCTCGCCCTGATCGTCGATCAGCCCTGGACGCTGCCCGCCCCGGGTTGGGGGACGGTCGCCGCGATCCTGGCCATCGCCTTTATCTCCACCGCCTTCGCCTATGTGCTGTTCTTCCGCCTGCTGGCGACGGCGGGGGCCACCAATCTGATGCTGGTCACCTTCCTGGTGCCGGTCAGCGCCATCCTGCTGGGAACCGCCTTTCTGGGTGAGCGGCTGGAGCCGAAACATCTGGTCGGCATGGCGATGATCGCGGTCGGCCTCGCCCTGATCGACGGGCGGCTGCCGGGCCTGCTGCGCGGCGCCCTCCGCCGCAGGCCCGGCAGGGCGCCGGTCAGGCGACCCTGACCACCTGCTTGCCGAAATTGTCGCCGGCCATCATCCGCAGGAAGGCTTCGGGCATGCGCTCGAAACCGTCCAGCACGTCGTGGCGGAAGCGGAACCGGCCGTCGCGGTGCCAGGCGGCGATGCGGGCCATGGCCTCGTCGCGCAGATGCCACCAGTCGAAGACCACCAGCCCCTGGATCATCGACCGGGTGACGATCAGCCGGGCACTGGCGCGCAGGCCGATATCGTCTTCCGGTGCCTGATCGACCACCGCGATCCGGCCGCAGATCACCACCCGGGCATGGGTTGCCAGATTGGCCAGCGCCGCATCGTGGATCGGGCCGCCGGTGTTGTCGAAGAAGACGTTGACGCCGCCGGGGCAGGCCCCGGCGATCGCCGCCTTCATGTCGCCGGCGGTGCGGTAATTGATGCCGGCATCGAAGCCCAGCTCCCGGCACCAGGCGAGCTTGTCGTCGGAGCCGGCGATCGCCACCGCCCGCGCACCCTGCAGCTTCGCGATCTGGCCGACCATCTGCCCCACGGCGCCCGATGCGGCCGAGACCAGCACCGTATCGCCCGGCTTCGGCCGCGCGATCTCGATCATGCCGACATAGGCGGTCAGGCCCGGCATGCCCAGCCAGGACAGCGCCGCCTCGGGCGGGGCGATGTCGGGGTTCACCCGGTTGGCGCGGGCGGCACCCGGCAGGTCGGGGCTCAACACCGCATATTCCTGCCAGCCGAAGGTCATGCTTTCGACCAGATCGCCCGGCGTCCAGGCGGGATGGTTGGAGAGGATCACCTCGCCCACGCCGCCGCCCTGCATCAGCTCTCCCGGCGCCACGCCTTTGGTGTAATTGCCGGCCGCCGCGATCCGCCCCCGCATATAGGGGTCGACCGACAGCCAGAGCGTGCGGACCAGGATCTGCCCGGGGCCCGGCTCGGGCATCGGGCTGTCGATCATCCGCCAGGTGTCGGCAGTGGCCTTGCCGTCGGGATGGGCGGCAAGCACCCACTGCCTGTTCTTTGATGCAGTCCCGGTCATCTGTCCTCCCTTGAGGGCTCAGCCGGTGGCCAGGGGGGCCTTCACCGGACGTGGCCGTTGCACCCATTGTGCCGCGAGCACGCTGCCCAACACCAGAGCGATGCCCAGGGCCTGGACCATCGACAGATGCTCGCCTGCGATCGACAGCCCCAGGATCACCGCGGTCACCGGGCTGAGCAGCGCCAGCGGCGCCACCGAACCCGGCCCCAGCCGGCCAAGGCCGCGGAACCAGAGCATGTAGCTGACCGCGGCACCGAACACCCCCAGATGCACGAAACCGATCAGGTGATGCAGGGTCGGCACCGGCAGCGCTGGCTCGAAGATCAGCGCCACCGGCAGCAGCAGCAGCCCGCCCGCGGTCAGCTGCCAGGCGGTGACCGTCAGGGCCGAGACCGGCGGCTGCCAGTGGCGGCTGAACACGGTGCCCGCCGCCATCGCCGCCGCCCCGCCGAGGCCGGCGGCGATGCCGATCGGATCCAGCGCCGCATCGGGCGAGAGCACCATCAGCGCCACGCCCAGAATGCCGGCCAGCGCCGCCGCCACCGCGGCCGCCTTCACCGGCGTGCCGATCACCAGGCGGGCCAGCAGCAGCACGATCAGCGGCTGGATGGCGCCCACCGTCGCCGCCACCCCGCCCGGCAGGCGATAGGCCGAAACGAAAAGCAGTGCCCAGAAGATCGAGAAATTGAGCGCGCCCAGCACGAAGGACCGCCACCACCAGCCGCCCGTCGGCAGGCGCCGGACCAGCAGCAGCAGGATCAGCCCGGCCGGCAGGGCGCGCAGCATGGCCACCGTCAGCGGATAGCCCTGGGGCAGCAGCCCCGTCGTCACCAGATAGGTGCTGCCCCAGATCGCCGGGGCGATCGCGGTCAGCAGCACATCGCCGTTGCGGCTGGTCTCGGGGTGCATGGAACCTCCCTGGCACTGTCCTTTCAGGCTATGCCGATATCTCTCGACGTCAAGATAATTATCTCGATGTCGAGAGACCTTCTTGACCGCAAGACGGCCGGGCTCCATGATCCCGGCCATGGATCACGTGGACCGCATTCTCGATCAATGGCACCGCGAACGGCCCGATCTCGATCTCGGGCCGATGGGGCTGATCGGCCGTCTCACCCGCCTGGTGACCCATCTGATGCGGGAGATGGAGAAGACCTTCGCCGCCCACGGCCTCGCCTATCCCAGCTTCGACGTGCTGGCGACCCTGCGCCGCTCAGGCCCCCCTTACGCGCTCAGCCCCGGCGACCTGATGGCGACCACCATGGTCGCCTCGGGCACCATGACCAACCGCATCGATCAGCTGGAAAAATCCGGGCTGGTGCAGCGCCGGCCCAATCCGCAGGATGGGCGCAGCGTGCTCATCGCCCTCACCGATCAGGGCCGACGGGTCATCGATGCCGCGGTCGCCGATCATGTCGCGACCCAGAAGCGGCTGGTCGGCCATCTGTCGGCGGCGGAACAGACAGCACTCGATACCCTGCTGCGTGACTTTCTGGCCGGGCTCGATCCGGCCCCCTGAGGTGGCTTGCCGACTTCTCATATTCGGAATATTCTCCCGAATATGGAAAAATCCCCCACCATCCCCGACATCGATGATCGTCTGGCCCGCCGGCTCAAAGGGCTGCGGCTGGCGGCCGGCTGGTCGCTGGATGATCTGGCGGCCCGCGCCGGGGTCAGCCGGGCCAGCCTGTCGCGGATCGAGAATGCCGAGGTCAGCGCCACCGCCGCGGTTCTGGGCCGGCTCGCCGCCGCCCATGGGCTCCCCATGTCGCGGCTGATCGCGCTCGCCGAGGAGGATTTCGCCGCCCGGCTGCGGCCGGCCGACCAGCCGGTCTGGACCGACCCCGCCACCGGCTTCCGCCGCCGCCAGCTCTCACCGCCCGCGGCGACGCTCGGCGGCGAGGTGCTGGACTGCGAACTGCCGCCGGCGACGCGGATCGATTACCACCAGCCGCCGCGCCCGGGGCTGGAGCATCACCTCGTGCTGATGACGGGCCGGCTCCGGGTCACGGTCGAGGGCACGCCCCATGACCTTGAACCCGGCGACTGCCTGCGCTACCGCCTGCACGGCGCCAGCCGCTTCGAGACGACACCGGCCGAGGGCGCCCGCTATCACCTCTTCATCCTCTGAGGCCCTTGAGATGACCGTCGCGATCACTGCGCTTTCCGCCGAAGAGACCCGGGACCGGCTCGACGAACTGGCCGATCTGCTCCGCGCCTGCGTCGAGGACGGGGCCAGCGTCAACTTCCTGCTGCCCTTCACGGCCGAGGCGGCGCGGCGCTTCTGGGAGGCGAAGGTGTTGCCGCCGCTCATGGCCGGCGGGCTGATCCTGCTGGTCGCAGAGGTGGGCGGCCGGATCGCCGGCACGGTCCAGCTCGACCACGACACCCCGCCCAACCAGCCGCATCGGGCCGAGGTGCGCAAGCTGCTGGTCCATCCGGATTTTCGCCGGCAGGGCATCGCCCGGGCGCTGATGCTCGATCTTGAAGCCCGCGCCGGTGCGATGGGCCGGCATCTGCTCACCCTCGACACGCTCACCGGTGACAAGGCCGAGCCGCTCTATGCGGCACTCGGCTATGTCACCGTCGGCACCATCCCCGACTACTGCATCCGCACCGACGGCAGCGGAATGGGCGCCACGACCTTCATGTACAAGCAGCTGGACGCATCGGCCCCTCAGGCCTGAACAATGGGTACGAATCCGCCGAAGATCATCCGCTTGCCGTCGAAGGGCATCGGCATCACGTCGGGCTGAAGGCGCGGATCGGCCATGACCTTCGCCATGGCCGCATCGCGCACCTCTTTCGACGGCCACAGGATCCACGAGAACACCACCGTCTCGTCCGGCCGCCGCTGCACGGCCATGGGGAACGAGGTCACCTCGCCCTCGGGCACGTCGTCGCCCCAGCATTCGGTCACGCCCAGCGCGCCGTTCTCGCGGAACACCACCGCTGCCGCTTCGGCATGGGCACGAAACGCCTCGCGGGCAGTGGTCGGCACCGCCGCGACGAACCCGTCGACATAGCCGATCGTCATCACACACCCCCCATGGCCGCTGCGGCCGCTTCTGCGAGCTCTTCGGGCGATTTCGGCGCGCCCGGCGTCGCCAGCGACCATTGATGACCGAAGGGATCGGCGATCACACCATAGCGATCCCCCCAGAACTGGTCGGCGACCGGCATCACCACCACCGCCCCGGCGACGATCGCGCGATCGACCGCCGCATCGACGTCGTCGACCACCAGATGCAGGGTGACGGCGGTGCCGCCCAGCGCCTTGGGCCCGGAAAGGCCGCAGCCGCGGTTTTCGTCGACCAGCATCACCGACGACCCGTTGACCCGGATGCAGGCATGCAGGATCGATCCGTCCGGGGCCGGCAGCCGCATCAGCTCTTCGGCCCCGAAGGCGGCCTTGTAGAAGTCGATCGCCGCAGCCGCACCGGCGCAGACCAGATGGGGGGTCAGCGAATGGAGCCCGAAGGCCGCGGCACGTTCGGCCGCCGATGGTTGCGCGGTCGTGGTCATGGGCAGGTCCCTCCTGAATATTGTTGATATCAACCTATATGGATATCGACCGCCTCGTCAAGCGAGGGGACGGAGGTCAGGGTGCCGCCCGCGCCACCTGCCGGATCAGCCGGTCGAAATTCAGCACGACCTGGGGTGGTCGGTGGCGGGGATAGGCCACCGCCAGCCCCACGGTCGGTTCCGGATCGCGAAGCCTGCGATAGACTACGCCGCGCATGCCCAGCTGGCACATCGACACCGGCACCAGCGACACGCCGAGTTCGGCCGAAACCAGCGACAGGATCGAGGCGATCTGCGGCGCCGGCTGGCCGAGCACCGGCTCGAACCCCGCCGCCCTGAAGGCTGCGACCGCCACGTCGTGCAGGCTGGTGCCGATCGCCCGCGGGGTCAGGATCAGCGGATCGGCGGCAAGCTGCGCCAGATCGATCGGCCCCGGCAGCGCCGCCGCGGCATGGGTGGCCGGAAGTGCCGCCACCAGGGGTTCGTCGGCCAGGTTGTGGACCGCCAGTTCGGCCGGGTCCGTCGCGGCCGGACGCAGGATCGCGACCTGCAGGCGCCCCTCCAGCAGCCCTTCGACCAGGGCCACCGAATTGGCCTCGGTCAGGGTCAGCACCACCTCGGGACAGGCCCGCCGGAAGGCGCGAATGGCTTCGGGAATCAGCGGGTTGAGGGCGGCCGTGCCGGTGAAGCCCAGGCTGAGCCGGCCGGTTTCGCCCCGGGCTGCGCGCTGCGCCAGTTTCACCGCCCCCGCCGCCTGGCCCGGGATCGCCGCCACCGCCGCCAGAAAGGCGGCCCCCGCTTCCGTCAGCTCGGCGCCATGGGGAACGCGGTGGAACAGCGCCGTGCCGATCTCCGCCTCCAGATCCCGGATCTGCAGGCTCAGCGGCGGCTGGCCGATGCCCAGCCGGGCGGCCGCCCGGGTGAAGTTGCGTTCCTCGGCCACCGCCAGGAAGTACCGGATGTGCCGCAATTCCATCAGCCATACACCAAAGATATGAAGATTGCTGCTTCCATATATTGGACGCATGGAAAGGGCCAGCGCTATATCCGAAAGACCAGACCCGGCCCCGAAAGCGCCTGCTCCATGACCCTTCAATCGACCATGGCTCCCGCCCGCCACCGGCACCACCCGGCTCCGACCGCCGTCAGAATCGACGGCCCGGTCTGGATCACCCGCGGCACCACGACCTGGCGGCGGACCGGCATCGCGCTGTTCCTGGCGGGCTTCGCCAGTTTTTCCCTGATCTATTGCGTGCAGCCGCTGCTGCCGGCCTTCGCCACCAGTTTCGGCCTGGGGGCGGCCTCGGCCTCGCTCGCGCTGTCGGTCACCACCAGCCTGCTCGCGCTCTCCATCCTGCTGGCCGGCGCCTTCTCTCAGGCGCTGGGCAGGCGCGGGCTGATGTTCGGCTCGATGGCGGCGGCGGCGGCACTCAACCTCGCCGCCGCCCTCAGCCCCGACTGGCACGGGCTGCTGATCGCCCGGGCGCTCGAAGGCCTGGCGCTGGGCGGCGTGCCGGCCGTGGCCATGGCCTATCTGGCCGAAGAAATCGAGCCGCGCCATCTGGGCAAGGCCATGGGGCTTTATGTTGCCGGGACCGGTTTCGGCGCGATGATGGGCCGGGTCGGCATGGGGCTGCTGACGGAATTCACCTCGTGGCGCATGGCGATGGCGGTGATGGGCGGCCTCGGCCTGGTGGCCGCGATCGGCTTCCTGATCCTGCTGCCGCGCTCGCGCAATTTCGTGCCGGCACGGGGCGTCTCACCCGGCTTCCATCTGCGGGCCTGGGCCGGGCATCTGCGCAATCCGGGGCTGCTCCGGCTCTATGCCACCGGCTTCGCGCTGACCAGCATCTTCGTGACCCTGTTCAACTACACCACCTTCCGGCTGACCGCGGCCCCCTTCGATCTCAGCCAGACCCGGGTCGCGATGATCTTCCTCGCCTTCGGCTTCGGCATCGTCTCGTCCTCGATCGCAGGTGGCCTCGGCGACCGCTTCGGCCGCCGGCCGCTGCTGATCGCGGGTTTCCTGCTGACCCTGGCCGGGGTGGCGGTCACCCTGGTGCCGGCCCTGCCCGCGATCATCGCCGGCATCGTGCTGGTCACCACCGGCTTCTTCGTCTGCCATTCGGTGGTCAGCGGCTCGGTCGGCCCCCTTGCCGGTGCCACCAAGGGCCATGCCGCGTCGCTCTATCTGCTGTTCTACTATCTGGGCTCCAGCATCACCGGTTCGGTCGGCGGCTGGTTCTGGCAGCACGGCGGCTGGACGGCGATCGCGGCCCTCACCGGCAGCTTCGCCCTGCTCGGCCTCATCCTTTCGGCCACGGCACCGCGCCGGGCCGGCGCCACCTGATCAGACGCCGTCCCGCCAGTCGACATGCAGCGGCGCCTCGCGGAAGGCGAAACGGTCCAGATGCCGCACCACCGCGCCCTTCAGCGCCTCCAGCTGCCCGTCGGAGCTGGCCTCGATCCGGCAGGTCAGGGTGTCGTCGCCGGCATCCAGCAGCAGCCGGCCATCGCCCGGCCATGCGGCACCGCGGGCATCGTGGGGGAAGATCACCGAGCCCTGCTCGCGGCTGAACTCAACCGTCAGGTTGTGGCTCCAATGCTTGCACAGCTGCTGCAGATAGCGGCTGCCATGCGCCGTCGGCACCACGGCGGTGCTGGTAACGGTGGTCGTGGTCGTCGTCATGGATTGCTTCTCCATCAGGGTGTCGTTCGGAAGATCGGGAACGGATCGGAGCGGCGGCTCAAGACCATGGCGCCGCCTGAGGACCGCAAGCCTCGAATTCTTCGTCATGACCGCTCGATCTTCTGCGTCGCCTCGTCCAGGATCCGGGCGATCTCCAGCGCCAGCTTGCGATCGGCATCAGGTGCCGTCAGCCGGCCGCGCAGGGCCATCTTCAGATTGCCGATCGCGCGTTCGACCGGGGTGGTGTCCACCCGCTCGCGCATCTCGGCCATCGCCGCCAGCCGGGCCATCAGCTCGGTCACCATCGCCGCATTGGCGGCGAGTTCCGCCTCGCCATCGGCGGTGATCGCGAAGACCTTGCGGCCGCCCTCGGCCTCGGTGCCCGCCACCTGGTTCATGTCTTCCAGCATCGACAGCGCCGGATAGACCACGCCCGGGCTCGGCACATACGCCCCGCCCGTCAGCTCTTCCACCGCGCGGATCAGGTCGTAGCCATGGCGCGGCTGCATCGAGATCAGCTTCAGCAGCACCAGCCGCAGCTGGCCCGCATCGAAGAAGCGCCGGCGGCCGCCCCGCTCCGACATCCAGTCCTCGCCAGAGCGGCCGCGGCCGAAACCGCGGCCGAAGCCGCGGCCCCAGCCATGGCCGCCCCCGGACTCGCGACCAAAATTCCCATCAAGGCCGTCGCTCTCATGCCCGTGACGGCCTTCGCCGTAAAACCCGCGGCCGCGACGGTCGCACTGCCTGTGTCCGAAACGCATCTGCGTCACTCCTCTCTTCCAGACAGGTCTAAGATATATCTTAGACTATCCCAGAACAAGCCCTGACGTTCTCGAACACCAGAAACCCGAAGAACAATCAACTTGTGAGATGGATTTCGCGCCCATGCTTTCTTATGGTTGCATTTTGGGTCGATGTCTCGCCCGCCGCAACCATCCAGGGGTCCGCATCCCATGTCCGACACCAGCCTCCGCAGCTTCAGCCCGCTCCGCCCCGAGACCCGTCCGATCGGCTGGCGCGGCGCCGCCGTGCTGATCGGCGCCGCCCTGCTCGCCGCCTCGTCTTTCGCCGAAGTGCCGATGGTGCCGGTGCCGATGACCATGCAGACCTTCGCGGTCTTCGTGATCGGCGCGCTCTATGGCTGGCGGCTGGGCGGGCTCACAATTCTGGTCTGGCTGGCGGCCGGTGCCGCCGGTCTGCCGGTGCTGGCCGACGGCACCGCGGGCATCGACCGCTTCACCGGCGCGACCGGCGGCTATCTGATCGCCTTCCCGATCGCGGGGGCCCTGACCGGCCTGCTTGCCGAACGCGGCTGGAACGGCGAACGACCGGTGCGTGCGCTGGCGGCCATGATCCTTGCCCATGCGATCTGTCTGGCGCTGGGAGCTGCCTGGCTGTCGACGAAGATCGGTCTCGACCGTGCCATCGAACACGGCGTCCTGCCCTTCATCGCCGGCGGGCTGGTGAAATCGGCGCTCGCGGTGGCGGTGCTGATGCTCCTGGCCCGCCGGTCGTCTGGCGATCGGTCAGCTGACCGACGCTGAAGGCGCGTCAGGCCCCCGACATCCGGCGCAGCAGCCGTTCCAGCGGTCCGCGGCCAGCGACCACCGCCCAGGCGGCCAGTGCCAGAATGGCCGCCCCGGCCAGCGGCAAGGCCACGACCAGCAGCCGCGCCTGACCCACGCTGCCATGGCCGACCAGATAGAAGGTGACACCCCCCAGCACGCCCTGCAGCACATAGATCGACAGCGAGTTGCGGCCGGCCGCGACCAGGATCTCGGGCAGCGGCCGGCGCCGCGTCAGCCGCAGGATCAGCGCCAGCCAGGCGGCTGCCAGGATCGGCGCCCCCGGCGCCAGCGCCCAGACCCCCGCCAGCGTCGTCAGCGCCCATTCCGCCGGCAGCACCCCGCCGGTCGCTGCGGCATGGAACAGGTTGAGCGGCAGGCCGATCACCAGCAGCCAGGGCAGCGCCCGGTCCAGCCGGCGCTGCCACGGATGGTCGGGGGCGAAGAAACCGCTCTTGCCCGCCGCCAGCCCCAGGCAGAACGCCCCGAAGGCGAGCGGGCCCTGAAAGACCAGCAGAAAACCCAGCGTCGACAGCCACTCGTCGATCCGCCGCGACAGCGCGTCGCCGGCCGGAGGCTGACTGAACGCCGCTTCCGGCAGCGACACCCAGAGCACGGTCAGACAGAGCGCCGCCAGCGGCAGCATCGCCAGCGCAAGCCTGGCCAGCGCCGGCGGAGACAAATGCCGCACCGCCACCAGCCCGCAGCCGAGCAGGGCATAGATCACCAGGATATCGCCCGGAAAGACCAGGATGCCGTGCAGGCAGCCGATCACCGCCAGCGCGACCATGCGGCGCAGATGCCGGCGAGCGGGGCTGGCGCCGGCGCGCCGTGCCGCCAGATCCTGAAGATGGAAGCTCCAGCCGAACACGAAGGAGAACAGCAGGAAGAACTTGGCCTGGAACAGTGTCTCCACCATCAGCATGGCCAGGCGGTCGAGGCCGGCATCGGGCAGCACCAGCCCGGCCGCACCCGGCAGGGCGATGAAGGGCAGATTGACCACGCAGATCCCCACCAGCCCGACCAGGCGGATGGTGTCCACGGCTGTATCGCGCGCTGATGTGTTGCGAGCCGGTGTGGTGCGGAGTGGGCCCGGCATGATATCCTCCCGCCATTGAGCATGCGCTCAATTTATTGAGCAACCGCTCAACGAGTCAAGGAGGGACATGTGGCACGGCATGACGATGCGCCCCGCGGCCGGCGGGATCTCATCCTTGCCGCGGCGGCCGAGGTGCTGCTGACGGCGGGGCTGAAGGCGGCGACCACCCGGATGGTGACCGACCGCGCCGGCGTCGGCACGGGGCTGCTGAACCATTATTTCCGCTGGCCGGAACTGCGGGCGCTGGCCTGGTCGGCGATCTTCGACGCCGTGGCCGGGGACATCAACGACGGCAACCGGCCGCCGGCAGTGGCGATGGAGCGCTATCTCGCCACCGCCTTCGCGCCCGATGCCTGGATCTACTGGCGGCTCTGGATCGAGGCGACGGATCTTGCCGGCACCGACACAGCGCTCGCCGAAGCGCTTTCGACCGCGCGGCAGCGCATGCAGGACAGTCTGGCCGCCATCCTGCGCGACGGTCACGCCGCAGGCTGCTGGCGGGCGGATGACCCCGACGCCACGGCGCTCAGGCTGGGTGCGCTTTATGATGGCCTGGCCGGGCTGCTGCTCTCGGGCGCCCAGGGGCTCGATACGGCGGCCGCCGAAGCGCATCTGCGCACCGCCTTCCGCCTGGAATGCGGCGGGGGCGGCTGAGCCAGGGGGCCAGATGGCGACAGGGTCGGCCTCACCAGGGCGGCGTGGAGCCAGGCAGCCAGCGGTCGCGCAGCCAGCGCCGGGCGGCGGCGACGAGCTTGTCGGTATGGCCGGGATACTCGGGGCCGATCAGCGGCAGCCCCATCCCGGCAATGGCGGCGGCGATGCCGTCATCGTCCAGCGCATGGCCGGCCGCCACGGCATGGCGGGCGATCTCCAGCTCCTGGCCCCAGAAATAGATCGCGCCGGCCTGCACATTCGCCTGCATCTGTCGCACCTCGTCCACCCGGCCGTCATTCAGCATCGGCAGCCAGATATCGGGCATCAGCAGGTCGACCGGCCGGTCGGGCACATAGGCATAGGCGTCGCCCTGCACGATCTTCAGCTTGGTCCGCGCCGCCTCGGGCAGCTGTGCCGCCAGATCCAGCTCTTCATGCAGTCCGATCACATCCGGGTCGAACTCGACCACCGTCACCGCGGTCACCGCATCCTGAAGCGCGCTCGCCAGTGCCGACCAGCCCATGCCCATGCCATAGATCAGCACATGGCCGCGTGCCAGATGCACGCCGATCTCCTGGCTTTCGATCTCGAGCGGGGTGGTCGACATCCAGCTCTGCCGGTCGCGCAGCAGCACGGCCATGTTCTCGACCAGGGCCGACATCGTCCAATAGCCCGGGGCCATGTTCATCGGCACCACCCGCAGCTCCCAGCGCCCGCGGCTGATCGGCCGGTAGCGGGGGATGAACAGATCGCTCTGATAGACGGTCGGCATCATCTCGGACATGGCCTCTCGGGGCTGTGGGACCATCCGACTGTACAGGTGACGCGGCATGCACCGCAACCACCGGTACCGGTCCGGATCATCAGCGCTTGCGCACGAACTCGGTCCGCAGCACCAGCCCCTTGATGGACTCGTGCCGGCAGTCGATTTCCTCGTCATTCGCCGTCAGACGGATCGACCGGATCACCGTGCCCTGTTTCAGCGTCTGGCTGGTGCCCTTCACCTTCAGATCCCGGATCAGCGTCACCTGGTCGCCATCCGCCAGCACATTGCCGGCCGCATCCTTCACCACCCGCTCCCCCGCGGGGGCCTGGCCCTCGGGTTGCGAGGCAGCCAACTCCGAGGCCGGCAGCCATTCGCCGGTGGCCTCGTCATACACGTAGTCGTCACCCTGGTCGGACATGTCCGGTCTCCTTCAGGTGCTGCATCAGCGCCGCACCCTCCGCTTCCCCGGCGCCGAAGGCAAGCGCGAACCTGCCCGATCACCGATCGACCAGCCGCCGCAAGACCGCATGAAGGCCGTCATCGCGCAGCCGGGGCAGCAGATCCGCCAGCCGGCGCAGAATATCCGCCGCCGGCACAGCCCCCGCTGCCTGAAGATCGCCTGGTTCCGGCGGCGTGCCGCCCAGCCGCCGGATTTCCCCGGTCAGCACCGCCCGCACCGCCTCATCCCGCCCCACCACATCCTCCCGGCGCAGAAGATCGGTCAGCAGGACCAGGATCTCGTCACGCCCGACATAGCCCATATAGAGATCATCGGCCTCGTCGGCGTAACAGACCGGAGAGGATGGTTCGCGCGTCATGGCCGGGCCCTCCGTTTGGGTCAAAAGCCAACCAATCTGTTCAATCTGTCGATCCGCCGAGCCGGACGCTCATCGTGTGAACAACGGCATATGCTCTCAGAGATCATCCAGATGCCGTAGTCGCGTGCGATGGGGCGAGTATCTGGCCGATTAAAGAACGAAGTTCCCCTCGCGACTGACCCGACAATCCAAGAACCACAGCTTGTAATACAAATGCTTGGCGCCCGATACAGTTATCGCCCACCAGCGCCCCCCAACAAAATTCCAGTCCTCAAGCACCCGATCGCAAATTATTCCCCCGCATAATAGCGACACATGCCTCGGCAAATAGCTTCGGATCATCTTCCGTTGTCAGATTTTCATGCTCAGCAATTCCCTCCGCTCCGACGGAACTCGCCACGGTTGGAATTCCCGAGTGTATAAACTCAAGCACCTTGATCTTGATCCCTGCGCCGCTAAGAAGGGGGGCGATGCCGACGGCACAGCGACGGAAATATTCGTCAGGAGATTCCACAAACCCGGTCCAGGTGACATGAGGCCCGGTCAGAGCCATAGCGGATTTGGGAGGATTTGCACCGGCTGCAACAAGATACGCATTAGGGACCTTCTCACGAATAGCCGGCAAAATCCGCTTTTCGAAATATAGGACAGCATCGACGTTCTCCTTCCGCCCCATATTGCCCCAAAACAAGATCATATTCGGGTCAATCCCGGCGGGCTGCCGGCCTTCAACGATCAGAAATCCGGAGGGCGGCACCACTTCCGCATCATCCCGTCCAGAAAGCTGCCGGACCAGAGCTGCATCCTTTGCGGTAAGCGCCTGCAATTTACCAACACGCCGAAGGGCATGAGGCTCCCACGCCAAGCAACGGCTGAGTTCCAGCTTTCCGATCAAGCCGGATGCAGAGATCCCTTGCGCAGCCTGCCGACGATAAAGCTGCGACATGACATCATGCAGGCGCAAAGTTACTTTCGGCCACAATTTCTGATCGATCGCACCGAGTCCCTGAGTGAAATCGACAAAGATTTCATCATAAGCATGGTGCGACAAAAGGTCTGTCACTTTCCGCCTGGCCAGGTAGTGGCGCACTGCGACTCCGGATGGAGAGAAGGGATGCAGTACCATTGCGACCAGGCGCGCCTTCATGTCGACGTCAAATAAAACGGTATTCACGCCGGCAGGTACGGGGAACGGATCATCATAGCCCTTTGTCATTCCGTTACAGAAGGAAACCAGATCCACAACCTCAAATCTGGATGCAAAGTCCTTCAAGGCCGCACCACTCAGACGATTCCCTGCAGCAGGAATCTCTTCCGAGGGGAGATAGGCGCTGATGAACAGAGCTCGCCCCGCTTTCATAGCGATATTTCCTCGTTCTGCCTTGCAGTATTGACGGGCGTAATCACCGTCAAAGCCAACTCAATATGCTCGAGACGTCGCGGCGGGGTGAGGCCGCAATCCGGACAGTGTCCTTCGGATATCCGGCTCCCAGCATGGTGATGATCGCATATTCATCCCCGATGCCCATCGCGGCACGGGCGAGTTTGTCGTGGCGTGCCTCTACGCTCCAATTGAGCATACAGGCCCCCAAACCGAGCGCATGCAAGCTCATGGCCAATGACATCGCGAAGATGCCTCCATCAATCCAAGCCTGATTGCGCTCCCCCATCGTCGTAAAAGCACGCATATCCGCCGTAATCACGAAGACAGCACCAAGCGTGTCACCGAAGCCTCGATTGCCGTTCTGGAAGGAGAGCACTTCGGCCATTCGTGCCGGATCGTGGGTCACGAATACTCGCGCAGACTGACGATTGCAGACAGAAGGTGCGCGTTGGGCAAGATAGACAGCCTCCTCGATTACATCCTTGGCAATCGCCTGGCCAGTGAACTGGCGAACGCTTCTCCGGCTCAGAACAAAACGACGCGCTGCTTCTCCATCAAAAGGAAAGAGATCCTCTTTTGAGAGCAGCACTGTGCCACCCGCGGCACCATTCATTTCAGAGCGATTGAGAAATGCGTCAAGCTTCGGCAGCTGTAGCCCCTGCTCCGCATTAAACTGCTGATACTCCGCCAGCGCCGCGCGCGCAGTGCAAGTCACATCCGCAGGTCCGTATTTATTCTCGTACTCTGGAATGAATGCGAGGAGACGCTCCACAACATCCTGGCCAAATCCCGGACGAGGAACCGGCAGAGCCAAACCTTTCTCTATTCTATGATAGTCCATCGTGATATGCGCAGACAGTCGCTCCAGATCGTCCGCCTCCCGCGCAGCGGTCGATGAGGCCACGAAGCGTCGCAGGTCATAGACATAATTAGGCAGGATCAAGATACGGTTTGCAATCCGGCGAAGCTTCAGTTTCGTCGGGGCGGACAACCGTGATGCCAAAGCCCGTTTCAGCACGATACCCCTCATCTCCAGACATAATCGGCGGCAGTGGGCGCCGTGCCGATCACTATCAAATACCACAAGTGGCAGAGAATGGCCCACCTCATGGCGGTCGCGATCATCGTATTTAGGCAATGAGGGCTCCATCCGGGTCATCCGGTCGTGCGGGCGCACGCCGGAGCGACCGAAAGAAGAGCAGTACGGCAGGCGGTGCGAAAGATGCAGACAGATCCGTGAAATGCCCTTGAACTAACCCGGCGACATAACGCGTGAGCCATGCAATCGCAACGGGATCACCTTCTGTCGACACCTCAAGACTGCAACAGCAGATCGGTCTGATACCAATGAGCGCTGCCCCCGACTCACGATAGGGGATTCCCAAGACCAGCAGATTATGAGTCACTCCGGCAAACAGCCGGAGCGATCCCCATGGCAGCACCGATCCCCCTTCGCCCCGATTATGACGGCGCCGGCCTTCGTGCCCTGGCCCGACGGTCGAAAGATGCCGATCAGACACGCCGCCTGCTGGCGCTTGCCTTGATCTACGATGGCGGCAGCAGACGTTCGGCGGCCCAGCTGGGCGGCGTGGGCCTGCAGATCATTCGGGATTGGGTTCTGCGTTTCAACGCCCACGGGCCGGACGGGCTGATCGATCGCAAGGCGCCTGGTGCGGTGCCGAAGCTGAACGCTGCCCAGCGTCAGGCACTGGCGGAAAAAGTGGTGCGCGGGCCAACCCCGGCGGTTGACGGTGTGGTGCGTTGGCGGCTCAAGGATCTGGCGCACTGGATCTTCGAGGAATTCGGCATCTCGATCGACGAGACGACAGTGGGACGAGAGCTGAAGGCGATGGGGTTCCGCAAGCTGTCAGCCCGGCCCCGTCACCATGCCCAGGATGTCGAAGCGCTTGAAGACTTTAAAAAAAATTCCAGACCAGACTGGCAGAAATCGAAGCCGCCTTACCGCCGGGAACCGGGATAGAGCTGTGGTGGCAGGATGAAGCCCGGATCGGCCAGAAGAACAAGATGGCAAGAAGGGGCACGCGACGCTGGGCCAGGCGAGGAACACGTCCTGTAGCGCCCCAGGATCAACGCACCAGGTCGGCCTGCATCTTTGGGGCCGTGTGCCCTGAACGCGGTGCCGGCGCCGCCCTGATCCTGCCCCGCTGCGATACCCGTGGCATGCAATGGCATCTCGATGAGATCGCCACCCAGGTCGCGCCCGGAGCGCACGCCATGCTGATGATGGATCGGGCCGGATGGCATATGACCGACAAGCTGGTCGTACCGGCGAACATCACCATCATGGTCCTGCCGCCCAGATCCCCGGAACTCAACCCGGTCGAGAATGTCTGGCAGTTCATGCGTGACAACTGGCTGTCAAACCGCGTCTTCGAATCCTACGACCAGATCATCGCCATGTGCTGCCATGCCTGGAACAAGCTCATCAGCCAGCCATGGAAGATCATGTCCATTGGGTTGAGGCGCTGGGCTCATGGGTTCTGATTATTGCAGATTGGTATTAGCCGGCCCGTTGAGCCTGATACCAGCGCTATTGCCGACCTGCCCAGGCCATTCCTCGCATTCTGCCTTGGAATGGCCTATATCCCTTAAATATTCCGACCATTGCTTTATCACATCCAGATCACAGCCTTGCATATATTAAGGGAATTCTCGACGCAAGAATCTGAGGGCCCGTCCGGAATGTTATTGAATCCGGTGAATCTGTTGTGATTCGATGCCGCCCCAAAGGAAATGGGAGCGGACAGAATGTGGACGAGGGAAAGCCGCCGGATTTATGAGCGGCCGGGGTTGAGATATCCGAGCAACCTGACGGATGAAGAATGAGCGCTGGTCGAACCGCTGATCCCGCCCGCGAAGCGCGGCGGTCGACAGCGCACGGTCGATGTCCGCGAGGTTCTGAACGGCGTATTCTATGTGCTGATGACCGGCTGCCAATGGCGGGCCCTGCCCAAGGATCTGCCGCCGCGGAGCACGGTGCATGAATATCTGGGCCTGTGGGAATGGGATGGCACGCTGGCGCGGATCCACCATGCCCTGTTCGTGGATGTCCGCGAGTTGGCCGGGAAAGAGGCCGGACCGAGCGTGGCAATCATCGACAGCCAGAGCGTCAAAAGCGCGGAAAAAGGGGGGCGCGGATCGATCCGTCGGGCTACGACGCGGGCAAAAAGGTCAAAGGCAAGAAGCGGCACATCGTCGTCGACACGCTCGGCATGATGCTGGAAGCGCAGATCCAGCCTGCCGACATCCAGGATCGGGACGGTGCGTTGCCGGTGCTGAAAGAGGTCCGCCGCCTGTTTCCGTTCATCGAGCGCATCTTCGCCGATGGTGGCTATCAGGGCGCCGCCACGGCTGCCGCCGTGCGTGAACTCGGCGTCTGGCACCTGGAAATCGTCAAGCGTTCCGATACCGCAAAGGGCTTCCAGGTCCTGCCCAAACGCTGGATCGTCGAACGGACCTTCGGATGGCTCGGCCGCTGCCGCAGGCTGGCCAAGGACTTCGAGAACCTCTCACGGATGGCTCTGGCATTTCTCCGCCTCGCCATGATCCGGATCATGATGCGGAGAATCGCAAGGAGCCGGAAATCATAGATAACTTCTCGGACGGACTCTCAGACTCCTCCGACGGCGCCTGTATGGGAGCGGACGGGGCCATACGGCGCCGCTTCCTCATCGGCGCGCCTTTCGGAACGACAACGCCACCCCAATCGTACCGGTTATGAAATATACTGGCAATGACACATAGCCACATAACGAAGTAGAAGGGTTCGTTGATCGTGTTATAGAACATAGAGCTACCGATCAACCCCAACGCAAAGGCGCTGGCTGCAAATACTCCCCGAATTATGCCTTGCGCAACTATCCATAGGATACCGCACATAACGACCAGAAACACTGCAATATTGGCCTCGATCCACAAGGTGCCCCATACCGAGTGGGCGGGAAGATAACCGCGTGCCGCCGTTCGATAGACACTCATGTGGCTCGTCAATTCCAATGCGAGTCCGTTCTCAAGAATCTCATGCTGGTAATTGCCAAGCCCAACACCAAATATAAAATTGCTGAGGCTCAAAAACTTGGAACGGATTGCGAGCTCGATAAGCAGAACATGAGCTTTGAATGAATTATCCTGCTGCTGTTCCAGAACCATAATGACACGCCGGAACGTCGGATTGTTGACGATGGCATCACCAGCTGCGATGAAAACAATTAGCCCGATGATCAAGAAGATCAACGTGAACACATAGAAGAGGGAGACCTTCTTGTGTTGATCGTATCTTTTTCCCAGGAAGAACAGGCACTCGACGGCGTAATACACCTGAAACACAAAAGCAGGAACGAAAAACACAATGAGCCGCGACATCGTCGTGCTGGACATCATCAGAGCGACAACCGAATTAAATACGATCCACAGCGGCACGACCCGGCTGAACCAGATTGAGGGGTAGACGCCCTGAAGTTTACGCTCGCGAGCAATGTCCCTTAGAACCATGGCCCCCAAAAAAAGGAAGAAGCCAATGAAAACCGTGTAATGCGATTTATCATCAAAAAACAGAGAATAACCCCAGGTACCCCGATACAATCCCCCAGATCGCGAAACCAAGAACAGGAAGTCAAACACCGAAAAATATATGGCAAATGCAATAGATATATATGTATAACGAAATATACTAGTTATCGATAGCATGCGATTTCTGATCATATAAAAAACCAGAATGATAAAAAGTGCAGCGCTCGCATAATAAATATTAAATGCAAGATTATACATTGTGCTAGCTTGCGCGAGCGAGATCATTAGGGATACGAGCACGAAGAGCGAAAACTTGGGATACGGAACCGACTTCAAGTTAATGAGTACAAGAACTGAATAAACGGGTGCGGCGACGACAAAGAGCGCCACCGCAGCCGGAGCATCAACAGGCAGCGCCCCTGCGAAGCCGTTCATCAGGACGAGAAAAACGAAGACCGCGCACGTCATCTTGGACGCAAAGGGACGGTACTCGTTCCGCGTCAGGCCATCTCCAGACATCATGGGAGCTGCTCGTGCAGTACTCACTGAGATTCTTCCCGCCTCGCATAGTTAATGATCTGGATAAGGATATAGACCATGAAACTAAGGACAATGCCTGCAAAAATAGCAAGCCCAGCCTGAATCATGGGACTCATGTTAGCTGGCTTTTGGCCTGTGTAAGCAGCATCCAGAATCTTGATTCCGAAGGTCGCGTCTGCGTTTGCCAGAGCAATTCGAGTTGAAATGGTAGAGATCTGGTTCGACAACGCCTGCCCGACGGATACAATTGTCGCACGCGAGAGCTCCGAATAGAGTTCCTCCCTCTGCTTAAGAAGCCCGGCCAGAGCGTTGGATCGGCTGAACTCAATAAAATACTGAGTAAGCAAGTCCAGAAAGCGATGGGACATCTCTGGCGTCGACGCGACAAATTCCAGCTGAAGGATGCCGCTGTCATGCAGTACTGTCACAGTCACCGACTTATTGATAAACGCAACGACATCCTCGGGGCGCAGATCCTCCGGAGAAACCTGACGCGAGGACAAAAACTGGTTGCTACGCCAATACGCCACTTCCTGTCGAACCGACGGCTCCTTCAGGAGTGCGATGGCCGCGCTCTTACCTTGCGTGATCTGGATGAATTCGGTGATGCGCTTGCTGGCATCCGTGTTGCCAAACAGGAGGCCGCCAGCACCACTGGACTGGCTTCTATCAATCGATGCCTGATCAACATATATGATCTCACTCGTTCGATAGATATCATAATCAAACGACAGCTGCTTGATGATCACCCAAGCCAAGCCGGTAAACAAAATAAAGGTCAGAAGCAGGAGACTAAACTTCTTCACCGGGCAAAACTCCAGTCGCTTCGCAGCGTCATCCCGCTACACGCCCAAACTCATCCGCTATGCGGACGATATCATCTTCCCCTAGATAAGATCCGGACTGGACCTCAATCAAATGGAGTGGAATTCGGCCGGGATTGGCGAGGCGATGTACGGCCCCCTGCGGGATGAACGTCGATTGGTTTTCATTCAGCAGGAACGTCCGATCATCACAGGTAACTTCCGCAGTTCCACTGACGACAATCCAATGTTCAGCCCGATGGTGATGCATCTGCAACGACAACTTCTTCCCCGGCTCCACCACAATCCGTTTCACCTGGAAACGCTCGCCAAGATCGATGCCGGTATAATTACCCCACGGGCGATAGACCGTGTCGCTCGTCTCCGCTTCTGAACGGTGCTCCAGAATGAGGGACTCGACAACCTTCTTGACGTCCTGGGCATGTGAAAGCGACGACACCAGGACGGCGTCCCGCGTTGCAACCACGATCAGGTCTTCAACACCAACCGCTGCCACCATGGGCCCCTCGCTCCGAAGATAACTGCCGGTGACGCCATTCGTTATGACATCGCCGACAATAACGGAACGCGTATCATCTTGCGGACTGATCTCCCACAGAGCATCCCAGGTTCCAACGTCAGACCAACCGATATCGACCGGCATCACAAGACCGCGCCGGGTCTGCTCCATGACAGCAACATCAATGGAAACATCCGGCGCTTCTTCAAACTCCGCCCGAGACAACCGAACGAAATCCAGATCCGCAGAGCGTGCTCCGTAGGCCTGGAGGGCTGCTCGAAATACGTCTGGAGCTAATGCGTCGAGTTCCTGCAATATGCCCGCAACCGGAAACATAAACATGCCGCTATTCCAGTAGAAGCCGCCTGCATCGAGATATTCCGTCGCTGTCTGCAGGGTCGGCTTCTCATGAAATCTGCGGATCGCAAACAGGCCGTCGCCTGCGACATCTCCAGCTTCGATGTAACCATACCCGGTGTGCGGACCGGTGGGCCGAATTCCAAACGTCACAAAGGCACCATCGGCCGCCGACGCGGCAGCCGCCGCAACGGCAGCCCGGAACTCATCCGCCTTTCCGATCACGTGATCCGACGGGAGAACAAGCATGAGCGCGTGTGGATCGACGTCCTGAACCGCCCTCGCAGCCACTGCAATGGCAGGTGCCGTATTTCTCCCCACCGGCTCGAGAACAATAGCGGCAGGTTGTATACCTGTCGCCCGGGTCTGTTCCGCCACAAGAAAGCGATGTTCCTCATTGCAGATCAGGACAGGAGACGAAAACCCAGCCGACGGAGCGACGCGCTGCAGGGTCTCCTGGAGCATGGTCTGTGAACCAACAAGTGGCAAAAACTGTTTCGGAAGAGACTTCCGAGATAGCGGCCACAACCGGCTTCCGCCGCCACCGCACAGGATCACCGGCACGATCACGCTCATCGAATGTCTTCTCCTGCATCTTCGCCGGAAGCGCATCCGGCTGACGGTACATTGATAAAAACGATACAGAAGCCACCGGACAACAGCTGGCGGCCCCCCAGCAACGGCATGATCTCGCTAGCGCGACTTTGCAACAAGGCGGAGCCGCCTGTCAGTTTCCTGGTCCCTTCAGGACGGAGAGCGCGCCGGGATCTCCCCCCATTCGCGTCCCTCCCTGAGTTCAAACGCTTCACTGGTCCAGTAGAAATCCTGCCCACTCAACCTGGGAATCCAGCTGCGCGGGAGATTCATTGCATGGTACCCCAGTTTGTAGCCCGCCAATTTGGCAGCGTTCTGAAGGACAGCATATAGAATCAGATGGGGTTGTTCTCGCAGCAGCTGCCTCATCAGCGCTTTCACATACCGGCTGCCGCGCGCTTCATCTCCGCCGCTGCTCAGTAGCAGCTCCTTCTGACGGCGCCGCTCATATCCCACGTCGAACATACGTCTGAACTCCTGCTTCAGACTGTAGGTGTGGGAATGATGCACTATGGCTTCAGCCACATAAGCAATACGATGTCCACGCTGCAGCAACTTAGCTGCACCAATGGCGTCCTCCATGGTCAGCGTAGGTCCGATGCCATCAATTGCGTCGAGGGCGGGATTGGACCACGCTGCACAGCTATCCGAGCAGAAGTAGAGAAAGCTGCCCCACCTGGCGCGCTCATCGTAGGAACGGATGTGGCTTTCAGGCGGATAATTGAACTCGCGCGCGAACCTTTCAAAGATTCCCGCGCCTGTATGCGGTATCTGACGAGCATAAGTGACGGCGGCCAGCCCGTCCACGATCGGCGCCACCAGGTGGCCAATCATATCCGGCGATGTCGCATAGGCATCCGGCGTGATCATCACCACAATGTCCGTTCCCAGGACACGTCGTGCATGTTCTCGCGTCATGCCGTGATTAAAAGACCGTCGGGGAACCACAAGGGTTTCGGCCCCCATTTCCTGCGCGAGCTCAACGGTACCATCATTGGAAGATGAGTTAACCACCAGCACCCGCGGCTTCAACGGCGAGGCGAGCAACGGCGGGAGGCAGTGCGGGAGCATCTTTTTCGCGGTATAGGTGATGACCGCCACCCCGATGGTCGGCCTGCGTCCTTCGGCGATCCAGGGGGCTGCCTCCCGGACAACGCTCTCAGAAACGGGGATCATACTTCTGGCTCCCTCTCTGACTGCCTCGAAATGAGGCGGATTGAGACGGTGGGACAGATCGCCCCTCGGAGGAGATGTCAGCCTTCTGGCGAAGGCTGGCCGAACCCTTTCGGTATTGTCACGGCAGGGCCGAAAAGCCCGGCCTCCTCCATATCACACGATCATGTTCCAGCGCCCCTGACGGCCCGGCCGGGTACGGCATGCCTGAGCACATTGCCTGTCAGGCGAGGCGCCAGAGGCTGGCTGCCTCTGCCAGCCTCTTGATCTGCCAGTCAGGTGCTCGCAAGGCAGCCACACCTCCCGGGCACATCGCCCTGCAGGCAGGCAGTGGATCTCATCTCTCACGAGATCTCAGTCCTTATGAGCCCAAGGCGCTTTGCCCTGCTCCCACATTGCCGTCAGATGCTCCCGATCACGCTGCGTGTCCATGCACTGCCAGAAGCCACCATGCTTGTAGACATGCAACTCTCCATCCGCAGCGAGGCGCGACAAAGGAGTTTGCTCCAGCACCAACGACGCGTCAGTCGAGAGATACTCGCGGAAACCCCGATTAAAGAAGAAGAAACCGCCGTTGATCCACGCATGGATGATCTCGGGCTTCTCGGCGAATGCCTGCAGCTGATTACCATCCATCTGGAATTCGCCGAAACGTGACGGGGGATTAACGCCCAGCACGGTTCCGACCTTGCCATGTGCCTGGTGAAAAGCCAGCTCGGCAGCGAGATCTGCATCAGTGACGCCATCGCCATAGGTCACGGCGAAGGTCGGCGCATCCCCGATGTATCGATCAAACGCCATCGCGATCCGGGCGCCGGTCATGGTCTTCTCGCCTGTATAGGCAAGCGTCACTTCCCAGTCGCAATCATGGTTGATCTGGTGATAGGTGACACTGTTGTCGACGAGGTTAACCGTGGCGTCGCTGTTCATCGAGTAAAAATTCAGGAAGTAATTGCGAATTACCTCCGATTTATACCCCATGCAGAGGACGAATTTTCTGAAGCCAAAATGCGAATAGATTCGCATGATGTGCCAGATAATCGGTTTATCCCCCACCGGAACCATCGGCTTTGGCCGGAATTCAGTCTCTTCCTTGATGCGCGTGCCGAGCCCGCCGCAAAGGATAAAAACGGGGATGGAAGAAGGATGAGGAGGAGTCATGATAGCGGTCTTATCGCCTCTTGAAGCCGCGACTGTCGGACCCGACCACCAAGCGCCGGGAGCATTCGCGGTTGTTCGCTCCGATCGTGCCCGTTCCATATACCATGTTGGTGGCGACGCCACAAGCCACACGCACACCACCGCACCTGCGGGATCCTTTTGATATTACGAGATGTTTACGCCCTCGGAACAGTCGTCACCCCCCCTTTTGCCCCGAATGGGAAGCGATAAAGGAGGCTGATATGGTTAATGCGGAGCGATGCCGCCGGCCGCTGGCGTCAGTCCATCAAATCCGGCCAATACCTCGCGGCATGCTCGACGTCGTATCCGGCGACACGGCCGATCAAAGCGCTGGAGCGGTTGAGCTGGGCGCCACCGTCGCGTGTGACGGGCCTATAAGTTATGCCGAAGCGTGTTTTGGTGGGACGCGTCGCATAAATATCCAATGGGATGCTCAGGAAAAAGCCCTTGTCAAAGCTACCCTCGCCGAAATCCGCGGCGGAAACATCTGTGAGTGTGGCGAAGACACCCGCCCGAATTCCGCTGTCGAACTCGCGAGACAGTTCAAACGTCGCCCCCCAGTCTTTTGCAAGATAGCGGCCCGCGCGGATTGAGCTATTCAGATTCCAGAACGGCAAATCATAATACACGCCGACATGCCCGGTAACGGTGCTGTAGTCACGGAAGCCAAACATCCCATCATAATCGCGCTGCTTCACCCAATTCACATCAACTCCGTATGCCCAGGGCGATCCGATCGACTTGTAGAGAACCTCACCGCCGACACCGCCGAACATCTCTTCGAGAAGCCCCGCATACGCCGTGGCATAGAGACCAGGTGCAAGTGACGTATAATAGGCACCCTGCAAGCGACCGATCCAGGTTTCCCCTTCTTTGAGATAGTTCTTGATATCACTGCGAACCCGCGGCAATCGGCTATCCGATTCGAGGGTAAGATCGTCATAGTTGTTGGTTATGTTCATACCCACATAACCATCGATCTCCGTTCCCGGTGTGGGGCGGATCGATGCCTGAGCCCGCATATACAACTGATAGATCAGGAAGGCGTCCGGCCCTCCGATCTGCTGCCGGGTGCGGGGCGCTATCGACCAATCGAACGCGGGAAACTGACTCGTGTTCAGTACAGCATCATCTGAAGGTGGAGCTGCCTGCGCAATGAGGCTTTTGTGCCAAATTTCCTCAGGCGTCGCCTCGTCTTTCCCAAGGCGCTCGATGTGGCTTCTCAAAATCGTCAACTCAAGCACCGGCAGCCCGTCATCACCAAGCACGATAGCCAGCCGCTCGATTTCAGCCGGCATAGCCTGTGTTGCGACCCGAGCCACGCGACCTGCCGATGTCACAAAGTTCCGGAACGGCATGTTGCCGACAAAAATCCGCGCCGTATCTCCGTTCAGTTCCAGCCGATCGATGACGACGTCATTCTCCTCCGCCACAGCGAACAGGCGTTCAGCAATCTTGCCGGAATCCGCAGGCTGCCGCACCAGGGTCGGAGCGCCGCCGCCGGTATCAGCGGAAGCGGATCCGATGGACGATGCCGCCTCCCCCTTCAGCAGGTCGCTCTTTGCCGCGGTCCAGGTTACCAACGGCGCTTTGTTCGACGCCATAAGGCGAATGTGTATCGTCTCCACCTCTGACGGCACGGCCTTCGCTGCAGCAACTGCCATATCAAAGGCGTCCCCCAGATCCCGCCCCGGAATCCCCCCCGCAAGATCCAGCAAAGCCTTGTCGTCGTGTATCTCGAAGCGGAGAACGGTCATCTGGTAGCCGGCCGCCGCAGCCCTTACGCTCGCTTCCGCAAGCTCGGGAAGCCAAGCCGCCGCCGTCGGCGCCGGATCGATTGCCCTCTCCGGCGACACACCTTGCGGGCCCTCCCGGCCGCGCATGCTGATCTCCGGCGGGACGCCTTTATCCATGAGCGGGTTAAAGCCATTGTGGAAGTCAGCAAACAAGGAGACCCGTGCCATCGCAGTATCACCCCGCTCAAAGCCGGCTGCCACCTGTATCCAGCTCGCCGGCTGCCAGGTAACGCCGAAATTCAAGGGCGACTTTGGTGTCAGATCCGAGAAGGCAGGATCATCTTTGTAATTATTCGGGTCATATTCTACTGTAAAGCGGAGATCATCCTCCAGTAGAGGAACATCTTTCCATAGGTAGCTTATGCTGCCAAAGAGTGCGATAGGCCCGGTAAAGAACGCGGTACCAACTCCGCCTGGAGAATCCGCCCCTCCGACGCGGTTGTCAAAGCGGTCAAAAAAGATGCCCAGCGGATTGTCCAAATGCGCCCGGGTTCCCATCGCGCCAAAACCCAGGCCGCCGGCCACATCAAATTCGCCGAACTTTTTTGACGCAACCACGTATTCGCTACCGAAGAGTCCGGTACCCCCCAGGTCGCGAAAGCCCACAGCGATTTCCGGCCAATCTTTACTCTCCTGAGAAAGACGAACCTTAATGTCGACACTCCGGTCCTTATAATCCTGCCCGTCCGCAAACCCGTCCAGAGAACTGTAAGGTCGATCAGTAATCCGTGTATAACGGAAGGTTCCTTCCAACCATGGCAACGCCTGCAGATTAATGAAGTAACGATGATAGGGCGATACAAGGGAGATACCGACCAGAAACTGTCCGTCCTGTCCGAAGCGCGCGGTGGGTGTCTGAAGGGCTCCAATACCCCCATAGTCGGAAACATTAGGGAGAAGTGGCTTCTCCCAAATGTTCCCGGCTTCCCGCACCTGCTGTGCAGCCGCCGTTGTTGCGTTTCCTGCCGCAAAGGTGGTGGCCAACAGAACGTTGACCACCACCAGATACGCGCCCTTCACCTTCACTGTCTTATGGCCTCAGTTTTGAACTGCATTAAGTGCCGCGGCAGTGAGGGCCAGGCTGCTGACGATACGCGTCACATCTGAGGTTACAGCAAGGAAGTCAAAGGGAGCCAGGTCACGCGGGATCACGAGCATCGAGCCCGGAGGAACATTCGCATCCTGCGTCGCCCAAGAACCAAGGTTCGTCGGCTGAGCTGCACCGTTTGGCAGAACAACGAACGCACGCCCCTCGTCCGAATCCATGGTGTATCCCCCGGCCAGCTTCACATAGTCAGCTGCGCTCAGCCCGCTACGGAACTGCTGTGCACCGGGATTGAGAACCTCTCCGACGATCAGGACATAGTTCGGACGCTTGGGAATGACGACTTCGTCCCCCCCTTCGAGGACCGTGTCGAGCTCCGGGCGTGCCGTCAGCACTGCGGGATCAGCCTCAACCACGACCCGACCATAGGGCTCAACCGCCGTCAGATCACTCACCAGCTCACGCACGACCCGCATTGCATCTGCAATGCCGCTGCCGCCAGAGGAACGCTGTGCCTGCCGTGCCAGCAAAGACACGATGCCCTTCTGCAACTCGTCCGCAGTCCGGCGATTTGCCTGCCGTTCCAGGTTTCGAACACGATCCCGCGTAAAAATCGCGCCGAATGGATAGGCTTCCGAGGTCAGGCCGCCAGCGCGCGTCAGAAGATCGGACAGACGCTCACCACGAGTGATGTCGTAGGCGCCTGGCCGCAGGACCTCGCCACGCACCGTGACCAGCCCCTGTTCGCGAGTCGTGATCCTAGTCGAGACGCGCACGGTATCGCCTGGCCGGATCATTACCGCGTCCAGGCTTACTTGCGTCAGATCAAGTACTTCGCGTCGAACAGTGGTGGTCTGCGCTCCCACCGCCGCATCGTAGCGGGTGACCTCTACCCGAGAAATGTCTGCCGAACGCCCGAGGCCCCCCGCCGCATTGAGCATAAGGCGCAGCGGAACCGGCTGAACGATGGGATAGAGACCCGGCCGCCTGACATCACCGGTCACGGCAGTGATGTTTTCAAGCAGCAGCGGGAGAAGATTGGGATACTGATCATAAATTGCCGGACAGTTCACGTTCTGCGGAGGCCGGGTGGACGTTCCTCCCTGTACCAGGAACTGGCGTGCGCTGATGAAGCTGTCGGCTCGCGTCCTGGACGTGAGGCTGGCAAGTGACGCGAGCGCCGGACAGGCGCCTCCGGTATTTGACAGCGCGCCAGCCACCCCCGGACTGGAGAGGAACGAAATATCCTGTGCACCAAGAACGATGAAGCGGTCCCCCGACGAGAGCGTGACGTCTTGATTACCGCTAAGCACGTTCACAAGATCGACCGGAATGAAAAGCGGCAGCAACGTACTCGGGTCGCGGCTACGGATCACTGCAAAGGGCAGGTAAGGAGAACCGCTCAGCAAATCGAGATTTTCGAGCAGAACCTTCAGGCTTCCGCGACTGTCGATGGCACGCGGTCCCGGCGTGGAAACGCTGCCTTCAACCGTGATCGTGCCACCGACGACATTGCGATCGATGAACACCTGCAAGATTTCGCTTCGATTGAGCGTCCCCGAGCGAGCGTCAGTCGACGCCACGGACTGAACGCCCTCCTTGTCGAAAGAAATGCGCATGAAACGGTTGCCCGCCGGCCGCAAAGGCCCCCCGGCAAGTTTCATAGCCTCCGTTACAGCCATGCTCGAACGACCAGGCGCCGTCTCAAAAATACCCGGCCGTGCAACATCGCCATCCACGGCAACCGTCGGTCCCAGCAGCGGCACCACGATACGATCACCATCCTGCAGCGGCTCGGTCGCAGCACCGCCAGCGCCGCTGAGGTAGTCATACAGGTCAACGGAAATCCGTTCGCCGCTTGCGCGAACCAGCTCGATCCGGCGCAACGAGCCGGATCGAATCACGCCACCAGCCGCGCTGATGGCATCAACCACCGTCGCAAAGCTGTTCACAGGCCTGGCCCCCGGCCGCACGACCTCGCCGAGGACAGACACGCTGATCAACCGCACGCTACCGACCGTCGCGAACACGCGACTTCCCACCATAATCTCGCTGGTGATCTGCTGAAGGCGCTCCCGGAGATCCGCAAGAGTAGAGCCGACCGCTTTCAGCGGCGGCGTTTCCGGAAGCACAATATCGCCGTCGCGGTTAACCTGAACACTGACCGTGCGCGAGGTCTGGCCACGGTAGGTGACGATCAACTCGTCCCCGATGCCCAGCACATAGTCGGGACTGATTTCACCTGACGTGATCGGCGCGCGCGCAGCCTGACGGAAAACACGGTACCCGTACTGGCTGATCGCGCGACCGGTCCTCAGCGCATAATCGCGTTCGATTGAAGAGGGATCACCAAACTGTCCCAGACGGGGCTCATCCGCCTCGTCCGCAGCAGAGCGGCGCTTGTTGGCATCGTCGTCTTCTTCATCGGCCCCTTCCGAACGATCCGTCGCATTAGGATCGAGAGAGGTATCGGCCGTCCCGTCACGGTTATCCGTCAGACCACCGCCACTCTGAAGCGCCTGTGTCGCGGATTCAATCTGACTTTGGAGATCAAAAAGCGTTTGCGCTCGTGAATTTCCGGGAGCGGCGAGCACCAGTGCACCAACGGCCACCGCCATCATCATAATTGCGAAGTGCCGAACGGCGGCACCAGGTCTCCCACGAAGAATTTCGCGGAGCGAAGCGGAGTCGAGGGTCATGCTGCGTCCCGTGGCAGGTTCGATGCTGTATGTTCTGGATCTCGTCGCCCCAGCCGCCGGTCGCATCCTTTAGACCGCCTGAGCCTCGTCATCGGACGCCATTCCTCGCCAGCCTTGGATGGGCAGTTACACCCTAGCACATGCTGACAGAACGGCAATGCGGTAAAAAAAACTGTTACTACACCGACGATATGAACTGTGAGATCCGCGGCTGACGCCTTCACAACGTCCAATAGTTGACGGGTGAAGACCATCGGACGTTACGATAGAGTCCTTTAGGGTCGGCGATCATTCCTCCTGGCGAAACAAGAGCAAGAAGCGCCTCTGGCGAGCGCTCCAGAAAGGCTCGGTGCCCCACTGCAATTACCACCAGGTCAAACGCTTTACCGGGCCAGGCTGTGGCTGTCAGGTCCTGTGCCCGGGCCAGGTCCTTGGGATCGAACCAGGGATCATGCACTTCCACCTGAAATCCATGCCGACACAAACGCCGCACCAGCTGAGGGGTCCGGGAATTCCGCAGATCGGGAACATCTTCTTTAAATGCTGCCCCCAGTACCAGGGCAGAAGGCCGACGGACAGGCTGCGAAACTTCCCGAAACCGAAAGGCAATTCTGTCAGCCACCTCATCGGCCATGTGGTCGTTGAGGCGTCGGCCGGCCAGAATTACATCAGGCTCGTGCCCGATGGACTGCGACAAATAGCTAAGATAGTAGGGATCCACCCCAATACAGTGCCCACCCACGAGCCCGGGCTTGAAATCGAGAAAATTCCACTTCGTCCGAGCCGCATCAAGCACATCATGCACAGATAAACCGATCCGCTCACAAATAAGTGCAACTTCGTTAACGAAGGCAATATTGATATCGCGTTGCGCATTTTCTATAGCTTTAGCCGCTTCTGCGACTTGAATCGAAGGCGCATAATGAATCTGGTCGCCATTAAGCTCACCGTAGAGCTGTCCGAGCGCTCTGGTGACGGCCTCCCCCTGTCCGGCGACGACCTTCACCATTGTCTCAACCCGATGAGCTTTATCTCCGGGATTAACTCGCTCGGGCGAGTAGCCGAGCAATATGTCCTGCCCCACCACCAGGCCTGATGCCTCGGCAAGGGCAGGCCCACACACATCCTCGGTAACCCCCGGATAGACCGTGCTTTCGAAAATCACCACCTTTCCGCGCGCAAGTCGCGGCCCCAGAATCGCGCAGGCGGCAAGCAACGGACCAAGATCCGGCCGCCTGTCCCGAGTGATCGGGGTCGGCACGCAGACCATGATGATCCGCGCCTCAGCCAGCTTGTCGGGATCGGCCGTCGGCACGAGGCCACAGTCAAGGGCGCGCTGCAGGTCAACACGTGCCACTTCACCGGTCTCATCAATGCCAGCCCGGATCCGGGCGACTCGTTCTGCGTTCAGATCGTAGCCAATGACACGCCGGCCACGCAACGCGAAGGCTGCGGCCAGAGGCAAGCCGACATAACCCAAGCCGATGACCCCGAGGACGGCTCGACTGGGATCTGCTTCATCGAAGATCGGAGACAGAAACGGGTCGGACATGTCCTGCACGCGGCTGTTCATCTCGGGTCAGACTCCGTGATACGCCCGGAACCAGTCGACAAAGTGGCGAACGCCATCGCCAATCGACGTCAGAGGCTCAAACCCCAGGAGATCGCGCGCCGATTCGATATCCGCGTATGTGGCCGGCACATCGCCCGGCTGCATCGGCTCTAGAACCTTCACGGCTTCACGCCCCGTGGCTGTCTCAATGGCCCGGATGAAGTCATTGAGCGCAACCGGCGCATTATTGCCCAGATTGAAGATGCGATGCGGGACCGCGTCGGCCCCCGCCCCTCGTACCGGCGGCGTGTCGAGTGCGGAGATCACGCCGCTGACGATGTCGTCGATATACGTGAAGTCGCGCCGCATCCGCCCCTCATTGAAGACCCGGATAGGACGACCACTCAGTATCGCGTCGGTGAACAACCACGCTGACATGTCGGGTCGCCCCCATGGGCCATAAACCGTGAAGAAGCGAAGGCCCGTCAGGGGCAGTTTGTAGAGATGAGCATAGGTATATGCCATCAACTCGCCAGCCCGCTTGGTCGCTGCATAAAGCGAAAGCGGGGTGTCAACGCGATCCGCCTCGGAGAAGGGCAGCTGCGCGTTTCCCCCATAGACCGAGGAGGAGGACGCATAGACCATATGCCTCAATTCGGGTAGGTGCCGGGCAAGCTCAAGAAGGCAAAGATGCCCTTCGACGTTCGCTCGGGTATAGCTGTGCGGTGCCTCAATGGAGTATCGCACCCCCGCCTGTGCCGCCAGATGGACGATGCGGTCAATTTGTGGCGCATGTTCCGTCAAACTCCGGATCGCCTCCCGCTCGGCAACATCCATCTTCCGGAAGATGAAGCTTCGGCGTCCGAGCAGCCTGTCGAGTCGCGCCTGTTTGAGCGATGGGGCATAATAGTCATTCAAGTCATCGATGCCGAGAACCTCCTCCCCCCGATCAAGGAGTACAGATGCCACATGCGAGCCGATGAAACCAGCTACGCCGGTGATGAGGACAGTCATATCATACGGCCCCGTCTGTGGAGATCATCGGCAGGAAGGTAGCGAGGACGTCCGCGGATGTGAAGCGCCTCAAGACGTCGAAAAGGCCTGCCCCGACCCTTCGAAGCAGGCCCTCACAAACTTGTCACGGATTGTCGTGAAGTCAAAGCCGTGGATAGATCAATAAGCACCGCTGTTGGGGGAGAACACGACCCGCACAGTCTGAAATAGCAACTTGAAGTCGAGAAGCGGCGTCCAGCTCTCAAGGTAAGTGCGATTGAAGGCAATGCGCGAACCGTACTCGCTGTCGGTCCGGCCATTGATCTGCCAGAGACCGGTAATGCCCGGACGCAGCGAGGTGTACTCAATCAGGCTCGCCCCCCATCGGGAGGTTTCGTGCAGCGCCATCGGGCGCGGACCGACCAGACTCATATCACCACAGAGCACATTCCACAGCTGCGGGAGTTCATCCAGGCTGGTCTTGCGCAGGATGCGACCGATGCCAGTGATGCGCGGATCCTTACGCAGCTTTTCGAACTGCTCCCACTCGGCACGCGCCTCGGCGTCGCGGGCGAGCAGATCCTTGAGCAGCTTGTCAGCATTCGGGACCATCGAGCGGAATTTGTAGCACTTGAAGCGGTTACCGCGATAACCGAGCCGCTCGTGGCCGTAGAAGATCGGCCCCTTCGTGGTCGCGACGCACAGCCCGAGGATCAGGAAGATGGGCGACAGCAGCAGCAGCAGCGTCGCGGCGCCGACGATATCGAATGCGCGCTTGAAGATACGAGCCCCGGTCGTGGTCGCCGGAACCACGCCGCGATCAAGGCTCGCCTCGAACACGTGGCTGGTGTTGACATCCGTCATGATGCTTGCCCGCTTGACGTTATTATGCCCACCCGACCGCCGAACCGTACAACGCCTTCATCGACGTCGCCCTTGAAGCGAAGACGGTCCATCATCCTGGTCGGGGCGGTCACTTCCGGAGGCATCATCCATCGTCGGATGCACCGCCCGGCCCGCACTGCATTGATTGTTTAACTTATACCGCGCATGTCCCTCACAGCCAACCCGGTTTCCGCAGCGCACAAATCCCCTGAACGGGGGATTAACGGAGTCCCGATTGACAGCTCAGGCCATCACGTCGGCGACGGTAGCAGATTGTTAACCATACGCCTAGACGACCTCGGCGCGAGGATCACGCAAAAAACCACCGGTTAACGACATAGCAGCCATGCATTCCGCCACCCACCCTGCGGATTTCCCGTTGGAGACGGCCGCCCCGGGTGTTAATCATGGAGCCGGTCCGTCGACCTGCATTTTCAGAGGCTGGAGCAACGATTTCGCATGCGCATTCTCGTCTTCGGCGGCGGAAGTCTGCTCGCCAGTGCCTTCACCGGGACAGCCATATCCGGCGGATCATTCCGGATCGCGCGGCATAGCGACATCGACGCACCCGACCTGATGGACGGGATCGACGTCGTGGTGAATTTCGCCCGCCACCCCGACGACATGCGACTGCCACACGACCCGGAACGGGACGTAGATCTTCGCCTGGCCCGGCGCATGGCCGGAACGCAGGCGCGCTATGTGATGCTGAGTTCCCGGAAGGTCTACTCCGCCGACGCACAGCAGGACGCGGCCGAAGACGCTCCGCTGTCCGGCCTCGACGTCTATGGTTGCAACAAGGTTGCAGCAGAAGCGGCACTGCGCGACCTGCTGCCCGCGGATCGGCTCACGGTGTTGCGCATCGGCAACGTCATCGGTCCGGAGCGCATCCCCGGACGCCGCAGCTTCATGGGGTTCATGCTGAACACGCTTGCCGACACGGGTGAAATCGTGTTCGACATGAGCCCGTTCGTCTCGCGCGACTTCGTGACGGTGGAGCATTTCGCGGCCCAGCTCGGCAGAATCGTCGAACTGGGCCTGACCGGCACGTACAATCTGTCCTCGGGAACCGGCATCATGTGTGGCGAGCTTGCCCTTGCCGTGATCCGCGGACATGGCAGGGGGCAGCTGCGGATCATCGATCCGCGCCATGCCGACGCCTTCCGCCTGGACGTCTCGCGCCTCGTTCGTGAAACCGGCCTCAGACAGACGGCCGACGAAATCATCAGCTACTGCTACAATCTGGGAAGGGCTCTTGGATAATGCCGAAGATCGTCATCACCGGCGGCGCAGGCTTCATCGGGTCGCATATCACCGACCACATCTGCGAGCAGTTCCCAGATCATGACGTGGTCGTCTTCGACAAGATGACCTATGCGGCAGATTTCCGGAACATCCAGGAGCTGGCGACCAGCGAGCGCATAGAGCTTGTGGTCGGCGACATCTGCGATTTCGATCTGGCCTGCCGGGTGGTCGACGGTGCGGATTACGTGATCCATGCCGCCGCCGAAAGCCACGTCGACAATTCCTTCGGCAACTCGCTGCTCTTCACCATGACCAATGTCTATGGCACCCATGCGATGATGGAAGCCTGCCGGCGGATGGGCGTGAAGCGCATCGTTCACGTCTCCACCGACGAAGTCTATGGCGAGGTGCTGGACGGGGCCGCCGACGAAAGCACGGTGCTGAACCCGACCAATCCCTATTCGGCATCGAAGGCCGGCGCCGAGATGATCATCTCGGGCTATCTGCATTCGTACAAAATGCCGATCGTCACCGTGCGCGGGAACAACATCTATGGCATCCGTCAGTACCCCGAGAAGATCATCCCGCGCTTCTCGCTGCTGCTGGAATGCGGCAAGAAGCTGACGATCCACGGCACGGGCAACAACCGCCGCCACTTCCTGGCCGCGCAGGATTTCGCCGCCGCCATCGCCCTGCTGATGCGCAAGGGCGAGATCGGCGAGATCTACAATATCGGCTCGGAAGACGAGTTCGAGAACATCGTCGTCGCGCGCATGATTGCCGAGACCTTCGGCTACAAGCTGGACGACGTGGTCGATTTCGTGCCGGACCGGCCATTCAACGACCGGCGCTACGCGATCAACAGCACCAAGATCCGCGAACTCGGCTGGGGGCCCAGGCGTAACCTGCTGGATGATCTGCCCATGATCGTGCGCTGGTATCGCGACAACGCCCCCCGCTTCCGCCGGCTGATGACCACCTTCGAAAGCCATAGCGCCGATATCGACATCGATCTGCGCGCCATCACCCACGGCGCCTGATCCGGCATCAGCCAGCGGCCTCCGATGCCCGCCGGTCTCCGGCGGGTATTGTTCTGCTCATAAATAACATATTATTTTTGTTAAAATTTAATTTTCATATAGTCTATATGAAAAATAGACTTGATTCCCTTTTGGCGCTGCGGCCTCATGGACATCGCAAGGCAGGCATCCGCACCGCGGTCGGATCCGGCCATCGCCCTCGCCCCCGATCAAGTCCGGGATACCTGTCCCGCCTCTACCGGAGCCCCGATCGATGACCCGGAACCATGACATCCGTCCCACACGAGGTTTGCGATACATCGCAAGGGCGGCCCTGATTGCCGCGACCATCGCTACATCGTCAGCAATCGTCCCGGCAGACGCCGCCGATATCGAGCTGCTCAACGTCTCCTACGATCCCACCCGGGAGCTGTACAAAGAGGTCAACCGGGCCTTTGCCGCAAAATGGCAGGCGGAGACCGGCGATACCCTCACCATCCGCCAGAGCCATGGCGGATCGGGCAAACAGGCGCGCAGCGTGATCGACGGGCTGGAGGCGGATGTCGTGACCCTGGCGCTGGCCTATGACATCGATGCCATCGCCGATAATGGCGGCGCCCTCCGCCAGGACTGGCAGACGGCCTTGCCCGACAATTCATCCCCCTACACCTCGACCATCGTGCTCCTGGTCCGCAAGGGCAATCCCAAGGGGATCAAGGACTGGGACGATCTGGTGAAGCCGGGGATCCAGGTCATCACCCCCAACCCCAAGACATCGGGCGGGGCGCGCTGGAACTATCTCGCGGCCTGGGGCTATGCGCTCGATCAGGGCCGGGACGCGACCGGCGCCCACGACTTCGTGAAGGCACTGTTCGCCAATGTGCCGGTGCTGGACAGCGGTGCCCGCGGGGCCACCACCACCTTCGTCCAGCGCGGCATCGGCGACGTTCTGCTGGCCTGGGAGAACGAGGCCCTGCTGGCGGTGAACGAGCTGGGCCCCGATGCCTTCGACATCGTCGTGCCCTCGCTCTCGATCCTGGCGGAGCCGCCGGTGGCGGTGGTCGACCGCGTCGTCGACGCCCATGGCACCCGCAAGGTCGCCGAGGCCTATCTCAACTTCCTCTATACGCCCGAGGGACAGGAGCTGGCGGCACGGCACTTCTACCGTCCGCGCAACGCCGAGGTCGCGGCCCGCCATGCCGCCACTTTCCCCGAGGTGAGGCTGTTCACCATCGACGAGGTCTTCGGCGGCTGGCGCAAGGCCCAGGCCGAACATTTCGCCGATGGCGGCATCTTCGACCAGATCGTGGCGAAGAACTAGGCGTCATGCGTGCCGTTGCTGGCCGCAGCGTCCGCGCCGGTGCCGGGCCCCTGCCGGGGTTCGGGCCGGCGCTCGGCCTGACGCTGACCTGGTTGTCGCTGATCGTGCTGATCCCGCTTGTTGCCGTGTTCGTCCGCGCCTCGGGTCTGGGGGCGGAGGAGATCCTGGCCAAGGCCTTCTCTGACCGCGCCCTTGCCGCCTATCGGCTGAGCTTCGGCGGCGCGCTGATCGCGGCCGCGCTCTCCAGCGTCGCCGGACTGCTGATCGCCTGGGTGCTGGTGCGCTACAGTTTTCCCGGGCGACGGCTGGCCGATGCGATGGTCGACCTGCCCTTCGCCCTACCGACGGCGGTCGCCGGCATCGCGCTGACCGCGCTGACGGCGCCCAACGGGCTGATCGGCGCACCGCTCGCGACCATCGGGATCCGGATCGCCTTCACGCCGGCCGGCGTGATCCTGGCCATGGTATTCATCGGCCTGCCCTTCGTGGTCCGCACCGTACAGCCGGTGCTGGAGGATCTGGATCGAGAGGTCGAAGAGGCCGCCGCCTCGCTCGGCGCCGGCCGCGGGCAGATCCTGTGGCGGGTGATCCTGCCCGCCCTGGCACCGGGCCTCTCCGCCGGTTTTGCCCTCGCCTTCGCGCGGGCGGTGGGGGAATACGGTTCGGTCATCTTCATCGCCGGCAACATGCCCGGGGTCAGCGAAATCGCGCCGCTGCTGATCGTGACCAGCCTGGAGCAGTACGATTATGCCGGTGCCTCGGCAATCGCAGCCGTGATGCTGATCGCCTCGTTCATCCTGCTGCTGATCGTCAACGGCCTGGATGCCCGCCGCCGCCGGGCCATGGAGGGGTGAACCGATGACCGACATCCCCAATACCCCCACGCCCTCGGTGCCGCTGACCGAAAGCCGACCGGTTCGCGTCCTGGCGGTGGTGGCCGCCCTCGGCATCCTGGCGGCCTTCCTGGTGCTGCCGCTGGGCAGCGTCTTTGCACAGGCCCTCGCGAAAGGCACCGGCGCCTTCCTGGAGGCGATCCGGGAACCCGATGCCCTGGCGGCGATCCGGCTGACCCTGCTGGTCGCGGCGATCGCCGTGCCCGCCAATCTGATCTTCGGCATCGCCGCGGCCTGGGCGATCACCCGCTTCGACTTCCGCGGCCGCAACCTGCTGATCTCGCTGATCGACCTGCCGTTTTCGGTCTCACCGGTGATTTCGGGCCTGGTCTGGGTTCTGCTGTTCGGCGCCCATGGCTGGTTCGGGCCCTGGCTTGCGGCGCACGGGCTCAAGATCGTGTTCGCGGTGCCGGGGCTGGTGCTGGCGACGATCTTCGTCACCTTCCCCTTCGTCGCCCGCGAGCTGATCCCGCTGATGCTGGCCCAGGGGCGCGACGAGGAAGAGGCGGCGCTGACCCTGGGGGCCGGCTGGTTCACCATCATGCGCCGGGTGACCCTGCCCAATGTCCGCAACGGCCTGCTGGCCGGCATCCTGCTGTGCAATGCCCGGGCGATGGGTGAATTCGGCGCGGTCTCGGTGGTCTCGGGCCATATCCGCGGCCTGACCAACACCATGCCCCTGCATATCGAGATCCTCTACAACGAGTACGACTATGTGGGCGCCTTCGCCGTGGCGTCGCTGCTGGCCCTGCTGGCGCTGGTCACGCTGGTGGTGAAGGCCCTGCTGGAACGCGGCCATCGCCGGACCGGCGCCCACTGACCATAGGGTCCTTCCCAACCCGATATTCCATGCCCCCGCCGGCCCGTCCGGCGGGGGTTTTTCATGCTCGCCCGGATCGTCGTTCCCTGGCGTATTCGCGACAATTTATGTTGCTAGATGATAATTAGCTTAATATCTTTTTCTGATCCGACGCGCGGATAACCATCTGACGCGACGGCTTAAAAAAATGAGGGAGGAAACAGATGAAACGTCTTGCCGGGCCGTTTCTGGCAGCAGCCTGCACCCTTGCGGCAGCCCTGCCCGCCGCAGCCGAGACCCGTCTGATCCATGCCGAACCCGGGCCGAACCGCGGCGTGCGTGCCGAGGCCACCGAATGGTGGATCGGCGAGGCCGCGCGCCGCAGCGGCGGCGAGCTGGCCTTCGACATCCATTGGGGCGGGGCGCTGTTCGGCGCCAATGCCGCGCTGACCTCTATCTCAAACGGCGTGGCGGATAGCGGGCTGATCGTCGGGTCCTATCTCGAATCCGAATTCCCCGAGCTGTATATGGGCGACCTGCCGCTGTCGGAGCGCGATCCCTGGGTCACCATGCATGCGATGAACGAGATCCTGTCGTCCTATCCCGCCGTTCAGACGGCGCTGGCGGACAAGAACCTGGCCTATCTCGGCATCTATGCGACCTCGCCGCTGCAGATCGGCTGCCGCAACGACGCGCTGACCACGGTCGATGACGTCAAGGGCATGAAGATGCGCTATGGCGGCGTCTACGGGCCGGTCTTCTCGGCGCTGGGCGGCAACATGGTCGAGATGTCGATCTACGACACCTTCCAGGGCATGGAGACCGGGCTGATCGACTGTACCCCCACCTATGCCTATTTCGCGGTCGCGACCAAGCTGGACGAAATGCTCGACAGCCTGACCCCGATCAAGCTCAGCCCGGCGAGCAGTGTCGCCACCTTCATGAACCGCGATGTGTTCGAGGATCTGTCGCCCGAGCATCGCAAGGTGCTGGAGGGGCTGCGTGCCGAGGTGATCGACCACTTCGCAGAACGGCTGAGCAAGGCCGATGCCGATGCGATCAAAAAGATGACCACCCGCGAAAAGCCAGTGGTCATCTACGATCTCAGCGCCGAAGACGATGCCCGGATCCTGGAGGCCGCCCAGCCGGTGATCACGCAGTGGAAGGCCTCCGCCACCGCCAAAGGCTTCGATGCCGAGGCGCTGCTTGCCGAGTACAAGCGACTGCTCGACAAATGGGCAAAGATCCGCGACACGCAGGGCTATCCCTGGGAGCGCGGCTGAGACCGGCGCCCGCTGCCGGAAGCGTGTCACGCTTCCCCGGCGGCGGGCAGCCGGCCGGCCCGGAGGCCCCGCGGATGATGACCCGCATCGAAACCCTGATGAACACGATCGCCACGCTTTCGGTCGTGGCGCTCTGTCTGCTGATCACCGCCAATGTCGCCGGCCGCATCTTCTTCGGCGCCGGCGTGCCCGACGCCATGGTGCTGGTGCGCGAGCTGATGGTGCCGGCAATCCTTTTCCCCCTCGCCTCGGCCACCGCCGCGCGCGCCCATGTCGCGATCGAGGTGGTGGCCCAGTTCTTCCCCCCGGCGCTGGCGCGCTGGATGGCGGTGCTGGCAGCACTCATCGGGCTGGTGATCGTGCTGCCGCTGCTCTGGGCGGGCTGGCGCGAATTCACCGATGCCTTCGGCAGCGGCGCGCTGTTCACCGGCGATCTGGGCCTGCCAAAATGGCCGGGACGGGCGCTGTTCGTGATCGCGCTCACCATGTTCGCGCTGCGCCTGATGCACGTGGCGGCGATCGATCTGGCCGCCGCCCTGCGCGGCCAGGACACGCCCCGCACCGATCCGCAGGGGAACTGACCAATGGAGCTTTGGATCTATGGCATCATCGCCTTCGGCGTGATGCTCTCTCTGCTTGCCCTGCGCGTGCCGATCTCGTTTGCGCTGGGCGGCGTCGCGGTGACCGCGATCTTCCTGCTGTTCGCCTGGCGGACCGGCAACTTCATGCCCGAACGCGCGATCCGCGCCACCCTGTCGCTGATTTTCGCCAGCACCTACGATCTGGTGCACAGCTACGACCTGTCGATGATCCCGCTGTTCATCGCGCTCGGTCACGTCGCCCATCGGGCCGGGATCACCACCGAAATCTACGAAACCGCCAGGGTCTGGCTGGTGCGCCTGCCGGGCGGTGTCGCCATCGCCTCGGTCGCCGGCTGCGGCGGGTTCTCGGCCATCTCGGGCTCGTCGATCGCCTGCGCCTCGACCATGGGGCGGATCTGCACGCCCGAAATGCTGCGCCTGAACTATGATCCGCGGCTCGCCACCGCCAGCGTGGCGGCGGGCGGCACGCTGGGCTCGCTGATCCCGCCCTCGGTGCTGTTCATCATCTACGGCATCTTCACCGAAACCTCGATCAATCAGCTGTTCCTGGCGGGCATCCTGCCCGGGCTGCTGTCGATGGCGGGCTATGCGGCCGCGATCATGATCTGGGTGCGGCGGGATCCGTCGATCGCGCCGGTGCCGGCCGAGACCATCCCGCTTCGCGAGAAGCTGGTTGCCGCCGCCCGGTCCTGGCCGGCGGTGGTGATGTTCGCGATCGTGGTCGGCGGCATCTATGGCGGCATCTTCACGGCCACCGAGGCCGCTGCCCTCACCCTGCTCTTCGCTACCCTGGTCGGGCTGGGGCGCGGCCGGATGCGGCTGGCCGACATCGTGCCCACCATGCGCGAGACCGCGAAGACCACGGCCGCGATCTTCTTCATCGCCGCCTGCGCCAAGACCTTCGTCGCCTTCATCTCGCTGACCGGCCTGTCCAACCAGATGGTCACCGCGGTGGGCGCCGCCGAATTCGGCCCCTGGGCCTTTCTGGCGGCAGTGGTGGTGATCTATCTGGTGCTCGGCATGTTTCTCGACCCCGTGGGCATCATGGTGCTGACCCTGCCGCTGATGATCCCGATGGTCGAAAGCTACGGCATGGATCTGATCTGGTTCGGCGTGGTGATCGTGAAGCTGCTGGAAATCGGCCTGATCACGCCGCCGGTCGGCCTCAACGTCTTCGTGCTCGCGGCCGTGATCGAGGACAAGGTGCAGATCGGGCGGATCTTCGCCGGCATCACCCGCTTCCTGGCCATGGATCTGGTGGTTCTGGCCCTGCTGATCGCCATCCCGTCGATCTCGCTGATCGTGCCGCTGACCATGCGCTGACGGCACACACAAGAACAAGGGCCGCTCCCCGGCGACAGGGAGCGGCCCTTTTTTGTCAGGCAGACGATCGTTTCTCAGATGCCCGGAAACAGCGGCGGCAGCTTGCGGGTGAAGCGCTCCAGCGCCTCCAGATGATAGGCGCTGGTCAGGCAGTCGGCCTGGGCCTCGGCCTCGGCCGCAAGCAGGGCCTCGCCGTCCAGATCGAAGGCCCGGCCCGTCACCTGCTTGGTCCAGCGCACCGCAAGCGGCGAGGCGAGCGCCAGGGCCTCGGCCATGGCGATCGCCCGCTCTTCCAGGGCGTCCGGTGCCGTCACCTCCATGACGATGCCCCAGGCTTCGGCCTCGCGCGCGTCGATCTCACGACCGGTCAGGAACATCATCCGGGCACGCTGCACCCCCGCCATCCGCGGCAGGGTGCAGAACAGGTTGAAATCGGGCACGGCACCCAGCTTGCAGAACGAGGCACAGAACCGCGCCTCTTCCGAGGCGAGCACGATGTCGGCGGTCAGCGCCAGGCCGAACCCCGCCCCATAGGCGACGCCGTTCACCGCCGAGATCACCGGCACCGGCAGATCCCTCAACCGGCGCAGCCAGCCATGCAGCACCTCGAACCGCCCGGCGATGCTCTCGGGGCTCTCGCCCGCACCACCGGCCGCCCGATGGCGGGCGAGCATGCCTTTCAGGTCACCGCCGGAGCTGAACGCGGCCCCCGTGCCGGTCAGCACCACCGCCCTCAATTCCGGATCGGCCTCCAGCCCGGCCACCGCATCGGCAAGGGCGGTCTTCATGGCATCGGTCAGGGCGTTGCGGGTGGCCTGATCCTGCATGCGCAGGATCGCGACCGCCCCCCTGCGCTCGATCGGGAGCGGTTCGGTCATGCCTCCTCCTTCGGCGCCAGCGCCCGGGCGCGCAACAGGGTCTTGTCGATCTTGTTGGTGGGCGACAGCGGCAGCGGCTCGCGGAAGATGTCAATGCTGCGCGGCGATTTGAAGTCGGCGATCTGGCTGCGGCACCAGGCGATCAGCTCGGCCGCATCGGCCTCGACGCCATCGTGCAGGGCCACAGCCGCATGCACCCGTTCGCCCCACAGCTCGTCCGGCAGGCCGAAGACGGCGCATTGGGCCACGGCCGGATGGCGCGACAGGCAGTTCTCGGTCTCGATCGGATAGACGTTCTCGCCGCCCGAGATGATCATCTCCTTGGTGCGGCCGGCAAGGAACAGATAGCCGTCTTCATCCAGATAGCCGGCATCGCCGGTGTGGTAGAAACCGTTCCGGATGGCGCGCGCGGTCTCGTCGGGGCGGTTCCAGTAGCCGGTCATGACCTGGGGGCCGCGGATGACGATCTCGCCCACCTCCCCCACCGGCAGCTGCCGGCCATCGGCATCGACGATGCGCAGATCGCCGTAATGGATCGGCCGGCCCACCGAGCCCAGCTTGTCGAAGAAGCGGCTGCCCGGCACATGATCCTTCCAGGTCAGCACCGACAGCACCGGCGAGGCCTCGGTCATGCCATAGCCCTGGCAGAAGGTGACACCCGGCACCTTCTCGATCGCGCGCTCCATCAGGCGCACCGGCATCGGCGCCGCGCCATAGGTGAAGCAGCGGATCGACGAGAAGTCGAACCGGTCGAACTCGGGATGGTCCAGGATCATCCGCAGCATGGTCGGCACCAGGGTGACGGTCGTGACCCGGCAGTCCTGGATCAGCTGCATGGTCTCTTCCACCCGGAAGCGCGGCTGGACGACCATGCCGGCGCCGAAGACCAGGGCGGTAAAGACCCGCGATCCGGTGCCCAGATGGAACAGCGGCCCCGAGAGCAGCAGCACGTCCTCCGCCGAGAACTCGTAGAGCGGCCCGGTGCCGGCGGCATTGGCGAAAAGGTTCAGATGCGACAGCATCACCCCCTTCGGCACGCCGGTGGTGCCCGAGGTGTAATAGAGGATCAGCGTGTCACCGTCGCAGGAGGCCAGATGGTCGAAGCGATCCTCGGCGACCGGCGGCCCGGCGGTGATCAGCGCGTCGTAAGAGAGCGTGCCGGGCGGCAGGGCCGGATGGCTGCCGTCCCAGTCGGCGAAGATCAGCCGGTCGAGCGCCGGACAGGCCGCCATCAGCCGGGCGCCGGTCTCGGCCATATGGCGGTCCACGATCAGGATCTTCGGCGTGCAGTCGGCGATCAGCCCCACCAGTTCGGGGAACCCCAGCCGGTGGTTCAGCGGCACCGGAATGGCGCCGATCACCGAGGGCGAGAGATAAGTCTCGACCAGCCAGTGGGAATTCCAGCCCAGAAAGGCGACCCGGTCGCCGGGGCCGACGCCGAAACCGTGCAGCACCGATGCCATGCGGTGCACACGATCATTCGTCTGGCTCCAGGTGAAATCGCGGCCTTCGAAATGCAGGGCGCGGCGATCGGGGGCTGCGGCCGCGTATTTGCGCAACAGGTCGGGGATGCGGATCATTCCGACCTCCCCACCAGGGCGCGGCCGATGATCTCGCGCATGATCTCACCCGTACCGCCGGCGATGCGGCCGACACGGGAATCGGCCCAGGCGCGGGCGATCGGATATTCCCACATATAGCCGTAGCCGCCATGCATCTGCATGCAGACATCGAGGCATTGGAACAGGGTTTCGGAGCTGACCATCTTGGCGAGCGCGGCATCGACCGCGTCCAGCTCACCCTTCAGATGCATCTCAAGGCAGCGGTCGACGAAGACCCGCATCACCACCGCCTGGGCTTTGACCTCGGCCAGCTTGAAGCGGGTGTTCTGGAACTGGGCGATCGGCCGACCGAAGGCCTTGCGGTCGGTGGTGTGGGCGACCGTCCAGTCGAGCGCCGCCTCCAGCGCCGCCGCGGCCCGGACCGCCTGAAGCAGGCGTTCCTGCGGCAGCTGCTCCATCAGCTGCACGAAGCCGCGGCCTTCGCGGCCCAGCAGATTGCCGGCCGGCACGCGCACATCCTCGAAGAACAGCTCGGCCGTGTCCTGGGCCTTCCAGCCGACCTTGTCGAGCAGCCGGCCCTTGGTGAAGCCCGGCCGGTCGGCCTCGACCAGGATCAGGCTCACCCCCTTTGCGCCCGCGGCGGGGTCGGTCTTGCAGGCCAGCACGATCAGGTCGCAATTGCCGCCATTGGTGATGAACACCTTCTGGCCGTTGATCACCCAGTCGTTGCCGTCGCGGACCGCCGTGGTGCGGATGCCCTGAAGGTCGGATCCGGCGGCAGGCTCGGTCATGCCCACGGCGCCGATCGCCTCGCCCCGTGCCATGCGCGGCAGCCAGTGCCGCTTCAGCTCTTCCGAGCCGTAATGAAGGATGTAGGGGGCGACGATGTCGGAATGCAGCGAGAAACCGGGCCCCATCGCCCCCGCCCGCGCCAGTTCCTCCATCACCACCATCGAAAACAGGAAGTCGGCACCGGCACCGCCATAGACCTCGGGCATGGCGGCACAGAGCAGCCCCGCCTCACCCGCCTTCCTCCAGGCGTCGCGGTCGACGGCACCGGCCTTCTCCCAGGCGGCGTGGTTGGGGGTGATCTCCCGCTCGACGAATCGGCGCACCTGTTCGCGGAAAAGCTCGTGCTCCTCCGTGAAAATCTGTCTGGTGAACATCCCAGACGTCCTCCCTGGCATTTTTTCTCCGGCGGTCGTGTCTGCCTGCCGGGCAAGATCGAGGTTAGGCAGCTTGAAAAGCATAATCAAGCATATTATGATCATGCTAATTGAATACGGAAAACGGCTGTATTCCGCCAGAAAACACACGATCAGGGAGGAGACGCATGCTCGAAGGTAAATCCGTCGTCGTCACCGGCGCCGGGCGCGGCATCGGCCGCGACATAGCCCTTCTGCTCGCCGCCAAGGGTGCTAAGGTGATGGTCAACGACCTCGGCGGCTCGGACAAGGGCGACGGTGCCGACGATGCGCCGGCGCGCGAGGTGGTCCGCGAAATCGAGGCCGCGGGCGGCGAAGCGGTCGCCGATTTCGGCGACGTCTCGCAGCTGGACGATGCCGAGGCGATGATCGAGACCGCCGTCCGCCAGTTCGGCCGGATCGACGGCGTGGTCAACAATGCCGGCATCCTGCGCGACATGATCTTCCACAAGATGACCCCCGAAGCCTGGCAGGCGGTCATCTCGGTGCATTTGAACGGATCGTTCAACACCTCCTATGCCGCTGCCCGCCATTTCCGCGAGCAAGGCTCGGGCCGTTTCGTGCACTTCACCTCGACCTCGGGGCTGATCGGCAATTACGGCCAGGCGAACTACGCCGCCGCCAAGCTCGGCATCGTCGGCCTGTCCCGGTCGATCGCGCTCGACATGGCCCGCTTCGGCGTCACCTCGAACTGCATCGCCCCCTTCGCCTGGAGCCGGCTGATCGGCACCATCCCGGTGACCAACGAGGCCGAGATGGCACGGGTGCAACGGATCAAAGAAATGACGCCGAACAAGATCGCGCCCCTGGTCGCGGCCCTGCTCTCGGACCAGTCGGCCGACGTCACCGGCCAGATCTTCACCGTGCGCAACAACGAGATCTTCCTGATGAGCCAGCCGCGTCCGGTGCGCTCGGCCCATCGCTCGGAAGGCTGGACGGCCGAGACCGTGCTCTCCCACGCGCTGCCGGCCATGCGCGCCGGTTTCACCCCGCTCGAACGTTCGGGCGACGTCTTCTCGTGGGATCCCGTCTGATCCTCCGCCCCACCCGATCCAACCCGGTCTGCAACATCGGGGGCCGGTCGCTTGCCGCCCCCGCCGCTGCGCCATAGATTGGGGACCGCTCCTCTCCGAAAGCCCTCTGCCGGAATGACACGCATGTCGAAGGCCCGCGCCAAAGCAGACAAGGACAACCCCGTCTTCCAGGACATCGCACGCTTTCGTGCGCTGATCTTCGACCGGCTGCTGAAGCCGCATGATCTGACCATGTCCCAGGGCTGGGTTCTGGTGCATCTGTTGCGCGAGAACGGGCTCAGCCAGTCGGAACTCGCCAACCGGCTGGAGATTGCGACCGTCACCACCGGCAAGCTGATCGACCGGCTGGAAGAACGCGGCTTCGTGGAGCGCCGCCCCCATCCCGAGGATCGCCGGGCGAAGCTGGTCTTCGCCACCGACCTCGCCAAGCCGGCGGTCAAGTTCCTGACCCGCTGCATCGGCGAGGTCGACAAGATCGCCTTCGCAGGCATGAGCGACGAGGACGTCGCCTTCATGCGCGACCGTCTGGATCTCGTCCGCGAGAACCTGCTGAAGGCGTGCAACCGGGGCTGAACCGGCCCCCCGCACGGGTATCACACATGACCGAGACTGATCCGGGCGCGCCCCCTCTTGCGGGGCTGCGCGTGGTCGAGTTCGCCGGTATCGGGCCCGGCCCCTTCGCGGGCATGATGCTCGCCGACATGGGGGCCGAGGTGCTCAGGGTCGAGCGGGCGGGCGACATGCGGCCGGGGGCCGCCACCGACGTGCTCGCCCGCGGCCGCCGCTCCGTCGCCCTCGACCTCAAGACCGATGCCGGCCGCGCGGCGGCCCTTGCCCTCATCGACCGCGCGGATGCGATGATGGAGGGCTACCGCCCGGGCGTTATGGAACGTCTGGGCCTCGGCCCCGACATCTGCCGGGCCCGCAATCCCCGGCTGGTCTATGGCCGGATGACCGGCTGGGGCCAGACCGGCCCCGCTGCGGCCGCCGCGGGACATGACCTCAATTACATCGCGCTCTCGGGTGCGCTCTGGGCGATGGGCGATGCCGACCGGCCGCCGCCGGTGCCGCTCAACATCGTCGGTGATTTCGGCGGCGGCGGCATGCTGCTGGCCTTCGGCATGGTCACGGCCCTGCTGAAAGCCGCCCGCACCGGCCGGGGCGACGTGGTCGATGCGGCGATCTGCGATGGCACCGCGGTACTGATGGCGATGACCTTTTCGATGCGCGCCGCCGGCCTCTGGTCGGACCGACGCGCCGACAACAAGCTGGATGGCGGGGCGCCCTGGTACGGCGTCTATCGCTGTGCCGATGACGGCTGGATCACCATCGGCGCGCTGGAACCCAAATTCTGGGCCCTGCTGCTGGACAGGCTGGGGCTCGATCCCGCGGCGATCGGCGACCGGAACCGGCGCGAGGACTGGCCGCGGATGCGCAGCATCCTGGCCGAGACCTTCGCAGGCCGGCCCCGCGCCCATTGGCAGGCGCTGCTTGAGAACACCGATGTCTGCTTCGCGCCGGTGCTCTCGCCCATGGAAGCACCGGACCACCCCCACAACCGTGTCCGCGGCATCTTCGTCACCCGCGACGGCGTGGTCCAGCCGGCGCCGGCCCCGCGCTTCGCCGAGGCCCGCACGCCCCTGCCCGCCCCGCCGCCGGTGCCGGGGGCCGATACCGCAACCGCCCTTGCCGACTGGGGCCTGGATCCGGCCCTGCTGGCGCAGCTCGGCTTTTCCAAAACCGGCTGAGCCCCCTCCGCTACCGGCTGCTTGCGCCGGCATGATGAGCTTGCTCAAATTGAGCCTGATAAGACGGATCAACCGTCCGGGAGGAAACGATGATCGATCACGACCGCCTGCTCGCGCGGACGTTCCCGCCGGTCGAGCAGGTCTATGACCATCGCGACAGCATTCTCTATGCCCTCGGTCTCGGCATCGGCAGCGACCCGCTGAACCCGGCCGCGCTGGGCGTCACCTATGAACGCGCCCCGGATTTCGCCGCCCTGCCGACCATGGTCGTGGTTCTGGGCTCGTCCGGGTTCTGGGCGATGGAGCCCGACACCGGCATCACCTGGCAGCAGCTGCTGCATGGCGAACAGGCGATCACCCTGCATGGCTCCCTGCCGCCGGCCGGCCGGCTGACCGGCCGCACCCGGATCACCGGCATCGTCGACAAAGGGCCGGGTCGTGGCGCGCTGATCTACTCCGAGCGCAGCCTGACCGATACTGCCACGGGCCGGCTGATCGCCACCATCGAGGTCACCAGCTTCGCCCGTGCCGATGGCGGCTTCGGCGGCCCGGCCGGCCCGGTCAAGACCCCCCAGCCCACGCCGGAGCGCGCACCCGATGCCGTGCACGAACACGCCACCCTGCCGCAATCGGCCCTGATCTACCGGCTGTCGGGCGATCCCAACCCGCTGCATGCCGACCCGGCTGTGGCGCGGGAGGCCGGGTTCGACCGGCCGATCCTGCACGGGCTGTGCAGCTATGGCGTCGCCGGCTGGTCGATCCTGCAGGCGACCGGCGGCGGCGATCCGGCCCGGCTGACCGCGCTGTCGGCCCGGTTCTCGTCCCCGGTTTTCCCGGGCGAGACGCTCCGCACCGAGATCTGGCGCGAAGGACCGGAAGATTACGCCTTCCGCACCCGCGTTCCCGCCCGCGACGTGACCGTGCTCAGCCACGGCCGGGCGCGCCTTGCCGCCTCTGCCCGCTCTTCCGACTCCGCCCGCCCGACCGAAGGATCCGCCCGATGAGCTTGGCCGACCGCCCCCTGCCCAAACCCATGCCCGAAACCCGGCATTACTGGGAGGGCGCCCGCGAAGGCCGGCTGGTCCTCCAGTCCTGCCAGGACTGCACCACCGCCTATTTCCCCCCGCGGCCCTTCTGCCCGCACTGCGGATCCCGCGCGGTGAAGACCTTCGACGCCAGCGGCCGCGGCCGGCTGTACAGCTTCATCATCAACCACCTGCCCGCCCCCGGCTATGACGGGCCGTTCATCGTGGCGGCGGTGGAGCTGGAGGAAGGGCCGCGGATGATGGCCAACATCGTCGACTGCCCGGCCGACCCGGCCGCGCTTGCCATCGACATGCCGCTTGAGGTGACCTTCGAACGGCGCACCGACGAGATCACCGTGCCCCAGTTCCGGCCCGTTCGGGGAGACGCCCGATGACCCGCGCCCGCATCGCCATCGTCGGTGCCGCCGAGACCACCCGCCTGGGCAAGATCCCCGACCTCAGCCAGACCGGGCTGCATGCCGATGCCGCCCTCAACGCGCTGGCCGATTGCGGCCTCACCGTCCGCGATGTCGACGGCATCGCCACCGCCGGCCATGATGCCGCCGAAATCGCTCAGTATCTGGGCCTCACCCCCACCTGGCTCGACGGGACCTCGGTCGGCGGCTGCAGCTTCATCGCCCATGTCCGCCATGCCGCGGCCGCGATCGAGGCGGGGCTGTGCCGCACGGTGCTGATCACCCATGGTGAAAGCGGCCGCAGCGGCCATCGCGGCCACCGGCCGATCTTCCCGGCCATGCAGCAGCAGGAATTCGAAACCCCCTATGGCGTCACCCTGCCCCCGACCCGCTTCACCCTGCCGGTCGCGCGCAAGATGGCGAAGGATGGGCTGACGGAAGAACAGCTGGCGGCGGTAGCGGTGGCCCAGCGGGACTGGGCGTCGAAACATCCCCGTGCCGGCTTCCGCGACCCGATCACCGTCGACGACGTGCTCGGCAGCCGGATGATCGCATGGCCCTTCCGTCTGCTGATGTGCTGCCTGGTCTCGGATGGCGGCGGCGCGCTGGTGCTGACCTCGGCCGAGCGGGCCGGGGATTTTCCAACGAAGCCGGTCTATCTGCGCGGCACCGGGGGCGAAAGCGCCGAGGGGCCGATGGTCTCGCAGATGGAGGATTTCACCTCCTCGCGCGCCTTCCGCACCTCCGGGCGGCTGGCGTTCGAAAGTGCCGGCATCACCCATGCCGATGTCGACCATCTGATGATCTACGACGCCTTCGCCCATCTGCCGATCTACGGGCTGGAAGATCTGGGCTTCGTCGGCCGCGGCGAGGGGGGAGCCTTCATCGCCGAGGGCCATACCCGCCCGGGCGGCAGGCTGCCGATGAATACCAATGGCGGCGGGTTGAGCTACGCCCATTCGGGCATGTACGGCATGTTCGCCCTGCAGGAAGGTGTGCGCCAGGTGCGCGGTACCTCGCCCGCCCAGGCCGGCGAGGTGAAAGTCTCGGTCGTCCATGGCGTGGGCGGCATGTTCTCGGCCGCGGCAACCGCCGTGCTGACCTCGGAGGACCGGTGGTGAGCCGGGATCTGAGATCGCGCGGGGATTTCGACGGCCGCACGGTGGTGGTCTCAGGGGGAACCAGCGGCATCAATCTGGGCATCGCCCGTCATTTCGCCGCGGAAGGTGCGCGGGTCTTCGTCTTCTCGCGCAGCGCCGACAAGGTCCGTGCGGCGGTGGCGGAACTTGCAGGCTCCGGCGCCGGGGCCGACGGCATTGCCGCCGATGTCCGTGACGCCGCAGCGGTCGAGGCGGCGCTCGCCGCCGCGGCCGACCGCTTCGGGCCGATCGATGTGCTGGTCTCGGGCGCTGCGGGCAATTTCGTCGCCCGCGCCGCCGATATCAGCTCCAACGGCTTTCGTGCGGTGCTGGAGATCGACCTGCTCGGCACCCATCACGTGATGCGGGCGGCCTGGCCGTATCTGAGGAAGCCGGGGGCCGTGGTCATCAACGTCTCGGCCGCACAGGCGAGCGTTGCCATGATCGGCCAGGCCCATGTCTGCGCCGCCAAGGCCGGGGTCGACATGATCACCCGGACACTGGCGCTGGAATGGGGCCCGGCGGGGGTGCGGGTGAATTCGGTGGTCCCGGGGCCGATCGCCGATACCGAGGGCGTGCGCCGGCTGATGCCGGACGCGGCGAGTGCCCGCGCAAAAATGGACGCCATCCCGCTTCGGCGCATGGGCACCACGCAGGACGTCGCCAACCTCTGCGGCTTCCTGGCATCGGACCGCGCCTCGTGGATCACCGGCGCAGTGATCCCGGTGGATGGCGGGTCGATCCTGAACCCGATGCCCGGCCGGCTTGCCGACATCGTCGGGGTCTGATCTGATCTGAACTCAACTGACAAGACCAGGGAAACGCCATCATGCCTCAGCCACAGTTGATTCCGCCCGCGATTCCGGGCGAAGCCTTCATCGGCTTTGCCCGTCGTCTGGCGAACAATGCCGCCCGCTTCCCGGGCGCACCGGCGGTGATCGACGAAAACCGCCGCCTCGACTGGGGCAGTTTCGCAGAACTGGTCGCCCGTATTGCCGGCGGACTGACGATGCACGGCATCGGCCGTGGCGACATGGTGGCGACCCTCGCCTCGAACTCGGTTGAGCATATCGCGGTCTATTGCGCGATCATCCACGCCGGCGCCTGCGTGGTGCCGCTGCCCTGGAGCGCCACCGAGGCGGCGCTGCAACTGATGCTCAAGGATTGCGGCGCCCGCATCCTGTTCGCCTCGGCCGCCCATGCCGAAACGGCCCGCCGGCTCGGTGCCGAAGAGCTGGTGATGGTCGAGGCGCTGGAAAACTGGATCAGCTGGGCCCGCCCCATCCAGCCGGTCGACGTGCGGCCCACCGCTCTGATCAACATGATCTATTCCTCGGGCACGACCGGTGCGCCCAAGGGCATCGTGCACGACCAGCGCTTCCGGGCGCGCCAGGCCGGGCGGGTCGCGCAGTATGGCGTGAGGCCGGGCGCGCGGTCGCTGATCTCGACGCCGCTCTATTCCAACACCACGCTGTTCCTGGCCCTGCCGACCCTCGCGAGCGGGGCCACTCTGATCTCGATGAGCAGGTTCGATACGACGCGCTTCCTGGAGGTCGCCCAGGTCGAACATGTGACCCATGCCGTGCTGGTGCCGGTGCAATACACGCGGCTGATGGACACGCCGGGCTTCGATGCGGCCAATCTTTCCACTTTCGTCTGCAAATTCTCCACCTCGGCGCCGCTGCCGGCCGCGATGAAGGCGCAGGTGATGGCACGCTGGCCCGGCAATCTGATCGAGCTCTACGGCATGACCGAAGGCGGGGTGTCGGTGATGCTCGACTGCGCGGCCCATCCCGACAAGCTCGACACCGTCGGCCGCCCCTCGCCCGGTGCCGATATCCGGATCATCGACGAGGACGGCAACGAGCTGCCGCCGGGGGCGTTCGGCGAGATCGTCGGCCGCTCCGGCGCGATGATGCAGCGCTATCACAACCAGCCAGAGAAAACCGCCGAGATCATCTGGCGGAGCCCGGAGGGGCTGGATTTCATACGCTCGGGCGATATGGGCCGTTTCGACGCCGACGGCTTCCTGCAGCTGCTCGACCGCAAGAAGGACATGATCATCTCGGGCGGCTTCAACATCTATGCGACCGACCTGGAAGCGGCGCTGCGCAGCCACCCGGCCGTGGCCGATGTGGCGGTGATCGGCGTGCCGAGCGATGCCTGGGGGGAAACCCCGCTCGGCCTGGTGGTGCTGCGGCCGGGCCACGATGCCACGCCCCAGGCGCTGTGCGACCACGCGAATGCGCAGCTGGGCAAGACCCAGCGGCTGTCGGCGGTAGAACTGCGCGACAGCCTGCCGCGCAGCGAGATCGGCAAGGTGCTGAAGCGGGAACTGCGCGCGCCCTATTGGGCGAAGGCGACCGCCTGAACGCAGAACGCCCCGGCCCGCATTGCAGGCCGGGGCGTTCTGCGTTCAAGGGTTGCGCCATCAGCGGGCGATCGCGAAGCGCCGCTCGATATAGTCCATCACCGACTGCACCGCCTCTTCGATCGACAGACGGCCGGTATCCACCACCAGTTCGGGCGCCGCCGGCGGCTCGTAAGGGGCGTCGATGCCGGTGAAGTCGCGGATCTCGCCGCGCCGCGCCTTGGCATAGAGCCCCTTCGGGTCGCGGCCCTCGCAGACATCCAGATCGGCGCGGACATGGACCTCGTGAAAGCCCGCCCCGGCAGCGGATCGGGCCCGCTCGCGATCGGCCCTGTAGGGCGAGATGAAGGCGGTCAGCACCAGGAAGCCGGCTTCGGCGAACAGGGCCGCGACCTCGCCCACCCGGCGGATGTTTTCGGTGCGGTCCTCGGGGCTGAAGCCCAGATTGGCGTTCAGGCCGTGGCGGACATTGTCGCCGTCGAGCACGAAGACCTGATAGCCCTTGGCAAAGAGCCGCTGTTCCAGCTCGATCGCCAGCGTCGACTTGCCGGCCCCCGACAGGCCGGTCAGCCAGAGCACCCCGCCGGTATGGCCGTTGCGCCGCGCCCGCGCCTCGGCGGTCACCCGGTGTTCGACCGCGGTGATGTTGGTCGATTTACGGGTCACGGCGCTGCGCTGATCGGGATAGCCGTCCATCGCGATGATGCCGCCGCCGACGGTATCGTAGTCTTCGATCAGCACGAAGCGGCCGGTATTGGGCAGGTCGCGGAATTCATCCAGCGCCAGCAGGCCGCGCGAGCGCAGCACCACTTCGGCGACCGCGTTGCGTTCCACCACCTGCGGCTGATCCCCCTGATCCGCCCCGGCCAGGCTGCCGGCATCGATCACCTTCTCGATCCGGTCGACCGTCACCCGCACCTGACGGGTGGCGAGTTTCATCAGGTAACCGGCACCGACGGTGAGCGGCGTACGCCCCAGCCAGAACAGCCGCGCGCGGAACACGTCGGTCTCGACCGGCGGCATTTCGACATGGCTGATCACGTCACCGCGTTCGATGAAGATCTGCTCGTCGAAGGTGATCCCGACGCTGCGCCCGGTGCCGGCCACGACCGGCGGCACGCCCTTGCCCCAATGCTCGATCGTCTGCACCCGCACGGTCTTGTTGGCGGGGGACACCATGATCGTATCGCCGACCGCCAGCCGGCCACTTTCGATCCGGCCGACGATGATCCGGCGCTCGTCGAATTTATAGACATCCTGCACCGGCAGGCGCAGCGGCCGGTCGTCAAGCGCCGGGGCCGGTACGAAACCGTCCAGCGCGTCCAACACGGTCGGGCCGCTGTACCAGGGCATGGTGTCGCGCGCCCGCTCGACGATATTGCCGCCCTCGCGCGCCGCCACCGGCCGAAATAGGTGGCCGTGACGCCGATCCCGGCCAGATAGTCGGTATATTCGGCGACCACCGCGTCATAACGGGCCTGGTCGTAGCCGACCAGATCCATCTTGTTGACGACCACCGCGATCTGGCGCAAGCCCAGCAGGTGCAGCAGATAGCCATGGCGGCGCGACTGCTCGCGCACGCCCTCGGCCGCATCGATCACCAGCACCGCGGCCTCGGCCGCGGCGGCGCCGGTGATCATGTTCTTCAGGAATTCCTTGTGCCCCGGCGCATCGATGATGACGTAGTCGCGGCGCGCGGATTTGAACCAGATCTGGGCCGAATCGATGGTGATGCCCTGGTCGCGCTCGGCCTTGAGCGCATCCATGACGAAAGACCATTCGAAAGGCATGCCCCGGCGCTCGCTCATCGCGCGGATGGCATCGACCCGGCCTTCGGGCAGCGAGCCGCTGTCGTTGAGCAGGCGGCCGACCAGGGTCGACTTGCCATGATCGACATGGCCGACGATCACGATGCGCATCAGCCGGCGGTCGATCGCGGCGCGCAGATCGTCGTCTTCTGCCAGGACGGGCTGGAGGGTATCGGCAGTCATGGGCTGGGCTCCGTCCCGATCACATATAGCCTTCGGCGCGCAGGCGCTCGAAGGCATCTTCGGATTCCTTGTCCTGGGCACGGCCGGCGCGCTCGGAGGTGCGGGTGGTCTCAAGCTCCGCCACGATCTCGGCCACGGTCGATGCCGTGCTGCGGATCGGCAGGGTGCAGGGCGCGCAGCCGAGCGAGCGGTAGCGCAGCCCGTCCTGATTGGCGAAATAGAGGGTCACCACCGGGATCTCCTCGCGCTGGATGTAGCGCCAGATGTCGACCTCGGTCCAGTGCAGCAGCGGATGGATGCGCACCGAGGTGCCGGCCGGGAATTCGGTCTTGAACTGGTCCCAGAACTCCGGCGGCTGATCCTTGACGTTCCAGGCATTGTCCTGGCCGCGCGGGCTGAACACACGCTCCTTCGCGCGCGTGCCCTCTTCATCGCGGCGGATGCCGGCGATGACGCCGGTGAAGCCGTGAGTGTCGAGCAGCGACTTCAGCCCCTCGGTCTTCAGCGCCGAGCAGCAGACCACGCGGCCGCGGGTGTGGTTCATACCCGCATCCAGCGCCGCCCGGTTCTGGCCGACGATCAGGTTCAGCCCCCATTCCCGCGCCATCCGGTCGCGAAATTCGATCATCTCGGGGATCTTGTACGAGGTGTCGACGTGGAGCACGGGGAAAGGCACATGGCCGAAGAAGGCCTTGCGGGCCAGCCAGACCATGACATTGCTGTCCTTGCCGATCGACCACAGCATTGCGAGCTTGTCGATGCGGTTGAACGCCTCGCGCAGGATGTAGATGCTCTGCGCCTCAAGACGGTCGAGATGATCCATGGAATCCTTCGCTCCTCATGCCCAGGCTGGCGTCGGCGAACGAGGCTGGCGGACAGGCGGGCGGGGTTCGGGTGCGGGCGGTGGATGTGGTTTCCGGCCCCACAGAAATCATGTTCCCGACAGATTGTCCAGGCCCTAATCGGATATTGATTTATTTAACAATTAATATTTGTTTTTTGATGCCGGGGGCGGATGCTGCATCGCGGGCGCGGATGCTGTAGCTTTGGCGCGCTTTCCATGCGATGCGACCAGAGGGTCCGCCTGATATGAGCCATTCTGCCACAAGACGTTTCCGTTCGATCCTGCTGCTGCCGGCCCTGCTGCTCTCCGCCTGCACGGGCAAAGGTGAATTGCCTGCGCCCTTCGATACCCTCCAGGCAGTCTTCTTTCGGAATTCGGCGCCAACGGCGGAAGAGATCGACGTGGACAAGCTGCCGGTCTCTGCCATCCTGGTGGAGTTCGGCCGTGGCTCGGCTCGTGTCGCACTGGCCGATACCCGGGATGGCACGCTGGTCTGGCGGGCCCGCGACCGCGCGGAAGTCCACACCCGTCAGGGCATCCTGGTCCGTACCGTCGGACTGCCGGACAATCTGCGAGTCGTCAGGTTCGAAGGTCTGCCTGGCGGTCTCACTACGCCGGTTCCCGATGCAGCCGGTGCTGGCGGGTATATCAGGCTGTTCGATATGCCAAGCCGGAGGCTGTACGACATCCGTGCCGACTGCAAGTTGGAAGAGGCCGGACAGGAGCAGGTGACCGTGGGCAAGTACACGTTCGATACCAGCGTCTATGACGAAGACTGCACGGTCGAAAGCATGCGCTGGCGGTTCACGAACCGGTACTGGTACGAGTCTGAAAGCAAGCGGATCTGGCGGAGCCGGCAGGTCATCTCCCCGGAACTGGGCACCATGGAAATCACACTGCTACGCCCTGCGCAAATTCCCTGAGCGGGACGGCCTGAAAGCTCTCCCTTGAACAGACGAAAGGCGGCCCCGTTTCCAGGGCCGCCTTCCGTCTCGTCAAACCATCGACGGATCAGCGAGCAGTGCTGGTCGCAGTCGAGGTCGAAGTGCCGCTATCGTCGTCGTCCGAGGCAATGATGGCAATCGCCACGGCGGCGGCAGCGCCACCACCGACGGCCAGGCCGGTCAGCTCGTCGTCGAACAGATAGCCCGCCTCATCGTCGGTGTTGTTCGCCGGCGGCGGAGTCTGCGCCAGCGCGATGCCGGCCGAGCCCGCGAGAGCGAGCGCAACCGCAAGAGCGCGGATCGAGGTCTTGATCATGATATGATCTCCGATATTCCCCATGGGGTAGGTGCTAGCGTTAACAGTTATACGGCACGCGCGTGCCGCCGGGCAACCCGATACCGTGTCGCAATACCCATGCTGCATTGCACAGCAGGGCTGAGTCCACCCCCGGGGCGGGGCCGCAGGTGTGAGTTTTCCGCGGCACGGGCCGATTGATTGCAGAGATGCAACAGGTTATGCAGAAACGCCGACCGGCGCAGGGCCGGTATGACAGAAGGCGCAGCAGCGCAGGAGAAATGCCATGATCGTCGTGACCGGCGGCGCCGGCTTCATCGGCTCCAACATTCTGGCCGGGCTTGAAGCCCGCGGCCATGACGACCTGGTGGTGGTCGATACCCTGGGCACCGACGACAAGTGGCGCAACATCGCCAAGCGTGCACTTGCCGATGTGGTGCGCCCTGAGCGGATCTTCGATTTCCTGAATGCACGGGCAGGCGAGATCGAGGCCGTGGTCCATATGGGCGCCATTTCCTCGACCGAAGAGCGCGACGCCGACGTGATCGTCGCCAACAATATCCGTCTGACGCTCGATCTGGTCGACTGGTGCGCGCGCCATGGCGTACGGCTGATCTATGCCTCCTCGGCAGCCACCTATGGCGATGGCGCACTCGGCTTCGACGATGATGGCGAGGCGGGCGCGCTGGCCGGCCTGCAGCCGCTGAACGCCTATGGCTGGTCGAAGCACATGGTCGACCGGCGGATCACCGCGCTCCGCGCCCGGGGCGCCGCCCTGCCGCCGCAATGGGCCGGTCTCAAATTCTTCAACGTCTACGGGCCCAACGAATACCACAAGGGCGGCCAGCGCAGCGTCGCCCATCAGGTGTTCTGCCGGATCCGCGACGGCGGCCATGCCCGGCTGTTCCGCAGCCACCGCCCCGACTATCCCCATGGCGGACAGCTGCGCGATTTCGTCTGGGTGGGCGACTGCGTGGCCGTGGTCGAATGGCTGCTGGAAACACCCGAAGCCAGCGGCCTGTTCAATGTCGGCTCGGGCAAGGCCCGCAGCTTTGCCGACCTCGCCCGCGCCGTCTATGCCGCGATGAACCTGAAGCCCGAGATCGAGTTCGTCGACATGCCCGAACATCTGCGCGAGAAGTATCAGTACTTCACCGAGGCAAAGATCGGCCGCCTGCGCGCCGCCGGCTTCACCCGGCCCACGACCGAGCTTGAGGACGGCATCGCCTCCTATGTCCGGGATTATCTTCTGAACGCCGACCCTTACGTCTGAGGGCCGTGGATCAGACGGCGGTGGTCGAGAACTCGGCCGGCGAAGTGATTTCGAGCATTTCGAGATCGTCGGAGCCGGCCTCCAGTTCATGGGCGATGCCAGGCGGCTGATAGACACAGTCGCCGGCGGCAAGCGTCACCTGACCGGTGCCTTCGTACCAGAACCGCACCCAGCCCTTCAGGACGTAGACCATCTGAAAGTCCAGCCTATGAGCATGGCGGCCGGTGCCGCCGGTGACGGCTTCCGAGGCCCGGATGACATGGGCGTGGAAGCGGCCCCGGGTGGCGGTGCCGATCGCAAGGTCGCGATAGGTGAAGAAGGCCCTGAGGCCGTCCCCCTCGAAATGCCCCTCGGCGGCGCGGGCGATGGTGACCCGCGGGCCCGCCTCCGATGCATCTGCCGGCGCATCTGCGGGTGTGGTCGTGGCGGTGGCGACGGTCATGACGGTTCTGTCCTCCCTGGCGGCCGCTTCGTCCGGCGGCATGTTCCCTTGCCCATGATCATCGGCTGCCGGGGAGACGGCGTCAAACGAGCGTTCGAGCGATGGCCGCGTCTTGTCACCCGCGGTCCCGCCCCCTATCGTGGCCGCAGCCGGCAGATGGCCGGCCGATCAGCCAGGACCGGGCTCATGGATCTCGACGCCGCCTTCGATGCCGACGCCTTCTTCGATGCAGAACTGGAGGAACATGCACAGGTCGCCGCCCGCACCCGCGCGGCCCTGAAGCAGCCCTTCATCCGCTGGGTGGAGATGGCGCTGGCCACGATCCAGGGCGGCGGCAAGATCATGTTCTTCGGCAATGGCGGCTCGGCCTCGGACGCCCAGCATCTGGCGACCGAACTGGCGGTGCGCTATCGCCGCGACCGCGCGCCGATCGCTGGCCTTGCGCTGACCACGGATACCTCGGCACTCACCGCCATCGGCAACGATATGGGCTTCGATCAGCTCTTTGCCCGCCAGATCCTGGCGCTGGGTCGGTCGGGCGACATGGCGGTGGGCATCACCACCTCGGGCCGCAGCCCCAATGTGCTGATCGGCCTGGATGCCGCCCGCACTGCCGGCATCACCACCGTCGCCCTCACCGGCCGCGACGGCGGCGACACGCTGAGCCGCGCCGATCTGGCCCTGGTGGTGCCGAGCGAGACCACCGCCCGCATCCAGGAGATGCACATCATGCTGGGCCAGATGCTCTGCGGTGCGCTCGAAATCGGCCTCGGCCTGGTGGCCCAAGAACCGCGCGCCTGACCGGCACATTGCCCCACCTTTCAGACCGGACCCCGACCCGATGACGATCCGCCCCGCCCGTGCCGACTTCCTCGATCTCGACCGCGGCTTCGCTGCGGTCAATGTGGCGGTGATCGGCGATGTGATGCTCGATCGGTTCGTCTATGGCAAGGTGGAGCGGATCTCGCCCGAGGCGCCGATCCCGGTGCTGCGGGTCGACCGCCGCACCACCATGATCGGCGGGGCCGGCAACGCCGCCCGCAATGTCGCCTCGCTTGGTGCGACCGCCCGGCTGGTGGCGGTGGTCGGGCCCGATGCCGCAGCCGACGAGCTGCGCGGCCTGTTCGATGCCGAAGCCCGGATCAGCGGCGATCTGGCCGTCGACCCCGAGGGCGGCACCATCGTCAAGACCCGCTATGTGGCGCAAAGCCAGCAGCTGCTGCGCTCGGACGAAGACGGCACCGGCCGCCTGTCGCCGGCCGCCCGCGCCGGGCTGCTGGCGGCGGTCGACGCGGCGATTGCCGATGCCGGCATCGTGCTGCTGTCGGATTACGGCAAGGGCGTGCTGGCCCCCGACATCGTGACCGCGATCATGACGCGCTGTGCCGCCGCAGGGCGGCCGGTCGTGGTCGACCCCAAGGCGCGGGATCTCAGTCGCTATCGGGGCGCCATGGTGCTGACCCCGAACGCGGTCGAACTCGCAGCCGCAGCGGGTGAACCGGTCGACCCGGCCGATGATCATGCCGTGAGCCGCGCGGCCCTGGGGCTGGTGCGCGCCAACGGCTTTCCCTATCTGGTCGCCACCCGCGGGGCCCATGGCGTCAGCATCGTGGGCGCGGACGGGTCGGCGGTGCATCTGCCGGCCCGGGCGCGCGAAGTGTTCGACGTCTCCGGCGCCGGCGATACGCTGGTGGCGGCCCTGGCCTGCGGCCTTGCGGCCGGCGGATCGATCGTCGATGCGGTCCAGTACGCCAATGCCGCCGCCGGCGTGGTGGTCGGCAAGCTCGGCACCGCCACGGTCACCCCCACCGAGGTGCGGGCGGCCGTGGCGGGCGATGCCGAGGCGAAATCGGTCGCAGCCGGCGGTGCCGCCCGCCATGCGCCGGTCTTCACCGATGCCGCCGCGGCGGCCCGGCTTACCGCCGCCTGGCAGGCCGAAGGCCTGAAGGTCGGTGTCACCAATGGCTGTTTCGACCTGCTGCATCGCGGCCATCTGGACGTCATCGCCCGGGCACGGGCCGCCTGCGACCGGCTGGTGGTGGCGGTCAATGCGGATGTCTCGGTCAGGCGGCTGAAGGGCCCGACCCGGCCGGTCCAGGACCAGGAGACCCGCGCCGCGGTGCTGGCGGCGCTAGCCGATGTCGATCTGGTGCTGATCTTCGCCGAAGAAACCCCGGCCGGGCTGATCAGGGCGATCGGCCCCGATCTGCTGGTCAAGGGCGGCGACTACACACCCGAAACCGTGGTCGGCGCCGATGTGGTGACCGCCCGCGGCGGCCGGGTGATGATCGTGCCGATCCTGCCCGGCCATTCGACCACGGCCACCGTCGCCCGCATCGCTGCCGGCGGCGACTGACGCGTCAGCCGATCTCCATCAGCGCAAGCGTCGCCCCGGTCAGTGGATGGCCGTCTTCGCCCAGCGCTTCCACTGCGCTCATGTGATGGCGGCCGGGCAGATCGACGGTGGCGATGCGTGCGCCCGCAGCCGACCAGCGGCGGGCGAAATCCCGGCTCTGGCGATGGAACTCGGCCGATTCATCCCCGCCCACTGCCAAAACCAGCCGGGTATCCGGGCCCGGCACGGCAAAATGCGGGCTGGCGGCACGCGCCGTGGCGGGGGTCAGCCCCAGGCGGGCGTTGATGGTGGTATCGATCAGCGGCTCCAGATCGAACACGCCGCTGATCGCGACGCCGCCGGCAATCGGGCTGCCCTCGATCTCAGGGGCATATGCCTGCCAGGGCGTGGCTGCCAGCTGGCCCACGATCTGCCCGCCCGCCGAATGGCCGGTAACCACGATCCGGCTGCGGTCGATGCCCAGCACCGGCGCCAGACGCCAGAGCAACAGCACCGCCTCACGCGCTTCCGCGGTGATGCCGGCCACCGTGGTCGCCGGGCAGAGGGTGTAGTCCACTACCGCCACCGCTGCGCCGCGCACAACATAGGGCCGGGCCAGATGGGTGAAATCATCCCGCCCCATGGCCTGCCAGTAGCCGCCGTGGAAGAACACCATCAGCGGCACCGGTCCGGCGCCGGTGCGTGACGGCGGCAGGATCAGGTCCAGCAGCTGATCCGCCCGCCGGCCGTAGACCAGCCCGCGCCGCAACAGGCCAGCCCGTTCGAAATCCTGCCGGGCCGCCGCCGCCTCCGCGGCCCAGCGGGCAAAGATCCGGGCGTGATCGGGCACGGCGGCCCGGGCATTGTATTCGCGTTCGGCATCGATGGCGGGGCGGGGTTCGAAATCGGTCATGGCTGCGGGAACATTCCAGGCGGTTCAACGGTATCGATCTACGATAACGTCCCGCGCGGCCGCTGGCTGCGGCGAAGTGGCACCCAGCTTCGTCGATGACCGGGGCTTTTCGGTGACCGGCCTTGTCCCTCCCGTCACCTGTGCCCACCTGACGCGGGCTCGCCTCATCAACGACGGAGCCTTCATGTTCGAGTGGATCGTGTCGACGGTCTCGTCCGCCGGCTATATCGGTGTCTTTCTGCTGATGGCGGCGGAGAACATCTTCCCCCCGATCCCCTCGGAACTGATCATGCCTCTGGCAGGTTTCGTGGCGGCGCGCGGCGAGCTGGACATCCTGGGCGTGATCGCCGCCGGCACGGCGGGATCGGTGGCGGGCACCCTGCCCTGGTACTGGCTGGGCCGCGCCTTCGGCCTGGCCCGCATCCGCCGCCTGGCCGAACGGTGGGGCCGGTGGGCGACGGTATCGCCCGACGAGGTCGACAAGGCCAATGGCTGGTTCGAGCGTCATGGCGGCAGCGCGGTGTTCTTCGGCCGGCTGATCCCGGCGATCCGCACCCTGATCTCGGTACCGGCCGGCATCGCCCGCATGCCGCTGCCGCGCTATCTGGCCTGGTCCACGGCGGGCTCCGCCATCTGGACCGCCCTGCTGGCCGGCGCGGGCTATGCGTTGGAAAGCCAGTACGAACTGGTCGCCGCCTATATGGATCCGGCCTCGAAGGTCATCGTCGCGGCACTGGTGCTGGTCTATGTCTATCGCGTGGTGACCCACCGGGGGTGACGCGGTCACCTGCCCGATCTATCCTGCACCTCCACCAGAACAGGCGCGGGTCTGCTGCACGGCGTCCACGCAGCCGCATGAGGAGGATGCCCGAATGGATGGGATCGAGGGGCGCTTCATCGCCAACGGACCGGTCAGGCTGCATGTGATCGAGGCGGGCCAGGGCGAGCCGGTGATCTTCGTGCATGAATTCGCCGGCGACCGGCGGAGCTGGGAGCCGCAGATGCGGCGCTTCGCCCGCAGCCACCGCGTCATCGCCTATGACGCCCGCGGCTATCCGCCCTCGGACGTGCCCGAAGAGCCCGACGCCTATGGCCAGGAGATGGCCGTCGACGACATCCGGGCGGTGATGGATGGCCTCGGCATCGATCGGGCCCATCTGGTGGGATGCAGCATGGGCGGGTTCGCGGTGCTGCATTTCGGCCTGACCCATCCGGCGCGCGCCCTGTCGATCACCGCGATCGGGGCAGGCTATGGCGCCGAGCCCGAGCTGCGCGAGAGCTTTGCCGCCAATTGCGAGGCCACGGCCGACCGGATTCTGGCCGACGGGCTGGAAGCCGCGGGGCGGAGCTACATGAATTCCCCCGGCCGCCGGCCCTTCGCGACCAAGGATCCGCGCGGCGCCAACGAGGCCTTCCGGGTGTTCCTGGACCATTCGCCGCTGGGCGCGGCACTGACGCTGCGCCGCTACCAGGCACGCCGGCCGTCGCTTTTCGCGCTGGAAGACCGGTTCCGGACCATGACCGTTCCGGTGCTGCTGATCGTCGGCGATACCGACACCCCGGCGATCCGCGCCAATCTGTTCCTGAAAGAAACCCTGCCCTCGGCCGGGCTGGCCGTGCTGCCGATGACCGGCCATGCCGCCAATCTGGAAGAGCCGGAGCTGGTCAATCGCCTGCTCGCCGACTTCTTCGCCGCCACGGAACATGGCCGATGGCCGGTCCGGGATGCGGAACAGGCGGCCGATGACGGCGATGTGCTCGGCATGGGCGGCGGCCGCTGAACCGCCGGGGCCGGCCCGGGACATTTCGCCCTTCCAATTAGAGACCATTTGGTCAAAATTCGAGCGATCCGGCGCAGCCGCTGCCCATGCCGCAGGCAATTACCGCCGGTCATGCGCCGGGCCACCGGATTCCCACGCGGCGGCCTGCGGTTTTGGCGGTACTGGCCCGGTCCTTGCGTTATCATGCAAGTTCCGCGACACCCTTCGGAGATCGCTCGTCCATGTTGCTCGCAAAGCTCAAGGCCGCGGCCGTTGCCGCTTCGGTCGCCCTGGCGGCACTGACCGCCGCCGAGGCATCGGCCGCCGACAAGATCAAGGTCGCCAGCGTCTACACCGTGCCGATCGAGCAGCAGTGGGTGAGCCGCATCCACATCGCCCTCGATGCCGCGGCCAAGCGCGGCGACATCGACTATGAATGGTCAGAATCGGTCTCGAATGCCGACTATGAGCGCGTGATGCGTGAATATGCCGAAAAGGGCGTCGACATGGTGGTCGGCGAGGCCTTCGCCGTGGAACAGGCTGCCCGCCGCGTCGCCCGCGACTATCCTGAGACCGCCTTCCTGATGGGCTCGTCCTTCAAGCCGCAGGCGCCGAACTTCTCGGTCTTCGACAACTACATCCAGGAGCCGGCCTATCTGACCGGCATGATCGCGGGCGGCATGACGAAGTCGAACGTGATCGGCGTGGTCGGCGGCTTCCCGATCCCCGAGGTCAACCGGCTGATGAACGCCTTCATGGCCGGCGCGCTGGAGGTCAATCCGGACGTCAAGTTCATGGTCAGCTTCATCGGCTCGTGGTTCGATCCGCCGAAGGCCAAGGAAGCCGCTTTTGCCATGATCGAGCGCAAGGCCGACGTGCTCTATGCCGAACGCTTCGGCGTGTCGGATGCCGCCAAGGAGCGCGGCGTTCTGGCGATCGGCAACGTGATCGACACCCAGGCCCAGTATCCCGACACCGTCGTGGCCTCGGCGCTCTGGCATATGGAACCCACCATCGACGCGGCGATCGCGGCGGTGAAGGCCAAGAGCTTCAAGGCCGAGGATTACGGCCACTATTCCAACATGAAGCCGGGCGGCGCCTCGCTTGCCCCCTATGGCACCTTCGAGGACAAGATCCCGGCGGAGCTGAAGGCGAAGGTCGAGGCGAAGAAGGCGGCGATCCTGGACGGCAGCTTCACGGTCGAGGTGAACGACGCCGAACCGAAGCCCACGATGTGAGCTTTCAGGCCCGGCCATGAACGACCTTGGGAGGGGCGGGCGACCGCCCCTCTCGCCATCCGGGATCCCGCCGGCGGCGTGTCACACATGCGGCAGGCCAGAAACGCGACGGTCCAGAAACGCGAAGGGCCTCATGACCAGATCTGCCGACCCGTCCGTCACTGAGCCATCCGGAGCGGAAAGGGCACCGGAAACCGTGCTCCGGCTCTCGGGCATCACCAAGCGGTTCGGCGCGCTGACCGCCAATGACGCGATCGACCTCGATCTGCGCCGCGGCGAGATTCTGGCCCTGTTGGGCGAGAACGGCGCCGGCAAGACCACGCTGATGAGCATCCTGTTCGGCCATTACGTGGCCGACGAGGGCCGGATCGAGGTCTTCGGCGACCCTCTGCCCGCAGGCTCGCCCAAGGCTGCGATCGCGGCCGGGCTCGGCATGGTCCACCAGCATTTCACCCTGGCCGAGAACCTGTCGGTGCTCGACAACGTCACCATCGGCACCGAGCCGCTGTGGAAACCCGGGCGCGACCGCGCCGGCGCCCGCCGACGGATCGCAGAGCTGGGGCAGCGCTTCGGCCTGGCCGTCGATCCCGATGCCCGGGTGGGCGCGCTGTCGGTGGGCGAGCGGCAGAAGGTCGAGATCCTGAAGGCGCTCTATCGCGATGCCCGGATCCTGATCCTGGACGAGCCCACCGCCGTGCTGACCCCGCAGGAAAGCGAACGCCTGTTCGTCACGCTGCGTGCCATGGTCGCCGACGGGCTGTCGATCATCTTCATCAGCCACAAACTGCCCGAGGTGATGGCGGTGAGCGACCGGGTCGCGGTGCTGCGCGCCGGCCGGATGATCGATCAGCGCCCGGCCGCCGGCCTCGACCGGGCCACGCTGGCCGAGCTGATGGTCGGCCGCAAGGTCTCAAGGCCCCGCCATACCGCGGCAAACCCGGGGGCCCCGGCTCTGGTCTTCGACCGGGTCTCGGCCACCGGCGCCGGCGGCAAGCCGAAACTGCACGAGGTGTCGCTGACCGTGCATGCGGGCGAGATCGTCGGCATCGCCGGCGTCTCGGGCAATGGTCAGTCGCTGTTGGCCGACCTGGCGGCCGGCATGGCCCGGGTCGAGGCCGGCCGGCTGACCATCCTGGACCACGAGACCCGCAGACCCGATCCGGCGGCGATGGTCCGGCTGGGCGTGGGCCGCATCCCGGAAGACCGCCATGCCGAGGGGCTGGTCGGCGACATGAATGTCTGGGAGAACGTGATCGCCGAGCGGCGCAACCGCCCGGAATTCTCGCGCTGGGGCTTTCTGCGCCGCGCCACCGCCCGCGCCCATGCCGCCGAGTTGGTGCGTGATTTCGAGGTGCGCTGCCCGTCGGTCGATGCGACCGTGCGCCAGCTGTCGGGCGGCAACATGCAGAAGCTGATCCTTGGTCGCGCGCTCGCCCTGCATCCGGGGCTGATCCTGGCCAATCAGCCGACCCGCGGCCTGGATATCGGCGCGGTCGCCTATGTCCATCAGCGCCTGCTCGAAGCCCGCGACGGCGGCGCCGCGATCCTGCTGATTTCCGAGGATCTGGACGAGATCCTGGCCCTTTCGGACCGGGTGGCGGTGATCCATGCCGGCCATCTGACCCCCGCCCGCCCCAGGGCCGAGGTCACCGTCTCGGGCCTCGGCCTGCTGATGGCCGGCGCCGGTGATCCCGATGCCGGCGATCCCCACCCGACCACGCCAGAGGCCGCCCATGCGTCTTGAACGCCGCGCCGAAACCCCGCCGCTTCTGTCGGTGGCGGTGCCGGTGCTGGCACTGCTCGCCGCCTTCATCATCGGCACCCTGCTGATCATGATCTCGGGCGCCTCGGTGCCCGCCGCCTATGCCGCGATGGCCGAGGGCGCCTTCGGCAGCCGGTTCGCGCTGACCGAAACCCTGACCCGCGCCGCACCGCTGATGCTGACCGGGCTTGCCGCCGCGGTCGCCTTCCGCGCCCGGCTGTGGAATATCGGCGCCGAGGGCCAGCTCTATGGCGGCGCGCTGGCGGCCGTCTGGATCGGCACGGCGCCGCTCGGCATTCCCGATACCCTGCTGCTGCCGGCGGTGATCCTGGCCGGCGCCGTCGCGGGCGGTCTGCTGCTGCTCGGCCCCGCGGTGCTCAAAACCCGTTTCGGCGTCGACGAGGTGGTGACGACCCTGCTGCTCAATTTCATCGTGCTGCTCTTCGTCTCGATGATGATCGAAGGGCCGATGAAGGACCCCATGGCCATGGGCTGGCCACAGAGCGAGACCCTGCCGATGGCGGCGGAACTACCCCGGCTGATCCCGCGCACCCGCCTGCATGCCGGGCTGATCATGGCGCTGGTCGCGGCCGGGCTGATCTATGTGATGATGACCCGCACCGTGCTGGGCTTCGAGATGCGGGCGGTGGGCGCCAGCCCGCGGGCGGCGCGCTTCGCCGGCATGGGGGTCGGCCGGGTGATGCTGCTGGTGGCGCTGATCTCGGGCGGTCTCGCCGGTCTCGCCGGCGTGAGCGAGGTGGCCGGCCGCACCGGCTATCTCACCCTCGACATGTCGCCGGGCTATGGCACCGGCGGTGTGGTGGTCGCCATGCTCGCCCAGTTGCACCCTCTGGGCGTGGTACTGGGAGCGCTGATGGTCGCCAGCATTTTCGTCGGCGCCGATGCGATGAGCCGCGCGGTGGGGGTGCCCACCTATATCGCCGATGTGCTGGTCGCCGTGTCGCTGCTCTGCATGCTGACCGCCATGCTCTTCGCCCGCTATCGCCTGCGTCGCGGCTGATCCGGAGGTCCCGATCCCATGGAATTCATCGACCTCCTGATCTCCGCCGGTCTCTGGGCCACGGTGCTCCGCATCGCGACCCCCCTGATCTTCGGCACGCTGGGCGAGCTGATCTGTGAACGGGCCGGCGTGCTCAATCTCGGCATCGAAGGCATCATGACCATGGGCGCCATGGTCGGCTGGATGGCGGTTTTCCAGGGCGCCGATCTCTGGACCGGCCTCGCGGTCGCGGCTGCGGCCGGCCTGCTGGTCGGCCTGCTTCACGGCCTGCTGACCGTGCCGCTCGGCCTGTCGCAGCATGTCACCGGCCTTGGCATCACCATGCTCGCGACCAGCCTGTCCTATTTCGCCTATCGCCTGCTGCTGCCCGAGACCACCACCCCGCCCTCGATCACCCCCTTCGCACCGCTGGGCGACGGCTGGTGGCAGGCGGTGCCCTGGCTGGGCGAGGTGATCGGCCAGCAGACCGCGCCCACCCTGCTGGCCCTGGCCCTGGTCGCGCTGGTCGCCTGGGTGCTCTACCGCACCCCCGCCGGCCTCGCGGTGCGGATGGTGGGCGAGAACCCGGCCGCAGCCGATGCCCAGGGCATTTCGGTCACCGGCGTGCGGCTGGCAGCCGTGATGGCCGGCTCGGCGCTGATGGCGGTGGGCGGCGCCTTCCTGACGCTGTCCGCCTTCAACGCCTTCTTCTTCAACATGATGGGCGGACGCGGCTGGATCTGCATCGCGCTGGTGGTCTTCGCCTCGTGGCGGCCCGGCAAGGCCCTGCTCGGCGCGCTGCTCTTCGCCTTTTTCGATGCCGTGCAGACCCGCCTGCAGCAGATGACCGGCGGCGCCCTGCCCTATCAGCTGTTCCTGATGCTGCCCTATCTGCTCAGCATCCTGGCGCTGGTGGTGATGTCGCGCCGTGCCGCCTATCCCCAGGCACTGATGGTGCCCTTCCGCAAGGGAGAACGTTGAGCCATGTCCCTCGACCTGTTGATCCTGAATGCCCGCCTGCCCGAGGGCGGCACGCCCGTCGACATCGCAGTCAGGGACGGGCGGATCGTCGAGGTGGCGCCCGGCATCGCGGCCCGCGGCACCCCGGCTGCCGAGACCATCGACGCTGCCGGCAACCTGGTCTCGCCGCCCTTCGTCGATGCCCATTTCCACATGGATTCGACCCTCTCCTACGGCATGCCGCGGATCAACCGCTCGGGCACGCTGCTCGAGGGCATCGCGCTCTGGAACGAACTCAAGCCCGAGCTGACCCATGAGGCTCTGGTGGAGCGGGCGCTCCTCTATTGCGACTGGGCGGTCGCCCGGGGCCTGCTCGCCATCCGCAGCCATGTCGATGTTTGCGATCCGCGCCTGCTGGCGGTCGATGCGCTGCTTGAGGTGAAGGCGAAGGTCGCCCCCTATATTGACCTGCAGCTGGTCGCCTTCCCCCAGGACGGGCTTTATCGCCGGCCGGGATCGGAAGACCTGCTGATCGAGGCGCTGAACCGGGGTGTGGACGTGGTCGGCGGCATCCCGCATTTCGAGCGCAGCATGGCCGATGGTGCGGCAAGCGTCCGCCGGCTGTGCGAGATCGCGGCCGAGCGCGGCCTCAGGGTCGACATGCATTGCGACGAAAGCGACGACCCGCTCTCGCGCCACGTCGAGACGCTCGCTTATGAAACCCAGCGGCTGGGGCTGCACGGCCGGGTGACCGGCTCGCACCTCACCTCCATGCATTCCATGGACAATTACTACGTCTCGAAGCTGATCGCGCTGATGGCCGAGGCGGATCTGGGCGCCATCGCCAACCCGCTGATCAACATCACCCTCCAGGGCCGTCACGATACCTATCCCAAGCGCCGGGGCATGACCCGGGTGCCGGAATTGATGGCGGCCGGGCTGACCGTCGCCTTCGGCCAGGACTGCGCCATGGACCCCTGGTATCCGCTGGGCTCGGGCGACATGCTGAGCGTCGCCGCCATGGGTCTGCATGTCGCCCAGATGACCGGGCTCGACCAGATGCGGAGCTGCTTCGACGCCGTCACCACCAACCCGGCCCGACTGCTGGGTCTGGAAGGCTATGGCCTGGCCGCCGGCTGCCGCGCCGACATGGTGATCCTGGATGCGGGCGACCCGGTGGAGGCGCTGCGCCTCAGCGCCACCCGCCTCTCTGTGATCCGGGCCGGCCGCGTCATCGCCCGCACGGCCCCCGCCGAGACCACGCTGATGCTGGGCGACGAGACCCGGACCACACGGTGCCGGCTGGGGCGGGGCTGACACTGTCGGCCTGATCAGCGCCCTTCCCATGTCGTCTTCACCGGCGGCGTGGCACGCACAGGGGGACCGCTCTATATTCGTAAGATGAGGGCGACAGACAGGGAGTCTCAGGGTCTCATGGTCGCATCCCGCAAGCAGAGTTCGGCTCCGCCGTCCGAGACAACCGGCCTGCGCGGCCATGTGAGCGAGACGGGGCGGCTCCAGCTTCCCGCAGAATTACGTCGTGCCGTCGGCCTCGAACGGGGCGGGCCCGTGCGGCTTGAAATCGTCGATGGTTCGATCAGGATCCAGACCATGAAGGACGTGAAGGAGCACATCCGGGCCCTGGCACGCGACAGCGGCCTGAGCGACAAGGCCAGCGTTGCCGATTTCCTGAACTGGCGAGAGAAGGAGCGTCAGCAGGAAACGGGCGAGGCGGACGACGCGTGATCGTCGTCGACGCCTCCGCAATCCTGGCCGCCATCCTCGGCGAGACGGGTGGCGATCGTGTTTTCGATCACCTCGACGATGCGCTGGTCAGTTCGGTCAATGTCGCCGAGGTCTATACCTATGCGACGGTCAATCGTCTTCCCGTCGGCGCAATCGACGCATTTTTCACGGAAACCGGGATCAACGTCGTCGCCTTCGATCACGCGCAGGCCGTGCTGACCGGGCAGCTGGCGGACATCACCCGCAAGAGCGGGCTGTCGCTCGGCGACCGGTCCTGTCTTGCCCTCGCAAAACTGCAGGCGGCCGAGGTGCTGACCGCCGATCGGGCTTGGCAGCGATTTTCTGACGCACTCGGGCTGACGATCACGCTCCTCAGGTGACGTCTCAGGTCGCCGCACTCCGGTTCTGCGCCGCGCGGGCGCGGGCGATGCTTTCGAAGGTTTCGAGCAGGTCGGGGTCGCGGCGCATCAGCCGGCGGAAATCATCGGCATCCAGGAAGAGCAGCTGGCAATAGCCGAGGGCGGCGATCTCGGCGCTGCGCGGGCGGTTGTCGAGCAGGGCCATCTCGCCGAAGAAGTCGCCGCGGCCGAGCCGGATGCGGCGATCCTCGATCCGGACCTCGACGGCGCCCGACGAGATGAAATAGACGCCGTCGCCCTTGTCCCCCTGCCGGAAGATCACCGTGCGCGGCAGCACGAAGACCGGCCGCAACAGCTGACGCACTCGGGCCCGCAGCTCGTCGCCGAGATCGGCGAAAAGCGGCAGGCGGCGCATCAGTTCGTCGGTGTCGAGGCCCAGATCCAGCCGGGGCAGGTCGTCCCGGCGCGACTGCGCCCGGGTGACGCCCCGATAGAGATCGTCGTAGAGCTCGGCATCGAGCAGGCCTTCCTGGGCGAGCGTGTCATAGCGGGCAAGCTCGTGCCGTTCGGCCATCCGGGCCAGGAAACGCCGCTCCAGCGCCTCGGCGTAATCGGGATACTGCAGGCGCATGGCGTCGAGCGCGCCCGCCACCTGTCGGGCGCGGCCGTCGAGCATATCGGCGATCAACTCGGCGATGCGCCGGCCCAGCATCGGCCGGATCCGCTCGTCGACATAGGGCCGCAATTCCTGGATCGCGAGGCGGAAGGCGAGCAGCATCTCGAAACGGTTGGCGAGCCGGCGGGCGAGCGGCCGGTCCATGCGCAGCCGGCGGTGCAGCCAGTAGGCGAAGCGGAAGCCGCGTTCGAAATCGAGCGCGGTGCGCACCACGCGCATATAGCCGAGACGGCCTTCATTGCGCCCGCCTTCGAGCAGCGCTTCGGTCAGCCGCAGCAGTCGGTCGACGGTGGCGGTGGACAAGGTCCGCCGGTCGTGAAGGTCCAGGATCAGGCCGCGCTCGCGCACCGCCAGCGCCACCAGCCCCACGCCCAGACGCTCGCGATCGGCGATTTCGGCCTCGACATCGGTGTCGCTGGTCACCTGATCGGCGCGGCGGGCATAGGACTGGGCGATCTCGCGCACCACGCTGGGGCTGACGTCATAGCGCCGGCCGGCCTCTTCGACCGCGCCGCGGACATCGGTCAGCGACAGGGCCAGAACCTGACGGCGCAGCACCTCGCCCACCGGCGACAGCCGGTCGAGCCCCAGCCACGAGATCAGCGGCCGGAGCGTGGTGCCGTTCACGAACAGGGTGAAGAGCACATAGCCTGTGGCGGTCACAGCCACGAAACGCTTGAGGCCGTCGGAGAGGCCCGGCGCCTCGACGACGCCGAGGGCCAGAACCAGGGTCAGCGCGCCGCGCAGCCCGCCCCAGAGGATCACCGCCCGATAGCGATGGGTCACCCGGGTGGACAGCTTCAACATGCTGAGCACCGGCAGCAGCAGCCAGAGGGTGATCGCCCGGCCGATCAGCGCGAAAAGCGCCAGCGCCAGGATGGTCAGCACGTCGTAGAGATCGACATCCGCCATCAGCCGCGGCACCACCAGGGCGGCGAGCACGAAGATCATCGACCCGGCCCAGAAGGCGATCTGATCCCAGACCGCCAGCAGATGGCGCCAGTTTTCGGGCGAGATATGCGCCCGGCCCTGGGCCGAGACCACCAGCCCCGCCACCACGGCCGCCACCACACCCGACACACCGATGCCGTATTCGCCGGTGACGAAGATGATATAGGCCGCCGCCACGGTCAGCGTCGCCTCGGCCGGCTTGATATCGTCCAGGAGCGGCAGCAGCATCACGACCAGCCGCCCCGTCAGGGCGCCGAACAGGGCACCACCGATCAGGCCGATGCCCAGATCGCTCAAGGCCTGCCAGGCCATGTCGGCATTGGGCTCTTCGATACCGGTAGCACGCGCGGTAACCAGCGCCCCCATCAGCACGGTGAACAAGGCGATGGCGGTGGCATCGTTGAGAATGCTCTCGCCTTCGACCAGCCGGGTCAGGCGGCCGGGGGCGCCGATATCGCGGAAGATCGCGACCACCGCCGCCGGATCGGTGGTGGCCACGATCGCGCCGAGTAGCAGGCAGCCCAGGATCGGCACGCCGAACACCGCCGAGAGCCCGAGGCCGATCGAGGCGGTGGTCAGCACCACCGCCACCACGGCGAGCAGCAGGATGGGGGCGATGTCTTCCACCAGCCGCCGCACATCGATGGTGAGCGCCGTCTGGAACAGCAGCAGCGGCAGGAAAATGGTGATGACCGTCTGGCTCTCGATCCTGAGATAGACGACGGCACGGGCGGCTTCGTTGAAGACGTCGGTGAAGGAGGTGAAGAGCAGAAAGGCCGCCAGCGCTCCGATGGCCACGCCCACGGCCGCCAGCAGCACGTTGGATGCCACGCCGAGGCGGCGGGCCAGCGGTTGTATCCCTGCAATGATGACCAGCAGAACGGCGAGCGTCAGTACCAGTCCCGTAATTCCGCCCGTCGTCACCCGTCGCTCTCCCCCGTCAGCCGCCCGAACGCCGCCGGATCATAGCAGAAACCGGCCGGCACCGCGGTAACCAGTCTGTGACGGCTCGTGCATCACACATCCGGACCGAGGTTCCGTCAGGATGCGGTCCCGATGCCATAGGCCATAATGCCGCCGAGCGTCAGCCAGGTGGAGGCATCGACCAGGCTGCCCGGATCGGGCGGAGCGACACCGCCCGCCACCAGATCCAGATCCTCGTCGTCGAATTCGAGATCGTCGGCACCCGCCCGCCGCCCGGCCATCGCCGGCACCCGTTCCGGCAGAATGATATCGATCAGCCCGGGTTCGGCATCGATCACGTCGACGACCAGCCCGGCCGCCATCTCGACCCCCTGCGCCCTGAGGGTCGCAACGGGTGCCACCCGCAGATCGGCCCGGAAGACCGGATCCGTCGCCGCCCGCCACATCGCGGCCTCAAGCGGCCCGAGCCCCGCCGGTACGGGCGCATCGGTGAAGGGCGGCAGGGTCAGCAGCAGCCGGCCGCGCCGCGGCCTGTGGACCCTGAGCTGCGCGCCTTCAGGCAGCAGGATCCCCATGGTAGCAAGCGCCGTGGCCGGGTCCGAAAGAAAGAGGTCGTGATAGCCGTCATCGGTCACCGCACGCGCCAGGGCGGCGCGCAGCACATCCGGATCCGGCAGGACGAGTGGCGGGACGGTCATGTGGCACCCCGGCGCGGGCGGTGATGGCGAATACAGAGGCAGGCGAAGAATGAGGCATCGGCCGGAAGGGCGCCCCCCGCACCGACATGTGACCATGGCAGTGTATTATGGGGTGCGGCCAGAGATCCCGTGTCGCCGATCAATCGCGGTTAATCGCATCCCGCGGCAGTGGCCGCTTCAACTCTTGCAGGGCCGCGAGAAGACCTGCATCGTCGTCCGGCAGACAGATGATCCATATGTGCCTCGAGGTGACATGCATGCCAAGTCCGCGCCGCTATCCGGAGGCCGCTCTCTCCCGCTACCTGGACAATGGGATCAACGCAGTCCACGGCTGGCTCGACGGCTTCAGCGCCAGGGCAATCGCAAGGCTTGGTGAAGCGCAGGCCGATCACGGCGTCGCCGGTGCGGTGGCCGAGATCGGCGTCCATCGCGGCAAACTGTTTCTGGTGCTGCAGCTCACCACCCGGGCCGATGAACAAGGGCTGGCGATCGATCTTTTCGAGCAGCAGGAGCTGAACATCGATCGGTCCGGGCGTGGAGACCGGTCCCGGTTTCTCGAAAACCTTCGCAAGCATTGTGGTTCGGAGGATGGGGTGGTGGTCCGCGCCTGCAGCTCCACCGATGTCGCGGCCAGCGAGATCCGGGCGACAGTCGGTCCTGTGCGCCTGTTCAGTGTCGATGGCGGCCATACCGAGGCGCTCACGGCGAACGACCTCAAACTGGCGGCCGACTCGCTTGCCGAAGGCGGGATTGTGGTCCTCGACGACCACTTCAACCCCTATTGGCCGGATGTCGCCGCCGGCCTCGGTCGGCACATCTTCGTCGACCAGTCGCCACTGCGCCCCTTCGCCATCACCCCGGGCAAGGTCTTCCTCTGCGCCCCGGAATGGTCGGAGACCTGGCGCGGCGTCCTGACCGCGGCCTTCCCGACCTCATTCGAGAAGCAGGCCGAGATGTACGGCGCGTCCGTAGCCATCCTTGGTATCGGCCGGTTTTCCATGCGCGCCGAGACTGAACGCCATGTGATGCAGCTCAAGGCCTTCGTGAAGACACGGCCTTCTCTCGCGGCCTGGGCTTTGAAAATCATGGGCCGCGAGAAATGACCATCTGCGGGGACCCGGCCCGCACACCGGCTGCCGTCACCGCATGGTCGACGGCAGCCAGAGCGCGATGTCGGGCCAGATCATGACCAGGACCAGGCCGATCACCATCAGGAACACATAAGGCGCGACGCCGCGGATCACCTCGCCCATCGGCGCCTTCGCGACCGCCTTGATGGTGAACAGGTTCATGCCCACCGGCGGCGTGATCAGCGCCAGTTCCAGGTTGATGGTCAGCAGGATGCCGTACCAGATCGGGTTGATGCCCAGATGGGCCATCACCGGCAGCACCACCGGCGTGGTGATCAGGATGATCGAGATCGTCTCGAGGAACATGCCGAGCAGCGCGATCAGCACCATCATCGCGATCAGGAAGCCGGCAACGCCCACATCCCAATGGACCACCAGCTCGACGATCTGCTGCGGCACGCGCATCTTGGTCAGCACATGGCCGAAGACGCCCGCCGCCGCCAGGATCATGAACAGCATGGCCGAGGTGCGGACCGAATCCATCGCCGACGCCCAGAGATCGCGCAGGCCGAAATTGCGATAGATGACGGCCGAGACGACCAGCGCCGCCAGCGCACCGGCCGCCGCCGCCTCGGTGGCGGTGAAGACGCCCGCATACATGCCGCCCAGCACGAAGACCGGCAGCGACAGGGCCCAGCCGGATTTGCGCAGCGCCCGGCCCATCTCCCACAGAGAGGCCCGCGGCTGACGGAGCGTCCCGCGATCGTTGACCGCACACCAGACGGCGAAGAGCACCGCGATCATCAGCCCGGGCAGAATGCCCGCCATGAACAGGCCGCCGATCGAGGTGTCGCTGATCACGCCATAGAGCACCATCGGCCCCGAGGGCGGGATCAGAATGCCGAGCGTGCCGCCGGCCGCCACCACCCCATAGGCGACGCGCGGCTTGTAGCCGTAATGGATCATCTGCGGGATGGCCACGGCCCCCACGGTCAGCGCCGTGGCGATGCTGGAGCCCGAGATGGCCGCGAAGATGGTGCAGGCGAAGACCGTGGCGATGCCGATACCGCCGGGCAGGTGCCGCAGCAGGGTATGGGCGGTGCCATAGAGATCGTCCACCACCCGGCCGCGGATCATGATATGGGCCATCAGGGTGAAAAGCGGGATCGCGACCAGCAGATAGCTGTCCAGCTGGCCGAACACCACCTCGCCGAGTGCCCCCAGATCCCCCTGGGTTACAAGCAGCAACCCGCCGGCGAACAGGCCGAGGCCGGTGAAGACCGGCAGGCCGGTCAGCAGCACCAGCACCACACCGACCAGGATGAGCAGGAAGGTCATGGACGCAGGCCCCCCTCTCCCGGTGCCGCGGGCGTGCCCGGCTCGTCGATCGGGGACAGCCCGGCCGCCATGCGGGCAAGGCCGCCGAGGGCGCCCAGCACCAGCAGGATGCCGCCGATCCCGACGAAGGCCTGGGGATATTCCATCGGCATGGCCAGATAACCGGTCGAGACGATGCCGATCATCCGGGTGAAGGAGACCATTTCCCAGGCCTCGATGATCAGGATCACGCCGACGATGCCGACGGCGACCAGCCCCGCCGCGGCGACCGCGGCCCCGGCCCGGCGGCCCAGCCGCTGGGTCAGCACGTCGACCGAGATGTGCTCACCGCGGCGCAGCGCATCCAGCGCCCCCAGCATCACGATCGCAACCAGGCCGTAGCCGACCAGTTCATCGGTCCAGACCACCGGCCGGCCGGCGAAATAGCGCTGCACGATCGACCAGCAGATCAGCACGAAGGCCGTGAGCAGCATCACCGCCGCGATCCCGGCGGCCAGAAGCGAGATCAGGCGCACCACCCGGTCGAAACCGAGCAGCAGGCGGGCGAGACCGCCCGCGACCACCGGGGATGGTGGCGGCGGGCGGTGACCGGTCGGTTCATGCGACATCGGCCGGGAGCGTCCCCTTGTCTTCCCCGCTCAGAGCGCGTTGACGAGGTCGACGAGCTTCGCCGCATCGGGGCTGGACGCCTTGAAGGCCTCCATGACCGGCGGCTGCATCACCGCTTCGAAAGCGGCCGCCTCTTCGGGGGTCTGGACATGGATGGTCATGCCCTTCTCCTGAAGCTGACGGATCGCATCTTCAGCGGTCTTCTCGGTCAGCGGGATCGACGCCGCCTCGGCCGACTGCGCGGCATCGTCGACCACCTTGCGCAGCTCCGGCGCCAGGCCGTCATACCAGGACGGGTTGACGTAGAGATGGAAATAGACGCTGAAGAAGGGCGAAACCGTGCCGTATTTCTGCACTTCGTAGAACCGGCGGCTATACGCGGCCGACACGTCGGTCAGGCCGGCATCGATCACGCCGGTCTGCAACGCCTGATAGACTTCCGAGCCCGGCATGGCCGCCGGTGCAGCACCGGCAGCGATCAGCCCTTCGTCGACCAGCTTGTTCAGGCCGCGGATCTTGATGCCCTTGAAGTCGTCGACCGCGACCAGCGGCTTTGCGGCCGAGGTAAAGATCGACTGGCGGGTGGTGTAGAACCAGGCGATGTTGCGCACGCCCTTTTCGAGCAGCTTCTGATCAAGCAGCTCTTCGGCGGGCGAGCCCGGGAACTTCTCGATCCGCTCCAGCTTCGTGAAGAAATAGGGCAGCGTGACGACGTTCATCTCGGGGATGGTGTTGCCCCACTGGAAATTCGTCGACACTGCCGCCTCGACCTGGCCGCGGGCCACGGCCGGGTGATTCTGATTGGCCTTGTAGGCCTGCTCGGCCCCGAAGATCTGGACGTCGATGGCGCCGTTGCTCTTCGCTTCGACATCGGCCGCGAACTGGTCGATCAGCTGCGCGATGTGATGCGCGGGCGGCAGCTGGTGGCTGATCCGCATCACCACCGGATCGGCGGCATCGGCGCCCTGGCCGGCGACCAGTGCCACGGCGAAGGCCGCCGCAGAAAGAAGCCCCGCGAGATGCTTGCGCAGCGGCCGCTTTGCGGCAGACAGCCGGGTGTCGGCAGGCGTGGTCATGACGTTTCGTCTCCCCTTGGATCGTCTCGTTGATCGTCTGAAATGAGGGCCGGTCACGGGTCCGGCCTCATGCGGGCCGGTTACCGCCGCCCCGTCGTCAATCCGCCTCGGTCCCATCGAGGACGGCAAAACCGCGTACCGCGAAGCCGCGGCGCTGTGTCTTCAGGGCATCGAGCAGCCGGTCGCGACCATGGCGGACATGGGACTGGATGGCAGCGGCCGCCGCCTCTCCATCCCCGGCCTTGACCAGCTCCACGATCCGTTCATGTTCGATGAAGGCACGCTCCCGCCCGCCGGTCGACCAGATCTCCAGCCAACGGCCGCGGGCGATGCGGGTCATCACATCGTCGATCGCGCGTACGAAAAAGGCGTTGCCGGCAAGCCGCGCCAGCTCGACATGGAAAGCGATGCCGATGTCGAACCACTCGTCGCTGGAGGTGTCCCGGACCTCGGGCAGGATCAGCGGTTCGATACCCGACAGGTCGAGCGCATCGGCGCGCGCGGCGGCAAGCCGCACGACCGTGGTCTCGATGGTCTCGCGGAAGACATAGGCCTGCTCGATTTCACCGATATCGATCGGCGTCACCACATAGCCGCGGCCCTGGCGCTGCACCAGCCCCTCGCCCTCCAGCCGGACCAGAGCCGAGCGCACCGGCGTGCGCGACGCCGCCAGCCGCCCTTCCAGCCAGCGTTCCGAGATCGCCTCACCCGGCCGCAATTCCACGCCCAGGATCGCATCGCGCAGCGACTGGTAGACGGATTGGGTCTGGGTCAGGCTGGGGCTGCGGTCGCGTGTCGCGGTCATCGGGGTCCGGGTTCGCTGGGGGCGTTGCTCAGAGAGTGGTATACCATCTGCCGGTCGCGCAAGGGAATTCGCCGGAGGACCGGCGATCCCTTGCCCGCGCAGAGGAGCAGAACGAGATGCGGATCATCGATCACGAGGTCTTGCGTGCCGCGGCAGCGGCGCTGATCGAGGCGGGCGGCAGCTCGCCCGAAGAGGCAGGCGTCGTCGCCCGCCACCTGGTCGAGGCGAACCTCGCCGGCCATGACAGCCATGGTGTGGGCATGATCCCGCGCTATCTGCAGAATGCCGCCGCCGGCGTTCTCCACCCGGGCCGCACGGGGCGGGTCGTGGCCGATGCCGGCGTCATGATCGTGATCGACGGCGAACAGGGATATGGCCAGGTGATCGCGAAAGCCGCCACCGAGACGGCGATCGCCCGCGCCCGCGAGACCGGGGCCGCCGTGCTGGCGCTGCGCAACTGTCACCATATGGGCCGGATCGGCAGCTATGGTGAGCAGGTGGCGGCCGCCGGCCAGGTGGGGCTGATGTTCGTGAACGTCACCGGCTCGCCGTCGCTGGTGGCGCCGCATGCGGGGTTCGACCCGCGCTTTTCCACCAACCCGATCTGCCTGTCCTTCCCCGGCGCCGATGGTGCGCCGCCGGTGATCTTCGACGCGGCCACCAGCGGCGTCGCGCTCGGCAAATGCCGGGTGGCGATGAACAAGGGCGAGCCGATGGCGGAGGGGCTGCTGATCGATGCCGAGGGCCGGCCGACCACCGATCCGGGGGTGATGTTCGCCGAGCCCCAGGGCGCGCTGCTGCCCATGGCCGGCCACAAGGGTTACGGGCTGGCCCTGTTCTGTGAACTTCTGGCCGGCGCGCTCACCGGTGCCGGAACCTCCCAGCCCGGCAATCCCCGCTCCGACGCCATCCTGAACAGCATGTTCGCGATCGTGATCGAACCCGGCCGGCTGGTCGACACCGCCTGGCTCGCGGCCGAGACCCGCGCCCTGCTCGACCACATGCGATCCTCCCGCTCGGCCCCGCGGCAACCGGTGCTGATCCCGGGCGAGCCCGAGATCGCCGCCCGCGCCGCCCGGCGGGCCGGGGGCATCCCGATCGACGACACTACCTTCGGCCAGCTGCGTGCGGCCGGGCTGGCGGCGGGAATGTCCGCCGCGCGGCTCGATGCGCTTGGACTCGACCTTCAGCCATAGGCAATCATCCGTCCCTCGACCGCGACCCAGCACCAGAGGGCAAGCGACACCGCCGCCTGAATGCGGAGCCCCGGCGGCATTTGCCGGCCGGGCTCCTGCCAGGCGGATCGACGCAGCCAGATGGCATGCACCAGGCCGGCATTCATCACCCCGGCCAGGATCAGCAGAAGCTTCAGCCGGAAGCCGTCATGCTTCGCCAGTGCCGTCGCATCGGCGGCAAACATGGCAATGCCCGAGGCGATCAGCAGGACCAGTCCCAAGCCCGCAGCCGGCACCATATAGCGTATCATCGCCGCTACCGGCAGGGCACGCACCGCTCCCAACAGACGGAGATCGAGCAGGCCGATACAGCCGATCAGCAGGACCAGCCCCGCCAGATGAACCAGATTTGCGAGCGGGTAGGCGAGAATGGATCCGCGCATGAACGTGCCTGCTGCCGAGGCCTCGACAGCCGCCGCGGTGAGCTCCGTCAGCACCCCCGCCATCAGCGCAGTTCGATGGTTTTGCCTTCAGCCGTGATGCGCTCGGCCCGGATTTCCGGGGTCCCATCCTTGCGCGGATAGCCCTCCACCGTCACTTCACGGCCTTCGGCAATCATGTCGGCCGAAAGCCCACGGGCGGTCATGCGCGACGGGGGCGCCAGAACCACGCTCCAGAGCGCGCCCTCGTGCCGGATTTCGAGAGAGCCATGGGGGTTGCCATAGGTTGATGAGACCACCGGCCCGGTGACGACCATGGGCCTGGAGGCATCGTAGCTGCTCCAGCCATGGTGAGCATAGGCGACGGCGGGAATGGCGAGCGCAAGGAAGGCGGCCGCAGTTGCGATGCGCATGAAACGTCTCCCCGATTGAGCGGCACAAGCTGTCGTGACGCGGTGCACTGCCCGGGATGTGGTTGACGCGGCCTGTGGCGCCCAGCATCGGCATGAACGGGCTGTGGCCTTTCCCACAGCCTGAAAACGACGAAACCCCTTGGTTTCCCAAGGGGTTTCGATGGTGGACGCGACAAGGATTGAACTTGTGACCCCCACGATGTCAACGTGGTGCTCTACCGCTGAGCTACGCGTCCATGTCCGCACCGCATGGGGCTTGTCTGCACCCGGTGTCGGTGTGGGCGTTCATATAACGCAGCCCGAAAGGCCGTGCAAGCCCGGAAATGCAGCCCCGTGACGGTTCCGTGTCGCCGCCCCGGGAATGCGCCGGCGCCGCAAGGTGTTGCCCATGCGACGCGGACATGACCGCCCTGTGCCGCGCGAGCCGGTCGCGGGGACCGAATGGCATGACATGGGGGGCGGAATGCCGTATTCATGTGGGCCTGGATCGATGCGGCACCCGGATGGGACCGGGCAGCGGGCATCGGCGGCAGATCGGGGGACAAGACCGACCGATGGCCGATTTGGGCTTCGATACGGAAGACCGCCTGGAGATGGCGGGGGCAGCGACGACCGGGACCGGGTTCGACGACTGGGTCGATCCGGCGGTCGAGGTGCTGCGCCCGGCCGAGCTCCGGCTGCCCTTCGTCTTCGCCTCGCCCCATTCCGGGAACTGCTATCCCGCAGGCTTTCAGGCCTCGTCGAAGCTCGATCCGCTGACGCTGCGCAATTCCGAAGACGCGTTCGTCGACCGGCTGTGGGCCGCCGCCCCGGCGCTGGGGGCGCCGCTGATCCGCGCGCGCTTCCCCAGGGCCTATGTCGACGTCAACCGCGAGCCCTGGGAAATCGACCCGCAGATGTTTGCCGATGCGGTACCGTCTTTCGTCAACGCCACGTCCCGGCGGGTGATGGGAGGGCTCGGCACCATCGCGCGCGTCGTAACCAACGGCCTGGAGATCTATGGTCGCAAGCTGTTCTGGGCTGAGGCGGAGCTGCGCATCGCCCGCTACTACTTCCCCTATCATGCGGCGCTGAAGGCGACCATCGAAGAGGTGCGCAGCCGGTTCGGTGGCGTGCTGCTGGTCGATTGCCACTCCATGCCTTCGGTGGGCGGGCCGATGGATCACGATCCGGGCGACCGGCGGGTGGATTTCGTGCTGGGCGACCGTTTCGGCGCCGCCTGCGCCCCCCGGGTGATCGATGCCGCCCAGCAGGTGCTGGAGGGGATGGGCTATAACGTCGCCCGCAACCGGCCCTATGCCGGCGGCCATGTGACCGAACATTACGGCCGCCCGGTCACGGGCGTGCACGCCCTGCAGGTCGAGATCAACCGCGCCCTCTATATGGATGAGAGCGTGGTGGAGCCGCTGCCGGAGTTGGCGCGGGTCGCCGCCGACCTCACCCTGCTGATCGAGACATTGGGTCGCGACAGCGCCCTGCTCGCCGCCCTCGGCGTGGAACGACGAGGCTGACCGCCGCGGTTCGCCGGCCCTCTGCCGCCGTCCCGGCACCCCGGCATCCCTTGCGGATGCCCGCTCATGGGTCCGACCGTCGCCCGCGGTCGGCTCCGCTGCCAGCCTCGACGCATTTCGAAGGGCGCCCCGATCAGATGGCCGTGCTCACCATGCCCAAACCCGATCGTCATCCGCTTCCCCAACCCGGGGTCGTCGTCCGCGACGCCACCGAGGCCGATATGGCCCAGGTGCATGCGATCTACAGCTATTACGTCTCCAACACCACGGTCAGCTTCGAACTGGCGGCACCGGATCTGAACGAGATGCGGGCCCGGCGGCTGGCGGCGCTGGATCGCGGCCTGCCCTTTCTGGTCGCGGTCGAAGCGGGCGAGGTGAAGGCCTTCGCCTATGCCTCACCCTTCCGGATGCGTGCCGCCTATCGTTTCACGGTCGAGAACTCGGTCTATGTCGGCCGGGGCCAGACCGGGCGGGGGCTGGGGCGGGCGGTGCTGGCCGAACTGGTCCGGCGCTGCACGGCGGCGGGTTTCCGGCAGATGGTGGCGGTGATCGGCCATCCGGGCAATCCGGCCTCTCTGGCGCTGCACCAGGGGCTGGGCTTCACCCATGCGGGCGAATTCAAGGCGATCGGCTACAAGTTCGGCCGCTGGATCGACGCGATCATGCTTCAGCGCAGCCTGGGCGAAGGCTCTTCCACCGCGCCGGAAGATTGAGCCCGGACTCTCAACCCGAAATTCGTTTCATTTGAAACTTTCTCGGCTTGAAAAAGCCGCGGGACGCACGCAGACTCGTCCTCAAACGCCCCCTTCAACGGTGCGACGAGGACTTGACGACCATGACCCAGGGTTATCGCGACCACGCGGCAGAGATCCGGGACGACTTCACCAGGGATCAGCATTGGGAGAAGCTGACCCAGGAGGAGCACGCGATCTGGCGCTTTCTGTTCGAACGCCAGGCCCGGATTCTGCGCGACCGGGCCGTTCCGGCCTTCATCGACGGGCTTTCAGGCCTGGGCATTGCCGCAGACGGCGTGCCGGAATTCGAGCGCCTCTCCGACGTTCTGGAAAAGACCACCGGCTGGCGGATCGTCTGCGTGCCGGGGCTGGTACCGGACGACGTGTTCTTCCGCCACCTGTCGGAACGCCGCTTCCCCTCCACCAGCTTCATCCGCACCCGCGAGCAGCTGGACTATCTGCAGGAACCCGACGTTTTCCACGACATCTACGGCCATGTGCCGCTGCTGATGAACCCGGTTTTTGCCGATTACATGCAGGCCTATGGCCAGGCCGGGCTCAGGGCCGATGCCCGTCACTGCCTGCACAATCTGGCCCGGCTCTACTGGTACACGGTGGAGTTCGGCCTGATCGCCACGGATGACGGCCTGCGCATCTACGGATCGGGCATCGCCTCGTCGAAGGGGGAATCGATCTATGCGCTGGAGGATCGGCGCCCCAACCGGCTGGGCTTCGACCTGCGGCGGGTGATGCGCACCCGCTATCGCATCGACGATTTCCAGGAGACCTATTTCGTCATCCGGTCCTTCGAAGAGCTGTTCGAAGAGACCGCGCAGGACTTCCAGCCGATCTATGACGAGATGGCCAGCGCCGGCGACTATGGCCCCGGCGACGTCCTGCCCGAGGACCGGCTGTACCAGCCCAACCCACCGGGCGCCGAAGCCGCCTGACCACCGGGCCATCGGCAGCTTTGCACCCCGTCATCCCCCGGATGACGGGGTTTTGCATAGGCACATTTCGCAAGTGCAACACAAGTCTGACCACCTCGCCCCAGCCAGAGGTCCGGACAAAAAAAAGGCCGTACCAGCAATCTGATACGGCCCAAGTCTAGGGAGGAAACGCCCAAGAAGATGGGCAGCATCACCAGACGCGAAGCGTCTTATGACGCACTGCAATATATACGCTGCGACGCAGCAGCGGTCAAGAGGGAATTGTAATCGGTTTCACACGCGCGAAACGGGCCTTCGCATTTGCGAAATCACAGACCCGCCGGCCCTTCGCGACGCACCATCGAGACAAAAAAAAGGCCGTACCAGCAATCGGTACGGCCCAAAGTCTAGGGAGGAAACGCCCAAAAACTGGGCTGCAACAGCGGCGCCGCCAAGCGCCCGTTACAGGCATGAAGATACGTTGCGGCGCACAAACGGTCAAGGGCCTTCTCGGGTGGAATGGACAAAAAACGCCGGGGAGGTCCAGGAATTCCGGGGGGTTATGCCGGTGCCGCATGCCCTGCATGCCAACCGGGCATCTGTGCAGGTGCAGCACGAACATCTTCCGACCTGATACGCGTCAGACGTCCGGCGCAAAAAAAAGGCCGCGCCAGCAGACTGACACGGCCCTAAGTCTAGGGAGGAAACGCCCAAGGATCTGGGCAGCGGCCGCGAACGCCTGAGCGTTCACCTGCCGCGCTGCAACATATAGAGCCTGCCCGCGAATGAGGCAAGAAGATTTCGTGCCTCGATATTGAGCAGCAGCTCTGCAACCGCCTCTCCCGACGGTTGGCACGGGATTTGAAAGAACGGAGCTGCACCGGCAGCCCCGCTGCAGCCCCTCCAACGCCACCCGGATCCGCCGATCATGTCCGAGACCCCCCGCCCGACCAGCCCGGAACGCCCCCGCCATGCCGCACGCCGCGGCGCGGTGCTGACCGCCATCCTCGTGGCCGGATTGGCAGCTTTCCTGGGCTCCGCCCCCGCCCGGGCCGGTGGCGACCCCGACGGAAAGGCCCGGGACTGGATGCTCTGCGACCAGGCCATCTCGGCGGCGGAGCGTCGCCACGGCCTGCCCGACGGGCTTCTGGCGGCGATCGCCCTGGCGGAATCGGGCCGCTGGAGCAAGGAGCGCTCGGCAAGAACTGCCTGGCCCTGGACCATCTATGCCGAGGGCCGAGGCCGCTACCTGCCGAGCAAAGCGGCTGCCCTGGCGGAGATCCGCGGCCTGCGCGCCAAAGGGGTCCGGAACATCGATATCGGCTGCATGCAGGTGAACTTCCACTTCCATGGCGAACAGTTCGACGACATCAACCAGATGATCGATCCTGCCTACAATGCCGACTACGCCGCCCGCTTTCTGAAAGATCTCCAGGGCGAGACCGCGACCTGGACCGAAGCGGTCGGCTTCTATCACAGCCGCACGCCTTCCAACTCCAAGCCCTACCGCAACCGGGTGCTGGATTTCTGGCTGGAGCGCAACGGCCATGCCCCGGCCGGCTCGGCTTCGGGCAAGCGCACGCCGGCGATCACGACCGCCGCCGAGGATGCCGCACAGCGCCAGGCACCGGCGGCTGACGAGACCCAGCTTGCCGCCGCCGACATGGCGCCCGAGACTGCCGGCGCTGACGACGCACCGGGCGCCATCGCCCCCCGCCCCGCCGCCCCGCGGGTGCATATGCCCTCTCCCGCCCGCGGCGCCACGCTCGGCCCCGTCACCAGTTCGACCCGCGGGGTCTATCGTGCACCCAGCGGTCAGGTTCTGCGCATGATGCGCCCCAACGGGGCGATCGGGCTGAACTAACGTTCCGCCACGAAAAACCCGCACCCGCCAAAAGGCGGGTGCGGGCACATCCGGCCGGCAGAGACTGGCGGATCAGTTCGGCTGGGTGCTGCCGCGCAGCTGACGATGGCCACCCGCCGCACGGGCGGCAATCATCTGATCCTCGTTGACCACGCCGTCGGCAATGGCCAGTTCCAGCGTCTTCTTCTGCACCTTCTCGAAGGCCCTCACCTCGATCTGGCGCACCCGCTCGCGGCTGATGCCGTAGACCTGGGCCAGATCCTCCAGCGTCGCCGCCGGCTCTTTCAGGCAGCGCTCGGTGAAGATGTGGCGCTCGCGCTCGTTCAGGTCTTCCAGCGCCGACTGCATCAGGCCCAGGCGCTTTGACTGCTCCTCGTCCTCGGCCACCATGGTTTCCTGGCTGGGCCGGCTGTCGGTCAACCAGTCCTGCCATTCGGCATCACCCTCGGCCGAGACCGGTGCGTTCAGCGACTGGTCGGGACCGGCGAAGCGGCGGTTCATCTCCACCACCTCGTGCTCGCCCACATCCAGCTCGGTCGCGATCTTCTTCACCACCTCGGGCGGCAGGTCGCCGGCCTCAATGGCATTCATCTGGTTCTTCAGCCGGCGCAGGTTGAAGAACAGCTTCTTCTGGGCGGCGGTGGTGCCCATCTTGACCAGCGACCACGAGCGCAGGATGAACTCCTGGATCGAGGCACGGACCCACCACATGGCATAGGTCGACAGGCGGAAACCACGGTCGGGATCGAACCGCTTGACCGCCTGCATCAGGCCGACATTGCCCTCGGCGATGACGTCTTCCAGCGGCAGACCATAGCCGCGATAGCCCAGGGCGATCTTGGCGACCAGGCGCAGATGGCTGGTGATCAACCGGCGCGCGGCGTCGGCATCGGCATGGTCCCGCCACCGGCAGGCGAGCATAAACTCCTCGTCGGCGGTCAGGATCGGGTACTTCTGAATCTCGTTCAGATAGGTCGACAGATTACTGCCGCCCGATATGGCGGGAAGTTGAGCGACCAAGACCTTCTCCTTTCGTCGTCGAGACCGAAGATGCGGCCGGACCCGGCGGTCGGCATCCGGACGGCATGTATCACGTCAAAATGGGGTGTCGCGGACGCAAGGGCAAGGGATCCCCCCGTGACCGTTGCATGTCTGTGCCGGGCCCGGAAAAGACCCTCGGCAAAGCTGCATCCATCCGGCTCATCGACGGCGTAGGGAGGTTGAGCATGCGCGCCGCCCGGGGGCGAAACCATGCGGTGCTTTGCCGCGGGCGCCCCGACCGCTCATGCGCCTCCGCTCGCCCCCCTGTTCACGGGGGACCGGGTGGCACAGGACTTGCGCTTTTGCCCTCAATCAATGCCGGACATGGCCGGCAGGGCCGGATTTCTGCGCCCCGCCTCGCGGAATGCGACGCGTATCGCAGTGATCGTTGCAAGTTGCGTCTCGGTGACGAAGACACAGCGCCCGCCGCCATCCGCCTGTCCACAGTCCGGGGCTTTGCCCTTGAAAGACGAGATGCTGATGAACCGTATGACACCTGTCACCGATCGCCGCCCCGCCCTGCTGCTCGTCGGCCGTGGCGACAGCTTTCCGGTGTTCGATCAGGCCTCGGGGTCGCTGATGCGGATGCCGCGCACAGCCGTGCCCGACGCCCAGCGCGCGCTTGCCGCCATCCGCGTCTCCCACCCGCCGGTGGTGATCGTGGGGCGCTTCGACGACATGCCGCGCGCCGGGCTGATCCAGCGGCTGATCGCCATCGTCCCGGACATCCGGCCGATTTTCGTGCGGCTGCCCGAAGACGACGACGAGGTGGTGGTCGGTGCCATGCGCGCCGGCGCCATCGACGTGGTGCCGCAGGACGCCTCTCCAAGCCGCATCGCCCATGCGGTCACCATGGCCATGACCTGGCGGGCCGGCTCCCTCGCCCTGCCCGAGGACGATCCGGCACAGCTGATCCGGCCGCTGGACGACGTGATCGACGAGACGATCGAACGCGCGATCCTGCTCTGCCAGGGCAATGTCACCCGGGCCGCCCAGCTGCTGGGCATCAGCAGCTCCACCATCTATCGGCGCCGGGAGCGCCGGGCCGGGAACGCAGCCGATTGACCTGCACCCGTCAACCGAGGGCAGCCACCGCCATACCGGCGGCGGCGGCCAGCGGCACCAGCACCCAGACCGGCAGCCGCCAGACCAGCAGCGCCAGCAGGACCAGAATGGCGAGCGCGGCGTCCCGTGGGCCGGAGACAGCTGTGACGAAGACCGGATCGTAGAGCGCCGCGGCAAGCAGCCCCAGCACCGCGGCATTGACCCCAGCCACAGCCCGCCGCGCCCCCGGATGGCCGGCGATGCGGTCCCAGAAGGGAAGCGCCGCCACCAACAGCAGCGCCGCCGGCACGAAGATCGCGATCAGGGCGATGATCCCCGCCAGCCATCCCGGCAGCCCGCCCCAGATGCCGGCGGCCCCCAGAAAGGCCGAGAAGGTGAACAGCGGCCCCGGCACCGCCTGGGCCAGACCATAGCCGGCCAGGAAGGCCTGGCCATCGACATGGCCGCCGGTTTCCGCGGCCAGCAGCGGCAGAACCACATGGCCACCGCCGAAGACCAGACTGCCGGCCCGATACATGCCGTCGACCAGCCGGCCGGTGGCATCGCCCGTGGCCGCCCAGAGCGGCAGCAGGATCAGCCCGGCCAGGAAGATGAGCAGGGCTGCTGCCCCGGCCCGCTTCAGGGGGCGCCGGCCGGCGGGAGCCGCGGCGGCGGGTGTCGCCGGCGGATCCAGAAGCGGAACGGCCAGAAGCCCGATCAGGATGGCGCCGAGCTGCCCGGCCAGCCCGGGCAGGGTCAGGGCGACCACGGCCGCGACGGCGGCCACGCTTCGCCGGGCGCGATCGGGCGCCAGACTGCCCGCCATGCCGGCCACCGCCTGAACCACCACGGCCAGCGCCGCGATCTTAAGCCCGGTGGTCAGTCCCTCGGGCAGCCGGCCCGCCTCGGCACCGGCACCGATGGCAAGCCCGGCCAGGATCATCAGCAAGGCGGAGGGCAGGGTAAAGCCGGCCCAGGCGGCGGCGGCCCCCGCCCAGCCGGCACGGCCGAAGCCGAGAGCGATGCCGACCTGGCTGCTTGCAGGCCCCGGCAGGAACTGGCAGAGCGCCACGATCCGCGCATAGGCCTCGTCGTCCAGCCAGCCGCGGCGGGCGACGAATTCGGTGCGGAAAAACCCCAGATGCGCCACGGGGCCGCCAAAAGCCGTCAGGCCCAGCTTCAGGAAGGCCCGGAAGACCTCGCCCGCACTGCCGTCGCTGCCTGTGCCCATGCCTCGCCCCCGCGCCGCTATCTTTCGCGGGGACGATATCGTTCGACCTGGCGCCCTGGCAATCCGGGCCGCGGGCGTCATGAAATCATCATGATCTCCCGCTGATGCCTGAATCGCCCGCCGATGCCTGAAAACCCCGCCTCTGGTTCCGCGGCGTGGACCCTGCCACCGGCAGCATTGCGCCGCCGCGCCGGGATCGGCTACCGTTCCGAAGTGACCCGCCGGACAGATACGTCAGGGAAGATCGCCCCATGCTGAAATTCGGAATCGGCCAGGCCGTGCGTCGCGTCGAGGACCGGCGCTTTCTGACCGGCCATGGCCGCTATACCGACGACATTTCCTTCGAAGGCCAGCTGCATGTGGCCTTCGTGCGCAGCCCCCATGCCGCGGCCCGCATCCTGGCGGTCGATACCGCCGATGCGGCGGCCGCCGAGGGCGTGGTCGCCGTCTTCACCGGCGCCGATCTGGATGCCGACGGCGTCGGCGGCGTGCCGGCGGTCGCGCGGGTGAAGAATGCCGACGGCAGCGGCATGCAGGCGCCGAAGCGTCCGGCGCTTGCCGCCGATGCCGTGCATTTTGCAGGCGAAGCGGTGGCGATGGTGGTCGCGACCGATCCGGTCGCCGCCCGCGATGCCGCCGAGCTGGTGGTGGTGGATTATGACGAGCGCCCGGCCGTGGTCGATCCGCTGAAGGCAGTGGAAGAGGATGCGGTGGTCGTGCATGACGGCACCCCCTCGAACCTCTGTTTCGACTGGCGCCAGGGCAAGGCGGCCGAGGTGGAGACGGCGATGGCGGCCGCGCACCAGGTGGTCGAGATCGACATCGTCAACAACCGGGTATCGGCCAATCCGCTGGAACCGCGGGCGGTGAACGCGACCATCGATGCCGAAACCGGCCAGACCGTGGTCTATACCAATGGCCAGGGCGTGCATGGGCTGCGCGGCATCCTGGCCGATGCCGTGTTCAAGGTGCCGGCAGACGAATTCCGGGTGGTGATGCCGGATGTCGGCGGCGGCTTCGGCATGAAGATCTTCCTCTACCCCGAACATGTCGCCGTGATCTATGCCGCCCGCAAGCTGCGCCGGCCGGTGAAGTGGACCGGCGACCGCTCGGAAAGCCTGCTGACCGACGCCCACGGCCGCGATCTGCGCACCCATGCCCGACTGGGGCTGGATGCCGATGGCCGCTTCACCGCCTTCGAGGTCTCGACCGTCGCCAATCTGGGTGCCTATGCTTCGCAGTTCGGCGCGATGATCCCGACCTCGGCCGCAGCCGGCCTTGCCACCACGGTCTATGCGATCCCCGTGGCGGCCCTGCATGTGAAGGGCGTCTTCACCAACACCGCCCCGGTCGATGCCTATCGCGGCGCCGGCCGGCCCGAGGCGAATTACCTGATCGAGCGGCTGATCGACACCGCCGCCCGTGCCACCGGCCGCAGTCCGGCGGAACTGCGCCGGATCAACTATATCCCTGCGACCGCGATGCCCTATACCAACGCCATGGGCACCACCTATGACTGCGGCGACTTTGCCCTGATGCAATCCCGCGCGCTGGAAGCGGCCGACATGGCCGGCTTCGCCGAGCGCCGCCGGCAGTCGGCGGCCAAAGGCCGCCTGCGCGGCATCGGCATGGCCAGCTATATCGAATGGACCCAGGGCAACCCCAAGGAAGAGGTGCGGATCCGCTTCGAAGCCGATGGCAGCGCCACCGTGCTGGTCGGGACCCAGTCCAACGGCCAGGGCCACGAGACATCTTTCGCCCAGGTGGCGGCCGAACTGCTGGGCATGCCCTTCGAAAAGGTGCAGGTGGTGATGGGCGATACCGCCCGGGTGAAGACCGGCGGCGGCACCGGCGGCTCCCGCTCGCTGCAGATGGCGGGCTCGGCGATCCGTCTGGCGTCCGAGGCGGTGGTGGAACGGGCACGGTCGATCGCGGCCGAAAAGCTCGAGGCCGCGGCGGAGGATCTGGTGTTCGAAGACGGCCGCTTCACGGTTGCGGGCACCGATCTCGGGATGGATATGGAGGCGGTGGCGCAGATCGCGCTGGATGCCGGCGCGCCGCTCGACGAAAGCCGGACCTTCGACCGCCCCGCCCCCACCTTCCCCAATGGCTGCCATGTCGCCGAGGTCGAAATCGACCCCGAGACCGGCCGGGTGGAACCGGTGCGCTATGTGGTCGCCGACGATTTCGGCAAGGTGGTCAACCCGATGATCGTGATGGGCCAGGTGCAGGGCGGCGTCGCCCAGGGGCTGGGCCAGGCGCTGATGGAACATGCCGTCTATGACGAGGACAGCGGACAGCTGCTCACCGGCAGCTTCATGGATTACGGCATGCCCCGCGCCGAGGACATGATCTTCCTCGACATCCGGCTCTACGAGGATCTGCCGACGGCGTCGAGCGGCCTCGGCTCCAAGGGATGCGGCGAGGCCGGCACCATCGGCGCCTGCCCGGCGATCATGAACGCGATCAACGACGCCCTGATCGCCGAGGGCGCGGGCGAGATCGACATGCCGGCAACCCCGGCCCGCGTCTGGGCGGCACTGGGTGCTGCACGCAGCACTGCCGCAGCCTGATCAGATGCCTCCATGAACGGAAACGGGCCCTGCGGTTTCCCGCGGGGCCCGTGTCATGTCGGGATACGGATGGATCGGTCGGTCAGAGGATGTAGCGCATCAGCACGAAACCACCGACCAGCAGGACGCAGAACAGAACCGTGAACAGGCCGAGCCGCTTCTCGACGATGGCAAGGGTCTTGGGCCCGAACCAGTAGATGATCGCGGTCACCGCATAGAACCGGATACCGCGCGCCACGATCGCCGACAGAATGAAGCTGACGACATTCATGGCCGTGACGCCGCTGGTGATGGTGATCACCTTGAACGGGATCGGCGTGATGCCGGCCAGCAGGACCATCACCCAGCCCAGCTCGTTATAGCGTGCGGCGGCGGCGGCGAAGTCCTCGCGCAGACCATAGATATCGAGGATCGCCTGGCCGACGCTTTCAAACAGCAGATAGCCGATCAGATAGCCCAGCACCGCCCCCGCCACCGAGGTGAGGGTGCAGATGAGCGCGAACCGCCAGGCCTTGGAGCGCTGGGCCAGCACCATGGGGGCGAGGATCACGTCCGGCGGGATCGGGAAGAACGAGCTTTCGGCGAAGCTGACGACACCGAGGGCACGTTCGGCGTGACGATGGCCGGCAAGCGCCATGGTCCGGTCGTAGAGGCGGCGGAGCATCGGGACCTTTCGGGATGGGTCGGCGAAGCCTGGAGACTAGCACCGGCCATGCCCCCCGGCATCCCCAATTCAGGGCGGCGAGAACACCATCTCCGCATGAAGACGCCCCGGACGGTTTCCCGTCCGGGGCGTCTTCGCCGTCAGGCGTGCGGTAAACCGGCTCAGCCGGCGCGCACCGCTTCAAGGAAGCTGCGGACTTCGCTGTCCAGATCGGTGGCCTGGCGGGCGAGTTCGCCGGCCGAGGACAGGATCTGCTGCGAGGCGCTGCCGGTGGCCTGGGCGGCATCGCGCATGTCGTCGACGCTGCGGCTGACCTGCTCGGTACCGCGGGCGGCCGCCTGAACGTTCGAGGCGATCTCCTGAGTCGCGGCACTCTGCTGTTCGACCGCGCTGGCGATCGAGGTGGCGATGTCGTTGATCTCGACGATGATCTTGCGGATACCCTCGATCGCGCCGATCGCCTGGTTGGTCTCGCCGCGCACCGCCGCGATCTGGGTCGAGATTTCCTCGGTCGCCCGCGCCGTCTGGTTGGCGAGGCTCTTGACCTCGGAGGCCACGACCGCGAAGCCCTTGCCGGCTTCGCCCGCCCGGGCCGCCTCGATGGTGGCGTTGAGCGCCAGAAGGTTGGTCTGCTCGGCAATGTCGGTGATCAGCCGCACCACGTCGCCGATCTTCTCGGCCGCGGCCGCCAGGCCATAGACGGTCTGGTTGGTGCGCTCGGCCTCGTCGACCGCGCGGCCGGCGATGGTCGAGGACTTGTGGACCTGCCGGCCGATCTCGGAGATCGAATGCGACAGCTCTTCAGCGGCAGCTGCCACCGTCTGCACGTTCTCGGTCGCCTGGGCGGTGGCATGGGCCACCTCGTCCGACTGATGGCGGGCGCCATCGGCGGTAGACGACATCGAGCGGGCGGTGGCATCCAGCTCGGTCGCGGCCGCCGTCACCCCGCGCAGCACGCCGCTGACCCGGTCGTCGAAACCGCGGGTGAGGCGCACCAGTTCCTCGGCGCGCTTCGACTTCTCTTCCTGATCAAGCCGCTGAGCCTCGGCAAGGCGCTGGCTTTCGACCATGGCGTCCTTGAAGACCTGCACCGAGGCGGCCATTTCGCCGATCTCGTCGCTGCGGTCGCGATCGGGAATGTCGATCGAGAGGTTGCCGTTCGAGAGTTCCTTCATCGCTCCGGTCATCCGGCCGAGCGGGCGGGTAACGCCGCGGGCGACCAACATGCCGATGGAGCCGACGATCACGATCAGGCCGACGGCCACCGCAGCGATCATGTTACGCATGTCGACGACCGGCGCCAGGATCTCGTCCTCGGCGACGTCGGCGATCACCGCCCAGCGCTGCCCCAGGAATTCGAGCGGCTGATAGGCGCTCAGCACGGCATAGCCACCGGGCCCGACATCCCGTACCGAGCCACTCTTTCCGGCAAGAGCCGCCGCAACGGCGTCGGTATTGACCTGCCGCTCCAGCACGGTTGTATCGGCCGACAGCCGCGAGTTGGACCGCATATAGCCGTCGGAGCCGACCAGATAGGTCTCGCCGGTCTCGCCCAGACCCTGGGCGCTCTGCATGACGTTGTCGACGCCGTTGACCGACAGACGCACGACCACGGCACCGACATAGCCGCCGTCACCGAAGACCGGCACCGCCAGGAAGGCGCTGACTTCGTTGTTGGCCTGGGGGTGATAGGTGAAGTCGATCAGCGACACCTGGCCCGGTTCGGTGGCCGCCTGCGCGGCGGCGACGGCGCGGCCGAGACCGGTCTGGCCGACATCGCTCTCGTCGAGCTTGACCGCAAAATCCGTGTTCTTCTCGACCGAGTAGACCACCCAGCCGTTCTTGTCGACGAGATAGAGATCGGCATAGCCCTTGGATCGTGAGGCTGCCCGCAGCCAGGGATGATAGCGCTCGTGACTGTCGCTGAAGAAGGTGCCGTCACCGGCCTTGTTCAGCACCGCCCGGTCGGTTTCGGGATTGTCGGTGATATACGACTTCTGAAGGATCTGATCGGGCTTATCGTCCATAAGCGAGATCAGCTCGAAGGCGTAGGTGAAGTCGATCAGGGTCTGGCGCAGCACCGAATTGTCGGCCAGCACCGCCACATCGGACCGCACCCGTTCCAGATAGTCGTTCAGACGGGCCTTGCGGCCCTCGGTGATCGCTTCCAGCTTGGTTTCCGATGCCTCCACCAGCTCGCGCGACGACACCAGATAGGCGACGACGCCGAGTACGATGGATGTGATCGCGACCGCAGCCACGATGGCACCGGGAATTTTATGAACGATGCGCAGCCCACGCGCCGCAGCCGCCATATCGGTGTCCCTCTTCCCAAGATGTCCCGTGAGCGGGTCTCTCACTGCCAGCCCGGACCCGCCATGCCCACTGTTCAATATCCCGAAACTCCCCCCGGTCGGAAGTTATCGCAGGGGAGAAGTTAATCATTTGTTAGGATCGGCAGGCAAATCGCCACGACGGGCACGAAAATGCGTCGCAATTCGCATATGCATCGTATTTTAGCTAAATGAAACCGGCCGCAGACCATAATCCACGACCGGCCATGCTTCCGGATGCAGCTCTGGCGAGGGTTCCCGGATCAGTTGAGGTCGATGACGACCTTGCCGGTCGAGCGCCGCTCCATCAGGGCCCTGAGCGCCTTGGGCGCTTCGACCATCGGGAAGGTCTCGGAGACATGCGGCTTGAGCTTGCCTTCGGCATACCAGCCGAGCAGGGTCTTCAGGCTGTCGCCCAGCACCTTGGGATCCTTGTGCATATAGGCGCCCCAGAAGGTGCCGACGACCGACACGTTCTTGACCAGCAGCAGGTTGGCGGGGATCTGCGGGATGGTGCCGCTGGCGAAGCCGATGACCAGGATACGGCCTTCCCAGTTGATGCAGCGGAGCGAAGCATCGAAGGCGGCACCACCGACCGGGTCGTAGACCACGTCGACGCCGCCGACCAGCTCCTTCACCTTTTCGCGCAGATCATCCTTCGAATAGTCGATCAGATGGGTGGCGCCATGGGCGCGGGCGACTTCCAGCTTCTCGGGGCTGCTCGCCACCGCGACCACCTCGGCACCCATGGCGGCGCCGATCTCCACCGCCGTCAGGCCGACGCCACCGGCAGCCCCCAGCACCAGAAGCTTCTCACCCGCCTTCAGATGCGCCCGATGGTCAAGCGCCACATGCGAGGTGCCATAGGCGACCGGGAAGGCGGCGGCGCTTGCGAAATCCATCATGTCCGGGATCGGCACGACGGCGGTCGCCGGCAGCACGACTTCCTGGGTGTAGGCACCGCTCTGCGCCATGCCCATCACCCGCTGCCCGGGCTTCAGATGGGTCACGTCGGCCGCCACTTCCATCACCTCGCCCGCCAGTTCGATGCCGGGCGAGAAGGGCAGTTCGGGCCGCACCTGGTACTTGCCCTGGATGATCAGCGTGTCGGCGAAGTTCACACCCGCCGCCCGCACCCGCACCCGCACATGGCCGGGCTTCATCTCGGGCGCCTGAATCTCCTTGATCTCAAGATCCTCAGGGCCACCCAGCTTCGTGCACAGAACCGCCTTGATCACGTCTTTCCTCCGTTCGACCGGTTTCGATCCGTATCCGTTTCAGTCTTGAGCGCCCGTCAGGACGCCGCCTCTACCGCCTCATCCTCTTCCGCCTGCGCGCGCGGCGACGCCGCCGGGGCGTTCTGGCCAAGGGTGAAGACGGGTATCTGGTGCAGCGGCGGCGCATTGCGGAAGCCCGCCGCGGCAAAGGCCACCATCCGCCGGATCAGCGCGTCGTAATCCTCCAGATCGCAGACGCCCTGCGAAATCGCCTCCAGGCGGCTGAGATCGGTGATGGTGTAGTGCATCATGCCCAGCGAGAAATGCAGCCGCCAATAGATCTCCTCGGCCGCCAGGTCCGGCAGCGCCCGCTGCAGGGCCGGCACGAAGCGGTGCAGGTGGCGCACGTCGCGGTCCAGCAGCGCCTTCATTTCGGGCGTGCCGTCGGCGCGGCAGCGGGCCAGAAACTGCACGAAAACCGACAGCCCGCGCCCGGGATCCGACATCCAGCGCATCGGCGGCGCCAGAAGGGCGTAGAGCACCTCTTCCAGCGGCAGCGGCCGGTCGCCGGACTTGGCCTCGATCTCGGCCAGCAGCGCCACGCGCTCGCGGTTGAGGTCGCGCGCCCGACGGTGAAACACCGCCTGCAGCAGCGCATCCTTCGATCCGAAATGATAGTTCACCGCCGCCAGATTGACGTTCGCTTCGGCCGTGATGGTGCGGAGCGACACACCGGCATAGGTGTGCTCGGCGAACAGACGCTCGGCCGCGTCCAGAATCCTCTCCTTGGTGTCGGTGCCCGCCATCGATGCGTTCCCATCCGATGCTGTTCGCCCGTTGCGGCGGCCGGACCAGCGATGCAATGCGGGGGCATCACATGCGGGCGCTCCATGGCCATTCGTTTCAGGCGACGTTTTAAATCAACGTTCGTTCGAATATCGATGACACAGGCGTGACGGCGCGACAATGTAAAACATGCATGTCCGGACAGCGGGGCGATCCAGCCCGCCATCACCGCCCGCTGCCTGCGTCGCCTCCCCGGCCCTCACCTCTCTTGCGGTTTCTCCATCGACAACGCCCCAAGCCCTGTGCTATCACAGCCTAGATAAAACGTTTGTTTGATACAAGTGTTGGCAAGCCAGCCGGGCCCCGAAGGTCCGGCCAGATCAGGAGGAAGCCCCCATGGAGTTCGGCATCAGTCCGCGGGCGCAGGAAATCCGCGAACGGCTGATCGAGTTCATGGACGCCTACGTCTATCCGGCGGAGGCCGTCTTTGAAGAACAGCACCGGGCGTCGCCCGACCGCTGGGTCACGCCCCCGATCATCGAGGAACTGAAGGCCAAGGCCCGCGCTGCCGGCCTCTGGAACCTGTTCCTGCCGCACAGCGAGCGCGGTGCCGGCCTCAACAACCTCGACTACGCGCCGCTGTGCGAGGTGATGGGCCGTTCCGAGATCGCGCCGGAGGTGTTCAACTGCAACGCCCCCGACACCGGCAACATGGAAGTGCTGGAGCGCTACGGCACCGAAGAGCACAAGCGCCAGTGGCTGGAGCCGCTGCTGGACGGCAAGATCCGCTCGGCCTTCGCCATGACCGAGCCGATGGTCGCCTCGTCGGACGCGACCAATATCGAGAGCCGGATCGAGCGCGACGGTGACGACTACGTCATCAACGGCCGCAAGTGGTGGACCAGCGGCGCGCCGGATCCGCGCTGCAAGATCCTGATCTTCATGGGCAAGACCCGCTTCGACGGGCCGCGCCACAGCCAGCAGTCGATGGTCCTGGTGCCGATGGACACCCCGGGCGTGACGGTTCTGCGTCCGCTGAAGGTGTTCGGCTATGACGACGCGCCCCACGGCCATGCCGAGGTTCTGTTCGAGAATGTCCGTGTACCGGTCGAAAACATCCTTCTGGGTGAGGGCCGCGGCTTCGAGATCGCTCAGGGCCGCCTTGGGCCGGGCCGCATCCATCACTGCATGCGCCTGATCGGCCTTGCCGAGCGTGCGCTCGAGTCGATGTGCAAGCGCGCCCAGCAGCGCACCGCCTTCGGTAAGACGCTGGCCGAGCATGGCATGACCCGCCACTACATCGCCCAGTCGCGCATGGAAATCGATCAGGCCCGCCTGCTGACCCTGAAGGCGGCCTGGATGATGGACACGGTCGGCAACAAGAACGCCAAGTCCGAAATCGCGGCCATCAAGGTCGTGGCGCCGAACATGGCGACCCGCGTGATCGACCGCGCGATCCAGGTCCATGGCGGCGGCGGCGTCTGCCAGGACTTCTTCCTGGCGAAGGCCTATGCCGGCGCCCGCACGCTGCGCCTGGCCGACGGCCCGGACGAGGTCCATCAGGAGACCATCGCCAAGCTCGAGCTGGCCAAGCACGCGCTCGGCTGATCCTTGATCAGACCACCGGCCCCGCCTGCACCGCGAGCGAGGCCGGACTGCCTTCGGAACCCCCCGTCCGGCTGCGGACGGGGGGTTTTCGTGTGTCGCGGCCCCACTGCCCCCTCGCTCTTGCCTCTTGTGAAAAGTATCATAATGATATCTCAATCACGATGGAGGCAGCCGTGACCGACACCCTCTACCCCTACACCGAATGCGGGCTGGATAACGTCTATCTCGCCAACGGCTACACCCTGCGCGAGACACCCTATGGCGAGACGCTCGCCATCCACGACATCGACCGCCTGCATCGGGCGATCGGTCTTGCCCTGGTTCGCAGGCCAGGCGGGCTGAGCGGTGCCGAGCTCAGGTTTCTGAGGGTCGAGCTCGGCTGGTCACAGGAAGAGCTGGCCCGGCTGCTTGGCCGCGACAAGCAGACCGTCGGTCGATGGGAACGGGGTGAGAGCAACATCGATCCGCTCGCCGAACGGGTCCTGAAGCTGATCTTCACCGAACATGCCGGTGCGGAGAACACACCACGCCTGACCGAGCGGCTGTCGGCCTTCGCGGCAGAGACGGCCGGCGGAGGCCGGATGGATGTGGTGATGGAAGAGCGTGGCGGGTGGCAGAGCCGGGCGGCGTGACCTGCATCGACCGCCGTCATCCATCCACCTCACGCATAGCACCAGAACCGTAACATACCAGGACTAGCATCTGCGCCCGGCCGGCCGCACGACCGACCCTGTCCTGGATGTTCGGAGATCTGTTCCATGTCCACTCTGCCCGAGGCTTCGCGCCGCACGGTTCTCCGCCTGCTGGCGGGCATGCCGCTTCTGCCCGTGGCGGGGCTTGCCGCCGGCTCGACGGCGACCGCCTTCGGCCGCACCGCTTTCGCCGCGACCGGTGGCGCCGCCGCGGCGCCCAGGTCGGTGGAGTTCGTCGCCATGTCGGCGCCTGCCACCGCGGCGGCACAGGCCACCACCACGGTCGGCTCGTCGATGGTGGTGACCTATGCCGACGGCAAGACGCAGAATTTCGCGCTGGGCTACGAGCCGCTGTTCATCACCGGCGACGACCTGCCCGACGGCAAGGGCGGCAAGGTGCTGGCCGGCGGCTATGTCGACATCAACGGCAAGCCGATCATGGACGCCTCGGGCGAGAAGCCGGTGCAGTTCTTCTCCGACTGCCCGGACGGCTGCAACATGCTGATGCCGATGGACGCGAAGGTCGCGGGCGTGAAGGGCAACACCGTGTTCGCGGTGGTGCAGTTCGAATACACCACCCGCGATGCCGCCGATAAGGACATGTATGGCCGCCTGCCCTCGCCCATCGCGGTGCTGACGCTGGACCAGGATCCGGCGACCGGCGCGCTGAAGCTGGTGCAGTACCACAATGTCGACACCAGCCGGGTGCACGGCCTGTGGATCACCTGCGGCGCCAGCCTGTCGCCCTGGAACACCCATCTGTCGAGCGAAGAGTACGAGCCCGACGCGCCCTTCGCCAGGACCGACGAGCAGTTCCGCGCCTTCAGCCAGAACCTGTTCGGCGATCCGGATAAGGCCAACCCCTATCACTACGGCCATCTGCCCGAGGTGAAGGTGAATGCCGACGGCACCGGCACCATCACCAAGCACTATTGCATGGGCCGCATCTCGCACGAGCTGGTGCAGGTGATGCCTGACCAGCGCACCGTGCTGATGGGTGACGACGCCACCAATGGCGGCCTGTTCATGTTCATCGCCGACAAGCCCGCCGATCTGTCGGCCGGCACGCTTTATGCGGCGAAGCTGGCGCAGCGCGCGGGCGTCGACATCGACAAGGGCGGTTCGTTCGATCTGACCTGGGTGAAGCTCGGCCATGCGACCAGCGACGAGATCCGCAAGCTCGCCGACACGCTGACCGCCGCCGACATCGTCGAGGTGGTGAAAGAGGATCCGAAAGACGCCTCGTTCACCCAGATCGGCTTCAACGGCAAGGCCCAGTGGGTGCGCTTCAAGCCGGGCATGGAGAAGGCGGCGGCCTTCCTCGAAACCCATCGCTGGGCGCCGCTGCAGGGGGCCACGCTGGCGCTGAGCAAGCTGGAAGGCGTGACCGTCAACGCCAAGGACAAGACCGCCTATATGGCCGTGTCCTACATCTACAAGTCGATGAGCGACGGCAAGAGCGGCATCAAGGTCGACAAGATCGATGCCGGTGCGGTCTATCAGCTGCCGATGGAAGGCGGCCGCAAGGATGCCGCCGGCAACGCCATCGACAGCGACTGGGTGCCGGTGCATTTCTCGGCCGTCCCGGCCCTGGTCGGCCGCGATCTGGCGGAACCCGACGCCACCGGCAATACCGCCGATGTCGACCTGGTCGCCAATCCCGACAACGTGAAGTTCTCGGAGCGGCTGCGCACGCTGTTCATCGGCGAGGACAGCGGCAACCACGTCAACAACTTCCTCTGGGCCTATGAGGTCGATACCGGCCGCCTGTCGCGGCTGCTGTCCTGCCCGGCCGGCGCCGAGTCGACCGGCCTGCAGGCGGTCGACGACGTCAACGGCTTCGCCTACATCATGAGCAACTTCCAGCACCCGGGCGACTGGGGCAAGGGGCTGCACGACAAGGTGAAGGCCGAGGTCGCCCCGCTGATCGACGCCAACTACCGCAACCGCCGTGCCGGCGGCGTCGGCTACATCGCCGGCATGCCCAAGCCGGCCTGAGCACGTCGCGACAAGCCGGTCACCTCACGAAAAACGGCCGCCCGGAGCTTCCGGGCGGCCGTTTTGCCGTCAGCGACAGCCGGTTCGGTTACGACACCTGCTGCCAGCCCAGTTCGGCGAGCAGCGAGGCGCGGGCACCCACGACCTTGGCACGCTCGGAACTGGCATTGCCGGTGATGCCGCGGTGGTAGACGCCCTGAAGAATGGCGGCCAGGCGGAACATGGCGAAAGCCTTGTAGAACGGCCAGTTGTCGATGCCGTCACGGCCGGTGCGGCGGCAATAGGCGGCGACATACTCGTCTTCGGTCGGCACGCCGATCGAGCCGAGATCGATCCCACCAAGGCCCGGGAAGCCCTCGTCGCCGGCCGGCAGGCTGTAGAACATGGCGTTGTAGGCAAAATCGGCCAGCGGATGGCCGATCGTCGCCAGTTCCCAGTCCAGCACCGCCAGGATCTTCGGCTCGGTCGGGTGGTAGATCACATTGGCGATGCGATAGTCGCCATGGGCGATCGACACGCTGTCATCGGCCGGAATATTGGCGGGCAGCCAGGCGATCAGCTGATCCATCGCCGGGATCTCGTGGGTCTTGGTGGCCTCGTACTGCTTCGACCAGCGGCCGATCTGACGGGCCATGTAGTCGGTGGCCTTGCCCATATCGGCCAGACCCGCCGCCGTGAAGTCTACGCTGTGCAGCGCCGCCATCACCCGGTTGAGTTCGTCATAGGTGGCACGACGTTCGTCGGAGCCAAGCCCGGGCAGGGTCGGATCGGTCAGCACCCGGCCTTCGACATAGTCCATGACATAGAAGGCCGTGCCGATGATGTCTGCATCCTCGCAGAGCAGCCGCGCCGGCGCGACCGGGACATCGGTGTCGGCGAGCCCGGCGATGAAGCGGTATTCCCGCTCCACCATATGCGCCGAGGGCAGCAGCTTGCCCGGGGGCTTCTTGCGCAGCACATAGCGGCGCCCCGCGCTCTTCAGCATATAGGTCGGGTTCGACTGCCCGCCCTCGAACTGCAGGATCTCGAGGTCGGCGGGGTCGAAATCGGGCAGACGGTCGGCCAGATAGGCCGAAAGCGCCGCCTCGTCGAGGCGATGAGCCTCGCGGACCGGAACGAGATTGGGGCCGGACATGTGGCGCAGGATCTCCGGAGGTTCAGTGGTGGATGCAGACAGCCGCGGCCGGACATGACGAAACGGAAGGGCCGGCGTCACCGCCCGCCCCTCCGCTTCAATGTTCCGGCCGGGCTCGTATCGGCCGGGCTCGTATCGGATGGGCCGGTCCCGGATGGGTCCGCCCGCTCAGAGCGTGTCGCCGACGGTGACACCGCCGTCGATCACCAGCAGCTGGCCGGTGATGAAGCGGGCGGCGTTCGATGCCAGGAACACGGCGGCACCGCCGATATCCTCGGGTTCGCCGATCCGGTGCAGCGGGGCCGACTTCTCGACCTTCTCGCGCATCTTGGGGTTCTCCCAGAGCGCGCGGGCGAAATCGGTCTTGATCAGGCCCGGGGCTATGGCGTTGATGCGGATGTTGTGCGGCCCGTATTCGATCGCGAGGTTGCGCACCATCTGCGCCTCGGCGGCCTTCGACGCGGCATAGGCGCCCAGCACCGGCGTGCCGCGGATGGCGGCGATCGACGAGATCAGCACGATGGCGCCGTCGCGACGCTCCTTCATCTCGGGCACCACCTGATTGCAGAGCCAGAGATTGGAGAGCACGTTGTTCGACATGATCTTGACGAAGGCTTCGTCAGGCATCTCCGCCGCCGGGCCGTAATAGGGGTTGCTGGCGGCGTTGCCGACCAGGATGTCGACCCGACCGAACGCCTTGCGGGTCTCGGCGATCAGGTTCTCGCAATCATCCTTGCTGCTGATGTTGCAGGGAACGTCGATCGCCTCGGCGCCCTTGGCCACGAGTTCCGCACGCACCTCGGCGCAGGGCTCGGGCTTGCGGCTGGAAATCACAACCTTCGCACCGGCGGCCGCCATCTGCTCGGCGATCGACTTGCCGATGCCGCGGGTGGAGCCGGTGATGACCGCGACCTTGCCGGTCAGGTCGAACATCGGATTGGTCATGGGTCAGGAACCTCCCTCGGGGACTGTCATGGTCCGGCCTCTCGGGCGGGCCGGCTGGATTGGCTGCGAAAGACCGCGATCAGGCGGCGGTGTTGCCGCCGTCGACCGCAAGCTCGGTGCCGGTCACGAAGCTGCTCTCGTCGCTGGCGAGATAGAGTGCGGCATAGGCGACCTCTTCCGGCCGGCCCATGCGCCCCATCGGTGCCGCGGTGGAGAGCGCCGCCTCCATCTTGTCCGGGTTGCGCGCGGCGGTGATCATGTCGCGCACCATCGGGGTCTCGGTGAAGGACGGGTGGACGGAGTTCACCCGGATGTTGTAGCCGCGCCGGGCACAATGCAATGCCGCCGCCTTGGTGAACAGGCGCACCGCCCCCTTGCTGGAGCAATAGGCGGCCAGGTTCACCGCACCGATCAGGCCGGCGATCGACGAGATGTTGACGATCGAGCCGCCACCCGTGCCCTTCATCACCTTGATCGCCTTGCGGGTGCCGAGGAAGGGGCCTTCCGAATTCACCGCATGGACGCGCTTCCACTCGGCAAGCGTGGTCTCTTCCAGATCGGCCATATAGCCGATGCCGGCATTGTTGATCAGCACGTCCAGCCGGCCGAATTCGGCGACACCGGCATCGACCACTTCTTCCCAGCGGGCTTCGTCGGTGACGTCCTGCTCCATCACCATCACCCGGTCGTGGCCATCGCGCGCCAGATCCGCCTTCAGCGCGTCAAGCCGGTCGGCCCCCATATCGGTCAGGATCAGCCGGGCCCCTTCGGCCGCGAACAGATGGGCCATCGCCCGGCCCAGGCCGCCAGCGGCCCCCGTGATCAGAACCACCTTCTCCGCAAGCCGTCCGCCCATGTCCGGGGCCTCCTCCACTGAAAGACATGACGGGTGGGACCGGTCTCGCCGCGGCCCCTTCCCGCTTGATCTCGGGCAGTGTTTCCGGTTTCATCGCCTACGTCAAACGTTCGTTTGAACGAGACATCATCTCCACACGTCTCGATCTACCCGAGGATGCCGCCACCGATGACCTCTGCGACCGCCGCCCCGCGCCGGATGCCTGCCCGCATCCTGCTGACCAATGACGACGGCATCGACGGCGAGGGCCTGGCGGTGCTTGAGCAGATCGCGCGCGAGCTGGCGCCCGAGGTGTGGGTCGTGGCTCCCAGCCGCGACAGCAGCGGCGGGTCCACGGCGCTCACCATCCGACGGCCGCTGCGGGTGCACGAGCTGGGACCCCGACGCTACAAGGTCGACGGCACCCCGGCCGATTGTGTGGCGGTGGCCCTGTCCTATCTGATGCCCGAGGCGAAGCCCGATCTGGTGCTCTCGGGCATCAATCGCGGCGCCAATCTGGCGGAAGAGGTGATTTATTCGGGAACGGTGGGGGCGGCGACCACGGCACAGCTGATGGGCATTCCGGCCATCGCCCTCAGCCAGACCTTCCGCGACCCGGCCTTCATTCCCTGGGACACGCCGCGGACGCTTGCGCCCGCCATGCTCCGCCGCCTGATCGAGGCCGGGTGGCCCGGGGATGTCACGCTCAGCCTCAACTTCCCCGACTGCGCCGCCGACGAGGTTCGCGGCGCCCGGCTGACCCGTCAGGGCCGCGGCATGATCGGCGGCATCCGGATCGAGTCCACCGTCGACCACCATGGCGACACCGATCTCTGGCTGCGCTTCGACCGGGCCGGCCTGGACCGGACGGAAGACTGCGACATCCAGGCGCTGCGCGATCGCCATGTGTCGGTAACCCCGCTCGGCGTGGATCGCAGCTGGGCCGGGGATCGCGCGCCGCTCGCCACACTCGCCCAGGGGCTGATCGATCGCTGAACCTGCTGCCGTCGGTGGCGTGCCGGCACGCGATCGCACCGTTTGGTGGCATTTGTGCGAAACGGGCAAAAAGGGGTGAGACAAACGTTTGACCTGTCGCGCAAGACCAGCCACGATAACGGCGACCGGCCGCTCAAGAGCCGGCACTCAACGATAAACGGTACCGCACGCCGGGGGTGTGCGAAGCGGTGCCGGCCGTGCTGCTGCTAGGGAGGAATATCCGTATCATGTCCCGTCCTCTGCCGCTTCTGGGGCAGATGATGGACAGGCCGCTGTCCATCATTGCGTTGCTGCAATACGCAGCCCGTTGCCACGCCACGACCGAGATCGTGTCGCGCAACTGCGAAGGCACCATCCACCGCTACGGCTATGGCGACGCCTATGCCCGGGTGCAGAAGCTGGCCCACGCCCTGGTTTCGCTGGGGGTGACACCCGGCGACCGCGTCGCGACGCTGGCCTGGAACAACCACCGGCATTTCGAGCTGTATTTCGCGATTTCGGGGATGGGGGCGGTCTGCCACACCATCAACCCGCGCCTCGCCGCCGACCAGATGGCCTATATCCTCAACCATGCCGAGGACAAGGTCCTGTTCGTCGACCCGACCTTCGTGCCGCTGGTGGCCCGGCTTGCCGGCCAGTTGCCCAGGCTGCAGGCCGTGGTGGTGATGACCGACCGGGCGCATATGCCCGAGGCGCCGGCCGGCTTCGAGACGCTCTGCTATGAAGAGCTGATCGAGGGCCAGCCCCAAAGCTATGACTGGCCGGAGCTGGACGAGCGCACGGCGTCGTCGCTCTGCTACACCTCGGGCACGACCGGCAAGCCCAAGGGCGTGATGTACAGCCATCGCTCCACCGTGCTCCATGCCATGGCAGCGGGTGCGGCCGAAGGCGTCGGCATCTCGGGCCGCGAATGCGTGCTGCCGGTGGTGCCGCTGTTCCATGTGAACGCCTGGGGCATCCCCTATGCCTGCGCCATGTTCGGCGCCAAACTGGTGATGCCCGGGCCGCGGCTGGACGGCGAAGGCCTGCACGAGATGTTCGAGGCCGAGAAGGTCACGATCACCGCAGGCGTGCCGACGGTCTGGCTGAACCTGATCAATTATCTCCGCCAGTCGGGCAAGCGGCTCGACATGCTGAAGCAGCTGATCATCGGCGGCTCGGCCGCACCGCTCGCCATGATCCGGACCTTCGAGGAAGAGTTCGGCGTGCCGGTGGCCCATGCCTGGGGCATGACCGAGATGAGCCCGATCGGCACGGTCGGCACGCTGAAACTGGCGGACGAAGGGAAGCCGGCCGACGAACGCTGGCTGCTCAAGACCTCGCAGGGCCGGATGATCTGCATGGTCGACATGAAGATCGTCGATCCGATGGGCAACCGCCTGCCCCATGACGGCAAGGCTTTCGGCGAGCTGCTGGTCGCCGGGCCCTGGATCACCAGCGGCTATTACGAGAATGCCGAGGCCAATGCCGCGGCCTTCGACGATGACGGCTGGTTCCGCACCGGCGATGTGGCCACCATCGACCCCGACGGCTATATGCGCATCGTCGACCGGGCGAAGGACGTGATCAAATCGGGTGGCGAGTGGATCAGCTCCATCGACCTCGAAAATGCGGTGATGGGCCATCCCAAGGTTGCGGAGGCCGCGGTGATCGGCGTCACCCATCCGAAATGGGACGAACGGCCGCTGCTGATCGTGGTGCCGAAGCCGGGTGAGACCCCCACCAAGGACGAAATCCTGTCCTGGTTGTCGAGCCGCGTGGCGAAGCTCTGGCTGCCCGACGACATGGTGCTGGTCGACGAACTGCCCCATAGCGGCACCGGTAAGGTGCTGAAGGCACAGCTTCGCCAGGCCTTCCGCGACTACGCACTGCCCACGGCCTGACCGGCATGAAACACCCCCGGCCCGCCTTTGCGGACCGGGGGTGGCGGATCAGGCGAAGTTCACGATCGACAGGGTCTCGGCGACGCAGACCGGCCGCTCCTGGCCTTCCCGCTCCACCGTGATCTCGACCGTCAGGCGCAGCGAGCCGGGCCCCTGCTCGTCCACCGCCTTCAGGACGCCCCGGCCGCGCACGCGGCTGCCTGCCGGAACCGGCGCCGTGAAGCGGACCTTGTTGGAGCCGTAATTGATCGAGGAGGCAACGCCTTCGATCTTCCAGATACCGGCCATGATCATCGGAACCAGAGACAGGGTCAGATAGCCATGGGCGATGGTGGATTTCCACGGGGTTTCACGGGCGGCACGCTCGACATCCAGATGAATCCACTGGAAATCACCGGTCGCCTCGGCAAACTTGTTGATCCGATCCTGATCGACAAGAATCCAGTCGCTGACCCCCAACTCGGATCCGACGGCAGACTTCAGCTCTTCCGCTCCGCTGATAACGCGCATGAGTTTAAGGTCTCCTCTTTGGTTGCGCCTTTTGGTGGATTTTAAATACTGTTCATCCACCTGGAATTATATGACCACCCTCATGGATTTTCAAAGAGTTTGCTCTGAATTCTGCACTGCGAAATGATATTTCGCTGTTTTTGAAGCCCGGGATCGATTAGGTTATAAACAACTGTGGTGCAAGGCTCCGAGAGGCCGCACCACCAACAACATACCGGCCGGGTAAAGGCCGGTCCGGATGCCGGTCCGCCAGGGACGGGCATCCGTCAGGAACAGGCACCGCCGATGGCGGCGCGCGCCCCCGGGAGGGCGCCCGTGTCCGCGCCGGCAGATGTGCCGCTACGCAACGACGTAGGATGCCAAGGGAGGCTGCGTTGACGCCCAAGACCACTCTGACCGCCATGACCAGCGCGATTGCGCTTGCTGTGGCCGCATTCGGCATGGCTGGTGCTGCTTACGCCGACGACACGATCAAGATCGCGTATATCGACCCGCTCTCGGGTCCGTTCGCGAATGTCGGTGACGCCGGTGCGAAGCACTTCTCGTACTTCATCGACTATTTCAACGAGCATGGCGGCTTCAACGGCAAGAAGCTTGAGCTGATCGCCATCGACAACAAGTCGAGCCCGAAGGACAGCCTGGTGGCGCTGAAGAGCGCGATCGACCAGGGCGCCCATTTCATCACCCAGGGTAATGGCAGCCATGTCGGCGCGGCGCTGAGCGAGGCCGTGGCCAAGCACAACGAGCGGAACCCCGACAACCGGGTGCTTTATCTGAACTACGCGGCCGTCGATCCGGCACTGACCAACGACGCCTGCAATTTCTGGCATTTCCGCTTCGACGCGAACAGCGACATGAAGCTGGAAGCCATCACGAACTACATCAAGGATCAGCCGGAGATCAAAAAGGTCTACCTGATCAATATGGATTATTCGCACGGCCAGTCCGTGTCGAAGATTGCGCGCAAGCTGCTGAACGAGAAGCGGCCGGACATCGAGGTCGTTGGTGACGACCTGCATCCGGTCGGCAAGGTGAAGGACTTCTCGCCCTACATCTCGAAGATCAAGGCCTCGGGTGCCGATACCGTCATCACCGGCAACTGGGGCGCCGATCTGGCGCTGCTGGTCAAGGCCAGCGCTGCGGCGGGTCTCGACGTCCAGTACTACACCTATTACGGTGGCGGCCTGGGTGCACCGACCGCGATCGGCCCGGCCGGCGAAGGCAAGGTGAAGCAGGTCACCGAGTGGCACGCGAACCTGCCGGTGGAGACCCCGTCGGAACAGGGCAAGGTTCTTGAGGACGCCTATGTCGGCTTCCTGCAGAAGTATGACCTCGACTTCTACTATGGCCGCATCCGGACCATGCTCGGCATGCTCCAGGAAGCCATGAACGAGGCCAAGAGCGATCAGCCGGTCGCCGTCGCCAAGGCGCTGGAAGGCATGACCTATCAGACCGCCATGGGCCCCGTCACCATGCGCGCCGATGACCATCAGCTCGCCCAGCCGCTCTTCATCTCGACCTTCTCGAAGGGCGTGAAGTACGACACCGAGCACACCGGCCTCGGCTGGAAGACTGACGCGAAGATCGACGGTCCGGCGACCGAGACGCCGACCACCTGCAAGATGCAGCGCCCGAGCTGACGACGCCCGGCGGGCCGGTGGTGATGCCACCGGCCCGCCGACGCCCTCATCCGCTGTCCATCCGTCCGGCCTCCGCCCGGCGGATTGACAGCCGACCGGGGGAAACAGCCCGACACCGGACGCCGGGATGCCCCTTCCCGGGACCGCGACTCCCGGGACCGCAACACGATCCCGCAGCGGCCTCGGACCGGCCCCCGACCGCGCGCCATCGACGCGCAGGCCGACGCCGGCCGCGCCACACCTCGCAAAGACGAAGGGCGAGATGCTGGAAATCCTCGTCTTCTCCCTCCTCAACGGCGTGCTGTTCGGCATGCTGTTGTTCATGCTGTCGAGCGGGCTCACGCTCATCTTCAGCATGATGGGTGTCCTCAATTTCGCGCATGCCAGCTTCTTCATGCTGGGCGCGTATTTCGCCTATCAGATCAGCACGGTCACCGGCTTCTGGATCGCCCTGATCCTGGCCCCGCTGCTGGTCGGTGGCATCGGCATGCTGATCGAACGCTACGGCCTACGGCGCGTCCACAAATATGGCCATGTCGCGGAGCTGCTGTTCACCTTCGGTCTCGCCTTCCTGATCGAAGAGGTGGTGGTGATGATCTGGGGCCGCATCCCGGTCGATTACGGGGTGCCGACCGATCTGAACTTCACCTTCTTCACGCTCTTCGGCTCGAATTTCCCGGCCTATCGCGCCTTCATCCTGCTGATCGCGGTGATGATGTTCGTGGCCCTGTTCCTCACCATCACCCGCACCCGCATCGGCCTGATCATTCAGGCGGCGCTGACCCACCCGGACATGGTGGCAGCGCTTGGCCACAACGTGCCGCGGGTGTTCATGATGGTGTTCGGCGGCGGCACCGCGCTGGCAGCGCTCGCCGGCGTGATCGGCGGCCCGATTCTGGTCACCGAACCCGGCATGGCCTTCCTGCTCGGCCCCATCATCTTCGTCGTGGTGGTGTTCGGCGGCATGGGCTCGCTTGGTGGTGCCTTCGTGGCCTCGCTGCTGATCGGCGTGATCCAGACGCTGGCCGTGGCACTCGACTGGTCGCTGGGCGGCACGCTCGCCGCGATCGGCATCCCCCTGCCGGTCGATGGCTTCATCGGCACGCTGTCGCGGATCACCGTGTCGCAGACCGCACCGATCCTGCCCTATCTGATGCTGGTGCTGATGCTGATCTTCCGCCCGAAGGGCCTGATGGGGACGCGCGAATCATGACCGACCGCACCCTTCCCACCGGCAAGACCACCGCCGCGGCGATGCGCGGCGGCGCCCGCCCCGGGGGCCCCGGCTTCCTGGCCCGCTACGGGCTGTGGATCTTCGCCATCATCGTGATGATCGCGGCCCCCCAGTTCATGACCTCGGGCTTCTCGCGCTCGATGCTGAGCCAGATCGGCATCGCGATCATCTTCGCGCTCTCCTACAACATGCTGCTGGGCCAGGGGGGCATGCTGTCCTTCGGCCACGCGGTGTTCTACGGCCTGGGTGGCTTCGCCGCCATTCATGTGCTGAACGAGATCTCGCCCGACGGCTTTCCCCTGCCGCTTGAGCTGCTGCCGCTGGCGGGCGGCATTGGCGCCATGGTCTTCGGGGTGATCTTCGGCTGGATTTCCACCGCCCGTGCCGGCACCACCTTCGCGATGATCTCGCTCGGCATCGGTGAACTGGTCTATGCCGGCACCTCGATGTTCCCTGACCAGTTCGGCGGCGAGAGCGGCATCTCGGGCAACCGGGTGACCGACACCAGCCTGTTCTTCGGCTATGGCCCCCAGGTCGAGGTCTACTACCTGATTGCCGTCTGGTGCCTGATTTCCACCGTGGTCATGTACCTGCTGACCCGCACACCTCTGGGCCGCATGGCGAATGCCGTGCGCGACAACGAAGAGCGGGTGCGCTTCGTCGGCTACGACCCGCGCATCGTGCGCTTCGTGCAGTACGTGCTCGCCAGCTTCTTCGCCGGCATCGCCGGTGGCCTGACCGCGATCAACTACGAAATCGTGACGGCCGAGAATGTCAGCGCGGTCACCTCGGGCTCGGTGCTGCTGATGACCTTCATCGGTGGTGTCGGCAATTTCGCCGGCCCCATCATCGGCGCCATTCTGGTGACCATCCTGCAGCTCAGCCTGTCGTCGGTCACCGAGACCTGGCAGCTCTATTTCGGGCTGCTGTTCGTGGTGATGGTGATGTTCGCACCCATGGGCTTCGCCGGTGTGATCATGGCTCATCAGCCGGTCTGGCAGGCGGGCCGGATGGGGCGGCTGGTGGTGCCCTATGCCATCGGCCTCGTCACCTTCCTGATCATGGGGGCGGGTCTCGTCGCCCTGATCGAGATGAACTACTACATGTCGACCACCTACGACGCCTCGATCCCGATGGTGCTGTTCGGTCAGGAGGTCTCGGTTCACGAGACATTGCCCTGGGCGCTGGCAGTGGCCGCAACGGTGATCGGCGGCTATCTCTTCCGTCTGGCCATCCGGCGGATCATCCGGGCCTGGGATGCCGTGGTCGCCGAGATCAAGCAGGGGGGGGCCTGATGTCCAAGCTTGCACTCGAACTCACCGATCTCCGCAAGAGCTTCGGCCCGACCGAGATCATCCGCGGCCTGAACCTGCAGGTGCAGCAGGGTCATCGTCACGCCGTCATCGGCCCCAACGGCGCCGGCAAGTCGACCCTGTTTCATCTGATCAGCGGCCGCTTCCCGCTCACCTCGGGCTCGATCAAGCTCAACGGCGAAGAGATCAGCGGCCTGCCCGCCCAGCAGATCAATCGCCGCGGGCTCAGCCGCAGCTTCCAGGTCACGAACATCTTTCCCAAGATGAGCGTGTTCGAGAACATCCGTTGCTCGCTGCTCTGGTCGCGCGGCTACAAATACTCGTTCTGGCAGATGGTCTCGAAACAGCGGAAGCTGAACGAGGATGCCGAGCGGATCCTGGAGCGCATCCATCTCCAGTCCCGCCGCAACGTGCTTGCCGGCTTCCTCTCTTATGCCGAACAGCGGGCGCTGGAGATCGGGCTCACCATCGCGGGCGACCCCGATGTCATCCTGCTCGACGAACCGACCGCCGGCATGAGCAATACCGAGACCGAACAGGCGGTGGAGCTGATCCGCGAGGTGACCGTGGGCAAGACCCTGGTCATGGTGGAGCACGACATGGGCGTGGTCTTCGGCCTGGCCGACCGCATCTCGGTGCTGGTCTATGGCGAGGTGATCGCGACCGACACGCCCCAGGACATCCGCAAGAACCGCGCCGTGCAGCAGGCCTATCTCGGCGAGGAAGCCGCATGACCACGATGCTCGACGTCCGCGACCTGCACGCCTATTACGGCAAGAGCCACATCCTGCAAGGGGTGAGCTTCGACGTGAAGGAGGGCGAGATCGTCAGCCTTCTCGGCCGGAACGGCGTCGGCCGGTCGACCACCATCAAGGCGATCATGGGGCTGGTGCCGCCGCAGGGCACGGTGAACTATCGCGGCCGCAACATCGCCGGGATGACCCCGCACGAGATCGCCCATCAGGGGTTGGGTTATGTGCCGGAAGACCGGTCGATCTTTCCCACCCTGACCGTGCGCCAGAACCTGCTGCTCGGCCAGAAGAGCACCCGCAAGCAGGGCCGCTGGTCGGTCGACGACATGTACAAGCTGTTCCCAAGACTTGAGGAACGTGCCGACACGCTGGCCGGCGTGCTCTCGGGCGGTGAACAGCAGATGCTGACCATGTGCCGCACTCTGCTCGGCGATCCCGACCTGATCATGGTCGACGAGCCGACCGAGGGGCTTGCGCCCAAGATCACCGAACAGGTGGGTGATCTGCTGTCGGAAATCGCCCGGCGCGGCGTCAGCGTGCTGCTGGTCGAACAGAAGCTCACGATCGCGCTGCGCATCTCCCAGCGCCTCTATGTCATGGGCCATGGCCATATCGTCTACGAGGGCACGCCGGATGCCCTGGCAAAAGACGAGGCCGTGCGCAAGGAATGGCTGGAGGTCTGAGGCGAGGCGTCGTCTGATACACACGCCCGGGCCACCGGCCCGGCACATTCACGACGCGGCCGGCACCGGCCTTCCGGTGGCGGCCGCGTCGTCCGGTCCAAAACCCGCATCCGGCCGCGCAAAGCGCTCCCTCCCCGGGCAGATGCCGGATCCGACAGTCGAGGTGACCAGTTTCATGAGCACGAGTGTCCGCTACGAACGCCAGGGCGATGTCGGCGTCATCACGGTCGACAATCCGCCGGTCAACGCCCTCAGCCAGCATGTCCGGCAGGGGCTGCTCGACTGCCTCGCCGAAGGCCTGGCCGATGACGAGGCGAAGGCGCTGGTTCTGGTCGGCGCGGGCCGCACCTTCATCGCCGGTGCCGACATCCGCGAATTCGGCAAGCCCCTGGCCGAGCCCGATCTCAATGGCGTGATCTCGACCTACGAGAATGCGACCAAGCCGGTCGTGGCCGCGATCCACGGCACCGCCCTCGGCGGCGGCCTGGAAGTGGCGCTCGGCTGCCACTATCGCGTCGCCGTCGCCCAGGGCAAGGTGGGCCTGCCCGAGGTGAAGCTCGGCATCCTGCCCGGTGCCGGCGGCACCCAGCGCCTGCCGCGCGTGGCGGGTGTGGAAGCCGCCATCGACATGATCACCACCGGCAAGTTCGTGCCGGCCGGCAAGGCGCTCCAGCTCGGCATCATCGACGCCGTGGTCGACGAGCTGATCCCGGGCGCCGTCGCCTTCGCCCGCAAGCTGGTCGAAGACGGCGCACCGCTGCGCCGGGTGCGCGACATGGACGAGAAGGTGAAGGCCTTCGATGCCGCGAAACTGCCCGAGATCCGCAAGCAGGTGGTCAAGGCCGCCCGCGGCCAGATGTCGCCGGTGGGCTGTTTCGACGCCGTCGCCGGCGCCGTCACCCTGCCCTTCGACGAGGGGCTGAAGAACGAGCGCGAGATCTTCGGCGGGCTGATGGCGTCTGACCAGTCGAAGGCGCTGCGCCATATCTTCTTCGCCGAGCGCGAGGCGCTGAAGATCCCGGACGTGCCGGGCGACACCCCGACCCTGCCGATCCGCCAGGCCGCCATCATCGGCGCCGGCACCATGGGCGGCGGCATCGCGATGAACTTCGCCAATGCCGGCATCCCGGTGAAAGTGCTGGAGATGAGCGCCGATGCGCTGGAGCGCGGGCTCGGCATCATCCGCGCGAACTATGCCGCGACCGTCTCCAAGGGCCGCCTGACCCAGGACGCCATGGACAAGCGCATGGGCCTGATCGAAGGGGTGCTCGACTACGACGCTCTCAAGGACGCCGACATCATCATCGAGGCGGTCTTCGAGGAGATGGACATCAAGAAGAAGGTCTTCTCGACCCTCGACGCGGTGGCCAAGCCGGGGGCGGTGCTCGCCTCGAACACCTCGACGCTCGACATCGACGAGATCGCGGCCACCACGTCGCGGCCGGAATTCGTCATCGGCACCCATTTCTTCAGCCCGGCCAATGTCATGCCGCTGCTGGAGCTGGTGCGCGGGGCCAAGACCTCCTATCAGGTCATCTCGACCTCGATGAAGCTGGCCAAGACCATCGGCAAGGTGCCGGTGCTGGTCGGCAATTGCGACGGCTTCGTCGGCAACCGCATGCTGGAGCCCTATGTCCAGCAGGGTGAACTGATGCTGGTCGAAGGCGCCCTGCCCGCCCAGGTCGATGGCGTGCTGCAGCGCTGGGGCCTGGCGATGGGGCCGTTCACCATGGGCGACATGGCCGGCCTCGACGTCAGCTGGCGGATCCGCAAGCGCCGCGCGGCCACCCGCCGCAACGACCTGTTCTGGCCGACCGTGTCGGACCAGATCTGCGAGATGGGCCGCTTCGGCCAGAAGACCAAGGCCGGCTACTACCTCTATGAGGGCGGCAGCCGCACGCCGGTGACCGATCCCAAGATCGAACAGCTGATCGTCGAGGCCTCGAAGGCCGCCGGTGTCGAGCGCCGCGAGATTTCGGAAGACGAGATCCTGAAGCGCTCGCTCTATGCCCTGATCAATGAAGGCGCCAAATGCCTTGAAGAGGGCATGGCGATCCGGGCGAGCGATATCGACGTGATCTACTGCTTCGGCTATGGCTTCCCGGCCTGGCGCGGCGGCCCGATGTTCCAGGCCGATCTTATCGGTCTGGACAAGGTTCTCGCTGACATCAAGCAGTTCCATGCCGATCTCGACGATCGCTGGAAGCCGGCGAAGCTGATCGAGACGCTCGTCGCCGAAGGCAAGTCCTTCGCCGACTACGATCGCAGCCGGTGATCCGGCAGGCCGGCCGCCACGTTTTACGGGGCGGCCGGTCGTCCATGATCTGCAGCCGGGCCGTGACGCCTTCCCCTCTGCCGCAATGGGACGTATCGACGAAATGTCCCGATCTCGCGGTTTTCACTGGCCTCGGCGTAAAACAGTCGTATGTTTCAAAGACGGATCGACCTTGAGGGGGGGACGGTCCTGAACCAGGGGTCCGGGGACCCCGCAGATTTCAGGGAGCAGGGGCGCGATGAAGCTTACCCTCAGCGCCGAAGATCAGGCGTTCCGCGAGGAGGTCCGCGAGTTCATGCGGACGTCGTTGCCGGAGGACATCAAGGCGCGCTTCGAGCGCAGCATCCATCTGCCGAAGGAAGATTTCGTCCGCTGGCAGAAGATCCTCTACAACAAGGGTTGGATCGCCCCGGCCTGGCCGAAGGAATATGGCGGAACCGGCTGGGACCCGATCAAGCGCTACATCTTCGATCAGGAGATGAACGCCGCCGGCGCGCCGCCGCCGATCGCCTTCGCCTTCAGCATGGTCGGCCCGGTGCTCTACACCTTCGCCAACCAGGCCCAGAAGGACCATTTCCTGCCGCGCATCCTGTCGTCGGAAGATTTCTGGTGCCAGGGCTTCTCGGAGCCGGGCTCGGGCTCCGACCTCGCCTCGCTCAAGACCCGCGCGGTGCGTGACGGCGACGAATATGTCGTCAACGGCTCGAAGATCTGGACCACGCTCGGCCAGTATGCCGACTGGATCTTCTGCCTGGTGCGCACCGACAGCTCGGTCAAGAAGCAGGAGGGCATCTCCTTCCTGCTGATCGACATGAAGACCCCGGGCATCTCGGTCACCCCGATCATCACCATCGATGGCGGCCACGAGGTCAACCAGGTCTTCTTCGAAGACGTCCGCGTCCCGGTCGAGAACCTGGTCGGCGAGGAAGGCAAGGGCTGGACCTATGCCAAATTCCTGCTGAGCCACGAGCGCACCGGCATTGCCGGCGTCGGCCGCTCGCGCCACCAGCTGCGCAAGCTGAAGGCGCTGGCCGCGAAGGAAGTGGACGACGAAGGCCGCCCGCTGATCGAGAATGCCCGCTTCATGGAGCGGCTGGCCGCGGTCGAGATCGAGCTGATGGCGCTGGATGCGACCGTCATGCGCATGATCACCACCTCGAAGAGCGGCCGTCCGGGCCCTGAATCCTCGCTGCTCAAGATCAAGGGCACCGAGATCCAGCAGGCGATCACCGAGCTGCTGCTCGAAGCCGTCGGCCCCTACGCGCAGCCCTATCTGCCCGAGAGCCAGCATCCCGGCTGGAACGGCGAGCCGATCTCGAGCCTCGAGGCCAATCTGGCCGCGCCCTACTACCTCAACTGGCGCAAGAGCTCGATCTACGGCGGCTCGAACGAGATCCAGAAGAACATCATCGCCAAGGCCTTCCTGGGCCTCTGACGCACGACCGGGACAAGGATCCGAGTTTCATGGACTTCTCACTCAGCGACGAACAGCAGCTCCTGGTCGAGAGCGTCGAGCGCTTCGTGCGCAATGAATACCCCTTCGACGCGCGCCGCAAGCTGGCCGAGAGCGAGGACGGCATCTCGGCGAAGAACTGGGGCACGCTCGCCGAAATGGGCCTGCTGGCGGTGATGGTGCCTGAAGACCAGGGCGGCATCGGCGGCAGCATGGTCGATGCGGCCCTCATCCTGGAAAAGCTGGGCGCGGGCCTGGTGCTCGAGCCCTTCATGCCGACGGCGGTGTTGGGCGTGCGCGCCCTGACGGCCGGCGCCAAGGGCGACGTGCGCGATGCCTTGCTCGGCCAGGTCGCGGAAGGCGCGCTCAAATTCGGCTTCGCCCATTACGAGCCGCGTGGCCGCTATGCCCGCACCCGGGTCACCACCCGCGCCGAGCGTTCGGGCGAGGGCTTCACCCTCTCGGGCGTCAAGGCGGTGGTGCGCAACGCCCAGCATGCCGACAAGCTGATCGTCAGCGCCCGCACCGCGGGTGGCGAGCGTGATGCCCAGGGCATCACCCTGTTCCTGGTCGATGCCGGGGCCGCGGGCGTGTCGCTCAAATCCTACATGACCGTCGATGGCGGCCGGGCGGCCGACGTCACTTTCGAAGGCGTCCAGGTCGGCCCCGAGACGGTTCTGGGCGAGGTCGACGGCGGGGCCGCCCTGCTCTCCGACCTGCTCGACCATGGCGCGGTGGCGGTTTCGGCCGAGGCGGTCGGCGCCATGAAGGCGCTGCACATGCTGACGGTCGACTATCTGAAGACCCGCGAGCAGTTCGGTGTGGCGATCGCGAACTTCCAGGTGCTGCAGCACGCCGCGGTCGACATGATGAACCACATGGAGCAGAGCCGTTCTCTGGCCTACGCCGCCGCCATGGCCCTGGCCGAAGAGGATGATGCCACTGCCCGCGCCCGTGCGGCCGCAGCCTGCAAGGCGCATACCTCGCGCTCGGGCCGTCTGGTCGGCCAGGCCGCGATCCAGCTGCATGGCGGCATCGGCATGACCGAGGAATATGCCGCCGGCCACTACTTCAAGCGGCTGACCATGATCGAGGGCGAGTTCGGCGATCACGATCACCATCTCGACCGCATGGTGGCGATGATCCGTCGCGCCGCCTGACCGGATTCCCCAGGAACCGGACCTCAAAAGGGGGCGGCGGCCGCTTGCGGCGCCGTCCCCTTTTTCGTGGCCATCCGCACCGACCGAACATTTGGTCTGCATGTCCCTCGCCTCGACTGCGGGCCTGAATTTCCAAGATCTCCAGGGAGGATCGAGGCTCATGGACTCGAAGATCATCAACCGGCGCGACCTCGACTTCATGCTCTACGACATGCTCGACGTCGAAAGCCTGACCACCCGGCCGCGTTTTGCCGACCATAGCCGCGACACCTTCGATGCGGCGATCGACCTGTCGATGAAGATCGCGACCGATCACTACCTGCCGCATCTGCGCAAGAACGACACCAACGAGCCGCGCTTCGAGAACGGCCGGGTGGTGATGATCCCCGAGGTGAAGGCCGCGGTCGATCAGTTCATCGAGGCCGGGTTGCTGGCGGCAGGACAGGAAGAGGAATGGGGCGGCATGCAGCTGCCCACCACCGTCGCCCATGCCTGCTATGCCCTGTTCGACGGCGCCAATGTCGCCACCGCTTCCTACACCTTCCTGACCATCGGCGCCTCGAACCTGATCAAGAGCTTCGGTTCCGACGTACAGCGCGAACGCTATCTGCGGCCGATGCTGGCCGGGCGCTTCTTCGGTACCATGGCGCTGACAGAGCCCCAGGCCGGATCGGGCCTGGCCGACGTCCGCACCCGGGCCGTTCCCCAGGACGACGGCACCTACAGGATCACCGGCAACAAGATCTTCATCTCGGCCGGTGATCACGAGCTGTCCGAGAACATCATCCACATGGTGCTGGCCCGGATCGAGGGCGCGCCGGCGGGTGTGAAGGGCATCTCGCTGTTCATCGTGCCCAAGGTGCTGGTCAACGAAGACGGCAGCCTGGGTGCGCGCAACGACGTGGCGCTGGGCGGGCTGATCCACAAGATGGGCTGGCGCGGCACCACCTCCACCATGCTGAATTTCGGCGAGAACGGCGGTGCGGTCGGCTATCTGGTGGGCGAGCCCCACAAGGGCCTCAGCTACATGTTCCAGATGATGAACGAGGCCCGGATCGGAGTCGGCCGCTGCGCGGTGATGCTGGGCTATGCCGGCTATCTCCACTCGCTGGATTATGCCCGCAACCGCCCGCAGGGACGACTGCCCACCGACAAGGATCCCGCCAGCCCGCAGGTGCCGATCGTCAACCATGCCGATGTGAAGCGCATGCTGCTGGCCCAGAAGGCCGCCGTCGAAGGCGGGCTGGCGCTCACCCTCAGCTGCGCCCGGCTGGTCGACGAACAGGAAACCGGCGAGACCGAGGCCGCCCGCGCCGAGGCGCAGCTGCTGCTCGACATCCTGACCCCGATCGCCAAGGCCTGGCCGTCGGATTACTGCCTGGAAGCCAATGTCCATGCCATCCAGATCCATGGCGGCTATGGCTTCACCCGGGAGTACCAGGTCGAGCAGTATTACCGCGACAATCGGCTGAACCCGATCCATGAAGGCACCAACGGCATCCAGGCGATCGACCTTCTGGGCCGCAAGGTGACGATGATGAACGGTGCGGCCCTGCAGGCCCTGGGCAAGCGCTACGCCCAGGCGATCACCGACGCCCGCGCCTCGGGTGACGATCGGGTGCTGTGGCTGGCCGACCGGTTCGAGGAGGCGGTTGCACGCCTGCGGAAGACCACCGAGACCCTGGTGCCGATGGGGGCCGAAGGCAAGGTCGAGCTGTTCCTCGCCAATGCCACGGCCTACCTGCACCAGTTCGGCCATACCGTGCTGGCCTGGATCTGGCTGCGCCAGGCGACCACCGCCGCCCGGCTTGCCGCCGCTTCCCCCCATGACGCGGAACGCGCCTTCCTCGACGGCAAGTTTGCGGCCGCCCGGTACTTCTATGTCTGGGAACTGCCCAAAACCGCGGTCTGGGCCGGGATCCTGGAATCGAAGGACGACACCCTGCTCGCCACCGCCGACGCCTCGTTCTGAGGCGCCGGCGGCGCAGAAAACCGACCGATAAAAAGACGCTCCACGGAAGGAAACACCACCATGACCACCCGCATCGGCGTCGTCGGCGCCGGCATGATGGGCTCGGAGATCGCCCTGATCTTCGCGCTGGCCGGCAATGACGTGCTGCTGACCGATCAGAATGTGGAGGCGGCCCGGGCCGCGATCGGCCGGCTCGAGGGCGTGCTCGACCGCGGCATCGGCCGCGGGCTGTTCTCGGAGGCCGACAAGGGCCGCGCCCTCGGCCATCTTCGCGCGGCGGAAAGCCTTGAGGCCTTCGCCGATCGCGAGCTGGTCGTGGAGGCGGTGTTCGAGGATCAGGAGATCAAGCAGGCGGTGTTCCGCCGCCTCGACGGCATTCTGGGAGCGGAGGCGATCATCGCCAGCAACACCTCGACCATCCCGATCTCGACGCTCGCCTCGGCGGTCTCGGCCGGGCGGCAGACCCGGTTCCTGGGCACGCATTTCTTCTCGCCCGTGCACCGCATGAAGCTGGTCGAGGTGATCCCCGGCTTCGACACCACCGACGAGGTGATCACGCAGGTGATGGACCTCTGCCGGGAGGCCGGCAAGGAGCCGATCCGGGTCAAGGACGTACCCGGCTTCGCGGTCAACCGCGTGCTTCACGCCTTCCTGATCGAAGCGGTGAAGCTGGTCGAGGAAGGTGTCGCCACCCCGGAGGACATCGACAAGGCCTGCCGGCTGGGCCTGGGGCACCCGATGGGGCCGTTCGAGCTGATGGATGTGGTGACCAACAGCCTCAGCCTGCAGGCGCAGGAGATCATGCACGACGCCTATGGCGAGCGGTTCCGCCCGGCCTCGTTGCTCAAGCAGAAGGTCGCCGCCGGCCATGTCGGCCGGAAGGCCGGGCGCGGCTGGAAAATCTACTCGCCGACCCGGTGATCGAATAATCGCTCCACGTGAATACCGTGCATCGACATTGCCGCAGGCGATACGCGATGGTAGGCTCCGCGGGTTTCATCTCAAATGCTGCCTATCAGCACGCCGGCATATGGAGCAGACATGGCCACGATCATGGGGACCACGGGCAACGATATCCTGATCGGCACGACCACGGCCGATATCCTGCGGGGGCTTGCCGGCGACGATCTTCTGAACGGCGGCCCCGGGGCCGATCTGCTTGATGGCGGCGACGGACACGACACCGTGACCTATGCGGACGCCAACGGAAGCGTGGTCGTCGACATCTCCGCTGGCGGTATCGCCGGCGGAGATCGTTTTATATCGGTGGAGAGCCTTACCGGATCTTCGTACGACGACACCCTCCTCGGTGATTCCGGCAGCAACACACTTTCAGGCGAGGATGGTGACGATATTCTCCGCGGCCGCGGTGGCGCCGATCTGCTCGAAGGCGGGGCCGGCACCGATCTCGCCAGCTATGCCGGAAGCGCCGCGGCCGTCACCATCGACCTCGCGGCCGGCACCGGACGGGGAGGAGACGCCGAAGGCGACCGCCTCACTTCGATCGAGATCGTCCATGGCAGCAGCCATGGCGATACGCTCTATGGTTCTGCCAATGGCGACACACTGCGGGGATGGGATGGCGACGACATCCTCCGCGGCCGCGGCGGCGCCGATCTGCTCGAAGGCGGGGCCGGCACCGATCTCGCCAGCTATGCGGGAAGCGCCGCAGCCGTCACCATCGATCTTGCGGCCGGCACCGGAAAGGGGGGAGACGCCGAAGGCGACCGCCTCACTTCGATCGAGATCGTCCATGGCAGCAGCCATGGCGATGCGCTCTATGGTTCTGCCAATGACGACACACTGCGGGGGTGGGATGGCGACGACACTCTGCAGGGCCGTGGCGGCGCAGATCGGATAGAGGGTGGGAATGGCAATGACACAGCTTCGTATGCCGATGCCCCAAGCGGCGTGACCGTCAATCTGACGACCGGCCTGCATCTCGGCTCGGATGCAGCGGGTGACGTCCTCGTTGACATAGAAAACCTCACCGGCAGTCATTTTGACGACGTCTTGACGGGCAACGATACCGCCAATGTACTAACGGGAGGCGGTGGAAACGATCGCCTGATCGCCCAAGGTGGTGCTGACCAGCTCGACGGCGGCGATGGCATCGACATCGCAGACTACTCCGCCTATAACCACGCAGTGATCGGTGGGCGCACGGGCATCTCCGATCGCATCACCGAGCAACTCGACTTTCTTTCCTCGATTGAAATAGTTATTGGAACAGCATTCGATGATCTGATCTGGAACGTTGGATTTGACGGCAAGAATCAGGTACTTCATGAGATTCATGGTGGTACCGGTGATGACTTCCTCATGGATGGCGTGGATGATGCGGTCGATACCATTGAAGACCATTCCACGCTCTTCAACGGGGGTGATGGGAATGACTGGATCCAATACATATCGGCTGGCGGCGCGCTGACAATCAACCTGGACTCAGGTCTGGGGGCGGGTGACATCGCCCAGGGAGATAGCTATGTCGGGATCGAGAATGTCATCATCACCGCCCGGCGCATAACTTCGATCGAAGGTGGCGTGACGACCGTCACGTATCGCACCACAGACGACACCATTATCGGCACGGACGGTGCAAATCAGATCGATGGTGGTGGTGGAGCCGACGCCATATGGGGTGGCGGAGGGGACGACTACCTCATTGGGCGGGCCGGCAACGCACGCTATGACGGTGGGGGCGGCCTCGATACGATCGATTATGCCACCGGACACTCCGGAACTGCAGGTGTGACAGTGGATCTGGCCCAGGGGAAGGGTCTGGATGGTGCCGCAACAGGCCATACATATTTCTCCATCGAGCAAGTCATCGGAACCGCTGCCAGCGACATTCTGATCGGAAACAGCCACGACAATCTGTTGACGGGCGGTGGCGGCGCTGACCGGCTGACCGGTGGAGGAGGCATCGACACCGCCATCTACGCCGGGGCGGCTGTGATGGTGGATCTTGCTGCTGGCACAGGTCACAACGGCGATGCTGAAGGCGATGTACTGACGGGCATCGAGAATGTCATCGGCACGGCTGCCAACGATCAGCTGTCGGGCGATGCGGGCGCGAATGTCTTCGACGGCCGCGCCGGTGACGATCGCCTTGACGGGCGCGAGGGAGACGATGTCCTGATCGGAGGGGCCGGAGCAGACCGATTGATCGGAGGCGACGGGCGAGATACGGCCAGCTACCGCGGCTCATCCCAGGGCGTTCAGGTTGATCTGGACAATGCCACGGCCGCCGGCGGCCATGCCGCGGGCGACGTGCTGATCGGTATCGAGAATCTGACGGGCTCAGCGCATGCAGATCGCCTCGTCGGAGATGCCGGCCCCAACATGCTGACCGGCGACGACGGCGATGACACGCTCGTCGGAGGTGGTGGCGACGATGTTCTGATCGGTGGGGAAGGTGCAGATTCGCTGAATGGCGGCGAAGGGCAGGACAGCGCCGTTTACGATACGTCCACAGGTGCCGTGACGATCAGTCTCACCACCGGGATGGGCAGGGGTGGCGACGCGGAAGGTGACGTCCTGGTCGCGATCGAAGTCGTAAGCGGTAGCAGCTTTAACGACCGTTTGACCGGCGATGCCGACAACAACACTCTGTCTGGCAATGATGGCGATGACATTCTCGCCGGAGCCGCAGGAGATGACACTCTTTCGGGAGGAGCAGGCGCCGACCGTCTCGACGGCGGTGCCGGCACAGATTTTGCGCTCTACGATACGTCTGCGGCAGCCGTTACCATCGATCTTGCCGCCGGCACGGCTTCTGGCGGCTCTGCCTCGGGGGACCTGCTGATCTCCATCGAAAACCTGATGGGGAGCAGCTTTGATGACCGCCTGACCGGAAATGGTGGTGTAAATGTCCTGATTGGCGGAGAGGGTGACGATGTCCTCGACGGAGGTGGCGGCAATGACAGCCTCATCGGTGGCGCGGGTGCCGATCGCCTGATCGGTGGCGCGGGTATGGATCGCGCCGGCTACGGGACGTCTGCGCATGCTGTGACCGTAGACCTTTCAAGCGGCTCCGCATCGGGAGGCGACGCCGAAGGCGACGTGCTGAGCAGTATCGAATCCGTCGACGGCAGTCGTTTCGATGACAGGCTGACGGGAGATGCGGCTGCGAACACCCTCTCCGGTGGCGAGGGAGACGATGTGCTCTCTGGTGGGGCCGGCAACGATGTCCTCATCGGTGGAGCCGGTGCCGATCAGCTTACCGGGGTGCTGGAATCGATACTGCGGTCTACCAGGCATCGGCATCGGCGGTCATGATCAATCTCGGTCTCGACACGGCAAAAGGTGGCGATGCTCAGGGGGATCATTTCGACGGCATCGAGAACCTGATCGGAAGCGACTTCGCCGACACCCTTACCGGTGATGGTGCCGCCAATCAGCTGGATGGAGGCATGGGAGATGACGTGCTGTCTGGCGGAGATGGGGATGACACGCTCATCGGTGGGGCCGGTGCAGATCAGCTCGTGGGCGGCAATGGGACGGATATAGCGCTTTATGGCAATTCGACTGCAGCGGTTGTCATTGATCTTGCTGCCGGTACCGCATCGGGAGGGCATGCCAGTGGCGATACCTTCTCAGGCGTCGAAAACATCATCGGCAGTGATTTTGCCGATCGCCTGACAGGCAATGGAGATGCCAATCTGTTGAGCGGTGGCGCCGGGAACGACAGGCTCCTGGGTGGGGGTGGGAACGATGTCCTGATTGGCGGAGCAGGCGCGGATCGGATCGATGGCGGCGCAGGTCACGACCGGACGAGTTATGCTGCCTCCTCAGCCGGCATTACTGTCAATCTGTCCAACGGCACCGGCATGGGCGGCGATGCCGAAGGCGATGTTCTTATTGACATCGAAAGCGTGGAAGGAAGCACCTTCGCAGACCGGCTGACCGGCACGATCGGCGACGACATCCTCAACGGTGCCGAAGGCGACGACGTCCTGAACGGTAGCGACGGCGACGACGCCCTCATCGGCGCTGCGGGGGCCGATCAGATGATCGGCGGCAATGGAAATGACACCGCATTCTACGATGCCTCGAACGCCGGAGTGACCATCAATCTTGCGACCGGCATTGCGACGGGTGGGCATGCCACGGGCGATGTCCTGACCGACGTGGAAAATCTGAGTGGCAGCCTGTTCGCCGATCAGCTGACCGGCGATGTGCTGGCGAATGTCCTGAGCGGTGGCGACGGAGACGATGTCCTTGATGGCGGCGCCGGCGATGATGCCGTAATCGGAGGGGCTGGAGCCGATCGGTTGACCGGAGGCGCAGGAACAGATCGGGCGATCTATGCAACGTCCAACGCTGCGGTCACCATCAACCTGGCGACAGGCGCCGCGGCGGGGGGACATGCGACAGGTGACCTGCTGATCAGCATCGAGAGCCTGGAAGGAAGCGCGTTTGCAGATCGCCTGACCGGTGATGCCGGAGCCAACACCCTCTCTGGGAATGGGGGCGACGACATCATTGCAGGCAATGGCGGTGATGACATTCTCTCAGGCGGTACCGGGGCCGATCGGATTGATGGCGGCATCGGTGTCGACCTTGTTCTGTACACGGCATCGGCCTCTGCCGTGACTGTCGATCTGCGGAGCGGCGGTGTGATCACTGGTGGTGATGCCACGGGCGACACACTGATCAACATTGAAAGTGTCGGTGGCAGCGCTTTCAACGACCGCCTGACCGGCGATACCGGAGACAATGCTCTGATCGGCGATGCCGGAGACGATATTCTCTCGGGCAATGAGGGGGCCGACTACCTCGACGGCGGTGATGGGTTTGACACTGCCGACTATTCGGCTGAGACAAGCAATCTCACTATCGACCTGCTGTCGGGCCTTGGACAAGGCGGAACGGCGGAAAACGATCAGTTGATCTCTATCGAGGCCGTCGTAGGGGGAGCCGGGGCCGATCTGCTGCGCGGCAGCATCGGGGACGACAGCCTGTCTGGTCAGGCCGGAAACGATCGCCTCGAAGGTCGTGCGGGTGCAGATACTTTGATTGGTGGCAGCGGAGCCGATCGGTTTGTCTATACCGACTCCACCGATAGCACCAGAACAGCGGCGGATATCATCCAGGATTTTTCCCGGTCCGAAGGCGACCGCATCGATCTTTCCGGTATCGATGCCCTCCCCGGAACGACCGGAGACCAGGCTTTCACCTTCCTCGGAGCCAGTGCGTTCACCGGTGCAGGCGGCGAAGTGCGCGCCATCATCCAAAACGGACAAACCCTGATTCTGGCCGATCTCGATGGCGACCGCGTGGCCGACATGCAGATCACCCTCGCCGACGTAGCCAGTGCTCTCAGCGCATCGGACTTCATCCTCTGATCCTGGTACGAGCGCGCCGGATGGATGTCGCGATTGGTATCGGCTAGACTGACCGCCAGGAAGCTTCACGCAGGGGAGACGGGATGGCCGGCCGGCGGCGCACGATCATCCTGGCAGCGTCCATCGCTGCGGTCACCGCCCTGGGCCTTGGGGTCTGGCGCTACGGGCCGGGCCTGGCAGTCGACCTCGCCGCAGACGCGCTCACCCGGCGTGGGCTCGGCCCGGTGGCGGTGGGCGCGCGCCACTTCGCGGACGGTGCCCTGGTCCTGAGCGATGTAACGCTCGGCCAGCCTGCCGACGGCGCATCTCCGGCCTCGGGCGCCCATGCCCGGCAGATGACCTTCGCCTTCACGCTCGATGCGCTTCTCGACGGTCGGCTGGCGGATCTCAGGATCGACGGCCTGACGCTGCGGTTGGTCGACGGGCAGCCCGGGCCGTTTGCGCCGCTTCTTCAGCCGGCCTCCGCCGCGGAAGAGACCGCGCCCGCCCCGCTGACCCTGCCGGTCGACGGGGCCACGATCGACGATGTCGACGCAGCCTGGCTCGCAGCCGACGGCACGCCCCTGCTCCGCTTCCAGGGCAGCGCCGGCGCCGATCGCCTCTCCTCCGATCCGGACATCACCCTCACCGGCCGGCTCGCCTGGTCGACGGCCGACGGTGCTACCGACGCCGCCGCCGATCTGGCCCTGTCCGCCCGGCTGTCGCGCGCAGACGGCCGCGAACGCATCGAACTGGGCGGCGATGTGGCGCCGGCCGGCGGCGGCCCCGGCTGGCATGTCGATCGCGACCGGCCCGTTCCGGTCGCCTTCACCCTGACCCGCAGCCTGATCGACGGCGGCGTGCGGATCGACCTTGCCGATTGTCTCAACCTCCCGACCCTGACCCTGGACGCAGAAGAGACAACGCTTCGCCTGACCGAGGGACGGCTCTGCCCCGTAGAGGGCCAGCCGCTGCTCGATCTGACCGATGGCGCCAGATCGGTGCAGGGGGTGCTCGCCGGGGCCCGGATCGACGGGGACGCGGTGACCGGCCGGCTGCCGACCGTCACGCTGGCCGGCGACCCGCTGAACGGCCCCCTGCAGATGACCGCGTCGGACGGGGATCTCCGGCTGCCGTCCGCCGATCTCGCGATTTCGGGGCTGGCGGTCGAAGCCGGCATCGAAGCGCCGGATGCGCCGGAACCGGTGGTCACCATCGGCCGGCTGTCCGCCCGCCTGACCGACATCGCCAGCCCGCTGCGTTTCGCGCCCCTCGACATCGCGCTCTCGGGCCGGGCTGCCGCCCAGGGCATCGAACTGGCGGGCGACGTCCGTGATCCGCAGCGACGGGTCCGGGCCGATATCACCCTCTCCCACGACCCGGCCGCCGGGCGCGGCACGGCCCTGGTCAGACTGCCCGCCATCACCTGGGCGCGCGAGCGGCTGCAACCGGCCGATCTGGTGCCGGCGGCTGGCGGCATCGTCACCGGTGTCACCGGCCAGACGGCCGCCACCGCCACGATCCGTTGGGGCGGCGGGCCGCTGCGGCTGCGGCTGGTGGCCAGCCTCGCCAATGCGGGCTTCACCGCCGAGGCGGCGACCGTCTCGGGCCTGACCGGCCAGATGGTGTTGACGGGCCCCGATCCCTGGGTCACCGACGGGCCGCAGACGCTCGAAATCGGGCGGATCGAGGCGGGGCTGCCCCTGACCGACGGCCGGATGACCGCGATCCTGACCCCCACCACCTTCGACGTCGTCAACGCGGAATGGCCCTTCGCCGGCGGCCGCTTGTCGGTGGAACCGGTACGGGTGCCGCTGAGTGCGGGCGACCGGCGGGTGATCCTGCGAGCCGAGAACCTGGAACTCGGCCTGCTCGCCGCCTTTGCCGACGAACCGGCGCTGAATGCCGACGGACGCATTTCCGGCTTCGTGCCGGTGGTGCTGGGGGAAGAGGGCATCCGGATCGACCATGCCGAATTCACCGGCCAGGCCGGCCGGCTGAGCTGGGCATCGGATACGGCCGAGGCCGCGGCCGGCAGCGCGAGCGAAGGGGCAGACCTGCTGGCGCGTGCGCTGGAAGACTTCCGCATGCGGCATCTGCGCCTCACCCTCGACGGCCCGCTGGAGGGCGAACTGACCGCGGGATTGTCGCTCGCGGGATCGAGCCCGGCGGTGTATGACGGGTATCCGATGGAGATCAACCTCGACGTCCGCGGGCCACTCGCCCAGCTGCTCTCCGTCGAAGGGCGGCTGTTCGATTCCGGTGCGGAGGGTTTCGGCCAGTCCCTCGTGAAAGAGCAGTCGCGGATGAAGAGCCGGTCGCCCGAATAGCGACCCGATACCGCAGGCCGGGGAGGACAGGAATGGCCGGACCGATACGTTTGCTGCCGCTGGCCGGCATTCTGGTGCTGCTGGCGGCCTGCCAGCCGACCGTGAGGGTCGAGGCGCCCGAGAAGCCGATCGTCATCAACGTCAACGTCAAGATCGAGCACGAGGTCCGGGTCCGGGTCGAAAAGGACATCGAGGATCTGCTCGCCGAAGAGCCGGAGCTGTTCTGATGCCGACCCTGCCCGCCCGTCGCCGCACCGCCGCCCGGTTCCTCGCCGTTCTGCTGGCCGCCGCCCTGCCCGCCGCCGCCGTCCCGCCATTGGCCCTGCCCCGCGCCGCCATGGCCCAGGAAGCCGGCCTTGATGCGCTGAAGGCGCAGGGGCTGGTGGGCGAGCGCTTCGACGGCTATGTGGGTGCCGTAAAGTCCCAGACCGATGCCGCCACGCAGCAGGTGATCGACCGGATCAACCTGCAGCGCAAGGACCGCTACCGGGCCATCGCCGCCAAGCGCGGCGCTTCGCTCTCGGCCGTCGAACGCATCGCTGGCGCGCAGGTGATCGAGCGCGCGCCCTCGGGAACCTGGGTGATGCCCGAAGGCAGCGGCTGGGTGCAGAAGCCCTGAGGTCATGCCCCCGCGGGCGGAAGCCTTGCCGGACCCGGGCAGACGCGGCAGGATCGGCAGGCCCCGGCAGGCCATGGAAAGAGCCTCGGGGCCAACCGGAGGACCCGCCCGATGCTCGACGCCCCCCGCCCCGACGAGGCCATTGCCGAATGGCGCGCCCGCTTCCGCTGGCAGATCCCGGCGCGGCTGAACATCGCCGCCCAGACTGCGGGGCTCTGGGCGCATCAGGCGCCGGATCGCACCGCCCTGATCCATGTCGAGGAAGACGGCAGCCGGAAAGTCTTCAGCTTTGCCGAGATCGACCGGCTGGCGGGGCGACTGGCGGCCGGGCTTCTGCATCTGGGGATCGGGCGCGGCGACCGGGTGGGGATCTGCCTGTCGCAGAGCCCCGAAGCGGCGCTGGCCCATATGGCGATCTACCGGATCGGCGCCATCGCCCTGCCGCTCTTCACCCTCTTCGGCCCCGAAGCGCTCGCCTATCGCCTGGCCGACAGCGGCACCCGCGCGGTGATCGTCGATCCCGGCCGGCTGGACGCCCTGATGTCGGTGCAGGCCGACTGTCCGGATCTTGCCCGGGTGATCGTGACCGGCCCCGAGCCGGTGCCGGCCGGCACCATCGCCTTCGACCGGCTGATCCGCGATGCCACCGGCACCCCGCCCGCGATCCTCGACACCGCGGCCGATGATCCCGCCGTGATCATCTATACCTCCGGCACCACCGGCAATCCCAAGGGTGCGCTGCATGCTCACCGGGTGCTGCCGGGCCATCTGCCGGGTGTGCAGATGCCGCACGACTTCCCACCCCGGCCGGACGACCTGTTCTGGACACCGGCCGACTGGGCCTGGATCGGCGGGCTGTTCGACGTGCTGCTGCCGGCCTGGGCGATGGGGATCGGTGTCGTTTCGCAGCGCATGCGCAAATTCGACCCCGAAGCCGCCCTCCGGCTGATGGCGACGGAGCGGGTGCGCAACACCTTCCTGCCGCCGACCGCGCTGAAGCTGATGCGCGGCGTGCCCCGCGACCGGGTGCCCGCCGATCTGACGCTCCGCTCCGTCGGCAGCGGCGGAGAAAGTTTGGGGTCCGAGTTGCTCGACTGGGGGCGCGAGGTGCTGGGCGTGCCGATCAACGAATTCTACGGCCAGACCGAATGCAATCTGACCGTGTCCTGCAACCAGCGGATCGAACCCTCGCCCCCGGGCGCCATGGGCCGCGCCGTGCCCGGCCACGAGGTGCTGATCGTCGACGAGGCGGGCCAGACCGTGCCCGATGGCGAGACCGGCGAAATCGCGGTCGGTGCCCCCGACCCGGTGATGTTCCTGCGCTACTGGAACAATCCCGCCGCCACCGAGGCCAAGTTCCGCAATGGCCGGCTGCTGACCGGCGATATGGGCCGACGCGATGCCGACGGGCTGTTCCACTTCATGGGCCGGGCCGACGACGTGATCACCAGCGGCGGCTACCGCATCGGCCCGGCCGAGATCGAGGACTGCCTGATCCGGCACCCGGCGGTGGCCATGGCCGCCGTGATCGGCAAGCCCGATCCGGTACGCACCGAGATCGTGAAGGCCTTCGTGGTTACGGCCCCGGGCGTCGAACCGTCGGACGATCTGGCCCGCGCGCTGGGTGCCCATGTTCGCGACCGTCTGGCGGCCCATGAATACCCGCGCGAGATCGCCTTCGTTACGGAACTGCCGATGACCGCAACCGGGAAGATCATGCGGCGCGTTCTGAAGCAACGCGAGGCGACAATAGGCGATTGACAATCATTCTCAGCATTGCCACTCTATCCATGCGAACGGTTCGCAGTTGCGGCGAAGGGCCTTTTCCCGCCACTGCGACCAGCCCCCGGATCGGAGTGCGGCTCAGCATGTATGTCTGCATCTGCAACGGATTGACGGAACGGCGTGTGCGCGAGGCTGCGGCCGGTGCGCGAAGTGTCTCGGGCGTCTACCGCGCCCTCGGGACCCGGCCGCAATGCGGCAAATGCATCGACTGCGTCCGGGCCATGCTGCCCGGCTGCGGCAGCACCGGTGCCGAGGCGGCAAATGCGGCGGTTCCGGCGTCGATCCGCGCCTGACAGTCACTCTCAGGCATAAATCGCGCAGTTGCGACGCAAACTCAAGAAAAGCTCGAAGCTGCGACGCAAACTCAAGTAATTCCACGACTTTTTGAAGAATTCCAGCCTGTCCGCACTGGCCGCGGGACAGAGTTGTGGCTATAGTCTCGTTCAAAGCCGGCGCCTTCCCCTGCAGCCGGCATCGGGTCACGAGAACGAGGACGAGACGGCCATGAAGGGCGATCCCAAGATCATCAAGCACCTCAACACGGTGCTGAAGAACGAACTCACCGCCATCAACCAGTATTTCCTTCATGCCCGGATGCTGAAGGACTGGGGCTATCGCAAGCTCGGTCACGTCGAGTACCACGAGTCGATCGACGAGATGAAGCATGCCGATAAGGTGATTGAGCGGATCCTGTTCCTGGAAGGTCTGCCTAACCTTCAGGATCTGGGCAAGCTGCACATCGGCGAGACCGTGCCCGAAATGCTCCAGGCCGATCTGGATCTGGAGATGAAGGCGGTCGTCGACCTGCGCGTCGCAATTGCCGATTGCGAGACCAAGGCCGATTTCGTCACGCGCGATCTGCTGCGCGAGATTCTGAAGAGCGAGGAAGAGCATATCGACTGGCTGGAGACCCAGCTGGGCCTGGTCGATCAGCTCGGCATCCAGAACTATCTCCAGACCGCGGCCGGCGAGATCGAGGAACCCTGATCCGAGCGCCGACAGAGTTGACCAAGGGAAGGGCCGGCAGTTTTCACTGCCGGCCCTTCTGCCTGAAGCCTTACCGGAAATCCCGCTGGCTCATCCATTGGGATCGACCCACCGGCCCTCGTTGACCATGGCGATCGCGCGGTCGGTCTCTGCCTCAATTTCGCGCAGGCGCGCGGCACGGCGGTTGAGGTCATCGGCAATCCCGCCCAGCCGCTCGACATGCCGGGCCAGCTGACCGCGCTGATCGTCCAGACGCCGGTGCTGATGATCGAGCGCCCCCCGCGCGGCAGCAAGATCGGCACCGGCGGCATCGATCGCCGCCAGCGCCCGCGACAGCCGGTCGACCGCGCGCTGCCGGCGATCGAAAGCAACCACCACCGGTGCAGCCCCACGCACCGCATCCTTCGGCGGCATCGGCACGCGCTCGCCGCGATGCCGGCCGAGTTCAACGATCTTCGCGCCATCCTCGGTCATGTGGGGCCTCCCATTCCGGTGGATCTGCCGGCCCCGGATCTGGAAGGGCCATTCACATAAAGGTGGGACGATGGCCGCGTAAGGGAAAGGCATGATCGGCGTGAAAGACACGGCAGGATATCCGCGTCAGCCGACATGCCCCGCCTCGACATGCCCCGCCCCCGCCGTCCTGCCGGCCCCGGCCTCAGGCGCTGCGCAGACGATCCAGGAAGCCGCTCATCGACCGGTCGAGATTGCGGGAGGCCGTGCCCAGCGCATCGGCTGCATGCCGCACCTGGTCTGCCCCTTCAGATGTCCGGCTGCTGGCATCGGCGACATCGGCGATAGAGGTCGACACCTCGCGGGACCCGGCACTCAGTTCGGCCACGCTGCGGGCGATCTCCTGGGTGGAGCTGCCCTGCTGCTCGACCGCGGCCGCGATCGCACTCGCGATCTCGTTCAGGCGCAGGATCGTGTCTCGCACGTCTCGGATCGCCTGAACCGCCTCTCCGGTGCGGCTCTGGATCGCCTCCACCCGCTGGCTGATCCGGCCGGTCGCCTTGGCGGTTTCGGCCGCAAGGGTCTTCACCTCGCCCGCCACCACGGCAAAGCCCTTGCCGGCCTCGCCGGCGCGCGCCGCCTCGATGGTCGCGTTCAAGGCCAGCAGATTGGTCTGGCCGGCGATCTCGCCGATCAGCCGCACCACCTCGCTGATCTCCTCGCTGGCCTTGCCCAGCTCCTCGACCGTGGTGTCGGTGCGCTCGACCTGGGCGACCGCACCCCGGGCGATGGTCGATGCCTCCTGGACCTGATTGCCGATCTCGGCGACCGCACCCGAGAGCTGGCGGGTGGCATCGGAGACCGTCTCGGCGTTGCGTTCCGCCTCTTCGCTGGCCGCCGCGACGGTCTGGGCACGCTCGTCGCCCCGGGCCGCAGCTGCGGTCAGTTCGGACGAGCTTGCGCCCAGGGCCGAAACCGCTTCCGCCAGCTGATCGACAACGCCCTTGACCTCGGCCTCGAACGTGGCCGCCAGGTTGAGCATCTCGCTGCGGCGGATCTCCCGCTGCCGCTCTTCCTCTGCCGCGGCGCGGGCCTTGGCCGCCTCGACCTCGGCGGTGGTGTCTCGGAAGACCTGCAGGGCCTCGGTCATCCGGCCGATCTCGTCGCCGCCCGCCGGCGGCAGATCGACGGTCAGATCACCGGCCGCGACCGAACGCATCGCCCGCTCCAGACGCCGCAACCGGCCGATGACCCGCCGGCCGACATAGCCGAGCGCGATCAGCAGCGAGACCGCGACGCTTGCGCCGGCCAGAGCGATCAACACCGTCCGGCTGCGGGTCAGATCTTCGGTCGTGCGGCTGCGCACTTCGGCGATGGCGCCCGATGTCTGGAAGACCAGCCCGTCGACATCTTCCGCCAGCAGCTGGCCGGCCTCGCGGGCGGCCTGCAGGCGCTGGTCGACCTGGGTCAGCGCGGTAACTTCGGCGGCACGGATCTCGAAGACGTTGTTTTTGTCGCCGGCCGTCGCCGCCTGCGAGAAGCGGGCCACAGCCTCAAGCAGGGGGCCCTTGTTCACCCGATCGTCCAACGCCTTGGTGTCGCGATCCAGCGCATAGGCGGCCGCCTGAAGCCGCTGGCGCAGCCGTTCCAGATGGGCGGAATTGGTGATGGTCGCGGTCTCGGCAACGATGCCCTGGGCGGCCGCGATATCGCCCCGCAGCTGGATGCTGAGCTGAAGGGCCGGCAGCTGCCGGCTGGTCAGATCGTAGACCGCCTCCTGCAGAGTGCCGAACTCGAACATGCCGGCGGTCGCCTCCGCCTTGTTGCGGAAGTCCTGGGAGATCCGCTGCGCACCCGGAGAGATGGCCGCCAGATAGGTATCGCGTGCACCGGCCAGGTCGCGGATGGCGGCTTCGCGCCGGGCGGTCAGCGCATAGCGCTCTTCAACCGCCTTGAGCAGTTCATCGAGCCGGGCGATCAGGGCGTCGACATCCTCGCCGACCATGCCGACCAGGCCGGCATCCAGCCCGGCCGATTGCAGGGCGGCAAGATCGCCGCGCATGCCGCCGATCGCAGAGGTGATCGCCTGGCGTTCCTTGTCAAGCGCCTCGGCAGAGCCGGCACTGGCGACAGCCGGGGCCGATGCCGCCAGCACCTCCGCCTGTCGGGCAAGACGCAGAGCCGCGGTCAGCGGCCGCACGCCCTGTTCCTGCACCTCCTCGAAGCCACGCTCCACCCGACCGTAAGAGATCCAGGCGACACCGCTCGCCACGACGGCCAGGATCGACACCACCGCAAAGGCCAGGAACAGCTTCGGACCAAGTCCGATCCGGCCCAGCCACCCGGGGCGCCGGGCGTCGCGGCCGCGAGGCCTCTCGGCCCGCCGGCGCCGGAAACGTCGGCGACGGCCGGTTTCCGGCGCCGGCGTGGTCATGACATCGGCTCCTGCATCGGTGGCCTGCTGGTCATGCTCGCTCATGTCGTCCCAACCTCCCCTGATCGTTCTTCTTTGTCGTTTCCGCGTCCTGCCCGCGGCATGCAGCGGTCGGAGCCCCCCCGGCCCGGCCGTCGCATGGACCTTGATGACAACATCATTAAAGGATGAAACTTATCGGTCCGTTAACGCCAGACGATGATCAGCCGTTACCGAGGCCCGCCACAGCTTAGAAACTGGTCACAGCAGAGAAACCGGACACCGCAGAGAAGAGAGCGGCGCGCAGACGTCCGGCATCGCCCTCCACCATCCAGATCACCCGCGATCCGGCCCCGACCTCATCCCCGGCATCGAAAGAGGCGAGCGTCTGCCCCCGCGCCGGCCCGTGGAGGACGACCCGCAATCGTCCCGGTACCGCCCTGACGGCCCCCGGCGCCAGCAGGTCGGCGATGACGCAAGGGTCGTGCAGAGGCGCCTCGTCGGCGGGCGCGCCGCCCATGCCGGGCAGCGGCGCCACACGGTGCCGGTCGAGATAGGCCCCCAGCATGCCGGCGACGGCCCGCCCCACCCGGCTGTCGAGGGTGGCATATCGGGCGATCTCGGTGCGATCGGCGGTGACGGTATGGGTGAGCGTCAGCCCGTAAACGTAGAACGGCACGCCGTCGGCACCGGCCGCATCCAGGGTGGTCGCCACCCGTTCCAGTGCCTCGGGATCGACATAGGCGTTGAATTCGGCCGCCGGCGTGATGTTGCCGCGCCCGGCACTGCCGATCATGGCGCGCACCTCCAGCAGCCCGTCTGCGATGTCGGGCGCCATGATCAGCGCCGTCGCCAGATTGGTCAGCGGTCCCAGCGTCACCAGCCTGACCCGGCGGCCCTCTGACGCCGCCCGCCGCAGCCGGTCGATCAGAAAGGCCACCGCATGGATCGGTTCCACCTCTCCCTGCGGCTCGGGCAGGCCGGCACCGTCCAGACCGTCGGCACCGTGGACGTCAGCGGCGTCGGTCAGGGCGCCGATCATCGGCCCGGGGCAGCCGGCATAGACCGGAAGCGCTGCGGCATCCAGCCCGGCCACCTCGCGGATCCGCAGCGCATTGCGCCGGGTGTGACGGAGCGCGACATTGCCCGCGACCACCGTCACCGCCTCGAGGCCGCTGAGGTGCCGGGCACCGATCGCCGCGAACAGGGCATGGGCATCGTCAACGCCCGGGTCGCAGTCGATGATGGTGGGCGGCACGGCGACAGCGGTCATGGGCACGGCTTTCAAATGACGTTCGGGGCCGACAGAGTGACATGCCCGATACCCGGGGGGGAAGAGGTCCGATACATGATATGGACGCCACGCCATATGGACGCGGCGGTTTCAACAGGTCAGGATGGTGAAAACACCCCGGGCCCGCCGGCTGAAGCGGGGCACATCCCGGACCAGAAGGATGCGGAGTTCCCACCCCCATGACCGCCACCGTCACCGACCCGGCCCATGCGCCGGGCGGCAGCCGCCGCGCCATTGCCCTGCTGTCCCTGTCGCAGGGCTTCTACACCATCATGACCATGCTGCTGGTGACGGTGTCGGCCCTCGCCGGCCATATGCTGGCCGAAGACAAAAGCCTGGCCACCCTGCCCTTCGCGCTGACCTTCATCGCCAACACCGCCACAACCATCCCGGCCTCGATGCTGATGGCGCGGCAAGGCCGGCGGGCGGGCTTTGCGCTCGGTGCCTGTCTCGGCATCGCCGGGGCGCTACTCGCGGCCGTCGCCATCGCCATGGCCAGCTTCCTGCTGCTCTGCGCCGCCATGGTGCTGGTCGGCATGTCGAACGGCTTCAGCGTCTTCCTGCGCCATGCGGCGGGCGAGGCCGCGCCACGCGGCGGCGAGGCGCGGGCGATCGCCTTCGTCATCTCGGGCGGGCTGCTCGCCGCCCTGGTCGGCCCCACGCTGGCCGGCGCCTCACGCGACGCAATATCGCCCTATCCCTTCCTCGGCACCTATCTGGTGATCGCCGGTGCCGCGGTTCTGATGCTGATCGCCGCCCTGGCCCTGGACCTGCGCAAGCCGGCCGGCACGGTCAAATCGCTCTCGGGCGGGCTGGGTGCCGCCTTCCGGCGGCCGCGTTTCGTGATCGCGATCCTGGCCGGCATCACCGCCTATACGGTGATGAACCTGCTGATGACCGCAACACCGCTGGCGATGGTCGCCTGCGGGCTGGATTTCACCTCCACCGCCCAGGTCATCCAGTGGCATGTGCTCGGCATGTTCGCCCCGGCGCTGATCGTCGGCCGGCTGATCGAACGTTTCGGCCTGATGCCGATGATGCTGGCCGGCTGCCTGCTGATGGCGATGGCGATCGGCGTCGGCGCCTCGGGGATCAGCGTCTGGCATTTCAGGATCAGCCTCACCCTGCTCGGCCTCGGCTGGTCGGCCCTGTTCGTCGGTGCCACCACCCTGGTATCGCTGTCGCTGCTGCCGGCCGAACGGGGGCCGGGTCAGGCTGCCAATGATTTCCTGGTCTTCGGGCTGGTGGCGCTCTCGGCCTTCTTCTCGGGCCAGCTCATCGAACGCTTCGACTGGGCCACGCTCACCCTCTCGGCCCTGCCGCCGGTCGCGCTGACGGCCTGTGCCCTGGCCTGGCTCTGGGCCATGGAAGGCACTCGCCCGCGCGCCATAGGCGTCTGATCGTCATGCGTCACAACGCCCGGACGAACCATCCGGGCGTTTTTCTTTTCTGAAAAGAAATCATCAGTAGAATTTCGGATTGAAAAAGAAACATCTCCGTGGAATCTTCTGCTGGCGAAAAGGCAGGGGGCAGTTCCATCCGCCGCGCGGCCACGCCACCGGTCCGCGCCGCACGGAGACCACTGATGACCGCGACACCGGAGACATCCCGGATCGTGGAGCTGGCCGCCGGTGACGGTATTGCCGTTGCACCGGCCCGTTGGAGCTTTGCCGGCGACGTCGCCGGCAAGTTCGACGGCCATGTCTCCCGATCCGTGCCGCTTTACGACAGCGGGCACGATCTGACGGCCAGGCTTTCGGACTATTTCGTCCGGGCAGGATCCACCGTCTACGAGATCGGCACCTCCACCGGCACCCTGCTGCACCGGCTGGCCATGCGCCATGGCGATCTCGCCGAGACCCGCTTCATCGGGCTGGACGTGGAACCCGACATGATCGCCCACGCCCGGCAGGTCCATGCCGACATGCCAAACATGTTCTTCCAGACCGCCCGGGCGGAGCGCTTCGCCTTCGAGCGTTCCGACCTGATCACCGCCCATTACACGGTGCAGTTCATCCCGCCCAAACATCGTCAGGCCCTGTTCGACCGGATCTGGGACGCCCTCGACTGGGGCGGCGCCTTCATCCTGTTCGAAAAGGTGCGGGCCAACGACGCCCGTTTCCAGGATGCCTTCACCACGCTCTACAACGAATTCAAGCTCGCCAACGGTTACGACCACCGCGAGGTCCTGGCCAAAAGCCTGAGCCTGAAGGGCAAGATGGAGCCCTTCACCTCCGAGGCGAATGTCGACTTCATGCGCCGGGCCGGGTTCACCGACATCATCACGGTCCAGAAATATCTCTGCTTCGAAGGGTGGCTCGCGATCAAATGACCGACATGTCCCTGCCCCTGACCCGTTTCGCGGTGCGCGGTACCAGCTTCGCCCTCCACGATCCGGGCGACACCGTGGCGCGCGAAACCTTCTCGGCCCTCGGCTATGAACCCGCCGTGGTCGATCTGCTCGACCGGATCGCGAACAGGCTGCCGGCCGCCACCTTCTGCGATGTCGGCGCGCTGCACGGCTATTACCCCTGCCTCGTCGCCGCCCGCTATCCCGGCTGGCGGGTGGAGGCTTTCGAGCCCAACCCCCAGGCTTTCGAAGTGCTGGCCGGCAATATCCGCCGCGCCGGGGAGGTCCACGCCACCAGAGAACCCGGCCGCGCCCATTGTCTGGCGCTCAACGACACCGGCGACAGCCTGCATTTCCGTGGCCGGACCATCGTCGCCCCCGACACGCCGGACGCGATCATCGTGCCCGGCCGGCGCTTCGACGATCTCGCCCGCGACCTGCCCGCCGGGCCGCTGGTGGTGAAGATCGACGTGCACGGCGCCGAGGGGGTGGTTCTGGCCGGCATGACCGCCTGCCTGGCCGGCAGCCTGCCCGGCATCGACTTTCGGGCCGTGCTGATCGAGATGCATGCCCATCATCTTCTGGTCGGCGGCCACGACTATGAAGCCATGCTGGGGCGGCTGGAAGGCGCGGGGCTTGAGGTGTTCGAGGTCCGCGACTTCCGCGACACCGATACCGCGCTGCCGGTACCGCTGATCGGGGAAACCCGGCGGCGCTTTGTGGATCCCGCGCTCTGGACCCAGGCGCAGATCGATCGCGAACGGCTGATCCTGGCCACTCGTCCCGGGACCTTCCGACATTGACCGCACAGCTGTTCGGATCGGTGATGCTGCTGGCGGTGGTGCATCTTGCCGCCATGCTCTCCCCCGGGCCGACCGCACTGATCGTGCTGCGCCACGGCGCCGAACCCCGCATGGGGCCGATGGCGCCGCTGGTCTCGGGCATCGTCGGGGCGACGGTCACCAATGTCGCGCTGATGATGGCGGGGGTGGCGGCGGTGATCGCCGCCTCCCCCGCGCTCGGCCTGGCCCTGGCGCTGGGCGGCGCCGCCTATCTGGTCTGGCTCGGCATCCGCAATCTGATGGCCGCGGTCACCAAGATGCGGCATCGCCGCGCGGCACGCGCTGCGGCAGCCCCGGTCCCGCCCCCGCCGCAGCGTCGCTCTCCGGCGGCGCTGTTTCGCGACGGCTATCTGGTCAACCTGCTCAACCCCAAGATCGCGATCTTCTATGTCAGCATCTTCTCGCAGGTCGCCGCCCCCGATCTGCCACGTGCAGCCCTTGCAGTCTTCGGCGGCCAGCTGATCCTGCAATCGGCGCTGTTCTGGTCGTGTTTCGCCATCCTCGCCCGATCGGGCGTGATCGCCCGGGCGATCGATGCCTCCAACGGCTGGGTCGATTTCGTCTTCGGCGGCGCGCTGATCGGCTTTGCCACCACACTTGCATGGAGTGCCCTGTGACCGGCCCCTCCCCCGCCAACCAGCCCTCTTTGACCCGTGTCGACTGGAGCAGCATCCCGGCCCCCGTCGATGACGGTGCCGCCGCACATCTGACCGGCGCCCGGCTGCCGGATCTGGCCCTGCCCTCGACCACAGGCGGCACCGTCCGTCTGGCCGATCTCGCCGGCTGGGGCGTGCTCTATTTCTATCCGATGACCGGCCGCCCCGATCAGCCCCTGCCCGAGGGCTGGGACATGATCCCCGGTGCCCGCGGCTGCACGCCCCAGTCCTGCGCCTTCCGCGACCATGCCGCCGAGCTGGCAGAGGCCGGCGTCGCCGCGCTCTATGGCATCTCCACCCAGGACACCGCCTGGCAGCGCGAGGCGGCCGAGCGGCTGCATCTGCCCTTCCCACTGCTGTCAGATGCCGGTCTGCATCTGACCCGGGCCCTGAACCTGCCGGTGATGGAGGTGGGCGGGCACAGGCTGATCCGCCGGCTGACCCTGATCACCCGGGATGGTGTGGTGCAGCAGGTGTTCTATCCGGTCTTCCCGCCCGACCGGAATGCGGGCGATGTGCTGGACTGGCTGCGCCGGCGCTGACGGTCAGCCCCCTGCCGGTCAGCCCCGGACTGGCGGCCGCAGCGTGCGGACGGCGCCGGCCGCCAGGAAGCACAGGATGCCGGCGGCGAAGAAGGCCGGCAGATAGGTGCCGAGTTCGCTCCGCGACAACCCGGCACCGAAAGCCGCGGTGGCGGCGCCGATCTGGTGGCCGGCGAAGATCCAGCCGAAGACCATCGGCGCCCGCTCGCGACCGAACCGGTCGGCGGTGAGTTTGATGGTCGGCGGCACCGTCGCCACCCAGTCGAGGCCGTAGAACATCGCGAACAGCGACAGGCCGTAGAGGGTGAAATCCGAATAGGGCAGGAAGACCAGCGACAGCCCGCGCAGGCCGTAATACCAGAACAACAGCTTTCGGTTGTCGTAGCGATCCGACAGCCAGCCGGACAGCACCGTGCCGATGAAGTCGAAAACGCCCATCAGAGCCAGCAGCCCGGCGGCCCTGACCTCCGCCACGCCGAAATCGACGCAGAGCGGTACCAGATGGGTCTGGACCAGACCATTGGTGCTGGCGCCGCAGATGAAGAAGGTCAGGAACAGCACCCAGAAGACCCGGGTACGCGCCGCATCCTTCAGCGCACCGATCGCCGCCAGGGCCACCGATGCACCGCCCATGCCGGCGGGGGGTGGGCTCACCTCCGTCTCGCCATAGGCGGGCAGGTCCAGATCGGACGGGCGGTCACGAAGCAGGATCAGGGCCAGGATCGCCGCCAGCGCCATCAGCCCGCAGAGCAGCATCACCGCCGGACGCCAGCCCATGCCATCGGCGATCCAGGCGATCAGTGGCATGAACACCAGCTGGCCGGTGGCGGTGGAGGCGGTCAGCAGGCCGATCACCATGCCGCGCCGCTTCACGAACCAGCGGGTCGCGACCGTCGCCCCCAGCACCATGGCGATCATGCCGGTGCCGATACCGACCACCACGCCCCAGAGCAGGATCAACTGCCAGAGTTCGGTCATCGCCAGCGAGAGCGCCAGCCCGCCGCCCACGGTGGACAGCGAGGTCAGCACCATGCGCCTGACGCCGAAGCGGTTGATCAGCGCCGCTGCAAACGGCCCCATCAGGCCGAACAGCAGCAGGCGGATCGCCATGGCGCCGGAGATCTCGGACGTCTCCCAGCCGAAATCCCGCTGCAAAGGCAGCAGCAGCACGCCGGGTGCGCCCACCGCCCCTGCCGCCACCAGCATGGTGAGAAAGGTGGTTCCGGCAACCACCCAGCCGTAATGGACCTGCCGGCGGGCCAGTGCCGCCGCGATCACCGTCGATGCCATTCATCCGCTCCCGTCGGGAAGCCGCCACATTCGCCGCATTGCCGCCCAACGGCGTTCGGTTTATGATGACGATCATCATGTTTTATTGATGATGAACGTCATGCCCGCCGTCAAGAGCAGATCGATGCGTGCGCGGCCGGTCGACGTGCGCAGGAGAGAGGGCTGAAGCGGTGAAGGTGACCAGGGAACAGGCGGCGGCCAACCGGGCTGCGATCGTGAAGGCTGCGGGTCGGCTGTTTCGCGAGCGTGGCTTCGATGGTGTCGGCGTGGCCGAGATCATGAAGGCCGCCGGTCTCACCCATGGCGGCTTCTACGGCCATTTTGCGTCCAAGGACGCACTCGCCGCCGAGGCCTGCGGCAAGGCCTTCGGCGACACGATCGAGCGGCTGGAAACCGGACGCGATCAGGCGGGCCGCGATCTCGGCCGCTATGTCGAAAACTATCTGTCCGAAGCCCATCGCACCCGGCGCGACATCGGCTGCCCGATCGCAGCACTCGCGACAGAGGTGCCGCGCCAGGACGCCGGCATACAGGCGAGCTATGCCGAAGGGATCGACCGGTTCATCGACACGCTGGCAGCCCGCTTCCCCGCCCTTGCCGCCAGCGAGGGCGACCGCGGCCGCGCGATCCTGGTGATATCGGCCCTGGTCGGCGGTCTGGCGCTCGCCCGCGCCACCGAGGCCAGTGACCGCGCGCTGTCGGACGAGATCCTGGCCGCGGTGCGCGACGAGATCACGAAGCTTCCCGCGACCTGACCGCCGTCACCGGCCGGAGGGCACGTGATCCTCGATCCCCACCCGGTCGAGGTCGAAGGGGGTGGTCTGGTAAATCTCGTTGATCCAGTTGCCGATCAGCAGATGGGCATGGCCGCGCCAGAGGTTGTGAGGCAGACGGCCGGGATCGTCGCCGGGGAAATAGCCGACCGGCAGGGTCACCGGCACCTCGGCCGCAACGTCCCGGTGATATTCTTCCGCCAGCGAGACCGTGTCGTATTCCAGATGGTTGAACATATGGAGTGCCCGGTGGGCCGGGTCGTCGAGCAGACAGAGACCGGTCTGATCGCTTTCGGCCAACACGGTCATGCCGCTCGAAGCGGGCACATCCTCGGCCCGCACTTCGGTCCAGCGCGAGACCGGCGTGGTGAAGATGTCCGGAAATCCGCGCAGCCAGGGCGAGGCCGGCGCCAGCACCCGGTGGGCATAAAGCCCGAAGGCCTTGGCGGGCAGGTCGTATTTGGCCATGCCGTGGAAGTGATGCACCGCCGCCTGCGCGCCCCAGCAGATCGTCAGGTTGCGATGAACATTGGTCTGGGTCCAGTCCAGGATCCGGCGCAGCTCGTCCCAGTAGGTGACCTCTTCGAAGCGCAGCCGTTCGACCGGCGCGCCGGTGATCACGAACCCGTCGAAGCGTTCGGTCGCAACCTCGGCCCAGGGCCGGTAGAAGGCCGACATATGGTCGGTGGCGGTGTGGCGCGAGACATGGTCGGTGATCTTGACCAGGGTCAGCTCCACCTGCAGCGGCGTGGAACCGAGCAGCCGGGCGAACTGGGTCTCGGTCCGGATCTTGTTGGGCATGAGGTTGAGCAGGCCGATGCGCAGCGGACGGATGTCCTGGCGGACCGCGTCGGTCTCGCCCATCACCATCACCCCTTCCGCTTCCAATGTGCGGCGGGCGGGCAAATCGTCAGGAATCTTGATCGGCATCGGCGCGTCCCCACTCGATCTTTCAGGGGCGGACGCGGTGGCGTGATCCGTTTGATTGCCGGCTCGGCCACATCTTCCCAATCGCAGGGATCGCGAGGGAGTGCCACCTTGCCCGGATGCGGCAGGTTGGCGTTGGGCGTCGCCCCAACTCTTGATGTGGCGCGGATCATAAGGCCTTCGCACCCGCTCCGCAATGGCCGCCACGCGCAGCACTGCGGAGCAGGTGACGGGCCGGAATGCTCAGTCGCCGCCATCGGCGATGGTGGTCATCAGCCGGGTGTCGCCGCCGGCCGCGGCGGTGTTGACCGACAGCACGCGCTCGACCGCAAAACGGTGCAGATAGCGCGGGCCACCGGCCTTGGGACCGGTGCCCGACAGCCCCTCGCCGCCGAAGGGCTGGGTGCCGACCACCGCGCCGATCATGCTGCGGTTGACGTAGAGATTGCCCACCCGGGCCAGCTCCGCCACCCGGCGCACCGTCCGGTCGATGCGGCTGTGCACGCCCATGGTCAGGCCATAACCATAGGCGTTGATCCGCTGCACCACCGCCTCCAGATCCCGCGCCTCGTAGCGCCAGATATGGAGCACCGGCCCGAAGACCTCGCGGGTCAGGCGGTCGGGGCTGTCGATCCGCCAGGCGGTCGGGGCAAGAAAGGTGCCGGCTTCGGCCCTGGCCGGCAGCGGTGCCTCGGCGATTTTCGTCTGGCCGGCCGCCTTCAGCGCCGCCAGATGGGCCTTCAGGCCGTCCAGCGCTTCGGCATCGATCACCGGCCCGACATCGGTCGCGAGCCGCATCGGGTCGCCCACCTCCATTACCGCCATGGCGCCGGCGAGCATGGTCTCGATCCGGTCGGCGACATCCTTCTGCACACACAGCAGGCGCAGCGCCGAACAGCGCTGTCCGGCAGAGCCGAAGGCCGAGGTCAGCACATCCGCCACCACCTGCTCGGGCAGGGCCGAACTGTCGACGATCATGGCGTTGAGCCCGCCGGTCTCGGCGATCAGCGGCACGATCGGCCCGTCACGCCCCGCAAGGCCGCGGTTGATCAGCTTCGCGGTCTCGGTCGAGCCGGTGAAGGCGATGCCGGCGATCCGGTCGTCGGCGACCAGCTTCGCACCGACCCGGGCGCCGTCGCCCGGCAACAGCGCGATGGCGCCGGCCGGCACGCCGGCCGCCAGCATGTGGCGCACCGCCCAGGCGGCGATCAGGGGCGTCTGCTCAGCGGGCTTGGCCAGAACCGCGTTGCCGGCGGCCAGCGCCGCCGAGACCTGGCCCGTGAAGATCGCGAGCGGGAAGTTCCAGGGCGAGATGCAGGCGAAAACACCGCGCCCCGCGAGCCGGATCTCGTTGCTCTCGCCCACCGGCCCGGGCAGGGTGACGGGGCCGGCGAAATCGGCGCGGGCCCGGGCGGCGTAGTAGCGCAGGAAATCGATCGCCTCGCGGATCTCGGCCAGGGCATCGGGCCAGGTCTTGCCGGCCTCGCGGATCAGGATCGCGAAGGCGCGGTGGCGGTCGTCCCAATAGCGGTCGGCAATGGCCTCCAGCACGGTGGCGCGGGCAGGCCCGCCCAGCGCATCCCAGCGGCCCCAGGCAGCGCGGGCGGCCGTAATCGCCGCCTCGACCGCGGCATCGTCGGCCTCGGCCACGCGGCCCACGACCTCCGACCGGTCGGCGGGGCTGCGGATCTCCGCAAAGGCGCCGCCGCGATCGCGGCCCTCGACGATCGCCGAGGCCTCGGCGGGTGTGGCGGCGGCAGCGGCGACGGCGGCGTCCAGCTCCATCACCACCAGCGGATCGGCCAGATCCAGCCCCTGGCTGTTCGGCCGTTCGGGGGCATAGATCGCACCCGGCAGCGGGATCGACGGGTTGGGCCGCGAGGCCCGGCCGGCAAGCTTCGCCACCGGGTCGGCGACCAGATCGCCGATGGCGACGCTCTCATCGGCCAGGCGATGCACGAACGAGGTATTGGCCCCGTTCTCGAGCAGACGCCGGACCAGATAGGGCAGAAGATCCTCATGTGCGCCGACCGGCGCATAAATCCGGCAGCTGACGCCGCCCTTCGACGGCGCATCGCCCAGCGCGGCCTCGTAAAGCGGCTCGCCCATGCCGTGCAGGCGCTGATATTCGAAGCGGCGGTCATGGCCGGCCATCACGTCGATCGCCGCCACGGTATGGGCGTTATGCGTGGCGAACATCGGATAGAGCCGGTCGCGGGCCGCCAGCATGCGGCGGGCGCAGGCCAGATAGGAAACGTCGGTCGCCTCCTTGCGGGTGAAGACCGGGAAGGAGCTGAGGCCGCGTTCCTGCGCCCGCTTGATCTCGGTGTCCCAATAGGCGCCCTTGACCAGCCGGGTGGGGATGATGCGGCCGGTGCGCCCGGCCAGCTCCACCACATGATCGATCACCGCATGGGCGCGCTTCTGATAAGCCTGGACCGCCAGTCCCAGCCCGTTCCAGCCGGCAAGCGCCGGGTCGGCCGCGGCACCTTCCAGCAGGTCGAGCGAGATGTCGAGCCGGTCGGCCTCTTCGGCATCGATGGTGAGCCCGATGCCCACCGCCTTCGCCTCGCGCGCCAGTTCGGCCAGCCGGCCGCCCAGCGCCTTCAGCATGCGGCCGTCCTTGGCCGCCTCGTAGCGCGGATGCAGCGCCGACAGCTTCACCGACACGCTGGGGCGGGTAATCTCGTCCAGCTCCCGCGGGGCGACCTTGCCGACCGCGCGGATCGCCGCCAGATAGGCCTCGTGATAGCGGGTGGCATCGGCCTCGGTGCGCGCCGCCTCGCCCAGCATGTCGAAGGAATGGCGCCAGCCCTTCGCCCAGCCGGCGCGGGCGCGATCCAGCGCTTCCTGGATGTTCCGCCCCTGGACGAACTGCTTGCCCATCATGCGCATCGCGGCATGCAGGGCCTGGCGGATCACCGGCGCGCCCGACCGCGACACCAGACGGCCGATGGCCGAAGAGGCACCGCCGGCCACATCCTCGGGCGCCAGCCGGATCACCCGGCCGGTCAGCATCAACCCCCAGGTTGATGCATTCACGAACAGGCTGTCGGCGCGGCCCAGATGCGCATCCCAGTCGGCCTCGCCCAGCTTGTCGCGGATCAGCCGGTCGGCGGTGGCGGCATCGGGCACACGCAGCAGGCTTTCGGCCAGGCACATCAGCACGACACCTTCGCGGGTGCCGAGCCCGTATTCCTTGAGGAAGGCTTCGACGCCGCGCGCCGGCTCGTCCCCGGCGCGAACCTTGGCGACCAGCGCCTCGGCACGGCTGCGGACGGTTGCGGCCATGCCCTCGGGCAGCCGGGCGTCCTCGATCAGCCGGGCGGTGATCTCGGCCTCGGGGGCGAGGTTCAGCTCCGCGATCCGGCGGCGGCCGGCATCGGTGGTGAGAGCGAAGGGACGGGCGTCGGTATCGCGGATCATGATGTGTCGTCTCCGGAGGGGCGGCACGCGGTTGGGCGCCGGGGCCAGACCGGAAGAGACCGGGCCGACGGGCGCAATCTCCGGAGATTACCGGCGAGCAGGCAGAATGTGCGGCTGTTCTGCGGGTTGCAGCGTTATATTCTCTGCCTGAACCCCGATCTGGCAGCATGAGATCCGCCGATGACCGATGACGCCACACCCCGCCCGCTCGACCGCATCGACCGGCGTATCCTGACCGAGCTTCAGGGCGACGGCCGGCTGACCAATGTCGAGCTGTCACGCCGGGTGCATCTCTCCCCCACCCCCTGTCTGGAACGGGTCCGGCGGCTGGAGCGCGAGGGCTATATCCGCGGCTATCGCGCCGAACTCGACCCCGCGAAGCTGGATCGCGCGCTGCTGGTCTATATCGAGGTCAGCCTGGATCGCACCGACGAGACCGTGTTCGAAGCCTTCAAGGCCGCGATCCGCCAGCAGCCGGATGTGCTGGAATGCCATATGGTCGCCGGTGGATTCGACTATCTGGTCAAGGCGCGTCTGGCCGATATGGCCGCCTATCGCCGCTTCCTGGGCGACTGCCTGGTCAGCCTGCCGGGGGTGCGCACCACCCACACCTATGTGGTGATGGAAGAGGTGAAGACCGACGCGCGGTTGCCGGTGGATTGATCCCCGACCGCGAGATGTGACGTCTGTTGTCACGCTCTGGAAACGGCCTGTTCACGAGAGCGGCCACTTCCGCACCGCAACAGGCCGCCCCATCTGCACGGATGCATGCCCGCGGCATCTGACGGGCCCACCCCGGCGCCTCGGCCGGCGGCGGTCCCGCCGCTCCGCATTTTTCGTCCGAGGATACCCGACCCGATGACCGACCAGATTTCCGATGCCCGCCTGTTCCTGCCGGTGACGCTGGGCTCGCTGACGCTCGCCAATCGCATCGCCATGGCACCGCTGACCCGCTCGCGCGCCGGCGCCGACGGTGTGCCCTCGCCGCTTGCCGCCACCTATTACGCCCAGCGCGCCGCGGCCGGCCTGCTGATCACCGAGGCGACCAATATCAGTGCCGAAGGCCGCGGCTATGCCTGGACCCCGGGCATCTTCACGCCCGAGCAGGTGGCCGGCTGGAAGGCGGTCACGCAGGCGGTCCATGCCCGGGGCGGCCGGATCTTCATGCAGCTCTGGCACACCGGCCGGATCTCGCATCCCAGCCTGCAGCCGGGGGGCGTGCCGCCGGTGGCGCCGTCGGCCATCCGCCCGGAAGGCCAGGCCTTCACCGAAGCGGGCTTCGTGCCCTTCGAAACCCCGCGCGCCCTTTCCGCCGACGAGATGCCGCGGCTGATCGAGGATTATCGCAAGGCGGCGGAGAATGCCAAAGCCGCCGGGCTCGACGGTGTCGAAATCCACGGCGCCAACGGCTATCTGCTGGAACAGTTCCTGCGGGATGCCACCAACACCCGCACCGACGACTGGGGCGGCAGCATCGAGAACCGCGCCCGGCTGCTGCTGGCGGCGACCGACGCCGCGATCTCGGTGTTCGGCGCCGACCGGGTGGGCGTGCGGCTCTCGCCGGTGACGCCGGCCAATGATGCAGGCCAGGATTCCGACCCGGCCGTGCTTTATGGCTATGTCGCCGCGGAACTCGGCCGGCGCGGCATCGCCTTCATCCATGTGATCGAAGGCGCGACCGGCGGCCCGCGCGACAATCAGCCCTTCGACTATGCCGCCCTGCGCAAGGCCTTCGGCCGCCATGGCTGGATCGTGAACAACGGCTATGACCGCGCGGCCGCGATCGCTGCGATCGATGAGGGCCGGGCCGATATGGTCGCCTTCGGCCGGCCGTTCATCTCCAACCCCGATCTGGTCGACCGGCTGCGCCGAAACGCGCCGCTGGCACCGCTCGATCGAGACACGCTCTATGGCGGTGGCGCGAAGGGCTATGTCGACTACCCCACGCTCGACGGCCGCGCCGCTGCCGAGTGAACTGAGACATCCCTCCGACGAGCCGGGCCCCGCCTGCAATTGCAGGCGGGGCCCGGCTCGTTCGCGTTTCGGTGACGAACGGGCTTCCCCCTTGATGGACGCGGGTTTCCGCCCGGTGGACGGCAGTGGAAATCTGCCAGGACCACGGCTTGCGGGAATTGTGCGGCCGCCCCGGGGCTGGCATGCTGCCCGGCGCGCCGGCCCCCGCAGACGACCGCTATCGTGACGACCACGGGGCCCGGATGGCGCAACGACCACCAGGGAGGCTAAGGAACCCATGAGCGGCGCGAACGAGATCAAGCGGAGCTGGCAGCACTATATCGACGGCCGCTTCGTCGACAGCCTGGACGGCACCCGCATCCCGGTGGTCAACCCGGCGACCGGCGAGGTCATCGCCGACATCGCCTGCGCCAAAGCCGCCGATGTCGACATGGCGGTGGCCGCCGCGCGCAAGGCCTTCAACGCCCGCCTGCTGCAGAACATGAGGCCGGTGGAACGGTCGCGGATGATGCACCGCATCGCCCGGATCCTGCTGGAGCGGACCGAGGAGATCGCGCTGGTCGAAACGCTCGACAACGGCAAGCGGATCTCGGCCGCCCGCGGCGACGTCGCCGCCGCCGCACGCTATTTCGAGTATTATGCCGGCATGGCCGACAAGCTTGAAGGCAAGTCGATCCCGCTCGGCCCCGACTATATCGACTACACCGTGCATGCGCCCTTCGGCGTGTCGGCCCAGATCGTGCCCTGGAACTTCCCGCTCCAGATCGGCGCCCGGTCCATCGCCTGTGCGCTCGCCACCTGCAACACCGTGGTGATGAAGACGCCGGAGCTGTCGGCCCTGTCGCTGGCAGCACTCGCCCAGGCGGTCCACGATGCCGGCGTGCCGGCCGGTGTCGTCAACATCCTGACCGGCTTCGGCCACGAGGCGGGTGCCGCCCTCGCCGGCCATGGCGATATCGACCATCTGGTCTTCACCGGCTCGGTCCAGACCGGCAGCCGGATCCTCCATGCCCTGGCCGACCGGGTCGTGCCGGCGGTGATGGAGCTGGGCGGCAAGTCGGCCGGCGTGGTGTTCAGGGATGCCGATATCGATCAGGTCATCACCTCGACCCGCGGCGGCATCTTCACCAATGCCGGCCAGGTCTGCTCGGCCTCGTCCAGGCTGGTGGTGGAACGGCCGGTCTATGACCAGGTGGTGGAGCGCATGGCCGCCGCCGCCTCGGCGCTGAAGATCGGCCCGGGCATCGAGGATGCCGAGCTGACCCCGGTGATCTCGGACGGCCAGCTCGACAAGATCGAGGCCATGTGCCTGCGCGCGGTCCAGGCCGGTGCCACTGCCGCATCCGGCGGCCGCCGGGTCGACCGGCCGGGCTATTTCATGGCGCCGACCGTCATCGCCGGCACCACGCCCTCCTCCGAAATCGCCCAGAACGAAGTCTTCGGCCCGGTGTTGACCATCCTGCCCTTCGATGATGCCGAAGAAGCACTCGCCATCGCGAACGGCACCGATTACGGTCTCTGTGCGGGTGTCTACACCCGCGATCTGGCCCGGGCGCATCTGGTGGCGGACCGTCTGATCGCCGGTCAGGTCTTCGTGAACGAGTGGTTCGCCGGCGGCATCGAAACGCCGTTCGGCGGTATGAAGCGGTCGGGTTATGGCCGGGAGAAGGGCGTCGAAGCCCTGCTCGGCTATGTCCAGACCAAGAATGTCGCGATCCGGCTGACCGCCGGCGCGACCGGCCGTCCGGGCGCCTGACAGGGTCCGGGCGTCCTCCCCACGACCGAAGGAGCAAGCTGAGCCATGTCGGGCAAGATCGAGGCGCGTCTCGCAGAACTGGGCATCACCCTGCCGGTGCCCGCCGTCCCCGTCGCGAATTACGTGCCTTACGCCGTGACCGGCAATCTGGTCTACACCTCCGGCCAGGTTCCGGTCGCCGATGGTGCGGTCGTCTGGAAGGGTAAGGTCGGCGGCGAGCGGTCGATCGAGGACGGCGCCGCCGCGGCGCGGCTCTGCGCGCTCAACTGCATCGCCCAGCTCAAGGCCGCCTGCGGCGGTGATCTCGACCGCGTGAAGCGGATCGTGAAAGTGGTGATCTTCGTGTCCTCCGCCGCCGGCTTCAACGGCCAGCCGCAGGTGGGCAACGGAGCCTCGGACGTGCTGGTCGACATCTTCGGCGATGCCGGCAAGCATGCCCGCTCGGCGGTGGGGGTGAACGAACTGCCCCTGGACGTGACGGCGGAAGTCGAGATCGTCGCCGAGATCGCCTGATCCGGATCCGAACCGCCGCAGCCCCCGGGGCTGCGGCGGTTTCGCTTGTGCCCCCCGCTGCAGGATCCCCGCCCATGACCGGACCCGACGCCTCCGCGACGACGCCGCCCTCGGGCGGCGAGGCCATCATCCGCACCCTGATCGCCCATGGCATCGACACCGCCTTCTGCGTGCCGGGCGAAAGCTACCTGGCCGTGCTGGAGGCGCTGCGCATCCATGCCGACCGCATCCGCCTGCTGGTCCATCGCCACGAGACCGGCGCCGCCTGCGCCGCCGAAGCCTGGGCGCGGGCCCGCCGCCTGCCCGGCATCGCCATGGTCACCCGCGGCCCCGGCGCATCGAACGCCGCCCATGGCGTCCATGTCGCCGCCCAGGATTCCACGCCGCTGGTGCTGATGGTCGGCCAGGTCGCAACCCGCGAGCATGGGCTGGAAGCCTTCCAGGAGGTCGATTACGGCGCCATGTTCGGCCATGCGGTCAAGGCGGTGATCGAACCGCGCACCGCCGCCGATTGTGCCGGGGCCACCGCCCGCGCCCTGCGCATCGCCATGGCCGGCCGTCCCGGCCCGGTGATCCTGGTCCTGCCCGAGGACGTGACCGAAGGCGAGACCGCGGCGGATGCCCTGCCCGATATCGCCGGCGGCGTGCGCGCCAACGGCCCCGATCTCGGCCGGCTGCGGGCCGCGGCCGGCCTGCCCGGTGCCGCCCAGACCATCGCCGCCGCCGAGGCGCTGGCGGCAGCCGCCCGCCCGATCGTGATCGCGGGCGAGATTGCCGCCTTCGACCGCGCCCATGCCGCCCTCGACCGGCTGGCCCGGGTCAGCGGCTGCGGCCTCGCCACCGCCTTCCGCCGCCAGGACCTGGTGCCGGCCGATCATCCGGCCTGGTTCGGCCATCTCGGGCTGGGCCGCAGCCCGGCGCAGAAGCGCGCCTTCGCCGAAGCCGATCTGATCCTGGTCGCCGGCAGCCGGCTCGACGACGTGACCAGCGAGGGCTGGACGCTTCCGGCCCCGCATCAGACGGTCATCCATCTCTACCCCGATGCCGGGGAAATCGCCCGCGCCGCCGGCCGCAGCGCCCGCCTGCCGGACCATATGCTGGTGGCGGATGTGGCGGCCGGGCTCGACGCGCTCGCCGACCGGCTGGCAGAGCATCAACCGCCGGCCGACCGGATCAACTGGCGCGATGCGATCCACAAGGGTGTCGCCGATTTCGCAGCCCGGCCGGTCACCCCGGTGCTGGGTGCGGTCGACATGGCCGCGGTGGTGACGATGGCCGCAGAGATTGCCGGCCCCGAGGCCGCGGTCGCGATCGATGCCGGCAACTTCGCCGGCTTCGTCCACCGCTACTGGCCCTTCCTGCGGCCCGACACCCAGTTCGCCACCCAGGCCGGCGCCATGGGCTATGGCCTGCCGGCGGGGCTTGGGGCCGCCATGGCTGATCCCGATCGCCCGGTGGTGGTCTTTGCCGGCGATGGCGGCTTTCTGATGACCGGTCAGGAACTGGCGACCGCCGTGCTCGAAGACCTGCCGGTCAAGGTGGTGGTGGTCGACAACGGCGTCTACGGCACCATCCTGATGCACCAGACCCGGCGCATCGGCCGCGATCGCGGCCATGGGATCGCCTTGTCACGGCCCGATTTCGCCTTGCTCGCCCGGGCCTATGGCGCCGCCGGTTTCACGGTGGAGCGGACGGAGGATTTCGCCGAGGCCTTCCGCGCGGCCATGGCCCATGACGGCCCGGCGCTGGTGCATGTGAAAACCGACCCCAGGGACATCTCGGCCTACGGGCCGCTCTGACCACCCCACCAAAAGGTGATGAGAACGGCTCGCATGAACACAGGGTTGCGCGGGGCGCCGTTGCCGGCTATCTGAGAAGACCGCCGTGTGCCGGCGCCCCCCAACCTTCCCGAGCCGCCCCCATGGACCAGACACTGCCCGCCCCCGCCCCGTCCACCCGCTGGACCCGCTTCCACGGGGTGCGGCGGGCCTTCCGCAACCTGGTTCTGCGGGGTGCGCTGCTTGAACTCGTCACCTTCGGCTTCTACCGCTTCTGGCTGGCCACCGACATCCGCCGGCACCTGTGGTCCCATACCCTGGTCGACGGCGACCCGCTGGAATATGTCGGCCGCGCCCGCGAACTGCTGATCGGTTTCCTGATCGCAACCGCGATCCTGATGCCGGCTTATCTCGTGTATTTTCTGGTCGGTATCGAGGCCGAGCGGGTGCAGGCCTTCGCCAGCCTGCCGCTCTCTCTGTTCCTCTATCTCTTTGCCCAGTTCGCGATCTATCGCGCCCGCCGCTATCGGGTGACCCGCACCGTCTGGCGGGGGCTGCGCTTCACCATGACCGGGTCGGGCATCGGCTATGCCTGGCGCGCGGCACTCTGGGATCTGGCGGTGCTGCTGAGCCTGGGTGCCGCCCTGCCCTGGCGGCAGGCGGCGCTGGAGCGCTATCGCATGCGCCACACCGCCTATGGCGACCTTCAGGGCGGGTTCGACGGCACCGGGCGGGAGCTGTTCCGCCGCGGCTGGCATCTCTGGCTGCTGACCGTGCCGGCCCTGCTGACCATTATCCCCCTGCCCTTCCTGATCGCCGCCTGGCGGGCGACCATGCTGCAATGGTGGGTGTCCAATGTCCGCTTCGGCGAGGTCCGCTTCCACAGCTATCTTGAGCGCAAAGCACTCTTCGGCATCTATTGGAAGGCGACCGGCTGGTGGGTCCTGCTGGGCACTCTGATGGGTCTTTGGGTGTCAGGCATCTTCGGCCTCGCCGCCGCCCTGGCGCAGCCCGCCCCCGACGGCACGCCCGATTACGCCGCCGCCTTCGCCCATCCGCTGGCGCTGGCAGGTCTGGGTCTCGGCTATCTGCTGATGGCGCTCGCCGCGGGCGTGGTGGTGCGGATCTACCTGACCCGCGATATCTGGGCACGGATCGTTGAGACCACCGCGGTCTACGGGCTGGAGGCGGCAGACCATGCAACCGGTCAGGGCGAGGCGGTGGACGCGATCGGCGAAGGCTTCGCCGGCGGGCTCGATCTCAATATCGGGGGTCTCTGAGCATGACCGAGGCGTCCGGAACCGATGCCCGCGCGATCTTCTTCGACGGCCGGAGCGCGCGCCGACGGCAGGTCGCGATCATCATCGGCCCGGTGCTGGAGATCGTCGAAGAGGGCACGCCGCTCGCCCGCTGGGCCTGGGACGACATCCGCCGGGCCGACGGCCACGGCCGGCTGCGCCTGAAAACCCTGGCGGGGAGCAACCCGCTGGCACGGCTGGAGATCGCCGACCCCGGGCTTGCGCGCGCCGTCGAAACGCGCTGCCCCGCGCTCGATCATGGCCAGGGCCGCGGGCGCACCCGCCAGGTGCTCGGCTGGTCGGTCGCCGCCTGCGTCTCGATCGTGCTGCTGGCGCTTTATGGCATCCCATTCGCCGCCGACCGGATCACGCCGCTGGTGCCGCGTTCGGTCGAGGCCCGGCTGGGAGATGCCACCGACCGTCAGGTCCGGGCGCTGCTGGGTGGCGAGGCCTGCACCCGCCCCCAGGGTCAGGCCGCGCTGGGGCAGATGGTCCAGGCCCTGATCGATGCCGGCCTGCCGCCCGAGGACGACGAGACCGTCGTCGACGTGGTGGTGCTGTCGTCCGACGTGGTCAACGCCATCGCCCTGCCGGGCGGGCGGATCTACGTCTTCGACGGCCTGTTGCAGAAGGCCGAAACCCCCGACGAGCTGGCCGGGGTCATCGCCCACGAGATCGGCCATGTTCATCATCGCGACGGGCTCCGGATGGTGATCCGGGCCGGCAGCACCTCTTTCGTGATCGGGCTGCTGTTCGGCGACGTGGCAGGTGGCGCGGCGATCGTCACCGCCGCCGATGCCGTGCTGAATGCCGCCTATTCCCGCGATGCGGAAACCGCCGCCGACGACTTTTCGGCCGCGGCCATGACCAGGCTGGGCCGCTCTCCCGCGGCCTTCGGCGACCTGCTGGTGCGGGTGACCGGCGAAACCGAAGGCCATGGCACCCTGCTGGACAGCCACCCCTTCGGGGCCGACCGGCTGGCCCGCCTGACCGCGGCCGGAACCGCCGCGCCCGGAACCGCCACCGACGGCCCCGCCCTGCTGAGCGAAGCCGACTGGCAGGCGCTCAAGGGCATATGCGGCGGTTCTTCTGCATCCGGCCCGCCGGCCTCGGGGCCGGAACGTCAGCGGCTGAAGAACAGCGACAAGCCCTCCGGCTCGTGACCCTGAACGCCGGGCACCATCCGCGTACCATGGGGCGATACGCGTATATCATTGAATATATCACAACCAAAAATAAGGTTGGATATTGCCAGAGCGCAGGTCTACCCTGAATTAAGCAACCCAGACGTTCATATCTCAAGCCGCTCGCCGTGGATGACGAGCGATACGGAGTGATGCTGGCAAGCGATCAACCCCAGGGTAATTTCTTCTTCGAGGTTGCACCTCATGGATGAAGACGCCCCGCTTCCGGCCGAGGACGGCACGACAGAGACGACCCCAGGCGCCAGCCGGGCGGCGTCTGTCGCCCGCGGGCCGGACGTATCCGGCCGGGTGGTGGTGGTGACCGGGGCCAGCAAGGGGATCGGCCGGCGGACGGCTGCACATTTCCTGGAACGGGGTGATCTGGTGCATGGCTGTGCCCGCAGCCCCTCGCCCATCGAGCATCCGGCCTATGTCCACCACCGGCTGGACGTCGCCGACGAGGCGGCGGTCAAGGCGATGATGTCGGCCATCAGGCGCGCCCATGGCCGGATCGACGTGCTGATCAACGCCGCCGGCGAAGCCTCGATGAACCATGCGCTGCTGACCCCGGCCGAAACGCTGGAGGCCCTGCTGCGCACCAATGTGATCGGCAGCTTCGTCTGCGCTCGGGAAGCGGCGCGGCTGATGCGGCCCGAAGCCCACCGCCGGGATCGGGACGCCCCGGCAGACACGCCCCCGGCGGGCGGTCGTATCGTCAACCTCACCAGCGTCGCCGTGCCCCTGAAGCTCGCCGGTGCGGCCGCCTATGCCGCCGCCAAGGCGGCGGTCGAAAGCCTGACCCAGACGCTGGCGCGGGAACTCGCCCCCATGGGCATCGCCGTCAATGCCGTCGGCCCCGGGCCGGTGCGCACCCGCATGACCCGAACCGTGCCGCCCGAGACGATCGACCGGCTGCTTTCGGCCCAGACCGTGTCGCGGCTGGCCACCACCGACGAGGTGGTGCGGGTGATCGATTTCCTGGCCGACCCGGCGGCCGCGATGGTCACCGGCCAGATCATCTATCTGGGAGGGGTATCCCGATGACCGAAAGCCTGCTCGACCGGATCGCCGGTATCGGCGCGGCGGTCGCCCTGATCGACGATTCAACCGGCATCGAGACGTCATTCGCGGCCCTCGCCGATCAGGCCCGGGACGCGACGGAACGGCTGCGGGCGGCCGGGGTTTCCGCCGGCGATGTGGTCAAGCTCGACGGCGAGGCCGGCGCAAATACCCTGGCCCTGCTGCTGGCGCTTCAGGCGCTGGGCACCGTCGTGGCGCTCGACACCTCGACCGTGCCGGCCGAACGCAGCGACAAGGCCGCGCTTGCCCGGGCGGTCTGGCAGCTGCGCCCCGAAACCGGCCACCGGCCGGAAGCGATCCCCCCCGAAGGCGACGAGGCGCCGCTGGTGGCACAACTGCGCGAGGCGGGCCATGCCGGGCTGATCCTGTTCAGCAGCGGCACCACCGGCCGGCCCAAGGCGATGCTGCACGATCTGGACCGGCTGAGCGCCAGCTATCTGGGCGGCGCCCCCCGCACCAAGCCCCTGCGCCTGCTGCTTTTCCTGATGTTCGACCATATCGGCGGCATCAACACCATCTTCTCGAGCCTCGCCCAGGGCACGACCCTGGTGCTGCCGGCGGAGCGCACGCCCTTGGCGGTTGCCGGCGCCATCGCCCGGCACCGGGTCCAGGTGCTGCCCGCCTCGCCCACCTTCCTCAATCTCATGCTGATGAGCGGCGCAGTCGAAGCCCATGATTTCTCGACCTTGCGGATGATCACCTACGGTACCGAGCCGATGCCCGAAGGGCTGCTCGGCCTGCTGCGCAGCCGCCTGCCCCGCGCCCGGCTGCTCCAGACCTTCGGCACCTCCGAAACCGGCATCGTCTCCACCGTCAGCCGGGCGTCGACCAGTCTCGCGATGCGCTTCGACGACGACGCGGTCGAGCATCGCATCGTCGATGGCGAGTTGTGGCTGCGCAGCCGGCGGCGGATCGTCGGCTATCTCAACCACCCGATGGATGCCTTCACCGATGACGGTTGGTTCCGGACCGGCGATCTGGTCGAGGAAACCCCCGACGGCTTCCTGAAAGTGAAAGGGCGCGCCAAGGAGATCATCAATGTCGGCGGCGAGAAGGTGTTCCCGGCCGAGGTCGAAGGCGTGCTGATGGCCTCGGGTCTGGTCGCCGACTGCAAGGTCTTCGGCCAGCCCAACGCCATCACCGGTCAGGCGGTGATGGCCGAGATCGTGCCGGCCCCCGACGCGGTGCCCGCCGATCCCGCCGCCCTGGTGAAAGCGGTCAAGGCCCATGCCCGCGAGCGGCTCGACCCGTTCAAGGTGCCGGTCCGGGTGAAGATCGTGACCGACATCCCCTATTCGGCCCGGTTCAAGAAGCTCATCTCGCGGGAGGCGTCATGACGGATCTGGTCATCTTCGGGTCGGGCGGTTTCGCCCGGGAAGTCGCGGCCTATGCCGCCGATGCCGGCTTCACGCTCCGCGGCTTCCTCGACCTGTCCCGTACGGCCTGGGAAGAGCACGGCGCACCGGCCCCCGCCTGGCTGGGGCGGCCCGAGGATTATCAGCCGGCCCCGGGCGAGGTCTTCGCGCTCGGCATGGCCGAGATCGCGGTGCGCACCGAGCTGATCGCCCGCTGGTTCGACGACGCCGGCTGGCCCGTCGCCACCATCATCCATCCGACCGCAACCGTCATGCCGGGTGCGGAGATCGGCCCGGGCACGGTGCTCGGGCCCCGGGTCCATATCGGCGTCAACGCCCGGCCCGGCCCCTTCACCGTAATGAATTACGGCTGCTCTTTCGGCCATGACGGCGTCTCGGGCCGCAACAACGTGTTCTCGTCGGGGGTGCAGCTTGCGGGCTATGTCACGCTCGGCGCCAACAACTTCTTCGGCGTTGCCGCCTCGGTTCAGCCGCGGCTGACGCTGGGCGACGGCAACCGCATACAGGCCGGCGTGTCGGTCGCGGCCAATGTCTCGTCCGGTGCCTTCGTCTTCCGCAAGGACCAGCCCAAGACCGCCTTCCTGTTCGCCCCCCAAGCTGCCACGCCCACCCCGTCCAACGAGGTCACGACCCCATGAGCGATCCCGTGCTGATCATCGGTGCCGGCCCGGCCGGCTGCGTTGCCGCCCTCACCCTGCGTCGCCGCGGTCGCGACGTCGTCCTGCTCGAACGTGCGACCGAACCCGCCTACAAGATCGGCGAAAGCCTGCTGCCCGGCACGCTGTCGCTGCTCGACCGGCTGGGGCTGATGGACCGGATCATGGAGCGCGGCTTCGTGCGCAAGCCCTCGGCCACCTTCGTCTGGGGGCTGGGCCAGGCGCCCTGGACCTTCTCCTTCGCCACCCCGCGGCCCGAGCCCTGGATCTACGACCACGCGATCCAGGTCTACCGCCAGGAATTCGACGGCCTGCTGCTGGATGCCGCCCGCGATGCCGGGGTCGATATCCGCATGGGCCATGCCGTCGCCTCGGTCGATTACGACCATGGCGACGGCGTGCTGGTCCGCGCAAGGCGGGTGGCCGACGATGCCGAGGTGGTGCTGCCCGGATCCTATGTCGTCGATGCCACCGGCCAGAACGGGCTGATTGCCCGCGAGCTGGGGCTCAGGCGGTATGACGAGTTCTACCGCTCGCTCGCGGTCTGGAACTACTACCCCTCGATCCGCAAATTCACCGGCGATCTGGACGGCACCACCTTCTCGATCACTTTCGAGAAGGGCTGGGTGTGGATGATCCCGCTGAAGGACGGCACCTACTCCGTGGGCGCGGTGGTCGATGTCGACAATGCCGCCGAGATCAACGCCCGCGGCCGCCAGGCATTCCTGGAAGACTGCCTGCGGGCCGCGCCGGAGGTTGCCTCCATCGTCGATCTGGACGATCCCCGCGCCGAGGCCCGGATCATCCGCGAGTGGTCGTACAATGCCGAGCGCATGTCGATGGGCCGGGCCTTCCTGGCCGGCGACAGCGCCTGCTTCACCGACCCGCTGTTCTCGCAGGGCGTGCATCTCGCCACCCAGTCCGGTGTCTATGCCGGGGCTGCGATCGACTTCCTGATCGACCATCCCGACCGGGCCGATGATGTCCATGCCTGGTATGACGCCGCCTATCGCGAGAGCTATTCGCAGTATCACGAGTTCCTGGCCTCGTTCTACAGCTACGCGTCGGAGGTCATGCCGGCGTCGAGCTTCTGGTCCAAGCGCCGGGTGCAGGGGCTGGAAGACAAGCGCTTCTCGGACAAAACCTGGTTCGCCCGCCTGACCGGCCAGGCCGAAGAGACGGACGAGGACGAGCTGCTGCGCAAATTCGTCAACCGCTCCGGCAACATGATCAGCCTTGGCCAGCATCTGCGCACCGAACTCACCGACGACTTCACCGAAGAGGAACTCGCCGCCAAGCGGGTGCAGTGGATCGGGGCGCTGACCCGCAATCTCAATTCGATCAAGCGGTTCGAATGGACCGGCGGCGAGGTCTCACTGGTGCCGACCTTCAAGGTCGACCCGATGGATTTCAGCCTGGTCGAGCGCCAGTTGGTCGCCGACGGGCGCGGCCGGCGGATGATGAAGTATTCGATGACCGAAGCCCATCGCGACGTGCTGGCCGGGCTGTCGCACGAAACCGTCGGCTATCGCGAGCTGGTGAAACGGCTGAAACAGGCCGATGACGGCCCCGACCTGTCGTCGCAGATCGTGATCCGCCTGATCGAGGCCGGGATGCTGAAAGGCTATGACCGCGACGACCAGCCGGTCGAGATCCAGCACCGGCTGCGCTTCGACGGTGTCGGCGCGGAATACGAGGTCTGAGCGTCGAGGCAGGAGACCCCATGGTGACCCCAACCGTTCTGATCGTGCCGGGGCTGGGCGGATCCGGCCCCGACCATTGGCAAAGCCTGTGGCTGGACGAAAACCCCGCCTGGCGGCGGGTGGAACAGCGCGACTGGGACCGCCCGGTCGCGTCGGAATGGCTTGCGGCCCTGGACGAGGCGGTCGCGCTGGCCCCCGGACCGGTGGTGCTGGTGGCGCACAGCCTGTCCTGTGCGCTGGTGGTGCGCTGGGCGGAAACCTCCGCCCGCGCTGGCCGGGTGACGGGCGCCCTGCTCGTCTCTCCGGCCGATGTCGACAGCCCGGATCACACGCCGGAAGAGGCGCGGGTCTTTGCCCCGATGCCGACCCTGGTCCTGCCCTTCCGCACCCTGGTGGTGGCGAGCGACGACGACCCCTATGTCGCGCCCGAGCGGGCCGCCGGCTTCGCAGCCGCCTGGGGCGCCGATCTCACCCTCATTCCCGGCGCCGGCCACATCAACGCCGATTCGGGCTTCGGCCACTGGCCGCTGGGCCAGGATCTCTTGAGAGAATTGATGGAGGACCTCTGAGCGGCCCCGCACCTCACCCTCTCCTCCCGCCGCCCGCGGCGCCCCCGCCCGCCGCCCACGGCACCCCCCGCATATTCCGTCCCCCCGCATATTCCCTCAACGGGCGCAGATGCCCCGTCCGGGAGGCAGCCCCATGCTGCATCACCTCAACCTTGCCCAGCGCGACATATTCTTCGATCGCACGCTCAACCCCGACCGGCTCTATCTGGTCGGGGGCGAGATGCAGGTGGACGGCGCCTTCGACGATCGGGCGGCGGCGGCGGCCTATCGGGCGGTCATGCGCGACGTGGCGGCCATGCGGGCCCGCCTGGTACTGCGGGATCATCAGCCGATGCTGGCGGTGGCCCCGCCCGACGACGCAGGTCCCATCCCGTTCCGGCTGGAAGATTTCAGCGCCGACGCCGAACCCGGGATGAGCGTCGCCGCCCGGGCAGCCGCCCTCTGGGCCGAGCCGATCCGTCCCGAGGACGGCCGGGTCATGCACGACATGTGGATCCTGAAGGCGGCACCGGACCGGCGGACCATTCTGTTCCGCTGCCATCATCTGATCGTCGACGGCTGGGCCGGGCTCGCGCTCTTCGATCGTTTCCGCCGGGCCTATGACACGATCCTGGCCGGCGGGACGCCGCTGCCCGACCCGGCACCGCTGCCCGATCCGGCCGCCGAACATGCCTGGATCCAGAGCCCGAAGGCGGCCGAAGACAGCGCCTTCTGGGCCCGCGAGCTGGGCGATCTGCCCGCCCGGGCCTTTCTGCGCCGCCCCCCCTTCGGGCCGTCGCTCAAGGCCCGGATCACCCGCGACCGGGCGGCCTTTGCCCGGATCGAGGCGGTCGCCGCTGCGGCCGGCGTTCCCCTGCCGGCCCTGCTGCTCACCCTGTTCGCGACCCTGGTCCACGAATTGACCGGCCGGGCGGCGATGATCGTCGCCACCCCGGTCCGCAACCGGATGACCGCGGCCGAACGTGCGGCCATCGCCCCCTTCGTGCGGCTGATGCCGCTTGGCCTGCAGATCGACCCTGCCACCTCCCTTGGGGAGGCCGCAGCCGCGGTTCAGGCGGCAATGCGCCGTGGCTTCCGTCATCAGCGCCTGCCCATGGGCGCGATCGGCAAGGCACTCGGCCGCAGGCCCGGCGCCGGCGATGCCATGCTCGGCGATGTGCTGTTCTCCTTCGAGACCCGGCAGGCCACACAGGGCTTCGCCGGCTGCCGCACCCTGCTCCACCCGGTCAGTCACGAGGGCGACAAATACGCCCTCGCCCTGCATGTCCGCGATCTGGGCGGAGAGGGGCCGGTCGATTTCGATCTGGCGTTGGATGCTGCCCATTGGGACCCGCTGGGTGCCGCACCGGTGGTGGACCGGCTGGGGCCGATGTTGGAGGCGCTGGAGCGGGCGACCCCGGACACGCCGCTGGCACACCTGATCCCGCCCATGCCCGCGGCCGAACGGGCCCTGATCGCGCGGGTGAACGACACGGCCCGGCCACTGCCGGGGCGGGCCGGCGGCGCCGCGAGCGTCGTGGAGCTGATCCGCGACACCGCGCGTCTCAGATCCGCCGATCCCGCCCTGGTGACCGCGGCGGGAGAAGTCACGAGCTTTGCGGCCCTCGATCTCTGGTCCGACAGGGTCGCCCGGGCCCTGATCGCCCGCGGGGCCGGCCCCGGGCGGATCGTGGGCGTGATGATCGACCGGCGGCCCGCGATGATTGCGGCGGTTCTGGGCGTGCTCAAATCCGGGGCGGCTTTCCTGCCGCTCGACCCCGCCCTGCCGGCGGCGCGGCTGACGGAGATTGCCGCGGATGGCGAGGCGATCACCGTGATCACCTGCCGGGATTTCGCTGCCATCGCGACGAGCCGGCCGCTGCTGGTGATGGATGACGCGGGTGCGCTCGACGCGCCCGAAGTGACACTATCGGATCCGGCCCCCGACCATCTGGCCTATCTGCTCTATACCTCCGGCACCACCGGGCGGCCGAAGGGGGTGATGGTCGACCATGCCGCCCTGCTCAACCGGCTGGTCTGGCAATGGCATGCCCTGGGCCACCGGCACCACGAGCCGATCCTGCACCGCACGACCGCCAGCTTCGACGTCTCGGTCTGGGAGATGCTGATGCCCCCCGCCATGGGCGCGCCCATGGTGCTCTGCCCGGCGGTGACCGCCCATCACCCGCAGGCGCTGGCCCGGTTGATCGAGGCGCGGGGCGTCGCCTGCCTGCATTTCGTGCCCGGCGCCCTGGATGCCATGCTGGCCGGCCTGCCCGCCGGCGATGACGAGCGCCTGTCACGGCTGCGGCTGATCGTGACCAGCGGCGAGGCCTTAAGGGCCGAAACGGTGCGCCGGGTCGCGGCCCGCTGGCCGGGTGTCCGGATCGTCAATCTCTACGGGCCGACAGAGGCCGCGATCGACGTCGCCCGCCATGATGCCGATCCCGAAGAGACGGTGGTGCCGATCGGCCGGCCGGTCTGGAACACGCAGCTTCTAGTTGTTGATCCCGACACACTGCAACCAGTCGCGGTCGGCCGCCCCGGAGAGCTGGTGATCGGCGGCGTTCAGCTCGCCCGCGGCTATCTGGGCCGGCCGGAGCTGTCGGCCGAACGCTTTCCCGAGGATCCGGCAAACCCGGGGGCCCGACTCTACCGCACCGGTGACGAGGCACTGCTGACGCCGGACGGGGTCTTCCTCTATCTGGGCCGGCTGGATGATCAGGTGAAGATCGATGGTGCGCGGGTGGAGCCGGGCGAGGTCGCGGCACGCCTGGCCGGCCATCCCGCCGTGCAGGAGGCGGCCGTCCGGGCCATCACCGGCCCCCGCGGCCCAAGGCTGGCCGGCTGGTATGTCGGCGAGGGCGTCTCCCCGGCCGAGCTGCGGAGCTGGGCCGCCGGGCGCCTGCCCGGCTGGATGGTGCCCGCCGTGCTCACCCGCCTGGACCAGCTGCCACGCCGGCCCAACGGCAAGCTGGACGCCGCAGCCCTGCCGGTGCCCGCCCTCGCCGAAGGGCCGGTCCGCACCGCCCCGGCGACAGCCCTTGAAGCCGCCATCGCCGGCGCCTTCGCCCGGGTACTGGACGGGGTAGCCGTGGACGCCGCCACCGACTTCTTCCTGGCCGGCGGGCATTCGCTGACCGCGCTCCGGCTCACCGCCGAGATCCGCGCGGCGACCGGTCTCGAGACGGACCTGAAGCAGCTGTTCCTCAACCCGACGCCGCGGCTGCTGGCGGCGGCGCTGGATCAGGCCCGCATCGCCGCCGGCGATCACGAGGATGACGGGCCGCTGCCGCTGTTCCGGCCAGCGTCGGGGCAGCCAGCGTCGGGGCTGCCAGGGACGGGGCGAACCGCGCCGGTCTTCCTGATCCCGCCGGTCGCCGGAGAGCCGGCCATCTTCCTCGATCTTGCAGCGCGGCTCGGCCAGACCGCCTGGGGGCTGCGCTTCCCGGCGCATCCGGCCGCGGGCCTGCCGGAATTCGCCCGCCATCTTGCCCGCACGGTGCTGGAGATCGCACCCCGCGGACCCTGGCGGCTGATCGGCTATTCGCTGGGCGGCATGGCGGCCTTCGATGCCGCCCGGCTGATCGAGGCCGAGACCGGCGGCCGGGTCGATCTGGTGCTGCTCGACACCTCGGCCGAGCCGGTGCCGATGCATCCCGATGCGGTCGCGGCCAAGTTCGACCGCGAATTCGCCCGGGCCGCGGCCGACAGTACGGATGCCATGGGCCGCCTTGCCGCCGGTCTCGGCCGGCCGGCGGTGGCACGGCTGAAGGCGCGGGTGCTGCGCAATGCCCGGGCCACCACCGGCTGGCGGGCTCGCGGCGTCATCCACGGCGACATCACCATGATCACCGCCCGGCGCGACCCGGCAGAACGCCGTCCCGAACGCTGGGCCGCCCATACCACCGGCCGCTTCCGGCTGATCGGGCTGGATGCCGGCCATTTCGATCTGCTGTCGGACCGGATGATGCCGGATCTGGTCCGGGCGCTGGCGCCAGCCCCCGAACCGGTCCCCGCCTGACCCTTCGCCACAGACCCCGCCCAAGACAGAGGAGGCCCGAAGATGGCCGATGAAGCAGCAATCCGCGACATGATCCTGGCCACCCTCGCCGAGGTGAACGAGGAACGCGAGGAACCCTTCGATCTTGCCCCGGGGCCCGCGCTCATCCTCTACGGCAGCGGCGGCGTGTTCGACAGCATGGGGCTGGTCAACTTCCTGACCACGGTCGAGGAAAAGCTCGAGGATGACTTGGGCGTCACCGTGTCGCTGACCTCGGAAAAGGCCGTGTCGCGCAAGGTCAGCCCCTTTGCCAGCGTCGAGGCCCTGACCGGCTTCGTGATGGAAGAGATCGCCGAGGCCGACGGCGCCGACACGCCTTTGCAGGCGGCCGCCTCTTGAACCGGCGGGCGCTCGTCCTGGGCACCGCCTCCGGCCTGCTCTATGGCGGCTGGGCGTTCTTCGCCAATCACGGCGCGGGGATGCCTGCGGGGCTCAGGGCCGCCGCGGTTCAGTTCCTGCTGAGCTTCGGCGCGACCGCCGTGCTCACGCTCGCCATGGATGCGATCCTGGCGCGACGGCTGCGGGCCGGCGCAATCGTGGCGGCGGTGGTGCCGATCACCCTGCTGGCCGTGGTCTTTGCCACGGCACATGCCCTGGCAGGCACGCCCCATGTGCTGGCCACCATCGCGCCCTCCTATGGCATCGGACTGGTGTTCTGCACCGTCTATGTCCGGGCACGGCGGGCCGCGGTCGCGCGAGAGACTTGTCCATCGCCGGCCGGGCGCCAAGTATAGGAGGGCCGCCGCCCACCCGATCCGCCGGAACCGGAGCCGATGACCGACCAGGACCAGCGCCTGACCCTGACCACCGCAGAAAGCATGGCAGAGATCGCCCCCGAGGCGTGGAACGCCCTTGCCGGCCCGGACAACCCGTTCCCGTCGCACGCCTTCCTGCACGCCCTGGAAACCTCGGGATCGGTGTCGGAGCGCACCGGCTGGCTGCCGCGTCATCTGCTGCTCAGCACCGCCGACGGGCGGCTGATCGGCGCGGTGCCGCTCTACCTCAAGGCTCATTCCTGGGGCGAATACGTCTTCGATCAGGCCTGGGCGCGCGCCTATGAACAGGCCGGCGGCGCCTATTATCCCAAGCTCCAGGCCGCCGTGCCCTTCACGCCGGTACCTGGCCCGCGCCTGCTGGCCGGCAACGGCCCCGATGCCCCCGCCATCCGCCGCACCCTGGCCGAGGGGCTGGCGGCGGTGGCGGGCAGCCTCGACGTCTCGGGCGTGCATGTGACCTTCCTCGCCCCCGAAGACGTGGCCCCGCTCGCCATGGCGGGCTTCATGGCGCGGCATGACGTCCAGTTCCACTGGCACAATCGCGGCTATGGCAGTTTCGACGACTTCCTGGCGGCGCTGTCCGCCCGCAAGCGCAAGATGATCCGCAAGGAGCGCGAGAAGGTCCGCGACAGCGGCCTGGTCTTCCGGGCGCTGTCGGGCGCGGACATCACCCCCGCGGCCTGGGATGCCTTCCACCGCTTCTACCGCGCCACGGTCGATCGCAAATGGGGCGAGGCCTATCTCACCCGCAGCTTTTTCGACCGGCTGGGCGAGACCATGGCCGACCGGGTGGTGCTGATCATGGCATATGACGGCGACCGCCCGGTGGCCGGCGCGCTCAACCTGGTCGGCAAGGACACGCTCTACGGCCGCAATTGGGGGGCGGTGGTCGACCTGCCCTTCCTGCATTTCGAAACCTGCTACTACCAGGCCATGGAGGTCGCCATCGACCGCGGCCTGGCGCGGGTCGAAGCCGGCGCGCAGGGCGGTCACAAGCTGCTGCGCGGCTACGAACCCGTCACCACCCGCTCGGCCCACTGGCTGGCCGATCCGCGGCTTGCCCATGCCGTGAAGGACTTCCTGGACCGCGAACGGGCCGCCGTCGATGCCGAGGCCGAGGCGCTTGGCGAGCATCTGCCCTTCAGACGGGATCAGACCTCCGCAGAATAAACGACGGGCAACGCCGGGCGACGGACAGGCTGGGCAGCAGCGGCGATCAGGCGCATGCTCTGCCTCACGATCCGCCACCGCCGATGGAGCCGCCGCCATGGTGCCCACCTCTCACCTGCTGATGCTGACCTCCGATCCGACCGTCGCCTGGGCACTCGCCTCTGCCATCTCTGCCGAAGAGGCTGCCAAGGTGCTGGGCGATGCCGGTGAAGCCAAGGGCTTCAAATTCGACTGGCGCTCGCTGATCCCCCGGCTCAAGCGCCGGTCGGAAGATACCGAGATCGACGATGCGGCGCTGGAAGGCGTGGCCGGCGGTGTCGCGGTGAACGGCGCCTATATGCCGCTGGGTGGCGGCTGGATGATTTCCGGCAACTGAGCGGCGGAGCCCGACGATGATCTCGACTTCGCAGCTGATGGCGCTTGCCAGCGACCCGGCCACCGCCGCAGCGCTGATCGCCGCCATGACCCCGGAAGAGGCCGCCCGCATCCTGGGCGAAACCGGCGAAGCCCGCGGCTTCAAATTCGACTGGCGCGCCCTGATCCCCCGGCTGAGGCGCCGGACGGATGATGCCGCACTCGATGACGCCGCCCTGGAAGGCGTGGCCGGGGGCGCCGCCTCGGCCGCGATGATCCTGCCGGGCGGCTGGACGTTCGGCGGCTGAGCGAGCGGGTTGAAGCCGGTTCGCGGGCATGGTGGAATGCGCGCGAACCGGAAGCTTCAGCGGAGCGCATGCCATGCATCAGTCGATGATCGTCGTCGACGACTTTTACGAGAACCCGCTCGAAGTGCGGGCGCAGGCGCTCAAGCTCGACTATCCGCATCTGTCGGGACCCGAGATCTATTATCCGGGCCGGAATTCGAAGCAGTTCATGCTGCCGCCCGACAGCGACCGCATGTTCAGCTACATCCTGCGCGAGCCGGTGATCGGCAATCGCGATATGGCGCATGGCAAGTGCCGGCTGTCCTTTGCCTCGGATACCCGCGCCGGGGTGGTCCATATCGACCCGGGCTGCGCCTGGGCCGGGATCGTGTTTCTCAGCCTCGACGAGCATGCGCAGGGCGGGACGGAATTCTTCCGCCACAAGGCCAGCGGCAGCGACAGGGCACCGTTGAGCGATCAGGAGGCGCAGGAGAAGTTCGGCCTGCCGACCCGCGAGGCCGTGCTGGATACCGTGCTGAAGCAGGACGGCCGCGACCGGTCGAAATGGGAGCAGATCACGGTTCTGCCGATGAAGTTCAACCGGCTGATCCTGTTCCGCCCCTGGCTGTGGCACACCAGCGGGGTGGATTTCGGCGATGCCCCCGAAAACGGCCGGCTGGTCCAGATCCTGTTCTTCAAGCCCGGCCCGACGCCGGCCCCGGCAGCCCGTCCGACCGTGATGCCGCCGTCGCAGCGACGCTGACCGGCCGCCGCCAGGCCGGGCTTCTGGCGGCCGTGAGGGTTTCGCGCAGCACGTTTTCGACGAAGGGGCCGAGCCCGCCTTCCATGGCGGGACCGATGACCAGAAGTGTCAGACCAAGCCCTGCCCGCAGGGTCTCTGACGCCATCGCCACCTCGGGCCCCGAGATACCCTCGAGGCGCAGCAGGATGCCAGTGATCGGCAGGCTGAGCCGGACCATGCTGGCGACGAGCAGCCCCTCGCTGCAGAGCGTGGGCCCCCCGGCCGGGGGCATCTGATCGACCCCCTCCGGATCCAGCACCGCCGAAATCCGGTCGAGTTCCGCCGCCAGCCTGGCCAGCTTGAGATCGAGCGGAATCGGCGCACAGGGCAGCGCCGAGGCGCGGATCTGATGTGCCAGATGCCGCACCTCCTCCGCCGCCCAGACGAGTGCGGCGGCGCGACTGTCATGGGCCGGCACAAGCACCGGCGCCGGCGGCCCGGCCGCAATGGCCGCCCGGACGACGGCGCGGCGATAGGGCCCGGGGGGCAGCGGGTCGCCGAGACGCGGATCTTCGGCGGTGATCGCAGGAATCATGGGGTGTGCCGATCTGACGACGGTCCCGGCGGTCTGGCCCGGCATGCCCCGCCGGCGATCGGGCACGCCGCTGTCACACGTTCATCCGTGTAGATATTTTTCTACTATAGGTTATTGGACAAATGACCGCCGGGTCAAGTCTTTCCCCGCGATCCGGCGTCGACAACTGGCGGGCCATGGCCCTGAACGCAAACACGGCCGCATGCGTCGCATGCGGCCGTGCAGCTTTCAGAGAGGCACCGGAGATGTCAGGCAACGGGCTCCGGCATCTCGTCCCGGCTGGGATCCAGCTTGTGTCCATCCTCCGGCCCGGCATCGGGCCCGGAACCGCCGCCGCCCTTGCGGCCGCTCCGCGGCTTCGGCTCGTTCGCTTCGAACCGGAAGACAGGCTTGTCCTCTTCGATATCGATGACCACGTGGCCGCCATCGACCAGATGGCCGAACAGCACCTCCTCGGCAAGCGGCTGCTTGATCTTCTCCTGGATGACCCGGGCCAGCGGCCGGGCGCCCATCGCCTCGTCATAGCCGGCATTGGCCAGCCAGCGCCGCGCCTCTTCGGTGAGCGAGATCGTGATCTTGCGATCGGCGAGCTGCGCCTCCAGCTGGTTGACGAACTTGTCGACCACCAGTTCCACCACCTCGATCGGCAGGCGGCCGAAGGGAATGGTGGCATCCAGACGGTTGCGGAATTCAGGCGTGAACATCCGCTTCACCACATCCTGATCCTCGCCAGCCCGGTCGACACGGCCGAAGCCGATCGGCGCCTTGGCGATTTCAGCCGCACCGGCATTGGAGGTCATGATCAGCACGACATTGCGGAAATCGACCGTCTTGCCGTTGTGGTCGGTGAGCTTGCCGTAGTCCATGACCTGCAGCAGCACGTTGAACAGGTCGGGATGGGCCTTCTCGATCTCGTCCAGCAGCAGCACCGCATGCGGGTTCTGGTCGATGGCATCGGTCAGCATGCCGCCCTGGTCGAAGCCGACATAGCCCGGGGGCGCGCCGATCAGCCGCGACACCGAATGCCGCTCCATGTATTCCGACATGTCGAAGCGGATCAGCTTGATGCCCAGGATCTCGGCCAGACGCTTGGCGACCTCGGTCTTGCCGACGCCGGTCGGGCCGGTGAAGAGATACGAGCCGATCGGCTTCTCGGGGTCGCGCAGGCCGGCCCGGGCCAGCTTGATCGCATTCGCCAGCGCGCCGATCGCCTGATCCTGGCCATAGACCACGGTCTTCAGATTGTCGGCCAGATTGCGCAGGCTGTCCTTGTCGCGCGCCGAGACGCTCTTCTCGGGGATCCGCGCGATCCGGGCGACGATGCCCTCGATCTCCTTGACGCTGATCTGCTTGCGCCGGCGCGAGGGCGGCAGCAACCGCTGGGCGGCGCCCACCTCGTCGATCAGGTCGATCGCCTTGTCGGGCAGCTTGCGCTCGTGGATATAGCGCACCGACAGGTCGACCGCAGCCTTCAGCGCCGCCTCGGTATACTGGACGTCGTGGAACTTCTCGTAATAGGGCTTCAGGCCCTTCAGGATCTTGACCGCATCCTCAGGGGTCGGCTCCGACACGTCGATCTTCTGGAACCGGCGCAGCAGCGCGCGGTCCTTCTCGATGTAGTTGCGGAACTCCTTATAGGTGGTCGATCCCATGCAGCGGATGGTGCCGGCCTGCAGGGCGGGCTTCAGCAGGTTCGACGCATCCATGGCCCCGCCCGAGGTGGCGCCGGCACCGATGACGGTGTGGATCTCGTCGATGAACAGGACCGCATGATCCTGGGCCTCAAGCTCGGTCACCACCGCCTTCAGCCGCTCTTCGAAGTCGCCGCGATAGCGGGTGCCGGCCAGCAGCGCGCCCATGTCGAGCGCGTAGATGGTGGCATCCTTCAGCACCTCGGGGACGTCACCGGTCACGATCCGGCGCGCGAGACCTTCGGCGATCGCGGTCTTGCCGACGCCGGGGTCGCCCACCAGCAGCGGGTTGTTCTTGGTCCGGCGGCACAGCACCTGGATCGCGCGCTCGACCTCGCCGTCACGGCCGACCAGCACGTCGATCTTGCCGGCCCTGGCTTTGTCGTTCAGGTTCACGCAATAGCTGGTCAGCGCCTTGGCGGCGCCCTTCTGGGCACCCTTCTGCGCCTCGCGCTGGGCTTCTTCCTCCTGGGCGGAGCCGGTCACCGGCGCGCCGCGGACGCTGCGATTCTCGGTCATGCCCGGCGCCTTGGCGATGCCGTGGCTGATATAGTTGACCGCATCCAGCCGCGACATGTCCTGGGTCTGCAGGAAATAAACCGCATGGCTCTCGCGCTCCGAGAACAGCGCGACCAGCACGTTGGCACCGGTCACTTCGGCCCGGCCCGAACTCTGCACATGGATGGCCGCGCGCTGGATGACGCGCTGGAAGCTGATCGTGGGCTTCGCCTCGACACCGCTGTCGGTGACAAGGCTCGCCAGCTCGTTGTCCAGGAAATCGTTCAGGTCGACACGCAGGCGGTCGACATCGACGTCGCAGGCCTTGAGCACGGCCACGGCGTCCTGATCGTCCAGCATCGCGAGCAGCAGGTGTTCGAGCGTCGCGTATTCATGACGCCGCGCATTCGCGATGGCGAAGGCGCGGTGCAGGCTCTGCTCGAGGTTCTTGGAAAGAATCGACATCAGTCCTTTTCCATCGTGCACTGGAGCGGATGCTGGTTGCGGCGGGCGTAATCCATCACCTGGTTGACCTTGGTTTCGGCCACCTCGAACGGAAACACGCCGCAGACACCGACGCCGTGGTTGTGAACGTGCAGCATGATGCGGGTCGCTTCCTCCGCACCCTTGCTGAAGAAGCGCTGCAGAACGTCGATCACGAACTCCATCGGCGTGTAATCGTCGTTCAGCAGCAAAACCTTGTACATCGACGGCTTTCGGGTCGCCGCCTTCGGTCGGGTCGCGACCTCCGTCACCGTCCCGAAGCCGGGACGGTCGTCATCGGATCTGCGTTCGCCGCTCATGCCCATTCCGTCGTGTTCGGCCATTCCGTCGCAATCGATCAGGTTCCTGGCACCCTTCCTCGGAATGAGGATATTGGATTCGCCCCGGAGAGGAAAAGACCTTGAAAACAGTGATGCGTCGCCCTATCGGCGCAAGCCCTGCCCGAGAAATTTTCACCACGCCCGCCGGTGTCGCTTCCCTGCAACGACGAAGACCCGCAACCGGCGTGCCGGCTGCGGGTCTGGACGATGGCACACCGGGCCCCTGGAGCCCCGGCATCCGGGCTTCGAAGGCTGTGACGCGGTCAGACCCGCGGCCGGGCGGACGGCGGAGTAAAAGCGTTCTGCCACTGCCGGTTCAGAGGGGCGAGTGCCGCGCCCGCCAGACGAATGCCGACCTCGGACATCTTGGCCGCGTGCTCGACATAAAGATCGACCAGCCCGCGGGCATAGCGCTCCTGCACCGCCGCCATCTCTTCGAAGGACTGCGCGGCAAAGGCCTCGCGCGCCGTGTTGACGCCGAAATCGATCCGGGCCTGGGTGAAGGCGATGATGCCGTCCGTGGCGTCGCTCAGCGCCTTGGCGGTCTCGTTCGAGGCCTCCATCAGATCCTCGACCGCACGTTCACGAAGCCGGTTTGCCTCGTCGAGCATCACGGTACCGTCGGCCATGCCCTCGGGCGCGACCGACTTCTTCACGCCGTCGAACACCTCCATGGCCGCCTTGGCCGAGCGTTCGGCGATGGCGCTGGCGGTGCGCACCGCCTCGGCGGCGATGTCGGCTGCGGTGGTGGCGGCCGCCATCGCCGCCATCTCTTCCATCAGCTCGGCCCCGCTCTTCATCGCGGGGACGGCCGGAGATGCGGGCGCCGGAACCGGCGCCTCCACCACGGTCTCGGTTACGTCGGCTGCGGCCTCTGCCGCTGCCTCGGTGGTTGCCGTCACCGTCTCGACAGCGGTATCGGTTGCCGTCTTCACCGTTTCAGCGGCGGTATCGGTCGCGGCCTTAGTCGCTTCGGCGGCGGCCTCAACGGGGGCTGCCTTGGTTGCGGCGACCTTGGGCGTGGCGGTACCGGTCGCGTCGGACGCGGTGCCGCGGGTGGTCCGGCCACGGGTGCCGGTGCCGGGAGTCTTGCGGGTGGTCATGCGTCTCTCTCCGTTCGGTTCCGCGTGGAGCGGGCTGCCGATCCTGGGCGGCGAAGCGCGGGTCCCTGTGTCCGATCGGCCCCGGGCAAACGGCCGGGGCGGTGGGGCTGCGGAACAATGAAACCGGACAGCGAGGCCGGGGCATGCAGTCGCCCTGGCCATGCTGCGCTGCAACATAACTTAACGCCTTCATACCACTCAGGTCAAGCCGGTCCGGCTCTCGCGGTGCAGCCGTCAGCGACCGTAATCGACCCCGGCGAGGCCGTTTTCCACCACGGTCAGGGTGAAGGGCGAATGCCCGTCGACCATGCCACCGTCCCGCGACCGCGTCGGCGGGTTGGTCACCGTCGGCCGCGGTTCCCTGGGCGGCACCGGGTTGCCGTCCACGGAGAACAGGATCTGGGGGTGAAAAGCCTGGAACGCCGGGTCCGGATATTCGGCCGCCCAGAAACCGAACCGGCCGTCCACGCAACGCGCCACCGTCCAGTAGAAACCCAGCGAATGCAGCCGTTCCCCCGCCGGGGCCGGCGCGAAGGCACCGCCTGACGCAAACCGGTCCAGGATCGCGGCGGTCTGTGCGGCATCCAGACGCACCCGCGCCTCCACCGGCGCCCAGGGTGCCCCCAGCTGCGGCACCTGGATCCGCGTCAGATCCGCGCGCTGCCAGACATTGGTGGTGAGTTCAGACCCCGAGATGCGGGCCCGGCTGTCGCGGAGGACGACCAGATCATAGGTGCGGACCTGCTCGGGGAAGACGGCATTATAGACCAGCCGATAGCGGTCGGGCGCCCCGATCATGCAGCTGCGCGCCAACTCGCCGCCGCCGACATAGTCGAACCAGGTGAAGCTGCGGGTGATCGGATCGCCCGCGGGCCCGGTGGCCGCACAACCTGAGGTGACGAGCGCCACCACCGCCGCCGCGAACCAGGCGAACCGCCGGGGCCGCATGTCGCGGCGGGCGGCGGGCTTCGGGGGCATCTTTCCTGACATACGCGCTCCTTCGGTCACACCCTGGGCGAGGAAACAGAATTAAGCCCATACACAACAAGAATTTTCAGGTTGCCGCAACCACCCGGGCATGGCTAGGATGCGAGTCCACGGATTAACAGCCGTTCATCCACCACATCATGCCGGGTTGCACCCTTCCGCCGACGGAACGGGTCCGGATGCGGCGGATGCGGACGGGTTGCGCGCGGATGTTCCACCAGACGCGTGAAACCTGCGGTCGTGCCTTCGTGCAGACCGGCCGGCCCACGGGAGGCCGGGCGGTCTGCCCTCGGGCGATAAGGTCGGGATCCGGGACGCGGAGATCAATGGTTCCAGCCCGACCGGGACGCACGGTCCGGGCGAAAACGACGGGGACGGACGCTATGACATTCGGTCGCAACAGCCGGCTGCGGATTGCCCTGCCCGACGGATGCGCCCGGCCTGGCGCCTTTGCCCGTCGGCCCGCCGCTCTGCCCGCCATCGGCCTGGTCCGGCTGATGATGGTGCTGCTGGTGGCGCTGATCGCCGGCACCGGCTTCGCCCGCACGGCCGCCGCCGGCTATGCCGCATTGATCGTGGAGGCCGAAACCGGCCGCGTGCTCTATGCGAAGAATGCCGACGTGCGCAACTACCCGGCGTCGCTCACCAAGATGATGACGCTGTACATGACCTTCGAAGCGCTGAAGGCAAAGCGGCTGACCATGGATCAGGCGCTGCCGGTTTCGGCCCGCGCCGCCGGCATGGCGCCCACCAAGCTGGGCCTGCGCGCCGGCCAGACCATCAGGGTCGAGGATGCGATCTACGGCCTGATCACCAAATCGGCCAATGACGCGGCCGTGGTGCTGGCCGAGGCGCTGGGCGGCAGTGAAATCGCTTTCGCGCGCATGATGACCGCCAAGGCCCGCAAGCTGGGCATGGACAAGACCACCTTCCAGAACGCCAACGGCCTGCCCAACCGGCATCAGTTCTCCACCGCCCGCGACATGGCGACGCTGGCCGTGCATCTGATGAACGACTTCCCGCGGGAATACGCCATGTTCTCGACCAAGTCGTACAGCTACAAGGGCCAGGCCCTGCGCAACCACAACCGGATGCTCAGCTCTTACACCGGCACCGACGGGATCAAGACCGGCTATACCCGCGCTTCGGGCTTCAACATCGTGGTCTCGGCGGTGCGCGACGATCACCGGCTGATCGGCGTGATCTTCGGCGGCTCCAGCGCAGCCTCCCGCGATCAGGCGGTGGCCGGGCTGCTGGACAAGGCCTTCGTCCGCCTGGCAGCGGAAAGCCCGGCCGAGCGTCAGCGCGCCATCGCCCAGGCCCGCGCCCGCGGCGAACTGCAGATCGCCAAGCTGGAGCGTGACCTCGACGATATCGGCGGGGCCTCGGTCAAGGTCGCCTCGATCAGCGACGCCCAGGTGAGGGCGGCCGAACGCGAGATGACCGGCGAGGCCGCAATCGCCGCCGTCGATGAGGACGATGCCGAGTTCGGCAGCGATGCCGCTCCCCAGGCGACAGTCCAGACCGCAGCGCTCGAGGTTCCGGCAGCAGCCCCGGTTGCAGCAGCCCCGGTTGCCGCGACGCCGGTTGCGGCCGTGGCCGCGGCCCCCGCGCCGCAGCCGGTCGCCCAGGGCGACACCCAGTATGCCGCCATCGCCCCGAAGCCGCGGGTCTTCGACACCCAGGGTCGCTGGGGCATCCAGTTCGGCGCCTTCGGCCGGGTCGATGCCGCCCAGGGGCTGGTGACCCGCGCCCAGGATCTGCTGCCGGCCGATCTGCGGGGCGGCGCGCAGACCGCGGTGGAGCCGCACGCAATCGGCGGCCGCTATATCTACCGCGCCCGCATGATGGGTTTCGAGGGCGAGCGCCCGGCCCGCCAGGCCTGCGCCCTGCTCGACAAGCGCGGCATCGCCTGCATCCTGGTGCCGCCGATCACGGCGCTGTCCGCCGCCGGCTGATCCGTCTGCATCGCGATATCAAAAGGCGCCCGGCCTCCGGCCGGGCGCCTTTTTTTGTGGGCATGCCCGGCGGGTCGAGGGGCGGCTCCCGCCCCTTGACCGGCGCTGCGGCCGACGCCACCCTTGACCCTCCCTTCACGCCAACCGGTTCCCCGGGGCGCCGGCCGACAGGATGCACACCCGCATGAAAACCTATCTGATCGTCATGGCCCCGGTGCTGCTCGGCATCCTGTTGCTCGGGCTTTCGGTGGGCGCGGTCGACTGGCTGTCGGTCGTGGTGGTGGTGGCGATCATGACCGTGCTCTTCGCCTTCACCATGTGGTACCGGCCCCGACGCTGACATCCGATCACTGACCTGCGGGGCCCCCCGACTATGAACACCCCCTCCGCGACGCAGAGAGCCCCCGAACCGGATGGGCGCGTGCTGGTCTTCGGCTCGGTCAATCAGGATCTGGTGCTCGCCTGCCGGCATCTGCCGACGGCGGGAGAGACTGTCGCCGCCCGCGACCCGCTGCATCTGCCGGGCGGCAAGGGCGGCAACCAGGCCTTCGCCGCCGCCCGTGCCGGTGCCCGCGTCTCTCTGATTGCCGCGGTCGGCGACGATGCAGCGGCCGATATTGCCCTGGGCGGCCTGGCCGCCGCCGGTTGCGACATGTCCGGCGTGATCCGCACGCATCGCCCCACGGGCCTCGCAATCGTCGCCGTCGGGCCGCGCCGGGCGGGGGATGATCGCACCGACAACCAGATCATCGTCTCCCCGGGCGCCAATGACGATCTGGACGATGCGGCGGTGGCCGATGCGCTGCTCGCAAATGCCGTACTGGTCACCCAGAACGAAACCCCCGCCGCCGGTATCGGCCGTCTGCACGCCCGGGCGGCGGCATCGGGGGCCGTGGTCGTCCACAATGCCGCCCCGGCCCGTGGGGCGGATGACCTGCCGATGGCGCCGGTAAACCATCTGGTGGTCAACGAAACCGAATGGGCGGCCTTCGCCGGTGCGACACTCGATCCCGATGCGCCCGATGCGGCCCTGGCCGCCGCCATCCGGTCCGGCCGCAGCGCCGCCGGGCTGCGGCCGGATCAGCTGGTGGTCATGACCCTGGGGGCCGCCGGTGCGCTGATCGCAGACGCAGCCACTCTGGTGCGCCAGCCATCGGCCCCTGTCGCCGTGGTCGACAGCACCGGAGCGGGCGACGCCTTCGTCGGCGCCTATGCCGCCGCCCTCGCCCGTGGCGCGGAGGCAGCCCGGGCCCTGGCCGAGGGGGTGGCAGCCGGCGGGCTCGCCTGTGCCGCCCTGGGGGCGCGCGCCGCCACCCCCGATGCCGCGGCGATCCGCAGGGCAGCGGCGGCCCTGCCGGCCGCACACCGCATCCCCCTTGCCCCGGTCAGCTGATCATTCCGCGCGATAGGCCAGGCGGATCGCCCCCCAATGGCGGCCGCGGATCGTGATCGGCACCGCCAGATCCTTCATCAACGCGAACTGCCCGCCGCCCATGTCGCGACGATAGGTCTGCAGCAGAAAGCGTTTGGTGCTACGCGCCGCACGCAATCCCGTGCGGTCGTCGAACTTGCGGCGATTGCGGGCATTGGCCGCATTCCAGACCGCGTCGCGCCCCTGGGGTTTCGAGAACTTCGCGTTGTGGGTGGGCAGATAGCCGTTGCGGTCCACCGCGGCACAGAACACGATCCCGGGATTGATCGCCAGAACCGGCTCCTGAATCGCCGGCAGGACCCGGTCGCACAGCTCGGTGAAGCGGGTTGTGTACTGCACCGGATCCGATCCCTGGACCGGCCGATAGCTTTCGTCGAACAGGCCGGCCATATCGATCCGACCGGCCGCCAGTGCCGCTTCGAACGCCTCGGTCGCCTGCGCCGCAGCCCGGGTTGCGGCCGCGATGAACGGCGTGTCGACCGTCTCCGCCCCGGCCCCGGCCGTCAGCTCGATCAGGTTCTCGGACAGATCGAGCAGCTCCACCAGGCGCGCATCGGCCTCGTCGAGGCGGGTACGCGACTGGGCGACACCGGTGTTCAGCTCCCGCATTTCGGCGCTGACCTGGTTGCAGACGGTGGTGTTGGAGGCGGCCTGACCGGCAATCCGCCCGACCTCGCCGCCGATCATGCCCACCGCATCGGCCAGCCCGTCGATGACGCCGCCGATCCGCCCGGTGCCCTCGCGCACATGCTCCGCCTTGCCGAGTGTCCGGCCGCTGGCATCGACCAGGGCCCGCACCTCCAGGCCCAGCTCGCCCAGGGTCTGGGAGATCTGGGCGGTGGCTTCCTGGGTGGACCGGGCAAGGCTTTTGACCTCTCCGGCCACGACGGCGAAGCCCCGGCCGGCCTCTCCCGCCCGCGCCGCCTCGATCGTGGCATTGAGCGCAAGCAGGTTGGTCTGTTTGGCGATGCCATCGATCTGGCTCGAGACCTTGCCGACCCGGTCCAGCGCCTGGGCAAGCACATCCAGCCGGCGGGCGATGTCGGCCACGCTGCCGGTCAGCTCGCGGATCTCGTCCAGCGTCTGTGCCGCTTCGGCACGAGAGCTTGCGGCCTGCCGGGCTGCCTCCGCCGCCCGCTCGTCGGCGGTCCGGGCCGCCTGATCGATCGCCCGGTTGTCTTCGGCCATGCGGTCGACCAGGCCGGTCAGCCCGCCCAGACCGTCAGACTGGCCACGCAGGGCGCGGGCAACCTCGTCCACCTTGCCGACGATGTCGGCAATCCGCACCCCCAGCCCTCCGGCCCGGTCGGCCAGCCGGGCGATCGTATCGCTCATCGACAGGCCGTCACCATGGGCAGAGTGATCCTTCATGGTCATTGCGGTCATCTATGCCTCCCCAGGATTCGGCGCCCCCATACGGCTTGATGCGCTTTGCACGCATTCTTTCCGCCATGATGTCGCAACTATACCGTTCGTGCCAGTCTGCCGCTCCCGATGGCAAAGGCCCAGGGACCAAGGTCGGGGGTAACAGAGGGGGCGGGCCGGGCGCCGGGCTGCGGGGCGGGGCTTGTGAAGGCGGTTGGGCAGGCATAGAACAAGGGCGCGCCCCCTGCACCCGAGGGACGCCCGTCTCCCGCGGCCCCCTCCCCCTCTCATCATCCGGGCCGCTGCACGAAGGTTGGGATCTTGCCCGAATTCCTCGTCTCCGCCGACGGCCTCGGCGCGCTTCTGACCGTCATCATGATCGACGTCGTGATGTCGGGCGACAATGCGGTGATCATCGGCATGGCCGCAGCCGGCCTGCCGGCAGCCCTTCGCCGCAAGGCGATCATCTACGGCATCCTGGCGGCCACGGTTCTGCGCATCACCTTCGCCGCCGTGACCGTCGAACTGCTCGAAATCATCGGCCTGACGCTGGCCGGCGGCATTCTGCTGCTCTGGGTCGCCTGGAAGATGTGGCAGGAACTGCGCCAGGCCCGCAAGGCCGCAGCCGCCGAGGCGGCGGCCGCAGCATCCGCCCCAGGCAGCGCCCCTGCCGACGGCGTCGACGAACTGCCGGAAGAAAAGGCGGCGGCGCCCAAGACCATGCGTCAGGCACTGACCGCCATCATCATCGCCGACGTATCGATGTCGCTCGACAACGTGCTGGCGGTGGCCGGCGCCGCGCGTCATCACATGGAGGTGCTGATCATCGGTCTGGTGCTGTCGATCGCGCTGATGGGCCTGGCGGCGAACTATGTCGCCAAGCTGCTGGAACGCCATCATTGGCTGGCCTATGTCGGCCTCGCCATCATCAGCTATGTGGCGCTCGACATGATCTGGCGCGGCAGCAACGAGGTGATGCACGCAGCCGGCGCCGGCTTCTGACCACCGCCCTCCCTGCCGCCGACGCAAAGAAAAGGGCCGCCCCAACCGGGAGCGGCCCTTTCCATATAGGAAGACGGCAGGCGGATCAGACTGCGAGGGCCGCCGGCACCTCGACGCCGGCCGCCGTCAGCACCCGGGCCAGTTCGCCCTTCAGCGCCGCCAGCCGGGCATCGTCGGCCGCCTCGGCACGGGCCACCAGCACCGCCTGGGTGTTGGAGGCGCGCAGCAGCCACCAGCCGCCATCGACCTTCACCCGCACGCCGTCGGTCCGGTCGACCTGGGCGCCCTCGGCCGCCAGCTTGGCGGCGATATCGGTAACCACCTGAAACTTGCGGTCGTCGGCGCAGGGAATGCGGATCTCAGGCGTGTTGACCATCTCGGGCAGGCCGTCACGAATGGCCGTGATGCTCTCGCCGGTGGTCGCCAGCTGGTCGAGCAGGCGGACCGCGGCATAGAGCGCATCGTCATAGCCGTAGTAGCCGTCGGCGAAGAAGACGTGACCGCTCATCTCGCCGGCGAGCGGGCTTGCCGTCTCCTTCATCTTGGTCTTGATCAGCGAATGGCCGGTCTTCCACATCACCGGCGTGCCGCCCAGGCGGGCGATCTCGTCGAACAGCGCCTGACTCGCCTTCACATCGGCGATGATGGTGGCGCCGGGGATGCGGTCGATGATCGGGCGGGCCAGGATCATCAGCAGCTGATCACCCCACAGGATGCGCCCCTTGCCGTCGACCACGCCGATGCGGTCGCCGTCGCCGTCGAAGGCGATGCCCAGATCCGCACCTTCCTCGGCCACCTTCGCGATCAGGTCGACCAGGGTGTGCGGCTCGGTCGGGTCGGGGTGATGGTTCGGGAAGGTGCCGTCGATATCGGCATAGAGCAGCACATGGCGGCCGGGAAGGTTGCGCGCCACCATGGTCAGCGCCTCACCCGCCGCACCATTGCCGGCATCCCAGACCACCACGGGTTCGCGGGCGACCGTCTTGAACAGCCCCTCGGTCAGCCGGGCGACATAAGCCGACAGCACGTCGGGCGCGTCGTTGTCGGCCCCCGTCGCCGGTGCCGGCAGAAGCTCGCCTTCGGCGGCGATGCGGCCCATCTCGCGGATGTCCTCGCCGAAGAAGGGCTTGCCGAGCATGACCATCTTGAAGCCGTTCTGGTCCGGCGGGTTGTGCGAGCCGGTGACCATGATGCCGCCGTCCACGCCGCGGGTCTGGGCGGCGTAATAGAGCATCGGGGTGGGGCCCAGGCCCACGCGGATCACGTCGACGCCGCCTTCGGTCAGCCCGCGCACCAGCGCCGCTTCCAGATCGGGCGAACTCACCCGGCCATCGCGACCGACGGCAGCGGACGCGCCGCCGCGGGCCTTCAGCATATAGGCGAAGACCCGCCCGATGGCATAGGCGTCCTCGGTCCCCAGGGTCTCGCCGATGATGCCGCGGATATCGTATTCGCGCAGCACGGTCGGATGGAAGCGGTGGACGAGCTTGGTCACGAACGGCCTCTCAGGGTCGGTTTTGAAGAACGGCTCGGGGGTAGAGAATGGCAGCGGCCACCGGTTCAGCCAAGCCCTGCGGCCGGGCGGCCGATCGAGCTGTAGGCGAAGCCGCGGGCGGCCATCTCTTCCGGCTTGTAGACATTGCGCAGATCGACCATGACCGGAGCCTTCATCGCCGCCTTGACCCGGTCAAGGTCGAGCGCCCGGAACTGGTTCCACTCGGTGACGAGCACCGCGACATCGGCGCCGGTGACGGCATCATAGGCATCCTCGGCCCAGACCACACGGTCGAGCAGGCGGCGCGCCTCGGCCATGCCTTCGGGATCATAGGCCCGGACGGTGGCGCCGGCGCGGATCAGCGCCGGCACGATGTCCAGGCTCGGCGCCTCGCGCATGTCGTCGGTGTTGGGCTTGAAGGTCAGGCCCAGCACGCCCACGGTCTTGCCGGCAAGGCTGCCGCCGGCGGCGGCGATCACCCGGTCGGCCATGCGGCGCTTGCGGGCCTCGTTGGACGCCACGACCTGCTCCACCAGCGAGAGAGGCGCGTTGTATTCCTGGGCGGACGAGACCAGGGCGCGGGTGTCCTTGGGGAAGCAGGATCCGCCAAAGCCCGGGCCGGCATGCAGGAATTTGCGGCCGATGCGGCCGTCCAGGCCGATGCCGCGGGCGATGTCCTGCACATTCGCGCCCACCTTCTCGCACAGATCCGCCACTTCGTTGATGAAGGTGATCTTGGTGGCGAGGAAGGCGTTGGCGGCATATTTGATCAGCTCGGCGCTCTCGATCGTGGTGTGGACGATCGGCGTCTCCGCCAGGAAGAGCGGCCGGTAGAGTTCGGTCATCAATTCGCGCGCCCGCGCGGTTTCGGTACCGACCACCACGCGATCGGGGCGCATGAAGTCTTCGATCGCCGAGCCTTCCCGCAGGAATTCGGGGTTCGAGGCGACGTCGAAGGGAAGATCCGGACGGGTTTCGGCCAGAAGCGCCTTCACTTTGGCACCGGTGCCGACCGGCACGGTGGACTTGGTGACCACCAGCCGGTAGCCGTCGGCAGCCATCGCCACCTGGCGCACGGCCTCGAAAACATAACTGAGATCGGCATGGCCGTCGCCGCGGCGGCTGGGCGTGCCGACCGCGATGAACACGACCTCGGCATCGCGCACGGCCTGGGCCAGATCGGTGGTGAAGCCCAGATGGCCCGAGCGCACATTGCGGGCGACCAGATCGTCGAGGCCGGGCTCGTAAATCGGGATCTCGCCGCCGAGCAGCCGCTCGATCTTCGACCGGTCATTGTCGACACAGACGACCGAATGGCCGAATTCGGAGAAGCAGGTGCCCGACACAAGGCCGACATAGCCCGTGCCGATCATCGCGACGCGCATGGAAGCCAATTCCTTTGCCAGTGAGCGCGAACGGCGCGCAAAGCCCCCGATCCTGCCCCCTGGAGGACGGGATCGCGGGCCCTGCGCGCCGAACTATAGCCTTACTGGGCGGCGTCGCGGTAGGTCGAAAGGCGCTCGGCCAGGAAGTCCTTCACCTGGTCGCGCAGATCGACGCGGGCCAGCGAGAAGGCGATATTCGCCTGGATGAAGCCGGCCTTGTCGCCGCAATCGAAGCGCTCGCCATCGAAGCGCACCGCATGGAAGGGGTGGCTTTCGACCATGGCGCGGATCGCGTCGGTCAGCTGGATCTCGCCGCCCGAACCGCGCTCGTGGCGGCCCAGATGATCGAAGATCTCGGGCTGCAGGATGTAGCGACCGATCACTGCGGTGCGCGAAGGCGCCTCGTCGGATTTCGGCTTCTCGACCATGCCGCGGGCGGTGACCAGACGGCCATCATCCTGGGCGATGTCGATGATGCCATAGCGCGAGGTGTGCTCAGGGGCGACATCCATCGCAGCCACGACATTGCCGCCCTTCTGCTCGTAGACCTCGACCATCTGGCTGAGGCACGGGCGGTCGGCAAGGACCAGATCGTCGGCCAGCAGCACGGCGAAGGGCTCGTTGCCGACCAGATGCCGGGCGCACCACACGGCATGGCCCAGGCCCATCGGCTCCTGCTGGCGGGTATAGGACACATTGCCGGCCTTCGGCAGCCAGCGGCGCAGCTGGGTCAGCTGGTCGTGCTTGCCGCGCTCCTGCAGCGTCCACTCCAGTTCAAACGACTGGTCGAAATGGTCTTCGATGGCGGTCTTGTTCCGGCCGGTGACGAAGATCAGCTCTTCGATGCCGGCGGCACGCGCCTCTTCCACGGCGTACTGGATCAGCGGCTTGTCGACGACCGGCAGCATTTCCTTGGGCATGGCCTTGGTGGCCGGAAGGAAGCGCGTGCCCAGGCCACCGACGGGGAAGACGGCTTTGCGAACGGGCTTGGTGTTGCTCATGGACCTAATCGCTGGATCGAATTCTTGAGGCGTTCTTCGGAACGATCGTCCGACCGGTCACGTGTCATTCGATATCGCGGCTCATGCTGCCCACATGGTCCGCAGCGGATGCACGGCACTGCCTCGCCTCGGGCAGGCGCACCGTCGATCCGCCGATCGACCCTACATATATTGCATCGCAACAGAACACGATGCGACGCCTATTTTGACCTGCCCCCAATTTGTCACCAGAGGCGATCTCACGGCATCGATGGTCACATGTCTGACCGACGAACGGCACAACTTATAGCCTTGAACGGCCGCAGACGCAAATCGCAGCCCGCGGGCGGAAGGGGCGGCCGCCCCCGGATCACGCACGCGACCGGGTGCCCAGAAGGCGATCGCGGGCGGCATTTACCCGCGCTGCAAGAGCTGCACTGCCCCCATGATCGGGGTGCACCCGGGCCATCATCCGTCGCCACGCGGCGGTGATCTCGGCGGCCCCGGCACCGGCCTCCACCCCCAGAATGGCGCGCGCCTCGGCCTCGGACATCTCGTCCGCAGCCGTAGCATCGTTCCCGGTACCGGCGCTGCCCGGAGAAGGGTCGGACCAGCCCGGCCCATAGGTCCGCTCCCCCCAGTTTTCCAGCAGACGGGCGCCGTCCGGATCCTCCACCCGCAACCGCCGCAGCAGCGCGATCAGCGTCTCGACGCGCAACTCCTCAAGGCCCTGCCCCCGCTCCGGCCCGTCCAGGACCACGCCCGACATGGCGCCGGTATCGGTCTCCAGCGTCATGCGCAGGCTGCGGGTCTCGATCGTGCGCAGGCGGCTGCGGGCCGTGCCTGCCGTCCCGAGCCCCGCCCCGCCCTGGGGCCGGGCCCGGCGAAACAGGTGCCAGACGGGCACAAGCCCGAGGGCGGTGCGCGCCAGCCGCATCACCACCGGCAGGGTCGCCGCCGCCACGGCGGCAACGGCCGGCCATTTGCCGGTTACGGCAAGCAGAACGGCAGCAACCGCCGCCAGCACCACCAGGCTCCACAGGCCGATGCGCTTCAGCACGGCCCGATCCACCCGCCCCAGACGTCCGCCCAGGGTCAGCACGGCAATCAGGCTGACGAAACCGGCAAGCAGGGCCCAGATCACCACCTCACCCCCATAACGCTCACCTCTCGCCCATGCGCCCGATCAGCAGGCTGAGCGCCTTGGGATCGGCCCGGCCCGGCCGCTCCAGGGCCGCCGCCCCCCGGGTTGCAACCGCAGCGACGGCGCCCAGCAGAGCCCGCAGCCGGTCGGGGGCAGCGGGATCGAAGGGCAGCAAGGCTCCGCCGGTGATCCGGGCGATCCGTCCGAAGGCTGCGGCGACCTCGGGGTGGCCGCCTTCCTGGAACATGAAGGCCCGCACCCCCAGCATGGCCAGATCCGCCGCCCCCGCCTCCAGCGGCGCCACCGGTTCCTCCAGCGCATCGCCGACGAAGATCAGCCCGTGGACCGGGGCGGCCCGCGCCTCGGCCACGGCATGAGACAGGATGCGGGCCAGCTGGGTGCGACCGGCCCGGCAGTCGATCCGCGACATCACGCGCGCCAGGGCCAGGGCATCGCCGGCCCAGCGGCTGGCGCGGCATTCGTCGAACCCACGGTAATAGACCAGCTGGACCGCAAGCCCGCCATCGCCGGCCACGCGGAACATCTCCCCCTGCAGCCCCTGGGCAAGATCCCAGCCGGGCTGCCGGCTCTGGGTCGCGTCCATCGCCAGGATCAGGCGCGCGGCGACCCCGCCATGGGTGGTCGATCGGGGGGTGGCCGGCCGGGCCGGCACGCTCCGGCGCGCCTCGGCCAGGAAGCCATCGACCTCGGCAGAGCTGGCCGGCGGGCGCGCGGGGTGGCCGGGGCGAAGGTCTCGGGTCATGCCGGTCTCCCACAGGTCTGACGGCGCATGAAGCGGATCTTCACACACTCGTTTCCTACATGGGGGCTTGCGGCGTCGTGGAAAGGGGGCCGATCAGAGGATCAGGTCGCGGCCGTCCAGCATCGGCAGCCGCAGGGCCTCGATCAGGCCGCGCACCTCGTGCCGGGCGGCGATATGCGACATCGACAGCGAGATGTTCGCATCCACGTCGCGCAGGTCGAGCATGGTGAGCCCGCGCAGGAACAGCTCGCGATAGATCACCCGGTCGCCGAAGCCCGGCGCGACGCGGAAGCCCACACGTCGCGACAGCTGCTCCACCACCCGGCTCATATCGCGCTTGTTGCGGCTTTCGGTCGACGAGAGGCGGTTGCGCATCACCACCCAGTCGATGGTGCCGCGATCACGGATCGCCCGGGTCTTCTTCTCGTTCCAGACCATCTCGGCATAGACGCTGGGGCCCAGCACCTTCAGCGTCTCCGGGTCGACCCGGGCCAGCACGTCCAGATCGATGAAGCTGTCGTTGATCGGGGTGATCAGCGTGTCGGCGAAGGAATGGGCCAGGCGGGCAAGAAAATGGTCACTGCCGGGGCTGTCGATGATGACGACATCGTTGTCGCGGGCAAGCCGTGCAAGCGCGCCCACGAAGGCCTCGCGCTCATCCGCCTCCATCTCCGCCCGGCTCGGCTTGTCGGAGCGCGGGATGACCGCGCTTTCCGGCACCGGCATCCAGGCCTGCTGTTCGCGGGCAAAGGCGGCACGGTTCTCGATATAGCGGCTGATGGTGCGCTGACGGCTGTCGATATCGATCACGCCGACCTTCTGGCCAAGCTTCATCAGCCCCACCGCCAGATGCATCGCCGTGGTCGACTTGCCGGAGCCACCCTTCTCGTTGCCCAGCACGATGATATGCGCAGGGATCTGACCGCCCATGCCTCGCTTCCCCTCAGCCCGCGCGAACCCGGTCCTTCCGGCCGCCTCCGCACCGTCCGGACGTCATCATGACCTGAAACGTCCCGCCCCAGAAGAGGCCGCCGCACGATAGCCGGGTGAGACGGCGGGTCAAGCACCCGTTGCCCGGGGCTTCAGGAAAATCCCAGACGGGACAGAGGAATATGATCTGCCCTGCGTCGGAAGCGGCCGCAGAAAAAAGAAACGGCCGGCGGATCCTGGGATCCGACCGGCCGTAAAGTCGACAGTGTGGAGAGGTAACCGAAGAGCCTAAGCAGAAGATGGATGAAGAGGCACCAAAACTTCGAGAGGCGATCCGGGTTGAGGGTCGAGCGGAAAGCACTCACCCCCGCTTCAAGCACTCCGTCCGTGCCCTCAACCCGGCCAGTCCTGCCTTTCGGAAGGACATTCAGTCTCGTGAAGCCGTCCCTTCGAGGTGATTAGACCAACTTTACTTAGGTCGGTCAAATCTTTTTTTCGCCCTCTTAGTTTCGATACCAGTTCGTCTTCATAAGACCAGCAGGCGACACATCGAATACTGGTGGCGCGCTGTGCATCACCAGGATCCGACTGGGGCGCTCCCCGCCCCGTCACCTGCGTCCACAGGATTATTAGCAATGCCCGTGCCAAATCTCCCAAGCGGCGGAATCGCAGGGGTTTGGAGGCCACATACCGCCCCTTGCTCAGCTGTCGGCTGCAGTTCTGCACATTTTTAAGGCGACACTCCCCGATCTGGGGAAGCACCGCCCATTCATTGTGCAATGCACCCTCGCAAAAGCGAAGGGGCGCCGCCCTCGCAGGCGACGCCCCTTCCGATGCAGACGGACGGATCAGAGGAACTTGCGGCCCCGGGTCCAGTCGTCCGGCACGTCGAGGCCCAGTTCACGCAGCTGCGGCACGATATGGGCGCAGTAGCGCTGGCGGGCCTCCTCGTTGGTATATTTGCGCAGGCCCCACTTCACGTAGAGCTTCGAGCGCTCGCTCTCGGAGCGGCCGAAGAGGTCGAGCATGGTCGACCACCACACACCTTCCAGCTCGGCCTGCACCAGGGCGCGGCCCTCGGGCGTCGCGCAGAACTGCTTCACGATGCGGCGGCCCTGGGCGACGTGGTTGTACTCGTCCATGACGATCGAGATGCACATGTCGGCGATCGGCTTGTACGAGGACTGGGCCATTTCCTCGATCATCGCGAGCACGGCGCCCTCGCCGATCATCGAGAACAGACCGCGCTGCACCCAGCTGTCGATCTTGCGCACCGCATCGGTGCGGTAGTGCTGCCGCTCCTGGAAGTGCTGATCCATCATGTAGTAGACGTCGATGCCCAGATCCTTGAGCACCTCGGCACCGCGGATGAAATGGTCGACCTCTTCGGCGGCCCGCTCGCAGCACATCTTGCGCTCATACGGATCCGGCGCCATCGGATAGAGCAGCTGGGTGTAGTCGTCCGCGCCGGTCAGCTCGCCCTCGGTATGGGCGCGAAGCTGATGGATGACCAGATCCTGATATTCCTTCGGCATCTTGTAGAACTGCTCGGGCCCCTCGACGATCAGGGGGGCTTCGGCGGCGCTTGCAACGGACTCGTTCATGTCCTGTCTCCGGATTTACCTGTGATTGAGAAAATGGCCACAGTAACCCCCTGAGGCCGATTGGCTGGCGGTGCATGGCCGCCGGCTCGTTGGATCAGATCCGGGCGACCAGCCCCGTGGCGGTCGCACCGATCCGGCCCTGATCATCGACGACCGTCACCTCGACCGTGAACAGGTCGCCCTGCCGGCCGACCACCCGCCCCCGTCCCTCGAAAGGGCCGGGCTTGAGTGGTTCCGCCAGCTTGATGGCGCTTTCGAGCGTGGCGCACCGCGCCCCGCCGGCCGCCAGAATGGCGGGTACGGCCAGGGCGCAATCGGCCAGCCCCATGATCATGACCACGTTGATCACCGGTCCCGCCGCCCCCTGCTCGACATGCTCGGGGCCCGGATCCGCCACCCGCGCGACCACCGCCCCATCGGGGCCGGCGGTCACACGGATGCCGGAATGGACCAGCACATCGAGCGCGTTCAGGCGGGTGAGCACGGCGTCGGGGGTTCCCCCCTCCGGACCCGTGATCAGATCTGCAGCCGTCATCTCCCCTCCTTCCTGCGAGATGCGACCCGCAGGATGGCGATCAGTGTCCGACGCCCTGGAACTGAGCAGAGACGGGGACCGCCGGTGCATGCGGCACCCGCGCGGGCACATGGCCACCGTCCTCGACCTCTTCCACCGGCCCGGCCCGCTCCGCCTTCATCGTCTGATGGGCGGCGGCATAGGGGTTGAAGGGCGTCCAGATGAACTGATTCCAGTAGCCCTCGGCGATGCCGATCCAGGTCTCCAGCATCTCGCGGCTGTCCAGGAAGCGGTCCATGCTGACCATCAGCCAGGAATTCACCGCCTGGCTGTCACGGCAGCCGTCGCAATGGCCCGAGGTGCAGCAGAATTTCACCGTCTTCAGGTCCGCCGCCCAGGTGTTGAAGAAGGGCAGCACCGGGTTGCCGTTCTCCAGCCGCTCGGCATGATCCGGATGATCGATGCTGATCGACGGGCAGACGTCGTAGCCGAAATCGGCGCCCCAATGGGTCCGGCCGGTGATCATTGCTTCGATATAATAGGGATGGCTCAGCACCACATCCGGATAGAGCGCCTTGACCCTCAGCGCCTCGGCCAGCAGGGCATCCTGATGGGCCTGGGCGGTCGGATCGTCGGTGCCGTATTTGCTGTAGAAGTTGAACGACAGACGGTTGCCGTTCTCGGCGATGCGCCGGACGGTGTCCTCGATGTATTCGATCCCGTCCTCGGTCAGCGCATAGACGAAGTTCGCCCGCGGATCCTGGTGGTAGTTCTCGAGCACCGTCTCGAACAGGCCGGTGAACTGCCGGCCGCTCGGCTTGATCGCGCGCAACTCGTCGTCGAGCTTGCCGCCGCCGAACAGGGTCAGCATCACGTTCACGTCTTCGAACCCGTCCCAGGGCAGACGCCTGAGACCGTTCGACGAGACCGTCACATAGCGCAGGTGCTTCACGAACAGCCGCAGCCGGTCCGGGAACAGCGTCGGCTCGCCGCCGATCACCAGCGCAGCATTCACCCGCCGGCGCTTCGTCTCGTCGATGAGGAAGCTCTCCAGCGTCGCCAGATCCTTGACCTCGCGGGTGGCGGTGTCGTGGCCGTATTCGAAGAACCAGCAGCCCTTGCAGCGGATGTTGCAGGCGTTGGTCAGGTGGTATTCGGTGACCCTGACGTTCCGGGCGTGGGTCAGGATGCGGTTGAGGCGGGCCCCGAGGACGGGGTCCTCCGCCGTCAGGGCCTGGATGCGTGCCACACGTTCACGCGACCGGGCCTTTCGCAGCTCGGATTTCATCGTCGTCCCCCTTTGTCTCCGCCGTCGCCGGCAATGGCCGTGCCGGCCGTACCGATGCAGCGGTTCATGTCGCCCCGATCAAAAAGGGTCGGGTGGCCCCGCGCGGGTTGGGTCCGGTATCGGCCCGCTGTCGCTATCATTGAGGGTCATTGCATCCCTGGCGTGTATTAGAGCAACTTCCAGGATGTATTCTCAACATAAAAAGCGATCGAATTTCGCATCATGAACGCAGAAGGGGAATTGGACATATGCACATTCAGGATAGTTTCGGATTGCGCAACTCTCCCATGGGGCGCAAGCGCCACGGATCAGGCACCACAACCACCTGTTTTTCAAAGAAAAAGGCGAGACCCGCGCACACCTGCGCAGGACCCGCCCGATAGTCCATTACATGGACTTCTACAGTCTATCGTAGGTATTAATCATACAATGGAATGAGATTCATCTGCCTGCCCGGATAGGCAGATTTAGCCAGGAATCCGAGGGTTTACGGGCACTTCCCTGACGGGTGTGAACACCGTTTCCATCCAGGCCGCATGGGTCAGCAATGCTGCCTCATCCGCCGGCCGGCCGACCAGTTGCAGACCGAAAGGCAGATCGCCCGCCATGCGTCCGGCCGGCAGCGACATTGCCGGCGTGCCGGTCAGCGTGATCGCGAAGGTGAGCGCCAGCCACGAGACATAGGTCTCGAACCGATGCCCCTCGATTTCCTCCAGCGCCCGGATCGTGTGCGGGAAGGGCGGGGTCAGCACGGTGGGGGTCAGCACCAGATCGACGCGTGAGAGTTCATCGATCAGATCCAGCGTCATTTTCGCCCGCGCCCGCTCGGCCCGGCCAAGCGTCGCGGCATCCAGCCCCAGCCCGTGTTCGATATTCCAGACCAGATCCGGCTTCAGCCGGTCACGATGGGCCTGCAGCATATCCTCGTGCAGGGTGGCCATCAGCCCGGCGCGGAGCGCCTTGAAGGCGCTCTCGGCCTCGGCAAAGCTGGTCTCGAGCGGCACGATCTCGACGCCCTCGGCCGCCAGCCGGTCGACCGCGCGACCGAAGGCGGCGCGCACCTCCGCCGCCACCGGCACGATCCCCAGATCGACGGAAACCGCCACCCGCCGCGGCTTGCGCGGCGCAGTCGCCGCCGCTTCGAACAGCCCCGCCTCCGCCTCGCGCGACAGGGGATCGCGCGGATGAAGGCCGGCCATGGCATCGAGCATCAACCCCAGATCGGCCACGTCGCGCGCCATCGGCCCCTCGACCGACAGCGTCGAGAAGGGCGAGACCGAGGGGCCGTGGGGCACGCGGCCCGGGGTCGGGCGCAGACCCACAACGCCGGTAAAAGCGGCAGGAATGCGCAGCGAGCCGCCCAGATCCGACCCCTGCGCCAGCCAGGCCGTGCCGCTGGCCAGTGCCACGGCCGAGCCGCCCGACGAGCCGCCGGGGGTCAGGCTGGTGTTCCACGGATTGGTGGTGGTGCCGAAGACCTCGTTGAAGGTCTGGGCGCCGGCGCCGAATTCGGGCGTGTTGGTCTTGGCGTAGATGATGCCGCCGCGCTCTTCCAGTCGGGCCGCAACGTTGTCCGATTGCGCCGGCACATTCCCGGCGAAGAGCGGCGAGCCATAGGTGGTACGAATGCCAGCGGTCGCGGTCAGATCCTTGATCGCCACCGGCAGCCCGTGCAGCCGGCCCGGCTGACGGCGGCGATCGGTCGTCGGCATCCAGTGTCGGGCGGCGGCGCGGGCCTGATCGAAGGCGCGGGTAACCACGGCGTTGACGGCGCCATCCACCGCCTCGACCCGTCGCTCCAGCGCATCCAGCAGGTCGTTCGGGGTCACCTCGCCGCGCGCCAACCGCGCGACCAGATCGCGGGCGGTCGCCCTGATCAGCTCGTCCATGGGGATTTCCTCGGGCATCGGTTGCAGATCCCGGCCTCTGGCGGGCCGGGTATCGGGATCGGCGGTCAAGACAGGCTGGTCGAGATCGCGAGGCCGGATTTGAGCGTCAGCGTCACCGGCGTGCGCTCGGCGATGTCGGCCAGGCGCGCGCGCTGATCATCGTCGAGCGGGCCGTCGAGGGTCAGCACCCGCTCGATCCGGCCGGTGCCGTTCTCGACCAGATAATGCAGCGCGACCTTCGCCTGGTTGAGCGGCCACTGCTTGCGCTCGGCATACATCTTGAGCGTGATGGCGGTGCAGGCGCCCAGGCTCGCCAGCAGCAGGTCATAGGGCGCCGGGCCGGCATCGGCGCCGCCGAGCTTCTGCGGTTCGTCGGCAACGAGCTGGTGGTTGCCGGTCCGGATCGAAACGGCATAGCGTGCGGCACCGATTGCCGCCTCTGCTCTGGCCATGGGTCGGGGTCTCCTGCACGTCGGTCGGTGCCCCCCATCAGACCCCTACATGCGCCCGGCTGCAAGCCGGACGGAGGGCGCGCGCCGGCGCCCCTCCCCCCCCGGGGCCGCCCGTGGGTCCGGCTCAATCCGCGTAATCGGGCTCGCTGCGCGCCAGGATCCGCTTCACGCTTTCCAGATGCAGCCGGGCGCTTTCGGCATCCTCGTCACGCATCTGGGCGTTGGTCATGGCCGCCACATCCGCCGGCACCGGGATCAGCGGACGACCGGTCTGCAATGCCCGGATCTGCACCTCGGCGGCACGCTCCAGAAAATAGAGATCGTCCCAGGCTTCGGCGATCGAGGGGGCGGTGACCATCACGCCATGGCTGCGCATGAACAGGATGTCGGCATCGCCCATGGCCGCGGCGATCCGGTCGCCTTCGGCCGTATCCAGCGCCAGCCCGTTATAGACCGGGTCGACCGCGGTCCGGCCGAGGAATTTGAGCGCGGTCTGCCCGGCATGAGCGAGCGGTTCGCCCTCGATCATGGTCAGCGCGGTGGCATTGGGCATATGGGTGTGGAAGGCGGCCCGCGCGCCGGGCTTCTTCATGTGCAGCCGGGCATGGATGTAGAACGCCGTCGCCTCGGGCCGGCCCTCGCCCTCGATCACATTGCCGTGGAAATCGCAGACCAGCAGGCTGGAGGCGGTCACCTCGGCGAAGGCGAGGCCATAGGGGTTGACCAGGAACAGATCATCCCGCCCCGGGACCAGCGCCGAGAAATGGTTGCAGATCCCCTCGGCAAAGCCCAGCCGTGCCGCCATGCGCAGGCTGGCGGCCAGATCGATGCGCGCCTGGGCCAGCGCCGCCCGGTCGATGGAGGAATTGCGCAGCACCGCGGGTGCTTCGCCGGTGATCGTCAGTTCTTGAGCCATGGCGGTGCGACACTCCGGAAGGGGCTGCTCTCAGGACGAAGCTTTCATCGCCCGGGCGGCGGTGTCCGAGATCCGCTGCACCATGGCGTAGAAGCCGTTGCGGCGGTTGGGGCTCAGATGCCGGTCCAGACCGATGCGGTTGAAAATGTCGTTGATGTCGGTGGCGATGATCCGGTCGGCGGGCTCGCCGGAATAGGCGGTCATCAGCACTGCGATCAGCCCGCGGACGATCTGGCTGTCGCTGTCGGCGCGATAGCGGATCACCGGTGGATTGCCCGGCTCCACCTCGCTCAGCAGCCAGACCTGGCTCATGCAGCCTTCGACCTTGCTTTCGGGCGTGCGTTCAGCCTCGGGCAGGTCCGGCAGTTTGCGGCCCAGATCGATCAGATAGGCGTAGCGCTCCTCCCAGTCGTCGAACAGGGAGAAGTTCTCGATCAGCTCTTCCGTCGCGGCATTGGCCATGGGGCAGAGGTCTCCGGACCTGGCTTGGAGCAGGATGTCCGGCACCATATCGAGCAGAGCGGGAGAAGTGCAAGACAACGGTCATCCGATCCCCCGATTCGGCTCGTACATCCGTCATTCCGGCGCCATATGCTTCTTCTTCATCAACATCAACAAGACCAGCCCGACAGCGGAGCACGGCAGGAGGACGCGATGAACGAGATGAACCCCCAAGGCGGCAAATGCCCCGTCATGCATGGCGGCAACACCACCGCCGACAGCTCGGTGACGGCCTGGTGGCCGAAATCGCTGAAGCTGGAGATCCTGTCCCAGCATGACACCAAGACCAACCCGCTCGGCCGCGGCTACAGCTATCGCGAGGCGCTGAAGACGCTCGATTTCGAGGCGCTGAAGCAGGATATGCGCGCGCTGATGACCGACAGCCAGCCCTGGTGGCCGGCCGATTGGGGCCATTACGGCGGGCTGATGATCCGCCTGTCCTGGCACGCTGCCGGCAGCTACCGCATTTCCGACGGCCGCGGCGGCGGCGGCACCGGCAACCAGCGTTTCGCGCCGCTGAACAGCTGGCCGGACAATGTCAGCCTCGACAAGGCGCGGCGCCTGCTCTGGCCGATCAAGAAGAAATACGGCAACAGGGTCAGCTGGGCCGATCTGATCGTGCTGGCCGGCACCATCGCCTACGAGACCATGGGCCTCAAGACCTTCGGCTTCGCCTTCGGCCGCGAGGACATCTGGCATCCGGAACTCGACGTCTATTGGGGCCCCGAGACCACCTGGCTCGGGCGGGAGCGCTATGCGAGCGAGGCCGAAACCTCGCTGGAAAACCCGCTCGCCGCGGTGCAGATGGGGCTGATCTATGTGAACCCGGAAGGTGTCGCCGGCCAGCCCGACCCGCTCAAGACCGCCCAGGCGATCCGCGAGACCTTCGCCCGCATGGCGATGAACGACGAGGAGACCGTGGCACTCACCGCCGGCGGCCATACCGTCGGCAAGACCCATGGCAATGGCGATGCCGGCCTGCTGGGACCCGAGCCCGAGGGCGCGCCGGTCGAGGCGCAGGGCCTGGGCTGGGCCAACCCCACCGGCCGCGGCATGGGCCGCGACACGATCACCAGCGGCATCGAGGGTGCCTGGACCACCCATCCGACCCGCTGGGACAACGGCTATTTCCACATGCTGTTCAACCACGAGTGGGAGCTGTGCAAGAGCCCGGCCGGCGCCTGGCAGTGGGAACCGGTCGAGATCCGCGAAGAAGACAAGCCGGTCGATGTCGAGGACCCCTCGATCCGCTGCATGCCGATCATGACCGATGCCGACATGGCGATGATCAGGGACCCGGCCTATCGCGCGATTTCCGAGAAGTTCTACGCCGATCAGGACTATTTCTCCGAGGTCTTCGCCCGCGCCTGGTTCAAGCTCACCCATCGCGACATGGGCCCCAAAATCCGCTATGTCGGCCCCGACGTGCCGGCGGAAGACCTGATCTGGCAGGACCCGGTGCCGGCCGGCCCGACCGGTTGGGATGTCGACGCGGTGAAGGCGAAGATCGCCGCCGCCGGGCTTTCGGTCGCAGACATGGTCAGCACCGCCTGGGACAGCGCCCGCACCTATCGCGGCTCCGACATGCGCGGCGGCGCCAATGGCGCGCGCATCCGGCTTGCCCCGCAGAAGGATTGGGAGGGCAACGAGCCCGCCCGCCTCGCCCGGGTACTGGACGTGCTGGCCCCGATCGCGGCGGAAAGCGGCGCCAGCCTCGCCGATGTCATCGTGCTCGCCGGCAATCTCGGCATCGAACAGGCGGCCAAGGCGGCCGGGTTCGACATCACCGTCCCCTTCCACCCGGGCCGCGGCGATGCCACCGACGAGATGACCGACGCCGACAGCTTCGCCCCGCTGGAGCCGATCCACGACGGTTACCGCAACTGGCTGAAGGCCGACTATGCCGTCAGCCCGGCCGAGCTGATGCTCGACCGCACCCAGCTCATGGGCCTGACCGCCCCTGAAATGACCGTGCTGGTCGGCGGCATGCGCGTGCTCGGCACCAATCACGGCAGCACGAAACACGGCGTCTTCACCAGTCGCGCAGGCGTGCTCTCCACCGACTTCTTCGTCACCCTGACCGACATGTCCCTGACCTGGACGCCTGCCGGCGGCGGCCTCTACGACCTCCGCGACCGCGCCACCGGCACCACCAGATGGACCGCCACCGAACTGGACCTGACCTTCGGCTCAAACTCGATCCTGCGGGCCTATGCGGAACTCTATGCGCAGGACGACGCGCAGGAGAAATTCGTCACGGATTTCGTGGCGGCCTGGGCGAAGGTGATGAACGCGGATCGGTTTGATCTGGTGTGAGGTGAGGCGGGCGGCCGTGGCGCGGGAGCGCCACGGCCGCTGCGCACCACCGACACGAAGACGCAGCCATCTCCAAGACCCTCTCTTCCGATCGAAGATGCACTTGAAATTTAATATGTATCGCCAAAAATAAACTAGAAGGACCATATCCAAAGGAGCGTCTGGCATGGGTAGCAGCGGTTCTGGCAGGTTAACAGACTACCCAGGATCTCAATCGAAAGGAACAGGTAATGAAGTTGGTAGCGGCGCAAGCGGAGGTGACCGTTGTGGACGTGCATTCTCTTGCATTTTGGAAGAGGTAGAGCTTTGTTCCTATTTTTTAAAACATAAATCCGCCCCGCCTACGAATACAATTTTATCCATAATACATCAGCGGAGACTATTCACAGTGGACGCGAATGGAGAATCCGTGGGCGCCTTACCGACAAAATTTAACTACATAGCGGATTGCATTGTGGCGGGCTTCACCTATAAGGGCCGAGTCGTAACATCGTCATCAACTCCATTCACTTCTATTAGCGTTGATTTTGCCCCGGGTGAACCATGAGCGAAAATTCCGCACTTCTACTGATCGGCGAGATTTACATAGATTTTACCCTACCCACGACAGGTACAAGCAGTAAGTTACGGCTTGGTGGCATCATACATGCAGCACGTGGTCTCTGGGCTATCAACGCCAGCTATGCAGTAGCCGCGATCTGCCCAAGATATCTAGTAGATCAAGCACGCCACTTCCTCCAAGAACTTCAATGCAGTAATTTCATATGGCTCGGAGAAGTTAAGGGGGCCCCGAATGTTATGGTGATTAGGGACCCTCTCGAAATTGGAGACCAAAACTATGAAGATCTTCTCCTAGAAGAGAAATATTGCGAAATAAATGATGGCGAAGCAAATCTCGAAAATTATAGTTCCTGCCTGATATTTCCAGGAAAATATAACATCGGAGACCTAAAGAATATATTAGCTGATAAGGCGCAGATCAGCATAGATATCGCTTACGACATTCCCGATATTGATATTCTCTCCCCGTTTTCAGGACAGATATCTGCTCTTATTACGTCAACTTCCTCCAGATTTTTTTTAGAAAGAGCATCGGATGATATATCGGCGCTGCTGAATTGCCTACGTCACCTATCTCCGGATGTTGTTCTCTTGAAAGAAAATCGCGGTGGTAGTCGGGTATTTGATCTCCGTACTGATCAAGGGGACGAAGTCCCAGCCCTTCTTGGTCAAACTACCAATTCAGTGGGCGTAGGTGATGTTTATTCCGCTGTATTTACTTACTTGATCAGCACAGACGTATTCGGCGCAGCATGGAAAGCGGCGAGAGCTGCGACATGCTATGCGCAAACTACATACCCTGACGATTTTCGGAGAGATGTTCAACGCAGCTTGGCACTCACAGTCGAGCAAATGCGTGATCTTGGAGGAACAAATCTATCTTGGCACGTGCGACGGCTTTTTCCAATATACTTTGCAGCCCCCGATTTTTCATACATAGATCGAACGTATATTGAGGAGGTTATCAATGCCCTCAATTATCATAATTTCCTACTTCGCAGGCCGATACAAGAAAATGGAGAACTCAACCCTAACAGTGCGGAGCATCATATGCATAAAATTTACGCCGAGGACCTAAATATTCTCAGTCAGTGTGCCGTAGTATTCGCCTTACCTTTGGGACGCGATCCGGGTACTCTTATCGAGATGGGAGTGGCCATTGCAAATAAGAAGCCTCTAGTTACCTATGATCCGCTCCAAGAAAATGCCAACACTATGGTAATAGTGGGGAGCACCGTTTATTCAAGCAACCTCGATATATGCTTAAATGGTCTTTTTGATGTCCTATCAAAATTGCAGGCTGGCAACCCATGAAAAAAGCTGTCGTAATGGTCTCGGGCGGCCTAGATTCAACCACTGTGTGCTACCTACTCACCAAAATGGATATTAAAATTCAGCCAATATTTTTTGACTATGGACAGCATTGCGTTGAGATAGAGTGGAAAAATGTTAATGAATTACTGCCGCCAGAAGTCTTAAGACCTGAGCGTCTAAATATTTCGGACATTTTTATTGGATCACGCTCTCGGATGATCTGCGAGGCAGATCTTTGGAGAGAGTCAGTATCAGATGATGATCTTTACCTGCCATATCGGACCATGCTATTCTTTGCCGTGGCAGCGGCCCGTGCACAGACTCTTGGAATTCTCGATGTATATTCTGGTTTTATCAATAGCAATCATGCCAAAGAAATAGACTGTAGTACCGAGTTTATGAATGGTCTTGATGAGCTATCCAGGGGGGTGGGTGCTGTGCGTTTCCATGCACCGTTTCGAAAAAATACTAAAGCTGATGTTATACGACGAGCCCTGGAACTTAACGTGCCAATCGGTCGCACTTTCTCTTGTCAGGCCTCAAGCTCGTTTCCGTGCGGAGCTTGTCCAAACTGCGTCGAGAGATTAAAAGCCTTAGCGGAAGCGTCCACTGTGTAGTGGGTTGAGGAAAATGACGCGAAAATTAACGTATATAGATGCACTATATGCTGCACGACGCGTTGCTGATCGCGCTGTGGAGACTGGCATCATGCTGAACCGGCCCCCCTGCAGACCTATTTATCACCACATGGGCGCTGTACTAGCTGATGCTACACTTCAGGCAGGGCTAAGTTACGAGAAAATTATAAGGCCCCGGATCCATTACATACTTGAAAGATTTCCTCACGCATCGACCACTGGCTCGGTAATACAAATTATGCAGGATGAAGGAACTTCAAAATTCCTACAGTGGACGCATAATGAAAAAATATCCCGATTTGAGAATGTAGTTTCTTTTATATCAAATGCTCGAATTGAGAATACTGACGAACTTCTAATGTCTTTACGGGAGGAGACTTTTTGCTCAGGTTTGCAGAAAATCCACGGTATAGGGCCCAAAACCATTGACTATATGGCATGCTTGGTTGGCATGGATTGTGTCGCTGTGGATCGACACGTTCAGAATTTCGCAGAACTCGCGGGACTGGAGAATAACGGCTACGCTTATCTCCGAGACGTCTTCAATTTTGCGGCGGACTTACTGGATATTTCACGGCGTGATTTTGATTCACTTATCTGGCACTATCAAGCTGCCCAATATAAAAAACAATTAGAACTTGAATTTGACAAATAATCCCTTGATAAAATGACGGCTTGCCGCACAATAGAGCTGCTTAGTCCTTCAGTTATGCAGAAAATTCCTCCACTCCTATAAGTTGTCTTATTCTTCATTTTAAAACTATTATTTCTCTGCTATTCTCCCTCATGAAGCTGATCGCCGCAATCTGCTTCAGGGCGTGAGAAACCCTTCACATGCGGTAATCCGGCCTTTTCGCCCCAGGCCGGACGACTGCTTGCGGCCGGGGGCCCGAACGATGTCCAAGGGCGGTGGCCTGAAAAGTTCGGGGGCCGATATTGCATGATCGGCTGAATACCCCCGGTCGAAGCTTCGGCAGTCCAGGATGATGACCGAAGGGCGGAGGTACGCCTCCGCTCAACGCGTCTTCATGCCGGTTTTCCTGGCGGTGGACTTCCCCGCATTTCAGCACCGGATACATCCGCACCGCGATATTCCATGCGGCTAGAATAATAAAAGCTGCGACATCCTTCAGTATTTATCGCGCGGGCCGCGCATAGAGCGGTTTTCCTTTCCGTTATCCCCACCGTCATGGCATTGTCGAGCCGGGAACCGGAGGACGCAGCCGGTGCCTGGGGCGTGAGAAACCCCTTCACATGCGGTCTGCCGAACTGGAATCGGCTATCTTGGCTCTTGCGGCCGGGGGCTCGGACGTATGTCCAAGGCTCCGCCTAAAGGTCCGAGGGCCGCTCATGTGACGGTTTTCTCAACCCCGGCCACCAAGCCAAAAGCTCAAGCGCATCTCACGGCGGGCGCGCCGTCCTGCGCTTCAGTTGGTGGACCGGATGAGAAGGACAGGAGCGGCATGCGCCGCCGCCTTGGCGGTGGCGTTGGCGTCGCCCCATGCTCTCGCCCGGGAACTGGCCGGCGAAGCACGGGTGATCGACGGCGACACATTGGAAGTTGCGGGTGAGCGGGTCCGGCTTTACGGCATCGACGCACAGGAGACGGACCAGATCTGTACCGACGGCGAAGGCCGGCCCTGGGCCTGCGGGGCGGCCGCAAGCGAGGCTTTGCGTGCACTCATACAGGGACGAGAGGTGGTCTGCGTGGTGACAGGGCGCGACCGCTATAAGCGCGCCCTCGCCCTCTGCCAGGCGAACGGCGAGGATCTGGGCGCCCGGCTGGTGCGCGACGGGCTGGCGCTGGCCTATCGTCGCTATTCCGGCCTTTACCTCACACCGGAAGCCGACGCCCGCGCCGCCGGCCGTGGCCTGTGGGCCGGCCGGTTCACGCCGCCCGAGGCCTGGCGGCAGCGCGGGCGGCAGTAGCGCCCGCTATCGGACGGGCCCGCTCCGTCTGCCATTTCGGTCAGATCCCGGGACCGAAGCGCCCCGCCATCAACCCGGGCAGCGACAGATCCACATCCAGTTCTTCCCAATGGAGGCCATACCCCCTGCCGAGGATCCGGACCGCGGCAAGCTGATCAGCGGTTGCCCCATCCAGCCCCGCAACCAGCCGCGGCGGAAAGGCGAAGACGCAGCCATTCTCCAGATCGACGATGACCAGGCCCTCGCCGCGGTCATAGCGTGCCGCCGCGGCGCGCGGTTCCTGCGCATGGGCAAGGCGGCCGCGCTCCAGGGCGGCATCGATTGCGGCATCGGTCAGTTCGGCCATGGATCCGTCTCCCGCAGGTCGGAACATGCCTCAGGCTCTCATGCGCCTGCCCCCGCACGGAATTGGCGCACGCCCGCTTGTGAGGCAATCATCACCCGCTTACAATAAAACAGGCTGCCATATGCAGTAACGCACAGAGTGAACCACCGATGCCGATCTCCCATTTTTTCGCGAGACCGGGCATCGGGCCGGTTCGCCATCTGGGGTCGCCCGAGGCCGACACCCTGCTGATCGTCATGGGCCGGAACAATTATCGGCGGGCCTCGTCGATGATCGACCGGATCATTGGCGTGATCCACGACCGGGGCATCCCGGTCTGCTGGCTGGAGACGCGCACCACCCGGACCTTCAAGCTGCTCGACCGCAGGTTCGAGGCCCTGGCCGGCCCGCAGGTCAGGGCGCTGCGCCGCCGGTGGCCTGCTCTCGGGTGGATCGTCGAACGGCTGATCAAATCGATGATCCTGCTCACCCGTCCCGACCGCTGGGACTATGCCCTCCGGCCACGGAGGCGGGCGAATGTCGTCGCGGCCCGCGATCTGCGGGACTTCCTCGACGGGCTGCCGGCAAAGCGGATCTGGTGCCTCACCCATTCCGCAGGCGGGATCGTGACCTCGCTGGCCGGCGCGGACCCCAGGATCACGCGGCTCGTCTGCTTCGGCTATCCCTTCAGGCACCCCTTGCAGGACGAAGACCCGGCCCGCACCGATCACCTCGCCCGGCTCGATACGCCCTTTCTGATCATCCAGGGCGATCAGGATCCCTATGGCACGGCGGTGGATGCCGGGCGTTATGCCCTCTCGGGAACCATCCGCATTCTGCCGGTGCCGGGCGGGCATGACTACGCCGATCTGCCGGACCAGGACGAGGCCGCCATCCTCTCGGCCATCCTCGCCTTCCTCGACCTCGCCCCGGACATGGCGGCCGGGGCATCCGCGGCACCGCCCCGGGTCGTGGCGGTCGGATGTTGAGGCGGCATACGGCAGTGACCGCCAGGGGCGTAGCTGCCGGGAAGGCGCTCCAGCTCAGTCGAGCCGGTTCTCGACCATAAGCCCAGCCCCCTGACAGGACACCCGGAGGTTCGTGTCACGGGCGCGCAGACCTTCGTCCACGTCGGGAAATGCTTCGTCAATCGGCTCCAATGTCGCCAGAAGCGCGAGCAGCCCCGGCCTGGCGACGGGTTCGATGACCAGACGGTCGCCCTCACGGTGAATGATCACCTCGTCGCCCGGCAGTTCAAAACCCTTCGGGATCCGCACGGCCTGATCAGGGCCGGCGCGGAACAGTCTGGCGTGACGCATATCCATCTTCGACATCACCGCGTCTCCCTTAGCTGCTCCCCCGACCGCCACCCTTCGGCCTGCTGCTTTCGAAAAGGCGGTTTCCCGTCCGTCAAACGGCGCGGACGGGGCACAGCCGTGACATCGCCTGCAGGGGAGGCTTGCCCGATTATGCCGCCCGATCCGACCGAAGTCCCTGGAAAATCGCGCCCGGACGCGCTACCTATCGCCCCGGGAAACCGAGACCTTTCCCGAAACGAAGCCCGTTCCCCGAACGAAGCCCTTCCCTTCCTCCGAACCCGTCCGAGCGCATGACCGACATCACCGACATCGGCGCCGAGATCGCGCGTCGCCGTACCTTCGCGATCATCTCGCATCCCGACGCCGGCAAGACCACGCTGACCGAGAAGCTGCTGCTGTTCTCCGGCGCCATCCAGATGGCCGGTGCGGTGAAGGCGCGCGGCGAGCAGCGGCGTGCGCGGTCGGACTGGCTGAAGGTGGAGCGCGAGCGCGGGATTTCGGTCTCGGCCTCGGTGATGAGCTTCGAGCATGACGGCTTCGCCTTCAACCTGCTCGACACGCCGGGCCACGAGGACTTCTCGGAAGACACCTACCGCACGCTGACCGCGGTCGACAGCGCGATCATGGTCATCGACGCCGCGAAGGGCATCGAGGAACAGACCCGCAAGCTGTTCGAGGTCTGCCGCCTGCGCGACGTGCCGATCATCACCTTCGTCAACAAGATGGACCGCGAGGCCCGCGACCCGCTGGAGCTGATCGACGAGATCGAACAGACCCTGGCGCTGGACGTGACCCCGGCCGCCTGGCCGATCGGCATGGGCCGCCATTTCCGCGGCTGCTATCACGTGCTCGACGACCGCATGGTGCTGATGGATCGCGGCGACCGGTCGAGCATCAACGACGCCTCGTTCTCGGTCACCGGCCTCGACGACCCGACCATCGGCGAGCATCTGCCCCGCGACCAGTGGCAGGAGCTGAAGGACCAGGTGACCATGGTCCGCGAGCTGTGCCCGGCCTTCGACCTGCAGGCCTATCGCGAAGGCCACATGACCCCGGTCTTCTTCGGCAGCGCGCTCAACAATTTCGGCGTGCGCGAGCTGCTGGAAGGCGTCGGCCGGCTCGCCCCCTCGCCGCGCCGCCAGCCGGCGACGCCGCGCGACGTGGCGCCCGACGAGGACAAGGTCACCGGCTTCGTGTTCAAGATCCAGGCGAATATGGATCTGAAGCACCGCGACCGCATCGCCTTCGTGCGGCTGTGCTCGGGCCATTTCAAGCGCGGCATGCGCCTGCTGCCGGTGGGATCGACCAAGGCGGTCAATGTCAGCGCGCCGGTCATGTTCCTGGCCCAGGACCGCGAGATCGCCGACGAGGCGGTTGCCGGCGACATCATCGGCATCCCCAACCACGGCACGCTGCGCATCGGCGACAGCCTGACCGAGGGCGAGGAGATCCGCTTCACCGGCATCCCCTCCTTCGCGCCGGAACTGCTGCGCCGCATCCGCCCGGAAGACCCGATGAAGGCCAAGCATCTGGGCCGGGCGCTGGAACAGCTGGCCGAGGAAGGCGTGGCCGCGGTCATGAAGCCGCGCATCACCTCCTCCGCCTGGGTGGTGGGCGTGGTGGGCTCTCTGCAGTTCGACGTGCTGGCCGACCGCATCCGCACCGAATACGGCATCCCCGTATCGTATGAAACCGTCGAGGCCTATGCGGCGCGCTGGGTGTCGGGCGATCCGGCCGAGATGAAGCGCTTCGCCGACAACAACGTCTCGGCGCTGTCCGACGACCACACCGGCCGGCCGGTCTTCCTGGCCCGCAACGCCTGGCACCTGAACCGCACGGTCGAGGACTGGCCGAAGCTGAAGTTCGACAAGGTCAAAAACCAGGTGAATTGAAGGCAGGTCTCCTGCCCGAAACAGGGGGAACCCCGCTTGCGCGGGGCTAACTCTCTGTAAAAAAAGAGGAAGCCGTCACGCCCGCGCAGGCGGGGATCCACCTTCTTCTTCTCCCCTCACCGCACCCCTTCGGGCAGGGCCGCCAGCACCGCGTCGATGCGGGCCTGGGGGTCGAGCACGTCGGCGGGCATGCGCAGCACCGGCACGTCGGGGGTAAAGCGTTCCAGCAGGCCTTCGATCAGGATCTGGAACTTGATCTGCAGCCAGCGATTGGGCGAGCGGACGCCGTCGGTGACGAAGGGTATGGCGCCCGCGGGCAGGATCACCACCAGATCGAGCGGCGCCATCTGGGCGACGGCATCCGCCGCCAGCGCATCGGTTTCGGCCTCGTCGGAGCCGAAGCCGTAATGCAGCCAGAAGCCCAGCGTGTCCAGCGGGCAACGATCGGTGACGGCGCCGCCGGTTTCGGCGATCGCGGCATCGCGTGCCGCCAGATGTTCGTCATACAGCTCGCGGATCAGCGCCCGGAACTGCGGCCATTCCAGCTTGTGCAGGTCGAGCCCGGCCTCGATCCGGCTGCGCATGTGCTCGGGCACCACCGGCAGGCCGAAATGGCGGCCGAGCGCATCGACCAGCGTGGTCTTGCCGGTGCCGGCACTGCCGGTGACGGCGATCCGCGGGCGCCGGGGCGTGGTCTCGGTCATGATGGGGGCTCCGTACACGTGACGATGGGATGACACCACGTCAGACTAGCACGGAGCCCCCTTCGGGATCAGGTATTCTGCTGATCCGGCCGCTGCCTGATCAGGCGACGCGGTCGCCCTTCTTGGCCTTCACCGCCCGGCTGTCGACGCCCGGCAGCATGTTGGCCGGATCGCGGGTGACCACCACGTCGAGCACCGTCGGACGGCCGCGCTCGGCCATCGCCGCCGCCAGCGCGCCCGACAGGTCGTCCGGATTCTCGACCCGGATGCCCTTGGCCCCCATGGTCTCGGCGATCTTCGCGTAGTTCATCTCGCGCAGATCGCTCGACTGGTAATTGCCGGTGCCGTACATCAGGTGCTGCAGCGCCTTCACATAGCCGGACGCCGCGTTGTTGACGATGATCAGGGTGAAGGCGAGGTTCATGCGCAGGGCGGTCTCAAGCTCGCCCAGCGTCATGTTGAAGCCGCCGTCGCCGGTCAGCGCCATCACCGGCCGGCCCGGAGCCGCCAGCGCACAGCCCATCGCACCGGGCAGGCCGTAGCCGATCGAGGCGAAGCCGCGATCGGGCACGAAGCCGCGGCCGGCGCGCTTGGTGTCGAACAGCAGGCCGCCCCAATGGGCCGCAAAACCGCCATCCGCAACCAGCAGGCCATCGGCGGGCAGAGCCTTGGTCACCTCGGTCATCAGCCGCGCCATGGTGATCGGCCGCTCGTCGGAGCTGAGCTTCGGCGCCACCTCGGCCCGCCACTTCGCCATGCGCTCATCGATCTCGGTGGCATAGCCCGCACGTGCGGCCCGGGCCGCCTCGGCGGTGGGCGCAAGCTTTTCCGTCAGCGCCTCGATGCCTTCGCGCGCATCGCCCCAGAGCCGGACGGTCGCGGGATAGCAGCGGTCGAATTCCTCGGCCAGGATGTCGAGATGGATCAGCGTCTTGCCCGCGGGCGGCACGCTGTAGCGCTTGGTCGCGATCTCGCCCAGCTTGCAGCCGATGGCGAGGATCACGTCGGCGGTTTCGATCACGTCGTTGGCGATGCGGCTGTAGCGGCCGAAGATGCCGAGCGACAGCGGATCGGTGCAGGCGATCGCGCCCTTGCCCGAAAGCGTGTGAGCGACCGGAATGCCGAAGGCATGGGCGAAGGCCTCCAGCGCCGGCGCCGCCTGCGACAGATGCACGCCGCCCCCGGCCAGGATCACCGGGCGCTCGGCCTTGGCCAGCAGATCAGCCGCACGGGCCAGATCGGCCGAGGCCGGGCGGCAGCGCAGCGAGGGCGCCGCCTCGGCGGCCGGATCGGCATAGAAGTCCGAGGCCTGGAAGACGATCTCGTCATGGGCGACGTCTTCCGGCACGTCGAGCAGCACCGGGCCGGGGCGGCCCGAGGTCGCGACGGCGAAGGCGCGGCGGACGAGTTCGGGGATGCGGTGGGTGCGCTCCACCCGGATCACTTCCTTGACCACCGGCCGCAGGATGTCGAGCTGGCGGGTCTCCTGGGTCATGTTCTTCCAGGAATGGTCGCGATGGGTGTCGCCGACGATGGCGACGATCGGCACGCCGGCATTGTAGCTCTCGACCAGCGCCGTCACCAGATTGGTGGCCCCCGGCCCGAGGGTGGCATCGCAGACGCCGACCCGGCCGGTGACCCGGGCATAGGCATCGGCGGCGAAGGCGCCGCAGCGCTCGTCATTGATCAGGGCATGCGAGAGGCCCAGCCGCCGGCAGGCATCGTAGAACGGCAGCAGCTGGAAGCCGCCCATGCCGAAGAGCGGGCCGATGCCGTGGGCGAGCAGCATGCGGGCGAGCGCTTCACCGCCGGTGATCGGGCCGTCGGGCAGTGCATTGGCACCGGCTGCGGTGCCTGCGTCGCGCGTCGTCATTGTCGGGTCATCCTTATGGATCAGGGAAGGTCGGGAAAAAAACCGACGGGAATCGGTGGGGATCAGAGCACACCCCACCCGTCGGGCCGCGCCTGGGAAAGGCGCAGCCCGTGGGCCGGAGGTGTCGGAAGGGTTCGTGGTTCAGGCGGGCTGTGTCAGACGACGTAGCCCAGGGTTTTCGGCAGCCAGAGGGCGAGATCCGGCACCGCCATCAGCAGTGCGAGCAGCAGCACCATGGCCAGCACCATCCAGATCACCCAGGGCACCGTCTCTTCGATCGGCACCTTGGCGATGCGGGCCGTCACGATCAGGTTCACGGCGACCGGCGGCGTGAACTGGCCGATCGCGATGTTCATCGCCATCAGCCACCCCCAGCCAGGTGAGGTTCCAGTCATAGGTCTGGGCGATCGGCACGATCAGCGGCAGGGTGATCAGATAGATCGACACCCCGTCGAGCACCATGCCGGCGAAGAGCAGGATCACCATGATCATGCCCAGAATGACCCAGCCGTTGTCGGTGAGGTCCAGCAGGCCGCGGGCTGCACTGTCGAAGGCGCCGAGCGTGCCGCCGGCCCAGGCGAAGATACCGGCCAGCGCGATGATCAGCATGATCACCGCCGAGGTTTCGGCACTTTCGGCCAGCGCCTTGTAGATGTCGCGGACCTTCAGTTCCCGGTAGACGAAGAGGCCGATGAAGATGCCGTAGAACACGGCGACGACCGCGGTCTCGGTGGGCGTGAACAGGCCGGTGCGCAGGCCGCCCAGGATGATCACCGGTGCCATCAGCCCCGGCAGCGCCTGGACGAACACGTCCAGGAAGCGGCGCCGCGGCCCCTGTTCACCCGCCTCGGCGGCCCCGAAGCCCTGACGGCGCGAGATGATCAGGGTGGGGACGGCGATGAACAGCCCCGACAGGATGCCCGGGATCAGACCGGCCGCGAAGAGCGCCCGGATATCAGTCCCCGGCACCATCACGCCATAGACGATCAGCGCGATCGAGGGCGGGATGAGGATGGCGGTGGAGGCGGCCGATGCGATGACGCTGGCCGAGAAGGCGGCCGGATAGCCGACGCGCCGCATGCTGGGGATCATCACCGTCGCAACCGCGGCGGCATCGGCGGGGCCGGACCCCGCCATGCCGCCCATGATCATGCAGACCAGGATGGCAACGACGGCGAGGCCACCCCGGCGGGGGCCGACGAAATAGGCGGCGAATTCGACCAGACGCCGGGCGACGCCCGAGCGTTCAAAGATCACCCCCGTCAGCACGAAGAGCGGGATGGCGATCAACGGGTATTTCGCGATGCTGTTATAGGTATTGGTACCAACGGTGCCGAGCGCGTACTGGTCAAGCCCGGTCAGGATGCCGGCGACACCCGAAAGGCCGAGCGCCACGGCGATCGGCGTGCCCAGCAGCAGCAGCAGCAGGAAGGCGCCGATGAGGAAGACGTTTGCGGTCAGCATCAGAAGCTCGTCCCCCGCTTCGGCCCGGGAAGATCGGCGGCGTCCCCCGGCAGCACATCATCGCCGGTGGCGATGTCGACGGCCGTCTCGTGGGTACGGAAGGCCCGCCATTCCCGGTGGGCACGGCCGACGACACGCAGGATGATCGCGATCGAAACCAGCGGCAGCCAGATGGTGTAGATCCAGCTCGGATAGGCCGAGGGCCGGCGAGGTTTCGCCGTATTCCATCTCATCCAGCGTCAGCAGCCAGCCATACCAGGCGACCAGGGCGAACATGATCACGGTCAGCAGATGGGTGAGCATGATCAGGCCCATGCGCGGCCGGCGGGGCAGGCGGTCGACGATGGCGGTGATCCGGATATGCCCGCCGCGGATGAAGGCCAGCGAGGCGCCGACCATGGTCATCACCACCAGCAGGAAGATCGAGAGTTCCTCGGTGGCTGCAAAAGAGGCGTTGGTGACGTAGCGCACCACCACATTGCCGAAACTGATCACACAGATTCCGGCCATCGCGAGGGCGGCAATGAATTCCTCGATACGACCGCTGACGACCGGACGGTCGACCTCGCGGACCGCTTCCGGTACGTCGTCATGCTCGGGGCTGGAGGCCACGGCAGTCGTTCCCCGGTTGAAGGCTGTGAGGGGCGGGCGTCCAGGACGCCCGCTTCGGCAGAGAACCGCCGGGTGAGGCCGGAGGCCGGGGCAACACCGAGGTCGCCCCGGCAGAGGCTCACTTCTTGCGGTTGGCGACCGACTCTTCCGCCGTCTTCACGAGGTCCGGACCGATCTCCTTCGCCCACTTCTCGTAGACGCCGCGGGTGGCATCGACGAAGGCCTGACGTTCGGCATCCGACAGCCGGGTGATGGTCACACCCAGACCCTCGATCTCCTTCAAGGTCGAGTCGTCCTTCTCGGTGATGCCCTTGCGCGCGACCTCGATGCCATAGGTGCCGGCATCCTGGGCGGCCTTGCGCAGCAGATCCTGATCCTCAGGGGTGAAGGTGTCCCAGACCCGCTTGCTGACGCCGAAGATCAGCGGGTCGGCGACATAGCCCCAGAGGGTGACGTGCTTCTGGCCGACATTCTGCAGCTTGGCGACGGTGAAGATGCTGAGCGGGTTCTCCTGGCCGTCGACCGCACCGGTCGCCAGTGCCGGCTGGGCATCCGCCCAGCTCATCTGGGTCGGGTTGGCGCCAAGCGCCGTGAAGGTATCAAGATAGAGCGGCGAGCCGACCACGCGGATCTTCAGGCCGTTCAGATCCGCCGGGGTCTTGATGTCGCGCTTCGAGTTGGTGAGTTCGCGGAAACCGTTCTCGGCCCAGCCGAGCGGCACCACGCCGCGCTTCTCGATGATGTCGAACAATTCCTTGCCGACAGGGCCCTGGGTCAGGGCATCGATCGCGGCATGGTCCGGCATCAGGAACGGCATCGAGAAGATGTTCAGTTCCTTGACCTGCGGCGACCAGTTGATGGTCGAGCCGACGGCCATGTCGATGATGCCCTGGCGCATCGCCGAGAATTCCTTGGTCTGGTCGCCAGAGACCAGCTGTGCGCCCGGATAGACCTTCATGTTGATCCGACCGTCGGAGCGCTCGCGGACCAGCTCGACCCACTTCTCGGCAGCAAGGCCCCACGGGAACGGCGCCGGCACCACGGTCGAGACCTTGTATTCTTCCTTGTAGTCGGCCGCCTGGGCGCCGCTCAGGGCCGTGGCCAGCAGCGCCGCGGTCGCGACCGCACCGGCAGCCGCCTTGAAGACACGCATCATCATCGTTTCGTTTCCTCCCTTGGGTTTCTTCGGCAACGGGTGCAGCTCCCGACCACACCCGTCACGGTCTCCATTCTCGGCGTTCTTTGCGCCTTTGGGAAAGCCGCAACGTATGACGCGCGTCGCGTTTTCCGATCGTTGGTCCTCGTCGATCCCAGCCCGGGTTCAGCGCCCCAGGGCCACCTTGACCGCCTTGCAGACGTCGCCGGCGGTGATCTTGAGTTCGGATTCCATCGGCGGGGCATAGGGCACCGGTGCGCGCGGCGCACCCAGGCGCCGGACCGGCCCCTCCAGACGGTGATGCAGCTCCTCGGCAATGGTCGCGGCAATCTCGGCACCGAAACCGCCGGCCTGGACCGCCTCGTGCACCACCAGGGCGCGGCGGGTGCGGGACACGCTTTCCAGCACCAGTTCCCGGTCCCAGGGCCAGAGAGTACGCAGGTCGATCACCTCGACATTGATCCCCTCGACCCCCAGCGCAGCAGCGGCATCGAGCGCCGTCCAGACCGTCGCCGACCAGGTCACCAGGGTGATGTCGGCGCCGGCCCGGCGCGCGATCCCCCGGCCGAATTCGGCCGGCGCATCGCTGTCCGCCGCGGGGCCGCTCAGCGCCCAGAGGTTCTTGTGCTCCATATGCACGACCGGGTCGTCGGAGCGGATCGCCGCCTTGAGCAGGGCATAGTTGTCGGCCGGCGTCGCCGGCACGGTGACCACCAGGCCGGGGATATGGGCGTACCAGGCTTCCAGCGACTGCGAATGCTGGGCAGCGGATGACCGCCACATCCCGATCGGTTCGCGCACCACCAGCGGCACGCGGGTCTGGCCGCCGAACATGTAGCGGGCCTTGGCCGCCTGATTGACCAGCTCGTCGACGGCGCAGAGCGCGAAATCGGAAAAGCGCATCTCGACCACCGGCCGGGTGCCGCTCATCGCAGCGCCGACGGCAGCGCCCATGATGGTCGATTCCGAAATCGGGGTGTCGACGATGCGGTTCGCGCCGAAACGGGCCTGGAGGCCGTCATACTGCTTGAACACGCCGCCGCGGCCCAGATCCTCGCCCAGCGCCCAGACCAGCGGGTCGCGGTCCATTTCCTCGGCAAGCGCCAGCCGGCCGGCTTCGAGATAGGTGATGTCGGCCATGGGTCTCAGCCTTCCCGGGTCCAGAAGCGCGCCGGCGCACCGGCATCCTGCACATCCTCGAGCGCCAGCGCCGCGGGCGCCCAGGGGGCCGCCTCGGCCGCATCCAGCGCTGCGGTCATCTCGTCGGTCGCCGCCTGTTCCAGCGCGTCGAGTTCGGCCGCGGGCACGCCTGCGGCTTCCAGCAGGGCGCGGTTACGGCGCATCGGGTCGCCGGACCAGCGGCCTTCGGCCTCGCCCGCCGGGCGATAACCCGCCGGATCCGAGGCGGTATGGCCCAGCAGCCGGTAGGTGCGGGCATGGATCAGGATCGGGCCCTCGCCGGCCCGCAGCCGGGCGACGGCATCGCGGGTCGCCTCGTCCACCGCCACCAGATCGTTGCCGTCGATCTCGATCGCGGTCACGTCCATGGAGCGGGCGCGGGCCGCGGCACCTTCGCCGGCCGTCAGGGTCGAGGTGCGGGTGGTGGCCGACCAGCCATTGTCCTCGCACACGAACAGCACCGGCAGGTTGAAAACCTTGGCCCAGTTCAGGCCTTCCATGAACGGGCCGCGATTGATCGCGCCGTCACCGAACAGGCAGACCACGACCTGGTCGCCGCCCTTCAGCCGGATCGCCTGGGCAGCCCCCACCGCGATCGGGATATTGGCGGAGACGACACCGTTCGCCCCCAACATGCCGACCGAGAAATCGGCGATGTGCATCGATCCGCCGCGGCCATCGGAGGTGCCGCCGGCCTTGCCCAGCAGCTCCAGCATCATGGCGCGGGCATCGGCACCCTTGGCCAGGGTATGGCCATGGCCGCGATGGGTGGACAGCAGCAGGTCGTCGCGGCGCAGCTGCGCGCAGACGCCCGCGGCCACCGCCTCCTGCCCGATCGACAGATGCACCGCCCCCAGCACCAGGCCGCGATTCTGCCCGGTCTCGGCCGCGCGCTCGAAGGCACGGATGCGGGCCATCAGCCCGTGGAGCGCCGTAAGGCGCGGAATGTCGTGATTGCTCGCGGTCGCCGCTGGGGCGCCGTCCTGCCCGCCGGTCATGAGCCGACCTTTCCTCCCTGTCCCGGTGTCGGTTGCGTCTTGCCCGGCCTCGGATGGCCCGGGCTCGCGTTCTTGGATCGCGGCACCATGGTGCCACGCCGACGGAACGACGATAACGGCGGCAGTCGAGGCCTGTCAAACTCAGGTCCAATATTTGGACCTTGTTATGCTGTTTCTTACGGGAGTGACCAAGTTCGGCCAGGGACTGATTGCTTTGGCATCACAAGGGGCCACAACAGAAGTTCCACATAATGGATCATTCTTCATGCCACTGTCGTCGGCCAGCCGGTGCAGCGGGTCCGTATCATGGCGCCCCGACCTCGACGGATGCGTGGCTGCCGGGCATGATGCCCGAAGTGAAGATCACGAAGCCGGGCGCGCCGCGACACCGGCCGGACGACAGGGAGAGACGTGCATGGCCGACACGATCACACCGCCTTCTGCCGCCACCAGGCCGATCGTGGCCGACAGCGTCACCCGTCTGGGCCCCGAGGCGGAAGGGGCGGTGCTGGTGGCCGCCAGCCATGGCGGCGTCTATGCCGCCTATCTGGCGGCGGTGTCGAAGGTCAGGGGGGTGATCCTGAACGATGCCGGGCTCGGCCTGGATCGCGCCGGGATCGGGGGGCTGGATCTGGCCCAGAAGATCGGCCTTGCCGCCGCCACCGTTTCCCACGACAGCGCCCGGATCGGCGACGGCCGCGACATGATGGCGCGCGGTCGCATCTCTCATGCCAATGTCGCCGCGATCGCAGCCGGGGTCGAGCCCGGCCAGAGCTGCGCCGAGGCGGCCGAACGCCTGGCAACCGCCACCCCGCCTTTCGACCGGCCGGCCCCCTATGCCGAGGCGCGCCGGGAACTGACACCGCGCGGGCCGCTGGGGCCGCGGATCGTGCTGATCGACAGCGCCGCCCTGGTGAAGGCCGAAGACGCCGGCCAGGTGGTCATCACCGGCAGCCATGGCGGGCTGATCGGCGGCGACACCTGGAATGCGCTCAAGACCGACGCCTTCGCGGCCGGCTACAACGATGCCGGCATCGGCATCGACGAGGCCGGCACCACCCGCCTGCCCGCGCTCGATGCCCGCGCCATTGCCGGCTTCGTGGTCAGTTGCAACACAGCCCGGATCGGCGAAGCCGCCTCTACCTACGAAGACGGCCTCGTCAGCCGGGTCAACCGCCGCGCCCATGCGCTGGGCCTGCGCGAGGGCCAGTCGGCGCGGGAAGCGGTGGAGATCCTGATGGACGCCATGGAAGGCCGGATCGAGACGGCCTGATCACGCGGCCCGGATCTGCCGCAGAAACCCGGCCATTTCGTCCCGCAGCCGACCGGTCTGTCCGTTCACCTCGCGCGCACCGTCGAGCAGGGCTGCGGCGCTGGTGCCGGTTTCGGCGGCCTCACGTCCCACACCGTGCGCATTGGTCGAGGCGTCGCCTGCCGCACGGGCGGCCTCGACCACCGTGCGAGTGATGTCCGCCGTGGCTGTCGCCTGCTCTTCGGCCGCCGCAGCCACGGCCGCCGACATGCCCTGAATGTCGCGGATGACGCGGCCGATGCGATGCATCGCCTCGACCATCTCCCTCGCGGCCGACTGTATGGCGCCGATCTGCCCGCCGATCTCGCCGGTCGCCTTCGCGGTCTGATTGGCGAGCGACTTGACCTCGCCGGCCACCACCGCGAACCCCTTGCCCGCCTCGCCGGCCCGCGCCGCCTCGATCGTCGCATTGAGGGCAAGCAGATTGGTCCGGGCCGCGATGTCTGAAATCAGGACGACCACGTCGTCGATGCGCGCCGACGCCTCGACCAGGGCGCGGACACGCGCCTCGGTAGCATCGGCTTCGCTAACCGCCTGGGCGGCCGTCACCGCAGCCCGCCCGACCTGCCCTGCAACCTCGCGGATCGACGCCGAAAGCTCCTCGGCCGCCGCGGCAGCCGTTTCCACATGGCTGGCCGCCCGTCCGGCGCCCGCCGACGCGGCTTCAGCCTGGGCATCCGTGCGGCGGGCCGCTTCGGCGACATTGCCTGCAACCACCGTCATGCGCGAGGTCGCGCCGGCCACGACCTCCATCGCCCCGCCGATGCTCGCTTCGAATCGTGCGGCCAGCTCAGCCAGCTCGGCCCGCCGTTCCTGCTCCGCCTGACGGCGGCGGCTTTCCTGCTCGCCACGCAGCCGGGCCGCCTCGGCACTGCCGTCGCGCAGCACCAGGACCGCCCGGGCCAAGGCGCCGATTTCATCATGCCGGGCCGTGGCCGGAACCTCGGCGTCCAGAGCGCCACCGGCAATGGCGGCGACCGTGGCGGTCAGCCGGTTGAAGGGGCGGATCACCCGATAGGCCACCAACAGCATGCCGGCAAGCGTCGAGGCCAGCGCCAGGCCGATCAGGACCATCGACGACAATCGGGCCCCCGCCTGTGCATCATGCGCCTGGCGGTAGACGGTGTCTGCCGACCTGACCTGAACGCCGATCAGACGATCGATCGAGGCCGTCACCGGATCGATCGCCGCATACAGGGTGTCGCGTACGAAACGATCGAGACCGGCGGTGTCGCCCGCCGCCACGATCGCCGCCAGACGGCCGACTTCGACATCGGCGGTGCGCATCAGCCGGTCGGCCGCACCGGCCAGCTCCGCCTCCTCTCCGCCGGAGACGCCCGCGCGGTATTCCGCCCAGCGGCCGGCGATCTGCGCGCGCGCGGCATCGATCGATGCCGCGGTCGTCGCACGATCGGCATTGCCGTTCCGAAGCTTGTGCGCCGCATCGACGATGGACACCGCATAGGCATCCGAAATCGCCTTCAGCGCCTGCAGCGGCACCACCCGGTCGACATAGACCCGTTCCAGCGCGGCATCCGCCCGAACCAGGGCACGCTGCCCGTTCATCGACACCAGGACCGCGACCATACCCAGAAGGCCAAGCACGGCAAACAGCGTGCCCCTGACCGTCAACACCCTCCGCATGCACCCTCTCCATCCGAGCGGCGGTACCACATCACCCGGCGGCCCGGGCGACGTCGGGGTCGACACGAGGTCGGGCGCCGTCGTAGCCGGAACGACCATAGAGGGCGTGGCGTATTCTGCTTCTGCGGGGGCGGGATCAGTCTATCAGACGGCGGCGCGGGCCTCGAAGGCCTGTTTATAGGGCTCGCGCAGTTCGCGCTTCAACACCTTGCCGATGGGGCTGCGCGGCAGCTCGTCGCGCAGTTCCACCGCCGACAGCCGCTGCGCCTTGCCCAGCCGCTCATTGGCCCAGGCGCGGATCTCCTCGGCCGTCGCCTGCCGGCCCGGCTTCAGAACCACCAGCCCCAGCGGGGTTTCACCCCACTCCCGGCTGGGCACGCCGATCACCGCGGCATCGGCCACGGCCGGATGGGCGAAGAGCACCGCCTCCAGATCGACCGCATAGATGTTGAAGCCGCCCGAGATGATCATGTCCTTGCGCCGGTCGAGCAGGCGGACGAAGCCGTCCTCGTCGATCGCACCCATATCGCCCGAGCGGAAGAAGACCCGGCCTTCGGCATCATGCCAGAGCATTTCCTCGGTCTTCTCGTCCAGGTTGTGGTAGCCGCTCATCATCGCGGGACCACGGCCGACCAGTTCACCGATCTGCCCCGGGGGCAGTTGCCGCCCCTCTTCGTCGATCACCAGGATCTCGGCGCCGGCCGACGGGCGACCCACGGTATCGAGCTTGTCGGGATAGGCGATGACGTCGAGCAGGCACGAGATGCCGCCCTCGGTCAGGCCGTAGATCTCGATCATGCCGCCGGGCCAGCGCCGGGCGATCTCGCGCTTCACCTCGGCCCTGAGCGGCGCACTGGTCGACAGCTTCATCTGGAAGGACGACAGGTCGCGGCGGTCGAAATCCGCATGGTCGAGGATGCGGGTATACTGCACCGGCACCAGCATGGCATGGGTCGCCCGCTTCGCCTCGGCCAGTTCCAGGAAGCGGCCGGCATCGAACTTGGCCATCAGCACCGCAAGCCCGCCGAACAGCACCGTCGGCAGCAGGGCGGCCAGCGTGGTGTTGGAATAGATCGGGGTCGAGACGATCGACACGGTGTCGGGGCCGAAGCCCATGGTCTGGATGCGCCGGGTCTGCGCACCGCGCATCTGATGGCTGTGGACGATGCCCTTGGGCACGCCGGTGGTGCCCGAGCTGTAGATGATGTTGAAGAGGTCGAGCGCCTCGATCACCACTGGGGCAGGCGTAGCGGGGGCAGAGGCCAGCCAGTCGGCAAAGCCGGTCCAGTTACCACCGGGCCACTCGCCGCCGGGCGCCATGTCGAAGCCGATCCGCCGGACATCGCCCAGCCGGTCCAGCGCCGGTTCGATCAGCGGCAGCGAATAGGCATCCACCGCCAGCAGGCGGGCGCCGGAATCCTGTACCATCGCCGCCAGCTGTTCGGCACTCGCCAGCGTCGAGAGCGGCACCGCGCAGGCGCCGGCCCGCAAGGTCGCCATATAGAGCGCCAGCACGTCGACCGCATTGCGGGCCAGCATCGCGACCTTGTCGCCGCGACCGATCCCGTCCTGCTGAAGGGCGGCGGTGATGGCATCGATCCGGGCATCGAAGCCCTGCCAGTCGAGGGCGGTGGTCTCGTCCTCGACGGCCGGTGCGCCGGGCCGTTCGGCGGCATGGGCGCGGATGGCGTCGCTGATGTTCTGGAAGGCGTCGGCGTTGTCGCGGATATGGTCGGTCAAAGTCTGGCGGCGCATGGTCTGGCGGTCCTCCGGTGCCGCGTTCTGCGCGGCGTCATGGTTGAGACCATCGAACGCCCCTGCATCACAGGGGTCAAGATGCCGGCCCGGATGTCCGCATTGCGGAATTAATCCGGCCAGGAGGCGACCCGGTCGAACAGCCTGTCCTCGTCCACCGTCTCTTCCGACACCACCCGGCCGTGGGCGCCGACCCCGGCACGGCGGACGGAAGCGGGATCGCCCGAGACCAGCGGGTGCCACCAGGGCAGATCACGGCCTTCCGCCACCAGCCGGTAGGCGCAGGTAGCCGGCATCCAGTCGAGCGCGCCCAGATTGTCGGGTGTCAGCACCACGCAGTCGGGCACGATCGCCTTGCGGTTCGGATAATCGCGGCAGTGGCAGCTGTCGCAGTCGAGCAGGCGGCAGGCGACATCGGTCGAGAGCACCGCGCCGGTGTCCTCGTCCTCCATCTTGACCAGGCAGCACTTGCCGCACCCGTCGCAGAGGGCATCCCATTCCTCGGGACTGAGCCCGTCGAGCGGCTTCGCCTTCCAGAACGGGATGCCGTCACCGGCTGCACCTGCCGACATCAGCTCACCACCAGCGGTTCCAGGGCAGCCCGCAAGGCCGGCGGCAGCGGCACCGGGCGGCGGGTGCTGCGGTCGACATAGACATGCACGAAGCGGCCTTCGGCGGCTGCCAGATCGGCATCGCCGTCGAACAGCGCGATCTCGTAGGCGACGGAGCTGTTGCCGAGCCGGCCGACGCGCAGGCCGGCGGTCACCGGCTCGGGGAAGGCGAGCGAGGCCATATAGCGGCAGGCGCTTTCCACGACCAGGCCGATGACGTTGCCGCCATGGATGTCGAGCGCGTCGCGGCGAATCAGGTACTCGTTCACCACCGTGTCGAAATAGCTGTAATAGACCACGTTGTTCACATGGCCATAGACGTCGTTGTCCATCCACCGGGTGGTGATCGGCAGGAAATGGCGGTAGTCGGCGCGGGTGCCGCGGGCCGGCATGGTCATGCGGTCTCTCCGTCCTGGAGCGGGTCTTGGATATCGCCATGGCGGGCGAGCACGGCCGCGACCCGGGGCAAGGCCCGGGCCCTGCCGGCGATGGCGCCCAGATGCGGGGCTACCCGGGCAAAGCGGGCACGCCCGCCGGCCCAGGCGCTCATCACGGCCAGATAAAGATCGATGGCAGAGAAGCGGCTGCCCAGGAACCACGGCCCCTGGGGGTCGGCCGCGGCCTCCACCATCCGCCACAACCCGTCGCGCCGGGCCTGCATGCCGGCGCGGAAACCGGCGAGCGGGTCGCCCGCAAGCCCGGTATCGTCGGCATGTTCGGGCACGGTAATCGCCGGATAGATTTCGGCGACCAGGAAGACCAGCCAGCGCAGGAAGACCGGTCGGAGCGGATCGCCCGCCGCCGGCACCAGCTCTGCCCCGCGCGCGCCTGCCAGATCGGCCAGATGCAGCAGGATGGCGGCACTCTCGGTCATCACCAGATCGCCGCCATCCGGTGCAGCGCCGGGGATCACCAGCACCGGCACCTTGCCGGTGGGGTTGAGCGCCAGCAGCCGGTCGCGGCCGGGCCCCGGCTCCCGATAGGGCAGATCCTCAAGGACATGGGGCAGCCCCAGCAGAGCGAGCGCCATCTCGACGATCGCCGAGCCACAGCCCGGCGATCCGATCAGGGTAAGCGGGGCTGCCTCATCCGTCATGTCAGAGCGCTGCCTCATAGATCGCGCGGGCATCGTCGAGCGTCACCTCGCGCGGGTTGTTGACCAGCAGCCGGGTCTGCTTCATCGCATCCTCGGCCAGAAGCGGCAGGTGATTATGGCCGACGCCGACCTGGGCCAGCCGGGTTTCCAGCCCAAGCTCTTCGGTCAGCCCCGCCAGCGCATCGGCGAACCGCGCCGAAACCGCCTTGTCACCGCCGGCCCGATCGAGATCGGGGAAAACGATCGGCGCCAGCTCGCCATAGGCCCGCGCCGCCGTCTCGCTCTCCAGATTGAAGCGCAGCACATGCGGCAGCACCAGCGAGTTCGACAGCCCGTGCGGCACGTGGAAATGGCCGCCCAGCGGATAGGCGAGCGCGTGGACCGCGGCGACCGGGGCATTGGCGAAGGCCTGGCCGGCAAGCAGCGCGCCCAGCATCATGTCGGCACGGGCGGCACGGTCGCGACCATCGGTGCAGGCACGGCGGATGGCGCCGCCCAGCAGGCGCAGCGCCTCGCGCGCCAGCACGTCCGACAGCGGGTTCTTCTTGTGCGCACTGGTATAGGCCTCAATCGCGTGGACCATGGCGTCGACGCCGGTCGCCGCGGTCACGTTCTTCGGCAGGCCGAGCGTGAGATCGGCATCCAGCAGCGCCACATCAGGCAGCAGCAGGGGCGAGACCACGCCCTTCTTCTCGGCCGCCCCGGTGGTGACGATCGAGATCGGTGTCACTTCAGAACCGGTGCCGGCCGTGGTCGGGATCTGGACCAGCGGCAGGCGGCGGCCTTTGGCATTGCCGACGCCATAGATCGTGTCCAGGGCGACAGGGGTTGCGACCAGGAAGGCCACCAGCTTGGCCACGTCCATCGAGCTGCCGCCGCCCAGGCCGACCACGCCGTCGACACCGGCATCACGGGCCTCGGCCGCGGCGGTCTCGACCACCTCGGCCGGCGGGTCGGCGACCACGCGGTCGAAGATCACCGGTTCCAGCCCGGCGGCGGTCAGGCTTTCGAGCGCGGCGTCGGTCAGGCCGAACTTCCGCACCCCGGGGTCGGTGACGACCAGCACCCGCGTCGCCCCGAGATCGCGCATGATCTGGCCGAGCCTGGTGCAGGCCCCTGGCTCGCTGACGATGCTGCGGGTGGTCTCGAAGACGAAGGACGGTACGGACTGCGGCGACATGGCGGGCGACCTCCCAGGGGTAGCCGGCATCGGGGCCGGCGGTTCGTTCGTTGATCAGGCGCCGGCAGGCCTCGCCGGTCCGGCGGTCAGGATGAGAGCCCCGGCCCCCCGGGTCAAGTCGCTGGCGCACGCGCCACCATGGCATGCATATCCTGCAGGTGGGATCACTCCCAGGTGTATGTCGGTCCACATGGCGTTCGAACGGTGTCTGGTACTTGACGCATCGGCCGGCCGCGCATCACCATGGCATGTATGGACCGGTCGTGAGCTGTCCGTGGCGGGAGATGCCTTTTCCAGAGGCCTGCCCGCCCGCCGCTACCGAAGAGGCAGTGCACCGGCGCCCGGTGCCGGGCCGGTCCCGTGCCAGTGGTCGCGAGGGAGAGGTAAGGTGGCGGTTTCCGCCGCCCGTCCTGTCGTTTCCCGGACGGCCGCAAGCTCCCAGGGAGGACGGGTCGACGATGGCGACCAGCGATACCGGAACCGCAGAGGCCCGGTCGGAGACCAGCGCCACCACTGCCGCGACCGCCGCGCCGAAGGTGACGCTCGACGACAAGTACACGCTGCCCCAGGGCCGCATCTATGTGACCGGCACCCAGGCCCTGGTCCGTGCCCTGCTGCTGCAGGCGGAACGCGACCGTGCGGCCGGGCTGAACACCGGCGGCTTCGTCTCGGGCTATCGCGGATCGCCGCTGGGCGGCGTCGACCAGGCGCTCTGGCAGGCACGCAAACATGTCGACAAGGCCGGGATCGTCTTCAATCCGGGTGTGAACGAAGACCTGGCTGCGACCTCGATCTGGGGCACCCAGCAGCTTCATGTCGGCGGCGGCACCTCCGACAAGGACGGCGTTTTCGGCCTCTGGTACGGCAAGGGCCCGGGCGTCGACCGCTCGGGCGATGCCATCAAGCACGCCAATCTCGCCGGCACGGCGCCGGTCGGCGGCGTGGTCGCGGTGTTCGGCGACGACCATACCGCCAAATCCTCCACCGTCGCCCATCAGTCCGAACCCGGGCTGATCGCAGCCCATGTGCCGGTGCTGAACCCGGCGACCATCGGCGAGCTGGTCGACTATATCCTCGCCGGCTTCGCCCTCTCCCGCGCCTCGGGCTGCTGGGTGGGGGTGAAGGCGCTGGCCGACACGGTCGAAGGCTCGGCCTCGATCGAGATCGATCCGGCGCGCCATGCCTTCCGCCTGCCCGACGACGTGACCCCGCCGCCCGGCGGTTATCATATCCGCTGGCCCGACCCGCCGGTCGACCAGGAAGCCCGGCAGTTCCGCCACAAGCTGCCCATGGTCCAGGCCTGGGTGCGGGCAAACGGTCTCGACCGCGTCACCCACGACGCCCCCGGCGCCGCTTCGGCATCGTTGCGGTCGGCAAGGCCTGGGGCGACGTGCTGGAGGCGCTCGACCTTCTGGGCGTCGACGAGGCCCGCCTTGCCGCCCATGGCATCGCCATCTACAAGCCGGCCCTGGTCTGGCCGCTGGAGCCGGTCAACGCCGTGCGCTTCGCAAGCGGCCTCGACGAGGTGCTGGTGGTCGAAGAGAAGAAGGCGATCGTCGAGGAACAGCTCGCCCGCCTGCTCTACGGCCTGCCCGACGCCGACCGCCCGCGCCTCTCGGGCAAGACCGATGCCGAAGGCCGGCCGCTCTTCCCCCAGGATGGCGCGCTCGACCCGCTCGCCATCGCCCGCGCCATCGCGGTGCGCTTCGGGCTCGACGATGCCTCGAAGGCGCTCGCCGCGGCCTGCGGCGGTGCCGCCGCGGGGACGGCTGCCTCTGCCGGCAACGAGCCGCCGCTGCCCGGTCGCTCGCCCTGGTTCTGCTCGGGCTGCCCCCATAACAGCTCGACGAAACTGCCCGAGGGCAGCCGCGCGCTGGCAGGCATCGGCTGCCACGGCATGGCGATCTACATGCCCAACCGCCGCACCACGCTCTGGAGCCATATGGGCGCCGAAGGGGCGGCCTGGATCGGCCAGGCGCCGTTCTCGAAGGACGGCCATATCTTCCAGAATCTGGGCGACGGCACCTATTTCCATTCGGGCCTGCTCGCCATCCGGGCGGCGATCGCGGCCAAGGTGAACATCACCTACAAGATCCTCTACAACGATGCGGTGGCCATGACCGGCGGCCAGCCGGTCGACGGCCAGCTGCTGCCCTGGCAGATCACCCGCCAGGTTTCGGCCGAAGGGGCCGCCCGGGTGGTGGTGGTGACCGACGAGCCCGACAAATATCCCGCCGGCACGCCCTGGGCCGAGGGCGTGACCATCCGCCCGCGCGACGAGCTGGACCAGGTCCAGCGCGAACTGCGCGAGACGCCGGGCGTGACCGTGCTGCTCTACGACCAGACCTGCGCCGCCGAAAAGCGCCGGCGTCGCAAGCGCGGCACCATGGCCGATCCGGATCTGCGCGCCTTCATCAATCCCCGGGTCTGCGAGGGCTGCGGCGATTGCGGCACCACCTCCAACTGTGTGTCTGTGAAGCCGCTGGAGACCGCCTTCGGGCGCAAGCGCCAGATCGATCAGTCGAGCTGCAACAAGGATTTCTCCTGCGTCGAGGGCTTCTGCCCCAGCTTCGTGACCGTGACCGGTGCAAAGCCGGCGAAGCGCGCAGCGGCCCCGAAGCCCAAGGCAGCCGGTAGCGAGGGCCCGGCCCCGGATGAAGGCCTGCCGCTGCCGAAGGTGCCGCCGGTCGCAAGTGGCCGGGCCAATATCCTGGTCACCGGCATCGGCGGGACCGGCATCGTCACCATCGGCGCGCTGATCGGCATGGCCGCCCATATCGAAGGCCGGGCGGTTTCGGTGCTCGACCAGACCGGCCTTGCCCAGAAGAACGGTGCCGTCACCTCGCATGTCCGGGTGGCGCCGGTTACGGCCACGCTCCCCGGCGGACGGGTGCCGCCGGCCTCGCTCGATGCGCTGATCGCCGCCGACATGGTCGTGGCCGCCGGTGCCGAAGCCCGCGCCACCTATGCCGCCGGCCGCACCCGCGGCGTCGCCAACACCCATGTCGTGCCGCTCGCCTCTTTCGCGATCCAGCCCGACATGAAGCTGGGCGACGGCGCGACCGCGATGGCGGTGGAGGCCTCGATCGGCCGGGATGCGCTGGAGCGGATCGATGCCACGCGCATCGCCCGGGCGCTGTTCGGCGACAGCCTTTATGCCAACCCCTTCCTGCTCGGCCTCGCCTGGCAGAAGGGGCTGGTGCCGGTGGGGCTGGAGGCGCTGCGCGAGGCGATCCGGCTGAATGGTCAGGCGGTGGCGATGAACCTGCAGGCCTTCGCCTGGGGCCGCAAGGCTGCCGTCGACCGCGCCGCGGTGCTGCGGGCCGCCGGGCTCGACCAGCCGGCCGCCGAAACCGCCCTGCCGCAGGTGACAGGCGGGCCCGATCCGGACACGGCCCCCCTGCCCGAACTCCTGGCCTTCTATGCCGACGAACTGGTGCGCTATCAGGATGCCGCCTATGCCGCCCGCTACCGGTCGGTGGTGGAGCGGGTGGAGGCGGCAGAGCGCGCCCTTCTGCCGGGCGGCGGCGATCTCCGCCTCAGCAGGGCAGTGGCCCGCGCGCTCTACAAGCTCATGGCCTACAAGGACGAATACGAGGTCGCCCGACTCTATACCGACGGCAGCTTCGCCAGGGCGCTCAAGGCCGAACTCGACGGCGGCCGGAAGATCACCCTGCATCTGGCACCGCCGATCCTGTCGAAACCGGATCCGGTGACCGGCAAGCCGCGCAAGACCACGTTCGGTCCGTGGATGTTCAGCGCCATGCGCCTGCTCGCCCGGATGAAGCGGCTGCGCGGCACGGCCCTCGATCCCTTCGGCCGCACGGCGGAGCGCCGGGCCGAACGGGCGCTGATCGAGAGCTATATCAGCCGGATCGACGGGCTGCTGCCGCGGCTGACCACGGCCAATCGCGACCTGATCCGCGACATTGCCGCCGTGCCCGAGAAGATCCGCGGCTATGGCCATATCAAGGAAAGCGCCATGCGCACGGCCGAGGTTGAGGAGAAGCGCCTCCTCGCCCGCCTCGATGCCGGGCCGGAGGCGAGTCGCGCCGCCGCGGAGTGACCGCCGTCAATCTCCGGGATCATCCTCGCCGCCGGCTTGGGCGGGGATGATCCCGGTTGCCGTTTCGGCACCTTCGCAAACTTCGCAATTCTTCTGCCACCATCTTCGCAAACTTCGCAAGACGACCGCCCGCGTCAACCGCGGGCGAGAAGATCGCGCGCCGCCTCTTCGACCCCGGCTTCCGACGCCACCACCCGGGCCGGAACACCGAAGGCCTTCTCGGCCATCAGCGCCTGAGCCTCCATCACCAGCCGCCGGCTGCGGCTCTCCTCGACGACGATCATGCCCTTGCAGATCAGGCCCAGCACCTCGCGGCTGCGCTTGAGCCAGAGCGCCCGGCGCCTGCGGTCCTCGTGCGTCTCTTCCGGCTGCGGGCCTGAGAAGATCACGACGAAAGGCGTGCCGCGGTCGAGCAGGGCCTGCATCTCTTCTTCCCAGGCGACGGCATAGCCGGGCTGCACGGCATCGGGCCGGGCGCGGACCAGCGGGAAGGCGGACAGGTCGTGAACGATGAACCGGAGATCGGCGCCGGGGATAGCGGACATGACGGAAGGGTCTCCTCTGACGGATCGGGGCACGGATGCGCCCTGACGATCACGCTAGACGCCCGGGCGCTTGCAGCGGTAACCGCATCCGGACAATAAATGTTGAGAAGCTGCCAGATCGCAGGGGAGATGCGCTGCGCATGGATCCGTTCGACCGCCCCGACGGCCCGCCGGTCATCGCGTTCGCGAGCGGTATCGGACTTCAGAACGATTTCCCGCTCGGCAGCCATGAAGTGGACTGGCATGCCCACCGCCGCGGCCAGCTGATCTGCATCGAGACCGGGCTGATGCACAGCCGCACGCCCCATGGTTCATGGCTGCTGCCGCCTCACCGGGCGGGATGGATGCCGCCCGGCATACCTCATTGGGGAGCGATGACCGGCGTCACCTCGGGCTGGAGCGTGCTGGTGGCACCCGAAGCCTGCGCCGGGCTGCCGGCCGGACCGCAGGTTCTGGCGGTGAGCGAGGTGATGCGGGCGCTGGTGCGCCGTGCCGCAGGCTGGTGGCAGGCCGACCGGCTGGATGCCCGCCAGGAACGGCTGACCGCCGTGCTGCTCGACGAGATCGCAGCCGCCCCGGCCGAACCGCTCCACCTGCCCATGCCGACCGAGCGGCGGCTGGCCCGGATCGCGACCGCGCTTGCGGCCGATCCAGCCGATGACAGAACCCTGGAAGACTGGGCGAGCCAGGTGGGGCTGTCGCCCCGCACGGCCCGCCGGGCCTTCATCACCCAGACCGGCATGACCTTCGGAGAATGGCGCCGGCAGGCGCGGCTGGTGCGGGCGCTGGAGATGCTCGCGGCCGGCGAGCCCGTGGCGATCGTCTCGGATGCGCTGGGCTATGCGGGGCCGAGCAATTTCATCGCCATGTTCCGACGGTGCTTCGGCACCTCGCCCGCCCGCTATTTCGCCACCACGACATCGAAGCCGTAACCGCCATCGGCCCCCTGGGCCATCACCAGGTCGGGCCGGAAGATCCGGTCGCGATCATTGCCGGGCTCGTCCGCGAAATAGATCTGAGTGGTCAGCACCGGCCCGCCCGGAGCCTGAACCCGGATGTGGATATGGCGGGTGCGGCCGGGATAGAGACCGGGCTTAAGCGTCGTCAGGCGGTAGCGCCCGGCATCGTCGGCGAAGTGGTGGCCGCGCATGCGGAAGCCCTGATTGTCGTAGGCACCTGTCGGATCGGCATGCCAGATGTCGAGCAGCGCGCCCGCAACCGGCCGGCAGTCGGTATCGAGCACCCGCCCGCTGACCTGCATCACCTCGCCATCAGACGCATCGGCCGTGAAATCCGCCTTCTGCGGTGATCCCGGGCTGAAATAGGGGCCGGCGGTCTGCCGGGGCGTGGGATCCCCTGCCCCGCAGGCCGGCGTCGCGGCACGCGTCATGCCCGGCCGGACGAGGCCCGCAAAGGGCAGCAGCACGGCCGCACCGGCCGAGAGATGCAGCAGGCGCCGCCGCGACGGCTGTCGATCCCGGATATCGGCCATGACCTTCCCCCTCCCCCATCGATGGTCTGAGACAGGGCATATCGGGTCGCCATCGCCGGCAGATCAGGGGGTGGCGGACGCCCCCGTGGGCTTTACCACGCCGGAGCCGTCGAGCAGCGCCCGGTCGCGGGCACAGGCGCCGATCACCGCATCCATGACCGCCCGAACCCGGGGGGAGCGGCGCAGATCGGCATGGACAAGCAGCCAGATGTCGCGGCCGGCCTCGCCTTCGGTGTCTTCCACCACCCTGACCAGCCGGGGATCGGGATCGGCAAGGAAATGCGGCAGGGCGGCGAGCGCCAGGCCGGTCGCCGCATATTCGGCCAGCGCCGCCAGATCATTGGCCCGCAGCCGGACCGGCCGGCCGGCCGCCTGGCGGATCAGCCAGCGCTGCTGCGCCACCCCGGCCAGACGGTCGTCATAGCCGGCGAATTCCCAGCGCGCCGGCGGACGGGCGGCATGTTCGGGCGTGCCGTAGAGAGCGAAGCCCATCCGGCCCAGATGCCGGCTGATCAGCTCGCCGTCGCCGGCGCGCTCCAGCCGGACCGCCAAATCCGCATCCCGGCGCAGCAGGCTGACCGCGCCGATATCGCCGGCCAGTTCCAGTTCAAGCTCAGGGTGGGCAAGGGCCAAGGGCGCCAGCCGCGGCGCCAGGAAATGCGCGCCGAAGACCGGTGGTACCGCCACCCGCACCGTGCCGGCAAGCCCGCCCGCCGCCGCACCGGCACGGCCGAGAGCGATCACCCCCTCTTCCACCCGTTCGGCGGCCGGCAGCAGACGCTCACCGTCGGCCGTTGGCACCCAGCCGCGCGGCAGCCGGTCGAAGAGCCTGAGGCCGAGCGCGGTTTCCAGCGCGTCCACCCGCCGGGCAACCGTGGTGTGGTCGACCTTGAGCACCCGCGCCGCCCCCAACAGCGACCCGCTGCGCTGAAGCGCCAGGAAATAGCGCAGATCGTCCCAGTTCATCGCCCGCTCACGCCCGGATCTGTGGATAATTCCACAGAGATTACGCAAAGCTGCCAGCTGTTTGGGTGGATGTCCACAGATCTATCCTCAGCCTCAGGGCCGCAGCACCCCGCCGCGGCCGGGACTGAAGGAGATCCGTTCCATGTCCGCTGTCGCCACCACCCGCGCCGTCCGCCTTCATGCGGCCGGGGGCACCGAAGGTTTCCGTGTCGAGGAGCTGCCGGTGCCGGCCCCGGGGCCGGGCGAGATCCTGATCCGCCAGACGGTGGCCGGGCTGAACTTCCTCGACATCTACCACCGCCGCGGGCTCTATCCGCTGCCGGCCCTGCCGACGGTGATCGGCGCCGAGGCCGCCGGCGTGGTCGAGGCGGTGGGCGCAGATGTCACGGGGCTGACGCCGGGCGACCGGATCGCCTGGGCCGGCGCCCCTTATGGCGGCTATGCCACCCATCACCTGCTGCCGGCCTGGCGGGCCCTGAAGCTGCCGGATGCCGTCGGTGACGACATGGCCGCCGCCTCTCTGCTGCGGGCGCTGACGGTCGAGATGCTGTTCACGCGGGTGCGGCCGATGCAGTCGGGCGAGACCGTGGTGGTGCACGCCGCCGCCGGCGGGATCGGCCGCATGGCGATCGCCCATGGCCGGCGGTTGGGGCTGCGGATGATCGGCATCGCCGGCGGGGCCGAAAAGGCGGCGCTCGCCCGCGCGGCCGGCGCCGATCTGGTGATCGACCGCAGGGCGGAAGACCCGGTGGCTGCGGTGCAGGCGGCAACCGGTGGTGGCGCCCATCTGGTGATCGACGGCATCGGCGGCGACATGCTGGCCCGGAGCTTCGGCATGGCCCGCCGTTTCGGTATGGTCGCGAGCCTGGGCGAGGCGGCGGGGCGGATCCCGCCGGTCTCCGTCTACGATCTGGGCCCGGCGCGATCCATTGCCCTCGCCCGGCCGAGCGTGATCGGTTTCATCTCGGACAGCGACGCCTATCGGAGCGCCGGCACCGCCGTGATCGCGCGCATGGCCGACGGGCTCGTGGTGCCCGTCGGCGGTCGTTTCCCGCTCGACCGCATCGCGGACGCGCATGACAGGCTTGAATCCGGTCTCGGCACCGGCGCCCTGCTACTCGATACCGGCGCCTGATCTTCAGCCGAAACGACCGACGGCCCGCCAAGGGGGGCATCCCCGGCGGGCCGTCATGGGCCCGGAACCTCAATGGCTCAGGACCTGATCGGTATGGGCGGTCGGCGATCAGTGCGACATCAGCACCGGCACGGTCATATGGCCCATGATGTGGCGGGTGACGCCGCCCAGCACCAGCTCGCGCAGGCGGCTGTGGCCATAGGCGCCCATCACCAGCAGATCGATATCGTTCTCGGCGACATGGTTCAGCACCGCATCGCCGATGCCGACATCGCTGGTCGACATCTTCTCGACCGCCACCTCGACCTTGACACCGTGGCGGGCCAGATAGCGGGCCATGTCGTGGCCGGGGGCCTCGCCATGGCGGCCGGGCTTGGGATTGATCACCAGCAGCTTCACGGTATCCGCGGTCTTCAGCATCGGCAGGGCATCGACCAGGGCGCGGGTGGCCTCGCGGCCGCCGTCATAGGCGGCGAGCACCTTGCTGCCGACTTTGCCGCCCTTGGGCAGGCCGATATAGGGGACGACCAGCACCGGCCGGCCGGCACCGAACATGGTCTCCTCGATCAGCAGATCGCCAGCATCGTCGGTGCCGGGCTCGGGCTGGCCCAGGATGGTCAGATCGGCATAACGGGCATGCAGGGCGACGCGGTCGATGTAATCGGTGGCGATCACGCTCTCGGAGCGCATCTCGACGGTCATGTGCCGCCGCTGCAGCATCGTGTCGATTTCGGCCAGGCGCTGCTTCGCCTGCTTCTTGCGCTCTTCCGCCGCAGCTTCCAGCACGCTGGAGGGGACATGCTCCATCATGTAGCCGGGCATCACCACGTCGACCGAGAGGTAGACGGCGGTGAGATGCGCGTCGAACCGCTCCTGCAGCATGCGCGCGACGTCGAGACGGGCTTCGGTCGACGGACGATCATCGACATGGACGAGCAGGCTCTTGTAGGACATTGACCGGACCTCCTGGGGGGACTGCGCGAAAGCTCCACCGGCGACCGCCGGTGCGGCACCGGGCGGGGCTGGCATCCCGTCCGATGGCCATCACTCTAAACCCTGGATGCATCCGAACCTTGATCCGGATCAAGCCTTCGCAAAACCTTCGGGAAAAAGTGCCGCCAGCGGTGCCGAGGCCTTGAGCGCCACTTCATCGATCTCGGCCTCGGGGTCCGACAGATGGGTGATGGCACCGCCCGCCCCCACGGTCGCACCGTCGCCATCGACCACGGCCGTGCGGATGACCATGGAGAGGCGCATCGAACCGTCGAGGCCGATGCGGCCGATGGCGCCCGAATAGACCCCGCGCGCCTCGCCCTCCAGCCGGTGGATGATCTCGAGCGTGCGACGTTTCGGCGCACCGGTCATGGACCCGCCCGGGAAGCAGGCCCGCAGCAGCTCCCCCGCCCGGCGCCCCGGCGGCGCGGATGCCAGCCGGGCGGTGACGGTGCTCACCAGCTGATGGACGGTGGCGAAGCTCTCGATCCCGAACAGCACCGGCACCGCCACCCCGTCGGGGCGCGCAACCCGGCCCAGATCGTTGCGCATCAGATCGACGATCATCAGGTTTTCGGCCCGTTCCTTCTCGCTCGCCGCCAGTCCCGCGGCAAGTTTCGCATCCTCGACGGGATCGGCGGCCCGCCGGACGGTGCCCTTGATCGGCCGGGCGGTCGCGATGCCCGCCACCGGATCCAGATCGAGGAAAAGCTCGGGCGAGCCCGACAGCACCGCCATGTCGCCGAAGCCCAGCCAGGCCATCAGCGGTGCCCGTGCCGCGCGGCGCAGCCGGCGATAGCTCTGCCAGGGATCGATCGCCCCGCGCACCCGGAAGCGGGTGGTCAGACAGATTTCGAAGGACTGGCCCATGCGGATCAACCGCTGGGCAGCGCGGATGCGGCGGCGATAGGCGACGCGATCATGGGCTGCCGCCACCGGCAGGGCGACGGGGGTCATGTCGGGCGGCGGCAGAGGGCCGGCCGATGCCAGACGGTCGGCCCAGGCCTCCGCCCAGGCATCGGCCTGAGCGGATGCCCCGGCATCGCCTGCCGGCACCAGCATCACCGCCTCGATCGCATAACGGCCATCGGCGCCGGCCCGGGCCATCAGCAGCCGGTCGGCCAGGATCAGGCGCAGATCATCCCGGCCGGAGGGGTGGTGGGCCACGCCGGTGGACAGCTCCGCCAGTTCGTAGCCCAGATAGCCGTAAAAGCCGGGACCGGGCAGCCGCCCGCCGGCGCCGTCGGCAAGCGGCGCCAGCGGACCAATCCGGTCGATCGCCGCCCCCAGCAGATCGAAGGCGTCGCCCGCAACCTGCCCCAGCCGCTGCCCGCCGCCGTCCGCAACGGTCATCCGGCGGTCGGCGACGCGATAGGACAGACGCCGTGCCAGCGGTCCCTGATCGGGGATCAGCACCGGCTGCGCCGCCGGATCGCCATCGGCGGGATCCAGCCAGACCGACCAGCCGCTCAGCCGGCGGACAAGGTCGGCCGCCGCCTCGATATCGACGCCCTCGGCGAGCGGCCGGCGCAGCACCCTCCACCCCTCTGCCCCGGCTTCGGGCAGCAGGCCGGACGGCCAGGGATCGTCTACCGGCGGCACTGCAAGCCGCTGCACGGGGACCGCCGCCGCCACGGTCCCGGGGCCGGCCAGGCCGGCGAAATTCGCCAGCAGTCGCGCACCATCGGGCGTCAGGATCGATTCCGGATGGAATTGCAGGCCGTAGACCGGCGCCGAGACATGGCCGAGCGCCATCACCGCGCCGTCATCGCCGGCGCGGGCCAGAACCTCGACCCCATCGGGCAGCGGTTCGGCGGCGATCAGGGAATGGTAGCGCACGGCGTCGAAAGGCGAGGCCACGCCCTGGAACAGCGGATGGCCCTGATGATGCACGGGACTGGTCCGGCCATGGCGCGGCTCTGCCGCCCGCACCACCCGCCCGCCGGCCGCCGCGGCGATGCCCTGATGGCCAAGGCAGATGCCGAGCACCGGCAGCCGGGCGCCGGGGCTGAGCGCCATTTGCAGCACCTCGGCCCCCAGCCGGAAATCCGCCGGCGTGTCCGGCCGCCCGGGGCCGGGCGAAATCAGCACGGCCTCGAAGCCCTCTGCCGCAAGCTCCGCCCAGCGCGCGGCATCATGCGGCACCACCAGCGGCAGCTGCCCGGTGACCTGCCACCACAGCCGGGCCAGATTGCCGGTGAAGCTGTCATGGTTGTCGATGAGCAAGGCCCGCATCGGTTCCTGCCAGTCCCCCACTGTTCCGTGCTGTCAGCATATAGCCGGAGCGATCGACCCTGGCGACGGGGAGTTGGCCGATCACGACACTTGCCTGCCAAATGACCCATTGGTAAGTTCCCATCCCAAGAGACGATCCCCACGCCGGAGCTGCCCGACCATGCGCGACGTCTATATCATCGGTGCCTTCTCGACCGCCTTCGGCAAGAAGCCCGAGACCGGCTTCAAGGCACTGACCCGCGAGGCCTATACCGGCCTCCTGGCCGATGCCGGGCTGGAAACGGGGGCCGGGATCGAAACCGGCTGGTTCAGCAATTGCGGCATGGGCAGCTGGGGCCAGCGCAACATCCGCGGTCAGGTCTGCTTCACGCCGCTGGTGCGCGACGGCCTGTTCCCCGAGCGGGTGCCGATGGTCAATGTCGAGGGCGGCTGCGCCTCGGCGATGATGGCGCTGTCGGGCGCGTTCAAGGATGTCGCCTCGGGCGAGGTCGAGCTGTCGATGGCGATGGGCGTCGAGAAGACCTTCGTGCCCGGCGATGCCGAACGCACCAAGGAGATCTTCGAGGGCGGCATCGACCAGATGGACCCGGACGAATGGCGGCAGTACTACGCCGCGGCCGGCGAGACCGCCAACAAGCCCTTTGAATACGGCCCCGACCGGACGGTGTTCATGGACACCTATGCCATGCAGGCCTGCTATCACATGGCGAAATGGGGCACGACCCAGCACCAGATCGCCATTGCCGCCTCGAAGAACCACTGGCATGGCAGCCTGAACCCCAAGGCCCAGTACCGGTTCGAGGTTTCGCCCGACGAGGTGCTGGCCGACCGGCCGGTGAGCTTCCCCCTCACCCGGTCGATGTGCGCCCCCATCGGCGACGGTGCCGCCGGTGTGCTGGTCTGCTCGAAGGATTATCTCGATGGTCAGCCCGCCCATATTCGCGACCGCGCGATCCGCATCGCCGGCCTCGCCATGTCGGGCGGCAAATATCGCGATCTCGACGAGCCGGGCCTGAGTTCGGTGGCGGCAAAGAAGGCCTATGCCCGCGCCGGGCTCAGCCCCGCCGACATCGATCTGGTCGAACTGCACGACGCCACCTCGTTCTGCGAACTCTATCAGCTGGAGATGCTGGGCTTCTGCGAGCCCGGCACCAGCGGCCGCTTCATCGAAGCGGGCGAGACCCGGCTCGGTGGCCGGCTGCCGGTCAATACCTCGGGCGGGCTGGTCTCCAAGGGCCATCCGGTGGGAGCGACCGGTCTGTCGATGGTCTCGGAACTGGCCACCCAGCTCCGCCACGAGGCGGGCGACCGCCAGGTGGCAGATGCGAAGATCGCCCTCGCCGAGAATGGCGGCGGCGTGGTCGGCTTCGACGAAGCCGCCTGCGCGGTCGCCATCCTGGCCCGCGCCGACGCCTGACCGGTACCACAAGGGTCCGGCGCACGCGCCATGATCTTTCCGGCCGCGCTCGCACGTCCCTGGCAGCAGCGGCTCTCTTGCGGGGCGGCCCCTTATCCCCCGGGCCGTCCCGCATTTTTCTCTCGCCGGCTGGACGACGCCGCACAGGCATGACAGCCTCGGGCACCCGCCCGGAGGAGATGCCTTATGACCGCCCCCGCCCTCGTGATCCGTCCGGCCACCGAAGCCGATCTGCCAGCAATCGTCGCCCTGCTCGCCGATGACGTGCTGGGCCGGACCCGCGAGGATCCGCGCCTGCCGCTCGACCCCGCCTATGTCTCGGCCTTCCGGGCGATGGCCGCCGATCCGAACCAGATCCAGCTGGTCGCGGACGCGGCGGGCCAGATCCTCGGCACGCTCCAGCTCACCATCATTCCGGGCCTCTCGCGCAAGGGCCGCATCCGCGGCCAGATCGAGGGCGTGCGCGTCGCCGGCACCGCCCGCGGCCAGGGCCTGGGCGAAACCCTCATCCGCCACGCCATCGGCCTTGCCGCCGATCGCGGCTGCAGCCTGGTTCAGCTGACCACCGACCTCACCCGCAAGGACGCCCACCGCTTCTACGAAAGGCTGGGCTTCACCGGCAGTCATCTGGGGATGAAGCTGGAGCTTTGATCACCTCCGGCATCCGGAATCGGGCGCGGTACTCGGCCGGTGTCACGCCCAGCCGGCGCAGGAAAGCAGCCCGCATCCGGTCCACGCCACCGAAGCCGGATGTCCAGGCTATTGCCTTCAGCGGCGCATCATCCGCCTCGAGCAGGCGGCGAGCGGCATCAATTCGGGCGCTCTCAACAAAGTCACGTGGCGTAGTACCGGTCTCCCGGAAGAAGAGCCGCGTGAAATTGCGAGGACTCATGCTCGCGATGCGCGCGAGATCCTCCGATCCATGCGGCGCTGACGGCTGCTCCATCACATGGGCCTGGACCCGGGCGACAGGCGAACGTTCGTCGGCAGGAGCGGTCAGGAACGGGCTGAACTGCGACTGGCCGCCCAGACGCTGTGCCACCACCACCAACCTTCTGGCGACAGCCAGTGCCGCCGCACGCCCATGCGCCTCGGCAACCATGCCGAGAGCGAGATCGATACCAGCGGTCACACCCGCTGACGTCACCAGACGGCCATCACGTATATGTATGCGGTCGTGTTCGACCCGAGCCGAGGGGAACATGCGGGCAAGTCGGGCCGCGTTCTGCCAGTGGGTGGTAACCGACCGGCCGTCGAGCAACCCGGCATGGCCCAGGACGAAGGCGCCGGTACAGATCGAGCCGTAAAGTGGCGCGGCTTCTGCCACCTGCCTCAGCCAGCGCGTCACAGCGGCATCAGGCACAGCCTCGGGGAGGTCCGGCCCGCCCGCGACCAGAACTGCATGGTAGTCGAGGCCCGCTTCATCGACAGACAAATCGGCTGACAGGCGGAGGCCCGCCGTGGCGCGGACAGAGCCTGCACGTCCCGCAACCAGCACGATCTCGTAGTCTGCCTTGGCGTCGATAAAGCCGTTGGCCTCAGCGAACACGTCTGCCGGGCCTGCAACGTCGAGCAGTTGCACACCCTCGTGGATCAGGATCGCTACACGCTGCGCTGTCATTCCCCTTATGCCTCCGCCCGTTCGTCCGAAAAGCACGCACAGACGGCCGGAAACCGCGGACTGGTCGCGTTGCCCAGGCTCCGGCACGCCTGCAACACTCAGCACGCATGAGATGGCTGCGGACCGGCCACTCTCCTCCACTACATTTTCGATAACAAGAGGCAGCCATGACCAGGACCGTCGCCGGAATCCGTATCCCTGACAGCGCACTTGCCCGCCAATGCGATCAGCTGGTGCGCGATACCGAGTCCGATCTGCTGTACCACCACTCCAACCGGGTTTTTCTGTTCGGCGCGCTGACCGGACGCCGCAAGAAACTGCCGGTCGATCACGAACTGCTCTATGTTGGCGCGATGTTCCACGACATGGGCCTTCAGCCACCCTATGCCAGTGCCACAGAACGTTTCGAGGTCGACGGAGCCAATGCCGCCCGCGACTTCCTGCGCGGCCACCATATCGACGAAGGCGATATCGATGATGTCTGGGACGCAATCGCCCTCCACACCACGCCCGGCATTCCTCAGCACAAGCGCCCCGTGGTCGCACTCGTCACCGCTGGCGTGGAAGCGGATGTGCTCGGCATCGGCTATCACGATTTCACTACCGAGGACCGGGACGCGGTCTGCGCATGCCATCCGCGCGGCCACGGCTTCAAGGAAGGCATCATCCGCGCCTTTGCGAATGGTACCCGGCTCAAGCCCGAGACCACTTTCGGCAATGTGAAGGCTGACGTGCTGGCCCGCAACGAGCCCGGCTATCGCCGGACGGACTTCTGCAGCCTGATCCTCAACGCACCCTGGACAGAGTAGGCGGTATCAACGATCAAGCCGTCAGCACGGCGTCGAGCTTTGCCCCCGCGCGCCGGAAGCCGGTGGCGGCGACGGTGATGCCACCGCGGACCAGGCTTCCGGCCGTCACTCCAACCGTTCCCGAAGGCGGTGCTTCTGCCGCGACACTCACGGCGCCACAAGCCGCATCTCGATCCGCTCTTTGCCCTTGCCGACATTCACCCGCTTGAGCGTGATCGCGCCCACTTCGCCGGTGCGCCGGAGATGGGTGCCGCCGCAGGGGACCCGGGCGACACCCTCGACCTCCCAATAGCGGCGGCCGGCCGCCTGATCCGAGAAGGCCGAGATGATCGGGAGGTCGGCGGCGACGAGTTCGGCCACATCGGCCAGGAAGGCCGGCAGCAGCGGCGTCACGGGGGTGGGCCAGAGGAAGTCGATCCGCGCCTTGTCTTCGGCGATATGCGCGCCGATCTTGGCCGCCCCCGGCATGTGCCGGTCGGCCAGTTCCAGCACCAGCTCGGCGGCGAAGTGCAGCCGCATCAGCCGGTAGCGGCGGGTCATATCGATCTCGGCCATGACCGGGGCCCCCGGTTCAAGGCCGTGATCCGGGGCGAGGCGGTAGCGGATTTCAGGCCCGTCCGCCACGGCCTCGAGCACGTCATGGCCGCCGATCCGGCCCCGATCGCTCTCCTGACCACCAGAGAAGGCAAAGAAGATCGTCCGGTCGAGGGTGATCCAGTCGCCGTCGACCGCCGCCACCCTGCTGTCCAGCCGGTCGAGATAGGGATCTTCCCAGAAAAATCGCACGGTCATCAGATCCCTCCGCTATGGCGATACGACAGGCCGCGACGGCCGGCGACCACTATGCCGCCCGACATCATGCCGTACCAGCTTCGGGCGCCTTGACCGGCGCCTGAGCGGCAGCAAGGGCCGCCTCGTCGATCCGTCCGTCGGCATCCCTCGCCATGCGGTCGACCAGAGCGCGGGTGTCGGGGTCGGTCAGGGTGTCGACGAAGAGCGTGCGCTCGGCCGCAAGCCCCTGTTCCAGCGTGCCGTCGAGGGCGGTGCGGACCAGCCGCTTGGCATGGGCGATCCCCAGCCGCGGCAGGGCGGCAAGGTCCGCGGCGAGCGCAAGGGCGGTACTGGTCACGTCTCCGCCCTCGGGCACCAGTGCCGAGAGCAACCCCAGCCGATCGGCCTCGGCCGGAGAGACGATGCGGCCGCGGAGCACGAAATCCAGCGCCCGCGCCTCGCCCAGCAGGCGGGTCAGGCGCTGGGTGCCGCCGCCGCCCGGCAACAGCCCGGCGCGCACCTCGGGCAGGCCGAACTTCCAGGGCCCGTCGAGCGCCACCCGCAGATCGCAGGCCAGCGCCAGTTCGAAACCGCCGCCCATCGCCCAGCCGTTCAGCGCGGCGATCCAGGGTTTGGGGCTCGCCTGGATCCGGTCGAGACAGGCATTGAACGGGGCGGGTTTCACCGGCCGCGACAGGTCGTTGAACCGCCGGCCGGAGGCCGCCACCTTCTCCGCCGTTGCCCCGAGTTCGATCAGGCTGTAATGGCGCACGAACATGCCCGGCGCTGCGCCGGTCAGCACCACGGCCCGCACGCCCGGATCGGCATCGAGCGCCGTGACCGCACCGGCAAGCGCATCGGCGGCGGCGGCATCCATCAGCCCCTCGGGGCCCGGATCGATGCGCACCAGTGCCACGCCCGGCGCCGGGCGGTCGATCTCGATCAGGGGCGTCTCGGGCGTTTCAGAGGTCTCGGCGGCGTCGGCTTCACGGGTCATCGGGCGGGCGTCTCCTGGGGGTCGGCTTTTGATTGAGCCCCCAGCTTACCTCAGGCCGCCGCCGATTTGACCGGCCGGAAGTGCACCGGCAGCGAGGTGATGCCGCGCATGATCAACGAGTCATGCCAGTCGGGGGCGGTGGTGCCGAGGGTGAGGTCGGGGATGCGCCGGGCAATCTCGCGACAGGCGATCTCGGCTTCCAGCCGGGCGAGCGGCGCGCCCAGGCAGAAATGGATGCCCTGGCCGAAGGTCAGATGGCGGTTGGGGCTGCGGTCGATGACGAAGTCGTCCGGCGCCTCGAAAACCCGCGGGTCGCGGTTGGCGGCGTTGAGCATCGCGAAGACCCGGTCGCCCTCTTTCAGTTCCCGCCCCTCCATCTCGTGGGTCACCCGCACCACCCGGGCAATGCCGCCCGAGGGGCCGTCATAGCGCAGGCATTCCTCCACCGCCGTCGCCAGCAGCTCAGGCGAGGGATCGGCCACCAGCCGCGCCCAGGCATCGGCATGCATCCGCATCGAATAGATGCCGTTGGAGATGAGGTTGGTGGTGGTCTCGTGGCCCGCGAACAGGAACAGCATGGCGGCGGCGATCAGTTCGTCCTCGGTCAGCCGTTCCTCGGGCGTGCCGACGGCGATCAGGGCGCTCAACACGTCTTCGCCCGGCCGCCGGCGGCGATCGGCGATCACCTCGCGGAAATAGGACGACATCTCAAGGGCCCCGCGACGGGCGCGCTCATACTTGTCGGGCACGTCGCGGGCACTGCCCAGGAACAGCGCCAGATCGTCGGACCAGTCCTTGAACCGGTCCAGCTGATCATGCGGCACGCCCAGCATGTCCATGATCACCGTCGCCGGCAGGGGATAGGCGAAATCCCGCACCAGATCCATCTCCCCCCGCGGCAGCAGATCGTCGAGCAGCCGGCCGACGATCCGCTCGACATTGGGGCGCAGCCGCTCCACCGCTTTGGGGGTGAAGGCCTCGTTCATCAGCCGCCGCAGCCTTGTGTGCTCGGGCGGGTCGCGGAACACCATCCACAGGTTCAGATAGCGGATCAGCTCTCCGACCACGCCGCGCCGCGCCTCGGGCAGGCTGTCGTAGAAAGGCGTCAGGCGGTCGGGCGACATCCGCCTGCTCAGGGCCACCTTGCGAACATCGGCATAGCGGGTGATGACCCAGGCGCGCAGATGCGGGTTCCAATGCACCGGATCCTCGTCCTGCAGACGGCGGAACGACGGGAAGGGGTTGTTGCGGATCTGCGGATCGCGGGGGTCGTAGTCGACGGTCATCTTGTCGCGGCCTTGGTCTCGGGTGAGATTGGGGATTGAGCGAACGAACGTTTGGTGCCATTCCTCCGAAGCTAGCAGGTGAATCTTAACCAAACAATTGTTTGTTAAATGGCCAGCTGCCTGCCTGCGCCGATCCGCCGGCTTGCCGCCCTCCGCGGAGGTGCCTATACAGGAGCGCGGCAATTCAATCGGCGTTGGGTTTCATGCGGCTTCGGGACGAGGCCGGGCTTTGACGACAGAGACGGGAAACGGGCATGGCGATCGAGACCGAAGGCAGCGAGGCGCAACGCCAGAACAACCGCCGGGACAAGCTGCTGGAAGCGGCCGCCCAGCTGTTTTCGAGCCAGGGCTACGAGGCGACCTCGATGCGCGACATCGCCGGCGCGGTCGGCATGCTGCCCGGTTCGGTCTATTATCACTTTCCGTCGAAAGAGGATCTGTTCGTCGCGGTCCACGACGAAGGCGTGCGCCAGATCACGGACTCGGTCCGCGAGGCGGTCAAGGGTCTGACCGACCCGTGGGAGCGGCTGGAGGCCGCCGCCGCGGGACATATGGACGCCCTGCTGGCCGATAACGGCTTCGCCTCGGTGGTGACGCCGGAATATTCCACCAAACTCGGCCAGGCGACCGAACGGCTGATCGCCCAGCGCGACGCCTATGAGCGGATGTTCGCCACCTTCGTCGATGCCCTGCCGCTGCCCGCAGGGGCCGACCGGCCGATGTTCCGGCTGGGGCTGCTCGGCATGCTCAACTGGGCACGGACCTGGTATCGCCCGGGACGCAAGACCCCGGCCGAGATCGGGCGCGAGATGGTGCGCCTGCTCAGGCAGGGGCCGATGGGCTGACGGGCACGTCCAGAAAGCCTACCGGCCGGCCGCACGGGAGGCCCGACAGCTCGCCCTCGCGCATCACCACCTGCCCGCGCAGAACGGTCGCCATCGGCCAGCCGGTCACCTCCATCCCGTCATAGGGCGTCCAGCCGGCCAGGCTGGCAATGTCGGCATCGGCGATCCTGCGGCGCGCGCCCAGGTCGACCAGCACCAGATCGGCATCGGACCCGACCGCGATCCGACCCTTGCCCGCAATCCCGAAGATCCGCGCCGGCCCGGCCGCGGTGAGATCGACCAGCCGCTCCAGGCTCAGCCGGCCGGCAGCGACATGGTTCAGCATCACCGGCAGCAGGGTCTGCACCCCGGTCATGCCGCTCGGGCAGGCGGGATAGGGTCGGGCCTTCTCGGCCCGGCTATGGGGGGCATGGTCGCTGCCGAGCACGTCGACCACACCGTCGCGCACGGCACGCCACAGCGCCGCGCGATGTGCCGCATCGCGCACCGGCGGGTTCATCTGGGCAAGGCTGCCAAGCCGCTCATAGCAGCCGGGCGCCTCAAGCGTCAGATGATGGGGGGTGACTTCGACGCTCACCCGCTGCTTGTGGCCCGCCAGGAACGCCATCTCCCCGGCGGTCGAGACATGCAGCACATGCAGCAGCCGCCCCGCCTCCGCCGCCAGCCGGACGATGCGCCGGGTGGCGAGCATGGCGCTCTCGGGGTCGCGCCAGACCGGGTGCAGGCGCACATCGCCCGCCGCCTCGACGATTGCCCGGCGGTCGCGAAGCCGCGCCTCGTCCTCGGCATGGACCGCCATCCGACGCCTGCCATTGGCAAGGATCCGGCGCAGCACCGTCTCGTCATCCGCCAGCAGATCGCCGAAGGAACTGCCCATGAAGACCTTCACGCCGGCGCAACCGGGCAGCCGCTCCAGCTGCGCCAGATCATCCGCATTGGCCGCGGCGCCGCCGATATAAAAGGCATGATCACACCAGGCATCACGGGCCGCGATCGCAAGCTTGGCCTCCAGATCCGCCGCTGTCAGGGTGGGCGGCGTGGTGTTGGGCATCTCGAAGATGGTGGTCACGCCCCCCAGCACGGCGCCCTGGGTGCCGGCTGCGATCGTCTCCTTGTGGGTGAGGCCGGGTTCGCGGAAATGCACCTGGCTGTCGATCACCCCCGGCAGCACATGCAGCCCGGCCGCATCGACCACCGTCTTCGCCGACCAGGATCCGGCGAGGTCGCCGAGCGCCACGATCCGGCCGGCCCGACAGGCGATATCGGCCCGGACGCGGCCGCCGGGCGTGATGACCACGCCGCCCCGCACCAGAAGATCCGCCGTCCCCGTCATGCCGGCACCGCCACAGGTATCAGCCCCCGCAGGCGCGCATCCTGCGCCACAATACCCGCTGCCAGATCCGGCGCCCGGCCACGTTCCGCCAGCAGCGCCACGGCTTCGGTCAACGGCACTGTTCCCGGATCCTCGCCGTCGCGGGCGGTGATCGCCACCTGCCCCGCCGCCATTTCAGCATCCCCCACCACCAGCAGGAAGGGGATGCGCTGCAGGCGCTGATCGCGGATCCGCCAGCCCAGACGCTGGTTGCGAAGATCGGCCTCCGCCCGCACGCCGGCGCCGGTCAGAACCTGCGCCACGGCGGCGGCATGGGCGGCATGGCGATCCGATACCGGCAACACCACCGCCTGCACCGGCGCCAGCCAGGTCGGCAGCCGACCGGCATGATGCTCCACCAGAATGCCGATGAACCGCTCCAGCGAGCCGAACAATGCGCGGTGCAGCATGACCGGCCGGCGCCGGGCGCCGTCGCTGTCGACATAGTCGATGTCGAAGCGTTCCGGAAGGTTCATGTCGACCTGCAGCGTGCCGCACTGCCAGTCGCGCCCGATCGCATCGTGCAGGACGAATTCAAGCTTGGGGCCGTAGAACGCCCCCTCCCCCGGATTGGTCCGCCACGAAAGCCCGAGACGCTCAAGCGCGTCGGCGAGTGCCCCTTCCAGCAGATCCCAATCGGCATCTTCCCCCATCCGGCTCTCGGGCCGGGTCGAGAGCTTGATGGTGACGTCCTCGAAACCGAAGGCGCGGTAGACGTCGAGCACCAGGGCGATGACGGTGCGGCATTCGTCATCCACCTGCGCCGGGGTGCAGTAGATATGGGCATCGTCCTGGGTGAAGTGGCGCACCCGCATCAGCCCGTGCAGCGCGCCCGACGGCTCGTAGCGATGCACCTTGCCGAACTCGCCCATCCGCAGCGGCAGATCGCGATGGCTCTTCAGGGCATGGCGGTAGAGCAGCACGCTGCCGGGGCAGTTCATCGGCTTCAGCGCGAAGGCCCGGCCGTCGCCGGTTTCGGTGGTGTACATGTGCCGGCGGTAGTTCTGCCAGTGGCCCGACGTCTCCCAGAGACCGCGATCCATGACATCGGGCGTGTTGACCTCGACATAGCCGGCGGCCGCCTGGCGACGGCGCATACAGGCCAACAGCTCCTGAAACAACGTCCAGCCGCGCGGATGCCAGAACACCGCCCCTGGCGCCTCGTCCTGGAAATGATAGAGGTCGAGTTCCCGGCCGAGCCGGCGGTGATCGCGCGCCTCGGCTTCGGCGAGGCGTGTCAGATGGGCATCGAGCGCCGCCCGGTCCGCCCAGGCGGTGCCGTAGATCCGCTGAAGCTGCGGATTGCGGGCATCGCCGCGCCAATAGGCACCCGAGATCCGCATCAGCCGGAACGCCTTCAGGAAGCGGGTGTTCGGCACATGCGGTCCGCGGCACATGTCGACATACTCGTCGTGGAAATAGAGGGCGAGTTCTGCCTCGTCGGGCATGTCCTCGATCAGCCGGAGCTTGTAATCCTCGCCGCGGGCCTCAAAGATCCGGATCGCCTCGTCCCGCGGCAGCATGCGCTTCACCACGGGGCGCTCGCGAGCGATCAGCTCCGTCATGCGCGCCTCGATCGCCGCCAGATCCTCGGGCGTGAAGCCCCGGTCGATGGCGATGTCGTAATAGAACCCGTCCTCGATCACCGGCCCGATCACCATCCGCGCCGCCGGATGGAGCTGTTTGACCGCCTGGCCCAGCAGATGGGCGCAGGAATGGCGGATGATCTCAACCCCTTCGGAATCGGCAGGGGTGATGATCCTGACCGCCGCATCCCGCTCGATCAGATCCGAGGCATCGACCAGGCGGCCATCGATCATGCCGGCCACGGTATTGCGGGCGAGGCCGGGGCCGATCGCGGCTGCAAGGTCCATCACGGTGACGGGATGCGGAAAACTGCGACGCGCTCCGTCGGGCAGGGTGACGATGATGGAGGGCTGGGTCATCGGGGATCAGAACTCGTTCTGGATGGTCTTGTAGCCGCGGACGAGCGCATTGTTCGTGCGCGCCACGTCTTCGGAGAACTCGCTGGCATCGGCGGAGACCCGCGGCAGCCGGGCAAGATCGGTCGCAGGACCGATGCGCTGGGTGGAGGTGACGTAGAAGCCCGCCGGCAGATGGCAGCCATCGACCACGGCATTGTGGCGGACGACGCAGCGATCCTCGATCGTGCAGTTGAACAGCACGCTGTTGAAGCCGATGAACACACCATTGCCCACCCGGCAGGGGCCGTGAACGATGGCGCGGTGGGCAATGGAGGTCCGCTCGCCGATTGTGACCGCGGCACCAGATTTGGAGTGGATCACCACCCCGTCCTGGATGTTGGAATGCGCCCCGATCACGATCGGCTCGATATGGCCGTCGGCATCCATCTCGTCGGCACGGATCACCGCATAGGGGCCGATGAAGACATCCGCCTCGACGATCACCAGCCCGCAGAGAATGGCCGTGGGGTCGACGAAGGCATCAGGGTGGACACGCGGCAGATCGCCACGCGGGTTCTTGCGGATCATGAGGGTCTCCGTCCGGGCTTCATCGGATGGTCGGGCATCAATCGGCCACCGCCACGACGTCATGAGGATGCAGGCTCTCCAGATGCCGGACGCGGATCGACGGCGCCTGATACCGATCATCCAGCATCGCCCGCAACCGGCGGGCGGCATCCTCCACGAACATCTGTCCGGCCCCGTTCAGGGCCGCGAAGGCCTGCTCATCCGCACGGCGCACGGCGGCCTGAACGGGAGTTCCGAGTGCCTGCTCGACAAGGTCGATCAGGCGCTCGGGCATCAGGTCGTCGAGGTCTGCGTCGACCTCCACTTCGGCCTCGCTGCGTTGGGCATGAGGGGTGGCGAGCGTGGCATGCCGGCGCAGCCAGCCGGCCGCCGCCGCCGGGTCGACGGCATCACCGTCGAAAGCCGCCGCAAATCCGTCGGCCACGAGTTCCCGGGCAAGGGCGGCGGAACAGGGGCAGGTGGAGGAATAGGTCACGGTGACCCGCATCCGGATGCGGAACACGCCGTCGCGCAGCTTCGCCCGGATCTGCACCGGATAGGATCGCCAGCCCGCCAGCCCTTCCGTAACCAGGGCGGCGCGACGTATCGGAAGGCCGATATCGAGCACCACCCCGGCGGCGGTCGTGCCGCAATCCTGATGGCTGGCGACCATCGCCTCAAGCACCGCGCGCAGGCGCGATGCCGTGACGGGCTGGCCGTCGGTCAGGCCATCAAGCAATCGGTAGAGCCGGGACATGTGAATGCCCTTCACTGCCGGTGCCGGCAGATCGACCCTGGCACCGGCACGCGCCGGAAGCCGGCCATGCCGGGGCAGAACGACCGGCAGATCCACGCCTTCGAAGCCCACCCAGCGCAAGGGCAGGGGAAAATCGGGGCGATCGGTCACGGAAACGTCGGGAAGCCGGGTATCGGCGGCGCGGAAAGGATGATCGGCAGACACGGTTATGTTTTCCCGGACAATCCTGGAGACGGGCGGAGGCGGCGCGGGGGCGGAGGCGGCGCGGGGGACGGATGCCTACGCCCACCCGGGAAAGGGATTGTCCCAGCCGATCCAGACCGCAGGCCCGGCCGCCATCTCGGCATCGGTCAGCAGACAGGCATCGAAACCGGCGCGCAGGCGGGGCTCGTCCATGGCGATGCCGATCAGCACCAGTTCCTGGCGGGCATCACCGGTCTCCGGATCCCAGCTTTCCAGGATGGTCTCGACATGCGCGGGATCCTCGGGCCAGTCCTCGGGCGGCAGGGCAGCCCACCAGTGGCCGGCCACACCATGGCGGGCGACGGCGCCCGCCTGCGACCAGGTCCCCGCAAGCGCCGGATGGCTCGCCAGCCAGAAAAACCCCTTAGAGCGGACGACACCCGGCCATTCGCGGCCGATCCAGGCGAAGAACCGCCCCGGATGGAAGGGCCGCCGGGCACGATAGACGAAGCTGCCGATGCCGTAGGCCTCGGTCTCCGGGACATGCGTGCCGCGCAGTTCGCGCAGCCAGCCCGGCGCCTCGGCCGCGGCGGCGAAATCGAACAGGCCGGTGGCCAGCACCCGGTCGAGCGGCACCCGGCCGAAGGCCGCGGTCTCGATCCGCGCGCGGGGGTTCAGACTGCGCAGGATGCCGGTCAGCCGCCCGAGATCTTCCGGGGTCACCAGATCGGTCTTGTTGAGCACGATCACGTCGCAGAACTCGACCTGCTCGATCAGCAGATCGACCACCTTGCGGCGGTCCTCGGGCCCCATGGATTCGCCGCGATCCTGAAGATCATCGCGTGAAGCGTAGTCGCGGAGGAAATTACAGGCATCGACCACGGTCACCATGGTGTCGAGCCGGGCGACATCTCCCAGACTGCGGCCCTCTTCATCGGCGAAGGTGAAGGTTTCCGCCACCGGCATGGGTTCGGAAATGCCGGTCGATTCGATCACCAGCTGATCGAACCGCCCCTCGCGCGCCAGCCGCCCGACCTCGATCAGCAGATCCTCGCGCAGGGTGCAGCAGATGCAGCCATTGCTCATCTCCACCAGCTTCGCATCGGTGCGCGTCAGCCCGGCGGTACCGGCGCGGACCAGGGCCGCGTCGATATTCACCTCGGACATGTCGTTGACGATCACCGCCACCCGCCGCCCCTCGTGATTGCCGAGGATGTGGTTGAGCAGCGTGGTCTTGCCGGCGCCGAGAAAGCCCGAGAGCACGGTGACTGGCAGGCGTGTGTCCGTGGGGGGATGGGAGACTGACGGGGTGGGCATGGAACTGGTCCCTGTATCGGAAGACCAATTATGTTATGTTATATTATAACATTTTAAAACCCTGTTTCTGCCCGCATGTGTCCTAGTCCCATCCCGCCTCCGCCGTCATCGCAACCGGCCCGCCGTCACGCGCGGTCCAGAGCTTCAACCCGTCCTCGGTCTCGGAAGCATGCAGGCGCACCGCATCGCCGTCGAAAAGCGGTGACAGGCTGCGGAAGCTGAACCGGTCCGGGGCGCGGCCGTCGAGGCCGGCTGCATAGTTGAACAGCAGGGTCGCCTGAAGCGGCCCGTGGACGACGAGACCGGGATAACACTCGACACCGGTCGCATAATCCCTGTCGTAATGGATGCGGTGACCGTTGAAGGTGAGCGCCGAATAACGGAAGAGCAGCGCCGGGCCGATCCCGACCGGACGGTGATGACGACCGGCCGGGGCAGGTTTGAGGAAGGCCGGTTCCGGCGCAGGCCCGGGCCCCGCTGCGGCGGGGTCGGGGGCCCCACGATAGACGATGTCCTGCCGCTCGGTCGCCACCACCCGGCCGGCGGCCGAGATCAGGTGCTCGACCGTCACGAAGCAGAGACTGCCGCTGCGTCCCTCGCGGAGCGTGACCTCGGCGATGCGCGACAGGCGGTCCATCACCTGGCCCACCCGCAGATCGCCGGTGAAGCGAACCGCGCCGCCCGCCCACATCCGCCGGGGCAGCGGCACCGGCGGCAGAAAGCCGCCGCGGGCGGGATGGCCGTCGGGGCCGAGGGCGGCCGTGGCCACGGCCGGCTGCCCCAGACACCAGTGGATCAGCCGGGGGGCCGCCTCCCCCGGCTGCGGGATCGGGCCGCCGATGTCGAAGGTGGCGCGGAAGCGCCGGACCAGATCGGGGGTCACCGCTTCGGTCGTGGTCTCCTGGCGGCCGATCCAGCCGCGCAGATGATCGAGGTCGATATCGGTCGTCATGCCGCCTCCGGATCGAGAGGGAGATGGTCACCCAGCGCCGGCACCGGCCCGTAGCGCCGGGGCGGACCGTCGAAGACCGGGGCCGGGGCCGGCATGGCGACCGGCCCCGAGGGCGTGTCGACGGTGATCCGGCGGAGATGGGGGTGGGCGGCAAGGCCGGCCATGTCGTTGAGGTCGGCGAAAGCGATCCCCACGCGCTGCAGAAGCGCCCGGATCGACGGACCGTCATCGGCGCCGATCGCCGCCGCCACCACCGCATCGGCCTCGGCGCGATGCGCCACCCGGCCGCGATTGCCGGCAAAGCGCGGATCGCTCGCAAGCCCGGGCCGGCCCGCAATCTCGCGCACGAAGGCCGCCCATTCCCGGTCGCTCTGGATCGCGACCAGCAGAATGGCGCCGTCGCGGGTGCGGAAGGTGCCATAGGGCGCGATCGAGGGATGGGACAGCCCCACCCGCCGCGGCGGCCGCCCGCCTTCCTGATGCAGCAGCGGCACGGTCAGCCAGTCGGCGGCGACGTCGAACATCGACACCGCGATCGCCGCCCCCCGGCCGCTGATCCCCCGCGCGATCAGCGCCTCAAGGATCGCGGCATGAGCGGTGGCCCCGGTCGCGATGTCGACGATCGAGGTGCCGACCCGCGCCGGCGCGTCCGGCCCGCCAGTGATGGAACACAATCCGGCTTCCGCCTGGACCAGCATGTCATAGGCCTTGCGGTCGGCGAGCGGCCCGGTCTCGCCATAGCCGCTGATCGAACAGATGATCAGCCTCGGGAAATCGCGCCGCAGATCCGCAACCGCACAGCCCATCCGGGCCAGAGCGCCCGGCTTCAGGTTCTGGACCAGCACATCGGCCCGGGCCAGAAGCTCGCGGAAGGCCACCCGCCCCGCAGCCTGAGCAAGGTCGAGCACCAGGCTCTCCTTGCCCCGGTTCAGCCAGACGAAATAGCTGCTTTCACCATGGGCGACATCGTCATAGCCGCGGGCGAAATCGCCCTCGGGGCGCTCGATCTTGATCACCCGTGCCCCGGCATCGGCCAGGCGCACGGTGCAGAACGGGGCCGAGACCGCCTGTTCCAGGGCGATCACGGTCAGGCCTTCAAGCGGCCGCACCTGCGGATCCATCAGCCCCTCCCCCGTCAGAACGACCGCGGCAGGCCGAGCACATGCTCGGCCACATAGGCGAGGATCAGGTTGGTGGAAATCGGCGCCACCTGATAGAGCCGGGTTTCGCGGAACTTGCGCTCGACATCGTATTCGGCGGCAAAGCCGAAGCCGCCATGGAACTGGATGCAGGCATTGGCCGCCTCCCACGAGGCCTTGGCCGCCAGGTATTTCGCCATGTTCGCCTGGGCCCCGCAGGGGCGGCCGGCATCGTAGAGGCGGCAGGCTTCCCAGCGCATCAGATTGGCGGCCTCGACCTCGATGAAGCTTTCGGCGATCGGGAACTGCACGCCCTGGTTCTGGCCGATCGGCCGGCCGAAGACCTGCCGCTCCGAGGCATAGGCCGAGACCTTGTCGATGAACCAGTAGCCGTCGCCGATGCATTCGGCCGCAATCAGCACCCGTTCGGCATTCAGCCCGGTCAGGATGTAGCGGAAGCCCTGGCCTTCCTCGCCGATCAGGTTTTCGGCCGGGATCTCCAACTCGTCGAAGAACAGCTCGTTGGTCTCGTGATTGACCATGTTGGCGATCGGCCGGACGCTGAGCCCGCGGCCGATCGCGTCGCGCAGGTCGACGATGAAGATCGACAGCCCCTCGGATTTCTTCGCCACCTGATCGAGCGGCGTGGTCCGGGCCAGCAGGATCATCAGGTCGGAATGCTGAATGCGCGAGATCCAGACTTTCTGGCCGTTGATCACCCAGCGGTCGCCGCGCCGGATCGCGGTGGTCCGGATCCGGGTGGTGTCGGTGCCGGCGCCGGGCTCGGTGACGCCCATCGACTGCAGCCTGAGTTCGCCCGCCGCGATCGCCGGCAGATAGCGCCGGCGCTGGTCCTCCGATCCATGGCGGACCAGGGTGGTCATGTTGTACATCTGGCCGTGACAGGCCCCGGAATTGCCGCCCGAGCGGTTGATCTCTTCCATGATCACGGACGCTTCGGCGAGGCCCAGCCCGGCGCCGCCATACTGTTCCGGGATCAGGGCCGCCATCCAGCCGGCACGGGTCAGGGCCTCGACGAAGGCCTCGGGATAGGCGCGACCGGCATCCACCCTGCGGTGATATTCAGGTGGAAAACCGGCGCAGAGCGCCCGCACCGCCGCCCGGATCTCGGGATGGGCCTCGTCACCGACGGTCTGCATCCTCCGGAACCTCCCTGGACTTTTTCGTTATCCAGGCAGTCTACCCCGCAGCGGGTCGCGCGCGCAGGCCATCGATGATCGTCCGGACCATTTCCTCCGCCAGACGGTCGCGCGCCCCCTCTCCGGCATCGGCTTCGGGGCGATACCAGAAGATCGACCATTGCAGCGCGCCCAGCATCATTTTGACCGCGATCGAGGGGGCGACCGGCCCCAGCAGCCCCGCCTCGGCCGCGCGCAGGGTCTGGGCCTTGAACAGGGCTTCGAAGCGGTCGCGACTGGCGATCAACTCGTCCAGGGTGCGGCGCTGATCGGGGGTGGTCGCCCCGAACCGGTGGATCTGCACGCCCTGGGCAACCACGGTTTCGAAGGCATGATGGTCCATCATTGCCCGGGCATGGGCCAGCAGCATGGCGCGGAGCACCGCCAGCGCATCGCCGGCAGATGCCATGGCCGGCTCCACGGCCGCGAACAGCCGCCGCATGCCCTCGCGATGGACGTCGAAGAACAGATCGGTCTTGGTGGCGTGGTAGTGGTAGATGAAGCCCTTGGTGCAGCCCATCGACCGGGCGACGTCGTCGATGCTGGTGGCGTGATAGCCGGTGCGCATGAAGCAGTTGGCCGCCGCCTCCAGCAGTTCCATGCGGCGGCTCGCCGCCTCGGCCTCGTCGATCTTCCGCCCGCGTCGCGCCACGCCGTCCTCCGCGATCTTCATGGCCGGGCATCCTAAGCCAAGCCGTCCCGAGGGGCCAGATCAGCGGCAGCAGCTTGCCCGGAAACATCCTACTCAGTAGTATGTTAATAAACATCCCACCGGATCAACCGGTTCGGGCACCCTGGGAGGAGACGCCGTCCATGACGAACGTGTTGATCACCGGCGCCGGCGGCTTTCTCGGCCGGCGCCTGGCCCGGGTGATTGCCGCAGGAGCCCCACTACCGGGGGCGGATGGCGGCAAGGGGCCGGCCAGCCGGCTGGAACTGGTCGATCTGACGGCACCGGAACCGCCGGCCGGAACGGCGATGCCCGTTGCCTGCACCGCCGCCGACCTGGCCGATCCGGCAACGGCCGCGGCTCTTGGCGCCAGGGGCGCCGACATCGTCTTTCACCTGGCCGCCAGCCTGACGCTGGATGCCGAACGCGCGCCGGATGCCGCCTGGGCGGTGAATGTGGAGGCGCCGCGCCGGATGGCCGAAGCGGCAACGGGCCACCCCCGCTTCATCTTCACCAGTTCGATCGCGGTTTTCGGCGGCGACCTGCCGCCTGAGACCAGCGACGACCTCAGGCCGATGCCCGCCACCAGCTATGGCACCCACAAGGCGATCGCAGAGCTGATGCTGGCCGATCTGTCGCGCCGGGGCCGGATCGACGGCCGCTCCCTGCGCCTGCCGATCGTGGTCACCCGCCCCGGCGCACCGACACCGGCCGTCTCTGACCGGATCGCCGCACTGATCCGCGAGCCGCTGGCCGGCTGCGACGTCGTCTCGCCCCTGCCGCCCGAAACCCTGGTGCCGCTCGCCTCGGCGGGTGCGGTGGTACAGGCGCTGCTGCGGCTGGTGGCGGTGGCGGAGGACGATCTGCCGCCCGGACGCGCCCTCAATCTGCCGGCGCTCACCGTGACCATCGGCGAGATCGCCGCCGCCGTGAAAGCCCGCGGCGCCACCGGAGGGATCGGTTTCGCGCCAGAGGCTGATCTGGCCCACATCGTCCAGGGCTGGCCGCAGCACTTCGTCTCGGCCCGGGCCGAGCCTCTGGGTATCCGGCCGGATGCCAGCCTCGACGCCCTCATCGCCGATCATCTGAGGCATGAGGGGGCCGGCCATGTCGGGTCCTGATCGGAGGGGCGTGGAGGACGGCACCGGCTGTCCCGACATCTGCATCATCGGCGCCGGCTCGTCGGGTGTGGCGGTCGCCAAGGCGCTGAAGGAGCGCGGCATCGCCTTCGCCTGCTACGAAACCGGTTCCGATATCGGCGGAATGTGGCGCTATCGCAACGACAACGGCATGTCCTCGGCCTATGCGGCGCTGCATATCGATACCAGCCGGGACAATCTGGGCTATCCGGATTTCCCGATCCCGAAGCACCTGCCCGACTTTCTCTCCCACGCCCAGTTCCTGGCCCATCTGGAGGCCTATGCCGACCATTTCGGCATCCGCCCCCTGATCACCTTCCGCACCGCAGTCACCGCGGTCACGCCGGCGGGCGACGGGCGCTGGCAGGTCTCGCTGTCCGACGGCCGCAGGATCCCTTATCGCCATGTCGTCGTCGCCAACGGCCATCTCTGGGATCCGCGCCTGCCTGATTTTCCGGGGCAATTCGACGGCACGACGCTGCATGCCCATCATTACCGCACCAGCGATCCCTTCGAAGGGCGGCGCGTGCTGGTGGTCGGCCTCGGCAATTCGGCGGTCGACATCGCGGTCGACCTGTGCCGGCGGGCCGCCCATGTCGCGATCTCCACCCGCCGCGGCGCCTGGATCATGCCCAAATACCTGATGGGTGTGCCGGTCGACCGCTGGTCGGCGCTCCTCTCGCGCCGTCTGCATCTGCCGACCCGGCTGACCCGCATGATCATGGCCCGGCTGATCCGGCTGGCGGTCGGCGATCAGCGGCGCTTCGGCCTGCCGCGTCCGGCCCATCCGATGTGGCGGGAACACGCGACGCTCAGCCAGGATCTGCTGCCGGCGATCGGCCATGGACGGATCACCATGCGCCCCGACATCGCCCGGCTGGACGGCGATGGCGTGGTCTTCACCGACGGCGCCCGCGATCCCTTCGATGCGATCATCTACGCCACCGGCTATCGGACCAGCTTCCCCTTCCTCGATCCCGGCCTCGCCCGGCAGGCCCTCGGCGACGAGAGCCGGCCGGCGCTCTATCGCCGCATCCTCTCCCCCGCCTGCCCCGGCCTCGCCTTTGCCGGGCTGGTGCAGCCGATCGGGCCGACAATTCCACTGGTCGAGATCCAGGCCCGCTGGCTCGCCAGCCTGCTGTCCGGTGCGATGGCCCCGGCGGGGCCCGAGGATCAGCGTCGCGAAATCGCCCGTCATCACGCGGTTCAGCGCCGGACCTGGCTCGACAGCCCGCGCTACGCGCTGGAGGTGGACTACAAAACCTATGCCCGACAGCTGAGGCGCGACATGGCCCGGGGGCAGGCCGGGATCTGACCCGGCTGTCGCCGGATTCCGTTCCGCCTGGTGATCCCCCGGGCAAAAAACCGGCGCCACGGTCCGGAATGGCTGCTGAATTCAACCTGGACGTGATAAATTCTCGATCCGCGGGCCGTCCGGTGCCCGGTGGTCCGGGAGCGGCAGGCTGATCCGGCCCGCCAGGATCGTATTGTGGTTGCCGAGCCGGATGGACTAGCCACAAGATCGCCCCCATCTGGGGAACGGGCGGCGCCTGGCGCCGGTCCGCATCCATTGTCGACCTGATACGGAAACCGGAGTCCGATGACCGCGACCTCGACCACTTTCGATCCCGCCGCCTATGGCATCGCGCCGGGTGCCGCCGGCGACATCGTCGCAACCCAGCCCGGCGGGCGGCACGAGACCGACATCGCCGTGATCGGGGCCGGCCCCGTGGGCCTGTTCTCGGTGTTCGAGGCGGGCATGCTGAAGCTGAAGACGCATGTCATCGACGCCCTGCCGCATGTCGGCGGCCAGTGCAGTGCCATGTATCCGGAAAAGCCGATCTACGACATCCCCGGCTGGCCGAAGATCGAGGCGCAGGCCTTGATCGACCAGTTGGCCGCCCAGGCCGCCCCCTTCGACCCGGTCTGGCATCTGGGCCAGCAGGTCACGGATCTTTCCCGCGACGAGGCCACGGGCGACTGGATCGTGGGCACCGACAAGGGCACGCAGATCCAGGCCAAGGCGGTGCTGATCGCCGCCGGCGTCGGCGCCTTCGGACCCAACCGGCCGCCGCTTGCCGGCATCGAGGCCTATGAAGAACGCGCGGTCTTCTATCGTGTCGCCCGCAAGGAAGCCTTCCGCGGCAAGCGGGTGGTGATCGCGGGCGGCGGCGACAGCGCGCTCGACTGGGCGATCGAGCTTGCCGATATCGCCTCTGCGATCATGGTCATCCATCGCCGCCCGAAATTCCGTGGGGCGCCGGAAAGCGTGGCGAAACTGCATGCCCTGGCGGCCCAGGGCAAAATCGACCTGGTCGTGCCCTACCAGCTCCACGGCCTGGAGGGTGATCCGGAAACCGGCCGGCTGGATGTCGTGACGGTCGCCGATCTGGACGGCAATATCCGCCGGCTGGAGGCCGACGTGCTACTGCCCTTCTTCGGCCTGTCGATGAATCTGGGCCCGATCCTGACCTGGGGCCTGGCGCTGGACCAGAACCACATCACGGTCGAACAGGCGACCATGTCGACCAGCCTGCCCGGCATCTTCGCCATCGGCGACATCGCCCGCTATCCGCACAAGCTGAAGCTGATCCTCTCGGGCTTCGCCGAGGCCGCCTCGGCAACCCATGCCGCCCGCGAGATCTGCCGCCCGGGCGAGGTGATGCATTTCGAATATTCCACCACCAAGGGCGTGCCGGGGGCATGACAGCCACCGCCCTCGTCATCATGCTCCACGGGGTCGGCAGCAATGGCGCCGATCTGGAGCCGCTCGGGCATTTCTGGCAGGGGGCGCTGCCGGGGGCGGTGTTCGTGTCGCCGGATGCGCCGCATCGTTTCGATCAGGCGCCGACCGGCTTCCAGTGGTTCTCGATCGGGTCGATCACGGCCGCCGACCGGGCCGCCAGGATTGCCGCGGCACGGGCGGATTTCGATGCGCTCCTCGACCGGATCGTGACGGAGCAGGGCTTTCGCGACCGGCTGGACCGGGTGGCGCTGGTCGGGTTCTCGCAGGGCTCGATGATGCTGCTGGACGGCATCGCCCGCGGCCGCTGGCCGGTGGCGGCGGGCGTCGCCTTCTCGGGGCGGCTCGGCACGGCCGATCCGCTGACGCCGGCGCATCTGACGCCGCTGCTGCTGATCCACGGCCTGGCCGATCCGGTGGTGCCGGCGGAAGAGAGCCGGCAGGCCGCCGAGCGGCTGGCCGAAGCCGGGATGGATGTCGAGGCGCGGTTCGAGCCCGGGCTCGGCCACACCATCTCCCAGGCGGGCGCCATGGAGGCGGGGCGGTTCCTCGCCGGGAAGCTGGGCTTCGGATCCGTCTGACGGGGTCAGGCGATCAGCGGCGCGGTCACCGCCCCCAGCGCCCGGACCAGATCGGCCGGTGCGAGCTTCGCCTGAAGCCCGCGCTGGCCGCCATTCACGAGGACATAAGGCTCGGCCATCGCCGCCGCCTCGACCGCGGTCGGCACCCGCTTCTTCTGGCCGAAGGGGCTGATGCCGCCGACATGATAGCCGGTGATGCGCTCGGCATCGGTCGGGCGCATCATCACCGCCGCCTTGCCGCCGAAGGCCTGGGCGAGCCTTTTCATGCTCACCTCGTGATCCGACGGCACCACCACGCAGACCGCGCGGCCGTCGACCTCGGCCATCAGCGTTTTCAGCACCCGCCGCGGCGGCTCCCCGATCGCCTCGGCCGCCTGCAGGCCGATACGCTCGGCATCGGGATCATAGTCATAGGTCAGCGTCTCGAAGGCGATGCCGGCGCGGGCGAGGGCCTGGGTGGCGCGGGTGGATGCCGTGGGTTTCCCGGATTTCGCCATGACGGGCCGCCTTCCTGCACGAATGTGACGGCGGAGATATAGCATGGCCGGGCGGAACCGGTCACAGATGCAGCGCCTGAATTTCACGGCGCAGCCAGCAGATCTTGGGATCGCGGTCGCGGCGCGGATGCCAGGCCAGATGGATGGTAAACCCCGGCACGGTCACCGGCGGCTCGAAGATGTCGAGATCGCGGGTGCAGGCCATGGCCAGACGCTCTGGCGCCATGGCGATCAGGTCCGTGCGGGCCAGCAGCGGCGGCAGTTGCAGAAAACTCGACACCGAGGCCGCGATCCGGCGGGTACGGCCGAGGGCCGCCAGCGCCTCGTCGGTCACCCCGCGCAGTGCGCCACCGACCGGCGACACCAGGACATGAGGCAGGCGGCAGAATTCATCCAGATCGAACGGCCCCGTACCACGCGGATGCCCGCGCCGTTGCACGGCTACGAAACGTTCGTCGAACAGCCGGCTGCGGATCGCCCCCTGGGGCAACAGGGGCTCTGAGGCGATCATCAGATCCGCGCAGCCCTCTTCCAGATCCTGACGGCTGCGCTGCGGGTCGTGGGCCATCATGACCACCCGGGTGTCGGGCACAACCCGTGTATCCGGTGCCGGCACATCGCCGCGGCCTTCGAAGGCCGCAACCAGCCGGCCGGTCACCGCGGCGTGAATATAGTCGGTGGCGATCACCCGCACCGTCACCGGCCCGGCCATGGGATCGAAGGGGAGTTCCGCGGCAACCAGAGACTGAAGCTCGTCGAGCAGGCGATTGAGCGGCTGGCGCAGTGCCTCGGCGCGGCTGGTCGGCACCAACGTGCGGCCAGATCGGACCAGCAGGGGGTCGTCGAACAGGTCGCGCAGGCGCGCGAGCTGGGCCGACAGCGCCGGCTGGCTGATCCCCAGCCGGCGGGCGGCGCGGGTGACGCTGCGTTCCGCCAGCAGCACATCCAGCGACAGCAGCAGGCCCAGATCATGCCGCGGCAGATCCATGCAGATTATCCTTCCTATACGAAACATCGATTTGAATTATGCCAGAGCCGAAGGCAGCTTCAACGGCCGGAGCCATCCGATCTCCGCACCCGACATTCCATCGCAATCGCCGGCCCTGCCGGCGCACAGGACGTCCGCATGCCCCGTCACACCCGCGCCACCCGCCGTCTTCCTGCCCTGCTGGCTCTTGCCGGCGGCTATTTCACCGTGGGTGTCGCCTCCATGTCGGTGATCGGCTTCGCCCAGCCGCTCACCGCCGACCTCAACCTCCCCCCGTCTGCCGTGGGCGGGCTGGTCACGGCCTTCGCCATCACCTATGCGCTCGCCGCACCGGCCATGCAGATCCTGTTCGGCGATCGCGACCGGCGACGGATGGTGATGACCGGGCTTGCAGGCGTGTGCCTGGGCGCCGTGCTCTGTGCGCTGGCACAAAGCTACGGAATGCTGGTCGCCGGCCGCACGGTGATGGCGCTGGGGGCGGGTCTGGTCGGCCCGACCGTCTCGGCCACCGGTGCCATTCTGGTCGACGAAGACCGCCGGGCCTCGGCACTGGCTACCGTCTTCGGCGGCATGACTGCGGCGGTGGTGATCGGCGTGCCGATCTGCAGCATGGCCGGGATCGCGATCGGCTGGCGCGGCGTCACCTGGGGGATCGCTGCAATTGCCGTGCTGGTCGCCCTGGCGGTGCGCGCGACCGTGCCCGGGGGGCTGCGCGGCTCCCGCTCGGGTGCGAGAGTGCTGCTGCGTATGATGGTCGACCGGCGGATCGGCATGGCGCTGGTGGTGCCGCTGATGCAGATGTCCGGCATCTTCGTCACCTACGCCCTGCTCGCCCCCTGGATGACCGCCGTCGCCGAGGCCGGCGGCCGCGTCCTGCCCGAAACCGCGGTCCCCACCGCCATGTTCATCTACGGCGCCGGCGGGCTGATCGGCAATGCGCTGGGTGCCGTGCTGGAACGCCGTTTCGGTGCCGTCAGCACGCTGCGCATCACCCTCACCGCCCTGGGTCTGGGCTTCGCCGCGGCACTGGTGGTGCCGGGCGGGCTGGTTCCGCTCTATCTGCTGATGTCGGTCTGGGCAATCACGGCCATGTCGTTCATGGCCCCCCAGCAGAAGCGCCTGGTGGATCTGGCCGGCGATCGCGCCGGCCTCGCTCTCGCGCTCAATGCGTCCGCGCTCTATGCAGGCATGTCGCTGGGCTCGGGCGTGGGGGTGGCGGTACATGGCGGGGCGGGGCCACTGCTGCTGCCCGCCGCCTCGCTCGCCTTCGTGGTGGTCGCCATGCTCGCGCTCGAGATATCGCAGCGGCCGGCGCGGGCGTGACCACGACCAGCCAACCGACCGCCGATCAGATCACCCGCCCCTCCGCCGCCCAATAGGGCGCGCGCAGCTCGCGCTTCAGCACCTTGCCGAGCGCGTTGCGCGGAAATTCCGCGCGGAACTCCACAGCCGTCAGGCGCTGGGTCTTGGCCAGCCGGTCATTCGCCCAAGCCTTGAGATCGGCCTCTGTGACCCGGGCGCCGTCGCGCGGGATCACCAGCGCCAGCGCCGCCTCGCCCCATTTTTCATGCGGCACGCCGATCACCGTCACGTCGAGCACATCGGGATGGCCGCCCAGCACGGTCTCGACATCGGTCGGGAAGACGTTGAAGCCGCCCGAGACGATCATGTCCTTCTTGCGGTCGAGGATGTAGAGGAAGCCCGCCTCGTCCAGCCTGCCGATATCGCCGGTGCGGATGAAGCTGCGGCCGCGCTCGTCCCGCCAGATCGCGGCGGCGGTCGCCTCGGGCCGGCCGTGATAGCCGGCCATCATGCCGGCGCCATAACCGGCGATCTCGCCCGCCTCGCCTGCCGGCAACTCGCGCCCCTCGTCGTCAATGATCCGGACCTCGAAACCCAGCACCGGCGTGCCGACCGAGCTCAACCGGGTTGCATGGAATTCGGGCTTCAGCATGGTCGCGAAGCCTTCGGTCAGGCCGTAAAGCTCGTAAAGCCCCGGCCCCATCCGCGCCAGCACCGCCTGCTTGGTGTCGGGCCTGAGGGGGGATCCGGCCGAGAGCATGGTCTTGAGGCTGGAGAGGTCGGCCTGATCGAGCGCCGGAGAGGCCAGGGTCAGGATGTACTGGGTCGGCACCATGAAGGTGTGGGTGATCCGCTCCCGTGCCACCGTCTCAATGAAAGCCGCCGGGTCGAATTGCGGCAGGATATGGAGCGTGCCGCCGGTGAACAGCACCGGCAGCACCATCAGCCAGGTGCCGTTTGAGTAGAGCGCGGTGGTGGTCAGCGCCTGCGAGGTCTGATCGAAGCGCATCTCGATGGCGTTGGAGAATGACCAGTGCTGCCGCGCCCGGTGGGTCTGGACGATGCCCTTGGGCAGGCCGGTGGTGCCGGAGCTGTAGATGATGTTGAACGGGTCATCCGGGGCATAGCGCACGGGCGGCTGGGTCGCGGGCGCATCGCCCAGGAAATCTTCGTAAGCCACCCAGCCCGGCCGCTCGCCGCCCAGCACCACGAACCGGTCCGGTGCGATCTGGTCGAGCCGGTCCCGGACCGGTGCGATCCGCTCGATCAGCCCGGAGGCGACGATCAGGGTCGTGGCCCCGGAATCGGTGATCAGATGGGCCAGCTGGTCAGGCGTCAGCATGGCCGACAGCGGCACCAGACAGGCCCTGGCCTTGACCACGCCGAACATCACCGGGATGGTGAGGATCTCGTTGCCGAGCAGCACCGCGACCTTGTCGCCGCGGCCGAGCCCGCGGGCATGGAGGGCATTGGCCAGCCGGTTCATCGCCTGGTCGAAACCGCGCCAGCTGAGCCGGTCTTCGCCACAGACGATGGCGTCCTTCTCGGGGAAATGGCGGGCATGCACCGCCCAGATTTCGGGCAGATAGACATGGATGTCGTCGGGCCGGTCCCAGGCACCCTCACTCTCCCCGGATCCCGTCCGGTCAGAGAGGGCCGGCTGCGTCACCACGGTCATCTCCTGCGTGTCCTCCGTCTGGCTCTTCCCGCCGGAGTGGCCCGGCGGGCGGCGATTAAACAAACCATTGTTTGGTTCATTATATCGACTCTGGCCTGCATCTTCCCGCCTGTCCAGGCCGAAAGCGGCCCGCCCCTAAAACTACCAAACACTTGTTTTTCTAATGTCGGAAGCTCTGCTAAACTCGCCCGCAAACGAGCCCGGCCACGAGCCGGACCAGAGGGAGGGAGACGATGACGATGGAACGGGTGAAGCGGGGTCTGTTCGGCACGGCGCTGGCGGCCGGCCTGATCTGCGGCACGGCCGGCATGGCGGCAGCGGCAGAGATCAGCGGCGAGGTGGTGCGGATCGGGGTGATGAACGATCAGTCGGGCGCCTATGCCGATACCTCGGGCCCCGGCTCGGCCGCTGCCGCGCGGCTGGCGATCGAGGATTTCGGCGGCACCGTGCTCGACAAGCCGATCGAGGTCGTCGCGGCCGACCATCAGAACAAGCCGGATATCGGCGCCGGCACCGCGCGGCGCTGGTATGATCAGGACGGCGTCGACGGCATCTTCGACATCGCCAATTCGGCAGTCTCGCTGGCCGTCCAGGAACTGGCCAAAAGCGACGGGCGGCTGGTGGTCCATGTCGGCTCGGCCAATGACCGGATCTATGGCCAGGATTGTGCCGAAACCGGCTTCCTCTGGCTCTACGACACCTTCTCGATCGCCCAGGCGATCGGCAAGGCCGTGGTCGCCCAGGGCGGAGACAGCTGGTACTACATCTCGGCCGATTACGCCTTCGCCAAGGCGATGGAAGGGGCGCTGACCCCGGTGGTGGAAGCGGCCGGAGGCAAGGTTCTGGGGGCGGTGCGCCACCCGATCGGCACCACCGACTATTCCTCGTATGTGCTGCAGGCCCAGGCCTCGGGTGCCAAAATCGTGGCGCTCGCCAATGCCGGCGTCGATACCATCAACACCATCAAGCAGGCCTCGGAATTCGGCCTCACCCAGGGCGGGCAGAAGCTGGCGGCGACGGTATTCTATCTGCACACCGTCCACGGGCTGGGACTGGAGGTCGCCCAGGGGCTGCAGGTGGTGACCGGCTTCTACTGGGACATGGATGACGCCACCCGCGCCTTCGCGAAACGTTTCGAGGCCGCCACCGGCGGCAACATGCCGTCCCAGATCCATGCCGGCACCTATTCGGCGGTGCTGCACTATCTGAAGGCGGTGGAGGCCGCCGGCACCGACGAGCCGCGGGCGGTGGCGGCGAAGATGCGCGAGATCCGGGTGAATGATTTCTTCACCAGGGACGCCGAGGTCCGCAGGGACGGCCGGCTGATGCGCGACTACCACCTGGTGGAGGTGAAGACCCCCGCCGCGTCGACGGGTCCCTGGGACTATTACAGGGTGCTCGACCGGGTGCCGGCAGCCGATGTCATCCGGCCGATGGATCCGGCGCTCTGCCCGATCCTGAACTGAGACATCCGCGGCCGGCCCGACCCGGCCGGCCGCAAGGACGTCAGCCTCAGCCGCCGAAGCGGCCACGGTGAACGAAGGCGTCGCGGGGCTGGCGTTCCCGCGCCGAGATTTCCCGGCCGCGCAGATCTTCGGGCAGCTCGGCGGCATCGCCGATCGGGCCGATCGCAATCATCGCCACCGGCTGCACGTCTTCCGGCAGGCCGAGCGTGCCGGTGGCGACCCCGGCATCGAAGCCGGCCATCTGGTGGAGCCACAACCCCTCGGCGGTGGCCTGCACCGACATCATGCCGACGGCCAGCCCCAGATCGTAGAGCGCCGTGCCGATCGGCTTGCCGTCAGGACGCAGCGTCCGCGCCGCAGCCAGCATCAGCACCGGCGCCCGGGGTGCCCAGCGCCGGTTGCCCGGCAGCAGGCAATTGGCCAGACGCTCGAAGCCCTCCGGATCCTCGGACCGGCTGGCAGCCACGAACACCCAGGGCTGCTGATTATTGGCCGAGGGCGCCCAGCGTGCCGCCTCGAAGACCGGCGCCAGATCGTCGAGGGACAGATCGACATCGGCAAAGGCCCGCGGGCTCCAGCGTGCCGAGAGCAGCGGCAGGATCTCCGGCTCCGCCGCGGCGCGCTTGATCGCCGCCAGATCGGGCGCCCAGTCTTCGGGCGCATGCCCGTTCCAGCCATAGGGGGCCAGATCCTCGCCGGTCAGGGCTTCGCTCATGCTCCGTCTCCGCTGATTTTATTCCGCGTGGCAGTCATATATTCCGCAAAGCGGACATGGCCGATTTTTCGGCCACACCGCCCTGTCGCCTCCTTATATTCGACGGCAGGAGACGCTCCACAAGACCCGCGACAAGGCCAGAACACCGATGAGCCATATGGAAACCTCGCCCAAAGCCGCCGCCTTCGACTGGTCCGACCCGCTGCTGTTCGATGACCAGCTGACCGAAGACGAACGGATGATCCGCGATTCAGCCCGCGACTTCGCCCGCGACCGGCTGCTGACCCGGGTGATCGACGGCACCCGGCGTGAGCATTTCGACCGCGAGATCATGAACGAGATGGGTGCCCTGGGCCTGCTGGGCCCGACCCTGCCCGAGGAATACGGCTGCCCGGGCGTCTCGCATGTCGCCTATGGCCTGATCTCCCGCGAGGTGGAGCGGGTGGACAGCGGCTACCGCTCGGCGATGAGCGTGCAGTCGTCGCTGGTCATGCACCCGATCTATGCCTATGGCTCGGAAGAGCAGCGCCGGAAATACCTGCCGAAACTCGCCACCGGCGAGATGGTCGGCTGCTTCGGCCTGACCGAGCCCGATCACGGCTCGGATCCGGGCGGCATGAAGACCCGGGCCACGAAGGTCGATGGCGGCTGGCGGCTGAACGGCGCCAAGATGTGGATCACCAATTCGCCGATCGCCGATATCGCGGTGGTCTGGGCCAAGACCGATGACGACGTGATCCGCGGTTTCGTGGTCGAGCGGGGCATGGACGGGTTCTCGACGCCCAAGATCCAGGGCAAGATGTCGCTCCGCGCCTCGATCACCGGCGAGATCGTGCTCGACGACGTCTTCGTGCCCGAGCAAAACCTGCTGCCGAACGTGAAGGGGCTGAAGGGCCCGTTCGGCTGCCTGAACAAGGCCCGCTACGGCATCGCCTGGGGGGCGATGGGCGCGGCCGAGTTCTGCTGGCACCAGGCCCGGCAGTATGTGATCGACCGCAAGCAGTTCGGCCGGCCGCTGGCCGCCAACCAGCTGATCCAGAAGAAGCTGGCCGACATGCAGACCGAGATCACGCTGGGCCTGCAGGGCGTGCTGCGCCTGGGCCGGCTGATGGACGAGGGGCGGGCGGCGCCCGAGGCGATCTCGCTGTTCAAGCGCAACAATGTCGGCAAGGCGCTCGACATCGCCCGCCTCGCCCGCGACATGCATGGCGGCAACGGCATCTCGGACGAATTCCACGTCATCCGGCACCTGGTGAACCTGGAAACCGTAAACACCTACGAGGGCACCCACGACATCCATGCCTTGATCCTGGGCCGTGCCCAGACCGGCATTCAGGCCTTCTTCTGATCAGCTCTTCTCCAGATCAGGCCGCACGCTCGTCGACATGCCGGTCCGGCAGGTCGACGATCACCATCGCACCGCCCAGGCGGCCGGTTTCGACCCGGATCCGGCCGCCCATCAGCGTGACCAGCCGGCGGACGATGGCAAGGCCCAGCCCTGCCCCGCCATGGTTGCGCGACAGCACGCCGCCGCCGGTCTCGAAGGGCCGGCCGATGTCGCGGGCCAGCGCATCGGGCATGCCGGGACCGTCATCCTCGACCCGGATCACCACCCCGGCCGTGCCCGGCATCGCCTCGATGCGGACCTGACCCCGGGGCCGCGCGAACTTGATCGCGTTCGACGCCAGATTGGCGATGATCCGCACCATCACCGTGGCATCGCCGGCAAGCGCCGCATCGGGGGCGATCGCCACCTTGACCGTGACATCGGGCCGGCCCTCGGCCGCTGCCGCCCGATCCAGCCCCTGGCGCACGATCTGGTCCAGATCCACCGCCTCGGACGCCAGCAGCGACGGGTCGTCCAAGCGGGTGAGATCCAGGATGTCGTCGACGATGGCGAGCAGTCGCCGCCCGGCCTGATGAATGGCGGTGACATAGTCGCGCTGGCACTGCGGCAAGGGCCCGTGCAGCCCTTCGATCAGCAGTTCGGCAAAGCCGATCACAGCATTGAGCGGCGTGCGCAGCTCGTGGTTCATATGGGCCAGGAAAGCGGATTTGGCCGCACTCGCGGTCTCGGCGGCGGCGAGCGCCCGGGTCAGACGGCGCTCCGCCTCGACCAACGGCGTCACATCGGCGAACTGGGTGATGCAATGGGCGGGATGGCCGTCGGCATCGCGGATCACGGCGCCGGCCACCCGGAACCAGACGATATGGCCTTCGGCATGAATGTAGCGGCGCATGCCGTCGAGCGGCCGGCCGTCGACCCGGGCGGCTGCCAGCCAGCGTTCCGCGGCCGCCAGGTCGTCGGGATGGATCAGGCTGCGGAAATCCGCCCCGGCCAGGGCTGCCGCCTCGCGGCCCAGGCTGCGCGCCAGCGCCAGATTGACCCGCAGCATCCGCCCGTCGAGCCCGACCACGGCCTGACCGACGCCGGTGCTTTCGAAGGACAGCCTGAGGCTTTCTTCCGCCAGCCTCCGGTCCGACAGGTCACGGATCGTGCCGATATAAAGCCGGACATCGTCGCTGCGGGTCAGCATGCTGACGACCAGATCGATCGGCACCGGCGTGCCGTCGCGGCGGCGGCCGGTCAATTGCCGGCCCCGGCCGATGATCCGCTGGCGAATGTCGGGATCGACCGTGCGCAGATGGCGGTCATGGCCCGCCGCCTCTTCGGGCCGCATCAGCAGATTGACGCTTTGCCCGACCAGCTCGACCGGGCTGTAGCCGAAGATCAGTTCGGTGGCACGGTTGGCGAACTGCACGATGCCGTGATCATCGATCACGACGATCGCATCATGCGTGGCGTCCACGATATCCGCGAACAGCGCCGGATCGTGGGAGATGGCAGGTCCGGTCTGCATGGCAGGGGCAGGTTTCCGCAAAGCAGCAAGTCGGAGATGCCGCAATCTACGGAGGCGCGGCCCTTGCGTCTATGCACCGGAAACGGGGACCACCTGCCCGATCCCTGCAAGCCCGAACCCGCCTCTCCTGTGCACTTCGTCACAGTCCTGGGCTGAGATTGAGCCAGATCGAGGCATTGAGCGCGGTAGCAAAGGCCCCCAGGCGAGATAGGGCAGCATAAGCAGCCCCGCCGGACGATCATGACGGCCGAAGGCGATCGCGGTCGCCGTGACGGCCACCAGCAGCACCAGGATGTCGACCAGCGCCAGACCGACCTGATGCAGGCCGAAGAACAGCACCGACCAGGCGAGGTTGAGCGCCAGCTGCACGAGATGCAGGCCAAGGGCCCCGCGTGCCCCGGCGATGCCGGCCTTGCGCCAGACCCGCCAGGCCGCCACCGCCATCAGGATATAGAGCGTGGTCCAGACCGGCGCGAAAACCCAGTCGGGCGGGGTGAAACCGGGCTTGGGCAGGGTGCGGTACCAGCCGTCGATTTCGGGCGTGGTGACCGCGCCGCCAAGCCCCGAGACCACGGCAGAGAGCGCGAGGAACCCCAGCAGGGCCAGCAGCGACCGCCCCGAGAAGACGGGGGGGCGGGCGGTGCGGGGGAGGCCGGCAGAAGGGGAGGTCATGGGTAGCATCCTGATGGTTCCGAGGGGGGAGACGCCGGCCGGGCGGTCAAGGGGAGAGCCGCGCCCGCACCGCGGCGGTTCCCTCCGGCAGCACTTCGACCACGACGATCTCTCCCGATGCCGGGAAGATGCCGGTGATGGCGGTGATGTTGACCTGGTGGCTGACCATGATCAGCGGCGGATCGCCGGCCTTGCGCCCGGCGATCCGCGCCAGGATATCGCGCCGCACCGCATCTTCGCGGCTGCGGTCGCGGAAAAAACTGTCGAGCGGCGGAAACGGATCCACCTCGCCCAGATCCAGTTCGCGGGCGGTATCGGTTGCCCGGCACCAGCGGCTGGTGAGCACGAGGGCTTCGGCCAGCCCCGCTGCCCGAAGCAGACGGCCGGTCTCGCGCGCCTCGGCACGCCCCGCCTCGGACAGGTTGCGCTGGGTGGTGCAATCGTTCAGGCGGAAATGGTCGGGGTCGCCGGTGCCCGGGGCCGTGGCATGGCGCATCAGGGCGGCGTGGCGGGGGAGATCCAGAAGCTCGACCACACGGCCCGTATCCTCCGCCTGGACCGTATCCTCCGCCTGGACCGTATCCTCCGCCTGGGCCGGACGCAGAACGGCCGCAGCCACTATCAGGGCCAGGGAACACAGACGGAAGACGCCAGGCGCATGCATGGGGAAGCCTCCGGCAAAGGGTATGACGCCTGTCGTCTTACGCATGCGGGCCGGCCATGGATCAGGCGACCTGCCCTACCCGCTGCCGGTCCGGCAGATCGACGACGACGGTGGTGCCGCCACCGGTACTGGTATCGACCGAGATCGTGCCCCCCATCAGCATCACCAGCCGGCGCACGATGGCGAGGCCTAGCCCGGCGCCGCCATGGTTGCGCGACAGAACCCCGCCGCCGGTCTCGAACGGCCAGCCGACATCCGCGGCGAGCCCCGCCGGCATGCCGGGCCCTTCGTCCCGAACCCGGATGATCACCCCATGACCGGCATCGCCGTCATAGCGGCTGGCTTCGATGGCGACCCGCCCGCCAGGGCCTGAGAACTTGATCGCATTGGAGGCGAGATTGGCGATGATCCGGACCGTCGCGGCGGAATCGCCCGACAGGGTCACACCCTGATCGATGGTGACGGTGACGACCACATCCGCCCGCCCCTCGGCCACGGCCGCCCGTTCCAGGCCCTTGCGCACCACCCCGCTCACATCGACGTCCTGGGTCTCCAGCATCGACGGATCGTCCAGCCGGGTGAGGTCGAGGATGTCGTCCACGATCGCGAGCAGCCGGCAGCCCGCCTGATGGATGGCATCCACATAATCGCGCTGCCGGGGCGGCAGCGCCCCGTGCAGGCCCGCGATCAGCAGTTCGGCAAAGCCGATCACCGCATTCAGCGGCGTGCGCAGTTCGTGGTTCATATGGGCGAGGAAGGCCGTCTTGGCCGCACTCGCGGTCTCGGCCGCGGCCAGTGCCATGGTCAGGCGGTGCTCGGCTTCGACCAGGGGCGTCACGTCGGCGAACTGAACGATGCAATGCGCATGGTGGCCCTTGCCGTCCCGGATGACGGCACCTGCGACCCGGAACCAGACCTTGCGCCCGTCGGCATGACGGCAGATCCGCATGCCGTCCCGCAACCGCCCGCCCGCGCGGATGGCCGCAAGCCATTCATGCGCGGCCTCGACATCATCGGGATGCAGGATTGCACGGATATCGCCGCCTATCAGCCGCCCCTGTTCATGCCCAAGACTTCTGGCCAGCGCCCCGTTCACCCGAAGCAGGCGGCCGTCGGGGGACATCATCGCCTGGCCCACGCCGCTGCTCTCGAAACCGAGGCGCAGGCTTTCCTCGGCAAGTTTCCGGTCCGAGAGGTCGCGGATTGTGCCGATATAGAACCGGGTCCCGCCCGGCCGCGGCAGCATGCTGACCACCAGATCGATCGGCACCGGAGATCCGTCACGCCGCCGGCCGAGCAGCTGGCGGCCGCGGCCGACGATCCGGCGGCGCAGATCGCTGTCGGCAGCGGCCAGATAGCCGTTATGGGCCTCGGCTTCCTCTGATCGCATCAGCAGGCTGACATTCCGGCCGACCAGCTCGTCAGGCGTATAGCCGAAGATCAGCTCCGCCGCGCGATTGACGAGCCTGATGATCCCGCGTTCGTCGATCACCACGATCGCGTCGTGGGTGGCGTCGACGATATCGGCAAACAGGCCCGGATCTTCTGGCAGCGTCGGGTCCGTTTTCATGCGCAGGCATGTCCCACCGGGTGGCGAAAACACGGATTACATTCAGACTAGGCCAATCGTCTGCACTTGTCGACCATGAGGCGACCGAATGGTTACAATATGCAGCCTTTACTGGTGATGCGGTCAAATACCGGCAGTGATGCGAATCCAGGTCGCCCAGGCCATCAATATGCCGAAGACCAGGATCATGCCCGGCGCCAGGAAGCCCAGGCCACGATCCAGCAGGCGTGCGGTGCGCGACCCGCCGCCGGCCGCCAGCGCCATCAGCGATCGCCGGACCCCGACCACGCCCAGGCCGATCAGCACGACGGTGATGGCCGAGCCAAGGCTCATCGCGACGACGCCCGTGACCCCCAGCAGGAAGGCGCCCTGGCTCATCGAGAACAGCAGCAGCAGGATCGCTCCGGAACAGGGGCGGATGCCGGCCGCGACGATCATGCCCCAGAAGGCGTCGGGGTGTCGCCGGGCCGGTGGGGCGTGGTGGCCGTGATCGTGGTCATCATGATGATGATCGTGGCCGCAGGCATGGCACCCGGAGGAATGGTCGTGCCCGTAATCGTGGTGCCCGTGATCGTGGTGCCCATGGTCGTGATGGGCGTGATCATCATGATCGTGGTGCCCGTGATCGTGGTGCCCGTGATCATGGCCGCAGGCGGCGCGACCGCGCAGCAGGTTTACGATCATCCAGCCGCCCATCGTCGCGATCAGGGCATAGCTCGCCAGTTCCAGTGCCAGCGGATCGGTCATCCGTCCCAGCCCCTGCCGTCCCAGGATCAGGGCAAGGCCCCCGATCACCAGAATGGCCACCGCCCCCTGCATCAGGCTGATGGCGACACCCATCACCATGCTGGTTCGCGCATCGGCCGGTCGGCCCGCCAGATAGCCCGCCACCGCCACCTTGCCATGACCGGGGCCGGCCGCATGCAGCAGACCATAGACGAAAGCGAGGCCGATCACGGTCAGGGCGGGCAGGATGGTACCCTCGCGCACCGCCTCGCCCAGCCGGCCCGAGATCAGCGCATTGAGTTCGCCCTGCCAGGTGATGATCTGCATCAGCACCGGGCCCAGAATGCCGGCCCCGACCGCCGCCTCGGTCACCGGTGCCGGCGGTGGCGTGCCTCCACCGGCACGCCCCAGATAGCTGGAGGCCATGGCCAAAGTCGGCAGGAAGGCCGGCAGCAGGGTCGCGACACAGGCGGGCACCGCCGCCCGGATCCTCCGCATCCGGTCAGCGCGCAGGGCAGACGACATCGATCACCTCGGGGTTCACATAGCCGAAATAGATGGGGTTAAGCGTGTCCTCCCGCGCGACCGGGCGGCAGAGGTCGAGCGGCGGTGCATTGAGATGCAGCGACGCAGCCGGCAGGTCGAAGGCGATATAATATTCCGGATCGTAGACCCCGAGGGTGATCCGGTGCTTCCGCGGGTCGACCGGCTCGGTGAGGCGGGCGCGGAAGCTCATGGTCACGACCTTGTCGCCGATCGCGGCGGCCATGCCGTCCACCCCGGCCAGGTCGACGAAGGAGGCGTCGACCTGGATATGGGTGAAATAACCGTATTCCGACATGTTCTTCAACAGTTCGGCCGTCAGAGCCGCCTGTTCGTCGGCATCGTAGCGGCCGTCGGCATTCCTGTCGAAATCCTGGATCAGAACCGCGCTCAGCATCGGATCGAAGGTCCAGCTCAGCTCGATCGCCGTCACCTTGTCGTCAACCGTCTCGGGCGTCGCCTCCGCCGTGACCCAGACATGCGGGTGTGCGCGGGCCGGAGACGGCCGAAGCAGGGGCACAAGCGCGGCCGCGACCGCAGCGATGAAAAGAGCGGTGCGGGAACGCGTCCGGATCATGGGTGGTCCGAGCCTCGGTTTCGGGATGGGCAGACCGACGGTACCGCCGCTGCCCGCCTGCTTGCAACCGGCCTCGGCATGCCGGGCGGCACGAGCGTGTCACATGGACATCGTCTTTCCGGATGACGAGAGGCCGACATGCAAATTTTATGAAATTCTGCGCCTCCCTCCGTCCGAAAGCATTGGTTAATATGCAGGCCGCATGCTTGACCCGAGGATCGCCCGACGGACGATCCGGGGGGAGGACCGCCCGACAGAATGGCGGCCGCAGGCAACAGCTTCCGGGCCGGAAGCGGGCCATACAGGAACGGAACGAGCCGCGTGACGGATGGGATGATGACGCTCCACGAGGATGCCGCCTCCAGCGGCGGGCATCCGCCTCGTCCTGAACGGACGTCGGACGTTCTGAAGCGGCTGATCCGGGACTGGCCCGGTGAACGTATCAGCCTGCACGATCTGACCACGGTGATGGGCGATCGCGCCTTTGCCGCCCTGATCCTGCTGTTTGCCCTGCCCAACTGTCTGCCGCTGGGCATTCCCGGCCTCTCGGCCGTGCTGGGCGCGCCGATCGTTCCCTTCGCCATCGGCCTGATGCTCGGCCAGCGCAGCCCCTGGCTGCCGGCCTTCCTGGCCCGCCGGTCGTTCCGCAAGACCGATTTCATGATGGTCTTCAACAAGGCTCTGCCCTGGCTTGAGAAGGTCGAGCGCCTGCTGAAGCCGCGTTGCGCCTGGGTGATCGAAGGCAAGGCCGAACGGCTGCTCGGCGTGATCATGGTGATCCTGTCGATCGTGCTGGTGCTACCCATCCCCTTCGGCAACAACCCGCCGGCGATCGCAATCTCGGTGATCGCCCTCGGCCTGATCGAACGCGACGGGCTGACGGTGCTGATCGGCTATGTGCTGGGCCTGCTCAGCTGCGCCCTGGCTGCCGCCGTCGTGGTCGCCCTGTTCAAGGCGCTGGTCTACGCCCTGGTGCACTTCCTGACCTGAGCCGCAGGGTTCAGCGTCGGCGAAGCGTCAGCGCCGCCGCGATCGCCCCCAGGAACAGCGCCACGGCGCCTGCGATGAACAGCGGCCGGTGCTCGCCGGACACCGCATACCATTCCGTCATCGCAAAACCCGAAAGGCTCTGCGCCACCGCGAAGCTCACGGTCATCGCCGCCCAGGCCTGGCGCTGGCGATGCGGGCTCGCGATCTCGGTGATCCGCCCGGCGACCATCGTGCCCATGCCCGGCGTCAGCAGCCCGACCACCGCGGCACTCGCCGCCAATGCCCAGGGGGCGGTGGTGAAGGCGGCGAGGCCGATGGCGGTGCCCTTGATGACCAGCCCCCCCACCAGCGTGCGCCCGAAGCCGATCCGCTCGGCGACCAGCCCGACGGTGATCGGCCCGAAAGCGGCGCCCAGACCGAACAGACTCCAGGACGCGCCGGCGGCCGCAAGGCCGAGGCCCAGGGTGCGGGCGACGTAATCCGCCCAGAACAGGGTATGGGGCACGAAGCCGAAGGCATCCAGGGCATAGGCAAGACCGATCAGCGCCAGCGCCGCACCGGTGGCTGCCGGCGGCACGCCCAGATGGCCGCCCCCGACCGCCGGTCCCGTTGCCTCACGCGGCCAGCCGCTCCAGCCGACAACGCCCAGCACCAGGGCGAAGATGGTCAGCATGCCCCAGGCCTCGACCACGCCGAAACCTGCTGCGATCGGCACCAGCTGACCCGAGACCACCACGCCCAGGCCCACACCGGTGAAGACCAGCCCGGCCACCCGGCCGCGCCGCCGGATCGGTGTCGCCGACAGCGCCGCCGGCACGGCGACGATCATCAGGATGGCGCCGGTGATGCCGCCGATCGCGCGCCAGACCGCCAGCCAGCCATAGCCCAGATGCACCGCAGAGGCGGCGAAGGAGATGACGGTGAGCGCGATCGCGATCCGGATCAGCATGGCGACCGGCACCCGGCGGGCCAGCGGTGCGGCCGCCAGGGCTCCGGCCAGATAGCCCCCCAGATTGACCGCTCCCAGGCTGGCCGCTGCCGCGCCGTCATACCAGCCGCCCTCGACCAGGGCCGGGATCATCGGCGTATAGGCGAAGCGGGCAAGCCCCAGGCCGATCAGCACCGAGGCGAAGGCCGCCGCAGCCGCCCGCCAGGGGATCCGGTCCTCGTCCGGCGTTGCAGGGTCGCGCGCACTCATGATCCGGCCTCCCACACCCAGGCGCGCCGGTGCACTGCCGCGCGCGCGTTTCATTGGGCGGATTATGGCCGGCGCCGGGGGGCCGCTGTCGAGCCCGCGATGCAACCCGCCCCGCATGGCAGCCATGCGGAGGCACCGCCGATCATGTTGCAACGCACCGTCATTGGGCGTAGCCTGTTCGGAGAGGCGGGCAGACTCCGCCATGTGATTGTGAGCAGGGCAGCTCCCGTCGGCATTTCGTGCCGGCCGGGGGCTTTTTTTATGTGCAGGGCCATGGGCAAGAGATCGATACCGGATAGCTGGCGCGTGGGCGTGCTGTTCTCCGACACCGGCGTCACCGCCGCAGTGGAACGCACCCAGCGCCATGGCACGCTGCTCGCGATCGAAGAGATCAATGCCGCGGGCGGCATTGCAGGCCGGCAGATCGAGCCGGTGGTCCTGGACCCCGCCTCGACGCCCAGGCTCTATCGCGATCAGGCTGAACACCTGCTGGATGTGGAGCGGGTGCCGGTGATCTTCGGCTGCTACATGTCCAGCACCCGCAAGGCCGTGCTGCCGGTGGTGGAGGCGCGCAAGGCGCTGCTGTTCTACCCCACCCTCTATGAAGGCTTCGAATATTCCCGCAGCTGCATCTATACCGGCGCCTGCCCCAACCAGAACTCGGTCCAGCTGGTGAATTATCTGACCGCCCATTACGGCAAGCGGCTGTTCATCGTGGGCTCCAACTACGTCTACCCTTACGAATCCAACCGGATCATCGCCGATCTCTATCTGCAATCCGGCGGCACCGTGCTGCACGAGATGTATGTGCCGCTGGCGGTGGACGAAATCGACATGGACGAGGTCATCGCCCAGATCCGGCGCACGCGGCCGGACGTGATCTATTCGACCGTGGTCGGCGACGGCATCGCCCGGTTCTACGAAGCCTATCGTGCCGCCGGCTTCGACCCGGCCACCATGCCGATCGCCAGCCAGTCGACCAGCGAGGCCGAAATCGCCCAGATGAGCCCGGGCATCGCCGAGGGCCATATCGGCGTCTCGCCCTATTTCGCCGCGATCGACACCCCCGCCAACCACAGGTTCGTGGCGGCCTTCCGGCGCCGCTTCGGCCCCGATGCGGTGATTGCAGCGGCGGCCGAAGCGGCGTATTTCCAGGTCCATCTCTATGCAGCCGCCCTCGCCCGGGCCGAAAGCGACCGGGCGCAGGATCTGCTGCCCCAGCTCTACGAGGTCGAGGTGGATGCCCCTCAGGGCCGGATCCGGATCGAGCGCGACAACAACCACACCCATCTCTGGCCCAAGGTCGGCCGGGTGACGGCCGCCGGTCAGTTCGACCTGGTGTATGACCCGAAGACCCGGGTCCGCCCGGACCCGTACATGCTGGAATATCGTCTCGACGCCCCGGCGGCCGATGGCCTGCCGGTGGCAGGCCTCTGACCCTCCTTTCCCGGGAGCGCCCCCACGTGTCGGTCGCCCTGCTGCGTGATCTTCTCGGCCTCAAGGTCCTGGTGGTCCATCCGCCGGACGAGGAGGGCGCCTTCCTGGTCGATCATCTCCGCCGTATCGGCTGCATGGTCACCACGCTCTGGCCGGTGCCGGCGGAATTGCCGGCCAATGCCGAAGTGGTGCTGCTGACCATCGCGGTCGAATACCGGGCAGGGATCGAGCGCCTGCTGAAATCTCTGGGGCCGGTGCCGCCGACGATCATCGCCATCGTCGGCTACGAGGATCCGGGCACGCTCCAGATCGTGCTGGAAAGCGGTGCCTTCGCGGTGCTGGAAAAGCCGCTCAAGCCCTTCGGGCTTCTCACCAACCTCGCCATCGCCCGCAGCCTGTGGCTGGAACGCCAGCGGCTGCTGAAGGAAGCGCGCAAGCTGCGCCGCAAGATGGTCGGCGAACAGACGCTCGCCCGCGCCAAGGCGATCCTGATGGCATCGAAGAGCCTGAGCGAGAACGAGGCGCACCAGTTCATCCGCCGCCAGGCCATGGCGCGCCGGGTGCCGATGGAAGAAATCGCCGCCGCGATCGTGAAGACCGAGGACCTCTTGACCCTGCCCCGCAAAGCTGATTAACATTCGCGCATGCTCAAGATCTGAGCAGCAGTCGGCGTCCTCTGAAATCGGGCCACCCGGTATAAATTCAGACCACGCCGTTCTGCCGCCGGAAGAACGGGGATGTTCGACCGGCACGTGGCAAGGATGCCTCGCGACCCCGCCTTCCGGGGTCTGCGAGGTTTTTTTATGCCCATGCCGACAGGGCTGTCGGCACTCACCCTCGACCAGAAAACGAGGCAGAACCCACTGCGTTCTACTTGAACGCAGAACGGGAGAAGTGCGCCTCATGCTCTGTCCGACAGGCGTGAAATCCCTCCACCGACGGCCTTCCTCCCCCCGGATGCCGACCGGACACCCCCGGTCTTCCGGCCCTTTTTTGAACGGCTCCGACCTGCGCCACGCGCGCCAAACATCACGGGCGAAAACGCCCGAGGCTTCACCTCACCGTCATCGGGAGACCGACCCCATGAGCATCACCCGACGCTCGCTGCTGAAATCCACCGCTGCCGCCTCACTTGCCGCCGTGGCCGCCCCCTCGCTGATCGGCCGGGCGCTTGCCGCCGACACGATCAAGGTCGGCGCGCTCTATTCCCAGACCGGCGGTCTCTCGATCGTCGAGAAGATGCTGGCCGATGCCGTGATGATGGCGGTCTCGGAAGTCAACGCCCAGGGCGGCGTGCTCGGCCGCCAGGTCGAGGTGATCGTCGAGGACGGCGCCTCGGACCCCAAGACCTTCAGCGAGAAGGCCTCGAAGCTGCTGGTCCGCGACCGGGTGAACGCGGTCTTCGGCTGCCACACCTCGGCCAGCCGCAAGGCGGTGCTGCCGCTGTTCGAGCGCCGCGACGGCATGCTGTTCTACCAGACCCATTACGAGGGCTTCGAATGCTCGAAGAATGTGGTCTATACCGGTGCGGTGCCGAACCAGCAGCTGGGCAACTACATTCCCTGGATCGTCAAGACGCTGGGCAAGAAGAAGTTCTTCATCGTCGGCTCGAACTATGTCTATCCGCGTGAGATGGCCAAGGTCAGCAAGAAGCTGATCGAAGAGGCCGGTGCCGAATGGGTGGCGGACGAGTATCTGGAACTCGGCCATTCCGAATGGGCGACCATGGTCCGCAAGATCAAGGAATCCGGCGCGGATGTGGTACTCTCGAACGTGGTCGGCGACTCGATCGTCGCCTTCTATCGCGAGTACAAGAACCAGGGCATGTCCCAGGCCGATGTGCCGATCTGCGCGACCGTGACCTCCGAGATCGAGATCGCGGCCATGGGCGCCGAATACGCCGCCGGCAGCTACACATCCTTCCCCTATTTCATGTCGCTCGACACCCCCGCCAACAAGGCCTTCATCGAGCGCTATCGCGCCTTCGTGAAGGACCCGGCCGCCCTCACCTATCACTCGCTGGAAGCCGCCTATTTCCAGGTCTTCCTGTGGAAGCAGGCGGCCGAGAAGGCGGGGTCGGTCAAGACCGACGACATCCGTGCCGCGATCGGCGGCCAGAGCTATGACGCGCCGGGCGGCAAGGTCACCATCGACGGCGACAATCTGCACGCCTACCTGACCCCGCGCATCGGCCAGTGGCAGGCCGACGGCCAGAGCAAGGTGGTCAACGCCTATCCCGAGCCGATCCGCCCGCTGCCCTATGCCGCCTATGGCGAGACCGCGGACAACCTGTTCTGCACCGCCAAGGGCCTCGACAGCGCCAAGCTGAAGGGCTGACGCCCAATTCCGGCCGCTGCGAAGGTTCCGGCCTTTCGTGTGTCCCACAGGTCCTTTGCGGCGGCCGACAACGGGTGGAGTCCGTCCCACATGCTCGACATCCTTTTCATCGGCCTCAGCCTGGGCTCGATCCTGCTGCTGGTCGCACTCGGCCTCGCCATCACCTATGGCGCCATGGGGGTCATCAACATGGCCCATGGCGAACTGGTGATGATCGGCGCCTATACCGCCGTGCTCTCCGGCATCTGGCTGGATCTGGGCCTGTTCGCGGCCCTGCCGCTCGGCTTCCTCTCGGCTGCGGCCATCGGCTGGGCGATCGAGCGGGTGGTGGTGCGCCGGCTCTATGGCCGCCTGCTCGACACCCTGCTCGCCACCTGGGGCATCGCGATCCTGCTGCAGCAGGCGGTGCGCCTGGAATTCGGCCTCAGCTTCTTCGGCATCCACATCCAGGGCCTGGGCCCGGGCCTGCAGAACGTCGCCGTCCCCCATATCCTGCAGACCACGATCACCATCGCCGGCAGCTCGATCAACGCCTACCGGGTGTTCATCGTGGCGGTCACCCTGGTGCTGACCCTGCTCACCTGGGCGATCATGTACCGCACCCGCATCGGCATGCAGGTCCGCGCGATCATCCGCAACCCGCGTATGGCCGCCGCCTCGGGCATCGACGTCGCCCGGGTCAATGCCCTGACCTTCGCCTTCGGATCGGGCCTCGCCGGGGTCGCGGGCGTGATGATGTCGGGCTTCAAGACCGTCTTTCCCGACATGGGCAGCTCCATGGTGGTCGACGGCTTCCTGGTCGTGGTGGCGGGCGGTGTCGGCAGCCTGCTGGGCTCGGTGCTCTCGGCCGGCATGCTGGGCGAGATCAACGCGGTCGCGGCCGCGGTCACCAACGACATTCTGGCACGTGCCATCGTCTTCGGGGTGGTGATCCTGATCATCATCGTGAAGCCGGCCGGCCTCTTTTCCTTCAAGGGGCGCTGAGCCATGCAGATGCGTCTCTCGACCACCACCACCCTCCTCGCCTATCTGGCCTTCGCCGGCCTGGTTCTGGTGGCCCCGGCCTTCCTGGATGATTTCTGGCTGAACCGCATGGCGAAGTACCTGGTCTTCGGCATGCTGGGCGTGGCCATCTCGCTTTCCTGGGGCTATGCCGGCATCCTCAATCTCGGCCAGGGCCTGTTCTTCGGCTTCGGCGCCTACATGCTCGCCATGTCGCTGAAACTCGCGAGCCCGACCAGCCTTGCCCAGGGCTCGGACACGCCGGTGCCCGACTTCATGCTCTGGAATGCCGAGCCGGGCGCGCCCACGGATCTCTGCTGCATCACCGGTTCGTCCTTTCTGTGGAAGCCCTTCATCTCTCAGGGCTTCGGCATCTTCATGGGGCTGGCCCTGCCGGTGACGGTCGCCTTCCTGCTGGGGATGGTGGTGTTCCGCAAACGCATCGCCGGGGTGTTCGTCTCGATCATCACGCTTGCGCTGGTGCTGCTGGTCCGGCTGCTGGTCATCGACGCCCAGCCCTTCACCAACGGCTTCAACGGGCTCACCGATCTCGGCTGGTTGACCATCGGCGGCTTCGAATTCGATCCCTATTCGCAGGCCACCTATTATCTGGTCGCCATCACCCTGCTGGTGGTGCTGGCCGCCACCCGGCTGCTGGTCGAAACCCGCGCCGGCCTGGTGCTGCAGGCGATCCGCGACGACGCCACCCGCGCCCGCTATCTGGGCTTCGACGTGCCGGCCTATCAGATCTTCTTCTTTGCGGTCTCGGCCGGGATCGCCGGGCTTGCCGGCATGCTCTACGTCGTGGTGGCGGAGTTCGCCTCCCCCACCTTCATGGACCTCGCCTTCTCGATCACCATGGTGGTCTGGGCGGCGGTCGGCGGCCGCTCCAGCCTGCTCGGCGCCTGCATCGGCGCCATCCTCATCAACATGATCGAGGCCGGCGCCAGCGAGACCGAGGCCCTGGTCGAGGCCTGGAAAGCGGTGATCGGGCTGATCTTCGTCCTGGTGGTGCTGTTCATGCCGCGCGGCCTGGGCGGCCTCGCCCATGACCTGATCGACCGGGTGAGCGGTGCGACGCGCAAGGCGGAGGGCCGGAAATGACCGCCGGAACCAGACACGGCATCGCCCTGACCCTCGACGGGCTCGGCGTCTCCTTCGGCGGCTTCAGGGCCGTGGACGAGGTGAACCTCACGGTGGCCGACGGCGAACTCAGGGTGCTGCTCGGCGCCAATGGTGCCGGCAAGACCACGCTGATGGACCTGATCTCGGGCCGCACCCGGGCGAGCCGCGGCCGCGTGCATCTGCACGACACCGAGATCACCAACTGGCCCGAACACCGCATCGCCCGCGCCGGGCTGGGGCGCAAGTTCCAGATCCCGAGCGTGTTCCGCGAGCTGACCGTGCGCCGCAATCTGGAGGTCGCCGCCTTCCGCGCGCCCAGCGTCCGCGCCAATCTGGGCTTCGGCCTGGATGCCGCCGGCCGAAGGCGCGTGGACGAGGTGCTGGAGCTGACCGGCCTTGCACAAGAGACCGAGACCGTGGCGGGTTTCCTCAGCCACGGCCAGACCCAGTGGCTGGAGCTGGGCCTGCTGGTGGTCCGCAGCCCGCGGGTGATCCTGCTCGACGAGCCGACCGCGGGCATGACCCAGGCCGAGACGCTCAAGACCGCGCGGATCATCAACGACCTCAAGGGCAGCCACACCCTGCTGGTGGTCGAGCACGACATGGCCTTCGTCCGCGAGATCGCGACCCAGATCACCGTACTGCATCTGGGCCGGGTTCTGGCCGAGGGCACGGTCGCCGAGATCGAGACCAATGCGGATGTGCGCGCCGCCTATCTCGGCACGAAGGGGATCGGCTGATGCTGCAGATGTCCGCGATCGACAGCTATTACGGCCGCAGCCATGTGCTGCAGGGCGTGGCGCTGGAAGCGCCCGCCGGCCGGATCACCGCGGTGCTGGGCCGCAACGGCACCGGCAAGACCACGCTCATGAAGACGATCATGGGCCTGACCGACCGCATGTCGGGCAGCATCCGGCTCGACGGTACCGAAATCGGCCACGAGCCGACCTTCCGCCGGGCGCGGGCCGGGATCGGCTACGTGCCCCAGGGCCGCGAGATCATTCCCGACTTCACCATCCACGAAAACATCCTGATGGGCGCCTTCGCCCGCACCGACGGCCGCATCGAGGTGCCGGCACTGGTGCCCGAGCTGTTTCCCTATCTGCCCGAGAATTACGACCGCCGCGGCGGCGTGCTCTCGGGCGGGCAGCAGCAGCAGCTCGCCATCGCCCGGGCGCTGGCCGCCAACCCCAAGCTGCTGCTGCTCGACGAGCCGAGCGAGGGCATCCAGCCCTCGATCGTGGAAGAGATCCACGCGGTGATCGCCAGGCTCAACCGCGAGCACGGGCTGACCGTGATCCTGGTCGAGCAGAACATCGACTTCGTCCGCGCGGTCGCCCATGGCTTCGTGATGCTCGAAAAGGGCCGCATCGCCGCATGTGGCCCGATCGAGACGCTGACCGACGATCTGGTCCACCGCCATATGGCGGTGTGACCAGCACCCCCGCATCAGAGTTTCCGGTTACGGAGAGTTCCGCATCATGACCGAGACGTCCTACAAGGTCGCCGCCGTCCAGTTCGAGCCGACGCTCTACGAGAAGGAGCGCAACATCACCCGTCTCCTCGCTTTGGTAGAGACGGCCGCACAGGGCGGCGCGAAGCTGATCGTGACGCCCGAGATGGGGACGACCGGCTATTGCTGGTACGACCGCGCCGAAGTCGCCCCCTTCGTCGAAGCGGTGCCCGGCCCCACCACCGACCGTTTCGCGGTGCTGGCCCATGCCTATGACTGCTACATCGTCATCGGCATGCCCGAGGTCGATCCTGAAACGAACCTCTATCACAACACCGCGGTGCTGATCGGCCCCGAGGGCGTGATCGGCCGCCACCGCAAAAGCCATTCCTACATCGCCGAGCCCAAATGGGCGGTGGCCGGCGACGAGCATGCGGTGTTCGAGACCCCGATCGGCCGCATCGCCATGCTGGTCTGCATGGACATCCATTTCATCGAGACCGCCCGTCTCGACGCGCTCGGCGGAGCCGATGTGATCTGCCATATCAGCAACTGGCTGGCCGAACGCTGCCCGGCGCCCTATTGGATCACCCGTGCCTTCGAGAACGGCTGCTATGTGATCGAGGCCAATCGCTGGGGGCTGGAGCGGACGGTCGAATTCTCGGGCGGCAGCTGCATCCTGGGGCCCGACGGCAGCATGGAAGCGGTGCTCGACTGCGGCGACGGCGTCGTCTACGGCACGGTCGACCTGGCCCGCGCCCGGGCGCGCAAGGTTCTGGGCGAGCCGGTCTTCGCCCAGCGCCGGCCCGCGCTTTATGCCGAGCTGATGACCAACACCTTCCTCTGGAATCCGCTCGACTTCTTCCGCCTCTATGGCTACCGCGCCCTGCCCCAGGGTGGCGTGTTCGAGGTTGCGGCCGCGCAGTTCACACCCGGCGACGACACGGCCGCCAATCTGGACCGCGCAACCCGGTATGCAGCCGAGGCCTCGGCGAAGGGGTCCGTGCTGCTGGTCCTGCCGGAATATGCGCTGACCGGAACCGCCCCCGCCAATGCCGTCGGGCTCGACGGACCGGAGGTGGCACGGCTGGTCAACATCGCCATCCGCCACCGCCTCCACATCGTTGCCGGCCTGATCGAGGCCGAGGGCGAGGCCCGGTATTCGACCGCGGTTCTGGTCGGCCCCGAGGGCATCGTCGGCCGCTATCGCAAGATCCATCTCACCACCGCCGAGGCCGGCTGGGCGACGGCCGGTGACGACTGGGCGGTGTTCGACCTGCCCTTCGGGCGGCTCGGCCTGCTGATCGGCCATGACCTCGCTTTCCCCGAGGCCGGCCGCGTCCTGGCGCTGCGCGGGGTCGACGTGATCGCGGCACCGGCCGCCATCGCAGGGCGGATCTCCTTCGGCCATCCGGGCAGCAAAGTGGCGCAGAACCCGCCGATCCCGACCGGCGCCGATCCGCATCACTGGCTGCTGTTCCGGGTGCGGGCGGGCGAGAACAATGTCTGGCTGGTCGCCGCTAACCACATCGACGAGGCCAAGGGCTTCGCCGGCAAGAGCGGCATCTTCGGTCCCGACAGCTTCGCCTTCCCCCGCCGCGAAGCCTTCATTCCCGAAGGCGAAGGCCTGGTGACCGCCACCATCGACACCGGCACGCTGCCGGGCTCGCCCTATCCGACCAATGTCGTGCGCCGCAAGGATCTGGTGGCCATGCGCCAGGTCCATCACTACCTGCCGCTGGTCCGGCAAGACTGAAAGTCATGTAGCCACCGGGCATGCCGCCGCCGGGCCTCTCCGGCGGCGGCATTCTTGCCTTACGAGCCGGGATAGACGCCCGTGAGGCAGATGCAGAAGTTCAGGGCGAGCAGGGGGGAGCGGTTCTCATGCGGCTGGCCCCCGCCGGTCGTGCCGATCGCCCCGACATCCAGGGTCACGGCCGCCGTCTGATCACAGGGCGCGAAGACATCGCCCGAGACCGGCGTGGCGATGACCGAGACATTGGCCGTGGGCGTGGTCTGGATCGTGGCCGTGGTCGACGTATCGACCTGAATGCCGTGCGTATGCGCCGGCAGCTGCGCCGTGGTCAGCGTGACCGAGACGGTGCCGGTCATACTGCCGAGCGTCCGATTGGTAAGGCCGGTCCCCTGCCCCGCGCCCATCGGCGCGGTCCCCTGCAGATTGGGAAGATAGAACAACGTCCCGTCCGCCGGGCCGTAAAGGCTCTTGATCACCGAGAACAGGGCCTTGTTCTGATCGATCAGCAGCCTGCCGCCATTGCAGAAGGCCCAGTCCTGCGGGGCATAGTCGAAGCTGTAGACCCGGATTTCTCCGGTGAAAGCATCTGCCATGGTGGTGCCTGCTTCAGGATGTCGCCGCGGTGGCGATGCTGCCGGTGATGGCAATGATGTAGTTGATCGCGGTGGACGGCATCATGTTGGGATGCGCCTGACCACCGCCGGTGCTGCCGATCGCCTGGGGTGCCAGGGCACCGGTGGTGCCGGGCTGAAGCGGCGCATCGGTATAAAGGCCGGTGAACCCCGATTGCACGGGCGCTTCGGCCAGCATTGCACCGGCGGGCGCCGTAGCGTCAGCCGTGGTCGCTGCGACCTCGAAGCTGTGGCTGTGCGGCGGGATCTGCTGCGTGGTCAGGGGCACCGTCTCTTCCCCGAAGGTCTGGCCCAGACGGTAGTAACTGTCCACACCCGGCCCCTGGCCGATATGGACGGGGATCCGGCCCCGCAGATCCGGAAGATTGAAGGTCTTGATGCCGTCGCCACCGTATTTCGTGGTCAGCACGGTATAGAGTGCAGGATATTCGGTCATCGACATGGCCTGGCCGTTGCAGAAGGCCCAGCCGGATGGCGCGACGTCGCCGGCGAAGAGCCGGATCTCGCCGAGATACTTGTACATGAGGCTCTCCCGATCGGCGTCAGCTGCGCTGCGGCCAGTTGCCGGTGGTCGCGATGCAATAGAAGAGCGCAAGACCCGGCTGGCGGTTCTCATGCGTACCGGCGTCACCGACCGAGGTGACGGACCCGGCGGCAAGGGGAATGGTGTTGCCGCCACCCGCGGCATAGACCGCAGGCTGCGCCGATGCGAAGACCTCCCCCGACGGCGAGACCGAAGAGGCCGCGGTCGAGACAGCGGCCAGCGGATGGTCGTGCGCCGGAATTTCAGAGGCGGCGAGCAGGACGCCCTCGACGCCGGCCGTCTGGGCGATACTGTAGCTCACCCCCTGAACCGGCTGGCTGGTGATGCAGACGGGCGTGCGGCCGCGCAGATCCGGCAACGCGAAATATGTCCGGCCGTCGCCGCCATAGCGATCGCCCAGAAGCGCAAAGAGATCCTGGTGCTGCTGGATCGACATCAGTTGGCCCTCGCAGGGGGCCCAGCCGGTTGGCACTATGCCGCCGGCGAAAATGCGGATCTCTCCGATGAACGGGTCCATCCCCGTTCCTCCTTCATGCATGTCCCGGGCAGGCGGTACCGGCCCGGCAGGTTGGCATAGCCCGGGCATCGGACAGAGATGGACGGCCGGGTTGATGGATCCCGGCCATCATCGCCTGATCATGCTTTCAAGTCACTACATATGTGCAGAAGAGCGCGATCAATTCTGCGCCAAAATGCACCACATCAAGAATTGATATCAGAGCCGGACCGTCATCTGCCGATCCCGTCAGATCCGGCGACCACCAGCGAGGCATTGATGCCACCAAAGCCGAAGCTGTTGACCAGCACCGGCCGGCCGGGATCGATGTCCCGCGGTGCGCCTGCCACCACGTCGATGCAGGCGGTGTCCTCCGATGCGGCCCGGAACCCCGCGACCGGCGGCAGGCGCCGGCGTGACAGGGCGCCCAGCGCCGCCACCGTGCTGACCGGCCCGTTGGCGGCGAAGAGATAGCCGGTGGCGCCCTTGACCGAGGTGACCGGCGGGCGGTGGCTGCCGGTCAGCTCCGCGATCGCCGCCGCCTCGATCGCATCGCCGGTGATCATGCCCGAGGCCTGGGCCATCACCGCGCCCAGATCGGTCGGATCGACGCCGGCATCTTCCAGCGCCAGGCGCATGCAGGCCAGGCCTTCGCGGTCGGGAATGCGGGTCAGGTCCGGCGCGCCGGAATTGGTGGCATAGCCCAGGATGCGGCCCAGCACCGCCCGGCCGTCGCAGGCATCGGCCCGGTGCAGCAGCAGCATGGCGGCGGCCTCGCCACAGATCATGCCGTCACGCGCCCCGTCGAAAGGCCGCGCGGCCGGCCTCTCGTCCCCGCTCCCGCGCGAAAGCGCATGCATTGCCTCGAAGCCCGACCAGGTGATGGGGGTGGTGACGGCTTCCGATCCGCCGGCCAGCGCCCAGTCGATCCGCCCGGCCCGAAGTTCGGCGAGCGCATGACCGATCGCCTGGGTGCCGCTGGCGCAGGCGCCGGCAAGCGTCACCTGCGGCCCCTCGAAGCCGAGCCTGAGTGCGGTCATGCTCGCCGCCATGTTCGGGATCAGCGAGGGGATCAGGAAAGGCGTGGTCTTGCGCGGGCCCGCGCGTTCCTGCTTCAGCACCCCCTGCTCGATATGGGGCAGGCCCCCCATGGCGACCCCCATGGCGATCAGCCCGCGGCCTTCGGGCAGGCGCGGCCGGCCGGTCGCGGCCGGATCCGCACCCAGTGCCGTCATCGAGGCATGAACGGCGAGTCGGACGAACAGGCTCATCCGCTCCAGCTCGTGCGACAGGTGATCACGAGCGAAGCGCAGGGACGGTTCCGGCACCTCGGCCGCGATCCGGCAGGTGAAGCGGGCCGGATCGAACCGGGTGATCGGAGCTGCCGCCACCCGGCCTTCGGCCAGGGCGTCGTCGAGCACGTTCCGCCCCACGCCGAAGGCGGTGACACAGCCAATGCCGGTCACCGCAACGGCGGGCCTGTCTGCCGCAGCGCCGGCCGGCTGACCGGACGGCAGGGGATCGTCTCCGGCGGCCATCCGCCGCCAGGGCCAGCGCATCGGCTTCATGGGTGCCGCTGCCTCCGTCAGGCCGCCGCGGCGCGCTGTTCACGGATATGGTCGACGAGCCCGCCCAGGGTGTCGATCTGATCCATCACCGCCTCGTCGAATTCGACCCCGAAACAATCCTCCAGATAGAGGATCATCTCGAACATCTTGAGCGAGTTGAGCCCGTCGATCGAGGTCGCGAGCTTGGAGTCGGGCGTGAGATGGCTCACATCGGTTTCCAGATACTCGCCGATGCGGGTCACCACATCATTGAAGAGCGTATCGGTCATGGGGGATCTCCTCCTTCCGGCCGCCGGCTCCGCCGGTCGGCAGTTTTCGGGCGGGCCCGCAGGCGGCGGCTCAGCGCCGCTGCAGCACCGCCAGCGACACCACCGCCTTGGACACCCGCACGGGCGTGTCGTCCCTGACGGCGAAGACTTCGGATTCGCAAACCACCAGACGGCGCCCCGCCTGCAGCACCGTCGCCCGGCAGCGCAGCTCCGTGCCCAGCGCCGCCTTCAGCAGGCTGGTGGTGAAGCTGGTGGTCAGCACGAATTCATCGGCGGCGATGGTCGTGAAGGCCGCGGCCCCCGCGGTGTGGTCGGCGATGGTCATCTGCACGCCGGCATGGATCACGCCGTCATGCTGCATGTGCCGCGGATGGATCATGACACGGCTTTCGACCAGCCCCGGCTCGACCGTCACCGGCTCGATGCCGAGATCGGTGATGAAACCGGCCTGACCGAAGATGGCGCGGGCGGCTTCGGCGAAAGCGGGGTTGCGGGGTTCGAACATCGGCGTCTCTCTCCGGCTTGGGAAAGGGCTCGTCTGCGGAGCCCTGGATGGGTCAGGGTGCGATCGCAGGCAGCAACCGCTCCGCCAGCTTGGAGAGCGACGGGCTCTGGGTCAATTCTATCGCAGGTGTCTTCACGCCCAGATCGTCCTCGATCAGGCAACTGAGTTCGACGGCCATGAGCGAATCGAGCCCGAGTTCGGCCAGCGGCTGGCCGGTATCGAGCGTTTCGGCGCTGGTGCCGAGGACGGTGGCAAGCCGTGCCGCAAGCGCCGCCTCGACCATGGCCTGGCGATCCTCGGCCGCCGCCTCGCGGATCCGGGCCAGGACCTGGTCGCCCTCTCCGCCGCCACCGCCGGCGCCACCAGCGCCTTCGGTCAGCGGCAGGTCGGCATAGCGCGGGTTGCGCGCCAGCTCGGGCATGTAGCGGGCCCAGACCGCCCAATCGATGTCGATCACGCCCGAGGCGACCGCCCCCGCCCCGAGCAGGGCTTCGAGCGAGGCCAGCGCGTCCGGGGCCTGGACGGGGGTCAGGCCATGGCGTTCGAAATGCCGGGCGATCTCGTCATGGGCCGCGACATAGCCCACGCCGCCGATCGCCCCCCAGTCGACCGCCAGCGCCGGCAGCCCCTGCGCCCGGCGCCGTTCGGCCAGCGCCACCAGATACTGGTTGGCGGCGACGTAATTGGCCTGGCCGGGATTGCCGACCATCGCCGCGAAGGACGAGAACATCACGAACATCTCGACCGGATCGTCGCGGGTGGCGAGATGCAGGTTGAGCGCACCCTCGATCTTAGGTGCCATCACCCGGTGCAGGCGATCGCGATCGAGCTTCAGCACGAAATCGTCGTCCAGCACCATGGCCGCATGCAGCACGCCCTTGAGCGGCGGCAGATCGGCCCGGATCCGGCCGAGCATGGCCTCGACCGCCGCCCGGTCGGTGACGTCGCAGCGTTCCACCCGCACCCGGGTGCCGCCGGCGCGCAGCCGGTCGACCGCGGCCTGGGCCTCGGGCGTGGCGGCGCCGGACCGGCCGGCCAGCACCACCGTCCCTGCACCTTTGGCCACCAGCCATTCGGCGACGGCAAGGCCGAAGCCGCCCAGACCGCCGGTCATCAGATATGTGCCGTCGGATTTGAGCGGCAGCGGCTTGGGCAGCGGCCGGGCGATGCGCGCGGCATCGTCTTCCATGGCGAGCACAATCTTGCCGATATGGCGCGCCTGGGCCATGTGGCGGAAGGCCTGTTCAGCCCTGGACACCGGCCAGACCCGCCGCGGCAGCGGCTGAAGCCCACCTTCGGCGAAGGCATCGGCCACCTCGGTCATCAGCCGTGCGGCGAGCTTCGGCCGCTCGCGGAACACCCGGTCGAGGTCGATGGCGAAATAGGAGAGGTTGTTGCGGAACGGCCGGAGACCGATGCGGGAATTGCCGTAGATGTCGGTCTTGCCGATCTCCAGGAAGCGGCCATAGGCCCTGAGCAGGCCGAGCGATTTCGGGATGGCCTCACCCGCCAGCGAGTTCAGCACCATGTCGACACCTTCGCCGTCGGTCGCCGCCATGATCTGGTCGGCGAAGTCGAGGCTGCGGCTGTCATAGACATGGGTGACGCCCAGGCTGCGCACGAAATCGCGTTTCTCGGGCGAGCCGGCCGTGGCATGGATCTCCAGCCCCGCCCGCTGCGCGACCTGGATCGCGGTCAGGCCGACACCGCCGGCGGCGGCATGGATCAGGATCCGCTCCCCGGCCTCGGCACGGGCCAGATGATGCAGCGCATACCAGACCGTGACGAAGGTGATCGGGATGGTGGCGCCACCATCCAGCGGCACGCCTTCCGGCAGCTTCGCCACGAAGCCGCGGCCGACCACGGTGCGGCTGGCAAAGCCGGGCGCGATCGCCATCACCCGGTCGCCGGGCGCCAGATCATCCACCCCCGGCCCCACCCGCCGGATGGTGCCGGCGACCTCGTCGCCCAGCACCAGGGGCTCGTCGCCCTCGGTCGGGTAGATGCCCATCACCTTCATCACGTCGCGGAAATTGAGCCCGGTGAAGGCGACGTCGATCTCGACCTCTCCCGGCCCCGGCTCGCGCAGACGCGCCTCGGTCAGCATCAGATTGTCGAGTGCGCCGGTCTTGAGGGCATCGAGCCGGAAGGCGGTCCCCGCCGCCGCCGGCCTGGGGTCGAGCGCCCGGCGGCGGAGCCCGTCCAGCGTCTCGGCCCGGATGCGGGCGACATGGGTCCGCGCGCCGCGAAGCGCGATCTCGGTCTCGTCGCCGGCCCCCTCGGCGCAGATCCGGGCCAGTGCCTCGATCTCGTCGGCCCTGTCGGACGAGACGGCGGCCGGCAGGTCGACCATCACCGTCCCCAGTTCCGGATGCTCGTTGGTCAGCACCCGGGCGAAGCCCCAGGCCGGCGCCTGGGCAGCCTCGGGGGCCGGATCGTCGGGCCGCACCCGCCGGGCACCCGAAGTCGCCAGCACCAGGCGTGGCGGATTGCCGAAACTCGGATCGGTCACCGCCTGGACCAGCTCCATCAGGACCGCAGCACCACGTGCCTCCACGGCCGTCATGTCGGCCGCTTCGGTCGGGCCGGCATCGAGCGACCAGAGATGCAGGATGCCGCCCACCTCGGGCAGATCCATCAGCGCCCGGTCCACCAGGCCACGGATGTCGGCAACCTCGCCGGCCGTCACGGTGCTCACGGGATGGCCGCGCGCCTCAAGCGCTGCGGCAACCGCCGCACCGACACCACGACCATCGGCCAGCACCAGCCAGCCGGGCTTTGCCCGGGTGATGGTGCTGAGCCCCAGCAGAGCATCCAACTCGTCGGTCTCGGCCGCCGGCGCCTCGCCGGTAGTCCGGGCGGTCTCGGTGGTCGACCGCCGGGCCAGGATGACGCTGTGAACGGTCGCCCCGCCATCCTCGCGGTCGTCGAGCGCCGCCACCGCCGGGCAGCCGGCGCGCATGAGCGCCGCTTCCCAGGCCGGCAGGGTCATGCAGGCATGATCGGGACGGGTTCCGGCGTCGTCGAAGGCCCACCAGCCCTTGAGCATGCCGAAGACCAGATCGAACCAGGGCGGCGGCGCGGTCAGCTCGACCAGCGCCATCAACCCGCCCGGACGGAGCAGACCGGCGGCATGGGCAATTGCGGTGTCGATCGCCCGGGTCGCGTGAAGCGCGTCGGTCGCCACCACCAGGTCGAAGCTCGCCGGCGCGAAGCCCTGGGCCGCCGGCTCCTTCTCGATGTCGAGCAGGCGGTAGCGGACAAAATCGAAGGCGCGGAACTTCTGCTCGGCCTTGGTGGTGAAGGCGGTGGAAATGTCGGTGAAGACATAATCGGTGCGGCTGGCCGGCAGCACCGGCAGCAGATGGGCGGCGGTGGCGCCGGTGCCGGCACCGATCTCCAGGATCCTGAGCGGCCGGTCGGCCGGCAGCCGGTCGATCAGGGCGCGGACCGCCTGTTCCAGGATGCGGTTATAGGTGCCGAAGCTCGGGCTGTCGCGATAGACCCGTTCGGCATCGACCTGCGACCCGTCGGGGAAGATCAGATCCAGCGGATCCTGCGCCCCGGTCAGCACCCGGGCCAGCGCTTCGCCGCAGCGGCGGATCAGCACCATCTCAGGCGCAAGCCCGGCATGACGGCGGTCGATCTCGGCGCCCAGCACCTCGGGCTCGGGCAACGGGCCCGTCGCCGTCTCGGCCCTGACCACCTGGGCCAGCCGTGCCAGCAGCCGGTGATGAACGGGATCGACCCGCGCCGGATCGGGCGCATCGGCGTCGATGCCCAGCTCGGCGAAGGCGCGGGCGGCATAGGCGGCGGTCAGCCGGTCGAGCAGCGGCTGCGCCTCGGCATAATAGCCGGCGCGGTCGAGCTTGCGGATCAGCGGCAGCACCATCGGCCGGGTTTCGTCGACCAGATCGGCCGGATCGGGCAGATCCGCCGCCACGACGCCCGCCGCCTGCTCCACCCAATGCTCGGCGAACAGCCGGCGGTCGATGTCGCGGCCGGCGCCGCGGCCGCCCTCGGCCTGATCCAGCGCCATGCACGAGAAGCCCTGCACCTCGGCCAGCACCCGACCCGCCGCATCGGTCAGACGGATATCGGCATCCAGCTGCCTGGAATTCAGCGTCAGCAGCCGGGCATGGGCGTGGAGTTCGGCACCGTCGTCGATCGGCCCCGACAGCCTGAGCCGCTCCACCGCCACCGGCAGATAGGCACCGGCGGCCGCGCTGCGGCTGTCGATCGCGCCCAGCACCGCCTGGAAACAGGCATCCAGCAGCGAGGGATGGAAGAGATAGCCGCCCGCGGCATCCGGCGCGCCGTCGCCCGCCCGCGCCGCGGCCGGCAGGGTCAGCCGGGCCAGCGCCTCGGCCGGCCCGCGCGACAGCGCCGCGATGGCCTGGAAGGCCGGGCCGTAATTCAGCCCGCGGGCCGCGAAGGCGCCGTAGCCACGATCCTCCACGACGTCAATGCAGCGGGCCGCTGCTGCCGCCAGGTCCACGGCCTGAGCCGGGAGCGCCCCCTGAGCCTTCAGCGTCATGGACGCGTGCAGCGTCCACGGCGCCTCGTCCTCACCCAGCGGCCGGGAGAGGACGCGCGCGCCACCGCTGGCGGGATCGAGCGCCACCTGCAGCTTCACCGCCCGATCGGCCCCCAGGATCAGGGCCTTCAGGAAGCGCACATCCTCGACCGCGGCCGGCACGGCGCCCATGGCCGCGGTCCAGGCCGCAAGCGCCGCTTCGATGAAACCGGCACCGGGGAAGAGCACCGAGCCGCCGACGGCATGGTCGGCGAGATAAGGCAGCCGCTCCAGATCGATGCGGATCTCGTAGAGCGGCAGGCCAGCGGCGATCCGCCGGCCGATGAAGGGATGGGCAGGCAGGCCGGCGCGGCCGTCCAGGCTCTCCGCCACCTCCTGCCAGTAGCGCTTGTCCTGCCAGGGATAGGCCGGCAGCCGGACCGGCCGCAGCCGGTCGACGCCCGAGACCGCCTGCCAGTCGACCCGGTGGCCGGCGGCATAGAGCTGGCCCAGATTGCCGAGCAGAACCGCACGCTCTTCCGTCTGGCGGCGGAGCGAATGCGCCGTCATCACCCGCTCGCCCAGCTCGCCCGCGGTATCGTCGATCGAGGATGAGATGACCGGATGCGGCCCGACCTCCAGGAAGGTTCGATGGCCGTCGCGGATCAGGCTGCGGATCGCATCGGCGAAGCGCACCGGCTGGCGGACATTGCGCCACCAATAGGCGGCGTCATAGGGCAGATCCTCCGCCAGATCGCCGGTGACGGTGGAATAGAGCGGCAGGTCCGCCGCAGCCGGCCGGATCGCGGCGAGCGAGGCTTCCAGATCCTCGCGCAGCGGATCCATGTGGTGGCTGTGGAAGGGCACGGCCACGGTCAGGAAGCGGTTGAACCGCCCCTCTGCGGCAAGGCCCGCCGCGATGGCCTCCAGCGGTTCGGCATCGCCCGCGAGCGTCAGGATGCCGGGGCCGTTCATGGCCGCGATCGACACCCGGTCGGCCACGGGGGCGATCCGCTCCAGCGCCTCGGCCTCGGTCAGCGCCGCCGCCAGCATGCGGCCCTTGCCGCTGGCCCGCTGCTGCACGCGTGAGCGGTGATAGATCACGGTGCAGGCGGTGGCGAGGTCCAGCTGGCCGGCGACATGTGCGGCGGCCGCCTCGCCGGTCGAATGGCCGACGATGGCCGCGGGCCGGATGCCCCAATGGCTCCAGAGCCGGGCGAGGCCGACCTGAAGAGCGAAGTTCGAGGGCTGCGAGATATAGGTCTCGGCCATCAGGCTCTGTGCCTCGTCGCGGCACATCTCGTCCATCAGCGACCAGGGCGCGCCGGCCGCGCGCAGATGGGCATCGCATTCCTCGATCGCGACCCGGAACAGGGGTTCGCGCTCGATCAGCTGGCGGCCCATCGCCCACCATTGCGGGCCCATGCCCGAGAAGACATAGACCGGGTTGCCGGGCGCAGAACGGGCCCGGCCGCGGCCGGCGATGATGCCGGGGCCGGCGGTGCCGGCAGCGGCATCGCGCAGCCGTTCCGCCGCCTCGGCATGGTCGGCCGCCACGACAGCGAGCCGGTGATCGTGCTGGCTGCGCCGGGTGCCCGCCCAGGCGGCGACCTCCGCGAGCGGCCGGTGCCGGGCCGGCTGTGCCTCGTCGGTCAACGCCTCCGCCAGGTGGCGGGCGGCCTCGGCCAGCGCCTCGGCGCTGCGGGCCGAGACCGGGATCAGGACGGGTGCGCCGGTCCTGCCGGCATCGGAGGCGATGCCAGGCGCCCCCTCGTCCGACAGGGCCGGGCGCACGGCTTCGGCGGGTGCCGCTTCCAGCACCGCATGGGCGTTGGTGCCGCCGAATCCAAAGGAATTGACGCCCGCGCGGGGCGGATGGCCGTTATCCGGCCAGGGCCGGTCGCTGCTCGCGACCTCGAGCTTCAGCCCATCGAAATCGATCTCGGGGTTGGGGCTCTCGAAATTCAGGTTCGAGGGCACATGCCGGTGATGAAGGGCGAGCGTCGCCTTGATCAGCCCGGCAATGCCCGCCGCCGCCTCCAGATGGCCGATATTGGTCTTCACCGACCCGACCAGGCAGCGATCGCCATCCGGCCGGCCCTGAGAGAGCACGCGGCCGAGCGCGCGGGCCTCGATCGGGTCGCCGACCGGCGTGCCGGTGCCATGGGCTTCCATGTATTGCAGCGTGCCAGGCACGATGCCGGCCCGGGCATAGGCGGTCTCCAGCATGCGCGCCTGGGCATCCTCGCCCGGCACGGTCATGCCGTTGGTATGGCCGTCCTGGTTGACGACCGTGGCCTTGATCACGCCATAGACCGGATCGCCGTCGGCAAGCGCGGCCGAGAGCGGCTTCAGCACGACGATGCCGGCGCCCTCGCCGCGGGTATAGCCGTTGGCGCGGGCATCGAAGGTCTTGCAGCGGCCATCCGGCGCCAGCATCGAAGCGCGGCTGAAGCCGATGGTCGGCTCCGGCTTCAGGATCGCATTGACCCCGCCCACGATCGCCGCCCGGCTTTCGCCTGATCGCAGCGACTGACAGGCGAGGTGGAGGGCGACCAGAGACGAGGAACAGGCGGTGTCGACCGCAACGCTCGGCCCCTTGAGGTTCAGAAGATACGAGATGCGGTTGGCGGCGATCGAAAGCGCGAGGCCGGTATTGGTGTGGCCGGAAATCAGCTCGCGATTGGCCATGCCGTGCTGGATTTCGGCATAGTCATAGGCCGCGATGCCGATGAACACGCCGACATCCGTGCCGTCGATGTCTTCAAGCTTCAGCCCGGCATCGTCGAGGGCGTCGACGGCCGATTCGAGCAGCAGGCGCTGCTGGGGATCCATCAGCTGCGCCTCGCGCGGCGAGATGCCGAAGAAGCCTGGGTCGAAGCGGTCGATGCCGTCCAGGAAACCGCCCATGCGGGTGCCGACGGTGCCGGGACGGGAGGCCGGATCAGGATGGTGGAACAGGGCCGCGTTCCAGCGATCGGAGGGCACCTCGCGGATGGCATCCACCCGGTTGCGGAGCAGCGACCAGAAGGCCGCCGGGCTGGAGGCACCGCCCGGCAGACGGCAGCCGATGCCGATGATGGCGACCGGCTCGGCCACGGAGGAAACCACGGCGGCGGCCTCTGCGGCGGCCATATCCTTGGGCGCATTCATCCGGTGATCCTCCCTGGGGCGGGTGTCGTCTTGTTTTTTGAGGCCGCGGCCTGACGGTCCGCCAGGCGCGCTGCCACGATCTCGCGGCAGCGGAAGCGCTGAACCTTGCCGCTGGGGGTGCGCGGCACCAGGCCGGCGGCGATCCAATGCGTGCCGATGCCGGTCAGGCCGAAAGCCTCCGCCAGGGCATCGCGGATGCGCTGGGCAATGGCGGGACGCGCCTCTTCGGGGCCGAGGCGGGTGTCGAGCAGCAGATGCAGGGTTTCGGTGCCGATGGTCTCGTCGGTGAGGCCGACCGCGATGACCGCGGGCGTGATCGCGGCATCGGCCGCGGCTTCGGCCACATCTTCGATCTGGGCAGGCGTGAAATTGCGCCCGCCCAGGATCAGCAGATCCTTGGCCCGGCCGGTGACATGCAGCCGGCCATCGGCCAGATAGCCCAGATCGCCCGTGCGCAGCCAGCCGTCAGGCCGGGTCAGCCGGGCGCTTTCGGCCGGATCCTGCCAATAGCCACCGACGGTCGCGGGGCTGGCGACCTCGATCTCGCCGACCCGGCGTTCGGGCAGTTCAGTGCCGTCGGGCGCGGTGATGCGGATCGCAGCCCCCGGCACGGCCGGCCCCAAGGTGACGGCATGGAGCCGGCGCCCGGCTTCGTCTCCCGCCGGTGCGGCCACCCCTTCGGCCGCCAGCCGGTCGGCATCGACCGGGTCGGTCACGCAGCCACCCACCGGCGGGATCGCCACCGCCAGCGTCGCCTCGGCCAGGCCATAGACCGGGCGCAGGGTCTCGGGCGCGAAACCGTGGCTGCCGAAGGCGGCGCTGAAATCCTGCAGGGTGCGGGCATGAACCGGTTCCGCCCCGCACAGCGCCACCCGCCAGGCCGAGAGGTCCAGCCCGCGCGGCGGGCGCAGCCGGGCGAGGCGCGCGCACATCTGGAAAGCACTGTTGGGCGCCGGCGACAGCGTCCCCTTGTGCCGCGACATCCAGGCCGGCCAGTTCATCGGATTGCGGACGAACTCGCCGGTATCGGCCAGCACCATGGGCACGCCCCAACGGAGCGCATAATTGAGCCCGACCAGCCCCATATCGTGGGAGAGCGGCAGCCACGAGACCAGAACATCGCCACCCACACCCTCGGGCCCCCGGCAGATCGCCGCCGCGATCTGGGCGAGATTGGCCGAGAGCCGGTCGTGATGCACCACCGCGAGCTTGGGTGCTCCGGTCGATCCCGATGTCTGCTGAAGATGCGAAATGCCGCGGGGATCGGCGGTCATCGCCGGCAGGGCTGCACGCAGCCCCGCCGCCAGCAGCCGGTCGGCCGCGGCAACCGTCAATCCGGGGGCCTGCGCCTCCAGGCCATCGAGTGCCGCGGCCGGTTCCGCCTCGGCGATCAGCAGCCGGGCGCCCGCCCTGCGGGCGATATCGGCCAGATGGGCGCGGGCGGGATCCGGCACCGGCACGGCGGGCGGGGCCACGACCACCGGCAGGGCACCGATCGCACCGGCGCCCAGATGCAGCGCCAGGAACAGCCGCGAGGCCGGCAGCGCCAGCACGATGCGATCACCGGCCGCGATGCCGGCCGCCGCCAGAGCCCGGGCGCCGGCGGCGGCGAGCGTCGCAAGATCGCCGCGCGTCAGCACCGCCTCGGCGCCGCCGCGTTCGATCACGCGCAAGGCGAAGCCATGGGGGGCGGTCTCGGCCCCACGGGCCACCGCCTCCCAGGTGGTGGCCGCAGGCAACGCGTCATGGAAACTACGGAAATGCGGGTCCGCAGGAGAGGTCGCCATGGTCATCTCGGGCACGCCTCCGCGGCTCAGCGGGCATAGGCCTTGGCGAAGGCCGGCTCGGCCCCACGGGCCGACTGGGCCAGCCAGTCACGGGTGGCACCGTGCCGGGCCTCGAAATCCCCCAGCAGCAGATCCTCTTTCAGCGTGCCCTCGCGGGTGTAGTAGGGCGTCTCCAGATTCTCGAGGAAGCCGATATGGCGTTCCATGCCGCCACGGCTCTGGGCAACGCTGCGCTGATAGGATTTCAGACGCATCCGCCGCTGCGGCCGGGTCTCGACCTCGAAGGCGCGCTCGAAGAACACGTCATAGCTGTCGAGGATCGCCCGCTGCAGGTCGGAGGGGCGCATGTGGCGCGGGAAGATGCCGACGAAGGAATAGTGCTGATAGGTCGGAACCTCCATGATGATCCGGTGGTCCTCGATGTCCTGGCGCGCACCGAACAGCAGGTTCTGGAACGGATATTCGGCCAGGCAAACGAAGGTCGGATGCACGATCCGGGCATCGGCGCACCACCGGGCGGTGCGGCGGATGGCGCCCTGATCCTGGGCTTCCAGCCCGAAGATGATCGCCGAATGGATGTAGACGTCGTTCTCGGCGAATCGCCAGAGGCGCTCGGTCTGCTCGCTGGCATCGACCTTCTTGTTGAAGGCACGCAGCACGCCCGGATCTTCGGATTCCACGCCCAGGCAATACTCGTCGAAGCCCGAGGCCTTCATCTCCAGCACCAGATCCATGTCGTCGGCATGGTTGATCCGGCTCATCGAGATGAACTTGTAGGGCCGGTCGCGCACCGCCTGAGCCACCTGATGACAGAAATCGCGCCGGGTGGTGAAGTTGAGATCGGTGACATAGAACCGGGTACAGCCGGTCTGGGCATGGATGCCGTCCAGCTCGGCCACGATATCGGGCACGGTCTTGGTCCGGAACCGCCGGCCCAGCAGGCGGATGGCGTAGCAGAACGAGCAGTCGAAGGGGCAGCCGCGCGACATCGACACCGTCGCCCAGTGCAGCCGCGGCGCCCGCGCCAGCAGCTCCGGGCGGATGGCGGTGGAGACCTTCTCGAACCGCTTCACGTCGGAAATGGCGAGCCGGCCGTCGTCGCCGATCCAGGCGATGTTCGGAATGTCGTCGATCGGGCCGCCGACGCCGCCCACGGCGCGACGGGCGATCAACTCCAGCGTCGGCAGTTCGCCCTCGCCGATCACCGCCACATCGGCATATTTCAGCGCCTCGTGCGGGGCGAAAGCCGCATGCGGCCCGCCCATGATCATGAGCGAGTCCTTGCGCCGCCGCCGGGCGATCGTCTCAAGGGTCGGGATGTTGGACCAGAAATGGGTGGCGAGCGCCGAGACCAGAATGACGTCGTAGCTCTCCAGCGGAAAATCGGCCGGGTTCTCCCCCCAGAACATCTGGCACATGTCCAGCTGTGCCTCGGGGAGCTGATCGGCGACGAAGGAGGCGACGTAATAGATGCCGTCATTGTAGGTGGTGGCGAGCGTCGACACATCCGGATAGTCGGGATGGAAGCCGAGCTGAATGGCCAGAATCTTGAGCGCGCTCATCGGACGGTCCCTTGGACAGGTCCCCCGTCGCCGCCCGCCCTTGCGGTGGGCGGGCGGCAGACGGATGGTACCGGGCGTTTCGGCAGCAGACGGAACAGGTGGTCCGGGCGCCGGTCAGCGCTCGGGGGCCGCGAAGGCGCCGGCGGCCATGCCACCGCCCAGCCGCGACGGCCGGCTGCCGATCGGCAGCTGTCCGCGCTTGGCCGCCATTTCGCGGCGCAGCTTTTCCTTCATGTCCTGCTTGATCTTCTGCGCCACGACGCCGGGGTCGTTCACCTTGCGCTGGGCCCAGGCCATCAGGTCGCGGGCCTCTGACGGCGACATCTTGGGGTGCTTCCAGACCAGGTTGTAGAGGTCGAATTTCGACAGGTCCGGCTCGTTCACCAGATGCTCCATCTGCTTCCACAGCTTGGTGCCGTGGAAGGGCGTGAGCAGGGTCAGCTGGCAGGCGAACAGCCCCTCGTCGGCCAGCTGGGTGATGTCGTATTCCATGTCTTCGATGCTGTCGTCCTGGAAGCCGACCATGAAGGTGCCGAGGGCACGGCGGCCGTTCTTGATCAGCTCGCGGACGGTGGCGCGGACGTTGTAGACGTCGTCGCGCTTCTGCACGTCGGCGATGTTCTTGTCGCGATAGCTTTCGATGCCGATGATCGCGCCATCCATGCAGCGATCGGTGAGTTCCGAAATCCGGCCGCGCAGCAGATCGGCACGCGTCAGGCAGATCCAGCCGAGGCCGCGCTTGGCCAGCCCGTCGACCACCCGCTCGGCGATGTCGTTCTTCAGGAAGAACGACTCGTCGTAGATGATGACATGGGCGACGCTGTTCTCCTTATAGGTGTCGAGCGCGTACTCCATGTCCTCCATGAAGATCGCGTCTTCCTTCGGATTGAACACCGGCGTCGAGCAGAAGGTGCAGCCGATGTTGCAGCCGCGCTTGCTGTAGAGATAGCCGACCTTCGAACTCACGCCGCGGAAGCTCGACTCGCCCATCATCGGCGGATGGGTGACGTGCTCCAGCGGCCGCCCGTAGACGTATTGATGCAGCACGTATTCGCCCGGCCCCTTGATCAGCCGGTCGAAATGCGGCTGGATTCCGGGCGTGATCGCGCCGTAATTGCCGCCCCAGACTTCTTTCACCCCGTAGTCTCGGGCGAGTTTCGCCATCTGGATCGCGACCGGCACAGACCAGGTGTAGAAGCTGATGCCCACCATGTCCCACTGCTCGGAGCCGAGCGCCTTTTCGTATTCGGCCCAGGTGGGATATTCCAGAACCTCGACATCCGGCACATTGGCCTTCAGGAAGTTCAGACCGGTGGGGGGGCAGGTCACCGACAGGCGGTCGGCGAGGTCGTTGGCGCAGGTCCAGGCCATGTAAGTATCGGTGCGATCGTACCAGTTGCCGCCGATACCGTTCATCTCCACCAGCGCCTCCTTGGGCGCCGTGGTGAGAAGTACCCGTTTCATGGAACATCCTCCCTGGCGGATCTCCGGGCGGGGGCCGGTCGAACCATCTCGGGCGCCTCATGCGTCAGAGCACGGTTCGGGGGGATACGTCCAGCTTCCTCACGGGGCTGCTGGAAGCTGGCACCTCGCTACCATCCGTCTCGTTCTGCAGCACTTCTTATCTATCTACGATAGTCGAACGACCACTACAACGCATCATGATTCTATAATAATCGCGGAACGGTTTAGTAACGGCGTTATGTCATCTCAGTGTATGCAGTCATACTTCGCATGGCGGACCCGCATTGCCGCAGCATGTCCCGCCCCGCGGTGCCGGGCTAAGCTTGGACCGGCGCATCGCTCAAAATCATCATGACCAGCCGGCCAGCTGCGCCGGCACGGCTGGTGGAGGAACCCCATGTCGGAACTGCTCGAACGCATCGAAAACGGCGTCGCCTGGCTGACGCTCAACCGGCCGGAACGGCGCAATGCCATGTCGCGGCCCATGCTGGCCGCACTGGTCTCGGCCCTCACCCGGCTCGCCGCCGACGATGAGGTTCGTGTGGTGGTGCTGACCGGTGCCGGCGGCGCCTTCTGCGCCGGGGGCGACGTCAAGCGCATGGCGGAAACCGCCGAGGCCGAAGCCGCGAAGTCGAGCGAGCGCCGGGCCACGGAACTGCGCCAGGTCATGGAAGCGTCGCGCTGGCTGCACGAGATGGGCAAGCCGACCATCGCGGCCCTGCCCGGCCCCGCAGCTGGTGCCGGCCTGTCGCTGGCACTGGCCTGCGACATGCGCATCGCCGCCCGCACCGCCGTGATGACCACCGCTTTCGCCAAGGTGGCGCTGTCGGGCGATTTCGGCGGCAGTTGGTTCCTGACCCAACTCGTCGGCCCGGCCAAGGCGCGGGAGCTTTACCTGACCGCCGAACTGCTCGACATGGCCGCGGCCGAGAAGCTGGGCCTGGTCAACCGGGTGGTCGACGCCGAGGCCCTGGAGGCCCAGACTCGCATGACGGCCGAGACGCTTGCCCGTGGGCCGGCGCTGACCTATGCCGCCATCAAGCGCAATATGAACCTGGCACAGACCGGCACGCTGTCGGAGGTGATGGATCTGGAAGCGATCCAGCACACCCGCTGTTCGGAAAGCGCCGACCACCGCGAGGCGGCGCAGGCCTTCGTCGAGAAGCGCGCGCCCCGGTTCATCGGCCGCTGAGGTCAGGCCGGGGGCGTGCCGTCGATCACCAGACGCGCCGCCGCATCCAGATCCGGCGCCCAGAGATCGGGTGCCGGCTCGGACGCCCCTGCCGCCGCCTCGTCCCCGATCAGCACGGCCATGGCCCCCACCGCCCGGGCGAGGCCCATATCCGACGGCTTGTCGCCGAAGACCACCGCCCGGGTCGGATCGAAACCCAGCCGTGCCGCCGCACGCCGCACCATGCCGGGCGACGGCTTGCGGCAGTCGCAGCCCTCCTCGGGCCCGTGGGGGCAGATCTCGATCGCATCGAAGCGGATGCCGTGCGGTGCCAGAAGCTGGCACATCCGCTCGTGGATCGCCTCCAGCGCCTCGGGCCTGATCAGGCCGCGGGCGATGCCCGACTGGTTGGTCACCACCACCAGGCCGAAACCGGCGGCGACAAGCCGCTTCAGGCCCGCCAGCGCCCCGGGCAGCAGCTCGAACCCGGCCGGATCGGCCAGATAGCCGGTGTCGAGATTGATGGTGCCGTCGCGATCGAGCAGGGCATAGCGGCGGGGCTGGGTTTCCGGCATCTGAAGGCGTCTCCGGCGGCGTGATCGGAAGCTGTTGCCGCAAACGGCAGGGCGCGCGTATGGTGAGGCGGTCCGCGTCCTTCCGCAAGGCGGGTTGCGGGCGATACGTTCTCGGGGCGGGGTGGAAGTCCCCACCGGCGGTATGCAAGCGGGCCCAGGCCCGGTTGCGAGCCCGCGAGCGCCCGCCAGAGGTTCAAGGCCGGTCGGCCGGAACCGATGGCGGGGTCAGCAGATCCGGTGCGATGCCGGAGCCGACGGTTACAGTCCGGATGGAAGAGAACGGAGAGGCGCGTCCCCGGTGGGACGGGCGGCGTTGCACCTGTGTGCCCCGACCGCCCGTACGGCCAAGGGGGCGTTTCCCCGTGCGCCCTGATTCTGGCAAACCGGTATCCCGATGAGGACCGCCATGAATCAGATCAGTCAGACGACCCCCACCACCATCCGCCAGGACGGCAAGGTCGCGCCGCGTTTCGCCGTGTTGCGGGCGCGCTGGCATGCCGAACTGGTCGACCGCGCCGTCGACGGCTTTGTAGCCCGCATGGCCGAACGCGGCATCCCCGCCGACGCCATCGACGTAATCGACCTGCCCGGCGCCTTCGAAATCCCGCTGGAGGCCAAGCGCATCGCGGAAGCCGGCCGGCATGTGGCCGTCATCGCGGTGGGCTTCGTGGTCGATGGCGGCATCTACCGCCACGACTTCGTCGCCCGCGCGGTGATCGAGGGGCTGATGCGCGTTCAGCTCGACACCGGCATGCCGGTGTTTTCGGTGGTGCTGACACCGCACCACTTCCACGAGCATGATGTCCATCAGGCCTTCTTCACCGGCCATATGACCACCAAGGGGTACGAGGCCGCCGAGGCCTGCCTTGCCACCCCGGCCGTGCGCGACCGGCTGGGCATCACTGCCAGGGCCGACGCCGCCTGACCTGCCCGCCCGCCCCGGAGACGGGGCGGGCCCTATCGAGCCATTGCGGAGATCCCATGCGCCCCATGCCACACCTCCTGCGCCAGATCGTGCTGGCCGCAGGTGTCGCCACCAGCCTCTTCGCCCTGACGGCCGAAGGCCAGGCCGCCGATCCGGTCTGCTGGGTGGATGTGGACCGCACCAACGCGCTCGCCACACGCGGCGCCGCGCAGGATGGCGATTTCGCCGCGGCGGTCCGCAAGCTTCTGGCGCGGACCTGCAAGGCCGGCAATCCCCTGCGCGGCTACGTCCCCTATGCCGCCAATGCCCCGGCCGGGGCCGCCAAGGCCGACCGGACCTACGCCGCTTATCCCGACTGGACGGCGGCGGGCAATATCGCGGCTGCAGCCTGCGACATCGACGCGACCATCGCCTTCACCCCCGAAGTGCCGGGCTTCGTCTGCCGCTTCGTCGGTGAATAAGGATCAGATCGGGCGGGCCGGCAGACGCCAGCCGGCCATCACCGCCACCAGCAGGGCCCCAAGCGCAAGCCCGAAGGGCAGCGCCGCCCCTGCGGCATAAAGCCCGCCCACGGCCGATCCCGCGGCATAGCCTGCGGTCTGGGCTGAATTCAGCAGGCCGGCGCGGGTACCACGCAGGCGGGGATCGGCGGTGACGCGGGCGAAGAGCATCGCCACCACCACCGCCATCCCGGCGCCGGTCAGCATCGCCGAGGCCACAAAGGCCCACCATGCACCGCCCCACCAGCCGAGCGCGATCGACACCGGCAGCAGCGCCAGGCCAGCCGCCCAGGCGCGCGCCGCCAGTGCCGGACGGGACCCAAGCCGCGGCAGGACGAGGGTCTGGACCCCCAGCATCACCACAGCCGCCACCGCCATGACGATCGCCACCAGCTGCGAGGCCGCGGGCGCCGCCATGTCGAGCCGGGCCATGGCATGCAGGCCGAACACGAACTGCATCATGCCCATGGCGAAGGTGCCGATGCCGACCACCAGAAAAGGCCGCATCATGCCCTCGGCCGCCCGGGGCGGGCGCCCGGCTGCGACGGCCGCACCGCAGCGTCCGGCCGCAGCGGCGGCGCCGCCCAGCCCGACCACGACCAGCACGGCCGAGCCGGCACCGATCGCCGACAGCCCCCAGAGCGGCGCCACCGGCCCGACCATCAGCAGGGCCAGCGCCACCGCCGGCCCGGCCAGGCGGCCGACGCTCAAGCCCGCGGCCAGCGCGCCGGCTGCCGCCAGGCGCCGCTCGGGCCCTGCCAGATCCACCGCCCAGGCCTGACCGACCGGGTAGATGGCCGAGCCCGCCACGCCGAAGATCAGCCGCGAGACGATCATCACCCCAAGGCCGGTCCCGTGGCTGATGCGCCCTGCGGCCAGAAGATCGGCGGCGCCCGCGAACAGGGCATGGGCCAGGGCGGCCCCGACCAGCCCCGCCAGCAGCACGGGTCTGCGGCCGAACCGGTCGCTCAGCCGCCCCCAGAGCGGTGCGCCGACCATGAAGGGCAGTACGCCCAGGGCCACCAGCAGGCCGAGCGTGGCCGCATCGATGCCGGTGGCGGCGATCAGCCCGGGCACGATGGCGACCTGGATGGCCTGGCCTGCCCCGATCACCGCCACAGCCGCCCCCAGCAGCCGCAGGGCATGGCGTGGAACGGCACCCGCGGGCGGTGCAGCGACAGCAGGCGTGGAACCGGCGGAAGACGACCCCGGCATGGACGAGACCTTCATGACCTGGGGATGACATTCAACCCATGATAAATTGAATGCTGAACGCTTTGCGCCTGCTGCGCAATGCCTCTCACGGGCAGAGCATGTTCCCTGTTGATGGATGGAAGTATCCGATCCTGGAAAACAACTGGCGTGCTGCACCGCAACAGGTTAGCTTGCCGGTCACGCGCCCCCCCTTCCCGAATAGAGGCGCCGCCATGATCGCCAGAGGAGACCGCCGCCGCCATGTCCTCGCCCTCCCTCGCTGCTGCATCGCCCTCCGCCATCGATGTCGTTCGCGATCGCGCCGATCTGCGCGGCCGGGTGCTGCGCTGGCGCGCCCAGGGTGCACGCATCGCCCTGGTGCCGACGATGGGTGCCCTGCATGACGGCCATCTGAGCCTGATCGACATCGCCCGCGCCCGGGCCGACCGGGTGGTGGTCAGCATCTTCGTCAACCCCACGCAGTTTGCCCCCGGAGAGGATTTCGACCGCTACCCGCGCGACGAAGCCGGCGATCTGGCCCGGCTGGCGGCGCGGGGCGTCGATCTTGCCTGGATGCCGGCGGTCGGTGACATGTACCGCCCCGACGCCGCCACCACCGTGCATGTCGACCGGTTGACCGAGGGGCTGTGCGGTCCCTGGCGCCCCGGCCATTTCGACGGCATGGCGACAGTGGTCGCAAAGCTGCTGATCGGCTGCGGGCCGGACGTGGCCGTGTTCGGCGAGAAGGACTGGCAGCAATTGCAGGTGATCCGGCAGATGGTGACGGATCTCGACATCCCGGTGGAGATCGTGGGCGCCCCCACCAGCCGCGAGCCATCGGGTCTCGCCCGGTCGTCGCGCAATGTCTATCTCGACGCCCGTGAGCGCCCGGCAGCCGAGGCGCTGAACTGCGTGCTGCACGACACGGCCGCCGCCATTCTGGGTGCCGATCCGGATGACGACGATCCCATCGGCAACGCCCTCGCCCGGGGGCGTGCGCGGCTGGCGGATCTCGGCTATGGCAGGATCGAGTATCTGGCGCTGGTGGATGCCGAGACCCTGGCGCCACTCGACCGGGCACCGGTATCGGGCCGTCCGGCACGGCTGCTGGTCGCCGCCCGCCTGGGCAGCACCCGCCTGATCGACAACATTCCGGTCGTGGCCACAGCCGCTGCGTGACCGATCCGTGACCCGGCTTGGTCGCGGAGACCAGCGTCCTATCTGACAGGTCATGCGACCTGCACGCCTGACCCTGCTTGCCCTGATCCTCGGCCTCGTCGGCGGCGGCCTTGCTCTCGCCGGCGGGCTGATCCGGATTCCGGATCGCTGGAACCCCTTCGCGCCGCCGGTCATTGCCGATGCGCCCAACCTGCTCACCCGCTGGAAGATCGCGCAGCTCAAGGATGCCCCAGACCAGTGTCTGGCCGTGCTGGAGACAGCGCCCCTGCGCTTCAGCACGGTTCCCGACCGCAAGACAGCAGCGACCTGCGGCTTCGAGAATGCCGTCCGGGTCAGCGGCGCAGAGGGCCTGCGCTTCTCGTCGGGCTTTACCGCCAGCTGTCCGCTGATGGTCGCCTGGTCGATCTTCGATCGCCATGTTCTGCAACCCGCCGCCCGCCGGCATTTCGCGAGCCGGGTTGCGCAGGTCGATCATCTGGGCACCTATGCCTGCCGCGCCGTTCGTGGCGGCAGCACCCCCAGCCAGCATGCCACCGCCAATGCCATCGACATCTCAGGCGTGGTGCTGGCCGATGGCACGCGCATCAGTCTCGCCCGGGACTGGTCGGGCGACGACGCCCGCAAGCGCGCCTTCCTGCGCGAGCTGCGCGACGGTGCCTGCGAGGCCTTTCGCGGCGTGCTCGGCCCCGACTACAACGCGGCCCATCGCGACCATTTCCATCTGGACATGGGCCGCTGGAGCATCTGCCGCTGACCGGCGCTCAGCTGCCGCCGTCACCCTCCCCGGTTGCCGCCATCACCCGCGCCAGAAGCGGCCGGTCTTCGGCCCGGGCCAGCGCCATCATGATGGTCGAGAAATCATCGGCATGGCGCGGCCCCGCCGCGCGGATCGCGGCCGAAATCACCGCTTCCTGACAGGCAAAGGCGGCCCGCTCCATCCGGATGCCGGCCTCGGTGAGATAGAGCCGCCGCCGCCGCCGGTCGCCGCGGTCGGTCTCCTGGCGCAACAGCCCGTCATCGAGCAGCCGGTTCAGCACCCGGGCCACGCCCTGCGCCGTGATCCCCAGGATGTCGAGCAGCTCCCCCACCGTGATCCCCGGCAGCCGGGCCGCGAAATACAGCACCCGGTAATGGGCGCGGCCAAGTCCGTGCTCGCGCAGGAAGCTGTCGGCATCGCCGGTGAAGCCGCGATGGGCGAAGAAAAACAGCTGCGCGACCCGATGGGCGGCGGCGGTCGCATCCGCCAGATCGCCGAGCGGCGCGCGCTTCGGCAGGTCCGGGCTGGACGGGTCTCGCGGGGTGTCTGACATCGGGGCTCCGGCTGGGGGCTTTGAAACATCCTGCGTCCCGCCAGGGGCCGGGGTCAAGCGAGCCATGTTTCAAACCAAATAGCACAATAATATTGTGTTACTATGATCAGCTGATAGTCTCTCATCCAGAACCGACCGATGCGGCATGCAAGACCGCAGAGGCCACCGACCCCCGGGAGGATCCCAAGGATGATCGCGCTCAAGACCCCACTGACCCGCCTGATGGCCGCGGCCCTGCTCGCCAGCACCGCCAGCCTCGCCCTCGCCGCCCCGGCCATGGCCGGTGCCGATGGTGCCGTGAAGATCGGCATCCTGAACGACCGCTCCGGCCCCTATTCCGACGCCACCGGCGAAGGCGCCGTGGTCGCGGCCCGCATGGCGGTGGAGGATTTCGGCGGCAAGGCGCTGGGCAAGGACGTCGAGATCGTCTCGGCCGACCACCAGAACAAGGCCGATATCGGCTCGTCGACCGTGAACCGCTGGCTGGATGTCGAGGGTGTGGACGCCATCTTCGACGTGCCCAATTCAGGCGTGCTGCTGGCGCTGCAGGAAATCGTCCGCAACAAGGACGGCATCCTGGTCTCCTCGGGTGGCGGCGTGTCGAAATTCACCGGTGAGGCCTGCTCGCCCTACGGCTTCCAGTGGAGCTACGACACCTATTCGGTCGCCAATGCGCTGGGCCGTGCGACGGTCGCGGAAGGCGGCGACAACTGGTTCCTGGTCCAGGTCGACTATGCCTTCGGCGAGGCTCTGGCCGGCGATCTGACCAAGGCGATCACCGAGGCCGGGGGCAAGATCGCGGGCTCGGTCAAGCATCCGCTGAACACGCCGGACTTCTCGTCCTACCTGCTGCAGGCCCAGGGCTCGGGCGCCAACACCGTGGCGCTGATCAATGCCGGCGGCGACACGGTCAACGCGCTCAAGCAGGCGAAGGAGTTCGGTCTCGCCGACTCGGGTCAGAAGATGGTCGCCATGCTGTTCTTCAACACCGACGTGCTCGCGATCGGCGCCGACGACCTCAAGGGCCTGACCGCGATCAACGGCTATGAGGCGAGCCTGAATGCCGAGACCCAGGCTTTCGGTGAGCGCTTCGCCAAGCTGCACGGCACCTGGCCGACCTCGCTGCAGATCGGCGTCTATTCGGCGGTGAACCACTATCTGAAGGCCGTCGAGGCCGCCGGCACCGATGCCCGCGATCAGGTCGCGGCCAAGATGCGCGAGATGCCGGTCGAGGATCTGTTCGTGAAGGGCGGCAAGGTCCGCGCCGACGGGCTGATGATCCACGACATGCTGCTGACCGAGGTGAAGCCGTCGTCGGAATCGAAGACCCGCGGCGACGTGTTCAAGGTGGTGCGCGCCATTCCGGGCGACGAGGCCTTCCGCCCGCTCGACAAGGGTGGCTGCCCTCTGGTCAAGTGATGCTGGTTTCACAACAGGAACCAGGCTCCCAATAAAAAACCGGGAAGGAACCGCCCCTTGCGCATCATCGATTTTTTCGATCGGGGGGCGGCCATCGCTCCCGATCGTGAGGCCCTGGTCTCGGCCGGACACAGCCTCACCTATACCGAAGCCCGCACCCTCACCTGCCGGATCGCCGCCGCCCTGGTCGCCCGGGCGGGCGGCGATCCGGCGGCGGTCGGCACCGTCGCGGTCTGGAGCCCCAATCACGCGCTCGCCTTCGCCTGCCTGCTCGGCGGCGTGAGGGCGGGTGGTGTCTGGGCCCCGATCAATGCCCGCGGCCATGCCGACGACAATATCGACTTTCTCGACACCGCCGACTGCCGGACGCTGTTCATCCATTCAAGCTTCGCCGGCTACCTGCCGCGGATCCGCGAGACGGTACCGACGCTCGAAGACGTGATCTGCATCGACGGCCCGCTCGACGGTGTGCTGTCGCTCGATGATCTGCTGAACCAGGCGGAGGGGCTGCCGGTCCCGGATCTCCGCCCCGACCCGAACCGTCTGGCCGCCCTCTTCCCCACCGGCGGTACCACCGGCCGCTCCAAGGCCGTGCGGCTGACCGAGGGGGTGTGGACGGCCCTGATCGCCATCACCCATGCCGCCATGCCGCCGGCCGACCGGCCGGTCTATCTGGTCGCGGCCCCGATGACCCATGCCGCGGGCGCCATGGCTTTTCCGGCGCTTGCCGCCGGCGCCCGGGTGGTGATCATCGAGCGCGCCGATCCGCTGGAGGTGATGGAGGCGATCGACCGCGAGAAGGTCACCGACCTGTTCCTGCCGCCGACCGTGATCTACGGCATGCTCGGCCATCCGCGGCTGCGCGACTTCGACTACGGCTCGCTCCGCCATTTCATCTATGCCGCCTCGCCCATGGCGCCCGACAAGCTTGCCGAGGCGATCAGGGTTTTCGGCCCGGTGATGGCCCAGACCTATGGCCAGGCCGAAGCGCCGATGCTCTGCACCTTCCTGTCGCCCGCCGAGCATGCGGCGGCGGCAGCCGATCCCGCCCTCGTCCACCGCCTCGCTTCCTGCGGCCGCCCGACCCTGCTGACCCGGGTCGAGATCATGGATGACGACGGCAACGTCCTGCCCCGGGGTGAGCGGGGCGAGATCGTGGTCCGCGGTGATCTGGTGATGGCCGGCTATCACAAGCGCCCCGAGGCGACGGCGGAAGTCAGCCAGTTCGGCTGGCACCATACCGGCGATGTCGGCTGGATGGATGCGGATGGTTTCGTCTACATCGTCGACCGCAAGAAGGACATGATCATCACCGGCGGCTTCAACGTCTATTCGGCCGAGGTCGAAAACGTGATCCAGGGTCATGCCGCCGTGCAGAACTGCGTCGTGATCGGCGTCCCCGACCCGAAATGGGGCGAGGCCGTGACCGCGGTGGTCGAGCCCGTTCCCGGCGCCGAGGTCACGGCGGAAGAGCTGATCGCCCTTTGCCGGTCGAAGCTCGGCCCGGTCAAGACGCCCAAATCGGTGCTGTTCGAAGAGGCCCTGCCGCGCAGCCCGGTGGGCAAGATCCTGAAACGCGCGGTCCGCGACCGCTTCTGGAGCGGGCGCGACCGGCTGGTCTGATCCCTAACTGGTTGCCGTCAGCAGATCGTCATCCGACGGGCGCTCGCCGTTGCGGCGGCGCCCGTATTGCCGGGGCGCACAGCCCATGACCCGCTTGAAGGCGGTGCTGAAGGCGCTTTCCGATTCATAGCCCAGCGACAGGGCAATAACGGAAACGGGGTCGCTCCCGGCCTCCAGCCGGTCGCCCGCCAGCAGCATCCGCCAGCGCGTCACATAGTCCATGGGCGCCATTCCGGCCAGGTCCCTGAACCGCTGCGCGAAGGTCGATCGCGACATGCCGGCACACTGCGCCAGCGCCGGCAAGGTCCAGCGATGCCCGGGATCGTCGTGTATCGCCGCGACCGCCTTGCCGATCTGCCGGTCGGTCAGGGCGGCAAACCATCCGACACCCCCCTCCCCCCTTTCCGACAGATGCAGGCGCAGGGCCTGAACCAGCATCATGTGGGCAAGATGCTGGAGCAGCAGAAGGCCGCCCGGCCGGGGATCCTGCAACTCCTGCATCATCTGCATGACGCACCAACGCAGCGCCACCCGATCCGCCCTTTTCCGGAGATGAACGACCGGTGGCAGTTGGCGCATCAACAGCGCCGCATGGTCGCCGTCGAGCGAAAACCGGCTGCTGATCAGCATCGTATCCCCACCGCCATTGCAGGTGACGATCCCGCCATCCCTTGCATGGGCGATCAGGGGCTTGGCATCCACCGGCGGCAAAGCGGGGTCGCTCGTCAGAATGAAGGGCCGCCCGCGAGGCAGCAGAAAGCCGTCACCGGCCGCCAGACAGGATGGTGCCGCCACGCCATCGACCGCCAGCCAGCAATCGCCGGAGACGACGGCACCGCATTTGATGCTGCCCTCCTGACCGGAGAATCTGACCGACCAGTCGCCGCCCGCATCGAAGCCGGCAGACATGTGGCGGCGCGGTTTCAGAATCGACAGCACATCCGAGAGCGGATCCATGGGTCCTCCGGACACTCATCAAGACCGGGTACCAGTATCGGGATGAACCGAAGCTAATCGTTCCGGCCGCGAATTTCCATGGTCTGCCACCCCTGTTCTGGCTCCGGGGCCATTCGGACGATTGCGCAGATAAAACGGATTCGGGCGCATAGCCTGCCCCATCCTCGATTTCTATCGTGAAGACAGCTGCGGAGGTGAGCTTCGTAAAGGAGAGGCTTTGATGACAGCATTCACGATCAACGGACGCCCGGTCGATGTCGATGCCGCACCGGACACGTCGCTCCTCTGGGTGATCCGCGAGCATCTGAAGCTCACCGGCACCCGGTTCGGCTGCGGGATCGCCCAATGCGGCGCCTGCACCGTTCATGTCGACGGTGAGCCGGCACGGTCCTGCGTAACCTGGCTCGAAGACGTCGCGGGCCGCGAGGTGACGACGATCGAGGGGCTGTCCCCCGACGCCTCCCATCCGCTGCAGAAGGCCTGGATCGCCGAACAGGTGCCGCAATGCGGCTACTGCCAGTCCGGACAGATCATGCAGGCGGCAGCCCTTCTGCGACGCAATGCACATCCCACACGCGACCAGATCGTCGAGCACATGGACGGCAACATCTGTCGATGCGGCACCTATCTGCGGATCATCAGCGCCATTCAGCGCGCTGCACGGGAGGCATGATCGATGGATGAGACACGTCATCTGCACGTCCGCCCGATGTCCCGGCGGAGCTTTCTGGTCACGGCCGGCAACCTCGGCATCGGCGTCGCGTTCGGCGACCTTCTGCGGCCGGCCCTGGGCGCCGTCATGGCGCGGGCAGCGACAGGTGACTTCCGACCGAATGCCTGGGTGACCATCGCTGCCGACGGGATCGTGAGCATCATGTCGCCCGCCTCGGAAATGGGCCAGGGCATCATGACCACGCTGCCGCTGCTGATCGCCGAAGAGATGGATGCCGATTGGGACAGGGTCCGCATCGTCCAGGCCCCGTCCGATGCGGAGACATACGGCAATCCCGGCTTCTACGGCATCCAGCTCACCGGCGGCAGCGAATCCACACGTGGCTATTACGATCTGCTCCGGCTGGCCGGCGCACAGACCCGCAAGATCATCCTGGCCTCCGCGGCCGGATTGCTCAGGGTGCCGGCAAGCGAACTGATCACCGGACCAGGCCAGGTCGTCCACCGGCCATCCGGCCGAAAGCTCGGCTATGGGGAGATCGCCGCGACCGCCACGCTCCCCGATCCGCTCCCGCAGGCGACGGCGGCCGATCTGAAGCCGGCCGGGCAGTGGCGCTATATCGGCAGACGAGACATTCTGCGCATCGACGTCCCCTCGAAAGTCGACGGCCGCGCGATCTATGGCATGGACATCCAGCGTCCGGAGATGCTGTACGGTGCCGTGCTGCGCCCGCCCGTCCAGGGCGAGCGGCCAGAGGCGATCGACGACGCGGAGGCCAGGGCCGTGACCGGGATCATACGCATCCTGCCGCTCTCTTACGGCGTCGGGATCATCGGTGAGACGGTGGAGGCGACGAAACGGGCCAAGGACCTCCTCAAGGTCACCTGGAGCACATCGTCGCGGGTGCGTCGCTACACCAGCGACAGACTGATCGAAGACTACCGCATGACCGCCGGGGATATCGGCCGGGACGGCGTGACCGCATATTCAGAAGGCGATGCCGCGTCCGCGATTGCCGGCGCGGCAACGGTGATCGAGGCCGACTACATGAGCGACCATGTGGCCCATGCGACCATGGAGCCGATGAACGCCACGGCTCTGGTCATGGGCGACAGGGTGGAGATCTGGGCCCCGACCCAGGGGCCGACCGGCACCCAGCACTTTGCGGCCGGGGTGATCGGCACCACGCCCGACAAGGTGACGGTGCACACCACCCTGCTCGGCGGAGGCTTCGGCCGCAAGGCGGAGGCGGATTTCATCCTCGACGCAGTGTCGCTCGCCCGAGACGTGGAGGGCCGCCCGGTCAAGGTGATCTGGAGCCGGGAAGACGATATCCGCCACGACAAGTACCGGCCTCTCGCGGCACAGCACCTGCAGGCCGGGCTGGATCGCGACGGAAACATCGTCGGCTGGCGCCACCGGATCGCGGCCGATTCCATTTTCGCCCGGACCATGCCCGAGCTGTTCGAGCGCCAGGGCGGCCATGACGACGTCGTCACCGAAGGCGCCCATGTCAACTACGCCCTGCCGACCCATCGAATCGACTATCTGCGCCAGGACAACGGTCTGGATGTCGGCTTCTGGTTCGCCGTGGGGGTCGGCTACACCCGGTTCGGTGTCGAGTGCTTCATCGACGAAATCGCCGCCGCGAAAGAGATCGATCCCGTTGATCTCCGGCTGGAGCTTCTGCGGGATCAGCCGCGCGCCCGCCATGTCGTGGAGACCGCCGCGCGCATGTCGGGCTGGACGCGCCCGCGGGAGGGCCGGGCACTCGGCATCGCCTATTCCGACGCCTTCGGCTCTCATTGCGCCCAGGTGGCGGAAGTGTCGCTCGACCGGACCAGCGGCGCGATCCGCGTGCACAAAGTCTGGTGTGCGGTCGATCCGGGGGTGGCGATCCAGCCCCGCCACATCGAAGCCATGATCATGGTCGGGATCACCAACGGAACCAGCCAGGCGCTGTTCGAACAGATCAACGTCGTGGATGGCGAGGTGCAGGAAACGAATTTCGACACCTACCGGGTGATCCGCATGTCCGAGGCCCCGGACATCGAGGTGGCCGTGGTCCCGATGGCGGGAAGTCCCGTCGGCGGCATGGGTCAGGCCGGGCTGCCACCGGTCGGGCCGGCGATTGCCAACGCTGTGGCCCGGCTCACCGGAGGGGTGCGGCTTCGGCACTATCCTTTCCTGCCGGAACGGGTGCTGAAAGCGCTCAGTGCCTGAGCGGAGCCCGCCTCAACGGCGGCGCCGGCCGGTCTCTTCCGCCCGGGGCAGCGTCACCCGGGTGGCGAGACCGCCCAGTTCCTCGCTCGCGGTCAGCGCGAGCGTGCCGCCATAGATCTCGACCACATCCGAGACGATGGACAGGCCGAGCCCCGATCCGGGCACCCGCTCGTCCAGCCGCCGCCCGCGCTGGAGGGCCGCCCGGGCCTGGTCGGGGGTCAGGCCCGGGCCGTCATCCTCGATCAGGATCAGGAGCATGTCGTCGCCGGCTGCCGCGCCGCTCACCCGGACGCGGCCGGCGGCCCATTTGCAGGCGTTCTCCATCAGATTGCCCAGGATCTCTTCCAGATCCTGACGCTCGCCGCGGAAGTCGAGGTCGCCACGAGACTCGAGATCCGGGGCCAGATCGACGGTGATGGCAAGGGGCGGATCGCGGCGGGCGAACATCCGCTCCAGACTGCGGGCAATGTCGGCGGCAACCGGCGCAACCGGCGTCCGCGCCCCGATCACCGCGGCATTGGCGGCGGCAGAGGCGCGGGTCAGGTGGTGCTCGACGATCAGCCGCATGGCGTCGATCTGCCGGCGGGCTGCCGCGCGCCGTTCCTCGGGCAGATCGGCGATGTCGGCCGCGAGCAGGGTCAGCGGGGTCTTGAGCCCATGGGCGAGATTGCCCGCCTGGGCGCGGGCTCTGCGCACCACCTCGGCATCATGGTCGAGCACGCCGTTCATCGCCCGGACCAGCGGCAGCACCTCGCGCGGGCGCTGTTCGTCGAGCCGGGCCGCCCGGCCGGCGCGGATCGCATCCAGATCGCCCGAGAGCCGCCGGAGCGGCGCCAGCCCCCAGCGCAGCTGAACCAGCGTCAGCAACGTCGCCACCAGCACCAGCCCGCCCAGCATCAGGATCAGCAAGCGGTCGAAACGCCGGGTCTCCAGCCCGATTTCGGCCGCATCGGCCGCCACCGCCACCACCAGCGGACCGTCATGATCGGGGAGCGTGATGGTGCGGGCAACCAGACGCAGCGGCACGCCTTCGGTCGGCCCGTCGACGATCTGACGGACGGCGGCCGGGCCGGAGCCGGGGGTGCCGGCGACATCCAGCGTCTGATCCCAGAGCGAGCGCGAGGCGAGCACCACCTCGTCGGTCATGCCTTCCTGGCCGACCTCTTCCACCTGCCAGTACCAGCCCGAAAAGATCTGGTCGAAGCGCGGGTCGCCGAGGCCGCGGTCGAGACCGATGGCGCCATCGCGCCCCACCCTGAGCGCCGCGACCAGCGCCCGGTGCAAGGCTTCGAGCCGCTGATCGAACGCCGCCTCGACCGAGCGATGGAAGGCATGGGAGAGCGCAAAACCGCCGGCGGTGACGGCGATCAGGGTCGAAACCAGGGCCGCCGCGGCCAGGCGGAGCGCGATCGATCCCGCGCGGCGGGGCGGGGGTGCGGAGGCGGGATCCTCGCTCAACTGGCGCCCGCCTCCAGCACCCAGCCGCGGCCGCGCACGGTGCGGATCAGCGGCCGGTCGAGCTTGCGGCGGATGCGGGCGAGCAGCACGTCGACGACGTTGGAGTCCGGATCGGCATCGCGTTCATAGACATGCTCGACGATTTCGCTCCGGCCGACCACCCGGCCCTGATTGTGCATCAAATAGGCGAGCAGCCGGTATTCCTGGGCGGTGAGGTCGAGCCCGGCGCCGTCGATCCGGAAACGGCCGGCGCGGGTATCGAGCACCAGCGAGCCGCAGCGCAGATCCGCCGCCGCATGGCCCGAAGCCCGGCGGATCAGGGCATGAAGGCGCAACACCACCTCGCCCATCTCGAAGGGCTTGGTCATGTAGTCGTCGGCACCGGCATGGAAGCCGGCCTGTTTTTCCGACCAGCGGCCGCGTGCGGTCAGGATCAGCACCGGCATGTCGAGCCCGTCCTCGCGCCAGCGCTGCAGCACGCTGACCCCGTTCATGCCCGGCAGGCCCAGATCCAGCACCACCGCATCATAGGTTTCGGTCTGGCCCAGATATTCGGCGAGCGTCCCATCGGCGGCGATGTCGACCGTGAACCCCGCCTCGACCAGCACCTTCTTCAGCCGGTCGGCAAGCTCGGCATCGTCTTCGGCGAGCAGAATTCTCATCGGATCCTCGCAGCCTCGATCCCCCGGCCGGCGACTTCCAGAAAGGCGCCGTCCGAGGCCCGGAAGCGGAATTTCAGCACGGTTCCGGCCTCGGTCAACAGGTCGACGACATAGATCATGTCGTCGTCGTCATCGTCGTCGCGTTCGAGTTCCGCCTCGATCACCCGGCCGCGATAGCGCTCGCCGATCCAGGCGACGATACGCGAGAGCGGCACCACCCGACCTTCGCGCACAGCTTCGCGCAGCGCCCGGCGATCCCCGGGCGGATCGGCAAGGCCCGGCTGCGGGGCGAAAACGGTCAGCGCCACCGGCACGACAAGGGCCAGGGCGGTCGAGATGCGGCGCAGGTGGCGGTGGAGACGGATCACGCGCATGCGCGGGATCCTGCCCGATCTTCCATGAACGGTACATGAACGGATCGTTCAGTTTCCGGCGAGAGCCGGGCTGCCATGATGGCTTCATCGAGACGCGCCGGATCCGGCGTGTGGAGACGCAGAGGAGTGACGACATGACCGCCAGGACGACGCGACGCCGCCCGATCGCCGCAGCCACCCTCGGGGCCGCGGCCCTGGGGCTGATCGCGGCCACCCTGCCCGCCGCACCGGCCCGGGCGCTCGACACGCCGATCGGCCAGCTGGACCAGTATCGTGACATCACCATCCATGGCAGTGTCACGGGTGTCTGGGGTAATGATTTCGTCCTCGAAGATCCGAGCGGCAAGGTGCTCGTCCATGCCGGTCCCCACTGGTACCACGATGTGGGGGTGAAGGAAGGCGACCGGCTGACGGTCACCGGCCGCATCGCCGGCCCGAATTTCGACGCCACCACCATCACCTGGGATGACGGCCGCAGCTTCACCGTCCGCCCCGCCGACGGCCCGCCGCCCTGGGGCGGCAAGGAACGCGAGAAGGCCGAACGGGATCGCGATCACGGCCCCCGCCATGACCGGCCGCATGAGGGCCCCGGTCCGCGACCGGCCGCCGAACTGGATCTGCGGGTGCTGGGCGAACGGCTGGCGGCAGGCGGCTATACCCGGATCACCGATGTCGATCTCGACCGCCGCCACATCTCGGCCGAAGCCGTCTCCCGCGACGGCTTGCAGGTGGAGCTGCGCATCGATCCGCGCAGCTACGAAGTCATCCGCGAGCGCCGTGACGACGACGACCGCCGCCCCGACATCGCGCTGGATCTGCCGGCCCTTGCCCGGATGCTCAGCGACCGGGGCTACGCGACCATCACCGATGTCAGCATCGATGACGGGCTGATCGAGGTCGATGCCGTCGCCCGCGGCAATCAGCGCGTCGAGCTTGAGATCGATCCCAAAACCCTGAACATCCTGCGCGAGCGCCGCGACGACTGATCCGGTGCCCGCAGGCCCCTGCCCCAGCAAGCCCCTGCCTGAGGAGGCAAGCCCATGTCGGACCCACAGCCTGCCCGTCCGGCATCCCGCCCGGGCGGCCCGGCCGCCATCGCGATCACCATCGCGGCGGCGGCCCTGCTGCTCGGCGCCTGCGTTCCCCATGAACGGCGTAGCTGGGGATATGGCGATCCGCCGCCGCGGGTCTATCATGCGCCCCGCTACGGCTATGCCCCGCCGCCACCGCCACGGGTGATCTATGTGCCCCGCCCCCCGGTGCGGGTGGTGACGCCGCCGCCGCATCGCGGGCCGAGGCCGGGGGAACATCACCACCGCCCCCGGGACCGGGACGACCACGGCCGCGGCGATGGTCGCTGGGATGACGACCGGCCCCACCACCGCGATCGGGATCGCGACCGGGACAGGGATCGTGACCGATGGGGCCGGGGCCGGTCCTGACCGGCCTCAGCCGGCCGCCCCGCCGGTGACCAGGGGGCACCCACCCTGGTCGAGCGGCCGGAAGGCCTGATCGCCCGGCACCGTGCGGATCAGCTTCAGATAATCCCAGGGCCGGGTCGATTCCGCCGGGGACTTCACCTCCAGCACATAGAGATCATGGACCACGCGGCCGTCGGGCCGGATATGGCCGTTCTTCGCGAACATGTCGTTCACCGGGGTCGCGCGCATCTGCGCGTTCACCGCATCGGTCGCATCGGTGCCGGCATCCGTCACCGCCTGAAGATAGTGGCGGACCGCCGAATAGGTGCCGGCCTGGCCCATGGTCGGCATGGCGCCATGGCGGGCGAAGAAACGCTCCGACCAGGCACGGGTCTCGTCGTTCAGATCCCAATAAAAGGCCTGGGTCATGATCAGGCCCTGAGCGGTCTCAAGCCCGATCGCATGGATATCGGTGATGTGGAGATAGAGTCCGGCGAGTTTGAGACCCGAGGCCGACAGGCCGAATTCCGCCGCCTGCTTGATTGCGTTCACCGAATCGGCACCGGCATTGGCAAGGCCGATCATCCGCGCCCCCGACCCCTGCGCCTGAAGCAGGAAGGACGAGAAATCCGAGGTTCCCTGCGGATGGCGCACGCCCCCCACGACCTTGCCGCCCGCGGCTTCAACGGCGGCAGTCGTATCCCGCTCCAGCGCATGGCCGAAGGCGTAGTCTGCGGTCAGGAAATACCAGGGCCCCTGATCTGCGAGCGGCAGACCGGTGCCGACCGCCAGGCCATAGGTATCATAGGTCCAGTGGATGCCGGTGGGCGCACAGGCCTTGCCGGTGAAATCCGACGAACCGCCGGTCGATGCCAGCACCAGCCGGTTCTTCTGGCGACCGATCTCTTGCACCGCCAGCAGAACCGACGAGGTCGGGATGTCGGCGATGACATCGACCTGTTCCTCGTCGATCCAGCGATTGACAAGTGTGACACCGACATCGGGTTTGTTCTGATGATCGCCCGAGACGATCACGATCGGCTTGCCCCGGATCGCGCCGCCGAACTCTTCGGCCGCCATTTCGGCGGCGATCACCGAGCCGCGGCCGGCCATGTCCGCATAGATGCCGGACATGTCGTTCAGCACGCCGATCTTGATCACGCCGTCGGAGATCGCGTCATCTCCGGCGGCCATTGCCGGCACCGCCGCCACCAGCGCGGCGGTCATCACCGCATGCACGCCGAAATTCGTCATGAATATATACCCCCGCATGCGTCCGGACCCGCTCCGGAATTCCGCAGGGCGGTTCATACGATTTCACGTCAGGAAACGTCAAATCAATATTTATTTAACGATTATTATATGTAAATAAAAAAACAGCTTCATCGTCGACGGTGCCGGCAGGCGGTCACCCGCGGGCGGTATCCTCCCCACGCTCCGATGCCGGCAGTGCCGAAATGCTGTCGGGGCCGAGCCGGCTGCCGCAGATCGGGCAGTCCATCAGTGCCAGCGCCTGTTCGATGCGCTCGGGCGTGGCGCCCTGCCGGACCATCTCGGTACGCACTTCGGCACGGAAGGCCAGATGACGCCGCTGTTCGGCGAGCGCGTTTTCCAGCACCGCACCTGCCGTGCCGGTGGCCGGCTCTACCGTGAAGGCGGCTGCCGGCCGGCCGGCGGCCAGCATGGCCGCGCCGGCCGCACCGGCGCCGAGCCCTGAGAGAAAACGCCGCCGCCCCGTGGACGGCTTGTCCGACCGATCGGTCATTCTCCGGTCTCCTGATCCGGATGGGGGCGGCCCGCGATCACCCGCGCCGCCTGGTCGAGATAGGCCTGTTCGCGCGCCCGAAGATCGGGCAGCCCGACCAGCTGGTTGAAGCCGTCGAAATCGAGCATGCGATCGGCAAAGGCCGTGGTGATGCCGTCGCGGCGCAAGGTCGCGAACAGGTCGCGCGCGGCCCTGGCCACCGCATAGGTCAGGGCCACCGGGTGGGTGACCACGGCATAGCCGATCTCCTCAAGCTCCGCCGCGGTCAGCATCGGGGTCAAGCCGCCCTCGATGTTGTTGGCCAGCAGCGGCGCCTGCACCGCTGCACAAATCCGGCGCATCTGCTCCACCGTGCGCGGCGCCTCGACGAAAACCATGTCGGCACCCAGCTCGCGATAGAGACAGGCGCGGTCGATCGCAGCCTCGATCCCATCGACGGCGAGCGCATCGGTCCGGGCCATGATCACCAGATCCGGATCGCGCCGCGCATCCAGCGCCGCCTGCAGCTTGGCCACCATATCCTCGACCGGCACCACCGCCTTGCCGGCCATATGGCCGCAGCGCTTGGGGAAGACCTGATCCTCGATGAACAGCCCGGCAACGCCGGCCTGTTCATAAGCGCGGACCGCCCGGCGGGTGTTGGTGACATTGCCGAAACCGGTATCGGCATCGGCAAAGACCGGCACATCGACCGCATCGCAGATCCGGGCATAATGATCGGCCAGTTCACGCATCGACAGCTGCGAGGTATCGGGCTCGCCGATCAGGGCAGCGGTGGAGGCATAGCCGCCGCAGGTGATCGCCTCGAAGCCGGCTTCAGCGGCAATCCGCGCGGTCAGCGCATCCTGCACACCGGGCATTTCAAGGATCTCCGGGGCCTCGACGAGGGCCCGGAAGCGTGAGGTGCGACGCATATGGGTACCGCCAGTCGGTTCTGTTTCAATGTTCCTTCAACGGTATAGCGCAGGATGACTGTCCCTGCCAGTCATCCGGCCCGGCTGCGGAAACGCAGGCCATCCCGGCCAAGCTGGTCGACCGAGGTGCAGCCCATCAACTTCATGTCACGCTCGATCTCGATCCGCATCAGTTCCAGCGCCCGCTCAACCCCGGCCTGCCCGGCGGCTGCCAGCGGAAAAAGGTAATAGCGCCCCAGCCCCACCGCTTTGGCCCCCAGCGACAGGGCCTTCAGCACATGGGTGCCGCGCTGGACGCCGCCATCCATCATCACATCGATCCGGTCGCCCACGGCATCGACGATCTCGGCCAGCTGGTCGAAGCCGGTGCGCGACCCGTCGAGCTGACGGCCACCATGATTGGAGAGAACGATACCGGTGCAGCCGATCTCCACCGCCCGCTTCGCATCCTCGACCGACATGATGCCCTTCAGGCAGAACTGCCCGCCCCAGTCCCGAACCATGGCGGCGACATCGTCCCAGGTCATCGACGGGTCGAGCATCTCGGTGAAATAGCGGCTGATCGACATGGTGCCACCACCCATGTCGACATGGGCGTCCAGCTGGGGCAGGCGGAAGCGTTCATGGGTGAAATGTTCGATCGCCCAACGCGGCTTGATCGCAAACTGCGTGATCCCGGCGAGGTTCAGCCGGAAGGGAATGGCGAAGCCGGTGCGCTTGTCGCGTTCGCGGTTGCCGCCGGTGATGCTGTCGACCGTCAGCATCATCACCTGCACGCCGGCATCGCGGGCACGCTCCATCATCGCCCGGTTCAGGCCGCGATCCTTGTGGAAATAAAACTGATAGACCTGCGGACCGTTTGAGATCCGCCGCGCCTCTTCCAGGCTGACGGTGCCGAGCGACGAGACACCGAACATGGTGCCGAACTTTCCGGCCGCGGCCGCCACCGCCCGCTCCCCTTGATGATGGAACAGCCGCTGCAAAGCGGTGGGCGAGCAGTAGACCGGCATCGCCAGCTTCTGGCCCATCACCGTCACCGACATGTCGACCGCACCCACGCCGCGCAGCACCCGGGGCACCAGATCGCAGTCGTCGAAGGCGGCGGTGTTGCGGCGCAGCGTCACCTCGTCATCGGCTGCCCCGTCGATATAGTCGAAGATCGGCCCCGGCAGGCGACGGCGGGCCATGCGGCGGAAATCGTGGAAATTATGGCAGTCGGCAAGGCGCATCACGCTCTCCAGGGGATGACGGCCGGGCCTGCCGGTCGTATAAGAGAACCAGAACCGATATCTTGGTAAACTGATTTTACCAGGAACGCAATGACAAGAGCCATGCGCAACAGGACGGACGTGATGGAACAGGACGAGGGCAAGCCCGTCGCCGACGGCGCGGCGGCGCGGACCGCCCGGCAGATCGAGACGCTGATCCTGGAGGGGGCGCTCAGCCCCGGCGATCCGCTGCTGCCGGAGCGGGAGCTGGCCGAGAGGCTGAGCGTCTCTCGCCCGACGCTGCGTCAGGCCCTGAAACTGCTGGAAAGCCGCGGCCTGATCCTGGCCGATCAGGGGCGACGGCTGGTGGCACCGCTGGGCCGCGGGCTGACCGATCCGCTGATCGCGCTGATAGCCGATCACGGTGAGGTGGTCGACGACTATCTGGAATTCCGCGCCACGGCGGAACGCATGGCCGCGGGCCTGGCGGCACGGCGGGCGAACGACGTGGATCGCGCCCGGATCGGCGAGGCCATGGCCGCCATCGACCGGGCCCATGAGGCCGGACCGGAACCGGCCGAGGCCGCGGCCGATGTCGCCCTGCATCTGGCGCTCTACGAAGCCTCGCACAATCTGGTGCTGATGCAGGTCATGCGCGCCCTGACCGGCCTGCTGCGCCGGGGCGTGATGGACAATCGCGAAACGATGTTCCGCCGTCCCGAAACCCGCGAGGCGCTGCGCGCCCAGCATCGCGCGATCCACGACGCCGTGCTGGCGGGCGATGCGGCCGCGGCCGAAACCGCGGCAGAGGCTCATATCCGCTATGTCCATCAGGCGCTGGGCGAGATCGCGGCGGCAGAGGCCCGGCTCGCCACCTCGCTGCGCCGGCTGGATGGCGGCGGGATCGCCCGGCGCGGTTGACACCGCGCCGGGCAGGTCCTGCTCAGGCTGCGGCGGTGTCGCCGATATCGTCGATGTGCTGCTGCAGGGACAGGCGGTCGAGTGCCGCGATCGAGAGATTGGCGAAGATGCCGATGCGGGTGTTGAGCATGCGGAAGGCCTCGGCCACCGCCAGGGCACGCTCGGCATCGGTGCCCTGAACCGCCGCCGGATCGGGCACACCCCAATGGGCGGTCATCGGCTGGCCGGGCCAGGCCGGACAGGTCTCGCGCGCCTGATCGCAGACCGTGAACACAAAGTCGAAGCGCGGCGCGTCGGGGCCGCGGAATTCGTCCCAGCTCTTCGAGCGCAGCCCTTCGGTCGGGATGCGCGACCGTTGGAGCAGGGCCAGCGCCAGCGGATCGGGCGCACCGGCCGGATGGCTGCCGGCGCTGTAGGCCCGGAAACGCCCCTTGCCCAGATGGTTGAGCAGGGCTTCGGCCATAATGCTGCGCACGGCATTGCCGGTGCACAGGAACAGCACGTTGTGGATGCGGTCAGGAGTGGGTGCCGTGTCGCTCATCAGAAACCTCGGATCCGCTGGAGCGCGCGGGCCCCAAGGGCCCGCCGGTCCGCCGATCCTGCCGCCGGGCTCCGGACCGCTCCGTGACCGTCCGGTGACCGCTGGATGAAACCGCAGCGACGTCCCGGTCAGTGGTCGACCGCGGCGAGCGTCACGAACCAATGAGGCGTGCCCCTGACCGGGATCGGCCGTCCCGAGGCATCGGCCGGAAACAGGCTCATCGCCACCCGATCCCGGACATTGCCGCCGATCGCCGCGATCGTGCCCGGCCCGACCCTGACCACCAGATCGCAATGCATGCCCCTCGGCCGCGTATCCCAGCCGCGGGCGCGGGCATCCAATACCTCCCGCGCGCGCTGATGCCAGTCGTCGAGTTCCGGCCCGCCCTCGGCGCGGCCGCGATCGGCGCAGAGCAGATCGCCCGGCCGGATCGAGGTCTCGTGCGGATCGGCAGGCACGAAGCGGGCCGTGAGATCGCCCTGGGTGCCGAGGGCGCGGAAGATCACATGATCGACATAGTCCAGATGCCGCGAGGCCGGCGGCAGATCGGCCGGGGAGATGCCCGCCATGCAGGCGACATAAGAGATGAAGGCCGCCGACCAGGGCGACAGCTCCGGCACGTCGGAGGCACCCATCTTCAGGCCGTGATCATCCGCCGCCGCCCGCCAGTAGAGCTGAAGCCGGCCGCGCACCCGGCTGTCGGTCTCGTCCAGGCCCGGCGGGTTCAGGGACGGTGCGCCGCCCCGGAAATCGACCACCGGACTGCCGAAAGCCCGCCATTCGCCCTCGGCCACATTGACCATCGCCGCAACCATGCCACCCGGCGGCGGCTCCGCCGCGCAGACCAGAGGTGCCGCCCGTGGCGCATCGGGCCCCGGAATGCTGCCGCCCCCGCAGGCCGCGAGGACCAGGCTCGCGATCAGCCCGGGCAGGATCCGGAGCCGCCACCCCATGGCCGGCCTCAGGCCCGCATGTCGATCGGAAAGGGACGGCGGCCGTTATACGAGATCATCTCGCGAATCTCGTCGATCTCCTGGTTGGTGACGGCCAGGCAGCCCAGTGTCCAGCTGCGGTCGCCGCGGGCATGAATGCTCTCCCACGGGCCGTCGCCGGTGCCGTGCAGACCGATCGCGCCGCCGAGCTTAAGCCGCCCGCCGGCCGCGGCGGCACGCGCCTTGTCTTCGGCATTGGGATAGCTGATCGGGATGAACCAGCGGAACCCGTCGAGGGATTCGCGTCCCGGCGGCATCATGTGATAGCGGCCCTCTGGGGTCAGGGCGTCGCCCTCTTCCCGCTTCGGGCCCGGGCCACCGCGGCCGATGGCGACCGAATAGCGCTTCACCTCGCGGTCGCCGTCGAAGAAGACCAGGCTGCGCTCCATCTTGCTCAGCACCGCCCGGGTCGGGAACAGCGGCATGCCCGGCACGACCTCCTGCGGCGGCAGGGTTTCGGGCATCGGCGCCGGCTCGATCACCGTCATCTGGCGGGGGGCACGCGCCTCACAGCCCGCAAGCAGGCCTGTTCCGGCCACGAGCCCGGCCACGCCGAAACGCAGGAAGCGCCGCCGTCCCGGCGTCGCCGGCCCCTGTGGCACAGAGTGCTTCTGATCCTTCAGATCCGTCATCGGGTTTTCCGTCTGTCCCCTTGGCCCCACAATGGTTTACGTTGCCACGCGGCAGGGGGCAAGGCCCCAATCGCATGCCGCCGCCCCACGCCTCTTCCGCAGCCGTCGCGAGCCCGTACATGACCACCTCCCCACCTCTCCGCCAGCGCGCAGCCGTCACCGACAGCCCCGTCGATCCCGCCACCCTGGAACGGCTGGTCGCCGCCTTCTACGATCGTGCCCGCCACGACGAAATGCTGGCGCCGATCTTTGCCCGGGTCGCCGATGATGCCTGGCCCGACCACATCGCCCGGGTGGTCGGGTTCTGGCGCTCGGTGCTGTTCCACGACGGCAGCTATAAGGGCAATCCGATGCGCACCCATGCGGCGATGCCCGAGCTGACGCCGGGTCATTTCCACCGCTGGCTGGCGATCTGGCGCGAGACCGCGATCCGCACCTGCCCGCCGGTGGCGGCGATGCTGATGATCGACAAGGCCGAACGCATGGCCGCGGCGCTGGCCGGCGGCCATCCGACCGCAGGGGCGGCACGCGACCCCCAGGACACAGCGGGCCGGACATAAGGATCAAATCGTCGCAGGATCAACGGATTCGGGGTTGGATTGCGCGACATTTCGGCGCATCCTTTGCCCGGCTCTAGCCGCACCCCGGCCCGGACACTTCGTCCCGGCCCGCGTGCCGATACGGAGATCGCCGACATGTCCGCCCTGATCGCCGCCGCTTCGCCCGCTCGCACCGCCACCGCCACCACCGTGACCGCGACCACCATCGCGACCGTCACTCTTGGTGCCGCCGTGACTGTGATGACCGTGCAGGCCGTCCGCAATCAGGGGCGCGACCGCAATTGGTTTGGCGGCTGGCAGGCCGACCATGCCGATGGAGGCTCCATCTCGCGCCGCCAGTTCGACCTCGACGGTCGCCGCGGCAAAGATGACAAGCGACCGGGTGGTACCGTGATGCATCCGCTGCACGCTGCCACCCCGATCGCCCGGCATGGCGCCGTCACGCCGCCGGCCTCCGCCCGTTCCGGAGTACCCCGCGCCGCCTGAGTGCGGCCGGTCCCGGCCCAAGCTCCCCTCATTCGTCATTCAGACCGCCTTCGACCCGGCATCCGCCGCGGGCCGTTGGTTCGGCGACCTCGTTTCCCCTGCTGGAGACAGGAATTGCCGGACCGGCCGCGGATGGTGCGGAAAGGCCGGCCCGGACCATCATCGTGATCCCACGATGTGGACCGCGCGCCCCTGACCGCACCTCGCTGCCCTAAAGGCCCAGCGGATGCCGCCCGGTCGACGCCAGATCCGGAGCGTCCTGCCATGTCACGTCGTCGCCTTCCGCCCCTGGGTGCCCTGCATGCCTTCGAGGCTGCCGCCCGCCATCAGAGTTTTGCCCGCGCCGCCGAGGAACTGCACCTCACCGACGGTGCCATCAGCCACCGGATCCGCGATCTGGAAGACCGGCTGGGCATGCGGCTGTTCCGCCGGCTCCACCGCAAGGTGGTGCTGACCGAACACGGCCGGCGGCTCTATGCCACCTCTCGCGAGATGTTCGACCTGCTCGCCCGCGGGCTGGTGGAGCTGGACGGCCTGCCGGCCGAGCCGGTCCGCATCGCGGCCCCGGCGGTGATCGCCACCCGCTGGCTGATGCCGCGCATGGACGAGCTGGAGACCGCCGTCCCCGGGATCGAGCCGCATCTGATGGTGGAAGGCGCCCCCGATGGCGATGCCCCGCCGCCCGACCTGATCCTGAGGATCGGGGCCCGGCCGCGCGGCAGCGAGCGGGTCGACCGGTTGGCCGGCGACATGCTGGTGCCGGTCGCCGCCCCGGTCTATCTGGCCCGGGCGGGGCGGCCGGCGGCCCCCGAAGCCCTGCTGCGCTACCGGCTGCTGCGCGGCCCCGAAGATGCCTGGGATCTGTGGTTCCGCAGCGCCGGCATCTCCCGCGCCGAGCCGCCGCGCGGCCCGGTTCTGGGCGATCACGACCATCTGATCGGCGCCGCCATCGCCGGCCATGGCGTGGCGCTGGCGCCGAACCGCATGGTCGCGACCGACATCGCCGCCGGCCGCCTGGCCCGGCTGTTCGCCACCGCCGTCCCCTGGACCGACGCCTATTGGCTGATCCACGGCGAGAGCGCCGCCGATCGCCCCGAGATCGAGCGCGTCGCCGCCTGGCTGGAACAGGCGATGACGGCCGATGACGGGCTGCCCGGCCGGTCCACATTGCCCGGCACCGACTTGCGCCGCATACCCGAGCGGCCTACCGTCGACTGAACGGAACCGCGCACGGAAACGACGCCCCAGGGAGGACAGGATGGCAGGCGATCATCATGACCATGCCCATGATCACGATCATGATCACGGACATGACGGGCAGGGGCACGCGCATGCGGCCCCGCCTTCGCCCATGGCGGCGCGGGTGAAGGCGATCGAGGCGCTGGCGGTGGCCAAGGGGCTGGTCGATCCGGCGGCGCTCGACCTGATCGTCGACACCTATGAAAGCAAGGTCGGGCCGCGCAACGGCGCCCGCGTGGTCGCCCGCGCCTGGACCGACCCGGCCTACAAGGCCCGGCTGCTGAGCGATGCCACCGCCGCCATCGCCGAGTTCGGCTTCACCGGCCGCCAGGGCGAGGACATGGTGGTGCTGGAGAACACCGACCAGGTGCACAACATGGTCGTGTGCACACTGTGCTCCTGCTATCCCTGGACGGTGCTGGGCCTGCCGCCGGTCTGGTACAAATCCGCCCCCTATCGCTCGCGGGCCGTGCTGGACCCGCGCGGGGTGCTCGCCGAATTCGGCTGCAGGGTCGGCGACGATGTCGAGGTTCGGGTCTGGGACAGCACCGCGGAGCTGCGCTATCTGGTCCTGCCCCAGCGCCCTGCCGGCACCGAAGACTGGGACGAGGATCAACTGGCGGCGATCGTCACCCGCGATTCGATGATCGGCGTCACCCGTCTGGCCGACCAGACACCGGAGATGCGGTCATGAACGGCGCACAGGATCTGGGCGGCATGATGGGCTTCGGCCCGATCGGGATCGAGGTCAACGAGCCGGTCTTCCATGCCCCCTGGGAGGCGCGCGCGCTCGCGGTGACGCTGGCCATCGGCTTCCTGGGCCGCTGGTCGATCGACGAGGCCCGTCATGCCCGCGAAAGCCTGCCGCCGCCGGTCTATCTGACCAGCAGCTACTATGAAATCTGGCTGCGCGGGCTCGAAAAGTTGATGGTCCGCCATGGCCTCGCGACCGTCGCTGAATTTGAAACGGGGGTGCCCGATCCGGCGGCCCCGGCCCTGCCCGCCGACCTGAAACCCGCCCCCGATGCGCCCCAGGCGGCCGCCATCCTGGCGCGTGGTGCCAGCGCCCGCCGGGAGGGCGGCGGCCACCCCGCCCGCTTCAGAGCCGGAGACCGGGTAAAGGTCCGCGATATCAACACCCTGGCTCATACCAGGGCGCCGCGCTATGTGCGCGGCCGCGTGGGCACGATCGAGCGCCTGCACGGCGATTTCGTGCTGCCGGATGCCGCCGCCGCCCGCCGCGGCGAGGATCCCCAGCCCTGCTATGCCGTGCGCTTCGCCGCCCGCGATCTCTGGGGCGAAACCGCCCATCCCAACGACTGCGTCCACGCCGATCTGTGGGACGACTATCTGGAGCCGGCATGATGGCGACGGAGCATCAACCCCCCTCAACACCCCGCCCCATCACCGTGGTGCCGGCCGGTGCTGCCCGCCCCGCGGCCACCGGCACGCCGGATGCCGGCGCCCACGGCATCACCTGCACGCCGTCCGCGTCCCGGCAGATGCCGCCATTGCTGCTGGGCCAGCCGGCGGATGCCGAGGGGCCGGTCTTCCGTGAACCCTGGGAAGCCCAGGCTTTCGCCCTGGTCGTGTCCCTGCACGAGGCCGGCCTGTTCAGCTGGAACGAATGGGCGGCGACCCTGTCGGCCCGCATCGTCACCGCCCAGCTGGGCGGTGATCCGGATCTCGGCACCACCTATTACCATCACTGGCTGGCGGCGCTGGAAGACATCACCCGCGCCAAGGGGCTGGCCTGATTCCGCCCACCATCAACCCGCGGGGTTGATGGTGGGGTTGATGTCACCAGTCTCTTCCCGTCAGCCCCCGTCGAGCCGGTAGCCGACGCCGGGCTCGTTGACGATCAGCTTCGGATCGGCGGGGTCGTCGCCCAGCTTCTGGCGCAGATGGCCGACATAGATCCGCAGATAATGGGTGTCGGCCTCGTGCGCCGGCCCCCAGACCTCGCGCAGCAGCTGGGCATGGGTCATCATCCGGCCGCGATTGCGGGCCAGGATGCGCAGCAGGTCGTATTCCCGCCGGCTGAGCTTCACCGGCTGACCGTCGAGCGTCACTTCATGGCGGGGCTGATCAATGGTGATCCGGGTGCCGATGCGGATCAGCGCCTCGTCATCAGGCGCGGCCGGGATCTGCCCCGGCTGGGCCGGTGTGGTGCCGCGCGCCCGCAGCGTCGCCCGGATGCGGGCGGTGAGTTCCGCGATGCCGAAGGGCTTGGTGACGTAATCATCCGCCCCCCGATCCAGCGCCGCCACCTTGCCGGCCTCGTCAGCCCGCACCGACAGAACCAGGATCGGCACGCCCGACCAGTCGCGGATCCGGCCGATCACCTCGGTGCCGTCGATATCAGGCAGGCCCAGATCCAGCACGATCATCGCCGGCGCCCGGGTCGCCGCGGCCCGGACCGCCTCCTCCCCCGTCGCCGCCTCGATCACCTCGAAGCCGGCGGCACCGAGTGCGATCTTGAGAAAGCGGCGGATCTGGGGTTCGTCATCGACCACCAGAATGCGGGCCGTGTTCATGTCGACGGGCATCGTCTCTCCGATGAGGGGGCATCACTCGGCATCTTCGGGCGGCGGGGCCGGCGGCTCCGCGACGGTCAGGCGGATCACGATCCGGGTGCCCTGGCCACCGGCACCGGCCTCGGCACGGATCGTGCCGCCATGAGCCTCGACGAAGCCGCGACAGATCGCAAGCCCGAGCCCGGTGCCCGCCGGCTGGCTGTCGCCCGCCTTCACCCGGTGGAACATGTCGAACACGGCCTCCCGATCCGCTTCGGGGATGCCCGGCCCGTCATCCTCCACCCGGATGTCGATGCTTCGGCCGCGATCGGCAAGGGCGGCGGCGATGGTGATCCGGCCATCCGGTCCGCCATGCTTGACCGCGTTGTCGACCAGATTGACCAGCACCTGTTCCATCAACACCGCATCGACATGAAGCAGCGGCAAGCCTTCGGGTACCACCACGTCCAGCTGCCGCCCGCCCAGCTGCCGGGCCAGCCGGCCGCGCACCCGCCCGGCCAGTTCCGCCAGATCCACCCAGTCGCGACGCAGCGCCAGCGCGCCATGGCCGAGCCGGGTCATGTCGAGCAGGTTCTGGACATAGGCATCCAGCCGCCTCGCCTCGTCGTGGATGGTGTCGGCCAACTCGCCGCGGGCGCCGGGATCCAGCGCCTCCCCCAGGCTCTTCAGGCTCGATGCGGCGCCGATGATCGAGACCAGCGGCGTGCGCAGATCATGGCTGATGGATGAGAGCAGGGCCGCCCGCAGGGCATCCGCCTCGCCCTTCAGCCGCTCCCGCTCGATATCGGCCGCGAGCAGGGTACGGTCGACGGCAAGCGCCGCCTGATCGACCACCGCCTCCAGCAGCCGGCGCTGTTCGGGGCCCAGCTGTTTCGGCCGGCCGTCGCGCCCGCCGAACGAGACGCCGACCAGCCCCACGGGCCCCCGCGCGGCCTTCATCGGCACGAACAGCCAGTCCGAGGCCGGCAGCGTGTCGGAAGACCAGCCCGCCGGCCGCTCGTGCCGCCAGGCCCATTCCGCCGCCGCCCGGTTGGCGGGGGTCAGCCGGTCCTCCGGGGGAAAGCCGGCGCCGATCCTGAGCCCGCCATCGGGTTCCGGCAGCAGCAGCACCGCATCGCATTGCAGCGTGCGCGCGACATGAGAGACCACCGCCCAGGCGACATCGTCGACATCGGCCGCCCCGGCGGCCTTGCGGGCGAAATCATACAGATTGCCGACCCGCCGCGCCGCCTGCCGCTCCGCCTGCACCCGCTCCCGCAGCCGGCCGGCGAGATTGCCGGTCAGCGCCGCCGCGATCAGGAAGAAGACGATGGTCAGGATGTCCTCGGTTCGCGACACCTGAAAGGTGTGGTGGGGCACGGTGAAGAAGAAATTGTAGGCGAAGAAGCTGAGCACGCTGGCCGCGATCGAGGGCCAGAGCCCGCCGCGCACCGCCACCACCAGCACCGCGATCAGGAAGACCAGCGACACATTGGGCAAAGGCAGGATCATCTCGACCAGGGTCGAGACCAGGGCGGCGGCGGCCACCGACACGCCGATCAGCGCCAGTTCCCGCGGCCCGAAATGCGGGCCCGGGGCCTCCGCCTGCAGACGGCCGGGTTCGGCTGCGGCGGCGGTCGTCCCGGCCTCGGCGGCGATGACGGTCAATTCGAAGCCGGTCGCGCGGCTGACCAGCGCCTCGGCCAGCCCGCCGCCGGCCCCCAGGCGCCGCCACCAGGGCCGGCGGGGCGCCCGGCCGATCACGATCCGGCTGACATTGCGCTCCCGCGCCAGCGCCACCAGCTCGTCGGCCAGCCGCCGGGCATGCACCGGCCGCGGCAGCACGGTCACCTCCGCCCCCAGCCGCTCGGCCAGCCGGAGCGCCCGATTGGCGCGGTCCTGGGGGGTGTAATCACCGGCAGACGCGGCGCCGGTCCCGGTCTCGACATGGACCGCGATCCAGGGCAGCCGCGCGCGGTCGGCCATGCGTCGGCCGGCGCGGACCACCGCCTCGGCCTCTGCCCCCGTGCCGATACAAACCATCAGCCGCTCCCGCGCCGGCCAGGGGCCGGGCACGGCATGGGCGCGCATATAGCGGATCATCTCTTCATCGACCCGCTCGGCGGCCGCGCGCAGCGCCAGCTCGCGCAGCGCCGTCAGATTGCCGCGGCTGAAGAAATGCAGCACCGCCCGCCGCGCCTGGTCGCCCAGATAAACCTTACCCTCGCGCAGGCGCCGGATCAGATCGTCGGGCGGCAGATCGATCAGCTCGATCTCGTCGGCCATCGCCAGCACGTCGTCGGGCAGGGTCTCGCGCACCCGGATGCGGGTGATGCGCTGGACGATGTCGTTCAGGCTTTCCAGATGCTGGACGTTGAGCGTGGTCAGCACGTCGATGCCGGCATCGATCAGCTCGGCCACATCCTGGAAGCGCTTTTCGTGGCGCGCCCCCGGGATATTGGTGTGGGCGAATTCGTCGACCAGGGCCAGGGCCGGGCGGCGGGCCAGCACCGCATCCAGATCCATCTCGGGGAAGCTCCGGCCGCGATGGGTCAGGATCCGGCGCGGGATCACCTCCAGCCCGCGCAGCAGCGCCTCGGTCTCGGCCCGGCCATGGGTCTCGACCACCGCCACCGCGACATCGGTCCCTTCAGCACGGCGGCGCTGCGCCTCTTCCAGCATCGCATAGGTCTTGCCCACGCCGGGGGCGGCGCCCAGGAAGATCTTGAGCCGGCCGCGGCGCTCGCGCTTCGCATCCTCGATCAGCGCCTCGGGGGCGGGTCTGTCGGCGTCTCTGGTCATCGGGCTCTCCGCGCGCGGGGCTTAGGGCTCAGCCTGCCCCGGGGCCAGCCATGGCGTCGAGTGCCATGTTGAGCCGCAGCAGATTGACCCGGGGCTGGCCGATCAGCCCGGCAACCGGCCGCTCGACATGGGTGGCCACCAGGGCCTCCAGCGCATCGGGCGCCATCTGCCGGGCCTTCGCGACCCGCGGGATCTGCAGCCGAACCGCTTCGGGCGAGAGATCCGGGTCGAGCCCCGAGCCCGAGGCCGTCACGAGATCGCCCGGAACCGCGCCGCCCGCCCCCGTCTCGGCCCTGACCGCGGCGATGCGGTCGCGGATCTCTGCCGCCAGCGCAGCCGAGGTCGGCCCGAGATTGGAGGCGCCGGCCGCCACTGCGTCGTAGTCGACGGCAGAGGGGCGGCCATGGAAATAGCCGGGGGAGGTGAAATCCTGGCCGACCAGCGCCGAGCCGACCACCCGCCCGGCCGCATCGGTGACCGGGCTGCCCGCCGCCTGCCGGGGCGCGATCGCCCCGGCAAGGCCGGCCATGGCCAGCGGATAGGCGAGGCCGAGCAGGCCCGAGAACAGCACGAGCGGCACCACCGCCCGGCGGATGTTGCGCAACATGGGGTGCAGCATAAGACGGTCTCCCTCGCTCAGACCAGGCCCAGGCCCGAGACGACCATGTCGATCGCCTTGATGCCGATGAAGGGTGCGATCAGGCCGCCGAGGCCATAGATCAGCAGGTTCCGGCGCAGCAGCGCCGCGGCCGAGGTTGCCCGTGCCGCCACGCCTTTGAGCGCCAGCGGCACCAGCGCCACGATGATCAGGGCGTTGAAGATGACCGCCGAGAGGATCGCGCTTTCAGGGCTTGAAAGCTGCATGATGTCGAGCGCACCCAGCGCCGGATAGACGCTCGCGAACAGCGCCGGCACGATCGCGAAATACTTCGCCACGTCATTGGCGATCGAGAATGTGGTGAGGGCCCCGCGGCTGACCAGCAGCTGCTTGCCGACCATCACGACTTCGATGAGCTTGGTGGGATCGCTGTCGAGATCGATCAGATTGGCGGCCTCCTTGGCAGCCGGCGTGCCCTCGTTCATCGCCACACCGACATCGGCCTGGGCCAGCGCCGGCGCATCATTTGAGCCGTCGCCGCACATGGCGACCATCCGGCCCTTGGCCTGTTCAGCCCGGATCAGTTCCAGCTTGCGTTCGGGGGTCGCCTCGGCGAGCACGTCATCGACACCGGCTTCCGCCGCGATGGCGGCCGCCGTGATCGGGTTGTCGCCGGTGATCATCACCGTGCGGATGCCCATCCGCCGCAGTTCCGAAAAGCGCTCGCGGATGCCGGGCTTGATCACGTCCTTCAGGTGGATGACACCCAGCGGCCGGTCGTCTTCCGCCACCACCAGTGGCGTGCCGCCGCTGCGCGCGACCTGATCGACCAGATGGCCGAGCTGGGGCGGGACGCTGCCCCTGGCCTGCTTCAGGATCGCATCGCCCGCGCCCTTGCGCAGGCGGCGGCCATCGTTGAGGTCGGCGCCGGAAATCCGGGTCTGGGCGGTGAAGGGCACCATGCGCGCGACCTCCGCCGCCTCGGCACGGAAACCATGGGCCTTGCGCGCCAGATCGAGGATCGAGCGGCCCTCGGGCGTTTCGTCGCCAAGGCTGGCGAGCGCCGCAACCTCTGCCAGCCGCGCCTCCCCCACGCCGGGCAGGGGCAGGAAGGCATCGGCCATGCGGTTGCCGAAGGTGATGGTGCCGGTCTTGTCCAGCAGGAGCACGTCGACATCGCCCGCCGCCTCGACCGCACGGCCCGACCGGGCCACGACGCCGGCGCGGATCAGCCGGTCCATGCCGGCGATGCCGATGGCCGAGAGCAGGCCGCCGATGGTGGTGGGGATGAGGGTGACCAGCAGCGCGATCAGGAAGCCGACCGGGATCAGCGTGCCCGAGAAGGCGGCGAAGGCTTCGAGGCTGGCCACCACGATCAGGAAGATCAGCGTCAGCGAGACCAGCAGGATGGTCAGCGCGATCTCGTTCGGCGTCTTGCGCCGCGTCGCGCCCTCGACCAGACCGATCATCCGGTCGAGGAAGCTTTCGCCCGGCCGCTGGGTGACGCGGACCACGATCGCATCCGATACCACCCGGGTGCCGCCGGTGACCGCCGAGCGGTCGCCGCCGCTTTCGCGGATCACCGGCGCGCTTTCGCCGGTGATGGCGCTTTCGTCGACCGAGGCGATGCCGGCGACGACCTCGCCATCGGCAGGCACGATGTCGCCCGCCTCAACATAGACCAGGTCATCGGGCCCCAGATCGCGGGACGAGACCTCGCGCCAGTCATGGATCCGGACATCGCCGCGCGGCATGGCCGGCAGCAGCTTTGCCGGCGTCTCGGACTGGGTGGCGCGCAGGCTGTCGGCGCGGGCCCGGCCGCGGCCCTCGGCCAGGGCTTCCGCAAAATTGCCGAACAGCACCGTCGCCCAAAGCCAGAGGCAGATCTGCGCCAGCACCGCACCATGGGGGCCGCCGCTTGCAAGATCGATCACGGCCAGGATGGTCGCGACGGCTGCGACCACGGCGGTGGTCAGCATCACCGGATTGCCGGCAAGGGCGTGGGGCGCGAGCTTGGTGAAGGCCTCGCGGGCGGCGCGCGACAGCAGCGCCGGGTCGACGAGGCGGATGTCCTCGGATGTACGCATGGGAGCGGGTTCCGTCAGAACGTCCGGCCGAGGAGCATGGACAGATGCTCCGCGACGGGACCCAGCGCAAGCGCCGGGAAATAGGTAAGACCGCCGATGATCGCAACCGTGCCGATCAGCAGGCCGATGAAGAGCGGGCCATGGGTCGGCAGGGTGCCGGCAGTGGCCGGGATCTTCTTTTTGGCAGCCAGGCTGCCGGCGATCGCCAGCACCACCACCACCGGCAAATAGCGGCCGATCATCATCGCGATGCCGACGGCGATGGCGTGGAAGGTCTGGGCTGCGCCGAAGCCCGCGAAAGCCGAGCCGTTATTGCCGGCCGCAGAGGCATAGGCGTAGAGGATCTCGGACAGGCCATGCGGCCCGGCATCCTGCACGGCGGCACGGCCCGCGGGCAGCACGGCCGACAGGGCGGCCGGGACCAGCATCGCGACCGCCAGGCCGATCAGCGCCAGCATCGCCAGCGTCATCTCGCGCGCCTCGATCTTCTTCCCCATGTATTCGGGCGTGCGGCCGACCATCAGCCCGGCGGCGAAGACCGCGATCACGGCGAAGATGATCAACCCGTAGAGCCCGCTGCCGACACCACCGAAGATCACCTCGCCCAGCATCATGCCGATCATGGCAACCATGCCGCCGAGCGGCGTGAAGCTGTCATGCATGGCATTGACCGAGCCGTTGGACGCGGCCGTGGTCGCCGCCGCCCAGATGGCGCTGTCGGCGGCCCCGAAGCGGACCTCCTTGCCTTCCATATTGGGACCGGCGAGGCCCAGCGCGTGATGGATCGGGTTGCCGGTCGTCTCCGCCCAGACGGTCAGCCCGACAAAGACGGCAAAGGGGATCAACATGGCCAGGAACAACGCCCGGCCCTGGCGCGGATCGCCGGCAAGGCGGCCGAAGGCGAAGGGCATCGCCGCCGGCAGGGCCAGGATCGCCACCACCTCGATCAGGTTCGACCAGGCGGTCGGGTTCTCCAGTGGATGGGCGGAATTGACGCCGTAGAAGCCGCCGCCATTGGTGCCGAGCTGCTTGATCGCCACCTGCGAGGCCACGGGCCCGAGCGGGATGGCCTGGGCATGCCCGTCCAGACCGACGGATGCCAGCGTGCCGGTCATCACCTGCGGCACGCCCTGCAGCACCAGAAGGATGGTCACCGCAACCGCCAGCGGCAGCAGCAGGCGCAGCGTGATGCGGGTGACGTCGGTCGTCAGGCAGCCGATGGTCGGCGTCTCGGCGCGGGCAAAGCCGCGGGCCAGCGCCACCATCACCGCAATGCCGGTGGCGGCCGACAGGAAGTTCTGCACCCCCAGCCCGAAGGCCTGCGAGAAGGAGGACAGCTGCGCCTCCCCCGAATAGGCCTGCCAGTTGGTGTTGGTGACGAAGCTGATCGCGATGTTGAAGGCGACCGCCGGATCGAGCGGCGGAATGCCGGCCGGGTTCCAGGGCAGCACGCCCTGCAGGCGCAGCACCCCATAGAGCAGCAGAAAGCCGGCATAGTTGAAGGTGATCAGCCCCAGCGCATAGCCGAGCCAGCTGCTTTCGCGGCCGGCACGCACGCCCGAGAGGCCGAGGATGCCGGCCTCGACCGGCGCAAAGACGCGGCCCAAACGGCCGGAGGAAGACGCGGCGGCGACCGTCCAGCGGCCGAGCGGCACCGCAATCAGGGCCAGGATCGCGAGATAAAGCGCGATCCGCCCGAAATCCGTCGATATCATGGGATGGCAGGATCCGTCTCAGGGGCGGGATCAGCGATCGGGGCGGATCAGCACGGCGGTGAGCCATGCGGCCAGCGCCGCAACGGCCAAGCCGCCCAGAATCAACCCGATCAGATCGACCAGCCCCGGTTCAGGCAGGGGGGTCATAGCCGTGCGATCCCGACAGCTGCGAGAGCTGCCAGGCCGAACAGCCCGGATCCCAGCGCCAGCATCAGAATGTCCATCATGGCTCCGATCCTTGATGTGCGGAGCGACCGCAAGAGGACGCTCCCGTCAGGATGGAGTGTCGGCCGGACGGCCGTAAAATCGCGATGGCGATCCTGGTCCGACCGCGTAAACGGGGCATAAAAAAGTGCCGAAGGGCCGCCGGCCGGTCTCAATCCTCCGGCGCGCTCGCCAGGCCGAAATCCCTGAGGCTGGCGGTGATCGCCGGCACATGCTGCTCGTCCGGCAGCACGTCGCTGCTGGTCCACGAGAACACCAGCACCGTCCAGTCGGTGATGTGCGAATAACCGTAGACCGGGCCGGTCGCGTCGACGAAGCGGCCGTCATGAGCGTCGTAGGCGACGGCGGCGAGCTTGACCGTGCCGCGGCGCTCGTCGCGCTTCACCAGGGCCAGTTCGGGCGTGCTGACATCGCTCATCGGCACGGGAATGTCGATCGCCGGCAGGCCGAGCAGCGAGCTTTCGTCATCGATCGACAGCGCGCCCGAACGGATCTCGATCACGACATCGGCAAGCGCCCGGTCGGGCATCAGCCGGGCGCCGCGGCGCAGCAGCTGTTCGCGCACGGCCCCGATCGCATACTTGCCGTCGATGGCTTCGAAATTGGTGGTATCCAGGAAGACCGGGGCATCCTGCGGCAGGTCCAGGGTCAGTTCCTGCGCCGCCCTGTCGACCGCCGACGATAGCAGAAGCTGCTCGGTCGCCGTCCTGGACGGCAGGCTCTCGCGCGAGGAGGAACAGGCCGCAAGCGCAAGAGCTGCGAGCAGGGACGCAACGAGGCTGCCGATGCGCATACCGGTCCTTCCGGATGATGGGCTACATGATGCGGAACGACGAGAAACCTCGCCCATCTGCGCATCATCTTCAAGTGTTGCCCATTCGATCGTGTGCAGGCCGCGCGTCTTTTCACCAATTGATCACGGCGTCAGTTCACCGTGCGCGGCAGATCCTCGGCCAGGGCCTCGACCATCTGGCGGACATTGGCGAGATAGGGGTTGAGCCGCAGCGCCGTTTCGAAAGCGGCCAGTGCCGCGGTGCGGTCCCCGCGGCGCATGCAGATCTGGCCGAAGCCGCAGATCGCGCCGAAATGACGGGGTTCCAGCTCCAGCGCCGTGCGGATGTCCCCCAGGCTCTCCTGGTCGCGTTCCTGCATGTAGTAGAGCGTGGCGCGGCGGTTCCAGGCCTCGGCGAAATCGGGCCAGCGCAGCACGGTGCGGTCCAGCACACCTTCCGCCACCACCAGCCGGCCGGCGACCATGGCATCGATCGCCCGCGACAGCGCACGGGTCGCATCCGGATCGTGATGTTCGCACCACAGCGCCCAGATCATCGCCTGGATGTCCTCGGGATCACGGTCATCCGTGGGCGTCTGCAGGGCGCGGAACAAGGCGTCCAGGCGCCGGGACATCACCGGCGACGGTCGTCTTTCGGCCCCGCTCAGGACCAGCTTCAGAACGTCGTTGACCATCGTCAGGCATCACCCCACAAGGCAACGTGAACGGGCGGATCCGCACCCCCATCAGAATAGGGCGGATCCCCCGTTCGCGCCACCCCGCCGGGCGGGTTGACACATGCTCGTGATCGCCCCGATCAGCTGCGCGTCAGCGTCCGGCGCACAGCATCCTGCCAGCCGCCATACAGCCGTTCGCGTTCGGCTTCGGCCATGCCCGGCTCGAAGCGCCGGTCAAGCGCCCACCCCTCGGCAAACACCTCCGGATCGGGATAGACGCCGGTCGCGAGACCGGCCAGATAGGCCGCCCCCATGGCGGTGGTCTCGCGTAGTTTCGGCCGGTCGACCGGGGTCGCCAGCATGTCGGCCAGACGCTGCATCAGCCAGTCGCTGGCGACCATGCCGCCGTCAACGCGCAGCACGGTTTCGGAAAACCCGTCCCCCTCCCAGTCGCCACGCATCGCCTCGACCAGATCGCGGGTCTGATAGGCGACCGAATCCAGCACCGCGCGCGCAATCTCGCGCGGGCCGGTGGCCCTGGTCAGGCCGAACATGGCGCCGCGGGCATCGGCATCCCAATGCGGCGCACCGAGACCGGTGAAGGCCGGCACCAGATAGACGCTCTGCGCCGGATCGGCCTCCGCCGCCAGCACCTCGGTCTGGGCGGAATTCTCGATCAGGCCCAGCCCGTCGCGCAGCCACTGCACCGCGGCACCGGCCACAAAGATCGAGCCTTCCAGGGCATAGCTGCGCCGGCCGTTCAGCTGCAGCGCCACCGTGGTCAGCAGCCGGTTGCGCGACCGCACCGACTGATTGCCGGTCACCAGCAGGGCGAAGCAGCCGGTGCCATAGGTCGCCTTGACCATGCCGGGCCTGAAACAGGCTTGGCCGGTGGTCGCCGCCTGCTGATCGCCGGCGACACCGCGGATCGGCACCGGCACGCCCAGCAGGTCGGGCAGGGTTTCGCCGAAATCACCGGCGCTGTCGCGCACCTCGGGCAGCATACCCATCGGCACGCCGAAGACCTTGCAGAGATCCGGGCACCAGGCGCCGCGGTGGATGTCGTAGAGCATGGTACGCGAGGCGTTGGTCGCATCGGTCGCATGCACCCGGCCGCCGGTCATCCGCCAGATCAGGAAGGCATCGACCGTGCCGAAGGCGAGTTTGCCCGCCTCCGCCGCCGCCCTGGCACCCGGCACCGTGTCCAGGATCCACGAGGCCTTGGTCGCCGAGAAATAGGGATCGAGCAGCAGGCCCGAACGGTCGCGGACCAGCTGTTCATGCCCGTCGCGCTTCAGATCGCCGCAGATCCGCGCCGTGCGCCGGTCCTGCCAGACGATGGCCGGATGGATGGCCCGCCCGGTCTCGCGATCCCAGACCACCGTGGTTTCGCGCTGGTTGGTGATGCCGATGCCGGCAAGCGCGGCCGCCTCCACGCCGGCCTTCGCCAGCGCGCCGCGCATGGTCTCGACGCTGGTCCGCCACAGATCCTCGGCATCATGTTCGACATGGCCGGAGGCGGGAAAGTGCTGGGGAAATTCCTGCTGGTCGGTCGCGACCACCTGCATGTCGTGGTTGAACAGCATGGCGCGGGTCGAGGTGGTTCCCTGGTCGAGCGCCAGGATCAGGCCTTCGCGGGCACCATCGTCCTTGCGGACAACATCATCTTTGCGGTTGGCGGGCATGGGGACGGCGATCCTCCTCGGAAGCTGTGCCGGCCATGCGAATGCTCCCCCCGCACGCCCGGCACGCCGGGGCTTGGGCCGCCCCGGTCGTTTCAGGCGTCAGTTTGGGCCGGGGGACGGGGCCCCGGCAAGTCCGGTGGTGCCGGTGGCCCGGGCACCCCTCTGCTGCAGCCGCACGCTCACGCCGCGAGACGCGCCGAGCTGCGGGCCTGCATCCAGGCATCGAGCCGGCGGACACCCGCGGCATCGATCCTGAGACCCAGCTTGGTGCGCCGCCAGAGGACATCCTCTGCCGTGCGCGCCCATTCATGATCCATCAGCCAGGCGACCTCCCGGGCATGCAGACCAGCGCCGAAATGTTCGCCCAGCGCCGACGGATCGGCCGCCGCATCGCCGATCACGCGATGGACATAGCCGCCATAGGCGCGGGCCAGACGCCGGCGGGTCCGTTCGTCCAGCACGGGATGGCTGAGCGCCAGGCTCTGCACCAGCGCCTCGACCCCGCCGGCGGGCAGGCGGCCGCCGGGCAGCGGCACATCGGCCGTCCAGGGGCCGCGCAGCGCCCGGCCGTCGGTGCGTGCCGGCAGCAGCGGCTCCAGCTTCGCCAGCGCCGCCTCAGCCAGGCGGCGGAAGGTGGTGATCTTGCCACCGAAGGCGCTGATCACCGGTGCTGCCGCGGTATCCACCGTCAGCACATAGTCGCGGGTCGCTTCCTGCGCCTTGCTCGCGCCGTCGTCATAGAGCGGGCGGACACCGGAATAGGTCCAGACCACCATCTCGGGCGTGACCGGGCGCCGGAAATAGCCCGAAACCGCCCGGCAGAGATAGTCGACCTCTTCAGGCGTGATCGCGACCCGGCCCGGGTCACCTTTGTGATCGGCATCGGTGGTGCCGATCAGGGTGAAGTCGTCCTCGTAGGGAATGGCGAAGACGATGCGGTTGTCGGCATTCTGGAAGATATAGGCGCGGTCGTGGTCGAACAGCCGGGGCACCACGATATGGCTGCCCCGCACCAGACGCACCCGCTCGGGCGTCTTCACCTTCAGCCGGTCCACCAGGGTTTCCGCGACCCAGGGGCCGGCGGCATTGACCACCGCCCGGGCGCGGATGATCGAAACCTCCCCCGTCTCCACATCGCGCAGCGACAGCGTCCAGAGATCGGCGCCGCGATCGGCGGCGGTGAACTCGGTGCGGGTCAGGATGCGGGCGCCGTTTTCCTGCGCATCGAGCGCGTTCAGCACCACCAGCCGGGCATCATCGACCCAGGCGTCGGAATATTCGAAAGCGGTGCGGTAGTCATCCTTCAGCGGCAGGCCGGCCGCATCCCGCGACAGATCCAGGCGCCGGGTGCCCGGCAGCTTCCGCCGCCCGCCATTGCCGCCGGCCAGATGATCATAGATGAACAGGCCCAGCCGGATCATCCAGCGCGGCCGCAGGCCCCGGTGATGCGGCAGCACGAAGCGCAGCGGCCAGGCGATGTGGGGCAGCGCATCCAGCAGCACGGCGCGTTCCTGCAGCGCCTCGCGCACCAGCCGGAATTCGCGATGTTCCAGATAGCGCAGCCCGCCATGGATCAGCTTGGTGCTGGCGGACGAGGTGGCCCCGGCAAGGTCGCCCTTCTCCACCACCACCACATCCAGCCCGCGGCCGGCGGCATCGCGGGCAATGCCGCAGCCATTCACGCCGCCACCGATCACCGCCAGATCATACACATGCCCGGACATCGTCGAAGCCCCTCTGCAACCGGTCGGGTCGCCCTGGGCAAGCTGCGGATCACCCGCGCCGCCCCGTCAAACGAAATATGTTCGCACCGAAGTGAAAGTTCAAACGAAACAGAACGGAAGATCTCCGGGGGCTGCCCTGCACCGCCTGCACATCCCTCCGGCATGGGGTCATGCGATCGCCCCCGTTGCAGCCGGGCGTCCGGCCGGGCATAGTGGCGACCCCTTGATCCCGCGATCGGAACCCGCCCCGCCATGGCTCTGCTCGTCTCGGCCCATCTCGAGAAAATCAGCCGCCGGAAGGTCTGAGGTCCGCACGGCCCGGTTGCCGTGCCAGCACCTCCCGCCACCCGCCCCCGCCCGACAGACCGGCGCGGGCGATGATGTCGTGCATCGACAGGCGGCCCCGACCATTCCCGCAGACGGGTTTCGTTTTCCATGTCGCTTCCCATCGAAACCGCACTCGAAGGCTTTGCCCTCGGTGCCGGGCTGATCATTGCGATCGGCGCCCAGAACGCCTTCGTCCTCCGCCAGGGCCTGATCCGCGCCCATGTCCTGCCGATCGTCGCCTTTTGCGCCGCCACCGACGCGCTGCTCATCGGCGCCGGTGCCCTCGGCCTCGGCTCGCTGATCGCCGGTCACGAGGTCTTGCTTGGATACGTGTCGCTCGCGGGCGCGCTCTTCCTTGGCGTCTATGGCCTGATGGCCGCCCGCCGCGCCCTGCATCCGGGCCGCCTCCTGCCCTCCGAAGCGGCCCCTGCCCCGCTTCTTGCGACACTCGGGACCGTCGCGGCGGTCACCCTGCTCAACCCGCATGTCTATCTGGACACGGTCGTCCTGCTGGGCAGCATTTCCGGGCGCCACCCGATGCCGGAACGGCTGTGGTTCGTGGGCGGTGCCGCCATTGCCTCGATCGCCTGGTTCTCGGCCCTGGGCTGGGGCGCCCGGCTGCTGGTGCCGGTGTTCCGCCGGCCGGCCGCCTGGCGGGTGCTGGACGGGATCATCGCGCTGGTGATGTGGGCGATCGCCGCCCGGCTGGTCGCAGACGCGGTGACGCTCCTCGGCTGATCTCCGGAACCGGATGCCCTATGCTGGATTGCGGGACGAGCCCCGTCCTGCAACCGGCCCTGCCGCCGCCGCATACGGCGGCGGCATGAGAAGCCATTCCGGAGACAACGCCCGATGACCCAGATCCTGCGCACGCCCGATGCGCGCTTCCTGGACCTGCCCGGCTGGTCCTATGTGCCGCATTACCTCGACGATCTGCCCGGCTATGAAGGCATCCGCATCGCATATGTTGACGAGCCGGCCGCCGTCGCTGATGCCGGTGCCGATGCACCGACCTTTCTCTGCCTGCACGGCCAGCCGAGCTGGAGCTATCTCTATCGCCGCATGATCCCCCAGCTGGTCGCCCGCGGCCGGGTGGTGGCGCCTGATCTGATCGGCTTCGGCCGCTCCGACAAGCTCACCGACGATCGCGCCTACGGTTTCCTGTTCCACCGCGGCATGCTGGTAGAGCTGATCAAGCGGCTCAATCTCCACAACATTATCCTGGTGGTGCAGGATTGGGGCGGGCTGCTGGGCCTGACGCTGCCGCCGGAGATGCCGGAACGCTTCCAGGGGCTTCTGGTCATGAACACCGCCCTCGGCACTGGCGACCGGCCGCTGGGCAAGGGCTTCGAGGCCTGGCGCGATTTCGTCGCCAACAGCCCGGATTTCTCGATCTCGAAACTCTTCCAGCGCGGCTGCCCGCATCTGACGCCGGAAGAGGCTGCAGCCTATGACGCCCCCTATCCCGACGACAGCTATCGGGCGGGTGCCCGGGTCTTCCCGTCGCTGGTCCCCGATCATCCGGATGCCGAAGGTGCGCCGCTGTCGCGTGCCGCCCGCGACTGGTGGCGATCGGACTGGTCGGGCCGGTCGTCGATGGTGATCGGCATGGCCGATCCGGTACTGGGCAAGCCGGCCATGACCGCCCTGCATCAGGTCATCCGCGGCTGCCCGCCGCCGATCGAGGTCGAAGATGGCGGACATTTCGTTCAGGAATGGGCCGACGCTTTCATGCCGCAGGCACTCGAGCCGCTCTTCCCCCCGAAGTGATGCCGCGTGGCGCGGCCGAAAGAGGGGCTGGCCCCTATTCGGCCGCGACCATCGCCCGCACCGCGGGGTTAAGATAGACATCGAAACAGGTGGCGACACGCTGCACGTCGGGCGTCATGCCCGCCGGCACCGTCAGCTTCCAGCCGTCGCGCACCACCACGCCCCGCATCTCCAGCGGCGCCAGTCGTTCGAGGGCATCGGCAAGCTCCGCCGGATCGCGGCCCTGCCCGGCGGCCACCGCCGCCACGTCGACCGCGTGATCGCACATCAGCCGCTCGATCACCGCCCGGCGCAGCAGATCGTCGGCGGTAACGGCAACACCGCGCACGGTACCCAGCCGCCCGGCGGCAATCGCCTCACGCCAGGCCCGGACATCGGTGGTGTTCTGGACATAGCCGCCCGGCAGGTCCCCGATGGCCGAGGGGCCGAAGCCCAGAATGGCGGTTGCCGTGTCGGTGGTATAGCCCTGGAAATTGCGCCGCAGGCGGCCTTCACGCTGGGCCACCGCCAGCGAATCCTCCGGCCGTGCGAAATGGTCGAGCCCGATGCCGGCATAGCCGGCAGCCATCAGGCGCCGCGCGGCCGCCTCGGCCTGTTCCAGCCGCTCGACCGCCCCCGGCAGGGCATGTTCGGGCACCAGCCGCTGATGCGGCTTCAGGGTCGGCACATGGGCATAGCCGAACAACGCCACCCGATCAGGCGCCAGTGTCAGCACCTGATCGACGGTGGCGATCACGCCCTCGACAGTCTGGTGGGGCAGGCCGTGGACCAGATCGATGTTGATCGCATGAATTCCCCGCGCGCGCAGTTCCCGCACCGCCTGCGCGGTCGCTTCGGCCGGCTGGATGCGGTTGATCGCCTTCTGAACCTCGGGATCCAGATCCTGCACGCCCAGGCTCGCCCGATTGACGCCAGCCGTCGCCCAGGCATCCAGCCGGGCCGGATCCAGGTCGCGCGGATCGATCTCCAGTGCGATCTCGGCATCGGTTCCGATGTCGAAGGCGCGGGTCAGGGTCCGGAAGATCAGGTCGATGTCACCCGGCTCCAGGATGGTGGGACTGCCCCCGCCGAAATGCAGATGGCTGACCCTGTGCCGCCGGCCCAGCATCTCCGCCACCATCTCGATCTCGGCCACCAGGCTGCGGACATAGGCCTCGATGGGTCCGCGCACATTCACCACCCGGGTGTGGCAGCCGCAGAACCAGCACAGCGTGTCGCAGAACGGCACATGGACATAGATGGAAACCGGCTCGTCCGCCGGCACCGCCCGCATCCAGGCCGCCGCCTGATCCGGCCCGACCGCGGCATCGAACTGCAGGGCCGTGGGATAGCTGGTATAGCGCGGCAGACGCGCGGCCCGCAGGGCCGTCTGCATCGCCTCGCCACCGCGCGGCGCGGCGGGGGACGTCTGCACGGCGGGGCGGAGTTCGACGACGGTTGCCATGGGCATTGACCTCTCCGGGCGTGACCTTGATTGCCATGATCCTGCCCCGGCCACGCCGCTGCTTCCTTGCGCAAGATCAAAAACGATGGTTCCAGAACCTGATGCGGCCAGGTGGCGCGACATCCGGTCGCATCCTTCGCGGCGGTTGATCCAGATCAACGCCCGAAAAAGGACACAGGTGCTTTATGAGGGCCATCGACCGGTGACGTATCGGAGAGTTCCGGACCACCGGCTGCAGGGCGGGCCGTGCATGACAAGGCCGCCGCAGTCCGGCCGGTGACCGCTGCCAACGAAGGCCAGATCAATGACCACCACGCTCAACAAAGCCCCCCGCGCCCTGAAGGCCGCCGGCCTCGCCGCCCTCGTCGCCGCCGGCACCCTTGCCGGTGCTCTTGCCGGTGCAGCGCCCGCCGCCGCCGAAGACAAGAGCCCCTGGATGCTGCGCGTCCGCGGCGTGGCGGTCGTCCCCGACGAGGGCGCATCGATCAGCCCGATCGGCGGCGACGTATCGATCGACAACTCGGTCATCCCCGAGCTGGACATCACCTATTTCGCCACCCAGAACATCGCCTTCGAGCTGATCCTGGGCACCACCAAGCATGATGTCCGCGCCAAGGGCACCTCGGTCGGCGGTGTGGATCTCGGCAGCGTCTGGCTGCTGCCCCCCACTCTGACCGCGCAGTACCACTTCATTCCGGACGGCAAGATCCGTCCCTATGTCGGCGCCGGCGTGAACTACACCGTGTTCTACAACGAGGACACCCCGGCCGGCATCGACATCGACTATGACAATGGCTTCGGCTTCGCCCTGCAGGCCGGTGTCGACTTCGCGATCGACGACCATTGGGTCGCCAATATCGACGTGAAGAAGCTGTTCCTGAACACCGACGTCACGATCAACAACTCGATCAAGGCCGATGTCGACATCGACCCGTGGCTGTTCGGCGTGGGTGTCGGCTACCGGTTCTGAACCACCCGTCGGCTGACCACCACGACGAACCGCGTGCGGCCCCGACACTGCCCTGTCGGGACCGCACGCAGACCCGCCCGACCCGTTCCGTCAGTACAAGGGCCGCCAGCACAAGGCGATGTGCCCCCGGAACGGATCGGTACATCGACCATAATCGCCTCAGGCGGCTGGTCGATATGTGACGAGCATAAGGCGTCGGTCAGACCGGCGTCTTGCCGTCGCGTGTACAAAAGCTTTCGACCGGGTGACCTGAAAGGCGAAACATCGTTCGTGTGTGATGCAATATGCATCATCACGGCGTTTGCCATTGCATGCTCTTTTCTCCACGACATCCAATATGCCGTTGGCACTTGTTCGGGTCGTGGAGCGCAAAGTCATCATGGGGGTCCGGATCCTCGACCTGGATTGCCGGTCACTGCCAGGTGTTGAGCGGTGGCGCGAAGCGGTCACCGACATCTATTGCTCGTTCGACGTCATTCCCGACCGTCAGCCCTTCCATGCCCGGATCGTCGAGAGACGGATCGGGCCATTGTCGCTGACCAGATTCACCTGCGACGACTGCGCCGTGATCCGGAGCGAGGCACACATCCGACAGGACGAGGTGGCCGGGTTTTCCGTGTCGATACCGGTGTCAGGACGGATGATCCATTGCCAGGGCGACAGATCCGGCTATATCCGCCCGGGCGAGGCGCTCGTCACCGATCTGTCCCGCCCTTACGGTTTTCGATGCGTCGAGGGCCTGACGAGCGTCTGCGTGAAGATCCCGCCGGCGGTGACTTGTTCGGGCGGCGGTTTCGCGGTCGCACCCGCCGTGACCGATGGGCAGCGTGCTGCAGACCCTGCCCTGCTGCACGCGGTGACCGCCATGATCGACGCCCTGCTTGAAGCCCCGAAACCGGTCGACCAGCGACGCGCCGAACACGCCGCCCGGGCCCTGCTGGACCTGATCGCCCTGATGTTCGCAGCACCCCCCGCCGCCGCCCCGCCCACCCCGGGGCTGACCGCGCTGCGCCGGCGGGCCGAAGCCCTGATCCGCGCCGAGGCCACCGATCCCGCCCTGACGCCCCAGGCTGTGGCGGAACGGCTGGGTATCAGCCCCGGCTATCTGCATCGGGCGATGCGCGGCAGCGGCCATACGGTCCAGACGCTGATCCGCGAGACCCGGATTGCCGTCGGCCTCCACATGCTGATGGATCCGGGGACGAGCGATCTGACCATCGCCCGGATCACCTATGAGGCCGGTTTCGCCAGCCATGCCGCCTTCACCGACGCCGTCCGCCGCCGCCACGGCCGCACCCCGCGCGAAGTTCGCGATCAGGCGCTGCGCCGTGGCAATCCCGGCTGAACCGGTCGCTCGGACCGCGATCAGCGCTTACGCCGGACCGCGATCAGCGCTTCAGCAGCGCGTCGCGCACTTCGGAGACCGCGGCGGCATGGGCCTCGAAGCCCTCGTAGCGGGCCAGCACGCCGGCATGGCGGGCAAGCTCCGGATAGGCCCGGGCGGTGACATAGCCGACCGAGGACCGCTTCATGTAGTCGAAGACCGATAGCGGCGAGAAGGTGCGGGCGGCGGCATTGGTCGGCAGCACGGCATTGGGCCCGAGCACGAAATTGCCGAGCGTCACCGGGGTACGGTTGCCGAGCAGAATCTCGCCCGCATTCACCAGCCGTCCCAGATGGGCGAAGGGCTCGTCGCCCAGCACTTCCAGATGTTCCGGCGCATAGTCGTTGACGAAGGCATAGGCCGCTTCCAGATCCGGCGCCAGCACCACGCCACCGCGCGGACCGGTGAGCACGGTGGTCGAGAAGCCGCGGCGCTGCTTGCCCATCTTCGCCCAGTATCCGTCGAGGGCCACGATCGCATCCTCGGCGACCTTGCGGCTGGTGGTGACCAGATAGGCCGAGCTGTCGGGGCCGTGCTCCGCCTCGACCAGCAGGTCGAGCGCCGCCAGCCGTCCATCCGCCGTATCGTCGGCGAAGATGATCGCCTCGCTCGGCCCGGCGGGGATGCCGGGATCGATCACATCCGACAGCAGGCGCTTGGCCGCCACCACCCAGGGGCTGCCGGGGCCCACGATCTTCACCGCCTTGCGGACGGTTTCGGTGCCATAGGCTACCGCCGCGACACCCTGAGCGCCACCGCATTTGTAGACCGTCTCGACACCGGCGAGCCGTGCCGCAACCAGCGTCGCCGCATCGACCTCGCCATCGGGGCCGGGCGGTGTGATGATCGAAATCTCGGGCACGCCCGCCACCACCGCCGGCACCGTGGTCATCATCACCACGCTCGGAAACGAGCCCTTGCCCCGCGGCACATAGCAGGCGACCGACGGGATCGGCAGGAAGCGGTCACCGGCAAAGGCACCGGGGCGCACCTCGTGCAGCCACATCTCCTCGGGCTTCTGGTCCTGATGGAAGCGGCGGATGTTGTCGACCGCAAAGCGGATCGCCTCGATCACCTCGGGCTCGACCTGATCGAAGGCCCGGTCGAAGGCCTCGGGCTCGACCCGGATCCGGGCCGGATCGACAGGCGCCCTGTCGAAATCACGGGCGAAACGGGCCAGCGCCGCATCTCCCTCGGTGCGCACTGCTTCGATGATCGGCCGGACCTTGTCGAGGAAGGGGCCGAGATCGCTTTCGGCGCGCTTGAGCAGGTCGGCGCGGGCGGCGGCGTCGAGGGTCGAAAGGTCGTGGAGGTTGACGGCCGGCATGGCGCAGGACTCCTCAGGGAGGTAGATGCTCATTTCGAGCGCAGGAACAGGTCGAGCCCGACCAGCTTGTCGAGAGCCCGGATGGCGAGGGCGGCGACCAGGATATAGACCACCGACACCGCCGCGAGATCCGGCGTGATCACGCTGCGGATCGAATTGTAGATCTGCACCGGCAGGGTCACGATGCGTGCATCGACCAGCAGCAGGCTGACCAGGAACTCGTTGAAGGCGAGCACGAACATCAGCAGCGCACCGGTGATCACCCCCGGCATCACCGCGGGCAGGGTGACGGTCAGGAAGGTCTGCACCGGCGGCGCGCCGCAATTGGCCGCCGCATTCTCAAGATCGGGGTCGAGTGCGTTCACCGAGGCGCCCACTGCCCAGATCATGAAGGGCAGGTTGATCACCGCACAGGCAAGCCCCACCGGCCAGAGCTGGCCCAGAATGCCGATCCGCCCGAAGAGCAGCATCATGCCGATGCCCGAGGCGATCAGCGGCACGGTGAAGGGCAGCAGCAGATAGACCTGAAGCGTCCGCCCGAAGGCGATCCGCCAGCGGGCGAGCGCGATGGCGGCCAGCGTGCCCGCCGGCAGGCTGATCAGCGTGCAGACCACCGCCACCCAGAGCGACCGCCAGAAAGCCTGACGCAGCTCGTAGGCGCCGACCACCTTCTCGTACCATTGCAGCGACAGGCCGTCGGGCGGGAAGGTCACGATATTGCCGGCGGTGAACGAGGCGCCGAGCACGATCAGGGTCGGCAGGGCCAGGATCAGCAGATCGAAGCCGATCACCGACCAGAGCAGCAGCCGCTTGGAGCGGGGCGTGGTGCCGCCGGCGCTCATGCTCCGCCTCCCTTTACCGGTGCGCGCCCGCCCATGCCGAGCGTGCCGGCGCCGGCGATCGCCAGGATGATGCCAACGATGGTACTGCCGAGGAAGGTGAGCACGATGGCGAGTGCCGCCCCGAGCCCGCTGTCCGAAATCCGGAAGAAGGCGTCGTAGATGGCGTTGGCCGCAAAGTCGTTGGTGCCGCCGCCCAGGATGTTGGGAATGGCGAAATCGGTGAGGGTCAGCGTGAAGACCACCACCCCGGCCGCGATCAGCCCCGGCCGCGCCATGGGTAGCACCACGGTCGCGAAGCCCCGCCACCAGTTGGCACCAAGCGAGGACGCCGCCATCTCCACCTCCTCGCCGATCGCGGTGATCGCGGGCGCGATCAGCAGCACGGCGAAAGGCAGCATGTACTGGACCAGCCCGAACAGAATGGTCTCGTAGGTGTAGATCAGCTTCAGCGGCTCAAACCCGAGGCCGGTGATCGCGCTGTTTACGATGCCCTTGGCGCCCAGGATGATCAGCCAGCCATAGGCACGGACCACCTGGCCGATGAAGAAGGGCAGGAACAGGCTGATCAGCAGCACCCGCCGTATCACCGGCGAGGGCGTGCGCACCATCACATAGGCATAGGGGAAGGCGAGCAGCAGAGTCGCCGCGGTCACGATCACGCCCGCCAGCAGGCTGCGCCAGATGACGGTGGCATAGATGGGCCGGTCGATCAGCTGGGCGTAATTGCCGAGGCTCATCGCCTCTGCCGGCAGGAAGGTCGCCGTGTCGAGCATGTGCAGGCTGTCGGACGCCATGTCGACCAGGCCCCAGACCAGCACCGCCACCAGCAGGATGGCGGGGGCAAGGAACAGGGCCGGCGCGACCAGTTCAGGCCGTTTCGGGCGGATCAGCCCCACGGCAGCCTCGGCCGCATCGAGCAGCCGCCAGGACAGCGGATAGGCGCGTTTCGACGGGCGGAGCATGGCGGCGACCGGCATCCTCGGAAGATGTGTCACGGATCGGGCGGCACCGGATTGCGCCGGTGCCGCCCCCAGGGCGTCAGCCCTGAATGACCCCTAATATTCCGCAGGGCGTCAGCCCTGCATGATTTCCTTGAAGGTCTGGAACCATTCGCGCTCGTGCTCGACCAGCACCGGGGTCGGCACGCTGATCAGCCGGGCGAAGTCTTCAGGCGTGGTCGGATAGGCCGGGTCGCCCGCCAGATCGGCCGGCGGCGTCAGGCCGGGCTGGACGCCGGGAAGACCCAGCTTCTCGGTCCAGGTCTGCTGCGCGCCCTTGGAAATGGCATGGTTCACATACTGTTTGGCCCAGTACAGCTCGCTTTCGGGCAGGCCCTTGGGCACCCAGAGCGCATCGGTATCGACCTTGGCACCCTCTTCCGGCACGGTCCAATTGACCTTGATGCCGTTCTGCTTCGCTTCGCGGGCATTGGAGATGATCGTGCAGGCGACGTCGATCTCGCCCTGCTGGAACCAGTTGGTGAAGTCCGGATCCTCGCCCAGCAGCGGCTGCTGCGCCTTCAGCTTGCGGATGAACGCCCAGGCCGGCTCCATATTGGCCGGAATGTCAGACACCTTGCCACCGCCCGCGACCTGCGCCGCCGGATGGAAGCCGATGCCGTCATTGTAGAGCGCGACCCGGCCCTTGAACTTCGGGTCGAGCATCACCGTCCAGCTCTTCGGCGCGCCGTCGGGGAAGGCTTCGGTCCGATAGGCCAGCACGTAGACATAGGAATAGGTGTTGACGATCGGCCAGCCCTCCAGGCCGACCGGCTTCGCCACCGGCAGCAACTGCGGCAGGTTGGACAGATCCGAAAGATCCTCGGTCACGCCGCGCAGCGCCGACTTGGTGGCGTTGGTCGAGGTGTCCCAGTTGACATGGATCGGCGGCACCCGCTTCTGCGCCACCGCAGCCCAGATCTTGGGCTGGATCTCGTTGTCCTCGGTCAGGTCGTGGCGCACACGGATGCCGGTCGCCTCGGTGAAGCTCTGCGACACGCCCTTGTCCAGCGCCTCGACCCAGACACCGCCCCAGGCGCGGACGATGATCTCGGCCGGCTTGGCCGGCTCGGCGGCAAAGGCCCGGCGGCCCAGAACCAGCGCCGGGGTTCCGGTCAGCGCCGCCCCGGCCGCGGCCATCACGCCGCCCTTCAGCACCTGACGGCGGCTGGCGCCGCGCATCGCGTCGTCATGCTTGGTCATCGCCCTGTTCCCTGTTCTTGCAGGCCGCATGCGGCGGCCGTCCCTGATCGTGAAGTCGTAGGCCGGGGGTCGTCGTAGGCCGGGGTCATCGCTCACGCCGGATAGACCAGCAGGTCGCGCGCCGTCCAGCCCAGATGCACCGACTGGCCGGGTGCCCAGGCGCGATGCGCCGCCGGGTCATGATCGAACACCCGGAGCACCGCATTGCCCAGTGCCGGCACCTGCGCGGCATAGACCGACCGTTCACCCTCGAAGATCGCCTCGGTGATGGTCGCCCGCACGATCACCTCCAGCCCGCCGCCGGTGCCGTCGGTATCCAGCGCATCGGCATCGCCCGCAATGCGCAGCTGCTCAGCGCGGATCGAGACCGTCACCGGCGCGCCGGCCGCGATCTCACCCCCCGCCATCGGCGTTGCCTGACATTCCAGATTGCCGAAGGCCACCATCTGGCCGCCTGCGGTAAGCGCACGGCCCTCCAGCAGATTGGTGACACCGATGAAGCCGGCGACGAAGGGATTGGCCGGGCGGCGATAGGTTTCCACCGGTGCCGCCAGCTGCTGGGTCCGGCCGCCATCCATCACCAGAATTTCGTCCGACATCACCAGCGCCTCGCGCTGATCATGGGTGACGTTGATGGTGGTGACGCCCAGTTCGCGCTGGATGCGGCGGAATTCCAGCTGCATCTCTTCGCGCAGCTTCTTGTCCAGCGCCGCCAGCGGCTCGTCGAGCAGCAGCAGATCGGGTTCGAAGACCAGGGCACGGGCGATCGCCACGCGCTGCTGCTGCCCGCCCGACAGCTCGTGGATCCGCCGGCCGCCATAGCCGCCCAGCCGGACCAGCTCCAGATAGCGTTCAACCCGATCCGGAATGGTGCGGGCATCGAAGCGGCGCATGCGCAGCGGATAGGCGACGTTCTCGGCCGCGGTCATATGCGGGAACAGCGCCAGTTTCTGGAACACCATGCCGATCGAGCGGCGATGCGGCGGCTCGGCCGAGACCGGCCGTCCGCCCAGCACGATCTCGCCGCCGGTGGGGGCAAGGAAGCCCGCGATCATGCGCAGCAGCGTGGTCTTGCCCGAGCCGCTGGGGCCGAGGATGGTGAGGAAACGCCCACGCGCCAGCGTGAAGGACACCTCGTCCACCGCCTTGGTGCCGTTGAAGCTCCGGCTGACCCGGTCGACGCGCACCATCTCGGGCGTCGCCGCTGCATCTGCGGACATCGATGTTCTGCTCCAGGGAAGGGTTCGGCGGCCAGTCCACCGGATCGTCGGAAAACTGTCAAGATCGCCCGCCCGGCCTGCCGCAGCATGCGGCACGGGCGGTTTCCGTCAGGGAGTGACGGCGTCCAGCATGGTGGAGAGCGGATCGGTGGCGCCGCCTGCAGGCTCGGCCCCCATGGCGACCGCGATCGCAAGCCCCAGCGCCGAGGCGGCGGGGCCGTGATGGCCGCCATCCGGGCCGGCACGCAGGTTCATCACCAGGGTCGGGCAGCAGAACAGCGCCAGCTTCACCACCCGTCGCCAGTCTGCATCAAGCTGCCCGCATGCCGCCAGGGCCTGCAGCAGCGGCCGCCAGAGCAGATCCCCTTTGGCCGCCAGAAAGGCCCGGCGCAGGGGGCCCGGATCATGATCGTGATCGATGGTGATCCCCCGCCCGTCGGCATCGAGCCGCGCCCGCACGGTGTAGAGCCCCTCGGCCACCGCCGCATCATAGAGCCAGAAGGGATGGGCGAAAATGTTGTGGAAGGTCGCCTTCACCTCGGCCAGCAGGGCCGGCACATGGGCACCGGCGAAGGCCGGATCGAAGAAGACCAGCCGATCGGCCACATCCCCCGCCCCCGCTTCGAACCAGACATTGGCGTTGTGCGCATCGCCATGGGCCACGACGCCGGCCCCGGCGAAGCGCGCCGGCAGCAGCCGCGCACGGGCCTCGTCGAACAGCGCGCCCAGGCCCCGGTCATAGGTGATGCCGCCCACCGTCCAGCGCAGATCCTTGAGCTGATGCCAGGACAGGGTGAGGTCCGGCGCCTCGGCCCGGCCGCCCAGATGGAAGACCTGTCCCTCATAGAACCGCACCATCCGACCGCCCGGCCGCTCCGGCGCACCATGATCGATCAGCCGGTCATGGAACAGCCGGTGCAGCGGCTCGGCGGCGGCCTCGTCTGCCGTGATGTCGTGAAGCGTCGCCAGATAGCGGTCAGCGACCAGCCGGTCGGCATCGGCCTGGGCGGCAATCAGCCGAGCGGCCGCAACCGGTGCCGGCCCACCGATGCCGCCCGCCTCCGCCTCCACCGCGCGTGCCAGATCGGCCAGCCGCGGCTGATCACGCCGGGCATAGATCAGGATCTGCCGGCCGACTGCCCCCGAGGCGACCACCGGCCGGTCGACCGGAAATCCGGCCCCGGCGAGCAGCTCGGCACGGTAGTATTCGCCCACGGTTTCGGCCTCGTCCTCCTCCTGGTGAAACTTGAAGAAGAAGGATCGGCCATCGGCGGCCTCGATGAAGCCGTTGACCGAATTCAGGCTGTAGCCGTCGCGGTTGATGGTCACATGCGCTGGCGTGAAATCCGCGACCTCGGCCACCAGGCCTGCGATCACCGCCTCGGCTTCGGCGATGCGGCCGGCGCGGGCCAGATCACGAGCGAGCGCGGTGGGAGCCTGGGCGGTAGAGGACGTGGTGGCGGCGGTCGCAGTCATCGGGCAGGCCTCGGGGTCATGGGCGATGCCGGTGATTGCGGCCGGCACGCGATGGAAGGATTGATACCGCATCGCCCGCGTCCGATCATCACCCGAACGCCACCCTGTCCTCCAGCGCTCGGGATTGTCTCCCATGTCCGATACGACAGCCGCAGTCCTCTCCCGCTTCTCCCTGGCCGGCCGCAAGGCACTGGTCACCGGCGCCAGCCGCGGCATCGGCCGGGCGCTGGCCACGGGCCTCGCCTCAGCCGGGGCGGCAGTGGCTGTCTCCGGCCGCGACGAGGCGGCACTCGAAGGGGTCATCGCCCGCATCATCGGCGCCGGCGGCCGTGCGGTCGCCGTACCCTTCGACGTCTCTTCGGTCGAACAGATCCGTGCCGGGGTGGCGCAGGCCGCCGAAAAGCTCGGCGGGCTCGACATCCTGGTCAACAATGCCGGCATGGAGCAGGTCTGCCCCTCGCTCGATGTCGACGAGGACCTGTGGGACAGGATCCAGGACACCAATCTCAAGGGCGCCTTCTTCTGCGCCCAGGCGGCCGCCCGGATCATGAGCGACACCGGCGGCGGCGCGATCATCAATCTCTGTTCGCTCACCTCCGAGGTCGGCGTGCCGACAGCTGCCGCCTATGGCGCCTCCAAGAGCGGCCTTCTGGGCCTCACCCGCACGCTTGCCACCGAATGGGCCGGCCGGGGCATCCGGGTCAACGGCATCGGCCCCGGATATTTCCGCACCGACATGACCGAAGTCTTCTTCGAGGACGAGGCCTGGGCCCGGCGCATGCAGGCCAGCATCCCGGCCGGCCGCTTCGGAGAGGTCGACGACCTGATCGGCGCCGCCGTCTTCCTCGCCTCGCCAGCCGCCGCCTATGTCACCGGCACCCTGCTCTATGTCGATGGCGGCTACATGGCCTCGATCTGAGGACGGCCGCCTCGGACACGCGCATCGCCCACCTCGGCGGCGATCCTGACCGGCACCGATTTGGCCGCCGGTGTCAGGCTGTCGCGCTCGTGATGAGAGAGCGGCACCAGCACGTTGCATTCCGGGTAATAGGCGGCGAGACAGCCTTTGGGCACGTCATAGGCCAGCAGAGTGAGCCCGGCCTTGCGGCGCGGAATGCCGTCTTCCGCAACGGTGGTCAATGCCACGCGAGCCCCTGAAACCAGCCCCATCCGCGCGATGTCGTCCGGGTTCATCATCACCACCATCCGCGAACCGTCGATGCCGCGAAAGCGGTCGCGATAGCCATAGATCGTGGTGTTGAACTGGTCGTTGGAGCGGAGCGTGATCAGCCGGAAGACCGTGTCGTCGTCATCCGGGTCGAAGCTGGCATTGAGCGCGGCCGGCGTCCGGAAATTGGCCTTGCCGGTGTCGGTGTTCCAGCGCCGGTCGCGTGCCGCCAGCGGCCGGGCAAAGCCGCCGGGGGTGAACATGCGCGCATTCATGTCGTGGAAGTCTTCGGGGAAGGTTCGGGCGATGGCATCGCGGATGCGGCCGTAATCCGCCACCCAGTCGTCCCAGGGCACCCGTGCGGCTCCGGAAAGCGTCGCCTTGGCCAGTTCGGCGACGATCCGGATTTCCGACAGCAGATCGGGGCTTGCCGGCCGCGCCCGCCCGCGCGAGGCATGGATATGGGCGGTCGAATCCTCCATCGTCACCACCTGCGGACCGCCGGCCTGCACATCCTCTTCCAGACGGCCCAGACAGGGCAGAAGATAGGTTTCTTCCGCCGTCACCAGATGGCTGCGGTTCAGCCTGGTCGCCACATGCACCGCCAGCTTCAGCCGGCCCCAGGCGGGTTCCATCCGCGCATGATCGGGCACCGCGCGCAGGAAGTTGCCGCCAAGGCCGATGAAGGCGTCGACGCCGTCCTCAAGCATGGCTTCGCAGGCCTCCACCGTGGTGAAGCCCTTTTTTCGGGGCGGCGCAAAGCCGTACATCTCGCCCAGCCGGTCGATCGGCACCAGGGCCGGATCGTCGGCGATGCCGACGGTGCGCTGCCCCTGCACGTTGGAATGGCCGCGCACCGGCAGGATCCCCGTGCCGATACGGCCGATATGCCCCCGCATCAGCAGCAGATTGACCAGCATGCCGACACTGTCGGATCCAAGCCTGTGCTGGGTCAGCCCCATGCCGTAGATCGCAATCGCGCGTTCGGCCCGGGCATAGATGCGGCCGGCATCCTCGATCGCCTCGCGGGTCAGGCCGGCATTGCGCTCGATCTCGTCCCAGCCGGTCTTGCGGACCATCCGTTCGAAATCCTCGAACCCGTGGCAATGCTCGTCGATGAAAGCCTGGTCGAGCACGCGCGGCTCACCCGCCGCCTGCGCCGCATCATCCAGCGCCAGCAGCGTCTTGGCCATGCCCGTCATGACGGCGATGTCGCCCGCGGGCCGCGGCTGATAATAGCGCGAGGCGAGCCGCGTGGGCCGCCCCGACAGCATCTGCGCAGGGTTCTGCGGATCGACGAAGGTCAGCCAGCCCCGCTCGCGCATCGGGTTGAAGACCAGCATCGAGACCCCGCGCTCCGCCGCGCGCTGCAGGGGGTGCAGCATCCGCGGCGCGTTGGATCCGACATTCTGCCCGAAGGCCAGGATGCAGTCGGTGTGCTCGAAATCATCCAGCTCCACCGTGCCGACCGGCACGCCGATGCTCTTCGGCAGCGCCTTCGAGGTCGTCTCGTGGCACATGTTGGAACTGTCGGGCAGGTTGTTGGTGCCATAGATCCGCGCGAAAAGCTGGTACATGTACGAGGCTTCGAGCGAGGCCCGCCCCGAGGCATAGAACACCACCCGGTCGGGATCGAAGGTCTTCAGCCGGCGGCCGATCGCCGCGAAGGCCTCGTCCCACGACACCGGCAGATAGCGGTCGGTTTCGGGGTCGTGCCGCATCGGGCAGGTCAGCCGCCCCTCGTTCTCCAGGTCGAAATCTTCCCACCCCCGCAACTCTTCCGTGGTGTGCCGGGCAAAGAAATCGGCCGTCGCCCGTTTCGAGGTCAGCTCCCAGAAGGTCGCCTTGGCGCCGTTCTCGCAGAATTCCGCCGCATGGGGCTCGGCCGGCTTGGCCCAGGCGCAGCTGACGCACATGAAGCCGTCGGGCTTGTTCTGGCGCGGCAGTTCCCCGAGCGCACTGCCCCAGACCTGCTGACGGCTGGCATGGCGGACAAGCGACTGCATCGACCCCCAGCCGCCCGAAGGTGCGTCATAGGGGTGATGGCGGAGCGGGCGGGACATGGGCGGAACCTCCATCCGGTTGTCACCCGGCGGTGACCTCTCCGGCGAACCGGTGCCCGCGCCGATGGTTCCGTCATCCTGCCGGTGCCGCCTTCGCCACCGGTGCGGCCGCCCGTTCCAGCACCCGGATATGCTGATCGAGCAGGGTGACGGCGCGGGCGCCGTCGCGCGCCTTCAGCGCCTCGAAGATCTGCCGGTGGGCGAGATTGGACCCCGGCCGCCAGCCGGCGCTGCGATTGGCCGACAGGATGATCCGCGCATTGGCCAGTTGCAGATCTTCGATCATCGCGATCAGCCGCGGCATCCGGCAGGGGGCGGCCAGTTCGCGGTGAAAGGCGCGGTTGGCGCGCTCCCATTCCGCCATGGTCCGGGCCTCGTCGCCCGCGATCAGCGCCCGCTCGATCCGCTCCAGCGCTGCGGCATTCAGCTTCGACACGGCATATTTCAGCGCCAGCACCTCCAGCGAGGCCCGGATCTCGGTCATTTCCTGCACCGCAGCCGCATCCAGCGGCGCGACCCGCATGCCGCGCCTGGGCTCCGACACCAGCAGCCCCTGGGCCTTCAGCATCTGAAAGGCCTCGCGCGCCGGCACATGGCTCGCCTCGAATTCCTCGGCGATCCGGTCCTGCCGCACCGGCGTGCCGGGCGCCAGCTCGCCGGACACGATCCTGTCTCCCAGCACCCGGGCAATGCGTTCTGCGGTGGTCTCAGCCATGACCCCCCCTCATAGATTATCTATGATAATAACGGATGCCTCCGCTGATCCGGTTGATATAGTAATTCCAGAGACGCATCAATAATAGATTATCTATGATTTGGCCTTTTAGGCGTCCATACCAGTCTTTGGGCCGGATCAAGGAGGATGCCATGCCCGCCGAAGTCATCCCTGCCCCCACAACGCCCGCCCTGAGTCCGGCCCGCTGGACGCACGAGGCCGCAAGCGAGATCCACGACATGGGTTTTGCAGATCTGATGTTCCGGGCCCAATCGGTGCATCGGGCGCATTTCGATCCGAACCGGCTGCAACTCAGCCGGCTGCTCAACATCAAGACCGGGGGCTGCCCCGAAGATTGCGGCTATTGCAGCCAGTCGTCTCGCAATGCCACGGGCCTCAAGGCCGGGCGGTTGATGGCCGTAGAGCAGGTGGTCCGCGAAGCGCGCAAGGCCCGCGATGGCGGCGCCACCCGCTATTGCATGGGGGCCGCCTGGCGGAGCCCCAAGGATCGCGACATGGACACCCTGGTCGCGATGGTACAGGCGGTGAAGGCGCTGGGGCTGGAGACCTGCATGACGCTCGGCATGCTCTCCGACGATCAGGCCGACACCCTCGCCGCCGCCGGGCTCGACTACTACAACCATAATCTCGACACCTCCGAGCGCTTCTATCCCGAAATCGTGACCACCCGCAGCTATGCCGACCGGCTGGACACCCTGGCGCGGGTGCGTGCCGCCGGCATCAGGGTCTGCGCCGGGGGGATTCTGGGCCTGGGGGAAAGCGCGGCCGACCGCATCGACATGATCGTGACGCTCGCCAACCTGCCCGAGCCGCCGGAAAGCGTGCCGATCAACATGCTGATCCGCATGCCGGGAACCGAGCTCGCCGATGCCGATCCGGTCGACCCGTTCGATTTCGTGCGCAGCATCGCGCTCACCCGGATTCTGATGCCGCGATCCCATGTCCGGCTGACGGCGGGACGCAGCATGATGAGCGACGAGCTTCAGGCGCTGTGCTTCCTGGCCGGGGCCAATTCGATCTTCGTGGGCGATACCCTGCTCACCGCCGCCAATCCGGGCGAAGACCGCGATGCCGCCCTGCTGCGCCGGCTGGGCATGACCGCGGAGACGGCGGGATGATCCTCGCCCGCCATGCCGACCGGCTGGCGCAGCTGACAGAGGGCAGCCGCCGCCGGACGCTGATGCCCCGCGGGGGGCTCGACTTCACCTCCAACGACTATCTTGGCCTTGCCGCCTCGGAACGGATGGCAGCCGCGGTCGCCGAGGCCCTGGCCCGGGGCGTGCCGGTCGGCGCCGGCGGCTCGCGCCTGCTGCGCGGCAATCATGCCGAGCATGAGGCGCTCGAAGCCGAGGCCGCGCGGTTTTTCGGCGCCGACCGGATGCTGTTCTTCGGTGCCGGCTATGCCGCCAATCAGGCGGTGCTCGCCACCCTGCCGCAGGATGGCGACCTGGTGGTGCATGACAGGCTGATCCATGCCAGCGCCCATAGCGGCCTGCGGCTGGGCCGGGCCGCATCCGTCGCCGTCCCGCATAACGATGCCGGGGCGGTGGACGACGCCATCCGCAGCTGGCGCCGGGCCGGCGGCACCGGCCATCCCTGGATCGTGGCCGAAAGCCTCTATTCGATGGATGGCGATACCGCACCACTCGCCGATCTGGCAGCGATCGCCCGCGCCCATGACGGTTTCCTGTTCATCGACGAGGCCCATGCGACCGGCGTCCACGGCCCGGACGGGCGCGGTCTCGCCGCCGGGCTGGAGGGCCGGCCCGAGGTGATCGTGCTGCACACCTGCGGCAAGGCGTTGGGGGCGGCCGGTGCCCTGGTCGGCGCCGATGCCGTCCTCTGCGACTATCTGATCAACCGGGCGAAGCCGTTCATCTATGCAACCGCGCCCTCTCCGCTTCAGGCGGCCGCGGTGCGGGCGGCCCTCCGGATCCTGGCCGGCGAGCCGGAACGCCGCAGTCGCCTGCATGGCCTGATCGCCACCGCCCATGCCGCCGCCGCCCGGCACGGCTTCAGCGCCGGCACCACCCAGATCCTGCCGGTGATCCTGGGCGATGATGCCCGCACGGTCCGCGTCGCCCGACGGATGCAGACCGCCGGCTTCGACATCCGCGCCATCCGCCCGCCGACCGTGCCCCCGGGCACCGCCCGGCTGCGGATCTCGATCACCCTCAACATCGATGACGCCCTGATCGAGGCGCTGTTCGCCACCCTTGCCGTCGCGGTGGCAGAGGAGGCCACGCCATGACCCGACATCTGGTCGTGACCGGCACCGACACCGGCATCGGCAAGACCGTGGTCGCAGCCGGCCTCGCCGCCGCCCTCGGCGCCGGCTATTGGAAACCGGTCCAGTCGGGGCTGGACGGCGAGACCGATTCCGAGGTGGCGGCCCGGCTCGGCCAGCTGCCGCCCGAGCGGGTTCTGCCCGAAACCTGGCGGCTGACCACCCCGGCCTCGCCGCATCTGGCGGCCGATGTCGACGGCGTGGCCATCGACCCGGCCGCCATCGACCCGCCGCCGGCGGCCGGTCCGCTGGTGATCGAAGGGGCGGGCGGCGTGCTGGTGCCGCTGACCCGGCAGGTCGTGTTCGCCGACCTCTTCGCCCGCTGGCAATGGCCGGTGGTGCTCTGTGCCCGCACGAGCCTCGGCACCATCAATCACAGCCTGCTCTCGCTCGAAGCCTTGAAAGCCCGGGCCGTGCCGGTCGCCGGGGTCGTCTTCATCGGCGAGGCGCAGCCCGACAGCGAAGCCATCATCACGACCCGCGGACGGGTCCCGCATCTGGGCCGCCTGCCCCAGCTTGATCCGCTCGACGCAGACACACTGGCGGCAGCCATCCGCCGCGGGATCGATCTCGCCCGGATTGAAAGGATCAGAGAATGAGCGCGCCTGCCCCCACCGCGCCTGCCACCACCTCTCCTGTCTGGCATCCGTTCCGCCAGCACCTGACCGAACCCGTCACCCGCGCTATCGCCCGCACCGAGGGCGCCCGGCTGATCGACGCCGAGGGCCGGTCGATCTTCGATGCGATCTCGTCCTGGTGGGTGATCACCCATGGCCATCGTCCGCCGGCGATCATGGCCGCGATCCGCGACGCCACCCTTCGGCTCGACCAGGTGATCTTCGCCGAATTCACCCACCAGCCGGCCGAGGATCTGGCCCGTGGGCTGATCGACCTCGCCCCGCCCGGCCTTGCCCATGTCTTCTATTCCGACAGCGGATCGACATCGGTCGAAGTGGCGCTGAAGATGGCACTGGGCTGGTTCCACAACCGCGGCGCGCCGCGATCGCGGATCGTGGTCATGGACCACGGCTATCACGGCGATACCATCGGCACCATGTCGGCAGGGGCCCGCGGCGTGTTCAATGCCGCTTATTCGCCGCTGCTGTTCGATGTCGACACCATCCCCTTCCCCGAACCCGGCCGGGAACAGGCGACGCTGGATGCGCTGGAGGGCTTCTGCCGGACCGGCCGGGCGGCGGCGCTGCTGATCGAGCCGCTGGTTCTGGGGGCAGGCGGCATGAAAATGTATCCGCCGCATCTGTTGGCCGAGTTCCGCCGGATCACCGAACGCCACGGCACGCTGATGATCGCCGACGAGGTGATGACCGGCTGGGGACGGACCGGCACGCTCTTCGCCTGCGACCAGGCCGGCATCACCCCGGACATCATGTGTGTGTCCAAGGGCATCACCGGCGGCACCCTGCCGCTGGCGGCGACGCTGTGCACGGGGCCCGTCTTCGAGGCGCATCTGTCCACCGACCGCGCCCGGACCTTCTTCCACTCCAGTTCCTACACCGCCAACCCGATCGCCTGTGCGGCAGCCCTCGCCAATCTCCGGATCTGGCAGGAGGAACCGGTGGTGGCCCGCATCGCTGCCCTCGCCCGCCGGCAGGAGGCCTGGGTCACCCGCTTCCGCCAGAACCCGCGCTTCCGCAATGTCCGCCGGACGGGCACCATCGCAGCCCTCGACCTCGACGTGGCGGAAGCCGGCTACCTCTCGGAGGTCGGGCCAAGGCTGCGCGCCTTCTTCCGCGATCGCGACCTGCTGATCCGGCCGCTCGGCAATGTGATCTATCTGATGCCGCCCTATTGCAGCACGGCGGAAGACATCGACCGCGCCTGGGAGGCGATCGCCGAGGCGGCGGAGGTCATTCTGCCCCGGATCCCACAGGCCCGGACCGCAGGGGCGCACGCCCGAGCCGCCGGATGAGCGGCAGGGCACCGAGCGCCAGGGCCGCCGCCAGCGCAAAGAAGACGCCATAGCCCAGATGCTGCGCCACCACCCCCGCCGTCAGGCCGGCGAGCATGCTGACCGACGCGTCCATGCACTGGAACAGGGTGAAATCGACCCCCGCCTGACGGGGATCGGACCAGCGCATGAACTGGGCATAGAGGGCCACGAAGCCGATCGGCATCACGAAGGAGGCACCGGCCAGCGCCAGCCCCATCGCCGCCTCGCGCGGCAGAAGGCCGGTGGCCGCCTGGACGGCGAACCCCGCCAGCACCAGAGCCTGGAGGAGAACCGTCAGGATCATCACCCGACCGATACCCAGCCAGCGGACCAGCGCGCCGCCGGCCAGTGCGCCGGTGAAGCCCAGGGTCAAACTGCCCAGCCCGTTGAGCACGCCCACCTCGTCGAGGCCGATGCCCTGGTCGATCAGGAAGGGGCCGACCATGCCCATCGCCGTCTTCTGGGCGATGACGAACAAGGCGGTCAGCGCCAGCCCGCGCCGCACCTCCGGCCGCCGGAGCGTGGCGCGAAGCGAGGGTATATGGCCGGTGCCGGATGGCCTGTGTCCCGCCCGACGGCGGGCATGGGCAAGGAAGGGCAGGCCGAGCAGGGCCACCAGGGCCGCCATGGTCCAGATCCCCGCCTGCCAGCCGGCCCGGTCGACGATCACCAGCAGCAGCCCGCCCCCCAGAGCCGCGCCCACATAGGCGCCGCCGACCTGGGCGGCATTGCCCCAGCCGAGTTCGGCCTCGCGCAGGCTTTCGACCGCATAGCCGTCGCAGGCGATATCGACGGTGGCGGTCGCGAAGGCGACCGCCAGCAGCACAGCCAGAACCGGCAGCACGGGGGCCGGCCCGATCGCCCCGACCAATGCCAGCCCCGCCACCGAAAAGCCGCCACCGGCAGCGACCATCAGCGCGGACCGGTCACCGCCTCGGGCGGGCAGGCGCCAGCGCTCTGCCGCCGGGGACCACAGCACCTTCAGCGCCCAGGGCAGAACCAGCAGCGAGAGCAGCCCGACATGATCGAGCGGCAGCCCCTCTGCTCTCAGGATCGCCGGCAACCCGGTCCAGGTGACGCCGCCGATGACGCTCTGCGCGACATAGAGTCCGCCGATCGAGCCGATCAGCGACCAGAGGCCGCGGCGCGCCATCAGAAGCGATAGCGCAGCGAGGTGGTGACGACGCGGCCCTCGTCGCGATAGCAATAACCGGCACTGCAGCTCTGGTCGTCGGAGTCGAAAAGATTGCGGGCGTTGAGCTGGATCTCTGCCCCCGGCTGGCCCAGGCTGGCGAGATTGTAGGAGATGGCGGCATCCAGGAAGGCGCGGTCGTCGTTCTTGAAGCTGTTGACGTCGTCGCCCCAGCTCTTGCCGAAATAGCGCAGGCCCGCCCCCAGGCCCAGCCCGTCCAGAGCCCCGCCTGCAATGTCGTAATGCACCCAGAGCGAGGCGATATCGTTGGGGGTTGCCGACAGCTCCTTGCCTTCAGCGCCGACGATGCCCTTCTCGATCTTCACCCGCTGATGGGTATAGGCGGCGACCAGGCTCCAGCCGTCGTCCAGCGAGACCACGGCTTCAAGCTCGATGCCGCGAGAATTCATGTCGAGCTGACGCTGCCTGTTCACGCCGGTGGTGGCGTCGAAGACCACCCCGTCCTCCTGGTCGATATCGAACAGCGCCGCCGAGAGCAGGCTGTTGGTGCCGGGGATCTGGTATTTGACGCCGATTTCCTTCTGCAGCGCCCGGGTCGGCTCCGCCGCCCGGCCGGTGCCGGTATAGGGGTCGTCATAGACCAGGCCGATATTGGGCGAGAACGAGCTCGAGACATTGGCATAGGGGGTAAGGCCGTTCTCGAAGGCATAGGACACCCCCAGCCGGCCCGAGAAGGCCTGGTCGTCCTGGTCCGAGCTGCTGCGGTCGGCTGCCACGACCCTGGTATCGACCCGGTCATATCGGCCGCTGGCGAAAACGGTCCAGCCGCCGAACACCATCTGGTCGTGCAGATAAAGGCCGTACTGGTCGGTTTCCTGACCGCCGCCATAGCCGAGCCGCGCCGCGGCCGCGGCGGCAGACGAAACGGTACTGCCGGCAGACCAGGCGTCATAGCTCGCCCGGGTATAGTCGAACCCGGTGACCAGTTCATGGGTCACGCGGCCGGTGTCGAACACCATCTTGGCCAGGGTGTCGACGGTCACCGCATCCATGGCCTCGCGGTAATGTCCCCAATAGGGAAAGGCGAGCCCGCCCACCTGATAGCTGCGATATTCGAGGTCGGAGGAGACGTCGGTGTAGCGCAGCTTCTGCTCCAGGGTCAGCACGTCGTCGACCCGATGGCTGAACTCATAGCCGGCCCGCCACTGGATCTGGTCGAAATCATTGTAGTCGGGATCGCCGGCATAGCGGTGAGAGGCGACCCCGTAGCTGGGATTGTAGAAGACCGCGGTCCCGCCCACCGTCGCATCCGCGTATTCCCCCAGAAGGGTGAGCTGCGTGTCCTCGTCGAAGCGGATGGTCGCGGCCGGCGCAATCAGGGTCTTGTCGTCGGGATAGCCGTCGAGCGTGGTGTCGCTTGCGCGGGCAAGCCCGGTCAGGCGGTAGAGCACCCGCCCCTCGTCATCGACGGGGCCCGACAGGTCGAAGGCCGCCTGGCGCCGGTCATCTGTACCGCCCAGCAGTTCGATCTCGTGGAAGGGCTGATCCTTCGGGCGCTTGGTGACCAGATTGACCAGCCCGCCCGGGCCGCTGACGCCATAGAGCGACGAGGCCGGCCCCTTGAGGATGGCGATGCCCTCGACCGTATAGGGATCGTTGCGGAACCAGGCCGAGGGGCCGTTATACTGCCGCAGCCCGTCCCGGAACATGCCGGTATAATGGGCGGGGAAGCCGCGCAGCTTGAAGGCGTCATAGCGCGTGTCGAAACCGAAGGTGCCGGTATCGACGCCGGCGGAATAGCTGATCGCCTCGTTCAGCGTCCGCGGCTTCTGATCCTCCATCTGCGCCTGGGTAACGGTCGAGACCGCCTGTGGAATCCGGGCGATCGGCGCATCGACCTTGGTCGCCTGCTGCCCCTGGATCGCGACATAGCCGTCCTGCTGCAGCGTCTCACCGCTTTCGGATTCGACCATCAGCGGCCCCAGCATGGTGGCACCGTCTTCCGCAGCGAAGGACAGAGACGGGGCGATGAGTGAAAGCGCGGTGGAGGCGAGGAGGAGGCGGCGCATGGTCAGATCCCGATCAATTGCATGACCTGCCCCGCAAACGGGGCGTCATCCTGGCCCTTGAATGCCATCGCATCGGCTTATGTTGCAATTCATTTTCATTCGCAAAATATGTGACCCCATATATCCCAACACTGCGCAGTCTTTGGCGTGCACTGCGCATTCTCAGGTACGACGGTGCAGCTGGGGGCTGGATCGTCCCGCCCCACCCCATCTACCATCGTCGGCACCCCTGCGCATGCTGGCGCGACGATCCGGATCGTCGCGCCGACCAGGAGAATCTGCGCGTGATGCATGTCTATATCGATGGTGCCCGGCAGCCGCTGGGCGCCGGGTTCGACGACTATCTGAACCCTGGCCGCACGGCGGTGGTGTCGATCGATCTGCATCGGGGCCATCTGGAGGATGATCCCGACTGCCCCTGCCCCGCCCCCAGGGCGCGGGCGATCGTCGGGGGCGTGAACCGGTTTCACGCCGCGGCGCGCGCGGCCGGCGTGCCGGTGATCCATGTCCGCAGCACGCTGCGCAAGGGCGGCGTCGACGACATCGCCGGCATTCCCTCGGCCTGGCGGCGGGTGTTCCCGCTTCATGTCGGCCCGATCCCCAATTCCGACGGCCATGCGATCGAAGGCTCGCACTGGACTGAGTTCGTGACCGAGGTCGACGATCGCGATCTGGTGGTTTCGGGCAAGAAGCGGCTTTCGGCCTTCTACCCCACCGATCTCGACTTCCTGCTGCGCAATATGGGCGTCGAGGCGCTGATCCTGAACGGCTGCCTGGCCGATTGCTGCGTGCTCAACACCGCCTTCGACGGCTCCAATATGGGCTATCGGGTCACGGTGCTGCGCGATCTGGTGGCGGGCACGACCGGGGACCTGGAAGCCGCATCGCTGAAGATCGTCGCCATGCATCTGGGGCTGGTCGCCGATGCGGAGGATCTGCTCGGCGCCTGGCAGGAGCGGCAGCCCGCTGCAAAAAAGCGGGCGGGATGATCGCCATCCCGCCCGCGAGCCCAAAGGCAGACCGGCTTAAACCGCGGCCGGTGCCGCGGGTTTGGCCAGCGGCTTTTTCAGGATGCGCAGCATGATCGCGGTCACCACCGTGCCCGCGATCAGCGCGACCAGATAGCCGCCGAGCGAGACCACGGCATTGGGGATCGGCAGCACGAAGATGCCGCCATGGGGCACTTTGAGCTGGGCGCCCACCGCCATCGAGATGGCGCCGGCAAGGCCCGAGCCGACCATCAGCGACGGGATCACCCGGAACGGATCGCGCGCGGCGAAGGGGATGGCCCCCTCACTGATGAAGGCGAGGCCGAGCACCGCCGCGGCATTGCCCGCCTCGCGCTCGTCACCCGTGAACCGGCCGGGGAAGAGTTTGGTCGCGAGCGCAATGCCGAGCGGCGGGGTCATGCCGGCCGCCATGGCCGCCGCCATCGGCCCGTAGATCTCGGAGGCGATCAGGCCGGTGGAAAAGGCATAGGCGGCCTTGTTGACCGGCCCGCCCATGTCGAAGGCCATCATCAGCCCGATGATCAGGCCGAGCAGGATGGCGCTGCCGCCCTGCATGTTGCGCAGCCAGTCGCTGAGCGTCGCCAGGAGCTGGGCCACCGGCTCACCCACCACAAACAGCATCAGCAGCCCGGTGAGCAGCGAGCCCAGGATCGGCAGGATCAGGACCGGCTTCAGCCCCTCCAGATTCTTGTGCAGGCGGATGTTGCGATTGAGCCAGGCGGTGCCGTAGCCGGCGATGAAGCCGGCCACGATGCCGCCCAGGAAGCCAGCGCCGATCTGGGTGGCGATCATGCCGCCGATCATGCCCGGGGCGATGCCCGGCCGGTCGGCGACCGAATAGGCGATATAGCCGGCGAGCGCCGGCACCATCAGGGCGAAGGCGCCCTTGGCGCCGATCTGGAACAGGGCATAGGCGAGCGTACCCTGATTGGCGTCCTCATAGGCATAGATGCCGCCCAGCGCGAAGGCGATCGCGATCAGCAGGCCGCCCGTGGTGACGAAGGGCAGCATGAAGGAGACGCCGGTCATCAGATGACGATAGGGACCCGTGCGGCCGGATCCCTGTCCGGCGGCCGCCTTCGCCGCAGCCGGCGCCGCATCATCCGGGGCCGCAGCGCCCTTGCCCTGAAGCTTCGCCTCGGCGAAGGCGCGGTTGATCAACCCCTGACCGTCATTGATCGCAGGCTTGGTGCCGGAGAGATAGACCCGCTTGCCGTCGAAACGCGACAGGTCGACCTGCGTGTCAGCCGCGATGATCACCAGATCCGCCGCACGGATTTCTTCGGCCGTCAGGCCGTCGCGCGCGCCAACCGAGCCTTGCGTCTCCACCCGCGCCTCGTGCCCCAGCGCCTTCGCCGCCTGGAGGATGCCCTCCGCAGCCATGAAGGTGTGGGCAATACCGGTCGGGCAGGAGGTGATGGCGACGATCCGCCGGCCGCCGGCCTGTGGCGCAGCAGTGGCCGCCGCCGGGGCGGGTGCCGCCTGCCCCGCCAGGGCACGGGTGAGCACCGCCGCCGGGTCGCGCAGCACATCGTCGACGCCTGCAGTCGTCACGGCCTTACCGGCGAAGCGCGGATCACCGCCGCTGCCGCCGATGGCCAGCACCGCATCGGCATCGGCGATGGCGGCGGCGGTCAGCACATCGCGGGCGGTCTCGCCGTCGTGGAATTCGATCGCGATCGCATGACCGCCGTCATGGGCATGCTTGCGCAGCGCTTCGGCCGCCAGCACCGCCCGTGTGCCGAGCCGTTCGGTCCCGGCCTCTTCGGCCGTGATCACAGCCACCAGTTTCGACATGTTTCCCCCTTCTGCCGGATGATGCGGCAGCGGATCAGTTCCGGACCTGAAGACGGTCGGCGATATCGGCCTCGGCCAGATGCACGCGGGCCATGGCCGCCTCGACCACGCCCCGCGCCGGCAGATGCGGCCCCACAAGGCCAAGCTTGGTCGCGGCGAAAGCGGTGCCGGCGCGGGCGATCCGCTCCAGATCCCCCCCCTCCGCATGGGCAGCGACGATACCGGCAACCATGGCATCGCCCGCCCCCACCGTGCTCAGCACGCGCTCGGGCGGCAGGCCGGCATGGATCGCGCGGGTGGCGGTCACAAACAGGGCCCCCTCTGCCCCCATCGAGACCACCACCAACGCTATGCCCCGCGCCACCAGTCCCTGCGCCGCCGCCAGCAGATCGGCCCTGGTTTCGAGCCGCCGGCCGGCCCAGGCGGCAAGCTCGTCCCGGTTGGGTTTCACGCAGTCGGGCAGCGCATCCTCGTCGGCACCCAGGGCGGTGGCGAGCGGCGCACCGCTCGTATCCAGCACCACCCGGGCGCCGCGGGCGCGGAGCCTGCGGCAGAGATCGGGATAGATCCCGACCGCCACCCCAGAAGGCAGGCTGCCGGCCAGCACCACCACCGATCCGGCCCCAGCCACCTCGTCGAGCACGGTGCGCAACCGGCCGAGATCGGCGGCCCCGACTGCCAGGCCGGGCAGGTTGATATCGGTGGTGTCGGCTGCGGCCAGATCGGCCAGTTTCACATTGACCCGGGTTTCTCCGGGCACCCTGAGAAAGCGGTCGGCGATGCGGCCGGCGGCGAAGATCTCGTCGAAGGCAGCGGCATTGTCGCGCCCCAGAATGCCGGTCGCGGTGACCCGAAGCCCCCAATCGGCCAGGCAGCTTGCGACATTGACGCCCTTGCCGCCGGGGCTGCGTTCCACCCGCTTCGCCCGATGAACCTCTCCCGGCACCAGATGGTCGATCACGATCGTCTGGTCGATCGCCGGGTTGAGGGTGACGGTGATGATCGCGGCCGTCATGCCCCGAGCCTCGCCTCCAGCGCCCGGACATCGGCCGCGGTGCCGGCGGCAAGGGCCTCTTCGGCCAGCGCCTTCAGCGCCCCGTGGTCCAGGCCGCGCAGCCGGGCCTTCACCGCCGGAATATCGCGCGGCGTCATCGACAGCTCGCGCACACCAAGACCGGCCAGCAGCGCCGCGCCGAACGGATCGCCGGCGATGCCGCCGCACACACCGACCCAGCGGCCGGCACGGGCGGCGCCTTCGACCGTCATCCGGATCAGGCGCAGCACGGCCGGATGCAGGCTGTCCGCCTCGGCGGCCAGGTCCGGATGCTGACGGTCGATCGCCAGGCCGTACTGGGTGAGATCGTTGGTGCCGATCGAGAAGAAGTCGACATGGGGGGCGAAGACATCCGCCTGCACGGCGGTCGACGGCACCTCGACCATGATGCCGAGCGGCACTTGCGGCGCATCGAGATCGGCGCGGATGCTGTCGGCGATCCGGCGCAGCTCCAGCACCTCGCCCAGCGAGGTGATCATCGGGAACATGATCGAAAGCTTCGCGCCCTCGCGGGCGGCGCGATAGAGCGCACGCAGCTGGGGTTCCAGCAGATCGGGCCGGCGCAGCAGCAGCCGGGCGCCGCGCACGCCGAGGAACGGGTTCTCCTCATGCGGCAGATGCAGATGCGCCACCTGCTTGTCGCCGCCGATATCGAGCGCCCGCACGATCAGCGGCCGGCCGTCGAGCGCCGCCGCCATGTCGCGGTAGAAGGCGTACTGCTCGTCCTCATCCGGCGTGCGGTCGCGTTCCAGGAACAGGAATTCCGTCCGCATCAGGCCGACGCCCTCGGCCCCCTGATCGAGTGCCAGCGGCACCTGATCGGGCCGGTTGACATTGGCCCCGATCTCGACGGTATGGCCGTCGGTGGTCCGGGCCGGCAGACCCCGTTCCTCCGCCGCCCGCGCCCGCAGGGCCGCCTGCTCGTCGGCCCAGGCGCGGGCGGAGGCGAGCGCCGCATCCGACGGCTCGACATAGAGCCGCCCGGCCTGACCATCCAGGATCACCTGGGTGCCGGGGGTAATGTCGAGCAGCGCACCGCCTCCGGCCACCATCGCCGGCAGCCCCAGCGTGCGCGCCAGAATCGCGGTATGAGAGGTGGGGCCGCCCTGGGCGGTGGCGAGGCCGATCACTTTCCCCGTATCCAGCCCGGCCGTGTCGGAGGGCGACAGATCGGTGGCCAGCAGGATCACAGGCCCCTCGGGCAGGTCACCGATGCCGCCCTGGGCGAGGCCCGGCTCGATCCGCAGCAGCACCCGCCGGCCGACATCGCGCAGATCCGCGGCCCGGGCGGCGAGGACCGGATTGTCGGAGGCCGCCAGCCGCCCGGCCAGCCGCTCCACCGCCTCGTGCCACGACCAGGCGACGCCATGGCCTTCGACCATCAGCTGGCAGGCAAGGGTCACCAGATCGGCATCGTTCAGCAGCTCAGCCTGGGCCTCGAAGATCTTCGCTTCCGCAGCCCCCAGCCGGCGGGAGGTATCGTCGGCCAGAACCTTGAGCTGCTCGCGGGTCAGCTGCAATGCACCGTGGAGGGCATCGCCGCCCTCGATCAGCGAAACCGGCCGATCCGGGACCGTGATCGGCCCGGACGCCAGCACATGGACCCGGCCGATGGCGATGCCGGGCGCAGCAGGCAGGCCGGCCACCGGCACCAGCCCGGCATCGGCGGGCGGGGTCCAGCCGGCGACCGGCGCGGCGGCCCGCTCGGCCGCTCGGCCGGCTGCCGCCCGCTCCTCCTGCCCCAGGCGATCCATCACCGCCTTCATCTGCTGCAGCGCCCGGGCGGCATCGGCCCCTTCGGCAGAAACCCGGACGCTGTCGCCCTGCTTCAGACCAAGCTGGAGCAGCGGGATCATGTTTTTGGCGTCCGCCGCCTCGCCGCCATGGCGGATACGGATCCGGGCCTGGAACCGCCGGGCCGTATCGGCCCAGACAGAGGCGGGACGGGCATGAAGGCCGGTCGGGTAGTCGACCGCCCAGTCGAAGCCTTCGGCGAAATCGGTCGCCTCTCCCGCCGCAGCCGCGGGCAGATCTTCGCCCGACAGCGCCCGGATGATGTCTTCGGCACGGCTGGTGCGGGTGAGTTCGGCCAGCCGCGCCTCGTCGTTCAGCAGCCGGGTCAGGCGACGGAGGATCGCGATATGGGCATCGGATCTGGCGGCGATCGCCACCACCAGGCGGGCGGTCTGGCCGTCATTCCAGGTCACGCCCGCCGGCACCTGCAGCACCGCCACCGCATTGCCATGGACCAGCGCGCGGTCGTCGACCATGCCATGGGGGATGGCCACGCCGGCGCCGAGGAAGGTGTTCGCCACCGCCTCGCGCTTCAACATGCTGTCGACATAGGCCGGTGCGCAGACGCCGGCGGCCACCAGCATCTGCGCCGCCTCGCGGATGGCTGTCGCCTTGTCGGCAGGGACGGCCCCCAGCCGGATGAGATCGCGGCGGATGGCGGCGGCGCCGTCGGCCGGCGGCGCGAAGAGCTCGGGGGCTGGCGTCATCGTCTGGTCTTCCTCCCCTGCCCGGCCGTCTGGGTCCGCCCCTGTTGTCGGGGCCACCGGGCGTGTCGACAGGCACGCCCCCGGGCGGCCCGCGGGGCCGGCTTGGGGCGTGCGGAATTTTCGTGCCGAACGGCACCTCGGGGTGAATTGAAATCGATTACACAAACACTGTCAAGACAGCACCCTTTCACACATATGCTGCACCGCAGCAAATGCTTGCATTCCGCCAGCCGATGGGCGAAAATCCGATCTACGGAACTGAAAACGATTTCAGGCTATGTCCACGCTCAAGGCCAGAATTAAGGATGTCGCCCGCGAAGCCGGGGTCTCGGTCGCAACCGTCTCCCGGGCATTGACCGGCGGCCCGGTCAGCGCACAGCTGCGCGACAAGGTCGATGCGGCGATCCGCGCCACCGGCTATCGCCCCAATCTGTCGGCCCGACGGCTGCGATCGCAGCACAGCCGGACGATCGGACTGATCGTGTCCGACATCCGCAACCCCTTCTTCACCGCGGTCAGCCGGGCGGTGGAAGATGCCGCCTACGAGGCCGGCATGCGGGTCATCCTGTGCAACACCGACGAGAACCCTGAGAAAGAGGCGATGTATCTGCGCCTCATGCAGGAGGAACGGGTGACCGGGCTGATCTTCGCACCCACCCGCACCTCGGCCGAGGCCCTGTCGCAGACCGCGCTCGACTTCCCGGCGGTGCTGATCGATCGCGTCGGCCCCCCGGGCCTGCACGATGCCGTGGTGCTCGACAATGCCGCCGCCGCCCACACCCTGGTCTCGCATCTGATGGAACAGGGCTATCGCCGCATCGGCGGCCTGTTCGGCAACACCAGCACCACCGGCATCGAACGCCATGCCGGTTTCGCCGCGGCCCTCGCCACCCGCGGTCTGCCCGCCCCCGCCCGTTTCGTTCCGCCCACCGCGGATGCGGGCGAGGCGGAGCTGCTGGACTGGATGCAGTCGGCCGATCGCCCCGATGCGCTGATCGCCAGCAACGGCCAGCTTCTCCTGGGCGTCGCCCGTGCCGTCCGCCGGCTGGGGCTCAGCATGCCCCACGATCTGGCGGTTGCCGGTTTCGACAACGAGACCTGGACCGGCCTGGTCGGCCCCGGCCTGACCGTCATCGAACAGCCGGTGCACGAAATCGGCACCACGGCGATGTCGCTGCTCTTCGACCGGCTGCAGCGTCCGGGGGGCCCCGCCCGCAAGATGGTGCTCTCGGGCCGGCCGATCCTGCGCGGCTCAACCGGGGCACGGCTGCGCGCCGTCGCCAACTGACCCTGCCGCGACCGATACCGACAGATCGGCCCACGACGAACGCACACGTGCACGTGGCCCGGGGGCCACGTGCACGTCCATGCTTTGGCTGTCGACCGGCCTCATCGCCGCTGGTCGCGAGAATCATCCGGCCTCGGGCCGGGTGAAGTGCTCCAGGCGCACCACCTGCACATCCGAGATGAACATCACCCCCGACTGTTTGCGGAAGAGCGGCGCCAGGCCGGCGGCGATCCGACGGATGGCATTCTCAGGCGCCACGGCGAGCAGCATCACCAGGCTGGCCTGGTCGTTGAACAGCAGCCGCCCCTCCTGGAAGCGGTGATGCCCCTTGCCGGCGACGTCGCGGATGAGGGTGTAGCCGGAGACGCCCGAGTCGTCGAGCAGGCGCCGGACAAAGGGCTCGGTCTCACCGATGACGATGATCTCGATCTTCTTGAGCGGGTGGAACAGGATCTGATCGGAAGCGGCTGCGTCGGTCATGGGTACGTCTCCTCGGGATCGGATCGGGGCCGGATCAGAAATCGGTTCAGGCCGGAATCGGGGTTGCGGAGGCAAGGGCACCGGTCTCGGACATCACCTCGGGCGCCTGTTCGGGCAGCGCCTCAATCCAGGTGCCGCTGCGGTCGCGCCGCCAGCTGCATCCGGTTTCGGGATCGAGCACCGCGAGCGCGACCCAGCCATTGTCGAACAGGGTGGAGAGCACGGCATGGCGTTCGATGGCCGCCTCCACCCGGGTACGCGGCGCCTGGACCACGGCCATCAACCGAAGCGGCTCGTGCCGGATCTGGCCGTCCGCCACCATCACCGACTGGAGCGGCAGACCGACGGCGAGATCGGGACCATTGCCCTTCAGCACGCCGAGACCCGCCACCGGATCGTGGATGGTCTTCGACCCTGCCCCCCAGGTGTCGTTGTCGAGCGTCGAGAACAGATACTGGGTGTTGATCCACTCCGCGACCACCATCGGTGCGGTCAGGATCACTTCCAGGAGCCGGCCGTCGGCATCCGCCTGCCAGTCATAAGAATGCAGGAAGGTCCGCCCGCCAAGGTCGAGATGGCGGGTGAGCGCCCGATCGCCGACGATGAAGGCGGCATTGCCGGCCAGCGCCCATTCGGGCCGCACTTCGGACCAGTCGGCAGCCCGCTTTTCCACCGCCCGGACCGGATCGACCGCATCGGCACCGGTCAGGTGCGACACCCGCTCGGCAGCCGCCGCCCGCCGCGCCCGGTCCAGATCGGCCTGGAGCCGCCGGAAGCTCTGCCGGGACGCCGCCACCGGATCGGGATCGAGCGCGACCCGATCGGTGGTGGTGTCGTGCTCTGCCGACAGGAAGCGGGTGATCTCGGGGATCACGATGCCCCGCTCCGCCAGCGCCGCCCGCACCGCCGGCGCATTCAGCAGCGCCGCCAGGATCCGGGCGTTGGGCCCGCCCCGATTGCCGCCGCAGGCACCGCAATCGAGGCCCGAGGCGAAGACGTTGTTGACCGTATGACCGCCATGACCGCAGAAGACCACCAGCTCGGCGAAGCCCTTGGTCAGGCCCATCACCCGCAGTGCCCCCTCGGCGAAGAAGGCCTGCTCGGCGGGCGACAGCCCCAGGATCAGATCCTCCGCGTCGCCATGGTGGTGGTGATGATCATGGTCGTGATCATGATCGTGATGCAGATCCAGGCCCGGCGCCACCGGCACCTCGGGCATGACGGCCCGGCCGAAGCCGGTCGACAGCCGCTCCGCCAGCCGGGGGGTCAGCGTGCGCAGCATCATGGCCGCACCATGGACAAGGCCCGTCGCCTCGATATAGCCGAAGCTGCCGGCAACGCCCGCCTTCAGCTCCTTGACCAGGGACTTCAGCCCGCCCAGCCGCCGCCGGCCGGCAAGGTGCCGCACCGCCAGATCCGCCGCCTCGGGCAGCGGGTGTTCGTCGACCAGATGACGGGGCCGGAGCAGCACCGGGCAGGAGGCATGGGGGTCATCCTCGCCGAAGGGCCGCACCGCGACCGGGACGCCGAAGAAGCCGGCGAAGCCGAGCGTCGCCCAGGGGCCCGTCGCCTCCAGATGCCGCCGCAGCACTTCCGAGCGCACGTCGATGCAGAGAACGATCTGACCGAGGGGCTGCGCCGAACCGCCAGCATCCGCGGCGGGCGGGGTGGAGGTCAGCATCGTCAGCAGCCGCTGGCGATGGCTTTCCTCCCAGGCTTCCAGCGCCACCAGACCGGCCGGTGCGCGCAGCCGCCTGTCCGCGGGCCCGGCCGGTGCCGCGACCGGCGGCAGGGTCACCCCCAGCAGATCCGCGAGCGCCAGCCGCACGGCCACATAGTCGAGCAGAGAGGCAGGGGCGACGGCGTTCCAGGGATGATGCCCCCCTTCGGCCACCCGCCAGCGCAGATGCGCAACCCAGCCCGGCAGGGCGACCAGATGGGCCCGGATGATGTCTTCCCGGGTGGCTGCGTCCAGCCCGCCCAGCCGCTGGTGAACCAGCACCGCCGGATCGTCCGGCAGCCGGTCGATCCGGCGCCGGTCGGGGATCGCCCGATCATGGCGCGCCAGCCGCCGCCAGGCCCGGTAGAAGCCCAGCTCCCGATCCGGCATCGCCCATGTCGCCTGCCCCTGGTCGAGGAAGGCAGCAAGCCAGAAGCCGGTCAGCCGGTCGAGGTCTGCGGCGGCGCCGATGGCCGCCTGCCGGCCGGGCACGACCTCGTGCCGCAGGGCCTTGATCAACCGGTCGGGATCGGCCAGCTCGGGCCGGCCGTGGCGCAATGCCGCAACCGTCAGCATGGTGGTGGAGATGCGGCCATCCGCCAGGGCCGGGGCCACCATCCCGGCATCGGGCCAGGGCCGGCCGCCGAACAGCCGGGCCGCCTCGGCGGTCGCCGCCTCGAAGGGCAGATCCTCAAGCCCCTGAAGGGGGTTGATGGCAATCATGGTGTGGAGGGGCCGCCAGGGAGCGATGCAGGCGGCAGCGGCTTCGATCTCGGCCAGGAGCCGTGCGGTCTCAGGCATGGGAAGCACCCTTCGTGACGGAGGAGGTGGTGGCAGCGGCGGGCCGTGCCGCCGTGGCGAAGAAGGTCCAGGCAGCGGCGGCCCGGCGATCGAGGCCGAGGGCGATTCCGCCCCAGCCCATGAGCAGCGCCACCGGCAGCAGAAGGTGATACAGGGCGAGCGGCTGCGGTGCCGCCGCGACGCCCGTCAGGGCATCGACGATCAGAATGACGGCGCCGTAGAGACCGCCGGCGATCAGGGCCGCCACCGGCAGCGCCAGCAGCACCACCATGGTCCGGGCGCCGGTGCGCAGCACACCGGTTGCAAGCTGCAGCCCGGCCAGGCCCGCGATCGCCACCAGGATGGCGCCGGTATCGACCCGGCCCCCAAGCGTGGCGTCGAGCTTGCCGGTCACCAGGGCGAAGCCGGCGCCTGCGGCGATGGCCGCAGGCCAGGCGAACATCAGGCGGGACGCCGTCACCGGCACCGACGCCCGGGGTGCATGGGCACCGGCCAGCGCCGAGCCCGCCCCCAGGAAGAGGCTCGCCTTGTAGAGCCCGTGCAGAACCAGATGGGCAAGAGCGGCGCCGGGGAAGCCCAGTGCGGCCTGGACCGTCATATAGCCCATCTGCGCGCTGGTAGAGGCAGCCAGCCCCCGCTTCACACCCGCCTGTGCCCGGGACGCGGCAGTCCCGATCAACATCGCGAGGCTGCCCATGGCGAAGGCCGCGACGGTTGCCGCCGGCACCGCTTCAAAGACCGGCAGGGTCCGCAGCATCAGGATGCCGCCGGCATTGACCAGGCCCGCATGCATGAAGGCGGAGACGGGGGTGGGCGCGGTCATCGAGGCCATCAGCCAGCCATGGGCGGGCGGCAGGGCGCACTGCACCACGACCACGGCCACGAATCCGAGAGCCGCAAGGGTGACCATCATCGGATCCGCCGCCGGCAGCCCCGCCGCAAGCGCCGAGAAGCGGTCTGCACCGGTGGCCAGCCAGAGCAGAAGCAGGCCGCCCCCCAGAAGCACCGTGCCGCCGATCAGGCTGCGGCGCGCAAGGGAGGCGGCGGCATCGGCGGCCGCCCAGCCCCGGACATGGCCGATTGCCCGCGGCAGCACCAGTGCCACGACCGACCAGGCGACCAGGAAGGCGAGCATATGGTCCGAGGCGGCCAGGGCCAGAGCGGCAAGCGTCAGGATGCCGAGCCGGAGATCGAAGCCGCGACGGTCGCGATCACCGTCCATGTAGCGCCAGGCGAAGCCCTGTACCAGGGCGGACAGGCCCAGCACGGCCGTGGCCAGGAAGAGCGCCGCCCTGTCGATGGTGAGCGGGCCGAGGGTAATGCCGTCGCCGACCGGCAGCGCCACAAGCGCAGCCGCTGCCGCCAGCGCGGCCGCGCCGGTCAGATGGCGAAGCCCCGGGCGACGGCCGGAAGCCTGCGGCAGGGGCTGAGCGCTGCGGATCGCTGTCTGAAAACCGGTCATCTGCGGACACCTCCGTTGCGTGGGGACGTGGCCGCTTTTCGCATATGCAGAAAAATCCGTGAAACGGATTTATCTAATCAATCTTATCACTTTTATCGATAAGTCTGGACCCGATCGCGGATGAAACCGGCAAGGGCATCGGTGGCGGGATCCGGCCGCGGCACCGACAGCAGGCAGATCTCGGCATCGCTGAGCGCCGGCCAGCCACGGCGGGCATCGAACCCGACCAGCCCTTCAGGCACCATGGTCCGGGGCAGCACGGTGAAGCCCAGCCCGGCCTTCACCGCCGCAACCGCGCCTGCAAAACTCGGGCTGGAATAGGCCACCGTCCAGGGCAGGCCGATTTCGGCCAGCGCGCGGGTCGCACGCGCCCGGTAGACGCAGGGCGGCGGCGACAATACCAGCGGCAACGGGTCGGCGGATGCCGCCTCGGCCACCTCGGCAAAGGGGGTCTCGGGGCTCATCTCCGGCCCCCCGACCCAGACCAGATGTTCCCGCCAGAGCCGGATGCTGTCGGCATGCAGATCGTCCGGATCCTGCTTGATGACGATCAGGTCGTAGCGCCCGGCCTTCAGGCCGTCGATCAGATGCAGGGTCAGATCGCAGTTCACATCCAGCCGGATGCGGGGATGGGCGGCCGCGAAGGCCGCCAGGATCTCGGGCAGATAGCGCGTGGCGAAGTCTTCGGGCGAGCCGAAGCGGACCTCGCCCGCGATCTCGGGCGTGCGGAACCGGTCGAGCATCGTATCCGACAGCCGGATCATCTGGCGGGCATAGCCCAGCAGCACCTCGCCCTCGCGGGTCAGGCGGACATTGCGCTTGTCCCGGTCGAACAGGGTGCAACCGACCAGATCCTCCAGCTTGCGGATCTGGGTGCTGACGGCCGACTGCGACCGTCCGACCCGTTCGGCGGTGCGGGAAAAACTGCGCGTTTCCGCCAGAGAAACGAAACTGCGCAGCAGCGCGGTGTCGATGTCATGCACCGGAGACATGCCTCCCCGGATCTGCGGGGTCAGCCACTGTTGCGCAGCCCGGCCGAGATCCCGTTGATGGTGAGATGGATGCCGGAGAGATGGCGGTCGCTGCCCGCCTCCGACCGGTGCTGGCGCAGCATTTCGACCTGAACATGGTTCAGCGGATCCAGATAGGGGAAGCGGTCGCGGATCGACCGCGCCAGCTGCGGCGTCCGCTCCAGCACCATCGTCTGGCCGGTGATCGCCAGAAGTGCCGCCTCGGACGACTGCCATTCGGCACGGATCCGGCCGAACACCGCTTCGCGCAGCGCCTCGTCGGGCACCAGTTCGGCATAGCGGGATGCGATCGCCATACTGGTCTTGGCCAGCACCATCTCCATGTTCGACAGCAGCGTGGTGAAGAAGGGCCAGTCGCGATACATGCGCCGCAACCGGTCGAGCCCTGCCTCGCCATGACGGTCACGCCAGGCGGTCACCGCCGCCCCGAACCCGTACCAGCCGGGCAGCATCGCCCGACACTGCGACCACGAGAACACCCAGGGGATCGCCCGCAGATCCTCGATCCGCCGCGTGCGGCTGCGCGAGGCCGGACGACTGCCGATATTGAGCGAGGCGATCTCGGTGATGACGGTCGAGGCCCAGAAATAGTCTTCAAAGCCGGGCGTTTCGTAGACGAGGGCCCGATAGGCGGTAAAGGCGGTGTCGGACAGCTCTTCCATCGCCGCCATGTCGGCCTCGAGGTCGGCGCAGGCCGGCTGCGGCAGAAGGCTCGCTTCCAGCGTGGCGGCGACGAAGGTTTCGAGGTTGCGCCGGCCGAGGCCCGGATTGGCGTATTTGCTGGAGATGATCTCGCCCTGTTCGGTGACCCGGATCCGGCCGCCCACAGCGCCGGCCGGCTGGGCCAGGATCGCGTCATAGGCCGATCCGCCGCCCCGGCCGACCGAGCCGCCGCGCCCGTGGAACAGGCGCAGCGCCACCCCGGCCTCGCGGAAGCAGGCGACCAGCTCCGTCTCCGCCTTGTAGAGTTCCCAGCGCGAGGTGACGAAGCCGCCATCCTTGTTGCTGTCGGAATATCCCAGCATGACCTCCTGCATCTCGCCGCGCGAGGCGACGAGACGGCGATAGGCCGGGCAGGCAAAGACCCGCCGCATGATCTGGGGCGCGGCCCTGAGGTCGGCGATGGTTTCGAACAGCGGTACGATATTCACCGCGGCGGTTCCGTCGGGCCGCACCAGCCCGACCTCCTTCAGCAGCAGCGCCAGTTCCAGCAGGTCCGAGGCCCCGTCGGTCTTCGAGATGATCACGTTCTCGATCGCCTGGGGCCCGAGGCGACGATGGGTCGCCGCCGCCTCTGCGAAGATTGCGAATTCGGCCGTGGTCTCTTCGCAATATTTTGCGAAGGGCGACACCAGCGGCCGGGTGGTCGCAAGCTCGCGCTCCAGAACCGCGATGCGTGCCTCTTCGTCCAGCGACAGATAGTCGGTGCCGGGAGCGGCCACCTCCAGCAGTTCGGCCACCGTGCGCTCATGCACCGCCGAATTCTGGCGCAGATCGAGCACCGCCAGATGGAAGCCGAAACAGTCGACCGCCCGCCTCAGACGCCGCAGCCGGCCGCGGGCGAGCAGAACCGAGCCATTGGCCACCAGGCTCTCATGAACGACGTCGAGATCCCGGGCAAGTCCGGCCGGATCGGCATAGCGCGGCGCCGCGGGCACCGGGCGGGTCACCGCATCGGCCGCGTCGAGCGCCTCAGCCGTCGCCGCCATCCGGGCATGAATGCCGGCCACCGCCAGGCGATAGGGTTCCTGGCGCTGATGCTCGGGCGTCACCGGCGAGGCCGCAGCCAGTGCCGCCAGATCGTCGCTCACCGGCACCAGCGTCGCCGACAGCGAGAGTTCGGCCCCAAGTTCGTGCAATTCGGCAAGATAGAATTTCATCGCCTGGCGGGTGTGCAGCCGCATGGTCGTGCGCAACACGTCGGCGGTCACGAACGGGTTGCCGTCGCGGTCGCCGCCGATCCAGCTGCCCATCTTCAGGAACGAGGCGACACCCGCCCGCGCCTCGGCGGTGCTGCCGGCGCGGCGGGCGAGCATGTCTTCCACCCGGGCGTGAACGGCCGGCACCTCGGTCAGGAAGGTCTCGTCGTAATAGCTGAGCCCGTTGACCACTTCGTCGATCACGGTCAGGCGGGTGCGGCGCAGCATGGCAGTCTGCCAGAGGGTGAGCACCGCGCGGGTGACCTCTTCCTCGATCGCCGCCGCCTCTTCGCCCTGCGGCCGCTCGCGGTCGCGACGGTCGAGCAGGCGGGCGATTTCCGCCTCGCGCGTCAGCGTGCTCTTGCGGCGCACCTCGGTCGGATGGGCGGTCAGCACCGGCCCCACCCGCGCGGTGTCGAAAAAGGCCGCGAGCCGGTCGGGATCGAGCCCGTCGGTCGCCGCGCGCGCCATCGCATAGTCGAGCGTTCCGGCCGCCGGACCGTCGCCGTCGGGCATGCCGGCGCGCGACTGGCGCAACCGGTCCTGATCCTCGGCGATGTTGGCGAGATGGGAGAAATAGCTGAAGGCACGGACGATCTTCAGCCCCTGCACCGTGTCCATGCCGCCGAGCAGCGCATCGAGTTCGTCATGCGCGGCACGATCCTCGTCGCGATGGAAGCGGATCGATGTCTGGCGGATCCGCTCCACCAGATCGAAGACCTCCGCCCCCTCGTTGAGGCGGACGATGTCGCCCAGGATCCGGCCGAGGAAGCGGATATCGTCCTTCAGAGCTGCATCGGACCCGTTGCCGTTGGCCGCCCTGGCGGGACCGCGCGTCATGCCGTCGTCGTCGCTCACACCCTGCTCCCTGCTCTTCCGCGGGGTCGTGCCATCCGCCACCGCCTCCATCTATTGGTAAGGCTGCGGGCGCGGCATCACAAGGCGGAGACTTGCTCCTTTCGCCGCAATGCGGCAGAGAAAGCCTCATGCCAGCCACCGTCACCGGAATCCGATCATGGCCACCACGCCGCCCGCCATTCTGTTTGTCTGCCTGGGGAATATCTGCCGCTCCCCCCTTGCCGAAGCCGCGATGCGCCGGGCGGCCGCGGCGGCGGAGCTGGAGGTGGTGATCGACTCAGCCGGCATCGGCGGCTGGCATGCGGGCGAGATGCCCGACGGACGGGCCCGGGCCGTGGCCGCCCGTCACGGCATCGATATCAGCGGCTATCGTGCCCGTCAGGTGAAGGGATCCGACTTCACCCGCTTCACCCATCTGGTCGCCATGGATCACGAGAATCTGGAGGCGCTGCGCCGACTGGCCCCCGCCGGGGCCACGGCAGAGCTGTCGCTGATGCTGGATCATGTCCCCGGCCGGCTGGGGCAGGCGGTGGCCGATCCCTATTACGGCGCCGATGCAGGCTTCGACCTCACCTGGGCCCAGGTCACGGCCGGGGCCGAGGGGCTGGTGGCGCGGCTGCGCCAGGGCTGATCGCCCACCAGGTTGAATTCCGCTCAGGCTGCCCCCCGGCCGATTTGGGGGTGACCCGACCGTCCGCTTCCGCTCTGCTGCGGGTCTGCCGCCTTGCGCGGCAGACCGCAACCGGGGAGGACGATCCATGGAATACCGCACGCTCGGCGGTTCGGGGCTGAAGGTCCCGGCGCTGATCCTGGGCACCGCCACCTTCGGCGGCGGCACCGATTTCTTCCGCAAATGGGGGGAGACGGGGGTGGCGGAGGCCACCCGGCTGGTCGATCTGGCGCTGGATGCCGGCTGCACCATGTTCGACACCGCCGACAGCTACTCGCTCGGCCGGTCGGAAGAAATCCTGGGGCAGGCGATCCGCGGCAGGCGCGACCAGCTGCTGATCGCGACCAAGACCGGCATGGCGCTGGGGCCCGGCCCCAATGATCTCGGCACCTCGCGCAGCCGGATCATCGCCTCCTGCGAGGCGAGCCTGAAGCGGCTCGGCACTGACCGGATCGACCTCTACCAGCTTCACGCTTTCGATGCGGTGACACCGGTCGACGAGATGCTGCATGCGCTGGACACGCTGATCCGCGACGGCAAGATCCGCTATGCCGGGGTCTCGAACTATTCCGGCTGGCACCTGATGAAGATGCTGGCGGCGGCCGACCGCCTGGGTCTGCCACGGCCGGTGGCGCACCAGGTCTACTATTCCCTCGTCGCCCGGGATGCCGAATGGGAGCTGATGCCGCTCGGGCTCGACCAGAAGGTCGGCACCCTGGTCTGGAGCCCCCTCGGCGGGGCCCGGCTCTCGGGCCGTGTCGGCCGCAACCGCCCGGCACCGGCCGACAGCCGGGCCGCGACCGATGCCAGCTGGCAGGTACCGGACGAACGGCTCTATGCGATCACCGATGTGCTCGAGGCCCTGGCAGCCGAGACGGGGCACAGCATTCCCCGCCTCGCCCTCGCCTGGCTGCTGGGCCGGCCGGGAATTTCCGGGCTGGTGATCGGCGCCCGCACGCCGGAACAGCTGGCGGCCAATCTGACGGCCGGTGAGATCATGCTCGACACCGACCAGATCGCCCGCCTCGACGCCGCCAGCGCCGTCAGCCCACCCTATCCCTATTGGCATCAGCAGCGGACCATGGCCGCCCGCAACCCGCCGCCGGTACCCTGAGCGCGGGGTCCCGATCAGTCGCCCGCGCCGGCGTTATGATCTGAGATATGGTCGGCGCGGTGGCGCACCTCCTGAATATGCGGCCGCCACGGGGCATGCGGATGCCAGGGCTGCCAGGCATGATGCCCCTCGGGCTGGCCCTCTCGCGCCTTGCGCGCCGACCGGCGCTCGTCATGGCGCTCGATCGCGCTGGTCAGCACCGCCACCACCACGGCGGTGGTCCAGCCGAACAGGATGATACCGTTGACCGAGGCCATCGCCCCCAGCAGCCGCCACTGGTGGTCGAGCACGATATCGCCATAGCCAAGCGTGCTGAAGGTCACCACCGAGAAATAGAGTGCGGATTCGAGGTTCGAGAACTCGCCCAGCCAGAGCAGCATCACCGCCCAACCCCAGATCTCGATGGTATGGGCGACCAGCATGCCGAGGGTGGCGGCCGCAACCATCATCGGAACCGCAATAAAGGCATCGCCCAGAAGTTTCGACATCGTCGGCTCGAAGCGCCGGAGCCCGGCGATCACTGCAACGGTCGCAATTGTATGCAGTGCGATATTGCCGAGGATCGCTGCGGTCGCAACCACGAGCTGGAGGCTGACGCCAATATCAGGGGCGATGTCGACTTCGGTCATGAAGGGCGGCTCCGGGCACGGGCGATCTGCCACCGGCAAGGGTGGGCCGACAGCCTAGCGCCGTCGCCACCGGCCGCAAAGTGCCGCTGACGGCAGTGCATGCGATCCCGCCTTTCCAGACGCCCCCTGCCGAAAAAACCGCACCGCCGCGCGAGGCGCGGCGGTGCGGCGACAGCAGATAGGGGCAGCCGGGCGGAGCGGCTCAGCGTCGCCAGCGCTTGCGGCCGGTGACCATGGCTGCGACCAGATTGACCCGGCCGAACAGGCTCTCCAGGATCGCAACCGCCGCATGGACCAGGGCGAGCGGGATGATCGCCTCGGCCGCGGCCTCATGCAGCCCTTCCACCCACTCGACGCCCCAGAAGGTATCGGTGGTCGTCATGATGCCCGTCACCGTGACCACGACCAGCAGGGCCATCAGCGCCAGCATCATGACCGCACCCGCCGGATTGTGCCCGACATAGTCTCGGGCTCGGCCAGCCAGAAGGTCGCGAAAATAGCCGGTCAACCGGCGCGGCGCGGGGATGAAGTCGGCGAAGCGCGCATGACGCGTGCCCACGAACCCCCAGAGGATCCGTATGGCCAGCACCGCCGCCAGCACATAGCCGACCAGACGATGCGGACCTTCGCCTTCTTCAAGCAGACCCAGATCGAGCACGCAGCCCACGACCGTAATCCAGTGGAAGGCACGCACGACCGGATCCCAGACCCGGACCCCGGGCCCGCCCGGCCGCGCGGCCGCCTCGATCCCCGCAGCCATGGCTCAATCGATCTCCTGCTTCACGATATGGCCGTCGGTCGGGTCGAAATAGACCTCGGCCTTCCGGCCTTCCTTGTCGTGGCCGTAGATCTCGTAGCAATTGCCCTTGGTGGTCTTGAAGGTGCGGATATCCTTGTAGCCCATTTCGGCGATCTTCGCCTTCATCTGGTCTTCGGACATCCACTTATCCTTGGGGGCGCTGGTGCAGGTCGTGCTGGCCAGGGCCGGCGCGGCCAGGACGGTCAGAACGGCGGCGGGGGCCGCGACGGCGGCAAACAGACGGGCAAACGACATGGGGAGAGGCTCCAGAGGGCAGTGGGGAAGCTGATCCGATGTGGCGGCACGGACGGCACCGTCCCGCGCCACGTCATCAGCCTACCCATGCGGGCTTTCACCCCACTTACCCACGGCTTGCGCGATCCTTACGGCCCGCGCCCGGGACGATCTCAGCGCCCCAGAAGCCCCTTCAGCGCATCGCCGAAATTGCCCGAGCGGACGTCGTCGAGCGCCTTGCGCGTGGCGTCGGGATCTTCGAGCGTGCGCTTGACCGTCCCTTCCAGATCGGGCCGGAACGACAGGTTGTCCCAGGGGCCCTGAACCAGAACCGGCACCATCACGCCGGAGAGCCCGGTCTGTCCGCCCTGGCCTTCCAGATTGGCCACGGCCTTGGGCTCGATGCGATAATCGACCCGCCGCGCCGGCAGATCGACCGTCCCCTGCCCGCCGACCCGCAGCAGCGGCGCCTGCATTTCGGCGTCGCGATTGGTCAGGATGCCCTTGTCGAGGGTGTAGGTTCCGGCAAGGCGGGCGAAATCGGTCTTGCGCGCATCAGCCGTATCACCGCGCAGGGCGCCGGTCGGATCACGGATCAGCGCCGCGATGTTGATGCCGCGGATCGCGCCGTCGGTGAATTCGAACAGCCCCTTGCCGCCGAGCGACCCGATCAGGGCACGCTGGCTGTTGCCGCGCGCCGTCAGATCGGCCTCCAGCCGGCCCTTGCCTTCCAGACGGTCGAAATCGGCTGCCGCCTTCAGCAGCGGCAGCATGTCGAGACCGCTGAAGGTCGCCTTGACGCTCATCGACGCAGGCGCCGCCCGGCCATCAAGGCCGATCGTCGCCGAACCGCTGCCGCCATAAAGCGTGGTCTTCGGCACCTCGATCCGCGCCCGCCGGTCATCGATGGCCAGGCGGAGTTCGGTCGCCCCCAGCTTCGTATCGCCGAGGCTGACCGAGGTCGCATTCAGCGTGACATCGGCATCGAGCAGCCCCAGGGCGGAGAGATCGATCGGATCGTCGCTCCAGCCGCCCGCGGCCTTGTCCGTCCCGGCCGCGCCGTTCCCGGCACCGGGCTCCGATCCGCCTGCGATATAGCGATCAAGCACCAGATCGCCGGTGGTCAGGCCGGCGGTGATCTTCGGGCGCGGCCCTGCGATATCGGCCGAGAGGGAGCCCGTGGCCTCGATATCGTCGACGCCCAGTTTCATGTCGGTGAATGCGACCCGCGTCGCCGTGGCGTCGATCCGGCCGTCGAGGTTCAACCGGGTGGCGACGCCATCCGGCAGGGCCGGCCCGGGGGCCGCGGCAGCAATGATCGACCGGAGATCCGGCAGCGACAGCCCGGCCGTCCCGTTGAAGCCCGGCGAGGCACCAAGATTGGCATCGCCGGCGAGATGGATCTTGCCCTCACCCAGGCCGAGATCCAGGCTGACGGGGGTTTTGCCGCCTTCAAGCACCGCCCGGGTCTGCCCCGCTTCGGCCGAGATCGTCACCGGCTGATCCCGCCAGCTGGCATCGCCCGCAAGCGTCAGGCTGCTCTCGAGATCGGGGGCGGCAAGGGTCAGGTTCACATCGTCGAGCCGCTCGTCGGTGCCGCTCATGGCATCGGTATAGATGACCGTGCCGTTGGTGATCTTCACCTCGCCGAGACTGAGACCCGAGAGCCCGCCACCGGAAGACGGCGTTGCAGCCGGCGCAGCCGGGGCCGACCCGCCGGCCGCGGGTGCCGCCGGCGTCAGGGTGCCCGTGCTCGTCTGTCCGCCCGCATGGATCTGCCAGTTGGCCGCGCCATCGGCGTTACGCTCCAGCCGGATCACCGGCTCGTCCAGCACGAAACGCCGCACCTGAACATCGCCCGACAGCAGCGGCCAGAGGGCGAGTTCAACCTGCAACTGGCCGATACGCGCCATGTCGCCGGCATCCGACCAGGGGGCATTGGCGAAGCGGGCGCCGTCCACCCGGACCGCAAGATCGGGCAGAACGTTCAGCCCGACATCTCCCTCGATCACCAGCTTGCGCCCGGTGCGGGCCTCCACCTCGGCGGTGACCCGCTGCACGATCGCCTCAGTCGGGATCAGGAAGGGGGCCGCGATCGCGGCGCCGGCCAGCACGACCACCAGCGCCCCAGCTGCAATCAGGATCTTCTTCATCATCCGCGCCTCTCTCCCCGGGGACCAGGATACGGTCTGTCAGATGTTCCGAGCCCACCATGCCTCATCCCGGCCCGGTTGTCCGGTGACAGAACATGTCACGGCCCGAATGGCTGCACCCGCACCGTGAAACCCGCAGGCCTACGTCACCCGACGAAAAAAGGGTGGACCCGCCGGAGCGGATCCACCCTTTCTGTCGTCTTCGCGATCTCCGGCCCGGTCACCCGGGCCGGCGTCGGTCAGGATCCGCCGGGATCACTGCGCCAGACGGATGATCACGACGCGGTTGCGCTGCTCGCGCACGCCGTCGGCGGTCGGCACCGGCACGTCACGCTCGCCATGGGCGACGGCGGTGATCGCGTTGCGCGGCACGCCCAGCTTCACCAGCTCGGCGGTCACCGACTCGGCGCGGCGGGTCGACAGGCGGTCGTTGTACGGGATCGGGCCCGAACGGTCGGTGTGCGCGTCGAGACGCAGCGCGACCGACTTGCGCTCCTTATAGGCCTGGGCGGCATCACGGATGATGTCATAGGCCTGGCCGTGCAGCTGGGCGCTGTCCCACGGGAAGAAGATCTGGAACTCGACCGGCTTCACGACGGCGACCGGCTGCGGCGCCGGGGCGGCCTTGGCCTCGAGCTCGGCCATCGCATCCTCGAACATCTTGCGGCAGGCCGCGATGTCCTCGGGCTGATGGTTCTCTTCCTGCTCCTGGACCCAGCAGTCGAAGCCGGCCTGGGCCTTGGCGGCCGCAACCGGCTTGGCCGAGGTGGCGCCGCCGTTCAGCTGAGTCATCAGACGCTGACGGGCCGAGGACAGGGCCGGAACCGAGGCGGCCGGCAGGTACCAGTCGGAGAGCTGCTCCGGCGGCACCATGGTGCCCTCGCGGGCCCACTCGCCCTTCTGCGCGAAGACGTCGCCGTCGACCCAGTCGAACTCGGCGCGCTCGGCGCGGGCCAGCGCCAGATACTCGTCCGACAGCGCCGCCAGGAACGGATCGGCCGGGGCGGGGGTCTGCGCGATGCTGTCGGGGTCGATCAGACCGCAGGCAGAGATGCTGCCGGCAACGAGGCCGACCACGGCAATGCGGTTCAGCGCGTTCATTATGGATTACCCTCCTTGGTGAAGCCGTTGGGGTGGTTGCCGGGCATCCTATCGAATACGGCAGATGATGCCCGAGTCATCGTCGTGGCTTTTTCGTCACCCTTGATGCCCACCATAGAACACGGCCTGCATCAGGGCTTCTGGCGCGTGATTTCCGGTATCCGGCCGGATTTCAGACGGTCGGGCACCGCAGCTCACGCTGCCATTCGGAGATCATGCAACCCCCGCTGTGCTTCGCGAGCCTGCACCTTCTCCACGCCGCCCGGCGAGGGGAATGGCGGCAGGCTTCGCACGAAGGCGCGGCTTCGAGAATACTCCCGAAACCGGCCGGGAAAAACAGGCAACCGGCGCCGTTCCGGCCGATCGGGCTTCGCGACGGGCGGCCTCGGGCGTGCCTTCCGTCGCTCAACTCCTGCGGCCGTTTTACGATCCATGATGGGCGGACCGGATTGACGCCACATATTGTCACAGCATCCTTAATGTTTCGCGACACGGGGTCAGGTCAAGGGTTGCGTCGAATGAGTCTGAGCTTGGTGCATCATTCCTGCTACACTGTGCCCTTCCCGCCACGGCATCGTTTCCCGATCGGCAAGTTCGCGGCCCTGAAGGCGCATCTGGACCGCGGGCCGTTCGCCGACAGGTTTCGCCATGTCGTGCCCGAGCCTGCGGATGCTGCCCTGCTGGAGCGGGCCCATACGCCCGATTACGTCGCCGACGTACTGGCCTGCCGGCTGGATCCGACGGCGATCCGCCGCATCGGCGTGCCCGTCACCCCGCCGGTGGTGATGCGGGCGACGGCCTCGGTGGGCGGCACGGTGGCAGCGGTCGAGGCAGCCCTGGACCGCGGCATCGCCAGCAACACCGCCGGCGGCAGTCATCATGCCCATGCGGGCTTCGGTGCCGGGTTCTGCGTGTTCAACGACGTCGCCGTGGCCGCCTGTCACGCGCATGCCACGGGTCGGGCCGGGCGGGTGGTGATCATCGACCTGGATGTTCATCAGGGCGACGGCACCGCCCGCATTCTGGAGGATCAGCCCTGGGCGGTGACCTTCTCCATGCACGGGGCCCGCAACTTCCCGGTCCGCAAGGCCCGCAGCACCATCGATATCGAGCTGCCGGACGGCACCGGCGACGCGGCCTATCTCGATCAGCTGGAAGACGCCCTGCCCGGGCTTCTGGACGCGCCCCGGCCGGATCTGGTCATCTATCTGGCGGGGGTCGATCCGCATCGGGACGACCGGTTGGGCCGGCTGGCGCTGACCGATCGCGGCCTGGCCGCCCGAGAACATCTCGTGCTCGACCGGTGTCTCGCCCGTGGCATTCCGGTGGCCACGGTGCTGGGTGGCGGCTATGACGAGGATGTCGAGGCCCTGGCACGCCGCCATGCGCTCGCGATCGAAACCGCCGTCAGACTTGCAGAGGCCTACAGATTGTGATGGACGACGAGGCGAAGCCCCCCGCTGCCGGCAATTCGGTCGCGGGCATCGCGGCCATGGTGGCCGCCGGAACCAGGCGGATGCTGGAAGAGGCGATGGATATGGCCGTGCTCGCCGAATTTCCGCTCGCCTCAGGTCGGCGGGCCGATCTGATGGCGCTCGACGCCAGAGGGCAGTTCACGCTGATCGAGATCAAGAGCGGCGCCGCGGATTTTCGCACCGACCGGAAATGGCCGGAATATGCCGACTGGGCCGACCGTTTCCTGTTCGCCGTCGCCCCGGATTTTCCGCAGCAGATCCTGCCCGAAGACGAGGGGCTGATCCTGGCCGACGCCTTCGAGGCGGCGATCCTGCGCGAGGCGAAACCACGCCCGCCGCTCGCCCCTGCCCGCCGCAAGGCGCTGACCCTGCGCTTCGCGCGGATTGCGGCGCGGCGACTTTCGGGCGGCACGATGCCCAGGGACGCCTGAAGGGGACCCGGCCTCCCGAACGGGGGTCAGTTCAGTCTGGCCTGCCGCTGAGGCAGGACGGCTTCGATCGCCGAGACGATCTCACGATCGGTCGGCTCCACCCGCGAGGGCCAGCTCTTCACCGCCCGCCCCTGGGCATCGATCAGGTATTTGTGGAAATTCCAGCGCGGCGCCGCGTCCTCGCCGAGCGAGGCGGTCAGCCAGCGAAACAGCGGATGCGCCTCGCTGCCGCGCACCGTCTGCTTTTCAGCCAGCGGGAAATCGACGCCATAGGTGACGGTGCAGAATTCTTTGGTGCGACCGGCCTCGTCGTATTCCTGGCCGCCGAAATCACCCGAGGGGACACCGACCACCACCAGGCCACGGTCGCGATAGTCCTGCCAGAGCTTCACCAGCCCCTCATACTGCCGGGTGAAGCCGCAGAGCGAGGCGGTGTTGACGATCAGCAGCGGCTGGCCGCGCCAGGCCGCCATGTCGATGGTGCCGCCATCGATGGCCGGCAGGGAAAAATCATAGGCCGTCATACCGGTCGCCTCCGCCGTCGCATGTTTCGATGCCTCGCCGCCGGTGCTGCGCGGCAGCGCAGAGGCCGGTAGCACTGCGACCGCCGCGATCGTCGCCGCTGCCGTCACCGCGATCCCTGCCGCCAGGATCCTGGCGATGGTCATGATGCGCACCTTTCCGGCTGAGACACCGTGCCTGACACGTCGGATATGCCTGAAACGTCAAGGACCGTCCTGCCCTCTCCCGTCAGGGGAGAGATTAGGACGGTCCATCGGTCGTTCAAGCCCGGAACCGGGGGGCTACCCCGCAAAGCCCTGAATCTCAGCTCTGCTGGCGACGCTCGGCGAAGTAGTTGCGGGCATTGACCAGGATCTGGCGCCGGCCGACATGGTCGGGCGGGCTGATCATGCCTTCGGACTCCATCCGCTCCACCAGCCGGGCGGCACGATTGTAGCCGATCTGCAGATGGCGCTGGATGAAGCTGACCGAGACCTTGTCTTCGCGCAGGATCAGCGAAACCGCCTGGGCGAAGATGTCGCCGTCATCCTCCCCCTCAGGGGTGACGTCATCCGACGGCAGACCCTCGACCGGACCATCGCCGTCATCCTCTTCGGTGACGCTGTAGACATAGTCGGGCCGGCCCTGGCCGCGCAGATGCTCGACCACCTCCTCGACCTCGCGATCGCTCACGAAGGGCCCGTGGACGCGGGTGATGCGCCCGCCGGCCGCCATGAACAGCATGTCGCCCTGGCCCAGAAGCTGCTCGGCCCCCGCTTCGCCCAGGATGGTGCGGCTGTCGATGCGGCTGGTGACCTGGAAGGAAATCCGGGTCGGGAAATTGGCCTTGATGGTGCCGGTGATCACGTCCACCGAGGGCCGCTGGGTGGCCATGATCAGATGGATGCCGGCGGCGCGGGCCATTTGGGCCAGCCGCTGGATCAGGGTCTCGATCTCCTTGCCCGCCACCAGCATCAGGTCGGCCATCTCGTCGACGACCACCACGATATAGGGCAGGTGTTCAAGGTCGACGATCTGCTCCTCGAAGATCGGCTCCTGCTTCGCCTTGTCGTAGCCGACCTGCACCCGGCGGGTCACCTGCTCGCCGCGCTCGGCAAGCTCGGCCACCCGGCCGTTATAGCCTTCGATGTTGCGCACGCCCAAAAGCGACATGGAGCGGTAGCGGCTCTCCATCTCGCGCACGACCCATTTCAGCGCGGCGACCGCCTTGTTGGGGTCGGTGACGACCGGGGTCAGCAGATGCGGGATCTCGTCATAGACCGACAGTTCCAGCATCTTGGGGTCGACCATGATCAGCCGGCACTGTTCCGGCGGCAACCGGTAGAGCAGCGACAGGATCATGGCATTGATGCCGACCGACTTGCCCGAGCCGGTGGTGCCGGCGATCAGCAGATGCGGCATGCGGGTCAGATCGACCACCACCGGCTCGCCGCCGATATTCTTGCCCAGCGCCAGCGGCAGGCGGTGATGCGCCTGGGTATAGGCGGGCGAGGCCAGGATTTCGCGGAGATAGACGGTCGCACGCGACTCGTTGGGCAGTTCGATACCGATCACGCTGCGTCCGGGCACCACGGCGATACGCGCGGTGATGGCGCTCATCGACCGGGCGATGTCGTCGGCGAGATTGATCACGGTCGAGGATTTGGTGCCGGGCACCGGCTCCAGCTCGAACAGGGTCACCAGCGGCCCGCGCCGGACCTCCATGATCTCGCCCCGCACCCGGAAGTTCCTGAGCACGGTTTCAAGCTTGCGGGTCTTGTCGGCCAGCACACCCTCGTCGAGCGCGGGGTCGTCCTCGGCTTCCGATGTCGCCAGCAGAGCGAGGGCGGGCAGGACATAGCCGGCATCCTGTTCCGTGTCGTCCCAGCTCGCCGGCTCGTCGTCGCCTGCACCGTCCTCAGCTGCCTCGTCCTCGCCGGCCCCTTCATCGGCGGCCGCTACGTCATCCGCCTCGTTCTCGTCGACAGCCTCGGCCTCGACGGCATCATCGGCGTCCGCGTCGTCGAGATCCTCATCGAGGATGTCGTCGAGGGGATCCGCCTCTGCATCCTCGTCGGCAAAGGCGTCGTCGAGCTGCGGATCGGCGTGGACCGGCGCTTCGGAGACATCCCCCGCCGCATCTTCGTCCGCTGTGGCGTCGGCAGGCCCCACCGCATCCGCGTCGGAATCATCCTCGCCGGCGTCGTCTGTGACGGGTGCCGCCTCAGACTCTTCGGTGACGGACTCTTCGGTGACGGGCCCGGCCATATCGACGACCTCTGCCTCGGCATCGGCTTCATTGGCGGCGGCCAGCGCCTGGAAGTCGAACACCGGCTCTTCGCCCGGGATCACCTCGGCCGTCAGCAACTCGCCTTCCATCAGCGGCGGCGGCAGAACCAGGGGCACGGACAAAGCCAGGGCGAGGGCTTCCGCCTCGTCGGGCCAGTCTTCGCCATCCTCGGGCTCCAGCGCCGGGGCAAGGGCCGCTTCCGACCATTCCACCCCCGCCAGGAAGCCATAGGCAACCGCCAGCGCCTGCGCCTCGTCGACGGTGCCGGTGGCATAGATGACGGCCGCCTGCTCGGTGCCGGGATGGGCTTCGATCGCCCATTCCGGTTGGCCGCTATCGTCCAGCGCCAGCTTGATCAGACGGAAGGGGCGGTCGGTCATCGCGCACCACAGGCCGAATTCCTCGGCACGCGGTGGCATGGCGTTGTCCTGCTCGGGCTCGCGGCGCGGGTCCAGATCGGGCAGCGTATAGGGGCGCCGTGCGGTCATGCGTCCACCCTGTAGGCGGCGACGAGGAGCTTGCTCACCTCGCCGTCGAGATCGAAGAAGGGCAGCACCAGACGTTCCCAGGTCTGCTGCTCGCCGTCGAACATCGCCGTGTACACCCGCGAGACCGGCAGCCGGTCGGCACGCACCGCGTCGTATTCGGCGGCAAGCACGGCTGCCCGATCGGCCGCGATCCGGGCCAGGGTGCAGCCGGTCAGGTCGCCGCCGAAGGCGGATGCATAAGCAGGGCTGTAATAGCGATAGACGTAACCACCGGTTTCGTCCAGACCCAGGATGGCCATGTTGTCGAGCCAGGGCCTGAGGTCGGCCGGCGACATGCCGTCGAGGGCGGGAAAGCTGCCGCCGGCGCACAGCCGCAGCCAGAGGCCATAGAGGGCCTTCAGCTTGGGATGCCGCACGACGAGCGCCAGAGTGGATGAGGACATCGCGGAACCGATTACGGTTGGAGAGACGGAACGGAACGAGGCCGACGCAACGCCGAAGACGGCCGCATCCGGCAGGCCTGCCGGCCACGACCGTCGCGGACGATCCGCCGGATCAGGCCTTGAGCTTCCAGCCGCGGGCCAGTGCCCGCCAGCAGGCGATGCCAAGCACCAGGTCGACGCCGGCCAGCACGGCCATGCCCGCCAGCACAGAGCCATCGGCATGGCCGGTGATGCCATAGCGGAACCCGTCGATCATATAGAAAAACGGGTTGAGATGCGCCGCAAAGCTCCAGCCTTCGGGCAGGCGCGCGACCGAATAGAAGGTGCCCGACAGGAAGGAAAGCGGGGTGATCACGAAGTTGGTGATCGCCGCCATCTGGTCGAACTTGTCGGCCCAGACGCCCACCAGAATACCGATCAGCGCCATCATCGCCGAGGCGGCGACCAGGTGATAGATCACGAAGCCCGGATGGGCGAATTCGAAATGCACGAAGGGGCTCATCGCCGCGATGAGGACGATGCCCACGGTCACACCGCGGGTCACCGCCCCCAGCGCATAGCCCAGCGTCATCTCGACGGCTGAAAGCGGCGCCATCAGCACGTCGACGATATTGCCCTGTACCTTCGAAATCATCAGCGACGAAGACGAGTTCGCGAAGGCGTTCTGGACCACCTGCATCATGATCAGGCCGGGCGCCAGGAATTCCAGATAGGGCACGTCGCCCACCGTCTCGACTGCCCGGCCGAGGGCGAGCGAGAAGATCGCGAGGAACAGCAGACCCGTCACCACCGGTGCGGTCAGGGTCTGGCCCGCCACCTTCACGAAGCGGCGCACCTCGCGCAAGTAGAGGGTCGCGAAGCCCCGCCAGTTGACCGCCCCCATCTGTCGCGGTTCGCCCATGTCGTCACCTCGCTTCCACCGGACCCGACGGCACGCGCCGCCGCCCCCGCCTCAGGCCGTTCACGAGCCGGATGGGGCCGCCGGAGGATAAGCGCCATGGGCCGGAGGGGCAAGAGCGGGGCGGGAACGCCTGTCGTACACGCCGGCCCAGGCCTCAACGTGAGGGCTGGGAGTCGCCACCCGCTTCGCCCGACTCCTCGTCGATCCGCGGCGGGCGACGGCTGTCTTCGTCGCCGGGTACCGCACGAACGTCGCGCCGGTCCTCGGGATCCTCTGCCGCTGGTGCCACCGCCGGCAGCTTGGGGGCCGCATGTCCCGTCGCACCCGAGCGCCAGGAGCCTTCGGCCTTGAGCACCTGCACCGGCGCAGCCGGCGCCTTGCCATCCTTGCCCACGCCGAAATAGAGCGTGGTGTGCGGGAAGGGGATCTCGATGCCGCGCTCGTCGAAGACCTGCTTGATGCGGGCAAAGAAGGCGCGCTTGATCCCCCATTGCTGGCCGGGCTTCGTCATGATCCGGCCGCGGACGACCACGTCGCTGGCACCGAAGCGGTCGAGGCCGAAAATCTCGATCGGCTGAAGGATCAGATCCCGGAACTCCGGATCGTGCCCCATGGCCAGCCCGACCTCGCGCATCATCTCGGCCACCTCGCCCACATTCTCGCGATAGGCGACGCTGATATCCAGCAGGGCGTAGGAGAAGTCCTTGGTCAGGTTCTGGACGATGTCGACGGCGCTGAACGGCACGGTCCGCACCACACCCTCCACGTCGCGCAGGCGGATGGTGCGCACGGTCATGCGTTCCACCGCCCCGGTCTGGCCGGCGACGGTGACCACGTCGCCAACCGAGATCGTGTCTTCGAACAGGATGAAGGCGCCGGTGATGAAGTCCTTGACCAGCGTCTGGGCACCGAAACCGATGGCGAGGCCGACGACGCCGGCACCGGCCAGCAGCGGCGCGATGTCGATGCCGATTTCCGAGAAGACGGTCAGCACCACCACCAGGGTCAGGATGATCATGACCACGTTGCGCAGCATCGGCAGCAGGGTCTTGGCGCGCGTGGTGGGCGCGCGATCGCCATCGGATTGCAGGCGCCGCGAAATGGCCCCATCGACCATTTCCCAGATCACCGCGGCACCGACCACGAAGACCACGATCTTGACCAGCGCCCCCACCACCCGGGCGCCGGCGTCGGAGGCGAGCCAGGCCAGACCGCCCAGCCCCCAGACTTCGAGCAGCGCCAGCACCGCAAAGACATGGATGAAGCCGACGATGGCGGTACGGGTGATGGACAGATAGCGGTTCACCCGGGTTTCGATGCCGGGATGGCGCAGGATGAACTCGTCCGAGACCGAGAACAGCCGCTCCAGCATCCGTTCCGCCGCCATCACCGCCACCCGGTCCAGCAGCAGGATCAGGACGGTGGCGCCGGTCGCCTGCGCCAGGAAGGTGAAACCGCCATCGACCCCCAGCAGCCAGATCCCGGCCGCAATGGCGACATAGGCCAGCGCCAGCACATGCCAGACATCGGCGAGACGCGCGCGCAGGGTCGCCATGCCCGCACGCGTCACCTCGCGCGCCCGGTCGGCGGCGGCGGCGGCAAGATCGGGCGGAACGTCGTCGTCGGCGGTCCGGACATCCGCCTCTGCCGGCGTCACCCCGAGCGGTGCCGACCCGTCGCCGGGATCGGCCATCGCCGCCTCGGTGCCCGGCACGTCGTCGGCACCGAACTGGAGCGGCCGGCGGCCGGCGATCACATCGGCGACCTCGCGGCGGTTCTGCAGCACCACCACCGCCGCCAGGCTGGCCACGAACAGGCCGAAGACCTTGGACGCGACCAGCAGCACCGGCGGCGAGACCCCGAGCGTCCGGGCGACGTCGTACAGGAACCAGCCATAGACGGTGATGCGCGCAAAGCGCTTCAGCCAGATGTAGAGATAGGCGGCGGTTTCGTCAGAGAAGGGCAGCGGCCGAAGCCGGCGCACCTGCGGACGAAGCGCCATGCGCCCGGCCGCCAGTATCGCGCGCACGGCGATATTGGCCTGCACGACGGCGATCGCGATCATCGCAGCGTCGCCCGTCGGGCGCACCAGGGCGGTGGCCGCGGCGGCACCGCCCGCAAAGCCGGCAATACCCAGAAGATCGATCAGCAGCAGGCAGATACCGCGTGCAGCCCGGCGCCAGCGCGAGGCCGGCGGGTTGGTCCCGAGCCGGCGACGGGGGCGCGACAGCAGCGCTTTTACAATCCATTCCAGCAGAAAGCCCGCAGCAACCACCGCCGCCAGACGGCCGATCAGCTCAATCCACTGCTCCCGCTTCCTGTCGTTGGCAAGGCCGCGGCCGATACGCTCCAGCTCGTCGGGCGTATGCGACAGCGCGACCGCCGCCTTCTGCAGATCACGCCCCAGCGCATCCAGGCGGTTGGCGATCACCGTCGCCGGACCGTCAAGGAAAGGCATCACCAGTTCGGCTGCAAGTTCCTCGCCCTCGGCGGGCTCCGCCGGGGTTTCCGCCGCCTTCAGGCGCTCGATCAGCTTCTCCCGGCCCTCCGGGTTCTCGAGCAGCTTGATCAGCGCATCGACCTCCGCCTGACCGTCGCTGGTGGCGGTATCGGCGGAGCCGGAACCTGTGGAGGGCAGTCCGGGCAGGGTCTGGGCCTGCAGCGGGGCGACGGCGATCGTCGTCAGAAGAAGCAGGCAGACCAGAAGAGCCGGAACAATCCGGAGCAGGCGGGCGAAGGCGGTAAGGCGCAGCATCATCGTCTCGCTCGACACGAATGGAACCGTGCCTGAACCGGCACGACCGGGACTGTGGAGACCGTATTTAGCCCGCATCCCTGCGTCAATCACTGCACCACTGGCCCCCGAATCGTCACGGTGTTCACGGCATGCGACGGTGCCGTGCCGCGGGGCAGACAGCCGCATTGCGCCACCCGGATTCGCGTAATTCGGGATGGATATGCGCAACGGATTCAATTAAAGATATAAAAACAACGTATAAGGCGATTTATAAGAAGTATCATATACCGATACGAGAAACGCCAAGGCGAGCCGGACCCGCATCCGCATCGACGCGCTCCGTGGGATGGAGCGAAGAGGGGAGAACAGGGGCAGATGACGACGAGCACGGGCCGCGCATGGCGCGGCGGACTGGCAGCCGCCCTGAAAGCGGCTGCCGGAACGATGGCCTTTTGCGTCTGGGTGGCAGCCGGCCTGTCACCGATCGGGCCGGCCGCAGCCGCAGACCCGGTCGAGGTCAAATTCGCGACCATCAGCAATACGTCGGATGAATACGCGTTGGGGGTCACCTGGTCCACCCTGCTCGACAAGACCCGGTCGGGCATCACCATGGAAGTGGTGGCCCATGGCGGCACGCCGAAGCTGCTGCGCGGCGTCGTCGACAAAGATTGGGATATCGGCATCATCGCCTCACCGCATCTGCTCTATGCCCGTGACGGGCTGTTCATGTTCAAGGGCAGGGCCGAGGACGGGAAATACTATGACGACGTCCGCGTACTGCTGACGCTGGAAAGCGGTGTCGCACATTATCTGACGCGCGCCGGATCAGGCATCCGCACCCTGGCCGATCTTCGGGACAAGTCCATTGCGGTCGGCACGCCGGGCGGCTTCTCGGGCACGGTTAATCTCGCCCTTCTGGCCGCCCATGGGCTGGATCCGGCCAAGGGTCAGGTTAAGGCGCAATACCTTGAATACTCGACCGCCATGGACGAGCTGCGCAACGGCATGATCGATGCGGTCTATCTCTGGGGCGGCCTGCCGCAGGGGGCCGTCGCCTCGGCGGCGCTGCAGAGCGACCTCGCCTATGTGGGCCTGGATCCGGTCGCCATGGACAGCTGGCGCAAGACCTTTCCGGCCGCGGATTATTACGATCTGGTCACGCTTGCCCCGGAGCGTATCTCGGCGGCCTATGACGGCCATCTGAAGCCCGAGGCGCCGGTGGTGAGCTGGACGACGCGCATGCAGATCATCGTCCATCGCGACATGCCTGACGATGTCGCCTACCGGCTGGTCAAGACGCTGTGGGAGAACATCGACGAGGTGCGGCATGCCTCGCGCGAACTCTCGATCATGTCGCTCGACGAGGCCGTGCGGAGCGCCAGCGGCATCATTCATCCCGGCGCCAAGCGCTTCTATGTCGAAGCCGGCGTCATGAAGCCCTGATTTCCCGGGCGCCCCCGCCGCCCGCCACAGACGCATCCCGAAGAAGCTCGACCGACCGGCCGGCGGCCTGACCAGGCGCATGGCGGGCCGGCACGGGTCGTTGCGTCTTCCCGACCAGAATCGAGGACACATCCGATGAGCGTCATTACCGACGGCCCCGGCCTCAGGCCGGCGGCCCGTTCCGACGGCTGGACGCGGACCACCCGCGGCCTTGCCGATGCCTGCGGCCTCGCCCTCATGATCTTCATCCTGGCGACGATCGCGTTGGGGGAGCTGCCACTGCCCGTGCAGCGCGGTGCGGTGCTGCTGCTCGGCGCCGCGGCCATCCTGTTTTCCACCCCCACACTGCCCGCCACCTGGCGCAGCGGCCGGGCCGGTCGCCTGGCCGATCGCGCCCTGACCCTCGCTTTTCTGACCGCGATTCTGGCGGCGATGGTCTATGTGTTCATCGACTGGTTCGAGATGTTCTCGTACCGCATGGGCTTTCCGCTGCCTGAAGACGTGATGGTGTTCTGCGCCACGCTGATCGTGACGCTGGAAATCACCCGCCGGGCCTGCGGCATGGGCATGGCCCTGCTGGTGGTCGGCTTCATGGGCTTCGTCTGGGCGGGCCCCTGGCTGCCGGGCGTGCTGCACCATTCCAGCGTCCGGCTGGAAGTGGCACTTGAAGAGATGTTCGGCCAGGGCGGCATCCTGGGCTCGTCGCTCGGCCTGATGGCGTCGATGATCTATGTCTTCGTGCTTTACGGTGCCGTCCTGCGGGCCAGCGGTGCCGGCGACTCGATCATCCGTCTTGCCGGTCGCGCCACCCGGCGCGTTCCCGGCGGGCCCGCCCAGGCCGCCGTCGTCGCCAGCATGGGCTTCGGGTCCCTGTCCGGCTCGGGCCCGGCAAACGTGCTCGCCACGGGCTCGTTCACCATTCCCTTCATGATCCGGGCCGGCTATCGCCCCGCCTTTGCCGGCGCGGTCGAAGCCTGCGCCTCGACCATCGGCCAGATCACCCCGCCTGTCATGGGCATCGTGGCCTTCCTGATGGCCGACATCACCGGCATCCCCTACGTCACTATCGTGATCGCCTCGATCCTGCCCTGCCTGCTGTTCTATGCCAGCATCTCGCTCAGGGTCCTGTTCGCGGCCCGGGCCGGCGGCATGGAAGCGGCCGATGCCCGTGCCGCCGCCGAACTGCCCCCGGTCGACCGGGGGGATGTGATCCAGGGCCTGACGGTCGCCGCATCGGCAGGCAGCATCGTCGCCCTGCTCGCCTCGGGCTATTCACCCGCCTATGCCTGTCTTGCCGGTATCGCGGTGATCTTCCTCGGCGGCATCTGGCATGCGCCGATGCGCATGGGGCCGCGGGTCGTCATGCGCGTCCTGATCGAAGCGGCCCGCGACGGGCTGGGCCTGCTCGCCATGTGCGCCGCCGTCGGCATCATCCTGGCCGTGGTCAACATGACCGGCATCGGCCTCGCCTTCAGCAAGCTGGTTCTGGCGGTCGGCGGCGACGACCTGTTCATGGCGCTTCTGGCCACCATGGCCGCCTCTCTGGTGCTCGGCACCGGCCTGCCCACGACACCCGCCTATCTGCTGCTCGCCTTCACCGTGGTGCCAGCCCTCACCCAGCTCGGGCTGTCGGTGATCACGGCGCATCTGTTCATCTTCTATTTCGGCATCATGTCGGCGATCACACCGCCCGTGGCGCTGTCGGCCTTCTCGGCCGCCTCGATCTCGCGCGTTCATCCCATGCGGCAGGCCATGGCGGCGGTCCGGCTGGGGGCGACCGGTTTCATCATCCCCTTCCTGATGGTCTACCATCCGGGGGTGCTGATCGTGGACCAGGCGCCGCTCACCATCCTCTCTTCCACCCTCGCCTGCCTGGTGGCGGTGACGGCGCTGGCGGCGGCCGATCAGGGCTGGCTGATCCGCCGGCTCCATCCGGGCTGGCGGTTGCTGCTGGCAGCCGCGGCCTTCGGGCTGATCCTGCCCGAGCCCCTGTCCACGGTTGCGGCCGTGGCGGCGCTGGCCCTGGTGATGACGGTCCAGATCGTCCTGGCCCGGCGCGAACGGGCAACGCGGCCCGCCGTGCTTGCCGCAGAGTGAAGTGCCCCGAATCCCGGGTCCCAAATCCCGGGTCACGGGTTCCGGCGCCGCGGCCTACAGCATGTCGCGGAGCCGGAACCATGCCATGGTCGCGACCAGCAGGGGGGTGCGCGCCCAACCGCCGGGAAAATCGATGTGGCGCAGGCCGTGGAACAGATCGAAACGGCTGCGATCACCGGTCACGGCCTCGGCCGCCAGACGCCCGGCCAGCGCCGTGGCGGCCAGGCCGTGGCCTGAAAACCCCTGCAGCACCAGGATCTCGGGCGTCACCGCGGCGAAATGCGGCGTGCGGTCATGGGTGATGTCGACGAACCCGCCCCAGACCTCGGCGGTCGGCACATCGGCCAGATCGGGGAAGATGCCGATCATGGTCCGGCGCATCGCGGTGTCCAGGTTCAGCGGCTCCAGAGTCGAATAGCTGACCCGGCCGCCGAACAGCATCCGGCGGTCGCCGGCCAGGCGGAAATAGTTGAGCGCGAACTTGCAGTCGGACACCGCCACCCGGCCGGGCAGCAGCCGCTCGGCCAATGCCGGATCCAGCGGTTCGGTCGCCAGTACATAGGTGCCGACCGGCATCACCTTCCAGCGCACCTCGGGGATCAGCCGCCCGTTCTCGTGATTGGCGGCGGCGACCACCGCATCGGCGGTGATGCTGCCATGCGGCGTCTCCACCCGGGGCGGCGCGCCCCGGTGAAGGGCGGTGGCCGATGTCTCCTCGAAGATCCGGACCCCCGCCTCTTCGGCCACGCGCGCCAGACCGAGCGCATAGGCCAGCGGATCGAGATGGCCGGCGCCGCGGTCCAGCATGCCGCCGATATAGCGCGGGCTGCCGACATGCTCGCCGATACGGGCGGCGGGGATCAGCTCCGACCGGTCATAGCCCCAGGCGCGCTCGCGGGCCAGCTCCGCTTCCAGCCCCCGCATATGGCGGGGCTTCAGCGCGGCCATCAGAACACCCTCGGCAAAATCACAGTCGATTTCATGACGAGAGATGCGATCGCGGACCAGGTCCAGCGCCTCGACGCTCATCCGCCACATGGTGCGGGCCTTGTCTTCCCCCACCTTGGCGATCAGCCGGTCGGTGCCGGCCGCGAAGCCGTTCAGCAGCTGGCCGCCATTGCGCCCTGAGGCCCCCCAGCCGATTCGCCGCGCCTCCACGACCGCCACGCTGAGCCCGCGCTCCGCCGCCTCGATCGCCGTCGACAGCCCCGCCAGTCCGCCGCCGATGACACAGAGATCGACCCTGAGATCACCCTCCAGCGGCGGCCGCCGGCGCATGCGCCCCAGATTGTCTGCGGCATAGCGCGACCGGACATGCGGTTCGGGCGCAAGCGCCGGGACAGGGGCGGTGGTGACGTCGGCGCACATCGGGGCAGAACCTTCCTTCTGGCAGCACGAGGGCGCCCCCTCTCCGCAGGGAGGGGAGAAAATGCCCGGCGAGAGTAGCCCGGCCAGAGTATCGGGCGCCCCCGCAGGACGGTCAAGGAAGCCGCAAGCCGCAGGTCAACCCAGCCGGCGGCACCCGCGCAGGACGGTCAGCAGCAGCACGCCCGCGGTGATCAGAAGCGCCGCCACCAGATCGATCGGACCCGGCACCTCCCCCAGCAGAGGGGCCGCAAGCGCCATGGTGACCACCGGGATCAACGCACTCAGCGCGGCACCTCCGGCCGCCCCCAGACGCCGGACCGCCTGGTTGAAGGCGTAAAGCCCGAAAACGGTCGCCCCCACCCCCTGATAGATCGCCTGGATTGCCATGTCGGCGACCGGCGCGGTGCCGAACGCCGAGGGCAGGAACAAAGCGTAGACCGGCAGGTAGCAGACGGCCGAGACCACGGCGGCAATCGCCGTGGCGTGCAGACCATCAATGGCGGAACGCCGCAGCACCATCACATAACCCGTCCAGACCAGGGCTGCACACAGGAAGATCGCATGACCCGGGGTCTGGCCCGGCCCCGCGGAAACCGCAGCGATGGTGATACTGCCCGCCAGAACCGCCGCGACGCCGGCCATACGCGGCCGGGTCAGCGGTTCCCCCAGCGCCCTGATGCCGATCAGGGCCACGGCGGCGGTCATCAGCCCCGGGATCAGCGCCGCAGCCTGCCCCGCCGGCGCATATTGCAGCCCGGCGGCCGAAAGCAGGGCATAAGGCGCGCCCCCGCCCAAGACGAGCAGTCCGAGCCCGAGCGGCCCGAGCCGCCGCCAGGCCAGCCCGCGGCGCAGGATCACCGGCGCCAGCAACAGGCCGGCCACCATGAAACGGAGCGCGATGATGTCGAAGGGGCCCAGGCTCGTGCGGACCCCGAAACGGGTCAGGATGAAGGAACCGGACCACACCAGCACCCCCAACAGCCCCCAGGCGAGGCCGATGATGACGGCAGAACCGGACGGCGCGGCGGAGGCCGGGGTCCGACGGATGGACCCGGTCATGGTGGTGTCACGCAGGGGCATGGGAGCGGGCCTTTCTTCGATACCGCATCATCCCACCCAGCCGCCGCGCCGACGTCATGGAATGCACGCATGAGCGGCCATCAGTCCGGCTTATGACCTGCAGCCCGCCATCCCTCGTCTTCCAGCACCCTGAGCAGCAGGTCGACGACGCCCCCCTCCGCGGTCTCGGCGCGAAACACCAGATGCAGCGTGCGGGTGACCGGAGGATCCAAGGGTCGGATGGTCAGCCCGTCCATGTCACCGCGGGGGAAGGACGTCTCCGCGAACAGGGTCAACCCCTGTCCCTGGCGTACCATTTCCAGCGCGGTCGCGAGGCCGGCCGTGGTGATATCGCCGGTCCGCGGCACGGCGCCGCCGCCAAGCAGCGGTTCCACCACCGGCTCGCAGCCCCCCGCCAGCACGAGCGGCCGGCGGGCCAGGAGGGCAACAGGCAGCGATGCCGGCCACAGATCCGGATCGTCTCGGCGCCCCACCACCAGCAGCGCCTCGGGCCGGAGTGCGACCGAAGGCAGCCCCTCGGGCACCACCGAGGTGACGGCGATGTCGGCGAGACCGCGGGCAACCCAATCTCCCACCTCGCCATGGCCACCTTCGAAGGCGCCGGTGACCAGGGTAGGGGCAAGCTGTCGCAACCGCCGGCACCAGCCGGGCAGTGCCCGCTCGGCAATGCTCGGGATTGCGGCGATGCGCAAGGGACGCTCAGGGCGTCCCGAGGCTGCCCGGGCCCGAGCCGCGATGCGGTCGACGGCGGCAACCGCATCGGCAGCATCGGCCAGCAGGGCCTCTGCGATGGCGGTTGCAGTCACCCCGCCACGGGTTCGGACCAGCAGCTCGACGCCGAGCCCCTTTTCGAGTGCCGCAAGCGCCTGCGACGCGCCCGACTGGGTCAGTCCCAGCCGCCGGGCCGCGGCACCGACGCTGCCGGTCTCCACCGCCGCCAGCAGCAACCGCAGCTGGCCAAGAGTGAGCTTCGGCCATGATGCGGTCATGCGGCGCTCCCGGCGGCGATCTCCCGCAGCCAGTCGCGCACCGCGATCACATCCGGTGCCGACCGTTCCGCTTCCGGGATCAGCAGGTGATAGCCGTCCCCCGGCAATTCCGGGCCGAAGGGCGCCGTCAACAGGCCGGCGGCAAGGTCGTCGGCGACCAGGGTCAGGCTGGCGATCAGCGCCCCATGGCCGGCGATCGCCGCCTGGATGGCATGGGCATCGTCGGTGAAGGTGAGCACCGCCGTGCCTGCAGGTTCCAGCCGGCCGGCGGCGCCGGCCCAGGCCCGCCAGTCGGGTACGCGTTCCTGCCGCCGCCAGTCGACCCTGAGCAGCGGCACCTTCTCCAGATCCTCGGGCGACCGCAGGCCCAGCCGCGGGCTTGCCACCACGCCGAAGCGATCGGTGATCAGGGTTTCGGCCACGAGCCCCGGGAACGGCCCCCGGCCGTAGCGCACCGCCAGATCGGCAATGCCGGTGCCAAGCTCGACCACATCATCCGAGGCGTGCAGGCGAAGCTCGTGATCGGGGAACCGCGCCCGGAACCGGCCGAGTGCCGGGATCAGCCGCTTCGCAGTGAACAGGCCGAGTGCGGTCAGTGTCACCGCCCGCCGCGGCGCCGGGGGGCGAAGCGCCGCCACCGCCGCCGCCATGGCGTCGAAGCCGTCGCGCAGTACGGGAAACAGCCGGTCGCCGGCGGGGGTGGTGACCACCTGCCGTACCCGCCGTTCGAACAGGGGCAGGCCCAGCGTCTCTTCCAGCAGGCGGATCTGATGGCTGACGGCGGTGGGGGTGACACCAAGCTCGGCCGCGGCCAGCCGGAAGCTCTGATGGCGGGCCGCCGCCTCGAAGGTCTTGAGCGCCTGGAGTGGTGGCAGCCTGCGGGAAGGGGGCATGGATGAATCCATCTTCATTATCGGCTGAGGGATACGATTTTGTCAGCCGCTGAAATTCAGGGCAATCCTCATGTCATTCACACTCCACAGATGAAGGAGATGCATCATGATCCGGCTGCTGCAAATCGATGCCAGCGCCCGCCCCGGCCGCTCGGGCACAGACCCTCATGGCTCTCACACCCGCCGGCTGACCGCGCGTTTCGCAGACCGGTGGCGGCAGCATCGCCCCGGCGATGAAATCACCTGCCGCGATGTCGGCCTCGCGCCACCGGCCCCCGTCGATGCCGACTGGGTCAGGGCTGCCTTCACCCGGCCTGAGGCGCGCGACGACGCCATGCGGGCCCGGCTTGCCGAAAGCGACCGGCTGACGGCGGAACTCCTTGCCGCCGACATCGTGGTCTTCGGGGCGCCGATGTACAATTTCGGCCTGCCGTCAGCGCTGAAGGCCTGGATCGACAATATCGTGCGGGTCGGTGTCACCTTCGGCTTCGACCGCGCCCGCGGCGACACGCCCTATTGGCCGATGCTGCCGGCGGGCAAGCGGGCGGTGGTCCTGACGGCGCGCGGCGACCTGGGATATGAGCCGGGCGGCATTCAGGCCCATAACGAGCTGGTGGTGCCCGGTCTCGCCGCCCCGTTGCGCTATATCGGCATGGGCGCGGTGGATGTGGTGGCGATCGAGGGCGACGAATTCGGCGACGACCGCCTTGCAACTTCGATCGTCGCGGCGGAGGCGGCAGTGGACCGCCTGGTCGACCGCCTCACCGTCGGCGGCGCAGCCAGATGACGAGACCTGTGACATAGAACACGGGCAGGGCGAGCCCGGCCAGAAAGGCCACCACCTGCCCGGGCCATCCCAGCATCAGCCGGCCGTGCAGCGCGTTCATGACCCCGTGCAGATCCGGACCGCGGGGCATCGCCGTCACGGTGCCACAGCCCGGATCGAGCATACCCGGGTCGACCATGAGCATGCCGGTGGTCGTCGTGACCATCCAGCCCGACCCGGCCGCCATCACACCCAGGAAGGTACCGCTTTGCGATGCGGCGAGCCCCAGGCGCACCGCGGTGGCAGCATCCGGCACGGCTACGCAGGCATCGTCCGGCGCTGGTGGGGCCGCAGCGGCGAGCGGCAGACCACGCCGCGCGGCGCCAATCAGATCGGGGCGCGCAAGCAGCGTGCCGGTCACCGCCACCACCGCCAGCGGCAGCAGCAGCCAGATGCCTGCGGTCACGTGCAGCACCCTGATCTGCCGATGCCAGGGCCCAGCGAGCGACGGCAGCAGCCGGCGGCGCCAGGCACCCGGCCGCCGCCCGCCTTCCGGTCGCCGTGGCCACCAGAGACAGGCCCCCGTCGCAAGCGACAGGCAGAGCACCACCCCGACCACCGCCACCAGCCCGGCGCCGGTCGGGCCGCCAGCCAACGCCCGATGCAGATCCAGCACCTGCGCGAAGGCGAGATCCCCGAACGGGCGGATGCCGAGCAGGTCGCCGCGCGCGGGATCGAAGGTCGCGACAAGAAAGCGCGGACCACCTTCGCCGGCCGGTTCGGTCAACAGGGCAAGCACGGTGGCGACCGGCATCGGCCCGCTGCCGGGGGCCGTGACAGACAGCAGGCGACGCGGCCCGGTTGCGATCGCCTGGGCCGCCTGTACCTGAAGATCGGGCGGCAGGGGCGCCGCGGCAGGATCGACCGGTCTTGCCATCGCCCCCAGTTCCAGGCGGAGCCACGGCTCCTTCACCACAAGGGCGGCACCGGTCACCCCCAGCAGGGCCGCCACCGCCCCGATGGTCAGCCCCAGCCAGAGATGCAGCTGCAGCCAGATCTTCCTCCAGGATGGCCGGACAGGGCGGGGCATCACGGCGCCTCCCTGAGCCCGGCCTCGGCCAGGCGCAGCGCCGCCGACCGCCGGGCATGCAGCACGGCCGCGATCGTGAGACCGGCCGCAACGGCCACCGCCAGGAAGGCAGCACCATAGCCAGCGGCGGCGGCAAAGGCGGTGATCGCCGACGAGGTGCCGATCTCACCCAGATCCCGGGTGCTTTGCACCGAGGTCATGTCGGTACCGGCCTGGCCGGCGGCGGCGGCGAAGCGCATGGCCAGGGCCATGGCCGCGACCGAGGCCGCCCCGGCCCCGAAGGCACCGAGCGAGGCGGCGAGAAAAGGCAGCGACAGAAGCGACGGTCCGGGCGTGAGGGGCAGAAGACCCGCCGCCTGCGCTGCCCAGATCAGTGCCGCCAGCCCCGATGCCCCAAGCCCGACGAACAGCGCCCGCCAGGCGCCGAGGCGCGCCACCATCCAGGCCCCGCCACCACAGCCGAGCAGAATGGTGACGGCACCGGCCGCGATGCCGAGCCGGCCGACCGCCGCGATCGTCCAGCCGGCATCGATCAGGAACAGCTTCCACAGACCAAAGCCGGCGCTGGCGGTGACGGCGGAAAGCAGCGCCACCGCCAGCAGGGGCAGCGCGCCGGGCCGCGCCGCGAACCCCCTGAGACTGGCCCGCATGTACGGCGCAGCCCCAGGCTGCGGGGGTACCCCCTCCCGCCAGAACAGGGCCAGCACCAGCCCGGCCGCAACCACCCCGGCCACCACCAGAAGCGCCCCGGTCAGGCCGATCATGCCGGCCATCACCAGCGTGCCGGAGCCGCCGAAGAAGAAGCCGATCATGGTCCCGCCCACCTGAATGCCGTTGGCTCGGGCCAGATCGCGGCCCTGGAAGTGTTCGGCCGCAAGCCCGTCGGTGGCGGTGTCCTGGGTGGCGCTGGCAAGCGAGGCAAGCGCAAAACCCGCCACCAGCCAGCCCGAGACGGTCTCGGACACCCCCGTCGCCACCACGGCCAGCAGGGTTGCCAGCACCAGCGACTGCATCGGCAGCACCCAGCTCCGCCGACGGCCGAGGCGCGGCGACCACCGGTCGTCGACCAGCGGCGCCCAGAGGAATTTCAGCACCCAGGGCAGCCCGACCAGCGGCAGGAAGGCGAGCCTGTCAAGGGCCGCTCCCTGCTGGCGCAGCAAGCCCGGCAGCGCCTCCATCGCCAGGCCCAGCGGAATGCCCTGGGTCATGTAGAGGACGGCGATCATCAGGAAGGCGAAGGGACGACCGGTTCCGAGGGTCATGGCGTCACCAGCTGTAGCGCAGGCTGGCCACGACCGTGCGCTCATAGCCCAGGCTGCAATTGGCCTCGGACGAGCAGCCGGCGACGTAATAGCGGTCGAAGAGATTGCTGGCATTCACCGCCACCCGCCAGTCGCCCGCCTGATAGCGCACCCCAAGATCGACGAGCGTGACATCGGGCACGGTGAAGCTGTTGCGGGCATCGCCGGCGCTTTCGCCCACATAGCGGACACCGGCCCCCAGCCCCAGCCCGGCCAGCGGCCCGGACTGAACCGTATAGTCGCCCCAGAGCGACGCCATATGATCGGGGATGCCGGTGGGCTTCTTATGCAGATCGGCGCCCAGGCTGCGGGTCACTTCGGGATCCTGCCAGGTGTAGGCGCCGATCAGGCTGACCCCCCTGCCCAGCTCGGCCACCGCCTGCACTTCGATACCACGGCTGCGAATCTCGCCGATCTGGTAACGGGCAGCCGGGTTGGTGGCGCTCGCCGTGACGACATTGGTCTGGGTCAGATCGAACCAGGCCAGGGTGAAAAAGCTGTCGAAACCGTCGGGCTGGAATTTGGCCCCGACTTCCAGCTGCTCCGCCTCCGACGGCCGGAACGCCCGGCCATCGACATCCGTGCCCGAGACCGGCGAGAACGAGGTCGACCAGGAGACATAAGGGGTCAGGCCCGCCTCGAAGGCCCAGGCCGCCCCCGCCCGCCAGGTGAAGGCATCATCTGACTGGCTGGTGCGGGCGTCATCGTCCATATGGTTGGTGACCCGGCTGCGGGCCCAGTCCTGCCTGCCACCCAGGCTCAGCACCAGCCCCTGGGGCAGGCGGATCTGCTGGTGGGTATAGACGCCGATCTGGTCGATCCGGGTGGTGTTGTCCGTGACCTTCAGCGACGGGTTGGCGATCGCCTGACCATAGACCGGGTCATAGAGGTCGATCGGCGTTGCCGCACCCATGAACTGGTAGAAATCCTCGGCGTTGTAGCGGTAATCGAGGCCAAAGAGCGAGGTGACGGACGCCGGCCCCGCCTGCCAGTCCGCCTGGAGCTGGGTGTCGGTGTTGAAGAGATCCGCATCGACACCGAAGCGATAGGCGCCCCGGTTGACCATGGTGCCGTCGGTCGCAAGCGGGGTGTAGGCGTAGACATTGGCCTGATCGAAATCGAGCCGGTCATAGCGGGTGTTCTGACGCAGCTGCCAGCGGTCGTCGAAACGATGCTCGAAAGCCCAACCGAAAGCGGTCTGGGTACGGTCGAATTCGTTGAGCGACGGATCACCGGAATAGCGGGTCATCGGGATCCGCCCGTGCATGTTGGGCAGCACCGTGCCCGAGGCGGGCAGCGGGCCCGGAGTTCCCGCCTCGTCCTGCTGACGGCTGGCGAGCAAAGTGAGGCTGGTATCCTCGCCAAGCGACAGGGTCAGCGCCGGGGCGACATAGATCCGGTCGTCGCGGTTATGGTCGATCTGGGCATCGGCGTCGCGGGCAAGGGCCGTCAGCCGGAACAGGGCGCGGCCGTCATCCACCAGCCGCCCGCTCAGATCCACGGCCGCCTGCAGCCGATCGTGGCTCCCGCCCGAGATTTCCACCATGTGCAGCGGATCGGCGGTCGGGCGCTTGGTGATCGCATTGACCAGCCCGCCCGGTGCCGCCTGACCATAGAGCACCGAGGCCGGGCCGCGCAGCACCTCGATCCGCTCCAGGCCGAAGGGCTCGATCCGGGTGGTCATCTGGTTCGACATCTGCCGGAGCCCGTCGCGATAGAGGCCGAGCGTGGTGGCATTGAAGCCGCGGATGGTGAGCTGGTCGTATCGATTGTCGGCATTGGCGAGGCCGGTGACGATGCCCGGCGTGTAGCGCAGTGCCTCCCCCAGGCTCTGGGCCTGCTGCATCTCCATCTGTTCGCGGGTCACCACCGACACCGATTGCGGCGTCTCGGACAGCGGGGCATCGGTCTTTGTGCCGATGGTCGCGGTCTGGGCGACCACACCGCCGGCCGGCCTCCACGACGCGGGGCGCGTCTCCTGCACCTGAAGGGCGGGCAGGGTCTCGGCATCCTCTGCATCGGCGGCAAAAACCGGCGAGGCCTGGGAAAGCAGCCCGGCAGCAATCAGGAGCGTGGGCGACAGCCGGGCGGAGCCGGAACGGGAGAGCGGCATGAGAGAGGCCTCTGATATCGGCAGGAACGGAGACGGACGGCGCGCGTCATGTTGCGAATGAATCGCATCTGTGGCCGGTCTCCGAAATGCCGGAGGCCTACGATGGCAGGAGTCAGATCTCCGCGGACGGGCGGCGGGACCGGATCAGCGCAGCCGCCCGGGCGAGATGCCGAAACGGCGGCGGAAGGCGGTGGACAGATGATTGGGGCTGTAGCCGACCCGATAGGCCGCCTCGGCGACCCCCATCTCGCCGGTCGATATCAGGCGATAAGCCAGATGTAACCGTTCCTCGGCGACGAAATCGGCGATGCTGGTGCCGAACTGGCGACGGAAGCCGTCGGTCAGCTTGCGCACATTCATCCCCACCCGCCTTGCCAGCACCGGCAGCGTCGGCGCATCGGCCGGCGCGGTCTTCAGGATGTGATATGCCTCTCGCAACCGTTCCAGATCGCGGCTGGTCAGGCGCGCACCCCGGCCATCGGTCTCAAGGAAGCCGGCTGCAACCGTCGCGACCAGTTCCAGCCCTTTGGCCGCTCGCCAGGCCCGGCCGACACCGCCCGAGAACGGGCAGGTCGCGATCTGCAGGGCCAAAGCGCAGGCCGTCCGCCCGGCCCGGGCCTGGTGAATGCCGGGTGCGCCGGATCCGGCGCCCAGCCGTTCAGCATCGCTGCCGAGCAGATCATCGCGAGAGGTGGGATCGAGGGCGATGGTCACGTAGCGCACACCATCCTGCGCCGTCATGCCGTGGCGGGTCTCGAAGGCCCGCTCGGCCACCAGCAGGCAGATGGCCGGCCCGGCGATGTCGAGATCCCTGCCGCCGTCGACCGTCAGGCCGAAACGACCGCTCATGACAAGACCCAGCTTCAGACCGGGCAGCACCGTCTCTGTCGGCAAGGCCGACGGATCAGCGCGGAAGACACCATCCGCAACCGCGATGCTGAACGAGGAGACCGACATGCGCACACCTCCAGCCCCCGTCGACGGGGCAGGACAGGAATCACTTGCCGCGACCCTAGCATTTATTGAGAATCAGTCGCAACAAAGCCCGACCCGGCAGCTGCGGCGATTTGCGCGGGGCTGGCGGCTTGAAACTCGCGCAGGTCCTGCCAGGATCGGCCCGGTAGTTCCATGACAAAGGGCAGTCGACAATGGCCGTGACCCGCCGCGAACTCCTGCTCGGCAGCGCCGCCGGCCTCGCCATCGCCGCCGGCACCAGCCTGATCACCCGCCGGGGCATGGCTGCCGCCGACCTGACCCTGCCGGTGAGCGGGCTCGACCATCCGATCGTGCCGGGCACGGTCACCCGCGACATGATGAGCTTCGCCACCGACGGCCCGCCGCCGGTGCTGCGCATGCGCCGCGGCCGGCCGTTCACCGTCGATGTGGTCAACAACCTGGCCGAGACGACCGTGGTCCACTGGCATGGCCTGCGGATCGACAACGCCATGGACGGCGTGCCCTATCTGACCCAGGCCCCGATCGATCCGGGGCAGAGCTTCCGCTACACCCTGACGCCGCCGGATGCCGGCACCTTCTGGTACCATCCCCATTGCAACACGCTGGAACAGATGGGCCGCGGCCTGACCGGGCTGCTGGTGGTGGAAGAGGACGAAGATCCCGGCTTCGACCGGGATCTGCCGCTCAACATCCGTGATTTCCGCCTGGGTCAGGACGGCCAGTTCATCGAATTCTTCCGCGCCCGTGCCGCCGCCCGTGGCGGCACGCTGGGCACGGTGTCGACCGTGAACTGGCAGGTGGAGCCGGTCTACGATCTGCCGGCGGGCGGGCTGATCCGCCTCAGGCTGGCGGTCACCGACGTCACCCGGGTCGGCCTCTACGAGGTGACCGGCGGCGAGGCGCAGGTGATCGCACTCGATTCCAACCCCCTGGCCCGGCCGCTGCCGCCCCGGGGCGTGCTGCTGGCCCCCGGCCAGCGCGCCGATATTGCGCTACGCATGCCCGACAGCGCGGACGAGATCGTCACCCTGGCCCTGCGCCTGCCCCAGGGGCCCCAGCCCATCGCCCGCTTCCGGCCGGCCGGCAAGAGCGCCCGGCGCAGCTTGATGGAGCTGAAGCCGCTGGTGGCGAACCCGGTTGCGGAGCCCGATCTGGCCCGGGCGGAGATCCTGGAATTCGTCTTCGGCTGGTCGCCCGGCGGCAAGCCGCCGGTCGCCAGCATCTGCGGCACGCTGGGCTACACTTTCTGGTCGATCAACCGCATCGCCTGGGAAGGCGATACCCCCGACCCGATGGCGCCGCTCGCGGTTCTGAAACAGGGGAAGCCCTATGTGCTGCGGCTGCGGAACGAATCGCCCAACGACCATCCGATCCATCTTCACGGGCTGACCTTCCGGCTGTTGCGGTCGGACAAGCGCGAGATCCTGCCGCTGCTCACCGACACCGCCCTGCTGCAATCCGGCGAGACCATGGACGTGGCCCTGGTCGCCGACAATCCCGGCGACTGGGCCTTCCACTGCCACGTCATCGAACATCAGAAGACCGGGCTGACCGGCTATCTGCGCGTCGAGGCCTGAGGTCCGCCATAAGCCGCGGTCAGCCGCCCGCCAGTTCCACCCCCACCCCGGCCACGGCGAGCAGGGCCGTGATCGCGGGCGGCGGCGGGGTATCGGTCACCACCAGGTCGACCTCGGTGATCACCGCCAGCGAGACCAGACCACGGCGGAAGAACTTGCTGCCGTCGACCGCCAGAATGGTGCGCTTCGCCTGCTGCATGGCCGCGCGCACCGCCTGCACCTCGCCATGATCGTCATCGCCCATGATGCCGTGCTCGTCGATGCCGCTGACCGAGATCACCGCGGTGTCGAAGCGGAAGGCGCCGATGAAATCGACGGTCTCGTGGCTGAAGACGCCGGCATCGACATGGCGGACGAACCCGCCCGGAACCGCGACGGTGGCGCTTTCCACCTCGCTCAACAGGGCTGCGCTGCGCAGGCTGTAGGTCACGACCCGCAGGTTCTGCCGCCCGGTCAGCGCCTGCGCCACCGCTTCGCAGGTGGTGCCGGTGTCGAGGAAGACCGCTGATCCGTCCCCGACCAGCTCTGCCACCCGCGCACCGATCCGGGCCTTGCCGTCGGCATTCTCGACCCGGCGCTGACGATAGGTCGGCGGGTCTATGGGCGGCGCCGCAAGCGTGCCGCCGCCGTGGAGCCGGCGGACCAGCCCCGCCTCTTCCAGATCGATGAGATCGCGGCGGGCCGTCTGGGTGGTCACCCCGAAGCGGGTCGAAATCTCGTCGAGCGAGATGAAGCGATGTTGCTGAAGATGCGCGACGAGTTGCGCCTGCCGTCGGCTCTTCTTGTCCGTGTCGTCCATTCGTCCCCCGAAACCGGATGAGGTCTCGCGTCGATAAGACCTCACTATATACGCGGACGGGGAGGGGGTGTCCCCCTCCCCGTCCGTTCTGACGACGGTGACTGCGATCAGAACTGAATGCGCAGCTTCGCGGTGACCGAGTGGTCGGTGACGTCGCCGCCGAACTGGCCGCCATAGCCGACCGACAGGGCGGTGTCGTCGGTGAGCCCGACCTCGAGACCGGTGCGCAGGACGGCGGTGTTCTCCGCAATCGCGGCACCGGTCACGCCAAAGCCCGAGCCGCCGACGGCGAAGCGCAGATCCGCATCGGGGTCGACATCGCCGAAGGCATGACGCCAGCCCAGTTCCGCCCGGAAGGCCGCCGGGGTCTCACCCAGGCCGAATTCCTGCACGGTGCGCAGGCCGAGGGTCGTGAAGGTGGTGCGCATGTCGACGCCATCGCCCGCGAGGGCCGCAGCACCGCCGGTCTCGGTGAAGTCGTCGCCCGACAGGCTGATATGGGCCACGCCGGCGAAAGGCTCGAAAGCGCCATGGCTGGTGTCGAAGCGATAGTTCACCTCGCCGAAGACCTGGGCGGCATTGACGTCGTAATCCGCGGTCAGGGTTTCAGTGGTGCCGGCATAGGCGACATGGCGGGTGGTCTCGGCGTCGTTCAGGCTGTAGGCCGCACCCAGATGCGCGCCGAAGCCGCCCATGCGGGTCGCGGCATAAAGACCGACATGATAGCTGTCGGCATCGAGCTTGCTCCCCGTGCCGTCCTGCTTGACCGAAGCCTGACCGAAGCCGGCGAAGGCACCGATCCGCCAGTTTTCGCCGACCGCGGCATCCAGGCCGAACAGCGTGCCCGAGGTGTTGCGGTCGATCGAGGTGACGTCGTCGCCATCATTCGAGCCCCAGGCACCATAGGCCTGCAGCCACATCCGCCCGGCGCCGAAGGCCGCCGAAGCCGGGGCCTCGATGCCGGCACTGCCGGCGCTGAGCGCGCCCTGGGCGGCGACCACGTCGCCGACCGCCATCGCACCCTGCATCAGCGCACCGGCCGCCGAGGCATGCAGCTCGCCCGACAGGCTGTCGAAGGCGGCACTCGCCGTCCCGGTGTCGGTCAGCACCACCGCATCATAGACGGCATTGCCCATGGCGAGGCTTTCGACCGCGGCGGCCGTGGCGCGCTGATTGGCCGTGCCGGCCACGCTCCTGAACGAGGTGTCGTTGCGCTCCAGGCGGAGCGTGACGTCCTTCGCCCCATAGCGGAGCGTCGGGTCGAGGAAGGCCAGAGAACTGGTCACGGTGCCGAAGCTGCCGGTCACACCCTCTTCCGCGGTCAGGATGGTGTAGTCGGTCAGCGGCGCATAATTGCCGCCCGCCGCCATCGCCAGCACCGACCCCGCAAGGGAGGCGCTGCCGGTGACATCGACCCGATCCGCCTTGCCGTCGGCATCCACCTCGACCTCGTAAACCGAGCCCTCGGCCAT
>NC_017956.1:0-407500 GCF_000264455.2 Tistrella mobilis KA081020-065 | reverse complement strand
GCGCCCGCCCGGACCGCAACGAAAAACCCCCGCCCGATCGCTCGGGCGGGGGTTTCTTTACGTCTGGTCCCGGGATGCCGATCAGGCCGCCGCCGCTTCAGGCGTGCTGGTCTCGAAGACCAGCGCGCCGTCCCGGACATCCGCCCGAACCGTCGAACCCTCGGGCAGCCGGCCTTCCAGCACCATGCGCGCAAGCGGGTTCTGCACCTCGCGCTGGATGGTCCGCTTCAGCGGCCGGGCACCATAGACCGGGTCATAGCCGGCATCAGCCAGCCAGTCGCGGGCGGCAGGGCTGAGATCGAAGCCGATCTGCCGTTCGGCCAGCCGCTTGACCAGATCGGTGATCTGGATGTCGACGATCCCGCCCATATGCTCGCGGCCGAGCCGGTGGAACAGGATAATCTCATCCAGCCGGTTGAGGAATTCCGGACGGAAGGCCGCACGGACCACCGCCATCACCTGCGCCCGGACGTCTTCGGCCGGCGCACCCGGCTCCTGGCCCGCCAGAACCTCGGCGCCCAGATTGCTGGTCAGGATGATGACCGTGTTGGTGAAGTCGACCGTCCGTCCCTGACCATCGGTCAGCCGACCGTCGTCCAGAACCTGCAGCAGAACGTTGAATACGTCCGGATGGGCCTTTTCCACCTCGTCGAACAGGATCACCTGATAGGGACGCCGACGCACCGCCTCGGTCAGCACACCACCTTCGTCATAGCCGACATAGCCCGGAGGGGCGCCGATCAGCCGCGAGACGGCGTGCTTCTCCATGAACTCCGACATGTCGATGCGCAGCAGCGCCGCGTCGTCGTCGAACAGGAACTGCGCCAACGCCTTCGACAGCTCGGTCTTGCCGACGCCGGTCGGGCCAAGGAACAGGAAGGAGCCGATCGGCCGGCGAGGATCCTGCAGCCCGGCACGGGCACGCCGGACCGCTTCGGAGACCGCCGCGACCGCCTCTGCCTGGCCGATGACGCGCTCGCCCAGCACCTGCTCCATGCGCAGCAGCTTGGCCCGCTCGCCTTCCAGCATCTTGTCCACCGGCACGCCGGTCCAACGCGAGACGATCGCCGCGATATGGCCGTCGGTCACCGCCTCGTCGAGCAGCCGGCTCTTCACCTGCTCCTCGGCTGCCTTCAGCTTCCGCTCCAGTTCGGGGATCCGGCCATAGGCCAGCTCACCGGCCTTGGCCAGGTCACCGCGCCGCTGGGCGTTGGCAAGCTCCAGCCGCAGCTGGTCCAACTCCTCCTTCAGCTTCTGCACACCTTCCAGGCGGCCCTTCTCGGCCTTCCAGGACGCAGTCATGTCGGCGGTCTGCTTCTCCAGACCGGCAATCTCACCTTCCAGCTTGACCAGCCGGTCCTTCGACGCCTGATCGCTTTCGCGCTTCAGCGCCTCACGCTCGATCTTGAGCTGGATCAGCCGGCGGTCGAGCTCGTCGATCGCCTCGGGCTTGCTCTCGATCTCGATGCGCAGCCGGCTCGCCGCCTCGTCGACCAGGTCGATCGCCTTGTCGGGCAGGAAACGGTCGGTGATGTAGCGGTTCGACAGCGTCGCCGCCGCCACCACCGCGGCATCGGTGATCCGCACGCCGTGATGAAGCTCGTAGCGCTCCTTCAGGCCACGCAGGATCGAGATGGTCTCGGCCACCGTCGGTTCTTCGACCATCACCGGCTGGAAGCGCCGGGCGAGTGCGGCATCCTTCTCGATATGTTTGCGATACTCGTCGAGCGTGGTGGCACCGATGCAGCGTAGCTCGCCCCGGGCCAGCTTCGGCTTCAGAAGGTTGGAGGCATCCATCGAGCCTTCGGCTGCACCCGCCCCCACAAGGGTGTGCAGCTCGTCGATGAACAGCACCACTTCGCCCGCCGCCGCATCGATCTCCTGCAGCACGGCGCGCAGCCGCTCTTCGAACTCACCCCGATATTTGGCACCGGCGACCAGCGCCCCCAGATCAAGCGCCAGCACCTTCTTGCTGCGCAGGCTCTCGGGCACGTCGCCATTGATGATGCGCAGCGCCAGCCCCTCGACGATGGCGGTCTTGCCGACGCCGGGCTCGCCGATCAGCACCGGATTGTTCTTGGTGCGGCGGCTGAGCACCTGGATGGTGCGGCGGATCTCTTCGTCGCGGCCGATCACCGGGTCGAGCTTGCCGTCCCGCGCCGCCTGGGTGAGGTCGCGGGCATATTTCTTGAGCGCGTCATAGCCCTGCTCCGCCTGCGCGCTGTCGACCTTGCGGCCCTTGCGCATGTCGCGGATCGCGGCCTCCAGCGCCTGCGGCTTGACGCCGGCCGATGCCAGCGCCTTCTGCGCCTCGGTCCGGTCGACCAGGGCGAGCGCGAGCAGAAGGGTCTCGGCCGCGACATACTCGTCTTCCAGCCGCTTGGCCAGGGCCTCGGCCTCGGTGAACACGCGGCCGGTATCCGGCGCCAGATAAAGCTGGCCGGCACCGCTGCCTTCGACCTTGGGCAGGCGGGTGAGCGCGCGCTCGGCCGCCTCGCGCAGCTTCGCGGGGTCACCGCCCGCGGCCTGCACCAGACCCAGCCCCACGCCCTGCTCGTCATCGACCAGGACCTTCAGAAGATGTTCGGGCGTGAACTGCTGATGCCCCCGGCCCTGCGCCAGCTGCTGGGCCGCCTGGAGGAAACCCTTTGCCCGATCGGTATAGCTCTCGATATTCATGCCGTGGCGTCCCTCGACGATCGTCCGATGGAATGGCGCGCGTCCCTGGCTTTCGTGGCGACGGCGCCGACCGACCTGCCCCGGCGATCCTCCGCTGCTGCGGCCGGCCGCCGGGCGGACCGGTTGTCCCCGGCCCACATCCCATGTGGTGAACCGGCAACAGTCGTGCAAGATCGCCTCGCACCATCTTCATGCATCGCTATGATGCGGATCTGACCTGCCCTTCCAGGAGACCGAGGGATGGCCGACGGCGCCTTGATCGACATCAACCGCTTCCCCGTGAAGAGCCTGTCCGTGGACCGGCTTTCGGAAGCCCGGCTGGAAACTGGTGCCGGCCTGCCCGCCGACCGCCGCTTCGCCTTTGCGAAGATCGGCACCCAGCCCAATCCGCTCCAGCCCGAATGGCGCCCGAAGGCCGCCTTTCATGTGATGGTGACCGAACCGCGCATGGCCGCGATCGCCTGCCGCTACGACACGGAAACCGACCGGCTGGTGCTGACCCTGCCCGACGGCGAGGCCATCGCCGGCCAGGGCGACGATCCGGATTTCGCGGTCCGCGCCGGCCAGCTGGTCGCGCGTCATCTGGACCTGCCCCCGGCCAAGGCGCCGATGCTGGTCAAGGCCGGGACGGGTTCGTTCACCGACAAGGAACGCCAGATGCTCTCGATCACCAATCTGGCGAGCGGCCGGGCGCTGGCTCACGCCATGGGGCTTGCGCCGGAGGCGCTGGATCCGCTGCGGTTCCGCAACAACCTGGTTGCCGATTTCGGCGAGCCCTGGATCGAGCGCGACCTGATCGGCCGCACCATCGAAATCGGCGAGGTCGCCGTCGAGGCGGTGGCACCGGTCATTCGCTGTGCCGCCACCCATGTCCGCCCGGGCACCGCCATCCGGGATCTGGAGGTCCTGCCGGCCCTCTCCTCGACCCAGGGCCACAAGGAATTCGGCGTCTTCACCGTCGTGACCCGCCCCGGCACGATCCGCGCCGGCGATCCGATCATCATTCGCTGAGCCACGCAGGACGGAGACCTGCCCCCGGATACACGAACGCCGCCGTCGGTCATCCCGACGGCGGCGTTCGTTCAGGCAGCAATGGCAGCCGGCCGGGCTCGTCAGCCGGCCTCGCCCTCATCCTCGCTCGCCTTGCGGCGGGTGCGGGTGGTGGTCGCACGCTTGCGGACCGGCTTTTCGGCCGGTGCAGCCCCTTCGGCGGCAGCCGCTTCCGCGGCCGCGGCCATCTCGGCCTTGGTCCGGCGGGTGCGGCGCGGCTTGGGCGCCTCGGCCTCTCCGGCCTCGGCTGCCGCAGTCTCGGCGGCCTTGGCGGTCCGGCGACGCGGGGCAGGTGCCGGCTCGGCCGGCTGTTCGGCCGCCGGTGCCGAAGCGACGGGTGCCGAAGCAACGGGCACCGGCGTGGCAGGCGCCGGAGCGGCAGGTGCAGGGGCCGGAGCGGCGGGCGCCGGGGCAACCGGTGCCGCAACAGCAGGCGCAGGCTTTTCAACCGGTGCAGGCTTTTCGGCCACCGGGGCCGGCTGCTCGGCAACCGGCTGCGGCGCCGGGGTCAGATCGCCGGCCGGGCGCCGTTCACGCGGCTGCTCGCCACCGAACAGATCGCTCTCGCCACCGCGCTCGGTGTCACGCTCATCGCGGCCCTCGCCCCGATTGCCGCGACGGCCGCGACGACGGCGACCACCGCGTTCGTCATCGCGATCACCCCGGTCGGGCCGGTCGCCACGCTCGGGCCGGTCGCCGCGCTCGGAGCGATCGCCACGTTCAGGCCGATCACCGCGTTCGGGCCGATCGCCACGCTCGGCGCGGTCTCCCCGATCACGGTCCCCGCGATCGAAACGGCTGCCACGCTCGAAACGGTCGCTACGATCGCCGCGCTCATAGCGGTCGCCCCGGTTCGGGCGCTCCGCCGGCTCGGCGGCCTCGTCTTCACCCTCGGCGTCGCCGCTCTCGGTCTCGTCCTCGTCGGAGTCCGTTTCGGTCCCCGGGCGCGAGAACCGGTCCTGAACGGGGCTCCGGTCGGTGCGGTTCTCGTCCTGGGTGCCGTTCATCAGGCGCAGATAGTGCTCGGCATGCTGCAGGCAGCTTTCGGCCAGCACCCGGTCGCCCGAACTCGACGCATCACGGGCCGCAGCCAGATAGCGATCGATGACCTGGGACAAGTTGCCCTTGATCTTGCCGGCAGGGCCGTTGCTCTCAAAGATCCGGTTGCGGTTGACCGGCTGCTGCGGCCGGGGGCGACCACCACCGCCGCCACCGCCCTGCTGCCGTCCCATGCGCGTCCGCTTGGAATTCGGGCCGTTCCTCATGTCAGTCCAAGCCGTCCTATCTGTTCGGTGTTACGGCCGAACCGGCCGTCGATGTGCCAGGTGGCAAATGCTTGCGTGCCCTCTCCGCAGGGCCATCACGCCAGGATCAGGACCGTCCGCGGGTCGGGCGCAGGCTCGCAGCGCTCAGGGCGCCACCGCTGCGGCATGCCGCGCGGTCACGCAGCGTCCGATACGGCCCAGATCATTCCTTACGGATGTCGTCAATCCCAGGTCGCCGAAGAGGCGCTCCACATCCCGCGCCTGTCCTCGTCCGACTTCCACACATGCGAACCCTTCGGGGTGCAGCAGGCGTGCAATCACGGGTGCCAGCACCCGATATGCCTCGAGACCATCATCACCGCCATCAAGGGCAAGATGTGGCTCGTGCCGCGCAACCTCCGGATCCAGGGCCCGGATTTCATTGGTAGGTATATAAGGCGGGTTCGACACGATCAAGTCGAATACGTGGCCGGGTGCGGCCGAAAGCGCCGTCGCCCAGTCGCCGACGGCCACGGCCGCGCGGTCGGGCGCAATTCGCGCCAGATTGCCCCGGGCCACCCGCGCGGCAGCCTCGGAACGATCGACCGCAACCGCCCGCGCTTCGGGCAGTTCGGTGAGCAGGGCCGCGGGCAGACAGCCCGAACCGGTGCCCAGATCCAGGATCCGCCAGGGATGGCCGCGGCCGCGGCCATCGGTGTCGACGAAATCCAATACGGCCTCGATCAGGGTCTCGGTGTCGGGCCGGGGGGTCAGGACGTCGGCGGTGACATCCAGATCGATGGTCCAGAAGCCGCGGGTGCCGAAGATCTGAGACAGCGGCTCACGCGCAAGCCGCCGGGCAAGCATAGCCTCCGCCGCGGCACGCGCATCAGGCGAAACCGGCTGGTCGCCGCGGGTCAGCAGGCCGGCCGCATCCAGCCCCGTCACCCGCTCCACGATCATCCGCGCTTCCAGCCCGGCATCCGCGCCGGCGACGTCGGCCAGCCGGGCCGTCAGCATCCGACGCAGGGCATCTGCGTCACCGCCCCCGGCCGGACTCATGCGCCGGTCTCGTCCAAAGCCGCCAGCCGGGCGGCCTGATCCTCGGTCACCAGCGCCTCGATCAGCTCGCCCAACGCCTCGCCCGCCACCACCTTGTCGAGCTTATAGAGGGTGAGGCCGATGCGGTGATCCGTGACCCGGTTCTGGGGGAAGTTGTAGGTCCGGATCCGCTCGGACCGGTCCCCGGACCCGACCAGGCCGCGCCGCTCTGCCGCGCGCGCCTCGGCCGCCGCATCGCGGGCCTGCTCGAACAGCCGCGCGCGCAGGATCTTGAGCGCCTTGGCCCGGTTCTTGTGCTGCGAGCGCTCGTCCTGCTGCACCACCACAATGCCGGTCGGCAGATGGGTGATGCGAACCGCGCTGTCGGTGGTGTTCACATGCTGGCCGCCGGCACCGCTCGCCCGGAAGACGTCGATCTTCAGGTCCGCCGGATCGATGGCAATGTCGACCTCTTCCGCCTCGGGCAGGATGGCGACCGTCGCCGCCGAGGTGTGGATGCGGCCCTGGGCCTCGGTCTCGGGCACACGCTGCACCCGATGGACGCCGCTCTCGAATTTCAGCCGGCCATAGACGCCCGCCCCTTCGATCTCGGCCACGACTTCGCGGAAGCCGCCGAGGTCGCTCTCCGTCGCCTGCAGCAGCGAGACCCGCCAGCCGGCCTCCTGGGCGTAACGCTGATACATGCGGAAGAGATCGGCTGCGAACAGCGCCGCCTCTTCGCCACCGGTGCCGGCACGGATTTCAAGGATGGCGCTGCGGTCATCGGCCTCGTCGCGCGGCAGCAGCATCACCCGAACGGAGCGGTCCAGCGCCTGGCACTCGGCCTCGAGGCTCCGGCACTCTTCTTCGGCCAGCGCCCGCATCTCGGCATCGGCGGCCGGATCACCGGCCATCACACGCGCTTCGGCCAGTTCACGCGCCACCTCCCGCTGCCGGCGCACGGCCTGTGCCAGTTCGTCCAGCCCGGCGAATTCACGGGACAGGCGCACATAATCGCCCGACCCGGCAATCGCCGGGTCGGCGAGCCGTGCCGCCAGCTCTTCATGGCGGCGCAGGACCTGATCGAGCTTGGCCTGAAGCGACATGACCTGAGGGTCAGCCCCGCGCGGCCAGGCGGTCGACGAGATCGGCGAGCGCCACCTCGGTCTGGGCGCCATCATCCAGGCTCTTCAGCTGGGCGGCACCGCGGGCAAGCTCGTCATCACCGAAGATCACCGCCTGGGCGGCCCCCACACGGTCGGCGCGCTTCATGCGCTTCTTGAGGTTACCGCCGTAGCCGAGATCGACCACGACACCGGCCTTGCGCAGCCGGTGCGCCAGAACCATCGCCTCGGCCTCGGCAGCCGGGCCCAGCGGCACAAGCGCCACCGGACGGATGGTGGCCGCCGGCGGCTCGGCCAGCAGCGACAGCCGTTCGACGCCGGCCGCCCAGCCGACGCCCGGGGTCTCGGCGCCACCCATCTGGCCGATCAGCCCGTCATAGCGGCCGCCGGCGAGCACGGTGCCCTGGGCGCCCAGCCGGTCGGTCACGAATTCGAAGGTGGTGTGGCAGTAATAGTCGAGCCCGCGCACCAGATAGACATTGCGGCGATAGGGGATGCCCAGCCGGTCGAGCCCGGCCAGGACTGCCGCGAAGAAATCGGCGGCATGGGGCGTCAGGTAGTCATCGAAGCGCGGCGCGTTCGCCACCACCTCGCGGTCGTCCGCATCCTTGCTGTCCAGCACCCGCAGCGGATTGCGGTGCAGCCGCTCGCGACTGTCATCGGAGAGGCGGTCGATATGGCCTTCCAGATAGGCGACCAGCGCCGTGCGATAGGCGTTGCGGCTCTCCATGTCGCCGATCGTGTTGATCTCGAGCATGGTGTCGCCCAGCACGCCCAGCCGGTCGAGAATATCGGCGCCGAGGGCGATGACTTCGATATCGCCGCTGGGTTCGGGCACGCCCAGCAGCTCGACACCGATCTGGTGGAACTGCCGCATGCGGCCTTTCTGCGGGCGCTCGTAGCGGAACATCGGGCCGCGGTAGAAATATTTGAGCGGCACCTGCTGCAGCAGCCCGCCCGAAATGACCGCCCGGGCGACACCGGCCGTGCCCTCGGGGCGGAGCGTCAACCCCTCCCCGCCGCGATCGGCGAAGGTGTACATCTCCTTCGTCACCACGTCCGACGTGTCGCCCAGGGTGCGCTTGAACACCTCGGTGAATTCGAAGATCGGAGTCGCGATCTCGCCATAGCCATAGGTGGCGCCGACATGGGCCACCGCATCGAAGACATTGCGATAGCGCGGCATCTCGTCGGGCAGGATGTCGTGGGTGCCGCGCACCGGCTGCAGCTTGGCCAAGGCTGGGGGTCTCCGTCAGGCAGGTTCTGGGATGTCCGGGAAGGAAAGGTGCAGGGTCGCCGGGGTCAGCCCTCGGCCGCGACCTTCCGCTTCAGCGTGGTCATGGCGGTGTCACCGGCGGCGATCGCCTCGGCGCGGGCCTCGACCAGTTCGACGATATGGTCGATCAGCCGGTCGTCGCCGACCTTGTGGTCGGGCGCGCCGTTGATATAGACCAGATGATGGCCGCCGCCGCCGGTGACGCCGATCTCGGTTTCCCGCGCCTCGCCCGGACCGTTGACCACACAGCCGATCACCGACAGCGAGATCGGCACGGTGATGTGGCCCAGCCGGTCTTCCAGCTTTGCGACCGTGTCGATCACCTGGAAGCGCTGCCGGGCGCAGGAGGGGCAGGACACGATGGTCACCCCGCGCCGGCGCAGCCCCAGGCTCTTCAGGATGTCGTAGCCGACCTTCACCTCTTCGACCGGATCGGCCGAGAGCGAGACCCGGATGGTGTCGCCGATGCCCGACCAGAGCAGCATGCCGAGGCCGATCGAGGATTTGACCGTACCGGAGCGAAGACCACCCGCCTCGGTGATGCCCAGATGCAGCGGGTAGTCGCAGGCCTCCGCCAGGCCCTGATAGGCCGCGACCGCCAGGAAGACGTCGGAGGCCTTCACGCTGATCTTGGTTTCGAAGAAGTCGTTTTCTTCAAGGATGCGGATGTGGTTGAGCGCACTTTCGACCATCGCCTCGGGGCAGGGCTCGCCATAGTGCTCCAGCAGTTCCCGCTCCAGGCTGCCGGCATTGACGCCGATGCGGATCGAACAGCCGTGATCCTTCGCCGCCTTCACCACCTCGCGCACGCGGGTGGCCGAGCCGATATTGCCGGGGTTGATGCGCAGGCATGCCGCCCCCGCCTCGGCCGCCTCGATGGCGCGGCGATAGTGGAAATGGATGTCGGCAACGATCGGCACCGGGCTTCCGGCCACGATCTGCTTCAGCGCCGCGGTCGAGTCTTCGTCGGGGCAGGACACCCGCACGATATCGGCACCGGCCTCTGCCGCGCGACGGATCTGATCGAGCGTGCCGTCCACATCCGGGGTCTGGGTGTTGGTCATGGTCTGCACCGAAATCGGTGCGTCGCCACCGACCTCGACCGGACCGACCCGGATCTTGCGGCTCTGGCGCCGCTCGATATGGCGATAGGCTCTGACGGTCATGATGGCTTCCGTCGCTGATCATGGCCCGCGGACGGCAGATCGGCCGCGGATGCCGGACGTTGAAGGACTTATCAGCCGCAGCCATGTCCGGCAAGCCTCATGGAGCCGGGCCAGGGCGGCGGGGCCGGGGATAGAGCCCCCCCCGGCCGCTCAGCCCGCCGAGGCCTGCAGCGCCTGCCGGTCGAGGACGATGTTGCGCTTCACGACACCGGCCGCGCCAAGCGGTGGCAGTGTGCGGCCATCAACCTGGATCTCGATGCCGCCGGCATTGCCGGTGATCATGCTGGCGCCCACCGCCTCGGGCGGAAGGTCGTAGGTCTCGCCGGCCCGCAGGATGCGGCTGAACACGGTGCCACCACCGGGCGCACGGATCTGCAGCCAGCTGTCGGCGGTGGCGACGATACGGATGCCACTGCCCGAGGCCGGCGCCGCGGGTACCGGCGTCGATGCGGCCGGGGCAGCAGGCGCCTGAGCTGCCGGAGCCTGGGCCGCAGGAGCCGACGCAGACGGGGCCGATGCAGAAGGAGCCGGAGAAGGTGCCTGGGCAGTCGCAGTCGGCGCAGCCGCGGCAGGCGCCGGGGCCTGCGCTGCGGGGGCCGAGGTCGTGGGGGCCCGAGGGTTGGGTGCCTGAGCGGTGGGTGCCTGAGCGGTGGGTGCCTGAGCGGTGGGTGCCGAGGTCGTGGGTGCCGGGGCTGCAGGCGACGAAGTGACCGGTGCCGCCGCCGAGGATGCGGCATCGGCAGTCTCGGCCTCGTCGGTCTGGCGGTCGGTCACCTCGGCAGCGGCGCGGTCGTCGGCCGTGGTGGCCGTCTGCCCGGCCGTCGTGCCGGCACCGACCTGGGCGGCATCACGCCCCTCGCCGCCCGACTGGAGCAGATAGGCCGGCACCTCGGCGACGGTATCGGCGATCTGGTTCGGGGTCTCGCCGAAATAGCGCCAGCCGCCATAGGCGATCACGGCCAGTACGACGGCGACCACGATCACCGTGAAGCGCGGCATCTGGCCTTCTTCGGCCGGCGTCGGAAAATCGAGCGTGTTGGTCTGGGGCACATGCTGCCCCTCGGCCTTGTAGCGACGCAGCAACTCGGGCACATCCAGGCCGAGGAAGGCGCCGTAAGAGCGCAGGAAGCCCATCACATAGGCAGGCGCCGGCAGCTCGGCATAGCGGCCTTCCTCCAGCGCCTCCAGATAGAGGCGGCGGATGCGCAGCTGGTCGGCGACCTGGGCGATGTCGTGCCCCTGGCGCAGGCGCTCGCGTTTCAACAGCGCGCCGACACCGGCATAGTCGCCGGATCCGCCGGTGGGGCCGCCACCGGACCCTCCGGCCTCTCCGGCGTTCACGTCGTAGAGGTGCAGGCGGCTGCTGTTGGACGTTTGGCGCGCCATCGGCTGTCTCGATCGCTCCGGTCGCAGGGTCAGGATGCGGGCGGCACCCGCGTGAGTTTCAAGGTGGGGCAGGGGCAGGCAGCCGTCAATGCGGACATCATCGCCGCCGGCCCGGCCGGATGGCGGTGCGCAGCGGACGCACCCTGTCTTTTTTGCGGTGCCGAATTGCGCAGACCCTACTCCCCGTCGCGCCCGAGTGCAAGGGGAGGGCTGGGATGGCGGGCCCACCGGCCCGAAGCGCAAACCTGGGATAAACCAGTGAAAACCGGGCTCAGATCGCGATACCGTGATCGTGGGCAAAGGCCATCAGCCGATCGCGGACCGAGTGGTCGGGCAGATCGAGCAGCGTGTCCATATAGGACGCCAGATGGCCCCGATCGAGGCTGCGGACCATCGCCTTCACAGGCCCGATCGCACCGGCCGGCATCGACATCCGGCGGAAACCCAGACCGATCAGCGCCATCGCCTCCAGCGGCCGGCTGGCCATTTCGCCGCACAGCGACAGCTCCACATCGGCCCGGGCGCAGGCATCGACCAGATTGCGCAGGAAGCCCAGCACCGCGGGCGACAGCAGGTCGTAGCGGTCGGCCAGTTCCGGATTGCCACGGTCGCAGGCGAAGAAGAACTGCAGCAGGTCGTTGGAGCCGACCGAGATGAAATCCACCCGCTCCAGCAGAGGCTTCAACTGCCAGGCCAGCGCCGGCACTTCCAGCATCGTCCCCACCCGCACCTGGGACGGCAGGCGCTGGTGCTGGCGGCGGGCCCGCGCCACTTCCATCTGCACCAGCCGGCGGGCGGCATCGAATTCGGCAACCTCGGCGACCATCGGGAACATGATGTTCAGCTGCCGGCCGGCGCTCGCCATCAGCAGCGCCCGCACCTGGCGGCGCAGCATCGCCGGCCGGTCGAGCGTCAGGCGCAGCGAACGCCAGCCCATCGCCGGGTTTTCTTCCGGGCGATGGTTGAAATAGGGCAGCTGCTTGTCCGAGCCGACATCCAGGGTCCGGAAATAAACCGGCTTCTCCCCGGACTGGTCGAGCACGCGGGCATAAAGATCCGCCTGCGCCGCGACATCGGGGATCTGCGACCGCACCATGAAGAACAATTCGGTGCGGTAGAGACCGATCCCCTCGGCCCCGCTTTCGGCCAGCATGCCCATATCGGCAAGCAGGCCCGCATTCATCAGCAGGTTGACCCGCACATCGTCGCGGGTGATCGACGGCATGTGGCGCAGGGCGGCGAAGGCTGCCTTGCGTTCCGCCCGGGCGGCCAGCGTCAGCTGCACCGCATCGACCACATCCTCGCCCGGCCGGATGATCAGCTGGTTGTTGTCGGCATCGACGATCACCGGGTCACCGGGTGTGATGCGGCTCAACGCCCCGTCCACCCGGCCCAGAACCGGAATGTCGAGCGCCCGGGCCACGATCGCCACATGCGCGGTGGCCGAGCCTTCCTCCAGCACGAGCCCGCGCAGGCGGGTGCGGTCGTAGTCGAGCAGCTCCGCCGGCCCCATGGCGCGGGCCACGACCACCATGTCGTCGGGCAGCTCGCGGGTCTGGGGCTCGGGCTCGCCGTTCAGCAGGCCGAGCAGCCGGCCGGCGATGTCTTCAAGGTCCAGCACCCGCTCGCGCAGATAGGGGTCGCCCGAGGCGTTCAGCCGGACACGCATGTCGTCGAGCGTGCGCTTGACCGCAGCCTCGGCCGTCAGGCCGTTGCGGATGGCGTCGTTGATTTTCGAGATCCAGCCCCGGTCATGGGCGAACATCCGATAGGTCTCGAGCACCTCGCGATGCTCGCCGCCGATGGCGATGTCCGGCCGGGCCAGCATGCGGTCGACCGACGCCCTGAGCCGCTCCAGCGCCTCGGCAAGCCGCTCGGCCTCGACCTCGGGGTCTTCGGCCACCAACTGGCGGACCTCGATCGCCTGGCGATGCAGCACCGCAATGCCCATGGCGACGCCATCGGCCAGCCGCACGCCTTCGGCGCGCTGCGGCAGCGTGGCATTGCCCTCGGCTTCCAGGAATTCCGACGGGTTGACCAGATCGCCGGCGCCGATCAGCTCGGCCAGGACCATGGCGACGGTCTGGAGGGCTTCGAGCTCCTCCTCGGCATAATTGCGCCGGGTGCGGTTCTGCACCACCAGCACGCCCACCACCCGGCCGGAGCGCAGGATCGGCACGCCCATCAGGGAGTGGTAGATCTCTTCGCCGGTCTCGGGCCGGTAGGCGAAATCGGGATGCGACTGCGCATCGGAGAGCGAGAGTGCGCTCGCCTGGGCAGCGATATGGCCGACCAGGCCCTCACCCACCCGCAGCCGGGTCTTGTGGACGGCTTCGGGATTGAGACCTTCGGTCGCGAAGAGTTCGAGCACGTCGCCGGCGCGGCGGACGTAGATCGAGCACACCTCGGCGACCATGTCGGCCGCAATGACCAGCACGACCTGGTTGAGACGGGACTGCGCAGTCCCGGGCGCGGCCATGACGTCGCGCAGCCGCCTGAGCAGGCGGCGCGGTCCCGGGATGGCCGACGCCGGCGCGCTCATGTTCCGTCCGCGCGGGTCAGGCGGTGACGGCTGGGGGTCGCGCGCCGCCGGGCCGGGGCCGGATGGCGCACGGAGATCCGTGATGCGCCATCGTCCCGGCCGGCATCATGCGCTCCCGCAGACGACGTGCCGCGGTGCCAGATATGGTCAAGCCTCGGGCGGCCCGTCGTTCCGGGCCGCACAGCCGGCCGATCAAGCGGCATCCAGACCGTACTCCGCATGCAGGGCGCGCACCGCCAGCTCGGTGTACTCCTCGGCCACCAGCACGCTGATTTTGATCTCGGAGGTCGAGATCACCATGATGTTGATGCCCTTGCGCGCCAGCGCGTCGAACATCTGCGAGGCGATGCCGGCATGGCTGCGCATGCCGACGCCGATGGCCGAAACCTTGGCCACGTTGGGGTCGCTGTCGACGCGCTCGCAACCGATCTCGGCCCGGGCCTCGTCCAGCACCTTCAGCGCCCGCTCCATATCGGCCTTGCCGACCGTGAAGGTCAGGTCGGTCGCCCGGCCGTCTTCCGACACGTTCTGGACGATCATGTCGACATTGACACCGGCCTTGGCAAGCGGGCCGAAGACATGTGCCGCAATGCCCGGATGGTCGGGCACACGCACCAGGGTGATCTTGGCCTCATCGCGGCTGTACGCGATGCCGCTCACCAGCTTCTGTTCCATGATCTCGTCCTCGTCAACGACCAGGGTGCCGGGCGCGTCCGAGAAGGTGGAGCGAACCTGTACGCGTACACCATGCTTCATGGCCATCTCGACCGAGCGGGTCTGCAGGACCTTCGCTCCGAGGGAGGCCATTTCCAGCATTTCCTCGAACGTGATCTTATCAAGCTTCCGCGCCTTCGCAACGATGCGCGGATCAGTTGTGTAGACGCCGTCGACATCGGTGTAGATGTCGCAGCGGTCAGCCTTGAGGGCCGCAGCCAGCGCCACGGCCGAGGTGTCGGAGCCGCCACGGCCGAGCGTGGTGATGCGGCCGGTGGGCGAAACGCCCTGGAAACCGGCGACCACCGGCACCTCGCCGCGGCCCATGCGGGCGATCAGCTCGCCACCCTCGATCGCCTCGATCCGGGCACGACCATGGGCATCGTCGGTGCGGATCGGGATCTGCCAGCCCAGCCACGACCGGGCATGGACGCCGATCGCCTGAAGGGCGATCGACAGCAGGCCGACGGTCACCTGCTCGCCCGAGGCGACCACGGTATCGTATTCGCGGGCATCGTGGACCAGATCGGCCTCACGGCACCAGGCGACCAGCTGGTTGGTCGTCCCGGCCATCGCCGAGACCACCACGGCCACCTCGTTGCCGGCATCCACCTCGGATTTGACGCGCCTGGCGACATTCTTGATCCGCTCGATGTCGCCGACCGAAGTGCCGCCGAACTTCATCACGATGCGCGCCATGTGGGTCCGCTCCGTCGTGTCGGCCGATCCCGCCGGGCAAGGCAAGGGACCAGGGCCGTTTTCTGGTGTGAGGGCCGTTTTTTCGGGCCGTTTCCGCGAATGCCGCCGCCGTCAAGCCCTTGTCGCTTGCAGGGCGCATATTCATACTCTCCCCTGCCGGGCCGTGCAAGGATGCGCACCGGTGATCCAGCCGATGCCGAGCCCGAGGAAAATTCAGGTCATGACCCCTGCCCCCGCCACCGGAACCGTCGACGCCCGCGAGATCGACACCTTCACCCGGATGGCGGAGGAGTGGTGGGATCCGTCCGGCCCCTTCGCGCCGCTCCACGCGCTCAACCCGGCCCGGATCGGCTATATCCGGGACACGGTGTGCAAGACGCTGGGCCGGCCGGTCGACGGCATGCGCCCGCTCGACGGGCTCGCGATCATCGATATCGGCTGCGGCGGCGGCCTGGTCTCGGAACCGCTGGCACGGCTGGGCGCGGCGGTGACCGGTCTCGATGCCGGGGCACGCAACATCGCCGTCGCCTCCGCCCATGCCGCCGATGCCGGGCTCGACATCACCTACCGTGCGGCCGCGGTCGAGGATCTTGTCGCCGCCGGCGAGACCGAGGCCTTCGACGTGGTGCTCACGCTCGAAATCGTCGAGCATGTCGCCGATCCGGACCTCTTCCTCACCAGCGCCGCCCGGCTGCTCAAGCCCGGCGGCGTGCTGATCGCCTCGACGCTCAACCGCACGCCCAAGAGCTTCCTGGGCGCGATCGTGGCGGCGGAATACGTGCTGCGCTGGGTGCCGCGCGGCACCCATGACTGGCGCAAATTCCTGCGTCCCTCGGAACTCGCCCGCGGCCTGCGCAATGCCGGGCTCAGGCCGTTCGAGGCGGTAGGACTGAACCGGGATCCGGCTGCCGGCTGGCAGGTCGGCGGTTCGCTCGGCATCAACTATTTCATCGCCGCCCGCAAGCCGGGCTGAAAACACGGTCGCAGCCGGGATCATGGCGCGGGCGGCACCCCCATCTCGACCATCGACCGGCTCCAGTCGCGGATGAAGCGGCGGCGCTGGGCCGCGTCCTGAACCGCAAGCAGGGCCGGGCCGATCCGGATCGGCCGGGCGATGCCCCCCTCATCCAGCGCCCGCGGACCGGCGACGCCCGTGGGCATCGGACCGGTTTCCGAGAAGAAGAAGGCCTCGTTCCGCACCACCTCCTGGCCGCGCGCCGAAAGCAGGTAGTCGAGGAAGCGCCGGGCGAGATCCGGCCGCACCCCATGGGCGGGGATGAGCGCGCCGCGCGCCAGCACCAGCGCGTAATCCGTCGGCACCACCACCCGGATCGCCGGGTCGCTCCGGGCCGCGGCATAGGCGTAGGAGCCGAGCATGTTGTAGCCGATCAGCAGCCGGCCCGCCGCCACCTCGGCCACCACTTCCGACGTGCAGCAGCGCACCACCGCCGAGGCGCGGCCCAGGCTTTCCAGGAGCCGGCCGAAAATCGTCGTGGTCTGGCGGGCGTCGTTGAAGGCGAAGAGATAGCCGATGCCCGAGACCCGGATATCGTAGGTACCGACGCGGCCGGCATAGCGATCGATCCGCCGGCGTAGAAGATCTGCCAGTTCGACATGGGTGTGCGGCACCTCGGCCTCCGGCACCAGCCGGGCGTTGTAGACGAAGACCGCAGGCTCGATCGAGAAGCCGAAGACCTCGTTGCGCCAGTTGGCCCAGTCGGGCACCCGCTCGGTCTCGGGCGAGAGATGGGGCAGCGCGCAGCCGTCATTGGCAAGCTTCAGCAACTGGTCGACCGAGGGCGAGATCAGCAGATCGCCGAGCGGTTCGCCGGCCGTACAGGCCGCGATCGCCGCCGCCTGAAGGTCGTTGCTGACATATTCGATATAATCGACCGTCACACCGGGATTGCGGGCCTGAAAGTCCCGGATCAGCGGCCCCATCGCCGCCACATCCGTCGCCGCGTGGATGACCAGCCGGTCGGTCTCGACCGTCGGGGCGGCGAAGACCACCGTCTCGCCTTCAAGGGCCGCCACCGGCGCGGCCGCCAGCAGAGCCCATGCCAGCGCGGCGATCGCGGACATCCGGCGGATCATGCCTGCCCTCCCCTGGCCGCCAGCTGCGGCAGGGCCGCGACCACCACGAATCCACCCGCCTCAAGCCGGCGGAAACCAAGCTCTCCGCCATGGGCCGCCATCACCTCGGCGGCGATGGCGAAGCCGAGGCCGGTACCGCCATCGCCGGCGCGGGTGGTGGCGAAGCGCTGCAGCATATGCGGCCAGTCCTCCGCCGGGATGCCCGGGCCGTCATCCTCCACCTCGATCAGCGCCCGGCCGTCGCGGGCCACCACCCGCACCTCCAGCCGCGAGACGACACCATGGGTCAGAGCGTTGTCGATGCAATTGGCGATCGCTTCGCGCAGGCTGACCGGATCGCCCAGCACCATCACCGGGCCCTGGGGCGCGTCGAAGGAGACGAGCGTGTCGTGATCGATGGTGATCGGGATCGCCGAGCGGAAGGCCCGCCTGGCGACATCGACCAGATCGACCGCCTTCAGCTGCACCACATCGGCCCGATGAATGACCATGGCATGGCTCAGCAGCTGATTGGTCAGCCGCGACAGCTCGCGCAGCCGGTCCTGCACCCGGGCGAGATGCCGGCGCCCGTCCTCTCCCGCGACCGCAGGCTCCAGCAGGTCCAGCTGGGCCGAGAGCGCCGTTAAGGGGGTGCGGATCTGATGGGCGGCATCGGCGATGAATCGCTGCAACCCGCCCACCCGCTGATCCAGCCGTCCCATGAAATGGTTAATCGAGCCGACGAAGGGCGCGAGTTCGCGCGGCACCTCGGGCGAGAGTGGCGTCAGGTCATGGGGGTCGCGCCGGCCCAGCGCCTCGCCCATGCCCCGCACGGGGCGGAGCGCATAGCGGATGGCAAGCATGGTGCCGGCCACCGCCACCGCCGCCATCACCACCACCAGCCCGACCACCCGGAGCGTGAGTTCACGGGCGAGGTCCCGGCGGGCCCGTTCGGTCTGTGCCACGACCACCCGCGCCGTGCCGCTGATGGCGGGGTCGGTCAGGCGACGCGCTGCCACCGCCATCCGCACCGCTTCCCCGCCATGGTGGCCGCCGGTGACCAGCGGCTGATCGCCTATCACCCCGACAGCCCCCGGCGGAACCGCCAGATCGTCATAGCCGGTCAGCGTGCGGCCGGCGGTGTCGATCACCCGATAGAAGATCCGGTCCTGGCCCGCCAGCCCCAGCAATTCGAAGGCCGAAACCGGCAGGGAGACGGTAAGCTCGCCCTCTTCCACCGCCAGGCTCTCGGTCATCTGCAGCACGGCGCCGACCAGCAGCCGGTCATAGGCATCGTCGGCCGCCGCCCGGGCATAATACCAGGCGGCCGTGACCAGAATGACTGCACCGGCCGCAACCAGAACACCGATGCGCAGCATCAGTCTGGATGCGAGAGAGGGACGCATCTCCCCCGTCTCAGACCTGGTCATCGGTCACCAGCTGATAGCCGGCCCCCCGCACAGTGACGATGCGCACCTTCGCCCCCTCCAGCTTCTTGCGCAGCCGGCCGACATACAGCTCGATCGCGTTCGGGTTCGCCCCTTCGCCGAAGCCGAACAGCTGGTCGAGCAGTTCGTCCTTGCCGAAGACCCGCCCGGGCCGGGCGGCAAAGAGTTCAAGCAGGGTCATCTCCCGGCGCTTGAGCGGGATTTCGCGGGTGCCAAGCCGCACCTGACGGGCGGCCCGGTCGATGATCACGTCACCGCAGGTGAGCAGATTGGTCGCCTCGCCCGCCGTGCGGCGCATCAGCACCCGGGCCCGGGCTTCGAGTTCCCGAAAGTCGAAGGGCTTCACCAGATAGTCGTCGGCGCCGAGGTCGAGCCCGCCCACCCGGTCCTCCACCTCGGATCGCGCGGTCAGCAGCAGCACCGGTGTGGTGTTCCCGGCCCGCCGCAGCCGCCGCAGGATCTCGAAGCCGTCGAGCCCGGGCAGCATCACATCCAGGATCACCAGCGCGTAGTCGGTGAAGTCCAGGATCTCGGCCGCCGCCGTACCGTCCGTCTCCCAGTCGACACTGTGACCGATCGCCTCGAACCGCCGGCAGATCGCCTCGCCGACATCGTGAGTATCCTCCACCAGCAGGATGCGCATGGGCATTCCCTTCCCGCGAGAACTGCCGACCCGTTTCAGGATCTCCGGTGTCAGACAGGATCCTGACAGTTTCGCCCGCCATCATGCAGGACAATCCGCAGAGACGGATCCGTCAGAAGATGAAGGGGAGGATATCATGTTGCCCGACGCGGCAAAGACCTAGTTTTCCCAAAAATCATCAATCAAAGCATCTGCAGCCCCGCAATTATCGGAGCTGCATTTGCCCCTGCATGTCTTGATCTCTTCACGATCGTGGAGAGTAACGGGCCCTCCTTGCCAGAAATCCGGACAATCGGAGACCAGAAGATGCCCCGCAACACCCCGCGCCGCCAGATCACCACCCTGCTGCCCTTTCTTGGGCTCGGGTTCGGCCTCGCCATCACCGCCACGACCCTGGCCCCGCCGGCCATGGCCGCACCGGACCGGCCGGAATGTCTGGCCGGCGCCAAGCCGGGTGGCGGGTTCGATCTCACCTGCCGGCTGATCGCCAATGCGATGCTGCAGACGAAGCTGATCTCGCAGCCGATGATCGTGACCTATATGGAAGGCGGCGTCGGTGCCGTGGCCTACAACCATGTGATCGGCAAGCGCGCCACCGACGCCAATCTCGTCTCGGCTGCATCCTCCGGCTCGGCCCTGCTGCTGGCCCAGGGCAAGTTCGGCCGCTATGACGAGACCGCCGTGCGGTGGGTGGGCGCGCTCGGCGCCGATTACGGCGTGCTGGTGGTGGCCGCCGACTCGCCCTATCAGACCCTGGCCGAACTGATCGCCGCCTATGCCAAGGATCCAACGAAGTTCCCGGTCGCCGGTGGCGGCGCGGTTGGCTCTCAGGACTGGATGAAGGGCGTGATGCTGGCCAAGGCGGCCGGCCATCCGGCCCGGGACATGCGCTATGTGGCGCTGGAGGGCGGCGGCGCGGTGCTCACGGCGCTTGAAGGCGGCCATGTGGCCATCGGTGCCGGCGATGCGGCCGAGATGGCCCGCCATCATGCGGCGGGCAAGGTGCGCATCCTGGCGGTGATGGCACCGGAACGCCTGCCGGGGGAACTGGCCGGGGTACCGACGGCGCGCGAACAGGGCATCGACATCGAATGGCCGGTCTGGCGCGGCTACTATATCGGCCACGACGTGTCGGACGACGACTATCGCTGGTGGGTGGACCAGTTCGCGGCCCTGTCGAAGACCCCCGAATTCGAAGCGGAACGCACCGCCCGCGGGCTCTACCCCTTTACCCTGCTGGGCGCGGATTTCGAGAAGAAGGTTCAGGCCGACGTCGCCCGCTTCAAGCAGATCGCCGCTGAAGCCGGGATGTGAGGCCATGAGCGGCTCAACCGGTTCCGGCCGCGGCCACCTGCCCACCGGCAGGGTCGCTGCGGCCTGCCTTTTTCTCCTCGCCATCGCCTATGGCCTGATCGGCGCGCGGATCGACTATGCCTTCGCCTCCGATCCGCTGGGGCCGCGGGTCTTCCCCGTCGCCCTCGCCATCGCGCTCGCCGTCCTTGCCCTGCTGTTCGCGCGCCGGCCCGAAGGTGCCGAGGAGCTGCCGAAAGGGGCCCTGCTCGGCCGCACCCTGGCCATCCCGACGCTGGCGGTTGCATCCGTCCTGCTGATGGAGCCGCTGGGCTTTCCGGTCGCGATCTTCGTCCTGACCGCCGGCGTCGCCCGCGTTTTCGGCGCCGGATGGGTCAGGGCGGCCTTCGGCGGCGTGCTGCATGCCGCCCTCTGGTGGGCTGTATTCGTGGCCGCACTCGAGGTCTATCTGCCGACCGGCACCATCTTCGGCTGAGGGGGAGTTCATCACCCATGTCCTTCGATTATCTCTGGGACGGGTTCTCGGTCGCGCTCAGCCTCCAGAACCTGCTGATCGGCCTGATCGGCTGCTTTCTCGGCACCATGATCGGCGCCCTGCCGGCGATCGGTCCGATCAACGGCATCGCGCTGCTGCTGCCCATCGCCTACACCATGGGTCTGCCGCCCGAGAGCACCATGATCCTGCTCGCCGCGATCTATTGCGGGGCCGAGTATGGCGGACGGATCTCCTCGATCCTGCTCAACGTGCCGGGGGATGCCGGCGCGGTGATGACGGCGCTCGACGGCTATCCGATGGCCCGCCAGGGCCGTGCCGGCGAGGCGCTGATGTTGAGCGGCCTCGCCTCCTTCACCGGCGGCATCATCGGGGCGACCGGCCTCGCCCTGTTCGCGCCGGTCCTGGCCGGTCTCGCCACCGGCTTCGGTCCGGCGGAGTATTTCGTGCTGATGGTCTTCGCCTTCTCGACCCTGGGCTCGATGATGGGCGCCCGGCCGGTGAAGACCCTGGTCGGCTGCGTGCTCGGCCTGATGCTGGCGACCATCGGGCTGGATGCCACCTCGGGCGCCTATCGTTTCACCTTCGGCGAGCCGGAACTCGGCGACGGCATCGAATTCGTCGTGCTGGTGATCGGCCTGTTCTCGATCTCGGAAGCGCTGATCCTGCTGGAGAAGCAGGCGGCGGGTACCGAAATCATCCGCGGCCTGGGGCGGATGACCGCGCGGCTTTCCGACATCCGTCGCGGCATCGGCACGGCGCTGCGCTCCAGCGGCATCGGTTTCGTGGTCGGCGTGCTGCCGGGCACCGGCGCCTCGGTTTCCAGCGCCATCGCCTATATGACCGAAAAGCGGATCTCGGACCGCGACGGCAGTTTCGGCAAGGGTGACCCGCGCGGGCTGGTGGCACCGGAAGCCGCCAACAACGCCACCTCCTGTGGCGCCTTCGTGCCCATGCTGACCCTGGGCGTGCCCGGATCCGGCACGACGGCGGTGATGCTGGGGGCGCTGATGCTCTACAACATCCAGCCCGGCCCGACGCTGATGACCGACCGGCCGGAAATCGTCGGCGGGCTGATCGCCTCGCTCTTCATCGGCAACATCCTGCTGCTGGCGCTGAATCTGCCGCTGGTCCGGATCTTCACCCGGGTGCTGACGGTGCCGAACTGGGTGCTGGTTCCAGGCATTCTGGTGCTGTCGATCGTGGGCGTCTACTCCACCCACGCCTCCGCCTTCTCGGTACTGCTGATGCTGGGCATCGGCATGGCCGGCTGGCTGCTACGCAAGACCGGCTTCGACATGGCGCCGATTATCCTGGGCTTCGTGCTCGGCCGGGTGATGGAGGTCAACCTGCGCAATGCGCTCGCCATCAGCGGCGGCGATATCGGCATCCTGTTCGAGAGCACCATCTCGATCGTGCTCTGGATCGCGGCCGCCCTGGTCGCGGTGCTGCCGCTGGTGCTGGGCCGGCGGCTGAAGCGGGCGACCGCACCGGAAGCCAGCATCCCTGACGCCGAAGAACGGCCGGCCTGAGCCAATCAGGCCGGGGCGCGGCGCCGGCGCAGGACATAAAGCGCCGGCCGCGCCGCCCAGAGCAGCCCGCGCGGCAGGGGCCAGTCGCGGGCATCCTGAATGGTGGGGGCGAAGACGAAATCCCGTATGGCCGCCGCCTTGGCGCCCAGGCCAGAGGCAAGCACGACCTCCAGCCGGGCCATCTGTATGGGCGTCGGGCCACCCTTGCCCGGATCAGACAGACCGGCCGCCAGTCCCTGCGCCAGCCCGGGCGGCAGGGTATCGATGAACTCTGCCAGGACGGCGGGCGGCGTCACCCCATGCAGGTCGCGGGCAAGAGCCAGCGCCAGGCCCACATGCCGTTGGGATGCACTTCGCCGGGTGCGCGCAGCGATCGCATCCCAGTCCAACACGTCTGGCGCCGCCGCGATCAGATGCGAGATGTCGGCCAGCCATTTCAGCAGCGTCCAGGCATGCGAGGCGCCATGGCGGCAGAGATGCACGAAGATCTCGGCCGGCGGATCGACCGGCACGTCCCGCCCCGTCACCGGCAACATGCTGCCGGCATCACCGTCGAAGCCGTCGGCCTGCCCGCTGCCCCGGCCATGAGCGGACCGGGCGGCATGGAGCTCGACGATGCAGCCCGCCTCGTCGACATAGGGCAGTTCGTGCGCAAAGCGCGGCAGTTCGGCCACGGTCAGCCGGCCTATATCCAGCAGGGTCCGGAACCCCTGCCCCAGGATGATCCGGTGCGCCGGCTCGAACCACGGTTCGGGGACCAGCAGGTCAATGTCGCGCAGATGGCGAAGGCCGGCGCCGCCCGCATAAGCCAGGGCCGCGACTGGTGGCCCCTTCAGCACCCGGGCCGGAATACCCGCCGCGGCGAAGGCATCGAGCAGGGCGAACATTCGCGCCGTCAGCCGGGTGACCATCATCGCGTCGCGGAGTGCCGCCGTCCGCAGATCGGCAGCGGCGGACGGCGTCAGGCGGACATCCAGCTCCGCCAGTCCCGCCATCGCCAGCCCCGGCAGCCGGTGCCGAAAGGCAAGCGCAAGGAAATCACGGGAACAGGGCTCATCCAGCTGTTCTCCGCCGGCCACCGGCAGGTGCAGGGCGCCCGGGTTCGGCGCGGTCGCGGCAAGAAGCAGGGACCAGGCGGACCGTTCGCCCGGCATCGCGGGCGATGTCTGCTCAGCCATCTTCGCGCGGCAGCCACGGGATCGCGGCAAAGGGCACGCCATCCTCGCGCAGGCTTTCCGCCTCGGCCTCGGTGGTCTGACCATAGATGGGGCGGGCCGGGGTCTCTCCCAGATGCATGCTGCGGGCTTCGTCGGCGAAGCGGTCGCCGACGAAATCGCAATTCGCCTCCACCTCACGGCGGATTTCGCGCAGCCGCTTCATCACCTCGCCCTGAACGGCCATCAGCCGCTCGGCGGCCGGATCGGCCGGGGCGGGCGGCTGTGCCGGCGGCACCTCTGCCGCAGCCGTCGGCGCCGGCGCGGCCTCGTCGCGGGCGTGGGAGCGCAGATTGAGCCGGGGGGCCATCAATGCCTTCTCGACCTTCTGATCACCGCAGACCGGGCAGCCGACTTCGCCCGCCGCGGCCTGGGCCGTGAAGGTGTCGCTGTCCCTGAACCAGGCCTCGAAACGATGGCCCGCGCTGCATCTCAGGTCGAAGACGATCATGCCGCCGATCCGCTCTCCCGCTCTCTCCGCCCCGCAGATTGCAGGGTATTTGCGATTTAGATGGCACGAGCGGGGTCTTCAGGCAAGAGCGGCATACGGTCCAGGCGGTGCGACACCGCCGCGAGCCCCATGCCGGCCGCAGCCAGACCCACCCCGATCCAGGGGATCTGGGCATAGGGCAGGCCATGGGTGATGGCGACGCCACCGGCCCAGGCGCCGATGGCATTGCCCAGATTGAAGGCGCCCTGGTTGAGGGTGGAGGCCAGGTTGGGGGCGCCGCGCGCCTCGTTCACCACCCGCATCTGCAGCGGCGAAACCAGCGCAAAGGCCACCGCCCCCCACAGAATGACGCAGATCACGGCCGGCACGACGGCATGGACGCCGATGGTGAAGGTGCCGAGCACCGCCATCACAGCGGCGAAGAGGCCGATCACCGCCGGCATCAGCCGCCAGTCGCCCAGCCTGCCGCCGATCAGATTGCCGATCGTCAGCCCCACGCCCAGCAGCAGCAGGACGATAGTGACCCGGCCCGGCGCGATGCCGGTCACGTCCTGGAGCATGGGGACGATATAAGTGAAGACGCTGAACAGGCTGGCGGAGGCAAGCACGCTGATCGCCATCGCCAGCAGCACCTGGGTGCGCCCCAGACTGCGAAGTTCTCCCAGGAAACCGGCCGAGCCGATGCGCAGCCCCCGCGGCAGCCAGGCCCAGAGGCCGGCGGCCGCGACGACGCCGATCACCACCACCGCCCAGAAGGTCGCCCGCCACCCCAGCGCCTGGCCCAGCGCCGTACCGAAAGGCACGCCCAGGACATTGGCGAGGGTCAGGCCCGAGAACATGATCGCGATCGCCTGGGCCCGCTTCTCGGGTGCCACCACCTGGGCCGCGACCACGGCGCCGAGACCGAAGAAGGCGCCATGGCAGAAGGCCGTCACCACCCGCGCCGCCATCAGCAGCGCATAATCGGGCGCGATGGCGCAGAGCAGATTGCCCAGGATGAAGATACCGATCAGCAGCAGCAGCGCCGTGCGTCGCTCCAGCCGCGCGGTCGAGATCGCCAGCACCGGCGCCCCGAAGGTCACGCCCAGGGCATAGCCGGTCACCAGCAGCCCGGCAGCCGGAATGTCGACCCCAAGATCACGGGCGACATCGGGCAGCAGGCCCATAATGACGAATTCGGTGGTGCCGATGCCGAAGGACGCGATCGCCAGCGCGATCAGGGGCAGCGGCAGGGACAGGCGGCGGGCCATAGGCTTTGGTCTTCCTGTGGGTCTGGGGCGGCTTGTCGCCTGCACCCGGGCCGTTCACAGTGCGCCGCAGCAAGTTCGGTTTAAAATGAATTGTTCGAATACGACCCATGCCCGGTCGGCATGTGGTCAGCCGTGACCGTGAACCTCGCGGGTCAGTGCCAGCCAGGCCCGCGCCGCATGGGAGAGATAGCCGCCACGGCGCCAGATCAGGGCCATGTGCCACTGCGCTTCCGGATCGTCGAGCGGCACCAGACGCACCGCCGCATGACGGCGCTGCTCGGCGATCATCCGCGGCAGGAAGGCGATGCCGAGGCCGGCCGCCGCCAGTTCGACGATGAAATCGATCTGGCCGCTGCGCGCGGCGATATTGGGGCGGAAGCCGTGGCGACGGCAGCCATCCAGGATGATCTTGTTCAGCGCGAAGCCGCTTTCGAAGAGGATCAGCGGGTGCTCGGCCAGCATCGGCAGATCAATCTTCGGCGCATCCGCCAGCGGATGGTCGAGGGCCAGCAACGCCGTCAGGGGTTCGGCGCGGATGGCCTGCCAGTCGAATTCTTCCGAGACCGGCAGCAGGGACGCCGCCATGTCGACCTCACCCGCCAGCAGCACCTCTTCCAGCCGCTTGCTGCCATGCTCCACAAGCCCGATATCGATGCCCGGATAACGGCTGCGGAAGATTGCGAAGAGCGGCGCGAACAGCGTGGCGGAGCCGAGCGGCGGCAGGCCCAGACGGAGCGTGCCGCGCTTCAGCCCGCGGAGTTCATCCAGTTCGGCGATCATGTCGTCGCGTTCGGCCAGCATCGACAGCGCCCGGCGATAGACGATCCGCCCGGCCTCGGTCAGCTCGCTGCGATGGCCGACCCGGTCGAGCAGCGGCGTGCCCAGATCGTCCTCCAGCTGCCTGACCGCCTTGCTGATGGTCGGCTGGGTGGTGTTCACGACCTTGGCCGCCTGGGAGAACCCTCCCTGGCGGACCACCTCGACGAATGCTCTGAGTGTGCGCAGTTCCATGGGCATTCCTTATACGCATCCTTAAGATGCAATCAATTCATTTTCGCCATGCCGCAATGCAACATAGACTGTCCCTCGTAAACCCATGGAGGGTCCGTCCCATGCGCCGCCAGCGTCTCGCCGCCGCCATCCGTCACACGCTCCACCGCAACCGCCTGGTGCAGATCACGCTGCTGGCCGGTTTCTGGGCCGTGGGCGAGACTGCGGTGCGCCAACTGGCGCTGCCGGTGCCGGGCGGCATCCTGGGCATGGCCGCGGTGCTGGTCCTGCTCGCCACCCATTGCATCCGGCCCGACAGCCTGGGCCGGGGCGCGAAATGGCTGCTGGCCGAGATGCTGCTGTTCTTCGTGCCCGCGGTGATGGCCGTGCTCGACCATCACGAGTTCCTGGGCACGCTGGGCCTGAAGCTGCTGGCCGTGATCATGACCGGCACGCTGATGGTGATGGTGTCGACGGCGCTGACCGTCGAACTCTTCTTCCGCCTGAGGACGCGCCATGACCCTGCCTGAGGATCCGGCGACCCTGCTCTTCTGGCCGGCCGCCACCATCGCCTTCTATATCGGCGCCCGCGCCCTGAACCGCATCCGGCCGCGCTGGTGGAGTTCGCCACTGCTGGTCACCCCCGCCCTGCTGATCCTGCTCGCCACCATCATGCAGGCGGGATATGGCGACTACAACCGCGGCAGCCACTGGCTGACGATCATGGTCGGCCCTGCCACCGTGGCCTTCGCCCTGCCGATCTGGGAACGGCGGGCGATGATCCGCCGCTACTGGCCGATCCTGACGCTGGGCGTGGTCATCGGCAGTGGGATCGCCATGGCCAGCGCCTGGGGCATGGCCCATCTGCTGGGCCTGTCGGACCAGCTGGCGCGCAGCCTGATGCCGCGCTCGGTGACCATGCCCTTCGCCATGGCGGTGTCCGACGATATCGGCGGCCTGCCCGATCTGACGGCAGTCTTCGTGATCCTGACCGGCGTCTGTGGTGCCGCCATCGGCGAGATCATGCTCACCTGGCTGCCGCTCCGCTCCAGCCTCGCCCGCGGCGCGCTGTTCGGCATGGGCGCCCATGGCGCAGGTGTCGCCAAGGCGCATCAGATCGGCACCGAGGAAGGCTCGATCGCGGGTCTGGTGATGGTGCTGGCAGGGTTGTTCAACGTGCTGATGGCGCCAGTGCTGGCGGCGATGCTCGCCGCCTGACCACCCGCTGACGCCGGCCCCGGGTCAGGGGCCGGTGAAGCTGCGCCGGTTGGCAAGCGAGGGCACTTTGCTCCGCGCCGCCGTCACCGCATCGGTGTCCAGATCGGCCAGGATCACGCCTTCGCTCTCCCCATCGGCCTCTGCCACCACCTCGCCCCAGGGCGAGACGATCAGGCTGTGGCCATAGGTGCGACGGCCGGGATAATGCTCGCCGGCCTGGGCAGGGGCCATCACCCAGCAGCCGGTCTCGATCGCCCGTGCCCGCATCAGCGCATGCCAATGGGCCCGGCCGGTCGGCACGGTGAAGGCGGCAGGAATGGCGAGCACGCTTGCCCCGGCATCGGCCAGCGCCTGATAGAGATGGGGAAAGCGCAGGTCGTAGCAGATGCTGAGCCCCATCCGGCCGGCGGGGGTGTCGATCACCCTGGCCTGATCGCCCGGACGGTAGCGGTCGCTTTCGCGATAGCTCTGGCCGTCGGCCAGATCGCCGACATCGAAGAGGTGGATCTTGTCATAACGGGCAACGATCACCCCGTTCTGGTCGAAGACCAGCGTCCGGTTGGCGAGCCGCTCATCGCCTGCGGCCGGTGCGCCGACCGCGATCGATCCGCAATGCAGCCAGATCCCCGCCTCCCGCGCCATGCGCGCAAAGGCCGCCACCGCCGGATGCTCCGCTTCCGCCAGGGCAGCCGTGCGTTGCTCGGGGCCGGGGGCCAGCATTGCCGACATCTCGGGCAGCATCACCAGCCGGGCGCCCTGCCCCGCCGCATCAGCGACGAAACCGGCGATCCGGTCGAGCCCCGCCGCCATATCGGGCGTTGCGGTGGTCTGGATGCAGGCGACGCGGGTGATCACGCCGCCCCCAGCATCGGATCCAGTTTGCCGGCACGCTCCAGCGCATAAAGATCGTCACAGCCGCCGACATGGGCGCCGTCGATGAAGATCTGCGGCACGCTGGTACGCCCGCCGGCCTTCTCGGTCATTTCCGCACGGAGCGACCGGTCGCCATAGACGTCGATATCGGTGTAGCTCACGCCCTTCCGCTCCAGCAGCGCCTTGGCGCGTGCGCAATAGGGGCAGATCGGCGTCGAATAGATGATGACCTCGGCCACGATGAACCTCGGATCCCTTCGGCTGGTGGACGGGAGGCCCCGGGCGCAACGGCACCCGCGACCATTGGAAACGTTCCAATGATATAGGGAGGATCGCGCCGTCTCAAAGCCTCTCGGATGCCTCTCCCTCGGCCGGCAGCGTTGCAGGATCCACCATGTGTCGGATCCCGTCGCCGGGGGCCGGCACCCGGGCCGCCGCGATGACCACCACGGCGGCAGCCCCGGCACGGATCAGGGCACGGCTGCAGGCTTCCGCCGTGGCGCCGGTGGTCAGCACGTCATCGACCAGCAGTACCCGGGCCCCCGCCAGCCGCGACCGCAAGGCTGTCCCGGCCGGTACCCGCATGGCACCGGCGACATTGCGAGCCCGTGCCTCGCGCCCCTTGTTGCCCTGGGATGCCGTGAACCGGGCCCGGCGCAGCAGCCTGGGCTCGTGCGCAACCCCCAGCTCCCCGGCCAGCGCCCGCGCCAGCACAGCGGACTGATTGTCGCGACGCTTCAGCCGTCGACGCCAGTGCAGCGGCACCGGCACCACCAGATCGACGGGGCCCAGCCCCCGCGCCACCGGCGCCATCAGCCGGCCCAGCATCGGCGCCAGATGCCCGGCATCGCCGTGCTTCAGCGCCAGCACCAGACGTTTCGAGGTTCCCTCGTAGATCAGCGGCGCCCGGGCCATGGCAAAGGCCGGGGGCTTCGCCGCACAGCCGCCGCAGACGGCCGGGCCGCCCGGATCCGATGGCAGCGGCACGCCGCAGCGGTCACAGACCGGGCCGGTGACGAAGACCAGCCCCGACCAGCAGGCACCGCACAACCCCGGGCGGTCCACCGGTGCACGGCACAACCCGCAGAGCGGCGGCAGGGCCGCATCCAGCAACACCCGCCCGACACCGGCCAGCAGACCGGCCATCCGACGGCCCAGAGCCGCAGCCGGCCGCATGCCGCCATCGACCGTATCCTCGACCACGGCGTCACCTCCCCCTGGCAACTTGTCGCCACGCGATCATAATGGCCATGAACATGCGCGCGCAAGTCTCATCCGGTACGGGCTGTTGCCGCAGGCGGCCGGCCGTGCCATATAGCGGCCATGACCGATCCCATCCGCCTGTTCGACCGTGCGCTCCTGCGCCGCCGGCGCGATCGCGCCGCCCGCGCCGGCGGCGATCACGGCTTCCTGATCCGTGAAGTCGCCGAGCGTCTGGCCGAACGGCTGGACGATGTGCTGCGGGATTTCCCGCGGGCGCTGATGATCGGCTCCCGCGATGGTGCCAGCCGCGACATCTTTCAGGGCCGGCGGGGCATCGAAACCCTGATCGGGCTGGACCTCTCTCCGGCCATGGCCGCCGCCGATGCGGGCCCCGTGGTGGTGGCGGATGAAGAACTGCTGCCGATTGCCGACGGCTCGATGGATCTGGTTCTGGGCCTGTTCTCGCTGCACTGGACCAATGATCTGCCGGGCGCGCTCATCCAGATCGAACGGGCGCTGAAGCCCGACGGGCTGTTTCTGGGCGCGATCGCCGGCGGCTCCAGCCTCAAGGAGCTGCGCGAAGCGCTGACCGCGGCCGAGATCGAGATCGACGGCGGGCTGTCGCCCCGGGTCTCGCCCTTTGCAGAATTGCGCGATGCGGCCGGGCTGATGCAGCGGGCGGGCTTTCAGCTGCCGGTGGTCGATGTCGACACCATCACGCTGACCTATGCTCATCCGCTGAAGCTTCTGACCGAGCTGCGGATGATCGGTGCCACCAATGTGCTCCATGACCGCCGTCGCGCGCCGCTGAAGCGGGCGACCCTGATGCGGGCGATGGAAATCTATGTGGAGCGCTTCGCCCGCCCCGACGGGCGGGTGCCGGCGACGTTGGATCTGATCCACCTCGCCGGCTGGAAGAAGGCGACCGGCCAGCCGCAGCCGCGCCGCCGCGGCACTGCCGATACGGCAATGAGCGACATGCTGGCACGGCTGAGAGCCGAGGTGCCTGGAGCCGAAGGCGACGCGGGCTGAGGCGTCAGCCGCCGATCATGTCGCGGAGCATCGCGATCAGCGGCAGATCGGCCGGCGGCATCGGATAGTCGCGCAGCTTCGAGATCCTGACCCAGGCGAGTTCCTGGCCTTCGCGCGGGGTGGGCGTGCCGCGCCATTGCCGGCAGACATAGACCGGCATCAGCAGGTGGAAATCCGGATAGGCGTGGCTCGCGAAAGTGGCCGGCGCCAGACACGAGGTGCTGGTATCGATGCCCAGTTCCTCGTGCAGCTCGCGCACCAGCGCCGCCTCGGGCCGCTCGCCCGGGGCCACCTTGCCGCCGGGAAACTCCCAAAGCCCGGCCATCGCCTTGCCCTCGGGGCGTTTGGCGATCAGCACCCGGTTGTCGACGTCGAGAAGTGCGACCGCCACAACCAGGAGCAGCTTCGCCGGACCGGCCGGCAAGGCCGGTGCCGCGGCACAGCCATAAAGATCCTCGTCACCGGCCGTGTCGGTCGCCGCCATACCGCTCAGCTCCGATAGTCGGCGTTGATGTCGATATAGCCGTGGGTCAGATCGCAGGTCCAGACCGTGGCCACGCCCTCGCCCACACCGACATCGACCGCGATGTCGATCTCCTGCCCCTTCATATAGCCGGCGACATAGGCCTTCTCGTCATAATCGGGATGAACCGCGCCGTTCTCGGCGACCAGCACGCCGCCGATATGAATGCGCAGCCGGTCCTCGGCCACCCGTTCACCCGACCGGCCGAGCGCCGCCACGATGCGGCCCCAATTGGCGTCGGAACCGGCAATGGCGGTCTTGACCAGGGGCGAGTTGGCGACGGTCAGGCCGATGCGGCGGGCGGCGCCGTCATCCTCGGCGCCGGTGATCCTGAGCGTGACGAACTTGGTCGCCCCCTCGCCGTCGCGCACCACCTGACGGGCCAGATCCGACAGCACGGCTTCCAGCGCCTCGGCGAAGGCCGCACCATCGGCATCCTCTTCGGCCAGCGCGGGGTTGCCCGCAGCACCGGTCGCGAACAGCATCACGCAGTCATTGGTCGAGGTGTCGCCATCGACCGTGATGGCGTTGAACGACCGATCGACGCCGCGGGCGAGCAGGCGCTGCGCCAGCGTCGCGCCGATCGCCGCATCGGTGAAGACGAAGCCCAGCATGGTCGCCATGTTGGGAGCGATCATGCCCGAGCCCTTGGCGAAGCCGACCACGCTCACACTGCGGCCGCCGATGGTGACGGTGGCAGAGGCCCCCTTCGGGAAGGTGTCGGTGGTCATGATCGACTTCGCGGCCGGCGCCCAGGCATCGGCCGCATCGCTGGCCCGGCCCGACAGATCGGCCATCATGTCGACGATCGGCTTCGGATCGAGCGGCACGCCGATCACACCGGTCGAGGCCACGAAGACCTCCTCGCGGGCACAACCCAGGACGGCTGCGGCACCATCGACCTCGGCTGCAACCGCGCGGGCGCCGGTCGGGCCGGTGAAGGCATTGGCATTGCCGGCATTCACCACCAGCGCCCGCGCACGGCCGCCGGCCAGCGCCGTCTCGCACCAGCGCACCGGTGCTGCACGGGTCGCCGACGTGGTGAAGCACCCGGCCACGACCGTGCCGGGGGCGAACTCCGCCCAGAGCAGATCGTCGCGACCCTTGTAGCGCAGACCGGTCATGCCGGTGGCGAGACGGACCCCCGCAACCTGGGGCAGATCGGGGAAGGCGGCAGGGGCCAGCGGCGACGTCTTGGCGCTCATGGGCAATCTCTCCGGACGGTATGACGGCGGAGGATGATGTCATCCCCCGCCGTGTGGATCGGCAGACTGAAGATGGCGCGCGTCAGCCCTGGGGCTTCGCGGCCGGGGTCTGGGCGGCGGGCGCTTCGGATGCAGGTGCTCCGGCGGCCGGGGCGGCAGCCGCGGGGGCCGCTTCCTCGACGCGCTCGATCTTCGCATCCTTGCGCAGCGCCTCGAGCGTCTGATCGACGGTCTTGCGCTGCAGCTCCATCTCCAGCTCCTGCTTCTTCTCGTCGAAGGCGGGAACCGGCTGCTTGCGGCGCTCTTCCAGCTTGATCACGTGCCAGCCGAACTGGGTCTGGACCGGATCCGAAATCTGGCCGGGCTTCATCGCGAAGGCCGCATCGGCGAAGGGCTTCACCATCCGGTCGGCGGTGAAGAAACCCAGATCGCCACCATTGGCGGCACCAGGATCCGTCGACTTCTCGGACGCCAGCTTGGCGAAATCCGCACCCTTGTCGAGCTCGGCCTTGATCGCCTTGGCCTCGTCTTCGGTCGCCACCAGGATATGGCGGGCGTGGACCTCGTCCTCGGGCTGGAAGTCCTTCTTGAAAGCCTCATACTCGGCCTTCAGCGCATCCTCGGTGACCGCGTCATCGATCAGCTTCGTCAGATAGGATTCGGTCAGCACCCGATCGGCGGCACGCTGGATACGGGTCTTGATCTCCGCATCCTCTTCCAGCCCCTGCTTGCGGGCGGCTTCCACCATCAGCCGGCTGCTGATCACATTGTCGAGCAGCGTATCGTAAAGCTGCGCGAAGGGCAGCGAACGATAGGGCGGCGGCAGGGTTTCGTACGCCGCGACCACGTCCGAGCGATGGATCTCGGCCCCGTCGACGAGGGCAACCACCGGGTCGTCGGCTGCGGGCTTCGCCTCTTCGGCGCGCAGCGCCGAGACATGGGTGACCGAGGCGAGAAGCAGGGCGGCGAGGGCGGCGGTGATCGGCCGGCGCGCGCTGCGGATGAGCATGCGGACAGTCTCCCTAAGGGTCGGTCGGGGCGCGGGGATCGGGCAGAGGTCGCCGGCCCGTCAGGACGCCTGCCGACGACTTCGCCGCCAGCAGATCAGGACGCTCATGATGCACAGGCCCACGCTGATCACAAGTGCCGAAAACCCATGACCTTGCAAGCGTGCGACGCCATCGGCGGCGAACCACCGGCCACGGCCCCCGCGTGATTGACAGGGCACCCACGACCCCTTATTTGAGGAACGTCCATGGAGGCGGGTTCCGCTCGCATCCATGGTCTGTCGCGCGCATGATGACGTCGCCGTCCGCTCCCCGATGCTCCGGTCCGGACGGTTTCGCGTGTTTCGTGGAGCAGGTCAGGGGATTACATGTTCGGCGCTCTTGCCCGGCGGGTTTTCGGAACCGCCAACGATCGGACGGTGAAGTCGCTCCAGCGGGCGGTGCAGGCCATCAACGCCAAGGAGCCCGAGGTTCAGACCCTCGACGATGAGGCGCTGCGCGCGCGCACCGATCAGTTCCGCGAGCGTCTCGCCAAGGGTGAGACGCTCGACTCCATTCTGGTGGACGCTTTCGCAACCGTGCGCGAGGCCGCGCGGCGGGTTCTGGGCCAGCGGCATTTCGATGTCCAGCTGATCGGCGGCATGGTTCTGCACCAGGGCAAGATCGCCGAGATGAAGACCGGCGAAGGCAAGACTCTGGTCTCGACGCTCGCCGCCTATCTGAATGCGATCGAAGGCAAGGGCGTGCATGTCGTGACGGTGAACGACTATCTGGCCCGGCGCGACTCGCACTGGATGGGTCAGGTCCATCGTTTCCTCGGCCTGACGGTCGGCGTGATCCTGCCCGGCATGGACGATCATTCCCGCCGCCTCGCCTATGCCGCGGACATCACCTACGGCACCAATAACGAGTTCGGCTTCGACTATCTGCGCGACAACATGAAGTACGGTCTGGAGCAGATGGTCCAGCGGCCGTTCAACTTCGCAGTCGTCGACGAGGTCGACAGCATCCTGATCGACGAAGCGCGCACGCCGCTGATCATCTCGGGCCCCACCGAGGACAATTCCGACCTGTACCGCCTGGTCGACACCTTCATCCCCGGCCTGGGCGAAGAAGATTTCGAGAAGGACGAGAAGCAGCGCACGGTGATCCTGACCGAGGCCGGCCAGGAGCGGATCGAAAACGGGCTGCGCGAGGCCGGGCTGATCCAGGGCGGGCTCTATGACGTCGAGAACGTCGCCATCGTCCATCACGTGAACCAGGCGCTGCGCGCCCACAAGCTGTTCACCCGCGACGTGGACTACATCGTCAAGGATGACAAGGTCATCATCATCGACGAGTTCACCGGCCGCATGATGGACGGACGCCGCTATTCCGAAGGGCTGCATCAGGCCCTCGAGGCGAAAGAGCGGGTGACGATCCAGAACGAGAACCAGACGCTCGCCTCGATCACCTTCCAGAACTATTTCCGCCTCTACCCGAAGCTGTCGGGCATGACCGGCACGGCGCTGACCGAAGCGGGCGAGTTCGGCGAGATCTACAAGCTCGAAGTCGTCGCCATCCCGACCAACCGGCCGGTGCAGCGCAAAGACGCCGACGACGAGGTCTACCGGACCGAGCGCGAGAAGATCCAGGCGATCGTCACCGAGGTGAAGCAGGCCTCGGCCAAGGGCCAGCCGGTGCTGATCGGTACGGTGTCGATCGAGAAGTCCGAGCTGATCTCGCGGCTGTTCACCGAGGCGGGCGTGCCCCACCAGGTGCTGAATGCCCGCTATCACGAGCAGGAAGCCCAGATCGTCGCCCAGGCCGGCCGGCCGGGTGCCGTGACCATCGCGACCAACATGGCCGGCCGCGGCACCGACATCCAGCTCGGCGGCAATCTCGAAATGCGGGTGGAGGTCGAACTGGCCGACGTCACCGACGAGGCCGAGCGTGCCCGCCGCACCGCCGAGATCACAGCCCAGCTCGAAGAGGCCAAGGCGAAGGTGATGGCGGCCGGCGGCCTCTATGTCATCGGCTCGGAGCGCCATGAAAGCCGGCGCATCGACAACCAGCTCCGCGGCCGCTCGGGCCGTCAGGGCGATCCAGGTGCCTCGAAGTTCTTCGTCTCGCTCGAAGACGACCTGATGCGCATCTTCGGCTCGGAGCGCATCGACGGCATGCTGAAGCGCCTGGGTCTGGAAGAGGGTGAGGCGATCACCCATCCATGGATCAACAAGGCGCTCGAAAAGGCCCAGCAGAAGGTCGAAGCCCGCAATTTCGACATCCGCAAGAACCTGCTGCGCTATGACGACGTGATGAACGACCAGCGCAAGGTCGTCTACGAGCAGCGCCGCGAGATGATGAATGCCGAGCGCGTCGACGACACCGTGCTGTCGATGCGGCACGAGGTCATCGGCGAGATCGTCTCGGAATACGCGCCCGAGAAATCCTATCCCGAGCAGTGGAAGGCGGACGAGCTGGCCGAACGCTGCCGCAAGGTGCTGGCGGTCGACCTGCCGATCAAGGACTGGGCAGCCGAGGAAGGCATCGATCCCGACATCCTGCGCGAGCGGATCACCGAGGCATCGGATGCGGTGATGGCGCAGAAGATCGAAGCCTATGGCGCCGAGACCATGCACCGGGTCGAGAAGAGCCTGCTGCTCCAGATCATCGACCACCATTGGAAGGAGCATCTGCTCCAGCTGGACTATCTCCGCCAGGGCATCGTGCTGCGCGCCTATGCGCAGAAGGATCCGCTGAACGAGTACAAGCGCGAGGCCTTCTCGCTGTTCGAGGCGATGCTCGATCGCATGCGCGAGACCGTGACCCAGGTGCTGTCGCATCTGGAGATCCGCATGGCCGGCACCCCCCAGCCGCAGGAAGCCGAGCGGCCGATGCAGCCGACCGCCGAGAGTCTGCCGGGCCCCGCCGCCGTGACCGATGCCCCGGGCGAGGACGCCCCGCCGGAGGCCCTGCCCGCCGGCTGGGAGCGCACGCCCCGCAACAGCAACTGCCCCTGCGGCTCCGGCAAGAAGTTCAAGCACTGCCACGGCCGGCTGGTCTGAGAACAGCCCGCCTGCGACGACCCGCCGGACGCCCGCAGCATCAGCGATGCCGCGGGCGTTTGCGTTAGAAGAGCCGCCCGTCCACCATGGCGAGGCCGAGAACACCGCCCATGGACTGACGGCGGAGACGGATCAGGCGTCGAAGCGCCAGACCGCGTCCGCCGCGCCCAGCGCCAGGGCAAACGGGTCTTCTGCAGATCCGGTCATCAGAACCGCAGTGTCATGGATGCCGAGATCGGCCAGCTGATGGGGTGTTCCGTTGCCGAAAGCCATATGGCCACGCCCGATGATGCCGAGCACCACCGCCGGCGGTTCCGCCTCCGCCAGCGCCCGGGCGATATTGCAGGCGAAGGCCCGGTCCCAGACCTGCTGGGCCATGACGAAGCGATCGAAGCGTCGGGCGGCTTCGGGATCCTCGGCAGGATCGGCCATGGCACGACCGGTCATGGCAGCGAGCTGGCGCCGATAGGCGTCGGAGGCCGGTGCCGGACGGGAAATGCCTTCAGCCGCGGCGCGCTCTGCAGCAGCGTCCCATCCCTCGCGCCCCACCTGCCGCACCAGATCACGCGGACAGTTGAGCGCCAGCATCCTGACACCCGGCCGGCGGCAGAAGCGGATCAGCGGCAGATAGAGTTCCGGATCGAACCCCCAGACCGCTTTCCAGTCCACCGCCTCGAGAAAGCCCTCGAGGCTGGGAATAGCTCCCCGCGTCCAGGCATCGAGCACGGGCTGGACGCGGGTCGGGAACATCTCGAACCCGACCGCCATCCGGCCGGCACGATCACAGCCATGGCGATCGTGGAGCAGGCGGGCGACATAGGCCTGCCAGTGATGGATGGCGGCATCGTCATGACGCTCCCCGGCAAGCACCACCCTCTCCCGCCCGATCCGGTCGAGCAGGGTGGCTTCGCCCAGCGGCGCGCCGGTCGCGGGATCGACCCAGTCGCCGGGGACCAGACGCGTACTCAATCGAGATCGCGGCCCATGGCGATGAACTTGTCGCGGCGCAGATTGCGCAGCTCGTCGCCGCTCTTCGTCTCCAGATCGGCAAGCGCCGCCTCGATCGCACGGCCGACGGTGGCCATGGCCGCGGCCGGGTCGCGATGAGCGCCGCCCATCGGCTCGTCGATGATCTGGTCGATCAGCTTCAGGCGGAACAGGTCCTGTGCGGTGAGCTTCAGCGCCTCGGCGGCATCCTTGGCATTCTCGCCCGAGCGCCAGAGGATCGAGGCGCAGCCCTCGGGGCTGATCACCGAATAGATCGAATGCTCCAGCATCATGACCTTGTTGGCGGCCGCAAGCGCGATCGCCCCGCCACTGCCGCCCTCGCCGATCACCACCGCAATCGCCGGCACCCGCAGGTCCAGGCCGACCTCGATCGAGCGGGCAATTGCCTCTGCCTGGCCGCGCTCTTCGGCACCGACACCCGGATAGGCACCGGCGGTATCGACGAAGGTCACCACCGGCAGACCGAAGCGGTCCGCCATGCGCATCAGGCGCTGGGCCTTGCGATAGCCCTCGGGGCGGGCCATGCCGAAATTGTGGCGCACGCGGCTTTCGACGTCATGGCCCTTTTCCTGGCCGATGACCATCACCGCCCGCTCGCCGATCCGGCCGAGGCCGCCGATCACCGCCTGGTCCTCGCCGAAAACCCGGTCACCCGCCAGCGGGGTGAAATCGGTCACCAGCGCCTTGAGGTAGTGGCTGAAATGCGGCCGCTCCGGATGGCGGGCGACCTGGGTCTTCTGCCAGGGCGAGAGCTTGGCATAGATCTGGCGCAGCAGCCGGTCGACCTTGGTCTCGAGCTTGCCGACCTCCTCGACGATATTGACCCCGGTCTCGCCCGACAGGTGGCGAAGTTCCTTGATCTTCCCCTCGAGTTCCGCGATCGGCTTCTCGAAATCCAGGAAATGGTTCATGGAGGGCTCTCGGCTGATGGCTGGGACGTCGCGGCCATACATGCCCCCTCGAAACCGGGGCGGCAAGGGTTGAGACGGCCGGAAACGACGGTTTTTCCCGATGTCGGGCCGCACCTTAGCCCAAAAAAAAAGGCGGTGCCAGATCCGGCACCGCCACAGAAGCCCGGCCGCAGGGCCGGCAGACGGTTCAGCGCCCCGCGATCTGGTCGGCCTTGGCGACGATGCCCTGGGCCTGACGGATCGAGGCGATGTCGATCAGCTTGCCGTCGAGGGTCACCGCGCCGCGGCCTTCCTTCTGGGCCTGCTCCATCGCTTCCAGGATACGGCGGGCCTTGGTGACGTCCTTCTCCGACGGCGACATCACCTCGTTGGCGATGTCGACCTGCGACGGATGGATCGCCCACTTGCCCTCGCAACCGAGCGCCGCCGAACGCAGCGCCTGGGCGCGATAGCCGTCCGGGTCCGAGATGTCGCCGAAGGGGCCGTCGATCGGGCGCAGACCGTTGGCACGGGCCGCAACGACCATGCGCGACAGGGCGTAATGCCACTGATCGCCCCAGTGATAATCGCGCTTGCCCGAAGCGTCGGCCTCGGTCAGCACGCCGTATTCGGCGTTGGCGCCGCCGATATTGGTGGTGCGGGCACGGGTCGAGGCGGAGTAGTCGGCCACGCCGAAATGCAGCGACTCAAGGCGCGGGCTGGCCTTGGCGATCTCGTTGATGTTCGCCATACCGAGCGCCGTTTCGATGATCAGCTCAAAGCCGATGCGATGCTTGATGCCCTTGGCCTGCTCGATCTGGGTAACCAGCATGTCCAGCGCATAGACGTCGCCGGCAGTGCCGATCTTCGGGATCATGATCAGGTCGAGGTTGTGGCCCGCCTGCTCCACCACATCGACGACGTCACGATACATGTAATGCGTATCGAGGCCGTTGATGCGCACGCTCATCGTCTTGCCGTTGCCGCGCCAGTCGATGTCGTTCAGGGCCTGGATGACGTTCTTGCGGGCCTGCTCCTTGTCGTCCGGCGCCACGGCATCTTCCAGATCGAGGAAGATCACGTCCGAGGGGCCCTTGGCCGCCTTCTCGAAGAATTTCGGGCTCGAACCCGGCACGGCGAGTTCGCTGCGGTTGAGGCGCGGGGTCGCCTCCTTGACGATCGTGAAGCTCATGGGTCTCGCTCTCCGGATGTTCGTGTCCGGGCGCCCGGCTTTTGAGAGGGGAGAAACGCCGCGCCCGTTGTCGCGGTGCACCATAACAAAGCCCCCGGCCGCTCGCAAGAAAATGGAAGACCTTTCCATTCTATGGAAAACGCCGCGGAAGCATGTTATGGCTAGCCCATGACCACGCCCCCTTCTTCCACCTCGGCCGCAGGCACCCCTTCGGCACCGGGCCCTGACGGCGCCGGTACAGCCGGCGGCGTGCAGGCCGTGCTGCGCGCGCTGGACCTGATGGCGGTGCTCACCACGATGCCCGACGGCATCGGGCTGTCGGATGCCGCACGCCGTGCGGGTCTCGCCGCCTCCACCGCCCACCGGCTGCTGAACACACTGGCCAATCGTGGCTGGGCACGGTTCGACGGCGGCACCGGCCTGTGGCAGATCGGTCCCGAAGCCTTCGTCACCGGCCAGGCCTTCGATCCCGCCCGCCATCTGGTCCAGACCGCCCGACCGGTGATGCAGCGGCTGATGGAGCGGTCGGGCGAGACCGTGAACCTCGCGATCCGTTCGGACGACCGGATGCTCTATCTGGCCCAGGTCGAATGTGCCGAGATGATGCGCGCCTTCGCCCGGCCGGGCGCGCGGGTGCCGATGGTCTCGACCGGCGTCGGCAAGGCCCTGCTCGCGGCCGGTTCCCTCCCCGCCCCCGCCGGGACGGAGACGATCGTGCCGGAGCTGGACCGGATCCGCAGCCAGGGCTGGGCGCTCGACGACGAGGAACAGTCGGTGGGCCTGCGCTGCGTGGCGGCGGCCATCCCGGCCGGCCGTGCCAGCGGAAGCCCCCGGGCCGCCATCTCGATCAGCGGGCCGACGGCGCGTATCTCGGACGACCGGCTGGCCCTGCTGGGGCGCATGGTCGGCGACGCAGCGGCAGAAATCGGGCGGGCGCTCTAGCCGGCCAGGTCAGCGGTCGACAGCGGATGCGCCCGTTCGATCGCCCGGCGCAGATCGGCATCCAGCACATGGGTATAGATCTGGGTGGTGGTGATGTCGGCATGGCCGAGCAGCTGCTGCACCACCCGGAGGTCGGCCCCGCCCGACAGCAGATGGCTTGCGAAGGCATGGCGAAGCACATGGGGGGAGACCCGGGCCGGATCCAGCCCGGCGCCGAGCGCCAGAAGTTTCAGCAGCTGCCCCACCCGCTGACGGGTGAGATGGCCTTCTGCGGCACGTGACGGGAACAGAAAACCCTGGGCCGTGCGGTCCGGCGGCAGGAAGCTGCCCCGCACCTCGAGATAGGCCCGTGCCGCCGCCCTGGCCGGCGCGCCGAGCGGCACCAGCCGGTCACGGCCGCCCTTGCCGCGCACCATCAGCACCTGCGGATCGCGGGCAAGCGCCGCGGCCGGCAGGGTGACCAGCTCCGTGACCCGCAGGCCCGAGGCATAGAGCAGTTCCACGATCGCCGCCAGCCGGCGACCGTCCGGACCGGGCATGGCATGGGCCGCCGCGATCAGCCGGTCGACCTCGTCTTCCGACAGCAGTTTGGGCAGTGGCCGGCGCCGGCGCGGCGCGTCCAGCCGGTCGGTCGGCTGATCGGGACGGCGGCCCTCGCTCGCCAGGAACCGGAAAAAGCGGCGCAGGGCCGACAGCCGCCGCGCCTGGGTCTCGGCCGTCAGCCCGCGCGCCTCCAGCACCGCCAGATAGCGGGCGAGCGCATCGGCCGCGGCGGCGACCAGCCCGCCATCCGCACTCAAGACCCGGGCGGCGTCGTCCAGATCCGTGGCATAGGCGACGAGGGTGTTGTCGGCAAGCCCACCCTCTGCCCCCAGCATTTCAAGGAATGCCTCGATCGCGCGCCGGTCGGCAGGCAGCGGCTCGGATGGCAGCACCTCCGATGTCTCAGACACCCGGCGCCAGCCCCGAAACCACGCCGGCCGCGATCATCATCTCGACCGCAAGCCGGCGGGACTCGTCGTCGAAACCTGCAAGGCGGAAACCTTCCAGTGCCGTGGCAAGGCCGATCGCGCCGATCTCGGGCCGGGCTTCAAGCAGAACCAGCGACAACGCCGCCGTCTCCCCCAGCCGGCCGGCATCGGCCGCCGCCCGTAGGGCGAACCAGACGGCCGGCACCGGTGCCACGGCCTCCTCTACGGCTGGCGCCGCCGGATCGGGGGATGGCAGGGCCTCGGGCGAGAACAGGCCGATCGCGGCGGTCGCCACCTCTCGCGCCGGCCCGGCAAGCCCGGCGAGCCAGGTGCCGATCTCCACCGTGCGCGGCTCGCGACCGAGCACCGCCGGCGGCTCCTGAAAGGCGACGAGAGACAGCGCCGTCAGCTCCGGATCGGCCGCAATCGCCGTGCTCAGCGCGTCCGGGCGGTTTTCCGGAATCCCCAGCATCGCCGCAGCGGCGTCGACCGCCCCGCCGGCGATCGCGATCCGCGCGGCCATGATACGACTGTCCGGGTCGAGCCCGCGAATGGCCGCAGGGTCCAGCAGCGGCGCCACGGCCGCGGCCGCGGTCGCCGTCAGCAGCGGGTCGGCCTCTGCCGCCGCCTTGACCAGGGTGGCGACGCCATAGAGCCGCGCGCCCGGATTGCGTTCGGCGGCCGCCGTTGCGAACAGCCGTGCCCGGCGCCGCTCGGGCCGGGATTCGCCCGCCCGGCCATTGCCCGACAGGGCGGCACTGCGCTCGGCCGCCGCTGCCGCCAGCCAGGCACCGGCCAGACGTTCACCGGCGAGCAGGCCGCGCGTGGCGGCCGCTTCAGCCAGCACCAGGCGATGGAACGGCGTGATCGCGCCGCTCATCACCAGCCGCGACAAACCGGCGTCATTCAGGCCGGCGGCAAACTCCGTCACAGCGTCGACCGTCGCCTCTGGCTCGATGCCCCGCCGGGCAAGCACCGCCAGATCGGCCGCCGTCAGGCCCGCCGGATCCAGGCCCTCGATCGCTACCGGCCCAGGGGTGGCGGCCGCACGGGCGATCACACCTGCAACCGGCCGTCCGGTCGACACCAGTTCGGCCGTCCCCGTGCCGTCGGCAGCTGCAAACAGACGGCAGGCCAGAACATCCGCCGCGGCGGGTGCAGCCTCCGCCCCCGTGGCCATGCCCGAGGGCCCGGGAAGGGCCGCGGCACAGGCACGCTGTTCTTCGCCCGACAGGAACAGGGCATCGGAGGATGGCGGACGGCCGGCCTCGTCGGCCACGTCGACCGCGGCCGCAGGATCGCCCAGCATGAGCAGTGCCGTCGCCCGGCGATCCGCAAAGGCGCCGGCATCCTCTCCGGCCGGCGCCGGACCGTCGGTGGCGAGCAGATCGCGCAGCATCTCGCGCGCCGTCGGCCAGGGTGCAGTGCCGCCAAGCGCCGCAAGGGCGGCATCAATCCGTGCCGCCGTACTGCCCTGCCAGAGATCTGCCGGCACATCCTCTGCATCCGATGCCGCTGCCTCGTCCTCCGTCACCTGAGGCGGGGGCGGGGGCGGGGGCGGAGGAGGTGGGGCAGGCGGAGGGGGCGGAGGGGGCGGCGGCGGAGGAGGAGGCGGTGCCGGCCGCAGCTGATCGGGCGTCACCTGGATCCGCGGTGCCGTCGGTGGTGGTGGCGGCGGCGTCAGGCGCGGCGCCGGCTGGACGGGCGGACGGACCTGAACCCCCGGCGCCGGAACGACGGAACGTGGCCGCGGCTCTTCCGCCTGCGGCTCGTCGGGCACAAGCCGGAGAGGCTGGGCTATGGCCGAGGCGGAGGCCGCCGCCAGCACCAGCGCCAGCACGACACCGAGCGGCCGCCCGGCCGATGCGCTCACCGGCGGGCGTCGTCGTGTCGGATTGCTCCGGTCAGCGGAGCAGTTTGTCATTGGGCACGACCTTCTCGACCGTGCGCACCGGCGCCGGCATGTCGAAGGTCATGAGGAAGGCCCCGCCGCCCAGAACGGCAACGAGGAGAATGATCAGGATAAAGCGGATCAGCACGCCTGCGCCTCGCATCGGGGGTTCGCAACTGCCGGAAACATCGGTGGTCCTCCGGCCTGCACGATTGCCGCGACTGCCGGACCTGTGCTTTATTTCTGGCCGGGTCGGGCGCCGTCGCCCGAAGCCTATCGGTTCGGTCGGATGGTTTCAACGGTTGCGCACCGCACCATTCGCCGCACGCCGGTCTGTCGCTCCCGTTCCAGGGGCTGCGGCACCGGGCCCGCATCCGGGGGACGGCCCCGCCACAGCAGAGTCCGGTTCACCGCTTTGACCGACGACGACCAGCCATCCGCCATCGACAGCCCGATACCGGCAGACGACGCCGCCGGCGATGATGCGACAGGAACCGCCCCGACGTTTGATCGCCGGATGATCGACCGCCCCATCGTCCTGGTCGGGTTGATGGGCGTGGGCAAGAGCAGTGTCGGCCGCAGGCTCGCCCAGCGTCTCGGCATCGATTTCGTCGACGCCGACACCGAGATCGAAAAGGCCGCCGGCCTGCCGGTCCCCGAGATTTTCCGCCTGTATGGCGAGGCCGAATTCCGGCGCGGAGAACGCAGGGTGCTCGCCCGCCTTCTGGAAGAACGCCCGCGGGTCATCGCAACCGGCGGCGGCGCCTTCATGGACCCTGAAACCCGTGCCGCCATCGCCCGAGACGGCATCTCGGTCTGGCTGAAGGCCGAGTTGCCGGTGATTGCCCGCCGCGTGCTCAAGCGCCGCCACACCCGGCCGCTGATCGCCGAAGGCGATGCCATGGCGACACTGGAACGGCTGATCAGAGAACGCCACCCGGTCTATGCCGAGGCCGATCTGACCGTGGAGAGCACCGAGGCCCCGCATGAAGTGGCGGTGGATGCGATCATCTCGGCCCTTGCCGCCGAATGGCCCGCTCTTGCCGCAACCCGCCCGCGGCGCCCCGCATGACGCCCCGTCGCCCCGGTTCTCCTCGCCTGCCCTGCCCCGTTTCCGTGTCTGTTCCGGAGCCCGCCAGCCGATGACCGCCCAGACCGCCACGCCCCTCCCCGACACCAGAAACCGGCTGTCCGATGACGGGGAGCTGGTGACCCTTCCCGGCGTCGCGGCTCCCGCGCGGCGGGTCCGGGTGCCGCTGGATGATCGCGCCTACGACATTCTGGTCGGCGACGGCCTGCTGCCGGTGACCGGCCGGTTGATCCGCGAGACCATGGGCGTGCGCCGGGCGGCGGTGGTGACCGATGAGACCGTGGCCGGCCACCATCTGGCCGTGCTTTCACGTGCGCTCGATGATGCCGGGATCGCCCATGGCACCATCATCCTGCCGCCAGGCGAGGGCACCAAGCGCTTCGGGTCGCTGGAGACCCTGCTCGACGGCCTGCTCGCCTCGGGCATCGAACGCGGCCAGCCGGTAATCGCCCTCGGCGGCGGTGTCGTCGGGGATCTTGCCGGTTTTGCGGCCGCGGTGCTGCGGCGCGGCACCCGCTTCGTTCAGGTGCCGACCACCCTGCTCGCCCAGGTCGACAGCTCGGTCGGCGGCAAGACCGGCATCAACACCAGCCACGGCAAGAACCTGGTCGGCGCCTTCCACCAGCCCGGGCTTGTGGTCGCCGATACCGGTCTTCTGTCCACCCTGCCACGGCGGGAACTGCTGGCCGGCTATGCCGAGGTGGTGAAATACGGTGCCATCGACGACGCCCCGTTCTTCGACTGGCTGGAACGGCGCGGGGCCGAGGTGATTGCAGGTGCCGGATCGGCGCGCGATCAGGCCGTGGCGCGCTCCTGCGCCGCCAAGGCGCGCATCGTCGCCGCCGACGAGACCGAGACCGGCCAGCGCGCGCTCCTGAACCTGGGTCATACCTTCGGCCATGCCTTCGAGGCGATGGCCGGCTATGACGGCCGCCTGCTTCATGGCGAAGGGGTGGCCATCGGCATGGTCGCCGCCTTCCGCCTGTCGGTGCGCCGCGGCCTGTGCCCGATGGCCGATCTGGAACGGCTGACCGCCCATCTGGCGGCGGTCGGCCTGCCGACCCGCCCGCAGGATGTCACCGGCGTCGACTGGACCGTGGACGGGCTGATGGCCCCGATTGCTCAGGACAAGAAGGCCCGCGAGGGCCGGGTGCGCTACATCCTGGCCCGTGGCATCGGCCGCTCGTTCATTGCCGATGATGTCGCCCCCGCCGAAGTGGCCGCTCTGCTCGACGATATCCTGGCCGATCGCCCAGAGGGCCCGGCCGTTCCCGCCGGCTGATACCGGCCCAATCCGATCGGGAGAGAGACCCGCCCGCCGATGCCTGCCGAACTCTGGCTGTCCCTGCTCGCCATCCTTGTCCTGATCGCCGCGTCTGCCTTCTTCTCCGGCAGCGAGACGGCCCTGACCGCCGCCTCCCGCACCCGCATGCATCAGCGTGCATCCGACGGCGACGTCCGGGCATTGAGGGTCGAAAAGCTCACGGCCGATCGCGAACGGCTGATCGGCTCGATCCTGCTCGGCAACAATGCGGTCAACATCCTCTCCTCCTCGATCGCGACCAGCGTGCTGATCGGGCTGTTCGGCGATGCCGGTGTTGCAATGGCAACGCTGGGCATGACCCTGCTGCTGCTGATCTTCGCCGAGATCCTGCCCAAGACGGTTGCCTTGCATCAGCCGGACCGGCTCGCGCTCGCGCTGTCGGGCCCGCTGACCCTGGTCGTCCGGATCCTGGGGCCGTTTTCGAAGGTGATCGGCCTGATCGTGCGCGGTGTGGCGCGGGTGATCGGCATCAAGCTCGAAGGCGACCGGCTGATGGTCTCGGCCGACGACCTGCGCGGCGCCATCCGCCTCTATGACGACCCGGAAGCCACGGCGGCCGAGACCCGCAACGAGAAGGAGATGCTGGCGAGCATCCTGGATCTCGGCGATCTGACGGTGGGCGAGATCATGATCCACCGCCGGCAGATGACCACGATCGATGCCGACCAGCCGCCCGCCGCGATCCTGGCCCAGGTCACCACCAGCCCGCACACCCGGCTGCCGATGTGGCAGGGCGATCCCGACAACGTCATCGGCGTGCTTCATGCCAAGGATATGCTGCGGGCACTGACCGAGGCGGGCGGCGATGTGGAGAAGATCGACGTGCCAGCGCTTGCCCGCACGCCCTGGTTCATCCCCGACAGCACCACGCTGCACGACCAGCTCCATGCTTTCCGCCAGCGTCATGCCCATTTTGCCCTGGTGATCGACGAATACGGCACGATCCAGGGGCTGGTGACGCTGGAGGATATCCTCGAGGAAATCGTCGGCGAGATCGTCGACGAGCACGACATTGCCGTCGAAGGGCTGGAGCATCAGGCCGATGGCGGGGTTCTGGCCGACGGCACCGTCACGATCCGCGATCTCAACCGCGAAACCGGCTGGCGCCTGCCGGATGACGAGGCGACCACCATCGCCGGTCTGGTCATCCACGAGGCCAAGGCGATCCCTGAGGTCGGCCAGCGCTTCCGCATCGCCGGGATCGAGGCCGAAGTGCTCCGCCGTCACCGCAACCGGGTGACCAAGCTGCGCCTCTCGCCCATCGGAGATCGCGCCCAGACGGGTGCCCTCCACGACGCCGGCCGGCCATGATCGGCGAACTGATCACCATCATCGCCCCGATCCTGGTTTGCGCCGCCATCGGCTTTTCCTGGATCCGGGTGTTCCGGCAGCCCTATGACACCGGCATGATCACCAATCTGGTGACCAATATCGGTGTCCCCTGCCTGATCTTCTCCAACCTGACCAACGGCCAGGTCGCACCCGGTGCCTTCGGCGAATTCGCGCTCGCCGCCGCCTCGACCATGGTCATGATGGGGTTCATCGCCTGGCCGATCCTGCGGGCGGCCGGCCTGCCCTGGCGGACCTGGCTGACGCCGATCATCTATGGCAATGCCGGCAATATGGGCCTGCCGCTCTGCCTCTTCGCCTTCGGGCCCGAGGGGCTGGGTTATGCCATCGGCTATTTCGCGGTCTCGGCCGTCAGCCAGTTCACGATCGGCGCCTGGGTGCTGTCGGGCGAGCCGGCCGGGCGCTTCATCCTGCGCCAGCCCGCCCCCTGGTCGGTGGTCGCGGCGCTGATCTTCGTGCTTGGCGGGATCCCGGTTCCGAAATTCCTGAGCAACACCACCCATCTCATCGGCGGCTTCACCATTCCGCTGATGCTGATCACGCTGGGCGTCAGCCTGGCCCGGATGAAGGCGGTGCGGCCGCTGGGCACGCTGGGGCTGGCCCTGCTGCGCAGCCTGGGCGGCTTCGTGGTGGCGCTCTTCCTCGGCCTGGTGGTCTTCCGCTTCGAGGGCGTGGAGCTGGGCGTCCTGCTGGTCGAAGCCTCGATGCCGGTGGCCGTGTTCAACTATCTCTTCGCCCAGCGCTACGACCGCTCTCCGGCCGAGGTGGCCTCGCTGGTGGTGACGTCCACCCTGCTGATCTTCCTGCTGCTGCCCGGGCTGCTGTGGGTGGCGCTGCATCTGGCCGGCATGAATTGACGGCTGACGGCCGGGCCTGATCGTCCATGCTGCACCGCAGATGACGACCGCGCGCTCGCCGCGTATAGTACCCTCATCGAAATTGGATCGAACGTTCGTCTCAGATGCGAGGCACGGCCCCGACCCTGCGCCGCGGCCGTACCGAGGAGAAGCCCGCCCCATGCCCCTGTCCCAGCCGGTGAACCGCCGCCACATCCACACCCGCCAGATCGACCTCCGCGGCTATGAGCGCGAAGACGGGCTATGGGACATCGAGGCACATCTGACCGACGTGAAGACCTACCCGATCGAAAACCAGTGGCGCGGCCAGATCGACCCCGGCACGCCGATCCACGACATGTGGATCCGGCTGACCATCGATATCGGCTTCGAGATCAAGGCGATCGAGGCGGTGATGGACCACACGCCCTATTCGATCTGCGGCGACGTCGCCATCAATTTCCAGCGCCTGGTCGGGCTGAAGATTGCCCCGGGCTGGACCAAGGCCATCCGCCAGCGGGTCGGCGGCGTGCATGGCTGCACGCATCTGGTCGAGATGATGCGCCCGCTGGGAACCGTTGCCTTCCAGACGCTCTATCCGGCGCTGGAACGCCGACGGCGTGAGGCCAATGATCGCGTCGCCGCGATGACCGGGACCGAAGCCATGGCCCGCACCGGAACAAACGATACGGCGCCGGTCGCTCTGCCGCCGCGACCGGCGCCGAAACCGCCTGCGCACCTGAATACCTGTCACGCCCTGGCAGCGGACGGAGAGGTCGTCAGGCAGCATTATCCTGAGTGGTATACGGGCGGCTGAGCGTCGCCATCGGCCGCCCCTCCCCGCCACGCGCAGCCGCGAGACGCTCCAGACGCCGCTGCACCGCCGTCCGATCCGCCCGACCCGGCCGCATCGCCTTGCCGTGACCGGCTCGGGCATGCCCCTGTTCGGTCGACGCCGCCCGGTAGTAGTTCATGATGAACACCCGGATCGCGGCGGTCAGCGTCGACTCGCGCCGGGTCGAGTTGACCATGGTGGCCAGCTCGTGGATCCGACAGCCCTCACGCTGGCAGATCTCGGTCAGCGCATCCCACATATCCGCTTCAAGACGGATGCTGGTACGGCGCCCCTCGACGACGACGTTGCGGTTGATAAGTGAACTGGACATCGTGCCTATCGCCCCCCTTAGGTCTCCGGCCCCTCCGGCCGGATATCTCCCCGACGACACCTTTACGCGAAAATTGGTCGATCTTTTTATTTAAGGTTGTATTAACACAACCGCGGCGCGTTTCAAAGGGCAATCGCATGCCGGTTGCATCCGGCAGCGGCTGCCCGTCAGTTCTGTTCCACCTCAGCCGGCGTGCGGGTGCTGAGCGCCAGGGCGTGAACCCGCTCCGCCAGTTCCTCGGAGAGAACGTCATAAACCCGGCGCTGACGCATCACGCGGGTCAGACCATCAAAGGTGGCCGCCACGATCTCGACGCGGAAATGGGTTTCACCGCCGGGCTGATGGCCCGCATGGCCGGCATGCCGGTCGCTTTCGTCGGTGATCACCAGCCGTTCGGGCGCAAAGGCCGCCGTCAGCTTGGTCTCGATCCGATCCCTGATGGTCATGTCGGCACAGGCCTCCGCATTCTCAAGGTCATATCCCAATGATACCGCAATTCCCATGGTCGCGCGCGGTCCAGTCGAGGTATCAAGCCTGATGCGCGCACCAGAGGGGCATCGCCTCACGCATAAGTATCATACCGGGACAACCTGTATCATTTTGGCACAAGCGTTTCACGATCAAACAGGGACAGGAACACAGCCGCACAGCGAATGGTCCGGCGAAGCATAGGATGGGAAACCCTTTTCTCCCAGAGTGGACGCTCGGGGAACCCGATCCACCGGCAAACGTTAAGCGCACATTAACTGCATCCCTGATGATCCTGGCGCGCGCGCCGGAAAACCGGCCCGGAACGCGCGTTTCCAGTTGCACATCATACCACCGGAACGCAAGCGGGTCTTGCGCAGGGGTTCTTGGCACACCGTTTGCTTGTAATCGGGCGGAGCAGGGGCGACCAGCCGGGAACACGGAACCGCACCCAGGCCGACACCACGGACGAACTGCGGACGAGGCGGAACGCTCCCCCCGTCAGCCTCTTAACCAACACCCTGATCAAAGAGGGATCCCTCCCCATGAAGACCACCAAGAGCCGGGCCCAGGAAGTCGATCGTTACGTCGGTGCGCGGATCCGCGAGCGCCGCATCATGCTGGGCCTGACCCAGCAGCAGCTGGCGGACATGATCGGCGTGACCTACCAGCAGGCCCACAAGTACGAGCGCGGCATCAACCGCATCGCCGCCGGTCGTCTCTACGACATCGCGCAGGCCCTGGGCGTCACCATCTCCTACTTCTTCGAGGGTCTGGAGCAGGGTGGTCAGGTTGAGATGACCCCGCGTCAGCGCATGTGCCTGGAGCTGGCCCGCAACTTCTCGATGATCCAGAACGGCAAGCACCAGGAAGCGCTGAGCACCCTTGCCCGCAGCCTGGCCGACGCCTCCTGATCCCACCCGAGACCGACACGGGCGCCACGACGCCCGGTGCGGATCCGGAACGCCCGCGTGACCGCCCCAACGGCCGGTCGCGCGGGCGTTCGGCGTCAAGAAGGGCCGCTTGCGTATTTTTCAACCCGGCCGGCATGGTCCGACCACTTGCCGCACCGCACCCCGTGACGCATATTTTGCCGTCATGGCGATCGACCTCTTCAGCATCCGGCGCACCGCCGCCTACGCTCCCGACGGAACCCGGCTCTGCGACTGCGAGGGCTGCGGAGAGGAAGGTGCGTTCCGCGCGCCCAAATCGCGCGACCGTCTGCGGGACTACTATTTTTTCTGCCTGGAGCATGTCCGCGCCTATAACAAGGGCTGGGACTACTTCAAGGGGCTGAGTTCGGCCGAGATCGACCGTCACCTGCATGACGACATGACCTGGCACCGCCCCTCCTGGCCCTTCGCCAGCGCCGATCGCGACCAGGCCGACGAGGTTGCCCGTGCCGCGGCTCAGATGTTCCGCGAAGGCCGGACCAGTGACCCCTTCGGCATGTTCGGCGCCGCAGGCCGCGCGGCCGAGCGGGTACGCGCCGCCGCCGAGGCCCGCTTCACCCCCGACGAGCGCCAGGCCTTCAAGACCCTGGGCATCGACCCGACCCGCGATCTGCCGCAGATCAAGGACCACTACAAGAAACTCGCCAAACGGCTGCACCCCGACGTCACCGGCGGCGACGCCGCGTCGGAGGAACGCATGAAATCGGTGAACCAGGCCTATTCCTTTTTGATGCACCGCGCGTCAGACTGGACCTGAACCGGTGCCGTTCCCCGACCGGATGGGGATACGCGTGCCGAGATCAGGAGTTGCCCGCCGACGGCCCTGTCGGCCGCGGCCTTCACCCGCACCTCCCCGTGCGGGGGCCGGCCGCGATGTCCATCCGTTTCGTCCCCGCCTTCCCCAGTGGAGATCTTCTTCATCATGGCTTCCGAGACCCTGGCCGCCCCGACCCCGAACACGCCGGATATCAAGGTGTCTGTGCGACAGGTCTTCGGCATCGACAGCGACATGGAGGTGCCGGCATTCAGCGACCGCAGCGAGCATGTGCCCGATCTGGACCAGACCTACCGCTTTCAGCCGGACGTCACCCTCGCGATTCTCGCCGGTTTCGCCTTTAACCGCCGCGTGATGATCCAGGGCTATCACGGCACCGGCAAGTCGACCCATATCGAGCAGGTGGCTGCCCGGCTGAACTGGCCCTGCGTGCGCGTCAACCTGGACAGCCACATCAGCCGTATCGACCTGATCGGCAAGGATGCCATCGTGCTGCGCGACGGTAAGCAGGTGACCGAATACAAGGAAGGCATCCTGCCCTTCTGCCTGCAGCGCCCGACCGCCCTGGTCTTCGACGAATATGATGCAGGCCGCGCCGACGTGATGTTCGTGATCCAGCGCATTCTGGAGAACGAGGGCAAGCTGACCCTGGTCGAACAGAACAAGGTCATCCGCCCGCATCCCTATTTCCGGATCTTCGCCACCGCCAACACGGTGGGCCTCGGCGACACGACCGGCCTCTATCACGGCACCCAGCAGATCAACCAGGGTCAGATGGACCGCTGGAACGTGGTGGTCACGCTGAACTATCTGGCGCCGGACGAAGAGAGCGCGATCGTTCTGTCGAAGCTGCCGGAATTCGACAATGCCGACGGCCACAAGACCGTGCGGTCAATGGTCGCCCTGGCCGACCTCACCCGCAGCGCCTTCATCAACGGCGACATCTCGACCGTCATGTCGCCGCGCACGGTGCTGACCTGGGCTGAGAACTACCGGATCTTCAAGGATCTGCAGCTCGCCTTCCGCTTCACCTTCCTCAACAAGTGCGACGAGGTGGAGCGCCCGCTGATCGCCGAATACTATCAGCGCTGCTTCGGCACCGAGCTGCACGTCCCCGGCATCCGCCACATGGGTTGAGGGACATGCGCAAGCGCAACGACCCGCAATCCGTCGAGCAGTTCAAACGTGCCCTGACCAGCACCGTGAAGGCGATGGCGGGCACGCCTCAGCTCGAAGTCGCTTTCACCTTCGAACCGCCGCGGCTGCGCGGCGACCGGGTGAACCTGCGCGCGCCGATGCGCAACCTGCCGGAACAGCAGGTGGCCCGCATCCGCGGCGAGGCGGACCAGATCTCGCTGCGCGTGCGCCATCATGACGCCCGCATCCACATGGCCCGCCAGCCCCAGGGCGAGCTGTCCCGCCGGCTCTATGAGAGCTGCGAGCAGCTGCGCATCGAAGCCCTGGGCGGGCGGAACATGACCGGCGTACGCGGCAATCTGGCCCGGCTCCAGGAAGACCAGCTTCGCGAGCAGCCGCAGCGTCTGGCGGTCGACGGCAGCCCCGAATCGCTTTGCGAAGCGGCCTTGCTGCTGCTGCGCGAGCGCCTGACCGGTGTGCCGACGCCCGAGATCGCCCGAGACCTGGTCGAGCACTGGCGCCCGATGATCGAGAGCAAGGCCGGCGAAGATCTCGCCCGCCTGCCCGAGATCATGGCCGACCAGAAGCGCTTTTCCGAAGGCGTGCGCGACCTGTTGTCCGACCTCGACATCGAGGCCGAAACCGAAGGCGAACTCGACGAGGATCGCGAGCCCGACGAAGCCGATGATCAGGCCGAGGCGGAGGCCCAGGAACAGCCCGACGGCGAAGGCGGCGAGCAGTCGCAGGACGGCGACGACAGCGGCCAGTCGAGCGAAGGGGCGCCCGAGACCGGCGACGGCGAGGCCGATGCCGACATGGCGGCCAGCGATCCCGATTCCGAAAGCGGCGCCGGCGGCGAGGACAGCTCGTCCCGGGTCCGCCCCTGGATGCCGCCCGGCTCCAACGAAAACGAACCGGCCACCGACGTCTACCACCCCTACACCACCGAATTCGACGAGGTGGTGGAGGCAAGCGAGCTTGCGACCGAAGACGAGCTGAACCGCCTGCGCGGCCTGCTCGACCAACAGATGACCCATCTGCACGGCGTGATCACCAAGCTTGCCAACCGCCTGCAGCGCCGCCTGCTGGCCAAGCAGTCGCGCGGCTGGGAGTTCGACCTCGACGAAGGCCTGCTCGACAGCTCCAAACTGGCCCGCGTCGTGGTCCAGCCGCTCTACAGCCAGACCTATAAGCGCGAGCGCGACACCGACTTCCGCGACACCGTGGTCACGCTGCTGATCGACAATTCCGGCTCCATGCGTGGCCGGCCGATCTCGGTGGCGGCGATGAGCGCCGACATCCTTGCCCGCACGCTGGAGCGCTGCGGCGTGAAGGTCGAAATCCTGGGCTTCACCACCCGGGACTGGAAGGGCGGCCAGTCGCGCAAGAAGTGGCTCGACGGCGGCAAGCCGCAGACGCCGGGCCGGCTCAACGATCTGCGCCACATCGTCTACAAATCGGCCGACTGGCCGTGGCGGCGGGCGCGGAAGAATCTGGGCCTGATGCTGCGCGAAGGCCTGCTCAAGGAGAATATCGACGGCGAGGCGATCCTCTGGGCCCATAACCGCCTGCTGGCGCGGCCCGAGAACCGCCGGATCCTGATGGTGATCTCCGACGGCGCACCGGTGGACGACAGCACGCTGTCGGTCAACAGCTCGAACTATCTGGACCGCCATCTGCGCCAGGTGATCGAGTGGATCGAGAGCCGGTCGCCGGTCGATCTGGTCGCGATCGGTATCGGCCATGACGTCACCCGCTACTACAAGCGCGCCGTCACCATCGTCGATGCCGAACAGCTGGGCGGCACGGTGATGAACCAGCTGGCCGAACTCTTCGACGAAGACCAGGGCGGCCGCGGCGGCCGCCCCACCCGCCTCAGACACTGACCGGCCGTCACCGGCACGAAGACGGAAGGGCGGGCCTCCACGGAGGCCCGCCCTTTGTCTTTCAACCTGTCCGAGCGCCCTCAATTCACAAGAGAAATTCGGACGGAGCTTCTACTTAAGCATCTTCATGCATGACATGCCGGAAGGCATGATGCCAAGCCTGTGCATCTTGAAAACATAGCCTGGAGGCTATAATTTCATGCCGTGGCAGGTGATCTTCGATGACGACTTCGTGGAAGAATACGAGATGCTGCCGCACGACCTGCGGCTGGCAATACTGTCGGGAGCACGACTGCTGTCGGAATACGGACCGGGCCTGGGACGCCCCTATGTCGATACGCTCCGGGGATCGGCCTTCCCCAATATGAAGGAGTTACGCCTGAGATCGACTGATGGCGCATGGCGTATCGCCTTTGCCTTCGATCCCCGACGACAGGCTGTCTTGCTGATTGCCGGCAACAAGGCCGGAAAGAGCCAGAAACGTTTTTACACCCGCCTCATCACCATCGCCGATGCACGTTTCACCGATCACCTTGCACGAACATCACTTCAGGAATGATGCCATGGCACGCACCCTTGAAGACATGATGGCCGCACTCCCTCCAGAGGATCAGGCAAAGGTTGATGCCGGTTTTCAGGAGATGAAGGGCGAGGTCGAGAGCCTCCGCGCCCTCCGTCAGATCGCGGGCAAAGCCCAGGCGGATGTCGCGGCGGCCCTTCACATCCGCCAGCCATCGGTCTCGCGGATCGAGAGGCAGGCAGACATGTACCTCTCGACCCTTCGCAACTATATCGAAGCAATCGGGGGCGAACTGGAGCTGACCGTCCGCCTGCCCGATCAGCCGCCTTTGCGCCTGCAGGGACTGGGAGATATCAGCCCCGGCTGACCCTGCTCACCGCGCCACCAGCACCCGGCCTTCCTTCATCACCAGCCGGATGGTCTCATCCGGTCGCGACCAGGGTGCGACGTCGTGAAGGACATCGCCATCGACGACGATCAGGTCGGCGAGCAGGCCCGGTTCGACCCGTCCGATGCGATCGCCCATGCGGAACAGATCGGCCGCGACGGTGGTGGCCGAGCGGATCACGTCGATCGGCGCCTGGACCTGGGCCCGCAGGGCGAATTCGGTCAGCTGGCGGCGATGCATGATGCCGAGCAGGTCGGTGCCGAAAGCGATCTTCACACCACCTGCATGGGCCAGGCGCAGCGCCTCGCGGCCGGCATCCAGCACGTCATAGACCTTGCGGTGCAGATCGGCCGGCATGCCCGCCGCCAGCCCCTCTTCGGCCAGGGCCGAATAGGTCGCAAGCGTCGGCACCAGCCAGCGGCCCTTTTCGACGAACAGCCGCACCGAGCTTTCGTCGAGCAGATTGCCGTGCTCGATCGAGGTGATGCCCGCCTCCAGCGCCCGGTTGATCGCGCGGGCGGTATAGGCATGGCCCATGACCGGAATGTTGGCGGCCTCGGCCTCTTCCACCGCCGCGTAGAGTTCTTCCATCGCGAACTGGGTGCTGTCGATCCGGTCGGTCGGCGAGGCGACACCGCCCGAGACCATCAGCTTGATATGGGTGGCGCCGGTGCGGATCAGATCACGGCAGGCCCGGCGCATCTCGGGCACGCCGTCGCAGACCCGGCCGAGCCCAGCACAGCAGAAACACTCGCCCAGTTCCTGCTGGCCGGGCCCGCGCATGTCGGCATGACCGCCGGTCTGCGAGAGCGCCTTGCCGCAATAGAGCAGCCGCGGACCGGGCAGCGCGCCTTCCGCGACCGCCTTGGCCAGCCCCCAATCGGCGCCACCGGCATCGCGCACGGTGGTAAAGCCGCGCTCCAGCATGCCCTTCAGCACGTCGGCGGTGTGGACCGTGACGTAGAAGGGCGACATCCGACCGAGTTCGGCGAAGTTGGGCGTGATCGCCGTGACATGGACATGGGCGTCGCACAGGCCCGGCATCAGCACCTTGCCGCCGAGATCGATCACCTCGGCATCGGCACCGGCCATGCGGTCGGCGTCGGGGGCTATGGCGCGTATCACCCCGCCCTCGACCCAGACCGACTGGCCGTCGAGATAGCGGCCGGCGACGACATCCAGCACCCGGGCATTGCGGAAGACGGTGCCGGCCCCCTGGGGCGCGGCCTTGGAAGCGGAGGTCATGAATGGATCATCCTCAATGGGTGCCGAGATAGAGATCGGCCATGCGTTCATCGGCAAGCAGGCGTTCGGCGGTGTCGTGGATCACCACCCGCCCGGTATCCAGAATGTAGCCGCGATCGCTGATCGCCAGCGCCTGACGGGCGCGCTGTTCGACCAGCAGGGCCGAGACCCCCAGCGCCGGCAGGCCGCGGATCAGTTCCAGCACCTCGTGGACCAGGGCAGGCGACAGTGCCGCCGTCGGCTCATCCAGGATCATCAGCTTCGGTGCCGGCATCAGGGCCCGGGCGAAGGCCAGCTGCTGACGCTCGCCGCCCGACAGCGCGCCGGCGCGGGTGCGACGACGTTCAGCCAGGGCGGGGAAACGGTCGAACATTGCCTCGATCCGGTGGCGGCGATCGGTGACGCCCTCCACCACCTGGAGATTCTCGGTGACAGTCAGGGTCGGGAAGACATTCTCGACCTGGGGCACGTAGACCACGCCCATGCCGATACGCTTTTCGGCCGGCACGCCCAGCAGCGGGGTATCGCCCAGGCGCATCTCGCCGCGCACCCGGGTGAGCAACCCCATCAGCGCCTTGACCAGGGTCGATTTGCCCGAGCCGTTGGTGCCGGCGATGGTCACGATCTCCAGCGCATCGACATGGAGCGAGATGCCCGAGACGATGTCGACCTCGCCATAGCCCGCGGCAAGATCCGAGACGGTCAGCAGCCGGGTCATACCGCGCCCCCCATATAGGCCTCGCGCACCCGGGCATCGGCAAGCACCGCCTGGGGCGTGCCCTGTGCCAGCAGCCGGCCGCGATCGATCACGATCATCCGCTCGACCAGGGCCGAGAGCGAGGGCAGGTTGTGTTCGACGATCAGGAAGCCGATGCCGCCGCTGCCGTCGACCCCGGTCTCGCGGATCGCACGGATCCGGTCGGCGATCTCTTCGATCAGCACGGGGTTCACCCCGGCGAAAGGCTCGTCAAGCAGGATCATCTTCGGCCGGACCATCAGGGCGCGGCCCAATTCCAGCAGCTTGCGCTGACCGCCCGACAGGCCGCCCGCCGGCTTGTCGGCCACGCGGGCGAGGTTCAGAAATTCCAGAATGCCGTCGGCACGCGCCGCGATTTCCGCTTCCTGGCGGCGAATGCGGGCACCGCGGAAGAACACGCCGGCCAGGGTCTCCCCCGCCTGCCCCGGGGCAGCGGCCGCCAGGTTCTGGCGCACGCTCAGACTGCCGAAGACCCGCGGCACCTGGAAGGTGCGCCCCAGCCCGGCGCGCACCCGCTCCACTGGCCCCATCCGGCTGAGATCGCGGCCGGCGAAGCTGACCCGGCCGGCATCGCCCGGCTGAAAACCGCTGACGACCGAGAACAGCGTGCTCTTGCCGGCACCGTTGGGGCCGATCAGCCCCGAAAGCCCCGAGACTGGCACCGAGAAGCCGATATCGGTCAGCACCTGCACGCCGCCGAAGCTTTTGGAAACGCCCTCGACCGCCAGCTGACGATCGGCGGCGGCGATGGTGTCAGGATGGCTCATCGGTTCAGCCCCCCTTCTTCGTGCCGGCCGACGGCGCACCCAGAATGCCGTCCGGGCGGAAGCGCATCAGCAGCATCAGCGCAACGCCGACCACCCCCAGCCTGAGGCTCGCCATCTCGACTTCGGAGACACCCGGCAGGGCATCGCGCAGGAAGCGCGAGCCTTCAAGGAAGCCGATCAGCACGACGGTGCCGATCGCGGCCCCGCCCACCCGGCCCGCACCGCCGAAGATCATCGCCACCCAGACATAAAAGGTGAGCAGAGGGACGAACTGTTCCGGGGTCACGAAGGTGACGTAATGGGCGTAGAAGGCGCCGGCGAGGCCGGTGAACGCGCTGCCGACCATGAACACGGTGACCTTGAACCGGCCCGGATGCTTGCCCAGCGACCGCACCGCCTCTTCATCGTCGCGGATCGCCTGGATCATCCGGCCGAAGGGGCTGTGGACCAGCCGCCAGTTGACCGCCAGCACCAGGATCACCGCCACCACCAGCAGGATCAGGGTCAGCAGATTGCCGTCGACCCCCTCCACGCCCAGCGCCTGGGCGGCCGATGGAATGCCCGGGATCCCCTGAACGCCGCCGGTCAGCGCACGCTCGTTGGTGATCACCAGGCGCACGGTCTCGGAAAAACCGAGCATGACGATGGCGAAATACTCGATCCTGAGCCGCAGCGACAAAAGCGCCACCGGCCAGGCGGCAAGAGCCGCCAGCAGGGCCGCCGCAGCGAAGCCCAGCAGCAGGGGCCAGCCCGCCATCACCAGCAGGGCGCTCGTATAGGCGCCGATGGCGAAGAAGCCGACCAGGCCGAAATTGATCAGGCCGGTGAAGCCGTATTGCAGGTTCAGGCCGAAAGTCATCAGCATGTAGATCGCCGTGACCACCGCGACCGCGACCAGATAGCTTTCCATGGGCGGCCTCCCTCAGCGAACCAGCGCGTTGCGGGCGAACAGCCCCTGCGGCCGGATCATCAGCATCAGCAGCAGCACCGCGAACCCCATGCCGATCTTGTAGGTGAAGCCGACGAAGGGGGTGGACAGCTCCTGCACCAGGCCGATCAGCAGCCCGCCCAGAACGGCGCCGATCGGGTTGCCGATCGTGCCGAGGATGGTGGCGGCAAAGGCCGGCAGCAGCAGATCCCAGCCCATTTCGGGGGTCACCACGGTCTTGGCGCCCAGCAGAACGCCGCCGAGCCCGGCCAGCCCGCCCGCCATCAGCCACATCACCGCCATCACCCGCCCGGCATTGATGCCCGAGGCCCGGGCGAGATCGGGATTGTCGGCGACCGCCCGCATCCTGCGGCCGATCGGGGTCAGGTGCAGCACGGCGAAAGTCACCGCCAGTGCGGCAGCTGCCGCCCCCATCACCTGCAGATCTGTCGGCTGCACCCGGATCGGCCCGAACAGGACCGCACGGGTCAGCGGCAGGTCGTAGACCCGCTGATCATGGCCGAAGATGAAGGAAAGCGCCGAGCGCAGGAAGAAGGCGAGACCGATCGACGCGATCATCGAGGCCACCGCCGAGCGCCGGGCCAGATTGCGGAACAGCAGGAAATGGAAGGCGAGCGCCACCGCAGCCGAGACGCCGACCCCGGCGATCGCCGCCCCCAGAAGCCCGCCGCCGGCCAGCGTGCCGGCAAGGCCGCCGAAGGCGCCGACCGTCATCAGGTCGCCGGTGGAGGCGTTGGGAAAGCGGGCGATGCCGAAAACCAGCGTGATCGCAAGCGCGCCGAGGGCATAGATCGAGCCCTCGACCAGGCCGTTGAAGGCCAGGTTGAGATAATAGGCGGTATCCATGGGGACCCCGGAACGGGAGGCCGGAACGAGGCGGCCGACCCGCCCGGCGCGCCGAAGCGTCGCCTGAGCGGGCACGGCCGGTCCGGATCAGAACGAGACCACGCCCTTGCGGACGAAGGCGCCGCCATCGATCTCCGACAGGCTGAAATCGGGCGTGACGTCGCCATACTGGTCGAAGGAGAGGCGGCTGGAGGCGCCTTCATAGTTCACCTTGCGGCCGGCCTCGATCGCGGCCTTGCCCTCGGCGAAGGTGTAGACCGGCGCGCCATCGGCGGCATCGATCGCGCGGATGCTGCCGTTCACCGCCGCAATGGTCGTGTCGGGACAGGCCTGCTGCATGGCCAGGCCCCAGGCGATCACCATGTCATAGGTCATCGCCGCATAGACATTGGCCGGGGCGTCTGCCCCCATCGTCTTCTTGTAGGCCGCTTCGAAATGGGCGTAAGACGGCGCGCTCTCATTGCTGATGCTGTCGACCGCGATCACATTGGCGAGCACGTCGGGGCCCAGCGCATCGATCAGCTGCTGATTGGCGGCCCAGCCGGGGATGATCCACTTCACATCCGGGCTCTGGCCGCTCTGATACCATTCGCGCAGGATGACGGTGGTGTCCTGAAGATAAGACCCCATGACGATCACGTCGGGGTTCGCCGCCAGGATCTGCTGCAGTTCGGAGCGGTAGCTCGGCCGCTTGGGCTCGTAGACCACGCTGGAGACGACCTCGCCGCCTGCGGCCGTCCAGGCCTTGGTGAAGCCCTCGGTATTGCCGATGCCGGAGGCGTTGTTATAGGCCATGGTCGCCGGACGCTTGAAACCGCGCTCGGTTGCGATCTTGGCGAAGGCCTGACCGAAACGGTCATTGGTCGCCTGGAAACGCCAGACCAGATCGGCCTTGTCTTCCGTGGAGATCGCCGGCGCGCCCGAGGTGTTCAGCAGCGGCAGCCCGGCCTGGGTGGTGATCGGCATGACCGCGAGCGTGATGCCCGACGACCAGGTGCCCATCACCGCATCGACCTTGTTTACCTCGATGAGCTTCTTCACCGCCAGCACGGCAGCTTCGGGCGAGGTCTGGGTATCTTCGGCTGAGACTTCCAGCTTGCGGCCGCAGGCGCCACCTGCGGCGTTCACCTCGTCCGCCGCGAGGATGATTGCCTTCTGCATGCCCGGGCCATAGGGGCTGCCGGCGCCGGTGACCGGGTTCAGCGCCCCGATCCTGAAGGGTGCGGTCTCCGCCTGTGCCGCGCCACCGAGCGCGAGGGACATCACCGCGAGTGAAACGCCTGCCGTCACGGCCCGGCGCATGCGGGCCTCAATCCGTCCTGCCATCCCTGTCTTCTCCTTGCCATCCCGAGAACCCGCCGCCCCGCCGGGGAGCTGCCGCCGGCCCTTCTTGAGAGGCCGATCGATTGTGCGGGTGGATTTCACACGCCGACGCTCCCCGCCAGCGTGCCGCCTGAGCCCCGCCCCTCCACGAGGGATGCGAGGATCGTCTTCCAGGCCCTGAGCAGGTCCTGGTAATAGTCCGGATCCGGTTTCAGCACCGTCTGGGCGCCCATGCCGCGCAGCAGGCAGAGCGTCAGATTGAGGACGGTGGTCGTGGCCCGGTCGGCCGTGCCGCGGGCCTCGAAAAACTCGGTCCACATGTCGTCGAGCGCGACATGGAAACGCTTCACCACCGGCAGCAGCGCGTCGCGCAGATCGTCATCGGTCCGGGCAGCGGTGATGTGTTCGAGCGTGATGTAGAACAGCCGGCCCGAGAAGCGCCGCCACAGATCGTCCACGAAAGCATCCAGGCCGATCGCGCCCGAACGCACCGAGGCGGCCATGCCGCGCATCTCGATGATCTCGTCGTCGAGCAGCCGCTCGATCGCCGCGACCAGCAGCTCGCTGCGGGTAGGGTAGTGATGGAGCATCGCGCCGCGCGACACGCCAGCGCGTTCACAGACCGCCTGAGTGGCCAGCCGGGCATGGCCGGCCTCCATCAGCACGTCGAGCGTCGCATAGAGCAGCTTGTCGCGGGTTTCGGCGCTCCGCTCCTCCTGCGTGCGCCGCACCTTCGCACCGGTCATCTCCCTCTCCCCGGCCGGTCGCGTCATGTTTCAAGACTGCGACTCTATAAAAAAACAGTCAAGACTGTTTGTTTTTATCCACAAGGTTGACGGGTGCCACGTTTCCTCGCGACACCCGCCTGAAGCATCATGCTATGCAATGCGGTTCAGGGCCCTGGATCACCAGGCCTTGTAGGGCAGGAATTTGCCGTTCATGGTGATTTTGACCCGGTCGCCCTTGGGGTCCTCGACCTTGTCGACATGCATGGTGAAGTCGATCGCGCTCATGATGCCGTCGCCGAACTTCTCCTGGATGATCTCTTTCAGCGTCTCGCCATAGACACCCACGATCTCGTAGAGGCGATAGATCGCCGGGTCCGTCGGCACCGCCTGGTCCCAGACCTTGGTCGGGAATGCGACCAGTGCCGGCACGACAGCGGCCGGCAGGTCGAGCAGGGCCACCAGCGCCTGCGCCTTCTCGAGCGGCATGCTGTTCATGCCCAGTGCCGCCGAGGTGGTCCAGACCGGCGACATGCCGATGCCCTCGGCGATAGCCTCCCAGGTCAGGCCATGCGCCGCCTTGGCGGCGAGGATCAGCGCCGTGGCATCGGCCTTGGACAGCGGCGCATCGGTGGAGGTCTTGGTCATGTTCATGAGGGGTCCTCGCTGCGGGTCGTGATGAACGGGTGCGACGAAACGGATCGGAGAGCCGCTCAACGGGCGGCACGCTGGAAGGGCACGACATCCACGCCCTGGGCACTGCCGTCGCGGCCGAAACGCACGGTGCGCGGGGCACCGGTGCCCGCGCCGGCGGCCCCGGCGGCCAGCTCCCGCGAGCGCCGGGTCAGGAATTCGACCAGATGGTTGCGGATGGCATAGAAGGCCGGATCGTGCAGGATGGTGTCCCGGGCCCGCGGCCGCGGGATATCGATGACCACGCTCTCCGCGATCCGGGCCCGCGGGCCGTTGGTCATCAGCAGGATCCGGTCGGCGAGCAGGATCGCCTCATCGACGTCATGGGTGATCATGAACACGCTCTGGTCGGTATCGGACCAGATGCGGATCAGCTCGTCCTGGATGGTGCCGCGGGTGAGCGCATCCAGTGCGCCGAAGGGCTCGTCGAGCAGCAGCAGCCGGGGCTCGATCGCAAAAGCCCGGGCGATGCTGACCCGCTGCCGCATGCCGCCCGAGAGTTCGGCCGGCTTGCGGTGCTCCGCCCCGCCGGACAGTCCGACCTTGGCCAGATGGCTGAGCGCATGCGCGCGGATCTGCTGCCGCGACCAGTCACGATGTCGGGCGCGGATGGCAAAGACCACGTTTTCAAGCGCCGTCGCCCAGGGCAGCAGGCTGTAATTCTGGAACACCACGCCGCGGTCGAGGCCGGGGCCCGAGATTTCCCGACCATCCATGACCACCGCCCCCGAGGAGGCGCTGTCGAGTCCGGCCAGGATGTTGAGGATGGTGGATTTGCCGCAGCCGGAATGGCCGATCACGCAGACGAATTCGCCACGATCCATGGTGAAGTCGACCTGCTCGAAAACCGTGGTCTCGCCACCGCCCCGGGTGGGGAAGCGTTTTGCCAGGCCTGAGACGTCGAGAAAGGGGCGTGCGCTCGTCATGGGATACCTCTCTCCGCCTCAATCGGCATAGGCCACGGCGCGGGCGAGCGCGCCGAGCAGCGCATCCAGCGCCATACCGACCAGACCGATCATCAGGATGGAGAACACCACGCTGGTGAGATCGAGATTGTTCCACTCGTTCCAGACGTAGTAGCCGATGCCGGTGCCGCCCACGAGCATCTCTGCCGCCACGATGACCAGCCAGGCGATGCCGATCGAGATCCGCATCCCCGTCACGATGGTGGGCGCAGCGGCCGGCAGGATGACCCTGAGGGCGGTCGAGACCGGCCCGAGTTCGTGGGTGCGGGCGACATTCACCCAATCCCGCCGGACATTGGCGACACCGAAGGCGGTATTGAGCAACATCGGCCAGATCGAGCAGATGAAGATCACGAAGATCGCCGACATCTGGCTGTCCTTGATCACGAACAGCGCGAGCGGCATCCAGGCGAGTGGCGAGATCGGCCGCAGCACCTGGATGAACGGGTCGAGCGCCCGGTAGGCCAGCGGCGACATGCCGATCAGGAAGCCGAGCGGCAGGGCGATGGCGGCCGCGGCCAGATAGCCCGCCGCCACCCGGTAGAGCGAATAGCCGATCTGGATACCGATCCCCTTGTCGTTGGGGCCGGCGTCGTAGAAGGGATCCGATATCTCTTCCCAGGCGCGCGTCAGAATGTCGGAGGGGGCCGGCAGACGGGCCTGGGTGTCGGCACCGCCCATCAGACGGGCATATTCATCCTGCGCGGCCGAAGCGGCCGGGGCTGCACTGGAGAGTTCCCAGACCCCCAGCAGCAGAGCCAGCACCGCCACCGACAGGATCGCGGCACGGATGCGGAGCGACGGCATCATTCCGGGTCTCCCAGAGTGGCAGGCTCAGCTGCGCCGGATGGCGAAGGAGGCGAGATAGCCTTCGGGATCCGCCGGATCGAAGGTCTTGCCCATGATGGTGTGGGGCTCGTAAGTCACCTCGGGCGGGGTCAGGCCCAGCTCCTTCATCCAGGCACCGGTTTCGGCGGCGAGATAGACCTGTTCGGCGATGCCGCGATAGTCGATCTCGCCCGAAATGTAGCCCCAGCGCTTCATCTGGGTCAGGATCCATACCCCCATCGAATGCCAGGGGAAGGGATCGAAATCGATCCGGTCGGGCACGTCCTGCACCTGGCCCAGCCCGTCGGCGAAGCGGCCGGTGAGCACTTGCTCGATCACCGGCACAGGCTGGTTCAGATAATTGGCGGGCGCGATCGCGGCCGAGATCTCCTTGCGATTGGCCGGATCGGCGGCATAGGAGGTCGCCTCCAGCAGGGCCATGACCAGGGCGCCATAGGTGTTCGGCATCTCTTCGGCGAAGGCCTTGGAACAGGCGAAGGCGCAGCAGGGATGCCCCTCCCAGATGTCCTTGGTCAGCAGATGGATGAAGCCGACCTTTTCCCAGACGGCACGCTGGTTGAACGGATCCGGCGACAGGTAGCCGTCCAGATTTCCGGCGCGCAGATTGGCGACCATCTCCGGCGGCGGCACGACCCGGATCTGGATGTCCTTGTCGGGGTCGAGCCCGTGCTCGGCGACGTAATAGCGCAGCAGGAAATTGTGCATCGAGTATTCGAAGGGAACGCCGAAGCGGAAACCCTTCCAGTCCCTGGGGTCGCGCTTGTCCTTGTGATCGACATGCAGCACGATCGCCTGGCCGTTGATGTTCTCCACCGCCGGCATCAGGAAGGGCTGAGCGGTCGAGCCCGCCCCCATGGTGATCGCCAGCGGCATCGGCGTCAGCATGTGCGAGGCGTCGTATTCCTTGTTGAGCGACTTGTCGCGCGCCACCGCCCAGCCGGCGGTCTTGATCACCTGCACATCCAGGCCGCGGCGTTCATAGAAGCCCATGGGATGGGCCATGATGATCGGGGTGGCGCAGGTGATCGGGACGAAGCCGATGTTGAGCTTCGTCTTCTCGAGCGGACCACCGCCGGTCATGCCGTCCTTGACCGCCGCCTTCACCCGGTCGAGCGGCAGAACCGAGGCCAGCGCTGCCGCAAAGGCCCCCGCCCCCACGGTCTTCAGAAACGACCGCCGGGCAATCTCGTTGCCGCCGAACATGGAGCGGACGACCGCATTCTCGACCACCCGATCGACCAGCGCCTCTTCGCCCACGGGCAGCGCCGGGCCAGATTGAGCGGAGGTCGGCCGGGCAGAGGTCGTGGCGCAGGCGGCGCAGCCGCACTGCCGGCCATGGCCGAGGTCGACATCCGGATCGAAGGCGTCGCCGAGGCTCTTGATCGTCATGTGTCACTCCCTGACGGATGAACGGTCTGAACAGCCGGGCGGCAGGCGGGGGATGCCGCGTCCCGGGCTTCTGTTCTGCAACCGCCGGGCCAGACGGACGAAATCCATTTATCTATCTGATATAATTCGATAAATTTTCGAAACCCAATCGACGTGAGCGACCACGATATGTCGTGATCCACGGAATATCGTGGTTGGTTTCACGAAGTTTCGTGCTAGGCTTCCACATACCCCCGCGCCCTTTCCGGTCCTGTCCGGAGGACGCCATGCCCGATACCGCAGCACCATCCGACCACGCCCGCCGGGCCGATGCCCTGGCGGAGGCGATCATCGTCGCCAGCCCGCGGCCGATGCTGGTCTTCGATCCCGTGGCCGATCTGATCCTGCATGCCAATCCGGCGGCAGGCCGGCTGTTCGGCCTGCCGCCGGAGGTGCTCGCCACGCGCCGGATGAGCGCGCTGCATCAGGGCCAGATGCCGGCGCTGGTGGTCTTCACCGAGGCGGTTCTGGACCAGGGCCAGGCGGTGACCCGCGGCCTGGCCCCCAGCCGTGCCGATGGCAGCGAGGTGGCGGTCGAGTACGAAGGCGCACGGCTCGACGGGCCAGGCGCGGGGCTGGTCCTGCTGACCATCACGGATCTTGAGGAACGCCACCGCCGCGAGGTCGATGCCGAGGCCGACGCCTATCTGAAGGGCGGTATCGCCGAATGGCGGCGGGTGGAACGCTTCTTCCGCGATGTCGAGCGACAGAACCAGCTGATCCTGCGGGCCGCGGGCGAGGGGATCTACGGCATCAATGCCGAGGGCCACACCACCTTCGTCAACCCGGCCGCCGAACGTCTGCTGGGCTGGCGGGCGGAAGAACTGGTGGGCCGCGACATGCATGGCATGGTCCACCACACCCATGCCGATGGCAGCCATTATCCCGAGCATGAATGCCCGATCTACGCCGCCTTCCGCGAGGGGGAGGTCCGGCAGATCGACGACGAAGTGTTCTGGCGAAAGGATGGCCGACCGATCCGCGTGGAATATACCAGCACGCCGATCCGCGACCGCGGCGTGGTGGTCGGCGCCGTGATCGTGTTCCGCGACGTCACCAGCCGCCGGGAGGCGGAGGAACGGCTGCATGCCGCCCTGGCCGAGGTCGACGCGCTGCGCGAGCGGCTGGAGCGCGAGAATGCCTATCTGCTGGAAGAGATCCGCACCGAGGTCAACCACCACCACATCATCGGCCGCAGCGCCGCCATCCAGACGATCGCCCGCCAGATCGACCTGGTTGCACCAACCGATGCCAATGTGCTGATCACCGGCGAAAGCGGCACCGGCAAGGAGCTGATCGCGCGGGCGATCCACGAAGCCGGCCGCCGGTCGCACCGGCCGCTGATCCGGGTGAACTGCGCAGCCATCCCGCGGGAGCTGTTCGAAAGCGAGTTCTTCGGCCATGTCCGCGGCGCCTTCACCGGCGCGGTGCGCGACCGGGTCGGCCGGTTCGACCTGGCCGATGGCGGCACGCTGTTCCTGGACGAGGTGGGCGAGATCCCGCTGGAACTGCAGAGCAAGCTGCTGCGGGTGCTGCAGGAGGGCCATTTCGAGCGGGTCGGCGAAGAGCGGACCCGGGCGGTGGATGTGCGGATCGTGGCCGCCACCAATCGAGACCTGAAGGATCAGGTACGCCGCGGCCGGTTCCGCGAAGATCTCTATTTCCGCCTCAACGTCTTCCCGATCGAGAGCGTGCCTTTGCGCGAGCGGCTGGATGACGTGCCGCTGCTGGCGGCCCATTTTCTGGCCAAGACCTGCCGGCGGCTGAACATCCCCGATCTCAGGCTGACCCGCGGCGATGTCGAGCGGCTGACCGGCTATGACTGGCCGGGCAATGTCCGCGAGCTGGAGAATGTGATCGAACGGGCGGCGATCCTGGCCCGGGGCGGGCGGCTGCGCTTCGATCTGGAGCCATCTGCCGCCCTGCATGCCGGCCCGGCAGCGGCGCCCGCAGCGCCTGCCCTGGCCGGGGACGAGGACGAGCTGCTGACCGAAGCCGGCCGCCGCGACCGTGACCGACGGATGATCGAAACCGCCCTCAGCCGGTGTGGCGGCCGGGTCTACGGCCCGAACGGGGCCGCCGCCCTGCTCGGCCTGCCGGCAACCACCCTCGCCTCGCGGATCCGCGCGCTGGGGCTGGAACCGCGGCGCTACCGGGCGGGCCAGGCCTGATCAGCCATGCTCGTGCACGGGATCCGTCGGCAGCGGCAGCAGGATCTGCATCAGGGCGCGATAGGGCACCAGCATGGCCAGAGCCATTGCCATCTTCACCCCCCAATCGCCCGCCGCCCAGCTGATCCAGGGCAGGCCGGTGCCGGCGAAGGCGATGGTGAAGAACAGCACCGTATCGAAAGCCGAGGCCAGCGAGGACGAAATCAGCGGCGCCTGCCACCAGGGCCGGCGGCGCAGCCGGTCGAACACCGTCACGTCCATCAGCTGCGCAACCAGGAAGGCCGCGCCCGAGGCGAGCGCGATCCGCGGATCGGCGAACCACAGCGACATGACGACCGCGATCGCGAAACCGGCATAGACCACCCGGCGGGCGGATGCGGTGCCGTAGCGGCGATTGGTCAGATCGGTGACCAGAAAGGCCGCCGGATAGGTGAAGGCGCCCCAGGTCAGCCAGTCGTTGATCGGATACTGGACCAGAATGTTGGAGGCGACGACCGCAAGGGTCATCGCCAGGATCGGCAGCCAGAGGCGGTGCAGCGCATGAGCCATGGGAGATGGTCTCTCTTTCCCAAAGGGACGGCAGGCGGTTCATCTGCCGTCCGGACGGCGATACAGGCCGTCGGGTGATGGGGCGGCACGTGACTGCGCCGTCCCGGATAGTCTGTTCGAACGCAGAAGGACCCGCAACCGTCTCCGGCGCGGGTCCTTCTGGATCTGGAGCGGCGGAACCCGCATGGGGCTCCGGCGTCACTCGGCGGCGGCGAACTCCGCAGCGCGAGCGGCACGCTTCTCGACGATCAGCTTCTTCAGCCGGCGGGCGTCGGGCGAGAGCTCGACCTCACGGGCACCGGCGAGGAAGGCATCGAGGCCACCACGACGCTCGATCGAACGCAGGGTCGACACGGCAACCTTCAGGCGGACCAGACGGCCCAGCACGTCGGAATAGATGCCGGTGTCCTGGACGTTCGGATTGAAGCGGCGACGGGACTTGTTGTGGGCATGGCTGACATTGTTGCCTGCCATGTAACGCTTACCGGTAAGCTCGCAACGACGGGCCATGTTTGGAAACCTTCAGCGGGCGGACGCTTGTTGAAACCTTCGGACGATGCGCCGCGCCGGCGTCGTCGATGGCGGCACCCGGGCCGGGCACCTTTCGGAGACCGTGTCTTTAGGCGAGCCGGCCCCGATCGTCAAGGAAAAATCAGCGATTTAGGGCCGGCGGGGAGAATCCCGCGACCGGGCCGGCGGCCTTCCGTGCAGACACACGAACCCCCGACGGTGCCGGATGATGGTCCGGCCCGCCGGGGGTTAGAGCCAAGTGCGGACGACGCTCAAGCGTCAGCGGATGGCGCCGGCCACCCAGGCGCTCTGCGGCTCGCCATGGGCGTCGTCGTCCTCGAGATCGAGGTCCGCTTCCGCCGGGCCTGCCTGTGTATCGGCATAGCTCGCATAGGCGTCGGTCAGCAGACGGCGCCAGAACGCGCGATAGCGCTCTCGCCCCGCCTGATCCAGCGTCACCAGGGCATCGGTGCGCAGATGGACCACGGTCCGCCCCTTGCCCGCCTTTTCGAAGACGAGGCGGGTCCGGGCGCTTTCGACGCCCTTCTGGCCGCAGGCACCGATCAGTTCGATCGCCGCCGGCGCCCGGGCATCGCCGATCACGGCCCAGATCATCTGGGGCCGGCCGGGACCGCGGTCGAGATAGAGCCAGCCGCCGGTTGCGGCTTCCAGGCGGACCCGCCCCTCGCCCTCACGCGGCCACCAGTTTTCCGCCTGTTCGACGAAAAGCTGATAGGCGCGCCGACGGGGCAGGTCGATCTCGACGGCCGCCTCGATCGCCATGGCCTCGACCGCACCGGGCAGATTGCCCTGTTCGGCTTCGGCCCCCACCGCGAACTGGGCAAGCCAGCCGGCGACGGTCGGCGTGAGGCGCTCGAGCGCCAGCCGGTTCCAGCGTTCGCGGCCGCGCCGTTCCACCGTGACCAGACCTGCCTCGACCAGAAGGTCGAGGTGCTTCATGACCGCGAAACGGGTCACGTCGAAGCAGGCGGCCAGATCGCCGGTGCGGCGGGGCTGCGCGTGAAGAAGTTCGATGATGCGCCTGCGGCTTGGGTCCGAGAGCGCTTTCCAGATGAGATCGTCGTCCATGTGCTCGATCGTGGGTCCGAGACCCGGCGGGAACAAGTGTCAATAAGGAGGCAGAGCTGCGCAGGTATCCGGGATCCGGACCGTCGCGCATGACAGGCGCAGGCTGGGTGGAAATCCCTCGGGCAGAAATCCGGTGACCGGATCCTTCCCTCAGGCGCCACCGTCCTGCGCGCGCCGTGTTCGGTCGAGGCGGGTCTGGGCCAATACGATGCCGGCCAGAACCAGAACTCCACCGCCGAGCGTCGCGGGTGGCAGGCTCTCGTGAAAGAGAAGCCATCCCCACAGGCTGGCGAACACCGCCTCCCCCATGAGAGAGATCGACACCGCCGTCGCCGGCAGGGCCTTCAGCGACCAGTTATAGGTGCTGTGACCAATTAGTTGGGGGATAAGCGCCATTCCCACAAGGGCCAGATATGTGGCCGTCCCGTGTCCCAGAAGAGGCAGGCCGGCTGCGAGCGTGACCGAAAGGAGGATCACGGCCGCCACACCATAGGCCAGCATCACATAAGGCACGAGATCGAGCCTGGCCCTGAGGGCACGTCCGCACAGCAGATAGGCCGCCATCGCCGCCCCGCCGACCAGCGCCAGGACGTTGCCGAGAAGCCCGTCGCCGGTCAGATCGGCAGACGGCGCCGAGACGATGACGGTTCCGATGACGGCAAGCCCCACCGCCAGCCAGCCCCGCCGGTCCAGACGGTCGATGCCGAGGACGAGACCACCGAGGGCGGTCCAGATCGGCACCGTGTTGACCAGCAACACCGAGTTGGCGATGGAGGTATAGGAGAGCGAGCTGATCCAGGTCGCGAAATGCAGCGCCAGAAAGGCGCCCGACACCACCGCAATCAGCAGATGGCGCCGGCCGAGCGTGCGGATCGCACTGCGATGACGCATGCCCATCAGCGGCAGGATCAGCAGGCTGGCGATGGCGAGACGGCCGGTGGCGATCACCAGGGCCGGCGCATCCGCCAGACGCGCGAAAATCGCCCCGGTCGACACCGCCAGCACCCCCACCCAGAGGGCGGCGGCGGCCATGCCGGAGCGGGCCGGCACCAGTCCGGTACCGGGCATCGCGGTCAAGAGGCCGACCGTTCGTCCGGGGCGTCAGCCTGGGGAGCATCGGCCTGGGGAGCATGGGCCTGGGGAGCATGGGCCTGAGGGGCATCTGCCTTGGGGGCATCGGCGACCGGGCCCGCCGCCGCTTCCAGCGCCGCAATCCGCGCCTCGAGTGCCGTGATCCGCTCGGCCTGGCCTTCGGCGAGTGCCCGCAACGCATCCGCCTCTTCGCGGGTCACGGCGCCCATCTCGGCCAGCATCCGCTCAACACGTGAGCGGACCAGCTGGTCCATTTCCTGGCGCAGACCGGCAAAGCCGCTCATGGCACCGCTGGCGACACGGGCCATGTCGTCGAAGAAGGGGTTATTGCTCTGCATCGGCGATCTCCCGGACGGCCGGTGGCCGAAGACAGGACCGGAAACCGGGCTTGCGCCCGGACGGCCCGGCCGGCGGACACGGACCTGGAGGACGTGTACATTGGCTTGCAGGACTGAGGGTCCGCGCCTTCCGGCGACACCCGACAGAACGGGCGACGCACGTGGTTCGGACCTTGCGGATCCATAACATGGTCACCGCTTCGTTAACAGTATCACATTCACATGCCCGGCCTGCAGTTATCGTCGGGTCTCGAAGATGTCACCACCCGCGTGACACACTCTCGGGCGGCACTGCTTGAGCGGCAGGGGCGCCCCCCTTAGACTGCCGCCGACACCCGATCCCGAACCTCCGCGAGGCCCGCTGCCGATGACCGGCCTGACCTTCCCCGACATCGATCCGGTTGCGATTGCCATCGGCCCGATCGCCATTCGCTGGTACGCCCTGGCCTATATCGCGGGTCTGCTGATCGGCTGGCGCTATGTTGTGGGCCTGACCCGGCGCCACGCCCTGGGCCTGGACGAACGGTCGATCGACGACCTGCTGGTCTGGGTCGCCTTCGGCGTCATCCTGGGCGGCCGGTTCGGGTACGTGCTGTTCTATCGCCCGGACTATTATGCCCAGCATCTGCTGGAGATCCCCATGGTGTGGAAGGGCGGAATGTCCTTCCATGGCGGGCTTCTGGGCGTGGCCGTCTCGCTGGCCCTGTTCGCCCGGACCAAGGGCGTCAATCCGCTGACCGTGGGCGATCTGGTGGCCGCGGCCGCGCCGATCGGCCTGTTCTTCGGCCGGATCGCCAACTTCATCAATGGCGAACTCTGGGGGCGCCCCACCGATGTGCCCTGGGGCATGATCTTCCCCATGGCCGGTCCGGAACCCCGCCATCCGAGCCAGATCTACGAAGCGCTGCTTGAAGGCCTGCTGCTGTTCGTCGTGCTGTGGTTCATTGCCCGCCGCCGGGAAACCTGGGCCCGCCCGGGCCTGCTGGCCGGCTATTTCCTGATGGGCTATGCCATCACCCGGTCGATCGCCGAGCTGTTCCGCATGCCCGATGCCTTCCTAGGCTTTCTGGCGGCGGGCCTCACCATGGGACAGCTGCTGTCCCTGCCCATGTTCCTGATCGGCGTCTATCTGGTGCTCCGCGCCCGCGGCCGGACCGACGCCGCGACCGGACCGGGCCGCGAATGACCGACGCCACCCCCCTCCCCCCTGCGGATACCCCGCTCGGCCGGATCATCGCCGGACGCATCGCCGTCGATGGGCCGATGACCCTCGGCACCTATATGGGCCTGGTGCTCGGCCATCCGCAGCACGGCTATTACACGACCCGCGAGCCCTTCGGGGCAGATGGCGACTTCGTCACGGCCCCCGAGATCAGCCAGATGTTCGGTGAACTGGTCGGGCTGTGGCTGGCGGTCGCCTGGGATGAAGCCGGCCAGCCGCCGGCGGTCACGCTCGCCGAACTCGGCCCCGGCCGCGGCACGCTGATGGCCGACGCGCTTCGGGCGATGAAGATGATGCCGGGGCTTCTGGATCGGGTGTCGCTGCATTTCGTGGAACAGAGCCCGCGCCTGCGTGAGGCCCAGGCCCAGGCGGTCGCCGATGCCGGCCTCTCCCGGCCGCCAGTCTGGCACGATACGGTCGACGGCCTGCCCGATGACCGGCCGCTGCTGCTGATCGCCAACGAGTTCTTCGATGCCCTGCCGGTCCGCCAGCTGGTCCGGCGCCCCGACGGCCTGTGGTCGGAACGGATGATCGACCTCGATCCCGACCGCCCGGGACGGTTCCGCTATGGCCTGTCGCCGGATCCAAGCCCGGCCGCAGCCCTGCTGACCCCGCGCATCGCCCGGGCCTCGCTGGCCGAGATCCCGGCCGGAGCGATCGCCGAGGTCCAGCCGGCATCGATTTCGATCGCCGGCACCATCGGCACCCGGCTTGCCGCGCTCGGCGGTGCGGCACTGATCGTCGATTACGGCCATGGCATCAGTGCCCCCGGCGACACCTTCCAGGCAGTGAAGGCGCATGCCCATGCCGACCCGCTGGAAGAACCGGGGCGCGCCGACCTGACCGTTCATGTCGATTTCGAGCGTCTGGCCGCGGCCGCGGCCGCCGGCGGCGCCCTGGCCCATGGCCCCGTCGATCAGGGCAGCTTTCTGGGCCGGCTCGGCATCGGTGCCCGTGCCGAACGCCTGGCCCGCGGTGCCCGTAACGGCGGCGAGCGCGCCCAGATCGCCACCGCCCTGAAGCGCCTGACGGCCCCGGAAGAGATGGGGCGCCTGTTCAAGGTGCTGGCCCTGACGCCACCCGGCCGGCCGGCACCGCCCGGCTTCGCACCGGTGCCCGGCTTCGACGCCGATCTTTAAGCCCCCCGCGAGGAGGCAACCTGATGCCCCAGTCCCTCATGCATGACCGGCCGCCCCATGACCGCCACGATCTGCTCGACCTGCCCGGCATCGCCCACGGCTTTTTCGGCCGGCAGGGCGGCGTCTCCACCGGCCTCTACACCAGCCTGAACTGCGGCCCGGGCAGCGCCGACGACCCGGCCGCCGTCGCGGAGAACCGCCGCCGCGTGGCTGCCGCGCTGACGCCCGCACCCCGGCACCTGCTGACCAACCACCAGGTCCATGGCCGCCGGGTGATCACGGTCGACGAAGACGGGCTGGCGCTTTATCCCGAAGCCGATCGCGGTGCCGAAGGCCGCCCCCATGCCGACGGCATGGTCACCCGGCTGCCGGGCATCGTCCTCGGCGCGCTTGCCGCCGATTGTGCGCCGGTGCTGTTCGCCGACGCCGAAGCCCGGGTGATCGGCGCCACCCATGCCGGCTGGAAGGGCGCGGTCGGCGGCGCCACCGACGCGACCATCGAGGCCATGGAGGCGCTGGGCGCCAGCCGCAGCCGCATCCGCGCCGTGATCGGCCCCTGCATCGCCGGCCCGAGCTACGAGGTGGGGCCGGAACTGCGCGACGCCGCCATGGCCGCCGATCCGGCCGCGGCCGGCTTCTTCAGCCCGGGACGCGACGACCGGCTGCATTTCGATCTGCCCGGCTATCTGCTCACCCGGCTGAGGCGGAACCGGATCACGGCGGACGCCATCGGTACCGACACCTATGGTGCCATCGACACCCTGTTCTCCTATCGTCGTACCACCCACCGGGGAGAGGCGGATTACGGCCGCCAGGTCTCGGCGATCGTGCTGCTCGATTGAGCCGCACGCGACGCACTGACGCTTGCAGCCCCTGCCCCGCCACACCAGATTCCACCGAACCCCGCGCGGCTCTTTCATGCGGTCGCAGGGATCCTGCACGCATCCGGAGGCAAAGCCGATGGCCAGCGCCACCCCCCGCGAGACCGGGGCCTCCCACGCCACCCGCGATCACACCAAGGCCGTCCTGAAGCGCCGGATCGATCAGGCCCTCGGTCGCGAGGCAGCCGATCTGGTGATCCGCGGCGGTCGGGTGCTGAACCTTGCGACCGGTGCGCTGGAGGTGGCCGACGTCGCCGTCGCCGGCGACATGATCGTCGGCGTCGGCCCCGGCTATCGCGGCCGACGCGAGGTCGACGCCCGCAACCGGGTGATCGTGCCGGGCTTCATCGACACTCATGTCCATGTCGAAAGCACGCTGGTGACACCGGCCGAATTCGACCGGCTGGCACTGGCCCGCGGCACCACCACCGCCATCTCGGACCCTCACGAGATCTGCAATGTGCTCGGCACCGAGGGGTTGCGCTACTTCCTGGATGCCAGCCTGCACACGGCCCTGGACCTCAGAGTGCAGCTTTCCTCCTGCGTGCCGGCGACGGGGCTCGAGACCTCGGGCGCCCGGCTGAGCGCCGATGATCTGGTCGCCTTCCGCGACCACCCCTCGGTGATCGGGCTTGCCGAGTTCATGAATGTGCCGGGCGTTCTGCATCTGGACGACGAGGTGCTGGACAAGCTGGCCGCCTTCGACGGCACCCATATCGACGGTCATGCTCCTCTGCTCTCGGGGCGCGACCTCGATGCCTATCTCGCCTGCGGCATCCGCAACTGCCACGAATGCACCAACCGTGCCGAGGCGCTGGAGAAGATCGGCAAGGGCATGCAGGTGCTGATCCGCGACGGCAGCGTCTCGAAGGACGTGGCCGCGCTGGCACCGCTGCTCGACTGGCGCAACTCCCCCTTCTTCGCCTTCTGCACCGACGACCGCAACCCGCTCGACATCGCCGAGGAGGGCCATCTCGATCATCTGATCCGGGCGGCGATCAAGGCAGGCGCACCGACAGGCGCCGTCTACCGCGCCGCCACCTGGTCGGCCGCCCAGGGCTTCGGGCTCAAGGACCGGGGGCTGGTCGCGCCGGGCAGGCGGGCCGATATCGTCGTGCTCGACGACCTGGAGCATTGCGCGGTCGCAACCGTCATCCGCAACGGCCGGGTGGTGGAAGACGGGATCTTCGATCATGGCGCCATGCCGGCGCCGGTGGGCTTCGGCTCGGTCCGGCTGCCGCCGGTCACCCCCGACATCTTCCGGGTGCCTGCCCAGGGGCCGGGGGCGCCGGTGATCGGCATCCGCCCGGGCAGCCTGATCACCGATCACCTGACCATGGCGCTGCCCTATGCGGGCGGCGAGCGGCGGGCGGATCCGTCGCGCGACCTGCTCAAGGTCGCGGTGCTCGCCCGCCACGGTACCAACCGCAATGTCGGCCGCGGCTTCGTCACCGGCTTCGGCTTCCCCGACGGCGCCATCGCATCCTCCGTCGGCCATGACAGCCATAATATCTGTGTGGTGGGGGCGGGCGATGCCGACATGGCGGTGGCGGTCAACCGGCTGATCGCCATGGGCGGCGGTTTCGTGGTGGTGCGCGATGGCCGGGTTCTGGCCGATCTTGCCCTGCCGGTCGCCGGGCTGATGAGCGATGCCGGCGCCGACCATGTCCGCGACCGGCTGGTGGCGCTGCGTGCGGCCGCCCGCGCCATCGGCTGCCGCCTGGCCGAACCCTTCCTGCAGCTCGCCTTCCTGCCGCTGCCGGTGATCCCGCATCTGAAGATCACCGATATGGGGCTGGTCGACGTCGACCGCTTCCGCCTGCTCGCCGCCTGACCTTCTCGCCGCCCGAACCGCCCGGCCGGCGCCTCACAAGAAACCGGCGCCCCACAAGAAAGCCGCACGCGTGCCCCATCTGATCATCTTCACCTTGGTGCTGCTTCTGGGCATGATGGCCAGTTGCATAATGATGTGAGGCGGACCCCGTTCCGGGACAGGGACCTCCGGTCAGGAGTGTCCGGACCGGGGGCAAACCGCCCGGTCCCAGGGAGCGAGCGTTCATGCCTGCTGCGTCGCGTGTGGCCAAGATCGTGATGGTGCTTGGCCTCTCGGCCTTCGCCTTCCTCGTCACCTTCAACAATCTGACCGACTACGGATCGAATTTCGCCTTCGTGTCTCACGTTCTGGCGATGGACGACACCTTCCCCGGCAATGCGCTGATGTGGCGGGCGATCACCGATCCGATCTTCTGGCATATCGGCTACTGGGCGATCATCGCCGGCGAAGGCATCACCGCGGCCCTGTTCGCCGTGGGCGGCATCGCCATGCTGCGCCGGGTCAACGGCACGGCCGGAGAATTCGGCCGCGCCAAGCGAATGGTCCATTTCGGCGCCGCCATGGGCTTTCTGGTCTGGTTCGTGGGCTTCATGGTGATCGGCGGCGAGTGGTTCGCCATGTGGCAATCATCTACCTGGAACGGCCAGGCACCGGCTTTCCGGTTCTACATCACGATCCTGGCGGTGGTGATCTATGTCGGCCAGCCCGACCCGGACTGACCGTACCCGGCGGCGGTACCGTGTCATTCCGGCCATGCATGCAGCGGGCGGGCACGCGCCCCCCGCCGCCTGCATGTTTACAGCTTCGAGACGCCTTGCTATTTTGCGCCCGCGCAAAGGCAGGCCCGGAGGACGTCGAACAACGTCTTGCGGTCGCTTGCCTTTTCTCGCACAGTTCGCACGGACGGCCGGCGCGACCAAAGGTTGAACCGACCATCGGCATGCAAAGCCCACGGGGATGATCCCACGGGCGGGACGTGCGTCCTCATCTTCCTCATCCGGACAGTCGGACAGATCATCGCGGGGCAGTGTCGATGAAGGTTATCGCTTGCAACAGCAACCGGCCGCTGGCCGAAGCCATCGCGACGTTCCTGAACCTTCCCCTGACCAAGGCGAATATCCGCCGGTTCTCCGACATGGAAGTGTTCGTCGAGATCCTGGAGAACGTCCGTGGCGAGGACGTGTTCGTCATCCAGTCGACCAGCCACCCGGCGAACGACAATCTGATGGAGCTGCTGGTGACGCTGGACGCGCTGAAGCGCGCCTCCGCCCGCCGGATCACCGCCGTCATCCCCTATTTCGGCTATGCCCGCCAGGATCGTAAGCCCGGTCCGCGCACGCCGATCTCGGCCAAGCTGGTCGCCAATCTGATCACCACCGCCGGCGCCGACCGCGTGCTGACGCTGGATCTGCATGCCGGCCAGATCCAGGGCTTCTTCGACATCCCGGTCGACAATCTCTATGCAGCACCGGTGATCGTGCGCGACATCCAGGAGAAGTCGGCCGGCCGCAACCTGATGGTGATCTCTCCCGACGTGGGCGGCGTGGTGCGCGCCCGTGCGGTCGCCAAGCGCATCGATGCCGATCTCGCCATCGTCGACAAGCGGCGCGAGCGCGCCGGCGTGTCCGAGGTGATGAACATCATCGGTGACGTCGAGGACCGGGACTGCATCCTGATCGACGACATCGTCGACAGCGCCGGCACGCTGTGCAACGCCGCTGCCGCCCTGATGGCGAACGGCGCCCGCTCGGTGAAGGCCTATGTCAGCCATGGCGTGCTCTCGGGCGGCGCCGTCGCCCGCGTCACCTCCTCGGCACTGGAAGAGCTGATCGTGACCGACTCGATCGCCGCCACCGAGGCGATGCGCGTGTCCCGCAACATTCGCAGCCTGAGCATCGCGCCGCTGATCGGCGAGGCGATGCGCCGGATTGCCGACGAAAGTTCCGTGTCCAGCCTGTTCGACTGACGTCCCGGACACCTGACGGTATCGAGGGCGGGCACCCCTGGAGGCCCGCCCTGCCGTATTTCCGGACCAAGGCATCAGCGAACCGGCATAACCCCCCGGCGGGCCGTACAGACAGGCACCGCCGGCCAGCAGGAGACCATCCTCATGACCACTCAGCCCGTGCTGAATGCGACGGCGCGTGACCGCGGCGGTAAGGGGGCCGCGCGTCAGGCCCGCCGTGACGGCCTCGTCCCCGGCGTGATCTACGGCGGCAAGCAGCCCGCCCAGATGGTGTCGTTCAACGCCCGCGAGTTCGGCCTGTTCTTCAACCGTACCCCGGACCTCGCCTCGACCGTGATCGAGGTGAAGCTGGACGGTGAGAGCATCCGCGTGCTGGCCCGCGACGTGCAGCTCCATCCGGTCACCGACGTGCCGCTGCATGTCGACCTGCTGCGCCTGACCGGCGATCACGAGATCCGCGTCGAAGTGGCCGTGCACTTCGTCAACGAGGCGACCTGCCCCGGCATCAAGAAGGGCGGCGTTCTGAACGTCGTCCGTCACGAGGTCGAGATGATCTGCGCCCCCGACGCGATCCCGCAGTCGATCACCGTCGACCTGGCGAACGCCCAGATCGGTGACAGCATCCACATCAGCGCCGTCGAGCTGCCGAAGGGCACCCGCCCGGCGATCAGCGATCGCGACTTCACCATCGCGACGATTGCGGCACCGGCCGGCCTCTCCGAGGACGCCGGTGAGGCCGAAGGCGACGAAGAGGCCTGACGATCATGTGGTTGCTGGTCGGTCTGGGCAATCCCGGCCCCGAATACGCCGGCAATCGCCACAATATCGGCTTCATGGCGGTGGACGAAATCGTCCGCCGCCATGGCTTCTCCCCCTGGCGCCGCAAGTTCCAGGGCGAGATTTCCGAAGGCCGCATCGGCCCCGAGCGCGCGATCGCGCTCAAGCCCCTCACCTACATGAACGAGAGCGGCCGTTCGGTCGCCGAGGCCGCCCGCTTCCACAAGATCGAGCCGGGCCGCATCGTCGTGTTCCACGACGAGCTTGACCTCGCCCCCTCGAAAATGCGGGTGAAGACCGGCGGCGGCCATGCCGGCCATAACGGCCTGCGCGACATCACCCGCCATATGGGGGCCGATTTCGTGCGCGTGCGGCTGGGCATCGGCCATCCGGGCGACAAGGCCCGGGTCCATGGCTGGGTGCTGGGCGATTTCGCCAAGGCCGAACAGGATTGGCTCCGCGATCTGACCGATGCGGTGGCGGTGCATCTGCCGCTGCTGCTGGCCGGCCGCGAGAGCGATTATATGAGCAAGGTTGCGGGTGCCGTCCGGCCGCCGAAACCGCTGAAGCCGGCAAAGCCGGCGAAGCCGGATGCCGCGGGTGCCCCGCCCGCGGGTGCGACCGGCGGCGAGGAGTAATCCCATGGGCTTCAAATGCGGCATCGTCGGCATGCCGAATATCGGCAAGTCGACCCTGTTCAACGCGCTGACCAGCACCGCGGCAGCGGAAGCGGCGAACTATCCGTTCTGCACCATCGAGCCGAATTCCGGCCGGGTGATGGTGCCGGATGCGCGCCTCGACAAGCTTGCCGCCATCGCCGGCTCGAAGCAGATCATCCCGACCCAGCTCGACTTCGTCGACATCGCAGGCCTGGTGCGCGGCGCCAGCCGGGGGGAAGGTCTGGGCAACCAGTTCCTGGCACATATCCGCGAGGTCGATGCCATCGCCCATGTGCTGCGCTGCTTCGAGGATGACGACATCACCCATGTCGAGGGTGGCGTCGATCCCTTGCGCGATGCCGAGACCATCGAGACCGAGCTGATGCTGGCCGATCTCGAAAGCCTTGAGAAGCGCATGGCCGGCATCGAGAAGCGCGCCAAGGGTGGCGACAAGGACGCCAAGGCCCAGATCGAGCTGATGGGCCGGGTGCTGACCGCTCTTCAGGATGGCCGCCCTGCCCGGACCGTGAAGATCGACGCCGAGGAGCGCCGTGCCTTCCAGCTGCTTCAGCTGCTGACCGCCAAGCCGGTGCTCTATGTCTGCAATGTCGACGAGAGCGCCGCCGCCGAGGGCAATGAGCTGTCGGCCCGGGTCTTCGCCCGCGCCGAGGCCGAGGGCGCCGCGGCCGTGGTGGTCTCCGCCAAGATCGAGAGCGAGGTCGCCATGCTCTCCGACGAGGCAGAGAAGCGCGATTTCCTCGAGGCGCTGGGGCTTGAGGAAACCGGCCTCACCCGGGTCATCCGCGCCGGATACAGCCTGCTTGATCTGCTGACCTTCTTCACGGTCGGCCCCAAGGAGGCCCGCGCCTGGACCGTCCGCAAGGGCGCCACCGCCCCGCAGGCCGCCGGCGTGATCCACACCGATTTCGAGCGCGGCTTCATCCGCGCCGAGACCATCGCCTTCGACGACTACATCACCTGCGGTGGTGAAAGCGAGGCCCGCGCCGCCGGCAAGCTGCGCATGGAGGGCAAGGAATACGTGGTCCGCGACGGCGACGTCTTCCACTTCCTGTTCAACGTCTGACGGCCCGTCCCGTCCGACCACCGCGCCTGACACGAAACGCCCGGCATGATGTCATGCCGGGCGTTTCACATAAGCGATGACGGAATGGTCGGTCACCAGTCCTTCTCGAGCGGCAGATCCCAGGGCAATCGGTTCCAGGGGCCGTCGGCGTCGGCGTTGAGCCCGGCTGCCGCCTTCTCGAAGACCGGTTGATCGGCGTCCGCACCACCCGACCACAAGGCCCGCCCCTCCAGATAGGCCGCCGCCATATCGGTCCACGAGCCATAGGCGCTCTGGATCTCGCGCGCGATCGGCAGCATCCGCATCCAGGCATCATCGGCATCGATCCAGCCGGCCATGTGGCCCCAGCGGATCAGCATCAATGCCCGGCCGAAGTCCCAGGCCATATGCCGGTCATGGGTGACGGCGCCGGGACCGGCTGCCTCCAGGAGCCGCAGCCGCCCCAACTCCTCGGCCGGGAAGTCGGGATCGGCCAGCTGATGCAGGAAGATCCGGAGTTGGACATAGAGCTCGAGCGCCCCCGGAACCTCGATCACGTCGCGCGTGAAGGCCGCACGCCAGGCGTCGAAGGCACCCACCCCCTCGTCGCCGAATTCCGCCCCGACCATCTCGCGTGCCCGCGCCCAATGGGGTTCGAGCTCCGCCGCATCGACCTCCGGATCTCAGAGCGGGCCCAGCATGGCGGTCTCCGCCAGCTCGACCACGGCAGGGTCGGTCTCGGGAGCACGGCGCAGCACGCCGCCCATCACCTGCAAGCCCTGGGGGCCATAGCGCAGGGCGATCAGGTCGGCGAGCGCCCGCCGCCGGGCGGCGGGATCACCCGCCAACCCGCTGTCGGTGAGGGCGTGGAGGGCCCGACCATAGCGTGCCCGCTCGCCCTCCGACAGCTCTGCGACACGGGCGGTGAAGCCGAAATCCTCGCGGTGCCCCCGGGTGATCAGGGACATGACTTCGCGGTCGACATCCTCGCCGCCCGAAATGCCCCAGCCCTCGCGCAGCAACGCCACGGCCTTGCGCCGGCCAAGCGCCCCGAGCGGCCCCGACACCTCTCCCAGCCGATCGACCGGGTGGCCGTTGGCGCGGGCGAAGATCGCGCCGGCGCCGATGATCCAGCCCTGGACCGGGGTCAAACGCCCCGGCGCTTTCGGAAGATCAGCGGAAAGGCCGGTCCCGGCACCGGTGGTCTGCCGGGGTGCAGAGGCGGGGCCTGCAGGCCGCGTGAAAGCTGCGGACCGCGTGAAAGGCAGCCGCCGTTCCAGCAGCTCGACCAGCCGCGCCCGGACGGCCTGCGCCGCCTCCATCTTCGCTGCCGGGAAATGCGCCAGGCGCCGGTTCAGATCCGGATGCTCCAGGCTGAGCGCCACCCCGTCGTCATCGGGCGTCAGCTCCAGCTGGGCGGGCAGGATCCGGTCGAAAGGCAAGCTTGCCCCGCCATGGATCACGGCCCGCTGCCGCAGATCGAAATGCGTGCCCGAGCGCGGCGCCGCCCAGAGGGCCAGGCAGAGCAGGACAAGCGCCAGGGCAAAGAAGCTCCAATCCGGCAGGGAAAGACCAAGGAGCGCCAGATCGTTGATCAGAAACAGCGAGACGACGCCGGCCACCAGGGACACCGCCGCCAGGATCACGATCACGGCGAGCATCCCGTCGCCATTGGCGCTGCCGAAGGTCAGCCTGACCGCCCGCCGGTCGTAGTCCAGCCGGCCGTCATCCATCGCCCGCGCGAAGCCCAGCAGTTCGGCCGCGACCTCGGCGATGCTCCGTTCGTGGCGGCCGCCCGATTGCGCGGCCGCCGTCATCGTCTGACTACCCATAAGTCCCGTGCTCCGACCAAGAGATCCCCTCTCAAAGGGTCCGGTCTCCACGGGTGCCGTCCGATCCATCATCGTCGACCGCCGGCCGTACAGATCTTCTGCGGCAAGCGGTGGTCTTCTTCCGAAGATCTCTCAAGGCATCATGACGGCAGAGGGGCAGCCGGTCATGCGACCAGACGGTGTCAATCCTGGTTGCGGCATACCCGTCTCTTCCGTTCCCCAACATCATGTCGTATCTGAGAGGAGGCTCCGGAGCGTCCCGGAGCCCTGCCGCAACATCGTCACGAGGTTTCGCACATGGGTGAGTTCATCCGTCTGGATGCCGCTACCGGCACGTCGATCTCGGCCTGGCATGCCACGCCCCGCCAGCCCGCGCGGGCCGGCCTGGTGGTCCTGCAGGAGATCTTCGGGGTGAATGCCCATATCCGGGGCGTGGTCGATCGCCTTGCCCTGCCGGGCTATGAGGTGGTGGCACCGGCTCTGTTCGACCGGGTCGCGCCGGATACCGAACTCGGCTATGGCCCCGAAGACCTGAAGCGCGGCATCGAGCTGAAGGGCCAGGTGCCCGACGACGAGGCCCTGACCTATGTCGCCGCCGCGGTGGATCGGCTGCGTGCCCGCCACGGCGCCGCCTTCCCCGTGGGCGTGGTCGGCTTCTGCTGGGGCGGCAGCCTCGCCTATCTGGCCGCCGCAAAGCTGTCGATCGACGCAGCCGTCAGCTATTACGGCGGCCAGGTGCCGAAATATCTGGACGAGGGCATCAAGCCGGTGGCGCCGCTTCTGGTCCATCTGGGCGGGCGCGACGGTCATATTCCGGCGGGCCCCACCGCCGATAAGCTGCGCGTGGCGGCACCCGGTGCCGAGATCTACGTCCACCCGCAGGCCGGCCACGGCTTCAATTGCGAGGCCCGCCCGGACTATCGACCGGAAGAGGCCCGCTATGCCATGGAAGTGACCCTGCGCTTCCTGGACCGCCGCCTGTCGGGGCCGCGCCGGCCGCCGATCTGAAGATCCCGCGCCTGAACCGACAAAGGGCGGCCTCGACGGGGCCGCCCCTTGTCATGTTCCGGCGCAGATCCGTCGGTCAGACGGAGGTAAATTCGATCAGCACGCCGCAGGCCTCTTCGGGGCCGACGATAAGATCGCCATTCTGCTCGCGATCGAAGGCCACCCCGTTCTCCTCGAGCACGGCCGCCGTACGGTCGCGATCGGCGACGCCGATCTGCAGCGCCACCAGGCCGTGATCATGGGCGCGGGGCTCGTCGTCGAGATCGGGATGCAGATTGGGCAGGTCGTAGGGCGTGGCGAACATCAGCACCCCCCGGCCGGTATGCACCGCGATCACGGTATCGGTGGGGGTGACCGCACCGCTGCCGAACAACCGGGAATAGGCCTCGGTCGCCGCGTTCACATCGTCGACCACGATGGTGGCCGACAGAATGCAGCGGGCGGTGTTGGGATGGGCCAGCCAGTCCGGGCGGCGCATCTTCTCGGGCGTCAGATGCTGGCAGAGGAAGGCCGGAATGCCCGGCGTGGCCCCGTCCGCCAGATGGACGTTGCGGAAGGCGAGTTCCACCGGGCCGCCATCCGGGCCGTTCTCGATCACCCGGCCCAGATTGCGCAGCGCATTTTCGGGCGCGACCAGCCCGGCCGCGCCCAGCAGGGCATGCGAGGCCTCGGCATCCGGGGTGGAGAACACCACGCCAAGTCCGCCCTCGCCCTTTTCAAGAAAACGATCCAGGCCGTTGGTGAAGGCGGCGGGGTCGATCAACCCCAGCAGTTCCAGATAGTCGTCGTCGAACATGACGCAGTAATTCGCCGTGCCCCAGCCGACATGGCGTCCGCGGTCGGTGACGGCAAAGCCAAGCCGCCGAAACCGCTCCCGTGCCGCTTCCAGGTCGGCGACACCGATGATGGCATGATCGATGCCGTTGATCGCGTGGGTCATCTCTCCGGCGCTCCGCTTTTGTGGGGCTTTGCCGATTAGTGACCCGAACCGGGCTGCGGGGCAAGACCCATGCGTGGGCCGGTCCGTCATGCGGCCCTGATTTCCCCACCTCGGGCGCACGAAAAAGGGCGGCCGCAGCCGCCCCCTCGTCTCTCAACCCGAGGTTCCCGACCCCGGATCGTCAGCCTGCCAGCTCCCGGCCGCGGTCGCGTGCGGCGGTGACCGCGCGCGCCATCAGCGGCGGCAGCCCCACCTGCCGGTCCATCAGCACCGACAGGGCCGCGGCGGTGGTGCCGGCCGGGCTGGTGACGGCTTCCCGCAATGCGGTCTCGGTCTCGGACGAGGCATCGGCCAGCGCTGCGGCGCCGATCACGGTCGCCCGCGCCAGCCGCCGGGCGGTTTCGTGGGGCAGCCCCACCTCTTCGCCGGCCAGGGTCATCGCCTCGATCATGTGGAAGACATAGGCCGGTCCGCTGCCCGAAACGGCGGTCACCGCATCGATCAGCCCTTCATCCTCGATCCAGACCACCTCACCCACGGCCGAAAGCAGTGTCTCGGCCAGGGCACGATCACCGCCCTCGGTCTCGGGGACCGCATAGCAGCCGGTGATGCCGCGACCAATTGCCGCAGGGGTGTTCGGCATCGCCCTGATCACCTTCCGCGGATGGCCGAGAAGGTCGCGCAGGGTCTGCACCGTCTTGCCGGCGGCGACCGAGACCACCAGGGTTTCAGGCCCGACCAGAGGGGCTGCAGGCGGCAGGGCCGCCTCGAAGTTCTGCGGCTTCACCGCCACCACCAGCACGTCGAAACCGCCATCGGGCATGGCCACCGCATCGGCATCGGCGGCAACGCGCACACCCCGGGCCTGCAGCCGGGCCCGGCCGTCGGCAGAGGGGTCGATCACGGTGATGCTATGCGGATCGCGGCCACGGGCGATCCAACCCTCGATCATCGCCCCGCCCATCCGGCCGGCGCCGATCACGAGAAGCTGACCGGCCGTCCCGGCTTCGGATGCGCTGGTCATCGGGAATCAGGCCTCGCCGACGGTTTCGAACATGGCGGCGGTGATGGCCTCGTCGGCCGTCTTGCCGCCCCAGATCACGAACTGGAAGGCGGGATAGGCGCGCTCGCATTCCGAGACCGCGATGTCCACCACCTCTTCCACATGCTCAGGGGTCAGCGGACCGCCGCGGACCAGCAGGGTGTGGCGGAACAGCGGCACCGATTCCTCGGTCCAGAGATCGAAATGGCCCAGCCACAGGCGCTCGTTCAGCTGCGCCAGCAGCGGGTAGATGTTCGCACGTCGGCCGGCCGGCACCTTCATGTCCAGTGCGCAGGACAGATGCAGCGCGGCAGTTTCCGGGCGCCAGGCGAACCAGAGGCGGAAGTCGCAGAACTTGCCGGTGATCTCGACGGCCATCTCGTCTTCGGTCTGGCGGTCGAACGGCCATTCGTTGGCGATGACGATCTGTTCAACGAGATCGAGAGGATTGGCCACGACGTCTTCGGCTTCCGCGATGATGAAAGACATGCTCGATCGCCTCCTTGGGCGGGCGGCTGCGGGCCGCGGATCCCGGCGGCGGTCTCGAGGGACACCGCCGCTGGCGCGAAGGTGGGGGCGAGAACACAACGACCTGCCGGACCTCCGCAGGAGCACGAGTTCATCGTCACTCCAGCGGTGCGGCGGCCTGCCGTCGGGTTCGAGGCGGCTACCACATCTTGTGGCGCAGACGGCGCAAACCGACTACGTCGGCAGCGTGCACGAAGCCCCGGTCAGCCGCAAGGCCCGTTGTTTAGCCATAATGGCGGGGCGGATGCAACGTCTTTCCGCAATGCACCCGCCGCGACCGGAAAATCCCGTGGGCTCAATACCCTGGCCGATGACGGGGCATCGGCTGGGGGACGCGAAAAATCTGCCGGAAAAATCGATCCCGTCCCCTGCCCGTCGGCCCCGGCCGGATCAATAGAGGGTGCGCGGCAGGCGAGTGACGGCCTCAGAATCGTAGCTGGCGGCGTCGAAATCCTGACGGGCCGCCTTCAGCATCTGCCCGGCGGTGGGCAGGGTTTCAGTGACCGGCCATGTTTCGGGGGTCCACAACCCGGACCTGATGAGCGCCCGCGCGCACTGGAAATAGACCGTGTCGATGGCGACCAGGATCACGGTGCGGGGCACGTGTCCGTCGACCGCAAAACTCTCGCACAGCGCCGGATCGGTCGAGATGCAGGCCCGGCCATTGATCCGCAGCGCCTCGCCCTTGCCGGGGATCAGGAACATCAGGGCGACACGGGGATCGCGGACGATGTTGCGCAGGCTGTCGATCCGGTTGTTGCCGCGCCGATCCGGGATGGCCAGCGTCCGGTCGTCCAGCACCCGCACGAAGCCGGCCGGGTCGCCGCGCGGCGAACAGTCGAGCCCCTCGGCCGCGACGGTGGCGAGGGCGAAGAACGGGGCCGCCTCGACGAAGGCGCGATAGGGCGCGGTCAACCCTGAGACTTCCTTGATCAGCGACGCCTCCACCGGGGTACCATAAAGTTCATCGAGTTCGGCTTCGGTGGTCACGACATGCCCGGTCATCGCATCCTCGGTTTCTGTCAGGGACGGCCGCCATCCGGGCCAGCGGATGAAGCCGTCGTTGAGCCCGGGGCCGAGCTTATACCATCATGCGGTGATCCGTCGCCCCGCGACATGTCACGCCCCCCTCCCTGCCGGAGCCAGCCGATGACCAGCGCCCCCGACCGCTTTGCCCCGCCCTCCCCGTCAGGAGACGGGACCGCCGATCACCCGCGACTGGATGGCCGGCGGATCGCCATGCTCGGTCTCGGACTGATGGGGCGGCCGATGGCGATCAATCTGGCGCGAGCAGGCGCCGATCTCAGTGTCTGGAACCGCAGCCCGGCCGCGGCGGATGAGGTCTCGGCAGCAACCGGTGCCCGTGCCGCCGCAAGCCCGGCCGAGGCGGCCGCCGGCGCCGACATCGCCATTATCTGCGTCACCGACACCGCGGCGGTCGAAGCCGTGCTGTTCGGCGCCGACGGCATCACGGCGGCCCATCCCGCACCGCGGGTGGTGATCGACATGGGCACCACCGACCCGCTGGCGACGCCCGATATCGGCCGCCGCCTGGCCGAAGGTTGCGGCGCCAGCCTGATCGATGCCCCGGTTTCCGGCGGCACCCGCGGCGCCGAAGCGGCGACGCTCTCGATCATGGCCGGCGGGGAAGATGCGGCCTTCGAGGCGGCCCTGCCGGTACTGCAGGTGCTGGGCAGCCGGATCACCCGCATCGGCGGCCCTGGCGCAGGCCAGGTCGCCAAGGCCGCGAACCAGGTGGTGGTCGGCGTGGTGATCCAGGCGGTGGCCGAAGCCCTGGCACTGGCCGAGGCAGCCGGCGTCGATCCGGCCCGGGTGCGCGAGGCGATGATCGGCGGCTTCGCCGACGGCACCATTCTGCGTCAGCACGGCGAACGCATGGTCGCGGGCAATCTGGTCCCGGGCGGCAAGTGCCGCATCCATCTGAAGGACATGGTGCAGGCCACCCGGCTGGGGGATGCCAATGGCCTGACCATGCCGGCCTCGACCCTGGTTCGCGATGCCTTCGCCCGGCTGGTCGAACAGGGCCGCGGCGAGCTTGATCACAGTGCCCTGCACCTGCTGCTCACCGATACGTTCCGCGCCTCTGGCGATGATGTCGCGGCACGATAGGCCACCAGAAATCCTCAAGACAATATCAGAAACGAAACATCCACGAGAAGAAACAAGATCAAATCTTTCCAAAGAGTTGACCGGGAAAAAATGTATCGCTAGGCTTCCCGACTTGATGAAGGGGGGAAACAATCGGACGAAGCCTGCCGACAGGCGGGCTTCACATGTCGGGACTTGCCATCGCCGCCGGTCCCGAAACCGTTCCGCCCTCTCGATTTTCAGGAGCGCTTCCCGAAACATGACCCAGTTCCGCCCCGGTCCGCTGAACGCGATCACCGACGTCCCCGGCATCAAGGTCGGACAGGCGCATGACGACCGGCTGTGGAGCGGCGTCACCGTGATCGTGCCGGACGAGCCGATGCTGGCGGCAGTGGATGTGCGCGGCGGCGGCCCCGGCACCCGCGAAACCGATGCCCTCAATTCGGCATCGATGGTGCAGAAGGTGCATGCGGTCGTCCTCTCGGGTGGGTCGGCCTACGGGCTGGATGCCGCCTCGGCGGTGATGTCGCGGCTGGCGGCCGAGGGGCGGGGCGTGAAGATCGGCGATGCGATCATCCCGATCGTGCCGTCGGCCATCCTGTTCGACCTGGTCAATGGCGGCGACAAGAACTGGGGTGCGGAGCCGCCCTATCGGGCGCTGGCCGGCCAGGCGATGGATGCGCTTGGCACGACCGTCGCCGAGGGTAATGCCGGTGCCGGTTACGGCGCCAAGGCGGGCGCCTACAAGGGTGGCCTCGGTACCGCATCGATCGTGACGGCCGAAGGCCACACGGTGGGGGCGCTGGTCGCCTGCAATGCGTTCGGCACCCCCGTCATCCCGGGCACGCCCTGCTTCTGGGCCTGGCCCCATGAGATCGACGACGAATTCGGCGGGCAGCCGCTGCATCAGCTGGCCAAGCCCTCCACCCACGACTTCACCTTCACCCCAGGGCGCCCAGGCGTGCCGGGAGAGGTGCTGGACACCACGGCTGCCGGGGAGAGGGCGGCCGGGGTGACGAAGATGCCGGCGGATCTGGACGGCGGCGACCCCGTCGCAGCCACCGCCGGCGGTAACACCACAATCGGCATCGTCGCCATCGATGCGGATCTGACCCGCGGAGAGGCGGAGCGCATCGCGATCATGGCCCAGGATGGCTATGCCCGCGCGGTGCGCCCGATGCACACGCCGTTCGACGGTGATACGATCTTCGTCCTCGCCACCGGCAAGCGACCGCTTGCAAATCCGGTGGTGGACGTCGCGCGGCTCGGCATGCACGCGGCCGACTGCGTCGCCCGTGCCCTGACCCGCGGCGTCTATGCGGCCGAGACGCTGGGACGCTATCCCGGCTATCGGTCCGTTCACGGGCATCGGCTCAATCGGGCCGCGCAGGGAGGCTGAAAAAACATGGGCACCATCAAGCCGTGGCTCGCCGCGGCGCTTCTTGGCACGGCGGTCGCCTTCGGGCCGGCCGCGGCCTTCGCCGCGAAAGACACCTTCTCGATCGGTGCGGTGCTGGAACCGCCGCATCTCGATCCGACCGCGGGTGCCGCGGCGGCGATCGACGAGGTCGTCTTCATCAACGTCTTCGAGGGTCTGGTCCGTCTGGACGAGGGCGGCCACATCCAGCCGCTGCTGGCCGAAAGCTGGACCATCTCGGATGACGGCCTGACCTATACCTTCAAGCTGCGCCAGGGCGTCAAATTCCACGACGGCACGAGCTTCGATTCGGCCGACGTGAAGTTCAGCTTCGAGCGGGCGATGGCGCCGAACAGCGTCAACGCGCAGAAGAGCCTGTTCGCGCCGATCACCGCGATCGAGACGCCGGATGCCTCGACGGTCGTGCTCAAGCTGTCGAAGCCGGCCGGTCAGATGCTGTTCAACCTGACCTGGGGCGACGCCGCGATCGTGGCACCCGAGAGTGCCGGCGAAGCCGAGAAGACCCGGCCGGTCGGCACCGGCCCGTTCAAGTTCAAGCAGTGGGTCAAGGGCGACCGGGTCGAACTGGTCCGCAATGACGATTACTGGGGCGACAAGGTCGCGCTGAAGGAAGCCACCATCAAGTTCATCGCCGATCCGGCCGCCGCGCTGCAGGCGATCCTGGCGGGCGACCTCGATGCCTTCTCGAACTTCCCGGCGCCCGAGAACCTGCCCCAGCTGGAGGCCGACCCGCGCTTCAAGGTCGCGATCGGCACCACCGAAGGCGAGACCATCCTGGCGATGAACAACGGCGTCAAGCCGTTCAACGACATCCGCGTGCGTCGCGCGGTGTCTCATGCCATCGACCGCCAGGCCGTGATCGACGGCCAGTTCGGCTATGGCACGCCGATCGGCAGCCACTTCTCGCCGAGCGCGCCGGGCTATGTCGACCTGACCGACCGCTACCCTTACGATCCGGCGAAGGCCAAGGCGCTGCTCACCGAAGCCGGCTATCCGGACGGCTTCAAGACCGCGCTGATGCTGCCGCCCCCGGGCTATGCCCGCCGCGGCGGCGAGATCATTGCGGCCATGCTGGCCGAGGTCGGCATCAAGGCCGAAATCGTACCGCTGGAATGGGCGCAGTGGCTGGACCAGGTGTTCAAGAACAAGGCTTACGGGATGACGATCGTCTCCCACACCGAGCCGATGGACATCGGGATCTATGCCCGCGACAACTACTACTTCAACTACAAGAATCCCGCGTTCAACGAGCTGATGGCAAAGCTCGACACGACCACCGACCAGGATGAGCGCATCAAACTCTATGGCGATGCGCAGCGGATGCTGGCAGAGGATGCGGTCAACGCCTTCCTGTTCGAGCTGCCGCAGTACGGCGTGTGGAACGCCAAGGTCGAAGGCCTGTGGACCAACCGTCCCTTCCAGGTCAACGACCTGACCAAGGTGCACTGGACCGAGTGACCGGTCTTCGCCCTGCGGCCGGACTGATCCGGCCGCAGGGCGGCCAGCACCGCCTGCCCGACGGCACCATCACTTCCAGACCGACACTTCCACCCGAGGACGCGCCGGCTCCATGGCCCTGTTCCTGTTCCGACGGCTGATCACACTGATGCTGACCCTGCTGGTCGCGGCAACGGTCGTGTTCGTCGTGCTCGAAATCCTGCCGGGCGATCCGGCCTCGGTCATGCTCGGCCTGAATGCCGAGCCCGACACGGTGGCGGCGCTGCGCGCACAGCTCGGGCTGGACCAGCCGCTCACCGACCGCTTCTTCGGCTGGCTGGGCGGCATGATCGTGGGCGATTTCGGCCGCTCCTATACCTATAGCGTGCCGGTGACCGAGCTGCTGGCCGATCGCGTCGCGATCACCGTGCCGCTCGCCCTGTTCGCGATCACGCTCTCCACCCTGATCGCCATCCCGCTCGGCGTGTTTGCCGCCCGCAACCACAATAAGCTGGGCGATGTGGGCGTGATGGGCTTCTCGCAGATCGGCGTGGCCGTGCCGAACTTCTGGTTCGCCCTGCTGCTGATCATCCTGTTCGCGGTCAATCTGGGCTGGACGCCCGCCGGCGGGTTCCCCGGCTGGGATGCCGGTATCGGTCCGGCGCTGGTCGCGCTGCTGCTGCCCGCCATCGCCCTCGCCCTGCCCCAGGCAGCCATCCTTGCGCGCATCACCCGGTCGTCGGTGCTGGAAGTGCTGCGCGAGGATTATGTGCGCACCGCCCGCGCCAAGGGGCTGGACCGGCGCGCGGCGCTCTGGCGCCATGCCGTGCCCAATGCGCTCATCCCCGTGGTCACCATTCTCGGCCTGCAGATTTCGTCGCTGCTCGCTGGCACGATCATCATCGAGAACGTCTTCGCCCTGCCGGGCGTCGGCCGGCTGATCTTTCAGGCGATCGCCCAGCGCGACCTGATCACGGTCAAGAGCCTGGTGGTGGTCATTGCCGCCGTGGTGGTGTTCGTGAACTTCCTGGTCGACCTGTCCTATGCCGCCCTCGACCCGCGTCTCCGGCGCGGCGGCGACATGCTCTGAGCCGGTGGAGGATCCCATGAGCCAGACCACCACCGTCACCATCCGCCGCCCCTCGGCCTCAGCCGAGATCTTCCGCCGGGCGCTGGCCAGCCGGAACTTCGTCGTGGGCGGCGTGATCACCCTGCTCTTCCTCGGCATCGCGGCGACCTCGCTGTTCTGGACGCCGCTCGATCCGACCAAGATGAATGTCCGCGCCCGTCTGCAGGCGCCGTCGGCGGCCAATCTCTTCGGCACCGACCAGTTCGGCCGCGACATCCTGTCGATGATCATGACCGGGGCGCAGAACTCGATCCTGGTCGGCGTGGTGGCGGTCGGCATCGGCCTGACCATCGGCACCGCGCTCGGCTGCCTCGCCGCCGCCCGGCGCGGCTGGATCGAAGAGCTGGTGATGCGCTTCAGCGACTTCGCCTTCGCCTTCCCGGCCCTGCTTTCCGCGGTGATGATCACCGCCCTGCTCGGCCCCGGCGCGGTGAACTCGATCCTGGCGATCGGCATCTTCAACGTGCCGGTCTTCGCCCGCATCACCCGTGGTGCCGCCCTCGCCGTCTGGTCGCGCGAATACGTCATGGCCGCGCGGCTCGCCGGCAAGGGGCCGGTGCGGATCACGCTGCACCATGTGCTGCCCAACATCCTGTCGATCATCATCGTGCAGGCGACCATCCAGTTCGCCCTCGCGATCCTGGCGGAAGCCGGCCTCAGCTATCTGGGCCTCGGCACCCAGCCGCCCACCCCCAGCTGGGGCCGGATGCTGAACGAGGCGCAGACCTTCATCTACATGGCGCCGCAGCTGGCGATCATCCCGGGTCTCGCCATCGTCTTCACCGTGCTTGGCCTGAACCTGCTGGGCGATGGTCTGCGCGACGTGCTCGACCCCAAGCTCCGGCGGGCCCGCTGATGCCAGGCTTCCGGTTCGCCACCCCCGCCCATCCGTCCAACCCCGCCCGTGCCTGAAGGACCGCCAGCCCCATGACCGCAACCGACGAGCCTCTGCTCTCGATCGCAGATCTCCGGGTGACGCTGCCCACGCCCGACGGCCCGGCGCCGATTCTGCGCGGCGTCAGCTTCGACGTCGCCGCCGGCCAGATGCTGGGCCTGGTGGGCGAAAGCGGCTCGGGCAAATCCATGACCGCGCTCGCCATCATGGGCCTGCTGCCCGACAAGGCGATGGTCGAAGGATCGATCCGGCTGGCCGGCGAGGAACTGACCCGGCTGTCGGAGCCCGAGCTCTGCAAGCGCCGCGGCCGCAACATGGCCATGATCTTCCAGGAGCCGATGACCGCGCTCAACCCGGTCAAGACCATCGGCCAGCAGGTCTCGGAAGGCATGCGCCTGCATCTCGGCATCGGCCGGGCCGAAGCCGACGGCCGCGCCCGGCGGCTGCTGGAACGGGTGGGGCTGAATGCGAAGCGCTTCCCGCTCGACCTCTACCCCCACCAGCTTTCGGGCGGGCAGCGCCAGCGCGTCATGATCGCGGCAGCCCTTGCCTGCGAGCCCAAGCTGCTGATCGCCGACGAGCCGACCACCGCGCTCGACGTCACCATCCAGGCCCAGATTCTGGATCTAGTGGTGGAGCTGGTCGAAGAGATGCGCATGGGGCTGGTGCTGATCACCCATGACCTGGGCGTCATCGCCGAGACGGTCGACAAGACCGCAGTGATGTATGCGGGCGCGATCGTCGAGGCCGCACCGACCGAGCCGCTCTTCGCGCAGATGGGCCATCCCTATACCCACGGCCTGTTCGCCGCCATTCCCCATGCCCACGGGCTGGAACATGCGGCCGATGGCGACGGTCCGGCCCATACCCGGCCGCGGCTGGCGACCATTCCCGGCACGGTGCCCGATCCGCGGCGCCTGCCGCCCGGCTGCGCCTTCGCCGGCCGCTGCCCGCGGTCGGATGCCGCCTGTGCCGGCGACATCCCCTGGGTGCCGCTTGCCCCCGATCACGGCGTCGCCTGCGTCCACCCGGTGGCCAAGGGTGAGCATATTCCGGAGTTCGCCGCATGATCGCCGCAGAGACTGCCTCCCGGCCCGCAGCCGATGCCGCCCGGACGCCCCTGCTGCGCATTCAGGGGCTGGTGCGCGAATACCGCCTGCCGCGCGAGCGGCTGACCCAGGCGCCGCCGGTGCTGCGGGCGCTTGACGGTGTCGATCTTGAGATGGCGCCGGGCGAAAGCGTCGGCATCGTGGGCGAGTCGGGCTGCGGCAAGTCGACCCTGGCCCGCACCGTGGTGGCGCTGGAAGCCCCGAGCGCCGGCAAGGTCTGGTTCGACGGCGACGACCTGTTCACGCTGAAAGGCCGCGACCTGCTGAAGCGGCGCCGCGACCTGCAGATGGTGTTCCAGGATCCCTATGGCTCGCTGGATCCGCGCCACAAGGTGGAGCGGATCATCGCCGAGCCGATGGAGGGGCTGCATGTCGGCACCCGGGGCGAGCGCGCCGGCCGGGTTGCCGAGGCGCTGGCCCAGGTGGGCCTGCGCCCGACCGATGCCGACCGCTACCCGCATGAGTTCTCGGGCGGCCAGCGCCAGCGCATCGCCATCGCCCGGGCCCTGATCACCCGGCCGAAGCTGATCGTGGCCGACGAGGCGGTCTCCGCACTCGACGTCTCGGTACAGTCGCAGGTGCTGAACCTGATGATGGACCTGCAGGCGGCCGTCGGCATGGGCTATCTGTTCATCAGCCATGATCTGGGCGTGGTCGGCCATGTCACCGACCGGGTGGCGGTGATGTATCTCGGCCGGATCGTCGAGACCGGGGCTACCGCCGAGATCTTCCGCGCGCCGGCCCACCCCTACACGCAGATGCTGCTGGGGGCGGTGCCGGTGCCCGATCCCGCCCGCAGCCGCAGGCGGCGCGCCCGCCAGACGGCGGATCAGGGTCCCGCTCTGCAGCCCCAGGCGGCCGGCCAGTCGAAGCCGGCCTGCGCCTTCATGCCCCGCTGCGCCCGCGCCACGGCCCGCTGCGGCACGGAACGCCCGGAGCTGAAGCCCGTGGCCGGGGGGCGCCTGGCCGCCTGTCATCACGTCTGACGCCGGCATGGCGGGGGGTTCAAGAAATCGCCACATTTCGCTTGCATTCCCCGCCGCCCCGCCTTAAGTTCCGCCCGTCCCGACGAGGTGGCCCGGACGATGCTCCGAACACCACCGAAGATGAGGACGGATACGCACCGGTAGCTCAGTTGGATAGAGCATCAGACTACGAATCTGGGGGTCGGGAGTTCGAATCTTCCCCGGTGCGCCATTCAGGGGACCAGCCGAGCAGGCTGGTCCCCTGTTTCTTTTGGGGCACCGGCTTTGCGGGCCCCTTGCCAGCCCGATCGCGGCCGGCTTATCCTTGACGGGTAACGTGTCGGTCCGCCAGGCCCACCGTCCGGACGCCCGGTCCAGTTCTTCTTCAGGTTTTTCCGGCCGCCCGGCCCCCTTACGCGCCCACCGCACCCGGCGGACAGGCCCCTCGCATCCACGTCCTCCCCGACGGCCGGTCCGATCCGGCTGCCCTTCGGCGGGAGCACGGTATGCGGCCGGATGACGGCGCCTTCGTGGGGAGGCGGGCGGCGCCGGTTGCATGGCACCGGATGCGGGGTTCTCTCAGCTTCGGGTGGTTCATGGACAGCCTTGCGGACTGGCTCAAAGCCAACGCGATCACCGAAATCGAATGCCTGGTGCCGGATCTGAGCGGGGTGGCCCGCGGCAAGATCCTGCCCGCCGACAAATTCGTCCGCAGCCTGACGAGCCACGGGCTCCGGCTGCCGGAACCGGTCTTCACCCAGACGGTCACCGGGGAATACCCCGACGAGGACATCACCGACGAGGCGATGCCCGATGTCTGGATGAAGCCCGACGAGAACTCCATCCGCAAGGTTCCCTGGTATGTCGACGCCACCGCCCAGGTGCTGTGCGACTGCTATTATCTCGACGGCCGCCCCTGCGACATCGCCCCACGCTACGTGCTGCGCCGGGTGCTTCAGCGCTTCGCCGACAAGGGCTGGGCCCCGGTGGTGGCGCCGGAGCTGGAATTCTTCCTGGTCAAGATCAACCACGACCCCGACTACCCGCTGGAGCCGCCGGTCGGCCGCAGCGGCCGGCCCGAGACCGGGCGCCAGGCCTTCGGTATCGATGCCGTCAACGAGTTCGATCCCCTGTTCGAAGAGATGTACGACTTCTGTGAAGCGCAGGAGATCGACATCGACACCCTGACCCACGAGGCGGGTGCCGCACAGATGGAGATCAACTTCAACCACGGCAACCCGCTGGAGCTGGCCGACCAGACCTTCCTGTTCAAGCGCACCGTCCGCGAGGCGGCGATCCGGCACAAGGTCTATGCGACCTTCATGGCGAAGCCCATGCAGCGCGAGCCGGGCAGCGCCATGCACATCCATCAGTCGCTGACCGATGTCGAAACCGGGCGGAACCTGTTCGTCGGTGAAGGCGGAGCCAGTTCGGAACTGCTCTACGGCTTCATTGCCGGCCTGCAGAAATACCTGCCGGCGGTGATGCCGCTGATCGCGCCCAATGTGAACAGCTACCGTCGGCTGATCCGCCATTCCGATGCGCCGATCAATGTCGACTGGGGCTACGAGAACCGGACCTGCGGCCTGCGCGTGCCGCATTCAGAGCCCGATGCCCGGCGGATCGAAAACCGGGTGCCGGGTGCTGATGCCAATCCCTATCTCGCCATCGCCGCCAGCCTGGCCTGCGGCTATCTGGGCATGATGGAGGGGCTGACGCCCACCGAACCGCTGCGCGGATCGGCCTATGTCCGTGCCCATGGCCTGCCCCGCCACCTGCCCGATGCGCTGTCGCAGCTGGCAGATTGCGATCCGCTGGTCGAGCTTCTGGGCGAACGCTTCGTGAAGGTGCTGATCGCCGTCAAGGAGGCCGAATACGACGCCTATTCCAGCGTGATCTCCTCGTGGGAACGGGAGTGCCTGCTGCTCAACGTCTGATCGTTCGTCATTGCAAGACGAATTTTTTCGGAAAACGTGACGAGCGGCGTCCCTCTTCCCCCGGCCGCGGTTGACCGCGGCGGGCGCCTTGTCGAAAAATGCCGGTCGGAGCGCGGTGTCCCGCCGTGCTCCGGCTCGCCCCGAAGTGCAGGCGGCGGCGGTCGTTCACGACGGCCCGCGGTCTGCCGTTGCGGAACCGAGCGCGGACAGACGCCCGCGCATGATAAGGATGAGGCGCCGCCCGATGACCAACCGACGCACCCGTCGCCCGACCACCGGATCTGCGGCCGTCACCGGCCTTGCCGCCGGTATCGCGCTTCTCGCCCTGGGCAGTGCCCAGGCCGCCGAAGAGAAGGTCCTGAACGTCTATAACTGGTCGGACTACGTGGCCGAGGATACGGTCCCGAATTTCGAGCAGCAGAGCGGCATCAAGGTCAATTACGACGTCTATGACACCCAGGACGTGCTGGAGTCGAAGCTGCTCGCCGGCCGTTCCGGTTACGACGTCGTGGGCCCGACGCTCGCGCCCTATGCGGCACGCCAGCTGAAGTCGGGGATCTATCAGAAGCTCGACAAGTCGAAGATTCCGAATTTCGGCAATCTCGACCCGAAGCTGATGGCGCGGGTGGCCAAATACGATCCGGGCAACGAGCATCTGGTGCCCTATATGTGGGGCACGACCGGCATCGGCTACAACGTCAAGATGGTCAAGGAACGGCTGGGCGAGAACGCTCCGCTCGACAGCTGGCGGCTGATCTTCGACCCGGAAGTGGTCTCGAAGCTGGCCGATTGCGGCGTCTCGGTGATGGACAGCCCGGACGAGACCTTCCCGGCCATGCTCAACTATCTCGGCCTCGATCCCGACGGTCATAAGGTCGAGGATGTGGACAAGGTGGCCGAGGCCTACATGAAGATCCGGCCTCATATCCGCAAATTCCACAACAGCCAGTACATCAACGACCTGGCCAATGGCGAGGTCTGCGTGGCCATGGGGTATTCGGGCGACATCCTTCAGGCACGCGACCGCGCCCAGGAAGCCGATAACGGCAACGAGATCGTCTATGTGATCCCGAGCGAGGGCGCCCAGCTCTGGTTCGACATGCTGGCGATCCCGGCCGATGCGCCGCACCCCGAGAACGCCCACACCTTCATCAACTACATCCTCGAGCCCAAGGTGACGGCGGCGATTTCGGACTATGTCGCCTATGCCAACGCCAATGCCAAGGCGACCCCGCTGGTCTCGGAAGACGTGCGCAACGACCCCGGGATCTATCCCTCGGAAGAGACGATGAACCGGCTGTGGGTGGTGACCCCGCACGACCTGAAATACGAGCGGGCCCGCACCCGCGCCTGGACCCGGATCCGCAGCGGCAGCGAAGGCTGAGCTTTCATGATCGATCGGGGCGGTCGTCTTGTCCGACAGGGTCGAGGCGGTCGCCCCGTTCGCGTTCCGGCAGTGACGGCCCGGCCCGGACATGGGGATGTCGGTCCGGGTCGGGCAGATCCCGCAGCTTGCGGAGGGAATGTTCCCGATGACCATGGAACAGCGCGAGCGGGCCACGCGCCCCGCCCGGCCGGCCCCGTCCCAGCCCTGGGCGGATGACGATGCCGTGCCCTATGTGCGGATCGTCGGCGTCACCAAACGCTTCGGCGATTTCGTCGCGGTCGACGACCTGTCGCTCGACATCTATCGCGGCGAGTTCTTCTCGCTGCTCGGCGGCTCCGGCTGCGGCAAGACCACGCTGCTGCGCATGCTGGCCGGTTTCGAAACGCCGACCGCGGGACAGATCCTGATCGACGGCGTCGACGTCGCCCAGGTGCCGCCCTATCAGCGGCCGGTGAACATGATGTTCCAGTCCTACGCCCTGTTCCCCCACATGACCGTGGAGCAGAACGTGGCGTTCGGGCTGAAGCAGGAAGGGCTGCCCAAGGCGGAGATCCGCGAGCGGGTGGCCGACGTCCTGACGCTGGTCCAGATGCAGGACTTCATGCGCCGCAAGCCCGACCAGCTGTCGGGCGGCCAGCGCCAGCGGGTGGCCCTGGCGCGCAGCCTGGTCAAGCGGCCGAAGCTGCTGCTGCTCGACGAGCCTCTGGGCGCGCTCGACAAGAAGCTCAGGGAACGCACCCAGCTGGAGCTGGTCAATATTCAGGAATCGGTCGGCGTCACCTTCGTCATGGTCACCCACGACCAGGAAGAAGCGATGACGATGTCGAGCCGGATCGGCGTGATGCGCTCGGGCCGGATCGACCAGATCGGCACCCCCAACGAGATCTACGAGTACCCGACCAGCCGTTTCGTCGCCGACTTCATCGGCTCGGTCACGATGTTCGAAGGCTACATCGCCGAAGAACACTCCGACGGCGCGGTGATCGACAGCGAGGAGACCGGCGGCCGGATTCAGGTCGCACACGGGGTGTCTGCGACCGAGAACCAGACGCTCTGGGTGGCCATCCGCCCCGAGAAGGTCCGGCTCAGCCTGACCGCCCCCACCGATACGCCCAATGTGTACAAGGGCGTGGTGCAGGACATCGTCTATCTGGGCGATGTGTCGACCTATCACGTGCGCCTGGCGAGCGGGAAGATGGTGCTGGCCACCACCCACAACATGCTGCGCCTGGCCGAGCCCGAGATCTCGTGGGATGACGAGGTCTACATCTCCTGGCATCCCGGCAATGCCGTGGTGCTGATGGCCTGACGGCCGCCCCTGCCCGGGGCGCACCGCCCGTCTCCTTGCTTCTTCCCGAGCCGAAGGGACCGACCGGATGGCCGATCTCGAAACGCCCGCAGCAACGCCCGATGCCGGCCGTCGCCTGCGCCTGCCGATGCCCGGCAAGGGCATCGTGGTGGCGATGCCCTATGTCTGGCTGCTCGCCTTCTTCCTGCTGCCCTTCGTCATCATCCTGAAGATCAGCCTCGCCGAGGCGATCATCGGCCAGCCGCCCTACACGCCGCTGCTGGAATGGGTCGACGATCTGGCGCTGACCATCACGGTCAATCTCGGCAACTACGCCTATCTGCTCGACGATCCGCTCTATATCCACGCCTATCTGAACAGCGCGGAACTGGCGGCGGTCTCGACCATCGTTTCGCTGCTGCTCGGCTATCCGCTGGCCTATGCGATCGCCCGCAGCGACCAGAAGATCCGACCGCTGCTGCTGCTGCTGATCGTGCTGCCGTTCTGGACCTCGTTCCTGATCCGGGTCTATGCCTGGATCGGACTGCTGCAGAGCAACGGCCTGATCAACAACGCCCTGATGTGGGCGGGCGTGATCAGCGAGCCGCTGCCGCTGATCAACAACAACTTCGCTGTGGTGATCGGCATCGTCTACAGCTACCTGCCCTTCATGGTGCTGCCGCTTTATGCCACGCTCGAAAAGATGGACCTCAGCCTTCTGGAAGCGGCGGCGGATCTGGGATGCCGGCCGGTGAAGGCGTTTTTCGCCATCACCCTGCCGCTTTCCATGCCGGGCGTGATCGCCGGCGCCATGCTGGTCTTCATCCCGGCGATGGGCGAGTTCGTCATCCCCGACCTGCTGGGCGGGCCGGACACGGTGATGATCGGCCGGGTGCTGTGGAACGAATTCTTCCAGAACCGCGACTGGCCGGTGGCCTCCGCGGTCGCCATCGCCATGCTGCTGCTGCTGGTGGTGCCGATCATGATCTTCCAGAACGTACAGGCGCGCGGCGCCGGGCGCGGGTAAGGGGAGCGACAGAGCATCATGGCCACCCGTTTTCCCTGGTTCCGCCTCACCTCGCTTCTGGTCGGCTTCCTGTTTCTCTATGTGCCGATCCTGCTGCTGATCGTCTATTCCTTCAACGAGTCGCGCCTGGTCACCGTCTGGGCCGGGTTCTCGCCCAAATGGTATGGCGAGCTGCTGCGTGACGATGCCATCCTGAACGCGGCCTGGGTCAGCTTCCGGATCGCCGCCATCTCCGCCACGCTGGCCCTGATCCTGGGGACGATGGCCGCCGTGGCGCTGGTGCGCTTCGGCCGGTTCCGGGGCCGGACCCTGTTCTCGGGCATGATCAGCGCGCCGCTGGTGATGCCCGAGGTGATCACCGGCCTGTCGCTGCTGCTGCTGTTCGTGACGCTCGAACAGATGATCGGCTGGCCGGCGGGCCGCGGGGTGATGACCATCATCATCGCCCATGTCACCTTCTCCACCGCCTATGTCGCGGTCATCGTCCAGTCACGGCTGGCGAGCTTCGACATCAGCCTGGAAGAGGCGGCGCTGGATCTGGGCGCCCATCCGGCCAAGGTGTTCTTCGTGATCACCCTGCCGATCATCGCCCCAGCACTGGTGGCGGGCTGGCTTTTGTCCTTCACCCTGTCGCTCGATGATCTGGTGATCGCAAGCTTCGTCTCAGGCCCTGCCTCCAGCACCCTGCCGATGGTCATCTTCTCGAGCGTGCGCCTGGGCGTCAGCCCCAAGATCAATGCCCTTGCCACCATCCTGGTGGTGCTGGTGACGATCGCTGTGATCGTCGCCGCACGGATGATGCGCAAATCGGGCGGTCTGGCGCAGTCGGCCCAGAATTAAGGGGGCCAGGGGAAGACGATCGAGGGCTGTGGGGCGCGCAGGGCAGCCGCGCGCCAGGGGCTGGCGGAATCTTGCCGGCCCCCTCTGCACAAGCGGGCGTTTGTGCGCTATCTTCCTCTCATCGTCAACCACCAAAAGGTGTCTCGTGCGTCTTGCACATTTGTTTGCCCTGCCCGGCGGGTTCGAAGGCCGCGCGCTGATGGCGCAGCCGCTTCCCCGGTCCGAGTCGGTCGAGAGCCGTCTGCGGGGCAACGCCATGGGATCGCGCAACATGCGGCCGGTGAACCGGCTGCTCGGTCCCGCCACCCTGGGAGCCACTGCCTCGTCCTGGACGCGGCGCCGGCGCACCAGCGAGGTCTGATCGTCGCGTCTGCGACGCTCGGTAGGCAAAGGGGGCTGCCCGGGAAGGGGGGGCCCCCTTTTCGATTTCAGGGTTCAGTTTCAGGTCTTCAGTTTCAGAACCTACCCTGCCTCAAGCCTTGAGATCGGGCCACCAGGCGGTCATGTAGGGCGCATCGGCCAGCCCGTCGCCGAAGCGCGGTGCCCGGCGCTCCTTGAAGCTGTCGACGCCCTCGCGCACATCGTCGCTCGCCATCCGGGCCGCGACCGCCCGGCTCTCCAGCGCGTGCGCGATCTCAGGATGATCCGCCCCCATCATCCGCCACAGCAACTGGCGGTTCAGCGCCACCGAGACCGGGGCGCAGTTCTCCGCGATGTCCAGCGCCAGCGCCCGTGCCCGCGGCAACAGGTCTTCGGCGGCCAGAAGCTCATGGACCAGCCCACGCGCCAGGGCTTCAGAGGCCGGGAAGGTTCGCCCGGTCAGCATCCAGTCCTGGGCGGTCTGCATGCCCACCAGTCGGGGCAGGAACCAACTGGAACAGCTCTCGGCACAAATGCCCCGCCGGGTAAAGGGAAAGGCGAATTTCGCCGTCGCCGCCGCCAGCCGGATGTCCATCGCCAGGGTGAACGTAGCTCCGAAGCCCGCCGCGGCCCCGTTGATCGCCGCAATCACCGGCTTGCGCATCCGGAACAGCCGCAGCACGGTCACGCCGCCCACATCCGCAGGCACCCCATCCCCCGTCGCCGGATCGCCGCCGGCCGGCAGGCGAAAGCCGTCCGAGATGTCGGTGCCGGCGCAGAAGGCCCGGCCGGTGCCGGTCACGATCACCGCACGCACGGCATCGTCCCGATCCGCTGCATCCAGCGCGGCCTGCAGCTCCAGATGGGTCTCGTTCCGCGCCGCGTTCATCACCTCCGGACGCGCGAAGCTGATCGTCGCGACCGGGCCGTCCACCGCATAGGCGATGTCCTCGAAGACCATGGGCTTCCTCCTTCGGGCCGGATTCTGTGCGGCCTCGATTCGTCTGTTTGTCGGACAATCCGATTGACAGAAGGATATCCCTCCTCCTAGCTATAGTTCAACGACGATGTCGCGCCGGTCAGGCGCAACGCCGCTCCCGACACCTCCCGTCCAGATGGTCCCTCGCTCAGGCCCCTCGAGGCCCGCGATGGAACCGCTCTCGCATGACCGCCGGCATGTCCGGCCGACGTCCGGACCCGTTTCCGCCATGACCTCCAGCACCACGTCCTCTGCCGATATCGACACCCGGGCCCTGGCCGCCTATCTGGCGGCACGGGTCGACGGCGCCGGCCCCGCCGTCAGCCTCACCCGGCTCGGCGGCGGCCAGTCCAACCCGACCTATTTCCTCGACACCGGCAGCCGGCGTCTGGTGCTGCGCAAGCGGCCGGCGGGCACGCTGCTGCCGTCGGCCCATGCGGTCGATCGGGAATACCGGGTGCAGGCCGCGCTGGCCGATACCGGTGTCGCGGTGCCGCGCATGGTCCATTTCTGCGACGATCCTGCCGTCATCGGCACCCAATTCTATGTGATGGAGCGGGTCGACGGCCGCGTGCTGCACGATAACAGCCTGCCCGGCATCCCGATCGGTGAGCGCAGGTCGTATTTCGATGCCCTCGCCCGCATGCTGGCCGCCATCCACGCGGTCGATGTGAATGCAGCCGGCCTTGGCAGTTACGGCCGCAGCGGCGGCTTCGCCGCCCGCCAGATCGCCCGCTGGACCAAGCAGTGGCAGCTCTCGGCCACCGCCGCCGATCCGGCGATGGAGCGGCTGATCGACTGGCTGCCCCGCAATCTGCCCGAGGATGACCGCACCACCCTGGTCCATGGCGATTTCCGCCTGGGCAATGTGATGTTCCACCCGACCGAGCCCCGCATCGTGGCGGTGCTCGACTGGGAGCTGTCGACCCTGGGCCACCCTCTCGCCGATCTCGCCCACAGCTGCATCTACACCTGGATGATGCGGCCGGAAGAATACGGCCGGGGCCTCGCCGGGCTCGACCGCGCAGCGCTGGGCCTGCCCGAGATGGACGCCTTCTGCCGGGCCTATTTCGAAGCCTCGGGCCAGGCCGGCCCGCTCACCCGCTTCCATCTGGTGCTCGCCCTGTTCCGCAATGCGGTGATCTTCGAAGGCATCGCCGCCCGTGCCCGCCAGGGCAATGCGGCATCCGATGACGCCGCCGAAGTCGGCCGGCTGGCGCCGGCCCTGGCTGCAAGGGGTGTGGCCCTCATCGAAGAGGCCACCGCCTGACAGCCGCATCGCCGCCATCCGGCGACCCGACAGATGAAGATCCGGACGCCTGACGATCCGGACGCCAAGGGAGGACTGCCCATGAACCGCTTCGCCGTGACCGCCCTCGCCGGCTGTCTCTCCGTCGCCGCCACCGGTGCCCAGGCCGGCGCCGATCTGATCATGGCGTCATCGCTGCCCCAGGTGCATTTCTGGGTCGGCAAGCACATGGACCTCTTCGCCGACGCGATCGAAGAGCGGAGCCATGGCGACATCGCCTTCACCCGCTTCTACGCCGGTGAACTCACCTCGGTCGGCCGTGAACTCGATGCGCTGCAGGGCGGCGCCATCGACGTGGCGGCCCCCCTGCTCGCCCCCTATCACGAGGGCGCCTTCCCGCTCTCCGACGTCACCCAGCTGCCGACGGTCGGCACCAGCTCCGTCACCCAGACCAAGGCCTTCCTGGCGCTGATGGACAGCAAGACCGAACTGGTCGACGGCAAGACCTTCTACGACTACGAAATCGCCGCCAAAGGCATCCATGCCTGGCCGGTCGGCACCACGGCGGCCTATGCGATCAGCTTCGCCAACAAGACGCCCAAATCGGCCGCAGACCTGAAGGGCATGCCGCTCCGCGCCGGCTCCGCCCTGCACACCATTTTCCTGAGCGAGCTTGGCGCCACGCCCGTCACCATGCCGTCTTCGGCCTCCTATGAAGCGCTGTCGCGCGGCACGGTCGAAGGCACCATCCTGTCGATCGGCGACTGGCGGTCCTATTCGCTGCAGGATGTGCTGACCTATACCGTCACCGGCGTCGCCGTCGGCCATTGGGGCAGCTATCTCGCCATCTCGGACACCGGCTGGACCGGGCTTTCCGCCGATGAGCAGAAGCTCTGGGCCGATACGGCGCGCGAGATCGCGCTGCGCAATGCCGAGCTGATCGAGGCGCAGGACACCGAAGTGCGCGAAGCGGCCGCCGCCAAGGGGTCGACTTTCGCCGATCTCTCGACCATCGCCCCCGATCTCAAGGCCGCCATCGAAACCGCCTCGACCGCGACCTGGCGGCGCTGGGTGGAGCAGACCGAGGCCGCCGGCCATCCGGGCCTCGCCACCGCCCGCCTCTGGGCGAAGCTGGTTCAGGACCAGGGCGGCAAGCTGCCCGAGGGCGTGGCCGCCTATCTCGAAAAGGGGGCCTGATCCGCTGGCCGGCCGGACCCGCTAGCGGGCCCGGCCCTCCCCCTCCCCTCTCCCGCCGGCAACACCGGCGGGCCTGAAGGTCTCGTGCAAGGCCCGGATCCCATGTCCCACGACATCATCCTGCTGATCGTCGCCGGCTGGTTCGTCTTTTTCCTGCTGCTCGGCCAGCATGTCGCCACGGTCCTGCTGGGGACCGGCATCGTCGGCATCCTGCTCTGGACCGGCCCGCGGGTGCTGAACGGCGTGCTCGGCCAGGACGTGTTCTACACGGCGTCGAACTATTCGCTGTCGATCATCCCGCTCTACCTGCTGATGGCCCAGCTGCTGCTCCGCGGCGGGCTGGTGCTCGACCTGTTCCGCGTCGGCCATCGCATGGCCGGCTACCGGCGCTTTCCGCTCGGCGTCGCCACGCTGGTGATCGGCGGGCTGCTGGGCGCGGTCTCGGGTTCGGGGGCCGCCTCCGCCGCCTCGCTCGCGACCCTCTCGGCCCCGGAACTGGAACGTGTCGGCTACAGCCGCCGTTTCGCGATCGGCCTTGCGGCGGTGGCGGGTTCGCTCTCGGCGGTCATTCCGCCCAGCCTGATCGTGATCATCTACGGCGCCATCACCTCGGTGCCGATCGGCGCCCTGTTCATCGGTCTGCTCGGCCCCGGGCTGCTGTGCATGCTGGTCTATATCGGCTGCCTCGCGCTGTTCGAGGAACTGCGCCCGGAAGGTGCCGCCCCCGGCGCCCGCCCCGATCAGCCCTCCGAACTGGAGCGGGGCGCACTCGGGGCCTCGCTGTTCATGATGGCCCTGATGCTGGTGGTGTTCGGCGGGATCTATACCGGCATCATCACCGTGGGTGAGGCGGGGGCCGTCGGCGCCTTCACCGCCCTGGTCGGTCTCACCCTCATGCGCCGGATCGGCTGGCGCGATCTGGCGGCGGCCCTGGCCGACAGTGTCAAGATCTCGGCCATGCTGATGCTGATCGTGATCGGGGCTCAGATCTTCGCCCGCTTCCTGGCCTTCTCGCGCCTGCCCCGCGATCTGCTGGCGCTCGCCGAGCCGCTGGTCGGCTCGCCCGGCCTGCTGGTCGCGGTATTGATGGCGGTGCTGTTCATCGCCGGCATGATCCTGGAGAGCGCCGCGGTGATCCTGCTGATCGTGCCGATCGTGCTGCCGATGCTGGAGGCCGCCGGTATCGACCTGCTCTGGTTCGGCGTGCTGGCCAGCTTCATGATCGCCCTCGGCCTGCTGACGCCCCCGGTCGGCCTTTCGGCCTATGCCGCCGCGGCGGCACAACGTCATCCGGTGGCAGAAGTCTTCCGCCCGGCCGGCAAATTCGCGCTCGCCTCGGCCGTGATCGTCATCGGCGCCACGATCCTCTTCCCCGGGATCGTCACCTGGCTGCCCGGCAACCTTCGGTGAGACCCATGACCAGACTTCACGGCCTGCTCGGCCGCTTCGAATGGGGGCTGGCCTCGATCGGCGCCGGGCTCTGCCTGTTCGCGGTGATGATCCTGACCGTGCTCAGCGTCTTCGGCCGCTATGCCCTGCATACGGATCTCGTGCCGGGCGCCTATAACATCATCGAACGCATGCTCTTTCCGCTGATGGTGTTCTGGGCCCTGCCGCTCGCCCATCGTGACGGGATCTTCCCCCGGCTGGAGGTGATTGCGACCACCCTGCCCCGGCGGGCCGGATCGGCAGTCGCGATCCTGATGCTGGTGGTCGAGCTTGCCATCTTCCTGTTCCTGTTCTGGTACCTCGCCCAGTATGCGGCCACCGGCCTCAGGACCGGGCGGACCATGCAGCTGGGATCGGATTTCTTTCCGGTCTGGCCGTTCATCATGATGGTGCCGCTGGCGCTCGGGCTGATGGCGATCGAGATGGTCTGGCAGATCGCCCTGCATGTCCGCCATTTCGCGACCGGCACGCCGCTGCCTGCGGCAGAGGCCGACCCCACCGCCGGCGGGCAATAGCCCCGCCGGGCGGTTTATGGGTAAATTGCGGAACCGGAACGGCTTTCCCCCGCCCGGCGGTTCGGTTACACCGATGCGGCGCGTTTTCACCCCGGATGCTGGACGGTCGTCATGCTCGAGATCGCGAAACTGAAGATCCCGCCGGCCTATCAGGTCGTCTCGAAGGAGCTCCAGCGCCTCATCGTCGACGGCCGGCTGAAGCCGGGCGAACAATTGCCCAGCGAAACCGAACTCGCCACCCGTTTCGGCGTCAACCGCTCCACCATCCGCGAGGGAATCCGGCAGCTGGAAAGCGAAGGGCTGCTCCGGCGGGAGGGCCGCAAGCGGCTGGTGATCGCCATACCGGGGCAGGAGGACATCTCGCCCCGGATGGAACGCGCGCTGCTGATGCATGACGTGAAGTTCAAGGAACTCTGGGAAGTCGCCCGGGTTCTGGAACCGCTCGCCGCCTCGCTCGCCGCCGCCCGGATCACCGATGCACAGATCGACGCGCTGGAGGTGAACCTGGATGCCACCGCCCATCTGGTGGCGGCGGGGGAGCCGACCGACGGTGTCGATACCGAGTTCCATACCATGCTGGCCGAATTCTCGGGCAACCGCGCGCTGATGCTGTCGCGCGAGCCGATCGGCCAGCTGCTGTTCCGACCCTATGTCGAACTCGGCAAACAGGTGAAGCAGGCCCCCCGCCGCAATCTCGAGGCCCACCGGGCGATCGTGGCCGCCCTGAAACTCAGGGATGCCGACGAGGCATCGACCTGGATGGCCCGCCATATCGAGGATCTGCGCCGCGGCTGGCTGCTCTCGGGCCGGGCGATCGAGGACCGCATCGAAGAACGTTGAGAGGCGGAACATCGACAGACCGGCCGACATGTCGACGAGGGCTTGCCCTTTGACATGTCGCCCGCGAACATCACCTGAAAGGGGAACGGCACCGCCGGACGAACCGCGTCCCGGCACGGATGCCGTCACCACAGGGGATCGATCCGCGGATGGCCGTCTATCTGGTGACCTATGAACTCCGCGCCGAAGGGCAGAGCTACGACCGCCTGCACAAGGCGCTCGCCTCGGTGGCCCATGCCCATGCGCTGGAAGATGCCTGGCTGATCGACCTCGAGGCCTCGGCCGAAATGGTCCGCGGCTGGCTTGCCCAGTATATGGACGACGAACTCGACCGGCTGATGGTGGTCGAGGTGAAGGGGGATCTGGCCGCCCTCAATCTGGGGCGCGGGGCAGAGGCGTGGCTGCAGAAGCGGGTTTGACAACCCGCCATACGTCCAGCCGGAGGGCATGTGGACAGCAGGATGTGGCCGCCGCTACAGTGGGCGCCGCCAGCCCTCGTCCCGCACCGTCGAAAGCGTTATGAACGTATGACCCGTCCGCTGGATCACATGACTGCGGCCAACGCAACATCCGCCGAGCGCGAAACACTTCCACTCAAAAAAGTGAAAGTACTCTATGTCGTGTCCGAGATGCCCATCCCGGCCACGAGCGGCGGAAAGATGGCCCTCACCAATCATTTGCGTGAAGTTGCCACCGATGCCCGGCTCGAAGTCACCGTCCTTGCGATCGATGTTGGCCTGCAGGGGCTGGGCACGATTGAATGGCAGAAGGAAATGGGCATCCAGTCAATCGAGTTCGAGCGCTCGCTGCCCCGGCTGCAAAGCATCCCGGCTATTCTGAAGGCCATAAAGCAGGTCTTGTTCTCTTCTCTGCCAAGAGATCTTGAGCTAAGAGCCAATCCAAAGGCTCTTTCTTTCGTGTCAAATGCCCTTAAAAATCGCACCTTTGACGTAATCGTCATCGATCACTATGGTGGCGTCCCGCTTATCGACGGACTCGAACACGACGTTCCCGTGCTGTATATCGCGCATAATGTCGAACATACAATTACCCGCCAAAAAGTCGATATGACGGGCCGATTCAATCCCCTACGTTATCTCCACTATTGGGAGCATCGCAAAGCCAAGCAAGCGGAGCTGCGCTTGATCAAACAATCAGATCGTATTCTCTGTATCGCCACTACGGATATTCCTGAACTGCGCCGGCTCAAGGGCTCCGATACGGAGAAGGTCAGTGCACTCCCCGAATTCCTCCCGCGCGCGCCAATCCGATGGAAATACTCAGGGACACATTCTCTACTTTTTGTCGGGTCATCCGGTTATTTTCCCAATCATGAAGCGATCCTCTGGCTGGTACAGGAGCTCGCCCCCCGACTCACGACACTAATTCCATCACTCCGAATCATCCTTTGCGGTACATCACAGCCCGATATCGCTGCGGAACGGCACCCCAATGTCCACTATCAAGGCTTCGTGTCGGAGGAAAGGCTGCAGCAGCTTCATCTCGAATGCGACGCATTCATCTGCCCGATCGAACTGGGATCCGGGGTCAAAATGAAAGTGCTTGCTGCACTCGCCCACGCTATGCCAGTGCTCACAACACAGAATGGTGCTGCCGGCCTGCCCTGGATGCCCCAGGATGCAATCTTTGATCGCAGCGACGCCGTGGCGGCTGCAGCCATGATCGCCGGTATGCTGCAAAATCCTGAGGCTCTTGCAGATCTGGCGCAGCGACAGTTCACCGCCTATGAAGACCAACTCCGTCGGCGGGAGGGACTGCTCGCCCACACCATCATTGAGATGGCCCACAAAGATCAGCCCGCAGCCTGATGTCATCACAGCACGCGGTGCTCGAACCAGCATCGCGTGCTGTGGATCAGGCTGTCTAAAGGATCGACGAAAAATTGTCACGGGAGAGGTCTTTTACGGCCCCTGCCCGGCTCTCAACGATCGCCGTGACCTGATCGATTTCATCGACGAAACGAGTCAGCGCCGCTTCAAAGCTGCCCGGTGTGAGATAGCGCTGAGGGGACAACAACATCCAATCGGGCAGGCCGAAATGTCGGTAAAGCCCCTCGAACTTGTCCTGGTAAGTCACGCTGACCGTCGGCGTCCCCTGCCCAAGGCTGCCGATGGCAAGATGCATGCGGCCAGTGACAATGCCGTCCAGGATACCAGCCAGCCCCTTCAGATCCGCGGCCAGATGCATCCCCTCCAGGTAACGTACCCGTTCCCCCAGTCTTCCGCTGATCGCATTGCGGATCGGCTCCAGGCAACGCGCATCACCGAGCTCACCACGATAGTCGTGCGGGAGCAGGAACCACGAAACCGGCCGCTTTGCAGCGACGGCAAGCAATGCCTCCGCTCCGACCCGAACAATCTCGTTCACCTGCTCCGGTGTCGCATTGCGAATCAGCATAGGATGGAGATTGACGCCGATCACTCTGTCGCCGGCAGCCCGCCTCGCAGCAATCCAGTCCGCCTCAGCCTGTGCCGGTTCTGATGGAACGAGCATGAACGCAGAATCCGCGACGAGACGAGCCGGATGCGAGGAAAAACGCCGAAACCGCTCGAGTGAAATCTCGTCCCGCAGGCAGACCTGAACATCAGAATGCATGCGGTCGAACGCCTCGCTGAGTCCCGGATGAGGCGCATTGTTGAAACTGAATCCGAGAATTGTGGCAGGGATCCCGCATCGGCAAGCGAGGTCCATCACCGCTGCAATTCTTGCAGGGACAATCGGACTGTAATAGCCGTCCATAACATCAGCCCCCAAGGCAAAGGCTGCATCGATATCGCCGGCATTCAGGATCTTGACGATTTCTCCCATAAAATCTGGCGCACCCCAGATATCGAGCGGAACCAGCCCTCGCGAGCGAGCAGTGGCAGCGGCGGCTGCCCCCTGGATGACAATAACGATCTCCACCGTCGGACTGACGGACCGACACATGCTGCCGATGGCGGAGATCATTGCATCGTCTCCGAGAGCGCCGATCAGGGTTTCCGTGTCGCTCGGCACAACCAGTACCCTGCGTACAGGACGCTGAACGTCCCGCTGCACCACTCTCGCCGTTGCCTTATCCCAGTCGGAAAGGGTGGCTTCAAACCTGGAGGCAGTTCTCGCCGCCGAAAGTCTCTTCATCAACGGCGTTGGAATGAGACTCTTGACGAGGGCCTTCACCGACATGACTACCTCGAATTCATTCTGTTGCGCACGAAGGTCACAATGGTTTTTACCTGCCTGTACCCCAGGCTGCAACTTATCATGCCATACACAGCGAAATAAGACGCCCCGAGAACGATTCCCATCAGAAATACGGAGTCAATACTTGAAGACAGGTGATCACGAAGCGCATCTACAGCAAGATCCGCCGCCACACAGCCCAGCACCGCCGGCGCCGCGTTCAGGATGACCCTGAGGATCGGGACTTTCAGTTCGCGCGCGGTAAGCCCAAACGAAAAGGGCGTCCCCAAAAACTGCGAAAAGGCCCAGATCATTGCCACATCGGCGACCCCGGCGCTCGGAATGGTCAGAAGAGCGATTGGCGCGGCCAGGTTCTTGATCGCTGACACATACATTACCAGCGACGGCCGCCCCATGGCGCTCAGAAAGGGGCCGTTCATGAACTGGCTGCATTGCACTGCACCCAAGATCATCAGCGGTCGCATAATATCCTCGACCCCCTCCCATTTCGCGCCAAACAGAATCAACGAAATCTCCGGCGAGAGAGCCGCCACGAAGCAGAACACCGGCGCAAACAGGAAATTGGAAATCACAATGGTTTTGAGGTACAGCTCGGCCATCTTGGCCCGGTTATGGGCAATTGTGGACAGCACAGCGAGAGAGGCATCACTCAGCGCCCCTTGCAAAAGCTGCATCATGATCTGATAAACGCGGGCGCCGACAGCATAAAGACCGAATATGGCCACCCCATAGCGGCCGATAACAAAGAACTCGACAAATCTCTGGGCCAGAAAATCGAAGACCCGCATCGTGACGACAGAGAACCCAAAGCGGGCGAGTTCCCGGAATGCCTTGAAGTCGAGCGTAAACGTCGGCTTCCAAACTGGCATTGACCAAAGCCAGATCAGACTGACCAGAATGGTGACATACATCTGCACAACAAGCGCCCAAATGCCAAACCCGGCCAGGACGGTAGCGATAGATGCAGCTCCCGCTATGATATTCGCGACAAACACGCGGAAGGCGAGTGCCTTGAAACGAAGCTGTTTACGATAATTGTATTCCTGAAATTGAGAAAGAGTCGTCAGGGGTGCAATGAAACAGATCGTGGCTAGAACGATCTCAACGCCCTCTACGTTAAGCCAACCGCTCACGATCTCTGCATTCATCGAGACCACAAACGCCAGAGTCAGCGACATGAATAGAGAGAAAAAAAATGGCAAATTGACGTCAGTGTGCTTCATGTTCCGGCGCTGGACGATGGCTTCACCGAAGCCAAAATCCGAAACCATCGCAATAAAAAGCAAAACTATATTCGCCGCAGAGACAACGCCAAAGTCGTGTGGCGTCAGGAGTCGCGCAAGTACGACGAACAAGGCGAACGTAAAGAATCGTCCCCCCCAATTCTGAGCCATCGACCATCCGACACTGCGAGTGGCAGTCTTGCCAATTCCTTCCACAGGCTCAGTCATGCGGATATCCACTGTGTCTCGATCGCATCTTCCGGCAGCGCCCCGGTTGGCGTCCGCTCATTTCCGTCCTGTCAGGGCGCAAGCGGAGCATCGCTAGATAGCATGATCGCGCCGTGAAATGCGACATGTCTCGGCCCCCTGCCGCATTGCAGCGCGACATGGAATACGACACACAACGGAACGACTCATCAAGTTCCTGCACATGATGTCGAAAATATGCGCCAGGCTACACATGGCCGATCAGAGATAGATCACCTCCCTCGGCGAGATCAGGGGGCCGCGGTACCGGGCTCCGCCACGGAAACGCCGGCATCGGCCTGGCCAGAAATCGCGGCCCCGCGCCTACCCGAGGCTGAAAGCCGCTCCCTATGCCTTCGGCCGGAAGTGCGCCCCATCTTTTGGGCTGCAAGGCGCTTCACCCGCAGTCAGACGGATGAAACAGCTCGCTCTCAATGGGAAACGCCCGGCTGTCGCATTCTCGACTGCCGGGCGTGTCCCGTTTCCTCTTTTTCCGTCAAGCGGATCAGAGGACCTCGGCCGCCACGTCGTTCAGCACGGCCTCGAAGCGATCGGCGATCATGTCGACCTCTTCGGCCTTGATGATCAGCGGCGGGCAGAAGGCGATGGCGTCGAGCATGTTGCGCACGATCACGCCACGCGCCTGCAGGGCGGCCGCAACCTTGCCGCCGAGCGCGCCGGGGGCCTCCAGCGCGGTCTTCGCCTCCTTGTTGGTCACCAGTTCGACCGCCGCGATCAGGCCGACGCCGCGGACCTCGCCGACCAGCGGATGACCTTCGAGGGCATGGAAGCGACCGCGCAGGCGCTCACCCATCTCGCGAGCATTGGCGACCAGATCGCGCTCTTCGATGATCTTCAGGTTCTCGAGTGCCACGGCCGAGGCGACCGGATGACCGCCGGCGGTGAAGCCGTGGCCGAGCACGCCGATGCGGTGGCTCTCGTCAGCGATCGGCCCGTAGACCTTCTCGTTGATCATGAAGGCCGAGATCGGCAGATAGGACGAGGACAGCTGCTTCGACATGGTCATGATGTCGGGGCGCATGTCGTAGGTCTGGCTGCCGAACATGTTGCCCGTCCGGCCGAAGCCGCAGATCACCTCGTCGGCGATCAGCAGGATATCGTATTTCGCCAGAACCGCCTGGATCTTCTCCCAATAGGTCGCGGGCGGCACGACCACGCCGCCGGCGCCCATCACCGGCTCGCCGATGAAGGCCATGATGGTTTCCGGCCCCTCGGCCAGGATCATCGCCTCCAGCTCTTCGGCGCGGCGGGTGGCGAAATCCTCTTCGCTCTCGCCCGGGTTCGCGTCCTTCCAGTGATGCGGCGAGCCGGTATGCAGCACGTTCGCGATCGGCAGATCGAAGGAGCGGTGATTGTTGGGCAGACCGGTCAGGCTCGCCGAGGCGATGGTGACGCCGTGATAGCCGCGGACCCGGCTGATGATCTTCTTGCGCTGCGGCTGGCCCATGGAATTCGAGCGGTACCAGAGCAGCTTCAGGATGGTGTCGTTCGCCTCGGAGCCCGAATTGGTGAAGAACACCTTGCTCATCGGCACGGGGGCGAGCGAGATCAGCTTCTCGGCCAGATCGATCACCGGGCCGTTGGACTTGTAGCTGAAGGTGTGGGCGAAGGGGAGCTTCGCCATCTGGCGCGCGGCGGCATCGGCCAGCCGCTTCTCGCTGAAGCCCAGCGCCACGCTCCACAGCCCCGCCATCGCTTCGATGTAGCGGTTGCCGTGGATGTCCTCGACGAAGACCCCGTCACCCTTCTCCAGGACCACCGAGCCGGTCTCTTCATGCCGGCGGGCATCGGTATAGGAATGGAGGTGGTAGGCGATGTCGCGGGCTTCCGGCGAGTTCGGACTGTAGGCCATGATCCGGCTCCTGGGGTGGGATCGGGGGGGAACTGTCGATGAAACGATACGCCGGTCAGCCCAGCGCCGCATCACAGGCGTTGAGGAAGACGACGGCATTGTTCGAAAGCGAGGGGCCCAGATAGCCGCCTTCCTGCACCAGCACGGTGGGCAGGCCCATGCGGGTGATCTTGGTTGCCGTCGCGGCAAAGCCCTCGGCCGTGCAGCGGACCACCGAAAGCGGGTCGTCATGGGCCATGTCGAAGCCGAGCGAGACCACCAGCGCCTCGGCCCCGTAGTCCCGGATCGCCTCCAGCGCCCGATCGACCGCCGCCCCGATCTCGGCATCGCCCGATCCCGGTGCCAGGGTCAGGTTCAGATTGGCACCCGCGCCCTCGCCGCGGCCGGTCTCGTCGGGATAGCCGACGTAATAGGGCACGTAATCGGTGGGATCGACATGGATCGAGGCGAAGAACACGTCGCCGCGCTCGTAGAAGATGTCCTGGGTGCCGTTGCCGGCATGGGTGTCGACATCGATGATCGCCACCTTGCCGAACCGGCGCCGGAGATGATGGGCGGCCGCGGCGGCATTGTTGAAGAAGCAGAAGCCGTTGCTCGCATCCCACGAGGCATGATGGCCGGGCGGGCGCGACAGGCCATAGACCATGCGCTCGCCCGCCATCACCCGCTCGGCAGCGTCCAGCGCCGACTGGGCCGACCAGTAGATCGCCTCCCAGGTGCCCTCGGTCACGGGGCAGGCCGTGTCGGTGGAATAGTAGCCGAGCTGGCCGATCACGCCTTCGGGCCGGCGTGCATCACGCCGTGTGGTGTGATAATTGGGCACGGCCGGGTTGGTGCTCCCGGTCGCCTCCACCCACCGCGCCCAGGCGGTGCGGAAGAAATCGACATAGCCCTGATCATGAACGGCATAGAGCGAGTCCAGGCCGTGATCCGCCGGCGTCACGATCTCGTGGCCGGCACCGGCCAGCGCGTCGCGCAGCAGGATCGCGCGCAGCGGCTGCTCGGGATGGGGAATGAAGGCACCACGGCGGAAATACTGCTCCGGCGCATGGGCGGTCTGGCGGGGGTCGAAGACGACTTTCATGAGGCACACGTCCCGAAAGGAGTGCAGGAACCGGAGCGATCAGTATCCGGCGCCGCGATCGACCGAGGTCTCGACCGGCAACCCCCGGTCCAGACGCTCCGCCGCCGCGGCGATGTGACGGGCAAGCGCCCCGGCATCCGGCTCGCTCGCTTCATGCGGCGTGATCAGAATGCGCGGATCGCGCCAGAAGGGGTGATCGGCCGGCAGCGGCTCGACCTGGAAGACATCGAGCGAGGCCGCCGACAACTGCCCGGCATCCAGCGCCGCCAGCAGATCGGCCTCGATCAGCTGTTCGCCGCGACCAAGCTGGATCAACACGGCCCCGGCCGGCAGTTTCGCGAAGAAATCCGCCGCCAGCAGGCTGCGGGTGTCCTCGGTCAAAGGCAGCAGGTTGATCACCATATCCGCCGCAGGCAGCAGGCGATCGAGCGCATCGGGCCCGGCCTCCACGGTCACGCCATGGGGCACCAGGGCGGGATCCGGCGCCCGGCGGGCCACCGCCCGCACGTCATAGCCGAGGCCCGAGAGCACGCCGGCCGCCACCCGCCCCATATGGCCGAAGCCCAGGATCAGGATCCGCACCTCGCGCGCCGGCTGCTTGCGCAGCTTGCGTCGCCAGACGCCCTCGCGCTGCTGGGCCAGATAATCGCCCATGCTCCGGTGATGCCAGAGCACGTGCCAGGCCGCGAACCCGGCCATCATCCGTGCCTGATCGTCATCCCGCACCCTCAGCACCGGCAGCCCCTGGGGCAGGCTGGGGCAGGCCAGAATGTTGTCGACCCCGGCTGCGATCGACGATACGAAGGCAAGCCTCGGGAAGGGGATGAAGGCATCGGCCGCCGGCTTCCAGGCCAGGGCGAAATCGACCGAGGCCGGGTCCTCCGCCGCGGTGACGGCGTCGACCAGTTCGATATGCGGCGCATGGGCCCGGAAATCGGCGCCGAAGATGGCGCCGAGATCCAGGGTGGCACTCAACCAGACGCAACGGCGCGCCCGCGGCATGGTGGTCATGCGCCGGCACCTGCGGCGAAGCGCTTGAGCGGCGTGCCCGGGCCACGGCCCGGAATGGCCGCCAGCAGGTCGCGGGTGTAGTCGCTCTTCGGCGCGCCGAACACCTCGGCCACCGGACCGAGTTCAACGATGCGGCCGCGCTGCATCACGGCGATGCGGTCGCAGATCTGCGCCGCGACGCGCAGGTCGTGGGTCACGAACAGCATGGACAGCCTGAGACGGGTCTTGAGTTCGGCCAAGAGGTCGAGCACCTGGGCCTGGATGGAGACGTCGAGGGCCGAGACCGCCTCGTCGGCGATGATCAGCTCAGGATCGAGCGCGAGCGCCCGGGCAATGCCGATACGCTGGCGCTGGCCGCCCGAGAATTCATGCGGAAAACGGTCGGCGGCAGAGGCATCCAGCCCCACCACTTCCAGCAGTTCCCGCGCGCGTTTGCGCGCCTCGGCGGCCGACACACCGGCCGCGATCGGGCCTTCGGCGATGATCTGCCCCACCCGCGTGCGGGGATTGAGCGAGCCGTAGGGGTCCTGGAACACCATCTGCACCCGCCGGCGTTCGCGGCGGAGGGCCGCCCCGTTCAGGGTTGCGAGATCGACCCCGCCGATCTCGGCCGAGCCGGTCTCGGGGTCGATCAACCGCACGATGCAGCGCCCGAGGGTCGACTTGCCCGATCCGCTTTCGCCAACGATGCCCAGCGTCTCGCCACGGGCAAGATCGAAGGAGATGTCGTCTACCGCCTTGACCACCCGTGCCTTGCGGGTCAGCCCGCCCTTGCCGTGATAGGTCTTGGTCAGCCCGCGCACCTTGAGCAGGACCTCGCCCTCTACCGGCTTGCGATCGGGCACGCCCATGCCCGGGATCGCATCGATCAGCCCGCGGGTATATTCATGTTCCGGCGCGCCCAGAACCTTCGCGGCCGTGCCGATCTCGACCACCTGGCCATAGCGCATCACGCAGACACGGTCGGCGATCTCGGCCACCACGCCGAAGTCGTGGGTGATGAACATCACCCCCATGCCGTGGCGGCGCTGCAGGTCGCGGATCAGTTCCAGGATCTGGGCCTGGGTGGTGACGTCGAGCGCCGTGGTCGGCTCGTCGGCAATCAGCAGCCGGGGCTCCAGCGCCAGCGCCATGGCGATCATCACCCGCTGGCGCTGACCGCCCGACAGCTGAAAGGGATAGGCGTCGATCGCCCGTGCAGGATCCGGGATGCCGACCTCGGTCAGCAGATCCAGGGCCCGGGCACGCCGCTCCCTGGGCTTCAGCCGGTTATGGCCCTCAAAAACCTCGGCGATCTGCTCGCCCACCCGCATCAGCGGGTTCAGCGCGGTCATCGGCTCCTGAAAGATCATCGCCACGCGGGCGGCACGCAGTTCGCGGAACCCGGCCTCGTCGAGGGCGAGCAGGTCGCGGCCGTCGAACAGGATCTGTCCGCCCGCCGGCTTCACCCCCGGCGGCAGCAGTCCCATCACCGCATTGGCGGCCATCGACTTGCCGGAGCCGCTTTCACCCACCACGCACAGGATCTCGCCGGCCTTCAGGTCATAGCTGACCCCGTCGACCGCGAAGGGCCGGTCGGCCCCCTTGGGCAGGGCCAGCTTCAGGTCGCGGATCGAAAGGAGGACATCCTCGGTCATCTGGGCCTCGGTCATCTGGGCCTCCCTCACCCGTCCTGCCGCGCAAGGCGCGGGTTGAGCGCATCGTTCAGGCCTTCGCCGACCAGGTTCAGCGCCAGCACCGTCAGCAGAATGGCGACGCCGGGGAAGAAGCTCAGCCACCAGGCCTGGCGGATCACGGTCCGGGCGGCGCCGATCATGTAGCCCCAGCTCATCACATTGGGATCACCCAGCCCCAGGAAGGAGAGCGAGCTTTCGAGCAGGATCGCGGTCGCCACCATCAACGAGGCCAGCACGATGATCGGCGACAGCGTGTTGGGCAGGATCTGCTTCAGAATGATCGTGGTGTTCGACTGGCCGGCGAGCATCGCCGCCTCGACATATTCGCGGGTCCGCAGCGACAGCACCTCGCCGCGGACCAGCCGTGCCACGGGTGGCCAGCTGACGACAGCAATCGCGATCACGATCGAGGTGATACTGGGCTGGAAGATTGCGACCAGCACGATGGCGAGCGCGAAACTCGGCACCGTCTGGAAGAACTCGGTGAAGCGCATCAGCGCGTCGTCGACGATGCCGCCGTAATAGCCGGCCACGGCCCCGAGCGGCACGCCGATGGCCAGTGCCACCACGGTGGAGACCAGGCCGATCAGCAGCGAGACCCGCGCCCCATGGGCCAGGCCGGCTGCGACGTTGCGGCCCAGCGTGTCGGTTCCGAAGGGCAGGCCCGCCACGTCGAGCGGCGGCAGGAAGGGTCGCTGCACCATCTTCCAGGGCGAGACCGGGTAGATCAGCGGCGCGATGATCGCAAGCACGATCACCGCCAGCAGGATGATCATGCCGACGACCGCACCGCGGTTCTGCGCGAAGCGCACGAGGAACTTCTTCATGCCCCCACCTCGATCCTGGGATCGGCGACCCGGTAGATCAGGTCGGTCACCAGGTTGAACAGGATCACCATCGCCGCCGAGACGAAGAAGATGCCGAGCAGCAGGTTGTAGTCGCGCTGCAGCAGGGCCTCGAACATCAGCCGGCCGATGCCCGGCCAGGCGAAAACGGTCTCGGTGAGGATGGCGCCGCCGACCATCTGCCCGGCCTGGAGGCCGGCCAGGGTGACGATCGGCAGAATGGCGTTGCGCAGCACGTGGCGGCGCTGGATGACGGCGGGCTTCAGCCCCTTGGCACGTGCGGTTTTCACGAAATCCAGCCGCGAGACCTCCAGCATCGACGCACGGGTCATGCGGGTGTAGACCGCCATGAAGAACAGACCCAGGGTGAAGGCCGGCAGGATCAGGTGTTCGGCGACATCGAGCACATGGCCGAAGCCGGTGGCATCGCCCCCGACCGTTTCCATGCCGAAGCCCGGCAGCCAGCCGAGTTCCACCGAAAAGAGCAGCACGGCCATCAGCGCCACCCAATAAAGCGGTGTCGCATAAAAGATCAGGGCGGCCGTCGTGATGGCCGTATCCGACCACTTGCCGCGGCGCATGGCCGCAACCGCTCCGGCCGCGACGCCCATGATCAGCGAGATCACGAAGGCGGTGCCGGTCAGCAGCAATGTCGCCGGCAGGCGGTCCATGATCAGATCCAGGACCGGCATCTGCTGACGATAGGAATAGCCGAAGTCGAGCGTGACCACGCCCGAGAGGTAGATCCACAGCTGCACATGCAGCGGCTGATCGAGGCCGAAGCGCTCGCGCAGCTGCTGGATGAAAATCTCGTCGGCGGCACCGGCTTCGCCGGCCATGACCGCCGCCGGATCACCCGGCGCCGCATGGATCAGAAAGAAGTTCAGCACCAGAACCGCAAGCAGCACCAGGGCGGCCTTCACCAGCCGGCCAAACAGGAAGCGTGCAAGCGCCATCGACAGGTCTCCTCGACGGGGCGCCCGGAAGGGAATGGCAGGAACGGGACGGATGCGACGGCCGGCCCGGCGGGACCGCTCCCGGACAGAGCGGTCCCGGCCGGCCGTCACATCCCGCCGGTCACTCGATCCAGGCGTCCTTGAAGCCGTCGTTCACGCCGATGCCCGTGGTGATCAGGTTCTTCACGTTGCAGCGGGTGATGGTCGGGAAGCCGAGTTCCAGCAGCCAGGCCACCGGCACGTCTTCGACCAGCTTCTTCTGGACGACCTTGTAGACCGCCTCGCGCTTCTTGTCGGAGAAGGCGCTGGCCCCCTCGTGGAACAGCTTGTCGATCTCGGGCGAGACATAGCCCTCGACATTGTTCCAAGGCGAGCCCTTGGCGATGTTGGTCGAGACATAGGTCCGCGACACGCCGAGCGCCGGGTCGCCATACTGGTAGAGATAGGTGAAGGCGAGGTCGTAATCCCAGTCGGCGACCTTCTGGTTCCAGCCGGCGACGTCGGTCGCGACCAGTTCGACCTTGATGCCCACCTCTTCCAGATTCTGCTTCACCGCTTCCGCCCAGCGCTGCCAGGTCTCGCCATAGGGCAGCGGCAGCAGGCGGACGGGCGTGCCGTCATAGCCCATCTCCTTCAGCAGCGCCTTGGCCTTCTCGGGGTCGTGCGGATAGGGTGTGACGTCGTCGGAGTAGAAGCGGATCTTGGACGAGAACGGACCCGTGGCCACGTCACCCAGACCGTTCCAGAGCACGTCCTTGGCGAATTCGCGATCCATCGCGTACATGATCGCCTTGCGGAAGCGCACGTCCTTGGTCGGGCCTTCACGGTTGTTCAGCCACAGCCAGGACAGGGGCGAGAAGAACTCCCAGCCCTCGTCGGTGACGCAGACATTGTCCATCGCGGTCAGCCGCGGCACGTCGAAATTCTCGACCGAGCCGCCCGGCAGGATGTCAACCGTGCCGTTTTCGAAGGCGACGGCGCGCGAGGCCGCATCAGGGATTACATGCCAGTAGATCTCGTCGAGATGGGGCTTGCCCTTCTCGTAATAGTTCTCGTTCTTGACCAGCAGGATATGCGAACCCTTGACCCATTCCTTGAACTTGAACGGGCCGGTGCCGATCGGCGTGTTGTTCGCAGGGTTGGTCTTGTAGTCGGTGCCTTCATAGATGTGCTTCGGCACCATCGGCATGGTGCCGACCTCAAAGATGCCGAGGAAGGGACCGAAGGGCTCTTTCAGCTTGAAGATGACGGTGTGGTCGTCCGGCGCCGAGATGTTGTCGACATAGGCGAGTGAGGCGCGCAGGCGCGCATGGGTCTCGCGCAGGAACTTGTCGACCGAGAAGACGACATCGGCCGAGGTGAACGGCTTGCCGTCATGCCAGGTGACACCCTGGCGAAGCTTGAAGGTGTAGATCGTGCCGTCGCCGGACACGGTCCAGCTCTCGGCGAGCTGCGGCATCGGCTTCAGCGATTTGTCGTAGCGCAGCAGGCCTTCATAGATGTTGCCGGCCACCATCTGCGTCGGGCCGTTCTGGATCATGCCCAGCATCAGTCCCGGCGGTTCGGGCTGGATCACCACATTGGCCCGTCCTCCCTCGACGGGTGCTGCGGTGGCCGCGAAGATCCACGACAGCGCTGCCACGCCGCCGAGCAGAATTCCCCTGATCATTCCTGTTCCCCCTGACGTCTCGGTTTTACGTCGGTCTTCGGACGTGGCTCATCCCGTTCTGGTGTCGTTGGTTTCGATCTGTCGTCGAACGGCCACGAAATCCGCGCCCGGCCTCCCTGCCGGGCACGAAATCCTGTTCTGGTCGGTCAGTTCTCGAAATCGGGCTGGGTCCGACGGAGGAGGCGCAGATAGGCCTCCCACTCCGGGTCGGGCCGGTTGTGGCCGTGCTTGTCGCTCCAGCCCGAATACTGGGCGGCGGTCTTGCGCGCCACCTCGTCGCTCGGGCGATGGACAGGCGCGCCCGAGGCCTGCAGGGCAAGCTGCGCCTTGCAGCTGCGCTCCAGATTGTACATCAGCTTGAACGCCTCCGCGACCGTGGCGCCGCAGGTCATCAGGCCGTGATTGCGCAGGATCATTACCTTGCGGTCACCCAGATCGTTCACCAGCCGCTCGCGCTCGTCCAGATCCAGCGCGATGCCTTCGTATTCATGGAAGGCGATGCGGTCGTGGAACTGCAGCGACCACTGGTTCAGCGGCAGCAACCCCTCTGCCTGGCATGACACGGCGACACCGGCGACGGTGTGGGTGTGCAGCACGCACTGCACGTCGTGACGTGCGGCGTGAACGGCGCTGTGGATGGTGAAGCCCGCGGCATTGATGCCGGCGCCATAGGGGTCGTCGATGATCCGGCCGTTCAGATCCACCGTCACCAGGTTCGACGCCGTCACCTCGTCGAAGCGCAGGCCGTAGGGATTGATCAGGAACCGCCCGGTCCCGTCCTCGGCATCGGCCACGCGCGCCGAGATATGGGTGAAGATGCTGTCGTCCAGGCCGAAATGCGCGACCAGCCGATAGGCCGCGGCCAGATCGACCCGGATCTTGTCGGCGGGATCGGAAACGGGATGGAGCTGGGATGCAGGCTGCATCGGGCGGACCTCGCGCGGAGATGACGAATGCGACGCCCCGGCAACAGGGGCGGAAACGGCGGTCGACGAGCCTCTGGTTCAGCAAGCGCGAAGCGGGGGCGGCGGAATGTCGCGTTGCAAATTGTCGACAATCGACATTCGACCATGTTTCGGGCATAGTCGCAAGGGAGAGGTGACATATGACCGCAACCGGACCGACACGCCCCCCGCATAGTGCCCCAGGTACCCAGGCCACGCCGCAGCTTGCGGCGCTGACGCAGGACGACCTGGTCAACCGCATCGCCCAGGTCCTGACCGAGGCGATCATGAAGGGGGGATTTGCCCCTGGCGCCCGGTTGACCGAGGCGACCATCGCGCGCGATCTGGGGGTGAGTCGCGCGCCAGTACGCGAGGCGGCCCGCCTGCTGGAAAACCGGGGGCTGGTGGTCGCGGTGCCGCGCCGGGGCTTCTTCGTCCGCAGCTTCGATGCGGCGGATCTGGACCAGATCTATGATCTGCGCATGTGCCTGGAACGCCATGCAGGCGGATTGCTGGCAGGCCGGTTGACGCCCGAAATGGATACCGCCCTGTCGGCCCAGGTGCAGCTGCTCCATCGTCTGGCCGAGGCAGGTGATGGCGACCGTCAGATCGAGGAGGATCTGAAGTTCCACCGCATGATCTGCGTCTTCGCCGGCAATCGCCGCCTGCTCAAGGTCTTCGACGAGCTGACCGCCGAGACCCGCTATGGCATTGCCATGATCGGCCGGCTTTACGACGACCCGCACGAAATCGCCCGCACCCACGAGCCTTTGCTCGACGCGCTCCGGTCAGGCGACGCGACGAGTTTCGCGGAGGCGAGCGACTATCATATCGGCACGGCCCGGCAGAGGGTGGTCGCGATGTTCGGTCCCGGCTGAGCGTTTCCCCCGGCTGAAGGTGAGGCTCCCCTCAGCGCCGTTTCTGCAGAGCCCGGCCGGCCGGCCGGTCACCGACCAGCTGCCAGAGGGCGTGTGTTACGTGCTCGAGATCATCACCGTTCAACCGGCGCGACATGTCGGCGTGATACTGACGGTCGATATCGGTCAGCCGCTGGACCTGGGACCGGCCGCGGTCGGTGAGGGTGAGCGTGATCATCCGACGATCGGTGTCGGAACGGTCCCGGCGCACCAGGCCGTGTTCGACCAGACCATTGACCAGCCGGCTGGGGCTGCCGGTCTCGCAGACCAGCAACTCGCCCAGATCGACCAGTGACAGGGGCTCACGCTGGGCCAAGACCGTCAGCACCTCCGCCTGGGAGGGCGTAAGGCCGAGCGGCCGCAGCCGGTCGGCGAGCTGACGGTAGGCTTCGCGCTGTGCCGCCAGGATCAGATAGCGAAGCTCTTCGACGGGCTGCATCCTGCCTCCCTCTGGTTCGAGGACGAATTCGAGGATGGGTACGTCATTCGGACGGGATGCCGCGGCCGATCGTGATCTTCTCGGGAGATCCCCGATCGGAAACCGCATCCCCATGACCTAGACATAGGTCCTGCGTCACCGATTACCAAGCCGCCGAATGCGGAAGTGCCGGTCAAACCACGAAAAAACGCCCATGCCCCTCAAAAAGGACACGGGCGTTCCGGGAACCCGGACCTGCGCGGGCAGAGGGTTCTAGTGGATACCCAGATGGACCATCGCCCCCAGCACCGCCCCCTTGATGCGGGGCAGGAACAGGAAGGTCAGGATCAGGCTGAGCGGAATCCAGAGGAGGACATGCACCCAGAGATCGGGCATCCAGTCCTTCTCCACCCACAGCATCAGCGGCACCACGATGTGGCCGACCAGGAAGATGGTGAAATAGGGCGGCGCGTCGTCGGCACGGTAGCTGCCCAGCGCTTCGCCGCAGTGATCGCAGTGATCGCGCACCTTCAGATAACCGTCGAAAGCCGGCGCCTCGCCGCAACGGGGGCAGCGGCGGGCAAAGCCGCGACGGAGCGCGCGCCAGAAGCCCGGCGGCGCCGGCTCGGCGGATGCCTCTTCGGTCATTGCATTGGTCCAGACCATTTCTTCCTGGCCCGACATGTTCTGGCCCGGCATGGGCTCTTCTCCTCGGGGCTGGGGCGCATCGCTGATGGGAACGGGACTGCGGAAGGGATCCCGGAAACTGGCGGGACGGATGCGCAATCCTCAATATGGGCGCACGTTTCGTCGCGTGACACGCGACACGACGTCGCGGCCTCCACATCACCCCATCCAGTAATGGGCGGCACCGAACAGGGCATCGACACGATCGCCGGCATCGCTCACCGGCAGCAGGATGCGTTCATAGGTCACGTAGTCCTTGCCGATGGCGAAACCAGAGCGGCGGGCGAAATTCGGCCGCCCGGTGCGGACCACGCCGTGATAATCCTCTTCGATTCGCGACCACTGATCGCCATGGACATCGCGCAGCAGCCGCCCGCGATGATCGCCGCCATGGGCTTCTGAGATCCGCGTCCCGACCAGACGGAAGCGGTAGTCCCAGCTGCCATCCTCTGCCCGGACGACGTCATAGATGAACAGGTTCGGCAGCAGCCGGCGCAGATCGAGCGGATCGATCTGGCGCCGCAGCGGCATGCCGGCGTCGCCGCAGAGCCCACGCCAATAGGCGTAGGCCAAGCGAAGGATGTCGGTTTCGAACTGACGCGCGAAATCGTCCATATTGCGGATGCCTGCCTGGCGGTCGCACGGCCGGTCATGGCCTTCTGCAACGATAGCAGCCCCCGCCCTGCCCGTCCGGAGGATTTTTCCGGATCGCAAAGAAAAAGCCATTCCTCGCGGAATTTCCGAAGGAATGGCTCTGGTGCAGCGCAATATTACTGCGGCGATGCAGGGTCACCGCAGGGCCGTGCCGATCAACAGGACGCCGATCAGTAGGACTTGGCGAAGATGGCTTCCACGGTCGCAGGCGCACCGGTCAGCACACAGGCCTTGCCCGCCACATCACCCTGGTCATAGGGCAGGCAGCGGATGGTGACGCCCAGATCGTCGAGCTTCGCCTCGCTTTCCCGCGTCCCACACCAGGGGGCCCGCACGAAGCCGAGCCCGCCGGTGAAGTCGCTGCCCTCCTTCGAGAAGAAGGCGCGGAAGGCCTCGTAATCGGTGATGTCGGTGCGGATCCGGGTCTCGCGGAAGGCGGCCGCCTCGTCATAGAGCCGCTTCTGGATCGCCGCCAGCCGGTCCGACATGCCCGAGACCAGCTCGTCCTGCGGCAGGATCGCCTTCTTCTGGTCGAGCGCCGTACGCTCGGTGACCGCGACCGAGCCCGAGGCGACGTCGCGGGGGCCCACTTCCAGGATCACCGGCACGCCGCGCTTGATCCACGACCAGCGCTTCTCACCGGCATTCATGTCGCGGCGGTCGACCTCGACCCGCACCGGGAGGTCGAGATAGCGTTCGCCCGACAGCCGCTTCGCCAGCGCCTCGACCGCCGGCATCACCTGGGCTTCGCTCGCCTCGTCGCGGATGATCGGCAGGATCACGATCTGCGCCGGCGCCACGGCCGGGGGCAGCCGCAGGCCGTCATCGTCGGAATGGGTCATGATCAGCGCACCGATCAGCCGGGTCGAGACACCCCACGAGGTGGTGTAGGCGAATTCGAGCCCGCCATCCTTGGTCTGGAACTGGATATTGGCGGCCCTGGAGAAATTCTGCCCCAGGAAATGCGAGGTGCCGGCCTGCAGCGCCTTGCCGTCCTGCATCATCGCCTCGATGCAATGGGTCTCCACCGCGCCGGGGAAGCGCTCGCTCTCGGGCTTCTCACCCGGGATCACCGGCACCGCCAGCCAGTCCTCGACCACCTCGCGATAGACTTCGAGCATGGTCGCGGTCTCGTCCATCGCCTCCTCGCGGGTGGCATGGGCGGTATGCCCCTCCTGCCAGAGGAACTCGCTGGTCCGCAGGAAGACCCGGGGCCGCATCTCCCAGCGGACCACATTGGCCCACTGGTTGATCTTCAGCGGCAGGTCGCGATAGCTGCGGATCCAGCGGGCGAAGGCCTCGCCGATCACGGTCTCTGAGGTCGGGCGGACGACCAGCGGCACTTCCAGCTGTCCGTCGGGGACCAGCTTGCCGTCCTTCTGGACCAGACGATGATGAGTGACGACCGCCATCTCCTTGGCGAAGCCCTCGACATGGGCCGCCTCCTTCTCGATCAGGTCGAGCGGGATGAAGATCGGGAAATAGCAGTTCTGGTGGCCGGTCTCGCGGATGCGCTGGTCGAAGCGCTTCTGGATCTGCTCCCAGACGCCATAGCCCCAGGGGCGGATGACCATGCAGCCACGCACGCCCGAGGGCTCGGCCATCTCGGCTTCCTTGACCACTTCCTGGAACCAGGCCGGAAAATCCTCGGCACGGCTGATACGGATGGCGGTCTTCCGCTGGGCGCTGGACATCGGACGGAGGTCCCTGTGTGTTGGACGACGGCTGTTGAACGGCGGGGAAAGCGCCATGAATGCGCATGGTCCCATACTCGCCGGCATCATCCACGTTTCAGGGCCGAGAACAAGAGCTTCCAGGCTCAGAGGCTGCCGTGCGAGGCAAGCGCCACGCCCACCGCAAGCGGCAGCAGCGGCAGGACCGCCGTGAACCCATAACCGCGGATCATGCGCCGCTTCAGTCCCGAGCCACCGCCACCGACGGCAATCGCTGCAATGGCGACCGGCAGCCAGCCGGCAAGGCCAAGCGTCACCGCCGCCTCGGCGCCGTCCAGCACGGCCGTGACGGCAACGGCCGCCAGCACGACCACCGCGAGTGCCGCGATGGTGGCGGGCAGGCCGGATCGTGCCGCAGCCAGGCCCGCAGCGATGCGGTTGGCAGCGATACGGCCAGCAGCGATACGGCCAGCACGGGCCGTGGCGGGTTTTCGCGGATCGGAGACGATGCGGGGATCACGATCGGCGGACATGGGCGGGACACTCCATCTACTGGAATGAATCTAAGTTTCACTCTTATATACAGGAGCACGCCCCGGACTTGTAGAGGCGAATGCGGATCGACACGATAGGCAGTCCCGATCGTCACGGAGCCAGCCCACCCCCATGACCCTGACCGAACTCAGATATCTGGTGGCCATCGCCGATCACGGCCATTTCGGTCGGGCTGCCGCGGCCGCAGGCGTCGCCCAGCCCACCCTGAGCGCCCAGCTGCGCAAGCTTGAGGACTATCTGGGCGTGGAACTGGTCGAGCGCAGCCGCAAGGGCGTGCGGCTGACGGCGGCCGGCGAGCGCATCGTGACCCATGCCCGCCGGGCGCTGGCGGAACAGCAGGCGATCCTGCGACTGACCCGGCACCGGGCGAAGCCGCTGGAGGGACCCTACCGGCTGGGGGCGATCCCCACCCTCGGCCCCTATCTGCTGCCGAGCCTGCTGCCGGCGCTGAAGCAGGCACACCCCCGGCTCGACCTGGTGGTGATCGAGGATCTGACCGACAATCTGCTGGGGCTGCTCGACGACGGCCGGCTGGATGCCGCCCTGGTCGCGCTGCCGGTCGAACTGCGCGGCCGGCAGGCGGCGCCGCTGTTCGACGAAGGCTTCTTCGCGGTCGAGCCCGCAGACACCGACCGCCCCCTGCCCGACGAGGCGCCCGCAATCAGCGAAGCGGAGCTTACCGCGGCCCGGCTGCTGGTCCTTTCCGACGGTCACTGCCTGCGCGACCAAGTGCTGGCCGCCTGTGCCCGCCCCAGCCCCGGCGGTGACGACTTCCGCGCCGCCAGCCTGGAGACCCTGCGCGAGCTGGTCGCCGCCGGCTTCGGCACCACCCTGGTGCCCGCCCTCGCAGCCCATGCCTGGCAGCGGGGCGGGGAGCGGCGGATGATCTTCCGCCCGGTTGAAGGTGAGGCCGGCCATCGCCGGATCGGCCTCGTCTGGCGCCGTGGGGCGGGTGATGCCGATGCAACTGCCATGGGCCGTGTCTGTCGCGGCGCCGTTCCCCCGGAAGTGAGACCAGTCGACGGCTGAGCACATGATCCGGATCCGGGATCAGCCGCCCGATTCCGGGCAAAATCTGCGATTGATTATTATTTGCATATGATGCGAGCATGCCGGCTCGGGATCATCCCCTGACGAGGCTCCCATGACACCCCTCCCGTCCACCGCCGGCGATACCGGCGGTCGCATCGCCATCTCCCTCGACGGCGTACCCGAGACCATGCTCTGGCCGCTCTGGCATCGCGTCGGGTTGGCGGAAACCGGGCGGGTGCCGCGGGAAGAACTGCTCGACGATCCGCGCGCGGCGGACCTGCTGCGCCGCATCAATTACGACTTCGTCGGACGTTTCGGCCGCCCGCACCCCGCCCATACGATCCGGGCGAAGCTGGGCGACCGGTTGATCCGCGACTTCGCCGCCCTGCATGACCGCCCGATCCGGGTGCTGTCGTTGGGCGAAGGATTGGAGACCCAGCTCTGGCGGGTCGATGACGGCCGCATGGATTGGGTGACGCTGGACCTGCCCGAGGGCATCGCGCTACGCCGACGTCTGCTGCCTGCCCATCCACGCAACCGTATGATTTCCGCATCGGCCTTCACTCCCGAAGACTGGATCAGCGAGATCGGGACCGACCGGCCGTGCTTCGTCAGCGCAGCAGGGCTGCTGATGTATGCCCCCGATACCATGACGGTGACACGGCTGCTGACGGCCCTCGCAGCAGGGCTGCCCGGCGGACAGGTTTATTTCGACACCATCCCCGGCTGGTATTCCCGCAAGACACGCCGCGGCCTTAAGGTGACACCCGGCTATACCGCACCGCCGATGCCCTTCGCCCTCACGCTGGCCGGCCTGGACGACTTCGCGGCCGGGATTGCGGGCTTCCGGGTCGAGCACAGCTGGACCTATGCTGATCCTTTCCCGCGGATGATGCCCATACTGGCCATGGCCTCGCGGATCGGTGTCGTCCGCCGGCATGTCGCGCCGCTCTTGATCCTGGGCAGCTTCGCTCCGACCCTTTGAGGGCGTGCCGCCCGCCCGCCAGACATCCACCACCGGAAGACAGATTGTCATGCACAGCCGACCGATTGAAGACTGGCAACCGGCCCACAGCTTCGGTCAGACCGTGCGTCGCCCGGTCGAAGGACGGGTCCATGCGGTCATCGCGCTGACCGTCGTCACCATGGTCGCCGAAGTGGTGACCGGCTGGCTGACCGGGTCGATGGCGTTGCTTGCCGACGGGCTGCACATGGGTACCCATGCTTTTGCCCTGGGGCTCGCAGCGCTCGCCTATGCGCTCACCCGCGCCCGGGCGCTCGATCGCCGCTACAGTTTCGGCAGCGGCAAGATCAGCGAGCTTGCCGGCTTCGCCAGCGCCCTGCTGCTCGGCGTCTCGGCACTGGTGATCGCGGGCGAAGCCGTCGCCAGACTGTTCGATCCGCGCCCGATCGCCTATGGCGACGCCATCCTGGTGGCCGTGATCGGCCTGGTCGTCAATCTGGTCTCGGCAGCGCTACTCGGCCTCACCCATCATCACGGGCACGAACATGGTCATGGTCATGCTCATGCTCATGGGCATGATCACCACGACCATACCCATGACGAGGACCATGGCCATGGCCTCGACACCAATGCCCGGGCGGCTCTGCTGCATGTTCTGGCCGATGCCCTGACCAGCCTTGCCGCGATCGCGGCGATCGGGATTGCCTGGGCGACCGGATGGCTCTGGGCCGACCCGCTCGCCGCCATGCTCGCGGCTGCGGTCATCCTGAAGTGGTCGGCGGATCTGGGACGGCAGTCAGCCGGTGTGCTACTCGACCGTCAGGCACCCGAGGCGATGCGCCACGAGATCACACGAGCGCTCGAGGCCGATGGCGACACGCAGGTGGTCGATCTGCATCTCTGGTCGGTCGGCCATCAGGCCTGGACTCTGGTCGCCTCGGTGGTCACGCATGGCGACACCGGCCCCGACGATTATCGCGCGCGACTGCCGCAGCGGGCAGACCTGCACCACCCGATCATCGAGGTCAACCGCTGCCGGGGGGACGGGCCGGGACATCCGGCCTGACGATCTGTGGCACCAGCACGCCCCGACGCCAGTCGGCCGGCGCCGCGCCGAAGCGGCGCCGGAACAGGCGGGCGAAATGGCTGGGATTGGTGTAGCCCACGGCCACGGCGGCATCGATCACCCGGGCCCCGTCCTCGATCATGCGGGCCGCCGCATCGAGCCGGGCGGCTTCCAGATGCCCATGAACCGTACGTCCGATCACCAGACGAAAGCCGGATTTCAGCTTCTTTTCATTCAGCCCCACCGTCCGCGCCAGAAGCGGGATGGTCCAGGCCTCGTCATGCCGCTCGACCAGCAGCCGGGCGGCATGTTCGATCCGGCGGCGCTCCGCCGGCACAGGCAGGGTGGCCACAGGCGGGGCTCCGTCGATCTCGGCGATCAGCCAGGCCAGAGCCTCCAGCGCCTTGGCCTTGAGAAAGACCTGCCGGGCGGCTCCCGTCAGCCGGCAGGCAAGTACCGCCCGCCCCACCGCTTCCAGCGCAGTCGATGTCGGGCGCCCCAGAAGCAGCACGTCGCGGACGCTGCAATCCGTTGCGAAACCACGGATCAGCACCGGCAGGGCGGCGAGGCCCAGCCCGGTCAGCAATCCGGCCTCGTAGCGGAAATCCAGGCAGAACACCCGGGCACCCGCGGGGATCAGATCCTCGCCCACCGTCGGCCGGTCGGCATGATACAGGACCGTCGTGCCGGGTCGGATTTCCAGGGGGCGTCCGCCATCGATCGACAGGCTGCCCGCACCATCGAAGAACATCGAGATCGAAAGCGTGGGCGGGCCGGCGATGCGCAACCGCTGTTCGGCCTCGGCGGTAAAATCGAACCGGTTGACCGCCATGCCGTCGCCGAGCGGCTCATTTGCCTGGGCGGCGAACCAGGCTGGGATGGCTGCGATCCCCTCGGCCTTGAGCGCGGCATTCTCATCGACCTCCCAGGTCGTCAGCGACGTCATGCTCCGGCTCCGCATGGGATGGCTGGGAAACCTGTATGATTCCGCAAGTGAGAATGATTCGCAAGAAAGTCCCGACTCGATCAGGATGAGCCCCGATCCGGGCGGCGGTGAGAACGGGAACGCGCGATGACGACGGGCCCTCTCTGACCGGCCATCCGTCCGGATCCCGTCACTCAAGCTCGCCAAGGATCACCCGCCATGCCCAAGCGCTCGTTCAGGTGCCGGACTGCGATCCTCGTCGCCCCACTGCTGATCTCTGCCCCTCTGCCGGCCCTTGCAGCGGATAACGGCGAGGATGGCGTTCAGCGTCTGGAGGCCTTGACCGTCACCGCCACCAAGCGCGAACAGGCCCTGGGCAGCGTGGATGCGGCAGTTTCGGTGCGCAGCGGCGAAGAGCTTGCGGAAGCCGGCATCACCCGCCTGGACCAGCTCGATCGGGTCTTCCCCGGCCTGGTGATCCGCGCTCGCGGCAATCGTGCCTATACCGGCGTCACCATCCGCGGCGTCACCTCTCCCGACTATTACAATCCCTCAGTGCAGGTCTATGTCGACGGTGTGCCTCAGGATCCCGCCAGTTTCGCCCAGGAGCTGGTCAATGTGGAACGGGTGGAACTGCTGCGTGGTCCGCAGGGCACGCTCTGGGGCCGCAACGCCCATGGCGGCGTGATCAACGTCATCACCCGCACACCGACGGATCACGTCGAAGGTCGTGCCGCCGTCACGCTGGGCGTGCCCGAACGCGGTGCCGAAGCGATGATCTCGGGCCCGCTGGTGCCCGACCGGCTGACGGCCGAACTGGCGGTGCGCTGGAGTGAGGATCAGGGCCAGATCGACGACATCGCAACCGGTGCCACCGGCATCGATGAGGGCATCTCGCGCTTCGCCCGGCTGAAGCTGCGTCATGCGCCGGCCGGCGGCCCGCTCGCCCTCACCCTCACCGCCACGCGCGAAGAGCTGGAGAGCCACGAAGAACTGTACATCCGCGAGACGAATGTCGCGGACCGGACCTATGACAGCGCCACACAGGGTGGCCGGGCCTGGCTCGACCGCGAGGTCACCACATTGGCGCTCGCCGGCGACTACGACATCTCGGACGCGCTCAGGCTGTCGAGCGTGACCTCCTGGCAGAGCCGGGACATGACCCGGGTCATCACCGTGAACACACCTGAAAGCCAGGACAGTTTCTCCCAGGAACTGCGCCTCGCCTTCCAGGCTGGCGCGCGCGTCGACGGTGTGCTGGGCGGCTTTGTCCAGGACACCGGCTTCACCCGCACGACCCCCGGCTATCCGGGCTATTACGGCCCCGACCGCAATGAGGTCGACACCCGGTCCTATGCCCTGTTCGGCGAAGCCACCTATGCGCTGACACCGGTGCTCGACCTGACCGGCGGACTGCGCTGGTCGCGGGAAGATGCGGAAATCCGTTATGACCGTCCGGGGGCTGGTCCCTACGACTTCCGCTTTCAGGCCGAAGACGACTTCTCGGACATCTCCCCAAAGCTGTCGCTCGGCTGGCAGCTGGCGGCGGATCACAGGGTCTGGGCCACCATCGCACGCGGCTTCAAGCCCGGTGGCTTCAACCATACCGTCTCCTCCCCCGCAGATGCCCTGCCCTATGACAGCGAGACCTCGACCAATTACGAGCTTGGCTGGCGCGGTACCGCCGCCGGCGGCCGGCTGGACATCGATGCCGCCCTTTATGTGATCACCGCCGAGGACAAGCAGATCTATACCGGCCCGCTGGGTGCCCAGGTGCTGCGCAATATGGGCGATGCGATCAGCCACGGCATCGAGATCGACACTGTCTTTCGTGCCACACCCGACCTGATGTTGCGCGCCGGCGCGACCCTTGGCCGGTCGGAATTCGACGGCGGCCCCTATGACGGCAAACGCCTGCCCTATGCCCCGGATACCACGTTCAGGGCCGGGCTGCGCTGGATCGTACCTCAGACCACGGTGCCCGGCGCCGTGGCGGTCGACCTCGGGACAGACTGGGTGTCGCGCAGCTGGTTCGATGAAGCCAACACGCTCTCCCAGAGCGCCTACGCCCTGATCGATGCGGCGGTGGAGGTCGATCTCGATGCGGGCTACGCGATCCGGGTCTTCGCCCGCAATCTGACCGACGAGGTCTACCGCACCTCCAGTTTCGATTTCGGTGGCGGCGACATCCGCAGCACCATCGGCGACGGCCGCACCATCGGCATCACCGGCAGCTGGAGGTTCTGAGGCGATGGGCGCCCTCATCCCCTCCGCCGCCACCCCGCCCGGCCGGGTACTCGCCGTCATCGCCGGGATCTATGTCACCCAGAGCACGATCGGCGGCCTCACCTTCCAGGGCCTGCCGACCAGCCTGCGGGCAGGCGGGGCCGGCTATGAGGTAATCAGCCTCGTCTCGCTGCTGATGCTGCCCTGGGCGCTCAAATTCCTCTGGGCACCCGCGGTCGAACGGCTTCGGCGGCCGATTGGCGGCGGACGGCGCAGCCGGCGCATCGTCCTCGGCGGCCAGATCCTGGCGATCCTGACCATCACCCTGCTCGCCGTCGGTGATGCACCGCCCTTGCCTGCGATGGTGCTTGCCGCCCTGGCGGTTGCCGCCCTGATCACCGCCACGGTCGATATCGGCTGCGATGCCTATGCCGTGGAACAGCTTCCGCCACGATTGCGCGGCCTGGGCAATGTCATGCAGGTCGGCGGCGGCTATCTGGGCGCCCTGATCGGTGGCGGCGCCTTCCTGGTGCTGCTCGACCACACCGGCTGGCGGGTCGCGATCCTGGCCATGGTCGCGATCATGATCCTGCTGACCCTGCCGATGGCGATGACGCGCGAAGGGCGGCCGGCGATCGACGGTGCCGATGCCGGCGCCGGGATCCATCGCCCTTCGCTCCGTCACGCCTTCGCGCGGCGGCCGGTGCGCATCGGCCTGGTAGTCGTGCTGGCGGTCCAGGCCGGGCTGCGCCTCGCCATGGGGCTGACGGGACCGCTGCTGGTCGACGGCGGGGTTTCGCTCGCCACCATCGGCCTGGTGACCGGCGCGGGCGGCATGGCACTCAGCATCGCCGGTACGGTGGCGGCAGGCATCGCCCTCCGCCGCATTGCGCCGGAGCACCTTCTGGCACCGCTGGTGGCGACCCAGGCGGTGCTCCTCGGCGCCATCGCAGCCGCGATCCCGGCCGGACTTCCAGCTTCCTGGATAATGGCCGTGCTGCTGGTCCTCTCGATGATCCAGGGAGCGAGCTTCGTTGCACTCTACAGCGCCATGATGGGTTGGGCGGCCTCGCCGCAGGCCGGGGTCGACTTCACCCTGCTGCAATGTGCCGATGCCGCGATCGCGGCTGTTGCCGGCCTGTCGGGAGGCCTGATCGCGGCCGCTCTCGGCCTCGACGCCACCTTCGCCCTTGCCGCCGGCACCGCGGCAGCTGCCGCCCTGCTCACCCCCCGCCTGCTCCGCCACGGCGCCCGCCCGGAGACCCTGCCGGCATGACCAGTCGACCCGTTTCCCCCTCGCACGCCGTCATCGCCGGTGCCGGCATTGCCGGGCTCACCGCGGCCTGGTGGCTCGACCGCATCGGCTGGCGCACGACGCTGGTCGAGCGCGCCCCTGACCTGCGTACCGACGGCTATATGCTGGGTCTCTCGGGCCCCGGGCTTGCCACGGCGACCCGGATGGGCCTGCGTCCCGCGCTGGAAGCCCGCAGCCGCGAGATCGACGAGAACCTCTATCTCGACAGCCGGGGGCGGGAACTGCTGCGCATCCGCTATCCCGACCTGCTGCAGGGGATCGACTGGATCACCCTGTCGCGTACTGCCCTGGTCGACTTACTCGCCGGTGCGCTGCCGGCCTCGGCCACCATCCGCTTCGATGATCGGATCACGGAGATCGAGGACCATCAGGAAGGACCGGTCCAGGTCGGGCTTGCCTCGGGTGCGGCCCTCGCCGCGGATCTGGTGATCGGCGCCGAAGGGTTGCGCTCAGATCTCCGCCGCCGGCACTTCGCCTCCGACAAGGTGGCGTTCGAGCCGCTCGGCTACGGCGTTGCCGCCTTCCGCCTGCCCGATACGCTGGGGCTGGGCCGCGATTTCCTGTCCTATGCCCAACCGGGCCGGCTGACCGAGTTCTACACCCTCGCCGACGGTTCCCTTGCCACCCTCTATGTCTGGCGGCGCACCGGGATCGACCTGCCGGCAGGCGAGGCAGACAGGATCCAGGCCCTGAAGACCGCCTATGCCGGCGCCCATCCGGCGGTGCTGACCGCGATCGATGCCCGTGATCCGGCGGACGGGCTCTATTTCGACACCACGCTGATGAGCGTCCTGCCTCACTGGTCGAAAGGCCGGCTTCTGCTGCTCGGTGACGCCGCCCATTGCCTCACCCTGCTGTCGGGCCAGGGAGCGGGCATGGCGATCACATCGGCAGCCCTGCTCGCCGAATGCCTGCTGCGCCATCCGCTGGATATGGGAAAGGCTCTTACGGAGCACGAAGCGCGGTTGCGTCCGGTCATCGGACGGCTTCAGGCCCGCAGCCGCAAGCTTGCCCGGCTGTTCATCCCGGCGACGTCGACAGGCTTCCGTCTGCGCAACCTCGCCCTGCGCCATATGCCGGCCCGACTGCTGGCCCGGCAGCTCACCCGAGACCTGAAGGGAGACGGGCCCTTCTGACGCCGGGCGTTTTCATAGTCACTGACTATGAATTACATATCCACAATCAATTTCCACTATCTATGCAGGGGACGCAGGATCACAGGCGAAGGCAGATGGCGCGAAGCCGATGCCAGATGCATGTGAGGAGGCAGACCCCATGAGCACGCCCAAGGACGATGCGATCCCGATCACCCGGCCGACCCTGACCACCGCCGCCGGTGCGCCGGTTGCCAGCAACCAGTACAGCCGCACCGCCGGCCGCCGCGGCCCGGTCACGCTCGACGACGTCCACCTGATCGAGAAGCTGGCGCATTTCAACCGCGAGCGGATCCCCGAGCGCGTGGTGCACGCCAAGGGCTCCGGTGCCTTCGGCAGGCTGACCATCACCAACGACGTCACCCGCTACAGCAAGGCGAAGATCTTCGCAGAACTGGGCAAAGAGACCCCGCTGCTGATCCGGTTCTCGACCGTGGCCGGCGAGCGCGGCGCCGCCGATGCCGAGCGCGATGTGCGCGGCTTCGCGGTCAAGTTCTATACCGACGAGGGCAACTGGGATCTGGTCGGCAACAACACGCCGATCTTCTTCATCCGCGACCCGCTGAAATTCCCCGATTTCATCCACACCCAGAAGCGCGATCCGCGGACCAATCTGCGCAATTCCACCGCCATGTGGGATTTCTGGTCGCGCAGCCCGGAGAGCCTGCACCAGGTGACGATCCTGTTCTCGGATCGCGGCCTGCCGGCCACCTATCGTCACCAGCACGGCTTCGGCAGCCACACCTTCGGTCTGGTCAATGCCGCCGGTGAGCGCGTCTGGGTGAAGTTCCACCTGAAGTCCATGCAGGGCATCCGCAACATCACCGATGCCGAGTCCACCGACATCATCGGCCGCGACCGCGAGAGCCATCAGGCGGATCTCTACGAGGCGATCGAGCGCGGCGACTATCCGCGCTGGCGGATGATGATCCAGGTGATGACCGAGGCGGAGGCGCGGCAGACACCCTATGATCCCTTCGACCTGACCAAGGTCTGGCCGCATGCGGATTTCCCGCTGATCGAGGTCGGCGTCGTCGAGCTGAACCGGAACCCTGAGAACTATTTCGCCGAGATCGAGCAGTCGATCTTCAGCCCCGGCAATCTCGTGCCCGGCATCACCGCCTCGCCCGATCGCATGCTCCAGGCCCGGCTCTTCGCCTATGGCGATGCGCATCGGTATCGGGTGGGGGTGAATGCCGACCAGCTGCCGGTGAACCGGCCGGTCGTCCAGGCGCATCCCGCCCATCGCGACGGCGCCATGCGCTTCGACGACAATGGTGGCCGGCAGCCCAATTACGAGCCGAACGGCTTCGGCGGGCCGGTCGAGGATCCGGCGGCCGGCGAACCGCCTTTGCCGCTCGACGGCCCGGCCGACCGCTACAGCCATCGCGAGGGCAATGACGATTACACCCAGGCCGGCGATCTGTTCCGGCTGATGAGCGAGGCCGAACAAGACCGCCTGATGACCGCAATCGCCGGTGCCATGGCCCCGGTGCCTGAAGACATCCAGCGCCGCCAGATCGGCCATTTCGCCAAGGCCGATCCCGCCTATGGCGCCGGGGTCGCCGCACGGCTGGGTCTGAGCCTCAGGGACGCGGTCGAATGACCTCTGCCTGACCTGCCATCCCGCCCCCCGATTGCGCCCCGGGGGGTGGCGGCGGCGGTGGTTTCCTCCGTGTGCCCACCCGGATGTCCGCCGCCGCCCGCAGGGATCGCCTGCCTCCCGGTCCCTGCGGGAGATCGTCGCACGGCCGGTTGTTGCCGCGACCGGCCGTGCGGCCTACTCTCCACCCATGACGACGGAGCCGGACCCGATGTTGCGCGACACGGCCGACGAGCGCGGGCCAGAGGCGGCCGCGCCCGATGGGGAAGCTGCGCCTGCCCACCCCCGCGCCCGGCTGCTGCGCATCGCCGGCTGGATCTGCGTCGGGCTGGGGGCGATCGGCGCGGTGCTGCCGCTGATGCCGACCACCATCTTCCTGATTCTGGCCGTCGCCTGCTTCATGCGCGCCGATCCGGAACTCGCCCGACGGCTGCTGGAACATCCCCGCTACGGCCCCTCGATCCGCGCCTGGCGCGAGCGGGGGATCGTGTCGCGCAAGGCGAAGATCGCGGCCGTGGTCGCGATGACGGCCGGCCTGGCCCTTTCCTGGGCGCTCGGCGCACCGACCATGGTGCTGGCCGGGACTGCGGCCATCCTTATCCCCGTCGCCACCTGGCTGGTGCTGCGCCCGGAAGACTAAGCCTGCACCTCCGGAACCGGCCCGGGACGCACACCGCCTGCCGCCGCCAGCAGCCGGCGACCCTCGGCCGTGAGATAGGGCTCGAAGATGCCCATCAGCTGCCAGGCGCCCCAGTCGAGATGCCGGCGGGTGATGTCGCCGACGCCGTGACGCATGCGCAGATAGTCGATCCAGTAGGTCGCGACGATCCAGGCGTTGACCATCATCCGCTCCAGTTCGTCGTCATCGGCCACGATCAGCCCGTTTGCTGCCATCGACCGCAGCGCCCGGCGCAGATCCGCCTGGCCCTCATCGGCCAGCGTTTCCAGTTCGGCCTGCAGGCCCGGGGCCAGCCTGCGGACGACCATGGCGTCCCGGTAGAAGAACCGCCATTCCCACATCAGGCCGAACCAGCCGCGGAAATACCGCGCGGCCCGGGTCTCGGCCTCGCCCTCCGCCAGATCGGCCGCCGCCACCTCGCGCAGCTCGGCCGCGAAAGCCGCGAACAGGGTCTCGAGGATCTGCTCCTTGCGCTTGAAGTGGTAATAGAGGTTGCCCTCGTTGATGCCCACCGCCGCCGCGATCTCGGCGGTGGTGATGTCGGCCGTCCCCCGCCGGTTGAACAGCTCCCGGCAGGTTTCCAGGATCCGCTGTCGCGTTCCCGACCTGCGCCCTGTCGTCGTCGCCATGCGGATCCTCCTGCGGCACGTGTTGACTCGCCTAAGGTAAACACCTTAGCCTGACCTTCGTGCAAGCGTAGCACGCAGACCGTCGCGGATCAGAGAGACCGGCAGGGTCCCGCCCGAAGCATCCGGCCCGTCCCGCGATGCCAGGGAGGATACCCGTTCATGGACACCACCACGATCGGCTCCGGCAGTGCCGGGGCCGAAGCCGCTGACCTGCGCGCCGTCGACGTCCTGGTGATCGGCGCCGGCCTGTCGGGCATTGCCGCCGGCTACCACCTTCAGACCCGCTGCCCCGGCATCGACTATGCGATCCTGGAAGCCCGCGATGCGATCGGCGGCACCTGGGATCTGTTCCGCTATCCCGGCATCCGCTCCGACAGCGACATGTACACCCTGGGCTTCGGCTTCCGTCCCTGGATCGGCGACAAGGTTTTCGCCGACGGCCCCTCGATCCGCGACTATGTGCGCGACACGGCCGCCGAATTCGGCATCGACCGGCGGATCCTGTTCGGCCACCGGGTCGTCTCCGCCGACTGGGACAGTGCGACAGCCCGCTGGCGGGTGCTTGTGGAAGCCGGGCCCGAGCGGCGCCCGCGCCGTTTCACCTGCCGGGTGCTCTATGCCTGCAGCGGCTATTACGATTATGCGGCGGGCCATATGCCCGACTGGCCGGGCATGGCGGATTTTCGCGGCAGCATCATCCATCCCCAGGACTGGCCGGCGGATCTGGACCATCGGGACAAGCGGGTGGTGGTGATCGGCAGCGGCGCCACGGCCGTCACCCTGGTGCCGGCCCTGGCCGAAAGTGCGGCACATGTCACCATGCTGCAGCGCTCCCCCACCTATATCGTCGCCCGGCCATCCCGGGACGCCGCGGCAGGCTGGCTGCGTCGCCATCTTCCGGAACGTCTCGCCTTCCGGGCGGCCCGGTGGAAGAACGTGCTGCTGTCGATCTATTTCTACAACCTCGCCCGCAGGAAGCCGGCGCTGGTGAAGTCGAAGATCCTGGCCGGCGTGCGCCATCAGCTGGGCCCCGACCAGGATCGCCACTTCACGCCGGCTTACGACCCCTGGGATCAGCGGCTCTGTCTGGTACCGGACGGCGATCTGTTCCGGGCGATCCGGGCCGGCACCGCCTCGGTCGTCACCGACGGCATCGAGCGCTTCACCGAAACCGGCCTCCGCCTCACCTCGGGCGAAGAGCTGGCGGCCGATATCGTGGTCGCAGCCACCGGCCTCCGGATGAAGCTGCTCGCCCATATCACCCTCTCGGTCGACGGCCGGCCGGTGCGGGTGGGGGAAACGACCTCGTACAAGGGCATGATGTTGAGCGGCGTGCCCAATTTCGCGCTGGCCCTCGGCTACACCAACGCATCCTGGACGCTGAAATGCGAGCTGACCGCGCAGCATCTCTGCCGGCTGATCCGCCGCATGGATGCCAGGGGGGCCGACTGGTTCATGCCCCGCCCGCCCGCGCCCGGCCTCGCCACCCGGCCGGCGATCGACCTCGCCTCGGGCTATGTCCGCCGGGCAGCCGCGGACCTGCCTCGTCAGGGCGACCGCAAGCCCTGGCGGCTCAATCAGAACTATCTCCTCGATATGGCCGCACTGCGCTACGGTTCGGTGGTCGACGACAACCTTGCCTTCGGGCAGCGCAGAGATGCGGGAGGTGCAGGCTGATGCTTCTGCAAACGATCATCGCGCTGGCTGCGACCGGCGGCGGGCTCGCCCTGTTCACCGGCTGGACGGCCAGCCGGGTGGAAAAGGCGCTGCCGCCACGCGGCCGGTTCATGGATGTCCGGGGCAATCGCCTGCACTATCTGGACGACGGCACCGGCCCGGACGACGACCGGCCGGCGGTGGTGATGGTTCATGGTCTCGGCGGCCAGATGCATCACTTCACCCACAGCCTGCTCGGCCGGCTCCGGACCGATCACCGGGTGATCGTGGTCGACCGGCCGGGCTCCGGCCATTCCACCCGTCCCGACGACGCGCCCGCCAATGTGCTGGCCCAGGCCGGCGTGATCGCGGATTTCATCCGGGCGCTGAAGCTGCCGCGCCCGCCGCTGCTGGTCGGCCATTCGCTCGGCGGCGCGATCGCGCTGGGCGTGGCGCTGGATCATCCGGAGACGATTTCGGGTGTGGCGCTGATCGCCGCTCTCACCCACCCGCAGGAGACGCCCCCCGACATCTTCAAGGGGCTGGCGATCCGCTCGGATATCGCCCGTCGGCTGGTCGCCTGGACGATGGCGACGCCGATGTCCTTCCTCCGCGGCCGCAAGGTGCTGGACGAGGTGTTCGGCCCCGATCCGGTTCCCGCGGACTTTGCGATCGCCGGCGGCGGCCTGCTCGGCCTCAGGCCCAAAGCCTTCCGCTCGGCCTCGATCGACATGGTGGCGGCCAATGACGACCTGCCCGCCATGACGGCCCGCTATCCCGACATCGCCCTGCCCGTCCACATGATCTTCGCCCGCGGCGACCGGATCCTCGACTGGCGCGCCCATGGCCAGGCCCTGCAGGCAAAGCTGCCGGCGCTGCAGCTGACCCTGATCGACGGCGGACACATGCTGCCGGTGACTGCACCGGATGCGGTCGAGACCCTGATCCGCAACGCGACGCAGCGGGCTTGATCTTTCATAAGGCACCATATTATATGGCTCCTTATGAACAAAATGGACACCAAATATCAGGCCCTGATCGACGAGAGCCGACGGCGGGGCCTCACCGGGCTCGACAGGCTCCGGACCTGCATGGAGCTGCTGTCGACGGCGCGGGCCATCGATCGCGACTGCGCCATCCGGCTCGGCAGCCATGGCCTCTCGGAAGGCAGGTTCGTGCTGCTCTTCCTGCTCCGCGACCGGACGGACGGGCTGGCACCGCATGTCCTGGCCGATCGGGCCGGTGTGACCCGTGGCACGATCACAGGTCTGCTCGACGGGCTGGAACGCGATGGACTTGTCCGGCGCACACCAGATCCCGAGGATCGCAGACGGGTCAGGGTGATGCTGACGACGTCCGGCGAAGCGGTGACGGCCAGGGCGTTCCAGGAGCATGCCGGCTGGATCGCCGGACTGACGGCGGGGCTTTCGGCGGAAGAGCAGGCAGACCTCGTCAGGCTGCTCGGCAAGTTGAGAGCAGGTCTTGCCAGCGAGGACGGATCATGAAGCCGACGGCTCTTTCCCCCGACCGCCATGCCGCGCTCAATGCCGGAGAGGTTGCCGCCACGACCCTTGCCGAATGCCTTGCGGTCGATTTCGCAATCCTGATGCGGTCGGTCTTCCCCGATGCCGGTGGTCAGGTGCTGCAGGCGATGGATGCGACGGCGGCACTCGGCATCTCGCGGCGCATGGCGCTGACGGCGGAGCTGATCATCGGCCGCTATGGCCCCGAGGTGATCCGGCACCTGGCCGATCACCCATCGGATACCGTCCGCGGCTGGGCCTGTTTCGCCGTGGGCCGGACCGCCCCCGCAGATCACGACCTCTGGTGCGAGGCCATCCGCCCCTTCGCCGACGACGGCCATTTCGGCGTCAGGGAATGGGCCTGGCTGGCGATCCGTGACCGGATCGCCGCCGACATTCCGGGTGCCATCGCGGCGCTGATGCCCTGGACGGCCGAGACCTCGCCGCGCCTGCGCCGCTTCGCGAGCGAGGCGACCCGGCCGCGCGGGGTCTGGTGTGCCCATCTGAAACCGCTGAAGGCGGACCCGACCCCGGGCTTCGCCCTGCTAGAGCCGCTGAAGGCGGACCCTGAAAGCTATGTGCAGGACTCGGTCGGCAACTGGCTGAACGATGCCGCCAAGGACCGGCCCGAGACGGTGCTGGCGCTCACCGGCCGCTGGCAGACTGAAAGCCCCTGCCCTGCCACGGCCAGGATCTGCCGGCGGGGGCTGCGCTCGATCCGGGCGTGACGGGGGCCAGGGTATGACGGGGGCCGGGGCATGACACGGGTCAGGCGGCGACCGGCTCGGTCAGACCGACATCCCAGCCGGTATCGTCGTCGAAAAACAACCGCCCCCGCTTGACCCGGAGTGCGACCGTCCGGCCAGTGGCGAGGCCGAGAGCGTCGGCTTCCTCGCGCGGCAGTTCGGCCTCGACCAGATCCAGCCCGGGCACGTCGAGTTCGATGCGCACCGAGGCGCCGAAAGCCACCAGATGGCGCACGGTCGCCGGCAGCGCGTCGGCGGTCCCCGCCGGCAGCACCGCCAGATCATGCGGCCGGACATAAAGCGTACCCTGTTCGGCGCGGGTCGCCTCCAGCCCCACCGGCAGCGGCAGCCCCGCCGTGCCGGCCCCGCTGACGCCCGCGACCTTCAGGCGCCCTGCATCAACCGTCACCGGCAGCTTGTTGACGTTGCCGAAGAACTGATAGACGAAGGCCGTCGCCGGCCGGTCATAGACCTCGGCCGGAGTACCGATCTGTTCGATCCGGCCCTGGGACATCACCACCACCCGGTCGGCGACTTCCAGCGCCTCTTCCTGGTCGTGGGTCACGAAAACACCGGTCAGGCCCAGATCGTCGTGCAGACGGCGCAGCCAGCGGCGCAGCTCCTTGCGGACCTTGGCGTCGAGCGCGCCGAAGGGCTCGTCGAGCAGCAGCACCCGGGGTTCGATGGCGAGCGCGCGCGCCAGCGCCACGCGCTGCCGCTGGCCGCCCGACAGCTGGTTGGGGAAACGGTCCGCCAGGCTTTCAAGCTGCACCATGCGCAGCAGCGACGAGACCCGCTCGGCAATCTCGGCCCGCCCCGGACGGCTGGCACGCGGCCGCACCGTCAGGCCGAAGGCGACGTTGTCGAAGACGGTCATATGCCGGAACAGCGCGTAGTGCTGGAAAACGAAGCCCACCCGGCGCTCGCGCGCCCCCAGGCGACCCGCATCCTCGCCACCGAAGCGGATCGCGCCACGGTCGGCGGTCTCCAGCCCGGCAATGATGCGCAGAAGGGTGGTCTTGCCCGACCCCGACGGCCCGAGCAGTGCCACAAGTTCACCATCGCGGATGTTCAGGTCGACATCGACCAGCGCGTCATAGCCGCTGAACCGCTTGGAGAGGCCCTTGATCTCGATCATCGTGCGTGTCCTTTTCCACCACGAACCGAATTGTCCGTGGGGAAGGGGCGAGAGTCAAATTATTTTACAGTCGTATGCGTCGCATATCGGCGATGCGATCTTCTATATACGTCATTTTTTGTGTGATTTCCCCGTCGTGCAGGACAGCAGCGCCGCCTTCAGCCCCGGCAGGCGCTCTAGGGGCAGGGACAGCTCCGCCTGCGGATCGGTGCTCCCGTCGGGGATCAGGGTTCGGGCAAGACAGCGGCTGGCGGGATCGTCGTATTCCCCAAGCCCGTCGGCGGTGACCGTCACCACCTCTCCCGGCAGCGGCGGCGCATCGGCGGCACCGCCATGGGGGGCGAGCGTGGCAGCGTCGAGACGCAGCAGCACGGTGCCGGCACAGCAGGCGGCGCAGAAAGGCAGGTCTTCGGCAGCCTTGCCCAGGGCCGCGGGCACGCCGTCGGGCGCGTCATCCGGCGCCAGGCCCAGGATCAGCGAAATCAGATCGTAAGGGGTCGCCCACTGGGCCACGTCCAGCGCCCTGCCGTCGACGCGGGTTGCGGTATGGATGCCCCCGTTGCAGCGGTCCCCCGCCGGTGCCAGAACCAGATCCTCCAGCACCGGCACGCCTTCCGCCGCGGCAAGCCGCCCCGACAGCAGCATCGAGAACACACCCGTACCGCCACCATTCTCGACCAACTCATAGACCAGACGATCGCCATCGAAACGACCGACCAGGCGGCTGCCCACCCAGCCCCGCGACCAGCCGCCGGGATTGTTGCCCTCTGGCTCGGCCGGCGGGCGGACCATCACCATCATGTCCTGGCGCGGGTCCGGCGCGATCTCGCTCCCGGGGCAGCCGGCCAGCGGCAGGCGTTCCAGCGCCGTCTCTCCGGTATAGGCCTGCGAGACCAGGCTGTCGAAACAGGCAGGATGGACCATGGCCGGGTCGAAAGGCGCAGATGCCGTCCCGGACGACGCAGAGGCGGGAACCGACCACGCCAGACCGGCGATCAGACCGGCGGCGAGTGTGCTGCGGATGCCCATGGCGTCGGATACTCCTGGATCGCGGGAGGACCACTCACTCCCGCCTGGATGGCTGACCGGTCAGCGCTTCCTGCCGCAGCCAGTCGGTGAAGGCCAGGACCCGCGGATCGTTCCAGCCGGTCTCGGTCGACACCAGATGATAGGCCTGTGCGGCCTGGATCTGAATCGAAAGTGGCCGTACCAGCCGGCCAGCCGCCAGGTGATCGGCGATGAGCGCGCTGCGCCCCATGATCACGCCCTGGCCCGCAACGGCCGCCGCAACGGCAACGCCGGTGTCGTTGATCCGCATTTGCCGGTCCAGATCCTGAGGCGGATCAATCCCGGCGGTTGCGAAGAAGCTCCGCCAGGAGACGGCGACCTCGCCGCCCGTCACATCGGCATCGTGGATCAGCGGCAGATCGAGCAGGGCCGCGGGTTCCGTCACCGGCCCCAGCCGTTCCAGCAGCGCCGGGCTCATCACCGGCCCGAGCGTTTCCTCCATCAGCCGCTCGGAAACCAGCCCGCCGTCGATCGCCGTGACATAGCGGATGGCAAGATCGACCGTGTCGCGATCGAAATCCACCAACCGGGTCTCGGCGCGCAGGAACAGCTCGACATCCGGATAGGCCTCGCGGAACCGGCCGAGCCGGGGGGCGAGCCAGAGACCGGCGAAGGACGAGAGCACACTCACGGTCAGCCGCCCGCCCAGAGTCCGGCCGCGCAATTCGGCTGTGGACCTGGCGATGCGGTCGAAGCCGTCGGTCAGTCCCGGCAGATAGGCGCGTCCCGCCGCGGTCAGCAGCAGACCGTTGGGCAGGCGGCGGAACAGGGTGACGCCGAGCCAGGCCTCAAGCCCCTTGATCTGATGGCTGACGGCGGCCGGCGTGACGTGCAGCTCTTCCGCCGCACGGGCAAAACTGGAATGACGGGCGGCGGCTTCGAAGGCACGCAGACCGTTCAGGGGCGGCAATTTGCGCGGCATGGCATGTCCGGACCGGGCATCCCGCCGGCGCGGCGAGCCGGCCCGGCGGGGGTAGAGGACGGGCGGGCCTTCATCGTGCCCGTCGCCGCCCGTCGTGACCCACGAATAGTTTTCCTAAGGGAGTGTACGAGAAAGCCTCGTTTGCCCGCAATCGGCCAAGGACGGAAGATGCAGTCACCGCCGGAGCCGTCCCTCATCCCCCCATCCGGCGGCTCCCTTCCAGCCGGAGATGACGAAGATGACCGTCGTGACCCTGCGGCACCGCGCCGACGCCTGCGCGGGAGCCGGACTGCCCCCCGTTCGCGCCCAGGCTGCCGTGAAGCCGGTTCACGGCGTGCTCGAGCGGATGATTGCAACCCTCGGCCTCTGGGCCGAGCGCCACCGGCAACGCCGCTGCCTTGCGACGCTCGATGCGCATCTGCTGCGCGATCTGGACATCGACCCGATCGATGCATCGCGGGAGGCGAACAAGCCCTTCTGGCGCGCCTGACCCCCACATCCGCCCCCGCAAAAAAATGGCCGCGGCTCCCGACCGGAGCAGCGGCCATTCCCGTTTCAGGCCCTGCACACCATCAGCCGACCATGGCGTTGCCGAACAGGGTGTTGGGCAGCCAGAGCGAGATTTCCGGCACATAGGTGATGATGATCAGGAAGGTGATCAGGATCATCAGCCAGGGCCATGCGGCCTTCACCACGCTCAACACCGGCATGCCGGTGATGCCCGATGTCACGAACAGGTTGAGCCCGACCGGTGGCGTGACCATGCCGATCTCCATGTTCACCACCATGATGATGCCGAAATGGATCGGGTCGATTCCAAGGCCGGTGGCGATCGGGAACAGGATCGGCGCCAGGATCAGGATGATCGCCGAGGGCTCCATGAAGTTGCCGGCGACCAGCAGGATGATGTTGACCACCAGCAGGAACTGCCAGGGCGCCAGCCCGGCTTCGGTGATGCCGCGGGCGATCGACTGCGGGATCTGCTCGGTGGTCAGCACATGGGCGAAGAGGAAGGCATTGGCGATGATGAACAGCAGCATCACCGTGACCTTCGCCGCATCGACCAGCACATGCGGCACATCGGTGAACTTCAGGTCGCGATAGACGAACAGCGCCACCACCGCCGCATAGACCGCCGACACCGCAGCGGCTTCGGTGGGGGTGAAGATGCCGCCATAGATGCCGCCCATGATGATCACGATCAGCAGCAGGCCCCAGAGCGCGTTACGGCCGGTTCGGATCACTTCGGCCAGCGGCGCCCTGGGCTGGCGCGGAATCCTGTTCACGCGCGCCGAGATGTAGATCGCGGTGGCGAGCATCAGCCCGAGCAGGGCCCCCGGGATCACACCGGCCATGAACAGCCGGCCGACCGAACTTTCGGTCGCCGCCGCATAGACCACCATCACCAGCGAGGGCGGGATCAGGATGCCGAGCGTGCCGGCATTGCAGACCACACCGGCCGCGAAGGTCTGGGTATAGCCCGCACGGACCATGCCCGCGATCACGATGGAGCCCACCGCCACCACGGTTGCCGGCGACGAGCCCGACACCGCGGCGAACAGCATGCAGGCCACCACCGACGCGATCGCGAGGCCGCCATACATATGGCCGACACAGGCATTGGCGAAGGCGATCATCCGCCGCGCCACGCCGCCGGTCGTCATGAAGGCGCCGGCCAGCACGAAGAACGGGATGGCGAGCAGGGTGTAGAGTTCGGCGGTCTGGAAGAATTTGAGTGCCAGCGACGCCATGCTGTCATTGGCGAAGAGCAGGATGGTGAGCAGGCTGGACAGGCCGAGCGAGATGGCGATCGGCATGCCGATGATCAGGAAGGCGAAGAGCGCCACGAACAGGAAGAGTGTGGTCACCGGCCCCGCCCTCCCCGTGCAGATGCGTCGTCGGTGGGGTCGTCCTTGCCCCGCTGGTCGAGCGCCATGGCCTCGGCCGCCTCGTCCGCCAGCTGGAAGCCCTCGGCACGCCCGGTCAGGATCGCCCAGCCCTGCTCGATCAGCCTGAGGCCCAGCAGGGCAAACCCCACCGGCAGGATGATCGACAGCATCCAGCGTTCGACGGGGATGTCCTCGGCCTCGATGCCGAGCATCATCATGCGGTCGGTATAGTTCCAGGATCCCCAGAACATCAGGCCGGCGTAAAGCAGCGCCAGGGCGACCGCCACAAGCCCCACCACCTTGCGGGGGGCGGCCGGCATCATCTTCACCACCAGGTCGATGCCGATATGGGCATGGACCCGCACGCAGTACGAGATGCCGATCATGATCAGCCAGGCGAAAAGATAGAAGGTCGCCTCAAGCGCCCAGACCAGGCCGCTGTTGAACACGTAGCGCAGCACCACCTGGACGAAGGTGAGCAGCGTCATGGCAGCCAGGAGGAAGGCGATCGCGCCTTCCTCCAGCCGTCCCCAGATGCGGGCGATCATTGCGGTGATCCCGTGAACCGGGTCGCGGCCGCTCAGCTGGCGCCGTTCGACGCCTGGGCCGCGTCGATCACGTCCTTGCCGATCTCACCCTCGAACTTGGTCCAGACCGGCGCCATGGCCTTGCGCCAGGCCGACACCTGATCCTTGGTGAGGGTCAGGATCTCGGACGAGCCGCTTTCGGCGATCCGCTTCTTGTCGCGCTCGTTGATGTCGTTGGCCATCTTGTTCACGGCCGTCGTCACCTCGCCCATGATCTTCTCAAGCTCGGCACGGACATCGTCGGGCAGGCCGTTCCAGAATTCGGTGTTGGTCACCACCATATAGTCGAGCACACCATGATTGCTCTCGGTGATATACTTCTGCACCTCGAAGAACTTCTGGCTGTAGAGGTTCGAGTAGGGGTTCTCGGCGCCGTCGATCGCGCCGGTCTGCAGCGCCTGATAGACTTCCGAGAAGGCCATCTTCTGCGGGTTGGCGCCCAGCGCTTCGAACTGCGCCAGCAGCACGTCGGAGGCCTGGATGCGGAACTTCAGGCCCTTGGCATCTTCCGGCATGCGCAGCGGCGTGTTGGCCGACAGCTGCTTCATGCCGTTATGCCAGTAGCCGAGGCCGATGAAGCCCTTCTTCTCCATCGAGCGCAGCAGGCTGCGGCCGATATCGCTCGCCTGGAAGCGGTCAACGGCTGCGATGTCGTCGAACAGGAAGGGCAGGTCGAAGACCTGAAGCTTCTTGGTATAGCGGTCGAACTTCGACAGCGACGGCGCGATCAGCTGGACGTCGCCCAGCGCCAGGGCCTCCATCTCCTTGCCGTCGCCGAAGAGCTGCGAGTTCGGGTAGACCTCGACCTTCACCTTGTCGCCCAGCCGCTCGGCGACGAGCTTCTGGAACATCAGGGCGCCCTGGCCCTTGGGCGTGGAGTCGGCCACGACATGGCTGAACTTGATGACGATCGGATCGGCGGCCATGGCACTGCCACCGGCCAGCAGGCCCGCCACGACGGCGAGCGACGCGAAAATGCGCATGGATCGGTTCCTCCCCTGGACCTGATCAACGGCTCCTCAGGCGCTGGTATGCGGTCCGGACCCTCGTCCCCCGGAGGCTCTGGCCGGGGATCGCTCCCCGGACATGGCCGTTGTTTTTCCCGGACCGTCACGACGCCTTGATGACGGGATGTTATCATCCCCACATGCCCGATGTAGCACGACCTGAGCGGTCGGCCGGAATGGAAAATCGGTCAACCTCTCGTCGAAACGCGATTTCGGGCGATTTGTTTCGTATATCGGGACAAGCCCGATGAATGGAAGACGGCCCGCGCCCCGCCGCGGGCCTGATACCGAGGAGAGAGAATGAACCGGCTCTGCGTCTTCTGCGGCTCCAACCCCGGCGACACCCCCGCCTTTACCGAGGCAGCGCGGCAGCTGGGCCGCGAGCTGGCCCGGCGGCAGCTGGGCCTTGTCTATGGTGGCGGCCGGGTCGGCCTGATGGGCCAGGTGGCCGACGCCACCATGGCGGCAGGCGGCGAGGTGATCGGCGTGATCCCCAAATCGCTGGAGGACCGCGAAGTCGGCCATCGCAACATCACCGACCTCCGGGTGGTGGGGTCGATGCATGAACGCAAGGCGATGATGGCCGATCTCGCCGACGGCTTCATCGCCCTGCCCGGCGGCATCGGCACCTTCGAAGAACTGTTCGAGGTCTGGACCTGGGCCCAGCTCGGCAGCCATGCCAAGCCGGTGGGGCTGCTGGACGTCGACGGCTTCTACCAGCCGCTGCTCGGCTTTCTGCACCATGTCGCCCAGCGCGGCTTCATGAAGCCGCAGCATCTGGACATCCTGCTGGTCGACACCGACCCGGCCCGGCTGATCGAACGCTTCGCGGCCTATCGCCCGAAGGTCGAGCACAAATGGATCGAGATCGAAGAGCGCTGAGCCGCCTCAATCGATCCGGGCGATGACCTCGTCCAGATCACCCGTCAACCGGCCGCGCAGTTCCGGCCCCAGCAGCGTCGCAAGCTCGTCCTGGGCGGCCCGCCACAGCGGTGCCGCCCGGCGCAGCACCGCCCGGCCCTGTTCCGTGATGACCAGCAGGCGACGACGGCGATCCTCCGGGTCCGCCCGGGTTTCGATCAGCCCGGCCTGTTCCATCGGCCTCAGATTGCGGGTGAGCGTGGTCCGGTCCGTCACCAGACGCTCGGCCAGCTGGCCGAGCGGCGCCGGCCCGTCGGCCCTGAGCAGGGCCAGAACCGGAAACTGGGTGATGCGGAGCCCCGCCGGCTCCAGCCGCCGGTCGTAGAGCCGTGTGACCTGCCGCGCCGCCTGCCGCAGCCGCAGACAGGTGCAGGGAAGATCCGTCCCGCCCGTCATCATCTCTCCCCTTGCCGTCTATGCTGCACCGCATTAGTCTGCAGCATAAGAGTGTATATACACGTATTTGTGGGCACAAGCCGGACCGGGAGTTCCGTCCATGACGAGCGAGATCAACGCCGCGGCAACCGAAGCGACCGAGGGGCGGGGCATCGGCGTCGCCAGCCTCGAGGAGATCGCCGAAATCTCGGGGCTCGAAATGCTGCAGCGCCTCGCCGCCGGCGACCTGCCCCGCCCGCCAATCGGTGCCACGCTCAATTTCGACCCGGAAACGGTGGAGCACGGTCGGGTGGTCTTTGCCGGCACGCCGCTCTTCGACCATTACAACCCGATCGGCACCGTTCATGGCGGCTGGATCGCGGCGATGCTCGACAGCGCGCTCGGCTGCGCCGTGCACAGCACCCTCGCCGCCGGATCGGCCTATACCACGGTGGAGATCAAGGTGAACTATCTGCGCCCGGTGACCACGGCGACCGGCCGGATGCGGGCCGAGGGCAAGGTCATCCATGTCGGCCGCAGCTTTGCGACCGCCGAGGCGACGCTCACCGACGAGGCAGGCAAGTTGTATGCACACGGCACGACCACCTGCGCCATCTTCCCCCTGTCACGCCGGGCGGGGTGATCCCCGCCCGAACATGACCAGCCACAGATCGCGGACGGATCACCAGGAGAAGCGCAGCCCGGCCGTCAGCCGATGATCCCCGCCGGTCTCGTCTATCGCACCGGCATAGCCGACCCCCACCGTCACGCCCGGCGCGACATCGGCCTCGACCCCAGCCCCGATCCGGCCCGTGGTCCGGCCCTGCGAAATACCGGTCACCTGGAAGGGGTTCGCCGGATCCCCGGCAAAATGCGCGGTCAGCGTCTGATCCCGATCGAGCAGTTCCTGGCCGATACCCAGGGTGAAGCTCGGCCGGATCACGGTCTCGCCCTTCGCCGCATCGCCATAGGCCGTGGAGAAGCGCACGCCGGCGAAGGCCTCCAGCCCTTCGACCGTGCCGCCCTGGACGACCAGCGCTGCGGCGCCGGCACCGGTTTCGGTGACGTCGTCGCTCTTCTGCCGGTCATAGATCAGGCGCAGCATCGGGGTGACGGTCCAGCTCGGGGCCCCCGCCGCCGCCTCGGGCGTGCCGGGCTTCGCCCCCGGCACCACAAGATCGGTCGAAACGCCGATGGCGGCAGTCACCTGATCGGTATCGAAGCTGCCCCGGGCCGTGCGGCCGGTACCGGTGATCGACCGGTCGGCATCCGAAGACGACCGGGTATAGGCGACCACCGCATCCAGCGTCACCGGCCCGGCCGGCACTGCACCATAGGCGCCGACATGCCAGCCGGTGGTATCGATGCCCGCATCCCGGCTGCGAGCGGTGGTCCGGCCATCGGTCACGCCGGCTGCGATGCCGAGGCGCGCCGTCTCCCCCACCGCAAAGTCGATGCCCACCGCCGTGCCGGCGCTCCGCCAGCGCAGATCGCCCGCGTCATCCTCGCCGCTGGTCCGGCCGGTATTGCCGAAACCGGTGATCCAGGCGCCACGATGACCGGCACGACCGGCATTTGCCGCCCCATCAACGAAGGCGCGGCCCGTTCCGCGCAGATAGCGCCAGTGGCCGGCATATTCGGATCCGGCGAGATCGCCGAGGGCCGCGGCCGCATCGGCATCGCCCAGGGCCGCCAGCTCGCTCAACAGCTGGTCGCGATCCCCGGTCGCCGTCAGCCCCTGGGTCTCCAGCACGGTTGCGACATTGCGGGCATTGCGGGTGGTGGCGAGCGCCCGGAAGCCGTTCTCGGTATCGACCAGCCTGAGCGAGATCACATCGCCATCGGCCAGCAACCGACCGACCAGGCCGGCCCGATCGGTTTCGATCGCATCGAAGGTGCCGGTAATGCCGTCCGCTGCCGTGATCAGTTCGGTACTGGCATAGCGGGGAGTACTGCCGTCGAACGAGGTCAGCGACAGCGTACCGCCCTCGATCGTGGCAGCACCACCCACCACCAGCCGGTCGGTAACGGTGCCACCGGCACCGTCCGCGGCATATTCCATGGCGAGCGTGCCGGTTGCGGTCTGGGTGAAATCGCCGGTGACGGTGATGGTGCCGATCGAATTGCCCGGCGCCACCCGGCCCTCATTGATCAAATCGCCGTCGATCGTGCCATTGCCGGAAAGCGTCCCCCCGGTCCCGACCGTCATTTCATCGCCGGTGAAGCGGCCGTCGAGGCGGACACCCCCCTCGTTCACATCGAAGGCGGCAGCGAGCAGATTGCCCGAGAAGCGCCAGGTGCCGGCCCCCTCCTTCTCGATCAGACCGAAACCGATGAGGTCATGGGCGAAGCTGCCGCCGCCTTCGAAGGTGGCGACGCTGTCTTCCCGGTCGCGGGCTGCATCGAGATCATTGGTCTCCCCGGCCAGAATATCGCCATCGATAACGGCGCCGTCGCGCACGGTCAGCCAGCGCTCGTCGGCATCGTCCGAGAACAACAGGGCCCAGCCTTCTTCGTTGGCGCCCAACCTGCCGCCGATATCGGCGATATTGACCATACCCGCGTCATAGACCACACCACCCCTGATCTCCCCCCGGTTGATCAGGGTCGGTGTGTCGATCAGCAGGGCCTCCGGGTCGATCGAGTTGGTGAAGGCAATGCCGAGAGCGCCGGAGATCAGGCCACCCGCCTGATTCTCGACGTAAGACTCGCCGCCGACCTGGATCGCCAGGCGCTCTGCCTCGATCACGCCCGCATTGACCACATCGACCAGACCGTCGGCATCGGCAGAAATGGCGACACCACCGCTGATCCGGCCCCCGGCCGCATTGGTCAGTGTGCCGTCGCCGACCAGGAACATGACGGGCGTATGCCGCTCGTCATTCCCACCTGAGATGGCGCCCGCATTCTCGACGTCGAAGCCACCTTCGACATCGATGGCACTGATCCCGCCGGTGATCTCACCGCCCGCCCGGTTGACGATCGACACATCATCGGCCGTGGCATAGACGCCATAATCCTCGCCGGTCAGGAAGCCGGCATTGTCGATGTCGAGCGTATCGACATCGGCATCAATGGCCGTGACGCCGGCGATGCGCGCGCCCGACAGGTTGGTCACCTCGAGCGACGCCCAGGCAGACTCGTCCGAGAGGCCGGCATCGATGCCGTCGGCATCATTGCCCGCGATCAATCCGGCATTGGTGACGACGGCCCCATCGACATCGAGCAGATCGATCACGGCGGAGTCGGGCTCTCCGTCTTCACCGCGTGCACCGGTCCGGATCATCACGCCACCGGCACGATTGTCGACCACCGCACCATTGCCGCTGAGCCAGAGTCCGCCATCGATCAGACCGGCCTGATTGACGATCGTGACGTCTTCCCCCGAAAGGTCGACGGCACGGATGCTGCCGGCAATCCGGCCACCGATATTTTCCAGGACGAAACCGTCACCAAAACTGGTCACGGCCACGCCGGCCAGGATCTGCCCCTCATTGCGAACGGTGGCGCCGTCGCCATAGGCGTCGCCCAGATCCACCACCCCGGCCTCCGCGCCCGAAATGACGCCGCCGGCCGCGTTCACCAGACTGCCGCCCTCCAGCAGAACGGCGGCATAGATCTCGTCCGGGTCGGCCAGAGGGTCATCCTCATCGTAGCGACCGAGCGAAACAATGCTGCCCGAATTGTAGATGGCCCCGCTGCCGAAGTTGACGGCCACATCTTCGGTCGCCTGGATCACGCCGGCATTGATCAATCCCGCCAAAGCTTCCGGATCAAGGAGTACAATGCCGCTGCCGCCCGAGATGACGCCTCCCTCGGCATTATGGATCGAGCCACCGACAAACGAGACGCCGGCTTCGCCCCCTGAAATCGTGCCGGTGTTCTCCAGAAGCAGATCACCTTCGATCAGGACGCCCGCGACACTGCCACTGATCGTGCCACTGTTGTCGATCTCGGCGGTACCATCGACCAGAGCGACGATTCCGATGCTGCTGTCCAGGTCGCCGATATCTTCGAGACCATCAGTCGGGCCGTCCACACCCGTAATCCGGCCGCTGTTGGAGATCACGACCGATCCGGCCTCGATCAACAGCCCCGTGTTGCCGCTGATCAGCCCCGCATTGTCGACGACGACCTGCGGTCCGGCGAGTATGTTGGGGGCGTTGCCGGCAATGACACCGGTTTCGCCATTTTGCAGGCTGAGCACCCCATCGCCGGCCGCCGCCATGAGGCCGGAGATGTAGCCGGCATTGTCGATCGTCGCATTACGTGCGGCGGCCAGGCCGAGCCCTCTGATATCACCGGCGATTACCCCGTCGATATCGTTGGTGACAGTAACCTCTTCACCGGCGGCCCCGAGGCCGGTCAACACGCCCGTGATGACACCGGCATTGCTGATATCGACCGTCCTGCCGAGAACGGCCATGCCGCCATTCTCCTCACCACCACCGCCGCCGCGGATCAGCGCACCGGCGCCATTGGAGACCGACACGGTATTCGCCTGCAGCCGGACCCCGGTGCCGCCGTCACTGACGATCACCCCGCCATTGCCCAGCAGCACCTCGCCGGCGACGACCTGCATGGCGGGTCCATCAGCTGCAACGATGGTGTTGGTATTGGCGATCTCCAGCCCGCCGACGATATCGGCCGCCAGTGCCACGCCGGCACCACGCGCCTGGATCAGGCCATCATTGGCGACGGCGGTCTCAAATTCATTCGCTTCATCGGCCACATCGCCGATCATCACCGCACCGGCGCCGCTTTCGATCACGCCGGTATTCGCGATCAGCCCGCCGCTGCCGGCCAGAATGGCGACCCCTTCCGCATCGTCGCCGCCGAAGGTCGGATCGGTGGACGATATGCGCCCGGCATTGGTGAGCGATGCCGTGCCCGCCAGCAGAAGAGCCGGGCCGGCGGCCTCGATGACACCGCCCGCAGCATTGTCGACCACCGCATCGCCTTCGACCGTGATCGCAATGCCCTGCTCGGACCGGATGAGGCCGGCATTGGTGATCAGCGCTTCGCCCACGATCTCGATTGCAGAGCCTTCGGAGACGATCTCGCCGCCGGCCCGGTTGTCGATGGTTGAACCGCCCACCGCCTTGACGGCAACGAAGCCGCCTGAAATCCGGCCGCTATTCTCGAGCGTGAGCCCCCCCTCGGTGCCGATGCCGACCACGCCCCCGGTGATCGCCCCGCTGTTGGCAACACTGGTTCCGGCCGTCGTGATGCTCGCGAGGCCGGCGCCGCTGCCCCCTTCGATGGTTCCCGTATTGACGACCCGACCCGCGTCGCCCCCAAGAACCAGGGCAGAGACCCCACCCTGAATGACACCCGCATTGTCGACCGTGATCGCCTCGCCGAGCAGCCCGTTCTGTTCATAGGCAGCCACAACACCTGTCGCGGCGTTGTCCAGCCGGGTGGACATGCCACCGTCGACGATCATGCCGTTGATGAAGCCGGCATTCTCGATCGCCGCTTCATCCGCGGCGGCGAGGGAGACTCCCATCCCGTCACCGGCGATGATCGCCCCCACCCGGTTGGTCACCACGGTCCTGTCTCCGAGGACGGCGAGGCCCGCGATCATCTGCGCGTCCTCATCGGCACTGCCGCCGATAATGGCTCCTGCATTATCGATGATGGCCGTGCCGGCCTGAAGCAGGATACCTTCGGCGCCAGCCGACAGAATGTTCCCACCCTGACGGTTGGAGACCGTCACCCGTCCCGCCACGTCAACAATCACCCCTCGACCGGAGCCTTCGGAGCGAATCAGGCCGGCGTTCTCGATGACCGTCTCACGGTCGGCCGGATCCTCGTCCCCCATACCGTCCGACACGGCAATGCCGGACCAGCGTCGGTTGAGGATCACGCCGCCCGCAAGATTGTCGACATGGCTGCCACTGCCCACGGCCACTGCACCGTCCGGGACATCGGCGGGCACGACACCGTGGACGGTGACAATCTGCCCGGCATTGACCACATCGGCGGCGCCGGTGGTGAAAACCGCCGTCCCCCAGGTCAGAATCTCGCCCGCGGCAGCGTTGGTCAGAGTGGCATCGCCATCGATCAGGAAGCCGGTGCCACCGGCGACCAGGCCCTCGTTGACGGCATGGGTGACATCGGCAGTGGCGCTGACGGCCGGAGCCAGGATACCGTCGATCGTGCCCCGGTTTTCGATCCGGATCACGTCACCGGAAAGCACGGCCGCACCGTTGAAGCCGGTGATCCGGCCGCCCGTTTCATTGATCAGGATGGTCTCGGCCGGCCGGTCCGCGCCTTCGCGGGTGCCCGCAATCAGGCCGATTTCGCTGCTCCGCCCGGGCCTGCCAGCCTCGATCGTGCCGGCATTTTCCACCCGCACGATGCCGCGGCCCGTGACGAGATTGTCGGTTTCGGCAGTGATCGAGCCGCCAGCGAGATTACGCAGCAGGGCCTGCGCCTCGCCGTCGATCATCACGCCGTTCAGCACGCCGCCATTGACGACCTCTGCCGTATCGGCCGCCTCGACCGTGACCCCGGCCTCGCGCCCCAATACCATGCCGCCGGCCTCGTTCCGCACGGTTGCGGTGTCGGCCTGAATGGCAATGCCGCCCGCCACGGGCTGGGCGCTGTTGACCCCGCCGGCAATGGTGCCAGCATTCGTCACCTCGACCGCACCGCCGGTGATGCCGAGGCCGATGGCGTCGCCGATGATCACCCCGTTTGCACCATTGGCGAGGATCACGTTGCCGGCATCGATCAGGGCGCCATCGGTCCTGCTGCTCTGGATCGTGCCGTCATTGCCCACCACCGCCTCGGCGGCCTGAACAGCCAGAGCCGGTCCAGCGGCGAAGATCGCACCCGACGTCTGATTGTCGAGGGCGAAGAGGCCGCTTCCCCCGGCCACCAGGCCGGCACCTGCCTGACCGGTGATCACGCCGGCATTCTCGACCCCAAGCCCGGCAGTACCGTCCGGATCGGCCATCTGCACGCCGGCAGCACCGGTGATCCGGCCATCGCTGCCGTTGACCAGGGTGCTGCCGACCAGCCCCACGGCCAGCCCCTCCGCGGTGATCTCGCCGCCATTCTCAAGCGTCCAGCCCGCCGTCTCGGACGAGACTGCCGGTGCATCGCCGGTCACCGTCCGGCTGGCCCCCGCAGTGATCTCCACCGTCGTCGGCAGATCCGACAGCTCTTCAAGCCTGAGGGGGGTATCACCCGAGCCGACCGGAATGGTCTCGGCCAGAACCTCGTCGCGGCTGCCCGCCCCCCAGACCATTACGGTCATCGCGGCACCGGCCATCAGCCGGCGCCTCAGATGGATGAGACGGCGGGACAGGTCGACCTCGTGGCAGAGAGAGCGGGGGTGGCCAGCCATGATGCGCACATCCTTCGGGCAAGACGATCCGACGCCGGAGCCGGGCGCTCCGACCGAACATTGAACATGTCCGAGCGCAACCGGTGCCGGAAGGCCCACAGATCGACAGGTCAACCCGGGTTTACATCGCCTTAACCCTGAGCCGCGCCCCGAAGCTGACACAGGTTTTCCCGTGGCGACATCAGCCCCGCTCAGGCATGCTGGCGGCCATGCACCGAGGATTGGCCTGCGCATGACCACCGACCAACCCCCGAAGCCGCGTCCGGGCCGATCCGCCCGGCCAGCGCCTGGCCTGCTGCGCCGGGTTTTGCGGGCGGTACGGGCCGTGGTGCTGACGATACTGGCGGTCTGGGCGGCGATGCTGGTCGCCTATCGCTGGATCGACCCGCCGGCGACGCCGCTGATGCTGATCCGCCTGGTCGAAGAGGGGCGGCTGGATTATCGGCCGCGCGACCTGGATCAGATCGCCCGCGCCCTGCCGAATTCGGCGATCGCCGCCGAAGACAATAATTTCTGCAGCCATTTCGCCGTCGACTGGAACGCGGTCGGCGAGGCGATCGACGAATGGCGCGACGGCCGGCCGCTGCGCGGCGCCAGCACCATCACCATGCAGACCGCGCGCAATCTGTTCCTCTGGCCGGGCGGGGGCTTTCTGCGCAAGGCGCTGGAGGTGCCGCTCGCCTTCGCGATCGAGACCCTCTGGCCGAAATGGCGGATCATCGAGCTTTACGTGAACGTCGCCGAAATGGGGCCGGGCATCTACGGCGCCGAAGCCGCCGCCCAGGCCCATTTCGGCAAGCCCGCCGCAGCGCTGACCGCACGGGAAGCGGCACTGCTCGCCGCGGTTCTGCCCAATCCACGCCGCTGGAGCGCCTCGGAGCCCACGCGCTATATCCAACGCCGGGCGGGGGTCATCACCCGCCGCGTGGGACAGCTGGGGCCGGCGACGGCCTGTGCGGCGCCGCCGGCCTGAAACATGGCAGATTATGACCGTCAGCCGAGGCCGTGGTCGCGGAACCAGGCGAGGCAGCGCGCCCAGCCATCCTTTGCCGCCTCCGGCCGGTAGCTCGGCCGATAGTCGGCGTGGAAGGCATGGGGCGTGTCGGGATAGACGATGATCTCCGACGCCTGCGCCGCCGGCGTGCCGGCCGCGGCGAGTGCGGCGCGCATCTGCTCCACCGTCGCAACCGGAATGCCGCTATCGGCCCCGCCATAGAGGCCCAGCACCGGCCCCGCCAGATCGGCGGCCACCTCCACGGGCTGGTGCGGCGTGATCTCGTTCGACGGCCCGACCAGCCGCCCATACCAGGCGACGCCGGCCTTCACCTTCGGATTATGGGCGGTATAGAGCCAGGTCGTACGCCCGCCCCAGCAGAAGCCGGTGATGCCCAGCCGCTCCGGGTCGCCGCCGCGTTCGGCGGCAGCGTGAGCCGCGATGGCATCGAGGTCGGCCATCACCTGGGCATCCGGCGTTTTCGAGACCACGGTCGAGATGATGGTCTGCACGTCGGGCAGCGTGGTGACGTCCCCCTGACGCGCGAAGGGATCGAAGGCGATTGCCAGAAAGCCCTCATGCGCGAAACGCCGGCAGACATCGGCGATGTGCTCGTGCAGGCCGAAGATTTCGGGCGCGACCAGGATGGTGGCGAGCCTTTCGCCCCCTGCCGGCCGGGCGAAATAGCAGGGCACGTCGAAGCCCGAGACCGGCAGGGTGAAGGCGCCCGCCTCCAGCCCCGCGGCATCGGTCGTGATCCGCGTCTCCGCCCGCACGGGCCTGGCGGCCAGCGCAAAACCCACCGCCAGAGAGCCGAGGGTGAAGCCGCGGCGGGTGACGTCCACAGGCGGCACGAGGCTCGCCAGATCAGATGAATGATCGGTCATTTTTCTGGATCTCCGGCAAGGGGCGCGGTGGACGTCGCCACCGCTTCCATTGCCAGATGGCCTGATATCCCCTCGTCGACCAGCGTCTTACGCGAAACGCTGCATCCACGGGAATGTGCCAATCCGCGTTGACGACCTAGTCGAGCAGGTCCGGCTGCTCCTTGACGATCCGGGCATAGAGGGGCTGGAACTGGAACCAGCCGGCCTGGGCGGTGCCGGTGACCGAATAGGCCTGGGCGGCCGAAGCATCGGAGATGACCTTGGGCGTGCCTGCCGCCTCTGCCATCAGCTGGACCTGACAGCAGCGTTCCATGGCCACATACCACCACACCGCCTCGTCCACCGAGGCGCCAACGGTGAGCAGGCCATGGTTCTGCAGGATCGCGGCCTTGTTATTGCCCAACGCCCGGGCGATCCGGTCACCTTCATCGAGTTCTACCACCACGCCGCCGAAATCGTCATAGACGGCATGATCGTTCCAGAAGGCGCAGGAATCCTGGGTGATCGGCTGAAGCGGCCGTCCCAGCGTCGACCAGGCGCGGCCATAGACACCATGGCTATGGGCCGCGGCCATCACATCCGGGCGGGCCTTGTGGATGCGGGAATGGATGGCGAAGGCGGCGGCATTGCAGATCGCGTCACCGTCGACCACCTGCCCCTCTTCATCGACCCGGATCAGGTTGGACACCTTGATCTGGCTGAAATGCACGCCGAAGGGGTTGGTCCAGAAAGTGGTCGGATGTTCGGGATCGCGGACGGTGATATGCCCGGCGACGCCTTCATCCAGGCCGAAGCGCGAGAAGATCCGGAAGCCTGCGGCAAGGCGCTGCTTGGCGTGGAGCCGGGCCTCTTCCACCCGCTCGAAGCGGGGCGGGCGGGGCAGGTTGCCGTAGCGGGCCGCGGCGGCGCTCATCGGCCCCGGATCGGTCGCAGGGCGCTTCGCCGCAGGATCGGACGTCGGGGCGGGATGCTGGGCGGTCATGGCATCAGTCCTCCATCGCCTTCTTGTAGACCGACTGCTTCGGGGCGGCGAATACCCGTCTAAGCATCGGCTCGAAGGCCTCGAGCGGCATGCATGCGGCATCGGCATCGAAGGCCGGCGCATCGTATTTCTCGCAGAAGGCCGCCGTGCGGTCGAAATTCGGATGCCCCCGGAACTGTTCCCGGATGTCGCGGTCCAGCCCGATATGGTGGAAGAAATAATAGCCCTGGAACAGGCCGTGCTTCTCCACCATCCAGTGATGTTCGGGCTCGACGAAGGGCTTCACGATCGCGGCCGCGATATCCGGATGATTATAGCTGCCGAGCGTGTCGCCGATATCGTGGAGCAGGGCGCAGACCACGTATTCCTCGCTCTCGCCGGCCTGGTGGGCCAGCGTCGCGGTCAGCAGCGAATGATGCAGCCGGTCGATCGGAAAGCCGCCGAAATCGCCGTCGAGCAGTTTCAGGTGATCCAGGATCCGGTCGGGCAGCGCCCGGGCATAGCCGCGGAAACTGCCGGCGATCTTCGCCCAATCCTCGGCGGTACCCTCCTGCATGCGGCGAAAGCCGGCACGAGCCTCGGCATCGGGTGGGGTGATGGCGTTCATGTGACGGCACGTCCTCCCTCAAGGTCTTTGACGGGGCCGGTTGTCGCCCCTTGCCCGGACGATGGTTCCGGGACAAACATGCTAGGATCATGCGCTGCCCGCCGTCTGTCGGTCCTGCGACAGTTCAAGGCGTTGTCCTGTCTCTTCGTCGAGCCCCGCCCCGTCAGATGACCATCCCCTTCGCCGACCAGAGCGGCTTCCTCTCCTCGTCCCTGCCTGAAGACACGGTGCGGCGCCTGACCGATGCAGGCAGCCGGCGCCGGGTGCCGGATGGCGGGCTGATCCATGCCAAGGGCGACGAGGCTGACGCCCTTTTCGGCGTGATTTCGGGCGCGGTCCGTATCGCCTCAGCCGGCGATGACGGTCGTGAACTGGTGCTGGCCGTGCTGGAGCCCGGCGCCTGGTTCGGCGAAATCGCTCTCATCGACGGCGGCCGGCGCACCCATGATGCGGTGGCGCTGGGCGAAAGCGAGCTGATCGTGGTGCCCAAGGCCGCCTTCGTGCGCCTGCTGACGGAGCATCCGCCGCTGTCGGCTCATCTTCTGGTCCTGCTCTGCCGCCGGCTGCGCATGACCTTCTCGGCCCTTGAAGACGAAGCCTTCCTGCCGCTCGATCGCAGGCTCGCCAAGCGCCTGCTGGCGCTGGCCGATGCCTATGGAGAGGTCGAAGGCACCGCCACACGGATCGCACTGCATCTGCCGCAGGAGGAATTGGGCCACATGCTCGGCACGTCGCGCCAGACCGTCAATCGCCTGCTCGGCGCCTGGGCCCGCGACGGGCTGATCGCCCGCGCCTATGGCCGGGTGACGATCACCGACCGCACCGCCCTCGACCGGATCGCCCGCGGATGACGGCGGGCGGCGAGGAGCGTCTGCCCCTGCGGATCTGCGTGATCGGTGACAGCTTCGTCGCCGGTGCGGGCGACAGCACCTGCCTGGGCTGGGCAGGCCGGGTGGCGGCAAAGGCCATCGCCCGCGGTGCCGATCTCACCCTCTACAATCTGGGCATCCGCCGCGACACCAGTCGCGACATCGCCGAACGCTGGCTGAGCGAAAGCCGCACCCGGCTGCCGGAGGGCGTCGACGGCCGGCTGATCTTCGCCTTCGGGGTCAATGACCGCATGGAGGCGCCCACACCCTCTGGCACCAGGCTGCCGATGGCCGAAAGTCTCGCCAATGCCGAGGGCATTCTGCGGGTTGCCGGCGCCCGTCGTCCGGTGCTGATGATCGGCCCGCCGCCGATCGCCGAAGACGACGCCAATCTCCGCATCCGGGCACTGAGCGACGCCCTCGGTCCGATCTGCCGGCGCCTGGGTGTGCCCTGGCTGCCGGTTTTCGATGCCCTGGCCGCAGATCCGGTGTGGATGGCAGAGGTCCGGGCGGGGGACGGCGCCCATCCGGATGCCGCGGGCTATGAACGCCTCGCCGCGCTGATCGAAGGCTGGCCGGCCTGGCAGGGCTGGACCGGCGGCGCCTGATGGAGCGTTGGCCGGTTCAGCGCGGCATCTTCGCAATTTCCGCCATCAGCCAGTCGCGAAAGGCCGCCACCGCCGGCCGGCGCAGCCCCACCTCGGTCGCCACCAGGTAATAGCCCCAGCCGTCATCGGCACGGATGTCGGGGAAAAGCTGCACCAGCCTGCCGGCTGCGATAGCATCGGCGGTCAGCGACGGCCGGCCGATAGCGATGCCCTGGCCGGCCTCCGCCGCCTCGATCACGGCGGTCGATTCGCTGAAGACCGGTCCGCCCGGCCCGGCGGCGATCACCTCCGGCATCGCCACCCCCGCCGCCCGGAACCAACAACCCCAGTCGTCGAGTTCGGCGAAGTGCAGCCGCACCTGATCCAGCAGGCAGGCGGGTCCGAAATCGATGCGGGCACGCAGCGCGGCAGCCAAAGCAGGCGCCGCCACCGGGGTGAGGGGTTCGGGGCCGAGCGGCAGCACCACCAGACCGCGCCAGTCCCCGCGCCCCCAGCGCAGGGCGATATCGGCCTCGCCGCGGGCGAGGTCGACATGGTGACGCTGGCTGTCGAGGCGCACGGCCAGATCGGGCTGCGCCTTCAGGAACCCGCCGATGCGGGGGGCCAGCCAGAGGCTTGCAAAACTCGGCGCCACGCCGACGGTCAGGATGCCGGGCGCCGTGCGGGCCAACGCCCGTTCATAGGCATGGGCCATCCCGTCCAGCGCCTGATGGGCGGCATCGGCCAAGTCGGCACCGACGGCGGTCAGGCGGACACCGCGGGCTTCACGTTCGAACAGCTTCAGCCCCAGCCGGTCTTCCAGCGTCTTCACCTGCTGGCTGACGGCGCCGGGGGTGAGGCCAAGCTCTCCTGCCGCCGCCGCCATGCCGCCCAGCCGGGCGGCGGCGGTAAAGGCCCGGATCGCGTTCAGCGGCAGGCGCGCAATGGTGCGCGCCCGCGCGATCTCGGGCCGAAGCGCCGGATCGGCATGGGCACCCCCCGGTTCGGGATTGGGATCGCGGAGCGGAGCATCAGCCATGCCCCGATCATGCCGTGGCGGCAAGCACCGGTCCAGCGGCGGCGAAGCGGGCTGCGGGTGCTGCACCGGCGGGCAGGCTGCGCAGGCGCAACCGGCCAACCCCCAGCAGGGCGCCCAGCTCGGCCTCACGGAATGGCGGCCGCCGGTCGGCGGGCAGATCCAGCTCGACGGTGGCATCCGCCGTGATCTCGCGCCCGCCCGCCACATCGCGCACCAGGGCCCGCAGCCGGTCCAGGCGCCGGTTGGCGAGGATGGTTCCCGGCGTCGCCCAGAGCGGATCCACCGACGGCCACAGACGTTCATGAACACTGCCGGCACCGGCACCCCAGCGCGCCAGCCAGGCCTCTTCGGCCAGGAAGGGCAGAAGCGGCGCGATCCAGGCGACCAGATGGTTGAAGCTGCGCGCCGCGACCGCCGCAACCGCCCGCCGCCCGGGGGCATCTGCATCCCCCGCCAGCAGACCGGCCCGGAGCCCGGCCCAGCCGGCGGTCAACTCGTCGGCGCAGAACCGGGCCAGCCGGGCCAGCATCGCCGGCAGATCAGCCGCCTCCAGATCGTCGCGCAACTCGGCATCGATTTCGACCAGCCGGGCGAGCAGCAGGATCTCGGGCATGTCGAGCCGGTCGGCCGGCGGCAGCAGCCCGGCTGGTGCCACCGCCAGATGATCGAGCAAGCGCCCCAGGGCCGCGCGGATGCCGCGGATCGCCCCGGACGCATCGACAGTGTCACCGGCTGCAAATCGTGCACGGAGCAGATCTGCGCCGTCCTGGTCCGCACGCGCGGCCCAGCGCCGCCAGTCGGCACCGGCATCACCCGCCGCGGCATCGGCATCCGCCAGCAGGCCAAGGCGCCGTCCGGCCGCATGCGCCGCCCCGCCCGGCGGCGGCGTATCGAAACCGGCCATGCGCCGGGCCCGCGCCAGCATGTCCCGGCAGAGCGCCGCCTCGACCACGCCAGCCCCCGCCGGCAGAAGCGCGGACATCTCGGGAAGGGCCGCACGCGGGCGCCCGGCGCAGGCACTGCGGGCCCGGCGGTCCAGACGCATCTCCGCCCAGGCATCGACGAGCCGGGCTTCGCGTGCGGGATCAGCTTCGGGAGAAAAGGTCGGATCGCCGGCCGTGAGGTCGGCAGAGAAGGGCGCGGCGGTGGCCTGAAGAAGCAGCTCGGTCATGATCGGGTCCCGTCGGTCGTACCGCCCCGCCGGGCGGTCCCTCCGGTGTGAAACCGGGACCTCGTCTCCGAACGGTCAGGCGGTGCCTGTATCGTCGCTCCGGCGCCCTATGACGGCGCCGGTCCCGGCCTCCGCAGAGACCGGGCGGGAAATTCGCGCAATCGATACCGATACCAGGCAGCGGCCACGGACAGACGAGAAGCGGCGGGCATGCGTGCAGATGCCGGTGATCATGACTGCCCTCCTCTCCTGCGCGTGATGAACCGATGCGGGGAAGCCTGCGCGATGGCGCACCTTCCCGTCAAGAACGATCTGCCGGGGGTTGCCGATCAGCCGGCGCGGATCCGCGCCAGGATCTCGCGCACCACCTGGTTGAGCCGGGTGATGGTGGCCGTCAGCTCCTCGGTGCCGGCCAGCACCGCATCGGCGGCATCTCCGGTCCGGTCCGAGGCCTGCCCCACCTCGGCCGCGCGCACCGACACCCGATCGGTGGCGGTGGCCGCTTCCTGAACATTGCGGGCGATTTCCGCAGTGGCGGCCCCCTGCTCGTCGATCGCCGAGGCGATGGTGAGCGCAATCTCGTGCATCTCGCGGATGCTGACCGTCACCCGGTCGATCGCCGTGCCCATATCGGCGGCAGCGCCCTGGATCTCTCCCAGGCGGCCCGAGATGTCGGCGGTCGCCCGCGCGGTCTGGTCGGCCAACGCCTTCACCTCGGCTGCCACCACCGCGAAGCCCTTGCCGGCCTCGCCGGCCCGCGCCGCCTCGATGGTGGCATTCAGGGCCAGAAGATTGGTCTGGCCGGCGATGTCGCCGATCAGCGACACCACCTGGCCGATCACCCGCCCGGTTTCGGCCAGCCGCTTCGCCTGGCTGTCGGCACTGCCCGCCTCTTCGACCGCCCGATCCGCGGCACCACGGGCACGGCCGACCTGAGAGCCGATCTCGCCGATTGAGGCCGACAATTCTTCCGCCGCGGCAGAGACGGTCTGGACATTGGCGGCGGCGGCCCGAGATTCGGTATCCACCGCCCGCGCGCCATCGATCGAGGTCGCCGACATCTGGCCCATCTCGGCCGAGGTGTCGCGCATCCGTGCCGCCGCCGCGATCAGCTCCTGCAGCATCCGTCCGGCCTCCCGTTCGAAGGCATCGGCGATGCGCCGGCGCTCGGCCGCAAGCTCCGCCTCATGGGCCTCGCGCCGGCGTTCGGCTTCGTGGGCCAGTTCGTCGGCCCGGGCCAGACCGTCGCGGAACACGACCACGGTGCGGGCCATGGCGCCGATCTCGTCGGCCCGGACGGTTGCCGGTACCTCGACCGCGCGATCGCCCTCGGCCAGCTGATGCATGGTGCCGGTCAGCCGGCGGATCGGTGCGGCGATGGCATGGCCCATCCAGAACAGGGCGAGCCCGGCGCCGAGGGCGATCACCACCAGCCCGATCGACAGCCGCCGCTCGACGGCGCGGGCTTCGGCGAACACCGCCGCTTCGGGCACCGTGACCAGCACCGTCCATTTCGCCGCGCCATGGCCCAGATCCACCGGCAGCGCCCGAACCAGGACCGGACCGGCGGGGCCGGCCACATCGGCACCGTCGACCGCCTGCTCCACGGGGCGGCGGGCCGCCGCCTTCAGGATGCCGGCGATCGCCGGGGCCGTCGCCGGCCTGCCGCGCCGCGCGTCATCGGGATGCACCACCCAGAGCCCGTCGGCGGACAAAACCGCCACCTGGCCGCTGCCGAAGGGACGGGCCGATCCGATCCGGCGCTGAAGGTCATCCAGGCCCAGATCGACGGTGGCGACACCCACCGGCTTGCCCGCCCGCAGGATCGGGGCGGCAGCGGTGGTCATCAGCACGTCCCGGCCCGCGACGGGGTAGAGATAGGGTTCGGTCACCAGGCTGCGGCCGGCGCGCATCGGCGCCCCATACCAGGCATCGGCCGCCGCATCCATGATCAGCGGCTCGGTCACCACGCCGCCATCGGCGGTGCGCGACATGTAGGGCACGAACCGGCCATCGGCATCGCCGAGTTCGGTGTTGCGGAAATCGGCACCCCGGCCGTCGGGCAGGCCGGGCTGCCAGCCCAGGCCGCCGCCGACCACCCCCGCTTCGGCCGCGATCACCCCGTGCAGTGCCGCCGCCAGGACCGCACGATCGGTGGTGCCCGCCGCCAGCATACCGGTCTGCCCGGCCGCCATGGTCTCGGCCAGCGCAACCGCACGTCCGATCTCTTCGGCCACCACCGCCGCCTGGCCGGCTGCGGTTTCCGCCAGAATCCGGTCGGCCGCAAGCCTGGCCGCCTCTTCCTGGGTATGCAGCACATAGGCGGTCGCCAGCCCGAAGCCGACGATCAGGATACCGCCGCCCAGCACCAGGATGCGCAGGCGCAGGGATCTGAAGATGCCGCGTCCGGCCATGTCGCCCTCCGTCGATGTCATGTGCCCGCTCTATCACACCAACCGTGACGCGCGGATGACGGTCCGGCTGTGGTTCAGCGGCACTGCCCCTCACCCCCAGAAATCCTGGATGGACCCGCGACCGCAGATGGGCGAGGCTTCAGACGTCCCCCGCCATCGCCGGATACGCGCCCCCATGCCCGACGCCGCCCCCGCTCAGACACCGCTCGTCAGCCCGCTGCCGGTGCCGGTCATCCGGCCACTCGTCGACGCCGATGCAGACGGGCTGATCGCGCTGATCGATCTCTGCTGGTCCGCCTATCCGGGCTGCATCCTGGATGTCGACGCCGAACTGCCGGAGCTGCGCCACTATGCCAGCCATGTCGGCGCCCGTGGCGGCGCCGCCTGGGTGGCGGTTGCAGGCAGCGATCCCGCAGCCCCGGCGACGGCGGACACGATCCTGGCCAGTTGTGCCGTGATGGCGGCAGAGCGGGAGCCCGCGGGCCATTTCGAGCTGTTCAAGCTCTATGTCTCGCCACGGGCCCGGCGGTCCGGCCTTGCCCGCCGGATGCTGGTGCGGGCGATCGAACACGCCCGCGATGCCGGCGGTCGCCATCTGATGCTGTGGACCGACACCCGCTTCAAAGAAGGCCATGCCTTCTATGAGGCGCAGGGCTTCACACGCGGCCCCCTCACCCGCGCGCTTCACGATCTGAGCCGTTCGGTCGAATACCGCTACGATCTGCCGCTCGGATCCGGCGCATGAGCGCGTCTGACCGGGCGGAAACCGCCGGGGCCCGGCCGGTCGGCGCGATGCTGCTGGCGGTCTGCCTGCTCTCGACCATGGATGTCGTGGTGAAGCTGCTGGGCGGCGACCATGGCATCGGCCAGATCGTGCTGCTCAAATCCGCGGCCTCTCTGCCCTGGGTCGGGCTCTGGTGGCTGCTCAGGCCCGAGCGGAGCACCTGGCGGCTGGCACGGCCCGGGGCCCATCTGCTGCGCGGGGTGCTGCTCGCGATCGCAGGCTTCGGCTTCTTCACCGCCTTCACCCTGCTGCCACTGGCAGAGGCCTATGCCATCCTGTTCACCGCCCCGATCGTCACCGTGCTGCTCGCCTGGGCGCTGATGGGCGAACGGCCGGGCAAGGGGGCGGGCATCGCCCTTTCGGCCGGCTTTCTGGGCGTGCTGGTGGTGGCGTCGCCGGGGTTGATGATCCAGGACGGTCAGGGCCATGGTCCGCTGACGGGCTATGTGGCGGCCCTGATCGGAACGGTGGGCTATGCCGGCGTCATCGTGACCACCCGCAAGCTGGCGCCGTCGGAGGGGATCGGAGCGCTGGCTCTGAGCGCCAACCTGGTGGCGGGCACGGTTGCGATCCCGGTGGCGCTGATCGACTGGACGCCGGTCTCGGCCGCCCAGCTTGCCGGCTATCTGGTGGTGGCCGGGTTGAGCGTCAGCGGAATCGCGCTGATTTCCTGGGCCCTGGCCCGGGTCGAAGTGCAGCGGGTTGCCCCGCTGGAATACACCGCCTTCGCCTGGGCCGTGCTCTATGACTGGGCGATCTGGCGGACGACGCCGGGCCTGGCATCGATCCTGGGGGCGGCGATCATCGTCAGTGCCTGCCTGTGGCTGGAAACCCGCCGCGCCGCCGGGCAAAGGCGGGCGGCGGGGTGATGCCCGGCGCAGAGGTAGGGTTGATGATGGGGGGTTGATGATGGGGGTTGATCCCCGCCATCAACCCGACCATCAACCCTGCGCGGCCATATCCTTCAGCTGCGCCTTCAGCACCTTGCCGGTGGCGGTCGCAGGGAAGGCATCCATGATCACGAATTCGGCCGGCCGCTTATAGGGCGCCAGCCGTTCCGCCACCCAGCCGGCAAGCGCCTCGCGGGTCAGCACCCGCCCCGGCACCGGCTGGACGAAGGCCACCACCTCTTCATTGCCCGGAACCGTCCGGCCGACCACGGCCGACTGCGCCACATCGGGATGAGCGTTGAGCACCCCCTCCACTTCGGGCGGATAGACGTTGAAGCCCGACCGGATGATCAGCTCCTTGGCCCGGCCGGCGATGAAGATCCGGCCACCCTCCAGGCGTGCCAGATCACCGGTGTCGAACCAGCCGCCCGGCTTCATCACCTCGGCCGTCAATTCCGGCGCCTTGTAATAGCCCTTCATCACCCCGGGGCTGTGGATCCAGAGCCGGCCGACCTGGCCGTCGGGCAGTTCCCGGTCCTCTGTGTCCACCACCTTCACCGCCATATTCGGCAGCGGCCGGCCGACGCTGTCGTCGATGGCGGGCTCGGCCGGCGTGGTCTGCGACACGGCGGAGGTCGTCTCGGTCAGGCCATAGCCGTTGTGGAGCGAGGTCCCGACCAGCGCCTCTGCTGCCGCCTTCACCGCCGGATCCAGCGGCGAGCCGCCTGCGGAGCAATAGCGCAGATGCGGCCGCGCGATCGAGGTCTGGCCGCGCGATTTCAGCACCGCCAGCAGGCGCTGATACATCGCGGGCACGCCCTGGAACATGGTGACGCCCTCGTCCGCCAGGGCGCGGAAGACGGCATCGGGGTCGAAGCGCGGCGCCAGGCGCAGCGTCGCCCCGCGCATCATCGATCCGGTCAGCACCGACGACAGGCCGAAGATGTGCGACATCGGCAGCACGGCATAGACCACGTCGCGATGGGTGATCTGGCGGCCGCGGCCGGATTCATCCGCCACCAGGATCAGATTGGCATGGGTGATCATCACCCCCTTGGGGTTGCCGGTGGTGCCGGTGGTATAGACCAGCGCCGCCACCTGCCCCGGCCCCTCGTCCACCGGCTCGGGCATCGCCTCAGGGTTTTCGGGCGACAGCATCACCCGGCCGAGCGCGCCCAGATCGATCTCCTCCGCCCCGGCACGCGCGCCATGGGCCGCCGCCTCGGGCGAGACACCGCTGGTATAGAGGATGCGCCGGGCCCCCGAATGGGCGGCGATGCGATCGACTTCCGCTCCGGTCAGCCGGGCATTGAGCGGGATGACCCAGACATCGCGGCGGCTGGCGGCCAGGATCGCGCCGACCAGGGCGGGGGCATTCTCCGACACCACCAGCAGCCGGTCCCCCGGCCGCACGCCCCAGCGGTCGAGCCGGCTGGCCAGGGCCTCGCTCTCGGCCATCAGTTCGGTGAAGCTGATCCGGCCGTCGTCATGGATGATCGCAGGCTTGTCCGGATGGGCGCGGGCGGCCGCCTCCATCACCTCGTGCAGGCGGCGATAGCGATGCGGGTCCCCGACATGATCCTCGAAACGCGATGTCGCAGCAGGCGCAGCGGCGGTCATGAACGCGCCTCGCGGATCATGTTGCGGGCGATCACGATCTGCTGGATCTGGCTGGTGCCTTCATAGAGCCGGAACAGGCGGACATCGCGATAGAAGCGTTCGACGCCGTAATCGGCGATATAGCCGGCACCGCCCAGGATCTGCACCGCCCGATCCGCCACCCGACCGACCATCTCGGACGCGAAGAGCTTGCAGCACGAGGCCAGCATGTTGACGTCTTCGCCGGCATCACGGCGGCGGGCGGCATCCTCCACCATGCAGCGCCCGGCATAGGCCTCGGTGCGGCTGTCAGCCAGCATGGCCTGGATCAGCTGGAACTCGGCGATCGGCTGGCCGAACTGGCGGCGGTCCATGGCATAGCTGAGCGCGTCATGGATCAGGCGCTCGGCCACGCCGACACAGACCGAGGCGATGTGCAGCCGGCCGCGATCCAGCACCTTCATCGCCGTCTTGAAGCCCACGCCTTCAACGCCGCCGATCACCGCCGAGGCCGGCACGCGGCAATCCTCGAAGATCACATCGGCGGTATGGGCGCCACGCTGGCCCATCTTGCGGTCGGGTTTCGCAACCGTCAGGCCGGGGGTGCCGCGCTCGACGATGAAGGCCGAGATGCCCGAGGCCCCGCGTTTCTCCGGGTCGGTCCGCGCCATCACCGTATAGATGCCGGCCTCGGGCGCATTGGTGATGTAGCGCTTGGTGCCGTTCAACACATAGCTGTCGCCGTCGCGCCGGGCGCTGGTCCTGAGGCTCGCCGCGTCCGAGCCGCTTTCGGGTTCCGTCAGGCAGAAGGACCCGATCACCTCGCCCGAGGCGAGCTTGGGCAGCCACTGCGCCTTCTGCTCGGCCGTACCGTCCATCACGATGCCCTGCGCGCCGATGCCGTTATTGGTGCCGAGCAGTGACCGGAAGGCGGGCGAGGTCCAGCCCAGTTCGAAGGCGACCTTCACCTCTTCGGACATCGACAGCCCGAGCCCGCCGAACTCCTCCGGGATCGACAGACCGAACAGGCCGAGCTCACGCATCTCGGCGACCACCTCATGCGGGATCTCGTCGGTATCGGCGACCTGCTGCTCCAGCGGCACCAGCCGCTCACGCACGAAGCGCCGGACGGTGCCGACCAGCTGTTCCAGAGTTTCGGGATCGAGGGCCATGGTTCGGGGAATTCCTCAACGCGGGCGGAAGCGGATGCGGCGGGGATCGCAGCACGGCTGCAGACGAGAACGGCGGCCGCCACGTCGCCGGATGGCGGAGGGGTATCGCAACCGGCCGCCGTCCTCATCGCCCGAAACGATAGAGGGGGGCGCGGGCATGGGTCAAATCAGCGGAATGCGTGGCCGCATTGCGGAATTCAATGAGTACAGACGCCGCCGATCAGGCCCTAAACAGCTGTGTCTGCTTCGGAGCGCTCGGCCGCTCCCGTCAAATCAGCAGGTGCGGCGGTGGCAATCGCCGCACCTGCTCCGTCAGAATCAGGAGACGGTGATCCCATCGCCAGTGATACCGGCCTGCGCCCGGGTGACCACGTCGAGGTCCACGCACTGCAACTGTGGTGCGGACCACACCCGCTTCACGGAAGCCCTCGTCACATCGGCCGTCGCCTCACCCTGCTTGCCAACCTGTTCAATGCTCGTGCTCATGTTCTGCTCCCAATTCCGACACTGAAAGACGCCCCCTTACGCCTCCCTTCAGCAGAGCATAGCCTATGGACGAGTATCGATGGACTCCGGAGGCGTCATATTTTCCCGACAGGGCAGGCATCACATCACAGTCTTGCAGCACTTGCTCGACAGCCCCTGACAAAATCATCTCACAGGAGAATTTTACCGAGCGATGTTGGAAAAGTGGATCAATCCCATCTACCTCGATGACACGCGGACATCAAAGCTGCGCGCCGATTTCGAAGCGGACCCGGTCCGCATGCTGATACTGGACGATGTCCTGCTGCCAGAGCGATATGCGCGGATCTCCCAGGGTCTGCGGACGGATTGCGACTGGACGACCCATTATGGGGTCGACGCCAGCGGCGAACTGACCTCGGCCGAACGGTTCAATGCCACCCCGGCGGATCGGCGCCTGTTCCGTCACGGAAACTATCGGGCCCCCAAGAAGGGCCGGGAGCTGGCGCCCGGCATGCTCGCCATCGTGGGTTTCAAACTCCTGGCCGGCCGCGCCGACTTCAGGCACTGGCTTGGCACACTGACCGGCATCGACACCGGGGCGATCGCCGATCTGTTGGTCCGGCGCATGGGCCGGGATGATTTTTCCACCCGGCATGACGACCGCGCCTCGGAACGCAGACTTTGTCTGCTGCTTTATTTCAATGATGACTGGCACCCCGGCATGGGGGGCACCTTTCGCGTCTTCACCGCCCGGGGGGAACGGGTCATCGACCCTTTGCCCAATCGGGCGATCCTTTTCGATGTCGATGCCGATCAGTCGCATGGCGTCGATCCGCTGCGCGATGTTCCGGCAGACTGGCATCGCTATAACTTCACCCTCTGGCTTGGGTGACGATGGTGGCGCAGAACATTTCGCCCTGGATGTCCTTGCCATTTTTAATGATGATCGTCATATATAATCCGAACCCGCACCGAACGGGACGGCTTGGAGGGACAAGGACGATGACGGCAGGCAAGGGCACGGCACTGGTCACCGGTGCCTCTTCGGGGATCGGGGCGGTTTACGCCCAGAGGCTGGCGCAACGCGGGCATGATCTGATCCTGGTTGCGCGCGATCGGGCGCGCCTGGAAGCGGCTGCGGAACGGATTGCCGCAGCTCATGGGGTCGCGGTCGAGGTTCTGGCCGCCGATCTGGCGACGTCCGAAGGGCTGGGCGCCGTGGCGGCACGGATCGAGACGGATACCGCTCTGTCGCTGCTGGTCAATGCGGCGGGGCTGGGTCCCGCCGGGCCGGCGCTGGCGACCCCGCCGCAGGGCTATGACGCGATGCTCGCCCTGAACGTGGGCGCGCTGCAGCGGCTGACGCTGACCGCGGCGCAGGTCTTCGCCGGGCGTGGACGGGGCACGATCATCAATCTTGCCTCGGTGGTCGCCCTGATCCCGGAGCGGATGAACGCCCCCTATGTCGCCGGCAAGGCTTTCGTGTTGGAGCTGACCCGGGCGCTGGCGGCTGAATTGGCGGGCAGCGGCGTCCGGTTTCAGGCGGTACTGCCCGGCCTCACCCGCACCGAGATCTTCGAGCGTGCCGGCGGCAGCCTGGACCACTTCCCCGCCCATATGGTGATGGAGGCCGGCGATATGGTCGATGCGGCCCTGGCCGGGCTGGATGCCGGTGAGCTGGTCACCATTCCATCCCTGCCCGATGCGGCCGACTGGGCGGCCTATGATGCCGCCCGTGCGACGCTTGCTCCCAACCTGTCGCACGATCGGCCGGCGGCCCGCTATCTGGCCGGTCGCGCGGCCTGAGCGGGCCCATAATCATGATATCTGACATATAATCTTCAGGAGTCCGGTCATGTCGGCTGCCGAAACCGCCATCCCCGAAACGGCCACGGCAGCCCCCCGGCGCCTGACCGGCGGCATGCTTGCCCTGCTCGCCGGGCTGGCCGCGCTGGGCACGCTCTCGACCAACATCATCCTGCCGGCCTTCCCCTCGATGGCTGTGGCACTGGATGTCCCGGCAAGGGCTCTGGGGCTCACCCTCACCAGCTTCTTCCTGGCCTTCGCCCTCGGCCAGCTGGTGGTCGGGCCGGCCTCGGACCGCTTCGGCCGGCGGCCGCTGGTGCTGGGCGGGCTGATCCTGTTCGTGATCGGCTCGGCCATCTGCTGGGCAGCACCGGACTTCAACATCCTGATCATCGGCCGCGTCGTGCAGGCGGCCGGCGTCTGTGCCGCCTCGGTACTTTCCCGCGCCATCGCCCGCGACCTTTTTGACGGCGAGGCCCTGGCCCGGGCGCTGGCCTTGACCATGGTCGCCATGGCGGCGGCCCCCGGCTTCTCGCCGCTGCTGGGCAGTGCCCTCGACACGGCCTTCGGCTGGCGGGCGGCCTTCGTGCTGGTCGGGGCGGCAGGCATCCTGCTCGCCATCGCACATCTGACCGTGGTGGGAGAGACCCATCCGGCCGATCGCCGCCGCCCTGCCGGCATCGGCGGCATTGCCCGGGCCTATGTCGAGCTTGCCCGCGATCGCCGCTTCATCCTGCCGGCCAGCGCCGTCTCGCTGGTGCTCGGCGGGCTCTATGCCTTCTTCGGCGCCACCCCCGCCATTCTGATGACCGGCATGGGCTTCACCTCGCTGGAGCTGGGGCTGTTCTTCGCCGCCACGGTGTTCGTGGTGTTCGGCGCCGGCTTCGCTGCGCCGCGTCTGGCCCATGCCTTGGGCGCCGGCCGTGTCGCACGCGCCGGCGCCGTGCTGGCGCTCGCCGGCGGCCTGGCGCTGGCCGCAGGCGGCAGCACGCCGGACATCGGGATCTTTACCGCGGCGCTTTCAGTGTTCCTGTTCGGGATGGGTCTGGTCAACCCGCTCGGCACCGCGATCACCCTGCAGCCCTTCGGCAGCCGGGCAGGCCTCGCCTCGGCCCTGCTCGGCTTCCTGCAGATGGCCATGGCGGCGCTTGCCACGCTGCTTGTCACCGCGCTGCCGCTGCCGCCCACCCTGGCGATGGCTGTCGTGCTCACCGGCGCCTCGGGGCTGGCGGCACTCGCATTCACAGCCCACGGAAATAAGTGACCGCTCGATCAGGCACAAGATCCGGGAGAGGAACGCAGCGTTGCAGCGATGAAGGCTTGACCGGACGGGTGATCCTGCCGTCTCGTCTTCTGCCGCGTCCACCTCCGTTGCAAGGCGCCCGATGCAGTTCCTTACCGCTACCAGCCTGCGCGTCAGGCAGATCCTGGGCTTTGCCGTCCTGCTCATGATGCTGGCGGCGCTCACGGCCGTGGGTATTTCTCAGGTCGATACGATCGACGATACCCTCACCCGGATCAACACCGTCAATTCGGTCAAGCAGCGCCACGCCATCAATTTCCGGGGCAGCGTCCATGATCGCGCCATTGCGCTGCGCGACCTCGTCCTGATCCAGGATGCCGCAGAACGTCGCAAGGTCGTGGCCGACATCCGCCGGCTGGAAGGCTTTTATGCCGAGGCGGCACGCGCCCTGGACGGCATGATCGCCGCCGGTGTGGAGATGACGGCGGAAGACCGCACCCGGCTCGACCGGATCAAGGCGGTGGAAGCCCGGACGATGCCCATGGCCGCACAGATCATCCGGCTGAGCGAGACGGGCGACACCGCCGGCGCAACCCGGGTTCTGATCACCAGCGCACGCCCTGCCTTCACCGAGTGGCTGGCGGCGATCAACGCCTTCATCGACCTGCAGGAGGTCAAGAATCAGGAGGCGGGCGCCATTGCGGCAGCCAAGGCGAGCGGCTTTCGCGAGCTGATGATCATCGCCTGTGCAGTGGCGCTGGCGGTGGGCCTGCTGTTCGGCCTCTGGTCGGTGGCGGCGCTCAGGCCGTTGCGCCGGCTGACCGGGGTGATGCTCACCCTCGCCCGCGGCGACCTGACGGTCGAGGTACCGAAGGTCGCCAGCCGCGACGAGATCGGCGACATCGCCGGCGCGGTCGCGGTCTTCAAGGCCAATGCGATCGAGGCGGCCGACTTCCGGGCCCGGCAGGAGTCCGCCGAGCGCGACGCCCAGGCGCGCAAGAAGGCCGAGATGGCAAGCCTCGCCCAGAGCTTCGAAAGCCAGGTGCAGGGCGTGGTGACGGGGCTCTCCGGCTCGGCGGACCAGCTCCGCAGCTCGGCCCGCGCCCTTTCGGGCACTGCTGAAGACACCGAACGCCGGGCGCATCAGGTGCTGCGTTCGGCTGAATCCGCCTCCACCAATGTTCAGACCGTCGCCGCCGCCACCGGCCAGCTTTCGGCATCGAGCAACGAGATCGGCCGGCGGATCGAGGAAAGTGCCGCCAAGGCCCGCACGGCCGCGGACCAGGCCGAGGGCACCAATGCCGTGGTCCAGGGCCTGCGCGAGAAGGCCGAGCGGATCGGCAATGTGGTGAAGCTGATCTCCGACATCGCGGAACAGACCAATCTGCTGGCGCTGAACGCCACCATCGAGGCGGCCCGCGCCGGCGATGCCGGCCGCGGCTTCGCCGTGGTCGCGAACGAGGTGAAATCGCTCGCCACCCAGACGGCGACCGCCACCGGCGACATTGCCGCCCAGATCACTGACATCCAAGCGGTCACCCGCGACGCCGTCGGCGCCATCCAGGCGATCGCTGCTGCGATCCGCGAGGTCGACGGCATCGCCGCCACCATCGCCGCGGCGGTCGAGGAACAGAATGCGGCCATCGGCGAAATCGGCCGCAATGTCGATCAGGCCTCGCGTGGGACCGGTGAGGTCAGCGAGGCGATTGCGGGCGTCGGCGAAGCGGCCTCGCGCACCGGCAGCGCCGCCGCCCAGCTGCTCGGCGCATCGGAAGAGCTGTCGCGTCAGGCAGGCGCCCTGCAGACCCAGCTCGACCGCTTCCTGGCCGGCATCAGGGCCTGAGAATCCGGGTCTGAGGATCCGGCGACCGGATCAGGCGAGCAGATCGCGTGTGGCGGGATCGGGCATCCCGCCACACCAGCGGTCCAGGGCGGTCTGGAAGACCGGCCGCCCCGAGACGGCCCCGAACAGGGTGACGCAGGACCGGAATTTCAGGTCGTCCGGGCTGCCGAAAAGCGCGTGCAGAGATGCGGCGGGGGCGGCGGTCGCCGTCTCCACCGCACCGACCAGTCGCGGGCCCAGCACCGGATGAGCAAGATAGGCTCGGGCCTCGTCGGCATCGCCGATGCCATAGCGCTGCGCTGTGGGGCTGCGGCCAAGGGCGCGCAGCTGCGGGAAGATGAACCACATCCAGTGGCTGCGTTTCGCGCCTGCCCGCAGCTCCGCCAGCGCCTGATCGAAGACCGGCGCCTGGGCGGTCACGAAGCGCACGAGATCATAAGGGTCGTCAGCCGGCGTCATTGAACCTGTCCTTCGTGATGGTCCTGGTCGCCTTCTCCGGAAAGAGTCGCTTTCTCTGGAAAGAATGGCGATGACGGCAAGCGCGATCAAACCGGCCCTGGCCGATCATGCCATCATCATGTGGTCGAGAACGTCGAGGAGAGGCAAAGCATGGCCGATACGCCGGTGGACAGGGTGCTCTGGTTCATCGACGGCCATTATCGCGAGGCGCTGGACCTGGACCGCATGGCCGAGGTCGCCGGCGTGTCGCGTTTTCACCTCTGCCGGGCCTTTGCCGCCGCCACCGGCGGCACGGTGACGGGGCGGCTGCGGGAGGTACGCCTGCACGCAGCCGCCCGCCTGCTGGCGGCTGGTGCGCCGGACATCCTCTCCGTGGCACTCGACTGCGGCTACGGCTCCCACGCCGCCTTTACCCGGGCCTTCCGGGACCGGTTCGGGGTCACCCCCGTCCGCTTCCGCACGGCCGCCCTCGCCGCCCCCTTGCGCCATTCCCCCGTCCACAATGTGTTTTCGGAGACCGCCATCATGCAGCCGACCATCATCCACGATCTGCCGCCGCCGCGCACCGAACGTACCGGCCCGCTCCGCATCGCCGGCCTCAGCAGCCACTACGACATCAGCACCATCGGCACCATCCCGGCCCTCTGGCAGAAACTGGTCATGGAATACGAGCCACTGCCCGGGCGGCTGGACGGCGTATCGCTGGGGGTGTGCCATGCCGGGGATGCCGAAGGCGGCTTCGACTATCTGGCCGGTGCCCAGGTCACCGGCTTCGACGGCCTGCCGGAAGAACTGACCCGTCTGGAACTGCCGGCCCGCAACTATCTGGTCTTCGCCTGGCCGGGGCACATCTCCGAGGTTCGCAACCTGGTCCATACCATCTGGAACCACTGGCTGCCGACCCATGGCGTGACCCCGGCCCGGGCGCCGGATTTCGAGCGCTACCCTGAAAGCTTCGACGGGGCCACCGGCGACGGCGGTTACGAAATCTGGATCCCGCTCGACGACTGATCTCAGCGCACCGCCGAGACCCCGCCATCGACCACCAGCGCCGTGCCGGTGGTGAAGCTCGACATGTCGCCTGCCAGATAGAGGGCAGAGCGGGCGATTTCGGCGGGGTCCGCCAGACGCTTCAGGGCATGCAGCCCTTCGACATGAGCGCGGGCTTCAGGGGTCGGCATGGCGCCGCGGCCCATCGGGGTGTCGGTGCCGCCGGGGAGCAGCGCATTGGCGCGGATGCCCTGGTGCCCGTATTCCGCCGCGATCGCCCGGGTTAGGCCGACCACCCCCGCCTTGGCCGCCGCATAGGCGCCCATCATCGGAAAGCCGACGACGGGCCCCACAAAGCTCGACGTGAAGATCAACGAGCCACCGCCGCGGGCGATCATCGCCGGGATCTGATGCCGCGCGCCCAGGAAGGCCGCGGTCAGGTTCACATCCAGCACCATCCGCCAGTCGGCCTCGTCGAGCCCGGTCACCGGCACCGCCAGTCCGGTCAGACCCGCATTGTTGAACGCAATGTCGAGCCCGCCGAATTGCCCCTCGGCGGCCTCGACCGCCGCCCGGGCCACGGCGTCATCGCGCACATCCCCTGCGACCGCCACCGCTTCCCCACCCCGGGCGGCAACCTCTTCCACCAGCCGGTCGAGTTCCTCGCGCCGGCGGGCGACCACCACCAGCCGCGCGCCTTCGGCCGCAAACAGTTTCGCGGCCTCGTAACCGATCCCGGAACTCGCCCCGGTCACGATCGCCACCTTTCCATCAAGCTGCGACATCGGTCGCTCCTCCTGCGTTGTCGATGGCAGGAGCATCGCCATGGGATCGACGGCCGGCCATCCGGCTGCGGTCACGGCATCCGAGGTTCCGCATCACACCGGCTGGCGGTTGCGGATCACCGTCCGGATCGCAAAGCTCGACTGGATGCGTGCCACGCCCGGCATGCGTGAGAGCACCTCCTTGTGGACCCGCTCATAGGCGGCCGCATCCTCGGTCTCGACGCGGAGCAGATAGTCCGACAGGCCGGTCATCAGATAGCACTCCCGCACCTCGGGGCAGCGACGGACCGCCATCTCGAACCGGTTCAGCACCTCTTCGGTCTGACGCTCCAGGGTGATCTGGACGATGACCACCGTCGGTTCCTCGTCGGCGGGCAGGTCGATGAGCGCGGTATAGCCGCGGATCACCCCGGATTTCTCCAGCAGTCTCAGGCGCCTGAGGCAGGCCGATTGCGACAGTCCGACGGCCTCGGCGAGGCGCGCATTGCTCATGCGGCCGTCCTTCCTGAGCAGGCGGACGATGCGGTCGTCGACCGGGTCGAGATGCAGCGGCATGATCTGCGGTTTCCCTCGCAGAAAATTGTGTATGCCCCGATATCTTCGATGATTCTGCGGCAGATCGGCAAGACAATCGACGATCTTTGTTCATACGCTGTGTGGAGTGCCATCCCCGCCCGAGCCGACCGCCGATCGAAAGCCGCATGCCATGAATGTGAGCGTCAGCGCCGCCCTGTCCGACCGGGAGACGACACGCCCCCGCACCGCGGATGATGCCGCGGCAGCCCGCGCCGGGGCCTTCCTGACCATCGATCTTGCCGCCCTTCGCGAGAATTACCTGGCGCTGCGCAGCCGCCTTGGCGGGCGGGCCTGCGCGGCGGTGGTCAAGGCCGATGCCTATGGTCTGGGGGCCGCACGGATCGCGCCGGTCTTTCATGAGGCCGGCTGCCGGCATTTCTTCGTCGCCCATCTGGATGAAGGCCTGGCCCTGAAGCAGGCACTGCCCGACGACTGCGCCATCATGGTGCTGCACGGGCCGATGCCGGGCTCGGAAGCCGATTGCGCCCATGCCGGGCTGGTACCGGTGCTGAATTCCATGGAGCAGATCGAGGCCTGGGGTGGTCTCGCCCGGGCGCTGGGCCGGCGGCTGCCGGCCTTCGTGCAGATCGACAGCGGCATGTCGCGCATGGGCCTGCCCGAGGCCGACATCACCCGCATCGCCGCCACGCCCGACCTGCTGGACGGGATCATCGTCGAGGCGGTGATGAGCCATCTGGCCTGTGCCGACGAGCCCGACCATCCGGCCAATGCCGAGCAGCTGGCGAATTTCCGCCGCCGCAAGGCGCTGCTGCCCGACGCCCCCGCCTCGTTCGCCAATTCGAGCGGCATCTTCCTGGGCCCGGATTACCAGTTCGATCTGGCCCGGCCGGGCGCGGCGCTCTACGGCCTGAACCCGCAGCCCCATCTGCCCAACCCGATGAAGAACGTGGTCCGGCTGATGGCCAAGGTGGTGCAGACCCGCGAGATCCCGGCAGGTGCCCATGTCGGCTATTCCTGGCGCTTCCGTGCCGATCGTCCGACCCGCATCGCCACCGTTTCGGTCGGCTATGCCGATGGCTGGCTGCGCAGCCTGAGCGGCCGCGGCGCCGTCCTGGTCGACGGCCGGGCGGCCCCGATCGCCGGCCGGGTGTCGATGGACAGCATTACCGTCGACGTGACCGACCTGCCCCCCGAGGCCGTGAAGCCCGGCAGCCTGGTCGAGCTGATCGGCCCCGATCAGACCCCGGATGCCGTGGCGGCCCTGGCCGGCACCATCGGTTACGAGGTGCTGACCAGCCTGGGCAACCGCTATCACCGCCGCTACCTGAACGGCTGAGCACCGCCGAGCCGTCCCGCCACCCACACCCCACGCACCCCGGCGGCCCCCTGCCGCCACCTTCGAAGACTGGGCAGAGCCTGTGAAGATCATCATCCTCGGTAGCGGCGTCCTTGGTGTCGCGTCGGCCTATTATCTGGCCCGCAAGGGGCATGAGGTCACCGTCGTCGACCGCCAGCCGGCGGCGGCGATGGAGACGAGCTTCGGCAATGCGGGGGAAGTCTCTCCCGGCTATTCGGCCCCCTGGGCCGGGCCGGGCGTGCCGCTGAAGGCGATCAAGTGGCTGACCATGGAGCATGGGCCGCTGAAGATCCGGCCCAAGCTGTCGATGCATCAGTGGTCGTGGCTGGCGCAGATGCTGGCCAACTGCACCAGCGAGCGCTATGCGGTCAACAAGGCCCGCATGGTGCGCATCGCCGAATACAGCCGCGACTGCCTGAAGGAGCTGCGCGCCGAGATCGGCATCACCTATGACGAGCGCACCATGGGCACGCTGCAGCTGTTCCGCAAGCAGGAGCAGCTGGACGGCATCGATGGCGACGTGAAGGTGCTGAAGGACAGCGGCGTCGCCTTCGAGGTGCTGGATCGCGACGGCTGCATCAGGGTCGAGCCGGGCCTCGCCCGCGTGCGCGACAAATTCGTGGGCGGGCTGCGCCTGCCGGGCGACGAGACCGGCGACTGCCACATCTTCACCCAGAACCTGGCCGCAGAGGCCGAGCGCCTGGGCGTCACCTTCCTCTACGACACCAGCATCCAGGCGCTTGCAGCCGAAGGCGACCGGATCACCGGCGTCTCGACCAGCCGCGGCGTGCTGACCGCCGATCGCTATGTGGTGGCGCTGGGCAGCTATTCGCCGCTGCTGCTGAAGCAGATCGGCATCAAGGCGCCGATCTATCCGGTGAAGGGCTACTCGATCACGGTGCCGATCACCAACAGCCAACTGGCACCGGTCTCGACCGTGATGGACGAGACCTACAAGATCGCCATCACCCGGCTGGGCGACCGGATCCGCGTCGGCGGCACCGCCGAACTCGCCGGCTTCGACCTTGCGCTGCGCGACGGTCGTCGCAAGGCGCTGGAGCATTCGGTCTCGGATCTCTTCCCCGAGGGCGGCGACGTGGCGGCGGCCAGCTTCTGGTGCGGCCTGCGCCCGATGACGCCGGACGGCACGCCGATCATCGGCGGCACGAAATATCGCAACCTCTGGCTCAACACCGGCCATGGCACGCTGGGCTGGACGATGTCCTGCGGCTCGGGCCGGGTGCTGGCCGATCTGATCTCGGGCGACAGGCCCGATATCGACACCCACGATCTGGCGATCAACCGCTACGCCGCCTGATCGACAGCCTTTCATCCCTTCGCCGGTCCTGTTCCGATCCAAGCTCCGGTCCGGCGCGAAGACGCCCCCGCCACCTTCGGGTGACGGGGGCGTTCTTCGTTGCAGGCGGCGGGTGGCCCTCCTCAGGCCACCTTCACCTCTTCGATGAAGCGGGTAACGTCGCCGCGCAGCACGTCGGCACGCTGGGCCAGGCTGCCGCCGGCGGTGAGCACCTGGCGGCCGGCGGCACCGGTGCGGCTGGCTTCGGCCGAGACCTTGACCACGGTTTCCGCCACGTCGCGGGTGCCGTTGGCCGCTTCGGAAATGCTGCGGGCGATCTCGGTCGCCGCGGCTGCCTGCTGCTCCACGGCAGAGGCGATGGTGGTCGCAATGGCATCGACTTCCGACACCCGACGGCCGATACCGCCGATGGCATCCACCGCCGCATCGGTCTCAGCCTGAACGGCGCGGATCTGGGCGGCGATTTCTTCGGTCGCCTGGCTGGTCTGGCGGGCGAGGTTCTTGACCTCGGCCGCGACCACCGCGAAGCCCTTGCCGGCATCACCGGCCCGCGCCGCCTCGATCGTGGCATTCAGTGCCAGCATATTGGTCTGGGCGGCGATGCCGTTGATCAGGTCGACCACCCGGCCGATCCGGTCGGCCGCTTCGGCCAGGCCGTGGACGGTAGAGGCGGTGGCATCGGCCTCGCGCACCGCCAGGGCGGTGATGCGCGCACTTTCGGTCACCTGCCGGCCGATCTCGCGGATCGAGCTGGTGAGTTCGTCGGTGGCCGCCGCGACGGTCTGGACATTGGTCGAGGTCTGTTCGGTTGCAGCCGAGGCCGAGCCGGCATGGGCATTGGTCTGTTCGGCGATGCGGGTCATTTCGACCGCGGTCGATTCAAGCTCGTTGGCGGCCCCGGCGACCTGGTCGACCAGCTCGGCGATCTCCAGATCGAAATCACGCACCAACGCCTCGATCCGGGCGGCACGGGCATCGCGGGCGGCCTGATCGGCATCATGTTCCGCCTGCAGGCGCTGGCGCTCACGGGCGTTGTCGCGGAAAACCTCCAGCGCCCGCGCCATCTCCCCCAGCTCGTTGCGCCGGTCGGTGCCGCGGATCTCGACCGTCACGTCGCCATCAGCCAGCCGGCCCATGGCACCGGTCAGGCCGCGCAGCTCACGCGACAGCCCCCGCGCGTTGAGCGTAGCCAGCCCCACCAGAACCAGCGCCAGCAGCCCCGCCCACAGGGCATTGCGCAGCATCGCCGCCTGAAGCTCGGCATTCAGATCGTCGATGTAAACGCCGGACCCGATCACCCAGCCCCATTCCGGTACCAGCTTCACATAGGACAGCTTCTCCACCGGCTCGGTTCCGCCCGGGCGCGGCCAGTGATAGGTCAGCAGCCCCGACTTTTCCGGCCCGGTGGCCGCGTCGACCATCTTGTGGAAGATCAGGTCGCCGGTCGGATCCTTGAAGTCGCTCATATCCTGGCCGTTCAGCCGCGGCTGGATAGGATGCATCACCATCCGATAGTCCAGATCGTTGACCCCAGACATATTCACCATCATTGAAGCGCATGGCCTCCAGCGCCCGCAGCGCCGCAGCCTTGGCCTGATCGGCGGTGGCGGGGGTGGCGTGCTTCACTTCGGCCGCAACGATGGCGGCCGCGGCATCCACCGAGGAGCGGACCAGCCTTTCGCGATCTTCCAGCATCTGGGTGCGCTGGTCGAAGGCGCCGATGATCGCAAGCGCCAGAAGGCCGATGGCGGAGAGCCCGACCATCACGGCAAGCCTGAGGCCGATGGTCGCGTTCCTGAGGCGCGGCAACGAGAGCGACATAGGATGTGCCTTCCCGATCTTCATGACCGGCTGCGGGGGACGAGCCGGTGCTTCTTTTTGTGAAGACAACCGGTCGATGCCTGCCCCTTTGCGGACCTGGGTACGGCATCCCGGCTGCCGGACCCCGTCCGGCGGCTGCAAGACTAGGTCTTGCACCATGAACCCGCCTTGATCTGTGCCAAAGCCTAGACCTGATGGCATCATCTGCGACGCAATGCCGCAGCCTGCTGCGAAAGATCGATCTTGTGGTCTTCCGCACGGGAAAAGTCACGGCGACGGGCTAGACTGTGTGCGTTCCGTGATCCGTCGCGGGATCACCACCGTAGTTCACGGCATGGCCACCAGACAGTCGGCCGGCCCACGAAGGCGATGACGCCTCCACGAGGACGAGACAGATGACCTTGTTGACCAGGATCGGCGCGGCCTGCGCCCTGACCGTCACCATCGCGGCCGGCGTGGCCTACGCCCAGTCCGATGTGATCAAGGAACGCCAGGACGGCTTCCAGACCATGCGCAAACAGCTGGGGACCGTGAAGGCAGCGGTCGAGGGCGGCGGCCCGGCCGATGCCGTGATCGCCCCGGCCGAGGCGATGGTGGCCTATGCCGAACGTATCCCGACCCTGTTCCCGGCCGGATCGGACAGCGGCGACACCAAGGCGCTCGCCAGCATCTGGACGGATCGTGCGGGCTTCGAAGCGGCCGCCAGCAATTTCCGCCAGGCCGCCCAGGAACTGGCCGATACCGGCCGGTCGGGCGACATGGACGCCGTTGCGGCCGCCTTCGGTGATGTCGGCAAGGCTTGCGGCGCCTGCCACAACGATTATCGCGGGAAGTAAACCGCATCTACCTGACAGAGAAGAAACGGCGACACCCCGAGGTGTCGCCGTTTCGCTGTCGGCAGACTACGGCGGCCCGCTAGCCGCCCCAGACCATGATCGCCACCACGACGGCGATCCCGACCGCAAGGGCAAGGACGGCGCGTGGCAGGGAGCCCGCCCGCGGCGGCAGCGGCTTCACCTCCACCGGCGACACCCAGGGCTTGTAGCCGGTGATCATCGGCCGGATCAGGTTCTGGCGGCGGGCGATCCAGTAGAGCAGCACCGCCGCGACATGGACGCCGATCACCCAGGGCAGGATATTGCCCAGCACCGTGTGGATCGCGGTGATCTGCAGGCGGGTGTCATAGGACACCAGTTCTCCCAGCGGGCCCACGAACAGGATGTCGTCGTCGGTGAACAGGCCTAGCGTCACCTGCAGGCCGATCAACCCCAGCAGCAGCAGCACCATCCAGCCGCCGGCGGCATTGTGCCCGGCCTCGGGCGGCGCCGTCTTCGCATCGCGCAGCTCGCGCAGATGCAGCGCCACGGCCTTCGGCCCGCGCACGAAATCGGTGAACCGGGCATGGCGACCGCCGATCACCCCCCAGATCAGGCGGAAGACGATCAGCACGATGATCGCATAGCCGCACCAGACATGAACCTGGCGCGGCCCCTCACCCGTCGCCCAGGCCCCGATCACGGCTGCGGCCAGCAGCCAGTGGAACAGGCGGGTCGGCAGATCCCAGACCAGGGCCCCCTTCGGCTTCGCGCCGCCGGGGCCGGATCGGGAGGTGGCGTCGGACATGATCTCGCCCTCTTTGTCGTCATTCGGTCATGCCGGAGGTGCGGCCACCGGGGCCGCAGCCTCTTCAACATGTCGCGGGACGACATCGCGCGGCAAGACCGCAGATCCACAGGGCCCGGCTGACGTGGCGATTGTCACGGCCGCAACGCATCAGGGGCCGGAGACGGCCTGCCGCCCCCGGCCCCTGAGGATGTTGAAAGCGTCCCCGGTCAGGACGGCCGGACCGGGAAGAACCCGTCATACACGCAGATGCAGAAATTCAGCGTCAGCGCCGGCTGCCGGTTTTCATGCGCCTGATAGCTGCCGACCTGGGTCAGGCTGCGCACATCCATCATCACTACCGGCGAGGGCGACGGCAGCGGGTTTGGATACTGGGCATAGGGGGCAGCATTCGCGGTACGCCCGAGCATTGCCGTGGCTGACGGGGTCAGTGTCTGATCACTTGTGGCGGTTTCGTTGAGTGCCTGGGCTGTGTGAGTGTGGGGCGGGATCTGTGAGATCGACAAGGTCACGGTCTCGGTCCCGATCTGCTGCGCGACGGTGCGTGGCGTCAACCCGACACCGGTTCCCGACCCGACCGCCACCTGGCCCTGCAGATTGGGCAGGTTGATCTTGTTCTGACTGAGATTGCCGCCATACATGGTACCGATCACAGCCGCCAGGGCCTGATACTGCTGGATCTGAACCTCCTGACCGGCACAATACGCCCAGTTTGCCGGCGCGAAGGCGAACGTGAATGCGCGGATTTCACCGTAAAACGGATCTGCCATGATCGCCTTCTCCTCACGGACGGGTCGGGTAATTGCCCTTCAGGGCAATGATGAAGCTGATCACCAGCCCCGGCATAATATTGGCATGCGCGCCGCCGAGCCCGGTCGACCCGATCACTTGAGACGCCATCGGTCCGACATTGGTCGACGTCGGCGCCGTGGTCCTGTAGATACCAGCAAAAGTCGGCGCCGTGCTGGTCGGCACATTGGTGCCCAGCATCTGCGCCTGGGGCGCCTCGGTGGCCGAGGGCTGCGGATAGGTCTGCCAGCTATGGCTGTGCGCCGGCATCATCGCCTCGGTCAGCGTCACCGTCTCGCTGCCGAATTGCTGCGCCAGCGGATGCGGAAACGGCATGCCCGGCCCCTGTCCGGCATGCACCGCCATCCGGCCGCGCAGATCCGGCAACGCAAAGTTGGTCACCGCGTCGCCGCCGTACTTGACGCCGAGCAGCGAGTACAGTGCCTCATTACCCACGATCGGCAGCAGCGCGCCGTTGCAGATCGCCCAGTCTTCCGGCGCGTAATTGCCGGCGAACATCCTGATTTCGCCCAGAAATCCGTCCATGATGTCTCATCCTGTCGATGAAGATCTATCAACCGGTTGTGCACACCGATCCGGTGATTGCATGCCCGGCCGCAGAGATGATGGTCGGGTTCAGGACCGCGGCGGCCACAGCCCGGTGGTCGCGATGCAGTAGTACACCGCGAGACTGGGCTGCTCGTTAGGATGCGCCTGGCCGCCACCGGTGGAGGACACCGCCTCGGGACGGAGCGGCGTCAAAGTCGCCGTCGGAGGCGGCGTAAGATAAATCTCAGGCCCATCCGGCTGGGAGCCCGATTCACGTGAGTTGGCGAGCAGTGTGGTGATGCCCGTGGACGTCGTCGGCAGGGGCAGCGTGCCCTCGGTGCTCAAGGCGGACATCGTATGGGTATGCTGGGGCAGTTGGCCGACCGTCAGCGTTACGGTCTGGCTGCCGATGGCATTCCCCATGCTGTAGGAGAAGCCATTGTGCTGGCCCTGCCCCAGAGGAGCGCGACCGCGCAGATCCGGCAACTTGAACGTGGTTGGCCAGTTGCCGCCATAGGTGTTTCCGAGCAGAGCGGCAAGCGCCTGATTCTGGCTTACCTGCAGTTCCTGGCCTTCACAGGGCAACCAACCGGTCGGCGCAAAACCGAACGGAAAGATGCGGATTTCTCCAATGAAAGGATCCATCGTCCGTCATCCTCGCGGGGATCAAACAAACATTGTGGGCCGTAGAATGAATGCAACCTTCGAACCCCCAGCAGACACCAGGGCGTGTCGCTTTTGCATGCAACCGGCTGCCACACCGATAGATTAAAGAACGCTCAACTAACAGACGCAAACAAATTAAGTGCCCACAAAATATTAAATGGGCTCGCATTGCGTCTTATTCGCAAACATAGAAAAACGCCCGCGCTCCAGAGAGCGCGAGCCTCGAAGTAAATGCAACGCCGTTCAAATGTTCTTTACGCCTCCAAAAGGGCATGAGCCTCAGGAGTTACTATAATCACCGTCAGTATTTGTCACATAGAAATTACCCAAAGTGATCGTCCCCGTCCCTTCGACAACCAAAACAGGCTTCCGCCAAGTTGCGCACACACTCTCCGCATCAGCGGGCGTGCCACTAACACGGCAGAATTCGCTACGATTTTCTTCCATAGGGCACCCCGTACGCTTGCATCACTACATGAGAGAACCAGAAGCGCAACCGGTAAGCCAACAAGAACGGCTTCCGGACGCCGCATCGTGTACTATACTACACCTGGGCGATAATATCTGACGAATTGTCGATAAAACAGCCCAAAAAGCGCACATGAAGGAACAATCATGCGATCCCTCATGGATCTTACCGCCGACGAATTCGAAGCCGCTGCCGCCCACCCCTTCGACATCCCCTCGGGCGAAGCAGGGGTTCTGATCGAACGACTCACGCTTAAAAGCGTGACCCGTAAGCCTCCGTTGCCGAGCTTCGCTCGGGAACGGTTCAGCCTGTTTCTGGACGGCAGCCGGACGGATATCGCCATCGACGGTCAGGAGGTTCTGCTGTCGCACGAAACCATGGGCCAGATGCGCCTGTTCATGGTGCCGATCGGCCGCAATCCCGACGGGACGGTGCGGTATCAGATCGTGTTCAGCTGAGCCCTCTCTCCGGCGACCGTCTCGGCATCGGTGGGATAATCCCCCCAGCTCATATAGAAATAGGGGCCTTCCAGCCGGCGATCGACGAAGCCGAGCCGCTGATACAGCCGCCGGGCCGGGTTGTAGCTTTCCACGTGCAGCCCGATATAGCGGCCGGTGCGCGCGGCTTCGTCCAGCAGCACGCGGATGATGGCGGAGCCGATGCCCTGGCCGGTGAGGGCCGGCACCAGGATGATGTCCACCAGCCGGATCTCGGGCGCGCCCCCCCGGTCGATATACAACCGGCCGACCGGCGCACCGTCCTTCGTGATGATCAGGAAGGCGGTGGTGGTGTAATGGGTGGTGTAGTGGTTGTCCTGCAGCCGGAACTGATCGGCCAGGAAACTGCGCCGCGTGGCCTCGGGCCAGCCGGCGGCCTCGAGTTCCGCCCAACGGAACGAGATGTACAGCTCGCGCAGGAAGTCGGTGTCCTGGGGCGTGCGCGGCCGGACGGCGAAGCCTTGGGCTGCAAGCGCCGGCGGCATCTCGAAACTGAGGTCGGGGGCGGGCATGGTTTCGGACATGAGGCACTGCCTGGCGGATGGGATGAGAGAGGCCATGCATCATGGCCACGCCGTCAAACCATCCCACGCAGCGGTCGTCTGCGTCCAGGCGAAGTTGCGCCCGCGGCGGGGCGGACTGAGACCACTCAGGCGGCGACGCGCACCAGATCGTGCTCGGCCATCCGCTCCAGAAGCTCCATCAGATCGGCACGGATCTCTTCGGCATCGCCCTCGTAATCGGCGACCAGGGCGGCATGAAGATCGGCCACCGAGACCGGCCCGGCCATCCGCTCCCAGATGTCGGAGCCGATCTGGTCCAGGCCGTAATAATTGCCCTTGTCGACATGCATCAGCACAACCTCGCCGTCGATTTCGGCGATCATCAGATCGTCATTGCGGGTGACGGTGGTCTCGGGCGTGATCGGCATCGGAACGTCCTCTGGTGCGTCTGCGGCTGCGGGTCGGCCGGTGAACGATCGGCGACCTCTGATGGGGAAATATATCGAGCACGACGCGACAAAGCGCCATGATCAAGTGCATCGGCCGCCGGAAAAATGCCGGATGCACCCCGGCCGCACTCTGCCTTCGGTCTCGCACAACCATGATAGGGCAAAGGAGCGACGCTGATGCCGCACCCGTCATCCCCCCACCTCTCCTCACATCCCCGGATCGGCCGCCGCAGCTTTCTGGGGCTGCTGGGCGCCGGGGCAACCACACTCGCCGTCGGCGGTACTGCACCGTCCTGGGCCGCCGATCCGCTGCCCCGGCCGGTGGTCACCGGCGATGCCGCGCTGGCCCGGCTGATGGCCGGCAATGCCCGCTGGGCCGAGGGCAAACCGGAAGCGCGCGACCCCATGGCCGGCCGCGACGCCCGCGCCCGGGCGCAATACCCGATTGCGGCGATCATCTCCTGCGCCGACAGCCGGATCGCCCCGGAACTTGCTTTCGACCAGGGGCCGGGAGAGGTGTTCGTCGTGCGCCTGGCCGGCAATTTCGCCAATGACGACGGCATCGCGAGCCTGGAATATGCCGTGGCCGTGCTGGGCGTACCGCTGGTGATGGTGCTGGGCCATTCCGGCTGCGGCGCGGTTTCCGCCACCATCGACGTCATCCGCAACGGCACCATCCTGCCCGGCCATCTGCCCGGCCTGATCGATGCCATGCGCCCGGGCATCGAGCCGGTGGTCCTGTCCTCCGCGACCGGCCGCCCGGCCGCAGACCTGCTGGCCGATGCAACCATCGGCAATGTCCGCCACACCCTCAGCACACTGGCAGATGCAACCCCGGTTCTGTCCCAGGCCATCGCCGACACCCGTGTCAAGGCGGTGGGCGGGGTCTACGACATCGCAACCGGCAAGGTGACGCTGGTCTGACGAGGGCCTTGAAACCGGGCGCCGGGCCGCCGCTCGCCCACACGGTGGGTCGTATGCACGATAACCACCTGGATCATGAGCCAAGGGTGCATGGACGGCCCGTGATCGCCGGAGGGTAGCTCCGTCACGGAACACCGCCCCCGCAGGCATATGTCATCAAAGCGTGATGGCGGATCCGCCACAGCTTGATCATCATCTCCATATCTCATGAGTCATTGAGATATGGAGATGATGATGGACGAACCGCAGGCACTGACAGCCTTCGCGGCACTCTCCCAGGAGACCAGGCTCCGGATCGTGCGCCTTCTGGTCACCGCCGGACCTGACGGGCTGGCGGCCGGCGCCATCGGCGAGGCGATGGGGGGTGCGTCATCATCACGCATGTCCTTCCATCTCGGGCAGCTTCAGCAGGCAGGGCTTGTCACCTCCCGTCGCAACGGCCGCTCCATCCTCTACAGCGCAGCCTACCCGGCACTCTCGGATCTCGTCGACTTCCTGATGCGTGACTGCTGCCAGGGTCATCCCGCCGTATGCGCGCCGGCCAGCGCGGCAGGCGGCTGATGCAGATCCTGACGGAAAGGTCGGATGTCAGGGCCTGGAGCGATATTGCAGCGCTCGGCCTGACGCAGATCATCGGCTACGGCACGCTCTATTACAGCTTCGGCATCCTGGCGCCTGCCATGGCTCGGGATCTCGGCTGGCCGGAGGAATGGGTATTCGGCGCCCTGTCGATCGCGCTGCTCACGGGCGGTCTGATCGCCCCCTGGTCCGGACGATGGATCGACCGTTTCGGTGCCGGCAGGGTGATGACCGCAGGTTCCGTCACCGCAGTGCTGGCACTGGCGGTCTGCGCGGCGGCGCCCTCCGGTTTCACCTTCCTGCCAGCCCTCATCGCCATCGAGATCGCGTCGACCATGGTGCAGTACGGCGCGGCCTTCCCCCTGCTCGTCCAGCGTCATCCGCGGACGGCCCAACGCAGCATCGTCTGGCTGACCCTGATCGCCGGCTTCGCCTCGACCCTGTTCTGGCCGTTCACGTCGTGGCTGCACGGCTTCATGAGCTGGCGCGAGGTCTACATCGTCTTCGCGGCCCTCAACCTCATGCTATGCGTGCCGTTACACGCCTGGCTGAGCCGCCCGGCGGAGGCGGACCCGAAGACGCTCCGTGCCGGGCAGCCTGCCTCGGACCCGCCCGAGAGCCCGCAGGGCAGCGTCGCGCCTGCCAACCGACGAACGGCGTTCATCCTGATGGCGGCCGCTTTCGCCTTCCAGAGCTTCGTCAGCTCAGCGGTGCTGGTTCACATGCTGCCGATGCTGGGCAGCCTGGGCCTCGGGGTCATCGGGGTAACGGTCGGCGCCCTCTTCGGCCCATCCCAGGTGGCGAGCAGGTTGATCAACATGATCTTCGGCCGCAACCTGTCGCAGCTCATCCTGGCTGCGGTCGCCGCAGCCCTGTTGCCGGGTGCGCTGGTACTGTTGACGCTGACCGCGCCTTCGATTGCCGGGGCCATGGCCTTCGCCGTTCTGTTCGGCATGGGCAACGGCCTCTACAGCATCGTCGGCGGCACGCTGCCGCTGGCCCTGTTCGGCGCGGACGGCTATGGCCGGCGTCAGGGGCAGATCATGTCGGTCAGGCTGATCGTGGGATCCGTCGCACCATTCGCCTTCGCCCTGATCATGCATCAGCTCGGCATTCATACAGCGCTCGGCATGTCGGCAGGTCTGGGGTTCTGCGCCGTCGCCGCGCTGGCAATGGTCGCCGTTCTGCTACGGCGGACAGCCATGCCGGCTTCCACGGCGTCCGCGGTGCCATGACGAACGACCTTGCAATATCCCAAGGCCGGACGAGTGTCCGCCCGTCGCCGTGAGCGGCGGCGCTATCGGACCCGAGAGCGGAGATCGGTGGTGCGTGGCGGAGGGAGTGGGATTCGAACCCACGATACGTGTTACCGTATACACACTTTCCAGGCGTGCGCCTTCGACCGCTCGGCCATCCCTCCGGCCTTGTGCCCGATCGACTGTCTTGCTTGGGATGCTTTGCGGTGCGTGCATCCCGGTCGACCGGCGGCGCGCATTATAGCTGGACGACGGCGGGGCGCAACCGCCGATCTGGGGTCCGGGCCGGGATAATGGCAAGGGCATGTCGGAGCCTGGACATGCCGGGGCATATGCCGGAACCGCATGGCGGACGAAGTGCGGCGGCGGTTGCCAAGACGGGTTGATGGTCTAAGCTTGTCGTCGCTGGTCCTTGCACCCGCAGAACGGAGATTGTCTGCCGCATGTCGGTTCGCCGAAGCCTCGCCTTCCTGCTGCTCATCGCCGCCCTGGTTCTCGTCGGTCTCGAAGCCGTCGGGGCCTGGTATCAGGGGACATGGGAGATCATCCCCCTGTCCAGCCTGTGGGCAGCCATCGACCGCAACAGCCTGATCGGCCTGCAGGCCGGCATCGAGAACGCCCTGTGGCCCGGCCTGTGGCCGCCGGTGCGGACGGTTCTGGAACTGCCGATCTGGGCGGTGGCGGGCGTGCTGGGCGTCCTGCTGCTGGCAACCGGCGGCAGAAGCGGCGAGGGTGACCGGCGTCGGCGGTTCAGTCGGCGGCGCTGACGAAAAATGCCCGGGGTGCATCAACCCCGAGCATCAACTTTATCCGGACGACCGTCGATCGGTCGATCAGCCGTCGATCTTGAGCGCGGCGATGAAGGCCGACTGCGGGATCTCGACATTGCCGTAGGTCCGCATGCGCTTCTTGCCTTCCTTCTGCTTCTCCAGCAGCTTGCGCTTGCGGCTGACGTCGCCGCCATAGCACTTGGCCAGCACGTCCTTGCGCAGTGCCTTCACGGTCTCACGTGCCACCACCCGGCCGCCGATCGCCGCCTGAACCGCGATCTGGAACATCTGGCGGGGGATCAGGTCCTTCAGCCGTTCGCAGATCACCCGGCCACGCCCCTCCGACATGGCACGGTGGACGATGATCGACAGCGCGTCGACCGGCTCCTTGTTGACCAGGATGGTCAGCTTGACGAGATCGCTCTCCTCATAGCCCTGAAGCTGATAGTCGAAGCTGGCATAGCCGCGGCTGACCGACTTCAGCCGGTCATAGAAATCGAACACCACCTCGGCCAGCGGCAGTTCATAGACGACCATCGCCCGGCCGCCGACATAGGTCAGCTCCTTCTGCCGGCCGCGCTTCTCTTCGCAGAGCTTCAGCACGGCGCCCAGATGGTCGTCCGGAACCATGATGGTGGCGTTGATCATCGGCTCTTCGATATGGTCGATCTGCACCGGGTCGGGCATGTCCGCCGGGTTGTGCAGCTCCATGATCGAGCCGTCGATCTTATAGACCTTATAGACCACGCTCGGCGCGGTGGTGATGAGGTCGAGATTGAACTCGCGCTCCAGCCGCTCCTGGATGATCTCAAGATGCAGCAGCCCCAGGAAGCCGCAACGGAAGCCGAGGCCCAGCGCCGTCGAGGTCTCGGGCTCGAAATGCAGCGCCGCATCGTTGAGCCGGAGCTTGCCCAGGCTGTCGCGCAGATGCTCGTAATCGCTGGCATCGACCGGGAAGAGCGAGCAGAACACCACCGGCACCGTCGGCTTGAAGCCGGGCAGAGGGGCCGCCGCCGGCCGGTCCTCTTCGGTGATGGTGTCGCCGACCTGGGCATCGGCGATGTCCTTGATGCCGGCCGTGATGAAACCGATCGAGCCGCAGCCCAACGTGTCGATCATCAGCGGCTTGGGCGTGAACACGCCCACCCGGTCGACCGGATGCGCACGCTTCGTCGCCATGAAGCGGATCTTGGCGCCCTTCTTGAGCGTCCCGTCCTTCACCCGTACCAGAATGACCACGCCCAGATAGGGGTCGTACCAGCTGTCGACGACCAGCGCCTTCAGCGGTGCGGCCGGATCGCCGGCAGGCGCCGGCAGGCGGGCCACCAGGGCCTCCAGCACATCGTCGATGCCGACACCGGTCTTGGCCGAAATCGGGATCGCCTGCGAGGCATCGAGCCCGATCACGTCCTCGATCTGCTGCTTGATGCGCTCGGGTTCCGCCGCCGGCAGATCGACCTTGTTCAGCACCGGCACGATCTCGTGATCATTGTCGATGGCGAGATAGGCATTGGCGAGCGTCTGCGCCTCGACGCCCTGGCTGGCATCCACCAGCAGCAGAGAGCCTTCACAGGCCGACAGCGAGCGGCTGACCTCGTAGGAGAAGTCGACATGACCGGGCGTGTCGATCAGGTTCAGCTCGTAGGTCTTGCCGTCCTTGGCGTCATAGGTCAGCCGGACGGTCTGCGCCTTGATCGTGATGCCCCGCTCGCGCTCGATATCCATCGAGTCGAGGATCTGCTCCTTCATCTCGCGGCCCTGAAGACCGCCCAGCCGCTCGATCAGGCGGTCGGCGAGGGTCGACTTGCCATGGTCGATATGGGCGATGATCGAGAAGTTGCGGATGTTCGCGAGGTCGGTCATGGACATCCCCGAAGGGCCGGGCCCCGTCAGCCGGATGGGCACAAGGGGCCGGGCAGGCACAAGCGTTTGAGTTGCCGGGGAACATAAGGCCCGCAAGGGGCGCTGGCAACCGGGATCGGCGTCGGCGGGCCGGCGCAGGCAGACCGGGTTCAGGCGGCGCCGCGCACCAGCCCGTTGGCCACGGCCGGCGCTTCGTCTTCGGCCTCGTCCATCTCCACCACCCAGGGTGTGGCGTGGAGGCCCGGCAGGATCACGTCTTCATCCTGATCTGCCGCGGTATGCCCCAGCACCGCATAGAGCTGGATCGGGTCGGTCTTGCCGGCGAGCACGGTCGGCGCCAGCCGCTCGAGCAGGAAGCCCCCGCCGGCCTTGGCGACCACAGCCTCCGAGATCAGCAGGTCACGGCCATGCTGTTTGCACGCCGCCTCGATCCGGCTTGCAGTGTTGACCGTATCGCCGATCACCGTGTGTTCCAGCCGCTCGGGCGTGCCGACATTGCCGACGAGCGCCGGGCCGACATGCACGCCGATATCCTGGGCGAGCGGCGGTTCCCCTGCGGCGATCCGCCGCCGGTTCAGCCGCTCCAGCGCCTCGCGCATGGCAAGCGCCGTCTCCAGCGCCCGGCGGGCCGGGTTGGGGTCGGGTTCGGCCGAGCCGAAGGTCACCATGATCGCATCGCCGATGAACTTGTCGAGCGTGCCGCCATGGGCGAAGACGGTGGCGACCATCTCGGCATGGTAGCTGCGCAGCAGATCCAGCACATGGGCGGGCGGCATCTGGGCGGAGAGGTGGGTGAAACCGCGGATGTCGGCGAACAGAACCGCCACCTCGCGCACCACGCCGCCGGGGCGGAAGAAATCGTCACCGCCTTCGGCGATCCGGGCGGCCACGGCCGGCGAGAAATAGCGGCGAAGCTGGTCCGAGGCATGCTGCTGACGTACCGCCTGAACCGCCATGCGGCGGGCGACCCGGGTCATGACGGCGAGCAGCAGCCCCACCACCATCACGATCACCATATCGGCGACCACCAGCCTCGGCGCCACCCCCATGCCGGTCATGGCCGCGAGCGGATCTGTGGTGATCGCCGTGCGCGGATCATTCAGGATCATGCCCGAGAAACCCCCATAGATCGCCACGAAGCCGACGGCGATCACCAGCGGATAGGCCGGACGGAAGGCGAGCGCATTCACCACCATCACCATCAGCACGCCGACGGTCATGCGGGTCTGCAGGAAGAATTGCGGCCCGACCACCTGATCCGCGCCGGTGCCGATATACCAGATCACCGGCAGCCCGCTCAGCACCAGCACATCCAGAATGGTCGCCAGATAGCCGGTCAGCTTGGGACAGCCCTGGCGATCCAGATGCATCAGCAGGGCTGCGGTACCGATCGCAGCACCGCCGCAGAGCAGACCGACCAGCGCCAGTTCACCGATGGTGTGATAGAGGAAGACGTGCAACCCGAAGACGATGCCGAGCATGCCGAGCCGGGCAACCAGCGCAAAGCGCACGCCCTTCTTTTCCCGGGCAAGCAACAGTTGATCGACTTCGGACATGCGCCGGCAGCCTCTGACGGACAGGTATGGCAAGAAATGTGGCGATCTGGCGGAGGGTACAGCCGCCCCACCGCATGCAGGCCGACCGCATATGGGCGTGTTTCCGGGCGCCATCAATGCCGCAACCGTTCCGAATGACACCCGGATGACAATCATACGGCAGCGCAGCAAAAATGGATCGTGTCAAAAACGCAGGGGCGGCACGGTCTGCGACGCATGTCACACCCCGTGCCGCCCCCGGCTTTTTTTGTCGTGGCTGTTTCGTCCGGAGCTGCCGGCCCCCGTCAGCCCCGCAGCACGGCCCCCGTCGCCTTGGTGACCGCCGCGACGATCCGGTCCGACACCGCCTGGATTTCGGCATCGGTCAGTGTGCGCTCCACCGGCTGCAGGGTCACCGACACCGCAAGCGAGACCTTGCCGGCGCCCAGCCGCTCACCCTCGTAGCGGTCGAAGACCGAGACGTCGGTGATCAGCTTCTTCTCGGCGCCACGCACCGCCTTGATCAGCGCCTCGGCCGCAACCCCGGCATCGACCACGAAGGCGAAATCGCGCTCGACCGGCTGCAGGTCGTGCAGCACCAACGCCGGACGGGTCCGGTCGGCCTTGCGCTTGGGCTCCGGCAGGGCGTCGAGATCCAGCTCGAAGCCGACGGCCGGCCCCTTCACGTCATGAGCCTCGACCACCAGCGGATGCAGCTCACCGAAGAAGCCCAGCGTCAGCTTCGGCCCCAGCTTCATCGCGGCCGACCGGCCCGGATGGTAGTGGCCGGGCGCCTCGCCGGCGACGATCTGCACCTTGTCGGCATCCATGCCCGCCGCCGCAAGCGCCGCCAGGATGTCGGCCTTGGCATCGAAGACGTCGACCGGCCGCGGCTGCCCGGTCCAGCTGCGCGGCCCGGTGCGGCCGGTACGCAGACCGGTCGCCAGGTTGCGCTGGTCGGCGGGTGCGATGCCGCGCCAGCCGGGCCCGACCTCGAACCACCGGCCGTCCAACTCGCCACGGGCGGCAGCCCGACCGGCCACCATGACCAGAGAAGCGAGCGGGGTGGGCCGCATCACTTCCAGATCCGCCGAGATCGGGTTCAGCAGATGCAGCTCGTCCGCTCCGCCGCCGAAGCGCCGGGCGGCGGCCGCGGTCAGGAAGGAGTAGTTCACCGTCTCGACCAGGCCGCGGGCGGCCAGATCGCGGCGGACCCAGCCGGCCCGGCGACGCCGGTCGTTGGCTGCGGTGCGGGTCACCACATCCACCCGCGGCAGCGGCACCGGCGGCACGGCGTCATAGCCGTTGATGCGCAGCACCTCCTCGACCAGATCCGCCTCGCCCTCGACGTCCTGGCGCCAGCTCGGCACCCGGACCTGCCAGAGGGCGTCGCTCTCTTGCACCACGTCGAAGCCGAGGCGGGTGAGGATGGTGGCCTGCGCCGCCGGATCGACGACGATGCCGCCCAGGCTTTCCACCCGCGCCGGGCGGAAGCCGATGACCCGATCGAAGCCCGGCACCTCGCCCGCAACCGTGACCTCGGATGCCTCGCCACCGGCAAGCTTCAGGATCAGCGCGGTCGCAATCTCGGTGCCCGGCAGCACCGTCTCGGGGTCGACGGTGCGCTCGAACCGATAGCGGGCATCGCTCAGGATCGAGAGGGCCCGGCCGCTTTCGGCGATCCGCTTCGGATCGAACCAGGCGCATTCCAGCACCACCTCGGTGGTGGTCTCGTCGACGCCGGTCGCCTCGCCACCCATGATGCCGCCCAGGCTCTGCACCCCGGCATCGTCGGCGATCACCACATCGCGGCCGGCACCCAGCGCATAGGTCCGCTCGTCCAGCGCCTTCAGGCTTTCGCCCTCGGCGGCGGTGCGGATGGTCAGATCGCCGGTCAGCTTCTTCGCGTCAAAGACATGCAGCGGCCGACCCAGATCCAGCGACACATAGTTGGTGATGTCGACCAGCACCGAAATCGGCCTGAGCCCGACCGCGGTCAGCCGGCGCAGCATCCAGTCGGGCGCCACACCATTGGTCACGCCGCGGATGGTACGCCCGGCAAAGACCGGGCAGCCGGACTTGGCGTCATCGGTGATCCGGATGGCGACCGGGTTCGGGAAACGGCCGGCAACCGGGGTCGCCTCCAGCGGCTTCAGCGTGCCGAGACCGGCGGCGGCCAGGTCCCGGGCAATGCCGCGCACGCCCAGACAGTCACCCCGGTTGGGGGTGATCGCAATCTCGATGACCGGGTCGTCGACGCCCAGCACCGGCGCGAAGGGCTGGCCGAGCGGCGCATCCCCGGGCATCTCGATGATGCCGTCATGCTCGTCCGACAGGCCCATCTCGCGCATCGAGACCAGCATGCCGTTGCTTTCGACGCCGCGGATCTTCGAGGGCTTGAGCGTCAGCCCGGTGCCGGGCACGGTCAGGCCCGAACGGGCGAAAACCGCCTTCATGCCGGTGCGGGCATTGGGGGCGCCGCAGACGACCTGAACCTCGCCATCGCCGGTATCGACCCGGCAGACCCGGAGCTTGTCGGCATCCGGGTGCTTCTCGGCCGAGATGACATGGGCGACGGTGAACGGCGCGAGGGCCGCGCGCCGGTCGGTGATCTCTTCGACCTCGAGCCCGACGGCGGTCAGCGCCAGCGCGATCCGGTCCAGATCGGCATCGGTGTCGAGATGGTCCTTCAGCCAGGACAGGGTGAACTTCATCGCGAGTGATCTCCGTTCAGCGCGTCAGACCGCCGGCAAGCGTCGGCAGATCGGCCGCCGCGAAGCCGTAATGCTTCAGCCAGCGCGGATCGCCCTCGAAGAAGGTGCGCAGATCCGGCACGCCGTACTTCAGCATGGCGATGCGTTCGATGCCCATGCCGAAGGCGAAGCCCTGATACTCGTTGGGGTCGATGCCGGCCATGGCCAGTACCTTGGGGTGGACCATGCCGCAGCCCAGGATCTCCAGCCAGTCGCCGTAATTGCCGATCTTGAGTTCGCCGCCGCCGCGCTGGCAGCCGATATCCATCTCGGCCGACGGTTCCGTGAAGGGGAAATAGCTCGGCCGGAAACGCACCGGCAGATCGTCGACCTCGAAGAAGGCCTTGGCGAACTCGATCAGGCAGCCCTTCAGATGCGCCATGGTGATGTCGCGATCGATCACCAGCCCCTCCACCTGATGGAACATCGGGGTGTGGGTCATGTCGCTGTCGCTGCGATAGGTCCGCCCCGGCGCGATGATCCGGTAAGGCGGCTTGCCCGCCTCCATGGTGCGGATCTGCACCGGCGAGGTGTGGGTGCGCAGCACCAGGTTGGCACCGTCTTCGGCCTTGCCGCGGACGTAGAAAGTGTCGTGCATCTGCCGGGCGGGATGCTCCGGCGGGATGTTGAGCGCGGTGAAGTTGTAGTAGTCGGTCTCGATCTGCGGACCTTCGGCCACCTGGAAGCCCATATCGGCGAAGATGGCCGTCAGTTCGTCGATCACCTGCGAGATCGGGTGAATGCGGCCCTGGGGCTCGGGTCGCACCGGCAGGGTGACGTCGATCCGCTCGGCCGCGAGACGGGCATCCAGGGCCGCCGCCTTCAGCACCTCGCGGCGGGCCTCCAGGGCCGTCTGCAGCTGGTCGCGCACCTGGTTCAGCGCCTGGCCTGTCGCCTTGCGCGCCTCGGGGTCCAGGGCGCCCAGGCCCTTCAGCATCTCGGTGATGCGGCCCTTGCGGCCAAAGGCCTGAACGCGCACCTCTTCGAGCGCGTCGAGATCGGCGGCAGCGGCGATGCGCCCCTCGATCTCCTCCTTCAGGCTGTCGATGTCGGTCATGGAGGCCTCGGGATCAGTTTGGCTCGACGGTCTTATGCGGATCGGACGTCTGAGTTCCGACGGAGTCTTGGATCCGACGGAGGGGCAGAATGCGCGTTCACCGGTGACGATTCGATGACACCGCGCTCTTCCGGATAAACCTGGCTCAGAACGCAAAACGAGGGGTCCCGCAGGCGCGGGCCCCCTCGCTTCGATCGGCGTCCTTCTGTGCCGGATCCGGGTTACCGGGCGTCACCGCCCGGTATCCGCGTCTCTCAGGCACCGGCCTTGGCGAGAGCGCTCTGCGCCTGCTCGACAAGGCTCTTAAAGGCTGCGGGCTCGTGCACGGCCAGATCCGACAGGACCTTGCGGTCCATCTCGATGGCCGCGGCCTTCAGGCCGGCCATGAACTGGCTGTAGGTCATGCCCAACTCACGCGTACCGGCGTTGATGCGCTGGATCCACAGCGCGCGGAACTGGCGCTTGCGGACGCGGCGGTCGCGGTAGGCGTATTGCAGGTTCTTGTCGACGCGCTGCTTGGCTGCGCGAATCGTCTTGGACGAGCGGCCACGGGCGCCCTCGGCCAGCTTCAGAACCTTCTTGTGGCGCGCATGGGACGTCACGCCGCGCTTCACACGGGCCATCGTCTGTACTCCCGATGGAAATCATTCGGAGCCGGCCGGGCATCGGCCGGACACTGCATCTTCTGTCGTCGTCCGCCGGGAGCCGGTCAGGCGTAGGGCAGGAACTGCTTGACGATCTTCGCGTCGGCAGCCGTCAGGATCTGGGTCTTGCGGCTGTTGCGCTTCTGCTTCTGCGTCTTGGACGACATGCAGTGACGATGGAAGGCGCTGGCGCGGCGGACCTTGCCGCTCGCAGTCAGGCGGAACCGCTTCTTGGCGCCGCTCTTGCTCTTCAGCTTTGGCATTTTGCTCTCCGTCTGTTCAGGTCGCATCCCCCGGGACCGTCAGGAACGGCATGGGACGATGCGGAGCATCCATGGCGGACGGGCATGCCAGAAGCCACGGCCACCATGTCGCGCGGAACGGTCGCCCGTCCCGGCGTTTCGAAGCCGGCTTTATAGCGACGCCACCGGCACTTGGCAAGTGCAGGACGCACGCCGCTGCCGAAAAGGCAGCCGGGATCCCACGGGTCCCGGCGCCCATCGCAAGCCAGCAGGCACGAGACCGGTCAGCTCATGCCTTTTCGGCGGCCTTGTCCGCACCTTCGGCCTTCTCGCCCGGCTGGACGAGCGGTGCAAGCACCATGGTCATCTGACGACCTTCAAGGGTCGGGCGCTGCTCGACCTTGCCCAGTTCGACAAGATCACCCGCAACCCGCATCAGGACGCGCATGCCCAGATCCTGGTGCGTCACTTCACGACCGCGGAAGCGCATGGTGATCTTCACCTTGTCGCCTTCGGTCAGGAACTTGACGGCATGCTTCATCTTGACGTTGTAGTCGTTGTCGTCGATGTTCGGCCGGAACTTGAGTTCCTTGATCTCGATCGTCTTGTGCTTCTTCCGGGCCTCCTGGGCCTTCTTCTGCGACTCGTACTTGAACTTGCCGTAGTCGAGAAGCTTGCACACGGGCGGTTCGGCCTGAGCCGCGACTTCAACCAGGTCGAGCCCGGCATCGGCAGCGCGGTTCAGGGCGTCGTCCCGGGAGACGATACCGATCATGTTGCCGTCGGCGTCGATCAGACGCACCTGCGGCACGCGGATGGCTTCATTGATGCGATGGGCGTCGCGATTCGCGTTCGGCGCCACCGGCATTGGTCTTCTAGCGATGGTCAGTCCCCTTTCGATTGCCGACCGGAAACCCGCACCCTGCGGGCCGGATCAGGAAGCCCATGCCCGGGCACGACACCGGTCGATCAGAACCGGATATGGTGACGACGGGATGGTTCTTGAACCAGGCAACAGGGCATGAGGCGGGGTCGACGCGCACATGCGCGTCGCCGATATGACAGAAGGATAGTCACGGTCCGGTGTCGTGCAAGTCTTTCTTGAACGGCAACTTAGCCCCGGTCACGTCTCGAGCAGCCGGCGGATGGCGGTCGCGACCTCTCCGACCGACAGATCGGCAAGCCGATCCGACCGCAACCACGAGGCGCGCGGCCCCCGGGGACGGGTCAGCTGCGGGTCGCTCTCCTTCGAGAACAGGCTGAGCGAGGGGCAGCCGACCGCGGCGATCAGATGCATCGGCCCGGTGTCGTTGCCCACCGCGATCGCCGCACGCCGGGCAAGACTTGCGATCTCGGCAAAGCTGGTGCGCCCCTGCAGCGACACCGCCCGCGGCTCGGCAGCCACCACCGCATCGATCGCCCCGGCCTCGGCATTCGTGCCGATCAGCATCGGCACGATGCCCTGATCGGCAAGCAGCCCCGCGGTCTCGGCATACTTCGCGGCCGGCCAGCGCTTGCCCGGGCGATGCGCGGCGCCACCCGGCACCAGCAGACCGAACCGCCCCGGCAGATCGAAGCCGGACAGATCCGCCTTCAGGAAGCCGAGATCCGGCGCCGGCACCCGGGTGATCCCGGCCATGGCCAGCTGTTCGGCCTGACGCTCCAGCGTGTGCATGTGGTCGCGTTGCGGGTTGGCATGGGGCAACGCGCATCCGGGCGCAATGCCGGACCAGAGCGGCCGCGGCCGGTCGAACAGGCGGAAATAGCTGCTGCTGCGATCGCTGGTCTGCAGGTCGTAGACCCGCTCGAAGCCTTCGGCATTCAGCCGGCGTCGCATATCGCGGACCTTGCCGAACTGCCAGGCCTTGGGGCGCTCGTCGATCCAGATCTCGTCGAACAGCCCGCTCTGGTCCAGCAGCCCGGCATAAGGCTTCGTGGTCAGCAGGGTGATGCGGCCCTCCGGATGGGCCAGGCGGATCGCCTTCATCGGCCCCAGCGCCAGGATCACGTCACCGAAGGCGGAATGCTTGATCACCAGCACCCGGGCCTTCGGATCCGGCATTGGCGGCACGACGATCTTCTGTGCCCTCTTCATACCGGTCGCCCCCGGGCCAGCGCCTCCTCGTAGACCGCCAGCGTGGATGCCTGCATCCGGGCAAGGGTGAAGCGGCCGTCGACATGGGCGATCATCGCACGCGCCGCAGCGGCCCGCGCCTTCGGATCCATGGTCAGGGCCAGCCCCAGCGCCCGGGCCAGCGCCTCGGCATCCCCCGGCGGCACAAGCATGCCGCCGATATTCGTGTCCACGGTCTCGCGCGCGCCACCATGATCCGTGGCGATGATCCAGCGGCCCATCGCCTGGGCCTCCACCGGCACCCGGCCGAAAGCCTCGGGCTCCGTCGCCGGCGACACCACCACATCGGCGAGCATGTAGGCCGCCGGCATGTCGCGTTCGGCATCCGCAATGCCCACCACATCTTCCAGCCCGCGATCCCGGATCGCCTGCTCGACTTCGGCGCGGTAGCTCTCGGTGCCGGGGGCGGCGCCCACCATCACGCATTGCACATCGCGCCGCCCAAGCTCGGCCAGCGCATCAAGCAGCACGATATGCCCCTTCCATCGGCTGAGCCGGCCCGGCATCAGGATCAGTGCCCGGCTTTCGTCCAGCCGCCAGCGGCGGGCGAGTGCGATGATGCGGTCGGCCGAGACCGCTGCCGGATGGAATTTCGAAACATCCACCCCGCGCGGGATGGTCCGGATCACGGCCGGATCGACGCCATAGACCGTCTGCAGATGGTCGGCGATGAAGTCCGAGATGGCGATCAGCGGCCGGCCGCGGGTCATCACCGCGTTGTAGCGGCGCTTCAGCCAGCTGCCGTGACCATAGGTGCCGTGAAAGGTGGTCACGAAGGGGGTGCCGGTGCGCTCCGCCGCCATAAAAGCGCTCCAGGCCGGTGCGCGAGAGCGGGCATGGACCAGGTCGACCCCCTCTTCCCGGATCAGATCGGCAAGCCGCCCGGCATTGGCGCGGATCGCCCAGGGGCGCTTCGTCGCCAGCGGCAGGGTGACATGCCGGCCGCCCAGCCGCTCCAGTTCCACGGCCAGCGGTCCGCCCGCCGAGGCCACGACGGCACGCCAGCCGGCGGCGATCAGGCCGGCGGCGATGTCGACGGTGCCGCGCTCCACACCCCCCGGTCCCAGCGCCGGAAGCACCTGAAGAACGGTGCGCGGCCGGAAGGCCGACGCGGGGGGCGTCACAGGACCGTCGTTTGGGTCATGGGCGGGCTTGCTGCTAATATCGTCCGATTGCACCGGGTTCAGGGCTCCATGCGGGCACGGGCACGGCTGGCCCGGCCACCCGGCCGGATCCGCCCACAGACTACACGAGCGACCTTTCCGGCAGAAGTCCGGGCTGCTCACGCCCCGAAATGGTCACCGGTCCACCTGTCATGCATCCGGCCCGTCACGCCCGCCCTCATCCACATCCAACCTTATCCCCCAAATGGAGGATCGCGTGTCCACCCCCACTTCTTCCGCCGACCCCGCCCATCCCGCCGGTTCCGATACCGGCCGCATCGATCGCGGCGACGGCGTGCATCTGGCCTATCATCGCCATCTGCCCAAGCTCTGGGCGCCCGGGCCGGGCGTCGTGTTCCTGGGCGGGTTCCGCTCGGACATGACCGGCACCAAGGCCATGGCGCTCGACGGGTTCTGCGCCCGCACCGGCCGGCCCTATCTGCGGTTCGACTATTCCGGTCACGGCATCTCAGACGGCGCCTTCGAAGACGGCTGCATCGGCCGCTGGGTCGAAGATGCGCTGGTGATGATCGATCGCCTGACCGACGGCCCGCTGGTCCTGGTGGGCTCCAGCATGGGCGGCTGGATCATGCTGCGCGTCGCCCTGGCCCGCCCTGATCGGGTGAAGGGCATGATCGGCATCGCCGCGGCGCCCGACTTCACCGAAAGGCTGATGTGGCCCGACATGACCGCCGACCAGCAGGCGATGCTGCTCCGCGACGGCCGCCTGGAGATCCCATCGGAATACGACCCGGAGCCCACGGTGATCACCCGCCGGCTGATCGAAGAGGGGCGCGACAATCTGGTGCTCGACGGCCCCATCCCCTTCGAAGGGCCGGTGCGCCTGCTCCACGGCCTGGAAGATCCCGACGTGCCCTGGCGGCTGTCGCTGGAAACCGCCGCGGCACTGACCACCACCGATCTCCGGCTCGAGCTGGTCAAAGGCGGCGATCATCGGCTTTCGACGCCTTCCGACATCGCCATGCTGACCCGCACCCTCGACGAGGTGTGCCGGCTGGTGGTCGAAGCGGATTGATCCGGGGCCGCGGCTCCCCACATATCGGGGACCTTCAGACGCCGCAGCCTTCAGGAGTGCCCTGCCGATGATCGGAACGACGACCGACCGCATCACCCCGTGTCGTCGTTCCGTTCCGAAGGCTCTCCATGTCATCCACCACCGTGCACCTCAGCCTCCGCGGCATTGCCGCGATCGATCCCCGGGGGCGTGAGCTTTTTTCAGGGCTCGATCTCGATCTGGGCCAAGAGTCCCTTGGTCTCGTCGGTCGCAACGGCAGTGGCAAATCGACCCTGCTCCGGATCATCAGCGGCCATGCCTCTCCCGCGGCCGGTCGGATCGTCCGGCCGGCCGGCTGCCTGCTGCTCGACCAGACGGCAGGCACGCCGACGGATCTGACCATTGCCGATCTGATCGGCCAGAGGGCCGCGCTCGACCTCATCGACCGCGCGCTGACGGGGCGCATCGACGCCCGTGACGCAGCCCGCATCGACTGGGGCCTTGAAGCCCGGATCATCGCGGCACTGACCCGGATGGGCCTTGCGGACCTGGATGTCCGCCGCCCCGTCGCGACCCTCAGCGGTGGCGAACGCGCCCGGTTGCGGCTTGCAGGCGCGATCCTGGCCGAACCGGATCTGCTGCTGCTGGACGAGCCGACCAACCATCTGGACGAGAGCGGGCGGCAGGCGGTCGCCTCTCTCATCGCAGACTGGACGGGCGGGCTGATCATCGCGTCTCATGACCGGGACCTGTTGCGCGGCCTGCCCCGCATTCTGGAACTGGCGCCGGGCCGGGTCTTCCACCACACAGGCGGCAGCGAGGCTTGGCTTGCCGCGCGCACGGCCCGGGAAGCCGCGGCCCATGCCGCCATGGCCGCCGCCCGGGATCAGATGAGCCGGACAAAGCGCGAGGCCTCGGCGGCGGCCGCGCGTCAGGATCGCCGCGACGCCGCCGGCCGCCGGCATCGCGCCCGCGGCGACATGCCGAAGATCCTGCTCGATGCCCGACAGGATCGGGCGGAACGCAGCCGGGGCCGCGGGAACCGGCTGGCAGCAAGGCGTCTGGAGACGGCAGCAGGCGACCTGACGGCCGCCCGCGCCGCGCTCGACCTGACCGGCCGGCCGGCTTTCTCACTGCCCGCAACAGGTCTCGCCCGTGGGCGGGAGCTGCTCGACATGCGCGATGTCGTAACGGCGGCCGGCATCTCCCTGCCCGATCTCAGCGTCACGGGGCCGGAGCGGATCGCGATTACGGGCCCGAACGGTGCCGGCAAGACGTCGCTGCTCAGGATCGCCGCCGGGCTGGACCTGCCCCGCAGCGGTTCGGTCCGACGCCCCGGCCGGATCGCCCTGCTCGACCAGCATGCGGATCTGCTCGATCCGGCGCTCAGCCTGCTCGACAATCTGCGGCGCCATGCGCCCGATGCCGGCGAGGAAGCCCTGCGCGCAACCCTTGCACGCTTCCTGTTCCGCGGTGACGCCGCATTGCGGCAGACGGCCATGCTGAGCGGCGGCGAGCGGGTGCGGGTCGCTCTCGCCTGCCTGCTCGGCCAGGCGGAACCGCCGGAGCTGCTGCTGCTCGACGAGCCCACCAATCACCTGGATCTGGAGTCGACCGAGACGGTGGAGACCGCACTTGCCGCCTGGGATGGCGCCCTGGTCCTGGTCAGCCACGACCCGGACCTGCTCGCCCGGGTGGGCATTGGCCGGTATCTGCGGCTTCCCGCCTGACCGCCGCTACCGGCGCGCCGCTTCCGCCGCAAGCTGGGCGGCCAGCCCCTCCCGGTAGGTGCGGTATTTCAGCCGCACGCCCAGCTCCTCGCGGATCCGGTTGTTGTGCACCCGCTTGTTGTCGGCGTAGAAGCTGCGCGCCATCGGGCTGAGATCGGCCTCCTCGAACGGCACTTCCGGCGGCGGTGTCACCCCCAGCAGTTCGCAGGCATGCAGGATCACGTCCTGGGGCGGGGCTGCCTCGTCGTCGCAGAGATTGTAGGCGCGCCCGGGGGCGGGGCGGGCGATCGAGGCGGCCAGCACGGCGGCGATGTCGTCGACATGGATGCGCGAGAAGACCTGGCCCGGCTTCACCACCCGATGCGCCCGTCCGGCGCGGACCGTATCGAGCGCCGACCGACCAGGGCCATAGATGCCGGCCAGCCGGAAGAGATGGGCCGGCGCCTCGGGCGCCAGCGCCGACCAGGCCTGTTCCGCCGCCACCCGGCGGCCGCCCCGGCCGGCGGCGGCGATGGTCGGTGTGGTCTCGTCGACCCAGCCGCCACCATGATCGCCATAGACCCCGGTGGTCGACAGATAGCCGATCCAGGGCGCGGCACCGCGTGCCGCACCGGCTGCCGCTGCGGCGGCAATATCCGCCCCGTGAACCCGGATCACCGCATCGCCCCCGGCATCGGGGCCGACCGAAGACAGGATCGCCACGGCCCGTCCCAGATCCGCGAGACCTGCGGCGTCCATCGCTTCGCTGCCGTCGAACAGATGCGCGGCGATCCCCTCGGCCACCAGCTGATCGCGCTTGCCGGCGCTCCGGCAGGTACCTGCCACCCGGCCGCCCGCCGCCATCCAGGCCCGGGCCAGCGCCCGGGCGGAAAAGCCGAGGCCGAAGCAGAACAGCAGGCCTCCATGGCCCGCCACAGGGCGAAGCAGGGCCACGGGATCGGTCGCCTCGTGATCGGCGGGGTGGTCGGTCATGGCCCCTCCTCGGACAGGACACCGGCAGCCCGCCATTCGGTCAGCACCACCGGATCGGTTTCGCCCGGCAACCGCCCGGCCGCCGCGCCTGCAAATTCAGCCGGCGACATCAGCCGCGATGCCGCCCAGACCGCCATCGCCCGGACCTGCGCCGCACCATCCGCCAGCAGCGGCCGGAGTGCCGGCACCAGATCGGGCCGCCCGGAATTGCCGATCGCGATCGCGACATTGCGGACGAAGCGGTCGCGGCCGATCCGCTTGACGGCGGTCTTCGCGAACATGGTGCGGAATGCGCCATCGTCCAGTCCGGCCAGATCGGCAAGCGCCGGCGCCGTCAACGCCTCGCGGCCCGCCAGCTTCGTCTCGGCGGCCCCTCTCGCGAACTTGTTCCAGGGGCAGACCGCCAGGCAGTCGTCGCAGCCATAGATCCGGTTGCCCATGGCGGCCCGGAACTCCGCCGGCACCGGCCCGTCGAGTTCGATGGTGAGATAGGAAATGCAGCGCCGGGCATCCAGTTCATAAGGCGCCGGGAAGGCATCCGTCGGACAGGCATCCAGACAGGCCTGGCAGCTGCCGCAGCGATCGCCATGGGGGCGGTCATGGACGAGGTCGAGCCCGGTCAGCATCACCGCAAGAAAGGTCCAGGATCCGAAATCACGCGAAACCAGATTGGTGTGACGCCCCTGCCAGCCCAGCCCGGCCAGCGCCGCCAGCGGCTTTTCCATCACCGGCGCAGTATCGACGAAGAATTTGAGTTCGACCGCGCTTTCGTCCCACAGCCAGCGGGCCAGACGGCGCAACTTTGCCTTGATCACCTCGTGATAGTCGTCGCCCCGGGCATAGACCGACAGGCTGCCGGTCTCAGGGTGGGAGAGATTGGCGAGGGGATCGATGTCCGGCCCGTAATTCTGGGCGAGTACGATGGCACTGCGTGCCTCGGGCCAGAGCGCATCGGGGCTGCGGCGCCAGTCGATCCGGTCCTCGATCCAGCGCATGTCGCCATGGCGGCCGAGTTCGACGAACCGGTCGAGCGCCTCGCCCGTCGCAGGGGGAAGGCGGGCCGGGGCGAAGCCCACGGCATCGAAGCCGATCTCCCTGGCCCTGGCGCGGATCGCCGCCGTCCAGCCGGCGGGGTCGAGGTCGAGCGGCGGCCCCTTGCGCCTGGGCGGTGGCGGCGCGGGCGGGCGCCGATCAGAAATCGAGGTCGCCATAATGCGCCGCGGGCGCAATGCCGATGATCCGGTCCTTGAGCATGGGCCGGAAGCTCGGCCGGGACTTGATCCGGACATACCATTCCTTGGCGACCGGATGGCGGACCCAGGGCACATCGCCCAGATAGTCGATCGCCGAAAGATGGGCGGCAGCGGCCAGATCGGCCAGCGAGAGCTGGTCGCCGGCCAGCCATTTGCGCCGCTCGGTCAGGAAGGCCACGTATTCCAGGTGATAGTTGATATTGGCGAGGCCCGCGCGGATCGCGGCCGAAGTCGGCTGTCCCAAGCCTGCCAGGCGCTTGTCCACCTTCTCCCCCACGAGATTGCGGGTGACCTCGTCGGAGAATTTGTGGTCGAACCAGTCGATCAGCCGGCGCACCTCGGCGCGGTCGCCCGGCCGGCGCGGCAGCAGGGGATGTTCCGGATAGGCCTCTTCCAGATATTCGAGCACGGTGCGATGGCCGGCGACCACGGTGTCGTCGGCTTCAACCAGAACCGGAAGCACGGCTGCCGGATTGAGCCTCAGGAACTCGGTGCGGCGTTCCCACGCCTTTTCGAGCTGCAGATCGTGATCGAGCTGCTTCTCGCCGAGGGCCAGTCGGACCACGCGGCAACCAGGGTTCAGCCAGTGATGATAAAGCGTGCGCATGGCCGAGGACTTTAGCGCAGAGAACGGCGTCGGGCCACTACCGCATCACCGGTATAGAGCGCGAGCGCGATCCAGATGAGAACGAAGGCCACACCTTGCGCCTCGGAGACGGTTTCGCCCAGCAGAAACACAGCCACGGCGAGCTGACAGGTCGGATTGACGTATTGCAGAAAGCCCAGCAGGCCGAGGGGCAGGCGCGGCGCCGCAAAGCCGAACATCAGCAGCGGCACCACGGTCACGGCCCCGGCGGCCAGCAGCAGCAGCACCTGCAGCGGCCCTGCCGAGGGGATGGCCAGAGCACCACCGGCTGCCGCGAAGATCGTCCAGCCAAGCGCCACCGGCGCCAGCACCGCGGTTTCGATCGCAAGCCCTGCGACGGCACCGACGGCCGCAAGCTTGCGCAGCAGCCCATAGGTGCCGAAGCTCATGGCCAGCGCGATCGCGATCCAGGGCAGGCCGCCGCCTTCCCCCGCAATCCAGGCGACCCCGCCGATCGCCAGGAAGAAGGCCAGGATCTGCATCGCCCGCGGCCTTTCGCGCAGGAACACCACGCCCAGCACCACCGAGACCAGCGGATTGACGTAATAGCCGAGGCTGGCATCGACCGCGCGGCCGGTCTGGACCGCGTAGATATAGACCCCCCAATTGGCCGCGATGGCGACGGCGCTGAGGCAGAGCAGGCCCAGCACCCGGGGCCGGGCAATCACGGCGCGGATCTCGGCCCGGTGACGATGGCCCGCGGCAACGAAGATCAGCACGACCAGCGAGCCCAGGATCCGGTCGGCCAGAACCTCCAGCGACGGTACCGCGGCCAGGGCAGAGAAATAGAGCGGGAACAGGCCCCAGATGACGTAGGCGCCGAACGCCGCGGCGGCCGGCCGGCCAAGCCCCGGGGGCGCGCCGGCAGGCAGCGCCGGCGAGGGGCTCTGCGGGGTGGAAGACATCAGCGGTGCGGATCCGGAAGCGGGGGAGACGGGAACGCCTGGGCGATCCTATCCCCCCGCCCGTCTTCCCGCCAGGGGGCGCGGGCAGAAAGCTCCGCACCCCCTGCACGAGCGGGGCTCGGCCTCGGCCCGGCGTCAGCCCCGGACGTCGGCCGGCGTCAGCCGCGGAAATCGGTCTGGGTGCCGTGGGCAGCGATGGCGTCCGCCAGCCGCGCCAGACCGTGGACATAGGCCGCGGTCCGCCAGTCGATGCCGAGAGCCGCGACACGGTCGCCGATCGCGTCGCCTTCCCGTTCCATCGCCGCTTTCAGCCGCTCATGCACCTCGGCCTCGCCCCAGTACCAGCCCTGCCGGTTCTGGACCCATTCGAAATACGAGACCGTGACACCGCCGGCATTGGCCAGGATGTCGGGCAGCACGGTGATGCCGCGGGCAGTCAGCACTTCGTCGGCCTCGGGCGTCACCGGGCCGTTGGCCAGCTCCAGCACCACCGGTGCCGTGATCAGATGGACATTGCCGGCATGGATCATCTCTTCCAGGGCCGCCGGCACCAGCAACTCGGCATCCAGGGCCAGGATCTCGTCCGGATCGACCCGGCGCACGCCCGGCCCCTCCAGAAGACCGACCCCGCCCCGGGCCTTGGCGGCATCCAGCGCGTCGAAATCGATACCGCCGGGTGCCGCCACAGCACCCCGGCTGTCGGAAACGCCGACGATCGTCCAGCCGTCGGACGCCAGCAGTCGGGCCATATGCCGGCCGGCATTGCCATAGCCCTGAACGATCGCCCGCCGGACGCGGCCGGGCTGGTCCTCGACACCCAGCCGGGCAGCCAGATGGCGCAGCAGATACCATCCGCCGCGGGCCGTGGCGTCACCGCGGCCGAGCGATCCGCCCAGCGCCACCGGCTTGCCGGTGACCACCGCCGGCGCCGGTGCACCGGTCAGCGAGCCGTATTCATCGGCCATCCAGCCCATGACCATGGCGTCGGTATAGACATCGGGCGCCGGAATGTCGCGCTCCGGCCCGATCACGCCGGCGAAGGCCTGGACATAGGCACGCGACAGCCGCTCCAGCTCCGCCCGCGACAGGCCGTGCGGATCCACCCGGATTGCGCCCTTGCCGCCGCCATAGGGCAGGTTCATCACCGCGCATTTGAAGGTCATCCAGAAGGCCAGCGCCTCCACCTCGTCCATGGTCGAGGCGGGGTGATAGCGGATGCCGCCCTTGGTGGGGCCGCGGGTGTCGTCATAGCGGCAGCGCCAGGCGGTGAAGGCCCGCCGGCTGCCGTCGTCCATCCGGATCAGCAGCCGTGCCTTCAGGGTCTCGCGGGGGGCACCCAGCTTCTCCGCCACGTCCTGATCGAGGTCGAGATACGCGGCCGCCGCGTCGAGACGAGAGAGGGCCTGCCGAAGCAGCGGACCGCGTTCATCATCCAACATGTCATGTCACCAGTCTTTTGCGGGGGTTACGAGAGAGAACCGGCCCCGCCCGTCGCAGGACCGATCCTTGCGCGGTTTAACCGCCCCGCGATCGGACTGAAAGGAAATGTCGTTCCGGAATTCCGCAGCTGGAGAGTGACGGCAGCTGCGCCTGAACGAAAACGGCGGGCACCCTTCCGGATGCCCGCCGCTTCCCGTCTTCGTCGTCCGGCCCGTCCTCAGGTCCGGGCCCGAAGGCCCCGGGGCCGCCCCCGCGAGGGTCCGCCTCAGGCGGTGACCGCCGCGACCTCTTCCGGGTTCAGGGGGTGTTCGAGGCGCGAGACCATCTCCTTCGGCACCACCTGCCAGATGCGATCGAGCGTGCGATCCCAATCGTCGAGCAGGTTCTGGGCGAAGGCGGACTTGGTCTCGTCCACGTGGCGCTCGATCAGGCCGCGCAGCACCGCTTCCCAATGCGGGGTGGCGATGCGCTGCCAGACCAGCGTTTCCGGGTTCACGCGGCGCTCGAACGAGCCGTCGCTGTCCAAGATGAAGGCCATGCCGCCGGTCATGCCGGCACCGAAATTGTGGCCGACCTTGCCCAGGATCACGACTGTGCCGCCGGTCATGTACTCGCAGCCATTGGCCCCGCAGCCTTCGACCACCGCCTGGGCGCCGGAGTTGCGGACGCAGAAGCGCTCACCCGCCTGGCCCGCCGCGAACAGCTCGCCCGAGGTCGCACCATAGAGCACGGTGTTGCCGATGATGACGTTCTCGTTGCTCTTGCGGGTGGTCACGAAGGGCGGACGCACCACGATGCTGCCGCCCGACAGGCCCTTGCCGACATAGTCGTTCGAATCGCCGATCACCTCCAGCTTCAGGCCCTGCACGGCGAAGGCGCCGAGCGACTGGCCGGCCGAGCCGCGCAGACGCACAGTGATGTGCCCCGGCTGCAGCCCGTCCATGCCGAAGCGGCGGACGATCTTGGACGACAGACGCGTGCCCACCGACCGGTGCGTGTTGCGCACATTGTAGGTCAGCTGCATCTTCTCGCCCTCGTTGAGGGCCGGCGCCGCGTCGACGATCATCTGCGCGTCGAGGGTGTCGGGGACCGGGTTGCGGCCCGACAGCGAGAAGTAGCGGGGCAGATCGCCCGGATCGGCCTGGGCCAGGATCGGGTTCAGGTCCAGATCGTCCAGATGCGCGCTGCCGCGGCTGACCTGCGACAGCAGGTCCGACCGGCCGATGATTTCGTTCAGCGACCGGGCGCCGAGCTGGGCCAGGATCTCGCGCACCTCTTCCGAGATGAAGGTGAACAGGTTCACCACCTTCTCGGGCGTGCCGTCGAACTTGGCACGCAGCGCCGGATCCTGGGTGCACACGCCCACCGGGCAGGTGTTGCTGTGGCACTGGCGGACCATGATGCAGCCCATCGCCACCAGCGAGGTGGTGCCGATGCCGAATTCCTCGGCACCGAGCATGGCGGCGATGACGACGTCACGGCCGGTCTTCAGGCCGCCGTCGGTGCGCAGCCGCACCCGATGGCGCAGACGGTTGAGCGTCAGCACCTGGTTGGCTTCGGACAGGCCCATCTCCCAGGGCACGCCGGCATATTTGATCGAGGTCTGCGGGCTGGCGCCGGTGCCGCCATTGTGGCCCGAGATCACGATCACGTCGGCATTGGCCTTGGCGACGCCGGCCGCGATGGTGCCGATGCCCGAGCGGGCGACCAGCTTCACCGAGACCTCGGCATCGGGGTTGACCTGCTTCAGGTCGTAGATCAGCTGCGCCAGATCTTCGATCGAATAGATGTCGTGGTGCGGCGGGGGCGAGATCAGCATCACGCCCGGCGTCGAATGCCGGAGCTTCGCGATCTCGACCGTCACCTTGAAGCCGGGCAGCTGCCCGCCTTCACCGGGCTTGGCACCCTGCGCCACCTTGATCTGGATCTCGCGGCAGTTGTTCAGGTACTCGGTGGTGACGCCGAAGCGGCCCGAGGCGACCTGCTTGGTGCCGGAATTGGCGTTGTCGCCGTTCGGACGCGGCTGGAAGCGATCGCGGCTCTCGCCGCCCTCGCCCGAGTTCGAATGCGCACCGATCCGGTTCATCGCGATGGTCAGCGTCTCGTGCGCTTCCGCACTCAGCGCGCCCAGCGACATGGCCGGGGTCTCGAACCGCTTGCGTATCGAGGTGATGCTCTCGACCTCGTCGACCGGCACCGGCTTGCGGTTGGTCTTGAAGTCCAGAAGGTCGCGCAGATGGATCGGCGGCAGCGCCCGCACACCTTCGGCATACTTCTTGTAGAGGGTGTAGCTGTCGCTGGCGACGGCCGTCTGAAGCATGTGGATCAGCCGGCCGTCATGGCCATGCGCCTCACCCTTCGCCCGGTAGCGGTAGAAGCCGCCGATCGGCAGGATCGAGGCACCGCCCTGGAAGCCGCGCTCATGCTGGCGGATGGTCTTGCGCTCGATACCGGCGAGGCCGATGCCCGAGACACGCGACGACATACCGGGGAAGAACTCCGCCACCAGCGACCGCGACAGGCCCACCGCCTCGAAGTTGTAGGCGCCGCGATAGCTGCTGATCACCGAGATGCCCATCTTCGAGAGCACCTTGAGCAGACCCAGATCGGCAGCATGCTTGAAGTTCGACACCGCCTCGTCGATCGTCAGGTCGCCGAACAGGCCGCGGCGATGGCGATCATAGATCGTCTCCTCGGCCAGATAGGCGTTGATCGTGGTGGCGCCGACACCGACCAGCACCGCCATGTACTGCACATCGAGGCATTCGGCCGAGCGGACGTTGACCGAGCAGAAGGTGCGCAGCTTCTGCTTCACCAGATGGGTATGCACACCGCCCGCCGCCAGGATCATCGGTACGGCGACATTGGTCTCGTCCAGCCGCTCGTCGGTCAGGATGATGTGCTCGGCACCGCCGCGCACGGCATCTTCCGCCTCGCGACGGATCCGCTCCAGCGCCTTCTTCAGCACGCCTTCGCCCGCACCGGCCGGCATGGTGCAGTCGATCTCGACCGCACGATCCTTCATGTAACGGCGCATTGCCGCATAGGCGCGGTTGGTCACGACCGGGCTGTCGAGCAGCAGGATCTTCATCTGGCTCTCGTCCTGGGCGAAGACATTGCCCAGGTTGCCGAGGCGGGTATCCAGCGTCATGACCATCTCCTCGCGGAGCGGGTCGATCGGCGGGTTGGTCACCTGGCTGAATTCCTGCCGGAAGAAGTTGTGCAGGCCGCGATAATGGCTGGAGAGCACCGCGATCGGTGCGTCGTCGCCCATCGAGCCGACGGCTTCCTTGCCCTCTTCCACCATGGGATGAAGGATCAGCTCCAGGTCCTCGATGGTCAGGCCGACGGCCAGCTGGCGCCGGCGAAGCTCGTCGGCGTTGAAGCGCGGCTGGGGTGCAGGCACCTGATCGATCAGCGCGCCGAGCCGGGTGGTCTTGCCCGCCCAGGAGGCATAGTCGTGCTCCGCCGCGAGCAGGTCCTTGAGCGCGCGGTCGTGGTAGAGCTTGCCCTCCTGGAGGTCGACACCCAGGATCTCGCCCGGGCCGACCCGGCCCTTCTCGATCACGTCCTGATCGGTCAGCGGCACCATGCCGGCTTCCGACCCCACGACCAGCAGGCCGTCGGCGGTGATGGCATAGCGCATCGGGCGCAGACCGTTGCGGTCCATGCCCGCCGCGATCCAGCGGCCGTCATAGACCGCGAGCGCCGCCGGGCCGTCCCAGGGCTCCATGACCGTGTTCAGATAGGCGTAAAGCGAACGGTGCGCCTCCGGCACGTCCGGCACCTTCGACCACGCCGGCGGCACCAGCATCAGCTTCACCAGCGGCGCCGAACGGCCGGCATGGCACAGCGCCTCGAACACCGCATCGAGTGCGCCCGAGTCGGAGCTGCCCTGCGGGATCAGCGGCTTGATGTCCTCGCCTGCCGGCCCGAAGACCTCGGAGACCATCAGGGTCTCGTGGCTCTTCATCCAGTTGCTGTTGCCGCGCACGGTGTTGATCTCGCCGTTATGGGCGAGCATCCGGAAGGGCTGGGCCAGCGACCAGGTCGGGAAGGTGTTGGTCGAATAGCGCTGATGGTAGACGACGAAGTTCGACACGAACCGCTCGTCGAGCAGGTCGGGGTAGAACACCGTCAGCTGCTCGCCCAGGAACATGCCCTTGTAGATGATCGACCGGCTGGACAGCGAGCACATGTAGAAGTCGGCGACGCTCGCCTCGCGGACCTTCTTCTCGATCCGGCGACGGATGAGATAGAGGTCGCGCTCGAAGGCGACAGTGCCGTTGCCCTTGTCGTTGGCGATCATGATCTGCTCGATCTCGGGCCGCGTCGCCGCGGCCTTCTCGCCGATCGCCCGGGTGTTCACCGGCACCTGGCGCCAGCCATAGATCGTGTAGCCGAGCTCAAGGATCTCGCTCTCGACGATCGTGCGGCACAGCTCCTGGGCGCCGAAATCGTTGCGCGGCAGGAAGACCTGGCCCACGGCCAGTTCGCTGCCTTCGGCCATGCGATGGCCGGTGCGCTCGATATGTTCCCGGAAGAAGTCCTTGGGGATCTGCAGATGGATGCCGGCGCCATCGCCGGTCTTGCCGTCGGCATCGACCGCACCGCGGTGCATCAGGTTGGAAAGCGCGGTGATACCGGCCTCGACGACCCGCCGCTGGGGCGTGCCGTCGATCGAGGCGACGAGGCCGACGCCGCAGGCGTCGTGCTCGTCGGCCGGGTTATAGGCATGGGCGGCTTCCAGCTTGGCCTTGTTGGCAGCCCAGGCGGCAACGAAGGTCTCGGCCGTCTCGCGGATGATCTCGGACATGGCTCTGTCTCCCGTCCAGGCGTTCAGCTGGCAGCCGCCGACTGCTCGGCGGCGGTGATGCGGTTGCGGACATAGCGGTCGATCTGCTCGGCGGCATCGCGGCCGTCGCGGATCGCCCAGACGACCAGCGAGGCACCGCGAACGATGTCACCGGCGGCGAAAACGCCGTCGACGCTGGTCATGAAGGTTCGGATATCGGTCTTGAGCGTGCCCCAGCGGGTGGTCACCAGATCGGGGCACTCGAACAGCACCGGCAGATCTTCGGGGTCGAAGCCCAGCGCCTTGATCACCAGATCGGCCTTGAGTGTGAACTGACTGCCCTCGACCACCACCGGCGACTGACGACCCGACGGATCGGGTGCACCCAGGCGCATGCGGACGGCCCGTACCGCCTCGACCTTCTCATTGCCGAGGAAGGCTTCGGGGTTGGACAGCCACTCGAAGGTGACGCCTTCTTCCGTCGCATTCGCCACCTCGCGCTGCGAGCCGGGCATGTTCTGCCGGTTGCGGCGATAAAGGCAGGTCACCGAGGCGGCACCCTGACGGATCGAGGTGCGCACGCAGTCCATGGCGGTGTCGCCGCCGCCGACCACGACCACGTTCTTGCCCTTGGCCGAGAACCGCGCCTGCATCTCGTCGGACAGCGCATCGCCCAGATTGAGCCGGTCGGAGACGGTCAGGAAGTCGAGCGCCTTCTCGACACCCTGAAGCCCCACGCCCGGCACCTTGATCTCACGCGACTGATAAACGCCGGTCGCGATCAGCACCGCCTCGTGACGCTGGCGCAGCTCCTCGATCGTCACGTCGCGACCGATATCGACGCCAAGGTGGAACTTGATCCCCCCCTCTTCAAGCAGCTTCCAGCGCCGCAGCACGACCTGCTTGTCGAGCTTGAAATTGGGGATGCCATAGATCAGCAGCCCGCCGACGCGGTCGTAGCGATCATAGACATGGATCTCGTAGCCCCGGCGGCGCAGCATTTCGGCCGCCGCAAGGCCGGCCGGCCCGGCACCAACGATGCCGATCGACAGGCCCAGCTCGCGCTCCGGCTTCGGCGCCTTGACCCAGCCGTTCTCGAAGGCGGTCTCGGTGATGTACTTCTCCACCGACCCGATGGTCACCGAGTTGAAGCCCTTCTCGATGACGCAGTTGCCCTCGCACAGACGATCCTGCGGGCAGATGCGGCCGCAGATCTCGGGGAAGGTGTTGGTCGCCGACGAGATGGTATAGGCCTCTTCCAGCCGGCCTTCGGCGGTCAGCTTCAGCCAGTCGGGGATGTTGTTCTGCAGCGGGCAATGCACCTGGCAGAACGGAATGCCGCACTGGGAGCAGCGCGAGGCCTGGGTGGCCGCCTGTTCCGGCGCAAACCCCGCATAGATCTCGCCGAAATCTTTGGCGCGGGTTTGAGCGGTTCGCTTCTCGGGCATCTTCTGCTCGATACGGGTGAACTGCATCAGCTTGCGCGCCATGGTCCTCGTCCTTCGACCGTGGGCCGGGCATGTCCTGCCCGGCAGGGGGTTGGGTGTCCGCGCGCTTCGGCCGGGGCCGCGCCGCGGATCGGTTCGGTGCCGCCCGGGATCCACAGACGGGTCGCGGGCGACGTCTTTGTCAGGGTGGCGTCCGTGCCGGCAGGGTTCTGCATCGGCAACCCGCCAGGTCGGGCGGGTCCGGGGCTGTTCCTGGCTGCGGGCATGTCGTCTGCGGTCGCGTCAGGGTCCGCCTCGGGCGGGCGGAAGACGACGCGAACGCCGGGGAGGCTGGTCAGGGATCCATCCCGCCCGATCCCGGTCATTCCACCGACAGATCGACACGGCCGGACCCCGCCCCTTGCGCGCACGGAGGCCTTCGAAGGTCATATACGCCTTTCCAGACCGCCTGGCGAGTAAAAACGTGATGAAAGGTCCGAAACTGGACTACTTTTCTTCCGATGCCCCTGGGTTGCGAGCGATTCGCAGGTAGATCCGCGATGCTTGTCGAGATAATGGTCGCATTTCCTGACCTATATCACCACAAGCTTTTGTTTCAGAAGGATTGATGGTCAGCAAGGCCCAGATCGGCCATCCGGCACCGTGCGGCCATGCCATCCCCCGGAAAAGCATGCGGCCGGCCCCGTCGGGGCCGGCCGCATATCAGGTCTCGGCGCTGAAAAGCAGCTCAGTTCCCCGCGCGGCCGTCGCGCGGCCGATGGATCCAGGCGCGATAGCGGGCCAGATAGTCCGGCACCACCGCCTCGACCGGGGTCGGGCGGATGCCGAAGGCGGCAAACCCTTCAGCACCCTCGGTCACGACATTGTCGCGCTTCAGCATCCGCAGCTGGTCCGTGGTCAGCGGCGCCATGCCGCCGGGCAGCAGATCGCCGAAGCGGGCCACCACCCCGGCAAGCGCCCAGGGCATCGGCACCAGACCGCGATGCTTGCGCACGGTGGCGAGAATGTATTCCAGGATCTGGGCGAAGCTGTAGACCTTGGGGCCGCCCAGTTCGAAGGTCCGACCGGCAAATTCCGGCTCGTCGAGCGAGCGGACCACGGCCTCGGCGACATCCACCACCCAGACCGGCTGGAAGCGGGTCTGGCCACCACCGATCAGCGGCAGGGCCGGGGAGATGCGGGTCATCCCGGCGAAACGGTTGAAGAAGTCGTCCTCGGGGCCGAACAGGATGCTGGGACGCAGGATCACCGCCGTCGGGAAGGCCTCGCGCACCGCCGCCTCTCCGGCGGCCTTGGTCCGCCCATAGGCCGAGCTGCTTTCCGGATCGGCGCCGATCGCCGAGACATGGACCAGGGACCCGAGTCCGGCGTCAGCCGCAGCCTTCGCGATGTTGCCGGCGCCCTGGACATGGACGCCGTCGAAGGTGGCGCCCCAGCCTTCTGCCAGGATCCCGGTCAGATTGATCGCCGCCGAAGCGTCGGCGAGCGCCGCCCGCACCTGGGCTGCGTCGGTCACGTCGCAGGACATGATCGCGATCTGGCCGACATCACCCGCAGGCTTCAGGAACAGGGCCCGGTCCGCATCACGCACCGCCACCCTGATCCGCACGCCGGTGCGGGCAAGCCGCGCGACGACATAGCGGCCGAGGAAGCCCGAGCCGCCGAATACCGTGACGAGCCGATCCTTCATGGCGATCAAAGTCTCCCTCTCCTGGTCCGGCACCGCCGGTCGCGCAAACCTGGGGCTACACATAATCCGGCGGGTGCCGCGACGCAACGCCGGAGCCGCCCGATGCGACGGAAAGTCATGATCCGGCCGCGGCTTGATGACGATCGGATGACGTCCGGCAGCGGCCATCCCCACTTGGCGGGGGGGATCGGCTTGCGCTAAAACCTTGCCTCGGCAGGCAGTGGGTCTGCCGTGACGACAGCGGAGGCGCGGCCGGATGACCATTCACCTGTACGAAGGCGACCTGCCCGAGGATTTCGGTCGGCCGGCATCGATCGCCATCGACACCGAAACCATGGGGCTGAAGCCGCATCGGGACCGGCTGTGCCTGGTGCAGATTTCAACCGGCGACGGCGACGCCCATCTGGTGCGCATCGCCCGCGGCCAGACCACGGCGCCGCGGCTGGCCGCCCTGCTGGAAGATCCGGACGTTCTCAAGATCTTCCACTTCGCCCGGTTCGATCTGGCGGTGCTGCATGAACGGCTCGGCATCGACTGCCGGCCGGTCTACTGCACCAAGATCGCATCCAAGCTGATCCGGACCTATACCGACCGGCACGGCCTGCGCGACCTGCTGCGCGAGACGATCGGCGTCGAGATCTCCAAGCAGCAGCAATCGTCCGACTGGGGCGCGGATCAGCTGACCCCCGAACAGCAGAGCTATGCCGCCGGCGATGTGCTGCATCTGCACGCGGTGAAGCGCGTGCTCGACGAAATGCTCGCGCGCGAGGGCCGCACCGATCTGGCCCGCGCCTGCTTCGATTTCCTGCCGGCCCGCGCCCGGCTGGATCTGCTGGGCTGGGAAGAGCCCGACATCTTCGCCCATTGACCGGCCAGGCCCGCCGCTCATTCCGCCCGGCGGAACATGCGGCCGCGACTGCCCTTTCACGCGGCAGGCGGGCCAACCATATTGATCCGCATGTGCCGCCCTCTGCCGCACATGCCCCCCGCACACGACCACGGGACACCGTGCCGATGACCGCCGAGACCGCCCCCCACACCGCCGCCGATGACGGCCGCGCCCTTGCCGCGGCCGAACAGGCGCTCGCGCTCGAGATCGCCGGGCTCGAAGCCCTGCGCGCCGGGCTGGGGCCCGATTTCGCGCGCGCGGTGAACCTGCTTTACGCCACGAAAGGCCGGGTGATCGTCACCGGCATGGGCAAGAGCGGCCATGTCGGCGCCAAGATCGCCGCCACGCTCGCCTCCACCGGCACACCCGCCCAGTTCGTGCACCCGGCCGAGGCGAGCCATGGCGACCTCGGCATGATCACCCGCCAGGATGCCATTCTGGCCCTGTCCAATTCCGGGGCGACGCCGGAGCTGTCGGATATTCTGGCCCATAGCCGGCGCTTCGGCATCCCGCTGGTGGGCATCACCGCCCGCAGCGCCAGCCCGCTGGCCGAGGCCGCCGATGTGGCGCTGATCCTGCCGCCGGCACCGGAGGCCTGCCCGCTGCAGCTTGCCCCCACCACCTCCACCACCATGACGCTGGCGCTGGGGGATGCGATCGCGATGGCGCTGCTCGACCGGCGCGGCTTCACCGCCGAGGATTTCCGCGTCTTCCACCCGGGCGGCAAGCTGGGTGCGCGGCTGGTGAAGGTGGCCGACATCATGCACGGCCCCCAGGACCTGCCGCTGATCACCCCGGACCGCCCGATGGCCGAGGCGCTGATCGAAATCAGCGCCAGAAGCTTCGGCTGCGTCGGCGTGACGGATGATGCCGGCCGGCTTGCCGGCATCGTGACCGACGGCGACCTGCGCCGCCACATGGGCCCCGATCTCGCCGCCCGCAAGGTGTCGGAGGTGATGACGGCCGCGCCCAAGACCATCCGCGCCCGCGCCCTGGCCGCCGAGGCGCTGGCGATCATGAATGCCTACAAGATCACCGCCCTGTTTGCGGTGGATGACGACGGCCGGCCCGTGGGTATCCTCCACGTCCACGACTGCCTGAGGGCCGGCGTGGCCTGAAGGTCGGTATGGACCGAACGGCGCCCCAGCCCTTATCTCGCCCTCCTCTCCCCAGCCTGTCCCGCCCGGAGCAAGACGAGCCGACCATGGCCGAGACGCCCAGAATGCCCCCCTTGCCGACGGGCCCCCGGGCCCCGCGCCGGCGCAGCCGCTACAGCCGGTTCGTACGGCTGGCGCGGATCCTGCTGCCCGCGGTCGGCGCCGGGCTGATCGTGCTGGTGCTCGTGTGGTCGCAATTGTCGGGCATCGGCGGCGATGCCCGTATAGGATATTCGAAGATCGTCCGGGACGATGTGGATGCGCTCCGGATGCTGGAACCCAGATTTACGGGTGTGGATGCGGACGGCCGGCCATTCCGGGTGGAAGCCGACGAGGCGACCCAGCCGTCGGTCGACAGTTCGCAGATCACGCTCAAGACCATCCGCGCCGACATGACCGCCTCGGACGGAACCTGGCTCGCCATCCGGGCCAAGACGGGCGCCTTCGATCGTGATGCCGAACGGCTGAAGCTCGAGGGCGATGTCGAGGTGATCGCCGAGACAGGCTACGCCATGTCGACCCAACGGGTGGACGCCGAGCTGGGCAGCGGAACCATCCGGAGCGACAGCCCGGTGGTGGCGCATGGCCCGGTGGGAAGCATCGACGCCGCCGGCTTCACCGCCCGGCGGGAAAATGACACCATCACCTTCGATGGCCCTGTCCGCGTGACGGGCTATCCGGGTGTTGAGAGATGACGTCAGGAGCGCGCATGCCCTTCAGCCTTTCCACGGGCCGCCGTCACGGTGCGGCCCTCGCCCTGCTGGTGACGGCCCTTGGATCGGCGGCCGCCGTGATCCCGGTGCTCGCCCCCGTGCCGGCTGCGGCGCAGAGCGCCATCCGCACCTCCAGCATCGACACCTCGCAGCCGATCGAAATCACCGCCCAGGACTCGCTCGAATGGGCGGATGTCGAGCGGGTGGCGACGTTTCGCGGCGAGGTGAAGGCGGTTCAGGGCACCATGACCCTTTATGCCGACACACTGAAGGTCCATGTCGCCCAGCCCGGCGCGAAGGGTGCGAAGCAGGCCCCGCCGGAGGCGGGCCAGAGTGAGGGGCAGCAGGGTGAAGGGCAGCAGGGCGGCGGTCTTGCCGATGCCGCCGGCGAGATCTCGAAGATCGAGGCCGACGGCCATGTGCAGATCATCACCCCGAATGAGAGCGCCCGCGGCGATGTCGGCGTCTATGATGTCAACAAGGGCATGATCACGCTGACCGGCGCGGTAAAGCTCACCCAGGGCCGCAGCCAGCTTGAAGGCGAGCGGCTGGTGCTCGACCTGAACAAGGGCCGCAGCACGCTGGAAAGCGGTCGCAAGGGCCCGGTGCGCGGCCTGTTCGTGCCTGAAAAGAAGTGATGACCGACAAGACGTGACGCGGCGGCCCGCCGACAGGGCCGCATCATCGACGAGGAACACCGAGCCCTTGACCTCTGGCCATCAGGACATACCCGGCAGGCTTGCCGCCGACGCGCCCGAGCGCGCGGATGCGGGCGGCGATGTGCCGGCGGGGCTGGTCGCCCAGTCGCTGGGCAAGCACTACCGCAAGCGCCCCGTGCTGCGCGACGTGTCGCTCAACGTCGCCCGCGGGGAAGCGGTGGGGCTGCTTGGCCCGAACGGTGCCGGCAAGACTACCTGCTTCTACATCATCACCGGGCTGATCTCGGCCGATTACGGCCGGATCCTGCTCGACGGCGACGACGTGACCACCCTGCCGATGTACCGGCGTGCGCGCCTGGGCATCGGCTATCTGCCGCAGGAAGCCTCGATTTTCCGCGGGCTGACGGTGGAAGACAACATCCGCGCGACCCTGGAAGTGGCCGAGCCCGTGCGCGACAAGCGCGAGACCATGCTGGACGAACTGCTGGCCGAGTTCTCGATCAGCCATCTGCGCCGCACGCCCGCCATTGCACTCTCGGGCGGTGAGCGGCGGCGGGTGGAGATTGCGCGCGCGCTGGCGACCAGCCCGGCTTTCGTGCTGCTCGACGAGCCGCTGGCGGGCATCGATCCGATCGCGGTGGCCGATATCCGCGATCTGGTCTCGCATCTGAAGCATCGCGGCATCGGCGTACTGATCACCGACCACAATGTCCGTGAAACGCTCGACATCATCGATCGCGCCTACATCCTGCACGACGGCACCGTGCTGATGGAGGGCGCCCCCGAAGACATCGTCGCCAACGACGACGTGCGCCGCGTCTATCTCGGCGACCGGTTCAGCCTCTAGGAGCCCGCGCATGGCGCTCAGCCAGAGACTGGACATCAAGCTCTCCCAGGCGCTGGTCATGACGCCCCAGCTGCAGCAGGCCATCAAGCTGCTGCAGCTGAACAATATCGAACTCGGCGCCTTCGTGGACGAAGAGCTGCTGCAGAACCCGTTGCTGGTCCGTGCCGAAGAGCGCGACGAACCGCTGACGGCCCTCGCGACCGGCGACGCCGGCGACGATCCGCGGGGCCAGGACCCCGCTTTCGAACCGGGAGCCCGCACCGAGCTGACCGAACTGGTCGGCAGCGGCGTCATGCCGGATTCAGAGCACGCCCCCCTCGACACCGATATCGCCGGCATGTTCGAGAGCGACGGCCCGGCACCATCCCAGGAAACCCCTGCACAGCGCGAGATGGACCTGGATCCGGGCCTCGGCTTCGATGCCGGCGGGCCGGTCGGCCGCGGCGGCGACATGAATTTCGATGGCGACGACGAGGGCTTCGAAGCCCGCACCAGCGAGGCCACCACCCTTGCCCGCCATCTTGAGGAACAGATCGCGGTCGAGATCCCGGAGGGGATGGAGCGGGCGATCGCGACCGTGCTCGCCGGCCTGCTGGACGAGAACGGCTATCTGACCATGACCCCGGTCGAGGCGGCCCAGCTGATCGGGATCGACACCACACGCGTCGAGGCGGTGCTGACCAGGCTGAAGGGGCTGGACCCGACCGGCGTCTTCGCCCGGGATCTGGCCGAATGTCTTGGCCTGCAGCTGGCTGAGCGTGATCGCCTGGATCCGGCCATGCAGGCATTGCTCGCCAATCTGGACCTGCTGGCCCAGGGCGACCGGACCCGGCTGAAGCGGGTGACCGGGGTCGACGATGAAGACCTCGACGACATGATCCGCGAGCTGCGCGCCCTGGATCCGCGCCCCGGCCTGCGCTTCAGCGCGGACCCGCTGCAGACCGTGGTGCCCGACATCCTGCTCCGCCCCCGCCCCGATGGTGGCTGGCAGATCGAGCTCAACCCCGAGACCCTGCCCCGGGTTCTGGTGGATCATGCCTATGCAACCACCATCACGGCCCAGGCGAAGTCCAAGGCGGAGCGCGAATACATTTCCGAGCGGATGCAGACCGCAAGCTGGCTGGTGAAGGCGCTGGACCAGCGCGCCCGCACGATCCTGAAGGTGGGCAGCGAGCTGGTACGCCAGCAGGACGGCTTCTTCGCCCATGGCATCCGCCATCTGCGGCCGCTGACCCTGCGCGACATCGCCGATGCGATCGGCATGCATGAAAGCACGGTCAGCCGGGTCACTGCCAACAAGTACATGGCCACGCCCCGGGGCCTGTTCGAACTCAAGTTCTTCTTCACCGCCGCGATCGCCACCGCCGACGGCTCCGGATCGGTCTCGGCCGAGGCGGTGAGGCATCGGATCAAGGAACTGATCGACGGCGAGAGCGCCGATGCGATTCTGTCCGACGACAAGCTGGTCGAGCTGCTGGCTGCGGATGGCATCGACATCGCGCGCCGAACTGTCGCAAAGTATCGGGAGGGGATGGGGATCGGATCCTCGGTCCAGCGCCGCCGGGCCAAGATGGCCAGGCGCTGATACTGGAATCGGACCCCACTGCGGACCTGCCGGAAGGGAGGCCGGCCGGCCCGACGGCCCCGTCAACGATCCGCCCCCGGCAATGCGCCGGTGCAGGGCGCGTGGCAGTCTGTCACGCTCTGCCCCCATCGCAGACGCCGGATGCGGACAAGCGACAGGCGAGGGAACATGCAGCTTACCGTTACGGGCAAGCAGATCGACGTCGGCGACGCCCTGCGCGACCACGTCTCCGAGGAACTGGACCGCGGCGTCAGCAAGTATTTCGACGACGCCATCGACGCCCATGTCGCCTTTGGCCGCGATGCTCATCTGTTCCGCTGCGATATTTCGGTCCACGCCCGCCGCGGCGTCATGATGAAGGCCAGCGGCGCCTCCGACGAGATCTATGTCGCCTTCGATCAGGCGCTCTCCCGCGCAGAAAAGCAGCTTCGGCGCTACAAGCGGCGCCTGCGGGATCATCACCGCACTGACGCGCGGGCCGATGCTGCACAGAATTCATTTGCATCCATCCCGGCCCGCGCCTACGTTCTCGCCGCCGAGGAGGACGAGACGGTCGAGCGTGAGGACGTGGCCGACGGCCACCCGGTGGTGATTGCGGAAACCGACACCGCCATCCTGTCCCTGACCGTGGGAGAGGCGGTGATGCGCATGGACCTGGCAGATCAGGCTGCGCTGCTGTTCCGCAACAAGGCACATGGCGGGCTCAATCTGGTCTACCGTCGCGAGGACGGGAATATCGGCTGGGTCGATCCGCGCCAGCCGGCCTGAGGGTCGACGTCGAACGGCGGAGACGCCGGAACGTCGGTACCGGGCCGGTCGCGGCATCCGGCCCGGCGACCACCGGATCGCCGCTCCCGGTCCCGGAGGGGCCATCCGACGTGTAAGCCGGGGCCGCACGGGCGCCCCGGCTTTCCCACAAGAGGTTTCGATCGTCATGGAGATCGCGGATCTGCTGCGCCCGGAGGGGGTCTTTGCATCCCTGAAGTCCAGCAGCAAGAAGCAGGTTCTTCAGGATCTGTCGCAACGGGCGGCCGATCTGACAGGCATCGACGAACGCACCATCTTCGAGACGCTGCTCGAGCGCGAGCGCCTGGGGACCACCGGCGTCGGCAACGGCGTCGCCATTCCCCATGGCCGGCTGGGCGGGTTGGACCGGGTCCAGGGCCTGTTCGCCCGCCTGGAGCGCCCGATCGATTTCGACGCCGTGGACGACCAGCCGGTCGATCTGATCTTCCTGCTGCTGGCCCCGGAATCTGCCGGGGCGGACCATCTGAAGGCACTGGCGCGGGTGTCGCGGCTGCTGCGGGATGAACGGGTCTGCGACAAGCTTCGCGGCTCCGACACGGCCGAAGCGCTCTACGCACTGCTCACCGACGACGCATCGAGCAAGGCCGCCTGAACGCCGCCTGAACACGGGCCGCGCGCGCGACCGGACCGAGGGGCGCAACCTTGCCATGGCGACGGACCCGCAGACCATTCACGCCACCTGCATCTGCATCGGCCCGGCCGGCGTCCTGCTGACCGGGCCGAGCGGCGTGGGCAAATCCGATCTGGCCCTGCGACTGATCGATGCCGGCGCCCGGCTGGTCGCCGACGACCGCGTGGTGCTGCAGGCGGCAGGAACACCGGATGCACCATGGCCTGTCGCCTCTGCCCCTGCGGCGCTTTGCGGCTTGATCGAGGTACGCGGGGTCGGCATCCTGCGCAGCGATATGTCGGCACCCGTCCCGGTGCGTCTGGCGGTCCGGCTCCATCCGCCGGGGCACAGGATTGAGCGCCTGCCCATGCCCCATGCCGTCATGCTTGCCGGCGCCGCCGTCCCGGTGATCGATCTGGTGGCGGTGGAGGCCTCGGCGCCGGCCAAGTTGCGCGCCGCCCTGGCTGCCGTGCTCGATCCGCTTCAGAGGCATACATGACACCGATCCCCCGGTCCGCTGCAGCCCGACCCGATGCGAACGGCCCTGCCCGCCTGCTGGTGATCACAGGCCTGTCCGGCGCCGGCCGGACCTCGCTGCTGAAGGCACTGGAGGATCTGGGCTACGAGACGATCGACAATATGCCCGTCCGGCTGATGGCGCCTGCGGTCGAAGCCATGGCGCCAGGCGAGGCGCTGGCGGTGGGCGTGGACGTGCGTACCCGCGGCTTCGATGCCGCCGCGGTCGATCAGGCGCTGAGCCAGGTCGCCGCTCTGCCCGGGCTTGCCGCCACGGTCGTCTTTCTGGACTGCGACGACGAGGTGCTCTACCGCCGCTACACCGAGACCAGGCGCCGGCATCCGCTCGCCAGCGCAACCGATCGCCCGGTCGAAGACGGCATCCGCGACGAGCGGGCGCTGATCGCCCCCTTGCGCGACCGCGCCGATGTGGTGCTCGACACCAGCGAGTTCAGCCTGACCGACCTCAGGCGCAAGGCGTCCGAGCTGTTCGCCTTCGGCGGCTCTCCGGGGCTGCAGCTCTCGGTCACCTCCTTCGGTTTCCGCAACGGCCTGCCGCGCGATGCCGATCTGGTCTTCGACGTGCGCTTCCTGGCCAATCCGCATTACGATCCGCTGCTCCGGCCGCTCACCGGTCAGGATCCGGCGGTAGGCGCCCATGTCGCGGCCGATCCGCTGTTCACCCCCTTCTTCGACCGGATGCTGGACCTCATCCGCCTGCTGCTGCCGGCCTATGCCCGCGAGGGAAAATCCTATCTGACGGTGGCGGTGGGCTGCACCGGTGGCAAACACCGCTCTGTCTTCGTCACCGAACGTCTCGCAGAGGAATTGAGGCAGGACGGGTGGCGGGTTACAGTACGCCATCGCGACATGCCCGACGCGGATCTGGCGCGAACGGGATCCCCGGCTGCGAAACCGGTCTGAGGCGGCACTGCGCGCCTTCGCCGGCAGGTGGCTGCCCCTGAACTGAGGGGCCCCGGCGCGCGGCCACGATGGCGGGCGGTGCCGGTGCCTCCACAACAAGGTGACGACGGAACCGATGATCGGTCTGGTACTGGTGACGCACGGCCGGCTCGCCGACGAATTCGTGGCAGCAACCGAACATGTCGTCGGCCCTCAGAAGGCCATGAAGGCGATCTGCATCGGCCCCGACGACGACATGGAAAAGCGCCGCCAGGACATCATCGACGCGGTGGCCGCCGTCGACGGCGGCGATGGCGTGATCGTTCTGACAGACATGTTCGGTGGCACTCCGTCCAACCTCGCGATCTCAATCCTGGATCGGGCTCATGTCGAGGTGATCGCCGGCGTGAACCTGCCGATGCTGATCAAGCTCGCCAGCGTGCGCGAGACCGAGCCGCTCGCCAAGGCCGTGGCCAGCGCCCAGGATGCCGGGCGCAAATACATCAACGTCGCGAGCACCCTGCTCGCCGGCGACGGCCGCTGATCCGAGGGAGCCCCCGCCCGATGAACCAGTCCGCCGCGCCCTCCGGCGATCGCCTGAAGCGCACCGTCGAGATCATCAATCGCCGCGGCCTGCATGCACGCGCGGCAGCGAAATTCGTCAAGACGGCCGACAGCTTCTCGGCCGACATCGAGGTCACCCGCTGCGGCCAGACCGTGTCCGGCCGGTCGATCATGGGGCTGATGATGCTGGCCGCAAGCCCGGGCTGCACCATCGATATCGAGGCCGCAGGCGCCGACGCCCCCCAGGCCATGGATGCCCTGGTGACGCTGATCGGCAACCGCTTCGACGAGGATGAATAGCCGGTCTTCCGCGCATCCGGCCCTGCCGACCCGCCGTTCCGGCGGGTTTTTTCATGGCCCGGCCCGGCATGCGGCGGCATATTACCATATAAAGATAGCTTTATATTCCCTTGCCCGATCAGGGCAGCCAGGGCTATAACCAGTGGGAGAGACGTCTGCCGGTTTCCCGGCAAAGCCGCTATGCCCATCAGGAGCGCCCTCGATGACCACGTTCACGGACTACAAGGTCAAGGACATCGCCCTCGCCGAGTGGGGCCGCAAGGAGATCTCGCTGGCCGAGACCGAAATGCCGGGGCTGATGGCGCTGCGCGATGAATATGGCGCGTCGAAGCCGCTGGCGGGTGCGCGGATCGCCGGCTGCCTGCACATGACCATTCAGACCGCCGTGCTGATCGAAACCCTGATCGCGCTGGGCGCCGAGGTCCGCTGGTCGTCGTGCAACATCTTTTCGACCCAGGATCAGGCGGCAGCCGGCATCGCCGCCGCCGGCATCCCGGTCTTCGCCTGGAAGGGTGAGACCGAAGAGGAATACGAGTGGTGCGTCGAGCAGACCATCAAGGGGCCCGATGGCTGGACCCCGAACATGATCCTGGACGACGGCGGCGACCTGACCCTCATCATGCACCAGAAGTATCCGGAGCTGATGAACGAGGTCCGCGGCATCTCGGAAGAGACCACCACCGGCGTGCTGCGCCTCTACGAGATGGCCAAGACCGGCAAGCTGGCCTGCCCGGCGATCAATGTGAACGACAGCGTCACCAAGTCGAAGTTCGACAACCTCTATGGCTGCCGCGAAAGCCTGATCGACGGCATCAAGCGCGCGACCGACGTGATGCTGGCCGGCAAGGTCGCCGTGGTGGCGGGCTATGGCGATGTCGGCAAGGGCTCGGCCGAGGCACTGCGCGGCCAGGGCGCCCGGGTGCTGGTCACCGAGATCGACCCGATCTGCGCCCTGCAGGCCGCCATGGACGGCTATCAGGTCACGACCATGGATGAGGCGGCGCCGCAGGGCGACATCTTCGTCACCGCCACCGGCAATGTCGACATCATCACGCTCGACCATATGCGTGAGATGAAGGACCGGGCGATCGTCTGCAATATCGGCCACTTCGACAGCGAAATTCAGGTCTCGGCCCTGCACAATTACGAGTGGAACGAGATCAAGCCGCAGGTCGACGAGATCACGCTGCCCGGCGGCAAGCGCCTGATCCTGCTTGCCAAGGGCCGCCTTGTGAACCTTGGCTGCGCCACCGGCCATCCGAGCTTCGTGATGAGCGCGTCGTTCACCAATCAGGTCCTGGCCCAGATCGAACTCTGGAACAACGCCCAGGCCTATGAGCGCAAGGTCTACACCCTGCCCAAGCATCTGGACGAGAAGGTGGCGGCGCTGCATCTCGACAAGCTGGGCGTGAAGCTGACCAGGCTCAGCGACAAGCAGGCCCAGTATATCGGCGTGCCGGCGGAAGGCCCGTTCAAGCCGGAATACTACCGCTACTGAGTACCGCCCATCTCGTGGGATCGCACCACCGTTGCGCCGCCGCCGGGTCCGCCCGGCGGCGGCGTTGCGTTCACGGCCAATGACACGATCCCTGCGGTGTCGTGATTGCGGCCCCGGCCATGACTGCTAAACTCAGGTCATGGATCCGATCGTCGTCGCCGCAGTCATGACGGCCCTTTCGGCCGGCCTCGCCGTGTACGCAATCAGGCTGCGTGCGCGTGGGCGAGCCGTTGCCGATCGCCTGCAATCGTCCGAGCGTGAGCTTGCCGCCGAACGCCGCGCCCATGAAGCTGCTGCCGTCGCCGCCGAAACCGCCTCGGCACGGGCAGATGCCGCCACGGCCCTGCTCGACGCGCTGCCTCTGCCGGTCTGGTGGCGCGACATCAGCGGCGCGATCGGCGGCCACAACGCCGCTTTCGATGCCTTCCAACTGGGCGATGACGGGCATGAACGACCGGAATTCGCCAACCGTGCCCTGATCGCCCAAGCCCGCGCCCTGGCCCGCACCGCCCGCGATCGCGGTCTGCCGATGCGCGAACGCCGCGCCGTGGTCACCGACGGCGTGCGCCGGGTATACGAGATCCTGGAGATTCCGCCCGGAACCGACCGACCTGCCGTGGGCCTCGCTCTCGACGCCACGGCGCTCGCCGAAGCGGAAGCGGCGATGGAGCGGGTGGAAGCCGGCTATATCGAAGCCTTCGAAAGCGTCACCAGCGGCATTGCGGTCTTCGGCGCCGATATGCGCCTGACCTTCTGGAACGGGGCTTTTGCCCGGCTGTGGCATCTGAATGCCGCCTTTCTGGACCAGCGCCCACGTGAGGGCGAACTGCTTGAACGTCTGCGAGAAAGCCGGCGCCTGCCGGAAGTCGTGAATTTTCCGGCCTGGAAACGCGACCGGCTGGCCCTCTACACCAGCCTGTTTGCGCCGATGGAAGAACTGGTCCATCTGCCCGACGGCCGCACGCTCCATGTCATCATCGCGCCCCACCGCCAGGGCGGGCTGGTCCACATCTACGAGGATGTCAGCGACCGGCTGGCGCTGGAGCGGTCCTACAACACCCTGATCGCCGTGCAGCGCGCGACCATCGATGCCCTGGCCGAAGGGCTGGCCGTGTTCCGGTCCGATGGCCGGCTCGGCCTCGCCAACCAGACCTTCGCCCGATTGCTGGAAGTACGGCCCGATCAGGTCTCGATCGAGACGCCGCTCGGCCAGCTGCTGGATGCCGCGCGCCCCCTCGCCACCCGTGCCGACGATCTGGATCTCGTCCGGCAGGTGGTGGACGAGGCTCTGGTCGAACGCCGCCGCGGCGAGATGACGCTCGAACTCGCCGGCGATCGTTTCTTCTCCATTGCCGCCACCCCGCTCCCGGACGGGGCCGCACTGGTGTCGCTTGCCGATGTCACCGACACCATCCGGGTGCAGCGCGCCCTCCGTGACCGGGCCGCGGCACTTGCCGAAGCCGATCGCCTCAAATCCGAATTCGTCGCTCATGTCTCCTACGAACTGCGCACACCGTTGAATTCGGTGATCGGCTTCGCCCAGCTTCTTGCCAGCGAAATGGCAGGGCCGCTGAACCTGCGCCAGCGCGGCTATGCCGAAGACATCGTGCATGCCTCGGAACATCTGCTGGTGCTGATCAACGACATGATCGACCTTGCCTCGATCGATGCCGGTGACGTCACCCTTAATCGTCGTCCGGTCGATGTCTGCCAGCTTTTGCGGTCGGTAGCGGATCTCGCCCGCCAGCGTGCCAAGGCCGCCTCGGTGTCGATCGATCTGGACTGCCCGCCTGAGTGCGGCACGATCGATGCCGACGGCCTGCGCCTGCGTCAGGCTCTCTACAACCTGCTCGGCAATGCGCTGCGATTCACCCCCGTCGACACCCGGATCCGCATGGCAGCCGAAGCCCGCCCCGCGGATCCGGAAGGCGGCCCGTCGATGGTGGCGTTGATCATTTCCGACCAGGGCCCCGGCATCCCCGAGGAAGAGCGCGAACAGGTCTTCGAGCGCTTCTGGCGCCGTCGCCGCGGCGAACGCAAGGCCGGGGTGGGTCTCGGTCTGCCGCTTGCCCGCAGCCTGATCGAGCTGCATGGCGGCCGGATCCGGATCGACGATGCCCCGGGGGGCGGCGCGCGGATCACCTGCCTCTTGCCGGTGCAGGCACCGGCGGCAGCCCCGCCTCTGACCAGTCAACAGACTGAAATTCCGGCCTGATCGCCGCCTGCAACCCTGCCGTGACGGCCGCGAATTGATTGGACGGCAGCCGGGCCGAAGCCTATAAGATCGGAGCTATGATCAGGATCCCGTTCCTCAAGATGCACGGGCTCGGCAACGACTTCGTCATCATCGACCGACGGAGCGGCCCGGCCCGGGGCCTCGTGCTCGATGACGCGACCATCCGCCGGATCTCGGACCGGCGGCTCGGCGTCGGCTGTGACCAGTTCATTCTGATCGATCCGACCGACGACGACCCGATCGCCGCCGGCGGTGCCGATGCGGTGATGCGCATCCACAATGCCGATGGTGGCGAGGTCGGTGCCTGCGGCAACGCCACCCGCTGTGTCGGGGCCCTGCTGATGGACGAAAGCGGGCTCGGCCGCGCGACCATCGCCACGATCTCGGGCCTGCTCCGGGCAAGCCGCGATGCAGAGCAGCACGAAGCTGGCACGGTCACCGTCGACATGGGCCCCGCCCGGCTCGACTGGCGGCAGATTCCGCTGGCGGCCCCCGCCGACACGTTGGCCGTGGAGGGCGTGGAAGTCGGGCCGTTGAAGCTGCCGGTGGCGGTCAATGTCGGCAACCCGCATGCGGTCTTTTTCGTCGACGATGCCGAGGCGATCGATCTCACCCGCTGGGGGCCGATGATCGAGCGTCATCCCACCTTCCCTGAGCGCACAAATGTCGAAGTCGCCCATCTTCTGGGCCCCGACAGGCTGCGCATGCGGGTCTGGGAGCGCGGCGCCGGCATCACCGCCGCCTGCGGCACCGGCGCCTGCGCCACGGCCGTCGCGGCCATCCGCCGCGGCCTCACGGGTCGCACGGTCGAGATCGTGCTCGACGGCGGCCCGCTGGTCATCACCTGGACCGAAGACGATCGCGTCTTGATGTCGGGCCCGGTCGCGACCAGTTTCGAGGGGACGCTCCACCCGTCCCTGCTCGCCTGACCTTCGCTTCCTCATCCGGTTTTCCGCCCTCATGTCCGACCAGACTGACGATCCTCTGCGGATCATCACCTTCGGCTGTCGCCTCAATGCCTATGAGAGCGAGGTGATGCGCGGCCATGCCCGTGACGGGGCGTCGGACGGGCGGACGATCGTGTTCAACACCTGCGCGGTCACGGCAGAGGCGGAGCGTCAGGCCCGCCAGGCCATCCGCCGGGCACGGCGCGAGGATCCCGAGGCCCGCATCGTCGTCACCGGCTGCGCGGCCCAGATCCGGCCCGAAGCCTGGGCGGATATGCCGGAAGTCGACGCCGTCCTCGGCAACGAGGACAAGCTGAAGGCCGACCGCTTCGCCGCCGCCCTCGCCACCACACCCAATCGCCTCGCCCCGTCGGCTCCGGTCGCGGCGGCGGGTCCGGATTTCGTGGGCGCGACCGAACCCGCCCGGATCTTCGTCGACGACATCATGGCGGTGCGTGAAACCGCCGGCCATCTGGTCGAGGGGCTGGACGGCCGTGCCCGGGCCTTCGTACAGGTTCAGAACGGCTGCGACCACCGCTGCACCTTCTGCATCATTCCCTATGGTCGCGGCAACAGCCGCTCGGTGCCCCTGGGCGAGGTGGTGGCCCAGGTGCGCGAACTGGCGGCCCGCGGCTATGCCGAGGTCGTGCTGACCGGCGTGGACATCACCTCTTACGGCGCCGATCTGCCCGGTCGCCCAAGCCTGGGCAATCTGGTGCGCCGGGTGCTGAAGCTGGTGCCCGATCTGCCCAGGCTCCGGCTGTCCTCGATCGATTCCGCCGAGATCGACCCCGATCTGATGCAGGCGCTGGCGGAAGAGCCACGGCTGATGCCGCATCTGCATCTCTCGCTCCAGGCCGGCGACGACATGGTTCTGAAGCGGATGAAGCGCCGGCACAACCGGGCCCAGGCGATCGCCTTCGCCGAGGCCGTGCGCCGCATCCGTCCCGATGTCGTCTTCGGCGCCGACCTGATCGCCGGCTTCCCGACCGAAACCGACGAGATGTTCGCCAACAGCCTGAAGCTGGTGGAGGAGATGGGGCTGGTGCATCTGCACGTCTTCCCCTATTCCGCCCGCACCGGCACCCCGGCCGCGCGCATGCCCCAGGTGCCGGTAGCCGTGCGCCGCGAACGGGCGCGGGCCCTGCGTGAGGCCGGCGCTGCCGGGCTTCGCGGCTGGCTCAAGACCCAGATCGGCGCCGAGCTGCCGGTCCTGCTCGAGACCCCGGATACCGGCCGCAGCGAAGGTTTCGCCCTCGTGCGTCTGGCGACACCGGTCGATCCGGCGTTGGTCGGGGGGATCGTGACCGCCCGGATCACCGCAGCCGACGACGAAACCCTGGCGGGCGTGATCCTGCCGCATCATGCGGCCGACCACAGCCGCACCCATGACCACCCCCGTATCGACGCCGCAGGGAGGGCGACCGCTTGAGCGAGGAGCAGACGAGCAAAGGCGGCTGGCTGTCCCGCCTTCGGGCCGGGCTGAAGAAGACCAGCAGCCGCATCGGCGACGGTCTGGTCGGCATCTTCACCAAGCGCAAGCTCGACGCCGAGACGCTGGAAGAGCTGGAAGAGCTGCTGATCCAGGCAGATCTGGGCCCGGCGACGGCGGCGAAGGTCACCGCCGGCCTTGCCAAGGGCCGCTATGGTCAGGATCTGGGGCTGGACGAGATCAAGGCTCTGCTGGCGGACGAGATCGCCAAGATCCTGGAGCCGGTGGCGCAGCCGCTGAACTTCGCCCCGGCCGCCTCGGGCCCGCGGGTCGTGGTCATGGTGGGCGTCAACGGCACGGGCAAGACCACCACGCTCGGCAAGCTCTCGTCCGCCGCCGTCGCCCAGCGCCGCAGGGTGCTGCTTGCCGCCGGCGACACCTTCCGTGCGGCTGCCGTGGAACAGCTGGAAGTCTGGGGTCAGCGCGCCGGCGTGCCGGTGCTGAAGCGTGAAACCGGCGCCGATGCGGCGGGCCTCGCCTTCGACGCGGTAGAGCGCGGCCGCCGAGACGGCATGGATCTGGTGTTCATCGACACCGCCGGCCGGCTGCACAATAAGGCCGGGCTGATGGCCGAGTTGCAGAAGATCGTCCGCGTGATCGGCAAGGTCGACCCCGAGGCACCGCACGAGATCGTGCTGGCGCTGGATGCGACCACCGGCCAGAACGCGATCAATCAGGTGGAAACCTTCAAGTCGATGGTGCCCCTGACCGGCCTGGTGCTGACCAAGCTGGACGGAACCGCCAAGGGCGGCGTGCTGGTGGCGCTGGCAGACCGCTTCGGCCTGCCGGTCCATGCGGTGGGCGTCGGAGAAGGCATTGATGACCTGAAGCCCTTCGAGGCCCGGGCCTTCGCCCGCGCCCTCGTCGGACTGGAGACCTGACCCGATGACCGACAAGCCGAACGAGGGCATCGAAGCCCGCCCCACGGAGCAACGCCCGGCCGATGCCGGCACCGGCTTGATGCGTCTGGCGCTCGAAGCCGGGCCGCTGGTGGTGTTCTTCGTGCTGAATGCGAAATTCGGCCTGATGACCGGCACCGCCGGCTGGATGGCTGCTACCGCCATTGCGCTCACCGTCTCGTGGGTGCGCGAGCGGCGGGTGCCGATCCTGCCGCTGGTCTCGGGCGTGTTCGTGCTGGGCTTCGGCGGGCTGGCGCTGATCTTCGACGACGAGCTGTTCATCAAGATCAAGCCGACCGTGGTCAACACGCTGTTCGGTGTCATCCTGCTGGGCGGTCTGGCGCTCGGGCGGCCGCTGCTCAAGCCGCTGGTCGGTTGGGCCTTCCTTCTGGACCATCAGGGCTGGCTGAAGATCACCCGCAACTGGGGCCTGTTCTTCCTGCTGCTGGCGGTGATCAACGAGGTGGTCTGGCGGAATTTCTCCACCGATTTCTGGGTCGGCTTCAAGCTGTTCGGCATCATGCCGCTGACGCTGCTGTTCAGCATCTCGCAGGTGCCGCTGATCCAGCGTCACACCCTGGCCACCGGTGGCGACACCGGCGGCCAGGGGTGAGTTTCTTGCCGCTCAGCGCGGGCTGAGGCGCATCAGGCTGCCGTCGCGGTCGCCCGCCACCCAGATGCGGCCGGCATCATCCACCGCGATCCCGGTCGGGATATAGGCCGGCGGCATGCCGGCGGTCCCTTCCAGCCCGACCCGGCCCTTGAGGCCGGTCGAAATCAGTTCGCCCTTCGCCGTTTCAGGATCGAAGGCCAGCACCTGCCCCGTGCCGGTTTCCACGGTCACCAGTCGGCCATCGGGCAGGCGGGCAAGGCCCTCGGGGGCCTTCAGATCGCCCACGACGACCCGAAGCGCCTGACCGTCGACCGGCACTTCGACAATCCGGCCGGCACCGGTTTCGGCCACATAGACCGATCTGTGATCGGGCCCCGACCAGATCATGCGGGTCGGCATGACCAGATGCTCCACCACCGGCTTCTGATCAGCCGGGGCCGCACTGCCGTCCAGCGCTGCCTTGTGGATGGTTCCGCCGGCGGTCAGGACCAGCAGATGGCCGTCATCCGCCATCAGCGCATCCATGGGCGCGGCCAGCTTGTTGACATGGCCAAGCTCGGCACCGGTCGCGGGATCGAACATCTGCACCCCGCCCGCAAACCAGCTGGTCAGCAGGATCCGGCCGCCGTCGTAATTGGCATTCATCGGGTTTTCGAGATTGCTCGCATAGGCACGCGCGACGTCGGTCACCTTGCCTGTCGCCCCGTCGATGGTGCGATAGGCGAAGAGATCGGCCAGGTGCAGTGTCGAGCCGCCGCCGGCCTTGGGAACGGCCACCAGACCGCCCGGCACCGCCAGATCGCCCTTGATGATCGTATGCGTCCCGCCGGTCTTCGGGTCGATCTGGAAGATCGCCCCCTCCGCCATGTTCGAGACATAGATCGTGCCGTCCTCGCCGATGGCGAGGTTATCGAGCGCCGGATTGAGCTTTGTGATCACGGTGGCCGCGCCCGTCATCGGGTCGACGCGCTTGACCTCGCCCGTGACGGTATCGAGTGCCACCACCTTGCCATCGGCTTCCAGATTGGCCGCAGCCGGCACCTTGAAGCCTTCGGCAAAGGCCTCGACTTTCGGATCGTCCAGGTTCACCCGGGCAAGCTTGCCCTTGAACCAGAGCGGTCCGGTGAGCGTGCGACCGCGGATCTCGAAGCCGTTGAGCCCGCCCATGCCTTCCAGGAGCTGCTTTGCCGGCGTCGCCCCGGTCGGGTCGATCTCGTATAGCGCATCGCCCAGGAACACCCGGGTCGCGTAGAGCCGGCCGCCGTCATCGAAGTCGAGTGAGTTGATGCCGGGAAGGCCCGTCGCCAGCACCTGCACCGGTGCCGCCTTGCCCTGAAGCGCATCGCCCGAGATGGCCCGGACCTCGCCGGACAGGAAAGCCGTCCAGACGATGCGGCCGTCGGGCGCGATCACCAGATCGTCGGCCTGGCCGGCGGGCCGGTCGACGATCACCCGGGCCTTGCCGCTGACCGGGTCGACGCCGATGATCTGCTGGCCGACCACGCTGCCGCCGAGCACTTCGCCGTCGGGGGCGACCGCCAGACCGTGCACACCGCGGAACGGCGAGGGCTGAATGATGGTGTCGAGCTGCCATTCGGCGACCGGCGCGCTCTGCGCTGCCGCCAGGCCCGGCACCAGTGCGGCCGCGGCCACCCCGGCGGCGAGCCACCGCTTGAAGCTGAGAGACATTGGGACGTTTCCTCTGCGGATGATCCGGGGCATCCGGTCTTGGCCGGACGCTTCTCCGATATGGATCATGCGCGGGATTTGTCTCACCTGCCAGAGCCGAGGGCGTGCCGCCCCCGATTTGATATGACGTTCGCTTCAGACACTGTCGGAAGCGGCGTTGGCTCGCCGGAGGTCGGGCGAGGTCAGGCCTGCGCCGGTGGCGACTCCGTCTCGGGCACCAGCTCGGGTTTCCGCTCGGGTTCCGGCGGTCTGGGACGCCAGAAGTCCCGGCGGGAAACGGCATCGCCCTGGTGCAGGCGCTGCCAGTCCTTCAGGATCGCCTTGACCGTGGGGAAGGCGAGTTCGCCCCAGGGGATCTCGTCCCAGGTGAACAGGCCGACCTCAAGGCTTTCGATGCCGGCCGAAATTTCGGCCCGCGTCATCCGGGCCAGGTAGAAGATCTGGACCTGATGGATTTCGGGGATGTCATAGACCGCAAGCAGACGCTCGATCTCGGCGCGGGCGCCGGCTTCCTCGAACACCTCGCGCAGGGCGCCGTCGGCCGTGCTTTCGCCGTTCTCGAGGAACCCGGCCGGGATCGTCCAGAAGCCTTCACGGGGGGCGATCGCCCTCCGGGCGAGCAGGATGCGGTCTTCCCACATACAGACCGCCCCCACCACCATATTCGGGTTCTGGTAGTGGATCATGCCGCATTGGGTGCAGACGTGGCGCGGCCGGCTGTCGCCCTGGGGGATGCGCAGGGTGACGCGGCCGCCGCAGGACGAGCAATAGTCCAAGGCCGGGAACCTCCGGGCGGATGGCGGGTGCAATCGGGTCCGATCAGAGTGACAGCCCGGGCGGGGCCGGGCAAGCCCCGCCACCGGTCATCGTGTCGGCCGGCGATCAGCCGAGCAGCAGCGCGTCGTCGGCCAGTTCCTCGCCGCGCACGCGCTTGAACATGGCCAGCAGATCTTCGACCTGCAGACCCTGACGCTGTTCCCCCGACACGTCGAACACCACCCGCCCTTCGTGCAGCATTACCGTGCGTGTGCCGAAATCCAGCGCCTGCTTCATGCTGTGGGTGACCATCAGCGTGGTCAGCCGGCCTTCGTCGACAATATCGCGGGTGAGCTGAAGCACGAAATCCGCCGTGCGCGGATCCAGCGCTGCGGTGTGCTCGTCCAGCAGCAGGATCTTCATCGGCTGAAGCGTCGCCATCAGCAGACTGACCGCCTGACGCTGACCGCCCGAGAGCAGCCCCATGCGATCCCCCAGCCGCTTGTCGAGGCCGAGGTCGAGCCGCTTCAGCGCCGCGCGAAAGCGGTCGCGGCGATCGGCGCGCACGGCGGCCCCCAGCCCGCGATTGGCCCCGCGGGAGAAGGCGAGCGCCATGTTCTCTTCGATCGACAGCTTCTCGCAGGTGCCGGCCATCGGATCCTGGAACACCCGCGCCATCAGCCCGGCGCGACGCCGTGCCGGCCAGCGGGTGACGTCGGTGCCGTCGATCACGATCCGGCCCTCATCCACCCCGATTTCGCCCGACAGCGCGTTCAGGAAGGTCGACTTGCCGGCACCGTTGGAGCCGATCACACAGACGAATTCACCCTCGCCGATGGTGAGGTCGAGCCCGCGCAGCGCCCGCGTCTCAAGCGGCGTGCCCGGATTGAAGGTGACCTGAAGGCCCTTGGCTTCGATCATCGGATCATCCCTCCCGGCTCAGGCGGCCTTGCGCCGCCGCTGGGCCAGCACCCGCGGCAGCACCATGGCGGCGGCGACCAGCACGGCGGTCACCAGATTGAGGTCCGAGGCGGTCAGGCCCAGGAAGCCGGCATTCAAGGCCAGCGCCACCGCAACGCGATAGAGAATGGCGCCGACCAGGCAGGCGATGATCGCCCGGGCGATGGTGCGGGTCGACATCACCGCCTCGCCGCCGATCACCGAGGCCAGGCCCACCACGATGGTGCCGACACCCATGGTGACATCGGCACTGCCCTGGGACTGGGCGAAGAGCGCGCCGCCGATGGCGACCAGGCCGTTGGACAGGGCCATGCCGAGCAACGTCATCGCGGCGGTGTTGATGCCCTGGGCGCGGGCCATGCGCGCATTGGCGCCGGTCGCCCGCATGGCGAGCCCCATCTCGCTGTTCAGAAAACGGATCAGCAGGATCATCGCCGCGATCACCACCACGGCGAAAACCAGGGGCGTGAGCAGATAAAACGGCAGACCCAGACCCTCGAACGGGGTCAGCACGGTCCGTTCGCCCAGCAGCGCCACATTGGGCCGGCCCATGATCCGGAGATTGATCGAATAGAGTGCGATCATCATCAGAATCGAGGCGAGCAGGTTCAGGATCTTGAGCCGGACATTCAGCCAGGCCGTGATGCTGCCCGCGATGCAGCCCGCGACGAAGGCAAGGGCCGTCGACAGGAAGGGATCCCAGCCGCCGACGATCGCAGTGGCGGCGACCGCGGCCCCCAGCGGAAAGCTGCCGTCGACGGTCAGATCCGGAAAATCCAGGATGCGGAAGGAGAGAAAGACCCCGAGCGCCACCAGGGCGTAGACGAAGCCGGTCTCGATCGCACCCATCCAGGCGATCAGGCTCATCGCGCCCCTCCCCCGAGGCGCCCGGCGCAGCCCTGCGCCGGAAGGCATGCGTGCAGCATGTCGGTTGCGTTCCCGTCTGCCGCGTCCGCCGGGCCTGTCTCCGAAGCCCGGGCCGCGTGTGATCCCCACAGGTCCGAAGGGCCCGTTGCGGCCGTGCCGCGGGCCTCTGATGCCGCCGGCCGCCGTCTCCCCCGACGGCTCGGCAGTCGTGCCGCCAGGGTGACGGGGCAGTGGTAGCGGATCACCCCCCGTGCCGCAAGCGGATCGCAAGTCCATATCAGAAGTGTAGAACGAATGAAACTATTTCGCGAAGACCGATCCGGCAGGGACAATGCGGATGCCCCAGCAAAAATGCCGCCCGGCGAACCGGGCGGCATCCTGCAGCCTGCGACCCGAACCGGCCGTCAGATCACTTCACCACTTCCTTGGCGTCGGCGATCACCGCCTCGGGGATGGTGACGCCCATCTCCTTGGCCGAACCCGGATTCAGGTAAAGCTCGAGCTTGGAGACGGTCGAGGCCGGAATGTCGCCGGGCTTGGCGCCCGCCAGGATCTTGGCGACCATCTCGCCGGTCTGGACGCCGACGTCGTAGTAGTTGAAGCCGACCGCCGCGATCGCGCCACGGCCGACCGAGTTGGTGTCACCGGCATAGACCGGAATGTCGGCATCCTGGCCGACCTTCACCACGCTCTCGATCGCCGAGACCACGGTGTTGTCGGTCGGCACATAGATCGCGTCGACCTTGCCGACCAGCGACCGGGCGGCGGTGAGCACGTCGCTCGACTTGGGCGAGGCGGCCTTCTCGACCGTCATGCCGAACTGGCCGGCGGTCTTCTCCACCAGGTCGACCAGGGCCACCGCATTCGCCTCACCCGGATTGTAGATCACGCCCAGACGCTTCACGTTGGGGGTGATCCGGGTGATCAGCTTCAGATGTTCGTCCATCGGCGACAGGTCCGAGACGCCGGTGACGTTGCCGCCCGGCTTCTCCATGCTGCTCACCAGCTTGGCACCGACCGGATCGGTCACGGCCGAGAACACGACCGGAATGTCGCGGGTGGCCGCCGCAACCGCCTGGGCCGACGGCGTCGCGATGGCGACGATCGCATCCGGCTGCTCACCCACGAATTTGCGGGCGATCTGGGCCGCGGTCGCGACATTGCCCTGCGCGTTCTGATAGTCCCATGTCAGGTTCTTGCCGACCTCCCAGCCGGCCGCCTTCAGCGCATCCTGCACGCCCTGGCGGGTGGCATCCAGCGCCGGATGCTCGACGATCTGGGTGATCGCCACGGACTTCTCCTCGGCCGCAAGGCTGGTGCCGGCGGCGAGGCCCGCAATGGCGAGCCCGGCAAGCGATGCCGCGATCCGCGTGGTCCGGCGGCGGGTGATCATGGTCATGGAAAGACGCCCTTCCCTGGTGTCGTTGTGGCGCGGCAGCGTCCCCGCGCCGCGGTCCCTCGTCTTTTTCGCGTGCGGCCGACACGGGGACAACCGCCATCTCCCACGGCGGCTGACCGGCCGTATGCGCGCTGGCACAAGGATGCCCATGGCCTGCGCAGCGGGTCAAGCGCACCCGGCGATCCATCGGCGCCCGATGCACGCAGACCGGGCATGGGCATGGTCACCCACACGAAAACAGGGATGCATGCCACAAAAACACCGCCGGCCCCTGCGGAACCGGCGGTGGGAAGGACATCTCGACGGGACGACGTTCAGACGGTGATGTCGAGCACGCTGCCGCGCCCGCTGGCCTGGGGCGGCGGGGGCTGACGGTCGGCCGGGTTTTCCGCCTTGCCGGCGGCAGGCACCGCCTCGACGGTCTGCGTGCCACGCGGGTCGGCATAGCCTGCGACCTGGGTCGGCGCCACGGTCTGCGCGTTCAGGAAAGCGGCGGTGGGTGGGATCTGCATGGCCGTGCTCCGTAACCTCGGTACGGGCGACATCGATCACCCGTGCTCGCGTCAGATATCGTGATGAAGCGCGCACGGGTCAAGCCCCTGTTTGCACAGGGCGTTACGGCTTCCGTCGGTTCCGGTGCCCAATGACTCATCCGATGCGGTTTGACGGAAACCGCCCTGGCGCGCGATGATCCCGCATGTGGCGCGCCCTCTGCGCGCAGATCGACGTTTTTTCCAGTTGCACGCTCGTCCGCCCCGGGGTTCATGCACCAGGATCGACCCGCCGCCCTTGCCCGATCGCTCACCATCGCTGCCCTGGCGCTGGGCGCGCTGCTGACCGTGGTCGCGGCAGGTCTGGCCTGGCGATCCTACGAGACTGCGAAGACCGAGGCCGGCCGCCGCGCAACCGGACTGGCGCTGCTTCTGGCCGAGCATGCCGCCCGGGCCATGGATGCCGTCGACATCGAGGTTGCCCGCATCGCCGATCAGATCCGCAATGAGAACCGGCTGCCGGATCGTCAGGACAAACTCTGGTTCGACCGGCTGCGCCACATCGCCGACGAGACGCCGCAGATCCGGGCACTCTGGCTGATCGATCCGGCCGGCCGGATCGTGCAGGTGACCCATGACTGGCCGGCACCGGAGCTGACAGCGACCGATCGGACCTATTTCGCCCGGGCCGCGGCCGGCGCCGACGGGCTGATCATCGATCAGCCGGTCGAGGGAGTCCTGACCGGCAAATGGTACGTCCCGGCAGCCCGCGCGATCCGGACGATCGACAACAGGCTTCTGGGGGTCGTGGCCGCCGCGGTCGATCCCGCCTACTTTATTCAGGTCTACCGTTCAGTCGATGTCGGCCCCGGCGGCCGCCTGCTGCTGCTCGATACCGACGGCCGCAAGCTCGGCAGCGTACCGGACGGTGGAGCCCCAACCGGACGTGCGGCCGGAAGCGTGACCGGCCCCCGCAATCCTGCCGGCCTCGGCCGTGCCTGGACCGACCCGACGCGCATCGCACCAGACCGCGCGATCGTCGATCCCGATGACGGCGTGACGCGTCTTTATGGTCTTGCCGATGTCCCGGGGCGGCCGCTGGCCGTCGCCGCAGGCCTGTCACTCGCCGATATCCGCGCGGCCTGGGCGGAGGCTCGCATAGCCGATCTGATCCTGCTGGCGGTGGCAGCAGCGGTGCTCTCCGTCATGCTGCTTTTGATCCGCCGGCGCATCGTGGTGCCGATCGCCCGGCTGCATGCGGCGGTGGCGGAGCTTGGCGGCGGCAACACGATCCGGGAAGTACCTGCCGTCGGCGGCGCGCGGGAGATCGTCGAACTGGCAGACGGCATCGAGCACATGCGCGCCGCTCTTGATCGCCACACCCGTGATCTTGAAGGAGAAGTCGCCGCCCGCACGGCTGAAGCGGCCGATCGTGGCCGGCTGCTGGACGGGGCCTTCGCAGCGCTTGGCCATGGGATTGCGATCTTCGACCGGGACCTGGTGCTCGTTGCCTGCAATCGACGCTATGCCGGGCTGATGGGGGTTCCCGAAGAGCTGACACGGCCGGGTACACCACTTGCCAGAATTGCGGAACAGGCGCTTTACGAGGTGGCCGAGACAACGCGACCGGAGCGGATCGAAAAGCGGCTGACCCTTGCCCGGATGCGCGAAACCGCCACGCTGACCGAAACCTCTGCCCAGGGGCGGGTAGTTCGTATCACCCACAATCCCATGGCCGATGGCGGCTCGGTCGCGATCTATGAAGACGTCACCGAAGCACGCCAGATCGATGCGGCGCTGCGCGACAGCGAATGGCGCTACCGGCTGCTGGCCGAGAATGCCGGGGACCTGATCCTGCGTCAGGATCCGGAAGGTACCATCCTCTACGCCTCTCCGGCGTCGCAGCCCCTTTTGGGGCTGGAGCCCGACCGGCTGATCGGCCGGCGTCTCGCCGACCTGGTCGCGACCGAGGATGCCGACGTGCTTGCCGCCCACATGACCGCGCTTGTCGAGCATGGTCGCGATCGGGCGACCCTGCGCATGCGCCACGCGACGGGGCGCCCCGTCTGGGTCGAGGCCGGGGCCCGGATGATCCGCGACCCGCGTACAGGTGCCCCCGCCGAATTCCACGCCAGCCTGCGCGATGTCGGCGAACGGGTCGCCGCCGACCGGGCCGCCACCGAGAATTCCCGTTTGCTCTCGACCACGCTGGACAGCATGCGTCAGGGGCTGTGCCTGCTCGACGCGGAATTCCGTGTGGTGCTCCACAATCGGCGCTTCCTGGAGATGAACGGCCTGATGGCCGAGGACTGCCCGCCTCTGGCTGATTTCGAACAGCTGATGCACCTGATGGCCCGGCGTGGAGAATTCGGCGCCGGATCAGCCTTCACCGAGGTGACGCGGCGGCTTTCGGCGCTGCGCCGGCCCTGGCCGCAAAGCTGGGAACGCCGGCGGCCCGACGGGACGGTCTTGGAGATGGCGAGCGCGCCCTTTCCCGGCGGCGGGCTGGTGATGACCTTCACCGACGTCACGACCAGACGCGCCGCCGAGCGCGAACTGGCCCGCCAGACCGAGGTGCTGCGCCTGACCGTCGATGCGATGGAACAGGGGCTGATGCTGGTGGACCGCGCCCTCGACATCGTGGTGGTCAATCGTCGCTTTCAGGAGTTACTTGAAATCCCAAGCGGCATTGCCCGACCCGGCAACCCGATGACCGAACTGGTCCGGTTCGTCGCCCGTCGCGGCGAATTCGGCCCCGGCGATCCGGAACGGCTGGCAGAAGCCTGGCTCGCCCGGATGCGCGATCCGGCGCTGCTCGGGCAACCGGTGGAACATGTCCGCCCCGACGGCCGCCGGCTGGAGCTGATCCGCCTGCCGGTCGACGATGGTGGCACACTGACCATCTACACCGACGTCACCGATCGCCGTCGCATGCAGGACGCGCTGGAAGATGCGCGGGAGCGGGCCATCGGCGCTGCAGAGGCGCGGTCGCGCTTTCTGGCGACGGTGTCCCACGAGATCCGCAACCCGCTGAACGCAATCCTGAACGCCCTGCACTTCCTGGAAGACACCGATCTCGATCCCGAACAGGCCGGTCTGGCGCAAATCATGCGCCGGGCCTCGGAACTGCTGCTCGACCTGCTCGACGACGTGTTGGATCTGTCGCGGATCGAGGCAGGAAAACTGGCGGTCGATCCCAAACCCTTCGACCCCGTTGCCCTCGCCCGCGACGTGAAGGCGATGTATGACCCCCAGGCCCGGCGCAAGGGATTGGAGATTACCGTGGAGGCGGGGCCGGCGGTCCCTCCGCGGCTGATGGGGGATCAGCGGCGGTTGCGCCAGATCCTGGTGAACCTGACCGGCAATGCGGTGAAATTCACCGACACCGGCCGGATCACGCTCTCTCTTGATCTGCTGGCGGCGTCGTCGGGAGGAGCACCCGTCTTGCGGATCGACGTGATCGATACCGGCGTCGGCATCCCGCCCGAGCAGACCCGACTGCTGTTCGAGGAATATTATCAGGCCGGCGCGGATCAGGCGGCTGCCATGGCGCGGGGCGCCGGCCTCGGGCTGGCGATCGTCCGGCGCCTGACCGAACTCCTTGGTGGGCGCATCGGTTGCGACAGCGTTGCCGGAGAGGGCAGCCGCTTCTGGTTCGAACTTCCGGCGGTCCTGCCTTCGCCGCGCAGTCTGGCCAGTGCTCATCCCCTGTTGGCTCCCGAGCCTTCCAGGATCCCGCCCCGACGATATCCAGGACCGGAGACCATGCCCCGACATGCCGACACGGATGCGTTACCCGCCGACCCCGCCATCCGCATCCTGCTTGCCGAGGACAACGCCATGAACCAGATGCTGACCGCTCGTGCTCTGCAACGGGCCGGCTATACGGTTGACAGCGTGAGCGAGGGCAATGCCGCAGTCGAAGCGGCAACCAGCCAGGATTACGATCTGATCCTGATGGACGTACAGATGCCGGGCCTGAGCGGACTGGAAGCCACTCGTCGCATCCGGTCCCTCGAGGGGCCGCGGGGTCGCACCCCGATCCTGGCGCTGACGGCGAACGCCGGCCGGGAAGCCGCGGAAATCTGTCGCGCAGCGGGCATGGATGATCATCTCTCGAAACCCTTCCGGCGTGACGACCTGGTGGCAGCCGTGCGGCGCTGGCTCCCTGGTGGAGAAGGCCGGGCCGGACAGCCGCATGACGGCCTTGACGACGACACATCTCCGCCGGATCTGGCCCGTGGCAGCGATCGCTGACCTTCCCCTTTGAGTTGTTTCAATTGCACGCATAACGCAATATTTGTTTGAAACAATAACTCTTATTGGTAGGATACGAGAGAAGCAGGGGGCGCCGATCACGACCCCCGCCACCAGGCACAAGCCACCAGGCATAAACGGGAACGGGGCAATCCATGGCCCAGATCGACGATGGCGTCCAAAACGCCACGTCCCATGGCGCTGTGGCCGACATCGGCGTCGGCCCGATTGTCAGGGACGTGGCCGGAAACATCCTTCAGGCCCCCCGGGGAACCGAACGGGCCGATGGCAGCAACAAATGGGCATTTACCATTCTGGCGATTGCCTTCGGCGCCTTTGCAGCTGGTCTGCTGGTCGCCGGCAGCCTGATGGCAGGTGTCGGCCATACGCCTTCGGCGAGTTCGTCATGGAGCAGTGATCTGGCAGCCTCCGGCATATCGCCGTCGGGCACATTGCCGTCGGGCACATCGCCATCGGGCACACCCTGGTCCGGCTCGTCCGGCCTGCATGTCCGCTTCGCCGACCCTGCATGGAACGGTGTCACCATTCCCGACCATGCCCGTTGCAGCCGCTATGGTCCGGCCGGCGCTTCCCCCGAACTGATCGTCACCGGCCTGCCGGAAGGCACCCGTATGATTGCCGTCGCCTTCAATGACGACAGCTATCGGCCGCTCGCGACCGATGGCGGCCATGGCATGATCGCGATCGCAGCGGAAGGCGACACCGGCTGGGCCGTGGTCCCCGCCGTTCCAGGGGAAACGGCGGCTCTGCCCAAGGGAGTGACGATGATTGCCCCTCATCGTGGGCGACTCTCACCCGGCACGGCGTATCTCGGCCCCTGTTCAGGCGGCACCGGCAATCATTATTCCGCAGAGATCCTGGCCCTGCGCACGCCTTTGCCGTTGCCCGGGATGCGTCTTGCCGTCACCAAAGGCGACGTGCTCGGCCGATCCGTGATCAGTCTCGGCCGCTATTGACCGGGTAATCGGTCCAGAACCGCACCCATGTGCTTCACCCCATAGAAAACGGGGCCAATTTTTCTGACACAATATAGGACATCTCCCGATCAGGCGGCTTCACCTGATCGGGACTTACTTTTTAGCATTCAGAACTGTGACGTCACGTGCCCACGCGGCAGGCCTCGGGAAGCCCTCAGCGTCTCACCTGGCCGCGCGTCTTACTTGTCACGATCGCGAGTCAGGGCTTCGATCTGCTTCTGCAGATCGTTGAGCTTGTCGGCCAGCAGCTTGATATCCTCACCGGCGGCCGGTGCCGGAGGTGGGGCCGCTGGCCGCTCCTCGGTCTCGTCGGTGCGCGGCGTCTCGGGCATGCGCAGACCACCTGCGAACATGCGCATGGCCTGTTCCATCATCTGCATGTTCTGCTTGCTCATCTCCTCGATCGAGGGGAAAGGAAACAGATTGCCGAAGGTCCGGCGCACCTGCTCCTGATTCCGGGCAAGCGACTCCATCGACATTTCCAGATAGCGCGGCACGAAGGCCTGCAGACTGTCGCCGTAAAAGGAGATCAGTTGACGCAGGAAGCTGGTCGGCAACAGGTTGCGCCCCTTGCCTTCTTCCTCGACGATAATCTGGGTCAGAACCTGATGGGTGATGTCCTCACCCGTCTTCGCATCATTGACGATGAAGTCGATATCGTCCTTCACCATCTGCGACAGATGATCGAGCGTGACGTAGCTGCTGGTCGCGGTATTGTAAAGCCGCCGATTGGCGTACTTCTTGATCTTGACCTTTACCTTTTCGGTCCGCCCGGCGGTCGCTTCAGACTTCTCGGTCATTCTCTCCCCGCGCATTCATCGGGCCATGTCCGCGGGACACGGATCCCGCGCCTCATGGATCCTGTATCGTTATCGGCCCGTATCGGTGTCGGGCAATGTCGCCGCATCTGCCATGGGGGTCTCCCTGCGCGTGAGCGACCGGAGCCTTGCTGCACGGCAAAACCGACAAGAGACGCAGCATGAGTGATTAAATCACAGGGTTGATCCGCACCGCAACAAGAGGGACCGCAGCGCGGGGGAACGGGGTACCGGCGATCGCATGATCGCACCCCTCTGGCGCTTTCGCACAGGCCCCCGGATCGGTATACTCTGGCCATGTCGACCCCATCTGGCATACCGGCAACCGCCGCTGCATTTCTCGACCTCTGGGAGCGCCAGGCGTCGGCGATGGTGACCGACATCAATCTCGCCAAGGCGATCGATGCCGCAGCGGTCGCCGCCGCCCGTTCGGGCGGCAACAGCGCGTCTGATCCGTCGAGGACCCCCTCTCCCGATGAGCCGAGCCGCAATCCGACCCCAGCCGGAACCGACGCTCCAGACCGCGGCAGAGGCGGAAACACCGCCCGGAGCGCGTCCACGGTCACGCAAGCGGGTGACCAAGCCCCGGACAATGCAAACCACGACAACACCCGCACCGGAGCCCCTGCCGCCACCGGCGGAGACGCTGTTCCCCCGCAAGGGACCACGGCCGATGCCCTATCATCTGGGGATGACCAGCGCCTTGCTGACCAGCTCAGTCGCGGCCTTGCCGATGCTGCGCGACGGCTCTCTGCCCTGGGCTCCGCATCTGGCGGCACGGGGGGCGCATCTGACCCAGGTGCTGCAGGGGCTTGATCCCGCCGTCATCGGCGCCGAGGTCGCGGCCGAAGCGAAACGCCGGCTGGAAGCTCTGCTCGCAGGCGTCAACCGCTATCGCGATCACCCCTATGTCCGCGATCTCCCCGACCCGCCGGTCATCTGGCAGGAGGGTGCGACCCGTCTGCTGGACTATGGTGCTGCCGATCCGCTCGGTTTCACCCCCGGCGATGACGGTCTCAGGGGCGACGGCCGCATCGCCCTGTTCGTGCCCTCGCTGGTCAACCGCCACTATGTGATGGACCTGTCCCGCCGGCGCAGCCTGATGCGCTGGCTGATGGTCCGCGGCTTCCGCCCCCTGCTGGTGGATTGGGGCGTCCCGACCGGCACCGAACTCAACCTGTCCATCGAGGACTATGTCGCCCGCCGGCTGGGTGCGATGATCGCCCATGCCTCGGATCTCGCGGGGGCGCCCGTCCCGGTCGTTGGTTATTGCATGGGTGGGCTGTTGACCATCGCGGGCGTGCAGCTGGCACGGGAGCGCGTCGCCCGCATGGCGCTGATGGCGACGCCCTGGGATTTCGCCGCCGGCGATACCGCAGAGCGCCGCCTGATCCGCGTATTGGGTCGGTCCATCCTGAAGACGGTGGAGCAGACCGGCAGCATGCCGGTCGACATGCTCCAGATCCTGTTCGTGGCCACCGACCCGGCCATGGTGCCGCGCAAATTCCGCGATTTCGCAGCCCTTGACCCGGAAAGCGATGCCGCCCGGGATTTCGTAGCCCTCGAAGACTGGCTGAACGACGGCGTACCGCTGGCGGGGCCGGTCGCCCGCACGGTGGTCCACGACTGGTACGGCACCAACAAACCGGCAGAAGGTTGCTGGGAGGTGGCGGGAGAGATCATCGATCCCGGGGTTCTGGCCCCGATGCCGGTGCTCGTGGCCGTGCCGGAACGCGACCGGATCGTGCCTCCCCCGACCGCAGCCGCCCTGGCCGGTGTTCTGCCCGACGCCCGGCTGATCCGGCCGGCAGCCGGACATATCGGCATGATGGTGGGCAGTCGTTCAGCGAAAGAACTCTGGGAACCGCTCGCGCACTGGCTGTGCGAAGAGCCGGCCCCGGCAGCGCGGCGACGACGGCGCAGCCCCCCTCGAAAGTAGGGTACCGCGACCTCCCGCCACGCTTTTCCGGCGAGAAAACGCCGGTATAGTAGGAACCGAATAACGATCTGCGGGCACGGAGAGGACCAACCCGTCCCCGCAGCCTGCGCGCCCCGCGCGACAGAACAGGAGACAGTCTCCCATGACCGACGCCGTCATCGTTGCCGCCGCCCGCACCCCGGTCGGTGCCTTCAACGGCGCGCTCGCGCCGCTTTCCGCCGCCGAGCTGGGCACCATCGCCATCCGCGAGGCCATTGCCCGCGCCGGCGTCGATGCCGCCGACGTGTCCGAAGTGATCATGGGCCAGGTTCTGACCGCCGCTGCCGGCCAGAACCCCGCCCGTCAGGCCTCGCTCCATGCGGGCGTCCCGCAGGAAGTGCCGGCCTGGGTCGTGAACCATGTCTGCGGTTCGGGCCTGAAGACCGTGGCGCTGGCCGCTCAGGCCATCAAGTCGGGCGAGGCGAAGATCGTCGTCGCCGGCGGCCAGGAGAGCATGTCGAATGCTCCGCACGCAGCCCCGCTGCGCCAGGGCAAGAAGATGGGCGATCTGTCGCTGGTCGACACCATGATCAAGGACGGCCTGTGGTGCGCCTTCAACGGCTATCACATGGGCAACACCGCCGAGAACGTGGCACGCCAGTGGCAGATCACGCGTGAGGAGCAGGACGAATTCGCCCTGGCCTCGCAGACCAAGGCCGAGGCGGCCCAGAAGGCCGGGCGCTTCGCCGACGAGATCGTGCCCGTCACCATCGCCGGCCGGAAGGGCGATGTCGTCATCGACACCGATGAATATCCGCGCCACGGCACCACGCTCGATATGCTGACCAAGCTGAAGCCCGCCTTCGACAAGGCCGGCAGCGTCACCGCCGGCTCCGCCTCGGGCATCAATGACGGCGCCGCGGCGACCATCGTGATGTCGGCAGAGGAAGCGGAGCGCCGCGGGCTCGAGCCGCTGGGCCGCATCGTCGCCTGGGCGCAGGCGGGCGTCGACCCGGCGATCATGGGCTCGGGCCCGATCCCGGCCACGCGCGCGGCCCTGGCCAAGGCCGGCTGGACCATCGACGATCTGGATCTGATCGAGGCCAACGAGGCCTTCGCCGCCCAGGCGCTGGCGGTCGGCAAGGATCTGGGCTTCGATCCCGCGAAGCTCAACGTCAATGGCGGCGCCATCGCCATCGGCCACCCCATCGGCGCCAGCGGCACCCGCATCCTCACCACCCTGCTCTTCGAGATGAAGAAGCGCGACGCCCGCCGCGGTCTCGCCACGCTGTGCATCGGCGGCGGCCAGGGCATCGCCATGCTGGTGGAGCGCTGATAGATCAGCCGGTTACGTTTTGAAGTGTCTGGTTCACGAAAAAGTCATTTTATTTCGAAACCAACCTTCGTAACGTAGCATCGTTTCCCGGGGGCGCCGGGCCCACCGTCATGCTCAGGCGGCGGGTCCGGCGGGGAGCGAGACCCAGAGCAGTCCAATAAGCCTAGATCCAGGAGGCCAGGGAAGATGGCACGAGTGGCAATCGTCACCGGCGGTACGCGTGGTATCGGCCGTGCGATTTCGGAGCGTCTGAAGGCGGACGGGTTCACCGTCGCCGCCAATTATGCCGGCAACGACGCCGCGGCACAGGCGTTCTCGTCGGAGACCGGCATCGCCGTCTACAAGTGGGACGTGGGCAGCTACGAGGCCTGCGCCGAGGGCATCGCCAAGGTCGAGGCGGATCTCGGGCCGGTGGACGTGGTGGTCAACAACGCCGGCATCACCCGCGACGCCACCCTGCACAAGATGACCCAGGCCCAGTGGGACGACGTCATCCGCACCGACCTGACCTCGATCTTCAACATGTGCCGCCTGGTGATCGAGGGCATGCGCGCCCGCAGCTATGGCCGCATCGTCAACATCAGCTCGATCAACGGCCAGAAGGGCCAGATCGGCCAGGCCAATTATTCGGCCGCCAAGGCCGGCATGATCGGCTTCACCAAGGCGCTGGCACAGGAAGCCGCGTCCAAGGGCATCACCGTGAACGTGATCGCCCCCGGTTATGTTGACACAGAAATGGTTGCGGCGGTTCCCGAGGCAGTGCTGCAGAAGATTATCGGGACCATTCCCGTCGGCCGCCTGGGCAAGGCCGAAGAGATCGCCCGCGCGGTGAGCTTCCTCACTGCCGAGGATGCCGGCTTCATCACCGGCGCCACCCTCACCGTCAACGGCGCCCAGTACATCGCCGGCTGACCGGTTCCGCCCGCCGGCCCACTCGTGGCCGGCGGGCCCCCGCTTCGGGGCCGGTTGCCGCACTGCCGATCCATCATCGGAAGGTGACACCGACCCATGACCAGCCCCCTCGCCACCCTGTCGCCGACCCGCCGCCTGCGCGCTGCGGTCGCCCTTGGTGCCCTGCTGGCGGCCCTGGCCGCCGCCTCGCCCTCGCCCGCCCGCGCCGAACGCGATGTGCCCGACGCAGCCACCGTGCTGACCCTGTCGGAGACCGCCACCACCACTGTCGCCGCCGATCGTGCACGGGCGACACTGGCGGCGGAGGAACGCGGCGCCGATGCGGCGAAAGTTCAGGCCGATATCAACCGAAAGATCGAAGCCGCCCTCAATCTGGCGCGTGACGCGGCGCCCGTGAAGGTCGAAACCGGCGGTTATGGCGTCTATCCGATCGACCAGGAGGGCCAGGCCCGCGTCTGGAACGGCCGCCAGACGATCGAACTCGACAGCGCCGACATGACCGCGCTCGCCGAGCTTGCGGGCAAGCTCCAGGCTCAGGGTCTGGTGCTGCAGGATCTGTCGACCTATGTCTCGGAAGAACGCGCCCGGGCGGAAAGTGACAAGCTGACGCTTGAGGCCATTCGTCAGATCCGTGCCCGTGCCGATCTGATCGGCAAGGAAATCGGGACCCGCACCGTGAAGATCCGGGCGCTGAGCCCGGGAAGCGGCCCCGGAACGCCCCAGCCGATCCCGTTCAAGGCGATGCGCATGGAAGCGATGGCCGCCTCGGATATGGCGGCTCCGTCCATCGAGCCGGGCGAACGCACGCTGCGTCTGACGGTTCAGGCCGAACTGCTTCTGGAGCCCTGAGATGCGCCCCGGTGTTGCGGCCACATGCGGCCGCAACACCGGGGCTGCACCACGCTCACGAACCCGGCAAAGTGACGAGGTCGGCAACCAGCCCCCGAGCCACAAATGCCCCCGTTCGCCCCCTTCTCCTTCCTGGCACTTCTTGATGCCTCGCCCCGGTTCCATGCGTATCTGAGCGACACCTTTGCCGACCTCGAGCGGCAGCTCGACGTCATCGAACACACGAATGCCCGAGGCAACGACGCTCTGCTGGAAGCGGTCATTGACGAGCTGCTCCTCCTGCTTGAGCAGATGCAGCTCTGGTACGAACAGGCGCGCGAAGCGGCCATGGAAGCTGGGCAGGCAGGGTTACCGGCAGATCAGGCGGCGGCTTTTCAGGCCGCTTGTCATCATGCAGGCCTCAAGCGTTATTTCGCGCCGACCCTGACCCAGGTCGATGCCGAGGCAGGCTGGCTGCTGGTGCCGGCCGGAGACCGCGATGCCCTCGAAGCATGGCTTGCCGACCGGCCGGAGTAGGCCGGAGTAAGTCTGGACCAGATGCGTGGGCGCCCTGCCGTCACCCCGGCATGGTCTGCTGCATGGCAGGGCGATCGGCCACTGCCGCATACCATGCCGCCAGCTTCGGCCGCCCCTCACGCCAGGCATCATCTGCAAAGCGGAAGTCCATGTAACCGAGTGCCGCGGCAAGCGCGATCCGGCCGAGCCCGGGCTCCGTTCCGGCAAAGCCCGCCACCTCGCCCTCCAGCAGGTCGAGCGTACGCACGATCTTCGCCTTCTGCCGCGCGTCCCAACCCGCCCAACGATAGGGCTCCGGCCGGCGCAACCGCTCGATCAGCCGGGCGACGCCGGCCTCGATGACGCCATGAGCAAGCGCCGCCAGACGGCGTTCGCTCACCCAGCCCGCGGGATCGAGCGGCAGCAGCCGGTTCTCGCCGAAACTACGGTCCAGATATTCGGCGATCGTCAGGCTGTCGACCAGAACCCGACCGTCATCCAACTCGAGCGCGGGCACCTTCTCGAGAGGGTTCACCCGGTAGAGCCCCGACTCTTCGGTCCAGGGGTCTGCGATCGCCATCTCCAGCCGATCCGCGATGCCGAGTTCGAGAATCGCAAGGCGCACGATACGCGCAAAGGGCGAGGTGTTCGTGTAGTACAGCTTCATGGACCGCAGGTCTCTCTGATCGGCCACATCTTCCCGGCCCGACGCGGAATGTCGGGCAGGAAATCCTGGCGTTTCTCCCGGTCGAGAACGGTAGAGCAGATCCCGATCAGGTGGAACCACCGATCGGCCGCAGCCCCCGGGCGCAGGCGCCGCTCAAGCCCGATCCTTGGCACTGCGGATCGCCGCGAAGACATCCTCGGCCGGTCGACCGGCAAGCCCCATCGCCGCCGCAAGAACCGGATCGTCGGCCCGCAGGAAAGGGTTGGTCTCCTTTTCGTCGCCAAGACGCGACGGCACGGTGGCCCGCCCCTCTTCCCGTGCCCGTGCCACCGCCTCCGCCCGAACCGCCAAAGCGGGATTGGACGGATCGATGCCGCGCGCGAACCGGGCATTGGACAGGGTGTATTCATGGGCGCAGTAGACGGTGGTGTCGTCCGGCAGATCGCGCAGCTTCAGCAGCGACTGCCACATCTGGGGCATCGTGCCCTCGAACACCCGGCCGCAGCCCAGCGCAAACAGGGTGTCGCCACAGAACAGCGCGCCGTGTCGCTCGAAATACCACGCGATATGGCCCGATGTATGGCCGGGCACGTCCAGAACCCGTGCCACAGCGCCCCCCAGATCATAGGCATCATCCTGGGCGAGCGCGAGATCGATGCCGGGGATGCGTGCCCGATCTGCCGCAGGTCCGACGATGGTCAGCCCATAGCGCGCTTTCAGCTCCAGATTGCCACCGACATGATCACCATGGTGATGGGTGTTCAGGATATGGGTCGGCTGCCGCCCGGCACGCTCCAGCGCCGCCACCACCGGCCCGACCTCGGCCGGATCGACGATCGCGGTCGCGGTGGGCTGATCGTCGTCGTCGACCTTGATCATCCAGACATAATTGTCCGAGAGGCAGGGAATGCGTTCGACATCGATGCGGATCATCTGGCTCGTCCTTGAGGTTCCGGAAGGGGTGGCCCGGCTTCATGCCGGCCATTTTCCATCATCATAACACGTCCGGTCAGCCGCCGTGCGGCGGTGCGGCGCCTTGCCGGGGGCTCTTCGCGGCCCCATCTTGGGGGCTGCTGCCGGACATGCCGCCAGGGCACGCCGTCCGAACCCGCCGCCGGAGGATCGCGCCACCATGTGGCACGACATCATCGATCTCAGGAACTTCTACCAGTCGCGTGGCGGCCGGATCGCCCAGCGCCTGCTCCGTCGCGAGGTCCGCCGGATCTGGCCGCGAATCGGACCGGCCGAAACCCTGCTGGGCCTCGGCTACGCCACGCCGTTCCTGCGCCCCTTTCTGGGCGAGGCCGGCCGGGTGATCGCCGCCATGCCCGCCCCTCAGGGCGGCCATGTCTGGCCCCATGAGGGGCCCAATCTGGTGACGCTGGTCGAAGAGGCAGAGCTGCCCTATCCCGACCAGAGCATCGACCGGCTGCTGATGGTCCATGCGCTGGAGTTCGCGCCCGCCGCCCAGACCCTGCTGCGGGAATGCTGGCGGGTGCTGCGCCCCTCGGGCCGGCTGGTGGTGGTGGTGCCGAACCGGCGCGGTATCTGGGCGCGGGTCGACCGCACCCCCTTCGGCCACGGCCACCCCTTCAGCACCGGACAGCTGACCCGGCTGCTGCGCAATGCCATGTTCGTGACCGGCGCCCCCGAGACCGCCCTGTTCGCCCCGCCTGCCGAGCGCGGACTGTTCCTGCGGCTGGCGGGACCGATCGAGCATTTCGGCCGGCGCTGGCTGCCGGCGGTGGGCGGTGTCGTGGTTATCGAGGCACAAAAGCAGGTCTATGCCGCCACCCCGCCCGGGGGGCGTCGGGCGCCGGCCCGGCTGGCGGTCCGCAGCCGTGCGCGCGGGGCCTGGGCCCCGGCGCGCACGGCCACGCTCAGCGATAGACGAGATCGCGAAGGGTGAGCGCCAGCGGCGACCAGTAGGTGATGACCGCCTGACACAGCATCACCACCCCGATGAAGGGCAGCAGATAGGGCACCATCCGGTTCAACGGCACCCGGGCCACGGCGCTGGCTGCGAACAGGTTCACGCCAAAGGGCGGGGTGAACATGCCCATCGCCAGATTGACCACCATGATGATACCGAAATGCACCGGATCGATGCCGAAGGCGATCGCGACCGGCGCCAGGATCGGTGCGAGCACGATGATCGAGGCGGAGGTCTCGATGAACATGCCGACCACGAACAGCACCACATTGACCGCGATCAGGAAGGCCCAGGGGCCCGAGAAGGTGTCGGCCAGATACCGCCCCAGAGCCGCCGGCACGCCTGCCTGCGTGATCAGATACGAGAACAGCCCCGCCGCCGCGATGATGAACATGATCACCGATGACGAGATCACCGACTTGCGGAAAATCACCGGCAGATCACGAAGCTTCAGTTCGCGGTGAAAAACGAAACCGATCACCAGCGCCGCCACTACGGCGATGACCGAGGCTTCCGTCGGCGTGAAGACACCGCCATAGATGCCGCCCAAAACCACCACCGGTAGCATCAGCGAGGCAAAGGCTCGCCGGCCGGCGGTGAAGAGCGGCAGCCGGTCTTCGCCGTCGCGCGCGCCCCAGCCCTTGATCCGGCACCAGATCAGCACGGTCGCCGCAAGTGCCGAGGCAATCAGAAGCCCGGGGCCGAACCCGGCGATGAACAGCTCGCCGATCGATACCTCCGCCGACACACCATAGAGGATCAGCGGAATCGAGGGCGGCACGATCACCCCCAGCTCGGCCGAGACCGCCTGCAGCGAGGCGGCGTGCGGCCTGGGATAGCCATGGCGGGCAAGCGCGGGGATCAGGATCGCACCGATGGCGAAGGTGGTGGCGACCGACGAGCCCGAGATCGCGGCGAAGATCATGCAGGTCAGGACGCAGGTGACGGCGAGGCCGCCGCGCAGGCCGCCGACCAGCGCCTTGGCGAAGTCCACCAGACGCTGAGAAATCCCCGCCCGCTCCATGACGTTGCCGGCCAGGATGAAGAAGGGCACGGCGACGAGCGGGAACTTGTCGACGGCAATGAACAGCTGCTGCACCACGATCAGCAGTGGCAGTTTGGTGAAGGCATAGACGCCGACGGCGGCGGCCAGACCGACGGAGATGCCGACCGGGACGGAGAGCCCGAGCAGCACCAGCATGGCGATGAGCATACCCGCGGTCATGGCGTCAGACCTGCGTTTCGAGCGAGGGATCGGTTTCCTCGCGCCGGCTTTCGGGATCGAGCAGCCGCGCCAGCACCGCAATCATGCAGAAGGCCGCCCCGACCGGCAGAGCGGCATAGGCATAGCTGACCGGGATGTCGAGACCCGCCAGATTCTGGAACCGGACTCTGCGGACCACGATCCAGCCCTGCCAGACGACGAGTACCAGGAAACCGGTCGATGCGGCCGCGATGACGACATCCAGCACAAGCCGGGCACGACCCTTGAGCGCTCGGCGCGCCAGATCCACCGACACAGCGGCGCCGGTCCGGAAGGCACCGGCGGCGCCGAGAAACACCATCCAGGCGATGAGCAGCTGGATGGCGACTTCGGTCCAGGGGCTGGGCTGGGCCAGCACGAAACGCGCCACCACCTGCCAGAACCCCAGGAGAACCGCCAGGGCGAGTGCGATCATGGCGGTGAGAACCGCAAGACCGGTCAACACCCGGTCTGCGGCGAGAATCAGACGAATGATCATGTGGCCCCACCGATCGGAGGCGTGAACGACCCGGTCGCCGCCCCGGGATACGAGGGGCGGCGGACCGGGCCGCCACGGGTCAGGTCCGGCGGGAGAGGATCACTGCTTCCAGTCGCGGATGCGCTTGATCAGCTCCGGATCGAACCGCTTCTCGTATTCGGCATAGGCCGGCTTCAGCTCTTCCAGGAAACGCGCCTTGTCGGGATGCTCGACCACCGTCATGCCGGCGGCTTCGAGCTTGGCGATGCCGTCGGCTTCGAAGGTTTCCACCTGCTTGCGCATGGCATTGGCACCGATCTTGGCCGCTGCCTTGAAGGCCGCCTTATCCTCGTCCGACAGCTCCTCCCAGCGCGACGGCGCCATGATGAACAGGGCCGGCGAATAGACATGACCGGTGAGCGACAGGTACTTCTGCACCTGGGCGAAATTGCCCGACACGATCACCGGGATCGGGTTTTCCTGGCCGTCGATGGTGTGCTGCTGGAGGGCTGTGAACACCTCGGGGAAGGCCATCGGCGTCGGCAGGGCGCCGAGCGTGGTGAAGGCCCGCATATGCACGTCGTTCTGCATGGTGCGGATCTTCAGGCCTTTGACGTCCTCGGGCTCGGTCACCGCCTGCTTGCTGTTGGTCAGATGGCGGAAGCCGTTCTCCGCCCAGGCCAGCGCGATCAGGCCCCGCTCGGGGAACTTGTCCAGCACTTCCTGACCGATCTCGCCGTCGAGCACGCCGCGGGCATGGGCGTAGTCACGGAACAGGAAGGGGATGTCGAAGACCAGGGTCTCGGGCACGAAATTGCCCACGGGGCCGGTCGAGGTCACCACCAGGTCGATGGTCCCGAACTGAGCGCCCTCGATCATCTCGCGCTCACCGCCCAGCGCGTTCGAGGGGAACATCTCCACCTTGAACCGGCCATCGGTCTTTTCCGCCAGCGCATCCGCGAAAGCCTGGGCACCGACGCCGTAATGCGACGTGGCCGGCAGGCTGTAGCCCAGTTTCAGTGTCACAGGATCGGCCGCAACCGCAGCACCGCCGAACATCACCATCCCGAGCAGGGCGGCCGCAGCCGTTCCGAGCATCGTCGGTTTCATCAGGACGTTCCTCCCTCTAAGGTCCCTCGTTCTTCTCATCGTCCGGCGGGGCCGGTTCAGGCGCAAAGCGCCGGAACTCCGTCCCCCGGCCGCCGTTGGCCGCGGCTCGTTCCGGTGCGGCGACGACAATCCCCATCTACCAGGGCTCCTTCCCCAAGGAGCACGCCCCCGAGAGGCATATTTTCCCAAGGGGCATATCGTCGCGCTCTTCTGTTTTATCCTGCGGGCGAGGCCATGTCTCCCCTGGATCCACATGTTGGACGAGCGCATGCGTGGAGGCCGAGCCTTTTTCCGAGGCCCGGCAAGAAGATCGCAGGGCCTTTGCTGTTGCGCACAACGGGCAGGCTGGGTGATCCTGCGAGCGTCCGACCACAGATCGGCCGCCCCCATGACCCGCAACTCTCCAGATCTTCCGGTCAAACCCGATACTGCCTGGCGGCGCACGCTCGCCGCGGCCGATCGGGCAGCCTTGCGCGCACTTGCCCGGGGATGGCCGCTTGAACGGGTGCTGACCATCATCTGCACGGCGATGGAACGGCTGATCGAGGGATCTGCCTGTTCGGTCCTCATCCTCGACGATGACAGGAAGCTGCGTCACGGCGCGGCTCCGCACCTCCCGCAGGCCTATAACGCCGCCATCGACGGCCTGGAGATCGGACCTTCGGCTGGCTCATGCGGCACCGCCGCCTATACCGGCAGACAGGTCGTGGTCGAGGATATCCGCGAGAGCCCGCTTTGGGTGGACTATCGCGATCTGGCCGAGACTGCTGGACTCAGAGCCTGCTGGTCTACGCCGATCCGTGATCCGGAAAGACGGACGATCGGCACATTCGCGATCTACTTCTCCGACCGCCGCGGTCCCACCCGCCAGCATCTGCGGACGGCCGCACATATGGCTGCACTCGCCGCCGTGGCGATCGGGCGGCGGCGGGCAGACGATGCGGTTTTCGAAGCCAAGGCGCGCGCCGAGGCCGCCAGCGCGACCAAGACCACCTTCCTGGCCGGCATGAGCCACGAACTGCGCACGCCGTTGAACGCGATCATCGGTTTCGCCGAAATCATGTCGGCCGAGATGTACGGCCCCCTCGGCTCTCCGCGCTATCAGGATTATACCCGGATCATCGCCACCAGCGGTCGGCACCTGCTCACCCTGATCGACGATCTTCTCGATCTGTCCAAGATCGAGGCCGGACGCATGACGCTGGCTGCGGAACCGGTGGACCTGGCAGGGGTTGCCGCAGACGCCCTTGCGATGGCCGGGGCGGATGCGAAAGCGGTAGAGATCAGGGCACCGGATACGCCGGTCACCGCCCGCGGCGACCGGCGGGCGCTGACCCAGGTCGCGCTCAACCTCGTCAGCAATGCCCTCAAGTTCAACCGACCCGACGGCCGGGTCACCCTGCGGATCTTCAGGCCCGATCAGGATCATGCCGGGCTGGAGGTCAGTGACGAGGGCATCGGCATCCCGGCCGGCCGGCTGGCCGGTCTGGGCCAGCCTTTCGTGCGGGTGGAAAGCGATCACAAGCACCAGGGCACGGGGCTTGGCCTCTACATCTCGCGCAGCCTGATGGAATTGCAGGGTGGCCGGCTCGACATCGACAGCACCGAAGGTATCGGAACCACGGTTCGCGTCACCCTGCCCGCCGCCTGACCACCGGCATCACCCCCGGTCGCGGCTCAGCACGAACATCCCGATCTCGCCGATCAGATTGGCATAGCCGTCCGGCGCATTGCGGCGCACCACCCGGCCGCGACTGTCGAGCGCGAGCGAGATTTCGATCCGCACCCCGGCATGGGCGCAGGACCGGACGAAATCGGTGATCGTACAGAGATGGATATTGGGCGTGTCGTACCAGGCATAGGGCAGTCCGCGCGTCCGCGGCATCCGTCCGCGGATCAGAAGATGCGTCCGGCAGCGCCAATGGCCGAAATTGGGGAAGGAGACGATCGCCCGCCGGCCGATGCGCACCAGATTGCGGATCACCATGTCCGGCCGCCGGGTCGCCTGCAGGGTCTGGCTCAGCACGACCACGTCGAAGGCATCATCGGGGAAGAAGTCGAGATCGTGGTCCGCATCGCCCTGGATCACCGACAGGCCACGAGCGACCGATTCCTGCACACCCTGCTGGCTGATCTCGATGCCGCGGCCGTCGCAGCCCTTCACCCGGTCCAGATAGTGCAGCAACACCCCGTCACCGCAGCCGATGTCGAGAACCCGGGCCTGAGGCTCCACCATGCCGGCGATCAGGTCCAGATCGGGCCGCAGCGCCGGATAGCCGTGCGCATCACGGATGACGCCCGGGCCCATCGGCCGGATCCGGTCGTCGGCCGGCGGGGAGAAGGATCCGGTCATGTCCGGTCGATCCCCGCATGCCCCGCCACGCCGTCCAGGAAGCCTTTGACGATGCGGGCGAAGACCGGCTCGTCGAGCAGGAAGGCATCATGGCCGCGATCGGTCTCGATCTCGGTGAAGCTGACATTGCCGGCAACCGCCGCGATGGCGCGCGCCACGGCACGGCTCTCCGCCGTCGGAAACAGCCAGTCCGACGAGAACGAGATCACGCAGAACCGGACCCGGCTGCCGCGAAAGGCATGGGCCAGCACCCCGCCGTGATCGGCCGCCAGATCGAAATAGTCCATCGCGCGGGTGATGTAGAGATAGCTGTTCGCGTCGAACCGGTCGACGAAGGTGCTGCCCTGATGGCGCAGATAGCTTTCGACCTGAAAATCCGCATCGAAACCATAGGAACGCGCACCCCGATCCTGCAACCGCCGGCCGAATTTGTTGTGCAGCGCCATTTCGGACAGATAGGTGATGTGTGCGGTCATCCGCGCCACCGCCAGCCCCTTGACCGGCCGGCTGCCATGCTCGGCATAGCGCCCGTGATGCCAGTCGGGATCGGCCATGATCGCCTGGCGCCCCACTTCGTGGAAGGCGATGTTCTGCGCAGAATGACGGGCCGCCGTGGCGATCGGCACCGCCGCGAACAGCCGGTCGGGCAGGGATGCCGCCCATTGCAGCACCTGCATGCCGCCCATGGAACCACCCACCACCGCGAACAGCCGCTCGATGCCCAGATGGTCGATCAACAGGGCCTGGGCACGCACCATGTCGGCAATGGTCACGACCGGGAAACCGGTCCCCCAGATCCGGCCGGTCGCGGGATCAATGCCGGCAGGGCCGGTGGACCCCATGCAGCCGCCCAGGATGTTGGAGCAGATCAGGAAGTAGCGGTTGGTATCGATCGCCCGGCCGGGGCCGACCAGGTTTTCCCACCAGCCGGGCTTGCCGGTCACCGGATGGGTGCCGAGCACATGCTGATCACCGGTCAGGGCATGACAGATCAGGATGGCGTTCGACCGCGCCGCGTTCAGCCGGCCAAAGGTGGTGTAGGCGATCTCGATCGGCCCCAGGCTGCGGCCGCAATCGAGCGGCATCGGTTTGTCCACGGCCAGACATGCGATGCGGGTGACGCCGTCGGGCGCCCACCGGTCATTCTGTCCGGGACCCTCCGGCGGCGGATCCTCCGGCCCGTCTGGGGCCCGCCCGGCATCGGGGGCCATGGACGCCTCCCATCATCTCAGGTTGCATCCTGATCGCATTATGACGACCAGTTGGGAAGACAGCTAGCGGCCGCCCCCCGGCCAGTGTCAACGTTTTCTTTGATTTTGACCGTGCCCGCGACTATCAATGAACGCCGGGCAGCGGACGCCCGACGATCGGTGGCGCGCGGCGTCTGCACGCAGCCGCACCTGCCGCGCCGACCGTTCCCGTCCGATGCCCGTCCGCCCGCCCCCCCTCGTCCACGATCGACCGCGCCGGCCGCACCCACGCGCCTCGCGTGTTCCCGGAGATCGCGCCGCCCATGTCCAGCACGGAACCGACGCCCGAAGAACGCCTTGATGCGCTGCGCCGGCAGATCGACACCATCGACGACGATCTCCATGACCTGATCGTTCGCCGGACGGAGCTGGTGGAGCGTGTGGGTGAGATCAAGCGCGAGGCCTGGGGGCAGGTCAGCTTCATCCGCCCCGGCCGCGAGGCGCGCATGCTACGCCGGCTGAACGCCCAGCATCGCGGACGTTTCCCGCGACCGGTCCTGCTCCGGCTGTGGCGCGAGATGATCATCGGGTCGCTGTGTCTGGAAGGTCCGTTCTCGGTCGCGGTGCTGGATACGCGCGGCGACGGCGAGTACTGGGATCTTTCCCGCGACCATTTCGGCTCCTTCGCTCCGATGCATGCCTGGCGCAGCGCTTCCGACGTGCTGGCAGAGGTCAGCTCGGGCAATGCCACGGTGGGCGTCCTTCCCATTCCGGGGACCGGCGGTGCCGATGGCGATGCCCATTGGTGGCGCGGTCTGTTCAGCGAACGGCCGGGCACGCCCAAGGTCATCGCCCGCCTGCCCTTCGTCCGCATGCCCAACAGCCGGGCTCAGGATCTGGACGGCCTGGTGATCGCCACCCTCGAGCCCGAGGCAACCGGCGACGACCGCACCCTGATCGCGGTCGAACTCGAAGGCTCCGAAATCAGCCGCGACCGGCTGTTCGAAGGCTTCGACCGCGCAGGGCTCAAGGCCCGCTGGGTGGACAGCCACGTGACCGGTGGCCCGGCGAATCTGCGCACCCATCTTCTGGAAGTGGCCGAATTCGTCGGGGCCGGCGACGAGCGGCTCGGCCGCCTGGCCGGCTGCTTCAACGACGTGGCCGTGCGGGTGATCCCGATCGGCGGATATGCCACGCCGCTTTCGGCCGAGGAACTGCGATACCCCGCGCCGCCGGCCGAATAAGCCGGCGGCCGCCCCCGCATCGGCAGAGTGCCCGCGCCCCCGGGCCAGAAGACCAGAGACAGTGATCCGCCCGGCAGCCGCGACATTCCTGCGCACGGCCTTGCACGGGCCGCGGTTGACGATGAGTGGAGACCCCGCATGACCGCCCTTACGCCCCGTCCGGGCATCATGGACATCAAGCCCTATGTCGGTGGCAAGAATTCGGCCGACGGCGCCGTCCGGTCGATCAAGCTCGCCTCGAACGAGAACGATCTGGGCCCCAGCCCCAAGGCGGTGGAGGCCTATCTCTCCTGTGCATCGATGCTGCACCGCTATCCCGAAGGCGGTGCCGACGACCTGCGCGAGGCGATTGCCGAGGTGCACGGGCTCGATCCCGCGCGGATCGTCACCGGCTGCGGCTCGGATGAAGTGCTGACCCTGCTGACCCGCGCCTATGCGGGGCCCGAGGATCACGTCCTCTACAGCCAGTACGGCTTCCTGATGTATCCGCTGAATGCCAGGGGCGTGGGTGCGCAGCCGGTAGCGGCCCCCGAACAGGCGCTGGTCGCCGATGTCGACCAGCTTCTGGCCAAGGTCACGCCGAACACCCGGATCGTGTTCCTGGCCAACCCGAACAACCCGACCGGCAGCCTGCTGCCGTTCCCGGAGGTCCGCCGCCTGCATGCCGGCCTGCCGGCCTCGACCCTGCTGGTGCTGGACGCGGCCTATGCCGAATACGTCACCGACCCCGACTACTCGCCCGGTACCGAACTGGTCGACGCCGCCGACAATGTCGTGATGGCCCGGACCTTCTCGAAGATCTACGGCCTCGCCGCCCTGCGCGTCGGCTGGGCCTATTGCTCGCCCGTCGTCGCCGACGTGCTGAACCGGATCCGCAACCCGTTCAACGTGCCGCTACCGGCGCAGATCGCCGCCGCCGCCGCTGTGCGTGACCAGGAACATGTAGCCCGGGTGCGCGACTACACGGTCGCCAAGCGGACCTGGCTTGCGGGCGAGCTGACGGCCCTTGGCCTGACCGTCCATCCCAGCCACGGCAATTTCCTGCTGGTCGACTTCCCCGCCGAAGGGCCGAACACCGCCGCCCGCGTCTACGAAGCGCTGATGGCCGACGGCATCATCCTGCGCGCCATGGCGAGCTACGGCCTGCCCAATGCCCTGCGCATCACCATCGGTGCCGCCGACAGCCTCGACATCATGCTGGCCTCGCTGAAGAACATCCTGGGCCGCAACGCCGACTGATCATCGCCGTAGCGGACGGGGCGCCGGTCGCCTCGTCCCGCTGCCGACACCTGCCCTCCGCCTTCCGGAACCCGTCTCATGGTCAAGAACCCCCCGGTCATCGGCCGCCTTGCCATTCTCGGCATCGGCCTCATCGGCAGCTCCGTCTCCCGGGCGGCCCGCCAGTATGGCGCCGCGGGCGAGGTGGTGGCCTATGATCCGGATGCCGGACGGCTGGCGACGGCATTGGAGCTTTCGGCCATCGATCGTGCCGCGACCAGCATCGCGGATGCGGTGGCCGATGCCGACATGGTGCTGATCTGCGCACCGGTGGGTGCCATGGGCGGCATCGCCGCAGCCGCGGCCCCGGCCATGCGGCCCGGCGCCATCCTCTCAGATGTGGGGTCGACCAAGACCTCGGTCGTCGCCGACGTCGCCCCGCATGTCCCGGCCGGCATCCATTTCGTCCCCGCCCATCCGGTTGCCGGCACCGAAAAGTCAGGCCCGGAGCACGGCTTCGCCACGCTGTTCGACGGCCGCTGGTGCATCCTGACCCCGCCCTCGATCGAAGGGGCCGATGCCGGTGCGGTCGATCTCTGCACCCGGTTCTGGCGGGCGATGGGCAGCAATGTCGACGTGATGACGCCCGAGCACCACGACACGGTTCTGGCGATCACCTCGCATCTGCCGCATCTGATCTCGTACACCATCGTCGGCACGGTCATGGACCTGGAGGAGCACCACCACTGGGAGGTGTTCAAATATGCCGCGGGTGGCTTCCGCGATTTCTCGCGCCTGGCGGGGTCCGACCCGGTGATGTGGCGTGACGTCTTCCTGAACAACCGCGATGCGGTGCTGGAAATGCTCGGCCGCTTCACCGAGGATCTTCAGGCCCTGCAGCGGGCGATCCGCTGGGGCGAGGCGGACAAGCTCGAAGCCTTGTTCACCCGCACCCGCGACGCCCGGCGGGCGATCATCGAGGCGCGCCAGGCCTGACGCGCCTCCGACCCTGAGAACACCTCCGGGTCGTTGTCAGGACGGCTGCTCGGGCGGCAGCAGCGGTGCAACGGGCACGATCGGCAGGCCGGCCACGGTCAGCACGCCGGCCTGGATCGTCACCGGCACCCGCACCGCCTTGCGGCCGCCCTCCTCGACCTGTTCGAACAGGCCCAGCATCTGTTCCAGCATGGTGCGGACCTGCGGCGTCATGCGGCCGGACCGTTCCAGCCGGGCGAGCAATTCCTCGGCGCCGGCGATGCGGAAGGAGGCCGCCCCCTCGGGCCTCAGCAGTTTGTCGACCGCGAACGTGCCGTCGCCGGTCACCGTCACCTCGCCGGCGATCGCCTCGAAGCGGGTGAGGTCGACCGTGCCCCCGGCATCGCGCCAGCGTTCCAGCGCCGCACGATCGACCGGCTCGTCGATCGGCTGCGGCCGGGTGACGTCGATGAACAGCCGCGACAGCATCGGATAATCTTCTGCCTCGGGGTCGAGCCCTTCCATCTCCAGTGCCGCACGGGCGCCACCCTCGGCCTCGCGGCGCTCATGGACCTGAAGCCGCTCCATGGTGAAGGCGGCAGGCGGGGCATCGCCTTCGATCATGCGCCCCTTGATCTTCGTCATGTCGAGCGCCCCGCGCTCCAGCCGGCCGGCCTCGTCGAAGACCAGGCTCGACGCGGCGTGTTCGGGTTCGAGCTCGATCCGCGCCGTGGCATCGGCAAAGGCGATCGGGCCCTCGATCACCGCCACCAGATGGCGCATCTGCAAGGGCTGCACATAGACCACCACCCGGTCGGCCCGGACGGTATTGCGGCCGTTCTCCGCCGTCAGCACCGGCTGCGGCACGGTCGCCTCCACCCGGAACGGCCAGCCGTTCACGGCCACGTCTCCATGCGCAAAACTGCGCCCGGATGTCGCCTGGTCGGCCGCAAAGGCGTCGACGGACGCCTTCACCTCGTCGGCGATGCGGAACCAGACCACCGTCCAGGCCCCAAGGGCGACCACCGGGATGGCAAGGAGAACGAACACACGCTTCAGTCGCATGAGGCCAGGGCTTTCTCCGTTGGACGGCAGCACCACGAGCGGCACGGCTGGGGCCTGTATAACGCGGCGAGGAACAGGGGTCGAGATATGGGAGGATCGCCCCTCAATGGTCACGGGGCTGCGGCCCGGTCATGGACAGCCAGACGGTCACAAAGCTTTTCGCGCCCGCAGGTCGCGGCGTAGACTGCACGGCTGAAACTGCCGGACGGGCATGACATGGGAAGGCGGATGATGTCGATGGACGGTGGCGACGTCTGGGTGTTCGGCTACGGCTCTCTGATGTGGCGGCCGGGCTTCGAGCCGGCAGAGGCCCGGGCAGCGCTGCTCTACGGCTATCACCGCGCATTGTGCATCTATTCCACCCGCTATCGCGGCACGCCCGAGCGGCCCGGTCTGGTGATGGGGCTGGATCGCGGCGGCGCCTGCCGGGGCATCGCCTTCCGTATCCGGGCCGACGAAACCCGAACCGTGCTCGCCTATCTGGACGACCGCGAGATGGGCCAGGATGATCGGGTCTATCTGCGCCGGATTCTGCCGGTCCGGCTCGACGACGGCCGCCGGGTACCGGCCGTCACCTATGTCGCCGATCGCAACGGCGCCCGCTATACCGGCCGGCTGGGGCTGGAACACATGGCGGAGCTGGTCCGCGCCGGCACCGGCATGATGGGAACGGCCCGGGACTATCTGTCGCAGACGCTGGAGCGGATGGCCGAGATGGGCCTGCATGGCGGCCCGCTCCGCGACGTTCTGGACGCGGTGGCACGCGGCGTCGAGGTCCCGACGGCGGAGTACACCCGCGCAACAAATTTGCCTTCCGGGCCCACCTCGGGTAAGCACGTGTAGGATCAGAAGAACCAAGGCGATGGAAACGCACAGGACGGCCGCCAGACGATGACCGAAACGGACGGAACGCCCGCCGGAAAAGGGGCACTCGATACGGGCAACAATCCCGCCCTCAGGGCGATCTTCGGCGAAGACCACCCGCTGATCAGCCATTTCGGTCTCGAAGTGCTGGAGATCGACAAGGGTCTGGCGGTGGTGCGCCTGCCCTATCGCAGCTTCATGATCGGCAACCCCGAGACCGGCGTGCTGCACGGCGGCGTGGTCACCACGCTGATCGACAGCGCCTGCGGCATTGCGGTTTTCACCGCCCTGCCCCGGCTGCAGCCGATCGCGACGCTCGACCTGCGCATCGACTATATGCGCCCGTCCACGCCGAACAAATGGCTGCACGCCCGCGCCCGGGTAACCCGCGTCACCCCCAATGTTGCCTTCGTCACCGCCGAAGCCTGGCACGAGGGCGAGGACGGCCCCATCGCCACCGCCGCCGGCAGCTTCATGATCGGCACCAAGGTGACCCATCGCGAGGACGCCGAATGACCAGCCTTCAGGATGCCATCGAGCGGTCGCGCGCCACCGGCGACTTCACGCCCCTGAACCAGGCGGTGCCCTATGCCCGGTTCCTGAACCTCACCGCCAATCTGGTCGAGGACGAACTGGTCTTCCGGATGGGCTATCGCCCGGAGCATATCGGCAACCCGGTGCTTCGGGCGCTGCATGGCGGGATCATCGGCTCGCTGCTGGAAACCGCAGCCCTCTCCCACGTCACCTGGGAGATGTCGCAGGTCCGCGTGCCCAAGACGATCACCATCACCATCGACTATCTGCGCTCGGGCCGGGCCGTGGATACCTATGCCACCAGCCGGATCACCAAGATGGGCCGTCGGGTGGTCAATGTTCACACCACGGCATGGCAGGAAGACCGGGCGCGCCCGATCGCCTCGGCCATCGCACATTTCCTGATCGACTGAACACGGCTCCGGGGATTTCATCCACATTTCGGACGACATGTGGATGCCGGCGCTGACTCCTTTTCAGATCAAAGAGTTAAAAAGACTCTCAGACTCTGTTCAGCCCGGATGCCCGCACGGATCCCCAGATCATACACAGAGTTATCCACAGACTGCGGTGGATGGTCGCATCACCTCAGCGCTCCCCGGATGATCCATGCGCCAACCGGGCCGAGGCCGGCTCGATGACCGCCGCGACGGCATCGAGCAGCGCATCCCCCTGGAGCCCGGGGGCCAGCGGCGGCAGGATCTCGATCACCGTCACCCCCGGCCGCTTGTCCAGCAGGCCCTTGCCCCAGAACAGGCCGGTGTTGAGCGCCACCGGCACCACCGGCAGATCGGGAGTGGCCCGCGCCACCAGGGCAAGCCCGCGCTTGTAATCGGGCGGCGCACCGGGCGCACGGCGGGTGCCTTCGGGAAAGATGATCAGGGGCCGGCGCTCGGCCGCACAGGCCCGGGCAGCGGTGTGCATCCGCCTGAGCGCAGACGGTCCGCGCGCCCGGTCGATCGGCACCATGCCCACCCGCTTCAGATACCAGCCGAAGACCGGTATAGAGGTCAGCTCCCGCTTGAGCACGAAGGCCGGCCGGTCGAAAAGCGCGCCCAGCACGAAAGTCTCCAGCATCGACTGATGCTTGGCAGCGATGATGAAGGGCTCCGGCGGCAGATGCGCGCGGCCGCGGATCTCGACCCTGAGGCCGACCAGCAGCCTCAGCACCGCCAGGAACCCCCGGATCCACACCCGGCGCAGCCACCAGAGCGCCCCCCGACTCCAGGCGACGGGCAGGGCCGCCAGCATGATCACCGTGCCCCAGAGATAGAAGAACAGGCTGAAGACCAGCGCCCGCACCGCAGTCATGCCCCGACCTCGTCAACCATGCCGGCCGGCCAGGGCAACAGCTTGCGGAGCAGCCAGTCCCGCGCCCAGGCGACCAGGAATTTCTGATACTCGGCCAGGAACAGCGCGGCCGTGCCCGGCCAGCGCCACCAGCCGTCCTGCTTGACATGTTCCGGGATGACCGGATGGGGCAGGATCTCCACCCCCGGCAAGGCACGGCGAAACTCGATCAGAGCCCGCGGCAGATGATAGGACGCCGTGACCAGGCGGATCGAGCGCACGCCCTGCGCCTCTGCCCAGCCCCAGGTCTCGCGGGCATTGCCCACCGTGTCGCCGGCGGAAAAGCCCAGCACCACGCGCCCCGCATAGTCTGCGGCCTCACGTCCCGACGCTTTCAGCAGGCCAGGCAGGTCGACCCGGCGGTCGACACCCGAAATGAACAGCCGCGGAGCCGCCCCCGCATCCAGCAGATCCAGCCCCACCCCCAGCCGGTCGGCGCCGCCAGTCAACACCACGATTGCATCGGTGCGCCGCCAGTCGGGCGGGGTTTCGGACGGTAGGGTTTCGGCATAGATCACGAAACCGGCTGCCCAGGCCCCCACCGCCACCAGCAGCAGGCGCCAGACCAGCAGGCGCAACCGCCAGGGGCGCCGTCGCGGTCCCCCTGCCGATGCGCCGCCCAGCCGCCGCCCACGGCCACGGCGGCTCACGGCATCGCCCTCAGGCGCCGGATGACGGTGATGCGGGCGACCAATGCCGCCACCACCGCCAGGGCCGGCGTCACCAGAATGAGGCCGCCCCAGCCGACCGGCCCGGGATCGAGCCGCGGCAGCAGCGGCGCCGAGGTTTCGGGCAGAACCGCGCCCGCGGCAAAGACCAGCGCCGCCGCCACCAGGCTGCCGGCCAGGCCGCCCCAGAAGCCGACCCGGAGCCCCTGCATGGCGAACTGCCGGGCGACATAGTCGTCGGGTGCGCCCATGACATGGAGGATGTCGATGGTCTCGCGATGGATGGCCAGCGCGGTCTTGACCGCAAAAATCACCGCCAGCGCGGCGGCAAGCCCGAAGAGCGCGCCCAGCCCCGCCGCGGCTGCCTGCACCGTGCGGCCGATCGCCGCCAGCCGCGCCACCCAGTCGCCCGGCCGTTCCAGCCGGGCGCCCTCGATCAGCTCGGCGATGCGATCGGACAAGGCCTCGATCTCCCCCGGCCGGGCCGGTGCGAGCGTCAGATCGACCAGGGTCGGCAGCGGCAGATCCACCTCGGCCAGTTCCGGCCCCAACCAGGGGGAGACCAGGGCTTCGGCATCCTCGCGCGGGACCGGCCGGATCTCGCGCACCAGCGGCTCGGCCTCCAGCAGCCCGATCAATGGCCCGAGCCGGGCATCGGGCCCGTGATCCTGATCTTCCGATGCCGGCAACCAGATGGTCGCCCGATCGCCGAGCGCCGCGGCCCAACGATCGATCGCCCGGTCGGCCGTGCCGATCGCGATCAGGGCCAGCGCCAGCAGGGCCGCCATCGGCGCCAGCAGCCAGGGCAGAAAACGCGCCGACAGATCCCGGCCGAGCGGCAGGCCCGCACCACGACGACCGATCATGACCGCCCCTCCCCGCGCGTGTCTTCGGCGCGTGGCGCCACCGGCGCCGTGCGCTGAACCACGGGTCCCCGCGGCGGCGGGGCGGGCGGCATGGTCTTCAGCCGTCCCTCGGTCAGCACCAGGCGGGGATGGCGAAAGCGGGCAAGCAAGGTCGTGTCATGGGTGGCGATCACGATGGTCGTGCCCAGCTTGTTCAGCTCTTCGAAGAGGTGCATCAGCTTCAGGCCCATCTCGGCATCCAGATTGCCGGTCGGCTCGTCGGCAAGCAGAAGCCGCGGCCGGACCACAACCGCCCGGGCGATCGCCAGGCGCTGCTGCTGGCCACCCGACAGCGTGGCGGGTGAGGCCGCTTCATGCTCACCCAGCCCCACCCAGGCCAGCAGCTCCCCCACATCGCGGCGGATCTCGGCCTCCGGCGCCTTCAGGATGCGCAACGGCAGGGCGACGTTGTCGAACACGCTCAGATGCGGCAGCAGGCGGAAATCCTGGAAGACCACGCCCATGCGCTGACGCATGCGTGCGCGATCGGCACGGCCGAGTTCGCGGACATCCCGGCCGAAGAGCGAAATCTGCCCCGCCGTCGGCCGCTGGGCCAGGTAGAGCAGCCGCAGAAGTGTGGACTTGCCGGCACCGCTCGGGCCGGTCAGAAAGTGATAAGAGCCGGGTGCGAGGCTGAAGCTGACGCCGTGCAGCACCTCGGCGCCGCCGTCATACCGCATGCCGACGTCGTCGAACCGGACTAGAGCCGTCTCGTCGGCCATCGATCCTGCCTGTTGCGAGGGGGTTCCGTAGGAGGGTATCCTCATGACGCGCCGCGGGAAGCATGGCACGGGGCCGGTGGCCTTGCAACCGGCACCCGGTGGAGCCTATAACCCGCCCGGACGGAGGCTGCAACCTTGGCTGCACCCGTTCATCCGGCGCGAGGACCTCCCCTGCCAGGCCGCCCGGCGGCACGGCGCATGCCGCCCCGCACACCCTCGGTTTCGAGCGATGATCCTGACCTGCCCGGCCTGTTCGACCCGCTATACGCTCGACCCGCAGTCCCTGGGCCCTGATGGCCGGAAGGTGCGTTGCACCCAATGCGGCCATGTCTGGCACCAGGACCCGCCGGCCGACATGCCGCGCCCCCTGGCGCTGCCCCGTGACGAGAACCCCGACGAGCCCGCCAGCCTGTACGAGCGGCGCCCGGTTGCCATGGATATGGCCCCCGCCCGCAGCCCGCGCTGGCCGGCCTTCACCGCCCTCGGCATCGTGATCGCCGCGATGATCGGCGGCCTGATCGTGGGCCGGGAACAGGTGGTACGCGCCCTGCCCTTCACCGCCGCCGTCTATGGCACGCTGGGCCTGGGTGTCGGGGGAGAGGTGCTGGGGCTCGAGGTTCGCAACCTGGTTGCCCGGGGCGAAACGGTCGAGGGACGGCCGATCCTCGAAATCGACGGCGAGATCTACAATCTCTCCGACGGTGTCCGGGCCGTTCCGCCGCTCACGATCATGTATTACGGCGCGGGCGGTCAGGAACTCGGAACGTCGAGCTTCAGCGTCTCGTCGAACCGCATGCTGCCCGGCGAGGTTCTACGCTTCAACCAGCGGGTCGAAAATCCGCCGCGAGAGGCAGTCCGCTTCGACGTGCGCTTCTCGGCCGCAGAATAGACTCCCAAAGGCGCCGCCGCCGCCAGGCGCGGCGCCTTATCCATCCCCGACATCTGGAGACCAGACCGCATGCGTCCGGAAGGCGACATCCGCACCCTGATCAGCCGAGGCGAAATCGACCAGAGGATCCAGGGGCTCTCCTCGGAGATCGCGTCGAGCATGGGGCCGGAACCATTGCTGGTCGCCATCCTGAAGGGCAGCTTCGTCTTCTGCGCCGATCTGATCCGGGGCCTGCACGGCGCCGGCATGCAGCCTCAGGTCGATTTCATGATGCTGTCCAGCTATGGCCGCAGCACCACCAGCTCGGGCGTGGTCGAGATCCGCAAGGACGTGACCGACTCGGTCGAGGGCCGCCAGATCCTGCTGATCGACGACATCCTGGAAAGCGGCCGCACCCTGCGCTTCGCCCGCGCTCACCTGCTGTCGCGCGGCGCTGCGGAGGTGAAATCCTGCGTGCTGCTCCACAAGCCCGGCAAGGCGAAGGTGGAGTTCCAGGCCGATCATGTGGGCTTCACCGTCGACGACCTGTTCGTGATCGGCTACGGCCTCGACTACGCTCATTATTTCCGCGAGCTGCCCTTTATCGGCGTGCTGGCCCCCAAAGAGGGCTGACCCCGCTCGGCAGCCCGGCGGTCGAACGGCAAGAGGGCGGCAGCCGGTCACCGGCTGCCGCCCTCTTCATTCATGCGCGGGTCCGCCGGATCTCAGATCCAGTCGGGGACACGGTCCATCGCGATCAGCTCGTCGACCGTCTGGCGCGGACGGATGACGGCATAGCGGTCGCCATCGACCAGCACCTCGGGCACCAGTTCGCGGGCATTGTAGGTGTTGGACATGGTGGCGCCATAGGCACCGGCAGAACGGAAGGCGACCAGATCGCCCCGCGCCACCGGCGGCATCGGCCGCTCCCGGGCGAAGACGTCGGTGCTCTCGCAGACGGGGCCCACGATCTCCACCGGGTCCCGCGGCGCCCCGGCCGCGGGCTCGTTGACAGCCACCACCTCGTGATAGGCGTCGTAGAGGGCCGGACGCATCAGGTCGTTCATGCCCGCATCCAGGATCAGGAAGCGCTTGCTCGCCGTCTCCTTGACATAGACCACCTCGGAGAGCATCAGCCCGGCATTGCCGACGATCACCCGGCCCGGCTCGAAAATCAGCTTCAGATCCAGGTTGCCGGTCACCCGGTGCACCATCTCCGCATAGGCCTGGGGCGCAGGCGGCGTCTCGTCGCTATAGGGGATGCCGAGGCCGCCCCCCAGATCGAGATGGCGGATCGGGTGACCTTCGGCCTTGAGCCTGCGGATCAGCTCCACCGTGCGGGTGAAAGCCGCCTCGAAGGGTTCGAGCTTCGAAAGCTGCGAGCCGATATGCAGGTCGATGCCGGTCGCCTCGACATGCGGCAGCCGTCGGGCATGGGCGTAGACGTCGATCGCGCGATCCCAGGCGATGCCGAACTTGTTGTCGGCCTTGCCGGTGGTGATCTTGGCATGGGTGCCGGCATCGACATCGGGGTTGATGCGCAGCGACACCCGCGCCGTCACCCCCATGGCTGCCGCCACCTGCTCGATCGCGTCCAGTTCGGCGTCGCTTTCGACGTTGAACTGAAGGATGCCCGCCTCCAGCGCCGCGCGGATCTCGGCATCGGTCTTGGCCACGCCGGAGAACACGATCTTCCCGGCCGGGATGCCGGCAGCCAGAGCACGCTTCATCTCGCCTGCCGAGACGACATCGGCGCCATAGCCCTCCGCCGCCAGCAGCTTCAGGACCGCCTGATTGCCATTGGCCTTCACGGCATAGCAGATCAGCGGATCCAGCCCCGCCAGCGCGTCGCGAAAGACGCGGGCATGGCGGGTCAGGGTCGCGCGGGAATAGACGTAGACCGGGGTGCCCACCTCGGCCGCGATCCGGGTCAGCGGCACGTCCTCGGCATGGAGGATGCCGTTGCGGTATTCGAAATGATCCATGTCGTCCTCGGGATCGGGCGTCAGTAGGGCGGCACACCAAGGCCGGGGCCATTGGTGCGGCCCGGGGTCACCAGGCTCTTCGGGTCGGACCCCACCGGATAGTTGGGGATCTTCTCCTTGTCGACGGTGCCGTCGGATTTCACCGCCATCGGCGGCACCAGTTCACCCTTCTTGCCGCAGGCGGCAAGGGCCGTCGCCATCATCAGGGCCAGGACGAGGTATCGGAGGCGGATGGAGAAGTGGCTCACAGAAAGCGCTCCCTGGCTTCGGCCGCACGGGCACGCACGCCGTCAGGCGCGGTACCGCCGAACGAGGTGCGGCTGCGCACCGAGGCATCGACGGTCAGCACCGCCATCGCCTCGGCCGTGATCCGGGCATCCACCGCCGCCAGATCCTCGGCGGAAAGTTCGTCGAGCCGGAGCCCGCGGGTCTCGGCGGCGCGGACCACGCGACCGGTCAGATGGTGCGCCTCGCGGAAGGGCAGCCCCACCACCCGCACCAGCCAGTCGGCCAGATCGGTCGCCGTGGAATAGCCGCCCGAGGCCTGGGCACGCATGGCATCGGGGTTGATGGTCAGATCGCGGATCATGCCGGTCATGGCCTGGATGGCCAGCGACAGGGCGTCGACCGCATCGAAGGTCGGCTCCTTGTCTTCCTGCATGTCCTTCGAATAGGCGAGCGGCAGCCCCTTCATCACCGTCATCAGCGCGACCTGGGCGCCCATGATCCGGCCGACCTTGGCGCGGACCAGTTCGGCCGCATCGGGGTTGCGCTTCTGCGGCATGATCGACGAGCCGGTGGTATAGGCGTCGGACATGCGCACGAAGCGAAAGGGCGCCGACGACCAGATCACCAGCTCTTCGGCAATGCGCGAAAGATGGGTGCCGCAGATGGCCGCCGCTCCCAGGAACTCCAGCGCGAAATCGCGCGCCGAGACGCCGTCGAGCGAGTTGGCCATCGGCCGGTCGAAACCGAGTTCGGCGGCCGTCATGTGCCGGTCGATCGGGAAGGAGGTGCCGGCCAGCGCCGCCGACCCCAGCGGGCTTTCGTTCAGCCGGCGGCGGGCATCGGAGAGCCGGCCGCGATCGCGACCGAACATCTCGACATAGGCCAGAAGATGATGACCGAAGGTCACCGGCTGGGCGGTCTGGAGATGGGTGAAGCCGGGCATCACCGTCTCGGCATGCTGTTCCGCACGCTCGATCAGCGCCGCCTGCAGATCGCGGAGCTGGCCGTCGAAACGGTCGAGCATGTCGCGCAGCCACAGCCGGAAATCGGTCGCGACCTGATCGTTGCGCGACCGGCCGGTGTGCAGCCGCTTGCCGGCATCGCCGATGATCTCGGTCAGCCGGGCTTCGACATTCATATGGATGTCTTCAAGCTCGCGGCTGAACGGAAAGTCACCGCCCTCGATCTCGGCCAGAACCTGGTCGAGCCCGTTTTCGATCGCAGCCACGTCCTCGGCCGAGAGGATCCCCCTGGCGCCCAGCATCCGGGCATGGGCGCGCGAGCCGGCGATGTCCTGGGCGTAGAGGCGCTTGTCGAAATCGATGGAGGCGTTAATCTCCTGCATCAGATCCGAGGGCGCGCTGTCGAAGTGGCCGCCCCACATGTTCACGCCGCTCGCGCGGCCGGCGCCGCCCTTGCTGTCGCTGGTCATCTCGCTCCTCGGCTTCCTGGCAGGTCGGGGGACCTGGATGGTCTCCCCGGGTTTCGACGGATGGGGACGGCGATTGCGCGGCAGGCGGATAGTCGCGACAGCCCTTCCTCACACGGAGATCCGCCTCGCATGAAGAAACCGGTCATCGCCGCTCTCGCCGCCGCCGTCGTCGTCATCGTGGCGGGTGTCCTTATCTACCGCGGCTTCGGCCCCGCCGACAAGCCGGGTGGGATCGATGCCTCCTTTGCACGGGACAGTCTGGCGAAGCTTCAGGTCCAGGACCAGCCCGCTCCGCTGCCGGCACTTGAAATGACCAGGCTCGACGGCAGCCCGGTGACGCTTGCCGACTACCGGGGCAAGGTCGTGCTGCTCAACTTCTGGGCCACGTGGTGCGCACCCTGTATCGAGGAAATGCCGGCCCTGAACCGGCTACAGGCCTCGCTCGGCGGCGCCGACTTCACCGTGCTTGCGGTCGCGGCCGATCAGGGTGGTGCGGCCGTGGTCGGCCCCTTCCTCGAAAAGCTGAATCTCGACCGGATCGAGGTTGCGATCGACAAGCCCATGCGCACGCTGGGGGCCACCAGGGTCGCCGGCCTGCCCACCACCCTGCTGATCGATCGCGAAGGCCGCGAGATCGCCCGGCTGGTCGGCATCGCCCATTGGGATGCACCCGAAGGTGTGGCCCTGATCAACGCCGCCATCGGCAAAGCGGCGGCGGGCCGCTGAGGTTCAAACGGCAGGGGCCGCCCGGAAGGCGGCCCCAGAAGATTCGATGATCCTGTGCCGCGTCAGCGGGTCGGCACGGGAACGTCGCCGCGGTAGTCGTAGAAGCCGCGATCGGTTTTGCGACCCAGCCAGCCGGCCTCGACATACTTCACCAGCAGCGGGCAGGGGCGATACTTGCTGTCGGCCAGGCCGTCATACAGCACCTGCATGATCGACAGGCAGGTATCGAGGCCGATGAAGTCGGCCAGCTCGAGCGGACCCATCGGATGGTTCGCGCCCAGCTTCATCGCGGTGTCGATCGCCTCGACCGTACCGACGCCCTCGTAGAGCGTGTAGATCGCCTCGTTGATCATCGGCAGCAGGATGCGGTTGACGATGAAGGCCGGAAAGTCTTCCGACACCGCCGGAGTCTTGTCGAGCTTGAAGACCAGCTCGCGCACCGCCTCGTAGGTCGGGTTGTCGGTCGCGATGCCGCGGATCAGTTCCACCAGCTGCATGCGCGGCACCGGGTTCATGAAATGCATGCCCATGAACCGCTCGGGGTGACGCATGGTCGCAGCCAGGCGGGTGATCGACAGCGACGAGGTGTTGGTCGCGACGATCACCTCGTCCTTCAGCATGTCGCGGATCTCGGCAAAGATCTTCCGCTTCAGTTCTTCGCTCTCGGTGGCCGCCTCGATCACCAGGTCGATCGTCTCGAAGCCGCTGTAACCGACCTGCGTCCTGATCCGGGACAGAGCGGCGGGCTTGTCCGCGGGCTCGATCTCGCTGCGCGACACCTGACGGTCGAGCGCCTGCTCGATCCGGTCCATCGCCTTGGCGAGCTGCGCCTCGGAAATGTCGACCATCGTGACGTCGTAGCCGGCGAGCGCGCAGACATGCGCGATGCCGCGGCCCATCTGGCCTGCCCCGATGACGCCGATCTTCCTGATCATGAGGACCGCACCTTCTTCGACTTGATAGCCCGGGACAGGGCTCGGCGTCGCTTGCTTTACACAAGTTACGCCAGACCCCGCACCGGGCTCGGTTTTCTTTCACATGACCGGCATCGTTCCGGTCATATGTTACTTCACTTCTGCAGCGTCTCGGTCAGCTCGGGGACGATCTTGAACAGATCGCCCACAAGGCCGTAATCGGCGACCTGGAAGATCGGTGCCTCTTCGTCCTTGTTGATCGCCACGATCACCTTGCTGTCCTTCATGCCGGCCAGATGCTGGATGGCACCCGAAATGCCGACCGCGACATAAAGCTGCGGCGCGACGACCTTACCGGTCTGGCCGACCTGGTAGTCGTTCGGCACATAGCCGGCATCGACGGCCGCGCGGCTGGCGCCGACGGCGGCGCCCAGGGCATCCGCCAGACCTTCGATGATCTTGAAGTTGTCGGAGCTGCCGACGCCGCGGCCACCCGACACCACGATCTTCGCGCTGGCGAGTTCGGGACGCTCGGACTTGCTCAGGCTCTGGCCGACGAAGCGGCTGAGGCCTGCATCCTCACCGGCGGCGATGGTCTCGACGGCGGCGGAACCGCCCTCGGCCTCGGCCGCCTTGAAGGCGGTGCCGCGGATGGTGAGGACCTTCACCTTGTCGGAGGACTGCACGGTCGCCAGCGCATTGCCGGCATAGATCGGACGGACGAAGGTGTCTTCCGACACGATTTCAATGGCGTCCGAAATCTGCGCGACGTCCAGCAGAGCAGCCACGCGCGGCAGCACGTTCTTCGCAACGCTGCTCGACGAGGCGACGATGTGGCTGTAGTCGCCGGCCAGACCCACGATCAGCGGGGCCAGGTTCTCGGGCAGGCCACCCTGATACTGGTCGCCCTCGGCATGGAGTACCTTGGCGACGCCCTGCACCTTGGCGGCTGCCTCGGCGGCCGCACCGGCATCCTTGCCGGCAACCAGCACATGCACATCGCCCAGCTTCGCACCGGCGGTGACGGCGTTCAGGGTCGCGGCGCCGAGCGACGCGTTGTTGTGATCGGCAATGACGAGAACCGTCATGGTCAGATAACCCCCGCCTCGTTCTTCAGCTTGTCCACCAGCGTCGCGATATCCGGCACCTTGATGCCGCCCTTGCGCTTCGGCGGCTCGGTGACCTTCAGCGTCTTCAGACGCGGCGCCACGTCCACGCCGAAATCACCGGGGGTCTTGGTGTCGAGCGGCTTCTTCTTCGCCTTCATGATGTTCGGCAGCGAAGCGTAGCGGGGCTCGTTGAGACGCAGATCGGTGGTCACGATCGCGGGCAGCTTGAGCGAGACGGTCTCGAGACCACCGTCGATCTCGCGGATCACCTCGACCTCGCCGTCACCGACGGTGACTTTCGATGCGAAGGTGCCCTGGGCCCAGCCCAGCAGCGCCGCCAGCATCTGGCCGGTCTGGTTGGAGTCGTCGTCGATCGCCTGCTTGCCCAGCACCACCAGCTGCGGCTGCTCGGCCTCGGCCACCGCCTTCAGCAGCTTGGCGACGGCGAGCGGCTGGACCTCTTCATCGGTCTCGATCAGCAGGCCGCGATCCGCGCCCATGGCCAGCGCCGTGCGGATCTGTTCCTGTGCACCCTTGGGGCCGATGGACACGACCACGATCTCGGTGGCCTTGCCGGCTTCCTTCAGCCGCACGGCTTCCTCGACCGCGATCTCGTCGAAGGGGTTCATCGACATCTTGACATTGGCGAGGTCGACGCCGGTCTGGTCAGCCTTGACGCGGACCTTGACGTTATAGTCGACCACGCGCTTGACGGGGACGAGTACCTTCATAGATCTCCCGACTCCAGTTGGGTTTCTTGGCTCTACGTCGTCCGGTCGCATCCCCCGACCCCTCAGCGGGTGCGGATCCGGACCAGGACGCCCGGCAGCGAACGGCAGGGCGCCGGCTCTCCGTCGGACGACAGGCGACAGGCGACCGGCTGACCGCGACGGCCTGCGTCACATGGCCCCGGCTGCCGGTTCCCCGATTGAGTCCACCGCACATTAGGCGCTGCGACGTGCGGTGTCAATTTCGGGGCACCTCTCGAAAATTCAAGGAACGCCGCGGCTTAACGCCGCGTCAGCGGTTGGCGCCCGGCACCCAGAGGACGTCGCGCGCGCCCTTGTCGTTCAGATGGCGCGCCAGGACGAACAAATGATCGGACAGACGGTTGAGGTAGCGGAGCGCCGCCTCGTTCACCGGCTCCAGCCGCATCAGCTCGACCAGTTCGCGCTCTGCACGACGGACGACCGTTCGCGCCAGATGCAGATGGGCCGCAGCCGGGGTGCCTCCGGGCAGGATGAAGGATTTGAGCGGCTGAAGCCCGGCATTCATTGCATCGATCTCGGTTTCCAGGCGGTCGACCTGGGCCGGCAGAATGCGCAGCGCCCTGGCCTCCCGCGCGGGATCGTCGCCGGCGGGGCAGGCAAGGTCCGCCCCCAGATCAAACAGATCGTTCTGGATCCGGGCGAGCATGCGGTCTTCCTCGCTCTCGGTCTCCAGATGCAGCCGCACCAGCCCGATCACGCCGTTCGCCTCGTCGACCGTGCCGTAAGAGGCGACCCGGAGGTCGTCCTTCGGCCGGCGGCTGCCATCGCCGAGCGAGGTTTCGCCGCGATCGCCGCCGCGGGTGTAGATGCGGGTGAGCTGGACCATCGGGGGCTCCGTCGGTGGGTGAAAGCAAGATAGCCAGGGGGCGATGGCCACGGCCGGCGGGGGCCACGGCCAGCGGGGGCCACGACCGGCGGGCTCAGCCGCCCGTCATCGCCAGGAACAGCAGAACGAGCAGGATCGCCAGCGCCTGCAGCAGCACCCGCCACTGCATCAGCTTGTTCGAGTATTTCTGGTTGAAGCGTCCGCCGACGAGCATCGACATCACGCCCACCAGGAGAACACCGGCCGTGGCGACCATCGCAACCACAATCAGAACCGGCATCACGCCTGACATCGTATCCATGGCCCGCAATATGGCCCCGCCGGGCCCGGTCTGACAGGGTCAACCGGTCCCGGCGGGGGAGATTTTCGCGCGAAGGCCGGCTTCCCTGCGGAAGCCGGCCCCGTCACCCTCAGCCCAGCAGGCGGCGGGCGATGACCTGCGCCTGGATCTCGGCCGCACCCTCGAAGACGTTGAGGATGCGCGCATCACAGAGCACGCGGCTGATCGGATATTCCTCAGCATAGCCGTTGCCGCCATGAACCTGGACGGCATTGTCGGCCGTGGCCCAGGCGACGCGGGCCGCCAGCAGCTTGGCCATGCCGGCCTCGAGATCGCAGCGCCGGTCGCTGTCCTTCTCGCGCGCCGAGAAATAGGTCAGCTGGCGAGCGATCATGATCTCGACTGCCGCCCAGACCAGCTTGTCGAAGACCCGCGGGAAGGCGTAGATCGGCTTGTTGAACTGCACGCGCTCATGGGCGTAGCGCAGCCCCATTTCCAGCGCCGACTGCGCAACGCCGACCGCGCGGGCCGCCGTCTGGATCCGGGCGCTTTCGAAGGTCGCCATCAGCTGCTTGAAGCCCTGACCCTCGGTCCGGCCCAGCAGATTGTCGGCGGGCACGGTGAAATCGTCGAAGCCGATCTCGTATTCCTTCATGCCGCGATAGCCGAGCACGCGGATTTCGCCGCCGCTCATGCCCTCGGCCGGGAAGGGATCGGCATCGGTGCCGCGGGGCTTCTCGGCCAGGAACATCGACAGGCCGGAATAGTTCTTCGTCGCCGGATCGGTGCGCACCAGCAGGGTCATCAGATCGGCGCGGGCGGCATGGGTGATCCAGGTCTTGTTGCCGGTCACCCGATAGACGTCGCCATCGCGCGTCGCGCGGGTCTTGAGGCCGCCGAGGTCGGACCCGGTGCCTGGCTCGGTGAAGACCGCGGTCGGCAGGATCTCGCCCGAGGCAAGGCGCGGCAGCCAGCTCTGCTTCTGATCTTCCGTACCGCCCAGCCGGATCAGCTCGGCCGCGATCTCGGACCGGGTTCCCAGCGAGCCGACGCCGATATAGCCGCGCGACAGCTCTTCGGTAACCAGGCACATCGCGACCTTGGAGAGGCCGAGCCCGCCGAATTCCTCGGGCACGGTCAGGCCGAAGACGCCCAGCTCCGCCATCTGGTTAACGACCTCGATCGGGATCAGCTCGTCGGCCTTGTGCCAGTCATGGGCGAAGGGGACGACCTTTTCCTCTACGAAGCGGCGGAACTGGTCGCGGATCATCAGCAGGGTCTCGTCCTCGAGCCCCAGCTCGCCGAAATTACCCTCGGCGATCAGCGCCGCCAGCCGGGCGCGCACCACAGCGGTGTTGCCCGCACGCAGGAACAGCCCCGCATCGCCCTGGGACAGTGCCGCCGCCTCGTCGATCAGGCCGAAATCGGCAGGACGGACGATCTCGCCCTGCGACATGGGCAGGCCACCCTGCAGCTGCGCCACATACTCGCCGAAGGCGGTCTGCAGCATCAGCCCCTCGATTTCCCCCAGCCGTCCTTCGGCCTCCAGCCGGCGTGCCCAGCCCAGCATCTGGCGCAGGGCTTCGACATAGGTCGCCGTCCAGGCAAGACCGTGGGCGGCATGCTGGCTGGCATCGAGCACGGCGGCATCGACCTTGCCGTCACGGCGCACCATCCCGCCCACGGCGGTCTGGACGGCGTCGGCATAGGCCTCGACGGCGGCAAGGGCACGTTCGGCCCGGTCGAGCAGATCGTCGATCAGGACGGGGGCGTCGGTCACGGGCGAAAGGGTCGCGGTGGAAGCGGACATGGGAGAAATGGTCCTCTGGTCGGAAGACGTGTCGAACACTGCGGAGGTCGGAAACGGCGGGATACCGGAGCGGATATGGCCCTGAGGCGGCCGGCGTCCAGCGCCGCCCCGGCTGATCCGATGCGGCATCCAGACGACGGTGCGGCGCCGCCCGCCCGATCCGCTCCCCTGACGAGGCCGGATCGGGGCAGGCAGCGCCGGGACCGGGCGAGGCGGCACCGCCGCCCGGTCGCTCACCGCGTCAGGTCTGTCAGCCGTCGATGGCGTCCTCGATCGTCCGCAGGCCCGGGCGCGGCGCCTGGACCAGCACGGCCATGTTGCCGGGCTTATGCTGGTTGCGGAGCATCTTCATATGCGCCTCGGGGATGTCGTCCCACGAGAAGACTTCCGACATGCAGGGATCGATGCGGCGCTCGATCACCAGACGATTGGCCTGGGCTGCCTGCTTCAGATTGGCGAAATGGCTGCCCTGGATGCGCTTCTGGCGCATCCACACGAAGCGGGCATCCATGGTCAGGTTGTAGCCGGTGGTGCCGGCGCAGAACACGACCATGCCGCCGCGTTTGACCACATAGGTCGAGACCGGGAAGGTCTGCTCACCCGGGTGCTCGAACACGAAGTCGACGTCATTGCCCTTGCCGGTCACGTCCCAGATCGCCTTGCCGAAGGCGCGGACGCGGCGGATGTAGTCGTTGTAGCCCTGGACGTCATCGACTTCGGGCAGACGGCCCCAGCAGTCGAAATTCTTGCGATTGATCGCCGCCTTGGCGCCCAGGCTGAGCACGAAGTCGCGCTTGTTGTCTTCCGAGATGACCGCGATGCCGTTGGCGCCGGCCGTGGCGATCAGCTGCAACGCCATCGAGCCCAGGCCGCCGGCAGCGCCCCAGACAAGGATATTGTCACCCGGGCGCAGGATGTGCGGGCGATGGCCGAACAGCATGCGGTAGGCCGTGGCGAGCGTCAGCATGTAGCAGCCGCTCTCTTCCCAGGTCAGATGGCGCGGGCGCGGCATCAGCTGGCGCGACTGCACGCGGCAGAACTGGGCGAACGAGCCGTCCGGGGTCTCGTAGCCCCAGATGCGCTGCGACGGCGAGAACATCGGGTCGCCGCCATTGCACTCCTCGTCGTCACCATCGTCCTGGTTACAGTGGACGACGACCTCGTCGCCCACCTTGAAGCGCTTCACCTTGGAGCCGATGGCCCAGACGATGCCCGAGGCATCGGAGCCGGCGATGTGATACGGCGCGCCATGGCCGTCGAACGGCGAGATCGGACGGCCGAGCGAGGCCCAGACGCCGTTATAGTTGACGCCGGCGGCCATCACCATGACCAGCACTTCGTCCGGCGCCAGATCCTTGGGGGTTTCGACGACCTCGACCTGCATGGCGGTGTCGGGGTTGCCGTGACGCTCCCGGCGGATGCACCAGGCGTACATCTGATCCGGAACATGGCCCAGCGGCGGAATCTCGCCGACCTCGTAGAGCGACTTGACCGGCTGGGTGCGGGTCGTCTCGGCGGCGGTGGTGTCAGTGTTCATGGGAAGACCGTGCCCTCGTTCTACTTCTCTCGACCTTAAGCGTCCGCAGGTGGGGTCGGGGCACCACGCAATCCTGCGGCCTCCTGGCAGCGCCCCGATGTCCGGGGCCGGCGTACTGTCGTGGAACCGCGCGTATTGTTCGCGCGTTGGTTCTTGTCATTCGTTCTTGGTGGTATCGTTCGGATGGTCCGGCGGTCCCGTCCGCAAAGGGACGACGGGACCAGAACCCCGGAAGATCAATCGCGGTACGGTCGCATGCTGCGACGCGATCGCGACCGGAGCTTTCCGGTTGCCGTTCATGATTTTCCGGATATAAGGGATTTTCAAGCCCTTTTTTGCGGCGCAAAATAGGGCCTTATTTCCAATGGGGCGCCCTCAGGGTAAGATTCGACACAGAACCCCGCCACGACAGGACGAAAAGATGCCGAAGCAGCCGAATTCCGCCGCAGAAGCGGCAAGCGGCGCCATGCCGCGCCGCGATACGCCCTGGCTGATGCGCACCTATGCCGGCCATTCCTCGGCGGAGGAGAGCAACAAGCTGTACCGCACCAATCTGTCGCGCGGTCAGACCGGTCTCTCCGTCGCCTTCGACCTGCCGACCCAGACCGGCTACGACGCCGACCACATCCTCGCCCGGGGAGAGGTGGGCAAGGTGGGCGTGCCGATCTGCCATATCGGCGACATGATGACGCTCTTCGACGGCATCCCGCTCGAGCGGATGAACACCTCGATGACGATCAACGCGACCGCGGCCTGGCTGCTGTCGCTCTATATCGCCACCGCCGAGAAGCAGGGGGCGCCGCGGGCGTCGCTCCAGGGCACCACCCAGAACGACATCATCAAGGAATATCTGTCGCGCGGCACCTATGTCTTCCCGCCCAAGCCCAGCCTGAACCTGATCGCCGACACCATCGCCTTCACCTATCGGGAACTGCCCAAGTGGAACCCGACCAATGTCTGCTCCTACCATCTGCAGGAAGCAGGGGCGACGCCCGAGCAGGAACTGGCCTATGCGCTGGCGACGGCGGTGGCGGTGCTGGACACGGTGCGTGCCGGCGGCCAGGTGCCCGAGGCTGATCTGCCGCAGGTGGTGGGCCGGATCAGCTTCTTCGTGAATGCCGGCATCCGCTTCGTCACCGAGCTTTGCAAGATGCGCGCCTTCACCGAGCTTTGGGACGAGATCACCCGCGACCGTTACGGCGTTGCGGAAGAGAAGTTCCGCCGCTTCCGATACGGCGTGCAGGTGAACTCGCTGGGCCTGACCGAGCAGCAGCCCGAGAACAACGTCTACCGCATCCTGCTGGAAATGCTGGCGGTGGTGCTGTCGAAGAACGCCCGCGCCCGCGCCGTGCAGCTGCCGGCCTGGAACGAGGCTCTGGGCCTGCCGCGTCCCTGGGACCAGCAGTGGTCGCTGCGCCTGCAGCAGATCGTCGCCATGGAAACCGACCTTCTGGAATACGGTGATCTGTTCGACGGCTCGCCGGTGGTCGCGGCCAGGGTCGAGGAGCTGAAGGCTGGCGCCCGCGCCGAACTGGCCCGGATCGAAGAGATGGGCGGGGCGGTGACGGCGGTCGAGAGCGGCTACATGAAGCAGCGCCTGGTCGAAAGCAACGCCCGGCGCGTGGCGTCGATCGAATCAGGCGAGATGGCGGTGATCGGCGTGAACAAATTCGTCGAGACCGCGCCCTCGCCGCTGACCTCGGGCGAGGACGGCGCCATTCTGACCGTCGATCCCGGCGTCGAACGCCGCCAGATCGAGAAGCTCCAGGCCCACAAGGCGGCCCGTGATGCGACGGCGGTGGAGGCGAGCCTCGCCGAACTCGCCCGTGCGGCCAAGGAAGGCCGCAACATCATGGAAAGCTCCATCGCCTGTGCCCATGCCGGGGTCACGACCGGTGAATGGGCCGAGACGCTGCGTCAGATCTTCGGCGAATACCGCGCCCCCACCGGCGTCGGCGGCAGCGTGGTCGAGGTGCGCGGCGATCGCGACCGGACCGAGGCGGTGCGCGCCAAGGTGGACAGCCTGTCGGACCGCCTGGGCCGCCGGCTGAAATTCCTGGTCGGCAAGCCCGGCCTCGACGGCCATTCCAACGGCGCCGAGCAGATCGCCCTGAAGGCCCGCGACTGCGGCATGGAAGTGGTCTACGAGGGCATCCGCCTGACCCCGGCCCAGATCGTCAATGCCGCCCTCGAAGAGAGCGTTCATGTCGTGGGCCTGTCGATCCTGTCGGGCAGCCACAACGAACTGGTCGCCGATGTCATGCGCCGCATGGCCGAAGCCGGGCTCACCGACGTGCCGGTGATCGTGGGCGGCATCATCCCCGACGAGGACGCCCGCAAGCTGAAGGCGGCCGGCGTCGCCCGGGTCTACACGCCCAAGGACTTCGAAATCACCCAGATCATGGCCGACATCGTCGACCTGGTCGACGGGCTCAGCCGCGAAGCGGCGTGATGTCCGCACGCCACGAAAACCGGGCGGCAGGGCGCCGCCCGGTTCTGATTTCGGCCTGCCTTCTGGGCAGGCCGGTTCGTTTCGACGGCCGGGGTGCCGCACGACCGCATCCGCTGATCGACGATCTTCACGCCGAAGGTCGGCTGATCCCGCTCTGCCCCGAGATGGCGGGTGGTCTGCCGACACCACGACCGCCGGCGGAGCTCGACAGCCGCCGCCGGGTGATCGACGCAACCGGCGCCGATGTCACCGCGGCATTTTCAGCCGGTGCCCGCATCGCCGTCGAAACTGCCCTGGCCCATGGCGTGCGCCTGGCGCTGCTCAAAGCGCGGAGCCCGTCCTGCGGGGTCGGGCGGATCCATGACGGCAGTTTCAGCGGCCGGCTGATCCAAGGCGACGGCCTGACGGCCGAGGCTCTTGCCACCGCCGGTATCGAGGTGTTTGCCGACGACGATCTCGACAACGCAGCCCGGCGGCTGGCCGAGATCGATCGCCTGAATGGTTGATCAGCCGGAGGCTCACTTCGTCTCGACCGACAGGCCGCCATTGCCGACCTCGACCTCGATGCCGCTCTTCTGACTCTCCTCGTAATACTGGTAGCCGCCGACGGCGACAACAACGAGCAGAGCACCGATAATCAGATACAGAACGTTCCGGCTCATTTGTATGACCTCGTATCTTTCGGGAGCAACGAATGTCACCCGACTTCGCTTGACCACATGACGTCATGAAAGATGCATCAGGTCAATAGATCGTAACGTTACGGCAGGGTCCGCCCCGGAATGAACACGGGTTATGTCATTTGATGGCACTGCGTGACGACTTGATCCATGACATTGCCCTGGATCTGACGTCGCGTCATCGGCCGGCTTCCTGTAGCGTGGGGACCAGAGCGCCACCAATGCAGGATCCGGATCATGCTAAGGATGACGATCAACCCGCCGGTCTTCTTCGGCGCCGCTTCCATCATCCTCGCCTTCGTGGTCGCAGGGGCCGCGATACCCGAGCAGATGGAAGCCTTGTTCGCCGTCGTCCAAAGCGAGATCCTGCATCGCTTCGGCTGGTTCTACATCCTGGTGGTCGCGATCTTCCTGGGCATGGCCCTGTTCCTCGGCTTCAGCCGCTTCGGCCGGCTGAAGCTCGGCCCGGACGATTCCGAACCGGATTTCCGCTACGGATCGTGGGTGGCCATGCTCTTTGCCGCCGGCATGGGCATCGGACTCATGTTCTTCGCGGTCGGCGAGCCCATGACCCATTTCGCGAGCCCGCCCGTGGTCGAGCCCCGCTCGATCGAGGCGCAGCGCTCGGCGATGAACATCACCTTCTTCCACTGGGGCATCCACGCCTGGGCGATCTATGCCATCGTCGGCCTGTCGCTCGCCTATTTCGGCTATCGCTACAACCTGCCGCTGACGATCCGCTCGGGCCTCTATCCGCTTCTGAAAGAGCGGATCCACGGGCCGATCGGCCATGCGGTCGACATCTTCGCGATCTGCGGCACGGTCTTCGGTCTCGCCACCTCTCTGGGCTTCGGCGTTCTGCAGATCAATGCCGGTCTCGATCATCTGATCGGGCTTGAAGTCTCTCCGATCGTGCAGGTGACACTGATCGCCGCCGTCACCGGCGTGGCCACCATCTCGGTCATCAGCGGCCTCGACAAGGGCGTGCGGATCCTGAGCGAGACCAATCTGGTGCTCGCCGTGGCGCTCATGCTCTTCGTGCTGGCCGTGGGGCCCACCACGATGCTGTTCCGGGCCTTCGTCCAGAACATCGGCATCTATCTCGACAATTTCGTCCTCAAGACCTTCAACCTCTATGCCTATGAACCGCGCTCGTGGATCTATTCCTGGACGCTGTTCTACTGGGCCTGGTGGATCTCGTGGTCGCCCTTCGTCGGCATGTTCATCGCCCGGATTTCGCGCGGACGGACGGTGCGGGAATTCGTGATCGCGGTGCTCTTTGTCCCGCTGGGTTTCACCTTCCTGTGGATGACCGTGTTCGGCAACACGGCCATGTTCATCGACACCGAGGTCGCCAATGGCGCACTGGCCGCCGCGGTCGCCGAGGATGTGTCGGTCGCCCTGTTCCAGTTCCTCGAATATCTGCCGCTCTCGTCGATCACGGCGGTTCTGGCGGTGATGCTCGTTACCGTGTTTTTCGTCACCTCGTCGGATTCGGGCTCGATGGTCGTCGACACCATTGCCTCGGGCGGTGCGACCAACACCCCGATCCCGCAGCGGGTGTTCTGGTGCGTGCTTGAAGGCGTGGTTGCGGCGGTTCTGCTGCTGGCCGGCGGTCTGTCGGCGCTTCAGACCGTCACCATCGCCAGCGCCCTGCCCTTCGCCGTGGTGATGCTGCTGCTGTGCTGGAGCCTGTTCCGCGGCATGAGCGCAGATCTTGCCCACCGGCCGCTCGGCGCCCCCGTCACGACCACAGGGGTCCCGGCCGTCGAAGCCGGCTGGAAGCGCCGTCTTGGTCAGATCCTGCACACGCCGGATGAAAAGGATGTGCGTCGCTTCCTGGACGGTACCGCCACGGATGCGCTGAGGGCAGTGGCGGCTGAATTCAACGGCCGCGGCCATCCGGCCGAGGTGGAACGCGACGAGACGACGGGCGGTGTCTCGCTGGTGCTGCCTGCCGAAGGCGTGCGAAACTTCATCTATGGCATCCAGCCGGCCAGCCACCCGCTGCCCGCCCTGACCGCGATGGATGCCGCCCGCCCCGATCTGCGCCACGAGGCCCGCACCTGGTTCAGCGACGGCAGCCGCGGCTATGACGTCTACGGCCTGACCCGCGATCAGTTGATTTCCGACGTGCTGGTCCAGTTCGACCACTACCAGTCCCTGGTCCAGTCGCCCGGTGCCGCACTCTTCGCCGGCGCGCCGGAACAGACCCCCGAATAGGCAGGCGCTTTGGCCCTATGCTTCATCCGTCCGCCGCCGACATCTTGAACGAACTCCGTCAGGCAATCATCGACGGAGCCTTTCCGGCGGGCACTGAACTGCGCCAGAACGCGCTGGCAGAAAGGCATGGGGTCGATCCGGCCCTGATCCGCTCAGCCCTGCTGCAGCTGGATGCAGAAGGGCTGGTGCGGATCCTGCCGGGCATCGGCGCCGTGGTGTCGTCGATCTCGCGAGAGGAGATCGACGACGTCTTCGACCTGAGAGTGATCCTGGAGCCGCGGCTGCTGCGCCGCGCCGTTCCCGCCCTGACAGCGGCCGATTTCGCCCGGATCGAGACCATCCATCATCTGTTCATCGGCGCCGTCGCCGCCAGCGACATGGCCCGCTGGGGTGCCCTGAATGCCGAACTGCATCTGGCGATCTACACACACGCCCGTCTGCCGCGCAGCCTGCGCATCGTGACCGGACTGCTGCAGACCTGCGATCGCTATACCCGGCTTCAGCTCTCCACCACCCCGTCCCCCGGCCGGGCCGAGCGGGAACACGGCACGCTGATCGCTCTCTGCCGAAGGGGGGAGATCGATGCCGCCTGCAGGGTGTTGACCACCCATATCGACGGCGTGCGGGCGGATCTGCATGCCGCCCTCGCCTGAGCCGCCATCACGTCACGCGACCCGCCCCTCCTACCGGTCAGGGATGCATGCGCGCGCCCTTGGTGATCCGGTCGACCACGCGTCGATCGGCCCGCATGCCCAGGCCGACCAGCTTCGCCGTCTCTGGCCGCTGTTCTGCAAAGACCGCGCGGTTGGCGGCGTCATGGCCGGTCGCAAACATCTCTTCGACATAGAGCGCCGGCACCACCTCGCGCTCCAGACAGCGGCGGCGGATGGTGGCGAGCGTCGGGCCATCGGCCGCCAGCACGATGACCGGCTGCACCGACAGCGGCAATGCGGCATTGCCCGCGGCATCGCGATAGGGCTCGCCCATGATCTCAGGCGCGGCCCCGGTTACACCGCTCATCAGGAACGCCGTGACATTCAGTTTTTGCCACACGGCAAGATCATCGCGCACCACCAGCGCGATCTTGGTCTCGAACTGCATATCTCCGCGAGCTCCTTACGGGAGGGGGCGGCTGCGATCCGGCGAAGGAGTGATTTCAGCTCCTCTGCTGCCGGGCCGCCCAGGGCCGCATCGACATCGGCATTCAGCGCGTCCATCTCGGCCTGGAGCGGGCCACGCAGCGCCAGGCCCCGATCGGTCAGGTGCAGGGCGTTGACCCGCCGGTCCCGGGCGGATGGCCGGCGCGCGATCAGCTCCAGCTTGACCAGACGGTCGATCACGCCGGTGATGGTGGCGCTGTCCAGCACCAGGCGGGTGCCGATGGCGGCACCGCTCTGCCCGTCCTCTTCCCACAGGAGCTGGAGCACGGCGTACTGGACCGGGGTCACCCCATGCCGGGCCAGCCGGTCGCGGGCCGCGCGTGTCACGGCCTGAGCGGCCTTGCCGGTCAGGAAACTGATGCAGTCTTCGATGCGGTTCATGAGATGAACTCTCGCATACATATATCTCGTATACGAGTCTTTTTATCGGCCGGCATCCCCGGGCGAATGGCAGGCCTGCCTCACATCAGCGGCACGCCCGCGATCCAGCGATGGCCTGCGAAAAGGGCCACATAAACCACGAGCGCCACCAGCCAGCGCCACCAGGCGATCTCGGCAAAGGCACCCTTGGCCTTGCCCGCGAAGACGGCGGCAAAGGGGATATACGAGCTGGCAGCGGCAAACAGCATCCACGAGACCGGCATGTCGCGGCGCTTGCGGATCTCGATCAGCCGGCTGCCGGCGAATGCGACGATGAAAATCGTGACGCCCAGGATGGTGGTGGCCAGGTCGCCATTGGCCAGAACATGGGCCACCGCCCAGATCATGATCCCCCACATCAGCGGGTGTCGGGTGATCTTGAGCACACCGACCGCCTTGGGCGCGGGCGCACCGGCGGCATCGGCCCCGGCCATGGTCGGGTTGCGCTGGGTAAGCCCCAGCACGGCAAAGGCGACCGCAAACAGCATCAGGGTGAAGGCAAGATGACGCAGCGCCCCGCTGCCGTCCCAGAGCGGCACATAGGGCGCCTGCCCATAGCCCCAGATCAGAATGCCGAGAGAGAAGAGCGCCACCAGAGAGAACAGGGCGCGATAGGCGCCCTCCCCCAGAGAGGCGATCATATAGCGTCTGACCGCCGGGATGCCCGGCACCAGATGGGTGATGAGGAACAGCACCGCGCCGATGGCGAGGCCGATCATCTGATGCATGGATCCCGTCCTCTGCGTTCTTATGGCACGTGCCCGTGCCCGGTCATGCTCAAGGCAGCATGACGCAGCAGGATGACGGGTTCAATCCCGGGCAGGTGGCCTGCCCGGAACATATTCCGGCTCAGAACATGTTGAGTTCGAGCCGGGCGTCCTCGCTCATCATCTCAGGGGTCCAGGGCGGATCCCAGACAACCTCGACGGTCACGTCGGAGATGCCTGCAATGTCCCGGATCTTGGTCTCGATCTCGACCGGCAGGCTTTCGGCCACCGGACACATCGGCGAGGTGAGGGTCATGCGGATATAGGCCTGGTCGCCCGCATCGATGCGCACCTCGTAGATCAACCCCAGATCATAGATGTTCACCGGGATCTCGGGGTCGTAGCAGCTGCGCAGCACATCGATGACCGCGGCTTCGAGATCGCCCGGATCGTCCTGCGGTAGTGGGTTCGTGTTGTCGCTCATATCGCCTGTTTCCGTTCGAAACCCGTCGTCTCCGGCCGCCTGCATCGGGGGGCCTGATGATTGCCTTGGGCCACGTCACTCGGTCGAAACCGGCCCGCCGGCCCCGCCTGCGTCGCCGCCATGCTCCAATGCCCGGGTCAGGGTGTGCCAGGGCAGGGTGGCGCATTTCACGCGGCTCGGAAATTCGCGCACGCCTCCCAGTGCCGCCAGAACGCCCAGGGTCGCCTCGACCTCCGGATGGTCCAGCGCCCGGGGATCGGCCCCGGTCACCAGATCGCGGAACCGGGTGAACATCTCCGCGATCTCGGCCCGGCTGCGCCCCTGTACCACCTCGGTCATCATCGATGCCGAGGCGGTCGAGATGGCGCAGCCACGACCTTTGAACGCGATCTCCGCCACCCGATCCCCCTCGAACCTCAGATCGACCGTCACCTCGTCGCCGCAGAGCGGGTTATGCCCATGGGCGCTGGCATCGGCCGGGTCCAGCCGGCCGAAATGCCGCGGGTTGCGGTTATGCTCCAGGATGATCTGCTGATAGAGCGACCGGAGGTCGTCGTCGAGGGCGGTATCGGCCGGCATGGCGGGTCTCCTCAGCCCATGAACTTCACGACCTTGCGCAACCCGTCGACCAGCGCATCGACCTCGGCGCGGGTGTTGTACATGCCGAAAGACGCACGCGCCGTTGCCGGCAGGCCGAAACGGGCCATCAGCGGCTGGGTGCAGTGATGACCGGTGCGCACCGCGATGCCCTGCTGATCCAGGATCGTGCCGATATCATGCGGATGAATGCCGTCGATGGCAAAGGACACCACACCCGCCTTTTCGCGCGCTTCGCCCACGATCTTCAGCCGGTTGATCTCGCGCAGCCGTTCATGAGCATAGACGGTCAGGTCGTGCTCGTGGGCTGCCACGGCCTCGACGCCGACCGCGGCCAGATAGTCGAGCGCGGCGGCAAAGGCGATCGCCCCCACGATATGCGGCGTGCCGGCCTCGAACTTCGCCGGCGGCGGCGCATAGGTGGTCTTCTCGAAGCTCACCGTCTCGATCATGTCGCCACCGCCCTGCCAGGGCGGCATGGCTTCCAGCAGCGGCAGCTTGCCGTAGAGCACCCCGAAGCCGGTCGGCCCATAGGCCTTGTGTGACGAGACCGCATAGAAATCGGCATCCAGCGCCCGGACATCGACCCGCATATGCGGCAGGGCCTGAGCGCCGTCGATCACCGCAATCGCCCCCGCGGCATGGGCCGCATCGATCATCCGCTGCAGCGGCAGGATGGTACCGAGTGCGTTGGAGACATGGGCCACGGCCATGATCTTTACCCGGCCGCCGGCGATCATCCGATCGAAGGCATCCTGGTCGACCTCGCCGGTATCGGTCACCGGCACCACCATCAACCGCGCGCCGGTCTGCTCCGCCACGATCTGCCAGGGCACGATGTTGGAGTGATGCTCCAGATGGGTGATCAGGATCTCGTCACCCGGTTTCAGATTGGCCCGGCCCCAGGTATAGGCGACGAGGTTCAGCCCTTCGGTGGTGCCGCGGGTGAAGACGATCTCCCGCTCGGACGCGGCATTGAGCCAGGCCCGCACGGTTTCGCGCGCCGCCTCGTAGGCCGAGGTCGCCTTTTCCGACAGGTAGTGCACGCCCCGATGGACATTGGCGTAAGAGGTCTCATAGACCGCCCGCTCGACATCCAGCACCTGGCGCGGCTTCTGCGAGGAGGCCGCATTGTCGAAATAGACCAGCGGTTTGCCGCGCACCTGGGTGGCCAGGATCGGGAAATCGGCGCGGATCCGCTCCACGTCGTAAACCGGCAGGGTCTTCTGATCGGTCATCACGCCGTCGCCTCCTTCGCGACCGTCTCGTTCAGCACGGTCTGGGCCATGTGGCGGTCGACCCAGCCCGAGACCTGCTCGCGGAAGGTCTCGAAGGGCAGACGGTCGACGATTTCCTCGGCGAAGGCCCGGGTCAGGATCCGCCGGCCTTCGGCGGCATCCAGTCCGCGGCTTCGCAGGTAGAAAAGCTCCTGCTCCGAGATGGCACCGACGGTCGCGCCATGGGCGCATTTCACCTCGTCGGCATGGATCTCGAGCTCGGGCTTGGGCAGGATCTCGGCCTCACGCGAGGCAAGCAGGTTGCGGCTCGACATCTCCGCATCGGTGCCGATCGCCCCCGGAAGGACATGGACCCGGCCGTTGAAGATGCCGCGCGCCCGGCCACCCGCCACACCCTTCCAGGTCTGGGACAGGCGGCAGTCGCGAGCGCGGTGCTCGACATTGGACCGGGTGTCGGTCTGCTGCCCGGCACCGATGGCGAAGAGCCCGTCCAGCGTCGCCGCCGCGCCGCGGCCTTCCAGGGCCACGTCCAGCGTGTGGCGCGACAGCCGGCCGCCCATGTCGATCTGGATCATGTCGAGTTCGGCATCGCCCGCAATCGACGACGCCAGCCGGTCGATATGGAAGCCCTTCTCGCCGCTGGTCTGCAGGCGGATCAGGGTCAGCTTCGCCCCGCGACCAAGGCGGATCTCAACCGTCGCATTGACGAAGGCGGTCTCGCCGGCAAGGCCGCGCCAGTGCTCGATCACCGTCGCCCGGGCATTCTCGGCCAGATCGATCACGATCCGCGGCTGCGCGACCACCGGCATGCGGGGGGCGAGGGCGTGATGGAGCAAGTGCACCGGCCGGGCCAGTTCCACCGCGCGCGGCACCAGAACCGCCGCACCATCGGCAAGCGCCGCCTGATTGAGGGCGGCAAAGCCGTCACGATCCCCGCGCGCCACCTGCCCCAGCACCGCATGCACCCGATCAGGGGCGGTGGTGAGTGCCCGGGACAGCCCGGCGACCACCACCCCGTCGGCCAGTTCCCCCACCGCCGAGAGTTCGTCGGAGAAGACCCCGTTCACCATGGCGATACGGTCGCAGTCGAGCCCCTTGGGCACGATCGGCTGCAGATGCGCCCAGGTCAGCCGCGGTGCCGCCGCATCGGCGGCGGCGAAGCTCTGGCCGTAGAGCGCATTCAGGCGAAGATTGCGCCAGTCCTCCTGGCGCGGGGTCGGCAGGCCCAGGGCACGGAACCCGTCCCGACCGGCCGCCCGCAGCGCCTCCAGCCAGTCCGGCCCGGTCTTGGCTCCCTGGGCCGCGATCAGCAGATCCAGCTTGTCGGGCGTGGCATCCAGAACCGCCATGGTCTCAGGCCTCCGCCCCGGCGAGATCCTCGACCCAGCCATAGCCCTTCTCCTCCAGTTCGAGCGCCAGCGACTTGTCGCCGGAGCGCACGATCCGGCCGCGGGCCAGCACATGGACGAAATCGGGCACGATATGGTCGAGCAGGCGCTGATAATGGGTGATCATCACGAAGGAGCGTGCCGGATCGCGCAGCGTGTTCACACCATCGGCCACCGCCTTGAGCGCATCGATATCCAGACCACTGTCAGTCTCGTCCAGGATGCAGAGTTTCGGCTCCAGCACGGCCATCTGGAAGATCTCGTTGCGCTTCTTCTCGCCGCCCGAAAAACCGGCATTGACCGGGCGCTTCAGCAGGCTTTCGTCCAGATGCACGATCTTCAGCTTCTGGCGGACCAGCTTCAGGAACTGCACGCCGTCCAGTTCGGGCAGGCCCTCATGCTTGCGGCGGGCATTCAGCGCCGCCTTCAGCAGATAGGTGTTGTTCACACCCGGGATCTCGACCGGATACTGGAAGGCCAGGAACACGCCCGACCGAGCCCGTTCTTCAGGCGCCATCTCCAGCAGATCCTGCCCCATATAGGTGACCGACCCCTGCGTGACCTCATAGCCGTCGCGGCCGGCCAGGATGTGGGAGAGCGTGCTCTTACCGGCGCCGTTCGGACCCATGATGGCGTGGACCTCGCCGGGGCGCACGTCCAGGTTCAGGCCGCGCAGGATCTCCTTGCCGTCGACGCGGGCGTGCAGGTCGCGGATGATGAGCATGTTGGTCCTCGAATGAGATCGTCCGGCGGCCTTGCGCGGCCGCAATGCGTCAGGCCCGGCAGAATCCCGGGCCGCGGGAAACGGATGGCCGGGTCAGCCGACGCTGCCTTCCAGCGTGATGCCGAGCAGTTTCTGCGCCTCGACCGCGAACTCCATCGGCAGCTCCTTCAGGACGTCCTTGCAGAAGCCGTTGATGATCATCGACACGGCATCCTCGGCCGAAAGCCCGCGCTGCATCAGATAAAACAGCTGGTCGTCGCTGATCTTCGAGGTGGTTGCCTCATGCTCGACCTGCGCCGTGGGATTGCGGCTCTCGATATAAGGGAAGGTATGCGCCCCGCAGTCAGGCCCCAGCAGCAGACTGTCGCACTGGGTATAGTTGCGCGCGCCCTCCGCCCCCTTCTGCATGCGCACCAGGCCGCGATAGGTGTTCTGGCCACGTCCCGCCGAAATACCCTTGGAGATGATCGTGCTGCGGGTATTGCGCCCGATATGGATCATCTTGGTGCCGGTATCGGCCTGCTGGGCATTGTTGGCAACCGCGACCGAGTAGAACTCGCCGATCGAGCCGTCACCCTGCAGAATGACGCTGGGATACTTCCAGGTGATCGCCGAGCCGGTCTCGACCTGCGTCCAGGAAATTTTGGAATTGGCCCCGCGGCAGGCGCCGCGCTTGGTGACATAGTTCAGGATGCCGCCCTTGCCGTCCTTGTCGCCCGGATACCAGTTCTGAACGGTCGAGTACTTGATCTCGGCATCCTTCATGGCGATCAGCTCGACCACCGCCGCATGCAGCTGGTTCTCGTCGCGCATCGGTGCCGTGCAGCCTTCGAGATAGCTGACATAGGCACCTTCTTCCGCGATGATCAGAGTCCGTTCGAACTGGCCGCTGCCGGCGGCATTGATGCGGAAATAGGTCGACAGCTCCATCGGACAGCGCACGCCCTTCGGCACGTAGACGAAGGTGCCGTCCGAGAACACGGCCGAATTGAGCGCCGCATAGAAATTGTCACCGACCGGCACCACCGATCCCACATATTTCTGGACCAGCTCCGGATATTCGCGCACCGCTTCCGAAAACGAGCAGAAGATGATGCCGAGTTCCTTGAGCTTGCCCTTGTAGGTGGTGGCGACCGACACGCTGTCGAGCACCGCATCGACGGCGACGCCGGCCAGCATCTCCTGCTCCTTGAGCGGGATGCCGAGACGCTCGTAGATCTTCAGCAGCTCGGGATCGACCTCTTCCAGGCTCTTCGGCGCGTCGGCCCTGGCCTTGGGGGCGGAGTAGTAGATGATCGACTGAAAATCGACCTTGGGCTTCTTGAGGAAAGCCCAGTCGGGCTCCTCCATCGCCTGCCAGGTCCGGAAGGCCTTGAGCCGCCACTCCAGCATGAAGTCGGGCTCTTCCTTCTTCGCGGAGATCACGCGGATGACGTCCTCGTCGAGACCCGGCGGCACGTTGTCCGCGTCGATGTCGACATGGAAGCCTTCCGTGTACTCGCGGGCGACAAGCGCCTCGACTGCGTTCTTGCTCGTCATCACTCGTCCTCCGCGCGCCCGTTCTTTAACGAACGGCCCGTCCATCGGGCCGGCGGGCGTCGCCTCTTGATCTCGTCGTCACCAGCCCGGAGACCGCCCGCGCCGGCCAGAAACTTACGGTCCGGCTCAGCCCGCCTGCGCCGCGGGGAAGGGCTGCACAGCCGCATCCGCCGCCATGTCGGCAAGGCTGATCCCTTCCAGTGCGCGGCTGATCGCCCGGTTGATCCGGATCCAGTTGCCGCGGGTCTGACACACGCTTTCCTGCCGGCAGGTGCCGGGATGTTCGATGCATTCCATGATGGCCACGGGGCCTTCCAGGCTCTCGACGATGTCGACCACCCGGATCTCGGCCGCCGGCCGCGCCAGGCGATAGCCGCCATGCGCGCCACGATGCGAAATCAGCAGACCGTCCCGCGCCAGGGTCTTGGCCAGTTTGGCGACGGTCGGCGCGGGAATGGCCAGCTCTTCGGCAAGCTCCGTCACCCGATGAACCCGATCGGGGGCGTTGGCGATATGGGTCAGAACCACGATCCCATAGTCGGTGAGCTTGGCGATTTTCAGCATCGGACGGTCTGTCCCGGGTCGGATGGGCCGGTCGGACACGAGGGCCACGGGGGCCTCGCGCCAATCAGGACTGTTCAGGTCCTATATCGGTCATCGGCGTCCGGAAGGCAAGACCCAACTTTGGCAAAAACGCAAGGCGCGGTGCGGCTTTCACGCAGTCGCAGGCGGGTCCGCGATGCCGTCGCGTTCGGCGCCCTGCGGCACCGACGGCGCCTCCGTCACAGCCGGCACCGCGCGGCGGGGATCATCGATGCGCGCAGGTCGGGCATCGAAGCCGCCCTGCGGCCGCACATCCCCCTCACCCCTGGGCTGAACCTGCTGGAACGCCCAGCGCACCCGGGTCTCCGCCCCCTCGGCGACGCCGCTCACCACCACCTGCTGGGCCGGGCGCACCCGCCCCTCATGGCCCATATGGACACTCTCTTCGATCGCGATGCTGGCGCCATCGGCCCGGACATACCAGCCCGGGCCGTGGACCGGCCGCACCAGCACGGCGGCGCCGCCCTGAATGGGTAAGGCCTTGACGGCGGGATGAAGATGGAAGCGCAGCGCGAAGCGGACCGGCGCCTCGCCACGCCCCGGCAGGGCGATAAAGCGGTCTTCGCCACGCAGATCGTCGCCGTCCGGCCCAAGATAGAAGCGGCGGGCATGGACCAGGCCGTGATCACGGAAGCCGTGATGGGTGAATTCCAGCCACTGTGCCCCCTCGTCGTCGCGGCGATCGATGGTGACCGGCGGGCCGGCCTTGCGGCGACGTTCCCCAGATCCGGCTTCGACTCGCTGCGGCCCCTGGTCTTCGACCGTTACACCGGAATGTGCAGCCGCCTGGGTGACGGCCTGCATCCAGGGCCCGGGCCTCGCGACATAGGCGCCGCAATTGACCACCAGCCGCTCGCGCCCGGTCGACATCTCGAATGACGAGAAACCGGAAAAGCCGGCCTGTCCGGCGGTGACGGGTGCCGGCAGCCCCAGATCGACCAGCACCGTGGTCCGGCGGGCGGCCAGACGCTCGAAGCCGCCGACGGCGCCGTCCAGTCGTTCCATGCCGCGGGCCGGCACATGCCCCAGCACCTGATCGACCCGGGCCGCCGGAATCTCCGGCGTACCGTTGAACAGGGCCAGCACGCCGTCACGATGACGCATCAGCCGGAGTGCTGCAGCCAGCCGGCTGATCAACTCGTCGAACCCGGCCGGCAGATCGGCGTCATGGGCGGCGGCGATCGTCTTCAACTCGACCAGATCCGAGACGAGATCGAGCTGACAGACCGGCGAGCGGGACTGATGCACGCCGTCGGCATGGATCTGACGCTCCAGCGCCTGCATCAACAGCTTCGCGATCCGGGCGAGCCTGCGCCGGCCGGCCCCCAGCGCCGCCCGCCCCATCCACAGGCCGCGGAGCGCCTGGATACGCTCGATTCCGTCCAGACGACGCCATTTGACCATCCGCTCCAGACGGTCGGCATGCTGGCGCAGTGCCGCCATCAGGCGACGATCATCGGTGCGGGCCGCCTGCAGCCGGTCGTCATCGGCGTCGATGAGGAAATTCGCATGCATCGACAGCGCCGCCAGCCGGCGGCCGGCAATGCCCGGCGACCAGACATAGGGCTGGAATTCAGCCCGGTCGGCCGCGATCCATTCAAAAACGAGTGCGCGGGCCAGCGCCCGGGCGCGGGAGCCATGGGGCCCCGCCACAGCCCTCAGATGGCCCAGCCACTGAAAGCCCTGCCAGGCGACCAGCCAGGCATCCGAGGCCTCGTCGGGCAGCCAGTCCGGCCGCGACAGCGCAGGGGTCGGGGCGTTGAAGACCATTGCCGGCGTCTCGCCCTCCGCCGACACGTCACCGCCTTCCAGCAGGGCCGCATCTTCAGGGCGCGCGGTATCGTCCAGGATCGGCTCAGGGGCTGGCGGCTGCGCCGGCACCGGGGTCAGCTCGATGTCCGGCTCGTCGTCGCCCCGGGCCATCCCGTCCTCGTCGGGGCGAAACGGGTCCGGGCCCAGCTTGTGACTGGCTTCCACCACCTGCCCCGCCAGACGGAAATGCCCCTGTACCATCTCCACGCCGCGGTGCGGGTCGCCCGGGCGCAAGGGTTCCAGCACGCGTTTCAGCCCGCCGCGCGCATCCGGCAGCGGGGCCACGAACCACCGATGAGCCAGCGCTCTCAGACGATCGCCGGCGCCAGGCAGCGGACTTCCGGGCGGCGGCATGCGCGTGATCGCGGCCATGGGCCTCTGGTCTCTCGATTGCGGGGGGAGAAAAGGAAGACGCGTAGACGGAGACGGGATCGGAAGGGGAGGGCGGCATCAGCCGCCGGTGCGCCCCCGATCTGCGCCGGCGCGCAATGCCCGGATGTTCGGAGCGTAAGCCTCGGCACCGCCCTTGAAGGCGGCCGACCCTGCAACCAGCACATCCGCCCCGGCGGCGGCCACCAGGGCCGCCGTTTCGGGCGTCACGCCACCGTCGACCTCAAGATCTATCGCCCGGCCGGTGGCATCGATCTTCGACCGCAGGATGCGGATCTTGTCGAGCTGGGACGGGATGAAGCTCTGGCCGCCGAAGCCGGGGTTCACGCTCATCACCAGCACCAGATCCAGATCCGGCAGCACATAGTCCAGCACCTCGGGCGGGGTGGAGGGGTTGAGCGACACCCCCACCTTCACCCCCAGCGACTTCACCAGCTGCACGCTGCGATGCAGATGCGGCCCCGCCTCGGCATGGACGGTCACGATGTCGGCCCCGGCCTCGACGAAGGCCGGGATGTAGGGGTCGACCGGTGCGATCATCAGATGGACGTCGAACACCTTCTTCGACCACGGCCTCAGCGCCTTCACCACCATCGGGCCGATGGTCAGGTTCGGCACGTAGTGGCCGTCCATGACATCGACATGGATGTAGTCGGCCCCCGCCTGATCGATGGCGGCGACCTCATCGCCCAGCCGGGCGAAATCGGCCGACAGGATCGACGGCGCAATCCGGATCGGTGCCTGGCTGGGGGTGGCGGAGCGGCTGCTGGCGGCGGATGCGGTCATCAGGTGGGAAGCCTCCGACGGGGCCGTCATGACGGCTGGTTACGGGTGGTCTCAGGCGGCGTCGCGGCGTCGCAGACGGACGGCGAAGAACCCGTCCATGCCGCCGGCATCGGCAAGCAGGGCGGGCGTGGTGCGCAATTCGCCGGCGGCATTGATCGCAACGCCGAGCCGGGCAGGAAGTTCATCGGCACCGATCGGCACGCGTTCGGCGTCAAAACCGCGGTCGAGCACCCGGCGGACAAGATCCTCGCCCTCCGACGGTTCCAGCGAACAGGTGGCATAGACGACCACGCCGCCCGGTTTCACCAGTTTCAAAGCCGCCTCAAGCAGCTTCTCCTGCAGCTCCGCCAGTTCCGCCACCTGATCCGGGCGCTTCGACCAGGCGAGGTCGGGGCGCCGGCGCAGCGTGCCGGTGCCCGAGCAGGGGGCGTCCAGCAGCACGGCATCGGCCGCGCCCTCGGGCCGCCATTCAAGAAGATCGGCGGTCACCGGCGTGACGTCGGTGAAGCCCAGCCGGGCCATGTTCTCACCCAGGCGCATCATCCGCCGGGCACTGCGATCGACGGCGGTGACATGGGCCCCGGCAGCCGCCAGCTGTGCGGTCTTGCCGCCCGGCGCCGCGCAGAGGTCGTAGACCAGCTTGCCCTTTACATCGCCGAGCAGCATGGCCGGCAGGGTGGCGGCCAGATCCTGAACCCACCACGCCCCTTCGTCATAGCCCTCCAGCCGGTCGACACCACCCTCGGCCCGATCGAGGCGGACGGTGCGGCCACCGACGGCACGGCCGCCGAGCTTTTCGGCCCAGGCCGCCGCCTCGCGCGGGTTTCTGACCGACAGATCGATCGGCGGCTCGCGCAGCAGCACCTCGGCGATGGCATCGGTCGTCTCCACCCCATAGGCCGCCTCCCACGAGGCACGCAGCCAGCGGGGCAGGTTTTCTCGCTTGGGATCGATCTTCGCGGCCGCGGCGATCTGATCGCCCTCGGCCGCCAGCCGGCGCAGCACCGCATTGACCAGACCCGAGAGGCCACCGAGCCCGCCCGCTTGGGCGAGGCGCACGGCATTGTCCACCGCGGCATGATCCGGGGTCGACAGAACCCTGAGATCGGCCAGCCCCAGGCGCAGGACATGCATGGCCTTTTCGGGTGCCGGCCGCTGCATCACCCGGCCGAGCAGCCGGTCGAACTCGCCCTTCCGGCGCAGCACGGTCGCGACCAGCATCCGGGCGTGGGCACGGTCGCGCGGCTCCAGCCGGTGGAAGCCCGGATGGGTGGCGACCGCATCATCCAGCGGCCGGCCGTCATCCAGCACATCCATCAGCAGTTCGGCCGCGATGGCCCGCGAGGGCGTCGGCTCACGAAAGTCGGCGCGGGGCCGCGGCTCATGGGCGTGATCGCGGGCCGCACGATAGCGGTCGTTCCGGGGCTTGCCGCCCTGGATCCGGCCGTCGCGATCCCCCTGATAGCTCCGGTCGCGGCCCTGGGGCGGACGGGCGCCGCGGGGGCGGTCACCGGCAGCCTGATCACGGGCGGGACGGTCGTCATGAGAGGGCCGGGCATCACGAGAGGGCCCGGAATCACGAGAGGGCCCGGAATCACGAGAGGGCCCGGAATCACGAGAGGGGTGGGCGCCGCGGTCGTTGCGGCGGTCGTCCTCGGGGCGGCGGGGCGGGCGCATCCGGCGCTCAGCCCCAGGGGCCGCGGCGCGGGCCGCGGGCAAAGCCCACCGGCGCGCCGGCCGGCGCGGTGCCCACGGTCATGGCGCGCAGGCGCGCCACCCGGTCGGCGGTGGTCGGATGGGTGCGGAACAGGCTGTCGACGGCGTTGGATTTCAATGGGTTCACAATGAAGAGATTGGCCGAGGCCGGGTTGTGTTCGGCGTGGCCGTTGACCACGCGGCGAGAGGCGTTCTCAAGACGGGTCAGCGCCGAGGCGAGCCAGTCGGGCCGGCCGCAGATCTCGGCACCGATGCGATCGGCCTGATACTCGCGCGAGCGGCTGATTGCCATCTGCACAAGAGCCGCGGCGACGGGCGCCAGCATCGAGATCAGCAACACGCCCACGAAGCCCAGCGGATTGGGGTTGCCGTTGTCGTCCCGCGAACCGCCGAAGAAGAAGGCGAAGTTGGCGAGCATGCCGATCGCACCTGCGATGACCGAGGTCACCGTCATGATCAGGGTATCGCGGTTGCGGATATGGGCAAGCTCGTGGGCCACCACACCGGCAACTTCTTCAGGCGACAGCGCCTGCAGCAGGCCGCGGGTCACCGCCACGGCGCCCTTTTCAGGCGAGCGGCCGGTCGCGAAGGCATTGGGCTGCGCCTCTTCGACGATGTAGAGCTTCGGCATCGGCAGGCCGGCATTGGCGGCGAGCCGTGCCACCATGTCGTACAGTTCCGGTGCCGCACGCGGATCCACTTCGCGCGCACCATACATGCGCAGCACCAGCTTGTCCGCGTTCCAATAAGCGAAACCGTTCATCACCACGGCGATCAGCAGCGCAATCATCATGCCGCTGCCACCGCCGATCAGATAGCCCACGACCATGAACAGCCCGGTCATGACCGCGAGCAGCACTGCCGTTCGGATGTGGTTCATGGGATGTGTCGAGCCCGGATGGAGGACGAGGCCGCAGGCGGCTTCCGCATCGGGCGGGGGTGCGCCGCCGGAACGCCTGACATATATGGACAGGCACGGGGGCTTCAAGCGAAACCGCCCGCATCGGTGTCATGCAGTGCAGGAGGATCAAAGGCTATGACCGAAAAGACGCAGAACGACGCCGGCCGCGCCGTAGCCCCGGACGCGCCCCCCGCGACGGACACGACCACCCCGGCACCCGCACCGGAAAAGCCCACCGAAATCGGCGGCCCCAAGGGGCTTGATCCGGTCCGTTACGGCGACTGGGAACGCAACGGGAAATGCGTCGACTTCTGAGAAGGTTGACGGCCGTTCACCCCCACTTCGACCCGCCCTGTGCAGGGCGTTGATCGGCGGCAGGATACGGTGTGGAAATGCGCGCCCGGCGGTCTCAGCCCCCGGGCCGCTCCGCATCGACGGGTCACACCAATCCGCACAGAAAGGGTCGTCCATGAACGCCCTCGCCGCCTTCCATCTGCGTGCCGCAGCGATCTATGTCGCTCTCGGCATGGCCGCGGGCATCGCCATGGCCGCGAGCCAGCACTTTGAATACGGGCCTGCCCACGGCCATCTCAACCTGCTGGGCTTTGCATCATCCGCCATCTATGGGCTGGTGCTGAAGGACCGCCCCGATCTGGCAGCCACCCGCTTTGCGGTGGCACATGCCATCCTCGCCCATCTGGGACTGGTGGTGATGACAATCGGTCTCACCATCCTGTTCTCGGGCGACGTCGCGACGGGTGAACCCGTGGCCAAGGCAGGTAGCGTCCTGGTCCTATTGGGTGGGCTCGCTTTCATCAAGCTCGTATTCGCCGCGACGCGTCGCAGTATCTGAATCAATCTGCGGGCAACGGCATCGCCGGAGCGGTCTGATCAGATCGGCTGACGATCGAGCATGGCCCGATCAGGGTTAACATGCTATTCGATAAGCGGACGTCCGAGCCCGCTCGGCCGAATCGCATACAGGCACTGAAATCAGGAGAGGCCTGCCCGTGAATCGTCGCACGTTCCTTTCATTGTCAGCCGGATGCGTCACCGCCGTGACAGCTAGTGCCGCGTTGGCACTGCCCGCGGCGCCACAGACGGCAGACTCCCTCGCCAAGCTCGGCAGGCGGGCCATCGCGGATCTTCCGGCCGCTGACGTTACCGCTTTGCGGGCAGAAGGTAAGCGGCTTCCTCAGCGCGACATGAGCGCCCTGCGCTCGATGAAGAGGGAGATTGCCGAAGATTTTCGTCAGGGCCGCACGGTCCAAATCGGCGGTATCTCCTTCTCGCGGACCGAGACATCAATCTTCATCCTGGCCGCCGATTCCACCGGGAAGTGATTTTGAGGTTGTTTTAGAATGACATCTGGATTCATCGATGCGCGCAACAGTGACGCAGGCGACCTGATTGAGGCATCTGTCTGTATCGTCGGATCCGGCGCTGCCGGCCTGACGCTTGCACGCAGACTGGCCAAATCCGTCAAGGATGTGGTTCTCATCGAATCGGGGGCTTTTCACTCGAGGGAGAGACCCAGAACCTCTTTGCAGGACGGAATCTCAGCCTGCCGTACTACAACCTGACCGCCTGCCGGCTCCGTTACTTTGGCGGGACCACCAATCACTGGTCAGGCTTCTGCCGCGCAAACGACGAGATCGACTATGACGGCAGGCCAGAGCTCAACTTGCCGAAGTGGCCTGTCGGCTATGCTGAGATCGCCCCGTACATTGCCAAGGCCGCCGAGCAGCTTGGGATTTCGTCCAAATTCTTCGACCCCCAAGCGATCTTCGAGAATCGGGGAGTCCCCGTGGATGAACTCGTGGATCGCAAATCGGAGATTCTTCAAACAAAAGTCTTTCAGATTGCCCAAGATATTCGCCTTGGGCCCAAGTATCATGACGAACTCGGCGCGTCCCCAAACCTGCGTATTTATCACCATCTGAATCTCACACAGGTACGCCTGAGATCTGATGGCAAGGAAGTCAGCCACCTGGACTGCGCCACGCTCAATGGCCGCAAAGTTCAAGTGCGCGCAAAGGTCTTCGCCTTGTGCTGCCATGCCATTGAAAATGCGCGTCTGCTGCTGACGTCGAATGACGTCATGAATGTCGGCATTGGCAATGCTCACGACCATGTCGGTCGCTATTTCATGGACCACACTCACATTTTTGCGTCACGTTTCATTCCGGGCCCGGAGTTCCCTGCGGCCTATGATCGTATGTATGCAGACCTCTTTCATCTGAATGCCAACGTCGGCTTTACGGATGATTTCATCCGTAAGGAGAAGTTGCTCCAGTATTATTGTCGCTTCAATCCCGTATACATGGACCCCCGCACTCGCGAAGCTATGGGGTACGTCCGCGACGGGTTTATGGCTCCTGGTGACTTCGCATACCTCCGAGATGTCGCGACAATGCTCGGCGAAGTTGGAGGAGTGACCCGCTTCAGCCTCTCTCGCACCAACCTCCGCCACATTCAGCCCGATTATTACGAGCTGGAACATCGCCTCGAGCAGGCGCCGAACCCGGACTCCCGCGTGGTTATCTCGGATCGGCGAGATGCTCTCGGAAGCCTTATTGCGGACCTCGACTGGCGCATCCTCGATGAAGATGTCCGGTCGTTCAAGATTGGCCAGGAACGCATTGCTTCCGAGTTTGCCGCTCTTGGTTATGGACGGGTGGAACTAGAGGAAATCACCAGAGACCTGGTGGAGTCCCGTATCGCCGGCCACTATCACCAGATCGGCACAACCCGGATGAGCGATGTCCCCGAAGATGGCGTGGTGGACCGAAACCAGCGCGTCCATGGCGTCGGCAATCTTTACATAGGTGGCAGCTCCGTCTTCCCGACTGCCGGCTACTCGGGACCGACTATGATGATCGTCGGCTTCACCATCCGTCTGGCCGAACATATCGAAAAGCAGCTTGCTGCCTGACAGCTCTCAGGGTGAAGACATCATGATGAAACGTCTGCTTGCCATCGTCCTGGCGCCCTTGATACCTCCTTTGTCCGTGCTGCTCTGGCGCGGCCCTGGGCTTGGCGTCGCAGCTAATTTTATTTTGGCTGTCGCAGGTATCACCGTCTTCTTTGGCTTCTATGCCGGCCCGGGCTTGGCCATCTACGGGCTCGCAATCCTTCACGCACTCCTCCTTTCCCTTCTGGCGGGGCGCTCCAGTCCCGCCATCGCCCGATAACTGCCGGAGGCAACCTGAAATGAAGAAATGGATGGTTCTGCCTGTTCTGGCTTTGACACTCACAGCGTGTGGTGATGACGCGCCTGAACTGGATCAAGCCGCAGTAGATCGAGGCAAGCGCATTGCAGAAAACTGCACTGCCTGCCATGCTTTGAGCGGCACAGCAAATATGGTCGGCCCCACCCTCTCTGGGGTGATTGGCAGAAAAGCTGGTCAGGTGCGAAATTACGACTATTCGGAAGGAATGAAATCTTCCGGTATCACATGGACTCCTGATGAAATTACCCGTTTTATCATGGATCCGATTGGCGTCGTCCCCGGCACCAAGATGGCTCTCAGCCCACTGACGAAAGAAGAAGCCTCTGACGTGTCAACCTACCTGCAATCAATTTCTCGCTGATATTCATAGCTATTGGACCGGATATTTTTCGTCCCACTTTTCAAGCCGCATCGACCGTCGGCTGCAAGCACTGATAACCTGATGAGCTGATCAGGCCTTCAGAATGACGGGACCACAGGAGAAACCTCTGGTCCCGTCATACCGCCTGTCACTTGTTCATGCGGTTGCCGACCAGATCGTCGACCACCGTCGGGTCCGCCAGCGTCGAGGTATCGCCCAGCCCGTCATGCTCGTTGGCGGCGATCTTGCGCAGGATGCGACGCATGATCTTGCCCGAGCGGGTCTTGGGCAGACCCGGCGCCCACTGGATCAGATCCGGCGTCGCGATCGGGCCGATTTCGTTGCGCACCCAGGCCACCAGCTCCTTGCGCAGCTCTTCCGACGGCGCCTCGCCGGCGATCAGGGTGACATAGGCATAGATGCCCTGGCCCTTCAGCTCGTGCGGGTAGCCGACCACGGCCGCCTCGGCGACCTTGGCATGGGCGACGAGCGCGCTCTCGATCTCGGCGGTGCCCATCCGGTGGCCCGAGACGTTGATCACGTCGTCGACCCGGCCGGTGATCCAGTAATAGCCGTCCTCGTCGCGCCGGCAGCCGTCACCGGTGAAATAGAGGCCGGGGAAGGTGCTGAAATAGGTCTGGGCGAAGCGCTCGTGATCACCATAGACCGTGCGCATCTGGCCGGGCCAGCTGTCGGCAATGCAGAGATTGCCCTCGCAGGCGCCGTCCAGCGGCTTGCCTTCATTGTCGACGATCAGCGGCTTCACGCCGAACAGCGGCAGGGTCGCCGATCCCGGCTTGAGGTCGGTGGCGCCGGGCAGCGGCGCGATCATCAGACCACCGGTCTCGGTCTGCCACCAGGTGTCGGTGATCGGGCAGCGGCCGTCGCCGACCACGTCATAGTACCAGCGCCAGGCTTCCGGATTGATCGGCTCGCCCACCGAGCCCAGCAGGCGCAGCGACTTGCGCGACGACCGCTTCACCGGCGCCTCGCCCTCGCGCATCAGGGCGCGGATGGCGGTGGGTGCGGTGTAGTAGATGGTGACGCCGTATTTGTCGACCACCTCCCAATGGCGGCCGGCATCGGGCCAGGTGGGCACGCCCTCGAACATCAGCGTGGTGGCGCCGTTGGCGAGCGGCCCGTAGAGGATGTAGGAATGCCCGGTCACCCAGCCCACATCGGCCGTGCACCAGTAGACATCGTCCTCCTTCAGGTCGAAGACGGTCTTGTGGGTCAGCGAGGCGTAGAGCAGATAGCCGGCGGTGGTGTGCAGCACGCCCTTGGGCTTGCCGGTCGATCCCGAGGTATAGAGGATGAACAGCGGATCCTCGGACTCCATCGGCTCCGGCGGGCAGTCGTCGGAGACACCGGCCACCGCCTCGTGCCACCAGACGTCGCGGCCGTCCTTCATCGCGACAGTGCCGCCGGTATGGCGGACCACGATCACGGTGCCGACGCCGCCCGCGTGGTCCAGCGCCTTGTCGGCATTGGCCTTCAGCGGCACCTTGCGGCCGCCGCGCAGGCCCTCGTCGGCCGTGATCAACACGGTGGAACCGCAATCCTCAATGCGGCCGGCCAGGCTGTCGGGTGAGAAACCGGCAAAGACCACGGAATGGACCGCCCCGATCCGGGCGCAGGCGAGCATCGCCACCGCGGCTTCCGGGATCATCGGCAGATAGATCGTCACCCGGTCGCCCTTCTTCACGCCCTGTGCCTTCAGCACATTGGCGAAGCGGCGGACATCGGCGGCCAGTTCGGCATAGGTGATCAGGCGGTTCGGCGCCTTCGGATCATCCGGCTCCCAGATGATCGCCGTCTTGGCGCCGCGGGTCGCCTCGTGGCGGTCCAGGCAGTTCCAGGCCACGTTGATCTGCCCGCCCTCGAACCAGCGGATCGACACATCGCCGGTGAAGTCGGTGTTCTTGACCCGGTCCCAGCGCCTGATCCAGTCCAGTGCTTCGGCCTGCTCGGCCCAGAAGCCTTCCGGATCCGAAATCGAGCGCGCGTACATCTCGTCGTAGCGGGCCTTGTCGATCAGGGCCTCACGCGCGAAGGCCTCCGGAACGGGATAGAGCGTCTTCGGCTCTGCGGTCTTGTCGTCTGACATGGGCTGGGTTTCCCCCTCGGTCGGATCCCTCGCGGCCGCGGTCAGGCGCGGCAGCGTCACTCAGCGCCCGGTTGAAATCCGGACGTCACACTTACACGTGGCAATGCGGCCGTCAGTCCGGCCGGATTGCATGCAACACCCCGTCCCCGTCGCACTCCAGCGCCAGCGCCGGCAGCCGCAGCCCCCGGCAGGGGCCGGCGACACAGAGCCCGTCATCGGGACGGAACCGCGCGCCGTGGAGCGCGCAGATCAGCAGGTCGCCCGTCCGGTCGAAGAACCGGTCAGGCGTCCAGTCCAGCGAGACGCCGGCATGGGGGCAGGCATTCTCATACGCCCGAAGCTCCCCCTGCCAGCGGATCACGAAGACCCGGAATTCCTCGGGCATGCGCCCGAACACGAAGCCCCGGCCGCCGCCTTCCGGCACCTCTGCCGCCGGGCAGAGCCGCAGCCGGCGCCCCCCGTCATCCTGCATCTCAGACACCGGGCTCGATGCCGGCCAGACGGCAGATATGGTCCCAGTGCTCGTCCGAGACCGGCATCACCGACAGCCGGGACTGGCGCACCAGCGCAATGCCTTCCAGCGCCGGATCGGCCTTGATCTCGGCCAGCGTCACCGGCCGCTTGACCGCCGTCACCGGCGCCACGTCGACCATGCCGAAACGGCCCTTTTCGTCCGACGGATCCGGATAATATTCGCGGACGATCTCGACAATGCCCACGATCTCCTTGCCCTCGTTCGAATGATAGAAGAAGGCGCGATCGCCGGTCTTCATCGCCTTCAGATTGGCCGAGGCCTGATGATTGCGCACGCCATCCCAATGGGTACGGCCATCCGCGACCATCCGGTCCCAGGAATACTTGAACGGTTCCGATTTCACCAGCCAGCGGGCCATCGCGTCGCGTCTCCCGGCCGGTCAGCGATTGTCGAAAACCTTGCGCCACGGACGGATCGTGACGCTTTCGAACAGCCCGGCCTTTGCGTAAGGATCACCGGCAGCGAACTCCTTCGCCTCCTCCAGCGTTTCGGCGTCATAGATCAGCAGGCTGCCGATCATCGTGGCACCGTCGTCGGAGAGGAAAGGTCCGGCCAAGACCACCTGCTCGCCCTCTTCCTTGAGAAAGGCCACATGGTCGGGGCGGTTCTCAAGGCGTACGGCCTCGTGGCCGGGCTTGTCGATACAGATGATGGCGAACAGCATGGGGGCCTTACTCCTCGGCAGCAGGATGGTTCGGGCGTCGCCATTCTGCGCCGATGACGTCCTGTGCGGCAAGTCCGGGACGGCCGCGACCGCCAGGACCGCGTTCCAAGGGGGTCTTTCACCCTCTCCCTCCCCGGAGCGGTGGCCCGCGGAACGCGCCATGGTTGCCGTCGGTTGTCCTTCACACATCATGACATTGGCAGGCCGGCCCCGCGCCCCCTACCTTTGGCGATATCGGTCCGGAGCGGGAGACGCGCATGGTCGACAGCGGCAACAGGCAGGCCCTGATCCTTGGGGCGGCGGGCGGGTTCGGCGGCGCGATGGCGCAGGAGCTGGGCCGGCGCGGCTGGTATCTGCGGCTTCTGGTCCGTGATCCGGCCCGGCTCGGCCGGCTGGGCCTGCCGGAAGACGCCGATATCGTGGTCGGCGACGCCCGCGACCCGGCGCTCGTCGCCCATGCCGCGCAGGGCATGGATGCGATCGTCCATGCCGTGAACCTGCCCTATCCGCAATGGGACCCGGCGATGCGCCGCATCACCGCGGCCGCGATCGAGGGCGCCCGCGCAAGCGGTGCCCGCCTGGTCTTCCCCGGCAATGTCTATGCCTTCGGCCGTCAGGATGCCCGGCCGCTGCATGAAGAGGCGGAACGCCGCCCCGATACGGTCAAGGGCCGGTTGCGCGCCGATCTCGAGGCCGCCATCGAGACGCTGGGCCGCGAGGGCGCGGCACCGGTGTTGATCCTGCGCGCCGGCGATTTCTACGGCCCGACGGTGCGTAACGGGCTGACCGACATGATCTTCGCCAGGCTGGCGAAGGGACAGGCGCCGCGCTGGCCGGGGCCGCTCGACCTGCCGCACCAGTGGTGCTTCGTGCCCGACCTCGCCCGGCTCACTGCCGACCTGCTCGAGGCGCCGGAACGCCTGGCCCCCGTGGAGCATGTTCATCTGACGGCCCAGCTGTTCGACACGCAGCGCCGCTTCATGGAGATGGCGGCGGCTGCCGCAGGCCACCCCCGGCTCGGCCCGAAGCGCCTGCCCTGGTGGCTGCTGCGCCTGGCAGCCCTGACCGATCCGGTCGCCCGCGAGCTGCTGGAGCTGCGCTATCTGTTCGACGATCCGGTCGTGCTCACCGGCAATCGTCTTCAGGTGCTGGTGCCCGATTTCCGGCCGACGGCGCCCGAGCGCGCGATTGCGGCCACCATGGCCGCCCATGCACAGGATGTGCGCCCGGCCCAAGGTTGACGGCAGATGCGGAACTGACGGCAGATGCAGGGCGGCCCTGCGTCGGGCGCGAGGGAAATTCGGGTGACCGGCAGGCGGGCGGGGCGTACACCCCAAGGTACCCCCGCCCCTATTCCGGCTTCTGCGCGTCATGGACATCCTGTCGGCCTTCCTCACCCATCCCGTCGGCCCGGATCTGCTGCTGGCCCTGTTCGCAGCCGCGGTCGTGGCCGCCGCCATCGACGCCATTGCCGGCGGCGGCGGGCTGATCACCCTGCCCGCCATGCTCGCAGCCGGCGTGGCACCTGCCACCGCGATCGCCACCAACAAGGTGCAGTCCTCGATGGGCACGGCCATGGCGGCGATCACCTATGTCCGCTCGGGCCAGGTACGGGTGCGCGAGGTGGTGCCGCGGATCCTGACCGTGCTGGCCGGGGCGGCCCTGGGGTCGCTCGCCGTCCAGTCGATCGACCCCTCGGCACTGGGCCGTATCCTGCCGGTGCTGCTGGGTGTGATGGCCGCCTATTTCCTGCTCTCGCCACGGGTGGGCGACATCGATGCCGAGGCCCGCGTGCCGGGCTGGGTCACCGGCTGGATCGTGGCGCCGCTGATCGGCTTCTATGACGGCTTCTTCGGGCCCGGGACCGGCTCCTTCTTCATGCTGGCGCTGGTCGCCCTCGATGGCCGCGGCATGCGCCGGGCCGTGGCCGAGACCAAGCTGCTCAACCTGACCAGCAATCTCTCGGCCCTCGCGGTCTTCGCGCTCGGCGGCCATATCGACTGGATGCTGGGGGCGGTGATGGCCACGGGTGCAATCATCGGCGCCCGTATCGGGGCCGTCCTGGTGATCGCCCGCGGCACCCGGATCGTGAAACCGCTGCTGGTCTGCACCTGTCTGGCACTCTCGGCACGCCTGGCCTGGACCGAATACCGCGCCGATGCGGCACCGCCGCCACCGGCCGTGAGCGCAGAAAACCTCGCCACGGAGTGACCCACCGGATACGTTCATGAGCGGCAGGGCTTTGCGCCCCTGGACCCGACGGGTCGGCTGCGCCTAAGATTCCGCAGCCCGATCCAGCCCGCAGGTCACGGGAGCCTCTGCCGCCACATGACCCAGGTCGTGGACATACCCGCCGCCTTCCGGGACGGCTTCGCCCGGGCCCGGCTTCTCGATGCCGGGCTGGCGGAGCGCTATGCCCGTCATCTGAGCCTGGGCGACCCGCTCGCCGATGCGGCGGTTGCGGCTGCCGCCACCGCACGACAACGCCCGTGGATCCGGATCGGGCTTGACCAAGGTCTGGCCGGGCTGGATGACGCGCCACAGGCGCTGCGCGACCTCTTCGCGCATGCCACGGACGTCCCCTACTGGTTCACCCAGAGCCGGACCCTGCCCGGCTGCCGGGCCTTTCACGGCAATTCCCGCATGTTTCTCGCGGCCTTCGTCGCGGGCTCGCTGGTCGAAGCCTATTCGACCCTGATCGCCAAGGCCTTCATCACCAGCGGTCGGCTGGGGGATCAGGCCGGCCGGCGCTTCCGCCAGAACAACCAGTTGCTGTCCGAAATCTTCCTGCCGGGCGGGCTCGGCGAGTTCGGCGAAGGTTGGAAAATGGCGCTGCGCATCCGGCTGATGCATGCCCGCCTGCGCCTGCTGACCGCGCGTTCCGCCGACTGGAACCACGAAGACTGGGGCACGCCGCTCAGCGCCGCCCATATCGCCTTCATGAATGCCGCTCTCTCGGGCCGGCTGCTGGAACGCGCCCGGGTGCTGGGTGTGGAGCTGTTCCCTGAAGAGCGCCGCGCCTTCATGATGATCTGGCGCATGGCCGGCCATCTGACCGGCGTGCCGGCCGAGCTGCTGCCGCGCCATGAAATCGAGGCCCAGCAGCTGTTCCGGATCGGCCGGATGATGGAACCGCCGCCCGAGATCGAAGGCATCGTGCTCGCCAACGGCCTGATCAATTCCGCCCCGATGGCCGCCGGGGTCGATGATCCCGACCTGCGCCGCAGGCTGGTACGGCAGCTCTACGGAATCTCGCGCGGGTTAATCGGTGGCGATCTCGCAACCGCCCTGCACTTCCCCGAGACCCGCGGCATGGATACCCTGACCGCGATCCGGCTGCGCAACCGGGCCGATCTGCTGCTGCGCCGGCATATCGGTTTCTATGACCGCCGCCGCCGTGCCGGCCAGTTCACCCAGCTGCTCGATCTCTCTTTCGAAGGGCTGGACACCGGCCTTCCCCAAGCGGCGGCGGAGGACGAACTCCCCGCCTGACCTGACGTCTGCCCGGAGCCACGCATGCAGATCCCGAGTGCCTACCAGGACGGCATGGTCCACGCCCGCCGCATCGATCCTGCACTGACCGAAACATATCTCCGTCATACCATGATCGGTGATCCTCTGGCGGATGCGGTGATGGCGGCCTTCCGTGACGTACCGGCTCCGGTCCAGCGCGACTGGATGCACCGGGGCATGGATGGCGGCCCGATGGCCGTAGCCGATGCCCCTGCCGCCTGGCGCGATTTCCTGGCCGAAACCGAGCGGGTGCCGGACTGGTTCGATCCCGGCTTCACCGGCCCGGGCTGCCGGGCTTTCCATGGCAATTCCGAGATGCTCATTGCGGCCTTCGTGGGCGCCGTGCTCGTCGAGGGGTTCTCCACCCTGATCAGCAAGTCCTTCTCGATCACCGGCCGGCTGGTGGACCAGGGCGTGCGCCGGCTGAAGCAGAACAACCGCCACATCTCGGAGATTTTTCTGCCCGGCGGGCTCGACCGCCATGGCGACGGCTGGAAGATGTCGGTCCGCATCCGGCTGATGCATGCCCGGCTGCGCGTACTGCTGGCCACGGCCGAGGAATGGGACACCCCCGCCTGGGGCGTGCCACTCAGTTCGGCCCATATCGCTTTCGCCACCGCCGCCTTCTCGGGCGGATTGCTGGATCGCGCCCGCAAACTCGGCGTCGAGCCCACCGAGGACGAGCGCCGCTCTTTCATGATGATCTGGCGCTATTCCGGCCATCTGATGGGGGTGGCGCCCGAGCTGCAGGCGGTGGACGAAGCCGCCGCCATGCGTCTCTTCCGCCTGGGCATGGCGGCAGAGCCACCGCCGGATCTGGAGGCGATCCTGCTCGCCAACGGTCTGATCAATTCGGCACCGGTGGTCGCCGGCATCACCGATGCGGGCCAGCGCCGCAAGCTGGTCCGCCTGATCTATTCGGTGTCGCGGGGCATGATCGGCGATCAGCTGGCCGATGCGCTGAACTACCCGCCCGCGCGCAATTTCGGTGCCCTGGCGGCCCTGCGCCTGCGCAACCGGGCCGACCGGGTGCTGCGGCGCCACGTCCCCGCCTGGGATCGCCGCCGCCGCGCCTTCCAGTTCGCGCAGATGATCGACCTCTCCTTTTCGGACGGGGCCGGCAACGACTACCGCATGCCCGCCCATCTCCATGCCGAAAAGGACCGCCCGTCGTGACCGTGCCCCGGACCACCGACATCCCGCCGGTGCTGGTGCTGAGCACCGGGCGATGCGGATCCACCATGATCTCGGACCTGCTCTCCCGGCATCCGGCGGTGCTCAGCCTGTCGGAATTCTTCGTGCCGCTCGGCCCCGAGGCCTTCGCCCGTGACAGCATCGACGGCGACGGCTTCTGGCGGATCCTCTCCCGCCAGAGCCCGGCGCTCCGCGCCATGCTCCGCGACGGCATCGTCGTCGATGAAATGCTCTACCCCTATGATCGGCCGGGCATGCGCTACGGCCTGGCGGATCTGCCGCCGATGATGATGGTCACCCTGCCGCATCTGACCGACGCCCCCGAAGCGCTCTACGATGCACTGGAACCCGTGGTGCGGGCGCGGCCGGCGATGCCGCTTGCCGATCAGTACCGGGCCCTCTTCGAAGAGCTCGCCGGCCGCCTCGGCCGCAGGGTCTGGATCGAGCGTTCCGGCGGGTCGCTGATGCTGGCGGCCAAGCTGCTGCGCCTTTTCCCCGACGCCCGCGTGATCCATGTCCATCGCGACGGCCGCGACACCGCGATGTCGATGGAGAAGCATCACAATTTCAAGGTGCTGGTCGGGGCAATGAAGGCGGCCCGCCGATTGGGCGTGGATGCGACCCGCGACTTCACCCGCGATCGGGGCCGGCAGATCGATGTCCTCTCCCAGCGGATGATCTTCCCGTTCATCAATGCCCGCCGGCTGGCGGAGGGCGTCACCCTGCCCGAACTCGGCGCCTTCTGGAGCCTGATGATCGGCCTCGCCCGCGAGGTTCTGGACCCGCTGCCGCCCGACCGCCTGCTGACCGTCGCCTTCGAAGACGTTCAGCGCGCGCCCCGTGAACAGCTTCAGGCCATGATCCGCTTCATCGATCCCGGCCTCGACGATCCGGCCTGGCTCGACGAGGTCTCGGCCATCCCGCGCCCCGCCCGCTCCCGCGCCGCCGACCTGCCGCCGGACGTCTACGCCGCCCTCACCGAAGCCTGCCGGCCGGGGCTGGAGGCGTTGGGCTATCCCGTCTGAACACTGGCTTCCTAGCCCCGATGGCGTCCCCGCCCGCCGGCCACGATCTGCTCGGCATGGGGGTCGAGCGGCCAGCGAGCGCGGGGGATCAGGGCCAGGCCGTCATCGGCGGACAGGTCGCCACCCGCCGCCAGATGCTCCAGACCGGCCCAGGCGATCATCGCCCCGTTGTCGGTGCACAGCCTGACCGGCGGCGCCACCAGATGCAGGCCGCGCCGGGTGGCGACATCGCCCAGCCGGGTGCGCAACGCAGTGTTCGCGGCGACACCGCCGGCCACCACCAGCGCATGGCCGCGGCCATGGCTGGCCACGAATGCCTCGGCCGCGCGGCCGACCCGGTCGGCGACGCTGTCGGACACCGCGGCCTGAAAGCTCGCCGCCAGATCGGCGACGTCCTGCCGGCTCAGCACCCGGATCCGCTCCGCCTCCTGACGGACCGCGGTCTTGAGGCCCGAGAACGAGAAGTCGCAATCCGGCCGGCCGATCATCGGCCGCGGAAAGGCAAAACGGGCGGGATCGCCGTCGCGGGCGGCCGCTTCGACCGCCGGCCCGCCGGGATAGCCGAGGCCCAGCAGGCGGGCGGTCTTGTCGAAGGCCTCGCCCACCGCATCGTCGATGGTGGCGCCCAGACGGCGATACTGCCCGAGGCCGGTGACCTCGGCGATCAGGCAATGGCCGCCCGAGACCAGCAGCAGCAGGAAGGGAAAGGCGACGCCATGGGTGAGGCGGGCGGTCAACGCATGCGCCTCCAGATGATTGATGCCGAGCAGCGGTACGCCCGCGCCCAGCGCCAGCCCCTTGGCGGTCATCAGACCGACCATCACCCCGCCGATCAGCCCCGGGCCCGAGGTGACGGCGATGGCATCCAGATCGCCCAGCCCCAGCTTCGCCTCGTCCAGCGTCGCCGCAACCAGCCGGTCCAGATGGTCGATATGGGCGCGTGCCGCGATCTCTGGCACCACCCCGCCGAAGCCCTGATGCTCGTCGATCTGCGAGAGCACCAGATGGGCGCGGATGGTGCCGAGCGGCCGCCCCTGCCCCGGCTGCGCGGCCGGATCGGACACGACCACGGCCGCCGCCGTCTCGTCGCAGCTGGTCTCGATACCGAGACAGATGCGGGGACGTCGGGCGGCGGCGGGATCGGAAAGGCTGGCGGCGGACGCGGTCATCGGGCAGGGTTCCGGTTCGCGGGTGGGACCGCGGCAAGAGGTAGCGGCTCGGGCCGCCGATTACCACTTCCCAAACCGCACGTCAGGCACTAACACAGGGCCATCATGGTCACGCATCCGCTCCTCCGCATCGGCACCCGTGGCAGCCCGCTCGCCCTCGCACAGGCGAACGAGGTTCGCGGACGGCTGGCTGCACTCGATCCGGCCCTCGCCGCAGCCGGCGCGGTCGAGATCGTCATCATCCGCACCACCGGCGATCAGGTCCAGGACCGGACCCTGGTCGAACTGGGCGGCAAGGGCCTGTTCACCAAAGAGATCGAAGAGGCACTGATTACCGGCGCCATCGATCTTGCGGTCCATTCCATGAAGGACATGCCGACCGAGCTGCCGGAAGGCCTGACGATCACCGCCCTGCTGCCGCGCGAGGATCCGCGCGACGCCTTCCTGTCGCTCAAGGCCCGCCGCCTCGACGACCTGCCGGCCGGGGCCGTGATCGGCACCGCCAGCCTGCGCCGTCAGGCCCAGCTGCTCGCCGCCCGCCCCGATCTGACGGTCGTGCCGCTGCGCGGCAATGTCCAGACCCGGCTGTCGCGCCTGCGCGAGGGACGCATCGACGCCACCCTGCTCGCCATGGCCGGGCTCAACCGGCTGAAACTGACCGAGGTCGACCGCAGCCCGATCGATCCGGCGGTGATGCTGCCGGCGGTGGCCCAGGGCGCCATCGGCATCGAGACCCGCAGTGCCGACGACCGCACCAATGCCTGGGTGGGCGCGCTCGACGACGGCGAGACCGCCCTGGCGGTGATCGCCGAGCGGGCGCTGCTCGCCGTGCTCGACGGCTCCTGCCGCACGCCGATCGCCGCCCTCGCCCGCCGCGACGACGACGGCCGCCTGGCCCTGACCGGCCGGGTCGCCAGCCCGGATGGCGGCACGCTGCTGGAAGAGGCCGGCATGGCCGATGTCGGTGCGGCAGACCGCGCCGCCGCCGAGGCCCTGGGCCGCCGGGTCGGCACGGCCCTGCGAGAGCGGGCGGGAGAAGACATCGCCCGCTGGGCCGCCGGGGTGACCGGTCAATGGGTCCCCGGCGCCACCTGACACGCCCCGCCGCCCACATCGTCGCCTGCCCTTCCGCCCGAGATCGGAGCCCGCCCCGCCATGCGCATCCTGGTGACCCGTCCGATAGACGACGCACAGACGCTCGCGGAACAGTTGCATCGCCTGGGACACCAGGCGGTGATCGCACCCCTGATGACCGTCCGCTACCGGCCGATCCCCGATCTTGAACGGGTGCTGGACCGGGCGCAGCGGGTGCTGCTGACCAGCGCCAACGGCGCCCGGGCGCTGGCACGGGCGACCGACCGTCGCGATCTGAAACTGGCCACCGTCGGCCGCGCCACCGCCGAGGCGGCGAAGCGTGCCGGCTTCACCCGCATCGATGTCGCCGGCGGCGACGCCGACCGGCTGGCGGAACTCTGTGCCAATTCCTACAAACCCGAAGACGGCCCGCTTGCCCATATCGCCGGCAGCGTGGTCACCGGGCGGCTGGGAGAGCAGCTGGGCGCGCTGGGCTTCACCGTCGAGCGCCGGGTCGGCTATGACGCCGCCGCGATCGGCGAGCTGCCGCCGCCGGTTGCAGAGGGGCTGGCACAGGGCCAGCTGCCGGTGGTGATGCTGTTCTCGCCCCGCACGGCCCGGCTGTTCCTGGACGAGATCGAACGCCTGGGCATCGGCGCGTCCTTCTGTCGCATCGATGCGCTGTGCCTGAGCCCGGCCGTGGCAGAGATGGCCGCCGGCCTGCCCTGGCGGCGGCTGCTGGTCGCCGCCGAACCCGCAGGGGATGCGATGCTGGCGCTGCTCGATCAGGCCGGCCCCAATTCTCAGGCGCCCAACCCGCAGGCCACGCCCCCTCAATCCGCCATGCCGCAGGGCTGACCCTTTCGCGAAACGGGGGAACAACGCGTCGGGCGGGAACACCGTCGGCCCCTCGCGGCTTGCCTATGGGTGCCCGATGGGCGACAAAGGGTGCAAGCCGACCAGACGGAGACCGCCCGATGACCGAAAGCCGGACGCCGCCCTCCGGGAAGAAGACCGGCCCCGAGGCCGGTCGGCCCGACGCTGCCACGGCCGAAACCGAAGGCACCGCCGCACCGAAGGGTGCGGCGTCGACGCCTGCGGAGCCGACGCCTGCTGCCCGGACCGGCGCCGACGACGCCACGTCCTCACCTGCCGGAGGCGCGGATGCCGCCGGCAAGGCCGGGGCGCCGAAGCCCGAGCCTGCAAAGGCGGCGCCTTCGAAGGCCACCCCCCCGAAGGCAGACGCATCGAAGGCTGACATCCCGAAGGCGGAGCCTGCAAAGCCCGAGACGCCCAAGGCTGCGCCGGCCGCCGACGACGCCCCGCCGGCTGCCCGCATCGTTACCCCCACCGACCAGTGCGCCCAGCCGCGCGACCGGGTCGGCCGTGCCGCCCTCGGCGTCTCGATCCTGGCGCTGGTGCTGGTGGTGGTGGGCGGCGTGGTGGTGACCGCGGCCCCCGACAGGGTCCGGACCATGCTGGGTGCCGCCCCGGCCACCGTCGAGCCCACCCTCTCGGACCGTATTGCGGCGCTGGAGCAGCGGCTCGACCAGGGCCCGCCCGACACCGCCGAAATCGAGCGGCGGCTGGGTGCCGTCGAAAGCGGCCTCGGCAGCCTGGAAGACGACCGGCTGGGAGAGCGCATCGGCGCCCTGGAAGACGCGGTCGCGCGGCTCGAGGCCCTGACCGAAACCGTCTCGAAGCTGGAAGCGGAGCTGTCGCGCACCAACGAGACCGTGGCGCGGATCGGACCGCTGGAGAACCGGCTGGCCAATGTCGAAGGTGCGGCCCGCAACCTTTCGGATCGCGCCGCGATCGCCGAAAGCCGGCTGGCGGATACCCCCACCGCCGATGCCATGCGCCTGACCGCGCTGGCGCTGGCCGATGCCCAGCTGTCGGACGCGCTCGATGCCGGCCGCAGCTTCGAAGGCCCGTTGGGCGCGATCCGCGCCCTGGGCCGCGGCGATGGCGAGATCACCGACGCGGTCGGGCAGCTGGCGCCGCATGCGGCCGACGGCGTGTCGACCCGTGACGAGTTGATCGCACGCTTCCAGGCCCTGGTGCCGACCATCCTTCAGGCGGCGGAAACCAAACCCGCCGAGGGCGACGTGGTGGGCGGGGTGCTGGCCGAACTGCGCGGCCTGGTGACGGTGCGGCGCACCGGCCAGGAACAGACCACGCCGGCCGCGGGCGCGCCTGAAGGCGATGCCGACCTGACCGTGGCCGCGATCGAGCGGCGGCTGAAGGCAGGTGACCTCGCCGGTGCCGTCGCCCGGGCCGAAGAATTGCCGCCGGCTGCGGCAGAGCGTGCCGCCGCCTGGACCGAGGCCGCCAGGGCACGGCTGGCGGTCGAAAAGGCCGCTGCAGCCCTCGGCGATGCGGTCGCCGCCCGTTTCGAGGCCGGCGCCCGCGAGACTGCCGCCGTCCCCGCCGCCGGCGAGGCCGGTTCCCGGAATGCTGGTGAGGCTGCCCAATGATCCGCGTCATCCTGCTCGTCCTGGTCATCATTGCCCTCAGCCTGGGCGGCGCCTGGATCGCCGACCATCCCGGCAGCTTCTCGGTCGACTGGCTGGGCTGGCGGGTGGAGACCAGCTTCGCCGTGGCGCTCGCCGTGCTGGTGGTGGGGCTGGTGGCGCTCGCGATCGTCGTCCGCCTGCTCTCGGGCCTCGTGACCGGCCCGAAAAGCTTCCTGCGCCGTCGCGCCGAACGCCGCCGCCGCCGGGGGCTGGAGGCCATGACCCGCGGTCTTGCCGCGGTCGCCGCCGGCGATGCCCGCGACGCCCGCAAGCTGTCGGCCCGGGCGGAACGCCTGCTCGATGCCCAGCCGCTCGCCGATATGCTCGCCGCCCAGTCGGCCCAGCTGGCCGAGGATCCGGCCGAGGCCGAGCGCCGCTGGACCCGGATGCTGGAGCATGAAGAAACCGCCGAACTGGGCCTGCGCGGCCTCGCGGTGATGGCCCGCCGCCAGGGCGACGGTGCCGCCGCGGTCGCCCGCGCCCGCGAGGCGCTGGCGAAGCGCCCCGGCACCCGCTGGGCGCTGGAAACGGTGTTCGAGGTGAAGCTTGCCGAAGGCGACTGGGCCGAGGCCGAAGCCGCATTGACCGCGCTTGAACGCCACAAGCATCTGGACCGCGAGGAAAGCCGGCGCCGGCAATCGGCGCTGGAGATCGAACGTGCCCGCGCCGACAGCGCGGCCGGCCATCACGATGACGCCACCACTCGTGCGCGCACCGCGGTCAAGCTGGCCCCCGGCCGGCCCGAGGCCGCCATCACCCAGGTCGAGGTCGCGATCGCGGCCGGCAAGCTGCCGGTCGCCCGCAAGCTGATCGAACAGAACTGGGGCGCCGCGGCCCATCCGGAGCTGGGGCGGCTTTATGTCACCCTGCTCGGCGGCAACACCACGCCGACCGAGCGGGTGCAGCGCGCCCGCGACCTGGCCCAGATCGCGCCAACCCAGGCCGAAAGCCGGCTGCTGGTCGCGGAAACCGCGCTTGAAGCCGGCATCCTGGGTGTCGCCCGCGACTCGGCCAACAAGATCGCGGTCGCCGATCGCGACACCCGTGCGGAGCGCATTGCCGCACGGGCCGCCGAAGCCGATGGCGACTGGCAATCCGCCGCCCAGGCCTGGCACCGCGCCGCCGATGCCCGCCCGGCGCCGGGCTGGATCTGCAGCCGCTGCAACACGGTGCACACCCGCTGGCACGCCGTCTGCGGCAGCTGCGGCAGCTTCGACACCGTCAGCTGGAGCCGCCCCGCCACGGTCCCCGCCGCCATGCCCGCAACCACCGGCCCGGCACCGGTGGTCGGCAGCGCCGCCGCGACCCCGCCGATGGATCCCGCCGCCCCAGGTCGACCACCCGCTGCGGCCTGAGACCGGGCCCCGGGGGCTGCAACCTCGCGACCAAGGTCGGTCAACCCCCCGGAATGTTTGACGCGGGCGCCGCGAGGGGCGCATATACCGGGCGGATGGATAAGCCCGGACGCGGGCGGCCGCGCCATCTCCGGCCCTCCCGCGGACCACTTGCCGATGGAGCCTAGGACGCGATGACCGAGACCACGCCGAAGACGCGCGTCGAGAAGGACACGATGGGGTCGCTCGACGTGCCAGCCGACCGCTACTGGGGTGCCCAGACCCAGCGGTCGCTGCAGAACTTCAAGATCGGCGGCGAGAAGATGCCGGTGCCGCTGGTGCGCGCGCTGGGCGTGCAGAAGCTGGCCGCGGCCCGGGTGAACATGGCGCTGGGCGCACTGGACGCGAAGGTCGGTGAGGCCATCGTCGCCGCCGCCCGCGAGGTTGCCGACGGCAAGCTCGACGATCACTTCCCGCTGGTGGTCTGGCAGACCGGCTCGGGCACCCAGACCAACATGAACGCCAACGAGGTGATCTCGAACCGCGCGATCGAGATGCTCGGGGGAGAGATCGGCTCGAAGAGCCCGGTTCATCCGAACGATCACGTGAACTGCGGCCAGTCGTCGAACGACACCTTCCCGACCGTGATGCATATCGCGGCCGCGGTGGAAGCGACCGGCCATCTGATCCCGAGCCTGCGCCATCTGCACAAGGCGCTGGCCGACAAGGCCGAGGCCTTCGCCGAGATCATCAAGATCGGCCGCACCCACACCCAGGATGCGACGCCGCTGACCCTCGGTCAGGAATTCGGCGGCTATGCCCGCCAGATCGAATACGGCATCGCCCGCGTCGAGGCCTCGCTGGCCCGCGTCTACGAGCTGGCCCAGGGCGGCACCGCGGTCGGCACCGGCCTGAATGCCAAGATCGGCTTCGCCGAGGCCTTCGCCGACGAGGTGGCGAAGATCACCGGCCTGCCCTTCATCACCGCGCCGAACAAGTTCGAGGCGCTGGCCGCGAACGACGCGCTGGTCGAGCTGTCGGGCGCCCTGAACGTGCTTGCCGCCAGCGTGATGAAGATCGCCAACGACATCCGCTTCCTGGGCTCGGGCCCGCGCTCGGGCCTGGGTGAGCTGCTGCTGCCCGAGAACGAGCCCGGCTCGTCGATCATGCCGGGCAAGGTGAACCCCACCCAGTGCGAGGCGCTGACCATGGTCGCCGCCCAGGTGATGGGCAACCATGTGACGGTGACCGTCGCCGGCTCGAACGGCCATTTCGAGCTGAACGTCTTCAAGCCGGTCATCATCTACAACGTCCTGCAGTCGATCCGCCTGCTGGGCGACGCCGCGGTCAGCTTCGCCGACAACTGCGTGGTCGGCATCGAGGCGAACACCCGTCGCATCGACGAGCTGATGCGCAACTCGCTGATGCTGGTGACGGCGCTGAACCCCTATATCGGCTATGACAACGCCGCCAAGGCGGCCAAGACCGCCCATAAGGAAGGCACCAGCCTCAAGGAAGCGGTGGTCAAGCTCGGCCTGCTCACCGAGGACGAGTTCGATCGTTATGTCGATCCGAAGCTGATGATCGGCCCCAGCGCCTGAGCCATCACGCAGCGGAACGACCCCGTCGGCAGGCGGGAGGAGACGCCACGGGCGGCATCGGATCTCCGATGCCGCCCGTCGTGTATCCGGCCCGGGCCTTTCAGGAGCGGCCCGTCATTTCACCCGGATGCGGTTTAGAAGATCCACGATCCGCGCCTGATCGAGCGGCTCGTCCAAGGCCACGCAGATATGGCCGTCGAGGCGGATGGAGCTGAGGCTGGCGGGCAGCGGCGCCGGCTTTGCAGGCACGGAGACCGGTTCGGGCCGCGGTGCCGCCTGCGGCTGAGGGCCGGCTGCGGGCCTTGCCTGGGGTTGGGGCTCCGGTTCGGGTTGGGCCTCCGGTTCGGGGGCAGGCACCGCCTCGGGCTCCGCGGCCTCATCCCCTCCGAACAGCCGCGAGAAGAAGGCACCCACGGGATCCCCCTGCTCCTCGGCAGGCGCCTCGGCTTTGGCCGGCGCTTGATCGGCGGGTTCCGCCGGCACGGCCTTCGGGGCGGGCGGCTCGGCGGTTTGCGGCGTCTCGTCAGCCTGGCTGTCGAACCAGCGCCCGATCCCGGCAAACACAGCACCAATGCCGGTCTCGCCGTCGATCTCGCCGATCGCGGTATCGACGACCGGCGGTGCATCGGGATCCGGCGCGCGCCGGCCCCGTGCCGGTGCCGGCGTTGTTTTCACCGCATCGACCTCGGCAACCTCGTCCGCTGCGGCCCGGGCATCGGCTTCGGCCGCAGCATCGATCAATGCCTGGTCAGGCAGGCTGGTCGCAAACAGAACGCAATGCGCATTCGCCGTTTCCGCCCGCACCCAGTCCAGCCGCGCGCGCGGGCCGTCATTCAACGCCACATCGAGACTGCCACCGCTGCCGACCGTATAGGCGAAGCGCTGGAAATAAAGCGGCAGCGCCTCTTCGAGTGCCGCCACAGGGTCCGGTGGTCCATCGGCCCCTGCTGCATTCTCCGGGGGGGCCGCCGCAGACACGACGGCCGGTTCAGCGGTACGGTTACCACCACCTCCGACCCCGTTCAGGAGCCCGCTCACCACCGAAAACGCTTTGGCACCTGCGGGATCGACCCTGGTGTCCGCCTCATCTTCGGCAGGTGCCGAGAGGTCCAGTCCGGCCAGGCGCGGATCGGCCGCCCGCACCGGAACGGTGGCAGGCTGACCTTCCGACGTTTTCACGGTGGAGGTTGCCGGCTGCCCCGACGGTGCCGCCTCGGTCACGGCCTCGCTGGCGATGGGGCCCGCATCTACGGCCGTCTTCTCCTCAGGGGCAACGGGCGGCGGTGCCAGCAACGCTGACCGGCTTTCCGGTGTCAGGCGTTGCAGACGCACCTGCCCCCGTGGCACGGCACCATAGAGGTCGCCGTAATCGGCAATCGCCCGGTCATAGATGCCGTAGGGCTGAACCACGAAGCGCGACGGCTGGCGCTGCAGCGCCGGCCAGTCGATCCGCACCGGAGACTGCCATTCGGCCATCAACCCATAGCGGGGCGGCACCAGCGGTTGCAGCAGCGGCGCACAGCCCCCCGCAGGCAACAGCATGGCCAGAACCGCAAGCCGGCGGGCAGATGGGCACAAGGTCATGGGCAGGGCATATCCGTCTGGCAGATGCGGCTGACCGACAGTCGGCCACGGGGACCAAGGCAGGTCAAGCCCGCCCCCGTGGCAATATCATGGCCCGCAATTCCTGGCCCCACTGATTCGTAATCAGTTGCCGCAGCGGGGGATGATCGGCTGTGATGCGCGGGCCCGCCCCCTTTGCAACCGGAACGCTGATGTCACCCTCTGTCCCCGCCCTGTTGCTCGCTCCGCTGCCGGTTCTGCTCGCCATGGCCCTGCTGGCGTTGCGACGCAGTTCGCTGGAAGCAGGGCTCGCCGGTGCCGGGGTGGCGGTGCTGATCGCGCTCGGCAGCGGGGTGGATGTCGCCTCCCTGATCGATGCGGGGCTCCGCGCCGGCTGGATCGCCTGGACGGCCGTATCGGTCATCCTCGCCGGGCTGGTTTTCGATGCCGTGGCCTCGCCTGCCGCCGCCCTTGGCGGGGAGCGCACGGTCGCCGCCGATCCGGCGCGCTATCGCCGCATCTTCACCGCCTGCATGCTGATCGGCCCCTTCGCCGAAAGCGCCACCGGTTTCGGCGTCGGTGCCGTGGTGACGGCCGCCCTGCTCCGCCTTGAAGGGCTGCCGCCGATCCGGATCGCGGTGCTGTCGCTGTTGAGTCAGCTGCTGGTGCCCTGGGGCGCACTCGCCATCGGAACCCAGGTCACGGCCGCCCTGCTCGACCACGACCCGCATCTGCTGGGCGCCGCAACGGCGCTGCTCTCCGCCCCGGTCTATGCCGGCGCACTGATATTGCTGCGCCTTCAGACCGCGGCGTCCGGCATCCGCCCGCGGGGGCGTGACCGGTTGGCCGATCCACTGCTGATCGCCCTCACCATCCTGCTGCTCGCCGGCGCCAATCTGCTGATCGGGCCCGAAACGGCGGCACTCGCAGCACTCGGCCTGCCGATTGCCGTCGATCTGCTGCTTCGCCGGCGGCAGTCGGGCGGGCAGGATGCCACCATCACGGCACTTACCCCCTATCTGGTGCTGACCCTGGTGCTGCTCGCCACGCGGCTGATCGACCCGCTGGCCGGGCTGCTCCGCGGACCGATGATCCGGCCCTTCGCCGACCTGCCGGGCTGGGCACCGCTGCATCATCCCTCCCTCTGGCTGCTCGCGACCGGTTTCGGCGTTGCCCTCCATGCCCGCCGGAAGGGCATCATCGGCGCGGCGCGCACCGGCCTTCTGCGCAGCCTGCGCCCGGCCGCAGCCACCTTCGCCTTCGTGCTGCTGGCGGGGCTCTGGGCCGCAGGCGGCGCGCCTGCACTCCTGGCCGAGGCCTGGGCCGGCGCGACCGGGGCAGCCGCCCCGGCCATCGTGCCACCGCTGGCCGGGATCGCGGGCTTCCTGACCGGCAGCAATGTCGCGGTCGCCGCCATGATCGCCCCGCTCATCGGCGCCCTGCCCGGGCTCGATGCCGCCACGACCACGGGACCCCTGCCCCTTGGTATCACCGCCGCCCTGCTGGCCGCAGGCGGTATCGCCACCATGATCTCGCCCATGCGTCTTGCCATGGCCGCAGCCCTTGCCGGCGCATATCCCGCCGACGAAGCGGCCATCCGCCGGGCGGCCACTCCGCTGCCCGTAGCGATCGCCCTTCTGCTTGCCGCAGCCGCGGCGGCAGCCGGCTTTGCGGCCGCAGCTTAACCGCTTGCCAAACCCGGCTTCCGGCGCTATCGTCCGCGCCGTCCGGAGAGGCTCGCCCATCTCCGCACCGCGCCGGCGTAGCTCAGGGGTAGAGCAACTGATTCGTAATCAGTAGGTCGTAGGTTCAATTCCTACCGCCGGCACCAGATTTCAAGGGGTTAGCGCCTGTTCAGGCGGGTGCGTTCAACTCTGAAGAGTTGAACGTTCAACTTCAAAAAACAGGCCGCATGCAATGATGCGCATGCGGCCTGTCCCTTGTCAGATTACAGCTCGCAGAATTCCCAGCTGGAAACGATACCGACCCGGACGAAGCCGAAATCTTTTTCGAGCGCCCGGGCGACCTGTGCCACCCGGGCGTTGTCGCCGATCGAGGGGGCCGCCTCGACGGTATCGGCGAAGTCGGGGATCAGGTCGCGCACATAGACCAGAGCGACCAGCTCGCCATTCCTGGTGGCGCCGAGGGCAATCCCTCGCCCCTTGTAGTGATGCTGAAGGGCATCGGGTACCGGATAGACATTCATCTGTATCACTCCGACCAGTGGTCACAGGTTTTGTTCAGGCTCGCCAGCCCGCATTTTCCGGCGAGCATCACCCATGGATATTTACCGGCATAGCGGTCGAAGCTGATACGATCGGTCGCACCATCCAGGATCCAGGTCTTGCCTGATATCGATCCGCAGTTCAGCTTTCGGCTGCGCTCGTTGCCGAGGCTTTTCGACCAGTGATCCGAAATGCGGATAATCGAACGCGCGGTCTTGAAGTAGATGGACAGCCCGCGCGACTGAAAGAATGCATTGCTGTTCTGGGAAATGTAGGACAGGACATAATCCTGTCCGTCGATGTCCACGGTCTTTCCAAGATTACGCCGATCTACGAATTCGAGAAGTGCCCGGGCAAGCGCCGGATCGATGGGCTTGAATTTCGCGATGCTATTCATAGCTATGCCCTCAACCGGCGAGATATTCCGCGCACCAGCGCTTGACGTCCTGCCAGTCGCCTTCGGTGACGATGGTGCCGTGGCGCTGCACGGCCCAGTGATTCCGCCCGTAGCGGTGGAGCATGAGATACGAAGCGTCGGCGCCGAGCTGGTCGAAGAGGCGATGCAGATTGGCGGCGGACGGGGCAAAATAAATGCGCTCATAGAGCTTCGCGTTCTCGGGCATTTGACAGGCCTTTCCGATCCTGTATGATCGCTTGGTTCCCCCGGGCCACCGGGGATGGACCCTACCTGGTGAAGAAGCCGAATGTTCCCCCGGGCTACCGGGGATAGACCCTATTTCTCTTTCAGCTTCGACAGGTAGGCCGGGCGACCGGTAATGGTGAGGGGCGGTCTTCGGGCCGCCCCTTTCTGTTGGGCGCCCCGCTTCGTCATGTCATAATTTTTATGACATCATCGAACGCCCGTCAACAGGAAAATGCGGTGGCGAACGCGGCAAGATTGTCATAATCTATATGACAAAGGAGGCCCCGCCATGACCACGATCAATCTGACTGCATTCAATCGCCTCGCTGAGCGCGTGTACGGGACGGCGCGATGGCAGAGCGCTTTCGCCCGGGATGCGGGCGTCACCTATCGGACAGTGCGCCGATGGCAGGTCGAGGGTGAGCTATTGCCTGACGATGTCCTGATGCTGCGGGATGCGGCCGCGCGGCGCGCAGCCGCTGCCGCAGCCGCGGCTGCCGAAATTGAGCAATTTATGGTTGACAATAATATCAGTCAGGACGGATGATGTTTCTGTCGCACCGGGGCTTCGGCGCCGGTGTCGTTGGGTTGAAACTGGCACTTTTGTAAGCGTCAGTTCGGCGCGACGAAGCACCATCGGGGATCGCCGACGGTGTGGTCACCAGCCCGCTGGCTGGTGTTGGATTGAAACTGATGCTTTTGTAAGCATGCAAAGGCCGACTGCCACATCGTGGCTCACGGCCAATCAAGAAGGGCGGCTCCCTTGCGGGGCCGCCCTTTTTATTCGGCGCCGGCGGCTTCGGCCTGCGGCGGCGGTGTCTTGGTCTCGCGGGCTTCATGGGTCACCAGCTTGGCGATGGCGCTGTCCGCCATCTGGCCGGTGAGGGCCATATAGTGGTGCAGGATGCGGGTCGCGTGCTCCAGGTCGTGGCCGGTGACCGCGCAGATTTCCGGGATCGTGGCGCTGGCCTCCGCCAGCCGGGTGACCGCCGTGTCGCGCGCGTCCTGGAAACGCGCGGTGACGACGGTCGGCGCCAGCCGCGCGGCCGGGCCGTCGCGGAGGCCCTGGAAGATCCGCCGGAAATGGTCGGCCGTCCACGGCCGGCCGGCGCGATCGAGGATGACCCGCTCTGACCGAAGCAGCCGCGCGCGGGCCATGGCCCGGCGCACGCGATCGGCAAGGCGGGGGTGCAGCGGGATGTCGACCTGCGCCTTGGTCTTCGCCTGCTGGATCCGGACCCGCAGACCTTCCGGGGTCTCGATCAGCTGGCGCAGGGTCAGCGACAGGATATCGGCCTGGCGCTGGCCGACATAGATCCCGATCAGCAGCGCATCGGCGATGGATGGCTCACCGGCGGCATCGGCCGCGGTGATCAAGGCCGCCTCTTCCTCGCGCGTAAATACGCGGACGCGCGGCGGGGTGGAAATCATTTCCGGGGCGCTGGCCGGATTTTCCGGGCACCACAGCAGGTGTGTCCGGTCCAGGCTGCACGCATAGCTGTAGAGCAGGCGCAGCACGCGGAGGATGGCATTCGCGCGGCTGTGGCTCGCCTGATAGAGCTGGGCGTAGAAGTCGGCGACCATGCCCCGGGTGATCGATCGGGCCGGCTCGCGCCCCGCCCAATCGACGATCACCCGCAGGCACAGGCCGTATTCGTACCGCGTTTTGGGGGCGAGCCGCTTGAAGCGCAGGCTCGCTTGATAGTGATCCGCCAGGGCGGCGAGGCTGGTGGTGGTCTTGTAGGCCGCCGGCTGCCGGCCGGCCTGCGGCGCCGGGGTTTCGCCCCGGCGCCAGCGGGCCACTTCGGCATTGATCCGGCCGGCCGCGGCGGCTGCGTCGTGTTCCGTGGTGCACGGCGTGCCGTCGGGCAGCCGCAGCCGCACCAGCGGCCAGCCGGCTGCGGCCAGGCTGGCTGACGGCTGCCAGTAATAGACCGTGCTGGTCTTGTACTGGCGCCGCCGCAGATAGGGCACCTTGACCGTGGCCATCAGTGCAGGGCCTTCCGCCGCCGGCCGACCTGGCCGGCCACGCGGGCCGCGCGCTCGCTCAGGCGCCGGGCGCGGTCCGCGTCGGCCGGGGCGGCTTCAGGGGCTGCCGGCGTGGCAGCGGGGGCGGCGGGAAGGCCCTGCCGCTCCCGCAGCCAGCGGTCGACGGCGCGGGGATCCCAGAGCCGGCCCCAGACCGGCGGCGGGAAGCCGTCGGCCTGGAGCTTCGGCAGCCGCCGATAGATGGTGTCCGGGCGGACCCTGAAGATCTGCGCCAGGTCCGCCATGGTCAGCAGCTGGGGCGGGACGTCGTCAGCCATCAGCGCTTGCCCTCCCGCAGGAGCTTGAGCGAGACCGCGCACAGCAGGCTGCACGTCAGCAGCTTGCGGCGGGCGACGTCGTCGGCGCCGGCGGCGATGGCGCCTTCCGCTTCGGCCGCGAAGCCGATGGCCCGATAGGCGAGCTGGCCGGCGGAGGGCTGGGAGAGAAGGTGATGAATCGCCTCGGGGTGCTCCGCGGCCTTGGCCAGGTCAGCGGCGTGGGCGCTGGTCCAGGCTTCGATTTCAGAGCGATTCATGGCTGCGCTCCCCTGTGAGCGTGAAAATCCGACGTTCCGCGGCGCGGATCCAGTTCTTGGCGAGCTGATAATAGCCGCTGGTGCAGGTGGTCCGCGCGCCCAGGACAAAAAGCGTCATCGCGTGATGGCCTTCAGTCATGCGTGCCGCGGGAACATCTGCGATGATGCCTTGCAGGAACCGCCTCATCTCCGTTTCTCTGTACTTCGTCTGTTCGATCTGGTCAGCCAGATCGTGAGTACTCCGGGACTTGATGCGTGCGTCAATGTTATTGATCTTGCCGCTGATCTTGCCGATCAGGTAGCGCAGGCCGGGCACAGTGCCGGCAGGGAGGCCCTTAGCCATGGATCACCTCCACTTCCCGAAGGCTGATCCACCGGCGCCGGCCGGCTTCCGTCACCATCGCCAGCCCCCCGGCGATGGTGGTGGCCTGGTCGACATGGGGCAGACCGTCGGCGCCGATCCAGCGGACCCGAGTTCCGGCCCGGATCGCCGGCGACGGGGCCGGCCGGATGGCGGCGGCGAAGGCGCGGGCGCGATCGGCGAGCAGCAGACGCGCGGCGCAGGACGGCAGGCCGCGCGCGGCGCGGGCGGCTGCCAGATCGATGATCTGAGTCATGAGGGATCGTCCTCCTGGCTGCCCGGCATGAAGCCGCCCCATGTGCGATCGGGCAGCGGCGGCATGGTCAGCCCGGGCAGCTGCGCGCGGATCTTGACCAGCGCGTCGTCTGCGGCCGCGGCCGCCTTGACGCGGTAGTCCTGGTGATTCACGTCGCCTCGGGCGTAGCCCTCGGCGATGAAGGCGAGGGCGGAGATGGCGATTTCGAGCGCCGTGGCTTCGGGGCGGCTGTTCCAGGCGTGGAGCAGCGCGTCGGGGCCCCGATAGGCGCCCTTGTTGAGCAGCAGATCAACGGGGCCTTCAGCGAGACATCGGACACAGCGGGCCGTGTGATACCCGCCGAAATCGTCCTCGTCCATAACGGCGCGCGCCCCGCAGAAAGGGCAGGGCTTCAGCTGATCGGGGGTGATGGTCATGGGGTGGCCTCCCCTTCATCCGCCGCGTCCAGCTTCCGAAGGACCTCGGAAGCCTGCTGGACGGCGGCATCCATCTCGTGGATGACATCGGCGGGGATCGCCGATTGCGTGAAATTCACCTCAGCGGCGAAATCGGCATGGGCCGTCAGCAAAGCGCGGAGCGCGTCCAGAATATCATCGGCCGCCGTCCAGACTTCGTCGTAGGCGGCGAAGATCCGCTCTTTCAGCAGGTCGCAGCCGGAGAAGGGGTATCTTTCGCGATGATGCAAAAAGATCGCATATGCGATGACATCAAGAAGCGAATATTCCCTGTCGCTGCGCAGATTGGCGATCAGCCGTTGCACCAGATGCGATGTCGGACATTCAAAAGGATTATGCCAGCCGGTGCGGCCGGACGCAGTGAGGCGCTGCCTGACCTGCTGCATCAGGTCGACGCAGATCATTTCTTCCGGTGTCGCGCCATAGTGCTGGTCCAGCGCCTTCAGCGCCTGAGCCAGTAGGGACCGCAGATCCCGCTTGCCCCAGAAGGTCACCGCCGAGCTGTCATCGTCGCCCGGATGGTGCATGAAGGGGCCGCGGACCTGGTCTCCCGACGGCAGGGTCACGGGCAGATGAAGCCAGAAGCGCAGGCCGGTGAAATCCTGGCCGTCGATGGTCTTCGAGATGATCTCGATCTTGTCGGTCATCTCTTCGGCGTAGACGTTCACGCGCATGACATCAATCCTTCCCCGCGAAGTTTTCATCAAGAAGTCGCTTCATCAGCGCCCGTCGGGTCACAGAATTGATGGGCATCATTTCATAATGAGTCACGGCAATTGCGCACTTCAATTCGTCGCGAGCGCAGAAGCCGGCGGCGATCGTAATTTGGTGACTGCTCAGAGAAGCCGCCTTACTCACGGCATCAAGATAGGCGCGGGCGGTGATGTGCGCGATAGCGAGAGACCGTTGCTGATGCTGTGGTGATGGATATCGACACGGAGGAGTCATGCCATCCATGATGTCTTCCCAGACCTCCTTAGCTGCGGTCTGAGGTGTGGCGCCGTCTCTGCGGACGTGACCGTAGACGCCGAATTCATTCCAGATCATCAGGCATGCGCTATATGCCGCAGGGCTGTCCATCACACCCCCTCCGTCAGTGCCCGCAGCAAAGCGGGCACCAGCAGCTTGTCGGTGATGCACGAGAGCGACGCGTCGTTGATCCACATGGCCGCCGTCGCGGCCGGAACGCCGTCGACTTTGTCGGCGTAGCCGATGGTCAGGGCCGTCATCTTGTCGGCCGGGAACACCGTGCTGGACAGAAGCTTATCAATCTGTCGTGCCACGCCCACGCAGGCCTGCACGGCTGCGGAGGCCTCCGCGCGCAGAGGCACCGACAGGGCGGAAACAGGCGTCGGATACATCGACATGATCCACCCCTGCACGGCCTGAATGGCGGCTTCGGGGCTGTCGCCCGGCATGCACGCCGAGGCGGTCATCCGGTGATCGCGGATGATCATGATCGTGGCGTGATACTGCGTGGGGGTGTCAGCCATTGACCACCTCCAGCAGCTCCAGGGCCTGCGACGGGGAGCGCAGGCGGCTGTCGACGATGCGGTCGGCCGTGTCGTACCAGCGGTCGAGGATGTCGGGGGCGAAGCGCGCGGCCAGATCCGCGCGGGTGCAGCTGCCGGCGGCGACGCGCCGCGCGGCGATGGCCCGCACCACCTGTTCGCACAGGTAGGCTGCGGGCAAGTCGGAAAAGGACATGAGATTTAGCCTCTCAGGGTTGAGATGCCTTCATCATGCCAATTTGGTATAAGCCGTCAATCGCGAATTAATGCCATTTTGGTATTAGATCCAGCGCAAGGCCCGGGCGCCGACCAGCCAGAGGCCCGCAGCCGCAGCCGAACCGGCGTATATCATCGGCTTTATCAACTTTCGGCTGTCGGATATGCGCATGTCGGTCATTTCAGGGCCGCCACTCGACCAGTAATATCCGGACAAAAAGCTGATGCCGATAAAGTATACAGGCGCAATCCAGGCGGGTTGAAATGTGAACAGCCATCCATAAATCGCGAATGAAAACAGAATGCAAATAGAATAATGCGGCTCTCTCTCGTAATAAATAACCTGCGTTTCGACGTGATCTGATTTTGGCGCCCACCGTATCATGGCAAGCGAGGAATGCATGAATATTAAGGCAGCGGCTGGGATGATAAGTCCGTAAAATCCATCGATAAATAATCCGGCTTCACGAGGTGTCATTGCATTTCCGCTCCTTGGTGAGATTAAGAAGTGCCGTTTTTTGTGGCTCCGTTTGTATGTGGCTGTTGTTCCGCCAGCGCACCAGCAATTCTAATAACATTCTCTTTATTCGGCGCACTAAGCGCCCGATACAAATCAAGGATTGCTTGCTCGTCGGGGGCGAGCCCGGGCTTCGGCGCTTCGAGAATTTCGGTCGGCGTGCATCGGAGCGCCTGGGACAGCCGATTGAGCCAGTCGACGGTCAGCCGGCGATGCCCCTTCTCCAGCCTGTCAATCTGGGATTGAGACGTGCCGGCACGCTCCGCAAGCTCTGCCTGCGAAAGCCCCTGTTTCTCTCGGATTTCACGCAACCTGGACATGTATATATTATACCGATGCGGTATATCTGTGCCCAACACCAAGGTGGCATGCCGATTTCGATCGCCTGTTGACGCGTAATGCCAAATTGGTATTGTCGTGGTCATGGATCTGATCACCTATCGCCGCACCCATAAGCTGACGCAGGAAGCCCTCGCCGACCGTATCGGCGTGAGCCAGCCCGCTTACGCGCGATATGAAGCCGGCCAGCGGGTGCCGCGGCCGGCCATCATGGCGCGCATCGTGCAGGTCACCGGCGGAGCGGTGACCGAGGCCGATATGTATCGGGCGCATGTCGCCCGGGCCGCCGCCGCCGGCGGCAAGGAGGCCGCGTGAGCTGCAAACACCTGACCTTTGACGCCACGGTGACGGTCGCGCGGCTGGAAGACATAGGCCAGTACCGGGCCGAAGTGCGCATCCACTGCTCTGACTGTGGCCTGCAGTTTCAGTTCTTGGGGCTGACACCGGGATATCAGCCGGCAGCCGCGAATGTCAGCCTGGACGGGCTGGAGGCTAATCTTGCGATCGCGCCCAAAGGGAGTCATCCGACGCCTTTCGCGGTGCTGATCGGCGATCCAGCGGCCCGCCATTGATGACCGCCCCCGTCCCCCGCCCCTCCCCATCCGCCCTGACCGCCCACCTGGCCGCGGCCCTGGCTGCGGCCGCGGCTGCGCAGGGCGTGACGCCGGCGACGCTGGCGATGCGGGCGGCGGGGGATGCGCGGCTGGCCCGCCGGCTGGCCGCCGGCGGAACATGCCGCCTGACGACGTGGTGGCGCGCCACCTGCTGGCTGGCGGACCACTGGCCCGAGGGCGCGGCCTGGCCCGACGGTGTTCCGCGACCGGGGAGGGTGGTGCGATGACGCGGCCGCTCTTCCCAGCCTGGGTTCCCGAGACGCGAACGGCCGGGGTGGCAGCCCCGGCCGTGCAAGGCGTTCTGCACCTGATCTGCGACCGTAGTGTGCCCCCCTCCTTCCGCGAGCAACTTTCGCGGGAAAGGAACAGGGGAACCATGACGGCGGTGACCAGGGATTTGCGGGCGGCAGCCGCCCGCACCGATGCGACGGTGATCGGGCAGCGCTGGGCGGAGGCGCTGCGGCGCCGGTATCCGGCCGACGCCGCGAAGGCGATCGCGCGGGATTTCGGCTGCGAGGTTCGAACCGCGCGGTCGTGGCTGGCCGGCCAGGCGCCGCGGGCCGATGCGCTGGCGCTGGGCGCGGTGCTTCACGGGCCCCAGCTGGTCGCCGAGGTGCTGATGCCCGAAGCCACCCGGGATGCCGAGCGCCGGCGGATCGCGCAGGCGATCGAGGATGTCGGCCAGACAATCGACGAGCTGCGCCGGCGGCTGGGAGGGACGGCATGAGCGAGTACACGCGCGTGGTGCGGCTGCTGGTCAGTGCCTATTCGCTGGAGGGCCCCGTCCGGCTGCGGCTGCGGGTGCGGATCTGGGTCGCTTCGGCCCTGCTGCACCTGGTGCTGGTGATCCTCCGCACCGGTGAGCGGTGCGGGGCGGTGAAGTGGTGGATCGTGCGGCGGCTTCAGGCCGCGGCGGTGTGGGTGATGGAGGTGGGACGCGATGAGTGACGGGAGCACGGATAAGCGGGGGCAGACGACCCCGGAAGAGGCCCTGGAATGGTGCGTCGGGGAGGCCAAGCGTGCCGAACGGGAGCGCGAAGCCAGGGCAGCCGATCGGGCAATCAAAAACAAAATCGGGGCCATTCAACGGCTGCTCGATGAAATGTCCCAGATAGATCAAGCGGCACTTCGCAAGATCTGGGAAGAACAGTGCGACAAGCATCGGGACTGGCTCATCAGCGTCATCGGCCCCCAGCCCCTGCCCGGGTTCAAAAGCCTCGCTCACACGTATTTGACGGCGTTTGATGACGTCGCCCGTGGCAAGGGACAGGCGCGGCATGGTATCGCGCTTGACCTGATGCAGCAGCCGGTGATGCAGATCGGCGCGATGGTCGGTCCGGGGCATTGCCTCGGGCAGGTTGTGAAAAAGGTGCAAGAGGCAGCCCTGCTGCATGGGCAGGGCGAAAATGCCGTCGCCCGCGTCGAGCTTCTGGGCGCTATCAATTACGCGGCGTTCGCCATCCTGCTGCTGGGTGGCATGGATGATACCTCGGATATCCCGTTCTGATGCCGGCGCCGCTCGCCTCCCCCTCTGACCTGATGCTGCACATCCGTGAGCGGCTGTGCGAGCAGCTGTGCGCGTGGGCGGACAGCTGGGGATGGGAGCCGGACGACGACTTCTATGACGCCGGCGAGTGGTTGTGGATCGTTCGCCGCGATCCGGAGGTTCGGGCGGCGCTGGCGGATGCCGGCCTGGAGCTTTCGGACAGCAATCTGGACTGGGCCGCCGGTGTGATACTGGAGCACACCGGCGACCCTTGGCCCGACGAGGGCGATTGTGAGTGGGACGAGGACTACGAGGACGACGACGAGGAAGGGGGGCAGGTATGAGCCCGCCCCCCTTCCTGGTCTGCCGTCACCTGTCAGGCCAGATCCAGGTCCAGCCCGAGGCACAACCCCTCCACGTGGTGCGTGAAGGGCCAGCCTGCGCAGCGGATGATCTTGATCCGCCGCGGCACCTGCACATGCAGGGGGGCGAAGTCGTCCAGGAAATAGGTCAGGGCTTTGGCGCGGCCGCGCATTTCGAGCACACCATTGTCCTCGCTGATCGAGTAGACGAAAGTGCCGGTGCGGCGATCGCGCAGATACTGGAGGACATCTTCCGGGGTCGCGAAGGTCTCGGTGCGGGTGGCGGTGGTCGCGTCGCCCTGGATCTCGATCGTGTACATGGCGTCAGCCCTTCGGGTGATATGCGGGGCGTCATTGCCTCGCCTCATGTCATAAAAAATATGACATTCTTTGCGGCTGCGCAAGTCATATTTTTTATGACATTCACGATTTTTTCGGGGGCAACGACATGAGCCAGCGCCCCGCCCTGATGCCGATTTCGACGATCGTCGACCTGCTCACCGCTCAGATAGAGCCGCTGGTCCGCGAGCTGCTGCCCCATGGCAGCCGCCACGGCCACGAGTGGCGGTGCGGATCGCTGGCCGGCGAGCCCGGGCAGTCGCTGGCTGTCAACCTCAAGGCACGCACGGGCGTGTGGGCGGATTTTTCGAGCGGCGAAAGCGGCGACGCGCTCGACCTGGTCGCGGGTGTGTGCTGCGGCGGGGATAAGACGCAGGCGATCAAGTGGGCACGGCGGTGGCTGGGAGTCGAGGACGGCGACCCGGCCGAATTCGAGCGCCGGCGGCGGATCGCGGAAAAGAAAGCCGCGGCCCGGAAAGCGGAAGCTGAAGAGGAAGCACGCCGAGCGCGCGAATCGGCCGTGCGCATCTGGATGTCCGCCTCTAGCGAGCTGCTGGGCACGCCGGTCGATCGCTATCTGGCCGGCCGGGCGATCGAGCTGGCGCGCCTGCCCTGGCTGCCCGGGGCGATCCGGTATCACCCCGGGCTGTGGAATGCCGAGACCGGGCAGAAATGGCCGGCCATGGTGACGTCGATCGTGGGGCCGGACGGCAAACAGATGTCCACGCACCGGACGTGGCTGGAGGTGCAGCGGGACGGGCGCGTGCGGAAGGCGCCGCTTGACGAGCCGAAAAAGACCCTCGGCGGCTTCCGCGGTGGGTGGATTTCGCTCTGGAAGGGGGCGATCGCCGGCGCCGACGGGCGCCTGCGGAAGGCCGCACCGATCAGCCGGGTCAAAGGCCCGATCGAGATCGACATCACCGAGGGGATCGAGGACGGGCTGTCGGTGGTGGTCAGTGACCCGGCCCTGCGGGTGATCGCGTCGGTGTCCGGCGGCAATCTGGCCAATCTGCGGCTGCCCGAGAGCGCTGGCCTGGTGCTTTGGGCGCAAAACGACCCGCCCGGGTCGGACGCGGCGAAGGCCTTCGCGGCCGCGGCGGCGGCGCTGGGCGAGCGGCATGCGTCGGTCAAGGTCGCCCGGCCGCCGGCGGAATACAAGGACGTGAATGACATGCTCATCGCGTCAAAAAAGCTGAAGGAAGAGCGTCATGGCTGACGGGGCGGATAATGTGCGCGCGCTCCGGGCGGCGGCAGGGCCGGTGATATCGCCGGCGACGCCGGCGGAAGCGGAAGGTAAGAAGAAATCGGGCGGTGGCGGTGGCGAACCTATGCTGCCCGAAGGGGTACCAGTAATCCCCCTCGGTAAAGAGGGGGAGACATTTTATTACCTCAATGAATTGGGGGAGTTGATCCCCCTGAAGGCAAAGGATCATTCGCGCCTCAATTTGCAAAGTCTTTGGGGCCGTCAGCTGGGACAGCTCTACGAGTATTGGCCCCGGATGGTGCAGGACAAAGAAACCGGTGCCTGGAATATTTCCGGGTGGAAACCGGAGCTGGTGGCCGAAGCCCTGATCCATGACGCGAGTATGCGGGGCGTGTGGTCGCCCCGTGAAAAGGTGCGCGGCCGGGGCGCCTGGTCCGGCGCGGATGGCGAGTTGGTGATGCACCTCGGCGATACGCTGATGGTCGTGCCGCCCGAAAAGGGCGAGGCCTGGCGCCAGCAAGAGCCGGGCGAAGTGCTGGGGCGGGTCTATCCGACGGCGCCCTGTATTCTGCGGCCACACCCGGTCGCGCAGCCGGGGGGAGAAAAGGGGCCGGCCGGCGAAGTGCTGGACATCCTCAAGACCTGGTCCTGGCGCCGGCCGGAGCTGGACCCGTATCTCACCCTGGGATGGATCGCATCCGCCTGGCTGGGCGGTGCGATCGCCTGGCGCGCCATCATCTGGCTCACCGGTGGCAAGGGCACCGGCAAGAGCACGCTCCAGAACTTCATCAAAATGCTGTTCGACGAGCATGCGCTGTTGAAGAGCGCCGATGCAACCGAACCGAGCCTGCGGCGCACGCTCAAGTATGATAGCTTGCCCGTCGCAATCGACGAGGCGGAAAGCGAAGAAGACAACAGGCAGATGCATAAGCTTGTCAAGCTTGCGCGGAATGCTGCGACCGGTGCCTTGAGCATGCGTGCGGGTAATGATGGTGGCGCCGAGCATTTTATCTTGCGGTCTTCTGTTCAATTTTCGTCTGTTCTGATCCCACCTCTTTTGCCGCAGGATCGCAGCCGGATTGCGATCCTTGACCTTTTGCCGCTGGGCGATAGGCCCGAGCCCAAGATTACCGAGCGCTGGGCGCGCGATCGGGGATCGCAGCTTCTGCGTCGTCTGATGGACGGCTGGTGGCGCTGGCCCGAGACCGTCGAGGCATACCGCGCCGCCATGCGCCAGGCAGGGCACGATGCCCGCGGCCAGGACGTCTATGGGACGATGCTCGCGGCCGCGGACCTGCTGTTCCACGACCTGATTCCCGAGCCGGGGGCACTCGACGGCTGGGTCGAGATGTTGGCGAAGTCGGAGATGACACCGGACGGCGAGGCGAGCGACGAGGCGTCGTGCCTTACCCACCTGCTCAGCTCGACCCTGGACAGCCCGCACGACCGCCAGCGACGGACGATTGGCGACTGGATCCGGATCGCCGCGGGGACGCACCCCGACTATCAGGGGGACGAGCGCCTGCGCCTGGCGCGCCGCCTGCTCCAGGAAGCAGGGCTCGCCGTCCATTTCGAGCCGCCGCCGACACGGTCGGCATGGCTGCGGGTCGCCAATCAGCATCAAGGGCTTGCCAGGATTTTCCAGGGCACGCACTGGCAGCAGCGCGCCGCCGCGGATGGCGTCTGGGTCCAGAGCCTGCGGCGCCTGGAGGGCGCCCGGGTGCCGAAAAAGACGATCTGGATCGGGGCCACGTGCAGGGGGTCGGAAATTCCCCTCGCCCTCTGCCTGCCCGAGCCCGAAAGGGCTCGCTTCACACCGACTTCGGCCGCGCCCTCGCCGGCGTAGCCAGCTGATCACCGGCCGCAGAGGGGCGCGGCCGGCCGCTTTCGACGTCCTCACCTCGCCCCGACCCTTCGACCCGGTGGCCCCGCCCTCCGGTTTTTTTGGTGGCCCCGCCCAGACCCAGGACGGGGCGTTCAGAAAGAACGCAGCGCCGGGGCTGGGGACGGCGAGACGTTAGGCAGATGTTAGGCAGGGCGTTAGGTGCCAAGCATCTGAAAACAAAGGAAAATAATAGGAACCTAACGCACCTAACGGACCTAACGCACACTCACATAATGCATGTGGGTGTGCGCATGCGTGTGAAGACATGCCGTTAGGTGCGTTAGGTTGTTAGGTATTCTTCTAACTTATTGAAAATAAAGAATAATAGACCTAACGACAGACCTAACGCACACCTAACGACAGCCGAACGCGGCAGGGGCCGGGCGGGCCCGGCGGGAAAAAGGGATTAAATATCAGTGGTTTATGCAGTGAGTGAGCGGAAAGAGGGGCTGAAAGCGGCGATGGAGGCGGCAGAGGCGGCGGGGGCGATGGATCCCGCGCGCGCGCGGCCGGCGCCGGCTGCGCAGCTGCCGCTCCTGCCCGCTGAAGTTGAGCCAGAGGGGGACGCGGAGGGCGATATGTCCGACGTCCTCACCACGGGGGCGGGGCCACTCGACCAGGCCCTGGCCGATTTCGGCGCCGGCCGGGGCACGCCGCGCCGTTCGGCCGGCCGGCCGAAGGGGGCGCGGAACAGGTCGACCGAGGAATGGCGCAAGCTGTTGCTGTCGACGCACCGGTCACCGCTGCTGGTGCTGGCGGACATCTACTCGATGCCGGTCGAAGAGCTGGCCGCGAGGCTGCACTGCGACCGGATCGAGGCGATCAAGATCCAGATGACCGCAGCCCGCGACGTCGCGCCGTACCTGCACCAGCGCCTGCCGCAGGCCGTCGAAATCACGGGCGACGCCCTGCCAATGATGGTCCTTCAGATGCCGAGCGCGGCCGCGGCGCCGGGCGACGGGGCCGTTCATGTCGTGGATCTGACAAGTGAGCAATATCAACAGCTTAGCGGCGACGCTCGCCGCGAGTTGAACGCGAGCGAGTTGAACGTGACTGATCAACCCATTGATATTGCTGGCGAAAATGCCAGCGATACCACTGATTAGGGATTAGTAGTGTGAGGACACCGCAGGTCTTCCAATGGTCTCCACCGGGGCCGATCGCAGGCGCGTTCGTGGCCGATCGAAGCCCCGTGTCAGCGATCATGGGGCCGATCGGCTCCGGCAAGACGGGCGCCTGCGTGGCGAAGCTGCTGGCCCTGGCCTGCGAACAGGGGCGTAGCCCTGTCGATGGAGTGCGCTACAGCCGGTGGGTGGTGCTCCGCGATACGTATCGCCGGATCAATCGGACGGTGCTGCCGAGCTGGTTCGGGTGGGTGCCTCATGATTTCGGTGTCTTCAAGAGCGGCGGGGACAATGCGCCATCGGCGCACCACCTGCGCTACCAGCTGCCGGACGGGTCCGTCGTCGACAGCGAGGTCATGTTCGCCGCGATCGGTGACAACGATGTCGAGCCGTTCACCCGCGGTTTCGAAATCACGGGCGGCTGGCTTAATGAGGTCGACCTTCTGAGCCGGGACGTCCTGACCTTCCTGCCGGGCCGGACGCGCTATCCGTCCAGACGGCACGGCGGCCCGACCTTCCGCGGGATCATCTGCGATTTCAACGCGCCGGACACGGATCACTATCTGCGCGCCGATTTCGTCGACGATCCGAAGCCGGGATATCGGCTTTTCGTCCAGCCCGGTGGCACCGATCCCGGCGCCGAGAACGTCGAAAATCTTCCGCCGGACTACTACGAGCGCGCGGCCGCGGGGCACGATGAGTGGTACGTCCGGCGGATGATCCACAATCGGTGGGGGGCGAGCCGTGACGGAAAGCCGGTGTTCCCCGAGTTCTCGGAGGCCCAGCACATGGCGCCGGCGCCGATCGAGCCGGCCCCCGGCGTGCCGCTCCGGCTGGGCGCCGATGCGGGCCTCACCCCTGCCGTCCTGATCGCGCAGCAGCTGCCGACGGGGCAGTGGGTGATCCTTGATGAGCTGGTCGGAGACCTGGGCGGTATCGGCGCCGTGCGCTTCGGCGAGGCGCTGGCGCGGCTGCTGCGGGATCGGTACCCGGGGCACCAGGTGGGGCAGGCCTGGGCCGATCCGGCCGGCACCAGCCGGGCCAGCACCGACGAAGAGAGCTGGATGGACGCGATTTCCGCAGCGAGCGGCGTGCGCTTCCGCGGGACGGTGACGAACGGGCTGCTGCCGCGGCTGGAGGCCGTCCGTGCACCGCTGGGGCGGATGATCGACGGCCGGCCCGGGATCCTGATCAGCCCGAGGTGCCGGACCCTGCGTCGGGCGCTGCTGTCCGGCTATGCCTACAAGCGCCAGCGCCTGCCCGGCGGCGGCGAGCGGTACGAGGACGTGCCGGCGAAGTCCGAGCACTCGCACATTGCCGATGCGCTGCAGTACCTGCTTCTGGGCGGCGGCGAGTGGGTCGAGGCGACCCGCCGCCGCCAGGACCAGCGGGACCGGCTGATGGGCCACGCCGGCGGCCGGCCGGTTGTCGCTCCGCACGACTTCAGCGTCTGGTGAGGGGCTGCGATGACCGAGCACATGACCAGCGCCCGGGCCACCCCCGCCGCCGCGACGCCGGCGCCGGGGAAGCTGCTGCCGCCGTCGGAGCTGGCGCGGCTGTGGGCGCTGTCGGACCCGCAGCTGTGGATCCTGATCTTCAAGGGCGACGTCGTCGTGGGCGGGGTGGTGCCCGACGACGGCCGGCGGCGGTGGTGGCGGCTGTTCACCCGCCCGGGCTGGCGGCACGTGCTCGCGCTGGCCGCGATCGGCGCAGAGGACAGGCCGCTGACCATGGTGGTCGACCCCGTGGCGGGCCGAATGCTGGTCAGGATCGACCCGCGGCCGCTGGGCGACGCGGTGCGGGACGAGCTGGCGGCCGGCGGCTGGGCGCTGGCGGTGCCGGTGCCGGCCGGCCTGGCCCAGGCGCCGGTCTACCGGCCGATCTATACCTGCGCCGGGGTGATGGCGCACCTTGTCGGGCTGCGGTCCTGGCGGGTGCTGACCCCCCGACAGCTCTACCGCCGGCTGCGCCGCGAGGGTGCCCGGCCGATCCTGTCCGCCCCCACGCCCGGGGGCGTCGAGTTGAAAGGGGAAGGGTGAGGGGATGTCTGCGCTTCTTTCGAAACCGAAGGGTCCGGACCCGGAATTGGTGGCGGCCCAGAAGCGGCAGGCGGAGGCCGCGGAGCGGCAGTCCGCCAGCCTGAAGGCCGAAGAGGACGCCCGGCGGCGGTCGATCACCTCCCGGTCAAAGGGCCGGGCGCTGCTGCTGTCGAATGACGAACGTGGTGTGACCACGACGACGGGAGGCTGACATGGCAGCGATGGACGTGCCGACGCTCATCAAACGGGCGGATCGGGCGTGGGAAAGGAACGCGGCCTGGCGAAGCCTGCACCAGGAGGCCTACCGCTATGCGCTGCCCGAGCGTGACCCGATCACGACGACGGCGGAAGGGGCGCGGAAGTCGGATGCGGTCTATGACAGCACGGCGATTGGCTCCGTGAGCCGCTTCGCCAATCGCATTCAGGACGTGGCGTTCCCAGCCCGCCAGCGCTGGGCGACGCTTGATGCCGGATCGGATGTCCCGGAGGCTGACCGGGACGAGGTGCAGAAAGCGCTCGATGAGGTCGAGCAAGTGCTGTGGAGGGAGGTGCATCTCTCGAATTGGGACGTCGCCCTCAATGAGGCGCTGCACGATCTGAGCGTCAGTACCGGGCTGATCCTGGTGCAGTCGGCGCACGCCTTGAGAAGGAACTCAGGCGCGAAGATTCAATGCCAGGCGGTTCCGGCGCCACTGGCTGCCCTGGAAGAAGGCCCATTCGGGATCGTTGAGGGCGTCTTCTGGAAACAGAAGGTGGTGGTCCGGGACATCCTGCGTCTGTACCCGGATGCCGATCTGCCGCCCGAGCTGGAGCGGCGGCGGTTGGAAGATGAGAACGCCGAAATCGAGCTGGAGACCGCGACCTATTACGACGCCGAGGACGATGGATACCGCTTCGACGTGCTGTGGCGCGGCAGCCCGCCGGCCCGGCTGGTCGCCCGAATGCACAACACGATGCCCTGGATCTGCTTCCGCTGGCTCAAAGCGCCGGGCGAGGTCTATGGCCGTGGGCCGGTCATCCAAGTGTTGCCGGACATCAAGACGGCCAACGCCGTGGTCCGGCTCGTGCTTCAGGCGGCATCGCTCGCGATCGTGCCGGCTTTCACGGCCGTGGATGATGGCGTCCTCAACCTCAATACCATTCAGATCCGCCCCGGGGCCTTGATCCCGGTCGGATCGAATGGCGGCGGCCGCGGGGCATCCCTGCAGCCCCTGCCGTCAGTCGGCGACGTGCGAATGTCGCAGATCGTGCTGTCTGATCTGCGGCAGAACATCAAGGACGCGCTCTTTGATCGCCAGCTGCCGCCGGAGACCGGGCCGGTCCGCTCTCCGACGGAAATCATGGAGCGGACCCGCGAGCTTCAGCGCGATATCGGGGCGGCCTTCGGGCGCCTGATCAGTGATGGGGCAGAGCCGGCGATTGCCCGCTTCCTCGATATCCTGAGTGAGGCGGGGGAAGTCGCCCTCCCCCTGAAGGTCAACGGGCGGGAAATCGCGATCAAAGCAACGAGCCCGTTGGCTCAGGTCCAGAACCTGGCCGACGTCCAGACGGTCACGCAATATCTGCAAATACTGGCGCAGATATATGGCCCTGAAGTTGTTCAGGAGGCTGTCAAACGCGACGACTTCTATGACTGGCTCGCCGACAAGCTGGGCGTGCCTCAGAAGCTTCTGCCGACCGTCACGGAGAGGCAGAAGGGGCGCGAGGATGCGCGCCAGGGGGCTGAAGCGCAGATGCTGGCCACCAGCCCCGTGGCGGCGCGGGTGGCGGACAATCTGACCAAGCCGGCGCCGGCAGGCGCGCAGAACAAGGGGGCAGCATGATTCCGGGATGGGAAGACATGGACAATCTTGGCCCGGCGGCCGTTGCCGAAGTGCAGCGGCTGAAAGGGCTTCAGGCTGAATCGGATGAGCTGGACAGGGTCTTTGCGATGACCTTCGGCACACGGGCCGGGAAAAAGGTCATCGAATACCTGCGGTCGGTGACGATCGATCAGCCGTCCTGGGTGCCCGGTCAGCCTGCTGACCACGGGTATATGCGCGAAGGCCAGAATGAAATCGTCCGCCAGATCATCAAGCGGGCCGAACGCGGGAAGAGGGGCGCGTGAAATGCGGGTGAAATCTTGGATGAAGTCGGCGCTGCTGCGGGCGCCGGAAGGTGAAGGTGCCGGCGGTGATGCGCCGGCGCCGGCGGCACCGGCCGCGGGGCAGGATGCGGCGCCGAAAGTGCCGTCCAGCCTGTTTGACATGGTGGATCAGAAGACGGATACCACGGCCGCACCGGCGGCGGATGCCGGGAAGCCCGCCGATGCCGCTGGAAAGCAGCGGCCGGAGTGGCTGCCGGAGCAGTTTTGGGACGCAACGAAGGGCGAAGCGCAGTGGGAAAAGCTGGCGCAGTCCCACCAGGATCTGCGGCGCCAGCTGGGCAAGGGCGATCATAAGCCGCCGGCAACGGCGGATGCCTACAAGCTGCCGCAGCTGGGTGAAAAGCCGATTCTCGACGTGCCGGCCGACGATCCGGCGTTGAAGGCTTTCCGCGACGCGGCACACGCGCAGGGGCTTTCGCAGGGGCAGTTCGATGCCCTGATCGCCCCGGTCCTGGCGACACTGGCGGAAGCCATGCCGCCGGCGGAGACCCCGGAAACGAGACAGGCCGCCTATAAGGCGGAACTGCAGAAGCTGGGCACCGGCGGCGCCGGCCTGGTGAAAGCCGTCGGGCAGTGGGGAAGAGGCCTCTTCCAGAAAGAGGCCCTGACGGCCGATGAATGGGAGGAATTCCAGCTGGCGGCAGGGACTGCCGCCGGCGTGCGCATGCTGTCGAAGCTGCGGGATCTGGCTGGCGAAAAGTCGATCCCGATGGACCCGATGAGCATGTCGTCAAGCGTCGGATCCATGGCCGAGGTCGAAGCCCTGTACAAGGAAAAGGACTTTGACACATCCCCGGAGAAGCAGCGGAAGGCGCAGGAGATGATCAACCGCTTGATCGCCAACGGCACGATCAGATGAAACGAGGAAACTTTTTTCCACAAAATGCCTGAATGCATAAAGGCGGGTCATGTCAACTTGACATGCACCCGCCTTGATCGTGTAAATAGTGCGTCCGCCTATCCCGTTATTGGGACCGGACCCGCTGGCGCCGGATGCGTCACGTGACAGGGCGGCACGCATCCGCCAAGCGACAGGACCCCGCGTCAGGGCGGCTTATCAGCTGGCAGTGCCAGGACTGACCCGCGAGCACCGGGCCGATCGGTCGCGATCGTCGAAGATGGATGATCGCACGCTGCGATATCGCAGCGCCGAGAGGTGCATATGTCCGTTCCTGCCTCGCTGGCGACCCAGGTCGATTACGACATGAGGGTCAAAGCCGCCTACGGATCCAAGGGTGGGGTGCTGCGCCCCACCGCCCGGCTGAAGACCGATTGGGTCGGGACTGAAGTCGAATTTCGCCTGGGCGATGAAATCGTCGCCTATCCCGATGATAACGGGGTGCAGGACATCAAGGCTGCGAACAGCGGTCAGGATGTCGTGAGGACCAGCACGCGGGGATGGCGCGCGGGCGATTACATCAAGACCACTGATGTCAACAACACCAACATCGACGATCGCGCCCAGATCGCCCGGAAGGTCGGTGGCGCCATGGGGCGCCGCGAAGATCAGGTGGGCATCGATGCGCTGGTCACCGGCCAGCCCAGCGTGCAGATCGATACCGATGTCGGTGGGGCCGGCACCGGCCTGAATCTCGCCAAGCTGCGCCGGGCGAAGGCGTATTTCGATCACCTCGAAGTGCCGGAGACGGACCGGTACATGCTGACCCATGCCATGGCGATCGAAAGCCTGCTGGGGCAGGTCGAGGTGACGTCGGCCGACTACGCCAACGCCAAGGCGCTGGTCGATGGCAAGGTCGATTACTTCCTGGGCTTCCGCTTCAAGACGATCGGCCGGCGCCCGGAGGGTGGTCTGCCGCGCGTCGGCAACATCTGCACGTCGTTCGCCTTCCATGGCGGCGCTGATGGAGCGATCGGCATGGCCTGGCGCTTCGAGGGGCGGACGATGGTCGACTGGGTCCCTGAAAAGGGGGCGTACCTGGTGCAGGGCATGATCAAGGCCGGGGCCGCGGTCATCGATCCGCTGGGTGTGATCCGCATAGAGCACACCGAAACTGCACCGCCCGTGGCCTGAGAGGAAACGAGACCATGGCCTTTTCCCTGAAGCGCTTGAACGCGATCGGCGGCCAGTCCGCATCGACCTACATGGCATCGGGGGCCGTCGTGAAAGGCGGCCCCATGGTGCATTCCTACGTCTCGGAAGATCCCCTGGCCACCGTGCGGGCCAGCGGATACTTCAACGACGCGTTCGGGCTTTTCAACCTCGGCGACTGGATTTTTGTCACCACGATTACCGGCGGCGCGGTCACCGCCGCCGGCATCATGATCGTGAACAGCGTCAACGCGGCCACGCGGGTGATCGACGTCACCGATGCGACGGCGATGACCGTCACCGACACGGACTGACCCCATGTCCGTCGCCGCGCTCGACGTCCGTCTGGCCAATCAGGCCCTCGCCCTGCTGGGATCGCGATCGATCCAGGCGCTGGACGAGGGGAGCGGTCTGGCGTCGATCGTGTCGACCCTCTACGGCACGGTACGGGATGACGTCCTCTCGTCGTATCCGTGGCGTAGCACGCTCCGCAAGGCGCGCCTCCCTCGCCTTGCGGAGCGCCCCATTGCCGAATGGTCCTATGCCTATGCCCTGCCGGCCGATCTGCTGGTGCTGCGGGGGATCTGGTCGAGCGACAGTCTCTTTGCCGCGGCGCCGGATTATGAGCTGTACGGGGACCAGGTGCACACCCAGGCGGTGCAGGTCTGGGCCGATTATCAGGCGCGGATACCGGAGGCGTTGTGGCCAGCCCATGTGCGGCAGCTGTTCGTCTTCGCGCTGACCGCCATGCTGGCGATCCCGGTCACGGAACAGACGACGAAAGCGGATTTCTGGGAGGGGAAGACCTGGGGCACGCCGTCCGAAAATCGGACGGGGGGCTATGCCCGGGTGGCCCGGACGATCGACAGCCAGCAGCAGCCGCCGGCGGTGATCACCGATTTCCCGCTGATTTCCGCGCGTTTCGGGGGGTGAGCAATGCCCCGTGTCCGGACGGCGCAGGTCAATTTCACCCAAGGCGAACTGGCGCCTCAGGTCGGCGCGCGGATCGATCTGAAGCAATATTACGGGTCCGTCAGGATGGCCCGGAATGTGGTGACCTTCCCGCAGGGCGGCTTTCGCGCGGCGCCGGGGCGGGTGGTGGTCGACGCGCTCGATGATGCCGCCGGCGGCGCCCGGCTGATCCCCTTCGCCTTCAATACCGAGCAGGATTACCTTCTCGTGCTGACAGCCAATCGGCTGCGGGTCTACCGGGATGATGCCGTCGTCGCGGATATCGCGACGCCCTGGGATGCGACCGTGGTCGCCGAACTGGACTATGCGCAGTCGGCCGACACCCTGATTGCCGTGCACCAGAGCATGGCGCCGCAGCGGCTGATGCGGGGTGCGACGCATGCCGACTGGACCATCGGCGCGATGCCGATGAGCCGGCTTCCGACCTATGATTATGGCGCCGTCACGCCGACCGGCACGGTCACGCCGTCGGCGGAAGAGGATACGGTGACGCTGACCGCGACCGATCCGGTCTTCACAGCCGCGATGGTGAACGGCTGGGAATTCAAGGGCAATGGCGGGATCGCGCGCATCACCGAATTCACCTCCGCGACCAGCGTCAAGGCGAAAACCCGCGTCGCTTTTTCGGATACCGACGCGATCCCCGCGGACGACTGGCACCTGGAAGAGCCGGTGATCAGCACCGCCCGCGGCTGGCCCGGGGCAGTGACCTTCCACGAGGGGCGGTTGTGGTTGGGGCGGATGGCGCGCCGACCATCGTCGATTTTCGGCAGCGTCGTGGGGGATTTCTTCAATTTCGACTTGGGGGACGCGCTCGACGATCAGGGCATCGATGCCGCGATCGACAGCGACCAGGTCAACGCGGTGATGGCGATCGCCTCCGGATCTGACCTGCTCGTCTGGACCACGGGCGCGCTCTATATGGCGCTGCGGGGCGGCAGCCCTGCCCTGACGCCGAAGACATTCGCACTGGCGGAACAGACGCGGCGCGGGCTGGCGCCGAGCAAGCCGCCGCGTCCGGTCGAGATCGACCGCGGATGGATCTTTGCGGAGCGCGGCGGCCGCACGCTCCATGAAGCCGTGTACCAGGAAGTCGCCCAGGCCTACACGACATCGCCGCTGTCCCTGCTGGCCCAGCACCTGGTCCGCGACCCGGTGCGGCTCGCCGTGCGGAAGACGTCGCGCGACGACGACACGGACTATGTCCTCTGCGTCAATACCGACGGGACCGTGGCCGTGATCAATACCCTGCGCGACCAGCAGGTCACCGGCTGGACGCTGGTCGAGCCGGCGGGCCAGGTGCTGGACATCGCCGTCGTGGACGGGACGATCTATTGGCTGATCCGCCGGGTGATCGCCGGCACCACCCGCTATCTGATCGAGCGCTGGGACCAGGCCGTCAGGCTGGACGGCGCCGCGGTCGCGACCGGTGACGGGATCACCAGCGTGACCGGGCTCGACTGGCTGGAAGGGGCCACGGTGATGATCATCGCCGATGGCAGCCTTCAGCCGTCGCAGGTGGTGATGGGCGGTGCGGTCACCCTGGCCCGGCCGGCCGATCGGGTCGAAGTCGGGCTATGGGCGATCCCGCTGGTGCAGACCCATCCGCTGGAACCCAGCCTGCCGGACGGGCCGGCTATGGGGCGCCTGTCGCGCCTGGTCCGCGTGATGCTGCGGACCGTCGAGGTACAGAACGTCACCGTCGCCGGCGAGCCGGTGAAGGCGCGGCGCTTCGGCATCGGCGCCGGCTCGCCGCTCGATCGCGCGCCCCCGGTGCTGACCGGTGACATCCTGGTCGACGGCTTCAGCGGCTGGGATCGGCAGACCGTGGTGACGATCACCCAGACGGCGCCGGGGCCTTTCGAGGTGATCGGGCTGGTGGCGGAGGTGCAAATCTGATGGTCGAGACCCTGACCGCGCTTGCCGTCGGATCGGCGGGCACTGCCGCGACCGCGACGACGGCCGCGACGGCGGCCACGGCGGGGCTGTTCGGCGCCGGCGGCGCCGTCACCACGGCCGGGCTGATCACCGGCGGCCTGTCTCTGGCCTCGGCCGGTCTTGGCTTCGCGTCGGCCCTTGGCCAGGCCTCCGCACTCCGGAGTCAAGCCAAGATGGAAAATTTCAATGCGCAGCAAGAGCTTATCAGGGGGCGAGAAGCGGAGAATGAAACCCGCCGTCGCCTGATCGCCTCTCTGGCTGCTGGCACTGCCGCCGCCGGCGCAGCCGGAGCCGATCTGAATGCCGGCTCGATCCAGACCGCGCAGATGGGCGCGGCGGCGGATGCCGACCGCGAATTGAGGGTGAACCGCGACAACACCATCATCGCATCCGGCACCCGCCGGATGAATGCACGTGCGCTCAGGGCCGATGCGACCGGCGCCGTGATTGGCGGCGCGGCCCGTGCCGGCGGCAGCCTGTTTGATTTCGTCGACCGCCGATTGGCGATCGGCTGATGGCGCGGCGCCCGGGACCGCTGATCCCCGATTATCAGCCGCTCGGCATCCGCCCGACCGGGCCGGTGCAGACGCTCCAGAGCGATGGGGTGGCCCGCGGCCTGGGCACGCTGTCGGAGCGCCTGGACGTCTTCCTGGGCCGGCGCCTGGAACGCGAGGCACAGAGCGCGGCGCGGCAGGGCGCCGCAGCGGGTGCCGCCGCCGGCGCGGCCGGCCAGTATGCCGAGATGGACCCGGAGACGATCCGCGGCGCTGCCTATAACAGGGCGGCGCTGGAGACCTATTCCAGGCGCCTCGAAGCCGACGCGCTCGACACCCTGGACCGCCTGGCGCAGGAACATGAGGCCGCGCCGCAGAACCTGGCCGCGGCCGCGGATGCCTGGGCCAAAGGGGCGGCGGAGGGCATCCCGTCTCAGGAAGGGCGGGCGATTTTCAGCGCCTCTTTCGGGACACTCGTCCGCCCCTATGTGAATGCCGCCCGGCGCCAGGCTGACGCCCGGGTCGCGGATGAGCGTATAGCGACCTGGACGGCGGCAGAGCCCAAGCGCCTGTCGCTGGTGCAGCGCCTGGCGCGCGAGGCTGCCGCGGGCGACGCCGATGCGAATGTGGCCCTGGAAGGGGCGATGACGGCGCTGGAAGCCGACTTGATCGCGCTTGGCCCGAAATCGGCATTTGTGTTCGGCGGTGTCGAGTATCCGGCCGACCCGACCCGCGCCGGCGCGCTCACCCTGGCCGCGATCCAGGAGCGGGTGAACGCCTATGACGCCGAGGTCCGCGAAAACGCGGTGATGGGCTGGTGGGAAACCGGGCCGAAGACGCAAGGCCGGATCGACAGCTGGCGGAAACGCGAGCTTGGACCGAAGGGCTCCGGGCTGACCGAAGAGCAGATCGACCAGCTGACACGACGCATGGAAGCCGATCGGGCGAAGGTCGATGCCGGCGCAGCCGTGGGCAAGGCCATCCTGCGCGACCGGATCGCCAGCCATCTGGCCAGCCTGGAGGCGACCGGCGTTGGTGTCGACGGCGTGACGCCGGCGACGGTCGCGGCCGTTCTGGGGCCGGCGGCCGCTGCGGATCTGGCGGCGGCAGAAGCGCGCTCGCGCCGGGTGCACGACGTCGTCACACAGGCGGCGACGGCGACGCCCGACGAGCTGGCCGCGCTGCTGGAAGGCATCAAGCCGAAGCCGGGCGCTGCGACCTTTGCCGATGATGCCTCGGCAGCCGCCCGGGCGGCGCAGCGTCTGGCGCCGCAGGAAGAGGCCTTTCGCGGGCTGGTGGCCTCTGATCTGGAGAGCCGGACCACGACCGGCCAGGGCGTGGACGGGGTGACGCCCGAGACGGTGCGCAGCATTCTGGGCGCGGCGCCGGCGGCGGCGTATCGCCAGGCCGTGGCGGCGGCAGAGCGCCAGTATCAGGCGGTGACCGCCGGCAAGACCGCATCCCCCGAAGACCGGGCCGCGATCGCGGCGGCGATCGCGCCCAAGGGCGGCGCCGGCAGCTATGCGGCCGATGCCGATGTTTATGGCCGGGTGGTCGCGGCCCTGAAGGACCAGGCCGAGGCGATCCAGGCGGACCCGGCCGGCTATGTCGTGCGCACTGTCGGCCCCGTGGCCGGCGACGAGCTGATGGAATGGCAGCGGCGCCTCGGCATCCCGGCCGGTCAAGAGCGCCTGTTGACCAAGGCGCAGGCGGCGGAAATCGTGGGACGCCTGAGCACGGCGCGCGGCGAGGGCCGCGCCGATGCCATCCAGGCGCTGGAAGGCGAATACGGCGCCGACTGGCCGCGTGTCATGGGCCAGCTGGCCGCGGCCGGGCTGCCGGCGGAATATCGCGTTCTCGCCATGGTCGACGAGCCGGTGGCCCGGGCGGAGCTGGGCGGGGTGCTGGACACCCCCATGCGCGATCTGGAACGGCTGGCGCCGACCGCCGGCGATCTGAAGGCGGTGAAGGAAAGTGTGCGATCCCAGATGGCGCCGATCGATCAGGCGCTGGCGCATGCGCCCGACGGCCCGCAGCGGGCGGCGGAAATGGAGGCGGCCGCGCTGCGCCTGGCGCTGAGGCGGATGCAGGGCGGCGCGGCGCCGGATGCGGCGGCCAGCGGCGCCGTGGAAGCGCTGACCAGCCGGATGGACATCGTCCGCCAGGGGGCGGCCACGGCGCTGGCGCCGCGCGGCTGGGGCGGGCGCACGGAAGCCTATGGCAGCCAGCTTGTGACCGCGCTCACGCCGGCGGATGTGGCGGACCCGGGCCCGAGCCCTGGCGCCCTGCCGGCCGATGAAGCCACCCGGCGCGCGGCGGCGCTGGACGCGGCCCGGGCAGGACGGTGGGTGATCAACGACACCTCCGATGGCTGGGTGCGGCTGGACGCGCGCGGCCAGCCGGTGCGCCTGGCTGACGGCAGTATCATGCAGTTGTCGTTTGGGGACGTCCCGAGTGCGCCAGCCTGGCCGGATCCGCCCGACCTTGAAGGCCGTGCCCGGCAAATGCGGGTGACCGACGAGCAGGCGCGCCAGATGCTGGTCGGCGATCGGCCGAAAATCGTGACCCTCTATCCGGGAATGAGTGGCTATTGGGGCGAAGAGACGGAGCAGCTGACCAAAGATAATGACAGCGCAGGCACGCCCCGCCGTCTCTTCGTGCAGCTCGACAGCGCGGGCCGCGAGGTCGATAGCTGGTATTTCGCGGAGGGGCAGCCCTTCGTGAACATGCTGGCGGCCGATCGGATTGACGAGCTGATCGCCGACCCCGACACCTTCGACCCGGCCAATCCCAGCAATTTCGAGCCGCGGATTTTCGAGGTGCTACAGCGCTTCCGGGGCGATCCCGCCGGCCTGAAGACCTGGGCGCGGCGGCATCCCGATGTGCGGCTGTATAAGCAGGAGACCGGGCGATGACCGGTCTCGGCATCTACACGCAACCCACCGCCCCGAACAGGCGCCTTGAGGCGCTTGGCTACGCGACCCTGCCCGCCTCGACATCGGCCGTGCTCGACGCCACGGCCGAAGAGACCTCGGCGACCAATATCACGCCGCTGACCCGGCGCTGGCTGTCCCGACGGCTGGAAGACCAGGGCCGCACCCTCGATCCCGAAGAGGCGAATAGCCTCTATGGGATCGATGGACAGCTGTCGTGGACCGAGCCGGTCGCCGAGGGGATCGCGCGGGAGCTGCGCGACCTGAAGCAGGCGGAAATCAATCGTCAATCCGTGCTGGCCCGCGCGCAGGGCGGCATCTGGGAAGGCACGCAGGCCCTGGGCGTCGGGCTGTGGCGATCGCTGCTCGACCCGATCGGGATCGCGGCAAGCTTTATCCCCTTCGTGGGCCAGGCGCGCTATGCCACGGCGCTGGAAGGCGCCGGCAGTGCGGCCGGCCGGGCGCTGGTACGGACACGGCTGGGCGCCATCGAGGGCGCGGCCGGTGCGGCCGTGCTGGAGCCGGCCATCCTGGGCATGACGGCCGAAGAGCGGGCCGATTATAGCCTGGCCGATAGCATCCTCAACGTCGCCTTCGGCGGTGTCATGGGCGGCGGCCTGCATGCCGGCGCCGGCTTCGCGGGTGATGCCGCCCTGGGCCGCTACCGGTCGCCCGCGACCGAAGCCGTCGACAGCCTGACGCAATCCGGCCGGGCGGATGTGCATGAGGGGCTGATGTCGGCCGCGGTGGGCGCCGTCGCCGAAGGCCGGCCGGTGCCGCCGGAAATCGGCGCGGCGGTACGAGCCGCCATGCCGCCCCGGCGCCCGGCGCGCCGGTCGAGCATCCAGGAAGTCTATGACAGTGAGCAGCGGCGGATACAGACGCGATACGAGGTGGTCGAGGCCGACAGCCTGGTCACCAGCAATCTGGCTGATGGCACGATCAATCCGGCCTTTCCGGCGGATCTTCAGCCCCGCCAGCGCGACCGCATGGCCAGCCGCGAGCAGATATCGGCGATGGCGGCCGACCTTCAGCCGGCGCGCCTGGGCGCATCGGCCGATGCCGCGACCGGTGCGCCGGTGGTGTCGGCGGAAGGTGTCGTGGAAAGCGGAAATGGCCGGGTGCTTGCGATCCGCGAGGCCTATGCCCGCGGCCTGGACGCCGACTATCGCGCATTCCTCGCCCGGGAGGGCTACCAGATCGAGGGCATGACGGCGCCGGTGCTGGTGCGGCGCCGGGTCTCTGACTTGACGCCAGAAGACCGCCGGCGCTTCACGGTCGCGGCGCAGTCGTCGGGGACGCTGGAGCTGTCGGCGACCGAGCGGGCGATGGCCGATGCCGGCGCGATCGACCGCGCCCTTGCCTATCTGGACGAGGCCGCGGAGCTGGACGCGGCCGCGAATGCCCGTTTCGTCCGCGCCTATCTGGAGGCGCTGCCGCAATCGGAGCGCGGCCGGCTGGCGACGGCGACGGGCGATCTGTCGGCCGACGGGCTGCGGCGAATCAAGGCCGGACTTTTGGCGCGCGCCTTCGGCGATGCGGATCTGGTGGCCCGGATCACCGAGGCGGCCGACCCGTCCAGCCGGTCGCTGGGGAATGCGCTGGAAGCGGTGGCGCCCGCCTGGGCGCGGATGCGGGCGGAAGCGGCTTCCGGGCAGATTTCGGCCGGCGCCGATGCCACCACGGACCTGGTGCGGGCCGTGCGGATGATCCGCGACCAGCGGGCCGCCGGCCGGCCGCTGGCCGAGGTGATGGACCAGTACGACGCCTTCGACCCACCGACGCCGGCGACGTCGGCGTTCCTGGCCGGGATGCTGGTCGAGCGGCCGGACGGGACCGTGACCACCAGATCGGGCGAGGCGATCACCCGCCATCTGCGCGCCTATGTGGATGCGGCCGTCAAAACCTCGCCCGTGCCCGACATGTTCGGCACGGCGCCGGCGACGGCGGACGAGATCCTGGCCGGTGTCCGCCGGGTCGCACAGGCGGGCGAGATCGAGGACCGGGCGGCGATCGAGGCGGCGGAACGCCTGGCGCCGGCCGATGACCCGCTGCCGCGCCGCAGCGAGGCGGGGATTGAGATGCCGGCCGACGATCCGACCCTTGATGCCGAGCTGGACGAAGCCGTTCGGGTCGGCGCGCTGTCGGCCGACGAGGTGCAGGCGGCACGGGCCGAAATCGCCGCGCTCGATGCCGAGGCGGACGCGGAGGCTTCGGGCTGGGCTGCCGCGGCCTTCTGCATGGGGAGGCGGTCGGCATGAGCTTCGAGCAATGCGCGGCGGATATCGGGGCGGCGATGGGCCGCGAGGTGACGCCGGCTGAAGCGCTGGACCTGATGGACCGCATTCAGGCCCGGGCCGACAGCATCCGGGCGACCCGCGCCGATCTGGCGGACGCGGAGCTGCGCCGGGTGGCGGCGGAAGAGCTGGCGGCACAGGCCCGGGCGGCGGCGGCTGTGGAAGCCCGGAATAAGCGGCTTGACCTGCAACGGCAGGCGGCGCGGCGGGGGCTGATCGATACCGCGCCGAAGGTCGGCGACACCCCGGGGGCCTATATGGGCCTCAAAGCGCTTCTGACCGGCGTGAATACCCCATTCGCGGGGCATCGCTATAGCGTCGAGGCCCGGGCGAAAGGGCTGCGGACCACGCTGCTGCGGGGCATGGCGACCGAGATCCGGCAGACCGGTGTCACCTCTAAGGAGCTGGCGAGCCCGGAATTCGGGCGGCTGGTCGCCCGCGAGGTTTTCGAATTGAATCGCGAGGGTGGAAAGACCGGGATCACGAAGAACAAGAGCGCCGGCCAGATTGCAGAGATCGGGGTGAAATACCTCGATCGGGCGCGCGAGATCCAGAATCGCGCCGGCGCCTGGATCGGGCAGTATGAAGGCCGGATTGCGCGGACGGCTCACGATCCGGATCGGATCAGACGCGCCGGCTTCGAGAGCTGGCGGGATTACATCCTGCCGCGGCTGGACGAGCGGACCTTCGAGGGCGTGACCGATCGGGACGCCTTCCTGCGATCGGCCTGGGAAGCGCTGGTGAGCGGCGTGCACCTGACGCAGGAATGGAAGGGCTTCGACAAGGCGCCGGCCTTCAAAGGGCCGGGCAATCTGGCCAAGAGGCTGTCGCATGAACGGGTGCTGCACTGGCGCGATGCCGATGGCTGGTTTGACTATCAGCAGAAATTCGGCGCCGAAAATCTGATCGCGGCCTGGCTGGGCGAGATGGACAGCGGGAGCCGGAATGCGGCGCTGATGGAGGTGTTCGGGACGAACCCCCGCTATGGCTTCCAGGCCGATCTTGAATACATCCGCGCGACCAGGCGGATGGACCACAATAAATCGCGAGAAGTGGCGCTGACCCGCCGGTTCGACGTGCTGGACGGGACAGCGCAGCAGCCGGTCAATCGGACCCTCGCGCGCGTCGGCCAGCTGATCCGCATGCAGCAGCGGACGGCGAAGCTGGGCGGGATTGTCATTTCTGCGGTCACCGACCTGGCCGGCAAGGCGTCAGAGTTGCGGTACCAGGGGTTGCCATTGCTCCAGGCGTATAGCGATGGCGTCCTCTCGACCGTGCGCGGCCGCCGGGGCCAGAACCCCGAGCTGGCCGCAGAACTTGGCCTTGGCGTCGAGGGCATGATTTCCGCGCTGCACGCCCGCTATGACGCCGACGATCCGTCGGTGTTGGGGAAGCTGTCGCGCTGGGAAAACCTGTTTTTCGAGCTGACGGGGATTTCCTACTGGACCGATGCGCAGCGCACCGGCGCCGTACAGCTGATGGCGCACCAGCTGGGCAAACAGCAGGATCGAGCGTGGGGCACCTTGAAGCCCGAAAGTCGGCGGCTTCTGACCGGCGCCGGCATCACGCCGGCGGAATGGGAGGCGCTGCGTAAGCTGCCCTGGACCACGGACGAGGAAGGCCGCGTTTTCCTGACGCCGGAGCGGGCGCGGCAGATCGGGGATGACGCCCTCGACGAGCTGCGGGCGGCAGAGGTGCAGCGGACGATTGATGCGCATCTTGACCGGCTGTCGGTCGATGTCGGGCAGGCAGATAAGCTGGCGCGTCGGATCGAAAAGCTGCAAGCCGTGCTCGACAAGATGTTGCCCGGAGATCGCGACGCCGAAAAGCTGGACATCCGCGCCACTGTCGACGCGATGCGGCGCTATCAAAAGACGACTGCCCAGCTCGGGCAAGATGTTATGAAGCTGCGGTATGGGGAAGCGGGAAAGAAGTTGTCGCCCAGCAAGGCGCTGGAGAGGATGGCCCGCGAGGTGAATACTCTCGCGCGCGCCGAACGGCAGATCGGCGAGAAATTCGCCCGGCAGCTGGCCGCGCTGAAATCGAAACGGGCGCGCGGCGAGGCTGCGCAGGACGCGGCGGCGCAGGCTATCGACGGGGTGCGTGACGCCCTGGTCGAGCGGCTGGAGCGCATCGAGCGGGCGCCGGAGCGGCTTGAAAAGGCCCTGGCTGACGGCCGGATCCGCGCGCGTGAAGAGCTGGCGCTGAAGCTGGACGCGATGTATGCCGACCGGGTCGACTATGCCGTTCTGCAGGCAGGTGTCGACGAGCGGGCCATCCTCACCGGCGGCACCCTGCCGGGCACGGAATGGGGCGAGGCGCTGCGGCTGATCACGCAGTTCAAGTCGTTCCCGGCCGCTGTCCTCAATAAGTCGTGGGGCCGCACGCTCTATGGCGAGACGGCCCGGCCGGCGAAGGTCGCGGCCGTCATCCATCAGCTGACCGCCTCGATCCTGCTGGGCTATGTCGCCCAGAGCCTCAAGGAGATGTCCCGCGGCCGCGAGCCGCGCGACCCGGCCAATCCGGGAACCTGGGTGGCAGCCATGGCACAGGGCGGCGGCGCCGGTATCTACGGCGATTTTCTGTTCGGGGCCTATAGCCGCACCGGCAATACCGCGCTGGAAACGCTGGCCGGCCCTTTCTTCCCGACCGCCTCCGACTTCATGAACGTCATCTACGGGATCCGAGAGGGCGAAGACCCGTCCGCGGCCGCGCTGCGGCTGGTCACGGCGAACACGCCCTTCCTGAACCTGGCCTACACCCGGTGGGCGATTGACTATCTCGTCCTGTTCAATCTCCAGGAAGCCATGTCCCCGGGCTATCTCCAGCGCCACGAACGGCGCCTGGCCCGGGAGAACAATCAGAAATACCTGCTGCCCCCGTCCCGCGTGATCCCGCGCGGCGGCGGCTGGCCGACATCTCCGGACGGAGGGTGATCCCATGGCCGACTTTCCTGTCACCCCCTCGACCCGAGTCGAGCGCTACGAGATGACCGGCGGGGAGACATCGCTTCCCCTCAGCTGGCCAGTCTTCGGGGCCGGTGATATCCGCGTGGTGCGCCGGCGCAGTGGCGCGGATGTGACGCTGGTGCTCGATACCGATTACAGCGTATCCGGTATCGGGGCTGCGACCGCCACTGTGACGCTGTCTCTGCCGGCGCTGGCTGGAGATTTGATCGCGATTGTCGGCGCGATGCCGATCAGACGGCTCACAGACTACATCGAGAGCGGTGATTTCACCGCGCGGGCGATGAATCAAGAGCTGGATCGCATCGTCATGTGGTCGCAGGAAATCGAGCGTCAGATAGCGCAGTCGGTCCGATTTCCTGATGCGGACGGCCCGCAGCCGCCGCTCGAAGGCGTCGCGGCGCGGGCAAATAAAATACTGGCGATGACGTCAGCCGGGACGCTGACCTATATTCAAATGCCCTCATTCAGCAACACGATGACGGTTTCATCTGTTGACGAAATAAGGTCGTATAATTTCGAGGAAATGAAGAGCAGTAATGAAAGCCTTATCTATATAAGGGCGATCGGATACTACGCGTCGACCGACGGGGCTGGCGGTGTGTACGTTTGGGACCCGTCCCCCTGGATACCGTCCGAAATTATTCCTGGCCGCCTGACACCGGACGACGGCGGGACGCGGCTTGTCCCGACCGGACAGTCAAGCGGTCCAGGTCTCTGGCGCCGGGTGACAGCCGGCAGGGAGCGTCTCTCCCTCAAATGCTGGGGAGCGAAAGGCGATGGGGTCACTGACGATAGCGACGCTATGGAGGCGGCCGTCAGGTGGGGGGCGGTCTTCGTCCCTCAGGGCGAATACCTCATGACCAGGCGGATTAATGTCAACGGAAATACATCAATAATTGGTGCACATAGAACAGTATCATGGATAAAAATGACAAATCCTGACAGATATTGCTTCTATGGTGACAGCCAAAATAATGTAGTTATAAGTCATATTGGGTTTAAGAACTGCACTTCCGCAGGTCTTATTGTGATGGATATTGCGGCGGGTGCACCACCAGAATCAGGGGCTAATGGATGGTCGCTAAACAACCTGTGGTTCACCGCGTGCCGGGGGCCGCACATTAGAGTGTCTGGCCCATATGACATGGGATGGACTGACATTGACATATTCCAGCCCATGTCGCGGAATGACCGCGTAGTGTATCCCTATACAGATTCCGCCGTTATATTCGGAAATGGCGTCAATAATATAGCGATAAACGGACTTCGCATAGAACAGCCAAAATATTGCGGAGTATTTGTGGCCGCAAAGGCAGAGATATATATCCAGGAAGGAAAGATTGATTGCGGTTTTGCCTCGGGTGGATCGCCAGAAGTCTGTGGTATGTGGATCGAAGGCCGCCTGAGACTGAGCGCATATCTCTTTTCCGGCTTCATCGGCAGCCCGAAAATCGCCATCCACGGACAAGGCAAGGTGTCGGCTGACGATGGCTGTACCCTCGGCGGCGGTGGTGGGGCCGTGCACGTGCTCATTGACGGTAGCTACGGGGTGACGGGCCAGACGCCGGAAGGTATCCGGCCGACCGGCCCGGCTTTTTCATGGGCCGGGAGCATCGAGCGGACTCACCCCGATGTGTCCAGCTCCACGCCTGCGATTTTCGACGGCAAAATGTCAACACCGATCAAAGGTGTGGCCCAGGTGGCGGGCAAAAGTGGGAACTCGATCAGCTTCGGGACGAGCCTCACAACCGGAACGCCGTGGGCAAAACATCATATTGCAGGTCGCGGAAATGGATTGACGCGGCGCTCAAAAATAAACACTTATTATAACTATGGCGTAAATCTATATTCAACATCTGAAGTCTCCGAATACAGCATTGGAGACTATGTTTATGTTGAATATTCGCCGAGCCACGATCTTGATATTACCATGGGAGCAAGGATTGAGTCAAATCTACCTTTCTTCATACAGATAGCAAATATGACGGTCCTGTCCGCGTCATATTCTTCCGGCGTGACGAACATCATCACATCTGCAGTTTTTCCTGAAAACGAATATACGGGACGATGGGTCTATACATCGTCTTCTTCACATAAGATTATCGGATCCGGCGGTTCGGCAATACAGGTGCCATACGATGTCGCCAGCGATTTTGCTGTCGGGGACAGCATTACAGTCCGTGGCGGAGCCCTGTTCCAGACGATGCTTTTGGGGACCGCGGTCGTCTGGTCTCAGGGCGGCGCCCTGCGATCCGTCGACATCAGTGCCCTGCGCGCTGTCGGGCGCGGACCGCGAGATGTCTATCCGTATCGTGATGGGGTCTGATGCTCTCGGATATCTGGGCCGCCGCGCGGCAAGCCTGCGATGCCATCGGGCTGGCATGCCTGCTCGCCTATGTGGGCCGCCTCCTATGGCATGTCGGCGAGGTACAGCGCGGCCGGCGCCGTTTTTTCAGCACTCACCTATTGTGGGAGCTCCTGGCGGCGATCGGGATAGGTCTCGTCGCTGACGGGATGGCGACACATCTCGGGCTGGTCGGCGCGCCGCGTACCGCGGCGATCGTGGCGATTGCCTATCTCGGCCCGCGGGGCCTGGAAGACCTGGTGGGGCGGCTGCTGGCCGCCCGGAAGGGGGGAGTGTGAAGGACAATCGATCGACGGCCTGGGCGGCGATCGCCCTGGCGGAAGGCGGGTCGGCCGTGTCCGACCGGTCGGCGGCAGCCGATCCGGGCGGCACCACCCGCTGGGGGATCTCGCTGCGCTTCGCTGACGCGATCGGGCTGGACCTCGACGGCGACGGCGTGACGACACGGGCGGATATCCTGCTGGTCACCGAGCCGGTGGCGCTGGGCCTGTTCGAGCGGCATTTCTGGGGGCCGGTCCGGGGCGACGATCTGCCGGCCGGCGTGGACCTGGTCACGGCCGATATGGCGTTCCTGCAGGGGGGGGCCAGCGCCCGGCGGCTGCTTCAGCAGGCGGCGGGGGTGACGGCGGACGGGATCATCGGCCCGCGGACGCTGGCCGCGGTCCAGGCCGCGAATGCGGCCGATCTGATCGAGGAGATGACGGCGCGGCGGATCCAGTATCTGGCGAGCCTGAGCAATTGGGGGCACAACGCCGGCGGCTGGACCCGGCGGGCGCTGCGCATGATGCGGGCGGGGATGGTCCTCGCCGCGGAACAATAGGAAGGAGGGCAGAGAAATGGACGAGGAAAAGGACGGCCTGTGGTCGTGGATGAAGGGGCGGCTGCTTCAGCCGTCCACCGCGCGCGGCCTGGTCTGGGTCGCGACGTTCGCAGGCGTGCAGCTGGACCCGGCCGTCGCGGCGCAGATCGTCGGCGTTGCCGCCGGCGTTGTCGGCCTGATCGACATGATCAAGGATGACCATAAGGCGCGGCCGTAGCCGCGTCCGACTTTATCCGAAGAATGAAGGGCTTCCGCCTAAAAATAGTGCGCAGTCCCTTGATTTCATTAAATGTCGGCTAATTCGTAATCAGTAGGTCGTAGGTTCAATTCCTACCGCCGGCACCAGATTCAAAAAGCGGCCTGCACCCGGTGCAGGCCGCTTTTCCATGTCCGGTGCCTTGTCAGCCCCGTCTTACGGCCAGCCGCCGGTGAAGCCCACGGTCTCGCCGACCACAAAGCCGGCCTTGTCGGACAGCAGGAAAGCAATCAGTTCACCGATCTCCTCGGGCCGGCCCAGACGGCCGAGCGGTACCATCTCGCGCACCCGGGCGGCACCGGCGGGATCGTCGATCCATTTGGCGCGCGGGTAATAGGTCTCGCTGTAGAGGAAGTTCGGCGCCACGGCATTCACCCGGATGCCATGGGGCGCCAGCTCGTTCGCCAGTGCCTTGGCAAGCCCGGTCGAGGCCGAGCGGGCGGTTGCGTACATCGCGAACCCCGGGTAGGGACGGCGCGGCGATGCGGAGGTGACCATCACGATGGCGCCGGCGCCCTGCGCCTTCAGGTGTGGGGTCACTGCCGAGGCGAGCGCGAAGGGGAAGACGGTCAGCGCCTCCAGCATCTCGCGCAGCGCCTCCGCCTCGGTCTCTTCGATACGGCGACGGATCGCGGGATAGGCGTCGTTGGAAACGATACCGTGCAGCCCGCCCATCCGGTCGCGCACTTCGGCGATCAACCCGGCCGGATCCTGAGCCTCGGCGGCGGTCATGCCCTGGTTGTCCGCCTCCCAGGCGGCACGGGCCGCCACGTCGGTGAAGGATGCGTCATGGGCGATGATCTGCCAGCCCTGGCTGGCAAGCGCCGCCACCGTGGGGGCGCCGGCATATTTGGTCGCATTGGTAACCAGCGCCACGCGGGGCGCGGTGTCGGTGACAGGCATGGGTGCGTTTCCATCCTCATAACTGCCGGGCCTGCTTCTGATGCTGGCAGGCTCAAGGCTGATTGACCCGGTTCCAGGCAGGGTTCAAAGCTTGGTGCCGTAACGGCTGAGCCGCTCCAGATTGAGGATCTCGATCTGCCCGTGTTGCAGCCTGAGCAAGCCCTCCGCCTGAAGCTGGCGCAGCGCCTTGCTTGCGGTCTGGCGCGACATGCCCGAGAGCAGGCCGATTTCTTCCTGCGAAATCCCGAGCTGAAGCTGGTTGTTCGGGCTGAGCACCGGGTTGAACATCCAGGCGATCGACCGGGCGAGCCGCGCAGTCGGATCGAGCAGGCGGCCATAGCCGACGAACGCAATGTACTGGCCCAGACGCTCATTCAGTTGCCGGACCAGAAATTTGTTGAAGGGGGGGCTGTTGTCCATCAGCCAGCGGAAGGTGCGGCCATTGAGCAGGGCTATGCTGGTATCACGCAGCGCCACGACATCATAGCGCCGGGGTTCGTTCTTGATCACCGAACCTTCGCCAACCCAACCGCTGCTGGAGATGCCGGCCAGACTGACCATTTCACCGCTTTCAGCCACCACACTGATCTTGAGCAGTCCGTCGATGACGCCGAACCAGGCGTCGACATGGTCGTGCTCGTGAAGCAGGTAGGCGCCTTTGGGCAGCAGCTTCTCGGTCATGTTGCGCCGGGCGAGTTCGCGATCCTCCTCATTCAGATCCTTTGCCCAGTGAGCGACGGTCATGAACTTCGCTTCAGAGAGCATGGCATCCCTTGTCCGGTGGAGCATCGGTCGGCCGGCCGGCCGTCAACTGACCCATCAAAGATAACTCCGGCGCTGGCGGCTGTCCCGGCTGATCGCCATCCGGTACAGGCAGGCGATCGGAGCGCCCCCCGGCCTTCTCCGCCTGCCTCGGGATGCACCATAGAGGTTTATAGACTACTGCTATAGTAGCATGATTCACGTCGCACCATCTGTCAACGCACCGAGGAACAGAAAATTGCGATTCGGTTAGGCTTTTCCTCATATCGGAACGAGCCTGCGGGATCTGGCGTACCGGATCTGTATCGCATCCGCGAGAAGAGGGGCTCGACCATCTACGGCGCCATGCCGAGAACATGCGCCCCGGACGGAGCATGGACCAACCATGCCCGCCAATTTCCGGGTCCGCGGCCGTCCGCCAGACACAGGGGCCGGGCGGCACAGGGGGGATCCTGACCATGATGCTTAGCCATACGCAGACCACCACCGCGACCCAACTGCCCGCCCGGGGCCCTGCACCGGCCGTGAGACCGCGCATGGCGCGCGACCAGGCGGTTCGCGCCCTGAAACGCCAGATCATCGTCGATGCCGCCCGATCGGTCTTTGCCGAGATGGGTCTGGAAGCCGCGTCGATGCGCGGCATCGCAGCGGCCGCCGGCTGCACCACCGGCGCGATTTATCCGTATTTTCGCAACAAGGAAGAGCTTTATGCCGCAGTCCTCTCGGACGGGCTGACCAGCCTTCACGAGCATCTGGCGACGGCCAGCGGCAATGCGACGGATCCGCGCGAACGGGTTGAAATCGCCTTGCGCAGCTATTTCGCCTATTACCGCAGCCGCCCCGACGAGTTGAGCCTGGGCCTCTATCTCTATCACGGGCTGAAGCCGGCGGGCCTGACGCCCGAGCTTGACCGCCGGCTGAATCGCAAGCTCTCCCAGGCGCTGGACGTGATCGGAGACGCGCTTGCCGCCTATGCCGGTCTGGACGCGGATGCCCGGCGTATGGAACTCTGTCAGGTGTTCAGCTATCTGATGGGCCTGTTGATCTGCGATTGCACCCATCGGCTCCGCGCACTCGGCAGCAATGCCGAGGCGATGCTCGACCGCTACACCGCCGACCTGCTCCGCCGCCTCGCACCGCATTGACCGCCGGCCGGGCGGGGAGGCCATGACCGGAGCTTCCCGCCCGTGACCGAGACAGCCCCCGCTCTTCCGCATCCGGCCATGCCCGGGGTCGGCGTTATTGCCATCGCCTGGCATGACGGGCGCGTCGCCCTGGTGCTGCGCGCAAACCCGCCCCAGGCCGGCCATTGGGGCTTCCCCGGCGGCCGGGTGCATTGGGGAGAGGGGCTCGTCGACGCGGCCACCCGTGAACTGGCCGAGGAAACCGGCCTGAAGGTCCGGGCCGATGCCTCGCCCGCACCGGAACCTGTCGCGGTACTGGAGGTCGCGGAAGGTGCCGCGGATCGGCCGGACCATCATTTCGTGCTGGTGGCCATCCGTCTTGCCGTGACCGGATCCGCCGGGTTGCGGGCGGCCGACGACGCCCGCGACGCCATATGGGCTGATCCCGATAATCTGCCCCAGCCGCTTTGCCGAGACGTCGAGGCCCTGGTGACGGCCACCCGCCCGGCCCGACGGCTGCCGGGATAACGGGTTTCGCATAGCGGATTTTTCTCCCGTCTACGTTGACAGAAGGGCACCGGCCCCGCCTGATCATGACAGGTCTGGATGTCGCATCCGGGCCGACCATGATCGCCCGGCAACGCATCGGGCGACGGAGGGAGGAAGACCCAGATGATCTGTCTCACATCCCTTGCCGGATCGGCGGTCGGCCGACGCCGGTCGTTGCACGCCGCCCTTCTGGCCGCAGCCCTGCTGACGACGATACCCGGCCTTCCGGCTGCCCGGGCTGCGGAAACCACTGTCACGGATGCCGCGGGCGCGGGCTTCGATGCCGCCCGGCTCACCGCCCTTGGCGACCGGCTGGCAGCGGATGCCGAAGCCGGCCGCATTCCGGGCGCCGTGCTTGCCGTCGAACGTGACGGGCAGCTGGTCACACTGCGTGCCGTCGGCTGGCAGGACCGGGCCGCCGGCACGAAAATGACCGAGGACAGCCTGTTCCGGCTCTATTCCATGACCAAACCGATCGTATCGGTCGCGGCCATCCGCCTGATCGAAGACGGGCGGCTGCTGCTGGCGGCCCCCGTATCGGCCTATCTGCCGGATTTCGCCAGGCTGGAGGTCGGCCGGGAGGTCGCTGGCGCCGACGGCAAGCCGACGGTCGAGACCACCCTCGCCACGCACAAGATGACGGTGCGTGATCTTCTTCGCCACACCAGCGGCCTGACCTATGGCGTGTTTGGCAAGTCGGCGATCAAGAGCCGCTATCTGGCTGCCGGCACCCATCTCTGGACCGACACCAACGAGCAGTATGCAGCCAAGCTGGCGAAGCTGCCCCTGGTGGCGGAACCGGGCACGCTTTGGGAATATGGCCGCTCGACGGACCTGCTTGGCCGGGTGCTGGAAGTCGCCGCCGGCAAACCGCTGGATGAGGTCGTGGCCGGGCTGGTGCTGAAGCCGCTCGGCATGACCGAGACGTTCTTCCACGTGCCCGAGGCCCTGCGCAGCCGGGTGGCAGCCGCCGATCCCGAGGCCGCTTTCGGCAACAAGCCGCCCGAGCTGCTCGACCCTGCGCGCCCCGATACCTTCCTCTCGGGCGGCGGCGGCATGTATGGCAGCACCCGCGACTATCTGCGCTTCCTGCGCATGATCCTGAATGGCGGCGAGCTGGAGGGCACCCGGATCCTGAGCCCGGCCAGCGTGCGGCTGATGACCGCCGATCATCTGACACCCGAGATCGATACCGGTGGGTTGGGCCCCCTGGGCTATGGTTTCGGCCTGGGCTTCGCCGTGCGTCGTGGCGAGGACGGTGCCTGGCCGGGCAGCACCGGCGATCTCTATTGGGGCGGCTATGCCGGTACCTATTTCTGGATCGACCCGCGCGAGAAGCTGCTGGTGGTCTACATGATGCAGAGCGTCTCGCAACGTGAGCCCTATCGGCTGATCGTTCGCCAGGGCGTCTATGGCGCCATGACACGCTGAACCGCAAGGCCGCGGTGCCCTTGGGCCCCGCGGTCTTTCTTACCTCGATATTCAACGTTGGATTGATATTTTCCTACCGCTATCATCCCTGGATCATCTCAACCCCAGGGAGACTCCCCGATGCGGATCGACGAGATCGTGCTGCGTTTCGTGACGCCGAAGATGGTGGCGCCCTTCGCCAATCGCTGGCAGCGCATGGAACGCTGGACCAAGCTGATCGTCGAGATCCGATCCGACGGGCTGTCGGGATGGGGCGAATGCACGGCCATGGAATCGCCCTTCTACCATTACGAAACCATCGAGACCGCATGGCACATCATCGAGCGCCATCTGGCACCGATGCTCGTCGGCCATGAGATTGAGGGGCCGGAAGACATGCTCGACCGGTTCCGCGATGTGGCCGGCCATGTCGAAACGGTCGCAGCGCTGGAGGTCGCGCTGCACGATCTGCTGGCCCGGCGCGATGGCGTGCCGCTGGCGGTGCGTATCGGCGGCGACGTCAGGCCGGTCAAGGCCAGCGCCACGATCGGCGTGACCGGAAGCGTCGCCGATCTGCTGGCGGCGGCCCGGCGGGCGGAAGATGGCGGCTATCACCGGATCAAGGTGAAGATCAAGCCCGGCTGGGACGTGGAGCCGCTGTCGGCGCTGCGTACCGAACTGCCCCATATGCCGGTGCTGGCCGACGCAAACGGCGCCTATGGCCCTGAGGATCTGGATCATCTGGCGGGCTTCGACCGGTTCGGGCTGATGCTGCTGGAACAGCCGATGGCCGCGCACAACTGGAAGGCCTATGCAGCCCTTCAGTCCCGGCTGGACACCACGGTCTGCCTGGACGAAAGCATCCACACGATGGAGGACGTCGACGACCTCCTGGAACGTCGCGCGGCCCGCGCCGTCAACATTAAAGTCGGCCGGGTCGGGGGGCTGATCCGGGCAAGAGCGATCCACGACCGGCTTGCGGCAGAGGGCATCGGCTGTTTCACCGGGGCCAAATTCGAGACCGGCATAGGCCGCTGGACGAATATCGCGCTCGCCACCCTGCCCGGTATGACCTATCCGTCGGATGTCGCAGAAAGCGCCCGCTATTTCGCCCCCGACATCACCACCCTTCCGGTCGCGTTGACCGGGCGGGGGCTGGTCGCTCCGCTGGATGCGCCGGGCCTCGGCACCGAACCGGACCCGGTGCAGCTTGCCCGGGTCACGACCCGGATTCTGAGGATCGGGGACTGAGGGGGGATCGGGGACTGAGGGCCGATCAGGCCGATGCGCCGGCGCTGCGCGCACTGCGCCGGCGCCGGCCGGGGGTGGCGGCCGGCTGCAGGCCCTGCTCGATCCGCCGTGCCTCGGCGGCCATCAGGCCCACGATACGGGCGCGACGCGTCGCGTCCATGCGCTGGCTGATCGCACCAATGCTGATCGCTGCCACCGGCATCCCCGTACGATCATTGATCGGCACCGCCACGGCGCACATGCCGGGCACGATCATGCCGTCACTGACGGCATGGCCGGCCCGCCGCGTGGCCTCGACCATCCGGCCGACCTCCTCAGGGGCGCAGTCGAAGCGGGCGAAGCGCTCGGCATTGGCTGCAATCACCTGGCCGACCTCCTCATCGCCCAGCGCCGCAAGCAGGGCAAGCGACCCCGCCGAAACTCCCAGGGGCCGGCGACCGCCGACATCAAGGCTGAGGGTGCGGATGGGGAAGGCCCCTTCCACGCGGTCGACGCACAGCGCATCCATGCCGCTGCGCACGAACAGATAGATCGTGTCACCGGTCTGCTCGGCCAGACGCTGGAGCGACGGCCGCGCAATATCACGAATGCTGAAACGGTTGGATGCGGAAGACCCGAGCAGAAACAGCTCCAGCCCGAGATGGTAGCGATGGGTGTCGGCCGCCTTGTCGACCAGCCCCTGTTCCTTCAGGGCAGCGAGCAGACGATGGGCCGTTGCCTTGTGCAGCCCGGTCGCGCCCGCAATCTCGGACAGCCGCGCCCCTTCACCCACATGGCCGGCGAGAACGCGGAGGATTGCCGCGGCACGCGCCACACTCTGCACATTGCCGGCATCGGTCGAACGTCGCACCGTCGGCGCCGCGTCCCCCCGATGGCCACCCTCACCGCGGGCAACCCGCGGCAGCTCCTCGACACCCGACATCCGGTTCATGCCCCGGTCCTCCATTCCGACCGCAGCCCGCGCAATCGCGGCCGACGGTCGAAAGAACCTAGGCGATATGATGACCCCTGTCAAACCACCATGGGTTTTGCTTAAGCCGAAAAGGGAGGTCTGCGGCGATCAGACGCGAGCAATCAAAGAACATAGTCCTTGAGGGTTGTATTCAGATTCTCACTCAACCTTTGATCGAATCCTGCCAGCAGGTCGCGGGTCATGCGATCGAAGGCGACTTCACGGGCGAGCGGAGAGCCGCTGGCATCGATGGCGCGCACCAGGCGTGATTCGACATCGACATAGGCCTGCCGCTCGCCGGTCTCCGACAAGATCTCGAGCGTCGCGATCAGCGTCGCGGCGTATTCGTCGGTGGGTTCCTGGGTGAACGTGCCGCGAATGCCGCCGGTCTGGGGGAGCGGCTTCTCGATCACACTCGCGTCGCGGATAACGAGACGCGCCGTCCCCGACACACCCGCCGCCTCCAGCCGGTCCCGCGCCCAGTCGCCGGCAGCCCGTGCCGGTGAGGTCGGGAAAAGATGCTCGACATTGGGGGCCTTGCGCGGCGGCTGGTAATTGTCCAGCAGCTGCACCCGGGCCACATTCAGCCGGAATTTCGGCTTGTCGTCGAAGCGGATCGGCTTCGGCCCCTCGGGCAGCGGCTCCGAGGCGCAGCCGGCCAGAAGGCCTGCCGCGGCAAGACCGGCGGCCAGGCCCAACACCCGGCGACGGGTGGGTCCGACGCCCGCATGGGGGCGCATCGGATGAAGGCGCGTCGGATGGAACGGGGAGGTGGTCATCGTCGGTCAGTCTCCCTCGATATGGCCGGCGTCCTCGACGTGATCCGGCGGCCCGTCAGTGCCGGTGGGCATCATTCGCCCGCAGCCGGGCGATGTCTGCATCGTCATAGACATAGGATGTGCCGCAGAACTCGCAAACCACGTCGACCCGGCCGTCGACGGTCAGCTCGGCCAGATCGTCGACGGGCAGGCTGCGGATCAGCCCCTCGACACGCTCGGGCGAGCAGCGGCAGGCGAAACCGAGCGGCAGCGCCTCGTAGGCGACGGCGCCATCCTCGTGATAGAGGCGAAGCAGCAGGGTCTCGAGCGGCAGATCCGGGTCGGTCAGCTCCTGGTCGCGGACGCTGGAGGCCAGCACCACCGCACGGTGCCAGCCGTCCTCGGCATCCTCGGCCGCGGTCGCCGTGCCGCCCTCGGGCGGCATGCGCTGAAGCAGCAGCCCGCCGGCCCGCCAGCCCCGGTCGCCCTCGGGCGGCATCACCGCAAACCGCACGGCGCTTTCGATCTGCTCCGACATCCGGAAATAGGCGTGAACCGCATCGGCCAGACGCTCGCCATCGAGTTCGACGATACCCTGATAGCGCTCCATACCCTGCCCCGGGTCCAGCGTCAGCGCCAGATAGGCCCGGCCGAACAGGCGCGGCATCGAGGGTGCGCCCTGATGGCGCACGCCGGCAACGGCCGTGTCCAGCGCCGCCACGGCGTCGGCATCGAACTGGGCATAACCCCGCAATGCGCCCGACGCGGTCGCATCGGCGACCATCAGCGAGACCGGGCCGTCACCGCGGATCTGCACCGTAAACACACCGTCGGTCTTCAGCGAATGGGCGACCATGGCGGCCAGCGTCACCGTCTCGGCCAGCACGGCAGAGACCGCCGCCGGATAGGCATGGCGCCCCAGGATCTCGTCCAGCGCCGGGCCGAGCCGTGCAACACGGCCGCGGGCCTCGGCCCAAGGGAGCCGGAACGGCAACGAGCGGTCGACCAGGGTCGACCGCTCGGCAGGGGTTCCGGCGCCGTGGGTCGGCGTCGTCGTCATCACTTGGTCTCCATGACACCCAGGCACCAGGCGAGCACCGCCTTCTGGGCATGAAGCCGGTTCTCCGCCTCGTCGAACACGACCGAGGCCGGGCCGTCCATGACCGCGTCGGTGACTTCCTCGCCGCGATGGGCCGGCAGGCAATGCATGAACACCGCCCCGGGCGCTGCCTTCGCCATCACCGCATCATTCACCTGATAGGCCGGGAAGTCGCGCTGGCGGGCTTCGGCGTCCTTGCTGTCCATCGACACCCAGGTGTCGGTGACCACGCAATCGGCGCCGGCCACGGCGGCACCGACATCCTCGCCCACCGTCACACGGGCACCGGCAGCCAGGGCCGCCGTCACCGCGTCGGGATCCGGCTGATAGGCCGCAGGACAGGCGATCGCCAGATCGAAGCCGAAATGCACGGCCGCCTGTACGAAGGTCACGCACATATTGTTGCCGTCACCGACCCAGGCGATGCGACGGCCGGCCAGATTGCCCGGCCCCCACCTGCTCTTCCAGGGTCATGAGGTCGGCCATCAGCTGGCAGGGATGCGAGCGGCGGGTCAGGCCGTTGATCACCGGCACGCTGGCATGTGCCGCCAGTTCGGTCAGCGTCTCGTGCGCGTGGCAGCGGATCATGATCGCGTCGACATAGCGCGACAGGACGCGCGCCGTGTCGGCGATGGTTTCGCCGCGGCCCAGCTGGCTGTCCTGCGGGTTCAGGATCAACGCCGAGCCGCCCAGCTCGTTCATGCCCACCTCGAACGACACGCGGGTCCGGGTCGACGGCTTCTCGAAGATCATCGCCAGGGTCCGGCCGCCCAGCAGCGGCGGGCGCTCGCCTGCCGCACGGCGGGCCTTCAGCGCATGGGCGAAATCCAGAATGCGCCGCAGCTCAGCCGTCGGCAGCGCGTCCAGATCCAGGAAATGGCGGGGCGTCCGCGCCGCAGTGAGCGGCGCGTCGATGGTCAGGTCCAGGGCCGTCATCCGGCGGCCTCCTCTGTGGCGATCTCGGATGCGACGCTGTCGCAGGCCCGACGGATCGCGTCGATGGCTTGGTCGATCTCGGCATCACCGATGATCAGCGGCGGCAGCAGACGCACCACATTGTCGCCCGCAGGAACGGTCAGCAGGCCGTTTGCCCGGAAGGCATCGACCATGCGCCCGTTGGCCACCACGCATTTCAATCCCAGCATCAGCCCGGCGCCGCGGATCTCTTCCAGCACGCCCGGATAGTTGGGGATCAGCTGCGACAGCTCCCCCCACAGCCGTTCGGACGCCTGGCGGACCCGGTCGAGAAACCCGTCTTCGAGCATCACGTCCAGCACCGCATTGCACGCCGCCATGGCGAGCGCATTGCCGCCGAAGGTAGAGCCATGGGTCCCGGGTCCCATCACCGCCGCCACCTTTTCGGTCGCAAGGCATGCGCCCATGGGGAAGCCCGAGCCGATGCCCTTGGCGACCGCCATGATGTCCGGGGTGATGCCCGCCCATTCATGGGCGAACAGCCGGCCGGTCCGGCCGAAGCCGCACTGAACCTCGTCCAGGAACAGAAGCAGGCCATGCTGATCGCAGAGCTTGCGCAGGCCGCGCAGATAGTCGAGCGCCGCCGGCCGCATGCCGCCTTCGCCCTGAACCGGCTCGATCAGGATCGCCGCGGTTTCCTCAGTCACCGCCGCCTCGGCGGCCGCGAGGTCGCCGAAGGGCACGTGATCGAAACCGTCGACCACCGGATCATAGCCGTCCAGGTACTTCTTGTTGCCGGCGGCGGCGAGCGTCGCCAGCGTGCGGCCGTGAAAGGCGCCCTGGACGGTGATGATGCGATAGCGGCCAGGCTGGTCCGACAGGTCGAAATAGCGCCGCACCATCTTGATGCCGCATTCGATCGCCTCGGCGCCCGAATTGGAGAAGAACACGGTGTCGGCGAAGGTGGCGGCCACCAGCCGTTCCGCAGCCTTTTCCTGACCGGGGCTCTGATACAGGTTCGACACGTGCCAGAGCTTCCCCACCTGCTCCGTCAGCGCAGAGACCAGATGGGGGTGGGAATGCCCGAGGGCATTCACGGCGATGCCGCTGGCGAAATCGAGGAATCGTCGCCCGTCCGCCGTATACAGATACGCGCCTTCGCCCTTGTCGAACGTCAGATCGGTCCGCGCATAGGTCGGCATCACGGCCGGGATCATTGTCCCTCGCTCCTCGTGGCGGTTGGGTGTCCGCACCCGTCATAACGGCGACGGACACGCTGGAAAGGGGCGAGTATCCGGCGTGGAACCTGTGCTGTCAATCGCGCAGCACAGGCGGCAAGCGGCGGATTTCCTTGGTGTGCGCCTGCGGCCCGGTGTACCTTCGGAGGCGTATCCGATGGGTGTGGATTCCCGTGACGGCGGTACCGACCCCGTCGGAATTCAATGGCCCGCGTCCGCTCCGGACGTCAGATGACCACCCGGCAACGGGTCGGCCCGCGTACAGGCAGAACATGACCGTCACCAGCCGTGGTCTCATCGTCCTCGCCGAGGATCAGGACAGTCTCCGCAAGCTCTACCGAGACGTGCTGGAGGCGCATGGCTTTTCGGTTTTTACCGCCAATAACGGCGAGCAGGCCATCCAGCTGTGCACCTCGAACACACCGAAACTGGTCGTGCTCGACATCATGATGCCGGGCATGGACGGTATCGAGGCCTGCGGGCGGATCCGCCGGATCCTGGGCTCGGCCGTGCCGATCATCTTCCTGTCCTCGCTCGACACGCGCGAAACCGTGCGGGCCTGCCTGGAAGCGGGCGGCGACGACTACATCATCAAGTCGGAAAGTCTCGCCAAGCTGGTGGAACGGGTGGAGTTCTGGACCCGCCCGAAAACGCCCCATGCCCGCGAGCGTCGCCGCGAGGTGCTGACCAGCGCGCGCGACGCGCTGGCCAAGCCGCAGGCCGAGCTCACTACCCGGCAGTTGAAGCTGGCTGAGGGCTCGGCGCCCACCATTCAGAACGACGACGTTCTGCTGAAGGTGAGCCGGATCGTCGCCCTCGCCCGCGCGCTCGCCAGCCCGGATTTCGGCAACAGCCATGCCGATCAGGTCTTCATGCTGGGCTATCTCACCGGCTCGGTCGAGTTCTGGGCCCAGCGCATGCCAGAGGTGAAACGGCGCTTCGACGAATATCTCCGCGCGGCACTGCGCGATACCGGCATCGTCGACAAGGCCCAGGGCGACAAGCTGATTTCGGCGCTGGTCGAATATGTCAACGAGCGCACCTTCAAATCCGGTCGCACCGCCGGCCGCCGCGAAGCCGGCGAGGCCGAGAACGGCACCGGCCCGTTCGAGCCGCTGGCCCTGCGCGAATTCGAGGAAAGCCGTCGCGAAGCAGAAGGGCGTCGCGAGGCGGAAGGCCGACGCTGAGGCCGGCCGTCACCCGTCATCCCGCCGCAGGTTCGCGGGTCGCATAGCGCTCCAGCGCCCGGCGCAGATCCGCCGGCACTTCTGCGGGGCGCCGGCTGTCGCGATCGATGGCGACACAGATGCTGTCGCTGTCGGCGATCAGCACGCCGCCGGCATAAAGCGCCTGCGGAATGGCGATCGAGCTGCGGCCGATGCGCTGAACCCCGGTCGCGATCATCACCAGCCCCGGATAGCGCAGCTCGGCCTTGTAGCCGATCCGAAGCTCGGCCTGGACCATCACCGTCGGAGCATCCTGATCATAGCGGGTGGCGAGACCGCAGAGATCGAACAGCCGGGTGCGTCCCAGCTCCAGCCAGCGGGCATAGACCGCGTTGTTCACATGCCCCAGCATATCGGTCTCGCCGAAGCGGATACGCTCGGGGATCCAGAGCCGGAAGCGACCGGCACCGGGGCCGATGGCTGCCGGATCGGTCGGCGGCGGCACGGTATCGATCAGCAGGTCATCGGCCGTATAGGGCGGCAGGGTCTCGGACGTGGTCATGGCGATGGCGGCCTTCGGGGCAGGCCGGCGACGGGTTCGCGCCGGAATTGATCCATGCCCAAAAGACTATCGCTTACCGATCCGGGCGGCCAGCCCGCATCACAATCCGGCGCCGCCAGGGTCCGGCGGTCAAGGGGCCTATTGCGGCGAGCGCTTGGCCAGGATGCGCTGCAGGGTCCGGCGATGCATGTTCAGCCGCCGGGCGGTCTCGGAGACGTTGCGGTCGCACTGCTCGAACACCCGCTGGATATGCTCCCACCGCACGCGATCGGCCGACATCGGATGCTCGGGCGGCGGCGGCAGAACCCCCGAGCGCGACAGCAGCGCCCGCTCCAGATCGTCCGGGTCGGCGGGTTTGGCCAGATAGTCGAGCGCACCGGCCTTCACCGCCGCCACCGCGGTCGCGATGTTGCCATAGCCGGTCAGCATCACGATCCGGGCGTCCTCGCGCCGGTCCCGCAGGGCCGGCACCAGATCCAGGCCGCTGCCATCGTCCAGCCGCATGTCGAGCACGGCAAAGGCGGGCCGCAGGCTGGTGAGCAGGTCGCGCGCTTCGGCGACCGAGCCGGCGGCATGGACGTCGAAACCGCGGCGCTCCATCGCCCGGGCCAGGCGCTGCCGGAACGGCGCATCGTCATCCAGGATCATCAGCACGCGGTCTTCGGGGGCTGCGGCGGCGAGGTCGATCAGATCGGCATCTTCCGCATCGACATGTGGCGGCGTGGACATGGGACGGCATTTCCTCTTGCGATACGGACCCGCAGCAGTGGAGCAGGCTGCATTCAGAACGACACCGGCCGGGCGGCACCCTTACTGCCGCCCGCCAGGGCAGAACGCGACCAGCGCAGGCTGACCACCGCCCCGCCCTCGGGCCGGTTGGCGAAACGGACATCAGCGCCGGTGCGGGCCAGCAGGGTCTTGGCGATGAACACGCCGAGCCCCATGCGCCCCGCCTCGCGGCGGGTGGACATGTAGGGCTCGCCGATCCAGGGCAGCAGATCCGCCGGGAAGCCCGGGCCGTCGTCGCGCACCTCGATCGTGATATAGCGCGGATCCCAGCCCAGCCAAAGCGTTACCCGGCCGGTGGCGAACTGAGAGGCGTTCTCGACCAGATTGCCCAGGCCGTGGAGCAGTTCGGGCACGGGCGCCGCATCGGGCATCTGCGCAGGATCGGATCCGGGGTCGATCTCGACCACGATCTCGGGGCCGGAACTGCGCCGATAGGGTGCTGCCGCACTCTCCAGCAGTTCTGGCAGGCCCAGGCGCTTGAAGGCGGGGCTCGCCTGTTCGGGGGCACGCGCCAGCCGGGCCAGGATCTCGCGACAGCGGGCGCTTTCCGAAACCAGCAGCGCCAGATCCTCGGCCTGCGGACCGTCGGGGCCCAGATCGCGCTCCAGTTCGCGGGCGACGATGGCGATGGTGCCGAGCGGCGTGCCGAGTTCATGGGCCGCCGCCGCCGCAAGCGCCCCCACCGCTGAAAGCTGCTGCTCCCGCGACAGGGCGATCTGGGTGGCGGAAAGCGCATCCGACATCCGCCGGGCCTCGGCCGCGACCCGGGCGGCATACACGGTCAGGAACAGCAGGCTCAGGACCAGCGCCGCCCAGACCCCGGCGACATAGAGCGGCGGCAGGGCGAGAGGTCCGCCCTCGCCGTCCCAGGGCAGCGGATGATGCCAGACCGCCAGCATGGTCACCGCAATCAGCGACATGCCGGCCAGCACCACGGTGGAACGCACCGACAGGATGGTCGCGCTGATCGTGGCCGGCGCCAGCACCAGCACCGAGAAGGGATTGGCCAGGCCGCCGGTGAGCTGCAGCAACACCGCCAGCTGACAGACGTCGAAGGCCAGGAACAGCGCCGCCTGGCCGTCGGTCAGCCGGGCATTGGCCGGCCGTGCCAGGGTGGTGGCAAGGTTGAGCAGGGCCGAGGCCCCCACCGCGGCCACGCATTCGAGCAAAGGCAGCGGGAAGCGCAGCCCCTGCGACACCAGCATGATCGCCGCCAGCTGCCCGGCGATCGCCAGCCAGCGGATGGTGACCAGGGTATGGGCACGCACCCGCCCGCCATCGGGGGATCCCATGCCCGGCGGCAGGCTGGCGGCCGGCGGAAGCGTGGGGCCGGCCGCACTCATTCCGGCACCTCGACCCTGAGATAGAGGTGATAGCGCCCGGGTGCCACGCCCTCGGGCAGGTCGATCGGCCGGAGCCTTGGATCGTCGAGCGGCTGATCGGCCGCAACCACCGCACCGGGCGCCAGCAGAACCGGCAGCGCCGCCGCCACCCGGGCGGCGTTCCGGGCCGTCGCCTCGGCATCGCCACTGCCGATATCGGCATGGGCGAGGGCGGCGGGCGCCGGGATGCGTTCGGCCGCGCGCGGCAGGGTCTCTGCCAGATCCCCCGAAATCAGATGGGCGTCGTCGGGGATGCAATCCGGATGGGCCGCGACCTTGCGCTCGAACACGAAGATTTCCCGGTCGGGCAGGATGCTGCGCAGATGATCGTAGGTGCGGCCATTGCCGAGCCCCAGCTCCAGCACCGGCCCGTCGAGATCGCGGATGATCTCCGCGGCACGATCCAGGCAGGCACGCTGGGCGGTCAGGCGGCGAATGAAACTGTCGAGACGGCTCACGGATGGCTCCAGTTCAGGCGGACGGGGCCCGGGTCGCCGGCCGTCGCGCTTGACCCCCGGCCGGCACCGGACCACCTTCGATCGAACAGCCTGCAGGCCCGACAGGGTTTGCACCCTTTCCTGAGCCCCACCGGCCGAACGGCGTATCCATGACCGAGATCGTCCTTGCCGTCGAGCACCTGCGCAAGACCTACGGCACCGTCGAAGCGGTCGCCGGCCTCGATTTCACCGTCCGGCGTGGCGAAACCGTTGCACTTCTCGGCGGAAACGGCGCCGGGAAGACCACGGCGATGTCGATGATCCTGGGTGTGGTGATCCCGACCGCCGGCCGGATCCGGCTGTTCGGCGAGGACATGACCCGCGATCGCAAGCGGGCCCTGCCGCGGATGAATTTCTCCTCGCCCTATGTCGACCTGCCCCACCGGCTGACCGTGCGCCAGAATCTGGATGTCTATGCCCGGCTTTACGGCATTGCCCATCCGGCGCGACGGGTGCGCGAGATCTCGGCCGCCTTCGACCTCGACGCCCTGCTCGACCGCCCGACCGGGCGGCTCTCGGCCGGGCAGAAGACCCGGGTTTCGCTCGCCAAGGCGATGCTGAACCGGCCGGAGTTGCTGCTGCTCGACGAGCCGACCGCCTCGCTCGACCCCGATACCGGCGACCGGCTGCGCGGGCTGCTGGAACGGTTCCGCGACCTGTCGGGCGCCGCCATTCTGCTCGCCTCGCACAATATGGGCGAGGTGGAGCGGCTGGCCCATCGGGTGCTGATGATGCGCACCGGCCGGGTGGTCGACGACGGCACGCCTGCGGAGCTCCTGACCCGCTACGGCCGTGCCAGCCTGGAAGACGTCTTCCTCGACGTCGCCCGGTCGCCCGAAATGCAGCCTGCGGAGGGGGCATGAACCACGAACGGATGATGCCACCCACCGCCGCGATGGAGGCGGCGTTGAGCGAGGCGCCCGAGCGGCTCACCGGCACCGCTGCTTCCCTGCAGCGCATCCAGGCGCTGGTGCTGCGCCATCTGCGCCTGCTGTTCAGTTCGTGGGCCCGGCTCGTCGAGATCGTCTACTGGCCGACGATGCAGATGCTGCTCTGGGGCTTCATCACCGTCTTCCTCACCACGCGCACCGACTGGCTGGCCCAGGCCGCCGGCACCCTGCTTTCGGGCCTGCTGCTCTGGGAGGTGCTCTACCGCTCGCAGCTGGGGGTCAACCTCGCCCTGCTCGAAGAGATCTGGGCCCGCAACCTCGCCACCCTCTTCGTCAGCCCGCTCCGCCCTTGGGAAATGATCGCGGCCATGCTCACGGTCGCCGGTATCCGGGTCGCGATCGGCACAGGGGCCGCGGCTGCCCTGGCCTGGCCGCTCTACCATTACGACATCTTCACCCTCGGCTGGCCATTGCTGCCCTTCCTCGCGGCGCTGATGATCATGGGCTGGTCGATCGGGCTGATGGTGGCCAGCCTGCTGCTCCGGGTCGGGCTCGGTGCCGAGGGGCTGGCCTGGGCGGCGATCTTCGTGCTGCAGCCGATCTCGGGCATCTATTACCCGATCGAGGTGCTGCCCGGCTGGCTGCAGCCGGTCGCCTGGATCCTGCCCTCCGCGCATATCTTCGAAGGCATGCGTCAGGTGCTGATCGACGGCACCATTCCCTGGCGCCATCTGGCCTGGGCCTTCGCGCTGGACGGCGTGCTGGTCGTGATGGCGGCGGTGGCCTTCACCCGCGCGACCCGCGCCGCCCGCCGCGACGGCCGCCTGCTCGCCTCCGGAGAGTGATCCGGAGAACGACCGGGAGAGTGACCCGGCCGGCGCTGGCCCCTCTGCATACCGCTGCGGCAGGATGTCCACTCGTCGACATGCCATCAAAAGATGTTGCGGTGCGCCGGAAAAGATGCAGCAATTATGACGCTCAGGCTGCACTCACAGTCGTCGCAACGACGTTGGGGATTCTGGTGTGAGGACATCCTGAGAAGGGGGCAAGACCAGGGAAGCCAGGGGAGGCTGTTCCTATGAAGAGCGTATTCCGGAACATCGGGGCCGGTGGTGTATTTCTGGCGGGCATCTGCATCGCCGCAAGTCAACCGGCACTCGCCCGGGATCTGACCGTGGTTTCCTGGGGTGGAAACTATCAGGACGCGCAGCGCGAGATCTATTTCAAGCCCTTCGCCGCCAAGACCGGCAAGCCCTTGCTGGACGAATCGTGGGATGGCGGCTATGGCGTGCTGCAGGCAAAGGTGAAGGCCGGCGCGCCCAACTGGGACGTGGTCCAGGTCGAGGCCGAAGAGCTGGCGCTGGGCTGCGCCGACGGCCTTTACGAGACCATCGACTGGGCAAAACTCGGCGGCAAGGACAAGTTCCTGGCCCAGTCGGGCAGTGAGTGCGGCGTGGGCGCCATCGTCTGGAGCACCGCCATCGCCTATGACGGCGCGAAGCTCGCCGACGGCCCCAAGACCTGGGCCGATTTCTGGAATGTCGAGAAGTTCCCGGGCAAGCGGGGCCTGCGCAAGGGCGCCAAGTATACGCTCGAATTCGCCCTGCTCGCCGACGGCGTGCCGAAGGACGAGATCTACGATGTGCTCGGCACGCCCGAAGGGGTGGACCGCGCCTTCAAGAAGCTGGATGAACTTTCGCCCAACCTGGTCTGGTGGGAAGCCGGCGCCCAGCCGCTGCAGCTGCTCGCCTCGGGTGAGGTGGCGATGACCACGGCCTATAACGGGCGCATCACCGCCATCAACAAGGCCGAGGGCAAGCAGTTCAAGGTGGTCTGGCCGGGCAGCATCTATGCGATCGACAGCTGGGTGGTTCTGAAAGGCGCCGAAAACGCGGCGGCCGGCCAGGACTTCATCGCCTTCGCAAGCGCGCCCGAGAATATGATCAAGCTGCCGGCGACGATTGCCTATGGTCTGCCGAACAAGGAAGCGGCCGCCATGGTCGATCCCAAATACGCAGCCGACCTGCCGACGGCGCCGGCCAATATCGCCGATGCCATCCCGCTCGACGTCGATTTCTGGATCGACAATTCCGAGGAACTGACCCGGCGCTTCAACGCCTGGCTGGCGCGCTGAGCCCGCGACCGGCGCGAGGGGCGGGTGGCGACACCCGCCCGGCGCGGCATCGTTCCCCCGCACGATCCTTCGCCCACCTCAGCGCCGACCCGGTCAGAGCTGGAGGACGCTGTTGGAAAACGTTCGCATCCGCTTCGACGGCATCAGCAAGTCGTACGGAGCCCTGACGGTCGTCAACGACCTGACCCTCGATATTGCCGAGGGAGAATTCGTCAGCCTGCTCGGGCCATCCGGCTCGGGCAAGACCACCCTGCTCATGATGCTGGCCGGCTTCGAAAACCCCACGGCCGGCACCATCCTGCTCGACGGCCAGCCGATCAACGACCTGCCGCCCCATCGCCGCAATATGGGCGTGGTGTTCCAGAGCTATGCCCTGTTCCCCCACATGACCGTGGGCGAGAACATCGCCTTTCCGCTGCAGATGCGCGGCACCGGCCGCGCCGAGATCGCCGAGCGGGTGGCACGGGTGCTCGACATGGTCCAGCTCTCGGCGCTGGCCGATCGCAGGCCGTCTCAGCTTTCCGGGGGACAGCAGCAGCGTGTGGCCCTTGCCCGCGCGCTGGTCTTCGAACCCCGGGTGGTGCTGATGGACGAGCCGCTGGGTGCACTCGACAAGCAGCTGCGCGAACAGATGCAGCTCGACATCCGCGCCCTGCACAACCGGCTGGGGCTAACCATCGTCTTCGTGACCCACGACCAGTCCGAAGCCTTGACGATGTCCGACCGGATCGCGGTGTTCAACCACGGCCGGATCGAGCAGATCGGCTCGCCGCGCGAAATCTACGACGAACCCCGCACCCGCTTCGTGGCCGAGTTCATCGGCGAGACCAATCTCGCCGAGGGCCGGGTGGAAGACAGCGCGGGGGCCGAAGCCCGCATCGCCCTGGCCGCCGGCGGCCATGTCGTCGCCGCGGTCGCCGAACCGGTCGTCCGCGGCCAGGAGGTTCTGCTGTCGATCCGCCCCGAGCGGATCGAGCTGGCGGAGCGCCCGGGCGGCACCGGCAACAGCCTGGCGGCCCGGGTCGCCGACTGCATATATCAGGGCGATCATCTGAGGGTGCAACTGGACGGCGGGGCGCATGGCTTCACCGTCCGGCTCGACCGCAAATCGCGCGAATGGGCGCCCGGAACCGAGGTTTTCGCCGAATTCCGCCCGGCCGACTGCCGGGTCATCGCCCCATGAGCGGCGGCGGGTCGAAGGGCGCCGCAGCGCTGCTGCTGGCGCCGCTGCTGCTTTTCCTGGGCATCTTCTTCCTCTGGCCGCTGGCCACGATGATGTCGCAGGCGGTGTCGGATCCGGCGGTGCTGCGCATTCTGCCCCGCACCGCCGAGGTCGCCGCCGACTGGGATCGTCAGTCGCCGCCGACGCCCGAGATGAAGGCGGCCATCGTCGAGGATCTGACGGCGGCGACCGATACCCAGGCGGTCGGCGACATGGTCCGCCGGCTGAACAGCGCCCAGTCGGGCTTCCGCACCCTGATGTCGAAGACCATCCGGGCGATCGAGGATGGCGACATGCCGGCCGACCTGGCCGAGGTCGACCGCCGATGGGATCAACCCCGCTACTGGCAGGCGATCGCCGGCGCGCTTTCCCCCTATACGGATCGTCACCTGCTCGCCGCCGTCGATCTGAAGCGCGACGCCGCGGGCGAGGTGGTGTCGATGGCCGACGAGGCTTCGGCCAACCGGGTGATCATGCTGCGCACCTTCTGGATCGCAGCCCTGGTCACCATCGCCTGCGCCCTGATCGGCTTTCCCTATGCCATGCTGATCGCGGCGGCCGAGGGCTGGAAGCGCAATCTGCTGCTCGCCGCCGTGCTGCTGCCGCTCTGGACCTCTCTGCTGGTGCGCACTGCGGCCTGGTTCGTGATCCTGCAGGAAAAGGGGCTGATCAACGATCTGCTGCTCGGCCTCGGCATCGTCGGCGCGCCGGTGCCGATGATCTTCAACCGCCTGGGCGTGGTGATCGCCATGACCCACGTCCTGCTGCCCTTCATGGTGCTGCCGATCTACAGCGTGCTGATCGCCATCCCCAGAAATCTGGTGCCGGCCGCAGCCTCTCTGGGTGCCAACCCGCTCCGGGCCTTCCTGCGCGTGGTGTTCCCGCTCGCCTTCCGCGGCCTCGCCTCGGGCGCGCTGCTCGTGTTCATGACGGCCATCGGCTACTACATCACCCCGGCCCTGATCGGCGGCCCCGGCGACCAGATGATCAGCTCGGTCATCGCCTTCTATGCCACGGGTTCGGCCAATTGGGGCATGGCCGGCGCGCTCGGCCTGGTGCTGCTGGTGGTCACCCTGCTGCTCTATGCGGTCTATGGCCGGCTTTCGGCCGACCCTGCCACGGGAAGGAGCTGACAGCCCATGCCCAAGGCGTTCAAACTGCTCTATGCGCTTGCGGTGGTGATCTTCCTGGTGGCGCCGCTTGTGGCGATCCTGCCGCTCGCCTTCACCTCCAGCGTCTTCCTGACCTATCCGATCCCGGAATTCTCAACCCGCTGGTTCGAGGAACTGGCGACGGCGGCGGTCTGGCAGCGCTCCATCGTGAACAGCCTGATCATCGGCACCGGGGCGACCCTGCTGGCCACGGTGCTCGGCACCGCCGCCTCGCTCGGTCTGCGCAACCGCCGCCTGCCCTTCGCCGGCATCGCCCGGACGCTGTTCCTGCTGCCCATGGTCGTGCCTGCCGTGGTGCTGGGGGTCGGCATGCAGGTGCTGTTCGTCCGGCTCGGCATCGCCAGCAGCTATCTGGGCGTCATCGTCGCCCATGCGGTGGTGGCGATCCCCTTCGTGGTAGTCAGCGTCACCGGTGCGCTCGCCGGCATCGACCGGCGGGTCGAACTCGCCGCTCTCAGCCTGGGCGCCTCGCCGGTCACCGTCTTCCGGCGGGTGACCCTGCCGCTGGCCATGCCCGGGGTTGCCTCGGGCGCGGTGCTGGCCTTCGCCACCTCGCTCGACGAGGTGGTGCTCACCCTGTTCGTCGCCGGACCCAATCAGCGCACCCTCGCCCGGCAGATGTTCTCGACCATCCGCGAGAACATCAGCCCGGCGATCGCCGCCGCGGCCTTCGTCTTCATCGTCGGCACGATCCTGGTCGCCCTGGCCATGGCGGCGATGAAGCGGCGGGGCAAAAGCCCGGCGACATCCTGACGATCCGGCATCCGCCGCGGCGGCCTCCCCCGACGCCGCCGCGGCGGAACCCGGCCCGGTCTCAGCCGGTGATGACCCCGTAGTAGAAGTCGTGGAGCTTGGTCCACATCTTCGACCCGGTCTCGACCACCTGCCGGCCGCGCCATTCGAAGTTCGGCGCCTCATGAGCGTATTTCACGATCAGATCCTTGGCGTGCGACGAATGCTCGATATCGGCTTCACCATGAACGGTGAACCATTCGAGCGCACGATCATCCAACTGGAAGCCGGATTTGAGCGCCCGATACATCTTCATCGCGCTTTCCGAGGTCTGGCTTTCGTTCACATAAATCGCCAGGATGCCATAGACGAAATGATTGTTCCGGCAGTGGCCGACCAGATAGGTCACGAAATCCCAGACTTCCGGCGCCACCGGGGTCTCCCGGATCTCGGCCTCGGTCGCCCCTAGCGCCAGCGCGAAGCGCTTCATCAGGTTGTAATGGCTGTCCGACCCATCGGCGATCGCGGTTTCCTCGGCGATCAGCTGCTCCATTTCGAAGGCGCGGACGTCCTCGTGCCAGCTGTTGGCATGAATGCCGCTGTAGCAGCTGTTCTGCAGATAGACCTGATGATACTTCTGGATCGCCCAGCGCTTCATCTGTTCCCGCGTCACCCGGCCCGCCTCGATCTCCTTCACGAAGGAGTGGCGTGAATACTTGTTGGCCTGGATGATCCGGTCGAACTCCTCAAAATATTCCGACATGCGTCATCGTCCTTCCGAAAGCCCGCCGCGGGCGGGCCGACTTGTCCATGTCCCTGGAAACTGCATCCCGTGTCGCCGTCGCACGACCGACGTCAGAGGCCGGCCCGACCTCAGAGGCCGGTTCGCGATCTGAAAGCGTCGAGGCTGGCCGCGATGTACTCGTGGTTCACGCCCTTGCGGCGGAAGGTGAAGTTCGTCAGGTTGACGATGCTGGTCGCCAGTTTCTGGTCGTTGAGATACTTGGCGTCACCTTTCTCGTGCCAGAAATCCACACCCTCCAGAACCTGCGGCTGGACGTCGGCGAAGGTATAGCGATTGCCTGTGGATGAGATGTTGCCCGAGGATCCGACCAGCAGGATGTCTTCGGCCAGCGCCTTCTCGACCAGCTGCTCGATGAACGCGCCAGTCCGGATGAAGGTCGCGACCGTGCCGTTCTCGCTGCACTGCCGACGGACATGAGGCGTCAGCTTGGCAAACAGCCGGCTGTCGGGGTTGAGCCGGTTGATCACCGCCAGCGTCGTCATCTCCGACACCTCGGCAATCCAGTCCAGCAGCCGGGGATCCTCCATGATCACCAGGTCGCGCAGCACATCGATGCTGCCGATGGTGATGCAGGGGTTGGTCAGCGGCCGCCCCTTCACCTCGTACATCCGGCGGATCGACCGTTCGGTATGGCCGATCAGCCCGTAACCGATATTGGCTTTGAGCAGGGTCAGGCCGCCGCCGCGGATGACCCCCAGCACATGCTCCACCTCGGCATCGTCGACGACCTCGTCATCGGGTACGCCAAGCGCTACTTCCATCGTCCTCATGCCCCCTGACTGACGTGGGCGACAGGGCCTGCGACCGCATCCCCGGCCGAGAGCCGGCGGTGGAGCGCGACCAGCTCGGCCGTGTCGTTGAACCGTTCGGGATCGGCGCTGCGCATCACCGCCTGATAGACGGCCTCCAGCCCTGCCGGATCCAGATTGATCCCGACCTCGGTCAGCCGGGCGCGCAGCACTGCACGCCCCGAATGGCGACCGATCAGGATCCGCCGCTCGCGGCCGAAATCCGCCGGGTCGAGATATTCGTAAGTGATCGGATGATTGAGCAGCCCGTGCTGATGCAGCCCGGCAGCCGTTCCGAAGACGTAGTCGCCGAGCAGCGCCTTATTGCGCCCCAGATCGACCGAAAGCCTTTCCGCGATCGTCATGCCCGTGCGGACCAGGGCCGCGAGATCGATGGCGTGATCCAGTCGGACGTGATCCGGGCGATAACGGATGGCGGTCGCGACCTCCTCGATCGGCACCAGGCCGGCGCGCTCCCCCAAACCGCCGATGGCACCCAGCACCCCATCGGCGCCGGCGGCAAGGCCTGCCAGCGCATTCGCGGTAGCAAGGCCCAGATCGTCGGCCGGTGCCACGATCACCGGGATCGTCGGGCCGGTGATCGCCCGCAGCATGCCGATCGTGGCCGCCGTCTCGGCCGGCAGCATCCGGCCGGTGGTATCGGCAAGGATCAGCCCCCGGGCGCCGGCCGCAAGAGCGGCATGAACCAGGCTCCGCAGCATTTCGGGAGCGGCTGCAGCAATCGCCGCAAGCTCGACCCAGACGGGTGCCCGGGGTGCCAGACGGATGATCGCGCCGGTCAGCAGTGCCACCGGATCCGCACCCTCGGCCAGACGCGGGTCCGTGCCGCATTCCAGCACGACCTCGATCGGCGGCCCGCTTTCCGTCGGCTCGCCCCGGCCCAGCAGATCCGCCAGGACCGGCGCATCGGCAAGCGCCGTGCAGACCATGCGGGTCAGTTGCCGACAGCGTGCGCGGCTCGCCTCCACCAGCGCCAGATCTGCGGGCCGGGCCGCCGGATAGCCGATCAGCGCCGCATCGATGCCCAGATCGTCGAGGGCCAGCAGAATGTCCAGCCGCTCCGCCGTCGGTGCCGTTGCACCGCGGCCGTCGGCCAGAGAGGCGTCAACCAGTCTGGCTGTCCGGAACCCGCTGGCCGCGACGGTCGGAAGATCATGATGCATCGGACATGCTCCCTTCGAAGGAACAGGTCGCGTGCCGTCAGGGCTGATCCTCACACCGGATTGCGGGCAATGGGCCACCCACGGCGCATGGCGGCGGCTGCCGCTCAGCACTTCACATCCGGTCTGCGTCTTCACGCCGGCAGGTCTTGGCCCCGCCGGCCCCCCGTTCGCGACTGCCCCGCTTCGCAGACGAAGCCGGCTTGCCCGCCGCATCGCCCGCGCCACTTGCCCTGGTTCCGTCGCCTGCCACCGTCCCTTCCGGCGCGACCTCGCCCGGCTTTGTACCGGTGCGATGCTGCTGGCGATCGTTCCCACCGATGACTATCCTGACGGATTATCTACCATCAGTTGGATGACCCTAAAACATCGCTATCTAACCGGCAACCCGTTTTCTCAACCTCTACGAGCAATTCATCCCCACAAGTATCACAGAACGAGACATTTGCCGCCGAAAGTCCGCGAGATCGCGGCTCCGGTGATTATTTCAGGATGAATAGATCGCAAAAATTGACAAGCCGGTTTGCGGTGCTCATTTTTGGCTAGGACGGGGCGGCCAATATCACGCAATGGTGGATCGCCCGAAATCGTCTCGCAGAATGAGACATTTGCCATTTCAGGCAGGCAGCACGGCGGAGCAGCCCGATGACCTATCAGCCCGTTCCGAACCGGCGTGGCGCTTTCGCGTCGGCCGAGAAGAAACACCCCTTCATCGATGCCGATTCTCATATCGAGGATCATGACGGCATCTTCGATCATCTGGACCGCGCCTACTGGCACCGGCGGCCCAAGATCGTCCATATCGGCGACATGATCGCCCATCGGACCCAGCGCAACTATGCCTGGCTGATCGACGGCGAGATGCGGCCCAAGATGCAGGGCTATCAGGCGTCCTGTCATGCCAGCCCGATCGTCACCGACTATGCGAAGCTGAAGCCGGTCAGCACCGCTATCCAGGGCATTCTCGACGTCGACGCCTATTGTGCGAAGATGGACGAGATCCAGCTGGACGTGGCGACGATCTATTCGACCCTTTTCCTCCAGCCGCTGACCCGCGATCCGCTGTTCGAGGCGGCGCTGATGCGGTCGTATAACAGCTGGATGGCCGAAACCTGCGGCAAGAAGCCGACCCGGCTGAAATGGGCGGCCCTTCTGCCGATGCGCCTGCCCGATCAGGCGGTGAAGGAAGTGCATCGCGCCAAGGCTCTGGGAGCAACCTCGCTGATGGTGCTGGGCACGGTCGGATCGGTTCTGCTGCATGATCGTCGGTTCGATCCGGTCTGGGCGGCGGCGGAAGAGGTCGGCCTGCCGATCTGCGTCCATGTCGGCTGGGCCCATGACGGCATCGGCGAAGGCCTCGACAGCCCGGCCGCAGCCTTCATCCTGAATTTCGAGATGACCATCGTCTTCGGCTTCTTCAGCTTCCTGGGTGGCGGCATCCTCGATCGCTTCAAGTCGCTGAAGGTCGGCTTCCTGGAAGGTGGCGCCAGCTGGTTCCCCACCGTGCTCGACCGGATGGACAAGTGGCGGGTGACGCCCGCGGCCGAGGTCTGGCCGGCGGAAAAGGCCCCGATCGACTATCTGCGCGAGCGCGAGATCTACTTCACCGTCGAGGGTGACGAGGCCAACCTGCCGGCCTTCGTCGATCTGATCGGCGCCGATCGCATTCTGGGGGCCGCGGACTTCCCGCACACCCATTATGCCGGCGGCAAGCTGGGTGAAGCCTTCGGCTCGATCCGCGAGCGCGACGACGTGCCCGATGCGCACAAGGATCTGATCTTCGGCCCCAATGCGATGCGCTTCTATGGGCTGAAGCCCGAAGATGTGCACTTCTCGAAGCCGACCCAGACGATGCAGGGCTGATCCCGGCCAGGCAGGCCTTGTCGAAAGACGCCGGGGCGGTCACCATCCGGTGACCGCCCATGGCATTTCCAGAACAGGCCCGCCCCAGGCATGAACTACGCCCACGACTTCCACGCCGGCAATTTTGCCGACATCGTCAAGCACGCGGCGCTGGCCGCCACGGTCGCCCATCTGGCCCGCAAGTCGAAGCCCTTCGTGGTGATCGATACCCATGCCGGTTCAGGGCTCTACGACCTCGAGGCCCCCGAAAGCCTGCGCAGCGGCGAGGCCCGCGGCGGCATCTTCCGCATCGCCGACCGACCGGCCCCGGACGAACCGGCGCTGATTGCCGGGCTGCGCCGGGCACTGGATGCGGTGGATGACGGCCGCGGTGCCGTCGGCACGCGCCGACGCTATCCCGGCTCTCCCCTCATTGCCGCCCTTGCCATGCGTCCAGGCGACCGGCTGATCGCAGCCGAGACCGTCGATCCGGTGCGTGCACGGCTGGAACGGGTGCTGGGCGCCCGCGCCCCGCGCCCGGGCCCGCGGATCGAAGTGCTGCGTCACGACGGCTACGGCGTGCTGAAAGCCTGCCTGCCGCCGGGGGAACGGCGCGGCCTCGCCATCATCGACCCACCTTTCGAAGAGGTGGACGAGTTCGATCGTCTGGCCCGCGCCATGGAGGCCGCGATCGAACGCTGGGCCAGCGGCAGCTATCTGATCTGGTACCCGGTGAAGCGGGCCGAGGCCGCCGAAGATCTGGCACGGAGGATCGGTCGCGCCCTGCCGCCCCATGTGGAAGGTCTGCGCGCCGAATTGTCGATCCTGCCCCCCGGCAGCACCTCCGACGGGATGACCACCACCGGGCTGATCGCGGTCAACCCCGCCTGGCCGGTGGAAGAGGGCATGGCCGATCTGCTGGACTGGTGCGCCCGCAGGCTGGCGGCAGATCCGAAGCGCCCCGGCCACTGGCGCGTGAGCCCTCTGCCGCACGACTGATCAGTCACGACAAGGATCTGCACAAACGAAAGGCCGGCCGCCCCGGACCGGGACGGTCGGCCTTTCTGCATCAGAAGCCGGAGATCAGGACGCCTTGGGCATCTCGCCGACATAGGTCGATTCGGGCCGGATCAGGCGGTTCTTGTCGGCCTGTTCCAGGATATGCGCCGACCAGCCGGCCATGCGCGCCAGCCCGAAGGTCGGAGTATAAAGGTCGGTCGGGATGCGCACGCCGCGCAGCACCGCCGCCGCCCAGAACTCGACATTCGGATAAAGATTGCGGCCGGGCTTGTATTCCGACAGCAGCCGGACCGCGGTCTCCTCGACATGGACCGAGAGATCGAACCAGGGATCCTCGCCGGCAAAGCTGTCCGACACCTGGCGGAGTGCCACGGCGCGCGGATCCATGGTCTTGTAGACCCGGTGGCCGAAGCCCATCAGACGCTCGCCGGCCTCGATCTGCTGGCGCAGCCAGGGCTCGGCATTCTCCTTGGTGCCGATCTCTTCGAGCATCGTGTCGACTTCCGAGGGCGCACCGCCATGAAGCGGGCCCTTCAGCGCACCGATCGCGCCGGTGATCGCAGACGCGATGTCCGAGCGGGTCGAGGTGATCACCCGGCCGGTGAAGGTCGAGGCATTGAGCCCGTGCTCCGCGGTCAGGATGATATAGGCGTCGAGCGCACGGGTGTGGACGCGGGTCGGCTTTTCGCCATGGAGCATATAGAGATAGTTCTCGGCATGGCCGAGGCTCTCATCCGGCTCGATCGGGTCGCGACCGGTGTTCAGCGCATTGCGATAGGCGATGATCGTCGGCGCCTTGGCGAGGATCTCCGAGGCCTGCTCGAAAGTGGGGGGCCAGGCGAAGCTGCGATCGCCGATCGCCGAGGTCGCCGTGCGCAGCACGCTCATGGTGTCGGTCTCGGGCGGCAGCGCCCGGATGATCGTCTTCAGATAGTCGGGAAGCTTGCGGCGGGCCGCCAGTTCGGCGCGGAAGGCCTCGCTCTCGCGTTCGTCAGGCAGGTGGCCGCGCCACAGCAGGTGAACCACATCTTCGTAGGTGCGGGAGATCGCGAGATCCTTGGCCCAGTTCCCGCGATAGACCAGATAGCCGTTCTTGCCGTCGACAAGCGACAGATCCGTCTCGGCGACGACAATCCCTTCGAGACCTGCATTGATCGTCACGCTCAAATCCTCTCCAGCTACGGGGCGCGCTCCGTCGGCGGAGTCCCTCGCTGCCGGCGCCGCCCGCTGGGGCGGACGTCGGATTTCCGGGGGGCCCCTGCGTCCGGGCCTCAACATGTGGGGGAGATATAACTCCGCAGGCAGCGGTCCGTCAATTTATTCGCGATTATCGCGGAACAACATGTCACCATAGAATGACGGACACGCTCATCACGCAACAACCTGTCCCAGGCGGCCCCGAATGGCCGTGGTCCCGCTTATATTCCACAACCTACTGTAATTTCGCTCTTATTTCCGGACAGACACGTCAGCACTGCTGACATTATTCTGGCATCAGAGCTCCGCATGTCATGCATGAGTATTCTTCAGGCTAAGACGTGAAATCCTGTCCGGTGAAATGTGTCTCACAAAGCGAGACTCTATGACGATCCTGGCGATCGAGGCGTCCCCCTTGGCCGGCACCGCCCGACGGCCTATAAGCTGGCAGGTCTCCACGCGCTTCCGATCGGCATCGCCGCAATGTCCTTCCCCACCTCCGGCCCCGGCCGCGGTGCCGCCCCCAGCCGCGGTATCACCCTGGTTCTGATCGCGCTGACCGCCCTCGGGCCGCTCTCGACCGATCTTTATCTTCCCTCGCTGCCGACGATGGGGCGGGATCTGGGCGCGGATGCCGCAACCGCGCAGCTGACCCTGACCGGCTATATGTGGGGGCTGGCCCTTGCCCAGCTGGTCTATGGCCCCGTCTCGGATGCGCTGGGCCGCCGGCCGGTGCTGATCGCCGGCATGGCGGTGCAGGTGGTGGCTTCGGTTCTCTGTCTCTATTCCGCGACCATCGACCAGCTGGTCATGGCCCGGGTGCTGCAGGGGGCCGGCGCCTGTGCCGGGGCCGTGATCGGCCGCGCCCTGGTCCGCGATCTGTTTCCGCCCGAACGCGCAGGATCGGTCTTCGCCTCGATCACCTCGGCGACCGCACTCGCCCCCATGGTGGCGCCGATGATCGGCGGTCAGATCGAGGTGCTGTTCGGCTGGCGCGGCAATTTCGCCGCCCTCGGTGTGATCGGCATCCTGCTGATCGCAAGCGCGGTCACCATCCTGCCGGAGCCGATCACCAATCGCGATCTCAGCCGGATCCGGCCGGTCGCGATCCTGAGAGCGATGGGCGAGTTGCTCCACGACCGGCGCTTCGTCGGTCTCGGCATCTGCACCTGTTCGGCCTTCGGCGCCCTTTTCGCCTGGGTGTCGAATTCCTCGGTGCTGCTGATCGAGGGCTACGGCATCCGGCCCGAACGTTTCGGTCTGTATTTCGGGCTGGCGGTCGCCGGCTATGTGGCGGGCGCGGGCATCGGCGGGCGGCTGGTCATGCGGCTCGGCTCGCTGCGCCTGCTGACCATCGGGCTCTGCCTGATGGCCACCGGCGGCCTGGTCATGCTGGCCCAGACATTGACCGGCACCGACACCGCCCTCGGTGTCACGGCCGGCGCCGCCTTCCTGCTCGCCGGTGCCGGCTTCGCCCTGCCCCAGGCCTTTACCGCGGCCATCCTGCCCTATCCCCATATGGCCGGTACCGCCAGTGCACTGATCGGCAGCACCCAGATGACCACGGGCGGCATCGTCGCGGCGGCCACGGCACCGCTTGCCGACGGCACGCCGATCCCGATCGCCGGCACCATCCTGGTGCTCGCCGCCATCGCGCTCACCGCCAACCGGCTGCTGGTCCACCGGCCCAACCGGTCGGTCTGAACCGCGGGCTGTCAGCGGTCGAAGCGCTCTCCGGGATAGGCCGGCGGATTGGACAGACGCGAGGGCTGAGAGGGTGCCGGGCGCGCCGGCTGCTGCGCCGACGGCTGCCCGGGCCGGGCAGGGGCGGCACTCTCCTCGCCGAACAGGCCGCGCAGCAGGCGCGAGAGCGGGTCGTCCGACGGGGGCACCACCGGCGCCGGCGCATTGATCTCCAGGACCGGCGGCGGTACCAGCATCATCCGGCCGCCCCCTTCCGACATCGCGCGTGCCCAGATCTTGGCCGGCAACCGGCCGCCGGTTACGCCGCGCATCGGCGCATCATCGTCATTGCCGACCCAGACCCCCGCCGCGACCGCGCCGGTATAGCCGATGAACCAGGCATCGCGGTAATCCTGGGTCGTGCCGGTCTTACCCGCGATCACGGCGCCGCGCAGCTGCGCGGCACGGCCGGTGCCGGTCTCCACCGCCTTGACCAGCATGGCGTTGATCGCCTGGACCGTATGGGCAGACAGCACCGGTTCGGCCGGTTCCGGCGCGGCGCGCTGATAGAGCACGGTTCCGTCGGCTGCCCGCACCTCCTCGATCGCCCAGGGCTGAACCGGGCGCCCCTGATTGGCTAGCGCCGCATAGGCCGCCGTCATCTCCAGCAGGTTCTCCGACCCCGTCCCCAGGGTCACGCTCGGGACCCGCGGCAGGTCGCCCGACAGGCCCAGACGGCGGGCGGTCGCGATCACCCGGTCGCGCCCGACCTCTTCCGCCACCCGCACGGTCGCAGTGTTGAGCGAGCGCACGGCCGCCTGGACCAGGGGCACCTCGCCCGCATAGTCCGGCTCGAAATTCGCTGGCGACCAGCCATCCACCGTCACCGGTGCATCCAGCACCAGAGTGTTCGGCTCCCAGCCCGCCTCCAGCGCCGCCAGAAAGGCGAACAGCTTGAAGGTCGATCCGGGCTGGCGCCAGGCCTGGGTCGCCCGGTTGAACTGGCTGGCACGATAGTCCCGGCCACCGACCATCGCGAGCACGCCGCCATCGGGCGCCACCGCCACAAAGGCCCCCTGGCCGGCCTTAAGCTTCGGTCCGTCGGCGGCCAGAACCTCGCTCACGGCCGATTCGGCCGCACTCTGCAACTCCGCATCCAGGCTGGTGCGGACCACGATGTCGCGGGTGGTGGGCTCCAGATGGGCCGAAAGCTGGTCCAGCACCCAATCGGCGAACCAGCGCCGGTTGGTGGCCCCCACCGTCGCCCGGGCCGAGGGGGCAAGCTTCGGCACCCGCACCTCTTTCGCCGCCTCCGGCGTCAGATAGCCGACATCGACCAGGTTCTGGACCACCGCCCTCATCCGCCGCTCGGCCCGCTCGGCCGCCGATGTCGGCGCATAGGCCGACGGCGCCTGCAGGAGGCCCGCGAGCATCGCCGACTGGCCGACATCAAGCTCCTCGACCGGCTTGTCGAAATAGCGCCGGGCCGCCGCATCGATGCCATAGGCCCCGGCGCCGAAATAGGCGCGGTTCAGATAGCGGGCCAGGATCTCGTTCTTGTCGTAGACCGCTTCCAGGCGGAGCGCCATCACCGCTTCGCGCAGCTTGCGCTCGAAAGAGCGTTCCGGAGTCAGAAACAGCATCTTGGCCAGCTGCTGGGTGATGGTGCTGCCGCCCTGCACCACCCGGCCGGCCGAAAGATTGGCATAGACCGCGCGGCCGATGCCGAAGATGTCGATGCCGGGGTGGTCGTAGAACCGCCGGTCTTCGGTCGACAGCACAGCCTCGACCAGGGCCGGCGGCAGATCGTTGACCGTGATCTGGCGGCCGGTCAACCGGCCATAGACGGCGATCGCGGTTCCGTCGCGGGCCAGCACGGTGATACCCGGCTCCGCCGCAGGCTTGTTCAGCTCGTCGAGCGAGGGCAGGTCCCGCAGCACCCAGGCGATATAGCCGGCGAAAATCAGGGCAACCACGCCGAGCGCAATGCCTGCCCGGCGGAACCAGCGCCGCGGCGGCCGGCTGCCCCCGCCACCGGTTCCCCCCCTGCCCGCGCCACGGCGCCCGCCACCGCCGCCACTGCCCGATGCCCTGGCGCCACCACCCGATGTGCGACGCTCGGCCATCAGAAGCGGGCCATCCCCGGCCGGGGTCTCGGCAGCCGATGACAGCACGGGATCACGACGGACGGGAATGGCAGCTCGGCGCATGAACGACAGGTCTCTGAACGGAACGGGAATACCAGCTCGGGACACTACGTGGAACGGCCTGTTCCAGGTCGTGACCTTCATGCGACTTTGCCGGATCAGCCGGTGGACGCATACTCGGCATTGAACCCCAGCCGGAGGACGCCCCCATGAGCCAGGCCGCGACCGCGCCCATGCCCGCGATCTACATCCCCCATGGCGGCGGCCCCTGCTTCTTCATGGACTGGACGCCCCGCGACACCTGGACCCGCATGGGCGATTTTCTGCGCGGGCTGATCCGGGGGCTTGCGGTGCGACCGCGGGCGATCCTGATGGTCTCAGCCCACTGGATGACCGATGATTTTGCCGTCACCGGTGCCGCGGCGCCGGAGCTGATCTACGACTATTACGGGTTTCCGCCACATACCTACCAGCTGCGCTATCCGGCGCCCGGCGATCCCGCGCTCGCCGCCCGGGTGGTCGACCTGCTTGGGGCAGCCGGCCTCGCGGCCCGGGTCGACCCTGCGCGCGGCTTCGATCACGGCATGTTCATCCCGCTGCTGCTCGCGGCCCCCGATGCCGACCTGCCGGTGGTTCAGCTGTCGATCCGCAATGATCTGGATCCGGCCAGCCATCTCGCCGCCGGTGTCGCCCTTGCCGCCTTGCGTGACGAGGGTGTGCTGATCCTGGGCAGCGGCATGAGCTTCCACAACATGCGCGGCTATGGCGATCCCCGCTTCGGGCCCGTCTCCGACAGCTTCGACGCCTGGCTGACCGGTGCGGTGGAGGCGGCCCCCGCCACCCGCCATAAGTTGCTGACGGAGTGGGCGGATGCCCCGGCGGCACGGCTCTGCCACCCGCCCCGGGCGGAAGAGCACCTGATCCCGCTCATGGTCACCGCGGGTGCAGCACCCGAAGGGCGGGGCCGGAAGATCTTTTCCGACCGGGTGATGGAGACGACGGTTTCGGCGTTCCGGTTCGATTGACGCAGGTGAGCAGCTCCGCACCCGCGGCCCGCCTCATTTGCGAATCAGATAACCGATCAACCCGGCTGCTGCGGCAGAAAGAACCGACATCGCCCACTTCTTCTCATCGACAGACGCAGCAACCGACGTCACCGTCAAAAAGCAAAAGACGATGATGAGAATGACGAAGCCTGCGGCCATCAAAAACAGGGTGACGTCCTTGAACAGACGCACCTGGCGCTCACCGGCCGCTTCGTCAGGAGAAATCTTCACGTCGAGCCTGTGCCCCGACGGAGGACGATCGAGATCAATCGTGTTCACAATCCGACGATCTCGGTCTCGACGCGCTCAGATCCGGGTTCAATGAGCCCGAGCTTTAATCCGCGCCGCTTGCCCTCCCGGGCTGCCAGATACAGCTGGAGCGCCTTCCGGAAAATTTCACTCCGGTCGGTCTCGCTCTCCCTTGCCGCCTGATCGATTTCGCGGCCGAGGTCGTCCGACAGGATCAGATTCAGTTTGACGCTCATCCCGACCTCTTTTGCCCGGATCACTCTGAAATATAGGAGCAATCCGGGCGAGGAGGCAATGGAGGCGAAGCAAGATACGGCGCTTTACACGTCCAGGTTGGAAACGTTCAGCGCGTTATCCTGAATGAAGTTGCGGCGTGGCTCGACCACATCGCCCATCAGGGTGGTGAAGATTTCATCCGCCTCGTCGGCATGGTTGATGCGGACCTGAAGCAGGGTGCGGCTGTTGGGATCCATGGTGGTCTCCCACAGCTGGTCGGCATTCATCTCACCCAGGCCCTTATAGCGCTGCACCTGAATGCCGCGGCGGCCGGCCTCCAGCACCGCCTCGAACAATTCGCGCGGGGCGACGACGCGCACTTCCCGGCCCTTGTCGAAGGCGATGGTGGCGACGCCGTCGAAGACCGGACCGAGTTCGGCCAGATGGCGGCTGATCAGCCGCGCCTCGCCGCCGCGCGACAGGCTGGCATCGATGGCATAGCTTTCCTGCATGCCGCGCAGTTCGCGGCGCACCCGGATCCGCCGCACCTCGCCCGCCCGGCCGGCACCGGCCGAGGGGCCGATCTCGCCCTCCGCGGCACCGGTCTCGACCGCGAAGGACCAGCCGCGGTCATGCTCGTTGGCACGGGCATCCAGCCGGCTGACCAGGGCGGCGCCGGCGCGTTCCGCCGCGGCCCGGTCGGCAAAGGCCGCCTCGGAAAGCGCACCGGCGAGGGCCGCTTCTTCCAGCAGCCAGAGCGGCGCACGCCGTGCGATCGCCTTCAGCTGGTTGGCGACATCGCGTGAGCGCTCCACGATCACCCGCAGGTCGCCGCCGGCATGCTGGGCCCCCGAGGCCAGGGTGAGAACGGTATCCTCCAGCGCCTGAGCGATCAGGTGGTTCTCAAGCTCCAGCTCGCCCTTCAGATACACCTCGCTCGACCCGCGCTTGATGCGGTAGAGCGGCGGCTGGGCGATGAACAGATGGCCGCGTTTGATCAACTCGGGCATCTGACGGTAGAAGAAGGTCAGCAGCAAGGTGCGGATGTGGCTGCCGTCCACGTCCGCGTCGGTCATGATGATGATCTTGTGGTAGCGCAGCTTGTCTGGGTCGAAATCGTCCCGGCCGATGCCACAGCCGAGCGCCGAGATCAGCGTACCGATTTCGGCCGAGCTCAGCATCTTGTCGAAGCGGGCGCGCTCCACGTTCAGGATCTTGCCGCGCAGCGGCAGGATGGCCTGATTGGCACGATTGCGGCCCTGCTTGGCGGAGCCGCCTGCCGAGTCACCCTCGACCAGGAAAATCTCGGACTTGGCAGGGTCGCGCTCCTGACAATCGGCCAGCTTGCCGGGCAGGCTGGTGATGTCGAGCGCGCTCTTGCGTCGGGTGAGTTCGCGGGCCTTGCGGGCCGCCTCGCGCGCCACCGCCGCCTCGACCACCTTGCCGACGATCGCCTTGGCATCCTGCGGATGCTCTTCGAACCACTGGTCCAGACGCTCACTCACCAGGTTCTCGACCGCCGGCTTCACCTCGGAACTAACCAGCTTGTCCTTGGTCTGCGACGAGAATTTCGGGTCCGGCACCTTCACCGACAGCACGCAGGTCAGCCCCTCGCGCGCATCCTCGCCCGAGATCGCGACCTTCTCGCGCTTGGCCAGGCCGGAAGACGCCGCATAGGCGTTGATCGTGCGGGTCAGCGCCGCACGGAATCCGGCCAGATGGGTCCCGCCATCCCGCTGCGGGATGTTGTTGGTGAAGCAGAGAACGTTCTCGTGATAGCTGTCGTTCCACTGCATCGAGACCTCGACCGTGATCCCGGCCCGCTCGCCCGAGACCGTGATCGGCAGCGAATGCAGCGGCGACTTGCTGCGGTCCAGATAGCGGACGAAGGCCTCGATGCCACCTTCGTAATGCATGCGGTGGACGGCCGGCGTCTCGGCTCGCAGATCGGTAAACTCGATCGTGACGCCCGAATTCAGGAAGGCCAGCTCACGCAGGCGGCGTTCCAGAGTGGCGGCGTCGAAATCGGTCTTAGTGAAGATGTCGGTCGAGGGCAGGAAGGTGATCTCGCTGCCGGTGCGGTCACCGGCCGGCCCCACGATCTCCAGCGGGGCCTCGGCATCGCCCATGCGGAAGCGCATAAAATGCTCGTTGCCCGCCCGCCAGATGCGCAGCTCCAGCCATTCCGACAGTGCATTCACCACCGACACGCCGACGCCGTGCAGACCGCCCGACACCTTGTAAGAGTTCTGGTCGAACTTACCGCCGGCATGCAGCTGAGTCATGATGACCTGGGCCGCCGACACGCCCTCTTCCTCGTGGATGTCCACCGGAATGCCGCGGCCGTTGTCGCGCACGGTCACCGATCCGTCCGGGTTCAGCACCACGTCGACGGTGTCGCACCAGCCGGCCAGCGCCTCGTCGATGGCATTGTCGACCACCTCGTAGACCATGTGGTGCAGGCCCGAGCCGTCGTCGGTGTCGCCGATATACATGCCGGGACGCTTGCGCACGGCATCCAGGCCACGCAGGACCTTGATCGAGTCGGCGCCATAGGACGTGGCTGCGATGGCAGTCTCGGACGGGGAGTGTGCGGGCTGCTCTGTCATCGAACCGGTTCCATCATCCTCGGTCATGGTCGCCCGCCGCCGGCAGGGGAGTGCCGGCAGGGTCGACGATCTGGTCGCGGATCGCCGAGGCATCGGTGATCCGCACGAACTGCGCCCGTCCGCCGCCGAGCCCGGCGAAGAGCGGGCGGTCGGTGCCGGTAAGCCAGGCCTGGGCACCGAGCGAGACGAGCACGTCATAGAGCGCGTCGCGCCGCTCGGCATCGAGATGGGCGGCCACCTCGTCCAGCAGCAGGATCGGCGCCGATCCTTCCACCGTCCGTTTCAGCCGTGCCACCGCCAGCACCAGGGCCAGCAGCAGCGCCTTCTGTTCGCCGGTGGAGCAGCGCGCCGCCGGCATGCCGTTGCCCTCGTGGGTCACGGCCAGATCCGTGCGATGGACACCGGCCCGGGTGGTTCCGGTATCGGCGTCGATCCCCCGGTTTTCGGCCAGCCGCCGGGCCAGCCCGTCCTCCACCGCAAGGGCGGGCTGGCCGGCCAGGGCCGCCTCAACCTCGCCCTCGATCGCGATCCGGGCCTTGGGAAAGCCGTGGCCGCCCGCCGCCAGAACCGATTTCAGCTGACTCGCGAAGCCCAGCCGCGCGGCCGCGATCGCAACACCCTTGGCGGCCATGGTCGCCTCCAGCGTGCCCAGCCAGGCGGGGTCCCGCCGGCCGTCGCGGAGCAGCCGCGCCCGCTCGCGCATCGCCTGCTCATAGGCCGCGATCCGCCCGGCATGGTCGGGATCCAGCCCATAGACCAGCCGGTCGAAGAATCGCCGCCGATTGCCCGCCGCCTCGACGAACAGCCGATCCATCGCCGGCGTCACCCAGAGGACCGACCAGCGCCGCCCGAGTTCCGCAGCACTCGCATTGCGGCCGTCGACCCGGACGATCCTGCGCTCGCGCTCCAGGCCGCCGCCGGCAAGGCCGGTACCGACCTCGACCGGCCCGTCGGCGGTCTCGACCGTCGCCGCCACCGCCCAGCCGCCGCCGCTTCGTCCCTCCACGCCCGGGATCAGCCGGTCCATCTCTCCCAGTCGCGCACCGCGCAGGCCGCGTCCCGGGGCCAGCATGGACACGGCCTCAAGCAGATTGGTCTTGCCGGCGCCGTTGGGCCCGGTCAGCACCACCGGTGCCGGGTCCAGCGCCAGACGCAGCGTCGGGTAATTTCGGAAACCGGTCAGGACCAGCCGGGTAATGGCCGGTCGCATCACCCCCGGCCGCAGAGACGCAGCGCCGGCGGTGGGCTCCGGGAAATCGGTGGGGTCGAGCGTGATCAAATCCGCATCGGCATCAGCACATAGAGCGCACCGGCATCCGCCGTATCGCGGATCACCACCGGCGAGGCCCCGTCAGCGATCGCCAGCTCCATCAGATCGCCGTCGATCTGGCCGGCCACATCGAGCACATAGCGCGAATTGAAGCCGATATCGATGTGCTGGCCTTCGTAGTCGACCGTCAGCTCTTCGCTCGCCGAGCCGTTATCCGGGCTGGTCACGGCAAGATCGAGCCGGCCGTCGGTGAGCGAGAACCGCACGGCGCGCGACTTCTCGCTCGAAATCGTGGCGACACGATCCACTGCGGCCGCGAAGGGCTTGCAGTCGATCCGCACCATCTTGTCGTTGCCGGCCGGGATCACCCGCTCGTAATCCGGGAACGAGCCGTCGATCAGCTTCGAGACCAGGACCACGTCGCCGAAGACGAAACGGATCTTGGTTTCCGACAGGGCCACCGACACCTCGGCATCGACCTCGTCGACCAGCTTGCGCAGCTCGCCGACCGCCTTGCGGGGCACGATCACGCCGGGCATGCCGGCGGCCCCCTCGGGCACATCCGCCTCGACGCGGGCCAGACGATGGCCATCGGTCGCGACCGCACGCAGCCGCCGGCCATCCGGCCCCTCGGCCACATGCAGATAGATGCCGTTCAGGTAATAGCGGGTCTCTTCGGTCGAGATGGCGAAGCGGGTCTTGTCGATCAGCCGCTTCAGCTCATCGGCCGGCAGCGAGAAGGCGAAGGGCAGGTTGCCCTCGGCGATCTCGGGAAAATCCTCGGCCGGCAACACCGACAGCGCCGACGCATAGCGACCGGCGGTCAGCTTCACCTGGCCCTTGGCGGCATCCAGCGCCAGTTCGACCTCGGCGCCGTCGGGCAGCTTGCGGACGATGTCGTGCAGGGTGTGCGCCGGCACCGTGGTCCGCCCCGGCTGTCCCACCGTCGCCGGCACATCCTCCACCACCGACAGATCCAGATCGGTGGCGGTCAGGCGCAGCCGGCCCGAGGCTTCCGCCTCGACCTGCACATTGGCCAGGATCGGAATCGTGTTGCGGCGCTCGACGACGCTCTGCACGTGGGTCAGCGCGCGGAGCAGGGCGGCGCGTTCGATGGTCAGCTTCATGTGCGCTCCCGGTGAGGGCTGTCGATCGGCTTGGGGCATGCCCGGCCGGCAGATCTGAGAGGGCGGTGACGACCCCCGGAGACGGTTCCGGACTCTGGCCCCGTCAGGGGCTAGGAGTATACCGCCCGCGCGCGCGCGAAGCCAGTGTAACGGCAGGTGTCACCGGGATGCGGACCACACGGAGAGGGCAGCGCGGATGCCGCCGGCTCAGCTCTCCAGCATCCGGCGCAGCAGCTCGATATCGTCGGAGAAACCGGCGTCCTGAGCGGCCAGTTCCTCCACTTTTTTGACCGCGTGCATCACGGTGGTATGGTCGCGGCCGCCGAATTTGCGACCGATCTCGGGCAGGCTGGACTGGGTGAGCTGCTTGGCCAGATACATCGCCACCTGCCGCGGCCGCGCGATCGCACGCGACCGCCGGGCGGAATGCATGTCCGAGGTGCGGATATTGAAATGCTCGGCCACCCGCTTCTGGATGTCCTCGATCGTCAGCCGGCGCTCATTGGCGCGCAGCAGATCCTGCAGCACCTCCTGGGTGGTCTCCAGCGTGATCGCCCGGCCGACCAGGGTCGCATGCGCCACAACGCGGTTGAGGGCACCCTCCAGTTCGCGAACATTGGAGGCGATCTTATGGGCCAGGAATTCCAGCACCTTCACCGGTACCGCCGCCCCAAGCTGATCCGCCTTCTGCTGCAGGATGCCGAGGCGTAGTTCATAGGTGGTGGGATGGATGTCGGCGACCATGCCCCAGCCGAGGCGGGAACGGAGCCGCTCCTCCATGCCATCCAGATCGGACGGCGAGCGGTCGCCCGAGACCACGATCTGACGGTTCTGGTCGACCAGCGCATTGAAGGTGTGGAAGAACTCCTCCTGGGTCGAGTCCTTGCCGCTGATGAACTGCACGTCGTCGATCATCAGCACGTCCACGGAGCGGAACTGCTCCTTGAACGCCATGGTGTCCTTGTAGCGCAGCGCCCGGATGAACTCGTACATGAACTTTTCGGCCGACATGTAGACGACCTTGCGCCGCGGATTGCGGCCACGGATATGCCAGGCGATGGCATGCATGAGATGGGTCTTGCCCAGGCCGACGCCGCCATAGAGGAACAGCGGGTTGAACTGCACCGTTTCGCTTTCGGCGACGCGAAGCGCCGCCGCATGGGCCAGTTCGTTAGGCTTGCCGCAGACAAAATTGTCGAAGGTGAAGCGCGGGTCCAGTCCGGCCGACCACTGATCGATCCGCTCCGCCGCACGGCTGCCCGCTTCCGCCTCGGCATCGCCGTCGGCGATGACGATCGCAGGCGCCGCCGCCGTGGCGGCACGCGGTGCCGCAGCCCGGGCCGGGGCAACGGCGACAGCGGATCTGGAGGTCATGGGCGCCGGCGCGGCCATCGGCACCGGCGGCAGATCCACCACCTCGGCAGGCCGGGGGGCCGGCTGTGCCGGCGCCTCCGCGGCCGCGGGTTTCACGCCGGCCACGGCGATGTCGACCCGGCGCACCGCCGGATTCTCCCATGACCACAGCACGCGGATGCGGTCGGCATAATGCGACACCACCCAGTCGCGCATGAAGCGGGTCGGCACCTGGATCGTCACCCGGCCATCGGCGACCGAAGCGAGAGCCAGCGGCTTCAACCAGGAATAGAAGGCGGCATCACCGAACTCGGTACGGAGCGAGTCGCGCACACGGGCCCATTGTGCCTCATATTCGGCGAAGTCAGCAGGATCGGAAACCGAGGTCATGGGCAGCGGCAGTCGGAGTTGGCGGGGGTCGTCCGGCTTCAT